>JADJOP010000001.1 GCA_016713735.1 Bryobacterales bacterium
GGAGCGCCAACCGCGCCACAGAAAGCCGGTGAATCCGATGGGGATGTAGATGACGATTGATCAGAATATCCCGGAGTCCGGTGCTCCTGACGGATTGTCCCCAGCCGTTGAGCAGGCGCCGGACGGCATGGCTCAAGGGGCGGTCCGGAGACGAAGCTCCAGGAAGAGGGAGCCGGCCAGCAGAAGGACGGCGAAAGCAGCGAGGAGGATCAGCATTTAGCGCCAGTAGCCGAAGAGAGAGCGGTCTGGCAGACTGCCAGCGTTTCCTGCGCCACAGTGTCCCAGCCGCGCTGCATGGAGGCGGAAAGAGCGTCGTCTCCATTCGCGGTTCAGTGTCCGTTCCAGGGCGGCGGAGAGCATCCGGGTTCTGAGGCGGGGTGAGTTCGCCGCGGCTTTGGTCCCACGAGGTCGGGTATCGCCCAACGGAGCTGGCAACCACGGGCCGGTAAAGTGGATAGGGCCTCAATGACCACGTTAGGGCAGCCCTCGTTGAGGCTGGGCAGGCAGAAGACGTTGCAGGCGTGCATCCAGCGGGCGACGTGGCGGGGGGCAGGAGCCGGTAAAGTGGACAGGCAGCGTGCGCCGGACTGGGTTAGGGGGTGGCCTGAAGTTCGGCTTGCTGGTGGCCCTCCACGAAAACCAGCTCAAGTTTCGGGCGGCGGACGGCCAGCGAGATGGCAGCAACGAGGAGATCCTTCACGCCCTTGACGGGGAGACGAGATGGCCGGCAAAGAGGATGATTTCGGAATCAGGGTTGAGGCCGAGCGCGTGCCTGGCGCTAGTGCGGCTGCCAAGGGCGAAGATACTGGAGTCGCAGCCATTGAGAATGACGTGGATCTGATTCGGCGGGTGCTCCGAGTTCCAGTGCGCGCTGGCGGAGTTCGCTACTCACGGTGAGGACCCCGTTGCCTGTGCAAGCACTTTGCGGACACCTCTGGTGGTGAAGGGGTCCGGCGGAGATCGGTACCGCGCGAGCCGACGACGATGGGGACGCCGAGTTTACGGGCAGTGAGGCAGGCGGCGTAGCCTTCCGGATAGAGCCAATAGGCGAGGATAATGTCAGGTTGAAAAGCGCGGACGGGGGCCGATCAGGCGATTGGCGGCGAGGCGCCCGTCGAAAGGGCGGGTGAGGCGGGGCAGGGCGGAGTATCCGCAGTAGTGGACGCGGACGCCGGTACGCTGCGAGGCTGGATCGGCGCGGCGGTAGACGTAGCCTGGGCTGGAGCCAGGAGACGGGCGGATAAACGGCGAGAGGGACAAAGACCTCGACGGTAGCGAGGCGGTCCAGTTGAGCGACGGTGTGATAGAGGGGAATGCCGCGGTAGGGATCGGTGCTAATTGGGAAATTGGGAGTAACGACCGCGATACGCGGTGGGCGGGCGGTTGTGTCAGGGGCCATCGGCAAACGACCTACAGTAACATGCGTCGCAGTGTAGAGGCCGCACCGTAATCCGTCCGTAAGGAGAGTCGAGGGCGCGCCGGGGGCCCGAGGAATGGATGGCTGAGGCTGGCCTCGGCCTGGTTGTTAGGAGTTCGGCAGTTGGATGGGCGTCGAAAGAGCTGGTTTTGACTTGTTGTCGCCAGTCAATGACTTGGGCGGGCACACTTCAAGCCCGTGCGACAAACCTCGAATCGCGTAACATCCGTCCAGCCGCGAGGATGAGTCTGGCGGCCTCCGGTGGGGAGGCGGCAGCAGGCGCAAGGCGCCATTCCAGTTGCTGAAGCGGCTCAGACCTCGTGTCAGGCGATGCACGACCTGCCTGGCATGGCGCACCAATTTACCGGGCGTATTCAAGATCAGAAACCGCAGCCGCTTGGGCCGCGCCGTGAGCAACTCCGCAGGCAGCGCCAGGCGCTTCATCGCCGTCAACACATTGAAGGTCAGCACGGCCAAGCGCAGCCAGGCCGCGTTGGACCCGAAGCGGGCGCACGGCAGCACCCCGCCGGCCAGTTCGTTCTTGATCACCGCATGCGCCGCCTCAATCGAGCCAGCCTTCTCGCGATGCCACTCCAGCCGCCGCTTCGGTTTCCAATCCCAGAGATTGGTCCGCACCGCAAAGTGCTTCGCCGCCTCCCCGCCTGCAAACAGTTCCCCTTGCTTGTTGCGAATCCGGATGGCGATTGTACGCAGCGGCTCCCGGTAGTGGTTCTCCGCGGTCTCTTCGGGAAAATAGTCCACCTGCGCGCACTCCTTGATGGCCTGGCTGTCCTGGTGGTAAGGCTGCCAGCGCTCCTCCGGCGTGGCCAGAATCTCTTCCCGCAGCGCTGGGTTCATGCGCGCGCTCACCGCAAAACCGATGAAGCCTTGTGGTCCATCCGGCCGTTGCTCGTTCCGCAACCACGTCAACAGCCCTCCTCCTCGCACGCCGAGTCGCCACGGAAGTAATACTCGCCCACGGTCTCCGGTAGCGCGGCAAAGACCCTCCGCGCCACCCGCAACGGTTGCTGCTGCGCCGGCAGGTTGCCGTCCCGGAACTCGTCGGCCAACACCACGTTCATCTCCGCCCACAAGGCCAGCATCGAGTGGTAGCCGGTCACCCCTTCGTAGGTTCCTTGGCTTCCTTCTTCCAGCTCTCGATGATCGTCGAGTCCAGGTCAACCGTGGCGATCTTGTGCTCGGCGCAGCGGCGGCCCAACTCCCGCACCACATCCTGATTGACCTGCGCCAAAGCAAGCAACGGCGCACTTTCCTCCGGGGTATAGCTCACCTGGTCCCCTCCCAGTTCCCGCTGCGCTTGCTCGATCAGACCATCTTCGTGAAACCGGTACAGAAACTTCCGCGCCGCCTCCGCGCTCGGCATCGTGTATCCCGCCATCTGCGTCACGTCAGGCGCTTCCCGCAACTGGTCGAAATCCTCCAGGCAATCCCCACTCACCGCGTTCAACGTCAGGAAACTCTCCACGTAAGCCGCTTCGTCCAAGCCCCGTTCGCGTTGTTTCAGCCGCAAATGCCGCTTCACGCTGCCGGGCACATCCAAACTGCGCACCGCCCGCAGGAACAACGGCAGCCCCCTTCTCCATCCCCGTCCCATTCCATCGGCCTAGCCTTGACTCCGCTCAAATCCTTACGGACGGATTACGGCCGCATTGGGTTCATAACGCATGGCTCCGGGAACGTAGCAATGTCATGGTGGGGTTGCGTGCAAGAAAAGGACTATCCATGCGTCCAGTGAAATCATTTTTGTTCGCGGTTTGCATCCCTTTGATCCTCAGCGGCTTGATGTGGGCCCAATTTGTTGGTCCGGGGAGTTTGAGACCAGGCACCGGCCAACCGTCAGCGAGAGACTCAGTCTCGACGCCGATGACGGAGAGCACGGGGGCTTCGTCCATGGGCGCTGGTCAACGGCATATACAACAACACGCTGAGCGCCAGCGCGGCAGCCGCGAAATACGACACGATGACATCGACATTTTCGGGCGGGTCGGGCGGGTTCAAGTCGTGGAACCCGCAAGGAACTGGGCGGCAGTATGATGGCCAGCGGAACGTATTTCAACAAAGGACCGGTTGTTGGTAGTTCTCAGGAGAGCAGTTCGTCCTGGCGCCAGTCTTATGTAGGCAACCTGACTTATGGCCAGCAGGTGAGTCAGAGGCTGAAGTTCTCCGTCCAGCAAATGGGCGGCCTTTCCGACGGCGGATTCGGTTATGGCTCGGCCTTCGGAGCAAACGAGATTCCCGGGATGACGAGCGGAGACGGATCGGGAGGTATGACAACGCTCGATTCCGGGGGCGCGTCCTTGGTGGATTCGGCGAATAACGGACTGGTGGACAACGAGCTCTTCTCCAACCGGACGAAATTCTTCAGCGGAGGCGGTTCGTTGGACTATCGAATCAGCCAGCGTGTGCAAGTGAGTGGATGGGGGCAGACCTCGTTCATCAGTCGGAGCGGTAGCGTGTATGGATTAGACAATTACGGCGGTGGCGGATCTGGTGGAAGGTAATGGCGTGTGGCTCACGGGGACTACCGTGTCTGTGGAGGACGCGGTGGTTCCGATGTGTCTGACGGGCTCCGGGACGCCGAGCGGCGCGTGTATGGCCGGGCGGGACACGTATGTGGATACAACGAATGGTGGATTCTGGTATTACAACGGTGGCGGCGCCTGGATGGTGACCAGCAGCGAGGCCATGGCCATGGGGCATGACGCGGCGCAGATCACTTCGGGCGTGTTGGGGCTGACAAAGGGCGGCACGAACCAGAGCGTCTGGATGGCCGGCCAGTGCGTGCAGGTGAGCGCGGATGGCACGCGGCTGGAAAGCGCCGCGGGTTCTTGCGGCACGGGCGGTGGCGGTTCGGTGGCGCCGGCGCTCCCCGACGTGAGCAGGGTGGCGATGTGGGACGACTTCCTCAGCGGCGATAAGACCATCGCTTCCAGCATCGGGACACTGGGTTGGCAGCAGGGGGGGATCGGCACCTTCTCGGAATTGACCGGCGAACTGAACCATCCCGGCATCATCCGGCTGGATTCGACGACCTCGACAACGAGCAACTCGGCAAGCATGCATCTCATGCGTACAGCTGGATTGCAGCGGGCGGAGATGTTTGATCTGACGTGGATCTTCCGTCCGAATCAGGCCGATGGGAATACCGTGGTCCGGGCGGGACTGCTCTGCTCCGCGGCGTCGGTCTACTATCAGCCGCGGCCTTCGGACTGTATCTGGCTGGAGAAAGCGGCAGCCGACTCGAACTGGTACTGGACGGTGCGGGCGTCAGGCACCGACGTGCAGCGGGGCGATAGCGGGGTTGCGGTGACGGTTGGTGGGTGGGTGAAGCTGCGATTGCGGCGAGTGGACGCGAGCAGGATAGGGTTTACTGTCAATGGTGGTGCGGAGCTGATGACATCAGCGTCGCTACCGGCCTCGCCGTGCACGCCTGCCTCGCCTCTGGTTTCGGCTGGTACAATAGTGCCACCCGCCCCGCCCCGCTCCGCCCGCTGCTACGGCTGGACCTGAATATCGATCCCGGCATGCCGCTGGCGCGGGCCCAAGTGGCCAATGCTTCCGGCAGCAACATGCTCGCGCTCTCCCCGGACGGCACCCGCGTGGCGCTGACGCTGCGCGGCGCAGATGGCAAGGTGCGCCTCCACACCCGCCTGCTGCAGAAGAGCCAGGTTGTGCCCCTCGCCGGGACCGAGAACGCCTATGGGCCATTCTTCTCTCCGGCCGGCGATTGGATCGGCTTCTTCGCCGAGGGCAAGCTGAAGAAGATTGCCGTGGAAGGCGGCGCGGTCGTCACGCTGTGCGATGCGCCTTTGGACACGGGCGGAAGCTGGGGTGACGACGGCAACATCATCGCGGCTCTGGACTGGAGGACCGTTCTCTCGCGGATCCCGGCCGCCGGCGGGACGCCTGTGCCGGTGACGAAATTGGCTGCCGGAGAAGAGACCCACCGCTGGCCGCAGGTGCTCCCCGGCAGCCAGATGGTCCTGTTCACCGCTTCCGCCGTGAGTCGTAGTGGTTACGACAACGCGAACATCGAGCTGATCTCGCTGCGGACCGGAGAGCGGAAAGCGCTGCACAAGGGCGGTTTCTTCGGCCGCTATCTTGACGATACGACTAGTTCGAGCGGCAGCGGCTCGAGCGGCACCGGCCACCTGGTTTACCTGCGCGATTCCACGGCTTTCGCCGTGCCCTTCCATCCCGGTAAGCTGGCACTGGCTGGCGCCCCGGTGCCCATTCTGGAGGATGTCAGCAGCACCGAGTCAGGGGGCGGGGACTTTGCGTTTGCGCAGAACGGAGCTTTCGTCTACCTCGCAGGGAAGGCATCCCAGGCTGGGTGGCCGATCTCCTGGGTGGATGGCGCTGGCAAGGCGGCACAGCCGCTGCAGGCGCCGCTTGGCCAGTACTTCGGTCCGCGCTTCTCTCCCGACGGGAAGCGGCTGGCGTTTTTGTTGGGCAATGGGAAAGGGCTCGATATCTGGGTGAAGGATTTGGACCGGGATACGCCGTCGCGGCTGAGTTTCCTGCCGGGTTTGAATACCCACACCGTGTGGACTCCGAACGGGAAGAGCATCGTGTTCCGGTCCGACAATCCGGCGGCTCCCGGGTTGTACGCGATCCGCTCGGACGGATCGGGCGAGGCGAAGCGCCTGACGGAGGACAAAGCGCCAGCGTATCCCTATTCGTTTTCTCCGGACGGGAAGCGTCTGGCGATTTCCCAGACCGGGAGTGGCAAACGCTCTGACATTTTCACCCTGCCAGTGGAGGCCGACCCCGGGCTGGGTGGTCCGGGGCTCCGCCTCGGGAAGGCGGAGCTGTTCCTGGGGACGCCATTCGGTGAATACCTTCCGGAGTTTTCGCCGGACGGGCGCTGGCTGGTGTATCAGTCGAATGAGTCCGGGACCAATGAAGTCTACGTCCGCCCGTTCCCTGTGACAGGAGGGGGGCCGGGGGGCCGATGGCAGGTGTCCACGGGAGGAGGCCAGAGGCCGCTGTGGTCCCGCGACGGACGGGAACTGCTATTTCTGACTTCGGACGGGCACGTGATGGCCGCCACCTACACCGCGAAAGGCGACTCGTTCGTGGCCGGGAAGCCCCGGGTTTGGACGGAGACTCGGATAGGAGCGAGTGCTACCTTCGGTCGCAACTACGACATCACGCCGGACGGCAAGCGGCTGGCGGCGATCGTGGTCGATGCCGAGGGCGACAAGCTGCCCACGCACTTGACGTTCCTGCTGCACTTTTTCGACGAACTGCGGCGAAAAGCACCGGTAGGGAAATAGAGCCCCAAACTGACAACGGCTGGGCCCTGGAAAACAGCTTGATTCAAAACGTGCTGGCTGAATAGGGAACGAGTCGTCGGCATAACCGGCTAATCTGTGCCCATTCTCCCGCGAGGCCGCAGGGGATGTTTTGCGGTCAGCCGATAGCTCACTTATGCCATCGAGAACACCGATAAGCAAGGGGTGCGCTCGAGACGGCATAGCTAACACATGTAAGCCGTTCCCGGGTTAGTAAGGCAACTTTCAAACGAAAAGACAAATGGTGCCGAACTTGCCGCTGGCGATACTTCAAGACTCGACTTTGGCCGGTAATTATCGGCTAACCGGAAGTTATCCACTTCACCCGCGAATCTGAACGCGTGCTCGTCGTTCTTCACGCGGCCTTCTGACGACGAACCTGGCGCTGTTTACGCGCCTCCTCCAACTTCCGATCTCGCTGGGCATGGATCTCAGCCTGACGCCCGGCGAGCATATCCTTCGGCGTGATGTAGCCGATGGCGCTGTTCAGGCGGACGTTGTTGTAATGCTCCACGTAGCCTTGCACCAGTCGTCGCGCGTCTTCCAGCGACAGTGGCGTTCCCGGCCGGATGCACTCTCCTTTGAGCGATTTGTGCCAACGTTCGATTTTCCCGTTCGATTGCGGATAGTACGGCGAGGTTCTGACGTGCGTCATGCCGGAGATCCGAATGAACTCCTTGAAGTCCTTGGCGATGAACTGCGGCCCGTTGTCGGAGATGATCCGGGGCCTTGCTTGCGGGTGCAGTTCCTTGGCCCGTTCCAGGATGATCTCGATGTCCGCCTCCGTCATCGACTCCCGCAGATCCCAGTTGACGATGTAGCGGCTGCAGCCGTCCAGAATGCTGCACAGGTAGTAGAACGTCCCGCTGATGTTGATATAGGAAACATCGATGTGCCAGTGCTGATGCGCCGTCAGCGGCTGCTCAAAGCCGGTGCCCTTCTTCGACGGCTTTCCGTTCCACTTCGACAACAGTCCTGCCTGCCCCAGCACTCGCCATACGCTGGTCGGGCTCACAGCCACAATGTCCGCATCGAGCATCATGAACGTCAGCCGCCGATAGCCTTCCAGCGGGCTCTTCAAATGGAAGCCGATGATGGCCTGCTTCTCCCAATCCTCCAGCCAGAAATCACGGGGAACCCAGCCGTTGTGCTCGTTCACCTTGCCGTAGCGTTCCTACCAGTCGTAGAACTTGCTGGCGGTGATGGCGAGCCACCACCAGCCGCCGCACGCCTGGCGCCCGGTTTCCCACCGCCGCCACCGCCGCCACAAACGCCACCAGCACAAACGGCACGGCATACGCGAACACCCACGCCGGACCCATCGACTCGTGCCTCCCCCACCATGCCCCCGCCAGGCCACCGGCCATCAGCGCCAGCGCACCCAACCGCTCCACTCAAGGCGCCCGGCTGAAGAATAGCCACCACAGCAGAATCAACGCCGCGCACCCGAACACCCCCTCAATGGCGTACATAAAGCCGCCAAATCCCGGCACCAGCGCCTTCACCCCAAACCGAGACACCAGCAGCACCACAGCCGCCGCAGCACCAGGCCATATCCGCAGGGGTTTCTGAATCGGGACAGTGAGGGACACGTCGGGGGCCATGCTTCCTATACGACACGTTGTCCCCAATTGTTCCCCGCCCAAGGCGGGGTCCATCCGCATCTCCGGCCTACATGCCGGTCTGGCATCCCATCAAGTCAATCCTCTATCCTCATAGAATTGTCAAATCTGTTGAACAATCCCGTTCTGTATCCGGCCTGTCTATGGAGTGCCCTCTTGTTGGCGGGGCAGACGGCCCTGCACGCTTTCACGCGCGCCGGCAACCAAAGCCATTTCCAACACCTGGATCTCGAACACATACGGGACCACGGGCTGGCTCTGGCGGTGCTGGCCCTGCAAGCGCTCCTGGTGGTGGCCGGCTTGTGGCGGATAGGACTACCTGTCCGAGGAATCCCGCTGGTGGCCCTGGCCGCCCTGCTGACCGCGGTATCGGCCGTCCCCTCGCGCGACCTTTCGTTCTACTTCCAGGAACTGGGCCTGGCGGGCGCTATCGCCTGCATCCAACTGGGAAACCTCTGGCTGGCGGCATCCTCGCTGCCAGAACGACTACGGGCATCCATTTCGCGCTGGCCGGCCTCGGTGTTCGCCCAGTGCGGAGGGCGGGCCGTCTGGATCTGCGCTTTGCTCGTGGCATTCACTGCCGGGGACATTGAACCTGACGGTGTACGAGAACCATCCCCACATCGCCGACGAGCTTGCCTTCCTGTTGCAGGGCCGTATGTTTGCCGAGGGCCGGCTCACCATCGCGCCGCCCGCCGTGCCCGCCGCCTTCCCCATCGATCTTTTCGTTCAGGGCCCGCGCGAGTGGTATCCGTGCACCCTGCCCGGCTATCCCCTCCTGCTGGCCTTGGGATTCCTGCTGGGCGCGCCGTGGCTGGTGAATGCCCTGCTCGCCGGCGCCAACATCGTGCTCGCCCAACGCCTCTTCCTACGCCTCTTGGAACCAGGGCTGGCGTCCATGGCCACGCTGCTGCTCGCAGTCTCTCCCTGGAACCTGTTCCTGGCGATGAGCTTCATGGGCCATACCTCCGCGCTAACATTCCTGCTCCTGATGCTGTTGGCCATGGAACGGTATCTGCGCAAGGGCGACTGGATCTGGATGGCGCTCTCCGGCCTCGCACTCGGCGGACTGTGGTCGATCCGCATGCTCGATGGATCGGCCATCGCCGTTGCCGCCGGCCTCTTCCTGCTGGTGCGCACGCGGCGGCTGGGACCAGCGCTCGCGTTCACGGCCGGGTTCGCCCCAGTGTCGCTGGCCATGCTCGCCTACAATGCCCGGCTGACGGGACAGGCCCTGTATTCCCCCCTCAGCTATTACTTTGACTCCGTCTACCATCCTGGAATCAACTCGTTGGGCTTCGGTCCGAACCGGGGCCTGCATTGGCCCTTCGATCCCTTTCCAGGCCACGGTCCAGCCGACGCTGCCGTGAATACCGTCCTCAACCTCTTTCAATTGAACACGGAGCTCTACTCCTGGGCGGGTGGTTCGCTGGCGCTCCTGATCCTGTGCCTGCTGCTGAGGCGCTGGGACCGCATCGATCGGAGCCTGCTGGCGCTGGCGGCCTTCCTGCCTGCGGTGTATCTGCTCTACTGGTTCAGCGGAGGACCCGACTTCGGTCCCCGCTACTGGCACTTGAGCATCCTTCCCCTCGTGGTGTGGACCGCACGCCTCCTGCAAGGGCACGGCAGGAACGCCGTCGCCGTGATTGCCATGGCGGTGGCCGTGGCAACGTTTCTCCCCTGGCGGGCGCTGGACAAATACAAGGGCTACCTGGACATGCGGCCGGAATTGAGGCGAATGCGGTTCGACGCCGGGGGCCCGGCTCTGGTGCTGGTAAGGGGTCGCTTGCACCCCAGCTTCTCCTCGGCGGTATACCTGAACGAGCTCGATTTCCAGGGGCCGGTGGTGTACGCCTGGGATCAGGATGAAGACACGCGGAAGGCGCTGTTGGCCGCCTACCCCGGCCGCCGGGTGTTCACGGTCGAGGGACCGGACAGGACCGGGGCGGGCTACCGGTTGATGAGCGCCGGAGGCGCGCAGGATTGAAGAAACTGACGCGGCAGCAGGTGCTGGAGATCGCGCGGAATCTCTACGTCGGTCCACCCGCCGTGCGCAACGCAATCCAACGCGCCCGGCCCCACATCTGCCCGTTTGAAGACCTGGCCGATTGCGTGCCCGAGGGCGCGCATGTGCTCGACTTCGGCTGCGGCAGCGGTCTTTTCCTCGCCGTCCTGGCCGCCACCCGCCCCGGCTTTCGCGGAATCGGCGTAGACCCATCGCAGGCGGCCATCGAGGCAGCCCACACCATGGCGGCAGAGCTCGCCGCCCGTCAAGCCGCATCCCAGCTCACCTTCGCCCGCCTGGAATCGCTGGCCACGCTTCCAGCTGGACCATTTGATCTCGTTTCCATGATCGACGTGGCCCACCACCTTCCCGCCGGGCAATTGGAGGCTCACATCGCCGCGTTGGCCGCCCGCGTGCAGCCCGGGGGGTGGTTCCTGTATAAAGATATGGCGAGCCGCCCCCGATGGATGGCCATGCTGAATCGCGCGCACGACCTGGTGGTAGCCAGGGAGTGGATCCACTACGTCCAACCGGAACGGGTGGAGCGGCAACTGGCCGAAGCCGGATGGCGCCTGGTGCGATCCGAAGCCTGGCGGCTGCTTTGGTACGCGCACGACTTGCGACTGTTTCAGAGGAGTAGCCACTGATGGCGACCGCCGCTTCGATCCGCGACTACGTGACGCTATTGCGTCCCCGAGACTGGATCAAGAACCTGTTCGTTCTGTCGCCGCTCGTATTCTCGGGGAAGTTCCGCGACCCTGAGGCGGTCCAACTCGGGCTGCTCGCCATGCTCGTGTTTTCGGTGGTGTCGTCGGCCACCTATGTGTGGAACGACCTCTGCGACCGCAGCGACGACGCCATGCACCCGGTGAAGCGCCACACGCGGGCCATCGCCGCGGGCCGCGTTTCGGTCGGCATGGGCCGCGCCTATCTGGTCGTGCTGCTGCTGATCTCGGCGGGTTTGCTGTATCTCATGCCGGCGGTGGTGCCAGCGGTCATTGCCTATCTGGTCCTGCAGACCGCCTATGGATTGATCCTGCGGCAGGTCCCGGTGCTGGACCTGTTCGCCATTGCCGTGGGCTTCATCTTCCGGGTGATGGCCGGCAGCGCGGCGATCGACGTCAAGACCTCCTCGTGGATGATGATCGCCACCCTGTCGCTGGCGCTCTATCTGGCCGCCTCGAAACGGCTCGCCGAAATGCGCTCGACGGGCAACATGGCCCGCCTGACTCTGCAGCGCTACGACGAGGCGACGTTGGAGTTCTTCACCCAGACCAGCGCCCTGTCGATGGCCATCTTCTACGTGCTGTTCACCGTGCTGGAGCGGCCCGTGCTGCTGCACACATCGTTCTTCGTATTTCTCGGCATGTTCCGCTACCGCTATGTGACGCAGCGCGATTCCAGCCTGGAAACGCCCTCTGAGATCCTCTGGAACGATAAGTTGCTCCTGACGATTTTGCTGCTGTGGGTGATCGACTGCGGAGTGACGCTCTATCTGTTCCCGCCGCCGCCACTACCGTGAATGGCTGCCGGGGAGGCGCGGCCATTCAGTATCCTGAGTGTGAATCGCCTGCCATGAGAACCCTCCTTCGCTCCCTCACCATCCTGGTCACCCTCTGCGCCGCCTACGGGCAATCCAAGTTTGAGTTCTGGCCCGGAACCACGTACGATCCGGCCATCCCCACCATTGAAAAAGTGCTCGGCTATAAGCCGGGCGAACGCATCTCGTCGCACTCGAACCTGATGCGCTACCTGGAAATGTCTGGCCTCACGCCCCGGCACGGCTGGAGTTGCGGAACGGACGTCGGCATGGAGGGTGACCGGCTTCTCGTCCAGGCACACCACCGGTTCTTGCGGATCGTAGGGCCGTTCATATACCTCCAGAACGTCCTCCATGCGGGCAATGTAGTCTTCATTCAGTTCGGCCACGCACCACATTTTTTTCCCGCCACGGCTTGAGATCGTGGTGGAGCAGCAGAACCCGGATGGTTTCTCTTCCCACGCGTGGAACGAGTCGCCGCTTGACGGCTTCCTCGGCCACCAACCGCACGGTCCATCGGGCGCGCCCTTCAGGCGGATCGCTGCAGACCATGGCGATGATGCGCTGCCTCTGACGGTCCTCCAGCAACGTAGCCGCTCCGGGCCGTTTCCCTCTCGTAAAGCGCCCGTTCCAGGCCTTCTTGCTGGTAGCGGTGGCCCACCTTACGGATGGCCTGCGGCGTCAGGGCAACTATCGTGGAGATCCGCGGCGCGCTCACGCCTGGGCCAGTTGCAGCAGCGCCAGCGCGCGCAGCACGACTCGCACCGGCTGCACGCCCCCGCTCAACAGCTTCCGCAACTCTTTCTGGTCCTTCGGAGTGACTTCGATGCGCAGAGCGGGGCGAGCCATACCCAAGTATGCGCCACAACATTTTCGATTGGAATTGGTTTATTCGAACTTTTTCAAGCGGTCAGAGAACTAGGTGTGTCAAAGCCGATATCGGCTGCAAACGTCACGCGCTTTCTGTCACCCGGAGGGCGACCGGAGAGGCCCCGGGACCGCTGGTTTACTGTTGGATATGCTGACTCTCCTTCTTCAAATCAGCGCCCACTATGATCGCGGGGCGGGGGAATTGCCTCTGTGCTCGTGCGAGGTGCCAAGCCGGCGGTAAAGCTATGTGAACCGCCAACCGGGGTAGTTTCGAGCAGGGGTTGGATCATGGCGTTGTAGAATCTAGATTAGTGACCGCGTCCCAGTGACAAAGATGTCCAGGGGCAGGCCAAATCGGGGAAAGACCCCCGACTAGCCTCACGGAAAGCACCTAGTGCAAACTATGCTTCTGGTTTAGGGACACCGGGGGGAAGAGATCTTGCTTATACTGGACAAGCATCATGAGCGTTTTAGCCACTGAAACCTCCCCAGCGCCTTGCAGGGCCAGAGGATACCTCAAATTTGGAAACCGCGACTGGCAAGCAGCCTGTTGTTGGGTGTGCTGTTTGCGCCGATGGTGGCCAAGATGGTCCAGGAGTGGATCGATCTGGAAGAGATGGGGCACGGTTTTTTTGTGCCTGTGGTGGCCGGCTGGATCGTTTGGACCGAGCGCGATCGATTAAAGAATCTTGATTTGAAGCCGGCCTATTTCGGCATTGTGTTGGTGGTTTTCGGGTTCATTCAATATTTGCTGGCCTACGTGGGGGGCGGAGATGTTTCTCCAGCGG
Organism: Bryobacterales bacterium; assembly: GCA_016713735.1. GTDB lineage: Bacteria > Acidobacteriota > Terriglobia > Bryobacterales > Bryobacteraceae > JAFLBB01. The sequence goes on from JADJOP010000001.1 coordinate 13,561, forward strand.
ACGGCGTTTTTGCTCTCCTTTACAGGTATTTTGTGGACCCTCGGCGGCTGGACACTGGTGAGGTCCTTACTGTTCCCGCTCTTCCTGCTCACCTTCATGGTGCGCTGGCCCACGATTGTCTATCAGCAAGTGACCTTTCCCCTGCAATTGCTGGCCAGCCGGCTGACCGAATACGTGCTGGATTTGATGAACGTGCCGGTCCTGCGCGACGGCAACGTTTTGGAGCTTGCTAATAAGCGCCTATCGGTGGTGGAGGCCTGTAGCGGCATCCGTAGTCTGCTGTCGTTGTCGTTTCTTTCCCTGGTCTTCGGGTATTTTTTCGACAACAAGGTTTGGATGCGCTGGGTGCTTTTGTTGGCTACGATTCCGATCGCTTTGCTGGCCAACGCGGGACGCGTGACGATTACCGCCTGGTTGTGGGAAAACGCGCCGGAGATCGCCGAAGGAGTGTTCCATACCATCGAGGGCTGGCTCATTTTCATGATCGCCCTGCTGGCGCTGGTGGTCACGCACCAGGTCATCAATGCCGCATATGATCGGTGGAGAGTGAGGAAACCAACATGACTTTAAAGAGGCCGGCGATTCTGTTGATTGCCATCCTGGTGCTCCAGGTGGGTGTCTTCTATGGTTCGTCGAGGAACGAGTACGTTCCGGAGCTGCGATCGTTGCTGTCCATGCCGGAATCGTTTGGCCACTGGCGCATGATTCGCCAGAACCAGGTGGAGCCCGAGGTGCAGGCGGAACTGAAGGCCGATGACACAATCGTGCGCGACTACATGAATCCCGCGGGGGAGGCTGCCAATCTCTACATCGCCTTTTTCAAGACCCAACGCACCGGTGTGGTGCCGCACTCTCCCAAGCATTGCCTACCCGCCAACGGATTTGTGCCCTTGAAATCCGACATTATTTTGGTGGACACTGCGGCGGGGGGGGGGGCGATTCCGGTGAACCGTTACATCGTGAGCCGGGGCGACACGAAGCAGATGGTGTTTTATTGGTATCAGATGCCGCACCGCGTGGTGGCGGGCGAGTATCAGGCCAAGATGTATCTGGTGGCTGACGCGCTGCGCTACAACCGGACCGACACGGCCCTGGTGCGGGTCATCGTGACCTACCGGGACAGCGAACAGGCGACAGAGAAAATAGGACTGGACTTCATCCGGGCAGCCTTCCCCGCGCTACGAGGATATTTCCCCAGCTAGCGTATGGCCACACCACAGACCGTTCTCATTACTGGAGGAGCCGGGTTTCTCGGATCCCACACCGCTGATGCTCTGGCCGCGCGGGGCTACCAGGTGCGCATCCTGGACAACCTGCAATCGGAGGTGCACGCCGGGCGCTGGCCTGGCTACATCCAACGCAAGGGATACCAGCTGATCCGCGCCGACGTGCGTGACAAAGCGGCTTGGATGAAGGCCTTGCCGGGGTCGGATTTTGTGTTTCACCTGGCCGCCTATCAGGACCAGCGGATGGATTTCAGCCGGTTCTTCACGACGAACACGGTGAGCACGTCGCTGCTGTATGAGTGCGCCGTGGAGCTGGGGATCCGCTTGCGCGGAGTGGTGCTGGCCAGTTCGCAGTTCGTTTATGGCGACGGGGCGTATCGCGCAGGCGGCCGCGTGTTTTATCCCGAGTTGCGGGCCTTGAAGGATCTGCGCGCACGGCGGTTTGAGATTCAGGCTCCAGGCGGCGGGACGGCGCGGTTTATTCCGTTCCGCGAAGACCAGCCGGTGACGCCCACCAACTCCTACGGGCTATCGAAGTATGCCCTTGAGATGGCCGCGCTGCGGCTGGGCAAGACCTATGATTTGCCCACCACGGTGATGCGCTACTCCATTATCCAGGGCGCGCGGCAATCGCCGCGGAACCTGTATTCCGGGGCTCTCCGCATCTTCGTCAGCCAGGCCCTGGCGGGTGTTCCGATCACGGTGTACGAGGACGGGCTGCAGCTGCGGGACTTCGTCAATGTGCACGATGTGGTGTCGGCCAATCTGCTTGCCATGCGGTCCCGCAAGGCGCGCTATGAGGTTTTCAACGTCGGTGGGGGCAAGGCGATCCGCGTGATCGATTTCGCGCGCCAGGTGAAGGAGATTTCCCAGTCGGACTCAGAGATCCTGGTGGGAAAGTTCCGCCGCACCGACACGCGCAACGCCGTGTCGGACACAAGCAAGCTCGAGTCGCTCGGCTGGCGGCCGCGTTACGGCACCGCCGATTCGATCCGTGAGTACGTGGCTTGGTATCGCGCCGAGGGTTTCCACAAGCAGGCCGATACGGACAGCCTGCTGGCCCTCAAAAAGGGGATCGCATGATTGTCGCGCGCGCTCCTCTGCGCATGAGTTTTGTCGGGGGTGGAACGGACCTGCCGGAGTATTACCGTCATCAGCCGGGACGGGTGATTTCAGCCGCCATCGACAAGCATGTCTACATCGCGGTGAACCGCACCGCGTTCATCGACAAAATTTCGGTACGGTATTCGCAGACTGAGACCGTGGATTCACCCGCCGAGTTGCACCACACGCGGGTTCGAGCGGCGCTCGAAGAGCTGGGCATCGGCGGCAACATCGAAATCGCCTCGTTCGCATCGCTGCCTTCGCGCACCGGCCTCGGTTCATCGTCCACGTTCACGGTGGCCTTGCTGGCGGCGCTCAACGCCTACTGTGGCCGGCCGGTGGAGCGGCCCGCGCTGGCCGAAAAAGCCTGCCAGATGGAGATCGAACGGGTGGGCGAGCCAATCGGCAAGCAGGATCAGTATGCAGCCGCGTTCGGCGGCCTGCACGTATATCAGTTCAACCCGGATGGCAGCGTCGAGGTTCATCCGGTCCAACTGACCACGCCGGTGCGGCGGCGGATTGAATACCACATGCTCGTGTTCTTCACGGGAATCACACGCGACGCCAGCGGCGTCCTGCGTGATCAGGCGGCGCGCACGACGGACCGTTTGGAGACCCTCGGGCGGATGGCGGCCGCGGTGCCCATATTCGAGCAGTTGGCCCTGGCCGGAGATGTGCAGGGGATGGGTGAGTTGCTGCATGAGACATGGCAATGGAAGCGGAGCCTGTCCGGACTTATCAGCAGCGGGCTCATCGATGGGATCTACGAAGCAGGCATGAAAGCGGGAGCCTGGGGTGGAAAGCTGCTTGGCGCCGGCGGTGGCGGATGCGTCCTGTTCTTCGCCCATCCGGATCACCACGACGGGATTCGGGCGACAGTGAGCCGGATCGGCGCCGAGCACGGCCTCACCGAATTCCGCGAGCTTCCCGTGTCGATATGCGCGCCCGGTTGCGAGATCGTATTTCATGGTACGGCCGACCAGTGAAATGACGGCGCTCGTGCTGGCCGCCGGCATCGGCAGCCGCCTGAGGCCGATCACCGATACGATCCCGAAAGCGATGGTGGCGCTCACGCCGACCTTGCCGCTGCTAGAGCATGTGCTGCGTCAGCTGACCTTGCAGGGCATCCGCCGCTTTGTCATCAATCTCCACCACCACCCGGATGCCATCCGCGGCTACTTTGGCAACGGGGCGCGCTTCGGCGCCTGGATTCAGTACTCCGACGAAAGCGACCAGTTGCTGGACACCGCCGGAGCGGTGCGCAAGGCGGCCGAACATCTCAGCGACGACTTCCTGCTTGTGTATGCCGACCAGCTTCATTTCTATGACTATGCGCCCCTGATCGAGCTCCACCGCCGGCACAAGCCCCTGGCGACGGTGACGCTAAAGCGGAGCGACCTGCCGCAGAATGGGGATCTGGCAGAAGCCGGGCCCGATGCGCGGATTACACAGTGGTATGCCCGGCCGCATGAACACCGCGATTTCGGCGGCGGCAAGTATTTGAACGCCGGCATGACGGTTCTCTCGCGGCGGATCGTCGACCATATTCCCGCCGGCCGCCCGGTCAGCCTGGACCGGGAGGTGATTCCGGAGCTGGTGCGCACCGGCCAGCCGGTGTACGGTCTGGCGGTAGAGACCGAGATTCTCGACGTGGGCACGCCGGAAAAGTATGCGTATGCGCGGCAGTGGTTCTCGGCGCGGCTCGATGCAGCTCCACGGACGCGGAAGGCACTGTTCCTGGACAGGGATGGAGTCATCCTGCGCGAACTGACACCCGGCCACTACCTGACCGACTGGAGCGAAGCTCGTCCTACGCCAGGGATCACGGAACTGGTGGCGGGGGCCCGCGAACTGGGTTACCTGGTGCTGGTGGCAACCAATCAACCTCAGATCGGGCGAGGGCTACTGACCGAGGCAGGGCTGCAATCGATCCATCAGAAGCTAGCCGAACTGGTGGGCAACAACCTCGACGCCATCTATCACTGCCCCCATGTGGACGAAGACGGTTGCGAATGCCGGAAACCGAAGCACGGTTTGCTCGAACGGGCGGCGCGTGAGTGGCAGGTGTCCCCCGAGACTAGTTTCATGGTGGGAGACACGTTCCGCGACGTTGGGGCGGCGAGCCGGTTCGGATGCCGGAGCATTTTTCTTAGGAATGAGCAGAACGATGGGGACCTGGCCCGCTGCCAGCCCGACCATGTGGTGAATCAACTTGGCGAGGTTCTGGACCTGCTGCGGGAGAGCACACGATGAGGACACCCAAGGTCAGCGTGTTGATGGGGGCCTACAACCGGGCCCATTTCCTGGACCGGGCCGTGGAGGGTTTGCAGAAGCAGTCATTTGAAGACTGGGAGATGGTGATCACCGACGATGGCTCGGTCGACCCGACGCCGGAAGTAGCCGGCGCCTGGCCGTTGAAAGACCCGCGCATCGTCTATCTGCGCCACGACCAGAACGTCGGCATTTCGGTGAACTACAACCGGGGATTTGCCAGGACACGGGGCGAGTACATCGCGATGTTGGACGACGACGACCTGTGGTGCGACCAGGACAAACTGCGCAAACAAGTGGACTTCCTCGACCGCAATCGCGACTACACCGGCTGCGGCGGCGGCCTGATCGTGGTGTGGCCGGACGGGCGCGAACGGTACCGTTATCTGAAGCCGGAAAGTGATGCCGAGATACGCAAGCACATGCTGTTTTCCAACCCGATGGCCAACAGCACGACCCTGTTCCGGCGCCAGGCAGGTGAGCAGGTGGGATGGTATGACGCCACAATGCGGTATTCCGGGGACCGTGACTTTTGGCTGAAAATAGGGTTGATCGGTAAACTGTTCAACTTTCCTGAGTACTTTTCCTACTACACGATGGGGGACAACAACACCTCGATCCTGCACATGCGCCCCCACCTGAAGGCGTCGTTGGAAATCATGAAGCGCTATAGGAGCGACTATCCGGGCTATCCATTGGCTCTGACGATCAACACAGCCCAGTATTGGTACTCCTTCCTGCCCAAGCCGGTGATCCGGCAGGTGCATGCGGCCGTGGCGCGGCTAAAGCGGGCCACGGTTCGCTGAGCAGGCGGCAACGCCATGACAAATTTTTGTCACGGTAGCCGATAAGAATTCCGTACACGACATTTCGAGGAGGACCGGCCGTGGAAGGCCCCAGGCGGGCGTTCCCGGTCCCGGGCGGAGCCCCGTTTCTAGGGGAAACGCCTGAGACGGCGCGGAAAAAACACCTGAGTTCCGCCTGCTGGACGTGTATTTCCTCAAAGCCTGCCCGCTCACCCCGATAAGCCCACCAGATGCGCAGAGAGCGCCAAGCCTCCAGCGCGATTCCAACAACGAAGCTCCGGCGGCTCACGCTGACCGGGGCCACACGCGTGGTGAAACCGCCACGGCAAAAGGGGAGAGAGTATGGCCTTTACGATCAATACCAACATTGCTTCGCTGCAATCCCAGGAATACCTGCGCATCTCCAGCGAGCTCCAACAAAAAACCATCAACCGTGTCACCAGCGGCCTTCGCATCATCAGTTCCGGCGATGACGCCGCCGGCCTGGCCATTGCCAACGGCTTCCGTTCCGACCGCTCCGTGCTTACGCAAGGCGTGCGGAACGCCAACGACGGCCTGTCTACCCTGCAGACCATCGACGGCGGCCTGAACAACATTTCTCAATTGCTCGATCGCGCCCGTTCGCTCGCCGCGCAATCGGCCTCGGGCACCTTCACCGGTGACCGCACGTTGTTGAACAGCGAGTTTCAGAGCGTGATCGATGAGATCGACCGCCAGGCGCAGGCCATCGGCCTGGACGCCACCGGCCTGTTTGCCACCAAACTCAGTGTCTTCATCGGCGGCGGCCGCGGCCCGACGGCGGCCGACCAGATTGCAAACGGCTCGGTGGCGGTCGACCTGAGCACGTCCACCGTCGATGCGCGCTCGCTCGGTTTGAAAGGCCTGCAGGTGACCGGTGCGCTGGCCACCGACGTCGACGACATCCTGGCCGACACGACAAACACCTCCTCGACCGTCGTGCCCGGCTCCACGGAGTTCTTCCTGCGCGGGGCGGGCTTCTCCGACGACGACCGCGTTCGGCTCTCAGTGAACCTGGCCGGTGTGGATGACGCCGAGAAACTGGTCAACGCCATCAATTCGGCCATTGAACAGGCCGGCGGGGCGGGCACGAATCAATCGGAGGCCTTCAAGAACGCCAACATTCGCGCCACCATCGTCACCGACCCGCAGAACAACCGCAAACTCGTCTTCCAGAGCTCGACGGCGGCCTTCCAGGTCTCTGGCGGCGACCGCCTGGCCAACGCCTTGCTCGGCAACACAACGGCCGACGGCGCAAGCACCGGGGCGACACTCGACTACGTGGTCAACGGCGGCGGCAACGCCGCCTCGACGGGCACGGCCTTCGGTGCGGCGGGCAACGTCATTGTCCGCATCCAGTCCGGCTCACTGGCCGCGCCGGCCGATCTGACGCTGGCCGTCACCACCTCCACCACGGTGAACGACGCGCTGACGAGCCTATCCAGCCTGGTTGCGGCCAATAGTGCCCTCATCGGCGCCGGCATCAGCGTTACGGCAAACTCACCCGGCTCACCGCTCACCTTCACCTCCAAGCGCGGGGAGAACTTCGAAGTGCTCGCTGTCGGCGACAACGCCAACGCCCTCGGTCTCGGCTCGGCGCAGTTCACCGCGGGCACGGATTCCACCAGCTTTGATGTATCCAGCATCACCTCGGCGGCCATCGCCGCCTCCACCTCCGGCGCGACCACGCAAACGCTGGGCTTCTCCATCGGCGGCGGCGCCTATGTCACCGGCAGCTTCTCGCTCGGCACGGGCGGCACGGTGGCCGGGCTGATCAGCGATCTGAACACCTTCTTTTCGCAGAACAATTCGCTGCAACAGGCCGGTCTGGTGGCCTCCACGGCCGCCGGCGGCGCCCTCGCCATCAGTTCAAACAACGGCACCTACTTCCGTGTCAACGTCAACAGCACCAGCGGTAGCGGAAACCTCGGCTTCGGCACCTCGGCCGGTGTGACCACGACGGTTTCAGTATCGACGACATCGGCCACGACTGCGGCCACCATCAACTCCGGCGGGGCTTCCACGAGCGGTCCGCTCGCCTTCACGCCCATCCGTAGCGGCGATGACGACCAGACGATCACCTTGTCCATCAAGGACGCCTCGGGCAACCAGCAGTCTCTCGCCATCGCCCTGCAATCGGATGGGAGCGAACAAACCGCGCGTTCCATCGACGAAGCGTTGGACCATATCAATGACCAGATTCAGGCCAGCGGCAGCGAAGATCTACGCTCGATCGTGGCCGTGAAGCAGCGTGACGACGAGGCTGGCGGCGTGGAACGGATCGTTTTTCTCAGCCCGCTGAAGGAATTTCGCGTCTCGGTGGGCGACAACGCCGGCGACGCCGGCCTGTTTGCCTCCACCAGCACCACGCAGGGTTCGATCGTGAACTCAACCGTGCTGCCCGGCGGGGCCAACATCGACATCTCGACCCAGGCCACGGCGGAGGCCGCCGTCGGCGCGCTGTCCAACGCCGTGTCGCAACTGGGCAGTGTGCAAGCCGTGGTCGGCCGCGGACAGAACCAATTCAATTTCGCCATCAGCCTGGCCCAGACCCAGATCATCAACCTCGCCGCCAGCGAATCGCGTATCCGCGACGCCGACCTGGCCGCCGAGGCGGCCAACCTCTCCAAGGCCCAGGTGTTGCAACAGGCCGGCATCGCCGCCCTGGCGCAAGCCAACTCGGCGCCGCAGGCCGTACTCAGCCTGCTGCAGGGCTAAGACGCCTGTCCCACAGACCCCCATCGGGCAAGTGAGTGGCGTCAGTAGGGCTGGTTGAAGCGACAGGTAGTGCGGCTGAGGCGGCTACGGCGACTCGAGACCCGATGGGAACGATCTCTCAGTGAGGTTTGGGCCGGTCTGGGCCTGCTGGCCCACCGAACTACCTTCCCGGGACCCAAAACCTGCCTGCTCGCATCCACCTCGGGAGCCAATCTGCTACAGCCTGCGGAAGCGGGTTCAGCCGCACGCTTCGCCACCCTGGCCGCACACCTCAGCCCAGCCCAGGCCGCTCGTCTACTCGGACTAACCCGTAATGCTCTCCGGTACCGGCTAGACCACACATGGGCCTAAGAGACTGATCCGGCCCTTGTCATTTTTACACGGTAAATCCTTCCTAGACCGTAACTTGCGACGGTAATGGGGCCTCTGCCTGAGGCCCCCAAAAAAAATCCACCGTACAAACGACCTTTCTTTGCACCGAGCACCCCGGGTGGTCTCTCCTCCCAGACCAATAGGACCGATGGTTGCACTAGAAGGCGACTTCGTACTATGAGTAACACCACCCAAACATCAATCATCAGAAGTGTTTTTTCTTATGCTGCGCTTGCTCTCATGTTCTCCTTCGCGCTCTCCGCTCAGCAGGAAGACTCTCGAAGGTCTGTCAACGCCCAGACAATTCGCAATTGGAATACACGCGTTCTTCAACTCCAGGAGCGGCTCGAAAACAGCCCCGCCCTGGCTCGCCTTGCAGTCCGGCTTGAGGCGAAGCCCGTCTTCCAGCAACGCCTCGCCGCCATGGCCGCCCTCGTCGAAGAGGATCCCCAGGCCGTTCTCGATACGGCCTTCTCCGCTCCCTTGCTGCGCACCTTGTCGGAAGCGTTCCCGGAGGCCGATCTCGAAGAAGAAGGCGAGTTCTCCGGCCTCGCCGAACACGTCATCGCCGATGACGAAACGATGGAGCACGGCGCCTCTCACATCCGCATGCAGCGCGGCGATGAGTGGCTCCGCGTCAACTTCGCTGGCGAGGCCCCCGATGTCCAGTGCAGTGATCACCTGAACGTCCGCGGCGTGAAGGTCGGCACTTCGGTCGCCGCCGCCGATGGCGTCACCTCCAGCGCCGGCGGGCCTGTTTCCACCTGCGCCACCACCGGCACGCAGTACATCGCCGTCCTCCTGGTCACCTTCCCCGGCGTCACGCCTCCCGCCAACGTCACGCCCGACATCGTCGACAAAATCTTCTTTCAACAAACCGGCCGCTCCGTGGACGGGTTCTGGAAGGAAGCCAGCCAGGGCAAAACCAGGGCCAGCGGCAAAGTCTTCGGCTGGTACACGCTCGACGCCGCCTACTCCTGCACGCAGTACTACCAGATGCGCGACGCCGCCATCCGCGCCGCCGACAAAGACGTCGATTTCCGCAGCTTCAACCGCGTCATGCTCGTCTTCCCGCCTCCCTCCGGCTGCGGCTGGGCCGGCCTCGGCACCCTCGGCTGCTCCTACCTCACCTCGCCCAACGACGGCAACTTTACCGCCTCCACTTCGTGGTTGGTCTCCAACTACATGTCCAGCATCGACAGTGGCGTCAAACTCGCCACGCATGAAGGCGGCCACAACTTTGGGCTCGGCCACGCCCGCACGTATGACTACGGCACGGCGGCTCTCGGCGCCATCGGCTCCGCACCCGGCGTCTCAGAATACGGCGACGTCTTTTCCACCATGGGCTCCTGGAATCTCGGCCATTATTCGGCTCCCAACAAGGTCCGTTTGAAGTGGCTCGACACCATCACCCAGGTCCCCACCATCACCTCCAACGGCGTCTACGATCTCATCCCCTTTGCCTCCGCCACGCCCGGCCGGCAGGCTCTCAAGATCCAGCGCGGCGCCGGTAGCAACGCCTACCTCTGGCTGGAATACCGCCAACCGCTCGGCATCTACGAATCCAGTCTCGGCGCCCAGATCTTCTCCGGCGCCTCCATTCGCTATGAGGAGGGCAGCACCTCCTACTCCAACCTGCTCGACTTCACCCCCGAAACCGCCTCCTGGAGCGATCCCGCCCTCGCCGCCGGAAAAACCTGGACCGACCCCTACTCCAACCTCTCCATCCAGGTCCAAAGCGCTACCGCCAGCGGCCTCGCAGTCAACATCAGCTACGGCTCCACCCCCTGCGTCCGCGCTGCTCCCACCCTCGCCGTTTCACCCGCCAACCCCAGCGGCAACGCCGGCTCCAAGCTCGACTACACCGTGACGGTCACCAACAAGGACTCCTCCAGTTGCGCCGCCGCCACCTTCGTGCCCGCCTCCACGGCGCCCACCGGCTGGCTCACCGCCTATTCCTCTTCGGGCCTCACCCTCAATCCCGGCGCCTCCGGCAACTTCACCATGTCGAAGACCATCCCCGCCGGAACCGCGCCGGCCACCGTCGCCGCCAATGTCTCGGTCAGCGATGCCAACCACGCCGCGGTCACCGCCACGGCCAGCGCCACCGTCACCGCCGCCTGCGTCTACGCCCCGCCCACGGTCACCTTCTCGCCCACTACCCTCAGCGGCGCAGCCGGCGCGAAGCTCGCCTACACCGTGACCGTCGTGAACAAGGACTCCGCCACCTGCGCCGCCGCCACCTTCACGCCTACCTCCACCGCGCCCACGGGCTGGACCACGGCGTTCTCCGCGGCAAGCCTCAAACTCAACCCCGGCGCCAGCGGCAACTTCACCCTCACCAAGACCATCCCCGCCGGCACGGCCGCCAATACCTACTCGGTCAACGTCAACCTCAAGGACGCCAACCACAACACCACCGCCGCGGCCAGCGCTAAGGTGACGGCCGCCTGCGTCTACGCGGCGCCCACGATTACCTTCTCACCGACCACCCTCAGCGGTGTCCCAGGCGCCAAGCTCGCCTACACTGTCACCGTCGTGAATAAGGATTCCGCCTCCTGCGCCGCCGCCACCTTCGCGCCTACTTCCACCGCGCCCACGGGCTGGACCACGGCGTTCTCCACTACGGGCCTCAAACTCAACCCCGGCGCCACCGGCAACTTCATCCTCACCAAGACCATCCCCGCCGGCACGGCCGCCAATACCTACTCGGTCAACGTCAACCTCAAGGACGCCAACCACAACACCACCGCCGCGGCCAGCGCTAAGGTGACGGCCGCCTGCGTCTACGCGGCGCCCACGATTACCTTCTCACCGACCACCCTCAGCGGTGTCCCAGGCGCCAAGCTCGCCTACACTGTCACCGTCGTGAATAAGGATTCCGCCTCCTGCACCGCCGCCACCTTCGCGCCTACTTCCACCGCGCCCACGGGCTGGACCACGGCGTTCTCCACTACGGGCCTCAAACTCAACCCCGGCGCCAGCGGCAACTTCACCCTCACCAAGACCATCCCCGCCGGCACGGCCGCCAATACCTACTCGGTCAACGTCAACCTCAAGGACGCCAACCACAACACCACCGCCGCGGCCAGCGCTAAGGTGACGGCCTGCGTCTACGCGGCGCCCACGGTCACCTTCTCACCGACCACCCTCAGCGGTGTCCCAGGCGCCAAGCTCGCCTACACCGTCACCGTCGTGAATAAGGACTCCGCCTCCTGCGCCGCCGCCACCTTCGCGCCTACTTCCACCGCGCCCACGGGCTGGACCACGGCGTTCTCCACCACGGGCCTCAAACTCAACCCCGGCGCCACCGGCAACTTCATCCTCACCAAGACCATCCCCGCCGGCACGGCCGCCAATAACTACGCGGTTAACGTCAACCTCAAGGACGCCAACCACAACACCACCGCCGCGGCCAGCGCCACGGTGACCGCGGCTGTGTCGACACCTTCGTCGGCCCCCGCCCTCACCCTCACTGGGCCCATCGGGTCTGTGCCGCGCTCCACCTACATCACCCTCACCGCCAAAGTGGTTTCCGGCGGCCTCCCCGTCGTCGGCACCATGGTCGGCTTCATGGTGAAACAGCCTAACGGCATGATCTCCATTACCATCGGCGTCACCAACGCCTCCGGTGTGGCAACCCGTGTCGTCAATAGCTCCATGGCCGGCAGTTGGACCGCCACGGCTTCGGCCGCCGTCGGAGGCCAGAACCTCGCCTCCAACGTCTTCACCTGGACAGTCAACTAACCACACGCCTCAACTACAACGAGCCAGCGCCGGCGCGCCTTTCCTGTACCCCCGGATCAGCGCGCCTGATCGCTGGCTCGTCGTGTTTTGATTCGACTCTAAACTACCGGCCCAACCGCTTCCGCGCCACGCCCAACGCCACCAACCCGGCACCCATCAGCGCATAGGTCGACGGCTCCGGCACGTTGCCCTGCGGCGGCGGCTCAATGCCGCGCAGACCCCACAAGGTGGCATGCGAATTCCCCAACGTGTTCGGGTTCGGACCATACCCCACTTCCGGGCCCAGCGTGCCAAAGCTGCCAGCGCTCGTGGCCGGACTGAACTCGAACAGCAGATAGTCATTCCCGCCCTTCACCTTGAGAAAGTACACCAGCGCGCCCCACGTATCAGAACTCCCGTTCAGCGGATCAGGTCCCGCATCAATGGTGAAGTAAGACGAGTTCACTTCGCCGCTCTTGGCGATTAGGAACAGGTCGGGCGTGTCCCCCGTGGCCAGATCAATCGCCGCCTTCACGATATCGATGCCGTCCTTCGCCGTCCCCTTGTTCGGCACCTCTGGATTGAAGTAGGAATCCTCCAGCCCATCCGTCATGCGGCAGGCATCGTTCACCAAGTTCTGGCGACCCCCTCCGCACAAATGCAGCATCGACACTCCGCATGGTACGGCCACCCCTTCTTAAGCCGTTTCTTTACGCCCCCACCTGCCCCGTCACCCACTTCGTCCGCGCCGCCTCCACCTCTGGACACACCAACTCCGTCCCATCCAGCACCGCCCGTACAAGGTTCAAGGCCGTTTCCCAAGGCCGTTTCCGGCGCACGTTGGCCAGCCAGCAGGTTCATCAATGGATCGCGGCTCAGTTGATCGTGAACGTTGAGATCGTCGTAGCCCAAGGCGAGGCCATAGAAGGGTTAGGCCAGCATCTGTTCGACGCCGTGCGGGGTGCGATGTTGCGACCGGAAGTCGGTGAAGCAGGCGGCCAGACGCGGCAGCAGGCCGATGCGGCGGTCTGTTTGCCGCAATAGCAACGCGCCGCCATCGCTGCTCCGCGTGCCACCATCGATAAATTGGCTGCGATTGACTGCGAAAAATGAAATTCGATCCCGAAGCTGTCTTGGCCACGCTCTGTCTTAGCGAAGGCCTCCTCCTGCCGCGGGCCAACTGCTGCTTGGAAAATCAGTTGTGCCGCAAGAGAAGGCCCGTTGTCATGGGGATGGGTGGAGTTGAAAACAGGCGCAATGCGAGAGCTACTGGTACTACTGTGTTATAAACGAAGCGCGCCGCAAAAGGGACACCGGGCCAGTTGCCGGAGCAGAAACCCGGCAATGGTTCGGCGCAGCGAAGCGATGGAGTGTGGATTATGCCGTCCGCTGGCGGCGGGGACGTCCTCTCGGCTCGAATCCCGGCGGGAGAGCGGTGGCGGATAGGGCCAGTTGGCCGGCCCGCGCCGAGGGGGAAAAACGGTTCCTCTCAGCGACCAGGAACCCGTAAGCGGCGATGCAGAGTGTGGCGTGATGGTGAAAGCCCCGCCAGCCACGTCCCTCAAAGTGCCCCAGGCCCAACTCCTGCTTCAGTTCCTCGTAGTCTCGTTCGATGATCCATCTGTGTTTGGCCAACCGGATCAGTCCCATCAACGAAGTGTCAGCCGGTAAGGTAGAGAACCAATATTTGGTTGGCTCCTTCTCTTGCTTGGGCCACTCGATCAACAGCCACTCTTCCGGGTGCGGTTCGCTTCGCCAATAGTCGCGATGAGCCGGCCGAACGCGCAGGGCGGCGAACCGGGACCGCAGCTTCCTCTTCACTCCTTGCCGCCATGCGACCGCCTTCCAGGCTTCCGGCGGCAGCGACAGCGCTAGCTCCTTCAAGGCGACAGGTGGGTGGTCCGGATCGCGCCGCAGCAACTTCGTCGGGCGCCCTTTGCCTTCCCATTTCTTGGCCGGCTGGGGCATCTGCTGTGGTTTCCATACACTCACGCTACTCATGATCCCCACCACATAAGGCATTCCCATCTCTGTCAGCTCCGTGCGGAACTTGGTATCGGTTCCATAGCCGGCGTCGGTCAAAATCACACCTTCGGGAATCCCTCGCTCACGTGCCCGCCGAATCTGCGCCAGCGCGATCTGGGGTTTGGTCCGGAAACTCACCTCCTCCGGCACGCCAGCTTTGCGCCGCCGTGTCTTGTCCTCGCTCCACACCTCCGGCAAGTACAGTTGGAAGGCGACAGGCATACTCGATGCTTCCGTGGTCACTGACAGGCTAACGGCGACGCGGCAGTTCTCCTGCTTGCCCATCTGGCCGCAGTACTGCCGGGTCACGCCTACCGAGTGCTGTCCTTTCTTAGGGAATCCGGTGTCATCGACCACCCAGGCGACCACGGGTCCTTGCCCGAGCATCGCTGGCAGCACTGTGTCCAAGGCCCGGTCCAGCACCGCCTCATCGCTCCACGGCGCATCGGCGACGAAGTGATGCAGCGATTGGTGCATGCGGCGGACGTTGTCAGGGGCCAAGCGCGCGGCCATCGGCTCGACGCTCTTGCGCTCACCGGGCAGCAACAACCCTGTGCAGTAGGACTGAAAGGGAACCCGGCGATCGGCGTGGCCCGCTGCCTGCGCCAGGCTGTCGAGGTAGGCTGCGAGCCGTTTCTGTTGTGCGCCCGGCGCCCTCGTGTTGGAGCTCACAACAAAAGCAGTATATCATGTTTTATAACACAGTAGTACTAGAAGAAGGAGGAAAAACGGAGAGGTGCCCGAGAGCCCTATTGAAAACAAACCGATTCCGTCTTCGCTTCTGCGCCAATGCCCAACGAATCCATCCGCAGACACCGATTCGCGCGCGGAAGGGACTGATTTGCTCCCCTCGGCCACGTAATTCACGCGGCGCGTGAATTGTGGTCCGGTCCGGGAAGGCCAAAATGGAGATTCCGGTTAGGTTAATTAGATGGAGTACACTACAAAACGGTGAGCGGCAATCCCTCTGGATTCCGCGGCCCTGGTGCAATCCGTGGGCCAGCGGTGGGACCTGCTAACGTTCCACCGCTCCACCAGAAACAGCAAACTACCCGTGTAGGGCGGGGCCTGCTCCCGGATGTTGTGGGGTGAACTCTGGCCTTGCGAACGAAGCCTCCAAGAGGCCGGGACAGGCCGCATGGGGTGATGACGCTGCGACATGGAAGGCTCGCTTATGTCGAATAGAGCGTCTGGGACTCAAATTGGTCCTTAGACGGGTCGAATCGCTCGATTCGCAGCACTTCGCTGATGGCACGTCTGCCTTGGCGGCGCTCCACCTGGACTACCAGATGGAGCGCGTCGGCGATATTGCTCCGGATCGCACGGTAGGGGATCTCGATGCCGGACTGAAGGACGCAGGTGGTGAAGCGGGAGATGTCCTGCACCGCGGAGTTGGCGTGAATGGTCGAGAGTCTGCCGGCATGCCCGGTATTGAGGGCCTGTGGTAGGTCAAAGGCCTCTCCACCCCGAACCTCGCCAACCAGGATCCGGTCGGGTCGAAGTCGGAGGGTTGTTCGCAAGAGATCGCCAATGGTGACGGCCGACAATCCTTCTTGTTCTCGCCGGGCCTCCAAATGGACGAGGTTCTCGGCCGCCGAGGCTAAGGCCATTGGCCAGCCGAACGGAGAAAGAGCGTGGTCGTTGAACCACTGCGTGACGACGATCACGAGATACTCAGCAACTATTACGCCGTCACATCCGCCAGACTGCCGACCTTGCGCGACGCATTCTCGGCCAGCCGCGAGACGAGCGCCAACTGTTGCCCTGCGTCGCCTCTGGAGAGGCACGATGGCCGTTTCGGATCCATGTCAGGCCCCTTTCCTTTCGGAGGTTGGCATACCCACGCAAGTGCGGATTCCACCGAAGGTGAATGCTGATTCCGGAGGGAACGCGAACGGCATTCCGGGCCGAAGGCGAACGGTGTTCGGAGCGTAGCGACGCTGGCCTCTCGATTGTGGAGTAAGCATTCACGATGGTCAAGAGAAACCTGTCCGGAGCGTAGCGAAGGAAGCCACTCGCGCGGAGAAAGGGGTGCGGGGAAAGGGGCGGCAGCCCTTGTCCCCGCTTTAGCCATGCAGAGGCCCGGCGAGCGTCAGCTCGACGGCTGGGTGCCGCGCTTCTTACGCATGGAGTCGCCTCTCATCTCGACGCGATGCGCGTTGTGAACCAAGCGGTCGAGGATGCCGTCGGCGGCCGTGGGATCGCCGATCTGCTCGTGCCAGCGCGCCACTGGTAGCTGCGAGGTCAGGATTGTCGAGCGTGTCTGGTAACGATCCTCGCAGATCTCCCAGAAGTCGCGCCGCTCGGTTTCGCTCAGCGGGGCCATGGCCCAGTCGTCGATGACCAGCACATCGATACGGCCGAGGCGCGCCAGCAAACTGCGCAGACTGCCGTCGGCGCGGGCGATGGCGAGATCGCGGAACAGCGCGGCGGCACGGGTGTAGAACGCTGAGTAACCATCACGGCACGCCTTCTGCGCCAGCGCGCAGGCGACGAAGCTCTTGCCCACACCGGTCGGTCCCAGCACGAAGATATTCTCGTGCTGCGCGGCCCAAGCCGATTTTTGCGCCAAGGCGCGGATCACGCTCTTGTCGAGCCCGCGCGAAGCGCGATAGTCGATCTCCTCGACACAGGCTCCTTTCAGCTTGGCGGCGTGCAGTCGCCGCGCCAGCGCCTGGTTCTCGCGCCAGGTCCACTGCTGATCCACCAGCAGGCCAAGCCGTTCAAGGAAGCTCAGCTCGCGCGAGGCCGGATCCTGCTCCTGCGCTTGCAAGGCGTCCACCATGCCGGTCAGCCGCATGGCCGTCAGTTTTTCCATCATCGGTTCTTGCAGCATGATTGGTCCTTACTCGAAGTACCCGGCTCCGCGGATGTTGTCGTGTGGCGGCGTCGAAGCGGGTGGCGGCGAGGAGGGCGGCGATTGGTCAAGCGAGTTCCTCAAGATCGATTCGACGCTCTTATAACGGCACGCCCCGGTGAGCAACGCGCGTTCGGAAGCCGCTTCCACGCGTTGCGCCGAGTACTTCTGGGCGAGCCGGATGATGCCCAGGCAGCCGCGATAGCCCATCTCCGGATGCGGCTTGTCGGCCATGATGCGCTCGAACAGCCGGGCCGTGTTGGGTCCGATGGTCTGCGCCCACTGGACCATACGCGAGGGCGTCCACTCCAGGTGCGCGCGATGGCTCTTGGGGCGGTGCTCATGATTGGTGACGGCCTGCCCGCGCCCACGATGGCGCAGGTGCGAAGCCACGCGCGCGCCTTTATGCAGGATCTCAACCGTGGTGGGCGTCGAACGGATCTCGACGACCTCCTGCACTAGGTTGTAGGGCACGCTGTAGAGATTGGAATCGAACGCCACGTGATAGTCGATGTTCACGCGCGCACGCGACCACTCGCTCAGGTCGAACGCTTCCACCGGCAGCGGTTTCAAGGCCGGGCGGTCGAGCGCCTCGAACACCGTGACCCGGCTGCCATCACGTTTGCGAAACGGCCGGTGGTTCAGCTTGGTGAGCAACTCGCGGATCGCCGTGTTGAGTTCCTCCAGTGAGAAGAACTTGCGATGCCGCAGCGCGGCCACGATCCAGCGCTGGGCAACTTGCACGGCATTCTCCACCTTGGCCTTGTCGCGCGGCTTGTACGGCCGCGTGGGCACGATCCCGAAGCCACAGTGCAACGCGAAGTTGTAATAGGTCGGATTCAGATCGGGATCGTAACGGTGCGCCCTGGTCACGCCCGTCTTGGCGTTGTCGGGCACCACCAGCGCCGGAATGCCGTGGCAATGCTCGAAGGCATGCACATGCGCACGCAGCCACGATTCCATCTGCTGATCGTGCGTGGCTTCGGCGTAGGTGTAGGAACTCGCTCCGAGCGTGGCCACGAACAGCGGCGCCTGCCAAGCCTGGCCGCTGTGCCGGTCGTACACCGGGATCGTTGCTCCCGCCCAATCGACGAACATCTTCTCGCCGGCCTTGTGTTCTTGCCGCAACACCACGTCGAGCTTCGAGCGCCAGCGTTGGTACAGTTCGCAGAACCGCGAGTAGCGGTAGCTCTCCGGGTTCGCTTCGCGGTACTCCTCCCACAGCAGTTGCAGCGTCAGATGCCGGTGCTGGCGCAACTGCTCATGCATCGCGGCGAAGTCCGGCGGCGTGCGCGCCGGATTCGTCTCCGCCACGCTTGGCTCCCCGCGCGGGAACAGCGCCGCTTCCACGCGCTCCTCGTTCCAGCCTTCGGGCAACGGCCAACTCAGGCCCGCCGCCTCGGCTCGCTTCAGGTACTTGTGAACCGTGCTCGCCCCGATCGCGCAGCTTCGCCCGATCTGTTCGCAGCTCAGTTTGAGTTCGTATCGGAGGCGCAGGACCTCCCGGATCTTCCGCATGGACAATCTCCTGGCCGGCACCGTGTTCCTCCCTTGGGAGGTTCATTGTGCCGGGATAATGTCCAGCGCCGCCCCGCCTGTGGAAATCATTCCGGGCCATCGTGAATGCCATTCCGGGATCGCGCGAAAACCGTTCGCCTTCCCGCCGGAATCACCGTTCACGTTCACCCCGGAATCCCATTCACCTTCAGCCCGGAATGTCGTTCACGTTCGCCCCGGAACCGCGTTCACCTTCGCCCGGAATCCGCACGCAAGCTCAACCCCATGCCTGACCACCCACCCTGCCCCCACCGACCACCCCACGGATTTAGCGACTAGCTGCAATGGAGAAACCCCCAATTGCAGCAATCAGGAAGTACCCATTCACACTGGAGCCAGACATGCAGGGTGCTAACAATGCCCCCTGGAAGACCACTCTTCAAAATTCGAGGCCCTTTTCGCATTGCCGCCGGCAAGCATCATCTGGTGGACCAGGTGCGTGATATCGGCGACAGGGTCCAGATCCACTACATCCGGCAGACGGAGCAGTTGGGTCTGGGCGATGCCATCCGACTGGCCCGCGCCCACATGGGCACCGAGCCCTTCGCCGTGCTGCTTGGCGGCACCATCATCGATCAGCCGAAGGGGCAGAAGCCCAGTCTACGCCAGTTGCCGGATGCCTTTGAGACCACGCAGGCCAGCGTTGTGGCCGTGCACCGCGTCGCCCCGGAATGGGTTAGCCGTTACGGCATCGTCGATGTCGAAGCGGAACCGGGCCGCGATGATCTTCTGCGGTTGAGGAAGCTGGTGGAGAAGCCGGCCATCAACCTGGCGCCCAGCTACCTGGCCATCGCCGGGCGTTACGTCTTCACGTCCGCCATCTTTGATTGCATCGACGCCACACAAACCGGCGTGGGTGGAGAAATTTAATTGACCGACGCCATGAATCTGCTTGCCCAGCAGTCACCGGTCTTCGCGCTGGCCTGGCAGGCGCGCCGCTTCGATCTCGGCAACCGCCTGGAGTACGCCAAGTGCTTCATCGAGTTCGCCTTGCGAAGACCGGACACCGGAGAGCCACTCCATGTGTTTCTGCGGGAACTGCTGAATCATGGCGGTTCCGGGAGCCGCGGCTGAAGCGATCCGGCCCACTCATCCGCTGGCCTCGCGCCCAAAAGCACTCTGCCAGATGGCTGCCGGTGCAGCTTGCGCCGCCCATTGCCGTTATCCGGAACGATCATCGTGGACCGGCGGCCCCATCTTCTTGACGACTCGCGCCGGGTTACCCATCGCGATGCTGTAGGGCGGGATGTCGGAGACTACCACGCTGCCGACGCCGACAATGGCAAACTCGCCAATGGTGACGCCCTTCATGATGAAGCTGCCCCGGCCAACCCAGGCGTGGCGGCAGATCTTCACCGGCAGCACGTCGCCCTGCGCGACGGTCTCGCCGCGCAGGCGGGCGGCCGCGTCCAGCGGGTGGGCGTCGTTATCGGTGACATAGCATCCGCCAGCCAGCGCCGCGCCCTCTTCCATCTCAATCCGCCGCGCCACCTGCATCACCACTTGGTGACCGATAAAGACCTTGTTGCCGAGAATGATCTCAGGGTCGTCGAAGGTCCGGCCGGCGCGGACGTTGAAGTGGCCGGAAATATTGACGTCATCGCCGAGAAGCAACTTCACGCGACCGGAGATGCGGGGGATCTGCTCCAGATAGAGGCGGCTGCCCACCCGGGCGCACTGGCTTCTGAACATCGGGCTGCGGTAGGCCACCGACAACAGCCGCCGCCAGAGTTCGGGGGCCAGCATCCGCCCGTGGTAGAGTGCGCTCCATAGCGGGCGGGTGAAGCCCGGCACGGGCATCTCAGAGACGGCGGCCGCCAGCACCAGCCGTTTGAGGCGGGCGAAGAAAGGCGTTTCCGCCTTCCGCACCTTCAGAATGAATCCAGACAATCCTCCGGCCACGCCTCAGCCAACCCTCTCCGCCAGCCGTTGCGCCAGCACACCGCGATCCACCTTGCCGTTCGCGTTCAGAGGCATCTCTTCGACGAAGTGGATTGCTGACGGTACCATGTAGTCAGCCAGAGAGCCGCGGCATGTTTCTTTCAATGCAGCCACGTCCAGACTGGCTCCGGAGACAAAGGCGACAATACCCTGGGCGGTGCCCTCGGAGATGGGCCAGCCAATGGCGACGGCCTGCACGACTCGAACGTCTTTCTGCAGAACCGCCTCAATTTCGCCCAACTCCACCCGGAAGCCGAGCACCTTCACCTGATGGTCCGTCCGGCCGAGACACGCATACTCGCCGTTGTCCAGTTGAATGGCTCGGTCGCCGGTGCGGTAGTAACGCTCGCCCGGAACCGGGCCGTGATCCAGGCGGACGAAGCGTTCGGCCGTCTTGGCTTCGTCGTTCCAATAGCCGGGCGAGGTCTGCGCGCCGCACAGGCAGAGTTCGCCGTCGCCGCCGGGCAGAACTACGTTCAAATGGTCGTCCAACAGTACGGCGGTCAGGCCGGGGAATGGCGTGCCGATGGACACCATGTCGTTGACGCACAGCGCCGGTGACGAAACTGGATCCCAGCGATGCACGCAGCAGGCGATGGTCAGCTCCGTGGGCCCGTACAGATTCTCAACGATGGAGTTGGGGGCCGCCTCCTGCCAGGCCTCGGCGCTGGCCCGCGGCAGCGGTTCGCCGCAGAACAGGCTCCACCGAAGCGTGGGCAGCGCGCCGGGCAGCAGGGTCTTACGCTTGCGCATCTGGGCCACGACGCTGGGCACGGAGAACCACACCGTCAGATCGTTGCACTGAATGTAACGGGCCGGCGCCAGCAGCTCCACCGGCGACATGGCATAGAGCGAGGCGCCGTTCTCCCAGCAGAGAAACTGGTCGTGCACGGAGAGGTCGAAGGTCTGGTCGAAGGTCTGGGAGAAACGGTCCTCCGGCACGATGCCATAACGGGCCGATGCCCATTCGAGATAGGCGCACACGTTGGCGTGCGTGATGGGGACGCCCTTGGGCAACCCGGTACTGCCGGAGGTAAACAGCAGGTAGGCGACATCGGCGGGCCGCAGGGGCGGCAACTCCTCCAACCGGGGCGCCGTGGCCAGCCAAACCTCGTAGTCCTCTTCCGGACGCAGGATCAGCGGCTTTTCGGCCATGCCCTCCAGGACTGCGGCTAGTTGCTGCGTGCCCAACTTGTCGCAAATGATCGCGTCCAGGCCCGCCAGATCGATCATGCGCCGTGTGCGATCAGCCGGAAACCTCGGATTGAGCGGGACAAACGCCGCGCCACTGTAAAGGGATGCGATGGTACCGGTGTAGGAAACGGCGCTTCGGGAGCCGAAGATCCCGACCCGTTGTGCCGGTCTCCCGAGCCGGCCCGTGATGACTCTGGCCCAGCGCCGGGCGGTGTCGTCCATCTGGCCGTAGCTGGTGTTTTGGCCGCGGACGGACAGCGCCGGCTTGTCCGGCTGTCTCCCGGCGATCGTTGAAAACCGTGCCTGCAGATCCTGGCTCATACTCAACTGCTGGAGCGCAGCCTCCCGATCAGTTCCACCAGAGTGTCCAGAGACGTTGCTTCGATGAAATCGTCGTCCGGCACTGAAACTTCGAACTTCTCCTCGAGGTCCATCAGGAGTTGCATCGCTTTCACGGAGGGCACGCCCAAGTCCGTGTAGAGGTTGGCTGAGCCATCAAAATCGGGCTTGAGGCCGGTGATCTCGACAATCAGGCTTCTGAGTTCGTTTTGCATTGGATTGTTCTTTTCCGCCGGGCCGGTCAGGCTCCGACCTGAGCTTCCAGATGAGCTTTGAGCTGGTTGAAGCTCAACAAGTCCTCCAGTTCAAACAGGTCGATCGACACACCGAACTCTTCTTCAATCACGCGTACCAGCGTGATCGAGGCAAGCGAGTCCCACGCCCCCACCGTCTCCTGCGATGCAGTCGCCACGGCGTCCTCGCTCAAACCAGGGAAAACAGCCAAAAAACAGCGCGTTAGTCGTTGTGTGATCTCGTTCATGCTTGGTGGGTTTCTACTTGATGGTAAAGGGTGGGGCAGGTTTGTTCAAACCACTTCGTGTTCAGGACGATAGGTCCGGTGCCTTCGAGTTGCCCCGGTTCGAGGATCGCGGCCAGAAACTCACGCACCGGCCCGTTGCGAGGGGTTGCCCCATAGTCGAAACGGATGGCGTCCGGTTGCATCCGGCTAACCAGGTAGCGCAGGCACGAATACTCGATCCTTCGGGAAAACGCCCGGCAGCTCATGACCCAAGTGTCGATCAGCAGACCGCCGGCCTCCTGGCAGCCAGCCAGAACAGCGATCCGGCCCAAAGGCCCGAATCGATCTTCGTAACTGACAACATGGAGAAACGCGTTGGGCCGTGACAACCTGCCGAGCCATTCTGCTTCGCTGAGCCGTTGGCCATTGAGATTGAACTGGTTGGTCTTGTTCACCAACTCCAGCGCCCGGCCGTCAACTGGCGGAATCCGCACATCGAAGGAAAGCCGCGCCTGGGCCGACGCAAGCAAAGACTCCATATCGGAGTGGACGGCCGGATCCGGTTGGCTGGCTGCGCTGCGCAGGCTGGCCAGCCGGTAGGAGTCCTCTTGGGAAAGCGTCTCTTTACCGAAGCGCATGCGCAGCTTCTCCAGCAGGGAGAGCACCTGGGCCGTGGACTTTCGAGGGAACAGCAGGCACTCCATTGCCGGGAAGGCCGCTTGCGCTTCCGCAATCTCCAAAGGGCTGTCGTCCACGAACACCACAGCGTCCGCGCTGATATTCCAGGCATTCAGAATGCGACCGATTGAACTGGATTTCGGCCCCCAGTGAGCCTCCACCGGAAAGAGGGAGTCGCGCTTCACCAGGAGGTCTTTCCGTTCCAACGCCTGCGCCACATAGGTGGCGTCGTTCTTGCTCGCCACCGCCAGCAGCACGCCGGCGTCGGCAAGCGATTGGAGCAACTGCTGGTAGAGCCCGTGCTGGGTTGCCCCGTGCTCCAGGCTCCACGCGATGTTCTCAATCCCGATCTCGCCCAGGATGCCGGACCACAAAGTGTCATCGAGGTCGGTGATCAGCCCTTTGCCGGGAGACTCCGGGAACAACAAAGTGGTCAACAGAGAGGCGAGGACGCAGCTATGAGCCATCGTGTAAGGAAATCCGGTCTGTAGATCCGACTGTGGATCGTGGCGTCCGGCGATGGCCGACTGCCGGTCGATCCACTGCCGGCTTAGCAATCTGGCCTTCCTCTCCGCGACGGACGCGGCCCAATCGGCCAGGGCGGCTTCCAACTGCCAGTCAAAAGAACTGCCGTGTATCGGGCGAGTATGACTGATTGGCGGGAGCGGCAATCCAGGCAAAGAGACAGCGACAGGCATATCGCCGCCGATTCGGCTGAGCGACGTGGAAATCCGGCTGAGCGAGGCCCGCACCGTGGTGAGAATCTCTTCCGCCTGGCCGGGCCGCCACCCGCCCAACTGCCGGTAGCCGAGTCTCGGATCCAAATCGCTCCACTCAAACACCAGAATCACGCCATGGTGGGACCTGGCTTCCACCCGCTCCAGATTTCCGGCTAGATCGCCATAGAGCCCGGTACTGACTTCCACACGGCGGCCCGGCCAGCGCTGACGCAAACCGGCCGTGATGAAAGTCTGCAAGTGCAGAGGTGTGAATCCACAACAGAGAACGACATTCAGTTGGGGCGCAGTGTCATCCACCGGTTGGCGTAAAATCTCCAGGGCTTCCAATAGCTTCACAGTTGGGACCTCCCCGGCCACCCGAAGGTAGCCAGAACTGGCTACTTCCGGATGGCTCCCAGTTGCCCGGAAACCATGAAATACGGCTTGTCATGAGCCCGGCAGAACTCGTAGTAAGCAGGGTTCCAGAGAGTATCGTCGCTCAATAGCATCCCGCCTTTTCGGATCTTGGGCCATGCGGTCTCGTATTCAAACGACATGTGATCTTCGGTGTGCAGGCTGTCGTGGAAAAAGATGTCGATCTCGGCAAACTCCGAAACTACCCGCGGCAGCAACTCCCGGGCGTCGCCCAGTTCCAGCCTGTGGCGATCCAGGAGGTGCGCCGGAATCATCCAACCAGGCTGCTTGCCGGGTGGCAGCGCTGTCTCCTCCATTCGGGTCGTTGCGCCTTCGATCGGCTGATAGGCCGGCAGATCGATCGAGATCAGTTGTCCCACCCCGTTGCGCCGCATGGCCTCGAGCAGAATGGCGCTGGATTGTCCGTCGAAGATTCCGGTCTCCACCATTACTTTGGGCTGCAAAAGGCGAACCGCCAGGTAGATGAACTCGTTCCAGCGATTCCACCCCAGCCGGCGGCCGCGAACAGCAAAGACGATTCGGTTCAACTGATCGAAGAACTCATGATTGCCCATCAGTTCGGTGTGCAGCTCGTCAATCCGCGCCTGCGGCACCTCCGGGAACAGACGGCAGGCGGCTGCCACGGGCGCCATGGGGGCCGCATACAGGCGAACCGGCACCATGCGCGGCTTGCTGAAGATCTTCCAGGCCGTCTTGAACGAAATGCCTGCCGCGTTATCCAGATATCGGCCTATCTTGCCCATACACCTCTCCTTAGCTGACGCCGGTTTCGACGGAGTGCTCCTCTTCCAGCAGTTCGACCAGCAGACGCTCTGGAGTGAAAATCCAGGCGATTCGTCGGCCTCCAAAGGCCGCCGCCGGCTGTGGGCGGCGTACCAGCGTTGAACCTAACTCTTTCTGCCTCAACAGCTCATCGTCCAGATGCCGCACCATCTGGCAGATATGGTGCAGACCGCCGCCCTTTTCCAGGAACTTGCCCACCGGCGAACTGGCGCCCACCGGTTCTACGAGCTCCACTTGAGGCAGAGTATCCGGCCCTTCGCCCAGGAATACAACCCGAACCCGCTGGATCGTGTCGTGCGTCACCTCTGAAACCCATGACGCCCCCAGGGCGGCTGCAAAGCCGGGTAGTGATTGTTCGATCGACGCGACCACGAAACCGGTGTGATGAAACTGCCGTTCCGGCTTCCGAAAGTGAGAAGGTTGAGGCATAGTTCGGGATTGCCAGCGTACTAGAAAACGTCCATGTAGATGGCTGGCAATTCGCCGAACTGCCCAGCCCCTGTCCAGCAAGTCATATACACGTGGATCAGGCGGCGGGACTTGCGGAAACCGGATTTCTGGAAGGGGGCCATGTCGGCATAGCCCATCAGCGGCAGCGAAATCATCTGCGCCCCAGCGCCGGAGCCGCGGATGCAGAATTCTGATACTAGTTCGAGCCTCTCTTCCGGAAGCAGAGAGCCCCAGAAAACGTCTTCCACCAGCAGGGACGGGACGATAGGCTCACCCAGCACTTCGACGAGGGTTCCGGTCAGGATGCCTGCGCGGGATTCCCGCCGGAGACTGACTGTGAGAGCGCCCGTTCGCTGCCGGCACTGCCATTCCGCCTCTGGGCGGCTCCAGGTTCTCGCCAGCGGGACAGTGCTGGCGGGTTCGGTTGCCAACTCCAGGAACAGCTCGATGTCATGCGCGGTAGCGGGGATCGGTTCGGTGCGCTGCGCCGGGCGCAACAGCCGGGCGAGGTAGGGAATGGAGAAGATCTTCTCGGTCTGGAGATTCAGGCGGCGGCCACACTCGACGACGATTCCATTCGTTTGGCCGCCGTCGACGCAGAAGTTGATCGTGCCGTCGTACCCGGCCGCCTTGGCTCGCTTCAGAAACTCTGTCCAAATCCCGGCGCCGAATGCCTTCCCCTTGTGTTTCGGGTCCGCTGTCAGAAAGGTATTGACCAACAATCGCAGGTTCTGCCCGCCACACTGGGCCGTCCGCGGGAATCCGGCCACGAAAGCTACCGGCTGCCCCCCTTCATAAACGGTTGGCGCTAACTCCGGAGATGTTCCCGGATAGGCAAAGCTGGAGTGCAGGTATTCCTCCGTGTAGTTGATGGAGGGCTCCGGGTTCTCGCTCCAGGACCGGCGCAACAGATCAGCCACGGCTGCGTAGTCCCCCTGAAAGGACATCAGCGAGCGGCTGGGTGGCGCAGAAGTTGGTTGAGAGCCAGGATGGGGGGAGTGCATAGCGACAAAAGCCACCGCAATCGGTTGTTTCTTAGTATCGCACGGTGACTTGGTCGCTCACGCAGCAGCCGTCTGCTCGGTCAGCCAATCCAGCACGCGCTCGGCGGAACCACGCAAGCGGGCTGGTATTAGTACGGTGACCATGGCCAGCCGCTTTTTGTCGTCGGCAGTCAGGGCTCCGAACAGTTTGAGGCCCAGAACAAAAGCCAACGCCCCAGAGGCGATCGCGGGGGCCAAGGCAAGCCACGGTGATAGCGAACGCGCCACGAGAAACGCTGTTACATAGAGCAGCACCGCCGCCGCCGCCAGGCGTCCCAGCAAGCCCCATTGCAGCTTGACCGGATCTTTCCACAGGATGATGCCCCACAATCCCGCCGCTGCCGCCAATTGGCCGCTGCCGTTGCCGATTGCGGCGCCGACAGGCCCCCATCTCGGAATCAGCAGGTAGTCCAAGCCGATGTTCAGCGCCCCTGCTACGCAAGTGCAATAGATGACGTACTTCTGGCGCTCCGTGGCCTCCAGATAGTTCTGTGCCGGCAGGAAAATCGATGCCGGGACAGCCGCCATTGCCGCCAGGGCCAGAACCGGGACTGCCTCCTGGTAACGGTTGCCGTACAGCACCGGAACCAGGGCAGCGCTCACTGCCGACAAGCCCCAAAGCAAGGGCAGGCCCGCCAGCAAAGCGTAGCGGACGGCCAACTGCGCCATCTGCGCCAACCTGTTGGCGTCGCGTCCGAACTGCGCCAGCAGGCTGGCGCCCACTGAGACGCTGAAAATCCGGGGCAGCATGATCGCCTTTTCACTCAGATTCTGTGCCAGGGAGAAGAAGGTCAGGTGGCGCACATCCGAGCTCAACCAGCGCAGCATGATGAGGTCGGACCGGTTCCACACCAGGATGTTCAGCAACATCACGAAGATGCTCTTGACGGAGAAGGCACGCAGCCTCCCCCGCAGCGCCTCATCCAGGGGTTCTACCGGCAATGTCGCCATCCATCGCCGGGCCGGCACATACCGCATCCAGAATTCCACCCACTTATAAAGCAACACGCCCAGGCTCACGCCCGTCAGTTCCCAACCCAGGGCCAGGCTCAGCCAGACCGTTCCCGTGTAGATCATCTGGCTCAGAATCGTCGCCGGCACATTGGCCCGCATGTTTTCAGCCGCCTGGTTGGCTTGTGCAGGGATCATCAGCATCATGGCCGGGAAGATGGTTGCCACGATGCTGTAGGTCACTATGCGGTAGTTCGGATCGCCAAACCGGAGGGCCAGCAGAACAGCGATCGCGGTCAGGCCGGTACTCGAATAAAGTTGCGCTTTGAAAGTGTACTCAAAGACGGCTCGCGCCTGGCCGGGTTGTCCTTTGCCGAGATACTCGGCGATGTATTTGCGCGCCGCAGCAGGCGCTCCCAGGGAGCCGATCAGGGTGCTCATGTTGCCGACCCAAACCACCAGACTGTAGTAGCCCAGTCGTTCCGGGCCGATCACACGCGCCATCGGAATCGAGGTCGCCAGCGCCACGAAGACCTCAAGCACGGTTTCAAGCCCGTACCAGAAGGAATTCCTGGCGATTGTCCTGGTATTGGAGGCTGGTGGGTTCGGCATCGAAAAGATCAGGCAATGGGCGCGGGCGTCAACGAGAGAGCTCCTACTATTGTGACGAAAACGGGAGCGCCACCACAAGCGCTCAAGTTCATCCAGTTCATCAGTTCATCCGCTGTCCCAACCGTAATCCGTCCGTAAACCGAGGCGAGGAGATCGTTGAACGGCAGGAGTGGTGCCGATTTCATTCAGGACCTAGCTTCCACGGAACGCTGCCAGCGAGATTTGGTTTTGTGCTCTTTGAATGCTTCTCGATGGTTGGCGGGGCCGATTTCCGGGCACCGCTCCGTCACTGCTGTTTCCATCTCTGGTTGTCCACGGCCGCCAAACCGCGTGCACTATCCAGGAGCCGGTAGCGCGCTCCAGGCTTCGGCCCATTCGGCCAGTTGCCCGGTCATCCGCTGCACTCGTACGACGAGCTTTCGCGCGTGATGGATGAGCGCCCCCGGCGAGCAGAAGATCTGGAAGCGCAGCCGTTTGGGCCGCGCCCGCAGATGCTCCGGCTTCAAGGCCACCCGCTTCAGGGCCGTGAGCACATTGTGCGTCATCACCGCCAGCCGCAGCCACGCCGCATTGGCTCCGAAGCGTCCGCACGGCATCACCCCGGCGGCCAGTTCGTTCTTCAACACATGATGCAGCGCCTCAATCGAGCCGGCCTTTTCCCGGTGCCACTCCAACAGCCGTTTGCCGTCGAAGTCAAAACGGTTGGTCACCACCGCATAGTGTTTGCACAGCGCCCCGTCGTCAAACAATCCTCCCTGCCAGCGCGTCACGCGAATGGCCAGATACCGTACCTCATCCAACACCTCTCCGGCTTTCCGCTCCACCGGATCCCACGGCAGTTCCGCATACTCGCAGACCACCTCGGCATCCTCCCGGTAGGGGGCCGCCAGACCGCCTCGGGCAGCATCCGCATCTTCTGCTTCAGCGATTCGCTCATCCGCGCGCTCACCGCGAATCCGATTGCACCCCGCGGTCCGTCCTCCCGCTCCTGGTTGCGCAGCCACTTCAGCAGCGTTTGGTCGTAACAGGCTGAATCACCCCGGAAATAGCGTTCCTCCACCGTCTCCGGCAAAGCCGCCAATGCCCGCTTGGCCACCTCCAGCAGCGCGTAGTGTGCACCCAC
Organism: Bryobacterales bacterium; assembly: GCA_016713735.1. Taxonomy (GTDB): domain Bacteria; phylum Acidobacteriota; class Terriglobia; order Bryobacterales; family Bryobacteraceae; genus JAFLBB01. The sequence continues at coordinate 42,969 of JADJOP010000001.1, forward strand.
GTTGCCGTCACGAAATTCGTCGGCCACCGCCAGATCCATCTCGGCCCACAGCGCCAGCACTGGCTGATAGCCCGTGTTGCCCTAATAGGTCGGCTGCGCCTGGCGTTTCCAGCTTTCGATGATGGTGGCATCCAGATCAATGGTGGCAATCTTCTGATCGGCGCACCGCCGTCCCACTGCCCGCACCAGATCCTGATTCACCTGCGCCAAGCCGCGCAGCGGCCCGCTCTCGCTGGGTATGTAGCTCACCTGCCCCACCGCCAGCTCCTGTTGCGCCGCCTCGATCCGGCTCTGGTCGTGAAACTGATACAGAAACTTCCGCGCCGCTTCCGGGCTCGGAATCTCATGTCCGAGCATCTCGGCCAAGCCCGCGTCTTCTCGCAGACGGTCGAAATCCTCCAGGCAATCTCCGCCCAAGGCGTTCAACACCAGAAAGCTCTCCACGTAGGTCGCTTCGTCAAAGCCGCGCTGGCGTTGCTTCAGCGATACGTTCCGGGCCACACTGTCCGGCACCCCGAACGCGCTGCGCGCACAAACAGCGGAATGCCCGCATAGGCCGTGAGCACCTCCCGCGCCGGTTGCCAGTCGTACTCAAAGGGCAACTCGCCTTCGGCCGGCGAGCGCTTCTGCTTCTTCAGCGACATCGTCTATCGCTAAGCAATTTTGCACCCACCAGGTGATTTCTATCTTTACGCCCTCACACCCTTGGCCAGGACTTCCCACCACATCATGCTGTCCCTCCGTGCCAACATCAGTGAGACACTTCTTGGCCCAATAATTACTGAGCAGGGCGAGAATGGATCACATCGTGGAACTGAAGAGGAAGATTTCTCCGTTACCCGGGGCTTTGCCCGCCACGGAGCGGAGTGAGGCCGAGCGTAGCGAGGGCGAACGTAGCGCAGTGGCGGGCAAAGCCGGCACCATGTTGCGGCCCATCCCACGCCCAGACCCCGAGGTCGTCGCCAAACCCCGGCGCCGCACCTTCACGGCCGACTACAAGCAGCGCATCCTCAACGAGGCCGACGCCGCGCGTTTCTCCGGTACCATCGGAGCCCTCCTGCGGCGCGAAGGTTTGTACTCCTCGCATCTGGTCACCTGGCGGCGCGAGCGGGACGCCGGCATCCTCGATGCCCTTACCCCTCACAGGCGTGGCCCCAAGTCCAAGCGCCATCCTTTGGAAGAAGAGAACCAGAAGCTCCGCCGGCAGAATGAGCGGCTGGCTGAACAGTTGCGCAAGGCCGAAATCATCATCGACGTTCAAAAAAAAGTGGCTGCCCTGTTGGGGCGTCCGATCCCGCCGCTGGACCCGGAGGAGCAATCCTGATGCCGGCCATCTCGGAGTTGGCCATCACCGTCGGTATCCGGCCCGCTTGCGATGCATTGAGCGTTCGCGTGCGTCCCTATCGCTGGCAGGGGCGGGCAGCAACGGGAGCGCCAACCAAGAGACGTCCCCGGCCGGTCCGCGCCCTCACTCCGGCGGAACAAGAAACGGTTCTGGCAAGCCTCCACGAAGAACGCTTTCAGGATCGCTCCCCAGCCGCTGTTTACGCCACGCTGCTCGACGAAGGCCACTATCATTGCTCGATCCGCACCATGTACCGGCTGTTGGAGGAGCGCGGCGAGTCGCGCGAACGCCGCGACCAGCTCACCCATCCGCCCTACCAGAAGCCCGAGCTTCTGGCCACCGCGCCGAATCAGCTCTGGAGTTGGGACATCACCAAACTGCTGGGACCGGCCAAGTGGACTTACTTCTATCTTTACGTCATCCTCGACGTTTTCAGCCGCTATGTCACTGGCTGGATGGTCGCTCCGCGCGAAAGCGCGGAACTGGCCAAACGCCTCATCGAGGATTCCTGCACCAAGCAGAACATTCCCCGCGGCCAACTCACCGTTCACGCCGACCGCGGCTCGGCGATGACCTCCAAACCCGTCGCCCTCCTGATGGCCGACCTCGGCGTCACCAAATCGCACAGCCGCCCTTACGTCTCCGATGACAACCCGTATTCGGGAAAGCCAGTTCCGCACCATGAAGTACCGCCCGGAGTTTCCCCGATCGCTTTGGTTCGATCCAGGACGCGCGCGCCTTCTGCCTGCGCTTTTTCGCCTGGTATAACGACGAACACCGTCATTCCGGTCTCGGCCTGATGACGCCCGCCATGGTCCACTACGGCCAAGCCCGCTGATCCGCCAGCAGCGGCAGAATGTCCTCGACGCAGCCTACTTGGCTCACCCCGAACGCTTCGTCCGCAAACCGCCTCAGGCACCCGAACTCCAACACGAGGTCTGGATCAACAAACCACCGGAGTCAGAACAAAAAAGTCACTAAACTCTCTGGCTTGGTGTCTCAAAGTCGTTGACACGCACCGGGACGCTCCACGGCTGGACCACCCAACGGCGCTTCGTGGTGATTCGTGAGCGCCTGAGGGAGAACCGTGCCAGCGTGGGGCGCAAACTGATCGATGTGCCCGGCTACACCTTCCGCATCTTCGTCACCAACCGCTCCGATTCCCCGGAAGAGATCTGGCGCGATTACAACCGGCGCGCCGATATGGAGAACCGCATCGCCGAACTGAAGCACGACTTGAACGCGGACCACTTCTGCCTCAAACAGTTTCACGCCACCGAGGCCGCCTTCCGCGGCGTGTTGTTGCTGTTCAATCTGCTGGCTGAGTTCCAGCGCGCCGCCGGCTTACCGGGTTATCGTGAGCCAGCCACGATTCGCACGCAGATTCTCACCTGCGGCGCGATTCTCGGCCGCTCCGCCAGGCGATTGGTGCTTCACCTAGGCGAAAGCTGGGGCGGTCTCCAGACAAGGAACCCTCTTCTGGCCAGTATCTTGGAGTGGCAAATCCCAACTTCGCCGAAGTTGAATCCAGCCCTGCGTTGTTGAGTGCTGCCTGGCTTTGCCCGGCAGCCGTAAACCGCACCTCAGCACTCGCAAAGGAGGTCAACTTCGGAATTCAGGCTAAGCTGAACCGGCGCAACGCGCCAAATCCCGCCAGGCCAAGGAGCAGGCAGACACCGGAGCCTGGCTCCGGGACGACCAGGAGGCGCCCGCCGGGAATGACGTTGCCATTCCGGGTCAGCACAAAGTCAGTGAGGTCGTACTGAAAAGCAGCCCACTTGTAATCATCCGCGCCAGCCTCGGCATCGATATAGAGGCTCATGACAAACCGCATGGGAACTCCGAATTCTACGGGGATGTCCATACCGATGAAAGAGTAGCAGTCCGTGGAGCCAGCCAGGACGATTTCGAGACGACAGAAGCGGTCCCCGCCGAAGCCTGACGACAGGAAGAACGCATCGGGGTTGAATTTCAACACGGCGGATCCGGTTCCGCCACGCAAAATGTAGGTCTGATCCATCATGAGCCAGCCCCAAGCGCGGGCGTACCCCATGGTGTAATTATTGGGGGGTTCGAACCGCCGGTAGGCCTCGGCCACGGCTCGGCCCTCTCCGCGGAAGAAATCTCCTGCCACCTCAACGCTGGAACGATAGTTGTCCCCCCAGCAGGCGGCGAAACCCAGATTACCGGAATCGCTGCACTGACTGTATACGCCAAAAGGGTCGTCTCCAAAAGAAAAACCTAGGGCTCCAACAGAAACGGTGATTGTAGACGGACTCGCCGCGACTGGCGATATCGAAACGGCCATCGCCAGCGCAGCCAAAACAACTGGTAAATTGCGCATGCCAGATCATCGCACCGTAAACCATGCAAGGGAATAGTTTACAGTGCAAATTGAATCGATCAGTACTGCCGATACGCAATTCTGACGAATTCGGCATCAATGGAAACAATCCTACGGCAGCACCGTGAGCGTCACCGGCACCGCCAGCGCCCCGTTTGCCGTCCCCGACGCCGTCACCGTCACTGCCCCACTGTAGCTGCTTGGCGCCAGACCTGCGGTATCCACTGAAACCACAGTCGAACCCCACGCCACTCCGGTGGTGGTGGACAACTTGAGCCAAGGCGCATTCACGCTCAACACATAATTGAACGCCACGGACGTCGTACCGATACTCAGGCTCTTACCTGCCGGCATCGTTCCGGCCGTGGCGCTGAAGGCCATTAATTTCGGGTTGACCGTAATCGTAGGCTTGGCCGAAACTTTCAGCGATACCGGAAGGACGCGCGTCCCTCCGCCCGTTCCCGTCACCACTACGTCCGCCAAATAGGTGCCTGGTGCCAGCAATTCCGGCAGGGCTGTAATTGTGATCGAGGCCGTCACCGTTCCGCCGCCCGGCGTCACCTGGAGCCACGCAGCCGCCGTACCCGCAGTGAACGTGGCTCCCGCTTTATCCGCTGTGATCCGTACCGCCACCGGGGCCGGCGCCACGCCGCCCACTGTGTAGTTGAGATAGAGGCCGGACGGCGATACATAAAAAACCGCCGGAGTGGCGTTGGCGGCGCCCACCACTGTCAAGGCCACCGGCACGACCACCGTTCCGCTCAACGTGGATGGCGCAGAGAGCGTGACAGCGCCATTGTAAACGCCGGCGCTCAAGCCAGACGGATCGGCCGTAACCACAACGGACGCCGGAGTCGCGCCCGAGGTGGCCGAGTGCCGTAGCCACGGGGCGTTGGTGCTGCCGGTCCAGTTGAACTGGGCCGACGTCGAGGCTATGGTTATCGACTGGCCGGCCGGCGACGAGTCTCCTATCGTGTAACTGAAGCTCAAGGTCTTCGGCTTTAGATTGAAGTCTGCCTGCGCGGCGACTTTCACCGAAACAGGCACCGTCAACTGCCCTCCGGTATTACCGATAATCACGACATTGGCAAGATGCGTGCCCGCCGTGAGTATGCCGGGCTCAATTGAAATAGTCAGGTACGTCGTGGTGTTCCCGGCCGCCGGCGTGACCAACAGCCAGGGCGCGCTGGAAGAGGCGCTCAACCCTGCACCGCTGGGCGAAGAAACGATGCGCACCTGCGCCGGCGCCGGCATCGCGCCCCCCAGCGTATACCCCAAATACAAGCCCGCGGGCGAGGCCGTGAACTTCACCAGAGCCGGCGCCGTCACGGTAAGCGTGACATTGACGGTCGCGGTGCTGGGAGGATTGCCGGCGCCGGTGAGCGTAATCGCCCCCTGATAGATGCCGGGTTGCAGACCGGCCGGATTCACCAAGATAGCCAGAAGGGCTGGCGTGCTACCACTGCCCGGGCTGACTGACAGCCAAGCCGCCCCGGAGACAGCCTGAATACTGAGAGCCGGAGCACTACTGGTCACCTGCACCGTGCGCGCCGCGGGCATAGGCTGGCCGGTAACGTAGCTCATGTTCAGCGTTCCCAAGTCCACTGCCAGCGTGGGCGTGGGCGTACCGTCGGCGCCGATGTATGCGCCGGGCGGGGCCTCCATCGTCCGGAGGGCCAGGATACGGTCGTAGGGCACCAGGTTCTGCAACGAGCCCTGCAGCACGAAAGGAGTGGTGGGCAGATCGCCCCCCAGAAAATCGGGTATGGCAAACGCCATCGCCGTCCCGAGCCAGCTTCCGTAAGGAGGCGCCAGCAAGTCCCCCGTGGACTGCCAAACCACATCCGGCTGCTGCGTGTTGATTGTATTTTCAGCCCGCAACTGAGTGGCGTTGCAGGTGGGATTGCCGGGTTGGCAGCCGTAGCCGGTCAGCTCAATGCCCAGAGGCGTGCTCGACGTGCCGTTCCAGATCACATTCCCGCGGATCTGCAGATTGTCGTCTGTCACGGCAGGAGAGGGGATGTTGGAGGTAGAGTCCGGAATCACCGGGCCGAACACCTGAAACTGCCGGTTGCCCGGCGCGTAACCGGCTGGATTATAAACAAGATTGTTATAGATGAAGACGTTTTTGTTCGGGATCCAATGGCCCGCCGTCAGGCTCGCGGTACCCCACGCGCCCATCTGGCGGTAGGCCTCACAAGCCGCGGCGTCGTAGTCGCAGGTGCGCTCCCCAAAGCCAACCCGGATGGGCGCCGCGGCCGTAGAGACCCGATAGAGCGAGTTGTAGGCCACCAACGCGTTGTAGGCACCGCTCACCGTCACCCCCGCGCCCCCGGTGTCGTGGATCACGTTGTTGACGAACTGGACGTGGTAGGCCTCATAGTGCAGCCACGGACTCACCATGAACTCCAGCCCGGTGGAACCGCCCACCGTGAAGCCCCCGACCGGACTGTCGTAGAACTCATTGCCTTCAATGCGAAGGTACGCTGAGCCGCCCTTCACATAGGCCGCCCAACTCGAGGCGCCGTGAATCCGGTTACCGAAGATGTGGCCATACTGCACCGCAACAAAATCCAGGGCATTGTCCCAGGCGTTGGAAATATCACTATTCTCCACGTAAACGTACTGGGATTGACTCGATTTCAGGCCCTCTTTGGGTGCGGTACGGGTGGCCAGGCTTCCCTGCCCCACAACGGTCACGTCCCGGACCAGTATGTGATTGCTGCCGGTGATGTGAAGCGCGTGATACAGAACAGTGCTGGCCGGAGGACTGATCGTGAGGCCGATGAGATAGACGTAGCTGCTGCCGTCGATCGACTGACGGCCGGCCATTGTCACCGTGCCGGGCCCATCGGCGGCCTGAAGGATGACCGGAAATTGATATGTTCCCTGGCGAGATCCCAGGTACATGGCGGGATAGACGCCCGGCAGCAGGTTCAGCCGCCAGCCCGTCGCCGTCAGCGCCGGCCCCGAAGGGACTAACGTCAGCGCCTTGGAGAGTGTCTTCAAAGCGCCGTTCCGCGCCAGTCCGGTATTGGTGTCCAGGCCATTCACCGGGTCCACCCACAGGTCTGTCAGGACCGGCGTTCCCATGTTGTACATTCGAGGGTCCGCCACGGCGGCGGCGGCATTGGTGCCAAACAAAGCGCCCAATAACAAAATGGGGGTCGAACACCTCCGAAGAATCGCGCTCATGATCGGCCTCCCGTTGAGCTGAATAGGCTCTCTTATTGATCGGCCTACTGCTGCGAGAACTTTAGGGCAACGTCTGACAGCCCCAATCCGCGCCGGCTAAGCGCGTAATCGATGGCGGAGCTTGAGGAGCGGCTTTTCGATAAGGAAATAGGAGCCCAGCGCCGCAGACACGACAAACACGAGGTTCTGCGGAAACGCGCAAGCCCAGGCCATGGAATTGCGGTTCAGGAACAGTTGCTGCCATAGATAGAGGGAGTAACTGAGAACCCCGACAAAAGCAAGAGGCTTCCAATTGAGGATTCGTCCTATCCAATCCGTGGAAACATAGACCGAGCGGTGAATAAGAATCGCAAGGCTAATGTTGATCAGGGACGTACCAAAGACTGAGACCACCGTGTAGGGCATGAAGCGGTTAGTGAGCAAGATTAGGGCCAATAGGCCGAACGAGTAGACGGGCCGGAAGAGTCGCAGATACCAGCCCTGCTCTTCCAGCCACCCCCGCACCCTTGCCAGAAGGCACCCCATCGCCAGACTATCGGAGACCATCGGGAACATATCGAGATCCTGATACGGCGTTCCACGAAGGAAAAGAAAAGCAACAACCCGAGCCACAGGTCCAAGCAGAATCACGCCACCAGCAACCCAACCAGCTTTCCGGGGGCCCATGGTGACGAAGGCGAACGGCCACAGGAGGTAAAACTGCTCCTCCACTGAAAGCGACCACAGATGTCCCACTGCCCAAGCGATGTTTGGCGCGTAGTTGACCGTATAGGTGACCGCGTGCCAGAGATCTCTGGACTGCAGCGGCACGATGCCGGCGAGCCACAATAGCCATACACAGCCAACAAAGGCGTAGGAAGCGGGGAAGAGACGCAGAGTCCGGCGGGCGTAGAACAGCTTAAGAGAGATGCTGCCCCTCTTCGCATGCTCAGACAGGAGCAGGCGGGTGATTAGAAATCCTGAGATTACGAAGAATACGACCACGCCAAGGTGGGCGTAGTCGCCCACGCCCAGGTTCAGTCGCACAAAGCCATGCGTTCCGCTCAGATGGCCCAGCAGGACAAGCGTAATCGAAATCGCCCGAAGCCCGTCCAGAGAGGGCAAATGGTCGGCGCTCAACGGCTTCTTGGGGGGCAGGATGGCGTCCGGGGCTGCTAAATTTGTCACGTAAGAACTCCGATCCCAGCCAGGAAACGAAATGCCTCGCTAAAGATCGCCGGATATTCTTCCGGGGACGGCGTATGCCCCCAGTGCGAAAGCCGGTTGAGGTGGGCCGGCACCCTGGCCCGTTGAAACCGGGCAACCAGCCTCTGCGATTGGGCAAAAGGAACGATGTGGTCGTGGACGGAGTGCGCGGCGTACAGGGCGGGCGCCCCGGCGGCATCGTACTGCATGGGCGACAACCGCCGCGCCAACTCGAGACGCTCCGGGCCCTCCGGGAGCCAGCGCCGGGCGAATGCCCTTTCATTCTCTCCGCTGAGCAAATCCACAACGTCCGTCACGCCCCAGAAGCTCAGCACTGCCCGCGCGCGGCACTGCGGTCCACCTATGGCGTCCGGCGGCGCCAGCGCTGCGAGCAGGGCCAGATGGGCGCCGGCGGAGAAACCAACCAACAGCATCCTGCCGCTATCTGCATGCCATTGCGCGGCGCGGGCGCGGACGGACTCGATCGCGTTGCGAACGTCCTCCGCCGCGGCTGGCGCGACGGCTTCCGGGGTGAGCCGGTAACCTATGTTGGCGACCACGCATCGCCGCTCGGTGAAATACGGGATAAACCGGGCGACTTCGGCACGCGAACCGCCTTCCCAGCCTCCGCCATGGATCAGCACAACGAGCGGAGCCAGACTGCCGGACGAAACTGGCGCCGGGTACACGTCAAAGCGCTGAGCGGGGCTCAGGCCATAGGAGAGATCCGCGAATGCCGGCGTGGGGACTGGCGCCAGGCGCCAGCGACATGCCGCCGCTAAGCCAAGCGGCAGACCGGCAAATGTCCGGCGTGAGAACCAGTGCTCTATCGGCATGATCAATCGGGTAAGAAGCGCAGCTCCCAGGCGAAAACAGACTTTCTTTACTTTGCAGTTTAGCACTTACGGGTCCGGGCCCCCGCCGGTATGGCCCGCGGCCGGGGCCTGTGTTAGGTTGAAGGGGTTTCATGCCTTCCGAGAACACCCGCAGGGTGCCGCTACTGGACCTGCGGCCCCAGAACGAACCGCTCCGCGCCGAAATCGAAGCCGCCGTCGGCAGGGTCTTCGATTCGCAATACTTCATCCTCGGTCCCGACAACAGAGAATTTGAAAAGGAGATGGCCGCCTGGCTCGGCGTGCCGCACGCCATCGGCTGCGCCAACGGCAGCGATGCCATCCTGCTGGCCCTGATGGCCGCCGGAGTGGGCCCCGGCGATGAAGTCGCCGTGCCTTCGTTCACCTTCTTCGCCACCGCCGGCGCGGTGTCACGGACCGGAGCCAAGCCGGTTTTCGTCGATATCGAATCGAAGACGTTCAACCTGGACCCAGGATCTCTCGAAGAAGCAGCCCGGCAACATCCTGGCATCAAGGCCGTGATCCCCGTCCACCTGTTCGGCGGCTCAGCCGACATGGACCCCATCCTGGCGATCGCCGCCAAGCACGGCTGGTGCGTGATCGAAGATGGCGCGCAGTCCATCGGCGCCGCCTACAACGGTCGGCCCTGCTTCGGCCTGGGCCACATGGCCACGTTGAGCTTCTTCCCTAGCAAGAATCTGGGCGGATTTGGCGATGCGGGCATGATCACCACCACCGGCGACGGCTTGGTGGAACTGCTCTCCGCCCTGCGCGTGCACGGCTCCCGCGAAAAGTACAAGCATGAATGGATCGGCTTCAACTCGCGCTTGGATACGCTCCAGGCGGCGATTCTGCGCGTGAAACTGCGCCATCTCCAGGAATGGATCGCCGGGAGGCAGAGCAACGCCGCCCGCTATCAGGAACTGCTGGGCGCCGCCGGCTTGCCCATCACCGTGCCGCAAGCCGCCCCGTGGCAGACCCGCCATGTCTGGAACCAGTTCGTCATCCGCGCCCCGCGCCGCGACGAGCTCAAGGCGCATTTGGCCACGGCCGGCATCGGCTCGGAAATCTACTACCCCATCCCGCTCCACCGCCAGCCTTGCTACCTGGACCTGAACTGCGCAGAAGGCGCGCTGCCGGAAAGTGAACGCGCCTGCCGCGAAGTGCTCGCGCTGCCCATCCATTCCGGGTTGAGAGACGGCGATATCGAATACGTCCGCGACGCCATCACCAAGTTCTACTTAAAATAGGGAAGTCTAGTCCCGCAACACGACTAAAGCACGCAATCCGGGAACAACACCGCCTCGCGCCTATCCCTCACTCCTCAGTGGTGAGCCGGCCCGCGTGTTCCTGCTGCCGGATCTGTATCCGGCGCCGGCGCCCCAGAAGCAGGCGGAAGCCCAGCGTTTGCTCGACGCCATCCCGGCCGGCGATTCCCTGCTTTCCCGACGCCTGCATGTCTATCTGCACAGCAATCTGCAATTGCTGCTCGGCATCGCCTCCCGCCGCGCCGCGCCGTTGATCTGTGAGGCAGGTAGCGATGCACTGGCGGCCGCCGCGCAGCGTCCCGCCTATCTTCAGCGCCTTGCGCAGGAGTTGCAGGATATCCTCGCGGCATGGATTCTGGCCGAATATCTCACTGAAGTGGGCCCGGGCCGTCTCAGTGAAGCGCTGCTCAGCAGTTGCGGGGGTCTGTGGCGCGATGAACCGACTTTCGCCCGCCTCACCCCTGTCCTGCTCCACCTCCACTCCCACACCATCGCCTGGTTTCTGCTGGAAGAACTCGGCCTGCCGGTGGAGCGCGAACTGCTCCAGCCGGAGGTCAAGCACGGCTCCACGATCCCTGCGCGGCGGTTGAAGGTTGATCTTCGCGAGAAGTACCTCTCCGTCATGAGCGCCGGCCACTACCAGGCTCTACGGGAAGCCCTGGCCCTGAACCTATCCGGATTCTCCCTAGCCCACGGCGACGCTCAACAAGGGCGCCGCCAAGGGGCAGGCTCAGCTCATCCCCGTCGAGTACGACAATCAAGCCTTCCTGCCGCCCGAGATGCAGCAGGAGATGATCGGCCGCATGTGGCAGCAGCGCCTGGAGTTCAGCGAAGCCGACACCGACGTGCTGGACATGCTCAGCGATCTGTGGCTGAAACAGGCCCGCACGCCGAACGACCCGGGAACCGCGGACGTCGATCAGTTGTTGGAGATGCGCGCCTGAAGCCGAAGACCGGCGCCGGCGGGCGTCCGAGCGGCTACCGCACCGAACAGCGCCAGCAACTCTATCAGGCTCTTCACCGCCTCTCCAGCCTGTGGATTAACATGAGCCGCGTCGAAAGCTACCAGGCAAACAGCCCCGGCGGCAGGCGGCGCCGCACATTCCACGAAGTCCAAAGCCGCGCTTTCGTCATCACCGACGTCAGCGGCGAACGGCGCTTCGATGGCTCCAACTTCGAGCTCCAGCACTTCCTCTTCCGCCCCGGCGCCGTCTCCGGCCAATTCCTGTTCGGGCCCGGGCGCCAGACTGCTCTGCTCTCCGCCCGCGCCGTCGAATACGACCCCTACCGCCAGGATGTCGAGAAACGCCTGGCACGCTACCTCAGCTGGCAGTGGCGCGTGCAGGCCGCCCAGGGCTCCTACAGGCGTCGGTTCAAGTTCAAGACTCTACTGGAAGCCTGCGGTTATCAGATCGACAGCGAGCACCCCAGCCGCACCCGTGAGCGTCTGGAAAAGGCGCTGGACACCCTCGCCAACGACCACATCATCGAAAGCTGGCAGTGGGACGATTACAACGAGGACATCGCCGGGCAGCGCGGCTGGGCGGAACACCTACCCAACTGGACCGTTCTGATCACACAGCCCGAGACCATCCGCCACGCATACCTGAACATCCTGGCGCCCGCCCAACAGGCGGCTGCTTCCCTGCCCCCGGCCTCCGATCTGCCCTGGTCGGAACGGCTGCAATCCCGTCGCACCCAAATGGGCCTCTCCCAAACCCAGGCCGCCGAACAGATCGGCATCGCCCAAAGCTACTACTCCATGCTGGAGAAAGGCGCCCGCCAGCCCTCCAAGGCCATCCATCAGCGCCTACAGGAGTGGATGCAGGACACGGAGACAAGGTAACTAACCCGGAATCAAACGCTTAGAACCGGCCGAACGCGGCATCCAGTGATAATCGGGACGCGATCACGGCGGAATCAAGAAAATATCTCCTTTGTTTTCAAGCTGCTGAAATTTTCTGTGATAGGAACGCTTAGGGACGTGTGATAGGGTAGCGGGCTTACAGACTGGCCAACCACTCTACAGTCCGTCGCACACCGTCTTCTAAACCAACGGCCGGACGGTAGCCGAGCGTCGCTTCCGCCTTCGCAATCGAGGCAAAAGTGACCGGCACATCACCGGGTTGTACGGGCATTTGTTCGATGATCGCCGCCCGGCCGATCACTTTTTCAATCGTCGCGATCATCTCGCGTAACAGAACCGGCCGCGCATTGCCGAGATTGAACACCTCGAAGGGATGCTCCAGCGCCAGCGCGCTGACAATGCCGCTCACGATGTCGTCGATGTAGGTGTAATCGCGCCCGGCGGAACCATCCCCGAACATTTGGATCGGCTGGCCGGCCTGGATCCTCTCGATAAACCGCCGAATCGCCAGGTCGGGCCGCTGCCTGGGTCCGTAGACGGTGAAGAAGCGCAGACAGGAGATCTGCATCCCGTAAAGGTGGCCATGGGCGTGACAGAGGGCCTCGCCGGCGATTTTCGTTGCGGCATAGGGGGAGATGGGCCTCTGCACGGCGTCGTCTTCGCAGAATGGAACCCGGTTGGCCGCGCCGTAGACCGAACTGGACGAGGCAAACACGAAGCGGCGGATGCCGCGCTGACGGGCGGTCTCCAGCAGGACCGTGGTGCCCTCGCAGTTGACGCGCTGGTACAGGAGCGGATCTTTCAGCGAGGGCCTGACACCGGCACGAGCCGCCAGGTGGAGGATGGCATCTGGCTGGAAGCGGTCCATGAACCGCCCCACCTTCGCCACATCGCAGATGTCGCCTTGCTCGAATTCCAACGCGCCCGCTTTGCGGATCTCATTCAGATTGTGGAGTTTCTGAACAACCGGGTAGTAATCGTTGAGATCATCCAGCACAGCCACGGCGTGGCCCGCCCGCAGCAGACTCTCACTGACGTGGGAGCCGATGAATCCGGCACCTCCCGTGACGAGTATTCTCAATTCGCAAATACTCCCTTCGCACCGGCGGAGGCAGTCCGACCGGCATCCCGAGTGCCTATCTCCGTTCCCTTATACATACCTGCAAGTTATCGCAATATCAGCCACATCGATTTAATTTATAGAACTTCACGTCCATAATAACGGTATTGTATCATGGGGTTACCTGTGGCCCTGAGAGCCCAGAGAGGAGTCACCATGAAGGGCATCATCCTGGCCGGAGGCAAAGGCAGCCGTCTCTTCCCGCTCACCAAAATCACCAATAAACACCTGCTGCCGATCTACGTTTCGAGATACTCGCAAACTCCAGCGCGAAATAGGTGGAGCAAGGATTCCGAGGAGGCACCACTACCGAAGGCCACAATCGGCAGACTCGGGCGCAGCTCCGAAAGGTGATGTCCGAGTGCCGCGACATTAAGAGTACCGCGGGACTCGACGAATACTACGTCAGGAGCGTTGATCCTAAATCCGGCAGTTGGAAGCTGCCATCACGCTCTTCGAGGGCGTGGATGGGGGCGAGGCGGCGAGAAAATGGTGGAAGATGCTCCGCAGCAGAGCCGGCCACCGGGCCTCGCCGGCTAACTGCTCCGCACTCGCGCGAAAGGCTCGCAGCCAGCCGCTCACTTTGGACAGTAAGTTGGCGATCTGCCGCGCCTTGGCATGCAGGCTGGACAGACTCAAGTGGTTCTGCTGCGCGTGCCGGGTGTGGCGCGCAATCCCATGCAGAAACAGCGGCCGCGTCGTGATCGCCTCGCCATGTTTGTCCTGGCTGGCGATCCGCGTGAACAAGCTCCACTAGTTGAATATCAACGCCACCATACGCGCCATCAATTGGCTCCGCAACAAATCCTGCGTCGAGAACCCGGTCCAGCCCCACTGATTCTTCAACTCGTCGAACATGTTTTCGGTGTCGGCGCGGTCGCGGTAGGCTTGCGCCACCGCCAGCAGTTCCTTCTCTTCCCAACTGGTCACCAGCACCGCGTGCTCATACCAGTCGCCGCCCTTGTGCTCCAGCACCCAGCCGGGCAGCCGCAATTGCCCGCCCACGTCCTCGAATACCGGCTCGCGTTGGCGCAGTTTCCGCCGCAACACGATCACCCGCCGCTGGCGGCTCCAGCCCTGCAACTGCAGTTGGCTCTCCACGCCTTCCCAGCCTTGCCCGGCTGGGCGCCATCCCGCTTTGTCCCCCCGCGCAGCCAGACGCGCGATCAACTGCCCCACCCCCTTGGTCTGCCGCAGCTTGAACAAATAGGCCAACCCGCGCTGTTCGGCGCCTTGCATCATCTGCTCGTTGCCATGCGCGATGTCGCCCCTCAGAAACGTCGGCCAGTCTTTCCGTTGGCGCGACTCCAGCCAGCCCCACAGCGTCGGCTGCGCATATTCGCTGGCCGTCAGATTGCCGGCCTGCACGTCGACGTTGAGCACCAGCTTGGCCGCCGCCAGCACCATCACCTGGTACACATGCGAGGGCCTTCCCGGCTTCATCGGGTTGTAGCCCACATGGGCCTCTTCCTGCCGCCCATACAGCGTCTTCACCGTGGCGTCCACGTCCAACACCCACTCCTGTTCCAGCAGCGCCTCGAAGGTCTTGTCGGTTTGCCGGTCCATCCACAACGTCAGCGCCTCTTCGTCCTGGTGGGCGAAGGCGCGACGGATGCTGTCCTCGCTGCGCAAGCAGGCAATCCCCAACAACTTCGGCAACACGCTGTCACCGCGCATCCCGGTGATGTGCGCGTAGCGCCGGTGGCCGCTCAACACGCCGCACAGGATCGTGCCCAGAATCTCCGCCTTGGCCGGCGCGTTGGGACTGCTGTATCGCAGCGGGCATTGCTCGACGAACTCTGCCCAGATTCCACTGAGATGAAGAAACTCCACAAAGTAAGTCAGCATCCCGTGCGGACTAATGCCCGGATCCTCCTCCCAGCTCACCTGCATCGGGCCGCCCACCGTCTCCACACGGTGCGGCGCCGGGTAGTCCACTGGCTCCCTGGTTTGCTCACCCACAGGGTGAAGCGCCTCTCGGTCCTTGGCCTCGCTCATCCCGCTCATTATCGGCCACTTGGGAACTCACAGACGGTTTCAACTGCCGGATCTAGGGTCAAAGACTACGTTGCCGGACTGGAAGGACGCATCCACCTGGAACGGTTGCCCGCCTACGCGCCGGAGTTGAATCCGGTGGAGTATGTCTGGGCTCATCTGAAGCAACACGAGCTGCCCAACGTCTGCGCCAAGGATCTGTGGAGCCTGGGCGAGATGGCGCGGGAGAGGCTCCGCCGGATGCGTCGCCGCAAGCCGCTCCTGGCGGCCTGCTGGAAGCAGTCTTCACTTGCCTTCTGATCCGCTACATTATGTGAGGCTCAATAGTGTACCGGGTTCGCCTACGGCAAGTGACCGAATAGGTCTCGCCCCCATTGCTCGCGCTATTACCCCAAATGATGCCCGGTCACACCGGAACGAGCATATATAGACCCCGTCATTTGTTGCTGCTCACGTTAGCGTCCCCGTCTCGTTCGGCTTCTGGTAGGCATTCGTAATCGAACTCCACGATTGGCGCAGGCTCGTCAGCGCCATTTTGTCGGCCTCCGGTTCCCTTCCTGGCAGAGGAAAACCGGTCTGGAAATACGTGATCAGACCCTGAGGCTTGACAAGTCGCTGCATATCAGAACTCCAATCGAAATCCCAACTGCACGATTCGCGGGGAATTGCTCTGCCCGTTGTCGCGGAAGATCCTACCGAAATTAACCGACGTCGGCGTCAGATCCGGATTCGCAGAGAAGATCGGTGTATTGAACACATTGAACGCCTCCACGCGGAACTGCGCCTTAACCCTTTCGTTAATCTGTACTTTCTTGAGAAGCGAATAATCGAACGTCGTGCCCCACTGGTTGCGCAGGTTGCCATAGCGAAGAGGCGTTGTGCGCAACGTGAACGCCGGGCGCACCTGGAACACTGGCGACTCCCCCTGCAACACGTTCCGTACCGTTCCGTTCACGTCAATAACGCCAGTCTTGAAGAGACGGTTCCACGTCGGACTTTCCAGCCGGGGGTCTCCGAGCAGATAAACGTTGGCCGGTATGCTCATCGGGGCGCCACTCGTGAAGGTCGACGTGATCACCGTCTGCCACCCGCCGGCCAAACGGCTCCATACTTTGTGATTGGAGTTGAGAAAGCGGCGTCCCGGTCCGAACGGCAGTTCGTAGATCGGCGCGATCGTCAAGAGATGGGGCCTATCCCACGCTGTTAACGTTCTTGCCGGTGCGGAATCCTGTCCATTCAGGTACGAAATGGCTTCTATATTCTTCGATAGAGTGTAGGCGATGATGAAGGTCATCCCGTGCGAGTAGCGCTTCTCGACGGAAACCTGAAGGGAGTTGTACCAGACGCTACCATCGTTGCGGTCGGCCATATTGAACGCCGCAAACTGCGGAAATGGCCGGAGCAGTTGCTGCCGTGGAACAGTCGCGGCGCCAAGTCCGCCCGCATTGATCAGGCCCTGGAAGGGGTTAGGCACCGACTGATTGAGAACCGTGGCGCCCAACGCCAAAGCTTCCACTGGCAGCTCATTGTAGGGCTTGGAAACCGCAGCCTTCCTGGTGCGCGAGCCGACGAACGAGGCGCCCACGGTCATGCCGAACGGTAGCTGCCGCTGAAATCCAACCGACATCTGATGTACGCGCGGAGTACGGAAGTCCGGGTCTGTAAACGTAGGCGATTGGCCGAGGAAGGTCTCCATTCCCAGAGAGGCTCCCGGCGGCTGCAGCACCCCCTGCGGGAATGGATTGCCGACATTGTTGGCGGGTGTGCGCCCGGCGTCCAGCGACGACACGTACGGAGTCTGGATGCTGAAGCCGTTTGAGAACCCCCGGCTGACGGGCGCCGTGAAGAAGAGGCCATAGCCGGCACGGACAACGGTCATGGAGTCGATCTGGTAGGCGCCGCCGATGCGCGGCTGCAGGGTTCTGTAGTCACTGTTGTACGGACTGCGGGACAGGCCATTAACACCGGCAAACCCGATGCCTCCCCTAACCTGGAAGTTCGGGAATCGCGACTGGTCGACGCGGCTCGAAATGGGATTTACCTGATCGGAGAAGAAGTCGCGATTGGCGCGGTTGTAGCGCTCGGTGGGCGCGATGTTCAGGTCCCAGCGCAGGCCGAGATTCAACGTCAGCTTTCGCGTGATCTTGAAGTCGTCCTGGACCCAAGGCGCGGCATACTGGGTTTGGTAATAAGGAAAGACGTTGTTATCGATGACGCCCGATGCCGGGAACCCAAGCAGCAACGACGCGATCCCGTTGCCGCTCAAGGCATCCTGGACGAGATAGTTTTGCCTCGTGAAGCCGCGATCGAAATCCAGCCTCGATGCGGCGTAGTTGGGTTGCTGTTGCGTAAACCGCGACAGCCTGAAGTCGAGGCCCGCCTTGATCGTGTGCCGGCCGCGAATGATCGCCACGTTGGGGGCCATGCTGAACACGTTGGTGGGCTCAAAAAGGAAGCTGTTGGACCCTAGGAATCCGTACGAATTGACCGAGATGTAGGGTGGGCGTCCGCCGCTGGGCCGCGACATGCTGTCTTGAACGAACAGCATCCGCGTTGGGAAATTGCGCCTTCCTCCATCGGCTTGAACCGGCAAGGCGCGAGCAAGCGACTCCGGCCAACCCCACTGAGTCGGATTAAATTTGTGATCGAAGCCCGGCAAGTCCTCCTGCCAGCGCGTCAGCGACGTGCGGAAGTTGAATACCGTGCTGCTGTTGATCGTGCTCACCCAATCGATCGTTATGCCGTTGTTGGTTTTGCCGCCTGTCTGATGGTCGGCACCGATGCCTGGAATTGCGTTTTTGATACGGAAAGATTCGTGGCGGTTCCAACCCCAGCGGCCATACAGGCGGTGGCGTCCGGAGAAGTTGTGATCAATGCGGGCGTTGTAGTTGTGGAAATCGAAAAAGCCCCGGTTGGGCGATAAAACGAAGTTGTTTTGCCAGTCGGGCGATCCCGGCGTCGCGGAATTGGGGTCCGGGTAACCCTGCAAAATCTTCGCCGATGTCGGGTTGATGCGAGCCGATGGGATGCGGTTGCCGGGGAAGGCGCCGCGTACCCAGTTGGCTCCCTCCTGCCTGCCAGTCGAGGGATCGTAGATCGGCATCAACCGGCCCGCGTTATCGAAGGTGCGCGAAAAGTCTCCGCTCTTCTGTGCAACCGTCGGCACGGAAGTAATCGACTCATTCGGGAAATGCAGGTTCTCGTGATACGCCTCGCCGGAGAAGAAGAAGAACGTCTTATCGCGGCCGTTATAGAGCTTCGGCATGCGCACCGGACCGCCAATGGTGAAGCCCCACTGATCGAGGCCGGTATTCTGCCGGTCCAACCCCTTGGCGTTGTTGGAGAAGGTGTTCGCATTGAGCGTGGGCCGCTTGAGAAACTCGTACGCCGTGCCGTGATAGGCGTTTGTGCCGCTCTTGCTGGATACGTTGATGATGCCGCCGCCCGTCCGGCCATACTGCGCGTCATAAACGGTGGTCATCACTTTAAATTCCTCGACCGCATCGGCAGGGGGGACGTACGCGATGCGGTTCTGACGGCCGGAAAACGCGTTGTTCGGCGCCCCGTCCATGATGAACTCCGTATTATTGTTCAGGCCGCCATTCACGGACCACGACGAGATGCCGCTATTGGAAAACGGGTTCAAATGCGCACTGCCACTGGTGTGCGTGATGCCCGGCGATAGCGCGGTGAGCATAATCGGATTCCGGACGTTGAGAGGCAACTCGGTAATTCGCACCTTATCGATGATGACGCCACGATCGCTCTTCTCCGTATCCAGCAGCGCGGCGTTGCTCGATACAGTCACGGTCTCTGTTGTCGCGCCCAGTTGCAGCGAGACGTCGACAACAGCCGACTGGCCTACCTGAAGGAGAATTCCTTCGTATTCGAAACTGCGGAAGCCTTCCATGTGGGCGGTCAACTTGTAGGTGCCCGGAATCAGGAAAAGAAACCTATACTGGCCGCTCCCGTTGGTGACGCTGTCAAAGTCGACGCCCGTATTGACGTTGATCAGCTTCACTGACGCCCCGGCGACCGCGGCTTGAGAGGGATCGACCACGGTTCCCGAAAGGGAAGCGCGTGTGTCTTGGGCGAATGCCACTACGGCGCCTAACATCAGAAGGGCAGCAATACGTTTCATGCGAGCACCTCTCCAATCGTGAGAATGTGTCGGACAGTATCATGGCACCCGGCCGGTGTCAAATTTCGGCGCCTGTGTGTGTCGGCGCCTGTGTGTGCCGGTGCCGCCTTGCGGTTCGCAAGGTGGAAGGAGAATCCCAGACCGGAAGCGGAGACGGCGTTGGCGCACGCCGGGGATGCCGCTGCACATCAGCGGTAGTCCACGCCGGTGATTTCTGGGAAACCGCAAGCACGATTTGATTGCGATTCCAGGCGACGGTAGCGTAAGCGCCTGCCAATTGGATGGCGAGGATGAATGTCCGCGAGTGGCCCAATTGGATCGCGGGTGGAATTGACGGGCCGCTTACGTCTTCATCGAGCGGTGGGTATTCTGCACGCGCATAGAAGGAAACCGCCGCGGCCTTGAACGATGAAACCGGCAGGCGTGACGATCGGCGCCAAGCGATTGCCAAACTACGCATCGCGGCTTCACTTGTCTTGCCGGCTGCACGTTTCAAGGCACCTTCGCGGGGGCCCGTAGCAGGATTGCCATCTCGGAGGGATCTCTATCGCAATGCAGTCGCAGAACATAGAGGCCGGGATCCAACCTGGCGGCCCATCGTTCCAGGGAGGGCATTCCACCCGGCATTTGCTCGCGGCCTTGGAACACGGATTGACCTCCGGGTGTGGAGACCACGCTCACGGCAGCTTGGCCCGCCGCCGGCCATTTGAAACTGGAGCCCGTATTCTCGCTTGTGACCGCGAACACTGCGGGCGCAGGCTCCGAGGCCGTGTAGGAGACGGTTAACCGGGCCCGCACCTCAGACGGCCAGTCTGAGGCACGGCGCAGATTCCAAATGATCCATTCATCGGGCGTCGCCAGCGCCGCGACGTCGCGAACCGCCTTCACCACGATGCCGTCGAGGTAAAGTACGCGCCCGCCCGCGTCCGCAATCTCCAACTCCACGTAGCCTGCCGTTGGAATCTTGCAGAAGAATCGGAGCGGCATGGCGCCGTCAAAAAGTAATCGAAGGAAGCTCGAGACGATACTTCGCGGCGCCGTAGCTGTCTTCGGCGGCGCCTTCCGCGATCCAACGTTGGATCCAACTGATTTGGATCGCCGTTAGAGGAGGCCCGCCAAGCGGCATTCGATGCGCCTCTCCCCTGTCTCCATTGACAAATTGGAGCAGGGCGCTCCGCTCGGGATCGCCTGGGACAATCACGGGTCCGAGATTGCCGCCCTTCTTCAGATCCGCCCAAGTTCTCGTCGACAGCCCCCCCGCCACACTTTCCGGATTGGCACCGTGGCAGGAGTGGCAGTTCATTGCAAGCACCGGCGCCACCTCGCGGCTATAGCTCACGGACTGGGCCGCGGCTCCACCGGCCATGGCGAACGCTATGACCGCAAGGCGCGACGATCCACGCGCCAGCTCAATCCAACTCGATGTTTGCGGCATGCTGCTCCGGTATAACACATGCTGAAATCCTCGTGATAGAATCCTTACCCTCAGGAGGATCGATCATGTCGGCAACAATCGCTCTGGCGCTCGCACTCGCGCTCGCAGCATCTGCCCCAGCGGATGCCCAGTCGCGAAAGACCGGGAAAATAGCTGGGGGCCTGGAACGGTTGCTATATGTGACAGACAAGTCTGGCATCAGCGTCTACGATATCAACGACGCCCATAAGCTCCTGGGGCGCATCGATGTTCCGGAAACCGGCGGTTACTACGGAATCGCTGCAAGCCCGCAGTTGGGCTACCTCTTTCTTTCGTCCAATGTGAAGCGCGACATGGTCTGCCTGGATCTCCATACCGAGAAGATTGTGTGGCGCAACAGTCACGCCAAGTTTCCGGATAGCTTCATGGTCACCCCCGATGGCAAGTCCATCTACCTGCCGTATCGCGACGAGGATTTCTGGCATGTGCTGGACGCCAAGACCGGCGGCGTGAAAGCCAAAATTACTGTGGGCCGCGGCGAGAACTACACCGATGGGTGGCGGATTGGATCCATAGGACCGCATAACACGTGGATCAACCCTTCCGGAAGCCGCGCATACATGCAGGTACTGACGATGCCGTACGTGTTTATCGCGGAAACCAAGACAAACCAGATCATCGGCAAGGTTGGTCCGTTCAGCAAGGGCGTGCGTCCGTTCACGGTTACCGACGATGAGAAGTATGTTTTTGGCAATGTCGACCGGTTGCTGGGATTTGAGGTCGCCGCAGTCCGCGACGGCGCCAATTGGGGCGGAAAGGTTCTTCACCGTGTGGAGGCGAAGACGCCCGAGAGCCGGCTCGCGCAAATTCCCAATCCCCCCGCACGCATGCCGCATAGCACGCCGAGCCATGGCATCAACATTACTCCCGACCAGAAAGAAGTCTGGGTTGTGGATGGCGTGTACGGCTACGTCTACGCCTATGATGTGACCGCTATGCCGCCGAAACTCCTGGCCAGCATCGCCTTGTTCCAGGATCCGGCGGAGCGGCCGCATCCCGGCTGGATCTCATTCAGTCTTGACGGCAAGTATGCGTACCCTGACGGCGGCGCCGTCATCGACACGAAAGCGAAGCAGGTCGCCTACCGGATTCCCACCAGCGAGAAGCTGATCGAAATTGACTACCGCGATGGAAAGCCGGTCAAGGCCGGTCACCGGTAGCGCCGGACCGGACTTTCGCTCTCACGGCGTTTGCTGATGGGCTCCAAGTCGATCTTGCATTCGGCTGCCGCCAGAGAAACCGAATTATGTCTGAAGTCATGACTTCCGTGGCGGCCCGAATAGCCGGGACCGAACGCCTCGCTGTGGATTTGGCGCCCACTGCGTTCCGTTGTTGCCCCGGCGGATGTTCCGCTGCCCGGTGGGATGTGTGATCCGAGATCCGGCAGTTGGAGGTTGCCAGCCGGGCTGGAGAATCGAGAGCTTCCGCCCTGCCGATGAGTTCGCGGTTGATGCGGGCCAAGCTGCCGAAGTTCTCCTCGTCGGTCAGCATCTCGGTCTCGAACGATTGCAGCCGGGAGGTCAACGCTGCCCACGATCCCAAATCCTCTCGGAACCGATCAGCCGGAACGTTGGATCTTGCGAGAGCCGCTCGGCGTCGTTGACGTCTTCGGACTGCCAGCGACAGCGGCGAGCGGCGTATCATCGGCAGAAGCTCCAGGCCGATCCTTCGCATCGTGACGAGTGCCGTGACAGCCAACAGCAATGGTGCCTGAGAGCGGTTGATTCCCGGAATGTCGAAACTGCATCACCGAAACGGTGGTCCGCTTTATATCCCATACCCACACAAAAAGACTTTTCGGGAAAACAGAAGATGCTGCCCACGTATTCCTTCGGCGGAGCCTCAGGAGAAGCAGCGCCGTGAGAGCGGCGCTCCATCATTCGAAGTCGGCAGATATGGGGCATACATCTGTTCCATTTTTGTAACAAATCGCAGGATTTCTCCCATTTCAATAAAAATCATGTCCAAATGATTGTGTGCAGCCGATTTCCCCGGTGGACGGCGCGGCGATGGCGAGCCGTTTTCACCGACTGATGGGGTCCTTCATCAGAAATGACTTGCGCAGGAATGTGTTTCAACCGTGGGAGATTCGATTGCTGGTGGACATCGCGACCTGCCAGCGCGACGGAGCCCTGCCGAAGCAGATGCTCAGGAAATACCGCGAGGTGGCGCTGCGGCAAATAGAGGACGCGGGAGGGCCGCCGATGCTGCTCTCCGAATACCTCAACAGCCGCCGCCGGGGCGCTAAGCGATCCGGGTTAGTGGATGCAGCGGCAGTGGTGAACGCCGATGGCTAGACGGAGAGTTGTCTGACCTCCGGCGCAGGGCAGCCTGTCTCCTCTATCACACCTAAGCATCTTCGGTTGAGTAGTGTCGCCGCGGACAGCAAGTTCTCAAGCGAAAAGCCCCCGCACTCAGCGCCTCGGGGGACACCGCAAAACCGGCCAATGAAGGTCACTTCAAAAGCGGCCAACGAGCATGAGGCAGGACAAGAGTTGTTATACCTCGCCGGTGTCGTTTCCGGCAATTCCTTCTCGTAATTCTGTTCGATGCCGGCCTATACTGGCAGCACCTGGGCGGAGGATACGGCTCCGCAGGGATGCGACCGGAGCGCCGGCCCAGGGGCTGGCATGAAGGGGCGGCCCTGCCGCCCCGCCTGCGTCATGCTGGCCCGAAAGCGGTAAATCCCGGGAGCGCGAGGGCAGCGCCCTCGCATCTGATAGAAGCCTCCTTCCTTGTGTCGTTCAGCCGGCCGGAGCGGTCTTGGTGCGCCAGCTCTTTGGGCCGCATTTGAGCACGTGTCCGTGGTGCAGCAGGCGATCGAGCATGGCGCTGACGGCGGCCACGTCGGCGAGCAGTTTGCCCCAGTCGTCTACGGGACGGTTGGAGGTCAGCAACGTACTGCAACGCTCGTAGCGGCGCATGATGATTTCCAGCAGATCCTCGGCGGCGGTCTGGGGCAGCTTGCGCATGCCGAAGTCGTCGATGATGAGCAGGGCGACAGTGGAGACCGATTCCATGCACTGCTTGCGTGTGCCGTCGAGCGTCGCGTCGGCGAGTTCTTCGAGCAGGATGTGAGTCTCGCGGTAGAGCACCTTATAGCCCTGCTGGATGGCGGCCTGGCCGATGGCCTGGGCGAGGTGGCTCTTGCCTGTGCCGCCTGGCCCCAGAAACAGCGCGTCTTCGCGGCGGTCGATGAAGGTTCCGGTGGCGAGGTCGAAGACGAGGCTGCGGTTCATCTTGGGGTTGAAGGTGAAGTCGAAGTTGTCCAGCGTCTTGTGGGGATCGCGGAAGCCGGCCTGTTTGCGGCGCCGGTCGAGCAGGCGATCGGCGCGGCGCGCGAGCTCGTCCGAGACCAGACACGAGAGCAGATCGATGGGAGCCATGGGTTCG
The DNA here is from genome assembly GCA_016713735.1 of Bryobacterales bacterium. GTDB lineage: Bacteria > Acidobacteriota > Terriglobia > Bryobacterales > Bryobacteraceae > JAFLBB01. The sequence continues at coordinate 67,150 of JADJOP010000001.1, forward strand.
GCTTGAGCCTGCCGCAAGCGGGTTTCGAGCACATTGGCCATGCCGCCGAGGCGGAGCTGGCGCAGGGCGCGATCCAGTTCGATGAGGTTCATGTGGGGTTCTCCTGAGTTCGGTTGTCGATGAGGTCGCGATAGAGAGTGAGCTGACGGATGATGGGATCCACTTGACGCAGGGTGAGCTGGGGCCGGCGTTCGAGCCAGCGGCGGACAAAGCGATAGGGGTTCTCGGAGACGCCGATCTCCAGGGCGGCGGCGCAGCCGTCGTCGGTGAGCGCGGCTCCGTGGCGGCGGGCCAGACCAAGGATGCCTTGAATGCGGCGGATGGCCACCACATTCTGTTCGCGGTACATGAGCTGGCAGAGCGCGCCGATATGCGGTCCCGCCTTGGCGCAGCGGGCTAGCAGTTGCTGGGTGGAGCGCGGCGCGTGCGCGGGGCGGTCTTCGTCCGGGATGCGATGTTGGCCGCGCTGCTGGTGGAGGTGCTCGCGCAGCAGTTGGCCGGTGCGGGGATCGAGCACGCGCACGGTGCGCTGGTCCCACTGCACCTTGACGTCGCGGCCGATCCAGCCCGGCGGCGCGCTGTAATAGGCGGCGTTGACTTCGACGCAGCCGTCGAGGTTCACCCGGCGCTCGCCGAACTGGTAGAAGCGGAAGGGCTCGACGGGCAGCGCCAGCAGCGCCGGTTTCTCTTCGGCAAACATGGCGGCCACCTGGCGCTTGGTGGTGCCGTGGATGCGCGTGTCGGCCCAGTTCCGCTCCCAGCGATCGAGATAGCTTTGGGCCTCGGCGAGGCTCTCGAAGCGCAGGCCCTTGAGCGGAGTGTTCTTGGCGTGGCCGACGCTGCGCTCGACCTTGCCCTTGCGATCCGGGTCGCGGACGCGGCATGGCAGGGCGATGGCGCCGTAGTGGGCGAGCATGTCGCGGTAGAGCGGGTTGAGCGCCGGATCGTAGATGTCGGGCTTCAAGATGCCTTCGCGGAGATTGTCGAGCACCACGGTGCGAGTGGCGCCGCCCAGGCGGCGGAAGGCTTGCTCGTGGAGTTCGGCCCAGACGCGCGTGCTGGATTGGAAGGTGAGCAAGCGCACGGCCTTGCGGCTGTAGCCGAGGGTGAGAACAAACATGCGGGTGCGGCGGTAACGGCCCGAGTGCGGATCGCGGACCATCGGCCCGCTGCCGTAATCGACCTGGGCCTCTTCGCCAGGAGGCGTGACGATGACGGCGCAGGCCTCGGTCACCGGGCTCCCGCGCAGCCTGTGGACGAAGCGTTTGACGCTCTGGTAGGCGCCGCGGAAACCGTGATCGTCGACCAAGTCCTGGTAGATGGCCTTGGCGTTGCGGCCCTTGCTGAGCGAGATCTCGATGAAGGCGCGGTGCGGCTCGCACGCGCTGGCGGTCGGGCCGCAGCCGGGCTCGGGAGGCGGACCGGAGTCGGGGGGCACCTCGTTGGCCGGTTTTGAAATTGCAGGAGGGGCGGCGCCAGAGTCGGGGGTCACTCCATTGGCCGGTTTTGCCGGTGGCCGGCGTCCCCAAGCCCCCGGTGGACGGATGGCAACGCCCGCGGCCTTCAGGTAGGCTCCGGCGGTCTCCCGGCGCACCCCGGTTTCCACTTGGATCCGCCGCAGCGGCCAGCCCAGCCGCCCCAGCGCGATGACTTGTTGTCGTTTCTCTTCGCTCAAGACATTGCTCACGTCGACGGAGGGTATCCCTCTCGTCGCTGTCAATGTCCTGACTCAGCTTCGTTGGCCGGTTTTCAGACGTCCCTCATTGGCCGGTTTTGGGTGTCCCCCGAGGCTCAGCGCGGGCGGGGTGCATTCCCGAAATGTCGCTACTGGTCTACTCCGCTCCTGCTTTCTTTATTCACCCCATACCCACACAAGAAGACTTTTCGGGAAATGACGGGGCCCCTGGCCAGCCGCGACGAAACGACAACAGCAGACCGTTGCGCCATTGTAGGTGGAGCGATTTGAATGGCTCCCTTGGCTCGTGTTGAGCTATCAAATACTGCAAATCCGTGACGGCATCATTGTTGGCTCATCGCTGCCTGTGGAGAACCGGTTCCACTGCCGAGGCCATGGCTTGGCTATTGAGAGTGCCGCCAAGGAATGCATTAATTCGATCCGCGGTCGCCAGCGGCTCCCTAAAACACTCGTGAAATTCCACATCGAGAACCCTGAAGCGAGGCGCGGCATCCAGCCACTGGCGGACATTCTCCACCTGCCGGGTGAAAATCTCCGCAAGGCGGGCATCCGGAAGTGAAGAGGCAGGTGTGCCCAAGCGTCGGATCATCGCTTTCTGCGATCTGAGGACTTCGTCAATCGGGCGGCGCATGAAGATCACCTGGTAGGAATGACCGGCAGGCAGGTCCCGCAGCAGGAGGTGGATCACCTTTACAGCTTTGCCCGGCGCATCGCGGAGCCACGAGGGATCTTTGGACGTGTTCTTTACGGCTTCCAACTCGAAATAACCCCTGGGGTTGTCCTCATCGGGCGGGCGCAAAGAGTCGCTGAGAATGGGCAAGCCACCGGCGGCCAACATCTGCATCATGAGCGAGGTGCCGGAGCGAGGTAACCCTGAAACTACAGTGACCGGCTGCTCCATGTTCCTCACCGCGAGGCCGCCTGGTGCGCCTGAATCCGCCGAATTCGCTCCAGCCACCGGCCAGCGATCGCCATGCGTTTACCGCTCAACGTCAAACACTGTTCAAATGCCTCGGCCGAGCGATCCAGCATTCGTAACCGGAACAGCGCCACGCCGAGAAGGTAGTGGGCGGCGGGGAACTGGTGACGTAGTCCGACCGCGTCGAGAGCATGTCCGGCCGCCTCCTCATTGCGGCGGACACCCAGCAGAGCCTGCGCCATTCCCGCGTGCGCCCGCGGATCGTGCGGGTTGATGAGGAGCGCTTTCTGAAAGGCCTCGATCGCATCCACCCACCGGCTCATCTTCACCAAGGTTTGCCCGATCACGCAAAAGGTCTCCGGCGGGGCATTGTTGGAGGCCTGGGCGCGCTGCAAATGTTGCATCGCCGATTCCGCCTTGCCTTCGTCCAGGTCGAGCATCCCAAGCAGGAGGTCTACCTGCGGCTCAAGACGCGGCCCCTCCGTGCTCTTTCCCGGTGGCTCTGCCATGCGAGGCCGGCCGAATGGCTCCGCATTCTCGTCCTGGCTACGCGCAATTACGGCCTCAGCCGTTCGGCGGGCATCGCGCAAGCTGCCCTGCCGCTGATATGCGGTAGCGAGGTGCAGGCCGTAGAGGGAGTTCTCCGGGCATTCCTTGTATATGCGCTCGAGCACCGGAATCGCTTCGGCCACACGCCCGCCATCGATGAACGCGACTGCCAAGTTGTACTGCGCTTCCTGCTCTGCACGCCGGATATCGGTGGCAACGCTTTCGCTCCGGGCCGATACATATCCGAGTGCGACCAACTGGTCGTAGGCGGCCGCACCATCCCACAGGTCCTGCCGCGATTCCACGGGATGTTGACCGCTGTCGCCGGGGATATGGTCCCAGGAGGGAACAGCGGGGATGTTTGCGGGAGGATCGGCGAAGGCCTGGGCCAGCACGCGCCCATCCATGTCGGCGCCTACAGGAAGGCCCAACAAGTGAAGCACGGTCGGGGCGATGTCCAGAAGCGACGCGCCAAAGATGCGTTCGTCGGAAAGGATGCCGGGCCCACGCATGGCCAAGATACCGTATGGCCTGTGCCAGCGCGTCGGCCCGGATGGGATGTTCGGCGTAAAGGCAGGCCGCAGGTGATCACTGTGGTAGCCGTGATCGGAGCAGAGAATGATGGCAGCGTCTTCACCCGCCAGTTCCAAGATTCGCCCGAGCAACTGGTCGTGGAACCGGTACGCCTCGGCCATCACGTTGCGGTAGAGTTCAAACTCCTCCTCCGAGATGCACTCCATCCGGGGCGGATGATAATACATGAACTTATGACCCAGGTGATCAATGGCTGGGAAATAGGCAGCCAAGAAATCCCACTCGGTGTTCTCCATCATCCAGGTGGTGACCGCATGCGTCGACAGGCATTCCGCCAGATCCGTGGCCAAGGCTCCCAGCCGGGAGTCCTTCGATTGGTCGATCGTCGCGGCCTGCGGGACAAAGGGCAGCAGCGAATAGCCGTCAATCTCTTCCGGATGGACGCGGCACTCGGCGAGCGTCTCCGCCAGTTCGGGCGGGTGAACCATGCCCGGTGGCACGGGCCAGGCATCTTGAAGGCCGCCCACCGGTTTGGGGAAATGCTCTGAAACGGCTACGCCAAGAATAGGCTCCACCGGATGGCCAGCATACCAGCCGGCGACGGCGGTGCGCAGTCCGGCCTGAGAAAGGATGTTCCAAAGAGCCTTCGTGGTTCGCGAGGTGCTGGAAACGGCGCGCAGCGATTGTCCAGACGGATCAGGCTCGACGAAGCCATGGATTCCATGCTTGTAAGGGCGCTTCCCCGTGGCTATGGAAGTCCACAACATCGGCGAGAGCATGGGCTGAAGCGAGGCCAGGTTTCCCATGACCCCGGATTCCACAAAGCGCTCCAGATGCGGCATCTGGCCCGCATCCAGCAGTGGATGGATTAGATTCCAGTCTGCCGCATCGAAGCCGATGAGGACTACCTTAGCCGCTCTCCGCCTCAGAACGGTCGGAGCGGACATGGAGAAACTAATTGGCGTTGCGGCGGCGGCGCGCTGCCGCCAACCCTGCTAGGCCCAAGGTCATCAACGCCAGCGTGCTTGGTTCCGGAACTCCCTCGGGAGCGACGAAATTGCTGATGGTGATTCTTCCCGCCCCAAATCACAATCTGAGCAGCTGACGCGGAAGCCGATGGTGTCACCCGCGAGAACAGCGATCGGACCTACGCTGCCCGACGATGTTTCAGTCGCAAGGGAACTGAATACGCCGTTCAGCAAATACCCGCCAAAGTCATAACCTGCGGAGATGTCGAACCGCTGGTAACTCCAGTTGAACGACCAACTTCCTGACGCTCCAAGCGTAATGGTGTAGTCCGCATTGTTGCCGGTAGCCAGGTTGTCGGCTCCCTGCACGAAAATGGAACCTGGCGCACCGGTCGAATCGACAAATCCGTCCCCTCCGGACGAGTTCGTGAAAGTCCAGTTAACCGGATCGAAGGCCCCGATAAACGCGGCGTTCGCCGCACTGGGAACCATCATCAGCAAGGCGGGTGCCGCCGCGCATTTAAGAAACCGAAGCCTAGCTTCGTCCCTCCTCGTTATGTTGACCATTTGAATGTGGATTCTCCCTCTCCAGACGTAACGCTCCTTCACGAATACCACAAGGGCAGACCGAAAAAATCAAAAAGTAACAGTACTACTACGAATACAAGGCGAAAATTGACTAGGTTTAATTTAGTCAAGATGGAGCGACCAACCACCGATTCGCGGTAGCGCGGGTTACGCTGCGAAGAGGTGAACCCCACGGCGCAGAGCCGCACACGAGAGGAGTTGGTCGCAAATGTCTAAAGTACGCTTTGTAGGTCTGGATGTCCATGCCGCCACGATCGCCGTGGCGGTGGCCGAGCCCGGCGGCGAAGTCCGCTCGCTGGGAATCATTGCCAACCGCCTGGAATCGATCCGCAAGTTGATCGGCAAACTGGGTCCGGTGAAGGATCTGAAGGTCTGCTACGAAGCTGGCCCCACCGGCTATGTCCTGTACTGGCAACTCACCCAACTGGGCGTAGCCTGCGAAGTGATCGCCCCACGTTGGTGCCCACCAAGGCCGGCGACCGCATCAAGACCGACCGCCGCGACGCCGGAGAAACTGGCCCGCTGCTATCGCGCCGGCGATCTCACCGCCGTGTGGGTTCCCGATGCCGCGCACGAAGCGTTGCGCGATGTGGTCCGTGCCCGCGAGGCGGCCAAGAAGGATCAACTCCGCGCCCGCCATCGGCTCGCCAAGTTCCTCCTGCGCCACGGGCAAAGGGCGCCAGAGGGTATGAAAGCCTGGACAAAGAAACACCTGGAATGGATTAAGACCCACGTGCGCTTCGACCAATCGGCGCTGGAAGCCGCCTTTGCCGACTACGTCCAGGAAGTGGATCACTGCTCGGACCGCATTCTGCGCCTGGAGAAGGCGATTGCCGAAGCCGTCGAACAAGCGCCTCCTTCGATGCGCGCTGTGATCGAAGCCCTGCAGGCGCTGCGCGGAGTGGCTCAGACAACGGCCGCCACCATCGTCTCCGAGTTGGGGTCGCTATCGCGCTTTGAAAGTCCGCGGCAGCTGATGGGCTACTCCGGCTTTGGTCTCCCGCGAGCACTCCAGCGGCACTCACATTCAGCGCGGGGCGATCACCAAGACCGGAAACGCTCATCTGCGAAGAGTGGTGGTCGAGGCTTCCTGGGCCTACCAACACCGGCCCAATGTGACGGGCTTTCTGCTACGGCGACAGAAAAACCTTGCCTTGGATGAGGGAACCAAACAGATGGCCTGGAAGGCGCAGCAGCGCTTGCACAGCCGCTACAAAAGCTCGCCGGACGCGGAAAGAACAAGAATCAGATCATCACCGCGCTGGGACGGGAGTTGCTGGGATTTGTGTGGGCAATCGCCGTCAAAACCGAACAACAACACAAGCTCGCGCAAGCGGCCTGAACCACCGTGGAATTCTGGACAGTAGCGCCGGTGACAGTGAGGGGCCCACGAAAAGGAGAACCCTCCTACGTTCTATGCGGAACGGCTTCGGCCCAACCCGCGCGTTTAGTCCGAGGCAGCTCCCGACGGATCATGACCCTGCGGTTTCGACCCGCGTATATCAGAGTGATCAATCGTCGCCATAGCCGCTTCGCTGTCATCGGCACTGCTATCCAAAACCAAAGGGCCGGTTTCCCGCTTTGCAGAGGAAAACCGGCCCGGAATTCAAACCGTCAGACCCGTGGGCTTGACAGGTCGCTCCATATCAGAACTTCCATTCTGGCTCCTGGTTCCGACAGACGTCAATTCGGCCCCGAATCACAAAACGAAAATCGAAAAGTTGCTTTTTTTCAACTATTTCGAAGAACGTCTCTCCAGCCCGCTCGCTCTAGCCCGCTTATCTCACAAGAACTGAGCAAACCAGGTTCGAGAGTCTGTTGAGGCTCGCCATTAGCTTAAGTTTTGATTGTAGGTGGTTGGCCGTGTGTGCGACGAGCCATTCCGAGCCCTCCGGCTTGAGGTTTGTCGGTTCCGTTCGCGGTTGTGACGAGCATGCCAGGCGTGGTTTGGCCGTTTGTGGAAAAACCGGCTTCCTCGATTCATTTGTTTGCAACGCCTGGCGCGGCCCCTCAGCGCCGGAGGGCCGCAAAGGCGGCCTCGAACTGGCTACGCCAGGCATACGCACTGCTGTAGCTAACCCAGATGCGTCGCGCTGTCACCCCCTGCACCGCGGGCGGCGATTTTCAACAGTCGCAGCCGGATCGTTGCCAACTGCGCTTCGGCCCATGGGGAGCCCTGCAAGGCCAGTCGCCGCAGCGCACACATCAGCACATAGGCCACCGAGGAAAAGTACAGCCGCAGTTGATTGGCCCGCATCGTCTCGGTGCTCAACCGGTCTGCGAAGCTGAACCATCGTCCGTTCCGCAAGAAGGACGGTAGCCGGGCCACGGTGTTCGAAGCGATCGACAAACCGGCACTGAAGCCTCTCCCGATGGAAACGTTCGACCTGAGCGAGTGGTCGCGTGCGCGCGTGAACATCGATTATCACGTCGCCTTCGACTCGAATCTCTACAGCGTGCCCTACAACCTGGTGCAGGAGATCGTCGAGATCCGTTCGACGCCCACCACGGTGGAGATCCTGCACAAGGGTGCGCGTGTGGCTTCGCACTTGCGCAGCCGTGGGCGCGGGCAGGCCATCACCAATCATGAGCATCGCCCCAACAGCCATCGCGCGCACCTGGAGTGGACGCCTTCACGCATGGTCCAGTGGGCACAGACCATCGGTCCGAACACGGCCCGGCTGTTCGAGCGGATCATGGCCGACAAGCCGCACCCGGAGATGGGCTCTCGCGGTTGCCTGGGCATCATCCGGCTGGCACAGAAATACTCGGCGCAACGCGTGGAGGCGGCTGCCGAACGAGCGCTGCTAACGGGGGCGTGCCGTTATAAAAGTGTCGAATCGATCTTGAGAAACTCGCTCGACCAATCACCGCCCTCCTCGCCGCCGCCCTCTTCCACGCCGCCACACAACAATATCCGCGGAGCCGGGTACTTCGAGTAAGGACCAATCATGCTGCAAGAACCGATGATGGAAAAACTGACGGCCATGCGGTTGACCGGCATGGTAGACGCCTTGAAAGCGCAGGAGCAGGATCCGGCCTCGCGGGAGTTGAGCTTCCTCGAACGGCTTGGCTTACTGGTGGATCAGCAATGGACGTGGCGCGAGAACCAGGCGCTGGCACGGCGGCTGCACGCCGCCAAGCTGAAAGGGGCCTGCGTCGAAGAGATCGACTACCGGGCGGCGCGCGGGCTGGACAAGAGCGTGATCCGAGCGCTGGCGCAGAAGTCGGCTTGGGCCGCGCAGCACGAGAACATCTTCGTGCTCGGGCCGACCGGCGTGGGCAAGAGTTTCGTCGCGTGCGCCCTGGCGCAGAAAGCGTGCCGCGATGGTTACTCGGCCTTCTACACGCGTGCCGCGGCGCTGTTCCGCGATCTCGTCATCGCCCGCGCCGACGGCAGTCTACGCAGTTTGTTGGCGCGCTTGAGCCGCATCGATGTGCTGGTGATCGACGACTGGGCCATGGCGCCGCTGAGCGAAACCGAGCGGCGCGACTTCTGGGAGATCTGCGAGGATCGTTACCAGACACGCTCGACAATCCTGACCTCGCAGCTACCAGTGGCGCGCTGGCACGTCCGGCGAGTTCCTCGTTCGGGCGGACATATCTCCAAGCGATGGTAGCCCGAAGGTTTTGTTTGTTGGTGGAGACGCAATTCGTAGGTACTTCTACGGTCTTGACATCGCGCGGACTCTGTACGAGATTCTTGGCGCTAGGGATACCGCATCTGCAGTCGACCTGCGGATGGCATGGCGAGTGCGCAACGTCGAATTCGGACTCCGCGGTGTGCTCGACGCCGAGCGAACTCGCGTGGAGCGAGCGTTCAACATTCTCGCCAGCCCGGAACTGCGGTTCTGTTACGACTCGCTTCGGCGGGATGATCAAGCGCCGCCGGTGTTTCCTTTCGGCGGATTCGGCGCAATCCGGGTGGAAGGTCGATTTTCGGACGATCGTTCGGCGTTCTTCGCCGACCGGATTCTAAAGCACAGGCCGGAGATGGTTCAGCGGAAGGTTTCGCTGCTGCTGCGGAGCTGCGAGTTCGAAGCGGACCGGATGATCTGCCTGGACCCACGACGGAGAATCGAGGTTTGGATCGACCGCAGCCTGCTTCCGGGCATCGCGTGGGACGCCACCTGGAATCAATGGCGTCATTGGCTGCGGAGTCGGATCGAGGTCGACGCTACGTTCGTCAGTAGCGGCAAGTACGTGCTCGGGAACGGGGAGTGGGTGTTGCGGAAGTGGCTGGTAGCGTTACCGTCGAGGACTCGTGTTGTCGCACCAGACGGAATCGGAGCCGACATCGAGCGAGCCCGCGCCATCCACTCGTTGCTCGGCGAACATGCCGTAGTCGTCGAGCGAGCGCGGGCGCTGGTCGAGAAGGCGCCCGTCGAGCACTCGACGATACAGAGCTGGTTCGACGAGTTGCACGTGTCGCCGCAACTCAAACCGCAACACGTGAGTTGGCGTGCGGATTATGAGCCATACTACTTCGAACAGCTCCGGAGGCTGTGCCAGAAGTGGCTCCTGTTTCGGGACGAGTATTTGTTTTTGTTACCGCGGGCGCTTGTATCGGAGGTGCCGCAGGCGGGCCGTGCCACTTATTTGTTCACGCGGCCGGACGACATGACCCGTTTCATGACGCTGCACGGGACCGTCCGGCGGGAGGACATTCGCCGGAACCGTGACGACGTGGCGTCGAGGCTGGGGTTCATCGGTCGCGTCGTCCGTGGCCACCACAGGAAGCGGTGGCTCGCAGGCGTGCTGAGATACTGCGGGGAAGTCGCGCACTGCGTCGAGGCTTCTGGCTGAAAATAATGGAAGGAATAGTGTATGGCTTTGAAACGCAAGCCGATTCCGGCGGACGTTAAGAAAGCTCTCATCGAGGAGCATCCGGACGGGCTTCGCGTCGTGCTCGATGAGGAGTATCCGCAGGACCTGACTACGGCAGGTGACCTGATCGGCATTAACTTTGACGACCCGGACCAGATGCTTCTCCATCTCCGCCCGGCGTCTGATCTCGTGCAGTACGCGAGCGCAATCCGCGGCGACGCATCCTTCGCCAAAGCTCGGGGCTGATCGGTAGAGGCTGCACTCGGTTCCGGGCGACATCCACGAAGGCACCGTGGTGTTCAATCCGGCCCTCTCGAAAGAGTCGACTCAGCAAAGCCAGCGCGTGGTACGCGAGGGCCTGGTTGACAAAAGGGACCTGCCGCTCAAGCGCCTCCGCAGCGCTGCAACTCGGCCCGTCGCCTTCATCGAGACGCTCCTCAACGATCTCCGGTAAGATCTCGGGAGCGATCCTCAGCCGCTGCGTTGAGCGGCGGTTTCGAGCGTTCCAGGGCTGCCCCAGCACGAACTGACCCGTGTCGGAAGAATTGCCCAGGTCGAGGTAGTACCCGACGCGACTGCGCCAGCCCTCAATCTGTTTCCGGATCAGCGCCCGCGCCGCGCGAGTGTCCACGCAGCCGATCACGATGTCGAATTCCGAGACGTTCGTTCTGGACGAGAAGTACTCCGGAACCGCCGTCCAACGGAGTCCCCAGAACAGGTTCAGCCTGCTCACCACAACGACCGCCTTCGCGAGCCCGATCTCGGATCGGCAGAACGGCTGCCGGGCGCAGTTCGCCGGCGAAATGATGTCGCCGTCCATCACGGTGACGTGCAGGCCGCCGGGGTGACCTGCCACCAGCATCGCCTGGTGCAGATACGGCAGTCCGGCGGCGATCGCGGTCCCGTTGCCGCCGCAGCCGACGACCAGCACCCGCACGGTCCTTCGCAGCAGGTCCGGAGACAAAGTGTGCATGTTGGATCTTCCTCAGCGCGGCTCGCGGGTCACGAATCCCAAGAGGGACTCACTCGCCGATACCAGGTGTCGCGCCGGAAACGGCGCCGGATTGTCGGCGAGGCTGCCCCACAGGCCCAGGAATCCGTCCCGATGCATCGTCAGCCGCCGTGCGCCGAGTTGGTGCGTGAACTCACTTTGATAGAATGCCCTCTCCCACAGCGCGATCGACGCGACACCGGTGTCGTCCGGCGAGCGCATCGTACCTTGGCATGTGTAGCCGTCCTCGCCACGCACGTTCCAATAGGGCGCCACCATCAACTGCGTCTCAGCGTTCGGCCCGCGATTGTGTTTCAGCGCCCGGAGAAAGAGATCCTGGCCCGTCACCCGCCACACCAGTGCAGGCTGAGGAAACCGCTTCCCGGACAGCGTTCGCGCATACTCGTCAGCACCGCGAAAGAACATGGTCCGATGCGTCGCGGGCGTCCACCAGACGATCGTCTCCGCCGTTCTGACGAGCACGTTTTCCGGCAGGATTTCGACCGGGGTTCGAGAACCAAGCCCGGCCGCCAGGTTGTTCAAGAAGTCTAAAGTCAATGGCTGTGCCTCGCCGAGAAACGGCGTACCGTCGGACGCGTGCCTCGCCTCATGCCAGGAGACGAACCCGCGGCTGCGGCCCTGGTACACCATCAGCGCGCCCTTCAGGCTGAGCGTTTCGCTGCCACCGATATCCACGTGCGCAGTCATCCCATCTACTCCCGCCCCGGCATCATCTTGATTAAGCGGCTCGCGCAGGCAAGCGTTTCACAACAAACTGCAAGGACATCAAAGGCCCTGGTTGCGCTGACCTCGTTCGTTCCGTCGAGGGGCACGATGAGGTTTGGCTCCGGCGTCAACTCCAACATCGTTTGCGAAGCCTCGTCGAACTGCCCCTCAATCGCATCCTGCTTCTCGAACACCGCAAGCAGCGCCGGCAGAGCCTCGCCTGAATCGGACAGGATGTCACCGGTCCGCTCGTCGAGGTGAGGACGGTCCGCTTTCCTTGATGTCTGATCCAGATCGAGAACGCGGATCAGCAGTCGCCTCGCTACCCGGTCGCGTACCCGTGGGAGCATCCGCTCGACGGTCCTGCGGGAGAGTGGACGTCGGTTCATGCACGCGGGAATGCTGCGCTCGATATCCGGCAACTCGATCTCCGAGTCATCCTCCGTATCGGACTCGTACCACTCGCGCTGCATCTCGACGCGCTCCAGCGCATCCCGATAGTCGAAGGCGCGGATCCACCGGTTGAGCGCTCCGAGGAACAGTGAGGCGAATGTGACCGGCAGTCTCGGATGTTCGGCCTCCAGCAGTCGAAGTGTTGGGCCGAGGACAACGTACCCCGCGGACTCCGGCTCAAGGATCAGAAAGATGAGATCAGAAGCGGCGTTGTCATCCCGACGACGCCCGTCGAAGTGATCCAAGCTCGTGGACAAGGTCACACTGAGTTGGAAATGGGCTGCGATCTCCCCTCCGGAGTGATCCGCCCCCCAGCGATCCAAGGATCGCTTGAGGAACGCGAACGGATTGCCATCGCTGGCTGACCACTCCTCCGCGGATACTATCCCCGCTTTTAGGAGTGTAGACGCCACGCGAGCTGCCACCTCGGACCCATGCCAGAGTTGCTGCTCCCTCGGGACGCCTTCCAGCCGTGGAATCGTGAGTCCCGAACCGGGCGCCATCAAACCACCGGCGGCAACCATCCGGCGGGCGCCGAGATCGGCGGCGTCACGAGGCGTCGATGCAACGAACCTTGGAGCGCTTGAATGATCAAGTCGGATGCCTTCTGCCATTCCGTGTGTTTTGTGAACCTCATCAGAGCGGTGGGCTGGACGCCCTTTGCATTCGGGAACTCGAAGCCCTGCGCTACCGCCTCCAACTCGCGCAGGGCTTCCTCGTAGCGACGACCGCGGCGGCGCATCCGTTTTCACCCCTTACTTCCGACGGCGCGGTCGAACGAGTAGCGCAGCTTGTTGCCGATCGCCTCCGGACCATTCACGACTGCGGTCGCTAGTTCCGGATACGTCCCGCAATAGAAATTGCGGACATCGTCGGCGGTCATGGCTTTGTTTGGATCTGGCAAGCGAACGCCTGAGAAAAGGAATTCTCTGACGGGCTTGGTGACGGTCAGTGCCATGTGAACCTCTCTCTCTGTTTCAGTTGGCGTCCGCCGCCGTGTTCGCCGGCGCGCTCGGCGCCTCAGTCGAATCCACTTGTTCGCTCGCAGGAGCGGCCAGTGCGTCCACCTGGTCGAACAACCCCATGCTCTGCGGAGGCTGTGCCTTCGGCTTCGCAACGTCAGGTTTTTCGCCTTCGACCGGGGTGGCCTTCTTGCCGCCGTTCCCCACAACCTTCTGTTTCCGCTTGGCGGCATCCTCGCGGGCGGACCGCTCGGCTTCCGCGATCTCTGCCTGGATCGCCGCAAGGTTGGTGTTCAATCCCACGTGCGATTCAACGAATGTGGCGATCTGCTGGACAAGTTCGGCGTCCAGTTCGGCCGCCGTGCCGGTGACACACAGCGGAGTCGTCAGGGCCGGGTTCTCGCCGGACGAGATCTGCCGGGGGCAGACGTTGACGACGAGTTGTTCGCCTTCGTCGAGTTTCGAGATGGTGATGAGAACGGCGCGGTGCGGCAGCAAAGGCGCCAACTTGGAAAAGAGCCCCTTGGCAGGCTCATTTATCGCGCTCATAAGATGGTCCTTTCTTCGGATGGTTGAATTGCTCGATGGGTAGTGCAGTAGGATTCGAGCAGTTCCCGCTTTCCCGTGATCTGAGCGCTCAATTCCTCGATCTCTCGCCGTAGCCACGGTTCGGAAGCCCGCGACAGCACTTCGTCGAGCGCATCCTCCAAGCCCGCGAGAATTCCAGTGACGAAGTCGGCCGTCATGCCAACTGCTCCTCGCCGTCGTCGAGCCGGAACTTGCGACCGCCGGACTTCATGAGCATCGAGTCGAGCCGCGCGGCGATGTCGGCCATTCCCTGCTGCACGTTCGACCTCAGGTCGCCAGTGGTGCGCAGATCATCGGCGTCGATTCCTTGCAGCATCCCGCGCGCCTCGGCCACGAGCCTCTGGAGCGCGGCGTCATCGGTGACGTTGCGGAATTCGAAGTTCGCCAGGAACTCGACCAGGTTCGAAACGGTGGTTTCCTTGAACCGGAGCGGCTTGCCGTCGGTGCCTTCCTTGAGCCGGTCCGCCATGTGCTGGACGAGCCTAGCCATCGTTTCCCGCAGCACGAGTTGGATCTCCGACGAGGCCTCGGCCATCCGCTGTGCCGCCTTCTCCCGCTCCTGCTCCCACACTTCCTTGGAAATGCCCTTGAGCCGGTCCGGCACGCCGAAGCTCACGTATTGCCACGATAAGCCGAACTCCCGCTCGGCGTCCTCGACCGGCGGGTAATCGGCCGGGTTGTACAGCGAGCGGAGCCGGGTGGCGGCATCCTGGCACAGGCTCGGATAGGCAGCGAGGAACGCCTTTACCAGTTCCTTTCGGTCTTCGGCGAATTGCCGGAGCCGGCTTTCGACGGTCTCGATGGCGGTGATCGGAAGGAGATGAATCCCGATCTCGAACGGTAGGCAGATGCTGTAAAGGAAGCGCCGGATCTCGCCGTCGAAGCGGTTGACCGCCTTCAGCTCCGCCGAGTCGAGTCGAAACTTCGACACTCGGAGGAGATCCTTGTCGGCGTCCGCCTCGATTTGCGAAGTGGAGACCTTTCGGGTGTTGCCCATCGTGGACAACCGAACCTTGATGCAGACGGTCTTTCGAGCGAGGTCCACACCGGGATCGGTGACAGACACAGTGATGGGGGCCTCCTGACCACCGCCGTCGCCCACCGTCGCGGGAGCCGGCTGCGCTGAAGCGAACGAGAAGAGTTGTGTTTGGGTAGCCATTCCTGGCGCCTCCTGGATTTGAATTGGTTGTGTGTGAATCAGGTGGACTGGGCCCGCGCCGGGCGGGCGCGACGTTCTCAGACGGGCAGTCCGGCGACGGGAAACCCCGTTACCTGGACGAGCCCGTGAGGCTCTATGTGGACCTCGACTTCCTGTGGTGCGAAATCGTGGTCGCAGTACCGGTCTGTGAAAAGAAGCAGTTCCTGGTTGGCGCTGGAGCGGAGAGGGAGCGCGCTGGGCCGTGTCGCGACGTAGCGGCCGAGCACGGCGAAGTCCAGAAACGAGCGGATGCTCGCCCACACTTCGCGTCGTGCCGTTTGCGCGATCTCGGGAGTCGTCCGGAAACGACCCGCCTCCAGTTCTCGCAGCGAGTACCCGGAGTACATTCCGAAGCCCAGTTGAGGCAACCGCCGGCTCAGGGATTCGATCACATCGAATAGTGCAGGCGCCTGCTGCATCGGCTCGCCGCCGGAGAAGGTGACTCCGTCGAGGGTCCTGACTCCGTTCGCGCGGACCACCCATGCAGCCACCTCCGCCGGGTCGTGGTCGAGTCCGGTGAACGGGTGGCTGGCCACGTTGAAACAGCCGGGACAGTTGAGGTTGCATCCTTGCAGATGAACCACCGCGCGCAGGCCAGGTCCGTTCACGCGGCTGCCTTCGATGAATCCGTGTACCAACATGGAGACCTCCGGCTTCGCCGCGTGACTCAGGCCTGCTTCTGGCTGGCCTTCACCACCGAGGCCTGCGCGTAAAACTCTCGCTTGTTGCGCGTCACGCTGACGGTGTCGCTTCCCTGGAACGCCTTCGCCACCTCGGCACAGCCTTGCCCCTGAAAACCTTCGAGGTCGATCGAGCTGTTGCCCTGCTCGTCGATTTCAATCGTCACGGTCTTTTCCCGCATCGCCCGACTCCTCTCAGCGCACGGCAAACCGCAGTTGCACTTTCTTGCCCTGCCGCGTATCGATCACTTCCCGTCCGCAGAAGACGTAACCCCTGGCCTTCGCGATCGCCATCGTCTGGCACTCTTTGTAAGCCTGGGACACCCGGCCGAGCCAAGCCGTGTCGAAGCCAATGCCCCGGTCGTACTCGCTGATGATCGCCCGGTAGACGCCGCCGGCGTCACGCGCGAAGCCGATGTCGTTGGACGCCGAATCCAACTGCCGCCGCGGGATGATGACCTGCGCGCGTTCGGCGCGTTCGTCCCCCATGTAACCGACGAGCGCTCGGCCCTCACGGCACACTTCCGGGTTGTAGCCGAGTTGCCGCAGGGCGCCGACAAGGTGTTGCTCATCGGTCACCGAAATCGTTGTCGCCACGTATTTGCTCAACTTGTGCCTCTTTCCGTCGCCGCTCTACTCTGTTTCTGTAGCCCGGAACGCCCGTTTGCCGGCGACAGCCGCCACCGGTTGGTCCGCCGAGAAGACGCCAGGGTTGCTGGCGCTCAGAAAGCGGCCGGAAGCCTGACGGCGCAACGCCTCGATCTGATCCGCCGCAGACCTGGTGATCGGAACGATATACTCCGCCGACTCCTTCAGCGACAGCTTCAATCGCCATGCTTTCCGGCAACACTCCCGGATTTCAGCGCCGGTCCACCCCTCGTCCTTCGGCAGGTCCCCTCTGAGGTTCCATCGCTTGAGGTAGATTTCCCAGATCGACCTGCGCTCCTCCGCGGAAGGCAGATCGAAGAAGAACGTGCCCAGCGTGAATCGCCGGCGCAGTTCCGGCGGCAGGCTCGTGATCGAATTGCAGGTCGCGATCCACAAGCTACGCCCCTGCGAGATCGCATCGACTACTTGGAGCGCGGCGCGCAACCGCTCGCCGGAGCCTCCAACAAGCGAGCTCTGCATCGCGGAGAGGTCGAAGGCGATCGTCGGAATACCGATGCTGTTGCCGGCGGCCTTAGCGGCGGCCGACTTGGCGCATCCTGCCGGGCCTAACAGCACGACTCCATCCGCACCGCGATCCTGCATCCAGCTCAGTATGGTGCCGGTCATTTCCGTCTTGACGCCGGACATGTCGGTGCCGGTGCCGGCGAACGCCTTCTCGATCTCGTCCACGAACACAATCACGCGCGGCGCTTCCTCGCCGTGCAACACGGCTTTCAAGAAACGTTTTATCTGGTGACACCCGCCGATGTCATTAAAGGTCTCGCCGCCGCGCCAAACGCTCAGTCCGGGCGTCTGCTCCACGGCCTGTCGCTTGCGCTCCCAGAGACGTTCCAGGTCGAGCCCTTTCTTCGTGATCGACATCGCCAGGACCTGCTCGGCCGGATACGCCGCCAGCCCCACCAGCGCGTCGACCGCCCTGGTGACGAGCGCGTCGTCGGGCGGGTCGAGTTCCGCAGCCTCGAACGTTTCGATGACCAGCTTGTGGAGGTCCTCCGGCGAAGGCAGAGGTTCGTCGATCACCATCACGTCGTTCTGCAACTCGACTGGAAGGACCGCTCCTGGCGTGGCCACCAGGACGAGCGTTTGTCCGCCGACCTTGAAGGTGTCCCGCAGGTTCCAGATGCCCTGGAGCACGTCCACCTGCTCCCAGATCCGCTGCGGATTGAGGAGGCACACGACGGCGTCCGCGAAACTGTTCTGCGCGGTGCCGCGCTGGAGCGCGAGAAAAAGGTCGGGCGGCGACATCGCCGATGCGTTCTCGCCGAATGCTTGCATCGTCGCCTCTTTGCCGGCGTCGTTGCGCCCAACGAGACCGCCGAGGATATCCCAGGAGATCATCGGCGCATGTCCGTTCGTGCCCAAGCTTGCGGCGACCTGCGCCATGGCGCTGCTCGGGTCCGCGGTGCGGACGGCAACGAGCGGCGTTCCCGCACGACGGGCCGCTTTGAACGTAGATCGAAACTCTTCGGTGGAACGTATCATCGAAACTCACTTTGAGGAAGAAAAAACGGAAGGATGATCGCTACCGGCTGTCAGCGGCGAACGTCATTCAGACCCAGCCGAATGCCGTTGCCAGCCCTTGCGGAGCTGTGCTTGCAATGTGGCCACATATGGCTATAATTCGTGTATGGAGACTGGCATACGCGAATTGAAAGACAACCTCAGTCGGTACATTCGGAGAATGGAGGCGGGCGAACGTATCATCGTCACTGCCCATGGGCGGGCTGTGGCCGAACTTGTCCCCCCGGCCGCAGGGCGTCACGACCGGATTGGCCAGTTCGACCAACTCGTGGCCTCTGGCGTGATCACGCCGCCGGTTGAGGACGGTGACCCCCTGGAAGGTTGCCCCGAGATTCGGCTTCCTGTGGGTACGGCAGCCGCCCTAGTTGATAGCGACCGTGACGAAGGCTAAGGCAAGTCCGCGCCGTACCCCGCGGCCTTCACCTGCCGCCAGGGGCGGGACCGCCAGGCGCTACATCGAATCAAGCGCCTTGGTTGCAGCAGTGCTCGAGGGCGATGCGGCCGCGAAAGCCTCCATTCGTGCCAAGGGTCAGCGGGTCACATCGGCTCTCACGATTACTGAAGCCAGCCGCGCCGTTCTTCGCGCACACCTCTCGGGGAGGGTCACCGCACAGCAGCATCAGGCAGTACTGCTCACTCTCCAGAGGTTCGCCCGGCGTTGCCACATCGTAGGCGTCACTGAACCGATCCTTACCCGCGCCAGACGCCCCTTTCCCGTGGAACCGATCCGCACGCTGGACGCCCTTCATCTCGCGACCGCAGAATCATTGGGCGACCCGCCCGCCCTTCTGGTCATCGTCACACGTGACCTCCGAGTCCGTGACAACGCCACTGCGATGGGCCATCCGGTTGAATAACTGGCCCGGCTTGGCTTAAAGAACACATGACGGCCGCGCACGAGACTATCGATTCCTTCAGCGAATCCGCACGTGATGACCCTTGACAAGCCGCGCGCCGGCGACCGGTGAGTTGTTCGCGAACGCCGCGCGAACCGAGGAAACGTGGACTTCCCAGCCATCGCGACCGATGGTCCGTTCGAGCCGTCGCCGCGTTTCACCTTCTGGTAACAGGGAGACGATCTCCCGCAATTCCGCTTTGCTAAAGCGGAGGTCTCGTTCCCAAAACTCCTCGCCGATCTGGGCCGGGTCGTCGATCACCAGAGACGGTGTGCTGTTCGCCTGCATCCCGATGCTCGCCTTCTCACCTTCGAGCTTCCGCAAGCCGCGTGACATCATGAACGCCAACAGCATTGTCCTCAGGCGGGACACCAGCGCCTCAGCCGCTCGCTTCCGTGCCGACAGTCGATCAACCTCCTCACCGCAGATCCGCGCGATCGACTCCTGCCAGCGCACGTATCCGGCGACGCGATCAACCTTCGTCCGGAAGGCTTCGATGTAATGGTTGATCTCGTCAACGAGCTCCTGCGGGAGTTCGCCGCCCGGCTCCGCGGCGTCTTCGGCCAAGTCCATCAATTCGATCAGCCGATCGTCGAGATCGAACAGCGAACGTGGGTCGCGTTCAGCCTTTCGAACGACTCGATGCCGAAGAGCCTCGATCACGTCCGCGACCCGCTCGCGGGCGGATTCGCGCAACTGGCCACCGGGCGATTCCTGCTCCGCGTCCTTGAGCAACGCCGCAAGCCGCTCGCCCAGATCGAACACCGACTCCGCCTCGCGCGTGTATGACAAGGCCGCCGCCATCGTACACCTCCTGTTGAACAAGCCCCCGGCGCTCAGAAGAGCGACAGTTGAACCGTCGGCCCGCCGGGGCGTAGCCAGGGCTCGTCGGTCGCGCGATCAACAAGTACGTCAGGCCCAGGTGACGGCGCCTCGGCGCCGGTCTCCGCCAACTGCGGTATCGCACCCTTTCGGTCGATCTGAATGCTTTCCCAGACGGCCGCTGCCGCGTCTCCAACACCCTGGCGCGTGACCAACTCGCGGGCCATCGCGGTCAGGACGTCGTCATCGTCTTCCATACCCTGGAGTCCGTCGCACGTCAGCCGGCCTTCCATCGCCAGGGAAACCTGGAGTTTCCGCCCCATGAGCCGCAAGCAGCTTTCCTGGGCCGTCTGCGAATACGCGAAGAACGCGACACGCACTGGACGCTTCTGCCCGATCCGCCAACTGCGCCGGCTCGCCTGCCGCAAAACATAAGTCGAGTAGCCTGTTTGCACGAAGAAGATGGACACGTACTCCCAGAGGTCCAGTCCGGTCATCGTGAGAATCGGATGCCCGATGCATACCTGAGTGCCGTTTCGCCGCTGTCGTTCGTACCAGGCTTCCCGCTGCTCCGGGGGCACAGCCGATGTCAGCACCTCGGCGCGAATGCCCTCCTTGCGCAGCAATTCCTGGAGCCGCCGCGTCACGTCGCGTTTCTGGGTAAAAACGGCATACACCTGAACCTTGCGGCCCAGCGCCAGCTCACTCTTGATCTCCTCGATCAGCCGCCGCTCCTTCGCGTAGACGAACTCCTGTGGGAGGTCCGCGGGTTCGGCGATCACGAACCGCTCGCGCTGGCCGTCGTCGTTCGTCCGGCTGCCATAGAGCGTGCCCAATCCGAAAGGCCGGTCCGGATAAAGCAGCAGCGCGTTCATCGCGGTGCTGAGCACCGACGCGTTCCCGTGGTTGTCCCGAATCGCCGCGCGAACAGAGTCCTCGAGATCCGCGTAGGCTTTCTTGAGCGCCGGGTCCATTTCCACCGGCACCACCTCCTCCTGATACGGCGGAAGCGCGTCGGAGATATCTTCGAGAGAGACGAACGCCGCCAGGTTCATGAGGTACTTGCCGAACAGCAGCGGCGACGCTCAGGGGCGCCGTTTTACTGTGGTTGTCGCCTTCGCCTTTGAGCAGGCGTTGTCTGATGGTTCAATCGTGGTGACCTTTTCAAGGACACCGTAGGTCTCCGCGAACTGGCGTATGCCAGACTCGCCGTAGTCGAACCCGTCCCCTTTCATGGCCCGAGGATCGAGGCGGTAGAGGATCATAAACAGCTCGTCGGCGTAGCCGCCCAGAAGCGTGCCGGTGAGCACGACCGTACGGTCGCAAGCTGCGGCGAGCGTCCCCAGCGCATTGCCTTGCGCCGTCTCGCCACTCTTTAGCTCGTGAACTTCGTCGGCGATTCCGTAATCGAAGAAGCCATCGAGGTAGCGCCGGATGAACTCGATCGGCGCCATGCGGTGGATCTTCGCGTTGTCCGCCTGCCACAGGGGGCTGAAGAACGGCTTGCGACCGTTCGGTCCGTCAGCCAGTACGGTCTCGGCAAACTTGATCTTGCGGAAGTCGGAGCGCCGGAGTTGATCGTCGCCGAGAATCACCGGCTGCCCGGTGTCGGGGTTTACGACATTGCCCTGATAGGGTCCCGAAGACGGCGTCCGGTAGGCGTGCCGCCAGAAGTACCCGAGCTTGGCGCGCTCCCTCGACACAATCCAGATCGACGGCGCCTGCACCTGCGCGCGCCATCGAGCCAGCGCCGAGCGGTGGGTCTTGGCGAGGCGCAGATCGCTGAGAGTGGTCCTCAGGCCCTCGCGGATCACGCGTCCATTGCGGAGGCGGACTTCATTGACGCCGGCGAATCCGTTCGATCCAAGTCCGTTCCGCACGCCGTCGATGAGGAACACCCGCACGCCGGGCACCGTCAGAAAGCACTCGCGAGCCCATTTCTCGCCCAGCTGCGGCGGCGCCATGACCAGACACGTGAACGGCCGTCCGTTCGCCGATGTGAACACGCTGCCGAGCGAGATGAGCGTCTTGCCAGTGCCGCACTCGGCGATGGCCGCCGCACTGCGCGACTCCTGCCACCGCTTCACGATGCCCATGATGGCCAGAGTCTGAGCCGGGAAGGGCCGCCGTTTCAGCCGTGCCAGCGCCGGCCAAGGCTCGTCGCCGGGCGTGTGGAGCGCCGGGAACTGCTGCAGCACGCGCTCGCTGAGTGAGGGGCCGTAAGTCCGCAAATAATCCGAGATCGATGAGGGCGTTCCGGTCATTGGAGAACTCCTGCTGTGGTGGATGAAGAACGTGGATGGATGGCGGCTATGCCACTTGAACCGCCGCACTCGGCGCGAATTCCGGCGGGATCTCGATCGCCTTCCGGCGCAGCCCTTGACTGAGGATTCGCAGCATCCGCAGTTTCGTGCCCTTGACCGCAATCGGCGAACAGTTGAGGCCAACCAGCGGCTCCGTCAGGCCCCGCCGGTGAAGTTCACCGTGAAACCAGCCGCCCCATTCCGGCAGCACAGGCAACCCAAATCGCACGGCCAGGCGGTGCAGAACGAAGTCCGGCGAGTCGTCATAGAGTACCGTTCTTCGCGCGTCCGCGTTCGCTCCAAGTGTGGTTTCGAAGAACACTTTCGACAGCATGACGGCGTGACGGACAGGCCGTTTCCGCCCCGGCACCTGTAGCGAGGATCGGTAGATGATCGGCATTTCACCCACTGAGCCGAAGAACTGGCAATCAGTGAGGTCCACCTGGAGGCGCAGCCCTTCGTGAGCCGCCGCCAGCATCGCGCTGATCTCCTGGTCGCCGCCAAATACGGAAACCAGGTGAAGGTCGGCTGACCGTTGCTCGGGAACCTCCGCGACCAGCCGGTCCAACCGGACGGAGACGTTGGTGATGGTGTCACGTGTCTGCCGGACGAACGTCAGCTTCCCCATTCGCAGGTGTGCGTTCTTCATGACGGTCCTTCCCTTCCTTGGTCCGTGGCGTCTCTGTCAGCAGGGCGATACGGCCATCGGCGTACAGAAGTGTGAGCCGCTGGGAGAAACGCTCCCGTTCACGAATTACGGTCTCGCCGTGATCGCTTTCTTCCTCTGTCCTCTGCACAACCTTGACGCTTTCCCAGTTCGCGACGTGACGATCCGCGCCCGTCCCCGCGCAGCCGTTGACCAGCCCGGCAACGGTAAGTAGGCCGAGTTGGCCCCTGTGGAGCGGAGTCAATGGTCGCCCGAAGAACTCCGTCTTCGGCGCGTGCGTCACTCGCTGCGCCTGTCTCCAGGCAGGTGATGCTTGCAACAGGTCCTCAACCAGGTCGAGGGGAAGACCGCGGTATTCGAGCCGCGCCGCTGAACTCGGCGGCACCGTGTAGGTGCGATCCGGCGTGTCCGCCAAAGCCGGGATTTCGTTGTACCGTCGCGTGAGATCTGCCAGCATCCGGTGGCCTTGGCTAATGGCTGCGTCCGACATTCGGTCGCGCTCCTGGCGCGTGCGGCGAACGCCGAACACGACAACCTCGCGGTACTTCGCGGCCTCCGGCTCGGTCAGCCGGTAGATCGCCTTGTCGCGGAATTGAGGGGTGAGCGTATTCCGGCAATCAAACACACGGTCAAAGGGGAGAACCATGACGAGCACGCCGGTTGGACGGATCCATCGGGCAATCCAATCGAGGAAGATTTTCTCCATGCGCTCGTTGCGCCCCTGGCCGATTTCCCAACAGAACGGCGGATTTTGATAGATGAGCGAGAACGACTCGACCGGCGTGTGCGTTTCGAGGGCATTGCCCTGGATCACCTCGTCGAGGACCGCGCGCGCTTCCTCGGCCCGGTGCGCGTCGAGCTCGATGCCGTACCGGCGGACAGCGGCATCGCCGGTGACGACGCGGAACGCTGCTCCCGTTCCCACGCACGGGTCGAGGACGCTCGCGACATCGGTCGAAAAGCACAGGAACCGCCGGATCCGGGACGCTTCGGCGAGCGGCAGTGGGAAATGGCCGAGTTTAAGCGTCGCCTCAGTCCGCATCCGTGGCGCTCCTCGTCGGCCCCGCTGCTGCTGTTGCTCCTTCGGGCATCCCGACATGGATGGCATCGCCGCATCGGTGCGCAAAGAACCGCGCGTGCAGATCGCGCAGACTGCCAATCAACTCACCCTGTACGGAGGCCATTTCCGGGTGAGCCTCGATCAACGTGGAGAGCGACCGCTGCGCCAAGTCTTCGCGATTGTCAGCCGCGATCAGCCGATGGCATTCGTCGCAGGCGGCCCATCCGCCCTCGCTGGCCGAGACCAGCGGCCCGATGGTCATGGCGATGAAGCTCGCTGCGGGATAGCACCACGCCGGCGCTTTCGCCGAGCAGAAATCGCAAAACAGGTTTTCCATGGTTTGTTTCCTTCTGGTTGAGAGACAAAACGGGCGCTCGAAGGCGCGCGGGTGACGGTAACCGGTTGACCGGGCGTTACCAGCGGCGGGGCCGGTTGCTAGCGATCGGACTTATGGCGGAGCCGATGACGCTCCAGGATGGAATCGTGAAGCCGCGCCGACATGTAAAAGCCGCTGGCTTCCAGGTCCGAAACGGTCGCCGGGAAATCCGCCAGCAGGCCGAGGGAGTCGGCCCGTTCGAGCACACCCAACGTACCGACTACCGGGAGCCGGAGCCGGAGAGCCAAGGCACGACCGTCCCGGTCATCCATGAGCAGCAAGTCCGCATCGAGTTCGATCGCCAGTTGGATCGCCTCGCGCTCCCCTCGATCAAGCGACTCCATCGCCGGATCGTCCGGACCGGGCGTGCGCGGGGATTGGATAGACAACCACTCTGGTGTCAACTTGAGCCAAGTGGTGACGAGCGTAGGAGTCTTTTCCGCCTGGAGTTCGTTCCAGACAGCCGCCGGTATGGTGACGGTCCCATACAGCTTTCCGAGAAGACCGGCTTCGCCAATTGCGATCAAGTGCCGCAAAGGCGTTGTGTCAGAGACGACGATCATTTGCGCTCAGGCGGTCTTCCTGACGCAGCCTCGTGCAACGATGCTTCGCGATCGAGATCGGACGGCTCGAGGTCGAAGACAGCAACGCCGTGCTTTCCGAGAAACTCCTGCGCTTCCCAGCGGGTCGCGAGGCCGAGGAGCCTGCGGACCTGCGCCAGAGTCAGCAATCGCTGCCGGTAACCCTCGACTGCAAGCTCCTCTCGCAGGTGCAGTGACAGATCTCCCCAGTGCGGTTCGAGGGCGCCGCGAATGTCGTCCGGCACATCAATTGACAGAGGCACGGGCTTTCTCCTCCTCCATTATGATGCGAACCGGACCGCGTGCCTCGGCGACAGCCTTGGTGGCGGCGGGTTCGCTCGCCGGCCGACCTTCAAGCCCGTCGATCAGAGGTTTGCTCCATGCGATCTCCAAGACACGTCCACAGGCGCACCGAAAGCGGACTTCGTGACGCATCGCGTAGCGCCGCCCGCACGGGCATAGCAGCACGTACACCGAGTGCAGCCGCATAGCGGAGCCTCCTATTCCGAAAGAGTGGCGACGGCCGTGTCCGGTGAAGTGACCTCCGCCGAGGCTGCCGACGATGCCGGTTTCTCAACCAGCCCGTGACAGTGCCGGCAGTTCGCGCAGGCCGCACCAGCCGTGACCAGCTTCACTGCTTCCAGGAACTTCGCCGGGATCGGCTTCACCTCCCCACCTCGCGTGAAGAACTCCGGCGCCAGCCCGTCCTTGAGCAGCTCCAGAGGCAATTGCCCATCGATACCTCGGAAGAAGACCGATGAGACGACCTGCGGGCGCTTTCCGTCGGCTGCCTCCGCGAGCCGGTGATAGATGATCGCCAACTGATACGTCTGCTCCACCCTGGCCATCTCCACACTGACGAGTTCCGCGGCAACGACCACGGCGTGCACTCCGTTGCCGGTGACGCGATCGAGCTTCTGAAGCCACGGCAGGCGCGCGCCATCGGGCGAGAAGTACGAGATGTACCGTCCGATCGCCCGGTTTCCGCCGCCGCTTTCGACCCCGCGGAGCACCCAGCGGTTGGCGCGGGCCTGTCTCGCCACCGTCACCCACGTCTGGCAGTAGACACCCGCCGATTCGAGTCTCCGCAGTAGCGGCTTCGGCAGCACCAGACGGGCAAGTTCCTTTGGCATACTTTTGACCTCCTCACCGTTTCGTTGGCGGCACCGGCACGCCGAACGCCGCCCGAATCTGCTCTTTCGTGCATCCCGCCCAGCACAGATACTTGTGCGATTCCTCAACAGAGATGGCCAGGTTGTCGCGGCTGCGATCGCGACCGGCCGCGGCACAACTCGGACACTGTGTGACCCAGTTGCGTCCGACCCTTCGGCGCGGCGTCACGTAATCGAGGATGTGAAAGTGCACACGCGAGGAAGGCAGCGTGGCCGGTCGCGTCTCCGTTCGCGATGTTTCCTCTTCGACCGGAAGGCCGGCAACGAGCGTCCCAAGTTGCCGCTCGGTGACGCGCCGCAGACTGCGCAGGTAGGCCATCTGGGCTTGCAGGTCGTACGCCGCGCCATAGAACCAGTAGCGGCGGTTCGCGGCGCGGTGTATCCCGAGCGGTCCACGGATTGCGTTGCCAAACCGTCCTTCCTCGATTCGGTCCTGTTTCGGAAACAGTTCGATGCCCTCGGTAGGTCCGGCGCCCTTCAACTGCACCGAAAGCTTGCCGGCCAGGTGACAAACGTAGACACGCGCCTGCCGTGCGAGCACGGGAGACCCGAACAGTATCCACAAGTGCCCGCCGCGTCGGCTCTGCTCGAGCGCAGCCTGGATGCCGTCCTGCTGAAGCTCGTATTGCAACTTCAACAGGTCATCGATCGCCCTACGGTAGTCAGCGTCGATCGCCATCCACTTCGCGCGTTGCGTGTGCGGATTGATCGCATAGATGCCGAGCGTGATCTCACCGGCGAGATGCCGGCGGATGTCGGCGAGCGTCAATTCGCGATGTTTGCCGCCCGCTGCGCGCGGGCGGAAGTAGTAGTGGCGCCCCGAGTCCGGGTGCGGGCGGTCCGATTGCCGGGTGTAGGCGCGGCGGTTGACGAACCACCGCGCGTACTCGGCCGCCATATCGTCGGTAGCCTTCAGCAGGTCCGGCATAGGTTTTGAATACACCTGGTTCTGGAATTCGCAAAGCGAGTTTGCCTAATGCCGGATCGCCGCGAGCCGTCCCGGGTTCTCGGCGAATTCGAGCAGCCGGAACTCCCGAATCTTCTGCCGCATCTCGGCCGTAGAGTATCCGCCGAAGATCCCGTCGGCAGGTTCCATCAGCCAGAACACGCCGCGCTTGCGGTCGTAGACGTAGAACTCGCCGGAGCGCTCGTCTTCGGCCGCCATGACGAACAGAAGCACGCCGCGGGCGTACTCCACCCAGTGGGCGACCACCGCCTCACCGACCGCCAGGAACGAGCCGACGATCTCGGTCAGATCGCGCTCGGGGCGGATGTTCAGATCCTTGGTGCTGAGCACCGCGCTCGCGCACAAGTTGCCATCGTTGTTCATATTTCGCTTTCCTTTCTCTGGAGGTTGGTTACCGGCGGACACACGAACGCCAGGCGTCGTGTGCACCGTGATGAGGTTGGGGATCGAACGGCATCCCGAACCGGGAGCCGTCAAGAAGGGTTACGTTGCAGAGGCGTGAGGCTGCCTCGCCTATATACAAAGGATGCGGTTTACTTGTTCCGGTTCGCCGCCGCCTCGACACGTTCGAGCAACACCCGGAGCGTCTCGCGATTCGGGATGTCGTCGATCGAGTCGCTCGGCAGGTTGACTTCGCCGCAGATCGCCGCATACTCGGCATCGCGGATGACGGAAGTCGCTGCGCGCAACCGCTCGATGCCTTTGGCGATATCGGCCAATCTTTCGAGCACGGTGGTGAGTTTTGCGTAGCCGGCCTTCGACGGGTCGGTGACGCCGGCGTACTTGTGCAGCGTGAACTTCGACAGTCCGAATCCGACCTGGTCGCAGAGTTGCTGCACTTGCGCGAGCGTCTCCTGCTGCACAAGCCCCTGCCGCGCTCCGGGCCCCTTCGACGCGGTGTGCTGGTTCGGCGATCGCGGTCGTGCCCACTCCGGCAGACTCGGCGTACGCACCGGACGGTTGTACTGGTCCAGGTCCTCCCAGACCTTGTCGAGGTCGTACAGGTATCGGCCGAGTCCGAAACACGCGCACGCGCGTTTGAACGCCTGAGCTTCGGCTCGTGTCGCCGCGTTCTCGTCGTCGGCCCACTCCTCGCCCATGCCGGTGTGCGAGCCGAGTCCGTGAACCACGACGGTCGAAACGACAACGACCTTCGCTGCGACGATGCTCTGCTTGTTCTCGCGCGCGGTTGGACGCTCGAAGTTCTGCGCGACCTGCACAATGTACTCGCGCGTCCAGCCCCACTCGCCGAACACGTCGTTCAGCCGGTCGGTGTACGCACGCTGGTCGGCGTACGCGACAAGCTGACCGCGCTTGACCGGTCCGTGCCGGGACTGCTGCGTCGAGGTCGCCGTGACGCGCCATTTGATCTCGGCCGGATCGAACGGTTCGCTCAACCGCTCGCGAATCCCGGCGACGCGCTCCGGCGTGAATCCGCCGCGCGTTTCCATTTCCAGATTGGGAGGCACGGCGCTGGACTGCATCGCATGCCCATGCGTCACCGCTCCGTTGACGTAACTCATCGTGTTCATCTCCTTTCCATCGCGCACCACGTCGCGACGATCTTGAAAGTGCTGTTCGGATGACGCGCGTCATCCGTAGACGTAATACCGGACTGCCTCGCCGGGACTGCAAATCTCGCACACGCGATTCCGGAAACTGCCGTCGTACTCGCACCGGTCGCCTCCGAAGAAGCGCACGTGTACGTATCCCAACTCCTGCAAGCGCCGCTTCAACCAGCCTCTTCGAAACCAAACCCCCACGCGCCCTCAGAGGTCCGGGTGCTTCCTCGCGCTGTGTTTCACTGCGAACATCGCTTAGCTCTCCTTTCGGCCAACTCGCGATCTCGCGAGTTCGAGGCCGGTCTCGGGAGCGGCAAGATTCCACTCTCGTCGAACCGCCGCGGCTCCCGCACTCCTCATTCCTCTCTCCACCGGCCTCACCCATCACTCCTCAAAGGCTCGTCGGTTTTACCGCTCTCGAACCTGTTCGAAATCTCACGGTTCCAAGGGGTAGTCTGGCTGTATCTTTCTGCAAACAAGATGCTTATCTGATGTCAAGGGGAGAGGAAGGGGACAGACAGGGAAGCCAAGGGGAGCCGGCCACTACCCGGTAACGATGTCGTGGAGGCGTCCCGGCCGTAGTGAACCGGCTTCTGTCAGGAGCTCGCCTGATGGATTCTCCGAGAACGATTGCGCCGAACCGACCCACACTTGCTGGCGGGCACGGCCAAAGGAGTACGAGAGGAACGACACCAGCTCAGGCGACGGCGCGAGGTAGAGAATATGGTGGATGCGCGACTCCCGCCGCAGGGCGTCGACGATGCGCTTGTATTGGCGCGACGACTTCGGCGTCCGCTCGTACTCGAGCGCAACCTCGCGCGAGCCGCCGCCGACCGTGAACACAACAAGCGCGTCGAAATCCTTCGCGTAACCGCTGGTGGTGAAATCGTTCAGCGCGCGGATGTCGTGTTCGGTTTTCCATCCCGCGACAACGCCCGCGTTGGTCAGCGCAAGGCGAATGTCATTGAGCTCGACGTCGTGACGCACCGGGGTCCTGCGTAGCAGAGCCCGTGACCGGCAAGCAGCGAGGCGCCCTCGGGAGCAATCGACAGGACGGAGTGCGTCAATCCGGAGACAGTGCGGCGGTCCAGGAGTTTGTGGTGAACCAT
The DNA here is from genome assembly GCA_016713735.1 of Bryobacterales bacterium. Lineage (GTDB taxonomy): Bacteria > Acidobacteriota > Terriglobia > Bryobacterales > Bryobacteraceae > JAFLBB01. Next base: position 96,534 of record JADJOP010000001.1, read on the forward strand.
CCGTCGCACACGCCAGCGCATGGCGTCCCACCATGACTGGTGAAACGGGCCGTGCAGCAATGTGTAAAGTTGCAGTGTGGTGATGTTCCCACAACGGAGGACGGTTTCGAGGATCGCGCGGTCCGCAGTACCGGAAACCACGAGCGACTTCTGAAGCGACGGCATACGGGTCAGATCTCCTGCAGGCTCCCGCGCAGGTCGTGCGGCGAGACAACCAGGTGGAGCAAACGGCGATCGCCGCGAACCCACGCGAACGGCTGCATCAGCAGCATCGCTTCCTGACCGTCGCGGCATTCGCTCATCGAGACCAGTTCCACTTCGTCGCCGTCCCAGCTCGTGCTACGTTCCATCCGTCCGACCATCTCGTGCGTGACAGTGACGAGATACCGGTCCGGACGTTGACCTGCCGCGCAACGTCTCAGCGCCAGTCGCGGGCCGCCGCTCCATTCGGTGATTCCGTCGCTTGTCCAACGGGAGCCGGCGAGTTGGGTGACGGCGGCCATCTCCCGGCGGAGGAAGCGCACGGTGCCATGGAGCCTCGACCGGCATCGCAGTTTACCGTGGTCGATCAGACCGGTCGTGTTGTACAGAACCGGCCGCTCGCTCCGCCGGGAATCCATCCACTGCGATCCGAGGCTGACAATCGAGACGATCATGACTTGGCGCCTCCGTTCCGAGGTTTGGATTTGCCCAACTGGGTTTCGGCGCGCTGCAATCGGGCAACTGCAGCGGCGTTCTCCGTCGCCTTCCTCGCCAACTGGTTTTCCATTTCCGTCACGCGGACCGACAGCGAGTTCATCAGCTCGTCGCGTTTGGCGAGTTCCTCGCGCAGTCGCGCAACTTCCGACTTGCTCTGCGCCAGTTCCCGTTGCGACTCGAGTAGTTCCTGTTTCCATCGGCTGGCGCTCGCCGGTGTGCCGCTCTGCTCCGACTCGATGACCCGGTTGCATGCATCCATGTGCCGGTTGTACTTGTCAATGGCGGCGAAGGCGCGGCCGTCGGCAACCCGTTTGGCGTTGATCGCGTCCGCCAGGCACGCGGCCGCGACCCACTTCACCTGTTGCAACTTGTCCCACCAGAGCCAGCACGCGAGCATCAATGCGAGAATGGCCGCCATCTGAATCGCGCACAGGCGGAAGTACGGATTGCCAACAGATTGCTCCTTGAGCAGCGCCAGCCGTGCGTCGATGACGTCACCCCAACGAACTTGACTCGGATTCAGCGCGCGCAGGTAGAACTCGAAGATGGACGCGCGCGGCTGCACACGGTTGAGCGGCATGGGACGGTACGGCTGATCGGGATTCACACCGACTACGCCCGACCCGCTCTCGACAACGCGGATCTGTTTGCGCGCAGCTTTCGGCGTCGCCGCTTCTCGGCGGCCAATGGTTCCTGCGGCTGACAGCGCGCGATCAGTGCGGCCAGTGAAACCGTCAGCGCGATCCTCATCCACACGAGTCACCTCCTCATCGGCGCGGCAGGGTGATGGTCGCCGCGAGTTTGGAATCCTTGAACCGCAGATTGGCGCCGTCGGCCTCGCGCGAGGTGTTCAGCTTGGGAAACAACGTCGGCTCGAACAGCGGAACGCGAATGTCGGACGGCGGTCGAATGTGCAACCGTCCGTGCAATGTGCCCTGGACCGGATCCGTTACAAGGATCTCCATCTTGCCCTTGCCCAGGTTCTTGATGTGATGATCGAAAGCGCGGTATTCGAGCTGTTCGCGCTCGCTCGCGCCCATCACTTTCTCGAACCGCTCGAACCCGAGAAAGTCATTCCGCCGGAGCTGCTGTGTCCGCTTCTGCACTGGGACCTGCGACGACGCCTGCTTGAAATACTTCGCGGTCTCTTCGTCGCGCGTCTGGAGCAACATCGTGGGGGAGAAGCTGCGGCAACGACTGCATCGAAAACAGGAAAGCCGTGTTGGTGCCGCGCGCGGTGTTCAGGATCTGGGCGAAGTTGCGGTAGCCGAACGGCGCAAACTCATCCATCACAACCGAGAACAGCGGCTTGTTCCGGCGCTTGCGTTCGGTTTCGGATTCGTACTTTCTGCCGACCACAAGCTGCAGGTTCTGCAGAATCATCTTGCCGAGCGCGCGGACCGGCGCGGTGTTCTTGTTGATGTTCAGGCTGACGAACAGGATCAGTTCCTGGTCGATCACCTCGGTCAGCGACAACAGGTCGTCGTAGGAGCCGGTGATCACGCTGAGCTCGTCGTCGAGGAACGTCATGCACTCGTTGAGCAATCCCTGGATCTTCGGCACGCGATCGCGGTCAGAGAACGACTGGTTCAGGTTCTTGGCCGACATTTCGAAGTTCAGCCGGCGCTGCGCCGAGATCTTCGGATCGCGGGCGATGCGCCGCCGAGCGATCGCGACCTGTTCCTCAATCACGCCCTGGTCGAGCGCCATTACCATGACGTCGTAGAAGTTGAACCGGCGTCCGGTGTAGTGAAGTACGCGGACGATGTCGGCCAGGTAATTCAACTGGTGCTTGGCGAAGAACTCGTCATGCAGGTCGAACGCCCCGAAAATCATCGACACCTGCGCCATGTAGTTGTCGTCGTCGGTGGCGAACGGGTTGTACTGGGCCGACAAATCGGGCCTCGAAGGATTCAGCAGCCGGAGATCTTCCATACGGCCTGCCCGGTGGATGTAAGGAAGCAGAGAGTGGAAGAACTCGAGGTCGCCCTTCCCGTCGAAGATCAGCATTGGGATCTTGTGGCGGTCCTCGGGCGGACCGACGTGGCGCATCAGGTCCTGCGAGATAACGTTCCGCAGTAGCGTCGTTTTGCCGCTGCCGGTCTGTCCGATGACGAGCGCCTGCATCACACGCGTCTCGTCACGCCACTTCCATGGCTTGCCATGAACGTCGTATCCGAGCACGACGGCGCCCTCCTGCCATGCACGCTCGACGAGGTTCTGTTCGCCGCGCGTCGGAATCGTCGGCAACTGATTCGGCCAGGACTGCTCGCGCTGTCTTCGCTCATGCACCAACTGGTGGATCGCGAGGTAACCGGCGACGCCGAACAGCGCCAGCCACAGGGTGAGCTCGACGATCTGCCGGTCGTGGATGTACCAGGCGTACTTGGCGATTACGACAAGAATCAGATACGCGGCGAGCAGCAACAGCCAGACCAGCACCGCCGGGTTCTCCTCGATGAGAGACGGACGGTACCGGTGGGGGGGATCGTTACGCATGAAACTCCTCCTTCTTGCGTTATTGCCAGTGGAATTGGTACGCGATCAGGAGACCGAGCAGCAGGACTCCACCGAGTGCTACCAGCCACTTTGTCGGCTGCCGGCGCACTTTCTGGAACGGGTTGCGCGGCTGGAACAGAACGTCGCCCAACAGGTTGCGGACGCCCATGTGGTTGCGGTCGCGGAGAAGCCGTTCGAACTCGGCGTGAACCTGTTCAGCGGTTACCGGTTGGGGAGGATGGTTGTTGGACTGCTCCACTATCGGCCACCTCCGTGCGAACGTTGGTTGGTTTGAGAGCCAGCACGGCGTAAACAGATCCATGGGCGTCGGCAGCGAACTCGATCCTCAACACAGCCGTCGAATCTCCAGAGGTTGCCGGCTGCTCGATGATCAGCCAACCGGCCCCGTCTTCCCAGGCGGCGACATGTGCCGATTGGTCAGCGTCGAGCACCTTCACGGGCGCCAACATCGACGACTTCACAGACCGCGCAAATCTTTCGCCGAGCTGACCGTCGCGGAAAGGAATTAAGGATATTGCGGACTGCACGTCGGCCATCCCCCAGACCGCCGGTCGCGCAGGGTGGTAGCCGCTGCTCGATCGGTTGCTGATGGCGTATCGCAAGTAGAGCCTGCCTTCGCGGCGATAGAGTTCGCGCAGCGTGACTTCAACCCGACCGCGCGTATCGCGTTGCCCGTGCACCGGAAGCGGCGTTGCGTGAATGAGCATTTCCGCCGGCAGCGGGGCTTGCTTCTGCGCCATCTCCGTTGCGGGTTGCGGCTGCTCGATCTTCGCGGCGACCACTCTCGTTGGTTGGTCGACGGCAAAGTGCATCTGGTCCACGCTCGCCGCCGGAACCAGCTCGTACGCGAAGCGGCCCGCGCGCGTCCATATAAATAGGTTCGTTCGCGCATCGTCCTCCGCGGGCCGGACGAGCACTTTGTTCTCGCGCCGCTCAACGGTGTAGGCGTTCTGATTGCCGACCGCCACCATCGTGACCGCGTCTGCGACCTCGATCACGGTGAGGTGGTCCCGCGCCGTCTCGACACGGATCACTTTCGTGGTATCTGGCGATTGAGTTTCGAGCTTCTGGGCCGGGATGGACGAAACGGCGGCAAGCGCCGCCAGGCAGGCGAACAGTCTCATTGGTGAACTCCTTCATTTCCCATCGCGCATCAAGGCGATGGGGGTGAGCTTCCCGGCGCGGGGCCGGGAAGCTCGCTTTCGTTACTCCTTCGAGGACGTGGATGGCTTTGCTACCTGAGGCAGTTGCCGCGCCGGAAGCTCCACCTTCCCGCCGCGGACCTCACCGGTCCCCGCCACACACGGGAAGGGGTGGACCCACCGCTCGCGACCGCCGTCGTAAACGACCTTGCCGTCGGAGGTAACCGACATCAGGAACGTCATCCTCTTGTAGTGGCCATTGTCGCCCTCGACTTCCTCGACAAGGAAGACACTTCCCTCCTCGTCGATCTCCACCACGCCGTCGCAGATCTTGGGCGCGGCCAGTTGTACCGGCCGGCCTCCGGTCCGCTCGACGATGGCCTTCAGCAACTCATTCGGAAACGCATAGAACGGCAAAGCGCCGGACGATTGGTCGCTCTTGGTGTTGCATACGACCGTGTGCAGCGCTTGCAGCCATCCCATGCGGTTGTCTTCCTTTCGCGCCGCCCATGTGCGGACGAGCCAGATCAGCGACCGGATCTCCTCCTGCCACCGCTGGTCGTACGCCGACATCGCGGCGCGCGCCTGACAGAGCGTGTGCAACAGCTTCGAGCGGCGATCCTTGTCTTCTTTGCCTTCCTCGAACGCCGCCTCTGCCTTCTGCACGTCATCCTGCAGCAGTTTCTTCTTCTCGATTCCGGCGAGCAGTGTGAGCGCCCAGGCCCGGTTGAGCCGCCGGCACTCGTCGACCATCTCGTGGGTGAACTCGTACCCTTGCACGAGGCCGCGAAACTGGCCGACCGGCAACCGGTTCGAGAAGAAGTCCGTGAGCTCCTTGCGGACCAGGTTGTACATGCCGCCGATCCGGTCCGTCGGGGGGCACTCGAACCGCTCGGGCAGATCCCTCAGAGACCGGACACGCTTGGCGCGAAGCCACTGCGCCGCCGGCGTCTGCTTGATCTGTTCCCGGATTGCGCGGATCTTGTCCTGGTCCGGCGTTACGCCGTGTTTGAGTTGGTCCAGGGCAAGTTGAAGTTGCTCGACCAAGTCGCGGTGAAGGTCCTCGCGCCCGGCCGCGGTGCACTGCGTCATCAGGTCGGTGATCGAACCGATCTGATTCCCCATTGCCCCCACGGCCACCTGCGGAAGATTCCACCACGGCGATCGGGCTTTCCTTGCTTTGGTCTTTTCCACTGCGCCGTTGCCGTTGTAGCGGAAGCGATGGTCCACGAACCTCGGGAACCGGTCGCCTTCCACCACGCAGACATAGTCGAAGTCGTAGTCGCCTCCGTTCTTCGCCGCCGTCTTCGAGTGAAGGGTGAACGTCCCCTCCAGCTCAATCTGCTCGCTCGCGACCCGCGATACCAAGGCGTCCGTTGCCGGGCACCCACGGTTCGCGAGATCGGCGGCGAGAAGCTGACGCAGCTCCGCCGAGGCGATCTTCATGTATGGCAGCAGGTCTTCCTTCATCCGCACGGGATAGCGCACGACCAATCCGCGCTCCGTCGCCAGAGCGTTGATCGAGCGATCCTGCGGAATCCAGTCACTGCCGCTATGAACTGTGCCGTCATGCACAAGCAGGTAGCCGTCGTCGGCCAGCGCGAACGCCGGCATCTCGAAGCCACCTGCGGTGCAGACCTTGAACGCCCACCGAGCCAGAATCCGCTCCAGTTGCGTGTTGACCCAGGGATGCTGGACCAGGTAACCGGACGGGTCGGCTTTCAGGACGCCTTCGAGCACCGAGCGTTCGACCGAGGTTGCCTGTTCGTCTTCGGCTGGCATCTCGTCAACCAGCGGTCGCTGTGTTTCCGAGATCCCCAGAAGCTCGAACAACCCGGTGAAGTCTCGGTCTTCGAGCAGAGCCTTGAGCTTTGCTGCTTCGGCAAGTGCGTGCGGCTTGATCTCAAGTTCGAAGCTGTCTTCCGGGGCGTGCTGCACCACGGTGTAGCTCGATTCGAAACTCAGTTGCCGCGAGCATTCCCGGATTCCAAGGATCATTTCGCCGGCAAACGTGCGCGCCTCGCCGGTGAGCCAGGCAAGCAGTTTCGATGGACCTTTGTATTCGGGCTTGACGGAGGAGACGGGCAGGATCACGTCGGTATCGAGGGCATCCGCCACATCGTCCGGCATGACCTTGAACGATCCCTTCGCTTGTGTTTGCGCGAACGCCAAACGGAACTGGTAGAAGCGACCTTCGGGCATACCCAGCCTGTCGAAAATCGACTTGCGGAGCCAGCCTCGGCAGTCGTTGGTTCCCAGTTCGTGGTCGGGCACCACGGTGACGCGACCGCTCGGAATCTGCATCCTCACCATGCACGGCGAGACCAGGATTCCGAAGTAGGTCACGGCGGCTTGCGGCCAGTCGGAGAAGCGCGCCGCCAGCGGACGCTCGAACCGGGCGTCCACAGCGTAATACTTCCCGTTCTTGGCGCTGCCGGAGGCGCCGATCAGCCGGTATTCGTCGCCGTCGATCTGGAACCGCGACAGGGCGCTTTCGACCCTGGCGCGCTCCACCGAATCGAGGGGCTCCGGCGTCACCGTCACCGAGGCGACACGAATCCCCGGGCACAAGGCTTCGAGAAGCGTGTTGTTCATCTGCGCCTGCGGACTGACGTTCGGCATTTTGTGTTCGATCTTTCCTTCTTTCGTGACCATCAGGTTGATGACCTTCAGGCCGGAGTTCCTTGCAACGGTCGCGGAATCATTCATTGAGGGTTTCTCCTTGTCTGGAACGGTTTGTTGAGGACAACAGACCGTACCCGCACGAGGAGTGATCCCCACGGTTGGCCTGCTGCCGAAACACGAGGTCTCGGGACAGGCCTCTTGCGGGAGACCGCCCTTGTTCCGTTGTGTTGCCCGCTCAGCCGAAACCGGGCGGGTTGCTTTCTTGTCGCTCATCGAAGAGCGATGAAAGCGAGTTCCCACGTGAGGCGTGGGTGCCTTCTACTCAACTTGCGTTGATGGTAGAAACTCGTTCCTTAGAGACGGCGGGCTGTTTGACGAGCATCACCCGGTACCCATCGATCAGTTGCGTCACGATGTACTCGGTGACGACGAAGATCCGGTTGTCGGACTTGAAGGCGAGCACCAGGGCCTCGCCCTCGGTCGCCACTTCTTTGTCAAGCTTCGGCGGTTCGCTGCCATGCGTGGGCTTCGCGACAAAGTAGCGCGTCCCTTCGACCGCCTGCTCGCGCGAGCCTCGTGCGGCTCGCCGGCTGTTCTGGCCCGTCCGTCCGGGCTTCGCAATCGGCATCTCGGTAGTTGTCGCCATGGTTCAGATCCCTTCCTCGCGTCCGGAGACGCACATCCATTCCGGCACGAACGGCACGGGCCGCAGTCCCGCTTCTGTGCGCTCGAAGCACTGCCCCTGCGCGCCGAGCAGCAGGTAGCGGCGAGTCCGGATGTGTTTGTAGTGCTCGATGCCCCCGGTGCGGTACATCCACATGAACTCGGCGCACAGCGGACCTAGGTGCGCTTCGAGCGGCGCCCAGTTCGGCACGATCTCGATACCGGCCACGGCGATCACCGCTCGCCCTCCTCGCCGCGGTCGAGCATCAGACTGCGTTGCTGCAGATCGATGTTCTTCTCGCCGACCATTTGCTGTTCCCAGAACTCGCCGACCAGCAACCCGGTCGGGTGCAGCGTCGTCCTGCCGGAGTAGACGAGCCGCACCTGATAGCGGCACACCATCTTTTCGGTATGCTCGATCCGTTGCGCATTAAGCCGATGAATCTCCTTCGCCGCAAAGACCTGGTAGACCCACGGCATGCCGGGCACCGGCTCGATCGAGCGAATCTTCAGGCTCGACGTGATCGCCTCGGCTTTGATCCTGCCGAGCGTGTCGTCCTCGCGGAACCGGTTCATGGTGAACGTCTGGAAGTTGTGGGTCATCATGTTGAGCGCATCGGCGTACTGACGCTCGACATTGGCGGGGGTGTAGGTGAGATAGGTCGTGAGAAACCTGCGCGCAACGGCGCGGCCTTCGATGTCCGATGGGGCCGAACCGGAAGCATCGGGGGAGATGGATGCCTTCGACGACTTGAGCATTCCATTGCCGACCCGAACGGTCTCGCCGGCAACGACGCTGGCCTCGCCCGAACCATCGACCCGGATCACGACCGGGGCTGGAGGCGAACGTAGGCGAACAGCCCAAGCGCTGTGATGGCGAGCACGCCGCAAACCAGGCCGAGCACGGCCATACGGTTGGCGTAGGCGCGCAACGCGCCGTCCATTTCGTAGTACTTCGACAACTGTGCTTTCTCGGGCAGTCGCTCTCTACAGGTCACCTTTTTCACGAACATGCTTTTGCCTCCTGCTCAGCCTCCGCGTTCGCCTGCCCGCCGGGCGAGGTTCCGTCCGGCATCGACCGCCCGCTGTCCGCCGCGCACCGCCATCGCGGCGGTAGCTCCCGCCAACCATCCAACCGCGTGGGGAACGTTGATCGGCCGATAGGGGCCCATCGCGCGGCCTCCGCCGGGACCCGCCGGCGCGCCGCTCCCTGGATTACCCACACTTCGGCTCCCGCCGGCACCGCTCCCGCTGCCGCTCTCACTCGCCGGTGCCGCCGGCGCGGCGCCCGAACTCGACCTGTTCGCGGCAGCATCGGCGAGATCGCCGCCGCCCGCTCCGGCACCGCTCGCAAGGCGGCCGAATCCGTCGCCAGACCCCGCGGCCAGCGGCGTCAACGACTGCATCAACGTGGCAGTGGTTCCGAGCACGGCAAACATCGAGCTGCCAAGATCACCTTCGACGATCCGGCGCGCCAGAAACGGAATCAGCAGAATGCAGACCGCAAATAGAATGCTCGCAGCCGCCAACAGCACCTCGGCGACGGCTCCAGTCAGCGCTCCGGCGAAGCTCCCGGCGCCCGTGATGGCGGCCATGCTGTGGATGTTCAGCACCAGCACGAGCCGACAGAAAATCCCGTAGATGAGACCCCAACTGGCGAACACCACGACGTTCACCGCGTACCGTTTGGCGAGCGAGCCCAGCCCGAAGCTCGGCATCAACGCGAGCACCAGCGGCCCGGCGACGAATAGGATCGTTCCGAACAGGCAGTACAAAACGGCGAACAGCATATACGCCACCGGATAGAGGATCATCGCCACCACAAGGAGCAGCGCACTCAGAATTCCCGCCAGCGATCCGGTGACGAAGTTCAGGAAAGTCCCGGACGTGACGCCCAGACTCCACAGCTCGTTCAACCACCTGCTGAACACGTCATTCGGGCCGACGCCGGCCATCGTGTGCGCCAACTGATTGAACGCCCCGAGCACGGCGCGAAACACGCTCTCATACACGGTTCCGTTGTTGATCAGCAGCAGCCCAACGCCGAGGTATTTGGCTCCGGCAATCGCAAGCGCCCGGACGTCGCTACCTCGCGTCCACGCCTCATAGACCGCGAACAGGAGCGAGGCGAGCAGGATGCCGTAGGCGACGATCAGGATCGTGCTCATCAAACCCGCGGTCATGATTCCGCGTAGCGCGGTATCGAACATCTGCTCAAACAGGAACATCCCCGGTCGTCCTCACTTGTTCAGGTCCGTCAACTTGCGGCGCGTTTCCTGGACGTAGCGCGCGTTCTCCTTGACCAGCGCGCTCTGCGCGGCGAGCTCCACCGAGCGAAGCCGCATCAACTCCGCCATCGCCTGCTGGGTGTAGGCGTGCGACCGCACCAGCCACGCTCCCGCCTGCGCGCCGATCATCTCCGCCGTTCCCGGCGCGGTACCCTGGAGCGCCGCCATCATCCGCTCGGCAGCCAACAGTTCCTGGTCGGCGATAGCGTCGATCGCGATCGAGCGCTTCATGGCCGCTTGCGCGGCGGCGTCGCGGCTGTCGATCAGGTCGCGTTGGAACGGGTGCGCCTCGGTCGCCGGCGGCAGCGGTGTGTAGACCGCCGTAAAGTTCGACTCGACCTGGCCGATACGCCCGGCGTCCTTCGACAGCAGTACGTCCTCAAGGCTGCGCGGGCTTGCCAGCGTCGTGCTCCGCACCGGCCCAGACCAGATCGCCCGGATCGAGTTGTAGATCCCGGTCACCTGGCCGATGAGAAGGCGAGCGTTGTCGATGGCCTGCTGCGGATAGATCACGTTCCGCTGAAAGTCGAAGAGCGCTCCCACGATCTGCTGCACCGCTGTGAGCGTGCCGCTAATCCCCTGAAGCAGCGGCCGGATGGTATTAAGGAGCGTGCTGTTGATCGCTCCGGCGAGGTTGTTGAGCGTGCCGAGCCCGCCACCGATGATGCCGATGAGCGAGTCGATCAGATCGAACTGCCCTGTGGCGGGGTGAGGCGCTAGCAGCGCCATCACCAGCAGCAGCGCCACAGCCCTCATCCGATGCGTCGCAATGAGTCTCCGGAACAGGTTCAATACGGGCATGAACTGTCTCCTCCTACCGGCTGAGATCGGTGATCTTCCGGCGCGACTCCCGCGCGAAGTGAGATCCGCGTTTGACCGTCATCGTGTCGTGTGCCAGCCGCGCGGCCTCCTGGCGAAGCTGCCCGGCTATCATCTTCTGAAGGTGCGCCTGACTCTGCACCGCCGCGATATAGGCCGCCGCCGACACCATCGCCGCCGTCCCGGGAGCAACCCGCGTTGCCTCGTTCTCAATCGCCTCGGCCGCCTGCAGCGCGCGGTCCGCTCCGGCCTCGGCCATCTTGAGCGTCATCAACTGATCGATCGCCATCGAGTCATCGAGGTCGATCAGGTTCCGTTCCTCGGGGTGGACATCGGCTGGTGCAGGCAACGCGCCGAACGTCCGCGCGTAAGCGTCGGCGAGTGCGCTCTGGTCGTTTACTTGCCGGTTCCGCATGACGGCTTCGAGTGCCGTCGGATTCGGAAGCTGGGCCGAGTTCACACCGACAGAGTAGAGTCCGTTCATTAAAGCGCGGAACGTCGCGATGAGCCGCTGCGCCAGCGATCTCGCCCCTTGGATGGCCTCGATGGGCCACACGACCCTCTCCCACAGATCGCGAAGCTGCACAAGAAAGCTTTGCAACCTCTGTGCTGCGGACCGGATGGCTTCGAGCAGCGGCCGCATTACGGTGTCGAAGAAACTGAGAATCGACGCAATGGCCTGATTCGCGTAGTTGAAGGCGCTGGTCAGCCCGGCGAGCAGAGTGCCGAACTGGCCGTGTGCCGGCTGCGGTGCGACCAGCAACCCGAGCACAAGCAACCCGGTTAACCCCAACGCCAGTACTCTGGCGCCGCTCGGCCATGTGCCGACGACCAGTAACCCTGCGGCAAACAACAGAATCCTTCTCATCGGTGCATTCCTCCTTCACATTCCGATCGCGGCGAAGTTCTAAGGCTTCCGCGTCGCTGCCCGCTGCACCGCACCCGACGCCTCCTCGGGCAGCATCTCCTCGTCTGCCAGCCCCTGCGGGAACCGCTTTGCAAGCTCGCGGTACACCTCGATCAGCGGCCGCTTCCGGTTGTCTTCGAGTTGCAGGAAATAGCTCCGGTAGGCGCGCTCTCGCGCGTAGGTCGTCGCCACCCAGTAGTCGATCGGCGTTGGCGCCAGCCGGATCGTCTGCGTCGTTTCCGACTTCTCGCCCAGCACCAACAGCGCCTCCGCACTCCTGCCTTTGCGAGGTGCGGAGAATCGTTTGATCTCGTTCAGCGCGATCTCGTTCAACGAGAGGTGCTCAACCAGCGGGCTCACATCGCCCGGCTGCTGGCCGATTACCTTAACCGAGGTGTTGCGAAGGATTCCGGCGCCGTGCTCCTTCGGGCGTTGCCGCGTTCCGACGAAGTCCTCGAGTGTCTGGCTGATTCCCCAGACGCTCGCGCCGCGTTTGCGCGCTGTGCGGAACAACTGCACCACGCAATCGGCGAGCACGGGTGACTCGAGCAGCGCCCAGCACTCATCGAGAACCGTAATGGCCGGCTGGCCCGACTTGCCGGAAGCGCGCTCGGACATCGCCTGCGCGATCAGCATGCTCATCGCTGTCTCCAGGCGCGCGTCCGAGCTGAGTCCCTCGATGTTGAAGAACAGCCAGTTGGCGTCGGTCCGCATGGTGGTGTGGCGGTCGAACAGCTTCGAGTAGACGCCTTTCTCGCCGGTCCACTGCCGCAGCGCAACCGCCGCGAGTTGCGCCAGCTGCCGGATATGCTCGATGCGCTCCTCGTCGGTCCACGTCGCCAGCTCATTCCGCAGATCGATATAGGTTGGCGTCTTGTTGCCCGCGCGGACGGCGGCGCGCTTGTATACCTTGGCAATCGCCTCCGACAGGATGTTGTCGAGCAGCGAGGTGTCGGTCTGGCCGAGGTCCCCGATCATGTGTCTCGTCAGGTTTTTCAGGAACGCGATCTTGTCCTTCGCCGGCTGCGTCTCTTTCGAGGGCAGGTCCCACGGATTGATCGTCTCCGAACCCTCCAAATCCACCTCGATCACGCGCCCGCCCATCAGCTCCACCAGCGGGCGGTAGGAGTCGCCGCGCTCGACGATCGAGATGAGCGGATTGGCGCGCGCCATCATCAGCAGGAACATCTGGGCCATAAACGTCTTGCCGCCGCCCGACTTCGCCATGAACAGCATGTTCGCGTCACCGATCGACGGATCGTAGGGCGAGAACGGAATCAGTTGCCGGTAAGGAGTTTCGAGCAGCATCAGTGGCGACTGGGGCGTGCCGCGCCAGGGCATCTCGACCGGCAGCAGGTCGGCGCTGTGTAGTGTCAGGCAACTCACCTCGCGCTTGTTCTCCTGCGCCATTCCCGGCAGGCTGCCGAACCACAGCCGCCGCTGCGCGAGCGACTCCGGAATCGCGCGCGCACCATTCATTCGCGTCACCGCATGCACGACGCGCTGGCGCCGGTCATTGAGAATCCGCTGCGATTCTTCGACGTCCGTCCGGCTGACGATCGGCTTCGATGTCCGAACGACGATCGCCATCGAGTAGTCGCAGACCTTCAAGGACGAAGAAATGACCGCCTGCAACACGTCCTGCAACTGGCTCTGTGCCACCTGCGCCTCGACGTTGATCTTGAAACCGCCCTGCGAGTCCCGCTGCGCCGCCTGCATCCGGCGAAGCCTGCCCTTGAAGTGTTCGAGCACCTTGGCCTGGTCTGGAATCGTCACCTCCGCGTTCACAACGATCGGGAAGTCGAGCACCACCAACTCGCGCAGGATGCCGGGGAAGGTCCCGTCCGGCAGGGCCTTCATGCACACGACCGAATACAGCAGCCCGCCGATCTGGAAATGGTTCTCCTGCTCGTCCTCGATGCTGGTGTTGACGATCTGGCTCCGTGCGCTCCGGTAGGTGAGCGAGTACTCGGGACGCCGCAGGGGGCTGCGTTCATCGAGGACCGGATTCAGCGCGCGCTTGGCTTCCTGGAACATTTCCTCGTCGGTCATCCGCCGGACACCCATGCCGGTGGCGACGAGGGTCTGCTCGACACCGGCCATCAAGCTGGAAAACTCGCTGAGCAGGTCCTCGTGGTCGCGGCGGCTACGCTCGATGCACTTCTCCGCCGACAGGCTGAAGTAGCTTCTCTTCCTGCCCTGGAGGCGATCGGCAAGCTCATGATGAACGCGGGGGTTCCAGATGAAGTAGGCGTGGAGCAGGTGCCGCAGATAATAGCCGCGACCGTCGTTGGCGTCCCACCTCTCCATTCGGAGCCGGTCGGTCGCCTGGAGCACCGGGCTCTCGTTCCGATTCATGCGCGGATAGAGACTTCGGACCTCGCCGATACCCTCTGTGATCTCGAAGCGCATCTGCAGGCGCATCGACCGCTCGGGCAGCGACCGGACCAGCGCTTCGAGCGAATGCTTCGACCGGTTCCGCATGTCGTCGTCGTGATAGAAGCTGTTCAGCCCCGCCAGCTCGTAGCCCGCGACCAGGCTTCCGTCGACCCGCACCATCACGCCGTTGAGGTACTCCCGCACGGGTAGCAGCTCGCAGAGCGCCGGCTTTCTCATCGACTCGATGCGTTTCTCGACCGTAGTAGGTGACGTCACTTCAGGAACTCCTTCGTGAGCATGCGGTCCGCTTCCAGGCCGCAGTAGATGTGGGGCTTGGCGTGCCAAGTGAACAGGTCGCGGAGGTATCCGCGCGGCTTGCCGTACTTGAACAGCATCAGCACCGGCACCGACAGGATCGGAATGCCCCACTGAAGCACGAGGTTCAGCGGCACCCCGTAAAGCTCGCGGTCGAGGAACCTGCCCGTCACGCTCATAACCGCGGCCAGTCCGATCACCAGGAACAGGTCCTCGAACTCCAGGTAGAAGAAAGTCACCCGCTGATGCAGATTCCGATGCACCGGTGTCACTTCAAGCGCCATTTCGTCCTCCTCAACTCACGCCACCCACTCCCTGGGCGACGAAGAACTCCGCTAGCCGCAGCACGCCAGACAGACCGAAGCAGGCCATCGCAGCGATGAAGTGCCGCGCCCACGGCGCGCCGGGATAGACGCGGAATCCCATGCCGCCGTAGTGCATGATGCCCATCACGATCTGCAGGACCCCGTAGAGCGGCAGAAACACATTGGCCGACCAGTTCACCAGCCCCAGCAGCGTCACCCAAAGCGCGTCCGGATCGTCCCACGCCCGCTGCGCCGCAAACCGCTCGATGCCGCGCAGAATGCCTGACACCATCAACGCCGCGAAGCCCGCGTAGAGCGAATACTGGAACGGCGTGCTCCGCGAGTAGCGTAGCGCCGCGATGACGAAGAACAGTCCAGCCAGCGTCGGCATGATCACATTGGCGAGCCAGTTCGTCAGATTGGTGAAGCCCCTCAGAAACTCCATGCGCGCCTCACATCATTCGGTTGATCAGAACCCAGAGCGCGCTCACCGTCAGGAACCCGCCGGCGCAGGCGATCAGCCGCAGGTATCCCGAGCGATTGAACGCAAAACACACGATCGCCCCACAGACAGCGAGGCCGGCTGCGATCGGAAAGATGCGGCTCGCGACGTAGTTCCACATCGCCGCGAGCCCGAACGAGATCGAGAAGCGGTCGGCATCCGGCGTCCAGCCGTCGATCAGCGCATGGGTGCTCGAAATCGCTAGCAGAAACATCGCGCTGAGGATCGACGGCAGCGGTCCTGTCCCACTCGTCGTGTCGAGCACCGATCGCAAGACGAAGTAGCCGGCGACGATGGGTGTGATTCGCGCCACGACGAACGTACTTACGAACGTCGAGATGCCCGACTGAACGCTTGCGAGCCATGCATTGCTGATCGCCGGTCCCGGCGGGAAGAACACGGGCGCGCCGAGGAACTGGAACCAGATAAGCGTTGGTTCGAGCGCCAGGAACACAACGGCCCACGTCATGTGCCTGCTGAAGCCGCCTCCCACCCAAAACACCGTGCCGCCTTCTTTCCGCAGCGCAATCCCGGCGAGCAGCAGGCAGACGAACGCGGCCGGCCCAGCCAGCAACAGCAGCATCCGGATCACGTCGTAAAGCAGGGATGGCATGGGTCCGACTCTCGCCGATGGAGCTTTCAGGAAACGCCGCCGCCGCCCTGCTGGATCCAGAACTCGAGCAACCGCGTTACGCCGGAAACAGCGAGACATCCGAGCGCGGTGACGATGTACCTCATCACGCCGCGCCCGGCGATGTAGCTGACCAGCCCAGCGGCGATCGCCAGTCCCGCACCCACCGGCGCGATCACGTTGCCGATCCAGTTAACCAGGTTGAGAAACGCGCCCTCCGGCTGCGCTCCGGTTTGTCCCCTGCACGGCGACATTAACCTGCGGCGCCGCGCCGAGGTTCTGGGCCACCAGGATCATGTTTCCGGCGGCGAGTAGGGTGAGGGCAACGAGGAGCATCACGGCCAGCCGCTTCCTCGCTCCCGACAGTTTCTGCATTTGGGTTATCCTCCCGGTTCGAAGATTCTGCTCAGGTCGTCGCCCGAGCATGGGAGGAATCTACAGCACGTCTCCGATTTCTCAAAACGAGTTTCGGGGGAAGTCTACCAATGAGAAGCGGTGGGCGAATCCTCGATCAAACGCGGGATCTGCAATCAATAAATGACGAGGCTGGGGAACAGGCAAACCCGATTCTCAAGATCGCCTGCATCCAGGACATCCCAGATCAGCACCAGGCTCTCGATGGCCCGTCCGATGCTCACGCGTCGTTGAGGGATCAGGATCAGACCTGGGCTGTTCCGTGTTCGGATGAACTCCCGGAAGTATCCTTCCATTGTGTTCTGGTCGTGACTGACCAGCACTCTGCCCTCGTCTGCGGCAAGCGCGAGGACTTGCTGGTCGTGCAGCCCTTCCAGCGATACGGCCTCGGCGCGTTGGAAGTCCACTCCAGCGGCGCGGCGCAGGACACCCGCGATGATGGCGTGTCTGAGGTCAGCATCCGCCTGGAACCGGATCATCAAGCCTGTCGGGCCAACAGGCGTTTCCGCGCTTCGTCAAGGCGCTGTTGTAGTTCGGCGCGGGCAGGCTTGGCGGAGCGCTCCAGAGCTTCCCATTTGCGCTCCAGTTCGCGGAGGTACGCCTCCGCCTCTCCCTGATGGCCCAGGTAGAAGGCAATGGCACCGTGGATCTGCTCAAGTGACAGCGTCGGAAAGTTCTGGCGGATCGCCTCCGCCGACGCTCCGTCCCTGTACTCGTAGATGATCGACGCGAAAGACACACGGCTCTCAGCTACGTAGTAGCCGCCGTTTCGCTTCTCGACGTACTCTCGCTGCATTTCAACTGCCTCTTCCTTCATTCTAGCCTGCCCCCAATAGGACGCTTCTGCCGTGGCGGACCGTCCGTCAGTGATCCTCTCCATCACGATCCAGTTCGCGGTTTCGGCGAATCGAGGGAACTTCTCCCTTAACGTGCTTGGCGCCGCCAACGACCCGCAAAGGCAAACCAGCAGGCTGCGTTTCCAACGGCTCCGAGCGTGGCGCCTCTGTCTTTTGCGGTGCGGGCCGTCGAAATGCGAGGAACGCCCAGACGCACAGGCCGATCCACACGAAAAAGCCGAGAATCCCGACGATCTCACCCCACGGTTCGACCGCCGCCGGGAACCACGTGTTCAGCCAGTGGAAGCTCGACCCCATGTTGGCAACCGTGAAGATCATCGCCAGCCACCGGGCATAGAACAGCGGCAGTCGCGGCGTCGGTTTGGGCAGCAAGAGCACGGTGGTCCAACCAATGACCAGCGTCATCGGTGAGCCCACGATGGTTCCGATATTGATCAGGAGCACCGTTTCACCCGCGACCAGGAGACACGACAAGACGCATCGTCTAATCCAAGACGAGCGCTCCCGTTCGGTTGCGGACCCAGCTCGGTGCTTCAGGTACTGAGCCTCGTCCGTAGCGCTACGCGCGGCTGAGCCGAGCCACACGCCTATCTGGTACGGTACGCGGTCGACTCCGAAGAGAAACGGCATGAGGGCTCCTAAAATGACGCACCCTCAGATTAGCCGGTTCCCTTTCGATCCCAAAGCCACTCGGACGACAGATTTCCTGAAAGGTTGGGAAGCTTACTTACTGGATAACTCCGTGCCGGCCGCACTCATACTCTGCCGCATCAGTCGATTCATCTCGCGAATCTCGTTGCGAAGTTGCGTCACCTCGCGGACTTCCTGATCCGACATTGTGCCGCGGCCCGAAACAGCGCTCGGTAATGCCGTATCGGCTTGCCTGAGTGCTCCGGCCTCGTGCAGCACGAGATTGAACTGCGTCTTCGCCGGAATCGTTACCACGATGTTCTGCTGATAGGCGAGCGTCGCCAATTGCTGTTCTCCGGTCAGCGCAACGTTCGACGCCAGCCGCTCGCGAAGCAGGATCGAGCTGTCGATGCTGCCTCCCGCACCACGGCCACCGACGGCGTACGCCGCGATGGTCCCGATGCCGGTAAGCGTCCGGGTGATGGCCTTCAGTCCGGTGTTCTTTCCGTTCACGTGACCGCGCAGCATCTCGCGCTCCATGCTGATTGCCGAGCCGTTGATTGTCT
Source organism: Bryobacterales bacterium (assembly GCA_016713735.1). Taxonomy (GTDB): domain Bacteria; phylum Acidobacteriota; class Terriglobia; order Bryobacterales; family Bryobacteraceae; genus JAFLBB01. The sequence goes on from JADJOP010000001.1 coordinate 114,796, forward strand.
GCTGCTCGCCGTGCGGAAATTCGAGCGAGCGAAACCTGATGCTCACCCAGCCTTGCGGCGTCGCCTGTGAGATCTCGCCATATGCCCGCGTCCCGGCGGGGACAACCAGTTGCCCGTCGTGCTCGTAGTTGTACTCGATCACCGCGACCACCGGTACTTTGGCGGCGGAACTCACGGCATGCTGTAGGCGCGCCACCAACGCCGTGCCCGGCGGAAGCAACGCCGACGGAGTTCGATCGATTGCCGGTTGAGGGGACGATCGCGAAACGGCTGCGGCGGTCTCGGCCTCACATAGATGATGGAGGACTTGCGGAGATCATCATTCCGGTCCACAGCCGGCGCAGGTGGCTCGGCCACTGGCCGCGGCTGGGTCCGCGATTCCCGGACCGCGACGTTCCAGTCCCTAACCTCCATCCTCGGCGGTGGCGGCGTCAACCCCTGCCGCCGGTACGCCTCCTCCAAAGCTGGATCGTCAAAATTCACGCTGCTCAGAGTCTTCCGCTCCGCCGGAGGAGGTGGAGCAGGCGGCTCGCCCGGCGGTAACTGTCCTCCACCATTCCGCATTGTTTCGAGCACTTCTTTCTCCGTCAACTCGCCAGCTTCCTCCGGCGGCGCCGGATTCGCCGAAAGCTGCGGTACGGGCGACCGGTTGGCATCCTCCGCGACCTGGGCGCGCTCCGGACGCCCCAGCGTCGGCTGCGTCTTCCGTTCCTTGTGACTCGATCCACTTTCTTTCGTGAACAGCGCAAAGAAAAGCAGCACGCACATCAGCGTGCCGCCCACCAGTATTACGAGGCCGCGCGTACGCTCTCCTGCTTTCGATTCGCGACTCCTTTCCGCTGCCGTGCCTCTCAACGCCGCGATCACCTGAGCCGCACGCCCTGGCTGAGGCTCCACTTCCTGACCGGCTGCCGTGGCGGCAGTCTCCTCCGGGTCAGGCGTAGCGGACGGCACACCGGACCGAGCATCGACATCCTCTTCCGGGAGCCTCGGTGGGACTCGATTTACGTCGTTGCGATTCTCATTCGCCATGACTTCCACCCTTTCCGTGAGCCGACACACCGAACCCGATCGGAGCCAGCGCAGTCCGATCCACGGCCCCGCTCTCGGCGATCTGGAGGAACAGAGTCTCGCTCGACTGCTTGAAGCCGGGCCGGTCGAACACGACCACGCCGTCGGCACGTTCGCCGGGACCCAGCTTCCGCCGGCTCACGCGATACGCCTTCACCGGAAGTTGTTCGCTCGTTCCCCAGCGGCTCCGGCGAATCGGGAAGCCCTTCGTCACTCTGCCCGCCAACTGAACTTGCGGCGGCAGGATCTCGATCGCGGTCGACTGCGGGTTCACCACCGAGAAGAGAACGATCACCTCTCTGCCGCGATCCAGCACTTCCGAGATGCCCGTCTTGATCCGATCCCCTTTGCCCTCCGGCGCGCGTTCGCCGTACATCAGGGGCACCGTTGCCCGCTGTTGGCGTTGCATCCACTGATCGAGGCCGTCAGGCTGAACAGACGGGGCCGCCACCGGCGGTGGGCTCAATGTCTGTGTACCGGGTACTTCGACGGCTGCACTTTCCGTGGTCTCATCGACGAGGAAAGTCGCCGTCGAACGGAAGTTGACCAGAAAGTCCACAGGTCTCGAACCGGCGCCATCGCTCCGAAGAAGCAGGCTCACCTGACGGCCTCTAACGGTCGTCACGAACAGGTTCGACTCCGCAGTCTCCTCGACAACCGGCTTCACCAGCACCAGCGCCGGTTCCCTATCGGAATGCTCCGCGAGGAATTTGCCGGGATCGCCTACCACCACCGACCTCACCGCCTCCGGCATCCGGATCGCCGTCGAATAGCGCGGTGCCAGACGCACTACGTTGACGTGTTCGGTGAGGCTGCGGTGGATCACCACCGGTCGCACCTGCGCCGACATCGCCGCAGCTCCCAGCAATCCCGCAAACAGTAGCTTCATTCCCGTTCCACCCTTTCCGTCCGGATCAGTGTTTCCCAGCGGTTGCGCCGGTATAGATAGGCCACGCGAGTCACATAGCTGTGCACCTCCCGCGACGCGCTCAGCCCGTTCCGCGACACGCGACCATGGCCCGCGTTGTACGCGGCCATCATCAGCCGCCGGTCTCCGCCGTAACGGTCTCGTAGCCAGGCAACGTACGCGACGCCACCCCGGATGTTGTCCGCCGCGTTGAAGCGGTCGCGGACGCCGAAAGCTGCCGCCGTATCCGGCATCAACTGCATCAGCCCAGCAGCGCCGGCAGGGGACACCGCGAGCGGGTTCCATCCCGACTCGACTTCGATAACCGCGTACACCAACTCGCGCTCCAATCCGTATCGGTCAGCCCAATACGCAGCCCACTGGCGCAGTTCCGGCGTCTGCCCAAACCCGCAAACCGCAACCGCTGCCAACGTGATAAGCCGGATCATCGCGACTCGTCCGGCACGCCAGCTCGACCGCCTTTCATCGCGGCGAGTGCCTGGTCGCGATACTCGAGCGCAGTCGCCACCAGGCTTGCGAAGCCGTCCCGGAGCAGGAGGCGTTTCACATCCTCCTCGGTCTTGGCCAGGAACGGCATCAACACATCGCGATCCTCTGCGACGATCTCGGTTCGCCCCAATAGCTGCAACGCGCACACAAACTGGACGATCTCGTCGATCGACGGCGCCTTCACCATGTTGTATCCGCGCAACGCCTGCGCGAGCCCCACCGCCTGCGCCTTCAGCTCGAGCGGCGCGTCCACCGTGCGGATATCGAGGATCTCGGCTTCCTTCTTCACGTGCGGGTGCTCGATCCTTTTATAGAGACTCCGACGCCGTAGCGGATCGCCCAGGCGGCGCTCCTGATTCGAGGTCATCACCACGAACGGGATCGACTTCGCCGTCACCGTCCCCAGCTTCGGCACCGTGATCTGCCAGTCGGAAAGGATCTCCAGCAGCAGCGCCTCGAACTTCTGGTCGACCTTGTCGAGCTCGTCGATCAGCAGGACGATCGGTCGAGGCTGGAGCACAGCTTGCAGCAGCGGACCCTGAATAAAGAAGTCGAGTCCGTGAAGCTGGCCGCGAAGCGTCTCCCAGTCACGGTCAACCGCCGCTCCCTGCGTTTCGAGGAACAGCCTTTGCAGCGCCTCGTCGAACGAACCGATCGCCTCCTTGTCGGTGATTCCCTCGAAGCACTGGAGCCGGATCAGATCCGTCTCCGCAGCCGCGGCGCACGCCTGCGCCAGGTAGGTCTTGCCCGTGCCGGGCGGACCCTCAACCAGGATCGGCTTGCGCATCTTCGTCGCCAGCCAGATGGTCTGGACCATCACAGGATCGGCGGCATAGCCTGCCCCGCGAAGCCCGGCGGCGAGATCGTCCGTTGTCTCGAACTTCATTCCACAAGAAGAATACGTGCGCCCATCGCCCGCACCAAGGAATGTGTGTGTGATCTCTCCGCCTCGGTGCCGCGTCCCGCCGTCCGGGACCGTCAATCAATGACAGGATCAACTTGTGATTCGACGGCGAAAACAGTTCGGACATCGCCCAAGAAAACGACCCTGTACACCCCGGACATCGCCCATCTGCGGACAGTTCGGGACATCGCCCAAGAAAGTGGCCGCGAACACCCCGGACATCGCCCAATTGTGGACGGTTAAGGACATCGCCCAAGAAAAGTGATCGAGTACACCCGGACATCGCCCAATTCCGGACAGTTCGGGACATCGCCCAAAAAGAGACCTTACGGCGTCTGAATCCAGCCGGTCCGCCCTACAATACTGTGTGCCTGCCCGGCTCGACCTTCTGGACAACCTCCGGCGCCGCCATTCGTCGGATACCGAATCCATTGCGTTGCGCGCTCTCGCGCTGCGGCCCACTGCACCGGCGGCTGAATTGATCCGGTCGCAGTTGAAGTCGGGAGCGTGGGCCGCCTTCCCCTCCGCCGGAGTGCCCAACGCGTTTCATACCGCCCTCGCTCTGCTGGCGCTCCGGCCCCACCACCAATCCCGCGATGTCGCGAAGTCTACGGAGCGTGCCTTTACCTGGCTCGACTCCCTCAAAGGCGCCGAAAGCCACTGGCTGTGGAAATGGAAATTTCGCTACTTCGACCGGCAGGTCCGATTCGACGTGAAAAGTCCGGTTGGCCCTGGGTGGACGGGACCGTCAGTTGGGTGGCTCCAACCGCGATGACGCTGCTGGCCAGCAAAGCTTGGCTCCGAGAATCACCGCGTGTGCTCACCGGCGTCGAAATGCTGCGGGATCGTGCCTGCACCGCAGGCGGCTGGAATGCCGGAAACTCGGTGGTCTTCGGCGTTCACCTCGACCCTCACCCGGATTTCACGGCAATGGCGCTCCTCGCGCTGCGAGCGTTCGTGAGCGATGCAGACCCGTTCGTCGAGAAGGGCCTCACATACCTCGGCGGCCGGATGCGCTCCCTGACATCACCGTATTCGCTCGCGTGGACCGTGATGGCGCTGGCTGCCTACGACTCCGACGCAGCGGCTGCGTGCCAGGAGCGCCTCTCCGCGTGCCTGCACTCTGACGCGATTGATCGGATGCCGGTGCCAGCCCTTGCTCTCTGCGCACTCGCGATCGAGACACCTCCGTTCACATTCCAGAAGGACGACCAATGAATCGGCGGACGATGCTCCAGGGCACCGCGCTCGCATTGACCGGCGGCGCGGTGGCCCACCAACTCTCACGGCGGCCTCGCTTACGCCGCCGGGTAGAGCGGTCCACCGTCGCCATCCTTCGCTGCTCAGACTACTCCCTGGCTCCCGAGGTCGTCGCTGATGGCCTTCGGCTGCTGTCGCCGGCGGTGCGAGGCAAGCGCGTGCTGCTCAAGCCCAACCTCGTCGAGTACTCGCCGAAGGCCTCCATCAACACGCATCCCATGGTGATCGCCTCCGCTGCCGATTCCCTCTATCGCCTCGGCGCAGCTGACGTTATCGTCGCCGAAGGCCCGGGCCACGTCCGCGACACCGACCAACTCCTCCATGAGTGCGGCCTTGCCGCTCAACTCGCAGCGGTCGGCCGCATCCGTTTTGTAGACCTCAACTTCGACTCAGTGAGGCGTGTGTCCCTCGCCGGGTTCACTGCGCTCCGGGAACTCTGGCTCCCGGAGACCGTCCTCGGCGCCGACGTCGTCATCTCGATGCCGAAAGTGAAGACTCACCACTGGACCGGCGTGACCCTAGGCCTCAAGAACCTATTCGGGATCGTGCCCGGCAGCGTCTACGGCTGGCCAAAGAACATCCTCCACTGGCAAGGCATCGACAACTCCATCGTCGATCTCGCGGCGGCGGTTCCGGTCCACTACGTCATCGCCGATGGCGTTGAAGCGATGGAAGGCAACGGTCCCCTGCACGGGCAGTCGCGCCACCTCGGCTGTCTCGTCTTCGCCAACGATCCCATCGCCGCGGACGCAACCTGCTGCCGCCTGATGTGCATCGCGCCCAAGCGAGTCCGGCACGTTTCGATGGCGTCCCCGCTCGGCCGTTTGGCTCCGGGGCACATCGATGAGCTTGGCGAGTCGCTGGACTCCATGCGGCAGCTCTTTCAGACGACGTGAGCCGGCGAGGGTTATGCCGATACCGGCGAGGTTCGGCGTTGTGAGATTAGGCCCGCGCCAAGTCGGCATGTCGCAGATGGCCGTCCGGAGGGGCGGGGACGAACGTGCCATTGCGCAGGCGCAGTCGCAACCACTGAGCGGCTCGGCCTGGCACTGTTCCGACGCGCATGCCCGGCACTCATTTCAATAACCCACGAGTGCTGGGCTGCTTCACCTGAATGCTGGAATCGGGGTACCTGCTGAGCACCAGCCACTCCCGCTGCTCTCGGCTCAGGCGGCGATATGGAATCACCTCGGGTGATCCCCTCAACAGGGCCGTGAACGTGGACTCCGCGATGCCGCCGTGGAACCGGCGAAGCAGTCCCTTGTCGAGCAGGCGGTACACGAAGGCGCGGGAGACGCCCAAATCGCGGGCGACCTGCGAGATCGACAGCACGGGGTCAGTCTCGCTCCCCGGCCCGCCACTGCCATTGGAGTGCCGCCGGCGGAACTTGCGAACCGCCTCGGTGCTCCTCGCATCTGGCGCCGAGCCGTCCGCGGTGGCAGGGTCCCACCGCGGACGCTCTGGCCAGGGTCTCCGACCCGGGGGTAGCGCCCGCCGGAGGAAGTTCTTGACCGCTTTTGGAGTCCGGTCAAGTTCGCGCGCAAGCGCCTCGGCGGTCACGTCCCGTTGGCACTGTTCCGCTTCGCCGGAGCGCTGGGCTGCGGCCCAGGCCAGCGCCACCTTGGCTTCCCTTGTGCTCCAACTTCTCATAACCACTTGTTCTCCTTAGGCTTGCGAAGAGTCTGCGTGGCGAGGGATCTCTGGGCGCCCGCAGGCGGCAACCGCAGCCCCTCACTAACAAAGGCAATTCAGACCGCCGAAAAAACAGAGGATGCGACAATAGGGGGCAAGGCGAGGCTTCGGATCCACGTGCGTCGGGGGAAAAAGTGAATAAAGTGAACCCGCGCTCTGTTTTTTGCCGTCGTCAATTGCCTTTGTATATAGAGGGGGGATGCACCTCCTGCGAATCCCCTGCCTCTGGAGCGACGGATGTCTGCGACACAGCCGCCAGGGTCGGATTTCTTCATCGACCGGAACGACGGGCGCGGGAAGCCCATTGATCCAACTCTGATCGCCGCTGCGAAGGCGGTCTGGCCGCGGATTCGCTGGATGGTCGAGGACGCGCTTCGAGATGACTCCGCCGCTGCGGAGCTGCTGGAGCGCGTAGTCCTCAGAATCGCCGAGGCCCAACACAAAAAGCAGTTACCCAAACCGCTGGATTCGCCGAAAGCGATCCTCATGGTGCGGTCGCGCGACGAGTTGAACAATGAGATCCGGCGCGCGCGGCGGATTTCCTATGTGGGCACGTTGACGGATCTGACCGTCCTCGCCGAATCAAGAGGAGAGAATGCCGATTCTGGGCATCGAATTCACGCGAGGGCCCTCATCGAAGAACTGCTGGCGATGTTCGACGAGGATGTTCGGCATCTGGCGACGCTCCGCCTGGCCGGTTACGAGTGGGCCGAGATCGCAAAGGAACTCGGTGGACGAGCTGGAACTCTGCGGGAGCGATTCCGGGTCGCCCTTCGACGCTTGCGCGATCGGCTGTCATCCAATGACAAATCGGAGGGTCAGGAAGGGAACTGATGAACTTCGAGAGGTCTGAAGATCGGCAAAACAACAAGGTGGTGGACGCGGCCCGGTCCATCATCGCGGAGAGCTTTCCGAACCCGGATCGAATCGACTGCCCTGACCAAAACCTCCGCGAGGCGGTGGCGCTACGGAAAGTGAGACTCAAGCAACACTGGGATGTGTTGGAGCACATAATCACGTGCAGTCCGTGCTTCGCCGAGCACATGGCGGTTCGGCGGCGTCTCCGGCGTCGCTCGGTGGGCGTCAAACTCAGCGCTATGGTCTTCGTCGCACTCTGCGCGGGCTATGCCATGTGGAGCGCATACAATCAGCCTGTGGAACGGCTCACCACCGAGGAACTCCGTCAGGGGATCAAACCGCTGCCGGGAGTACCGGAGAGTGAACCGAGGGTGCAAACTCTCGTCGCACGACTCGATTTTTCTGCCTGGAGCGCAACCCGGGATCCAGGTAGCCAGACCACGACACTGCCTCCTCCTGTGCTTCGGCGAGGAAGACTATCCTCACCATCCAACTGCCGCTGCTGAGTCCGCCGGGCATGTACAGCGTGGCCCTGACCAGCACCGAGGGAGCAAGCCTCTTTCGGCAGTCGGTTCGCGCCCTCGGTTACAGACGGTGCCACAACGCTACAGGTACTGAACGTTGATACGACAACCGCGAAGCCCGGTATCTACGATCTGACAGTCCTGAGGCAGGGTACATCCGCCTCTCGGAGATTCCCTGTTCGAATTGAGTAGGACGCTATGCATTCCAAACGTCTGTTGATATCAGTCTTTGCGATTTCGATGCACTGCGGGTTCGCCCAGGACTCGACACAGGCACTCAGGGAAGCCGAACGCCTCGCCGATCTCTACAACTGGTACGACGCGTTGCCGCACTTCGAGTTCGCAGAGCAGGCCTTCCGGGCGCGCGGAGACCGCCGCAACGAGGCGTACGCGCGAATTGGCCGCCTTCGCGGTCAGATGCAGGTCTTATCGCTTCCCGACCTCGCGGACACACTGGAGAGACTGCCGGACTGAACTCGTTCGTGATGATCCGAAGCTGCGCCTACTCGCGTTGACCGTCCTTAGCGACGTTAGGGCGAAATCGACGTTGCCGCCACCAGGAGACTTGGGAATCCGTCTTGAAACTTGCAAATGAAATCGGTGATCGCCGCTGGCAGTCACGGGCATCGGGCGAACTGGGATTCCAGGCCTTCCTTGAAGGAGACACGGCAACCGCGAAGGACTTGGTGGGTAGTGCCCTGCTAACGGCCACGATGACCGGCGACGTTGGAGCTCGGATTCGCTATCTGGGCGCCGTTGGTTCGGGACTCCTCATGCGCGGTGAGCTTCAGAGGCGATGCGCTATTTCGATCAGGCCATCGGCCTCGCCAAAAGCATCCGGACACCGGTTTTCCGTATACGCCTTACCGGGGGTAAGTCCAGGGCCTTGATAGGACTGGAAACAATACGCAGAAGCTGAGCGACTTGTCGAACTGGCCCTGGGCAAGGCCGCCAACGGTGAGCGTCGCGTGAAGGAATCGCAGATGCTGATTGTCGCCGCGAAACTACGTCGAACAGAGTAACGTGCGAGCGGCCATCCCCTACCTTGAAAAGGCCATTAAGATTGCGACCATTGGCGGCTTTCGGCGGCTGTTAGGCAAGGCTTTGTTCGACCTTGCAGAGGTGTACCGGGTTCTCGGCGATTTGCCGCGAGCGGACGCGCACGCCGCGCGGGCCATCGCCGCGAGCGCGCAGGTTGGTGACCGTTACTTCCTGCCCTTATCAGATCGAGGTTCTGGCAAAACTGAAGGAGGCCCAGGGGAAGTATGCGGAAGCCGATCAGCTGTACCAACGCGCCCACGACGTCATCGAGGGCGCGATGCTGAACGTTCCCAGCGCGCTATCCGCAGCGTCACTCGTCAGCGTCATGTCTTCGGTCTATACCAGCCACTTTCGGTTGAGAAGCGCGCCGGAGCCCGTGGGATGGGTCGCCGACCACAAAGCCGTGGCGATTCGTGAGGAGTTTGGCCGATTGCAGGCAAAACTCCTTGTGACAGCGCGGCCACGCGATCGCGCAAGCCTGTTGAACTCACTTTGGGATGCCGAACAGAGGCTGCACTTACTCGACGGAGAGAAGTTTGCGGGGCCGGGTTCTCGTTCGAGTCCGATCTCGCTCGGGCCTTGCGTGCGGCCCTGACTGCCGACGAAGTTCTCCTCGAGTACGTGCTTGCTGCCCGAAGTCGTTCTGCCTCGCGATCACGCAGGAGTCGGCGACGGCCCACGCTTTGATCGGCAAAGCTGATCTGGAGACTATGGTGGCCCGATTCCGGGACGCGGTGAAGACGAAACCGGGCTCCGCGGAGGAGCGAACGCTTGCTCGTGACCTGCGAGCGGCGATCCTTGACCCGGATTCCCGAGTGGCCTCGAAGGCGAAAGATCACAGTGGTCGCAGATGGCGTGATTCATGGGCTTCCGATGGGGAGCCTGATCGATCAGAGCGGGCGGCGAATCATGGAGTCGCATCGTTGTGACTTTCGCACCGTCGGCCACGGCCCACGTGCTTCTGCGTCACGCGCCTACTGGGAACCCGGACTTGCCATTGCTCGGTATCGGAGATGTTCCCTATACGTCGATTACCGGCGCGCGTGGCTCAGTCCTCCGGCCGAGCTCCCGGGCACGGGGACTCTACGACGTTGCGGCTGCTCCTGTACTCGCGCCACTCCCGCAATCGAGGTTCGAGATAGAGCAGGCCCGACGCCTTGCGGGTGGCGAATCCGTTGTGCTGCTTGGCGATGAAGCGACTGAATCGAACCTGAAACGCCAGCCGATCGAGCGGTTTCAGGTGCTCCACTTCGCGGTCCACGGTTACGCCGACCCGCAGGTTCCTCAGCGTGCGGCCTTGGTCCTTAAGGGTGATCCGACGACAAGCGAAGATGGCCTCCTGCAACCCCGTGAGATTAGCCGGCTGCCGTTGCGCGCAAAACTGGTAGTCCTATCTGCATGCAGTACGGCGATTGGAAGATCGCTGGGCCAAGAGGGAGTCGCGAATCTTGCCCGCGCGTTCCTGCTCGGTGGAGCCCAAGCGGTCGTCCTGACGCTATGGTCAGTGAGCGACGAAGGATCGAGCACCCTGATGGAGAGCTTCTACCGTAATATCGCCGCCGGAAGCGACGTCGCGACGAGCTGCGCGACTCAAAGCCGGCTTTGCTCAGCAGTTCGGACCGGCCGCGCTGCCTGCAGTCTCCGCCTTCAGCTCGTCGGGAACGGCGCTGTGCGGATTGAGTTCCAGCAAGGGGCTAAGAACTGATGAACCTCTCGCCACCGAGCGCCCGGCTCTCTTTGAATGGCATCTCACAAACCGTCCGCCACAACTTTTTCAATCCGAACGTAAAGCTACCGGAGTGGCTCCGCTTATTCGACGAGGAGATTCAAAGCGCCGCCGTCGAAGATCCCGCCCGGTTCAGCCAAGGGGTCCACTTGTTCCTGCAGGCGCTGAACTCCAGCCATGTCGCCCTGTTTCACGAGAGTGGAGCGCAGGTGCCAATACGCTACGCCCTACACGCCACGATCGCCGAATTCCAGAGCGAGCACGGTCCGGCATGGGTGTTTCTGGACGTACTCGGCGGGGGGCTTGCTGATAAGGCTGGGATCGTTCCTGGCGATGCCATCCTTGCCGTAAACGGTGCAACCATGGCGCCTCCAGTACAGCCAACATTTGCGCTTGGTGGCCGGCGACGCTAACCGTGTCCGGACGCAACGGCGGTGTGCGCGATGTGGAGGTCGCGCTGCCGTCGCAGTCGGACCGAAGTGCGCCACCGCTCGTCAGGGTGTCGCCCGTCTGCCACCGGACACTGGACGAGGGCGTTGGCTACATTGGGATCAACTCCTTCCCAGGGGATGCCGGGACTGTATTCGCGCGGACGCTGGATGACGCCGTTAAGGATCTGGCTGATTGCTCAAGAATGATCTTCGATCTCCGAGGAAACATCGGCGGTGGTCTCGGATCCCTCCGGTTGATGAGCTATCTCTGCCCGGACCGCCGGCCAATCGGCTACAACCTGAGCCGAAAGCGAGCCGATCGCGGATATCGCAAAGAGGATCTCGTGAGGATCGATCGGATTCCTTTCGGGAAGCTCAACCAGTTGATGTTATTCGTGCGTTTCAAGTACCTCCACAAAGATCGCTCCATCGCACTTTGGACTGAAGGACTGGGTGCGCGGGCATTCCACGGTCGGATCGCAATCATCGTGAACGAGCACACGAAAAGTGCCGCCGAAATGGTGGCCGACTTCGCATCAGCCAATGGCCTTGCGACGCTCGTGGGTACCCAAACCGCCGGCGAATTCCTCGGTGCCGTCAATTTCCGGCTTGCCTACGGCTACAAACCCGAATCCCCATCGGTGGCTGGATCACCTGTGACGATCGCATGATCGAGCGGGTGGGCGTCGCGCCCCACGTCGTTGCCCGTCCCAGGTTGGAGGACCTCCGCGTGGGGCGTGACGTCGCGTTAGCGGCGGCGATCAAGACCCTCCACCTCGCCTGAAAGGCATCGCAAGCGCGAGGGAAGAACTACCTCGAGCTTGTCCCACGTAACGGCGCCAGCGTGGACACCTGATTTCACAGGTTCGTGCGCCCATCCTGATTCAAACAAACCGCGACGATTTTGTTGGATTGCCGCAAAACGCCCTCGTATAATTGTGTATGTTCGCCGAGCAGTTGTTGCTCACCCTGCCCCCGCTACTCCCCGAACAAGAGCCCTTGCAGCCGCCGGTGCCGACCGTGTTGGGCCCGGTCGACTACCGCACGTGGCGCCAACGTCTGGAGCGCATCGACGAGATTCTCAACCGCAGCCGCGTGGAAGAAGACTTCGTGCGGCTATGTGTACATCGCCGTTTGGCTCGCCCCGAGCCGCTGTGCGACGGCGACCGCTTGGTGCTGCAACGCATGGCAGCCACCGCGCTACGCGCCTCGATTGCGCGTACGCTCACCAGTGATTCCTACCGCGAGTTCTCCACGCGGCTGGCCGACTCGCCCTTGCTGCAGTGGTTCTGCCGGCTGAGCCGGTTGGGCACAGTGCGGATCCCTGGCAAGAGCCACCTGCAGCGCTACCAGGAGATGGTGGACGAAAGCGGGTTGCGCGAGGTGGTGGGCACGCTGTTGGAGTCGGCGGCAAGCGTGGACAGGCCGCTGGAGTTGGCCGAACCGGCGGAGTTGGAGACGCAGTTTCTCGACTCAACCTGCGTGGAGCTGACCATCCACTACCCCACCGACTGGGTGCTGTTGCGCGACGGAGTGCGGACGCTGATGAAGGCGACCATCCTGATCCGCAAGCACGGATTGAAGACGCGGATGCGGGAGCCGAAGGCGTTTCTGCGGCAGATGAACAAGCTGTCCATGGAGATGGCCAAACACTCACGGCGCTCCTCCAACCGCAAGGCGCGCAAGAAGACGCTACGGGCGATGAAGCGGCTGACCAAGACGGCAATGGCGCACGCCAGCCGGCATCGGAAGCTGCTGCTGAATCACTGGGCCGGGACGAGCCTGAGTGAGAAACAGGCGATGCGCATCGGCGAACGCATGGCGGTGATGCTGGAGCGATTACCGTATGCGTTGCGGCAAGCGCACGAGCGGATCATCGGCAGCCGTCTGGTAGCCAACGAGGAGAAGATCCTGAGTTTGTACGAGGGCCACGCGGCGGTGTATGTGCGGGGCAAGGCCGGAGCCGAGGTGGAGTTCGGATCGCAATTGCTGCTGGCCGAGGCCGAGAGTGGGTTGATCGCCGATTGGGAGTTGGTGTGCGGGAATCCGGAACATGACACGGTGCTGTTGCGGCGGAGCCTGGAGCGGCCGGCGGCGAGGTCGATGAAGACGGTGGTGGGCGACCGGAACTTCGACAGCCAGACCAGCCGCGAGTGGTTGCGCGAGCGGGGAATCGAGAATGCGATTGCGCCGCGGGATGCATCGGTGCTGCGCGCGCGGCTGCGCGATGCGCGGTTCGCCGCGCTGCAGCAGCGTCGGGCGCAGACCGAGGCGCGGATTGCGATCTTCAAAAACGGCTTTCTCGGAGCGCCGCTGTTGGCCAGGGGGCATGAAGCGCAGGCGCGGCAGGTGGCCTGGTGCGTGCTGGCGCACAACCTGTGGCTGCTGGCCGGGCTACCGCGCAAGGGGCAGGAGCAAGTTCCGAAAGCATCCTGAGCGGAGAGCCACGTCTTCTTCCTACAGTCTGCAAGCCGTCAGCGTCGCGGCGTGGCTGGCGGCCTCTCCGGACACGTCTGGATCGCACCAAAAGCGTCGAAGGCTCCATCCTTGTGCCCCAATCAACGCAAGCCGCCGCACGCAAGATACGGCTCACACCAAATCGCCGGAATACGGGACGCGCTCCAACTAGTGTCTGCCATTTGCGAGCCGTTGGCGGACCCGCGCCACTACGCTCTCGGGGATTCGGAGTGTGCGGTAGACACGCCTGCGCAGCTTTGCCTGTTCCTGCCGCTGGCCGAGGACGAGAACGCCTGGCTCCTGCAAAAAGATGCGGCGGACACAAACCGCGCTGAGGCCCCACATCGCGGCAACCTCAGCGACCGTTAGGAATCGTTCTGCAGCCATGCCGCCGGGTCCGGGGGAGGTGAAAGTGCTCATTATTGTTCCTCGCTGGGCTGGTTCGTCGCGCCCAGCCCATGGCCTATTTGTACACCAAGCTTTAAAAGTTGCAAAACTAGTTCGGCGGGCCTTCGTCAAAGGCCCGGAAGGGCCTGTGTACGATACGTGTACGATAAAGGCTACAGTGCTGGCATTTCCGGACTTCTAGAGCTTTGCAAGATCAATAAGTTACGGCAGCTCAGTCCCGGCTGTGGGTTCGAATCCCACCCTCACCGCCATCCCGTCAGCAGCTTGGAGGCGGCCTCCACCATCGCTTCCGTGGGAGGCCCTGGCCGCCCGCGGCGCAAAGCCAAAACTTTCCGGCTAGTGGGCCGCCGACTCAGGCGTCAGTTCCGGGCCGGGTGTTTGATAGACGGCCGGCTGGTCGTCGAAATACTGATACAACACCGGGACGACGACCAGCGTCAGAAACGTCGAGCTGATCAGCCCGCCAATTACGACAATCGCCAGCGGCCGCTGCACCTCCGATCCCGGCCCGGTGGCAAACAGGAACGGCACCAGGCCCAGCGCGGCCACCGTGGCCGTCATCATCACGGGGCGGAAGCGTAGCGTGCCGCCTTCCAGGATGGCGGTGATGCGGTCCATTCCGGTCTCCCGCAGCGAACGGATATAGGAGACCAGCACCACGCCATTCAGCACGGCGATGCCCCACAGGGCAATGAAGCCCACCGATGCCGGCACCGAGAGATACTCTCCGGAAAAGAAGAGCGCGGCAATGCCGCCGATGGAGGCAAACGGCAGCACGAGGATGATCAGCGCGGCAAAGCGCACCGACCGGAACAGCAGGAACAGCAGAAAGAAGATGGCCGCGATCGTGATGGGCACGATGACCATCAGGTGGCGCCGGGCGCGGGTCATGTTCTCAAACTGGCCGCCCCACTCGTAGTAGTAGCCCGGGGGAAGTTTCACCTCTCGCCGCACCTTGGACTGGAGTTCAGCCACGAAGCCGCCCAGGTCGCGGTCACGCACATTGACGCCGACGACGATGCGCCTGCGGGCCATCTCGCGTTTGATCTGCGAGGCGCCTTCGACGACATCGATGTGAGCCAGGCTGCCGAGCGTGATCTGCGCCCCATCGGGAGCGGTGACCAGGATGTTGCGGATGTCCTGCATGCTGTTGCGCAAGCGCTCGGGATAGCGCACCACCGCCTGAAAGCGGCGTTCGCCCTCGTAGATTTCAGTGGCCGCTTTGCCGCCCACGGCGGCTTCGATCACGTCGTGGATGTCCGAGGCGTTGAGGCCGTGGCGGGCGATGGCCTGCCGGTCAATGGTGACGGTAAGGTTCTGCTGGCCCGTCATGCGGTCGATCTTGATGTCGCCGGTGCCGCGAATCGTGCCAGCGATCTTGGCCACCTCATTGGCCTTGGCGATGAGCGAGTCAATGTCGTCGCCAAAGATCTTCACCGCCACATCGGCGCGCACGCCGGTCACCATCTCATCGACGCGGTCGGAGATCGGCTGGGCCATAACCGGATTCACCCCCGGAAAAGCGCTCACGATCCTCCGGATCTCATCGCCGATCTGATCCTGCGTCAGGCCCTTGCGCTGGCCGTCGGGCAGGAGTTGAATCATCATGTCGCTCTCGTTATAGCCGGCAGGGTCAACGGGCGATTCGCCGCGGCCCAGGCGGGAGACGACATACTCAACGCCCGTGACTTTGCGCACCAGCTTCATCGCTTCCAGTTCCATGCGAATGGACTCGTCGAGCGAGATGTTCGGCACGCGGTCCATATTGGGCGAAATGGTGCCTTCCTTCAGTTCCGGTATGAACGAGGTGCCGAGCAGGGGGAAGAGGCTCATCGTGGCCGCGAAGACGGCGAGCGAGGCGCTAATCACCTTTTTCTGGTTGTGTGTGGACCAGCGCAGCAAGACAACATAGGGGCGTTTGAGAATCTTCACGAACCACGTGTCATGTTCGTTGCCCGGCTTCAACAGATAAGACGACAGCACCGGCGAGAGCGTCAGCGAGAGAATCAGCGAGATGCCAAGCGCGATGGCGATCGTATAGGCAAGCGGCGCGAACATCTTGCCCTCCATTCCTTCCAGCGTCATTAGCGGGAGGAACACAAGAATGATCACGCAGATACCGAACACCACCGGCGTGGCAACTTCCAGCACAGCTTCCAGCGTGATCTTGATCCGGTCGGCCGCGGGATTGTGGCTGAGCCGCGCAAAGACGTTTTCCACCACGACGACGGAACCGTCCACCATCAGTCCGATGGCGATGGCCAGCCCGCCCAGCGACATGAGATTGGCCGACATGCCGTAGTGGTTCATCACAACGAAGGTGAGAGCCGGAGTGAGGATGAGCGTGGCAATCACGATCACGCTGGAGCGAAGATCGCCCAGGTAGAGGAACAGGATGACGATGACAAGGACGATGCCCTCCAGGAGGACCTTGGAGACAGTGCCCAGGGCGGCGTCCACCAGCAGCGAGCGGTCATAGAAGGGCACGATGCGCAGTCCGCCCGGCAGCATGCTCTTCGAGTTGATCTCCTCCACGCGCTCCTTGATGCGCGTCACCACCTGCTTGGCGTTGTCACCAGCAATCATCGCGACAATGCCGCCGACGGCTTCGGTGTAGCCGCCCTTGATCATGGCCCCATACCGCACATCCTCGCCGATGGTGACCTCAGCCACGTCGCGGATGTAGACCGGAGTCGAGCCAACCTCCTTCAGCACCACCGAGCGGATGTCATCCAACGTGCGGATGAGACCGATGCCGCGCACCAGGAACAACTCCGGACCTCGCGGCAGAATGCCGCCGCTCGAGTTCGCGTTGTTGCGCGCCAGCGCCTGGTACACGTCCTGAATGGTGACGCCGTAGTAGCGCATCTTAATCGGATCGACGAGCACCTGATACTGCTTCACATAACCGCCCGTCGAGTTGATCTCGGCCACGCCGGGGATCGATCGCAGCAGGGGGCGCGCCACCCAGTCCTGCACCGTGCGGCGCTCCACCAGTTCGGCTTTGCTCAGCTCGCGTTCGCCATCCGACGGATGTTCCAGCGTGTATTGGTAGACCTCGGAGAGCGCCGACGAGACGGGGCCCAGCACAGGGTTGATGCCCTCGGGCAGGCGCGAGCGCACATCGCCCATTCGTTCGGCCACCAACTGGCGGGCGAAATAGACCGGTGTGCCGTCGGTGAACACGAGCGTGACAATGGACAGGCCCGGCTCGTTTTGCGAGCGCATCTCGGTGAGGCCGGGAATGCCGGTCATCCCGATTTCCACGGGCACCGTGACGATGCGCTCCACCTCGTCGGGCGAGCGGCCGGGGACCTCGGTCGCCACCTGCACCTGCACGTTAGTCACATCGGGAAAGGCGTCCACCGACAGACGGCGCGTGGCATCGAGGCCGAACGCAAGCGCGATGAGCGCGCACACAACGACGATAATGCGTTGTTGGAGAGAGGCGTTCACAAGGGCGCTGAGCATCGGCTAATCTCCGTCGCTTCCGCGCACGGCACGGCGGCGCCGCTCGTTGTTCAGATGGAAGGCCCCGTCAATGACGATCTGGTCGCCTTCCCGCAGGCCTTCCAGCAGCACGCGGCTTGAGCCATACTCAGGGCCCAGCATCACCGGCCGCAACACAAAGGTGTCGTCGTCGACTCGCACAAACAGGTGTTCGGCATTCTCCTCACGAACCACGGCGGCCAGCGGCACCACCTGGCGCCGTTCGGTCTGGTTCTTCAGCACCATCGTCGCCAGCATCGCCGGCTTCAATTGCCGGGCGGGATTCTCAATCTCCATGCGCGCCCGCACGGTGCGCGTCTCCGGATTGACCGTGGCGCTGACAAAGGTGAGAATCCCCGGGAAATGCTCGTTCGGCAGCGCGGCCACCTGAGCATCCACGGACATCCCCACGACAACGGACCCGGCAATCTGCTCGGGGACGTCGGCCACCAGCCAGACGTGCGACAGGTCGGCAATCTCAAAAACGGTTTCCGCCGGCTGGATCACTTGCCCGATGGTGACGTGACGGTCGAGCACGGTGCCGTCGCTGCTGGACACAATCCGCGACACCGAGAGAATGTTGCGTGTGCTTTCGAGGTTGGCGATGGCCTCCTCGTGCATGCCGAGCAACTCCAATTCGTCCCGCGCGGCGGCAAGCTCGGCGGTGGCCTGAGAGAGTTCCGCTTCGCGCCGCTGCAGTTCCGCCGAGCCGATCACATCCGCCTTCAGCAGTTGCTCCGCCCGTTGCACGGCACGCTCGGCCACCATCCTCTGCGAAAGCGCCTTCAGGAAGTCCAGCTGGGCATCGGAGAGGCCAACCGAATTCAACGTGGCCAGCACCTGGCCCTTGCGCACACGCTCACCTTCCCGCACGTGGAGAGTCGCGATGCGGCCCATCACCGGCGAACCAACCCGCGTCACCCGCGTTTCATCCACCTCCACCCGGGCCGCCACCGTCAGCGTCGCGCCGACATTCGCCCACTGCGGCTCGCCCAGGCGCACCCGCTTGCGCAGGTTGTCGTCAAGATCGATCTGCATGGGGTCTTGCGGCGCGCCGGCGGCCGGCTCCGCCGCAGCGCTGGCCGCACCTTCCTTCTTCGAGCAGGCGGCCGCCAGAAGCACTGCGGCGAGGACTAGCGAAGTGTGAATTCTGGTCATGATGGTCTACCTCAAGGAAGTGGCGCGGGCTTCGTCCAGATCGATCAGCGCGGCCTGGCGGTCAAACTGGGCATGGTGGAGTTCAAGCCTCACCGTGCGCAGCACACGCTGAGCGTCGAGAACATCGAGAATGCCGCGCTCACCCAGGCGGTAAGCAGCCTCGGCTGCGCGCAGCCCTTCCTCACCGGCGCGCAGAACACCCTCCTGATACGTCATCAACTGCTGCGTGGCCAGTTGATAGCGGCCATAGGCCCCCTCCATCGCGGACAAAAGCTCGTTGCGCCGCACTTCCGCCTCGGCGGCGGCTACACGCGTTTCCGCCACCGCTTCGGCAATCGGCCCCTCGCGCCGATTCCAGAACGGCAGCGGAAGCGAAATGCCGGCCCGGTAAATCGGGACGTCGGGCGGCCTGTCAAAACCGGCCACAATCGACGGCTGCGGCCGGCGCTGCGCGGTCTCATACGAAAGCCGCGCCTCCGAACGGCGAATCTCTGACTTGGCGCGGGCCAGGTCGGGGTGCCGGTCCACCACCTCCTGCCGCAGTTGCTCCAGCGGCGGAAGCTGCGCATCGGGATCAAGCGAACCAGCCAGCGTGATGGGATCGCCCAACGGCGCCGCAACGGCGCCACGCAACTGCGACAGCGCGGCCACTGACCGCAATTGCGCGCTCAACACCGCCGCCCGGGCCGTCGCCAGTTCTGCGTCGGCGCGGTAGAGTTCCAACCTTCCCGCCTCGCCCACATCCACACGGACCTTGATCCGCTCCCGGAAATCTTCCACCGTGCGCAGGTTCTCGCGCAGAATCTCAATCTCGCCCTGGAATCGCAGCGCTTGAAAGAAGGCCCGCCTCACCGCGGCCAGCACCGAGAGCCGGATCGCGGCAAGCTCCTGCGCGCTCACCTCCCGCGTCCGTTCCGCCAGCCCGATCCGGGCCGGGCGCAGTTGGCCCAACTCCAGCGGTTGAGAGATGCTGTACGACTGGACGAAGCCGGAAACGTTGCCGGGAACGCGATACGTCTGCCCTCCCCCTTGGGCCAGGGCCTCGGGGTTGGGTCGGGCCTTGGCGGTGGTAATGCCCGCCGCGGCCGCATCCATCCGCGCCGATCCCGCCTTCAGCCGGGGGTGGTTCTCCTCAGCCAGCGCCAGCGCCTGCTCCAACGTGATGACGGCCGCGGGAACGGGCGACGTCGCACAGGAAAGCAGACAGAGAGCGGTGCGGACAACCGCGTAATGCGGGAAGTGGCGTAAACGTAGTTTGTAAAAGTTCATCGAGTGGTGAGACACACACAATCCCTCAAGACACCCCCTCGAATCACCTCATGAAGATTTCCTCATTTTAGCGCAAACGGAGAGGGGGAAGGCTAGTTTTACGATCACGGATGCGGTGCAGGGGAAACGCCGACTCAGGCGAGTGTCAGAACAGCAAGGTGTATTGGAGGAAACCCCTCCTCCTTGACACCTTTGGCTGACAGTATCTACACCACGTGCTGTCAAAGAAGACGCAACCAGGCGCCGAAGGGATGCTGGCCAGTCGAAAGTCTCAGATCCCTATCTATACCAAGATATACCGGATTAACGTGCCGTGTACGGGCCGTGCACCGAACGCACACGGAACGACTCCGCGCTGTCGTCGAGAACGATCACCTGGAAGGTCTCCCCTCCCGCGGCGACCCGCAACACGATGTGGCCCTGGGCGCTCTTCAACTGGTCCAGCGAGGGCCCGATCACGAGGCGGTTCCCCTCGAGCATCCCGGTGGCAAACACATCGCGCGGACCAGGGTAGATGCGCGTGTTCATCAGGCGGTGCCAGACATCTTCGCCGGGATGGTTCGAGGTCCAGACCGGAATCAGGAAGACCTGCGGACGCAGCGCGGCCAGCAGAAAGGCATTCGTCGAATCCCGATTCCCGTGATGGTTCAGGATCATCGCCTCAACCGGACCGACGACCTGGGCGACCGGGGTCTCCACGTCGTTCCAGATGGGCGCCCATTCGTTGCGCACTCCGGGCATGTCGCCGCCGGAAAAGAAGTCGAACTTGCCATAGCTCAACCGGAAGGCCATGCTGCACATGTTTTCGCTGGGGTAGTCAGCGGGTTGCAACGTGGCGATGGGCGGGAAATGCTGGCGGGTGTTGGTGCCGGCGCCGGTCCAGATCTCGCCGTTGGCGGCAATGTTGCGGATCTCGAAGTTCTGGTACTGCGCCGGCGCGCGCTTGAGAACGAGTTGGTCGTTGCGGCCCGGCACGAGGCGTTGGACCTTCACCCCGGCCTTCGACTGGGCCTCGGCGAACGCGCGGTAAGCGGCCAGCCCCTTCTGGGCCGCCGGATAGTCGTAGCTGGGCCATCCGCGATCCACAAGCGCGCGAAAAGGAATGTGCCTGGCGACCTCCGTGATCGCCCCCATGTGGTCGCTGTGGAAGTGGGTCAGGTAGGCGTAGTCGATAGCGGGCGTTGCGTCGTGGCGCAGCATGTGGCGCACGTAGCGCGCGATCCACTCACCGGCCGGGCGCGAGGCGTCGGGCTTGGGCGCGGTGCCGCGAGGCGGTTCGTGATTGCCGTCGCCGGCATCGACCAGCATCGTCGTGCCGTCCGGCAGGAGGAACAGCGCGCTATTGCCTTTGCCGGTGTTGATCTGGTGAATGTCGAGCGTGCCCGGCGTCCAGGCAGGCAGAGGCTGGCCCACGGTTTGCGCAAGCGCCGGCAGGCAGAGCAAGACCCAGATGGCCCCAAGGCCGAGCAGGATGCGCATGGGTTAGGCGAAGAGGTCCGTGACGATCTTGCCCTTCACCAGCTCGCGCGGCTGGTTCAGGTGGTTGCGGATCTCCATCTCCGGGTCGATGCCAAGAGCGTAGTAGAGAGTCGCCAGCAGGTCGTTCGGGTGAACCGGCTTCTCCTTCGGGCTGGAGGCCGTGGCGTCGGATTCGCCATACTGCATGCCGCGCGCGATGCCCGCCCCGGCGACGACCGCCGAGTAGCAATACGGCCAGTGGTCGCGGCCATCGGGACTGTTCGAGTTGCCGCTCGTGGAGACGCCCATGCGCGGGCTGCGGCCAAACTCACCGATGGCGACCACCATGGTGTCCTTCAGCAGGCCGCGCTGATCCATGTCTTCGAGCAACGCCGAGAGCGAACGGTCAAGCTTCGGGCAGTGCAGATTCTTCAGCGGACCAAAGTTGGCGGCGTGCGTGTCCCAGGCCGTCTTCTCCGGATCGCCGTTGGCCACCGACGGCCAGTTCACCTGCACGAAGCGCGTGCCGGCCTCAATCAGGCGGCGCGACATGAGCACGCTCTGCCCGAAGGTGTGCCGCCCGTAACGCTCGCGCACCTTGTCCGGTTCCTTGGTCAGGTCCATCGCGTCGCGCGCCTTGCCGTTGAGCACGAGGTCGTAGGCCTTGCCGTAGTATTCGTCCACCGCCGAGGCGTTGAGGGCCTTCTCCAGTTCGGGCATCGAGCCGTTGATGCCCTTGAGCAGTTCAAAACGGTCCTTCAGACGGCTTGCCGGCATGTCCTTGCGCAAGGCGAGATCGTCGATGGTCACCTGCTGCGCCGGGTCCTGGTAGAGCCGGTAGGGGTCATACGCCTTTCCCAGAAAGCCCGCCGCGCCGCCCTTACCGATAATGCCCGATTCCTGCAGAGGCCGCGGCAATTCCACAAACGGCAGCACGGCGTCAGTAGGCGGCTTCAGTTTGCTCACATGGCTGCCCGCGGTGGGGAAGTCCGCGCCATTGGGCGGCTCCAACTGGCCCGAAGGCGAAACCTTGTCCGGCGGATAGCCGGTGAGCATCTGGTAAATGGCCGCCGTGTGGTTGAACAGGCCGTTCGGCGTATAGCTCATTGAGCGGATGAGCGTCACCTTATCCAGCGTGTTGGCCATCATCGGCATGTGTTCGCCGATCCATGTGCCGGGGATCTTCGTCTTGATCGGCTTGAACTCACCGCGGATATTGGCCGGCGCATCGGGCTTGGGGTCCCAGATGTCGATGTGGCTGGGACCGCCCTGCAGGAAGATCATGATCACGTTCTTCGCGTTGCCGAAGCCGCGCGCCCCGGCATACTTGGCGGCGGCGTTAGTGGCCGCGGCGGCCTGTTGCGAACGGAAGAAGCCGGGCAGGTGGAGACCGGCCAGGCCGAGCGAGCCGATACGCATCAACTCACGGCGTGTGGGGCCCTCACAGGTGCGTCCGGTGTGGCGTCCAGGGATGTTCAGCATGATCGTCTCCTTCGCTTCGGCTAATACACGTAGAGGAAGCCCTTGCTGTTGAGCAGGGCCCAGAGAAGGTCTTGTGCGCGGGTGGCGCGTGGTCCGCCCGCAAGATACTTGGTGGCCTGCTCGCTTTCGGCCTTCGACGGCAGGCGCGTGAGCGTGGCCAGGTAGAGGTCATCCACCATCGCGGCGTCGGTCATGCCGGCAAGCACGTTGCGCGCCACGCGGCCCTTGGGATCGGCGACGGCATCGGAGATGGTCTTGCCGTTGATCAGGTTGAGCGCCTGCGGCAGGCTGAAGTCCGTGCGTCTCTCACACTCGCACACCGATTCGCGCGAGGGCCGTCCAAAGAGGTCGAGGAAACCCTCGGCGCCGACGTGCGGATCAGGCAACTGCGAGGCGTTCGTATCCTCGGGCACATCGGGGAACTTCGGCCGCACCCCGGCGGCCAGCGTGACGGCGTTCATCAGCGGCTCGGCGTTCATGCGGCGCGGCATGGCGTGGGAGAAGTTGGCCACATCGCCCGCGTTCCACTCATTGGTGACGAAGGAGGCCTGGTAGGAGCGCGACTTCACGATGTTGCGCATCAGGTGTTGCAGATCGAAGTTGTGCGCGACCAGGTCGTTCGTCAGCGCCTCCAGCAGGGCCGGATTCGCGGGCGGGTTCGAAGCACGGATGTCGTCCACCGGATCAATGATGCCCTGGCCGAGGAAGTAGCTCCAGATGCGGTTGGCAATGGCTTTGGCGAAAAACGGATTTTCCTTCGAGACAAGCCAGTCAGCCAGCGCATCGCGGCGGCGGTCGTCGCTCGGAATCTTCACCGCGGCGGTGGAGGCAATGAGGAACTGCGGCGCCATCACGCGGCTGTCCTTCGGATGCTTCATCTCATAGTTGGCGCGCAGGTCGTAGACGATCTCTTCGCCCACCTCATAGCCGGGACGCAGGCCCACGGCGGAGAAGAAGGCCGACATCTGGTAGTACTGGTTTTGCGTCCAACGCTCAAACGGATGGTCGTGGCACTGCGCGCACACCATGCGCACGCCGAGGAAGACCTGGGTCGTCTTCTCCATCGCCGGCTTGGCGTCGCGCACGCCGCGGAAATAGTTGCCCGCCGGCTCGTCGTAAGTGGAGCCGCGCGCGGTCAGCAGTTCGCGCACCATCTTGTCGTAGGGCTTGTTTGCGGCCACCGAGGAGCGGATCCACTCATGGAATCCGTACGCGCCCTTTTCGCCCAGGAACTTGCGCGACGATTGCAGCAGGTCGCCCCACTTCACGGTCCAGTGGTCGACGAACGCGGGACTGCCGATGAGTCTCTCGATCAGGCGGTCGCGCTTGAGCTTGGAGGGTGTGGCGTCGGCGAGAAACGCCCGCGCCTGTTCCACGCTGGGGAGCTGACCGGTGAGGTCGAGCGTCACACGCCGCAGGAATTCGGCGTCCGTGGCGGGCGGCGAGGGCTGCACCTTGAGTCCCTTCAACTTGGCGTCGATGTGCTGGTCGATGTAGTTGCTCTGCGCGAGTTGCTTCCACACGAACCCGGGCTTCGGGTTGAGAACGGTGACGGGAATAGTGGAGAACTTGCCCTGGTAACGCACCAGCAGCGTCGCCTCGCCAACGCGTTCACCCTTTACCGATGAGGCTGGGCCGACCACGGCAAGATCGGTGACGTTCGATTCGACCGTGGCCTCGCGCGTGACATCACGCGTCTGCCCGTCGGCGAATCGCGCGCTCACCTTCACCTGCGCCGTTTCACCCGGCTTCTCCATGCGGATCACGGCGGGCGTCACCTCGAGCGCGGCAACGGCATCCTTCGCCGGATCGCCGTAAGGGGAGCCCTGCGAAATCCAACGCTCGATGATTTTGAAGTAGTCCGAGTCTTTCTCGAACCGCAAACCGCCGCCGTGTGGCACCAACTGCGCGGGCTTGGCCAGCATCAGGCTGCGCGCCGGTTCAGCGCGGTTGAAGCGGCGCCCGGAGAGATCGTAGAGCAGCGCCTCGTAGTCAAATTGCGGATCGTAGCCGCGCAGCGAGAGCTTGAACCCGTTCTTGCCCTTGGCCGCGCCATGGCACGGACCCGAGGTGCAGCCCGCCTTGTTCAGAATCGGCGCGACGTCGCGAAGGAAGGTGACGGGTTCGGCGGCGGCCAGCGGCCAGGCAAGCGCCAGCGCACTAAGGCCGGGTAACAGATGACGCATTCGCGGTCTTCTCCTCGGAGTCGTGAACAGGTACGGTGAGCGATTGCAGCGGCGAGTAGATCTCCTGCTGCTGGCCGTCGATCATGAGGCGGCCGTTGATGCCGATGTTGTACTCGGCGGGCAGAGTGTTCTTTGTGGAAGTGACGAGAAACGTGCCACTTTTTGGGTTCGTTTTGTCACTTTTCATCTCGATGACGCGCAGGTCGATGAAGTTTGGCAGGTCCACGGAGACGGTTTCGGGCACGCGCTGCATCGAGTCGCGCAGGCGCCACTGCCAGCGGTAGCGGAACTCGAAGCCGGCCTCCTTCTTGGCCGTGGATTCGAGCTTGAGTTCGAGCGTGGCCGGGGCCGCCGAGGCGAGCATGGCGGGAAGCCGGTAGCCCAGGTGCGCGCCGGTGAGCGGGCGCTGGCGATCCACCACGCCCTGCGTCGTGGCCCCGGCAATGCCAATGGAATAAGCGATGCCGGTGGCTTCGCGCACGATGGGCTTGCCGTTGTCATCGATGCCGGTGACGCGAAATGAGAATTCCCCTTCCGAAAATGGCGAGTCCGCCGGGGCGGTGAGCGAAATGAAGCCGCGGCGGGCGTTAGAACGATTCGAGGGGTCGGCAATCTCCTGTGGAATGTTGCCGCCAGCCACGGCAACCCCCTTGGGCAGGTTGACAGCCTCGATGCGCAGCGCACCCGTGAATCCGCGGCGCTCGATGGCGAAATTGACGATGGCGCTGCCTCCGGCGGGAATGTTCACGTAAGGCGTTGCAATGACGGCGCGAAAATCGCGACTGCCGCGTGTGACGCTGAAACGGTAGGCGTAGTGCGCGCCGCCGCGCCGGGCGAGATCTTCCACCGTGACGGCGAGCTTGCGGACGCCCTCCGGCACGGTGAACTGCAGATACGGGTCGCCCAGCGTCCTGCTGCTGGCCTGCACCGCGGCCACATCCACCGGCAGCGGACCATCGCCGCCCGAAGCCAGCCGGTTGCCCTTCTCGTCATACACCGTGATCAGGCCGGTCAGCTTCGAAGTGCCCAATTCGCGCGCCTGAAGTTCGAACACGTAATCGTCGCCGGGCTTCACGTCGAGCTCATACTTGTCGACCTCGGCAGGCGCGGACAAGCGGGCGTTCACCGTGACCGGCACGGGCAACGCGCCGCTCACCGGTTCACGCACTTCGGGCAGGTCGCCCACGGCCAGCGGCAGCGGTAGCGACGGCGAATTGGGCAGATTGACGAACACCTGCGGCGTGCGCGCCTCGCGCAGGTCGGCCTGAATCGTCGTCGTCCCGGCGTTGATGGCCACCTGCTCGCCACGGCGTCCGCCCAGCGGAAAGAGCTCACTGGCATAGGCGTAACTGCCCGTCTTGAGGCGATAGTAATTCTGCGCCTGCCGCGAGAAGCGCGCGTCATGCACCTCAACGTAATAGAAGCCCTCCTTGGGGAAGGTGAGGTCCAGGCGGGCGTCCAGGCTCAGCAGCGGGTCATCCTCGGAGCGGGCGATGCGCTTCCCTGCCCCGTCGTACACCAGAATCACAGGGTCGATCGCCGACCCGGCGCGGCGCGCGTCCACTTCAAACACGCGGCGCTCGCCGGCCTTCACCTGCAGCCGGTACACATCGCGCTCCGCGCCCATCAGCGTTCCGTTGAGCGTGAGCGGTGAGGAAGGCAGTGTCTGCGCCTTCTCGATCGAATCGTTCTGATTCGGCAGCGAGCCTTCGCGCGACTCCTCTTCGGTGAGCTCAGGATACGCT
Organism: Bryobacterales bacterium; assembly: GCA_016713735.1. Classification (GTDB taxonomy): domain Bacteria; phylum Acidobacteriota; class Terriglobia; order Bryobacterales; family Bryobacteraceae; genus JAFLBB01. The sequence continues at coordinate 141,372 of JADJOP010000001.1, forward strand.
CCGACGCTGAACATCAGAATGTTCGACAATCCCGACGCCGTCTTCACGCGCACCGTATAGACACCCACGCTCCACTCAGCTGTGGGCTCCACCAGAAAGGAGGCGCGGCGCGACTCCATCCCAGCTTGTCCACACCGAGAGACGTGAACGAGGCGGGGAGATTGGAGATCACCGTGGCCCCTTCACCCAGGTCGCGGCCAACCACGGTGAGCGTGAAGGGCCGGCCCTTCTGTGCGCCGCGCGGTTGCAATTCGTTCAACGTCGGCGGAGCAGCGGCGAGCGCCGCGGCGAATGTGAGTGCGAGGGCAAGCTTCACTGCATGCCTCCAGTCTGAGCGGCGCCGGCCGAAAGCGGCACGGGAATGAACGAGCGGGCGAGCTTGCAGTCGCTCGTGCTGTAGATGCGGACCTTGCCATCGAAGCCGGCGGTGGCCAGTTGTGCGCCGTCGGGCGAAAAGGAGAGTGTGTAGATGCCGGCCGCGTGGCCCTGGCAAGAGGCCTTGCGCTCACCGGTCGCGGCATCATAGAGATTCACATTGGGCGAAGCGCCGGCAACGGCTATGCGCGAACCGTCGGGCGACCAGTCGAGCGCCGTGATGGCGCCGTCCTGCCGTTCGAGTTTGCGCACCAGCGTCGTGTCGTCGGCGATCTTCATATTGCGCGGACGGTCCATCAGATAGATGTAGGGATAGCGCTCTTCGCCACCGATCACGATCAGGTCCTGCTTCGGATGGCGCGCCACGGCCAGCAGTTCGCCTCGCAGCAGGTTAAGGTTCTCCAGGAACGCGCCGGAGCTGGCGTCGATCAATTTGGCGGCGCGATCGCGCCCCGTGGAGACGAAGCGCTTGGAGTCAACCCCGAACACAGTGGCCAGCACCCAGTTCTCGTGGTTGCCGATCTTATAAAGCTCCTTGGCGGTCGCGGTCTCAAAGACATGCACCGTGTTGTCGGCGCAGCCAACCGCGATCTTCGAACCATCTTGAGCAGTGAGCCGTCAGCATTGTAGGCCAGCGAGAGGATGCGCTCGGCCTGTCCCGGCAAACGATGCAAGAGGCGCGAACCGTCGCTTGCGTGAATGAGAATTTCGCCATTGCCGGAGACGGCGATCTGTTTCCCATCGGGCGAAAACTTGAGGGCGGTGATCACCGGCGGCTGCAGGTAGACCGATTCCCGCCGCGTCACGGGCGCCGCCGTTTCGTCGTTCTTCGCGCCGTCCAGGATCCACTCCTTCAGCAGCGCCACTTCGTTGGCGGGGAGTTCCGGCTGGCCCAGCGGCATGCGCGGTTGCACGGAGCCGCTGATGTAGCGAAGCGTCAGGCTCTCGTCCGGCGTTCCGGCGACGAAACCGGGACCGCGTTTCCCGCCTTTGGCGAAGGCTTCGAAAGTGGTGACATCGAGATCGGAGGCCTTCGAGGCAGGCTGATGGCAGCCCTGGCAGCGCTTTTGCAGAATGGGCCGGATGTCGCGTGAAAACGAAGGCGCGGCGCCAGCCAGCGCGCAGGCAGATAGAAATCCCAGAATGACTCTCAAACGCATGGTGAGCCCCGCGAGAGGGGAATGACTGGAGCATATCACTTGGGGCGCGGCTCTGTGGCCGGCGGGTGGTCCTGTTGACATAAGCTATTCCCATGACCTGGACGAGGCGGGATGTGCTGTCATCGGCTCTGCTGGCGCTGCCGGCCTGGGCCGCCAAGAGCGGCGAGGGCGATTGGGGCTACTACGGCGGCGATGCCGCGGCCACGCGCTTTTCCCCCTTGCAGCAGATCAAGCGGTCGAACGCCTCGAAATTGAAGGTGGCCTGGACGCATGCGTGCGGCGACGCCTCGCAGCGCCCGCTCACCACCATCGAGTGCACACCCATCGTCGTGGGCGGCGTGATGGTTCTGACGACCCCGCGCGTGCAGGTGCGCGCGTTGAACGCGGCCACCGGTCAGCCGCTCTGGAACTACAATCCGCTCGGCTCGTCGAGGCGCGCAACAGGCGTCAACCGCGGCGTCACCTGGTTTGAAGACGGCAAGGACAAGCGCGTGTTCGCGGCCATCCAGGACAAGTTGCACTGCCTCAACCCGTCCACAGGCGAGCCGGTGAAAGGCTTCGGCGACAACGGCATCGTCAACCTGGCGGCGCAGTTTGACAGCGACATGCAGGGCCTCAGCTACCGCGTCACCAGCCCACCCGTGATCGTCGAGGACACGCTCATCATCGGCGGGGGCGGCGGCGAAGGGCCGCGCCCCGAAGCGCCCGGTCACATCCGCGGCTACGACGTCTACACCGGCAAGCGCAAGTGGATCTTCCACACCATTCCCCACACGGGCGAGCGAGGTGCGGACACCTGGCCGAAGGACGCCTGGAAGCGCAACGGCTCGGCCGGCAACTGGTGCGGCATTAGCGCTGACCTGAAACGGAAATGGGTCTTCGTGCCCACCGGTTCGGCGACCTTCGATTTCTATGGCGGCGACCGCCACGGCGACAACCTCTTCAGCGATTGCGTGCTCGCCCTCGACGCGCTCACCGGGCGGCTCATCTGGCACTACCAAACGGTTCGCCACGACGTGTGGGATTACGACCTGCCCGCGCAGCCTGCCCTCGTCACCGTGCGTCATCAGGGCAAAATGCGCGACGCCGTGGCGCAGGTGACCAAGACCGGCTTTGTCTTCCTGCTCGACCGCGAAACCGGCAAGCCGCTATTTCCTGTCGAAGAACGCAAAGTCCCCGCAAGCGACGTGGAGGGCGAGAAGCTTGCCGAGACGCAGCGCTTCCCTGTGAAGCCGCTGCCCCTCTCGCGGCTCGAGGTGAACGAGGATCTGCTCACCGACATCTCACCCGAGGCGCGCGCGTTCGCCTTGAAGAAGTTCCGCTCGCTGCGCGGAGGTGTGCCGTTTGCCCCGCCCAGCCTGCAAGGCACCATCTTCTCCCCCGGCACGCTCGGCGGCGCGCTGTGGGGCGGCTGCGCCATCGATCCCTCGTCGCAGCGGCTGTTCGTCAATTCGAGCGAGCTGCCGAGCATCGTCCAGCTTGTGGATGAGCGCGGCAAGAAACCCTATCCGTTCGGCATCACCGGCTATGCCAAGTTCATCGACGAAGAGGGCTTCCCGGCCGTGAAGCCACCCTGGGGGCATCTCACGGCGATTGATTTGAAGACCGGCGATTTCGCCTGGCGCGAGGTGATGGGCGAGTATCCGAAGCTGACTGCGCGCGGCGTGAAGAAGACCGGCTCATATCAGTTGGGCGGCTGCATTGCCACCGCCGGCGGACTCGTGTTTCTTGCCGCGACGCCGGATGAGAAGATCCGCGCCGTCGATTCCGGAACTGGCGATGTGGTGTGGGAGCACAAGCTGCCCGCGGGCGGCTATGCGACCCCCGCGACCTACGCCGTCAACGGAAAACAATTTGTGGTGATCGCGTGCGGCGGCGGCAACCGGCAGCCCACGCCTGCAGGCGATCAATACGTCGCATTCAGCTTGGAGGGATGAGAGTGACCAAGGTGGCTTTGGTAACGGGCGCGGGCAGCGGCGTCGGCCGCGCGGCGGCGCTCGGTCTGCATGCAGCAGGATTCGCCGTCGTGCTCGCCGGGCGGCGCAAGGAGGAGTTGGAGAAGACGGCCGCGAGGGGAACCGGCGGGCCCGCCATGCTCGCCGTGGCCTGCGACGTAACCCAGCCTGACCAGGTGAAGGCGCTGTTTGGCACGATCGAGCGCACGCACGGCCGGCTCGATGTGCTCTTCAACAACGCCGGCAAAGGCGCGCCGGCGATTCCGATGGAGGATCTCAGCTTTGAGCAGTGGAACTCCGTGGTGGCGGTGAACCTCACCGGGGCCTTTCTCTGCGCGCAAGAGGCGATGCGGCTCATGAAGAGACAGTCGCCGCGCGGCGGCCGCATCATCAACAACGGCTCCATCTCCGCCTACACACCCAGGCCGCATTCGGCCCCCTACACGGCCACCAAACACGCCATCACCGGCCTCACCAAAAGCATCTCACTCGACGGCCGCGACTTCGACATTGCCTGCGGGCAGATCGACATCGGCAATGCCGCCACCGAGATGACCGAGCGCATGACCCAGGGCGTCATCCAACCCGATGGCTCGATGAAGGTGGAGCCGCGCATCGAGGCCAGGCATGTGGCCGACGCCGTCGTCTACATGGCCAGCCTGCCGCTGGACGCCAACGTCCCCACCATCACCGTGATGGCGACGAAGATGCCGTTTGCCGGCCGCGGCTAGGATAAACGCGGCGCGTACCGGATCTGGTCGTAGAGTTCGCGCGGCAGACTGATCGCGCCGACTGGGGGACGCCCCGCCTGAAGCCGGATCGCATCCCGGCGGTAGACGCGCACCTGCGCCGGACTGTGGAGTTCCGCCCACGGTATCGACAGCGCGGGGAAGCCGAAGAGGGCGGGCGACCGCAGATGCAGGCAGGCATGCGTCGCGGCGGCGCTCACGCAGTTGCGGTAGCGCACCGGGCCAACCTGAATCGTCTGCCCGCGCCATGTCCACGCCGGCGCGGGGTTCGTAACCGGATAGCGCACGGCGAGCCGGTTCCAACCGCTCAGGCGGGCAAATACGGCGCGAACACCCAGCCACAGCAGCGCACCCCACAGGGCAATCGCCGCGAGAATGGCGGCCACGAAAAGCGCCTCGTGCACGCCCTGATTGTAGCGCCGCCTCGCGCCGCCGGCGAGGGCATTGCGGCACGGTTTATTCCGAAATGGAGCTCTGCTAGCCTTGGGGCGCACGGAGGCTTTCATGAAGTGGTTTGTCCTGATCGTCAGCGCCACCTTGCTCAACGCGGAGATGACCCATTTCCGCAAGGTGGCCGAGCCTCGCGAAGGCGCTTTCACTCTGCTCATACCCAGCGGCTGGCAGGTGTCGGGCGGCATCCTGCGCGTCAATCCCTTAACCGCCGGAGGGCCGCTGAACTCCATCGCCGCAAAACTGGAGATGAGCATCCGCAGCCCTGACGGACGCACGCTGCTGCAGTGGTATCCGGAGATGAACTACATCGACCTGCGCGGGCAACCGGCCGCGCCGATGTTCCGGCCCGGCAGCAACTACAACGGCGCGCTGGTGTGGCCGAAGTTGAACGCCGCCAGCTACCTGCAGCAAGGCGTCTTCGCGCGGGCCCATCCGCGAGCAAGCGCGGTGAAGGTGAGCGGAACCTATCCGTTGCCGCGCGTGGCGGCCGGCTATCAGGAGGTGGTGCGGCAGATGCGCCTCCCGATTGTGTTTCAATTTGACGCGGCGCTGATGATCGTGCGCTACCAGGAAGGCGGCGCGCAGTGGGAGGAGGCGCTCTACACGGCTGTGCAGGATTGGGGTCCGGCCGGGGCGGGGCTGTGGACGAACAAGGATACGTTCTCAGTCCGCACCAGCGGCGGTTCGCTTGAGCAACTGGGGCGGGTCATCTCCGTCATGCTGCAATCGGTGCAGTTGAATCCGCGCTGGGTCGAGGGCGAAATCCGCGGCCAGATCCAGCGCAACGAGATCGCCATCCGCACACAGGAGGAGATCCAGCGCCTCGATCGCGAGATCGTCGAACACCGCAGGCGCACGAATGCCGAAATTCAGAATCAGATGTACCACAACCTGATGGGCACCGATGAGTATGTCAACCCGCTCACCAGGAAGACCGAAGTGGGCTCCAACGCCTGGAACTACCGCTGGGTGAACGCCCAGGGTGAAGCCATTTATAGCGATGACATGAACTTCGATCCGAAGCGGCAGGGCCTCGAAGGCTTCGTCAAGAGCCCCGTGCGGAAGCGGTTTCCACAGCAGTAGCGGTGCTGGGCCAGGAGCCGCCCTCAGCGGCGGAACAGATAGACGACCCCGCCCAGCACATCGCCGGGCTTCACCTTCGCGGCGGCATCCAGCCTCGCCGCGCCGCCGTTGTGACACTGCGCGCAGGTTTCCTTGGCCGCGGCGACGGGGCGCGCGTGCAGGGTCCAGCCATTCACGACAGCCACATGCGAGGTGGCTCCCAGTTCGAACTGGTGCATCGCTTCCGCGGCAACCGGATAGACCTCTTCCCACTTCGGCAGTTCACCGCGCGGCGTTGCTTCGTGCAACACACCCGGACCTTTCAGCGCGCGATGAAAGCGCGTCGCGGCGGCCTCGTTCTTGATCGACGCGCCGAAGACGTAGAGCCCCGACTGCCAGCCGTCCCGCGACCAGCGGTCGATGATCACGCGCTCTTCGGCGTTCTCCGGCGCGAAGTCGGTCTTCGCCCCCAGCGGCGCGCTGAAGTGATGGCCCAGCGTGTTCCAGCGCACAATCCGGCTCATGCCAAAACCGCGCCCATCGGAGAAACGGCGCAACATCTGCGAGTGAAACTCATCGATGGCCGGCGGCGGAGCGGACTCAGGCCAGCGGACCAGCAACAACAGCAAAGCGAACGGGAGCATGCGTTGACCTCCACGGGAGCAGACGCGCACACCGGCGATGGGTGAGCGCGAGATACGGGCCTAAGTATACTTTGTGACAAAAAGTACTTGACGATAGCCCTCAACGACCGCACAATGGCTCCATGCTCTTTCGCTTACTCGCCATCGGCTTCATTTGGTTTGCCACCTCGGTGGCCTGGATGTTCCTCGGTTCGACGATTCAATACCGGACCACGCACTCGGATTCGGCGCTGCGCACCAAGGTGGAGTCCACCTGGGGAGGCGAGCAGTGGCAAAGCCCGCCATCGGCCTCCTACGTAGTGGAAGAAGAGCGCGAAGAGGTGGAAGTCACCGAAGGCAAGAAGACGGTCAGGACGAAGAAGGTGCGGTCAAAGCGGGTCATTGACCCGGAGATGTCGCGGCTCTCGCTGAATGTCGAATTGAACCCGCGCCAGAAGGGGCTGCTCTGGTACAGCACGTTCGGCTACACGTTTCGCGGCGTGTACCGCTTCCGCAATCCGGGTGATGGGGAGCTTACGGTCCGGTTTGCGCTGCCGTTCCCCTCGCGGCACGGCGTCTATGACGATGTGCAGGTTGCCGCGGGCGGGCAAGGGTTGGAGGTATTTGAAGCCGGCCAGCATGCCGAGGCCGACGTCGTGCTGCCGCCGCGCGGTGCCCGCGATGTGGAGGTGAAGTTCCGCGCCCAGGGCCTGGATTTCTGGCGCTACAAGTTCGGCGACGGCGTGGGCCAGGTGCGTGACTTCCAACTCCTGATGACCACCAATTTCGCCGCCATCGACTTCCCCGAAAACACGCTCTCGCCCACCCGCCGCGAGCGCTCAGGCGACGGATGGAAGCTCGAATGGTCGTACCGCAACATGGTCTCCGGCTCGCCAATCGCGCTGGCCATGCAGAAGCGCATTCAACCCGGACCGCTCGCCGGCGAGATCAGCTACTTCGCTCCTGTGTCGCTGCTCTTCTTCTTCTTCGTGATCCTGCTGCTCACCACCTTGCGCGGCATTCCGCTCCACCCGGTGAACTACTTCTTCCTGGCGGCTTCGTTCTTCGCCTTTCACCTGCTGCTGGCCTATCTTGCCGACCACCTCTCGATCCACGCCGCCTTCGTCACCTGTTCGCTGGTGAGCGTGTTCCTTGTGGCGAGCTACCTGCGCGTCGTCACCGGGGCGAAGTTTGCTTTGCGCGAGGCGGCCGGGGCGCAGTTCGTCTACCTGATTCTGTTCAGCTACGCGTTTTTCTACGAGGGCTACACGGGCCTAGCCATTACGGTGGGGGCCATTCTCACACTCTTCGTGGCCATGCAGGCGACGGCTCGCGTGAAGTGGGACGAGGTGTTCGCCGCCGGCGGCGCGCCGCCGAAGCCGCAGCCGCTGGCTCAGTGACGCTACACTGAGCGGTTGGCGATGAATTATCTCACTTACTCGGGCAACAACCTGATCGACGTGCGCTTGCCGGAGGGCTCAAACGTGCTCTATGCGCCGCGGCCTGAACCGGGCTTGACGCGGGCCCAGATTCCAGCCGCGGTCAGGCAGGCGTTCGAGGCCCCGGTCGACATGCCGCCGCTGAAGTCGATGGTGAACGGCAACTCGAAAATCCTCATCTGTTTTGACGACAACTGCCAGCCCTTCCCGCCCTCGTCGCGGCCCGACATCCGCCAGTTGATGATCGAGGCGCTGCTGCCCATGCTCTACGAGGCCGGCGTGAACAAGCAGAACATCCGCTTGATGTGCGCCGTGGCTCTGCACCGCAAGATGAAGCGGCACGAGTTGGAGTTCATGGTCGGCCCAAGTGTCATGCAGGAGTTCTACCCGGCGCAACTCACCAACTTCGACGCCGAGGCCCCCGACGAACTCGCCTACCTGGGCGAAACGGAGAAGGGTGAACCCGTCGAAACCTCGCGCTTCGCCGTCGAAGCCGACCTCCTGATTTACCTCGACGCGGTGCAGATTCCCTTGAACGGCGGCCACAAGAGCGTTGCCGTCGGCCTCGGCACCTACAAGACGATCGCGTCGCACCACTCGCCGCACATGACCAAAGAGGTGCCGCACGTCATGCAGCCGCACGGCTCCTGCATGCACGACTGCATCGAGCGCATCTCGCGCGTCGTCTCCAAACACGTCAAGATCATGGTGCTTGAGGCGGCCATGAACAACGCCACCTACCCCGGCTACATGAACCACCTCGGCATCCCCGACTCGGAGTGCAATCCCATTCAGTTGGTGATCAAGAAGATGACGCCGCTGACGATGATGGTGACGCCCGAGCCGGTACGCCGCAAGATCTTCGCCTCGGTGCCAGGAGCCAACGCACCGATGGAGATGAGCGCCGGCACCATCGACGGCGTCCATCCCCGCACGGTGGCCGCCATGCACAGGCAGTTGAAGGTCGAGGTGCCGCGGCAATACGACACGCTCGTCTTCGGCCTGCCCGACCTGAGCCCGTATGCCATCGATGCCCGCATCAACCCCGTGCTCGTGTTGAGCGATGTGCTGGGCTACGTCTTCAACTGGTTCTTCAACAAGCCGCTGGTGAAGCAGGGCGGCACGGTGATCCTGCTCAATCCCGTCTTTGAAATCTTCCACCCGGAGTATCACACCGCCTACGAGCAGTTCTGGCGCGAAGTGTTGCCCCAGACGGCCGACCCCATGGAGATGCACCAGCGCTTCCAGGAGAAGTTCGCCTTCGATGAGAAACTGCGCGACGACTACCGCAACAAGTTCGCCCACCACGGCTTCCACCCGTTCACCGTCTGGTATTGGGCCACCTATCCGCTGAAATATCTGTCGCAGGTGATCATGGTCGGCCCCAAGACCGACGCGGCTCCGAAGCGTCTCGGCGTGAAGTGGGCGCCCTCGGTGGATGTGGCGCTCGAAATGGCGCGCAAGAACGGCAAGGACGACGTCGTGGCGTTGACGCTGCCCCCGTTCTTCTATGTCAACGTGGGCTGAGCGATCCTGTAGTATTTTCCCGAATTGTGTGTTTCTTGCCCTGCGCGGAGTCGCGCGCCTCTGGTAACTGCTTGCACGCAGGCCGCCGGTCGCCTCTGGCAGCGTGTGTGCAGGGGAAGCGCTGGGAGGTTGACATGAGACTCACTCAACTCACACCGCTTGTTTTCGCCGGACTGCTGGTTCTGTCGCCCGCCATGGCGGCGCAATCGCAGTTCGGTGTGCGAACCGACCAGGCCCCGCCGCAGCCGGAACAGAAGTCCGACAGCGAGACGGCCAAGAAAGTGCGCGAGGCACTGAAGCAGAATCAACTGCCTTCGCAAGCCACCAGCCGGATTGACGTGCTCGTCAAGGACGGCAAGGTCTTCCTCTCCGGCACGGTGGCCTCAAAGGCGGAAAGCGACAAGGCTGAGCAGGTGGCCACCGGAATTGCCGGTTCGGGCATGGTGACCAACTCCCTGCAGATCAAGCCATAGGAGCGCGGGCATGAAGTACCTGCTGGCGCTCCTGTTGGGAGCCCCGCGTGTGGTCATCCTGCTCTGGGCCATCGCCGCACAGGTCAGCGATAAGCCGGAATGCCGGTGACGCGCTCACCGATGACGAGGGTATGGATGTGGTCCGTGCCCTCGTACGTTTTCACGGTTTCCAGGTTGCACATGTGGCGGAAGATCGGGTAGTCGTCGATGATCCCGTTGCCGCCCAGCAGGTCGCGCGCATCGCGGGCCACATCGAGCGCGATGGCGACATTGTTGCGCTTGATCATGGAGACGTGCGCCGCCTCCAGCTTGCCCTGGTCCTTCAGCCGCCCGGCGTGGATCGTGAGCGCCTGCGCCTTGGTGATCTCGGTGATCATGTTGGCGAGCTTCTCCTGCACGAGCTGGTGCGAGGCGATCGGCCGGTCGTCGAACTGCTTGCGGTCAATCGTGTACTGCCGCGCCGTCTCAAAGCAGTCCATGGCCGCGCCGATCACGCCCCAGGCGATCCCATAGCGGGCCTGCGTCAGGCAGGCCAGCGCCGAGCGCAGCCCCTTGGCGCCGGGCAGCATCGCCGAAGCGGGCACGCGGCAATCGGCAAAGGCGAGGCTCGACGTCACGCTGGCGCGCATGGAGAGCTTTCCGTGAATGTCGCTCGAAGTGAAGCCCGGAGTTCCCTTCTCCACCAGGAAGCCGCGAATGCCGTCGTCGGTACGGGCCCAGACGACGGCCACGTCGGCAATCGTGCCCGATGTGATCCAGGTCTTCTCCCCGTTGATCACCCAGTGGTCGCCATCCCGCACGGCGCGCGTCGTCATGCCCGAGGGATTCGACCCAAAGCCCGGCTCGGTCAGGCCGAAGCAACCAAGCCTGCGGCCCGCGGCCATCTCCGGCAACCAGCGCTGCTTCTGCTCTTCCGTGCCGAATTCATGGATAGGGTACATCACCAGCGCGCCCTGCACGCTGCAAAAGCTGCGCAGGCCGGAATCGCCGCGTTCGAGTTCCTGCATCACGAGCCCGTACTCCACGTTCGACATGCCGGGACAGCCATAGCCTTCGAGATTGCAGCCAAGAAAGCCCATCTCACCCAGTTGGGAATGATCTGCGACGGGAAGCGGCCCTCGCGGTAACAATCGCGAATGAGGGGAATGAACTCCTGGCTGATGAACTCACGCGCCGTGCGGCGCACCAGAAGCTCGTCCTCGCCGAACAGCGAGTCGATGTGCATGTAATCGACGCCCTTGAAAGCCATATGGCTTCAGTGTAGCGTCTGGCAGGACGTATGTCGCCGGCGCGCGCGGCGGCTATTTCACACCAAGCAGCTCTTTTTGCACCTGCCGCGAACGTGTGGTCAGCGAGCGTAACTGGCGCATGTCTTCATCGGCCGAAGCGATGGCCGACTGGATGCGCGAGATGTCGGGGCGCGTGGCCGCCGGGCCCTCGCCGGGGTTTTCCAATTGCAGGCCGAGCGTCCGCAGCGAATCGGTCGCTTCCCGGTAGCGGGCCAGAATGTTGGTCATGTAGTTCTCGCGGCGGCGGGCCAGGTCCTCCAGATCCTCGGTCAGCTTGCGCACCCGTTGCAGGCTGCGCGCATGCTGCTCGCTTTCGGTGCGAAGGGTCTTCAGCGCGGCTTCCTGCTGCGCCAGCCGCGCATCCTTCTGCTGGCTGGACTGCTGGAGTTCGACAATCTGCTCCGTGTTCTGGTCAATGCGCTGGCGCAGCGTCACCTCGTTCTCGCGCAGTTGCTTGTCCTGCTCCTGTGTCGCCTGGAAGCGCTGCTCCATCTCGGCCAGCTTGGAGCGCACCTCGGCCAGCGCCGACTCCGATCGGCTCAGTTGTTGGTCCTTCAACCGGATGAGTTCGGTGAGATCGGCTTCGCGCCGGGAATAGGGCGTGACGCCGCTCTTGGATGCGGCGGGCGCCGTCGTCTGTGCCGACTCGGCGGCCGGCATTGGCTGACCGAGCTCCCGCAGGCGTTTCTCGGCTTCCCCAAGACGCCCGCGCAACTCCGCCTCGGTCTTGCGCCACGACTCGGCTTCCATGCTGCCGCCGGGGGTGGAGGCCGTCTTCCAATAGACCAGGCCGCCCGCTGTGATCAGCACAAGGGCCAGGGCCAACTGCCACGACTTCATGGGTCAGCGTCCTTTCTGGGAAAACTGTCTCCGAGGGCGTGAGTGTATCGTACGCCCTTCGGCGATGACAACTAGATCGACGGTGCCGCTCTGACCCGAGGCCAATTCCACCTCGGCTGTGTATTGGGCTTGCAGGATGGCGTCGAAGGCGCGATCCACCGAGTTTGGAATGTCGGCCAGCGAGCGGCAATACTCAGCCGAACCTCCGGTGGAGCGCATCAGCTCCTGCAGTCCCGTCTGGTAGGCCGTATTCAAACGGTCGCTGAGATATTGCAGATGCACCAGGTAGAGCGGCGATTCCCCGTGCCGCATGCGCGCTGTGATCTGGCGGATCTTCTCGTTGATCAGCCCTTCCGGAAAGCGGCGGCTCATATCGCCCGAATCACTGGAATTCACAACCGGGTTCGAGTAGTCTTCCTGGTAGTTCAGGACATTGCTGTCGCTGATGAACAGCGCCGCCACCCGCACATGGGCGCGGGCCGCGATCGAATCGGCGAGCATCTGCGCGTTCTCCAGCGAATCGAGCAGACCAGGCCGAGGGGCCGTGGCAAGGGACTCAATCGCCGCCGTCAGTTCAGCCCGCGGAGCCCCAGGGTCAAGCGCCGGGCGCAACCCGTCTTGCGCCCGCATCAGCGCCACGCGGACATTCGCCGGCAGTGCGGCCAGACGCTTCAGCAGCGCCTGCCGCGCCGGATCCGCCAGCGTCAGGTCGCCGGAGAGGTCGAGCACCAGCAGCAGAAACAGGTCAGAGCCGGGAGCCAGCAGGCGAACCACACGCGCGGCTTTCCCATTGAGGGAGATCTTTACCTCTTCCGGTTTCAGAGCAGGTTCGCCGGGAGCCTGGAACGGCACGCGGATCAGCGCGCGAGGCTCGGGGGCGGCCGGCGCCAGGGCCAGCGCCATCCATTCGCGGCGCGTGTGTCTGCTCAAAAGCTGAACCTCAATCCCAGTTGAATCACGCGGCCCCCGCGAGAGCCGATGATCCGACCGGCATTCACGTTGGGCGCGCTGGCCGGCCCGATCATTGTGTCCGGATCGCTCCAGTTGGCATGGTTGATGAAGTTCAGACCTACCATGCTGAACTCCACGCTCTTCTCCAGCGACAGCGAGATGCGCTTGTTCACCGACAGGTCGTGGTTCTGCGCGCCCGGCCCGCGCAGCGTTGGATGCGTGCGCGATGCGTCGCCGATTGTGAAATCCGCCGGCTGGGCAAACGCGGCCGGGTTGAACCAAAGCTCGGGCGAGCGATTGGACACGTGCGGATCGACCCCCGGCACAACGTTCACGTGCAGCGTGTCCACCACGCGCCCCGTGTTGTTGAACTGCGGCCGCAGCGCGATCGGTTCTCCGCTGACAATCGTGGTAACACCGCTCAGCGACCAGCCCTCCACCAGATAGCGGCGCCAGTCGGTGACGGGAAACAACAGCCGGTTTGGCCCCAGCGGAAGCTCGTAGGAATAGGTCACCGTGAAGGCGTGCGGATTGCTGCCCGCCGTGATGGCCTTCTCGTTTTCCCGGTTGTAGTAATCCTGGATGCCATACGGCCCCGAGTAGTTGTCCATCTGCTTGGAAAACTCATAGCTGGCCGAGAGCGCCAAACCAGAGGAAGCCCGCTTTTCCACCCGCAGCGAGCAGGCGTCGCGCTGGTAGCGGCCTTCGGGCCACGATGCATAGACATCGAAGCGCTGGTATTGCGGAAACGGCCGCACCGAGCGGTTGAAATTCTCATCGTTCAGTTGCACGCCATACTCGAGCGCGGAGAGCGGGATCGCATTGGGGTTGGACGAGCCGCTGCCCAACAGCAGGTTGCGTCCGCCCGCGTGGCCGAGCCCGAGGGTGAAGAGAAACGCGCCGGGCAACTCGCGCTCGAAACTGAGCGAGAACGACTGGTAGGTCGGCTGGATGCCACGCGGCTCAATCAGGTCGGCCACCGTATTGTTGGCCGAGTCGGGACGGAGATCGGGAAACGTGCGCGGCGACTCAGGCAACCCCTGCGCCAGCGTCACAGCGGGCTGCAACTGCGGATTCGTCGCGACCCAGGTCGGGCTGCCATTGAACGCCTGCGTGCCCCATTGCACCGAGTAGATGGGAATCGCACTATACGAACGGCCATAGCCGAGTCGCACTACCGTCTTTGCCGCGCCAAACGGGTTCCACGTCAGTCCGGCGCTGGGCTCGCCCCTGGTCACAAAGGGCTGAAACGCGCGGCCCTGCCCGTTCACGCCGGCTACGATGAGCGCTCCGGGCCTGTTGTTGGCCGGGTTGAGGGCGGCAAAGGAAACGGTCGATTGCCGGTTGTACTTCTCCTTGCGCGGCTCGGACATCTCCAACCCCAGTGACACGCTGAAGACGAGTCCCTTGCGAATCTCCCAGGTATCAGCGAACCCCGCGTTGTACCGGCTGCGGCGGAAATACGAGGGCGACAGCACGACGCTCTGCTCGGCATACTCGGCCTGCCCCAGCAGGAAACTGGCGAAGGCGTGGCCCGTATTATTGATGCCGGGAAGGCTGGTCAGGCCGGCCCCAAACCGGAACATGCCTTCCGGGTAAGCCGGCGCATAGATGTTCACCTGTTCGCGGATGAAGCGTCCGCTGAGCCGCACGCGGTGCTGTTTCCAGCGGATGGAGTGGCCGTTGGAAATGATGAACTGGTTGCGGGCGTTCTTCAACACCGTGGTGGAGCGGCCCATGCCCAGGTAGGGCGAAAACAGGTACGCCGGGAACACGCGCTCTGATCCGGCTTCGGGCAGGTTCTCCAACTGTGAACTATAGGCGTCCACCGTAAACGTGTTGATGCGTTGCGGCGAAAGCGTGAAGATGTGTTCCACGAACGCGCGCCGGCTGCGGCGGCTGCGGACCGGCGGGCCGGGGTTGGCCTCGTTCAGAAACAGCGGCGAGGCGCCGTCCTGGCCATTGGAAAAATTCACGCCCGAGCCGATGCGGTGGCGCTCGCCCGCATTGTGGTCCACGCGCGCAATGATGCCGTTGGCGCTGTTGATTTCCGGCGTGAACACAAAGTAGTTGTTGCGAAAGAAGGGACCAGCGTCGGAGTTCGGCGTGGGATAGAGGGCCATCGCGCTCTGCGCGGCGCGGTCCAGCCGCGAAGCGGGAATGACGTTCCCGGCGAAGGGAACCCTGTTGTATTCGAGATTGCTCGTGCTCACATCCTGGCCGGGATCATAGCCGGGATTGGGCGCGGTCGTTTGCGGATCATAGATCGGCAGCGCGGCGCCGGCCGAATCCACCGTGGCTGACCAGTCGCCTGTGCGCTCTGCCATGGTGGCAATGGTGCGCAGCGACGACCGCCCGATCTTCTCCCGCATGCCTTCATAGGTGAACGTGAAAAACGTCGCCCGCCCGCCATCGTACAGCTTCGGAATCAGCACCGGGCCGCTCACATTGAAACCAAACTGATTGCGGCGCAGAATGTTCTTCGAGCCGCCGCGCTGGGCGACCTCGTGCGGCACGGCGTCCAGGAAATCGTTGCGGAGGTTCTCAAACAGCCGGCCGTGCCAGCGCGACTTCCCATTCGTATCGCGCTGCTGCTGCGCCGCCGCCCCTTCCGTGAGTCCGAGCCGCGTGGTTTGCACGCGGAACTCCTCCACAGCCTTCTGCAACTCGTCTGCAGCAGCGGGCGCAGCTCTCGCGGCGGGATTGGCTCTGGGCGCCTGGACCGTCGAATTGCCGCGCGGGGGCTGCGGTTGGGCAGCGGCAACCGGAATCAGAATGAGGGTGGCTGCGATACCCCGCAGTGCTCTCATGCTCCCTAGTGTATCGGCTACGGTGAGAGTAGCGCGAGCCGGCCCGTTCGCGTTATCCTCACAAATGACCATACCTTTCTTCGCGGAGAGGTGGCTGAGTGGTCGAAAGCAGCGGTTTGCTAAACCGTCGTAGGCCTTTAAAGTCTACCGGGGGTTCGAATCCCCCCCTCTCCGCCAGTCCCCCTCACACCTTCACCTGACGCAGCGGCAGCGCATAGACCGCCGCGGAGCGGTGCGCGGGCCGGTCCTCCCCGCCGGGAACCACGAGCAGGTCGCGCCAAACCGCCGCCGTCGTCGTCACCAGGCTGAACGGCAGTTGCGCGGTCACACGCCACTGCCCCATGGCAGGCAGGAAGGTCTTCACACCGCGGCTGAAGCCGGGATGACGGTCAGCCAGTTCGGCCTCTCGCGGCGCGAGCACACCATCGCTACCGCCGAGCACCAAAAGGGCGTCCCCGGCACACGCTGCCGGCGCCGCGCAGGTGGGTTCAGGCAAGTCAGGCAGCGCGCTCCATCCCGAGCCTGGTGTGAATCGCCAGGCGTCCTTTAGGTAGCGGCGCTCGGCCTTGCCTTGCGCCCCCGCGAACAGGTCTGCTCCGCCCACGACATAAAGGTGTGCGCCAGAGGCCGCGATCGAGCCCAGAATGCGTCCCGCCCCGGCAGCGGCGCCTCGCGTTGCCATCCCGCGCCCGGCTGCGTCAGATCGAGCGAGAGCAGCACGCGCTCAGCCACCGTGGCCGCAGGCGACTGCTGCCCCCCGGCCACATACACCCGTTCGCCCAACATGGCCGCACCGCAATTGGCGAGCGCCACCGGCAACGGCGCGGCGGGTTCCACCACAAGCGACCGGCCATCCCAACGCAGCCAGTGGCAGGCAGCCACATTTTCCTTCTCGTCACCGCCGCCCACCAACAGCAGTCCTCGCGGCGTGCTCGCCGAGCCTCCATAGGCAAGTGGACGCGGCAGTGCGAAGCGCTTCCAATCGCCGTCGGGCCGCTCCAGCACGAACACATCGCCAACCCACTTCTTCACACCGCCCGTCCACTTCGATACCGGAAACCAACTGCCGCCGGCGACAATCAACGCCCCGTTGTGAACACCCGCGAATTGCCCGGCGAGCGTCATCGGCAGGTCTGGCAGTCGCTGCCACTGCCATCCTGCCGGCTGCCCCGGGGGACGTGCACACGAAGGGGAGAGTGCCATGGCGGCCGCGGCCATCCAATCACGGCGCGCTATCGAACCAGACATAGCTGTCCCCGGCCGGTGGCAAAGCCCGCCGCGGCGATCGCGTCGCGCAGCGCGCTCTCTTCGGCTGGGGTGAGCGGACGGCGCGGCGGCACGGGCGCCCCACACTCGATTCCCGACCACGTGAGCAGCCGTTTGATGGCCGCCAGCATCGGGAACGCGAGCACGGCGCGAATCAGATCGTTGATGTGGTCCTGCACTTCGCGCGCCTCGGCCCAGCGTCCGGCTTGCGCGTGCTCGTACACCGCGACGAAGAGATCCGGCACAAGATTGTAGAAGCTCCCGATGCCTCCGTGCGCGCCCATCAAAAGACCGGCCGCCAGCACCTCGTCGCGGCCATTGAAGATCGTGTGCCCGGCGCGCTGGATGAGCGACAAACGGTAGAGATCGAAGTCAGTGAATTTCAGACCGATCACGCCCGGAATCGCGCACAACTCAAACACCTGCTCGGCCGTGCGGATGGCTGCTGAGAATTCGGGAAAGTAATACACCAGCACGGGCGCGCCGGAGGCGGCGGCGAGCGCTTCGTAATAGCGCCGCACCTCGTCAAAGCTGTACGCCGAACCCGGCGGCAGGCTGCTGACGGCATGCGCGCCGGCCTTCGCCGCATGGCGCGCCAACCGAACCGCGTCGGCGGTGGAGGCCGCGCCGACATGCGCAATCACATGCCGCCCTGCTGGGGTGTTCGCCACCGCCGCCTCAACGGCCCGCTCACGTACCTCCAGCGCAAGTTGCAGCCCTTCGCCGGTCTGCCCGCAGACATAACTGCCGTGGGCGCCCGCTTCGTATTGCCTCTGCAGCAGCGCCTCAAAGCTCGCTGTGTTGAGCCCGCCCTGATCGTCGACAGGCGTCACGATAGCGGGGAGAATTCCAGAAAACCGTGTCACGCATTCCTCCAATTTGCGGCGCCAGAAGCGCCGCGGCGGACTCTGTTCATGCCGGCCCCTTGGCCAGATGCGCCCCGCCGGTCGAGTTCAGAATCGACACCATCCGCGCGCGCATCTCGCGAGCCAGCTTCTGTGTGGCCGGGTCTTTCACGCGGCGCAGCCAGCCGCCCGCCTCGGTCGTCGTTTCTGAACCCGCCAGCAGGTTGTTCAGCTGCTGTGGGTCGCGGCGCACATCGTACAGCTCATTCACATCCCAAACGCCCTGGTACTCCATGTAGCTGTGCGTTTCGCTGCGCAACCCCACCACGCCGGGCGTATGCGGCGCCTCCCAGTCCCACAGATACTCGTAGACAAATTCCTTGCGCCAGCTTGCCGGCCGGGGCGAGAAGAGATTGAGCAGCGAGGAGCCCTGCATCGAAGCGGGCGGAGTTCCCCCGGCGGCGCTCACCAGCGTGGGCGCTATGTCGAGATTGAGCGCCAGTTCCTCTCGCACCGTCCCGGCGGGAATGCGGCCCGGCCATGCCAGCAGCAGCGGAATGCGGATCGAAGGCTCATGCATCACCCGCTTATCCACCAGCCCCTGTTCGCCCAACAAGAATCCATTGTCACCCAGGAAGACGAAGAGCGTGTTGTCGAGGAAGCCGCCGCGCTGCAGCGCTTGCTCCACAGCCCCCACGCTGTCATCCACGGCGGCCAGCGAACGCATATATTGCCTGTACAGCGAGGGCAGCGTGTACTCGCCCTCATATAAATTCCGCAGCCCGTGGCGCGACACGTCACGCTTACGCAGCAGCCATTGCGGCTTGCCTTCGCGCGCCGTGGCCGATGCCGGCGTGGGGATCTCACGATCTTCATACAGCGCACGATGCCGAGGCGCCGGTTCGAATCCGGCATGCACCGCCTTGTGCGACAGGTACAGGCAGAACGGTTGGTCCCGCTTCTGTCGCTCCACAAAGCGAACCGCTTCCGCGGTGAGAATGTCGGTCGTGTAGCCTTCCACCTTCTGGCGCACGCCGTTCCGGTTCAACAGCGGGTTGAAGTAGGTCCCTTGCCCGCGGAAGCTCACCCAGTGGTCGAACCCTGGCTGCGGCGAATCGCTATCCTCGCCGCCCCGGTTGAGCTGGGCGTCGCCCATGTGCCACTTGCCGAGGAAGGCCGTCTGATACCCCATATGCTGCAGAATCCGCGGAAACGTAGGCAGCGAAGCGGGCAGTGCCGTGAAGTTGTCCTGCACACCGTGCGCGTGCATGTACTGCCCCGTCAGAATGCTGGCCCGGCTCGGCGAGCAGAGCGAAGTGGTCACGAACGCGTTGCGGAAGCGCGCCCCCCGAGCCGCAAGCCGGTCCAGGTGCGGCGTCTTTGCCCACGGGTGTCCCGCGCAGCCCAGTGCGTCCCAGCGCAGGTCATCGATCAGCATCAAGACGATGTTCGGCCGCCGCCCACCCTGGGCCGCCAGAGGCCCAACCGTAAGCCCAGCCGCAAGCCCGGCCGCAAACTCGCGGCGGCTCATTCCGGCTGCCTTCATGGCTGCGTCCGTTCCGCGTGCTGCCCCTGCAGCACCCATTCCAGCGGAAAGCGAACCAGCGTCAGCGCGCCGATGCGCGGCGGCTTCGGATCTTCGCGCCCGCGTTCGTACAGAACGTAGATGTCCCCCTTCGGCCCCACGTTGATATCGGCATAGCCTGAGTAGCCGGCGTCGATCACGCGCTTCACCTTCCACGTCGCGCCATCGTCGTCGCTCAATTGCACGGTGAGGTTCTTGCGGTCACGCCCCTTGCCCGGCTCGCCGGCGGCGCCGCCGCGCATCAGGTTGTCCGGGTTCACAAACAGCAGCCGGTTCGGCCCCCGCGCGCTCGCTTTGCCATACCGCACGAGACTGCCAAAACAGACGGGCTCGACCAACTCCTCCTGGAATCGCGGCTTCGACCACTTCGTCGCCCCATCGGCGTTGGTCACAATCACGCGCCGGTTGGGCGCGCTTTCCGTGCGCGAATTGAGCATCACACTGCCATCGGCAAGCTGCTCGGCCACGGTCTCGCTCGGGTTCACCGTGTTGCCGTCGTGCGGAATGGCAACCTCACTCGCGTGCCACGTCGCGCCATGGTCGTCACTGTAAATCGTGGCCGCAACTGAAGGATGATGCGCGTTAGCGCCGTCCGCCGTCGACAGCCAGACGGGCACCACAAGGCGTCCGTTCTTCAGCTGAATCCCGTGGCCAGGGCCCGTGGCCAGCACCTTCCAGTTGTAGGCCCCGCGGAAACCCTCGAACGCGCCGGTAATTTCGACCGGCTCGGAAAAGGTGCGACCGTCATCCTTGCTGCGCAGATAAAACGCGCGCATGTACTCGACGCAATAGACGAAGTGCACCAGTCCCTTTTTGCGGTCAGGAATGGCCACCGGGTTGTTGTAGGTCAGCCCCGGAGGCGCATCCGTGCGCCGCGACTGATACGCGGGGTTCTTCGACGTCAGGCCGGGAACCACGCCGATCACCTGTTGCGCCGACCACGTAGCCCCGCGATCCGTACTGCGTCGGATCACAATGTCGATGGCGTCCCAATCCGACCCCGTCGTGCGGCGCGCTTCGGCATAGGCAAGCAGCGTACCCTGTGGCGTCACCGCAAGCCCCGGAATGCGGTACATGAAATAGCCGTTTGTCTGAGCCACGAAGACATCGGAACGCACGGCCTCGGCCGCACGCACCGGGGCGGCGGCAAGCGCGGCGGGAAGCCAGAGGGCATGGCGGCGAGTAAGGGTCATCTCAGTTCCTTTGCGGTGGTTGGGCGGAATCACTGGCGGCGCCGGGCTGCCACGTGTAGCTCACTGGATCGAACCGGTAGGCGGACTTCGGCGGCGCGGGCTTGGCTTCACGCGCGGGGATGGAGCGCGCCAGCCGGTCCACGTGGACGCGCATCGCCGGCTGGCCGGCAAGGTTTGTCCACTCATTCGGATCGCTGCGCAGATCGTAGAGCTCCTCGCCCCCATCCCGGTAGCGGATGTAGCGCCAGCGGCCATCGTTGACGGCGTAGTTGCCTGGCTGAAAGCCGGTGACGACAGGCTGCATCGAGGCGCGGCGCGGCGACCGCAGCACCGGCGCGAGGTCCTGCCCGTCCAGCCCGCTTGGCGGCGTCAGGCCGCACAGCGCGGCAAGCGTGGGATACACATCCAGCAGGCTCACCGGCGCATCCACAGTAGCCGCTTTCTGACGCGGCGCGGCAATCAACAGCGGCACGCGGCAGGCGCGCTCCCACAGCGTCGATTTGTGAAACCGCTCCTTCTCGCCCATGTGGAACCCGTTGTCTGACCAGAAGACGATCACAGTGTTGTCCGCCTGCCCGCTGCGCTCCAGCGCCCGCAACACGCGCCCATAGAGCGCATCGGCGAAATGGATGGAGGCCCGGTAGGCGCGCACCGCTTCGGGCCACTTGCTCATGCCCCGCGTGCGTTGGAGGTCGGCCGCCCCTGTCGCGGCAAATCGTCTTCCGGCCGCGGGCACATCGTTCAGATCGCCCTCCGCCAGCGCGGGGAGGAAGCGGTCTACCCCAATGGCCTCGCGATATTCGCTCGGAGTGAACCACGGCAAATGCGGCCTGAAGAGCCCTACGGCGAGAAAAAATGGCTTCGTGTGCGGCTCCGCCAGGAAGCGCTCGGCAAACGCCACAGAGCGGGCATCGCCATACTCACTTTCCGCCTTGGGCAGCGCGCCCCAATCAAACTCATGCTGCAGCGGAGCCATGCCGTTGTAGGGAACCCCGGGCGGCTTGGGCGTCGGCGGCACGTCGATATAGGTCGCCGCCGGACGATCCCACGGGTCATCCCACCGGAACGTCTGGAACTCATCCCACACCTGCGGCGGATTGAAGCCGGGCGTATGGTGAAACACCTTGCCCGCCCCGGCCGCATGGTAGCCGTTGCGCCGCCAGAACTCGGGCATGGTGACCGCGCCGGGCAGCGCCGGCCGCCACCAGTGCCCGTTCTCGTAGATGCCGCTCGCCCACGGCGCAAGCCCGGTGAGCACAGCCGTGCGCGAGGGATTGCAGAGCGGCGACGCGCAATAGGCATTCCGAAACACCGTGCCGCGCCGGGCCAACGCATTGAGCGAGGGCGTAAGCGCGCGCGAGGCCTCGTGCTGCAACCCCGTCCACGTGTTCAGATCATCGGCCACCAGCATCAGCACGTTGGGCCGCCGCCTCGACGCGGTCTGCGCAAATGAGGCGAGAGCCGCGGACGCACCAACCGCCGCGCCCGCGCCCATACCGATTAGTTGCCGGCGCGTCATTGGGACCGCCATTCGCTAGAAGTTGTACTTCAGCGCCAACTGCACATTCCGCCCGCCGCTCGCGCCGGTGATGAGCCCGAAGTTCGGATTCGTCACCGCGGCCACAGGCGAGTTGAGAATCTTGTGGTTGAGCGCGTTGAACGCCTCCAGCCGGAACGTGACGCGATGGCCTTCGCGAATCTGGAACTGCTTGTGCAGCGCCGCATCGAAGCTAAAGCCCGAGGGGCCTCGCATCGCGTTGTACCCGAGCGTGCCGAAGCGTCGCTCGGCGGCGGCCGCCGTGTTGCTGAAAGCGGCGCGGTTCAGCCAGGTGAGCGCCGATGGGTTGCGGTTGTACGGGTCATTTCCGGACACATAGTCAGGGCGCTGGCCATCCACCCGCCCGTTGGGATAGAGCAACGCACCCGAGGTGACGTTAAACGGCAGGCCCGACCTCCACGTCGTGATCGACTGAATCGTCCAGCCGCCCAACACCGCCTTCATCACGCCGCGTTTTCGCCCAGCGAGCCGGCCGGAATCTG
This sequence comes from Bryobacterales bacterium, assembly GCA_016713735.1. GTDB lineage: Bacteria > Acidobacteriota > Terriglobia > Bryobacterales > Bryobacteraceae > JAFLBB01. The sequence continues at coordinate 164,007 of JADJOP010000001.1, forward strand.
GTAGGAGAAGGTGCTCACGAACCGGTGCCGCAGATCACCATCCTTCACGCCGGTGGAACCGGCGATGTTGTTCGGGTCCTGCAGCGAACCGAGCGTGAACGTGATCGTCCCGTCCGGCACATAGTAGGCCGTGCTCTTCGCCCACGTGTAGAAGGCCTCGTAACTCAGCCCCTTCTTCAGCCGCTGCGTGGCCGAGAGCTGCATGCCATGATACGAAATGCGGCCCGCGTTCTCCAGTATGTTCACATCGCCAAACTCCGTCCGCGGGCGCCGCCCCAGCGACGGATTCACCAGGTTCACGTTGCGCGGCGAGGTCAGGTTCACATTGCGCGTGCCCACATAGCTCGCCTGCAACGCCAGCGTCGGCGTCACCGTTCCCTGCACGCTGAAGTTCCATTGCGCGCCGTAGCTGTCGCGGCGGTTGTAGTCCATGATCTGGCGCGTGGCCACGAAGTTGGCCGGCAGCAGGTTCGGGTTGCCCGCGATCTGGTTCACGATCGACATCGGGAATGGATAAACGGACGGGACATGGGAATGTCGGCCGGCGCGAAGTCGGCCACCAGCGGAAAGCGCGGATCGATAGAGGCCATGTCCATCAGGTAAATCGGCACCTGCGGAATGTAGCCCACAGCGCCGCCGGCGCGAAACACCAGCCGCTGGCTGCCGAACGGATCATAGACAAGCCCGATGCGCGGGCCGAAGTTGTTCCGGTCGGCCACATACATCGCCTCGCGCGAACCGCCGAGGAAGGGTCCGAACGGATCGGAGCTATTGATATTGAACAGGCCTTTCAGCGGCGGGAAGTACTCATAGCGAACGCCCATGTTCACTTGCAGCCGCGAGGAAAGCCGGAAGTCGTCCTGAATGTAGAACCCGTAGTTGGTGCTCTTCAACCCCTTCCCGCCGCCAAACAGCATGCGGATGCGGTTGGGCCGGTCGGCAATCAGGTCGTTCACGCTGTTGTATTGGTGCGTCGGCGCTCCGCCCTGGTCGCGGTTGTTCATCGCAACGATGATCTCGGCGCCCATCTTGATGGAGTGCCGGCCGCGAATCAGCGTCAGGTTGTCGGCCAGCGTGTAGGTGGTGGGGATGAAATGCAGATAGCCGGGCAGGCTGAGGTTCACATTCACTCCGGCGGTGGTGATCCAGGCCGGATAGTTTTCACGCCCTGCTTCATAGCGGAACAGATCCGTGCGGTTGAAGCCCAGGCGCAATTCGTTAAACACCGTCGGCGCGATACTCCAGTTGTCCTGCACAACGGCGTTGTGAAAACGCGTCGGCAGTGTCTGCCGCAGCACGGGCGTCAACTGCGGCGTGCTGATGTCCTGGTGGTTATAGCTGTAGCGCAGGCTCAGCCGGTGCTTAGCCAGGTCGATGTCGCCGCGCGTGAGAAAGGTGTTCTCTTTGTTAATGCGGCGGTCATTGCGCCGGTGAAGCCCAACGAGCGGATTCGCGGTCGGCTCGAAGGTCTTTGGCGAAAGCTCATTGAAGGTCTTCTGCAGCGCCGGGCTGAGTTGCGCAATCAGCGCCGGAGTGGCGACGTTGCCGGTGGTCTGAGTGGGACTGCGCACCTGCGCCCCCTCATAGTTGAAGAAGAAAAAAGCCCGGTTGCGAATCACCGGCCCGCCCACATTGCCGCCGAATTGATTAAACCGCAGTGACGGACGCGCCAGCCGCGACCGGTTGCTGAAGAAGCTGTTCGCATCCAGCTTGTCGTTGCGAAAGAAGTGAAACAGCGATCCGTGGAGCTGGTTCGTGCCGCTCTTGGTCGTCACATTCAGCACGCCGCCGATCGAACGCCCATACTCGGCCGACATCGCATTGCCCGATGCCTTGAACTCTTCAATCGCCTCCACGCTGATCGTGTTGATCAGTGGACCGCCGCCCGTCGCATTCCCCGTCCCCGGCACCTCACCGAGCGACATATCCACGCCGTCCATCAGCAGCGCATTGCCAAACGCCGTCGCGCCGTGAAACTCCATGCCGCCGCGTCCGCCCGCGCTCGACGAGGGGTTCGACAGCACGCCCGCCTGCAGCCCCACCAGTTGCTGGAAGTTGCGCCCGTTCAGCGGCAGCGATTCGATCCGGCTGCGCTGCATCGATACGCCCAGGTCGGTCGTGGTGGCGTTCACGATCGGCGCCGTCGACACCACCTCCACGCTCTCGGCCACCTGCCCCAGTTCGAGCTTGATGTCCACCCTCGGCCGTGTGCCCGTATTGATCTGGAAGGCGGCCGTCGTCGCCTTGCGGAAGCCCTGCTGCTCGGCTTCGAGCGTATACTGCCCGGCCGGCAGCAAGGGAAATTCGTAGTACCCGGTCTCATTCGTCACCGTGTCGCGCGACACCCCGGTGTCCACATTCTTGGCCAGAATCCGCGCCCCCACCACCGACGCTCCGGCCGGATCGGTGACATTGCCGACCAGAGAACCACCGCCAATCTGCGCCCACATGAGCGATACGGCGGTGCATCCAAGCACAAAAAGACGAAGCAGCGACCCAGCTGAAGGCAACATGGTACTTCCTTTCGTATACCGATAGTCTAATCGATAATATGGCCGATAACCCTTGCTGTCAAGCCAACGCTATGCTAGCGTTGAGTGCGGCGATGAGGAAGAAAGCACAATCAGGCCGGCCCTCCGCCGGAAGCCTGGCCCACCAGGCCGTAGGGCGCCTTCTGCAAGCCATTTTCGATGGCACCTATCCGCCCGGCTCCAACCTCCGCGAAATGCGCATCGCCCGTGAGTTCGGCGTCAGCCAGGCCACCGTCCGCGAAGCGCTGCAGCAGTTGGAATCAGCCGGGCTCGTCACGCGCCAACCCAACATCGGCACCACCGTCACCCGCCTCAGCCCGAAAGAGGTGCGCGAGCGCGTGCAATTGCGCGCCCTCCTTGAGGTGCGCGCCGCCGAGGACGCCGCCCTCCGCATGGGCGAGGCCGAGTTTCAGGAGTTGGAGCGCAAACTCGCGGCCCTCGGCGCAGCCATCCAGCGCGACTCGTACTATGAGGCGGCCCAGGCTGACCTCGACTTCCACCGCTTCATCTGGCGCTGCTCGGGCAACGAAACCCTCTGCCACACGCTCGAACAGTTGACCGTGCCCCTGCTCGCTTTCGTGAGCGTCCTCCGCGCTAATGGGTTACAACACCTCGTCGACGTCACCGCGGCCCACGAACCCCTGCTGGCGGCCTTGCGTTCGCAGGACAGTGCGCTCATCGCCGAAGCCTTCTCCCGCGCCGCCACCGGTTCCTACGAGGAGTTCATGGACGTGACCGCGTCCTCACGCCGCGCCCAGGCCTTCGGCATGATGGACCCGCAGGAGCGCGGACCCATCACCAGCGCCGCCAACTGAGACTACTCGACGACCATCTGCCGGAATCCATCGAGCGTGAAGTCTTTGCCGCGCACAAATTCCATGATCTTCGCTTCACGCGAGCGGACGAGATCCACACACTGCGGCAACTCGGCCTCCACTCCACGAGGCACCGAGATCAAACCGTTCTCGTCCCCATGCAGCAGGTCACCGGGCATCACCGGCATGCCCAACACCTGCACCGGCACCCCGGCGCGCACAATGCGGAAATGCCCGTGGCTCGCCACTGACCCGCGCGCGAAATAGTGGAAGCCCAGCCGCCGCACCTCGGGCAAATCGCGCACCCCGCAATCGCTCACCAGCCCGATCGCCCCCAGCCGCGTGAAGAACGTCGCCATCACCTCACCGCAATGCGCCGCATAGTCACCGTGCCCGCCAACCTCCTGCAGAACGATGACGGCCGGCTTCGGCGCGGCTTCCACCAGCCGGTAGAGATCGAGGAAGCGGTCGATCTCAAACGGGCCCGTCTGCGAAATGGTCTCAACCTGCGCCGTCACCGCATAGCCGCACATGCGGCCAAACTCGGGAAACAGGCAGCGCAGCGCCAGCGGCGTGAAGCCCTCATGGTTCGGCCTCACTTTCAGCAATTCAATCGCGTTGATCAGCGTCGGTGTATCGACGCTGCGCAGGTATTCCAAATAGTCAGGGTTGGTCATTTTCGTTTCAGTGAGTCCTTGCCATCGGTGAGCCATTCCACATCCATGCGGACCAGCGTCAGGGCAGCGGTCTTGAAGTGATTGTCGCCAATGCCGCCGCGCTCGAAGAAGCAGTAGATCCACCCCTTCGCATCCGTGGCCAGGTCCGAGTAGCCCGCCCAGCCGGGCTCGATCACCTTCTTCACCATCCACGTGCGGGCGTCATCATAGGAAACCTGAATCGCCAGGTTCTTGCGGTCGCGGTTCTTCCCAGGCTCCGCCACGCCGCCCGTCTTCTCCAGGTTGTCGGGATTGGAGAAGAGCAACCGGCTCTTGCCGTCAACGGCCAGCGTCGCCATGCTTCCAAAGCAAATCGGCTCCAGCAGATTCTCATGGAATTGAGGCGCGGACCAGCCAGTGGCCCCGTCGCCGCTCGTCGTCAGCAGACGCCGGTTCCCCTTTGACTCCGTGCGCACATTCAGCAGCACACGCCCGTCGGAAAGCTCCGCAGCCGCGGTTTCATTGGGGAACACCCACTCCGGCGTATCCGGCACGGCAATCGCTCCACGCTGCCACGACCGCCCGGCGTCATCGCTATAGATCGTGGAGGTCACCGAGGGGCGATGCGCATGGCCGCCCGTTCCTGTCGAAAGCCACACCGGCACCAGCAGCCGCCCGCCGCTCAACTGAATGCCATGCCCCGGCCCAGTCGCCAGGACCTTCCAGTTGTACTCGGGCCGAAACCTGTCAAACGTGGCCGTGATCTCCACCGGCTTGCCAAAGCTCTGCCCGTCGTCGTCACTGCGCATGTAGAACGCGCGCATGTACTCCTGGCAGAACAGAAAGTGCACCGCCCCGGTCTTGCGATCAGCAATCGCGACGGGGTTGTTATAGGTGACGTCACTGGGATTGGCCAGGCTCTGCGCCAGCGCCACCGGGTTCTTGCGATGCTCGCCCTCGACCTTCGCAATCACCTTCGCCGCTGACCACGTCGCGCCGCCATCCGTGCTCCGCCGCAGCACAATGTCGATCGGCCCCCAATCGCCGCGGTCGCTCTTGCGCGCTTCGGCATAAGCCAGCAGCGTTCCCTTCGCCGTCACCACAATGCCCGGAATGCGGTACAGCGCGTAGCCGCCCGTGCCCGACTGAAACAGATCCGAGCGCCGCGACTCAGCGGCGAAGAGCATCGTCATCGAACACAACAGCAGTGCACATCGTTTGATCATAGGAACCCTCATATCGCGTCCGGCATTTGCCCCGGCGCGGCCGTTTCATCGAAAGCCTCGCGGAAGCGCCGAATGTCGCGCGTCAACGCCGCGGTGAAGAGCGTGATGTCGGCCGACTGCACCGTCAGGTTCGCCCCCATGCGCATCCACTCGATCTGCCGCTCGACGCTCAACCAGAAGTGAACACCCGCCCCAATGCGCCGCGCCCGCGCCGTGCGGATGATCTTCTCCACCGCGTTGAGAAACAGCGGATGGTCATACTGCTCCGGCACCCCCAGGCTCGTCGTCAAATCGTGCGGCCCCACCTGCACCGCATCGATACCCGGCACCTCGAGAATCTCCTCGAGCGCATCCAGCGCCGGAACACTTTCAATGTTGATCAGCAGCACATTCCCCGCGCAACGATTCTCCAGATACGACCGCAGCGGCTCCTCCGGCGCGATCCCTTCATGCGTGATCCGCTCCAGCAGCGCGCCCTTCAACGGACGATGCCGCACCGCGCCCGCCAGCCGCCGCACCTGCTCCGGCGTTTCAATGTAGGGAGCCAGCACACCCTCCGCCCCGCCATCCAGCGCCACGCAGGCTTCATACGGATCGGGCGACGGGATGCGCACAATCGGCGCCAGCCCCAGCGCGGCATACGTGCGGCACATCCAGCTCAGCGTCTCGCGCTCCAGCGGAATGTGCTCCGTGTCGATGAATACAAAATCGATGCCCGTCGACTGCACCGCTTTCACCCAGTGCGGCGACGGCGTCGTGATCAGCGTTCCATACACGCGTGTACCGGCGTGCAGGGCCGCCCGCAGGGCCAGCCCATTCATCGGCAACCTCGCGGACAGGGAGGTATCGAGAGCATTATCGATAATATGTCATGCCTGCCCGCACCCGTCAACCCAAATCGCTCCCCCTCACCCCCTGCCCGTACGATGCGCCACCGCAATCGCGTGCCGCAACCGGTCCCAGCTCAACTCCCCCGCCACCGTGCAATCCGCGCCCAGCATGAACTGCCGCGGCGCACCCGCAATCACCTTCTTGATCTCCGCCTCCACCTGCTCGTTCGTTCCGCTGGCCAGAATGCCATGCCGGTCGAGCCCGCCCATGCACGGGCGCTTGAAGTGCGCGTTGATCTGCTGCCAGCTCAGCGTGCGCCCGGTCAGCACGGGGTTGCAATTAACAACATGCCCCGGATAGTCGCGCACGGCGGCGTAGTTCGCATACGGCGCGTTGTAGTCGCACACGTGCAGAATGTTGAACGCGCACTTCTTCTGGATCTCGCTCATCGCCACCAAATCCGCCGGCTTCACGTACTTCGCAAACAGCGCCGGGCTGGCCAGTTGCCCCGCCTCCGACCCCTGCGTCGACATATAAAAGCCATCCACGCCCGCCTCGATGCAGGCCCGCACGAAGATCATCTGGCTCTCGATCAGCACCTCAAGCCCCTTCTTCACCGCATCCGGATTCTCGGCCAGATGCTGCCGCAGCAGCGGCCCCGTGGCGCAATGCCCGGCGCACATGTAGGGCGAATAGAGCGTCATCAAAATGAGCGCATCCCGCTTGGCGTCGCGCACCAACTCGCGCACCGTCACCAGCAGCGGCTCATAGAAATCGATCTTCCGCAGCGTGAGTTTGGCCCAGTCGGCCGGCTTCTGCAGAAACGGTTGCCGATCATAGGTCTGCTCAAACTGGACCTTCACGAAGTCCATGTCCGTGTGGCGGAAGAACTCCACGTGGCGTCGCGCCGCCGCCGAGCCGTTCTTATACGCCGGCCCGAAATGAAGGAAGAACGCCGCCGGCGTATAGCCCGGGTCGGTCTTCCCGGCGAGCCACTGCATCATCCGCTCGCGCTTGTTCACCGGGGCCGCCTGGACCGCGGCTGCCGCGGCCCCAACGGCCGCCGTGCGAAGGAACACTCGTCGCTGCATGGCTCCAGGGTAGCGCGGCCTTAGGCCGGGATCACCCCGTGCGCGCCCCTACGCCTTCTTCAACTTCTGCCCGTTGCGGTCCCACGCCAGGTACGCCCGCTTGCGGTAGCTCTCATTGCCGATCCCTGCCGCCACCACGCCGTAATACCCCAGGTCGCAGTCGCACTTCAGCGCCTCGCCTTTACGGATCGCGTTCTGCAAATTGCGGTGATGCAGATTCACTGACTCCGCCCCCGTCTTCGCAAACTCCACCGGCTTCGCTTCGTCCTCATACAACTTCTGCGGCTTCACGCTGAAGCCCGTGCGCGTAAACGACAGCGTCGCCTTGTTGCCCCGCAGCATGTGCTCCACCGGCGTGTCATTGGCCATCGACGACACCAGTTGCACCGTCAACCCCTCCGGGTAATCGAGCAGGAAATTGAGCGTATCCGGCACCTCCGCCATCGACTTCGCGAAGTAGAACTTCCCGCCCGAGGCCACCCCACGCTCCGGGAACGTCAGCCCCAGCGACTTGATGATCCGCGTCACGCGGTGAATGAACAGGTCCGTCGCAATGCCGCCCGAATAATCCCAGAACAGCCGCCACCGGAAAAACCGCTCCGGCTGGAACGGCCGCTTCTTCGCCGGGCCCAGCCACGCGTTCCAATCCAAATTCACCCCCGGCTTGCAGTCGGCGTCAATCGGATAGGCCCAGAACTCATCGCCCTTGTGGTTGCGCGAATAGTCGATCTGCGCCAGCACCACCTTGCCCAGCGCCCCTTCCTTCACCAGCTTGTTGGCGGCTTCATACGAGTCGTCCGACATCCCCTGCACGCCCACCTGCATCTTCACGCCCGTCGACTTGATCTTCGCCACCACCTTCTTGGCCTGCTCGATGTTCCACGTCATCGGCTTCTCGCAATAGATGTGCTTGCCCAAGTCTGCGGCATCGAGCGTCATCTGCGCATGCCAGTGCTCCGGCGTGGCGATCAGCACATAGTCAATATCCTTGTTCTCCAGCAGCCGCCGGTACTCTTTATACTTTTGCCCGCCCGTCAACTCCGAGGCCGCATCCAGCCGCTTGTCGTAGACATCACACACCGCCACGATGCGGCAGTTGTCCGACTCCTTCATGCTGTTCAGCGCGCGCATGTGGCCGCCGGCCATGCCGCCGCAGCCGATCACGCCAATCTGCAACCGGTCGTTCGCGCCGACCACGCGAGCCGCCGAAGCCGCCGTCAAAGGGAGTGTGGAAGCCGTCGCCATAAAGGCGCGACGCGTCAGATCGCTCATGCGTGAATTGTAACGCGCGCCGCGGCGAGAGGGGCTTTTCAACCGCTGCGCGAGGCGCTAGTGTGGGGAGCACAGGAGGTTCTTATGACGGCGTCCCGAGCCAACATCGAGCGCTTCATGTCGTTACCGCGCGTGGCGGTGGTTGGCGTTTCGCGCAAGGAAGGGCAGTATTCGCGCATCGTCTTCGAGGAGTTGCGTAAAGCAATGGCCGATGTGGAGCCGGTCAACCCATCCGCCAGTGAAATCGGCGGCGTCCCCTGCGCGGCCGGCGTCTCGGCCCTGCAACCTCCCCCCGATGGCGTCATTCTTCTCGTGCACGCCGGGGCCATCCTCGAGACCGCCCGCGAATGCATCCGCGCCGGCGTCAAGATGATCTGGCTGCGGCAGTCCGATACCACCAGCGAAGGCCACAGCCAGGCAGTGGTGGAATGCCACGCCGCCGGCATCCCCGTCATCGCCGGCGAATGCCCGCTCATGTTCCTCCGTGGCGGACATTGGATTCACCGTCTCCATGCCGGCCTGCGCAAAATCACCGGCACCTACCCCGCCTGAGCCCCCGCGATCATAGATCGCACAACGTCGCAGCCTGCCCCAGCGAATCGATCGGCGAACGCGCGGGAATAAACTCGTGCGCGAAATAACCCTCAAAGCCCGTCGCCAGAATCGCCTTCACAATCGCCGGATAGAACAGCTCCTGCGTCTCATCGATCTCATGCCGCCCCGGCACGCCGCCCGTGTGATAGTGAGCGAAATACTGATGGTTGTCCTGAATCGTGCGGATCACATCGCCCTCCATGATTTGCATGTGGTAGATGTCATACAGCAGCTTCATCCGCGGCGAGTTCACGCGCTTGCACAACTCCACGCCCCACCAGGTTTTGTCGCCCATGTAGTCCGGGTGATTCACCTTGGAGTTCAACAGCTCCATGCAGATGTTCACGCCCTTGTCCTCGGCGAGCGCCTTCACTTTGTTCAACAGCAGGACGCTATTCTCCAGGCCCTGCTCATCGGACATGCCGCGCCGGCTGCCGGAAAACGTGATCACGTTGGGCACCTTCATCTTCGCCGCCAGCTCGATATTCGTCCGGAAATCGGCCTCCATCTTGGCGTGATTGGCCTTGTCGTTATGGCCGTCGCGAATCGACCCCGCCCCCGGCGCCATGGTCGGAATCAGGCCATACTTCTGCACCACCGGCCAGTCGTTCGGCCCAATCAGATCGATCCCCACCAGCCCCAGTCGCTTTGCCTCGCGCGCCAGCGTCTCCAGGTCGGTCTTCTGGTAACACCAGCGGCACACCGATTGATGAAGGCGGCCCTTGCGCTCCACGGGCTTGGGGTCCTGCAACGCGCCGAGCGGCAAAGCCGTAGCGGCGCTGACGAGAAAAGTGCGGCGGCTCATGCCGTGATCCTATCACCGGGTGCGCCCGGCGCAAGGGGTGGCGTTGACAGCGGCGGCGCGCTGAAACGGTGGCGGTACAGCGTGCAGATCACGGCCAGCACGACGAAGATCGCCTGCACCGCATGCGCCGCCTTGCGCGGCCCAGGCAGGTAGCTCTTCAACAGCGAATCGGCCACCGCCGTCCAGGTGATCAACAAGTACAAGTGCACCGTGCACCGCGTCCGATGCACAAACCACGCAACCGCCGCCGTCGCCACGGCGATCAGCCCCACCGCCAGCCAGTAGTTCGTCTGCGGCCGGTCCTCATAGAGATCAACAAAGAACGCGCAACAGGTGACCGCAATGCCCACCTCGCGCGCCACGGCCGGCGACCGCGTCGCCAGCATCAGCAGCAGCGCCCCGGCCACCGTATAGGAAAAGCGGATGTGGATGCGCTCCTCAAAATACGGCACCAGCGCCAGGATGATCGCCACCGCCAGCGCCGCCGAGGTGAGCGAAGTAAGCAACGGCGCATCCGGCTCTCTCTCGCCGCTCTCCACCGCCATCGGCTCCACACTCCACGCCGCCCAGGCGAACCCCGCGCCCAACAGCGCGCCGAAAGTGAACTCCATCACCTTCCACCAATCGGCGAAATACTCCATCGCATGCGCCCGCCCCCACACCTGGATCGCCGCCCCCAGCGCAAACCCGATGCCGCCCCCAATCACGCCGCACACCGCGAACCGCCTCACATACGCGCCATGCAAGGCCATCACCGTGAGCGCGGCCAGAATCAGCCCCGCCCAAATCTCCGGCCGCGGCTTGTCATTCGGGTTGGAAAAATAGAGCAGCTTCGGATCGTTGATCAGCCGCCAGCCCAACCACGTCGCTGCCAGCATCGAGGCCAACGTCGCCGCCAGCATCCGCCGCGACGGCGGCGCCAGCGCCATGCCCATGATCGCTCCGCCCAACAACCCCCACGTCCCGCCCTTAATGGCAAAGCCGAGGATCGCCCACCAATAGGTCTCCGGCTGGAACGACAGGCCCACCGTCTGCCCGTAGGTCATGTCGCCGCCAAACCCGATCCCCACCGCCGAGAACGCCAGCAGGCGCGCCGTCTGCTGTGAGTCCAGCCGCAACAGCAGCGCCAGCGCCAGCCCGATCATCGCCCCCGGAATCATCGCCCCCAACGGACCCCCTCCAATGAACCCGCGCAAGCCCCACCCCAGCGACATCGTGGCGGCGGCAAACAGAATCCAGTGCAAGGGAGGTGTTGACGTGATCGGCTTCATGGCGCGAGAGCCATTATCGCGCGAAGACGGTCCGGATCCACTTCTCCATCGTCACCGCATCCGGCGCCGTCAGCTTCAACTCAAGTGACTTCGCCGTGCGCGCTTCCAACAACTCGGCCGGACGCCCGCCCGGTTGAATCTCCAGCCGCACCACATTGATATGCGCAAAGCGGTCCAACGGCTCCATCCCATACAGGCTCACCGTCGGCGGCGCCGCCGCCAGCAACACCTGCCGCATGCTGTTCACCAAGGCGCTCTCCCCGGTCGTCACGCGGAAGCCGAAACGGAAGGCGAGCGTGCGCGCCAGCGGTCCCAGTTCTCTGCCCCCCGCCGAGATGTACGGCCCGGCGATCCCCACAAGCAGCGGCTGATTGCTCTTCAGCCGCTCCTCCACCAGCGGCACAAGCGCACGCGCCAGCGCCGGAATGAACGGATGGTGATAGCGCCAGTTCGGCCCCTCGCGCTCGTAGCTGTCCGGCATCAGCCGCTTGTCCACCACCGCTCCGGCCGCCGTCGCCAGCGCTTCATTGAAGTAGGCATAGTAGCTGCCCGCCGCTTCGTCGCGATGCCCGGCGAACTCCTGCATCAATGCCATGTGCCGTTTACGAGATGCCGCCGCATAAAACAGATGGACCGTCTCATGCACCAGCAGGCTCACCCGCTTCAACGCCTCATCGCCCGGCGAGACCTCGAGCAAAACCTGGTCCGAAATCTGCGTCGCCGAACTGGTGCTCTTCGCATACGCCGGGCGCGCGATCACGTGCATCTCCACCGGCCGCTTGAACTGCTGCCCCGGCTCGAGCAGATAGGCCATCTGCAGCAGGTACGCATCCAGCCGGTGCTCGCGCATCACGCGGGCAAGTTCCATGGGATATCGCTCGCAGAGCGCGTGCCCCTCCTTGCGCCACCACACAAGAAACCGCGGATGATAGGTCGCCGCCAGCGCCCGGATGCGCGCCGCGTCCACCTTCGTCGCTCCGGTGTTTTCGAACTTGCGCTCCATCCGGCTCGGCCTGCGCGCCGCAAGCAGAATCGCCAGCAGCCGTGCCTCGCGCGACATGTTGTCATACAACCTGGGAAAGTTCGGCGGAAACGGCGCCCGCAGCGCCCGCTCTTCGGTGTCTAACTCCAGCAGCTTGCCAAACTCGTAGAGGTTGGCGTCGTCCTCCGCCTTCCACCCCAGGTCCTTCCGCCAGAGCTGTTCATACGCCGCCCGCGAACAAGGGATCTTGCCCGCCAGGCACAGCAGTTGGTAGCTGAAGTTCGCACGCTCGCTGCCATCGAGTGTGAACTGGAGATGCCCCGCCGTGAACCGCTCCGTCGCGGCCGCATGAGCCATGAGCGGCAACAGGGCGAGAAGCAGCGCGGTTCGTTTCACTACTTCTATTGAACCCGCCCAAGGCCGTATTTGTCGCGCTCAGCTAAAACCAAAAGCGCAACCGCACACCCGCCGCACGCGGCTGCACCAGCCTCGTGCCCACAAACAGCGATTGGAAGTTGTACAGCGCCGTGCGGTTGGTCAGGTTCGTCAGTTGGAACATGATCTCCCAATCACGCCGTCCGTCTCGCGTGTGCTCATAGCCTCCGGCCAGATCCACAATCGTCCGAGGACGCACGCGCGGCGGATCACCAGCCAGATCGACATACGGCAACAAGTTCGCATAGTCCGGGTCTTGCGCCACCTCAACCGGGTCCGACGGGTTCGACACCAGCCCCGAGTCGTGCCGCATCTGCCAGCTCGCCCACCAGCCCTTCCGGCTCGTGTAGCTCACCATGCCATGCAGCGAAAGGTTCTGGTCATGGTCGATGATGAACGGCCCCGCGCTCAGCGCCTCCACCGCCGCGTTGCCCAGAAACAACCCGCCCGTGAACGGCGGCGTCGCAATCACACGGTAATGCGTCGCGCTCAGCGAACCGCTGAATCCCCGCCACTGCGGCACGGCCAGCCGCGTCTCCACCCCATTCACACGCGACCGCGCCAGCGACGTCGGAAAAATGATGCCCGTATTGAAGAAGTTGTCGTTGTCCTGCAAGTCCGTCGAGCTCTTGTTGTAGTAGACGGCGTTCACGCTCAGGCGCTTGCCAAGCGATTGCTGCACGCCCGCCTCCACCACGTCTTGCCGCTCCGGCTGAATCCGCAAAAACGCCCCGCCCACCCGCTCGCGCACATCCGGCAGCACCAGCGCCGCCGCCTGGTCCGTATTGGCCAGCAGCAGATTTTCATTAGGCGGTGTCTGGTAGTTGCGGTTGTACGAGGCCCGCAGCACCGTCCCCGTCTCGCGCAGATGGAACGCCAGGCCCACGCGCGGCTGGAGTTGGTTGCCGTTCACCAGGAAACGGTAGCTGTCATAGCGTGCGCCCAGAGTGAAGGTCCACCGCCCCGCCCGAATCGTGTCCTGCACAAAGCCCGTATAAAGGTTCCCCCGCCCTTTCTCGGAAAAGCGGAACAGCGAGCCGCCGCGCGTCAGGTCCACCGCGCGCAGCGTTTCGATGTAGCCCGCCGAGGCCGGATCGTTGAACGCCGGGCTCGTGATGCCAAACGTGAAATCCTCGCTCACGGGAAAATGCTGCACATCGCCGCCCACCCGGAACGTGTGTACGCCGCGAATCCAGTTCACCCGCTGCGCCACGTTGAACGTCGACAGGTGCCGCGACTGCGAGGCCGTCACCGGCGTATCGCCCGCGCTCGGCGAGAACTGCGCAATCGACGTGCGATAGCTCACCGTCGCATCGTAGGTCGCCGCCGGACTCAGCGTCCGCACATAGCCCGCCCACAGCGAAAGGTCGCGGAACAGTTGCCGCTGCTGCTGCCCGTTGGCGTGTTGCGAGGGCAGGTTGGCCAGTTGAAACGAACTGCGCCCGCTCATGATGTGGAAGCGCAGCGAGTCGCGCTGCGTGGCCAGGTAGTCCAACCGGATCAGCCCGCGCTCCGTGTTGCCCCCGTTGTGCAGGTTCTCGAGCGCCACCTGGTCTAGAAACCGGTTCGACTTTGACCCGCTCACGCTGGCAAAGTAGCCCAGCCGCCCGTTCTCGCCGAACACCTGCGCCGCCGTCGTCGCCGTGTCAAACTGCGAAACACCCGTCGCCAGCGATCCGCCAAACTTCCGCCCCGTGCCCAGGCCCGACCGCGTCAGCACACTCGCCACCCCGCTCACCTTCGCCCCAAACTCCGCTGGAACGTTCCCCGTATAGAGTTCGATCGTCTGCACAATGCTGGTATCGATCGAGGTGGCAAACGCCCCGGTCAACTGATCGCTGATCGGCATGCCGTCCACGACGAAGGTCATCTGGTTGTGCGCCCCGCGCGGGTGAATCGCGCCGTTGGCGTTCGCCGCAAACCCGGGGAAGCTCATGATGTAGCTCTCAATCCCCCGGCTCGAAACCGGCACCGGCATCCGCTCCATCTGCCCCTGGTTCATCACCGTGCGCGTGCCCGTGGCTTCCGGATCCACCAACTCGGCCGTCTCGAACGCGTTCACCGAGACCGAGCCCTCCACCGTGGAAAGCGCCAGCACGACTTCGAGTTGCACCGGGATGTTCGTGCGCAGGCTCACCTCGCGCACCTGCGCGGCAAAGCCTGGTTTTGTCACCGTCAGCCGGTAATCCTGCAGCGGGGCGTTTTGAAACGTCACCCCGCCATCAGCCGCCGTCACCCCTTCGGCATGAAAGCCCGTCAGCGGCGTGTCCAGCGACACCAGCGCCCCGGCCACCGCCGCCGAAGCCGGATCCGTCACACGCAGATGCAGCGTCGCGGTAGTTTGCGCCCAGGCGAGCAGAGATGTGAACAACAACAAACCCAGTAGCCGGTACGTCGGCATATGGAACCGACTTTACCATGGTTAACTACTAGAATGCAATCCTGGCTACTACCGTTTTCCCAAAAGCTGCTGCTCCATCGCCATGTCCGCCGCCGAGCCCTGCTCATCCCCGATCAGCTTCCGCGCCGCCCCCCGGTTCCGGTAGGCGTTGGCATAGCGCGGGTCGAGCTTGATCGCCGAGGTGAAGTCCTCAATCGCCGGCAGCGGCTTCCTCATTTTTAACCAAACGAACCCACGCCCATTAAGCGCCAGTGGAAAGTTAGGCTTAGCCGCAAGTGCCGCATTGAAGTGGGCCAGCGCCAGTTCCAGGTTGCCGGCCTGCAGCGCCGCCCGTGCGCGGAAGTTGTGGGCCTCCGGACGCAGCGCCGGCAAAGCCCCAACGGGGGCCGGCGCAGGGCTTGGTGCGGGAGGCGGAACCACAACCGCCACCGGAGCTGCCACCACCGGCGGACTCTCGCGCTTCGGCTCCACCGGCGGCGGTCGCGCCACCGGGCCGCCACCGGGGCGCCACGTGCCGCCCCTGGCTCCGCCACGGCCTGCTGCTTCACCGGCATTTCGGCCAGGTTGGTCGCAATTAGCGCCGACTCCGATGCCAACACCGGCTTGGGAGCCTCCGGCGGCGGCGCCTTCGCCAGTTCCCATCGCGTCTTTGCCCGCTCCAGCAGGCCCACCGTCTCCTGGTCGCCAGGGTCCAACTGCGCGGCCTTCTCCAGGTCGCGGATCGCCGCCTCAAACCGCTCCAGCAGGAAGTTCGCGTTCCCGCGCGCCTTCCAGGCCACAGTGAACTCCGGGTTCAGCTCAATCGCCTTGTCGCGATCCGCCAGCCCCTGCTCGTGGTTGCCCAGCGAATGGTGGGAGCCGCCGCGAGCCAGGTAGGCCTCCGGCATCGCGGGCGCAAGTTGCACCGCCCGGTCGCGGTCGGCCAGCGCGCGCGGCGCATCGCCCAGCGCGGCCAGGCTGTCCCCGCGTGCCAGGTAGAGCTTCGCATTCTGCCCATCCAGCGCGAGAGCCGCCGTGAAATCGGCCACCGCTTTGGCGTGATTGCCGCGGCGCGCTTCGGCGGCGGCCCGCAGCGTGAGGGCCTCGGCGTGCGCCGGTTCGCGGGAGATGACCACGTCCAGGTCGGCCACGGCGCGGTCAAACCGGCCCGCGTTTCCGTAGGCCTTGGCACGGTTTAAATAGCTGGGAGTGTCGTTCGGCAAGAACTGAATTACGCGGTCCAGGTCATCGATGGCGTCCTGGTTGCGGTCCAGCGACAGATAGAGGTCGCCGCGCTGGCGGTACGGCTCGGGGTCGTCCAGACGCAGCTTGATGGCGCTGGTGTAGTCCTCAATCGCCTTGTCATGCTGCTTCTGCCCCCGCCAGGCGTTGGCGCGGCCCAGGTAGACGGCGGCATGCTCGTGCTTCAGTTCGAGACAGCGCGTAAAGTCCATCGCGGCCTGCTTGGGGTCGCCGAGCGCAAAGTGAGTCTCGGCGCGCAGGCGCCAGGCCTGGCTGTCGTCGGGATTCAGTTGCAGGGCCTGGTTCAGGTCAGCCAGGGCCAGGTTGCGGTCGCCCGCCGCAATGCGGGCCACGGCGCGCTCGCGGAACTGTTCGGCCTGCTCCAGCGGGCTGCGCGGCTTGCGCTCCTGCGCCGGGGACAAAGCCACGGCGAGGCCCAGCAGAACGAGAGTTGAGAAACGAAACGCCTCCATCCTTACTCACCATTGTAAGGATGGAGACGTCGCAGTGGTACCGCGGTATTAAATGAAGAGAGGTGCGGCTACCAACGTGATCGTACTGAGCAGCTTGATCAACACGTGCAGCGAGGGGCCGGCGGTGTCTTTGAACGGATCGCCGACCGTGTCGCCCACGACGCTGGCCTTGTGGGCGTCGGAGCCCTTGCCGCCATAAGCGCCGGTTTCAATGTACTTCTTGGCGTTGTCCCAGGCGCCGCCGCCGTTGTTCATCAGCAGCGCCATGAGGATGCCGGTGATGGTGCCCACCATGAGCAGCGCGGCCACCGAGACGGCGCCGACAGGATACTGATCATTGGGCCGGGCAAAGAGGCGGAAGCAGACACCGACCAGCACCGGAACGGCGATGGGCAGAATGCCGGGCAGGACCATGGCTTTCAACGCGCCTTTGGCGACGATATCGACGCAAGCGGCGTAGTCCGGATCGGAGGTGCCCTTCATGATGCCGGGGTCGGCCTTGAACTGGCGGCGAACCTCTTCAATGATGGTCTCAGCCGCGCGGCCCACGGCACGGATGGCGAGCGAACTGAACAGGAACACGAGCATGGCGCCGATGAGCGCGCCGGTGAACACGGGCACATGGCCGATGTCGATCGGGAACGGCGAGTCGGGCGCTTTGCCGAGCAGCAGCTTCACCTCATCGATGTAAGCCGAGAACAACAGGAAGGCAGCCAGCGCGGCCGAGCCGATGGCATAGCCCTTGGTGAGCGCCTTGGTCGTGTTGCCAACCGAGTCCAGGCGGTCAGTGCGTTTGCGGACCTCTTCGGGCTGTTTGGACATTTCCACGATGCCGCCGGCGTTGTCCGTGATCGGGCCGAAGGTGTCCATGGCCAGGATGTAGGCTGCCGTGGCCAGCATGCCCATCGTCGCGATGGCCGTGCCGTAGAGGCCGGCGGCCTGTTCGCCGACATTCAACCCGGCCGAGATGCCGAGATAGTAGCTGCCGAGAATGGCGCCCGAGATGACGAGCACGGGAAGCGCCGTGCACTCGAGGCCGACGGCGAAGCCGGTGATGATGGTGGTGGCCGGTCCCGTGGTGCAGCTCTTGGCGATATCCTGCACCGGACGGTATTTATATTCGGTGTAGTACTGCGTGATGTAGACGAACAGGAAGGCGGTGACGATGCCCACCACGCCCGCCGCGAACAGGTACATGTTGCCCTGCAGCAGGAGGTGCACGGCGCCATAGAAGCCGCCGATGGCGAAGGCTGTGGTGACGTAGTAGCCGCGGTTGAGGGCCTTCATCGGGTCTTCGTCGCCCTTCACCTTCACCGACAGGATGCCGATGATGGAGGCGATCAGGCCGAAGGCGCGGGCCAGCAGCGGGAACATGACGCCCTGGATGCCGAACACCGGATAGAGAGCGACGCCGAGAATCATGGCGCCGATGTTTTCGGCGGCGGTGGATTCAAACAAGTCCGCGCCGCGGCCGGCGCAGTCGCCCACGTTGTCGCCAACGAGGTCGGCGATGACGGCCGGGTTGCGCGGGTCGTCTTCAGGAATGCCCGCTTCCACTTTGCCTACCAGGTCGGCGCCGACGTCGGCAGCCTTGGTGTAGATGCCGCCGCCCAATTGGGCGAACAGGGCCACGAAGCTGGCGCCAAAGCCGAAGGCAACGATCTGGTGCGGAACATGCTGCGGATCTTCCAACCCGCCGAAAGCGTAGAACAGAATGCCGACGCCCAACAGCGACAGTGCGACAACGCTCAGGCCGGTGACGGCGCCGCCGCGCAAGGCAACCTGCAACGCCTTGTTGATATCGGTCCTGGCGGCCGAGGCCGTGCGAATGTTGGCGCGGATGGAAACCCACATGCCGCTGAAGCCGGCGGCAACCGAGCACAACGCGCCAATGATGAACGAAACCGTCATGCGCATGGCGATCGCCGGATCGTCCGGTTTGCCGAACTTATATCCGGCGTAGATCAGGATCGCCAGGACAACGGTAAGGCCAATAATGGTGGTGTTCTGCCGCTTCAGGAAAGCCTCGGCTCCCAGCTTGATGGCATTGGACACTTTCTGCATGTCCGCTGTGCCGGTGTCTTGGGCCAGCACATAGCGTGCAAAGCCGGCGGCGACCAGCAGGGATAGAACGCTGATGGCAAGGGTAATGGTCAGGTAAGTGGCGCCTTCGCCACCTCCAGATGCTTGCAGCAACAGCGCGGGGAAGGCAAACTGCGTAAGCGAAGGCATACCGATACGAATTCCTCCTCAAGTCTCATTGGGCTGAAATGGCATGCGCCCAGGATGGAGACGCTTTTGTGCGGCAATGGTGGTGATGAGTGGCCGCACGCATGAGTTAGCACGATTGCTGCCAACCAGGCACGAGGTAGGACGGCTCTGTTTCCTCATCAGCTCGACTCAGAGAAACGATTGAAAACCAAAGCACTTCAACGCGATCCTGAACTCCCGGCCGGGCCGGGGCCGTTCAGCCATTGAGACACAATAGCGCAACCCAACACGCCCTGCAACGAAGCGGTTGCGTCATATGACCTTTATTGGACTTCAAAGATGAGGCATTTTAAGTAGCTGGTCTCAGGGATTGTCAGCATCACGGGGTGGTCAAGGGCCTGAGTGCGGCGCTCGAGAACGCGCAGCGTGCGGTTGGTTTCCAGCGATGCTTCGGCGATCACCGAGAGCAGTGCGGCTTCGTTCATGTGATGGGAACAGGAACAAGAGATCAAGATTCCGCCCGCCGGCAACAGTCGCAGTGCGCGGGCGTTGAGATCGCGGTAGGCCCGCGCGGCGGCCTCCAGCGAGGAGCGCGATTTGGCCAGCGCGGGGGGATCCAGAACCACCGTGTCGTAGCTGCGGCGGGACGAGGAGAAGGCCGAGAGCAATTGGAACAGGTCGGCTTCGCGGAAGGTGACGTTGGCAATGCCGTTGGCGGCGCGGTTCCATTCGGCGGTCTTTAACGCCTCCTCGGAGCTGTCCACCGCCTCAACGGATTCGCAGACCGAAGCCAGGTGCAGGGCGAATCCCCCGGTGCAGGTGAAGCAGTCGAGCGCCCGGCCGTGGGCGTAGTTTCGGACCGCCAGGTAGTTTTCGCGCTGATCGAGGAAGACACCCGTCTTTTGGCCATGCAGGGGGTCGGCGCGCCATTTCATGCCGTTCATGGCGATCTCGATGGGCGCGTCGAGCGAACCGTGGACCACTTCGATGGTCCGGGGCAGGTTCTCCTTTTCGCGCACGGCGGCGTCGTTGCGGGCCACGATGGCGCGGGGCGCGTAGAGGTCGACCAGGGCCTCGACAATCCAGGGCTGGGCGGCGCTCATACCCTGGGTGAGGGCCTGCAGAACGAAGCAATCCGCGTAGCGGTCAATGATCAGTCCGGGAAGCTGGTCCGCTTCGGCGTGGACCAGGCGGTAGGCGTCGCTCTCGCGGACGCGGCGGGCGCGGATGGCGGCCGCGGCCTCGATGCGCTTGCGGAAAAAGGCCGCGTCGACAGTGGGCCGCCCGCGGTCAAGCATGCGCAGGGAGATGAGCGAGGAGGCCGAAAAATGGGCGACGCCAAGGGAGCGGCCGGAGGGGTCGACCACGGAGACGGTCGAGCCGGGTTCGGCGCCCTTGGCGTCAAGGAGGTCACTCGAATAGACCCACGGGTGGCCTGAGGCGAGACGGGCAACCGCTTTGCGATTGACCCGGATGGATGGCATCCCTTTAGTGTGACAGGGATTGCCTGGACTGGGAACCGCGCTGGCCGGGGTTAGTTGACCCCGAGTTGGTTGACCCGGATTTAGTTGACCATGGAGTGCGTCCAGGTGGGCTCACCGCGCAGAGCCGCCAGGGCCGCCACGCGCTTCTCGGTGGGCGGGTGCGTCGAGAAGAGACTGGCCAGCGCCATGCCGCTGAACGGCTTGATGATGAACATGTGCGCCGTCGCCGGCGAGGCGTCCATGGGAATGCGCTTGGAGAAGGACTCGAGTTTTTGCAATCCCGAGATGAGGCCGTCCGGCGAGCCGGTGTACTTGGCGGCGGCGGCATCGGCCGAGTATTCGCGGGTGCGCGAGATGGCCATCTGGATGAGCATGGCGGCAAACGGGGCGACGATCAGCATGGCCAGTCCGGCCAGCGGACTGGAGTCCTCGTCATCGTTGCGGCGTCCGCCGAAGAACATGGCGAAGTGGGCCAGCGAGCTGATGGCCGCGCCCATGGTGGCGGCAATCGAGCTGATGAGAATGTCGCGGTGCTTCACGTGGCCGAGTTCGTGGGCGATGACGCCTTCCAGTTCGCGGTCGTTCATCAGTTCGAGCAAGCCGGCGGTGACGGCAACGGAGGCGTTCTTTGGGTTGCGGCCCGTGGCGAAGGCGTTCGGCGAGTGATCGGGGATGACCCAGAGCTTGGGCATGGGCAGGCCCATGCGGCGGCAGAGTTCCTCAGTCATGGCTCCGATGCGCGCGTAGACTTGCGTGTTGGCCGAGCGCGTGACCGGCTGGGCGCGATACATCGACAGGGCGATCTTGTCGGAAAAGAAGTAGCTGGCGAAGTTCATCACCACGGCCATGCCGAGGGCGATGACGAGTCCCTGCTGGCCGCCCAAGGCGCGGCCTCCCATGAGCAGGACGCCACTCAGGGTTCCCAAAAGAAGGACGGTCTTGATGCCGTTCATACGCGCTGCACCTCAGCTTCTATGATGTCATACGGGCCGCTTGGATTCGGGGTTTCCTGGTTCGGGTGTCCTGCGATCCGCGGCGGCCAGATAGCCAAACGGGCGGCCTCGTGGAGAGACCGCCCGCAGCCATAACGGCCGCCGCTCCGGGCGGCAGCCGTGTGCAAGGTTTGACGATTAGTTGTTGTTGACCGCGACCTTCACCGAGCGGGGCTTGGCCGCTTCGCGCTTGCCCGCCTTGATGGTGAGCACGCCGTCCTTGTAAGAGGCGTCGAGCTTTTCGGTGTCGATCGTGTCCGGCAGGGCGAAGGCGCGGCTGAAGGCGCCATAGGAGCGCTCAATGCGGTGGTAGCCCTTCTTGTTCTCTTCGTGTTCGAACCGGCGCTGTCCTTTGATGGTGAGGGTGCCGTTCTCGAGGTTCACGTCGATGTCCTCCTGCTTCATGCCGGGCAGGTCAACCGTGAAGGCGAGCTCGTTTTCGGTCTCGACGACATCGACCGCCGGCGTCCAGGGCCGAAGGGCCACATCGCCGAAGGCGCGGTTGACGGTGTCTTCAAAGAGCTTCATGCTGCGCGGGAAGTCTTCCAGCTCATCCCACAGGTTACGGTATTTGGTGAGTGTCATGGCTTGCTACCTCGTATTGGTTTGGTGTCTCGGTGTCTCCACCTGAGACAATCATATAATCTGCGCCTAACACTGTCAAGTAATTTTGCTATATAACTCATTAAATATGCGTTCATGGCACTCATGTTTCTTTGTCGGGAGGGTTGGCCTCAACATGCAAAAAGCCCGCATCCGTTTCCGGATGCGGGCTGCAAACTGTTGTTTCTGAGGAAGTTTTACTCCTCGGGCGAACCATCCTCACGACCCTCGCGCAGAGCCTTGAGGCGATCCTCGCGGCGCTTGGCGCGGTCGGCGGCGCGTTTCACCAGTTCGGTGCCGACCAGTTCGATCTTGCACAACTCCGCGCCGTCGCCCTTGCGGGGTCCAAGGCGGGTGATGCGGGTGTAGCCGCCGTTGCGCTGGGCGAACTTGGCGCCGAGCTTGTCGAAGACCTTCTTCACCGACGCCGGGGTCTGGAGGAACATGGCGGCGCGGCGGCGGGCGGCGAGCGAGCCGTCCTTGCCGAGGGTGATCATCTTCTCCACGATCGGCTTGACGGCCTTGGCCTTGGGCACGGTGGTGATAGCGAAGTCGTGCTCAATGATCGAGGTCACCAGGTTTCGCAGCAGGGCCCGGCGGTGGCCGATGGGGCGGCTTAGTTTATTTCCAGCTCTTCTATGACGCATTGCGTGATTCTCTCCGGGGGATTACTCGCCTGCTTCCATCGGTTCGCCGGGCTCATCGCCGAGGGCGACCGGCTGGCCGGTGGGCGAAATCAGCCGGCCCTGCGAATCGAAGCGCATACCGAAGCTGAGGCCGAGGCCTTGCAGGATTTCCTTGATCTCATTGAGCGACTTGCGGCCGAAGTTCTTGGTGCGGAGCATTTCCGCCTCGGACTTCTGCACGAGGTCGCCGATGGTTTGAATGTTGGCGTTCTTGAGGCAGTTGTAGGAACGGACGCTGAGCTCAAGCTCTTCCACCGAGCGGTTCAGCACTTCGTTCATCTGGTTGATGGCGCGTTCGGCCGGTTCCTCGGCAACCTCGGGGAGTTCCTCGAAGTTGATGAAGATGCTCATGTGGTCCTTGAGCAGCTTGGCGGCCTGGCCGATGGCGTCCTGCGGGGCAATGGCGCCGTTGGTCCACACTTCGATGGTGAGCTTGTCGTAGTCGGTCATCTGGCCGAGGCGGGCGGCCTCGACGGCGAAGTTGACCTTGCGCACCGGCGAGTGGACCGAGTCGATCGGGATGAAGTCGACCGGCAGGTCGTCGTCGAAATTGCGGTCGGCCGAGACATAGCCGCGGCCGGACTTCAGGCGCATTTCGATGGAGAGCGTACCGCCCTCGCTGACGGTGGCGATGTGCAGGTGGCGGTCAAGCACCTCGACGTCGCCTTCGACCTCGATCTGGCCGCTCAGCACCTCGCCCGCGCCCTCGACCTTGATGCGGGCCGTACGCAGGCCCTCCCCTTCCATCTTGAAGGGGACCTGCTTCAGGTTGAGAATGATGTCGGTGGCGTCTTCGACCACGCCCGGAATCGGGCTGAACTCGTGCGACACGCCTTCAATTCGTACGGCCGTGATGGCCGCGCCCTCAATCGAGCTCAGCAGCACGCGGCGCAAACTGCTGCCGATAGTGGTACCGAAGCCACGTTCGAAGGGCTGGGCCCAGAACATCCCGTAACGCTCGTTGAGCGTCTCAGTGTTGGCCACCAGCCGCTTCGGCTTCTGAAAACCCTTGAACATGCTTTTCTCCTTATGATGGGGTTTCCCGCATTAGCCGTCCCGCGGCGGTTCAGGCCGCGGGCCGAGGTTACTTCGAGTACAACTCGACGATCATCTGGTCGTTGATCTGGATTTGCACCAGGTCTTCGCGCTTCGGATGACCGAGAACTTTTGCCTTCAACGTTTCGCGGTCGACCTCCAGCCAGTTCGGGCTGGGCTGGTGGGCGGTGGCGTCGCGGGCGGCGAGAACGGCAGCGTTGTTTTTGCTCTTTTCGCGCACTTCAACGACGTCGCCGGGCTTGACGACGAAGGAGGGGATGTTGACCTTGCGGCCGTTCACCTGGATGTGGCCGTGGCGTACGATCTGGCGGCTCTGGGGCCGCGAGGTGCCGAAGCCCATGCGGAAAACGACGTTATCCAGGCGACGCTCGAGAAGGTACAGCAGGTTGTGACCCGTAATGCCGTCCATTTTGACGGCCTTCTCGAACGTGTTGCGGAACTGCGTTTCGAGCAAGCCGTAGACACGGCGCGCCTTCTGTTTCTCACGCAACTGCAGGCCGTAGCCGACGATCTTCTGCTTACGGTCTTTGCCATGCTGGCCGGGGATGAAGTTGCGCTTCTCAATGGCGCACTTTTCCGTATAGCAGCGCTCCCCTTTCAAAAACAACTTCATACCCTCGCGCCGGCACTGGCGGCACACCGGGCCAATATATCGAGCCACTTCTTCTCTCCTTGACCTGTTCACGAACCAGCCTGTTACATGACTGGTCCGGTGGGTGAAGTTTACAGGCGGTCTCGGCGCCCTTCGTCCTTCTCACCTTGGCTCCCGAAGGAGCCGCATCCTGCCCGGGCTTACCCGTCACGGGGCGAGCTTGAGCTTAAACTTACACGCGCCGCTTTTTGGGCGGGCGGCAACCATTGTGGGGGATCGGCGTCGTGTCGGTGATGCACCGCACTTCGATTCCGACCGAAGCCAGCGCGCGGACAGCCGATTCACGGCCGGCGCCCGGACCACTGACAAACACGACGACGGTCCGCAGACCGTATTCCTGGACTTGCTGGCGGCCGTAAAAGCGGCCTGCTGCGCGGCAAACGGCGTTCCCTTGCGCGACCCGCGGAAGCCGAGCGAGCCGGCGCTCGACCAGGAGAGCACGTTGCCCGTCTGGTCCGTGATGGTCACGATCGTGTTGTTGAAGGAAGCCTGAACGAACACCACCCCGGTGGGTACGTTCTTTTTTTCGCGCTTCTTAAACTGTTTCTTCTTGCCGCCCTTGGCGTTTTTTGCTTGAGCCTTAGCCATTCGTTCCTCTGTATCTCATCACGGCGCACCAACCGCGAGCGCCTGGACTGCAGCCGGCCAACCGCTTCCTTTGGGGAGCGGGGGCAGGAGGCGGAGCCTCCCTACTTGCCGGCCTTCTTCTTGTTGGCCACCGTGCCGCGGCGCGGACCCTTGCGGGTGCGGGCGTTGGTGTGCGTGCGCTGGCCGCGCGCGGGCAAGCCGCGGCGGTGGCGCAGGCCACGGTAGGAGCCCATTTCGATCAGGCGGCGGACGTTGAGCGTCAACTCCTTCCGCAGGTCGCCTTCAATGGACCCTTCCTCTTCGAGAAGGAGGCGGATGTGGTTCACCTCTTCCTCGGTGAGGTCGGCGATCTTCTTGTTCGGGTCGACGCCCACACGGTGGAGGATCGACTTCGCGCGGGTGCGCCCCACGCCGAAAATGTAGGTCAAACCAATCTCTGCCCGCTTCCGGGGCGGCAAATCCACGCCTGCGATACGCGCCATGTTCCTGTTCTCCTTCTTAGCCTTGACGCTGCTTGTGCTTCGGGTTGACGCAGATCACCCGGACCACGCCATGGCGCTGCAGCAGCTTGCACTTTTCACAAATCTTTTTGACCGACGCGCGAACCTTCATGGCTCACCTTTCCTTTTTCGCCCCGGCGGCGGCACGCTCAACTTAAGCGCGCTCCCCCCGGACATCCAGTAACTTCGTGATCCGCCCTCGCCCGGGATCATGGGGCGACAGCACCACTTCCACGCGATCACCCGGCCGCAGCCGGACAAAATTGACCGCGCTTGCCGCTCCCGCATGGGCCAGAATCTCGCGGCGGTCTTCCAACCGCACACGCCACTTGGCCTGGGGAAGCTCGGCGAGAACCTCCGCAACCACCTGGTCCGGACCGCGCCCGGCCTGCGGCCCTTTCGGGCTTACGGCCTCGTCAGAACCCACGGACCATCCGCCGTCACCGCCACGCAGTGTTCGAAGTGGGCCGAGTACGATCCATCCTTCGAAACCGCCGTCCAACGGTCGGCCTTCAACTTGCTGTCGCCCGCACCGGCGTTCACCATCGGCTCAATCGCGAAGACCATGCCTTCCTTTAGCCTCGGGTTGTCGTTCCGGCTGTCGACATAATTGGGAATCTGCGGCTCTTCGTGCAACTGGGTGCCGATGCCGTGCCCCACATACTCCTTCACGATGGAGAACCCGTTCGCTTTCACGTGGTTTTCCACCGCGGCGCAAATATCAAACAGCCGGTTGCCCGGCCTGACCTGCTCAATGGCCCGTTCGAGCGACGCTTTCGTCACATCGAGCAGGCGCTTCACCTGCGGCTCCGGCGCACCCACGGGGACCGTGGTGGCCGAATCGCCGAACCAGCCGTGCAACTCGACGCCCGTGTCGATCGAAACAATGTCGCCCTTCTTCAACTGCACCTTCGCCGAGGGAAGGCCGTGGACGATCTCGTCATTCACGCTCGTGCAGAGCACGAAGCCAAACCGCTGCCCGACCGCCGGCACATAGTAGCCCTTAAAGGCGGGCCGGGCGCCGGCATCGCGGATCATTTTCTCAGCCGCCACCTCCAGATCCATCGTCGTGACGCCTTCCCGCACCATGCCGGAAAGCTCGTTGAGGATCGAATGGACCAGGAGACCGCTTGCTCGCATTTTTTCGAGCTCGGCGGGCGTTTTTCGGATGATCATGCGTTTTTGATCATGCACTGCGGCGCAAAATTCCTCTATGTTATATCCTACAACAACTTAGATCGCACTGCGTCGGCCCCGGATGCGTCCGGCCCGCGGCGTGAATCCTTCGTAGTGGCGCATGATCAGCTGCGCCTCCACCTGATTGACCGTATCCATCGCCACGCCGACGACGATCAGCAGCGAGGTACCGCCGAAATAGAAGCTCACACCAAGGCCGTCCAGCAGCCAGCGCGGGAAGTAGGTGTCAATGAAATTGCCCACCAGCGGAAGCGTCTGCAGCTTCACACCGGAGATCATGATCTCGGGGATGATCGAGAGCAGCGCCAGGTACAGGCCGCCCACCATCGTGATCCGGGTCAGGATCTTGTTCATGTAGTCGGCGGTGTTGCGCCCCGGCCGGATGCCGGGAATGAAGCCGCCGTACTTACGCATGTTGTCCGCCGCTTCGTTCGGGTTGAAGATGATCGAGATGTAGAAGAAGCAGAAGAAGATGATGCCCGCGGTGTAGATCAGGAAGTAGAGCGGCTGCGAGTGGCTGATGGCGCCCAGCATGCCGCGCAACCATTCCGAGTTGCGGACCAGGTCAAGCCCCATGAAACTTTGCGGAATCGCCAGCAGCGACGAGGCGAAGATCACCGGGATGACGCCGCCGGCATTCACCTTCAGCGGCAGGTGCGTCGATTGCCCGCCCATCATGCGGCGGCCCACCATGCGCTTGGCATACTGCACCGGGATGCGGCGCTCGCCGCGCTCCACCAGCACAATGAAGGCAACCACGGCGACCATGATGAGCAGGATGATCGCCACGTGGAGCACCGTCCACTGGCGGGTGACAAAGACGTTCGTGTAAATCTCTTCCATCGCCGAGGGCAGGCCGCGCACGATGCCGGCGAAAATGATCAGCGACATGCCGTTGCCGATGCCGCGCTCAGTGATCTGTTCGCCCAGCCACATGATGAAGGCCGTGCCCGTGGTGAGCGAGATCATCGTCATCAGGATGAAGCCGATGCCCGGATTCATGACGAAACCGCCTTCCATCGATTGCAACGTAGTGGCAATGCCGATGGACTGCATCATGGCCAGGCCGACGGTGAGGTAGCGCGTCCACTGGGTGATCTTGCGCCGCCCCAGTTCGCCTTCCTTCTGGAGCTTTTCAAGGGCGGGCACAACGACGGTCATCAACTGCAGGATGATCGACGCCGTGATGTAGGGCATGATGCCCAGCGCAAACACCGTCAGGCGGCGGAACATACCGCCGCTGAACATATCGATGAATCCGAAGAACGTTCCCTGGTTCTGCGCGAAGAACTGTTCGAGGCGGGTAGCGTCGATGCCCGGCGTCGGGATGTGCGCGCCCAGGCGGTAAACGGCCAGCAGCCCCAGCGTGAACAGCACGCGGTTGCGCAGATCCGGTATGCGGAATACGTTGGCGACGGCTTCGAGAAACTTATTCATGCCTGAATCCCCAAGGGGCCGGAACAGGGTCCCAGCCGGCGGCTACTTTTCTTTCTTCGGCGCTTTGGTCTTCGGCGCTTTGACCGACTTTTCTTTGGGCTTCGCTTCGGCCGGAGCAGCGGCCTCCGGCTTAGGCGCCGGCGGCTGCGCCGCGACGCGCGCCTGGTGCTCGGCCCTGCCCTTGGCCTTGGCCAGGGCCTTTTCGGTCGGCGGCGGGCCGGCGGGGCGAACGGGGATCTTCTCCACCGAGCCGCCCAGGGCTACAATCTTCTTCTCAGCCTCTTCGCTGAACAGGTGCGCCTTCACCGTAATCTTGCGGGTGAGCTCGCCGCCGGCGAGGATCTTCAGGCCGTCGCGGAGGCTCTTGATGGCTCCGCATTCCACCAGCGATTCCGGCGTGAACGTATCGCCGTCGAGCTTCTCCAGCCGGCCGATGTTGAGCAGCGCGTATTCCTTTTTGAACGGGTTGGTGAAACCGCGCTTGGGCATACGGCGGTGCAGCGGCATCTGGCCGCCTTCAAACCCGCGCATCTTCGAATAACCCGATACCGAGCGGGCGCCCTTGGCGCCGCGGCCCGAGTATTTGCCGCGGCCGGAGCCCATGCCCTGGCCGATGCGGCGCTGTTTCTTTACCTGTCCGGCGGGCGGTTTGACTTGGCTCAAATTCATGTTCTGTCAGCTCCTGCTTGGTGCGCCTTACTTCTCCACGATGGCCAGCAGATGGGGCACCTTGGCCACCATGCCGCGGAAGCCCGCGTTGTTCGGCACCGTCGCCGTCTGGTTCATTTTCTTCAAACCCAGCTGGCGCACAATCACCTTTTGCTTTTCGGGGCGGCCGGTCGGGCTGGCCACCAGTTTGATCGTGATCGTTCCCTGCGACATGAGGTAATCCTTCTTGTTCTGAATCCCGCGCCTAGGCCTTCAAACGGTCTACCGGAAGGCCACGCAGGTCGGCGACTTCGGCGCGGTCACGCAACTGCTCAAGCGCATCCACGGCGGCGCGCACCACGTTATGAGGGTTGTGCGAGCCGATGGACTTGGTGACCACATTCGGAATGCCGGCCGCTTCCATCACCGCGCGCACCGGGCCGCCGGCGATCACGCCCGTTCCGGCCGGAGCCGGCTTCAACAATACCTGTCCCGAACCGAAACGGCCCAGCACGGGGTGCAGGATCGAGTGCTCGGTAACATGCACCTTGCGCAGGTTCCGCTTGGCGGCTTCAATGCCCTTCTTGATGGCCGAGGGAACTTCGCGCGCCTTGCCGGTGCCGAAGCCCACCACCTTCGCCCCAGGGTCGCCGATGACGATCAGCGCCGCGAAGCTCAGGTTCTTACCGCCTTTCACTACCTTGGTGACGCGGTTGATCGAGATCACCTGTTCTTTGAGGTTCAGTCCCCCGACGTCCGTTTTTTTGATGTAATTCACCGGCATTCGATCTTCCTTGTCTGGCCCTAGAACTCAAGTCCCGCTTCGCGCGCGCCATCGGCCAGCGCCTTCACGCGGCCATGGTAGAGATAACCGCCACGGTCAAAGACAACCGCCTTGATGCCCTTTTCCTTGGCCCGTTCGGCCACCAGCTTGCCAATCTCCTTGGCGCCGGCGACGTTACCGCCGTTCTTCACCTTACCGTCCTTCTCGTGCGAGGAGGCCGACACAAGCGTCACTCCGGCGCGGTCGTCGATCACCTGCGCGTAGATGTGTGCCAGGCTGCGGTACACCGCCAGACGGGGGCGCTCGGCTGTGCCGCTCACCTTGGCGCGAATCCGCTTGTGCAGCCGGATGCGGTGCTCGATGCGGGATGGCTTATTGATCATGACCTTCTAAACTCCTTTGCTCACAGGCCACGCGCGGCTACTTGCCGCCCGCTCCGGCCTTGCCAGCTTTCTTGCGCAGCACCTCGCCGGTGTAGCGCACGCCTTTGTTCTTGTACGGATCCGGCGGACGCAGGAAGCGCATGTTGGCGCACACCTGGCCGAGCAGCTGCTTATCGTGGCCTGTCAGCACGAGGTGAGTCAACTTCTCCACCTTGGCGTCGACGCCCTCGGGCAGGTAGAACTCCACCGCGTGTGAATAGCCGAGGCTGAAGGCCACGATGCGCGCGCCCTTCATCTCCATGCGGTAGCCGGTGCCGACCACGTCGATCTCGCGGGTGAACCCGGTGGAGACGCCGGTCACGGCGTTGGCCGTGAGCGCCCGCACCAGGCCGTGCTTGGCGGCGTGCTTGTCGGAATCGCGCAGGATGTTGAGAATTCCGTTCTCCTGGCGCACCTGGATTCCCTCGGGGATGGCCACCGTGAGCCGCCCCTTCGGACCCTTCACTTCAATCTCTTCGCCAATCTTAATTTCCACGCCCTTGGGGAGCGGAATGGGCTTTTTACCGATACGCGACATTCTTCTTCTCCCTTCCGCTTACCAGAGCTGGCAGAGCACTTCGCCGCCGACGCCCATCTTGCGGGCCGCGGCGCCGGTCATGATGCCCTGCGATGTGGTCAAAATGTTGATGCCGAGGCCGCCCAACACCCGGGGTACTTCTTCCTTGCCGACATAGATGCGGCAGCCGGGGCGCGACACACGGTGGATTTCACTGATCACCGGCGTGTTCTGCGCGGTGTACTTCAGGTAGATGCGGATCAGCTTGGTCGGCCCTTCCTCCACCTGTTTATAGTTCAGGATGTAACCTTCGTCTTTCAGAATGCGGGCGATCTCGATCTTCAACTTCGAGTTCGGCACGTCCACCTTGGCATGGCGCGCCTTCAGGGCGTTTCTCACCCTGGTCAGCAAATCTGCAATGGGATCCGACGTCATTGCTCTTTCGTTCCTTTCGACCTAATCTTCTCGGTCCCGCGCCTGGAAGGTCCCGGCGGGCGGCTGTGTGAGCCGCGCTGCCGGCGCATCCCGACGGTGGCTGCCAGTTACCAACTCGACTTGGTGACACCGGGGATCTCCCCGGCGAGCGCCAGTTTGCGGAAGCAAATCCGGCACAATTTAAACTTGCGGAGGTAGCCGCGCGGACGCCCGCACAGAAAGCAGCGATTGCGGTGGCGGACGCCCAACTTCGGGGTGCCCGCGGCCTTGGCCTTGGCGAGCTTTTCATCTTTGGCGATCTTGGCGGTTGTGGCCATGTATCGTGAACCTGTTCCTTCTCAGCCTTCGCTCCGCCTTAGGCGCGGAACGGCATTCCCATATGTTTCAGCAGCGACAGCGCTTCGGCGTCAGTGTGCGCCGTCGTCGTGAAGCTGATGTTCATGCCTTTGGACTTCTCCACCTTGTTGAAGTCGATCTCGGGGAAGATCATCTGGTCCTTCAGGCCAAGCGTGTAGTTGCCGCGGCCGTCAAACGATTTCGGGCTTACGCCGCGGAAGTCGCGCACGCGCGGCAGCGAAATCGAGATCAGCCGGTCGAGAAATTCGTACATGCGGTCGCCGCGCAGCGTCACCATGCAGCCGATGGGCATGCCTTCGCGCACTTTGAAGGCGGCCACGGACTTCTTGGCCTTGGTCACCACGACGCGCTGGCCGGCAATCTGCGACAGTTCGTTGGCCACCCCGTCCATCATTTTGGGCGTCTGTGTGGCTTCGCCTACGCCCATGTTGATGGAGATCTTTTCCAGCTTCGGGACAGCCATCACGTTCTCGTAGCCAAACTCTTTCACCAGGGCCGGAATGACCGCTGTCTGGTAGTGGGCTTTCAGTCTTGCAGCCATATTTCTTTTCCTCTTCGCCTTAGCCCTTCTTGTCGAGCGCTTCGCCGGTCTTGCGCGCCACGCGGGTGCGGCGCGCCGTCGGGCCTTCGCCCTCGATGCGGATCCCGATGCGCGTGGCCACGCCGCCCGAGGTGAGGATCATCACGTTGGAGACGTGGATGGAAGCCTCGCGCTCGGCGATGCCGCCCTTGATCTGTTTGGCCGGGTTCGGCCGGGTGTGCTTCTTGATCAGGTTCACGCCCTCCACCAGCACGCGGCCGGTGGAGTGGTTCACCTCAAGCACGCGGCCCGTCTTGCCCTTGTCCTTGCCGGTGATCACCTTCACCGTGTCGTTCTTCCGGATGCGGATCTTATCCGGCGGCGGCGCCTGTTTCTTGCGGGCCATTTAGAGTACCTCCGGGGCAAGCGAGACGATCTTCATGAAGCGCTTGTCGCGCAGCTCACGGGCTACCGGGCCGAACACGCGCGTGCCCACCGGTTCGCCCAATTCGTTGATCAGAACGGCGGCGTTGGAATCAAACCGGATGTAGGTGCCGTCGCGGCGGCGCGCCTCTTTGCGCATGCGCACGATGACGCAGCGTACAACCTTGCCCTTCTTGATGTTTGAATCCGGCGCGGCTTCTTTCACGCTGGCCGTGATCACGTCGCCCAAACCGGCCGTGAGACCGAGGTCGCCGCCGCGGGGCAAGATGCATTGCAACTTGCGCGCGCCGCTGTTGTCGGCAACCTCGAGAATGGTTCGCATTCCAATCATGGCGTGTTCCTTACGTCCTCTTCCCTGTCTTCGCCGTCTAGTTCTGTCCGGCGCTGTCGAGTTTCAACTCGCCCACCTGGACGGCGCGGCGAATCACATCGCCTAACTGCCACCGCTTCAACTTGCTCAGCGGGCGGCATTCCACGATGCGGACCGTGTCGCCCAGCTTCGCCGAGCTCTGCTCGTCGTGCGCATAAAACTTCTTCCGCTTGGTGATGATGCGCTTGTAGAGCGGGTGTGGAACGCGGCGCGTGACTTCGACCACGATGGTCTTAGCCATCTTCGTCGACACCACTTGGCCAACCTTTTCGTTCTTTTTGCCCTGTACGGTTTCTTCAGCCATTGTCTTCTTCGTCCTTCGCTGGCTCGTCCTTGGCCGGGCCTATTTCGACGCCGCCAGCGCGCGCTCGCGCTGAATCGTCAGCATCCGCGCGCGATCCTTGCGCAAGGCGCGGTACTTCTTCAAGCCGTCGGCCTGCCCCATGCCCAGTTGCAGGCGCAAACGGAAGGCCTGCTCCTCCTGCTCCTTGAGCTGCGCGGCCACTTCGTTGGTATCCAATTCGCGAATCTTGCTTGCCTTCATCGTGTGCTCCCGGTCCGCGTTAGACCATTTCCCTTTGCACAAACTTGGTCGCCACGGCCAGCTTCTGAGCCGCCAGCCGCATCGCTTCCTGCGCCGTCTTCACGTCCACGCCTTCCATTTCAAACAGAATGCGTCCCGGACGAACCACGCACACCCAACCTTCCGGCGCGCCCTTGCCGCCGCCCATTCGGACTTCGGCCGGCTTCTTTGTAATCGGCTTGTCGGGGAAGACGCGAATCCAGATCTTGCCGCCGCGCTTGATGAAGCGCGTCATGGCCACACGGGCCGCTTCGATCTGGCGGTCGGTCATCCAGCAGTTGTCCATCGCCTTCAGGCCGTAATCGCCGAAAGAGAGCGTGGACCCGCGCCAGGCTTTCCCCTTGGTGCGGCCGCGCTGCTGCCTTCTGTACTTGACCTTCTTGGGCATCATCATGGCGGTGTCGTCTCCAGCTAATTGCTAATTCGTTCGCGGCTCAGGCGCTTCGCGCCTTACTCTCCGCCTTCCTTGGTTTCACCGCTGCTGGCAGGAGGTGTTGTCTCCGGCTCTTTCACTTCCTGTTTCCAGGAAGGAGTGGGAGCGGCCATCGGCGGCAGGATCGGCGCGGTGCGGGCCGGTTGCGGCAGATCGCCAGGGGCGGCCTGCTGGGCCGGGCCGGCATCGGCGGCCGGAGCCACCGGCGCGCCCTGATCGGGACGCGGGCCACGGTCGCCGCCAGGTCCGCGATCACCAGGCCGGCGGTCACGGTTGTCGCGGTCCGGACGCCGCGCGCGGCGCGGTTCCGGATCGCGGCCGAGGCCTGCCCGCAGCTGGCCGTCGAGAATCTCACCCTTGTACACCCAGCACTTGACCCCGATCACGCCGTAGGTCGTGTTGGCTTCGGCAAACCCATAGTCGATGTCGGCGCGCAGTGTGTGCAGCGGCAGCTGACCTTGCAGGTACCACTCGGTGCGCGCGATTTCAGCGCCGTTCAAGCGGCCCGACACACGCACTTTGATCCCGCGGCAGCCAAAACGAAGCGCCGAATCGACAGCTTTGCGCATCGCGCGGCGGAAGGCCACGCGCTTTTCCAACTGCAGCGCGATCGACTCGGTCACCAGTTGGGCATCCAGTTCCGGCTTGTGCACTTCCTGAATGTCGATGAACACTTCGCGGCCGGTCTTCTTGGCCAGCTCGCTCTTCAGCTTCTCAATCTCGGCGCCCTTGCGTCCGATGATGATACCGGGGCGCGAGGTGTGGATCGTGATGCGCAGCTTGTTGCCCGGGCGGTCCATCTCCACTGAGCTTACGCCGGCCGACTTGAGCCGCTTCAGCAGCTCTTCCTTCAGCTCAAGGTCCTCGCGCAGCAGCTTGGCGTAGTCCTGCTTGGCGAACCACCGCGACCGCCAGGTCTTGGTGACCCCCAGCCGGAATCCGTACGGATGAACTTTCTGACCCATGAGTTCCCTATTCCTTCTCGGACACTTTCACAATGATGTGCGAGGTGCGGCGCTGGTAGCGGTAGGCGCGGCCCATCGGCGCCGGGCGGATGCGCTTCTGGCGCGGCCCTTCATTCACGTAGGCTTCGCTCACGATCAGCTTGTCCACGTCGACATCGCTCGAGCGGTTCTCGGCGTTGGCGACGGCGCTGCGCACAAGCTTTTCCACGGCCGGGGCGATGCGCTTGTTGACGGCCTGCAGCAACACCAGGGCATGGTCCACCTTCTGGCCGCGGATCAGGTCGATGACCAGGCGCGCCTTTTGCGGAGAGATGCTGACGTATCGGGCTTCGGCTTTGGCAACCATGTCGATCACTCCTTACTTGCCGCCCTTGTCGGACGCCTTGGCCGCGTGGCCTTTAAACGTGCGCGTGGGCGAAAATTCGCCCAACTTGTGGCCCACCATGTTCTCGGTGACATACACCGGAATGAACTTCTTCCCGTTGTGCACGGCGATGGTGTGCCCGATGAAATCCGGCAGAATCGTGCTGCGCCGCGACCAGGTGCGAGTCACCTTCTTGTCGTTGGCCGCGTTCAACGCCTCGATCTTCTTGGCCAGATGATCGTCGACGAACGGCCCTTTGCTCAGTGAACGGCCCATGGCTTCTCGTCCCTATCCCTTCTTCTTCCGCGTCACGATGAACTTGTCGGTGCGCTTGTTGTTGCGCGTCTTGAAGCCGCGCGTCGGCTGGCCCCACGGAGTTACCGGGTGGCGTCCGCCCGAGGTGCGGCCTTCGCCGCCGCCATGCGGGTGGTCGACCGGGTTCATCGAAACGCCGCGATTGTGCGGGCGCTTGCCCAACCAGCGCGTGCGTCCGGCCTTGCCGAGGCTGACGTTCTCGTGGTCGAGATTGCCCACCTGGCCAACAGTGGCCATGCAGGTAGCCAGCACGCGCCGCACTTCACCGGAAGGCAGCTTCAGCAGGACGTAGTCGCCCTCCTTGGAAACCAGCTGCACTTGGGCGCCGGCCGAGCGGGCCATCTGGCCGCCCTTGCCGGGCCGCAGCTCCACGTTGTGGACAATCGTGCCGGCGGGAATGTTTTTGAGCGGCAGGGCGTTGCCGATGAGAATGTCGGCTTCCGGTCCGGAGTTCAGCGTCTGCCCCACCTGAATGCCTACGGGGGCCAGGATGTAGCGCTTTTCGCCGTCCACGTAGTGCAGCAAGGCCAGCCGCGCCGAACGGTTCGGATCGTACTCGAGAGCCGCGACCTTGGCCGGAACACCGTGCTTCTCGCGCTTGAAATCGACCTCGCGCAACAGTTGGCGGTGGCCGCCGCCGATGAAACGCATGGCCACGCGGCCCGTGCTCGTACGGCCGCCCGACTTACGCTTGCCCTTGGTGAGCGCTTTCTCCGGCGCCTTGCCCTTGGTGAGGTCGTCGCGCTTCAACACCGTTGTGAAGCGCCGCGTGGGAGTGACCGGTTTGAATGTTTTTACTGGCATTTTCGTCTTCCTCCCGCGCCTAGACTTCGGCGAACTCCGGCATCTTCTCGCCGGCCTTCAGCTTCACGTAGGCCTTCTTCCAATCCGAACGGTAGCCGGAGAAGCGGCCGCGGCGGCGCAGCTTGCCTTCAAACGTCGCCGTGCGGACCTCTTCCACCTTCACCGAAAACAGCTTTTCGACGGCCTGGCGGATGTGCGTCTTGTTGGCCTCAACGTGCACTTCCAGGGTGAGCGTGCGATCGCTCTCCTTCTTGTCGACACCCTTTTCCGTAATGATCGGGCGCCGGATTACATCAAACTGGTTCATGCCAATGCCTCCGACAACTTCTTGGCCGCGGCTTCGCTCAGCAGCACATGCTTGGCCCCAAGCAGATCGTAAGTGGTGACGTCCTTGGTCACGACCATTTTCACGCCGGGCAGGTTGCGCGCTCCCAGTTCGAGGTTGCGGTTGCCGACGACATCCACCACCAGCGAACGCTTCACGGCTTCCAGCTTGGAAAGCGCGGCGGCCACCTGTTTGGTCTTGGGTTCGGTGAACGAGAACTCGCGGATCACCCTCAGTTCGCCGTCGCGCAGCTTCGCGCTCAGCGCCGAGCGGAGGGCGCCCAATTGCATCTTCCGCGGCAGCCGGTAGCTGTAGTCGCGCGGTTGCGGACCATGCACCGTGCCGCCATGGCGCCACAGCGGCGACCGGATGGAGCCCACACGGGCGCGGCCGGTGCCCTTCTGCCGCCACAACTTCTTGCCCGAGCCGCGAACCGAGCCGCGCTCCTTGGTGGCATGCGTGCCGCGGCGCTGGCAGGCCATGTAGTGGCGCACCGCTTCATAGAGCAGCGCCTCGTTCACTTCGGCGCCGAACACCGCGTCGGCCAGTTCCACCGAGCCGACTTTCGCGTTATTGAGATCGAACACGTCAACGATAGGCATGTGTGTCGTTCCTTTCCTACCGCTTGGTCCGCCGCACCATGACGTAGCTGCCGTTGGGTCCGGGCACGGCGCCCTTCACCATCAGCGTGTTGTCTTCGGGGTTGACGTCGATAATTTCCAGGTTCCGCACGGTCACCTGTTCGTTGCCCATGTGGCCGGCCATGCGCATGCCAGGGAAGACACGGCTGGGGTAGCTCGAAGCGCCGATCGAACCGGCCGCGCGGTGAAACATCGAGCCGTGGCTGGAGGGACCGCCGCGGAAGTGATGGCGCTTCACCAGGCCGGCGAAACCGCGGCCCTTGCTCGTGCCAATCACGTCCACCACTTCGGCTGGACGGAAGTCGCCCACCAGAACCCGGTCGCCCGGCTTCAGGTCGTCGTCTCCGGCGCGCAGCCGCAGTTCCTTCTTATAGCGGATGCCGTCCACGCCCGCCTTTTTCAGGTGGCCGGTTTCGGGCTTGTTCAACCGCTGTGGCTTGACGCCTTCCACCAGCCCCAGCTGCACGGCGTCGTAGCCGTCCGTGGTCGGCGTCTTGCGTTGCACAACCACGCACGGGCCCGCCTTCAGCAGGGTCACCGGCACCACTTCGCCATTCGGCCGGAAGACTTGTGTCATTCCGATTTTTTTGCCAAGAATTCCTGGGCTCATGTTCCTTGCCTGAGCGCGGCTTCCCGCGCCTACTCCCTAGGAGAAATTCTCTTCTCGCCCCCTGCTGAGGATCGGGGATGATCCTCGAAGCCGTCCGGGCGTTTACTGCCAATCTCTACGCCGCTCCGACGTTTCCGGCGGAGGCGGCCAAAACCTTACTTCTTGCCGAACGCCTTGATTTCCACATCGACCCCGGCGGGGAGGTCGAGCTTCATCAACGCGTCGACGGTGTCCTGCGTCGGCTCGAGAATGTCCAGCAACCGCTTGTGCGTCCGGATTTCAAACTGCTCGCGGGATTTCTTGTCCACGTGCGGCGAACGCAGCACGGTGTACCGGTTGCGCAGCGTGGGCAGCGGAATCGGTCCGGCGATCTGCGCCCCGGTGCGCTTGGCAGTCGTCACGATTTCCGTGGTCGACTGGTCCAGCACTCGGTGATCGTACGCCTTGAGGCGGATGCGGATTCTGTCTCGAATTGCCATGTTCGTTCACGTTCCGGGGTCAGCCGCCCACCCGGAGATGGGCGGCCTCACCGATTGAATTTCCCTAGCTCAAAACCTCGGTCACGGTGCCGGCGCCGACGGTACGGCCGCCTTCGCGAATGGCAAACCGCAGCCCCTTGTCCATGGCCACCGGTGTAATCAGTTCCACCGTCAGCGTCACGTTGTCGCCCGGCATCACCATTTCGGTGCCCTCGGGCAGCGTCGCCACGCCCGTCACGTCGGTCGTGCGGAAGTAGAACTGCGGACGGTAGCCCTTGAAGAACGGCGTGTGGCGGCCGCCTTCATCCTTGCTCAACACGTACACCTCGGCCTTGAACCGGGCGTGCGGCTTGATTGAGCCGGGCTTGGCCAACACCTGGCCGCGCTCCACCTCGTCCTTGTCGATGCCGCGCACCAGCAGGCCCACGTTGTCGCCCGCGCGCCCTTCATCGAGCAGCTTCTTGAACATCTCGACGCCGGTCACCACCGTCTTGCGCGTGTCGGTGAAGCCCACGATTTCGACTTCCTCGCCCACCTTGATGATGCCCGCCTCGATGCGTCCGGTGACCACCGTGCCGCGGCCCTGAATCGAGAAAATGTCTTCCACCGGCATGATGAACGGCTTGTCGATGGCACGTTCCGGCAGCGGAATGTACTCATCCACCTTGGCCATCAGCTCGTCCACCGTGGCTTCCCACTTCGGCTCGCCGTTCAAGGCGCCCAGCGCGCTCACGCGCACCACCGGCAGATCGTCGCCGGGAAATTCGTACTTGCTGAGCAGCTCGCGCACTTCCAGTTCCACCAACTCCAGCAGCTCGGCGTCCTCCACCATGTCCACCTTGTTCAAGGCAACCACGACGTAGGGCACGCCCACCTGGCGGGCCAGCAGAATGTGCTCACGCGTTTGCGGCATCGGGCCGTCGGTGGCCGCCACCACGAGAATGGCGCCGTCCATCTGCGCCGCGCCCGTGATCATGTTCTTGATGTAGTCGGCGTGGCCCGGGCAGTCCACGTGGGCGTAGTGACGGTTCGGCGTCTCATACTCCACGTGCGCCACCGCAATCGTGATGCCGCGCGCCTTTTCCTCGGGCGCATTGTCGATGGAGTCAAAGCTCCGGAACGCCACCTTCGGATTGTGCTTGGCCAGCGTCTTGGTGATCGCCGCCGTCAACGTAGTCTTACCGTGGTCGATGTGACCGATCGTCCCCACGTTCACGTGCGGTTTGCTGCGGTCAAATTTTTCCTTCGCCATAACCTTGTCGAATCTCCTCTCAGGAATTCCTTGTTGCGCCCGTTCAGCGGGGCTAGTTCGTTACCTTGCCCTGCACGCGGCTCACGATTTCTTCCGCGATGCTGCGCGGCACTTCCTCGTACTGACCGAAGTGCATGGTGAATGCCCCGCGGCCCTGCGTCTTCGAGCGCAGGTCGGTGGCATAGCCAAACATTTCCGACAACGGCACCATCGACTTGATGATGTGCGTGCCGCCCAAAATCTCAGTGCCTTCCAACCGTCCGCGGCGGCTGATCAGGTCGCCGTTTACCGAACCCATGTATTCGTCCGGCACCACCACCTCGACCCGCATCACGGGTTCGAGCAGCACCGGCTTCGCCCTGCGGAAGCCTTCCTTGGCGCAGATCGCCGAACAGATCTTGAAGGCCATTTCCGACGAATCGACTTCGTGGTAGCCGCCGTCGATGACGGAAACCTTCACGTTCGACATCGGGTAGCCGGCCAACACACCCGACTCCAGCGACTCGCGCACGCCCTTTTCGACAGCCGAGATGAACTCCTTCGGAATCGATCCGCCAAAGGTCTTGTTCTCGAAGACAAAACCCTCTTCGCTTTCGAAGGGTTCGACGAGAAGCTTCACCTTGGCGTATTGGCCGCTGCCGCCGGTCTGCTTCTTATGGATGTATTCGTTCTCGGCGCGGTTGCGGATCGCTTCGCGGTAGGCCACCTGCGGCTTACCAACGTTGGCCTCCACGTTGAACTCGCGCTTCATGCGGTCGACGATGATTTCCAGGTGCAACTCGCCCATGCCGGCGAGAATCGTCTGGCCCGTTTCCTGGTCGGTGTACACCTTCAGGGTCGGGTCTTCGGTGGCGAGCTTTTGAATCGCCATGCCGAGCTTTTCCTGGTCGGCCTTGCTCTTGGGCTCGATGGCGAGCTGAATGACAGGCGCCGGGAAGTCGATGGCCTCGAGCACGACCGGCGCCGCTTCGGCGCAAATGGTGTCGCCGGTGACGATGGTCTTCAGGCCCACCGCGGCGCAGATGTCGCCGGCGCGGATCTCCTGAATCTCTTCGCGCTTATTGGCGTGCATTTTCACCAGGCGGCCAACGCGTTCGCGCTTGTTCTTTCCCGGATTGAACACCGTGTCACCGGTGTTCATGAAGCCGGAGTAGACACGCAGGAAGCAGAGTTGCCCGACAAACGGGTCGGTCATAATCTTGAAGATCAGCGCCGAAAACGGCTCGTCGTCGCTCGCCTTGCGAGTTAGCGTTTCTTCCTTATTGTCCGGATTGATCCCCTGCACCGAAGGCACTTCCAGCGGCGAAGGCAGGTAGTGGACCACGGCGTCGAGCATGTTCTGGACGCCCTTGTTCTTAAACGAAGAACCACAAATCACCGGGAAGATCTTCTGATCGAGCGTCGCTTTGCGGATGCCCTCGATCAATTCCTCATTGGAAATCGGAGCCCCTTCGATAAATTTCTCAAAGAGGTTGTCGTTGGACTCGGCCACCGCCTCAACCAGCTTTTCGCGGTATTCGGCGGCCAGGTCGGCCAGGTCGGCCGGGATCTCGACGTCGTCGTACTTGGCGCCGAGCGATTCATCGCGCCAGATGCGCGCCGTCATCGTCACCAGGTCAACAACACCCTTAAACTGGTCTTCCGCCCCGACCGGGATCTGAATGGCCACCGGACGAGCCTTCAGCCGCTCGACGATCGTTTCCACCGAACGGAAGAAGTCCGCACCAACGCGGTCCATCTTATTGATGAAGCAGATGCGCGGGACTCGGTACTTATCGGCCTGGCGCCACACGGTTTCCGATTGCGGCTGCACACCAGCCACCGCGTCAAACACGGCTACCGCGCCATCGAGCACACGCAGCGAACGCTCCACCTCAGCGGTGAAGTCCACGTGCCCAGGCGTGTCGATAATGTTGATGACGATATCGTTCCACTGGCAGGTGGTCGCAGCCGAAGTGATCGTGATGCCGCGCTCCTGCTCCTGCTCCATCCAATCCATCACCGCCGTGCCTTCATGCACTTCGCCGATCTTGTAAGTACGACCGGTGTAATACAGGATGCGTTCCGTAGTTGTGGTTTTACCGGCATCAATGTGCGCCATGATGCCGATGTTGCGCATTTTATCGAGTGCTACAGTGCGAGCCATATAGTCAAATCAACAAGTGAAGAGCAGTCAGCCTACCAACGGTAGTGGGCAAAAGCCTTATTGGCCTCGGCCATACGGTGAACATCATCCTTTTTCTTGATGGCGCCGCCCCGCATATTGGCGGCGTCATTCAATTCGGCGGCCAGCTTCTCATCCATGCCCTTTTTCCGGGCGCGAACGGGCGCTGATGAGCAACCAGCGAATGGCAAGCGAGGTGCGCCGGTTGTTGGGCACCTCGATCGGCACCTGGTAGTTGGCGCCACCCACACGGCGGGTTTTCACTTCGAGAACCGGCTTGCAGTTCTCTACCGCCTTCTTGAACACCTTGAGGGGCTCCTCGCCGGTGCGCTCCTGGATCTTGCCCAAGGCGCCATAGAAGAGGTTCTGCGAAACGGTCTTCTTGCCGTCCCACATCATCGAATTCATGAACTTCTCGGCCAGGGTGGAATTGTAAAGAGGATCAGCGGAAACTTCCCGGACTTCGGCACGACGACGACGCATATCGATTCCCTCTCCTTACTTCTTCTTGCCCGCGGCAGCCGCGCCGGCCTTGGGCCGCTTGGCGCCATACTTGGAACGGCCTTGACGGCGATCATTCACGCCGGCGGCATCGAGCGTGCCGCGCACCACGTGGTAGCGAACACCGGGAAGATCCTTCACACGGCCGCCACGAATCAGCACAATCGAGTGCTCCTGCAGATTGTGGCCTTCGCCGGGGATGTAGGTCGTCACTTCAATGCCATTGGTCAGGCGCACGCGAGCCACCTTGCGGAGCGCCGAGTTCGGCTTCTTCGGGGTGGTCGTGTATACGCGCGTGCATACGCCGCGCTTCTGGGGGCAAGCTTGCAGCGCGGGGCTTGCCGTCTTGTACCGGGGTGGCTTGCGGCCTTTGCGGACAAGTTGATTAAACGTCGGCACGTATTTCTCCTGCGATCAGAACCTTGTAAATGGCGGCCCGCAAAAGGCACCTGCATGATT
Source organism: Bryobacterales bacterium (assembly GCA_016713735.1). Taxonomy (GTDB): domain Bacteria; phylum Acidobacteriota; class Terriglobia; order Bryobacterales; family Bryobacteraceae; genus JAFLBB01. Next base: position 206,409 of record JADJOP010000001.1, read on the forward strand.
CACGCGGCGGCTTTGTGAAAGCCACGCTGGATCAGCGATACCCGAGGGACCGTGAACGGAAACTCTCGCCCGCGGTACGGACGAGCTTTCCAACCTAAGTGCTATATGCCTGCTATTGCGAGGGTTACGTTTCAGACCAGCCCATATCGGGGAAGGCGTTGATACCTATCCGAAAGCGGGGCCGACTCCCGGCCGGGCCTTCTCTTCCACCCTTCTCCAGGCACTCGCCGAGCTGAGCTCAACTGGCTGTGAGAATTTAGCGGGGGCGGAACGTCGAGAAGACGGTAGCCTACAGAGTAGAATCGACTACTCGCTAAACCTTCCAATAGTCTCATGCCACGGAAATATTTGTCAAGCGGGTTTGGCAAACGGGATGCTCAAGGTAGCCGGGACGCCAATCTTGACGCAATCGGACTTGATTCCGGGCAGATTTAGCAGCACCATCGGAGGACCATGCGACCGATTTCCATGCTCGCCTTCCATGCCCTGTTGGCCGCCGGAGCGCTTCAGGCGCTTCCGCTGCGCCAGGAGTTCGGCACCTTCCTCGGCGGAACCGCGGCCGACCTCGGCCAGCATGTCCGCGCCGACGGGCAGGGCAACATTATTATGGCCGGGTTGACCTCGGTCGGCGGCATCCCGGTGGTGAATGCCACGCCGGTCGGCCCAGCCCGCAATGAGCGGCTCTTCGTCGCCAAGTTCTCAGCCACCGGCACGCTGCTCTGGTCTAATTACTACGGTGGTAATAGTAGGGAACTGCTTCACAACCTGGCTGTTGACGCGCAGGGCAACATCTATATAGCGGGCCGCACGATGTCCACCGACTGGCCGACCCCTTCAGGCACCGGTCAGGGCATCCTGCTCTCGCTCAACCCGAACGGCGGGGTCCGCTGGGCACTGGGGTTCGCTGAGGTGGACCGCATCTGGGCGGTCGCCGTCCATCCGAACGGCACTGTCTATGCCGCCGGCCAGTGCATCACCTTTCGCGCCCCTGTCAACGGTTTCCAGCCGACCTACGGCGGGGGTGAATACGACGCCTTTTTCTTTACCCTCAACCAGTCGGGCACGGTTCTCTCGCGTTCCTACTACGGCGGTAATGGAAACGATGAGATTTGGGACATGAGCGTTGAGCCGGAGGGCAACCTGAGCGTCGCCGGGGTGAGCAGTTCCTCCAACCTGCCGGCCTCGGGTTTCCCCGCGGGAGGCGGCACGATCAATCTCGCCCCTGGGCGTATGTTCTTTGCCAGCATCGACTTGCCTGGCCGGTCGGTCGCCTTCATTCGATCGATTCCGGCCTCCACTGGCCGCCCCTACCGCGTCGTGGCCGGCAAGACGGGCGTGTGGGTGGCCGGATTTGCCGGACCCAACCTGTTTCTCACCGGGAATGCCTGGCAGAGCACGCTGACCAACTTCGAGGATCATTTCCTCGTCCGCATCAACTACCAGGGGGGCACGATCGGCTACGCCACTTACCTGCACCCGGTTCAGGTGGGCTTCGGTCCTGGGCTGACGATCGATGAGAACGACCGCGCTTTTGTCACCGGCCACCTGCAAGGGCCGCCGCAATCGAACCCCTGGCGCGTGACTGCCGACGCACTCCAACCGGTCCACGGCGGGGCGACCGGAGACGCCTATCTGCTCGTGGTGCAGCCCAACGGCACGGTGGACCACGCCACATTCCTGGGCGGTCCAGGGCTGGAACGGGGGAATGACGTCGCTTCCCTCGGCGGGGGCAAGTTTGCCTGGCTCGGTACGGCGTTCGCCGACGGGTTCCCGGTGACGGGTGGCGCGACGCAGTTGCAAGCCCGCGGAGCTGGCGATTTCTGGTTAGGAATCTATCAGTTGGGCACACCACCCGCGCCGCCGCAACCGCCCCAGCCACCGCAACCCCCGCAGCCGCCGGCCACTCCACAGCCGACCCTGGCGGCCAACGCCATCACCAATGGAGCCAGTTTCGCCCCGGGGGCGGTGGCGGCGGGTGAGATAGTGACGTTGTTTCCCCAGAACGCTGGACCTGCTACGTTAGTCGGAGCAGAGTTGACCGCCCAGAATCGCTTCGCTACCCTGATTGGCGAAACGCGTGTACTGTTCGATGGCGTCGCCGCCCCCATGATCTACGCGCGGACGGGTCAAGTCTCGGCGATTGTCCCTTACGCGGTCGCGGGCCGGAGTACGACGTCAGTAGAGATCGAGTACAAGAACGTCAAATCGGCTGCGGTGCAAGTTCCCGTCACCGCCTCGGCGCCGGCGCTCTTCACGACCGATGGGAAGCAGGCGGTGGCCGTAAACGGCAATGCCTGCTGCAACTCACCGCAGGCAAGGGTGGCTCCGGGCGGCATCCTCGTGTTCTATGCCACGGGTGAGGGCGAGGCCGGGGTTATGCAGTTGAACGTGCAACTAGCGGCAGACACGCCGTCCGGAGATGCCGTGCCGATTGTGGTCCGGGTGGGCAGCGCCAGTTCGCCCTCGGGCGTTACGGTCGCCGTCCAGTAAGCTAGCGGGCGAGCGCGTTTGCGTTGACGCCGTAAAAGAACTCTTCGCGCGTGATCTTCCCGCCGGCAACCGTATAGACCGCGATCTCCTCGTTGGACGCCCTCGTTCCCGTCGCCTTTGGGGTGACGTCGAACTGGAAGGTGACGGCGAAGCGGTCCTGCAGCAGGAACGGCCCGTGAATGGCTGCGCCGTGGATTTCGTGAGCAGCGGCCCAGTCCTTGCTCTTCCCGATCACCGCTTCCTTACCTTTGGTTTCGAGCGAGCCGTTAGGCCGGGGAGAGGCCTCCACGCTGACGATGTCATCGGCGTAGAGTTCCTGCATCGCTTCGAAGTTCTTGAACTGACTGCAGAGCTCGACGAGCCGTGCGGCGACGGTTGCTGTATCCATACCTCATAATACAGATTCCAAGACCCCGAAGTTTCACCGGCGCATGAATGCGGTCCGGTATACACTCTCCCTTATGCGCAAACTCGTACTCGCCGCCGCCTTGTCCCTCGCCGCTTTCGCTCAGGACACCACCAACTTCCCGGTGTTGGGCAAGATTGTCCGTCTCGATCCCCGGCTTGACCAGTTGTTGGCGCGCGACGCCCAACTGCACGTCGTATCTTGTTGTTTTGACTGGTCGGAGGGGCCGACCTGGGACCGCAAGGGTGGGTTCGTTTTGTTTTCTGACATTCCGCGGAATTCGGTGATGAAGTGGAAGGAGGGCGAAGGTGTGAGTCTGTTCCTGAAGCCTTCGGGCTATACCGGGGCAGTGCCCTACGGCAAGGAACCGGGCTCGAACGGACTGTTGATGGACCCGCAGGGGCGGCTGCTTTCGGCCGAACACGGCGACCGCCGCATCTCGATGCTCTACCCCGACGGCGGCAAGCGGACGCTGGCTGACAACTATCAGGGCAAGCGGCTGAACTCGCCGAACGACCTGGCGCTGCACTCCTCCGGCGCGGTGTACTTCACCGATCCGCCCTACGGGCTGCCCGATAACGTGAACGACAAGCGGAAGGAACTCGACTTCCAGGGCGTCTACCGCATCAAGACCGACGGCACGGTGACGCTGCTCACAAAGGAGATGACGCGGCCCAACGGCATCGCCTTTTCGCCCGACGAGAAGACGCTCTACGTGGCCCAGTCCGATCCGCAGAAAGCGATCTGGATGGCCTACCCGGTGAAGGCCGACGGGACGCTGGGGGCGGGCAAGGTACTGGCAGACGTGACCCAGATGGTGGGCAAGATGAAGGGACTGCCGGACGGGTTGAAGGTGGATCGCGCCGGCAACCTGTGGGCGACCGGACCGGGCGGCATCCACATTCTGGCTCCCGATGGTACGCCGCTGGGACGCATCGAAACGGGCGAGGCCACGGCCAACTGTGCCTGGGGCGATGACGGCTCGACGCTCTACATCACCACCGACATGTACCTGACGCGGATCAAGACTCTGACGAAGGGCGCTGGCTGGTAACCGGCGGGTCGGGCTGTTTGCCGCCCATGACGCCGGACTTCTCGGCTTTCTCCTTGGCCCAGTGGAGCAGCCGTTTCACGGGCGGGAAGTAGTCGCCCAGGATGACCAGCCCGGGGATGAGGAAGATCCAACCCGGCATGACAGGCAGGATGAGTCCTGCAATGCCCAGCAGGACCAAGCCGATGCCCAGAGACACTCGAAGCGCGTGACGCATAAGTCAGGAGGAAGAGGTGGAGGCTCCCCGCCTCCATTATCCTCTGAAACCACTGACTCGCCCCACGCGCTTCGCGTTTCCGTGGATGCCGGGTTGGCGTCAGTTTGAGTTCACGGGGAATCCGCCGAGCGATGCCTGGCAGTTGCGGGAAACCGCGCCGAGAGCCGAGGTTGGCCTGGTGACGGTCCCTTCTGTGCGCTGAGCCGGTGTGGCTGGCAGCTTGTGGAGAACCGGCCAGCGAAGGCAATCGATGCGGAAAGGTTGGTAAACTCGGCGGATAAATCCGGATTATTGAGTACGAACGTGGCCGTTGTTTGAAAACGGCTGATCGAGGCGCCCCGATCAAGGGACCTCATCCGGAGGTCGCGGTCTCCTGGGAGGCGTCACGAGGCCATTTGTTTGCAATGATATGCGGGCGACCTGGAAAGGCGAGGGGAAGCGAGGGGCGTGAAGAGCCTCGCCAGACGTACCATAACTACGGCGGAAGTTCGTATTTTTTTCTTTGAGTCTTCTCCTCCGCAGAGGGAAGGCTAGTCCGGAAACACGGGAGGCGCCCATCGCGGGATGTGGTTGCAGATAAATCCTTAACACCATTCCGGCTGCGGGGTAGACGCGCGATGCGATAGGACTCTGGTACTAGAACCTTAGTCCTCCAAGGATGAGGTTTATCTCTTGACCGGGTGAGGTAAAACACTTAGATTTAGGATAATGCAGGCTGAACAGCGCAAATCGAAGCGGTTTGACCTACGCCTCCTGATCGAGTTGGTGCGCGCGGGGACCGAGCCGATCAACCGGGTGACGGAAACCAGAAACGTGAGTTCCGGGGGTGTGCTGTTCGATAGCGACAGTCAGCTTCCCGTGGGAGACCCAATCGAGTATTTCCTGACGCTGCCGACCAGCAGCAAGGATGGGAACAATGTCAGGCTGCACTGCATGGGCACGGTGATCCGGACCGAGAGCAGCCAGAAGCGGAACCGGAAGGAAAAGCCGTTCCACGTTGCCGCCACATTGGAACGCTACGAGTTCGTTCGCTTCGGGCGTTAGGCCGCGTTTTTTCCCAGCCGGGGCTCACCTCTCCCTCCAGACAAGCGGTACGATAGCAACACCGCTATGTCGCAAATCAAAGGACCTGCACTTTTCCTCGCTCAGTTCATGGCCGATGAGGCCCCGTACAACTCCCTTCCCAACATCAGCGCCTGGGCCAAGAGCCTGGGCTATCTGGGTGTGCAGCTTCCCTCCTGGGACGGCCGCATACTGGATGTGAAACAGGCGGCTGAGTCCAAGACGTATTGTGATGAGGTAAAGGGCCGGACCAACGGGCTGGTGATCACGGAACTGGCGTCGCACCTGCAGGGCCAGTTGGTGGCTTCCCATCCTGCTTACGACAGCTTGTTTGACGCATTTGCCGCGCCGGAGGTGCAAGGCAACCCCAAGGCGCGGGCGGAGTGGGCGGCGCAGCAGATGCGCTATGTGATTCAGGCCAGCGCCAACATGGGCCTGAGCGTGACGCCGTCGTTCTCCGGGGCCCTCATGTGGCCGTATTTGTATCCGTGGCCGCAGCGTCCGGCGGGGTTGGTGGAAGAGGGATTCCGCGAGCTGGCGGCGCGGTGGAAGCCGATTCTGGACTTTGCCGATCAGCACGGGGTGGACATCGCCTATGAGCTGCATCCGGGCGAGGATCTTTATGATGGGGCCACGTTCGAGCAATTTCTGGAAGCCACGGGCAATCATCCGCGGGTACACATCAACTACGATCCGTCGCACTTCATTCTGCAGTGTCTGGATTATGTGGGGTTCATTGATGTGTACGCCTCGCGGATCAAGGCGTTTCATGTAAAGGACGCCGAGTTCCGCCCGTCGGCCAAGTCGGGAGTGTACGGTGGCTACCTGGGTTGGAAGGAGCGGCCGGGGCGGTTCCGGTCCCTAGGCGACGGGCAGGTGGATTTCAAGCAGGTGTTTTCGCGGCTCACCGCCGGGGGCTACTCTTCATGGGCGGTGTTGGAGTGGGAGTGTTGCTACAAGGACAGTGTGCAGGGCGCCACTGAAGGAGCCCCGTTCATCGCCTCCCATTTGATTGATGTGCCGACACGGGCGTTCGACGATTTCGCGGGGGCGGCCACCGACGTTGGGCGCAACCGCCGGCTCATGGGATTGTCGTAGTGCGTTTCGGTCTCAGGAACTCGTTCGGACAACCGATAGAGAGATAGGCGGGGAACTTTTTCCCAGCCGGATGCCGGCGCATGGACACCACCAATTCGATCTCGACAGGAATCGAAGCCTTCCTGGGCAGTCCGCTGATCCACGAGCCTTCCATTGGTGTGGTCGTGACCGACTCCAGGGGCTTGATCTTGCGCGTGAACACGGGGTTTGAACGGCTCACGGGCTATACGGAAGCCGAAGTGCTGGGGCAGAACCCGCGCATTCTCAAGTCCGGCCTGACGCCGGACTCCGTCTTTCGTAATTTGTGGCAGACGATCCGGTCCGGCCGGCCGTGGGTAGGTCATTTGCTGAACCGGCGGAAGGACGGCTCGGTGTACACGGAAGAGATGACGGTGATTCCCTTTGCCGCGCCAGAGGGGGGGGCGGGGCGATATGTCGCCATCAAGCGCGACGTGACCGAGCGCATCAAGTCAGAGACGCTGCTGCGGTTGGTTTGGGAAGAGTCGAACGACGCCATGCGGCTCACCAACCTGGCCGGGATCGTGGTGCGGGTCAACCCGGCGTACTGCCGCATGATGGGCAAGTCGAGGCAGGAGTTGGAGGGGCAACCGTTCTCGATTGTGTATGAGACGGGCCTGCAGGAGCGCATCCTGGCGAGTTTCCGCCGCCGGCTGGCCTCGCAGACCATCGACAACATGATTGAGCGGGAGCTGGAGTTGTGGGACGGTTCGCGACGCTGGCTCGAGGTGGCCTCCTCACTGATCCATCTGGATGGCCAGCAGATGTTGCTTAGCCTGATGCGGGATATCACGGCGCGGAAGCAGGCCGAGGAAGAGCTTCGAGAAGCAAAGCTGCATGCCGAACTGGCCAACCGCGTGAAGGGGAGTTTTTTGGCCAACATGAGCCATGAGATCCGGACTCCCATGAACGGCATTATGGGGATGCAGGCGTTGGCGCTGGCCACGGAACTGAACCCCGAGCAGCGCGAATTAATCGAAACGGCCCACAACTCAGCCAAGCATCTGTTGCGGCTTCTGAGCGACATACTCGACCTGTCGAAGATCGAATCCAACCAACTGCGCCTGGAGTCGATCACCTTTCCCCTTCCCGCGCTGCTCACGGAAACGGCCGCGCTTTGGGGGACTCTGGCCAGGCAGAAGGGTCTCAGTTTCACGTGCGAGTTTCAGGAGGGTCTTCCGGAGATGGTGGAGGGCGACCCGCACCGGTTGCGTCAGGTGTTGATGAACCTGCTGGGAAACGCGGTCAAGTTCACCGAGGCGGGCGGCATCACGTTGAGGATCGGCGCCGAGCCCCTGGAGAATGGCCGTATGAAGCTTCATGGGGCGGTGCGCGACACGGGCATCGGTATCCCTGATGGGCAGCTGGAGGCGATCTTTGAGCCCTTCCGCCAGGCCGATGGCTCGATGACGCGGCGCTTTGGAGGCACCGGGTTGGGACTGGCCATTTGCACCCAGCTCGTCCACAAAATGGGCGGTCGCATCTGGGCCTCCAACCATCCAGCCGGCGGCAGCCTGTTCGAATTCACGGTTCAGCTTGCGGCGGCGGCACGGCAGTCGGCGAGCATGCCTGCGGCGCAGCCGGGCCCAGAGCCCGTGCCGGGCCGCGCGGCACGCATCCTGGTGTGCGAAGACAACCCTGTGAACCGAACTCTGGCCGAACGCATTCTGGCCAAGTCCGGCTACAGGACCGGCTCGGCGGACAACGGCCTCGATGCGCTCAGCTTGTTTCACCAGGAGGAATGGGACCTCATTCTGATGGATGTGCAGATGCCGGGATTGGATGGGCTGGCGGCGGCCACTAGGTTGCGTGCAGAGTCGCCCCGCGGCCGGACGGTGCCCATCGTAGCGATGACCGCGCACGCTACCAAAGCTGACCGCGATCGCTGTCTGTCGGCGGGCATGGACGGCTACCTCTCCAAACCGTTTTCGCCGGATGAATTGTTGACGACCGTGGAGTTGCATTTGGAGCAGGGCCGTTCAGGGGCGAATGCGCGCGTATCACATAGCGAAACAGCCTACTGAGTGTGAAATCCGTTGGCCCCGGCGGGCATTTTCCTGTAGCGTAATAGTGCGTGGACGACCAACTCTCCCGGCGGGTTCATTCCGCCCTCGACCATTTCCAGATTGAGCTCCCGTCGTGGGGGTTCGCCAACACAGGCACCCGGTTCGGCAAGTTCCAGCAGGCAGCCGCGGCTACGACGCTGGAAGAGAAGCTGAGCGATGCCGGGTTTGTGCACTCGGTGACCGGCGTCTGCCCGACGGTGGCCCTGCATGTCTTGTGGGATCTTCCGGAGGGCGTTGCCAGCGCCGAAGGCGTGCGGCAAGTGGCTGCTCGCTACGGGGTGCGGGCCGGGTCAATCAACCCCAACGTGTTTCAGGACCAGATCTACAAGCACGGCTCGCTGGGGAACCCCGATGCGGCGGTTCGCGCGGCGGCGCTTGCCCACATCCTGGACAGCGTGACGATTGCGCAGTCCACCGGGTCGCGCGACATCTCGCTGTGGTTTGCCGACGGCTCAAACTACCCCGGCACGGCCAACATGCGGCGGCGCAAGCACTGGTTTGCGGCCGGCCTGGCGGAGGCCCATGCGCGGCTGGCGGGCGAGCAGCGGCTGCTGGTGGAGTACAAGCCGTTTGAGCCGGCGTTTTATCACACCGACATCGCCGACTGGGGGATGGCGCTCGAACTGGCGCGTTCGGCGGGGCCGAAAGCCAAGGTGCTGGTGGACACCGGGCATCACTACCAGGCGCAGAACATCGAACAGATCGTAGCCTGGCTGCTCGACATGGACATGCTGGGCGGCTTCCATTTCAACGACCGGCGTTATGCCGACGACGACCTGACGATGGGCTCGATCGATCCCTACCAGGCGTTCCGCATTTTCCACGAGATCTTCTTCTACGCCTGGGAGACCGGCAAGCAGCCCGACATCGCCTACATGATCGACCAGAGCCACAACTTGAAGGGCAAGATCGAGGCGATGATTCAGACCGTGACCACGGCGCAGGAGCTCTATGCCAAGGCGGCGCTGGTGGATCACGAGAAGCTGGCCCAGGCGCAGACAAAGGCCGAACTGGTAGACGCCGAGAGCTGCCTGAAGGATGCCTTTTCGACCGACGTGCGGCCGGCGATCCGCGAGTGGGCCAAGAGCAAAGGGCTGCCGGAAGACCCGATGCGCGCCTTCCGCGAAAGCGGCTACCTGGAGCGGATCACGGGCGAACGGGCGGCCAGGAACGCGGCGTCGGTGAGCAGCTACGCCTGAGGCGCGGATTGCGCCAACAGCGCGCGGTGTTCGCTGCAGCACCTTTTCGTGGCCGGGCACGCGGGCCAGGTTGCGGAACTCGCCGGGGTCGCGCGAGTGGTCGTATAGCTCCTCGCCTCCGCCTTTGCCTTCCCAGCGGATGTAGCGGTAGCGATCGGTGCGGGCCGCCCAGCCGTGGATGTCTTCGAACTCGATGCGGGTGAAGGCTGCCTTCTTGAAACGCTGATTCGGGCGGTCGAGGAGGCGGATCATACTTTCACCGGCGAGTCCCGCTGGCGGCTGGAGACCGGAGAGCGCGGCCAGCGTGGGGTAGATGTCGACGAACTCTACCAGCGCGTTGCATGCCTTGCCGTTGCCGTTGCGCCCTGGGGCGGAGATGATGAGCGGCACGCGGGCCACCTCTTCCATGAGCGACATCTTCTGCCAGTGGGTGTGCTCGCCGAGGCTCCAGCCGTGGTCGCCCCAGAAGACGACGATGGTGTTGCCAGCGAGGCCGAGGCGATCGAGGCCATCGAGCACGCGGCCCACCTGTTCGTCCATGAAGGATGTGGACGCGTAGTAGCCGCGGCGGGCCTCGCGGATGCCCTTTTCGTCCATCTTGGCGTGCTGCCAGAGATAGGGGCGGACGCCTTTGTGCGCTTCGGGGATGTCGTCGAGATCACCGGCCGGGTTGTCGGGCATGGGGATCTTGTCGAGCGGATAGAGATCGTAGAAGCGGCTGGGAGCGACGAAGGGAAGGTGGGGCCGGAGCATACCGACGCCGAGGAAGAAGGGCTCGCCTTTGTGCTGTTCCATCAGCGCGAGGGCGTGTTCGGCGGCGTTTGAGTCGGATTGGCCGCGGCCATCGGCGGTGCGCACCCATTGCATGCCGCCAGCGCCGCCCGGACCGGTGCGGCCGCGTTCGCCTGCGCTCTTTTCTTCCGGACCACCGGGGGAGACGGTGTGGTGCCAGGAACGGTCGTCCTGGAAGCGATTCAGCTTGACCTCGGTGGGGACGTTCATGTGGAACATCTTGCCTTCGCGCATGGCACGCCAGCCGTTGTTCTTGAACAATTCGGGAAGCGTCACGGTATCGGGCAGGGCGTCGCGGAAGTCAATGTTGTTGCCGAGGACTTTGGTGGTGTCGGGCCGTTTGCCGGTGAGCAGCGAGGCGCGGGAGGGACCGCAGAGGGGAAACTGGCAATAGGCGCGGTGGAAGCGGACGCCGCGCGCAGCCAGGCGGTCGATGTTGGGCGTCTTCACGAGCGGATGGCCGTAGCAGCCGAGGTTCGTGTTCATGTCGTCGGCGGCGATGAAGAGAACGTTCGGGCGCTGGCGCTGTTGGGCAAAGGCGGCGGCAGAGGAGGCGGCGGAGGAGGAGGCGAGGAAACCGCGGCGGGTGAGGGCAGTCATGGGGTTACTCCACGTAGTGAATTTCGAACGGCTTATTGGTGATGAACAGGACGACGACATCTTCGGAGGCTGTTGCGCCGTGCTCCATGCGCTGGCCTTCGGGGAACCACACGAAGGAACCGGGGCCGTACTCGCCGGCGTGCGTCACCAGGCGGCCCTCGATTACATACATGCCATGCGCGCAGGGGTGGGTGTGGAGCTTGTTGATGACGCCGGCCGGATACTTGACGATGCGGATCTCCATGCCGGTGTCGGGGTCGGTGACGAGGTTCTTGCGGTAGAGCGTTTTGCCGAGATGTTCGTTGAAGCGCTCCTCCCAGGGAAGGGCGCGGGTGTCGACGGCAAAGAGGGGCGATTCGGCCATGCCAAATCGTATCACCGGGGATTACAGCCCGTCGGCGCCGGCTTCGTTGAGGACCTGGATGACACGGGCGTGAAGCAAGACGATGGAGGAGTCGCGCTGGAGCACGTCGCGATAGCGGCTTTCGACGAAATCGGGCGGGCGGACAACGTTGCGGGCCACGCCAAATAATTGGCGCGCCTCCTCGACGGATTTGGGCTCCTTGGAGTCCTGATACTCATCGATGGCGACGATGAGGCCGGAAAAGGGGCGCATCCAGGCGAAGGCGGGCTCATTCAACAGCATGTTTAAGAACTGGGTGGGTCCGCCGACCGGGCCGCGATTCTGCTCCCAGTCCCGTTTTTCGCTGTCGACCAGAGCCTTGTGCAGGTGCAGCACGGCACGGTGCAGTTGCGTAAGGAGGGCGTCGATGCGCTCGGGGGTGGGGGTTGGGATGGCGGACATGTGCAGATTCCAGGATAAAGGGGCGGGCCGGGGGTGGCGGGGCAGTGGAGGTGTGGGGTCGGGGTGGCGACTGAATCTGTGAGAGTCCGCCCCGGCGGCGGGCACTGGAGTCGGTAGGGATTGTTATGACCGGATTCATCACACGGCAGGAGATTGCGCAGTGGCGGGAGTCGGGCGCGTTGCCTGGCGTGCAGCACGCCCCGCGGACGCCCGAGGCCGAGCGGCTGCGGGCGACGATTAACCAGTACTCGACGTTTCGCATTGAGAAAGGCGACGGCTGGTGGTGCGCGCCGCTGACGCCCGCCACCAGGGTGGTGCGCGAGCACAACATCCGGCGCGGGCGAGGCAAGGTGGTGGATCAACTCAGCCGGGAGTTGCCGCAAGGGGCGTGGGTGCTCGATTGGGCCGGGGGCACAGGCTGGCTGGCCTCGATGCTGCTGAAACGGCGGCCTGACCTGGTGGCGGTAAGTGTGGACATCTCCGATGTGCTGCAGGAGTGGGGGCGGGCCAACTATGCCGAACCGATCGTTTACATCTCCGGCGATGCCACGTCGCGGCACATCTTCGAGGCGGGGATGTTCGATGCCATTGTGGGGGCCGAGTGCGTGGAGCATTTCCCGAATCTGGCTTCGGCCGTGGAGACGGCCCGTTTCTGGCTGAAGGAGAAGGGCACGCTGGTGGTGACAACGCCGAACGCCGGTTTCTGGGCGCCGGAGCCGCCGGAATCGGTGCGCCGGCTGTTGGGAAGGCCGCCTTCCACCGAACACGAGGAACGGGGCGACATCTATGACCAGAGCATCCCCAGCAACGTATTGAAGGAGACGATGCTGGGGGCGGGCTTCCGCACGGTGGAGGTGGAGTTCACGCAGTATGGCGGCGAATGGCCGCTGCGCGGCATCTGCAACGACTTTGGGCAGACGCCGGCGCAACTTGCGGCGCGGTTCATGGAAGCGGTGGAGGCGATTGCGCCGCGGAGCGTCGGGCGTAAGCTCGGCTTCACGCAGATATTCTGGGGACGGAAGTAGGCCGCATCAAGCGCGGCCGGCTCGCCAGTTGCCCACGGCCTCCGAGGTGAGGAGCGCCCGTGGGTAGAGGAATGCCGGGCCGAGTTGTCCGTTGAAACCGGGGGCAAGCGAGACGGCACCGCTCAGGGGGCGGCCGAGAGCGGGGTCGAAGCGCGTCCACCCGGCATCACGTACGGCGCCGCCGTCGTTGAACTTGCCGTCGATGACGAAGCTGACAATCTTGGGGCCGCCATCGACGGTGCACGCGATGTGATGCCAGCGGTTCACGCCGAGGGTTCCGGGATGCGTGCCGGCGTCGGACTCGGCCAGCGCCGTGCGCGCGCCGTCGTGCAGGGTGAGTTTGAGGCTGAAGCGGTTTGAGGTTTGCAGCTTGAGGCCGGGCGAGTCAAGCAGCGTCTGACCCGGCGTCAATTCCCGGAAGCGCACCCAGAGGTCGAGCGAGAAGCCGGCGCGGGTGGTCAGGTCAGGCAGAGCGGGCAGTGGGCCGCCCTGTGTGAGCGGAAGGCCGCCCTCCGCGCGGTTGCGTGCTTCGTGCTGGCTCCACACGGCGTCGAGCAGCCGGCGGGGGATCTCGTGGACACGGGCCACGGTCTTCTGGGTTTCGGTGATGAAGAAGCGGCCGCCATCCTCAATGAAGTCGGGGTAGGAGATGCGGACGGCGGGGTCGTCGTCGTAGAGCAGGATCTCGGGCTCTGACCAGTGGAGGAAGCCGTTGCGCTCGATGCCGCCGCAGATCCAGCCGGGATTGCGGCCCGTGTAGTATTGCCAGTTTTCCTGCGACACCAGCGCCTCGCCGCCGTGGTTGTGGAACCAGAGGAGGTACTTGCCGTTGGAGAACTTGCGCACGAAGTTGGCGGCTCGCGGGTGTTTCAGGGGGCGGGGGTCGGCGGGGGAGTGGATGGCGTAGGAGGGTGGCGTCCAGGTGCGGCCTGCGTCGCGCGAATAGGCGTGGCAGAGATAGCCGTCGATGGTGCGATAGGTGGCGTAGAGGGAACCGTCGGAGAGTTCGGCTGGATTGGCTTCATCGGAGACCGGGCCCTTAGGGGCGCGCAGACCTTCCTCGCCCTCGGGGAGCAATTGCCAGCGGATCTTGGATGGGTCACGCTCGGTGAGGATGTTGTCCGAGCGAAGGAAGCAGCCCTGCGATTCGATCATCGTGCCAGGGTTGCCCCAGCGGCCCACCTTGGCGAAGCCGAAGATGGCCGCACCGTCGCGGAGCGTGATCGGTTTGCCGACGCCCCAGAAGAAGCGCAGGCTGCCGGCGTAGTCGTTTTCGCGGTCGATGCGCATGTTGCGCAGGGGGATCTCAAAGCGCTCTGTGGACCAGGAGAGCCCGCCGTCGTCGGAAAACTTGAACATGTAGGCGCCCATGGTGTCGACGCGGCGGCCCACCTTTTCGTTGTTGCTGCGGACCGAGCGCAGGTTGTCGTTGTTGTAGGTGTAGAAGGCGTAGACGCGGCCGGTGGGCGTGAGCAGCGGCATCACCCAGGAGGCCTCGGGACCGGTGGCCGGTTCGATGTCGACAAAGGGCGACCAGGTTCGCCCCTGATCGCGCGAGCGAATCGAGACGATGTGCTGGCCGGGCTCGCCTTCGACGCCGCTTCCGGTGGTCATCAGGCAGAGCCAGGTGCGGTCAGGCAGGACGACGACATAGGGCTGGTCGCAGTAGCCTTCATCGGGAATGGTGTGGCCGTTGGGGATGTGGCGCGGATCGGGGCCGGCGGCGGAGGGAGATTGAGCGGCCAAGGGGAGGGCGGCGAGGTGGAGGAAGGATCGGCGGGGAAAACGCATGGCCCCTTATTTATAACAACGCCGAATCGGGTGTAACATCTTGAATGAAGAAAGCGTTTTCTTAACTGGGCCCTTGTATGTCTCGAATCAGCCGGAATGCCGTTCTATTTTTGTCTCTTCTTCCCCTCGAGGCGATTTGCGCCCAACCTCTGCCTGCGCAAACGAAGCCCGCGGCCCCGGCGAGCGCCTTTGACCAGACCGTCAAACCGATGCTGAACCGGCGCTGTTTCGGCTGCCACAACGACCGCACAGCAGCCGGTGGACTCAACATTGCGCCGTTCACTCACCCCAGCTCCATCAACGAATATCGCGAGGCCTGGGACAAGATCGTCTCCAAGGTCCGTTCCGGCGAGATGCCACCCAAGGAAGCGCCGAAGCCGACACCCGAGCAGATTGCGACGTTCACGGCGTTCATGGAGGCTGAGTTTGAGAAGGCCGACCGGAAGGTGCAGCCCGACCCTGGCCGTGTGACCGCGCGGCGTTTGAACCGCAACGAGTACTCGAATACGATCCGCGATCTGCTGGCCGTGGATTTCCGCGCCGAGAAGGACTTTCCCACCGACGATTCCGGCTACGGCTTCGACAACATCGGCGACGTGCTGACCATCTCGCCGATGCTGATGGATAAGTATGTCCGCGCCGCCGAACGCATCTCGGCGCGCGCGATCGGGGCCGACCCGCTGCCGAAGAAGCCGCTCGAGTTTGAGTTCAGCGGCAAGGGCCTGCCGCTGCGGCGCGTCGACCGCAGCACGGTCGAGTTGACCCACCAGGTGGATTGGGACGCCGAGTACAACATCATCGTTCAGCTTCCGGGCGAACGCGCCGCCGACGCCAAGCCGGTGGAGATGGCGTTCTGGATGGACGGCAAGCTGATCCACAAGATGTGGGTGGAGACCAAGCCATCGAAGCTGGTGTACTTCAACCCGATGTCGGTGGAGGAGTTCAAGGTGACGCTGCCGGAAGGCGACCACGTCTTCCGCATGGCCTTTCTGAACGATGAGTTCGTGAAGACGCTGAGCGACAAGGAAGCGCGCGACCAGAAGAAGAACAAGTACATCGGGGCGGTGACGTTCCAAGGTCCGTTTGCGCTGCCGGGTGAGCGCGCCAGCCGCAAGAAGATTCTCATTTGCGATCCGAAGACGGGCAAGGCGTGCGTGGACAAGATCCTCTCCACACTGGCGCGGCGGGCGTACCGGCGGCCGGTGACACGGCTTGAGGTGGCGCAACTGGCGAAGTTCGTCGACTTCGCCAAGGCTGACGGCCAGACGGTGGAGCAGGGCATCCAGCTTGCGATTCAGGCCATGCTCGTGTCGCCGAAGTTCCTGTTCCGCATGGAGCGCGACCCGAATCCGCTCGATGCCGGCAAGGTGCATCCGATTTCCGATCTCGAGCTGGCCTCGCGGTTGAGCTACTTCCTGTGGAGTTCGATGCCTGACGACGATTTGCTTGCGCTCGCTGAGAAGAACCAGTTGCGCGAACCGGGCGTGCTCGACGCGCAGGTGAAACGCATGCTGGCCGATGCGCGCAGCGCCGCCTTTGCCGATAACTTCGCCGGGCAGTGGCTGGAGACGCGCAATCTCGACAGCGTGAAGCCGGACCCGGTGAAGTTCGCCGACTGGGGGCCGGACCTGCGCGAAGCGATGAAGATGGAGACGCGGCTGTTCTTTGAGAACATTCTGCGCAACAACCGGCCGATGAGTGAGTTTCTCTCGGCCGACTACACCTATCTGAACGACCGGCTGGCGCGGCACTACGGCATCGCCGGCGTGGACGGCCCCGAGTTCCGCCGCGTGCAACTGGCGACGGATCAGCGCGGCGGCATTACGAGCCATGCCAGCGTGCTTACCGTGTCGAGCTACCCGACGCGCACCTCGCCGGTGATTCGCGGCAAGTATGTGCTGTCGAACATTCTCGGTTCGCCTGCCCCGGAGCCGCCGCCCGACGTGCCGGCGCTCGATGAAGCGGCGGTGGGCAACAAGGGTTCGCTGCGCCAGCAATTGGAGCAGCACCGCACCAACCCCGTGTGCGCCTCGTGCCATTCGCGCATGGATGTGCTCGGCTTTGGGCTGGAGAACTACGACGCCATTGGACGCTGGCGGACGATGGATGGCAAGTTCCCGATCGACGTGAGTGGCACGCTGCCCAACGGCAAGTCGTTCACCACGCCGGCCGAGATGCGGAAGCTGCTCATCGACAATCTGCCGGACTTCACGCGCTGCATCACGGAAAAGATGCTCACCTACGCTCTGGGCCGCGGCCTGGAGCGGTATGACCGCCGCACGGTGACGGGCATTGTGAAGGCAGTTGCGAACGACGATTATAAGTTTCAAACTCTTATCAGTGAAGTGGTTCGGAGCCTACCGTTCCAGAACCGGCGGGGCGAGGTGTCCCGCAAGCAAGAGGGTGTGGCAAAGGGCAAGGAGATTGCTGCGCGATGATCACGAAAAAGGCGCTTCCCCGGAGAACGTTTTTGCGCGGCCTGGGGGCCGCGGTGGGCCTTCCGTTTCTGGATGCGATGACCCCGGCGTTGTCGGCGGCCACCAAGGCTCCGGTGCGCATGGGCTTCGTCTATGTGCCCAACGGTATGGATGTGCGCAACTGGAACCTCGACTATGAGGGCCGGCTGACGAAGCTATCGCGCATCTTGGCGCCGCTAGAGCCGCACAAGGAAGACATCCTGGTCACCTCGAACCTGACCCACAACAACGGCCGCGCCCTGCTCGACGGCGCGGGCGACCACGGGCGCTGCTGCGGCTCGTACCTCACGGGCGTGCAGCCGCGCAAGAGCGCGGTCGACATCCAGTGCGGCATCTCGATGGACCAGATTGTCGCCAACAAGGTCGGCAACCAGACGCGGTTCCCTTCGCTCGAATTGGGCATGGAAGACGCGCGGCAGGCCGGCGACTGCGACTCCGGTTACTCCTGCGCTTACACGAACAACCTGGCGTGGCGCAGCGAGACGCAGCCGCTGCCGCCGATTCTCGATCCGCGCGCTCTGTTTGAGCGGCTGTTTGGCGCCGACGCCGGGCTGACGCCCGAAGAGAAGGCGCGGCGCAACAAGTACCGCCGCAGCATCCTCGATTTCGTGCAGGCCGACACGGCGAAGCTCAAGTCCACGCTGGGCCCCTCGGACAACCGCAAGCTGGATGAGTATCTCTCGTCGGTGCGCGAGATCGAGCGGCAGATTGAGCGCGCCGAAAAGGACAACGCGCAGATCGACCCCGGCATGCCCAAGCCCTATGGCGTGCCCGCCGACTTCGCCGAACACTTCAAGCTGATGACCGACATGCTCACGGTCGCCCTGCAGAGCGACATGAGCCGCGTGTTCACCTTCCTGGTTACGCGCGAAGGCACCAGCCGCGCCTACCGTGAGATCGGCATCTCCGACGGCCACCACCCGCTGACGCACCACCAGAACAAGCCGGAGTTGATGGAGAAGGTGTCGCAGATCAACACCTACCATGTGAAGCAGTTCAGCGAATGGCTGGGGCGGTTGAAGAAGATCCAGGAAGGCGACTCGACGCTGCTCGACAACTCGATGATCGTCTACGGGGCCGGGCTCTGCGACGGCAACCGGCACAACCACGAGGACCTGCCGACGCTTGTCGCCGGGCGCGCGGGCGGCTACATCAAGAGCGGCCGGCGGGTGGTGTACCGCAAGGAAACGCCGATGTCGAACCTGTTCCTGACGATGATGGACCGCATGGGGGTACAGGTGGAGCACTTCGGTGACTCCACGGGCCCGCTGGGCGGCCTGTCGCTGAGCTAACGCAACGGAAGCGCAACCATGCAACAACAACCGAGGCCGCGCCCGCCGGTCGGCGTCATATTCGACTGCGACATGGGCAACAGCGTCGATGACGCGATCGCTCTGTCGGTTCTCTACGGCCTAGACGGCAAGGACGAGTGCCGCGTTGTTTCCATCAGCACGAGCAAGCCGAATCTGAAGTCGGCGGCGATGTGTGAGGTGATTGGCCGCTTCTATTCCGGCGCTGTGAGTGGCGCCTTTGCCGCCGTGGGGCGTTCACTGCCCACGGGCATGGCCGTGAAGGGCGCGCTGCCGGAAGACACGAAGATTCTCGACGCGGTGTTGGGCAAGATGGGCGGCGATGGCAAGCCTGTTTACCAGCACGGCATCACCAGGATGGTGGATACCGCCGAAGCGGAGGCGCTGATCCGCAACGCTTTCACCTCGCAGTATGACCAGAACTGCGTGGTTGTGCTGGTCGGCCCGGCGACGAATTTTGACAAGATGTTGAGCCTGCCGCGGGTGAAGGACCTCATTCTGGCCAAGGTGCGCACGCTGGTGGTGATGGGCGGGCGCTATCCGTCGGGCGGTCCGGAATACAACATCAAGCTGGACATCGCGGCGGCGAAGAAATTGTTTGCCGAGTGGCCGGGCGAGATCATCGCTTCGGGCGAGGAACTGGGCGAGCAGATCGTGTTTCCGGCGGAGGCGATTGAATCGAAATTCGCCTGGGCCGCGAACCACCCAACGGTGGATGCCTACCGCGCCGCGGAGCCGATGCCGTACAACGCCAGGTGTTGGGACGTGACCGCGGTGTTGCAGGCTGTACGCCCCAAGGAGCAATATTTCAAACTCTCCGAGCCTGGCCGCATCGAAGTGATGGACGACGGCCGCACGAAGTTCACGCCTTCAGCCGGTGGCAAGCATCGCTACATGATCTTCGATCCTGAAAAGAAGGCCGCCGTGATTGACGCCATGGTGGAGTTGGCGAGCGCGAAGCCCGTTGTGCGCCAGCGCCGCTTCCGCCCGCCCGTCGAGCAGAAGAAGGACGAGGCGAAGAAGGACGAGCAGAAGAAGAGTTGAACGTGGATCCACGCGACGCGGTGGCAAAGGCGCGCATCAGTTACGAACAGGGCGAACTGGACGAGAAGCTGCTGAGCGAAGATCCGTTCGCGCAGTTTGAACTCTGGATGAAGGCTGCACTCGAGGCCGGGCTGCGTGAACCGAACGCGATGACGCTGGCCACGGTGACAAGCGAAGGCCATCCAGCGGCACGCGTGGTGCTGTTGCGCGGATTCGACGAACGCGGCTTGTGCTTCTACACCAACTACGACAGTGCCAAGGGCCGTGAACTGGCCGCCACTCCGTACGCGGCTCTCAGCTTCTATTGGGCGGAACTGGAGCGGCAGGTGCGCATTCTCGGTGCGGTTGAGCATTTGCCGCGAGAGGAGAGCGCCGCTTACTTCGCCACGCGGCCGCGCGGCCATCAACTGGGCGCCTGGGCCTCGAAGCAAAGCGAGGTTGTGGCTTCGCGCGAAGCGTTGGAGCAGGCGCTGGCCGCCGCCGAGGCGCGCTTCCCCGATGAGGTGCCGCTGCCGCCGTATTGGGGCGGTTACCGTGTGCTGCCCACGGAGTTTGAGTACTGGCAGGGCGATCGAACCGGCTGCACGATCGCATGCGCTATCGCCGCGAGGGTGCGGCGTGGGTGCGCGAACGATTGAGTCCATAGTGGAGGAGCCCGCATGAACGATCCCGTTGCCGTCACGATCCCCGGCTTGCCGCCCGCCAACGACACCTACTCGCAGGCGACCATCCTGGGCGATTTGATTTTCGTCTCGGGACAACTGGGCATCGATCCGTCGACAGGGCAACTGGCGGGAGAGGACATGGCGTCGCAGACGCGCCAGGCGATGCTCAACGTGCAGCGCATCCTGGAACACTGCGGCAGTTCGTTCACGAAGGTGGCCCGCTGCACTCTCTACCTCACCGACTACAACCGGCTCGGCGAGGCCAACGCCGTGTACGCGCAGTTCTTCCCCACCTACAAGCCCGCCAAGACCGGCATCGGCATTTCGCAGTTGTGGGCGGGGGCTTTGATTGAGATTGAGGTGGTGGCGGGGCGCTGACATCGGCGGCATTCAGCTTACCGCCACGTCACCGCTTTCCTCGTGATCCTGCCGATTTCCGGCGTGCCGAACTGCCGCATGGCGAGCCGGAGTTCGGCGTTCAGCAACTCCAGGACGCGATCCACGCCGGCCTGACCGAACGAGGCCAGGCCCCACAAATAGGGGCGGCCGATGCCCACGGCGCGGGCGCCCAGGGCGAGGGCTTTGAACACATCGGTACCGCGCCGCACGCCTCCGTCGATTAGCACGGGAAAGGCCGGGCCGACGGCGTCCACAATGTCCTTCAGCGCTTCAATCGTGCCCCGGCCGCTGGCCTCGGCGCGTCCGCCGTGGTTGGAGATGATGACGCCATCGGCGCCGTGCTCGCGCGCCAGCAGGGCGTCTTCGGGTGTCGTGATTCCCTTGATGAGCAGCTTCATCTTGGAGAGCTTCTTCAGCCGCTCGATGGTGGTCCAGGTGTGGGGTGGATCGGGCGTTGCCATCTTGGACAGGTCGATGCCTTTGTACATGACGCGCCGCTCGAGCCGCGCCGGGCCTTCCTTGCCGTGGCAGGCTTCGCAAGGCCGCTTATCCATGCGCCGGTAGCGCGTGTAGGTCTCGGTGTTGCGGCCGCCCAGGGTATCGACGGTCCAGGCCATGATGGAGGTGCCGGCGTCTTCGACACGCTTAACCATCTTCTCGGTCATCTCCCAGCGCGGCGCGGCGTATAACTGGTACATCACCGGCTTGCCGCGTTCGCGGACCACGTCTTCGATCGCCGTGCTGGTGTTGGTGGAGAGCAGGATCTCGGTTTGCCGCGCCTTGGCGGCACGGGCCACGGCCAGTTCGCCTTCGGGATCGTACATGCGGTGTGAGGCAACGGGGCACAGGAAGATGGGCGTTTCAAAGGGCAGGCCGAACAACTCGGTTTTCAGACTCACTTTGCTGAAATCGACGAGCCGCCGCGGCAGCAACTGGAAGCGTTGATAGCCTTCGCGGTTGGCGCGCAGGGTCTAGTCGTCATCGGTGCCGGTCATCATGAAGCCGAGGTGGGCCGGGGGCAACTTCTGTTTCGCCACCGCCTCGAAGTCCATCACGTTGAGCGCATCGGCGGGGCTGGCCAGCATGGCCGCGGCGTCCTGCCCCAGTGCCCCCGCGCTGAACGGACTGGCCGCAAGGTATCGCAGAAACCGCCGCCTGTTGTGTTCGTCAACCCTCTCTCGCATCGCACAAGATCATACACCCGGAAACCGCTCCGACACGAGGAGTTCATCAGAATTTGATTCGCCATCTATACACTTCCATACTCATGCGAACAACCTTGTTGCTGCTTCTTTCCCTGTGCCCGTTGGCCGCACAGACCGACCCCGCCGTGCTCACGCGCCTGCTTGGCCAGTACAAGCCTGCGCCCGCGGCATTCTCATTTGCCGCCATCGGCGACCAGCAATACGGCGCCGAAGGCATCGCGAAGTGGCCGGCTTTGGCTGCCTCGATTAATGCTTCGGCCAGCCAGCTGCAGTTTGTCGTCCATGCGGGCGACATCAAGAGCGGCAGCACCGTATGCGACGACGCGATGTTCGCCAATCGTCTGGCCGCCTTCAATGCGCTCGAACTCCCGATGATCCTCACGCCGGGCGACAACGAGTGGACCGACTGCCATCGCGCCAACAACGGCTCCTACGATTCGATCGAACGCCTTGCCTACCTCCGCGGCATCTTCTTCAACACCGAAGAGTCGCTCGGCAAACGCCGGATCCCGATGTTCCGCCAGAGCGAAGACCCTCGCTACCGCCTCTACCGCGAGAACGCGATCTGGACTCACGGCAACATCGTATTTGCTTCGCTCCACATCGTGGGCAGCAACAACAACCTGGGGCGCAACGCCGCCAACGACGCCGAGTATGCGGCGCGCAACCTTGCCAACCTCGACTGGATCCATACGGCATTCAGCCTTGCCCGCGATGGCGGATTTGCCGGCGTCGTCCTGATCATGCAAGCAAACCCCTCGTTCCCCCGAATCGCTGATGGACCGCCGCTTGTTCCCGAGGCCGGCTTCGTCGATTCGATCTACGCCTTGGAAGCCGAGACGATCGCCTTCGGCAAACCGGTACTCCTCATCCACGGCGACAGCCACGTGTTCCGCATCGACAAGCCGCTGCCTGCCCGAAAGAGCGGCCGCGTGCTAGAGAACTTCACACGCCTGGAGGTGCCGGGCTCGACTGACGTGCACTGGGTGCGCATTCACGTCAATCCCACCAAACCGCTCACGCTCTTCAGCTATGAGCATGAAGACGTGGAGGCGAACTTCGTGAAGCACCCTCTGCCCTAACACGTCGCGCCGGCTGGGCGCCGCCCACCTCCCCGTCCAGCCGGCCGCCTCGACGCCCCCGCCCAGAACTCCCCGCAGCCATCTATAATGGTTGCGGGTTCCTTCCCGTTCATGAGCAACATTCGCGTCCTGGTAGCCAAACCAGGTCTGGATGGACATGACCGCGGTGCCAAGATCATCGCCAGGGCCCTTCGCGACGCCGGAATGGAAGTGGTTTACACCGGCTTGCGGCAGTCCCCGGAGATGATCGTGAACGCGGCCATGCAGGAAGATGTCCAGGTGATCGGACTCTCGATTCTGTCGGGAGCGCACATGGCGATCGTGCCGCGCGTCTTGGGGTTGCTTCGCGAAAAGGGAATGGACGATGTCGCGGTGGTGGTTGGGGGAACGATTCCTGACCGCGATGCCGCGGAGCTAAAGGAACAAGGGTGCGCCGCGGTGTTTCAACCCGGAGCCTCCCTGGATGAAATTACCGGCTTTGTCCGCTTGGCGGCGCGCGCCCGATAAGGACCCGCACCGCGGCTGGCCGGCCGCCAATGGGGTAATCCCGAAGGCCTGGGCTTTCGGAGAAAGAGTTCAATGCAAGAAAAGAATATCGCCGTATTTGTCGACTACGACAACATCGAAATCGGCGTCAAGAGCACGCTTTCGCGCGAGTTCTCGGTGGGCGTGGTGCTCGATGCACTCAAGGAACGCGGCCAGATTGTGGCCAAGTTCGCGTATGCCAACTGGAGCCGCCAGGAAGGCGCGACGCGCCAGATGGCGGAGAACGCCGTTCAGATGGTGCAACGCATCCCGTCGCCGCGCGGGGACAAGAACGGGGCCGACATCAACCTCGCCCTGGACGCGCTGGAAATGGCGTTCACACACGCCCACGTCAACGCCTTCGCCATTGTCAGCGGCGATTCGGATTTCGTGCCGCTGGTGAACAAGCTGAAGGAGTACGGCAAGACGGTGTTCATCGTCGGAGGCAAGGCGTTCACCTCCACCATCCTCCAGCAGAACTGCCACGAGTTCGTGAGCTACGAATCGCTACTCGATGATCGCCCGGTGGCCACGCCCGTGCGTGAGGCACGTGAACCGCGCGAGCAACGCGAACAGCGCGAACAGCGCCCGCAGCGGGAAAGCAAGCTGCCGTTCATCAAGGATCCGCACCGGGATCGCGAGCGCGAGCGGGAACCGAAGCGCGATGCCGCGGAGCACAAGGAAAAGCAGCGCCAGCGCCCGGCGCCGCTCGACCTCTCGCAGGCGATGCCGCTGGTGGAGCGCGCGCTCGAAGTGCTCGAACGCCGCAACGTGCAGCCGCAACTGGGCTTGCTCAAATCGACCATGCTGCAGCTTTCGCCGGCATTCAACGAGCGCGCTTACGGCGCGCACAGCTTCTCGGAGTTCGTGGAGCGCATGAAGGCCTCCGATTACGTGAAGGTGACCGGATCCGGCGGCCGCTACATCATTGAGCGCAAGAGCGGCTCGGTGCAGGAGATTCCGCCCGCCAAGCCCGAAGACACGCTGCCGCCGCTGCGCGACGTGCTGGAGACGCACCGCCTGGACATGGAAGAAGGCATGCCTGCGGAGTCGCTCGAAAACTGGTTCGGCGAAGAGATCGAAGGGTTCGACCTGAAGCGGTATGGCTTCCAGAGCTTCGCCGAGTTTCTCAACTTCGCGCAGGACCGCCTGGTGGTTCGCGTGGAGCCTTCCGAGGACCACGGGCTTACGGTGTACCTCGGCGCTGAGTTCTATCCGCCGGCTCCGCCTCCGGCCCCCGTGCGGCAGGAAGATGAGGAAGAGGACGATGGTCCTCAGCCCATCGTCAGGGGCCAGCCCTCGTTCCTCGAACCGGATGCCAAGCCCGTGTCGCCCCGCGCCCGCAAGAAGCGCGCTCCGTCAACGGTGGACGGCAACAAGGCTCCCGCCCCGCGCAAGCGGGCAGCCGCGCCGCGGAGGAAGCCCACCGAATGATCGAACGGATCACGCCTCCTGGCGCGGTCAGCCCGCGCGGCCCCTATTCGCATGCCGTTCGCGCGGGCAACTTCATCTTTGTCTCGGGGCAGGGTCCGATCGACCCTGCCACCGACAAGCTCTCCTACGGCACGATTGAACATGAGACTCGACTCGTGTTGAACAACGTAAAGCGCATCATCGAAGGCTGCGGGGCGACGATGAAGGACGTGGTCAAGTGCAACGTCTACCTGCGCAACGGCACCGATTTTGCCGCCATGAACGCGGTCTACGCCGAGTTCTTCGGCGAGGCCAAGCCGGCGCGCACGACGGTGGAGACCAAGTTCGCCGACGCGCAAATGCTCGTCGAGATCGACTGCATCGCCTACCAGGAATAGCGCACGAGGCTAGACGCCGCGCGCGAAGAGATCCTTTACAGGGCGCCCCTTCCCGTCCTTGGTGACGTAGAAGGGGCGCCTTTCGATTTCCGCGCCTGCATCCGGAGCGATTCCCATCGCGCGGTAGATGGTGGCGTGCAGGTCCTCGATCTGGATGGGGTCCTTCACCACTTTGCAGGGACGCTCGTCATCGGTCACGCCATGGACGAAGCCGCGCTTCATGCCGCCGCCGGCCAGCAGCACGCTGCCGGCTTCGGTGAAGTGGCGATGCATGCCGTAGTGTTTGATCTCGCTCATACGGTCAGGCTGCTTCACCTGGTCCTTCACGGTCTTGCCGGGTTTGCCTTCGGTGATGAGGTCGCGGCCAAATTCGCTGGCGAGCACGATGAGCGTGCGGTCAAGCAGGCCGCGCTCTTCCAGATCGAGAATCAACTGCGCAATCGGCGCATCGATCATCTGCTTCATGTCGGCGGCGCGGGTGTGCCCGTTCTCATGCGTGTCCCAATAGCGGAAGGGGATGTACTCGGTGGTGATTTCAATGAAGCGTGCGCCGGCTTCGGTGAGGCGCCGGGCCAGCAAACAGGCGCGGCCGAAGCGTGAATCGCCATAGGGCGCGCGCCGGTTCTCCGGTTCGAGGTTGAGGTCAAATGCGGACGCGGCAGGCGAGGTGAGCAGCCGGTGCGCATTTTCCACGCTGCGCTTGAGCGAATCCTGTTGCGCGCTCGACGATTCGCGCAGCAGCGGGTTGGCGGCAATGAGCCGCTGGTGCCGCGCCCAGCGCTCGGCGAAGCGTTCGCGCGAGATGTTCGCCGGCGGACGCACGCTTGAGGCAGCATCTTCAGGGTTGGGAATGAAGAACGGACCGTACTCGGTTCCGAGAAAGCCCGCCGTGTGGAAGGCCTTTAACGAATCACTCTCGGCGCCGATTTCGAGTGACTGGCCGACGTCGATAAACGCCGGCATGTTTTTCGTTCTTCGGGCCGAGGATCTTGCTGATCCACGAGCCGATGTGCGGGCAGGCCACGCTCTGCGGCGGCGCGTAGCCGGTGTGCCAGTGGAATTGATGGCGGCTGTGAAGGATGAAGCCGAGATCGCCCGCCTGGTAGCTGCGCACGAGCGTGCAGCGGTCCATCACACTGGCGATCCGTTCGAGGCCCTTCGACAGACGCACGCCATCCACCTTGGTAGGAATGTCGGGGAAGGTGCTTAGGACGCGCGCTGATTCGAGGCCGGTTTCGAAGGGCGTGTAGCGCTTCGGATCGAAGGTCTCGGTTTGCGCCATACCGCCGGCCATCCACAGCAAAATGAGCGTGTCCGCCGTCGGCTCCACTTTCTCGGCGGCAATGAGCCGCTGATTTCCGCCGGCCATGGCGGACAGTGTGGCCGCGCCTGCTGTCTTCAAAAACTCACGCCGCGAACGGTCACCGTACATATTGGAACTCCGGACTCAGAAACACGCTCCACAACAGGTCTTCCAGACCTTCGGGCTTGCCTGCGCGCAAAAACTCAGCGGCGATGGCGAGCTCAGCAGCCGAGGGCTTGCGGGCCAGCGCATGGGCGTAGACGCGGCCGATCAGCTTCTGTGTGTCGCTGGCCGCGGGCGGGCGCGCCACCGGGGTATCGCCTTCGGCGGCGATGAGGCGGTCGCGCACGGGCTCCTCGGTGAAGACGAAAAAGCGAATGCGCGGATTGATGTCGCTAGCGAGCGACTCGACATCGACACCCACCGTTGCCGTGAGCCGCGCGGCGCCCTTGGTATCGAGCACCGTCATCGACGGCACCTTCATCATCAGGGCTTGCAAGGGCTGCGCGTCGCCTTTGAAGGCGATGGCGCCATTGGTCGCCGCGAAGCTGATGCCGGCCCATCCGGCGCGGGTGCGGCCAGGGTCGTAGCTATCAACGTCCTCCACGACGAGCCACACCTTCTTGGCCCCTGGCAGCGCCACATCGCAGGAGACCTTTTGCGCGTTCACCACACCGGAATCAAACACCGGCTTTGGCGGCTCCGGCAGCAGGCCCATCATGCGCCGGGCTCCGCGCCAGAGGGACGTGGCCATGGTCGAGCCGTTTACTACTTCCAGGGCTTCGAGGGTCGTCGGGTTGTTCACCCGGTCGGTGATCACCTGATCGCGGATCGGGCGGCCCAGCGCACGCGTGAGAGGAGAACTTTTCAACTGCCACTCGCGCACATAGCGAGCCGCGCCGGGGCCGCGCGGCACGAGGGTTCTCCACTCGCCGGTGATGGCGCTCACGGCGTCGGAGAACTGCTCGGCGCTCAAGCGGCGCGGCGAGGGTCCGCGAAACACAAACGGCTCGGCATCCGCACCGGCGGCGCTCGCGGCCATGTAGGCGCGCGACGTCATGAGCGTTCGCAGCAGGTGTTTCACATCCCAACCGTGCGTCACGAAGTCAGCGGCGAGCCAGTCGAGGATCTCCGCGCTCCAGGGTTCGGCATCCATGTCATCGGCGGGCTCCACCAAGCCGCGTCCGAACAGCACGCGCCAGTAGCGATTCACGATGGTGCGCGGCGTGCGTCCGTTCTCCGGCTTGGTGAACAATTCCGCCGCTGCCGCGCGCTTCACTTCAAGCGCGGCCTCGTTGGCGGGCACCGCGCCCAACTCGGGATAGAGGAACTTCAGCGCCGCCTTCTCGCCCGTGGGCGCGTCGCAGCGGTAAATCGGCAAGAGGCGCGTCGGCGAAGAAGCTGGCCAGCCCGTAGGCATCCTTGAGCTTCCACTGGTTGATGAAACTGTCGTGGCAGGCATTGCATTTCAGGTTGATGCCGAGGAAGATCTGGGCGCTATTCTGCGCCGCCTGCAACACGGGAATCTGCGACGCGCTCACATCGCCGCGCCAGTTCACGCCGATGAGGAAGCCGGCCGGATCGGTCTTCTCCACCGGGTTCAGCAACGCGCGGATGAACTTGTCCATGGGCACGTTTTCTTCGAGCGCCATCTTCAGCCAGGGCGTGATCGACTGCCGCTCGCCGTGATAGACGACGCCCTCGTCGTTGCGCAGGTGGTCGTTCCAGAAGCTGATCCAGTGGTCGGTGTAGCGCCGCTTGTCGGCGAGGAGCGTATCGAGGAGGCGGGCCCGTTTCCCCGGATCGCGATTCGCTTCGAACCGCTCCAGTTCTTCGGGCAGAGGCAATAGGCCCCAGATGTCGAGATAGGCCCGGCGGGCGAACTGCGCATCGCTCACGGCGGCGGGCGGGCTCACCTTGTGCTGACGCCAATACGCATCCATGATGCGATCCAGCTCAGTGCCTTGACCGGCCGGCACCACGGGCGCTTTCAAGGCGAGCGTTGGTTTCCAGGAGCCCACGGCCGCACCCTCCGGCGCACGCGCGCCGGCATCGATCCAGCGTCGCAAGATGCTGATCTCATCCTCGGCGAGTGGCGGGCTGTTCAACGGCATGCGCGTGCCCTTCTCCCCGAGTACGCGCGCCATGAGGAGACTGCCCTGGCTGTCACCCGGCTTCACCGCCGGACCGCTCGCGCCGCCGGCCAGCATCTCGGCCCGCGTGTTCAAGGCAAGCCCGCCTTGTTTCATGCGCGCGTTGTGGCAACCGGCGCACTTGGCGACCAGCAGCGGGTGCACCTGGCGCGCAAAATCCGGCCCCTGCGTCTGCGCCATCGCCATTGCGGGCAGCAGCGCCCATATCCAGTTCCGCACTCTCATTTAGCCCTTCTTCGGCGCCGCCAGCGGCAGGTTGTCGCGGACGAGGTCAGCGCTGTGGATCTCGCTGATCACCGCGCTCAGGTTGGGATTCCGCAGCGCCCACAGGTAGGCTTTCTGCGGCCGCTTCAACGGGCCGGGAACAGCGTCGTCGATCAACTTCACGCGCTCGGGCGGATCGATGGTCCCGTTGTTGCGCCCGTTGAACACAGGGCGCGCCACCTTCATCGCCACCACGCCGAAGTCCTTCTTCTTGGCCTTTTCGAGCACGGGCTCCATCCACTTGCGATTGACGATGCTGTAGGCCACCATCGCCACCGAGTAGACGCCCGTATCGATGGCCGCGTTGAGCACGCCGCCGGGATCGTTGTGGGCGCTCACGCCGAGATAGCGCACGCGGCCATCCTTCTTCAGCTTCTCGAAGGCCTCGAAGATCTCGGGATGGCTTGCCACCTCGTGCGGAGTGGAGGCGCCGTGCGGGCACATCAGCAAGTCGGTGTGATCGGCGCCAAGGCGCTTCATGCTCTCTTCGAAAGAATCGAAGATGATCTGCTTGTAGTTCTTGCCGCGGTCGATCCGCTCGCCGTAATGGCGCGACAGGATGTTGGCCAGCGCCGCGCCCTTGATCTCAGTCACCTGCGCATTGAAGTACATGCCGAGGTAGTCTTTGTTCAGCGCCTCGCGCTGTTCGATCTCTTCTTGCGCCAGGTGTTCCATGCGTTTCTGTTCGCTTTCGCTCAATGAGGCGAACAGGTCGGCATAGATCTTCGTGCGATTGATGTCCCAGACTGAGATTTTCGTATTGAGGAAGAAACTATCGCGCTTGCGGGCCTTCAGGACGTTGGCGTAGCCCAACTCGCTCTTGCCGTTGCCGTAGGCGGGCGCTGTGTCGAGATAATTCAGGCCCATGTCGAGGGCCAGCAACACGTGTTCCCAGTTGGTGGGTGAAATCGTGTTGCCGCCCATGACGACTTCGCTGATGTGGAAGCCCGTCCGGCCGAGGCGGCGGTAGGACATGCCGCTTTGCCGGTTGCGCCACTCGCCCTGGGACTCGGCAGGAGCCGCGTCCGCCTTCGTCGCCAGGCCCGCGGCCAGAGCCGCCGTCGTGAACTCTCTTCGCGAAATGCGCGTCATGGGCGCATTTTCTCACACTGCCCGATTCAACCGCGCCGCGAAAGCAGCTTTTCCGTGAGACTCTGCTTCTCGGGGGCAAACTGCCGCGCGGCCGCGGCGAGGTAAGGGCGGAATTCGTCGGACCAGTAGGCAAGGAAGCCCTTCCGCCGCACCTCTTCGAGCGTGTCGCGGTAATGCGCCAGCAACGCCTCATCGAGCAACTGCGTTGTTCGCAACGCCGCCACAAAGCTCGACCTGCCCAGCCGGGCCGCGGTTTGCGGCGCACGCCGCAGCGCACCGAGCGTCATTACCGCCGACAGTTCGAGCAGCGTCCGTTTCTGCGCCGAGGCCTCCGTGTTCATCTCACGCCACAGCCGCTCGACCGACTGCACCGCCGGCGCCGGCATCGACATGGCCTCACGCCGGATGGTCCGCCAATCGTCGCGCAGCCCTTTCACATCGAGCGGGGGCGTGTTGATGGTGTCGGCCAGTTTTTCGCTCGTCCGCTCCAGACCCGCCAGCAGTTCGTCCATCGTTTCGAAGCGCTCTTCCGGAGCCAGCAATCCCTCTTTGGCGAGGCTCGCCGAGATTTCACGGATCACGTGCCGCCCGGCGCCGCTCAGATCGGCCAGGGCCGCCATCACCCACACCGGCGAAGCGCGGAAGACGAGCAGGCCTACCATCTCGATGCCGTTGCCCGCCGCGCGCCGCACGGCAAAGTCGTTCGCCAACTGCCCCTGCTGATCGTAGATGCCATCGAGATTGCCCACCTGCTCGATGAGGAAGCGCAGGGTCGAGTCGACGAGGTTGTTGTAGAGCCGGGTGCGCCGCAGCGATGCGGGCAGCGTGGTCTCGCCGAGTTCGCGCACGAGGCCCGCGGCCAAGCCCGTGGCCGTGCGCAGCACTCGTTCCGGAAGCGACGCGGCGTAATGCGTCCAGTTGCCTGCCATACTCTCACTATGAGCGATTGCAACCGTCAGGTGTGGCTCGTGTCGCGCCCCACGGGCTGGCCAAGTGAAGAGAACTTCCGGCTGGTGGAGACGCCCATGCCCGTGCCGGGTGAGGGCCAGGTCCTGGTTCGCATGCTGTACACCTCGGTGGACCCCTATCTGCGCGGACGCATGCGCGAGCGCGCCTCTTACATCGACCCGATTCCGCTGGACAGCGTGATGCAGGCAAGCTCGGTGGGTCGCGTCGTGCAATCGCGCAATCCGAAGTTTGCCGAAGGCGCCTACGTGGGCGGCATGCTCGGCTGGCAGGAGTATGCGGTGGCGGGGGAACGCGAGATCCGCACGATCGACCCCACACTGGCCCCCGTTTCCACCGCGCTGGGCATTCTCGGTATGCCGGGGCTCACGGCCTACTTTGGACTCACGGAGATTCTGCAGGCCAAGGCGGGCGAGATACTGCTCGTATCGGGGGCCGCCGGGGCAGTGGGCAGCGTGGCGGGGCAGATCGGCAAGATCCTCGGCATGCGCGTCGCGGGCATCGCCGGCGGAGAAGCGAAGATCCGCTGGCTGTTGGATGATCTCAAATTCGACGCCGCTTACGACTACCAGGCCGAATCCGATCACCGCGCCCGCATCGCCGCGCTGTGTCCCGGCGGTGTCGACTGCTACTTCGACAACGTCGGCGGGGCGATCAGCGATGGAGCGCTGCTGAACATCAACGAGCGCGCGCGCATCGCCATTTGCGGGCAGATTTCGCAATACAATCTCGACAAACCGGAGATGGGTCCGCGCCTGCTGTTTCAGCTCATCGTCAAGCGCGCGCGCATGGAGGGCTTCCTCGTGTTCGACTTCGCGAAGAGGTACGGACCGGCGCTGACGCAGATGGCGGAGTGGGTGCGCGCGGGCCGGCTCATCAGTCGCGAAACGGTGATCGACGGGATCGAGAATACGCCGCGCGCCTTCCTCGGCATGATGCGCGGCGAGAACACGGGCAAGATGATTGTCCGCATCGCCGCCGAGTAGCGGTTAGTAGTAGATGCGCCCTTCGCCGGGCACGGGTTCGTGCCAGTTGTTGGCGCGCAAGGCCTCGGCAGCCACGCGAGCCGCGATCACGCTATCGAGCGCGTCGCCGCCGGGATCATCGATGACAATCGCAGGCGCCTCGAACGCACGCGCCAGTTCTTCGCGCGCGCACGCAACTCCGGGCCGGGCCCCTTGTAAGGTACGCGCAGACCCAACCGCTGCAGCGTCGAGGCAGGACACACTTCGATGAGGGTCGTCACGCCGGGCTCCGGCTGCTGCGGCGCCACCACGACGCGCCCCTGCCGGAGCAGCGGGCTCACGAGTTCGCTCATGACGCGCCAGGTCTGCCGGTAGAGCCGCAGATTCCACGAGGCAAACGGAACCTTGGCTTCGCGTTCCACCTCGCGCTTTTTCTCATTAGCGCTACGCATCTGGCAGTCGGCCCGGAAGGCATCGGCGTTGGGAAAGCGGCTGGTGAACCCGCGCGCCCACCGCTCCCAACCACCATCCATCAACTCCGCGGGCAGCGACAGGGGCGCATCGATTCCCACCACGCACCCGGCGCCGGCCAGGAATTGCGTCAGAGGCTCGCCCAACTCCGCTTCCCGCTTCACCCAGGTCACGGCGCCGTCGTCGAGCCGCGTGATCCAGGTGCGCCGCGCGGCATCACGGGCACCGCTGAAGTCGATCCCGTAAACGGTCACTCGCCCTTCGGCAGCATCATGTAGGTGACCAGCGCAATGGCCACCAGCCGCCCCTTGTCGTCGGTGAGGTCCACCTGCGCCACGGCGAGCGTTTTGCCGCGACGCACGAACTTCGCCCGCGCCTCCAGGTAAGCGCCCGTGACCGGCAGCAGGTAGTTGATCTTCATCTCGGTGGTGGTCACCGGCTGTTTGCCGCCGAGGAGGCTGATGAGCCCCATGCCCGCGGCCGCGTCGGCCATCGTCGCCGTGACGCCGCCGTGCACCACGCCGGCGATGTTGAGCAGTTCGGCGCGCAGCGCAACGCGGATAGTCATGCCATCCTCATGGCGCTCGCGCACCTCGATACCCAGGTAGTGATTGAAGTCCATCATGATCGACCCGTTCCCTCAGCGGGGCGGCATGCGCAAGGCGCCGTCGAGCCGCACCACTTCCCCGTTCATATACCGATTTTCCACGAGATGGCGGACCAGCGAGGCAAACTCCGCCGGATCGCCCAGCCGCGCTGGATGAGGAACCGTGGCGCCCAACTCCACACGCACCTTCTCGGGAAGCGCCTGCAGGAGAGGCGTGTCGAACAAGCCAGGCGCGATGGCGCAGACGCGGATGCCAAGCCCGGTGAGTTCGCGCGCCATGGGCAGAGTGAGCCCCACGATGCCTGCCTTCGAGGCGGCATAGGCGGTCTGGCCGATCTGACCTTCGTAGGCGGCAATGGAGGCGGTGTTCACGATCACGCCGCGTTCCCCGCCCTCATCGGGCTCGTTCTTGGCCATGAGCGCGGCCGCCAGACGGCAGACGTTGAAGGTGCCAATGAGGTTCACCATGATCACGCGCTCGAAATCGGCCAGGGCAATGGGGCCTTCCTTGCCGAGCATCCGTTTGGCCGTGGCAATGCCGGCGCAATTGACGGTGATGTGGAGCGCTCCCCATTCGGCGTGGAGCTTCCCGAGCGCCGCGGCGACACTCGATTCGCTCGCCACATCGGTTTCGCAAGCGAGACCGCCGATCTCCGCCGCCACCTGTTGCCCCTGGGCGGCATTGCGGTCAAGCACGGCCACGCGCGCCCCGCCCGAGGCCAGCAGGCGCGCTGTTGCTTCGCCCAGGCCCGAAGCGCCGCCGGTGACTAGCGCTACACGTCCCGCCAGATCCATCGCACTCAATCCTCCCGTCGAAACTGTTGTGCCGCTCCCGTTTCGAGCATCGCACGGATCGCGTCCTCGCCACACCCGGCTTCGCGCAGGATGTCGATGGTGTGCTCGCCCACCTCGGGCGCCCAGCGAGCCGGTTCCTTGGGCGCGCCCTCGACGTGAAACGGGCTGGCCACGGTTTTCATCGGGACCGGGGCGTCGACGATGTCGGCAAACACGCCGGCGGCGGCCATCTGCTCGTCGCTGGGGTGCTCCTTGGTTTCGGGCACGACGCCATAGAGCACGTCGCACTCGGCAAACCGCCGCTTCCACTCCTCCAACGGGTGCGCTTCGGTGATGGCATCGACCAGCGCCACCAGTTCAGCCGAGTGGGTGCGCCGGGCATCGGGGGTGGAGAAGCGCTCGTCCGCGATCCACTGCGGACGGCCGAGCGCGGTGCAGAGCTTGGTCCAGTCCTTGGCCGGATCGAGCAGGCAGAGCAGGAAGCGCCGGCCATCGGCCGTGGCGTAGTGATTCACCAGCGGGTTATGGGGTTTGGACCGCGTCTGCCGCTCGGCAAACTCCGCCCCGCAGAGGGCGGCCTGGGTCATGCTGCCGTTTGACCACACCCCGTTGTGCATCAGGTTGGCCGTCACCTTGCCGCCCTCGCCCGTGCGCTCGCGCCGGTAGAGCGCCA
This sequence comes from Bryobacterales bacterium, assembly GCA_016713735.1. Lineage (GTDB taxonomy): Bacteria > Acidobacteriota > Terriglobia > Bryobacterales > Bryobacteraceae > JAFLBB01. Next base: position 240,836 of record JADJOP010000001.1, read on the forward strand.
TCATGATGGCCCCAAAGAGCGACATGGCGGTGGGATGGTCGCCGAATCCGCAAGGGGAGATGGCCGGGTCGCTGCCGGCGTTGCGGATGTACTGCATGAGGCCGGAGCGGGCAAAGTAGGCCGTCATGTCGTAGCCGGGTTTGTCGGCCTCTTCGCCCACCTCGCCATAGCCGGTCACCGAGGCGTAGATCAGGCGGCTGTTTTCCGGCTGGAGGTCTTCGTAGCGCAGGCGGAATTTTCGCAGCAGGGGGGGCTGGTAGTTGGTGACGAAGACGTCGGCGGCGCGGACGAGCGCGAGCAGGACGTTGCGGGCCGCCTCCTGGTTCAAATCGAGGGCGATGCTGCGTTTGCCGCGGCTGTCCATGATCCAGCAGTAGTTCCAGGGGGTGACCGGCATTCCTGGCGCAAAGGCAAGAAAACGGTAGGGATCGCCGAGCGGCGGGCGTTCAATCTTGATGACGTCGGCGCCGTAGTCCGCCATCACCGCGGCGGCGCTGGGCCCGGCGATGTAGGTGGCGCAGTCGACCACGCGGAGGCCCGACAACACGTTATGAACCGGCATGTGATCTGGTACTGTATCGCAGCTCCAACCAATGATCTACTGACGCTGGTACCACGCTGCCTGGGAATCGGTACCACGGCTATATTGGGCTACGGCAGTTCTCCTTTCAGAATCAAGGAACACTAGAGGAGAGGACACCGATATGTTCACCATGGGTACGCACACCGAGGGCTTTACGAGCGGCACGCGCGGGCACGCCAACGGCGTGGCTGACAAGCGCCGCAGCCCGCGGTTCCAGAAGGACCGGTTTGCGCAGGCCAAGGTGAACTATCAGAGCCGGCCGGGCTTTTCGGAGATGGTTCAGGTGCGGCTGGTGGATGTCAGCGCCACCGGGTGTGGCATTGTGTCGTCGGTGAAACTCGCCCCAGGCTCGATCGTCTCCATTGCCGGTCCATTCTCGGCCGACGGCCAGGCGCGGGAGAGCCGTATGCGGGCCCGTGTGGTCTGGGCGGCAGCCAACCCTGGCGGCGGTTTTCGCTGCGGACTGGCCTTTGAAGAGGACTTCAATGGCGCTTCGACGGGGACCAAGGAGGAGCCGGCGCCGCTCTCTGAGGATACGCCCGACCTTTACGAGGTGTTGCAGATCAGCGCCAAAGCCGACATGGACACCATCCACCGCGTGTTCCGGCTGCTGGCCCAGCGCTTTCATCCGGACAACACCGAATCGGGCGATCCGGACATGTTCCGCAAGATCTACGATGCCTACAAGGTTCTCAGCGACCCGGAACGGCGGGCGGCCTATGATGCGCAATTGCAGCGGCTTCAGACGAGACGGTGGAAGATCTTTGAGCGGCCGCAGGCGGCTTCGGGCGTCACGGCCGAGAGACGAAAACGGCAGGGCGTGCTCGCGTTGCTTTATGTGAAGCGAATGCAGACACCGGAGAGTCCTGGATTGTCATTGCCTGACCTGGAAGACCTGCTCGGGGTACCGCGGGAGCATCTTGAATTCAGCCTCTGGTATCTGCGGGAAAACGGGCTCATCACGCGCACCGATAACGGGCGGACTGTGATCACAGCGAAGGGTGTGGACGAGGCGGAACGGCTGGAGTCGGATCCCGACGGGCCGAAGCTGTTTCTGCCTTCGGCGCAGGATGGCGCGGGGGCGGGGTGAAGTGGCGGCGGGCCGGGTCAGTTTCAGAGAAAAAAAGGCCGCCGGACGTCTTGGGCCGGCCGGCGGCGTAAGCTCGTGCGCCCTTGGAGATTCGCGCACGAATTCTTCGGATTGGAAGAGGAAATTCTAAATTTGGCCTCAGGCCATCAGGCCTCCATGGCCAAGTGAGGCCAGTTCCCACCCGGATATGCGATACCGCGAAAGCATGGGCGGCATGAGCAAGTCCACAACGTTCGGTTTGGCCGAGCGGAAGCATCCAGGCGCCGAAACGATGGGGACGTCGTCTTTGTAGCCAAACAGAAGCAGGTTGCCAGGCTCGACGGGAGCAAGGAACTTCTCAATATGCGACTCGATGGCCACCATGCCCCTGCCTACGATATCCTCCGGGCCAGCCGGCGCTGTCGTTGACGCGACTAGGATGCAAGTGGGCTTGGCCCGCAGCAGGTGCTGGAGCGAGCGCACCACGTGGGACTCATCTTCCACGCAGGCCAGGACATAGTTTGCCGTCACGCCAAAGCGCTCCAGTCGTTGCCGCATGATGTTCTCAAACAGCTGCCGGGCCCGGTCGCCCGACCCCGGATCGGAGTAGAGAACCGCTACCGAGGGCTGTCGAATCGGACGCGCCTGCAGGATCGGCCCACGTTCCCGCAAAATCGAGATCACGGCCTCCAATTGGGCCTGGGCAACAGCAAACGGCGCGCTCTTGACGGTGGCGATTCGCTGCCCCGCCTTTGCGTAGGCGAAATTGCTCGCCGTGGCGATGACGATGCTCGCCGCGCAGTTGATCTGGCGCAGCAAGTCATCATCCACCAACACGCAGCAATCTTCGGTCGCGATCAGGTTGGCACGGCCACCGGCGGCTAATTTCACCTCCAGGCAGCCACACCCCATCTCCATGCCAACCGCTTGCACGGCATGGTCTTCCCCGATCTCGCCTTCTTCCAACTCGGTCACCCAAACCTGCGCCATCCCCTCGGTTTCCAGCAGCCGGATGTCGTCATCGCTGATGACGTGGCCCTTTGCCAATAACTTTCGGCCGCCAGCCTTGAAGATCGTGCAGCACAGAATCCGCCCTGCGGACTCTCGAATGTCGACAGTCTGAGCTTTCATCGGTTCCCTCTGCGACGGACTAGTACTTCTAGTCCGGGCCTACTGTTCTAAATCGTACACCCTACAGGCTGAGTTGGGAAGGTTCAATTAGTGATAATTTTCCTACGATCGTCCCTGATTATCACCGATTATGCTCCCGGCATAGCCCTTCTCCTCCTCTTCGGAGTACATCAGCACCCCTACACAGGAAGGGCCAATCAACTAGCCCGCTGAGAGTATGTTCGGCGGAAGGCTGGAAAATCTCAGAGGAATACCACCCACTATTTTGGGCTATCTCTCTCTTTTTGTCCGCGAAAAGTGACGCAGAAACCTACAGATGGTCGGCAGACCGGATTTCGATCTGGTAGGAAGCCCTCACTTCGTCGCCCGCGGGCAGCCAGCGGTACCCTGGCACCCCAAACATCGCCTGCCGCTCGATCATCTGCCGCCGTGTCTCGGGCATGGGAGAAACGCCAAATTCCATGCCGCACGTCATGGTCCGCCCTGCCCAAGGGGCGTGCGTGCGCAGGCAGTTTTCCTCCCAGCGCCCCAGCCAGGGAAAATCGGCGCGCTTCCAGCGGTACCCAAACCGGACCCTGGTGCGAGGGGAGAAGGCCGCGAAAAACGCCTCCTCGGCCTGAAGGTCCATGAGGTGCGCCGTGTAGCCAGCGCTCCGTTCGGCCGTTGGATAGAGGCGCAGGTCGAGCGTGGAGCCGTCGGCCATCGGGCAGTGGGGCCACAGGAACTCGGCGCCTGGTTTCTGCCATGCCAGCAGGCCTCCTGCGAAATCCCCCTCAAACACCTTGGAACGTGTGGCGCTGGCGGCAAACAGCGTCACACCGCGTTCGATGAAGGGCGGCCCCATCGAGACATGCTGCGTCCAGGCCGTGGGCCAGTCATGCGCATTGTGGTTGACGATGCGCTCCTCGACAAATACGGTCTCGCCCTCGAGCCGCAACCTCCGCTCAAAGGCGAGGCGGGAGAAGGAAAACTCGGCCCGCTGCACGAGAGTGTCGCCCTCGGCTGAGAACTCATAGCAGGCCACCGAGGCCTCTCCGTGCACGCCGAGCCCGGCCCGCCATTCTGATTCACTCGGCCCGCCGAACACATCCAGACACAAGTTGTGCCCCATGATGCCAGCCAGCAGCCGCGCTTCGGCGTTACTGCCAAAGGTCGCCTGGTGTTCGGGGCCAAAGCTGCCCGGTTCGATGGTCTCCCACGGCGGCGTCCACAGCGGGTTCACACCGCTTGCTTTGTGCAGCACCTCGGCGATGTGGCCGCCCTCGCCCAACACCGTAACCCGTACCTGATCATTTTCCAACTGTGCCGCGCGCCGGCCGTGAAACTGTGTCCCAAGAAGCATTGCGAACAGTTAGCATAGCGAATGGATGCTTGCTCTGCTGCTGGCCGCGTTCCTGATGCAGTTGCCCGTACCGGGGGTGCCGACGATCCCTTCGCGCAGGGTGCCGCAACCGGCGATCAGCAGCGGAGGCCCGCGCTTCTGGGAAACGCGGCCGCCGGAGGAGTGGACGCGCGCCGAGGTGGACCGCCTGATGAGCGATTCTCCGTGGGCGCAGACCTCGGACGCTCGCGTCTATCTCGCCTCGGCGGAGCCGGTGCGACAGGCGGAGTTACTGTGGCGCGACTGGCTGAGGCGCGACGCCGGCCCGGAGGTCCGTGTTGAGCCTGACGACGACTACGAAGACTTCCTGCGACAGCATCCTGGCGAGCACATCATCATCGGGATCGTTCTGCCCAACCCACTGCTGACGCCGAACCCGCGCGAGGTGGCCGAGATGGAGAAAAAGTCGCGCATCAAGCTGGACAAGCGAAAATACTCCATGCTCGCCTTCTTCCCGCCCACGCCGGGCGACCCTGTGCTGCGCATGGTCTTTCCCAGGAAGTTCGCCGGAGACGAGAAGAAGCTGACCTTGGAACTCTACCTGCCCGGCCTTCGCCTGCCGTTCCGCAATTTCGAGTTTCCCATCCGGTCACTGGAGTGGAAAGGCAAGCCGGCGCTCTGAGAAAGCCGCCTCCGCACAAACACAACGGGCGCGGCCGTGAAAGCCGCGCCCGTGATGGTAAGTCAGCGCCGTGGAAGGAGTGAGCTTAGCCCTTCTTGGCCGGAGCAGCCGCACCAAGCGGACCGCCGCCCATCTTATTGATTTCGTCAAAGTAGACGCGCCGCCCTTCGTCCATGGCAAGGTTGGCCGTGATGACGTTGGTCGAATCGGTCAGGCCCACTTCGAGGTCAGCCAGCGGGCGCTTGCCCGTCTTGCAGCTGACGACGAACTGCTCCAACTGGATGTCGACCGGGTTCTTGTCCTCTTCCGGCACCATGACGCCCTTCTTGTACAGCCACTGCCGGGCGAACTTCATTTCCTTCTCAATGAAGCCGTCGTTCTTGCCGACGAGGTCGCGGTCAAACAGCACCGGCAGGCCCTTGCCGCCCTTGCCCGTGCCGAGCAGCGAGGCGCTGGCCACGGTCGCCTTCTCCTTCTTCTCCGTTCCCTTTTTCTGGGCTTCCAGGGTCTTGGGCGAAGGCTCGGGGAACCAGATGGCGGCGGCCGGTTCGTTGTCGCTGCCGACGGTGATGTGGATCGTGCCCTCGGTGCCGCAGATCATCTCGCCGAACTCGGTCTTGGAGGAGCCGAACAGCGGCAGGTGGTTGTTGGTGGAAATCGAGCTGTACATCAGCTTCGAGCCGCCGGGGTAGCTGAAGATGAGGTAGATGTTGTCGTAGACGTCGCGGCCATCCTTGTAGATGTCGATCGAGCCCACGCCGGTGACGAACTCGGGGTGTTTGCCGATCATCCAGTCGGCCACGTCCACCTGGTGCGAGGCCAGCTCGGCGGTCAGGCCGCCAGAGTACTTTTTGAAGGCGCGCCAGCTCGGCGGCACCCAGGTTTTGCCCAGGCTGCGGCGATTCCACTGGCCGTAGACGTGGGTCACCTTGCCGATGGTGCCCTTTTCGACCATCATTTTGGCCGTCTGATAGAACTTGCTGTAGCGCCGTTGCAGGCCCACCTGCAGAATCTGCTTCGGCCGCTCGTTGGCCAGCTTGCGCAGGGCGTGGATCTCCTCGGCCGTGAACACGAGGCTCTTCTCGCAGAACACATGCTTGCCGGCCAGCAGCGCGTCGCGCGTGATCGGGTAGTGCATGTAGAGCGGCGTGGCGATGACCACCGCGTCGACGTCTTTCATGGCCAGAACTTCACGGTAGTCCTTGAAGGCCTTGGGCTTGTCCTTGGCCGTTTTAGCGGCCTTGGTCAGGTTGGCTTCGTCGATGTCGCACACCGCCATGCAGCGGCCCACATCCAGCCCGTTCCAGTGCACAATGTGATAGGTCCCGCGGCCTCCCGTGCCGATCACCGCATACTGCAGTTGATCGTTTGCAGCCTTCACGGTTTGAATCCACGGGGCGCCTTCCACTTTGCGCGCCGCGGCCGCCACTGCCGCCACCGCTCCGGCCGTCTTCACGACATCACGCCGTGTCACATCCGCTTTCTTCGCCATCTGCCAAACCTTTCCGCGGGACAAGTTTCCCGTTCGATTTTTCCACTTCTAGCCTAATCGACGGCTCCCGCCGTTTGCAAACCCTCCGCGCGGGCCGATGCCTCACGCGAGCGCGCCGCCCACTCCGCCCCGGCCAGCACGACCATCGATGCGAGGAATCCCCACAGGATGATCGTCACCGAATACACAAACGGACCGTACTCATGCGTCAACTTCGCCCGCAGCCACGGCCAGGTCCACAAATTGACGTTTTTCAGCACCTCCAACGCCACGCCCACCAGCAGGGAAACCGGCAGCAAGGGGGTCCAGGGGATCTTGGCATTGGGCAGGATCCAATAAATGAGGAACAGCATGAGGATCGAAATCGGCACCGCCGCCAGTTTGAACACCATCGCCCCGACAAACGCCGTCGCCTCGGAGGCAAGGCCGAGTTTGATCAACAGCTCCTGGTTGACCGCCGTCAGCACGGTGGACAGCAGCGCCAGGCCGCCGCAGGCGAAAATGAGGCCCAGGCTCACCATTTGGTTGCGCAGGTAGCTCCTGTTCTTTGTGATGCCCCAGGCACGGTTCAGGGCTACTTCTAGTGGTTCGAAAATGCCATTCGCCGTGAAAAGCAGCAGCAGCACGCTCATCACCTGGAAGGGACCACGCTGCGCCACAACCACCTTCAGGTTGCGGATGATGAAATCGCCAAAGCGGTCATCCGGGAAGTAGTCGCCGATGGCGATGTAGATGGCCTGTTCGGCCGAGCCCCATTGCAGCAGATAGCGGCAGATGGAGATCATCACGATGAAGAACGGGAAAAAACTCAGAAGGATGTTGGCCGCCATCGAGAAGGCGTAGACATGCACTTCGGTTTCGAACAGGTAGCGCAGGGTGCGCCGCCAATCAGAGGCCCGGGGCAGAACTCCTGACTGGAACGGATGGCGGGAGAAGATCACCTGGGAACCTCCAGCTTACCGCTATTGCCCGCCGTCCTTGCAGGCTTGCCGCGGTTTTGCCGCCGCGCGCACCGCTGCTACGATGTGAACAGCCCCATGATGCAAGTTGTCCGCAAGTTCGCCGGCACTGTGTTGCCCGGCATCGTGAAGCCGCTCCGGGTGCTCTGGAACGAAGTGATCGGCTTCATGTTTCTGGTCCTGGGCGTGATCTTCGGCTTTTCAGCCTGGCGCAAATACAAGGAGTTCAACGGCGACTTCGCCAGCCTGCTGCTGCTCATCATGGCCGGCTTTTTTGTCGTGCTGATGATTGGCTACGGGCTGTCGTCGTTTTTGCGGGCGCGCCGCATCGGCAGAGGCTGAGCGGGCACGGGGGGGCAGCGGAGTCTAGGCCGCGCCTTCGAGAATGAGCGCCGGAGTGAGGCCGTTGAGCAGGGAGAAGGTGCTGGTGACATCCTCCACGGCGGCAGCCGCGGAATCCATCTTCCCCCCGAACAGCGCCGGTTGGATGCCGACACGGAAATCGCGCGACTCCAGGCGCCCGAACTGGTAGACCGGGAAGGCCGTCTTTTCGACCGGCGTCTTCTCCTGCACCACATAGCGTGAGCGCAGCGCCGTCTTCACGGCCCGCTCCCACATCGACTGCTCCAAGTCAGCGCCATCGAAGATGTGCTGGTCGCTGCCGGAATCGAGCGGCCGAAGCAGGAGTTTCTCTTTGTGCCGGGCCACCCATTCGGGCAGGTCGATCTGCTCGCTGCCCTTGGTTGTCTTCATACCGGCCATGAACCGCGTCCAGGGCACATGTTCGCGCAACACCTTGCGATCGGCGGCTGGGAACTGGGCCAGAATCGCATCGTCGCTCAGCAGCGCCAGCACGGACAATTTGCCGGAGATCTCGGCGCGGAAGCTGTTCACCATGCAGATGGCATGATCGCGGTAGGCACGCAGCAGGGGGTGGTTGAGATCCGACCGCACCAGCAACTCTTGCGCCGATACGCGCCGGTAGACGATATCGATCGTGAAATCGCCGCGCTTCAGTTCGCCGTTGCGGTATTCCAGTTGTTCCGGCGTCACGACCTCGGCCGGATAGCCGGAGGCGCGGAATCGCTCCGCCAGCAGCAGGGCTTCGGTGCTCGGGGCGGCCTTGAGCGATTGGCGGAACTCCACCACGCCGATGCAGGGGAACTTCTTTTTCCCCTGCCCCTTGTAGGCGGCCAGAATCGCCTGCAGCAGCTTCTTTACCGATTTGCCGCGCGTGAACTTATAGCGTTTCCGCAGTTCCTTCATCGGCGCGCTGTCGTAGAACAGTTCGGCAAGCGGCTCGGTGTAGGCCACACTGGCGGGAGGGTCGGCGCTGACGCCGGTGATGAATTGACCGCCGGGCCCATTGCTGGCCGTAATGGTCGTCGCCGTGGCCTTGCCGTGGGTGTGATTGACGCTGGCCAGCATGCGCTCGGCCGGCAGCAGTTGCAGGCGCGCCAGCATGGCCGGGTCATTTACAGCCTGTTCACCAATACGGTCCATCGCCGCTGATACCACGGCGGCGGTTTTCTGAAGCGAATCGTACTGACGCCGCGTCACCAGGTGGGCTCGTAGAACGGGGCAGATCGGTCTGCCGCCAGGCGACAATTGCGCCGCAGCCATCTGTTCATACAGGGCTTCTGCCCAGGCCAGGTCCTGATACGCCGGCGAGTGGATTAGCTTATCAAAGCGGGCTAAGGCCTCGTCGAGCTGGGTCATTTCTTGAGAGCGGATTGCTCTGAGTTATCGGACAGTATCTCACAATAAGGCCAGTTTGCCAAATGGAATCGGTCGCAGCAAAGGCTGCAAGTCAAAGCAAATAAGACGCTTACATGATTCTTTACACGGCTGTCGCAACCGCCGTTTCCGGCTCGATCCTCGGCTCGTTCCGAAACCGCCGCTGATTCGTCCATAATAGTAGCGAATACCCGCCATGCATCTTCGATCCCTTATTCTGCCGCTCGCCGCGGTGGCCACCACTTGCATGTGGGCGGATGAAGGCATCTGGCTTTTTGACCAGGTCCCGCAAGCCCGCCTCCGTCAGTCTCACGGCGTCACCCTATCCGAACCGCTGCTGGAGCGCCTCCGCCTCTCCTCCATACGGATGAACAACGGTGGTTCCGGGTCGTTCGTCTCTCCCGACGGACTCATCTTCACCAACCACCACGTGGCCAGCGAGTGCATCCAGCAGCTCAGCAGCAAGGAGGCCGACTACATGAAGAACGGCTTCCAAGCGGCCACGCGCGAAGCGGAAAAGCCGTGCCCCGACCTGGAAGTGAACGTCCTGCTCAAGATCGACGACGTCACCGCCAAGGTGAAAGCCGCCGCCGAAGCGGAAAAGGACTTCGCCGCCATCTCCCGCCTCACTAAGGCCCAGATGTCGCGCCTGGAGAAGGAGTGCGCCGCCACCACGGGGAACCGCTGCGATGTCGTCACGCTCTACTCGGGCGAGGTGTTCCATCTTTATCAATACAAGAAGTACACCGACGTGCGGCTGGTGTTCGCTCCGGAGAACGCGATCGCCATGTTCGGCGGCGATCCGGACAACTTCACCTACCCCCGCTACTGTCTCGACATCAGCTTTCTGCGCGCCTACGAAAACGGCAAACCGGCTGTGGTGAAGAACTTCCTCCCCTGGAGCCGGAAGGGCGCCCGGGAGGGGGAGCTGACCCTGGTCAGCGGCCACCCTGGCTCCACCGGCCGGCTGGCCACCATGGCCGAGCTGGAATTCAATCGCAACATCGCCTTCCCGTTCGCCATCAGCCGGCAACAGGGGCTCATCGAGGAATTGCTGCGCTATGGCGCGCTGAGTGCCGAAAACAAGCGCATCGCCGGCGACGAACTGTTCAGCGTGCAGAACTCGTTTAAGGCCTACACGGGGTTTCTCGCCGGCCTGCGCGAAGCGGACCTGATGAACCGCAAGCGCGACGAAGAACAGACGCTGCGCGCCCACGTCGCCGCCGACCCCAAACTGGCCAAGGGATACGGCGCCACCTGGGACCGCGTCGCCCAGGCGTATGCCGAGCTCACCAAGATCTACAAGCCCTATTCCCTTTTGGAGAGCAGCCCTGCCCGCGCCTCCACACTGTTCTCTCTGGCCCGGACGCTCGTGCGCATGAACGAGGAAACGAAGAAGCCCAGTGAGACCCGCCTGCGCGAATTCCGCGAAACCGCGCTGGAACCGAAGCGGCAGTTCATTCAGTCCGACATTCCCCTCTACGCCTCGATGGAGACGACTGTCCTGGCCTTCTACCTGGGGACCCTCCGTCAGCATCTCGGCGCCGATCATCCGGTGGTGGTGAGCGTGCTTGCGGGCAAGGAGCCGCTGGCGGCGGCGCAGGCCTATGTCGAGGGCTCGAAGCTGGCCGATCTCTCCTACCGCAAACAGCTGCTGGCCGATGGCAAGTTGCTGGAAGCCAGCCGCGACCCCATGCTCGAACTGATCCGCCGGATCGACCCCGAAGCGCGCCGCCTGCGCACCATCTTCGAAGACAAAGTGGAAGCGGCCATCTACGAGAGCGCATCCAAGATCGCCGCTATTCGATTTGCGAAGTTCGGCACGGAGGCCTACCCCGACGCCACCTTCACGCTGCGCCTCAGCTTCGGCGCCGTGAAGGGCTATCAGAACGCTGAAGGCAAGCCGGTTCCCTACGCCACCAACTTCACCGGCCTGTTCGGCCGCGTGACGGGGAAAGAGCCCTATGCCCTGCCGCAGCGCTGGCTCGACGCCCGCCGCAAACTGAAGTCCTCAACGCAATTCAACTTCGTCACCACGGCCGACACCCACGGCGGGAACTCCGGCTCGCCTACGGTCAACACGCGCGGAGAGGTCGTCGGCATCCTCTTCGACGGCAACCTGGAAGGGCTCCCAAACCGCTTCGTGTACCGCGATTCGCGCGAGCGGAGCGTGCACGTCTCCACGGCCGCCATCACGGAAGCGCTGCGTGTTGTTTACGGCGCGCAGCCCTTGCTGAAGGAGTTGGGCGTAGCCAGCGGCCGCTAAGCCTCCGCCCGTCCGGGCGCGCAATGTGATAACCAAATACACATGCGCATCGCGGTTGGGCTGGTGGTTCTCGTTTCCCTCACGGCAGCAGCAGAGGCGCAGGATCTGCGCGCCGGACGCGCGGCGGTAAGGATCACGCCGCCCGTGGGCATCCCCATGGCCGGCTACTACAACACACGGCTCGCCGAAGGAACCCACGACGACTTGTGGGCCAAAGCGCTCGTTTTGGAGACCGGCCAGACGCGCTCCGCCCTGGTCGCCTGCGACCTCGTCAACATCCCCGCCGACCTCTCCGCCGCCGCCCGCAAGCAGGCCGAAGCCGCCACCGGCATTCCGGCCGCGAACATCATCCTCAGCGCCACCCACAGCCACACCGGGCCGCTGCTTGGCGGCCGCGGCATGCAGTTTGTCCAAGGCCCCGCGCGCAAGGTGATGGAGACTTACCGCGCCGCGCTGCCGGGCAAGATTGCCGAGGCCATCCGCGCCGCGCAGGCCTCGCTCACCGCGGCGCGGCTCTCCTCGGCCACCGGGCATGAGGAGTCAGTCAGCTTTTACCGCCGCTTCCTGATGAAGGACGGCACGGTGCGCACCAACCCCGGCAAGCGCAATCCGCAGGTGGTCCAGCCGATGGGACAGATCGATCCTGAGGTCCAACTGGTGTGGGTCGAATCGGCCGAGGGCAAGCCGCTGCTGGCCTACATCAACCACGCGCTTCATCTCGATACCGTGGGCGGGCTTCAGTTTTCCGCCGACTTCCCGTTCACCATCTCGAAGCTCCTCGGCAAGCTCTCCGGCCCGGAGTTGGTGACACTGTTCACCAACGGCGCCGCCGGCAACATCAACCACATCAACACCAGCTCGGCCGAGCCGCAGAAGGGACATGCAGAGGCCAAGCGCATCGGGACCGTCCTGGCGGGCGAGGTCATTAAAACCATGACCCGCCTCAAGGCCCTGCCCGCCGGGGAACTGCTGGCGCGCAGCGAGGTGGTGCCGCTGCCGCTGCCCACCTATACCGCCGCCCAGGTAGCCCAGGCCAAGGCCGTCGCCGCGAGGTTCGATCAGCCGGACTCCCCTGGCACGGTGCCGCTGGCCGAGGCCTTCCGCATCCTCGATGTGGCCGAGCGCAAGGGCGCGCCGATCGAGGCCGAGGTGCAGGTGATCACCTTGGGCAAGTCGATCGCCTGGGTCGGCCTGCCGGGCGAGATCTTCGTCGAACTGGGCCAGGCGATCAAGAAGGCCTCGCCCTTCCCCATGACGATTGTGGTGGAACTCTCCGCCGGACACATCGGCTACGTTCCCACCCGCAAGGCATTCGAGGAGGGAGGCTACGAAGTCCTGAGCGCCCGGTTTGCTCCCGGCGGCGGGGAACTGCTTGTCGAGGCCTCTCTTCGCCTTCTCAGCGCCCTATATCGCCAATAGCCTCATAAAATTCGTTAATAATTGTAGAATTTCGCGAGAGTGCGCCTATGCTTGCACTAGGAAATGTTAAGGTGCCATGAAAAGCGCCTCATAGGGGTTCTATGACTAGAAATCGAATAATAAAAGGTGTTTTCGCGCTCGCACTGTGTGCGATGACGCAACTGTCTGCGCAAGATTCCCGTGGCCGCGTTGTCGGTCAGGTTCTCGATTCCACCGGCGCGGCGGTCCCAGAGTCCACCGTGCTTGCCACCAACAGTGCAACAGGGGTCGTTGTGCGCACGAGCACAAACGCCGCCGGCGCCTATAGCCTGCCCTATCTTCTGCCGGGCATGTACACGATCACGGCGGAGAAGGACGGCTTCAAGAAGTTCTCGCGCGATAACATCCAGGTGCGCGTCAACGATTCCGTTGAGCTCATCATTGAGATGCAGATCGGCAATGTCTCAGAGTCGATCAGTGTCAGCGCCGAATCGCCGCTGTTGCAAACCGCCGAAGCGACGCTGGGCCAGGTGGTGGACGAGCGGCGCATTACGGAGCTACCGCTGTTTGCCGGCAATGCGATGGACCTGGTTCACCTTGCCCCCGGCACGGTGAACGGCACCGACATGCGCCTGCGCAAAGCGCCGTTTAACAACGCGCCTTCGCAGTTCTCCACCGTGGGCGGCGGCAACTACAACAACGACTTCACCATCGACGGCGTCTCGAACACCTATTCCGACGGCACCTCACCGCGCGTGGCCTACTCGCCGCCGGCCATGTCGATCACTGAGTTTAAGGTGCAGACGGCGAGCTATGACGCGAGCATCGGCAACACCATCGGGGCCACGGTGAACGTGAGCACCAAGGGCGGCACCAACCAACTTCACGGCGAATTCCACGAATGGATCCGCAACTCCGCGCTCGACACGAAGAACATCTTCCAGAACCGTTCCGGCCAGGAACTGCCTGTCTACCAGGACAACCGCTTCGGCAACTCGCTGGGCGGCCCGGTCTACATTCCCAAAATCTACGACGGCAGGAACAAGACGTTCTGGTTTTATTCCTGGGAGGCCAACCTCTTCGGCAACCCGCAGAGCTACACCACCACCGTCCCCACCGACAAGATGCGCAACGGTGATCTGAGCGAATACCTCGCCCTTGGCGCCAACTACCAGGTGTACGATCCGTTCTCCACCGCCACAGCGCCAAACGGACGCTTCTCGCGCACGCCCATTCCCGGCAACATCATTCCCGCGAGCCGGCTCGACCGCGTCGCCCAGAACATGATGAAGCTCTACCCGGCGGCCAACTTTACGACCAACAACCGCGAGATCCGAAACAACTTCTTCAATACCAACAAGGCGTTGGAAACCTACTGGAGCACCATCTTCCGTTTCGACCACGCCTTCTCGGATACGCACCGCGTCTTCGTCCGCTTTCACAAGGACTACTGGGAGGAAGACAAGAACCGCACCTTCAATAACGACATTAACGGCATCGTCCTGAACCGCACCAACAAGGGCATCGCCATTGACGACGTCTACGTCTTCAGCCCTTCGTTTCTGATGAACATCCGCTATGGCGTCACCTATCAGGACTTCCCCGAGCGCCGTGTCAGCCGGGGCTTCGACCTTGCTTCCCTGGGCTTCTCCTCGCAACTCACCGGTCTCATCCCGCGCGAACTGGCCACGATTCCGCGAACAGCCGTCACACCGTTCCAGGAGTTCAGCGCGTGGGAAAGCGGCGACGGCGTCACAGCCTCACTCATCCACAACCCGGTGGCGACCTTCACCTGGATGAAGGGCAGCCACAATGTGCGCTTCGGCACCGACATGCGCATCTACCGCGAGAACCGCAACCGGTTCAACGCCGCCGTCTCGCCGCAATTCAGCTTCAACTCCACCTACACACGCGGCCCGCTTGACTCCAACGCCGCTCCCCAGTTGGGCGGCGAAGCCGCCTCGTTCCTGCTCGGTGTGCCCGCCGGCTCGATGAGCATCACCGACTCCACCGCCGAACAGAGCAGCGTCTTCGGCTTCTACATCCAGGACGACTACAAGATGACGCGCAAACTCACCGTCAATCTTGGCTTGCGCTATGAGTACGACACGCCGATTACTGAACGGTTCGACCGCGCCGTTTCCGGCTTCGCGTTTGACCAAACGAACCCAATCTCGGCTCAGGCCACGGCCAACTATGCCCGCAACCCCATCCCCGAACTCCCAGTGAGCGCCTTCCGGGTGAACGGCGGTCTGCTCTTTGCCGGCGTCAACGGCGACCGCAATTACTGGCAGGGGGAGAGGAACAACTTCATGCCACGCATCGGCCTGGCGTACCAATTGGATCCCAAGACCGTCGCTCGCGCCGGCTATGGGCTCTTCTTCAACTCCATCGGTATCCTGACCACGAACACCATCGTCACCGGCTTCAGCCAGTCAACACCGATTCAAGCCACATTGGACAACGGCCTGTCGTTCATCGCCACCACGGCCAACCCGTTTCCGAACGGGCTTGTGCAACCGGCCAAAGCCTCCGGTGGTCTGAGTACGAACCTCGGCCAAGGCATCAGTTTCTTCCCCTCGAAGCGGCTGAATCCTTATGCGCAACGCTGGTCTGCCGGCGTCCAGCGTGAGATGCCGCTCCTGTTCCTCCTTGAAGCGACCTACGTCGGCAATCGGGGTACCCGGCTGAATGCGAATCGTGATTGGAACGCTCTCCCCAACGAATGGCTGAGCACTTCCCCCGTGCGGGATCAAACGCGCATCAACTATCTCGCCCAGGCCTTCCCCAATCCGTTCCGCGGCACCAACCCCATCTACGGCGCCAACACGAGCCGGTCGCAACTCCTGCGCCCCTATCCGCAGTTTGGCAACATCACCGGCAACGACCCGATCGGCTATGCCTGGTATCACTCTCTCCAGGTGCGCGTCGAGCGGCGCTTCAACCGCGGTTTCACCTACCAGCTCTCCTACACCTGGTCGAAGTCGATGGAAGCCGTCGAGTTTCTGAACGCAGCCGACGTCCGGCCGAGCGAAGTCATCTCCGGCGGAGACCGAACGCACCGCTTCACCTCCAGCGGCATCTGGGAAATCCCCTTCGGCAAGGGCCGGGCGTTTGGCAACACGTGGCACCCCGTGGCCGAATTCGTCCTCGGCGGATGGCAGTTGGGCGGCGTCTATCAGCGCCAGAGCGGCGGTCCTTTGGGATTTGGCAACCGCATCTTCAACGGCGACCTGAACAACATCCTGTTGCCAAAGGACCAGCGAAGCGTCAACCAGTGGTTCAATGTGAACGCAGGCTTCAATCGCATCACGGCCCAGCAATTGGCCTCCAACCTTCGCACCTTCCCGCTGCGCTTCAGCGGCATCCGCGGACCCAACCAGGACCGCTGGGACTTCTCCCTGATCAAGAACTTCAAAATCAAGGAGCGCTTCAACACCCAGTTCCGCGCTGAGACCTTCAACGCCTGGAATCACCCCAACCTGTCCAACCCGAACACGGACCCCACGAACGCCAACTTTGGCGTCATCACGGGACAGAATCCGCCGCGCTCCTGGCAGTTTGCCCTTCAGGTGAAATTCTAGCCACAGGCAGCGCCTGACGCCCACCGCCGGGTGGCCCCACGCGGGGTCGCCCGGCGGTTGTGTTTCCGGCCCTCACGCCGTGAATTGAGACAGAACCCCCAGCAGGACAACCGCCAGACCGAGCAAGGCCACCAGTGGCTCGCGCCGCCTCACATCCTGCCGTGGCGCACTGGCATACGGCGGAATCCCGCGCAACGCCGCCGAGAAGTTCACAATCCCCGCGCCCATACAGGCGGTCAGATCATGCCACAGTCCGGGCACCATTCCCAGAACGACCATGACGATCCCGAACACGAGGGCTCCATCGGCGTTTCCCATGCCTCCAATCTTATTCGCCATTCGCGCTATACTAAAAACTGGCTGGAAGCCAATCCGCTCTGTCCCTCACCCCGTTGTCGGTCCGCTGATTCCCTCTTCCCGCACAACTGAACACTGAATGAATAACTTCAACGAACTCTCTTTGTGTCCTGCCTTGCAGGCCAACCTTACCCGGCACGGCTTTAGCATTCCTACGCCCGTGCAAGCCCAGTCCATTCCCCCTGCGCTCGAAGGCCGCGACGTGGTCGCCACCGCCCAAACCGGCACCGGCAAGACCCTCGCCTTCCTGCTCCCCATGGTGCAGAGCTTCCTCGCCAAGACCGTCACGAAGGGCGCCCAAGCCGTCGTGCTCAGCCCGACGCGCGAACTCGCCATCCAGATCCACGAGACCTTCCAACTTCTCACCCAGGGTACCCAACTGCGCGCCGCTATCGTCGTCGGCGGCATGAACGAAAACAAGCAACTGCACCAGATCCGACAGGGCGCGCAGGTGCTCATCGCCACCCCCGGCCGCCTCTGCGACTTCCTCCAGCGCAACCTCGTCCAGATGGACCGCGTCCGCTTCTTCGTCCTCGATGAGGCCGACCGGATGCTCGATATGGGCTTCCTGCCCTCCATCAAGACCATCCTCAAGACCGTGCCCACCAATCGCCAGACGCTCTTCTTCTCGGCCACCATCGAGAAGTCGGTGGCCCACCTGGTGGAGTCGCATGTGAAGAACCCGGCCCGTGTCGCCATCGGCTCGGTCTCCAAGCCCACCGAACAGGTGGACCTGCACGTGTACGAGGTCGACAACGACCGCAAGCTGCCCCTGCTCGCCCACCTGCTCGAACAGAGCGAGGGATCCTTCCTCGTCTTCTCGCGCACCAAGCACGGCACGGACCGCCTGGCCAAGAACCTCTCGCGCTTCGGCATCAAAGCGGCCCGCATCCACGGCAACCGCAGCCAGAGCCAGCGCAACCAGGCCCTGGACGCCTTCAAGTCAGGCGAATACCGCGTGCTGGTGGCCACCGACGTCGCCGCCCGCGGCATTCACGTCGACAACATCTCGCATGTGGTGAACTTCGACCTGCCCCAGGCGCCGGAAGACTTCATCCACCGCATTGGCCGCACCGGCCGCGCCGGTCTGCGCGGCGTTGCCTCCTCGTTCCATGGCCGCTCCGAGCGCCAGGAGATCCGCCGCATTGAGCGCACGCTCGGCGTCCAGCTCCAGGCCAAGCCCCTGCCCGCCGCCCTGCCTGAGCCGAAACATGCCGCCATTGAGTTCGTCGACGAGAAGGTCGTCGTGCTGAACCGCCGCGGCAACGGCGGCTACGGCCGGCCTGCCACCAAGAGCTTCGTCCCGCGCCGCCACAAGCGGCCCGCCGCGCGCTAGCATCACAACATGGCCCTCGCCCTGCTGCTGGATCCTCTCTACAAGGACCATCTCACCGGCCAGGGCCATCCCGAACAACCTGCACGGTACGAAGCCGTCACAAGGGCCCTCGAAAGCACTCACCTGCTCGAGGGCCTTTCCCGTATTACGCCGCGCGCGGCCAACGACGATGAGCTTGCGCTCGTCCACACCGCCGGCTATATCAAGACGGTTCGCGCCGAGGTGGGGGCGCTCAACGGCCGGCCGAACCTTGTGCGCGACCTTTCCACCGGCGACGTCACCTACTCGGCCCGCTCGCTCGATGTGGCGCTGAATGCCGCCGGCGGCGTCCTGAACGCAGTCGATTCCCTCTTTCAAGCCGCTGCCCGCAGGGCTTTTTGCGCCGTTCGTCCGCCGGGTCACCACGCCACGCCCAGCCGCGGCATGGGCTTCTGCCTGTTCAACAATGTCGCTCTCGCCGCCCGCCATGCCCAGAAGCGCCACGGCGCCGACCGCGTCCTGATCGTCGATTGGGACGTCCACCATGGCAACGGCACGCAGGACACCTTCTTTTCCGACGGCAGCGTGATGTTCTTCTCCACCCACCAGCACCCCTGGTATCCCGGCACCGGCATGGTGCACGAGACGGGGGAGGGCAGAGGCAAGGGCCGCATCCTGAACAGCCCTCTGCCGGCAGGCTCGGGAGGCGGGGAGATCATCGGCGCCGTGCGCGAGCGCCTGCTCCCGGCCGCGCGCGACTTCAAGCCCTCGCTCGTCATCGTTTCCGCCGGCTTCGATTCCCGCCTCGGCGATCCGCTCGGCCGCTTCCGCCTCACCGACGACGACTACGTGACTCTTACCAACCTCATGATCGAGATCGCCGCCACCCACGCCGAGGGCCGCCTGCTCTCCGTGCTCGAAGGCGGTTACTCACTCGAAGGGCTTGCCGCCGGAGTCTCAGCCCACGTCCGGGCGCTGCGGGATTCCGCCTGATCCGTTCGAGCATTCCGGCTCGAAGATCTCCTCAATCCGCAGGTTGAACAGGCGGGCTAGGTCGAAGGCGAGAGGCAGGCTCGGATCGTATCGGCCCGTCTCGATGGCGTTCACCGTCTGACGCGACACCCGGAGTTTCTCAGCCAGCGCCGCCTGGCTCCAGTCGCGCTCTGCCCGCAACAGCCGGAGGCGGTTCTTCACCGGTATCTCCTCGCCGCAACGATCAGCCCCACGCCTCGCACTGGCTCAGCCAGCAGCACCCACACCGGATGCGCCACCCAGCCCGTGAAGATCGACACCGAGAAGAGGACAATGCCGCCCAGGACGACAAAGAGAAAGGCGATCAACACGGCCTCAAATTGGAGGCGTTGCGCCAGTTCGTCCAGTTCATGAACATAGCGGTAGAACGACCAACTGATATAGGCAAACGCAAGGGGTGTTCCGATTCCGGCCAGCCAGCGGCTCGTGCCGGTCCCGAGAAACGTATCCATGGCAATCCCGATGGCGACCGCCAGCACCAGAAGGCCGAGCGCACCATAGGCCCGCCGGTGATAGATCCGGGTCGCGGCACTGCCACTGCTCAGCGTCCCCAGCCAGAACATGGAACCCCACGGCCAGTGGCTGCCGGCGACGTCCGAGTCCGAGGAGCGGCGTGTCGTGTTGTACATGGGATGATGGTAAAGCAAGCTTTCCATTTAGTCAAGTATTCTTTACGCCCGGTTGCACCGTGACCCTTGTCACTGCCCCCCAGCCATTCATCGCGCATGCTGGGTGTGGAGATCGCCATGACCACCCTACAGCCGGAAACCACCGTTGCCGAAATCGCCGCCGAGTCCCTTGCCGCGATCGGCGTCTTTGAACGCTTGGGCATCGACTATTGCTGCGGCGGAAAGCGGCCCCTCGCGGAAGCGTGCAAGCAGAAGGGCTACCGCGTCGAGGACGTCGAGCGTGAATTGGCAACAGCCTCCGCCAAGTCATCCACGTCGGATGTGGACTGGAACACCGCTCCGCTGCCGGCGCTGATCGATCACATCGTGAACACGCACCATGTCTATCTCAAGCGCGAACTGCCGCTGCTCTCGGCCCGCCTGGCCAAGGTCCACAGCGTCTACTCGCAGCGCCTTCCCGGTGAACTCGACGGCCTGCCCGAGGTGTTCGAGGGCCTCCGCGCCGAGTTAGACTCGCACCTGATGAAGGAGGAGGTCATTCTCTTCCCCGCCATTCGCGCCAAAGTCGCCGAGCGCGAAACGGGTGTCCCCGCCCCGCCCACCTGCTTCGGCACCATCGCCGCCCCGATCATGCAGATGGAGCATGAGCACGAGGAAGCCGGCGCCGCACTGGTCCGCATCCGCGACCTGACGCACAACTTCGTCATTCCGGACTACGCCTGCTCCACCTACCGCGCGCTGATTCTGGGCCTGGAAGAGCTGGAACTCGACCTGCACCGGCACATCCACCTGGAGAACAACATCCTGCACCGCAGGGCCCAGCTGTTGTCCGCTTAATCCACTTCTTCTGCACCCATACTGCTCCACAAATGCACCGACGGCGCCCAGGTTTCCCTGGACGCCGTCGTTTTCCCCAACCAAAGGGAGGTGCAAAGCTGATTGTGCGGCTTACAGGCCCTTTTTGGCCAGGAATCCGACGAGGTCGATCACGCGGTTGGAGTAGCCCCACTCGTTGTCATACCAGGCCACAACCTTCAACAGCGTGCCGCCGACCACCTTGGTGAGTTGGCCGTCGACGATTGAGCTATTGGGGTTGCGCAGCATGTCGGTGGACACCACCGGGTCCATCGTGAAGGCGAGAATGCCCTTCAGCGGCCCTTCGGCGGCGGCCTTCAGCGCTGCGTTCACCGCTTCGGCGGTGACTTCGGTCTTCATCACGGCCACCAGGTCCACCACGCTCACGTTGGGCGTGGGGACGCGCATGGCATAGCCATCGAGCTTGCCCTTCAACTCCGGCATCACCAGGCCGATGGCCTTGGCGGCGCCCGTCGAGGTCGGAATCATGTTCACCGCGGCGGCGCGGGCGCGGCGCAGGTCCTTGTGCGGGAAGTCGAGCACGTTCTGGTCGTTGGTGTAGCTGTGGATGGTCGTCATCGAGCCTTTCTCGATGCCGAACTTCTCCTGCAGCACCTTCACGAACGGGGCCAGGCAGTTCGTGGTGCACGAAGCGTTGGAGATGACTTTGTGCTTGGCCGGATCATAGGCCGAGTCATTCACGCCGAGCACGAGGGTGACGTCTTCGCCCGAGGCCGGCGCGGAAATGATCACCTTCTTCACCGTACCGCGGAGGTGCTTGCTGGCATCTTCCGCCTTGGTGAAGCGGCCGGTGGATTCGATCACGATCTCAGCGCCGAGCGACGACCAGTCGATCTCGGCCGGATCCTTGATTGCAAATACCTTCAGCGCCTTGCCGTTGACAACGATGGCGTCGCCTTCGGCCTTCACTTCTGCGTCCAGAGGGCCGAGAATGGAGTCATACTTCAGCATGTGGGCCAAAGTCTTGGTGTCGGTGAGGTCGTTGGTGGCCACGAACTCGACATTGGGGTTGTTGAAGCCCGCCCGGAACACATTGCGCCCGATGCGGCCAAAGCCGTTGATGCCAACTTTAATTGCCATGAATTGTGTGGATCTCCTTGGGGGTGTCTCTACCAGTCTAGCAATCCGCCTTCCATCCGTTTGGGCGCGGGTGCCTCTACTGCTCCTAGTTCTGTCCCTGCCCCTACTTTCTCAACAGCAGATTGCCTACACCACGGGCCCCAATGGGCCACTTGTCTTGGATTTCTACAACGGACCGGGTCCAACTCCAGCCCCTGCCGTAATCCTCCTCCACGGTGGCGGGCTCACTGAGGGCACGTCTCGCTCTCCGGACACGGCGCGTCTCGCACTCTTCCTTCAATCGACCGGCTTTGCTGTGTTTTCCGTCAACTACCGGCTTGCTCCCGAAGCCGAATTCCCGGCCGCCGTCCAGGATGTGGCGTCTGCCGCCCACTGGGTGCGCACCCACACCCGCGACTACGGGGTGGATGCGCGGCGCGTGGCCTTGGTCGGCATCGGAGAGGGCGGCTACCTGGCAGCGTTGTCGGCGGTGGGGGGCGCGCACGCCTCCGCGGTGGTCTCTCTGGCCGGCTGGTCGGATCTTCGCAATCAGCGGCTGCCCGAAGGGCTGCGGGCTTTTCTGGGGGTGGCGTCAATCGAATCGGCCTCCCCAGCCATGCACATCTCCGGGAAGGAACCACCCTTCCTGCTCGTGCATGGCGACGCCGACGAGGTGACCCCGCTTGAGCAGAGCGTCCACTTCCAGGCAGCGCTGCAGGCCGCGGGCGTACCCTGCCGCCTGCTCATTGTCGAAGGGGGCAGGCATGACACAGCCACCTGGACGGGCCGGCCGTGGGAACGCGAAATGGTGGGCTGGCTGAAACGGGCCTTGTCGCGGAAGTAGCGCCGGCTTAGCGGCTCATGCGTCCGGCCCAGCGGACAAACCGCAGCAGTTCACCGGCGTGGGCGCGGACGAAGGCGAGAAACACCGGCCGGCTGATCTCATCGGCATGGAGCCCCCAGTAGGTCTCAATCCGCCA
This sequence comes from Bryobacterales bacterium, assembly GCA_016713735.1. Taxonomy (GTDB): domain Bacteria; phylum Acidobacteriota; class Terriglobia; order Bryobacterales; family Bryobacteraceae; genus JAFLBB01. Next base: position 263,306 of record JADJOP010000001.1, read on the forward strand.
GCGCAGGTAGGGACTGGCCCAGGGCCGCAGCCGGTACCCTTTGGCCGAACGCCAGAGGAAGGGAATCGCGCGGGCAAGATCCATGCGGGCACTACACCTTGGGAGGAGTGATGAGGGAACTGGTTCCCGGCACGCCCGACGGGGCAGCGCCCGCCGGCGCCGCCTGGTCCTTGGTGGCGTAATAGCCCGAACGGGTGCGGGCGACAGGGCGTCCAGGCCCCTTCACCTGCACCTTGATCTGCCGGAAGGTGCCGTCCAGGGCCTGCTCGGAGGGTGAGTAGGCCAGGATGTACTGGTTGCGGATCTCGTGCGCCACCTGGGTGGCGATCTCGTCGACGGCGGTCACCTCTTTGGGGAAGTAAGATAGCCCGCCGGAGGCCACAGTCAAGCCTTTCAGCGCACGCTCGGCGCGCTTGGCGGCCCGCTTATCCTCTTCGTTCAGCAGCCCGATGGTGTAGATGAGCACCTCCATCTGCTGCGCCTTGGTGATCAGCTTTTCGATGGTGTTGTTGGGCGAACTGCCGGTATCGTCGCCGTCACTCACCACGAGCAGGACCTTCTTATCCCTCTTGGCCTTCTCCTTGAGATAGTCCATCGACATCGTCACGGCGTCGCGCATGGCCGTGCCGCCACGGGAATCGATGCGGGTCAGCCCCTCTTCGAGTTTCTTCACATCGTTGGTGAAGGTCACGTCGAGAAAGGCATCGTCGTTGAAATTAACGATGAACATTTCATCCTGCGGATTGGAGGCTTTCACCAGCGCCAGCGCCGCCTGGCCCACCTGGGTGCGCTTGTTGCGCATACTGCCAGAATTGTCGATCACCAGACCCATCGAAACCGGGACATCCTCGCGCCGGAAGAGCCGCAACTGCTGCGGCTGGCCGTTTTCGAGAATGGTGAAGGCCTCGCGCCCGAGCGTCGTTACGAGGTGGCCGTCCTTGTCGAGCACAGTGGCATGCAACACCACCAGGCGTGTATCGCTGCGGAAAATCGGATCCTGCGCGAAGGCGCCGGGAACGAGCGCCCCCGCGGCGGCCAGCAGCGCTTGGCGTCTATTGAGCAGGTGCATAGTATCCCGTCCTGAAATAGGCGCGCAGCGGCGGCAGCCCGCGCGGCTGTACGAGTTTCACTTCCACGCGGCGGTACTTGCCGTCGCGTTCCAGGTTCATGGGGGAGTAGCCGATGATGTACTGGCTGCGCAATTCCACTCCGATCTTGGCGGCGACGTCGGGCAGGTCGTTCAGATTTTCCACCGGGAAGTGGCGCCCGCCGGTCTGTTCGGCGAGTTCGTTCAGCATTCCGGGCCCGCTCAATTCCTCGGCCGTGCGCCCACGCGAACCCATCGGCTCGAAGATCCCAATCGCATAGATCTGGACGTCGCTTTCCCGCACCAGGTTGCGAATCTCGCTTTCGGTGTAGCGGCTGGAGTTGTCGCCGCCGTCGGAGAGAATGAGGATCGCCTTGCGCGGGTTCTTTGACTTCTTCATCTGCGCCATCGCCAGGTAGACGCCGTCGAGAAGCGCCGTGCGGCCCTTCGCATTCGTAAACGCCAACCGGTTCTGGATCTCTTCCGTGTTGTGCGTCAGAGGCACGGTCAGCTCCGGCCGTTCGTTGAACGTCACCAGGAAAAACTCATCCTCCGGGTTCGAGGTGCGGAAAAACTGCGCCGCCGCCTGACGCGACTTATGCAGTTTATTCCCCATCGAGCCGCTCATGTCAAACACCAGCCCAATGCTGAGCGGCGCTTCTTCCGAAGTGAAGCTGGCGATCTTCTGCTCCACCTTATCTTCAAAGATGCGGAAGTGTTCCCTCTCCATCGCCGTCACCACCTGCCCCAGCGGCGTGGTGACCGTGACATTGATCTGCACCAGGTTCGTGTCGATGCGGATGTTCGGCGTGCGCCGCTCCTCCTTGGCCCCCGGCACTGGTTTTGGGGCGCGCGGCGTGATGGTGACCCGCGCATCGGGCGATTGCGGTTTTACCTCGGTGGGCTTCGGATCTTGCGCGGCAAACGCGGCGGCGGCGAAGCAGAGCACGGGGATAGCCGCCCACCGGTGAAGCCTGGTTTGCGTCGACACGTTCATGCGTTCTTCTCCCCCCGCCAGACGGGGCCCTGCCGGCTCATTCCACCCGCTCGGCAAGCCCGCAACGAGCCCACCGGGGGGATGCGGAAACACGGCATTTTACCTGTGTTTCGCGCCTTCCTTCGCGATCCGCCCACAGTATAGCATGCGCTTTTTTTGTGGTAAGATCGAGCGTGCCTAGCAAGGTATTGGGTGTAATACCAGCCCGATTTGCCTCCAGCCGGTTCCCCGGAAAAGCCCTCGCCTCCCTCGCCGGAAAATCCATCCTGCAGCACGTCTACGAACGCGCCTGCCAGTCGCGCTACCTCTCCAAGGTCCTGATCGCCACCGACGACGAGCGCATCCGCTCGGCCGCGGCCGCCTTTGGCGCGCCGGTGCGCATGACGCGCGCCGATCATATTTCGGGCACCGACCGGGTGGCCGAAGTCGCCTCCGCCGAGGAGTGTTCGATTGTCGTCAACATTCAAGGCGATGAACCTCTCATCGATCCCGCCGCGATCGACGCGGCGACGCTTTCCTTATTAGACGATCAAACCGTGCCCATGGGCACATTGAAGAAGCGGATTGAGCGTGAAGAGGAGATTCTCAGCCCGCACGTCGTCAAAGTCGTGGTCAGCCGCGAGGGCAACGCCATCTATTTTTCGCGCAGCCCGATTCCCTATACCCGCGACGCGGCCTCGCTGGCGGAGGCCGGAACGGCCTACTTCAAACACATCGGTCTGTACGTCTACCGGCGCGATTTTCTCCTCAGCTACTCCTCGCTGCCGGTGGGCCCGCTCGAACTCGCCGAGCGGTTGGAGCAGTTACGCGCACTGGAAAACGGCTACCCGATCCGGGTGGTCGAAACAGAATACGAATCGTTGGGCGTGGACACGCCGGAAGACCTGGCGAAAGTGGCGGCATTGTTCGCGCACACCCATCTCCCCATTTGACGAACGAGGACCTGGAAACGGATGGCGAAGTACATATTTGTGACGGGCGGAGTGGTCAGTTCCCTGGGCAAGGGCATTGCGGCGGCCTCCATCGGCTGCCTTCTGGAAAGCCGCGGGCTGCGCGTGACCCTGCAGAAATTCGATCCCTACCTGAACGTGGACCCGGGCACAATGAGTCCGTTTCAGCACGGTGAGGTCTATGTCACCGACGACGGCGCGGAAACCGATCTCGACCTCGGCCACTATGAACGCTTCACCCACGCCCCGCTGACGCAGGTGAACAACCTCACCTCGGGACGCATTTACGAGCGCATCATCTCGCGCGAGCGCCGCGGCGACTACCTCGGCAAAACGGTCCAGGTGATCCCGCACGTCACCAACGAAATTAAGGCCGGGGCGCGAAAAGTGGCCGAGGATGTCGACGTGGCCATCGTCGAGATCGGGGGCACGGTGGGCGACATCGAGTCGCTGCCGTTTCTCGAAGCCATTCGCCAACTGCGCCACGAGGTGGGCCGCGAGAACGCGCTCTTCGTCCACGTCACGCTGGTGCCCTGGATCGCCGCGGCGCAGGAGTTGAAAACCAAGCCCACGCAGCACAGCGTGAAGGAACTGCGCGCCATTGGTATCCAGCCCGACGTGCTACTGTGCCGTTCGGAGCGCCCGCTCTCGGACGATCTTAAGGATAAGATCGCCCTATTCTGCGACGTCGACGCCAAGGCCGTCATCTCGGCCCGCGACGTGCCGTCGGTCTACGAGGTGCCGCTCGATTTCGCCAACCAGCGGGTGGATGAGTACATCCTGAAAGTGCTCAACCTGCAAACGCCGGACCGCGACATGAGCCGCTGGAGCGACATGGTGAGGCGGCTGAAGAACCCCTCCAGCGTGGTCGAGATCGGCCTAGTCGGCAAGTACGTCGAGTACGAGGACTCCTACAAGAGCCTGAAGGAATCGCTGCTCCACGGCGGTCTGGCCCACGACGCCAAGGTGAACATCACCTGGATCGAAGCCGAGGACCTCAAGTGGCCCGAGTGCGCCGAACAGTTATCCCGTTACGACGGCATCCTCGTCCCCGGCGGCTTCGGGAAACGCGGCATCGAGGGCATGCTCCACGCCATCCGGTATGCCCGCGAAAATATGGTGCCCTACTTCGGCATCTGCCTCGGCATGCAGACGCTGGTGATCGAATTCGCCCGCAACGTCTGCGGCATGGCCGGGGCCGACTCGACCGAATTCGACCAGGACCCGAAGTACCGCGTGATTTACAAGCTCCGTGAGTTGAAAGGCGTCGACGAGCTAGGCGGTACGATGCGCCTCGGCGCTTACCCCTGCCAGTTGGCCGAAGGCAGCTACGCCCGCGCGGCCTATGGCGTCGAGCAGATCAGCGAGCGCCACCGCCACCGCTACGAGTTCAACCGCGAGTTCGAAAAGGTGCTCACCGAGCACGGGCTGCGGCTCACCGGGCAGACGCCCGACGGCATGTACGTCGAGATCTGCGAACTGGCCGACCACCCTTGGTATCTAGGCTGCCAGTTCCACCCCGAGTTCAAATCGAAGCCGCTCGAACCGCACCCGCTGTTCCGCTCCTTCATCGGCGCGTCGCTCGAACACCGCAAGCGGCGGTTGAAGGGCGACTGGAACGCCGACCGCCAGCGCCCCGGCCAGGAACAGGAAGCCGCCCAAGCGACGCATGGCGACTGAGTGGCCGCGTTTCACGCTGATCGCCGGTCCGTGTGTGATCGAGAGCGAGGAGCACGTCCACACGCTGGCAGCCGCCATTCGCAAGACCGCCTCGTGGGCCGCGCCCGGCGCTGAATTCTACTTCAAAGCCTCGTTCGATAAGGCCAACCGGACGTCGGTGAACTCCTTCCGCGGTCCCGGCCTCGCCGAGGGACTGCGCATCCTCGGCGGCCTGCGGCGCGCCGGCTACCGCGTACTCACCGACATCCACGAACCGGCCCAGGCTGAAGCAGCGGCCGAAGCGGTGGACGTCCTGCAGATCCCCGCCTTCCTGTGCCGCCAGACCGATCTGCTGCTCGCCGCCGGGCGCACCGGCAAGACGGTGAACATCAAGAAGGGGCAGTTCGTCGCCCCGGCCGACATCCTGCACGCAGCCGAGAAGGTGGCCTCCACGGGGAACCGAAACATCTGGCTCACCGAGCGCGGCTCCTCGTTCGGCTACAACAACCTCGTCGTGGATATGCGCGGCCTCGGCATCATGCGGGCCTCCGGTTACAAGGTGATCTTCGATGCCACGCATTCGGTGCAATTGCCCGGCGGGGCGGGCTCGGCCTCCGGCGGCCAGCCACAATTCATCGAACCGCTCGCCCGCGCCGCGGTGGCCACCGGCATCGACGGGTTGTTTGTGGAGGTCCACGAAGCTCCGGAACGAGCGCTTTCCGACGGCGCCAACGCGCTGGCTCTCGACCGCCTGGGCGAACTGCTACGCCGCCTCATCGCTATCCACGAGCTGGTGCACGGCTTTTCGGCCTAAACGCCCGGCGCTTCCCGCGCGTCATATAGTGAAGGAAGACCTATGTTGCTACCTGCCCGCCTGACGAATCGGAACCGCCTCACCCGGCGCCGCGCCGGCTTTTCACTCATGGAACTGTTGATCGTCGTGGCGATCCTGATGATCATCGCCGCGATTGCCGCCCCCAAGGTGGGCGCGGCCCTCATGAACGCCCGCGAAATGGCTGCCGTGCGCCACCTCTCCACGCTGCACAACGCCCAGCTGCAATACATGTCGCAGTTCGGCAAGTACGCCACCTCACTGCAGGAGCTCGGCCCTCCGGCCAGCGGCGCGGCTGGACCCGCGGCGGCCGACCTCATTCCCGGCGAACTCGCCCTAGGCACCAAGGGCGGCTACCAGTTCATCATGGCCGGCACGCCCACCGGCTACACGATCAACGCCAACCCCACCGCCTTCGGCAACTCCGGCCGCCGGACTTTCTTCTCTGACCAAACGCTCGTCATCCGCGAGAACTGGGGCCAGGAACCGGCCAACATCTCCAGCAAGGAACTCAAAAACTGATCGTGAACTCGCCCGCCAGGTTTACCCAGCGGTCACGCGTGCGGATGGCCGGCAGTGTGCCAAAGCTGTCGCCGTCGGTCGTTGCGCGGTAGACCTTGGCCGACACGCCGAGCCGGAACATGCCGTACCGGTCGAGCGCCACGCTGCCCCCGCCGAGTCCATACACCCCCCAACCGCTGCGCGCCCGGCACACCGGGCACTCGATCCGGAACCCGGAGTCGGAGAAGGGCTGGCGGACGACTTCGGCATACTTCAGCCAGGCCGTACCGCCGCCGGCGTAGAGGTGGACCCGTTCGTCGGCCAGCGGAATCACCACGCGCCCGCCGATGGGCAGCATGTACTGGTAATCCCGGATCCGCAATTCCCCGAACTCCGAGTCGTAGTAATCGCGGATGCGCGCCGCGCCGAAGCCGACATCCAGCCCCGCATCCACCTGGAAGAGCTTGTGGAAGCGGTAGCCGTAGCCGACGCGCAGGGCAGGCGAGCTTTTCAGGTAGGTCTCCAGCTCACCGCCCGGAATCGCCGCTCCGCCGCCCACCGTGAAATTGTGCTTCCGGTACGGGCTCTGCGCCCACAGCGGAGCGCTGACGAGTAGAAACCAAATTCCCCATTTCATGTTGTTCTGCCAGACGAAGCTCCATCCTCGCAGGTTTCAGGTGATCCGGGGGATGGGCGTTTTGGGAGCGGCGCGCGTCATATTCTTCGATGAATCGATTCCTTCGGACCTTCGTGGTGCTGGCCGGGCTGGCCGCAGTCGCCTTCGCCGTGGATCGCTGGCTATGGTTCCAGTCCGTGCCTGCCAGGTCCTGGGCTCGCCGTTGCGGCAACCGCCAGGCGGCGGCGTTGTGGGTGCCGTTGGAGATCGGCGTGGCTGGGTTCCTAGCTGCGGCTGCCGCAGTGGGTGCGCTACGTCCGAGTCAGGGCGACATTGTGCTTTGGATGATGTTGGCTTTGGGCCTCGTGACGACCCCAGCCGTCGTCGGCGTCCTTCCGTTTGCCATCGCCGCAGGCATTCTCGGCTGGCGTCTCGCCGGCGATTTGGCCCCCCGTTTGCTCCCGCTCCTGCGGAGGCTTCCATGGCAAAACTATCGCGCCGCGAGGCGCTGACGGCGGGGACCGCCACCTTCTCCGTGATGCAGGCGCGCACGGCGCTTGGCTCGCAGGCCAATTCCGCGGTCGCTTTCGGGGTCATCGGCACCGGTGGCCGGGGGCGCTATGTCGGCAAGCTTATGACCGGTGACTCGCGGGCCCGTCTCGGCGCCATCTGCGACATTTTCCCGGACCGCATCGACCTCGGCAAGACGCAGATCCCCGGCGGCGACAAAGTGAAGGCCTACCGCGACTTCAAGGAACTGCTCGCCGACCCGTCCTTGGACGCCGTCCTCATCGCCACGCCCGTATACCTCCACCCCGAGCACTTTGAGGCCGCCGTCGCCGCCAAGAAGCACATCTATTGCGAAAAGCCCGCCGGGGCCGACGTCGCGGGTGTGAAGCGCCTGCTTGCCGCCGCCAAGCGCGCCGACCCCGCGAAGGTCATCCAGTTCGGCTTCCAGCAGCGCTTCAGTCCCGAATACCTGGCCGCCGAAAAGCGCCTGCTGGCGGGGGAAATGGGCGATTTGACGCTCATGATGAGCTACTGGGTGTGGGGAGGCAACGCATTCCGTCCCGCTTCGCCCTCGCCCTACCCGGAAGAGGAACGGATGGTCCGCCATTGGGGCGCCAACAAGTCCACCTCGGGCGACTTCATCGTTGAGCAGGACTGCCACGGGCTCGACGTGCTGAACTGGTTCGCCCGCGGGCGGCCCGTCTCGGCCGTCGGCGACGGCGGGCGCAAGGCGCGCCAGTCCGGCGACAACACCGATCACGTCAACGTCATCTATGAATACCCGGCCGGGTTGAAGGGCTGGCTGCTGGGAACTCAACTGCCGCCGACGCCCTATTGGGATGTGAAGGAGCAGTTCTTCGGCACCAAGGCGGTGATCGAAACCACCCGCAGCTACTACACCTGGTTTGAGGGCGGCAAGCGTGGCGTGACGAAGTTCGACTCCAAGCGCGAAATCACTATCGACGCCATTGAGCACTTCTTCTCCGCCATCGTCGAGAAACGCAAGTTCAACATGGCCGAGGACGCCTGCACGAGCACGCTCACCTCACTGCTCGGCCGCATGGCCTGCGAGAAGCAGCGCAAGGTCACCTGGGCCGAGATGATGAATTCGGCTTAGCGGAGGGCCACCACTTCGGTGGACCAGTCGGTGTAGGTGCGGTACTCACCGCGATACCAGAGGACGAAGGCCCCGGCAGAATTGCGCGGCGCCGGGTGGCCCGCCGGAACGATCGGGCGCAGGTTGTCCACCGTCGTTCCCGGCGTCAGGCTCACGAACGACCACTTGCCCCCGGCCCGCGTCCCCTTCCAGATCTCGAAATGGCCTGATGCCGCCGGCTCACCGCTTACCGGATGCACGTTTGCGCTGAGGTAGACCGTGTTCAAGTCGTCCGGATCGAGCGCGATGCCGCCCGCGTAGTATTCCTGGCTCTGGTAGAGCCGCCGCCCGGCGTGCGCGATTTCGCCATCCTCCCACGCCGTGCCGTTCCAGCGCGCGTAGCGGTAGCGGATGTCGCCCGAGTGGATGTGTGAGGTGTAGGCAACCAACGGGTTACCCTGCGGATCGAGGTGAAGGTCCCACACCCAGGCCTCGCCTTTGAGCGAGAGCCGGCCGTCGTAGATGCGCGTACCTTCGGCCACCTGCACCGGGCCCTCCTCAAGCTTGCGGATCGCCGTGCCGTCGCTGCGGTGCAGCGTGCCGTTGCGCAGGTAGGCGTGGTAGAGGCTGTTGTTGAACAGGGGGCGGTCCGGGTGGCCGTCGGTGTAGGCAAAGTGAATCGTGTCCCGCCCGTTGGAGGCATACTTCACATACGGACGGTCGCCCTTTTGAAAGTAGATGTGATTGGCCGCCGTGCGCCAGGTGAGGCCGTTGTCGTCCGAACGGCTCCAGGTGGGGTTGAAATCGATGGCCCGCCAGAAGAAATAGAGGCGCCCGTTTTCGGCTGAGAGCTGGAACGGGTTGGCGTAGCTGAAGCCGTGCGGCGAGCCGAAATCGAAGGTCTGGATGGGGTCCCACGCGGTGGTGTCGCGTGGCCTGGTGGTGACGCGCACGTACATCTTCTGCTGGCCGCTCACGCCGCCATGGGTCGTCCAGAAGGCCATCACGTGCCCATCGGCGCGCAGCAGCAGCGCCGGCACGTTGTGATCGTCGATCTGGAATTTGTCGATCAGCGTGAACACCCGCACCGCGCCCGTCGCCAGATCCCAGGTGTTCACCTGCACATCGCCCTTCGACGAGATCGAGGTGACGTAAAGCTGGTTGCCCTCCACCAGCACCCGTTCATCCTGGAACCAGCACCAGGCGCCATCACGATTCAGGACGACAGGGTCAGCGGCAAAGGCAACAAAAGCGAGCAGAGACACGAAGAGCGTGCGCATGAAAATCAGTTTGCACGCTGGGGGCCAACTCCGCGCTCAGAACGTCCGCGTCCCCGCGACCTTCGCCGGCACGTGATACACCGACTTGCGCGCCGTGATGTAGAGCCCCCGGAAGCTCTCTCCAAAGCAGCAATTGCTCGGCTGTTCCGGCGGTGTGATGGAGCCGAGTTCGCGGCTCTGCGCGTCGTAGACGGTAATCGCTGTCCGCGCCGCCATCCACACGTTGCCTGACTCATCGGTCTTGAGCCCATCCACGCGCAGCGGGGCGAAGTCGCGGCCATTGGTCAACGCCCCGTCCGGAGCCAGCGTAAACACGCGGACCATCGAGGTCTTCACATCGGCGACATACAACTGCTGCTGGTTGGGCGACAGCGCCACGCCATTGGGCGCGGGCGTCTCCAGCACGATGCGCACCTCGCCCTTGGGCGGCGCGCCGCCAACGCCGGAGCGCGCCCGCGTGATCTGATACACGCGCCCGCCGCTGAGGTCAGTGAAATAGACGCTGCCGTCAATCGCGTAGACGAGATCGTTCGGACCTTTAAGCCCCTCCTCGGCGAGCACGGTGAGGGCGCCGTTCTTCTCCGGTGCGCGTCACCCGCCCGCCGCCCTCGGCCGCGAGCAGCCGGCCCTGGTGATCGAACGTCAGCCCGTTGGCCTTGTTGCTGTTCTCGCGCAGCACGGTCAACTCGCCGCGCTCCCACTTGTGAATGCGCTGGTTCGGAATGTCGCTGAACAACAGGTAGCCGCGGCGGCTGAACACGGGACCTTCCGTGAAGCCGAATCCGGTGGCCACCTGCTTCACCTCAGCGTCGCGCGCGACGAGATCCCAAAAGGAGTCCTGTTTGGCTTCGATCATCGCGTGCTCCTTAGGAACCGATCCCCGGCGCGTACCACGACCGGGCGGGCGCCTTGTAGGCAATGCCCAGTTCGGGCGTCTCGATGCGCTTGCCGTTCTGGAAGCCCGACTCCATCAGCGCCGCCAGCGCGCCGGTGACCAGCAGCGTTCGCTCCACCGGATACGGCCGGCGGCCGGTCGAGATCATCTGCGTGATGCCGTGTACGAGCATCGAGAAATTGTTCGAGTTCTCGATCGGGATGTAGCAGAGCGTTGCCTGCGCCGGGGCTCCCTGTGGCTTCACGGCGGCGATGTACTCGGACAGTTCATTGAGCGCCAGCACGGCGCCGGTGAAGCCGTCGCGATATTCGACCAGTCCCAGCACGGCGCGCATCTCTTCCGGCCTGTGCGCGGGCTTGGGCTTGATCGAACGCGCGAGCACCGCATCCAGCAACTCGCGCCGCCACAACCCTTCACGCGCCGCCTTCCACACGGCATCGTCCTTCAGCAACCGCACCGCCCGGACGCCCGTCTCCCCGCCCCTGCGCCGCTCCACGAAGCCCTGCAGCGTTTCCAGGATGTGGAAGATGCCGCCGTCGGCCACCCAACCGCCGCCCACGCTGAGCGCCGACTCCATCGGCGTGTTCAGCGAAGGGTCATATTCGGGACGCCGGAACGTCACCGGCACGCTCGACCCGGCCATCAGCGGGAACTTCAGCTCACGAGACCAGTCGGCCATTTGCCGCGCCTTCTTCCAGTCGTAGGAGAGCTGCTTGTCGACGAACACGGGACACGACCGGCCCGACTTGCGAAACACCTCCACCACCTGCTCGAAATACTCATAGCGCGGATAGAGCTGCTGGTTCTTCTCGTTGTGCGCAAACTCGCCGTGTTCGCACACAAGAATGACGCCATCCACGGCCAACTTACCCGTGCCCAGCGTAAGGGCATCGGCAATCGACGAGGCACGCTTTACGCCGTACGCCTGCGCCAACCGGTTGCCGATGTCGGCCGGGTGGATCTGGTCGATCCACAACGAGGCGACATCGAACGGCGGTTCATAGTAGCGCTCGTGAATCCAGTAGCCTTCGAGAAACCGCGTGATGAAGTTATCCGAGTGCGACCGCACGTGAAAGGTGGACGAGAGGCAGGCCAGGCGCTTGCGCGGCTTTGATTGCGCCGGAAGCGCGGCTGCCGTGGCCGTGGCGGCGGCAAACTGGCGGCGGGTAAGTTTCGTATTCATGGCCGCGCGGCCACCTCCTCGGCGGCGCGCATCACGCGCACCAGGTTCAGCCCCATGATCTTGCGGATATCGGCATCGGAGTAGCCCATCTCGATCAGCCCTTTGACAAGGTTCGGGTATTGTGACACGTCCTCCATGCCGGTGGGGACCATCCCGCTCACGCCGTCGAAATCCGAGCCCAGGCCGACATGACCGGCGCCCACGAGCTTGGCCACATGGTCGACATGGCGCAGCAGCAGGCGGTGATCGGTCTTCGGCATCTTGGCGAAGTACTTCTTCTGAATGGCGCGCACCCGCTCCCAGCGGGCCGGGTCGTTGGGGTGTTGCGCGAGGACCTCTTTGATCTCACGGTCGCGCGCCGGCCGGTTGGCGATGTAGACGTTGTAGGCCGCCTCATCGAGATAGCCGGCGTGGAAGTTGATGCAGATGACGCCGCCCTTGGCGGCAATCGCGCGGATGACCTCATCGGGCATGTTGCGCACGATCGGCGCGATGGCCTTCACCGAGGAGTGCGAAGCAATCACCGGGGCGCGGCTGGCGGCCACCGTATCGAGGACCGCTTTGTCGGAAATGTGCGACACGTCGGCGATCATGCCGATGCGGTTCATCTCGCGCACCAGCTCGCGGCCGCGCGGCGAAAGTCCGTTGTGGACCGTGTCACCGGTCATCGAATCCGCGAATGCGTTGGTGGCGAAGTGCGCCAGCGTCATGTACCGCACGCCGAGCTTGTGGAATTGCCGCAGCACGCCGAAGCTGTCGGCGATGAGATGGCCGCCCTCAAGGCTGGCCAGCGCGGCGCGGCGGCCCGAGGCGTGGATGCGCTCGACATCGGCGGCCGTGACGGCAAACTCCATCCGATTGCGGTTGGCGGCCACCTCGCGCTGGAGCGCATCGAGCACCTCCAGCGCGCGCGGCAGCCACAACTGCGGCGGGTAGTCCTGCGGCTGGGCATAGATGCCAAAGAAGACCGCGCCGAGGTGGCCCTTCTTCATGCGGGGCAGGTCGAGTTCGTAATAGCGGTGCTCGTCGGCGAGCTTGTAGCCTTCGTCGAGGAAGTAGCGCGGCGTGTCGATGTGGGCGTCAAAGATGAGCAGGTCGCGCATGAGGCGCGCGTAGCGGTCCTGCGCCGGAAGGAGGCAGGCCGCCAGCAGAAGCAGGAGGAAGGGGCGCATTGGAGGGCAGTATAGCGGATGGCCGCGGCGCGGCCTAGCAGATGCGCGGCAGTTGCTCGCCGCTGAGCAGGTCGAGCACGCGCAGCGAACCGATCACCGTGCGCAGGTCGACGCGCGCGGATGCGCCGCTGACGCGCCCAATGGCGACCGCGCCATGCGAGACCGCGCAGGCGCGCAGCGCGGCCAGCGCACGCTCCAAATCGCGCTCCGGCAGGAAGGCGGCAAAGCGGCCTTCATTGGCGAGATAGAGCGGGTCAAGCCCCAGCAACTCACAGGCGGCGCGCACCGGAGCCGCGTGGGGAATGGCAGCTTCCTCGATGGTGATCCCCAGCCCCGATGCGGTGGCGATCTCGTTGAGGGCGGTGGCCAGCCCGCCGCGCGTCAGGTCGCGCAGGCAGTGGATCTCCACACCGGCGCCGAGCAGCGCCTCCACGGCGGGCCACAGCGGGGCGACATCGCTCACCACCGGCGCCTCAAACGCCAAGGCCCTCGCGGATAGAGAGCACGGCGACACCGTGGCGCCCCAGATCACCGGAGACAAGGATCACGTCGCCCTCTTGCACAGCTTGCGGCGAAATGGCCGTGGGTGAGACGACGACGCCGACGCCGGCGGTATTGAGGAATATACCGTCGCCCTTGCCATTGTCGACCACCTTCGTGTCGCCGGTGACAATGGCCACGCCCGCCTCGCGCGCCGCATCGCGCATCGCAGCAACGACGCGCTCGAGCACATCGAACGGCAGCCCTTCCTCGAGGATGAACCCGGCGCTCAGCCACAGCGGCCGCGCCCCGCACATGGCCAGATCGTTCACGGTGCCGCACACGGCGAGGTGGCCGATGTTGCCTCCGGGAAACTCCAGCGGGCTGACGACGAAGGAGTCGGTGGTGAAGGCCAGCCGCGCGCCCGGGGTCTCCAGCACCGCGCCGTCATGCAGAACCCGCAGCGCCGGGTTGGCGAAGGCGGGCAGAAACACCCGCTCGATGAGCTGCGCCGTCAGCCTGCCGCCGCCGCCATGCGCCAGTTGAATGCGGTCCGGCGCCGGCGGAAGGGGGCACTGGAGTGTGAACTCACTCATGCGCTCCGCCTGTCATAGCGATAGTAGGCCGCGCAAGCGCCCTCGGAAGAAACCATCGGGGCTCCGACGGGAGTATCCGGCGTGCAGCCCTGGCCAAAACTCGGACAGTCCCGAGGTTTGCGGATCCCTTGCAGGATCTCCCCGGCAACGCATCCCACATCCTGCGGAGCGCAGGTCCGGGCGAGCAGGGGAAACCGGCGCTCGGCATCAAACGCCTGATAGCGCGCCCGCAGGTGAAGGCCGGATTGGGGGATCGGACCGATGCCCCGCCACTCGCGCGGCCCGGCGGTGAACACCTCGTGGACCATCCGCTGCGCCTCCAGATTGCCCTCGCGATTGACAGCGCGCGAATACGAGTTCTCCACCTCGGCGCGCCCCTGCTCCAATTGCGCCACCAGCAGCCGGATGCCCTCCAACAGGTCGACCGGCTCGAAGCCGGTCACCACGATCGGTGTATGGTGGCGGGCGGCCAGGCCTTCATACTCGCCAAAACCCATCACAGCGCAGACATGCCCGGCGGCCAGGATGCCATTCACGGCGCGGTGCGGCGATCCAAGGATGGCCTCAAGCGCGGGAGGGACGAGCACATGGGCGACAAGCAGGCTGAAGTTGGCCAATCCTTCACGCTCAGCCTGCCACACGGCCATGGCCGTCGCCGGCGCCGTCGTTTCAAACCCCACGCCGAAGAAGACAACCTCCCGCCGCGGATGGCGGTGGGCGAGGTTTAGTGCATCCAGCGGTGAATAGACAATCCGCACATCCGCCCCTTCGGCCTTCGCCGCCAGCAGGCTCCCCAACGGACCGGGAACGCGCAGCATATCGCCGAAGGAGGCGAAGATCACCTCCGGGCGGCGTGCAATCTCCACCGCCTTGGCGATCAACTCCGGCGCGGTGACGCACACCGGGCAGCCCGGACCATGAATCAAACTGATCTCCGGCGGCAGCAACTCCGGAATCCCGTAGCGCAGCAGATTGTGCGTCTGCCCCCCGCAGATCTCCATGAGCTTCCACGGACGCGTCACCAGCGCGCGGATCTCCCCGGATAGCTCAGCGACACCGTGCGCGTCGCGATACTCATCCACAAACTTCATTCCCAGTCCCCTGCCTGATTGAGGAGTCGAACCACCCGGTTCGCTTCGTCCTCGCCGATCACACTCAGCGCGAACCCGACATGAACGAGCACGTATTGGCCCACTTCGGCCTCGGGCGTGAAGGCCAGGCAGATTTCCTTGCGGATTCCCGCGAAGTCGACGCTCCCGCGTCGCAGTGTCGGGTTCTCATCAGGGAGTATCGCCACCAGCCGGCCGGGGACAGCCAGGCACATTGCTCACCTCCTTCCCGCAATCACGGCCTGTCCCAAGGCCAGTCCTCCGTCGTTGGGCGGCGCCTGGCGGTGTACAAACACGACATGCCCCTGGGACTCCAGCAGCGCCACAACCCGTTCGGTCAGGTAGCGGTTTTGAAACACTCCGCCACTTAAGACAACTTGATGTAGTTTTGTTTTATGCGCCATTTCCCCGACCCACACCGCCAAAGCGTTGTGAAATCGCGCGGCAATGAGTGAGTGGGCCACGCCGCGGCGAAGGTCGTTGCGGATCTCCCCGATCATGGGACGCCAGTCGCCGTCCTCCAATGGGTAAGCACTGGAAGTATCACAGGCCGTCGCGCAGCGCTCCAGCAGCATGGCGGCGTGCCCTTCAAACGCATTCCCCGAGACCAGCCCGAGAATCGAGGCAACGGCATCGAACAACCGGCCCACGCTCGAGGTGTGCGGCGAATTCAGGCGCCGCGTAAGAACCGGAAGCAAGGCGGAGGGCACTTCGGCGAGTTCCCCGCAGGCAAACCACACTCCGGCCGCCGCCCGCCAACCCTCGCGAATGGCCGCCTCGCCGCCCGGCAGGGGGAACGCGCGCAAGTGGGCGATGCGGCTGTAGGAGGAGCCGTCCACGCCGAAGAATTCGCCCCCCCAGATGGTGGAGTCGCGCCCCAACCCGGCGCCATCGAAGGCCACGCCGAGATAGGGGCCGGCGACATGGTTTTCGGCGGCGCAGGCGGCGATGTGGGCTTCGTGATGCTGCACATGCACCACCGGCAGCCCACAGCGGGAAGCCCATAAGGTCGAGGCGTAATCGGGATGGAGATCGCAGGCCACGGCTTCCGGGCGGAACTCGTAGAGCCGCGTGAGGTCGTGAATGGTGCGCTCAAACTGCTCGCGGGCCTCCGGCGATTCCAGGTCGCCGATGTGCTGGCTGAGCACCACCTGGCGCTCGAGCGCAATGGCCACGGTGTTCTTCAGATGTCCGCCCGTGGCCAGCACGGGGCTGAGCGGACCCTCCACGGCGATGGGCAGCGGCGCATAGCCGCGGGCGCGGCGCACCAGGCTCGGAGCGCCGTGTATGATGCGCGCCACCGAGTCGTCGCAGGGGCGGGCAATGGGCCGGTTGTGCAGCACAAAGCAGTCGGCGATGGAGCCCAGCCGCTCCAGCGCCTCTTCGTTGCCGGTGGCAATCGGCTCCTCGCTGCGGTTGCCGCTAGTGGCCACGATCGGAAACGGATACAACGACATCAGCAGGTGATGCAAGGGGGAATAGGGAAGCATCACCCCGCAATAGGCCGACGGACCGGCGACATTGGGAGCGATGCCGTTCCCTGGCCTCGGACGAAGCAACACCACCGGGGCGGCCGGCGATTCAAGCAGGGCAGCCTCGTCTTCACTCACGAAACAGAGCGCGCGGGCGGCATCGAGGGAAGGCAGCATCAGCGCCAGCGGCTTGGCCTCGCGGTGCTTACGCAGACGCAGACGGGCCACGGCCGATTCGTCGCGCGCATCGGCGAGCAACTGGAACCCGCCGATTCCTTTCAGCGCCACAATGAGGCCTAGCGAAAGCGCCCAGGCGGCGTCACTGAGCGAGGTGCCGCTCAGGGCGGGGCCGCACTCCGGACAGGCGTTCGGCTGGGCGTGGAAGCGGCGGTCGGAGGGAAGGTCATACTCGGCCTGGCAGCGCGGGCACAGGGTGAACTCGCGCATGGTTGTGTTGGGCCGGTCGTAGGGGAGGTCGAGCAGGACCGAGTATCGCGGGCCGCATTGGGTGCAGTTCAGGAACGCGTAGTGATAGCGGCGGTTGGAGCGGTCAAAGAGTTCGGCGCGGCACTCCGGGCACAGGGCGAGGTCAGGCTGGACACCGGCGGATTTGGCCGCGCCCGGCAAACTGGAGTGAATCATGAATCCGGTCGCCCGGGAGGGCTGCAGCACCTGAACCTCGCAGCCATGGATGAGCGCCGGCATGGGTTTCTCGGCCAGCAGCCTCGCCTGGAACAGGGCCACGGCGGCGGCGTCCCCTTCCACTTCGATCAGCACGCCGGCCGGGGTGTTCTGCACAAAGCCGGCCAGCGACATCTCGCGCGCCAAGCGGTAGACGAACGGCCGGAAGCCCACGCCCTGGACGGCGCCGCGCACCAGAAGGCGGGCCCGGTGGGGAGCCGAAGATGCCTGCGGGGTCACGATTCCACCTCGACAGATTCCAGTTCAAGCCCGGTCAATTCCTCGGTGAGCCGCACATGGACCTGTGCTCCCTCGGCGGGAGTGCCGTGAGCGGCTTCGGCAAAATGGTGGCGCAAATGGTCAGGGGTGATCGACAGCAGCGCGCCCACCTTCAGATCGACTCGGGCGATGCGTGCGGCCTGGTGTTGGCGCGCCACCTCCGTGAGGTGACGCAGCAGTCCGGTCATGAGCGAGGATTCGTGCATTGGGCAATCTCCTGGGCCACGCGCTCAACGGCCATGAGAACTTCGGGTGAGGGCGGGCTGCCCTGGTCAAAGCGTGCGCCTTCGATCCCGTAGAGAGTGAGTTGGGGCGGCAGACGGCGCAGGACGCGGGCAAGTTCAATCGCCTCGGCCACCCCGAAAGCATGGGTGGACCCCATGAAACACTCGCGCGGCAACGGCGCGGCCAGGGGATCCCAAACCGTGATCGTGCCGGGCGGCTGCCCGCTCACCACGGCGTCGATGAGGATCACGCTCTCGGCGCCGGCCCAGCCGTCCATTAGCGAAAGGGCCTCGCCGCTGCAGCCCGCCGAGGCGACGCCAAGTTCATGGAGCCGGCGCGCCGCCAGCAACCCCGCGGCGTCGTCGCCGCGATGAAGATTGCCGCAGCCGATCACCCGGGTCATGTCATGTCCGATCGAGGTTAAGCTTTAGGAAGTGAGTAGCACAGGAGATGCAAGGGTCATAGTTGCGGACGGCCTGCTCGGCGCGCAGCGTGATCTCCGCATCCGATTCGGCGACCAGCCCGGGCATCAGCTCGCGCAGATCGTCCTCGATGCGAGGCTGGTTCTGCGAGGTCGGCGGCACGATCTTGGCCGTCACGATCAGGCCGTGCTCGTCCAACTCGTAACGGTGGTAGAGAATGCCTCGCGGAGCCTCCGTGGCGGCGCGCCCGATCGAGGAGCGCGGCCGCACCTTCACGCGCGGCTCCGGCGGCGGCTCATAGGCATCCAGGATGCGCAACGCCTCATGGCAGGCAAACACCAGTTCCACGGCGCGCACTCCGATGCTGCGGAACGGATTGCGGACAGGCGGCGTGAGGCGGCAGTCGCGGGCCACCTGCTGGGCGACCTCAGGCAGCTTGTCGAAGTTGAGGTTGAACCGCGAAAGCGGACCCACCAGGTAAGAGCCAAAGCCGCGGTGAAAGGACTGCAAAGCGTTGGAGTGCTTCACATGGCGCTCCTGGAAATGGTCCTCGTATTCGTCGACTGAGATGTCGAGACCGCGGTTGGAGACAATGCGGCCTTCGTTGAGCGGGTACTCGGTGGGGTGGCACAGGGCGACGAATTCGTAGTCCGGCTCGAAGCTGATGCATTCGAACGTGGAGACCAGCTTCGTCGTCGCGATCGAGGCATCGAGCGCCCACTTCAGTTCCTCGCGCAACGGTTCGAGCTCCGCGCGGGAAGGCACGCGGTGGAATCCGCCCACGGCCGCTGAAATGGGATGGATCTCACGCCCGCCCAGGAGCGTGACGATCTGATTGCCCGCCTTCTTCAGGCGCAGCCCCATCTCCACGGTTTCCTTGTGGTCGCGGGCCAGGGCGATGGCGTCGGGATAGCCGAGAAAGTCCGGCGCGTGCAGCATGAACACATGCAGCCCGTGGCTTTCGATCCATTCGCCGCAGTAAAACAGACGGCGCAGCAGCCGCACCATCGGGTGCACCTCGACGCCAAGGGCGCGCTCCATGGCGTGAATCGCGCTCATCTGGTAGGCGATCGGGCAGATGCCGCAGATGCGCGCCGTGATGTCGGGGGCCTCGGAAAAGGTCCGTCCGCGCAGAAACGCTTCAAACAGGCGCGGCGGCTCGAAGATTTTCAGTTGCACATCCTCGACCCGGTCGCCCTTCATCTTCACGTAGAGCGCCCCTTCACCCTCCACCCGGGCCATGTAGTCGACTTTGATGGTGCGGTTGCGTGGGGTACTCATGAGCGATGGCCCTCCCCCGAAGCCTGCCGGAACGGCCAGGCCCAGGCATTAAAACCGCGAAACGCGCGTGTGATGTCGCCGCTGCTCTGGCCGAGCACGCGGAATTGATGGCTGAGCGAGGCGGTGTTGGGCGACTCCATCGGGCCGAAGCAGCCGTAGCAGCCGCGGTTGTACGCCGGGCACAGGGCGCCGCAGCCGGCCTGCGTCACCGGGCCAAGGCAAGGGGTTCCGTGCGCCACCATCGTGCACACGTTGCCGCGCCGCTTACACTCCATGCAGACGCTGTAGGTGGGCACATTCGGTTTGCGGCCGGCCAGCGTCGCCGAGATCACCTCAATGAGCTGGTGTTTGCTGATCGGACAGCCGCGCAGTTCAAAATCCACCGGCACATGCTCGGCGATGGAGGTCGAGGTCTTGAGCGTGCTGATGAACTGCGGCGAGGCATACACGGCGCGCACGAATTCATCCACCTCGGCCCAGTTGCGCAGCGCTTGGATGCCACCCGCCGTGGCGCAGGCGCCAATGGTGATCAGCGTGCGGCACTGGCGGCGGATGTGCTGGATGCGCTCGGCGTCGTGGTGCGTCGTCACCGAGCCTTCCACCAGGCCGATGTCGTACGGCCCCTTCTTCATAGTGCTGCTGGCCTCGGGAAAGTAGGCGATGTCGATGGCCCGGGCCACGGCCAGCAATTCATCTTCGGCGTCGAGCAGGCTGAGCTGGCAGCCATCACAGGAGGCGAATTTGAACACACCGACTTTGGGGCGCGCCTGGCTCTTAGATCTCATATGCCTCCATTCGCGACTGGATCTGGTCGTAGGAGAACACCGGACCGTCCTTGCAAATGAAGTCCGGCCCATACTGGCAGTGGCCGCAGAACCCGCAGCCGCATTTCATGTTGCGTTCCATGGACACGCGGATCTGCGAGCGCTCCACGCCGCGCGTCTCCAGCTCGCGGGCCACGAACCGCATCATGATCTCCGGCCCGCACACCATGGCGATCGTGCGCTCCGGCCGCAGCCGGACATACCGGAACATCGTGGTCACCACGCCCACATGGCCGTGCCAGTTCACCCCGCCGTAGTCGACCGTGGTCAGCACCCGCGACTCCGGCGCCTGTGACCAGTGCGTGAGCTCCTTGCGAAACAGCTGATCCTGCGGACTGCGCGCGCCATAGAGCAGCACCAGCCGCCCATACTCTTCCCGCCGCCGCAGGATGTGATAAATGACAGGGCGCAGCGGGGCCAGCCCAATGCCGCCGGCCACCACAACGACGTCTTTCCCGCGCGCCTCCTCCACCGGCCACGGCACGCCAAACGGACCACGGACACCCAACGTATCGCCAACTCCGAGACTGACAAGTTGATTGGTGACCTGCCCCACCGAGCGCACCGTGTAGGTGAGATTCTGCTTGTCGGCCGTGTCACCGCTAATGGAGATCGGCAACTCGCCGACGGCGCACACATACAGCATGGAGAACTGCCCGGGTTCAAAAGCATGACGCGGCGCTCGGTCCATGCGTCGCGTCACCAGCGTGAAGGTGTCGCGCGTTTCCTTGGTCACCTTTTCCACGCGATAGGCCACCGGAAGCATGGGATCGTCGGGGCTCATTTTTTCGCTCCGTTGCCGTAGACATCGATCACCTGGTAGCGCGCGGCGTCCACGCGCCGGCTCATGATGTCGGCGAATCGTTTCAGCAGTTCGTAGCCCAGGTCGTGATTGGCCTCGCACTTGGTGCGGAGGCATTTGCCGTCCAGAGCAATGGCGCGCACCTGCGTCACGGCGCGGGCCGTGAACCGCCAGTGATGCGGCGGAATCAGCCACGACCAGCCCAGCACATCGCCATCGGCCAGCGTCTCCACGACGATCGGCGGACGCTGCGGCGCGTGAATCTCGATGGCCACCTTGCCGTGACGCAGCAGGTAAAACTCATGCGCCTCCTCGCCTTCGCGAAACACCGTGTGTCCGGCCTCGAAGACCACATTCTTCGCGCAGCCGACCAGTAACTGTAAGTAGTAGGATTCCAGCCCCTCAACAAAAGGCTGCTCGGCAATGATCTTTTCCAGAGATTCCATACGGTGGCTCCTTTCCAGCCCGTGGTGCGCCTCAGGCCCGCAGCGCGCGCGCCTCTTCGGTGAGGTCGATTCCCGCCGGGCACCAGGTGATGCAGCGGCCGCACCCCACGCACCCAGGGGCGCCAAACTGCTGTTGCCAGTGGGCCAGCTTGTGGGTCAACCACTGGCGGTATCGCGACTTCACGGAGGTTCGGACGCTGCCGCCGTGAATGTAGGAGAAGCTCTGCGTGAAGCAGGAGTCCCACTTGCGCCAGCGTTCGGCGCGGGCGCCGTCCACAGTCGAGGTGTCTTCCACGGTGGTGCAGAAACAGGTGGGGCAGGCCAGCGTGCAGTTACCGCAGGCCAGGCAGCGCTTGGCCACCGCCTCCCAGCGCGGGTGCTCCGCGGCGGCCGTGAGGGCCTCGGCGAGTCCCTCCAACTCCACGGCCCGCGTTTGCGCCCGGGCGGCGGCGCGAACCGTCTCGGCGGCCTCGCTCAACATGTCCGGAGGCGCCTCTGGCCAGCCGAGTTCACCGGCCACCGCGGCACCCGCGTCGGTTCCTGTTTCGCCGAGATATTGGCAGCCGTTGCCCACAGGCGTCAACGCCAGATCGAAGCCCTCCACAGCCCGCGGCCCGGTCTGCATCGACGCGCAGAAACAGGTGGAAGCTGACCGGGTGCAGTTGACCGCTACCACAAACAGCGCCTTGCGGCGCGCCTGGTAGATGGGGTCCGCGAAGCGGTCACCCAGCAGCACGCGGTCCTGAATGGCGATCGCGGCCAGTTCGCAAGCTCGCACGCCAAGCAGGGCATACCGCGGCGCGGAACTCGTATTCGGCAGAATCCGGAACGCCCCGTTGTCGCGCTCGGCTGCGAACAGCCGCACCTCCGGCGGGTGCAGCCATTGCTTCCACGACGACGGGCCAATCACGTAATCGAATGGCCCTGCCGACGGATCCCGTTTCAGGCGGTACTTTCCAGCCTCCTGTTCGCCCGCCCAGCCCTGCGGCAGATCGGCAACGGCGGAGAGTTCGTCGTACATCACGGCCCCGTCGCGCACCTCGGCCCAACGACGGCATATCCCTTTTGACGCAGCGCCTCAATGAGCGCGCCCAGGGCGGCTTCATCCAAGCGAAAGAACCTCGGCACGGAGACTCCTTCCTACACTCGTGGGTGGAAGAGCACACAGCACGCCAGGACACGAAGTGCCGCTGAAGCGAACAGTGGCCAACACCCCGCCCCGGCATTGCTGTAAGTGGCGGCAGATCTCCGACCGTTTTGTCGGAAAAACGAACAGGCTCTTGCGAGCACCCGGTCGAGGGGCAGCGAACAGGGTGCGCGTAGTTACCCCGGTGCGTGATTTGACACGGGCCAGCACCAGCGTTCAACCACCAGGAGGAATCCCCGGCCCCCTCACCAAGCGCAGTTTCCGCGCTCAGTCCGAAAGGGTTTCCGGTACAGTAAAAGAGAGAACGAGGCGTCACGCCGCGGCGCCTTGTGTGACCTCCCCATGCCCGGGTGGCGAAACCGGCAGACGCAACGGACTTAAAATCCGTTTTCTCGCAAGAGGAGTGCGGGTTCAAGTCCCGCCCCGGGCACCACGGCCACAGCCGCCAGCGCCACGCCCGCTCTCCCGTCAGAGCGTCCCTAGCGGGCGTAGTTGTCCCCGCAGCGCCTTGTCGAACCGTTCCGCCTCACTCTGCAGCGAGAGCGCTACAGCGGGATGCTGAGCCGCACAGTCCCGGCTCTCCGATACATCGCCCAACAGATCGAACAACTGCGGCTGCGAGCGCTCCGGCAGCGCCAGCTTCCACTGGCGGTTGCGGATGGCCGCCAGCCGCTGGTGGTTCACGGGGCGTCCGCCTTGCGGCGTGTATTGCAGGACCACTTCGTAGTAGTAGAGATACTCATGCGGCGAGCGAGCCCCGGGCGCGGTTAGCAGCGGCATGAGGTTCCGGCCATCAATGGTGTGCGGCGGCAAGGGAGCGCCGGCCAGCGCGGCGGCGGTGGGCAGCAGGTCAATGGTCGCGGCGACCTCCGAGCTGACCAGTCCGGCTGGGATGCGCCCAGGGGCCCAAAACACGGCCGGCACGCGGATGCCGCCCTCCCACACGCTGCCCTTTGGCGCCCCGCAGCGGCCCCGCGCTGCCGGCGTCGATTCCATACGGCGCCCACGGCCCATTGTCGGAGGTATAGACAACCAGCGTGTCGTTCTGCAGGTTGAGCTGCCGCAGCGTGTCGAGGATGCGCCCCGTCGAGTCGTCGATCTCCTCAATGCAATCGCCATAACGGCCTCGCACCGAGCGCCCGGCAAAAGCCGCGCCAGGGAAGAGCGGCGCATGCGGCATGTTGTGCGCCAGGTAAAGGAAGAACGGCCGCGAGCGGTTGTCGCGAATGAAATCGAGCGCCCGCCCGGTGTACTGGCCGGTGAGTTTCGATTGGTCGGGATTCAGCGCCACAATCTCATCGTTCCGCATCAGCGGAAGATCGGGAAACCAGTCCGGGGGATAGGTCTGCCCTTGGCCGTCATAGCCGGTGTACTCAGCCCGTGTGCGCGCGGCTGTGAGGCGCGGATTCTCCCCCGGTGTGCGCTGAATCTTCGGGTGGAACGGCCACATGTCGTTGGAATAGGGCAGGCCGAACCAGGAGTCGAACCCGTGACGGTGCGGCCGGAAGGGCGGCGCATCGCCCAAGTGCCACTTGCCGAGCATGGCGGTCGAGTAGCCGCGCTGTTTCAGCACCTCGGCGATGGTGACCTCATTCTCATGAATCCCCGTCTTGGCGCGAGGAATGTGATTGAACATGAGGCTGTTCCGCACCGGGTAGCAGCCCGTGAGCAGCGCCGCCCGCGAAGGTCCGCACAGAGGCTGGGCGTAGAAACTCGTCAGCCGCGCCCCTTCGCGCGCCATGCGGTCGATGTGTGGAGTGCGGATGTGCGGCGACCCCTGACAGCCCAAATCGCCATAGCCCTGGTCGTCGGCCAGGATCACGATGATGTTCGGCGGGCGCGTGGCCTGGGGGCGGGCCGCCGTGGCCGCAAGCGAAGCAAGCAGGGCGCGCCGTGTCAGCAGGGAGGAGTCGGGCATGCCCTACATGCTAGCGCGCGACTTGTAGGCCTTCACCACCTCGTCCGCCCTGCCCTGCATCTTCACTTTCCCGTGGTCGAGCCACAGCGCGTGATCGCAGAACTCGAGGATGGTAGGCAAATTGTGGCTGGCCAGCAAAATGGTCTTGCCCCGCTCGCGCAGTCCGCGGATGCGCAGCAGGCACTTTTTCTGGAACTCATCGTCGCCGACGGCGATCATCTCGTCGATCACAATCACGTCCGGGTCAAGCTCCACGGCAATGGCGAAGGCGAGCCGCATCACCATGCCCGAGGAGTAGGTGCGGATGGGGTCCTCGAGAAACTTGCCCAAACCACAAAACTCGATCACCGCCGGGGTGCTGGCGGCGATCTGCTCGCGCGAAAAGCCGATCAGGGAGGCGTTCAGCGTGAGGTTCTCGTAGCCGGTGAGGTCGGGATGAAAACCGGCTCCGAGGTCGAGCACGCTCGATAGCCGTCCCCGCACCACCACCTCGCCCTCATCCGGTTCGGCCACCCGCGTGGCCAGGCTCAGCAGCGTGCTCTTGCCCGCGCCGTTGTGGCCGATCAGCGCCAGCTCTCTCCCGGGTCAATCGAGAACGAGATGTCGCGCAGCGCATAGAACGGATTCTCCGCGCTCTGTTTCCAATGGCCGGCCAACTGCCGGAGCAATTGCAGCATCAGCAGCCGCCGCCCCGAACCATGGGAGAACGACTTGGTGACGCCGCGGAATTCAATGGCGGGCTGCGGGGAGTGAGGCTGCGGCATTAGAGGTAATCGTAGACACGGTGTTTGAGCCGCTGGAACATCGTCCAGCCCACGGCGAGAACGACGACTGAACTCAGGCAAAGCTTCAGAATGAGTGAAAGCGCGGGAGCACGGCCCTCCATCAGAATGTTGCGTGTGGCCTGCACGAGTGCGGCGATCGGATTCAGCGAGTAGATCTCCACAAACTCCGGCTTAATCATCTCGCCGCCATAAAAGATCGGCACCAGCCAGAACAAGACCGTGTTCATCGACTCCACCACATAGCGCATGTCGCGCACATAGATGTTCAGCACCGACGTCGCCAGCACCATGCCGATGATGAACAGCACGTAGAAGCCCCAGATGACCGGAAGCAATAGCCAGTAGCGGTTGATGGCGAATCCATAGGCGAGCAGAAAGCCCACCAGCAGGCCGAACTGAATGAACACGTGCAAGCAGTTAGAGAGCACGCTGGCCACCGGAATGATCTCGCGCGGCACGGGCACTTTCTTGATCAGCCCCGTATTGTCCAGCAGGCTCGCCGTGCCCGTGGACCACGCCAGCGCGAAGAAGTTATAGGGGATGATGCCGCACAGCACGAACACCGGGAAAGCGGCGCGCGAGGTGGGAAACACCTGCGTGAAGACGAAGGTGAGCACGGCCATCATGATCAGCGGGTTGAGCAGGCTCCAGAAGATGCCCAGCGACATGTTGCGGTAGCGCGATCGGAAGTCCTTCAGCACCAACTGTTGCAGGGCAAAGCGGTATTCTCCTTGCCAGCGCGGCGCGGCGGCTTCCAAAGAGAGGCGGTTCTGCATCAACGGCGGACTCAGAGAGAATGTCCGGCAGCCCCGGCCGTCTGTGTCGCGGCCAAGGTTTGGCGGACCTGTTCTTCAATCCAAGCGTAGGTGATGCGCAGCCCTTCTTCAAGTGTGACACCCGGCTCCCAGCCCAGCACCTGCCGCAGCAGCGTGTTGTCGGAGTTGCGCCCGCGCACGCCCATCGGCCCATCGATGTGCCGCAACTGGACCTCAATGCCCGCCATGCGCGCCACCAGGTAGGCCAGATCGTTGATGCTGATCAGCCGGTCCTGCCCCAGGTTCAACGGGTCATGAAAGCCCGACTGCATCAGCCGGTAGATGCCCTCCACGCAGTCGTCAATGAAACAGAAACTGCGCGTCTGCAAGCCATCGCCCCAGATCTCGATCTCGTGGTCGCCCGTCAGCTTGGCCGTGGCGATCTTACGGCACAGCGCCGCCGGCGCCTTCTCCCGCCCGCCGTCCCAGGTGCCATGCGGGCCGAAGATATTGTGGAAGCGGACAATGCGCGTGTCCAGGCCGTAGTCCTGCCGGTAGTGGAGGCACAACCGTTCCGTGATCAGCTTCTCCCAGCCATATGCATCCTGCGGCATCGCCGGGTAGGCGTCGTCTTCCTTGAGCGCTGCGACGTTGGCCTCGGTCTGCTTGTACTCCGGGTACACGCACGCCGACGACGTATAGAGCAGCCGCTTCGCGCCATTCACCCGCGCCGCTTCGATCGTATGCAGGTTGATGAGCGCGTTATTGTGCAGGATCACGCTGTGGTTGTTGGCGATGAAGCCCATGCCGCCCATGTCGGCGGCCAGCGCGTAGACATCGTCCATGCCCGCGGTCGCCTGCAGGCAGGCCTCGGACGAACGCAAGTCCGCCACGAGAAATTCATCGGCGTCGGTGGACTTGTACTCGGGGCGCTTGAGGTCCACCCCGCGCACCCAGTAGCCGCGTTCCTTGAGTGACGTCACCAAGTGGTGGCCGATGAAGCCGCCCGCTCCGGTCACCAGCGCTTTTCTTACAGTCTGTGTGCTCATCCGGCAGCGTGCTCCCGTGCGGATTGCGCCGCTCCCGACGCCGACAGGCCGGTTTGCGCCCGGCGGTTCCCCGCGCCCAGGGTGAGATAGGTGCAGGTCGTGTCGAATCCCTTGCCTTGATACAGGCGCCAGCAGTCGATCAGAATCGGCCGCGCGCCGGGCCGGGCAAAATCGGCCGGCGTCAGCGACCGGAACTCATCCCACGCCGTCATCACCAGCACAACCCTCGCACGGTCAATCACCTCCGCCGCCGAACCGGCATAGTGCACCGAGTCGCCCAACTCCCCTTTCGCCTGGGGCAGCGCCAGCGGATCATACACGGCCACGGGCACCGAACGTTCCCGCAGGTACCGCGCCAGGGCAATGCCCGGCGATTCCTCCACCACGCCCGTACCCGGCTTATAGCTCAACCCGAGAATGCCGGCCGTCGCGTCGCCATCCACCAGGTTCAGCACAAACTCCCCCAGCCGCTCCGTATGCAGCCGGTTCGTCTTGTGAGTGGCCTCGGCCAGCACGGCTTCGGCGCCCACCCGCCGCGCCATGGCCGCAAAGGCCACGTTGTCGCGCGGGAAACAGGGACCGCCGTAGCTCAGCGCCCCCTTCAGATACTTGCGCCCAATGCGGCTATCCAAACCCACCGCCCCGGTCACCACATCCACATCGGCGCCCGGCAGCCGCTCACACACCGCGGCCAGCATGTTGGCGTAACTGATCTTGGTCGTCACATAGGTATTGACGCTGATCTTAGTAAGTTCGGCGTTGACGAAACTCATGCGCGCCGCCGGCGGCTGGTTGTCGCACACGCGGCGATAGATGGACTCCAGCAGATCGCCGGCCTTTTTGTCTGACTCGCCGATGAGCAGCATGTCCGGGTTCAGCATGTCGCGGATCACGCTGCCCAGGGCAATGAATTCCGGGTTGTAGCACAAGCCAAAGTCAACGCCGCATTTCTTGCCGGAGATCTCCTCAAGCAGCGGCAGCACCTCGTTCTCGGTATGCCCCGGCATGACGGTGCTGGAAACCACCACCAGGTGATAGCTGTCCTTGGCGCGCAGCGCCCGCCCAATCCCCCGGATCACCTCGAGGATGTAATCCAGCCGGAACGTGCCATCAGGGCCGGACGGCGTCGGCACGATGAGGAACGTCACGCCCGACTCGCGCACAGCGGCCTCAATATCGCCCGTCGCGCTCAGGCGCTCCCGGTTGCGGCTCACATATTCGGAGAGCATCGGCTCTTGCACCGGAGCCAGCCCCCGGTTGATCGCATCTACCGCGGCGGGGTTCAAATCCACTCCCACTACGGTGAAACCCTTATCCGCGAGGACGGCGGCCATGACCGCCCCCAGCTTGCCCAAGCCGGCGACGGAGACAGTGCTGAGTGACATGCTTTGGCTATTGTGACACTTCCCTTTGGGCGGCAACAAGGCGTACGGAAACACAATTTCGCCGCGAGAATCGACGAAACCGTCGTGATTAGGTAAAAATTACACCCGCCAAATCCCATGCAAAGCCCTTGCCAGCCATCCCCAACTTCATTCTCCACCGGACAAGCCGGTTATTCGTCGTATGCTGGTGTGCATGGATCGGGTAGAACCCTACCTATCTCTGGTCGTAACGGCACGCAATGATGATCATGGCGGCGATCTGCTATTCCGTATGCAGGCCTTCCTGGATGGCTGGCTGGAGCAGAGCAACCGCCACCGGCTGGAATCCGAACTGATCGTCGTTGAGTGGAATCCGGTCGACGGCCGCCCTCCGCTCGCCGACGCCCTCCGCTGGCCCGCCGGCAATGAGTTCTGCACCGTGCGCGTCATCACAGTACCGGCCGAGGTCCATGAGCGCTACCGCCACGCCGATGCGCTGGGGCTCTACCAGATGATCGCCAAGAATGTCGGCATCCGTCGGGCCAGGGGCAAATTCGTTCTCGCCACCAACATCGACATCCTGTTTTCCTCGGAATTGATGGAGCGGCTGGCCAAGCGCGACCTCGCCCCCGACCGCATGTACCGCATCGACCGCCACGACGCCATGAGCGAAATCCCGCCCGAAACCGGCATCGAAGAGCGGCTCGCCTGGTGCGGCCATCACCTGGTCCGGGTCAATACGCGCACGGGCACCTTCCCGGTGTCGCCGCACGGCCGGCCCGTCCCGGCCCAGTTCGATATTGTCAGCGCCAATGCCGGCTTCGTGTTGGAAACCGACTGGTATGGGCCCGAGTCCTGGGATGGGCGCCCGTACCGTTGGATCGGCGAGCGCGCCACGCTTACACTCCAGCCGCCGGGC
Organism: Bryobacterales bacterium; assembly: GCA_016713735.1. GTDB lineage: Bacteria > Acidobacteriota > Terriglobia > Bryobacterales > Bryobacteraceae > JAFLBB01. The sequence goes on from JADJOP010000001.1 coordinate 292,638, forward strand.
GGCGCCGATCGCTCACGCCTCTCCCTGGGCGTGGAACCCGGCCCCGGAGCCAAGTACGGCCCCTGTATCCTCACGGCCATCGCCGGCGATGGCCGGTTTCTGTGTGAGCACCGCATTCACCGCCGCCAAACCGTCGAGATTCCCCTTCCGCCCGCGATCGAGGAAGGGAGTTTCATCCAACTGCTGGTCACGGGGGCAAGCCTGCCGGCCGAGAATGACCCTCGGCTCGCCAACATCCTGGTTCGCGACATTGCCTGGGGCGTCATCCCACCGGTCACCGCGGTGAAGCGCGGCCCGCGCCTCAGTTGGTGGCTGGGACACCTGTACCGCCGCTGGCGCGGCATCGAAACACGCGTTGAAACCCGCGAGGAGCGGCTCGAGAAGGACCGGCAGAATGGCGTGGAATACGGCCAGGGATGGGGCCGTTGGGAGAAATTGGGCGGCGATCTGGCCCGCTTCGCCAGCCCGGCCGGCAACGTGGAATTGAGCCCCGGCGATGGCTGGCGTGAACTGGAACTCGATGTCGAAACCGGCCCCGTCTCACTCGGCAAGCCGGTCCGCGTCGTCATTCAGAGCGATGGCGGCGAGGAACTGGCCACGGGGCTCCTGCGTGGCCGCAAACGCCTCACCTGGCGCGCCGGACAATCGACGCAACCAGTGCGCCGCATCGTGATCCGCGCCGAATGCGAAGGCGTCGCCAACCGCGCCTGCTGCTGCTTCACCAACTCACCTGGCGGCAGGGCCAAACCGCATGAGGAAGCCGCCAGCAGCACCTTGACGGAGCAGGAGTTGCCTGGCCGCTTTTGCCACCTCCATACCAATGCCTGCGGCGATTTCACTCTGCTCTCGCTCGATGCCTGGATGGACTTGCGCGGCTACCCGGAGTTCGACGCCTATTCCATGAACATCGATTCGGCTCTCTGCATCGCTGCCCACCACGCCGGCTACCGCGAGAAGATGTTCGAGGAGCCCCTCCGCATCTACCACATCGAGCACGCCCCCGGCTCCGGCTGGACGCCCGAGGGCGAGGCCGAACTCTACCGCCGCATGGCTAAGAAGCGCGTGCCTTGGCTCGAATACCCGTTCGTGGTTGCCTGGGAACGGGCCATGAACCACTGGCGGCGGCCGATCATTTTCAATCTCGGCGACTGGGGGCTGGCCGGCGAGGAGTTCAGCGAGCGCGTGATCCGGTGAGCAGCGACCGCGAACACATTCTGCGCGCCGCGCCGGGCGCCGCTGGACAGCGGCTGGACCACTACCTCGCCGCGGCCCTGCCCGACTTTAGCCGTTCCCGCCTGCAGGCCTGGATCCGCGCCGGCCGGGTGGCCGTGTCCGGGTCGGCGGCCAAGGCCAGCTTCGTGCTGCGCGGCGGTGAGGAGATCGTCGTCACCCCCCGCCGCGCTGCCTCCGCTGCGCGCTTTTGCCGAGGATCTGCCGCTCGAGGTCGTCTATGAGGACCCCGCCGCCATCGTCGTCAACAAACCCTCGGGTATGGTCGTCCATATGGGCGCCGGCAACCACGCCGGCACTCTCGTCAATGCCCTGCTCCACCGCTTCGGCGCTCTCTCCTCGGAGGGCGGCGAGGAGCGCCCCGGCATCGTCCACCGCATCGACCGCGAAACCAGCGGCCTGCTCGTGGTGGCTCGCACCGACGCCGCTCACCGCGCCCTGGCCGCCCAGTTCGCCGCGCGCACCGTGGATAAGGAGTATCTCGCCCTCGTCCATGGCCTTCTGCCGCTCGACTCCGGCCGCATCGACAAGCCCATCGCCCGCGACCCCAACAACCGCCTGCGCATGACCACCCGCCTTGCCGAGGGCCGCGCCGCCCTCACCGAGTACCGCGTCCTCAGGCGGTATGAACGCTGCACGTATCTCTCCGTGAAGATCCTCACCGGCCGCACCCATCAGATCCGCGTCCACCTGAGCTCCCTCGGCCATCCGCTGGTCGGCGACAGGCTCTACGGCGCGCCGCCGAATGTCCCCGGCATCCCTGCCCTCGAGCGGTTTTTCCTCCACTCCCACCGCCTCGCCTTCACCTCTCCGGCCACGGCGAAACGCGTCTCGCTGGAGGCCCCGCTCCCCCCTCAGCTTGAGGCGGTTCTGGCGGCACTCCTATAATCGTTGCAGAGCACCTTCCATGAAGCAGTTCCTTTTCGCCCTCCTTTTCGCGGCTTCCCTTCTGGCGCAGCCGAAACCACAAGCCGCCCAGACAGGCCCCCAGCCGGCTCAACCCGGCGTGCAGGAACTGGACGAATCCGAGCGCATCCGCCTCGACGTCACCCGCGTCAACGTGCTCTTTGCCGTCACCGACAAGCGCGGCCGCTTTGTCACCGATCTCGACCAGGAAACCTTCGAGGTGTTCGAGGGCAAGAACCGCCAGCAGATCCTCGAGTTCGTCCGGGAAAGCGACCTCCCCCTCCGCCTCGCCATCCTCATCGACACCTCCAACTCCATCCGCGACCGCTTCCGCTTCCAGCAGGAAGCCGCCGTCGAGTTCCTCAAGAGCGTCATGCGCCCGGCACAGGACAAAGCCGTGGTGGTCAGCTTCGACACCTCGCCCGAGACCGTCTCCGACCTCACCGGCGACCTCGATGCACTCGAGAAGGCCATCCGCGAGATGCGCCCCGGCGGCGGCACGGCTCTCTACGACGCCATCTTCTTTGCCTGCCGCGACAAGCTCGGCCAGGACCAGCCGCGCCACAAATACCGCCGCGCCATGATCATCATCTCCGACGGCGAAGACACCCAATCCCGCTACACGCGCGACCAGGCCCTCGAAATGGCCCACAAAGCCGACGTCGTCGTCTACGGCATCTCCACCAACATCACGCGCATTCAGACCGACGGCGACAAGGTGCTCAAATATTTCGCCTCCGAAACCGGCGGCCTCACCTTCTTCCCGTTCAAAGTGGAAGACCTCGCCCAGTCGTTTGAGAACATCGCCAACGAGATGCGCCACCAGTACAGCGTGCTCTACCGCCCTGAACCGCTGCGCGCCGACGGCGAGTATCACGAGGTCAACATCCGCGTGAAGAACCGCAAGGACTACTCGGTGCGAGCCCGCAAAGGCTACTACGCGCCGAAGTTCAACTAGGCCGCCGCAACGCACGCCAGATCACGCCTCCGCGGCCGCGCCACGCGCCGTGCCGCCGGAAACGCAGTTGCTAAGATAAGAGCTTCCCCTCATGAAACAGATCATCACTCCGGCCGCCCGGCTGGAAGGGACCATCCGCCTGCCAGGCGATAAAAGCATCTCCCACCGCTACGGCATCCTCGCCTCCATCGCCGAAGGCACAAGCACGATTCATCACTATTCCACCGGCGCCGATTGCCAGTCGACCCTCGGTTGCATGCGCGCCATGGGTGTCAAGGCGGAGCGGCGCGAAGATGGCGCGCTGGTGATCGAAGGCCGCGGTCTCGACGGTTTGCAGGCCCCGGCGGGCGACCTCGACGCGGGCAACTCCGGCTCCACCATCCGTATGCTCAGCGGCGTACTCGCGGCCCAGAAATTTACCTCGCGTATCGCCGGTGATGAGTCGCTCGCCCGCCGCCCGATGGACCGCATCATGAAGCCGCTCGCCCTCATGGGCGCTGAGATCGAAGCCATCGACGGCCGCTTCCCTCCCCTCACCATCCACGGCCGCAAACTGAAGCCCATGCGCTATGAGCCGCCCATGGCCTCGGCCCAGGTGAAAACGTGCGTCCTCATGGCCGGCCTTCACTGCGAAGGCGACACCACCGTGGTGGAGAAGATCAGCACACGCGACCACACCGAGCTCGCCCTGCGCGAATTCGGCGCCGCCATCGACTTTAACGGCGGCATCATCACCGTGAAAGGTCCAGCGCGTCTTAAGGGCCGCGAACTCTCCGTGCCCGGCGACCTCAGCTCGGCCGCCTTCTTCCTCGTCGCCGCCATGATCGTCCCCGGCTCCAAGCTCATGATCCAGGGTGTCGGCCTCAACCCCTCGCGCTCGGCCCTGCTCGACTGGCTCATGGCCGCCGGCGCCAAACTGCGCGTGATGAACCTCGCCGAGGTCTCCGGCGAACTCGTGGGCGACCTGCTCGTCACCGGCGGCGACGTGAAGGGCGGCCTCATCAGCGGCGCCACCACGGCGGCGCTCATCGACGAGATCCCCGTGTTGAGCGTCCTTGGCGCCGTGAGCCGCGACGGCCTCGTCGTGAAGGATGCCCGCGAACTGCGCGTGAAAGAAACCGACCGCATCGCCACCGTCGCAGAGAACATGCAGCGCATGGGCGTCAGCATCGAGGTCTACGACGACGGCTTCCGCATTCCCGGCAAGCAGAAGTTCCGCGCCGCCGAGGTCGACAGTTTCGGCGACCACCGCATCGCGATGGCCTTTGCCGTCGCCGCCCTCGCCGCCGATGGCGACACCACCGTCGACAACGCCGAAGCGGCCAGCGTGTCGTTCCCGGAATTTTACGCTACACTGCGGCAGATCACCGCGTAGCGGCGAACGGAACGGGGTAGACCTGCCATGGCGATGCAACCGGCGCCCGATTTGACACTTGAGGGCCTCGTGCATGATTTGCGGAACGTGTTGGAGACCATTTCAGATTCAGCGGAACTGATCGCCGCTGATCCCAAACACGCCAAACTGGCCGGCACCATCCGCCGCAGCGTGCAGCGCGGGGCGCGCATGCTCACCAGTTTTCACGAAAGCACCCTCGCCGCTCTCGAGTTGGATCTCATCCTCGACATGGCCATCGAGTGTTCCCGCGATTTCCGCCAGGCGGTGAAGGGCCCGACGATCGAATTCACGCGCCAGATCGAATCCGGCCTGCGCCTGCGCGGCAACCCGGCGGCCTGGGAACGCGTCTTCACCAATCTCTTTCTCAACGCCGGCCAGGCCATGGAGGGCGACGGCACCGTCGCCATCACCGCCCGCGGCACCGAGCGCGGCATTGAGATCCTGGTTGAAGACTCCGGCCCCGGCATCTCACCGAAAATCCTGCCGCGCATCTTTGAACCGCACTTCTCCACGCGCGCCAAGCGCAGCGGCCTCGGCCTCCACATCGTGCAGACCATCGTCGCCCGCCATGGCGGCGAGATCGCCGCCTCGAACCGGCCCAGCGGCCAGGGCGCCATGTTCCGCATCACTCTGCCCAGAAACTAGGCGCTGCCAAGAAGCAGACGAACTTCGCTAGGATAGTCGATTCCCCCTCATGCTCCTGAGCATCTTCATCTGGGTGCTGGCCATCGTCACAGCCGGCATGTTCCTGGCCCGCGAGTGGTTCCCGCCGGCCATCAATGAGCACGCGCGTAATTTCGACTCGCAGTTCCACCTCACGCTTCTGCTCACAGGCGGCATCTTCCTTGTCGCGCAAGCCGCGCTGGGCTTTGTCATCCTCCGCGCCCGGCGCCGCACGAAGTCGGAATACTCGCACGGCAACAACCGCCTCGAAGTCATCTGGACCGCCGCCACCGCCGTCCTCTTCCTCGGCGCCGTGTTCCTTTCCACGCGCATCTTCACCCAGGTCCACCTCGGCGCCCCCGCCCCCAACGCCCTCCGCGTGGAAGCCCTCGCCAAACAGTTTTCCTGGAGCTTCCGCTACCCCGGACCCGACGGCAAGTACGCCAAACTCGACGTGCGCCAGATCAATGACGCCACCGGCAATCCCTTCGGCCAGGACGAACGCGACCCCGCCGGCAAGGACGACATCGTCACCGCCGCCCTTCGCGTCCCCGCCGGACGCCCCGTCGAGGTCATGCTCCGCGGCCGCGACGTCATCCACAACTTCTTCGTCCGCGAACTGCGCCTCAAACAGGACCTCGTCCCCGGCATGGTCATCCCTCTCCGCTTCCAGGCCGACGTGCCCGGCACCTATGAGGTCGCCTGCTCGGAACTCTGCGGCCTCGGCCACCACCTGATGCGCACCGTGCTCATCGTCATGCCGCCCGATGAATTCGCAGCCTGGGAACGCGACGCGCTCGCGCAACTGCAGCAGGCACAGGGGCAATAATGCTGGGACGCATCTTCTCCACTGACCACAAAGTCATCGGCAAGCAGTACTACTTCCTCTCGCTTGTCAGCGTCATGATCGGCCTCCTGCTGAGCGTCTTCATGCGCTTCCACCTCATCTACCCCGACAAGAAGGTGAAGCTCTTCGAACTGCTTTGGCCCACCGGCGCCGCCGGTGGCATCATGACGCCCGAACTCTACCTCTCTATCATGACCATGCACGGCACCCTCATGGTCTTCTTCGTCCTCACCACCGTGCCCCAGGGCGGCTTCGGCAACTTCTTCCTGCCCATTCAGATCGGCGCCGCCGACATGGCCTTCCCCCGCCTCAACATGCTCAGCTTTTGGACCACGCTCGTGGCCCTGCTCGTCCTCCTCGGCGCCTTCTTCGTTCCCGGCGGCGCGCCGCTCGGCGGCTGGACGGCCTACCCGCCCCTCTCCGCCGTCGGCCAGATCGCCGGCCCCGGCCAGGGCGACGGCATGGACATGTGGATCCTCTCCATCGCCCTCTTCTCCATCGCCTCGCTGCTCACCTCCATCAACTTCATCGCCACCGTGATGGAACTCCGCGCCCCCGGCATGACGCTTGACCGCATGCCCCTCACCGTCTGGGGCTGGTTCACCACCGCCATCATCAGCCTGCTCGCCTTCGCCGTCCTGCTCGCCGCCGGACTCCTGCTCCTGCTCGACCGCTGGGGCGGCACCAGCTTCTTCCTCCCCACCGGACTCGTCATCAGCGATCGCATCCTCAAAAACAGCGGCGGCTCCCCCATCCTCTGGCAGCACCTCTTCTGGTTCTTCGGCCACCCCGAGGTCTACATCGCCATCCTCCCCGGCATGGGACTCATCTCCACCATCCTCAGCGTCAACTCCCGCCGCCCCGTCTTCGGCTACAAGGCCATGGTCGGCGCCATGCTCGTCATCGCCTTCCTCGGCTTCGTCGTCTGGGGCCACCACATGTTCATCAGCGGCATGAGCCCTTACTCCTCCATCGCCTTCTCCGTGCTCACCATGACCGTCGGCGTCCCCAGCGCCATCAAGACCTTCAACTGGCTCGGCACACTGTGGGGCGGGCAACTGCGCCTCAACGTCGCCATGCTCTTCGCCCTCGGCTTCGTATCGTTATTCGTCGCCGGCGGCATCACCGGCATCTTCCTCGGCCAGCCGGCCATGGACCTCTACCTCCACGACACCTACTTCGTCGTCGGCCACTTCCACCTCATCATGGGCGTCGCGGCGGTGTTCGCCATGTTCGCCGGAACCTATTACTGGTTCCCCAAGATGTTCGGCCGCATGCTCAACGAGACGATCGGGAAGATCCACTTCTACATCACCTTCCTCGGCGTCTACGGCATCTTCGTCCCCATGCACGTCGCCGGGCTCGCCGGCAATCCGCGCCGCTACCCCGACTTCAAGGAATTCGAGTTCCTCTCTGACCTCACCCGCCTCCACACCTTCATCTCGCACACCTCGTTCACCGTCGCCGCCGTGCAACTGCTCTTCCTCTTCAACCTCATCTGGAGCCTCTGGCGCGGCGCGCGCGCGGCGCAGAATCCCTGGAACGCCACCACGCTCGAATGGAGCGTCCCCTCGCCTCCGCCGCACGATAACTTCGGCGGCCAGCCCGTCGCCGTCGCCCACGGTCCCTACGAATACAGCGTGCCTGGCAATGACACGGACTTCGTGATGCAGGCCGCCCCCGCCCGCGAGGAATCCGCATGAGCGCCGCCGTCCGCGTGCGCGTCGCCTCCACCGGAGCCTGGCTCGCCACCGGGGCCATGATCACGCTCTTCTCCGCCCTGACGAGCGCGCTCGTCATCCGCCGCGGCATCGGCGGCGATTGGGCGCCCCTGGTGCTGCCCGCCATCCTCTGGCTGAACACGGCGCTTCTGGCCGCCTCAAGCGCCGCGGTGGAAATGCGCCGTTGGGGCGCTGCCGCCCTGCTCGGCGCGGCCTTCCTCGCCGGACAAGCGTGGGCCTGGCAATCGCTCGGCCTGTCGCTCGCGAGCGGCCCGGCGGCGGCTTTTTTCTACGTACTCACGGGCGTTCACGGCGCGCATGTCGCCGGCGGTGTGGCCGCGCTCGCCTGGAACGCCTGGCGCGCCACGCCCGGCTCGGCCGCCGCGGCGCGCATCTATTGGCATACTCTGGGTGGTTTGTGGATGGTGGTGCTATGTCTGCTGCTCTGGGCGCGGTCTTAACCAGTCATAAGAAACTCGGCATGTGGCTCTTCCTGGTGAGCGACGCCCTCACCTTCACCACGCTCATCCTCTGCTACGCCTACGTTCGCATCGGTTCGCCCACATGGCCGGCGCCCTTCGACTTTTCTCCGGGGATCCTCTTCTCGACGTTGATGACCTTCGTCCTGCTCACCTCGAGTCTCACCATGGTCATCGCCGTTGACGCCATGCGCAAAGGCGACCGCCGCCGCACCGCCCTCTGGATCGCCGCCACCATCCTCTGCGGCGCCGCCTTCATCGCCCTCCACATGACCGAGTGGCGTCACCTCATGGCCGAAGGCGTCACCCTCACCGCCAACCCCTGGGGCGTGCCCCTCTTCGGCGCGGCGTTCTTCGGACTTACCGGCCTCCACATGGCCCACGTCGCCAGCGGCATCGTCTACCTCGGCGTCTTGGGCACAGGCGTGCGCCTCGGCCGCTTCACCACCGAGGACGTCGAGGTCGGCGGCCTCTACTGGCACTTTGTCGACCTCGTCTGGATGTTCCTCTTCCCCCTGCTCTACCTCACGGCGGTGAAGCCATGAAGAAATACCTGCTGGTGTGGGCGCTCCTGCTCGTGCTGACAGCCGTTGAGGTCGCCCTGGCCTACCTCCACACACCACTGGCCATCATGCTGGCCCTGCTGCTGGGATTGTCGTTTGCAAAGGCCGGCTCCATCGTCGCCTGGTTCATGCACCTGGCCGAGGAACACCGCACGCTGGCCTGGACCCTCATGCCGGCCTTCTTCTTTATTGCCCTGCTGTTGCTCGGCTTCCTGCCCGACGCCGTCCGCACCGGCGAGGCTCTCCCGCGATGACCTCACTCCTGGCCCTGTTCCAATGCGTGCAATGCGCGCGCACGGCGGAAGCGCTGGGCCTGGCCCGGCTGGCCGTCCTGTGGCAGGGCGTATGGATCCTTCTGCTGCCGCCGCTGGCGGTGTTTGGAGGGATTCTCTACTTCAGTTGGAAACGGTCGCGTCAGGCCGAGGTCGGCATGGCCAGCGAAGCCGTTTCGCGCACCGGCGCGCGGCGGTAAGTCTGCTTCCAGTTCATCCACGCCAGACTGATGATGCGCACCACTTCGGCGCGGTCAAAAGGCCTCGCCAGTACATCGTAGCCGCCCCGGTTCAGCACATCCGACCACAACACGTCGTCGGCATCCGGCGCGGTCACAATCACATTCGGCGGTGTCGGCATATCCAACACGCCATTGAGAAGGTCCTGCCAGCCGCCATCGGGAAGCTTGTGCTCACAAACCACCACGGCAGGATGCATTTCGCGCAACCGGCGCAAGGCATCATAGCAGGTGGCTACGGTCTCCAGTTTCCAGTTCGTGTGTCCAAAAATGTGACTGAGACGGTTCTGAGCCTCAGCCGAGGGTGTGACGGAAAGCACGGTGACGGTGCTCTCCGGGTGACGGGGTGACATGGGGTCGGGTCTGTTCATTCATCTGCCTCCCGCACTACAATCCATGACCTACCTGCATCATGAACCCACGTGGAGGGGTAGTCAAGGTACTTTCGGCCAAATGAGACACGACAATTAGGTCTCAATTCTAATTTTTTCCAAGTCAATCGCTTACTCTCCGAACAGGCCTCCCCTGCAAGCGTCTGCAGGCCGTCAAAGTCAGTCCACGCCTGACCAACTTCCTGCGTCAACCTAGATGTGCAGTGCGTACAGACCGCGTCCATTCTCATGTTGGGTCTCTCACTGGTTGGCTTTGCCCAGACCGATTTTCAACAGGTGCTGAAGTCTGTTGAGCAACACTACAACCAACCGAAGACCATGCAATTTCTCTTCCAACAGTCTTTTGCAGGCCCAGGACGCATGACGCGAGTTGAATCGGGGGAATTGACTCTATCCAAACCGGGCAAAATGCGGTGGGATTACACAGTACCCGCAGGTAAAGTATTCCTCACCGACGGCACCTATGCCTGGTTTTACTCCCCCTCCGCCGGCCGCGTCGAACGCACCAAAACCAAGGAAAGCGCCGATCTCCGAGCCCCTCTCGCCTTCCTCATGGGCCGCCTCGACTTCCAGCGCGACTTCCGCGAATTCCGCTACCGCACCGAGAACGGGGAGTATCATGTCGTGGCGGCGCCCAAGTCCAGCAAGGCGCCCTACACCGAAGTGGAATTCATCGTGACAACAGACTTCACCATCCGCGAACTGGCCGTCAAAGGGCACGATCGCTCTCTCATGCGCTTCCGCTTCAGCCTCGAACGCGCCAACGTCAAGTTCCCCCCCGCTCACTTCACCTTCCAGCCCCCCGCCGGCATCCCCATCGTCGACGTCCAGGACGACGGAAACGAGGCCAAATAAATATGGCGGAATTTCTTTTGAAATACGCTGACGGAAAAGGGGAGATCCGCCAGCAGGTGGCCGAGGCCGGCTCAGAGAAAGAACTGCGGGAACGGATGACGCAACAGGGGTTCCTCGTCTACTCCGTCAAAGCGCGGGGCGGGCTCACGGCCCGGCTCGGCGGCGGAAGCAAGAAGATCAACCTCGAAAAGTTCCTCATCTTCAACCAGCAATTTCTCACCCTCGTGCGGGCAGGCCTGCCCATCCTGAAGTCGCTCGACCTGCTCGCCGACCGCCTCACCGATCCCAAACTGGGCAAACACGTCAAGGCCGTCCGCGACGAGGTCCGCAACGGCACCATGCTCAGCGAGGCCTTCTCGCGCCAGCGTGTATTCCCCGCCATCTACGTCACGTCGATCCTGGCCGGCGAAAAATCCGGCTCCCTCGGCGAGGTCATCGAACGCTACGTCAGCTACCAGCGCCTCAACCTCACCGTGCGCAAGAAGATCGTCGTCTCGCTTCTGTACCCGGCCATCCTGATTGTCCTGGTCATGGCGCTCATCGTGTTCATGATCACCTACGTAGTCCCCAACTTCGCCCAGCTATATTCCTCGCTCGAAAGCGAGCTGCCTTACATGACCCAGGTGTTGATCGCCGTCGGCACCGGCGCGCGCGACTACATCCTGGCCATCATCGGCACGGTCATTGGCGCGATCATCGCCTTCCGGCTGTGGGTGCAGACGGATCGTGGAAAAGAGCAACTCGAGGCCATCCAGCGCCGCCTGCCCATCGTCGGCGAGATCTGGACCAAATACCAGGTGGCCCAGCTTGGCCGCGTGCTCTCCACGCTGCTGGTCGGCGGCATCCCGCTCGTCCAGGCCCTCGAAACCGCCGGCGAATCGCTCGGCGCGCGGACCCTCAAGCGAGCCCTCTCCCTGGCCCGCCAGTCGGTGAAGGAAGGCCAACCGCTCTCCGGCGCGCTGCAGAAAACCGGCGTCTTCCCCGGCCTCGCCATCGACATGATCGAGGTCGGCGAATCCACCGGCGCGCTCCCGGCCATGCTCAACAGCGTCGCCGAGTTCTACGAGGAAGACGTGAACACGCGCATGACCGCCTCGCTCGCCCTCATCGAACCGGCCATCATGCTCTTCATGGGCGTCTTCGTCGCCTTCGTGCTCGTCGCCCTCTATCTCCCCATCTTCTCGCTCGCCGACACGCTCGGCCGCTGAGGGCTACAGCCCTTCGCCCCGGCACTGCCATTCGGCGGGCACACCGGCACCAAGCCCCACCGTCGTCACTTTCGGGGAAGCCTCGTGCTACGGACGCCGCCCGGCAAGCAGTTCTCCCAATTCCTCCGGTTGCGTCCGCACGCCAATAAAAAACTGCCCGAACAGCGCATACACCGCGCTCACCTCGTCAAAGCGCATCTCGTAGATCAGCTTCTTGAACTGCACCGGGTCGTCGGCCCACAGGTCCACGCCCCACTCCCAATCGTCGAGCCCGATCGAGCCGCTGATGATCTGCTTCACAATCCCGGCGTACTTGCGCCCCACCATGCCATGCTCGTGCATCATGCGCGCCCGCTCACCCAGCGGCACCTGGTACCAGTTCTTATCCTCGCCGCGCCGCCGGTCCATCGGATAGAAGCAGATGTAGCGCGCCGCGGGCGTCTCCGGGTTCAGCCGCGGGGCCATCGCCACCCTGCTCCGCTCCAACTCCTCGTTGGCCGCCTTGTCCCACTCCTCCGAACCCGCCTGCAGCCCGCGGTCGACCAGCATTTTGTTGATACGCTGCGTCGACTCGTACAGCCCCAGCTCGACCACGCTCAAATATGAGCTCGTCGGCTCTAGGTAGTCCGCGAGGCCCGTCTGCGCTAGTTTCAGCTCGGCCGCGTTCAAGGCATCCAGCGCCGGGCGGAAGTGCACGAACAGCAAATCGCCCTTGTGCCCGATCATCGAATAGAACGAGGTGCCCTCGGCCTGCATCCCAATCAATACGGCTTGCGCCTCGGCGATGAGCGCTTTCTGTTTCTGCTCGTCCAGTGTCTTCCAGGCGCTCCAGCGGATGCGGAACATCTGGTGGAGCATCGAGGCGCCTTCCAACGTATAGGGAACCATTTGACTATCAGTGTAACTTTGTAGATGCCTATGGAATACGACGCCTTGCTCATTGTGAGTTTTGGCGGGCCCGAAAAGCCCGAAGATGTGATGCCCTTCCTCGAAAACGTCACCCGCGGAAGGCGCATCCCCCGCGAACGCCTCGAAGAGGTCGCCGAGCACTATTACCACTTCGGCGGCAAGAGTCCCATCAACGAGCAGGTTGCCACCCTCATAGCCGCCCTGCGCGTCGAACTGGCCGCCCACGGACCTCACCTCCCCATCTACCTCGGCAATCGCAACTGGCAGCCCTATCTCGCCGACACCATGCGCCAGATGAAGGCCGACGGCGTCAAACGCGCCCTCGCCTTCATCACCTCGGCCTGGTCTAGCTACTCCAGTTGCCGCCAGTATCTCGACAACATCGCCGAAGCCCAGGCCGCCGTGGGCGAAGGCGCCCCCGAAGTGGTCCGCCTGCGGCTCTTCTACAACCACCCCGGCTTCCTCGAAACCATGGGCGAACGCGTGCGCGATGCCTACGCCGGCCTGCCCGATAACCTCCGCGACAGCGCTCCGCTCCTGTTCACCGCCCACAGCATCCCCCTCAGCATGTCGGAGAACTGCCGCTACGTCAGCCAGCTCACCGAAGCCTGCGGCCTCGTGGCTCAGCTGGCCGGCCGTGACTCCTGGCGCCTCGTCTACCAGAGCCGCAGCGGACCGCCCACCCAGCCCTGGCTCGATCCCGACATCGGCGATGCCCTCAAGGAAATCGCCGCCGCGGGCGGCAACAGCGTCGTCATCGCCCCCATCGGCTTCCTCAGCGATCACATGGAGGTCATGTATGACCTCGACTACGAAGCAAAACATCTGTGCGACGAGCTCGGTTTGACCATGGCCCGCGCCGGCACCGTCGGTCATCACCCGCGCTTTGTCACCATGATTCGTGAGTTGATTGCGGAACGTGTACAAGGCGCCGAAAGGAAAGCAATGGGTCCTCACGGGGCCATGCCTGACGTTTGTTTTATTGGCTGTTGCCCTGCTCCCATGCTGGTTCAAGGTGGTGGAGCAGGTCGTATTTCACCCGGGAGAGGCTAGAGGGGAGTAGGTGCACATTTAAGCGTGGGTGGCGTTAATAATTCGTCGTAGCTGTCCGATGGATGGACAAGTTTCGAGCTCAGGAGTAAACGCCACACTATGGCAGCACAACCGATTCCCGCGACGCACAGGATCCGCCTTCTCTGGCTGCTCCCCGAAGCCGGTTTGACCCATTCCGGCGGCGACGCGCGAATCCGCAGCATGGAAGACCGCGATAACCCCGCCGGAGCAGCCGTCGAATTCGCCCCCGATCCGGTCGAGGCCATCGCTCGTTTTCGCATGGGCCGCTACGATGCCCCGCTGGCCAGCTTTCCCTGTCGTGACTGGTCAGCCGAAGCGTCGCTGGAAGAAGCCCAGCGTGTCGGCCCCGGCCTGCCCGTCGTCATTCACGACGCCGCCTTGACCGACGACGCCGTGGCCCGCTTGATCCGCCTCGGCGCGTTTGATGTGTGGCGCGAGCCGATGGATCAACGCGTGGCCCCCGAGCGCCTCGATGCGTTGCTCGATCATGCCCGCATGCGCGAATCGGTGTGGCGCTTGAGCGAAACCGCCGAGCCCTGGCGGCGCGCCCTGGTCGGCGAAAGCGCGGCCATTCACCGCGTCCTCGATGTCATCCGCCTCATCGGCAACCGCAAGTGCACCGTCCTCATCCACGGCGAAACGGGCACAGGCAAAGAGATGGCCGCCCGCGCCATCCACATGGCCAGCGGCCGTGCCCACCTGCCCATGGTGGCGGTGAACTGCAGCGCGCTACCGGAAAACCTGCTCGAAGCCGAACTGTTCGGCCACGTCAAGGGCGCCTTCACCGGGGCCGTGCAGAACCGCATCGGCCGTTTTGAGCAGGCCCATAAGAGCACCCTCTTCCTCGACGAAATCGGCGAGTTGCCGCTGGAGCTGCAAACCAAGCTGCTGCGCGTCCTGCAGGAGCGCGAGTTCCAGCGCATCGGCAGCTCGGAAACAATCAAGGTGGATGTCCGCGTCGTGGCCGCCTCCAACGCCGACCTGCAGCGCAAGGTGCGCGACGGCTCCTTCCGCGAGGATCTCTTCTACCGCATCAACGTCGTCCCGATCGTGATGCCCGCCCTGCGCGAACGCGGCCGCGATGTCCAACTGCTCACGCAGTATTTCATCGAAAAGGTCTGCCGCCAGGAAGAGATGCCTGTGAAGCGCATCGCCCCGGAAACGCTCGACCGCCTTTCGCGCTACGGCTGGCCCGGCAATGTGCGCCAGTTGGAGAACGCCGTTGAAATGGCCATCGCCCTCAGCGGCAACCGTGAAGTGCTCGTGCCCGGCGACTTCCCGCTTCCTTCGGCCGAGCCGAAACCGATGGCCACCGCCACCCGGCCTTATATCCTGCTACCCGAGGAGGGCCTCGACTTTGAAGCCACCGTCGGCCGCATCGAGTTGGGTATCCTCGAGCAGGCCCTGCGCAAAACCAACGGCAACAAAAAATTGGCAGCCGAACTGCTCCGCCTCAAACGCACCACGCTCGCCGCCAAGCTGAAGAGCCTCGAACAGCAGCAGGCGCTCTGGGCCTGCTGACACTGGGCCTGCTGAAGCCCGTTCCCCGCGTTCCGGAACGCTATACTGCGTATCAGAATGCCTCTCGATGCGCTGCACTCACTCATGGTTCGCTGGCCGGAGAACGAACCGCGCCCCGAGGCCCTCTTCCAGCAGGCGGGCGTGGAGGCCGTCATCGGCGCCGCCCCCGACGCCAAACTCCCCGCAGGCATCTCCTCCACCTATAACGAAGTCCTCTGGCCCGGCATTCGCACCCCGGGCACGCGCGTCGATTGGGTCGAGGAAACCGGCAGCGCCAGCCGCGATCCGTGGATCGATTCCAACGCCTGGGTCGTCGTCTGCCAAAAGGCGCTCCACCCGGCCAAGCCCGTCATCCTCGGCTACCAGCCCAACAAGGAAGCCGGCCTTGATGCCAGCCGCATGGTGCCCTATGAGTCGCTCGAAATGGGCCTCATGGAGGCTCGCGCCATGGGCGGCAACTGGATCGCCGCCCCCGATGAGCGCTTCCGCCGCCAGTTGGCCGCCAACGATGCCGCCGCGCTGGCCGCCTGGAAGAGCTTCGGTGAGTTTGCCGCCTGGCTCGCCGCCAACTAACCCCTCTTTGGCCACCCCCTGCTGCCCACGATCACCATGCTTGTCGACGACGGCGAATCGCAGGAGCACGCCAACCTCATGTTCCGCCGCGGCTGCTCGCAAAAGCTCGTCCGCGGCGATGCCATCCCCGCGCCCACGCCGGACTGCCTCTGCATGGTCGCCGTCGGCGTCCACGATCCCGCCCCTGCCGCCCGCCAGAAACTCCTCGCCCACGCCCGCGCCGGAGCCATCCTCGTCGTCGACGCCCCCGGCGACAAGGCCTGGTGGCGCGTCCCCGGCATGAAGCCCGTCAAGGAACAGACCGACCGCGTCTTCTATGCCCTCGGCAAAGGCCAGGTGGTTGCCTACATCGACCCCGTCGCCGACCCCAGCGAGTTCGCCCTCGACGTGCTCGACCTGGTCACCTACCGCCATCGCCCCGTGCGCGCCTGGAACGCCGGCACCGTCGTCTACACCGCCTCCCGCCGCGGAACGCAGAGCATCGCCACCCTCATGAACTACGGCCGCCAGCGCATCTACGATGTCCAGTTGCGCGTCCGCGGCAATTTCAAGACCGCCACACTCCACGCTCCCGGCGCTCCGGAAAAGCCGCTGGAAGCCAAGCGCCGCGAGGCCATGACCGAGGTCTTCCTCCCTGAACTCGGCCGCATGGGCGTTGTCGTCTTCGGGTAGACTGAAAGCACAGGAGCTGGGATCCACTATGCTGAGCCGTCGAAATTTTCTCGCCTCCGGAGCGGCCCTGCCGCTTGGCGCGGGCGCTCTCACCGCCGGCCAACTGGCCGCCGCGCCCCGCATTGGCAAGTCCTTCTTCGGGGTGAACCCGTTCGTCGAGTCCAACCCCAACGCCGTGTTCATCATGCGCACGCGCGTGAAACACAAGTTCGACAACGCGGCCAAGCTCAACGCCGGGCTGCAGTTTGCCCGCGAGGTCTTCGTCCCCCAGGACGGCGCCCCCGGCATCCCCGTCTCCCACCGCGTCATCCTCAAGCCCAACTGCACCAACGTCCGCAGCCGCAACCGCCCCGATGAAGAAAACTGGGGCACCGGCACCGACCCGCAGTTCTACGAAGGCATCCTCATGGGCCTCAAGGAACTCGGCCTCAAGAAATTCCATTTCCTCGAAGCCAACAACTTCCACGCCTGGAACTACCGCGGCATGATGGACGTCAACGACCGTCACGGCGTCATCTGCAACGAGCCCGACCGCCGCGACCGCAACTTCCTGGAAAGCTACGAGATGAACTGGACGAAGGTGCCCGAGCCCGTCGTCTACACCAACATCCCCCACTACGCCCCGCTCAACGAGCCCGACACCTGGCTGCTCAACATCGCCAAGTGGAAGTCGCACGGCATGTGCATGACGCTCTCCACCAAGAACGAGCAGGGCCTCGTCGTGAAGCCCTATGTGCGCTTCTGCCCAGCCTGGCGCATGGTCACCGGCGTGCCTGACCACATGAAGCCCAACATCCACCCCAACGTTGAGCGCGTCGTCAACAAGTTCTACGAAGGCCACATCTCCAAGGGCTATCCGCGCTACCAAAGCAAGGCCGAGCTCGCCCCCATCAACCAGGAGATCTGGGCCCACAAAACCCTCGACCACATTCAAACCACAAAGCCCGGCCTGGCCATCATCGAAGGCATCTACGGCCGCGACGGCAACGGCTTCGGCATCGGCAACGACTACATGACGAACCTCATCATGTTCTCCAAGAACAAGCTGCGCCTCGACATGGTCGGCATGTGGCTCGGCGGCCATGAACCGGGCAACGTCAACCTCTTCCGCATCGCCAAGGAGCGCGGCTTGAGCGACACCGTCAATCCGCACGAGGTGCCCGTCTACGAATGGGACGGCGGCAAGGCCTCGCGCCGCCAGTTGACCGACTTCGAGCGCACTCCGCTCAAGACCTACTACCTCCAGATGGACGGCGAACCCGAATACCACCTCGTCAACGACCCCATCGATTACGACAAGGTTCGCATCTAGCCACAACCGGATGATCCATATCTTAGGCGGCGGTCTGGCGGGCAGCGAAGCGGCCTGGCAGGTCTCTCGTGCCGGGGCTCGCGCCGTCCTCTACGAGATGCGCCCCCAGCGCGCCACCCCCGCCCACAAAACAACACAACTCGCCGAACTGGTCTGCTCCAACTCGCTCAAAAGCGAATCGGAGAACTCCGCCCCCTGGCTCCTCAAACAGGAACTGCGCCGCCTGGATTCGCTCCTGCTCCGCATCGCAGCCCAGGTCCGCGTACCCGCCGGCCACGCCCTCACCGTCGATCGCGAAGTCTTCGCCGCCGAAGTCACTCGCGCCATCGAATCCGCCCCCGGCATCGAAGTCCGCCGCGAAGAGGTCACCCGGCTGCCTGAGGACGGCATCGTCATCATCGCCACCGGACCGCTCACCAGCGACGCTCTGGCCCAGGAGATCGCCCGCCTCACCGGCACCGAGCGGCTCTTCTTCTACGACTCCATCTCGCCCATCGTCGAAGCCGACTCCATCGACATGTCCATCGCCTTTCGGGCCTCGCGTTACGGCAAATCCTTGGACGGCTCGGACGACTACATCAACTGCCCCTTCAACAAGGAAGAGTACGAGCGCTTCCTCGCCGAGCTTCTCGAAGCCCAAAGCCACACGCCGCACATCCCCGACGACGTGCCGTACTTTGAAGCCTGCCTGCCCATTGAAGAGATCGCCCGCCGCGGCCCCGACACCCTCCGCTTCGGCCCCATGAAGCCCGTCGGCCTCACCGACCCGCGCACCGGACGCTGGCCCTACGCCGCCGTCCAACTCCGCCAGGAAAATCTCCGCGCCGACAGCTACAACCTCGTCGGCTTCCAGAACTACCTGCGCTACCCCGACCAGAAGCGCGTCTTCCGCCTCATCCCCGGCCTCGAAAAGGCCGAATTCGTCCGCTACGGCCAGATCCACCGCAACACCTACATCAACGCCCCCGCCGTCCTGTTGCCTACCCTCCAGATGCGCCGCGAATCGCGCGTCCTCTTCGCCGGCCAGATCGCCGGTATCGAAGGCTACGTCGAGTCCATCGCCACCGGCCTCCTTGCCGGACGCAACGCCGCCGCCCTCGAACGCGGCGCTGAGCTTAAGCCCCTGCCCGCCGCCACCGCCCTCGGCTCCCTCTGCCGCTACGTCTCCGGCGCCGACCCGCGCCACTACCAGCCCGCCAACATCACCTTCGACCTGCTCCCCCAGCTCGACGAAGCCGCAAAAAAACGCCTGAAGCACGACAAGCGCGCCCGCCACGCCGAAGTCTGCCGCCGCGCCCAGGAGGCGCTCGATGAGTATCTCGCTGTCCCCGCTCAGTGAGCGCTTCCTCGACGAACTCCGCCGCGAGAACGCCTCGCCGCACACCTTGCGCAACTACTCAATCGACCTGCGCGACTTCTGCGCCTTCTTCGACGGCGGCGCCGAACCCGACCTCACCGCTCTCCGCCAGTGGCTCAGCTCGCTCTATGAGCGCGGCCTCGCCGTCACCTCCATCCGCCGCAAGCTCGCCAGCGTACGCACCTTCTACCAGTTCCTCCTCCGCGAAGGCGCCGTCACCTCCAACCCCGCCAAGCTCCTCTCCACCCCCAAAATGCCCAAGCGCCTCCCCGAAGTCCCCGGCGCCGAACAGACCAACCGCCTTCTCGACGACGTCGCCGCCGGCAAGCTCGAACGTCCGTTCCCTGAGCGCGACCGCGCCGTCTTTGAAATCCTCTACGGCTGCGGCCTCCGCGTGAGCGAACTCGCCGGCCTCAACCTCACCGACGTCGACCGCACCGAACGCATCCTCCGCGTCCGCGGCAAGGGCCGCAAGGAACGCCTCGTCCCCTATGGCTCCAAAGCCGCCGAATCAATCGAACTCTGGCTCGAGGCCCGCCGCGCCAAGCCCGGCGAACCCGCCGTCTTCGTCAACCACCGCGGCACACGCCTCTCCGACCGCAGCATGCGCACCCTCGTCAAGCTCTACTCCATGCTCCTCGCCGGCGACTCCAGCCTCCACCCCCACGCCCTCCGCCACGCCTTCGCCACCCACCTGCTCGCCGATGGCGCCGACCTCCGCACCATCCAGGAACTCCTCGGCCACGCGCAGCTCTCCACCACGCAGCGCTATACGCAGGTCGCCCTGACGGATTTGATGCGGGTGTACGACAAGGCACACCCGCGAGGAAAAGGCTGAGCGCGGCCGTGAGGGAGCGGTTCGCCTAAAAGCGCAAATACGCCCCCAACTGCACCAGCCGCCGCCCGAACAGGTTCGCCGTGATCCGGCCAAAGTTCACGCTCGTCACCGTCTGGTCGCCGATATCGAACGTCGGATGGTTGAACGTATTGAACGTCTCCATGCGCAACTCCAGGCTCGTGCGCTCGGTGAAGCGGACCTTCTTTTGCAACGACATATCCATGTTCCAGCCCGAAGGCCCGGAGAACATGCGCCGTTGCAAGCTGCCCAACTCACCAGCTCCCGGCTGGAAGAACACCTGGCCGGAGAACGGCGCGGCGCCATCGGCGGCCACCGCGCGCCCGTCGGCGCCAACCGCCGTCGACGCCACCATGTACGGCCCGGCCGGCGACATGCGGAAACTCAGAACGTCGTCCAGTTGCGGCTTCGTGAGGGTCGTAATGGCTGTGTTGCCGGCTGAGCGCCCGCCGCGGTTCAATGTGCCGCGTCCGCTCAACACACTGAACGGCGTGCCGCTCTGCCACGTGTACCAGCCGGAGAGAGTCCAGCCGCCCACGATCCGATCCCACGCGCCGGAGGCCTCAAACGTCCGGCCCTTGCCGAACGGCAGATCATACACGTAGTTCACCTTCATTTGGTGCGTCAGGTCGAATGGGGCGCGGGCGCGCTCGATCTTGGCGTTGTTCTTGTCCAGAAACGCTTCAAACCGCGACTGCGTATCCCCAGCGAATCGCTGAGAACCTTCGAGTACGAGTAGTTCGCCTGCAGAAATAGCCCCGACCTCACCTGCCGCCTCACGTCAAACTGCAGCGCGTTATACGTCGAATTCGAGTAGTTCGTCATCAGGTTCGTGCCTAGCGCATTCGAGTTCGCGTAGAAGTTCACGTTGCCCTGAAGCCGGTTGATCACATAGGTATTGGCCAGTTCGCCGGGGGCATTCTGCCGGATCAGATTCACAATCGTCGCGTTGGTCAGCAACCCGCCGCTGGCCAGCCGCGCGAACACCGGCAACTGCTGGCTGCCCGGCACGGCAGCGTTGTAGGCCGGCTGGAATCCGCGCCCGGCCGCCTGCGCCAGGGTGGCATTGTTCACGGCGCGCTTGAAGTCGTCCAGGAATCCGTTCGAATTGATGTCGATCTGATTGAAGTCAAAGGCACGCCACAGCTTCGTGCCGTGATTACCCACGTAGCGCGCTTCCACCACGAAACCCTTCACCTCGCGCTGGATGCCGATGTTGCACGGCTGCACATACGGCGTCACCAGGTTCGGATCCGGCATGCCCAAAGCCGCCTGCGAATTCAGCGCGTTGTTGTCGGCAAACGTCCGCGGCACCTTGAACGCCGGCACCACGACTTGCGGCAGGCTGCTCGCGCGCGCCGATAGATTCGTGCGTTGCGAGGTCGAAGTCAATCCGTCGTTGGTGCCTACGCTGTTGCCGATCGACGTGATCATCTCGTCATTCACATAGCTGATCGAATAGCCCATGCGCAGCGAGGTCTTGCCGTCGCCGAAAATGTCCCAGGCCAAGCCGGCGTTCGGCGCAAAGTTGTTCAAATCGCGCTTGTAAAAAGGACGCCCCGCCGAACGCCCGGCGAAATCCAGCGTGCCAACGGGATTCAGCAGCGCCGTTTCAGCCGACTGCCCGCTTCCCAGCACCGGCAACAGGAACAGCGAATCGCGCTCATCCACCGGCGACCAATAGTCCCAGCGCACACCCACGTTCAGAGTCAGCCGCGGCCGCACCTTCCAGTTGTCCTGGAAATACACGGCATGATTGTTCAAGGAGTAATTCCGCACGCTGGGCTGTCCGGCCACGAAACCGCTTGTGCGGTCCTTCACCTGGAAGTTCTGCGTGTAACTGGTGATGTATCCCGCCAGCGAAGCAAACAGGTTGTTGGCCGCCGTCAGGTCATTCGAACTGATACCGGGCAACTGCGCCGCGCTGATCGCCGGATTGCCGGTTCCGATGCCGATGTTGTACGTGGGTATCGTCGCCGCTTCGTTGTAAGGATTCGCGCGAATCCCCTGATATTGATAGCCAAATTGGAATTGATGCCGGCCCGTCGTAAAGCTCGCGTTGTCCTGCAACGAGTACGTATCGGTGTACCGCCCCTGATTGCGGAACGTGTTCAACGGATTCGAAAACACGAAGTTGGTGACAATGGCCGAGCCAAACTCCTCATCGGTGATGAACTGTGTCGGCGAAAAGAAGAACCCTCCGCGAAGCTCGTTGGTCAGCCGCGGCCCCGGCGCGCTGCGCCAGTTCAGCGACACCAGCGGCCGGCTCGTGTCTGTGTACACCTTCGGAGCCGTCGAGTAGTCGTTCCCCTGGTCATTCCGGTCCACCCGCTCCTGGTTCCAAGAGAATGTGCCGGCAACCGTATGCTTGGTCGTAGCAAGAAAATCCACCTTCGCCAGCAGGTTGTCCCGCTTCGTGTTGTTGCGCGCCAAAAAGCTATAGCCCGCCGTGTTTCGCCGCAACGCCTCGCTTGAATCCCCCAACCGGAAGTTGTTGATCTTGTCCGGCGTCGGCACCTTGCCCAGGCTGCAGCAGGTTCGTCTGCCGCACCGCGCCGCTCGTATCGCGGTAGGTGTAAATCCCCTGGCGCGCCGTGTCGGTCAGCACGGTGCGGTTCACCGAGCTCTGTTGATTCAGACGGAACGATTCCCAGTTGAAATAGAACAGCAGCTTGTCCTTCTTGATCGGCCCCCCCAGCGTCCCGCCGCCCTGGTTCTGGTTCAGAAACGCCTGCGGCAACCTCGCCTGGTTGTTGAACCATGTGTTCGCCGCCAGCTTGCTGTTGCGGTTGTACCAGTAAGCCGATCCATGGAGCTCGTTCGAGCCCGACGGGCTCACAAAGGCCACCTGCGCCGCGCCACCCCCAAACGAAGCCGCGGCATTCGACGTGATCACGGTGACCTCGGCCACCTGGTCCTGGAACAGCCGGTTCGGCTGGAAGTCCAACGCGTTTGACCGGATGTAGTTGTCCTGCACGTTGATGCCGTCATAGGTCGAGTTCGCAAACGGCGTGCGCATGCCGTTGATCACGGTCGTCGTCCGTCCATTGGTCAGTACGCCGGCCTGCGTTTGGATCAGCGCCAGCGCGCTGCGGTTCAACACCGGCAGCCGCCTCACCTGGTCCATCGACACCGTGTTCGAAATCTCCGCGTTCGTCGTCTGCACCGACTGGATCGTCCCGGTCACCTCGACACTCTCGGTCACCGCGCCTACCTCAAGCTTGATCGACGGCAGGCTCGTTTCACGGCCCGAGTCGAGCTTCAGATTGCGCAGCGTCTGCTTCTGGAACCCCGTCGAGGTGATGGTCACATCCACAAACACCGGGCGCAGGCCAATAAAGGAGAACAATCCTTCGGCCGTCGTCGAAGTCGTTGCCAACACCCCCGTTCCGCCTGGCAACCGTAGTTCAACGGTTGCCCCAGGAATGGCCGAACCGGTCTGGTCAGTCACGCTACCCGTCAGCCGGGCCGTGTCTTGCGCAACCAGCAATGCGCCGGTAAACAGGCACAGCGTGAGGCGAAGTGATGCTGTCATATATCCCTTTCCCGTGAAGCTACTTCGTTAGGGTAGGGCTTCTTCTCAGCAACTGCAATACCAAGCGTTCAAAGGACTTACGCACCCAAGGCACCACCTGGAAGTGGGCGCAAGCGACCCGCTCCCCTCCCCACCCCACAGACCGTTGAAACCGTTCCCCCAACTCCGCGGCTCACCCTTGCTTCCACCCTCTACAGCAAATGGCTCCGCCCTCCTTCCCGTCCGCACATGTTCAGCCCTCCCTCGTCACCAAGCGGTCCCGTTCGTTCTGCAATTATAAGTCAAATATATACAATGATTTAAACCGAAACCAGGAACACCTTTCGGAGCCGGTCTGCTACGGTGAGTATGCAAGCTTAAGCGGCAGAACTTGACAGTAATCCACTCAAGCTAAATAATAGGAGCAGGCTAAATCGGAACGCCGAAACCGCCGATCATGCAGTAGGCGGCAGTCGGCCTGTGCCGATGCCAACAGATTTTGGGACGGTTCAGCCGCCGGAGCCCGCCGAAACGGGACTCCTGCCAGGGAGGTTATCGCAAGTCATGAGCAAGATCATCGGGATCGATTTAGGAACGACCAACAGCGTGGTCGCCGTGATGGAAGGCGGCCAGCCTGTCGTCATTCCCAACCAGGAGGGTGGGCGCACGACCCCATCGGTGGTCGGATTCGCCAAATCCGGCGAGCGCCTGGTGGGTCAGGTGGCCAAGCGCCAGGCTGTCACCAACCCGGAAAACACCATCTATTCGATCAAGCGGTTCATGGGCCGCCGGTATGACGAGGTCAACCAGGAAACCAAGCTCGTCCCCTACAAGATCGTTTCCGGCGACCACGGCGACGCGCGCATCGACGTCAGCGGCAACAAGCAGTCGCCGCCGGAGGTCTCGGCCATGGTCCTCACCAAGCTCAAGGAGGCCGCCGAGGCCTACCTCGGCGAGAAAGTCACCAAGGCCGTCATCACCGTCCCAGCCTACTTCAACGACGCCCAGCGCCAGGCCACCAAGGACGCCGGCAAGATCGCCGGCCTTGAGGTGATGCGCATCATCAATGAGCCCACCGCGGCCGCGCTCGCCTACGGCCTCGACAAGAAGAAGGACCAGGTCATCGCCGTGTTCGACTTCGGCGGCGGCACCTTCGACATCTCGATCCTGGAAGTGGGCGACGGCGTGGTCGAAGTGAAGTCCACCAACGGCGACACCCACCTCGGCGGCGACAACGTCGACCAGCGCCTCATTGAGTGGATCATCGACGAGTTCAAGCGCGAGCAGGGCATCGACCTCTCGCACGACCAGATGGCCCTGCAGCGCCTCAAGGAAGCCTCCGAAAAGGCCAAGATCGAGCTCTCCACGCTGCTTGAAACCGAGATCAACCTCCCCTTCATCACCGCCGACGCCACCGGTCCCAAGCACCTCGTGCTCAAGATCACCCGCGCCAAGTTCGAGCAGATGATCGAGGACATCCTGCAGAAGGCCCTCGGCCCATCCAAGCAGGCCCTGGCCGACGCCGGGCTGACGCCGCAGCAGATTGACGAAGTGGTGATGGTGGGCGGCTCCACGCGCATCCCGCGTGTCCAGGCCCTGGTGCGCGAACTGTTCGCCAAGGAACCGAACAAGACGGTGAACCCGGACGAGGTGGTCGCCGTCGGCGCCGCCGTGCAGGGCGGCGTGCTGGCGGGCGAGGTGAAAGACGTCCTGCTGCTCGACGTCACCCCGCTCTCGCTCGGCATCGAGACCCTCGGCGGCGTCTTCACCAAGCTCATTGAGCGCAATACGACCATCCCCACACGCAAAAGCGAGGTCTTCTCCACGGCGGCCGATAACCAGACCTCGGTCGAGATCAAGGTCTACCAGGGCGAACGCGCCATGGCCCGCGACAACCGCCTCCTCGGCGTCTTCCAACTGGTCGGCATTCCCCCGGCCCCGCGCGGCGTCCCGCAGGTCGAGGTCACCTTCGATATCGACGCCAACGGCATCCTCAACGTCAGCGCCAAGGACCGCGCCACCAACAACGAGCAGAAGATCACCATCACCTCCAGCTCCGGCCTGAGCAAGGACGAAGTGGACAAGATGGCCCGCGACGCCGAGGCTCATACAGCCGACGACCGCACGCGCAAGGAAGAAATCGAACTACGCAACCAGGCCGACTCGATGGTCTACAACGTCGAGAAGATGCTGCGCGAACACCGCGACAAGATCGGTGAAGCCGAGGCCAAGACCGTCGAAGAGGCGGTGGCCGAAACCAAGAAAGCCATTGAGGAAGGCGGCAAGGAGAAGATCCAGGCCGCCATGGACAAGCTCACCACCGGTTCGCACAAACTCGCCGAGGCGATGTACAAGGCTGCCGCTCCGCCCACCGGCGACGCGGCGGGCGCCGGTGCCGGACCTGGCCAGGGAACGCCGGGCGCTGCTCCTGGTGGCGGCGCCAAGCCGGCCGACAACGTCGTTGACGCCGAGTTCGTCGACGTCGACGACAAGAAGTAACCATCAGCGTGACTAAGGGAGGACCGGGGAGAGGCGGCGAATCTCCCCGGCGCCGGCCATGAAACCGAAACACGAATACTACGAAACGCTTGGGATCAAACGCGGCGCGGCGGAGGATGAAATCCGCAAGGCATACCGCCGTTTGGCGCGTAAGCACCATCCCGACGTCAACCCTGGCGACAAGGCGGCTGAGGACCGTTTCAAGAACGTTCAGGAAGCCTATGATGTGCTGAGCGACGCCAAGAAGCGTCAGATGTACGATCAGTTCGGTTTCTATTCGGAGACAGGCTTCCCCGGCGCGGGCGGTCCGCAGGGACCGGGGGCTGGATTCGGTTTCGATGGTTTCGATTTCACCGACATATTTACCGGCGCCGCGGGAGGCGCTCGGGGAGGCATGAAGCCGGAGGACTTTGGACAGCAGGGGGGCGGCTCCAAGTTCAGTGACCTTTTCAGCCAGTTCCTCGGCGGCAACCGCCGCGCCCAGCGCCAGCCGGAAAAGGGCGCCGACCTCGAATACACCCTCAGCATCGATTTCTGGCGCAGCATGAAGGGCACCCAGGTCAAGCTCAACATCGCCCGCCAGGAACAGTGCGCCACCTGCCACGGCAGCGGCCAATCCGGCGGCGGCAACATCCTCTGCCCGGGCTGTAACGGCAGCGGCACGGTCAGCCAGCAGGCCGGCGCCATGCGCTTTAACCTCAGCTGCCCCCGCTGCGAGGGCACCGGCCGCCTGCGCAACGTCTGCCACACCTGCCACGGCGATGGCCGCGTCACCTCCCAGGAGACCGTCGACGTGCGCATCCCCGCCGGCGTCCACTCCGGCGACCGCCTGCGCGTGGCCGGCAAAGGCAACGCCGGCACCATGGGCGCCGCCGCCGGCGACCTCTACATCACCCTCCGCGTCGACCCCCACCCCTTCTTCGAACGCGAAGGCGACGACATCAAGATCCAGATCCCCGTCACCGTCTGGGAGGCCGCCCTCGGCACCAAAATCGAAGTGCCCACCATCGATGGCCGCGCCCTGCTCAAGATCCCCCAGGGCACGCAGAACGGCCAGCGCTTCCGCCTCCGCGAGCGCGGCGTCAATAACGCCCGTAAGGATAAGCGCGGCGACCAGATCATCGAGGTCGTCGTCCAGGCCCCCAAGGCCCAGGATGAAAGGACCCGCGAAATTCTGCGCGAACTGGCCCAACTGCACGACGAGGATCCGCGCGCCGAAATGTGGGCGAAAATCTAGACAGGCGGCAACGATGAAACGATCGCGCAGCAAGGCAGCCTACATGATCTCGGCCGTCTCCGAGCAGTATGGCATCCACCCCCAAACCCTCCGCCTCTATGAGCGCGAGGGACTGCTGAAGCCTTCCCGCAGCGACGGCAACACGCGCCTCTATACCGACGAAGATCTGGAGCGGCTGGAGATCATCCTCAAACTCACGCGCGACCTCGGCGTCAACCTCGCCGGCGTCGAGATCATCCTCAACATGCGCGCCCGCATGGAAACCATGCAGCGTCAAATGGAGGAGTTCATCTCCACCCTCAACCGCGAACTGGCCCAGCGAGCCCAACCCGCAGACCCGGAGCCAGTGAACACGCTCGTCCCCGTCCTCCGCGTGCCCGAGGTCGTGGTCAGCCGCCCGTCGGAACCGAAGCCCGCCAAAGCCGCCAAGCCCCGCACCAAGCGCGCCTGATCCCCGCCAGCCGGCGGCCGAGCCCAGCCTGCCCTAAGCGCCCGGCCGGCCCCAGCGCCCGGCCCTACCTCATCGTCTTGACGTAGTCGCCCGTGGAGGCGTCGATGTAAATCGAGAAGTTGCTCATCGACACGCTCGTCCCCCACACCACACGCCAGGCCGGATTCTGCAGCTCTTTCGTCTTTTCCAGCAGGAAGAACACCGGCTTATCGGGATTCTTGGCTACATAGGCGACCGCGTCCTTATGCGCCAGCGCCGTCTTGTAGGCCTCATCGGTGTCTTTCTTCAGAGCCTGCATGGGAAACGGCGCGGTGTTCCCGCGCGGCCCCGAGTAGTTCTCCTCGTTCCGCCCAAAGATGCCCTTGTTGATCCCGCCATCGGCGCTCACCACGGCATACATAAAGGTCTTCGACTGCCTGCGCGTCTCGGAAACGAACGTGCACGTCCACGCCGGATACTTGCCCTCGCCCGAAGCCACTTCCTTCAGGTTCATGCTCGTGCAAGTCAGCGGCGTCAGGTCGGCTGCCCACGTCCGCGCGCTGCTGTACATCAGGAAGAACGCCTTCAAACCGGTTACCGGCTCGGGCGGCTTCTCGGCCTCTTTCTTCTTCACCGGGGTGGGCGAGCCGCCACAGGCGGCCAGGAGGAGGGCGAGAATCGCCGGAGTCGACGCTGCGCGGAGAGAGATAAAGGCCTTCATAAACCAATAGTGTAACGCGCGGCTCACAAGGTGTCGCACCATGCCCGCCCCGGCTCGTCCGGCCGCCCTGCCAGGCTTCGCGAAATTCCCTCACACCTGCCTCTCCCCTGACGATAAGCCCAACAAGGAATCAGTGTCGATGAACCTGACCCCAATCGGGCTGGATGGTCTGAAGAGAGCCGAACAGAAGCTGGAGAAAACCGCTAAGGAACTCTCCCGGCTGCCCTTATCGGTAAGCTTGGGCGACGCCTCCGAAGCTGCCGCGGCCCCCGCCGCGCCCGCCGACGAGGTCAGCTTGAGCGATTCGATGGTGGCCTTGCTCGAAGCTCGCCACTTCTATGAGGCAAACCTGAAGCTCATCGAAACCAGTGACGAACTCACCGAACACGCCATCGATCTCATCGGCTAAAGGCCGCACTCCTCGATCCACTGGCGCAGCGCCTCCCCAAAGCGCCGCGGTTGCTCCAAGTGCAGGAAGTGACTCTCCCCCTCCCACACCTCATACCGCAACCGCCAACACCACCGCCGCATCCACCCTTCGTGCTCTTCCCCCACCCGCGCCATCGGTGTCGGTGACGCCCACAACGCCCACACCGGCACGCTCACCTGGTCCTCATCCGTCCCCAACCATGCGCACACATCCGCCTCGTCCAACGACTCCAACGCCCTCAGCCCTTCCCCCGCCGGACGCGCCAGCATCCCCGCTTTGATCGCCGCCGGCGTGCGCGGACCCAGCAATGTGTCGATGTACGCGCTGGCCGCGGCAGCGGAGTCGTCACGGAATGCCTGTAGAAACGAGGCTCGCCGCGCCGGATCGGGCCGGAACTTCGGCAGGTGGCCGTCAATCAGCACCGCCCCCGCAATCGAGCCCGCCTTGTGGCGCAGCAACCGCCGCGCCAGCGTCGCCCCCATGCTATGACCCACCACAATGCAGCGCTGCGGCAACTCCGGCAACGAGCCGTCATGCGTCAATTGGGGAATCACAAGTTCAGCCCCGGCGCCGATCGCTTCCACCACCGGCTGCCAGATCAATGGTGTCCCACACCAGCCGTGCAACAGCACCAGCGGAACGGACGGCGGCCACGGCATGGCTATCGCGACAGCATCGCGCTGCGGTTGGCAAACTCGAGCACCGCCGAGGGCATCACGCCCAGCACGAGGACGCCGATCGCCGAACCGATCAGGGCCAGCCGCACACCCGCCGGCACAGGCCCGGCCGCGCCGGTCTCGTCGGTGGGCTCGTGGAAATACATCACCACGATGATCCGCAGATAGTAGTAAGCGGCCACGGCGCTGTTCAACAGCCCCAGCACCGTCAGCCAGATCAGGTTCGAGTCAATCGCCGACTTGAACACGTAGAACTTGCCGAAGAACCCGCCCGTCAGCGGCACGCCGATCAGCGACAGCAGAAACCACGTGAACAGCGCCGCAATCAGCGGCTGCTGCCGCGCATAGCCCGCCATGTCGTTGATGCCCACATGCTGCTCGCCCTTGCCCACATAGTGCGTCACGATGGCAAACGCGCCCAGGTTCATAAAGGCATACGAGGCCAGGTAGAACATCGCCGCCGCCACGCCCGCTTCCGAGTGCGCCACCACGGCCACCATCACATAGCCCGCGTGCGCTACCGACGAGTAAGCCAGCATGCGCTTAATGTTGTCCTGCCGCAGCGCGGCGAAGTTGCCGATCACCATCGTCGCCATCGCCGAAACCCACAGAATCGGCTGCCAGCGCTCGGTTAGCCCGCTGAAGGCGATCGAATAGACCCTTAAGAACACGGCAAAGGCCGCCGCTTTCGGAGCCGCGCTCATGAACGCGCTCACCGGAGCAGGCGCGCCCTGATAGACGTCCGGCGCCCACGCCTGGAACGGCGCCGCCGACACCTTGAACGCGAAACCGACAAACATCATCGCCGCGCACGCGCTCACCACCAGCGGCGAATAGACGCTCTCCGAACTCGTCAGGAAACGGTGAATCTCCTGCAGGTTCGTCGTGCCCGTCACGCCGTAGATCCAGCCCACGCCGTAGAGCAGAAACGCCGTGGCAAACGAACCCAACAGGAAGTACTTGATCGCCGCTTCGTTGTTGCGCTTGTCGTTCCGCAAAAAGCCCGCCAGCACATACGTCGCAATCGAGCTGATCTCCAGCCCGATGAAGACCATAATCAGCTCATTCGCCGAGGCGAGAATCGATTGCCCGCACAGCGAAAACAGAATCAGCGCGTAATAATCGGCCGAATCCGCGTTCTCGCGCGCCAGGTAGCTGCCCGAAATGAGCACACTCAACATGCCCACGATCAACACCAGCAGCCGGAAGAACGTGGCATAGCCGTCGACCGTCAGCATGTTGTTGAAGGCCGGTCCGGGGTCCATGCCCGCCACCACAGCGCCACCAAAGGCCAGCAGCAGGAACGCCAGCGCCATCGGCGCCAACCCGCGGCGGTGCCGCTCCCCGGCCAGACCCTCGACGATCATCAGAATCGTCCCGCCCACCGTCAGCAAAATCTCCGGCAATACCCGGATGTATTCGCTCGCCGTCGGCGGTATGAAGTTAACGGGCACGGGCCACCTCCACCACGGCGGCTGTCGTTGCGGGCGCGGGTTCCGCGCTGGGCGCCGGCGGCGCCTTCACCTGGTATTCCACGTTGATCTTGGATTGTTCGAGAATCTGCGCGTTCACCGCCGTGATCGGCTTCAGGAAGAGCGACGTCCCCGTCCCCATCCACACCATCAAAATCACCAGCGGCGCAATCGCCAGCAACTCCCGCTTGTTGATGTCCGTAATGTGATGCCGCACGCTCTCGCTTGCTTCGCCGAAGAAGGCGCGCTGGTAGAGCCACAGCATGTAGCAGGCCGAGAAGATGACCCCCAGCCCGGCCAGGGCGGCGTACTTCCAGCTCACAATCGCCGCGCCCTGCAGCACGAGAAACTCGCCCACGAAGTTGTTCAACACCGGCAGGCCGATGCTTGCCAGCGTCGTCACCATGAAGATCACGCTCAACACCGGGGCCACATTGGCCACGCCGCCATAGGATTTGATCTCCAGCGAGTGATTCCGCTCATACAGAAAGCCCACCAGCATGAAGAGCGCACCGGTCGAGATGCCGTGGTTCAACATCTGGTACACCGCGCCGTCCATCCCCTGCTGCGTGAACGTAAAGATGCCCAACACGACAAAGCCCAGGTGGCTCACCGACGAATACGCCACCAGCTTCTTCATGTTCGGCTGCACCAGCGCCACCAGCGCGCCATAGATGATGCCGATGATCGCCAGGGCGATAATCACCGGTGCGCATTGATGCGCCGCGTTTCCGAACATCGGCAGGCAGAAGCGCACGATGCCGTAGGTGCCCATCTTCAGCATCACCGAGGCGAGCATCACTGAACCCGCCGTCGGGGCTTCCACGTGCGCGTCCGGCAGCCACGTGTGCAGCGGGAACAGCGGCACCTTGATCGCAAAGGCGATAAAGAAGGCCAGGAACAATGGCAGTTGCTCGGCGGCGGTCAACTGCAACCGGCCGCTCGAAAGTAACTGCAGAATCATCGGGTAATCAAACGTGCCGGCGCGGCTGTAGAGATACAGGATCGCCGCCAGCATCAGCACCGATCCGGCCATCGTATAAAGGAAGAACTTGACGGTCGCATAAATGCGCCGGTCATGCCCCCAAATGCCGATCAGGAAGTACATCGGCACTAGCGTCACTTCCCAGAACACGTAGAACAGGAACAGGTCCATTGACACGAACACGCCGATCACGCCGAACTCAAGCAACAGCAGGAAGGCGTAATACTCTTTCACGCGGTCCGTAATGTAGTTCCAGCTGATCAGCACACACAGCGGCGTCAGCATCGTCGACAGCAGCAGCAGCCACAGCCCCAGCCCGTCGAGCGAGATGTGATAGCGAATGGCCGGCGACTGAATCCAGATCAGGTTCGTTTCAAACGACACCGCCGAGGTGGGCTTGCCGAGAAACGGCGCCAGCAGTCCCAGCGAGACGATAAAGATGCCGGTCGAAGTGGCCAGCGCCAGCGTGCGTGAGAGCGTGTTCGGCAGCGCCAGAATCACGATAAACGCGACAAGCGGCAGGAAGAGGACGATGTCGAGCAGCGTCACCGCAGGCCTCCGTTCGAGCCGGCAATCGCCCCGGCCGCAATGATGAAGATCACCGCCCCCGCAACCACCCAGGCCGCGTAGGAGCGAATGCTGCCCGATTGCAGCGTGCGAAGGCCGCCGCCGATCCAGCGCGCGAAGCCGCCCATCCCGTTCACCACACCGTCAATCAACCACACATCGCCAAACTGCCACAGCCCCGTGCGCGACCCGTTCACCAGTGGCCGCACCACCGTGGCGTCATACGCTTCATCCACGTAGTACTTGTTATAGACCAGCCGATAGACCCCACCCAGCGACGTTGAGATCGACTCCGGCAGCCCCGGGCTCGCCATGTACATCACATAGGCCAATCCGATGCCCACCAGTCCGGCCGCCGAACCGATAATCTCCAGCATGATGTCGTGCCCGCCATGCTCCACCGGGAAGAGCGGCTCCAGAATGTGCGGCACGTTGAACAGGAAGCCGCCCGCCAGCGACAACACCGCCAACACTGCCAGCGGCGCCCACATCACAGGCGGCGATTCGTGCGGATGCGCATGCCCGCGATACTCGCCGAAGAAAGTCATAAACATCGACCGCGACACATAGAAGGCCGTCACCGCCGCCGTCACCACGCCGATCCAGTACATCAGCGGCGAATGATGGTGCACCGCGCCCAGAATGGCTTCTTTTGAATACCAGCCCGACGTGAATGGCACGCCGGAAATCGCGATCCAGGCGCAGGCCAGCACGGCGAACGTAATCGGTATCTTCGTCCGCAGCCCGCCCATATTCCGCATGTCCTGCTCGTGATGCAGCGCGTGAATCACGCTGCCCGCGCCAAGGAACAGCAGGGCCTTGAAGAATGCGTGCGTCACCACGTGCCAGATGCCCGCCGAAAACGCACCCACGCCCAGGGCCATGAACATGTATCCCAACTGCGAAACCGTCGAGTACGCGTACACCTTCTTGATATCGAACTGCGTCATGCCGATCGTCGCCGCCATCACCGCCGTGGCCACGCCCACCCAGGCCACCGTCTCCATCGCAATCGGCGCCTTCGTGAAAATCGCCGCTGACCGCGCCACCATGTACACGCCCGCCGTCACCATCGTCGCCGCGTGAATCAGCGCCGACACCGGCGTCGGGCCTTCCATCGCGTCCGGCAGCCAGACATACAGCGGAACCTGCGCCGACTTGCCCGTCGCCCCCACCAGCAGCAGCAGGCAGATGGCCGTCATCATGCCCGCGCTGGCCTCAACCGGAACGGCCTTGGCCGCTTCAAACACCTTCGGGAAATCCAGCGAACCAAACGTGATGAAGATCAGAAACATCGCCAGCGAAAAGCCAAAGTCGCCGATGCGATTCACAATGAACGCCTTGTTGCCGGCGGTCGATGCCGAGTGCTTCAGGAAGTAGTAGCCGATCAGCAGATAGCTGCACAAACCCACGCCCTCCCAGCCCACGAACAGCAGCAGGAAGTTGTTGGCCAGCACCAGCGTCAGCATGAAAAACATGAACAGGTTGAAGAACGAGAAGAAGCGGTAATAGCTGTCCTCCTCGTGCATATAGCCGACCGCGTAAATGTGGATGAGCGACCCGATGCCGGTCACCACCATGAGCATGATCGCCGTCAGCCGGTCCACCGCAAGCTCATAGGGAATGGCCAGCGAACCTGACTCAATCCACATGAAGTAGCGCTCCACATGCGGAGTTTCCAGCGGCGCCAGCGCCAGCAGACACTTCAGCGCCCAGGCAAACGAGAGGGCCACACTGCCGACGGCAACCATACTGATCAGGCTCTTCGAGAAGCGCCTGCCAAAGATGCCGTTCACCAGGAAACCGGCGAGCGGGAAGAACGGGATGAGCCAGAGATGGTGCATCGGATTTTAGAGTTTCAGCGAGTCGATTTCGTCCACGGCCAGCGTGCCGCGGTTCTTGAACACCGTGAGGATGATGGCCAGTCCAACAGCGGCTTCCGCGGCCGCCACCACCATCACGAAAAATGTAAACAGGTGGCCGTCCACCTGTTTGTGCTGATAGGAAAAGGCAACAAAGGTCAGGTTCACCGCATTCAGCATCAGCTCAATGCTCATGAACACCGTGATCAGGCTCTTGCGGAACAGGAAGCCCGCCACGCCCAGCGCAAACAGAATCGCGCTCAAAATCAGGTAGTAGGTCAGCGGAACCGCGGTCGGTAGGGGAATCGGAGGCATGGCTTATTCCATCTCCTTGCGCGCCAGCACAACGGCGCCAATGATGGCAATCAGGATGAGCACCGAAGTGATTTCAAACGGCAGCAGGTAGCGCGTGAACAGCGCCATGCCCACATCTTTCGGACTGCCGCCCGTGAACTGCCCGAACACCACCAGCGGCGAATCCGGGAACCCCCGCTGGATGATATAGCTCACCACGCCGAGAAACAACACCACCAGCGGCATCGCCACGGCGGTCAGAATCCAACCCTTGCGCGGCGACTTTTCCGCCCCCGCATTCAACAGCATGATGACGAACACAAACAGCACCATGATCGCGCCGGCATACACAATCATCTGCGCCGCGGCGATGAACTCAGCCCCCAGCAGCAGATAGAGCACGGCAAGCGACCCCATCACGCCCACCAGCGAGAGGGCGCTCGAAATCGGGTGGCGTTGCACCACCACGTTGATCGCCGAGAGCACGGCGATGGCGGCAAACAAGAAAAAGAGTATGGCGTCCATGGTTACTTCAGCAAAGCCACCAGAAAGGCGGTAACGAACAGGTGAACGACCGAAACCGGGAACATGAACGCCCAGGCAAATCGCATGAGTTGGTCATACCGGAAACGGGGAAGCGTGGCGCGCACCCAAATGAAGAAGAACAGCAGGATGCCCACCTTGGAGATGAACCAGAACAACGGCAGCAGAATCGGCTGCAGGAACGGAACCAGAAACAATAGCCCGATCGCCAGGAACGCCACGCCGAACACCGGCATCGTGTACTTGTCCCATTTGCGCGCCGGTTGCAGGCCGTGGAAGATCAGCATGCCGCCGGCGGCCAGGTGCACCAGCGTCGGAATGTAGTCGGCTACCGGCGAGGGCACGATCGGATACCAGCCGCCGAGAAACAGCAGCGTGGCTAGGCAGCAGATGGTCACCATGTTCGCGTATTCGGCCATGAAGAAGCTGGCGAACTTCATCGACGAATATTCGGTGTGAAATCCGGCCACCAACTCGTTTTCCGCTTCCGGCAAGTCAAACGGTATGCGGTTGGTTTCCGCGAACCCGGCGATCATGAACAGCATGAAAGCGAACAGCTGCGGCGCCGGCATCTGGAAGATCGACCATCGCGGAATGAAGCCCAGCATGAAGCCCGCCTGCGACTCCGCGATCTCGCGCAGCGAAAGCGAACCTGCCAGCAGCAGCGGCGAAGCAATCGCCAGCGCCATCGGCAGCTCATAGCTGATCATCTGCGCCGACGAACGCAATCCGCCGATGAGCGAATATTTGTTGTTCGACGACCACCCGGCCAGCGCGATCCCGTACACGCCCATGCCCGAAAGCGCCAGCAGGAACAGGATGCCGATGTTCAAATCGCTCAACTGCATGTACGTCTCGATGCCGAACACGTTGATCTTCGGCCCGAACGGAATTACGGCAATCGCGCTCAGCGCGAAAAACACCGCAATCATCGGCGACAGTACGTAGAAAAATTTGTTCACGTGCGCCGGCATCAGGTCTTCTTTGGTCAGCAGCTTGATCGTGTCCGCCAGCGGCTGCAGCAGCCCGTGCGGACCCACCCGCGTCGGCCCCACGCGCAATTGGATGTGCGCGATCACCTTGCGCTCAATCCACTGCAGATACGCCAGCGCCGTCAGCAGCACACCGGCTACCAGGCCCAGCTTAATGAGCGTCAGGACGTAAAAGTTGCCTAGGATCGAGATCGGATCAACATTCATGGCTTGTAGAGCCCGCCGGGAGCTTCCAGGACGGTTTTCAAAACCTTCGAGTATCGGCCAAGGGAACCCGACGTAAACAGGCTGTCGCGGGCCGACTGGATCGCTGGCGGCTGAGCGGCCGCGGGTAGGCGTCCATTCACCGGAGCGGTCATCGCCGCTCCTCCCGTTGCGATGACTGGTAAGGGAACATTATACCCGTGAACCGATGTGCGAATCTCCTCAAATACCTTGTCCGGCGCCGCCTGGCCCAAATCCAGCCGCATGCCGCGCGCCAGCAGGCCGAAGATATCCAGGTCCGCCTTGGCGCCCATCACGCTCACGGCCTTGCGCAACCGCTGCACCTCGCCGCACACGTTGGTCACCGTGCCTGACTTCTCATACGCCGAGGCAGCCGGCAACACCACATCGGCGCGCTGCGCCGTCTCAGTGAGGAACAACTCCTGCACCACCACGAACGCCTTCTCCGAGGCCAGCTTAGCGTTCTTCAGCGGATTGGAACCCACCACCCACAGCGCGTCAAGCGTCGCATCGGCCAGCATCTCGCTCAGGCTCATGCCCGTCTGCGCCGAGGCATGATAGCCCGGGCCGAGATGCGGCGCCAGGCCCATATCGAGGGCCCCGCGCGAGTTCGCGTAATCCACCAGGCAGACATACTTCGCCGGCACGCCCAACGAATCGATGAAGCTCACCAGCTCGCCCACGGCCGCGCCTTGAATCGAATCGCCGAAAACCACCACTAGGTCACCGGCCGCCTTCAAATCCTCAGCCAGGCCCTTCACCGCTGCCAGTTGCTCGCCCGCCGCGGCCCGCACCTTCTTCGCCGCAACCTTGTCTTCGCGCACCGGACCCTCGGTCACGGTGAAAATCTTCGCTTGATGATGCCGCGCGTCCGATCGAATCTGGTAGGCCAGGAACGGATGCTGCTGCGACAGGTCGCTGCCGATAATCAGCACGCCCTTGGCGTTGTAGAGGTCCGCCGTCGTCGCCAGCGCGCCCGTTTTGCCGCTCACGGCATCGAGCAGCGCCGGCACATCGCCCGAACGCCGGTGGTCAATGTGCGGCGTTCCCAAGCCCTGCCGCGCGAACTTCTGCAGGTAGAAATTCTCTTCGTTCGTCGTGTGCTCGGAACCGATCACGCCAAACTTCCCACCCGCGGCCTTGATCTCAGTGAACTTCTGCGCCACATGCGCCAGCGCCTTTGACCAGCTCACCTCTTCGAGCTTCCCGTTCACGCGCATCAGCGGCGATTGCAGCCGCTCGGCATGCCCCACGAAGTCGAACGCGTAGCGCCCCTTCACGCAGAGAAACTCGCCGTTGATGCCCGAACGGTCGCGGTTATTGCCGCGAATGATCTGGTCGTTCTTCACGCCCAGCGTCGTCTTGCAGCCATTGGAGCAGTGCGTGCAAATCGTGCCCACATGCTCCATCTCCCACGGCCGCGTCTGGTAGCGGTAGATCCCGCTCGTCAACGCGCCCACCGGGCAGATGTCAATGCACGATCCGCACTCGTCGCATTCCAGATGGTCGCCCTTGTTCGGCGTGATCTCGGAATAGGCGCCGCGATTGGTCACGCCCAGCGCCTTCACGCCCAGGCCCTCATCGCAGATGCGCACGCAGCGGTAACAGAGGATGCAGCGCGGCGCATCGAAGTACACCACCGGCGACCACTGCTTCTCATCCACGTGATGCTTGATCTCGGTGAACCGGCTTTCGCCCGCGCCGTAGCGGAACACCATGTCCTGCAGTTCACACTCGCCGCCCTTGTCGCACACCGGACAATCCAGCGGATGGTTCGTCAGCAGAAATTCCAGCGTCGTCTTGCGCGCCTTCACCACCGCCGGCGATTCCGTGTGAACCACCATCCCCTCGGCCACCGGCAGCGTGCAGCCGGCCAGCAGCTTCGGAGCCTTCTCCACTTCCACCAGGCACATCCGGCAGGCCGCCTGCAGCGCCAGCCCTTCGTAATAACAAAACGCCGGAATCTCAATGCCCGACCGCTTGCAGGCATCGATCAAAAGCGTGCCCGCTGGAGCCTGCAGGCTCTTTCCGTTGACTGTAAAGGTAACGTCCGCCATGGATTTCCTTTAGCCGTTGATCGAAACCAGTTGCGGCAGCCCGGCCATCGAAACCGACTTCTGCGCCAGCTTCGCCTCAAACTCGTGCCGGAACTTTCTCACGATGCTCATCATCGGCATCGCCGCCGCGTCGCCCAGGGGGCAGAACGTCCGCCCCAGCATGTTGTCCGCCAGGTCGCCCACCAGGTCAATGTCTTGCACCGTGCCCACGCCTTCGTCCAACCGCGTGAGCAGCTTCTTCAACCACAACGTGCCCTCGCGGCACGGAATGCACCAGCCGCAACTCTCATGCTGGTAGAAGCGGATGATGCGCAGCGCGGCCTTCACCATGTCCGTGTCTTCGTCCATGATCACCACGCCGCCCGACCCAAGCATCGTCTTCACCTTGGCCATCGAGTCGTAGTCCATGTTCAGCTCCCACGCCTCTTCACCAGTCAGGATGGGGCACGAGGAGCCGCCCGGAATCATCGCCTTCATCTTCTTGCCGCCGCGAATGCCGCCGCCCACTTCTTCCAACATGCGGCGCACCGGGAAGCCCAGCGCCAGCTCATACACGCCCGGCCGGTTCACATGGCCCGTCAAACAGGTCAGCTTCGTGCCGCCCGCTTTCGGAATCCCCAGGTCGGCCCACGCCTGCCCGCCCATTTGCAGAATGCCTGGCACGGCGGCGAAGGTCTCCACGTTGTTCAGGATCGTCGGGCACTGAAACGCCCCGGAAACAGCCGGAAACGGCGGACGGATGCGCGGCACACCGCGCTTGCCTTCCAGCGACTCCAGCAGCGCCGACTCCTCACCGCACTCATACGCCCCCGCGCCCGTGTGCGTCGATAGCTCAAAGTCGAAGCCCGTCCCTTGAATGTTCTTACCCAGCCAGCCGCGCGCGTAGGCTTCGGCAATGGCCTCGTCCATGATGTCGATCAGGTAGCGGTATTCGCCGCGGATGTAGATCCAGCCGCGATGCGCATCCACCGACATGCCCGCGATCAGTATGCCCTCAATCAACTGGTGCGGATCGTACTGGATCAGCACCCGGTCCTTGCACGTGCCGGGCTCTGATTCGTCACCGTTCACCACAATGTACTTCGGCTTCGGCGATTGCTTCGGCACGAAGCTCCACTTCATGCCCGTCGGAAAACCCGCCCCGCCGCGGCCGCGCAGGTTTGAGACCTTTACTTCGTTGATAATCTCGTCCGGCGTCATCTTCGACGCCTTCATAAATGCCTGGTAGCCGTCGTTGGCCAGGTACGTATCGATGCTGCGCGAGTTGGGCAGACGGAACCGCTTGCCGAGCACAATCGTCTCGGCCGGGTGCGGGGAATCGTGGAGGAGGCTGGGATTCATTTACGCTTTCCTCAAATCGTCGATCAGTTTGTCCAACTGCTCCGGCGTCACGTTGTGGTGGAAGTCGTAGTTGGTCTGGATCGCCGGCGCCCACGAGCAGGCCCCGATGCATTCCACTTCTTCGAGCGATATCGCGCCGTCGGCCGTCACCTCGTTATGCCCGATGCCCAGCTTCTGGCAGGCCCGCTCCCACAATTGGTCGCCATCCCACAGCAGGCAGCTGATGTTCGTGCAGATTTGCAGGTGCGTCTTGCCCATGCGCCTCTTGCGCATCATCGTGTAGTAGCCCACCACCTCGTTCACTTCCAGAACGCTGATGCCGAGCCGCTGGGCAATCTCTTCCTTCAACTCCTCGGTCATGTAGCCGACCTCGTCCTGCGCGTACATGAGCATCGGAATCAGACAGGCCTTCTGCCGGCCTTCGGGATATTTAGCCGCCATCTCGGCGAATCGCTGTTCCAGTTCGGGTGAGAAGGTCATGGGCTCGTTACCTGTCCGTGTCTCCCAGCACGAAATCCATGCTGCCAAGGCCGGCAATGGAATCGGCAATCAACGTGTCCTCGAGCATTGGCCCGAGTGCGATCAGGTTGCCGAAGCTCGGCGTGCGCATGAACACGCGGTAGGGATTGGTGGCGCCGTCGGAGACGACGTAGTAGCCAAGTTCGCCGCGCGGCGCTTCCACGGAGACATACGCCTCGCCCGGCGGCACACGGAATCCCTCGGTGATGATCTTGAAGTGATAGATGAGCGCTTCCATCTGCGTCTTCATTGACTCGCGCTCGGGCAGCACAACCCCCGGCGCATCGGCCTGGAACTTGCCTTCCGGCATGCCTTCCAACGCCTGAATCACAATCTTCGTGCTCTCGCGCAGCTCATCCATGCGCACCTGGAAGCGCGCATACACATCGCTCTCGGTGCGCGTCGGAACTTTGAAATCAAATTCGTTGTAGCTCGAGTACGGCTCGTCCTTGCGGATGTCCCAAGCCAGGCCCGCGGCGCGAATCATCGGCCCCGTCACACCCAGGTTCAGCATGTCGTCCAGCGTCAGCTTCGCCACGCCCTTGGTGCGCTGCATCCAGATCGGGTTCGCGTTCAGCAGGTTCTCATACTGGTCGATCGACTTCGGAAACGCCCGGATGAACGTGCCCACCGCGTTCTGCCAGCCGCGCGGAGCCTCCAGCGCCAGCCCGCCGATGCGGAAATAGCTCGTCATCAACCGCTGGCCGGAGAACATCTCAAATAGCCGCAGTATGGTCTCGCGCTCGCGGAAACAGTAGAAGAACATCGTCATCGCGCAGATATCCAGCGCGTGCGTACCCAGCCACACCAGGTGCGAATTAATGCGCGTCAACTCCGTCAGCATCACCCGCATCCACTGCGCCCGCCGCGGAATCTCCATCTGCAGCAGCTTTTCCACCGCCAGGCAGTAGGCAAGGTTGTTGGACAGATTCGCCAGGTAATCCACGCGGTCGGTCAGCGGCACCACCTGCTGCCACGTCCGCGCTTCACACTGCTTCTCAATGCCCGTATGCAGAAAGCCGATGTCGGCCACCGCCTTGCGGATCACCTCGCCGTCCAGGTCGAGCACAATGCGCAACACCCCGTGGGTGGACGGGTGCTGCGGACCCATGTTGAGGGTCATCGTGCGGCGCTTCCCGCCGTTCTGCTCCTCCTGCGGGAGGGCAGCCTGTTCCACCACGCTGGTCTGCTCGCTCATCTCAACTCCCTGCGGACGTCTCTATCGCCCGCCTCCTCCACTCACACATCGCGCCTGGGCGCCCATCAATCTTCTGCTTCCGCGCATACGCCGGACAGGGGCGCGCGCGTGCTCTCGCTTCATTCAGCCCGATAGCTGTACTTGTGCCCGTGAACGGGAAAGTCCTTGCGCAATGGGTGTCCCTGCCAGTCGTCCGGCATGAGAATGCGCTTCAAGTTCGGGTGATTACGGAAGGTGGCCCCAAACAAATCGAACACTTCGCGCTCGTACCAATCGGCCGCGCGCCACACACCATACACCGAGTCAATCTCCGGGTTCTCGCCCGCAAGCCGGCACTTCAGCTTGAGCCGGTAGCGGTTGCGGATCGAATGGATCAGGTACACCACCTCGAAGCGCGGCTCCATCGGATACCAGTCAAGCCCCGTCAGCCCGCTCAGCCGCTCGGCGCCATGCGCCTCATGCAGCAGCCGGCACACGGCCACAATTTGCGACGGATCGATGATCAGCGTCACTTCGCCATGCTGCACGCTGGCTTCCTGCAGCGCGCCGGGCATCGCCGCGATCGCCTGCACATGGGGAATCTGTTGCAACTCTTCGGTCAGCATGATGTGCGGTTAGTCCTCGCCCTGCGTCTTTGACCAGTCAAGGACGCCCTTCTTCCAGATGTAGAAGAACCCGCTGAGGATGAAGATTACGAAAATGAACATCTCGGCAAAGGCGAACATTTTCAGATCGCCGTACACCACCACCCACGGGTACAGGAACACGGCTTCAATGTCGAACAGGATGAACAGCATCGCCACCAGGTAGAACTTCACGCTGAAGCGTTCACTGGCCGTTCCAATCGGCACCATGCCGCTCTCATACGGCATGTCCTTCACTTTGTTCTTCAGCTTCTTGCCCAGCACGTAGCTGGCGCCAACCAGCCCGCAGGCAAGCGCCGTGGCCAAAAGAATCTGGACCAGAACTGGAAAATAGACCTCTAAGGGTGACGTGGGCATGGTGGTCGCGTTCGGAGTTGCGGCGGCTAATCTTTGACTATAATGAGCAGCGGAAGCGGGTGTCAAACCGGACCGCCTCCCGCCTCCCGTCCGCGCATGAATTCAACCCCTTCAAACCTCATCGAAATTGTTCTGAACGGCCAGAAACGACAGGTCCCCGAAGGCCTCACTGTCGCCTCGCTGCTCGACCACCTCGGCATCCCGCGCGATCGTGTCGCCGTCGAACTCGAACTCGAGATCGTCTCCCGCGCCCGCTGGCAGGAAGCCGCTGTCAACCCCGGTGCACAAGTGGAAATCGTCCACTTTGTCGGCGGCGGCTGAGGAGGCTCCGGCTCCCTTCCCC
Source organism: Bryobacterales bacterium (assembly GCA_016713735.1). Lineage (GTDB taxonomy): Bacteria > Acidobacteriota > Terriglobia > Bryobacterales > Bryobacteraceae > JAFLBB01. Next base: position 335,548 of record JADJOP010000001.1, read on the forward strand.
ACCCACGCCCGGCCTTCCCCTCGCGCCCCGCCACGCCCCCCGGCGTCCTCCGTCACCCGCCGCCCGCCACACTTCCACCACCGCACAAACCCTGGTACCTATACCCCTCTAAGTGCGCAAGATGTTGTAATCGTTCGGGTTGTCCTTGACACCCCTCCCCATTCCAGTAGAATCGAAATCGGCATTCAAAACTGCACGAAGCAGGTGGATTATGTTCAAAACAAAAAAGAGCCGTCCTGAAACAACTCCCATGGACCGCACCTCGACCAGCGCCGACGTGGCGCGCCTGGCCAGCGTCTCCCTGCGCCAGCTCCAGTGGTGGGATGAACAGAAGGTAGTTAGCCCCCGCCACGAAGGCCACCGCCGCATCTACTCCCCCGCCGAGGTCGTCGAAATCACCGTCATCGCTGAGCTCCGCCGCAAGGGCTTCTCCCTCCAGAAAATCCGCCGCGTCCTGCGCTTCCTGCAGCGTGAAATGGGCAAGCGCCTCTCCGATGTCTTCTCCGGCGCCGACATGCACCTGCTCACCGACGGCAAATCCATCTTCCTCGAAGACAGCGAAAAGCGCGTCGTCGACCTGCTCAAGAATGCCAAGCAGCCCATGTTCCTCGTCTGCGTCAGTGACCAGGTGAAGAAACTGCAAGCCACCCAGCGCAAGCCGGCCCGCTCGGAAGGTTCGCTGCCCGCCCGCAAGTCCCGCGTGGCCATGTAACCGCCGCTCCCTCGGCCGCCGCATCCTGACATCCACCCGCGTCGTGACACCACCCGCGCCACGCGCCGCCGCGTCTCCACGCCCCCGCATCCCGGTGCCCACCCGCGTCGCCAAGCCGCGGCATCCCCACGCCCACCCGCCATCGGGTATACACTGGCGAATGGTATGAAACGGATCGCTCTCTTTGTCCTCGCGCTCTCTCTCCTCGCCTTCCCCGCCGCCGCCCAGAAGGGCAAAGGCAAGGGCCGCAAGGCCGCCGGCGCCATCCAGGCGCAGGAAGATCAATGGCTCGCCGCCCTCAAGGCCAACGACCTCGACGCCCTCGGCAAAATCCTCGCCGACGACCTCGTCTACGCCCATTCCACCGGCATCGTCGAAACCAAGGCCGAGTACATCAACAAGCTAAAAAGCGGCGACCAGAAGTACGCCAACATCGAATACAGCGACATCAAAACCTGGAACCTCGGCCGCGCCCAGGTCCTCTCGGCCACCGTCCGCATGACCGGCTCCTCCAAGGGCGTCCCCTTCGACAACCGGCTCAAAATGCTCCACGTCTGGTCGCGCCAGCAGGACGGCACCATGCAACTGGTCGCCCACCAGACCACGAAGCTGCCCTAAAGCGCCCCTCGCGTGACAAGCCCCGCCCGCGTGGACTTCCCCACTCAATGGCCCGGCGTGTTCCTCGTCTTCGAGGGCATCGACGGAGCCGGAAAATCGACCCAAATCCGCCTCCTCGGCGAACGCCTCCGCGCCGCCGGCCTCGACCCCGTCTTGTCCCGCGAGCCCACCGACGGCCCCTGGGGACGCCGCATCCGCGAAAGCGCCACCACCGGCCGCATGTCCCCCGCCGACGAACTCCAGGCCTTCATCCACGACCGCACCGAACACCTCGAGCAACTCGTTCTGCCCGCCCTCGCCGCCGGCCGCATCGTCATCCTCGACCGCTACTTCTACTCCACCATCGCCTACCAGGGCACACGCCCCGGAGGCGACCCCGCCGCCGTCCGCCTCGCCATGGAAGCCCGCTTCCCCGCCCCCGACCTCGTCCTCTGGCTCGACCTCCCCCCCTCGCTCGCCCTCCGCCGCATCACCGCCCACCGCGGCGAGGTCCCCAACGAATTCGAGCGCCACGAAGGCCTTGAACAGGCCCGCGCCGTCTTTGCTTCCCTCGCCTCCCCTCACTTTCGCCGGATTGACGCCTCCGTCGATGAGGCCACCCTCGCCTCCGCCGTCTGGAACACCGCACTCCTTGCGATTCAGGCAAAACTGCCCGCCGCCTGCGCGCGTCTAACCGGATGACGGGTGCGGGATCGCCTGAGGGCACAGGCCTTCCATTCGATATATACTGAAGTCAGGCTGGGAGGTTTAACCCATGGTCAAACGCCACTGGCGTTCTTTTGTCTTTGTACCGGCGATTGTCATCGCCTGCTCGCTGGCGGGCGGCCTCGTGGGCCCCAACCTGACCGGCGTAAGCGCCGCCGGCGGCGAGGACGACGTCAAGGCGTCCATGAAGACCTTCAGCAAGGTCTATGACCTGCTGGAAACCAACTTCGCCGAAAAGGTCACCCCCGACAAGACCATCTACAAGGGCGCCATCCCGGGCATGCTCCGCACGCTCGACCCCCACTCCAGCTTCTTTGATCCGCGCGACTTCCAACTCCTTCGCGAAGACCAGAAGGGCCACTACTACGGCGTCGGCATGACCGTCGCGCCGCAGAAGAACCGCACCGTCGTCATCGCCCCCTTCCCCGATTCCCCCGCCGCCAAGGCCGGCATCCGCCCCGGCGACGTCATCATGTTCGTCAACGACAAGTCGACCGAAAACCTCCGCACCGACGAGGTCGCCGACCTGTTGAAGGGCCCCAAGGGCACGCAGGTCCAGGTGCAGGTGGCGCGCGAAGGCGTGAAGGACCCGCTCACCTTCAACATCACCCGCGGCGAAATCGAACGCAAGAGCGTCCAGGACGCCTTCTGGCTCAAGCCCGGCATCCTCTACCTCGACATCGAACACTTCAACGAAAACACCTCGCGCGAAGTGGAAGCCAACTTCAAGCGCATGGGCGAGGCCAACGTGAAAGGGCCTTGTCCTCGACCTCCGCGACAACCCCGGCGGCCTGCTCAACGAAGGCGTCGCCGTGGCTGACCGCTTCCTGCAAAAGGGCCAGGTCGTCGTCAGCCACCGCGGACGCGCCTCGGCCGAGAAGCGCTACACCGCCCGCCACGGCCGCGCCGGCCTCGAGTACCCCATCGTCGTCCTCGTCAACCAGTACTCGGCCTCGGCCAGCGAGATCGTCTCCGGCGCCCTTCAGGATCACGACCGCGGCTGGGTCTTCGGCCAGACCACCTTCGGCAAGGGCCTCGTCCAAACCGTCTACCCGCTCAGCGAAAACACCGGACTCGCCCTCACCACGGCCAAATACTACACGCCCAGCGAGCGCCTCATCCAGCGCGATTACCAGAACACCTCGTTCTTCGACTACTACTACCGCAAGGGCAACGACAGCAACAACAAGCAGGACGTGAAGATGACCGATAGCGGCCGCACCGTCTACGGCGGCGGCGGCATCACGCCCGACGAGATGTTCGAAATCCCCAAGGGCAACAAGCTCCAGGCGATGATGATCCGCAGCTACGCCTTCCTCAACTTCACCGCCACCTGGCTCGCCGCTCGCGACCGCAAAACCATCACCAAGGAATGGGCCCCCGACGAAGGCGTGGTCCAGGAGTTCCGCCAGTTCGCTCTCAAACAGAACATCCCGTTCACCGAAGCCGAGTTCACCGAAAACCTCGACTGGATCAAACAGCAGATCCGCCGCGAAGTGTTCATCAACGTCTACAACATCGAAGACTCGCGCAAGATGAGCATCAGCAGCGACCCCATGGTCCTCAAAGCCATCGACGCCCTGCCCAAGGCCAAGGCCCTGCTGGAGAACGCCAAGAAGATGATCGTGCAGCGCATGGCTCCGCGGCGCGACTAGGGAATGACGGAAGACAGACCACTACCCCAAATCACGGTGCTCGACGCCGGAGGGCAGTATTGCCATCTCATCGCCCGGCGCGTGCGCGAATTGGGCGTATACGCGGAGGTAAAACCCTCCGACACCCCCGCCGCGGAACTCGCCGGACGCAAAGGCATCATCATCTCCGGCGGCCCCAGCAGCGTCTATGAAGCCGGCAGCCCCACCATGGATGCCGCCGTCTTCGAATCCGGCGCCGCCGTCCTCGGAATCTGCTACGGCCTCCAACTCATGGCCCATCTCATGGATGGCCACGTGAAGAAGGGCGAAAAGGGCGAGTACGGCCACGCCCGCGTCTCGCTCGTTCCCGCTTCCCCGCTCTTCGATGGACTCGATTCGACCGAGCAGGCCTGGATGAGCCATCGCGACCGCGTCGAACGCGTCCCCACCGGCTTCTCCCTCCTCGGCGAAACCGCCACCTGCCCCATCGCCGCCATGGGCGACGACGCCCGCCGCCTCTACGGCGTCCAGTTCCACCCCGAAGTCGTCCACACCCCGCGCGGCATGCGCATCCTCGAGAATTTCCTCTTCCGCGTCGCCAACTGCGAGAAGGACTGGAACCCCCGCGGCCGCCTCGGCCTGCTCGAAGACAAAATCCGCGAAGTCGCCGCCGGCCGCAACGTCTTCTTCTTCGTCTCCGGCGGCGTCGACTCCTCGGTCGCCTACACCCTCTGCCTCCGCGCCCTCGGCCCCGGCCGCGTCCACGGCGCCTACGTCGACACCGGCCTCATGCGCGAAGGCGAAACCGAATTCGTCCGCAACGTCTTCACCGCCATGTCGCCGGACACCTTCCGCGTCGTCGACGCCTCCGCCGATTTCGTCGGCGCCCTCAAAGGCGTCGTCGACCCCGAACGCAAGCGCCACATCATCGGCGAGATGTTCGTCACCATCCAGGACCGCGTCCTCGCCTCAGGCCACTACACCGAAGGCGACTGGATCCTCGGCCAGGGCACCATCTACCCCGACACCATCGAAAGCGGCGGCACCGCCAAAGCCGACCTCATCAAGACCCATCACAACCGCGTCGCCGGCATCCAGAAGCTGATGGACGAGAACCGCATCATCGAGCCCCTCACCTCGTTCTATAAGGACGAGGTCCGCGCCATCGGCCGCGAACTCGGCCTCCCCGCCGAAATGCTCGACCGCCATCCCTTCCCCGGCCCCGGCCTCGCCATCCGCCTGCTCTGCTCCGCCGAATCCAACGCCGTCGTCAAGCGCGAGGAAGGCTTTCTCCTCCCCGTCCGCTCCGTCGGCGTCCAAGGCGATTCCCGCAGCTACCGCTCCGCCCTCGCGCTGGAGTCCATCAGCCAGGAAGCGCTCGACGCCGCCACCGAAACCATCAACCGCCTCCTCGACGTAAACCGCGTCGTCGGCTTCGCCGCTGGCCACGCGCCCCTCGAATCGCTCACCTCCACCCCCAGCGACATCGATCCCCAACGTCTCGCCCGCCTCCGCCGTGCCGACGCCATCGTCCGCCGCTTCTGCCACGACAGCGGCTTCGAGAAGAAGGTGTGGCAGTTCCCCGTCGTCATCATCCCCGTCGGCGCCCCCAACCGCCCCGACAGCGTCGTCCTCCGCCCCATCGACTCCATCGACGGCATGACCGCCCAAGCCGTCCTCATGGACAAAGCCCTCCTCGGCCAAATGACCAAGGAACTCCTAGCCGTCCCCGGCATCTGCGCCGTCTTCTATGACCTGACGCACAAACCACCGGGCACGATTGGAGTGAGGGAGCGGGAGGGCTGCCGAAAGCTCAGAGGGCCGAAGGCTCCAAACTCGGACCAATCCGAGGATACGCGATTCAGCTCAGTCAATGAGCGTGGCGAGCCTGGCCCGCACTTCATCCACGATAAAGTCGGGAACCCTCTCAACGAACCGGGCCTGCCGCGCTTGCAGGTCGAGTACGCGCGCCTGATTGCAGAGCACAACTCCGGCGGTTCTGGTGCCGGCGCCATTCAACGAAACCGCAAAACCAGCATGCGGCGCGCGAAGTTCCCGCCTTGTGGTGATCGGGCAAACGAGCGGGGTCCCAAGCGCATTGAATTCGGCCAGGCGATACGATCAGGACAAACCGCGCGCCGGCTTGTTCCCGGCCAGCGATAGGGTTCAGATCGACGTGGTAAATGTCCCCGCGTTTCACCTACAGCGCTTCCCGGCCCACGGTCGGCGAGTCGATCCACTCCCGATCCTCGTCCGACAAGGGAGCGCTCGAATCGCACTGGGCCATCAGGTCCGCGAGACGATACTTGCCTTCCCGTTTGGGAGACGTCACATCGATACCTGCAAGTTTCTGCAACCATGCTTCCAGCGTGAGCCCCTGCTCCGCCGCGCGGGCCCGCAACGCAGCCGCCTGCTCGTCCGGAATCTGAAGTAGCGTCATGACAGCAATCCTGAACTCTGGCCTTTCACTTCTAGCATAGGGCAAGACCGGAACGGACCTTGGCACGCCCGTAACGAGCAGCGCGTCCGTAAGGGCGCGGTTTCCTAAATCCGATGAAATCCTCTCAAAATCTCCCGCGTCGCATACCGCAGCGCAATCGGCCGCCCATGCGGGCAACTCATCGGAAACTCGCACTCGGCCAGCGTCCGCAGCATCCACTCCATCCGCGTCGCATCCAGCCGCATGTTGATCTTGATCGCCGCCCGGCACGCAATCGTCGCCGCCATCTCGTTGCGCAACTCCTCGAAACTCGATTGCCGCAGTTCCTTCTCGGAAATCTCCAAAATCTCCAGCACCACCCGCTCCACCTCCGCCGTCCCCAACGCCGCCGGAGCCGCCTTAATCGCCACCGCCCGCGGACCATACGGCTCCGCATCAAACCCCGACTGCTCCAACTCCTCGCGAATCCGGTCAAACTCCGTCGCCTGCGCCGGCGTCAACTCCAGCACCAGCGGAATCAGCAACTGCTGCCGCTCCACCTCGCCCGCCGCCATCTGCCGCAACACCTGCTCAAACAGAATCCGCTCATGCGCCACATGCTGGTCAATCACCCATAACCCATCGCGCCCCGCCGCAATGATGAAGCTGTCGTGCAACTGCCCCATCGGCTGCAAATCGCGCAGCACATCGAGCGACATCTGCGGGTCCACCGCCAGCCCCGGCGGCAGCGGACCATGCGTATCCGGCACCCGCCGCAGCTTGCCCGACGCCGACGCCGGCAGGTGCGGCTCCACCGCCAGCGGCGCTCCCGTGCTGAAATCCAAACGCTGCGCCAGCGGCTGCTGCGGCTGATACAACCGGAAGTCCGGCACAAGCCCGCCGCTCTCGCCCATCGCCTCCCCGCCCGCCATCGGCCCACCCAGCGCCTCCATCCGCGCCGCCTCGCTCACCTCATGCGGCACGGGAACATTGTCGATCTGCTGCGTGAACTCCGAATACGGCAGCCGCGCCCCCACCTGCGGCGGCGACGTGAACGAACCCAGCGGCGCATTCGACACCGGACGCCCCGCCAGCAGCACATCGCGCACCGCGTCGCGCACAAAGTCATGCACAAACGTCCCGCGCCGGAACCGCACCTCCGTCTTCGACGGATGCACGTTCACATCCACCTCTTCATAGCTGCAGTTCAAAAACAGCAGCGCGAACGGATACGCGCTCGGCGGCATCAGGTTCTGATAGCCCGCATGCAGCGCATGCAGCAGCAGCCGGTCCTTGATCAGCCGCCCGTTCACGAACAGGTAGATCGAATTCCGGTTCAGTTTCTGAATATGCGGCGGCGAGATGAACCCCCGCAGCGTGAAGTGGTTCGGCTCGCTCTCTTCATCGGCGGGCACCTCGCGCGTCCGATCCCCCAGGTCGATCAGGTCCGTCAGCACATTCGTCCCGAACACCTGAAACACCCGCTCGCGCAGCTCCGCCACCGGAGTCACCGCGATCAACTCCCGCCCCTCGTGCGTCAGTTCAAACCCAATGCCCGGATACGCCAGCGCATAGTGCGTCACCAGCGACGCAATGTGCGCCAGTTCGGTCTGATCCGAACGCAGGAACTTCTTCCGCGCCGGAACATTGAAGAACAGGTCGCGCACCGTAATGATCGTGCCGCCCGCCAGCGCCGCTTCATCGCACCGCTGCAGCTTGCCGCCCTGAATCTCCACCCGCGTCCCCGTCGACTCATCCTGCGACCGCGTCTCCAGCGTCAACCGCGACACCGACCCGATCGACGGCAGCGCCTCGCCGCGAAACCCCAGCGTCGCAATCGACAGCAGGTCCTTCACATCGCTCAGCTTCGACGTCGCATGCCGCTCAAAGGCCAGCAGCGCATCGTCGCGCAGCATCCCGCAGCCGTCATCCGTGATGCGGATCAGCCGCCGCCCGCCCGCCTCCGTCTCCACACGAATGCGCGTCGAGCCCGCATCGAGCGAGTTCTCCAGCAGCTCTTTGACGACCGAAGCCGGCCGCTCCACCACCTCGCCCGCGGCGATCTTGTTGGCGACAACATCGGAAAGTACGCGTATGCGTCCCATGAGAAAAAGGCACGCACCCCCGTGGGCGCGTGCCTTGGTTCATTCTAACTTGTGCGTGCGCGGCTAGTCGATCACCACGCCGCGGTCTTCCAGCAATTGCCCGGTCACCCGCTGCAGGCCAAGCAGGTTCCGCCGGTACTGCACGCTCTGCTGCACCAGGTCGGCCTGCGCGCTCACCAGGTCGTTCTGCGCCTGAATGACGAAGAAGATCGTCGTCACGCCAAGGTCATAGCGCTTCTGTTCGGCCTCCACGCGCTTCTGCGAAAAGTCCAACCGCACCTGCGCCAGTTTCACGCTGGCCCGGCTGTTCTCCACCTGGTTCACCGCGTTGAGAACCTCCAGCCGGATGCTCTGCTCGGTCGTCCGCGCCCGCAGCGAGTTCAGCCGCTTGCTCACCGTCGCATCGGCGAAGTCGGCCTGCGCGCGCCGGTCGCGGATGGGAAGCCGCAGGGTGAGGCCGAAACCATACGTCGGAAACGTGAACTGGAACGTCTGGCTGAGAGCATCGCCCAAGCCGCCGGGAATCACGTTGGTCACGCTGCTTGACGTGCCGTCGCCTGCAAACACATTCGTGCGTTGGAAGAACTGTCCACCGCGGCCTGACGACGTATACGTGCCCGTCAACGAAAGGTCCGGCAGCAGCGAGTTCTTCGCCTGCTTGAGCGACAAGTCGTCAATTTCAATGTTGTTCAGCGCCGTACGCAGGTCCGGCCGCTTCCGCATCGCCACTTCCACGATCTGCTCTTTGTCGAACGGCCGGTCATCGGTCGGCGGCAGCACCGTCTCGGTCAGCTCAATCGCCATCGAACGATACTGCGGATCCAGGTCCGCGCCCATCTGCCGCCGCAGCGCATCCTCGGCCTGTGCCAGCCGGTAGCGGGCCTGCGTCACGAACACCTCCTGGCTTGCGTACTGCTGCTGCGGCTGGTAAATTTCCAGCGGCGAAATCGCTCCCAACTCCAACTCCCGCTGCGAGCGCTTGAGCAGCGTGTCGAACAACTGCAGCGCCTGCTCCTGCACCTTCAGCGATTCGCGCGCTTCAATCACGGCCCAGTAAGCCAGTTCAGCCGCCTGCAGCAACCGCATCACCTGGTCGGTCAGGTTGTACTGCGCCGAACGGAACCGCGTCTTGGCAATCACGATCGGCAGGCGGTTCACCGCCGCGCCGCGGTTGCGCAACAGCGGCTGCGTGAAGTTCGCGTTCAATCCCGAAGTCAGCGCCGGGTTGAAGTTGGCAAACGCCGAGTTCGTCGAACTCTTGTTGGCCGTGAAGCCAACGTTGTACTGCGTGCCCGTCTCCAGCGTCTGCTGGTAGCCCAGGCTGAACGGCTGCGTCAACTGGTTCAACGTCGCCGCGCCGGCCAGCGCGTCGTTAGTCGGGCTCTCGGCGCGCGTCGAGCGGAACGAAGCCGTCGCCACCGGATCAAACGGCGCAAAGGCCCGCGTAATCGCATTGCGCTGCGTCTCAATGGTTAGCTTCTGAATCTGAATGTCGGTATTGTTGGCCAGCACCAGTTCCAGATAGCTGCGCAGCGAAAGCTCCAGCCGGTTGTTGATCAGGAAATCCGGCAGCCGCATCGGCGCCTGCAACTCCACGCGCGGCACGGGCTTGTCGAAATGCTGCCGCAGCCACGACCCCGAAGGGAAGCGGGGCGCGTTCAGGTAGTCCGTTGACCCTGGTGTAAATTCCGTTTGCTGGCCCAATGCGGCCGCTGCGATGAGCGCGAAAGTGAGGAAGAGACGCATCCTGTTATGTACCGTATGAACTTCCGAGAGATTATTATTCGTAGCGAATCGCTTCAATAGGATCGAGCTTGGCGGCTTGCATGGCCGGGTAGATGCCGAACAGGAGCCCAATGCCCACCGACACCGTGAAGGCCACGGCGATCGAGGTCGTCGTGACCACCGTCGACCAGCCGGCGGCGGCAGCGATAATCCAGGATAAGCTGAATCCAAAGGCGATCCCGATCAGTCCGCCGACAATCGAGATGAGCACCGCCTCGGTGAGAAACTGCCGGATGATGTCGGCCTGCTTGGCACCGATGGCCCGGCGGATGCCGATCTCCCTCGTGCGTTCCAGCACCGTCGCCAGCATGATGTTCATGATGCCGATGCCGCCCACCAGCAGCGAGATGCCGGCGATACAGATCATCACGATGTTGAAGATGCCCAGCGTCCTGCGCCGCTGTTCGAGCAGGCCCGCCGGCACCACCACAGTGAAGTCGCCCGCGTCCTTGTGCGTAGCCGTCAGAATCGCCGTCACCACGCCCGCCGTCTCAATGGAATCCGTGCCTTCTTTCACTTTGATGTAGATCCCATCGATCTCGTCCTTCAGATAGCTGTTGTTGTCCTCAAAGCGGCGCATCACGGTGTTCATCGGCGAAATCACCAGGTTGTTCCGGTTCACCACCTCAAGGCCTTCCACTTCCGTATCGGCCCCGGCCTGCGGCGCCAGCACGCCGATCACCTGCAGCCAGGTATCGTTCACCTTCACAAACTTGCCTACCGCGCTGTCATAGCCCAGCAGGTTCACCTTCGCTGACTCGCCCAGCACGCATACCGGAATCGAATCGCGATTCTCCTGCTCGGTGAAGAAGCGGCCTTCCACCACCTTCAGGCTCTGAATCTCCAGGTAGCTCGGTTCCACGCCAATCAACATCGGCGACTCGTTCGCCGTCTTGGGCAGCACCTTCTGCGGCTTGAACCTCTTGCGCGGCGTCAGCGCCTGGATGCCGCCCACGTTCTCCGCAATCGCGCGGAAATCGCGGAACGTCAGCCCCGGCGAAATCAGCCGCCGCGACTGCAACTCGTTGCGGTCCACCGCTTCCTTGGCTTCGATCAGAATGTTGTTCACGCCCAGCAGGTCGATCGACGACAGAATGTCTTTCTGCGCTCCCGCCGTGATGGAAAGCATCGCCACCACCGCGCCCACGCCGAAAATCATCCCCAGCATCGTCAGCAGGCTGCGCAACTTGTGTACCAGGAGGCTCGAAAGCCCCATGTACAGCTCTGGAAGTAATCCCGAGAATACCGACATGCCCGGTTATCCTTTCTTCCCGCCGGGCATCGTGCCCACGGCTCCGCCGCCGCTGCCGCCCTTGTCGTCCTTCTTCTTATCGCCGGGTTTGGCTTCCGGATCCGACATGGCGATCTCTTCGCCGGGCTTCACGCCCGAATCCAGCACAAACACGTTCTCGCTGCGCTTGGAGATCTTGATCTCGCGCGGCACAAACTTGCCCTGCTCCTTCACAAACACCACCATCTTGTTGTCGCGCTGGAACACCGCCTGAGCCGGCACGTTGATGGCGTTCGGAATCTTCTCCACAATGATCTCCACATCAGCTAGCAGGCCCGGACGCAGCAGCACGTCCAACTGATTGTCCTCTTCCGGCGGAGGAGGCAGCTTGGCGTTGTCCAGGTCGGCTTGGTTGAATCGCTGTCCTGTTCCCATGCCCATCATCGGGAACCCGCCCGCACCGCCAGGGCCACCAGGCCCGCCCGCGCCACCCGCGCCCCCGCGACCGCCGCCGGCAGCCTGCTCGCCGCCCGCGCCGCCGCGTCCGCCGCGCTGGCCGAAGCCTGCCGGCACGTTGATGCCCGCCTTCTTCAACTCTTCCTGCACCTTCGCCATCATCTTCGTGCGCTCTTCCGGCTCCAGTTCCTGCATGCTCTTGCCGCCGAGCACCTTTTGCGTAATCTCCCGCATCTTCGTGCGCTGCTCAGCGGTCAATCCGCCCGCCGCGCCCGATGCGCCACCCGCTCCGCCAGCGCCGCCCGGGCGGATCTGCACCATCGCCTGCGGAGGACCACCTTGCCCGCCGCCCCTGGGCCCCGCCGCCGGCCATCATCGCCCCGCCGCCGCCTCCGCCCATGCCGCCCGCCATGCCCGCGAACAAGCTCTGCGGCGGCGCCGACGGCGCCTTCTTGCGATTCGCCTCGGCCTGCGCCATGATGCGCGCAATCTGATCCTTGGTCGCCCCCAGCGCGCTCAGCAACTGCGGCATGTCGATGGAAAACAGGACGTCAAACTTCTTCGCCGGGTCGCTCGAAAAAATATTCGCGCTCGCCGTGCCCGACATCGACTTGATCTTGCCCGACAGCCTTTTCTCCGCCAGCGCGTCCAGCGTCATCACCACGTCCTGCCCTTCATGCAGGTTGGCGCGGTCCAGTTCGCCCACGCGGGCGATCACTTCCAGCTCCGACAGGTCGAGAATATCGGCCACCGGCATGCCCGCCTGCAACTGGTCGCCTTCGCGAATGTCCGGCAACTGCATGCCCGGCATGAAGAACGTCGGCCTCGTCTGGCGAATCGCCACCAGCCCGCTCATCGGCGCCAGCAGCTTCACCTGGTTCAACCGCATCCGCTCGCGGTTCAGCTCCAGCAGCGCTTTGTTCTTCCGCTCACGCAACACGGCCAATTCGGCCTGCGCCTGCTCGCGCCGGCTCTTGATGTCGCTCTCCAACTGCGCCAGCCGCCGCTTGGCTTCTTCCAGGTTCAACAGGTTCTTCTTGGCGTCAATCTGCGAGATCAGCTCGTTGCGCTTCACTTCCAACTCCGCCCGGCGCACCGAATAGCGCGTCCTGAGCAATTCCACCTGGTCCTGGTTGTCGCGAATCGCCAGGTCCGCCTGCGCCTTCTTCAACTGCTCATCCACCTGGTCGATTTCCAGCTGCTTCTCTTCCAGCCGCGACTGCAATTCGGAATCATCAAACTCGGCGATCAGGTCCTTTTCCTTCGACAACGCTCCCAGCGCCGCCAGTTGTGTCACCTGAATCGTGCCGAACAGGTTCGGCGCCGTCAGCGTTGCCGAACGCACCGCCCGCAATTCGCCTCGCGCATAGGTCCGCACAATCACGTCGCCCTGCCGCACCTTCGCCGTCGGCAGCGACGACACTTTCTGTTGCGGAATCTGCTTCAACACCGTGTAGCCGCCCCAGGCGCCCACGCCCAGCAGCCCCACGATGAGCAGTCTGATGATCAGTTTTTTCATGACAATCTTCCTAGGCCGACCCGTCCACTCCTACAGCTTCTTGGCCCGCTTCAATGCCTCCGCCGGATTCTCCAGCGTCACCTGCTCGCCTTCGCTCAGGCCCTTCAACACCACAATGTCGGTCTCGTTCCGCCGGCCCACCTCGATCGGTCGGATCGAGAAATTCGACCCCCGCTGGATGTACACCGCCGGCTTCCCGTTATGAGCAAAGCTCGACCGCGCCGGAATCAGAAGCACGCCCGGCTGGCTCTCAATGATGATCTCCGCGCTCCCGCTCATGCCAGGCCGCATACGTGGATCCACTGATTCCAGCGTCGCCCGCGCCGGGAATGTCTTCTCCGTCAACCCCATGCCGCGCCATGTAATCGCCGCAATCGGGCTGATCCAGTCCAGCGTCGCCGCAAACTCCTTCTCCGGCAGCGCGTCCACACGGATGCGCACCTTCTGCCCCAGCTTCAGCTTGCCGCGGTCCACCTCGTCCAGTTTCAATTCGATCCGCATGTTGTTCAAATCGGGAATCTCGGCAATCGCCGCGCCCGTCCACGCCCGGTCGCCCTCGCGGAACGGCGGCGGCGTCGAGCCAAATGAGCCCGAGGCGCGGAAGTTCGGCAGAATGTTCACAATGCCGTCAATCGGCGCCCGGATCACCATCTTCGACAGGTATCCCTTGGCGCGCTCCAGGTCGCGCAGCGTCTTGTCCTTTTTCTGGCCCAGCCGGTCCAGGTCGGCCCCCTGCGCCACCTTATGCGAATCGATCGTCGTCTTCACCTGCCCCAGTTCACCCTCGCTGATGCCGACATCGATGCGGTTCTTCGCCCCCTCGATCTCGCTCACCACCTCGGCCTTGCTCGCCTCGAGCTCCGTGCGCTGCACGTTGTACTCCGAGGTCATCAGGTTCATCCCGTCCATCTCGTTCACAATCCGGTGCGAGGCCTTCAGCTGCACAATCTCGCTGTCCACCGTGCGCACGTTCGTGCTGCGGTCCAGGTAATACTGCTCCTGCGACGCCGCGTCAAACTCCACGATGATGTCGCCCTTCTTCACTGGTTTGCCCGACTCGGCCAGCGTCACAATCTTCTGCTCCGGCACCTGCGGCGCCGAAATCAGCACCGAATTCACGCTGCGCACCTCGCCGCGCGTCTTCACGCTGATCACAAACTCGCCCTTGCGCACCTTGGCCACCGGCACTTCCACCGTCGTCTTGCCCGTGTAGCGATAGGCAGCGAAAGCCCCTCCGCCGCACACCGCCGCCACCACCACCCACGTGATGATCTTCTTGGCTTTGCCTTCCGCGGCTTGTCCCAGCCTCTGTTTCGGTTTGACGTCTTTTGAACTCATGGCAATTCCTCTTCACTCACCGTCCGCCGGTCAGCTCAAATTCATCTTCGGCGGCGTCTCCAACGCCACCGTCTCGCCCGGCCGCACGCCGGACTGAATGCTCACCGTGGTTGCATTGCTCACCCCCACCACCACCTTGCGGCGGTCCCACGCCCCACCGTTGCGCACCCACACAAACGCTTCGCCCGGCTGGCTGCCCGCCCCGCCCGACTGCACCGCTTCCCGAGGCACCAGCGTCGCGTTCTCCACCTCATCCACCACCACATCCACGCTCACCGAAAGGTCGGGAATCACGCGCGGGTCCATCTTCTCCAGTTTCAGCACCACGGCCATCTCTTTGATCCAGTCCGGACGGTAGCGGCTGGATTTGGCCACCGTGCCGATCGCATACACCTTCGCCGGCAACGCCAGGCCGGGAAAGGCGTCAAACCGCACCGTCGCTTTCATGCCGATGCGCATCCGCTCTACATCCACCTGGTTCACGTTGGCGTTCACCACCATCGACGAGGCGTCCACCACCTGCATGAACGGGAAGCCCGGAAACAGCTGGTCGCCGACCTTCACCTGGTCGAACTCCGAGCCGCGGAACATGTTCTGCATCACCACCATGCCGTCAATCGGGGCCTTCAACACCATTCGCTCGGCATTGGCTTCGGCCCGGCGAAACTCGATCTGCGACTGCTTCAGTTCGATCTGGGCATTCTTGGTTTCCGAGGCCAGACTCTGCTCCATGAACTTCACTTCCTTGAGCAGTTGGTCATACCGCGCCTGCGCCTCTTCGAGCGTCAGCTTGGCCCGTTCGGTCTCGATCGCCCCCATCACCGGGGCCGTCTTCATCGTCAACTTCGCTTTGTCCAGGTCGCCCTTGGCGGCGTCAATCGTCTGCTGGTGCGCCTTCCGCGCCACCTCCAGCTCCGACTGCATCTTCTTGAAACTTGCCTCGGTCTGGATCACGCTGGCCCGGTAGTCGTCCAATCGCGTCAGCATGTACTGCCGGTCAAACTCGGCCACCGGATCGCCCTTCTTTACAAACGCGCCCGGCTTGGCCGCGTCCTGCAATACCAGGCTGAACTCACCGCCACCGCCGCCGCGCCCGCCCGTACTGCCGCCGCCCGCCGCCCCAATCGCACCCGGACCGCCCGACCCGCCGCTCAGCCCGCTCGAGGTCGAACCCAATCCTTCCGAACCCATGCTCGAACTGCCACCCGAGGACCCCGTCGACCGCGCTCCGCCCGACGCGCTGCTGGCGCTCGACCCGCTCACACGGCTCGTCGCCGACCGCATCGCCGACGAACTCCGCGAGGATGACTGCGCCCCGCTCGTGCTCGATACCGACAACGATCCATCCGCCCCCACCGAGGTCGATCCGCCCCCGCCCGCCGATCCGCTCGACGTCCCCGTCGCCCGCGACGTCACCGTCGAATTCGAACTCCGCGACGAGCTGAACGACCGGCTGTCGCGCCCAAAGCCCGACCGCGAACCGCGCAACTGCGGCGCCAGCAACTGCGCAAACCGCTCGGCCCCCGTCGACCCCGTCAGCCGGATCGTGTTCGAGAGGCTCCCCGCGCTCGCCTTGGCCGTGCGCACTTCCGCCACGGCCCCCTTCTTCTGCTCGGCCGAGGCCTGGCGCAGATAGAGCCCGGCTCCAGCGGCGGCGATAATCATCACCCCCGCCAGCCACTTCAGCCAGCCACGGCTGGAGGTCTCGGGTTCATGAGCGGCCGGTGCGACCTTCGTCACGCCCGGCGGCGCGGATTGCGGATTGGAATTGGGTACAGGCTGCATGGAATCCTCCCTGGCCGTCCGGGCTCTCCGCGGGGTACACGTTCCCCTCGCGGCGGCCCGCTCCCGGCACACGGGTCGTCCTCACTTCAAACAGACGCTATTGTAAGCCAGAAGGTTATTCGATTGCGGGCGGAATCGGCCCCCACCAATGAAAATGGGACCACACCGGCGCTAACCGCGTGGTCCCACACCTTCTCACGTGAAAATCTGGCGAAGATACCGTAAAGGGCCTTTACAATCAGCCGTTCATACTGGCCAAAAATTCGGCATTGCTCCGCGTCTTGCCCAGCTTGTCGAGCAGCAGTTCCACCGACTCCACCGGCGACAACGGGCTGAGCACCTTGCGCAACACCCAAATCCGGTTCAGGTCTTCCTTGGCAATCAGCAGCTCGTCCTTGCGCGTGCCCGACTTGTGGATGTCCAGCGCCGGGAAGATGCGCTTGTCCACCAGCTTCCGGTCAAGGTGGATTTCCATGTTGCCCGTGCCCTTGAACTCTTCAAAGATCACGTCATCCATGCGCGAACCCGTGTCGATCAGCGCCGTCGCCACAATCGTCAGCGAGCCGCCCTCTTCGATGTTGCGCGCCGCGCCGAAAAACCGCTTCGGCCGCTGCAGCGCATTCGAATCCACACCGCCCGAGAGCACCTTGCCCGACGGCGGCACCACGGCGTTGTAGGCGCGCGCCAGGCGCGTGATCGAATCCAGAAGGATCACCACGTCGCGCTTGTGCTCCACCAGCCGCTTGGCCTTCTCAATCACCATCTCGGCCACCTGTACGTGGCGCGAGGCCGGCTCGTCGAAGGTCGAGCTGATCACTTCGCCCTTCACCGAACGCTGCATGTCGGTGACCTCTTCGGGCCGCTCGTCGATGAGCAGCACAATCAGGTTCACCTCTTCATGGTTGGTTGTAATCGAATTGGCGATGCTCTGCAGCAGCATCGTCTTGCCGGTGCGCGGCGGGGCCACGATCAATCCGCGCTGCCCCTTGCCGATCGGCGTCAGCATGTCCATCACGCGGCCCGAGTAGTTGTCGCGCGCCGTCTCCAGCTTCAACCGCTGCTCCGGATAGAGCGGCGTCAGGTTGTCGAAGAAGATCTTGTTGCGCGCTTCCTCGGGCGCCTCGAAGTTGATGGCGTCCACCTTGATCAGCGCGAAATACCGTTCGCCTTCCTTCGGCGGCCGGATCTGCCCGCTGATCGTATCGCCCGTGCGCAGGTCAAACCGCCGGATCTGCGACGGCGACACATACACATCGTCCGGACCCGGCAGGTAGTTGTACTCCGGCGCGCGCAGGAAGCCAAACCCGTCGGGCAGGCATTCCAGCACGCCCTCGGCGAAGATCAAGCCCGACTTCTCGGCCTGCACCTGCAGGATTTTGAAGATCAGGTCCTGCTTGCGCATGCCCGCCATGCCCGTCACGCCCAGATCCTTGGCCACCTGTTGGAGATTGACGATGTTCATCTCCTTCAGCTCCACCAGGTCGAGCGCCGGCTGTTGGTCCTTGCCCTGGCGGTGGTGGCGGCGGCTCTCGCCCGGCAAGAACGCGGGCTCGCCCTGCGGTTTCTCGCCGCCCTTATCGCCACCCTTATCCTGGACCGCCGCGGCCGGCTTTTCCGCCCCGCCGTTGTCCTTCACGGCTTCCTTGGCCGCGGCCGGCGCCGCCGGCTTGGCTGCCTTCGGCGCGTCGTTCTTCACGCCCTCGGCCTTCGGCGCCGCTTCCGCTTTCGGAGCGCCTTCGGCCTTGGCCGCACTCTCCGCCTTCGGCCCGGCTTCGGACCTGGCTTTGGGAGCCGCGTCCTTCACCTTCTCGGCCTTCTTCGGTTCTTCTGCTTTCGTTTCGGTGGGTGTCTTGCTGTCGGGCGACACGCTGACCTCCGGCGTGGAATTGGTAGGTGGGACGGCGCCGTCTCCGGCTTCCGTTACGTCTTGTGGGTTTTCGAAATCGCTTGCCAAATCTCCCTCACTCCCTGGCCTGTTACGGCCGAGAAGAGCACCAGCTCCGCGTCGCCCAGATGCGCGTGGAGTGCGGACAGCGACGCGCGCTGTTCCTTCTGGTTCTTCAGTTTGTCCGTCTTCGTCGCGATGACCATGCATCGTAATCCCTGGCCCTGCAGCCACTCGCGCAGCTCCAGATCCATATCCATCCAGCCTCGCCTGGCGTCCAGTAATAAGCAGCACAGCGCCAGCGGCGCCCGCCTCACCAGGTAGCTTTCAATCAGGTGTTTCCAGGAATCCTTTAAATCGCGGGGAACCCGCGCATACCCATAACCCGGCAGATCCACGAAGCACCATTTGTCTTGTACTTGGAAGAAGTTGATGGCTTGCGTGCGACCTGGAGTGGAACTGGTGTGCGCCAGACCTTTCACCCCGGTAAGAGTGTTCAGCAAGCTGGACTTGCCCACGTTGCTCCTACCCAGGAAGGCGATCTCGGGAAGCCCCTCCGGCGGAAACTGTCCCGGCCTGACTGCACTCATTATAAACCGTGCTGACAACTTCCGCTTGCCGGCCGCGCCGCCCCGTCCGGGCTCTCCCGGAATCCCTGCGTTCGGCCGTGCCTCCTTCTTGCTTGGGTGGCGTGCGCCGGCGCCGCGCCCAGTGCGGCGGCTCCGGCCTCTTTCATCGGATCAGTGCGTGACCTTTTCCTCGGCCGTACGCGCCGGCGAATCCACCGCGTAGTTCGCCGCAATCGCCGCCGGATCGATCGGCGACTCCAGCGCAATCCGCAACACCTCGTCCATCGATTCGACAAAGTGCAGCGTCATGTCCCGCCGGATGATTTCCGGGATGTCGGGCAGGTCCTTCTCGTTGTCCTTCGGCAACACCGCCTCGGTGATGCCGTGCCGGTGCGCCGCCAGCAGCTTCTCTTTCAACCCGCCGATCGGCAACACCTTGCCGCGCAGCGTGATCTCGCCCGTCATGGCAAGGTCGCCCCGCGCCGGAATCCGCGTCAGCGCGCTGCAAATGCTCGTCGCCAGCGTGATGCCCGCCGACGGCCCGTCCTTCGGAATCGCTCCCTCCGGCACGTGCACGTGGATGTCGATATGGCGGTAGAAGTCCTTCGGCAACCCCAGCGACAGCGCCCGCGACCGCACATAGCTCATCGCCGCCTGCGCCGACTCCTGCATCACATCGCCCAGCTTGCCCGTGATCGTCAGCTTGCCGCGGCCCTCCATGATGATCACCTCGGTCTGCAGAATCTGTCCGCCTACCTCGGTCCAGGCCAGCCCCGTCACCGCGCCGATCTCGTTCTTCTTCTCCGCCTGCAGGTCGCGGAACTTCTGCGGCCCCAGCAGATCCACCACCTTCGTGGCGTTGATCGTCTGCTTGCCTACCTTGTCCTGCCTCGTCGCCGCCACCACCTTGCGCGCCACCTTGCGGCACACGTTGCCCACTTCGCGCTCCAGGTTGCGCACACCCGCCTCGCGCGTGTAGCCCTGAACCAGCGTCATCAGGCCTTCGTCGAGAAACTCGATCTCTTTCCCCGACAGCCCCGTGTCCTTCATCTGCTTCTTCACCAGGAAGCGCTTGGCGATCTCCATCTTCTCGATCTCGGTGTAGCCGGAAAGACGGATCACTTCCATGCGGTCCTGCAGCGCCGGCGGAATCGTGTGCAACACGTTCGCCGTGGCGATAAAGAACACCTGGCTCAGGTCATACTCCACATCCAGGTAGTGGTCCTGGAACATCCAGTTCTGCTCCGGATCGAGCACTTCCAGCAGCGCCGCCGACGGGTCGCCGCGGAAATCCATCGACATCTTGTCGATCTCATCCAGCATGAACACCGGGTTGCGCGTGCCGGCCTTCTTCATCATCTGCAGAATCTGCCCCGGCAGCGCCCCGATGTAGGTCCGCCGGTGGCCGCGAATCTCGGCCTCGTCGCGCACGCCGCCGAGCGACAACCGCACGAACTTGCGCCCCGTCGACTTGGCGATCGACATTCCCAGCGAGGTCTTGCCCACGCCCGGAGGCCCGACAAAACACAGAATCGAACCCTTCGGATTCTTCACCAGCCGCCGCACGGCGAGAAACTCAAGAATGCGTTCCTTGATCTTCTCCAGCCCGTAATGGTCTTCGTTCAGGATCTTCTCGGCGAACTTGAGTTCGCGGATCTCCTTGGACTTCTTCTTCCACGGCACCGCCAACAGCCAGTCCAGATAGTTGCGCGACACCGTCGACTCAGCCGACATCGGCGGCATCTGCTCCAGCCGCCGCAGCTCCTGCAGCGCCTTGTCCTTGGCGTCGGCCGTCATCCCGGCGCTTTCGATCTTCTTCTTGAGCTCGTCGATCTCGCTCTTCTCGCCGCGCCCCAGCTCTTTCTGGATCGCCTTGATCTTCTCGTTGAGGTAATACTCTTTTTGCGCCCGCTCCATCTGCCGCTTCACACGGCCCTGAATGGTGCGGTCCATGTTCAGCTTCTCGATCTCGATGTCGAGCATCTCGGCGACGCGCGTCAACCGGTCCACCGGATCGAAGATCTCCAGCAACTCCTGCTTTTCTTCAATCGTCAACTGCAGGTTCGCGCCCACCGTATCGGCCAGCTTGCCCGGATCGTCGGGCCGGATCGCCGCCAGCATCGTCTCGTAGTTGAGGTTCTGGCTCAGCTTCACATACTGTTCAAACAGCGTCGTCACGCGCGAAACCAGCGCGTCCAGTTGCGGCCCGGCCTCGGCCCTGTAGCTCGCCGTCCGCACCACCACTTTGTAATACCCTTCGTCGTCGGTGATCGAGACGATCTTGCCCCGCTCGACGCCTTCCACCAACACCTTGATGTTGCCGTCGTTCAGCTTCAGGCTCTGCACGATGCTCGCCACCGTGCCCACCTGGAAGATCTCCTCCGGCGTCGGTTCGTCGATCGAGGCGTCATGCTGCGTGGCCAGGAAGATCTTCTTGTCCCCGGCCAGCGCCTCTTCGAGCGCGCGTACGCTGGACTCCCGCCCGACGACAAACGGCGTCATCATGTGCGGGAAAATCACCACGTCCCGAATGGGCATCATCGGCAGACGCTTGGTCTCAGGCTTTTCCTTCGAAGTGGTCATGGTGTGATTTGAGAATAAAGAATTCGCTTTGGATTAGGAAGCGGCTCAGGCCATTGCCCGACCCTTCCCGGTTGGATGCCCCAGACAGGGCCTCCGATGCATGCCGCCGGACGGTGGCCGCTTCGACCCCGCTCCCGGCCGCCCGTGCCCGCCCCAGCGCCCGGCTCTAGCCGGCCTTCTCCAGCAGCGTCAGGCTGATCTTCCGCGACATCACCATCTCCTTGGTCACGAGAAATTCGCGAACCTTCTTGTAGGAGGGGAGATAGTACATCAGATCCAGCATCAGATCCTCCAGGATCATCCGCAACCCGCGCGCTCCCAGCTTGCGCTCCATCGCCAGCCCGGCAATGGCTTCCAGCGCATCGTCGGTAAACCTCAGTCTAACATTCTCGAACTCGAACAGCCGCTGGTACTGCCGGCTGATGGCGTTCTTCGGCTTGGTCAGAATCTGCACCAGCGCGTCGCGGTCCAGCTCATCGAGCGTCCCCACCACCGGCAGGCGGCCGATAAACTCCGGAATGAACCCGAACTTGATCAGGTCCACCGGCTGAATCTCGGCAAACAGCTCGCTTTCCCGCTTCGGCCCGCGCTTGGCTTCCTTGCCGTCGGCCTCGTGCGTGAAGCCGATCGGCGACTTGCCCACGCGCCGCCCGATCACCTTGTCCAGCCCGACAAACGCCCCGCCGCAAATGAACAGGATGTTCGTCGTGTCCACAGGTGTAAATTCCTGGTGCGGGTGCTTCCGCCCGCCCTGCGGCGGCACGTTGGCGATCGTGCCTTCCAAAATCTTCAGCAGCGCCTGCTGCACCCCTTCGCCCGACACATCGCGGGTAATCGACGGGTTCTCATCCTTGCGCGCGATCTTGTCGATCTCGTCGATGTAGATGATCCCCTGCTGGCAGCGTTGCACATCCCAATCGGCGTTCTGCAACAGCCGCAGGACGATGTTTTCCACGTCCTCGCCCACGTAGCCGGCCTCGGTCAGCGTGGTCGCGTCGGCAATGGCGAACGGCACGTCGAGCACCTTGGCCAGCGTCTGCGCCAGCAGCGTCTTGCCCGTGCCCGTCGGCCCGATCAACAAAATGTTGCTCTTGCCCAGCTCGACCTCGGCCGTCGAGCGCTTGTTCATCTGGATGCGCTTGTAGTGGTTATAAACGGCCACGGCCAGCTTGCGCTTGGTCATCTCCTGGCCGATCACATACTGATCCAGGTACTCTTTAATCTCCAACGGCTTGGGGAGCTTGTTCGGCAGTCCCGCGGCGGGCTCGCTGCGGTCGTCCTCGAGAATCGAGTTGCATACGGCAATGCACTCGTCGCAAATGTAAGCGCGCGGATAGTCGCTCGGAGAACTGATCAGTTTACCGACCGCGTCCTGGCTTTTGTGGCAAAACGAACAGCGCAGCGATTCGTCGGAGCCGGACCTCTTCAATCAGTGACCTCCCTGGCGCGGACAGCGATGAGAACATCTCAGCTTCGCGCCGGCTGCCCCCATTATCACCTGAACGCCCCGCCCCCGGCAATCGGCCAGCGCGTTCCGCCCCGCATTCCCGCGGCGCCGCTATCCGCGTGTCCCCAGCAGCGCCCCCAGATCCCGAGCCCCGTGTAGAACAGCGATGATGCGCACAGGCTTCGTCTGCCACGCATAGACGATCACATAACGGTAGAAACCCCAGAACCGGTACCGCCGGCTGAGCAGATCCTCCCGGTAGTGGCCAAAGCCCGGATTCCGTGCCAGCCGTCGCAACTCCTCAAGAAGTTGCACCCGGATTCTCTCGGCGATGCGTGGGCTGTCCTCCGCGATCCCCAGGATGATCGCAACGAGATCGTCGCGTGCCTCCGGCGTCAGGTCGAAGCTCCGGCGCTCCACTACGCGCTCTTCTGTTTCCGCCTGCCCGCGATCTGCCCCTTCAGTTCCTCAAAAACCGCCTCGCCGTCGAGCAATTCCCCATGCTCCGCTTGACGCGCGCCGCGCTCCAACTTCGCTTTCAGTTCCCGCAAGGCGGTGGATCGATCTTCATCCTGGCGTTCGAGCAGACGCAGCGCCTCACGCACAACCTCGCTCGTGGTCTGGTATCGCCCCGAGGCCACCTTGCGCTCAAGAAACGCGTTGAGCTCCGGCGTCAGAGATACGTTCACAGTGCTGCGGCCCGCCATACTCCGAGAAGTAACACCGGGACCGCATTGTGTCAAATTGTGCCACAACCGAACCGCCCGGCCCGGACCCGCCGCGCCCCTACTCGGCCGCTTTGGGCTCGGCCGCTGGGGGCTCGGCCGCCTTCGGCTCGCCCGCCACCTTCTTCGATTGCTCAAACAGGAAGCTCAGCACCTTGCTCGTGCGGATCTGCAGCGCAATCCGCCGGATCGTGCCGTTCTCCTCAAGCTGCTTGCGCACCGCCGCCGCCGGCTGCCGCTCGCGCCGCGCAATGGTGTGGATCTCGCGGTCGATCTCGTCGTTCAAGACCTCGATCGCCTCGCGCTCGGCAATCTTATCCAGCAGCATCGACGCCCGCACCTCGCGCACCGCCCGGTCCTTCTGCGCCTCGCGGATCTCGTCCCACTTCAGGTTCAGCTTCTTCACATCCACGCCCGCCCCGGCCAGCTCATACAGCCGCGACTCGACGTTGGCCTGAATCTGCTGGTCCACGAACACATCCGGCACCGCGAACTCGTGCGCGTCCACCAACTGGTCCACCAGTTTGTTCTTGGCCTCGTTCTGCGCCTGCATCTCGCGCTCGCGCAGAATCGTCTTGCGGACCTCTTCGCGCAACTCCTCCACCGTCTTGAAGTCGCCGATGTCCTGGGCGAAGTCGTCGTTCAGCTCCGGCAGTTCCTTCTTGCGCAGCCCCTTCAACACCATGTGGAACTTCACGGTCTTCCCCGACAGCCGCTCGGCCGCGTAGTCGTCCGGATAGGTCACCTCGACGTCGGCCTCGCCATCGGGCGGCGTCATGCCGCGCAGCGCTTCCGTGTAGGCCGGAATCGTCTCCGCCCCGCCCACGTGCAGCATGATTTCGGGCTGCTCAATCGGCTCGCCCTCCACGCCGGCCACGCTCTTCAGGCTCACCACGGCATAGTCGCCGTCTTCCACCGGGCGCGGGTCGATGTTCACATAATCGGCCTTCTGCTCGCGAATGCCCTCAAGGCGCTTGTCGATGTCCTCGCCCGTCACCTCCGGCTCATCGTAGGGAACCTGCAGGCCGCGGTATTCGCCCAGCTCAAACTCCGGCATCACCTCAAACTCGGCCTTGAAGCGGATCGGCTCTTCGTCGACGAAGTGGATATCGGTGACGTTCGGGTTGCCCACCACCTTCCAGTCTTCCTGGTCGGCCCGCGCCCGGAACGCCTTCGACACCAGTTGCTCCACCACATCCTGCCGGATGTCCTCGCGGAACTTCGAGCGGATGATGGACAACGGCGCTTTACCCGGCCGGAAGCCCTGCAGCCTGACCTTTTGCTGGAGTGAGTTCACCACCTTCTCGGTGGCCGCCTGCACCTCCTCCAGGGGAATCGTGATTTCCGTGGTTCGCTTGACGCCTTCGGTTTCGCTCAACTTCGTACCTTCCTCAACAGACGAATAGGCCGGACCCTGGTGCACAGGGCCCGGCCGCTATTTTTTTCGTGCAATGCCGCGCGGCCAATGGCCGTGAGGCAGCTTAGCCGCGCGCGCCGGCAACCACGCTGGCCGCCTTGCGCAACTCCTCGGCCTTCCCCGTGGCTTCCCACGAGAACGTGCTCTCGGTCCGGCCAAAGTGGCCGAACGCCGCCGTGGCGCGGTAGATCGGGCGCCGCAGTTGCAGGTGCTCAATCATACCCTTGGGCGTCAGCGGGAACGCGTCCCGGATGAGGCCCACCAGCCGTTCTTCGCTCACCTTGCCCGTGCCGAAGGTGTCCACGTGCACGCTCACCGGCTCAGCCACGCCGATGGCATACGCCAGTTGCACCTCGCAGCGCTCGGCCAGCCCCGCGGCCACAATGTTCTTCGCCACGTAGCGCGCCATGTAGCAGGCCGAACGGTCCACCTTCGTCGGGTCTTTGCCCGAAAAGGCGCCGCCGCCGTGCCGGCCCATGCCGCCATAGGTGTCGACAATGATCTTGCGGCCCGTCAGACCGGTGTCGCCATTGGGACCGCCAATGACAAACCGCCCCGTCGGGTTGATGTGGTACTTCGTGTTCGAGTCCACCATCCCCGCCGGAACGATCGGGTCGATGATGTGCTTCTTCACTTCGGCCCGCAGTTCTTCGGTGGAAACCGTGTCGTGGTGCTGGGTGGAAACCACCACCGCGTCCACGCGCACCGGCTTGCCGCCGACATACTCCACCGACACCTGCGACTTGCCGTCCGGACGCAGGAAGCCGAGCGTCCCGGCCCGCCGCACCTCGCTCAACTGCCGCACCAGCTTGTGCGCCAGCATGATCGGCAGCGGCATCAGTTCCTCGGTCTCGTTGCAGGCGTAGCCGAACATCAGGCCCTGGTCGCCCGCCCCGCCCGTATCCACGCCCATCGCAATGTCCGGCGACTGCGTCTGAATCGTGTTCAGCACGGCGCAGGTATTGCAATCGAAGCCGTAGGTGGCGTCGTTGTAGCCGATATAGTCGATCACGTCGCGCACCAGCCTCGGCACGTCAACGTAAGTCTTGGTGGTGATCTCGCCCGCCACCAGCGCCATGCCGGTGGTCACCAGCACTTCGCAGGCAACCCGGCTCGTGGGGTCGTCCTTCAGGGTGGCATCCAGGACCGCGTCGGAAATTTGATCCGCGATCTTATCGGGGTGGCCCTCGGTGACCGATTCAGAGGTGAAAATGTGACGCATGCCGTCGGACAATGTCGTGCGCCCTCCTAGTTGCTCAGAATTCCAGCAAGGAAGCTCCAGGCGTTCTGCCGCCCGCTCACAAAACTCCGATCTGGCGTTGATCCGATCTGGCGTCCAATGGGGGTGAACCGGGAGGGATTCCTACCTCACCAAGTGTAGTGGAGCCCCGGTTTTGCGTCAAACGGACGCCAGCGGACGGCAACCAGGGGCCCCTGGCGGGGCGCCACCGCCCCTCAAATGGGAAGACCCGGCGGAGCGTGGGGGCCTCCGCCGGGTCTGTCGCCACCCCACCCGCTTCGCGGAGGGTGGGGATCTTTCGGCTCCGCCCGCGGGTTACTCCGGTTGCGCCTTGCCGCTGCGCACAGCCTCTTCGAGCATCTGCTCCAGCTTGCGGTTGGCCTCGCGGCTCCGCTCGCCCATCGCGTTGACCTTCCGCTTTGTCTCCTCACCGAAGGCCTTCATCTTCACATCGAGTTCGGACATCTTCCGCTTCATGTCCTCCTCCATCGGTTTGAACCTGGTGGAGAACTCCTTGGCTTTCTCGGCCATCTCCTTGGCCAGTTGCTCGATCCGCGCCGTGTCCTGACGTCCGGCCGCCGAATGAATCTGCGCCTGCAGTTTGTTCAGTTCCCGCCGCAGCTCGTTGCTCGCATTGTGGTGCGCCGACCGCGCGGCCCGCGCCTGCTCCTGCGCGGCCTCACGCTGCTCACGGCCCAACTCGCGTTGTTCGCGCCCAAACACGCGCAGTTCGTCGAACATTGACTTGGCCTGCTGGATCAGCGCCTGGTCGCGAATCACGTAATACTTGCCCTCGCGCAGGAACCGGATCGAGTCATTGGACATGTGAATGAAGTGATTCGAGTCCTTCTTCCAGGTCCAGTTCCAGGTGTGGCCCGAGCGCGGCCGGAGCGGCGCGCCCGGAGGAACAGGCGGCGCCGGGGGGGCGGGCGCTGCAGCCGGCGCAGGCGAGGGGGCAGGGGCAGGGGCCGGTGTCGGGGTCGGTGCCGGTGACGGCGCCGGAGGCGCGGGGGGCGCCTGCATGCCGGCCGCCGGAGGAGTTGGCGGCGGGGGTGGTTCCACAAACTGCGTGTCGTCCCCCTCCAGGGTCTGGGCGATCGACATCGCCACCGGCGCCACCGAACCCAGCCGGGCCGCGCGAAGCGGAGGCCGCCCCGGGGCGCTCGTCTCTTCCAACGCAAGCAGCGTGTCCAGCCGCGACGCGGCCCAGGCTTCCATAGGCTGCGCGAAGTCCCACCGCACGCGCACCGGCTCGGCCATGGCCGACTGATACTGCGGGCTCTGCACAAACAGCACGCCCAGGGTGAGCACCGTCACCGCGATCGGCGTCCAGGGGTCGCTTGCCTCTTCGCGCATGCCGAGGATGCGGCGGATGCGCGAGGCCAGGTCGCCGCCGTTGGCCGCCAGGGCCAGCCCCGGCAGCGCCGCCCGGCTCTCTTCGAGCGCCACCAGGGTCCGGGCGTACAGCACCGGATCGCCGCTCAGCGACACGGCAATGTCGTCGCAGCAGTGTTCGCGCTCGGCGCGGATGCGCGCCGACAACCACCACACCGCCGGGTGATAGAACAGCGCCGCTTCCACGGCCCGCTGCAGGAAGTTCACCAGCACGTCGTGCCGCCGCACATGCGCCAGCTCATGCGCCAGCAGCAGTTCGGCCTGCTCCGGTGTGAGGCCCGCCATGTGCAGCGGCATCAGAATCACCGGGCGCAGCCAGCCGGTCACCGCCGGCGCACTCACCCGCGCCGTGAACACGAGTCCTACCCGTTTGCCCACGCGCAACAACACGCGCAGCCGCTCCAGATGGCCCAGCCATTCCAACGGCGCGGCCATCGCACCCGACCGCCGCAGCCGCAGCGTCAGCGCCCAGCCGGCCACCAGCCGCAGCGTCAGCAACACGGCGCCCGCAAACCAACCCGCCACCAGATAGGCCATCCATCCGCCGCCCCCCGCCGCAACCGGGGCCGAGGCGTCGACGAAGGTCACCTTGAAACTGCTTCCCTCGACAAACTCCGGCGACATGTTCGCGCCCACGCTCAACAGCGTAAACGTCGCCACCGGAGCCAGTGTCATAACCAGCAGCCCCGCACAGGCCACCGTGTAGCGCACCGGCGCGGCAGAGCGCCGCAAGGCATGCAACAAAGCCGCCGTCACCGCTCCCACCAGCGCCCCCTGCCAGAGAAAGTGCAGCAGCGTCAGTCCAATCGTTTCCACCTGCCCGTTGTAGGCGGCAAGCCAGTCCAGTGCCCGCATCATGATGACTTCCTCCCCGTTTCGTATTCGTCCAGCAGCTTGCGCAACTCCGCCAGTTCTTCCCGCGAGGCCTTCTTGGCCGACAGCGCGCCCATCAGAAGACTACGCGCCGAACCGCCAAAAGCTCGCTCCAATAAATGTCCGGCCAGCTGCGATTGCGTCCGCTCTCGCGGCTGGCATGCCGAATAGACGTGCGAACGCGCGCTCTCATCCCGTTCGAGCAGCCCCTTTTCGGCCATGATTTGCATCATCTTCAACGTGGTCGTGTACTGCGTGGCGCGCTCACGCGACAGCACGTCGTGCACCTCGCGCACCGTCGACGGCCCAAGGCGCCAAAGCACACTCAGGATTTCCAGTTCCGCATCGGTCGGACGTGGTAAGTCAGCTTGTGGGGACATAGTCAGCTCCAATTTATACGAAGCCCTTCGTACTGTCAACGAAGATCTTCGTACGATCAGACGCGTACTCCTGAAAACGGTTGGGCCGGGCCGGAAAAAAAGCCGCGCTGGCAGGTAAAGAGGCTGCAAGCCGTTACATGCGGAAAAACTCGTTGCCCGCCCTGCCCACCCGTTGCAGTTTCATATATACTTGCACGCGCTGTCGTTTCAGATTCCTGGGTTTTGAATCGAAACAAATGAATGGGGGTTTATGTATGAGGCTGGCCAAGTGTGTTTTGTTTTCCCTGCTCGCCCCGCTTGCCCTTGCGCAAAGCGACCGCGGCGTTGTGACGGGCAGCGTAACGGATTCTTCAGGCGCCGCGGTGCCAGGGGCGAAAGTGGCCGTTCGGCACGTCGCCACTAACGTCTCCTCGGCGACCGAAACAACATCGAGTGGAGACTTCACGATTCCCTCTCTCCTGGTAGGCACCTACGAGCTGCGCGTGGAGAAGCAGGGGTTCAAAACCTCGGTCCGTTCCGAGCTGATCATTAACTCCGGCGCCACCGTGGCCGTGAACGTGATGTTGGAGGTAGGCGCGGTATCGGAATCGGTGCAGGTGGCGGCGACGCTTGAGTTGCTGCAGACCTCCACCGCGAAAGTGACCACGGCGGTGTCCAACAAGATGGTGGATGAGCTGCCGCTGGTGGTGGGCGGCGCAATGCGAGGCGCGTTTGACCTGGCGCTGATCACGCCGCAGGTGAACCAGCCGAGCGACGACAACTTCAACATCGGCGGCGGCCAGGGCGGCGCTTATGGCGCGACGCTGGACGGCGTCTCGGTGCTCACGGGCCGATTCAACTCCGTGCAATGGGCCAACGTGAACACACCCTCGGTGGACGCCATCACGGAGTTCTCGGTGGACACCAACGGCTTCAAGGCCGAATACGGACGCGGCCAAGGCGGCATGATCACCTTCTCCTCGAAGTCCGGCACGAACGAATTGCACGGCACGGCCTATGAGTTTCTGCGCAACGACGCCCTCGACGCGCGCCGCTTCTTCGAGGCGCAGAAGGGCAAATACAAGCAGCACGACTTTGGCTGGAGCGTGGGCGGCCCGGTTTACATCCCGAAGATTTATGATGGCCGCAACAAGACCTTCTTCTTCGCCTCGGGCGAATGGTTCCGCAACCGCCTCGGCGCCGGCAGCGGCCGCTTCAGCATTCCCACGCCGGAGATGCACAACGGCGACTTCAGCAACTGGGTGGACGGCACAGGCAATCGGCTGGCCATTTACGACCCCTCGACGACCCGCGCCAACCCCAACGGCACAGGTTTTATCCGCACCCCGTTTGCCGGCAACCAGGTGCCGCTGGCTCGCTTCTCGCCCATTGCCCGCAATTACTCCAACCTGGTGAAGGACTTCCTCAAGCCCAACAACGGGGCCGCGCCGGGCACCAGCGACTACGTGCGCAACAACTACATCAACAACTCCGGCACGGCGCTCGACCCGTGGACCAAGTACAGCATCAAGGTCGACCACAACTTCGGCCAGAACGACCGCGTCAACTTCCTCTATAACTACGGCCTGCACGAGCGCGTTCCTGGCGCCGAAGGCTTCCCCGGCCTGCCTGGAGTGCTGAACGAAAACCGCATCGCCAACCAGAAGAGCCATGTCTACCGCGGCACCTACGACAAAGTGGTGACGCCGACGCTGGTCAACCACATGTTCGGCGGCGTCAACTTCTGGAAGGAGAGCAACAGCGCCGTGTCGCTCGACGGCGGCTGGGAGGCGAAGGGCATTTGCGTGCTGCGTGCCTGGGATTGCAACCGCAACCTGCTGATCGTGACCAACTCGGATTACAACCGCTGGGTGGGCAGCGCCTACGACGGCTCGGAGAACTTCACCTTTTCCCTCGGCAACGACCTCACCTGGACCAAGGGCAAGCACACCATCAAGGCCGGCTACCTGTGGGAGCGCATCCACTACAACGGCTTTGGCCAGCAGACCATCGGCGGCCTCATCCAGGGCAACCGGTTGTCGACGAGCATTCCCGGCAACAACAACCTCAACGTGGGGGGCGGCAACGGCTTTGCCTCGTTCCTGCTCGGCCAGGGCTTCACGGGCGGCACGGAGAACGACCGCTTTGTCGGCCAGCAGTGGAAGAGCCACGCCTGGTACATCCAGGATGATTGGAAGGTTTCACCGAAGCTGACCCTGAACCTCGGTGTGCGCTACGAGTTCACCTTGCCGCCGACCGAGCAGTTGGACAAGTGGAGCGACTTCGATCCCACGCTGCCCAACGCGCGCGCCGGGGGACTGCCGGGAGCGCTGCGATTTGCCGGCTTCGGGCCGGGCCGCGAGAACAGCCGGACGATTACGCCGGGCTGGTATGGCGGCATCGGTCCGCGCTTCGGCCTGGCCTATGCGATGGATTCGAAGACGGTGATCCGCGCCAGCATCGGCCGCAGCTTCGGCGTGGCCAAGACGATCACCGGGAGTACGCACTTTGAAGGGTCGACGCTGGTGTTCTCGGCCTCGAGCCTGGACAACGGCGTGACGCCGATCTTCCTGCTCGACCAGGGGCTGCCGCCGTACACGAAGCCGCCGGTGATCGATCCGACCTTTTCCAACGGGGCCAGCCCGGCCTATTGGGATGGCGAGGCGGTGCGGCTGCCGGAGAATTACCAGTGGACGATGTCGGTACAGCGGCAGTTGAGCGACACGCTGGTGTTTGAAGGCAACTACAGCGCCACGATCGGCGCCCACCTGGTTGCGGGGTTGAAGCGCTACAATCAACTGCCGTTCAGCGTACTGGAGAAGTATGGCCGCTCGCTGTTGTCGAGCAGCATCGATTCGCCGGCGGCCCGCGCGGCGGGCTTGAGCCGTCCCTACCAGGACATCAACTGCCAGTTTTCTGCCACCTGCAACCCGGTGAGCGTGGCCCAGGCGCTGCGGCCGTTCCCGCAGTACCGCGACATCAATACGTCGTCGGGCGCGGGCGACAAGAGCGGCCACTCCAGCTACCACTCCGTCGTACTCAAACTCGACAAACGCTACAGCGCGGGCGTGACGCTGCAGGGTTCATACGTGTTCTCGAAGCTGGTGACCGACGCCGACGGCTACAACCCGGACAACGGCACGTTGGACCACTACAACCGCCGCCTGGAGAAGTCCATCGGCGAGTTTGACCTGACGCACAACCTGAAGATGACCTACATCTATGAGCTGCCGTTCGGCAAGGGGCAGCGGTGGTTGAACGGCGGTCCGGCATCGTGGGTGCTGGGCGGCTGGCGGCTGGCGGGCACGCACTTCTACTCGAGCGGCTACCCGCTTACACTGACCAACAGCGCGGCCCTGGGCGGCATACTGTTCAACGGCCGCAGCGCGGCGACGGTGACCACACACGAAGGCTGGTTCTCCAACATCAGCAACCCGAACTGGAGCGGCACGGACCGCTACTTCCAGCCGGCTTCCTTCTTCGGGCCGCAACCGACTGATCGCGCGGGCAACATGACGCGGCATAATCCGAAGGCGCGGCAGCCGTGGAACCTGAACGAGAACTTCTCGCTGGCCAAATCGTTCCGCATCACGGAATCGGCGCGCGTCGATTTGCGCTGGGAGATGTTTAACGCCTCGAACCGCTTCCGTCCGAACCCGGGCAGCACGAACGTGCAGGACCCGAACTTCGGGCGCGTGCAGAGCCAGCTGAATGAGCCACGGCGCATGCAATTGGGCTTGAAGATTTACTTCTGAACCGCGCACGGGGGGGGCGGGGGGGGCCCCACCCGGCGGGGGGGGGGGGGGGCGCCCGTTTCGCGCCGGGGGGGGGGGGGGGGGGGGGGGCGGGGGGGGGGGGGGGGGGCGGGGGGGGGGGGGGGGGGGGGGGGGGGGGGGGGGGGGGGGGGGGGGGGGGGGGGGGGGGGCTGGGGGGGGGGGGGCGGGGGGCGCGGGGGCTCAACATCGCCGCCGGGCCCTGTGCGATCCTGGCCCACCAGCCGCGAAAGCCCCGGATACCGTGCGGTTTCCGGGGCTTCGTGTTTCCGGGGAAATTGGGAATTGCGGTGACTGTCCGTATTTGGATGGGGTTGGTTAGAAGATGGGGGCGGGTTTGCCGTTGGCGACTTCGTAGGCGAAGTTGGAGTAGGACTCGGCGTTGAGAAGCTTGAGGTGCGGGGGGAGGTTGTTGATCTTCTTCATCTGGCCCTGGAAGTTGTAGGCGTGGTCGTCGATGAACTCGGGGTGGCCGACGAAGTGGGCCAGTTCGTGGATGATGGTGAAGGCTTTGCGCTCCTCGATGAGGGGGTTGAACGGGGGGCTGAGGAAGATGCTGTCGAGGCGGATTTTGTGCTGCTTTTCGACGCGGTGCTGGCCGCCTTTGAAGAAGCCGCCCCACCAGGTGTAGGCAAAGACGGTGTTGTCGTTGAGGGGGTCCTTCTCGAAGGCGGCTTCGCCCCAGAGGCCGCCGGGGCGCTCGAAGACCTGGCGCATGCGGTCAAAGGTCTTCAGGACAAAGCGGGTGTTGGCCATCTTGGCGGGGGTCTTGTCGATCAGGAAGTGGTTGTTGAGCTGGCGCATGCGGAACTCGCGGCCGAAGACCTGGAAGGGGCCGGGGGTGTCCTTGGAGTTGACGTAGGGGATGGCGGAGATGACGTTGGTTTGGGCGGCGAGGATCCACTTCAGGGCGAGGGCGATGCCTTTTTGCAGTTCGGTGGGAGGAGCGGCGGGCGTGGCCGGGAGGAGGGCTTGTTTGGCCGCGCCGCCGGGTCCGGTGCCGAGGATGGGGATGCCGCCTCCGCCGCCGTGACCCAGGAGTTCATTGAGCTTGGCGAGGGTTTGTTTGCCGGGCTCGATGAGGCCGTCGCAGCCCTTCCAGCCGAAGTGCTGGAGCTGGAACTTCTGAATGGCGGCTTTGGTTTTGGGTCCGCAGATGCCGTCGATGGCGAAGTCGGGGGTCTGGCCGCCATTGGCCGGGCCGACCTGGATGAGGGCGACCTGGATGTTGAGGACATCGAGGGCTTCGTTGCGGCCGTTGATGCCGACGGGGAACTTGATGGTGACCGGTCCGCCGCCGGGGGTGGGGCCGGGGGGCGTGACGCCGCCTCCTCCGTTGCCAAGGCTATCGAGGGAGGTGAGTTTCTTGCAGGTGCCGTCGACGGCTTTGCAGATGAACATGGCTGTTGTCTCTCCGCGCAGGAAGGCGGGCGGGAGTAGAGTTCCGCCGCCTGCTTTTCCATAGTGTACGCGACGATTCCGGCGGGGCAGGATCGGGGTTGGGGCTGAGTTGGCGCGGGGAAGAGGCGTCTTGCGGTGGGTTTGCGGCGGGTTTGCGGTTGCGCGGTCTTTGTTTGCAACGCCGGTTGGGTTCGTTTGGTCAAAAATGGTGTTGGGGGATTGTGTCTGGGGCGCGGGCCGGTGGTGGTGGGCATGGGGCGAGGCGGCCGCAGATGTAGCGTTATATAATTGATTTTAAACAACTTATAAACCAGGAGGGGCGGTGATTGGCCGCTGGAGGGGATCTCGGAACTGATGCCTGACCAGGGGCGCTCCCCCTTCCCTTGCGGTGTCGGCTCCGTCACGGGTATGGGGGGCATTGAGGAAGTGTTGCGTGGTTGGGGGTGGGGCGCTTATTGCGTTGGGCGCTACGGGACCGGAGGGGGCCGTGGGGGGCGCGGATTGGCTCAGAGGGCGTGAGGGAGGCGCTCGCTTCGCTGGCGCCGTGTCAGACCTTCATCACTTTTTTGGCGTTTAGCTCAAAGATCTTACGGAGGGCGGCGGGGTTGGGGGCGAGTTTGCGCATCATGGCGATTTGTTGGGCGCCGCTGCATTTTTCGCCGGCGCCCATCGAGTCGTTGCAGTCGCTGCCGTAGATGAGTTTGTCCTGGTGGCGGGCGACGAAGGCGCGGGCGTGGTCGAGGTCGCGGGTCATGGAGTTGAGGCCGGAGCCGGCGGAGAGGTCGGCGAACATGTTGGGGTAGTCGCGGAGGAAGCGGTCGGTCCAGCCGCCGGCGGTGACTTTCCACTTGGGGTAGAGGATTTCCTGGATTTGTTGGGAGTCGACGTTGGCCCAGAAGGTTTGGGCGTGGCCGATGAAGTTGACGCGGGGGTATTTGGCGAGGACGCGGTAGAACTGGTCGTAGTTGACGTTGTAGCGTTCGTGCTGGAAGCGGAGCAGGACGGGGATGGAGTTTGCCTGGGCGACGGTGGCGATTTTGTCCATGACGGGGGAGAGGACGTCGACGAAGAATTTTTGTTCGCCGATGCCGATGGCGCCGAGCTTGAGGTATTTTTCGATGACTTCGCCGAAGTTGCCGTCGTAGGGGACTTCGTTGGCGAACATGGTGAACTTGGCGGGGTAGCGGCGGACGAGTTCGAGGCAGCGGTCGTTGCCGGTGGCTTCGGCTTCGAGGCCGTAGCGGGAGCCGGCGGGGAGGAGGACGGTTTTGGTGATGCCCATTTTGTCCTGGTGAGCGATCAAGGCTTCGTCGGAGCGGCCGACGTAGTCGGTGTGCTGGTGGATGTCGATGATGGTGTCGCGGGGTTGGGCGAGGGCGGTGGCGGCGGAGGCGGCGGTGGCGAAGAAGGCGCGGCGGGTGTGCAAGGGCATGGGGTCAATCATAGAATGGGCGCATGTCGCGACGCATCTGGAATGTGACGGTGGTGGCGCTGGTGAGCGCGGGCGGGTGGGCTGTGATTTCGCAATCGTCGAATCCGGCGGTGTCGCCGTTGACGGGGAAGCCGTCGGAGTTGCGGCCGGGGGCGTGGTTTCCGAAGGGGTTTCCGTTGCATGGATCGGTGAAGTTGTTGACGAGTCCGGTGGCGGAGGCGGGGGCACGGCAGCGGCATCGGGTGGAGGTGACGATTGGGGACATGGCGGTGGAGACGGGGATGACGGTGGAGGTGTGGAAGCACTTCACGAGCGACATGGAGGAGTTTCAGACGGAGAGCGAGGGGCGGCCGGGGTTTTTTGGGGCGGCGGTGGCGGCGAGCGGGGGGCGGGCGCGGGGGGGCGGGCGGCGGCCCCACGGCGGCGGGGGGTGACGTTGGAGCCGGTGGTGCATACGAACTGGACGCAGCGGAATACGCCGAGTGTGTTTCCATACCGCAAGACGGCGGGAATCAATGTGAAGCAGGGACGTTTGAAACAGGGGGACAAGATTACGTTTGATTTGGGCGGGCCGCTGGGGGTGCGGATGCAGTATTACGAGGAGGCCTTGTTCAATTTCCGGTTTGTGATTGTGCGCGAAGGGAAGGTGTTGGGCTACCTCGGGGACGCGAGTATGCGGGTGACGGGCGGGCCGGTGAGGCGGTTGCGGGCGCAGGCTCCGAGCGTGGTGAAGGCGGGGGAGGCGTTTGCGGTGGCGGTGGTGCCGATGGATGAGTGGTGGTCGCGGGCGAAGAATGGGAGAGGGTTGAGGTTGCGGCTACGGGGCGGCACGGTGCAGGGGGGAAAGCTGCGCGGGGGGACGTTCGGTTGGGACGCGGCGTTGGAGCATTATGTGGCGCGGGACGTGGTGGCGGGGGAGGAAGGCACGGTGCGGGTGGAGGTGGAGACAGAGGACGGGCAGTGGCGGGCGGTGTCGAATCCGGTGTGGGTGGAGCGGGAGCCGGTGCGGCGTGTGTATTTCGGCGAGATGCATCAACATACGTATCTGGCCGATGGGCGGGGGAACTTTGATGATTTGTATGTGTATGGGCGGCGGGTGGGGCTGCTCGATTTCGGAGCGGTGACTCCGCATCACAATTACTTGATTGGGAAGGGGCCGGATTATTATTTGCCGGAAAAGCGTCCGGCGGTGAATGCGTGGCCGGAGTTGCAGGCGTCGACGAAGCTCGCCAACGGGTGGCAGGGGTTCGTGTCGCTGTTGGGCTATGAGTATTCGGTAGGCACGGCAGCGGGCGGGCATCACAACGTGTTCTATAACGCGGACCAGGCGCGGACGACGATGGAACTGGACGCGGCGGCGCCGAATGCACCGGTGGCGAAGATGCTGCGGACGGTGCAACTGGCGCGGGTGCCGACGCTGGTGATTCCGCACATTGGGGGCGGTCCGCCGGACTGGTCGCACGCGACGGATTCGCGAGTGGAGCGGTTGTTTGAGATTGCGAGCGTGCATGGGGTGTTTGAAGAAAGCTGGCAGAGGCACCTGGCGGCGGGGCTGCGGCAGGGAGCGATTGCGGCGGGCGATACGCATACGACGGCGATGGGCATTGGGTATCCGGGGTTGATCTATGTGAACCGGAGCGGGCTGGCGGGGGTGAGGGCGCTGGGGAAGGACAGGGCGTCGATTTGGGATGCGCTGTATGCGCGGCGGACGTTTGCGACGACGCAGAGCCAGAGGATGCTGGTGGATTTTGAAGTGAATGGCGAGGCGATGGGCGGGGAGATTGCGGCGCGGGAGGTGAAGGAGGCGCGGGTGAAGGCAAGGGTGTCGGGGACGGCGCCGTTGCTGCGTGTGGACGTGGTGAAGAACAACGAGGTGGTGCATTCGGTGTGGCCGGCGCGGGGGACACAGGGGGCGAAGTTGGTGAGGATTGTGTGGGGGGACAACGTGTATCAGCGGCGGGCGGCGACGGGGATGCGCAGCGGATCGTTGACGCCGGCGGGAGGGCAGTTGCGGATGCGGGGGGCGGTGGATGTGGACCAGGGGTTTGAGGAGATCAGGCAGCAGGCGACGGGGATTGTGTGGACGACGGCGGCGGTATCGAACGATCGCGATGGCGTGCTGGTGGATGTGGGGGCGGTGACGGGCGGCGGGCTGAAGTTCCGGTTGGATGATGCGGACATGATGGGCGTGGTGGAGGTGGAGATTCCGCTGGCGGAATTGATGGCGAAGGGGCACTGGGAATACAAGCACGAGAACGCGAAGGTGCAGCACCCTTATATGAAGGCGATGGGGGTGGCGGCGGCGTTCGTGGTGCAGGCGGATGTGGTGGATGTGCAAGGGCCGATGGATGTGAGCTTCGAGTTTGTGGACCGGGGGGCGGTGAAGGCGGGGGATTACTTCTATCTGCGCTTGGAACAACTCGATACGAACAAAGCGTGGTCGAGCCCGGTGTGGGTGAACTAGGTCCGGCTGAGGTATGAAGCGGGCTGTGTGACCTAAGTCATATCTCAGGCGGGCTCTTTCCTGGGACGATGCCAAGTCAGCATCGAGAAGGAGATCCGCACGTGAAGCGACTTTGGATTGGGTTTGCCGCCGTACTGGTGGTTTCGTTTAGCGTACTGGGCTGGATTGGGACACGGATTTATCAAGAGATGCCGCCGATTCCGGAGCGGGTGATGACGGCGGGCGGGCAGGTGGTGATCCCGGCGGGGGCGATTGGGGAGGGGCAGAACGTTTGGCAGTCGATGGGCGGGATGCAGGTGGGGTCGGTGTGGGGGCATGGGAGTTATCTGGCGCCGGACTGGACGGCGGACTGGCTGCACCGGGAGGCGATGTTCACGCTGAACGAGTGGGCGCGGGCGGAGCACAGCAAGGATTTTGAGGGACTCACCGCGGAACAGAAGGCGGGGCTGACGGGGCGGTTGACGGAGGCCTATCGCACGAATACGTATGACGCGGCGACGAAGACGATCGTGATTTCGGAGGCGCGTGCGCGTGCGTTCGCGCATTGCCTGGAGCACTTCAGCGGGGTGTTTCGGGGTGGGAACGTGGCGTATGCGTTGCCGAAGGGGACGATTCGCGACGACGAGCGGATGCGGAAGTTCGCGGCGTTCCTTTTCTGGACGGCGTGGTCGGCGTCGACGAACCGGCCGGGGGACAGGCTGACCTACACGCACAACTGGCCGCATGAGCCGTTGGTGGGGAACCGGCCGAGCGGAGAGTCAGTGATGTGGACGGGGGTGAGCATCCTGATGCTGCTGGCGGGCATTTGCGCGCTGGTGTGGTGGTATGCGGCGCAGCCGGCCGAGGAGATGGGCGAGACGCCGAAGGAGGATCCGCTGGGAAGCTGGCGGGCGACGGCGTCGCAACTGGCGACGCTGAAGTATTTCTGGGTGGTGGCGCTGCTGTTTCTGGTGCAGATATGCGTGGGCATCGTAGCGGCGCACTATGGCGTGGAGGGGGGCGGGTTTTATGGGATTGATTTATCTGAAATTCTGCCCTACGCGGTGACGCGGACGTGGCACGTGCAGTTGGGGATCTTCTGGATTGCGACGGCGTGGCTGGCGGCGGGGTTGTTCATTGGCCCGCTGGTGTCGGGCGTGGAGCCGAAGGGGCAGAGGCTGGGCGTGAATGTGCTGTTCCTGGCGCTGCTGGTGGTGGTGGTGGGTTCGCTGACGGGCCAGTGGATGAGCATCCGGAACAAGCTGTCGGACGCGACGTCGTTTCTGTGGGGCCATCAGGGTTACGAGTATGTGGACCTGGGGCGCGGCTGGCAGTTGATGCTGTTTGCGGGCTGTTGATCTGGCTGTTTCTGGTGGTGCGGTCGGTAAGGCCGGCGTTGCAGCAACCGGGTGAGCATAAGCACTTGCTGTGGCTGTTCCTGTTGTCGTCGGGGGCGATCGGGTTGTTCTATGGCGCGGGCTTGACGTGGGGCCAGCATACGCATCTGTCGATTGTGGAGTACTGGCGCTGGTGGGTGGTGCACCTGTGGGTGGAAGGGTTCTTTGAAGTGTTCGCGACGACGGTGATTGCGTTCTTCTTCACGCGGTTGAACCTGATCCGGCCGGCGCTGGCGGCGAAGGCGGCGTTGCTTTCGGCGACGATCTACCTGGCGGGCGGGATCATCGGGACGTGCCATCACCTGTATTTCTCAGGCACGCCGACGGTGGCGCTGGCGTGGGGATCGGTGTTCAGCGCGCTGGAGGTGGTGCCGCTGGTGTTGGTGTCGTATGGCGCGCTGGATGACTTGCGGCGCGGGAAGATGACGGTGTGGGCCGAGCGGTACAAGTGGCCCATCTACTTCTTCGTGGCCGTGGCGTTCTGGAACATGGTGGGGGCGGGGTTGTTCGGGTTCATGATCAATCCGCCGATCGCGCTTTACTACATGCAAGGGTTGAACACGACTCCGGTGCACGGGCATGCGGCGCTGTTCGGCGTGTATGGCATGTTGGGCATCGGGTTGATGCTGGTGTGCCTGCGGGCGCTGGTGCCGGACCAGGTGTGGAAGGAGGGCTGGCTGAAGTTTGCGTTCTGGGCGATGAACATCGGGCTGTTTTTGATGACGGCGGGCAGTTTGCTGCCGGTGGGATTGGCGCAGACGTGGGCTTCGGTGGAGTATGGCTACTGGTATGCGCGGAGCTCAGAGTTCCTGAGTACGCCGACGATGCAGACGCTGCGGTGGTTGAGGGCGCCGGGGGATACGTTGTTTGGGTTGGGGGCGCTGGTGCTGGTGGCGTTTGTGTTTACGATTCGGCCTAAGCGGGCGGCGTAAGGGAGAGCGTTCGCTCCGGCCATGGCAACGGTGGTTGCGGTTGGAAATGACTGTCGTGACTTGGAGACGATGGTCGCTGGGTTGAGGAAGCGGCGGGCTTGCCTTTGGGTTGTGGGCAGGGCCCGGGTTTTTGTTGAGTCGCCCGGGCCGTTTGAGGATGCGGCTCTATTCGTGCTCCCCCCTGTGACGCAGGAACCTCCTGCTTTTGGGGGGGCGGTGGAGAGGGCGCGGATGAGGCGAGGATGCCGGCTCATGCCGCGATGGTCACGCGCTGGATGCCGATGAACTCCAACTCCTGCGCCGGTGCGCCCTCGACTTCGAGACAGAGCTCGATGGCCTCGCGAATGCGCAGCATGACCTCGTCGAGCGACTGGGCCTGCGTATGGCAGGCGGGGATTTGCGGAACCGAGGCTACGTAGTAACCTTCTGCATCGCGCTCAATCACGACATCGAATTGGCGTGCCATCGGATATGTCCTCGGTTCCTATTGTAGATGTCTGGTGAGGCCGGTTGAGGGCGCGCTGCGTTGACGGGCCATCGCCACGTGATCTGCTCTACCACTGGCTGGCATCCACGCGCTCGCATTCTGCTTTGATCGCCTGGCTCATTTCGCGGGCGGAGCCGCCGTCGAGAGAGCCCGCGAAGTCGGCACCGCTTTCGCCTTTCGGCGCCGGGGCTTCGATGGAAGAAGCGAAGACCAGAACCTGCTCTTGCAGTTGGGGGCTCAGCTTAGCGACTCGTCCGGCGATCTCAGCTTAAACGTTCAAGGCGAAGATATCCTTTCTCAGACTGCGACCTCAAGGACTCGCCGGCAAAACGGAGTGCGGCGGCAGAGTCCTTGCCAGCATTAAGGGTGCCACCGCACCCTTTGCCGGCTAGCTGGCCGCCAGAGGAAGATCCATCAACGCGGCTTCCGGTGGCCGACATCACGGGGAGTAATCTGGGCCAACTCCAGTAGTCGATACCGACGGAAACACGAATCGATGCCTGGACGCGACAAGATGGACCGTGCACCAGGTTGACGGGAGCCAACGGCAAACTGAGTGGTAATGTGAAATCATGGCGTTCGAACCCGACATCGTCGTGACTGGTCCTGAGCCGTCGGAGATCGCGCTGGTTGTCGAAGTGAAGACATCTTCTCGCACCATCGACGATTCGGAACGCCGGCTGAAAAGCTACATGGCGGCTGTGCGCGCTCCCGTGGGGCTCCTGGTAACGCCGGAGCGGCTGCGAATCTATCGAGATCGGTACCTTCCTTCCTTGGAAGATTCAATCGCGAATGTCGGGGAGTTTGACGTCAAGGACATCCTGCGTTTTCACGCTACCGGAAACGCTTCTGCCGATGCCCTGGCCTTCGAACGGCATGTCCAGTCCTGGCTGGAGGCGTTGTCTACGGAATCGGGCCTCCGGGAATTATCGCCTGAAATTAAACGCGCTGCGCAAAGGTATATCGTCCCTGCTCTCGCGCAGGGCTCCGTCCGCTCGGGACATCCGCGCTCAGCGATATCCCTTTAGCATGCGTCCGTATTTATCGCAGACCAATTGGGTGGTGGCGTATTCGGCGCCGGCGCACCAGCAGGTGCCAGCCGCAGCGAAACTCATCGACGACGCCATGGCTGGACAACATAAATTGTATTTGCCGGCGCTCTGCCTGACTGAAGCGCGCCACCCGCTTCGGACGAAATATCAGCCCCGGCCGGCAGCAGACTCCCTTCGCCGCTACCTGGGCTGGGCGACGCGCGCGGGAAGAGTGACTGATGATTCCGCCGGAACCGTTCGTGTGGTGCTTGATCGAGTAGAGCCTCGGTTTCTGCCGAACTGGATGAAGTAGACGAGCGCTTGACAGCGATCGTGCGTCATTCCGGAATCGAGGTTTTCGCACTTTCAGAGGCAATGTTGGCGAAGGCTGTCGAATTGTCCACGATAAACCTGGACCTAAAGCCATTCGATCAAGCTATCCTTGCGGCTGTGCTTGTGCGTGCCGAACAGTTGCGCGATCTAGGCGTAGATGACGTGGTGTTCTGCGAACTTGACGGCGATCTGCAGCCTTGGGACAAGAACGGTAGAGCGAAGCAGCCGCTTCAGGACCTCTATGACTCTGCCCATCTATGGGTGTATGGTGACTTTGCGATGCAATCGCCAGTGAAGCGCCCAACATTCCCCGAATAGTGCGTGAATGCCCCTAGTGTCATTCGAACGCACGCACCAGTAGCTCGGCTGCATCGCTCCCGTACCACGCACAATCCGGATGGTGCGATTCGAGCCGGCGGAGCCCAGGATTGCTCCACGATGGCGGCGAGGCGTCACCGAGTCCCTGCGCGGGCAGGTGGTTGCTACTTTTCGATCGGCAGGTTGGCGCCGGTCCAGGCGCGCCAGCCGCCGGCTAGGGAGAGGACGTTGGTGTAGCCCATTTTTTGGAGGTTGTCGGCGGCGATGGCGCTGCGGAAGCCGCCGCCGCAGTAGAGGATGAGTTTGGCGTTGGGGTCGGGGACTTTGGCTTCGATGTCGCGTTCGATGATGCCTTTGCCGAGCCAGAGGGCGCCTTGGGCGTGGCCGGCGGCCCATTCGCTTTCTTCGCGGGTGTCGATGAGGATGCCGGGGTCGCCCGAGGCGGATTGCGCCTGATGCTCATCGACGGTGATTTCGCGGACGCGGGTTTTCGCGTCTTCGACTAAGGCGAGGAAGGCGGGGTGGTGGGATTTGGGGGCGGTGCTCATTTGGCTTCGATCCTTTCGATGCGGGCTCCGAGGCCGCGGAGTTTCTCTTCGATTTTCTCGTAGCCGCGGTCGATGTGGTAGACGCGGTCGATGATGGTCTCGCCTTCGGCGGCGTTGGCGGCGATGACGAGGGAGGCGGAGGCGCGGAGGTCACTGGCGATGACCTGGGCTCCGGTAAGGCGGCGGGGTCCGGCGATGATGGCGCGCTGGCCTTCGACGCGGATGTTGGCTCCCATGCGGGCGAGTTCGAGGACGTGCATGAAGCGGTTCTCGAAGATGCGCTCGGTGATGAGGGAGATGCCTTCGGCCTGGGTCATGACGGCCATGAACTGGGCCTGAAGGTCAGTGGCGAAGCCGGGGTGTTCCTGGGTGTCGACATCGACGCTCGACAGGCGGCGGGCGGCCTTCACGTGCAGCGTCGAGCCTTCTTCGCGGACGTCGACGCCGGCGGTGCGGAGCTTGGCGAGGAAGGCGGAGAGGTGTTCGGGCCGGCAGTGGTGGATGCGGATGTCGCCGCCGGTGAGGGCGGCGGCGGCGGCGAAGGTGCCGGCTTCGATGCGGTCCGGAATGATGGTGTGCTCGGCGCCGTGGAGGCGGGCGACGCCTTGGATGCGGATGGTGGAGGTGCCGGCGCCTTCGATGCGCGCGCCCATTTTGATGAGCAGTTCGGCGACGTCGACGACTTCGGGTTCGCGGGCGGCGTTTTCGAGGATGGTCTCGCCTTCAGCGAGGACGGCGGCCATGAGGAGGTCTTCGGTGCCGGTGACGGTGATGCGGTCAAAGGTGTAGAGGCAGCCGCGGAGGCGATCGGGGACGGTGGCTTCGATGTAGCCGTGGGATTGTTCCATGCGCGCGCCGAGCTGTTCGAGTCCGGTGACGTGCATGCCGATGGGTCGAGCGCCGATGGCGCAGCCGCCGGGGAGGGAGACGCGGGCGCGGCCGGCGCGGGCGACCAGCGGGCCGAGGACGAGGCTGGAGGCGCGCATCGTCTTGACGAGGTCGTAGGGGGCTTCGGGCTGTGTGACCTCGGGGGTGTGGACGGTGAGGGCGCCGTCGTCGCGTTCGGTGATTGCCGCGCCGTTGTGTTGGAGGAGGCGGCGCATGGTGCCGATGTCGCGGACGCGGGGGATGCGGTGGAGGATGACGGGCTCGGAGGTGAGCAGGCAGGCGGCGAGGACGGGGAGGGCGGAGTTTTTCGCGCCGCTGGTGTGGACGTCGCCTTGGAGCGGGGTGGGGCCGATGATGCGGAACTTATCCATGCAGAGCCTGGGCGAGGCGTCCGTTGGCGCTTTGGAGCAGCGCGGCGGCTTCCTCGCGGGGGATTCCTTTCTTTGCCATGAGGATGGCGATGCGGACGCTGCCGCCGGACTCGTCCAGGAGCGCGGCGGCGCGGGCGGGGTCGATTTGGGCGGCTTCGGCGATGATGCGGCGGGCGCGGTCGCGCAGCTTGTCGTTGGTGGGCTGGACGTTGACCATCAAGTTGCCGTAGACGTAGCCGAGGCGGATCATGGCGCCGGTGGAGATCATGTTGAGGATGAGCTTGGTGGCGGTGCCCGATTTCATGCGGGTGGAGCCGGTGAGGACTTCGGGGCCGGCGATGGCTTCGATGCCGACTTCGGCGCGGCGGGAGAGTTCGCTTGCCGGGGAGCAGGCGATGGCGGCGGTGAAGGCGCC
Organism: Bryobacterales bacterium; assembly: GCA_016713735.1. Lineage (GTDB taxonomy): Bacteria > Acidobacteriota > Terriglobia > Bryobacterales > Bryobacteraceae > JAFLBB01. Next base: position 380,117 of record JADJOP010000001.1, read on the forward strand.
GAGGGCGCGGGCGCGGTCGATTGCGCCGAGGACGTAGGGGGTGCGGCCGGAGGCGGCGATGCCGATGAGGGAGTCGGCGGCGGTGAAGCCGCGGGCATCGAGGTCGCGCGCGCCGGAGGCGGGGTCGTCTTCACTGGCTTCGGTGGCGCGGACGAGGGCGGATTCGCCGCCGGCGATGATGCCTTGGACGAGTTCCTGGGGGACGTTGAAGGTGGGGCGGCATTCGCTGGCATCGAGGACGCCGAGGCGGCCGGAGGTGCCCGCGCCGATGTAGAAAAGCCGCCCGCCGGTGCGCATGCGTTCGGAGACGGCGTCGACGACCTGAGCGATGGCGGGGATGCAGGCCTGGACGGCGGCGGCGACTTTGGCGTCTTCGCTGTTGATGACCGCGAGCATCTGGCGGCGGTGGGGAGATCGTCAATGGCGGCCGAGGCCGGGTTGCGTTGCTCGGTGAGGAGCGAGGCGAGGTCTTCCTTCTTGTGCAAGCTAGAGAACGCCCGCTTTCTTCATGACTTTGGTGGTGGTGTCGAGGCCGAGGGTGGCGCCTTGCTCGGGGGGCATGTCTTTGAGTCCGCGGCCGAAGACTTCGGGGCTGACGGCGTCGCGGTAGCCGGCCTTTTTGAGCGCGCCGAAGAAGGCGGAGAAGTCGATGATGCCTTCGCCGGGCATGAGGCGTTCGGAGTCGAGGATTTTTTCGGGGGCGATGTTGGGGGCGTCGGCGGCCTGGACGTGGACGAGGTCGGCGAGCGGGGTGGCGGTGATGTCGGCGAGGGTGTTGTTGCCGTGGTGCCAGTGCCAGGAGTCGACGAGGAGGCCGATTTGGGGGCCGCAGGACTTGGCGAATTCGAGCATGTCGGTGTGTTTGTAGAGGAAGGGGTGGGGGCCGCGGGTGCGGAGGTGGAGGGGGCCGAGGTATTCGAGGCCGAGGCGGACGTTGTGTTGGGCGAGGACGGCGTTGACGGCCTGGAAACGTTTCCGCCAGATTTTGATTTGGTCCAGTTGCGGGACTTCGCACCAGGAGGGGACCCAGGTGGACATGCGGGGGCAGCCGATGGCGCGGGCGAAGGCGGCGGCGGCGGGGAGTTTGGCCATGCCGGCGTCGAAGGTGGCGTCGTCTTTGCGGAAGTCGACGGGGAGGGAGACGACGGCGGGCTTGAGGTTGTGCTGTTTGAGGATGTCGGTGACTTTGGCGGGGCCCATGTCGAAGACCTCGTTGTGGAGGAGGTCGACGCCGGGGTAGCCGACGGCGTGGGCGATGCGGGCGAACTCGGGCCAGTCGAGGCGGCGGGCGACGAGGGTGCCGTTGAGGGCGATGTACATGGTGGTGATTTTAGTGTAGCCGGGGGCGGGGAGGGGGAGTTGCATATACTACTCGGCGATGGAACTGACACGGCGGGGTTTGGTTGGCGGCGGATTGATGGCGGGCGGTTTGGGCGGAGGTTTGGCGGCGCAGGCGGCGCAAGGGCCGGCGAGGCGCGGCGGGGCGATGCCGAACATCCTGTGGATCTGCACGGACCAGCAGCGGTGGGACACGATTGCGGCGCTGGGGAACGAGCATATTCGCACGCCGAATCAGGACCGGCTGGCGGCGAGCGGGGTGGCGTTTACGCGGGCGTATTGCCAGAACCCGATTTGCACGCCGAGCCGGGGGTCGTTCATGACGGGGTGTTATCCGAGCACGGTGCATGTGCATCGGAATGGGAACTCGCATTTTCCGGCGGAGTGGATGCCGAGGCTGGCGCCGCGGATGTTTAAAGACGCCGGGTATGATTGCGCGCTGATTGGGAAGCTGCATTTGTCGAGTCCGTATGGGCGGGTGGAGCCGCGGTTTGACGATGGGTATCGCGTGTTTGAGTGGAGCCATCAGCCGAAGCCGGAGGAGTGGTGGCCGGTGGAGGTGCACCGCTATCATGCGTGGCTGCGGGACAAGGGGGTGAGCTGGGCGGGGTTGTACAAGAAGAAGAAGCTGGATGGGTACCCGGAGCCTTACCAGGCGGGGATGCCGGCGCGGTATCACGAGTTGGAATGGGAATCGGAGACGGTGCGGCAGTGGATCCGGGGCGGGTTGCGGAAGCCGTGGTTTGCCAGCGTGCATGTGTTTGCGCCGCATCCGCCGTTTGATCCGGCGCCGGAGTATTTGGAGCGGATGAAGCCGGGCGAGTTGCCGGGTCCGCTGTATAGGGCGGGGGAGGAGGCGGAGCAGGAGCGGTTCACGAAGATTGACCACAACACGATGAAGCCGGTGGCGCCGGGGACGTACCAGGCGCGTCATATGAAGGCCGCGTATTACGCGATGATCGAGCACATCGATTATGAGCTGGGGCGGATTCTGGATGAGTTGGAGGCGACGGGGCAGCGGGAGAACACGATTGTGGTGTTCACGAGCGATCACGGGGAGATGATGGGCGACCACTGTTTGCGGATGAAGGGGTGCCGGTTCTTTGAGGGGGCGGTGAGGGTGCCGCTGATGGTGAGCTGGCCGGCGCGGTTCAAGAAGGGCGTGCGGTCAGAGGAGCTGGTGGAGCTGACCGATCTTGTGCCGACGCTGCTGGAGGCGTGCGGGCGGCCGGTGCCGGGGCATGTGGAGGGGAAATCGCTGATGGGGATTTTGCAGGGGACGGCGGCGGGTCGGCACAGGGAGATGGTGCGGAGCGAGTATCACGACTCGGCGACGAATACGTATGGGTCGCGGGCGACGATGATCCGGGATGAGCGGTACAAGCTGGTGATGTATCACGGGACGGGGTTGGGCGAGTTGTTCGATTTGGCTGAGGACCCGTCGGAGTTCCGGAATCTGTTTGAGGCCGAAGCGGGGCGTGCGGTGCGGGGGCGGATGGTGGAGATGATGTTGGATCACATTGCGACGCGGGTGGATTTGGGGGCGCCGCGGATTGGGCGGTATTAGGGGGAAGAGAGGGCGGCGAGGGCGCGGAAATCGGGTTTTGGGCTCGGGGATGCGACAATGGTAGTCCTGCATGCAGTCACCCCGTAACCCTTCCCTTCGCAATATTGCCATCATTGCCCACGTTGACCATGGAAAGACCACGCTTGTGGACGCCATGTTCAAGCAGAGCGGTATTTACCGAGACAACGAACAGATCGCCGACCGTGTGATGGATTCCAACGAGCTCGAGCGCGAGCGCGGCATCACGATTCTGGCCAAGACGACCGGCGTGCGGTATCACGATGTGAAGATCAACATCGTGGACACGCCGGGCCACGCCGATTTTGGCGGAGAGGTGGAGCGCGCGCTGAAGATTGTCGACGGCGTAATGCTGCTGGTGGATAGCTCGGAAGGCCCGCTGCCGCAGACGCGCTATGTATTGAGCAAAGCTCTGGAAGCGCATTTGACGCCGATCGTCGTCATCAATAAGATCGACCGGCCGGACGCGCGCATTCCGGAAGTGTTGAACGAGATCTACGATCTCTTCATCGACCTGGACGCCAAGGAGCACCAGCTCGACTTTCCGATCATCTACACGATTGCGCGGGATGGCATTGCGCAGATGTCGCCGGACGAGAAGGGGACCGATCTGCGGCCGCTATTTGAGGCCATTCTGGAGCACATTCCGGGGCCGGAGGGCGACCCCGAAGCGCCGCTGCAGATGCTGGTGGCGAACCTCGATTATTCGGAGTACCTGGGGCGGCTGGCCATTGGCCGCGTGTACAACGGGACGCTGCGGCTGGGCAGCGATGTGGCGGTTGTGAAGCTGGATGGCTCGGTGCAGAAGACGCGCATCACGAAGCTGTTTTCCTTTGAGGGCCTGAAGCGGGTGGAGGAGACGGCGGGTGTGCCGGGCTCGGTGCTGGCGATTGCGGGGGTGGAGGGGATCACGATCGGGGAGTCGATTACGGACCCGGACAATCCGAAGCCGCTGCCGCAGATTCAGATTGACGAGCCGACGATCGGGATGACGTTCACGATCAACACGTCGCCGTTTGCGGGGCGTGAGGGGCAGTATGTGACGTCGCGGAACCTGCGCGACCGGTTGGACAAAGAGCTGCTGACGAACGTGTCGATTAAGGTGGAGGAGCTGAACCCGGACACGTTCAAGGTGATGGGGCGCGGCGAGCTGCAACTGGCGATCATTCTGGAAATGATGCGGCGCGAGGGGTATGAGTTGATGGTGGGCAAGCCGGAGATTCTGACGCGCACCATCGACGGCAAGCTGCATGAGCCGTTGGAGACGCTGACGGTGGATTGTCCGGAGCAGTTCACGGGGACTGTGATGGAGAAGATGGGCACGCGCAAGGGCAAGATGACGAAGATGATCAACAACGGCTCGGGGCGTGTGCGGTTGGAGTTCGAGGTACCGTCGCGGGGGTTGATCGGGCTGCGCAGCGAGATGTTGACGGACACGAAGGGCACGGCGATTATGAACTCGCTGTTTGCGGGTTACATCGAGTGGCAGGGCGACATTATTTCGCGGCCGACGGGTTCGCTGGTGTCGGACCGGTCAGGGAAGGCGACCGCCTATGCGATGTGGAATTTGCAGGAGCGTGGGGAGTTGTTTGTGCAGCCGGGCACGGAAGTGTATGAGGGTATGATTGTCGGCGAGAATTCGCGTGACAACGATTTGGATGTGAACATCGTGAAGGAAAAGAAACTCACGAACATGCGATCGTCCTCGGCCGATGAGGCTATCAGACTTGTTCCTCCGAAGATTTTGACCTTGGAGCAGGCCATCGAGTTCGTCCGCGACGATGAATGGGTGGAGCTGACGCCCCAGTCGATTCGTCTGCGCAAGAAAATCTTGAAGGCGAACATGAGATAGGAGATTGGTATGCTGCGACGCGCCGCCGGAGTTGCGGTCCTGCTGATGCCCATGACGATGTGGGCGGCTGATTTGCCGAAAGGCGGGGCACCGACGCCGCAATCGGTGATCCAGGCTTTGAAGCTGGGCAATGCGCGGTATGTGCGGGAGGCGATGGCGCATCCGCACGAGCATGCGGTGGACCGGAAGCAACTGGTGGCGGGGCAGCATCCGCGGGCGGTGATTCTGGGGTGCGCGGATTCGCGTGTGCCGCCGGAGATCGTGTTCGATCAAGGGTTGGGCGACTTGTTTACGGTGCGTGTGGCGGGCAACATCGCCAGCAATGAGGTGATGGGATCGGTGGAGTATGCGGTGGAACACCTGCATACGCCGGTGGTGGTGGTGTTAGGCCATGAAGGGTGCGGGGCGGTGAGCGCGGCGCTGCATCCGGAGGGGGTGGAGGGCCACATCAAGGAGTTGGTGGATGCGATTCAGCCGGCGGTGGAGCGGGCCAAGCGGCTGCATCATCCGCAGGCGGAGCTGCTGCATGACGCCGTGGAGGCGAATGTGGACATCCAGATCCACCACCTGACCGACGATGATCCGATTGTGCATCGCGAGGTGCTGCATCACAAGGTGATTGTGGTGGGGGCAATCTACGATTTGGCGACGGGGCGGGTGAGGTTTTTGGAGAGCAAGAGCGTGAACGAGCTGCAGCCGCTGCCGCATTAGGGGTGCGGGCGCACGGCGGGCGGGTGGAAGCTGCCGCTAGCGAACCATAATTTTGCCGAGGCGGTATCGCTTGTGGCCGTCGTTGCCGGGGAGCGGCAGGGCGAGCTTGGGCGTGCCGGTCTTGTCTCCCACTGAGATATAGACATCGTAGGCGCCGGGTTTGAAGACAGGCGCAGGGGGCAGGGTGTAGGAGATGAGCGGCCTGTCGGCCTGGCTCAAATCCTTTTCGTTGCGGCCGACGGTGAGGGCTTTGCCGGGCGGGCCGACGGGCAGCGTGCGCATATCGAAGCTCTCGTCGACAAACACTCCCACGATGCCGCCTTTGGCGTCCTTCAGCGTGATGGCGGGGTGGCCGCCGGGATAGCAGGGGGAGACGCCCGCGTTGCGCCAGCGGTAGCCGACGGTGAGGGGCTGATCGCGCGACAGCTCGGAGGGCCAGGAGGCCTCGAGCAGTTGGAGACGGTAGCCCAGGCGCAGGTTGATGTCGTCGACGAGCTTCCTGTTCTTCTGGTAGAACTCGCGCGGGTACCAGTGGACGGTGGCGTAGGCGGCGTTGTAATCCTCGATGGCTTTGAGGAAGAGGCTGCCATCCTCCCAGCATCCCCGCGACACGGAGGGGCCGTAGTGTTCCATCTCGAGGACGACGGGGAGGTGGGGCCAGAAGATGCCGGAGACGTAGGCGTGGTGGTAGGCCTTGTCCTTGCAGTTGACGAGGATGCTGTCGTCGCGGAGGGTCATGCCGAGGCCGCGGGCGTAGTGGAGGGTTTCGAGGCCGCGGCCCTGGTTGGAGAAGTCGTCGTTGACGGCGAGCAGTGTTTTCTTGAAGTGCTTCTTGTGCAGGTCGAGGTGGAGCTTGACGGTACGGGCGTCGTAGGGCAGGCGGGTGGTGGCGTGGGTGTGGCCCTCGCCCCAGACGCCGAAGGAGCCGACGTCGATGAAGGCGATGCCGGGGTTGCCGTCGTAGCGGGCGGCGGCGGCGGCGAGGAAGCGGTCGAGCTTAGCGAGGAAGATGGGGTCGTCGTATTTGGGTTCCCACATCGGGCTGGTGTCGTCGATGCCCTTGCGGGGAGAGAAGTGATAGCCTTTGGCGCCGGCATCGCGAACCCATTTGGGAGTGGCATAGGGCTGCTTGGGGTTCGACTCGGCGGCGCTGAAGCGGAAGGCAATCTGGAAGCCTTTGTCGATCCAGCGTTGAGCGGGAGTGTCGACGATGGACCAGTCGAACTTGCCTTCTTCGGGTTCGAGGTAGGACCAGGCGAGGCGCAGATAGATGACGCTGGCGCCGGGGAAGTCGTCAACGGTGTCGGAGGGCTCCAGATCGAGGCCGTAGCGTTCAATGTTGTTGTCGTAGTGGTGGAAGGCCCAGCCCATGGCGGGGTTGACGAGGGCCTGGCCGGTGTCGGCGGGGGTGACGACGGTGCGTGGCTGCGCGGGTGTCTGGCCATGGAGCGAGGCGGCCAACGCCAGGAGCGGGAGTAAAACCGGCACTGCTAGATCATGTTTCATGGTGTCTCTGAGGCCACTCGTGTCCAAGGCGGGGGTGAAGGTGGAACGGCCGTGCCGCAGGGGGAGGTTTCGGGATGGACCGAGCGCCGGTCATTGGGCAGCCTCATTCTACAGCGGTTTTCGCGCGGAGTAAGGGAGGGGCCGGTCCGGAATGGTTCGAATGGCAGGCCTTAGCGCGCGGGTATGTTGCGGTTGGGGCGGGCGTTGAGGTCGAGGGCGGTGAGGCGGAGGCGCCATTGCCATTCGGCCGAGGGGGCGAGTTGGGTGAGGCCGTTGCCGGAGACGAGGGAGTTCTGGAGGCCGATCCAGGGTTCGGGGCTGAAGTAGCCGGAGCGGGCATCGCCCCACATGTTGAAGAGGCAGACCTCGGCGGGTAGGGAGCTGGCGGTGTGTTGGAGGGTGACGGCGAGTCCGGCGGGATCGGTGAGGGTCATCCAGATGCCTTTGGTGTAGCCGCCGAGGGTGACGGCTGAGCCGACGGGGTGGCGGCTGAGGGGGAGGGCGGGGTCGTAGGCGAGGGGGCGCTTTTCGCCGGAGGGCTGGCTGCCGTTCTTCATGTATTCGATTGTCGAGGGCGATTGGAGGGTGGTCTTCACGGGGTCGGAGCCTTCGACGAGGGGCATGCGGAAGGTGATGTGGTTGCCGGCGCTGAAGGGCATGGGGGCGGTGTTCTGGGCGGAGGCGCGGACACGGAATTCGATGGCGAGTTCGCCGTGAGCGATCAGGTATTCGAGTGTGAGCTGCCAGCCGAAGGGGTACATGGCGCGGGTTTTGGGTGAGTCGGCGAGGGTGAGGACGGCGCGGGCTCCGGTGGCGGTGGCGTTGACGGATTCGACCTTCCAGGGGAGGTCGCGGGCGAAGCCGTGGATGGGCATGGGGTAGCGCTGGCCCTGGTAGTCCCATGAGCTGCCGGTGGCGGCTTCGTTGGGTTTGACGTTGGCGGGGAAGTTGCGGCCGGTGGCGGGCCAGAGCCAGGGGGCGCGGCCGGTCCAGCCTTGGATGGGGGTGTAGTCGCAGGCGCGGTAGAGGAGTTCGCGCCAGGAGCCGCGGAATTTGATTTCGAGGCCGCAGAGTTCGGCGCCGACGGCGGGGGAGATGACGGCGCGGATGGACTGGTTGTCAGTGAGCGTGATGCGGCCGGCGGTTTGGGTGGCTTCGTAGCGCTGGGCGTAGAGGGGCCGAGGGCGAAGTGGCGAGGGTGAGGAGGGCGAGGGTGCGTTTCATTAGAAGAGGGACGGCTGCCCGGTTCCGGTGGGGCGGCGGTCCACTCCAAAATATTCGAAACCGCGGAGGGTGGCAACACGGCCGCGAGGGGTGCGGTCGAGAAAGCCGAGTTGGATGAGGTAGGGTTCGTAGACCTCTTCGATGGTGTCGGGCTGTTCGTCGATCGACGCCGCGATGGTGTTGAGGCCGACGGGACCGCCGCTGTATTTGACGAGGATGGTCATCATGATTTTCTTGTCGGTTTCGTCGAGGCCGAGGGGATCGACTTCGAGGAGGTCGAGGGCCTGGCGGGCGACGGCGAGGTCGACGTGGTTGCTGGCGCGGACCTGGGCGTAGTCGCGGACGCGGCGGAGGAGGCGGTTGGCGATGCGCGGGGTGCCGCGGCTGCGGCGGGCGATTTCGGTGGCGCCGTCGCGGTCCATGGAGATGTTGAGGAGGCCGGCGGAGCGGAGGACGATGGAGGTCATCTCGGCTTCGTCGTAGTGATTGAGGCGGAGGACGAGGCCGAAGCGGCCGCGGAGGGGGGCGCTGACGAGGCCCTGGCGTGTGGTGGCGCCGACGGCGGTGAAGCGGGGGATTTGGAGGGAGTGGGTGCGGGCGCCGGGGCCGGCGCCGATGACGAGGTCGACACGGTAGTCTTCGAGGGCGGAGTAGAGGATCTCCTCGACGTCGGGCATGAGGCGGTGGATTTCGTCGATGAAGAAGACCTGGCGTTCGCGGATGTTGGTGAGGATGCCGGTGAGGTCGATTTTCTTTTGGAGGATGGGGCCGGCGGTGAAATCGATGGGGACGCCGAGTTCGGCGGCGACGATGTTGGCGAGGGTGGTTTTGCCGAGGCCTGGGGGGCCGTGGAGGAGGACGTGGTCGAGGGCTTCGCCGCGCTCGCGGGCGGCCTGGATGGCGATGGAGAGGATTTCCTTGAGCTTGGTTTGGCCGGTGAAATCGTCCATGGTGGGCGGGCGCAGGCTCTGCTCGAACTGGCGTTCGCCTTCGAGGGCGGTGGACGAGACTATGCCCCGCTCTTGCATGAGTCACTAGGATAACGCGGGGGTGGAACGGGTGACTGTGTGGCGCGCGGAATTCGGCCGTGAGGGAGGGGCCGTTGTGGGGTCAGCGGGAGAATTCGAGGGCTTTGCGGAAGAGGGCTTCGAAGCCGGTGGCGGTGGTGGCGGCTTTGGCCTTTTTGAGGGCGGTTTCGGCGGCGGGGCGTTGGAGGCCGAGGTTGACTAAGGCTGAGATGACGTCGTTGTCGGTGGGGTCGAGGGGGGCGAGGGGGAGGCCGGCGGGCGTGGAGGCGGGGCCGAGGGCGTCCATTTTGTCGCGGAGTTCGAGGACGATGCGTTCGGCGGTCTTCTTGCCTACGCCGGGGATGCGGACGAGCTGGTCGACGGCGCCGTTGCGGATGGCGGCGATGAGGGAGCCGGCGGCGAGGCCGCTTAAAGCGGTGATGGCGAGTTTGGGGCCGATGCCGGAGACGGTGATGAGCTTTTCGAAGAGCTGCTTTTCCTGGGCGGAGAGGAAGCCGAACAGCGAGATGGCGTCTTCGCGGACGTGGGTGTGGATGCGGAGTTCGACGCGCGCGCCGGGGTCAGGCAGGGCGGTGAAGGTGGAGACGGAGATCGTGACGTCGTAGCCGACACCCGAGGCATCGACGATGGCCTGGTTGGGATGCTTTTCGACGAGGGTTCCGCGGAGGAGGGCGATCATGGAACACTTGATTGTACATGGCACGCAGGCGATTCTTTGTCGACGGGTTTCATCACCAACGGGCGGAAGTGGAAGGAGACGAGGCGCATCACCTGACGCGGGTGCTGCGGGTGGAGCGGGGGCAGTTGTATGAGGTGAGCAACAACGAAGAGGCGTGGCTGGCCGAGGTGGTGGAGGCGCATAAGGCGCGGGTGGTGTTTGCGCTGAAGGAGCGCGTGGAGGCGAAGCCCGTGCTGCCGCCGCTGCGGTTGTATGTGGCGCTGTTCAAGTTCGACCACCTGGAGTGGATTGTGGAGAAGGGCACGGAGATGGGGGCGGAGAGCATCCACTTCGTGGTGAGCGAGCGGAGCGAGAAGGGACTGGAACGGGCGGCGGAGAAGCGGATTGAGCGGTGGCGGAAGATTGCGTTGGAGGCGTCGCAGCAGTCGCGGCGGGATAGGCTCCCGGTGATGTATGAGGCGGTGCGGTTGCGTGAGGCGGCGGGGAAGGTTGTTGGGGCGAGGCTGCTGTTGGATGAAGAAGGCGGCGCGCCGTTGCTGAGCGCGATGCAGGCGGTAGGGGCGGCGGAAGGGGTAAGTTTGCTGCTCGGCCCCGAGGGGGGATGGACGGAGCAGGAGCGGGATTGGCTGGTGGCGAAGGGATGGCAGCGCGTGACGCTGGGGGCGACGATTCTGCGGGCGGAGACGGCGGCGGTTGCGGCGGTGGCGGTGGTGCAGGCGGTCTATTTGACTGCGAGGGTCATGGAGGCCCAGTAGCTGATCCAATCGGCTTCGGGATCGGCTTGAGGGGCGCGTTCCATGGCCACGCCGTGGATGCGCCAGCGGCCGGATTTGTCGAAGGGGATGGAGAGGCGGCCCTGCTTGTCGGTGAAGCCGACGGGTTCGACGCCTTTGCTGCCATCGGCGGTGGCCCAGGCGCGTTCGAGGCGGACTCCGGCGGCGGGTTTGCCGTGCCAGAGGAGGCGGACGGGGAGTTTCGAGCCGGGCTTGAGGGCGGCGGGGTCGGCTTCGGGCACGATTTCGATTTCAAGGCCAAGGACCTTTTTCCAGGTGTCGCCGGGGCCGGCGGAGAGGAAGCTCTTGGCGTATTTGGAGTAGCGCTCGCGGCTGGGGATGGCCGATTCTTTGTGTTGGGCGCGCCAGGCGACGACCCAATCGAGGCCTTCGCCGCGGAGGTAGTCTTCAAACTTGGCGGGTTCGAGGGAGAGGACGCGGGGCTTGGTTTGGAGGGAGAGCCAGTAGGCGCCGGGGGCGGGGATGGCGACAGCGGAATGCGTGGCTTTGCCGAGGCGTTTGAAGTCGGTGATGGGGGTTTGCGTGGTGGCCGAGGTGAGGGCGGGGTTGACGAAGCGGGAGGGGTCGGCGGAGTCTTCGCTGTCGGGGAAGGCGTCGCCGTTGTGGACGCTGAAGACGAGTGGTTCGCCCGCGGCGGGGTGGAACTTGGCGGGCATGAGGTAGAGCGAATGGGCGATGAGGGGGGCGGCGATGATGGCGAGGGCGATGAGTGAGCGGGTGTTCACGGCTTGGGCTCCTGGGGCATGAGTTTGTAGGCTTCTTCTATTAGACGCTGGGCGCTGGCTTCCCTGCCCGCTTTGCGCTGGAGGCGGGCGGCCTGGGTGAGAATGGCGGCCTTTTCCTGGGGGGTGCGGACGCGGCCGAAGGCGTCGTTGAGGAGGGCGATGGCGCCATCGAACTGGCCGATGGCTTCGCGGACGTCGGCGGCGCGTTGGAGGCTGAGGGGGTGTTCGGTGCGGAGGTCGAGCATCCACTGGGCCTGCTTTTCGGCTTCGGGGATCTGGCCGAGGGCGAGGTGGGCGCGGACGAGGATGGAGTAGATCTCCAGGTCGTCGGGCATGGCGCGGCGGGCCTGGGCGGCGAGGGTGAGGGCGAGTTTGGGTTCGTTTTGTAAAAAAGCTTTCTCGGCGTCGCGCTTGAGTTGAGTGAACTGCTGGGGTGTGGGGCGCAGGGACTCCCGTTCCTGCGCCCGCACGGGAGAAGCCGGCCCAGCGGTGACGAGTGTGATGGTAAGAGCCAGAGTGAGCCGGATGTGCATGTTGACCTCGGTTACGGGGAGTTGCTTACTGGACAGGGCCGCCGCCGGGTTCGCCGGGATCGACGTGACGGCGGTCGCGGCCGTCGGGGCAGTTGGCGAGGTAGGGGAACTCGTCGCGGTAGGGGACGTCGTTGACGTTGACGCCATCGCCGAGTTTGTTATTGGGGAATTTGTTGAAGCCGTTGACGAGGACACCGCCGACGACGACGCGGAGGGCGATGTCGGTGACGTCGTCGTGGAGGCGGCGGCCGTTGGGGAAGCCGGCGGCGTCGCCTGCGATGAGGCCGAGGCGGTTGATGCTTGCCGGGGGCGTGGCGGGGACTCCGGTGTTGAGGCGGAGGATGTCGGCCACGGGGCCGCCGGGGGTGCCGGGGGCGGCGATGGGGGCGGCGTAGGTGACCAGGGGAAGGAGGTCAGTACGCGGGGCGTTGGGGATGGCGACGACGCCGCCGGTGAGGGCGTTGACGACGCGGGCGATGAGGGGATCGAGAGCAAAGGAGGCGAACTGGGAATCGTTCTTGGGGTGATCCATGGAGAAGCGATCCTTGGAGCCGGTGCCGATGATGAGCTCATTGAAGAGCGGGTTGCCCATGCGCTGGACCTGGCGGACGGCGCCTTCGTGGGCGATGCCATCCGCTCCGAGACGGACGGTTACGCGCGGACGGGAGGTGGCGCCCCAGGAGCCGATGGTGGCGGCGGGGACGGTGGCGGCTTCGACGCGGCCGGTGGAGGTGAGCATTTCGATGGGCACCTCAATGGCGATGGCGTTCACGGCGTAACCGGAGACGGTGTCGGAGGCGTAGTTCTGTTTGCCGGCGTCTTCAGCGTCAGTGAGTACGGCGGGGACGCCGGAGCCGAGGGTGCGGAAGTTGGCGGTGTCGAAGGCGGCGCCGAGGTCGATCCAGAAGGGGTCGTCGACGGTGCCGGCAAAGACGTTGATGCCGTTGGAGAGCTTGTAGGTGCCGGCGTTGAAGAGGGCGTTGTAGTCCATGGTGCGCGAGCCGGGGTTGGCGGGCACGGCGTAGAAGGGCTTGCCGTCGGGGGAGGCGATGGGGGTGGCGCGGCGGTCCTTCAACATGGTGACGCGGTAGCTTTGGCGCTGGCCGAGGCCGGCGTCTTCAAACGAGGTGATGCGTTTGGGGACGATGGGCGTGCCGGGGGCGATGGGAGCGGGGGAGTTGGCCGGAGCGACCGCGCCGGTGCCGGCGCCAGCGTAGACCTGCCAGAGTCCGGGGAGGCGCTGTTCGGTGTCGAACTGGAACTGGAAGACCATGTCTTCCTCGCCGTCGTGGTTGTTGTCGATTTTGATCTCGTAGAGGATGGCCGAGTCAAAGGGGAAGTAGTTGGGGCCGTTGGCCGGTTCGAGCAGGGGGTCGACGCAGAGGATGAAGGTGACCTTCTGCGGCGTTTGCCCCGCGGCCTGGTCGGCGTTGTAGCTGACGAAGGCGAAGAAGTCCGTGATGTCGGCCTTGTGGTCGAGAGCAGTGATGGGGGCCTCGCGGTGATTGGCCGCCGGGAGGGTGGCGGGCAGGGCGAGGACGAGGGCGAGTCCGGACGCAACGATGGACTGCACAGTACGCATGTTGAGTGTGAGCTCCTAGAGATCGGGCCGCCGATGAACACGGATGAACGCCGATGGTGGATGGCGCGCCGTGGGGGGGTGAGATTTGGTGGGAAGCCGTGAAGCAGTTTGAGTGGCACAGGGAGAGAACGTCAAAGTAGAGGGCACGATCTCGCGACGAGAGTCAGCGAAGCGGGACCTGATTGCGCTTTGAGTCTGGCGTGCGGAGAACGGTACGCTGCCGGGGTCCACAGTGCTCCCCGTGTCCTACTGGCAGAGTGGGTTCCCGGAAGAATTCAGCTGCAGGGCGGGAGGACATTCATAGGGCGGCCAAGGGGTGGCTGAGCAGGCGAGGCTACTTGTAGATGTCGGATCGATGGCCAACCGCGATGATCTCAAGGCCGTCCTCGATCCGCCGAAAGACGACACGATGATCGCCACAGCGGAGGCGGAAGCAGCCCTGCCATTCGCCGTGGAGTGGGGAAACGTCGCCGACGCCGGACTCGCCGAACCGGGCAAGTATTTCCAGGATGCGCAATGCAACCGAGCTGTCAATTGCCCGTACTTGCATCCAGGCTTCTGTCGTGAAGGAGAAACGCAGCGCTGGGAACTAGTCGAGCAGCTTCTCGACCATCTCCGAGAAATCGCGGCACACGACGGTGTCGCCCGCCCCGGCCTGGGCAAGACCGCGGCGGATGGAGTCAGCAAACTCCGGACCAATGGGCTCCTTCGAGATGATCGTCAGGAAGCGCTCCGCGATGGCGATCTCTGACTCAGGAAGCGAGTCGACGAGTTCGTGTAGGGCGTCGCGGCTGACCATCGTGATTCCATCCACAGTCTACAATGATCGGCCTCTTGGAAGAGACCAGCAGATCGTTCGAAGCGTAGATCGCACCCGCAAAACCGTGGACTGTTGAGCGGCCACTGCTTCCCACCATCCTTCGGTACCACATCATCAACGCAGACTGGGTTCGAGTGCGCCGGCAGGTTGAAAACTGAACGGGATTCGCGCCAGGTTTCGATGAACTCAATTTGGCGGCCGCCGATGATGAGGAGGGGGGCTCTGTTGCGGGTGGAGAGTTGGGGGGGCGATGGAGCCGGGGGCGGATGGGGGGGGCACGGATGCGGTGGAGGCGGCGGCGCGGCGGCTTTGGATTTCTCCTGCTGCAGTCTTGACAGATCAGAGTTCAGGACGGAAGACTATACAAATGACTCACGTTCGTACAGTACTTCTCTCGTCGCTGCTCTTGCTGACGTTTGTGCCGCTTCACGGCGCGACGATTTTCAGCCAACCGTTTTCCAGTAACGGCAACAGAGTTTCGAGCACGCTGAACTTCTTCGGAGCGGCACCGGGGTTTCAGACGTATGATGACTTCACGCTGGCCACGGACGCCTCGGTGACAGGCTTGACGTGGTGGGGCTCGCAGCAATCGGGCGGTACGGATTTCAGCGTGACGTTTTACGAAGGAGGGGCTACGCCGGGGGCGGTGCTGGCGACCTATAGCGTCTCCCCGACGGTGCAGGCCGATCCGGGGCCTCCGGCCAATTTGTTGCTTTACACGGCTTCGTTGAATTCGCCCTTTAGCGCAGTGGGTGGGACGCAGTATTGGATGTCGGTCTTCAATGGGGCTGCCGACGCCAGTTGGGCCTGGCAATCTTCCTCACCAAGCGGCGGACTGATCCGAGAGTTGGGAGCCAATTCCTTCGGCGAGACCGTAGGTGTGGCGTTCACGCTGACCGACAGCGCGGTTCCCGAGCCCTCCACTGGGCTGCTGCTTGGCCTTGGGATGATGCTGGTTGCCGGGCGGGGATGGAGCAGGCGCCGGAAGGGTTAAGGCGCGAGGGAGAATCCGATTCCGCCGCGCGGCACGGGGCTGTTGAGCGCGCCGCCGCGTGGCGGGATCAGGTAGGATAATCGGTACTCCTATGAAGCGCCGAGAACTGTTCCGAGCCACTGGGGCCGCCGCTGCGGCGGGGGCGATGCAATTGCCTGTGTTGGGGCAGAGCGCGAAGGCGCGCGAGGCAACGGCGGGGGCGTGGTCGCCGCAGTTGTTCGATGCGCATCAGAACGAGACGGTGATTGCGCTGACGGAGTTGATCATTCCGAAGACGGACACGCCGGGGGCGAAAGAGGCGTTGGTGAACCGGCATCTGGACAAGGTGCTGGGCGATGGAGGGGCAGAGCAGCGGGCGGCGTTTCTGGATGGGCTGAACTGGCTGGATGGGTACGCGCTGGCGAAGCACAGCAAGCCGTTTGTGGGTTGTTCCGGGGCGGAGCAGACGGGGCTGGTGCAGGCGATGGCCGATGGCGGGGCCGGTGAGAAGGGGCAGCGGGTGTTCCAGATGATGAAGGGGTGGACGGCGAACATTTATTACCGGACGGCGATCGGGTTCCAGGAGATGAATAAGGGCGGGCGGACTCCGAAATCGTACGGGTGCACGCACCCTGAGCACGCGTAGAGCCGGCGTGACTGCAGGGGGGAGTGAGGCTGCGGGGAATGGTCCCGCGGTGAGGCGGGCGCTGGGGTTGGGCGACCTGGTGTTGTTCAATCTGGCGGCGGTGACTTCCACACGAACATTAGCGGCGGCGGCGCATACGGGGTCGGGATCGGTTTGGTTGTGGGTGTCGGCGTGCGTCCTGTTCTTTGTGCCGTCGGCGTTGTGCGTGGCGGCGTTGTCGCGGAAGATGCCGGAGGAGGGCGGGCTGTATGTGTGGACGCGGGAGAGCTTTGGGCCGTGGCATGGTTTTTTGTGCGGCACCTGTTACTGGCTGAATAACCTGTTCTACTTTCCGAGCCTGCTGCTGGCGGGGGCGGCGATGTCGGCGTACACGCTGGGCGAGCGGGGGGCGGCGATTTCGGAGATGCCGGTGTATGCGTTGACGCTGTCGGTGGCGGTGTTGTGGGGCGTCACGTTGTTGAACATTCGCGGGCTGAGCGCGGGCAAGTGGCTGGGGAACCTGGGCGGGCTTTCGACGTTTGCGACGGGGGGGGTGGTCGTCGCTCTGGCGTTGGTGGCTCTGGCGATGGGCAAGTCGGCGACGGCGTTTGACTGGAGCTTTCCGAGTGAATGGGACAAGTTGAACTTCTGGCCGCAGATTGCGTTTGCGTTTGGCGGTTTGGAACTGGGCGCGGTGATGGGGGGCGAGGTGCACAGGCCGGAGCGGACGATTCCGCGGGCGGCGTGGTTGAGCGGGGCGTTGATCACGGGCTTTTATTTGGCGGGGACGGTGGGGTTGTTGGTGTTGCTGCGGCCGGAGGCGGTGAGTCCGGTGACGGGGTTGACGCAAGCGGCGGCGGCGGGGGGCGGGCTGTTGGGGTTTGCTTGGCTATCGCCGTTGACGGCGCTGTTGCTGGCGGTGGGGATTTTCGGGCAGTTCAGCGTGTGGATGGCGGGGAGCGCGCGGCTGCCGCTGGTGCTCGGCATTGACCGGTTTTTGCCGGCGTCGTTTGCGCGGCCGCATGCGCGGTTCGGCACGCCGTGGGTGGCGCTGTTGTTTCAGGCCACGGGGTGCACGGTGTTTTTGCTGGTGATGCACGCGGGGGAGAATTTGCGGACGGGCTACCAGTTGCTGGTGGACATGACGGTGATCACGTACTTCATTCCGTTTGTGTATTTGTTTGGGGCGGCGTGGCGGCAGAGGCGGTCGTGGGCTCCGGTGGCGGGGCTGGCGGTGACGTTGGCGGCGATTGGGTTGTCGTTTGTGCCGCCGGGGAGCGCGGAGCAGCCGTGGGTGTTTGTGGCGAAGCTGGTGGGCGGGACTGCGGCGATGGTGGGGTTTGCGCGATTCTGGTATGGTCGCAGCGCGACGGCATGAAGACGTATCCCGACTCGGTTCGCTTCCTCTACTCGCTGGGGAACGAAGTCAAGACGATCAAGATGGGGCTGGAGCGGATCCAGGCGCTGATGGGCGCGCTGGGGCATCCGGAACGGGCCTATGCGGTGGTGCATGTGGCGGGGACGAATGGGAAGGGGTCGACGTGCGCGATGATCGAGGCGGGGCTGCGGGCGGCGGGGCACAGGACGGGGCTGACGATTTCGCCGCATTTGTTGGAGCCGACGGAGCGGATTCAGATTGACCGCGTGCCGGTGAGCGAGGCGGAGTTTGTGGCGGCGTTCGAGCGTGTGCATGAGACGGCGCTGCGGATGGTGGATGAGGGGACGCTGGACGGGCATCCGACGTACTTCGAGACGGTGACGGCGATGGCGTTCTGGCTGTTCCGGGAGCGGGGCGTGGAGTGGGCGGTGGTGGAGACGGGGTTGGGCGGGCGGCTGGATGCGACGAACATCGTGGAGCCGAGGTTGAGCGTGGTGACGCCGGTGGATTTCGATCATGAGGCGTGGCTGGGGTCGTCGATTGAGCAGATTGCGGGGGAGAAGGCGGGGATTTTGAAGGCGGGGGGGGGGGGCGGGGGGGAGGGCGGGAGCGGGTATGGCGGCGGGAGCGGTGCTGGCGCCGATGCGGGACGATGCGATGCGGGTGTTGGAGGAGCGGGCGCGGGAGTTGGGCGTGGTGGTGGTGAAGGCGGGCGAGGTGGTGGTGGAGGAGCTAGAGACGGATGCGTTTGGGTGCCGGTACCGGTTGGGGGGCGAGGGCGGGCTGCGGTTGACGTGCGGGCTGGCGGGGGAGCACCAGGTGGTGAATTCGCGGACGGCGGCGGTGGCGTTGCGGGAGTTGGGTGTGCCGGATGAAGCGATCGCGCGGGGGATTGGGGAGGCGCGGTGGCCGGGACGGTTGGAGCGGGTGAGGACGAGGCCGGATGTGATTTTGGATGGGGCGCACAATCCGGCGGGGGTGCGGGTGCTGGCGCGTTATATTGAGCAGCATTTCGCGGGGCGGCGGGTGTGGTTGATTTATGGGACGATGCGGGATAAGTCAGTGGACGAGATTGGCGATTTGCTGGCGCCGGTGGCATCGGAGATTATTTTGACGGCGGCGGATTCGCCGAGGGCGTTGCGGCCGGAGGCGCTGGCGCCGTTGTTTGATCATCCGCGGGTGCGGACGGCGGCGCGGTTGGCCGATGCGTGGCGGATGGTGAGTGAGGCGGGGCCGGAGGATGCGATCTTTATTACGGGCTCGCTGTTGTTGGTGGGCGAGGCGTACACGATTCTGCGATGAGACCCTTTGCACTGTTCACGTCGGCGATTGCCCTGACGGGCTTCTATCTGGAAGGGCTGTATGTGCACCTGCGCGGGCTGGGCTACGCGCGCATGCACCTGGTGGCGCGGAAGTGGGGGCAGAGGATTCTGCGCTGGCCGGGGGTGGTGGTGACGGTGGAGGGCGAGGAGAAGATACCGCGCGGGGGGCCGTGCCTGTTTGTGGCCAATCACGTGTCGTATTCGGACACGCCGATTCTGATGGCGCATTTGCCGGTGGACTTCCGGTTTCTGGCGAAGGCCTCGTTGTTTAAGGTGCCGATCATTGGGACGCATTTGCGGCATGGCGGGCATGTGGGCGTGGTGCGGGATGATCCGCGGGCGGCGGTGGCGTCGTTGAACGAAGCGGCGGCGATTTTGCGAGAGCAGAGGACGAGCGTGGTGATCTTCGCGGAGGGGACGCGATCGCATGGGGAGGGGATGAGGGAGTTCCGCTCGGGGGCGGCGCACCTGGCGATTCAGACGCAGGTGCCGGTGGTGCCGCTGGCGATCATGGGGTCGGCCGAGGCGCTGCCGAAGGATTATTTTTCGCTGCAGAGGTCGCGGGTGCGGGTGGTAATCGGGGAGGCGGTGGCGACGGAGGGGTTGACGCGGCGGGACCGGGATGCGTTCACGGCGAAGCTGCAGGAGGCGGTGTCGTCGCTATTGGAAGGGGCGCGGGGAGCGGGGGCGCGGGAGTAACCTGCTGCAGGCGGGTCCCGCCTTCTCCTATACTGGCAGTTCACATGCGGTTCCTATTTGCATTGGTTGCGGCGCTGAGCCTGGCGGGCCAGACGATGACGTTTGAGGAGTATCAGCCGAAGACGGGGCTGGTGGTTCCGGGCAAGGCGGTGACGCGGGCGAAGTTCCCGTTCATCGATGTGCACGGGCATCCGCGCGGGATGATGTCGCCGGAGAAGTTTGACCAACTGGTGCGGGAGATGGACGGGATCCACATGCGGGGCATGGTGAACCTGGACGGGCGTTGGGGCGACCGGTTGAAGCAGACGGTGGAGCTGGTGAGGGCGAAGTATCCGGGGCGGTTTGTGGTGTTCGCCAACCTCGACTTTGCCAACATCGACGCGCCGGACTGGACGGCGAAGGCGGTGAAGCAGTTGGAAGCGGACGTGAAAAACGGAGCTTCGGGTCTGAAAATCTACAAGAACCTGGGGATGGATTTGAAGGACTCGCGGGGGAACCGGGTGAGGACGGACGATGCGCGGTTTGACGCGGTGTGGGCGACGTGCGGGCGGTTGAAGATTCCGGTGTTGATTCACACGGGCGAGCCGCGGCAGTTTTTCGAGCCGGCGGACAAGAACAACGAGCGGTGGCTGGAGCTGAAGGAGTATCCGAGCCGGGCGCGGCCGCGGGATAAGTATCCGTCGTGGGAGACGGTGATGGGCGAGCAGCACCGGGTGTTTGAGAAGCACAAGGGGACTGTGTTCATCAACGCGCATTTGGGTTGGATGGGCGGCGACCTGGCGGAGTTGGGGCGGCTGTTGGACCGGATGCCGAATGTGTATACGGAGATCGGGGCGGTGCTGGCGGAGTTGGGGCGGCAGCCGAGGTTTGCGCGGCAGTGGTTTTTGCGGTATCAGGACCGGGTGATGTTCGGCAAGGACAGCTACAATCCGGTGGAGTATCACACGTACTTCCGGGTGCTGGAGTCGAGCGATGAGTATTTCGATTACTACCGGCGGAGGCATGCGTTCTGGAAGATGTATGGGTTGGATTTGCCGGAGGAGGTATTGAAGAAGCTGTATTACAAGAACGCGCTGCGGGGGATTCCGGGGTTTGATGCGAAGTTGTTTGTGGCGTTGGCAACACCGAGGTGCGAGGAAGCGAGTTGGTGGAGGACGTCGCGGAAGTCGGTGGTGATGGCGAGGTCGCGGCCTTCGTAGAGCTGGTCGCGGTTGAGGCCGGGCCACTGGCCGTGGATGGCGCCGCCGGCGATGGAGCCACCGATGACAAACATGGAATTGGCGTGGCCGTGGTCGGTGCCGCGGTTGCCGTTTTCGTGGGCGGTGCGGCCGAACTCGCTCATGGTGACGAGGACGATGTCGTCCATGCGGTCGCCCATGTCTTGTGCAAACGCGGCGAGCGCGCCGCCGAATTCGCGGAGCATGTTGGGGAGCTGGGCCATTTCGTTGGTGTGATGATCCCAGCCGCCCATGTCGGCGAAGGCGACTTCGAGGCCGACGCCGGCCTTGATGAGTTGGGCGATCTGCATGAGGCTGGGGCCGAGGCGGCCCTGTGGGTAGCGCGCGCCGTTGGCGGGTGAGTAGGATTGCTTGCGGAGGGATTCGAGCAGCTTCAAGGCTTCAAAGGTTTCTTTGCCGGCGCCGCTCAACTGCGTGTCGCGCGAGGCGGTGTACATGGATTCCAGGGCCATGCCGGCGGACTCTTCCTGGACGCGGAATTCACTGACGGCGTTGAGGGCGACGGCGGCGTTGGGGCCGCGGAGGGAGCGGGGGAGGCGGGGCCCGATGGAGACGGCGCGGACGGGCGAGGCCTGGGGCTCGGCGCGGAGGGCGCGGTTGAGCCAGCCGTCGCGGGTGGACTTGCGGCCGGGGGTGCCGGACTCCATGTAGTCCTGGGCGTCGAAGTGGGAGCGGGTGGGGTCAGGCGAGCCGGTGGCGGTGACGATGGCGAGTTGCTTGTCGTCGTAGAGCTTTTTGAGCGGGGCGAGGGCGGGGTGGAGACCGAAGCGGCCGTTGAGGTCGAGGGCACCTTCCGGCTTGCCGGGCTCGGGGACGGCGATGGTGGGGCGGGCGGCGTAGTAGCCGCGTTCGGCGAAGGGGACGACGATGTTGAGGCCGTCGGCTGCGCCGCGCTGGAAGATGCTGACGAGGATTTTCTTGCGGCCCGCGGGGGAGGTGGCGTGAATGGCGCGCTGCATCCAAAGAGGCGCTGTGCCGAAGCCGGCCATAGCGAGAGCGGAGTGGCGGAGGAAGAGGCGGCGGGTGTTCATGGCGTGTCTCCTGGGGTGCGTTGACAGGTTAGCGGCGCTGGAAGTCAGGCGAGCCGAGGACGAGGCCGGCGAGGAGCGCGGGCGTGGGCGGTTTGCCTTCGAGACCCTTTTCGAGCGTGGTGCGCGTGGAGGCGGAGGGCTCAGTGTGGAGGAGGGCGCGCGCGGCGGCTTGGGGATCGGCGGCGGGGAGTGCCACTTCGTTGATTTTGACGCCCTTCAGTTTGCCCTGTGCGAGGGAGAGCGAGAAGTTCATGCGGGCGAGGAGGCCTGCGGTGGAGACCCATTCCTCGGCGGTGTTGTAGTAGCCGGTGGGCTCTTCCTTGCGGTAAAGGGGCTGGCCGAGTTCGTCGATGGCCTGCGAGAGGGCGAGGGCGGAGTCGACATCGGCGTTGATGGCGCGGGCGGCGCTGACGACCATCTCAAAGGGCGACTTCATCTTGGCGCGGTAGGCGCCTTCGGAGAAGAACTCGCGGGAGGCGATCATGGCGCGCATGACTTCGCGGAGGTCGCCGTTGGATTTGAGGAAGGTGGCGGCCATGCGATCGATCAGGGCCTGCGGGGGCTCGTCGGCGACGAAGCGCTGGGCAAGTTTGCGCGAGATGAACTTGGCGGTGGAGGGATGGGAGGAGACGATGTCGATGACGCGGAGGGCGTCTTCCTTGCCTCCGCCGGCGGCGATCTTCTGGCCGAGGACGAGCTTCTCGCCCTTGTCGTGGACGCGGTCGATGAATTGGAACTTGGGGTCGTTGAGGACGGTGGCGATGGTCCAGCCGGTGAAGCAGCGGGCGACCTCGATGACATCCTTCTGCGTGTAGCCGCCGTCGACGCCGAGGGTGTGGAGTTCGAGCAGTTCGCGGCCGTAGTTTTCGTTGAGGCCGCGGGCGCGGTTGGGAATTTTGAAGCCGGCGCGGCGGGCGCGGCGCTGCATGTTTTGGAGGGCGGCGGGGTCGACGCTTTGCCAGTTATCGAGGTAGTAGAGCATGGCCGGGTGTTGGGCGGTGGCGAGGACCATGTCTTTGAACTTGCCGAGGACGTGGGGGCGGATGGCGTCGCGCTCATAGGAGGTGGTGAGGTGGCGGACGGGTCCCTTATTCAGGTAGACGTTGAAGTGGTTGAACCAGAAATCGACGAGGACCTCTTCGAGCTGGCGTTCGGAGTAGATGGCGCGGTAGAGCTTGTTTTCGATGAGGTCGGTGGTGACGAGGAGTTGGGGGGCGGTTTTGGCCATCGCTTCGCGGCGGAGTTCGGGGGGCGCGTCTTTCATGCCGCGCATGCCGGGGGGGACGGCGGCGATGAGTTTCTGGCGCTGGTCAGGGGTGAGGGAGGCTAAGAGCTTGGCCTTCTCTTCGGGCGTGCCACGGAGCATGGTGCGGGTTTGCTGCGGGGTGAGGACGCCGCGGAGGTCGGGGCGGGGCGGCTTGGGGGCGTTGGCGCCGGAATCCTTCTGTTCGCGCTGGGTGCGGTAGCGTTCGGCGAGCTGTTCGAGATTTTTGCGCTGCTCCTCGGACATGTTGTTGGCGGGGGAGTTGGAGCGGCCCTTGGCGTTGGCGAAGGCGCGGATGAGCTGTTGGGGGGGATACTTGGCCGTCATTTCGCTCATCGACATGCGGACGGAGTCGAGGGGCTCAATGCGTTCGGTGAGGGCGGCGGTTTCGGAGATGGCGGAGGGGTTGAGCTGCTGGTCGATCCACTTGTCGAGGCCGATTTTTTTGACGGCTTCGAGGTCGCCGGGGCGGGGGCCGAAGCCGAGGCGGTTGAGGGCGTGGAGGGTTTTCTCGTCACCCTTGAGTTTCTTGTCCCAGGCGGTGGCGGCGTCGCCTACTTGCAGGAGGGCCGCGCAGGAGAGGGCGGCGGCGAAGAGCGTGAATCGATTGCTGAGTTTCATCTTGGTTCCACCCGCTTTGTATGAACGCGGTTTATGGGAAAAAGTTGTGCGCGAGGGCAATGAGAGGGGCGGGAAAACGTCATTCCGTGAGAAGACTTACCCTGGAATTACGCGTATCACTTTATGGGCAACCCGGTGACGGCGGCAGGCAACTCGGAGTTGGAGGCGCGGACTTCGGTATTCGAAGCGCGCGGGGTGACGAAGACCTACGACATGGGCGAGGTGCAGGTGCATGCGCTGCGGGGGGCGGATATGGACCTGTTTGCGGGGGAGTTGATGGTGTTGCTGGGGCCGTCGGGGAGCGGGAAGTCGACACTGTTGAACATTCTGGGCGGGTTGGATACGGCGACGGCGGGGAGCGTGCGCTATCGCGGGTTCGATTTGACGCGGGCGACGGATAAGGAGTTGACGCGGTACCGGCGGCTGCATGTGGGGTTTGTGTTCCAGTTCTATAACCTGATTCCGAGCCTGACGGCGCGGGAGAATGTAGCGGCGGTGACCGAGATTGCCGAGAAGCCGATGAAGCCGGAGGAGGCGCTTGAGTTGGTGGGGCTGGGGGACCGGATGGATCACTTTCCGTCGCAGCTTTCCGGCGGGCAGCAGCAGCGGGTGGCGATTGCGCGGGCAATTGCGAAGAGGCCGTCGGTGTTGCTATGCGATGAGCCGACGGGGGCGCTGGATTGGGAGACCGGTGTCGTGGTGTTGGAGGCGATTGAGACGGTGAACCGCGAGTTGGGGACGGCGACGGCGGTGATTACGCACAACGCCGATATTGCGGGCATGGCGGACCGGGTGATCCACATGAGCAACGGTCACATTGCGAGCGTGGAGCACAATGCGACGCGGCGGACGCCGAGAGAGCTGCACTGGTAGAGGCATGCGCGCGCTCGACATCAAGCTGTTCCGCGACCTGTGGCAGATGAAGGGCCAGGCGTTCGCCATTGCGATGGTGGTGGCGGGCGGGACGGCGACGTATGTGCTGGCGTCGTCGACGCTGGATTCGCTGAAGACGACGCAGGCGGCGCTGTATCGCGAGGGGTTGTTTGGCGATGTGTTCGCGCAGTTGAAGCGGGCGCCGGAGAATGTGCGCGAGCGGATTGCGGCGATTCCGGGCGTGCGGTTTGTGGAGACGCGCATTGCCGTGCCGGCGAATCTGGATTTGCCGGGCTACACGCTGCCGATATCGGCGATGGTGCTGTCGATGGAGGCTGGCGAGAAGGGCGCGCTGAACCAGTTGTATCTGCGCAGCGGGCGGATGCCGGAGCATGGGCGGGAGCAGGAAGCGGTGGTGAGCGACGGGTTTGCGCTGGCGCACAAGCTGCAGCCGGGGACGCGGCTGACGGCGACGATCTATGGGCGGCGGCGGATGTTGGACATTGTGGGGATTGTGTCGTCGACGGAGTTCATTTACCAGTTGCAGCCGGGGTCGATCATTCCGGACTTCAAGACGTACGCGATTTTGTGGATGAACCGCGATCCGGTGGAGACGGCGTACAACATGACAGGGGCGTTCAACCAGGTGTCGTTGAAGTTGGACCCCGGGGCGTCGCAGCAGGATGTGATTGCGCGGTTGGATGATTTGCTGCGGACGTTTGGCGGGCAGGGGTCGCATGGGCGCGAGGACCAGGTATCGCACCGGTATTTGTCGGAGGAGTTCAAGCAGTTGACGGTGATGGCGACGGTGTTTCCGGCCATCTTTCTGGGCGTGGGGGCGTTTTTGTTGAACGTGGTGTCGACGCGGTTGATGGCGACGCAGCGGGGGCAGATTGCGATATTGAAGGCCTTTGGCTACACGACGCCGGCGATTGCGGCGCACTATTTGAAGCTGACGCTGATCATTGTGGCGGTGGGGTGCGGGCTGGGGGTGGCGGCGGGGGAGTGGATGGGGCGCGGGATGAGCGCGATGTACATGGAGTTTTACCGCTTCCCGAAGTTGGAGTATGTGCTGCGGCCGCACGTGGTGGTGTGGTCGGTGGTGATCAACCTGGTGGCGGCGTCGATTGGGGCGGTGCATGCGGTGGTGAAGGCGGCGGGGGAGGCTCCGGCGCAGGCGATGCAGCCGGCGGTGCCGGGGAATTTCCGGACGTCGATTTTGGAGCACTTGGGAGCGTGGCGGCACCTGTCGCAGCCGACCAGGATGATCATGCGCAACCTGGAGCGGCGGCCGTTGAAGGCGATGCTGTCGGTGTTGGGGGTGGCGCTGTCGGGGGCGATTCTGGTGATGGGCGGGTTCTGGAGCAACGCGGTGGATTTCATGGTGGACTTCCAGTTCCGCCAGTCGCAGCGCGATGACTTGATGGTGGTGTTCATCGATGCGACGAGCGAGCGGGCGGTGTATTCGCTGACGAGCCTGCCGGGGGTGCGGTATGCCGAGCCGTTCCGGTCAGTGGCGGTGCGGCTGCGGCATGGTTCGCGGACGTACCGGACCTCGATTCAGGGTTTGGATGACCGGGGGGAGTTGCGGCGGTTGTTGAACACGGCGGGGGAGCGGGTGCAGTTGCCGGAAGAGGGCTTGATGCTGACCGATTACCTGGCGATCAAGCTGGGGCTGAAGCCGGGTGATTTGGTCACTGTCGAGGTATTGGAGGGAGAGCGGGGGGTGTATGAGGTTCCGTTGACGAGCGTGGTGAGCGAGTATATCGGCGTGTCGGCGTATATGCGGCGGCAGGCGTTGAACCGGATGTTGGGCGAGGGTCCGGCGATTTCGGGGGCGTATGTGGCGGCGGACATGACGCAGGACCAGTTGATTTACGCCAAGTTGAAAGAGATGCCGCGGGTGGCGGGGACGACGGCGCGGATGCGGTTGTTAGAAAGTTTCTACGAGACGATGGCGCGGCAGATGTTGACGTTTGCCTTTTTCAATACGCTGCTGGCGGGGACGATTGCGGTGGGCGTGGTGTACAACACGGCGCGCATTGCGTTCAGCGAACGGAGCCGGGAGCTGGCGAGCCTGCGTGTGTTGGGCTATACGCGAGGGGAGATTTCTTACATTTTGTTGGGCGAGCTGGCGGTGATCGTGTTTCTGGCGATTCCGGTGGGCTGCTGGCTGGGGCAGTTCATGTGCCAGTTGTCGGTGGCGCAGGCGAACGATTTATTCCGCGTGCCGCTGGTGATTCTGCCCTCGACCTATGCGTTCTCGGCGCTGGTGGTGATGGTGGCGGCGGTGGCTTCCGGGGTTGATGGTGCGGCGGAAGCTGGACACGATGGACCTGGTGGAAGTCTTAAAGACAAGGGAATAACGGACCTTTATCTATGAAACGCTGGCTTTGGATCATTGTGATGATGGCGCTTGTGCTTGCCGGCGCGTTTTGGGCGATGAAGCCGCAGCCGGTGGAGGTGACGGCGGCGGTGGTGCGCCGGGCGCCGCTGCGGGTGACGGTGGAGGAAGAGGGCAAGACGCGGTTGCGGGACCGGTTTGTGGTGTCGTCGCCGCTGGCGGGCTATGTGCGGCGGATGAAGTGGAAAGAGGGCGACGTGGTGCGGGCGGGCGATGTGGCGGCGGTGTTGGAGCCGTTGCGGGCGCAGGTGTTGGATGTGCGGACGCGGGAGCAGGGGGAGGCGCGGCTCAAGGCGGCCGAGGCGACGCTTCAAGTGGCGCAGGCGCGGTTGAGCACGATGGAGCAGCAGGCGCGGGCGGCGCAGGCGGAGGCGGGCTATTGGGCGCAGCAGTTGAAGAGGGAGGAGCCGCTGGCGAAGTCGGGCGACATTCCGCAGGAGCGGTTGGAGAAGACGCGTAGCGAGGCGGTGCGGACGGAGGCGGCGCGGCGGGCGGCGGAGAACGCGGTGACGACGGCGCGGGCGGAGATTGAGCAGTCGCGGGCGGAGGTGGCGGCGGCGCGGACGGCGTTGCTGGAGCCATCGGTGGGGCAGCAGCGCGGGGCCGGGAGGCGAGCTAGTGACGGTGCGGTGGCCGGTGTCGGGGCGGGTGTTGAAGCTGGTGAAGGAGAGCGAAGGCGTGGTGGGTCCGGGGGAGGCGTTGATTGAGCTGGGCAACACGCGGGCGCTGGAGGTGGAGGTGGAGGTGTTGTCAGTGGATGCGGTGAAGATGGCGCCGGGGACGGAGGTGGAGCTGGTGCGGTGGGGCGGGGAGAAGCCGCTGGAGGGGCGGGTGCGGGTGGTGGAGCCGTCGGGGTTCACGAAGATTTCGGCGCTGGGAGTGGAGGAGCAGCGGGTGCGGGTGATTGCGGACATCACGTCGCCGGAGCAGGAGTGGCAGCGGCTGGGGCATGGCTACCGGGTGGAGGCGGTGTTCATTTTGTGGCGGGGCGAGCAGGTGTTGCAGGTGCCGGCGAGCGCGCTGTTCCGGACGGGGGAGCAGTGGAATGTGTATGCGATCGAGGGCGGGTTGGCGAAGAAGCGGGCGGTGACGCTGGGGCACCGGAACGGGCTGGCGGCGGAGGTGGTGAGCGGGGTGAAGGAGGGGGAGCGGGTGATTCCGCATCCGGATGAGAGTGTGGTGGACGGGAAGATGGTGGTGGTGAAGGAGTAGGGGGGCGGCTAGAGGTTGGTGAGCATGTCGCGCATGAAGCGGTCGCCATCGGCGCCTTGGCCTCGGGCGGACTCGGCTAGGGAGCGGTCCATGCGGGCGCGCAGTTGTTGGAGTTGGATGGCGCGGAGTTCATCGCGCTGTTCCATGAGCCGGAGCGCTTCGCAGACGACCTCGCTGGCGGAGTTGTAGCGGCCGGACTGGACTTTGGCGTGGACGAGTTCCTCGAGTTCGGGGGTGAGGTGGATGTTCATGGGCAGCGTGTGCTGGACGGAGAGACGGTGACGGTTTACGGCTTACCGGTGATGTTGCCCCAGGTTTCGCCGGCGGTCCAGAAGAGGAGGTAGGCGGCGATGATGGGGCTGGCCATTAGGAACTTGGCGAGGTTGCCGCGTTTGGCGTGGGCCAGGCCGTGGCGGAGGAGGAGGCGTGGGGGGATGAGCGGGGCGAAGGCGATGAGGAGGAGGCGGCGGAGGGGCGGGACGCTGGTGGCGAGGACGCTGCCGTAGAGGCGGCCCCAGCCGAAGCGTTCGGGGAGGACCTCGCCGAGCGACTGGTAGGGGGTGTGGTAATCGACGATGAGTTCGTTTGAGAGGAAAAGCGTTTCGCCGCGTTCGGCTAGCGTCCAGTGGACCTTGGCTTCGTTGAAGCGCTCGCGCCAGATGTCGCGGGTGGAGTCCATCATGGCGCGCTTGTAGCAGACGTTGATGTCGCTGATCCAGGTGCGGGGCTCGCTGGAGAACGGCAGGCCATAGCGGGTGAAGTCGCAGACGTAGAAGGACCAGTTGAGGAGGCGCTGGGGGCGGGTTCGATGGCGCCGCCGATGACGCCGTAAGGGTGCTCGCGGTGCAGGCGGACGGCGGTGCGGACCCAGTTGGGGCGGGGCGGGGCGCGGTCTTCGAGGATGGCGATGAGTTCGCCGATGGCGCGGTTGAGTCCGGCGACGCGCTGGCGGTCGAACATCTCGTGCTGGCCGGCGGCGGTGGTGATGGGGCGGAAGGTGGGGACCTCGCCCATGGGGACGGGGGTGACGGTGGGGAACTCGGCGCAGACCTGGGCGACGCCGGCTTTGGAGGAGTCGAAGGGGACGAGGATCTCCATGGCGGGCGGGTCCTCTTGGGTGGTGAGGGCGCGGAGGAAGCGGCGGAGGACGTCGCCGCCATCGACGACGGTGACGACGACGCTGAGGAGGGGTTTCGACGCGGGCGAGCTCATGCGCGGCCTCGCGCGGCGGCGGCGGCGTGGACGGCGCGCCAGCCGTCGTGTCCGGTGGCTATGAGGGAGGGCTGGCCGGCGATAAGGCGGGCAAACTCTTCGAATTCGCGCAAGAAACTTTGGACGACGATCCAGCGGTAGGATTTCAGTTTTTCCATGAGATTGGCGTGGGGGTGAAGGAAGCGTTGGCGGCCTTGGGCGGTGATGAGTTCGGTGACCATGGGGAAGCAGGTGAAGCGGATGAGGCCGAGGGCGCCGTGGAGCTCGACACGGAAGTGGTAGCCGGCCCATTCGGTCCAACTGGCCTGGAGGGTGGCGACGCGGCCCGCAGCGTTGCGGAGGAGGAGGAAGCCGTTTTCTTCGCAGCCGGGCCAGTGGTGGAGGGAGGAGGTCGTGTGGCCGTGGATTTCGGTGGCGTCCGTGGCATCGCCGAGGAAGTGGAGGACGGTGTCGATCAAGTGGATGCCGTTGTCCTGGAGGGCGCCGCCGCCGGTGATGGAGGCGTCGTGGAGCCAGCCGGAGGCGGGGTCGATGCGGTAGCCGCAGGAGGCGCGGATGTGGTCGAGTTCGCCGATAGCGCCGGACTGGAAGAGTTCGCGGGCTTTGGCGACGGAGGGGTAGAAGCGGAAGTTGAAGCCGGTGGCGAGGGTGCGGGCGTTGCGGGCGGCGGCGTCGAGGATGAGGCGGGCCTCGTCGGGGGTGCGGGCGAGGGGCTTTTCGCAGAGGACGTGTTTGCCGGCGTTGAGGGCGGCGATGGCGATGGGGGCGTGGGAGTCGGGAGGCGTGGAGACGACGATGGCGTCGATGTCGGGGCGGGCGAGGAGGGCGTCGAGGGAGGGGGCGGCTTCGACGTGGAACTGCTGGGCGAAGGCGGAGGCGCGGGCGGGGTCGGCGTCGTAGACGGCGCGCAAGCGGGCAACGGGGGAAGCGGCGAGGGCCTGAGCGCGCTGCTGGGCGATGGAGCCGCAGCCAACCAATCCGAAGTGAAGCATGGAGAAACGGGCGGGGGCGGACCGGGATGGCCCGGTCCGCCCGTGGACGCCAAGAATTTAGGATGGCGGATTGGGGGCCGGGGGCGGGGGGGGCGGGGCGCGCGCGGCGAGGACTAGCGCTTCCGGCCGAGGGCCAGAAGGGCGAGGCCGCCGAGGGCCATGGCCCAGGTGCCGGGTTCGGGGACGGCATTTGCGGTTTCTTCGTATTCGATGTCGCGGAGCCAGACGCCGTGCTCATTGGAGCCGGTGGTGGTGGAGCCCTGGTGGAAGTAGATGCGGACGAGGTCGACGGGGCCGTCGAAGGTGACGCCGATGTTGGCTTCGTCGGAGTCGAAGGCGACGTTGCCGTTGTTACCGCGGACGCCGGGGAGGCCGAACATGGTGGCCAGGGTGTGGCGGTTGGTGGGACCGGGGTTAATGGAATAGGTGGTGGTGCGCTGGGTGGCGCCCTGAAAGCCTTCGACGCCGACGAAGTCTTCCCAGGAGGTGGCGCCGCCGCGGTCGACGTCGCCGAGGATCATACTGAGCAGGTTGACGGCGTCGGCGAAGGAGAGGGTAAGGGTGACGTAGTTCTGGCGGGTGCCGGGGTTGTTATCGCCGGCGGTGGCGATGGAGAGGGCGCCGTCGGTGGAGGAGCCGTTGAAGTCGGTTCGGACGGTAGGTTGCGCGCCGCCGAGGCCGCTGTGGTTGCCGGTGGCGGTGCCGAACTCGTCCCAATCGACGGTGACGAAGCCGGAGTTGGTGGTGCCGGTGGCGGCGCCGTTGTCGTAGCCGAGGTTGGAGCCGAAGCCGTTATCCCAGGAGCCGTCTTCCCAATCGATGACGGTGGCGGATGCGGGTGGGGCCACCAGAAGGGCTGCGCAGAGCAGCAATAAGAGCGGAAACGCTCGAAGCATGGAATCTCTCCTCCAGTTGAATCGCGAAGAGGCCAGCGCGGTCAGACGCGGCCTGCGAAACCGTGCGCAGCCAGCCCGGAGGCTCCCTCGGCTGCATACATCGGTAATTCAGCGTAAGACGGAGGTGAGGTGTAAGACGATCAGCGGATTGGCTTAGAAGGTCTTTTGAATTTCACTGTAGGCCCAGTCGAGCCATGGGACTAAGGTCGTAAGGTCTGAGGTTTCGACGGTGGCGCCGCCCCAGATGCGGAAGCCTGTGGGGGCGTCGCGGTAGGCGCCGATGTCGTAAGCCGCGCCTTCTTTGTCGAGCATGGAGACGATCGACTTGGCGTGCTTAGCTTGATCATCGGCGGAAAGCGCCAGAAATTTAGGGTCCTTCACCTTGAGGCAGATGGAGGTGTTGGAGCGGATGGCCTTATCTTCGGCGAGGAAGGCGGCCCAGGGGGAGGCGTCGACCCAATCCTCGATGACCTTGAGGTTGGCCTGGGAGCGGGCGATGAGGGCGGGCAGGCCGCCGATGGATTCGGCCCACTTGAGGCTGTCGAGGGCGTCTTCGACGCAGAGCATGGAGGGGGTGTTGATGGTTTCGCCTTCAAAGATGCCGCTGATGAGCTTGCCAGCCTTGGCCATGACGAAGATTTTGGGGAGCGGGCGGGGGGCGGTGTAGGTGAGCAGGCGCTGGATGGCGCGGGGGCTGAGGGCGATCATGCCGTGGGCGCCTTCGCCGCCGAGGACCTTTTGCCAGGACCAGGTGACGACGTCGAGCTTGTCCCAGGGCATGGGCATGGCGAAGACGGCGGAGGTGGCGTCGCAGATGGAGAGGCCGGCGCGGTCGGCGGCGATCCAGTCGCCGTTGGGGACGCGGACGCCGGAGGTGGTGCCGTTCCAGGTGAAGACGACGTCGCGGGACCAGTCGGCTTGGGAGAGGTCGGGGAGCTGGCCGTAGTCGGCTTTGAAGATGCGGAGGTCAGCGAGTTTGAGCTGGCCTTTGCATTCGGAGGCCCAGCCGGAGCCGAAGCTTTCCCAGCAGAAGACGTCGACGCCGCGGGCGCCGAGCATGGACCAGAGGGCCATTTCGATGGCGCCGGTGTCGGAGGCGGGGACGATGCCGAGGACGTAGTCGGCGGGCATGCCGAGGATCTGCTTGGAGCGGGTGATGACTTCGGCGAGCTTGGTTTTGCCGATTTTGGCGCGGTGGGAGCG
Organism: Bryobacterales bacterium; assembly: GCA_016713735.1. GTDB lineage: Bacteria > Acidobacteriota > Terriglobia > Bryobacterales > Bryobacteraceae > JAFLBB01. The sequence continues at coordinate 412,437 of JADJOP010000001.1, forward strand.
GCCGGTGGCGGCGCCTTTGAGGGCGTCGAGGGACCAGCCGGGGCGCTTGGCGCAGGGGCCGGAGGAGAAGCAGGGGTTGTTGGGGAGGGTGGAGGGTTTCATCTTTGTGTTTGGGGGGTAAACCTCCATTCTAGCTAAGGTAGTGGGGCGGGCCGGGGGGATGTATCGGGGTGGGAGGGCGCTTTTGTTAGCGCTTGGGCTGCAACACTAGGATGACGGATTGGGCGGTTGATCAATCGTGACGGGCGCGCTTCCTCCGTGCGAGTAGTCACCTGCCCCACCAGATACCGGTCGCCGAGGAAGACGGGGATCTCGATGACGCCATCGGGGGCGGAGTCGACAAGCTTCCCCCACCGATACTCGCGGGCATCGGAATAGACACCGACGAAGTGGCTGCCGCGGAACGGGGAGCCATCGTGACTCACCAAGTGGACGCGGAGTGTGGCGCGAGTGCGTTTCGGCGGGAGGACGAGATTCACTGTGGGGAGTTCGGCGCTTTCGGACAGCTGGAGTTTGGCCGGTGGCGTGTTCGGGCCGGTTGAGTGGAAATGACGGGGGTAGGGGTCGGCATTGAGGGCGTTGTTGCCGTTGACGGCGATGAAGTAGTCACCGGCGGGGAGGGGTTCAATGCGGTAGCGGCCTTGGGAATCGGACAGCGCGGTCCGAAAGGAACTGCTCTCCCTGCTTCCGGAATCGTCGACGGTGAACGCCTGGACCGTGACTCCGGGCGCGGGATTGCCCAGGTGGTCGTGGACGGTGCCGGAGATGCGCCCGTGAGGCCACATGGCGAGATTGCGCGTGCGGCAGCTATTCTCGCGCACTACCACGCTGCCATGGAGTTCGTGAGGCTCCGGTTCCAGGCGCCGTGTGAGCAGATTGGGAATGAGGCCGTTGGAGCGCTTGTTGTAGTCGAGGTCGGGGACGAAGCCATCGCGGCTTACTTCGACAAAGTAACGGCCGGGGCGCATGGCGGTGATTTCGTAAGCACCGTGGGCATCAGTGGTGGCTTGGTAGCGATGCGATTCGGATTGGGCGGTGACTCGCGCGCCCGGCACGACGCCTTCGGGGCTGGATCGCCCCGAGCGGCGGCGGACGGTCCCCACCAGGCGTGGCGGGCCACCTTCGGCCTGGTTCTTGAGCGCTTCCAAGAGATGTTCGTGGCCCGGCAGGGGAAAGGTTGGCGTGCAGATGCCGAGGGCGACCTGTGCGGGCTTGGCGGAGACGGGTCGGCGAAGATGACGTAGCGTTGTCCTGCTTCCAGGGGGTACCTGCACTGGGGTGATCCGGCAATTCGAGGTTCCACTTCGCGCACACCTTCGGGGACGCGGAGAAGCGGCGAATCGACGCGAACACGGACGGGCGCCGTACCTGAGCCGGTGTTCTCGCTGATTACCGTACCGAGGAAGGCCACCGACGTGCCGGCGAGAGCGGAGCACGGGTCGCGCTCGACGGGGATGCACATGCAGTCAGAGAATGCGGGCAGAGCAGCAAGCAGGAGGGCAGCGATTCGCGACATTCGTGGTGTTGGATACGGCTGGGTGGAGGTGCGTTACTCGAATCGCCATGAATAGACATCCGCATCCTTGAGATGGAAGCGTAGGCGGACGGGGCGGCCAGCGAGGGGGGAGAGGCCGGGGCTGTTGGACCATTCGTAGGTGCGGGCGATTTGGTCGCCGATGAGTTCGCGGGCTTCGGGGAGGGTGAAGCCGGGGATGGGGCGGCCTGATTCGTCGAGGATTTCGATGCGGACGGAGCCGGCGGCGGAGGTGGAGTAGTTGAGTTCGAGGCGGGAGCCTTGGAAGCGGAGGGGGTGGGTGGTCATGGAGCCGCCCTGGTAGCCGGCGTGGAGCGAGGCGAAGCCGTCGAGGCGCAGTGAGTAGCGGGCGACGTAGGCGGTGGGCTGGCCGTAGTTGCGGTTGACGAAGAAGGACATTTCGGCGGGGCCGGTTTGGATGAGGTTGAGGGCGGGGTAGTTGGTGCGGGAGGTCCAGTTTTCCATGCCGAGGCCGGGGCGGAGGAAGCTCTCGAGGAACTCGCGCGAGTAAGTCGAGCCGCCGCGGGTGGTTAGTAAGACGGCGTCGGAGGTGTCCTTGAAGTAGCCGGGGTTGACGCCGATGGCCTTGGCTTCGGCGTCAGTGAGGACCTGGCGTTTGGGGAGGAAGCGGGCGGCGATGCCGATGTAGATGTGGGGGGCGCGGAAGTAGGGGCTGGTTTGGTTGGTGTAGAGGTGTTCGGGGGGCGCGTCGCCGAAGGTCATTTCGACGGGTTCGGACCAGGTGCGGAAGTCGGGGCTGGTGGCGCGGGAGACCCAGCGGTAGCTTTGGCCGTTGGGGAGGCGTTTGAAGTTGCGGAAGTAGCAGAGGTAGAGGCGCTCGGAGGGGGACCAGAAGGCGAGGTTTTGGGAGTCGTAGCGGCCGGTGGGGACGGGGGGGAGGATGGGGGCGTCGAGGAGGCGGGTCCAGCGGAGGCCGTCGGGGGAGGCGAAGGCGGCGAGTCCGGTTTTCACGGTTCCACCGATGGCTTTCCAGCGCTCGGCGGGGGGATGTTGGGGCGGGAGTCGAGGAAGGGGGTGAAGTTGTGGGTGTAGGGGGCGTGGTTGCGGAGGACGATGTTGTCGGCGGGTTTGGACCAGTGGATGCCGTCGGGGGATTCGGCGTAGGCGGTGGTTTAGTCGGTGGAGCCGTCGGGGCGGGAGACGGGGAGGCCGCGGTAGTAGATGCGGAAGCCGGCGGGGTGGGCGATGACGGTGAGGTAACCGGAGAAGGGGCCTTCGTGGGGGCGGTCGAGGGAGAAGACGGGGCCTTCGTAGCGGGGGGTGGCGAGGCGGAGTTCGGCGTTGTGGAGGGAGTGGATGAGGTGGCGGTCGACGAAGAGCTCGCGGCGGGAGGCGATGTCGATGGGTTGGGCGGGGGCGAGGGCGGCGAGGAGGGTGAGGGCGGCGAGGGCGCGGGCGGGCATGGGGACTACTGTAGCGGATTGGGGGCGGGGCGGCGGGGGTTTGGGATTGCGAGGGGCGGAGGGGGCGTGGTAGGTTCGGGGTGTAGAACCGGAGCGGGCGCGTAGCTCAGGGGATAGAGCATCTGCCTTCTAAGCAGAGGGTCGCTGGTTCGATTCCAGCCGCGCCTACCATGGTCCTACTCCTTGGCGGGTTTGGGGCGTGCCTTGCAGGTGGCATCAGTTGCGAGTGCGGTGCATGGACTGCGAGTGGCGGAGTGGGCGAGCATTGACTTAGGTGCGCTGCCGGCCTGGAGGGTGAGCACCGACGGCGGGTGGAACAGTTGAACGAATCGTACTGCTACGATGCGCATGCGAACCGGGCGGTGTTGGCCCGGGCGAACCTGCACACTCTTCCATCGGACGCCTACGATGCGACAGGGAATTTGACCAATCATCCGCACGTGGGGCAGATGACCTACGATGGGCAGAACCGACTGGTGCGGCACGTGAGCGGCGGGACTACGGTGACGCTAGGATACGATGCCGAGGGACGGCGGGTGAAGAAGGACGTATCTGGCGTGGTGACCAAGTTTGCCTATGACGCTGCGGGGCGGTTGGCAGCCGAGTATGCGGCAACCATGCCGGTGGATATGTGCACGCGGTGTTTTCTGACGGTGGACGCCTTGGGGAGCACGCGGCTGGTGACGGATGGAGCAACGGGCGTGGTGAAGCAGCGGCGGGACTACATGCCGTTTGGTGAGCAGGTTGACAGCGCGGCGGCGTTCGGCAACCGGCAGTTGGTGCTGGATGGGGGCGTGGCGACCTACAATGCGACGGGCGGGCCGCGGGCATTGTTTACCGGCAAAGAACGCGATGCCGAGACGGGCCTCGATTACTTCGGGGCGAGATATATGCGCGCGGCGCAGGGGAGGTTCACAAGTCCGGATGCGCCGTTCGCCGATCAGTTTGTTGAGAATCCGCAGTCGTGGAACCTCTACGCTTACGTCCGTAACAACCCGCTGAAGTACATCGATCCGACCGGCCGTGACGCAGTTGCCTGTGGGCCTGACGACAGGGCCTGTGTCGAACGCTATGCGCAGGCCGGTGCCAGCGGCGCAGAGGCAATCGGCGGAGCGGTGAAGGGTACCATTAACGGCGTCATTGGCCTGTCAAACGCGATCAACAACGTCCTCGATCTAGCTATCGCCGGAACGGGATTGACCGATTTTCGTTTTGGACAAACCGAACTGCTTCCGATGACACCAACCGAGCAGGTTGGAGCGGTCATCGGAGACGTTGCAATTACAGCAGCGATGGCGGCAGCCAGTTTGCCCCTCAAAGTTGAAGGCACAGTCGCTCAAGGAACTGAAATCGTTCAACGAGCGATGTCTACAGCCGAATTGGCTGCGACCCGTGAAACAGGGTTGGTTCGAGGTGGGCGTGAGGGTGTACACTTCGTGTCCGATGCAGTGAACAACTCTGCAACCCGGGCGCAGCAGCGATTGGCGTTGCCAGTTAGGCCCGAGGTCAAGGCGACGCTTGAGGTTCCATCCGGCGCATTCTCCGCGCCGACTCGAGTTCAGCCGTTGCCAAGACCGGGTGGTGGAACCTTGCCGGGTGGTGGAATAGAGCGCACGGCAACTGGGCATATCCCGGCGCGAGTTGTGCGAGTGAAGAAGTACTGATGTCGAAAATGATGAAGGCCAAAGTTTTCGTAAGTGAACCGTGGGACTTCGGAACCCAGTGCGGTGTGGGACCATTTTTCGGCGAGGTTTTGGAGCAGAAACACGGTCGCCTGCTGATTCGCTTGAGGCAGGCAATTGTTTACGGAACGAAGCACTACGAGGCGGTCATGGCAAGCTATAGGCACGCTAACATCTCCCCTGCTGAGGTAGCAGCTAACGAACAAGTCGCGGCAAATCTGCTGTTCGTGCCTTCGGCGGATTCCGACATTCTCGAAGGTCGCTATCCCTTGAATGCTTTCGCGGCAGCAGGATCGGTTAGCACCGACGGACCGTGGACGCCTGAAGGTATGAGCGAACTGACCAGCTGAGTTGTGGTACGGACAGGGCGTGTGTTCCGCAATCATCAGATCGACCTCCCACGATCCTGTGGTGCGCAAAAATTCAATCCGCCACGCTACGCGGCCTCCTTCTCCAGCTGTGGTGCGCAAAAATTCAAATCGCTACGTTACGCGGCCTCCTTCTCCAGCCCGTATTCATGATGTAAGCCTCCGAGAACAGGGCGCACGGTAACGCGATGCCCGTTTGGGAGGCGGTGACGGTTGCCGCCGGCTGGAACCTGGGCTTGGGGTGGTTCCGGAATGCCAGGGCCGTGCTGCGCAAAAATTCACGTCGCCACCTTACGCAGCCTCTTTCTCCAGCCCGTATTCATGATGTAAGCCTCCGAGAACAGGGCGCGAGGTAACGCGATGCCCAGTTGGGAGGCGGTGACGGTGGCCGCTGGCTGGAACCTGGGCTTGGGGCGGTTCCGGAATGCCAGGGCCCAAGGCGCTGTGTGGGCGTCCGCGGTTGTAGTGATTTGACCATTCTCGAAGGATGCGTCGGATGTGGCCTTCGCCCAGGGGTATGAAGTAGTCCAAGCATTCCCGGCGAATTGTGCCGATGAGTCGCTCGCAGAATGCGTTCGCCTTTGGGCAGCGGATTGGGGTTTTCAGCGCGCGCACGCCGAAGCCGGCCAAGGCGGCATCGAGGTCAGTCGAGAATGCCGAGCCGTGGTCGTGGAGGACGAAGCGGTAGGGATGGCCGCCGGGCAGGGTTTCACGGAACTGCTGGAGGGTCCATTCGGCGGTGGGATGCGCGGTGACATTGGAGTGCAACAGGCGGCGTGAACCTACTTCCATGGCGACGAACACGTAGAGAACTCGGAAATTGGCGGTGACGACGGTGAAGAAGTCGCAGGCGACGATGGCTTGGGCGTGGTTGCGGATGAAGGTGGACCAACGTTGCGAGGACGCGCCGCGTGGGCCGCGCAGGTGGCGCAGGTAACGGCGCACAGTTCGTGGCGAGATTTGGATGCCCAGTTTCAAGGACAGTTCGTCGGCAATGCGCTGTTCGCCCCAGGTGGGGTTGTCGTTCGCCATTTGGCGCACGAGGGTCTGGAGGTTCTTGGGCAGGGCAGAGGCGGCGGGCCGTCGCGCGGCCTTACGCGTCAACGGGTTGGGTCAATGACACTCAGACCTTCGCGCGAGGCGGCTTCGGCGAGCGCCTGGTCTGCGGTGACAAAGGTGTCTACCAATCCTTGACTTTGGAGATCGAGGGCGACCGCGAGTTGGAGCGCGTCGAGGGTTCGCAGGCGGCGGGCAAAGGCGTGCCGGCCGAGCAGGCGTTCGGCGGCGATGAAATGATCTTCGGCCACGCTGTAGACTTCGATCGCTCCGGCGGCGATGTCCAGCATCAGGCGGCCTCGCAGCAACCCGGCCGACTCCCGTATCAAGGCGCCGGAGCGTACTTTCATCGCAATTGCGGACTGCATCTCCAAAAAGCCGAGGCTGGAGATGAGAACTGTCCTGCCCGGCTCGGCGAACAGAGAAGAGACGGCGGGAGTTCCTTCTTCGGTGTGGTAGTACTTGACCAGGGCACTGGTGTCGAGGAAATATCGGGCCAATCAGTATTCCCCGCGGTCGGCAATGACATCGGCGGCCAGCAAACCGGGAATCGACGCCAGCGCCGCACGGACCTCTTCCATGGTCGGAGCCGGGGTCAGGTTGGCGGCTTCCGCGCGCGCCCGTTCCACGACGGCGACGTCGCGCTGGCTGCCGCCGGATGGGTCGGCAATGATGAGTTTCACCCGCTGGGACTCGGCCAGGGCGACAGGAGTCAGCGGGCGGAGCACGCCGTGTTCGTAGATTGCTTCGACTGTGTGATTCATTGCGCGTTCCTGCATCAGACGTCGTCCACTGTAGATGAAATTGTAGCTGCTGACATCCTCAGGAAACCACAAAGACCAACCGGCGGCAACAATGCGCCGACAACCCCTTGAAACGAAAAGCCCCGGAAATGAGGGATTTCGGGGTGGTGTGAAAACTGCCTTCTCAGCAGAGGGTCGCTGGTTCGATTCCAGCCGCGCCTACCAGACAACGGATTGGGGGGAGATGGGGGCGAGAAGGGGAGACGCGGCAACCTGGGGTGGCCGACGCGTCTCCGTGTCCGATTGGCGGGGCTGGCGGAGCCCGATCAAAAGACGAACTTGAGGGCGGCCTGCTGGATGCGGGCGGGGGCGGTGCCGCTGATCTGGCCGGCCTGGGGGTTGCCGATGGCGGAGTTGGGGTTGCCGAAGTTGGCGCGGTTGAAGGCGTTGAACATTTCCCAGCGGAAGGTGAGTTTGTAGCGCTCGCCGAGGGCGAACTGGCGGTGGATGCCGGCGTCGACGTTGAAGTTGCCGGGGCCGACGAGGATGCCGCGGCCGGAGTTGCCGAAGGTGAACTGGGCGGGGGTGGCGAAGGCGGTGAGGTCGAACCAGCGGTCGATGGTGCGCTGGCCGCTGGAGAGGTTGCCGTCGGCGATGCGGTTGGGGCGGTCGCCGCCGCCGCCGGCGGAATTGGAGACGGCCGCGGCGGCGGTGGCGGTGAAGTGCCCACCGGTGGACATGGACCAGATGCCGTTGAGTCTCCAGCCGCCGAGGATGAGGGCGGCGGGGCCGGTGGTGACAAACTTCCTGCCCTTACCGAAGGGGAGTTCCCAGACGTGATTGAAGACGGCCAGGTGGCGGCGGTCTTCGGGCATGGAGCCCCATTCGCAACTGTAGCAACGGGCATCCTGGGGCGGCGCGTTGCCACCGCCGTTGATGTTGCCGCCGTTGCTGAGGAAGTGGGACCAGGTGTAGGCGAGGGAGAGGGTGAGGCCGCCGCGGGCGCGCTTTTCGACGCGGGTTTGCAGGGCGTGGTATTTGGCGGCGCCGAAGTTGGTGCGGTAGGTGATGTTGGTGACGTTGGGGTTCAACGAGAAGAAGGGGCGGCGCTGGGGCTGGGCGCCGGGGCCGGGGAAGGACTGGTTGATGTTGACGTTGGCGATGAGGCCGAGGGTGCGGGTGCCGACGTAGGAGACGTCGACGAGGAGGTCCTGCAGGACCTCGCGTTGAATACCGAGGCTCCACTGCATGGTGTTGGTCGATTTGAGGCCGTAGTCCCAGGCGGCGGGATTGCCGCTGGAGAGCTGTACCTTGTTGTTGAGGTCGGGCGCGACGGGGGCATCGAGACCTTGCGAGAGGCGGCGGACGGGGGCGGCGTTCTGGTCAGTGGCGAGGACGTTGGAGAAGAAGAATGGGAGGTTCTTGTAGAGCTGGCCGCCGCCCTGGCCGGCTTCCACGAAGGAACTGCCGAAGCCGGCGCGGAGGACGGTGCGGCGGTCAGAGGTGAGCATGTAGGTGATGCCGAGGCGCGGGGCGAGGTTGTTGGTATCGACGTTGCGCAGGCGGCGGCTGGCGCCGTCGCGTCCGGCGATTTCCAACTGGGCGGTGGTGACGTTGAAGTTGGCCCAGCGGTCATAGACCTCATAGGGCGGCGTGAGCAGTTCGTAGCGGACGCCGTAGTTGAGCGTGAGGCGGTTGGTGACGCGCCAGGAGTCGTCGAAGAAGGCGTTGAAGTTGTAGAAGCGCATGCCGAAGGTGCCTACCAAGACGTTGCGGTTGGTGGCGCTGACGGCGCCGAGGGCCCAGTCGGCGAGCGCGTTGGCGGCGCCGGTGGTGCCGATCTGGCGCGTGTACTGGCCGTTGAAATCGAAGGTGCCGCGGGTGGGGAAGGCGGAGAAGCCGTTGAAGCGGTGGTTGACGTACTGGCCGCCGAACTTCAGGGTGTGGCTGTTCTTGACGATGGTGAGGATGTCCTCGTACTGGAAGGAGACGGTCTGGCTGTTCTCAGGGTAGGTGGAGGCGTCGCCGAGGTTGCGGTAGCCGGTGATGGCCATGGAGGGCAGGCCGCCGGACTTGTCGTTGATGTTGACGCCGGGGATGCCGAGGGCGTTGGCGGTGGCGAAGGCGTTGCCGATGGGGGAGATGTACTGGTTCCAGCGGACGGCGCCGAGGCGGACTTCGTTGACGATGTTGGCGCCGATGACCTTCACGTAGTTAAAGGTGGCCGACCAATTCTTGAGCGGCGTCTCGGTGCCGGTGTCGGTGCCGTCGGAGGAGAGGTAGGGGCTGATGGGCACGTTTTGGGCGTTGCCGCCGACAGGGACGTTGCCTGGGGTGAGCAGGAGCGTGTCGTCGTAGCTGTACTTGAAGAAGACGCGGTCGCTCTGGCCGAGATTGTGATCGAGGCGGACGTCGAACTGGTCAGTGCGCTGCTGCAGGGTGGGGTTGAAGACGAAATTGCGGGTGGCGGCGGAGCTGGTGGGGTCGGGCAGGAGGCTGGTGACGCGCAGGGCGGCGGGATCGAGGCGGGTGGCCGGGATGAGGTTGCCGGCGAAGGGCTGGCGCTGGCCGTTGACGGCGACGGTGGGGTCGTAGATGGTGGCGCCGAAGTTGGAGAAGTTGCCGGTGGTGATCATCTGGCGCTGGGCGAGGGTGGGGATGGTGGAGATGGTGGAGCGCGGCTGGCGGACGCGGATGCCCTGGTAGTCGGCGAAGAAGAAGGTTTTGTCCTTGCGGATGGGACCGCCGACGGTGCCGCCGAACTCGTTGCGGCGGAAGGCGGGCCGGGGGGCGCCGAGACGGTTATTGAAGAAAGTATTGGCGTCGAGCCTGTTGTTGCGCAGGAACTCGTAGAGGCTGCCGTGGACCTGGTTGGTGCCGGACTTGGTTTGGACGATGGTGATGGCTCCGGCGGCGGCGCCGTATTCGGCAGTGTAGTTGCTGGTCATCATGCGGACTTCCTGAATGGAGTCCACGGTGGGGACCATGATGAGGGTGGAGAGCCAGAGGTTGCGGTTGACGACGCCGTCGATGAGGTAGGTGTTGTTCTGGGCGCTGGAGCCGTTGACGGAGATGTTCACGTCGCCACGCATAGCGTACTGCGAGGTGGCGAGGTTGCCGCTGGAACCGGTGTAGGCTCCGGGGCTGAGTTTGAGGAGCGCGGTGAAGGTGCGGCCGTTGAGGGGCATCTCGATCATCTGCTGGTTGGAGACGAGCGAGGAGACGGCGGCGGTTTGCGATTGCAGCAGGGGCGCGGTTTCCTTGACCTCGATGGTTTCCTGCACGTTGCCGACTTGGAGTTTGAGGTCGACGGTGAGTGTGTCGGCGGCGGTGAGTTGGAGGCCGCTGGTGACGAGTTTCTGGAAGCCGGGCATTTCTGCGGTGATGCTGTAGACGCCCGTGGGAACCGAGGTGGCCACGTACTGGCCGGTGGTTCCGGTTTCGACCGTTCGCGTGAAGCGTGTCCCGTCGTTGACGAGCGTGACGCGTGCGCCGCCGACAGCCGCGCCGCCCTGATCGGTGACGGTGCCAACGATTGTGCCGCTCTGCACCTGAGCGTAGGCGGCGAGACCCATTGAGACAAGAAGCAAGACAAACCTGGTCATGGCCGGGTAGTGTATCGCAAATGACGGTTTGGGTTGAGATCGGAGTGGATCATGAGAAGTTCAAGAGAGAGAATGAGTGTGCGATGCGGACGACGGTGACACGGCGGGCGGCGATGTGGACGGCGGCGGGTTTGGGGTGCGCAAGGGCGGAGGAGTGGGGAGAGCAGGTGGACCTGTGGCGGCGGGGCGAAGGCGGCGTGCATACCTATCGCATTCCGGCACTGATCGAGACGCGGGGCGGGGCGCTGCTGGCGATGGCCGATGCGCGGCATGAGAGCGATGGGGATTTGCCGGGGCGGATTTCGCTGGTGATGCGGAAGAGCGTGGACGGGGGGAGGACGTGGAGCGCGGGGCGGACAGTGCATGCGGTGGCGGAGGGAGGCGCGGGCGATGCGTCGCTGCTGTTGGATGCGGGCGGGCGGGTGTGGTGCTTCTTTGCGTATGGGCCGCCGGGGATCGGGTTTCGCACGGCAAAGCCGGGGGGAGTGACGGGGGCGGGCGTGCTGCAGGTGCATGCGATGTGGAGCGACGACGAGGGGGCGTCGTGGTCAACGCCGGTGGACCTGACGCCGCAGATCAAGGACCCGGCGTGGCATGCGATGTTTGCGACCTCGGGGACGCATTTCGCGACGGCGAGCGGGCGCTTGCTGGTGCCGATGGTGGTGCTGGATGGCGAGAAGAAGATGAGTGCGCGGAATGCGTATAGCGATGACCGGGGAAAGACGTGGAAGATGGGCGCGGCGATTGCGGCGGAGAGCGATGAGAGCAAGGCGGTGGAGTTGGCTGACGGCACGGTGGTGCAGAACATGAGGAGCCGGGGGAACCGGCTGGTGGCGCGGTCAAGCGATGGCGGGGTAACATTTGGCGCGGCGGTGGAGGAGGCGGCGCTGTTGGATGCGGGGTGCAATGCGGGGATGGCGCGTTACCGGCATGGGGGGCGCGAGGCGCTGCTGTTCACCAATGCGGCGAGCCGGAAGCGGGAGAATGTGTCGATCCGGTGGAGCGGCGATGGGGGGAAGACGTGGACGGGGGCGAGGACGATCCATGCGGGGCCGGCGGCGTATTCGACGGTGATCCCGTTGCGTGATGGATCGGTGGGCGTGTTGTATGAGCACGGGGAGAAGTTGTCGACCGAGCGAATCACGTTTGCGCGGCTGCGGGCGGAGTGGGTTTTCGGGGGGTGACGGGGCTTCCGTTGGGCCGCATGGCGGCTGTACAATGCGTGCCATGAACCCCAATCAAACTGGCTCAATTCCTGGCAGCAATCCGCGGCGTGGGTTCTTCCGCCGCATGATGGCGTTGGCGGGAGGCGCGGCGGCGATGCCGGCAGTGACGGCGATGCCGGCGCAGGCGCAGACGGGCGAACAGGGCGGCGGGCGGCTGCTGCCTGTATATGCGCGGGCGATGCAGCACAAGTCGCTGAAGCAGTCGAGCTATGACACGACGGGGGGGAATTCAGATCGCTGGCCGATCGCTCCGGGCGAGACGATCACGGTGTTTGACCAGAAGGGCGCGGGGGCGATTTCGCACATCTGGTTCACGATTGCCGCGCCGGGGTTGATGCACTTGAAGGAACTGGTGCTGCGGGCCTATTGGGACGGGGCGGCGACGCCGAGCGTGCAGACGCCGATTGGCGATTTCTTTGGTTTGAACCTGGGCGACTATGTGATGTATGAGAGCGACTATCTGGGCGTGTCGCCGGGCAAGTCGTTGAACTGCTATTTCGCCATGCCGTACCGCACGGGGGCGAGGATGACGGTGACCAATGAAGGAACGCAGGCGGTGGGTTCGTTTTATTCGAATATCGACTTTATGAGCGTGCCGTCGCTGCCGGCCGATGCGCTGTACTTCCACGCTTCGTACAAGCAGAGCGCGCCGTGCCCGCCGACGATGACGGACTGGAAGGTGAATCCGGACGCCAACAAGTTGAAGAACCCGGATGGCAAGGAGAACTACGTTTACTGCGAGACGCGCGGGCGGGGGCACCTGATGGGGGTGACGCTAGGCGTGCTGCAAAACCAGGAGCTCTGGATGGGCGAGGGCGACGATATGATCTTCGTCGATGATGAGACCAAGCCGCTGATCGTGGGGACGGGTTCCGAGGATTACTTCCTGGGGAGCTGGAACTTTGGCGGGCGAACCGGGGCGCAGGCGTTTGCGCACGGGCAGTATGGCGCGCAGTATATCGAGCTGCCGGAGCGGACCGGCGGGCGGTATCTCTGCTATCGCTTCCATGGCGACAACCCGGTGACGTTTTCGCGGTATTTGAAGCACACGATGGAGCACGGGCATGCCAACCACCGGGCGGACAATTTCTATTCGTGCTGTTACTGGTATCAGGACAAGCCGGTGGGCGTGGCGGCGTTGCCGCCGGTGGGAGACCGTACGCCGGTGGTGAGCGCGGTGGCCGGGCCGGGCGGGGCCAAGCGGGGGTAGGGCGGGACAAAGCGAGGGCCAGGCGGGGCTGGGGCGGGCTACACTGGCGGGGTGCGGTTGAGTTGGATCGGCTGGAGCTTGCTGGCGGTGGCGGTGTGTCTGCCGGGGGCGGACTTTGCGCCGGAGCGGATCGAGTTGCCGGAGATTGCCTGTTCGGCTCCGGATGGGGCGCCGTTTGCGTTTCCGAAGATCGGGCATGACCGGCATGCGGTGATTGTGGTGGAGTCGGCGGGGTGTTCGGGGACGCTGCTGGCGGGCGAGGAGGTGGTGGGCAAGGTGCGCGATGAGGGGCCGGGGCAGCGCTTCGATTTCTCTGAGCAGTTGAGGCGGGCGGAGACGCCGGTGTTGCGGTTTCGTCCGGCCGAGGCGGGGTATGGCGAGGTGCGGATGCGGTTGGAGATCACGCCGCGGATCTACTTTTATGGGCTGAAGGCGGCGGGCGGGGTGGTGACGTTTACGGCGCGGAACACGCTGGACAACACGGCGGACCTGTTTTTCCGGGTGGAGGCGGGGGCGGGGCCGGGGGGGGCGGAGGGCGAGCAGCGGGGTGGGGGGCAGAGCCAGTGAGCAGGCGGGGAACCTGGGGCCGAACAGCGAGCGCGATTACCGGTTTGAGATGCCGGGGTTGCGGCGGGGCGAGGCGGTGCGGGTGGTGATGGAGAAGGCGGGGGAGGCGTTGGAGGGCGGGTACCGGTTTGTGGATGGTGTCCGGGTGCAAAAGTAGGTAGACTGTCGAGCCTGGGAGGTAGCGATGGACAGTGTACAGAAGGCGATTGAGACGCAGTTGAAGAACATCCAGGCGAAGACGGGGAAGTCGCTGGCCGAGCTGGAGGAGATGGCGAAGGCGAGCGGGCTGAGCAAACATGGCGAAATTCGCGACATGTTCAAGAAGGACCTGGGGCTGGGGCATGGCGATGCGAACACGCTGACGCATGTGGTGATGAAACCGGCGGGGGAGCCCGAGGCGGAGGGTGGGGATGTGTTGGCGGAGATCTACGCGGGGCCGAAGGCGGCGTTGCGGCCAATTCACGAGAAGCTGATGGGGGAACTGCGGGGGTGGGGGGAGTTTGAGGTGGCTCCGAAGAAGGGCTATGTGAGCCTGCGGCGGAGGAAGCAGTTTGCGATGGTGGGTCCGGCGACCAAGACGCAGGTGGAGTTGGGGTTGAATGTGAAGGAGTTAGCGGGAGGGGGGCGGCTGGTGGCGCAGGCGGCGGGGGGGATGTGCCAGTATAAGGTCCGGTTGAGTTCAGAGGCGGAAGTGGATGCGGAACTGATGGGATGGGTGCGGGCGGCGTTTGAGGCAGCGGGGTGAGGGGCAGCGGCGGCGGGGAGGCGCTCAGGCGGTGACGGGGGAATCGCTGAGGCTGAGTCAGGCATCTAAGCTGTAGTAGCTACGTGTGTTAACACTTTATACGGAAAATGGAACCGGGATCTGTTTTGGATCGAATGTGCTACACTTTTCCGTAGTGGCTGCCTACCAGGCGGCGATGAAGTTGCAACCCTCCGGGCTGGGAACGCGTCCTATCAGGTGCGCAGAGTGGCGGTGCTGTTTCAGGCCGTTCCCAATATAGGAGAGGGCGGGAATGAGAGCGACAATGGTTGATTCGCAAGATCTGTCAACCCAAAGTGGGAAGAGGGATATGGAGAGCCGGCACGAGACCGAGGTCATCAATCCGGACGAACATTTGGCGCGACTCCTCCCTGAGGACGCGAGCAGGCCTTGGTTTGTCACGATTGGCCAGGACATCAAGGAGTATTTCTTCCCGCCGAAGCTGCCACCGTTGGAACTGACCTCGAAGCCGGTGGTGGTGAAGGACATCTGGGGATTCTCGGGAGGCAAGGGAAGGCACGCGGGTTTGACGTCGGCGTTGATCCACGGCAGTTTTGTGGCCCTGGTAGTGCTGATTGGAACAAATCAGACGGTGCAGCAGAAGGTGAAGGAGAGCGTCACGTTGATCGCTCCCGACCTGGCGCCGTACACCCCGTCGGCCAAGCCCAAGGCGCAGCAGATGGGTGGAGGAGGAGGCGGCGGCGACCGCAGCCCGACGCCCGCTTCGCAGGGCAAGCTGCCGCGCGCGGCGCTGAAGCAGTTTGTGCCGCCGGCGGCGGTGATCCGCAATGACAATCCGAAGCTGGTGATGGAGCCGACGATTATCGCTCCTCCCGACGCTCCGCTTCCGCAATTGAACTCGGCCTTGTATGGCGATCCTCTCAGCAAGGTGATCGGGCCGCCGTCGAATGGCACCGGGTCGGGCGGCGGCATTGGTTCGGGCCGCGGCGGTGGTGTGGGTTCCGGTTCGGGCGCGGGCGTGGGCCCTGGTTCGGGCGGCGGCATTGGCGGCGGCGCGTACCGCATTGGCGGTGGCGTGAGCGCTCCTTCGCTGGTCTATAAGGTGGAGCCTGAATATTCCGAGGAAGCCCGCAAGGCGAAGTTCCAAGGCAGCGTGCTGCTGCAGGTGGTGGTCGACGACAAGGGCAACCCGCGCGACATCCGCGTGGTGCGGCCGTTGGGCCTGGGGCTGGATGAGAAGGCCATTGAAGCGGTGCAGAAGTGGCGCTTCCGGCCGGGTCTGCTGAACGGCAAGGCTGTGCCGGTGCAGGCGATGATTGAAGTGAATTTCCGGTTGTTGTAGACGAGCTGAACGAGCGAATTGAGCAGACGCTCCGGGCTTCGGCCTGGGGCGTTTTGTTTTTACCGGGCGCGCCCTTACGGTCGCGCCTCTGTTAGGGATGGCGGTGTTGGGACGGGCGGGCGGCGGGAAGGCCGGGATGTTGCGGAGACGGCGGTGGCGGATCAGGCCAGGCCGGAGAGCTGCCCGAGGACGCCGTTGGAGTCGCCGATGGTGCCGGGGCGGACCTGCATGCGGTCCAACATGCTCATGAAGAGGTTGGTCATGGGCGTTTCCTTGGGGTACAAGAGGTGGCGGCCGGGCTTGAGCGTTCCGGCGCCGCCGCCGGCGAGAACGAGGGGCAGGTCGTGGTGGAGGTGGCGGTTGCCGTCGCTGATCGAGCTGCCGTAGAGGATCATGGAGTTGTCGAGCAGCGTGCCGTCGCCGTCCTGGATGGAGTCGAGCTTGGCGAGCCACCAGGCGAACTGCTGGACGTGATACTCGTTGATCTTTTTGATTTTGGCGATCCACTCTTCGTTGTTGCGGTGGTGGGTGAGGCCGTGGTGGCCTTCGCTGACGCCGATTTCGCGGTAGGGGCGGTTGGAGCCCTCGCGGGCCATCATGAAGGTCATGACGCGGGTGAGGTCGGCCTGGAAGGCGATGGTCATGAGGTCGAACATGAGGCGCGAGTGTTCGGCGTAGTCGTCGGGGATGCCTTCGGGCTTTTCGAACTGGGGCAGGGGGCCGGCGTTCTTGGCGGCGCGTTCGGCGTTTTCGATGCGGAGTTCGATCTCGCGGACGCTGGAGAGATACTCGTCGAGCTTGCGGTTGTCGGTGGGGCCGAGTTTCGCTTGCAGGCTGCGGGTGTCTTCCATCACATAGTCGAGGATGGAGCGGTTGAGCTGTTCGCGGCGGGCGCGGGCGGCGGGTGACTCGGAGGGGTCGGCATTGCCGAACATGCGTTCGAAGACGAGGCGGGGGTTGATCTCGGGCGGGTTGGGCGTCGTCGTGTTGCGCCAGGAGATGTTGTTCGAATAGGCGCAGGAGTAGCCGGAGTCGCAGTTGCCGGCCTGGCGGCCGCCTTCGCAACCGAGTTCGAGGGAAGCGAAGCGGGTGTCCTTGCCGATGGCGTTGGCGGCGATCTGGTCAGCCGAGATGCCGAGGCTGATGTCGGCGCCGGCGGTCTTGCGGGGGTGGACGCCGGTGAGGAAGGTGGAGGCGGCGCGGGCATGGTCGCCGGGGCCATCGCCCAGGGCGCGGCCGGTATTGTGGGTGAGGCCGGAGAGGACGAGAAGCTTCTGGCGCACCGGTTCAAGCGGGCTCATGATGCGGGGCATCTCGAAGGCCGTGCCGGTAACCGACGGCGTCCACTCCTGCATGATGATGCCGTTGGGGACGTAGACGAAGGCCAGGCGGCGCGGCGTTTTGGCGGCCAGGGTGGCGGGCGCGGAGAAGGCCGGGACCATCGAGTCGAGGACGGGCAGGGCGAGCGCCGTGCCGAATCCGCGCAACAACGTGCGCCGCGAAAGATGTTTACGGGTTACCATGCTTCCTACCCCCATCCCCACGCCTCATTTGGAAGGCGGGGCTTTCGACGATTTCCTTCATCATACTGCCCATCCGGTATTCGTTCAATGCCACGGTCTTGGCGATGCGGCGGAGTTCGGGCTTGTCATAGTGTTCCATGCCGCGGCCGAGGGCGTAGGTCATGAGCTTTTCGGTGAGGGCGAGGGTGAAGGTGTCCTTCTCACCGAGGAGGATTTGTTTGAGGCCGGCGGGTGAGCTGAAGGTGCGGTTGCCGGGGAGTTCGCCGGCGGAGTCGATGGCGAAGGTGGAGTCGGTGTCGCGCCAGGCGCCGACGGCGTTGTAGTTCTCGAGGCCGAAGCCGAGGTTGTCCATGCGTTCGTGGCAGACGGCGCAGGCGGGGTCGGTGCGGTGGCGCTTCATCTGTTCGCGGAGGCTCATGTTCTTGCCGATTTCGGCTTCGTTGAGCAACTGCACGTTGGGGGGCGGCGGGGGCGGCGGCGAAGCAAGGAAGTTTTCGAGCACCCAGAGGCCGCGTTGGACGGGCGAGGTGCGCGTGGGGTAGGAGGTGACGGCGAGGATGGAGGCCTGCGTGAGGACGCCGGAGCGCTGGACGCCATCGAGCTCGAGCCGCTGGAACTCCTTGCCCTTGATGCCGGGGATGCCGTAGTGGCGGGCGAGGCGCTCGTTGAGGTAGGTGAACTTGCCGTCGATGAAGTCGGTGACGGGGCGGTTGTCGCGGACCACTTCGTTGAAGAAGAGGATGGTCTCGCGGTACATGGCTTCGCGGAGGGCGCGGTCGAAGGTGGGGAAGGTTTTGGGGTCGGGGCGGAGGGCTTCGACGTTGCGGACTTCGAGCCACTGGCCGGCGAAGTTTTCGGCGAAGGCCTGGGCGCGTGGGTCGGCGGTCATGCGCTTGAGCTGGGCTTCGAGGACGCCGGGGTTGCGGAGTTCGTTGCGCTCGGCGAGGGAGAGCAACTCGTCGTCGGGCATGGAGGTCCAGAGGAAGTAGCTGAGGCGGGAGGCGAGTTCGAGATCGGAGACGCGGACGGCGACGGTGGGGTCGGTGGGATTGGGGTGCTGCTCGATGCGATAGAGGAAATTCGGCGAGACGAGGGTGGCTTTGAGGGCTAGGGCGACGGCGTGGTTGAAATCGTCGCCGGCTTCGCGGGCGCGGGTGTAGAAGCCGACCAGGCGTGCGGTTTCGGAGGCGGCGACGGGGCGGCGCCAGGCGCGGCGGGCGAAGGCGGAGAGGATGCGATTGGCGCAGGCGGGGTTGTCATCGGTGCAGAGGAAGACCTTGCGGTATTGCTCGCTCGGTTCGGGCGGCAGGGCGTTGTAGGGGCCGCGAATTTCGATGTTGTCGAAGAAGAACTCGGAGTTGCCGCTGACGCCATCGGGGGCGAGGAAGCCGGCGGCGACTTCGCGCAGGCCGCCGCGGATGTGGGCCTTGACGTCGAAGTGGCGGGTGGCGATGCCGGCGGGAAGCGGGAAGCGCTCAATGACGGCGCCATCGACGAGGAGGGCGAGGGTGTAAGGGTTCTTGGTTTGGCCTTCGCGGAGTTTGACGTTGATGCGGATCTGGTAGTCGGCTTCGGCGGGGAAGGTGTGGCGGGCGGCGAAGGCTTCGTCGAGCAGGGCGACGGAGGGCTTTTCGGGCTTGCCGGATTTCTCGGGCTCGTAGCGGTCCATGGTGGGGCGCTTGGGGGCTTCGCGGGGGAGGAGGGCGCGGACGACGCGGTCGGCGGTGGCGAGGTAGCGCTCCATGAGGACGGGCGAGAGGGTGAGGACGTCGGCGTTGTTGTCGAAGCCGTAGCCGGAGTCGTCGATGGGGAACTCGTCGGCGGGGCGGAGGTCGAGGCCGATCAGATCGCGAATCGTGTTGTTGTATTCGGCGCGGTTGAGGCGGCGGGCGGTGACGCGGCCGGGGTCGACCTTGCGGGCCTTGTCTTGCGCGGCGAGGCGGGATTCAAACCAGGCGAGGGCGGCGGCGCGGGCTTCGGGCTTGGGCTGCGGCAAGGGCTTGGGGGGCATTTCGCCGGAGCTCACCTTGCGGATGACCTTTTCCCAGAGCTCGTGTTCGGCCATCGCTTTCGTTTCGTCGAGATAAGGCTCGAGATTGAGCTCGGCCTGCTTGAGCTTGGCGCTGTGGCAGGTGGCGCAGTAGGTTTTGAGGAAAGGGCGGACGTTGCCGGCGTAGGTTGGCTGCTGTGCGGAGACGGGCTGCTGCGCGGCGGCAGGCAGCGAGCAGGCGAGGAGCGAGATGGAGAGCGCAAATCTCACGGTGCCTTGTATTCTACATTTGAATGATGATGAAACGCCGGTCGCTGTTGATGGCCCTGGCCGCCGCCCCGTTGGCGCGGGCCGCCGGGAAGACGGAGATTGCGATTCGCGGTGAGCAGTTCGTGTTGAACGGCAAGCTGACGTACGCGGGGCGCACGTTTGAGGGGATGAAGATCGAGGGTCTGCTGTTCAACTCGCGGATGATTCAAGGCATTTACGACGACGAGAACGCGGAGACGGTGAAGCTGTGGAAGTACCCGGACACGGGGAAGTGGGACGCTGAGCGCAACACGCGCGAGTTTGTGGGGGCGATGGCGGAGTGGCGGAAGCACGGGATGCTGGGGTACACGATTGGGCTGCAGGGCGGCTCGCCGCAGGGGTATTCGAAAGCGCAGCCGTGGCGGAACAGCATGTTCGCGGCCGATGGCTCGACGAAGCCGGCGTTTCGGGCGCGGCTGCAGAAGATTCTCGACCGGGCGGATGAGCTGGGGATGGTGTCGATCGTCAACTACTTTTACTTTGGGCAGGACGAGCATCTCAACGGCGATGCGGCCATTCTGCGGGCGACGCGCGAGACGACGGAGTGGATGCTGAAGCGCGGCTACCGCAACGTGATGGTGGACGTGGTGAACGAATCCAACAACCGCAGCTACCAGCAGCCGCTGCTGAAGGCGGACCGCGTGCATGAGTTGATTGAGCTGGTGAAGTCGATTCAAGTGGGCGGGCGGAGGCTGATCACGTCGACCAGTTTCAATGGCGGGACGCTGCCGCCGGAGAAGGTGGTGGAGGTGAGCGATTACGTGATCCTGCACGGCAATGGCGTGAAGGACCCGGCTCGGATCAAGCAGATGGTGGAGCAGGTGCGGGCGATGAAGGCATGGACGCCGAAGCCGGTGCTGTTCAACGAAGACGACCACTTCGATTTCGACAAGCCGGCGAACAACATGCGGAGCGCGACGGCGGCCTATGCGAGTTGGGGGTATTTCGATCCAGGCGCTTCGGATTACAAGGACGGCTACCAGTGTCCGCCGGTGAACTGGGGCTTGTCGTCGGAACGTAAGCGGGAGTTTTTCGCGGCGGTGAAGAGATATACGGGGTTCTAAGATACACAGGGTTCTCATGGACAAACTTCGGGTTGGGATTGTCGGGTGCGGGTTCTTCGCGCAGTTTCACATTGATGGCTGGCGGCGGATGGAGGGCGTGGAGTTGGTGGCGGCGGCGGACCCTGATCTGGCGCGGGCCGGGGCGGCGGCGCCGAGTGCCTACGCGACGATGAGCGAGATGCTAGATGCGGAGAAGCTGGATCTCGTCGACATTGCGACGCGGCCGGAAACGCACCTGGCATTGGTGAAAGAGGCGCTGGCGCGGCGTGTGCCGGCGATTTGCCAGAAGCCGATGGCGCCGACGTGGGCGGAGTCACTGGAGATGGCGGCGGAGGCCGAGCGCAGCGGTGTGCCGTTCATGATTCATGAGAACTGGCGGTGGCATCCGTGGTATCGCGAGGCGCACCGGCTGATTCAGGCGGGGGCGATTGGGCGGCCGGTCACCTATTGCTTTCGCGCCCGGAAGCGCGACGGCTTGGGGGAGACGCCGTACACCGATCAGCCGTATTTCCGGCAGATGCCGCGGCTGCTGATCTATGAGACGCTGATCCACCCGATTGACACGGCGCGGCTGTTGTTTGGCGACGTGAGCCATGTCTATGCCGATACGCGGCGGTTGAATGAGCGGATTGTGGGAGAGGATTTGGCGTATCTGCTGCTGTCGCATGAGAGTGGTTTGCTCGGTTCGATTGACGGCAACCGGTATACGGAGGGCGGCTACTATGAGCCGCGGGCGGGCTCGCCGCCGCTAGGGGAAGCGACGTTCGAGGGCGAGGAGGCGCTGCTGACGTTGACCACCGATGGCCACCTATTGCGCAACGGCGTGAGTGTTTGGCAGAACACGGTGCACACGGGCTACCGGGGGGATTGCGTGCTGGCGACGCAGCGGCATTTTGTGGATCATCTGCGCAACGGGACGCCGCTGGAGACGGGTGCGGCGGAGTATGTGAAGAGCGTGGGGATTGTGGAAGCGGCGTATGAGAGCGCGCGGCGCGGGGCGCGGGTGGCGATTGCAGAAATGTTCCGCACGTGAAGGGTGCGCGGAGCGGGCTATCCTAATAGGATTATGCGGCTAGGCGTGGATTTTGGAACCACGCGAATTGTCGTTGCGGTTGTGGATCGTGGCAACTATCCCGTCGTGACGTTCGATTCGCCGGAGGGAGAGCCCTGGGATGGGTTCCCTGCTCTCGTCGCGGCTCGTGGCGGCGAGGCACTCTATGGATTTGATGCGTGGCGGGCGCAGGAAGAGCCCGGCACGACGGTGGTGCGTTCGATCAAGCGGTTTCTGATGGACGCCGGGCCAGAGACGCAGGTGAGCGTGGGCGAGGCGCAGTTCCGCATGTTGGACTTGCTGTGCGGGCTGACGGCGGCGCTGCGCAAGGCGTTGAGCGAGGCGAGCAGCCTGTCGATCAAACCGGAAGAGAGGCTGGAGATCATGCTGGGCGTGCCGGCGAACGCCAACGGCAACCAGCGCTTTCTCACGGTGGAGGCGTTCCGGCAATCGGGCTTTGAGGTGATCGGGCTGTTGAACGAACCCTCGGCGGCGAGCATTGAGTATGGCCACGCGAGCCGGGCCAAGGCCACGGCGACGCGCGATTCGATGATTGTCTACGACCTGGGCGGCGGGACGTTTGACGCCTCGCTGGTGGAGATGGACGCGCAGCGGCACGAGGTGCTGGCGAGCGAGGGGATTCCGACGCTGGGCGGCGACGATTTCGATGAGATCCTGGCGGAGCTGGCGCTGGAGGCGGCGGGCTTAGACGGCGAGGCGCGGGAGAACCTGACGCAGGCCGAGGTGTTCCATTTGCACGAGGAGTGCCGGCAGAAGAAAGAAGCGCTGCATCCGAACACGAAGCGGGTGACGATTGATCTGGATTGCGTGCGCGAGGGCTGGCCAAGCGTGCAGGTGCCGGTGGCGGATTTTTATGACCGCTGCCAGGCGATGATCGATGAGACGGTGCATGCGGTGGAGGATTTGCTAAGAGGGCGGGAGTCGAGCGTTGAAGGCGTGTATGTGACGGGCGGCTCGAGCGAGTTGCCGATGGTGGCGCGGGCGCTGAAGGAAAAGTTTGGGCGGAGGGTGAAGCGGACGGCGTATCCGCGCTCGGCGACGGCGATTGGGCTGGCGATTCAGGCCGACACGCAGGCGGGCTATCAGTTGCGGGAGAAGTTCACGCGGAACTTCGGTGTGTGGCGCGAGGCCGAGGGCGGGCGGACGATGGTGTTCGATCCGCTGTTCCTGAAGGGCACGCCGCTGCCGGCGGCGGGGGAAGCGGCGCTGCAGGTGACGCGCACCTACTATCCGGCGCACAACGTGGGGCATTTCCGCTACCTGGAATGCAGCCACACGAGCGAGGACGGGCGGCCTTCGGGCGAGGTGATGGTGTGGGACCAGATTCTGTTTCCCTTTGACGAGTCGCTGCGCGAGGTGGCCGATTTGAGCGGCACGGGTGTGATGCGGCTGGATTGGGCGCCGCCGCGGGAGATCCGCGAAGAGTATTCCTGCGATGCGAGCGGGACCGTTTCGGTGAAGATCTCCAACATCACGGCGGATTACAGCCGCGACTTCCGGCTGGGGCGCTGGGCGGTGCAGCAAGCGCCGCTGGTGCCGGGACGGAAGCGGCGCGCGACGAAGGCCGCGCGGTAAGACTGACTTTTCATGACTGAACTATTGAAACCATCGTTGAACTGGCTGCTGGTGTTTGTACCGGTGGCGGCGTGGCTGAAATACGCGCAACCGGACTCGCACACGGCAATTTTCGCGTGCGCCTGTTTGGCTATCTTGCCGCTGGCGGGCTGGCTGGGGCGGGCCACCGAGCACATCGCGACGCATACGGGCGAGGGCGTGGGCGGATTGTTGAACGCCACGTTTGGGAACGCGGCGGAGTTGATCATTGCGCTGATCGCGTTGAAGAAGGGTTTGTTCGATGTGGTGAAGGCGTCGCTGACGGGATCGATCATCGGCAATGTGCTGCTGGTGATGGGGCTGTCGATGCTGGCGGGGGGCTGAAGTATCCGACGCAGAACTTCAATGCGGGCGGAGCGCGGTCGCAGGCGACGATGCTGATTCTGGCGGTGATTGCGCTGGTTGTGCCGGCGGGATTTCACTATATGGGCGGGGCGGAGGCGGTGAAGAGCGAGGCGGGGTTGAGCCTGGAGATCGCCATCGTGCTGCTGGTCTGCTATGCGCTGAGCCTGCTGTTCAGCCTGCGCACGCACCATCATCTGTTCAAAGGCTCGGGCGACCCGGAAGCGCACCATGGGACGGTGTGGCCGGTGGGCCGGGCGCTGGCGGTGCTGGCCGGGGCGACGGCGCTGATTGCGTGGATGAGCGAGATCCTGGTGGGCGCGGTGGAGCAGACGGCGCATTCGCTGGGGATGACGAGCGTGTTTGTGGGCGTGATCGTGGTGGCGATTATCGGCAACGCGGCCGAACACAGCACGGCGATCCTGATGGCGCGGGAGAACCGGATGGACTTGTCGCTGGGCATCGCCATCGGGTCGAGCATTCAGATTGCGTTGTTTGTGGCGCCGCTGCTGGTGGTGGTGAGCTACTTCATGGCGCCGAGGCCGATGGACCTGGTGTTCACGCCGGCCGAGGTGATGGCGTCGGTGCTGGCGGTGGCCATCAGCGCGCAGATTGCCAGCGACGGGGAATCGAACTGGTTTGAAGGCGTGCAGTTGCTGGCGGTGTATGTCATTCTGGGCATCGCTTTTTACTTTCTTCCGGAGATGGCGGGGGCGCACAAATGACGACGCAGGACTTGATCAGCACGCTGGGAGCGGCCGAGGTGTATGACCTAGGGCAGCCTTATTTCGTGGGCATTCCGAGGCATCCGAACCACCCGCCGTATCTCTACAGCATGACCAAGCGGCATGGGGACATCCTGACGCCCAACGGGACGAGTTCAGCGGCGGAGTCGATTGCACTGGGCACGCACGTGGGGACGCATATCGACGCGCTGTGCCACTTTTCCTGCGGCGGGTTTCTGTATGGCGGGCACAAGGCGGCGGAGGTGCAGAGCACAACGGGCGGGATGCGGATGCACAGCGTGGACCAGGTGAAGCCGATGCTGCGGCGGGGCGTGCTGCTCGACATTGCCGGGCAGCAGGGCGTGCAGGCGTTGCCGAAGGAGTTCGCGATTACGCCGGAGATGATGGAGCGGGCCGAGCGCGAGCAGGGTGTGGAGGTGCGCGCCGGGGACGTGGTATTGCTGCGCACGGGCTGGGCGAATTACTGGAGCGACGATGAGCTGTTTCTGCGGCAGGTGGAGCCGGGGCCGGAGCTGCCGGGCGGTGAGTGGCTGAGCGCGCGGAAGGTGTTCGCGGCGGGGTCGGACACGATCTGCTTTGAGCGCGTGCCGTCGCCGAACATGCCGGTGCATGTGCATCTGCTGGTGGAAAACGGCATTCACATTCTGGAGTGCCTGAACATGGAGGAGCTGGCGCGCGGGCGCGTGTATGAGTTCCTGTTTGTGGCCGTGCCGATGAAGATTCAGGGGGGCACGGGGGCGCCGGTGAGGCCGCTGGCGGTGGTGGCGAAGGGGTAGGCGGGGGGGGGGGGGGGGGGGGGGGGGGGGCCGGGGCCCGGGCCGGGGGGGCCGCGCGGGGGGGCGCCGCCCCGCCCCGGCGCCCGCGGGGCCCCGGGCGGCGGGGGGGGCCGGGGGGGGGGGGGGGGCGGGGGGGGGGGGGGGGGGCCCCCCGGCCCCCGGCGCCGGCCCGCCGGCGCCGCGGGGGGGGGGGGGGGGGGGCGGGGGGGGGGGGGGGGGGGGGGGGGGGGGGGGGCGGGCGGGCCCCGCGGGGGGGGGGGGCGGCCCCCCGCGGGGGGGGGGGGGGGGGGGGCGGGGGCCGGGGGGGGGGGGGGGGGGGCGGCGCCGGGGGCGGCCGGCCCGGGCCCGGCCGCGGCCGGGGGGGGGGGGGGGGGGGGGGGGGGGGGGGCGGGGGGGGGGGGGGGGGCGGGGGGGGGGGGGCGCGGGGGGGGGGGGGGGGGGGGGGGGGGGGGGGGGGGGGGGGGGGGGGGGGCGGGGGGGGGGGGGGGGCGCCCGGGGGGGGGGTAGGCGCGGCTATGGCAGCGCGGCGCGCCAGCCGTCGTTGAGCGCTTTGCGCATTTGGGCGACGAGCGGGGCGTTCTTGGGGTCGCGGGCGAGGTTGGTGAACTCCTTGGGGTCGGCCTGGTGGTCGTAGAGTTCGTTCACGCCGGGGGAGTCCCATTCGGTGTAGCGGTAGCGCTCGGTGCGGATGGTGTGGCCGAGGGTGCGGCGGCCTCGGGAGACGACGGTGAAGGCGGCTTTTTTCCAGCGGCGCGCGGGCTCGCGGAGGACGGGGGCGAAGCTGGTTCCTTCGAGGGCATGGGCGGGAGGCTTGAGGCCGGCGAGTTCGGCGAGCGTTGGGTAGATGTCGACGAATTCGGTGAGGGCGCGGGTGGCGGCGGGTTTGATGCCGGGGGCGGCGACGATGAGGGGGGCGCGGGAGGACTCCTCAAACAGGCTCATCTTGCGCCACAGGCCGAGGTGTTCGTTGAGGTGCCAGCCGTGGTCGCCGAAGAGGAGGACGACGGTGTTGTCCCAGAGCTTGAGCGTGTCGAGCTGGCGGAGGACGTAGCCGACCTGGGCATCCATGAAGGACGTGGCGGCGTGATAGGCGGCGATGGCCTGGCGGCGGTCGGCGTCGGTGAGGTTGTCGTCGGCGGGCTGGTGGGTGAGGGCGATGGGCGGGATGTCGTCGCGGTCGTTGGCGGGGGTGTTGGGGAGCTCGATGCGGTCGGGCGGGTAGAGGTCGAAGTACTTCTTGGGGGCGACCCAGGGGAGATGGGGTTTGTGGAAGCCGCAGCCGAGGAAGAAGGGCTTGTCGCGCTTTTCGGCCATGAGCTGGGCGATGCGGCGGGCGGTGCGGCCGTCGGGTTCTTCTGAGTCGTCGTTGTTGGTGGGGGTCCACCAGAGAGCGAGGGCGCCTTCGTTGGCGGCTTTCTTACGGTCGCGGCCGCCTTTGCCGCGGATGGTGTCGCGGCATCGGCGGAGGATTCGCTGATGTCCCACTTCACGGCGTCTTCGTAGGTGCCGTGGGCGATCTTGCCGACGCGGGCGGTGAAGTAGCCGTTGGCGCGGAAGTGTTCGGGGAGGAAGGCGACGTCGCCGATGGTGGTGCGGGGCGGGGTGGTGTTGCCGAGGACTTGGGTGGTTTCGGGGCGGAGGCCGCTGAGCAGTGAGGTGCGCGAGGCGTTGCAGACAGGGTAGTTGCAGTAGGCGTTGTCGAAGCGGACGCCGCGGCGGGCGAGCGCGTCGATGTGGGGCGACTTGACGACGGGGTCGCCGTAGCAGCCGAGGCGGTTGTTGAGGTCGTCGACGGCGATGAGCAGGACGTTGAGCTTGCGATCGGCGGCGCGAGAGAGGAAGGGGGCGGCGCCGGAAAGGAGCGTGGATGAGAGAGCCTGGCGGCGGGTGATCATGGGAGCCTCCTATGCGGTTGCGGTGAGGATGCGGTCGAGTTCCCTGGCGAGACGGTCGCGCGTGGCTTTCACGGCGGGGGACGCGGCGATGTTCTTCTTCTCGTAGGGGTCGGTTTGCAGGTCGTACATCTCGGCGGCGTTGGGGAGTTCGGGGTAGCGGATGTACTTATAGCGGGCGGTTCGAATCGCGTTCCAGGTGGGCGTTCGGGGGTAGTTGCGTTCGGCGAAGTATTCGGTGGCGAAGGAGGTGCGCCAGGTGCGGCGGTTGCCGCGGAGGGGTTCCTTGAGCGAGCGGCCGTGCATGCCTTTGGGGACCTCGACGCCGGCGAGGTGGAGGCAGGTGGGGGCGATGTCGATGTTGAGGGCGAGGGCGTCGGATTTGGCGCCGGGGCGGACGAGTTTGGGGTAGCGGACGAGGAGGGGGATGCGGATGGATTCCTCGTAGGCCCAGCGTTTGTCGCCGAGGCCGTGTTCGCCCCAGAAGTAGCCGTTGTCGGAGGTGAAGATGAAGACGGTGTTGTCGAGCTGGCCGGTTTCCTCAAGGGCCTGGAAGAGCTTGCCGACGCCGTCGTCGACAGAGGCCATGCAGCGGAGCTGGTCGCGGGCGATGTCCTCGTGGCGGCGGTTGGCGGGGGCGGCCTTTTTGGGGATGTCCTGGACGGGGCGGGTGAGGGCGGTCTTGCCGGCGCGGTCGTAGTCGCGATTGGGGCGCTCGGGGAGGGGCTCGGTTTTATAGAGTTCCTTGTGGCGTTCGGCGGGTTCGAAGGGGCCGTGGATGGCTTTGTGGGCGAGGTAGAGGCAGAAGGGGGAGGAGCGTTTTTCGCGGAGGAAGGCGGCGGCGTGGTCGGAGAGGAGGTCGCTCATGTAGCCTTGCGTGGCGACCTGTTTGCCGTCGATGTTCAGGGGCGGGTTGTTGTAGACGCCCTGGCCTTTGAAGCTGACCCAGCGGCGGAAGCCGGGGCGGGGGGAGTCGTCGTTGCCCATGTGCCATTTGCCGACGTAGGCGGTGTCGTAGCCGGCTTTGGCAAGCAAGGCGGGAAAGGTGACCAGCTTGTGGCTGAGGGCGTTGTTGTCGGAGTTGCCGCGGACGCCGTGGTGGTGGACGTAGTGTCCGGTGAGGAAGCTGGCGCGGGCGGGCGAGCAGAGAGGCGTGGTGACGAAGGCGTTGCGGAAGGTGATGCCTTCGCGGGCAATGCGGTCGATGTGGGGGGACTTCATCCAGGAGAGGCCGGTGCAGCCGAGGGCGTCCCAGCGGAGGTCGTCGACGAGGACGAAGACGAAGTTGGGGCGCGCAGCGGATTGGGCGAGAAGCGGCGCGGTGAGAGAGGCGAGGGCTTGGCGGCGATTCAGCATGGCACTCCTTTGGGCGGGTTTCTTGATTGTGGTGGCTTTAGCGGTTGTCGTCGGCGCGCAGGGGGCGGACGAAGAGGTTGCGGTAGGCGACGGGGCCGTGGTCGCCCTGGATCATGATGGGATTGCGGGGGGCCTCGGGGATGGGCATGTGGGAGCGGGTACCGCCTTCGACCTCGACGTTTTCCTGGATGAGCGTGCCGTTGAGGAGGACGCGGAGGAAGCGGGCGTTGGCGGTTTTGCGGCCCTGTGCGTCGAAGCGCGGGGCGCGGAAGAAGGCGCGGAAGGATTGCCACTGGCCGGGGGCAAGGCTGGCATTGCGTTTGGGCGCGGAGCCGCCGACGGGTTTGGCGTCGATCCAGCGGTGGTAGATGGCGCCGCAGTCCGAGGTTTTCAGATCGGTTACTCCGAAACTATCGAAGACCTGGATTTCATAGAGGCCGTGGAGGTAGATGCCGGAGTTAGAGCCCTTGGGGACCATGAATTCGATGGCGAGTTCGAGGTCGCCGAAGGATTCGGTGGTGACGATGTTGGTGACCTTGCCGGTGGGGGAGTTCCAGACTTCGGGGCCTGAGCCGGGTGCGGAGGTGAGGCGGGTGGGGTCGGCGGGGTCGAGCGTGACGCGCGCGGAGGAGGACCAGGTGTTGGGGCGGGAGGCGTCTTGGGGGCGCCAGGCGGCGAGGGAGCCGGCGGGGAAGAGGGGCTTCCAGCCTTGGGCGGCGGGGAAGGCCTTGGCGGGAGCGTCGGCGGCGGCGGCGAGGGAAGGGAGGAGGGCGCAGAAGAGGCGGCGTTGCATGGACGGTGACAGTATATCGGACGGGGATGCGGGGCTCATGCGGGTGACAGGGAGAAGCGCTACCATGTGGCCATGTTTCGGATTATTTCCCTTGGAATCCTACTGTCATTTGTCTTACAGGCGGAACTTACCCCCGACCAGAAAGCGAGCGACCTGCGGAGCATTGCCGACCGCCTGGCGAAAATGTATGCGCCGGCGGAGTGGAAGCGTGTGGCGTTGAAGAAGGACCCGCTGGAGATTGGTCCGTGGGTGGAGAAGGCGCGGCAGACGGCGAACGATTTGGCCTATTACGAGGTGGTGGTGGAATACATCGCGTCGCTGCAGGACGGGCACACCTACTACATTTTGCCGTCGACGTTCCGGGCGACGCTGGGGTTTGGCGTGGATGTGTATGAGGGCAAGGTGGTGATCGATTCGATTGACCGGACGCGGCTGAGCGAGGCGGATTTCGCGGCGAAAATCGGCGACGAATTACTGAAGATTGACGGGCAGGCGGTGGGGGATTGGATGGCGGCAACGAGCCGGTTGTTGGGTGAGGGTTCGCCGGGGACGCTGAGGCGCGCGGTGGCGGGCTTTCTGACGGTGCGCGACCAGGCGCTGTTGCCGCGGGCGGTGGAGTTGGGCGACACGGCGACGGTGGAGATCATGCAAGAGGGCGGGACGACGGCGAGCTATACGATTCCGTGGCGGAAGACGGGCTATGCGGTGAGGACGCTGCCGGGGATTCCGGCGGTGAAGCAGGCAGCGGCGGCGGCGGCGAGCGAGGAGACGTTTGAGGTCAAGCGGACGCGGGCGCGGCGGGACAACTGGAAGACGCGCGACAAGGACTGGGTGTTGGGCGTGGGCAGCAAGAACATGCTGTTTGGCGGCGGCGATGCGTTTGTGAAGCGCGTGGGCGATGCGGCGAGCGATCGCTTCACATCGGGCATTTTCACGAAGGGCGAGCGGAAGATCGGCTATGTGCGCGTGCCGCAGTTCAACTTCAGCAGCGTGTTCACGGCGCTGGCCAATGAGCTGGCGGCGCTGGATGGAATGACCGAAGGGCTGATTCTCGACCTGATGCGCAATCCGGGCGGCTCGGCCTGCGGCGCGCAGGCGCTGGTGGCGCGGGTGACGGGCGATCCGTTCCGGGTGTTCCGCGCGCAGCACAGGATTACGTTTGGCGATGTGCTGTCGGCGTGGTTTTACCTGGACGATGCGCGGCGGTTCGGCGATGCCGATGACGTGGCCGAGGCGGAGTTGCTTGTGCGCGAGTATGAGGCGGCGCTGAACGAAGGGAGGGCGTTGACGAATCCGCTGCCGGTGTGCGGATCGAAGGAGACCGAGGAGCCGTTTCGCAACGCGGAGGGGGCGCTGGGTGGTTATACGAAGCCGGTGGTGCTGTTGGTGGATGAGTTCAGCGCGTCGGCTTCGGAGCTGGTCGCCTCGTCGTTGAAGGACAACGGGCGGGCGCTGGTGGTGGGCAAGCGGACGGCGGGCGCGGGCGGTTCGGTGATTGATGCGGAGTACGGGACGCTTTCCGAGGGTCAGGGGGCGATCACGTGGGCGCTGGGCGTGCGGCCGGTGGAGATCGACACGGGCGGCGAGTATCCGGTGGGCCCGTATGTGGAGAACATCGCCGTGCGGCCGGACAAGGAGCTCGACCTGATGACGGTGGACAACCTGAAGAACAACGGCGCGGCGTTCCGCGAGGCGTTGCTGACGCTTGCGGATGAGTTCATCGTTTCGCGCAAGTGAGTGTGGCGGGCGGCGGCGGTGGTGACTTCGCCGGGGTTGGCTTTGAGGTGGTAGAGGCGCTGGCAGCGGCCGGGGGCGGGGTTGTCGGCGTATGATACCGTAGCAAGTAAGAAGCGGTCCTTGTGCCCCTTACCGTGGGTTCGTCATGCCTCGCGTATCCAAGCTCAGCCTGCCGCCTTCACAACAGACCACGCGCTTGCGCACCATCGACACGTTCCTGGAAGCCGCTGCCCTAAGGACGGCACGCCGCACTGGTTGAACGAGGGGAGGAAGAAGCCATGGACAGACGACAGGCCCACGAGTTGCTCGACCGGCTGGGGCCAGCGCAGTTTACCGCCGTGGCCCAGTTGCTCGAAGTATTGGCCGGTGAGCCGCTTCTACAATCCCTCGCTCAGGCCCCCGAGGAAGAGGAAGAGATCACGGCGGAAACCGGCGATGCCCTGGATCGCTCCCGCGCTTCGCTGGCACGCGGCGAGGGCATTCCGCACGAGGAGATCCTGCGCGAGTTTGGGCTGACCAAGTGAGCTGCGTCGCATGAGCGACGCCGCCGCGCCGGGGCGGATCGCCGTCATCTGGTCGCCGGAAGCCCGCACCGATCTTCGAGCCATCGACCGCGAAACGGCGATGCAGATTCTCTACTGCCTGGAACGCTACCTGGCTGCGCGCTCCGGCGACGTGAAGAAGCTTAAGCCGCCGCGTACGGACTTTCGCCTGCGCTGCGGCGACTACCGCGTCTTCTTCGAACCCAGCGGCGATAGTGCCATCCACATTACTGGCGTCCGCAACCGCCGCGAAGCTTACCGGTGACCTTGGAGCAACCCGTTCGGGGTATCGTGGTCCCCTATCGGCCGGCGGAAAGCAGCGCCTTCAGCACGCCGTTGCCCGAAAGATGCAAGAGCGTGGCTTCCTCGGCGCGTCGCTCGGCGCTGATGATTTCGCTGGTTGCCCCGAGTTCACGCGTCGAGGCCGGATGTAGAACTCCATGGCTTCTTCGCGCGTGGAGGTGCTGGGTTCGCTGGCGGCGTCGGGGTGGGTGGCGCGGTAGCGTTTCAGGATGAGGTCCTGGAGTTGGGTGACGACTTTGGGGTTGCGGGGGGCGAGGTCGGTGAATTCGCCGGGGTCGGCTTTGAGGTCGTAGAGGCGCTGGTAGCGGCCGGGTGTGGGGTTGTCGATCAGGTAGCCGTCGGTGCGTTTGCGGCGGCCGGAGCAGTAGGTGTACTTCCAGCGGTCGGTGCGGAGGAAGACCTCTTCGTTTTCTAGGTACTGGCTGAAGATGTGGTCGCGGCCGGTGATTTTCTTTGCCTCCAGGTAAGGCCGGAGGGAGCGGCCGTGGAGGACGGGCATGGGGTCGACGCCGAGGAGGTCGAGGATCGTCGGAGCCACGTCAATATGCTCGGTCATGTCGTTGACGACGCCCTGGCGGACGCGGCCGGGGTAGCGGATGATGAGCGGGACGTGCATGGCGGGGTCGTAGCCGCAGTGCTTCTCGAAGCGGCCGTGCTGGCCGAGGCAGTAGCCGTGGTCGGCGAGGTAGACGACGAGGGTATCCTCTTCGAGGTTGAGCTGGCGGAGTTTGGCGAGGACGCGGCCGATGTTGCGGTCGAGGTAGCGGACGGAGGTGTAGTAGGCGGCGGCGATGCCCTGGCGCTCGGCGGGGGAGAGGTCGCGGAAGATGATGGGGATATGCCAGGCGTCTTCGGGGCCGATGCGGGGGGCTACGAAGCGCGAAGGATCGAAGTGGGCGGCGTCTTCGATGGGGAAGTCGTAGGGCGAGTGGGGTTCCTGGAAGCTGACCCAGAGGGCGAAGGGGTTGTCCTTGTTCTGCTCCATGTAGTCGCAGGCGTGCTGGACGGTGGAGGCGCTGCGCATGTCGGCTTCATAGCGCGGGAAGGGGAGCTTTTCGGCGTTGAGCCAGATGCGGGCGGGGTCGCGGAAGGGACGCCATTGGGGCTTGGTGCGGATGTCTTCGGGGACAGGACGCTTGGGGGTGAGTTTGCGCCATTCGCCGTTGATGATGTCTTCGGTCATGCAGACGTCGAAGCCCATGAGGCCTGGGCGGCCGGGCTGATTGAGGTGCATCTTGCCAAAGACGCCGGTGCGGTAACCGGCGCTCTTGAGCTGTTTGGCGATGGTGGGCTTCGAGGGGTCGAGCGGAGTGGAGAGCGTGGTAACGCCGGCGGCGGAGGGCATCTGGCCGGTGAGCAGCGACTGGCGTGAGGGGGTGCAGACGGGCTGGTTGCAGAAGTGGCGGGAGAAGCGGGTGCCCTGGGCGGCGAGGGCGTCGAGGTTGGGGGTGTCGGCGAGCTTGTTGCCCTGGCAGCCGAGGACGTAGCCGGCGTGGTCGTCAGCGAGGATGAAGAGGAAGTTGGGTTGGCGGCGGGGTCGCTGGGCGGCGAGAGGGGCTGCAGCAAGGGAGGCGAGGGCGTCGCGGCGGGAGATCATGCGGCCAATCTATCACGGCGTGCCGGGTGGGGCGGTGGGCGGCGGGGGGCTTTGCGGGGCGGTGTTGGGCGGCGAGCGGGCGTTTGCCGGCGGGGAGGGTGGACTGGCGGAGGTCGTAGAGATAGAGCGACCAGCCGATGCGGGCGGTGGGCGTATAGCGTTGCAGCCAGTGGAAGGTGGGCTGGTCGAAGTAGACGTCGTGGAGATCGGTGATGGAGATGGCGACCCAGTTATCGAGCTTGTCGATTTCATGGGGCTCGCTGGCGCCGGGCAGGCCGCCGTGGCGGATGCCGTAGTGATTCAGATCGGCCATTCCGAAATAAGCGAACTGGACGAACTCAATGCCGTGGGCGTCCATGTAGCGTTTGAGTTTGATGACGTCCTGGCCCCAGTCGAGGTTGGAATCGAGGAGGTAGTGGTGGCCCGCGGCGGGGCCTCCGGCGAAGCGGTTGAAATAGGCGAGGTAGTCGGGGTAGATGGTGGGCTGCGCGGAGAGGATGCCGGCGAAGAGGAGCGCGGGGACGGCAAGGGCGGCGCGGCGGGGCAGGGTGGAGAGGGCGGCGGCAATGAGGGCAAACAGGAAGGGGTAGAGGGGCAGCAGATGGCGCACGCCGATGTTGATGTTGCCGGCAACGGAGAGGGCGAAGTAGAGCGCCGGGTAGAGGAGGAGGGCGAGCCAGAGTAGGGCGTCGTGGCGGCGGAGGATGCGGGGAGCAACAGCGAGAGCAACGAGGAGCGCGAGCAGGGTCACTTCAGGAGTCTTGACGGCGAAGGCGACGGGGAAGTAGCGCGGGTCGCCGTGCGTGTTGACCTTGCCGAGGAGGTAGGAGCGGTGGCCGTCGGTGTTGTGCTGGCGCAGTTCGAGGATGCCAGTGACGTACTTATGGTCGCGCCAGGTGGGGACGTTGAGAGTGTGGCTGCCGTAGGTGGCGGCGCAGACGAGGAGGGCGCCCACGCAGAGGAGCGGGAGCGCGGCGAGGGCTTTGGGCCAGGAGATGCGACGGCGAAGGGCCTGGAGGGCGAGCAGTGCGGCGTGGATGGGCAGAACGTAGAAGCCGGAGAACTTGGAGGCCATGGCGAGGCCGAGGGTGAGGGCGGCGAGGGCGAGCCAGCGTTTGCGGCCGTGTTCGAGAAAGGCGAGCCAGGTGATGACGGAGAGGAAGGAGAAGAGCGTCACGGCGACATCGGTGGTGACGTAGCGGCCGTGGGCGAGGAAGTTGGGGTCGAGGGCGTAGAGGGCGAGGGCGGCGAGGGCGGCAGGTTCGCCGAAGCGGGGGCGGAGCCAGAGGGCAAGGGCGAGTCCGAGGGCGAGGGTGAGGGCGATGGTGACGGAGCGGGCGGCGGCGAGGATGGCGTCCGCGGGGCGCGTATTGCTGTAGAGGAAGAGGCGGCCCATTTCGGATTGATCGGGGAGCGACCAGTGGGGGCTCGATGTATCGAAGCGCAGGCCCATGGCGAGCAGCGGCGCGGCGCAGAGGTGTTTGGCCAGCGGCGGGTGCTCCTGGTTGAGGCGGTAGTCGGAGGTGGCCCAGTAGCTGTAGCCGGCGGTGAGGTGGACAGCTTCGTCGTAGGTTTGGGCTTCGAGCGAAGCGGTGTGGAATTGCAGCGCGCCCATCGTGACGAGAAGCGCGGCGGTGAGGGCAAGGAAGAGCGGGTTAGGGACGCGGGGCGGCGCGGACATGCAGTCGCAGGTAGGGGCTGCCGGCCAGGGGATCGGGGTGAAACCAGCCCGAACCGGACGGCGAGACCACTTCAAAATAGTAGCGGAGATCGCCTTGGGGCGTGCGAGGATGAGGCCCCCCATTGAGGGCGCGAGGCCGGGGATTCGACAGGTGTGGAAGCGTCCACGAGCCGTCAGGTAGTGAAGACGGACGTTGCTCACCTTGCTGGCGGTGGGAATGCGCAGCGAGGCGTGAGCGGCTTCCCCGCCACGGGCGTTCGGAGGAACGTGAACGAACGGGTGACCGGACCCTTCGGTTAGGGGCGCCACGCGGGAGCGAGGCGGCTGGAGTGAAGCCGGCGAAGGCCCGGCCATCGCGCGGGATGGGTCCAGCACTCGGCAACGGGCGGGGCGATGGGCGTCCGGCGGCGCGAGACGGCATCGGTGGCGGGCGGCGGCGGCCTTTGGAGATTCACGCTGGGCGAGGTAGAGCGCGGAGTCGTGGCCCGGTGGCGCGCACCATGGCGGCGGCTTCGGCGGGCGAGGAGTTCACGCGCCTTCATGCGGCCGTAGTCGATCAAGGGCTGCAAGGCGGCGAGTTCGGTTTTGAGGGGAGCTGGGCGTCTTCAGCGTCGCGGGCGAGGCCGCTGATAAGGCGGTGGCTAACTGCAGAGGCGTGTAGCGGGCGGTGGCGGGCTGGGCGGTGGTTTCGGCGGGGAGAGCAGGAAGCGCTGGGGCGGGAGGAAGGTGAGGCAGCGCGAGGCCAGTGAGAGGGCGGACCAGGCGGCGCCGGCCGGATGAGGCTGGAAGCGGTCGCTGAGCAGAGATGCCCATCGCTTGGGGAGCTGTCCTCGGCGCCATGACCGATGCGAAGGCCCTCAGACGGCGTAGAAGGGCATTGTGGAGCGCGAAGGGCAGGCGTGCGGGGAATGACGAAGCCGTGGAAGCCTTCGGAGGTCGGCGTCCAGGCCAGCAGGCGGCTGACGGGGCCGGGATCGGCCCAGGGAATGGCGGTGGAAGCTACGGGAAGCTCGACTGTCGAGGAGTCCGGTTGTATCGGGGTGAGGGCGAGTTTGAGGCCGAATTGGGCGGCCAGGGTGGGCGAGAGGTCGCGGGGCGGCTCGGGAACGATGAGCAGGGTGTTGAAGCGCGAGGAGGCGAGCAGGGCCAACAGGGAACGGAGATCGTCGCCGGTAGGGAGGTCAGCGCGGTTGAGGCGCACGGCGCGGACGGCGAGGGCGGGCGAGGCGGTGGTGTCGCGCAGGCGGCCGTGTTCGCGCATCTGGTGGGCGGCTTCGAAGAGACCGTACATGAGGCCGCGGAGAGTCGCCGGCCGTAGATGGTCTGAGAAGCCGTGATGCTGGGGAAGGACCTCAGGCGCGGCCGCGCGTCGAGGAGATTGGCGCGGATGCGAGTGGCGCTCAGGAACTTCCGGCCGTCACGCGAGGAGGCCGCTGGCGTGGCGCCTGAAGACACGAGTTCGCGCGGGCCGGCCCACGCGGCGAAAGTGCACAGGAGCAGAATCGCTCCCCGTGAGAAGGTGCAAGTTCAGAACCTCGAGACACGCGGCGGCCAGGAAGCCGGTCAGGCGAGCCCCTGGGGACACGTGGCGCGCGTAGTCAATTTCGGTTGGTGCCCAGCAGTAGCTACCGCTCAACGCAGGTCGCGCAGAGTGGCGCTCCAGGGGGCGTAGCCGCGGGCGGCGGAGAAGGGATCGTCTTCGACGACGTAGGCGAGGTCGAAGACGCGGTCGAGGGTGAATTCGGGGAGGCGCTCGGCGAAGCGCCAGGCCTTCATGGTGAGCTGTTTGCCGGCGTGGGCGGCTTTGAAGCGGAGGTGCTTCTCCTTCATGACGGTGGGCGGGAAAGGGAAGCTGGCGTGGGAGGTCATCAACACCGGGGCGGCGTTGCCCTGGCCGAAGGGACCGAGCTTGAGCAGGGCGGCGACGGTGGCGTCGGTGAGTTCCTGGAAGCTGGCGGCGGCGTCGATTTTGAGGCGGGGGCGGAGGTCGTCTTCGTGGAGCACGGTGCGGGCGTGGGCGTCGAAGCGGGCGCGGAATTCGGGGATGCGATCAGCGGGAAGCGTGACGCCGGCTGCGTGGGAGTGCCCGCCGAATTTGGTGAAGAGCTCGCGCATGGATTCGAGGGCATCGAGGAGATGAAACGCTTCGATGCTGCGGCCGGAGCCGGAGGCTTCGCCGGTGGCGGGGTCGATGGTGAGCACGAACACGGGGCGGTGGTAGCGCTCGACGAGGCGGCTGGCGACGATGCCGACGACGCCTTTGTGCCATCCCTCGCCGGCGAAGACAAGGGCGCGTTCATCGGGATGGACCTGGGCCTCGAGGCAGGCTTCAAGGGTGTCGGCCTCGGTCTGCTGGCGCTCGGCGTTCCATTCGTGGAGTTGCTGGGCAATGGTGAGGGCGTGGGTGGCGTCGTTGGTGAGGAAGAGCTCGATCACCTGGCCGGCGTCGGCCATGCGGCCGGCGGCGTTGATGCGCGGGGCGATGCGGAAGGCCACCTGCCCGGCGCTGGGTTCATCGCCTTCCTGAAAGCCGGCCACCTGGAGAAGCGCGCGCAGGCCGGCGTTGCGAACGCGGGTGAGGCCGTTGAGGCCGTGGTGGACGATGATGCGGTTCTCACCGGTGAGCGGGACGACGTCGGCGACGGTGGCGATGGCGACCATTTTGAGGAACGACTCGGTGAGGGCGCGGACGCGGGCCGGTTCCCAGGCGAGTGAGTCCATGAGAGCCTGAACGAGCTTGAAGGCGACGCCGGCGCCGCAGAGGTTCTTCTCGGGATAGTCGCAATCGGGGCGATTGGGATTGAGCACGGCGAGGGCGGGCGGCAGGGCCTCTTCGGGAAGGTGGTGATCGGTGACGATGACGTCGATGCCGAGTTCGCGGGCGCGTTCGACGACGGAGGCGGCGCGGATGCCGGTATCGACGCTGACGATGAGGCCGACCTTATCGCGCGAGGCCTGCTCGATCACCTCCTCGCGCATGCCGTAGCCGTCGCGGATGCGGTGCGGGACAAAGTAGTGGGCATCGGCGCCCGCCAGGGCGAGGGCCTTCATCAGGATGACGATGCTGGTGGTGCCGTCGACATCGTAGTCGCCATAGAGGAGGATGCGTTCGTGGGCACCGATGGCGCGGCGGATGCGGGCCACGGCGTCGCCCATGCCGGTGAGCAGGTGGGGCGGGTGCAGATCGTCGAGGCGCGGATTGAGAAATGCCGAGGCGGCTTCAGCGGTGGTGTGGCCGCGATGGACGAGGATGCGGGCGACCAGGGCTGGGATGCCGAGCTGGCGGGCGAGCGTTTCGACGAGAGCGTTGTCGGGTGAGGGGAGAATCCAGCGCGCGGAGAGTGCCATCGCGCGGGGTCAGTTTTGCGAGAAGTAGCCGCCCATGGGGCCGCCCTCTTCATCGCCGGCGGCGTGTTCGATGGCGTCGTCGAGATCTTCGATCATGTCGAGCAGTTCGTCGTACCAGGGCGTGGAGATGTGGAAGATGTAGGTGATGCCCTCGAAGTCGAAGGAGAGTTCAAGGGAGCTGGTGAAGCCCTCATAGCCGCGGAGCTTTTTGAAGGTGCGTTCGAAGTCGCGGGCATCCTCGCGGGAGAGGTCGGTGGTATCGATACGTTCGCGGACCTGGTCCAGCAACTGCGTGGTGAGCTTCTGGTGCGAGAAGACGAGCATGCGGACGCCGAGACGTTCGGCGCAGACGAGGTAGTCGTGGAAGTCGGGCGACTTGATGACATCCCAGTCCACCTGCGAGCGGTTTTCCAAGGCGCGATGATGGCCGCGGAAGACGGCGAAGGGGCGGGTGGCGAGGTCGCGTTCCACCTCTGCGCACAACGTATCCAAGTCCTGACGGATTTCGCTCATGGGATTCCTCTAACGCTGTGCGACCACGAGGAGGTCATGTTGCGCGGCCAGTTCGCGCGCGGCTGGCGTGACGATGGTGCGCGGGCCGATGTAGATCTTCTGCGATTTGTGCAAGGCGGTGCGGACATCGGCCTCGCAGACAAAGTCGACGATGTCGATGGTGGGGGCCGGGATGGAGGGGGCGGGTGGCGGTGGAGCCGGGGTGGCGGCGGCGGGGGCGCTAGCCACGGGTTTGGGGGAGCATCCGCCGCTACAGCCACAGGAGGAAGCCGGGGGCGGCGGCGGAGCGAAGTACGCCGGGGCGCGCTTGGACTGCAGGAAGCGGTCGACGATGCTGGCCACGGGCGGGGGAGCGCTGGGGGTGCGAGGAGCAGGCGGGGCGGCGCTGGAGATGCCGCGCTGGGCGAGGAAGCGCTCGACGGCGCCGGCGATCGCGTTGCGGGTTGTGGAGACGGCCGCGCCGGGCTGCTGATCGGGGAATGCTTCTTCCGGCGTGCGCACGACATAGGCGAGGCGCTTCACATTGATGAGATGGAGCGGGCCGACGTTGTCAGAGGTAATGTTGCCGGCCATGGCGCCGCAGCCGAGGGTCATGGAAGGCTGGATGCCGGTGGTGATGCCGGTAGAGCCTTGGGGTGTGGGCGTGTTGACCAGAACGCGGAAGGCCGGCATGCGGATGCCGAACTCACGCGTGCGGGCGTCGTTGGTGGAGTAGATGGCGCAGGTGTGGCCGAGGCCGCCGAACTTGAGAATGGCCTGGCTGGCCCGGACCTGCTCCTCCCAGCCATCGACAAAGAGCAGCGACAGCACGGGCGAGAGCTTCTCCATTGAGAGGGGATGCTGTTTGCCGACACCGGCGATTTCGACGGCGAGGATGGAGGTGCCCGCCGGGACTTCGAAGCCGGCCATTTGAGCGATCCGGGCCGGCGACTGGCCGACGCAATCGGCATTGATGCCGAACTTCGGCGTGATGAGCAGTTTCGCCAGCGCCTGGCACTGGGCCTCGTTGCAGATGTAGGCCTTCTGATCGCGCAGGGCGGCGAGGACGGCCTCACGGCGGCCGCGGCTGGCGATGAGGGTTTGCTCGCTTGAACAGACCGTGCCGTAATCGAACGCCTTGCCGACGACGACCTTGGCCACGCAGTCGTTCACATCATAGGAGTCATCGAGGAGGACGGGGACGTTGCCGGGGCCAACGCCGAAGGCGGGCTTGCCGCTGGAGTAGGCGGCGCGGACCATGCCCGAACCGCCGGTGGCGAGGATGACGCCCGTGCGGGGGTGTTTCATGAGGGCGTTGGTGCCCTCCATGGTGGCCGTGCCGACGCATTGGATGATGTCGGGCGGCGCGCCGGCCGAGAGTGCGGCCTGATAGAGCACGTCGGCGGCGTCGCAGGTGCAGCGGGCGGCGCGGGGATGGGGGCTGAGGACGATGGCGTTGCCGGCCTTGAGCGAAACGATGGACTTGTAGAACGCCGTGGAGGTGGGGTTGGTGGTGGGCAGGATGGCGGCGATGACACCGACCGGGACGCCGATTTCCACCAACTTCTTTTCGGGAACTTCGCGCAGGACGCCGACGGTTTTCATGCCGCGGATGGAGCGGGGCAGAAGGTCAGAGCAGAGCAGGTTTTTGGCGAGCTTGTCTTTGGCGTTGCCCATGCCGGTCTCTTCGACGGCGGCTTCGGCGAGGCGTTGGGAGTGAGCGCGGCCGGCGGCGGCCATGGCCTCAACGATGGCATCCACACGATCCTGCGAATAGGTGCGGTAGATCTGAAATGCGGCGTAGGCCTTGTCGACCTTCGTGCGTACTTCCTGGATTGAAATGAGATCAGCGTCGGCGAGCATGGACGGTCCTCAGGGCTGGTGGGCCCGGTTACTGGAGAGGGGACGAGCGGATCAGCCGAGAGCTTTGTCGCCCTTCCTGGCGCCGGGCAGGACCTTTCCACGTCTTCATGCGGATTGGGGATGACGTGGACGGCAACGAGCTCACCCACGCGGCGGGCAGCGGCGGCTCCGGCATCGGTGGCGGCCTTGACCGCGCCCACGTCGCCGCGAACGGTGACCGTGACAAAGCCGGCGCCGATGAACTCCTTGCCGGTCAGCGTCACGTTGGCCGTCTTCACCATTGCATCGGCGGCCTCGATGGCCCCGATAAGGCCCTTCGTTTCCACCATTCCAAGCGCTTCCATGGGACACTCCTCGACCGGCGCACGCCTTGCACGGGGCGGCCGGATTCTTCAAGGTATCACAGATGCTCCCCACCGGCTCAGGCAGAGCGGACCGGCTCCACGCGAACCCATTCGAGGCGGAGTTTTCCTTCCGGACGGGTGCGGCCCTTGGCGGGTGGAAGCAGAAGTTCGAGATCGAGCAGCGACGAAACGCCTGAAGCAAACTCGAAGCTCTCTTCCCTGCCCTGCGCGGCCAGCGGCCACGGTTCGGTCTGCAGGCCGGCGATGCGCCACACGGGTGTGGAGGAGTTGGGGGTGAACTCGACCCCGTAGCGCCACACGAGGCGGTAGCGTGTGCCGGGCTGGACGGGAAGACGGAGGCGGGCCACCACGGCGCCGGCGGGTTGCATGCCGGACATCTCAATGCGCAGCCCGGCGGGGAGGCCGGCATGGGCGAGGACTCCGTTCTGCGCGGGGAGTGCCCAGTCGAAACAGGCAGGGGTGGGCTGGTGGTGAAAGGCGGGATCGGCGATGAGGACGCCCTGGGCGGGGTTGAGCGGCGCGCGGGCGATCCAGCGGTGGGCGGCGGCGGCGTTCCAGAAGGCAACCGCCGATGCGGTGTCGCCTGCGTCGTTGGCGCTCTGGCAGCCTGCCAGCAGCATCTCCCCCGTGCCACGGACCGGGGTCGAGGCCGCACGAGGCGCGAGGCGGGCGGCGTCGGTGAAGCGCTGCTGGCGCAGCAGGAGGCCGAGCAGATCGAGGCGGGCGGCGGGGTAGGCCGGCTGCAGGCGGTCCAACATGGCCAGCGGATCGGGTTCGATGCGCAGGCAGAGGCTGAACACGCCGGTGAGATCACCCTGGTAGGGAGAAGCCGCGCTGCGGGCGTAGTGCCAGAACCGAGCCTCATCGCCGCGGCGGAAGTGGAAGTTGGCAAGGGTCCATTGGGGCAGGAAGGCGCGGTCAAGCCGGGCGGCGTGGGCGAGCGCCTGTTGGGCGCGGGTCAAGTCGCCTTGCCGTTCCAGGTCAAGTCCGAGGCGGATCCACGCCGGGGCGTAGGCCGGGTGAAGCGAACGGATCTCGTTCCAGTGGCGGGGAGCGTGGTGGGGTTCGAGGTCGGCCAGGAGGAGGCGCGGGTGATGATCGAGGGGGCTGAGGCGGGCGGCCCAGGTGAGGGCAGGTTGGGTGCCGTGGGACTCGAGCAGGGCGGAGACGAACTGGCACAGGGAGAGGGCGGAGAGGAACAGGAGGAGGAGCCTACCACCTACCAGGGATGAGTACGGATTCTTCTCAGGCAAAGTATGCCTCCATGCGTAGGGGCTTCGTACCGATGAATAGAACGTGATACGTTTCCGCTCTCCTCACACTGACTCAGTGGTGTAGGAAGCCGGGATTCTCCGCAGGGAGACTCTTGTTGGCGAGAATCTGGCGCGTCGTGGACAGGGATGCACCCTTCCATCCGGATGAGGCGGCGCTTGGGAAAACAGGGACGCTCGTACTGGCGCATCGTGTGAAGGCGGAAACGCGGCGGAGTCGCCGCGCGGGCAGCCGGTGGGGAAGCGAATAGACATGAGGACGAGGAGCAACAGGTAATGACAGTACAGTTCGGACTCGCAGTGGTTCTCTCGGCGCAGCTGTCGGTTGGGATGGCGGCGTCGTCAGTGATCGGTGTGGCCACCGCTCGCGGGGGAATCAGGATGGACGAAGCCGCGGTGAGCGGCAACGGGACGTTGTTCGAAGGGACGACGGTGGAAACAGGGAGAACGGTGAGTGATCTTCGGCTGAACAACGGGATGAATGTGCAACTGTCTTCAGGCTCGAAGGGCGTGGTGTTCGCTGACCGGCTGGTGTTGCAGCGTGGCGGGGGGCAGTTGTCGAGCCCGGCGGGCAAGGCCTCGCCCTACTGGATGGAGGCGCGTACGTTGCGTGTCGAGCCGGTGGGCGGCGGAGCGCAGGGAATGGTACAACTGACGGCGGCAAACCGCGTGCAGGTGTCGGCGGCGCGGGGCAGCCTGCGGGTGACCAACGCGCATGGCGTGATGATCGCCTCGCTGGCGGCGGGGCGGGCGCTGGAGTTCGAGTTGCCTGGAGAGTCGGGGGCTTCCGGACCGGCGCTGGTCACGGGCTGCCTGATCAAGCGGGACGGGAAATATCTGTTGACCGATGAAGCGGCCGGCGTGACGGTGGAGGTCAAGGGCAGCGTGGAGAAGTATGCGGGTAAGCGTGTGCAGGTGCAGGGCTCGCAGATTCCCGATGCGCGGCCGATGGCGGGCGCGTCGCAGGTGGTGCAGGCGGCCGAGGTGAAGCAGTTGGAGGACAAGTGCGCCAGCAAGGCGGGAGCGGCGGCAGCGGGAGCGGCAGCCAGCGGCGCCGCGGCAGGCGGAGCGGCTGCAGGCGGCGGAGCGGCGGCAGGCACGGCGACGGCCGTGGGCGCCGGGTTAGCCGCCAAGGCTGTGATTGCCGGCGTGATTGTGGCAGCGGCAACCACGGGCACCGTGGTTGCTGTAACGGGTGAAGACGAAACCCCGATCAGCAAGTAGCGCGCTGTCCAGAGAATAGCCGACGGGCCAAGACGCACCTCACAACTTGAGCGCGCCTTGGCCCGTCCTCTTATTCCTTGAGGGCGCGGATCACATCGTCAACCACCTAAGGCCATCAGCCTCATGTTCCGCGCACGCTCAAGGCGGCTAGTCTTGGTGAACCTGCCGGACTACTCCAGCAGGCGAATTCCCATGTAAAGTCCGCCGAAAACTACAACACTCACTACAGCAACTGAAATCCAAACCAGGATTCTCTCCTTGGGACTGCTGGCGGCCTGATCATCTTGTTTGATCTGATCGTCGAGGCTGTCGAACATGGCCTTGACCTCCTATGTAGATATACGAGCCGCTGATATGAAAGTTACTTTCCGCCTCCATACTACGCCCAGACGAGCGCGGTGGGAAGGGAAATCGGCAACCACTCCAGAGAGATATCCGTGTGAAGACAACGATTAGGGACGGCGTTCGAAGGCATCGAGGACGATGGAGGTCATGACCTTGACGCCGACCACGAGGGATGCCTCGTCGACGTCATAGTCGGCGGTGTGGAGGGCGGCGGTGATGCCACGCTGGGAGTTAGCCACGCCGAGCCAGTAGAAGAAGCCGGGGATCACCTTCTGGAACTCGGAGAAGTCCTCGGCGCCGGAGACGGGCTTGGTGGTCACGACGTTCTCTTTGCCGGCAATGCGTGTGATGGTGGGCAGGGTGGCGGCGGCGAGGAGCCTCGGGATTGGTGGTGACCGAGTACTGGCGCTCAATTTCGAGCTGGTAGGCTGCGCCGTGGGCCGCGGTGACGCCGGCGAGGATCTCCTCCATGAGTTTGTGAATGCGGCTGCGGGTGTCTTCGTTGAGGGTGCGGATGGTGCCGAGCAGGCGAACCTCGTCGGCGATGATGTTCTCGCGGTCGCCGCCTTCGATTTTGCCGATGGTGAGGACGATGGGGTCCTGGGGATCGATGCGGCGGCTGCGGATGGACTGCAGGGCGAGGACGGCTTCCGAGGCGACGACGACGGGGTCGATGCCGAGGTGGGGCCAGGCGGCGTGGGCCTTTTTGCCTTTGATGCGCACCCAGAAACGGTCGGCGCTGGAGAGCATGGGGCCGGAGATGTAGCCGATCTGGCCGCTCTCGAGGGCGGGGTTGGTGTGGAGCCCGAAGATGGCGGCGGGGCGGGGATTATCGAGCGCGCCTTCGGCGACCATCTGGCGGGCGCCGGCGGGTTCGCCCTTGGGTGCGCCTTCCTCGGCCGGCTGGAAGATGAACTTGACGGTGCCGGGAATGCGGTCGCGCATCTGCATGAGGAGTTCGGCGACGCCGAGTTCG
This sequence comes from Bryobacterales bacterium, assembly GCA_016713735.1. Classification (GTDB taxonomy): domain Bacteria; phylum Acidobacteriota; class Terriglobia; order Bryobacterales; family Bryobacteraceae; genus JAFLBB01. The sequence goes on from JADJOP010000001.1 coordinate 457,139, forward strand.
ACCGTCATGTGCACGTCGTGGCCGCAGGCGTGTTTGACGCCGGGGGTGCGGGACTTGTAGGGGACGTCGAGGGTTTCGTTCACCGGGAGGGCATCCATGTCGGCGCGCAGCGCGATGACCGGACCGGGCTTGGCTCCCTTGAGTAAAGCGACCACGCCGTGGCGGGCCACGCCGGTCTTCACGTCGTCGAAGCCGAGGGCGCGGAGGCGTTCGGCGATGACGCGGGCGGTGCGCTCCTCACGGTTGGAGAGCTCGGGGTGCATGTGGAAGTCGCGGCGCATTTCGACGAGCTTGGGGCGGAGGGTTTCGGCGCGGCGGGCGATGTCGGCGTCGCGGGCAGCATCGGCTGAGAGCAGGGTGGGGAGGAGCGGAAGGACGGCGGCGGGCAGCAGGGCAAACCTCATACGGTTGAGTCTAACGCTACACTGGCCTTACCGATGCGATGCCTGGCTGTTCTCCTATGTGTGTTGACGCTGCCGGGGGTGTGCGCGGCGGCGACGGAGGTGGAACTCTCCTACAGTTCGCTGCGGAAGATGCTGGCGGCGCAGCTGTTTACACAGGACGGGCGGAAGTATGTCCGCGGCAGCCAGTCGACCAAGTGCAGCTATGCCTACCTGGAAAAGCCGAAGGTGGGCGAGGCGGGGGGGCGTCTGCGAGTAGAGTCGCGGTTTAGCGGGCGGAGCGCCCTGAACATGTTCGGCAAGTGCGTGGGGATGGGCGATTCGTTTGACCTCGTGATTCTGGCGACGCCGATTTATACGGGTGGGGCGATGCAGTTTAAGGACGTCTACGTGGAGACGAAAGGGAAAGAGACGTTTTACTCGCGGCAGGTGAGGAACGCGCTGGCGAAGACGTTGGACAGCCAGTTGAAGTGGCCGATTGAGGGGTTGGCGCGGACGATTCTGGAGTCGGCGACGACGACGCTGCCGGTGGAGAAGAAGTTGTCGAGGTTCAATGTAACGGCGATTACGGTTGAGAAGACATCGCTGGTGCTCACGGTGGATTTCCGGCTGCAGGTGAAGTGAGGCGGGCGGGCGGCTGGTTGGGACGGGGGCGGGGGCGAAAATAACGATTGCATGGCTCAGGGGTTGACCGTATGCTCATGAGTAAGGGAAACACCCCCCGTGCCTTCCTCCGAAGGGTGTGGGCGGATGCTGTCGCGCATTCTCCAAAGCAGCCTGGCGCTGGTTGGCGCTGTGGGTTTGGCTTTGGCCACGCCTCGAAGTCTCGAACCGCTGATGTGTGATCCCGCTGCCTTTGCGGCGGTGCGGCAGCCTGCGCAGCTTTGCCCGGAGGATCACGACGCCTCGCCGGCCGCCACTGGGCGGGTGTACCTGCTATCCACGCAGTCGGGGCGGCTGGAGGCAGCTTACTCGCGCAACCTGACGGCCAGAGTGGAGCGCAAGTTGCAGCGCTCGGAGCGGGCGTTGCGGAACAGGGCTGAGCCTGCGGTGAGTGACCCGGCGATGCCGGCCCCCGGCGCGGAGCGATGGCTGGAGGCGCCGCGCTGGCCCTGGCTGCTGGCGTTAGGCTTGTTGCTGGGCGCCGCGTTGGCCGGTTTCGGCTATGCCGCGCGGCGGATCTTGTTGACCCCGCACCCGCTGTTGCGCAACTACAGCACGCGCGAGGATTCCGGATGGGACACCGTGCGGGCGCGGGTGGCATCGGGGCGGGTGTGGATCTCGACCTTGCGATCCGGCTTCCTGCGCGCACGCGGGGAGTCGAGCCCGGCGGCGGGTGGCCGCACGCTTCCCGGATTGCGGCGCAAGTCCTCACACAGCACGGCCACGGTCCCGGCGTCGCATGCGGCTTCGAGCAGGACGGCGGCCCGGGGTTGGCGGGCCGGGTAGTCGCAACCGGGCCGCGGGTCAGTTCCCGGCTGCTTTCAGCCACTCCAGGTTCAGATGAGCGTGTCGGATTGTCTTGCGCGGACCGCCGGCGGGGATGTGGTTCTGGAAGTAACTGTAAGTCAGTTGGAGCGTGCCATCGCGGGCCTGGAGGATCGAGGGGTAGTGGAAGCTGGAGCGGGGCTGGTTTTGCTCGTCGCGCTCGACGTGGCGGGTCCATTTCCAGGTGCGGCCTTCGTCGTCGCTGAGGGAGAGGGCGAGCGACCAGCGGTCGCGCTCGAGATCGTTGTAGAGCAGGGCCCACGCGCCGCCGGCGAGGACGTGGACCTCGATGCCGGCGCCGGGATTGGGGAACTCGGTGTCGTAGGGCTTTGACCAGGTGAGGCCGTTGTCGCGCGATTCGCTGGCCAGGATGCGCTTGGGCGGGGGGCCGTTGTCGCGGAAGTAGGCGACGAGCGTGCCGTCGCGGCGGCGGGCGATGGTGGGTTGGACGGGGCCGTTGCCGACGATGGGTTCGCTGGTGGTCCAGGTGGCGCCGCCGTCGTCGGTGATGGCGATGAGGGAGAAGTCGAAGCCGTCGGAGTAGAGGGGAACGAGGAGGCGGCCGGAGGGGAGTTCCGTGGGGCGGGCGCGCGGCATCCAGCCCATGCGGGCGAAGTATTTGTCGGCGGCCTTGGGGATCATGCTCATCACGTGGGGGTCGGCGGCGAAGCCGGACTCGGCCTGGCGTTTGACGCTGGCGGCGAAGTCGCGCGGGATGGCGAGCCAGGCTTCCTTCTCCTGCCAGACGGGCGGGCCGGGGCGGCTGTAGTTGGTGGAGAGGCGATATTTGAGGAGTGCGGTATGCCACTCGTTGGCGATGATGACGGGCCAGAAGAGCCAGAGACGCTGTTTGGAATCGACAAAGACGATGGGGTTGCAATCGGGGAAGCCGGGGGTGTCGGCGATGAGGAAGCGCGGGTCCCAGGTCTTCTGGCCTTTGCGCAGGCGGGAGCCCTCGATTTTGACGTCGTCAGCGGTGCGCTCGCCGGAGCCGTTGTACCAGACGGCGAGGAGGTCGCCATTGGGCAACTCGACCACGCTGGAGGAGTGGTTGTGCCAGTGTTCGGGCGGGAAGATGTTCTGTTTTTCGATGAAGGGTTCGGCCGCGGGCAAGGCGCAGGCCAAGCTCAGGGCGAGAAGTGGAAGGCGCATGCGCCTATTGTAGGCAGCAGGAGGACTGAATGAGTTGGGTGGGCGAGATTTCGCGCTGGTGGGCGAAATACTGCTGGCCGGAGAGGCGGCGGTAGATTTCGCCTGCAACGCCGGAAGCGACCGGACCGTTAACGTGCTTGCCGCCGGTGAGCATGACGACGACGACGAGCTTGTTCTTTTCGACGTCGTTGAAGGAGCCGAACCAGCCCATGTGGGTGGGCGAATTACGGTCCGTGCAGGTGCCGGTTTTGCCGAGGATGGGTTCGTTGGGGTCGTAGGCGGCGCGGCGGGCGGTGCCGTATTCGACGGCGCCCATCATGCCCGGCTTGATGTCGGGGATGTACTGGGCGATGTCGAGCTGGCGTTTGACGCGCGGCACGAGGTTGGCGGCCTGTTCCTGGTTCTCGGGGTATTGCAGGTAGTAGAGCGTTCCGCCATTGGCGATGGAGCTCATCACGGCGGCCAATTGCAGGGGTGTCAGGGTGATGCCCTCGCCGAAGCTGCACATCATGCCGACGCCGCCGAACTTGGGCGATTCGGTGGGCAGGCGGCCGGGCTGTTCACCTTCCAGGCCGAGCGTGGCGCGCTCGCCGAGGCCGAACAGGCGGGCATAGTAGGAGACCTTCTCAAAGCCCATCTTGACGCCGAGGTTGGCGAAAAACTGGTTGTCGGACTTGGCCAGCGCCCCGGTGAGATCGAGCGTGAGGCGGCGCGACAGGCGCATTGGGGTGGTGCGGTCAATGAGTCCTTCGCTCAGGGCGGCCATGCCGACGATCACTTTGATCGTGGAGCAGGGAATGAAGCCGCTCTTCATGGCGAGTTGCTGGTTGACCATGCTCAGGATCCGGCCGGTGTTGGGATCGACGACGACGACAGAACCGTTGAGGCCGTTGAGGGCTTCGACGACGGCGCGGCGGACGGTGAGATCTTCGCCGTCGACTTTGTCGCCCTGCGTGGCGTCGGCAAAGCTGGAAACCTTCCACACGCTGGCCGAAACACGGCGCGAACGGGTGGTGCGTGCGCGTTTGGTTGTAGTGCGGCGGGTTGAGGGAGCGGCGACGCGACGAGTGGTGGTTTTGCGGCGCGTTGAGGCGGCGCTGGGTTTGGTGGCCGCGCTACGCCCTCGGGCGACGGGTTTGGCGGGGGTCTTGGCCTTGGACTTGGACTTGGCAACCGTGGTCTTGGCCGGAGCTTTGCGCGCCGCGGAGCGCGCTGCGGTGGGTTTGGCGGGGGCCTTCTTCTTGGGGGCCGTCGCGGCGGACAGGCTGGTGATGACCGAAATCAGCAGTAAGAGTACGAAAAGAATACGCACCATCGTTCGATTACTCTCCTGGGAACCGATGGACCAAGGGCCCCGGTGTCCATCTATTTCCTATCGGCGGTTCCCCTGCTAAGCCGCAGTCCACCCGCCGTCAATGGTCATAATCGACCCGGTAATAAATGCTGCTTCCTCGGAAGCAAGATAGAGGGCCATGTGGGCGATCTCTTCAGGCCTACCCAGTCTACCGATTGGCTGACGAAGATTCAACTCTTGTCTTACCTTATCCTTCTCATGTTTATGATATTTCTCAAGATATCCATCAACGAAGGGGGAGTCGACGGTACCCGGACAGATGCAATTCACCCTCACCTGCTGGGGGTATTCCACGGCCAGCTGTTTGGTCATGGCGACGACGGCGCCTTTGGTGGCGCAATAGGCGTAGCGCTTCTTGATGCCGACGACGCCGGCGACCGAGCCGATGTTGACGATGTTGCCGTGGGTGGCAATCAGTTTGGGCATGGCGGCGCGGGTAACCAGAAACATGCCGGTGACGTTGACGCGCATGAGGCGTTCGAAGTCGGCGAGCGAGGTTTCTTCGATGCCGCCGACCAGGCCGATGCCGGCGTTGTTGACGAGGATGTCGAGGCGGTCGAGCGGGGAGATGGCGGCGTTGACGGCGGCTTCGTCGGCGATGTCGAGGGGGAGAGCGCGGGCCGAGGGGAGTTGGGAGGCCAGGGCCTGGGCGGCGTCAGCGTTGAGGTCGGCCACGAGGACGGTGGCTCCGGCGGCGGCAAAGGCGCGGCAGGTGGCTTCCCCGATGCCGCTGGCGCCTCCGGTGACGAGGGCCACGCGGTTGTCGAGTCGGAAGGGCATGAACAGTGTAGTCTATCGCACGGAGGGGGCTGCCGGCGCGGGGGGCACTGAGTTTCGGGAGATAGCTTCTTTGGGCGCAACCGTGCGCTCCTGGAAGTAGCAGCCGGAGATGAGGTTGTCGCGCGCATCGGCGCCGAAGCGGAGGCTGGTTTGGTTGCCCGTGGTGAGGACTCCCGTGACGAGGTTGCGCGCCGTATAGAGGAAGACGGCGTCGGTGGAGTCGCGCACGGCGCCGGGGCCGATGACGTGGTGGCTCTCCAGACGGCGGTCGGGCCCGGTGCAATAGGGCCGTCCGCAGTAGGCGACGACGCCCTTCTTCACGCGGCGGATCTGGAACGAGGTGACGGTGACGGAGCGGGAGTCGATGAGTTCGATGCCGCTGCCGCGCGCGGCCGAATCGCCCTGGGCGATGACGTTGGTGATGAGGCCGTCTTCGGAGTTGGCGGCGGCGACGTGCATGGAGTTGCCGTTGGGGTAGGGCGAGAGAACGCCGTCGATGAGGAAGCGGCGGGTTTTGAAGACGGCGGCGGTGTACCAGTCGGCGGGCGAGGGGCCGGTGCGGGTGATGTTGCGGAAGATGATGTCTTCGCAGTCGTCGTCGTTGTCGTTGCCGGCGGCCACAGCGGCGTAGCCGTCGGTGGAGATGTTCTCGACGGTGACGCGGCGCGAGTAGACGATCCAGATGCCCATGCGTGTTCCGGTGAAGTGGAAGCCGGAGATGTAGATGTCGGAATGGGCGATTCCCTTCCCCGTGCCGCCATCGCGGGGCGAGGGATTGCCGATGCGGAAGCCGTCTTTGGGAACGCCGAGCAGGGGGGTGGTATTGCGGATGACGACGCCGGGTCCGCCGAGCAGACAGGAGCCGGAGGCAAGCAGTTCGACATAGCCGGAGATGCGGTATTCGCCGGGGGGAAAGAGCAGGCAGCGTCCGGCGGCGGCGTGGAAGGCGCGCTGGAGGGCGGCGCGCTCGTCGGTTTCGCCGTCGCCGGTGGCGCCGAAGTCGCGGACGCTGAGCAAGGGGAGCGAGGGGCGCTCGACGGCCGGCAACAGAAACGGCGCGCACAGGCAGATGGCTTGCAGGAACAGGAGTGTTCTCACACAAGGCAGTGGCCTGCGCGCGCCGTGATTCTCAGCAGTGCGCCTGGGGCGCGCTCCGATCTAGAACACGAAGCGGGCGCTGATCTGGGCGCGGCGGGCGTTGGTGCCGTCGGGGAAGCCGGCCGAGGCCGAGCCTTCGCCGAAGCGCGGCGTGGGGCGGATGGCACCGGCGGTGGCTTGGAAGGCCTGGCCGCGGACGCTGGTGTCGGAGACGTTATTGAACACGTTGAAGACCTCGAAGTTGAGCTGGAGGTTCATGCGTTCGGTGAACGGAAGGATCTTGGTGAGGCGGGCGTCGGTGCGGAAGATGGCCTGCGCCGGGATGGAGGAGGCGGCCATGAAGGGAACGCGGGAGCTGCCGCCGAAGCCGTTCAGGCTGGTGGTGAAGGGCGCGCCGACGTAGGGGGTGCCCGACACGAAAATTGTCGGCGTGGAATATTGGGCCGAGCCGTAGGTGGTGATCTGGGAGAGCTGCCAGTTGTTCACCAGGAATTTGGCCACGGCACCGTCGCTGCTGCTCAGCTTCGGCTGGTGGATGGAGCTGAACGCCGCGCGGTGGCGTTGATCGAGCGCGCTGGTAGACTTGTCGGCCTTGTAGTTGCCGTTGGACACCGAGCGGACGCCGCTGAAGAAGATATTGTCGCTGCCGCCGCCCTGGTTGTAGTCGATGGCGTGCGACCAGGTGTAGCTGAACTGCACCTGGTGGGACTTGCGGCGCATCTTGATCTGCGTGACGAGGCCGTTGTACCAGCTCTGGCCGCCATTCTCGACCTGGTTGGCGCGGCGCCAATTTCTGTTCACGCGGTTGGCGATGAGGTGGCCCGGCGTGGTGTAGGTTCCCGTCTGGTTGCCTGCCACGTCGAGGATGCGGTAGGTGACGTCAGGGCCAAGGGCCCCAATGTTGAGATCGCGAACGGTCCAGAGCTGAACGCCGCGGGACCAGAGGTAGCTGGCGTTGATGGAAACATCGCGGATGATTTCGCGTTCGATGCCGAAGTCGGCCTGCTGGGTGTAGGGATTGCGGAAGTCGTCGCCGGCGAAGGTGACGTCGATGGTGCCGGCGGGCGGCTGGCGGTCGAGGCTGGGCAACACCAAGGGGAAGATGGGGCCAGCGGCAAGGTCAGCGGCGACCGCGCCGTTCAAGCTGATGTTGCGCGTGTAGACTCCGTTGTTCTGGGTGAGGGTGTTCAGGACACCGCCGGGGTAGCGGCCGTAGAAGATGCCGTAGCCGCCGCGGAGAACGGTCTTGCTGTCGTCGAAGGCGTAGGCGAAGCCGAAACGCGGAGCGAAGTTGGTTTTGGTGGTGGGAATGCGGCCCGTTTGCGGGAAATCGGGGTTGGTGATGGTGGGTTGGGTGTAGTTGGAGTATTCGTAGCGCAGGCCGTAGTTCAGGGTGAGGTTTTTGGTGGCGCGGAACTGATCCTGGATATAGGCGGAATAGTCGCGGATGGTGACATCGACAATGGGATTGCCAAAGGCCTGGGAGAAGCTCTGCCAGCGCTTGGCTCCGGTGGTGTTGCCGCTGAAGTCGAGGGCGAAGTTAGTGAAGTTGGCGTAGTTGAAGGAGCCGCGGCCGTTGAAGAGCTGGTTGGAGTAGTCCTGCGTGCTCACGATATCGCCGCCCATTTTGAGGGTGTGGCGGCCAATGGTCCAGGTGAGGTTGTCGGCGATCTGGTGGCGGTTTTCGCTGGGGTTGAGGCGGGGCATGTAGTTGGCCACGCCGAGGTTGGAGACGCCCTGGACGGCGATGGCGATTCGGCCGGTTTCGGCGGGGAGATACTCAGGGTTGAGGTCGTCGAAGAGGCGATCCTTGAACCATCCGTAGCGGAGTTCGTTGACGACAGTGGAGGTGGGGATGGAGGTGTAGCTGACGCGGCCGTAGCGGGTGCGGACGGTGGAGTCGCCGTTGCCGCCAATGCCTGCCCCGTTGTTGAGAGCGGCGCCGGTCTGAATGCCCATCGGGGAGATCCACTTCAGGTAGTTGAAGGAGAAACTGAAGCTGTGGCGGTCAGCGGGCCGCCAGTCGATTTTGCCGAAGCCGAGGTCGGAGTTGGCCGTACGGGGGATGGTTGTGTTATGGCGTTTGGTGATGAAGTTCACCGCGGCGTCGCACTGGGCCTGTGAGGCCGTGCAGGCGCCGACGAAAGCGCCGGCGGCGTTGAACAGCGGCGAGGAGTTCATCGTGGCCAGCAGCGGGAAGTCGCGGCGCACGAGTTCGGCGTTGAAGAAGTAGAAGAGCTTGTCCTTGACGATGGCGCCGCCGACTGAGCCGCCCACCTGGTTGCGGGTTTCCTTGGGGACGCTGGAGGCATAGCGGTCGCGGGCGGCGAAGTCCTGGTTGCGGTAGAACCAGTAGCCGGTGCCGTGAATGTCATTGCTGCCGGAGCGGGTGACCGTATTGATGACGCCGCCGGTGGCGCGGCCGTATTCAGCCGAGTAACCGCTGGAGAGCACCTCGAACTCCTGGACGGCGTCCTGGGAGATCTGCGTCGAGATGCGCGTGCGGCCCGCATTCTCGTTGTAATACTGATTGGTCGTATCGTTGCCGTCGGTGAGGAACGAGTTACCGCCGGCGATGCCGCGGAAGCTGACCAGGCCGAAGGTGCCGTCGGAGACCACGCCGGGAGCAAGCAGGACGAAGCTATCCACTCGGCGGCCGTTAATGGGGAGATTTTGAATCAACGCGCTGTTGACGACGGCGCTATTGCCGGTGCGGGTTTGCTCAATGACGGGAGCAAGATCAACCACTTCTACCTGCGTCGCGGCGGAGGCCACATTGATGGTGACGGGGAGATCGACCACCTGGCCGACGGCAACCTCAAACCCGCTCACCTCATAGGGCTGGAAGCCCTGTTTGTTAATGGTGACCTTGTAGCCGGCGGCGGGAACCAGGGCGGGCGCCGTGAAGACGCCGGCGGCATTGGTGCTCAGTTCGCGGCGGATGCCTTTGGACTCATTGGCGACGACCACGGCCGCTTCGGGCACGACGGCTCCGGAGGCGTCGCGAACGACGCCGGAGACACCACCCATGCCGGCGATTGCCTGAGCGGAAGCCGAATGGGGATGGAAAAGAGCAAGAGCGAGGAGCCCCAGAGTAAGGGACAGTCGAAGTGACTTCATGTGTGGATAGACCTCTTCCAATAGGGTACCCCACGTCCAAGTGAATAATCAGTGAAGACACTGAGCAGGAAGCCCAGGATTTGAGGCCTCAGGCGAAAATTCAGGAGTTTTTCTCAGCGAGCAGAAGTAGGGACTGGCCGAGCGGAAATCCGCCGCCTGTTTTGAGCCAGGCGGCCTCCAAGGCGAGCGGCGCATGGAGCAGGGCGTCCATCCAGCCCGGAACGGGTTCGACCCCGCTGGAGGGAGCCGCTTTCGACAACGGTTCCCAGAGGCGAAACTTGGCCAGCGCCACCGGGAAGAGCAGCGAGTTGGCGTAGGTGGCGCGGAGGATGCGGTAGCCCTGTGCGCGGACCGCGTCCACCAGCCGGCCACGTGTGAATCGCTGTCTCTCCTCCGCCCAGATGGAATGGTTGCTGCGCAGGAGATCGAGAGCCGAGACGCGCAGCACGAGCAGGCCGCCTGGGCGGGTGACGCGTGCGAACTCGGCAAGCGGTTCGGATTCGCGGCCGCGCGGCAGGTGCACGATGACGTCCATGGAGACAACCGCGTCAAAGGCCCCGGAACGATAGGGCAGGCGGCAAATATCGGCCTGGACCATCCGCGGCGCGCCGAGCTGTTTGCCAAAAGCAAGGCCCTCCCAGCCGAGGTCCAGGGAGTGCATGCGCCAGCCATAGCGCTGGGCCAGTTGGACGGAGAAATGGCCCGTGCCGCAGCCGGCTTCGAGGACGGTGTTCAGCGGGTGGGCGCGGGCCACGGGATCGAGGACGGCAAACGTGATTTTGCGCATGCCGCGGTACCACCAGAAGTCCTGTTCGGACTGGGCGATGTTGGCGAATTCCGCCGGGTTCATCATGTGGGCGACAACCTATACGAGCCCTTCTGCATGAGGATGTGACGGAGCTTGCATTCGGGTTCGGTGATGCCGGGCGGCAGGTAGCGGGGAAGACACTGGCGGTAGTAGTCGAGCGTCATGCCAATGCCATCCTGGAACCGGACCTTGGGCGACCAACCGAGTTCGCGGCCGATTCGGCTGGAGTCGGTGTAGTAGCTGCCGATATCGATCTGCTTGCGATCCGGAGGGAACTCGCGGAACTCAGGCGGTTCCATGCCCCCGGCTTCCGTGCATATGGCGGCAATCTGGCTCAGGGAAAGCGCCTCCGGGCCACCCACGTTATACTCACGCGATTGCAGCCGTTCGGCCGCGCCGGCGAGCATGGCCTCGACGACGTCATCGACGTAAGCCGGGTCGCGCAACTGGCTGCCATCGCCGAACACTTGCAGGCGGGCGGCGGCGAGCGATTTACGGATGTAGTTGGAGAGGAAGCCCTGGCAGGGAACGTCGAGGGCCATGCGGGGGCCGTAGACGTTGGTGAGGCGGAGAACCACCGCGTCGAGGTCGCCGGAGCGGGAGAACATGAGGTGGTACATGGTGGCGGCATATTTGTGCACGCCGTTGAAGTCGACCGGATTGACGGGGTGTAGCTCATCCACGGGGAGATAGTGCGGCGCCCCGTAGACCTGCCGTGTGCCGGCGTAGACCACTCGCGCGCCGGGAGTGAGCCGGATGCAAGCCTCCAGGAAGCGCATTTGCGACAGCGTGTTGATTTCCAGATCGCGCTCCGGATAGAGCATGGAGTGGATGTGGCTGATCTCGCCGGCGAGGTTGAAGATGATGGGGACGCCTGCCAGTGCAGGCGCGATGCAATCCGGTTCGCCGATGTCGGCCTTGAGGATTTCGACCTTGCCGGAGGCGGGGGCGAGGTTAAAGAGGTTGGCTCCGCACCCCTGGACACACGAATCCACGACGGTCACGGACGCACCTCGCTCCACAAGCCGGAGCACGAGGTTGCTGCCGATGAAGCCGAGTCCACCCGTTACGACGACCCTCTTCCCCTCGTAGGACACAAAGATTAATGATTACACCGCAAATGGGGCGGGGGCGCAAGTGGGACAGAGAAGGATAATCGGGATCTTCAGGCCGGGTGATATGATTCCGGCATGGAGCGGGAAGGCAAGACCGTGCTAGCAGCGTGCGTCGTGACGTGGTTGGTGCTGACGGCACTCTACACGGTTACCCGGTCGTGGCCGGAGGCGCTGGAGAAGGCCTTCGACGGCGCGATGTGGGTGGGCCTGATCACGTTTCTTGTTGTGAACGGGAACTCCATTCGCGGGCTGGTGACGGGGATGCAACTGGACCGGGCGATGCTGGGCCAGATCGAAGTGAACATTCAGAACCTGCGCATGCAGCAGGAACAGATTCAGGTGAATCTCCGGTTGATGGAGGCGCAGTACGCAGAACTGCAGCAGCGGAAGGACATGGTGCAATTGGTGCGGCCTGAGGTCGTGTTCGGGAAACCTCGGGTCACGGTGAAGCCGCAACTGTTCCGGGTGCTCGAAGCCGCACCTCCGGAGGAGTGAATCGAGCGCTAGCGACCCAGCTATTTCTTGGCGCCCGCAAGCGTTGGTTCGCTCGCAGCGGCCGCCTGGCGTTGGGCGGCGCGCGCAAGACGGTCCAGCATGGGCACGCTGAGGATCTTCACTCGGTTCTCGTTATCGTTGAGAGAGGCAATGGAATTCCCCGCCTTTACCTCTTGCCCGGCCCAGTGCAGCAACGTAAGAGCGTTGCTGAAGAGGTCCTTGTATGTGTCGATCCGGGCGTCCTTCATGAGAGCCTGAAGCTCCTGGACGTCCTCTTCGGGCAGTTCCAATTGAATACGCATTTCACCTCCGGCCGTTGGGCCGACTTTGTTTGCAGCGGCACGCCGGGAGGCGTATTGCTGCTCATGAGCCATCCAGTCCTTCTGGAAGGCGGACTATGACTGTGACCTCACAGGTTTCGCTGGCTGTCTCCAGCGGAATAAATTTCGGCGTCTTCCTTACCGGCGCTTGCGCCAGGAGAAGGCAACCATATTCGATGGTCGTGAACTTGCGGGGGATCAGCTCGACTAGGCCGATGTCCAAGACATCGTGATCATCGCGCAGCATTGAAGCTCCTTGTCTACGCCCTCGCTAAGGGCCGTACGGTTTTGTGTATCTGTGACGCATGTGAGCAAACCCTTTCGTGAAAAAGTCGGTTAGGACCGATCTTCGATAATTATATGATGACTTGGTGATGAAATCAAGAGGTTTTCAGGAGCATGTAGAAGCATCCCGTCAAACTGCTGAGTGTACGAGAATTCACACTCTCTACTCCTAAAGCCCCCACCCTCTCCAGCCGATTCTCCCCGCAAGGAGGATTACGCATGTCGTACATCGAATACGTCACGATGGACCACGAGGCGGAAGATCCGATGCCGGATCTTCGTCGGACCAATGGTTTTTCGGAGGCCGATCTGGCGCGGAACCGTTCGGGGGCGATTAGCGACCAGCAGATGGGCAAGCTGTTTGGCCGGGCGTTCAAGCCGGTGGGCTATCCGCTGACCGCGCTGGCGGCGTGGCTGTTTGCCTGCTTCGTGGTGAAGATGGTGGTGCCGGACATCATTTTGGTCATCGTCGCCATGGTGGGGGGCAAGATGACGACGGCGATTTTCGGCGTCGTGACCCTGGGCTGCGTCGCAGCGGCGTTTGTCGGCTTCCTCAGGAGCAGCCGCTTAACGGTGTTGCTTCTGCAGGACTTGAGCCGGGGCAAGTCGGCCTATATGGATGGCCGCCTGCATGTGAGCAAAGCCGAGGAAGAGGGACTGGGGCTGGACAAGTTCCATGGGCGGAACCGGCGCACCCGGCACTACGTGATGAACAACGAGTATTTCGAGGTGGACGAAGAGGCGGCCGAGGTGGCCGAGCGCTTCGGATTGACGGGCCGTTACCGTCTCTACTTCGCGCCCAAGAGCAAGCTGCTGTTGTCGCTCGAACCTGCGCCGTCGGCGAAGTAGGGGCCTATTCTTCCGCCCCGGCTGGCCGCAGGGCAGGTTCGGGGTACTGTGCCCGGAGGCGCTCGTACTCGCGCTTGAGGAGCGGGTTAGCGGGAAACTCCCTGCTCAGGATTTCCAGCACGCGGACCGCATCGCGGGGGCGCTTTTCGCGGAGATGAATAATGGACAGCAGGATGCGCGCGAACGGCCCCATATAGAAGCCCTTGCGCGAGACGATTTCCAGGTTGTGGATCGCCTTCTCCTTGCTTCCTTCGGTCTCGGGGAAGCGAATGAACCACTTCACGAAGAAGGGCAGGCTGCCAATCATGTACTCGCTGATGCCGGATGTGAGCAGGGCATCGTAGAAGTCAGGCACACGTTTGCGCAACTCAATCGCGTGGGCCTGGCTCTGCTTGGCATTGGAGAGGCTCTTCATGCGTTCCTTCTCGATGAAGGCGAGGTAGTCGGTGCGCAGCCCCTCCACCATGCACAGGGCGAAGAGCGCGCTCGAATCGTTGGGGCTTGTTTTCAGGCGTGTGTTGGCCAGAACCTCGGCCCGATCGACGTGGCGGTAGAAGCTCTCGCGGATTTTGGCGTCGGGATCGATGCGCTTATTGGAGCGGATGCGTTTGTCGTCGACGAAGAACTCGGCTTCCAGGATCTTCATCCGGTTCATCTCGTAGAACAGGTAGGCGGAGGCTTTAAAACCGGGGCCGAGCGGCTCATCGGGGTGGGAGGTAATGTAGGCGTCGAGGATGCGGTGAGCCGAAGTGAAGTCGAAGTTGTACATCCGGTCGAGCGCGGATTTGATCTCCGGGATGGGATGCTTCACGGTTTCGGCTAGGGCGGAGACGGCAAACAGGAGGAGTCCCGCCGCGGCGGGGAGCAGGCGCCGCGTCATGCCGCGAACAACCTATCGAAGTACTCGCGAGTGCGGCGCTGGATCTGGGCCAGTTCGTCGGGCAGCGGCTGGTCGTGCAGGTGGTCAGGCGTCCAGCGGCTGACCAGTTCCGTGAGCATTTGCAGTTGCATGGGGGCGCTGGGCAGATTCCCTTCGGCGTGACCTGAACTGAGTCGCAAGGCGTGATCGATGGAGCGGTAGAAAATGGCCGCGTCGTTGAGAAATTGCGCATCGGCGCGGTCCAGGTGCCCCATCTTCTCCACAATATCGATGCGGGCGGGCGTATTCAAGACCTTGAAGAAAATACCCGCGCCTTTGAGGCGCAAGTACATGAGGGCGAAGTCAATGTCGTAGTAGCCGCCGCGGCCGGCTTTGAGCGGATTGGCGACCCCGATTTCCTGTTCCAGCCGCTGGCGCATCTGGCGCAGCTTGGTGCGCGAGCGCCCGCCCTGCCCGTAGCGCCGCCAGTCGACCTCCTGCAGGTCGTTCAGGAACGTCGTGCCGCGCTCGAGGTTGCCGGCAATGGCGCGCGACTTCATATACGTGATGCCTTCCCAGGCCTCGGCCTGTTTTTCGAAATACTCCTTATACTTGCCCTCGGTCTGGACAAGCGGGCCTTCGCGGCCGTTGGGGCGGAGGCGGGTGTCGATGGCAAACAGGGTCCCCTCGCCTGTGTAGGCGGTGAGGAGTTCGACCAGGCGGGTGGCGACACGGGTCCAGAAGTGCTTTTCGGGCAGGTCCTCGTCGGGGAGAACAAAGACCAGATCGGCGTCGGAGGCGAGGTCGAACTCGAGCATACCGAGGCGGCCGAGGGCGATCACCATCAACTGGTCATGCGGCAGGTGGGCGGCCTGTGCGGGAGGGTATTGGGTGAGAACCTGATCGAGGGCGAGGCGGTAGAGGGCGGCAATGACGCAGTCGGCCAATTCGCTGGTGCGGCGGAGCGTCTCAAAGATGGGCCGGTGGAGGCAGATGCTCTCGCTCTGGATGCGCAGCATTTCGCGGCGGAAGAAGCGGCGCACGTCGGGCGCGTCGTGAAGGAGGGCGGGCATCTCCTCGTAGCGGGTGCGGGCTTCCGGTTTGACCCGCATCTGGTGGAGCTCTTCGATCAGTTCGGGCTTGCGGACGAGTTGTTCGGCGAAGAAGGGGGAATGTTCGAACAGGTCGACGACATAGCCGGCCAGGGTGGGATCTTCGTCGAGCCAGTTGAGCCACTGCTGGTTGGGGAGCACTTTTTCGAGGAAGTGCTCAAAGCTGCGCAGGCCGTAGGTGAGCTTGAGGCGGGAGAGGGTGGCGGCGAGGCCGGAGGCCTTCATTTCGAGCGACCGGACGAGGTTGCTGGGGGCGCCGGCGCCGCCGGGCAACTGTTGGATGATGGCATCCATTTCGGCTTTGGGGATTTCGCTGACTGGGGCCGAGGGTTCGCGGTAATGGGCGGGAATCTGGGCGTGGATGACGCGTTCGTAGATGTCCTTGACCTGGGTGAAGTGGCGGTCGAGGGTTTCGCGCAAATCCTTGCCGCTCGGTTCGGAGCCGAGCTGGCCGGCCGGCATGCAGCGGGCCATCAGTTGCAGCGCATCCTCATTGTCCGGCAGCAGGTGGGTCTGCAGGTCGTTGGCATACTGCAGGCGGTGTTCGATGTTGCGCAGGAACTGGTAGGCGTTGGCCAGGCGCGAGTATTCGGTTTCGCTGAGCAGCCCCTTGTCGCGCAGGCGGAACAGGGCCAGCAGCGTGCCGCCGTGGCGGACCCAGGGCTCGCGGCCGCCGTGGAGCCGCTGCAGGCACTGGACGAGGAATTCGATGTCGCGGATGCCGCCTGGGGCGAGCTTGACGTCGATGCCCGGCTTGGCCTGACGCTTCTTGGCCATCTTTTCGCTGATGCGCTCGCGGGCCAGGGATACCGCTTCGATGGCGGTGAAGTCGAGCGTGGTGGCGTAGGTGAGGGGCTCGACGAAATCGAGGAGTTGGCGGCCGAGCGAGCGGTCGCCGGCGGCGGCGCGGGCCTTGATGAGCATCTGCAGCTCCCAGTCGCGGGCCCGCTTCTGGTAGTACTCTCGGGCGCCGTCCATGGAGATGCAGACATCGCCCAGCGAGCCTTCCGGACGCAGGCGCAGGTCGACGCGGTAGCAGAAGCCGTAGGGCGTATAGCCGCTCAACAGCTCGGTGAGCTTGGTGCAGAGCTTCTTGAAGAACTCCTTGTTGGAGATGCGGTCAGCGCCGGTGGTTTCGCCGTTGTTCGAGTAGACGAACATGAGGTCGATGTCGGAGCTGTAGTTCAGTTCGCGGCCGCCCAGTTTGCCGAGGGCTAGAATGGACAGGGCGCCGTCCTCGGGCGCACCGTGCTTGTGGCTCAATTCGTGGCGGATGCGCAGGTAGGCCGACTCGATGATGGCGTCGGCGAGACTGGAGATCTCCTCGGTGATGTCGCTGAGCGTGCCGAACTGCAGCACGTCGCGGACGAGGATGCGCAGCATCTGGCGGCGGCGGAAGCGGGCGTATTCAACCGCTGGGGGCACTCCGGCGCCGTATTCCTCAAGCGAGCGTTCCAGCCGCTCCATGTATTCGCCGGCGCTGACGACGCGGTGGAGGTCGCCATGGGCGCCCATGGTCTCGATCCACTCCGGCGTTTTGAGCAGCTCTTCGCTGAGGAACTGGCTCTGGCTGAAGACGGCGACGAGGTATTGCAGCAGGGCGGGCGAAACGGCGAGGCGTTGGAAGGCGGCGGGTTTCTGATCGAGGAGACGGCGCAGGTAATGCAACACGCTATCCGGGTCGGCGCAGCGCGACAACAACAGGCGCAAGCGTTCCTGGGTGGCGGGGTTGAGTTCGTCGCTAAGCGAAAGAGCGTTCGCTTTGGCGCGTGCACGGTCTCGAAACACGGCGATATCGGCAAGGCGCAACATACAGTGTGCTGATCGGAATCAGAATCCGGCGGAGGTGATCACAAGACGGGGTGGCCCTCTCCCTGCCGTTAGTCTATCGAACTTCCCGGCGGGGGGAGTTCACACCCGCGTGAGCTCCCCCGCGTCAGGCGCAGAACCCCAGAGCGAGTGGAAGCAAGGGCTGACGTTTCGCAGCGGGAGGCCAGGACGCCGCCGGGGGGAGGGGACTACACGTCCTGTTCGGCGAGAGTGACAGGGTCGCCAGGGCGGAGCGGGCCGCCCTCGATGACGCGCGCATAGACGCCGCTCAGTCCCCAGCGCGGGGAGCGCGGATCGTTCTTTTTCACCTGATCGTCGAAGATCCGCTCGCGAAGGGAGGCGCCATAGACGTCGATGGTGCGGCAAGGCGAGCGGCGCTTGGTGATCTCCAGAATCACTTCGCTGCCGATGCGCCAGCGCTGACCCGGCTGCAAACCACGGCGACCAATGCCGCGGATGGTCAGGTTTTCCCCCAGCGCGCCGGAGAAGAGCGGGTAGCCCTCCCGCTTGAGTTCTTCCAGAGCTTCGCAGGTGATGATGAGGACGGCCTGATCGGGGAGGCCGTGGAGATTGGTGTAGCGGAAGCGGTCGCCTTCGAGTCCCGCCTTGGTGAGGGTCGCCTCGGCGACGGGCTGGTTGGGTAAACCGCCGGGTCCGAGACTGACTTGTACTACTGTTCCGTCGTTCATACTTCTATTGTCCAAAATCGGGGTTGGCCGGAAGGTGTGCGGAACTGCCACACTCGGCGACCGCAGGCGGCCGGGGGCGCGAGCCAGTGGCGCCGCGGTTCTGAATTCTTTCTGAAGTTGATCCACGAGGCGTGGGAAAATCGCTACCTTCACCAGAGGGAATCCCGCGACGATGATTGGCTCCGAGTTTGGCGCGAAGGCTGAGTACACGCCGGCGGCAGTGGACATGCTGGCGGCCAGCCTGGGGTGCGCGCAGAAGGTCTCGCAAGGGGTACGGGATGGCGGAGCCTGCTACATGACGGAGTACCTGCCGCGGGATCAGTCGCGGCGGGAGTTCAACCGGCATTTTCGAGTCACGGTGTACGCGCTGCCGGCTCCGGTGGAAGCGGCGGCGCAGCATGTTGAGGCGATTCTCAGTCACGCTACGGCGGCGGCGCATCAAGCGGAGGCCTTGGTGCGGGAACATGTCGTCGTTCCGGCGCAACTGGGGGGCCTGGCGTTCCTGGATTACTCGGTGTGGGGCGGGCACTACGTGGTGGCTGTGGTGAGTACCGGCGACCACCATGTGGCGGTGCTGGAACTGGCCACGCGGCACGGATCGATCCCCTCGCTGGCTGACGTGAATCTGCTGCGGTCGATTGCCTTGCCGCGCTAACGGAGGAGTGAGGCCCGGAAAACCAGCGGGCCCCGCGGCCCAGAGGCGGCGAGGCCCGTTCAGTGATTGCGGGTGCTACGGAGCGCACAGGGCCGGGCGGCGCTGTTGGCCGCCCAGGTTCCGTTGTGCGCGGTGACTGCCCGGGGGCACAGGGCGGGGGCGGGCAGGCCGGTGCGGGGACGGGCACAGGGCCGGGCGGCGTTGTTGGCCGCCCAGGTTCCGTTGTGCGCGGTGACTGTCCGGAGCGCACAGGGCCGGGCGGCGTTGTTGGCCGCCCAGGCTCCGTTGTGCGCGATCAAGCTAAAAGATGAACTTCACCAGGAGGCGGCCGGAGAAGCCGGGGTTGAACCAATCGTCCATCCCGAACAGCGGGCTGAGCGCCTTGGAGCCTTCCGAGGTGGCGTTGATCATGGCCCGGTAGTCGTACCCCTTGGCGAGGTCGATCGGGGCGAGGTTGATCTCGGCGCTGGTGCGGGCGCGATTGAGCTGCGTCCACTTGCTGCGTGAGGTCTTCTGGTTGAACAGGTTCTGCGCGTTGAACTCAAAGCGCAGGCGCTTGCCTTCGGCGACGGAGATTTCGTGGCCGAGGACGAGGTCGGTCTGCGTAAGGAAGGCCGTGCGGCCGAGGTCGCCGCGGCCATTCACGAACACCTGGGTGCCGTTGATGGTGTTGACCAGCGTGCTGAGCGGGGTGCCCGAGCCGCCATACCAGAAGGCGCCGATGTCAGTACCCTGGCGGTCGCCCCATTTGAACGACTTCGAGCCGTAGAGCTTGAAGACGTGCGGGCGGTCGGTGGGAAGCGGACCCTGCGGATCGAGGCCGCCGCGGGCATCCCACAGGAGCTCGTCGATGTCCCAGGCGCGGTTGGCGTTGCCGCCCGGACGGGCGATGACGCCGGGGCTTTGCTGGTCGAGGCCGAAGACGCCGCCGGCGTCAGCGCCGGTGCGGATTTCCTCGGAAGCGGCGAGGCCGGAGTAGTTGCCGCGCAGTTGCGAGTAAACGTAGCTGGCGCTGCCGAACCAGGAGCCGAAGCGCTTGGTGAGCTGCATTTCCATGGCGTTGTAGTTGCGGACCGCCTTCGGCGTGGGGAACGGCTTGGTGGCGCCGGAAGGGGGAGTCGTGGAGGCGATGCCTGAACCGGGGTTGGCGTAGAAGTACTCCTCGTTGCCGTCAACGAGCACGCCGAGATCCTCGATGGTGCGGATTAGGGTATTGCGGACGTAGCCGGCGCGGAGCACCGTCTGAGGCGCGATCTCATACTCAAAGCCGGCGTTGAACAACTGGCTGGCCATGGGTTTGATGTCGGGATCGATGGTGTCGAAGCCGGGGACGCGGCGGTTGCGGAAAGAGTTTGTCACGGCGGGGTTCCACAGGTCACGGCCCGGCAGGTTCTTGCTGTTCAGGCTGTAGACGTCGAATGTGTCGAGCGAACGGTAGCGGACGCGCCAGTAGTCGCCGCCGAAGGTGCCGCGGGCGAGCTCGTACTTCACCCAGTCGTAGTAACGGCCCCAGCTGCCATAGACCTTCAGCTTGCCGGTGCCGAACACGTCGAAGGAGGCGCCGATGCGGGGGGCGATCTTCTTGCCCCAGCCAAAGTCAAACGCGTATTCCTTCACGTCGCGCTGGAAGGAGGGGACGCGCTCGGACTCAAGGCGCAGGCCGAGGTTCAGGGTCAGGCGCGGGATGATGCGCCAGTTGTCCTGGAAGTAGATGTTGTTGATGTTGGCGCCGGTGGAGCCGCCGGTGCCGAACTCATGGTACTCGTAATAGCCATACGTGCCGCGCTGCGCGGGGGGAACGCCGGGGACCGACGAGGTAAAGGCTCGGTTCCAAAAGATGTTGATGTAGCCGCCGGTGGGGTAGTCCTGCAGCACGTTGTTGACGTTCTTCTGTGTGCCGATGCCGATTTTGAGGTCATGCGTGCCGCCGGCGCGGAAGAACTGGTTGAAGTCGGCCTGCACGTAGGTGCGGGTGACGATGTCCCACTGGGCGCGGGAAACGCGCGGCGTGTTCGTCGTACCCGAGGGTCCGATGTAGTTGGCCGGGACGCCGGGGGTTCCGACTGAGGTGATGGAGTAGGTGACCGGGGTGATATCGGGAAGACCGACATCCTTGTAGTTGTCCCAGAAGCGGCCGGCGCGCACCGAGAAGAGCGACGTGGAAGTGAGCGTCCAATCAAGTTGGGCGCCGTAGTTGGATTGCGGCGCGAAGAAGCCCTGGTTGGCGCGGATGCTGTTGGCGGCCTTCGAGGAGGTGATGCAGTTCGGGCATTCCCCGCCGTAGCCGGGCAGCGTGCCGACGGACTTAGTGGGCGTCCACAGCCAGTGCATGCTGCCGCGCAGCGACTTCGTGATGTCGAAGGAGAGCTTGTTGAACAGCATGTGGCGGGTGGAATCCTGATCAATCGAACCGGTTTCCTTGCCATTGGCGAAGCCGTAATCGTTGGTGCGGCTGCCGAAGTTGGGCGAGGCGGCGCTGTAGAAATAGAGGCGGTTCTTGATGAAGTAGCCGCCCAGCGCGTAGCCGATCTCGTTGTTGTCGTTCTTCTGCTTGGCGTCCTGGTAGTAGGCCGTCGTGGTGTCGTTCGACGGGCTGAGCAGGAGGCGCTTGCGGTTGGCGGCGCTGATTTTGTTGCCCGCCAGGTAGTAGTGGATGTCGCCGTGGAAGCTGTTGCCACCGGACTTGGTGATACCGCTGACGACGCCACCGAGGGCGCCGCCGTATTCGGCCGAGATGCCGCCGGTCTTCACCTGGACTTCCTGGAGGATTTCAAACACGGCATCCTGGCGCGACTGCCCGTTGAGCAGCGAGGTCGTCGAAATACCGTCGATCGTGAAGTTGTTCTCCGCGCCGCTGGCGCCGTTCACCTGAATGCCGCCTTCGATCTCGCCGGAGTTCACGGAGGTGGAGTTCAGTGCGAGCGACTGGAAGCTGCGCGCCTTGGGCAGGCGGTCAAACTCCTCCGACGTGATGTTGTTGGCCATCGTCGTGTTCGTGGTGTCGATGAGCGGAGCCGCATCGGTGACCTGAATGGTCTGCTCGGTGGTGCCGACAGTCATTTTGGCGTCGACAGTCAGCGTCTTGCCCAGCAGGAGGTTCACTTCGGGGACTTCGTAGACCGAGAAGCCCTTCAGTTCGAAGCGGACCACGTATTTGCCGGGTTCGAGGTTGCGGGCCTGATAGGCGCCGCTGCCAGTGGTCGTGGTCTCGGTGACGCGCCCGGTGACTTTGTTTGTAACCGTCACCTTGGCGCCCGGCAGCACGCCGCCGGAGGAGTCCATGGCCGTGCCATTAATTTCCGAGAATCGTTCCTGCGCGGTAGCGACGGAGCCCGAAGACAGCAGGATGAGAAGAAGAGAGAGGACCGCGAAGTGGAAGGTGTACCGTTGCCAGTCAGCAACGAGACGCCACATCCGCGGAACAACGGTGTGAGTGTGTTTCATAGACCCTTTCCAATAGATACGCAAATTGCGCCAGCCCGCCGGACCTGGGAGAGAACCCCCAAAGACCGACGCAACGGGCCAACTCACCGCTCCAGTGTGGTTGACTAGAGCACCTTGCTTGCCACCGACCACCATTCGCGGTTCGGCAACCAGTCCAGTTGGGGAATACGACAGCCCACTGATATGTGCGAGGTTCCTAAGATGTAGCACGGAAAGAGTCGAAGTGAAAGCCAAATGAAATGACAAAGTTGGCCAGAGAGCGAGGAATTTCACATCGCCCCCACATTCCAGTGGTTGTCGATCAGTTTACTGGAGTTCGTAGTTGGGTGAAATTGCACACGAATGTGCAATTCCGGGAGCCGGAAACGGCGTTTCCCCCACATTGTGGAAATACAAGCAGGGGGTAAGATTAGCGCTGGTTCAACGGTCTACACACAGAAGTTTAGACCCACATTGATGTGGTGCTTTCCGCCGGGTACGGTTAAGCCCGGCTAGGGAACCGTTGCGATCTGCGCGAGGATGGCGTCGGTAACGGCGTCACGGAACATCACGCCGCCCGAGAGCAGGTTGTCCAGCGACATGAAGTCGTAGGGCATATCCGGATAGACGCCGACGTTCTCGATGTAAGAGGTGGTCGGGTAGCCGGGAATGGAGACCGGAGCAGGCCGGGCCATGAGCGTGACTGTAACCGAGGCGGTGGCTTCCGAATACGGGCCGACATCGAAGCTGTTCACCGCGCCACCGGCGCCGTTGGTGCGGTAGCCGAACAGTGGGCCGCGCCGGGAGTCCTGAATGACGGCGGAGAAAACATCGCTGGCCGAGGAGGAGTACTCATCGGCGACCAGGACAAGCGGCTTGCTGTAGGCCAGAGGGTGAGGCAGGCGCTGCAGGCTCTCGCTGCAGATCGGGACCGGGCCGGAGCGGCCGCGGAGTTCGCGATAAGCGGATTCGACGTTGCGGAAGTGAGACTCCACCAGGGCGATGACGTGAGGTGGGGCGCCGAGTTCGATGGCGCGTTGCCAGGTGTTGTAGAAGGCCGAGACGACGCGGAAGCTGGCACGGATCTCGAAGCCCATCCCTTGGAAGGAGTAGGGGATCAGCCGGCGCAGGAGTTCCTCGGTGTAGCAGCCGTCGCCGCCGCCGTTGCGCATGATGTCGATGACGAGGCCGTCGGTGTTGTCGTTGAAGAACTGAATTTCGGTATCGAACTGGCGCAGCGAGGCGGCGGCCCCGGCGCTGGGCGCGAAGGTGGGGATGCGGATGAAGCCGATGCGCTTGCCGCCGACGGTATAGGTGCCGGAAAAGAACGAGTCAGTGGAGAGGCGGCCGAGGCGCTGCACGAAGCCGGAGGGCATGGGGAAGCCGGGGCGGATGCCGAAGCCAAGGACGGCGGGAACGCCGGGGAGTTCTGGTGCGGGTTCCCGCGACGGCAGTCGCAGGTTGCGGAACTCGGCGATCGGGGCCAGCCACGGGCTGACGATGTCCTCACTGCCGTCATTGGCGGCGGCGGTTTGCGGGAAGGCGCTGAACGTGGGAGAAGGCGTTGTGCCACCTTCGGCCAGCGGGACGCCGAACTTGGTGACGGGGATCGTGTAGACGCCCTCCTCGCCGGTGGTGCGGGAACGGATGGTGAGGGCCACCTCATCACCGATGTTGCGGGCGCGCGGGTTGCTGGACTCCGACGTCGAAAAAACTCGTTGCAGCGCGGTGCGGCGGCGGGCCGAGTGGTTGCCGCTGGCCACGGTCAGTGAGTTGACGGCTACAACGTCGGCAATTGGGACGCCGTCGACGGCGACAACCTCGTCGCCGATCTGGAAGGGAAAGCTCGACACGGGCAGAGCAGCGCGGCTGATGGAGTCGATGCGCGGCACATCCTGGTAATAGTCGGCATGCAGCGGAAGGCTGATGCGGTAGAGCGAGGGCGAGCTGAAGCTGGAATGGGAATCCTCAAGCGAGGCGACATACTCGCCGCACACCTGGTAGAAGTCCATATCGGTCTTCGCGGCGCGGGCGCGGGCGATCCAGGGTCCGAGGTTGTAGAGGTCAAAGCCGGTGAACTCCTGCTTCCACTGGTAGGGGGCGTAGTATTTGGCATACTGCGCGGCCAGGATGCGAAGGTCGAGTTCCTTCTGATCGGGCGTGAGGCCGGCCATCAGCGCCGGGGCGAGAGAGGCGAGTGCGAGCAGTGTGGTGAGAATGCGCATGTTATTGCCCCTTGGCGATCTCGTCGAGGATCGCTTGCGTGAATGCATCGGTGAAGAGTTTGCCGCCGGAGAGGAGGTTGTCGCGCGTCATGTAGTCGAAGGGGATGTCGGGCCGGACGCCGATGTTTTCCAGGCGGTTGGTGGTGCCGTAGTCGTCGGTGCCGATGTAGCGGTTGCGCGCCCCGATGGTCCAGGTGACGGTGGTGTAGCTCTCTCGAATAGAAGCCGGTGTTCATGCCAAAGACGGCGCCGCCGGCGCCGTTGGTGCGGTAGCCGAACAACGGTCCGAGGCCGGCTTCCTGCAAGATGGCGGAGGCATAGTCGGCGTACGAGATGCTCAGTTCATCGGTGAGCACGATGAGCGGCTTGGAGTAGGCCAGGGTGTTGCCGAAGCGGTCACGGGCAGTGTCGCGCTCGAGAGTGAGGGTGCAGGCGGGCAGGACTTCGGTGAGGCCGCGGTTCTGGTTGTAGGCATCGCGGATGGCTTGCACCACCAGGCGAAACTGCTCCATTAACTCTTCGGGAAGGCCGAGCCCCTCCAGTTCGACGAGCTGGGCTTCGGCCTGGGTGAGGACGAAGCGCGTGGCGCGCAGTTGATCGCCGAGAGCGAAGTAGGGATAGGGGATGAGCAGGTCCATCGCATCTTCGGCGTAGCAGTTGCCGCCGGTGTTGCGGGTCAGGTCAAGGACGAGGCCGTCGGTGTTGGCATTGAGGAAGGTGACCTCGGCGAAGAGTTCGTTGAGGGCGGTGAAGTCGTTGGCGGGGGAGAAATTGGGGAAGCGGAGATAGCCGATGCGCTTGCCGCCTGACTGGTAGATGCCGGAGAAATGGAAATCGGAGGCGCGAGAGCCGAGACGCGTTTGGAAGCCCTGCGGCAGGGTGAAGTAGGGGTTGCGGCGGCCAAGTCCGCGCATGCGCTGGGCGCCGAACGCGGCCGGGTTCCAGGCCTTCGTCTGGAGGGATTCGAGCATCGGAGCTGTCCCCATGGGCAGGCCGTAGTGATTGAGTTGGGCCTCGCCTGTAGTGCGCCCCTGGGCGCGGGCGTTGGGCGAGGGGACAGGGCCGGCCGAGGTGAGCGGGTAGCCGGACTTCTCCCAGTCCAGTTCGTAGGTTTCCAAATTGCCCGTGGCGGCGCGGCGGATCTCCACGCGCAGCTTGTCGCCGGCCTCGGGGGCGCGGGGATAGACCGACTGGACACGAAAGAAGAGATACTGCGCGGCGAGCCGGCGCGTGGCGCGCTCATTGGCGAACACGACTGTGCGGCTCAGTTCTGAGAGCCAGTATTCGACGGGGCGGCCATCGAGCGAGACGACCTCATCGCCGATAGCGAACGGGTAGTCGGCGCTGGGCAGGGCGGTGCGGTCGATGAAGTCGACGAGCACCTTGCCCTCATAGACATCGGCGTCGATGGGGACGCTGGCGATGAACGTGGAGAGGTTGGTGGCCGTGGAATGGGTGTCTTTCAATGACGCGATGTATTCGGCCTGAATTTCGTAGTATTCGATATCGGTCTTGGCGGCGCGGATGCGGTCCACCCAGGGTTGAATTTTGAAGAGGTCGACGCCGAACAGGTCGCGCTTGAACTCATAGGGGCCATACTGTTGGGCGAAAACGCCGGCCAGGTGTTGAAAGTCCAACAGGCGTTGTTCGGGGGTCATCTGGGCCTGTGCCGAGAGGGGCAGCAGGGTCAGCAGGACCGTGGCGAGGCAAAGAAATCTCTTCATGGTTCCTCTTATGGGGTTATGGGACGAACAAAGGCGCGGATAAGTTCCGGCTATTTCCGGCTTCGATTACCGAATAACCCGCGGATGATTTCCGCACATCGGCGGTTCCACGATAGTTTCCGGGCAGGGCAGCAAGCCAGACAGTGAAGGATGTGTGCACGCGCTGGTAGCCTCCGATCCACCGGAACGTCTTGGTATCCATCAGTGTCCCACGGTCAATGGACTTCCGCAGGCCTTCGGCGTAGGGAGTGGATCCGAATTCGATGCCGCGGGCCACGGCCTGTCCGTTCCAGGGCAGGGTCGTATTGCGGCGGTTTTCCATCCAATCGCCGAGCCAGGGGTTGTCGGAGGCGGGAAAGGTGTAGCCGATGAGGACGGGAAACTTCGCGTTGTAGAGGGTGAACCAGTGTTCCTGGCGCGTGGGATCGAGCCGCCAGGCGGTGTAGCGGCCGTCGTTCTCCTTCACCATGGGCCGGGCGTCGAACTCGCCGGCGGCGGACTTCATGCGCGGCCAGCGGTGTTCGCCAAGTTGCATCGCGTCGCCGCGGGTGGCGTCCATGTCGAGCATCGTCGCGCCGGACTCGACAAACGGCGGGCCGAAGGTGGCGTGTTGCATCCAGTTCACCGGGCGGTCAAAGGGCAGTAGGTTCTCCACCCATTCGTCCACTTGCAGGCCGGTGGCTCCGCGGGCCAGCGTAATGCGGCGACCGGCGCGGAAGCGGGTGGTGCGCAGTTCGGCCTCAACATCAATCGAGACCGCGTCCGGCGTCACGCTGTGGCGCACGAGTTTCCATTCCACAATGGGCGCTTCGCCGTGGTTGCCGAGGCCGTTGCGCGCTTCCTCCTCAGACGAGACGGGGCCATAGAACGGGAAGCAGAGCAGGTGGCCCATATAGCCGGAGTGCAGAACGCGGTGCGGGTTGTCGCCATAGAGCGCATCGTGTTTGGCCGGATTGTAGGCGTAGGGTTCGATGGTCGGGTAGTGGGGAATGCGGAAGGGATTCACCTGCCGGGCGGAGTCGCCGGTGAGGAAGCGGAGTTCGGCGATATGCCCCCCGCCTTTCAACACGGAGGCGCGCACGACGCCATTGGAGAGGACATAGGCCTGCCGCCCGTGGATCTGTTCTTCGGCGAAGCGCGGCGGTTGGGCCAGCAGGGGAAACGCAAGCACGGGGAGCGCGAGCAGGCTGGCGGTGAGCGTTCTCATGTGAGGATCATATAGAACAAGGAGGGCGGCATGCTCAGCAAGCCCCATGACGATTTGCTGGATGGCGAGGAGTGGCGGGCCTTTCTCCGCGAGAATAGCTTCG
The DNA here is from genome assembly GCA_016713735.1 of Bryobacterales bacterium. Classification (GTDB taxonomy): domain Bacteria; phylum Acidobacteriota; class Terriglobia; order Bryobacterales; family Bryobacteraceae; genus JAFLBB01. The sequence goes on from JADJOP010000001.1 coordinate 484,231, forward strand.
GCCAGGTGATCGCGCCGGGGCGGGGACGCGACATGCCCGTAGTGACGCCGCTGCACTTTGCCCTCGGACGCGACGACGCGGCCGTGTTTCACCTGCAGCGGGCCAATCCGCTACTGCAAGCCCTGCGCGACAACCCGGCGTGCCTGCTGGCTGTGATCGGCAGCTATGTCTACATTCCGTCGGAGTGGAACGCCGCGCCTGAGGACGAGGCGCGGTGGGGCGTGCCGACCAGCTACTACGCCGCGGTTCAGGCAAGCTGCACGGCGGAAATCGTGGATGACGCCGAAGGGATTGCCTACATCCTGAACCAGCTGATGAAGCGCTATGAGGCCGCCGGCAGCGGGCATGAGCGGGTGGAGCCGGGCGACTCCCCCTACGGCAAACTGCTGGGCGCCATCACCGGCGTGCGGCTGAACATGACGCGCGTGACAGGCAAATTCAAGTTCGGCGGCAACCGCGACACGGCGCACCGGCTGCGGGTGGCCGAGCGGCTGGCCGGGCGGAACGGCCCGCTGGATGCCTCGGCGCGGGCCCACCTATTGCGCCGTGATGAGGCGCGGCGCCCATCCGACGCGGCCGGCGACGAATGATAGAATCAGCCGCGAATGGGTGACGACCAGTCCGCACTGCCGTATGAACTTTCACCGCGCGAGGTGAAAGCGAAGCTCGACGCCGGCGAAGCCGTGACGCTGCTCGACGTGCGCGAACCGTTTGAGCATACGCTGACGCGCATCGAGGGGTGCGAACTCGTGCCCATGAACACCGTGCCGGCGCGCCTGCAACACATTGAGGGTCTCGCCGAAGAGGGCCTGCTCGTGGTGTATTGCCATCACGGTGTGCGCAGCCTGAGCGTGGTGAGCTGGCTGCGGGCGCAGGGCGTGGCCAATTGCATCTCCATGTCGGGCGGCATTGAAGGTTGGTCGCTTGAGGTGGACCGGAGAGTCCCCAGGTATTGACGATGAAACTGTATTGGAAGAAGACCTGTTCGACGTGCCGCGATGCGCGGAAATATTTGCTGGAGTTGGGCGCGAAGTTTGAGGATGTGGATCTCGCCCCAGGGCTGAGCGTGGCTGAACTCGAGGCCCTCATCGGCAAGCGCGACTACCAGCAATTTCTCAATTTCCGCAACGAGCTCTACCGCGAGCGGGGGATGAAGCAGAACCCGCCCACGCGCGAGGAAGCGCTGCGCCTGATGTCGGAGAATCCAAACCTGGTGCGGCGTCCGCTGCTGGTGAAAGGCAGGTCGATCGTGATCGGGTTCGACAAGGATGCGATGAAGGAGATGGCCCAATGAAGCGCCGAGATTTCTTTGAGACAGCCATGGCGACGCAACTGGGCGCCGCGCCGCTGCTGCAAGCGGCCCAGGTGGGGACGCGCCCGGCGATGAAGATCACCGACATCAAGATGTGGCTGGTAGGCGTGGGCGGGCGCAACCTGTGCTTCGTTAAGGTGGAAACCGACCAGGGCATTCACGGCATCGGCGAGGCCTATTCGTGCGGCCCTGACGAGGCCACGCGGGCCGTGGTGATGGACTTCAAGCCGTGGCTGGTCGGCCAGGACCCGCGCAACATCGAACACATCTGGAACCTGATGTACAACTTCACGCGCTTCCCCGGCGGCATGGTGGTGAACGCGGCCATGTCGGGCATCGACCACGCGCTGTGGGACATCGCGGGCAAAGCGGCCGGGCTGCCCACCTATATGCTGCTCGGCGGCAAAGTGCGCGACAAGATTCGCGTCTACGAGAGTTGCGGCGGCTCGACACCGCGCGAGTTGGCCGAAAACGGCAAGCGCCTGGTGGAGAAATACGGCTATACGGCGCTCAAGATGCGCCCGCAGCCGGGCAAGGACAACCAACTTCCCTACAACGCCGTGACGCGCCAGGCCGGCGAGCGGGTGCGGGCGCTGCGCGACGCCGTGGGGCCGGACGTGGACATCGGCTGCGACATCCACGCCCGCTTCTTTGAGGTACGCCGGGCGGCGGCGCTGGCCAAGGCCATTGAACCTTATCATCCGATGTGGCTTGAGGAGCCCATCCGTCCGGAAAACGAGCACGCCATGCAGAAGCTGGCCGAACAGGTGAACATCCCGCTGGCCAGCGGCGAGTGCAACTACACGCGGCACGAGTTCCGCAAGATACTCGCGTTGCAGGCGCTCGATATCGTGCAGCCGGACATCTGCGTGTGCGGCGGTCTGCTGGAGATGAAAAAGATCGCCACCATGGCCGAGGCGCATTACGTGATGGTGGCCCCGCACAACCCGATGGGCCCGCTGGCCACGGCGGTGAACGTGCATTTCGCCGCCTCGACTCCGAATTTCCTCGTCCTCGAGTATCATCCCGATGATGTCTCGCCGCGCAAGGATTTGCTCAAAGAGCCGCTGATGGTGAAGGACGGCTACATCCCGTTGCCGACCAAGCCGGGCCTGGGCGTGGAGCTGAACGAAGAAGCCTTCCGGCACTACCCGCCCAAGCCCTGGCACCGCGGCTTCGACTACCGCGTCGACGGCAGCGTGGCCTACATTTAACGCAGCGCGGCGGCGGGCCAGAGGCGGGCCAGTGTGGCACGGCCACCCCTCATGAGCGCTTTTTGTCTGGAATTGCGCCTGTTTGTATGGAGAGGCTGGATTCCATGTGGGTTGGCGCGGTTCTCATCGGGGTGGCGCTGCTGTGCACGCTGCTGGTGGCGATGTCGGTTGTGAATCTCCATAGCGAGCGGCCGGCGGGAGGCAGGCTGGCAGTGATCTACACACTGGCGTTGATGGCCGTGCTGTGGGTGGTGTTAGGGGCGATGCTGCTGTTTTGCCACGGCGGGAGGCAGGGTGTGCCGCCGGGTTTCGTGCTGATGGTGTACGTGATGGGAGCCGTGGCCGAGGTGGCTTCGCTCGTCGTCCTGGCTGACCGCAACGCCGACCGGATTGCGGTGATCGGGCTGCGCACGGGCATTGTCGCCATTCCCCTGATGTTGGTATTCTTTGCCGGACTGAGCCTGTAGCGCGATGCAACTCCCCTCGTTCCCCTATCACCCCGACCCGGTCCTCAGTGGCAGCATCGTGCCGGCTGAGACCGTCTGCGCCTGCTGCGGCCAGCGGCGGGGCTACGTCTATGCCGGGCCCGTGTATGCGGAGGAAGAAGGGCTCGACGATGCGTTGTGCCCGTGGTGCATCGCCGATGGTTCGGCGAGCGAACGATTCGATGCGACGTTTGTGGATGAGGACGCCATCGAAGGGGAGTTGCCGGAAGAGGTAGTGCAAGCGGTGTCGCGCCGCACGCCGGGCTATAACGCCTGGCAGCAGGAGCGCTGGTTCGCCTGTTGCGAGGATGCGATGGCCTTTGTCGAGCCGTTCGGCGCGGCGGAATTGCAAGGCAAGTACATGCGCCTGCAGGGCGAGGCGATGATGCTCATCGTGCACGAGCTGGGCATCTCAGGCGGCGCGGCCACGCGCTTCATGAACTCGATGGATCGCGCCAAGGGGCCGACGGCCTACCTCTTCGCCTGCCGCCATTGCGACACGATGAGGATCTACATCGATTCGCTATGAGCGAACCTAGGGCGCGACGCAACTGAAGTTGGCCGCTTCGTCGATGGAGCCGGAACCCGTGTACTTCGCCACCTGCGGATACGGGCAGATGGGCCTCGACCGCAGCACCTGGCCCTTCTCGATGCGCGAGGTGATGAGGCTCTCCGGCGTCTTGCCCTCCTCGACCCAGCGGATGACGGCGGCCAGCGGATCCCAACTGGCGCAGCCCACACCACCGCCGCAATGGAAGACGCCGGGCACGGTGTAGAAGCGGAAGAAGTCGCGCGTGGAGGGGCCCATCTTCGCTAACACCTCATCGTAGTAGTCGACGGCGCGTTGGGCGTTCAGCGCCTGGTCGGCCCAACCGAACCACATCAGCAGGCGGCCGTTGCGCTGGCGGAAGCCGGAGAGGTCGGGGTTGGTCGCGTCGAGCGTGCGGTGGATCTCCTCCAGGCGCGGCACGTCGCGTACGAGGTCCACCTGATCAAGCGTCAGGTTCGGGTCTTTCTTGGGAAAGGCGAGGTAGCGGAAGAACGACTCGGCGAAGGCGTTGGAGATGGTCTGGCCGGCTTGCTCCTGAATGAGCCAGCGGTCCCAACCATTGCGGCCGTTGGGGCCGGCGACCTCGGCGCTCACCGGCCAACCGGGGTAGCGCGGCGTGCCGTTCACCACGACGGGATTGTAAATCGTCTCGAGCGTGGCAATCTGCCCGTCGGTGAAACAGGCGGCCTCGTTGGGCCCGCTGCACTTGGGCAGGTCGCGCGAGGGGGTGAAGCCGCACTTGCGCGGATCGTCGATCAGCCCGTCCTTGAGGCCATCCTTCTCATCGCAGACGGCATAGACGCGCTCGGCGAGCAGGCCCAGTTTGGAATAGGGCACGGGCGCTTTCCTGAGCGCCTGGTAGATGGCGGTGTATTGCACCATGGTGCCGCTGAAGTCGAGCACGGGCGCGCCGGCGACGATGCCATCGAAATCCCGCGGGAAGCGCTGGGCGAAGATCAGGCCCTGACGGCCGCCGGTGGAGCAGCCATAGTAATAGGAGCGCTGGGGCGGCGCGCCGTAGTACAGCTCGGCGAGGCGGCGGGCGGTGACGACGGTGACGTGGAGCGAGCGGAAGGCGTAGTCGTAGAGCTTCTGCGGGTGCAGGGCGAACGTGCCCAGCGGCTCGCTGCGCGCGTCGTGGCCGGTGTTGGTGCGGGCCACCAAAAATCCCTTGGCGATGGACTCGTTGCGCGTACCGCGCACCCCAGGGGCGTCCAGATCGTCGCCAGCGTAGCCGCCATTGCCGAAGAAGAGCAGGCGGCGGTTCCAGGCAAGCGGCAGGTTGACCTCGAAGCGCACCTCGGGCTGCACCATGCCCATCACGCGGCAAAAGGCGGGCCCGTTGTCGCCGGCGCGCTCTTCCCGCGCCGTGATGATGGTGAACTCATAGCCTGTATGCGCCACCAGCGAGCCGCAGGCGGAGGTAGGCCCGGAGCGCTTCTCCGTGGCGGGCGGCTGCCAGTCGCGCATGTGGGGGCCGTTTTGCGCCAGGGCGGCGAGGGCCATTAGGAAGAGCGGCAAAGCGCGGGTCAACATGGGAACTGAGTATATCCGCCCTGGGCGGGAAGTAAAGGCCGTGAAGCAAAATGGAGAACGATGTCGCCTCGCTCCACGGGCTACGCCGGAAGATTCGCGCCTTCGCCGACCGGCCCGCTGCATTTCGGCTCCCTCGTAGCGGCCATCGGCAGCTGGCTCGACGCCCGTGCCCACGGCGGCCGCTGGCATGTGCGTATGGAAGATGTGGATGAGCCGCGCTGCGTGCCGGGGGCGGCCGATGACATCCTGCGCACACTCGAGCGGTTCCAGTTGACCTGGGATGGCGAAGTGCTGGTGCAAAGCCGGCGCAAGGAGGTGTACCGGGAAGCGCTCGAACGGCTCAAGCGCCAGGGGTGCGCCTTCGGCTGCGCCTGTTCGCGCAAGGATCTCGACGGCGAGCGCTACGCCGGCGCCTGCCGCAACGGCACGGCTGGGGCCGCCCGCCGCGCGCCTGGCGCTTCCGCGTTCCCTCGGAGCCGGTCCGCTTTCACGACCGCCGGTTGGGTCACTTTCACGAGCAACTGGAGACCACCTGCGGAGATGTTGTGGTCCTTCGCGCCGACGGCTTCTTCGCTTACCAGCTTGCCGTGGTTGTCGACGACGCCGCGCAGGGCATCACCGACGTCGTCCGCGGGGCTGACCTGCTGGATTCCACGGCACGCCAGATCGCGCTTCACCACGCGCTCGGCCAGCCGCCTCCCCACCACCTCCACCTGCCTGTGGCTGTGAATGAGGCGGGGCAGAAATTGAGCAAGCAGACCTGTGCGCAACCGCTCGATCCGGCACGCGCCGAGCGGCTCACGCACGCTGCCATGGCGTTCCTCGGAGTGGCCGTGGATCCGGCCCCGATCGGCGCTATGTTGCAGGAAGCAAAGATGAAGTGGTTCTTAATGTTTCCGAAATTTTAGTCTGCTATCCTCACCCCCATGAAGCTTCGAGTATTGGTCTGTCTGGCCATCCTGGCCATCACAGTGTCCGCGCAAGAGTTCCGCGCCACCATTTCCGGGTTGGTCACTGACCCGGCGGGTGCGCCAGTAGTCAACGCGAAAATCCTGGTCAGAAGCGTCGAACGCGACGTGGCCTACGAAACCGCCACCAACGAGGCCGGGCGCTACGTCACCCGCTTCCTGCCGGCGGGGCAATATACGCTCACCGCCGAGCGCGACGGGTTCAAGAAAGTGACGCGCGAGGGGTTGACGATGCAGGCGGCTGACCGGCTCAGCCTCGACATACAGCTTCAGCTGGGAACGGTCTCCGACAGCATCACCGTCACCGGTGAGCCGCCGCAGCTTGCCACCGAAACCGCATCGCGCACGGCCACGCTGGAGCAGAAGTATGTGGACGATCTGCCCACCAGCGGGCGCAACTTCTATCAGCTGCTCTTCTCCCAGCCCGGCGTCACCAAGACCAGCCGCTATTGGGGCAACTTTGAACTTTACGCCTTTGGCAACATCAATGCGATTTCCATCAACGGCGGCCGCTCCGGGGAAAACGACACGCTCATTGACGGCGTCACCAGTGTCCGCGGCAGCCGCAGCGCCAGCTTCGCGCCCTCGCTCAACGCCATCTCGGAAGTCACCATCGTTACCAACTCCTACGACTCGCAGTATGGCCGCGTGGGCGGCGGCGTCACCAGCGTCACGCTGCGCACGGGCACCAACCAGCTCCACGGCCAGTTGTATGAGTTTTTCAAGAACGACAATCTGGCGGCGGCGGGCTGGTCGCGCAATTCGTTCAACGTGCCGAGGCCGGAGTATAAGAACAACACGTTCGGCTTCACCGTGGACGGCCCCATCTACATCCCCAAGGTGTTTGACGGCCGCAACAAGATGTTCTTCCTCATTTCCACCGAGTTTCTGCGCGAGCGCAACCCACAGACGCAGCTCTGGACGGTGGCCACGCAGGCCGAGCGCGGCGGCAACTTCTCGGCTCTGCGCGATGGCGCCGGACGTCCGGTGACCATCTACGATCCGCTCACGACCACGCCCAACGCCGCCGGGACAGGCTACACGCGCACTCCGTTTGCCGGCAACGTCATCCCCGGCGCGCGCATCAACCCGGTCGGCTCCAAGGTGATGAACTTCTATCCGGAGCCGAACCGCGTCAGCGAATCCGTTGACGGCCAGAACAACTACCTCTTTCTGAACAGCTCGAAGAACTACTACGACCAGTGGATCGGCAAGCTCGACTGGAACCTCACCGATAAGCACCGCGTCAGCGGCCGCTACGGCGAAACGCCGTGGTTCAACTTCGCCCGTGTGCAGTGGGGCACCAACGCCGCCGAGCCGTCCACCGAGTATCCTTCCACACGCATCAGCCGCAACTGGGGCTTTGACTGGACGTGGACCGTCAACCCCTCCACCGTTTTCAACCTCCGCGGCGGCCTGGCCCGCTACGAGGGCTTCAGCGGCAACACCTTCGGCAAGGATTACGACCCGCGCCAGTTGGGCTTCCCCAGTGAGTTGGTGAGCCAGTTCACCTCGCTGCATTTCCCGCGCTTCAACATCCAGACAAACAACTACTCGCCGCTGGGCTCGACGCGCACCTCAAACTATGAGACGCAGGACACCTACTCGCTGCAGCCCAACGTGCAGACCATTCGCGGCACGCACTCCCTGAAGTTCGGCGGCGAGTTACGGCGCTACAACAACAACCAGATCCGGCCCAACTCGGCCTCGGGCAACTACACCATTGGCCGCAACTGGACGCAGGCCAACCCTCTGGCCGCCGACGCGCTTTCCGGCAACTCGCTGGCCACCTTCCTGCTTGGCTACGTCACCTCCGGCTACATCGACCGCAACAACGATCCCGCTTACTCCAACGGCTACACGGCGCTCTTTTTCCAGGACGACTGGAAGATCCGCCGCAACCTGACCCTCAACCTCGGCCTGCGTTGGGACTACGAGGCCCCCATCGTCGAGCGCTACAACCAGCAGGTGCGCGGCTTTGCCTTTGACCAGGCCAGCCCGCTGCAAAGCCGGGTGCAGGGCCTCACGCTGAATGGCGGCCTGCTGTTTGCGGGCAACAGTGGCACGGCGCGCCAAGCCTTCAACCGTGACCGCAACAACTTCCAGCCGCGCGTGGGCGTGGCCTGGCAGGTGAAGCCGAAGTGGGTGGTGCGCGGCGGCTATGGCCTCTACTACCTGGGCCAGAACGCGGCCGGTCCGGACACCGGGTTCTCGCGGCCGACGAGCATGATCACCAGCACGGACAACGGCCTCACGCCGGCGGCCAATCTGAGCGACCCCTTCCCGCGCACTCTGTTCCCCAACGGCCTGCTGCAGCCCATCGGCGCAAGCCAGGGCCTGTCGACGAACCTTGGCCTGGGCATCAGCGCTCAGTCCCTCGACCGCCCACTGCCTTACTCGCACCAGTTCAGCTTCGGCATCCAGCATCAGCTTCCGGGGCAGTGGGTGGCCGACGCCAGCTACGTGGGTAACCTCACCCGCAGCCTGCCGCTCAACGCGGGCATGAACTTCATCCCCGCCGACCAGTTGAACTCACTGCCGCAACCCCAGCGGGCGGCCTACTTCAACGCCCAGGTGGCAAACCCCATGCGCGGCCTGCTGCCGGGTTCGGCATTCAACGGCGCCACCCTCCCGCGCCAGCAGACGCTGGTCGCCTTCCCGCACTTCTCTCAGGTCACCATTCAGAATCTGCCCATCGGCCAGCAGAGCTATCATTCGCTGCAAGCCAAGGGCACGCGCCGCTTCCGCAACGGCCTGGCGATGCAACTGAGCTACACCCTGTCCAAGATGCTCGAGAGGGTATCTTTGCTGAACGCCCAGGACCTGCGCCTCAACGATCTGGATTCCACGGTGCCCGACCAGCAGTTGGCCCCGTTCGACATCCCGCACACCTTCACCATGGTGTCCAGCTACGAGTTGCCCTTCGGCAAGGGCCGCCCCTACCTGAACAACATGGGCGGCGTGGCGAACATGCTCTTCGGCGGGTGGAACGTGAGCGCTCAATACATCTATCGTTCGGGCCAGCCCATCGATTTCCCCAACGCGGCTCCGCTTCAGGCCCGCAGCGCCAAGCTGACCTCTTCGCAGCGCGATGAGATCGCCCGCTCCACCGGAGGCGAGAAGTTCAACCCGATCTTCAACAAGTGGTTCGATACGACGCTGTTCCCGCGCACAGCCCAGGCCGCCTTCACGCTGCGCGACTTCCCGACGCGCTTCCCGGATGTCCGCAGCACCTACCTGCAGAGCTGGGAGCTCTCCGGCTACAAGGAGTTCCCGGTTAAGGAGCGGCTCAAGGTTCAGTTCCGCGCCGACTTCCAGAACGCTTTCGATTACGCCTACTTCGGCCGCATCGTCAGCGCCAACGTCACCGACAGCCGCTTCGGCCAGCTCAACCCCGAGCAGGACAACTCGCCGCGCGTCATCGCCCTGGTGCTGAAAGTTCTGTTTTAGGAGCCTCAGCCCTTCTAATGGCCCGGCCCGGGAGCTACGGTTCCCAAGCCGGGCCTTTTCCGTTACATCGCCGGCAACAGCGTGATATTTCGGCCAACATCATCACTATTGGATGCCGGTGTTGTACGCTGTCATCCACAGCACTGGCCTACTGGCGAACTCATGGCGAATAAATCTCTCATTCTTGGCCGCGACCGCGGCGCCGACATCCCCATTGCCGATTCCTCGGTCAGCCGGCGTCACGCGCAAGTGGAGCTGCTCGATGGAGACCGGCTTTTCCTCACCGATTGCCAGTCGAGCAACGGCACTTTCGTCTTCCGATCCGGCCAGCCTGTGCGCATTTCGCAAGAGACCGTCAGCCTTGCCGATCAGGTGCGGTTTGGCGATGTCGTCATGGCTGTCTCCGACCTTGCCGACATGGCCCGAAGGGCGGGGGGAGTTCCTCCCTCCCCCCAGCCTGGGCCCAAGCCCGCGCCGGTGCCTCTGCCCAGAAGCGAGAAGCTGGTGCGCTGCATCTGCGGAGCCGTGATCACCGCCGGCAAGCCCTGCCCGTTTTGCGAGTAGCGAGGACCCCACCCAGCCATGACACCTCAAGGGACTCCCCCAGCGACACCCCAGGCCGCCCCGCACTCCACGCCGGCGCCCGTCTCGTCGAGCTTCCTCTACATGCCCGACCGCACGCAGGCCCTCGTCCTTGGCGCTCTGGCCAGCCTCGCCTTCATCGCCTTCGGCACACTCATATTCCCCACCACGCTGGCGCGCATTTTGCTCGACTACCCCTCCAAGCACTTCCTCTACCCGTTCACCATGCAGAACATCATGCACGTGCTCTTCTTCGTGGCCCTGGGCGACCTCTTCGTGCGCTGGCGCGTCGGCGTGCGGGAAACCAGCTTCCTCCACCAGCGCTATCTGCCCGAAGACGATCAGACCGTGCTGCGCGTGAAGGACCTCGGCCCCATCCGCCGCCGCGTGATCGGCCAGTTTGACCGCGAACACGGCATTCTGCCCTCGCTCATCGATCTGTCGATCCTGCAGTTCCAATCCAGCCACAGCGTCGACCAGGCGGCCAGCGTCATGAACTCCGCCCTGCAACTCACCGCCCACCGCGTCGACATGCGCTACGGCATGGTGCGCTTCGTCGCCTGGCTGGTGCCGACGCTGGGCTTCATCGGCACCGTGTATGGCCTGGGGGCGGCGCTGATGGAAGCGGGCGAAAACAAGGGCGGCCTCGACCTGAAAGAGGTGGCCCGCACGCTAGGCATTGGCTTCGACGCCACCATGACGGCGCTCATGCAAAGCGCCGTGCTGGTGTTCGTGCTGCAGATGGTGCAGGCCAAGGAGGAGTCCGCCGTCAATCACGCCGGCGAATACACGCTGCGCAACCTGATCAACCGGCTCTACGTGGAGAGGAAGAGCTAACGGCATGTCGGGAATGGGGGGCGGCAACAAGGAAATCAACATCATCAACATGTCGCTGCTCGACATCCTGTGCGGCGCGATGGGAGCCTTCTGCTTCATGATGCTGGCCTTGTTTCCTTACTGGTCGCCTGCCGGCGTGGGAGCCAAGGAATCGGCTCAAATGGCCGAGCAGATGCAACAGGAGATGGAGCGGCTGAAGGAGCAACTGCGCCGTTCGGGCGGGCCTGGGGCAGCCGATGCGCTGGAGAGGCTGGAACAACTGCAGCGTCAGATGCAGCAGCGGGAGGGGGAGAATAACCAGTTGCGCGCCGAATTGGAAGAGGCGCGCAAGAAGGTGAGGGATCTCGAGATCCGCAACCCCGTCGTCGTCGCCGCCAACTGGTCCACGCCGGCGCACGACATCGACGTCTTCATTCACACGCCGGAGTTGAAGAGCACCAGCGGCAAGTCGCAGCCGCCGCCGGACCCGAACAAAAAGCAGGGCCACTTCTACGGCGGCGACATCTCGTTTGGCATGAGCCGCGGCCCGGGCATGGACTTCTGGCTCATGCGCGACACCATCGCCGGCAGCCGCTGCGACATCTACTACAAGTTCATCGCCAACAACGGCAACACTCAACCTGCGACGATATACGGCAGCTACATCAACAACAGCAATGCCTATCCGCTTCCGGCGGTGGAGATGCGCCAGGAAAAGACGGTGTTCAAGATCGGCACGCTCGTGATCAACCGCGACTACTCGCTGAAGTTCGAACCTGTGCCCGCGCTGGCCGAGGCCTACCGCCGCCAACTGGAGCAGGCGAACAAGCCCAAGAGTGGCGGACAATAATCCGAGGAGCCAGTCATGATTCAGTGCAAGGATGGGCATTTCTACGATCCGGCCAAACACTCCGCCTGTCCCTGGTGCGTGCAACCCTTCGATGTCGGCGGCGAGGGCAAGACCACGCCGCTGCGGCCCGTGATGGAAGATGCCGGCAAGACGACGCCTCTGCGCTCGCCCGTGGCTGCTCCGTCGGAGGACACCAACATTAGCGGCGCCGAGGCCAAGACACGGCCGCTGTATGCCGCGCATCCGCCAGCTCCGGGGCCGCTTCCCGTTGCGTTTCCTGCCGCTGGGCCCGCCGCTTCGCCGGCCGGTTTGCCCGCCGCGGTCCAGGCCGCGCCGCCAGCCGCGCCCACCACCGCCCCGCTCGAACCCGTCGTGGGCTGGCTGGTGGCCATGCAAGGCCCCGAGCGCGGCCACGATTTCCGCCTGCGCGCGGAACGCAACTTTGTCGGCCGCGGGCCGGAGAACGATGTGGTCATCGCGGGCGACCCGCGCGTTTCCCGCCTCCGCCACGCCATCGTCACCTTTGAACCCCGCAAGCGCGTCTTTTACCTCTCCCCAGGCGACGCCTCCGGCCTCGTCTACCTCAACGACGAACTGCTCGACAAGACCGTGCCCATCGCCCCCAACGACGTGATCGAGATCGGCGACACCACGCTCAAACTCGTGCCGTTTGTCACGGCGGACTTCAACTGGTCGTAAACTCTCCCCATGGGTTACCGGTTCGGCAACGCACAGCACGTCGGAGCGAGGCAGCAGCAACAGGACTCCTTCGGCTTCAGCGATTCCCACGATGAGGCCCTGGCCGCGCACGCCGGCTTCCTGGCCGTGGTCGCCGACGGTATGGGCGGGCTCGCGCATGGCGACGCCGCCAGCCGCACCGCGGTGCGCAGTTTCCTGCAAGCCTATCGCTCGAAGACGCCGGACGAGTCGATTTCCCGAGCCCTCGAACGCTCCCTGCGCGAGGCCAACCTGGATGTGAATACGCTCGCCTCCACCCTCGGCCAGAGCGGCGAGATGGGCACCACACTGGTGGCCGCCGTGTTCCATGGCGAGGACCTCTACTGGGCCTCCTGCGGCGACTCGGCGATTTTTTTGCACCGCGATGGCGAACTCACGCTGCTGAATGCGCAGCATGTATATGCACGGGTTTTGGACGAACGCGCCGCGCGCGGGGAGCTTTCCACCGAGGAGGCTTTGGGCGACCCCCAGCGCGAAGCGCTCACCAGCCACCTCGGCCAGGCCGAACTGGAGGAGATCGACGTGTCGGCCCACCCCTTTGCCGTGCGCGAAGGCGACACTCTGCTGCTGGCCAGTGACGGCCTGTTTAAGACCCTGCCGGAGCGCGACATCGCCGCCCTGGTCGGCTCCGGCGACAATGTCCAGGCGGCCTGCGAGCGCCTCGTGGCCACTGTTCTCGCCCGCCAGCGCAAGGGGCAGGACAACGTGACCGTCGTCGCCATTGGCGTCGGCAATGCCCCCGTCGCGGCGGCCCCGCCGCCACCCGAACCGGTGCGCGACCGGGCCAGTGAAGCGCTGGCGGCGCGCGAACTGGCCGCGCGCGAATTGGCCGCCCGGAACATCGTCGAAGCGCGCCTGGCCGCCGCGCCCCCGCCGCCCAAAGCCGCCTTGTGGAAGATCCTTGTGCCGGCGTTGCTGTTCGTCCTGGTGGTGGCCGCCGCCGGCTTCTTCGCCTGGCGCCGCATTGCCGCGCCGGCCGCCGGCGCACCGGAGCGCACCGCCGGCAAGGAAGGCTTCGACACCAGCAAACTACCGCCGGCCAAACCCGCCTCCAGCGGCAAGGAAGAGGCTCCCGTGGAGTTTGAACCGCTCAAACCGGCTGAAGTGGAAGCGCCGCCCGCGGCCGCTCCGCCTGCGCAAAATGAGAAGAAGCAGCCATGACCGCCCGCTTGCCCCTCGCCGTTCTTCTGCCGGCCCTCTGGAGCATCGCCGTCGTCGCGCCCCCCCTGCGGGCCGCCCCCCCGGTGGCCGAAATGAAGAGCCAGACGCCGCTCATCATCCTCGCCTACCAGGGCGCCAACGAATCCACCGGATCGAGCACCGGCACCGGCTTCTTCGTCACGACCACGCACATCGTCACCAACTGGCATGTCTGCTGCATGCTGCCCGAAGGCGTCACGAAGAAGGTGGTCCTGGCCGGCCGCACGAAGGAAGACCTGCAGCCGGCCACTGTGCTCTGGAGCTCGCAAACCAAGGACCTCGCCGTGCTCCGGCTCGACAAACCCGTGCAGGTAAAGCCGGTCGCCTTTGCCCGCTTCCCTTCCCTCAGCGAGGGCATGGACGTGTGGGCCGTGGGTTACCCCGGCGCGGCCGGCCGTATGGCCAAGAGCGAGGGGCTCTTCCGCTCGTCGATCACCAAGGGCGTCATCAGCAAAATGGACACGCGCTCGGTGAGCAACGGCCAGGAGAGCGTGAAGCTGATCCAGACCGACGCGTCCATCAACGCCGGCAACTCCGGCGGGCCGCTGTTTGACAGCTGCGGCCGCGTGGTGGGCGTCAACGTCACCAAGGCGCTGGTGACGGTGCTCGATTCGCGCGGCAATCCGGTGCGCGTGCCCGAAGCCGACGGCATCGGCTGGAGCGTGGACATCCGCGAACTGTTGCCTGAGCTGGACCGCCTCAGCGTGCGCTATGAAGCCTTCGACAGCGTCTGCGAAACGGGCGGCTCGACGAGCAGCGGCTTCGGCGGCGTCATCCTGGCGGCGCAGATTCTGCTGCTGCTGGCCACGCTCGTGGTGGGCGCGGTGGTGGTGCGCAAGAAGGTGGCCCCGGCGATTGCCACGGCCGTCACCCAGCGGCGCTTTGCCGCGCATCCGCCGCAGCAGCAGCCGCAGCAGCAGCCACAGCCGCAACAACAGCCCCAGCAGCACCAGCCGCCCCCGCCGCCCCTGCAGAACATGCCGCAGCAGCAGGCGGCCAAGCCCGTCGTGCGTCCGCGCGTGACGCTGCTCGGCCTTGCCGGCGAATATGCCGGGCAGCGCCTGCCGCTGCTCGTCCAGGGCCTGACGCTGGGGCGCGACGCGGCCGTTTCCAACGTCGTCTTCGCCGCCGGCACGCCGGGCATCAGCAAGCGCCACTGCCGCGTCTATTTTGATCAGGGCCGCGTGATGGTGGAAGACACCTACTCTTCGCACGGCACCTTTCTCGGCACCGGCGAGCGGCTGAAGCCGGGCGAACCGCGGGAACTGCAAACGGGCGAGGAGATCCGGCTGGCCGACGAGCGCGTCGCCTTCCGCCTGGAGCGAAACTCATGAGCGCAGCCGCCCTCGCCTTCGACACAGCCGTGCTGAGCAGCGCCGGCGGCCGCGAGGTGAATCAGGACGAGGCCCGCTTTGCCGCCGAAGGGCAAGGCGGCTGCTGGGTGCTCTGCGACGGCCTCGGTGGCCATGGCGGAGGCGAGACCGCCGCCCGCATCGCCGCCACCAACGTGCTGCAGAGCTACGCTCAATTCGCCGAATGCTCCGAGCCGGCCCTGCGCACTTACCTCGAATCGGCCCGCCGCGCCGTGCTCGCAGAACGCGGCCAGAACCCCTACCTGGCGGCGATGAATTCCACCATCGTCCTGCTCGTGGCCGGCGGCGGCCAGGCCCTCTGGGCCCACGCCGGCGATTCCCGCCTCTACTGGTTCCGCGCCGGCCGCCTGCGCCACCAGACGCGCGACCACAGCGTGCCCCAATCGCTCGCCGACGCCGGACAGATCACCGCCAAGCAAATCCGCTTTCACGAAGACCGCAACAAGCTGCTGCGCAGCCTCGCCGGCGGCGAAACGCTCGAAGCCAGCCTCGCCCCGGAAGCGGTACACTTGATACCCGGCGACTCATTTCTCATGGCCAGCGACGGCTTATGGGAACTGGTGAACGAAACGGAGATGGAGGTGGAACTCGCCCGCTCATCCACGGCCGAAGGCTGGTTGAAGGGACTGGAGACGCGCCTGCGCTCCCGCTCCTATTCGGGCCACGACAACTACTCCGCCATCGCCCTGCGCGTTCACGAGGCGCCGCCTCCCGCGCCGGTTCCCGCGCCCCAATCGCAGCCGGCCAGGCTCCAAACCGCCTCGTCCATCGAACTGCCCAAGACCGAGCGGCCGCTGCCGCGCATCAAGTCAGGAGGACCGAGCTAGTTGTTCGACGCGAATCAGCACTGCATGGGCTGCATGGAGCCGCTCACCGGCACGCCGCAGTGCGAGCGGTGCGGCTACGTGGCGGGCACCACGCCCGAGTCGCCTCTCTACCTGATGCCGGGCACGATCCTCAAACAGCAGTACGTCGTCGGCCGCGTGCTCGGCCACGGCGGCTTCGGCATCACCTACATCGGCTTCGACATGCTGCTCGACGCCAAGGTGGCCATCAAGGAATACTTCCCGCAAGGCGTCGCCATCCGCACCGGTTCGGACCCCACCGTGGTGCCCTATTCGGGCAACGCCAAGATGCATTACGACTGGGGGCTGGAACGATTCCTCGATGAGGCGCGCATCGTGCGCAAGTTCAAGGACCACCCCAACGTGGTCAGCGTGGAAAACTTCTTTCCTGAAAACGGCACCGCCTACATGGTGCTCGAATTCCTCGACGGCATCACCTTCCTCAAGTTCATCGAACGCCGCGGAGGGCGGGTCGACTGGGCGACCACGCTGCGCATCATGACGCCGGTGATGGATGCCCTGCGCGAGGTTCACTCGCACAGCTTCCTGCACCGCGACATCAGCCCGGACAACATCTACCTGATGCGCAACGGCATGGTGAAGGTGATCGATTTTGGCGCAGCCCGGCAGGCCCTGGGCCAGGCCAGCCAGAACATGAGCATGATCTTCAAGGGCGGCTACACGCCCCCCGAGCAGTATCAGGAGCGCGGCAAGCAGGGCCCGTGGACCGACGTCTACGCCACCGGCAGCACGTTTTACCGCGCCCTCACCGGACGCATGCCGCCGCCGGCGCCTGACCGGCTTGCGGGCGTGGCACTCGATCCGCCGTCCGCGCTAGGCGCCGATATCCCACGCAAAGAGGAAGCCATCCTGCTCGCGGCGCTCAGCCTCGAATCAGACAAACGCTTCCAGAACATGGGCGCGTTCCAGGCCGCGCTCACCGGCACGGCCAAGCCCGGAGCAGCGCCCGGACCGCAGGCCTCGCCCTCTCCCCAGCCTCACCCCACACCCCATCCAGCCCCAGGCCCCGCCTACGCGCCGCCCAAGCCGGTGCCCCCCAAGCAGTCCTGGCCGAAGTGGATGCTGCCACTGGCGGCGGCCGTGCTGTTGCTGCTCACGGTGGCTGTTGTCGTGGCCTACCGGCGTGGCGCCTCGGAACCCGAAGGCCCCGCGGGCGGCCCTGTGCGCATCGCCCGGTTCGAGGCAAACCCCAATCCCATCGCCCCCGGCGGCAACGCCCAGTTGAGCTGGAACGTTGACAACGCCACGCAGGTGAGCATCAACGGCACCGCCGTCCGCCCCGAGGGCAACACCAGCGTCCGCATCGACTCGACGCAACAGTTCACCATGAAGGCCGCCGGCCCCGATGGCTCAGCCGATGAACGCACGCTGGTGGTGAGCCTGAATACGGACCCCATCCCGTCCCCCTCGCCCAGCCCTTCCCCAGAACCGGAGCCTGGGCCGGCGCCCGGCCCCACGCCTGGCCCCACACCAAGCCCTGTTCCGGCTCCCTCGCCACGGCCCGGCCCGACGCCGCGGCCCGATCCGGCACCTGGGCCCTCCCCGCAACCCGGTCCAACGCCTGGTCCCATTCCCGGCCCCACGCCCACGCCGGCTCCTACTCCCGCGCCCGCGCCGCGCATCGAGGTGAGCTACTTCGTGTTCGATCCGCCCACCATCCGCGCCGGCCAGCAAACCACGCTCAAGTGGGCCGTCACCGGCGCGGCGCAGGTGATCATCGAGGGGCTGGGCGGCGTGGAGCACCAGGGCGAGCGCACCATTCGTCCCTCACGATCCACTTACGCCAAGCTGACCGCCTCCGGTCCGGGCGGCGCCACCACGGCCACGGCCACCCTTTCCGTGGAGGCCCAGGCCGCGCCCACGCCCACGCCGTCCCCCACGCCCTCCGGCGATGCGGCCATCGAGACCTGGAACGTCATCCATGACCACACCAGCAAGTTCATGATGAACCAGGCGTGGTCGGCCTGCGAAGGCACGCTGACGCTGCATGCCGACGGCGTCTCGTTCCTGTCCCGCTCCACGCGCGCCGACAATTTCCGCGCCCCCTGGTCGTCGGTCCGCGAGGTGAAAACCAACCGCCTGCCCATCCAGGGCCGCCGCGCTTTCCACATTGAGCTCGCCAACGGCCGCAACTTCAACCTCATCCCCACCGACGCCTCGCCCAATGGCATTGTCGAGACCATCCTCGCCCAGAAGGCCAAGGGCGGGCGGAGGTAGGGGGTGCGGGCAGCCTTGCTACACTAACCCCGTGAAGCGGCTTGCCTGCGCCCTGCTCACCGCCCTGCACCTGCTGGCGCAGCCGCCCGCCACGGCCCCGCAAGCGCCCCCCCAAACGGCACGTGACCCCCGCTCCCTCGAAGCCAGCGCTCTCTACAAACAGGCCCGTGCCATCGCCGCCAACGACCCTGCCGCGGCCATCGAACTCTACCGCAAAGCCCTCGCCCTGCGCGAAGCCACCGGCGAGCGCTTCGACGAGGCCCTCACCGCGCACAACCTGGCCAGCGCCTATTGGACCATCGGCGCCAACGACGACGCCCTGCCGCTCTTCCAGCGCGCCCTCGCCATCCGCACCGAGTTGAACGACACCGTCGGTCTCGGCTACACCCACTACGCCATCGCCATTACCCATTGGACCTGGGGCGACGCCGAAGCCGCCCTCGCTTCCTACGACCGCGCGCTGGCCCTGTGGCGTGAGCAGAACAACATCGCCGGACAGGCCGACGTGCTCAACGCCACAGGCCTGGCGCTGATGTCGCTGGGCGAGCCCGCCCGAGCCGAAGAGCGCTACCGGCAGGCCCTGCCGCTCTGGCAGAAGGCCAAGCATGCGGCCGGCGAAGGCTACACGCGCAGCAACCTCGGCATGCTGCAGTTTGCCGCACGACGGCATGACGCGGCGGCGGTCGAGTACAGCCGCGCCCTCGAACTGCTCACGGCAGCCAAGGACAACCGCGGCATCGCCTACGTCCGCCACAATCAGGGCGACCTCGCCGCCGCACGGGGCCAGTTTGCCGCCGCCATTGAGTCCTACCAGGCTTCGCTTGCCAGCAAGCGCGCCGTCGACGATAAGTACGGCATCGCGCTCACCTTGACGCGCCTTGCCGAAGCGCAGCGTGCCGGCGACGACTGGACGGCTGCGCTCAATTCCGCCCGTGAGTCGCTGGCGCTGCAGCGAGCGACGGGCAACCGCACCGGGGAAACAGCCACGCTGGCCGTGCTGGCGCGCATTGCCGGGGCGCGCGGCGATCGCGCCGAAGCGCTGGCCTACGCCGCCCAGGCCGTCGAGCTGTCGGAGACCACGCGCGCCGCCCTTTCGAACAACGAGCTCCGCACCAGCTACTTTGCCACCCAGCGCCAGCTCTACGCTCAGCTCATCGCCCTGCAGTTGGAGGGCGGGCTGACCGAGGCCGCCCTGGAGACCAGCGAACGCAGCCGCGCCCGCGTGTTGCTTGATGCCGTTAGTGACGAGCGCATCGCCCTGCCCGAGGCAGGAGCGGGCGAGCGGCGCGCCCTGGAGCGCCAGATCCGCGCCGCCGTGGAACGCCGCAACACAAAGGCCGCCGATGAGCTTCTCCATCGCTGGGCAGCGCTCGATGCCAAGCTGCGCGCGGGCAACACAGCCGGCAACGCCGCACCGGCCACTGTTGCCGCCATCCGTGGGCAGCTTCTCGACCCCGATACCGCCCTCATCGAGTATTTCGCCGGCGACGACCGCGGCCACGCCTGGCTGCTCACGGAGGGCCAGGTTCAGGTGATCCCGCTGCCGGCGCGCTCCGTTCTGGAGACGCAGGTGCGCCGCTACCGGCAAGCCCTCACCGCGCGCGGCGACGCCAAGCCCGGGGAAACCGCCGAAGCCCGCGCCGCCCGCATCGCCGCCGCCGATGCCACGCTGAGCGCCGCCGCCCGCGCTCTCAGCGACGCGCTTCTAGTCCCGCTGGCGCGCCACATCCGCGCCAAACGGCTGCTCATCATCCCCGACGGCCCACTGCATCAACTGCCGTTCGCGGCCCTGCCCCTGGCCGGCGGGCTGCTGCTCGATCGCGCCGAGGTGGTCACCTTGCCCTCGGCCTCGGTCGCCCTGCAACTGCGCTCGCGGCCCGCCTCGGGGACGGCAGGCTCGGGCCTGGCCATCGTCGCCGATCCCGCCTTCGATGCCAACTGGGCCCCCCTGCCCATGACCGCCCTGGAAGCGCGGGCCATCCGCAAGCTCGCCCCGGCCGCCCGCGCCCTTACCGGCCCGGACGCCACCCGCGCCGCCCTCCTCCAGCCGTCCATCCTCGGCGCCTCCATCCTCCATCTGGCCACCCACGCCCGCGCCGAATCCGAACACCCCGCCCTGGCCCGCATCGCCCTCGCCGGCGGCGGCCAGCTCACTCTCGCCGACATCTATGGCATGCCCCTGCGCTCGCGCCTGGTGGTGCTCTCCGGCTGCGAGACGGCGCTCGGCCGCGAGGTGGCCGGCGAAGGTCCGGTGGGTCTCGCCCGTGCTTTCTTCTATGCCGGAGCCCGCACCGTGGTGGCCAGCCTGTGGAACGTGCAGGACCGCGCCACGGCCGAGTTGATGCGCCACTTCTACCAGGGCCTGCTCACCCGCCGTCTCTCCCCCTCAGCCGCCCTCCGCCGGGCACAACTTACCTTGCGCAACGACTCCCGTTGGACTCATGCTTATTACTGGGCGCCGTTTCTCATCGGAGGAGATTGGCGTTGAGAGAGGGATGTCGTGAGTTCGCCGCCCGAGCGCCGCAACCCATGGGCTCTATCCGGGGAGGCTTTTGAACGCCTGCTCGCTGCCTTTGCGCCTTCCCGCGAAGAGGCCGCGCTGCGGTATGAGAGCCTGCGCCTGCGCCTGGTGCGCTACTTCACCTGGGAGCGCTGCCCGTTCCCCGACGAGCGCGCCGACGAGGCCCTGAACCGCGTCGCCCGCCGCCTGGAAGAAGGCGAGCCGGTGCACAACATCGAGCAGTATGCCGCCGGGGTCGCCCGTTTGCTGGCCAAAGAGTCGGTGACCGTGCAAATCCGCCAGCAGCGCGCCTACAACGCCTGGGCCCTCACGCGGACCTCGGAGAGCAACGGCGGGCCCGACGCCGAGTTTGAGGCCAACTGCCTGGAGGAGTGCCTGCGGGAAGTCCTGACCCCCGAGGAACGCGATTTCCTGCTGGAATATTATCAAGGTGACCGCCAGGTGAGAATTCAGTCGCGCCAGAGGATGGCTGAGCGGCTGGGCATCGGCTTAAACGCTCTGCGCAACCGGGCCTTACGGCTGCGGGAAAAGTTGGACGTTTGCCTGCGCGACCGGCTCGGGGCTCCGGGCACAGGGAGCTCAGCGTGATGCTTTCTACGAATCGTCACTTTGTAAAGAAAGGGTGCTGAGCACGGGATGGGGAATCCAGGCTCGCATGAAGAATTGTTTCGCCGCTATCTGACAGGCAGCCTCCCGGATGCGGAGCAGGCCGCCCTTGCTGACCGTCTGCTCCGCGAGGCCGATCTCAGTGATGAACTGAGCGAGTTTGAGGCCGAGTGGATCGACGCGCGGGCACGGCGGGAACTCAGCCCGGCCGAGGCCGCGCAGGTGGACGCCTACCTGACCCAAACCGGCCAGCAGCACCGGCTTGTAGCGGCGCGGAAATTCGCCGGCCCTGCCGCCATGGCCCGCCGCCGCTCCCCCGTGCCGTTCTGGTTCGCCGCGGCCGCTGCCGTAATTGTCGGCATTGTGGCCATGCGCTGGACAGCCCCTGTCGAAACCCCACCCACCCCGCTGGCGACATCACCCAGCCCTGCCGCAATTCCCTCGTTCGCCGTGCTGCTCACACCCGGCACCCGGTCCGATGCGCCACGTACGGTCACATTGCCGCCCGGCACGCGGGAGGTGGACTGGAAGCTCGCTCTCGACGCGCCCCTTCCCCCTGGAGAATACTCCGTCCGCTTCCAGGCCGCCGCCGGCCAGGAGGTAGTAAGCCGCACAGCCACCGCGACGGAAGGGGCAACAAGCCTTAGTTTCCGCGTGTTGGCGCGCGATCTGGCGCCCGGCAGCTACCGCGTCCTGCTCGCCCCCGCGGCCAGCCCGGACGACCTTGTGAATGCATACACTTTCGTCCTGCGAAGCGCTCCCTGAAGCTCGATTTACAGGCGTTGCGGTAACCCCGGCCGGGTGTGTGCCATCCTGAGAAGAAGAGGGGAGTTGTGGCCCTCCATGTGCATTATTCCAACAGGATCAGCATGACCGAACACCCCGCCCTTGTCTTGGCATTCGACCTCCACTTTGAGGATTTGTATTCCACCGAAGGACTGGCCCGCGTCGACGCCGCCTTCCTCGACTCTCTGCGTGAGTCCTCCGCGGCGCTGGCCGGGCGCCTGGCCGAAGCGCGCGCCAATCCCGCCGCGCTTTCTCTCAAGGAACGCTCGGAGTTGATTCTTGAGCTAAGCCCCCTGTTCGAGGATTTCCTTGGCGAGATGTTCGGCATCCACCGCGAACTGAACGCCCTGCGCGCCGAGTACAACTCGCTCGCCCCGCTGCTGGCCGTCAAGCGGAAGTTCGTCCAGCGCGGCAAACAGGTGCTCGCCATTAAGCCCGCCGATGCCGCGGCGCTCGACGTCCCGGCCATTCAGGCGAAGCTCGAAGAGCTCATCGGCGGCGCGCTGACCGAAGACTCCTACGCGCGGGCCGTCGAGGGCTGGCTCCTCGACGCCGCTTCGCACGCCAGCCAGCTCAACATCGCCGCGCAATACGCCGCCTGGGCGCTCCACACGCCCGAGGGCCGCCGCGCGCACAAGAAGGGCGTGCTCTTCAAGAAGCCGGAGAAGGTGGACATGTACCGCTTGGTGGAGATCGAAACCCTCACCAGCCCAGTCGCCTCCGGCGCCATCGACAAGTTCCGACTGCCGGAAGAAGAATGGCGCAGACGGCAGGGATTTCATCTCACCGACCACGGCTACTCCACCACGGGCGCGCTCGACGAAGCCGACTACTGTATCCACTGCCACAATCAGGCCAAGGACTCCTGCCGCACGGGGCTCTACGAAAAGGACGGCTCGTTTAAGAAGAGCGTCTTTGGCGTGACACTCGCCGGCTGCCCGCTTGATGAGAAGATCTCCGAGATGCACGAGGCCATGGTGGCCGGCCAGCCGCTGGGCGCCGTGGCCATCATCGCCATCGACAACCCGCTCGCCGCCGGCACCGGCCACCGCATCTGCAACGACTGCATGAAGGCCTGCATCTTCCAAAAGCAGGACGCCGTAAACATTCCCCAGGCCGAGACGCGGGCGCTGAAGAATGTTCTTGAGCTGCCTTGGGGCTTTGAGATCTACTCGCTGCTCACGCGCTGGAATCCGCTCAACCACGCGCGGCCGCACGCGCTGCCCTACAACGGCTACAAGGTGCTCATCGTCGGCCTCGGCCCGGCCGGCTACACGCTGGCTTACCAGTTGCTGCAGGAAGGCCACACGGTGGCCGCCATCGACGGCCTCAAGATCGAGCCCCTGCCCGCCCACATCTCCGGCGTGGAACACCACGGCCTGCGCGTTCCCTGCGAACCCGTGCATGACGTGAAGCGGCTCTACGAAGACCTTGACGACCGCGTGATGGCCGGCTTCGGCGGCGTGGCCGAATACGGCATCACCGTCCGTTGGGATAAGAACTTCCTCAAGATCATCCGCCTGCTGCTGGAACGCCGCACCGGGTTCTCCATGTTCGGCGGCGTGCGCTTCGGCGGCACCCTCACCGCCGACTCCGCCTTCGACCTCGGCTTCGACCACATCGCCCTCTGCGCCGGCGCCGGACGCCCGACCGTCATCGACATGCCGAACAGCCTGTCGCGCGGCGTGCGCCAGGCCTCCGATTTCCTCATGGCCCTGCAGCTCACCGGCGCGGCCAAGGAAGCCTCCATCGCCAACCTCCAGATGCGCATGCCCGTGGTCGTCATCGGCGGCGGACTCACGGCCATCGACACGGCCACCGAATCGCTCGCCTACTATCCGCGCCAGGTGAAGAAGTTTGCCGCCCGCTACGACGTGCTCGTGCGGGAGCGCGGCGAGGACGAGGTGCGCCGCTTCTGGAACGAGGAGGAGCGCGAGATCGCCGAAGAGTTCCTCTCGCACGCCCGCCAGTTGCAACTCGAGGACGAAGCCGCGCGAAGCGAAGGCCGCGAGCCCTACTATCTGCCGCTGCTCCACTCCTGGGGCGGCGCTACCATCGCCTACCGCCGCCGCCTGATCGATTCGCCCAGCTACACGCTCAACCACGAAGAGGTGCGGCTGGCCATGGAGGAGGGCATCTGGTTCAGCGAAGGCCTCTCGCCGGTTTCGGTCGGCGTCGACCGCTTCGGCCACGCCGCCTCGCTCACCTGCGAAAAGCAGGCCTGGGATGAGGCCGCGGGCAAACTGCGCCCCACCGGGGAGCGCGTGACGCTCGCCGCCAAGGCCATTCTCGTCGCCGCCGGCACGCAGCCGAACACCGTGGCCCAGCGCGAAGACCCGCACTCGTTCACCCTCGACGGCAAGTATTTCCGCGCCCTCGATGAAGACGGCACGCCGATGAAGCCCGTCGACCACACCAAGCCCGATAAGCCCGGCGTGCTCACCAGCGTCCGCCCCGACGGCCGGGCCATTTCGTTCTTCGGCGACCTTCATCCCTCGTTCGCCGGCAACGTGGTGAAGGCCATGGCCAGCGCCAAGCTCGGCGCGCCCGTGATCCACCGCCGCCTGCTCTCGCAGCCGCCCACCCATCCCACGGCTCCGGCGCTGCTCGAACGGCTCAACCACGAACTGCGTCCGCACGTGAAAGAGGTCATCCGCCTCACGCCGAACATTGTCGAGGTGGTGGTCGAAGCGCCGATGGCGGCGCGGGCGTTCCACCCCGGCCAGTTCTACCGCCTGCAGAACTTCGAAACGCGCGCCCACCGCATCGAAGGCACCACGCTCGCCATGGAAGGCCTGGCCCTCACCGGGGCGCAGGTGGACCGCGAGCGCGGCCTGCTCTCCACCATCGTCCTTGAAATGGGCGGCTCCTCCGACCTCTGCGCCACGCTCACCCCCGGCGAGCCCGTCGTCCTGATGGGGCCCACCGGCGCGCCCACGGAGACGCCCGCCGGCGAGACCGTCACGCTCGTCGGCGGCGGCCTCGGCAACGCCGTGCTCTTCTCCATCGGCCAGACGCTGCGCGCGCACGGTTCGCGCGTCATCTACTTCGCCGGCTACAAGAAGGTGATCGACCGCTACAAGGTGGACGAAATCGAACGCGCCGCCGACTGCATCGTCTGGTGCTGCGACGAAGCCCCCGGCTTCCAGCCCTCGCGTCCCGGCGACCGCAGCTTTGTCGGCAACATCGTCGAGGCCATCCGTTGGTACGGCTCGGAGTTCAATGAGCCGATCCGCCTGCAAGAGGTCCACCGCCTCATCGCCATCGGCTCTGACCGCATGATGGCCGCCGTGGGCGCCGCCCGCCACACCGTGCTCAAGGGCATGTTCATGGAGTCGCACCAGGCCATCGGCTCGATCAACTCGCCCATGCAGTGCATGATGAAGGAGATCTGCGCCCAGTGCCTGCAGCGGCACAAAGACCCGGCCACGGGGAAAGAGCGCGTCGTCTTCAGCTGCTTCAACCAGGACCAGCCGCTCGACAACGTCGACTTCGGCTGCCTCCGCGAGCGCCTGGGCCAGAACAGCCTGCAGGAGAAGCTCACCAAGATGTGGATCGACCGCGGCCTGCGCCTGCTGGGCCTGCGCGAGGAACTGGTGGCCCAGGCGTAGACGCCGCGTCCCCTGTCACCGCTGGCACTGCGGGCAGAAGTGCGTCCCGCGTTGCGCCAGCACGATGCGCCGGATGGGCGTGCCGCACGCCGGACACGGCTGCCCCTGCTTGCGATAGACGCGGTGGAGCAACTGAAAGCCGCCGCGCTCGCCCTTCGCATCCACATAATCGGACACCGACGAGCCGCGATGGGCTATGGCTTCGCGCAGCAGTTCGACAATAGCCGCGTGCAGACGTTCGGCCCTCGCCCTGGAAAGGCTTGCCGCGGCGCGCTGGGGGTGAATGCCGGCGCGGTGCAGCGCTTCGTCGGCGTAGATGTTCCCGATGCCGCGCAGGAACGCCTGGTTGAGCAGCAGCGGCTTGATGCGCGTGCGCCGTTCGCGCAGCCGGGCGAGGAACTCGGCCACGTTGATTTCCAGCGGATCGGGTCCCAGCGAGTCGTCGCCCTCGGCGAGGTAGCGGATGTTGCCAAACTGGCGGATGTCGTCAAACACCAGCAGCCGGCCCTCCAACGTCAGCACCGCCCGCGTGTAGGCGCCGGGCACGGTGTCGACGAGCAGTGCGCCCGTCATGCCCAGCGACACCAGCAGCGCGCCTTCATCGAGCGTGAGCAGGATGCGCTTGCCATGGCGCTCGACGGCGCGGATGACGCGGCCGGCCAGTTCCGGCATCGGTCCGCGCAGCACACGGCGGCCGGGAAACTCGGCGTTCAGAATGCGCCGCCCCTCCACCAGCGGCGCCAGGCTCCGGGCGATCGTCTCAGCTTCAGGCAGTTCGGGCACGGCGCTCAGTCGCAGTCCACATAGATGCCGTCGCCGCGCACCTCGACGGGATAGGTTTGCAGACGGACGCGCGGATTGAAGTCGTGCTCCCCCGTGCGGCAGTCAAACTCCCAGGCATGCCACGGGCAGACAATCGCCGTCCCGTGCAGCGCCCCCTGCGCCAGCGGACCTCCGGCGTGCGGGCAGGAGCCGTCGATCGCCCGCACCTCGCCGCCGGCATGACACAGCACCATGCGCTGTTCGCCGCGCCGGATCTCCACCATCTCGCCGGGAGCCACCGCGCCGGGCGCGGCCACTTTCTCAAACGCCATCAGCAGGTAGGCTAGCACGCAGCGAAACGATTCCGGCTTGGAAGCGTCAGTTACACTAACAATATGCGGTACTTCGTTTGCTTGCTTGCGCTGTCGTGCTCGGCCCTGTTTGCCCAGGGCAATGCCACCATTTTTCAGACGGCCCCGCCGAACGTGGATGCCGCGCTGCGCGCCCGCGTGACCCTGTTCTACCAATCGCATGTGGACGGCAAGTTCCGCCAGGCCATGCAGGTGGTGGCCGAGGATAGCCAGGAGACCTTCTTCGCCGCCGACAAGCCGAAATACAAGTCGTTCAAAATTGCCAACATTCACTACGAGGATGCGGCCTTCACGAAGGCCCGTGTACTGGTGGAGGTTCCCTGGGAGCTGCTCACGCCGCTGGGCCGCATCGACAGCGTCCCGCGTCCCATGGCCTCGCTGTGGAAGCTCGAAAACAACGAGTGGTTCTGGTATGTCGTCCCCTACGACCCCTGCCAGGGCATCGAAGCCGGCCGTTTCGGCCACATGCACCGCAAGGATTGTGTGGACGGCAAGCCGGTGGAGATGTCGAGCGCTCCGTCGGGACTCAATCCGAATGACTGGGTGAAGCCCGAGCAGTTGCGCGAAATGGTCCGCGCCAGCGACAAGCAGGTGATGCTCTCCAGCCATGTGCCGACCTCGGTGAACGTGCGCTTCGACAGCCGTTTTCCCGGTGAGATCACGCTGCAGCCGGTGGTGCCGGATCTGCCTGGGCTTTCCGTAAAACTTCTTTCGGACAAGATCGAATCCGGCAAGAGCACGAGCATGATGATCGCCTACAATCCCCCCTCGCCGCAAAAGAACCCTGACCAGGTGATCAAGGTCATCGCCCAGCCTACGGGTCAGGTGTATGAAGTTGTCGTCACCTTTGACTTGCCTCCGGCCGACCTGGCGAGCGGCATCAAGACAAAGCCCAGCGGCAAAGAGGTCCACAAGAACCCCGAACAGTAGACGTTCGTTCTACGCTTTCTGGTTCCTGGCGTGCTCTCATTCGCCGTGCCGCCGCATGCGGCAGGGAGTTTGAGCCAAGATGGTTGAGACAACGCGCACGCCATATATCCCGTACTCGTTTGGTGATTTGATGGAGGGCCGTCTGCGCCGGGTGGGCGATCCGGAAGGTTCGGTTTCCAGGTCGGGGGCCGCCGCCAGCGCCGCCCAGAGCACGGGGACCGGAGCCGCGGCGGGCGGAAGGTCGAGCCAAGGTACGAATTTTCAACGGGATCTGACCAATGCCTTGAGTGACACAAGTGGGTCGGGCGCCACCGCCCAGTCTTCTTCCACCACCAGTCAGTCCTCTTCGACAACCACGGCCACCTTGGGCGCTTCCACAGCCACCACGCTCTCAGATGGCGAACTGGAGCTCCGCGCCCGGCTGGCTAAGGTGGTTGGCGCCTCGGCGGGCCAGGTTTCAGTGAAGGAACTCACGGGGCAGGATTCTGGCAGAACGAGCGGCACGAAGCAATATATTGTCACGGTGGATGCGCCTGGTTCGGGAGGTCCGGCTGAAGCGTTTGGGGTGAACTACGAGTTGTCGCTCCCGCTGGCCGCCGATGCTGCTGACTTTGACTACGATGCCATCTCCATGGTGAAGGACCGCCTCGACAAGTTGGGCATTCCCAGTGCCGGCATTCAGTTTGAGTATTGGGACGACGTGATCAACAATGTTGGCGGCCACCGCACCTTCCACTACATCAGCGCCGACCTCGGCAATGGCGTGAAGGAGAACTTCAGCGTCGAGTGGACGCTCTACAATCCCGACATTACCGCCGTTGAGATTGCCCGCCTCATGCGCATGGGCGGCGGGACGGTCAGCTAACAGTTTCTGGCAGCTTTGCCGGTTGGCAAAAGAGCGCCGCTTCCCGGTTGGGGAAGCGGCGCTCTCTTTGTTCCGATTGCCGGGTGGTTACTGGCTGATGGCGATGGTGGAACCATTGCCATAGACGAACTGCCCGTTGTTGCGGACCACGATCACGGCCAGGGGCCGGTCGTTGCCCGTCTGCGACACAGCCGGCACCTCAAAGGCGATCTCGTAGAGGCCCGTGAGGTTCATGGCGTAGGTGGCCGACACCAGCCGCACTCCCTGATCGTTCAGGCCCACCACGACTTCGGCGAGGACACGCTGGCCGGAGCCGGTTTGTCCGGCCGCGATCGCCGGGGTTGTCTGACCGATGCCGGTCACGAACACGCGGATCACCTCACCCGTGCGGGCGGGGTTTTCCGGCGTCACGTAGGTGCCGTTGGGACGGATGGCCACCGCATAGCGGCGGTTGTTCTGGTCAATGGTTTCAAACAGGCCCGGTTGGTAATCCACCACCGGAACACCGTTTACCGTTGAGGAGCCGCCGCCGGAGCGGACGACCACGGCGACCGGCGATCCAGGCACAAGATCGTACGGAGCCTGGACGGTCACCGACTGGATGCCGTCGATGTTGGCCACGCGGTAGATGGGCGCCAGCGTGTTGCCGAACTGGACCTCGACGCCGTTCAAGCGCGTCGGCCACGGTCCGATGAGCGTATTGGCCGTCACGGCGCCGACAAGCCCTTGGGCGATGCCGTCGCCGGAGATGGTCACCAGGCCGCCCGGCGTCAATGCGCCGAACTCCCCGCTGGCCGTGTTGCGGAAGCTGTTCAGGCCGATCACCGGCCCGGGCAGGTTTACGGTAAGGGTAAACGTCACCGGAGCCAGGTTGCCGATGGCGGCGCGCACCGTAATAGTGCCCGCGGTTGATCCGGCCCGCACCGTCATCTGGGCGCGGCCCGAAGCGCCGGTCAGCGTCGGCGTGGTGCCGGTGAGCGTGCCCGCTCCGCTCACGATGGACCATTCGATGCTCGCGTTCTGCACCGGCAGACTGGAGGCATCGAGCACTTCCACCACCAGGGCCGTGGGGAAGTTGGCATTGGTAAACGCGCTCTGGTTGTCCCCGCTGCCCGTTGTCGGCTTGCGCAGCGTGGTGGCCGTCTGCACGATGGTCATGTTGAAGTTGGCCGCCGGCTGCGTGCCCACCAGCAGTTGGGCCCGGATCTGCACCGGTCCGGGCGTGTTGCCCGCCTTGACGTTCACCGCGACAATGCCGCTGGCATTCGAGGTAGTGTCCTGGAAGGTATTGCCGGAGGTGACAAAGTTGGCCGCGCCCGACAGAATCTGCCAGCGCACGGTGTAGCCCTGCAAGCCGTTTCCGGCGGCGTCGGTGACACGCGCCTGGAATGCCGCTGTCGCCGTCTCGCCCGGTTTCACTGACTGGCCGTTGCCTTGCACGATGGCGAGATTCGTCGGGTCGCCCGGGCTCACGATGAGGCTGATCGAGCGCTCGCGGTTGGCGCCCATGATGAGCTTGAACGCGCCCTGGCCTGCTCTGCCGATCAACTGAGCGTCGCAGACAGCGACGCCATCATTGCCGCTCAAGGGCACGGGCTTGGGGATGCACTTGATGCCTGGACCGGAAGCGAGGTCCTGCAGGTTTTCGATTTGGATGCCCGCGTTGGGAATCGGTCCCGAACCGGGGAACGGATAGGTGAAACGGACTTTCACCGCGCCGTTGATCGTCTCGCCGACCTTGCCGCGAATGGTGTAATCCGAAGGTTCCGGATCGAAGAAGTCCGCCCCGTTCAAGCGGATCTGCGCGTCGATCGGTCCAGGAGGAGATCCGGAAATGATCAGCGCGATGTTGGTCATGTACATGTTGACGCTGCCTGCCACCGTGCTGACGTTGACCACGGTTTGCGTGGCCACTTGCCCGAAGTCGCTGGTGACGGGCGTGGTTTGGAAGAGGTTCTGCGTGATTCCCGCGGCGTCCGTGGTGGTCGTGCGCGTTGTGGTGCCGTCGCTGGCAAGGGTGCCTTCCAGCAGGAAGCCTACGCCTTGTGTGATCGTCCAGGTTACCGTTACGTTCGATTGCGGATTGCCCGCGGCGTCCACCACCCGCACCTTCATCGGATAGGGTGAGGGATTGCCCGAGGCGATAATCTGGCCGTCGCCGCTGAGCACTTCGATCGAGGAGCCGACCGGGCCGCCGCCGCCACCGCCGCCACCGCCGCCGCCACCACCCGTGCCGCCGCCCACAGAAAACGAAAAGCCGGTGGTGAAGCTGCTGCCCGAGGGCGTGGCTGTGATGCTGAATGACCCCGGCACGTTCGGCGTCCTGACGCGCACGAAAGCGAACCCTTCGGCATTGGTCGTCGCCGTGTTGCCGCCTTCAAAGGTGACTGTGGAGAGATTGGTTCCAAACGTCACAGGCAGCCCGAAGATGGGCTCGCCGGTGGCCGTCAGCACTTTCACGCCGAACGGAAGCGAGACGCTGAGCAGGCCCAGGTTGGTGGGATTCGGGTTGACCGTAAGAACTTGGCCTACCGTGGCTGTATTGGCCGTTTGCACCGGGTCGACGTACTGCACGAAGCCGGGAATATAGGGCAGGTTGGCTTCTGAACTCTTGTTCTTGCTGGCAACATCGATTTCGTACAGCACGCTCGGCACGAGGCTGTTGGGCAGCGTGCTCAGCGGCGAGGCGATCCACATTTTCTTGGCCAGCGGGTATTCGCGCGAGTAGGTGAGGCTTTCGGCAATCTGCGGTGTACCGAGCGAGCCGAACACCGGTTCGCTCACCATCGGCGGCGAGAGGTTCACGCCGGGGGCCGGAAGGTCGGGAATCTGAATCTGGTAGATTTTGCGGGCCGGGTTCGAACTGCCCGACGAGATGGCGTAGGCCAGTGAATTTCCGAGAAGGTAGATCTTGTCGAAGGTGACCCCGGCAACGATCGGTTCGGAGTTGTTCAGCGTGACCGAGCCGCCGCCGCTGTCGGCGATATTGAAGAGATACAGGACGACACCGGTGGCCGTGTTTTCGTTGGGAGCCAGGGCCCGCGTGCCATCGGGGGTGAAGTACAGTTTCCCGACTTTTCCGCTTACCGTGAACTGGCGGCGGCGCGCGGTGGCCAGGTCAACGGGGTCCGCCGTGGGATTCATCTCGTAGACCACCGAGTTGTTGTTGGTCGGTGCGCTGACGTAGAGCATGCCGTTCGGGCCAAAGGTGATCGAGCCGCTGCTGATGCCCACGAACGCCCGGCGGTGCCGATGATGGTGTTGGTCGCGAGGTCGACCGCCGTCACTTTCTGGCCCAGCCCATCCATGATGAAGGCGCGCTTGCTGTCCGGACTGATGACCACATCGGTGGGCGCAAGGCCAATGTCGAGGTTTCCGATTTGCAGTTGCTGGATCGTGGCGGCGTCGAAGATGCGCAGGGTATTGCCTGTGATGATCAGGAAACGCTGCCCGTTCGGGCTCATCGCCGCGGCCGTGCTGCTCGTGCCGAGGTTGACGGTTTGTACCGGCTGGAAGGTGTTGTTGAGGACGCGCAGGATTGAGGTTCCCGACTTGGAGACCACCCAATACGTCACATCGGTCGGCGCAAGCGTGGGCCGTGTGTAGATCGCATAGGTGTCTGTGGAGGCCGGGAAAGTGGGGCCGGCCGCCAGGGGAGTTACTCCGTAGGCGGTGCCGATCGGGTTGGGATCACTGGATGCGGCGGGCGTCTGGATCACCGTGCCGGCCATGAGCGCTCCCGCACACAATGTGGCGA
Source organism: Bryobacterales bacterium (assembly GCA_016713735.1). Lineage (GTDB taxonomy): Bacteria > Acidobacteriota > Terriglobia > Bryobacterales > Bryobacteraceae > JAFLBB01. The sequence goes on from JADJOP010000001.1 coordinate 516,597, forward strand.
GGGTGAACAGGGCTAACGTGGAACGAGGAAAGAGCAAGAAAACCTCCTTGTGTCGAGGGACACGACTGGTGGGACGCGGGGTAGCAGCCTCTCTAGATTACCACAAAGGCAGGTACTAGGAACCGTACTGAAATGCAAAAAGGGGGAGAGCCGAAGCTCTCCCCCTCATTGAGTCATCAGCCGAAGCTGATGTCTTGGTTAGTGACCAAGGACTTCCGACTTCGAGCCAGTGCGGCTGCCGATGGCCGAGTCGAGCACCAGGGCAACATAACCCTGGGCCAAGCGCTGCGCACCGAGGTCGCTGATGAAGGCGTAACCGTGGGCGTACTGGAAGGCGCACTGGGCGATAACATAACCCTGGAAGCCAGCCGTAGCCGTCACGGCGCCGCCGCTCGAAAGCGACCAAGCGAAGTGCTCACCACCCGTGATGGAGGGCGAGGGATACGCCAAGCAAACCTTGTTGCTGCCGATGTAACCGTAGAAGTTCACCGTGCAGGAACCGGTCTGGAGGGACGTACCAAACGGATCCTTGGAGGTGTTCGCGATCGCCAGACCCGTGTCAAACGGACCCTGGTTGGTAACGAACGGGAAGAGCAGGTTCGTCACGCAAGCATTGATCGTGAACATGTTCTTGTTGTTGTTGGCCGGATCCTCGACGAAGCGCGGAATCGGAGCCGAGCTGGACGCCGTGGCCGTGGTGGACAGCGGAGCCAGGTGGCCGGAGGCAGAAGCCGTGCCGAGGGTCGGCAGGTTGCTGCTGGTGTTGGCCTGGTAGGCAACGATGAACGGAATGCGCAGGCTTTCAAAGGCCGTCGTATCCGTCTGGAGGATTTCCCAAGCCTGGGTGGCGGCATTGCCGACCGGAACGATCTCGACGATGCCGTTGCCAGGCAGCCGCGGAAACCCAGGTCGAGGAGGTCAGGTTGATGTTCGCGCAGGTGGCGTCGCAAGTCTGCACGACGTTGCTCTTGGCGAAGGGAGCCGAGCCATTGGCGTCGGTGACAACCGCGCGAGCCCAGCCCGTGATCTCCGTACCAGTGCCGATGGCGGCGGTGGCGCGGAGGTTAGCCGTGGCGATCGCGAAGAAGCGGGCGCCCTGCGGGAGGTTGGCGAAGCGGGCAATCACGCGAGTGCCGTGCGTGGCAATGCCAGCGCCGCTGAACTCGTTGGTGAGGGTGCCGCGCTGAGCCGCGGAGGAGGCGCGAAGGGGCCAACGGTTGGAGTTGGCGGTGACCTTGTAGTGGCCGGTCTCCGTCTGGTAGGGAAGACCGAGCTGATCGTTGGTGATCACCTGCGGGCTGTCGTCACCAGTCGGCACAGCCGTCGAACGGCGGCGGAACACGGTCGGGAACCGCTCGTCGTAACGGAGGTTGAACTGGGAGTTCTGAATGCCGCCGGAAGCGGTGGTCAGATCCTGGTCGCTCGGCGAGGTCGCGAAACGGGAACCGCTGGAGTTCACGTAGTTCTGCGATTCGCACTGCAGGAAGGTGTCAACGCCGCCGTCGATGGAGAAGTCCATCGGGGTCTGGGCGATGGCGACCGTCGGGCTCGGATTCGTGATCGGCATGGCGATCGGGTTGGTAACACCCGAAGCGTTGGTCGACACGATGAGGAGCACCGAGCTCTGATTGCCGCGCGGGTTGTTCAGCTGCGAAGCGTTCACGCGAACGTTCGTGATGCGGAACACGCGGGTGGTGTTGGTGCCTGGGGGATCGATCGGGATACCTTGCCAGATCAGGGAGTTGTTACCGGAGTAACGACCCTGGTAGGCGTTGCCGCGGTAGGTCGGCGACGAACCGTTGAGGGCAACGCGGGGGTAGGCAAGCGCGTCCACGGCCGGAGCCATGGTGGCGGGATCGTAGGCGCCGATGCCGGTGCCATAGAAGCCGCCGCCGGGGCCGACGATACCGAAGCCGGTGCCGACATGGTTGCCGCACACGCCAACGGTGGCCAGCTGGCCGCTGCCAACGCCCACACCTTCCGGATACGCGTCGGAACCGCAGAGGGTCTGCTGGACGGGCTGCGGCTCATCGATGAAGAGCAGCGCTTCCGACCAGTTGCCACCCGTGGTGCCGGTGATGCGGCTGGTGATATTGATTACCGGCGAGGTGAACACCTGGATGTTGACCTGGGGCAGAACCTCGTCCATGGGACGGGGACGGCCGCCGGAGCAGATAATGAGCACGTCGCCAACCATTTCCGTGACGCCATTGTCGCGGATCGAGGGCGTGCCGGCGGCCTGCGCGGTGCAGGACAGCGGCGGCTCAAAAGCAACGACCTGAGCCATCGCCATGCTGGCAAACAACGCCAGCGCGACAACGGTCAGAAACAACTTGCGAAAATCAAGCATTTCCTTCTCCTATTGTGCAAACTGAGAAAATCGAATTGATGGGAGTCTTCTTCAACCTGAGCCTCAAAATCCCGCTCGAACAGAAGGTCGCAAGACCCGGACTTCGGTTTGTACGGAGGCGCTCGGCCCGGTGAGGCCGGCATCCCTATTTCCGTTCCGTTGTCCTTGATACATCAGCACCTGCAAGCTCTGTTATTTTTCTTGTTCTTGTTCTTTATCTTCTGTTTGTGCTCTCGGGATTCATTCGTGGATGAATGCCTCGTGATGGATCTCACTTGGACGCAGTCAAAATATTCATATCACTGTCCAGGGCGGCAAGTCAAGCATCCTCGCCCAGTTACGGGCGGGACCTGCCACCGCGGCTGCCATTCGCAACCAACGTCCGATTTAACCATGCGCGGCGGGTTTGGTCAAGTTTTTTCAGTGGTTTGCGCATTTCGGTCACTGAATGGCGACGGTCACGGGCGCGGCGCTGGATTCCGCTACACGCAAAAGAAGTTCCTGAGCCAACCCCGGAGGAGCTTCAGCGGGAATCATTAAATTAAGTTGATAGAGGCCAGGGAAGCCCGGCGCCAAGCCGGCAAACTGCACCACCAGCGGCCTTCCTTCGAGCGTCCCCTCGACGGCTGCCAGAGCGTAGTCGAGGTTGCCGCGGCGCTGCACGGCGCCTAAACCGGTGGCGTAGAGCACCAGCACCTGGCCGCGCGTGGCCGGCGAATCGGCCGCATTGAGGGTTCCGTTCTGGTTCACCGCGGCGGGACGTCCGCCGGTGAGCGTAAAAATAGCGGGGGAGACGGAGGCAATTTCGATTGTCTGCGTGGTGGAGCCGTAGGGCGAGCGGATGGTGAGCGGGTGGCTGCCCGGCGGCAGATCGTTGGGGAGGACGAAATTGAGCTGGAAGGGCAGCGCGGCGAGCACCTGAGCCGGCTGGCCGGCGATTTCGACCGTTGTTTCGCCGGCCGGACTGGCCAGTCCGGAACCAAAGGCCGAGGCCAGGGCGCCGGGGGAGAGGTCGGGCTTGAAGCTGGCGGCGTTGACGACAGAGGAGGAGGCAAACAGGACGGTGAGCGGCCCGGCTTCCCAACCGGTGACGGGGCGAGAGAGGCGGTAGGAGGCCGCGCCGTTGACGCCGATGCCCTGGCGGCCCGTGGGCGAGCCGAGATCGGTGAGGATGAGGGCGCGGTCGGCGGGCGAGGTGGCGTCGAGCTGGTAGGCGCTCTCCAGGCCGTCGCAGGCGCGCAGGGAGAGCGTGGCGGGGTTTGCAGGGGGAGGTCGGCGCCATTGAACGAGGAGGCGGCCCAGGAGAGGGTTTGGCCGCAGCGGCCGTTGAGGCCGGTGACGTCGAAGGCCAGGTTGAGGGCTGAGAGCAGGAAGCCCGGCGTGGAGGCCGACTGCGGGTCGAGGCTGGCGGCGGCGGCGATGGTGGCTTTGGCGGCGCCGGAGGGGAGGGTGAAACCTGTGATGTAGTCCTCGACGGCGGGACGGGCCAAGCGCGGATTGGGGTCGCGCACGAGGATGCCGCCGGAGGGGTTGACACCCATGGCGGCGACGAAGTGAACGCCGGCGGGGGCGCCGTTGACGCTGAGGTGAAGGGCGACCAGGGCGGGGCGGCCGAGGGCGATGGTATCGCGGATGGCCTCGGTGGTGGGCTCAATGGGGGTGATCTGAACGGGCGAGCCGGTGAAGGCGCTCAAGCGCCATAGGTTGACGGTGGGCTCGGCGCCGTCGTGGAGCAGGAAGCCGTCGCAGATGCGCGTGCCGGAGGCGTCGAACTGGCACAGATCCTTGAGGAAGGTGTTCAACAAGGAGGGATCGGCGGGGCCGTTGGGCGAGGGGAGCTGGCCGGTGTTCTGGAGATGGCGAACGAGGTTGGTGGTGCTCACCAGGAGCGAGCCCTGGCTGGCGATGGTGGCGGGTCCGGGGCCGAGCAGCGAGCCGTTGCCGGCCTGGGTGTAGTTGGGGAAGTTGGAAAAGGTGGTGGAGGCGGCGCGGGCGCTGAAGGTGATCACCTGGCCTCCGGCTTCGGCGGTGGCCAGGGCGACGGTTTCCGAGAACGGCATGCGGAGGAAGGCCTGGGCTTCGCCTTGGGAGTTGGTGACGGTGTCGGCGAGTTCGATGCGGGCGCCGGGCGAGGCGACGAATCGCACCTCGGCGTTGCGGACGGGGATGCCGAATTCGTCGCGGAGGCGGACCTGGAAGGCCTGCGGGAGGCGGCCTCCGGGGACGCCGGTCTGGAAGTCGCCGCGGAGCTTGGTGAGCGTGTTGAGGGTCTCGGCGGTGGCCTGGACGACGAAGGAGCCGACGGCGATGGCGGCGCCGTTGACCTCGACGGCGCGCAGGGTGATGAGCGTGCTGGCGGTGTTGGCGGGGATGATCATCTCCCAGGCGTAGGCGCCGGAGAGGGTTTGAATGAGGAAGTCAGGCCGGCCGCTGACTGAGATGCGGAGGGTGGCTCCGGCGGGGAAGCCTCCGGCGGCGAGGCGGACGCGGCTGCCGGCGGCGACGTTGCCGGGGGTGGCGCTGATTTGCGGGGTGCGCGGGCGCTCGGTGAGTTGGGGCGCGCCGGCGGCGTCGAGCAGGAGGGTGCCGCCTTCAAACTCCTGGCGGCGGATGCCGGCCGAGGTGACTTCTTCGGAAGCGGGCAGGCCGAGTTTGCCGGTGGGTCCGCCCTGGCCCTGGTAGGCGGCGAGCATGGTGGTGCGGACGAGGTAGACCTGGTTGGCGCGGTCGCCGGAGGTGGCGTAGTAGAAGGTTCCGTTGCCGAAGGGTTGCGCGATGGAGGAGGTGGCGGTGAAGCTGAGGGCGGTTTGGGTGGGGCCGGTGGGCGAGCCGGCGGGTCCGGTTTCGAAGTTGAGGACGGCCCAGCGGGCGAGGATGGGGTTGACGATGAGTTGGACGGGGGAGCCGGCGAGGGCGCCGCTCTGGAAGGTTTGGCGGAGGCCGTTGACGGCGTCGGCGGTGGGATAGCCGAGGGCGCCGGTGGGGCCGCCGAGTTCGAGGTAGCGGGTGAGGATGGCTCCGGTGAGGACGAAGGCGGAGCCGAGGTTGTCGGGCTTGGCGAGCAGGTAGCGGATGGCGCCGTCGGTGGAGGTGAACTCCTGGATGTAGCCGAGGCCGGAGCGGCGGACGGTGGTGGCGGTGGGGAGCTTGACCTGGATGCGGGTGCGGGCAATGGCGTCGATGAAGCTCTGGGCGATGGCGGCCGAGGGCGAGCCTTCACCGGCCTGGCAGCAGGGGGCGGAGACGAAGACGGGGAGGGCCTTGCTGACCTTGCCTTCGCTGACGGCGGTGATGACGGCGCTGCCGCCGCCGACGGCGCGGAGGGTGGCGCGGGCGCCGCTGGGGTCGATGGCGACGACGCGGCTGTTGGAGGTGTTCCAGGAGACGATGCGGCCGGGGAGCAGTTCGCCCTTGGCCGAGAAGGTGGTGGCGGAGATTTCGACGCGGTCGCCGAGCTTCAAGTTGAGCGTGTCGGAGGCCGAGGAGAGCAGGACGGTGCTGACGGGGAAGAGGATGGTGGGTTCCTGGCCGGTGACGTACTCGATGGTGCCGCCTTCGAAGGTTTGGCGGCGGCGGCCGTCGGGCAGGGGGAGTTCGTCGGAGGTGGGCAGGCCGAGGAGGGCGGTGGCGCCGCCGTTGGCGCCGACGTAGTAGCTGTAGATGGGCTCGTAGACGGCGAGGGTGCGGCCGGTATTGGCGCCGGAGAGGATGGTGAAGATCTCGCCCCGGGAGAAGCGCTGGCGTTCGGCGGTGGCGGCGGTGCCGGCGCCGGAGGTGACGGTTTGGATGGCGCTGATGGCGGGGCCCATGGTGTTCATGCCGCCGACGCCGATCCACTTGGTGTAGGAGGCGCCGTCGATGAAGTAGTTAGCGCCGGCGCCCTGGGCGGTGAGGACAAACAGGACGTGGCTCTTGTCGAAGAACTGGTAGAGGCAGGCGGTGATGGCGGCGGGGCACTGCTGGGTGTCGCCCTGGGGGTAGCCGGCGGTGGCGACGGTGAGGGTGGTCCAGTAGTCGTAGAGCGGGCCGCGGACCTGCCAGACTTCGCCGGCGAGGCCGATGCCGGAGGCGGCGGGGTCGGGCAGGACGAGGGCGTGGACGCGGCTGTTGCCGAGGTCGGTGTCGCCGAACTCTTGCGTGTAGCCGGTGGGGCCGAGACGCTTGACGTTGCCGAGGGGGGGGAGTTTGGCGATGTTGGTGAAGGTGCCGCGGGTGAAGGCGGTTTGGAAGGCGATGGTGATGGCGTTGTTGGGGGCGCCTTTGCCGATGTCGTCGAGGGCCTGGCTCCAGAGGAGGGCCGAGGAGGCGAGGAGGGAGCCAACGGCCAAGAGGCGGGCGGGTTTCATGCGAGCGAAGACACTATCTTATGCCGAAACACCGTTGGGGCAGGAAAGTTTCGGAGGGTCTGGCGATCGGGCAGGGGTAGAGAGAATTGGCTTTGCGGGCCGGTTGGACGGCGGCGGGCGTTTGTTTGCAACGGAAGTTTGGGTTCGTTTTGTCAAAAAAAGGGGGGGGTAGGAGCGCCGGGGTATGGTCGCGCTGGGGCATGGTCGCGCTGGGGCATGGTCGCGCCGGGGGGTAGGCGTGCCGGGGCAGGTGGGGGCGTGGAATTGGGAGCGCAAGGGGCAGGCGCTCAAAGGGGCGGGGCAAGCCTTTGAGCGCGCTGAGTTACTTGAAAAGCCGAGTGGCGTGACCGGCTGGATGGAGCGGGGAGAAATAGGGAATAGCGGTGACTCTCCCCCATTTAGTATTTACTCGTTGTCGCGGATGACCTTTTGGAGGCGGCGGAGCTTGTTGCGGAGCTCGTCGCTGGCTTCGACGACCTGGTTGGTGTCGTAGATGACGCGTGGGGTCATGAAGATGATGAGCTCGGTGCGTTCCTTGGAGTAGCTGCGGCTGCCGAAGACGGAGCCGACGATGGGGATGCGGTGGAGGCCGGGGATGCCGGCCGAGGAGGAGGTGTTGCTCTCGGTGATGATGCCGCCGATGGCGATGGTGTCGCCGTCCTGGACGGTGACCTGGGTTTGGACGTTGCGGCGGGAGAAGGAGGGCGACTGGATGGAGCCGGGGGCAGGGGCCTGGGGAGAGCTGACTTCCTGATTGATGAGCATGGTGACGACGCCGCTGGGGGTGACGCGGGCATTGACGGAGAGGGTGACACCGGCGGCGCGGTTGGAGATGGTATTGGCAAAGACGCTGGAGCCGCCGCTTTGGACGCCTCCGGCGACGGCCTGGGAGGCGAGGGTGGGGACTTCCTGGCCGACCATGATGCTGGCGCCGATGCTGTCGGTGGCGATGACGCTGGGGGCGGAGATGACCTTGGTGCGGGACTCGTTTTCGGCCAATTGGAGGAAGGCGAGGAGTTCCTTGCTCTGACCGACGAGGGCGCCGAGGGAGAGTTGGGTGAAGCTGCCGTTGAGGTTGGCGAGGAGGCCCTTATCGGCGGTTGTGCGGCGCTGGAAGAAGGCGGCGACGCCGCTGGCGAAGGCACCCGTGAGGGAGACCTCAAAGATTTTGGCATCGACGAGGACCTGGCGGGGGGGGATATCGAGTTCCTTGAGGAGCTTTTCGATCTGGGACCATTCCTGGGGGGTGGCCTGGACGAGGAGGGTGTTATCGATGGGGTTGGGAATGATGCGCGGGATGCGCACGCCGGGGGCGCCCATGCCGCCCATGCCCATGTACATGCCGGACTGGTCAACGGCGCCGGTTTGTCCGGCGCCGGCGCCGGAGACGGCCTGGCCGCCCTGATTGAAGGCGGTTTGGCCGGGTTGGAGGAAGTTCTGCATGCCGCCGCCAGGGAAGCCCGCCATCCCCATGGCGGAACCGGACATACCGGCGGCATAGCCCATGCCGGACCCGGACATGCCGCCATAGCCGCCCATGCCGCCGCCATAGCCGCCGAAGCCTCCGCCCATGCCGCCCATGCCACCCATGCCGCCCATCATGCCCATACCGTACATGGGCATTCCGCCGTAGAGCATGGTGATGGAGCTGGCGAGGATTTCCGAGCGGCTGTATTTGACGCGGTAGATGTAGTTGCCGAGGCCGGAGGAGGAGACCTTCACTTCGGTGTCGAGCTTTTCGACCCACTTATCGAGTTCCTCGAAGACACCGGGGTTGGGGGCGACGGCGATGAGGATTTTGAGGCGCTCGACGGGGATGAGGCGGATGTGCGAGGTCTTCTCATTGAGGGAGATGGACTTGATGATGCCTTCGATTTCCTTGGCGAGGTCATCGGGGGAGCCGTGTTTGAGCTCGTAGGTTTTCACGCGCTGGTTGGCGAGGGTGTCGGAGTCAAACATGGAGATGAGTTCCATCACGCGGCGGGCGTTGCGGCGTGAGTCCATGAGGAAGAGGAGGTTGGCGGGGGTGTAGATGGTGACCGAGGCGCCGGCGCCGATGAAGGGTTCGACGAGTTTGCCGACTTCGGTGGCGGTGGCGTATTTGAGGAAGATGAGGCTGAGGACGGTGGACTCGTCTTCCTGGAGGGAGGCGGGGTCCTTGGACAGGGGGAGGGGGAGGCGGAGGGCGTCGCCGATGGGGACGATGCGCCAGATGTCGCCGACCTGGACCATGGTGGCGCCGTTGATGCGGAGGATGAGGTGGAGGAGTTCGCGGGCGTCCATGGTGCGGGGTTCGCCGTAGGTGGAGAGGGAGACCGAGCCGGAGACCTTGGGGTCGATCATGTAGTTGAGTTTGAGCTGGCGGCAGAGGATGTCGACGACCTCGACGAGGGAGGCGCGGGAGAGGTTGAGGTTGCCGGTGAGGATGGGAGCGGCGGTTTGGGCGGGGGCGGGGGCAGGATTGGCGGGCGGCGGAGGCGGGGCCTGCGCGGGCGCCGCTGGCTGAGCGGGGCGGCGGGGGGCTGGGCCGGGGCGGCGGCGGGTGTGGTTTGCTGCGCCTGGGGGAAGAGCGTTCCCAGGGTGAACTGAGCGCAGAAGACGATGGTGGCGAGACGCTTCATTCGCGGCTACTCCTGTGCCTTGCCGGGGGCGGATTTGGAGGCGGACTGGGCGGCCTGTTTGAGGGCGGCGGTTTCGTTTTCGTCGAGTTCGGCCTTCGGCTTGGTCCACTTGGAGAGGCCGAAGGGGGTTTTGCGCTGGAACTCGACGGTGTCGCCCTTGTCGATGGCGGTGAGGCCGGTGACGGGCTCTTCGGCGGGGACGTCGGAGGCTTCATATTTGGAGAAGCCGAAGGGGGTGCGGCGGTAGATGTAGGTGATGCCGTCCTTGTCGGTGGCGCGCCAGGCGTTTTTTTCGATTTGGACGGCGCCGGCGGGGAGGGGCGGGAGCTTGGGGGTGTAGACCTGGGTGACGCGGCCGTCGCCGGACATGGAGGGGTCGTTGGGGGCGTCCTTGGCGGCGGGGGAAGCGGCGGCTTTGGCCGGGGCGGGCTTGGCCTCAGGTGTCTTGGCGGCGGCTGTCTTGGCAGCGGACTTAGGGTCAGCTTTCCTGGCGGGAGCCTTCTGGCTTTGGGCCGCGCCGAGGGTAGCGGCGAGGCTGAGTGCGGCAATGGCAAACAGGTTCAATTTCATACGAATGGCTCCTTTTTATTGGCCGGCTTTGACCCAGCGGCAGGTGGCGCCGAAGGGGCCTTTGGTGACGACTTTGCGCCAACCGCCCTGGACAGTGCCGGCAGGCGAGCTGTCGCCGGGGGCGCAGACGAGCATGTCGCCGGCGCCGGTGTCGATGCCGGGCAGTCCCGGGGTGGCTTCCGTCATCTTTTTGACGGCGTCGGGGTTGGTGGGCGGATTCTTGTTGACGGGTTGCTGGGGCGGCGCGGCGGGGGCGGCGGCGGCCTGTTGCTGGGGGGGCGCTTCCTTGGGTTTGAGATCGGCAAGGGCCTTGGTGAAGGTCTTGTCTTCCCACTCGAGGGTGATGTCGTCCTGGCTGAGTTTGGAGATGAGGAAGGGGCCGACCTTTTCGCCGACGCGGTAGCCTTTCTGCTCGGTTTTGCCGGCTTCGGCGAGGAGGACGGTGGTGTCGCCGAACATGGAGATGACGCCGAAGGCGGCCGGGAAGGGGGGCACGGGCTTGGGCGGGTCGGGCGGTTTGACGTCGATGATCTCGTCGGGATTACGGTCCTTGGAGAAGAGGAGCTGTTGGGCGGCGGGCAGGTAGTTGGCGGCCTGGACGGGGGGGACGGCCTGGGCGGGGACGTGGATGGGGACCTGCTGGGGGCGGGGGCGCTGATTGATGACGGCGGCGTTCAGTTCAGCGGCTTTGCGCGAGGACTCGCGCCACTGGTAGCCGGCGGCGCCGAGGATGGCGACCAGGAGGAGGTTGAGCCAGATGAGTTTGCGGTTCATAGCGAGCCGATCTCCTTGCGTTTGGGGACGAGGGAGCGGTTGACGACGCCGCCGACGGTGAGGCGGACGGCCATGGTTTTTTGTTTCGGATCGCCGGCTCGGATATTGAGGTCGCGGGTGGCGATCAATTCGGGCTGGGCACTGATGTCGGCCAGGAGGTTGAGAAGCTGGACGATGCGGCAGTTGAAGTTGACGGTGACGACGGACTCGCCGTATTCCTTGCCGAGGGGTTCGACGGGGCCAAGGTCGGTTTGCTGGATGTCGATGGCGGGGGACTGGGCGCGGGCGAGTTTGCGGATGTGCTGGAGGATTTCAGCGGCGTTCTGCGGGGCGGTGGGCGATTTGTAGAGGCCTTTTTCGCGGAGGGCGAGTTCCTTCCTGGCTTCGTCGAGGACTTTTTGGCGGGCGGGGACAGTGGCGGCGAGGTCGCGGAGGCGGATGAGGCGGCGTTCGGCGGCGGGGATGGAGGTGGCGTCGGGGGCGACGACTTCGGCTGTGCCGTCGTTTTGCGGCCAGAGGTAGATGACGAGGAAGAGGGCGGCGCAGCCGGCGAGGAGGAGGAGGGCGCGGCGGTCGCGTTCGGTGAGGTTCATTGTTCGACCCCCGTGCCCTGGCCTTCGCGGTTGGAGCGGAGGGTGAAGGTTTCGCCGCCGCCCTGGCGGGGCTGGACGCCGGCGAAGTCGGAGCCGGTGAAGAGGGCGGAGGCGTCGAATTTTTGCAGGAGGGGAGCGGCCTGGTCGGTTTCGCCCTGGAGGGTGAGGGTGGTGCGAGTGAGGACCATCTGGCTGGCCCAGGCGGGAGGCGAGATGAGCATGGTGGATTCGCGGATGGCGTCCATGTCGGCGAGGGTGCGGCGGCGGAACTGATCGAGGAGGGCGACGCGGGCGCGGGTGGCGGCGATCTCTTTGTCGATCTGTTCGGCGCGGCGGGCGCGCTGCTCCATTTGGGAGATTTGTTCGTTGAGCTGGGCGAGGTAGCGGGCCTGCTGGCGCGATTCCTGGGTGAGGAGGAGATAGCCGGCGACGGAGAGGAGGAACAGGAGGACGGCGGTGGGGATGTATTGGAGCTTGGAGCGGTTGGAGCGCTCGGCCTCGGGGATGAGGTTAGCTTCGAGCGAGAGGGCGGGGGCGGCGGAGGTGAGGGCGGCGGTGTAGGCCAAGAGAGAATCGGGGCCGAAATTCTCTAATGCGCGGAGGGGAGGCGGGGCGAGGCGTTCGGCGGCGTAGGGCTCAGTGGCGGGCTCGAGGCGGAGTTCGCTCAAGGCGGCGCGGCGGGCGAGTTCGTAAGGGGCTTCAAAGACTGTGGAGTAGACGGGCTTGGAGGGGGATTCGCCGTAGACTTCGAGCGAATCGCCGGCGGGGAGCATGGCGAGGAAGCCCGCGGGTTCAGGGGAGCGGAAGAGGCGCTGGGCGGTGTAGAGGACGGCGGCGGAGACGGTGACGGTGGCGACGGGGATGCCGGCTTCGGCGAAGAGGGTGCGGTAGCGGGCCATCGTTTCCTGGCGGGTGATGGCGACCAGGACGTTGGGCGTGGAGCCGAGGCGTGCCCAGCACCAGGCGGCTTCGTCTTCGGCGAAGGGATGGAGGCCTTCGATCTGGAAGGAGACGGCAGAGGGCATGTCCTGCTCTGCGACGCCGGCGAGGGTGAGATGGCGGACGATGACGTCGTGGCGGGGGAGGAGGAGAGCGGCGGCTGTTTTTTCGACGCCGAACTGGCGGGCGAAGGCGAGGTACTCGGCGCCCCATTCAGCGGCGGGGCGTTCGTGGATGCCTTCGATGACGATTTGGCCGAGGACTTCGGCTCCGTTGGGACGGACGCGGGCGGCGACGGCGCGCAGGGAGTCGCGCTGGATCTCGATGCCGACGCCGGTGCCGATGGCGAGGAGTTTGCGCCAGCCGGTGGCGCCGACGGCGAGGGCGAGGCCGGGCATGAGGCCGCCGGTGAGTCCGAAGCCGAGGGGGGTTAGTTCCACCAGGCGACCTCGGAGAGGGAGTTCGAGTCGAAGCGGAGGATTTCGTAAGGGCGGGTGGCGCGGTAATCGGAGAAGAACTTGACGGTGGCCGAGGCGGTGCGGCGGACGTCGCTGAAGCGGCCATCGGGGAGGCGGAGGCGGGCGGTGGCACGGACGGTGTAGCGGGTGTTGCCGCCGGCGCGGAGGCGGGAGGCGGCGGGTCCGGCGAGGGTGCGGAGCATGCCGAGGTCCTGGGTGCGGAGGGGGCGCATGCGGCGGAGGCGCATGATTTCGTCGACGCCCTGAGGAGGGACGCCGATGCTGAGGAGGAGGGCGGGTTCGGCGGTGTTGACGTCGAAGACGCCGACGGCGCCTTTGGGCGAGACGCAGTCGCGGAAGCCGCCGAGGCGGGTGAGGCGGCCTTGGGCGTCGCGACGATAGGTGCCGTAAAAAAGTTCGGGCGTCATGCCTTGTACGAAGAGGAGCTCTTCGGTCTCCTCTATGGACGCGTGGCGGGCGCGGAAAGACGGGAGGCGGGACAAATATTGCTGGTCAAAGGGGCCGAGGGCGCCGGGGGGAGCGGGGGTTCGCCAGTCGATGATGGCGGCGGCGATTTGCTGGGCTTGGGCGGGGTTAGCGCCGAGGGCGAGGAGGAGGCGCTGGATGTCGGCGAGGGGGGCTTCGTTGAGGCCGAGGCGGGCGGCGTCGGTGACGTATTCGGTGACGGCGACGCCGCTGGGGAAGTCCATGCGGGCGCCGGAGAGGCCGGGCTCGTAGAAGCGGGAGGTGCCGTCGGGGTTGCGCTGGGAGGGGCCCCAGAGGATGTGGAGGATGCCGCGGTGGACGGCGCCTTCGGCGAGGTATTGGGCGCGGAGGCCTTCGGAGAAGGTGGAGCTGCGGTCGATTTCGCCGCGGACGTTGATGGCGATGGCGAAGGCGATGGCGCCCAGGGCGGCGGTGAGCCAGAGGACGGCGAGGAGAGCACCGCCGCGGGGGGAGGCGCGCTTGCCTCGGCGGCTCGCAGCGCAGAGATTCGCCGCCGATGAACGCCGATGAACGCCGATTGGGTTATTGCTGCGGCGGTGGGTCGATGTCGTCATAGGGGTAGTTGGGGTCGCGGTTGACGCGGACGGACAGGGTGAGGGTCCGGAATTGTGGGCGCGAGGGGTCGGGGCGGAGGGGGGCCATGAGGATGCGGATGGCGAAGGGGAGTTCCTTTTCGCGCCAGAAGGGGACCCATTCGCGGCGGTTGGTGCCGGGGACTTCGCGGAGGTATTGGAAGCCGGCGGAGGCGAGCTGATCGGCGAGGATGAAGGTGGCGGGGGAGGTTTGGGGCGGGGCGAGTTGGAGGAGGACGGCTCCGGTGGGCTGCGGCGAGACGCCGAGGCAGATGGGTTGGAGGGAGGAGGGTCCGGCGTAGTAGATTTCGTTTTGGACGAGGCGGACGCCTTCGCCCTTTTCGCCGGGAACGATGAGGAATTCGAGGAGGCGGGGGTAGCCACGGGCGGCTTCGGTGAGGGAGTAGGAGCTGACGAAGCGGAGGAGGCTGGGTTCGCCCTGGAAGACGAGGGCTTTGACGCCGCCTTGCGGGGTGCAGGAGGCGAGGGCGGGGATGAGGCCGGAGATTTGGTTGTCGAGGATGCGGTGGACGCCGGCGATGCGGCGGTTGAGGTTCATGCGGGAGCTGGAGCGCTCCATGGCGTTGAGGCCGATGCGGAGGGCCATGAGGATGCCGACGGAGAGGAGGCCGAGTAGCGTCATTGCCACGTACGCCCGAGTGGGGGGGCGACGATGTGGGGGAGGGCGGCCGAGGGAGCGTGAGGAGCCTCATTGCGGGGCTCCGGGGATGGGGGCTTTGGCGATGCGGTAGCCCTCGATGAAGGCGCGGCGGGGGGAGCGGCCGGAGCGCCAGGTGATTTCGACGGCGATGCGTTGGAGGAGGCGGCTGCCGGGTCCGGCGTTGGCGGCTTCGAAGCGGGTGATTTGGGCGCGCCAGGCGCCTTCGGGGAGGCCGATGGCGGGGTCGATGGGACCGGCGGGGGCTGCGCCTTCGGGGATGGAGGTATCGGCGAGGATTTCGTCGAGGAGGCGCTTGGCTTCGAGGGTGGCGCGGTCGCGTTCGCTGAGGCGGGAGGCGTTGGAGAGGGAGGTATTGATGGAGGCGAGGAGGGTGCCGATGGCGATGGCCATGATGGTGGCGGCGACAAGAACCTCGAGGAGGGTGAAGGCTCGGCGGCGGTGGTTGCGGCGCGTCATGGCTGGGCTCCGGGGATCACAGATCCGGGGGCAGGCGTTTCAACGACGGGGATGCCGGTGATGGGGTTGACGCTGACGATGCGGCGGAGGCCTTTGCGGTTGATGAGGAGGACGCCGATGCGGGGGACGGAGGCGCCGGGGACGAGGAGGATCTGGCGGAAGGGCTCGTCGGCGAGGGGGGGGGGGGGGAGGATGGCGGCGATGGTGATGCCGTCGGGGAGGGCGATGCGCTTTTCGGGGGCGGGTCCGGCGCCGCGGACGTAGAGGGAGTTGTCGCGGCGGGAGATGGTGAGTTCGATGGGCATCTGCTGGCGGTCGGCGCGCTGGAGGCACTGGTTGAGGACGCTGGAGATGGTGTCGGTGGCCTGGCGCATGCGGAGGGAGTCGATGCCCGAGGTGACGGCGGGGAAGCTGATGGCGGCGGCGAGGGCGATGAGGGCGACGACGACGATCATTTCGACCAGCGTCACGCCGCGCTGGCGGGCGCAGTGGAGGGTGACGCCGCGTTGGTTGGCGGTGGAGCGGCGCGGGGGACCGCTCGCTGACGCTCGCGGCTCTGTATGGGGGTTGTAGGTGGAGGTGGCGGGGGGGGGGGGGTGTGGGTGGGCGGGCGGTGTGCGCGCGGGGGCGCGTGCGCGGCGCGGGTGCGGGCGCACGCTGGGCGCCCCCGGGAGCCCTATTTCCAGCTGAGGATGTCGGCATTGATGCCATCGCCGCCGGGTTGGCCGTCGGCGCCGAAGCTGATGAGGTCGGGCTCATCGCCGTGTTCGCCGGGGTAGCGGTAGGCGTAGTCGCGGCCCCAGGGGTCTTTGGGGACTTCCTTGGGCAGGTACGGCCCTTGCCACATGGGCATGTTGGGGGGCTGGGTGCGGAGGGCGGCGAGTCCCATTTCGGTGGTGGGGAAGGTTCCGGTGTCGAGCTTGTAGGCGCCGAGGGCGGTCATGAAGCCGTTGATCTGGGTTTTGGCGGCGGTGACGCGGGCTTTGTCGGCCTGGCCGAGGAAGCGGGGCAGGACGAGGGCGCTGAAGAGGGCGATGATGGTGACGACCACGATCATCTCGATGAGGGTGAGGCCGAGTTGGGAGCGGCGGCGGCCGAGGCGGCGGCGGATCTGGATGAGCTGCATTGATTTCTCCGGAGTAGCCATTGTCCTAAATTAGGGGTCCTAAATTGGGTGTCCTAAATTGCGACCTCGTTTACGGAGGTGATGGCGAGCATCATGCTGAGGATGAGGGCGCCGACGATGACGCCCATGACGAGGATGACGACGGGTTCAAAGACGGCGGTGAAGCGCTTGATGGCGTTGCGGGTGTCGGTTTCGTAGATGTCGGCCATGCGGGCGAACATGGCGTCGAGGCGTCCGGTTTCCTCGCCTACGGCAAGGAGATGGGCGGCGAGCGGGGGGAAGACGGCGGTTTTTTCGAGGGGCTTGGAGAGGCCTTCGCCGCGTTTGACGCCGAGGGAGACCTGTTCGAGGGCGTTGGCGATCACCTTGTTATTTAAGATGGCGCGGGCGATGCCGAGGGATTGGACCAGCGGGACGGAGTTGGCGATGAGGGTGGACATGGCGCGGGCGAAGCGGGCGGTTTCAGCTTTGCGGAGGGCGTCGCCGAGGAGGGGGAGGCGGAGGCGGAGGTGGTCCCACCAGAGGCGGCCGGGGCCGGTGCGGATGTAGGCTTGCAGGGCGCCGATGGCGAAGATGGAGGCGGCGATGAAGTAGATGCCGTAGTCCTGAACGAAGCGGGAGACGTCGAGCATCATTTGCGTGGGGGCGGGGATGCGCATTTGCGAGGCCTCGAAGGCCTGGGCGAAGCGCGGGACGACGTAGTACATCAGGAGCAGGATGCTGGAGAGGCCGACGACGCCGAGCAGCGCCGGGTAGATCATGGCGCCGATGATGAAGTTGCGGAGGTCGTCGCGGGTGCGTTCGAACTCGGAGAGGCGATCGAAGACGGTGGCGAGCGAGCCGGAGGCTTCGCCGGCGCGGACCATGTTGACGTAGAGGTCGCCGAAGTATTTGGGGTGGGTGGCGAGGGAGTCGGCGAAGGATTTGCCGCCTTTGAGGGTGCGGAGGACGTCCTGGACGATGGGGCGGAAGTCGCGGGCTTCGGTGAGTTCGGTGGTGATGAAGAGGGCGCGGTCGAGGGGGACGGTGGCGTTGAGGAGGGTGGAGATTTCCTGGGTGAAGAAGAGGACGGAGCGGCGTTTGCGGTTGGCGAGGTCGGGGAGTTCGAGGGACCAGGCGGATTTTTGGGCCTGGGCGCCGATGTAGACGGGGGTGAGGCCCTGGCGGCGGAGTTCGGTGGCGACGTATTTGTCGGAGTCGCCGGTGATGACGCCGGTGCGGAGCTTGCCGTCGGCAGTCATGGCGCGGAAATGGAAGGTGGCGGGCATGGGCGGAGCGCGGCGCTAGGGATAAGACGTTGCGAGGGGGGGAAAAAGACGGAGGGGGGAGAGATTCAGAGCGCCGTGTGTCGGAGGATGAGCATGGATCGGTTCGAGGTGCGAACCCTGGCAACTGCCTGAAAACACCTCACTGGCACACCTGACCTCCTTTGCGCTTGCGCCGCTTCCCACGGCGAGTTAGGAACGAACGCGGACACTAGGGAACACGCTCGACCCGGATTCGGGAACCCCGCAGGCATTGTTCACAGAGTCAGCGACTTCCAGATCCTCAGCGCTACCGGCTCATTGCAATCCGGGTAGCAGATGGTGCAGAGACAAAACCGACCCTCCGCCGCGGTTCGAGCCTGGAGCATGCAGTATCTTTGACCGTCTTCTTCGACCTCGCGGACGGTGCCTTTCCCGAGAACATCGGCCGTTTCGTGAGTCAGGACATCCTCGTTCTCGGGTTTGAACTCAAGGAGGATATCGCGTGCGGTCTTCTTAATGCCGTTGGTTTCACTCCTGAACGCCGTCACCCTTACGGTGGTGTCGGAATTGAACGCGCACCAGGTGTCCTCTTCCCAGGTCTCGGCGAACTCCCCTGGTATTTCGACACTCCACCCACCGCTCAAGGCGACGCGAACGGGATTCCGACGGTAGCCGATGAGGGGTGCATTCGAATCTCGGACTTCTTTCAAGCTTGGAACGTCCGCCTCGGTGTGCAGAAAGCCGATTAGTTCCGACCATTCTCGCCAGGGGCAGTCTAAACTGTCGTCGAGCTTATGGGCAGCCTCCGCGCTCGTCGTCAGTTAGGGGTGGGCGCCAGCGCACGGAATTCCACATGAGGCAAATGGCACGACGAAGGTAATACTCGGCAGAACCCCGGCGTCCACCACGCGAAGAAATCCGAGCCCGCATTTGGGTCTCGCGCCACGGATTCCGTCCACGTCCTCGACCGTGGCCCCATCGCCGTGATGAGGAACTGATCGACCTTGTATGACACCCCCCACGGCATGGCGATTGGGAGACCGGCGCATTCGTCATGGGACTCGTCGAGCCAGAAGTACAAACGGCACTCAACCAAGCGAGCATTTCCTTGCATAGGGCGCCCGCATCACGTGACTCGAAGTAACCGGTCTCATCGAAATCTTCCTCGGAATCGGCCTTCCAGCGAAATCCGAACTCCCCGGCCATGCTTAGAAGTAGGTCACAAACATAGACGTGGTAGCCCGGACCAGCCGACGAGGTCTGGGCGGACACAACGACTTCAGTCCCATTTTCGAACCACAATCGCAGATCCTCTGCGGCCGTGTGAAGTTCGACGAACAAGGTCTCCACGCCGTCATCGTCGCGGAGGTTTACTCCTCGCAGCACGTGATCGCACTCGCGACGGAACCACTCGGCGAGCAACTGGTGGGTCAGGGTGAGCGGGACACCTGGCGGAGTGGTTTCACTGCGAAGCTGCAAGCCGAGGCTCATGAATCATGAGTTACCACGAAACACAGATCCTGCCAAATGTGCTCGAGGTGTGGACGCAGAGGATGGGCAAGAACCGTTTCACCAAATGTCACAGCTATAAGGCGGGCGAGACGGTACTCGATTTGCCGCGTTGGAGGGTGCGGAGGACGTCCTGGACGATGGGGCGGAAGTCGCGGGCTTCGGTGAGTTCGGTGGTGATGAAGAGGGCGCGGTCGAGCGGGACGGTGGCGTTGAGGAGGGTGGAGATTTCCTGGGTGAAGAAGAGGACGGAGCGGCGTTTGCGGTTGGCGAGGTCGGGGAGTTCGAGGGACCACGCGGATTTCTGAGCCTGGGCGCCGATGTAGACGGGGGTGAGGCCCTGGCGGCGGAGCTCGGTGGCGACGTATTTGTCGGAGTCGCCGGTGATGACGCCGGTGCGGAGCTTGCCGTCGGCGGTCATGGCGCGGAAATGAAAGGTGGCGGGCATGGGCGGAGCGCGGCGCTAGGGATAAGACGTTGGGGGAGGGGAAAAAGACGGAGGGGGGGGGAGATGTGGCGGTCAGGGGTGGCGGGGAGGGTGGTTCGAGTCCGGGGTGGGGAGCCAGGCGATGTCTCCAAGACCCCATCAGCGCGGCGTCACGCTTCGTTGAGCGCCTTCTCCAACAAGGAAGCAGTTCCCAGCTTTGCGCTCCATTCCCTCAGATATCCGCGGTCGAGACCTGCGCGGCAGGCGCGCGCGACCCCGAGGATGTCGCGCCACTGCACCTCGGAGACCTCGCCGCCTGCCATGAACCAGCTCAGCTTGGCAAGCAGGATGTCCTCCGGCGTGACAAAGGGCGTAGGATTTTCCGAGAGCCCGGTGCCCGCCAGGAACACGGCGCGATCCAGCTGCTGGAGGCCGAGAGGGAATGCGGCCGCGGGGAACAAATCGACCTTGAACGCCATCGGCATGTAGATCACGTTGAAGGGTCTGCCCGCCCGAAGGGCCTGGAGGGCGTCCTCCGGATCCGCATAGAAGGTCCCAGGCAGACTGGCAAGAAACCGGCCGAGAGTAACCTCGGTGAAGTCAGCGAGCACGTCAACATCGTTCGTGAAGCGGGGCTCGCCAAATGCGGTGCTGGCCCATGAACCGCCTACCGCATAGCGCACGCCGGCCTCTTCGAGCGCATCACGCAACGGGGAGAAGGCGTCGGCGGCGGACGTCATGATCTTCGGTAGGCTTTGCGCGCGAGTTCCGCCCCGAACCTCGTCACGGCAATCCGGAACGTGATCTCCTCGTCGTCCGCGTCCGGATGCAGGCGGCGCGCGGCGGAACGCTGGAGGGTGTCCCCCGCGCGCCAAAGAGCGGCTCCGATGCCGAGGCGTTCGGAAGGCGTCATCTCCGCAAGACGTCGATAATAGGTTTCGCGCGCTTCCGGCGAAGTGTCCGTCAGAGTCACTGTGCTTTCAGTATCCCTCAACGACGGGTTCCCACAGACCTCATTCGGCTATGCGTTGCACCTTCCCTTCGCGAAGGGCGCTCGGATCGCGAGAGGCGGGCAGTTCACCAGCGTTCGAAATGCGTCCACGATGGGGAGGTGGTTCTCTGTTTGCGGAGGCAGTCAAGCCCCATCGCGGCACTTACGGCACTCCCTGCAGCGGATAGGAGTTCGATGGGCAGGGTGGGCGATGCGCCCGTGTCGTTTTCTGAGGCAGCAGAGGGGCCGGCCGCGGCTGCCGGTGGTACGATGAGGCGTGGAGAAGGCGGCCCCATCCGGTGTTTACGAGATTCGCGCGCAGTGGGACAGCGAGGCCGGTGTCTGAGTAGCCGAGAGCGAGGATGTTCCTGGCCTTGTGGCGGAAGCCGATTCACCGAATGCACTGATTCAGAAGCTGAGAATTCTGATTCCCGAGTTGTTGGAGTTGAACGGCACTGCCAGCGGCCGGACGGCGAATTTTCACGTACTCTACCAGCACGAAGATAGCGGCGTCCTGACCCTCTGATGGCCAGTTACACTCCGGAAGTGAAGGAGATCCTTCGTGCGCATGGATGTCACTTCGAGCGTCCCGGCAAAGGTGACCACCAAATCTGGTACAGTCCTCTCACGCAACGGCGGTTCCCGGTGGACAATAAAATCCTGTCCCGACATACCGCAAACGCGGTTCTGAGACAGGCTGGTATCGCGAAGCAGTTTTAACTTGCGCGGATCGATCATGATCCTATGTGTCCCGTGCGAGATACGTGATCAGTACGATCCGGCGGCTTGGGTCAATCCAGGTCCATGGCGGCTCGTAGGCCGGTTTCCACGGCGAGGATGAGTTCGGGCGGCAAAGCGCCGATGCGTTTGGTGAGCTTGGCGCGGTCGAGGGTGGTGACCTGGTGGCAGATGGCGACGCTGGGCTTCGGCAAGCCGCAGGAGCCGGCCGGGAGTGCGACGACGGTGGGGCCGCGGCGGGCTTGCGCGGGGGAGGTGGAGACGGGGACGACGATGATGGACATCCAGCCGGCGGTTTGGTTGAAGCCGTCGTGGGAGATCACGATCACGGGACGGCGTCCGGTTTGTTCGGAGCCGGAGCGGGGGATCAGATCGGCCCAGTAGAGGTCGCCGCGCTTCATTTCGCCTTGCGCCCGCTCTTGAGGAGATGTTCGGCGGCGGCGGATTCCAGTTCGCGGTCCAGATCCAGATCCGAGCCGGCGGTCTCGGCGGCGTAGGTGGAAATGGCATCGTGCCGGGCTCGCCGGGCCTGTTCGCGGAGCCAGGCGTCAATGGCCTCGCGGGCGAGGGTGGTTGCCGGGACTTGGGTGCGGTCGGCCTCGGCCCGAAGCAGCGTGTAGGTCTGCTCGGGAAGGGGCAGGTGGAAGTTCTTCATGTTTGCGCTCCCGGTCCGATTATGCCACGGGCTCATGGCAGACTGAATGTCATCAGGTGGTGGCAGGGATCGTCGTAGCGCGGGGAGGGCGCGGGAACGCATACCCACGTTATACTGCGGCTGGAGGCACGCAATGGCTGGCGAGAGCCTGATGGAAATGGTGCAGTCGCTCACGGCGGAGGAGCAGGAGGCGGTGCGGCGGTTCATCGATTTCCTTAGGGTGAAAGGCGGATCGAACGATGTGCCGGCATCCTTCGCGGATGCGGCGGAGGAGTTCATCGCCGAGCATCCGGAACTGCTGCGGCGACTTGCGCTGTGACGCGGTATCCGACGGTGGAGGAAGCGCTCGCCATTCACGCCCGAGTCGTGGAGCTGTTTGGCGGCCTGCCGGGAGTGCGGGATAGGGGCGCTCTGGAATCGGCGCTTGCGCGGCCTCGCAGTGGTTACTACCGCGATTTGATAGAGGAAGCGGCGGCGCTGTGGGAGAGCTTGTCGCAGAACCATCCGTTTCTGGATGGGAACAAGCGCGCGGCCGTGACGATCACTGCCGCGTTTCTGAGAATGAACGGCTACAGGTTGGTATTCAGCGATGAGGCGGCGCATTCGTTTCTGATCGGACTCTACGAATCGGGGCGGATGAAGAGTGAGGAACTGGATCGCTGGCTGCGACTTCACGCAAGGAGGGCATGAGGCACTATGGGGTTGGGTAAGAAGGCGTTTGCGGTTGGCGAGGCCGGGGAGTTCGAGGGACCAGGCGGATTTTTGGGCTTGGGCGCCGATGTAGACGGGGGTGAGGCCCTGGCGGCGGAGATCGGTGGCGACGTATTTGCCGGAGTCGCCGGTGATGACGCCGGTGCGGAGCGTGCCGCCGGCGGGCGTTGCAGGGGAGTGGCCCGCGGAAAGGGAAGGCGGCGGGCGTGGGCGGAGAGCGGCGCTAGGGATAAGACGTTGGGAGGGGTGAATTTAGCGGGTGGCGAGCGGCGTGGGTGGGGCTAGTGAGCGCGCTTTGCCCGAGCCGACGGAGAGGATGCGGGCGAGGATGGGGTTCTCCGGATCCTGTTGTTGGAGCATGCGGGCCTCGGCCTTGACCTGGGCGCGGAGCGCGCTTTCCTGGGCGGCTTGGCCGGAGGCGCGGAGGTGGGCGGCGTAGCGGAGTTGGGCCTTGAGGAGACGAGTGCGTGCGCGGAAGCGGTGGGGTTCCTTGCCGACGGTTTCGCGAAGCGTTTGGATGCGGGACAGGAGAGTGGTGAGTTGTTCGCCATGGAGAAGCCCCTTGGGAGCGGGCGATGAGGCTGGGGGGGCGCAGAGGCGCTGGGCACGCTGAACCTTGTGGAGAAGAGCGAACTGGCAGTAGCGGCCGGCTTCGGAGGCGGGACCGTGGGACTGAAAATCGCGGATGAGCGAAATCAATGCGGCGTCGCGCTGGTTGACGAAGGCAGGGTGGGAGCGGTGGACCGCTTCGGCGAGCCACTGGCGGGCTTCGGCGGTGCGGCCTAGTTGGAGGAGTTGTTCGGCGGCGAGGAGGCGGACGCTTTGCACCCAGGAGAGCTTCTCGAGGGGGGCGCGGAGGGAGGCGGTGTGCCGCAGGAAGAGTTCCATGGCGGGGAGGGCGAGTTTGCGGGCGAGGGCGGCTTCGCCCCTGTGACGGTGGAGGAGAACTTCGTAGAAGCGGCTCACGAGGTAGCGGGTGCGGTCGTCGGCGGAGGCGCTGGGGGAGAGCGCGCGGCGGTTGAATGCGAGCGCGTGAGCGATGTTTTCGAAGGCCGGGGCGAACACGCCGCGGCGGGCTTGGATGAACGCCAGGCGCTGGTGAGCGAGGGCGAGTTGGGCTTCCGGAAGGGGCCGGATATTGTGCAGGGCGGGGATGGAGCGTTCGAGCGCCTTTTCGAGGAGGTCGGCCTGGTCGCCGGCAGTTTGGCCGGAGGCGTCGCGGGTGTCGAAGAGCGTCGTCACGAGGTCGCGGTACTGGGCGGCGCGGAGGTCGGCGCGTTGCGCGTTGCGGCTGGAGACGATCCAGCCGGTGAGGACGGAAGCGAACAGGGCGGCGGTAAGGGCGGCGACGGGCCAGCGGCGGCGGAGGAAGCGCGAGGCGAAGTAGAGGACGGTGGCGGGGCGCGCGCGGACAGGCAGGCGTTCGCGCCAGCGGCGGAGGTCTTCGAGGAGTTCGGCGGCGGACTGATAGCGGTGGGCGGGGGAGTCGTCGAGGCAGCGCTGCTGGATGGCGGAGAGATCGGCGTTGGCGGGGAGGGAGGCGGTGAGAAATTCGAGCAGGCGGCCGAGGGAGAAGATATCGCCGAGGAGCGACGGGCCATCGCCGCGGCGTTGTTCGGGGCTGGCGAAGTGGGGCGTGAGCAGGAGGCGAGTCAGTTCGCCGCCTTGCTCGGACGGCCTGCTGGAAAGGACGCGAGCGGCCCCGAAGTCGAGGAGTTTCACGTTGCCCTCGGCGGTGACCATCACGTTGGAAGGCTTGATATCGCCGTGGGCGATGAAGCGCGAATGGAGGTAGAGGACGGCTTCGCAGACCTGGGTGAAGAGCCCGATGCGGCAGTGGAGGGAAGGGGATGACTCGGCGAGGTGGCGGTCAATCGGGCGGCCATCGACGAACTGCATGGCCATGTAGGAAACGCCGGCGGCGGAGATGCCCGCGTCGAGAAGCCGGGCGATGTGTGGGTGGTCAAGCGAGGCCAGGATCTGCCGTTCCTGAACGAAGCGGCGGCGAAAGGCGGCATCGTCAAAGCCGGGGCGGAGGATCTTGACGGCGGCGGTGAGCAGGACACCATCCTGTTCGGCGCAAGCGCGGTAGACGACGCCGAGGCCGCCCTCGCCAATGCGCTCGACGAGTTGCCACTGGGCGACGGTGTCGTCGGTGAAATCGGCGGCGAGGCATTCGGGCAGGGTGCGGCCGAGAAAATCGCCGGAATTCTCCTGGGCCATCAGCAGGCTCTCGACGCGGGCGCGAAGACCGGAGTCGCCGGCGCAGAGCGCGTCGAGGCGGGCGGGGCGTTCGGCGGGGGGGAGGTCGAGGACGTCGAGGAAGACGCGTTCGATTTCGTCGAGGTGCTTCATTGGGGTTCCGGCGAGGGCGGGGGTTCCGGCGAGGGCGGCTCGGCGGAGAGGGCCTCGTATAACCAAGCTCGCGAAAAGGCCCAATCGCGTTTCACGGTGATGAGGGAAACTTCGAGCGCTTCGGCGATTTCGGTGAACTCCATGCCGCCGAAGAAGCGCATTTCGACGACGGAGGCGCGGCGCGGACTGAGGGCGGCGAGGCGGTCGAGAGCCTGGTCGAGTTCGAGGAGGCGTGGGAGGGGGAGTCCGAGGGGGGCGGCGGCGACCTCGGGGGCGGAGGTGATGGTGATGTTGCGGCAGGCGCCGTCGCGTTTGGCGGCCATGCGGCGGCGGATGGACTCGACCAGGATGTTGCGCATGGCGCGGCTGGCGGTGGCGAGGAAGTGCGTTTTGGAGTTCCAGGATTTGCCCGAAAGGCGGAGCCAGGCTTCATGGACAAGGAGGGTGGGTTGGAGGCTGGGGGAGGGGGTGCGGCGGTTGAGGTGGGCGGCGGCGATGCGGCGCAGCTCGGAATAGACCTCTTCGAGGCCCGATTGTGACGGCATGGCCCGGGAATCCCCTCCGTATCCATGATGGCGGTTTGGAGGAGCGGATGGGAACCGGACGTTGGTAATGGAGCGGGGGATGATACGCGGAGGGCGAGGAATGCGATTTGGAGAGTGGAGGAAGTTCACGAATGAAAGCAAAAGTGTGTTTGGGGATTGGAATGAGAGGGATAGCAGGGCTCGTGGTGGCTGCAGCGTTGGCTGTGGGGCCAGCCTGGGGGGCGGAGATCTCGTACCGGTCGGACCAGGGGCCGGGAAGCGATTCGAGCAAGAACTCGTATACGATCTTCGGCGCGCTTGGCAATGTCAACTATGGCTATGCGGACTTCGCACTGAGAGTCATTGTGGATGCTTACGGAAACGGCGCTGACATGGAGACGCCGAAAGAAAGTAAATTGACGGTTTATGCAATTCCTGGGGTAGGGCTTGCGGCGACGGGGAAGGAGAAGGAGCAATCGACAGGCGCGGGAGCGGATAATTACACACTCACGGCGTTGGCCAGCGCCGGCATTGTGACCGAGCCGATAGGGCCGGATCTGAGTTTGGGAGTCGGGCCGGTGAGCGTGAGCTGGCAACTGCCGATCGGAATCTCCGTGACTACGCAACTGAACGTGGAAGTCGGGGGGGACCCACCCTCGTTCGTGGAGGGCTACGCCTTTGCCCAAGTCGACGATCCGTTTCATTTCGTGAACTGGCAACCGGGGATGGCACTGCCACTGGAGTTGGGCTGGGGCGCGGGGTTCGAACTGCGCGCGGGGCTTGATGGCGCGATTGAGCGGGAAACGACCTGGGGGACAAACATTCCAGGATTTGAGGAACTGCTGACGGTGAAGGCTGTGTCGTCACTGGCGCCAGGGGGCACGGGGCAATACGACGACCCGGCGAATTTCATTCTGGAGGTTTTCGTGACCAGCAATCCGGCGTTGGGCATCGACAACGATGGTGTGCGGACGAGCATTCTGAGCTCGCTGCTGTATACCGGTTTTGGGTCGTTTGCGATGATGAACGACGTCACCTTCTTCAACGGGGGGTTTGTGCCGCCGGATGGGACGACGGAGTTTGAGTTTCATGTGAAGGACTCTGTGTACGCCTGGCTGTTGGAGCGGCAGGACCCGAGTACGTTTGAGTTCACACGGGTGAGCGATGGGGGCGAAGTGCCGGAGCCTGGGACTTGGGCGTTGATGGGGGCTGGGCTGGCAGGGCTGGCCTGGAGGAAGAGGCGCGGCACGCAAGCCTGAAGACGGTGGCCGGGAACACGGGGCCTTCCCTTTACGGGGGAGGCCCCTTTGTTTGTGGCGGATAATCTCCAACGCCCTGCTCTCTGTGTTGAGGATCGAAAGACCTTAAAACAAACGAGAGGTGGATTTCTTGCCTAGGCGGGATGCCTCGCCCTGGGAGCGCAGCGCATGCAGCGAAATCGGATCCCCCTCCTTGCATACCCGCAATCGCTCCGGATGGGATGAACACACGCGCGCGGCGGTGACGATCACGGCAGCGTTTCCGGGGAGGAACGGGTACCGGCCGCGGTTCGGAGACGAGGCGGCCCACTCCGTGTGGAACTTGATGGATGGGGTTGCGGCAAGCGTGTTCGAATGCGCTTACAAGAGCCGCGCATTGGATCGCTACAGGGAGGGGTTTGGACTGGGGTTTGGACCGGCCCGCGGCGAACAGTCGCGACGTGCCGGACCATGGGCGGACAGGGCTAGGAAGGCCCGTGATCCTGATGGGAAAAATGATAGGATTGACGCGGCCGGCGAAGTAACGACGCCACTCAGGCTTCGGCGGGCTGTTCTGACTTTGTGCCGGTGAAACGAGAGGCTGGACGAGCTATGAGCGACGGAGTTTCGAGACGGTATTTCTTTTATGGCGGGTTGCTGGCGGGCGCCGTACCCAGCGGCGGGTTCGGCAGTGTTGCTTCGCTGCGCGCGCTTGGCTATCAGCCGTTCTATGACAAATTGAATGTGGCCGTCGTCGGGTGCGGCGGGCAGGGTGGAGTGGACCTCAACGACGCGGCGAGGACCGAGAACGTCGCGGCGCTGTGCGACGTGGACGAGGTGCGCGCCGCCGCCGCGTTCAGCCGTTTCAGCAAAGTTCCGAAATACAAAGACTACCGCGCGATGTTGGACAAGGAAGGCAAGAACATCGATGCGTGTATCGTCGCCACTCCCGATTTCATGCACGCAACGGTGGCTCTGGCCTGCATGCAACAGGGCAAGCATGTGTACGTGGAAAAGCCGCTGACCAGGACTCCCTGGGAGGCAAGGTTGCTGCGCGACGCGGCGGCGAAGTACAAGGTGGCGACGCAGATGGGCAACCAGGGCTTCTCTCACGAATGCCACCGTGTGGCCGCTGAGATTGTGTGGTCCGGCGAAATCGGCGAGGTTCGAGAGGCGCATGTGGCGACCTCACCGAGTACGTATCCGACCGAGTTGACGCAGTTGCCGCCGGAAAAAGAGGTTCCGCAGACGCTGGATTGGAATCTGTGGCTGGGCAATGCGCCGGCGCGGCCGTTCAGCGAGTGGTACATCCCATATAACTGGCGCGGTTTTTATGATTTCGGGACCGGACAGATCGGCAACTGGGCAACCCATACAGCAGGCCCTGTGCATACGGCGCTGCAGTTGGGGGCGCCGGAAAGCGTGGAGTGCGTCAGCCAGGCGGGGAAGAGCAAGTATACGTTTCCGAGCCGGGGAGTGGTGCGGTTGGACTTCCCGGCGAGGGGACCGATGCCGCCGGTGTCGGTCTACTACCACGAGGCGGTTCGGCCGTCGGACCCGGAGGCCTTCCGTGTGCCGGGGATGGAGAATGAGACGATTTTGCCGCCGACGGACAACCTGGCCGAGAAGGGCCGTACGACGGGTGCGGGCAGGGGCGGGTTTGGGGGGATGCGCGGTCCTGGCGGAGGCCCCGCGGGCGCGGGCGGGCGGGGAGCCGCGGCGGACGGTCCACCGAGGGGTGCGGGCGGGCCCGGCGTCCCGGTGTTCCAGGGCACTCAGATCGTGACTTCGGCATCGCAGATGGGCCCGCGGGGAGGGTCGCAGCCCGGCGTGCTGGCTGGAAACGGATCGGTGCTGATTGGCAGCAAAGGGGTATTGGCCACGAGCAGCCGCGGCGAAGGCGTGTGGCTGCTGCCCTCGGCACGGTGGAAGGAGTATAAGCTGCCGCCGCAACTTCTCACTCGCTCTCCGGGTCACATGCTGGACTGGGTCCGCGCTTGCAAGGGCGGCGACCGGTCCTGTTCAGACTTCAGCATTACGGCGCCGTACGCGGAGTGGCTGGCGCTGGTGTGCATCGCCTGGCGTGTGCCGGGGAAACTGCTGTGGGACAGCAAGAATACGCGGTTCACGAACAGCGCGGAAGCGAATCAGCTGGTGAAGCCGGCGTTTCGCCGGGGCTCGGAATTGAAGCTGTAAGGGAGATGGGGCAAAGGTATGGATGTGACAAGACGCGAACTGGCAGTGCTTGGGTTGGGAGCCGCCGCAACCGGCAGACTGTTTGGAGCGGCAAAGCCAAACTCCAAATTCGGCGGGGTGCAGGTGGGAGCCAATGTGCCGTATATCTTTCGCGGCATGCCGGGCGGAGCCGACGACATTCTCAAGTACTGTCTGGATCCGGCCATCAGCCTGAGCGCGCTCGAACTGCGCTCGCGGCCTGTCGAGGAGTCGCTCGGCGCGCCGGCGCCCGCGGGCAGACCGGGATTTCCGGGCGGTCCACCGGCTGGCGGCAGGGGCGGCGCGGCGGCTGGCGGGGGTGCGAGCGGTGCGGCGGCTGGCGGCGTCCCGACTGGGGCCCAGCTGTCACGCGGACGACCGCCGCTCACGCCGGAGCAGGTGGCCGAGCGGAAGGCGGCGGCGGAGGCGCTGAGAACATGGCGGCTCTCGCAATCGATGAACGGGTTCCGCGACTTCCGTAAGAAGTACAACGATGCCGGCGTGCTCATCCAGGTGGTGAAGTTCGATGGGGTGGAGGCGTTCACCGACGATGAACTGGAGTACGCCTTCCAGTTGGCGCACGCGCTCGGCGCGCATGCGGTTTCCTGCGAGATCCCGGTCAGCACGACCAAGCGCATGGGGGCCTTCGCGGAGAAGCACAAGCTGATGGTGGGCTACCACGGGCACGGCAACATTACGGACCCCGAGGCGTTCGGGAGTCTCGCGTCGTGGGAACGGGCCATGTCGTATTCGAAGTACAACGGCGCCAATGTGGACATCGGCCACTTCCATGCCGCCAACGGGTTTTCGCCGGCGAAGTGGATTCAGCAGAACCACGCGCGTGTGACGCACGTGCACCTGAAGGACCGGAAGGCGAACAACGGCCCCAACGCGCCTTGGGGCGAGGGCGACACCCCGATCAAAGAGATTCTCCAGATGATGAAGCGGGAGAAGTACACCTTCCAGGCGACCATCGAGATGGAGCATGCCGTTCCGGCGGGATCATCCGTCCTGGCCGAGTTGGCGAAATGTGTCCAGTATTGCCGGGACATTCTGGCCTAATCGCTGGACGTTCTTCGCGGGCACTGCGGGCACGGCGGGCAGTGTTGCAGGGGCTTGCCATTCTCCGGCGGCAGGGATTGCGGCGGTTGCCTGAGGTGGGCTGGCCGGCAGGCGCATGGGCCCTGCCTGACCACCGAACACCGTCTCGACACCGGCCGCGTGCCATCCGGGCAGTGAAGCGCCGGCTCTCTTGCCGGGCCGAGGCGTGTCCACATTGGCGCGCAGGGTGGTGACTTTCGAGGTCGCTGAGGGGTTCGGCGGGCAGGGCGCCGATGCGTTTGGTGGGCTTGGCGCGGCCGAGGGTGGCCGCCTGGTGACGGATGGCGACGCCGGGTTCCGGCAAGCCGCGGGAGCCGGCGGGAAGTGCGACGACGGCGGGGCCGCGACGGGCTTGCGGGCCAGAGTTGCCGGGAGCGAGCTACCCCACCAAGGCCGTCATCTCATCGGCGATGCGGCGGAGGGAGGCCGACTGGCCGGAGAGCTGCTGGGCGGCGGCGCTGGATTCCTCGGCGAAGGCGGAGGTGTCCTGGGTGGAGTGTTGGAGGTGGGAGACGGCGGTGGCCATTTGGCGGATGCCGGTTTCCTGTTCGCCGCTGCCCTGGCTGATTTCGTTGACGAGCTGGGAGACGCGGGTGGACTGCTCGGTGACGGTGCGGACGGAGGTGGCCATGCGGTCGAGCCGGGCCTTGCCTTCGCCGGCCTTGGCGATGGAGTCCTCGATGAGGGCTGAGGTGTCCTTGGCGGCCTGGGCGGAGCGTTGGGCGAGGTTGCGGACCTCGTCGGCGACGACGGCGAAGCCCATGCCGGCTTCGCCGGCGCGGGCGGCCTCGACGGCGGCGTTGAGGGCGAGGATGTTGGTTTGGAAGGCGATCTCGTCGATGACCTTGATGATTTTGGCGATCTCATCGCTGGAGGAGGTGATGCCGGCCATGGCGTCGACCATTTTGGCGAGGGCGTTGTTGGTGTATTCGAAGCCCTTTTGGGCCTCGGCGGCGAGGGCGCCGGCCTGGCGGCAGCGTTCAGCGTTCTGCTGGGTAACGGCGTTCATCTCCTCGGCGCTGGCCGAGGTTTCCTCAAGCGACGCGGCCTGACCAGAGACGCCGTCAGCGAGTCCGTGGCTGGATTGGGAGACCTGGCGGGACATGCCTTCGACCTCGGCGGCCGAAGTGGTGAGCTCGCCGATGATGACGCGAAGGTGGCTGGTCGCCGAGCGGCCGGCCCAACCGGAGGCGATGGCGGCGGCGAGTCCGGCGCAGGCCAGCAGCAGGGAGATCCAGAAGACACTGGCGGCCTCGGCGCCGGCGGTTTCGGCGGACTGGGCATTGTCGGCGTCGATGGCTTCCTCAAGGAGTTCGAGCGTGGCCACACCCTTGCGGGCGGCGGCGGCGGCCTGGGTATTGAAGAGGCGGAGCGCCTCCTCCTTCTGATTGGCGTTGAGGGCGGCGACGATGGGGCGTTCCACCTGTTCCCAGTGGGAGAGATGTTCCTCTAAAGCGGCGACGGCGCGGCGCTCCTCTTCATTGACGAGCATCGGCTTGGTGGCGGCGATGACTTCGTCCAGTTTGGTTCGGGCCCAGGCGGCCTGTTTGAGGCCCTCGCGAGCGCCCTCGTCGTTGCCGGCGAGCTTACTGAGGGTGGCGGTCTGGAGTTCAGCCGCAATCATCTGCAGATAGATCTGGATTTCGTGGGAGTAGGCGAGCAGGACGGCATCGCGGCTATAGGCCTGCTCGATGGCACGGCCCAGGTTGTGGGAAGAGACGACGGAGACGGCGCCGAGCAACAGCGTAGCGACGACGCTGGCAGTGGCGGAGGCTGCGAGTTTCTTTCCCAAGGTCCAAGTTGACATGAATCCTCCGAGGAATTTGGCGGCGGGCCTTTTCACACCGCTTCTTCCCTTATCGGATTTTCTGTCATGACACGCACACTTCTTCGCGAGGTGTCGATGAGGGCAGCAAAGGACAATCTGAATGATTTCTCGGCGCGTAGTGCCAGCCGCCTGGTGCCTTCCCGTGGTTGCGGGGATGTTGACAGGACTGGCGTTCGGACAGGAACCTCAAGAGGTTGAGGAGGAGGAGGTTCTGTTGCGGCGACGGGGGTCGCTCACGTGGCTGAAGCTGGGGGGGCGAGTGGCGGGGACGGATGGAGGCGCTGCGGAACGGCGACTTCGTGGGTGGGCATGCTCATGAGTACTGGCTGAACCGGCTGAGGCTGGGGGTGGAGGTGGAGCCGCGGAACTGGTTGCGGGTGCGTGTGGAGGGAATTGATGCGCGGCTGGCGGGGAACCTGTGTCCTGGAGAGGTGGATTCGTCTACGAACGCGACCGAGTTGTATCAGGCGTATGTGGAGGCGGGGGGAGAGGGCCAGCGGGCGCGGTTGCGGGTGGGTCGAATGGAGATGGCCTTTGGGGATGAGCGGCTGATCGGGTCGGACCGCAAGCTGAGTCCGTATGGGCAGGTGTTTGCGGGCGCGGCGGGCGGAGTGCGGTGGGGATCGACGTATTGGGATGTCTTTGCGCTGCGGTTGATGGCGCCCGACGCGTGGCACCTGGACCGGCGGGACCGGCGGAGCAAACTGCAGGGCGTGTATGGCTCGATTCCGTGGGAGGGGCTGGTGGTGGAGCCCTACCTGATTGTGAAGGACGTTCCGTGGGAGGCGGGACCGGGGGGGCACCAGGTGTACACGGTGGGGGCAAGGAGTGCGGGTCCGGTGGCGCCGCGGGTGAGCTACAACGCGGAGGCGGCGTGGCAGGGGGGGCATCGCGGGACGGACCACATCGGGGCCAAGGCGCTGCATGCGGAGTTGGGATGGCAGACGGGGAGAGGCGGCGGGACCCGGCGCTGAGCGTGGAGTATAACTATGGCTCTGGGGACACGAATCCGGGCGATGGGCGGCATGGGTCGTTTGACGATTTGTATCCGGCCGGATTCAACCGGTTTGGAATGGCGGACGCGTTTGCGTGGATCAACATTCACAATGCGATGGCGGTGGGGGAGTGGACGTTGAGCCGGAAGTGGCAGGTGGCGGGGGGGTACCGTTCGACATGGGTGGCGCACCGCGCTGACGCGCTGTATTTCGACTCGGTGAGTTACCTGTGCGTGAACCCGGGGGCGAGGAGCTCGCATGTAGGGCAAGAGGTGTTTGTCGGGGGCAACTGGCGGTTACCGGGGGAGTTCCGGTTGGGGTTTGGGTACTCGCATTTCCGGCGCGGGGCGTATTTGAAGAGCGTGCCTGGGGTGCGGGGGATGAGCACGCCGTTTGTGTCGCTGGAGACGCGGTTTTAGGGGGGGGCGCCGCCGGGGCGGTTGAGGATGTGGAGGAAGGTATTGTGGCCTCGCTTGGCGTGGCGGAATGTCGCCTGCGACCGGTATGAATCCGCGAGATAATGAAACCGTGCCCCTAGTTCCCAGTGGCTACGTACACCAGACACGCATCACGGAAGGCGTCGAGAAGGCAAGCGCCGCGCTTGCGACCGACGTGGTGCGAATCCGTTACGAACTGGGGGAGAACTGGACGGGGGAAGATGCAGTGTTCTTTCGGGTACTACTGAGGAACACAGCTAGCCAGCGTCCGAAGCTCCGAGAAGTTGCCAGACGTGTCTCAGCGACCGTCCTCAGGGAGGTTCGCCCCCAAGAGTTGGGGCTGCAGGCTTACTTCAGTTTTCGCAGCGAAGCCGAGCAGGATGCGCTCAAGGAAGAGGCCTGGGCCTGAGACAACATGGCGTACCCCGAAGACTTGCTCGAGCAAGCTCAACATCTCGCGCAGCGTGAGCCCAAGCGTCCCAGGCAAGCTAGCCTCCGCCGCGCGGTTTCCAGCGCCTACTATGCGCTATTTCATCTTCTGATCTCCGAGACGGTGCGGAACTGGAAGAGGCCCGCCGAGAGGTTTGCACTTGCCCGCATGTTTGAACACGCCACAATGGAGAGAGTCTGCAAAAAGAAAAGGGACGAACTTCGAGCGTATTTCAACAGTACTCCGCCACCGCCGCCGGGAGAGGAGTACGACCGGAATCGCCATCTCCTGATGGTGACGGAGTCGTTCGTGGATATGCTTCAGCACCGCCACTCGGCCGACTATGACGGAGCGAAGAGGTGGAGCCGAGTTGAGGTTTCCGAGCGCATTGATGCTGTGGGGGAGGCGTTCTCCAGTTGGAGGGCGATCCGAGATCACCACGATGCGCAGAACTTCCTGGTCACCCTTCTGCTCAAGGACCGCAAACCATGATCGGCCCCTTCCGATGCGGGGCCATATTTGCCTTTCCCAGAACGAGATAGGGTCTGGTTAGTTCTCGGTCATCTCCGTCACAGCGTTTCTGACGAACGGCAGGTTGCGAAGGGCTCACTCCGATAGCGCCGGTGGGCGGCGGACGGAATTAGATCTCCTGGGTGACGCGGAGGACTTCGTCCACCGTCGTGGTGCCGTTGGCGATTTTTGCCCAGCCGTCTTCGCGGAGGATGGTCATGCCTTCGCGGCGGGCGATGGCGGTGAGGAGGCCGGCGTCTTCGTTTTTCATGATGGAGCGGCGGAGTTCGTCGCTCAACTGCATCATTTCGAAGATACCGACGCGGCCTTTGTAGCCGGTGCCGAAGCAGTGTTCGCAACCAGCGCCGCGGTAGGTTTCGATCAGTTCGCCGAGGGGGGTCATCTTCAGACCGTCGGTGATGCGGCACTGGGGGCAGATGACGCGGACGAGGCGCTGGGCGAGGACGGCGACGACGGAGGAGGTGATGAGGTAATTCTCAACGCCCATGTCGGTGAGGCGGGTGATGGCGCTGGGGGCGTCGTTGGTGTGGAGGGTGGAGAAGACGAGGTGGCCGGTGAGGGCGGCGCGGATGGCGATGTCGGCGGTTTCGCGGTCGCGGATTTCGCCGACCATGATGACGTCCGGATCTTGTCGAACAATGTGGCGGAGTCCGGCGGCGAAGGTGAGGCCGATTTGCGGATTGACGTGGATCTGGTTGATGCCGTCCATCTGGTATTCGACGGGGTCTTCGATGGTGATGATCTTGCGGTCAGAGAGGTTGATGCGCTTGAGGGCGGAGTAAAGGGTGGTGGATTTGCCGGAGCCGGTGGGTCCGGTGACGAGGAAGATGCCGTGGGGGAGGCCGGTGAAGTGGGTCATGCGGCCGAGCATCCAATCGGTGAAGCCGAGCTTTTGGAGGTCGTAGAAGTCGCCGGCGGAACGGTCGAGGAGGCGCATGACGACGCTTTCGCCGTAGAGGGTGGGGAGCGTGGAGACGCGGAGGTCGACTTCGCGGCCGAGGGTGCGGATTTTGATGCGGCCGTCCTGGGGGAGGCGGCGTTCGGCGATGTTGAGCTTGGCCATCAGCTTGACGCGGGAGATGATGGCGGCCTTGAGTTCGCGCTGCGGGGCTTCCTGCGGGTGGAGGATGCCGTCGATGCGGAAGCGGACGCGGAAGTCCTTTTCAAAGGGCTCGATGTGGATGTCACTGGCGCGCTTTTCGACGGCGGAGGCGACCATGGCGTTGACGAGGCGGATGACGGGCGCTTCGGAGGCCATGTCGCGGAGGTGTTCGAGGTCTTCGTTGGCGTCGGCGTCTTCGAAGCCGACCAGATCGGAGGTTTTCTGCTGGCCGTAGTGACGGTCGATCTGGTCGAGGATTTCGCCTTCGGCGGCGAGGGCTTGTTTGACGCGGAGCCCGGTGACCTGGCGGACGGTGGCGAGGGTTTCAAAGTCGAGCGGGTCGGCCATGGCGAGGAGGAGGGTGGAGTCCTCGAAGGCGGCCGGGACGCATTTGAACTGGCGGAGAAAACGCGGGGTGAGTTTTTCGAGTTCGGGGGCGGCGGGGGGCGGTCCGTCGATGGTGAGCAGCGGGAGCGACCACTGGGCGGAGAGGGCGGCGAGGACGTCGCGCTGGGCGATGAAGCCGAGGTCGATGAGGATTTTGCCGACCTTATCGGCGGGGCGCTCCTTTTGGATGCCGAGGGCCTGTTCGAGTTCGTCGGGGGTGATGAGCTTGCGCTCAATGAGCATTTCGCCGAGGCGCACGGGGATCAGAACTCCCGGACCTGGATGGCGGTGGCGAGCGAGTCGGCCGAGAGGCGTCCGGCTTCGAAATCGACGAGCGATTTACGCGGGGCCTGCATGACGATTTGCGACGGGAGGCCCTTGGTGTCTTCGTAGGCGTGGTAGAAGAGCGAGATGCCGACGACGATTTGCTGTTCGGGGGGGACCTGTTTGAGGGCGGTGCCGGAGGAGACCATCATGTCGCGCATGAGGCGCTTCAACTCGGGCACGCGGTCGAGCTTGCGCTGGCGGAGGCGGGTGAGTTCCTCGGGGCTGAACTTGGGGCGGAAGGGTGTGGCGCCGGAGCTGATGATGAGGTTGACCTCGGTGGTGAAGATGGCGCCGTAGTCGTCGAGGTAGACGCCGCGGGTGAAGCCGATCAAGTCCATGGGCTGGTCGGGGTTGTAGTTGACGATGCGGCGGTCAAAGGACTTGCCGAGGTTGTTCAACTCGCTGTAGGAAACGCGGGTGGCGGCGCCGAGGGCGAGGGTGGCGGCGGCGAGGAGGAGGGTGCGGCGAAGGGTGGCGATCATTGTCCGGCTCCGAGGTCGTTGCTGGCGCGCATGTAGGTGTTCAACTTACGAAGCATCATCTGGTTGCTGGCGTCCATGGCGGCCATGTCCTGGCGGTGTTCGATGAGGAGGCGCTCTTCGGCGGCCTTCACCAGTTGCGTGGTGCGGGCCTGGTAGCGCTGTTCGAGGTCGGCGGTGGCGCGGGCGACGGCCGCCTGGACGAGGGCGTCGACGTTGGGGTCGGGCGCGGAAGCCTGTTGCACGGCGGGCGGCGTGGTGGTTTGGACGATGGTGGCCGGACGGGTGGCGGCGTGGAAGAGGATGGCGCCGCTGAGGAGGGCGGCCGAGGCGAAGCCCCATTTGGGCGCGGCCCAGAGGCGCTGCCACCAGGTGGGTTCGAAGACCTTATCGGAGACGAAGGCGATGCGGCGGGGCGGCTCTTCGTAGGGGAGCGCGCGCAGGGCGGCGATGGTGGCGGCGGCGCGCGGGTCCTGGCTGTAGGTTTGAAATTCCGAATCGTGTTCCGTCATGGGTCCCTCCCACGGGCCCGTCCGCGTGGGGCGGCGGGCGAGTTTGCTTTACCCGGCCGGCTTTTCGGCGACCGGGGCGAGCGATTCCTTGAGCAGATCGAGGGCGGTGTAGAGCCGCGACTTCACCGTTGAGACGGGGCAGCCGAGAATCTCGGACATCTCCTCGAACTTGAATCCTTCATAGATCTTGAGGACCACGGCTTCGCGCTGTTCGCTGGTGAGGCGGTCAAGCGCGGCGGCCACGGCGAGCGAGGTCTCCACGGGGAGCATTCCCCGCCCCGGATGCGGGGAGCCGGGCTCAGTCAGCTCCTCCGAATCGGGGCGATTCCTGCGCAACAAGGAGAAGGATTCGTTATGCGCAATGCGAAACAGCCAGGGGGCGAAACGCGCGTCGTCGTCGAGCTTTCTGAGGTTCTGGTAGGCCTTCAGAAAGACATCCTGGGCGAGGTCGAGCGAGTCTTCGCGGTGGCGGACCAGCTTCAGGATGTAGTTGTAGACGCGTTTCTCCCATCGCGACACCAATTGGTTATAGGCGTCGACGTTGCCCTGGCGAGCCTTGGCCACCAGGTCCCGGTCTTCGATCTCGCGAAAGATCAATCGGTATCTCCGGCCGTCATTTGGAGAGACGCGCCGCCTGGGGAAAAAGACGAAGGGCGGCTTAAAAACAGTGTACGGCGGATCTTCGCCGGGGCGGGGTGGACGATAATAAAAGTGTGGAGCTAGCGGTCAGAAGATTCAAAAACCACGAGGAAGCCGACCAGGCCGATCGGGAGTACTATCGGAATCTGACTCCACGGCAGCGGTTGGACATCTTCCTTGCGCTGCTCGACACAACATGGCCAGGTGCATATGTCGCTCCGGAAAGACTGGAGAGAGTTTATCGGGTTGTTAAACGCGAACCGCGTTGACTATGTGCTCGTGGGTGCGTTGGCGTTTGCCTACCACGCCGTTCCCCGATATACGGGCGACCTGGATGTCCTGATTCGCATATCGGAAGAGAACCTGGAGAGACTGCTCGATGCTCTGCGAAGCTTCGGTTTTGCTTCGTTGGGCGTGACGCCGTCGGATTTCAGGGAACCGGGAGCGGTCATCCAGTTGGGCTATCAACCGAATCGTATCGATCTGCTCACTGAGATTTCCGGGGTGGACTTCGATGAGGCTTGGTCGACCGCGGAGGTAGCCGAGTTGGAAGGGCTCCCCGTGCGGGTGCTGGGCCGAGAGTGTTTGCTCAAGAACAAGCGTGCCGTGGGCCGACCGAAGGACCTCCTGGACATTCAAATCCTCGAAGAGCAGTGAGCCGGATGAAACTCATCGACAACATTCCGGTGTGGGGGTCGCCGGTGGAGTCGGCGAGTCGGCGTTGGCGCAGATTCGGAATTGCGCGCGGACGGCGGACCGGGCGGCGTTGATGGCGGATCATCACAAGGGCTATGCGGTGCCGATTGGGGGCGTGGTGGCGTACCGGGACCGGATTTCGCCGTCGGGGGTGGGGTTCGACATTGGGTGCGGGAATAAGGCGGTGTTGACGGATGCGCGGTTTGAGGATGTGCGGCGGGAGATGGGGCGGATCATGGACGAGGTGTTCACGGCCATCTCGTTTGGCATCGGGCAGAAGAACAGTGAGCGCGTCGACGATGCGCTGTTCGACGACGACGCCTGGAAGCTGAAGGCGATTCGCGATTTGAAGCCGATGGCGCGGGAGCAGTTGGGGACGGTGGGCGGCGGGAATCACTACGTCGATCTGTTTGCCGATGAGAGCGAGCGGGTGTGGATTGGGGTGCACTTCGGTTCGCGCGGGTTTGGCCACAAGACGGCGACGAGCTTTCTGCACGCCGCCGGGGCGAAGGATGGGATGGATGTGGACCCGTGCGTGATTCCGGCGAAGGGGGATTTGGGAGCGGATTATCTGGAATCGATGAAGCTGGCGGGGCGGTATGCGTATGCGGGGCGGAACTGGGTGTGCGCGCGGGTGCTGCGGATTCTGGGGGCGCGGGCGTTGGAGGAGGTGCACAACCACCACAACTACGCCTGGCGCGAGGAACATGGCGGGGAGAAGATGTGGGTGGTGAGGAAGGGCGCGACGCCGGCGTTTCCGGGGCAGCGGGGGTTTGTGGGCGGGTCGATGGGCGACATCAGCGTGATCATTGAAGGCGTGGAGAGCAAGGATTCGGCGGCGTCGCTCTATTCGACGATTCACGGGGCGGGGCGGGTGATGGGGCGGCTGGAGGCCAAGGGCGTGCGCGACCGCAAGACGGGGGCGTGGAAGCGCAAGGGGCGCGTGTCGCGGCATGCCATGATGGAGTGGGTGAACGAGCAGGGCGTGGAGTTGCGCGGCGGGGATGTGGATGAGTCGCCGCACTGCTACAAGCGGCTGCCGGAGGTGGTGAAGGCGCACGAGGGCACGATCCGCGTGTTGCACACGCTGCGGCCGCTGGGCGTGGCGATGGCTCCGGCGGGCGAGTTTGACCCCTATAAGGATTGAGGCACGTTGAGTTCTACGACTGAGCAGAAGAGTTGGATCTGGCCTGACCCGAAGACGAAGGAAGAGGCGATCGCGATTTCGCGGCGGGGGGTGTGGGGGCTGGGGATTATTGGCCTGTTGACGCTCATCGGCGGGGCTCCGCCGCAATCGCTGCTGGTGGGCGGGGCGTTTTTGCTGCTGGCGTTGGGGATCAGGCTGGGTCATGCGACGGCGGCGGCGGCGGGGATGCTGGTGGCGGTGTCGCCGATCATCATGCTGCTGCTGAACCGGGGTCCGAACTGGGCGACTTATTTGCTGAGCGGGCTGGTGCAGTGCATGATGATCGCCTATTTTCCGTTTGTGAGTTTTCGCGCGCTGCGGATGGCCGAGCAGTTTCGCGATGAGGCGGGCGAGAAGCGGCGCACGTCGCTTGCGCCGGGGTTGCTGCTGTGGATTCCGTTGAGCGTGGCGGTGCTGGGGTTCTTTGTGTTTGTGAGCGGGAACCTGTACCTGATGCCGGAGGATGTGCCGGCGCGGGGGATTCTGGCGGGAGATTTGGTATTGCTGGAGCCGAGCGATGCCGAGGCGCCGAAGGACGAAGCGGCGCGGCGGGCGGCGGTGGCGCAGCGGGCGCGGCGGATTGTGTGGTCGTTTGAGGTGACGCCGGAGCAGTTGAAGACGGGGCAGTTCGGCAACATCGTGATGTACACGCGGGCGCGGTGGGAGCGGATGTTGCGGCGGCTTTAGGCCAGCAAGCGGGTGAAGAGTTCGCTGTATTGGGCGGCGCTGGAGTCCCAACTGAAGTCGCGGTGCATGGCGGTGCGCTGCATGGTGCGGTAGCGGGCGGGCTGTTTCTTGTAGGTGTCGAGGGCGGCGTGGACGGCGCCGAGCATTTCGGCTCCGTTGTAGCCCCAGAACTTGAAGCCGGTGTCGCCGTCGACGGTGTCTTCGAGGCCTCCGGTGGCGCGGACGATGGGGAGCGTGCCGTAGCGGAGGGAGTAAATCTGATTGAGGCCGCAGGGTTCGTAGCGGCTGGGCATGAGGAAGAAGTCAGAGCCGGCTTCGATTTTGTGGGCGAGGGCGTTGGAGTATTGGACGCGGACTGAGAGGCTGTCCGGGTAGGTGGCGGCGAGCCAGCGGAAGAGGTCTTCGAATTCGCGTTCGCCGGTGCCGAGGACGACGA
The DNA here is from genome assembly GCA_016713735.1 of Bryobacterales bacterium. Taxonomy (GTDB): domain Bacteria; phylum Acidobacteriota; class Terriglobia; order Bryobacterales; family Bryobacteraceae; genus JAFLBB01. The sequence goes on from JADJOP010000001.1 coordinate 556,973, forward strand.
ATTGGGCGCCGGTATCCATGAGGGGTTGGGCGACCTGGGCGATCAGATCAAAGCCCTTCTGTTTAGCGAAGCGGGAGACGATGCCGATGAGGGGGCGTTTGGGGTCGGTCGCGTCTAGGCCGAATTCGCGGAGGAGATCGAGCTTGCAGGCGAGCTTGCCGGGGAGGGTGTCGGAGGAGTAGCGCTGGGCGATGAAGCGGTCGGTTTCGGGGTTCCACTCGGCGTAGTCGACGCCGTTGAGGATGCCGCTCAAGGAGCTGGAGCGGGCGGCGAGGAGGCCTTCGAGGCCTTCACCGAAGTAGGGGGTTTGGATTTCGCGGGCGTAGGTGGGGCTGACGGTGGTGATCCAGTCGGCATAGACGATGGCGCCTTTGAGGAAGCTGATGTCGCCGTGGAACTCGAGCAGGTCGGGGCGCATGTGTTCGGGGCCGAGGCCGATGTCGGGGAGGAGGCTGGGGGCGAAGCGGCCCTGATAGCCGAGGTTGTGGATGGTGGTGACGATTTTGGTGCCGAAGAAGGTGGGGTCGTGGGAGTAGAAGTGGCGGAGGTAGGGGGCGACGAGTCCGGCCTGCCAGTCGTGAATGTTGAGGATTTGGGGGCGGAAGACCTGGCGCGAGAGGGCGATGGCGGCGTGGGAGAGGAGGCTGAAGCGGATGTGGTTGTCGCCGAAGTCGGAGCCGTGGGAGCCGTAGTAGCCGTCGCGGCCGAACAGGGGCGGGCAATCGACGAAGTAGTAGGGGACGCCGCGGAGTTGTTTGACCCAGAAGTCGGCGTGGAAGACCATCCAGCCGGGGTGGAGGGGGACGGCGGTGGCGACGCGGGCGGCATCGTCGAGAGGGATGGAGCCGTAGCGGGGGAGGAGGACGGCGACGTCTTCGCCGCGGGCGCGGAGGGCTTGGGGAGTGCGCCGAGAACATCGCCGAGGCCGCCGGATTTGGCGAAGGGCACGGCTTCGGAGGAGACCATCAGGATGCGTGACATGAAAGGATCAGTCTGCATGATACAGTCACGGTGATGCAACGGCGTGATTTCCTGGGGACGGCCGCGGGAGCGGCGGCGAGCGCGGCGGGAGCGGCGGGAGCGGCGCAAAACCGCCCGAACATTCTGGTGTTGATGCCTGACCAGTGGCGCGGGCAGGACCTGGGTTCAATGGGCAACGAGCAGGTGCGAACGCCTGTGTTGGACCGGCTGGCGGCGGATGGGACGCAGTTTACGAATGCCGTGGCGAACTGCCCGGTGTGTACGCCGGCGCGGGCTTGTTTGTTGACGGGGCGCTATCCGCACCAGGTGAAGATGGCGGTGAACGATGTGCCGCTGGGGATTCAGGAGGTGACCATCGCTGAGTTGCTGCAGCGGGCGGGTTACTACACGGGCTTCATCGGCAAGTGGCATTTGCATGGGGGGCTGCGGAACCCGGGCTTTGTGCCGCCGGGCGAGCGGCGGCAGGGGTTTGATTTTTGGGCGGCCAACATCTGCAACCACAACTACCTGAAGACCTGGTATTTCCGCGATGACGACCAGCCGATTCCGGTGCCGGGCTACGAGGTGTTCACGTGGACGGATCTGGCGATTGAGTTTCTCGGCAACGCCAAGGCCAAGGAGCAGCCGTTCTTTTTGAACGTCTGGTACGGGCCGCCGCATGATCCGTATATCGTGCCGAAGGGGTACGAGGGGATGTACGACGCGGCGCAGTTGAAGATGCGGCCGAACTGGAAAGAGGGCGCGAAACGCGGGGGGACGCCGAAGGACATTGCGGGCTACTACTCGGCGATCACGTGTTTGGATGATGAGATCGGGCGACTGCTGGGGAAGCTGGAGTCGATGGGATTAGCGGACAATACGGTCGTTTATTTCATGAGCGACCACGGGGACATGTTGGGGAGCCAGCAGACGTTTTTGAAGCGCAAGCCGTGGGAGGAGTCGGCGCTGGTGCCGGGGATTTTCCGCTGGCCGGGGAAGATCAAGGCGGGGCGGCGGAGCGGGGCGCATGTGTCGCATATTGACGTGGTGCCGACGCTGCTGGGCTTTGCGGGGGTGAAGCAGTTGGCGTCGATGCCGGGGACGGATCTTTCTGGCTATCTGACGGGCGCGACGGACAAGGCTCCGGAGGAGGCGCACATGATGATCTACACCTCGACGGAGATGGAAGAGCACGGGCCGTGGCGGGGGATTCGCAACCAGAAGTGGAAGTACGCCCGGCACGAGACGAAGCCGTGGGTGTTGTATGACCTGGAGAAGGACCCGTTTGAGCTAAAGAACCTGGCCGGGGAGACGGCGCACAAGGCGCTGATGGCGGAGATGGATGGGCGCATCGCGGCGCACATGGCGGCGATGGGGGATGACTGGGTGCAGCGGTTTGACCGGCCGTTCCGCTAAGCGGGGTTCGGTCGGGGTGGGGTGGGGGGTAGGCGGGGGGGGCGGGGTGGACGTCCATGCTTGCGCGGAAAGCCTGCGGTTCGGGCGGGTGGCGGACTCGGAGGAGATGATCTGCGGAGGGGCGCGGGAACGGTCGACGCACCAGAAGGGGCGGGGGGTGACGGGACGAAAGCTGCCGAGGGGGGCTAGAGGCCCTTCATGATCTCGTGGATCGCCTTTGCATTGCGCCGTTCGACTACTGAGCCACCGAGCAGTTCCTTGTGAAATTGCCCGGCTTCGGGCAGGGCGAGGAATTGCTCGACCGTCAGCGAGGGCATGGCTCTACAGCAGCGTCTTCAGCTCGCTGTGCTCCAGGCCCTGGCTTTCGGCGACGGCGGCGTAGGTGATGCGGCCCTGGTAGGTGTTGACGCCTTCGTAGATGGCGGGGCTGTCGATGCAGGCCTGGACGAGGCCTTTTTTGGCGAGGGAGAGGACGTAGGGGAAGGTGGCGTTGGTCAGCGCCAGCGTCGAGGTGTGGGGGACGGCGGCGGGCATGTTGGAGACGCAGTAGTGGAGGACGTCGTCGACGAAGTAGATGGGGTCGGTGTGGGTGGTGGCACGGGAGGTTTCGAAGCAGCCGCCCTGGTCGATGGCGACGTCGACGAGGACGGAGCCGGCGCGCATGTCCTTGAGCCAGTCGCGGCGGATGAGGCGGGGGGCGGAGGCGCCGGGGATGAGGACGCCGCCGATGACGAGGTCGGCGAGTTTGACGGCTTCGTGGATGGTCCAGGTGTTGGAGGCGAGCGTGGTGACGTTGGAGTTGAAGATGTCGTCGAGTTGGCGGAGGCGGTCGAGGTTGCGGTCAATGATGGTGACGTGGGCGCCGAGGCCGAAGGCCATTTTGGCGGCGTTGAGGCCGACGATGCCGCCGCCGAGGATGACGACGTTGGCGGGGGCGACGCCGGGGACGCCGCCGAGGAGGATGCCGCGGCCGCCGTTGGGGCGTTCGAGATACTGGGCGCCGATTTGCACGGACATGCGGCCGGCGACCTCGCTCATGGGGATGAGCAGGGGCAGCGAGCCGTCGCGCTCGCGGATGGTCTCATAGGCCACGGAGTTGACCTTGGTTTCGACGAGCTTGGCGGTGAGTTCGGGGAGCGGGGCGAGGTGGAGGTAGGTGAACAGCGTGAGGCCGGGGTGGAGGTGGGCGTATTCGGAGGGCTGGGGCTCCTTGACCTTGATGACCATGTGGGCGGACTTCCAGACGCTCGCCGCATCGGGGGCGATGGAGGCTCCGGAGGCGATGTACGCGGCATCGGGGATGGAGGAGCCGACGCCGGCTCCGGCCTGGACGAGAACGGTGTGGCCGGCTTCGACGAGCGCGGTGACGCCGCTGGGGACGAGTCCGACGCGGGACTCGTGGTCTTTCACTTCGGTGGGGACGCCGATGATCATTGAGGTGCCTTGTCGTTGGGAGTGGGGGGTGAGCCCTCGGTGGGTACGGCGACGGGGGGCGTGGGTGTGGGAGCGGACTGGGGCGCGGAGGGGGCCGGCTGGACGCTGCCGCGCTTGGGTCCGAGGCCGAGGGCGATGAGGCTGAGCGAGCCGAGTTTGCCGTCGGGCTTGAGGTTTTGTTCCTGCTGGAATTTCTTGAGGGCGAGGGTGGAGGCTTCGCCCCACTTGCCGTCGGTTTCGCCTTCGAAATAGCCGCGCTGCTTGAGGGCGCGCTGGATTTCGGCGTAGCGTTCGGGGGAGGGCTTGGCCTGGCCGGCGGGGCGGCGGACGCGGCGGCGGGCGGTGGTGGAGCGGCGGCGGACGGGGCGCTTGGTGGATTTGGCCGATTTGACGGTGGATTTTTGGCGGTGGACTTTTTTTGGCGCTGGACTTCTTGGCCGTTGTGGACTTGGAGGTAGACTTCCTGGCCGCCGTGGTCCTGGTGGACTTCGGCGCGGGCTTCTTGGCGGGGGCGGCGTTGGCGGCCATCCAGCCGAGGAGCAGGCCAACGCAGAGAAAGCAGTGAACGATGGCGCGCAAGCCTCAATTTTAGCAAACGGGAAGGCAGGCACCACCGTATGCTGGTTGCATGAAGTGGCAAGCGTGGACTGGGATCATGGCGCTCGTGCTGTGCGCCGGGTGCGCGAAGAAGGAGGACGTGCAGGCGAAGCGCGAGGAGGAGTTCCGGCAGTTGTTGACGGGCGCGCGGCTGGCCGGGCGGTTTTCCATAACGGGGCGGCCGGAGGTGCGCGAGGATTCCTACAAGATTTCGAGCGTGACCAAGCTGGCGGGCGGGATTTGGACGATCAATGCGGAGATTCCGCGCAAGTCAGGGCCGGTGACGCTGCCGGTGCCGGTGCGCGTGGAGTGGGCGGGGGACACGCCGGTGATGCAGTTGACCGATGCGACGCTGCCGGGGATGGGGACGTTTACGGCGCGGATTTTGTTCTACAAGGACAAGACGGGCAAGGGGCACTATGCGGGGTTTTGGTGGGGCGGGGATCATGGCGGGGAGATGTTTGGGGTGGTAGAGCGGCACTAACCGTGCCGGGCCTCCGCGGCCCTGGCGCGAGGGGCATTGGCTCATCCTTGCGGTGAGGGAGACTGGAGCTATGAGTGATAGCGAGTTGGATTCCGGCGCGGATCACAATGAAGTGGAGCCGGGGCGGGACAACGGAAAGCGGGGGCCGTTGCGGCGACTCACGCTCGAGGAGCTGGTTGCCAGGGTTGAGCCGGAGAATGTCCATGGCGAGACGGATTGGGGTCCGGATGTGGGGAAGGAGAGGTGGTGGGTGCAGCCGTGAGAATCGGTGACCCCTACGGCTGCTGCTGGCGGTGCTGTTCGCGCAGCACGCGGGGGTCGTCCATGCGGGGGGGAGGGTTGGGGGTCCATGGGTTCGCGGGCCTTGGAGGGGTCGAAGACTTCGAGGGTGGAGGGTTCGAGGTTGTAGGGGGTGAAGTCGGGGGTGTCGGTGAAGATGTGGCCGAGGTCGGCGGCGGCGGCGTCGTAGAGGTTGAGGGGCGGGATGCGTAGGATGCGGAAGGCGAGTTTCAAGAGCGCCGGGAAGCTGGCATTGGCGTGGGAGCAGTAGTTCTTTTTGGCCCAGGGGCTGGCGGCGAGGAAGACGGTGCGGTGGGAGTCGATGTGGTCGACACCGCCTTGGGCGTCGTCTTCGGTGACCAAGATGGCCATGCGTTTCCAGTAGGGAGTCTGAGAAAGAAATTGGACGATGCGGCCTAGGGCGTGGTCGTTATCGGCGACGTAGGAGGCTTGGAAGGGGTAGCCGTCTTCGGGGCGGGGGGCGGTCATGTGGTCGCCGGGGAGGTGGATGAAGATGAGGCGGGGGAGAGGTTTGCCGGCGCGGAGGTAGTCGCGGTCGATCTCGTTGATGAACTGGTTGGCCCGGAACTGATCGGGGATGTTCATGTTGTAGCCGGGGTAATCGAACGAGGTGTTGCGGAAGAGGGGCGCGGGCATGGGGACGTTGGTGAGGACGCGGGCGCCGGTGGGTTTGAGGCCCTTGCCTTCGTCGATGCCGGCAAGTTCGAAGCCTTCGCCGAAGTTGCGGAAGCCGATGTTGTGGCGTTCGAGGTGATGCCAGAGGGCGCCGGCTTCGAGCTGCTCTTCGGGGTGGACGGAGGAGTTGGATTGCGGGAAGAGGAGGCGGCCGGGGGCTGAGGCGGGGTCGCCGGGCGGGGGGAAGCGGAAGTCCTTTTGCCCACCATAGGCGGCCATGAGGGTGGATTCGGTCCAGGCGTTGGGGTAGGAGCCGACGATCCAGTGGTGGCCGTCGACGGAGACTTCGGAGTCGGCGTAGAAGTTGTCAGAGAAGGCGAAGCGTTCGGCGAGGGCGTGGTGGTTGGGGGTGATGTTGACGAAGCGGAGGCCGAGGCGCTGGCGGAGTTCGGTTCGCTGCTGGACGATGACGCCGCGTTTGCCGAAGCGGGCGAGCGGGGGGAGGGCTTCGACGGGGCCGTTGGCGGCGGATTCGAGGTCGCCGAAGACTTCGTCGAAGGTGCGGTTTTCCTTGACGATGATGACGACGTGATCGAGGTCGGCAGGGAGCGGCGGGGCGGCGGCTTCGCGCGAGGGGGTGAAGCCGTTGTTGGCCCAGACGCGGCGGGTGAGGGCGGTGAGTTCATCGGGGCCGGGGAGGGGGGCGATGGAGACGGCGCCGCGGCGGAGTTCGCCCTGGAAGCTGCCGCGGATGGGGCCCTGGCGTTCGGCATTGGGCCCGGTGCCGTGGCCTTTGGCGGAGGCGACGAAGAGGCGGCCGTCGCGGGTGGCGGCGCGGGTGGGGAACCAGGCGGTGGGGATGTGGCCGAGGACGGCGGGGGAGCGGGCGTCGATGACGGCGAGGGCGTTGATGCCGGCTTCGGCGGCGAGGATCCACTGGTTGGTGGGCTCGTAGTGGAGGCCGATGGGGAGCATCCCGCGCAGGGCTTCGAGGCCGGGGACGCGGAGTTCGATGTCGCGCTCGAGTTGCAGCGTGCGGGCGTTGAGGACGGTGATGGTGTCCTGGTTGGCGTTGGAGACGAAGATGCGGTCAGCGGTGGCGACGACGCCGGAGGGGCTGGCGCCGCCCATGATGGCGCCGCCGAAGGGCTTGCCGGTGCGGACGACGTTGATGAGCTTGGGGGCGGCGGGGTCGGCGACGTCGACGATGGCGAGGGAGTTCGATTCGCGGGCGTTGGGGTCGCCGAGGCCGGGGACGTCGACCATGCCGGAGGCGGTTTGGCGGCGCGCGCCGTCGCGGGCTTCGGGCGAGGGGAAGCCGAAGGCGGGGGTGGGGAGGCCGGTTTCGCGGGCGCGCTTGGGGTCGGCGCCGGGGATGACCTTGTATTCGAACATGCCGACGTGGGTGACGTAGACGCGGCGGGCATCGGGGGAGAGGGCGATGGCGAAGGGGAGGCGGCCGGTGCGGAGGCTGGCGGTGATGCGCTTCTTCTTGGTGTCGATGACGGCGAGGCGGAAGTTGGCCTGGTCGAGGACGTAGAGGAGGCCGCGGCGGGGGTCGAGGGCGAGGTCGCCGGTGTAGGAGTTGCGGTAGCCGCCGGTGTTGAGGTCGTAGAGCTGCTTGAGGGAGCCGGAGCGGGCGTCGACGAGGCGGACGCGGCCGGAGTTGCCTTCGCTGGCGTAGAGTTCGCGGTCGTTGGCGAAGGCGAGTCCTTGGAAGACGCTGCGCCAGTCGCCGTCGTCGTCATTGGGATCGCCCTGGCCGCGGGGGTCGGCCTGGAGGGTGTTGGTGCGCCAGCCGGCGCCTTCGCGGTGGAGGACGGTGAGGGAATAGCGGTTGGGGCCGCCGTCGGCGGTGACGAGGGTTTCGCCGTTGGGGGAGAGGGCGAGGCCGAAGGGACCGGGGCCGGTGGGGTATTGCTGGCCGAGAGGGGAGATGAGGCGGCCGCCGGGGAGGACGCTTTCGGCGCCGGGGCGGCGGACGGCGGGGCGGTCGCCAGCGGGGGGGCGGAATTCAGCGGCGAGGGCGCAGAGGCCGAGGAGGAGGCAGAGGGAGAGTGGGAGCAGGTTGGGCTTGCGCCGGTGCATCAGGTTTATGGTATCCGGTTGGGGGGTGGCGGGGCAGGGCTAAGCGGATGGATCTGAGTGCGGATGGCGTTCCCGGATGGCCCTGATGAGCGAATGGACATCGCGGCAGAGCTTGTCGAAGGAGTCAGAGCGCCTCGCGAGTTGTAGGTCGAGGCGGGCCGAGAACCGGGCTTGGTCGACAACTTCCTTGTATGGAATCCCGGCGACCTTCCTGAGCCAGTCCTTTGCGCTGCGAACTGACTCCGGGTGATCGGGAGCATGGGTCGCCCCTGGGGAGCATGCCGTGATCCCGGTACGAGTCTAGGGACCAGAGGAACCAGGTTTCGTATTCCCGGTAGGCACAAACGACAGCGATCGGGATTCCGGGCCGCAATGTGACAGCTCGTGCCAGCAGGCTTGGCCCGATCTCGGCAGGGCAATCATCTTCACAGTCAGTCAGGATCATCACGGCTCCACCTTCCCCTGCATTGTCGAGGGCGATGGCTAAGTAGTTGGCGAGTTCACGGGAATCCGGGTTGAGGAGTGAACTCTCCGAGCATCGAACCGGACGTGCGACGGGGACCTGGAACTCGGGACTTACCTCGGAGATGATGCGCCGGAGCAGTTCGGGAAAGGCGGACACCTCACCGTGGCCGGTTACGAGGGGAGCGATTCGGGGCATCATCAGATCGGCTCAAAGATACCGACCGTTGCAGGCGGGACGCCCGTGGGGAGATTTTCCAGTTGTCCGAGCCTTTGGAGTTGCCCCACCGAGAACAGCTTGTCTCGCAGGAGTTGTTTGCGGGACTCGCTCAGGCGCGAAAGAGTGGTCTTGCCGTGGTCCATTCCAACAGCGACGACTGAGTCAAGATCCATGGACTCGCTCGCGTCGAGCAGTTCGGGGCTATGGCTGGAGACGAGTATCTGCGCTTGTCCAGCGGCCTCTTCGAACGCGCTCATCACCACAGCGAGCGCACCAGGATGGATGGCGATCTCAGGCTCCTCGAACGCAAGCAGGCGGTCGCCAGCATTGCCCGAGCGATGGAACAGCGCCGCAAGTATGGCGAGAACCCGGAGCGTTCCATCGGAGAGGCTTTCAGGCCCAAACTTCACCGCATCGCGTTCGCCACCAGGGCGCAACGTGACCGTGAGACGCTCGGAGGGTCCCTCTCCATAGGTCTTCACCTTCTCGACAGAAGGAAGAACCGCCGCAAAGTACTGTTCCAAACGCTGGTGCGCCTGGGGCTCCGTCTGGCGAAGGCGCTTCAAGATGCTGGCCAGGTTCGAACCATCGGCCTCCAAGTCCCGTCCAGAGCCGGGCGGACGAAAATCCCTGATGGCAGCGGGATGGGGCTGGAAAAACCGCATGCCCGATAGCGCGTCGTACAAAGGCCGAAACTCGGGGAGGCTGCTGACAGGGACGAGATAGAGCCTGTCCCTCTGCGCCGGCGGTCCAACGTGGAAGCTCCTATTCTGAAGTTCCCCGTTTCGGGTGTCGTAGAAATGGATATCGTCGTTCTGTTTGACTCGGCATTGCTCGTGGATCACCTCGACGCCATCCACGCCTGCGAGGCCCAGCCGGAGAGAATAGTGGCCCGAGTATCCCGAGGAAAGTTCAACATCGAGGCGGATCGCAAATGCTTGTGCGTGGCGATGGGAACGATAGGGAATCGCCTCCGCGCCACCGCGGCGGCGCACGGCCTCGCCTAGGGTGAAGTTAAGCGAGTCAGCAACGAACCGCAATGCGTCAAGGAAGTTGCTTTTTCCGGAGCCGTTCGGCCCTACCAGAAACGTGAGCGGACCAAGAGGGACATCGCAGGAAACGATGCTTTTGTAGTTTTCCAGCCGGACTCGCGTGAGGAATGCTGGTTTGGCGGACATAGGCCGAAACTCTAGCTTACAGCGGGAGCGTGCGCGGGGCGCCGCCACCGAGGAAGCCGCATCAGAAATTCGCCGCGGGGCGCTCGTAGGGCGTCTTGAGATACTTGGCGGCCTCTTCCTGGGCGCCTTGGGTGTTGTCCTTGGTGCGGATGGCGAGGTTGTATTCGTTGACGGCGCGTTCGCGCTGGCCGGTGATGTCGAAGATTTTGCCGAGGTTGATGTGGCCCCAGACCTCGATCCACTTGGGGTCGAGGTCGCCGTCGAGGGCGGAGCGGAATTCGTTGGCCGCCGACTGGTAGTTGCGCTGGAGGAAGAAGAGCTCGGCGACGCGGTAGTGGGCGAGCGAGGAGTTTTTGTTGGTGTCGAGGGCCTTCTGGTATTCCTTGAGCGAGTCGCCGAATTCGCTGATTTCGGCGAACATCTCGCCTCGGCGGATGGCGACGGCGACGCGCATGGGGTCGGAGTAGCGCAGGACGCGGGCGTTGGGGTCGATGGTGACGCGCTTGGGGCGGCCGAAGGTTTCGACGACGAACTCGCTTTGCTGGCCGACGACCTCGACGGTCTTGAACTCGGGGTTGCCCTCGGTTTCGATTTTGAGTTCGACGGGCATGCGGAAGGTGTCGAGGTCCTGTGACACCTTGCCCATGATGCGGAAGCCCTTGGAGGTGCGGAAGACGGTGTACTCGTTCTTGAACTCGGGCGCGCCGGTGGATTCGATCCACTGAATGAAGAAGCCTTTCAGATCGCGTTGTCCGATTTGTTCGGCGGCCTTTTGCAGGTCAGCCGTGGTGACGGGCTTCCAGCCGTAGGCGGCGGGGAACTCCTTGATCAGCTTGCGGAAGGGCTCATCGCCGATGGAGAAGCGGAGCATCGCCAGCACGGCGGTGCCCTTGGCCGAGGTGACGGCCCAGTATTCAGGCGAGTAGTCTTCCAGGCGGCCCGATTGGGAGATGGGCGGATCGTTCACGGTGAGGGCCTCGACGTAGACGTCCTTCATTTCGGCTTCAACGGCGCCGGGGCCGGAGGCCTGTTCGATCTCGAGCAGTTCGGCGTAGCGGGCCATGGCGTGCATGATCCAGATGTGATTGCGGGTGGCCGGGTAGACGAAGTTGCCCCACCACTGGCGGGAGGCCTGGTTGGCGACGAGGCGGGCGTTCACTTCCTTGCCGATGGCCTTGGTGGAGAGGAAGATCATGCCGGGGGCGGCGTAGCCGTTGGGGGTGTTGGAGTCGGTTTCGACGAGGGTAAGGGCGGCGCTGGGGGGAAGGCCGAAGAGGGCGGTGAGCTCGGCCATCTGCTTGCCGGCTTCCTCGCCATAGGCGCGGGCCATGGCGGCGGATTCGCCTCGGAAGAAGACGCGCTGCGAGGCGCCGCCGGCGGGGACGACAACGGGATCGGCGCTCACGACGGCGAGGCTGGCGGGAAAGGAGGGGCGGGTGAATTCGAACTGGTAGATGGTGCGGCCTGCGGCGGTTTCCTTGGTGTCGAGGCCGGGGGCGACCACCTTGAAGCCATCAGGTACGGAGACGCGGAGGGTGGCGGCGAAGGCGTCGGCGGTGTATTCGTTGGTGGGCACCCAGCGCGCGGGGTACATGAGGTAGGCGTGGTCGTTCTGGATGGAGGCGAAGCGGATGCCGTAGATGGGCGACTCTTCCTGCCCGGTGAGTTTGCCGTCGTAGGTGAAGAGGATGGTCTCGGCCTTGCCCTTGGCGAGGGGTTCGGGGAAGGAGACGCGGACGGTGAAATCGGAGGAGTTGCGGTTTTGGGCAAGGTCGCGGCCGGTGGAGTCGGTGACGCGGGTGACGTTGAGGGCGTTGTGGAGTTCGAAGACGGCGCTGGAGATGCGGTCGTCGAGGGGCTCAAAGCGCACGGCGACGGTGGCCGAGAGGGCCTGCGTGCGGGGGTTGATGTCGGCCTCGATGCGGTAGTGCTGGACGTCGATGCGGGGGCGGCGGTCCTGCGCGGTGGCGGGCAGGGTCCAGGCGGCCGCGGCCAGGGCGGCCAGCGCCCACAGGCGGTGGTTGGTTCGATTCGCTCTCTCGTGCATTCCCTTCATGCCAGCGGGGGCGGCGGCTCACTGTGCCACTCCGGCGCCGGGCCATCGGGACTCGTTCGTGCCGGACTCGATCCGGCGGGCTATCCACTCAGCGGCGAGCGCGAGCGGGTCGCGCCCGGTGTCGAGGCTGGCCGAAACACGCGCCAGGCGCTGGCGCATCCGCAGCGCTTCGTCCGGGTTCTCCAACAATCGTAGAGCCTCGCGGGCCAGATTCTCCGCCGTCATTTCATTTTGAATCAGTTCCGGCACGACGCGCTCTTCGGCGATCAGATTGACCATTGTGTAAAAGGGAACGTCCACCAGGAACCGGCCCATCCACCAACTGAGCCCGGTGACTCGATAGTAGGTGACCATGGGCGTGCCAAGCAGCGCCGCCTCCATGGTGACTGTGCCGCTAGCGGCCAGCACCAGGTCGGCATGCGCGATGGCATCCCAGGTTTGCCCTTCCACTACGCGGGGGACCGTGTCTGCGCCTGGTCCGGAGGGGTTCTCCTTGTTCTTTTGGATGGACGGCGGGCGAAACGGTTGCGTAAAAAAGGGTTCGCCGAAGCGGGAGAGGCCCTCGGGGGGGGCGGCAAGGAGGAAGGTGGAGGGGCAGCGGGCGGCGATGAGGGGGAGCGCGGCGGCGAGGATGGGCAGGTGGCGGCCGATTTCGCCTCGGCGGCTGCCGGGGAGGAGGGTCACCAGGGGGCGGTCGAGGGGGAGGCCGTGGCGGGCGAAGAACTCGTCGCGGGTGAGTGACGGCTTGACGAGGCGCTTGAGCGGGTGGCCGATGTAGTGGACGGGGACGCCGTGTTTGCGGAAGAAGGCCTCTTCAAAGGGGAAGATGCAGTAGAGGGCCTCGAGGTGGCGGCGCATGGTGTGGACGCGGCCTGTGCGCCAGGCCCAGACCTGGGGTGCGATGAGGTAGTGGACAGGGATGTGGCGGCGGTGGAGTTGGGCGGCGACGCGGAGGTGAAAATCGGGCGAATCGGTGACGATGGCGAGGACGGGGCGGCGGCGGGCGGCTTCGCGGAGGAGTTTGCGGTATTCGCCGTAAATTTCGGGAATGTGGCGGACCACTTCGACGAGGCCGACGACGCCGAGTTTGGCGGAGTCGATGACGGGTTCAACGCCGGCGGCTTGCATGCGGGGTCCGGCGCAGCCGAAGAAGCGGGCCTGGGGGAGGAGGGATTTGAGGTGGGTGACGAGGGTGGAGGCGTAGAGGTCGCCCGAGGCTTCTCCGGCGGAGATGAGGATATCGATGGGGCCGGCGGGCACTGGTGGCTAGAATAGCAGGGGCGCGGCGGGGGAGTGGGTTTGCACCGATGCTAGAATGGAGGCGACGTAATGCCCCCACAGAATGACCTCGTCCGGATTACGCCGGATGAGTTCCTGGCGCGGATCCGGACTGACCTGATTCCGCTCGACGCACGATTTTCCTATTTTCTGGCTGGATCTTCGTTCACGGAAGAAGATCAGCGGGAGTATTTGAACGACCCGGTGGCGGCGCTGCCGGAGTCGCTGGCTGAGCTTCTGCCCAAGGTGAGCATCCTGTTGGTGCCCTATTTGGAGAGCGGCGCGGCGCGGACGAAGCCGGAGCCGGCGAAGAACGGCGTGAACGGTGAGGCGAAGCCGCGCAGCCGGGAGCGCAAGGCCGAGCCGGCGCCGAAGACGAACGGCCATAGCGATACCGAGGGCGTGCAGATTCTGTTTGACCGGCCGCCGGAGGGGCGGTCGATTCCGTGGGCGAGCATGCGCATGGACGGGACGGTGCTGCTGCTGTTCGGGGTGGAGGATATGGAGGTGGCCGACTACCACTACCACCTCTATCATGAGCTGGCGCGGATCGTGGTGGACTGTTTGGATGAAGAACGGCTGCGCGATTACAACGGCATGCTGCGCGAGGAGCTGATCAACCACGTCAACGGCGAGGTGGATGACCAGAGCTGGACGCTGAAGCAGGCGTTGCGGCGGCGGCAGACGAACATGAAGCGCGAGACGAAGGGTTTCCTGGAGTACGCGCGCGAGTCGTTTGTCGATACGCTGACGTTGTATCTGCATGGGATCTGCTGCGATATTGATGTGGAGACGGGGCCGCGGCAGTTGCCGAGCCGGTATCTGCGCAAGCGGCTGGAGTTGATCGAAGAGCTGTTTCCGCTGCCGTCGGGGTATGCGCTGTTCCCCGAGGATATCGACGCGGCCGAAGAAGAGGCCGAAGCGGCGGGCAAGGCCGAGGCGGCGGGCAAGGGTACACCGGCAATTGAACCGGCTAAAGGCGATGGCGGCGAGTAGAGAGTATCTCGAATTCCTGACCGAGCAACTGGCGCCGCTGGGCAAACTGACGGCGCGGGCGATGATGGGCGGGCACTGCCTCTATCTGGATGGCGCGGTGTTTGCGCTGGTGGCGGACAATACGCTCTATCTGAAAGTGGACGGCGAGACGCGGGGGCGGTTTGAAGAGCGAGGTCTGGAGGCATTCCGGCCGTTTCCGGATCAGGAGATGGTGATGTCGTATCACCTGGCGCCGCCGGAGTTTTTCGACAACCAGGACGCGGCGATCGAGTGGGGGCGGCTGGCGCTGGAAGCGGGGCAGCGGGCGCAGGCCAAGCGCAAGCCGAGGGGGAAGAAAGTGGCGGGGCGGGCGGCAAAACAATCGACAGGAAAGAAGCGCGGCGGAGTCTAAAGCCGCGGCGGGAGCTACAGCTTCGGCGGGGGCTGGCGGGAGACGATCAGTTTGTCGATGCGCATGCCGTCGAGGTCGGCGACCTCGAGGCGGAAATCGCCTACCTGGACGGAGTCGCCGGGTGAGGGGATGCAGTCCATGCGGGCCAGGACGAGTCCGGCGACGGTGGTGAAGCCGCGGGTTCCGCCGGGGAGTTCCTTGAGGCCGATGGTTTCCAGGAAGTCGCGGACGGGGAGAGTGCCGTCGACGAGCCAGGAGCCGTCGTCGCGGAGGGTGGCGCGGGGGCGGGTGGAGCCGGCGGCGGGGTTGAGATCGCCGACCACGGCGTCGAGGAGATCGGTGAGGGTGATGATGCCTTCGACGCCGCCGTGCTCGTCGATGACGATGGCGAGGCGGTCAGGCGACACCTGCAACTGTTCGAGGGCCTTGAGGGCGGGCGTGTTTTCGGGGAAATAGAGCGGTTTGGCGGCGAGCCGTGCAAGATCGACGCCGCCGCCCTGGCACATGGCGGCCAGCACCTGCTTGACGTGGACGACGCCGAGGAGGTTGTCGAGATCGCCCGAGGCGACGGGGTAGGCCGAGTAGTCGGTTTCGAGGATGATGCGCTCATTCTCGGGCCAGGGCTCGGCGGCGTTGAGCCAGACCACTTTCATGCGCGAGCGCATGAGCTCGGAGACGGTGCGGTCACCGAGCCGGAAGACGCCTTCGACCATTTCCTGTTCGGCTTCAGCGAAGGTGCCATGTTCGGCGCCCTGGGCGATGAGGACCTTGATTTCCTCTTCGGTGACGGGCGCCTCGCCGGAGGTTTTGACGGGAATCAGGAACATCACGGCGCGGGTGGAAAGGGTGAGCAGGGAAACGATGGGTGAGCCGGTGCGGGCGAGGGCGCGCATGGGTTGGGCGACGAAGGCGGCGATGGCCTCGGGGTGGCTGAGGGCGATGTTTTTGGGCACCAGTTCGCCGAGGATGAGGGAGAGATAGGTGATGACGATGACGACGAGGGTGATGGCGACGGATTCGCCATGGGGGGCGATGAGGGGGAACTGGTTGAGGTAGACGGCGAATTTCTCAGCGAGCGTGGCGCCGCCGAAGGCTCCGGCGAGGGTGCCGATCATGGTGATGCCGATTTGGACGGTAGAGAGGAAGTCGTTGGGACTGGCGGCGAGATCGAGGGCGACGGCGGCGCCGGTGCTCCCCGCTTGGGCGCGCTGGCGGAGACGGGCCTTGCGGCTGGAGACGACGGCCATCTCAGCCATGGAGAAGACACCGTTGGCGAGGATGAGGAAGAGGAGAAGACTGATTTCCAGCGTGGTAGAGCCCATGGGAGTCGACTCCTATTGTGACAAGAGGAGGCGTTGGGGGAAGCGGCGCTCGGCGATTTACCTGAATTCGGGCCTAGAGCAGGCTGACTTACTCCTTACTATGCGGGAATGTGCCGATGGGGAGGGACGTGCCGAACCGCTGTCTGCTTGTGGCGCCCTTGCTGGCCGTGTGCCTGGCCACGGGCGGGGCCGCGCAAGAGGCCGGCGAGGGAGCGGGCGAGGGCAAGCCGCGCAAAGTGACACTGCGGGTGTGGGTGGAGAAGGCGAGCGCCGACGTCTGGATCGAAACCCAGGGAATGGAGCAGGGGGCGGCGGCGGGGCTGGTGAAGCTGGTTCCGGCGGCGGTGGGGACTGACCTCACGCGGTGTGACTGGGAGCTGCACGCGAGTGGAGAGGGTGAGGCCGGAGGACGGTGCCGGAACCTGTTGCGTCCGGAGCGGGACGTGGCCTCGGTGCGGCTGCGGTTGGGGGACATAGTGCGGGAGATTCACAGGCGGGGCGGGGGGCGGGTGGTGGTCGATCTGTTGCTGCAATCCTCGACGCTGGAGACGCCACCGGGGTGGGTGGCCGATGAAGAGGAGGAGTGGCGGGGGAAGCGGATCTGGTTCTTGTCGCGGCGCGAGGATCAGCTTCCGCCGGAGGTGCCGCTGCGGGCGGTGCGGCCGACGCCGGCGAGCCGGGTGCTGGCGCCGTTGTTGGTGGTGCTGTTTGTGCCGGGGCTGATTGCCTACGGGGTGCGGCTGCGGGCGGGTTCGGCGCGGGCCGATGAAAAGGTGAACTGGCTGGTGTGGATGAACTGGATTCTGCTCGGGTCGTGGCTGTACTGGATCTCGTCGCTGCAGGTGCCGGAGCTGGTGTCGCTGGCGGCGCGGGCGGGGGTGGCGACGCGGGAGTCGATGCCGGCGTTTGTGGCCGTGGCGGGCGTGGTGGTGTACGCGCTGCCGCCGCTGCTGGCGATTGCGGCGTGCTTCACGGCGATGGCGCCGCTGCTGTCGGCCTCGCGCGAGCACTTCCGCGGGTTGCTGGCGCGGCAGTTGACGGCGGAGGCGGCGATCATTGTGCCGCTGGGGATCTTCCTGGTGGGGATGGGGCTGGGCGAGGAAGAGCTGCGGTTGACGCGCTTTGACGGGCTGCTGAGCCTGGCGCTGGCCTACCTGGTGTACCGGGCGCTGGCGTGGGTGACGTGGAAGCAGACGTATGTGCTGACCGAGCCGGTGGAGTCAGGCGAGTTATGGGATCGGGCCAAGGGGCTGGCGGAGAGGGCGGGGGTGAAGCTGGCGCGGCTGAGCCTGCGGCGGACGAAGATACCGGAGGAGGCCAATGCGTTTGCCGTTTCCGGCGATGCGGTGGTGTTGACCGAGAGCCTGGTGAGGGGGCTGACGCCGCGCGAGGTGGACGCGGTGTTGGCGCACGAGCTGGGGCATCACAAGGAAGGTCACCTGGGGCTGGGCGTGAGCCAGGTATTGCTGGTGGGCTGCCTGTTGTTTGGCTGGCCGGCGCTGTCGTGGGCGGTGCGGAGCGCGGGGGCGCCGCTGTGGATTGAGTCGCTGCCGCTGGTGCCGCTGGTGATCGTGCTCGGGCAGGGGTGGTTTTCGCAGCGGCGGGAGTATGCGGCCGATGAGCGGGCGGTGGAGATTACGGGCGACGCAGAAGGAAAGATCGCGGCGCTGGCGCGGTTGGCGCAACTGAGCCGCATTCCGCCGAGGGATGGCGGGGTGATGGGTTCGATTCTGAGCCATCCGTCGATGGAGGCGCGGGTGTTGCGGTTGGGGCGGCGCTATGGGGTGAGCGATGAGCGCGCATTGGAGGTGTTGCGCAATCCCGACGCGGCCTACGAAGGGAAACCGGAGATGGACCGTACACCGGCGGCGGGGCCGGGGCACGAGCCGGTGTTCACGGACCGGGCGCGGGTTACCTACGCCGAGCAGTTGCGCTGGGGCATACCGCTGGCGGGCCTGGGCAGCCTGACGGCGGCGGCGCTGCTGGCGCCTGCGCCCGACGACCCGCTGCAGTTTCTCGCGGGCGTGGTGTTGGGGACGATGGGGGCGATCTGGTGCACGATGCGGGCCGAGATTGTGCTGGGGACGCTGTTCGTGTCCCGCATGCGGCGCGAACTGGGCACGAGGCTGGGGGCGAGTGAGGAGGCGCTGTTCGTGGGCATCCATCCGGGCACGGGGGTGCGGTTCACGGAGGGGTTCGCGGATTGGGATTTCGGATTTCTCAGTCTGGAAGAGGACTGGCTGCACTACCGGGGTGAGAAGACGAGCTTCGCGATTCCGCGGCAGATGCTGGGGGAGATGCGGGCGGTGCGGGGGCGGCTGGACTGGCTGATTGAGCGGCGGCTGGAGGTGCGCTTTCGCGGCGGAGCGTTTACGTTCAATTCCAATTTCGCCAATCCGACGAGGGGGGAGACGGAACGCGAAGCGGAGTGGCTGCGGCGCTGGGTGAGCGAGCAGGAATCGCCGGTGCCGCTGGGAGTCGCGCCGACCGGTCCGCCGTCGCTGCCTGAGCTGCCGGGGATGGAGGTGAGCCGGGGGCAGATGGTGTGGGGGCTGGCGGTGAGCACGCTGCGGTTGTTGCTGGGGGGCGTGGTGTTGGCGGCGCTGCTGCAGGGGACGAGCCTGTGGAGCTCGATTCTGCCGCTGCCGGCGGCGTGCGTGGGGTTTGCGATGGGGCTTCCGGGGGCGCTGTGGCCGGTGAGCCGGCCGAAGGAAGACGAGCGGGAGTGGGTGAGCGGAGCGCCTTATTCGCCGGAGTCGGCTTCGCGATTGCCGTAGAGGCCGCTGACGGCGTTGCGGTGATTTTCGAGGACGCGGGCGCGGCGCACCTTCATGGTGGGAGTGATTTCGCCGGCATCGATGGTGAAATCGCGGTCGAGGATGTGCCACTTGCGGATCTGCTCAAAGGGGGCGAGCTGGCGGTTGACCTTGGCCACCATTTTCTTCACCGCAGCCTGGATGGGAGCGGACTGGACGACCTCACTCATGGGCTTGCCGCGCAGCTCTTCAAACTCGCGCAGCGATTCGAGCACGCTGCCGTTGAGGGTGAACAGCGCGGCCACGTAGGGCAGTTTGTCGCCGATGAGGAGGACCTGGTGGATGAGCGGCTCCATCTTGAAGAGGCCTTCGATCATGGCCGGATAGATCTTCTTGCCGTTGGAGGAGACGATCACTTCCTTTTTGCGGCCGGTGATGGAGACGAAGCCGTTGGGGTCGATTTCGGCGATGTCGCCGGTGTGGAGCCAACCGTCTTTGAGAATGGCGGCGGTGGCTTCGGGGTCCTGCCAGTAGCCGGTGAAGAGAGTGGGGGAGCGGAAGGTGAGTTCGCCATCGGGGGCGATGCGCACTTCGACGCCGGGCAGGGGTTTGCCGATGGAGCCGGACTTGGGGCGGCCGATGGGGTTGAGGCAGACGACGCCGCCTTCGGTGAGGCCGTAGCCTTCGTGGATGGGCATGCCGATGGCGGCGTAGAAGTCGGCGAGGTCCTTGCCGAGGGGGGCGGCGCCGGAGATGGCGAGGCGGAGTTCGCCGCCGAGGCGTTCGCGGATGGTGCGGAAAATGAGGCGGTCAGCCAGTTTCCAGGCGCGGGTCATCCACATCGGCGAGGAACGGCCTTCGATGCGGCGGGTGTGGAGTTCGATGCCGAGGCCGAGGGCGCCCCAGAAGAGGCGCTGGATGAAGCCGGGGCGCTTCTTGATCTCGGTGCAGATGGAGGTGTACATGCGCTCCCAGACGCGGGGCGGAGCGACGAAGAAGGTGGGCTTCACCTGCTTCAATTCGTGAGGCAGGCGGGAGAGGCCTTCGCTGAAATAGACGGGCATGCCGCAGCGCAGGGGCAGATACTGCACGACGAACCGCTGTGTGATGTGAGCCGAAGGGAGGAAGGCGATGGTGCGCTGGTCGGGGCCGAGGTTGAGGCCTTCGATGCGCGGGGCCATGTGGCAGTTGTCGCAGATGGAGGCGTGGGAGACGAGGCCCATTTTTGGTTCGCCGGTAGCGCCGGAGGTGAGGTAGAGGATGGCGCCGTCATCGGGTGAGACGGAGGCATGGAGACGGGCGAGGAGGTCGGGGTCGCGCTCGATGGCCTCGTGACCGAGGGCGCGCAACTGGGGGAGCGTGAGGACGGAGGCGCCGTCGGCCGGCTCGCCGGAGAGGAGCACGTAGCGTGTGTCGAGGGGCGGTTCGGCGGCGGAGAGGAGCTTGGAGAGCAGGGTCGGGTTTTCGACGAAGACCACTTTGGGGGCGAGGCGGTGGAGGGTTTTGAGGTGATCGGTGACGGGGTAGGAGGTGTAGAGGGCGGCGGCGATGGCGCCGGCGACGAGGATGCCGCCGTCGGCGAGGTAGAACTCGAGGCGCGTCTCGGAGTCGAGGGCGACGACATCGCCATGGCGCACGCCGAGAGAGTGAAGGCCGGCGGCGACCTCTTCGACGGCGCGTTTGTATTCGAGCCAGGAGAGGGAGCGCCACTCGCGCTTGCCTTCGGAGAGGGATTGGAAATGCAGCGCGGGGAGCTGGCCAAAGGACTGGGCGGCGTGGATGAAGAGACCGTAGACGGTGCGATCGCTCACTCCGGGTATGGTAGCAGGGCCGTGCGAGGGGACGCCTTGGGCGGCTTAGCGGCGGCGAAGCGAGCCGAGAGCGAGGAGCAGGAGGCCGCCGGCGGTGAGGGCGGCGGTGGCGGGCTCCGGAACGTTGGCGGAGGGTGGGGGGAAGTCGGCCGTGACGCTAGAAGCGGTGAGGGACAGCGCGGCGCACTCGTCGCAGCCGTTGGTGGTCTTGGAGAGAGTCACGAGGCCGGTGAGGGTGTAGGCGTGTTGCGAGAGGTCGCCATCGAGGAAGATGCGCTGCGTGGTGAGCCCGCTGCCGGGGAGGTAGGTTGTGTTGACGAAGGCGGAGCCGGGCGAGAGGGTGAGCGTGGGGCTGGAGAGGGCGAGGTTGGCCAGCGTCACCGTGCCGGTTTGTGTGCCGTTGGCCTGCGACAGGGCTTTGGCGGTGATGTTGAGGGCGTTGTAGGGGCGCTCGGGGGTGAGCGTGCCGGGGTTGCCGCCGTTGGGCAAAGTGTCGTCGGTTGTTCCGCCGGGCGGTGTGGTGAAGGTTCCCCAGGAGAGGATGTGTTGGACGAGGGTGGTGGGGGTGGAGCGGAAGAGCGTGAAGACGATGCCCTCGCCGAGGATGTGTTGGAGTTGGAAGTTCCAGGTGATGCCGCTCAAGGCGGCGGTGTTGCCGGGATTGGCCTGGAGGTAGGTGGCGGCGTTGGCGGTGTCGTCGGACATACCGAGCGAGAGGTCCCAATTGCCCTGCGAGATGCGGTATTTGGAGCCGTAGATGGTGCTGCTGGCGACGGGCGAGATGCCGGTGATGAGTGGATCGTTGACGTAGACCGTGGCCGCGGGAGCATGGGCGGCGAGCAGGCAGACGGCGAGCACGGGCGCGAAATGGCGCGACTTCATAACATCTCCTCCCTCAGAGCTAAAAGACCGTTTACTCCGGTTACTACTACGTTCGGGAGGGGAGGCGCTATGGGGGATACGCAAAGCTGCTTAGAACCTGGGAGGGAGATGTCCCAGGCAACGGTGCGGGGGTGTAGAGGGGGGCTTTGTTAGTACCGCTTGGCGGCCCACTGCAGGGCGCCGCGGAGGATGCCGAGCAGGAGCGGGTCGTCGTAGTGTTCCTTCTTGTGGCCGAGAGCGACGTGGAGGGTGCGGCCGCCTTCGAACTCCTGATACCAGGCCAGGGGGAGTGAGTCGCCGAAGAGGGTGCCGGGGTATTCGGCTTTCCTGGGGTCGTCGAGTTGGGCGGGGTCAGTGACCAGGAGGGGCTTGACGGAGGGGTGGAGCGGCTGGTGGTAGTAGCATTCGTCGCTCCAGGCGAAGGTTTTGGGGAGGCCGCGGGTGGCCGGGTGGTGGGGGTCGTGGACGCGGACGGTGAAGGTTTGGAGTTTGGGGTGGCGGAGGAATTTGCCGCCGAGCATTTGGGCGTACCAGGTCCAAGTGCGTTCCGAGCCGGTGGCGGAGTGGATGCCGAGGAAGCCGCCGCCGGAGCGGATGTAGTGTTGGAGGGCCTGGCGCTGGGCGTCGCTGGAGAAGGCCTCGTTGTTGGAGTTGGAGAAGACGAGGACGCGGTAGCGTTTCAGGTTGGCTTCGGTGAAGACGGCGGGGTCGTCGGAGTGGTCGGCTGTGAAGCCTTCGCCGGCGGCGAGTTTCTTCAGCGCGGCAACGCTGGAGGCGATGTTGTCGTGGACATAGCCTTTGCCGTCGGGTGTGTAGTTGTGGGTGTAGATGAGGATGCGGGATGGGGCCGGGCGGCGCGGAGGGGGGGCGAGGGGCGAGCAGGAGGACGAGGCGTCGCATGCGGCGATTGTAGCGGGTTGCGGGGCGCGGCGACAGCGGGCGGAGCGGGCGGGGATGGCCGCGGCGCACTGCCGTGGCACACTGAAAGGATATGGATTTTTCGCAAGAGCTCGCTGTGTGTCTGCGCCTTCTGGGTGAGGCCGGGCAGGTGGCGCTCGACTATCAACGGCGCGGCGTGACGGCCGACGCCAAGGCTGACGATTCGCCGGTGACCGAGGCTGACCGGGCGTGCGAGGTGCTGTTCGCCGATGGCCTGGCGGCGGTGTTTCCGCGGGACGGTCAGATGGGCGAAGAGGGGGCGTCGCGGCCGGCCGTGAGCGGGCGGCGATGGATCATCGACCCGATCGACGGGACGCGCGATTATGTGCGCCGCAACCGGCTGTGGTCGATGCTGCTGGCGCTCGAGGTGGAGGGCGAGGTGAAACTGGGCGCGGCGCACTTCCCCGCCCTGGGTGAAACCTACTTTGCGGTGCGCGGGCAGGGGGCGTGGCGAATCAACCCCGACGGCACGAAGAACCGCATTTATGTTTCGGGGAAGGACGCGATTGAGGAGGGTGTGATCTGCGTGAACTCGATGCAGAACATCACGCGCTGGCCGTTTGCCGACGACCTCATCCACTGGCTGGACCGTTTCTGGGCGGTGCGCAGCCTGGGCGGGGCGCTGGACTCGATGTTCGTGGCCGCCGGGCACGCCGATGCCTGGATCGAGCAGGGGGCCAAGCCGTGGGACCTGGCGGCGATTCAGGTGATCACCGAGGAGGCGGGCGGCGTCTTCTTCAACTTTGACGGCGGGCGGAGCATTTATGCAGGCAACTGCGCGACGTGCACGCCGGGGTTCGAGGCCGAGCTGCGGGCGTTTGTGGCGGCCGAGCACGCCTTGGGCAAGATGTAGGGGCGGCGGCGGGTCATAATGGCGGGTGAGTCCCCCGGGGAGGTGAGGCCGGCAGTGGAGATTTTCAAGGAGTTTCACATCGAGGCGGCGCACCGTTTGCCGCATGTGCCGGAGGGGCACAAGTGTGCGCGGCTGCACGGGCACAGCTTTCTGGTGCGGATCTGCTGCGAGGGGGATCTCGATGCGAAGCTCGGCTGGGTGGTCGACTTTGCCGATGTGAAGGCGGCGTTTGCGGCGGTGCACGAGGCGCTGGACCATCGCTACCTGAACGAGGTGGAGGGGCTGGAGAATCCGACGAGCGAAAACCTGGCGCGGTGGATCTGGGGGCGGTTGAAGCCGGCGCTGCCGCAGTTGAGCCGGGTGGTGGTGCGGGAGACGTGTACGGCGGGGTGTGAGTACCGCGGGGATTAGCCCGGAAATTTCACCAGCCATCGGCTGCGGAGCGCGATAGCCGCGCGCTTGCTGCGTTGCGCTCGCAACTGGCCCTCGACGTACGATTCCAGTACGCCTGCGTCCCAGTTGAGTCGCGCGCCTTGCATGCGCACAGCTCTCATCGCTCCTCGCTGCGATCGTGGTGAAACTTCCGGGCTAGGCGATGAGCACAGTCAGTTCGGAGGGCGTGAGCTCCACCTGGCGGACGTTGCTTTCCAGTTCAAACCACTCGTTGATTTTCGCTTTCGGGTAGCGCGAGAGGACGTAGTTGTTGATCATCCATTCGAGGGCGCGGCCTTCGATGTTCCAGCCGTCGACCTCGACCGAGAGCAGGTCAATGCGGGCCCAACCGCGTTGCGAGGAGAGGCGGACCTGGACCTCGATCAACCGCGAACCGCTCAGCAGGAGCCTCGAGAGGATGCCGGGGGGGCGGCCCTGGACGCTCTGCTGGAGTTTATGGAAATCGACGGTGGCCGAGCCGGTGGCGAGGTTTGCGCCGAGGGTGAAGGTGGGGTTCCAGATCCCCTTGACTTGTTTGGCGCGCAGTTCCTCGTGGGTGAAGTCGAGCAGTTCCTGGCACGTGAAGCGGACGGATTGTCCGCTGGGCACTTTCTTCTGCTCAATGGCTTCGAGCTTGCGGCGCACCGAGGACGGGGCGGCGGGCAATCCGGCCGCCGAGGCCAACAACATGAGAAAGCTAGATCGCCTCATTGCGGAACACCTGGGGGAGAGCCTCCATTATCCAACGCGCACCGAGGCCGGGTTGCCGGCCGCATAGGGATGGACGCGGCGGAGAGCGCCGTGGTTCCATTCCCGCCGCCGGGCGCGGCGCGCCACAATGGTCAGACACGGCATGATTCACTACGATCCCCACAAGTGGCTGGACCATCTCTTTGATATCCGCGGCACGCTGGTGCGCGAGATTTCGTTGCGCGTGCTGGCTTGTGTGATGTGGGCGGCGCTGGTGGTGGGCGTGCACCTGCAAGTGAGGCCGGTGGCGATCAGCGTGACGGTGCATTCGCTGGTGGGCGTGGCGCTGGGGCTGCTGCTGGTGTTCCGCACCAACGCCTCCTACGACCGGTTCTGGGAGGGGCGCAAGTTGTGGGGCGGCATTGTGAACGAGACGCGCAATGGGGTGCGGATGGCGAGCGTGCACCTGGGTGAGGCGCCGGACCTGCTGCACCGGTTCACGCGATGGACGGCGATCTTCCCGTGGGCGGCGATGAGCACGCTGCGGGGGGAGAGTGAATTGGGGCCGGTGGTGGCCGAGTTGCCTGAGGCCGAGCAGAGGGCGCTGCGCGGTTCGCAGCATTTCGGGTTGTATGCGGCGCGCCAGATGAGCCTGTGTCTGGATGAGGCGCGGCGCCGCGGGTTGATCAGCGATTTCGTGCAACTGGGGATCGACCAGAACGTCCAACAGCTTGTGGACTATCTGGGCGGGTGTGAGCGCATCCGCAAGACGCCGCTGCCGTTCGCCTATGTGGTCCACCTGCGGCGGGCGTTGATTGTCTACTGTTTCACTCTGCCGTTTGCGCTGGTGGAGGCTTTTGGCTGGTGGACGGTGCTCGATGTGCTGTTGGTGGCGTACACGTTCTTGGGCATCGAGGAGATTGGGGTGGAGATCGAGGGGCCGTTTGGCGACGATGAGAACGACCTGCCGCTGGAAGCCCTCTGCGAGACGATTCACCAGAATGTCTACGCGCTGGCCGGGCTTTCCTCGGCGGGCCAGGAGGCGATGCCGGAGGGTCTCTGAGGCGGGGCGCACAAGTGCGATCATGAAGGGCAAGGAGTTCATTCGGATGAGAGCAACAATCTGGGTTTTGATGCTGGGCAGCGTAAGCCTGTTTGCGGCGAACAAGGACAACACGGAGCGGCTGGACAAGGCGGCGGCGGTATTCGACGAAGTGATGGGCATCTCCGACAAGGCCATACCGCAGACCCTTCTCGACAAGAGCGAGTGCGTGGTGTTGGTGCCGGGGTTGAAGAAGGGCGCCTTCATCGTGGGAGCGAAGTTCGGGCGCGGGTTCATTTCGTGCCGCAACGCGGGCGGCGCGGGCTGGAGCGCTCCCGGGGCGGTGCGTGTGGAAGGCGGCAGCGTCGGGTTTCAGATCGGCGGCTCGGAAACCGATGTGATCATGCTCGTCATGAATGAGCGCGGCGTGGAGCGGCTGTTGCGCAGCAAGTTCACCCTGGGCGGCGATGCGAGCGTGGCGGCGGGCCCGGTGGGGCGTGACGCCTCGGCGCAGACCGACGCCATGATGACGGCGGAGATTCTCACCTGGTCGCGGTCGCGGGGCGTGTTTGCCGGCGTGTCGCTGCAAGGGGCGACGCTGCGCCAGGACATCGACGCGAACACGGATCTGTATGGCAAGGCCTATGAGAACGCGCAGATCGTGAAGAGCGGCCTTGGCGTTCCGGAGCCGGCCAAGAAGATGATCTCGCTGCTCGGTAAGTATTCGGCGCGCAAGTCAAAGTAACCGGCGCGCCGGAGACGAGCGCTTCTACCAATCCACAACGGAGCCGTCGTCGTCGTCGTAGCGGGCGAGGTAGGGGCGCGGCTCGCCGACCTGGGCCATGAGCTTGTTTTCGTCGATGGTGATGCCGAGGCCGGGTTCGGTGAGCAGCGGGCGATGGCCGTTGGTGACCGGCGGAAGCGGTTTGGCGAGCAGGTCGCTGTATTCGTTGTCACCGCGTTCCTGGATGAGGAAGTTGGGGATGGAGGCGGCGATCTGGAGGCTGGCCGCGAGCGAGCAGGGCCCTTGCGGGTTGTGCGGAGCGAGCGGTGAGTAGTAAGCCTCGGCCATGCCGGCGATGATCTTCAACTCGGTGATGCCGCCGGCGTAGCAGATGTCGGGCTGCAGAATGACGGCGGCGCGCTTTTCGAGAATCTCCTTGAAGCCCCACTTGGTGAAGACGCGCTCGCCGGTGGCGATGGGGATGTGAGTCTTCCTGGCGAGCTCGGCCATCACGTCGACGTTGAGAGCTTGCACGATCTCCTCGTAGAACCAGGGATGGTAGGGCTCAAGGGCCTTGATGAGGACGCTTGCCGTGGGCGGCTGCACGGCGCCGTGGAACTCGATGCCGATGTCGACGCCCTTACCCACCTTTTCGCGCAGGGCCTTGAAGCGTTCGACGACCTCTTCGACGAACATCTGGCCTTCGTTGTACTTGAAGGGTGAGCGCTTGGTGCCGCGCACGCCGACCTTCATGGCGTTGACGCCGGTCTTTTCACTCAACTGGCCGTAGACGCGAACGCGGTCGCGCGTGGGTCCGCCGAGGAGGCGGTGGACGGGGACGCCGTAGACTTTGCCGGTGATGTCCCAGAGGGCCTGGTCGATGCCGCTGGAGATGGCGGTCTTAATCGGGCCGCCGCGGTAGAAGGCGCCGCGGTGGATGGCCTGCCAGTGGAAGCCGACGCGGCGGGGGTCCTTGCCGACGAGATAGTCGGCCACTTCGAGCGCCCCGGCGGCGCAGGCCTTGGCGTCGTCCTTGAGCATTTCGCCCCAGCCGGTGACGCCGGCGTCGGTGGAGATTTTGACGAAGACCCAGGTGTTCTTGAGGACGAAGGTTTCCAGCTTCGTCACCTTGATGTTGTCGTTGGGGCCGATGGCGGCGGCGGCGTCGCAGCGTTTGGCCTTGAAGGCTTCCAGGCTGAAGAGCGCGGCGGGGCCGTAGAGCAGCGACTGAAGCCATGCGCGGCGATTGGATCGAGCAGGGAGCATTTGGATTACCTCAGAACTGGATTCTGGCCTGCAACGGGCGGTAACCGTCGCGGACCTACGCCGGGCTTAGTGTGGTCATGCCAGCGTGTGCTGAACTGGCCGATACCTTATATCGAACGGGGCGCCTCGCGCAAGGGGGCACCCTTGAGCCACCACGAGGAGAGATTGCTCACCGTTGGCCTGGTGTCACGTCCAACCGTTCCGATGCGCACGCTGACCGCCCTCCTCGCCCTGACGCTTCCGCTGGCCGCCGCGCCGCCCTCGACCGGGGAATGGCGGCAATTCCGGGGACCCAATGGAACGGGTGTGGGGTCCTCAACGGGGCTGCCGGTGGAGATGGACGGCTCGCACAACCTGACCTGGAAAGCGGCCACGCCTTCGTCGTATTCGTCGCCGGTGATGACGGCCGAGCGGGTGTACCTGACTGGGCACGAAGACACGAAACTGTTGACGATTGCGCTGGACCGGACGAGCGGGCGCGAGCTCTGGCGCGCCGAGGCTCCGAAGCCGTGGCCGGTGAAGCCGAAGGGGCCGGCGAGCCCCTCGATGTCGTCGCCGGCCACCGACGGCGAGAACGTGTATGTCATCTGGGAGCATTCCGGCCTGCTCAGCTACGACAAGGCAGGCAAGCTGCGCTGGCGCCTGGCGCTGGGCGAGATTAACACGCCCTATGGCTTTGGCAGTTCGCCGGCGGTGTTTGGCTCGACCGTCGTGCTCATCTGCGATCAGGATGGCGAGTCGTTCGTGCTGGCCGTTCACAAGGACACGGGCAAGCAGTTGTGGAAGACGGCGCGCCCGCATGCCCAGCACAGCTTCCCGACGCCGGTGTTGTTTGAACCGCGGGGCAAGGATGGCAAGGCGGGTCCGAAACAGGTAGTCGTTTCCGGTTCTCACCAGGTGGCGGGCTATTCACTGGCGACGGGGGAACGGCTGTGGTGGGTGGATGGCATGGCGTGGCAGGCCAAGCAGACGCCGCTGGTGGATGGCGGCACGATCTATGTGCTGTCGTCGATGCCGCCGATGCAGGAGTTGGGGCCGGTGCCGGCTGAGAAGACGCTGGCCGAGTTCCTCCAGAAGTACGACGCCAACAAGGACGGCAAGATGACCAAGGACGAGTCGCCCTCGGCCAAGCCGTATGGCATGCGCGAGCTGTGGTTCCTGTGGGACACGAATCAGAACGGCCAGTTGGATGCGGTCGAGGTGGAGATCTTCCTCAAGCGCAACAGCGCGCGCAGCGGGCTTTATGCTTTGCGGCCGGAGGGCGCGGGCGATCTTACGGGCACTGCCATCGCCTGGTCGTATCAGAAAGGGCTGCCCAACATTCCCTCGCCGCTGTTGTATCAGGGTCTGCTCTATGTGGTTCGCGAAGGCGGGATTCTCACCGCGTTGGAGCCGGGCACGGGCAACGTGGTGAAGCAGGGGCGCGTCACAGGGGCGCTGGGCGATTACTTTGCCTCGCCCGTGGCCGCCGATGGGAAGATCTTCCTGCTCACGCACGACGGCAAGTTGGCGGTGATGAAGGCCGGGGCGGAGTTTGAGGTGTTGAAGGTAAATGAACTGGATGAGACGTCGTGGGCGACACCGGCCATTGACGGCAACCAGGTGTTTGTGAAGACGCAGTCGGCGCTCTATTGTTTTGAGAGGAAGAAGCCGGGCTGAGTGCGGAGCGGGCCGCGGGCTTAGCGTTTCACGCCGGAGATGCAGCAGTCCTCCTGGGTGGCTTCGGGCACGGAGTCCTTGAGCCAGCAGGTGCCCATGCCGCCGGGCTCCCCGGGCTTGACGAAGGTCCAGGCGAGGCAGCGCGACTCCTTGTCGCATGTCGATTTGCAACGGGAGGGGCTGGAGGTGGCCATGTCGAAGGAGCGGTAGTCGCCGCCGGGGAGGTTGATGTTGACGCGCCAGCCGGTTGCGGCTGAGCCGACGGTGTCGCGGGGGCGGCCGCGCGGGGTGGTTCGGCCATCGTCGCTCTCGCCGAGTGTGGCGCCTTTGAGGCCGGAGATGCAGCAGTCCTCGCGGGTCGCTTCGGGGATGCTGTTTTTGAGCCAGCAGTAGCCCATGCCGCCGGGGGATTCCGGCTTGACCAGGGTCCAGGCCAGGCAGGCCGCCTCTTTCTCGCAGGCGGCCCGGCAGCGTTCGGGGTTGGAGGTGGCCATGTCGATGGCGCGGTAGTCGCCGCCGGGGAGATTGGTATTCACCTTCCAGTTGGCGGGCTCCATTCTGGACTCGCGGCGCGCCCCGGCCAGGGCCGCTTCAGCCACTCCGCCGCGCAGGGCGGCGAGTCCGGCCTCGGCGGTTGTCCTTCCCGAATGCGAGTATCCTCCCTGGGTGCGTCCCTCACTGAGCATTCCGGGCGAGGAGGTTTTGCGGTAGCCGGCGGGGATCTCAAAGAGGCTGGGCGGCTGCGGACCGGCGCGCAGGTTGCGGTTCTCCTGGATGAACCCCATCACATCCAACCGCACGGGGAGCTCGAGGGCGTCGGCGACCCAGACGATGGCGTGCAAGGGCTGGCCGTTGGGTTGGTTGCCGAGGCTGACGCGCATCTTTGTGCAGGCGTAGCCGAGCACGGTTTCCCTGCCCAGGGTCTGTTTGCGCATGTTCATCAGATCGAGATTGGACAGGTCGGTTTTGCCCGGCGGCTGGTTGGAAGAGAGGGACGTTTCGGAAAATTGCCGTTTGTCGACATACAGCGTCCAACTGACGCCCATGTCGCGGCGGGCAATGGTGACGATGCGTCCCAGGGGCCCGGCAAGAAATCCTTCGACACGGGACTTCTGTCCCGAGACATAGAGTTTCAGGGTCTGGGTAACTTGTCCCTCATCAAGGATCACCATGTCGGTGGAGTAATCGGTAATCTTGGCTGCCAGGAAGGCAGGAGATAAGAACAGGAGCAAGCAGGCGCGGTTCATCGCGGTCTCCTCCGGAGCGGACGCGTGGCACGTCCGTTGTAAGTCCGCGAGTAGTGTACGCCTGCGTTGGGTGGGTGTCGAGAGAATTCAAACTCGCTTGAAACAAGCAGTTTGAAAGAGTCAAAGTTGGCGCCGGAGGGCCGGTTCCAGGGCCTGCGCTGGAGTTACACCGAATCGAGCGAGAGCGGCTTGGGCTGCTTGCCGTCGATATCGACGACGCCGTATTCCAGCGCCAGGGAGGCGGCCACGAGCACGCGGCCGGTCTTTTCAGCGAGGCGGGGGTCGCGGGCCAGGGCGTCGATGACGAGGCCGATGAACTCAGGGCTCTCACTGTTGCTTGCATCGATCCAGCCGGCGTTGACGGCTTCCATGACGGCCTCGGTGCGCACGAGTCCTGGGTAGAGGGAGACGACGCTCACGCCGTGGGGTTGGAGGTCATGGGCCATGGCGGCGGCCATTTGTCGGTGGCCGATTTGGAGACGCCGTAGAGGACGTTGCCGATGTGTTTTTGGGCGGCCCAGAAGCTGAGGTGGACAATGAGGCCGCGGCCGCGGGCGATCATGAGCGGAGCGGCGTGGTACGAGGCGTCGTAGCCGGCTCGCACGCCGGCCTCCATCATCGCTTTCCATGCCTCGGGTGGCTGTTGCCAGAAGGGCAGGCTCCAGGTGAAGACGCCGTCGCGGACCATGCAGTCATAGCCGCCCCAGGCGCCATTCACGAGCAGGTCGGGCGCGCCGCATTCGGCGGCCACGCGGGCAAAGAGGGCTGCCGTCTGGGCGGTGTCGGTGTGGTCGCAGGCGATGCGCTCGATCTCCCCAGGGAGTTGTGCCGTCAGGATGGTGCGGCCGGTGGCAAAGACGCGGTAGCCCGCTCGGTGGAGGGCGATGGCGACGCCTCGGCCGATGCCGCGGCTGGCTCCGGTAACGACGGCCACGCGCTGCGGGGCGCTCACTGACCCAACACCTCGGCCACGGGTTTGCCGGCGCGCGGTTGGGCGGCGTTGTAATCTTCGCCGAGCAGCGCGGCGATGGTGGCCGCCACCTGGCTTTGGGTGATGGCGGGGATGTTCTTGCGTTCGCCCAGCGCTTTGGTGTCCGGGCCGAGGAAGGCCATCCAGACGTCCTTGGACTGCGGCAGCTTCTGGCCGTGGCTGCGCCAGCCCACGGGGGCCTCGCCGCGCCCATGATCGACGGCCAAGACGAGGCTGGTGACGCCGCGCGAGGAGGGATCGCTTTGCGCCGCTTCCCACAGCCGCTTGACGTACTCATCCACGCGGCGGGCGGCGCGGAGATATTCGGTATAGTTGCCGGCGTGCGCCCAGTGGTCGGTTTCGCCAAGGGAGAGATAAAGCACGGCGGGCTTTTTGACGCGCCAGTACTCGAGGGCGGTGTGGAAGGGGTAGATGTCGTCGCATTCGCCTTCCACGTCGCGCGGGGCTTCGGCTTTCAACTGGTTCAGCATTTCGATCTTCGGCGTCATGGGCGACAGGGGGAAGGCGTCGAAGCCGGCGTTAACCGGGAAGCCGGCGCGGGGGGCGTTGAGGATCCAGGGAAAGGTATCCCAAGCCCCAAACGCGGCGATTTTGCCTTTGTAGGCGGGTTTGGCGTGGAGCCACTCCAGAACGCTCACGTTGGCGTTGTACTTTTTGTCGTTGCTGTCGACTTTGGGGTCGGGGAAGCCGGCGAAGATTTCGTTGTAGCCGGGATAGGAGAAGTTCATGCCATTGGTGACATAGGCCTCCGAGCCGGCCTCGCGGTTGCCGTAGATCTGGCCTTGCGCGGCGATGACGCTCCAGAGGAAGGGCATGAGGGTTTTGCGCCGCTCGGCGGGCGTATCGCGCCAATACTCCTTCTTCAGGCCCCTCGACGTCATTACGGCGCCGTTTTCCCTTGTTCATGAGAGCCGCGTCGGCGTTTCCTGGAAGACCTCCTGCCAGCGCAGGCCGTCGGTCATGACAAAGATCACATTTTGTTTTGGTCCGGGTTTGGGCGTGGGCGGCGGTGAGGCCGGCGAGGGAAA
>JADJOP010000002.1 GCA_016713735.1 Bryobacterales bacterium
CGCCCGGACCACGGTATTCCCATCGGCCTGATTCGGACGGAAGATCCACGTCAGATCAAACATCTCCGCCCGCTGCAATCCAGCTGTACGCATGAGATGCATGCTTGCCGAGTTGCTCGTTGTCGAGGTCGTCGAATCCAGCCGGATGATGCCGGGATGGTTTCCAGTTCGCCGGTCAATTCCGAGGAGGTGCCGATCCCCCCTGCTGCCAACCGGTGTCCCGATGCTGGAAGCGATGGTCTTATCGCCGCTGAGGAAGTCGTCCACATCGCCACCCTGCTCACGTCGGGAGCGCCGGCGCCACCGAACCGCCACCGCCCGTGCCGCAGAACCCGCGGCGCTTTCCAGCCGCGTGCCATCCGCGCTCACCTGCACGCACTGGCCGGCCATCCAGACGCTCTGGTTCGTGCCGCCCTTTGTCAGCCCCAACACGCCCGAAGTGATCTGCGCCGCGTCATGCCCATGGCCATGGCCCTCGCTGCTGGTCACCATCCAGGCGCCGCCACCGTTGTAATACCAGAATCCACCATTCGTTGTATCCACATACGTGTCCCGCCCGGCCATACACGCGCCGCTCGGCGTCCCGGAGCCCGTCAGACACATCGGAACCACCGCGTCCTCCACAGACACGGTAGTCCCCGTCGAGCCACACGCCATTACCTTCCACCAGATCCGCCACCGCCGTAATTGTCTAATCCATACACGCTACCGCTCCGACTGATGAACGAGGTCTGCCCCATCCACTCACTTGCACACGCTGGCTGATTCGATAGTCCAACGAACCGCCTCCGCTGAAGAATTTCGTCCGGTTGGAGAAGAGCTCGTTGTCCACCAGTCCGTTATTCGCCGAATCCACCAAGGACGCGCCCCGGAATCGAGCGTTGTCATACCTCCCGATCCGTCTCCGCTCGTCATCCCAGGAATCTCGTTTGCTCCGAAGGCCGAGCCATAACCAGAATCCGCCGTCGGAAAGGCCGCCCATTTGCTGGACGGAGAACTTCAGCCTCTGACTCACCTGCTGGCCATAAGTCAGGTTGCCTACATAAGACTGGCGCCAGGACGAACTGCTCTCCTGAGAACTACCAACAACCGGTCCTTTGTTGAAATACGTTCCGCTGGCCATCATACTGCCGCCCAGTTCCTTGCGGTTCCACGACTTGAACCCGCCCGACCCGCCCGAAAATGTCGATGTCATCGTGTCGTATTTCGCGGCTGCCGCGCTGGCGCTCAGCGTGTTGTTGTATATGCCGTTGACCAGCGCCCATGGACGAAGCCCCGTGCTCTCCGTCATCGGCGTCGAGACTGAGTCTCTCGCTGACGGTTGGCCGGTGCCTGGTCTCAAACTCCCCGGACCAACAAATTGGGCCCACATCAAGCCGCTGAGGATCAAGGGATGCAAACCGCGAACAAAAATGATTTCACTGGACGCATGGATAGTCCTTTTCTTGCACGCAACCCCACCATGACATTGCTACGGTCCCGGAGCCATGCGTTATGAACCCAATGCGGCCGTAATCCGTCCGTAAGGATTTGAGCGGAGTCAAGGCTAGGCCGATGGAATGGGACGGGGATGGAGAAGGGGGCGGGCTTCTAGGCGCACCCAATGGGTGCAGACGTGCTGGCGAAACTGGCATGGGTTTGAAATCGAAGCGATCGCGGGCCGAAGAGGAGTTCCTGTTTGAGATCGACCCGGAGCCATTGGGAGGTGCGTGACGGCGCTGGGCGGGCTGCCGTTGTTCCTGCGGGCGGTGCGCAGTTTGGATGTGCCCGGCAGCGTGAAGCGGCATTTGCGGCTGAAACAACGCGAACGGGGCTTGGACGAAGCGGCTTACGTGGAGAGTTTCCTGACGTTGAACGCGGTGAGTGGGGATTGCCTGGAGGATTTCGACCAGTTGCGGGAAGCGCCTGACGTGACGCAGATGGCGGGATACACGATGCCGAGCGCGGAGGCGGCGCGGAAGTTTCTGTACCGGTTTCACGAAGATGGTCTGATCGAGCAAGCGCAGCGGGAACTGGGAGGACCGGTGAGCTATACCCCGGAGGAAAGTGCGCCGTTGCTTGCTTTGGCGCAGGTCAATCAGGATGTGGTGCGGGAGTTGGGCCGCCGCTGCGCCGAGCACAAGATCGCCACGGTTGACCTGGACTCGACGATCATCGAGAGCTGGAAGAAGGAAGCCAAGCGAACCTACGAAGGGGTGACCGGCTACCACTCGATGCTGGCCTTGTGGGCGGAGATGAACGTGGTGTTGGCCGACGAGTTCCGGGACGGCAACCTGCCGGCGCAGCAGCAACCGTTGCGGGTGGCGCGGAGGGTCTTTGCCGCGCTACCGGAGACCGTGGGCGAGTATTACTTCCGTGGCGACTCGGCGTGCGAGGAGGAGGGGCTGTTGACGTGGTTGCGGAACGAGCAACGGCCGGATGGACCACAAGGCTTCATCGGTTTTGCGGTGAGCGCGCGCATGAACCCAGCGCTGCGGGAAGAGATTCTAGCCACGCCGGAGGAGCACTGGCAGCCTTACCACCCGGACAGCCAGGCCATCAAGGAGTGCGCGCAGGTGGACTATTTTCCCGAAGAGACCGCGGAGAACCACTACCGGGAGCCGCTGCGTACAATCGCCATCCGGATTCGCCACAAGCAAGGGAACTGTTTGCAGGCGGGGAGGCGGCGAAGCACTTTGCGGTGCGGACCAATCTCTGGGATTGGAAACCGAAGCGGCGGCTGGAGTGGCATCGCGAGAAGGCCGGCTCGATTGAGGCGGCGCATGCGGTGATCAAGAACGAACTGGCCGGCGGGGTGCTGCCGTGCGCCCGCTTCGGGTCCAACGCGGCCTGGCTGCGCTTGGCCGTGCTGACCTTCAATGTGTTGACGGCGATGAAGCGCACGGCGCTGCCTGCGGAGTTGCTCACGGCGCGGCCCAAGCGGCTGCGGTTTCTGATCTTGAATACGCCCGGTAAATTGGTGCGCCATGCCAGGCAGGTCGTGCATCGCCTGACACGAGGTCTGAGCCGCTTCAGCAACTGGAATGGCGCCTTGCGCCTGCTGCCGTTGCCCACTTGAGGCCGCCAGACTCATCCTCGCGGCTGGACGGATGTTACGCGATTCGAGGTTTGTCGCACGGGCTTGAAGTGTGCCCACTTAAGTCATTGACTGGCGACAACAAGTCAAAACCAGCTCTTTCGACGCCCATCCAACTGCCGAACTCTAACAACCAGGCCGAGGCCAGCCTCAGCCATCCATTCCTCGGGCCCCCGGCACGCCCTCGACTCTCCTTACGGACGGATTACGGTGCGGCCTCTACACTGCGACGCATGTTACTGTAGAGCTTGTCCCATGTAGCGGCGCGAGCGTGGACACCTGATTTCACAGTCTCGCGGGCCCATCCTGATTCAAACAAACCGCGACGATTTTGTTGGATTGCCGCAAAACGCCCTCGTATAATTGTGTATGTTCGCTGAGCAGTTGTTGCTCACCCTGCCCCCGCTTCTCCCCGAACAAGAGCCCTTGCAGCCGCCGGTGCCGACCGTGCTGGGCCCGGTCGACTACCGCACGTGGCGCCAACGTCTGGAGCGCATCGACGAGATTCTCAACCGCAGCCGCGTGGAAGAAGTCTTCGTGCGGCTGTGTGTGCAGCGCCGTCTGGCTCGCCCCGAGCCGCTGTGCGACGGAGACCGCTTGCTGCTGCAGCGCATGGCAGCCACCGCGCTACGAGCCTCGATTGCGCGCACGCTCACCAGTGATTCCTACCGCGAGTTCTCCACGCGGCTGGCCGACTCGCCCTTGCTGCAGTGGTTCTGCCGGCTGAGCCGGTTGGGCACAGTGCAGATCCCTGGCAAGAGCCACCTGCAGCGCTACCAGGAGATGGTGGACGAAAGCGGGTTGCGCGAGGTGGTGGGCACGCTGTTGGAGTCGGCGGCAAGCGCGGACGGGCCGCTGGAGTTGGCCGAACCGGCGGAGTTGGAGACGCAGTTTCTCGACTCAACCTGCGTGGAGCTGAACATCCACTACCCCACCGACTGGGTGCTGTTGCGCGACGGAGTGCGGACACTGATGAAGGCGACCATCCTGATCCGCAAGCACGGATTGAAGACGCGGATGCGGGAGCCGAAGGCGTTTCTGCGGCAGATGAACAAGCTGTCCATGGAGATGGCCAAGCACTCACGGCGCTCCTCCAACCGCAAGGCGCGCAAGAAGACGCTACGGGCGATGAAGCGGCTGACCAAGACGGCAATGGCGCACGCCAGCCGGCATCGGAAGCTGCTGCTGAATCACTGGGCCGGGACGAGCCTGAGTGAGAAACAGGCGATGCGCATCGGCGAACGCATGGCGGTGATGCTGGAGCGATTGCCGTATGCGTTGCGGCAAGCGCACGAGCGGATCATCGGTGGCCGTCTGGTCGCCAACGAGGAGGAAGATCCTGAGTTTGTACGAGGGCCACGCGGCGGT
Source organism: Bryobacterales bacterium (assembly GCA_016713735.1). Classification (GTDB taxonomy): domain Bacteria; phylum Acidobacteriota; class Terriglobia; order Bryobacterales; family Bryobacteraceae; genus JAFLBB01. Next base: position 4,445 of record JADJOP010000002.1, read on the forward strand.
GTATGTGCGGGGCAAGGCCGGAGCCGAGGTGGAGTTCGGATCGCAATTGCTGCTGGCCGAGGCCGAGGTGGGTTGATCGCCGATTGGGAGTTGGTGTGCGGCAATCCGGAGCACGACACAGCGCTGTTGCGGCGGAGCCTGGAGCGGACGGCGGCGAGGTCGGTGAAGACGGTGGTGGGCGACCGGAACTTCGACAGCCAGACCAGCCGCGAGTGGTTGCGCGAGCGGAAGATCGAGAACGCCATTGCGCCGCGGGATGCATCGTTGCTGCGCGCGCGGCTGCGCGATGCGCGGTTCGCCGCGCTGCAACAGCGGCGGGCGCAGACCGAGGCGCGGATTGCGATCTTCAAAACGGCTTTCTCGGAGCGCCGCTGTTGGCCAGGGGCATGAAGCGCAGGCGCGGCAGGTGGCCTGGTGCGTGCTGGCGCGCAACCTGTGGCTGCTGGCCGGGCTGCCGCGCAAGGGGGCAGGAGCAAGTTCCGAAAGCATCCTGAGCGGAAAGCCACATCTTCTTCCCACAGACTGCAAGCCGTCAGCGTCGCGGCGTGGCTGGCGGCATCTCCGGACACGTCTGGATCGCACCGAAAGCGTCGAAGGCTCCATCCTTGTGCCCCAATCAACGCAAGCCGCCGCACGCAAGATACTGCTCACGCCAAATCGCCGGAATACGGGACGCGCTCTACTGTAGGTCGTTTGCCGATGGCCCTTGACACAACCGCCCGCCCACCGCGTATCGCGGTCGTTACTCCTAATTTCCCAATTAGCACCGATCCCTACCGCGGCATTCCCCTCTATCACACCGTCGCTCAACTGGACCGCCTCGCCACCGTCGAGGTCTTTGTCCCTCTCGCCGTTTATCCGCCCGTCTCCTGGCTCCAGCCCATGAGCTACGTCTACCGCCGCGCCGATCCAGCCTCGCAGCCGGCCGGCGTCCGCGTCCACTACTGCGAATACTCCGCCCTGCCCCGCCTCACCCGCCCTTTCAACGGGCGCCTCGCCGCCAATCGCCTGATCGGCCCCGTCCGCGCTTTTCAACCCGACATTATCCTCGCCTATTGGCTCTATCCGGAAGGCTACGCCGCCTGCCTCACTGCCCGTAAACTCGGCGTCCCCATCGTCGTCGGCTCGCGCGGTACCGATCTCCGGCCTCGGACCCCCTTCACCACCAGAGGTGTCCGCAAGGTGCTTGCACAGGCGGCCGGGTCACTCACCGTGAGTAGCGAACTCCGCCAGCGCGCACTGGAACTCGGAGCACCCGCCGATCGAATCCACGTCATTCTCAATGGCTGCGACTCCAGTATCTTCGCCCTTGGCAGCCGCACTAGCGCCAGGCACGCGCTCGGCCTCAACCCCGATTCCGAAATCATCCTCTTTGCCGGCCATCTCATCCCCGTCAAGGGCGTGAAGGATCTCCTCGCCGCTGCCATCTCGCTGGCCGTCCGCCGCCCGAAACTTGAGCTGGTTTTCGTCGGGGAGGGCCACCAGCAAGCCGAACTTCAGGCCACCCTAACCCAGTCCGGCAGCACGCTGCCTGTCCACTTTACCGGCTCCTGCCCCCCCCCGCCACGTCGCCCGCTGGATGCACGCCTGCAACGTCTTCTGCCTGCCCAGCCTCAACGAGGGCTGCCCTAACGTGGTCATTGAAGCCCTATCGGCCGGCCGGCTCGTGGTTGCCAGCTCCGTTGGAGCGATACCCGACCTCGTGGACCAAAGCCGCGGCGAACTCACCCCGCCTCAGAACCCGGATGCTCTCGCCGCCGCCCTGGAACGGACACTGAACCGCGAATGGAGAGACGACGCTCTTTCCGCCTCCATGCAGCGCGGCTGGGACACTGTGGCGCAGGAAACGCTGGCAGTCTGCCAGACCGCTCTCTTCGGCGGCCGGCGCTAAATGCTGATCCTCCTCGCTGCTTTCGCCGTCCTTCTGCTGGCCGGCTCCCTCTTCCCCTGGAGCTTCGTCTCCGGACCGCCCTTGAGCCATGCCGTCGGGCGCCTGCTCAACGGCTGGGAACAATCCGTCAGGAGCACCGGACTCCGGGATATTCTGATCAATCTCGTCATCTACATCCCCATCGGATTCACCGGCTTTCTGTGGCGCGGTTGGCGCTCCCGGCTCACACACCTCGGTTGCCCGCTGCTCGCCGGCGCACTGCTCTCTTTCACCGTGGAGACTCTCCAGAGCTATGTGCCGGGCCGGATGCCCGGCCTTACCGATGTAGTCTGCAACACCATCAGCACGGCCCTCGGGCTGGCCCTGGCCGCCATGTTCCAGGTGGTCATCGAGGCCCATCACCTGGAGAGGCGGCGCGAACACACGTTTCAGTTCTCCTCCGCCGTGCTGCTGCTCGCCCTCTGGATTTCCAGCCTCGCCTGGCCGGACCGTATCTTTGGCCTGGGCATGGTGCCCCGGCTGAGAGCCCTTCTTCATCCCGGCTCGTGGGCGCCGCTCGAAAGCCTCAACGGGGCGATGCCCTGGTTGTTGGCGGGCTGCCTCCTCACTGTGATCGTCGGCGCCAGTCTCCCCCGCTGGTGGCTCTGGACTCTGCTGCCCGCTGTGCTCGGCCTCATGCTCGCATCGCCCGGCCATCCGCTTACCTGGTCCTATATGAGTGGTGCCGTAGCCGCGGTCGGCGTCTTCTCTCTGCTACCCGAGAACCGGCGCATCACCAACTCCGCACTGGCTTGGGCCTGGCTGCTCTGGCTGGTGCTCGACGGCCTTCGTCCCTACGTTCTTTCCACTGAGGCCCAGCCTTTTGGATGGGTCTTGTTCCGCGAGCTGCTAAGCGCCGCCTGGATGCCCGGTATCGGCGTATTCCTGCGCAAAACCTGGACTTACGGCGCCGCGTTCTGGCTTCTTTCGCATACCAGATACGGCCGCCCCGCTTCGCTCGCCATCACAGCCGTTACCGTCACTGCCGTTGAGGCGGCGCAATGCTGGATCCCTGGCCGGACGGCCGGCATCACCGACCTGGCCATCGCACTCTTGGCGGCTTCCCTGCTCTGGTTGGTGGATCTCCGCTTCGCCCGCCGCAATTGTCCGCCAACTGCTTGAATTTATGGCAATCAGGAAGTTTGCAATAATTGTGAGCGTACCCATGGAGCGCCAAGTCACTCGCCGAGACTGTTTGAGAATGCCGCCCTGTGCTGGTGAGCCAGCGCTGAACAGCAATGAATGTTGAGGAGTTCCCCCCTTGTCGATGACTGCGAAACAGATCCCGTCTTTCTTGGTGAGAACGGCCATTCTCGCCCTACTCCTGGCCGTTCTGTTCTGGAACGTGCTGTTCAAGATGGTGGACGAATGGTTCCGGTTAGAGGAGATGGGCCACGGCCTGTTCGTGCCCGTCGTCGTGGGCTGGGTCATCTGGACGCAAAGGGAGAAGCTGCTGCAGATTCCCATCCGGCCATCGTGGACGGGTTGAGTTGTGGTGCTCCTGGCGATTGCCCAGTTAGTGGTGGCCGAACTGGGGGCTGAGTATTTTCTCGCCAGAACCGCCTTTATTGTCGGCCTGATCGGCATCATTCTGCTCACCGCCGGTACAGCCATGCTGCGGGCGCTCGTCTTCCCGCTGGTGCTGCTCTGCTTTATGGTTCGCTGGCCCACAATCGTCTACAGCCAGATCACGTTTCCGCTTCAGTTATTGGCCACACAAGTGGCGGAGATCGGATTGGGTATCGTCGGCATCGCCGTTCTGCGGGACGGCAACATCCTGGAACTGCCCAGCCAGAGACTCTCCGTCGTGGAGGCGTGTTCCGGCATCCGCTCCCTGCTCTCTCTCACCTTCTTGTCCCTGATCTACGGCTACGCGTTCGACAAGCGCCTCTGGCTGCGAGTTGCCCTCTTCTTTTCCACCATCCCCATCGCCATCACCGCCAACGCTTTTCGCGTCACCATTACAGGCATACTGAGCGAGTATAAGCGGGAGTGGTCAGAGGGGATTTATCATAGTCTTGAAGGCTGGGTTATCTTCATGATTGCACTCACTGCTCTGGTGATTCTCCATCGCACCCTGGATCTGACAAGCCACTGGCGAAAGAGCGCAGCGCCCGGGGAGACCGTCTGATGGGCCTCTTCCGCGCGCCCCATTTCCTCGCCGGAGCTGCGTTGCTGCTGGCCACTGCCGTTGCACACCACTCGCTGCAGAGAACCGAATACGTACCGCGGCTCAATCCGCTCGCCGGCCTGTCACAAACCGCGGGAGCGTGGCACGGCGTGCGGGATTTCCCGCTGGAAAAAGCAGTGCTGGACGAACTCAAGGCCGATGGCACTCTGGTCCGCGACTACCAGAACCCGGCTTACACCATGCCCGCCAATCTCTACATCGCGTTTTTCCGCACGCAGCGCACCGGCGTCGCCCCTCACTCGCCCAAGCACTGCCTGCCGGCCAGCGTCTGGGTGCAGAAGTCCAGCTCGATCGTCAATATCGACGTGCCCGGCTCGCCGCAACCCATCAACGTCAATCGCTACATCGTCGGCAAGAGCAACTCCAAGAGCCTGGTCTACTACTGGTATCTGACCCCCCATCGCTCTGTCGCCAGTGAGTACATGGCCAAAGTTTTTCTGGTGGTCGATTGGCTGAAGATGGGCTTGGCCGGCAAGCTCTACAATTTTCAGGACTACCTCAGCTACTACACGATGGGCTCTCAGAGCACCTCCATCGTCCACATGAAGCCGCACCTGAAGACGTCGCTGATGCTCACCAAACGCTATCACGACAAGTATCCCGGCTACTCGCGGGCCATTGCGATCAACTATCTCCAGTACTGGTATGCGTTTCTGCCGCCCGGCCTGCACAGCGCCATTCATACGACCGTGGCGCGGGGCAAGCGCAAACTATTCGGATAGACGCCACCGTGCAACTTCCCCGCAACGCACAAATCTGGATGCCCGGCTACCTGAGGGATCGCCTCAGCCCGCGCCTCCACGGGCCGGCCACGGTCTGGTTGAGCATCTGCGACCACTACGAGCCCTATTGGCGGAATCAGGACGACGAACTAGCCCGCCAGCGCGTCGCCAGGTGGAGCGCCCTCTGGCCGGAGATCGCATCGCGCCATACTGACGACTTCGGCGGCAAGCCGCAATACTGCTTTTTCTACCCGGAGGAGGAGTACCGTCCCTGGCTGCTCGACTCGCTCGCGGCCATGGTTCACGACGGCCTGGGTGACGTGGAAATCCATCTCCACCACGACAACGACACTGAGAGCGCCTTCCTGGACCGCATGGGCGCCTTCCTCGATACGCTGCACACCCGCCACGGCCTATTGCACCAGGAGAACGGCCGCCCGGTGTTTGCCTTCATTCACGGCAACTGGTGCCTCGATAACAGCCGCCCCGACGGCCGCTGGTGCGGTTTGAACAACGAAATTACGCTTCTGCGCCAAATAGGCTGCTATGCTGATCTGACTTTTCCTTCCGGCGCCTCACCCACCCAGCCGCGCACCGTGAACCAGATCTACTACGCCGTGGACGATCCAGCCCGCCCGCGTTCCTACGACTTCGGCACGCCGGTAACGCCCGACGGTCGCCAGACCGGCGACCTGCTGATGATTCCCGGCCCCTTCGGCCTGCGCTGGCGCGGGCGCCTGATGCCGCGGATGGAGGCGGGCGACCTGGCCGGCAACGATCTCTGCACGCCCTATCGCGCCGCCCGCTGGTTGGACCTGGCCCCTCGCCTCGGCAATGACATCTTTCTGAAGCTCCACACTCATGGCACGCAGGAGCGCAACTCGCGGGCGCTGCTGGAAGGCGGTGTGGACGATCTGTTCCGACACGTTGGCGCCGTCTGCCGCCGGCGCGGCCACCGCCTGCGCTTCGCCACGGCGTGGATCATGCGCAACCGCATTGACGCCATCCGGCTCGGCGGGCGATAGATTTGTGTGCCATCCGAACGGGGCTGTCTTCGGCTGCACCAGTTCACTGAATCGGCCAGCATTCTCTCCCGGTTCTGGAACGAGGGCTGGTTGGGCTAGTGCCTGGTGGCGGCTAAGCCTGAATCCCGAAGTTGACCGCCAGCAGACGGGCGTGAACCCTGCGACAACTGAGGGATGGAACCAACAGAGAAGGACAAAGCAGTCCCTGTTGAGATCGTCGCGTTGCTCTCCAGCGAGCGGCTGATCATTCGCGAGACCCAGCGCGCGGTGACGCCATTCGGCGGGGCCGCCGTCTTCATCGCCTACCTGCGGAAGATCGATCTGGCCGGCAAGATCGGCGAGCACATGCCGGTGCGCTGGCGGTCACCGAATCACATCGACCCCACCGCGACCTTCACCTCGTTTCTGATCGCCGTGTTGCTGGGCGCCAAGCGCTTCGCGCACGCCAACTGGCTGCGTGGAGACCGTGCCTTGCAAGCGCTGTTGGGCTTGCAGCGATTCCCCTCCGACGACACAATCCGCAATCTGTTCCGGCGGTTCACCATGGGCAACGTCGAGCGTCTGTTCGCGCCGCTGATGGAGTGGCAGATGCAGCGCGTACCCGCGCGAGCCGAAGGCCACAGCCTGGACTTGGATTCGACGATCTTCGAACGCTACGGCCGGCAGGAAGGTTCGCTCAAAGGGCATAACCCGCGCAAGCACGGGCGGCCCAGCCACCATCCGTTGCTGGCTGTTTTGTCGGAAGCACACTTCATCCTCCACGGTTGGCTCCGCAGCGGCAACTGCGGCTCCAGCCGGGGAGTGGTCGAGTTTCTCGAAGAAGCCCTGGCGCTATGGGGACAGCGCCAGACGATCCGTCTTGTCAGAGCCGATTCCGGTTTCTTCGACGACAAACTGCTGAGTTTCCTCGAACAGCGTTATCTGCCCTACATTGTAGTCACGCGCTTGACCAAGTGGGTCAAGCGCGAAGCGCAACGCATCCAGCAGTGGGTGGAGTTGGACGCCAACTATGCGGTAGGGGAGTTTCGTCTCACGCCGTGTTGCTTACGGACGGATCAGGGTCCCAACCACTGGAACAGACAGGCACGGTATGCTGAAGAGACTAGTTCTGGAGACAGTTCCTTCCTTCAACTGACGACGCTATTATGAGTACCAATCATTACAATTCCCTGGTCGAGAAAATCAAAAACCGGACCGCCCACGTTGGCGTGGTGGGCCTGGGCTATGTCGGCCTGCCACTCGCCGTCGAGTTCGCCAAGGTGGGGTTTACCGTCACCGGCATTGATGTGTCCGAGAGCAAGGTCAACCAGATCAACCAGGGCGTCAGCTATATCCAGGACGTCCCCACCGAAGAGGTGGCCGCGCTCGTTCAGGCTGGCCGCTTGAAGGCGACCACGGATTTCGCCGCTGTCAGCGGCATGGACACCATCAATATCGCCGTCCCCACGCCGCTGCGCAAGACGAAGGACCCGGACATGAGTTACGTCGTCTCGGCGTCCCAGTCCATCGCCGAGCACGCCCGACCCGGCCTGCTGATCATCCTTGAATCCACCACCTATCCCGGCACCACCGACGAGCTGATTCAGCCCATGATCGAGGCCAAAGGGTTGAAGGTCGGCGAGGATGTCTTCCTCTGCTTCTCGCCCGAACGCGTCGACCCGGGCAACCCCAACTTCCAGACCCACAACATCCCCAAGGTGGTCGGCGGGATCACCGCCGCCTGCACCAAGGCCGGCGCCACGCTCTATCAGCAGGCGCTCGAAACCGTGGTTCCGGTCAGCTCCACACGCGTCGCCGAGATGGTGAAGCTGCTGGAAAACACATTCCGCATGATCAACATCGGCATGGTGAACGAGCTCGCCATGATGTGCGAACGCATCAACATCAATGTTTGGGAGGTCATCGACGCCGCCGCTACCAAGCCCTTCGGCTTCATGCCCTTCTATCCCGGCCCCGGCCTCGGCGGCCACTGCATCCCAATCGATCCTTTCTACCTCACCTGGAAGACCAAGCAGGCCGGCATCGAAGCGCGCTTCATTGAGCTCGCCGGCTATATCAACGGCTCCATGCCGCACTTCGTCGTCGACAAGGTGCAGAACGCCCTCAATGAGCAATGCAAGCCGCTGAAGGGCTCCAACGTTCATATCCTCGGCGTCGCCTACAAGCGCGACATCGACGATGTGCGCGAATCCCCGGCGCTCGATATCATGCACCTGCTGACTAGGCGCGGCGCCGTGGTCACCTACTCCGATCCCTATATCCCCTCGATCGACGTCGAAGGCGTCAAGCACCAGAGCTTGCCTATCGATGCCGCCGTCGCCTCCTCGGATTGCGTCGTCATCATCACCGATCACAAGCAGGTGGATTACGCCTCGGTGGTGGAGCACGCCCGCCTGATTGTCGATACGCGCAATGCGCTGAAGAAATTCTCCGATCCGAAGATCTTCCGGCTTTAGCAATGTCCGGCCCAGACACCCGCACCGTCCTGTTGATCAGTTACCTGTTTCCGCCCTCGGGCGGCGTCGGGGTGCAACGCGCCCTGGCCTACGCCCGTTATCTGCCCGCCTGCGGCTGCCGGCTCCATGTCCTGACCGCCAGCAACGCCGCGCCGCCCGTACGTGATGAGGCGCTGGTGAAGTTGATCCCGCCCGGAACACCCGTCCACGGCGCCTTCACGCCGGAGGTTCCCTATGGGTGGCGCGATTGGATCTGGAAGCGGCTGGCAAAGCCCGCCCCGGGCAGCGCCGGAACTAAAACTCAAACGCAGGCCATGGAAGGCACCTACAAGGCGACAACTGAGGCATCAGCCGATACCCACGATACAAGCAAGACAATCGCTCAGTGTGGCCTTGTAGACTCAGCAATGGCACATTGCGCTACTGTGACTCCACCGGCCCCGCCCAGCGGCTGGAAGCACCGGGCCGTCTCCGCCGTGAAGCGCCTGTTCTCGCCGGACCCCCAGGTGGTCTGGCGCCCCTTCGCCCTGCGAAAGGCCACCGAACTCGTCCGCCGTCACGGCATCGATACCATTCTCGTGACAGTGCCGCCGTTTTCCGCCCTGCGCATCGGGGTTGATCTCAAGCGCCGTTTCCCCCATCTCACGCTGATCAGTGACTTCCGCGACCAATGGGTCGGCTACTACCTGGCCCAATTGGACAACTCCGCCGACGACGCTTTCCGCCGTCAACTGGCCCTCAGTGAAGAGCGCCTGGCCGTCGAGGTTTCAGACTACGTCGTCACCGTGACGCCGGAGTGGACCCGCGCCTTACTCGCCCGCTACCCCGAACTGCCGCAGGCGAAGTTCCTCACCGTGCCGAACGGCTACGATCCCGAGATGTTCCGCCACTTTCAGCCGCGGCCGCATGGCGCCGGCCGCATGGTGGTCACCTACATGGGCAGCGTCTACACCAATCCGGTCTATTCGCCCCAAGCCTGGCTGGATGCCGTCGATAGCCTGCCGGAGGAGGTGCGCGGGCAGGTGGAGACGCGCTTCATCGGCCGCGTCGCCCGCGAGGCAGAGCCGATGCTGAAGAACCGCCGCGCCGCCTTGCGCTGCTACGGGTTTCTGCCCCAGCACCAGGGCTTCGCGCTGCTGGAGGAGACCGATTATCTGCTGCTGCTGATCGGTGAAAAGACGGTTCATTCCGGCAAGCTGTTCGAGTATCTGGCCACCGGCAAACCGGTGCTGGCCGTCACGCCGCCCGATGGCGAGGTGGCCCGCGTGATCGCCGAGACCGGCGGCGGCAGAGTGGCGTCCGCCGAGGATCCGGAGGGGTTGCGGGCCATGATTCTGGAGGCCTGGACGCATTGGCGCGCCGGCAACGTCAACGCAGGTTTCGCGCCCGACGCCGCCGCCATCGAGGCGTATGCCCGGCCCGACACGGTGGCGCTGCTGGCGCGCCTCACCGGCATCACGCGGGGTGCGGCATGAACGGCGCGCCGTTGCGGATCGTCCAGGTGGTGGAAACGCTCGATGTCGGCGGCCTGGAGCGGTTGGCCGTGGATTTGGCCATCGCCCAGAAACAGGCCGGCCACCAACCCGCCATCTTCTGCGTCTTTCATCCCGGCGCGTTGGCCGTCCAGGCCGAAGCCGCCGGCGTGCCGGTGATCGCCTTTCACAAGAAGAAGGGTTTCACCTGGTCCAATATCCGTGCCATGGCGGCGGAACTGCGGAGGCTGCGCGCCGACGTGGTCCACACGCATAACTCCGTCATCCATCACTACGGCCTGCTGGCGGCGTGGCGTGCCGGCGTGCGCGTTACCGTCAACACGCGGCACGGGCTCGGCGTGCTGCATTCGGCCCGGCGCCAGGACTACTATTTCCGGGCCACCATGCCGTGGACCGATCGCGTCGTGACGGTCAGCGAGGATGGCCGCGAGTTCTTCGTCCGTCATCGCGGTGTGCCGCGTGACATCTGCCAGGTGATCTACAACGGCGTCCCCCTGGCGCGCTTCCTCGCGCAGCCCGCCACGCCTGGCGCTTTCCGGCCCAGGCTGCGCTTTGGCACCGTGGGCCGCATGGTGCCCGCCAAGGCGCACGATGTCCTCATCCAGGCCTTTGCTCAGGTTCTGCCGCACTACCCGGAAGCGGAGCTGCACATCGCCGGAGACGGAACGCTGGCCGCGGCGAATGCCGCCCTGGTGGACCGGCTCCACCTGAAGCAAAGCGTCCACCTGCCCGGCATTACCTCCGATCCGCCTTCGTTTCTTAAGGATCTTGACGTCTTTGTGCTCTCGTCCATCAGCGAGGGCATGCCGATAGTCGTCCAGGAAGCCATGGCCGCCAGCCTGCCGGTGGTCAGCACGCGCATCGGCGGTGTTCCAGAGATGGCGCCCGAAGGGAGCGTCGCCTTTTATGCCGAACCGGGTGACGCCGCCAGTTTAGCTGCCGCGATGAGGCACGCCGCGGCCAGTCCAAACCTCTCCGCCATGGGCACGGCTGCGCGCCGAATTGCCTGCGAGCGGTTCGGCATCGAGAAGACGCAGTTGGAGTACGAGGCGCTGTTCCGCCGCCTGTTGGCCCGCTGAGCGGCGCGTTGCCTCAGGCCGGGAGCTGACGCTTGGCCTGGCCGGTAGCGCGGTCCTTCAGCTTCAAGAACTGCTTCTCCACCAGGTAGTAGCTGGCCGCGCTCACCGCGAAGGTGAGCACCAGATTCCAGGGCAAAGTCAGGCCCAGGTGCTCGGGTTCGTAGTCCAGGAACAACTCCTGCCACAGATACAGCGAATAGCTGATGACGCCCACCCACCGGAAAATCGCCCAGTTGAGCAGATCGCCGAACCAGTCCTCCGGATAGCGGATGCAGCGGTCGAGCAGCAGGAGAATCCCGAAATTGGCCAGTGTCTGGCCCGGCACGTAGTAGATCCACGGATGAACCTTGTGGCCAATCGCGGCGATCAGCATCAAAGCGGGCGGAATCAGCAGGTACCAGCGGGCGCGAATGAGCCTCGTGTACCACGTCACCTCGCCCAGCCGGTTATAAAAGAACGCTAGCGCGCAGCCGCAGGCCAGGGCATCGCATACAGCCTCGAAATGGCGGCTGACCGCGGTCGGACCTGCGCCAAAGCCAAACCACATCACTGCGCGAATCAGCGGCGCCACGGCCACCGCCGCCAGTACGAATTTCCACGCGCGCCCCGGCGCGGCCAGCAGCAGCACGGCAGGCCAAAGCAGATAAAACTGCTCCTCTACCGAGAGCGACCACAGATGGTTCAAGATCCAGCCCCGTGTCATGTGATAGTTCATCGTGTAGGTGAGCGCGTGCAGGACATCGCCGGGTTCCAGTGTGATCATGCCCCGCGCCTCCAACACAACCACCACCCCCACGTACACCAGAAACGCCGGGAAGATTCGCAAAGACCGCCGGATGTAGAAGTTCTTCAGCGAAACGCCGCCGCACTTGTCCCACTCCTTCAACAGCAGCGTGGTGATCAGAAACCCGGATATCAGAAAGAAGGCTTTCACGCCCAGATTGCCGAAGTGGCCCAGCAGTTGATAGGCCTTCGGATGGCTGAGTTTCGAGACGGAGTGGCCCAGGATCACCAGCAGGATACTGATGGCGCGCAGTCCGTCGAGCGAGGGAATCCGGCTGGGCAGTTTCGCAGCCCACTGTCCGGAGAGGATGGGTGTCATCATAGCCAATGCAGGCGCACAGCCAGGTAGATGAGGATGATGCTGGATGCCATGCTGATGAGGGTATACTTCACCCATGGCATTTTGATCGCCGCCACTGGCGAGCCTTCTTTACTCCTTTCCGTCAGGAATACCGCCAGCCCGAGACCCAGCAGCACATACGGCGTGATCACGTAGGTTCGGGATAGAAACAGGCCGGTGGCCAGAAACAGGATGATGGAATTGCGGATCGCCTTGGTCGCCCGCAGGATCTCTGTATTGGCTGGCACGGCGGCCGGCACCAGTCTCAGCACGCTCTGCAACTGCAAGAGCGTCAGCACAAACAATGCCACGAAAAAGAAGTAGCCGATCAGGCCCAACTCCGTGAAGCACAGCAACAGCGTGTTGTGGGCGGTCAGGTAGGTGTAATCGCGGATGGCGCCGAAACCGACACCGCGGAACGGGAAGGCAATAAAGGCCGAGAGCGCGTCAGACCAGATAGCCATGCGCCCGCCGCCGCTGCCGGACGCGACCGAGATGGACCGCCCGCCGCCAAAGCCCAGAAAAACCACCAGCCCAAATACGACAGCGCCGCCCACCAAGGGGCCGCCTAACCCCAGGCGGCTTTTCAGCGCAAGGGCCAGCAACAGGAAGACACCCATCAGAGCTCCGCGCGAGGCCGTGATGTAGAGGCCATAAGACATGATCGCCAGGGGAATCACTACCAGAAGCAGATTCCGGAGCGGAGAACGCGGCTTCCAGATGGCGCCCAACAGCGCGATGGAGAGGGTCAGGTGTTGCGCGAAGTCGTTGGGGTCGCCCAGAAAACCGGGACCGCAAGCGCGATAGAAGAACTCACGTTCCCCCATGCCCTCGCTCTGCTCGGTGAACTGCTGAATGGTATACGTTTCGCGTTCAATGCCGTAGTGGAAAGCCATCACCGCGCGAATGGCCAGATAGACGGATACCATAACCATCGCGCCGCTGAAGATGCGGAATCGCGGGATGCTGGTCACGTTCGCCACCACCATCAGAAACGACAAAGCCGGGAAGATCATCTTCATGAACGTCGGAGCCACGGCGCCCACCCAGCCGTGCAGCGCCGGGCTGACCGTGGCCCACCCGCAGAAAACCAGCAGCAGGATGATTTGCGGTTCCATGAGCGACAGGCGGCTTCCCAGAATGCCGATGGAGGTGACCACTAACCCCAGAAAAATCAACGCCGGCATGAAGCCATACTGCGCCAGCCATGGAATGGTGGCCTCGGGCGAAAGATAGAGCAGGACAATGACCGCAGTTGTGATGATAAAGCCCATACCGGGGGGACGCCGCTTTTCTATGATAGTTGAACAGCCAGCCACTCTGGATGATCTCATCCGGAAAACCGGAGCACCGCCGGCCCGGTGAGATCTTCCGCCGCGGCCGGATCTCCTGCCGACAGGCCATGCCAAACGCTGCTGCCCGAAGTCGTCACGTAGATCATGCCAGGGCTGTGCGGATCCGGAATCACCCGGTTGGCCGCCCGGAAATTGAAACCGCGGATTCTCTTCCAGTTGCCCCCGCCGTCGTCCGATCGCCAGATGGACGATTCATAGCCCGCCGCGTACAAAACATATGGACGGGTTTCGTCCAGCGTCACGCTATACACGTGCTGGCACTTGCTCAACACGTTCCGCCAAGTCAGGCCGCCGTCAGAGGAACACCAGACGCCGCCGTCGGTCTTCCGGAGGTCGTCGGGCTTCGCCCGCCCCCAGGCGGACAGATACAGCCGGCTTGGCGTTCTTGGGTCGATGGCGATGCCCGTCGGTCCGTTGAGTCCGGCCGGCAGCACGACCCTCTGCCAACTCCCGCCCTGGTCCCTGGAACGGAACACCATGCCGTCGTCATCTCCGCCGAACTTGTCGTCAATGGATCTGCGGTAGAGCACGACATAAAGCGTGCCGTTCTTGTCCATCGCCAGACGCCAGGCCCGGTTCTCGCCCGGCGGCAGTCCCTGATTGACGGAGGTCCAGGACTCTCCGTCATCGGTGGACCGGTAGACGCCACGCCCAAATCCGGTCACGTAGACCGTCCGCTGTCCGGGCCGGCTCCTCGGGTCCACCAACAGATGCGTCACTGCCATCTGAGGAAGGCCAGCGCTGCTGGCTCGCCAAGTCCATCCGCCATCGTCGCTCCTCACCACCCCGCCCTGCAATGCGCCCGTCCCGCGGCTGAAGACGTTATACTGCGGCAACTCGTGATTCCGGCTCACGGCCACCCACATGCGCCCTCGTACCGAGGGATCGAACTCCATCCAGTAGGCGGTATTCCACCACTCTTGCGGCACGCCGTTCTTTGTCGTACTGCGCCAACTCCCGCCACTGTTCTCGCTCATCAGCAGGCCGATGTCGAAGCAGGAGAGGAAGATCCTCTGTTTGTCGAACGGATCGAAGTGCACGCCCGAACAGGCCGTCACGTCCAGGCCGGTACTGGTGTACGAGCCATCCTCCAGGCGCTTGCTGTAGACGCCTTTCCAGCTCTTGCCCCCGTCCACTGACCGCATCAGCCGGCCGTAGTCGGCGCCTAACACCACGCCGGTCCCGCCCGGAGCGATCGTCATGCTCAACGGGTTCTCCCCCCACTCCGCCCCAAACCGCTCCGTGATCCACGGGTCATCCACATTGGCCGCCGGCTTCCGGTTGTTCTCCTTCCACACAAGCCGCCACGTGTGGCCGGAGTCGGTGGACTTGCCCACGCCCAGAAACAGCGACCGGGCATCCTCCGCCGTGCTCAGGCGTGACAGCGAGACATAGGCGACTCCGGAATCATCCGCAGCCACGGCCGTGACCCGCGGCCACGCATCAGGCCGCGCCCGCTCCATCAGCAGGTTATTAAGGCCCAGGGACCACGACCTACCCAGGTCGCGGGTCACTATCAGCCCGCCAAACGGCCGCCCTTGCGCGTCTTTTTGATAATCGGCGGTCACATACAGCGCCGGCGGCCCGCCTCCCGACGGGAAGGCGCAGGCCGAGCTTGTGACCCACTCTCCCGCCTTCGCCGGCTCCGTCAGCCACAGCTTGCCGTCCTCGTAGCTCGCCAGCGGCACGGGACCGTGCACCACAAGAAACAGCCTGCGGTTTCCGCGCGGGCTATTGCGGTCCACATACATCGCCTGCGCCCGTGCCGGCAGCATCGCCAGAGCTTTCCAGCTCTTGCCGCCGTTGGCCGTCGCGGTCAGGACGCGGCCATCGGTGATAAAAATCGTCTCCGCGTCCTGCGGATCAAACGCCATCGTTGTCGCCCCAACCGCCGTTCCCTTGGTCAGGGTCAGACCCACGCTCGGTCCGTAGTCGCTGTACTGCAAGCCACGCACCTGGGCCGGATCCGGATAGAAGAGGGACCATGTCACGCCCTGGTCTCGGCTCTCATAGAGCCCAACCCGGTTGCTGATAAACAGCCGCTGCGGATTCACCGGGTGAAAGGCCATCCAGAACGCCTTGGTCCGCAGATGGATGGAGCGCCAGGACTGCCCGCCATCCCGGCTCAGAAACACGCCGCCCATGTCGGTGCAGACCATCATCAACTTGGGATCGTGCGGGCTGACTACGGGAAAGAACAGGGCCCCACCGCCGCCAGGCCCCAGGATCCGCCACTGATCCAACCGCGTCGCCGCGGCATTTTCCGCCGCGCTCACCTTGCCGTCCGGGCGCGGCCCACCCTGGCAGCATACCAGTACCGGAGAGGCCGCCAACGGAATGAGAAAGTTCCGCCTGGTCGTTGTCATGAGCGCTATCCGCGTTTGTCCGGAGACGTTTCCGCCTCAGAACTGGAAGTAGATGAACTGCACATCTTTATCGTCGAAGATCAGAAACAGCAGCAGCGCGCCGGCGTAGATCAGGGGCCGGGCCAGCGCGATGTTCCAAACCGGCCATCGCACCGAGGCGCCTTGCGGAACCAGCCTTCGCCGCAACTGCTCGCAAAGCCACGGTTCCAACGCGCAGAACAGAGATACCAGCGCAACAGTCAGGTAGAAATTCAAGCTGTAGGAGACATGGAATTGGACCGAAAAGAGCATGGACTTCAGCATCGTCACGGCCTGGCCCAGGGAATCGGACCGGAACGGAACCCAGGCTAGCATCGCGGCGGCCAGCATGAACACGCGCCAGAACCAGCCCCAGGCGGCCGATTTCGCCCACTGCGGGTAACGCGTCTCCGTCACGTGCTCCCACATCCGGTACAGTGCGAGATACACGCCGTGGAACAGGCCCCACAGCACAAAACCCCACCCCGCCCCGTGCCACAAACCGACCAGCGCCATAATCCCCAGCAAACTCAAGTACAGCGGCCCCTGCGCTCCCTTGTACTTTGCATTCACAGGGAAGAACAGGTAGTCGCGAATCCAGCGTGACAGCGTCATGTGCCACCGCGTCCAGAAATCAGGAGGGCTGGCGGCGTGATACGGAAACCGGAAGTTCTCCGGCAGCACGATGCCCACCAGCCGAGATGCGCCGATCGCCATGTTCGAATAGGATGCGAAATCGAAGTAGATCTGCAGGCCGAACCCCACTGCTAGAGCCCAATTATCCAGCGTCGAGTTGGCCGCCGCGGCTTGGGGCATGAAACCCTCGCTCACCCATCCTGCCAGGTTGTTCGCAATCAGGTTCTTCTGCACCAGTCCCCACAACAACCGGTCGCAACCCTCCACCAGCAGCAATGTGTTGAACGGCTTAGGCTTTTCAATCTGCGGGAAGAACTCGCGGACGCGTACAATCGGTCCGGCGATCATGTGCGGCCAGAAGGTCACAAACAGTGCCAGATCCGGGAACCGCGCATCGCGCACCCTTCCCTGGCGTGTGTCGATCAGATAACTCACCGCCTCAAAGGCGTAAAACGAGATGCCCAGCGGGAGGGCCAGTTGGAGCGTCGTGCGGATCGGCGTCGCCCCCAACGACGTCAGCATGATGTTCGCGTTTTCTAGCGCGAAGTCGCGGTACTTGAAGAATGCCAATACCGCCAACACTGCCGCAATGCCCACAGTCAGCCAGAATGATTTGTCTTTCTCTGTAGACGCGCCAATCATACGCCGCGCCACGAGCCACGACATCCCGATCAGCGCGTAGGGAATAGCTGCGTAAGTGACACTCCAACTGGCGTAGAAAGCGGCGCTCACGGCCAGCAGGTACCACTTGCGCCAGGCAACCGGCAAATACCAGAACAGTACTGTAACCGGAATCAGCAGGACCAAGTAGGAATAGGAGTTGAACTGCATTTCGCGTTAGGGGAGGCTCAGCGCCTTTTCCACAGCCGGCTGAAGTGTCGCCGCAAATAGTGCATGCCCGTGGCGGCCCATGTGCAATGGGTCTGGAGAGTTGTAATACGAGCCCCAGTATTGCTCGGGAATCGCAGCCTCAAAATCGTACAGGCTCAAGTGGAAGCGCTCGGCCAGTTCCGTGACATAGCCGCGATAGGAAACCCTGTCTTCCTCCGAACTGAACAGGTGCACCCGCGGATTCACCGGCGCCAGGAACAGAACCAGTTTCACGTTCTGAGACCGGCACACCGCCGCAATGCGTTCCAGACAACTCCGGTTCCGCCACAGCCGGGAACCGGCAATCGAGCGCGCCGTGCTCGGCTTCAATTGCAGTACATAGAGCCGCAGCCGGTAGAGAAGATCCAGGAACTCCTCCTTCTGCGTGTGGCGCGCCTCCAACAGGCTGGAGTGCTTGGCGACGTCGCGGAACTGGCGCTCCAGACGGGCGCCCAAAACCACCGGCCCCTCCTGCACCCCGGTCCCGCTTGCGTATTCCGCCGCCTTGTGCTCAAAACGATCCAGCGTCGAGCGGAACTCGTCGGCGTACAGCGCGCCCGATGCCGCTTCTTCCTCCACCGCGGCGCGCATCGCCGGGTCGGCGAGCAGGTCAGTCAGCCCTTCCCGGATTCCGCCCATGCGGAACGCCTGGTAGTTGATCTGAAGCACTAGCACGTCCGGCTTCAACTCAGCACGGCCGAGGAAATAGTGCAGGTTGAAAAGCACTTCCTCATACGTCAGCCCGCCCGCCGCAAGGCGGTAGCAGAGCGGAGCGCCCGTTTTTGCCAACAGACTGTCGTACAAAATATCAAAATAGGTTCTTTCCACCGGTCCGGGGCGCACTTCCCCAGGGGCCAGGCTCATGGTCATCATCTGCGAGTTGCCAGCAAATACCACGCGCCGCCGGCCCGTCTGCGGCCCCCAGAAGCGGGCCAGGGTCTCGTAACTTTGCCGCGCCAATTCGCCCGACGTCGTCTCATGCCGCTGCGGATCGCGCAGCAGCGCCCTGACCTGCGTCCACTCCGGCGCGGCGCCTACCAGTCGGTCTAGCGCGGAGTTCATCGCCGCGAACGGCCTGGCCCACAGCAGTCCCGCCAGCGCCAGAGTTGTCAGCGGCAGCAACACGGCGGCGGCGCGCCCAGGACTCATCGGGCCTTGCCCACCCTACCCACCGTGTCCACAATCCATTCCACATTCTCAAAATCGTCAGGCTGCAGTTGCGCCGCCGGAATGGCGATGTTCAGGCGTTCTTCCAGTTGCCCGATCAGCTTCAGAATCGAGAGTGAGTCGATCAGCCCCGATGAGATCAGCGCCTCGTCGTCAGCCACTAACTCGCCCGTCATCGACTGCACAACGGCCCGGGCGGCTTCACGGATAGTAGACTCATCCAACATGAAATACCTCGTACTCCGATCTTGTTTGCGGACTATTTGGGCTGGCGGCGCAGCTTCTCAGTCAGAAAACGCTCTCGCGTATCGCGCCGCGAAATCTTGCCGGCGGTACTCTTCACAATCCAGCGCTCCGGCACGGCTCCGGTATAGCGCGGCGCGATTCCGATGGCGGCCATGATGCCCTGCTGCATCTCCCGCTCCAGCCGCTTTGCCGCCGTCGCCTCCCAATCGCCCCGCATCTCCGCCACCACCGCCAGCGCTTCCGTTCCGTTGGCTTCGTCGGCCACGCCAAACGCCACCACTCGCCCAGGATACACGCCCGGCAGTGCGTTGACCACAGCCTCCACGTCTTCCGGAAAGATGTTCTGTCCACCCACGATCACGATGTCTTTCAGTCGCCCGATCACGTAAAGATGGCCGGCCTCCATAAAACCGTAGTCCCCTGTGGAGTACCAGCCGTCCGCCGAGATCGACGACGTCAGGAACCCCTGAGACCCCCAATAGCCGGAAAACAACGCCTCGCTCCGGATCAGAATCTCGCCTGGTTCGCGGTCCGCGCAGTCGTCGCCGTTCATGCCGTGAATCCGCACCTCCATGCTCTCCAAAACGGTGCCACTGGATACATAGGTTTCGTCCAGCATGTCGAATGCCAGCGGCGGGTAGCTCTTGGCCGCGTGACTCAGTCCGCTGCGCGGCGTCTGCCGCGGCTCTTCGCCCACTGGAGTCTGTGTTACGGCAAAGACATTCTCGGCCATCGCGTAGCATGCCTGCGGCGCCGTTCGCCGCACGCCCCAATCGGCGAATGTCTCGGCGAAAGCGTTCATCGAACGCGCCCGCACCGGCTCGGAACAGTTCACAAATCCGCGAACGTGCCCCAGCCGGTAAGGCCCGCTCATTCGCCCGCGTTGGCCCGCCAGATAAGAGAACGCGAAATTCGGCAGCCAGCAATAGGTCGCCTGGTAACGGTCCAAGTACGAGAACAGTAGATCCGGCGCCAGCAGCCAGTCGCTCGCGCTGATCTGCGTGGACGCCGCCCCATGCCACAGCGGAAACCAGAGGCACGCAATTAGTCCCATGTCGTGATACATCGGCAGCCAGGAGGCTACGCCATCGGAACTGTCGAACCCCAACGCATCGCGCAGCCGGTCCATCTGCGACGCCATCATCGGAGCGGTCACCACTACCGCTTTTTGCGCGCCCGTCGTCCCGCCCGAAAACTGCAGGAACAGGGAATCAGGTGGCGGCTGCGTATCCAGCCCCGCCTCCACGCCGCCCCCATGACTCTCCAGCGGCAGCGGAATCTCGTACGCCCGCTCCAAAACTTCGCAACCGGGCACCGCGCATTCCGTAGCAGGAAACGGCAGGCCCGCCGCCAGATTGCTCACAAGCCTGGGCAGAGTGATCAGTTGCTGCGCCGGCAGGTTGCGTAATTGATGTAGGAGGTTGCGCTGATACTTCGCCGGATCCATGCGGCTTGTAGGCCACGGTAGAATCGCCGGCAGCCAACCTTCCAGCACTAAGCCTAAATGCAGAAGAAACAGCTCCAGGGAGTGAGGCAGCAGCAACAGCACCACCCCCGGCTTGTCCACTGCCCCATAACGCCGAGCCGCCTCGCGCGCCTGCTCCAGGATCATTCCGCCCGTCAACTCAACGGGTGTCGCTATGTCCGGCGACAAGACGATCCTCAGAAGAACCTTGTCGAGGTTCTTCTCCAGCCGACTGATTAATTCAGCGCGAAAAGTCGCTGCCTCCATAAGCCTCCCAGTCCCCCTGCAAAACCCACGGCGACATTCTCGGCGGAGTGGGTATAGAAACAGGCTTGTCCGCCCGGCAATGCTTGATTCTAGCATTGGAGGCCCGGCTTCGACTCTTGCTCGACCGGGCCGTCCCACCCGCCTGTTAGCGCGCCAGCACAACTGCCGGCTTCGAGACCCGCACTACCTGGCCGCCAGAGAGATAGGCCGTCTGGTAGTCCAACGGTTGTCCCGAAACCGCGGGAACCGGCGCCGTGCAGCGCCCAGCCGCGCACGCCGTTTCCGGCCGCGTGCCAAGTGCCGCCGTACTACCGTAATCCACGCGCAGCATGTCTACTCCGGCCGGGGCCGCCGCTGTCACCTGCGCCACGCCAGCGCTTACCCTGCCCGCCGGCCGCGTGGCCGCTGCCACTGTGGCCGCCGCCCCGCCGCAACTCACTCGCACGTAGTACAACCGGTTCGGCATCAGCCCCAGACCCGGCCCGAACGCCGCCCACCACAGCCCCGCGCCGCCCGTGTCGGTAGCCGTCGCCAGAGTCTGCACAAACCCAGCGTCCGCACCCAATTTCACCGTGCAGGCCTGCCCTGCCGAAAGTCCGGTCCTGCCATATCGTAGCAGCAGCGATCCTTCGGTCGCGTCGGCCAGCTCCAATCGTGGCGCGCCCGCCGTCTCCGGCTGCACTGTCAGCGGCACCGCCCCCAGGAGAGGCGCCGCCGACGTCCGGCTGTCCCGTACCGTTAGTTGGAGCGTGTACACACCAGCCGCCGCCCGCCCTCTCAACAGGCCCGCCGCCGATAGCGTCAATCCCGCCGGCAGGCTCTGCCGGGTCGCCTGAAATTCTTACGGCGGAACCCCGCCCAACACCTGAATCGCCATCCGGTAATCCGAGCCGGCCTGCACGGCAGGCAACTCCTGAGTCACCAGAGCCAACTCCGGAACCTTCGCCGCCACTTGGATGCTCAGCTCCTTCTCCGCCTGCAAGCTCGGCGTCGAACTATCCGTCAGCTGCACCTTGAACACCCACTGCCCCGCGGCCGCGGCCACTCCGGAAATGTTCCCTGTGTCCCCGTCCAACTGCAATCCGTCCGCCAGATTCCCTGCGCTGATCGACCACTGCAGCGGCGCCAGCCCGCCACTGCCCGTCAGTTGTACCGTATAGTCACTGCCGATCACCCCATCAGGCAGGCTGGTTGTCAAAATGGATAGCGAATTCTCACCCGCGATGCTCAACTCCAGATCGCGCTCCGCCAACAGCCCTCCCTGGTCGGTCACCCGCACACGGAAGGCGCACGTCTCCACCTGCATCGGTTGACCGCTGATTGTGCCGTCGCTCGCCAATGACAGCCCGCCACACAGTGTCCCGCTCACCGCAGGCCATGTGTAGGGCGCCACTCCCCCCTCAGCCAGCAGGACCGCCTGGTAAGGAAGACCCACCACGCCGCCGCCCAGCACACTCGTCAGGATCCTCAGCTGCGTCGTCCCCACCGTCAGCATCAAGTTTGTCGTGACGCTTTGCCCCTCGCTGTCGGCCACGCTGACAATGAACGCGAAGTCGCCGCTGACCGTGGCCATGCCGGAGAGCAGGCCCGCCTGTGACAGGCTCACGCCATCCGGCAGGGTGCCGGAGGTCACGCTCCACTGATACGGCGGAACCCCGCCCTGCGCCACCAGCGGAAAGTAATAGCTGTCGTTCAGCAGCGCTGGCGGCAAACTCCCGGTCGCCACGCTCAGCGGCCCTACGCCCGTTCGGATCAAAACGTAAGCGCCCGCGCCTCCCTCCCAGTACAACGTTCCGCTGCTATCCACGGTCGCCTCCGCAGTAATCACGGATCCGTCTCTGGAAATTGACCAAATCCCCGCTGTCAGCCCGCTCACCAGGTACTGCCCGGCGTCGGAATGCGTCGTCGTAAATGCCGCCGCTGAGAGCGTGAGACCCTCCGCCGGAAAGACAGCCACGATGGAGTTCGCCCCGTCATCCACCTGTGCACCGATGAAGTTGGGGTCAATCGCGGACAGCAGCGCCACCGGATTCGCGGTCTCCGTCGTGCCGTCCACCACCCGATGCGCCACCAGCACATTCGTCTTCAGATTCGAGGCGTCGCATGTCACACCATCGGCGGATGCGCAGATCGACACCCGGAAGGTCTGCCCGCCCCGCCCAATGGCCCCTTTGCCGGATCAACCGCGCCCTTGTAGGAACCATCCGGATTGTCAGTATAGACACGCAGCGATGTAGCGCCGCCCGGCTTCAATACCTTCGTCAGGATCCTTGACGCCGGCGCGCTGGACACAATTGAATCGCCCGTCACCACCGTATTGCCTTCGGTCCCGTTGGCCGGCCACGGCGTCGTTCCGTTCTCAAACCACCCCGTCTGCCCGTTGTTCGGATAGTGCAGAAACGTGATCTTGTGCTGCCCGCCGCTGGTTCGCACAGCGTCGGCTGCGATGACGTACTCGCTTCTGCCCGGTTTCTTGAAGTGCGCAAAGTGCCGGTGCGCGAACGTGATCTGAGCCGTGGACTGATACGCCCCGGCGTAGTCCACCATCGCGTAGGTGGCCGCATTGCCAGGGTCGTTCCAGTAGCGCGGCGTCTTGACGTACTGGATTTGCGACTTGAAGTTCGCCCGCTGGAGAAGCGTGGGGGATGTCCCGCCATACGGCCCGATCCGCATGAAGTTGCTCTGCTCGTTCGGAGCGCAGTAGGCCGAAAATGTGGGCTGGATGCCCTTGCCAGCGTCCTCCGCCAATAGGTAGTGCCGCTTGAAAATCTTATAGCTGGCCGGGTCGCCCGCATACGAGTTCGCCCAAAGATTCGCGAATTTGAGATTGCTCAGAGCGTGGATCTCGAAGATACTGGAGTCCACCTGCCATCCAGTGCGAGACAACACAAGCCCGGTTCCCTCTCCTATAGCCCCCGTATCAGAAACCGTCAGGTTGCGCGACAACGGGAGTGTGGTGTTCGGGTCCGCAGCCGTTGCGGTTGGGTCTGTGTATAGGTAGTTGCCGGGGTAGCCTAGCATGTTGGCGTAGGCGAATTGAGTGGCCCCAGGCCCGTAGTACCCGGTCCAGTTTTGCAGGATGTACCGCCAAGCCTTCGCCTCATCGGTACTCGACTGTAAAGACGCCGACGCCAATCCACCTTTCCAAAGGTCCGGCGTCATGGCAGCCGGGGACGCATACGCCCACCGAGTATACGCATTCGGAGCGCGGCTATAGCCGTAGACCCACAGCGAAAGCGGCGTCTTGAGCCAGTTTCCTCCCGTGTAGTCCATAGTGGACTCGGTAAAGCTGTTGCGGAGTTGGATGGCGAAGTCAGCCGTAAATGGCTGGACCCTGGTGGCGTAGTATTTGGGCGTGATTTGCATTGCGCCAGTCGTCCAGGCGCGAGAGAAGGGATACCAAAAGTCCTTCCACCAGAACATGAGCCTCTGAATCATCGCCTTCGCCCTGGGATCGTCGTCCGCTAATGCGATGGCAATGGCAAGGAACCCCAGGCCCTTCGTGATGTTCTGGTTATACAGCTCGGATCGGTTGCTTTCATCGCGGGAATACACCGTTGTCCCGCCAAAGTTGCTATAGACTCCGCTGATCTGGATACTGGGGTGCGTCTTCCCGCTGGAAAGCGGAGAGAACCCGGAGTGGCTGATGAAGTTGACCAGTCCGCAGTTGCCGGTTGTCCACGGCTTGCCGATCCAGTATGGCCCTTCGACCACATTGCCCGCGACATATCCGCCCGTCGGGTATCCTTGAATCGTCAACGATGTATCAGACGCCACGGCGGAAACGATCATCGTCATACCTGAGCAGTAGCCGTCCACGCAGTTCTTCGTGTACATGATCGAGTCACCCACGTTGATGCGCTGCGTCGGGTCTGGGTTGGTGAGCCACTGCGTTCCGTTGCCGGTGATCGTGCTGCCATACAGCGTGTAGTTCACCGTGCCACCCCCCGCACGGAAACGGTTCGTACAACTGTCGTTGACATCGTTCAACATCTTCCCGGCGAACGTGGCTCGCTCTGTTGGGGTCATCGCGCTTCGCACAATCGAGTAGGTCTGCGCGATGTTCCACAGGTACTTGCTGGCGTAGTCCAGCGTGATCGAATCGCCGCACCCGCCTATCTCTTCCAAGCACCCGAACCCCTTGGTGTACTTGTCGATATTGTTAAGCGCACCGATAGCCTTGTCTCGGTAGGACGTGTTGCCGGTGGACTGGTACATCAATCCGAGCCCGACGAGATATCCGAAATCACCACCTTGGAACTGCCCGATCAGCTTCACAGGAGGAGCCGTCGTGCTGAAAGGCATCACGTAGTTATCGACGGACGTCTTCATCGCTGCGTAGGCTGGGTTGCTCGCCACTGCCTTACACGCTCCACCGCCCGTGCAAAGCGTTGACGTGAGCGCCCCGCCCGGCCCATCCAGCCACACCCGAGGGTGATCCTTAAGGCTTACTTGGACGCCGGAGGCGACTGTCGGATAACTCGTGCCCTGCCCGCCTGTGTACCGCACGAACACGCCGTTGCCAGCGACGGGCGCTGTGTCAAGGTCGTAGAGTTCCGCCGTCGTTGCAGTCACGTTGGTAGCCACGCGAGTACCATTCGCAGCCGTGTTGCCTTCCACGCCAGCCAGGACAATCACCGTTCCGTTTGCCCAGCCGTGCTCAACCGCCGCCGGCGTGGCCGAGGATAGGGATGCGTTGTCGCAGCCCGCCGTTGCAATCACAATCGGTCTTGTATTCGTTGCCGACGCCACGCAGCGCGTCTGGCCCGTCGGGACGTACAAAGCGGTCTGCGCAAATAGCGGTACCGACACCATCCAACAGAGCGAAGAGAGATTCATCATTTCACCATCACCCCGTTAGCGAGCCAAGCCCGTTACTATCAAATTAAAATAGTCGATGTCGAGAGTTAGACTGTTCGCAATGTTTCCATTATGCACCATCGCCCAAGGGCGTAGGCGAGCGTCGCAAAGCCGGCGGCCCACGGCCACCATCCAGCCCTCACCGGCGCGCTCGCTTGGGCTTGCCCAGGCGCATAGTTCTCGATCGCAATGCGCGCTTCGCCGATGTGTTGGAGCCGGGTCTTGATGTTGCGGTCGAGGCAACGGCCGATGAGGTGTCTGGCCTGCTGGTCTTCCACCAGCGCCAGATCAATCGGGGCACGGACGACGTCGGCCAAGGTATGGGTCACCGTCTCTCCATCGAACATCCGCTTCCCGGTCAGCAGCTCGTAGAGCACAACGCCGAAGGACCAAATGTCAGCCCGGCGATCCACCGGTTTGCCGGCAGCCTGCTCCGGCGACATGTAGCCGGCCGTGCCCAGAATCAGACCCGCCTCCGTGGCGCGCATGGTTAACGTGGGCGAATCGGCCCCGGATGGCGTGGCACGTTCCGCGACGGCTTTGGCCAGGCCGAAGTCGAGTACTTTGACGACGCCTTCAGGTGTCACCTTGATGTTGCCGGGCTTGAGGTCGCGATGGATGATACCGTTCTCGTGGGCGGCTCCCAGCGCTTCGGCGAGTTGTTTGGCGATGGGGAGGGCGTCTTTAATGGATAGCGGGCCGTGGAGGGTCTCGCCGTCGACGAGTTCCGTGACGATGGCATTCGCTTCGAGACCGTAGATAGAGGCGATGTTGGGGTGATTGAGGGACGCCAGCGTTTGGGCTTCGCGCTGGAAGCGGGTGAGGTAGTCGGCGTCGTTGGCCAAGGCGGGCGGGAGGACTTTGATGGCGACCTCGCGGTTGAGCTTGGGGTCGCGGGCGCGGTAGACCTCGCCCATGCCGCCTTTGCCGAGGAGCGATACCACCTCATACGGCCCGAGTTTATCGCCTGATGTTAGCGCCATCTGTTTGTGAGAGCTTAGTTTATCCGATAAGAAGGCGGTTCGTGCCTGGATCACGGCGTACTCGGAAGTTGGCCGCGCTGGCGGCGGCGCTACAATAATTTTGCCGGGCGAAACAGAAGCGGCACTGCGGGGACGCAACCATGCTGAGGGATAGTCCGGCGGGCTCATCGAGACGATGAACGGAGCGCGGCGGCCTCGCTTCCGCGCTCTTCAAGAAGACCACATCGGATCGGTAGACCCTCATGCCTTGAAAATCCCCGCCCGCAGGGCGGAATACTCATTAGCGGAGAGCGCCCTCTCTCCAGTTCAGGCTGAACCAACACAGTGACGGCCGGCAACGCGGCAACAGCATTTCGCGATCCCTCCCTGCTCCGGCAGGTGCCTGCTTCGGTGCGCGTCGAACGCACCTTCACGCCGGAGTTGCCCTATGCGTGGCGCGACTGGATCTGGAAGAGGCTCCAGCGCGGGCAGGCGAACACCAGTGCGCCTTCTGGAGAAATGTCAGGCGTGGGGGCGGCCTGCGCTCACAGGCGCGCGGCCTGCTACGCGCCTGCGCCTCCCCGGATCCACAGAAACTGTGGACTACATGGGCGTTGCGGGCGGCGCGCCGGGTGATCCGGCGGGACTTGATCGACGCTGTTGTGGTGAGCGTGCCGCCGTTTTCCGTGTTACGAATCATTCCCGAGCTGCGGCACGACTTCCCCACCCTGCCGGTCGTGGCCGACTTCCGCGATGAGTGGCTGGACTACACGCTCGGCACCATCGAGGGTCCGGGTGCGGAGACCAAGCGGCGGCAGGCGGCGGACATCGAGCGGGCCGCCGTTGCCGCCAGCAACCTGGTGCTGTCGGTTACCCCCGGATGGGTCCAGACTCTGCGCGACCGCTACCCCGGGCAGCCGGAACGGAAGTTCCAGTGCCTGCCGAACGACTTCGATCCAGAGGCACTGCGGGCTTTCATCGGGCGGCCGCACGGCACGGGGTGGCTGGTGCTGACATACATGGGAGCGCTGTATGCCAATCCCAGCTATACACCGGCCCCGTTCCTGAAGGCATTGGATCAGTTGGAACCGGAGCTGCGCGACCGTCTCGAACTGCGCCTCATCGGACGGGTGGAAAGAGGGATGGAAGCTTTACTGGCAAACCGTTCCTATCGGATCCATGCCTATGGCCACATGCCACAGGAAAAAGGGTTCCAGTTGCTTGAGGAGACCGACGCTCTGGTGTTGTTCTCGTCCGACCCGGCTCCGATTCCCGCCAAGCTGTTTGAATACCTCGCCACCGGCAAACCCTTGCTGGCAATGACGCCGCCGCACGGCGAGGCGGCGCGGATCTTGCGAGAGGTGGGCGGGGGCGTGGTGATGGACCCGGGCGATGCCGAAGCGATGCGGTCGGCCGTGCGGGCAGTAGCCGGCGGAGCACCCTTTCCCGCAGTGCGGCCCGAGACGCTGGAAAGCTATTCGCGGCGGCGGCTCGCCGGGCGGCTTTCGGCGATGCTTAACGAACTGGAAGGATCGCAATGAACAAGCCTCGCCTGGCCTTGGTGACGCCACTATGGCCGATGCAGGGTGCGCCGCACGCCGGCAAGCCGCTTGTCGAAACCGCTCTAGCATTGAAGGACTGGGCCGATTTAGAGGTATTCTGCCCGGCGCCGAATTATCCGCCGGTGCGGCTTCTCGAGCCGCGTAACTTCGTGTACCTCCGTGCCGACCAGGCGGCGGCACCCGGAGGTCTGATCACCCACTACCTCGAATACTGGACATTGCCGGGCGTAGGCCGTCGCTTTAACGGCCTCTTCACGCGGCGGGCACTCGCTGCGCCCCTGGCTCGCTTCCGGCCGGAGCTAATCCTCGGCTACTGGCTCTATCCCTCCTGCTGGGCGCTGCTGGGGATCGCCCGGGATTTGGGCGTGCCGTTGATCGTAGGTTCTCGCGGCTCGGATCTGCACCGGATTCCCGACAAATTCACCCGTCACAGGACGCGGGAGGTTCTCGAAAGGGCGGCGGCCGTTCTCACTGTCACACAAGACCTGCGGCGGCTGGCGATTGATCTGGGCGCCCGGCCGGAACACACACACTCCATACCCAACGGCTGCGACGTCACTGTTTACCGGCCGTTGGACCGTCTTGAATCGCGCCAGCGCCTGAATCTACCCGCCGGAGGGCGGCTGCTGGTGCAGGTGGGCCAGATACTCTCTTCCAAGGGTGTCTTCGACCTGTACGAGGCCTTCCGCCGGCTCGCTGCGGGCGATCCGGAACTGCGTCTTGCAGTAGTTGGTGACGGGCCGGCGGCGAACGAACTACGCCGGCAGGCCGCACAGGACAATCTGGCCGGCCGCGTTCTTATGCCAGGGTCGCGTCCGGCAGCCGAGATCGCTCTGTGGATGGCGGCAGCGGACGCAGTGTGCTTGGCGAGTCATGGAGAAGGTTGCCCGAATGTGATCATCGAGGCGTTAGCCTGCGATCGTCCCGTTGTGGGCACCACCGTAGGCGGTATCCCCGAACTCGTCACGCAGGAGTGCGGTGAATTGGCGCCGCCGCACCAGCCTGAGGCGTTCGCGGCAGCGATCACCCGGCTGTTCGCCAGAAGCTGGGAAGACGGGGCGATCACCGCCCGCGCCACCAGAAGCTGGCGCGAGGTCGCCGCCGAAACCTGGGAGGTATGCAAGGCCGTCCAAAGGTGACGTCAGCCCCTCCGCGATGGACCCGGTATCTGGAGCTTGTCCCATGTAGCGGCGCGAGCGTGGACACCTGATTTCACAGTCTCGCGGGCCCATCCTGATTCAAACAAACCGCGACGATTTTGTTGGATTGCCGCAAAACGCCCTCGTATAATTGTGTATGTTCGCTGAGCAGTTGTTGCTCACCCTGCACCCGCTTCTCCCCCGAACAAGAGCCCTTGCAGCCGCCGGTGCCGACCGTGCTGGGCCCGGTCGACTACCGCACGTGGCGCCAACGTCTGGAGCGCATCGACGAGATTCTCCAACCGCAGCCGCGTGGAAGAAGTCTTCGTGCGGCTGTGTGTGCAGCGCCGTCTGGCTCGCCCCGAGCCGCTGTGCGACGGAGACCGCTTGCTGCTGCAGCGCATGGCAGCCACCGCGCTACGAGCCTCGATTGCGCGCACGCTCACCAGTGATTCCTACCGCGAGTTCTCCACGCGGCTGGCCGACTCGCCCTTGCTGCAGTGGTTCTGCCGGCTGAGCCGGTTGGGCACAGTGCAGATCCCTGGCAAGAGCCACCTGCAGCGCTACCAGGAGATGGTGGACGAAAGCGGGTTGCGCGAGGTGGTGGGCACGCTGTTGGAGTCGGCGGCAAGCGCGGACGGGCCGCTGGAGTTGGCCGAACCGGCGGAGTTGGAGACGCAGTTTCTCGACTCAACCTGCGTGGAGCTGAACATCCACTACCCCACCGACTGGGTGCTGTTGCGCGACGGAGTGCGGACACTGATGAAGGCGACCATCCTGATCCGCAAGCACGGATTGAAGACGCGGATGCGGGAGCCGAAGGCGTTTCTGCGGCAGATGAACAAGCTGTCCATGGAGATGGCCAAGCACTCACGGCGCTCCTCCAACCGCAAGGCGCGCAAGAAGACGCTACGGGCGATGAAGCGGCTGACCAAGACGGCAATGGCGCACGCCAGCCGGCATCGGAAGCTGCTGCTGAATCACTGGGCCGGGACGAGGCCTGAGTGAGAAACAGGCGATGCGCATCGGCGAACGCATGGCGGTGATGCTGGAGCGATTGCCGTATGCGTTGCGGCAAGCGCACGAGCGGATCATCGGTGGCCGTCTGGTCGCCAACGAGGAGAAGATCCTGAGTTTGTACGAGGGCCACGCGGCGGTGTATGGGGCAAGGCCGGAGCCGAGGTGGAGTTCGGATCGCATTGCTGCTGGCCGAGGCCGAGAGTGGGTTGATCGCCGATTGGGAGTTGGTGTGCGGCAATCCGGAGCACGACACAGCGCTGTTGCGGCGGAGCCTGGAGCGGACGGCGGCGAGGTCGGTGAAGACGGTGGTGGGCGACCGGAACTTCGACAGCCAGACCAGCCGCGAGTGGTTGCGCGAGCGGAAGATCGAGAACGCCATTGCGCCGCGGGATGCATCGTTGCTGCGCGCGCGGCTGCGCGATGCGCGGTTCGCCGCGCTGCAACAGCGGCGGGCGCAGACCGAGGCGCGGATTGCGATCTTCAAAAACGGCTTTCTCGGAGCGCCGCTGTTGGCCAGGGGGCATGAAGCGCAGGCGCGGCAGGTGGCCTGGTGCGTGCTGGCGCACAACCTGTGGCTGCTGGCCGGGCTGCCGCGCAAGGGGCAGGAGCAAGTTCCGAAAGCATCCTGAGCGGAAAGCCACATCTTCTTCCCACAGACTGCAAGCCGTCAGCGTCGCGGCGTGGCTGGCGGCATCTCCGGACACGTCTGGATCGCACCGAAAGCGTCGAAGGCTCCATCCTTGTGCCCCAATCAACGCAAGCCGCCGCACGCAAGATACTGCTCACGCCAAATCGCCGGAATACGGGACGCGCTCTATCTGACTGCTTCATGCGCCATCGTCTGGTCTCCACAGACACGTGCAGGAAGAAGGCTTCAGACCCCTATGATTGAGATGAGAGCGATATGAACGTCAGGATCAGAGAAGTGCTTTCTGCTCCTCGCCTGCTGGGGTTGATGCTGGTCTCCTGCGCCGCATTGGGCGCAACTGACCGGGACACCCATAAGTTCAGGACTGGCGAGGCGGGTTACTCGGGCGCCACCGATGTCGCCATCACTTCCTCCAACATCGAGGGAGTCCAGCAGAACGGCGCCACGGTCCGCGCCGAAAAGCTCCCTTGCACACTGGACGC
The DNA here is from genome assembly GCA_016713735.1 of Bryobacterales bacterium. Taxonomy (GTDB): domain Bacteria; phylum Acidobacteriota; class Terriglobia; order Bryobacterales; family Bryobacteraceae; genus JAFLBB01. Next base: position 35,528 of record JADJOP010000002.1, read on the forward strand.
CGCGGGCGGGGCGAAAGCCGGGTTCTGCTGAGATTCGCCGATGTAAACCTCCCTCCCAACGCTGTCATCAGATCGGCAACGCTACTGATTAGGGTTGAGGCGTCCGTCGGCCTCAACCTGAGAGGAAACTACCTGCTGGCAAAGTGGGATGCGGAAGCCGAGGCCCTGGGGTGGGTGTTCCGGGACGCCGAGAACCGTTGGAACGCTCCCGGCGCGTCCGGTGAGGGAAGTGACTGGATCGCCGGTAAGAGTTTCACCATGGGCGGTTTCGTCAGCGCGGGAGAGCATGAACTGTCGATTCCTCTCGATGTGGCAGTTGTACAGCACTGGGTCCGCGAGCCGGACGCCAATCGAGGCATGCTGTTGAGCAACCCTGTTGCGGAAGAGCCTCTGTTCATTTACTCAAGCCGGAACGCAGACACATCGAAGCGGCCGGCGCTTGAGATTGAATGGACCGTACCGCCGGTGGTGAGCGTGCTTCAGCCGAGCCAGGGAGCTGTCATTTCCGGCCGCTTCATGGTGGAAGCGGAACCGCAAGCAGGCGTGGCGGTTGCGACCGTTCAATTCTTCATCGACCAGGAGCCGCTGGGACAAGAGGTGACCGAGTTGCCCTATCGCACGGATCTCGACACCACACGCCTCCAGAATGGAGAGCATACGATCACTGCTCACCTGCGGAATCCGAAGGGCAACGTGGCCATATCCGCACCGGTCGTGTTCACGACTAGCCCATTTTCATGGTTACTATAAGGCATAGCCGCAGTATCGGTAGCAAGCCTGTGCGTTCTCGGCGGTGAATGCGGGCAAGGCATCGGCCACCGCCTGCTCCAGTGCTTCCAGTGACCGCGCCTTGGCCGCCCGCAGCAACTGCTTCACCTGCGACCAGCACTTCTCAATCGGGTTCAAGTCCGGCGAGTAGGGCGGCAGATACCACAACTCCGCGCCAGCTTCTTCGATCAGCGCCCGCACGCCGTCCACTTTGTGCGCCGACAGGTTGTCCATCACCACGATCTCGCCTCGGCGCAGTTGTGGACACAACACCTGCTCCAGGTAGCTCAGAAAGACGTCGCCATCGGTGGCGGCCTCGACCGTCATCGTCGCCACCCAACCCGAGACGCGGATTGCTCCCAGAATCGTCAGCGTCCGCCAGTGGCCTGCCGGCGTGCCTTCTCTCACCCGCTCGCCGAGTGCACCGCGCCCATAACGCCGCGTCATCTCCGTGGTCACTCCGCTCTCATCCAGAAAGATCAGCCGCGTCGCATCGACCTGGCTGGCTTTCTCTTTCCACTGGCTCCGCCGGAGCCGGACTTCCGCCGTGTCCTGCTCGGCGGCGTGGAGTGACTTTTTTTCAGCCGCAGTCCCATCCTATCCAGCACCGTCCACAGGCGCGAGATACTCAGCTCCAATTTGCGTTCCTTGCTCAGCCGAGCCTTCAACTCAGCCAGAGTCAGATCGGGCTGCCGGCGAATCCAGCTCCCCAAATCCGCCTCCACTGCCGCGGTTACTTTGCTGGCAGGCCCAGATCTGCTTCTGGCGGGCCGCTCCATTCGGCCCGTCTGCCGCAAGCTGCGCCAGATCTTTTCCGCCCATCCCAGACTCACTCCAAAGCGGCCAGCCAATACTTCCAGGCTGCCTTCCCCTCGTTGATACGCCTCCAAGAACTTTCGGCGTAGGTCGTCTGAATAGGCTGCGCCCATCTTCGGTCGCGACAGATCAACCACCAGCGCACTTATAGTATCTCAGAAAATGGGCTAGTAATCCGGTTTCAGGGCCCTCCTTTTTCTCCGACGCTCAAGAAAGCGGCGAGATTCGCGTTCGCCTCAACCCCGCGCAGCCCCTGCCGGCGGGCACACAGAGACTGATTACTTTCGGGGTTCCCTTCTCGCGTGGCTCGCTCAGGGTGCAGGATTTGAATACCCTCCGCATTCTGCGCGCAGGGCAGGAGATCCCAACCTACGTGGATATGTTGACGCCATGGCACCATGTTTCGAATACCGCCCTGGATGGCAGCTTTGTGCGTGGCCCGCGTACAGGTCAGTATGGCCCTCTCCGCGGCCGAGGACATCGTGGTTGAGTGGGGGAAGCAGCCAAGAACGCTCCAGGCCGACAACCTGCGAGATCCGCGTGAGGGTTGGCGTCGCGTGACAAGCGGTACGTTCGTGGCAGCGGATAACGTCTCCGAGCCGGATGTGTTGGCAACCCTGCCCGCCTCCTACCTGGCGCAGGTCGGGATGCGGTCCATGCGGATGCTGCCCTTCGACGCCGGAATTGCCGAGGCGAGGATGGACCCGCAACTGTCACTCAACGCCGATCCCGGCGCCCGGTGGACGTACCAGGAAGCGGCAAAGAACTTCTTCTTCGCGATCATTAACGAGGACGACCCAAGAGTCACGGCGGCCAATCGGTGCGCTTACAAGACAGCCTTTGAGCCCTGGCTCTACGACCGGGCGGCTGCGATGTACAGCCTCTATTTGCAGAGTGGCTTCCTCAAGCCGCTGCGAGAGGCGGTGCGTCATTCGGATTTTTATGCCGCGCAACTGTATCCGGCGGGAACCACCCCCGCGGAAGCAGTGGGACTGTTCCGGCTCAAAACGCCCGTCGCTTCTTCCTGGGCCGCTGTCGGCAACTACCTCATGTACAGCTCCAACGAGAATCTTGCCTATGCCTACTGGCTGACCGGCGACGATTCTTACCGCGAACCGATCCGCTGGGTGGCGCAAGCGTATCTCATGCACGAGACAAGCCTCCGATGGTCGCCGGTGGCAGCCAACTGGACAGAGAGGAACGCCGGCATGGCGCTGAACGCCATGCCGATAGCCTATGAAGTATTGGGCGACGCGGTCTATAAAGACCAGATGCTGAAGATTCTCGCCGACCTGCGTTGGCACCACTACGGGGCGGACGGCGCATTGCCGGAAAACCGGATACCAGGCGGGCTCTACCATTACGGGGACCAGCACGACCCCGAGGAAGCGCGGGCGGGAGAGCTGATCGCCTCTCCGTGGATGAGCGTGCTTGTGGCCAGCGCGGCGGCAAGGGCCTTCGGCGTCACGGAAGATCCTGGTACAGCGGAATTTCTACGGCGGCTGGGCAGCTTTCTCGCGGCGGCTGCAAAGCGCGACAACCAGCACGGCTACAGCACGGCAGCCAGCGAGCTTCGCTACTTCGACTACCTGACTTTCTTCGACGGCAGCAGCCACACGAGAGCAGGCGGCGAAGGCGTCGAACACGCCCTCGACGTAGCGTCGGCAGCCGGCTTGAGCTACTACTTCTCCCGCTATCTTGGCGCAACCGACGACCAGTTGAAGACTTTGACCTCGGATCTGCTCGCCACTCACATGGTCGGCGTGCGCTCGTGGACCCGGCCAGCCGGTCCTCAGAGCGGCTTGCCTGCCTACCGCGTCTCTCCATGGCGGAAGTACGCCTGGCAGTATGGCCCGTCCCCCAGCGTGTTCTGGACACTACAGTAACTTACCGGCGCAGCCTGCACTCCCTGCTCATCCCCCGGACCTCGTGAACCCTCTCAGCTCAGCCGGTGAATCAAGGTTCCCCGCTGAGGCGGCCGCAAGGCTTTCGACAGCAGATCCAAGGCATACTGCTCTTGCAGTTTCCTCCGCAGGTCATCTCGCCAGCCGGTCCACCGGCGAAGGTGCACTTCCCCCTTCGCGTACTCCCGTTCCAACTCCCGCCGCCGGGCCTCTCCGTCTGCACCATCCCGTGCGGCCAGCGCCAATAGCTCCCCCACTGCCTCTGCGCGCTCCTTGATCGCACTGAGGCACGCGGCAGGCTCGCCTGCCCCCTCCAGGCTCTCATCGGCTTTCCGCAGACGCCCGAGGGCCTCTTCCCACGCGCTCACTAGTTTTTCTCCTTGCCGAAGGAAACCGTGTTCAACGACTTGATGACGGCATCCAACTGCTGCTGCTGGCTGCTGAACTGGCTGATCAGTAAGTCTGCCTGCTGCAGCTTCAGCGACAAGAACGACTGCATCACCAGAATCCGCTCTTGCAACGCCGCGATCTGCTTGTCCATGCGCGTGTCGGCTAGGTCGAGGGTGTCCTGTTGCTTCTTGATCAGGCCCGTAATCGGATTGCTGATCTCATCCAGCTTCTCTGCCAGCGCGCCAAATCCCGTCTTCGTTGTGCCCATTAGATCCAGCGCCGATTCAAACTCCGCGGTGCTTAGGCTATAAAACCGCGTTGAGTCGAAACTCATGCTTCCCGTCTTGTCGAGCGTCACGCCGATGGCAGCCAGCGCCCGCACATCCCCATTGCCGGTGAAACCGGTCACCGTGCGCATCACACCCTGTATGTGCCGCAGGATGGAGTCACCGCTCAGGACACCGGCATTCTCTCCAATGTGGTTGTTCACGGCCGAAGCCAGCGCGTTGTATGAGGAAACCAGGCTACTCAGCCCGCCGGCCAGCGATCCACGCGAGGAATTGGCTGCGATCACCACCTCTTCGCCTTCCTTGGTGGTGTCGACAATCGTCACCGTCAAACCGTCAATCACGTTGCTGATCAGATTATCCCGGCGGATGATCTGGATCCCGTTCAAGTAGAACTCGGCGTTGGAACCCTGGTTGGCTGACGTCAGCAGGTTGGTGCCGTTGTCGCCCGCCTCCGTCCGCAGCGCAAGCGTCGTTTCTCCGGTCTGCTCCGCCGTCAACGATAAGTAGAGCTTGTCCCATGTAGCGGCGCGAGCGTGGACACCTGATTTCACAGTCTCGCGGGCCCATCCTGATTCAAACAAACCGCGACGATTTTGTTGGATTGCCGCAAAACGCCCTCGTATAATTGTGTATGTTCGCTGAGCAGTTGTTGCTCACCCTGCCCCCGCTTCTCCCCGAACAAGAGCCCTTGCAGCCGCCGGTGCCGACCGTGCTGGGCCCGGTCGACTACCGCACGTGGCGCCAACGTCTGGAGCGCATCGACGAGATTCTCAACCGCAGCCGCGTGGAAGAAGTCTTCGTGCGGCTGTGTGTGCAGCGCCGTCTGGCTCGCCCCGAGCCGCTGTGCGACGGAGACCGCTTGCTGCTGCAGCGCATGGCAGCCACCGCGCTACGAGCCTCGATTGCGCGCACGCTCACCAGTGATTCCTACCGCGAGTTCTCCACGCGGCTGGCCGACTCGCCCTTTGCTGCAGTGGTTCTGCCGGCTGAGCCGGTTGGGCACAGTGCAGATCCCTGGCAAGAGCCACCTGCAGCGCTACCAGGAGATGGTGGACGAAAGCGGGTTGCGCGAGGTGGTGGGCACGCTGTTGGAGTCGGCGGCAAGCGCGGACGGGCCGCTGGAGTTGGCCGAACCGGCGGAGTTGGAGACGCAGTTTCTCGACTCAACCTGCGTGGAGCTGAACATCCACTACCCCACCGACTGGGTGCTGTTGCGCGACGGAGTGGGACACTGATGAAGGCGACCATCCTGATCCGCAAGCACGGATTGAAGACGCGGATGCGGGAGCCGAAGGCGTTTCTGCGGCAGATGAACAAGCTGTCCATGGAGATGGCCAAGCACTCACGGCGCTCCTCCAACCGCAAGGCGCGCAAGAAGACGCTACGGGCGATGAAGCGGCTGACCAAGACGGCAATGGCGCACGCCAGCCGGCATCGGAAGCTGCTGCTGAATCACTGGGCCGGGACGAGCCTGAGTGAGAAACAGGCGATGCGCATCGGCGAACGCATGGCGGTGATGCTGGAGCGATTGCCGTATGCGTTGCGGCAAGCGCACGAGCGGATCATCGGTGGCCGTCTGGTCGCCAACGAGGAGAAGATCCTGAGTTTGTACGAGGGCCACGCGGCGGTGTATGTGCGGGGCAAGGCCGGAGCCGAGGTGGAGTTCGGATCGCAATTGCTGCTGGCCGAGGCCGAGAGTGGGTTGATCGCCGATTGGGAGTTGGTGTGCGGCAATCCGGAGCACGACACAGCGCTGTTGCGGCGGAGCCTGGAGCGGACGGCGGCGAGGTCGGTGAAGACGGTGGTGGGCGACCGGAACTTCGACAGCCAGACCAGCCGCGAGTGGTTGCGCGAGCGGAAGATCGAGAACGCCATTGCGCCGCGGGATGCATCGTTGCTGCGCGCGCGGCTGCGCGATGCGCGGTTCGCCGCGCTGCAACAGCGGCGGGCGCAGACCGAGGCGCGGATTGCGATCTTCAAAAACGGCTTTCTCGGAGCGCCGCTGTTGGCCAGGGGGCATGAAGCGCAGGCGCGGCAGGTGGCCTGGTGCGTGCTGGCGCACAACCTGTGGCTGCTGGCCGGGCTGCCGCGCAAGGGGCAGGAGCAAGTTCCGAAAGCATCCTGAGCGGAAAGCCACATCTTCTTCCCACAGACTGCAAGCCGTCAGCGTCGCGGCGTGGCTGGCGGCATCTCCGGACACGTCTGGATCGCACCGAAAGCGTCGAAGGCTCCATCCTTGTGCCCCAATCAACGCAAGCCGCCGCACGCAAGATACTGCTCACGCCAAATCGCCGGAATACGGGACGCGCTCTAAGTAGTAGGCGCCCGACGCCGCACCTGAGTTGATGATGCTCGCCGTCACTCCCGCCCCAGCCGCGTTGATGGCGGCTCGCAACCCGTTGAGGTTGTTCGTTTCACTGGTAAGACTGATCGCGAAGGTCGATGTCCCCATTACCAACTTCAACTCACCATCGCCATCCACCACGGTCGCATCAGCCGTGTCCAGGCCCGTTTGCAAGCTCTCACCTGCCGGCTGGGCGATCGACGTAATCTCCTTGATGAGATACGTCCCGCTGGTGGCCGCACCGCTATTGGTCACCGCCACTCGGTTCACATTCGTGGACGAAACGGTCAGACCTCTCTCCTTACCAACCCTCCCCAGTCCCTCCAGGGCAACAGCAAGGTCCGCCATCGCCGTCCTCAAACCAGCCAGCGATTGCTTCTTCGACAGCAGGTCCGTCTGGCTGTTCTGCATCTGCTGGATGGGCACCGAGGCGATCGAAACCGCTCGCGTCAGGATCGTCTGGAAATCCTCCGAGAAGCTGCTGATGCCCGTAAACTTTAGTGGAGTGATGCTCATTCCAACCGCTTATCGGCCAACTCACCCCCATCATGCACGGAATAGCCCATTTACGATGAAACTCACACCCGACAGCGGCCACCCTTGTGCTTGCCCATAAAAAGCGTGTGGTTGAGCGGAATTCGCCCCTCATACCAGGGGCTTCCAAGGAAGTTCCGTGTGACTCAGCGTAAATCTCCCCTGACGCCTCCTTCCCTCTCTCCCGCTGGCGAAAATAAAGCACTTGTAATCAATCACATGCAGCCTCTTCATGAGGCTGATTCTCTACCTCGTCAGCAAACGCATGAAAAGAGGGAAGCTGACCGATTGCTTACGTTCAAACACACCCCCCTTACGGGCAAATACATGGCACCCAATATGAGCACATACCTGTAAAATATTGAAAAGTATAGTGTTACTGGGACTACGAGAGCCGCGGACTCTCTCTATGGTTGGTTTTATGGTGTATTTGGATATGGTCTTATGGTCTTGCACACGATTCACGGCCCCCATTGCGCCCGGATCGGGTGCTCCATCATAAAGTTTCCGTTCCTCTGTGAGTCTCAGCGGAAATCACTAGACGAATGTTGACCGACCGTGCCGCGGCAACTCTCGATTGCTCGACAAAGCACACTACGCCGGTTAGCAACTCGCCATAGTCCCCGGGTGGCGGTGGCCGTCGCGCGTCTTCGCCGGCTGGTTTCTCGGCTTCCTCAAGTGTCAAATTCCTTCAAGCCTTCATTGGACTGCTGCCTGTGCAGGTCCAGCCCATTCGTATGGAGAATAGCCTAGTTCCCGTGTCCTCCTGACCGGCGAGCGCAGCCGGTTCCCGCAGCGGCTGGCCGAATATATAGGCTGACCGTGCGAAAAATGTGAATAAAATCGGTTTCAGCGCCACTTGCAGTGGGCGGAAGCAGGTGCCCCGAATCCGTGTAAACTGCAGAAAGCACATCGAAGCATGGAACCCGTGTAAGCGGGAAACGTGCTTGGGGTGCAAGAGGTCGCGAGTTCAAATCTCGCCGGCCCGACCAAACAGACCAGCGACTTCCTGAAGGGGGTCGTCATCCAGGAGTTTTCTGGGGTCGCCTAGTGGGACGAAGCTTCAGGTGATGGGGGCGGGCGTATGGAAAGTACCTCCGAACGACGAATCATGAAGACTCCTGGGACTTGTGGCGGGAGGGCTCGCATTGCCGGGCGCCGCGTTCGGGTGCAGGACATCGTCCTCTGGTATGAGCATCAGGGGATGACCCCTGATGAGATCGTTCCACATTCCCAGCATCACCCTCGCCGAAGTGCATGGCGCGCTTGCCTACTACTTCGATCACGTGGAGGAAATCCAGGAGGAACTTCGCGCTGACCAGGTGTTTGCCGAAGAGTTCCGCCGGAATCACCCTCGCTGCTGGACGCGAAGCTTGCCGGGAGCCGCTACAAGAGGCCTCGTAGCCGGTGCCGATCCGTTTTCATTTGGACGAGCACATCTCTCCGGCGCTGGCTGACGCGTTACGCCACCGCGGCATTGACGTCACAACCACGGCTGATGCCGGATTGGCTGGAGCCGAGGATCGAGAACACCTCGCCTTCGCGTTGCGCGACGGACGTGTTGTCGTAACGCGGGATGTGGACTTCCTCCGGCTGCACGCCGAGGGACTGCCACACGCGGGCATCGCATACTGGCACACGCGCAGTCGCGGCCTGGGGGAGGTGGTGCGGCGCCTCGTTTCGATGCACGCAGCGTTAACACCGGAAGAGTTTCAGAACAGGGTCAATAACCTGTAGCCGGATTTCTGGCGCGAGCAGCGACGTGTCCTGCCTGGCCACTGCGCATCGAGGAGCGAAGATACCATGAGGCCGACAACGCTTGTCCATTGCGACTGGAGTATCCATGCCGCCAAGCGTTGGCGGGCCGTTGCCCGGCTGCAGGCGGACGGGGCGTATGCGATTGCGGAGCCGGAACCGGCCGGGCGACTGGAGACCTTCTTCGCGACGTTGCGGGCTGGCGACCCTGATGGACTGATCGCCGCGGGCTTCGATTTTCCGATTGGTGTGCCGCGCCGGTACGCGAGCAAGGCGGGGATTCTGCGGTTTCCCGATGTGCTGTCGCGATTTGGCGAAGATGAATGGCATCGCTTCTACGAGGTCGCCGAAGAGGCGAACCAGATTTCGATTCAGCGGCCGTTTTATCCGAGGAGGCCGGGAAGGGGTTGAAGAAATCTTCCTGCACTCGTCTTCTCCTTTTCTGGCTCGTAGCCAGTTCCGAGAAGACCATCCGGATTATGCCGACTTCAACTGAGGAGTAGCGCTCTCAACTCTCGGCCAAATCGGCTCAACGGCGCAGCTCCTGCGAAAAGTCGGCATGACCGGAAAGTCGGCACGATGGCGGAGATCATGAAAGCGCAGTCGGCGGATGCCGGAGTGCTTGAGCGCGGTCCGCCAGGCGGTCTTGATGATGCGGATCGGCTAGCCGCGATAACCAAATACCGGTCCGCTCGGTTGCTGATGCTCGGCCAGCCAGTCGAGTAAGCGAGCCGACAGTGGTATCTCGCGGGATTCCCCTTCGGGCGTCTTCGACTTGGTCACGAATAGGAGCTTCCTGGGAAAGTCGATGTGCTCCCAGAGCTGGCCGGTGATCTCGCCGCGCCGCATGCCCGTGTCCAGAGCCGCAGTGATGATGGGTTTCAGGTGAGGCGAGGCGGCGGTGAGGAGTTTCTGTTCCTCCTCGACGCTGAGTACTTGCCGGCGTGTGCGCCGCTCGCGGGCCATCTTGAGGCGTGCGAGCGGATTGGCCAGGATCAGCCTAAGCAAACCTTGGTCGGCCCTAGATCGATGCGCTACGAGTGTTTGACCAGCTTCGGCCGGGCCTCGCCCCAACTCTTCTGCACGTCTTCTTCGAGCTTCTCTTGGCGCGTCCTGATCCAGGGCGCGTAGTGTTTCTCGGTAATCCTCACGGAAGCATGTCCGAGCAGTACGGACACGTGTTCGATGGGAACGCCGGCCAGTAAAAGTTCGACAGCGAAGGTATCCCGAAATCGATGCGGGTGTCCTTTGGGAATCTTCGCATTTTTGAACACGCGGGCAAGTTGGCGGCGCCACAGGTCAGTGCAGGTTTCCAGGCGCGTCGATTCGCCCCGCAGAAAGAGATAGCCACCGGCCGCGCGGATCGAGGCCAGATCGTTAGCCACGAAGTCAGGGATGGGCACTCGGACGGGGACCCCGGTCTTGTGAGTGTAAAGGAACACCTTGTTCCCATTCACAGCCGTCGCCTGGAGCATTGCCGTGTCGCTGATCCGCATGCCGGTGTAGCGCATCGTCAAAATGAACAGGCGGTTCTCGCCCGCGTGCTCCAGGATCCGAGCCATCTCCTCACGGCTGAAGGGCAGGGTGGGCGTGTCTTTGACGATCGGAGGCTTCAGGTGTTTCGCGGGCGAGTTTTCGATCCAGCCGTTCTCGATTGCAAAGCGGAAGAAGGCGCGCAGACGTTCCAACTTCTTGCCAGCTGCCCTCGCGCCGTCCTTCCACGACGATCGAAACTCACGGGCAAATTCTGTGGTGAACTCGTACAAGTAGACGAAACGGGAGCTGGCGAAATCCCGGATCTGTTTGGCGAGCGTGCGGTACTTGCGCAGCGTCGGATCGCCGAGGCGCCGGGCTTCGCATTCCCTGCAGAATCTCTCCGTGGCCTCCCGAAGGGTGATGCGTTGCGGCGCTTCCGGCCGTTCCACCTGGCTCGTCTTGGCGTCGGGACCGGCTTCCAGCTCGCGTTTCTTCTCCTCGCCGCGCTCCCAAGATGTCAGCTTGAGGGAGTGGCGAATGTAGTTGCCGGCGTTAGTGGTTCCTTCCACCCAGACGGGGCACTTGCAGCGCCGGTAGTAGCGGTCTTTCTGCCCGCAGGCGCGGGTGTGGCGACGGTAGAGTGTGAGCATCTATCGGCCTCCATTGGCGAGGATATCGTACACCCATCGTACGCGGGAACCTGATGAGTTTTAAGCAATTGATTCTAAAAGAAAAATTCTGGCGGTGAGGGTGGGATTCGAACCCACGGAACCCGTAAAGGTTCAACGGTTTTCGAGACCGCCCGATTCAACCGCTCTCGCACCTCACCGGGCCTTGTGCGGCGTGGACCATTTGCCACGCGCATCTCCCAATATAGCAGTCCGCTGGCCGTTCTGTCTCCGAGCCGGTGGCGCTATCCGAGGTTCCAGATCGATCTGCCCGCGGCGGGCCTGGGGCGAGAGAGAATGGGTGCGGATGCGAGCACGATGGGCAGCGGTGGCGCTGGGCGCGGTGAGTGTGTGGGCGGCCGGAGAGCTGCGACCCTTTGCGGCGGTGGAGTTTCCGTTCGTCCATGAACCGTCGAAGACCTCGCGGAAGTATCTGCCGGAGTCGGTGGCCGGAAGCGTGGCGCTGTTGGATTACGATGGCGACGGATTGCTGGACGTCTACTTCGTGAATGGGGCTGCCGTGCGCGATCCGATGCCGAAGGGGTCGCTTGCGGACAAGAGCGCGGCGAAGTATTGGAACCGGTTGTACCGGAACGCCGGCGGGGGGCGGTTTGAAGACGTCACGGAGCGGGCGGGCGTGAAGGGGGCGTTCTATGGGATGGGCGCGGCGGCGGCGGACTTCGACAATGACGGGGATGTGGATCTGTATGTGACCGGGTTGGGCGGGAACGAGCTGTTCCGCAATCGCGGCGACGGGACGTTTGAGGAGATCAGCGCCGCGGCCGGTGTGCGCGGCGGCGGGTGGTCCACCGGGGCGGCGTGGGTGGATGTGGACGGCGATGGGTGGTTGGACCTGGCGGTGGCGCGGTATGTGGAGTGGGATTACGAGCCGGACCGGTGGTGTGGCCCGCGCAAGGCGGAGTTGCGCAGCTACTGCAATCCGGAGACGTTTCCGCCGGCTTCGCATTTGCTGTTCCGGAACGCGGGGGGAAAACGATTTGAGGATGTCAGTGCGGCCTCGGGATTTGGCGCGGCCAAAGGGCGCGGGTTGGGATTGGCCATCGCGGACTACGATGGGGACGGCCATGTGGACATCGCCGTGGCCAACGATGCGACGCCGCAACAGCTGTTCCGCAACGCCGGGGGCGGGCGGTTGGAGGAGGTCGGTTTCGACGTGAACATCGCCTATGACGACAACGGGCGCGTGTTCAGCGGGATGGGGATCGATTGGGGCGATGTGGATGGCGATGGGCGCGACGAACTGACGGTGAATGCGCTGGCCCAGCAGCGGTACGCGCTGTACCGATGGGGGAAGGGCGGCTTTGACTATGCCTCGGCGGAGACAGGGCTGGCGGTGGCCTCGCGCAACCACTCCGGTTGGGGGATGAAGTTCTCCGACATGGACAACGATGGGTGGCTGGACCTGGTGGCGTCGCAGAGCCACGTGATGGACAACATCGAGCGGACGCAGCCGGCGGTGAAGTATCGCGAGCCGATGATGCTGCTGCGGAATGTGAACGGGAAACTGGTGGATGTGGGCGCGCAGGCGGGAGCGGCTTGGATGAAGCCGCGGGCGGCGCGGGGTGCGGCGGTGGGCGACGTGGATAACGACGGGGCGCTGGATGTGGTGGTGGTGTCGCAGGAAGAGCGGGCCGTACTGTTCCGGAACGGCGGGGCGGGCGGGCACTGGCTGTTGGTGAAGCTCTCGGGCACGGCGAGCAATCGCGACGGCATCGGCGCGCGGGTGCGGTTGAAGGCGGGCGGGCGCGAGCAGTGGCGGACGGTGACGACGGCGGGGAGTTATCTGGCGTCGAACGATGTGCGGGCGCACTTCGGGCTGGGGTCGGCGGAGACGGCGGAGGAGATCGAGGTTCGCTGGCCCAGCGGGCGCGTGCAGAAGCTCAGCGCGGTGAAGGCGGATCAGATGGTGACGCTGCGGGAGCCCGCAACTCCTTGAACTTGTCCAGGTGCACCCGTGCCTCCGCGCTGCGGCCGAGGCGGCGGAGGGCGTGGCCAAGTTGGAAACGGGCCTCGGCGTGGGCCGGGTCAAGTTCAACGGCGCGCTGCAGCCAGCGCAGGCTCTGCTCATCGCGCCGGAGTTTCACGAGCGCCGTTCCGGTGAGGTAGAAGTTGCGCGCCGATTGCGGATTGCGCGCGGCGGCTTCGGCGGCGAGTTGGAAGGCCTTGTCGAACTGGTCGCGTTTGAGGAAGAACTCGGCGGTATTGGAGAAGGCCCAGTCGTAGTCGCGGTGGGCGTCCTTGACGAGATCGAGGGCGCGGAAGAAGTGCTTGAGGGCGAGGGTGTCCTGCTGCAGGAGGTCGTAGCAGAGGGCGAGGTTGTCGTGGGCGCGGTAGTTGGCGGGTTCGAGTTCGGTGAGCAGCTTGAGGTGCGTGACGGCCTCGGGATAGCGGCCTTGGGAGTAGTAGAGACGGCCGAGCGAGTAGAGGGCGGCGGGGTGGCGGGGAGCGAGGGCGAGGGCTTCGCGGAGGCGGGCTTCGGCGGCGGGTTCGTTGGCGGCGAGGATGAGGGTTTGGGCGAGGGGGACGAGGACGGCGAGGCGGTCAGGGCAAAGCGAGAGGGCCTTCTCGAACGCTTGCACGGCGTCCGGGAAGGCCCTCTGCTGAAACGAAGACTGGGCTTGTTGGAGCGCCTGCCCGCAGGGGCCGCTTGCGAGTTGCAGGGCGGCCACGGCGAGCAGGATCACACTAAAAGCCTATACGCAACGCGATCTCGATGTTGCGGGCGCCCATCTGCTGGCCGGTGTACTGGCCGAAGAGGGGGCTGGTGATGTTGGTTTGCAGGCCGCCGATACCATGGCGGTTGAAGGGGTTGAGGAACGTGCCGCGCAGTTCGACATTGCGGTGTTCGTCGATGTTGAACGTCTTGGAGATGTTCATGTCTTCGGAAACCCAATGGCGGTCGCGGATGTTGGGCAGGTAGGGCCCAACCGTGCCGAGACGCTGGACGACGTTCTGGCCGCCGGCGAACACGGGAGGATTGGTGAAGGCCGCGCGGTTGAGGTAAGGTGTGCCGCCGACGAAGCCGCGGAAGTTGATGCCGGCATCGGCATTGGCGACGATGTCCTGGCCGGCCACGAGGTCAGGCCGGGCGGAATTTCCGGTGGGCAGGTTGATGCCGCCGGTCTGGATGGCCACGGGGTTGCCAGCGCGGAAGGTGTGGATGGCGCTCAACTGCCAGCCGCCGATGATCTTGCCGGCGACGCCGCCGACGTTGACCAGCTTGTTGGGGCCGATGGGCAGCTCGTAGATCCAGCTCAACTTGGCCACATGCGGGATGTGGTAGTTGGTGATGGAGCGTTCGAGGTTGCGGTTGAAGATGTCGGCCACGCCTTCGGCGTCAATCGCGTTGTCCGTGAAGCCGATGGCCTTCGACCAGGTGTAGGCGCCGAGGATGGCAAGGCCACTCTTGAAGTGGCGCGTGACCTGGGTCTGCAGCGAGTTGTAGCTGGAGAGGCCGATATTCGGGAAGATGTCGTTGATGCCCGTGAACTGGGCGAAGGGGCGGAGCGCCTGGAGGTTGGTCCCGCTAAACCCGGCAAAGGGCGCCGGAATCGGGCTGGATGCATTCCAGGGGCGAGGCAGCAAGTCGCCGTACTGCTGGACTACGCTGTAGGGCAGGTTGTTGGGCTGGGAGAAGCCCTTGGCGATGAGGCGCGTGCCCTTGTTGCCGATGTAGTTCACTTCGAGAACCGTGGAGGCCGGCAACTGGTACTGGATGCCGAAGTTCCAGTTCTGCACGTAGGGCATGCGGTTGCCGTCGGTGCGGTAGTAGTCGATGCCCTGGCCGTTGGCGAGCGTGGGGCTCTTGTTGGGCAGAACGCCGGCGAAGTCGGGATAGCGGTCGGCGATGTTGCCCAGGCTGTCTTCGGCGAAGCGGATGGACGTGTTGCCGGAGTTGCGGACGATGTTGCCGTTGAAGCCAAGCGTGCCGCCGAAGCCGAAGCCATTGGAGATGGCCGGCGTATTGTTGATGCCGTAACCGCCGCGCAGCACCATCTTTTGCGTGAGGGCGTAGGCGAAGCCGAACTTGGGCGAAATCTGCTTCCAGTAGGTGTTCTGGAAGCTGTTGCGGCCGATGTCGTCGAGGAAGACCAGGGCGCCGGGGCGGCCGCCGGCATTGGGGTTCGCCGTGGTGATGCCAAGGCCGGACATGCGCCGGGCAACTTCGGTCAGGCCGCCGATGACCTCCCAGCGGACGCCGAGGTTCAGGGTGAGCTTGCGGGTGGCCTTCCAGTCGTCCTGGAAGTAGAAGCCGGCGGTGCGCCAGCGGTGGCCGAAGTTGGCGCCAACAATCTCGCGGTTGGTGTTGGCATAGTCGCCGAGCAGGAAGCTGGCGAAGCTGTGGCCGGTCTGGTTGATGAAGCCGGGCAGGGCGGTCTGGTTGGGAGAGAAGGCGAAGTCGCCTGAGCCTGATTTGCCGCGGGTGTTGTAGTAGTAGCGGCGGTTTTCAAAGCCGAACTTGAAGTTGTGGGTGCCGCGGATGTAGGTGAAGTCGGCCTGGCCGATGGTGGAGCCGTTGTAGGAGCCGCCGCGGTTGCCCGAGCCGAGACGCCCGCCGGCGCCGATGCCGCCGCCCTGGAAGGGCTGTCCAGAGAAGGTGAGCACGGGAAAGTGCGTGCCGGGTACATTCTGCATGCCGATTTTGGCCGGCCAATCCTGATCGACGAAGACGCTTTCGTTATTGTTGCCGAAGCGGTTGTAGCCGAGCGCGAAGTGGGCGAGCAAGGTGGGCCGGATGGTGACGTCCTACGCCATGCGGACCATCGTGCCGGGGGTGTCCTGGTTCTGGTAGACGCCGGTGGGCGTGTTCGGCGGCGTGCCCCAGCGCGGCGATCCAGAGTTGTAGCGCGTGCGGAAGTTGCGGTTGTACATCGCGCTCAAGCGGTGGCTGTTGCTGAAGTTGTGATCACCCTTGAAGGTGAGCATGCGTTCACGGAACTCAGGGCAGCAAGCGCCGAGGGCGGGCATGTTGTTGAGCATGCCGCTGAACACCGGATCGGTAATGGGAGCCAGTTCGAGGATCTTGGAGGAGACGGGGCTCCAGCGGCTGCGCGGAATGATGTTGCCGGGGAAGATGTCGCGGACCCAGGTGTTGCCAACCTGGCGGGAGGAGGTGGGGTCGTAGAGTGCGCCAAACTGGACGCTGCGTCCGGCGGCATCGGTGCCGACCGTGGTGCCCGAACTGGCGTTGCCCGTGAAGGCGGAGCTGAGCAGGCTGGAGAAGTCACCCTGCTTGAAGGCGGGAGTGGGCAGCGTCGCCAGGAGCGTCTGGCTGTAGTCCTTCTGCGTGGTGCGCTCCATATTGTGGAAGAAGAAACTCTTGTTGCGGCCGTCGTAGAGCTTGGGGATGTAGACAGGACCGCCGATGGAGTAGCCGTAGTTGCTCTGTTTGAAGGGCTGGCGCTTGATGCCGGCGGAGTTGGAGTTGAAGTTGTTGGCGCGGAGGGCGTCATTCTGGCCGTAATAGTAGGCCGAGCCGTGCAGCGAGTTGGTGCCGCTCTTGGTGGCGAAGTTGGCCACCGAGGTCTGCGTGCCGGAGTACTGCGCGCTGACGGTGCCGGTTTGCAGCTTGAACTCTGAGATGGACTCAGCCGAGGGGCTGAACTCGGAGTTGGAGCCGCCGGCTAGGTCCATGCGGCCGACCGAGATGCCGTCGATCAGGATCTCATGGGTGTAGTTCTGGCCGCCGTTGATTGAACCCTGCCAGGTGCTGCCAATGGTGCCGGGCAGCGAGGTGAAGATGAACTGCTGGATCTGGCGGCGGCCGCCGCCGACGGCGATCGGCCAGGAGTCAAACTCCTTCTTCGAGACGTAGGAGCCGATCTCGGCCGTACCGGTTTCGAGCAGCGGCGGGTCACTCGAAACGGTGATCGAGTCCGTGACCGCGCCAACGTCGAGCTTGAAGTCGACGGTAAGCGTCTGCGCCACGCCCAGCACGATGTTCTCGCGAACGGCGGTTTTAAATCCCGGCGCGGTGACGCTGATGCGATAGGTGCCCGGCATGAGCGACGGCAGGCGGTAGACGCCGGAATCGGTCGTGGTGGCGTTGAGTTCAACACCGGTTGCCGGATTGAGAATCTTGACGGCGGCCCCAGCCACGACCGCGCTTGAGGCGTCCGTGATGGAACCGTTCAACGTACCGCGTTCGCCTTGTGCGAAGACCACGGCGGACAATGCCAATGACAGAAGGATACTTCTGGAGAACACAACTGACCCCCTTGCAAATCTAGAATCCCAGATCCCAGCCTAGGGACCGATGGAGCAACAATATTCATATTGCAGGGGGAAGTCAATTCAGTGTGACAACAATGAACAAAGTTAAATGTGGCAGCGTTTGCGATGGACGGAACGCGCGAAGGGGCCTGCCGGAGCGGGCCCCTTCGCCGGAAAGCGCTGGAGGTTAGAACGTCAAGCGGAGAGCGATTTCGATGTTCCGGGGGCCGAACTGCTGGCCGGTGTACTGGCCGAAGAGCGGGCTGGTGATGTTAGTCTGCAAGCCGCCAATGCCGTGACGGTTGAAGGGGTTGAGGAAGGTGCCCCGAAGCTCGACGGAACGGTGCTCGTCGAACTTGAACATCTTCTGGACGCTGATGTCCTCGGTGATGGTGCTACGGGTGCGGATGTTGGGCAGATAAGGCCCCACGGTGCCGAGCCGCTGCACGACATTCAGGCCGCCGGCGAACACCGGGGGATTGGTAAAGGCGGCGCGGTTGAGGTAGGCTGTGCCGCCGACGAAGCCGCGGAAGTTGATGCCGGCGTCGGCGTTGGCGACGATGTTCTGGCCGGGGACGAGATCGGGGCGGGCGGCGTTGCCGGTGGGGTTACTGATTCCACCGGTTGAAATCGCGACGGGATTCCCCGAGCGGAAGGTGTGGATCGCCGTCACCTGCCAGCCGCCGATCACCTTACCGGCGACGCCTCCGACATTGAGCAACTTGTTGGGGCCGATGGGCAGCTCGTAGATCCAGCTCAGCTTGCCGACATGCGGGATGTGGTAGTTGGTGATCGAACGTTCATTTCCACGGTTGAATACGTCGGCGACACCTTCCGAGTCGATGGCATTATCGGTGAGGCCGATGGCCTTCGACCAGGTGTAGGCGCCGAGGACGCTGAAGCCGTCGCGGAAGTGGCGTGTGACCTGGACCTGCATGGAGTTATAGCTGGAGGTGCCGAGGTTGGGGAAGATGTCGTTGATGCCGGTGAACTGCGGCAGGGGGCGGAGCGCCTGGAGATTCGTGCCCCGGAACCCCGCGAACGGCCCGGAATGGGACTCGAAGCGCTCCACGGGCGAGGCAGCAGGTCGCCATACTGCTGCGTGACGGTGAAGGGCAAATTATTCAATTGCGAGAAGCCCTTGGCGATGAGGCGGGTGCCCTTGTTGCCGACGTAGTTCACTTCCAAGACCGTGGAGGCCGGCAACTGGTACTGAATGCCGAAATTCCAGTTCTGCACGTACGGCATGCGGTTGCCGTCGGTTCGGTACCAGTCGATCCCCTGGCCGTTGGCGAGCGTGAGGCTCTTATTGGGCAGGTTGCCGGTGAAGTCGGGGTAACGGCCGCTGATGTTGCCCAGGCTGTCTTCGGCGAAGCGGATAGGCGTGTTGCCCGAGTTGCGCACGATGGAGCCATTGAAGCCAAGCGTTCCGCCAAAGCCGAAGCCATTGGAGATGGCGGGGGTGTTGTTGATGCCATAGCCGCCGCGGAGCACCATCTTCTGCGTGAGGGCGTAGGCAAAGCCGAACTTGGGCGAGATCTGCTTCCAGTAGGTGTTTTGGAAGCTGTTGCGCCCGATGTCCTCCAGGAAGACCAGCGCGCCAGGAAGGTTGCCGGCGGCGGGATTGGCGGTGTTCAGACTGAGCCCGGACATGCGCTGCGCGACTTCGGTGAGGCCGCCGATGACCTCCCATCGCACGCCGAGGTTGAGCGTGAGTTTGCGGGTGGCCTTCCAGTCATCCTGGAAGTAGAAACCGGCCGTTCGCCAGCGGTGGCCGAAGTTGGCGCCCGTGATGCCGCGGCTGGTGCTGTTGTAATCGCCCAAAAGGAAACTGGCGAAGCTGTGGCCGGTTTGGGCGTTGAAGCCGGGCAGCGCGGTCTGGTTGGGGGAGAAGGCGAAATCGCCCGAGCCGGACTTGCCGCGGCTGTTGTAGTAGTAGCGACGGTTCTCAAAGCCGAATTTGAAGTTGTGTGCGCCACGGATGTAGGTAAAGTCTGCCTGGCCGATGGTGGAGCCGTTATAGGAGCCGCCGCGGTTGCCCGAACCGAGCCGCCCGCCGGCCCCAATGCCGCCGCCCTGGAAAGGCTGGCCGGCGAAGGTGAGCACGGGGAAGTGGGTTTGGGCAACGTTTTGCATGCCCAGTTTCTCCGGCCAGTTCTGGTCAACAAAGACGCTCTCATTGTTGTTGCCAAAGCGGTTGTAGCCGAGCGCGAAGTGGGCCAGTAGCGTCGGCCGGATGGTGGTGTCGTAGGCCATACGGACCATCGTGCCCGGGGTGTCCTGATTCTGGTAGACGTTGGTGGGCGTGCCCGGAGGCGGGCCCCAGCGGCCACCGCCGGAGTTGTACCGCGTACGGAAGTTGCGGTTGTACATCGCGTTGAGGCGATGGTTCGTGTTGAAGTTGTGGTCGCCCTTGAGGGTGATCATGCGTTCGCGGAATTCTGGGCAACAGGCGCCGAGGGCGGGGATGTTGTTCAACATGGAATCGAACAACGGATCAGTGATGGGGGCGAGTTCGAGGATCTTGGAGGATACGGGGCTCCAGCGCGAACGAGGAATGACGTTGCCGGGGAAGATGTCGCGCACCCATGTGTTGCCTGCCTGGCGCGAGGAGGCCGGATCGTAAATGCCGCCGAAGCGGGCCGACTGACCGGACGGACCATTGACAGCGGTTCCCGAAGCAGCGTTGCCGGTGAAGGCGGGGTCAAGCAGCCGCGCGAAGTTGCCCTGCTTGAAGTCGGGCATGGGGAGCGTGGTGAAGCCGGTCTGGTTGTAGTCCTTCGTGGTGGTGCGCTCCATGTTGTGGAAGAAGAAGCTCTTGTTGCGGCCGTCGTAGACCTTGGGGATGAAGACGGGTCCGCCGACCGAGTAGCCGTAGTTGTGCTGCTTGAACGGCTGGCGTTTGACACCCGCGGCATTGGAGTTGAATGCATTGGCGCGGAGGGCGTCGTTTTGGCCGTAGTAATAGGCTGAGCCGTGCAACTCGTTGGTGCCGCTCTTGGTGGCGAAGTTGGCCACCGAGGTCTGCGTGCCGGAATATTGCGCGCTCACCGTGCCGGTTTGGAGCTTGAATTCGGAGATCGATTCGGCCGAAGGGCTGAATTCGGAGTTGGAGCCACCGGCGAGGTCCATGCGGCCCACCGAGATGCCGTCGATCAGAATCTCGTGGGAGTAGTTTTGGCCGCCGTTGATGGAGCCCTGCCAGGTGCTGCCGATGGTGCCGGGCAGCGAGGTGAAGATGAACTGCTGAATCTGGCGGCGTCCGCCGCCGACGGCGATGGGCCAGGAGTCGAATTCCTTCTTCGTGACGTAGGAGCCGATCTCGGCCGTGCCGGTTTCGAGCAACGGCGGGTCGCTCGACACGGTAATCGAATCCGTGACATTGCCGACGTCGAGTGAAAAGTCGATGGTCAGCGTTTGGGCGACGGCGAGAACCACGTTTTCGCGAATGGCGGTTTTGAAACCGGGCGCGGAAACGGAGATGCGGTAGCTGCCGGGCGATAGCGACGGCAGGCGATAGACGCCGGCGTCGGTTGTGGTGGCGTTCAGTTCAACGCCCGTCGCCGGGTGGAGAATCTTCACGGAAGCGCCCGCGACGACGGCCCCGGAAGAATCCGAAATGGTTCCATTCAGCGTGCCGCGTTCGCCTTGCGCGAAGACGGATAGCGCCAGAAGCGGATAGAGAATGCAGATGCGTGTAGACATATCCCAGAACCCCTCGAGTCGAAGAACACCAGATTGAGGAAGCTCAATCTGATTACAAGACATTAATTGTCTGGGCGGGAAATGTCAAATGTTTAATCTGAGCGATCGGGGGGGCATTGGGTGGGCAGGCCGGTCGCGGTTAAGGGAGCAGGCCGAACACGGGCAACTCGCCTGATTCGCCGGGCAGCCGAAGCGCGGTGCGCGAGGTGAAGCGGAAACCTGCGCCGGCAACCAGATCGTGGACGGTGCGGGTAACCTGCAGGTCGCCTTCAGCGGTGGCCTCAAGTAGGGCCGCGGCGACGGTGACGGCACCGCCGGAAACGGCGCCGTCAGGGCGGTAGAGGCATTCGCCGGTGTGGACAACGGCGCGGGCGGGGAGGGAGAGTGACCGGGCGGCGTCGAGCACACGCTGGGCTGCGCGGATGGCGCGGGCGGGGCCCTGGAAGGTGGCGCCGGCGTCAGGGCCGGAGAGCCAGCTGGTGACACTCTGGAAGTGATCCTTGGCCCAGGGTGCGAATCCCTCGCCGGTGCGGACCAGGACGACGGTGCCGAGGACGGTTTCAAACTCGCCGGAATCGCCGAGGCTGGTGGCAAAGGCTTCGATTTCGCGGAGCATCTCTTCTTGCTCGCCGACGAAAGGAAGGTGGTCGTCGCCGGGCAGTTCGACGAATCGGGCCTCGGGGATGAGGCGGGCCACGTAGCGGCCCTCGTCCACGGCGAGGCAGCGGTCGCCGGTGCGGTGGAGGATGAGGGACGGGACGCGGATGAGCGGCAGGACGTGGCGCACGTCGATCTGGGAGTTCATGCGCGTGAGGGCGACAGCGGCGGCGGGGCTGGCGCCCATGCGCAGGTAGGTGGCCCACCAGTCGCGGAACGGCTCGTCGGCGGCGAGCGAGGGGGCGCGGACATCGATGCCCACGGGGCCGCCCCACTCATCGGCCATCTGCAGCAACCAGGCGCGGTGTTCCTCACTGGTAGGGCCCCACGGATAGTCATCGCCGCGGATGCGTTTGGCGTAGGTTCCGACCATGATGAGGCCGGCGGTGCGCTCCGGATAGGTGGCGGCGAACAGCGCGCACATGGGGCCGCCCTCGCTGACGCCGAACAGGACGGCGCGGCGGGAACCGGTGGCGTCCATGACGGCGTGGACGTCCTCCATCCGCTGTTCGAGAGTGGGCAGGGCCTGGTTGGCGACTCGGTCAGAGAGACCGGTGCCGCGTTTATCAAAGAGGATGACGCGTGAGAAACGGGCCAGGCGGGTGAGGAAGCGGGCGAAGTGGGGTTCCTTCCAGAAGTACTCCAGGTGGGAAACCCAGCCCATCACAAAGACGAGGTCGACCGGACCGCTGCCATAGACCTGATAGGCGATGTTGACGTCGCCGCTGCGCGCGTAGCGTGTCTCGATGCGCTCGGCAAGGGGGGCGAGCGCGGGCGCTTTGGGCGGCACGTAGACGACTTCGCTCACGAAGCGGAATCCTCGTTTGGGCACGGTCTCGATGTAAGCCGCGCCGGGCGGTTCGGTGAGTGTTCTGCGCAGCAGCGAGATGTTCTGCGAGAGGCTATTCTCCTCAACGAAACTGTCGGGCCAGACGCGATCGAGCAGGTCCTGTTTCAACACGACGCGGCCGGCGCTTTGGACGAGCGCGAGGAGCGTCTCATAGGCCTTCAGCGGAAGGGAGACAGGGCTCCCGCCGAGCAGCAGCATGCGCTGCGGCTCGTCGAGCGAATAGGGGCCGAAAAAATAGTGACCCAAGTGTGCGTGCGCCCTCCGTTTCCGGTGAGCGTAGCATAACCCAGTGTGGAGCCGGCAGCGGTGAGGAGTCTTGAAGGAAAGCTGAGGCTTTTGTGATGAGCGCGCTATTGCCCGCCCAGGAAGCGGCCCACGCCGCGGGCGGCGCGCTTGAGGAAGTTGCCGGTTCCGGCGGCCGAGGCGTCGAGGGCGGAGCCGGTTTTGGCGGCGGCGGTGTCGAGGGCCGTGACCGGCTTGTTGCCGACCGCGAGCGTGGTGTGGACGCCGCGCACGGAAGGGGCCGTCGGTATGAGGCCATCGGTCGCATCGAGGCGGGCAAGCAGCGGAGGGGAGAAATCGGAGCCCATCTTGGCGAGCAGCGGCCACTGCGCGGAGGCGGCCCATTGCATGCCGGGCATAAGGGCGTCCGGCTGGCCTAGGTTGATCACGCTGGGGACGGTGAGTTTGCGCGGTTCAGCGCAGGAGTCGCCGCCACAGCCGCCGCGGTTGCATTCTGCGGCGGAGAGGAACGAGGCGTGTTTGCGGGCAGAGATCCAGACTTCGGCACGGGCCTCGACGCCGGCCGGGCGGGCCATGCCGCGGTCGCATACAGTGCCTTCGTGGGCGGCGGCGAGCCAGTATTCGGCGCGCCATTGGCCGGCGGATTCCGAGACGAGGGCGGAGACATGTTCGGCATCAAGCGGATGACCGCCACGGCCGCAATCCCGGCTCCACAGATGGTGATAGTGGAGTTCAACGCGGCGGGTTCCCTCCGGCGAAAGATACGGGGAAGGCCTGCCCGTAGATGACGCCGTTGCGGGCCAGCAGGCGAGGCTCGGCGGAACGGGGATCGAATTCGGCGGGGGCGAGGTCGCATTCGCCCTTGGAGAGATAAAAGCGGGGGAGGAACTCTTCGAGCAGAGCCTGCTCGGTGGCGTCGTCGAGGGAGTCGCGGTCGAGATCGGCGGCGGGCAGGATGGCGGCGAGCGTGAGGGCGAATAGAACGAACTTCACTTGACCAGCCTAGCGCGCGGCGCTCTCCCTGCATATAATGCGCCGCATGCGTAGACGAGAACTTCTCACCGTCGCTTTCGCCGCGACGCAGTTGGGGCGCGGGCAAACAAGCACGCCCAGCGTGGTGTTTGAGCGCCGCGCCGAGGGCAAGCCGCACGCGGGCAAGGTGCTGCTCGTGGTGCAGGCGCACTCCGACGACGTCCCGCTTTCGGCCGCCGGGACGGTGGCGAAGCTGATCGAGGAAGGCTACACCGGCTACCTGGTGCGGGCGACCAACGATGACATGGGCGACGCGCCGGGCCTGGGTATGCCGGGGACCATCGGCGACCATGTGCTGGGCAACGAGCGCGACAACGCGAAGCTCGTGGGGATCCTGGGGTTAAAAGACAAATTTGACTTAAATTACTCGAACCACCTGATGGGCGGGGCGTCGTTCAACGAGGTGATGTCGCGGCTGATCCTCATCATCCGGCTCACCAAGGCCAACACGGTGGTGTCGTGGGACCCCTGGGCTCATGACGAGGAAAACCCCGACCATGCCGTGACGGCGCGGGCGGTGGAGGCCGCCTGCTGGATCGCGGGGCGGAAGCATGACTATCCGGAGCAGATCGCGGCCGGGCTACAGCCGCATGCGGTGACCGACAAGTATTACTTCGCGCGGCGGCCGGAGATCACGCGTGTGGTGGACATCAGCCATGTGATCGACAAGAAGGTGGAGGCCAACCGCGCCAATGTGGCCAAGGGGCCGGCCGGGACGAACGGTTCGCGGCTGAAGGCGGAGTTGGCCAAGCAGGGGATGCGGCTGCCGCTGCTGGAGGGTGACGATGCAGCGGCCGACCGGGCCTACATCAAGGAGTTTGTGCTGGCGCGCAATCGGGAGTTGGGCAAGCAGTATGGCGTGGAGTACGCCGAGGCCTTCCACTACATCGGGCCGGGCGGCACAGGGCGCGGTTCACGCGTGGAGGAGTACATTCGGAAGAACGGGGTGCGGGCGCGGTAGTTCCATGGGGGCCCCCCTGGGGGTGGGGGGGGGGTTTGGCGGGGGGGGCTGGGTTTTTGGGGGGGGGCCCCGGGGGGGGGTCTTCCTTTTTTTCGGGGGGGGGGGTGGGCGTTTGGGGTCCTGCCCCCGTTGTGGGGGATCGTTCAAACTTCCGTCCCCTTGTGCCAAGGAAAGGGGGGGGGGGGGGGGGGGGGAAAGGGGGGGGGGGGGGGGGGGGGGGGGGGGGGGGGGGGGGGGGGGGGGGGCAGATTGGGGTGCCCGTGCAGGGCTGTAACCCGCTGGTTTCAAACTTGAACCCATATGCCTGTCTATCGTGAGAAAAAGTGTCGCGAATCTCTTGGACTTTATCGGCGTCGCTCTCAGACACGTTCTGACCATTGACGATGTAGTAGCAGTGCACGCGGATCGATGCCCGCTTGTTGCTTTTCTGTGCCGCATCCAATGCCTGCCTCACCAGTCTGAAGGACTCCATTGTCTGCTCGTCTTGTAGGTCGCCGTGCAAGAATACTCGGTTCATTCTATCAACAAAAGCGTAAAGCTCCTTTGTGGAAATGCCGCCTCCATAATCCTGCTTGAATTTGAATTGGAAGAGCTTGAGGTGGATCTCCGATCCCTGGTCCAGTATCAGATATGCATCCAGGAGTTCCTCTGGCTTTCCTGTCTTCAGATGATCGACGTGAACCAATCCCTCGAACAACTCGTCGTCATAGAGGTACGTAATCTTCTTAATGGCAAGGTACGGGAACAGCTCTTTGTCGTTGAGTGGGTGGATGCCCCAGGAGGGATTCCGTTCAGCCAATAGGCGCACCTGGTCTTTGAGGTACTGGATTTGGTCTTGTGAAAGCGCGCCGTGGCCGTTGGATGAAGGTTTGGTCGCCATAGAACTCTCCTGACTGGTTCCTCAAATCGACCGAGGTCAATCAGATTCTGACAGCCCCATGTGGGCAATTCGTGCGTTGGCCCGAGGGTTGACGATAGGTGGGAAACCGCGGCCTCAGATTTGCACGCGGTCCATGGCCAGGAACTCCTTGATGTGCGGGTGGTCGCACTTCTCGAGGAGGTGAACCGGGCCGAAGTAGATCACCTTGCCTTCGTGGAGGAAGATGACCTTGTCGGCGACCTTCCACATGAGGTCGAGGTCGTGGGTGACGACAAGGCTGGTGAGGCGGAGCTGGCGTTTGAGGCGCAGCATGAGGTTGCCGAGGTGGTCGCTCATGATGGGGTCGACCATGGTGGTGGGCTCGTCGTAGAGGACGCACTCGGGCTGGGCGGCGAGGGCGCGGGCGATGGCGACGGCGCGTTTGTAGCCAGTGGACAGATCGCTCGGGGCGGCGTCGTAGTAGTCGAGCAGGTCGACCATGCTGAGCAGGCCGCGGACGATCTCTTCGCGGTTGTCGGCGTCGTAGTCCTCGCGCAGTTCCAGTGAGAAGAGAATGTTCTCGGCCACGGTGAGCGAGTCAAAGAGGGCCCCATTCTGGAAGACCATGGTTACCTTTTTGCGAATGCGGCGCATTTCGGTTTCCAGGGCCTGGGTGATATCGGTGTGGGCGACAATGACGCGGCCGGCGTCGGGCTTGAGAAAGCCCATGATGTGGGCCAGGGAGACGGACTTGCCGACGCCGGAGCGGCCCAGAATGGCGACGGTTTCGCCGGCATCAATGTGAAAGCTGACGTCGTCCAAAACGGGGCGGTCGAACGTCTTATAGACGTTGCGGAATTCGATGTAATGGGGGAACAGTTCAGCGGCGGGCATGGAGCGCCTCCCAATCCTCGGGCTGATTGATATTCAAAAAATGACGCGGATGATCCAGTTGGAGACGGTGGGCGGGCAGCGCGGCGATGGCGTGCATGAGCTTGAAGTCGCCTGTATCCAACTGTTTGCGGACAACGGGCAGGGCCTCCGGGCGATACAGCGCGCAGAGCGGCTCCTCGCGGCCGGAGGGCGACAGCGGGAGGATGGCTTGGCTGCCGGCGTGGAGACGGGCTTGCTCCAGCAATTGCTCCAGGGCGGCAGCGTCGAGGGCAGGCATATCGCAGGCGACCATAAAAGCCCATTCGGCCTTGCCGCCGCAGTCGGTGAGGGCGGCTTCCAGGCCCCCGAGCGGACCGCAGCCGCGGCGAAGATCGGCGATGAGGGGAAGATTGAGGGAAGAGTAGCGTTCGGCGGGGCCGACCACCGTGGCGGCGCCGCACACCGATGCGAGCAGATCGTAGGTGCGGCGGAGGAGCGTCGCGCCGTCCCATTCCAGCAGGGCTTTGTCGCGCCCCATACGCGAGCTGAGGCCTCCGGCGAGCACATAGCCGTGGACGAAACCAGGTGCGAGCCCGCTCATGCGGCTATGGTAGCACCGGGGATGGGGAATGGGGCGCGGAGGCGGATTCGCGCCGGGGGTAAGGCTCCCCGCAGGCGGGGGTAACGGAAAAGAGATGCTTGTGTTCTATAGATTTACAGATATAATCGAAGGAAACGGTTTGACCAGGGTAGCTATTGTCATGTTGGCGCTAGCGGTTAGCCACGGCGCGATGAGTGGAGCGTCGCCCGCTTCCCGGAAAGCTGTGTCTTCGTTGAACGCCGCCTCTTCGCCTGCTGTTTCCACGACGGTTCGCGCGGCCAAGAATGGCCGCCTGGTGCGGACGGTGGTGGTGCCGGAGAACGTGATCAAGCCGCGGCTGGTGAACGCCGCCGCGCCGATGGCCGCGCCGGGGGCGATCACGACGCTGGCGGCGCTCGATGCGCTGATTGAGGAGACGGCGGGCAAAGAGAGTGTGGACCCATTGCTGGTGCACGCCATCATTCACACCGAGAGCGCCTACAATCCCTACGCACTGTCCCATAAGGGAGCCGAGGGGCTGATGCAGTTGATCCCCGGCACGGCGAGGTTGATGGGTGTGCGGAACAGTTTCGACATCCGGCAGAACGTGGAAGGCGGCGTGAAGTACCTGAAACAGATGCTGGAGAGGTTTGGCGATTTGCGATTTGCCATCGCGGCCTACAATGCCGGGCCTGAGGCGGTGGCGCGGTACAACGGCGTTCCGCCCTATGCCGAGACGATCGGCTATGTGTACCGGGTAGGCAAGCGGTATGGAGAGTTACGGCGGCAGTTTCCGCCGAAGCCGGCGGCCGCGGTGGAAACCGCGGAAGCCCAGACGCAGCCGGAGTTCCGGCCGGTGGAGTCGTATCTCGACGCCGAGGGCCGGCTGCATTTGCGAACGAGGTAAGCCAACAGGGTGCGACTGGCAGCGATAGTCGTGGCGGGAGCGCTGGCGGCAAGCTGGCAACCCGGAAGTGTGGCCGCGGCCGCACCCGCAAGCACGCTGCGGGAAATCCGCACGTGGTCGCTCGGTGACTCCACGCGCATCGCCATCGAGGTGGATGGCGAGCTGAAGTTCCATTACGACAAGCTGACCGACCCGCCGCGCCTCTTTTTTGACCTGGATGAGACAAGCGTCGGTTCCCTGCGCGGAGCGGCATCGACCATCACCGTGGGTGACCCCGTGGTGCGCCAGGTGCGTGTCGGCATTCTGCGCAAAGGCGTGGCACGCGTGGTGATCGATCTGTTTGAGGTGGGCGACTACACGGTTTCCCAGCTCACCAATCCGTCGCGGCTGGTGGTGGAGGTGCGGCGTGGGCCGTCCCTGCAGCCGGCGCCGCAACACACACCGGCCCCGCCGGCGGTGGTTCCGATGGCCCCGCCCGTGGCGGTGGCGGCGGCACGGCCGGCGCCCAAACCGGGCCGGCGCCTCATCACGCTGCCTGTGAAAAAGACGACCGCGCCCCCCAAGGCCGCGCCCCTGTGGACACTGGCGCGGCAACCGTCATACAGGGCGAGCCTGCCGGTAAGCCGCATCCCGCAAGTGCCCGTGCTGTGGGAACTGCAAATTCCTGATCGCCCCAAGGCCCAGCTGGCCAAGGCGGTCAAAGCTCCGAGGGCGAGTGCCCCGGTTCAGAACACCGTGTCTGCGCCGACCGCAGCCCCTCCGCCTTCTCCGGTTGCGGCCAAAGTAGCTCCCCCGGCGCGAGAACAAAACGAACCCACCGAAGCCATGCTCGATGCACGCCCGGCGCAGCAGACGCGGCTGGGCGACCGTTCGCTGACGCGCGCCTTGGGGCTGAAACTGCGGCGGGTGGTGATCGACGCCGGCCACGGCGGCCACGACACGGGCACGATTTCCAGAAGCGGTCTGAAGGAGAAGGACCTCGTGCTGGATGTGGCGCTGCGTTTGGGCGCGCTCATTGAGGAGAGGCTGGGCAGCGAGGTGGTATACACCCGCTCCGACGACACCTTTATCCCCTTGGAAGACCGTACGGCGTTTGCCAACCGCCAAAAGGCGGACCTGTTCCTGTCGATCCACGCCAACTCGTCGCCGGCGAAGTCGGCCGCTGGGATGGAGACCTTCTACCTGAACTTCACAACGTCGAAGAGCGATCTGGATGTGGCCGCGCGCGAGAACGCCAGTTCGGAGAAGTCGATCCACGATCTGTCTGACCTGGTGCGGCGCATTACTCTGCAAGACAAGGTGGAGGAGTCGCGTGAATTCGCCTCGCGTGTGCAGTCGGCTGGCTATGAACTTACGGCGAAGACGCATGGCCGCGTGCGCAACCGGGGCGTGAAGAAGGCGCCGTTTGTGGTTTTAATCGGTGCGCGCATGCCGAGCGTTCTGGTGGAGATCGGGTTTCTCTCCAACAGCAAGGAAGAGTCGCTGCTGAAGAAGGTCGAACACCGCACGAAGATCGCGGAGGCCCTGTTCAAGGGGGTGTCGCGGTATGCCGACGGCTTGTCGCATTTCCGCGTGGCCCAGACAAGCGGAGCGCGGAGCGGGGCCGAGTCGCGCTAAACGGAGAGCGGAGTTGCTTCCATGGCGAGCGGCACGACGCAGTTGCGTCCGGCATGCTTGGCCATATAGGGCGCTATCGGCGCGGTCGATGACCAAATCGGGGGGGATGGCCGGCCCGCCGTTCAGCGAGGTGACACCAAAGCTGGCGGTGAGATGCACGGTGCAGGCGCCGATGTGCATGGGAGCGTCGGCGACGGCGTGGCGCAGGGCTTCGGCTTTGACCGTGGCCGCTTCCAGATCGCAGCCCGGCAGGATGACGAGGAACTCCTCGCCGCCATAGCGCCCCACCGAATCGTAGGGACGGACGGTGCCGAGCATGCGGATGGCGGTCTCGCGCAACACCGAGTCGCCCACAAGGTGGCCAAAGCTGTCGTTGACCTTCTTGAAGTAATCCAGATCCACCAGCACCAGGCCCATGGGCGAATGCTCGCGCTGCACGCGGCTGATCTCCCGGACGAGCAATTCCATGGTGGCGCTGCGATTCCACAGGCTGGTGAGGGCGTCGCGCGTGGCGCGGACCTTCAGCTCCTCTTTGACGCGCACTAGTTCGGTTTCGATCTCCACGATGCGGCGGGCCGGACCGAGGCGGAGGGTCAACTCGTTGAAGTCGGGCGGCTTCACCAGATAATCGTCGGCGCCGGATTGCATGCCGCTGATGAAGTCCTCGCGTTCCGAACGCGAGGTGAGCATGATGATGTAGGTGTAATACTCGCGCTTCAGTTTGCGCACCATCATGCAGACTTCCGGGCCGCTCATGCCGGGCATCATCCAATCGAGGATGGCGATGCGAGGGGCGGTCTCCTCCTGCAGGATGCGCCAGGCTTCGGTGCCCGAAGCGGCAGGGACCACCGCATAGCCCCACTTGCGGAGGGCCACCTCAAGGGGCCTGCGCGAGACGATGTTGTCGTCGGCCACCAGGACACGTAGCGGTCCGGAACTGGTCTCGGGGATGTGCGGCTCCTGGCTCATGGCGTCAGTCGTAGCGCAAGCTCTCTCTTGTGCTTCCAACCGTTGTATCGGCAGGAATTGCCCTCTGTATGAAGGATTTTAGTCCCGCCTCGGCGCCGTGCCTGCGGCTTGCCGGGAGCAGGTACACCTGGAAACGCGGGGTGGATTCCAGAAGAACCAGGGGCAAAACAACGCTTGTGCCCGATTGGGGGTAGGAGTGAGCTGACATCGCCCCACCACATGGTTCTCCTCGGATTGCCGGCCGGATGCCCCACCGGTGTCACCCAACGAATCGTCTCCAGATTATATCGAACACGGGCAGCGAATCGGGGAGCAACACGGCGAGCCATTCCGGCTTCCAAGACCGCCGCCGGGCCCAGTCCCCTGCTGACGCGGGCGGCCGGATAGGGGCGCGCCTTGTGCCAGGGGGCGGCCGAAAATCGGTAATCGCATCGCGGAGCAGCCGAGGTCTCGCTATCATCAAGCGATGAGTCAACGCTGTTTGCGGAGCCTCCTGGTGGCACTATGTGCCGCATGGCCGTGTCTTGCTCAGTCCGAGGCATGGTTCGCTCCCCAGAAAATCGTACACCACTTTACGGTTGATAACCCGGTTGTACCGGAAGGATTACGCCGGGAAACCGGCGCACAGGAGGTGACCTCGGGTGACGGCGCCACCTGGCGGGTGGCCCGGTTCCCCGACCGCGGGACGCAGCGGGTAAAGGGCGTTTGGCGGTTAGATCCACATGGCCGGCATCCGTGGGACAAATCACAATATTGTGCGGGCAAGCGGTATCTCCTCTCAGATGACGTGCTGCATCTGGCGCCGGATTCAGGGAACGGCGTGTGGGTGCGGACCACGGCCGGTGTATCGCATATCGAACTCGTTTCCATGACACTAGAGGAGAAAGCCGCGCACTTCGAGGAGCGCATCCGGCTGCGGCATACGCGGCATGGGTTTGTGGCCGACTCTCATCTGTCCACTCCGGGCGACCTGGCCACGAGCCGGGCCGTGTCCACCGACAACGATGGCCTTTGGACGGCGATCTATGCCACGGCGGAGTGCTTTCGCTTCGCGGTAACGCGGTCGCCGCAGGCCTTGGAACGGGCGCGGCTGACGACGGAGGCTGTGCTCCACCTGGAACGGGTGACGGGGCGCGCGGGCTATCCGGCGCGAAGCTACATTGTGCCCGGCGAGCCCCGTCCGGCCGATGGCACGTGGCATTGGACGCCGGACGGGAAGATCCTGTGGAAGAGCGATACGAGTTCGGATGAGCTGGTGGGGCACTATTTTCTCTTCGCCATCGCCCATGACCTGTTGGAGGACGCGGAACTGAAGTCAAAGATCTCCGCGACAGTACGGCGGATCACGGATCATATTCTCGGCCACCGGCTGCAATTAACCGACATTCACGGCCAGCCGACCTACTGGGGTCGCTGGTCGAAGGAGTACTTCGCCTCCGAGCGAGGCAAGGGCGATGCGCCGCTGAACGCGCTGGAGATTCTCTCGTTTCTGAAAGTGGCGCATCACATCACAGGCGAGGAGCGGTATGAGGCCGAGTACCGGCGCTTGGCGGTGACCGAAGGCTATGCGGCGATCACGGCGCGGTTAGACGAGCTGCGAGAAGAGGTGAACTACTCCGACGAGGAGCTGGCCATGCTGCCCTTCTACATCCTGTTCCGCTATGAGCGCGACGAGGCATTGCTCGCGACGTATCGCTCGGCGCTGGGGCAGTGGTGGCGGAATATCGCGCGGGAGGCCAACCCGCTGTGGACCATCATCTATTCGACAACGGGGGCGAGGGTGGACTTCACGGATTCATTCCGCACTCTGTTTCGCATTCCCATGGACCTGCGCCAGTGGACGGTGGAGAATTCACACCGCACCGACATTGACTGGGAACCGGAGGCCGACCGTCATGGCCGCCGGCAGGCACGCACCTTGCTGGCCCCCGATGAGCGGCCGGTGATGAAATGGAACGGGAACCCGTTCCGGACCGAGGGAGGCAATGGAGGAAGATCGGAGGACGATGGCGCCTTTTTCCTGCTGCCGTATTGGATGGGCCGGTATCATGGCGTTGGCTTGCGCTAGGGGCGTGCGCGGCTCGGCGCTGCTGCTGGCGCTGGCCGGCACGATGGCGGAGGCGCAACAGTCGCCTGATTTCAGCTCGCTGGACCGTTATGTGGATGAGTTCGCCAGGTCGCAGCCGGAAGGGGCGGCGCTCGTTCTGGTGCAAAACGGCCGCGTACTGTATGAGCGGCGTTCCGGCGGGGGGGCGCTGGAGGAGCCGCGGCAGACCGGGTCGGCGATCAAGATGGTGACGGCCACGCTGTTGAGCGCGCTGGAAGAGGAACGGCAGCTTTCGCTGGACGGCACACTGGCTGCGCCGCGGCAGGCGCCGCCGGCGGAGTCGCAAACGATCCGGCTGTCTCATCTGTTGAGCAACGGGTCGGGACTGCCGGGAGAAAGTGAGTGCTTCACGCGCGGGCTGGCCAGCACGGCGGAGTGCGCGGAACGGTTGATGGCCGGGGGCGGGAAGTTCCGGCCCGGCGCCTATTTCGACTATGGAAATGCGCCGTTTCAGGTGGCCGCGGCGGCGGCTGAGAAGGCCACCGGGAACGCCTGGAATGAGATTTTCGAGCGGCTACTGGGCGGTCCCCTGTCGCTTCGTTGCACCAATGTAATGCGCCAGAGTGTGCCCATACCCTCGCCGGCGGCGGCCAATGAAGCGGTGTCGTGCCTGAGCGATTTCGTCCGCATCTATTCGATGCTGGCCCAGCGGGGGGCGCTGGAGGGCCGAAGGGTGCTGCCAGCCAGGGCGGTCGCGCGGCTGTTGGAAAACCGGGTGGCGGGGGCGGCGATGCTAGTCAGTCCGCTGACTCCGTTTGTGAACCTCAATCCGATCTACCGGACGCCATCCTACGGTCTGGGGACGTTTCTGGACCGCTACTCGGCCGATGGGCGTCCACTGGACGCTGTGTCGCCCGGCTCGCGTGGGCTGGTGCCGTGGCTGGACAGTGAGCGGAACCTGGCGGGGGTGCTCTACAGCCCACCCAATCTGGACGCGTCGTTCCCGGCTTACATCGAGATCAAGAAGCGTGTGGCCGCCGTGGTGCCGCCCGTGGCGCTGAGCTCGGCTGGAATCGTGAACGCCTTCAGCAGCGAGAACCACAGCCTGGTGCCGGGCTCGTTTGTGACCTTCTACGGGAGCAAACTGGCCGAACGGAACGTGACGGTTTCGCCCGATGCCGCCGCAGCCGAGCTGGGCGGTGTGTCGATCCTGCTTGAGGGTGAGCCGGCGCCGCTGTTTCATGTCTCGCCGGGCCAGGTGAACGGAATGGTCCCGCTCAGCCTGCGGGGGCGCGAAACGGCGCGGGTGACGCTGGTGCGGAACGGTGTGCGGGAAACCTCTTTTGAGCATCCCGTGCAGCCGGTGGCGCCAGGGATCTTTCCCGTAATCTTCGATGCCCGCTGGCAACCGGTGACGATCTTCCGTCCGGCGCGGGCGGGCGACTATCTGGTGGTCTTCCTGAGCGGTGCGGGCGTCGGCGCTGGGGTGACCAACCCGCTGGCTGTTCTGGAGGCGACGGAAGTGCGCGGCGGCGAGACGCAGGTATTGGTTGGGGGCGGGGAAGCCCGGCTTCTCTTCCACGGGACGCCGCAGGGCATGTTCCCCGGCACGACGCAGTTAAACCTGCAATTGGGGCAGTTTGCACGGGGGAGCACAGCGTTGCCGCTCACCGTGGTGGTGGACGGCGTGGCCACCCAGGCCGGCCTCACCATTCCCGTGGAGTAGTTTGGCCGCTGCGTGCGCTGTGACGGCTGTCACTGCCGGGTATGGGCCCGCAGGTGCAGTCTGGATGTGGAATGACGCCCGTCATGGAACCTCCTCCCGCCGCCGGTTGCCGGCCGTTTCAAACCCGGGACGGGCGCACTCTTCTATCGCGCCAGGTGCAGGATCCGGCCCGTGGTGTGCGTCGCTGGGTGCAGTGGGGGTTTCTCGCCCTCAACGTATGGCTCGGCTGGACGTTTTACCTGTGGGTGCGGCAGTTCGAAACGGGGGTTCGCTTCGCTTCGTTTGATCGCCCAGCCGGAGTGGAAGGCTGGTTGCCGATCGCGGGCATGATGAACCTGAAGCTGTTCCTGACCACCGGCGTGATCCCCAGTGTGCATCCCGCGGCGATGGTGTTGTTTGTCAGCTTCACGGCGATGTCGCTGCTGTTCCGCAAGGCCTTCTGCGGGTGGCTGTGTCCGGTCGGAACGATCTCTGAATGGTTGTGGCGGTTCGGTGAGAAGCGCCTGCGGCTCGGCGTGACACCGTGGAGATGGCTGGACATTCCGCTGCGATCGTTGAAGTACATTCTGCTGGCACTGTTTCTCTACGCGGTAGGAAGCATGGGCGCGGTGGCGCTGGCGGCGTTTCTCAGTTCGCCGTACGGCTTGATCGCCGACGTGAAGATGCTGAACTTCTTCCGCGAGATGGGGCAGACGGGGGCCATCGTGATTGCGGTGCTGGTGGCCGGCTCACTGGCCGTGCGGAACTTCTGGTGCCGCTACCTGTGCCCATACGGTGCGCTGATGGGCCTACTGTCGCTGGCCAGCCCGCTGCGCATCACGCGGAACCCGAAATCGTGCATCGATTGCGGTGCCTGCGCCCGTGTGTGCCCGTCGTATCTGCCGGTGGACAAGCTGATTCAGATCCGGTCGGCTGAGTGCATCGGCTGCCAGGCGTGCGTGGATTCCTGCCCTGTGGCGGACACCTTGTGGCTGCAGGCCCCAGCGCGGAAGCGGGTGTCGAAGCCTGCCATGGCAGCGATGGTTTTGGGCCTGTTTCTCGTCATGGTGGGAGCCGCCAAAATCGCCGGTCACTGGCAAAGCCCGATTCCGGATGCGGCGTACTTCCGGCTGATCCCGCACGCCGCCCAGCTCGACCATCCGCGGTGAGCCGGCCTTCCCGCGCGAACTACGCCAGTTCGGGCAGCCGCCGGGCTGAGATGGCGGTGTGGCGGCGCTCCACGTAGGCGTCCAGTTCCGGGTGCGTCATCAGGTAGAAAGCGCCCTCGTTCCATTGGCGGAAGGCGATGTCGACCACCTCCTCAGGGCTCGGACTGGCCTCGAGAAGCGACTCGTAGCTCGCCAGTTGGGCCTCACTGTCCGAGTTGAACTGTGCACCGAACCGGTCGCGCATGGAGCTGAGGATATTCGTTCTCACGAATCCTGGGCAAAGGACTCTGACGTCGATGGGGAGTTGAAGCGACTGAAATTCTTGGGCGAGCGATTCAGCTATGCTAACAGATGCATGCTTGCTGGCCAGATAGTCAGCCCCGAAGGGCGAGGAAATGAAGCCGGCAGCGGAGGCCGTGATGAGGATTGCCGACGGCGTGAGTTGTTCGATCATGCGTGGGACGAACGACTGGATGCCATGGATCAATCCCCATAGATTGGGGCCCAGCACCCATTCCCACTCGGCCACTGACTTTTCCCATACCGGTTTGTGGGGACCGGCGACGCCGGCGTTCAGGCAGAGCAAGTCCACGCCTCCCAATAACTTCCAACTCTTTTCGGCGAGGGATGACACATCTGACGGCACACCGACGTCTGCTGTAATATGGTTGCAGTTGTATCGATTCGCGACAATCCGCAGCGCGACCTCGTTCCGGTCCGAGGCGACGATCGAGGCGTCTTCCGCCGCAAAACGCGCCACCAGTGCGGCACCGATGCCACTAGCGGCGCCGGTAATGACTACTCTCTTGTACGATTTCAGCAGGTTCATAAGGGATGTCTGCGCATTCAGATTAATAAAAGTTCAGGTGTTCTGGTTTCAGTGTGGGATTGCAAGCAATTGGGCGCGCGTAATTCAAACATGGGAGGTTGGAGATGATCTTCTCCAGACCAGTTGAGTATTCTCTGAGGGCCTTGTCGTATCTGGCGACTCTGGAAAACGGCTCCGTGGCCATGGCCCGGGACGTAGCGGAGGCCACAGACATCCCGCCGTTCTTTCTCGCGAAAATTCTCCAGGATCTGGCTCGCCAGGGATTGCTGGTTTCGCAGAAAGGCCCGACGGGTGGATTCCGTCTCAAAGATGCCCCCGAGAAGGTAAGTCTGCTGCGGGTAGTGGAAGCGGTACAAAAAGAGCCGATCGCCGGGCGTTGTCCGGCCGGACACACTCCCTGTACGCGGTCGACGGCATGCGGATTTCACGAGTCGTGGGTTCCGGTGCAGGACCGTGTCGTAGAATATCTAAAGGGAACCACTCTTGCCGAGGCCGCGCGCTCGTTGGACCGCAAGCGGCCCAAGGCGTCCAAGAACCGGAAGCGAACCGGCAAGGGTTGAATCGGGGCTGCCTGGGCGCGTCCGGGTGACACTGCCCACGATCCCTGGAAGAGGCGAGGTACACGTGGCTTTTCAATCGAAAAACGAGTACGAGATGCGAAACTCTGTTTTAGTGCCGATGGTGGTGGAACAGACAGCCCGCGGCGAACGGGCCTTCGACATCTTCTCCCGGCTGCTGAAGGAGAACATCATCTTCATCGGCACGCCGATTGACGATCAGGTGGCCAACCTGGTGATCGCGCAGATGCTGTTTCTGGCCTCCGAGGATCCGGAGAAGGACATCTCGCTGTACATCAATTCACCGGGCGGCTCGATCACGTCGGGCCTGGCGATTCTGGACACGATGAACCTCGTGGAACCCGACATCGTCACCTACTGCGTGGGCCAGGCGGCCTCCATGGCGGCCGTCCTGCTGGCCTGCGGGGCCAAGGGCAAGCGGTTTGCGCTGCCCAACGCGCGTGTGCTCATTCACCAGCCGCACGCCAGCGGCATCGGCGGGCAGGCCACCGACATCGATATCTATGCCAAGGAGATTCTGCGCATGCGGGAGATCCTGAACAAGATTTTGGCCGACGCCACGGGCAGCCGCTCGACAAACTGCAGCGAGACGTGGACCGCGACTACATTCTGGAAGCGCCACAGGCGGTGCAGTACGGCCTGGTGGACAAAATCATCTCCTCGCGAGGCGGAGAAAAGAAGTAGGGCAGGCTAGACGGCCCGCTGTAATCTCCGGAACCGT
Source organism: Bryobacterales bacterium (assembly GCA_016713735.1). Classification (GTDB taxonomy): domain Bacteria; phylum Acidobacteriota; class Terriglobia; order Bryobacterales; family Bryobacteraceae; genus JAFLBB01. Next base: position 73,009 of record JADJOP010000002.1, read on the forward strand.
TCATATGCCGCGTTCCAGCCAGCTTCGGCCGCGCCGGGACGCGGCGTTACTGTTTCCAGAGGGAAACTGCGCCGGACCACCGCGCGGATCTCGGCAAGACCGCTTACCTCGCCCGCACCCATGGCCTGCACGAGAACGTTTCCGGCGGCGGTAGCTTCCGTGGGGCCGGCGACGACCGTGCGCTGGGTGCAGTCGGCCACCATCTGATTGAGAAGAGTATTCTGTGAGCCGCCGCCGACGATGTGGACGGTGGCAATGGGGCGCGCGGTGAGCTCTTCCAGGCTTTCCAGCACCTGACGGTAGCGCAGGGCGAGGCTTTCCAGGATCACGCGGGCCATGGCGCCGGGCTCGGTGGAAACGGCCTCGCCGTGCTCTCGCGCCCAGCGGGCGATGCGCTCGGGCATGTGGCCGGGTTCGAGGAAGGCGTCCGGGTCGATGACGGCTTGGAAGGGTTGCGCGGCGGCGGCCAGCGCGGCGAGTTCGGCATAGGAGTGGGTGTAGCCCTCCGCCTCCCAAGCCCGGCGGCATTCCTGCAGCGGCCACAGGCCCATGATGTTCTTCAGCAGCCGCACCTTGCCTTCGACGCCGACCTCGTTTGTGAAATTGAGTTCGAGCGCGCGGGCGGTGGTGATAGGGGCATCGAGTTCGACGCCCATCAACGACCATGTGCCCGAGGAGATGTAACACCAGCCGCCTTCGGTGAAGGGCCGTTCGGCGGGAACAGCGGCCACGGCGGAGGCAGTGTCGTGGCCGGCGGTAGCGAAGACGGGCGTGCTTCCGCTGAGGCCTGTTGCCTCGGCCACCTCGGCGCGCAATGTGCCCAGGCGGGTGCCGGCGGGGACGATTTCCGGCAGAATGTCGCCGGGAATGCCGAGCTCGCTGAGCAGGCCCGTGGCCCACTTGCCGGTGGCGGGGTTGTAGAACTGCGAAGTGGAGGCGATGGTCTGCTCGGCACGGATGACGCCGGAGAGAAAGTAGGCGAAGAGGTCAGGCATGAAGACGAGCGAACGGGCCGCGGCCAGCGCGGGTGAGGCGGCGAGCTGCAGCGCATGCAACTGGCAGAGCGTGTTGAACTGCATGAACTGCAGGCCGGTTTCCGAGTAAATTCTCTCTTTTGTGAGGGCGGCCGAGGTGCGCTCGATCATGCCGTTGTTGCGCGAGTCGCGGTAGTGGCGGGGATTATCGACGAGCGCGCCGTCGGGGCCGAGCAGGCCGAAGTCGACACCCCAGGTATCGACGCCGACGCCCAAAGCCTCGATGCCCCTGCGGCCGGCAACATGCAGGCCCTCCTGGATCTCATGCCAGAGGCGGAGCGTGTCCCAATAGAGCCCGGTGGGCAGGCGGACGGGGGTGTTGGCAAAGCGGTGGAGCTGCTCCAGTTCAAGGATGGATTCATGGAGGCTGGCGGCCATGACACGGCCGCTTTCGGCTCCCAGATCAACGGCGAGATAGCGCTTCATGGTGCGACCTCGATGAGAATTTTGCCGACGCCCGAGCGGTACTCAGCGAGGAGTTCGAAGGCCTCGGGCGTCTGCTCCAGCGGGAAACGGTGAGTGATGAGGGACTCCGGAATGCGCCCGGCGCGGATGAGTTCGATGGCCTGCGCGCCGCGGTGATTGGAGCGCTTGATGGTCTGAATGCGCAGCTCCTTCATCATCGCGGTGTGGATGTCGATGGCGAACATCTTCTCCGTGGGGATGCCGATGAGGACGAACTGGGCGCCGGAGCGGGCGCAGGTGATGCCGGCGCGGATGGTGTCGGGAGCGCCGGCCGCATCGAGCACGACGTCGACGCCGCGGCCGTTGGTCCATTCCAGGATGGCGGCGCCGGGGTCGCGGCGGCCGTCGGAGAGGATGGCCTCATCAGCTCCGTGCCGGCGGGCGTGGTCGAGCCGGTGGGCAACCTTGTCGACGGCGATGATACGCGAGGCGCCGGCCATTTTCGCGAAGAGAATGCACAGTTGGCCGATGGGTCCGCAGCCCATCACGGCGACCGTAGAGCCGACGGGGATCTGAACCAGTTCCATCACGTGAACGAGCACGGCGACGGGTTCGATGAGAGAGGCCTGGGCGGTGGAGAGGCCTTCGGGGACGAGGTCGGCGTTGCGCGCCGGGACCACGGCCTGCTGGCGGTAGAAGCCCGGCGAGTGGATGCTGCCCATGAAGACGCTGTGGAGGCAGTTGTTGGGGTGGCCGGTGACGCAGAATTCGCAGTGGCCGCAGGTAATGGACGGCTCGATGGAAACGCGCTGGCCGACTGTGTGCGTAGTGACGCCCGCGCCGACGGCGGTGACAATGCCCACCGGCTCGTGGCCCAGCACCATGGGATAGACGGCTTCGACGTGGCCGACACCGCCGTCGCAATACCAGTGAAGATCACTGCCGCAGATGCCCACCGCCTGAAGGCGGATGAGGAGTTCACCTGGGCCTGGATCGGGGGGAGGGGCGATTTCGCGGGGTTCAAGAACGCGCTTGGCAACAAGGGGAACGGCGAGCATGACGAAGCAACCAGTGTATCGCCGCGCCAGCCGGTTCCGTGAGTCGGGGAGGCGTCAGAACGGCGATTCGTCAGCCGATGGGCCGTAGATGGACGGCACGAGCACATCCATCATGCGCAGATAGACGCTCAACTGGCCGCGGTGGTGAATGAGGTGGTTGAGGATGAAACTGCGGTAGACGGCGATGCGGGGCAGGGTCATCATGCGCTGGCCGCCCTTGAGCAGCGTCCAGGGGGTCATCATGGCGGCGTCGCTGGTGGCCGAAATCGCCGCCTTCATCGACGCGCTCAGCTCATCGAACCGGGCCAAGGCGTCGGCGACTGATTTCAGTTCGGGGCGCTCGTAGGCCGGCCCTCCCAGCGGCTGCATGTCGAACTCGTCGCGGTCGAAGGTGACCAGGCCCCACATGGGGATCTCGGCCAGATGGGCGACGAGGTCGTGGGCGGAGTAGGACTTTGCGTGCGGCTTGAAGGCGAGTTGCGCGTCGGGAACGCGTGCGATGCATGTGCGCGTGGTGGCGAGTTCGCGTTCGAGTTCGGGGAGCAGAGAATCGCTGATGGGCATTGTGGTGTCTCCGGCTTTCTATTGTAGGCGAGGGGCAAGGGAAAATCGCAGGACAACGAAAAGGGCCCGGCGCTGGAGGAGAACGCCGGGCCCTATTTCGCTCGTGCCGAGCTTGCAGGGGCTCGTTTGCGGAGATCGAAAGAACTCTAGTTGCTCGGGCGCCGTTTCAGGGTCGGTCGCTCGTCTTCGTCTTCAGCCTGGGGTTTCTCGTTCCCTTCCGAGTCGATCTTGCCGGAGCCGGCCTTGCGCAGGCGCGGTTTGTTCGGGTCGTCGGCTTCGGGCTTGCGGCGGTTGAGCATGGCCGTGAGGCGCGATTTGACGTCGTTGAACTCGGAGGTCGTCACGACGTACTCGGGCTTGGACTCGAGGATCTCCTGGATGTTCTTCTGCGAGTTCTTGATGCGGTCCTCGGTCATGGGGTGAGAGCTGAACACCTTGGCCATCGTGCCGGGCTTGCGCTTTTCGTCCGACTGGAGTTTTTCGAAGAAGTCGACGAAAGCGGTGGGGTCGTAGCCGGCCTTGTAGAGATACTGCAGGCCGAGCAGGTCAGCTTCGGTCTCAAAGCCGCGCGAGAAGCTGAGGAAGCCGATGGGGACAAGCACGCTGGCCGCCTGGCGGACACCGTAGCCGGCCCAGCCCCCCATGAAGATGAGCGGGATGCTGGCCATATTCGCGATTGTGCCGCGGGTGGCTTGGCGTGTGCCATGGCGGGCGGCGATGTGGGCGATTTCGTGGGCCATGACGCCGGCCAGTTCCGCTTCGGTTTCGGCGCGCAGCAGCAGGCCGCTATTGACGAAGAAGAAGCCGCCGGGCAGGGCGAAGGCATTCACCTCTTCGGCGTCGATCACCTTGATGGTGACCGGGACCTTCACATCGGAGTTGCGGACGAGGTTCTGGCCGAGGCGGTTGACGTACTCGGCGACCACGGGATCGTCGACGATCTTGGCCTGACGCTCAATCTCTTGAGCGAGGCCCTTTCCCATGGCGATTTCCTTCTCCAACGAGTAGAAGTTCACGCCCTTGCCGACGTCACGGTTGCCGATCTCGTCGGGATCTTTCTTTTTGTCCTTGGCCGAAACGATGGGCGCAGCCAGCGCCAGGGCCAGAACAAGACTCGTGCCTAGCTTCCAGAAATTCCTCACGGCACTCCTCCCAGTCTCATTATAGGGCCGCTTTCCCCAGCCCATTTGCAAAATCTCCGAGGGTTTTGGCCGCGCGCGAAGGCGTCGGGCACATCACCCGCCGCGGAGACTTCATCATAATAAACGTGTGCCCCCGCATTCCGGTTTCGCAACAAACGGCGCTGAAACGCCGATTTGGCAGGCTGTTCGCCCGTCCTTCCCCGTCACGGAGAAGTTGATCTATCTGAACCACGCCGCCGTGGCGCCGCTGGTGCTGCCGGCCGCTGAACGAATGAAGTGGTTTGCCGAGGATGGCTGCCTGTACGGCTCGCTGCACTATGACCAGTGGCTGGCGGCCTATGAATCGCTGCGTACGGCCACGGCGCACCTCATTGGCGCGCATCGCGACGAGATCGCCACCGTGAAGAACACCTCGGAGGGCATTGCGACGGTGGCGCTGGGGCTGGAGTGGAAGCCCGGCGACCGCGTGGTGGCCTTCCGCGAGGAGTTCCCGGCGAACTACTACCCGTGGCTGCGGCTGGAGCGGCGCGGGGTTACGGTGGAGTGGCTCTCCATTTATGACCCGCTGGAGCGCATCGACGCCGCCGCGCGCGGGGCGAAGTTGCTGGCGATCAGTTTCGTGAACTACCTCTCGGGGCACCGGGTGGACCTCAATGCGATTGGCGCGATCTGCCGCCGTCACGGCGTCTTCTTTTTCGTAGATGCCATCCAGGGGCTTGGCGTCTTCCCTTTAGATGTGGAACAAGCGCACATCGATGCATTGTCCGCCGACGGGCACAAATGGCTGTTGGGGCCGGAGGGCTGCGGTGTGCTGTATGTCCGGCGGGAGTGGCTGGACCGCATCGAGCCGGTGGAGTTCGGCTGGACAAACGTGGCGGGGTCTGCCGACTACGGCTCGCGTGACATGACGCTGCGCTCGGATGCGGGACGCTACGAGTGCGGGACGCTGAACACGATCGGGATCTTCGGGCTGGAGGCGTCGATCCGCTTTCTGCTCAAGACGGGCGTGGAGCGTGTGGGCGAGGCGGTGAGCGCGCTGGCCAGCCAACTGATCCGCGGAGCGCGCGAGTTGGGCTACGAGGTGTTGGGGGTGGATGTGCCGGGAGCGCGGTCGGGGATTGTGAGTGTGCGCAAGGAGGGCGTCGATGCGCGGATGCTGGTGGCGCGGTTGAAGGATGCCGGGGTGATCGCCGCGCCGAGACAGGGCTATGCGCGGCTGTCACCACACTTCTACATTGCCCCGGCTGAAATTGACCGTGTCTTGGACCTGTTGAGTTAGTACGCGGAGAATGATTGAGCGGTGGGTCAAAGAAAACTTACTTACCGGAAAATCCAACTTTCTTCTTGACCGGCAGCACCACCCGGTGGTAGTGTCTAAAGACGGAGAGATTTCCCATGATTCTGCAAAGCCAAAAGTTCGGGATCCCAACCCCCGTCTGGTGCGGCCTCGATGAGTCGCCGTATGCCGGCTTGCGGAACGTCTCCCCGTGTCCTGTAGCTCAGATGGGTAGAGCGTTGAGGCATTCCCTCAAGGGTCTCGGGTTCGAATCCCGACAGGCAACCGCAACCGACTTCCAATCGGTCCGCTAACAACAGGGGCCTGCCCGGTCCCGTTTCCCGCCACTTTTCCAGCAACGCAGTAAGTTGATGCCAAAGCCGGCAGCCGGTGTGCTGCTTTGCGCTTGCATGCAAACTGATTCGACTTAGTGGTTTCTGATAAGCCGTTTCTTCGCGTTGGCCCGCCACACATCCGGTGAAGCGTACCGGGCGAGCCTCAAAAACAAATCAACAAACAGGCAGTTCATTCGTCAGTCCTAAGGAGGACGCATTTATGTTCACGCGCATTACCGTTGGCGACCGCGAGCGCGCCCTCGTCATCCGTTCGGGCCGCTTTCTGAAAATTCTCGAGCCGGGCACGCACATCCTGTTCGCGTTGCCGTTCACGGTGGATGTGGAGCGGCACACGCTGGCCGACCGCAAGCTGAAGAGCGCGTGGGCGGAGTTCCTCGTGAAGGAGCGGCGCGAGTTGGCCGAGCGCTACTTCGTAATTGTCGAAACGGGCGACCGCGAGGTGGCCGTGGTCTACGCCGACGGCAAGTTCCTGGAGATCCTCGGGCCGGGCTCGCGGGCGCTCTACTGGAAGTCGGCCGCCAGCATCGGTGTGCGCGTCATCGACGTGTTCACTGAGCCTGAGGTGCCGCGCGAGGTGCTGCGCGCGATCGCGCAGACAGGCGCATTTCCGCTCATCGTGGGGGCGCTGGTGGAGGAGGGCAAGATGGGCCTGCTGTTTCTGGAGAACCGCTTTGTGCGCCAGTTGCCGCCGGGCATGTATGCCTTCTGGAAGCCGGCCTCACCGCGTGTGGAGGGCTTTGACCTGCGCGCACAGACGCTCGATGTGACCGGGCAGGAGATCCTGACCCGCGACAAGGTCTCGCTGCGCGTGAACATCTCCGCCGAGTACCGCATCGCGGACCCGGTGGCGCTGCGCATGACGGTGGCCTCTTCGCAGGAGCACCTGCACCGCGCGTTGCAGCTGGCGCTACGGCGCTCGCTGGGTGCGATGACGCTTGAGGAGTTGCTGGCTCGCAAGACCGAGGTGGAGCCCGAGGTGGCCTCGGAGCTGCGGGCCGGCTTCGCCGCCATCGGGGTTGAGCTGCGTTCGATCGCCCTCAAGGACATCGTCCTGCCGGGCGAGATGCGCGAGATGCTGAACCAGGTGGTGGCGGCCGAAAAGCAGGCGCAGGCGAACCTCATCCGCCGCCGCGAGGAGACGGCCGCGACGCGGTCGCTGCTCAACACGGCAAAGCTGATGGAGGGCAACCCCGTGCTGGTGCGGTTGAAGGAGTTGGAGGCGCTGGAGAAGCTGACCGCCAAGGTCGAGCGGATCCACGTTTCCGGCGGCTTCGACGGCCTGCTCGATGAGCTCTTGCCGAAGGGGAAGAGCTAACCCAACACGACCGCTAATGTCCGCCGCTGGCCTTCCCGCCGGCGGCGGGCTTAGGAGCTTCGGCGGGTTCGGCGGAGCCTGGCGGAGGGTCAAGGTACTTCACGATTACGGAGACGCGGCGATTGGAGGGGTGCAACGGATCTTCGGAGACGCGCAGCTTTCGATCCGCGAACCCGCGCACTTGCGCCACCTGACCCGCGCGCAGGCCGCTCGTCTCCATCAGGCGCCGCGCGCTATTGGCGCGATCCGAGGCGAGTTCCCAATTGGTGTAGGAGCCATCGCCGGAAAAGGGTTTAGAGTCCATATGGCCTTCCAGCAGGAGGCTGTTCGGCAGGTTGCCAAGCTGATTCGCCAGCAGCAGGATGAGTTCCTCGCCGTTGGCGCTTGGGCGTGAACTGCCGCTTTCAAAGAACATCCCCTTTTCTGTCTCCAGCAACTCAATGCGAAGGCCCTCGCCGGTCACGGTCATGGAGACCTGGTCTTTGAGCTGTTGGAAGTCGGGCATCTTCTTCATGGCCTGCTCCAACTGCTCTTTCAAGTCGCCCATGTTGTCCTTGCTGATGTTGAGCGAGTCGCCCTGGCCTGCCGAGGCGCTGCCGCTCTGCTTGCCGGCGCCATCGGGATCCTTGAAGTAGCCGGCCACGGACTCCTTGATTTTTTCGTTGGAGTTCATCAGCCACATGACCATGAAGAACGCCATCATGGCGGTGACAAAGTCGGCGTAGGCCACCTTCCAGGCGCCACCGTGGTGGCCGCCGTGTCCGGCCTTCTTTTTGATGACGATTATGGGTTGTTTATCTTCGTCCATGACGTCGATCCCTACAGCCCCGGCGGGCTAACCTGCGGCTGCCCCGCCCTTGCAGGCAGCTTCCATTTCCTTAAAGCTGGGGCGCACTTCGTGCGGGATGGCGCGGCGGGCGAACTCCACAGACAGGATGGGGGCGTTCCCCCGGATGTAGGCGATGGAGCCGACACGAAGCACGTTGTAATACTGGCCTTCGGCGTCGGAAAGCTTGGCCATGTTGGAAGCCAGGGGGCCGAGGAAACCGTAGCAGAGCAGGATGCCGAGGAAGGTTCCGACCAGGGCAGCGCCCACCTTGTGGCCGATCTCTTCGGGCGGCCCGCCGAGCGAGCCCATCGTGATGACGACTCCGAGTACGGCGGCCACGATGCCGAGCCCAGGAAGACTGTCGGCAACGGCGTTCAGCGCGCCGATGGGTTGTTGCGCGCCGTGATGGTGGACATCCATGTCGAGCTCCATCATCTGGTCGAGCGAAAAGGCGTCCACGCCGCCTGACACCGACATGCGCATCGTGTCGCAGAGGAAGTCAACGGCATGGTGGTTGGCGAGAAACTTGGGAAACTTGGTGAACACATCGCTTTTGTGAGGCTCTTCGATGTCGGCCTCCAACTTCGTGGCCCCGTGCTTGCGGGCCGACAAGAAGAGCGTGTTCATCATCTTGAGGGTTTCCAGGTAGGTGTCCTTGGTATACGGGCTCCCCTTTAGGATTCCCAGCATGCCCGCGATGAGCTTCTTGATGATGGTCATCGGGTTGGCAATGAACAGCGTGCCGAACGCGGCTCCGCCGATGATCACCAACTCGGCCGGTTGGACGAGAACGGCAAGCACGCCGTGCTCCATGAGGTAGCCGCCAATGACGGCGGCGATGACGATGACGATTCCGATAATCGCAAACATGAGATGTACACACCGGTGTCGCCACCGGCCCTATTCCGGCGGGGGTAGGCTGAGGTTCCCAATCCCTGCGGGTGGCTTCTCCGTGCCACCTAGGTGTTCATATCGGAATCGAGTGCGGTTCCTTGACCAAGATTGGAGGAGAGGGGGCAGCGAGAGGGGCGGTGCGCTGGACGGAAGCCGGGCGGTGTGTTCGCTGGAAGCAGGAAGAACTACTGCCGGCCGAGCCGGTTTTCGAGGATGCGGACAGCCTCCTCCAAACGCTGCTTGCGGATCGCCTCCTGGCGGAGGGCTTCGTCGGCGCGGCCCTCTTCGGAGGCCAGCTGGGAGCTGATTTCGGTGGAGGGGGGCGCGCTTTGCTGGCGCGCCGGCGCTGAGGGGCCGAGGTAGCGGGCAACCTCTTCGAGAGTCGTTTTGCCGCCGCCGCGCACGCGCAGTCCGACGGTGACGTCGCCGCTGCGCCGGACGTAGGTCAGCATGCCGGCGGCAAGCTCTTCGCGGTCGAGCCGGATCATCTGCGCCGTGCCGCCGTCGTTAATCTCGACGATGCCCTCATCGGCGAAGCGCAGGCGGGGAATCGTCTGATCCCAGCGGACCAGCAGCAGGCTGCCGCTTTCCTCCACCCGCAACCCGGCGGTGTCGGGCTGATTGCTCATGAGGCGCGGAATCAGGAGGGCCGCGGCGCAGATGAGCGCGGCCACCAGGAGCAGGGACACGAGCAGGCCCCAGCGGAAGCCGCGTTTGGGCTCACCGTAGGCGGCAAAGAGAGGGGACTCGGCAACGCCATCAACGGCCGCATGGGTGTCCACCACCGTTGTTTGGGGGGCGCCTGCCGGACGCTCGTTGCGCGGCGGGTGGCCTGGGCGCTCTGTTCCTCGCGCTGGTGCCGGCGCGGACCGATGGGCCTGGGCGGCGCGAGCGGCGTGGGGCCGGTGACGCGTTGCTGCGCGTCCTGAACGCGCGGAGCGGCGCTTTCGCGCGGGGCCCGCATCAGTGCGCTGACGTTGGCGCGGATTTCGAACTCCGTGGTCGAGGCGGCTTCGAGCGTGCCTTCGGCGGTGCGGCCAAAAAAACCGGCCGAGGACGCACCCTGACGGACCGGCTTGATGATGAGGGCCACCTGTTGCGGTCCGGGAAAGTGTTTCTCGTGCAGTTCGACGTCGTGGGGTTTCAGGCTGACCGCACTACGGCCGTGCGAAGCCCACCAGCCGACGGTTTCCATGCCCCGCAACTGGTGCTCCCGCGCCGGCAAGGTGACCAGGGATTCCAGCGTGGCGCGGTCCGCCGCACTGAGGACGAAACTGGGACCCATCGAATGGTCGCATTCCAGTTCCCGCCATTCGAGAATCCGAACCACGCCTCCCTCGATCCGGCCGTAGAGGACGCCGCCGAACTCGATTCCTCCGTGCCCGATCCGCTGGTAGCCCTCGTCGGCGCGATGGCGGATCTCCTCGAGCACATCGAGCTCGACCTCGATTTCATAGGGAAGATGGGGGGCAGCCCACCTGCCCACTTCGTTCCCATTTCGTGTCACGGTTCCCAACATATTTCTCGAAAATCAACCCGGCCGGACTTTCGCACTTCGCCGTGCAGCCCGTATCCTGGTGAAGTCCAGTTTGCTACACCCTTTTGGATGCGGCAACATCTAATAGTCTAGGCCAAAAATACCTCATGCCCAGTACCTCACGCCCATCGCGGTCACCATTTTTCACGATCGCCGCGACCGCTATTGGGCTCGCCATCGATTCCATCCGCGCCCATAAGTTGCGCAGCGCGTTGACTTTACTCGGAATGATCATTGGCGTGGCCAGCGTGGTGATGGTCGGCGCGGCCATTGACGGCTTAGGGGTCTACGCTGAGTCCAGTACGGCTAAGGCATTCGGGACTGACTCCTACCTAATTGCGCAAGTGGCCAACGTCGGCCGAATGACGCGTTCCGAGCGGGCCGCAAAGCTGAGAAAGAACAAGCCGATCCGCGAAGAAGACATCGAATATCTCCGGATGACGACTGGTGAGGACATCCTCTACTCTCCCTATCGGAACCGCATCGAGGACGTGAAGACCGATACGGCTTCCTATGAGTCCGCCATCATACTCGGCGTTTCGGCGGAACTGGCGCAGATCCGCGATGTAGCCATCGAGGAGGGGCGGTTTTTCTCGCAACAGGAGGAAGACACACGCCAGTACGTGGCCACCATCGGGCAGGATATTCGCGAGAAGTTATTCCTGGGAGCCTCGCCCATCGGCAAGAAGATTCGCATTCGCGGTTTTGATTTCCTCATCATCGGTATGCAGGAAAAGCTCGGCTCCACGGGCGGACAGTCGCAGGACAACCAGGTCTATATCCCGGCGCCGGTGTTCAAACGCCTTTACGGAAATGACCGGTCGATGGCGGTGTTTGCCAAGCCCCGGCCGGAATCAGGGTTGGACTTCGATGCGGCGCTGGATGTGTCGCGTGTGGCGTTGCGCACCAGGTTCAAGGCAAAGCCGGGAGCGGAGGACAACTTCGACACGCTGACCCCGGACGCCATCCGTGGGTTCATTGATCAGATTCTCGGCGTGATTGCCGCCGTGGTGGTGCCGGTTACGGCCATTTCGCTCGTCGTCGGCGGCATTGTCATCATGAACATCATGTTGGTCAGCGTGACCGAGCGGACGAGGGAGATCGGAGTAAGGAAGTCGCTCGGCGCGCGATCGAGCGACATCATGCTGCAGTTTCTCACCGAGGCGACCATTCTTGCCTCGGTGGGGGGCGTGCTGGGGTTGGCGCTGGGCGCGCTGGCGTCGTTCATCCTGGGCATGGTGATGGAGGTGGCGCTTCCGATTACGCTGCCCTACGTGGTGATTTCGATCCTTGTTTCGAGCCTGGCGGGGATCCTGTCGGGTTGGTACCCGGCGCGGCGGGCGGCTCGGATGGACCCGGTGGCGGCGTTGCGGGCCGAGTAGGAGGGAGAAGCGCGGATGCAGCTATCGACGCGGGAAAACTTCAATATGGCTCTGGACTCGGTGTGGACCCACCGCTTCCGCTCTGGGCTAACCATTCTCGGAATCGTCATTGGCATCACCACGGTGATCACCGTGTCGAGCCTGCTGACGGGGTTGCGCAAGGGCATCGTGGTGTTCTTCGAGGAGTTCGGGCCGAACAACATCTTCGTGTCCAAGGTGAGCGGTGAGCCACGGGGCGAAGGCAAGTTGAATGAACGGCGGCGAAAGCCGATCAAGCCCGAATATGCCGAGATGGTGACGCGCCTGTCGCCCTCCATCCTGCGCGCCGCGGTGGCGGTGTTCCCACCCATGATTGTCAACGGGCGTCCCTTGGCGGCAAAGGTGCCGGGCTTTGAGAGCGACAATCTTTCCCTGGTTGGCGACGATTATGAGGCCTTCCTAGTCGTGCCGCGCGAGCTGAAAGAGGGCCGTGTTTTCACGCCGTCGGAGGCGGCGCGTGGCGACAAGGTGGCCGTGCTGGGCGCCAACATCGCCGACGCTCTGTTTCCCACCGGCGGCGCGGCGGGCAAGACCTTTATGCTCGATGGCGCGGAGTTCCGGTGCGTGGGCGTGATGGCGCTGGCCAAGGGAGGCTTCTTTGGCGAGAACGGGCTCGATACGCAGATCACCGTCCCCAGGCGCACCGTGGAGATGCGCTATCCGGGTGTGGATCGCTATCTGATCACGTTTCAGGCGCGCGAGGGGCAAAGAGAATCCGCGATGGAGGAGATCAAAGCCGCACTTCGCCGGATGCGCCGCGTGCCGACGGGGCAGCCGGACGATTTCAGTATTTCCACGGCCGACCAGATCATTGCCCAATTCGATTCGCTGACCGGCGTGATCCTGATCGTCTCGATTGCCATTTCCGGCCTGGGGCTGCTGGTGGGGGGAATCGGCGTGATGAACATCATGCTGGTGAGCGTGACCGAGCGCACGCGCGAGATCGGGATTCGCAAGGCGATTGGCGCGCGAAAGTTCGACATCATCGTGCAGTTCCTCATGGAAGCGATTACGTTGACCGGGTTGGGCGGTGTCGTCGGCCTTGTGTTCGCCTTTTTCGTCACCATGCTGGTGGGCGTGCTGGTGCCGTCGTTGCCGAGCGAAGTGCCCATGGCGGCGGTGGTGGCCGGACTTGGAGTCAGCGTGTTTGTGGGCGTCTTCTTCGGTGTCTGGCCGGCGGTGAAAGCGGCGCAATTAGACCCCGTCGAGGCCCTGCGGTACGAATAGCGGGTTAGGGATCGAGAAGGTCCACGTCGTCGGTCTGCAAGGAAGCAGTGCTGGGGGTCCACTCGATGTCGGAGGGCGTGATGCGCTTCCCCAGAGTGCCGGGCTGGTACCCGAGTTCCTTGGTGCACCGCGCGGCAAAGCCCTGGGCGGAGATATAGCCGCTCTGATAGAGGTCGGTCGTGATCAAGGCCGGTTTATCAAAGGCGAAACCATAGCGATAGAGCAGCCGGGCGGCATTGCGGAGATTGGTGGTCGTGTGGCGGGCGTGCGGATCAATGAGGATGGCGGCAGCGGGAACGCCGTGCTCGGCCATGAGCACGCGCTTCATTTCGATGGCCTCGCAGTGCGGCGTCTGGTTGGGGTGGACGAAGCCGCCGGAAACGATCAGAAAGGGAGCCTTGCCTTCCTGATAGCGGCGGGCGGCAAGGGCGGCGCGGGCGCGTCCCCAGGGCGAGATGGCAAGCCGACCCGATCGGTGCCTGAGCCCGGAACGATGATGGCCGAGTAGGGGTAGCGCTTCCAGTCGATGGACGCGATACGGGAATAGGCGGCGGCGTTTTCGCCTTTTTCCATGGGCTCGAAGCGGCCCGCCTCATCGCGCTGGTTGGCCCGCATGAGGGCCAGGGCGTAGTGAAGCGTGGGAGTGAAGAACGCGCGGTCGAGATCCTCGCGTTCGCTTTCGACGGTGGCGAGAATGTGGAGCAGGCGCCGGTAGGATTCCGAATTCGCATCAAAGGACACCGAGTCGATGGCCGGGTAGCGCGGCGGCTTGCCAAGGCCGTAGACCTCGATGGCGAGGTTGAGCCGGCCCGCGGCCTCTATCCAGGCTTTGGCCAGAAGCGCCCCGTCGGCGAGCGACTCGTTGCGGATGGAATGGCCCGAGGCGCGCAGGGCCGTGGCGACGCGCGACAAGGTGGCCGCCGGGAGTTGGGTAAGCGCGGAGGAGACCATGTCGATCTCGGCCGGCGTGAACAGCAGCGGGCGGGGATCGCGCTCGAGCGCCCGCAAGGCCTGCACTTTCGACTGCGTGAGCGTGGTCAGTGAGGCGGACCGCAGCGCCGCCGGCTCGCGGTTGAGGAGCATGAGCACGTAGAAGTTTTTCTCGAGAACCGGGTCGCGAAGATCGAGAGGCCTGCGCGCGGGCTCCGCGGCAAGCAGCGCGGCGCAGGCGGCGAGAATGACGAATCGGCGGGTCACTGTTTGACGGGCTCTCCGGGCGGGGCCGTGCCTGTTGCCGGATTGTATCGTGAATGCTTCGGGTCGATGGGGTTGTTGGCCCGGTTGAAGTTGACCGGTTCCCCGCTTTCCACCCACGCCGTGTAGGTGAGATCGCGCAGCAGCTCCGCGCCCGAGGCGAGCCGCTCATACACCAGCTCACGGGCCGCCTTGTGTTCCTTGTCGGCCAGCGCGCCGGACTTATCCAACTCGTACACCTCCTCCACGCGCGAGAAGGCCTTGTCCAGGTGCGCGAGAATCGACACGAAGGGATCGGCGAGCCGCTTGGGAGCGGCAACGCGGCCGATCACATCCTCTGCCGTGACCTCAATGAGGTCGACAAACTGCGATTCAAAACGGCCATGGATGCGCGGCTCGCGCGTGTAGCCCTTGGGGTTATCCCCGGCCCAGCCATCGTGGTGGACGGAGTCGTGCAGGGGCTGAGCGCCGTCGCCGGTGTAGTGGCCGAGGCGGCCCATGTAGGAGGCGATCTCCCATTCCACGAGCTTCGTCTCTTCGCCGCGCTGTTTCATCATGCGGTAGCGGCGCATCGAAGTGCGCAACTGCTCGAAAGTCTCCTGTGCGGCGTAGGGAAGCGTGCCGGTCCAACGCACGTTCGTCAGCTTCGCCGCTTCGGGATTGGTGGCGGCGAGTTTACGGCGCTCGGCGTCGAGAGCGAAGACGAACTCGTAGCGCGAGCGGGGGATCTCCTTGAGCATCGAAAACTGCTCTTTGAACCAGCCATGGTTGGGGTCCTCGATGATCTTGAGAGTGGGCTCCATGGGATAACGCCAGGTGTCGGGGATCGTCGAGAGATAGACGATCCAGTCCTCGTGCGCCTTCAGAAATGCCGGTCCGTCGGCGGGCAGGGTGCGCACGGCGGCGCGGTTCACGGTGTGGTGGCCGCGCACCCCCCAGCCGGCGGCGATTTGCGCGGCCACGAGCAGGGCGGCCACGAGCAGTTGGGGACGCATTAGAAGCTGTACCTCATGCCGAACTGGAAGTTGCGGCCAGGGCGGGTGGCGGTGATGCGGCCGAAGTCGGCGGCGCCTTCGCGGTTGACGACGGCTCCCGTGCAGCCGGCGATGGAGCAGTTGGCGTTGAGGGTGTTCGTGAGATTTTCCGATTCGGCGATCAGTTCCAGCGAGTGGCGGTCACCGAAACGAATACGGCGCGTGAGGCGGAAGTCGACTTGGAAGAAGCGCGGGCCCTGAAAGCCATTGAACATGCGGAAGGGCGCTCGGTCGTTGATGACCAGGTCCTGGTTCAGGTCCTGTCCGACGGTGGCGTTGATGGGATAGCCGGAGTTAAAGAAGACCACCGAGGAGAGCTCGAAGCCGTTGAACCACTTCATGGCCGGTGTGTCGAATTCAGGCGCCCAGAGCTGCTGCAGAATCCAGTTATGCCGCACATCGGCGTTGGCGTTGCCTTTGTCAATGCCGCGGTTGGAAGGGTCGGTGAGAGAGCCGCCCTCCAGGTTGCCCTCGGCGATGGCGTGTGACCAGGACCAGGTGGTGGAGAGCTGCAATCCGCGGCTGAAGCGCTTGGTGATGGTCAGGTCGAGCCCGTTGTAGTTGTTGTTGGCGCCCGACTCCAACAGGTTGATGGCGCGGAAGCGGGAGTCGGGTCGTCCGGCCGAGCCGCGGTAGATGGGCCGCCCGTCGGCGAGGGTTCCGACAGGCGCGCTGAGGTTGATGTCGCGCGAGTAGGGGGCGAAGCGGTGGCCCCAGAAGCTGTACTGCAGGTTGACGGCGAGATTGCGCACGACCTCATGTTCCAGTTGGAGGCTGGCATTGTGACCATACATCACCTGCAGATCGAGTGCGAAGGCGGTGATGCTGGGCGGGGTCTGGAACGTGGGGTCGCCCGTGGCGAGGAGGTTGGGATAGAGCGGAGCGCGGGCGTCGGAGCCGGGGACAACGTAGCTCAGCACTCGCCGGCCATTCACGAGCGCGCCGTTGGCGCTGTTGGCGAGACTGGGATTGTCGTAGAACATGCCATACCCGCCGCGAAGAACCGTGCGGCTGTTCGAGAAGGGCGACCAGGAGAAGCCGAAGCGGGGGGCGATGTTATTGGTGTCGTTATTCACGCGGCGAGACAGTTCATAGGGTGCCTGTTCATCGAGCACGGGATTCAGCATGAGTTCGTAGCGCGCGCCGAAGTTGAGCGTGAAGCCCGGAGTGAGACGCCATTCATCCTGAACGAAGAAGTTGACGAAGTGATAGCGCAGCGCGACGGTGTTTTCGCCCAATTGCTGTTGAAGCTGAGTGTAGGTGTAGCGGCGCCCGGTGGCGGGGTCGATTTCGCCGGCCTGTGCGCGAAGAAACTGGTCAAGAGGAGTGACCGCGGGGCGACCTGCGGCGGCGGTGAGCCCGCCGAAGGTAAAGAGGCGGGTGAGGGCGCTGGTGATGTCAAACGATGTCGTCTGGTAGTCGATGCCGGCCTTGATCGTGTTGCGGCCGCGGGTCAAGGTGATGTTGTCGATGATCTGGGTGGAGGTTTCCACGCTGTTGGAACCAGCCAGCGGATTGACGCCGAAGTTGGCCACGCCCGTGATGTTGATCTGGGCGCCATTGGGCTGGCCGGGGACGTAGGTGCCGCGGCCTTCGGCGCGGCGGTTGATGCCGAAGCGCAGCTCGTTGATCAGGCTGGGAGAGACGACGGTGGCCAATTGGGCGGCGCCTCCGTTCATGCGGTCCTCGAAGGTGAGACTGCGGCTGATGGCGGTGAGGCCGCCGCCGCCGCCGGGCTGATCGTTGGTGAACCGGTTGTAGCGGAGGAAGCCGCTATTTTTCGAATTCAGGTAGAAGTTCAGTTTCGCGCTGGGGGTGTGGAACGTCTCGCCGAACGGCGAGTCGGCGAGGTCCGCGGGCGAGAGTTTGAGGGCGGCGGCTGCCGCTGGCGCGATGGTGACCGGTTGCGGAATCTTCAGCGGATTGAATTCGTCGTTGATGAAGAAGAAGAGCTTGTCCTTCTTCAGCGGGCCGGCAAGGTTACCCGCCACCATGTACCAGCTTTGGTTCGCTCTTCGCGCCGCCAGCGGTGAGCGGGCCGACGTCTCGACGGGGCGGTACAGGCCCATGCCGGAGCCGTGGAACTCGTTCGAGCCGGAGCGGCTGATGACGTTGATCACACCGCCCGCGGCGCGCCCGAACTCGGCGCTGTAGGCGCCGGAGAGAACCTGCATCTCCTGGACGGATTCAGGCGTTGAGATCACGAGGCGAATCTGGCGGTTGGTGCGGCGCTGGGAGTTGTCCAGTCCGTCGACAGTCCAGGTGGAGCGGTTGTGACCGCCGAAGGTGAACTGCGTGGTGCCGAAGCCGGTGGAGGGGATGCCTTTCACGCCCGGACCGAGCAGGTGGAAGTTGTACACGTTGCGCGAGGTGATGGGCAGTTGGCGGACGGCGCGTTCATTGAGCACCTCGCCCTGGGCAACCTCGCCAACCGCGACAAGGGCGGCATCGGCCGTGACGGTGACGGTTTCGGCGGCGGTGCCGACCTTTAGGACGATATCGACGCGCGCCTGCTGGCCGACGGCGAGGCGGATGCCGGTCTGGCGGAACTCGGAGAAACCGGCGGCTTCGGCGCGCAGTTCATATTCGCCGATGCGCAGCAACGGGAATCGGTAATAGCCATCACCGTTAGCGGTCGCTGCGGATTCGATGTTTGTTCGTACATTGCGGGCAACAACCTTGGCGACAGGGACGACGGCTCTGGATTCGTCCAGGACATAACCATCAAGAGCGGCGTCGGTGGCGTTGGATTGTGCAAACAGAATGACAGGGAGAAATAGCAGTGCGCAAGCAAGTGACCTCATACTAGGCCAGCGTAGAGACTCGCCATCAAAACGCCATGAAGAGCTGGTGACGATCGGGTCAACCAGCCTCGCGACGCCGGTTAGGGCTTGGCCGTGACAAAGCGAAGGCGAAGCGGTTTTGCGCCTTCCTTCACCGCGATCGGCTTGCAGACAAGCTGGACCGAAGCCGCTCCGGCGACAACGCGGGAAACGGTGCGGTCGGCATCGAGGGTCGTCATGACGAGAATCTGCGAAGAGGGCGCAAACAGTTCCACCACGCGCAGGCTTTCCCCGGCCGCTGCGCATTGCACCAGCAGTTCCTTGTCGTCCTTGAGCGCGGCCTGCATCTTCTGCACCTCGGCCATGATGAGGGCGGCCGGAGCTTCGATTGCGCCCGCGGCGGACTCCGGCTTGGCCTCCTGGCCGCGCACGTTGCCCAGCACCTCATCCACCTGTGCGCCCACTACCTCTTTCGCGATCTGCTTCGTGATGTCGCCGAGACTCATGACTTCACAAGCGTACAGGATGCGTCAGGGCACGGTACGCCAGCGCCAATTGGTTAGCGTTACACTAACACGCATGAGAACGATTCCCTTGGCAGCGCTCGGCCTGCTGCTCGCCTCGTCAACCTTCGCTCAATCTCGCCCGCAACGCGCGCCGCTGCCGGGTGCTGACTGGGTTCAACTCTTCGATGGCAAGACTCTGACGGGGTGGACAGTGATCGGCAAGGAGAAGTGGGTGGTGGAGGATGGCACCATTCACGGCGAGGCGCTGGGCAAAGACTACGGCTACCTGCAGACCGAGAAGAAGTACGTCGACTTCCACATGTCTCTGCGGTTTAAGTGCGAGGGGAAGGGGAATAGCGGGGTCTTCTTCCATGTCGACTTTAAGCCAGGAACGGCCGCGGTGAGCCAGGGCCTGCAGTTCGAGATCGACTGCAACATCAACCAGCACACCGGCGGCGTGTATGGCGACGGCCGGCAGTGGATCGTCTGGCCGGCCCCGGAGAAGGGCGGCGTGGTGCGCCAGTCGGACTGGAACGATTACCAGATCAAGGTCGAAGGCAATCGCTATGTGGCCGTGCTGAACGGTGTGGAGATGATCGATTTCACCGATCCCACGCCGAAGTCGTTCGACGGCTACATCGCCCTGCAATTGCATTCCGGCGGTGAGGGCAACATGCGGTTCAAGGACATCTACATTCGCGACCTGACGAAGCGGTAAGCCGAAGGCCCGGCGGTTGCTCGACCTCTTCTATACGGACCATTATGCGTTGCCGCTGCCCGAAGGGCACCGGTTTCCAAAGGACAAATACCGGCTGTTGCGCGAGGAGTTGCAGCGCGACAGCCGGTTTCGTTTTCACGCCGCCCCGCTTGCCGCCGCCACGGTCATCGCGCGGGCACATGACCCCGGCTATGTGCGCGCGTTTTGTGAAGGAGCGCTCGGCGCGGCGGCGATGCGCAAGATCGGCTTTCCCTGGTCGCAGGGGTTGGTGGAGCGAACGCTGGCCAGCGCCGGCAGTACACTGGCAGCGGCTGATGCGGCGCGGCGGAGCGGGTTTGGCGGCACTCTCGCCGGCGGCACACACCATGCCTTCTACGCCGAGGGGTCGGGCTATTGCGTGTTCAACGACATCGCCGTGGCCATCACTTGGGCCCGCGACGAGGGGTGGGTGCGGCGGGTGGCGGTGGTCGATCTCGATGTGCACCAGGGCGACGGCACGGCCGCGATGTGCGCCGGCGACGAGCAGGTGATGACGGTGAGCGTGCACGGGAAAAACAACTTCCCGTTCCGCAAGCAGCGCTCGGTGATCGATATCGAATTGGAGGACGGCGCCGGTGACGAGGAGTACCTGTCGAGCGTGGCCGAAGCGCTGCGCCACGCCGGCGGCTTCGCGCCTGAGGTGGTGTTCTACCAGTCCGGCGTGGACGCGCTGGCGAGCGACAAATTGGGGAAGTTGAACGTTTCGCCCGAAGGCATGGCTGCCCGTGACAGGGCGGTGTTCGAATGGGCGCGGGCGCTGGGCGTGCCGGTTGTGGTGACGATGGGCGGGGGCTATTCCGACCCCATCCAATTGACCGTGGCGGCGCACGCGGTGACGTATCGCACGGCGGCCGACCTGCTGGCCGCGGGCTAACCGCGCGCCTTGCGCTCCATGGCACGGGCGTGAACGCCGGACAACAGCAGCAGCGACAGGCAGGCCCCGGTGGTGCACATAAACATGTCCCACTGCGTGTCCCAGGGGTCGCCTTGCGTGCCGAGGAACGCCGTTGCCGACTCTCCGGTGGCCAGCGCAACCCACCACTCGACAAACTCATACACGGCGCTGAAGGCCAGCACGATGGCAACAATGATCGGATTCAGCCAGCGCGGCCGGGCGATGACGCCGAGGCGCAGCAGCACCTCGCGGGCAATCAACGCGGGCACAAAGCCCTGCATGAAATGGCCCAGCCGGTCGTAGTAGTTGCGCGCCAGTCCGAACTCATCTCGCAACCAGTTAAACAACGGCATCTCGGCGTAGGTGTACTTGCCGCCCACCATCAGCACGACGCAGTGAAGGGCGATCCACCAGTAGACAAAATCGGTGAAACGGAAGCGGTTCCACAGGCCCGCCACGATGGCCAGGCCCAACAGCGCGGGCGTCACTTCGAGAACCCAGGTGAAGGTATCGTGAGGGCGGTAGCCTGACCAGGCGAGCACTCCGAAAAACAAGCCGAGCATGGCTGCGTGCGGGCGGCTCACTGTGCCTCTTCCTTTTCACGTATCGCCACCAGCGAGCGCACCTCAGCGGTGGTGAGTTCGCGCCACGCGCCGATCGTCAGTCCGGCCAGCGAAATGGGCCCGATGCTGACGCGCACCAGTTTCAGCACCTTGCTGCCCACCGCCTCCACCATGCGGCGCACCTGGCGATTGCGGCCCTCCGTGATCGTGATCTCAAAATGCGTGTACTTCTCCGAGTCGCGCAATCGGGTGACAGCAGCGGGGCGTGTCGGGCCGTCTTCCAGGTTGAGGCCTTTGCGCAGCGACTCCAGTTGTTCGTCGCTGAGCCGCGACGAGGACTTGACCAGGTAGGTCTTGGGAACGTGCGAAATGGGGCTGGTGATGAAGTCGGCAAAGCTGGTGTCGTTGGTGAGAATCAGCAGGCCCGAGGTGTCCATGTCGAGCCGTCCCGCCGTGCCCACGAACCCCGGCACCCCCTTCAGCAGCTGGTACACCGTGGGCCGGCCCTCCGGATCTTTGTATGTGGTCAGGTAGCCTTTCGGCTTGTTCAGCAGGATGTAGAGCTTGGCCCCTTCGCGGACCGGCGCGCCATCCAGGGTCACCTTGTCGCGCTTGGGATGGATCCACATGTCGATCGAGGTGACGGCGCGGCCATTCACCTTCACACGGCCTTCCCGGATCCAGTCAGTGGCCTCGGTGCGCGAACCGAGCCCCGCTTTGGAGAGGATGCGGTCCAGCGTCTTTTTCGCGCCGGGGGACGCCGATGTTGGGGGTGGCGCCGAGTCTTCGGTGTGGCGAGGAGAGCGGGCGGGGCGAACGGGGCGGGCAGGCGGAGCGGGGTCGCGCTGACTTGCCGCGGCCGGCGACCGGGGCGCCGTCGAGCCTCGCTGTGCGGCCGCTGCCGCCACCTTCGCGGCTTTGCCGGCCTTCGGCGGCTTCTTTTTCCTGGCCAGCAGTTTCTTGCCATAGTCGCGAGGACGCATATACTTGTGATGGTATGCGATGGGATGCATCCGCCGTGCTTCGGTCGTGGAGCGTGGGCGGGCCGGGATCCTCCGCCGTGCGGGTTCGGACGCAGGCCGTGTCCACGAGAGATTTTCGAAAGCGGAACGATCGAGCCTCGTTGCAGGCGCCTCGTCGACGCTGCGCGCAGGGGAGCGATCCGCGATGGAGACTGGGGCTGGGCACGACGACATGGCAGGGACATCAGGTGGCAGGATTGCGGCGACGTCGGATGCGGTGGAGTTCGACGCCGGACCGCCTGGGGTGTTGGTAGCGCAGTGAGCAGACGGAGATCCCAAGGACCCGAGGCGACCGAGGCCCCGAGGACCATCCTGGTGCGTGGGGCGCGGCAGTTGTTGACCATGCGGTCCCATAACCAGCCAGTGCGCGGCGCCGAGATGCGCTCCCTGGGCCTCATTGCCGACGGTGCGCTTCTCATCGTCGATGGCGTGATTCAAGAGGTGGGGCCGAGCCGACGCGTGGAAATGCTGGCGGCCGCTCGCGATGCGGAGGAACTCGATGCGTCGGGGCGGGTGGTGATGCCTGGCTTCGTGGATGTCCAAACGCATCCGCTCGCCCCGCCTGCGCCGCTCGACGACTACGAGGCACGCTGCCTCCTCGGACGGTTCCCAGAGCCCGGCGAGCGCGCCCATATCGTGCTGGAAGCGGCACGCTCCATGCGCGGCTATTCCGCGCAGCGCCTGGAACTGGAAGGCAAGCGGCAACTCCGCGCCATGTGGCGCTATGGGACGACCTCACTCGGTGCGACCTCCGGCGCTGGTCTGGACGATGTGAGCGAGCTGCGTGCGCTTCGGGTGCTGGCCGGCCTGGATGAGAGGCCGGTGCGCATCGTTCCGAGCTTTGGCGGCGCGCTTGGCGTGGCCCCTGAATTCACCGCGCGAGCCGCCGAGTATGCGGAGTGGCTGAGCACCGATCTGTTGCCCCTGCTCGTCAGGAAGAAACTAGCGGACCGGGTGGATGTGGCCGTTGGCGGCGAGGCGCTGCCGGTTGAGGTGGCCGCGCGCTATGCGGCTTCGGTCCGGGCGCTGGGCATGGCGGTGCATGTGCGTGTCCGGGGCGATGTGGACCGGCTGCCTGAGGGCGCCGCCAGCGTCTCCGGCATCCGCCATTTGACGCATCCGCTGGGCCTGCTGGGGGGCAGCGACTCTGTGGCGGTGCTCACGCCCGGGGCCGGATTCCACGGCGGCTGCGAGGAGGCCGAAGCGGCTCGCGAACTGATCGATGCCGGTGTGGCGCTGGCGCTCTCCACGGGCTATCATCCGCTGGAGAGTCCCACCCCCTCCATGCCGATGGTGATTTCGCTTGCCTGCTCCCGATCACGCATGTCGCCGGCCGAGGCGCTCACCGCCGCCACCATCAACGCCGCCCATGTGCTCGGTCTGGCCGCCGAAGCCGGTTCGTTGGAGGTGGGCAAATCGGCTGACCTGCTGATTATGAACGCGTCCGATTATCGTGAGATTCCCCTGCACTTCGGCGTGAATCCCGTCGGGATGGCGCTGCGGCGCGGGCAGGTGATCTATCCGCGTCTGGAGTCGGTATGAGCGCCCGGCCCGAAGCGATGGTCGAATGCGTCCCGAATTTCTCCGAGGGCCGGGATGCCGGCGTGGTGGCGGCTCTGGTCGCGGCGGTGAGCGGGGTGAGCGGCGTGTTCTTACTCGGCCAAACCGCCGACGTGGACCACAACCGCTGCGTGCTCACCTTTGCCGGACCGCCCGAGGCCGTGCTCGATGCCGCGCTCGCCGCGGCGCGCGTGGCGGTTGAGCGCATCGATCTGGCTACGCACACGGGTGTTCATCCGCGCATCGGCGCGCTCGATGTGCTGCCGTTCGTTCCCCTCGAAGGAGCTCCGATGGGGCTGTGTGTCGAACTGGCTGAACGTGCCGCGAAGCGCCTGTGGGAGGATCTCGGCGTGCCCTGCTTCCTCTACGAAGCAGCGGCGCGGACCGCGGTGCGGCGCAACCTGGCCTTTGTCCGGTCGCCCCGTGCCGGAGCGCCCGATGTGGGCCTGGGACGCCATCCCTCGGCCGGCTGCACGGCGGTGGGGGCTCGCAAGTTCCTCATCGCTTGCAACGTGAATCTGGCCAGCGGTGATCTTAGCGTTGCCAAGGCCATTGCCCGCGAAGTGCGGGAAAGCTCAGGCGGGCTTCCCTGCGTGAAGGCTCTGGGGCTCGAGTTGCATTCGCGAGGCATCGTGCAGGTTTCCATGAACCTCACCGACTTTGAGGTGACTCCGCTCCACGTCGCGTTTCAAGCGGTGCGCGATGCGGCCGCGGCGCGCGGTGTTCGGATAGAAGGCAGTGAACTCATCGGCTTCATTCCCAGGCGGGCGATCGAGGCCGCGCGCGGCGTGGATCTGCGATGGGAGAACTTTCGCGACGACATGGTGCTCGAAACGCGATGGGAGAGGGTGCGGAGTGGCGCCCTTTAAGCGCCGAACGTCGCCAGCGACCACGGCGGTGTGTCCACAAACTTCACGTTGGAGGAGCTGTAGAGCGATGTCGCCGTGGGGTCGGACACGGCCGTGATCGTGATGGGGCGCGGCGCCACCGAAGCGGCAATCTGCGGCAAATCCGTCAGGCGCAGGATGCCATAAAGGAAGTTCGCGAACGGATGGCTGTACTGCTCATTAGTGGCCAGCGAGCGCCATGAAACGAGATGGCGCGAGAGGTGGAGCGAAGCGATCCTCGGCTCAAGCGCGGCGGCGCACAGCGCGGGCACGGTGAGGTGTGAGAGTGCCGCCACGTGGACCGTGTTCGAACCATACAGCGCCGTGGCTGCGCGGACAACGGCCAGGATGTCGGAAACGCGCTGGCCAAGCAGCGGCCGGCCCAGCATCATGGAGGCCCACGCGTAGGCGTTCTCATCCTGATGGCGCACGGCGTTGCCAAAGCCGTGGCGGGAGAGCTCCGGTCGGAGGTCGCCCAGGCCGCGCAGATCCGGCGCGATGACCAGGCGGCCTGCAGCGGCCAACTGCTGGTAGAGAGAGTCCTCGCCCCAGTTGACGCTACGGCCCGAAGGTTCGAGCAGGATGAGTGGCGGCTTCGTCGTGGACACGCGCGGTCGGAAGACCCAGGCCGGGACGGTGACCTCGGCGGTTACGTCGATCTCGATCGCTTCAGCGTCGCAACCGCGCGAGGTCACACGGCCCAGCACGCGTGGCGGCTTGTTGGACGGCGGGTCAAGACGCAGCGCGTCGGCCAGCGTCCTCGGCAGCGAGGGTGAGGCGGGCGGCGTCTGGATGGTCGCGCTCAACTCGCGCGCCAGCACGAAGGGTGTTTTCGAGTTGAGCTTGGCGACGTTCCCTTGCGCCGCGAACAGCGTGGCGTCGGGCTCGGCGGAGGTCGGCGGCTCCTTGTCGAGGCGCGTGGTGCGTCCTTGCAGGTGGCGCAGCAGGAAGTTGTAAATCTCCAAACGCACGTTGTAGCCGAGGCCGTGCGGTAGCGGCGACTCGTACCATTGCAGATTTTCCGCTGCCGCGCCCAGAGTCTTGTAGAAAGCCTGCAGGCGTGCGAACTCAGCGCGGCCGTTGGTGAGGTAGTCGGGCGAGTAGGTGCCGAACCAGTCGCGTGCGCTGACGAGGATGAGCAAAGGTTTCGGTGCCAGGGGATGCAGCAGGTCCCAGCGGTCGATGGTCTTCGACGGGCCATCGAGAATACACTGCTCGGCGTCGTCCACCGAGCCTGGACCATTCAACCGGGCCAGCGCATGGTTCTCCGTATTGGGACAGGCGGGGGCGGCGCAGGCGAGCCGGTCGTCCACCGCTGAGAGAAACATCGTGGTGGTGCCGCCGCCCGAGTTGCCCGTGGAGGCAAGGCGCTTGGGGTCAACGCGCGGATGCGAGGCGAGCACGTCGAGCGAACGAACGGAGTCCCAGGTCTGGAGTCGCGTCGCGGTGTCGCCTCCCAGGATCAGTTGCTTGCCAGGATAGGTGTGCTCGTTGTCAGCCGAGCGCAGCCGCGTGAGGCCGGTCTCCGGATCGGGATAGGCAACACGCTCGCCCTGTCCCATCGGATCAAAGGCGAGCACGGCAAAGCCCAGTTGAACGAGGCCTTGGATGCAGTATTGATAGAGCGCCGCCGCCTTGCCGTTCAGGGAGTGGCCCATCTGAAACAGCACGCCGGGCAGCCGCTGTTCGCCGGATTTGGGCAGATACAAATTAGCCGCGATGAGCAGGCCGGGACGTGATTCGTAGACGAGATGCTCCACCGTGTAGTTCTCGCGCGTGAAAGATCCGGTGGTTCGAATGTTGAGCGGCGTGCGCTCGGGCTGGCCGCCGATGAGCGACCAGAAGCTCTCGCGCACATGCTTCTGGCGGGCGCGGATCAGGGCCGGCGTGGTGCAGGCGTCGAGCGCGGCGGCGCGCTTGGCGGCAGCCTCGCGGGCAAGGCGGGCAAGGTAGTCAGGCAGGCAGCGCGAGTAATCGCGGTAGTCAATGGGCGCGGCCCAGGAGCGGGCGGCGAAAGCGGCAGGCAGCGTGAGAACCGAGCGGCGGGAAAGCGGCATGGCTCTCTTATTAGACTACGCGGCGCTCGCCGCGTCGCCGGTGATGATCGGGCGCGGACGCGCCACCAGGTTCTCGCCGCCGGGATTGGAGTGGCCCGCGATGAGCTCACCGGTCCAATAGTCAAACGAGAACAAATCATAGCCCGACTCATCGAGCAGCCCCAGCAACTCGTCACGGCTTGAGCCCTGCGCGGCGAGGCTGCGCGGCGACACTTCCAAAAGGAGCGTGGGCCGGAACTCGCGCAGAACTCGGGCCGCGCCGCGCAGTGCCTGCGTTTCGGCTCCTTCGATGTCGAGCTTGAGAAGGTCCATGCGCGTCAGCGCGAGTTCCTCTGCGACGTGATCCAGGCTGCGCACCGGCACGCGTTCGCGGCGTGCTTCCTCCACGCCCCCCCACACGAATGCGCCCAACGTGTTGTGGCCTGACCGCTGCCCCTGGGCGACAACGAGCGTCGCCTCGCCTTCGGCCTGCCCCAGCGCGGCTGGAATCAGAGTGGCCTGGCAGTGGTTCAACTCCATGTTGGCCTGCCAGCTGGCGCGCTCTCGTGCGCTCGGCTCAAAGGCGATCACACGGCCGCCGGGAGCAGTCCGCAGCGCCGCGAATAGTGAATAGACCCCCTCATGCGAACCGCCGTCGACGAACACCATGCCTGGTTGCAGGAACGTTTCCAGGAAGGCGAACTCATTCGGATCGAAGGCGCCCAGAACGAACAGGCTGTGGCTGAGCTCGCTGCCCATGTTCAGCCGCAGCCGCGATCCATGATGCCAGTGGATGAGCGCCGTAGGCAGTTCCTGGTAGCCTGCGAAGCGATCCCAAATCTGCTGCCGCAGTTGCATCCCCGCGCCGGACTGCGCGAGTGCGCGCTCCACCATTCCGCGGGGCCATGGCGTGGGCGGGCGGCACACGGCGAGCTTCGGAATCAGTTCGAGCAATTCCTCATCGCGGAAGAAGGGGAGCCTGCGCAGCAGCGATTCGGCGCGCGGGTCAGGCGGCGGCACGCCATATCCGCGGCGAGGTTGCTCCACCACGGGGGCTGACACCGCATGGGCGTACAGGCCGACAGCGGCGGATACGGCAACGGCAACCAGCAGCAGTGTGAGCAAGACCTCACCAGCTTAGCCCGACTGCGCGCCCGCGCGGTTAGCGTAGAAACAGCCAGCACAGGATCGCGCCGATGACGGTCATCGACATGCCCCAGGCGAGCATGGCATGGAACAGGCGGCGCGTGTCGACGTCCTTCGCGGCCGAGGCGATGCAGAGGGCGCCGATGGTGGAGAGTGGGGAAACGTCGACAAGGTGGCCGCCCACGTTCATCGAGGTGGCGATGAAGAAGGCGTCGCCGCCGCCCAACTCCCGCACAAGGCTGGGAACGACGGGGAGAAAGGCGGGCAACACAACGCCCGAGGTGCTGGAGTAGGCCGAAATGAGCCCGGTGATGAAGGCGCACACGCCCGGCGCGGATGTGGGCGTGGAGACGCGCGCCATGAGCGAGGCGAGCAGATCGATGCCGGCCGTACGCTCGAGAATCGAGATCAGCACGGTCATGCCGCACACCATCAGGATCGTGCTCCAGGGCATCTGCTTGATCGCTTCGCCGTCGTCGGCCGCGCGGGCAAATACCAGAACCAGCGCGCCGGCGATGGCGGCCATCCCGATCGGCGCCCGCGCGAAGGCCACCGCCGCCAGCATCGTGACAATGACGGCCAGGGTGAGTACGTGGCGCCAGTCAAAAGGCGTGTCGGTGGTCTCCACTTCGGCGCTTCGCGGCTGGCGGAGCAGCCGCAGACCGCCTAGCACGGCGTAACCCGCGAACGCCACCACAGCGTGCCCAGAAAAGCAGTACCACCAAGTGAACCACTCATGCCCTGCGAGCCCGATACGTTCCATCAGGCTATTCACGATGATGCCGGTGGGCGCAAACGGTGACAGCGATCCGGAATTGGCGCCATTGCCCACCATGATTGCCATCAGGAAGGCCGGGATGCCGAACTCTCCGGCGACGCTCATCGCGATGGGCGCCAGCAGGGCGGCCACGGCGATATTCCCTGGACCCAGCGTCGCCAGCACAGCGCCGAGAAAGAAGAACATTACGGGAATCAGGCCGACCCGCCCCCGGCAGAGTCGAACCGACCGCCGCGCCACGTGATCGAGCGTGCCATTGATGCGGGCCTGGGTGAACAGCAGCGTCACGCCCGTCATCGTGAGGAAGAGTTCGATAGGGAATCCCGAGGCCACCTGCTTCAGCGTCATCCCCGCCGCGCCCACTCCCACCGCCCAAGCCAGCAGCAGCGCCAGAATGCCGATATTCACGCGGGCAAAGCAACTGAGCAGGATGGCCGCCAGAAGAGCCGCGAGCGAAATCGTGGCCGGCGTCATGCGTGGTTCCGCAGGAGGCTGGCAATCAACTCGGCGGGATGAAGAGCGCGCACGGAAGCGAAATCGTTCACCTGGTGGCGGCAACTCGTGCCCGCGGCCACCAGCACACTGCCCGGCTTCATGCTCCGCGCGGCCGGAAGCAGTTTGCGTTCCGCGATGGCGCGCGAGATGTCGTAGTTCTCTTTCACGTAGCCGAACGACCCGGCCATGCCGCAGCAGCCGGCGTCGAGATCGACAACCGTGGCCCCCGGAACCCGCGCCAGCAGTGACTTTGCCGCCGCCAGCAGCCCCATCGACTTCTGATGACAGTGGCCATGCAGCAAGATCTCGCGCGGCCCTTCGATGAGATCCAGCACCGCGCCGGCTTCCATACGCTCCAGCAGGAACGGCTCCCACAGCACGGCACGGCGGGCCATGACGCGCGCGCGCTGCTGGGCCTCGCCACGCAGCAGTGCGGGGGCGTCTTCCTGAATTGCCGAAAGACAGCTCGGCTCACAAACCACGAGCGGCGGCCCCTCTTCCCCGAACAACGCCGCATTGCGCTCAGCGAGTTCACGCGCCTCGCGCAGCAGCCCTTGCGAGATGAGCGGGCGGCCGCAACACACATTGCCCGCGTCGCCAACCGTGCAACCGGCGGCCTGCAACGTCTTGATGGCCGCGAGGCCGATTTCCGGCTGATAGTAGTTCGTGAAGGTGTCGACGAAGAGCAGCGCGTCGGCCGCGGCGGCGCCTGCCCACTGCTTGCGCAGTGTCCGTGAGGCGAGCGCGGGCAATGCGCGGCGGCTGTCGATGCCCGTCATCATCTCCAGCAACGAACGGCCCGCCGCCGAGTTTGTGACGAGGTTTGCAAGCGCGGGAGCAAAGCTGCCTTGGTGAGCCAGGGTGTGGATGTGACCCAGCATCTTCGCCCGCAGCGGCGTGGCGTGCCGCGAATAGTAGGCGGCCAAGAACTCGCTCTTGAACGAGGCGACGTCAACGCCCACCGGGCATTCGGTCTTGCACGCACGGCATTCCAGACAGAGCGAGAGCGCGGCCTTCACCTCCTCGTCTCCGATCGCTCCCTCACCGAGCTTCCCGTTGAGCGCTAAGCGAAGGACGTTGGCCCGGCCCCGCGTGCTATGCTGCTCCTCCCTGGTGGCCATGTAAGAGGGGCACATCGTGCCATCGAGCTTCTTGCGGCAGGCGCCGACGCCGCTGCACATTTCCACGGCTCCGCCGAAACCGCCAAAGCCGGACCAGTCAAAGTACGTGCTCGGATTCGCCGTCTGGTAGCCGGCGCCGAAGCGGAGGTTCACCGTGAGTCCAGGAGGGTCGACAATCTTCCCTGGATTGAAGATGCCCTGCGGGTCGAACGTGCGCTTGATCGTTCTGAAAGCCTCATAGAGCACGGGGCCGAACATGCGCTCCAGGAAGGGACTCCGCACGTAGCCGTCGCCGTGTTCGCCCGAAAGCGCCCCGCCAAACTCCAGAACGAGGTTCGCCACCTCATCGGCGATGGCGGCGAACTGGCTCACTCCGGCTTCGGTCTTCATGTTCACCACGGGACGCACATGCAGGCAGCCGACGCTCGCATGGGCATAGATGCCCGCCGTTGTGCCGTGTTTCTTCAGAATGCCCTGGAAGCGATCGATGTACTCGCGCAGCCGCTCCGGCGCAACGGCGGTGTCTTCCACGAAACTGACAGACTTGGCATCCTCCTTCATCGCCATGGAAAGGCCCAGCGCCGCTTCGCGCAGGCTCCAGATGCGGGCTTGCGCGGGCATATCCAAAGCTTGATGGCAGCGCACGCGAATGCCCCGGGCAAGCAGATCCTCTTCGAGAGCCCGCAGCCGCGGCGGCAGTGCCCCGGCCGTCTCTTCGTAAAACTCAACGCACAGCAGTGAGCTGGTCTGGCCCTCCATGAAAGAGCGCCGCAAGGCGTCCAGGGCCGCATTCTCGCGCGTGTGGCGGAGAATGAACTCGTCCATCACCTCAACGGCCGATGGCTTGTGTTGGAGGACGATCGGCGTCGCCCCAAGCGCGTCGAGCAACGTCTCAAACTCGATCGCCAGCACGGCCTTGTGTTTCGGCAGCGGGACCAGCTTCACCTTCGCTTCGATGATGACGCCGAGCGTGCCCTCCGAGCCCACCATCATACGCGCCATGTTCATGTCGCCCGACGGCCGCAAGAAGTCGTCCAGGTTGTATCCGCCGACGCGGCGCAGCACCTTGGGGAAGCGGCGTTCCACCTCATCCCGCATCTCCACGCCGAGCCGGCGCACTGTGCGATGCAGTTCGGCGTCGAGCGACTGGCCCTGGCACCGCGCTTCCCATTGCTCCGGCGTGAGGGGCGCAAAACGAACAACGGAACCGTCGCTGAGCACAACCTCATGCTCGAGCACATGGTCGATCGTCTTGCCATAGAGCACCGACCGCGCGCCCGAGGAGTTGTTCGCCATCATGCCGCCCAGCGTGGCCCGGCTTGCCGTCGTGATGTCCGGGGCGAAGCGCAGCCCGTGTTGCTTCAGGTGGGCGTTCAACTCATCCAGCACGATGCCTGGCTCTACACGCGCCCAGCGCTCTTCCACGTTGACCTCGAGCAACGCGTTGCAGTATTTCGATTGGTCGACGATCAGACCTTCACCAATGGCCTGCCCCGCTTGCGAGGTGCCGCCGCCGCGCATGGTGAGCGGGCAGCCGTGACGAGCGCAGATCTCCACGATGCGGATCACGTCTTCGCGCGAACGGGGTACCACAACGCCGACCGGCTTCTGTTGATAGACGCTGGCGTCAGTCGAATACAGTGCCTGCGAGAGAGCATCGAAGCGGAGTTCACCCTGAATGGCGGCGGCAAGATCGGCGCGCAGCGCTTCGCGATCGACGCGACTCACATCGGCGTGCGGCACGGGGGTTCCAGCGGCAATTGTGATCAGCGTCATGTCCCCGCGATGGCCTCCAACCCCAACCGCAGCCGCCGCAGTCCCTCCCGCAGCGTCTCGCCCCCGCTGGCGAAGGAGACGCGCAGCGTTCCTTCCCCGCAAGCGCCATAAGCCGCGCCATGAATCACCACCAGCCCGCGTTCTTCGAGCAGTTTTCGCCGGATTTCGTCGGAAGGCGTCTCCAGCGCGCGAATGTCAGCCATGGCGAAGAACCCACCTTCCGGCTCCATCATGCGGCAGCCCGGCGTTTCCGCCATGGCTTCGAGAACGGCGGCGCGGCGAGCCGCATACTCATCCCGCATTCGCGCCACTGCCTCCTGCGGACCGCGCAACGCTTCGGCGGCGGCGTCCTGAATAAACGTGGCCGGCCCCCGGCTCGACTGTTGCAGCACGAGCAGCATGGCGCGCGTTACAGCTTCCGGTGCCGCGCAATACCCCACGCGCCAACCCGTCATCGAATAGGTTTTCGACAGCGCGTTCACCAGCACCGTTCTTGGCCGAAGCTCAGGCACAGCCGCCACGGGCGAGATGTGCCGCGCGTCGCCATACGTGATCGCCTCATAAATCTCGTCGCTGATCAGCCACAGGTTACGCTCCACAACGACCCGGGCGATGGCCCGCAACTCATCCGCGCGAAACACTGTGCCGGTGGGGTTCCACGGCGTGTTCAGCAGGAGCGCACGGGTGCGCGGCGTGAGTTGCTCCTCAATGGTGTCCGCGCTAAGTTCGAACCGCTGATGCCGCGGAGGGCAGGGCACACGCACGGGTACGCCTCCCGCAAGCCGGATGGGCGAGGCGTACGCATCGTAGATGGGGTCGGGCAGCAGGACTTCATCGCCGGGGTTCAGCAAGGCCATCAGTGCGGCATAAATGCCGAAGGTCGCGCCCGTCGTAATCAGGATTTCGCTTGCGGGATCGTAGCTAAGCTGGTTGTCCCGGTGCAGTTTCACCGCCACTGCTTCGCGCAACGCCAACTCGCCACGGTTGTCCGGGTACGAGGTGCGGCCATTGCGCAGCGCGCGCTCTGCCGCTTCGACGATGTGCGGCGGTGTGGGCAGGTCCGGCTCGCCGCGCATCAGCGAGACCAACGCTACGCCCCGCGGCCTGCAAAGCGCGCACTTCGGCCAGAACACGGTTCACGGCGGTCGGATGGAGATCCTGCACGCGCCGGGCGAGCGGCGGCGGACTCATTGCTTCAGTGCCCAAATCTCTTCTACGATATCCCCGCGGCAGAGGTGAATGTGTGTGTGCAAGTTGACGGTGGGGTCAATGTGGGGCGGCAGCAGTTCTACTTTCTCCCCCAGCGCGGGCAGCGCGCCTCCGTCCGCAAGCAGGTAGCCGAACTCGTCGCCGGCGAACTTGAACCGCACTCCGGGCAGCGCATGGGGCTCGGGATGGAAGGGACGATCGGTGGAGAGCGCCTTGAATCCAGCGTCGACGGTCACCCGGTCCGTATGGTTGGCGCTGATCACGGTGGCCAACACACGCAGCGCGGGCTCGAAGTGAACGCCGATGCGCTCGTAGGCCATGTCGTGAAAGATGTAGGAGCCTGCCTGCATCTCGGTGAGTTCGGGAATCGCCGTGTCGATGTCCCAGGTGCCGGTGCTCGAGCCGCTCAACATCTCCACGGACAGTCCGATGCGCCGCATCGCAAGCCAGGTTTCAACAGCGGGCCGCAGGGAATCGAGCGAATGCCGCCGTCGCGCCTCGGGGTTCTCCATGTGCGAGCCGCTGACCGAGTATGCCTGTACGCCGCGCAAACTGAGGTTCTCCGAGGCGTCGATCTGGCGGGCCAGTTCGATCGCCGCTCCTCCGCAGGCAATGCCCGTGCGATGGTCGCCCACATCCACATCCACCAACAGGCTCAGCCGCGCGCCGGCTGTCTGGGCGCATCGTTGCCACATCTCCACCTGTGCCGGGTGATCGGCCACGGCCATCACGTCGTGCGCGGCGCTCCAGGCGGCCACGCGCGCCATCTTCCGAGGATCGGCTAACGGCGAAGTGAGCAGAACGCCGGGGATGCCCGCGTTCACCATCCATTGCATCTCCTCCACCGTGGCCACGCAGATCCCCACGGCTCCCGCGGCCACCTGCCTGCGCGCCACCTCCACGCATTTGTGCGCCTTGGCATGCGGCCGCAGCTGCTTCCCGGCCGCGCGAACGTGGCTCTGCATGCGAGCCAGGTTCGATTCGAACATCGCCGCGTCCAGCACCAACGCGGGCGTGGGCAGATCCTGTTTGCGTCGCTCGGCCATGCGGAGAGAAGCGGCCAGTATACCCTAGTGGCATGGCAACGACGCACGACAGTTTGAAAGGAAAGAATGTGCTCGTCACGGGCGCATCCACCGGCATCGGGCGGGCGATCGCGGTGCGATTCGCGGCGGAAGGCGCCAACGTGGGCATCAACTACTCACGCAGCGCCGGCGAAGCCGCGGAAACCGAGCGGCTCTGCCAGGCGGTCCGCACCAAGGGCGGACGTCAGTTCGTGGTGCAGGCCGACGTGGCCGATGAGACGCAGGTGAAGGCGATGTTCGCCCGCACGTTCAGCGAGTTCGGCGGCCTCGATGTGCTCATCAACAACTCCGGCATTCTCAAGGAAACCCCCAGCCACGAACTGGAGATGGCCGACTTCGATCGGGTGGTGGGCGTCAACTTGCGCGGGGCGTTTCTCTGTGCCCGCGAGGCGCTGCGCCACTTTGTCGCCCACAACAAGCCGGGCGTGATCCTGAACAACTCCAGCGTCCACCAGATCATCCCCAAGCCGGGCTTTGTCTCCTACACAATCAGCAAGAGCGGCATGGAGGGCATGACGCGCACACTCGCCCTCGAGTACGCCGGCCGGGGCATTCGCGTGAACACCGTCGGGCCGGGCGCCATCGTCACACCCATCAACAATTCCTGGATCAACGATGCGGAGAAGCGCAGCGGCGTGGAGAGCCACATTCCGATGTCCCGCTCCGGCGAACCGGAAGAGATGGCAGCCGTGTTCGCCTTCCTCGCTTCAGACGAAGCCTCTTACATTACCGGCCAGACGATCTTCGCCTGCGGCGGCCTGACCCTGTTTCCCGAGTTTCGTGACAACTGGTCAACCTAGAGCGTCGCCTCCTGGTCACAACCGCGGCTGCGGCGGCTTCACGATCTCGCCCGCGCTGACCCCCTTCCGCCGAATCGTGCGGCGGAACACCTTGTCGCCGGCCGTTACGTACAGCGTGTCGAGTTTCGGCCCGCCAAATGTGACGTTTGAAAGCGGCCCGGCGTGGGGTTTGTTCACAATCGCCACCACGCGGCCCGGTTGATCGCAAATCTGTATCCCCAGGCTCGTTGCCACGTAGAGATACCCCAGGGAGTCCACGGTGAGCCCGTCTGAACTCGCGCTGGCCACGCCATCCGGCGTCTCCATGCGGTAGAAAGCCTGGCCATTGATGAGCGAGCCGTCCGCCGTGCGCTGGAACGAAGTCACCCACTTCGAACGGGTGTCGGCAACCATCACGAGCGACTGATCCGGCGACAGAATCACCCCGTTCGGGAATTCGATTCCCTCGGCGGCCACACGCTTGTTGCCCGCTCTGTCGACGAACCAGACGCGATGGCCCAGGGGATCGGTCACATAGATTTCACCCTGGGCCGTCACGGCGAGGTCGTTTGCGTCAATCCCCTCGGCAATGATCTTCTCCGAACCGTCCATCCCCCAACTGAACACCTGCTTCGGTTCGCGACGGCCGGCGTACAGCCTGCCGTCGGGACCGAACATCATGCCCCAAACCCGGCCTGCCTTCTCCTTCCAAAGCTTCACCCCGCCGTCGGTGCCAATCTTGAAGATCTTGTCCTGCAGCCCATCGGTGAAGTAGACATTGCCGTCCTTGTCCGCCGCCGGGCCCTCCGTGAAACCGTGGCCGCTGCTCACCTCTTCCCACTCCCGCGCCGGATCGAGAATCTGCATCACCTCATGGCGCTCCCCCACCCGCCGCGAAGCCGTGATCGTCTTGGGATAGTCGCGCCACAGCCATCGCAGGGCGTCGGGCAGAAGGGCCGAACCGTGAATGCCGTTGTGCCCCTCCGTGCCCCAAACGTGCCGCACGTCGTACCCCGCGAACGCGAGCGAACTGTGCATGTCCTGGTTGGCGATCCACCAATTCCCGGCGTAAATGTTCTGATCTTTCTCACCGTCCTGGATGAAGACGCGCAGCGGCTTCGGCTCTACCTTGCGGATGAGCGACGGGTAGATCTGCCCGCCGCGCAGGTTCACATAGGAGCCGATGTAGCTCAGCACGCGGCGAAACTGGTCGGGCCGTTCCCAGGCCACGGTAAACGCGGCGATGCCGCCCGATGAGGAACCCGCGATGGCGCGGTCGTTGGGGTCCTTAGAGAGGTTGTAACTTCTCCCGACTTCGGGCAGGATCTCGTCGATCAGCATGCGCGCGTAGCGGTCGCCCAAACCGTCGTATTCGAAGCTGCGGTTGTAGCGGCTTTGCTGCGACTGGCCGTCCAACGCGGGCAGCACGCCGGGGTTGATAAAGATGCCAATCGTCACCGGCATCTCACCCTTGTGGATCAGGTTGTCCATCACGATGGGTGCGCGGAACCGCGCCCGCTCGCCCGTGGCAATCCAGCCGCCTCCGTCCTGCACCACAAGCAGGCAGGCCGGCTTGTCCGGCTTGTACTGCGCCGGCACGTAGATCCAGTAATCACGAACAGTTCCGGGAAACACCGTGCTGGTCCAGCGATGCTGCGTGAGCTTGCCCTCGGGCACACCAGGCTGCCTCTGCGAATCGGGTCCCAGCGGATACGATTCCTGCGCCAAACTCAGGGAGCAGAACAGAATGAAAGCCGCAAAAAAGCGCATGGCCACTAGGATTAACACAAACCGCGACTTGTCATCCGATAGTCATGGTTCTGCAATCTGGCGCTGCTAGACTCCAGCATTTATGAAGCAAACCCTTGCCGCAATTCTCATCACGCTACCCCTGCTGGCGCAGGATCCAAGCCTCACCGTCCTCGGCACGTTTCGCACCGGAAAGTTCGACGCGGCTGCTGCTGAGATCACCGCGCACGACCCGGTCACGCAGCGTTTGTTCGTGGTGAACGGCGCCGACAAGACGATCGACATTCTCGATATCCGCAACCCGGCCACGCCCACGCGCATCAGCCAGGTCAAGATGCCCGTGGACGTGGGCGCTGCCGCCAACAGTGTCGCGGTGAAGAACGGCATCGTCGCCGTGGCCGTGGAAGCCGCGGACAAGACCCAGCCGGGGTCGGTGCTCTTTCTCGACGCCAACGGCACGCCGCTGAACAGCGTTAAGGTCGGCGCCCTGCCCGACATGCTGACCTTCACTCCCGACGGCAAGACGATCCTTGTCGCCAACGAAGGCGAACCGTCGGAGGACTACAAGGTGGACCCCGAGGGGACCATCAGCATCATCGACATCTCCGGCGGCGTCGCCTCGCTCACGCAGGCGCAGGTGAAGACAGCCGGCTTCGCCGCCTTTACGCCGCAGACTCTGCCCGCTGGCGTGCGCATTTACGGTCCCGGCGCCAGCATCGCACAGGACATCGAACCCGAGTACATCGCCGTTTCACCTGACTCGAAAACCGCCTATGTCACCCTCCAGGAGAACAACGCCCTGGCCATCGTGGACATCGAAGCGGCGCGCGTCACCTCCATTGCTCCGCTGGGCCTCAAGCCGCATTGGCGCGAGGAGAATTCGATGGACGCCAGCGACCGCGACGGCGGCGTCTCCATGCGCACCTGGACCGTCTGGGGAATGTACCAGCCCGACGCAATTGCCGCCCACGTCGCTGCCGACGGAAAGCTCTATCTGCTCACCGCCAATGAGGGTGATTCGCGCGACTGGCCGGGCTACAGCGAAATCGATCGCGTGTCGGCGCTCAAGCTCGATCCAGCCCGCTACCCGCAAGCCGCCGAAAATCAGCTGGCCAGTGAAATGGGCCGGCTCACCGTTACCAAGGCCACCGGTGATCTCGATGGCGACGGCGATATCGACATGATCCATAGCCTGGGTGCGCGCTCGTTTTCGGTATGGAGCCCTGCCGGCGAACTGCTGTGGGACAGCGCCAATCAGTTTGAGACCATCGGCAGGCTGAACTACCCCGAGGCGTTCAACGTCTCCAATTCCAGCCATGCCCTCGATTCCCGCAGCGACGACAAAGGGCCCGAGCCGGAAGCCATCATCGTGGCCACTATCCGTAACAAGCCCTACGCCTTCATCGGCCTGGAACGGCAGAGCAATATTCTCATTTATGACCTGTCAGAGCCTTTGAACCCGCGCTACGTCGGTCAGCACGGCAACCGCAACAATGCCGCCGCGCCCAATACGGAAGCAGCCGGCGACCTGGGCCCCGAAGGCCTGCTTTTCATCCCCGCCTCCGAGAGCCCCAATGGCGCCATGCTGCTGGTGGCCTCAAACGAGATCAGCGGCACCGTCACCATCTGGCGCGTGAACTAAACGCCTCGGCCTCCGCTTCATAGCCCCACGGCGCATTGCTTGTCCGCCATACGCTCGATAGACTGGTGGTGAACTCAGCGGTTTCTCATGGTTCGCCACCCTTTCTATCCGGCAGTCGTCTGCGCGTTGCTCTGGCTTTCGGCCTGCCGCACCGGTCCTCCGCGTGAGAAGGCGATTGGCGAGGCCTTCGTCGGTCCGGTTTCGCTCAATCTTCGTGACGATCTGGCGGCCCGCGCCACCGTTGCCGCCACCGTGAAGCATGGCGAGCGTCTGGAGATTCTCGAACGCCGCCGCCGCTTCGCCAAGGTGCGCACCGCCGAAGGCAAACAGGGCTGGACCGACGGTCGCATGCTGCTCACCCCGCCGCAGATGGCCCGTCTGCGCAAGGTCGCCGAACGGGCTGCGGAAATGCCCTCACAGGGCAAGGCTAGCGTCTTCGATCTGCTCAACGTCCATACCGATCCGAACCGCCAGGCCCCCAGTTTTTACCAGATTCGCGAAGAAGAGGTCGTCGATGTCATCGGCGGCAAACCCACGCCGCGAGTCCCCTACGTGCCTGGTACGCCCGACGGCTATGATCCCGCCGCCTTGCCGCCGGACGCCGACCAGGATGACTGGCATCTGGTCAGGCTCAAGGACGGACGCGCCGGCTGGGTGCTGGCCCGCATGGTGCTCATGTCCATCCCCGATGAAGTGGCTCAGTACGCCGAAGGCCAGCGCATCACGTCCTACTTCTCCCTTGGCCAGGTGAAGGCGACCAGTCGTGATCGGACCCAGGAAACCGTGCACGACCACTGGCTCTGGACCACCATCTCCACGCGCTACAGTCCCTATCACTTCGACAGCCTGCGCGTGTTCGTATTCAATCCCTGGCGCAGGCGCTACGAAACCGCCTACATCGAGCGCAACATGAAGGGCTACTACCCCGTCGTCGTCCATGATCCGTCTTCGCCCGGCGCGCTGCCGAATTTCACCGTGCTGGCCGAAGACAAGGACGGCGTCTTGCGAAAGCGGACCTACGAGTTCAACGGATTCCGCGCGCGCATCGTCTCGCGCGAGCCCTTCGAGGGCCAGTTGCACGACTCGGGCCTGCCCGTCATCGCCGAGGAACCTGCCGCACGGCAGGAAAACGGCCGCGGAATCTGGGAAAGCCTGAAACAGCGCATGCCGCGCTGGGGGCGCTGAGCGCTTCAGTCCTTCCAATCCGCTACAAAGATGTTGAATTCGTAGCGCGACTTCGCCCCGCGATCGGAGCTGAACACCAGGCGCTTGCCGTCAGGCGAAAACTCCGGAAACGAAGTGAACCCGCCAAATGCCGTCACCTGCTCCAGGCCGCTGCCATCGACATTCATCTGGAACAACTCGAACTTGCGGCCGTCGCATTCGTGCTTGTTTGAAGAGAAGAGGATCTTCTTGCCGTCCGGCGAAAACGTGGGCGCGAAGCTGGCGCAGCCGAAGTTGGTAATCTGCTTGGCGTTCGTGCCATCCGCATCAGCGATGAAGATCTCCATCTTCATCGGCGTGGTGAGATTTTCCTTGATCAACTCGCGATACCGGTCCATCGCCGGCCCGGCCGCGGGGTGATTCGCCCGCCACACCAGGCGCTTCCCGTCACGCGAAAACACCGCCCCGCCATCGTAGCCTTCCGTCTGCGTGACGCGCTGCTTGCCGCTGCCGTCGGGCTTCATCGTCCACATCTCCAGATCGCCCGACGCCATTGAGGTGTAGACAATCCGGTTGGTCTTCCAGTTCACCGTGGCCTCGGCGTCGTAGCCATCGGCCTCGGTCAGCTTCTTCTCGATCGTGCCGCTGTCGGTGGCCAGAAAGATGTCGTAGCCGGGGTAGACTGCCCACACATACCCCTTGCTGCGGTCGGCCGGCGGCGGGCATTTCGCGTCGCGTTCATGCGTCGAGGCGTAGACGATGTGCCGGTTGTCCTTCAGGAAGTAGCCGCACGTGGTGCGGCCCTTTCCCGTGGACACCATCTTCTGGCCCGACCCATCGTCGTTCATCACGAAGATCTGGTCGCACTCCACGCCCTCGCGTGTGGACTGAAACACAAGCCGCTTCCCGTCGGGGGCCCAATAGGCCTCGGCGTTCTGGCCCCCATTGGTGAGTTGCCGGATGTTGGCCAGGTGGCCCGCCTCCTGCGCGAACAGGGCCGCGCTCAGAAACAAGCCACCTGTGAAGTGTGCCAGCTTCATCTCATCTCCCCTCGAACTTGTCGCGCCCGGCCACCAACGCCTTCATCTTGCCGTCGGCCACGCTGCGCTGCAGCATCCAGAACCCGCAATCGGGATGAACATAGGGAATGCGCTCCACGCCCAACACCTTGGCCGCATGCTCCAGTCGCGAAGCAATCAGGTCGGGCGATTCGATCAGGTTGTCCTTGATGTCCACCACGCTGATGCCCATGCCGATCTTCGGATCGAGTTCACGGAACACCTCCAGCTCGTCGTAGCCGCGCCGCGCGAATTCGAGAATCAGGTGGTCCACCTTCAGCCCGTTGAGAAACGGCAGCAGGTCGCGCCAGAAGCCCTTCTGGATGCTCTGCCCGCCATAGTTTCCGAAGCAGATGTGGATGCCGCGCGTGCCGCGAATCCCTTCCAACACATGGTTGATGGCCTCCAACGCCCACTCACGGTCCTCGGGATGCCCGCTGATGTTGGCCTCATCAATCTGCACCACCTTGGCGTCGATCAGCTCCAACTGCTTCCGCAGCACCTCGGCAATCGCCATGGCCAGCTTTGGACGCGAACTGTAGTGGCGGTCCGTGAGCACCTTGGTGAGCATGTGCGGCCCGGTGCAGGTGAACTTTAGCGGCTTCGCCGTAAGCGTGCGCGTGAATTCGTAGTCGCGCAGCAGGTTGAGCGTGCCCTCGCCGACGTCGCCCGTCACAATTCCCGCCGGATCCGTGCGATACGCAACGCCCGCGTCGGCGCGGAAGCGCTGGATGTCGGTGATGGAATACTTCGTGCGGATGCCGTCCATCTTCGACACGAAGTAGTCGATCATCCCGTTGGTCTCCGGGTGCGACGGGTCAAAGCGGTTCAACTCGCCGTCGGCGACGACGTCGATGCCGGCAAGTTCCTGTGTCTTGAGCACGACCATGATGGCGTCGCGCAGCGTCAGGCGGCTCGTGTCGCCCAAAAGCCAGTGGGGGATCGGGTAGCTGCCCACAACCGTGGTGAGTATTGGCATAACCCGTCATTGTAATATTGAGCCTGCATGCGACTCACCCTTGCGGCGCTTTTGCCCGCCCTGCTTGCCGCCGCCGGACCGGTCTCGTTCCGTCCGCACACGCTCGCCACTGACCTCCGCGGCGGCTATCAGGTGGTCGCCTTCGACGTCAATCGCGACGGCAAACTCGACCTCATCGCCCTTGCCAGCGGCATGACCGAACTGGTCTGGTTCGAAGCGCCCCATTGGACCCGGCACGTGCTGGCGCGCGATCTGAAGCGCATGATCAACCTCGCCGCATGCCCCGAACTCGACGAGATTGTAGTCGCCCACGAGTTTGCCAACGTGCCCAAAAACTCCACCGGCATCGTCAGCGTCCTCACGCCCGGCCCTGACCGCACCCAGCCCTGGACAGCGCGCGAAATCGACCGCCTTACGACATCACACCGCCTGCGCTGCGCCAAGCTCGACGGCTCATCGAAGCCCGTGGTGGTGAACGCGCCTCTGGCCGGCGCCAAGGCCGATGCGCCCGACTACCGCGACCACGTGCCGTTGGTCTACTACAAACCGGGCGAATGGAAACGCATTGCGATCAACGAGGCCAACGAGGGCGTCGTCCATGGCATCTTCATCACGCCGTGGAGCGACAAGCGCGAGGAGGTGCTCACCGCCAGCTTTCTCGGCCTTCACCGCCACCGTCTCGAGAAGAACGGCTCCTGGAGCCGTGTCCAGCTTTCACCCGGCAACCCCTCGCCGTGGCCCAATAGCGGTTCGAGCGACGTCGCCGTCGGACGTCTCAACAAAGCGCGCTTCCTCACCGCCATCGAACCCTGGCATGGAAACGAGGTGGCCGTCTATCTCGGCGCCAGGGACAACTGGACCCGCTCCGTCATCGACGCCACGCTCAACGACGGCCACACCATCTACACCGGCGACTTCGATGGCGATGGCCGCGATGAGATCGTCGCCGGATT
Organism: Bryobacterales bacterium; assembly: GCA_016713735.1. GTDB lineage: Bacteria > Acidobacteriota > Terriglobia > Bryobacterales > Bryobacteraceae > JAFLBB01. The sequence goes on from JADJOP010000002.1 coordinate 115,238, forward strand.
CCGCAAAGCCCCGTTCGGCGTCAACCTCTATCGCGCCGGCGACCCCGCCGGCAAAACCTGGAGCAAGTCCGTGGTCGACCAGGGCGGCGTGGCGGCGGCCGCCTGCGCGCTGGCCGACCTCAACGGCGACAAGCGGCTCGACATCGCCTGCATCGGCTCGGCCACCACAAACCTGGTCTGGTACGAGAACCTCGGAAAACAGTAAAATCAAGAATTTGGCGGATCCTCAGGCAACCATCGTCATCCCGACCCTCAACGCCGGCGACGAGTTGCGCGCCTGCCTCGATTCGCTCATGCGCCAGAGCTTCGATGCCTTTCACGTCATCATCGTCGACAACAGCGGCCGCGGCCTGGCGCGCGCTGTCGTGCCATCGGACCCTCGCGTGACGCTGATCGAATCCAAGACCAATCTCGGCTTCGGGGCTGCCATCAACCTCGGCGCTCGCCACACCGCTGCGCCGTTCATCGGCACACTCAACGACGATGCGGCCGCCTCGCCGCAGTGGCTGCAGTGCCTCATCGACGCGCTGCGGCGGGTTCCCAAAGCCGGTATGGCCGCCAGCTGCGTCCTGCTCGATGCCACCGGCCAGCTTGACTCAGCGGGCATGCTCCTGTGCGCCGATGGGTCCTCAAAACAGCGCGGTCACGGCCAATCCGCCAGCGCCTTCCCACGCGAAGAGGAAGTCCTCTTCCCCAGCGGCTCGGCAGCGCTCTACCGCCGCGAGCTCTTCGATGAGCTGAGTGGCTTCGACGACGACTTCTTTCTCTACTGCGAGGACTCCGATCTCGGCCTCCGTGCTCGCTGGGCCGGTTGGTCCTGCCTCTATGTTCCCGATGCGCGCGTCGAACACCGCTACTCTGCCTCCGCCGGCAGGGCTTCCCGCTTGAAGGCCTATCTGGTCGAGCGCAACCGCCTTCGCCTCGTCGTCAAGAACTTCCCCCTCCGGATGCTCTGGAAGGTCCCCTTCGTCGCCGTGTCGCGATACTGGGCCCACCTTACTTCGATCCCCTCCGGTCAGGGGGCGGCGGCGGAATTCGCCAGATCAACCGGCGGACCGCTCACGCTCGCCTGGTTCGTCGTGAAGGCTCACCTCGCGCTGCTGCCCGCACTTCCTGCGCTGCTGCGCGCCCGCCGTGCCGTGCGCGGCCAAGCTCGAATCAGCGCGCGCGAGTTCACCTCGCTGGCCGCACGCTTTCGCATCTCACCGCGCGAGGTGGCCGCGCAATGACGCCTTCCGCCCCTGTCCACCCCCTTCTCGAAGCCGGCCGCGCGCTCATCCTGATTCCAGCCCGCAACGAAGAGGAAGCTATCGGCGCCGTGGTCGATGAGGTGTACTCGCTGTTCGGCAAGATTCCCGTGCTCGTCATCGACGACGGATCGCACGACTCCACCGCCGCCATCGTCAAAGGCCGCGGCGCACGCGTCCTCCGCCTGCCCCACCATCTTGGCCTCGGCGGTGCGCTCCAGGCCGGCTACCGGCTGGCCTTCGAACTCGGCTTTGAATACGTCGTCCGCATCGATGGCGACGGCCAGCACGATCCGCGTTTCATCCCCGCCATGATCGATGCCGTTGCCCAACCGGGCGTGCAGATGGCCATCGGTTCGCGCTTCGTCGGCTCCGACGACGGCTACACCAGCTTCTTGCGCGGCCTCGGCATCCGTCTCTTCCGCGCCTTCCTGCGGCCTATTCTAGGCAAACCCGTGCGCGACCCCACCTCGGGTTTCGTCGCCGTCAATCGCGAGGCCCTTGAGGTGTTCAGCAGAAGCTTTCCCCTCGAATACCCGGAAATCGAAGCTCTTGTCGTGCTCCGCCGCCGTGCCTTTCACTTTGTGGAAGTGCCCGTTTCGATTCGCCCCCGCCGGGCCGGCCGCAGCACCATCACCGCACTGAAATCCGTCTACTATCTCGTGCATGTCATGCTGGGCGTGCTGGTCAACATCCTCATCTTTGACCGCCGCCGCTGGAGGTAACCCCCGTGGACCGTCTCTTACTCCTCACCACCCTCATCGCCGCCGGACTCATCCTCACCGTGCTCATCGGCCTGCGGCGGGCGCACATCCGCGTCGAGTACTCCGTCAGCTGGCTCATCGCCGCCGTCATCTTGCTCCTGCTCGCCCAACTGCCCGAGCCATTGCGCTGGTTCGCCTCCTGGGCCGGCATTCAGGACCCGCCCACCGTGCTGCTCTTCCTCGTCGCCGGCGTCTTCCTCGTCGTGTTCTACCGCTTCTCGATCATCATTTCCCATCTGCGCGACGCCAACATCGCCCTCGCGCAGCGTGTCGCCATTCTGGAGTTCCGCTTGGAGAATGTCGAAGATGGCCGCCTCTAAACGGCAGCGCGCCACGCCGGACACCGCGCCGGTGCAGACTGAAAGCCGTCCCGGTTGGAGCTTCTGGCAGACTGCCGCTGCCCTCCTCGGCAGCCTCATCCTTGTGTTCGAGATCTACGGTCCCGCCCTCAGCGGGCCGTTCCTTCTCGACGACGGCTACCAGTTCTTCGGCCGCCCCGACGTGGCCTACATGTCCCTCAGCCACTGGCTGAACAACGTGCGCCCCCTGCTCAACCTGAGCTTCTACATCAACTACCAGTTGTCCGGAACGAACACCACCTCCTACCACGTCGTGAACGTCGCCCTGCATTGGGTCAACGCGCTGCTCTGCTTCTTCATCCTGCGCCGCCTGCTGCGCGCCGTTGCGCCGGAGGCCGCGCCCGGATGGCGCTCCGATCTGGCCCCGCTCGCCGCCGCCTCGCTCTTCCTGCTCCACCCCGTGCAGACCGAGTCCGTGGCCTACATCTCCAGCCGCTCTGAGTTGCTTAGCGTGATGCCCGCTTATGCCGCCCTGCTGCTCTTTCTGACGCGCCCCGAGGCCGCGATCGGGTGGGCTCGCGCCGCCGCCGTCATCTTGCTCTTCGGCACGGCTGTTCTTTCCAAGGAACACGCCGCCGCCCTGCCAGCCGTGCTCCTCCTGGCCGACCTCTTCTTCCACCCCGACGGCCCCCTCCGCGGCATCAAGGCCAATTGGAGACTCTACGCTCCTCTTGCCGCAGCCGCCACGCTGGGCCTCAGCTTCGTTTGGAAAACACTCAGCCGCACCACCAGCGCCGGCTTTCAACTCGCCGGACTCACCTGGTACGAGTACTTCTTCACACAGTGGCGCATGTTCTGGAACTACCTCCGGCTCACCGTGCTGCCCATCGGCCTCAATGCCGATCCCGATATTGCGCTCTCCCACACGGCCTTTGAACATGGCGCCATCATCGGCGGCCTCGCCATCGTCGCCTTGCTCGCCGCCGCGTTCGTGTTCCGCCGCCGCTTTCCGCTCGCGGCCTTCGGCGTCTTCACCTTCGTCGTGCTGCTTGCGCCTACCTCCTCGGTGGTTCCCATCCGCGACCTGTTCGCCGAGCGCCGCCTCTACCTGCCCATGATCGGCCTGCTCTGCATCGCCCTGGAAGGACTGCGGCGGCTGAACTCCCGCCAAACCGGCACGCTGGCCGCCATTGCCGTGGGCCTTCTCGGCGCTTCCTACCTCACCTGGCAGCGAGCGCACGTCTGGGCCGGTGCGATTCCGCTGTGGTCCGATACGGTCGCCAAGTCGCCGAATAAATACCGCCCGCGCTTTCAATACGCCTTCGCCCTCTACCAGGACCACCGCTGCTCAGAGGCCGCCGAGCAGTATGAGAAAACCGCCGCGCTCGAAACCCAGCCCGGCGAGCAGCTCTATGTCGATTGGGCTCTCGCGCTCGATTGCGCCGGCCGCCTCGACGAAGCCGCGGCGAAACTCGAGCAGGCCTCCCGCGCCATCCCCTCCGTGCTCGTCTACGTGAACCTCGCCATGATCTACGGCAAGTCCGGGCGCAATGAACAGGCCCTGGCCGCGCTCGATAAGGCCGAACAACTCAATCCCCGGTTCGCTCAGGTCCACGCCTTCCGCGGCAACATCTATTTCTCGCAGCAGAAACCCGAGGCCGCCGCCGCCGCCTACCGCAAGGCATTAAGCTTCGACCCTGCCAACCAGGCGGCCCTGCACGGGCTGCGCGCGCTCGGTGCGCAGTAAGCTCGCATGAGGACCGGCTGAGCGTGAAAATCGGAGTCAACGCTCTCTATTTGTTGCCGGGCCAGGTGGGCGGCACAGAGATCTACCTGCGCAACCTGCTCGCCGCCATGGCGCGCATCGATCATCCGCACGAAGTGCTCACTTTCATCAACGACGAGACGCTCAGTGCGCCTCTGCCGGGCGAATGCGTGCCCCTCGGCGTGCGCGCCGCCAGTCGCCCCGCCCGCATCCTCTGCGAGCAGATGGCGCTTCCCCTCGCCTGCGCGCGCCGCGGCATCGACGTGTTGCTCAATCCCGGCTTCACCGCGCCGCTGCTTGCGCCCTGCCCCACCGTCACCGTGTTCCATGACCTGCAGCACAAACGGCTGCCGCAGCACTTCCGCTGGTGGGATCTTCCCTTCTGGCGCCTGCTGCTATTCCAAGCCGCCGTCTCCTCCACACGCCTCATCGCCGTCAGCCATAACACCAAGCGCGATCTGTTGCGCTACTATCCGCTGAGGCCGGCAGGGATCGACGTGGTGCACCACGGTGTCGACCCCGCCTTCTTCACTCTTCCCCGCGCGCCGGAGAACATCCTGCTCTGTGTCTCCACCCTGCACCCACACAAGAACGTGGAGCGGCTTGTCCGCGTCTTCGGCACACTGCACCAGCGTCATCCCGAACTCAAGCTCGTGCTGGCCGGCATTCGCGGCTTCGCCACGCAACGGATCGAACAGCTGATTGCTGAATCCGGTGCTGCCAGCGCCGTGGAAATCACCGGCTGGCTGCAACTCGACGCCCTCCGCGCGCTCTATAGCCGCGCACGAGCGTTCGTCTACCCGTCAACATTCGAAGGCTTCGGCATGCCCGTGCTAGAAGCGATGGCGGCCGGAGTTCCCACCGTTTGCTCCGATATCCCGCCCCTGCGCGAAGTGGCGGGCGACACCGCTGTGCTCTTCGATCCCCATGACGATGCGGCGTTGCTGTCGGCTCTGGAGAGCGTGCTGGCCGCACCGCCCGACACCGCCGCCGCTGTCGAGCGAGCCCGCGCCTTCACGTGGGAAGCCGCCGCGCGCGCCACGCTGGCCGCTTGTGAAGCCGCTGCTGGCCTTATCGCGACTCGGCCGTCAGGAACTCACTGACCGCCAGCGCCCGCCGCGTGAACCGCGCCATCCGGATCGCCCCCTTGAAGTAATCCACCCGGTTGATGCGCGTGCCCGCCGAAGTGTGCCCCGCGCCCTGCGGCGCCAGTTTCACCTCAGCCTCACCCTGCGGCTCGCCATTCACGAAATGCCGGAACATGCGGCCGTCATACACCATCGCCGCGTGATACCAGCGGTCCAACGGGTGCCGCTTCGCAGGGTCGATCAACGGTTTGGAGCCGGTGGCCGAACTGGCGAAGCTGTCCAGATACCACTCGCCGCCGGTGAGCCTGGTCTCAAACAGCAACCGCGTCTGCGACCCGCGCTCCTGCAGGTGGAAGAACCGCTGCTCGCGCTTGCCCCCGCTGTCCGGCCGGAACACAACCTCCCACGTGAATACCTCCGCGCCCGCCAGCGGATGCACGTCGAGGAGCAGCGCGTCGTCCACGCCATCAAACTCAATCGCTCTCCCCGCCGGTGTCTCGATGACGCGAGGCTCGCCTTCGACCTTCGTGCGGTGGCCTCCCACCGAATCGAGGCGGTCAAAGCGCCACACCTCCGCATCGGAGCCCTGCCCCCGCAGCAGCGCCACGGGAGCGGCGAGGATCGTTCTTCGCAGCATCGGCTGCCTATCCTACCGCAGCAGGTCCTCGAGTTGGATCTTCGCGTCGGTCTTCTCGTCGCGGTACTTCACGATCACCGGAGTATAGAGCGACACGCCCCAGTCCTTGCCCGGACCCCTCGTCACCGCGCGCGAGCCCGCCACCACGACGGCGTCCGAAGGAATCACCAGCGGCTGTTCATCCGTTGCCGCATAGACGGCGCCTTTCACCAGGTCGTACACCGGAGTCGAACGGTTCAGAATCACGCCCGTGCCCAACACCGCGCGGCGCTTCACCACCGTGCCTTCATACACGCCCGTGTTGCCGCCCACCAGCACATCGTCTTCAATGATCACCGGCAGCGCGCCCACCGGCTCCAGCACCCCGCCGATCTGCGCCGCCGCCGAAAGATGGCAGTTCTTGCCGATCTGCGCGCAACTGCCCACCAGGGCGTGCGAATCCACCATCGTCCCGGCGTCCACATAAGCGCCGACGTTGATGTACATCGGCGGCATGCAGGTCACCCCGCGCGCGATGTAGCAGCCGTCGCGGATGCTCGACCCGCCGGGCACAATGCGTACGCCCGAATCGGCCGCCATGCTCCGCACCGGGTAGGTGGCCTTGTCAAACATCGGCTGCCGCGCCGCGTCGATCGACATATCGACAATCTGCCCCATGCGAAAACCGAGCAGAATGCCCTTCTTTACCCACGCGTTCACGCGCCACCCGGTGGCCTCGCCGCCATCAGGCTCCGCCGAGCGGATCTCACCCGCATTCAGCGCCGCCTTGAATTCCGCGAACAACCGGAAATGCTCCTGCGTATATTCGGCAGGCTTCCCGTCAAACAGGTTCTCGATCTCAGTTCGCAGCATGAGCCGTCTGTCCCATCAACAATCCGAGCGCTTCCAGCACTCCATCAATCTTCTTCCGCGACGCCTCGGCGGGCTCCACCAGCGGCAGCCGCCACACCGGCTCCAGCAGCCCCATGCGCGCCATCGCGTATTTCACCGGGCCGGGATTCGACTCCACAAAGTTCACATCCATCAACGGCAGGATCTTCTGCTGAATCGCCCGCGCCCCGGCGAAGTCGCCCTTCAGGCAGCATGCCGCCAACTGCGACATCTCCGCCGGAATCTCATTCGACGCCACGCTGATGATGCCCTTGCCCCCCAGCGCCGCCAGCGGAATCGTGATCGAGTCATCGCCTGACAGTACGGCAAACGACGCGGGCGCCTGGTGCACCACCTGCGCCATCTGCCCGATGTTGCCCGACGCTTCCTTGACGCCGACAATGTTCTCGATCGCCGACAACCGCCGCAGCGTCGCCGGTTCCACATTCACACCCGTACGCCCCTGCACGCTATACACAACAATCGGCAGCTTCACCGCGGAAGCGATCGCCTTGTAGTGCTGGTACAGGCCCTCCTGGGTCGGCTTGTTGTAATAGGGCGTCACCGAAAGCAACCCATCGGCCCCCATCGCCTCCAGTTCCCGTGCCAGCGCGATCACCTCAGCGGTGTTGTAGCCGCCCGCGCCCGCCATCACCGGGACCTTCCCCTTGGCTTCTTCCAGCGTGATCTCCACCACGCGCAGATGCTCGGCGTGCGAGAGCGTCGGCGATTCCCCCGTCGTGCCGCACGGCACCAGGAAATGAATCCCTGCCTCGATCTGCCGCCGCACCAGCTTGCGCAGCGTGGCCTCATCCAGCGATCCATCGCTGTTGAACGGAGTCACGAGCGCCGTTCCGCATCCAGTAAACATGTTCCACCTCCTGTGCCCGCGCGCCGGCATCACGCCCCGCCGAACAACACCTGGCGAAATTCGTAGAATCCCTTTTTCCCCACAACCCAGCGCGCCGCATGCAGCGCCCCGCGCGCGAATCCCTCGCGGCTCCGCGCCGCATGCCTCAGCGTGATCGTATCGGCCGCCGAATCGAAGCCGATCTCATGCGTGCCGGGATGCGCACCGGCGCGGCTCGCCGATTGATCGATCCGCCGCTCGTATCCCGCCTTGCGCATGGCTTCCACCAGCGTCAACAGAGTGCCGCTCGGGGCGTCCTTCTTGGCCGAGTGATGAATCTCCCACGCCCAAGCCTCGTAGCCGCTCTGCGCCGCCATCAGTCGCGCCGTCTCCGCTGCCACGCGCTCAAATACATTAACGCCCACAGAGAAGTTCGAAGCGTAGACGAATCCCGTGCCTGCAGCCGCCACGGCGGCGCGCGCGCGTTCCAGATGCGCGCCCCAGCCCGTCGTGCCCACCACTGTGTTCACACCCAGCGCCGCCAGCTTCTCGATGTTGCCGATGGCCGCTTCCGGCATCGTGAACTCGATGGCCACATCCACGCCCGCGAAGTTCTCCTTCGTCATGGCCACGCCGCCGGCGTTGTTGAACTCATCCAACCGCAACACCACCTCGAAGCCATACTCGGCGGCCAGCGAGTCCATCATCTTGCCCATCTTGCCGTAGCCAACGAAGGCCAGCTTCATGCGGCCACCTCAAACACCCGCGGATCAAGCTCCGTGAAGAACTCGGCGTGCAACAGCCCGACCGCCTTAACCACATCGTCGTCAGCCAGCACGAAGCTCAGGTTCAACATCGAGGCCCCCTGCGATATCATCCGCACGTTGATCCCGTTCAGGGCGTGAAAGGCCCGCCCGGCGATGCCCTTTCGCTCGCCCAGCCCCTCGCCCACCAGCGCCACCAGCGCTCGCCCTGTCTCCACATGCACCTCGGCGAACGCCCGCAACTCCTCGACAATCCCCTCGATCCGCGCCGTGTTGTCCACCGTCAGCGAGACGCTCACTTCGCTTGTCGTCACCATGTCCACCGGAGTCTCATGGCGGTCAAACACCTCGAAGATGCGCCGCAGAAACCCATGCGCCATCAGCATGCGCGTCGACTTGATGCTCACCGCCGTTATGTCGCGCTTGCAGGCGATCGACTTGATCGGATTCTCCGACGGCACGCCCTCGGCCACAATGCGCGTTCCTTCCACATCAGGCCGGCGCGAGTTCAAAATGAGCACCGGAATCTCTTTCTCCACCGCCGGCAGCACCGTGCTCGGATGCAGCACTTTGGCCCCGAAGTAAGCCAGCTCGGCCGCTTCGGCAAACGAGATCACGCGCACACGGCGCCCGCCCGCGAGCACGCGCGGGTCACAGGTGAGCATGCCATCCACATCCGTCCAGATCTGGATCTCTTCCGCGCCGATGCCCGCGCCAACAATGGCCGCCGAGAAGTCCGAACCGCCGCGGCCGAGCGTTGAGGTTACGCCCGCCTTGGTCGAGCCAATGAAGCCGCCCATCACCACCACGGCCCGCGCCGCCAGTTGCGGCACGCGCGCCGCCAGCCGCTCGTAGGTCTCCGCGTAGAGCGGTGCGGCCTGCGAATGCCGGTCATCGGTGATGATCAACTCCCGCGCGTCCACATGCTCCGCCGCGATCCCGCGCCGCGAGAATGCAGCCGTCACGGCCAGGCTCGACATGCGTTCCCCATAGCTCGAAATGGCATCAATGGAGCGCGGCGTCAGCTCGCCCAACACCGACATGCCGCGCAGCAGCTCCGCCAACTCCGCGAAGTGCGCATCCACCTCGCCCTTCACCTCCGGCGCCTCGGCGTGGTGAAACGCGCGCAACTCGGCCAGCTTGCCGAGCGCCTTCTCGCGCTCCCCCGCCACGGCCAGATGCGCACACTCCAGCAGCCGGTTCGTGGTCTTGCCCATGGCCGACACCACCACCACCGGCCTGCGCTCCAGGCGCGCTTCGACGATCGAAACAACCCGGTCGATCGCGGCGGCAGACTCCACCGAGCTGCCGCCGAACTTCATCACAATCATTGCCGTAACTCCGCTGACTACACCAACCCCTGGGCCTTCATCAACTCCGCGTTCAACACCGAAGCGCCGGCCGCCCCGCGCACCGTGTTATGTCCCAGGCAGAGGAACTTCCAGTCGAACACCGGACACGCACGCAGCCGCCCGACAAACACCGCCATGCCGTTTTCCCGCTCCACGTCGCGGCGCGGTTGCGGACGGTCCTGCTGCGGCAGGTAAATCACCGGCCGCGGTGGCGCGCTCGGCAGCTTCAGTTGCTGCGGCAGCGCCGTGAACGACTCAATCGCCGCCCGCACCTCATCCGCGCTCGGCTTCGACGAAAGTTCCACCGACACCGAAACGAGGTGCCCGTCCACCACCGGCACGCGGTTGCACGTGGCGCTTAATTTCATCGGATGGTTCGTGAAGCTCGCGCCGTCACAGCCGCCCATGATCTTGTGCGTCTCCATCTCCATCTTTTCTTCTTCGCCGCCGATGTAGGGAATCACGTTGGCCGTGATGTCCATCGAGGCCACGCCCGGATAGCCTGCGCCTGAGATCGCCTGCATCGTCGTGATCACCGACCGCGTGATGCCAAATTGCTGGAACGGCGCCAGCGCCATCGTGAGCACGATCGTCGAGCAGTTCGGATTGGTCACAATCTGCCCGCTCCACCCACGGTTCTTTTTCTGCACGGGCAGAATGCTGAGGTGCTCGGCATTGATCTCCGGCACCAGCAGCGGCACGTCCGCTTCCATGCGGTGGTTGCGCGAATTCGAAAGAACGGTATGCCCGTTCTTGGCGAAGTCCTGCTCAATCTCGGTGGCCACGCTGGCATCCATCGCCGAAAAGACAATCTGCGGCGCGCCCGCCGGTTTGCACTCCGACACGGTCAGGTTGGCCACATCTTCGGGCATCGCGCCCGCCAATCGCCAACTCGTGGCCTCGTTGTACTTCTTGCCCGCCGAGCGGTCGCTTGCCCCCACAAAGGTGATTCGAAACCAGGGGTGGTTCGCAAGGAACTTCACGAAATGCTGGCCCACCATGCCGGTGGCGCCTAGGACTCCAACAGGGATGCGTTGACTCACGCTGACAACAACCTCCTTACCATCAATGCGTATAACTCCACGGCCGCTTCCAACTCCCGCTTCGGCACGCGCTCTTCGCTCGTGTGAGCGACATGAATCGTGCCCGGGCCCAGCAGCAGCGGCCTGCCCCATGCCCCGCCAAAGGCGGGAATATCGGTGGTGTAGCTCACCACGCTTGTTTCAATGCCCTCGACGGCTTCCATATGAATCGCCGGCAGGCAGAGAACTTCAACGGCTTCGGCGCGGCCTTCGCAGGCCTTCTGCACGGCGGCCTTGGTCGCTTCGCCGTCGTCCACCAGGCGGATCAGAATCTCCGCCTTGGCGAAATCGGAAATGACGTTCGGCGCGCGGCCGCCCTGAATAATCCCAATGTTCATCGTGCTCGGCCCGAGCACCTGATCGGTGGGCAGCGCAATCCGGCGCATCGCCTCCAGCGCGTCCAGCAGCTTGTCGATGGCCGACTCGCCCAACTCCGGGTACGCCGAATGCGCCATGCGCCCGTGCGCTGTCACCTCATAGCGCAGCGCGCCCTTGCTGCCCAGCGCCAGCTTGCACTCGGTCGGCTCACCGTTGATCAGATACTGCGAACCGCGCGGCAGCTTGGCCATGTGATAGGCCCCCGCGCTATTGCGTTCCTCGCCGACGACAAACAATAGCGCCAGACCGCGCCCGCCCTCGCTGAGCACGCGCTCGGCCGCATGCAACATGGAGGCGATGATGCCCTTCACATCGCACGCCCCGCGGCCCCAGATGAACTCCTCATCCTCGCGCGAGGGAATGAACGGCGGAACCGTGTCCAGGTGCGTCGATAGCGTCACCTTCGGCTCGCCGAAACAGGCCAGCACGTTGTACCGGTTCGGCTCCACCTCGATCCGTTCCACCGTGCCGTCAAAGCGGCCCGCCAGCTCAGCCAGGTAGTTGTGAACGAAATGGCCGACGGCCAGCTCGTTGCCCGTGATCGATTCAATGTCGATGAGAGTTCGCGTCAGTTCGAACAGATGCATAATCACTCGCACCCGGCGAACCGCGGAAAAAAGGCAGGAAGAGAGGGAAGGGTATTCGGCTCTCCTCGGATAGCGCTCCATCCATACGCGGATGACAGTGGGCAGGATTTAACCTGGCCCCCCAACCGCCCGCGCTGGCCTGCGCTGGCGATTTCGGCGAGCCCGACTGCTCTTGCCCCGTTCCCCCACCGTCCGATTGGCCTCGGAACCGCTCGGCGGGCTACTAATGGCGCTCGCTCCTCTACCGGGAACTCTTAGCGTAGCCGAGGGGGCGCCGCGCCGTCAATGGCCGCCGCCCCTCTCGCTTATTCCTTCGGCAGTGTGCCCGCCAGGAAGAACACCGTGAACTCCGGCGCTCCCCCACGCCGCGAAAGCGGATTGGCCCGCGCAATGCGGAACGCCACCGGGTCGCCCGGCTTCAGCGTTCCCTGGATCTTGCGGATGTCCTCCACGCTCGCCACCGGCTTGCGGTTGATGGAGAGAATCGTGTCGCCCACCTGCACGCCGATCTCCTCGGCAAAGCTGCCTTCGATCACCTGCGTCACGCGTACGCCCGCGCCGTCGCTGTCTTTGATCTGCTCGCGCTCGGAGGGCGTCAGGCCCTTCACATACAGCCCGAACTTGGCCTCGGCCGCCTCACCGGGTTCTTCTTCCACCGGCGGACGAATCCGGGCAAAGCGAGGATCGTCCTTGAACACCTCGGCCCGGTCGCGCACCGTGATCGGCACGTCCATCTTTTTGCCCTTGCGGTCGAGCGTCACTGTGATGTTCTCGCCAATGGGCGTATCGGCGACGCGGGCCACCAGGTCCTCGCCGTCTTTCACGCTCTTGCCGTTCATCGCAACGATGATGTCCTCGGGCTTCACGCCGGCTTTATCCGCCGGGCCGTCCTTGGTCACCTGCTCCACAATCACGCCGTTGCTCACGCCCAACGCCTTGAGCAACTCCGGCCGTTCCTGCCCGCGCGTCCACGAGATGCCGATCGAGCCGCGCGTCACGCGCCCGTAGCGCGTCAGTTGGTTGTACACCTTCACCGCCATGTTCACCGGCAACGCAAAGCCGATGCCCTGGTTGCCGCCGCTGCGCGTGGCGATGGCCGTATTCACGCCGATCACCTCGCCGCGGATATTCAGCAGCGGACCACCCGAGTTGCCCGGGTTGATCGCCGCGTCGGTCTGGATGAACTTCTGGAATTGCTGCGCCACGTCGCGCCCTTGTGCGCTCACGATGCCTACTGTCACGCTGGCTTCCAACCCGAACGGCGAACCAATGGCGATGGCCCAATCGCCCACCTGCACGGCGTCGGAATTCCCCACCGGCACAAACGGCAGCGTGCGGGGGGCCTCGATTTTGATCACGGCCAGGTCGGTCTCCACGTCAAAGCCGATCAACTTGGCCCTGTGCTCCGCCGGATCGCCATGCAGCTTCACCTTGATCGTCGTGGCGTCGTCCACCACGTGGTGATTAGTGATGATGTAGCCCTTCGGGTCGACAATGAACCCCGACCCCTCACCGCCCCCGCGCGGCTGCGTCGACGGCGACTCGCCCAGCGGCCCCTGGCGGAAGAAGCGGCGGAACAGGTCCATCCCCTCTTCATCCTCTTCGCCTTCCTGGCTTTGCGGCGGGCGAACGCGCTGGCGCGTCGTCTCCTGCTTCGGCTTGTACTCGGTGGAAATATTCACCACCGCCGGCTCCACCTTGTTCACGATTGCCGTGAACTCGTTTTGCAGTTTAACGGGTGAAGGAATCTTCAACGGCGTTGCGTCCGTCACCGGCTTGTCCGACCCTTTGTCGGCCCGCACCTCGGTGTGAATCAAGGTGCCGATCAGAATGCCGACGGCCAGGGTGCCCAGGATGAGGGCCAGTGAGAGAATTTTCGGTTCGCGAACTTTTTGCTTCCAGTTCATGGGATCGTCCAGCCTCCCCTTGAGGCTTCTTTCTTCAATTATAGGGTCCGCCGCCGCCGCCGCGGATACCCCTAGCGTTCCTCGCCCAATGGCGGCCGCCGCGAGGCCGGTTTCCACTCCACAATACCGACTCCGGCCAGAATCAACACCGCCCCGCCGGCGGCGGCAAGGCCCAGCCGTTCACCCAACACTCCATATGACGTCAGCCACGCCGAAACGGGTTCAAGAGCAAAAATCAGCGCCACCCGCGTCGGCGTCGTGTGCTGCTGCGCCCACGCCATCACGGTAAACGCCAGCGCCGTGCAGAGCAAGCCCGTCACCACCACGCCGGTCCACACCCACGCCGTGGACCGGAATACCACCGGCTCCAGGCCCATCCCCGCCGCCGCTCCGCACAGCACGGCCACGACAGCCACCTGCACGCCGCTTAAGGCGGCAAACACGCCCTCATGGCGCACAAAGTGCCCCACCGCCAGCACATGCACGGCAAACAACAGCGCGCAGCCGATTGTCAGCAAATCGCCCACATTCCAATGGCCCCAGGCCTGGCCGGGCACGCTCAACGTCATCAGCGCGGTTCCCGCCAGCGCCAGGCCAACACCCAGCGCCTCGGTCCACCGCGGCAACCTGCCGGTGAACGCCGCCAGCAGCGCCGGCACGAACACCACATTGAGCGCCGTCAGAAAGCCCGATCGCGCCGGCGTGGTGTATTGCTGCCCGTAGGTCTGCAGCAAATAGGCCCCCGTCAGCAGCGCCCCGCACACCAGCCCGCCCCGCACGCCCCTCCGCTGCGCCGCCCAATCCAGCGCCAGTTCCCGCCGGTAGAGCACGAGCAACACCGCCCCGGCCAAGGCAAACCGCAGCGCCAGGAACAACAGGACACTCACATCGTCCAGCGCCTGCTTGATCAGCGTGAACGACGATCCCCACACCAGCGTCACCAACGCCAGCGTCAGCTCCGCTCGGCCCGCCACGCCGCCGCGCATGGCCCTAGCGCAGCCCTGCGAGCAGCCGCGCGTCCAGATCGCCCAACAGCAACAGCAACAGCAGCATCACCCGCCGCAGTCCCGTCTCGCGCCCCTCGGCGTGAAACCACTCGGCCGGGGTGTGCGCCCCGCCGCCGTGGCCTCCGGCCCCGATCGAAACCGCCGGAATCCCCAGCGAGAGCGGAATGTTGGCATCCGTGGAAGCGCAGTCCATCTGGGCGCGGATGTTGTGCAGCCGGTCCACCGCCAGCAGATGGTCCAACAGCGGCGCGCCCGCCGTCAGCCGGCCCCCCGGCCGTGAGCCAATCTCCCTCACCTTCGCCGTCACCCGCGCCGCCCCGGATCCGTTGCGCTCCACCGTCACCGCCGCGTTTTCCGCCTCCAACGCCCGCTCAATCGACTGCGTCATCAAAGCCGCCATCTCGTCAATGCGCGCCGCGCTCTCGCTTCGTAAATCGAGCTTTGCCTTGGCCAGCACCGGAATCGAGTTGATCGACGTGCCGCCCTCAATCAGTCCGAAATTCCAGCTCGTCCGCGGCCCCTCGCCCTTCACTCCCGCCAGCCGCGAGGCATGATCGCAGAAATCCGTGATCGCCCGGCCCAGCGTATGAACCGGATTCCCCGTTCCGAAATCGCTCCAGGAATGCCCCCCCGGTCCGCTGATGCTGATCTCAAAGCGCCGGCTTGCCAGCGCCGCCGTCGTAATGTGATCCGTCGAAGGCCCGTCCAGCACCACAAACGCCGCCGCCCGCCCGCCGACCCCCGATGTCCGGCACAGGAACCGCATCCCGCTCAGGTTGCCTTCCCCCTCCTCGCCCACATTGGCCGCCAGCAACAGCGGCAGCGCCGCGCCGCGCAGCGCCGGAGACTCCTCCACGGCCCGCGCAATCGCCAGCAACCCGGCCAGCCCCGCGCCATTGTCCGCCACGCCCGGCCCGAACAACCGTCCGTCCCGCGTGGCCTCAATCTCCTCCTCCGAGCGCGGCGCCAGCACCGTGTCCAGGTGCGCTGTCACCACCACCGCCGGACCCTTCTCCACCACAGCCCTCGGCCCCGGCCGGTTGGCCACCACGTTGCCCGCGCGGTCCAACTTGGCCTCCCAACCCCAACGCCTCAACTCGGCGGCCACCCACTCCGCGCGCTTCTGCTCCTGAAACGTCGGCGCGGCAATGCGGCACACCTCCGCATGCTTCTCATTGATCCAACGCTTCTCGCGCGCAAACCACTCCAACACCAGGCGCACGTCGGGCAAAGCCGCCAGCGCGGCGGCAGTGATCGTGGGGACGGGGCCCGATCCCCGCCCCGCTAGGGCTCCCGACATGAATCCTCAGTGTACCCCGCGCCCGTTGCCTCTCCTCGCGCTCCCACCCCGGCAATCCTCGTCATCACCCGGCCTCTGCAACCCCAAAACGCCGCGCTTTTCCCGCTCGGCCGCGAACCGGACGAGAATTGTCCGGGATCTCAGGGATATACTAAGGGTCAGAAAGAGAGATCTATGAAACCGTACGTGAAGTTTGGTTTGCTCACGGCTGTCATCATCGGTACACTCGCTTGGCTCGCGGTCGGTGGCATCAGCGAGACCAAGTCGTATTACAAAGAAGTCGCTGAACTGAAGAAGATGGGCGACGACGTCTACACCAAGCGCCTCCGCGTTGCCGGCGACGTTGCCGAAGGCTCCGTCGAGCGCAGTGGCCGCGAAGTTCGCTTCCTGTTGAAACAAAACGACCTCACGATCCCCGTCCTGTACGATTCCATGGACCCTCTCCCCGATACCTTCAAGGGCGGTGCGCAGGCCGTGGCCCATGGCAAAATGGGGCGCGACGGCGTCTTCCACGCCAACAAAATCGACGCCAAATGCGCCTCCAAGTACGAAGCCAAACCGGGCCAGAAATATCAACCCCCCGGCCAAACGGCTCCTCCCGCCGGCGACACCAAAGCATCTCTCTAGTGAGCCTCTGAAGGAGCAGCCAGAACATTCATGGAAAACCTGGGCGCACTCTCTCTCATCCTGGCGTTTTGTTTTTCGATCTACGCCATCTTCGGATCCGTGGTGGGGAAGTGGAAACAACGCCCCTTCCTGGTGAAATCGGCTGAACGCGCTGTCATCGCCCAGTGGGCACTCCAAACCCTGGCCTCCGGCCTCCTCGTTTATGCCCTGATGACGCATGACTTCCGCCTCTCCTACGTCGCCTCGCACGTCAATACGGCCATGCCCACGCTCTATAAGTTCACCGCGTGGTGGGGCGGCCAGGAAGGCTCGCTCCTGCTCTGGTCCTGGATTCTCGCCTGCTACTCCGCCATCGTCGTCTGGCAAAACCGCAAGAAATTCCGCGAAATGATGCCCTGGGTCACGGCCACCCTGATGGTCACCCAGGCCTTCTTCCTGCTCCTGATCGTCTACCCCCTGTCGCCCTTTGAAGTGCTCGCCGTGGGCAAGGAAATCCGCGCCGTCCCCGACGGCAACGGCCTCAACCCGCTGCTCCAATACTGGTCGATGGCCATCCACCCGCCCACCCTCTACCTTGGCTACGTCGGCTTCATCGTCCCCTTCGCCTTCGCCATGGGCTCGCTCATCACCAAGCAGCCCGGCGACGCCTGGATCCACACCACCCGCCGCTGGACTCTCGTCACCTGGCTCTTCCAGAGCATGGGCATCCTGCTCGGCGCCGGTTGGGCCTACGCCGTCCTCGGCTGGGGCGGTTACTGGGGCTGGGACCCGGTGGAGAACGCCTCGCTGCTGCCCTGGATCACCGCCACCGCCTTCCTCCACTCCGTCATGATGCAGGAAAAGAAGGGCATGATGAAGGTCTGGAACATGGTGCTCGTCAGCGCCACGTTCTTCCTTTGCATCTTCGGAACCTTCCTCACCCGCTCCGGCATTGTCAGCTCCGTCCACGCCTTCGCCCAATCGCCCATCGGCCCCTACTTCGCCACTTTCCTCTCCATCCACATCGCCGTCACCACCTGGCTCATCCTCGACCGCCTCGGCTACCTCAAAAGCGAAGCCCACCTGGAAAGCGTCCTCTCGCGCGAGTCCAGCTTCCTGTTCAACAACCTCATCCTGCTTGCCTCCTGCTTTTCCATCCTCTGGGGTACCATGTTCCCCGTCATCAGCGAAGCGGTCACCGGCGAGAAGATCAGCGTCGATGCCCCCTTCTTCAACCGCGTCAACATCCCCATCGGTCTCTTCCTGCTGCTGCTCACCGGCGTCGGCCCGCTCATCGCCTGGCGCCGCAGCTCGTTTGAGAGCCTCAAGAAGGCCTTCCTGTGGCCCACCGTCGGCGGCGTTGTCATTACCGGAGCCCTGTTCGGCTTCGGCATCCGCCACTTCTACGCGCTCATGTCGTTCGCCCTCTGCGCCTTCGTCCTCATCACCATCACCATGGAGTTCGTCAAGGGCGCCCGCGCCATCGCCTCCAAAACCGGCCAGAACCTCATCATGGCCATGGTCGAGCTCACCCACCGCAACACGCGCCGCTATGGCGGCTACATCGTGCACGTCGCCATCGTCATGATGTTCATCGGCTTCACCGGGGCGGCCTTCAATAAGGAGCGCACCATCGAAGTCGGCATGGGCGACAAGTTCACCCTCGGCCGCTACGAACTCAAGGTGGCCTCCATCGAGGAGGGCCAGAACCAGAATTACAGTTGGGGCCACGCCGTCGTCGAGGTCTACCAGGGCGGCACAATGATTGACAAACTCACCCCGGAACAGCGCCTCTATTCCGCCGGCCAAGGCCAACAGAGTTCGGTCGTCGACATCCGCCGCCGCTTGCACGAGGACCTCTATCTCAACTTCGCCGGCATGCAGAACGGCAAGGCCATCATCCAGGCCTACGTCTTCCCGCTGGTCGGCTGGATCTGGCTCGGCTTTGCCGCCCTCATCTTCGGCACGCTCGTCTGCCTGGTGCCCTCCAAGGTCAGGTACGAATTCGCCAAAACCAAGGTCATGGGCGTCGCCCCCGGCGTTTCCCAGCCCAAGGCGGTGACGGGTGACTAAGCGCGCCTCCCGCCTGGTTCTGCTCCTCATCACCAGCTACCTCTGCCTGGCCCAGGTCTCCAGCGACTTCATCCCCGCCGATGTCAAGCGCGTCGGCAGCCGCCTGGCCTGCCTCTGCGGCGCCTGCAAGAACTCCGTCGGCGATTGCCCCATGATCGGCTGCCATTACGCGGCCCCGGCCCGCGACCGCATCGGCCAGATGCTCAAGGACGGCACCGCCGACGACGCCATCGTCAACATCTTCGTCAAGGAGCAGGGCATCAAGGCCCTCGTCGTTCCCCCCGCCGAAGGCTTCAACCTGCTCGCCTGGTGGATGCCCGTCGCCGCCATCCTGTTCGGCCTCATGGCCATCTACATGTGGATCAGCCGCATGAGGAAGCCCATGCCCGCGGCCCCGGCCATCGACCCCGCTGTCCTCGAAAAGTATCGCGACTCCATCGATAAGAATCTCGCCAAACTCGAATAAATGACCCTCACCGTCGCCGCCGTCGCCCTGGTTCTCGCCGCCATCGCCTATATTTTCCTCATCCGCCCCGCTGACCTTCCAGCCGGCGAGGGCGAATCCCCGCTCCACCACCTCGAGGAACGCAAGGCCCGTATCTACGAAAACCTGCGCGACCTTCAATTCGAATTCCGCCTCGGCAAACTGAGCGACGACGACTACCAGCGCACCAAGCTCGACCTGCAACGGGAACTCGCCCAAACGCTCTCGGAAATCGAGCAGGCCCAGGGAGGCAACGCATGAAACTCACCCTCGCCGTCCTCCTGCTCGCCTCAGCCATTCACGCCGCCGTCGACGGCACCGTCGTCAACGGCACCACCGGCAAACCGCAAGGCGGCGCCACCGTTACGCTCTTCAAGCTCGACCAGAACGGTCCCAACGCCATCGAGACCATCAAGGCCGGTCCCGACGGCTCCTTCAAATTCGCCCTGGACACGCAAGGGCCCCACCTTCTCCAGGCCGTCCACGACGGCATGGTCTTCAACCGCATGTTGCCCCCTGGCCAGCCCACCTCCGGCATCCCCATCTCCGTCTTCAACGCCTCGGCCGACCCCGGCAAAGCCAAGGTCACCACCCACATGATCTTGCTTGAGCCCAACGGCGCCGATCTCAGCGTGAACGAGAGCGTCATCTTCCAGAACGAGGGCACCACCGCCTACTACGACACCGCCCGCGGCACACTGCGCCTGGCCATCCCCGACGCATCCGCCGGTAAAGTGCGTGTCATGGTCAGCGGACCCAACTCCATGCCCATCGAGCGCGCCCTGGAAAAGACCAGGACCGCCGGCGTCTACACCGTCGACTTCCCCGTCAAGCCCGGCGAAACTCGCTTCGACCTCACCTACTCCGTGCCGCTCTCCAGCCCCGGCAAGTTCGAAGGCAAGATCCTCCACGACGGCCCTGTCCGCGTCGTCGCCCCCCAGGGCGTCACCCTCACCGGCGACGTCAAGCAGCTCGGCACCGAGCCGCAAACCCAAGCCGGCGTCTTCGAAGTTGCAGGCAAGGCGTTCTCCATCGGCATCGAAGGCACAGGCTCCCTCCGCGCCGCCCAAGGTGCGGTGGAAAACGAAGAAGAGGAAGGCGGCGGCGGGCTCCAACAGATCCGTCCCCGCGTCTACCTCCGCTTCAAGGAAATCCTCGCCCTCTGCCTCATCGCCCTCGCCGCCGGTTTCGTGCTCCTTTACCGCAAGGGAGCCGCCAAGGCATGAGCGATGCCGCTCTCGACGTGCGAGCGGTGTGGAAATACTTCGGTGACTTTCCCGCCCTCCGCGCGGTGAACCTCAGCGTCGCCCGCGGCGAATGCCTGGCCATGCTCGGCCGCAACGGGGCAGGGAAGACCACCCTTCTCAAAATCCTCGCCGGCCTCTCCGACATCTCCCAAGGAACGGTCAGCGTCTTCGGCTCGCAAGGCAACACCACCGACGCCCGCCGCAAAACCGGCGTCCTCGGCCACGGCATCGGCATCTACGACGAACTCACCGCCCGCGAAAACCTCGAGCTCTTCGGCAAAATCTATCAGATCGACCGCCCCGCCCACGCCGCCATGGCCTGGCTCGAACGCGTCGACCTCAAACACGTCGCCGATGCCCGCGCCCGCGAGTTCTCCCGTGGCATGCGCCAGCGCCTCGCCGTCGCCCGCGCCTTCATTCACGAGCCTCTGCTCCTCCTTCTCGACGAACCCTTCACCGCCCTCGACGACCGCTCCATCGCCCTCCTCCAACGCCTCCTCGCCGAACGCCTCGCCGCCGGAGCCACCGTCGTCATGTCCACCCACCAGTTGCGCGAGGCCATGGAACTGGCCAGCCACTGGGCGCTCCTGGTGCGCGGCAAACTCGTCCACAAGGGCGAACGCAGCGCCGAGATCATCAGCGACCCCACCTGGGTCTACCGCAACTACGGAGAGGACTCCTAACCATGGGCCACGTCCTCACCATCGCCTGGAAAGACCTCCGCAGCGAACTCCGCACCAAGGAGTCCATCAACGCCGCCGCGGCTTTCTCCATGGTCATCCTCGTCCTGTTCAGCTTCGTCCTCGACATCTCCGGCGACGCCCGCGACTTCGGCGGCGGCCTCCTCTGGCTCGTCTTCGCCTTCGCCGGCGCCCTCGTGTTGAACCGCAGCTTCGCCCGCGAACAGTCCAACGACTGCCTCGACGCCCTCGTCGCCTCCCCTCTTCCCGGCTGGGCGCTCTTCCTCGGCAAAGCCATCGCCAACTTCGCCCTCCTCGGCATCGTCGAACTCGTCGCCCTCCCCGTCTTCGGCATCCTCTTCAACGCCAACTGGCTCCGCTTCCCCGCCTGGACCCTCCTCACCTGCGCCCTCGCCACCTGGGGCATGACCGTCATCGGCACCATGTTCAGCGCCCTCACCGTCAACCTCCGCCTGCGCGAACTGATGCTCCCCGTGCTCGTCTACCCCATGCTCATTCCCGTCCTCATGGCCGCCATGCAACTCACCACGGCCCTGCTGGTGGGCGAGGGCATCACCGCCGAAGACTGGATCTGGGTGAAGCTGCTCATCGGCTTTGATATCATCTTCACCTCGCTTTCCCTGGCCCTCATCGACTTCATCCTGGTCAGCTAAAGGAATTTCCGTATGAAAAACAAGATCCTCATGGCTGTCGCGCTGGCAAGCGGCCTCTACCTTGTCCGCAACCTCTACGTCATCCTGCTCCAACTCCCCGATGAAGCCGCCCAGGGCGCCATCTACCGCATCATGTACTTCCATGTGCCGGGCTGGATCACCTCCTTCACGGCTTACTTCCTCGCCGGCCTCGCCAGCATCTGGTATCTCGTCAAGCGCGATCCCCGCGCCGACGAATACGCCGTCGCCCTCACCGAGGTCGGCACCATCTTCACCATGCTCGGCCTGGCCACCGGCATGGTCTGGGCCCGCATCATCTGGGGCGTCTGGTGGGTCTGGGACCCCCGCCTCACCTGGGCCTTCATCTGCTTCCTCATCTACGCCGGCTACCTCATGCTGCGCAAAACCATCGACGAACCCGGCCAGCGCGGCCGCATCGCCGCCGTCGTCAGCATCTTCGCCTTCGTCAGCGTCATCATCACTTACAAGTCCATCGACTGGTGGCGCACCCAGCACCCCGGCGCCGTGCTCAGCTTCCGCACCGATGGCGAACAGCTCATGGACCCCGCCATGGAAGGCATGCTCTTCCACAACTGGTTCGCCCTCACCGCCTTCGCCGGCGTCATCATGATGCTCCGCCTTGGCCAGGAGCGCATGCAGCGCGAACTCGACGCTCTCCGCCGTTATACCCACAGTCTCTAACCCTCACCGGACCATCCCATGGACGAACGAAATTTCCTATACATGTTTTATGGCTTCGCGGCCGCCTGGTTCCTTCTCGCAGCCTACCTGCTGACTTTGGTCTCCAGGGAGAGTAAACTGCGCAAGGAAGTCGACAACCTCAAGCGCATGCTCGAAGAACGGGAGAACAAAGGATGAACCGCCGCTCGCTCATGAAACTGGCCTCGTCAGCCGGTTTCGCCAGCCTCATGACGAAACGGGAAGCCGCCGCCCAGGAACAGGTGGCCCGCGCCACGCGCGCCATGCCTTCGCCCAAGATCAAGGACATTCAGGTCATCGCCACCGCGCCGACCGGGCTGCGCCTGATCGTCGTCAAGGTCATCACCGATCAGGACGGCCTCTACGGCTACGGCTGCGGCACCTACACCCAGCGCGCCGACCTCGTCGTCCCCGCCGTCGAACGGTATCTCAAGCCGCTCCTCGTCGGCCGCCCCGCCGACCGCATCGACGACACCTGGCAGATGTGCTACAACTCCAGCTACTGGCGCAACGGCCCCGTGCTGAACAACGCCATCTCCGGCGTCGACCAGGCCCTCTGGGATATTAAGGGACGCCAGGCCGGCATGCCCGTCTACCAGTTGCTCGGCGGCAAGTGCCGCGAAGCCGCCGACGTCTACCGCCATGCTTCGGGCGGCGAAATCCAGCAGGTCATCGACAACGCCAAGCGCTACATCGAAACCGAAAAGGTGCGCCACATCCGTGTCCAGGTCGGCGTGCCCGGCATGGAAGGCTACGGCGGCCGCGGCGAAGGCAACCGCGCCGCGGCGCTGCACAACGATGCCGTCTACGAGCCCGCCGTCTACATCCGCCGCGCCCTCAAGCTCTTCGAGGAGTGCCGCAAGCAGTTGGGCGACGAGATCGAGATCTGCCACGACGTTCATGAGCGCGTCTCCCCCACCCAGGCCCTTCAGTTCTGCAAGGACGTCGAGAAGTTCAAGCTCTTCTTTTTCGAAGACCCCTTCTCGCCGGAAGACATCGGCTGGTTCCGCATCACCCGCCAGCAGTGCGCCACCCCCATCGCCATGGGCGAACTCTTCAACTCGCCCCACGAATGGTCGCCGCTCATCGCCGAGCGCCTCATTGACTTCATCCGCGTCCACGTCTCCCAGGCCGGCGGCCTCACCCCCTGCCGCAAAATGGCCGCCATGGGCGAAGCCTTCGGCGTCAAAACCGCCTGGCACGGCCCCGGCGACGTCTCCCCCATCGGCCACGCCGCCAACGTCGCCCTCGATCTGGCCTGCTGGAACTTCGGCATCCAGGAATGGAGCGGCCTCGACAACCCCCGCCTCCAGGAAATCTTCACCGGCATGCCCACCTACAAGGAAGGCTACGCCTACGCCAACGAGGCCCCCGGCTGGGGCATCGAAGTGAACGAAGCCGCCGCCAAAAAGTATCCCTTCGGCGGCACGCAAACCACTTCGCGCGGAGGCGGCATGCCCTCCGGACGCCAGGCCCTCAACGGCGGCTGGGGCGTCGTCCGCCGCCGCGACGGCACGGTCATCAAGCAGTAGTCATCTATCTGGGGCGCACGGGTGCCAAGCCTGCTGCGCCCCTCCTCCTACTCATGGCTGACGACACAGCCGCCCGCTATCGCCTCGACCGCCACAGCGAGGCCGACGGTTGGCGCGTTGAATACTGGCAGGGCTTCCGTGAGTTGGGCCTCGTCCGGCATGCCTGAGCTGGGGCGACCTCTATTCCCGCGACTCCTCGGCGGGGCGAGGGCACACTGATGAATCTCGGCATCGATCTCCTCGCGCTCCAGTTCGCCGGAGAAACACTCACCGGCGAACAACGCTGCGGCGCATTCCCTGCCCTCTCCGGCCCTCGCCGCGCGGCTGGCGGACTCGGGCCATGCGGCTTGCTCGCCCGGCCCCGGCTGCCCTAGGCACCCCCGCCTGCCCTGCTGAGCCCGCGCATCCTCGGCCTTCCGGCGGCCCCGGCGCTGCCTGCGCGCTCGCGCGCGGGGGGGGCCAAGGGGCCGTTCGGACCCAGAGTGGTGTCGGGGCGTGGCGTCCGTGCCGGGGATGAGCGCCGTTTTCCCAAATCCTCCAGTTATCTGCCGCCAATGGGGTGTGGCTTCGCCCAGTGCACCCACCAAGGGGGTGCGCTCGCCCCTGGGACAGGCCTCCTGGAGCCGCGCCCGGGCGGGTTGCGTCTGCGCGCGCGCTCAACTGGCAAAATCCCCATTGCAGGCCGACGCCTCTGAAGCAGTCGCCCCGCTTGCGCTTCTCGGCATCCGCGAGTTGTTGAGCCAAGCGAACCTCAACTCGCTGGACAGTCACGCCAGCAACCATCTCACGCTCTGCGAGCCAATGGTCCGCCGCCCTACCACCGCGGATAGCTGTTCCACTCCTTGATCAGCTTCACGTCGAACTTCGGCTTGCGGTCATACGTCATCAACCCGTTGATCTCCTGCTCCACGTCGGTCAGTTGCGTGTAGCAGTACCCCGCGTTGAACGGCAGCTTCGACGCCGCTTCAAACAACTCGGCAATGCGCGCCTTGGCGGCTGCCTCGTTGCGCTCCACGCCTGAATACCCCCACGCCTCGGCCGACGCTTCCATCCCCGGCGGCAGATACGCCACACCGCCAAACTCGCTCATCCAGTACGGCGTGCCGTTGTAGGCAAAGCCAGGAATCATCGCCGGCCGCCCGTTGTCGGGAATCAGCGAACCCTTCGCGCGCGACACCTTGGCATACTTCTCCGTCATCATCTTGCCCGTCCGCGCATAGTCATGCAGCGACGTCAGGTCCGTATGATCGGTGTGCTCCCAGCCGTCGTTGTCGATCACCGGCCGCGTCGCATCGAGCGACTTCGTCAGCGCATAGAGCGAAATCAAATGCTGCTGCTGCCGCGGGTCCTGCAAATTGTTCACACCCCAGCTTTCATTGATCGGAATCCACATGATCAGCGACGGATGATTGTAATCGCGCTCCACCGCCTCAATCCATTCCCGCGTGAAGCGCGCCGCGTACACCTCGTCATACTTCACCGCGTTCGCCATTTCGCCCGTCACGAGTAGGCCCATCTTGTCGGCCCAATAGTGGAACCGCGGGTCTTCAATCTTCTGGTGCTTGCGCGCCCCGTTGAAGCCCATCTCTTTCATCATGCGGATGTCGTAGCGGATCGCCTCATCGGTCGGCGGCGTGAGAATCCCATCCGGCCAGTAGCCCTGGTCGAGCACCGTGCGCAGGAACAGCGGCCGCCGGTTCAACAGCAGCGTGTCGCTGCCCATCGTCACCGTGCGGAAGCCGAAGTACGACTTCACGCGGTCAATCACCTGCCCGCCCCGCCGCAGCTCAAACGTCACGTTGTAGAAATTCGGATTCTCCGGCGACCACAGCCGCGGCGTCGGATCCGTGTACGACAATCCCTGCACCGGCTCAGCCGTCGTCGTCGCGCTCAGCGTTGTGCCTTCCACCACGGCGCGCAGCTCCAGCCCGGCTTCGTTGCGCGCCAGCCGCGCAACAAACTTCGCCGTGCCCTCCATCCCCGCCGTGATCCTCACGCTCGCCAGATGGTTGTCGCCCACCGTCTCCAGCCACACCGGCTGCCAGATGCCCGACGTGCGCGTGTAGAAAATCCCCCGCGATTTCGGCAGCCAATACTGCTTGCCGCGCGGCAGGAACTCATCGGTCGGCACATCCTCGGCCCGCACCGTGATCACATTCGCCCCCGCCTTCAAATGCGGCGTAATGTCGAACCGGAACGGCACATTGCCGCCCTCATGCGAACCCAGGTAGGCCCCGTTCACCCACACCATCGCCTGATAGTCCACCGCGCCGAATTGCAGCAGCACGCGCTTCCCGCTCCAGCCCTGCGGCAGCGTCACCGCCCGCCGGTACCACACCCACGGATGAAACGTCGTGTCGCCAATGCCGCTCAGCTTCGACTCAAACGCATACGGCACCGTGATCTTCTTCGTGAACGCCTTCGCCCCCTCCTGCCACTTCTGGTTCAGTCCGGCATTGGCATCGTCGAACTCAAACTCCCACGGCCCGTTCAGAGTCACCCACTGCTCGCGCTCAAACTGCGGCTGCGGATACTCCGCTCGCGGCACGGCCTGCGCAAACAGGGCAGCCGCCATCATCAGGGTCAGAACAAGGCTCTTCATGCGTTCGCTTCCTTCAGGGTTGTCAAAATCACCGCGCTCACGCTGCGTGCTGGGAAAGTCCACTCCACCGGCGCGCCGGGCGTCACCGCCAGCGTCTTCTCCACCGGCTCAAACGTCTTCGGATGCTGCGTATCCGCATACGCCCGCGCTTCGGCCGGTGCAATCTCGTGCACCACGCCCGCCGCAATCCGCCGTCCCGGCACGCGGAACGCCGCCTTCACCGGGCTCGTGAAGTCCGTGTTCAACACATGCAGCAGCACCGAATCGATGCCCACCGTCGCCGCCACATCCAACGCCGCAGGCGCGCCCGTCACCGCTGCCCCGTGCGTGCCGTGGTAGCGCCGGAACAGGCGCGTGATCGAACCCACCGGCAGCAGATGCGAACTCTTGCCCGGCGTCTGCATCATCACCGCATTCACCGTCCAGCGGTTGCCCGCGAAATCGGCCCCCGTGCAGATCTTCACCCGCCCTCCATGCCGCAAATATGTGTTCAGCGACTTCGCGTGATACGCCGCCGACAGCCACTCCGTCAAAATCGGATTCGCATTGTGCGGCTGCAGCGACAAGTGCCCTTCGGTCACCGCAATGCCATGCGAGGAATCGCCCGGCGGAATCGCGTGCTCAAACTCCCGCAGCCGCACATCCACTCGCCCCGCCAGTTCCAACAACTCTTCCCACGCCCGCGCCGGGTCCTTCTGATACTCATACCCGCGCAACACCGTGTCTTTCCGAATCGGCGACTGCCCCATCATGTGCATCGCGATCATGTCGATGTGCTCGCCCGCCCGCTTGGCCAGCTCCGCCGCCCACAGCCCGCGCCCCGCCGCCGTCTCGCCCCGGTCGCCCCAGCCAATCAGTTGGATCGATGCATCCCGCCCCCGCATCGCTTTCGAAAACTCGATCGTCGCCTTCACCGTCTCATCCAGCGTGAACCCGCCCCGCCCATACGACGTCTCATTGCCCAACTGCCACAGCTGGATCGGCAGCGGCTCCCGCGACCCATTCGCCGCCCGCTCGCGATGATCCGGATCGTTGCAGTAGCTCACCCAATCGGCTGCCTCTTCCGGCCCCGCCGTCCGGTCGCCCTCCGGCTTATTGCGGTACGTCTGAAACCCGTCGCCCTGGAAGTTCACACACATCAGCGGCGCCGCGCCCACCCGCTTGCAGAACGCCGCGAACTCATGCGTCCCCACGCGGTTTGACTCAATCCCGCCCCACACATAGTTCCGCATCGTCGGCCGCTTGGCCACCGGACCAATGCCCTCGCGCCACCGGTAGTAGCGGCAAAACAACCCGCCCCAGCGCATCGTCTGCGGCGCCAGTTCGCGCGTCGCCGCCACAAAGTCCTCGCGCCAGTCGTTGATCTCGTAATCCCAACCCGCTTCCACCGACGAATCCGTCGCCCCCAGCGGCTCCATGAACTGCATATAGAGGTGGGGCGACACCGCAAACAACGGCTTCGGGTCCACCGCAATCACGTTGGCTCCCGCAGCAACCTGTGCGGCCAGTGGAACTGCCGTTGCGGCGAGCATCGTTCGACGAGTCATCGGCGACATGGCAGTCAACAGTTTAACCGCTTACGCGGCGTTCTGGAACCCCGCTGGTACTAGGCCTCACATTCGACCATTCTTGCCCAACGCAACAAAAACTACACAATCGTCTGCTACCTTGCTTCTTTCGGAGGCCTACACCACTTATGTCTTCTGCCGGTCGCGTTCAGCGCCTAACCGCCATCCTCTGCCACCTGCTCCTCCTGAGCGGTCTCAGGGCCGACTCCACGTCTCAAGCCATTCAGTCCACCCCCTTCACCCAAGCCTGGACCAACACCGGCCTCATCACCGCCAATGACGATTGGGCCGGCGTCCCCGGCATCATCGGCTACCGCGGCGATGGCCTCACCTCCTCGAACGACGTCGACCCCCAAACCGTCCTCGCCGACGGCACCTCCACCCCCATCGACGTCAACGCCAACCAGACCAACCCCAACACCTTCTCCACCGGCGGCGTCACCGAATTCCACATCGCCGACCCCACTATCGCCCTCACCGGCTCCGGCACCGCCGACGCGCCCTTCATCCTGATCCACCTCAACTCCACGGGCTGCTCCACCGGCGTCCGCGTCCGCTACAACCTCCGCGACCTCGACGCCAGCACCGACAACGCCGCCCAGCAGGTGGCCCTCCACTACCGCACCAGTGCTTCCGGCAATTTCACCAACGTCCCGAGCGCCTACGTCGCCGACGCCACCACCGGGCCCAGCCTCGCCACGCTCGTCACTCCCATCGACGTCACCCTCCCCGCCGACGCCAGCAATCAGGCCGTGCTCCAAATCCGCGTCATCACCACCAACGCCACCGGCAACGACGAATGGGTCGGCATCGACGACGTCGACATCAGTTGCTCCGGCGTGGCCCAACCGCTCCAGATCTCCACCGCCTCCCCCCTTCCCGCGGCCACCTCCGGCCAGTTCTACTCGCAGGCGATCACCGCCTCCGGCGGCACAGGCAACTACTCCTTCTCGCTCCTTAACAGCTCCCTGCCCAGCGGCCTCAACCTCGCCGGCAACACCATCAGCGGCACCACCAACCAGCTTGGCCTTTCCCAGTTCACCATCCAGGTCAACGACGGCTCCACCACCGCGCAAAAGCAATTCGACCTCACCGTCAGCGCCCCCCCGCCCTCCTGCGCCAACCCAACTCTCATCAGCGCCATTCAAGGCTCCGGCTCCACCAGCCCGCTGGCCGGCCAAAACGTCAGCACCGTCGGCATCGTCACCGCCATCAAGAGCGCCGGTTCCTCCAGCGGTTTCTTCCTTCAGGACCCCACCGGCGACGCTAACCCGGCAACCTCGGAAGGCATCTTCGTTTTCACCGGCTCCAACCTCCCCGCCAACGCCACCGTCGGCAACAGCGTCTGCGTCACCGGCCCCGTGGTTGAGTTCAACTCCACCCAATCCGTCCCCGCCGGAAGCCCCACCCTCACCGAAATCAGCACCCCCAATTCACTCACGCTGCTCAGCGCCGGCAACGCCCTGCCCGCCCCCCTTCCCATGGCTGCCTGCTCCGGCGCACAGTTCGTCAACGGCGAACAGTTTGAGTGTCTCGAAGGCATGCGCGTCGCGGTTGCTTCCCTCTCCGTCGTTTCCCCGGCGGATGGCAGCGTGAACGAATCCACCGCCACCGCCACCTCGTTCGGCGAGTTCACCGGCGTCATCGGCGCCCCTCGCCCCTTCCGCGAACCCGGCGTCCAACTGCCCGATGTTCTCCCCTCCGGCACAAGCTGTTTCCCGCCCTCCCTCATCGGCGTGGGCTGCATTCCCCGCTTCGACAACAACGGCGAACGCATCGGCATCGACACCGGCGACCAGCCCGGCTCCACCCTCCTCAGCCCCTCCGTAGGCGCAACGCTCGCCAACTTCAACGGCGTCCTGGACTACCGTCACAACCAGCGCGCCTACATCATCCTCTCCGATCCCTCGCCCGTCCCCACACTCTCCGGCGATACCCTCGCCGCCACTCCCGTCGCCACCGCCTCGCCCGACGACCTCCGCGTCGCCAGCATGAACCTCGAGCGCCTCTTCGACGACGTGAACGACCCCGGCGTGGGCGATGTCGTCGTCAACGCCACGGCCTATGCCGACCGCCTCTCCAAAATCGCCCTCTCGATCCGGGATGTCCTCAAAACCCCCGACGTCATCGCCGTCCAGGAAGTGGAGAACCTCCAAGTCCTGCAGGCTCTCGCCGCCGCCGTCAACACCGCAGCCGGCACCGACTACACCGCCTTCCTCTTCGAAGGCAACGACCCCGGCGGCATCGACGTCGGCTTCCTGGTCAAGGGCCGCGTCACCGTCTCCTCGGTCACGCAAGAAGGGAAGACCGATACCTACACTGACCCCGCCAGCGCTGCCGACGCGATCATCTTTGACCGTCCGCCGCTCTTCCTCAACGGCACAATTACCCGCCCCGGCTCCGACACCGCCTTCCCCTTCACCGTCATGGTGAACCACCTGCGCTCCCTCAACGGCAACGATACCCCCGGCAACGAGGGCCTCCGCGTCCGCGCCAAACGCCGCGCCGGAGCCGAACGCGCCGCCCAGTTCATCCAGGCCCGCCAGGGCTCCGCCAACATGGTCGTCGTCGGCGACTTCAATGCCTTCGACTTCAACGACGGCTTTGTCGACATCATGGGCATCCTCAAGGGCGCCCCGGCCGGCATCAATGAAACCGTCGGCGGCGGTGATGACTTCCTCAACCCGAATCTCACCAACCTCATGGAGACTCTCCCCGCCTCCAACCGCTACACCTACCTCTTCCAGGGCAGCGCCCAGGTCCTCGATCACGTTCTGGTCAACGCCCCCATGGCCAACCCCCTCCGCTTCAAGTCCATCGAGGTCGCCCGCGTCAACACCGACTTCAAGGAAGCCTTCCGCGGCGACTTCACCCGCCCCGAACGCTACTCCGACCACGACCACCCCGTTGCCACCTTCCGCCTGCCCCTTGAGGTGACCAGCAAAACCACCCTCGTCCGCGGC
Organism: Bryobacterales bacterium; assembly: GCA_016713735.1. Taxonomy (GTDB): domain Bacteria; phylum Acidobacteriota; class Terriglobia; order Bryobacterales; family Bryobacteraceae; genus JAFLBB01. The sequence continues at coordinate 146,284 of JADJOP010000002.1, forward strand.
GGCTTCATCCTCAACCGCGCCACCAAGCTCTATAACCAAACCGTCCGCATCACCAATACCGGCGGCTCCTCCCTCTCCGGCCCCCTGCACCTCGTGCTGGATAACCTCGCCACCGGCGTCACCCTCTTCAACAAGAGCGGCGACACCCCTGCCGGCAAGCCCTACCGCACGGTGAACGTGACCCTGGCCCCCGGCCAGTTCACCACAGTCACCCTGCAGTTCCAGAACCCGGCCAACGGGCCGATCACCTACTCGCCCAAAGTCTTTTCCATCAACTTCTAGAAGGTCCAGAACATGACACGCCTCTTTTCCTTGGGAATCATCGCCGCCGCCCTCGCTTTTACGCTGCCCGCGGCCACGCTCAACTACGACGTCACCATCGACACCTCCCCCCTCAACCCCAGCGCCGGATACATCGACTTCCAGCTCTCCAGCGGCGACGTCAACGACCCGCCCTTCACGGCCGAAATCTCCAGCTTCAGCCCTCTGGGGTTCACGCCCGATACCCCGATCGGCGACGTCAGCGGCAGTCTGACAACGACTCTGACGCTCCAGAACCTCACCACAAACTTCTCCGCCGCCCTCTACGGCGTGGCCTCGTTTCCCAACACCATCACCTTCACGCTCGCCCTCACCTCGCCCGCCTTCGATCCCGGCACGCCCCTCGCCTTCACCCCCTTCTTCGGCGTCTTTCTCTACGACGAGAGCTTCGCGCCCCTGCTCACCACTGACCCCCTCGGCTCCATCCTCAGCATCTACACCGACGCTGAGCGCAACCTCTACACCGACACCTTCGAAGCCGACGAACAGGGCACACCCAGCGTGGTCACGCTCCGCTCCCCCAACTCCGCCGTCCCCGAGCCCTCCACCTGGGCCCTCGCAGCCGGCGGCCTGTTGTTCCTGGCTGGACGTTCCCGGCTCCGCTCCCGGCGCTAGCTAGGCGCAACCCGGGAATCCCCAGGCCCCCGTTTACAATCAAATAAGACGTGCTCGTTCCTCTGGAAAACCTTACCGCGCCCCCTAGCGCCCAGCGCCCAGACGGGCCTAGCGCCCAGCGCCCAGACGGGCCCAGCGCCCAGCGACCAGACGGGCCCAGCGCCCAGCGCCCAGAATGGCTCCGCGCCCCCGCCCCCGTCGGCGACAACTACCGCGGCCTCAAGGACCTCATCACCCGCCTCGGCCTCCACACCGTCTGCGAATCCGCCGCCTGCCCCAACATCGGCGACTGCTGGAACCGCCGCACCGCCACCTTCATGATCCTCGGCAACGTCTGCACGCGCCGCTGCGGCTTCTGCGCCGTCCAGAAAGGCGCCCCGCTCGAAGTCGACATGGACGAGCCCCGCCGCGTCGCCGAAGCCGTCGAAGCCATGGGATTGAAATACGCCGTCATCACCAGCGTCAACCGCGATGACCGCAAGGACGGCGGCGCGCTCCTGTTTGCCATGACCATCCGCGCCATCCGCGAGCGCCTCCCCGCCTGCCGCGTCGAAGTCCTCGTGCCCGACTTCCAGGGCTCGCGCGAAGCCATGGAACTGCTTATGGACGCCCGCCCCGACGTCCTCAACCACAACACCGAAACCGTCCCCCGCCTCTATCGCCAGGTCCGCCTCGGCGCTTCCTATGAGCGCTCGCTCGACATGCTCGCCTACGCCAAGAAACTGCGCCCCGACGTCCCCACCAAGTCCGGCCTCATGCTCGGCCTCGGCGAAACCATGGACGAAGTGAAGGCCGTCATGCGCGACCTCCGCGCCTCCCGGGTCGACATCCTCACCCTCGGCCAATACCTCCGCCCCTCGCCCAAACACCTCCCCATCCTGCGCTACATCCCGCCCCAGGAGTTCGCCGAATACCGCGCCGCCGGAGCCGCCCTCGGCTTCTCCCACGTCGAAGCCGGTCCCCTCGTGCGCAGTTCCTATCACGCCGACGAGGCCCACGCGTGATCCTCGACGAGCCCGTCCCAGGACTGGTCCGCATCCGCCTCCCGCTCCCCTTCCAGCTCAACCACGTCTATGTCCACGCCGTCCGCCGCAACGGTGGCTGGATGCTCATCGACACCGGCCTCGGCGACGAAGCCTGCATGAACGCGCTCGACGAAGCCTTCATCCAGGCCGGCATCCTCTGGCGCGACGTGAACGACATTTTCCTCACCCACACCCACCCCGATCACGTCGGCGGCGCGCCCGAACTCCTCAAGCGTACCGGCGCCCGCCTCTGGATGTCCGCCGGCGAACGCGACCACCTCGCCGAAGTCGCCACCTCCGCCCATGTCGCCGACTGGTTCACCCCCACCGTCCGCCGCGCCGGTGCGAACGAAAGCGAAATCTCCGAAATGGAGGAGGCCTTCACCTCCGTCCGCCACAAATTCGTCCCCCTCCAGCCCGACCACACGCTCCACGGCGGCGAGAGCATCGCCACCTCCCTCGGGCCGCTCGAAACCGTCCTCACCCCCGGCCACTCGCCCGCGCACCTCGCCCTCTATCAGAACGAACGCAAGCTGCTGCTCTCAGGCGACCACGTCCTCACCAACATCACCCCCAACATCAGTTGGATGCCCGGCCGCGACATGCTCGGCGAATATCACGATTCGCTCGACCGCGTCGCCCACCTCGAAGTCGACGAAATCCTACCGTCCCACGGACGCGCGTTTCACGGGCTCGTCGCCTGGGTTGAGTCGGCCAAGCGACACCACCAGGTGCGTTGTGACGGACTGCTCAATGGCCTTGCCATGGGCGCTTGCACCGCCCGTGAACTTCTTCCGGTTCTGTGGGCGAAGCCCCTGGCGGCGTGGAACTTGCGCTTCGCTTTGTTTGAGGTCCTGGCTCATCTTGAATACCTGTTGCAACGCGGAATGGTGTGTAAAGAAAAAGGCGACATCGAACGCTGGCAGGTTACCTCCCACGCCCGACCCACACACGCCCGCCCCACCCACGGCGGCGGCTGAGCAAGCCCCGATTCCCGGAACTTCTCCCCCCCTCATTCGTACTATTCGTTGGAAAGGGTTTGCCAATGCTCAAATTCCTGATGTGGTGCATCCTGTTTGTCGTCTGCTGGCCACTGGCTCTGCTCGCCCTGGTGCTCTACCCCATCGTCTGGCTGCTCCTGTTGCCGTTCAGAATCGTCGGCATCGCCGTTGACGGCGTTTTCGAACTGCTTCACGCCGTCCTCACGTTGCCCGCCCGCGTGCTCCGCTTCGGCGCGGCCCGCTAACACGGCCTCACTGCAGCGCCAGCCCAAACTTCTCCAACAGCGCGCTGGCCTCCTCCTGCCGCCCCTGCAGTTGAACCGCCGCCACAATGCCCCGTTCCGCCGTCAACACAGCCTCGCGCTTGGCCCCGGCTCCTGCCTGCGCCGCCGCCAGCGCCTCCTGAAACCACTGCTCCGCCGTGCCGCCCTTGCCCTGGCGCAGATGCAGCGCACCCAGGTCGTTCTTCAACCGCGCCACATATTCGTGCCCCGTCCCCACATGCTGCCCGCACATCTCCAGCGCCCGCAACAACACCGTCTCGCTGCGCAGGTTCAGCCCCGACTCCGACAACACCTCGCCATAGTTGATCAGCGCCGGAATCATCATCGGATGCCCGTTCGGCGCCGCCTTATACCAGATGGCCGCCGCCCGCGACAACAGCTTCTCCGCCTCAAACCAGTCCTTCTTGTCCCGCATCAGCACGCCCAGGTTGTTCAACACCACCGCTGTATCCGGGTGCTCCGGTCCGAGGTCGCTCTCCCGGATCTCCAGCGCCCGGCGGAACAGCGCCTCGGCCTCGGCCACCCTCCCCGTCAGACGGTACACCTCAGCCAGATTGTTCAACGATGCCGACAACGGCAGCGTGCTCTCCACCCCATGCCGCTCCTGCAGATCCCGCGCCCGTGTATGACTGCTCTCGGCCCCCGCCAGGTCGCCACGCGCCAGTTGCACCGCCCCATGGCTATTCAGCGTCAACGCCACCTCCTGGGCTGACCGCTTCAATCGCGACTCCCGCGCCTCCAGCGTCCGCTTGAAATAGTCCTCGGCTGCCGCCAGGTCGCCCCGCAACCGCTGAATCTCACCCAGGTTGTTCAGACACGCGCTCGTGTCCGGCGAGTCTTCCCCTGTCAACCCCGTGAAGAGCGGTAGCGCCTGCAGGTAGAGCTTTTCTGCATCATCCAGGCGTCCCGCCGTGTGGTGCAATGCCGCCAGGTTGTTCAGCGCCTTCGGCCGTCTCGCATCAGTCGAATGGAATGACTCGCTCTCGCCTGCCAGTTCCCGGTACAGCCTCTCCGCATCGGCAAGCTTCCCCGCCATCCGCATCCGGTTCGCTTGCACCATCCGCAATTCAAACGTCGCTTTCGGTGCGGTCGCCTGCCCCGGTTGCTCCTGCGCTCCCCATAGACACACCATCCCCATGGCCGCCACAATGGCGGCACGACTTGCATTCAACATGGCGTCGGTCCTCGTTCCCAGCCCGGAGCCCTCGCCCCGGTTAGAGTGATTCGCCCTGTCCCCACCGGCGCAATGCCGGTCCCATGCTGTATCTAACGAGCGAACCCCAAAAAAGGTCCCGTCAAAAGTACGAAATTTTTCCTACTTCACCCGCCAGGGGGTAAGAACAGCTCAGCGCCTCCGTCCCGCGCGCTCCCACTCAAACGCAGTCTCCAGCCCCGGCATCGTCAGACTCTGCCGCAGCGCGTTCCTCACCGCCTCCTGCGCCACGGCATCCACAGCCCGTGCCGCGCGGTATTTCAACCGCACAAGCACACCCGATTCCGCGAAGCCTACCTCATACGCAACAAGCTCTCCCGCCGACTCCGGCCACACCGCCTTCACCTGCCCCTCCACCATCGGACGCACCGCTCCGGCCAGCGACTCCAGCGTCGGCTTCTCAGGCTCCGCCCGCGGCGGCGCGGGCGCGCGCAAACGCTCCCGCAGGTTCACCAACTCCGTCTCATCCGCCACACGCCGTACATCAATCGACGCTGACTTGCCCGTCCTCCGTGCCAACTCGATCTCGGCCGACTTCAGTTTGTTCTGGTCCGGCCTCACCGTCGAAACCAGATGCACCAATACACGGTCCGAAAACAGCTCCAACTGCTGGCTCAGTACGGCGTCGGCCGGCATCAGCCCCCTGACAATTTCGCGCGCCGCTCCCCGGCTCACCGTCTCATCCTTCAACTGGTTCAGCGACTGCCGCAGCGGAACAAAGAGAATCGCCAGCGTCACCGCCACCATCACAATCCGCCACCGCAACTGCCCCATGTCGCCAAATACCCGCCGCATGCCGGCGTTGCGCAGCAGCGCATACACCCGCGCTCCGGTCGCCCTTCTCAACTCCCTCGCGGTGATGCAACTGCGCACCTCGCGGTCGTCCATCGAAACCAGGTAGAACACAAAGAAGGCGCTGCCCGCGATGGCAATGAGATTGGTCAGAAACAGCAACCCCGCCCCCGTGATGATCTGCCAGTTCCACCCGCTCCCCACGCCAAAGCCCACCGTGCACAACGGCGGCATCAACGCCACCGCAATCGCCACGCCAGGCAACGCGCTCGCCGCTCCACCACTCAGGGAACGCGCCATCACCACCGAACCCGCCAGCCCGGAAAACAACGCCACCCCCAAATCCAGCAGATTGGGCTGCGTACGTCCCAGGATCTCCGACGTGGGTGACTGAAACGGCAGCATCCATACCAGCAGCGCTGAAAAGAGGATCGAAGCTCCGATGCTGATCGTAAGCGAGATCAGCGACCTGATCCCTAAGTAAATGTCTGACGCCGCAAACGCCAGCCCCGCCGCCAGAATCGGTCCCATCAGCGGCGATATCAGCATCGCGCCGATCACCACCGCCGGGCTGTTCAACACCAGCCCGAACGTCGCAATCCCAGCCGCGAACAGCAGGTCCAGCAGATAGTTGGCCGACCGCACATGGGAGGCCTCATAGATCTGCCGGTACAACAGCGGCTTGCTGGCTTCATCGATACGAAGCGCGTGACTGATGGCATGACGGATCGACATGCCCCTATTCTTCCACGTCACGCCCAGGCGCACCCTCCAGGCGCCGCCCAGCCTCTGCTAGGAAGCCTTGGCCAGCGCCGAACGCACCTGCAGCGTCGCTTCGCCTAAGCCGCCCGCCCGCAGCGCTCGCCGCACCTCGGGGATTCGCGACTCATACGCCGGAAACTCCACCGCCACCGCCGCCGGCAGCGTGTGATGGTAGATGTCCGGGTTAATCGGAAACGGCAACACCGCGATCGCCTCAAGCAAACGCTCCAGCAGCCGCGGCTCCACTTCCACGCGCAAGCGCACAAGTTCGCCTTCAGAACCAATCAGGATAGGAGAGGGGGTAAAAGGTGTGATGGTCATCGCCTTTAGCACTTTTTAGCGTGGGTGCAAGTAGCAGGCTTCCCTTGGGATTAGAAGCCTAAATCAATCCACGTAAACACCAGCATATCACAGCCGCCCTCCCCCTCGAAAGAGAACAGACGGTAAACCCGCGCTTTCCCTTACCGCCCCCTCACTAATCGCCGTACATGCTCCAGCACGGCTTTGAAGTACACCGGGTCGCTCTCCTCCCACGTCATCCCCGCCCGCAACTCCCCGCTTCGCGCGGGCAAGTAATGCCGGAACGGAAACATCTGCGTCTGCCGCCACGGCATGTAGCCCCAACTGCCCCCCGCCTGCCACACCGCATCGCAACTGGCCAGCTCGTTGCGCAGCACCTCCGGCGTCGTCTCCCGCCCGCTGTCGTCCTCATTCATATACACCGGCCCCGGCATCGCACCATCGCTCACCAGCTCCAGCGTGCGCTTTCCCTTGAACGCCACCGCCTTGTTGTTGCCGTGAATGATCACCAGATCGGCATGGTCGCGAATCTGCGGAATCACCGCCGTGCTCGGTCCCGTCGACGCCGACACCGGCAGCACCCACCCCGCCTTCTTCAACAGGAACCTCCCCCGCGCCAGTTCGATCAACTTGTCGAGGTTGTTCTTGATCCAGTAATCATGGTCCCAGCCGCGAATGTCGAACTCATTGGCAATCTCGATGATCACGTTGCGGCAGTTGTTCGCAATCAGCCAGTCCGTCGCCGCCGCCACCGCCCGCTCAATCGAGGCCGTATCCGGAAACAGCTCGTCCTGCCCCTGGTAGAAATACATCAGGTTCAGCACCATTCCCCGCTCGTCCAACGCTCGCTGCAACCGCAGCAGCCGCGCCATCCACTCCGGCTTCAACGAACCATCCGGCCGGAACGCGCTGATGTGCGCCCCCTTGCCCGGCCCGCCCTTGTAGGCCCGGTCCCGTTTGATCTCCGCCATCTCACGGTTGTAGCCTGGATTGCCCCCCTGCAAACTCACATTCACCGCCAAAATCCCGTGCGCCTTGTAGGTATCCAGCGCGGCAATCAGGCGCGTCGTGTTCACCTCCGGATCGAAAGGAAACTCCGTCAGCCACTCATCGTGAAACAAGCCCTGCGCAATGCGCAGATTCATCAGCCGCCCCGCCGCCTCCGGCCGGAAGCCTCCCTCCGAATACGTCTTTTTCCACGGCTGGTTCGCCCGCTCGCGCACATAGAATGACCGCGGCTCATACCCCGCTCCCAACATCTTGCCCGTGGCCACCTCCAGCGCCCACGCCGGAAGCCCCGCCAGAACGCTCAATAAAAGAACCAGCCTGATTGCCACCACGCCCTCCATTCGACGCCAGTATACGCCGCCCTGAGCCACTTCCCACCCTCAACCGCGCGTCCTTTCTCAGAGAGGTTCCATGTTCCGCATTACACTGACCCTGTTGTCGGCCGGCTTCCTGCTGTCCGCCCAAATTCCCGACTTCACGCCGCCCACGCCGTTGCTCGGCGCCGTCATGCGCAACGACGTCGCTGCCGCGCAGGCCCTTCTCACCAACGGTGTCAACCCCAACGAGGGCCGCTTCTTCGGTTCCCCCGCCCTCACCTTCGCCATCATTCAGGCCAATCAACCCATGGTCACCGCCCTGCTCGCCCACGGCGCCGACCCCAACACAGGCGACCGCCATGGCTCCACGCCCCTCATGTGGGCCGCCGGCGGTGAACGCCCCGATCCCTGGACCGTCGACGAACTCATCCGCCGCGGCGCCAATCCCAACACCGTCAACTCGCTCGGCGAAACCGCCCTCACCTGGGCCATCCGCCGTGGCGACATGGCGATGATTGACCGTCTGCTCGCCGGCGGCGCCTCGCCCGCGCCCATGGTCCGCCGCTCGGTCGAAAACGCCGTCGCCCTGCTGCAGAAAAGCGGCCCGCAGTTCGTCAAGGTCTCCGGCTGCGTCTCCTGCCACCACCAGTCGGTCCCGCAAATGGCCTACTCCGCCGCCCGCCGCCGCGGCTTCCAGGTCGACGAAACCATCGCCGCCCAGCAAGCCAAAGCCGTCGTCGCCATGTTTAAGCCCATCCGCGAAGCCATGGAAAAAGGAACCATGCAACTGCCCAACCCCGGCATCAGCGTCTCTTACTCCCTTCTCGGCCTCGCCGCTGAAGGCTACCCCGCCGACGAGCTCACCCGCGCCATGACGCTCACCATCGAGCGCACCCAACTCCCCGACGGCAGCTTCGCCATCCTCCCCGCCCGACCGCCGATGGAAGCCAGCCTCGTCACCGCCACAGCCCTCAGCATCCGCGCCCTCCGCCTTTACGGCCGTGACTCCGATGCCCGCATCAGCAAAGCACGCCACTGGCTGCTCACCGTCCGCCCAGCCTCTCAGGAAGAACGCTCCATGCGTCTGCTCGGCCTCGTCTGGTCCAGCGCCCCTGAAGCCGTAACCGCCCAGGCCACCCACGACCTCCTCGCGCAACAGCGCCCCGACGGCGGTTGGGCCCAACTCCCCGGCCTCGAAACCGACGCCTACGCCACTGGCCAGGCCCTCGTCGCGCTCCAGGAAGCCGGCATGCCCACCGTCGCCAAGGAATACCGCCACGGCATGGCCTTCCTCCTGCGCACCCAGTTGGAAGACGGCTCCTGGCGCGTCCGCACCCGCAGCAGCCCCCTGCAACCCCTCAAGGAAAGTGGCTTCCCCCACGGCCGCGACCAGTGGATCTCCGCCGCCGCCACCGCCTGGGCCGCCATCGCCCTCGCCAACTCACAGCCCCAGGCCGCGCCCCAACTCACCACCGCCGCGCAGTAACTCCGCGCGCAGCGGCCACCAACCGCACACCCCAATACTGAACCGCGAGTGTCAGCGAGCGGCGTTTCCTAGAACCCGCTCGCCTTCACCCGGAAACTCTCCACCCACCGCTCGCCCGCCCCCACCATCTGCAACAACCCCGCAAACTTCCCCTCATGCGCCAGGTTGAACTGATTCGTCACCCCCGTCATCGGCTCAAAGCAGATGAACTCCCGCCCCGCCGGCGCATAGATCACGCTCACCGTGTACTTCGGCCCATACTCCACCGTGATCCGCTTCCCGCCGCCCTCCACCCAGAACGGTGTCCAGCCATTCGACTCCTGCTTCAGCCCCGTGAACACATCATCCAACTGCGTGCCCGCCAGCGTGGCCGGATCGCCCAGCCCCACCGCCTTCGTCTCCCCCGTCGGCGTCAGCTTTGGCCCCAGCACCACGTGCTCCTTCGCCGCCACCCGCACCTTCCACTGATCGCGCGGCACACCCGGAATCTGGTAGTAGGTGTGGTAGCCCACCATCACCGGCATCGCATCGGCGCCCTCATTCGTGATCGCCGTCTCCACCTCCAGCGCCCCGTCCCGCAGCCGGTAGGTCATCTCGATCGTATGCGCGAACGGAAACTGCGCCGCCCGCTCGGCCTCGCGATGGTGCACCAGCCGGCTCGTCGCCACCGCCCCCGAGGCATCATCAGCCTCGAGCGCCGTCACCGCCCAATCGTTCGCATACACAATCAACCCGTGAATCGGCAGCCCGTTGCCATCCTTGCGGTAACTCCCCAGCGCCGGGTTCAGCAGATACCTCTTCCCGCCCACCCAATACGCCTCCCCGTCGATGCGGTTCGCCCACGGCGCCAGAAACGGATTGCCCACCATCCCCGGCCGCGCCGCCCACTCGCCCACCGTCTTGTGCGGGAAGAAGAAAATCTCCTGCCCGTTCACTTTCATCGAGTAGGCGTTGTTGCCCACCTTCGGCGCAATGCGCACCTCGGCTTTGGCCCGCGCATCGCGCAACACCAACACCTCAATACCGTCTTCGGTCACACGTTCAGCGGAATAGTTCGCGGCTTGACTCATGAAGGGAATCGTTCCTAACAGCGCAACAAGAAGGGTCCGGCGCATGTGCGCCATTATACCCGCCGCTTACGTGCCCAATGCTTAGGTAATGGTCTCGCGCAAATCCAGCGCCGTCTCGTCCTGGCAGCACATGCACACCCCCGGCGCATACGTCCGGATCGAACACACATCACACCAGTAGGTGACAAACAGCAGCTTCGCCCCCCGCACCACCCGCAGCGCCCGCGTGTGAATCGGCCCCACGCGAAACCCCTCCGCCCCCAACCGCTCTCCCTCTAACCGCAGCTTCATCCCCTCCAACCTCTTGTCCGCCAAAACCTCCGTCGTCGGCTGGTCCCCCTCCAACTTCAGCGCGCCAGTCCCCGTCTCCAACACCGCCGGCACGCGCAACACCCCCTCCACCGGGGCCGTGTCACCGCCCCAGAGCACGCTTCCGAACAGGCTGAAGAGCGCTCGCCGCCTCATACTTTACAGTTTAGTCGAACACCGCCCCCGCCGCCCCTCTAAGGTGTCCTGCCCCTCCGCTTTGCGCAGCTTTCCCCCCGGTACCTTGGATCGCCTAGTCCCCCTCCCGTGCCGATACACAACTGTCGGGCACTTGTACCGCTCTCAAATAAGGACGCTCTCCATGAACCGGATCATTCCCCTCGCCCTGCTCACGCTCTCCGCGCCCCTCTTCGCCATGAATGGTGATCCGCACTTTTCCTTTGAGCCGCTCGTGCTCGGCTCCCCCCTCCTGCTCACTCAGGCCGACCTCGCCATCGATGCCCCCTCGGCCATCGCCGGCATCCTCACCGGCATCGACTCCATCGACGCTCCGGCTGGCTCCCCGGGCGAACCCGGCCGCGCCATCCTCTACCCCAGTGACGTGCTGCTCGCCCCCGTCTCCTTCACGCCCGGCGCCGGCCTCCCCGCCGCCATCCCCTTCAGCGGCGCCGCTCCTTCCTTCCAGCGCTGGCTCGCCTCCGACGACGCCCAAGCCATCGTCCCCCAACTCCACCTGCCTGCCGAACCACCCTCGCTGCTGGCCGATGACGACTCCAACCCCATCCAGGATGTGGCCCCCTACGCCATCGGCATCGCCGGCCTGGGCCTGTTCTCACTCGCCCTCCGCCGCTCCGGCCGCACCACCCCGCACCGCGCCACCCCACACGCCGTCGCCAATCACGGAAGGGCGCGCCACGGCTCGATGGCGCGCCCTCTCTACTAACCCGGCGAGGTTAACAACCGGGCAGTCTCCTCCTTCCTCAGCGCTTGCGGCGAGCCACCGCGAGCGCGGCCAGCCCACCCAGCACCAGCGCCGCCGAAGCCGGTTCCGGCACCTCGCCCCCACCACCACCGTTGGGCGGATTCGTCAACCTAGCCTCACCGAGCGCGGAATTTCCAAAATCCACCGTCACCGTGGCGTCTCCGCCGTTCGGCAACCAAACCGTTACTGCCGTGAAGAGGAATAAGGTGGTGTCCGGCCGGTCGGTCGTGCAGGGGCTCGTAACGGGTCCGGCTGCTACTGCCCCAGTCAGCCCCACAGTTTGGCTGCCGGTGTCGACACCCGCCACAGCCGAACAGATGAAAGCGCCGCTCAACCCGTTGATCTGCGTAACCGTGGTTACTGCCTGCACGAAGGCCTCACCAGTCACCGAAACGTCCGCCGTCAAGGCGGCCAAAAGGGTTAGCTCCGTACCATCAGGCACATTCAGTAGCCTCTCCGCACTCATGCTTGCTGCGGTCCAATAGAAGCTATTTTCCGTTGCGGGTACAGAGATGTTGGCCGCGATCGACCCGGTGAACTTCATTCCGTCCGGCGTATCCACCAGGGAGAGGTTGGAGAAATCCCAGCTTGCGAAACCGCTGCTGTAATTCAGCGTGTTCGTGGCCGGTCCCGAAAAAATCGCCCCCTGCCCCCTTGCCGCTCCGATGGTGAGCAGTGCCGCCAAACCGCATGCGGACACAATTCCTGTCCAACTTCTGATTCTGATCATGAGTAGGTTCTCCTCCAGTTGCGTAGCCAACGGAGTGCATCCACGGCGCGGTCTTCAATTTCTTGGCCGCACTCAGGCATACACCTGCGCTACAAAAAGAATCCTACTGGCCTTTTTGTCTTTTCAACAACATCCAAGCCTGCTCACATGCCCCGTGAGCACCTTTGAGCACCCGCTAACGTCCCCTACCTCCCCCACTCCACCAGGGCGATGTCTTCAGATTCCGCCATCCTCTGACACCACGCCACAGTGCTGCCATCGCCGCTCACCGTGAATCCAGTCCGGATATCCCGTGCCGCTGGTATCTGCCCCACCCGCTCCACTTGCTTCGTGTCGAGCCGGTACCGCTCGATCAGCCCCAGCGGGTCCAGCCGCACGTACCATACTGCCTCCCTCGCGACCGCCCACAAGCCCTCTCTCACTCCCTCCACCACGAGTCGCTCCTCCCCGCCATTCACGCTCACCTGATAAACCCCCAACGCCGGGCGCGGCTTCGTGAAGTACACCGTCCGTCCGTCCCCTGACGCAAATGCTTCGTATCCGCCGCCGCGCGTCACTTGCACAGGCACGGCGGAATCATCTATGGGTGCTTTCCAGATCTCGTACCGCCCCGTCCGACTTGAGGAGAAATAAATCCAGCGCCCATCAGCCGACCAACTTGCCCGCAGCCGCGAACCACCCTGATCGGCCAGTTCCCGAACCGATCCATTCCCCAATTCGACAAGATACGCCAGACGCTGATCGCCACGCCCCGCCGTAAACACCAGCTTCTTTCCGTCAGGAGACCAGCGTGGCGAATCCAGGGTTACGGCCTCCAGATTGGTCACCATCCGCAGGCCGGATCCATCCACATTTACTGTCCAGATCTGCCTCTGCCCGCTGCGGTTCGAACGGAACGCCAGCTGTTTCCCATCCGGAGAAAGCGCGGCGCTAGCCTCGTAGTGCGCGGAGGATAGAAGGGGCCGCGGCGGCGCCCCGAACGGCGCGCGCCAAACATGCAGGTTTACCGGCAGATCCGTCCGCGCGTAGACAACCTTCATCCGGCCCTCCGTCAGTGCGGCCGTGGGCCAGGACGCTTCGCCGAGCAATCCTGGAACTATCTCAAAGCGCCCATCCAGCCACAGCCGCCACAGCGTGTGCACCGGACTACGCCTTGGCGCGCCTACCAGGAGATAGCTGCCGCCGGGATCAAACTCCAGTCCATTCACCATGCCCAACTCGCGAGTCAGCCGGCGTGCGCCCCGCTCTCCCAACCGGATCAGGTAAACGTCAGTTTCCAAACCGCGCCGCTCCCTCAGTACGGCTAGTTCACGGCCGTCGGGTGAAAACGCGAAATCCCGATCACCGAAATCGTCGTGTCCGGGAAACGTGATCTGTTTCCGCTCGCCCCCGCCGAGGGGGACAAGATAAATACCGAGCGGTCCGTCGGCACTGCTCCGAGAGACGACGGCAAGAGAACCCTCCTCCGGCCCCCACCTGGCCCATCGCGTCTCTAAATCTCTCGGGTGCCCAGTTACGGCCAAATCCACCAACTTCTCTTCTCGTCCCGTCGCCAAATCGTGAACCCACGCCTCCCGCCGCTGTGCCGTCAGCCGGACAAACAGCAACCGCTTTCCGTCTCTTGACCAACTCGGAAAATCATCCCGCCCCCCGCTCCGAGTCAGCCTCCGCGCTGGCCCCCCGGTCACCGGGCGGACATACAGTTGGAACGGTCCATTGGCGTCCGGGTCCTTCCAGGCGTACGCCACTTGCGAGCCATCTGGCGACAGCGCCGGCCTGATCTCTTGGCCCGGTTCGGTCGCCACCAGGGCCGAACGCACATCCTCAAACCCCTCACGCCGCGCCCGTAAATCCGTCGCCAACCAAAGTGCTGCTGCGATTACGCTCATGCCCAGCGTAGCCCCCGCCACCCATGGCCAAGTCCGCCGGCCGTTTCCCGCCTCTGTCGCCTCGACGGATTCACCACCCCCGCGCGCCGCCAGCCACGCATCCAATTCGGGTGGATACGCATAGATCGTCGCCCCGTCGCCATGCTGATGCCGGTGCACGGGCAACCCTTCGCTCTTCTCCCATCGCCTCACGGTCGCCACACTCCGGCCAAAGTATGCGGCGATCTCTTTCCAACTGGTCAATCTCTGACTGGGAGGCCCCGGCTGCGCGGCCCGTTCCGGTATGTCCATCGCCGCCCAGCATAGTGAGCCAGCCACCATGAGTCAACGCCTGAACCCAAGACGGCCACGCCTCATCGCATTCCCTTCCTCCCCGCGCCCACCCCGCGTTATGCTGGGTTGCGCATGACCAGCCTCGTTCAACTCCGCCACCCGCGCCAAGGCCGCGCCGCCGCCCTCGTCATGGGCTCCGAACTCCGCCTCTTGCCCCAATTCGATAGCATCTATACCCTCGCCGCCTCATCCCTCACCCGCGGCCTGCCCCTCGCCCAGGCCGCCCGCCAGGCCGCCACCGGCGAGTCTCTCTCCTATGACGCCATCCACTCCGGCGCCTCCCCGTGGCGTCTCCTCCCCGCCATGGACCACCCCACTGAACCCGCCCGCTGCATGGTCGCCGGCACCGGCCTCACCCATCTGCAAAGCGCCGCCAACCGCAATGCCATGCACGTCGCCCCCGCGGCCCATTCCGGCGCCACTGCGCAAACCACCCCCGCCGCCAAACCCACTGACTCCATGGTCATGTACCAGTGGGGCGTCGAAGGCGGCCGTCCCCCCGCCGGCAGCGTCGGGACCTCCCCCGAGTGGTTCTACAAAGGCACCGGCGCCATCCTCCGCGGCCACCTCGATCCGCTCACCGTCCCCGCCTACGCCTGCGATGGAGGCGAAGAGGCCGAAGTCGCCGGCATCTATCTCATCGACGCCACCGGCACGCCCCGCCGCCTCGGCTTCGCCACCGGCAACGAGTTCTCCGATCACGTCTTCGAAAAGAAGAACTACCTCTACCTCGCCTCCTCCAAACTCCGCGAATGCTCGATCGGCCCCGAACTCGTCCTCGACGCCTCCTTCGACGACCTCCCCGGCAATGTCGCCATCCACCGCGGTTCAACCGTCCTTTGGCGCAAAGCCCTCCGCACCGGCGAAGCCGCCATGTGCCACTCCCTCGCCAACATGGAACACCACCACTTCAAGTTCGCCCCCCACCGCCGCCCCGGCGATGTCCACATCCACTTCTTCGGCGCCGGAGCCTTCAGCTTCGGCGAAGGCATCCAACTGGAAGCGGGCGACGTGATGGAGGTATCCTTTGATCAGTTGGGACGTTCTTTACGCAATCCCCTCGCTGCGGAGCGGGGAAGTGAACAGCTTGCCGTTGTGCAGCCGCTCTAAGCGGTCCGTCCCGGCGCCGGAGGTCCATGGCCGTCAGCATTAAGGATGTGGCCGCCCGCGCGGGCGTCTCTACTGCCACTGTGTCGCACGTTCTCAACCAGACGCGCAACACCAAGCCCGCCACGCGCCAGCGCGTCCTCGACGCCATTGAGGAGCTCGGCTACTCGCAAAACACCGCCGCCCGCAACCTTGCCGTCGGCCGCTCCAGCCTCCTCGGCCTCATCCTCTCCGACATCCGCAATCCGTTCTTCCCCGAAATCACCGCCGCCTTCCAGGACCAAGCTCTCCTCCATCACATGGAAGCCCTCGTCCTGAACACCAACTACGACACCCAGCGCACCCTCGACTCCGTCAAACGACTCATCGGCCTCCAGGTGCCCGGCGTCGCCGTCCTCACCTCCCAGGTCGACCCCTCCATCAGCGCCATGCTGCAAAACCGCGGCATCGCCGCCGTCTACCTCGACCTCGGCCGCGTCGACCGCTCCATCAGCAACATCGCCATCCACTACGAACAGGGCATCGCCGAAGCCCTCGAACATCTCGCCAAACTCGGCCACCGCCGCATCGGCTTCCTCGGCGGCCCCACCCATCTGCCCTCCGCCGGACGCCGCAAACGCGCCTTCTACGACACCGCCCGCCAACTCGGCATCGAACCCGCCGGCGCCATCGACTCCGACTTCACTGTCAAGGGCGGATACTACGCCTGCTCCAAACTCCTCTCCAGCGCCAAACCCACAGCCATCGTCGGCGGCAACGACCTCACCGCCATCGGCGCCCTCCACTGCGCCTTTGACCGCGGCCTCAAAGTCCCCGAGCAGCTCTCCGTCGTCGGCTTCGACGACATCACCTTCGCCGAATACACCCAGCCC
Organism: Bryobacterales bacterium; assembly: GCA_016713735.1. GTDB lineage: Bacteria > Acidobacteriota > Terriglobia > Bryobacterales > Bryobacteraceae > JAFLBB01. Next base: position 162,658 of record JADJOP010000002.1, read on the forward strand.
GCCCTCACCAGCGTCCAGGTCCCGCGCCAGGACATCGGCCGCGCCGCCTTCCAGGCCCTCTGGCAAATGATTTCCTCCGGCGACAACGACGGCCGCGAATACCCCGTCCAAACCCGCCTCATCGTCCGCCAGTCCACCGCCCAGGCCGTTTAACGCAACCAGCCGCGGTCTTTCAGCTTCTGCTGCCCCGCCTCCATCAGCTCAGGCCATCCCTTCACCACCAGCGCCGGCAGCTCCGCGTCCAGCGCCACCCACGCCTTGCCCGCTTTCCTCATCTCCTCCTCCGCCTGCCGCAACTCCTCGTGCGGCATCGCCCGCAACAGCATCACCCGTACCGCCAGCGCGGTCCCGCTCTCCCGCAGCTTGAATTCACTCCCACTCGACGCGCCCTCCCCAGGCCCCCGGTCCAACTCTCCCAGCAAAAAGCTCCCCAGTTCCAACTCCTGCGCCGTGCCCCGCATCACGATGCTCGGCGGACTGCTGTAGGTCAACGTCCACTCCCCCGCCCCCACATTCCGCACCATCCCCGCCAGCGCATCCAGCCGCCCCGGCTTCCCGGCGCGCGCCAGCCGGAACACACGCACCAGCTTCGAGTCGCCCCTCACCTCCCGCAATACATGGCCCTCTGACTCTGCCCGCGCCTCCCGCTCCAACGGACGGTCCAACTGCCCGAACAACCACTCCGCCGCTTCCATCCGCGCCTCGGGTCCGCGCAACCGCAGCCGCCCCGCCGTCTCCAGCACACTCACTTCCGGTAACTCCGTCACCACGCGCACGATTCCTGCCGCCTGACGGAACTGCTGCGCCGTATCCGCATGCCGGAACACCAGCTCCCGGCTCACCCACGGCGCCTCCACCGTCTGCCCCATCAGGGCCACCGCCCCGCCGCCAACGCAAGCGAAAACCGCTGATGCTGATCCATCCTGCGCCGCCCCTCCTCGCTGTCCTGACGCTCGCCTACGTCCAACCGTGCAACCCGGCTGCAATTCCATCCCCTGCGTAAATCGATCCCATCCGCAATTCCATGGCCCGGATCACTCATCCCTGAGATATAATTTAAGCGCTTAACGAAAGTCCCTTCATGCCCCGTATCGAGCTGGCCCCCGTCGACTACCTCATCCTCCTCATCTACACCGCCTTCGTCATCGGCATCGGCTTCGCGCTCAAACGCTACATGAAGTCCAGCGACGACTTCTTCCTCTCCGGCCGCGCCCTCCCCGCCTGGGTCACCGGACTCGCCTTCCTCTCAGCCAACCTCGGCGCCCAGGAAATGATGGGCATGGCCGCCTCCGGCGCCAAATACGGCATCGCCACCGCCCACTTCTACTGGGTCGGCGCCGTCCCTGCCATGATCTTCGTCGGCGTCTTCATGATGCCCTTCTACTACGGCTCCCGCGCCCGCTCCGTCCCCGAATACCTCAAGCTCCGCTTCGACGAAAAAACCCGCGGCTTCAACGCCCTCAGCTTCGCCGCCATGACCGTCTTCTCCTCCGGCATCTCCCTCTACGCCATGGGACTGCTCATGACCGTCCTGCTCGGCTGGGACTTCAACGCCTGCATCCTCATCTGCGCCGTCATCGTCCTCGTCTACATCACCTTCGGCGGCCTCACCTCGGCCATCTACAACGAGGTCCTCCAGTTCTTCCTCATCGTCGCCGGCTTCCTTCCTCTGGCCCTGCTCGGCCTGGAAAACGTCGGCGGCTGGAACGGTCTCACCGCGCGCCTGGCCACCGTCTCCACCGAACGCGGCTTCGCCCCCGGAGCCTTCACGCAACTCTGGGGCACCATGGGCGAGGCCTCCACTAACCCCCTCGGCGTCGAATGGTTCGGCACCCTCATGGGCCTCGGCTTCGTCCTCTCCTTCGGCTACTGGTGCACCGACTTCCTCGTCGTCCAGCGCGCCATGGCTGCTGACTCCATGCTCGCCGCCCGCCGCACTCCCCTCATCGCCGCCGTGCCCAAGATGATCTTCCCCTTCCTCGTCATCCTCCCCGGCATGATCGCCATCGCCCTCACCCAAACCTCCGGCCCCGGCGGCTTCGCACTCCCCGCCAAGCCCGATGGCACCCTCAACTACGACATGACCATCCCCATGATGCTCGGCCACTACTTCCCCTCCGGCATGCTCGGCCTCGGCCTCACCGCCCTCATGGCCTCCTTCATGTCCGGCATGGCCGGCAACGTCACCGCCTTCAACTCCGTCTGGACCTACGACATCTACCAGGCCTACATCCGCCCCAAGGAATCCGACGCCCACTACCTCTGGATGGGCCGCGCCGCCACCGTCGGCGGCATCGCCGCATCGGTCGCCGCCGCCTACCTCGCCACCCAGTTCAACAACATCATGGACTTCCTCCAACTGGTGTTCGCCTTCGTCAACGCCCCCCTCTTTGCCACCTTCCTCCTCGGCATGTTCTGGAAACGCGCCACCGGCCACGGCGCTTTCTTCGGCCTCGTCTCCGGCACCGCCGCCGCCGCGCTCCATCACGGCCTCTCCCTCCCCGCCGGCTCCGCCGCAGGCATCAAGGGCGGCTGGCTCGGCGCCCTTACCACCTACCCCAGCGAAATGGCGCAAAACTTCTGGACCGCCATCTACGCCTGGACCCTCTGCTTCGTCATCACCATCCTCGTGAGCCTCGCCACCCGCGCCCCCCGCGAAGACGACCTCCGCGGCCTCGTCTACTCGCTTACCGAAAAACAATCCGACGCCGGCCTCGCCTGGTATCAGAAGCCCGCCACACTCGGCCTGCTCATCCTCGCCGCCGTCGCCGGCCTCAACATCCTCTTCTGGTAAAGGACACCCATGGGACTCGATATTCGCAAACCGATCGGACTCCTCTTCGTGATCCTCGGCCTTACCCTCGCCGTCTATGGCCTCACCGGCGATGCCGCCCAATACCGCAAAAGCAACGGCCGCAATATCAACCTCACCTGGGGTTGCGTCATGACCGCCGTTGGCGGCGCCTTCCTCCTCTGGAGCCAGAAAGGAGCGTCCCGCTCAAGCTCCCAATGATCACCTCAATCGCCCAGGAATTCTTCAAACTCTTTTCCCGCCAACCCCGCCTCTTCCGCGCTCCTGGCCGCGTCAACCTCATCGGTGAACACACCGACTACAACGACGGCTTCGTCATGCCCGCCGCCATCCAGTTCGCCACCTTCGCCGCCGCCGCGCCCCGCGAAGACCGCACTGTCCGCGCCTTCTCGGCCAACCTCGGCGAATGGATCGAATTCTCCCTCGACGACACCAACCCCACCCCGCCCCGCACCTGGCAGGACTATGTCCAAGGCGTCGCCCTCATGATCGAACGGGCCGGCCACCGCCTCCGCGGCGTCGACCTCCTCATCCGCAGCAACGTCCCCCTCGGCGCCGGGCTCAGCTCTTCGGCCGCCCTCGAAGTGGCCACCGCCAAAGCCCTCCTCGGCGCCTCGCGCATCGATCTGCCCCCGCTCGAAATCGCCAAACTCTGCCAGCAGGCCGAGGTCGAATTCGTCGGCATGCGCTGCGGCATCATGGACCAGTTCGCCTCCTGCTTCGGCGAAGACGGCCAGGCCCTGCTGCTCGATTGCCGCACCCTCGACCACGAGCAACTCCCCCTCCCCGAAGCCGTCTCCCTCATCGTCGCCAACACCATGGTCAAGCATGAACTCGCCGGCAGCGCCTACAACGAACGCCGCGCCGATTGCGAAAAGGCCGCCCGCATTGCCGATGTCCCCGCCCTGCGCGACCTCGAACCCGGCGACCTCGGCCGCTGGATGCCCCGCTGGCCCCAACGCGTCGGCCGCCGCGCCCGCCATGTCATCACCGAAAACGCCCGCGCCATGCAAGCCGCCGAGGCCCTCCGCGCCGGCCACCTCCACGACTTCGGCGCAGCCATGTACGCCTCCCACGAAAGCCTCCGCGACGACTACGAAGTCAGCTGCCCCGAACTCGACATCATGGTCGAACTCGCCCGCGGCGCCCCCGGAGTCTACGGCTCCCGCATGACCGGCGGCGGCTTCGGCGGCTGCACCATCTCGCTCGTCCACCACGACTCGGTCGAAGCCCTCCGCGCCCGCCTCATCGAAGGCTACAAATCGGCCACCGGCCGCGACGCTGTCATCTTCATTTGCCGCGCCGTCGCCGGCGCAAGCGAGGAACGCGCCGCGTGAGCCTCCTCGCCGACGCTCCCCACCGCCGTTACAACGCCCTCACCGGCGACTGGGTCATCGTCTCCCCCCACCGCACCAAGCGCCCCTGGCAAGGGCAGGTGGAACGCGTCCCTCATCCCACCCCCATCTCCCACGACCCCTCCTGCTACCTCTGCCCCGGCAACGAACGCGCCGGCGGCCACCGCAACCCCGCCTACGATTCCACCTTCGTCTTCGACAACGACTTCGCCGCCCTCCTCCCCACCGGCGATCCCTTCGCCCTCAACATTGGCCTCCTACGGGCCCGCAGCGAACGCGGTCTCTGCCGTGTCCTCTGCTTCTCCCCCCACCACGGCCTCACCGTTTCCCGCATGACCGGCGACGCCCTCTCCCTCGTCGTCGCCGCCTGGGGCGCCCAGTTCCGCGAACTCAGCGCCCTCGACTTCGTCCGCGCCGTCCAGATCTTCGAAAACCGCGGCGAAATGATGGGCGCCAGCAACCCCCACCCCCATTGCCAGATCTGGGCCATCGAAAGCCTCCCCCTCGAACACACCCGCGAATTGGAAATGCAAAGCGCCCACCGCGCCAAACGCGGCTCCTGCCTCCTCTGCGACTACCTCTCGCAAGAACTCCACGAAGCCGAACGCATCGTCTGCGAGAACGATTCCTTTGTCGCCCTCGTCCCCTTCTGGGCCGTCTGGCCCTTTGAAACCCTCCTCCTCCCGCGCCGCCACATGGCCGCCATCGACGAACTCACCCCCGCCGAACAGCGCGGCCTGGCCAACATCATGCGCCGCCTCACCACCCGCTACGACAACCTCTTCGAATGCCCCTTCCCCTACTCCATGGGCTTCCACCAGCGGCCCACCGATGGCGGCGACCATCCCCACGTCCACCTCCACGCCCACTACTATCCGCCCCTGCTGCGCTCGGCCACCGTCCGCAAATTCATGGTCGGCTTTGAAATGCTCGGCGGCCCCGCCCGCGACATCACCCCCGAATCGGCCGCCGAACGCCTCCGCGCCGCCGGCGAGCTTCACTACCTCGATCAACCCGAATCCGTAACCCCGGAATCCACAGCCTAAAGAAGGAGTGCCCACGATGAAACGCCGCAGTTTCCTCAGCGCCGCCCTGGCCGCCGCCGCATCACCCCTCGCCGCCCAGGCCACCCGCCCCAACGTCATCCTCATCATGGCCGACGACCTCGGCATCGGCGATCTCGGCTGCTACGGCCAAAAACAGATCGCCACGCCCAACATCGACCGCCTCGCCGCCGAAGGCACCCGCTTCCTGGAAGCCTACTCCGGCGCCACCGTCTGCGCCCCTTCCCGCTGCTCGCTCATGACCGGCAAACACCAGGGCCACGCCACCATCCGCGGCAACCGCAACCCCGAAGTCCCCATCCAGCCCGACGAAGTCACCGTCGCCGAAATCTGTAAAATGGCCGGCTACAAAACCGGACTCTTCGGCAAGTGGGGCATCGGCGGCCCCGCCAACCTCGGCCGCCCCAACGCCCAGGGCTTCGACGAATGGTTCGGCTACCCCACCCAGATCCACGCCCATCTCTTCTACCCGCCCTACCTCTGGCACAACGAAACCGAAGTCTTCCTGCAGAAGAACTTCAACGCCGCCAAAGGCGAGTACGCCCCCGACACCATCCTCACGCGCGCCCTCGATTTCATTGACCGCAACAAGGCCAACTCCTTCTTCCTCTACCTGCCCTCCACCTTCCCCCACACCAACAACGAACTCGGCAACCAGACCGGCGACGGCATGGAAGTCCCCAACTACGGCTCCTATAAGGACAAGGACTGGCCCAACCCCGAAAAGGGCTTCGCCGCCATGGTCGAACGCCTCGATCAGGCCGTCGGCAGCGTCCTCGCCAAACTCGCCGAACACAACATCGACCGCAACACCATCATCATCTTCACCTCCGACAACGGCTCCCACCAGGAAGGCGGCCACAAGGTCGACTTCTTCGATTCCAACGGCGTCTACAAAGGCTGGAAGCGCGATCTCTACGAAGGCGGCATCCACGTCCCGATGATCGCCCGCTGGCCCGGCCACGTCCCCGCCGGCAAAACCAGCGATCAGATCTGGGCCTTCTGGGACATGCTGCCCACCGTCGCTGACCTCGTCGGCGTGCCTGCCCCCTCCGGCCTCGACGGCATCTCCATGGCCAACGCCCTGCTCGGCAAGCCCCAACAAAATCACGAATATTTGTACTGGGAGTTCCACGAACGCGGCTTCGACCAGGCCGTCCGCATGGGCAAATGGAAAGCCGTCCGCCGCAGCCGCAACGAAGACCGCATCGAACTCTACGACCTCCCCGCCGACCCCGGCGAAACCAAAGACATCTCCGACTCCCACCCCGACATCGTCAAGCGCATCGAGCAAATCATGTCCTCGGCCCGCACCGAGTCCACCGAATTCCCCGTCAGAAAGCAAGTAGGTAGAAGATGAACCGCCTCCTTTCAGCCGCCCTCGTGCTCGCGGCCTCCCTCTCCGCTCAAATCAACCTCCGCCCGCCCGCCGTGCCGCTGATTGCGCACGATCCTTACTTCAGCGTCTGGGCCACCGCCGACAACGCCTACGCCCAGCCCACCAAACACTGGACCGGCACCGACCAGCAACTCGCCGCCGGCGTCCGCATCGACGGCAAAGGCTACCGCCTCCTCGGCAATTGGGTCCGCGCCCTCGCCCCGGCCAAACAAACCAAGCTCGACGTCACCGCCACCCGCACCACCTACTCCTACGATCAGGACGGCGTCCACCTCGATCTCACCTTCCTCACCCCCGCCCTCATGGACGACCTCGACGTCCTCTCGCGCCCCCTCACCTACGTCATCTTCGACGCCCGCTCCACCGACAGCCGCGCCCACGCCGTCCAGCTCTACTTCGACGGCGGCGCCTCGCTCGCCCTCAATACCCCCGAGGACCGCTCCGCCTGGTCGCGCGTTCGCATCGACGACCTCCACGTCCTCCGCGTCGGCTCCGAAGACCAGCGCATGCTCGCCAAATCCGGCGACAACCTGCGCATCGATTGGGGCCACTTCTATCTCGCCGTCCCCGCGCAGCCCGGCGTTTCCACTGCCGCTACTCACCTCCAGCAGCGCAACGCCATCATCGAATCCGGCCAGTGGCCCAGGCACGACGAACTCGAACCCGTCGCCCAACCCTCGCGCAACCAGTCCGTCATCGCCGCCGGCTTCGACCTCGGCCAGGTCAGCGCCGCCCCCGTCTCGCGCCACCTCATGGTCGCCTACGACGACCAGTTCTCCATCCAATACTTCCACCGCAACCTGCGCCCCTACTGGCGCCGCAACGGCGACTCCGCTGCTGACCTCCTTCGCAAAGGCGCAGCCGAATTCACCGCCCTCCGCGCCCGCTCCGCCAAGTTCGACGCCATGCTCCGCGACGAACTCGTCAAGTCCGGCGGCGCGCAATACGCCGACATCTCCATCCTCGCCTACCGCCAGGCCCTCGCCGCCCACAAACTCGTCGCCGACATCGACGGCACCCCGCTCTACTTCTCCAAGGAAAACTTCTCCAACGGCTGCATCGCCACCGTCGACGTCACCTACCCCAGCGCGCCTCTCTTCCTCGCGCTGAATCCCGTGCTCCTCAAAGGAATGCTCACTCCGATTCTCGACTACGCCAAAATGCCCCGCTGGCCCTGGCCCTACGCCCCCCACGACCTCGGCACCTACCCGCTCGCCAACGGCCAGGTCTACGGCGGCGGCGAAAAGTCAGAGGACCGCCAGATGCCCGTCGAAGAGTCCGGCAACATGCTCATCCTCCTCGCCGCCATCGCCCAGCGCGACGGCAACGCCGACTACGCCCGCCCCTACTGGCCGCTGCTTCTGAAGTGGGCCGAGTATCTCAAGGAGAAGGGCATGGACCCCGACAACCAGCTCTCCACCGACGACTTCGCCGGCCACCTCGCCCACAACACCAACCTCTCCATCAAAGCCATCCTCGCCCTCGGCGGCTTCTCCCAACTCGCCCGCACCCTCGGCCACAACGACGTCGCTTCCCAATACGCCACCCTCGCCAAGAGAATGGCCACCGACTGGGAACGCATGGCCGCCGACGGCGACCACTACCGCCTGGCCTTCGATAAGCCCGGCACCTGGAGCCAGAAATACAACCTCGTCTGGGACCGCATGTTAGGCCTCAACCTCTTCAACCCCGAAATCGCCCGCAAGGAAGTGGCCTTCTACAAACGCACCCAGCACAAATACGGCATCCCGCTCGACAACCGCTCCGACTACACCAAGCTCGACTGGATCCTCTGGAGCGCCGCCCTCACCGGCAACCGCGACGACTTCCAAACCCTCATCGCCCCCGTCCACAAGTTCCTCAACGAGTCCCCCTCCCGCGTCCCCATGACCGACTGGTATTGGACCACCGAAGGAACCCAGCGCGGCTTCCAAGCCCGCTCAGTAGTCGGCGGCGTCTACCTCAAACTCCTCGCCGACCGCATGGCGAAGTAGCGGCGGTTCACTCAGGCCCAATGCGCTCGCGCAATTGGGGCCGCAACGTGCGGCACATCGTGGCTGGCAGTGTGCCACACTTCCTAGTTTCATAAGTAGAGTTGTTTCACTCGGTCCAGGTCGCCAAGCAGTTGTTCTGAATTGGCGTTCGTCTTGTCCTTGGCCAAGCGGCTTAGGCAGCAAAGTAGTCCTGTCTGAACGGCCTCGAACACGAAGCGGCGGATGTGTTCGTCTGTCTCCTCGCGCCAGTGCCTTGATGGAAACCCAAGATCCACAGTAATGAGCTTCTGCTTTCTGTTCCGACGAATTCAGCTCGCCATCCTTCAAAACCGATCCCTGAAAGCAGCCACCGATCCGCAGAACAAGCCCAAACTCATCGATTTCCCGCGAATAGGGGCCTGAGCAGCTACTTGGCCAAGAGACGCCTCAATTCCAGTACGTGCGGCATAGTGCGATCATCATCCGCGCTGTTTTGCACGCCAATGGTTATCGCTTCGGCTCTAGACGTCATCCCCTATTCACCTAGCTTTGGTTTCCAACTCACGGTTCTCGGTTTCTTGGTCCTGGATAAGTTTCGACATGGGCGCCGGTTCCGCTTGCTCCGCGAACACATCTGCAACAGCCAAATCCGCAGCTTGCCCAAACACCCGGCCAGGGTGCTCGTCCGAGGCCAGTCCGCAGGCAAGAGCAGCACTGCAATGAGAACATCCTCACTCCACCACCACCGCCTTCTCAATCTTGTCCAACCGCGCAAAGCTCCGCGAAAAATACTCCTCGCCCATCATCTCTGACTTCTCCGGATCAGGCCCCGACCCCCGCGGCGGCAACTCGCCATACGAGTAGTAAATCTTCTCCACCACATCCATCCCCTCCACCACGCGCCCAAACGGCAGAAACCCCGACTTGTCCAAATCCAGGTTGTCCCGCAAATTCAAAAACACCTGCGTCGCCCGCGTATTCGCCCCCCGCACCGCAAACGTGATCGTCCCCTTCTTGTTCTTCAACCGCTTCGCCGGCGCCAGGCGACTCATCGGGAATATACGTCGTCGACCACAACGCATTCGTCTTCGGATTCGGGTTGATCCCAAACTGCGCCACAAACCCGCGAATCACCCGGTGGAACCGCACGCCGTTGTAGAACCCCTCCGAAACCAGCTCATAAAAGTGGTCCGCCCCGCGCGGAGCCCACTCCCGCTTCACCTCAATCACAAACGGCCCCTTCGTCGTCTCAAACCGCACCTTGTACTCCGCCGGCGGCGGCCCCTTCGGCTGCGGCGCCTCCGCCTTCTTCTCCTCCTGTTTCGTCGCCGAACACGCCACCATCAATGCCACCGCCATCACGGCAATCCCCAATCTATTTCGCATCGCGCCAATTATCTCCCGTACCCACCTCTGCCACCAGCGGCACCTCCAACTCCACCGCCCCCTCCATCAACTCCTTCACCATCGCCCCCAACCGCTCCACCTCCTCCACCGGAGCCTCAAACACCAACTCATCATGCACCTGCAGCAGCATCCGCGCCCGCCAGCCCTCCGCCTCCAAGCGCTGTTGAATGCGGATCATCGCCACCTTGATGATGTCCGCCGCCGTCCCCTGCAGCGGCGTATTCACCGCCGTCCGCTCCGCAAACCCGCGCGCATTCGGGTTCCGCGCATCCATATCCGGAATCGGCCGCCGCCGCCCATGCAGCGTCAGCGTGAACCCCGTCCCCCGCACCTCCGCAATCGTTGCATCGATCCACCGCTTCACCCCCGCATACCGCGCGAAGTAGCTCTTGATGTACCGCTCCGCCTCGTTCCTCGGAATGCCCAACTGCGCCGCCAACCCAAACGCCGACTGCCCATACACAATCCCGAAATTCACCGCCTTCGCGCTCCGCCGCATCTCCGGCGTCACCATCAGCGGCATCGCGCCAAACACCTCCGCCGCCGTCCGCGTGTGAATATCCTCGCCGTTGCGGAAGCTCTCCACCAACACCGGGTCCTTCGAAAAATGCGCCAGCAGCCGCAGCTCAATCTGCGAGTAATCGGCCACCACCAGCTTCCACCCCGCCTCCGGAATGAACGCCGCCCGGATCTCCCGCCCCATCTCCGTGCGCACCGGAATGTTCTGCAAATTCGGATTCGACGACGACAACCGCCCCGTCGCCGCCCCCGCCGGATTGAACGTCGTATGCAGCCGCCCCGTCTCCGGCCGGATCAACTCCGGTAGCGCATCCACATACGTCCCCTTCAACTTCGTCAACTGCCGGAACTCCAGCACATGCGCCGCAATCGGATGCTCCGCCGCCAGCGCCTCCAGCACATCCGCCGCCGTCGAGTAGTTCTTCGTCTTCCCCGTCCGCCCCATCGCCGGAATCGCCAGTTCCTCAAACATCACCTTCCCCAACTGCGGCGGCGAGTTGATGTTGAACGGATGCCCGGCAATCTCATAGATCAGCCCGCTCACCCGCTCAATCTCCGCCTCCATCCGCGCCGACAACGCCGCCAGTTCTGCTTCGTCAATGCGAATCCCCGTCCGCTCCATCCGCGTCAGCACCGGGATCAACGGCAAATCAACCTCGCCGTACAGCCCCATCAACCCGCGCTTCTCCACCTCCCCACTCAACTGCACCGCCAACTCCCGTACATCCGCCGCCGCATGCTCCACGCTCGTCGACGGCGCATGACCCAACCGCCGCGACGTCATCGCCGCCAGCGTGCAGCCGCCCGGATCAGCCTCCAGCAAAAACTCATACAGCAGCACATCGTGCGCCGTCGCCCGCATCACCGCCTCCGGCAGCGACTTCGCATCATGCGCGGCAAACACCAGCCCCTCCGGCAGCGCCCCCAGCAACCCCTCAGGCGCGCTCGCACACCGCCCCTCCCGCGCCAGCCCGAACTGCATCGACCCCGTCACAATCCCCACCGGAGCCTCCGCCCCCTCCAACCACTCCGCCAACTCCTCCGCCGTCTCCAAAGCCCGCGTCTCTACCTCCCGCGCCGCAGCCGCCCCCCCACCATCGCCCGTGCCTCCGTTCCCTCCAGCCGGCTCCTGCGCATCCAGATCCTTCAGCGCCGTGAACATCTCCAACTCGTTGTAGAGCGCCCGCAGAGCCGCCGCATCCGCCGCCTGCGCCGCCACCGCCTCCAGTGACCACTCAATCGGCACCTGCGTATCAATCGTCGCCAGCTTCTTCGACAGCTCCACCTGCGCCCGGTTGTTCAGCAGGCTCTCCCGGTACTGCTTCCGCTCCACCTCCGCCGCCCGTTCCAGCAGCGTCTCCACCGGACCGAACTTCAAAATCAGATCCTTCGCTCCTTTATCCCCAATCCCCGGCGCGCCCGGAATGTTGTCCACCGCATCGCCCTTCAGCGCCAGCAGATCCGCCACCCGCTCCGGCGGCACCCCCATGAACTCCTCCACCTTCGCCCGGTCATACATCGTGTCGTCCTTCGCGGGATTCAGCATCGACACGCGGTCGTTCACCAGCTGCAGCATGTCCTTATCGCTCGACACGATCACCACATCCAACCCCGCATCCGCCGCCCGCCGCGAAATCGTCCCAATCACGTCATCCGCTTCAAACCCGTCATACTCCAACACCGGAATCCGCAAAGCCTCCAGCAACCGCCGCGCGTACGGAACCTGCGTGATGAACTCCGGCGGCGTCTCCGTCCGGTTGGCCTTGTACTCAGCAAACTGCTCGGTCCTGAAGTTCGGCCCCTCGCTCTCAAACACCGCCGCCAGGTACTCCGGCTGATGCGTCGCCCGCAACTTCTTCAACATCGCATTGAAGATGAACACCACCTCCGTCGGCACCCCCGCCTGCGTCCGCATCGGCGGCGCCCCCGTCCTCGCCCGCGCATGAAACGCACGAAACAGAAAACCAAACGTGTCAATGAGAAACAGCCTCGGGCTCGCCATGTCCCTACCATCATAGGGTCGCTACGCCCCACCCGCCCACCTCGCCGCCACCTCCCAAGCGCTCCGCCCCACCGCGCTATCCTAAGCGCGGTCTGTGCTCTGATCGTTGTGTGCGCCCCGAAGGTCCAGATCGTACAGGCATCCCTGGGTCACGAAGTTGTTTCGGTCCGCATCTTCGCGCGGCGCAGCGGCTGTGCGCCGGAGATCAGGGCGTGAAGTCTGTTGTTGCGCAGGATGAAGTCGCCCAAAATGCCATCGGCTTCCTTGCCGCATTTTTGGGGGGGGGGCCGGCGGGGGGGCCGGGGGGGCCCCGGGGGCCCACCCCGCCCCAGGGGGGGCGGGGGGCCCATTCGGCGCTTTATTCAACAGCCTCCGCGCCTTCCGCGGCGTGTCACTTACCAAGCCTTCTGACTCTCCCGGTCCTGGCCCTGCTGAATGCTTCAGTTTCCTGTCGAGGCATTCAGACGGGGCTATCTTGTTCGCACAGCCAGATTGTCCACGTGGTGCACCGATTCGGCTACCGGTTCGTCGGCGCCTGGCAAGTCTTTCAGACGCGGGTCGTACCGGTCGAGTTGGCGCGACGGTTCGTTACGATAGGGCCCTGTTCGGAACGAAATGCGTTCGATACTGCGGACGGCCTCGGCGAAAGCGCCGTTTGAAACCGCTAAACTTCCATCGATCCGCAGCGCATAGGTTCCCTTGCCGGCGTCCAGGTCGATCTCCAGGACGCTCCATTTGCCCGCTGAATACCGGGCCGCCTGCGCCTGCGTGGAGCCGTTCATGGCTCGTATCCAGCCGTCGGTTGAGAACACAATCCTCACGGGACGGTTGCCATGCCGGTCCAGCACTTCAACCTCAAAGGGATCGGCCCCGCCAGATTTTGGCAACACCTCGAATCGCAATGTCGCCGCCTTGACCTGCGGAAACACCCTCACGGCGCGAGCGTAGTCGTACGGGTCCTTGTCACGCAATTCGAGGCTCTTGCCGCCGCCAGGACGTTCCACAACTTCCACCGGCGCCCACTTCGGGCTGTAGATGTTCCAGTCAGTGACTTCTCCTCCGGCTTTCAATGAGTCGAAGTTGTCATCGACGGGACCGCTAACGGTGTCGCGAACCGGAACCGGGATGCGGCTTACCCAGATGTCTTCCTTGTTGACGCTGTAGGTGACCCATAGCGCCTGATCGCCAGGATCGCCATTGCCTTCCCCGATTCCCCGTATGTACTGCGGCCCGAAGTCCTTCGCGCGTCCGAGAAATCTCCGCGGCGGAACCTCTCCGTTGACCACATTCAGCGTGTCAAAGATGATGCCGTCCGTTCCCGTCGTGATCGCCAGCGGCCACCGATGGCTGCCGAAGCGCACCGGGTTGTAGACCAACGCATAGCGTCCGTCGGAAGTGCGCTGGCCCCACACCTTCGCGTTGTTGGTGATCAGAGTGGACGCGCGCACGGCATCCGTCCAGGTTTTTCCGTTGTCCGGCGTCGTGGTTGTGGAGGCTCCTTTACAGACGCCCGTCACAACTCCGTCCAGCCGGTGAAAGAACGAAGGCGACGAACAAACACCGCGGATCGCGGACGCCTCGGGATCTTCATCACGCCACTGCTCCACCATCATCGGATTGCCGAGCAGGGACTCCACGGCGCTCTTGAATTCCCGGTCGTCGGAACGCGTGTAAGGAGGAAATGACGTGTTGGTCTCGTTCCAGGGCGTTCCCTTGTTGTAGCGGACGAAGTAGATGGGCCCCATGTTGCCGTCGCGATAAATCTCGCGAACCACCCTGCCGATGCCGCCCGTGCGAAAAGGATTGGGCGCATGCCCGTAGAACGCCAAGGCCAGCAGTCGGCCGTTGGGCGCCACATAAAAGCCCATCCGCTGATGCATCATGTAGCCGGTGCTATTGGGCGCCAACGGCGCTTCCACGCCTTGCGGCGGCTTGTAGGGCGGGAACGCAACCACCGGCATGCTCCACCTTCGCCCGTCTGTGGAGGTCACAATCAGTGTCTGCCCCGGAGGTTCATGTTCGCCGATAGGGTTGCTCAAGTACTCCAGGTAGAACCTTCCGTTCCAATAGGCGAGCATCGGTGCGTGGCCGTAGGTCCAGCCGAAACCGTCACCGAGTTCGGGATGCGCTCGATTGGCCCGCATCACCTGGTAACTCGCCGCCCCCACCGCTGGTCGAAGCCGTCCGTCGTGCACCTCCTGGTCCACGTAGATGCCGCCCAGGTAACGGATCGGCTCTGCGCCGCTACCCGTTTGCGCGCCTAGAGATTCGCCCGCCAGCACAACAATAGTAAGAAGCAAGCCATGGGACCTGATCATATGGAGTTCAACTCTGGCAAGGAGTAGTATGGCGCAAGGTTGACGGGATCGGTAATTCATTCGGAACAGAGATCCGAACTCGGTTCATTCCTCGACGGACGACATCTATGCAGCCTGCTTCGCCTGCTGGGGGCTCTGGAAATCGACACTCTTGCCTGGGTGCCGATGGGTGCGCTTTGCCTAGCCGGCGTTCTCACCATCGCCCTCAATCCACGCAAGCGTGCCCTCCCCGATTTCATCGCCGGGAGTTTCGTCATGATCAAACGATCCTACGACGCGATCCACGCACCAGTGCCCCCGTGCAAAGCGCCAACCCCTGGCAACGGTTTCGCCGAGGCGGGACCCGCCTGACGCAGCTACGACCTGTACCGCGCTCCGGACGTCGACTTCTTCTTCATCCTCACCCTCCCCGTAAAACAACGGTATACTCCTGCGAAATAGCCACACTACCCCCTGCAACCTGTGGCCAAACCGCCACGCCGTGTTCCATTCCCGTACAATCAATTCAACAAGTTCCAAATCGGTTCCCGAATTGCTACATCTAAGAGCTTTTGAACCCTCAGTTCAGCCCGTATACCGGAGTCATACATTTGCGATACGAAACCACCGTCCAACGCCCCGTCGAATGCTCAGGCGTCGGACTCCACAGCGGAGCCCCCGTCTCCATCCGCATCCTCCCCGCCCCCGCCGGCACAGGAATTGTCTTTGTCCGCAAGGACTTAGAGCACTTCCTCATCCCCGCCCTGTGGCGTCACGTGGCCAAGGTCAGCTACGCCACCAGCCTCATGCGCCAGGGCGTCCTCATCTCCACCACCGAACACCTCCTCAGCGTCTTCTATTCCATGGGGATCGATAACGCCTACGTCGAGATCAACAACCTCGAAGTCCCCATCCTCGACGGCTCCGGCCGCCAGTTCGTCGACATGATCCAATCCGCCGGCCTCCGCACCTACCGCAAACGCCGCAAATACCTCCGCATCAAAACCCCCGTCAGCGTCGAGGGCAACGGCAAACGCATCACCATCCTCCCCAGTGACCGCTTCCTGCTCACCTGCGACATCTTCTTTGACCACCCCCTCGTCGGCCGCCAGACCCTCGAAATGGAGGTCACCCCCGAGCGCTACGCCAACGACATCGCCCCCGCCCGCACCTTCGGCTTCCAGCACGAGCTCGATCAGATGCGCAACATGGGCCTCATCCGCGGCGCCACCCTCGACTCGGCCGTCTGCTTCGACCGCACCACCGTCTTGAACGACGGCGGCCTCCGCTTCCCTGACGAGCCCTGCCGCCACAAAGCCCTCGACCTCATCGGCGACCTCGCCCTTATCGGCCGTCCCCTCCTCGGCCACGTCATCGCCGAACGCGCCGGACATGCCATGCACGTGGCCCTGGTGTCGAAAATCATGTCCGACCCCTCGCTCTATGAGATTCTGAGTTTCGACCAGCTCGCCACCCGCGTCGCCCACGCCCTGGTGAGCTAAGCCAAAGCCCGATCACAACATGAGAGCCGCCCTGGCGCTCCCCAGCGTCATCACCTTCACCCGCATCGCCCTCTTTCCGTGGATCGCCCACGCCATCGTCAACGGCCGCTTCGCCACCGCCGTCTGGGTCTTCCTCTTCGTCTCCATCACTGACTCCGTTGATGGTTACGTCGCCCGCCGCTGGCATCTCACCACCCGCTTTGGAGCCATCCTCGACCCCATCGCCGACAAGCTCCTGCTCGTCACCATCTACGCCAGCCTCGGCTACTCCGGCGCCGTCCCCGTCTGGCTCGTCGCCATCGTCTTCGGCCGCGACGTCTTCATCCTCCTCCTCGCCGGCCTCACCATGGCCTCGGGCAAGGTCAAAACCTTCGCCCCCTCCCGCTGGGGCAAGCTCAGCACCTTCGTTCAGATCTGCACCGCCATCACCGCCATGGTCCACCACGCCCACCTCCTCGACTGGCTCCTCGGCGACATTTCCTGGTTGGCCGCCCTCATGTTCGTCGTTTGTGCGGCCTTCACCACCGGCAGCGGGCTCCATTACCTCTTCCAGTGGCGCAGACGGTTGTCGGCAGGGGCCGTAGGGGAGTAGTCTAGAGGTGACGGTGGCTGGATGACACGCTTCACCCCATCTCGCAATTACCTCGCGGCCGGAGTGGTGGCCTTGGCTTTCGCCATTCTCTGTGGATGGTACGCGTGGAAATGGGCCCCCAGCTACGTCCCCGCCTTCCTCTTCCTCTTCACCGCCGGGCTCCTCTTCGCCATGGCCTTCCGCCCTCCCGTTGAGGTCTCTGAGAAACTCCTCAAGGTCGGCGGCCGCGAGATCGCCTGGAGCGAAATCGAGCGCGTCGACACCACCGGCTGGGTCCAGCCCTTGATTCTCTCCATTACCCTCGAGACCGAGGAAAAGCTCTGGTTGGTCGTCCCCGGCGACCTCGAAAGCAATCACCGCCTCCTCGGCCTCCTCCATCGCCATGCCGTGGCCGCCCTCCTCGATGGCATCCCCCACCGCGAGTTCTGGGGCGAACGCGTCCAGAGTGAAGACGGCCGCAAGTCCGAGGCCGCCAGAATGGACTCCCCCAAATACCCTCTCCTCAGCCCTGAGGACGAGGCCGAAGTCGAACGCCTCTACCAGCGCCTGAAGGCCGTCGGTCATCTGGATTCCCGTGGCGGCGACGAGAGCTAGCCGCCCTTCCATGCCGTTCCGCGCCAAACTCCTCCTGGCCGTCGTGTTGCTGCTCGGCGGGCTTGTCGCCATGCGCGAGTCCTGCTTCCGCGCCCTCGGCGCCTATCTCGTCCAGGCCTCCGAACCCACCAAAGCCGACGTGGCCGTCGTCCTCGCCGGCGATTGGCGCGGCCTGCGCGTTCTAAAGGGCGGGGAACTGGTCAAAGCCGGCTACGTGCCCGTCGCTCTCGTCGATGGCCCCCTTGCCCACTACGGCGTCCACGAATCCGACCTCGCCGTCCCCTTCGCCGTCAAGCATGGCTACCCCGAAACCGCCTTCCTGCGCTTTCCCATCCAGGCCACCTCCACCGACGAGGAAGCCCGCCTCGTCGTCGCCGAACTCCGCCGCCGTGGCTGGAAGCGCTTCCTCCTCGTCACCAGCGACTTCCACACCCGCCGCGCCGGACGTATCTTCCGCAAACATATTGGCGACCTCGACATGACCGTCGTCGCCGCCCCCGATGCCTCCTTCACCGTCGATGGCTGGTGGAAATCCCGCGAAGGCCGCAAGACCTTCGCCTTTGAGTGGATGAAAACGGTCACCGAGCCGTTCGGCTTCTAACCATGCGGCTCGCCTGGCGCACCCTCTCCCCCCTGCTCTGGAAACACCGCCGCGGCCTTGGCGTCGGCCTCGCCGCGCTCCTGCTCAAGGACCTCTTCGGCGCCCTCCTCCCCCTCGCCATCAAAGCCGGCGTCGACTCCCTCACCCAGGGCTTCGCCCTCACCAAGCTCCTCTGGTTCACCGCCGCCATGCTCGGCCTCTCCGCCGTCAAAGGCCTCTTCCAATACGTCATGCGCGTCCGCGTCATCGGCGTCTCGCGCGACATCGAGTATGAGATGCGCCAGGACCTCTTCACCCACCTCATGCGCCTCGACGCCGGCTTCTTTGCCCGCTACCGCACCGGCGACATCATGGCCCGCGCCACCAACGACCTCAACGCCGTCCGCATGATGCTCGGCCCCGGCGTCATGTACTGGATCGAAACCTCCATCACCTTCCTCCTCGCCGCCGCCATCATGGCCTACGTCGATTGGCGCCTCACCCTCGTCGCCCTCCTTCCGGCCCCCATCGTCAGCCTCGCCGTCATCTGGTTCGGCCGCCAAATCCACATGCGCTTCGAGCGCATCCAGAGCCTCTTCTCCGATATCTCCAGCCGCGTCCAGGAAAACCTCGCCGGCGTCCGCGTCGTCCGCGCCTACGTCCAGGAGGAAAGCGAACTGCGCCAGTTCGAGCGCCTCAACCAGGACTACATCCGCCAGAACATGAAGCTCGTCCTCACCTCCGGCATGTTCATGCCCATGCTGGAAACCCTCATCGGCATGGCCCTCCTCATCGTCCTCTGGGTCGGCGGCGCCCGCCTGCTCGAAGGCAAAATGACCCTCGGCAGCTTCCTCATGTTCAACGTCTACATGGGCATGCTCGCCTGGCCCATGATCGCCTTAGGCTGGGTCGTCAACCTCATGCAGCGCGGCACGGCCTCGCTCGAACGCCTCCAGGCCCTCCGCGACGAGCAACCCACCATCCACGCGCCGGCCCTGCCCACTCCCATCCCCGCCCAGGTCCAACAGGGCATCGCCTTCCGCAATGTCACCGTGCGCTACGGCGCCCGCACCGCCCTCGCCGCCGTCGATCTCACCATCCCCGCCGGCGCCACCATCGCCATCGTCGGCCACACCGGCAGCGGCAAAAGCACCCTCGTCCAACTCATCCCCCGCATGCTCGACCCCGCCGAAGGCGCCGTCACCCTCGACGGCATCGATCTCCGCCAGTTCGATCCCCTCGCCCTCCGCTCCTTAATCGGCTTCGTCCCCCAGGAGACCTTCCTCTTCTCGGCCACCCTCGGCGAAAACATCGCCTTCGGCGTCCCCGCCGCAACCGATGATCAGATCCGCACCGCCGCCCAACTCGCCGGCCTCGGCCCCGATCTCGATGGCTTCCCCGACGGCCTCCAAACCGTCGTCGGCGAACGCGGCATCACCCTCTCCGGCGGCCAGAAACAGCGCACCGCCATCGCCCGCGCCCTCCTCCGCCACCCCGCCATCCTCATCCTCGACGACGCCCTCTCCAGCGTCGATACCGTCACCGAGGAAAGCATCCTCCAGAATCTCGCCGCCATCATGGCCGGCCGCACCACCATCCTCATCTCCCACCGTGTCTCCACCGTCCGCATGGCCGATCGCATCTTCGTCATCGAAGACGGCCGCCTCGCCGAACAGGGCGCCCACGACGAACTCGTCGCCCTCGGCGGCTACTACGCCGACCTCCACCAGCGCCAGTTGCTCGAAGAGGAACTCGAAAGCATCTGACCCTCCTCTCCGCCCCCCGGTCCGAAGCCGTATTTCGCCACAACCCCCGCCTCTTCCTAGTCCGCCACTCTTCCGCCTCCCCACCACCACCTTCCACACCAACCGCTGCGTGCTATCACCCGCCCCCGGCGACTAAGACAGGGATAGGTTCGTGATATCCTGAACACCGCTTTTCCCGCTATGGCAAATAAGAGCCAATTACCCAAAGTTTGCATCGCGCTCGGGTTCGCCGATACGGCGACATTGCTGCAGCACGCCCATGCCGAAGTCGATTCCGGAGAGAGTTTCCTCGAATTCCGTCTGGATTACCTCGCCAATCCCATCGATGGAGTGGCCGCCATTAAGAAGTTCCTCGCCGATCATCCCGACTGCACCGTCATGGCCACCTGCCGCCGCCACCAGAATCACGGCCGCTTCAACGGCAGCGTCGACGAACAGATCCGCGTCCTCGACGCCGCTGTCTCCGCCGGCGCCCGCGCCATCGATATTGAGATCGAATCCGCCGAAATCGCTCACATCCGCCTCGAACACCTCCGCAGCCGCGCCCTCGTCATCGTCTCCTTCCATAACTACGGCGGCACCCCCGCCGTCGACCCCATCCTGCGCCGCATGATGAAGGTCCCCGGCGACTGCTTCAAACTCGTCACCACCGCCCGCAAGCCCTCTGACAATTACCGCGTCCTCTCCCTCGCCAAGGCCTATCCCAAAGCCCCCATGGTCCTCCTCGCCATGGGCGAAATGGGACTCCCCACCCGCGTCCTCTCCGCCGCCATGGGCGGACTCTACACCTACGCCGCCCCGAACGCCGCCGAAGGCACCGCCCCCGGCCAGATCTCGGCCCGCCTTCTCCGCCACATCTACCGCGTCGACAAATTCACGAAATCGGCCAAGGTCTACGGCGTCGTCGCCGACCCCGTCCGCCACTCCATCTCCCCCGCCGTCCACAACCGCGCCTTCCAGTCCCGCCGCATGGACGCCGTCTACCTCCCCCTGCTCGTCCACCCCGCCCAGTTGAAGGACTTCTTCACCATGGCGCTCAAAATGCCCCTCCAGGGCTGCAGCGTCACCATCCCCCACAAACAGAAGGTGATGCGCTACCTCGACTGGATCGATCCACTCGCCCGCCGCATCGGCGCCGTCAACACCATCACCCGCCGCGGCGGCAAGTGGCGCGGCACCAACACCGACGTCGATGGCGTCATCGTCCCCCTCAAAAAGAAACTGAAGATCCCCAAGAGTTCCATCCTCGTCGTCGGTAACGGCGGCGCTGCTCGCGGAGCCGCCTTCGCCCTCACTGACGCCGGCGCCAAGGTCTCCATTGTCGGCCGCAATCCCGACCGCGTCCGCGCCCTCAGCAAAGCCTGCGGCGCTGCCCCCATGATGAAGGACCAACTCCCCGGCCACTACTACGACGCCATCATCCACGCCACCCCCCTCGGCATGTACCCCCACGTCAACGAGTGCTTCTTTGAAGGCGACATCCCCGGCGACCTCGTCTTCGACATGGTCTACAACCCTCTCGAAACCCAACTCGTCAAACACGCCCGCGAGCAGAAAAAGGAAATCATCCCCGGCCTCACCATGTTCCTCGAACAGGCCGCCCATCAGTTCGAAACCTGGACCGGCGACTCGGCCCCCCGCTCGGTCATGGAAAAGGCCGCCCTCGAGGCCCTCAACGGAAATGCTCACCCTGCCGTAAAATGAAAAAATGATGAGGATCAATCGCCGCCAACTCACCTCGTCCTTCCTTGCGGGCATGGCCGCGGCGGCCGCCACCGCGAACGCAAGCCCGCAAGCCCCACCCGCGCAGGAAACTCCCTCCGATCTGCTCGCTGCCGCCAAACGCAACATCACCTCCAACCGCGCCGCGTTGGAAAAATTCCAACTGCCCATGGCGGTCGAACCGGCCAGCTCATTCAAGGCATTCTAGGGGGACTCATGGCCGGCGTGGACGAATCGGTATTCTGGCTCTCAATCACGGAACTGAACGCCAAGCTCCGTGCCAAGGAATTTTCCTGCGTCGAACTCACCCGCGCCTTCTGCGACCGCCTCGAGCGCTACGCCCCGCGCTATAACGCCCTCGCCCTCACCCTCCGCGAAGAGGCCCTCAAGAAAGCCAAGGACGTCGACAGCGAGATCAAGAAGGACCGCCTCCGCGGCCCCCTCCAGGGCGTCCCCTATGGCGCCAAGGACCTCCTCGCCTATCCCAACCACCCCACCACCTGGGGCGCCAAGCCCTACGCCGGCCAGGTCTTCGACGAACCCGCCACCGTCCTCCACAAACTCGACGCCGCCGGCGCCGTGCTCATCGGCAAACTCTCCATGGTCGAACTCGCCGGTGGCGGCGGCTACATGTACCCGGCAGCCTCCCTCCAAGGCCCCGGCCTCAACCCCTGGGACACCTCCAAATGGTCCGGCGGCTCTTCCTCCGGCTCCGGCAGCGCCGTCGCCGCCGGCTTAACCACCTACGCCATCGGCTCGGAAACCTCCGGCTCCATCCTCACCCCGGCCGCCTATTGCGGACTCACCGGCCTCCGCCCCACCTACGGCCTCGTCTCCCGCGCCGGCGCCATGGCCCTCTCCTGGACCCTCGACAAAATCGGCCCCATGTGCCGCTCCGTTGAGGATTGCGGCCTCGTCCTCCAGGCCATCTCCGGCAAGGACGCCGCCGACCCCGCCAGCTCCGGCAAAAGCTACTACTACGCCCCCCAGTACACGAGAAAATTCTCCGATTTAAAGATCGGCTTCGCCCCCTCCGATTGGGACTCCGGCCTCGCCGCCGACGTCAAAGCGCCCCTCCAGGCCGCCCTCAAAGAGTTCCAGGGCATGGGCTTCCAGTGGAAAGAGGTCGAACTGCCCGACTTCCCCTACGGCCCCGTCCTCTCCATGGTCCTCGGCGGCGAAGCAGGCAGCATCTTTGAGGAACTGATCACCTCCGGCAAGGTCGACGAACTCGCCGACCAGCACCAGATCGCCGGCCTCAAGTCCTACCTCGACATCAACGCCCGCGATTACCTCAAGGCCATGCGCGTCCGCTCGCTCATTCAGGCCGAGATCCGCAAGATGTTCTACGACGTTGATCTGATCATCGCCCCCACCCGCACCACCGTCGCCTCCGGCGCCCGCGATCCCTTGCGGCGCACCCCCGCCCCCGGCGCCACACCGCCCTCGCCCGCCCCCCCGGCTGCGCCCACCAAACGCGGCCTCCGCGATCACGTCCCGGCCATGAACCTCGCCGGCCTCCCGGCCCTCTCCATGCCCTGCGGCTTTGCCGCCAATCTCCCCCTCGGCGTCTCGCTCATCACCCGGCCCTTCAACGAGAATGCGCTCGTCGCCGTCGGCCGCGAATACCAGGCCCGCACCGACTGGCACAAAAAGCACCCCAAGGTCGGCTACGGCCCGCGTCTCAGCCGATCACCGCCGCCACACACTCAATCTCCACCCGCGCATCCCGTGGCAGCCTCGCCGCCTGCACCGTCGCCCGCGCCGGCGGATTCGTCGCGAAATACCGCCCGTACACCTCATTCATCGCCGCGAACTCGCCCATATCGGCCAGGAACACCGTCGTCTTCAACACACTGTCGAGCGAAGCCCCAGCGGCCTCCAACACCGCCCGCAGATTATCCAGCACACGCGCCGTCTGCTCGGCAATTCCGCCCTCCACCATCTGCCCCGTGGCCGGGTCCAGCGGTATCTGCCCCGACAAATAGACAACGCCATTGTGAATCGTGGCCTGCGAATACGGACCGATGGCGGCCGGAGCCCCCGTCGTGGAAACGATGCGTTTTGCCTGCATGATGACTCCCAATGTAGCGCGCTCGCACCCGCATTTCACACCGCCAGTTCGATGAACTCAACCCGCCACGGCCGCACTCCCAGATCCACCCGCGCTACCGTCACCGCCAATCGAAACCGCCGCGGCCCCGCGCTCCCCGGATTCACATAGTGAACGCCCTCGCGCACCACATGCCCCGCCTTGTGCGAATGCCCGCTCACCACCATCCCGATCCCCTCGGCCGCCGCATCCAGCGCCAGTTCCTTCACATCATGCACCATGTGGATCCGCACCCCCGCCAGCGTAATCGTCACCTCTTCCGGATACCGCCCCGCCCACGCCGCCGTATCGACATTCCCCCGAATCGCCGTCACCGGCGCCAGCGCTCCCAACTGCGCTACGATCTCCGGGCCCCCAATATCCCCCGCATGCAGAATGTGCGCGCACCCCCGCAGCGCCTCCACCGCCTGCGGGCGCAGCAGTCCATGTGTGTCCGAAATGAGACCAATCAGGGCGATATCAGTAAAAGAGGTACTTCTGCCAGCGGTCTTCGCTCCGCGCCAGCAGCCGCATCAGGTGCCGGCTCGTATGCAGGCTGAACGGGCGCGGATTGCGCACCAGCTTCATCCCCGCCTCTTCTGGCGTCCGGTTGCCCTTGCGGTTATTGCACTGGTGGCAGCAGGCCACCAGGTTCTCCCACGTCGAATCCCCGCCCCGCGAGCGCGGAATCACGTGGTCCAGCGTCAGTTGCGCCGACGAGCCCCCGCGCAGGCAATACTGGCACGTGTAGCGGTCGCGCATCAGGATGTTCTTCCGCGACAGCGCCCGTGCCTGGTGCGGAATGCGCCTATACTCCAGCAGCCGGATGACGCTCGGCAGCATGAGATCGGCCCGCGCCGAACGCAGCGGAACGTGCGATAGCTCTTCGGCGCTGGCCACACCCTTCAGCACCAGAACCAGCGCCCGCCGCGCCGCACACACATGGATCGGCTCGTAGCTGGCGTTGAGCACCAGCACCGGCTGCTGGAGTCGGTCGAGGCTTGCCATTCTCATGAGGCTCCTTTGCTAAATGAAGACTGAGGAGACGTCGCGGGCTCCTGAAACGATTGGAAAAATGGTCGGCGGTCGGCCCGCGCCAGCGTCACCGCCGTGATGTGGCGCGCCCCCGCGCTCTTCAATTCCTTGGCACAGGCGTTCAACGTCGCCCCGGTTGTCAGCACGTCGTCCACCAGCAGCAGCCGCATCCCGGCCACATCGGCCCGCCGCTTCATCGCAAACGCGCCCCGCAGGTTGCGCCGCCGCACCGCCCCGGTCAGCCCGGACTGCGACGGTGTCGCCCGCACCCGCCCCAGCGCCTCGCGCATCGGAATGCTCATCGACTTCGCCAGTTCACCCGACAGCAAGGCCGACTGGTTGTAGCCCCGCGCAAACCGCCGCCTCCAGTGCAGCGGCACCGGCACAATCGCGTCGTAGCTCCCGCTCTCCGGCAGCGCCCGCAGCAGCAGCCGCGCCAGCGGCCCCGCCAGCGAAGCCATGCCCCGGTACTTGAACAGTTGGATCAGCAGCCGCAGCTCGCCTTCATGAAATCCGAAATAGTAGGCCCCATCGAAGCGGCTCGCCCCGGTCGAACACATCAGGCACAGGCCGTCTTCGTCCAGCGCCGCCCCGTTGAACAGCGGAATGTGGCACGCCGCGCACGCGTATTCGCTCTGCGCCGCCGTAAGCGAATCCAGACACCGCGGGCAAACCGGTATGCGCGAAAAATTGTCGAGGGAATGAAAGCAGAGCGGGCAGGAGTCGGGCAGCAGGGTTCCTAACAGGTTTCCAGCCAGACGGCGCAGGGAACCTGCAGGCGCGAGCGGATGACTAACAGAGAGCCATGGCTGCGGGAAGTCCCACCTCCTGGGGCCTCAAATCGGCCTCACTACAATCTCTAGTGTACACCAGGAGGAAAACGCTCACCCCGCCCGCCCGCGCAAGCGATTCCGCGTAGGCTGCCCGCGCACATCGCCCCGCTCAGGCACCCCCCGCCGGCCACCTCGAGCACAGCGCCCCGCGCACGGCCACACCACGCCGCCACCCCCCGCACGCCGCCCCTACCGCAGCGGGCTCAGGTCAAAATCAATGTGCGCTTCCTGCCCCCGCCGCACCGTCACCAGTTGCTCGGCCGGCAGCCGGAACCCCGGCTTCGACGCCCCCACCAGGTAATCCCCCGGCTTCAGCATCGGAATCCGTAGCCGTCCCCCCCGGCTCGTCTTCCCCGTCGTCCGCTTGTTCAGAATCAACTCCACGCCGTCCTCGGGCACCGACACCACCAGCGTCCCCGTCGCCCCGCTTACCTGCACGAAAAACGCCAGCGTCGCCGTATCCCGCGTGAACACGTGGACCTTCTTCTCCACCCTCGGCGCCCCCAGCGCAATCGTGTGCTCGCCGGGGAACAGCGTGTTCAGAGCCACCGGCTTGGTCCCCGTCACCCCGGCCCGCGATTCATCCAACTGCAGCGGCAGCCCCGGTTCATTCGACAGCACCGAGCCCCGCCGTCCCGCCGCCGCCACCGCCAACACCGTGCAATTGGTGGCCTGCACCGGCTTGCTCCACGTCGGCGGACCGCCCGCCGCGATCGAGAAATCAAACCGCGCCTCGCATCCTCCCGCCCGCAACTCCAATACATGGTCGCCCGGCGATAGCTCCGGCAGCGCCCACTCTCCCTGCGACAGCCCTCCGGCATTCTTCCCGTCGATGATCACCTCGCCCGCCGGCACATCCGCCGTCAGCACCAGCGATGCCGGACGCGCCGGCGCCGGACTCGCCGCCCGCACCGCCGGCCCAGGCGGCGTCGCCGGCTGCTGGTTGCGCATAATCACAAACGTCCCCACCACCATGCTGATGCCCATGCCCACGCCAATCAGCGTCCGCACCAGCAGCTTCGACTGCGGCACCCGCTGCGGCTGCCCGTCCCGCGAAATCGGTGTGACCTTGATCTCCGGCGGCTTCTGCCTCCGCCGCCCCTGCCCCTGCTGCTGCCGCGGCGCTTCCTTCGGGTCATAGAACTGGATCTCCGCCGGTATCTCCGCCGTCCGGCCCGAGGCCCCCGCTGCCGTGGAAGGAATCAGCGACAACATCTCGTCCGGCTGCGGCGCCGCCAAGTCCGGCTCCGTCACCACCGCCAGCCCTGTCGCCGTATCAATCCGCCCGCCCTCTGACTCCGCCGCATGCTTCAGCAGCGTCCCCCGCGCCACCATCCTCTGCTGCGCCTGCGTGATCAGCGGCTCCAGGTGAATGTTGCGGATGTGCTCCCGGCCAAATCCCACCAGCCGGTCATACACCGGCTTCAATTGCTCCAGCGAAGTCGCCTGCTCAATCCCATCGGTCAGCGCGGCGATCTCTTCAAACAGCTCCTGCGGCGGCGGCTCGTCGTCGTAGTCGTCCTCGTCTTCATACTCCGGCTCAGCCGCTTCGGGCGGCGTGTAGGCGTACGACCGGCCGCGCCCCTGCGCCTCTTGCGGCGGCCACGGCCCCGGTTGCGGCCCGGCACTCTGCTCCGGAGGGTATCCGGCCCAGCGGGACTCGTCGAATTCGCGGGAGCTGCTCATGCCTCGGATTCCTTGTTCCTTCTCCACTATCGGAGGGAACCGCGGCTAGGTGCACTCGGCTGAACTGCTGATTCGAGTTTGCGGCTTTCGCCTACAGACCCGACCCGTGGAGGGTACTGCGTCTAAGGCATCGAATACCCCCCCATCCTCCCTCGGGGTACCGGACAATGGGGGTGATGAGCGAAATCGTCACCATCGTCGACCGCCAAAATCGCGTCGTCGACGCCCTCCCCAGAGCCGAAATGCGCGCCCGCCGCCTCCCCCACCGGGCCAGCTTTGTCTTTGTTTTCCGCGCAGATGGCCGCCTCATCGTGCAGCGCCGCACACTCACCAAAGACGTCTGGCCCGGCTACTACGACCTCGCCGCCGGCGGCGTCGTCCTCGCCGGCGAGGGTTACCACAAGAGTGCCCTCCGCGAGGCCAACGAAGAACTAGGTGTCTCCGGCGTCGAACTAAGGGGAGGAATCGAGTTCTGGTTTGAGGACCCCTCCGTCCAGGTCTGGGGCATGGCCTACCTCTGCCACTTCACCGGCCCCCTCATCCTCCAACCCGAAGAGGTCGCCGCCGTCGAAGAGTGGGACCGCCACCAACTAGAGCGCGCACGCGCCTCGGGCGTACGCATAACCCCCGATAGCTGCGCCGCCTGGGACCACCTCTGCTCCGCCGGACTCATAGAATCCCTGATCTGACCGATGCGGTCATCAAGGAGTATCTGGCCTTGAACAACGGGAGAGTGTTTCTATCCAACCGGCTGCCCGCCCTGCTCGCAGCCGCACTGTGCACCGCCGCCAGCCTGTCCGCGCAAACCACGGCTCCGCCCCTCAAAGCAAGCCCGGCGACCATGACCTTTTCGCACATCGAAGGCGCCGACAAGCTGCCCGCCACGCAGACCCTGGCCATCAGCGGCGGCTCCACCGCCTCGCCCCTTACCTATCAGATCGTCATCAGCGGCGGCCCCTGGCTCGTCGCCACCCCCATCACCGGCGTCGCCCCGGCCTCGGTCAAGGTCACCGTCAACCCCACCTCGCTCACCGTCGGCACCTTCACCGGAACCATCACCGTCTCCAGCGTCGGCGGCTCCACCACGCAAACCGCCACCGTCGCCGTCACCCTCACCATCAAAGGCGTCGCCCCCACCCTCTCCGCCGCGCCCAATCCGGTCAGCCTCAGCTACATCAAGGGCGGCGCCGTCCCCGACGCGGCCAAGGTCAAACTCACCACCAGCGGCGCACTCCTGCCTTACACCGTCAACACCGCCGGCGGCACCTGGCTCGCCGTCACCCCCAAAAGCGGCATCGTCTTTCCCGCCTTTGCCACCGAACTCTCCGTCGCCGTCTCCCCCGCCAGCCTCGCCCCCGGCACCTATAAAGGCACCATCACCATCACCGCCGCCCAGGCCGCCAACAAAACCACCACCGTCAACGTCACCCTCACCGTCACCGCCGGCCTGCCCACCGTCACCGCCCTCTGGCCCGACGAAGCCGTCCAGGGCGCCCCCGCCACCACCATCACCGTCACCGGATCGAACTTCTTCAGCGGCACCACCATCAAGGCCGGCACCACCACCCTCAGCTCCACCCTCCTCGGCCCCGACGCCATGACCGCCGTCATCCCCTCCGCCCTCATGGCCGCCGCCGGAACCCTCGACATCGTCGCCAACAACACCGGCACCGGCGGCGGCGACTCCACCCCAGCCCTCGAGTTCACCATCCACCCCCCCGGCCCCAACGTCTCCGCCGTGGTCAACGCCGCCAGCTTCCTCGGCGCGTCCATCTCTCCCGGCGAAATGGTCGTCATCTTCGGCCGCAGCCTCGGCCCTTCCTCGCTCACGTCTTTCGATCCCCCCGCCTCCGGCTCGCCCATCGCCACCACCCTCGCCGGCACCACCGTCACCTTCGACTCCACCGCCGCCCCCGTCATCTACACCTCCGACAAACAGGTCGCCGTCATGGTCCCCTACGACGTCGCCGGCAAAACCAACGTCCAGATCACCGTCGACTACCAGGGAACCGCCTCCACCGCCGTCACCGTCCCCGTCGCCGTCTCCGCGCCCGGCATCTACACCGCTTCCGGCACCGGCGGCGGCCCCGCCGCGGCCTTTAACTACGACGCCACCTCCGGCAGCTACACCCTCAACACCGAAGCCACTGGCGCGGCCAAAGGCAGCGTCATTGTTTTCTACATCACCGGCGAAGGCGGCACCGGCACCGACGGCATGCTCGTCACCACCCCCGCCGTCACCCCCAACCCCGCCGTTGGCGTCACTGTCGGCACGGCCACCGCCACCGTCCTCTACACCGGCGGCGTCGTCGGCCTCGTGCATGGCTTGATGCAGATCAACGCCCAACTGCCCAACGACATGACCGCCGGCAAAGCTCTCCCCCTCACCGTCACCGTCAACGGCCAGGCCAGCCAGACCGGCGTCACCGTCACTGTGAAGTAGCCGCCCCGATCCACACCCGCGCCACGTCCCCCCGGTGCTCCGTGCGGCACTGCAACGTCGCCTCGCGCGCCGTCCAGTCCACCGGAATCGTCACGTCGATCTGGTAGATGCCGATCGCGCCCCCCGCCAGCCCAGCAAACGGAACCTCAAGTCCCGAGATGCGCCCCGCCTGACTGGCATCGTCGGACTCATACAGGTAGCAGGCCACCGGCAGCGTCACCCGCGCCGGCGGGTCAACCGGCGACGGCTCGCCCGTGGCCACTGCGCGGTCCACAGGCCCCATATTGCGCACAAACACGTGAATCGTCTCCCCCGGCCGCGCCGGGTCCTCCGGCCTCACCACCCCACGAAAATCCTGATGCGCCGCCTGCAACCGCTGCCCCGCCGCGTCGCGCTCAAACGTGATGGACGGCACTTCCAGCAACCTGAACTGCGTCGTGTAGCGAAACGGACTGCGCGGTCCGGCGATGGTCAATCGTCGCGGCGTGTTCGGCGGCGCCGCGTACTCCCATGGAATCTGCACCGCCACGCCCTCACTCGTCCGCTCCGAAAACGGCAACGCCATACCTTCCAGATCCGCCCGCACGGACTCATCCAGCCCCGTCCCGTTCAACCGGATCACCGAGCCCGGATAGCCGGACGACCAACTGATACGCGGAAACGGAGTCGCTGGTATGATTTCGTCGGCCACGCTATCGGCCGTGCGCACCCGCAGCAATTCCCCAGCCCCCGTCGCCAGCCACGCCAGTTCCCCATTGCCGCTCAGAATCGCCTGCCTCACGCCAGAAGGAATCGTCGCCAGCCTCCGCGGCTCGGCCCCCGGCTCGGCCAGCACGGGCTGCCGCAGCCCATCCTCGCCGCCAACCAGATACAGCAGCGTGCCGTTGTTGGAAAACGAAGGTTGAAACGCATCATTCGCCGCCGCCCGCCCCAGCAGCGTGTGCGTCGAGCCCCGCCCATCGGTCAGATACAGTTCATATCCCGCCCCCACCGCCCGCTCATACACCACCCGCCCGCCGTCGGGACTGATCAGCCCCCGCCCAATCCCCTCCGCCCGAACGATCAACCGCTCCTCGCCCGTCACCAGCACGCGGCTCAGCCGCATCTCCGCCTGAGTCCCCTTCAGCACCAGAAAGCTGCCGTCGTTGGCAATCGCCTGCCGCCCCGAAGCCGGAAACCCCGCCTCGGGAAACTCGCGCCGTTCCCCCGAAGCAATCTCAATCCGCGTCGCCACGTTAAACCGCAAACTGGCCGCGCTGAACGCCGAGGTAAGCAGGTAGCGCCCGTTGCGGCTCACCTGCATCGTATCGGCGCCAAGCCGGTCCAACCCCGCCGCCTCCACCGTGAAGAACGTGCGCGGCAGCCCAAAGAACCCGCAACTCCCCGTCCGGCAGGGATAGTGCACCGCATAGCCCGTAACCGAGCCATCCCCGCTCGTCAACGGCGCGATCGTGTTGGGCCCCAGAGGATCGTCGGACGGCTCCACGTTCGCAAACAGCGACAGCCCCTCGCCCGTGATGCGGTACACCTTCGGCCGCGAGCCCTCCGTCCCCGTATGCAGCGCCGTGGTGAACAGCAGCCGGCCATCGTCAGTCACGGCAAACTCGGAAAACTGCCCAAACAAGCAGGACGCGGCGAGCAAACACAGTAACACTCGTCCC
This sequence comes from Bryobacterales bacterium, assembly GCA_016713735.1. Lineage (GTDB taxonomy): Bacteria > Acidobacteriota > Terriglobia > Bryobacterales > Bryobacteraceae > JAFLBB01. The sequence continues at coordinate 193,992 of JADJOP010000002.1, forward strand.
ATGCCCCTAGTCTACGCTGCCCCTCACCCGCCATCAGCCCGCCAGCAGCGCCCCCACCAGTGCCGACGCCGCCTCCTTGCCCCGCTCGCCCACCTCCCCCACCGGTCCCACGCAGCTCGGGCACCCCACCTCGCACGGGCACCCCTTGATCATCGCCGCTGTCATCTCAAACAGCTTGTGCCGCAGCCTGTGCAGCGGTTGGCTCAACCCCACACCGCCCGGATACGTCTCATACAAAAACAAATTGGGCTCAAAATGATTCTGCGCCCCCGGCGCCTGAGCCGCCCCCGCCACCGTTTTCCCCTCGCCCCGCGCGCCCTCCTCCCCCCGTACCACCGCCGCGCCCTCGCCCTTCGTCACCTGAGCCGCCCCTCCCTCGCCCCGAACCACCGCCGCCCCCTCGCCCTGCGCCACCGCTCCCCCCTCGCCCACCCCACGCCCTTCGCCCCGCACCGCCGGCGCCACCACCGGCTTCGCCGTAATCCCCTCCGTGATCGAAATCCCAAAGTCCCGCGGGTCCGACATCAACAGCAGCGCCGCCACCGCCCGGAACGCATTCCCCAGCCCCACCAGCCCCGCCTGAATCTCCGTCGGCGAATACTCCGGAAACCGCGCCAGAAACTCCGCCTGGAAGTGCAGCCAGAACGCCGTCGTGTGCATCTCCTGCTCCGGCAAATTCAGATTTCCTGCTCCGATATTCTCCATCGTGTAGAACTTCAGCTTCTTGAAGCCCACAATCTGCTGGTTCACCCGCACCTCGCCGAAACACGCCGCCGGCGTGCCCTCTCCCGCCGCCGGCGCCTCGGCAAAACGCGACAGCTCCTTCACCTGCGTATAGTCGATGGCATCGGTAAAGTAATCGCACTCCACCAGCCGCACATACGCCTTGCGGTTCTCATAATCCAGCCGCTCCACCTGGTATTGCGTCGCCTCGTGCAAGTAAATCGCCTTCTCGTGCAACTCGCCCAGCGCCGCCGTGAACGCCACCTCGGCAATCACCCGCGGCACGCCCGTCTCATCAATCACGATGAAGTTGTCGCTCGTCACCGCGCGCAAACTGATCGCGTCCGCCGGATACGTGTCCGACGTCCAGTGCCACGCGTTCGCCGAGTTGTGCACCAGCCCCAACTCCGCCAGAAACGGCATCAACGCCGTCGTGTCATGCGGCCCGAAGCGTTCCCCCTCCGCAATCGGCAGCTCAAACGCCGCGCACTTCAAGTGGCTCAGCAGAATCTCCAGGTTGTCCGGATTGATCTGCGCATGCTCCGGCGGCCGGTTGAAAAAGTAATCCGGGTTCTCCACGATGTACTGATCCAGCGGCGCCGACGAAGCCACCAAAATCGCCAGCGACGTCGTCTGCCGCCGCCCCGCGCGCCCCGCCCGCTGCCACGTCGACGCAATCGTCCCCGGATACCCCGCCATCACCACGCAATCGAGCGACCCAATGTCGATCCCCAACTCCAGCGCATTCGTCGACACCACCGCCCGGATCTCGCCTGACCGCAGCCGCCGCTCAATCTCCCGCCGCTCTTTCGGTAAATACCCGCCGCGATACCCGCGCACGCCCTCGGCCCCCATCGGCATCTTCGTCGCGGCGTCTTTCAAATACGTGACCAGCACCTCCGTCGCCAGCCGGTTATTGGCAAACACCAGCGTCTGCTGCCCGCGCTCCATCAGCTCCGTCGCAATCCGCCGCGTCTCGTTCAAATACCCGCGCCGGATCCCCAACTGCCGGTTCACAATCGGCGGATTGTAGAACACGAAATACTTCTCCCCCGCCGGCGAACCGTTCTTATCGATCAGCGAAAACTTCTCCCCCGTCAGCGCCTCGGCCAGCTCCCTCGGATTCGCAATCGTCGCCGACGAGCAGATAAACTGCGGCCGCGAACCATAAAACTCGCAGATCCGCCGCAACCGCCGCAGCACATTCCCCATGTGCGACCCATACACGCCCCGGTAGTAATGCAGCTCATCAATCACGATATAGGCCAAACGTTCAAAACATTTCGCCCACTTCGTGTGATGCGGCAAAATCCCCGCATGCAGCATGTCCGGGTTCGACAACACCACGTTCGCCCGCTCCCGAATCGCCCGCCGCGCATCCTGCGGCGTGTCCCCGTCATAGGTGAACGCCCGAACCCCCGACCCCATCGATTCCACAATCGCGTGGAACTCCGCCAGTTGATCCTCCGCCAGCGCCTTCGTCGGAAACAGATAGAGCGCCCGCGCCTCCGCATCCACCGTCAACCGGTTCAACACCGGCAGGTTGTAGCACAGCGTCTTGCCGCTCGCCGTCGGCGTCACCACGACGACGTTCTCCCCCGCCGCCACCCGCGCAAACGCCTCCGCCTGGTGCGAATACAACTGCTCCACCCCGCGCTGCCCCAGCGCCGCCCGCAGCGCCGGTGCCGTCTCCTCAGGCAGCGGAGCAAACTCCGCCGCACGCGCCGGCTGATGCCGGATGAACTTGATCGGCGACGACGGAGCCTCCATCGCCTCGCGAAACCGCGCCACCGCGGTCTCCACATCCTGCTGCGGTCGCGGATTCGGAAGAAGAGAAAAGTCGAGTGACGGCTGCATGGCTTCGCCCTTTCTTTGCGGTCTCTATGAGCCTACCGCACCACGCCCGCCACGGCAATCTCTCACCCCCGCACCGTCACCCGCGCCAGCGCCCCCTCGTCAAACTCAATCCCAAACCCCGGCCCCTCCGGCGGCGCGGCCGACCCCGGCGTATACGCCACCGGCTTCTTCAACAGCGCATTCCCAAACGCCCCCGCCATCAGGTTGCCGCCCTCCATAATCACGCAGTTCGACGTCGCCACCGCCATGTGCGCCGACGCGCTCCAATAGAGCGCCGTCCCCGTGCTCACATGCGGCGACCACAACACCCCATGCGCATCGGCCAGCACCGCAATCCGCCGGCACTCCGTCACCCCCCCCGCCCGGCAGATGTCCGGATTGATGATCTCCGCCCCGCGCACCGCAAACAAATCCCGGAACTGAAACCGGTTCGAATAGGTCTCGCCCACGCAAATCGCCACGTCCAAAGCATCGGCCAGCTTCCGGATACGCCACCGTCTCCTCCGGCATCAGCGCGTCTTCCCACCACCCGATCGCCTTCATCCGGTCCAACTCACGCCCCACCGTCACGGCCTCATGAAACTTGTAGCCGCCCAGCGAATCCACCAGCAACTGCCCCTTCCCCCGAATCGCCTCCGCCGCCACCGCCGCGCGTTCCGTATCTCGCGTCCCGGCCCCTTTGCTCAACCCCATCTTCATCGTCGTGAACCCCGCCGCCAGCGCCTTCGCCGCATTCGCGCGCAGTTGCTCCGCCGTCGCCCCGCCCAGCCCGATATAAGTCGGAATCGAGTCGCGGTACTTCCCGCCCAGCAGTTGATACACCGGCTGCCCGGTGAACTTCCCCAGCAAATCCCACAACGCCAAATCAATCCCGGCAATTGCCTCCAGGAACGGCCCCGTCGAATAACCGCGCAGCCGTTCGCTCGAATACATCCGGTCCCACAGCGCCTCCACATTGCGCGCATCGAGCCCCACCAGCAGCGGCGCCAGAGCATCGGAGATGATCCGCTCATGCATCCGCGGCGCCGCCGGAGCATGACACTCCCCCCACCCCGTCAACCCCTGCGAGGTCGTGATCTTCACCAGCACCGCCTGCGTCCGCCCCTTGAAGCGCGACGGCGACGCATGATCCAACCGGTTCCCCAATCCAATCCCCCCCGTCACCGCCCCCACCGGCGGCATCTCAATCAACGACTCCGCCGCCGCCTCATCATTCGGCGTCCGAATCACAATCCCCTCAATCCCCGTAATCTTCAGCGGACCATTCCCCGCCTTCTGCGCCAGGGCAAGGGCAGGGAACAGTTGCAGCAGTTGGCGTCGGCGCATGGGCTCATCATATGTCACGTCGCGCCAACCCGCCCCCACCATTCCCGTCACAAACGCCAACTGAGAGTCTGTCCAATACCGAGCGCCCCCCAATCCAGCTTCGAGAACGCCGGAGTTGGGCAATGTCCGGGTAGCCGGCGATCCACCCGGAACGACGGTAAACGCTGTGCCGTTGATCGTGACCTGTGCGCACCACACTGGTGCACTTTGCTATTCTTCGGGTATGGCAACCCGCAAAACGGGATCCGCAAGATCCCTCCGGCAGAGCGTTACGATCCCGGCTACGCTCGTTCCGGAAGTTCGCCGTACGGCCAAGGAACAACACGTCACGATGAGCCGGGCACTAGTCGCCCTCGCTGAGCGAGGCGTCCGCGCCGAGGTGGAAGCGAAGGAACAGCTGAAGTCCTCCTACAATCGCTTCCTCGCCGAAAACGATCCGGCCCGCAAGAACGAGGCAGGCAAGGACCTGATTCGCGCGATCTTCGGGAAGGATTCCATTGCCGAAGATTCAATTCGCTAACCTGCCCAGGCCAGTCTGGCAGCACCTTCTCCAGCGAGTCGATGAGCGCCGCATCTCAGTCGCAGACTTGTTGGCGCTCCAGGAATGGGTCAAGACTGGTCCAGTTGCGCCCGCAGGTGACTGGTACAAGGACTTCAGCTCATTCATCTTGTGCGGAAGCGATCAGTTTCCCAAGACGGTGCTTGAGAAAGGAATGAAGCCATTCGGAAATCCGGTCGCGTGACTACAGGCAACATTACGTTGATCGGGAACTAACATCCAATGGCGTTACTCGGTTGCAGTTTCGGCGAGAGCCGTCGAAAACGCTGCGAGCGCGTCACGGAGTCTTGGATCGTCAATCTGCTCCGCTTCCACGTGCCTGTAAAACACGTATCCACCGCCCTTGTGGAGAACGATCTCGAAATCAAGTAAGCCGTTCACCCAGCCGCAAATGCGGCCCATTCTCTCAGGTCCGTCGTAATCGGCGAAAGCAGCAGGCAAGTATTCAGGTCTCTGCTGGACGCCCGCCAAACTGGTTCCGGGGCTGAGCAGAGTCTCCGTTGAGCAAAGCCACTGGACGAGCTCAGAAAGTGCTATCTGCGGGTCAGACACCGTCCAAGCTTCGCAAAACTGGGGCCAGATCTCATACTCCCGCGAAGTCGCGCAGCGTTTACCGATTGTGGTCCGCTCACCAGCTGCTCCTACAAAGCCTCATCCCAACCAAGCCCTCCCAGGCGCCCCCGCCATTCCCACAGCCCCCCACCCCCGCTACACTGAACTCATGGTGTCCCGGGCTCTCCTTTGCCTGCTCGCCTTCGCCGCCCTCCTCGCGGCCCAGTCCTTCCGCCTCTTCCTCAAGGAAGGCGGCCACCACTCCGTCCGCGAATATTCCGTCAACGCCGACCGCGTCCGCTACTACTCCACCGAACGCGGCGACTGGGAAGAGATCCCCGTCGAACTCGTCGACCTCAAGCGCACCGAAGCCGAACGCGCCGAACGCGCCGCCTCCATCAAGGAAGAAGCCGCCGCCCTCGCCGCCGAAGACAAAGCCGAACGCCAACAGCGCCGCGAAGCCGCCCGCGTCCCCTCCGAACCCGGCGTCTATTACCTCAACGGCCCCGACCTCGTCGCCATCCCCGTCGCCGAAACCGCCCTCCGCACCAACAAGCGCCGCTCCATCCTCAAGCGCATCTCCCCGCTCCCCATGGTCTCCGGCAAGTCCACCCTCGAACTCGACGGCGAAACCTCGCCCCACGCCGTCAAGATCCCCACCCCCGAGTTCTATTTCCGCCTCGAACGCGAAGAGCGCTTCACCATCATCAAGCTCGCCCCCAAAAAGGGCGTCCGCATCGCCCAAACCTGGGAGAAAATCCCCGTCAGCGAGGAACTCATCGAAACCCACGAGGCCATCGAGATTTTTCGCCAGCAGTTCGGCGACAATCTATATAAGATCTGGCCGCGGAAACCCCTCGAGCCCGGCGAATACGCCGTCATCGAATACACAGAGGGCAAGGGAAACACCAGAGTTTGGGATTTCTCCTGGCGCGGCTCGACCCCCACTACACCGTGAGTTCCGCCACACACCCCGACCCAACGCTCCCCCTCGTCTCCATCGTCACGCCCACCTTCAACATGGGTCGCTTCCTCCCCGAAACGATGGACTCCGTGCTCTCGCAGGACTACCCCAACATCGAATACATCGTCATGGACGGCGGCTCCACCGACAACACCGTCGACGTCCTCCGCGATTACGAAGCCCGCTACCCTGGCCGCTTCACCTGGTCGAGCGAACGCGACAAAGGCCAGTCCGACGCCGTCAACAAAGGCTTCCTCCGCTCCCACGGCCAGATCTTCACCTTCCTCAACTCCGACGACACCTACTTCCCCGGCGCCGTCTCACGCGCCGTCGAAGCCTTCCAGGCCAACCCCGATGTCGCCGTCGTCTATGGCGACGCCTACTACACCGACGAACAAAACAAGCCCATCCGCCGCTACCCCGTCGACCCCTACGACTACCACCGCCTCGGCTCCCTCTGCCACATCTGCCAGCCCGCCGCCTTCCTCCGCGCCGCCGCCTTCCGTGAGGCCGGCATGCTCGACACCAACCTCCACCTCACCCTCGACTACGACCTCTGGCTCAAAATCAGCGACCGCCACCCGCTCCTGAAAATCGACCACTTCCTCGCCAACTCCCGCATGTGGGCCGACAACAAAACCCTCTCCCGTCGCCGCATCACCTTCCAGGAAGTCGCCAAAATCCTCAAGAAACACCGCGGCTACATGCCCCTCAACTGGACCTACGGCTACGCCGCCTTCCTCCGCGACGGCAACGACGGCTTCTATGTCCACTCCACCCCCAGCGTCGTCACCTACCTCTTCACGCTCGCCCTCGGCTTCTACTACAACCCCCTCCGCTTCCACCGCTTCCTCGCCGAGTGCTTCAACGAATTCCGCCCCGCCCTCACCATGCTCGTCAAAGGCCACCCCAAACCGCGCGAGTGATCGCCCATGCGCCCCCTCTTCCTCCCCGCACTCCTCCTCGCCGCCTTCCTCTTTCCCCTCCCAGCCTCCGCCCAAACCCGCCCCCGCGTCCTCGTCTCCACCGACATCGGCGGCACCGACTACGACGACTTCCAATCCCTCGTCCACCTCCTCCTCTACACCGACCGCATCGACCTCGAAGGCCTCATCGCCTCCCCCTACGGCACAGACCCCAATCGCAAACGTCACCTCCTCCACATCATCGATCTCTACGCCCGCGACCACCCCAACCTCCGCACCCACGCCGCCTATCCCACCCCGACCACCTCCGCGCCATCTCCAAACAAGGCGGCATCGAGCCCACCCCGCCGCCCGGCTATGGCCAACCCACCGAGGGCTCCCGATTGGATCATCCACTGCGCCCGCCGCCCCGATCCCAACCCCGATCCCCGCACCGGCCCCCGCCCCCTCTGGCTCCTCGTCTGGGGCGGCATCGACGACCTCGCCCAAGCCCTCCACGACGCCCCCTCCATCAAGCAATCCCTCCGCGTCTACTTCATCGGCGGCCCCAACAAGAAATGGTCCGCCGCCGCCTACGACTACATCGCCCGCCACCACCCCGACCTCTGGATCATCGAGGCCAACTCCACCTACACCGGCTTCTTCCTCGGCGGCAACCAGTCCGGCGACCTCGCCAACCGCGCCTTCGTCTCCACGCACGTCAAAGGACGCGGCGCCCTCGGTGACTACTTCGCCACCATCGCTCCGGCCCTCAAAATGGGCGACACGCCGTCCCTGACCTACCTGTTCGGAACCAACCCCGAAAACCCCGCCGCCGACTCCTGGGGCGGCAGCTTCGTCCGCGCCTGGAACCGCCCCCGCCGCACCTTCACCAAGCCCCCCACAGCATCCACAACCGTCGAGGTCTACTCCATCCTCGAATTCCTCTACCGCCCCGCCTCACCCGCGCCCCCCAACGCCACCGCCCACCTCCTCATCGACGACCAGCAATTTCCCGGCTACCCCACCCCCACCGGCGATTGGCGCTTCCTCTTCTCTCCCAAATCCGTCAAGCAGTGGACCTACCGCATCGTCAGCACCCACCCCCGCACTCGACGGTCAAACAGGAGCCTTCACCTCGGTCTTCCCGCCCAACTACCCACAACCCTCACCCGCCTTCCCCAACTGGTGGACCGACAACCCCGACACCGCCCTCCGCGAAGGCCTGGAACAAGGCGCCAAAACCGTCAGCCGACACCGCGAAGCCTTCCTGCGCGACTTCGCCGCCCGCCTCCTCCGCTGCCAGTCCGCGCGTTAACGCTCCAACGCCACGAAATCCAAGCTCCCCGCAATCGCCCGCAACGCCGCCTCGCGCGCCGTCACCCGCGCCGTCTCCCCGCTCGCCGTCAGCGCCAGCAGCTTCCCCTTCACCATCACGTAGAACGCCCGCACCCGCACATTCTTTCCCCCCTTGCGCAAATCCAGCGTGTAAATCGCCCCCGGCCTCCCCGGTGCCGAAAACACCTCCTTCAACGGCTCCCGCGCAATCTCCACCCCCATCGACCCCCACCGCCCCTTCAACTCATCCCCAATCGCTGCATCCTCAGGACCCTCCAACCCCTCGGCAATCTCCACCACGATCACCTCCGGGTTGTCTTCCTTCTCGGCGTCCACCACCACCCCCGGCGGCAGCAGCATCACCGCCTCGGAGCCCTCCTCCACCTTCCAGTCCTTCGGAATCGCATACACAATCCCAATCCCGTGCTTGCGCGGCTTCTCCAGCTTCGGAGCCCTCTGCGCCTTCTGCGCCGACAGCCCCGCCGCCATCACCACCGCGATCAGCGCGATCCTAACTATGCCGGATGACCAATACATCGCCGTCCTTCACTATGTACTCCTTGCCCTCCAGCCGCAACAGCGTGCTCCCCCGCAGCCCCGAATACCCGCCCGCATCCACCAGGTCCTTCCAATTCACAACCTCGGCCCGGATGAACTTCTTCTCAAAGTCCGAGTGAATCGCCCCCGCCGCATTCACCGCCTTCGAATGCACCGGAATCGTCCACGCCCTCACCTCCGTCTCGCCCGCCGTCAGAAAGCTCATCAGCCCCAACAGCGCATAGGTCGACGTGATGATCCGCTGCAACCCCGACTCCTTAATCCCATACGTCCCCATGAACTCCGCCGCCGCCTCGGCATCCAGCTCCGACAGCTCCGCCTCCACCTTCCCGCACACCGCCGTCGCCTCCATGTGCGCCCGCCCGGCCAGCGTCTTCTCGCGAAACTCCGCCTCCACCTCGTGCAGCCGCCCCGCGTCTCCCTCGCCCACGTTCAGCACGCACAACATCGGCTTCCGCGACAGAAACTGAAACCCGCGAATCCGCTTCTCATCGTCGGCGTCCAGCTCCATCTGCCGCAGCGCCTGGTTGTCCTCGAGCATCGCCTTGCACTTTTCCAGCAGCGCAAACTCGTGGTCCAGCTCCGGACTCTTGATCTTCTTGCGGTCCTTGTCCAGCCGCTCCATGCGCTTTTCCACCACCATGAGGTCGGAGAGGATCAGCTCCATCTCCACATCCTCCAGGTCGCGCACCGCGTCCACTGAGCCCTTCTCATGCGGCACCGTCGGGTCATCAAACGTCCGCAGCACATGCGCGAACGCATCCACCATGCGCAAACTCGCCAGGTAGCTCGGCTCCCGCAGCGCCTCTTTCGAAATCGCCGGAAAGTCCAGATACTCCACCGTCGCGTGCGTCACCTTCGGCGGCTCAAACACCTTCGCCAGCGCCTCCAGCCGCGCATCCGGCACCTTCGCCACGCCAATGCGCGCCTCCAGCGTACCCACGCGCGAGGCCTCGTGTACGCCCGTCAGAATCGTGAACAGGCTCGTCTTGCCCGCCATCGGCAGGCCAACAATTGCGGTTTTCATGAATTAAAGGGGAACGTCTACTTCCGTGAGGATCTCTTCCAGTATCCTCGATGCGGCCACCGATGCGCGCTGCACCGGCGCATACCGCGTGTTCACCACCAACCGGTGCGCAAACGCCGGCAACACCAGCCGCTTCACGTCATCCGGAATCGCATACTCCCGCCCTTCCACCATCGCCAGCGCCTGCGTCGCCCGGTACAGCGCCTGCGCCCCCCTCGGACTCACCCCCAGCGCCAACCCCTCATGCTTCCGCGTCCGCTCCACAATCGCCAGCATGTAATCCACCAGCGCATCATCCACCCTCACCTGCCCCGCCGTCTCCTGCAGCCGCAAGATCTCCTCGGTCCCCATCACCACCGTGTGCACGCGCTCGTCCTGCGAGAGCGCCCCGCGCACAATCTCCCGCTCGCTCTCCCAATCCGGATACCCAATATGCAGCCGCAGCAAAAACCGGTCCAACTGCGACTCCGGCAGCGGATACGTCCCGTGATGCTCCACCGGATTCTGCGTCGCAATCACCATGAACGGCGGCTCCAACCGGTGTGACCGCCCATCCACGGTCACCTGCAACTCGTTCATCGCCTCCAGCAGCGCGCTCTGCGTCTTCGGCGTCGTCCGGTTGATCTCATCGGCCAGCAAAAAGTTCGTGAACACCGGCCCCGGCTTAAACTCAAACTGCCCCGTCTGCGCCGAATAGACCGTCACCCCCACCACATCGCTCGGCAGCATGTCCGCCGTGAACTGCAGCCTGTGGAACCGCCCCCCCACACACCGCGCCAGCGCCTGCGCCAGCGTCGTCTTGCCCACCCCCGGAACATCCTCCAACAACAAATGCCCCCGCGCCAGCAGGCACACAATCGACAGCCGCACCAGCTCCGGTTTGCCCTTCAGTGATTCTTCGAGAGCGGCTTCCAAGTCCCTCAGCCGGGCCGTGGAAACAGGCGCTTCCACTATGTGCCGCTCGTGCATGATATCTGTATCTTACCGGATTCCCCCGCGTTCACCCTCGGGCTTTCGCCTGATTCCCCACCCCCGTCATCTGCCTCACACTGGACCTGCATGCTCCAGATCTATCTGCCGCTCCTCATCAGCGCCGCCCTCTTCTTGTTCTTCCTCACCTCCGCTTCCTCGGCGAACGCAACCGCCCCAACCGCCGCCCCGCCACCTGGTCCCGCCGCGCCAAACTCGCCCGCATCCTCATCGGCGCCGCCATCGCCCTCTACGCCATCACCCGCAACCTCGACAACCTCAGCGCCAACATCGGACCGTAGACTCCCTAACCCCCCGCCCCAAACCAGCCCCGCTCACCCCTCCGCTTTCCGCTGCTTCTTCTTTTTCGCCGCCTCCCGTTGCTTCAATAGCTTGTTCCAGCCGGCACCTGTGGGCTGATCGCGGGTGTGGTGCTGAATCGGTTCCCAGAACTCAGCGATGCCCGGTCACCCGAGTTTGATCTGGGTGCCTTCCTGCCATACGCTTTCCTCACCATCGGTACAACGGCCTCAGCCTCGCCCAGCGCTCCAGGTAGAGCGCAGGCTCGTCAAGATTCGCCATCGCCTCCTCCGTGTCGCCCCTCTGACTGACACCCCTTCAACTCAGGGCACCAGCCATATAGCCATGCTCATCCGCTCAATCACGCCGGCTTTCGGCCCATACATCTCCAGGTTAATCCTCGGCGCTACACGTCACCACCTGCCGCTGTCTCGCCGCACTCCCCTCACCGCATCTCCACCGGCCACGCATACTCACTCCTCCCCGCCCCCGCATCCACCGGCCCCGCCGGCAACCCCTTCTGCCACTCCAGCGCCTTATTCCGCAACCGCTCCACCACCTTCGGATATCGCCCCGCCAGATTCGTCATCTCACTCGGGTCCTTCGGCACCCGATACAGCTCCACCCGCGACCCATCCGGATTCAACAACAACTTCCACTCCCCCTCCCTCACCGCCAGCATCGGACTCATATCCAACACATGCCCATACACCGGAAACCGGTTCTCCCACAGCAGCGCCCCCCGCCGCGCCCGCCGCTTGCCCGCCAGCATGTCCGACACATCCTCCCCATCCAAACCCTCCGGCGTCCTCGCCCCCGCCGCCGCGCACACCGTCGGCAACAAATCCACCGCCCCCAACACACTCTCGTTATCCACCGCCCCCGCCCGCGTCCTCCCCGGCCACCGCACCATCAGCGGCGACCGGATCCCGCCCTCATACAAACTCCGCTTCAACCCCCGAAACGGCCCCGCCGACGCCGCCCCGCCATAGTGCGACGTGAACGGAATCAACCCCGTCTCCGGACCGTTATCGCTCGCAAACACCACCATCGTGTTCTCCGCCAGCCCCAACCGGTCCAGCGCCTCCAGCATCCGCCCAATCTGCCGGTCCATCTCCGTCAGCACGCCATAGTAGACCTCAAACGCCCCCTTGTTCTGTCCCCACCGCGGCGACAGCCCCTTGTAGGGCGCCATCATCTCCTCGGTCGGCTGCAGCGGCGAGTGCGGATCATACAACCACGCCTGCGCCAGAAACGGCCGCTCACGGTTCTCTTCCATAAATCGGATCGTTTCCTCCGCAATCCGCTCGCTCGACTTCACCCGTCCGCCCGGCCCGCCTAAACACGCATCGTACCGGTCAATCCCATACGCCTCCGGCTTCGGCGCCGCCGGACCACTCGACAAGTGCCACTTCCCGAAGTGCCCCGTCGCGTACCCCGCCTCGCGCAACACCCGCGGCAGCGTCGGCAGCGCCGGATCCAGCGAATCCCGCACGCCGTGCTTCTGGTTCTGCTCCGGCGTCGCCAGGTAATCGTGAATCCCCAACTCGCTCGGAAACCGCCCCGTCATGAACCCCGCCCGGCTCGGCGAACACACCGCCGAAGCCACGTAAAACTGCGTGAACCGCGTCCCCTCCCGCGCCAGCCGGTCCAGATGCGGCGTCTTCAACTCGCCCCGGATCAACCATCCCCCATGCGCCACCACGTTGCGATGGCCAAAGGCGGGCAGATCCCCCCACCCCAGGTCGTCGCACAGGATGAAGAGGATGTTCGGCCTCCGCGCCTGCTGCGCCAGCAGCGGCCATCCCGCCGCGCCCAAACCAAGCCGCAAGAAATCCTGCCGTGTCATGTCACATAGTTCTATCGCAAACCGCGCCCCGCCACCCGCTCCTCACCCCACACCCCCTGCGTTATCCTGTTCCCTATGCTCTCGCACGACCACGTCTCTCTCGTCACCGGCGCCGCCCTCGGCATCGGCGCGGGCATCGCCGAACTCTTCGCCCAACACGGCGCCCACGTCTACGTCCTCGATATCGACGAAGCCGGAGCCCAGGCCAAGGCCGCGCAAATCAACGCCGCCGGCGGCTCCGCCCACGCCCTCAAGTGCGACGTCTCCAACCGTGCCGACTGCGAAGCCGCCATCAACGCCGCCATCGCCCGCTACGGCCACATCGACTCCCTCATCAACAACGCCGGCATCTACCCCCGCCGCCTCTTCCTCGAAACCACCGAAGCCGACTGGGACCGCATGCAATCCGTCAACGTCAAAAGCCTCATGCACCTCTGCCAGCTCGCCCTCCCCCACATGATCGCCCGCCGCTCCGGCAAAATCGTCAACATCAGCTCCGTCACCGTCTGGATCGGCGTCGAAAAGCTCGTCCACTACGTCACCTCCAAAGGCGCCGTCCTCGGCTTCACCCGCTCGCTCGCCCGCGAAATGGGCCGCCACAACGTCCACATCAACGCCGTCACCCCCGGCGCCATCAAAACCGAGGGCGAAGACGTCCACGCCAACCCCGACGACATCCGCGCCATCGTCGCCGATCAGTGCCTCGACCGCCGCATCCTCCCCGCCGACGTCGCCGCCGCCTGCCTCTTCCTCGCCAGCCCCTTGAGCGACGGCATGACCGGCCAAACCCTCAACGTCGACGGCGGCCTCTACCTCCACTAACCGCCTCCTCCCGCCAAACCCGTCACCATCCTCCGCGCCCCATTCCCGCCAGCCCCACGCCATTCTGAGCCGCGCGCGTCAGCAAGCGGTTCCGATCACCTTCCCCAGCCCGCGAAGCCCGCCCCTCCCCTGCTCCCCTCTCCACTCTAGCCCTTACATCAAGAAAGTCCAGATTCACCCTCCCGCAGCGATTTTCCACACCCTCGCGCCTCCCCCTATGCGGGAATCCCCGTAGAACTTCGACCTCCACGCTTACACGGCGTACACGAAACACCTGAACACCCAGGGGTACTTTCAGCCCAACCAAAATAGGAGCATCGTGCGATTGCCCCATTTCCCCCACAAATGTCTACTAGTGACATGGACCTGGAAGCAGTCACACCCGCAAGCCGTTCTCTGCTTGCTGGCCATGCCAACCTGCTCACCTTCTCCAGGCTCCAGGTCACCCTTCCCTTTCTTGCTCTCTCCTTCTTCGCCCTCTGCGCCAGTCAGGCCCTCGACGGCAACTTCAACTGGCTCAACCCACCGATTGCCTTGCCCTCGGCATCGCCGTCATCAGCTTTACCTTTTGGCTCCTCCTGAAAACGCGAGCCATCCAGCCCGACGCCGGCAACCGCCTCGCCCTCGTCATCGGCTTCCTCGTCCTCAGCCACAGCCTCCTCAAGTTCTACGCCACCGCCGACACCAGCCAGTTCACCGTCCTCTGCCTGCTCCTGCTCGGCAGCTCCTGGGTCCTCACCACCTGGTTCGGCTGGCTCGCCGTCGTCGGCGTCCCCGCGGTCGGTGGCTGGCTCGTCGTCGGTTCCCTCTGCGGCTCCGGTTTCGAGTGCCTCAAGGGCGGCATCCTCCTCGGCTGCGTCGGCGTCGCCTCCGCCGTCGCTCTCTATCTGCGCCTCCGCCTCTATAACCAGGGCTGGCTCCGCTCCTCTGCCATACAGGCCGCCACCGATCCCGGCGCCCTCCACCTCGAACGCCTCCAGCTCGCCGTCGACGCTACCCAGGATGGCCTCTGGTATTGGGACCTCCAGGCCAACACCTTCCAGTTCTCCACCTCCTGGGCCAAACTCCTCGGCTACTCCCCTGAGGAACTCTCCACCCATCCCGACGAATGGCTCGACCGCGTCCACCCCGGCTACCTCGCCATCCTCCAATCCAGGATTGGCGATCATTTGCTCGGAAATTCGGAACAGATCCAAAGCGAACACCGCCTCCGCTGCAAAGACAACTCCTACCTCTGGGTCTCCACCCGCGCCACCGCCATCCGCGACGCCGCCGGCAAACCCATCGCCCTCGCCGGCTCCCACCGCGACATCTCCTCCGTCATCGAGGTCGAAAGCCGCGAAATCAACGACGCCTTCTCTGACCGCCTCACCAAGCTCCCCAACCGCGACTTCCTCATCGCCCGCCTCGAACGCCTCATGGCCCAAAAGCGGCAAAAGGGCCCGCCATGCCCCTGTTCGCCCTCATGTTCCTCGACCTCGACCGCTTCAAAATCGTCAACGACTCCATGGGCCACCTCGTCGGCGACCAGCTCCTCATCGCCGTCGCCGGTCGCCTCCGCAACTGCGCCCGCCCCAACGACATCGTCGCCCGCTTCGGCGGCGACGAGTTCGTCATCCTCCTCGAACGCATCCACGATAAGGATGAGGCCATGCGCGCCGGCTCGCGCATCCTCGGCGCCCTCTCCACCCCCTTCGACATCAATGGCAACGAAGTCATCAGCGGAGGCTCCCTCGGCCTCGTCCTGAGCGATGAGCCAGCCGCCAACGTCCAGGACCTCCTCCGCTTCGCCGACATGGCCATGTACCAGGCCAAAAGCCAGCGCAAAGGCACCCTCGAGGTCTACCACCAGGGACTCAACGACTCGGTCACCCGCGCCTGCACCCTCCAGAACGACCTCGCCCGCGCCATGCTCCGCAACCAGCTCCTGCTCTACTTCCAGCCCGTCGTCTGCACCGGCTCCGGCCGCATCCTCGGCGCCGAAGCCCTCCTCCGCTGGAACCGTTCCTCCCATGAACTCGTCAGCGCCGGCGACTTCGTCCCCATGGCCGAGGAAATGGGCATCATCGACGAAATCGGCGACTGGGTCCTCCGCAACGCCTGTAACCAGAACCTCGCATGGCAGCGCCTCGGCCTACCCCCCGTCCGCGTCGCCGTCAACCTCTCCGCACGCCAACTCCAGCACAAGGATTTCCCCCATCGCGTCGCCGCCATCCTCCAGGAAACCGGACTCGACCCCCGCTGGCTCGAACTCGAACTCACCGAAACGGCCCTCATGAACAACCTCGACCAGGCCCCCGCCATCCTCTCCCAAATCGTCTCCCAGGGCATCCGCGTCTCCATCGACGACTTCGGCACCGGCTACTCCTCCCTCAACTACCTCCGCCACTTCGACTTCCAAACCCTCAAAATCGACCGCAGCTTCGTCTCCGACATCACCACCGACCCCAAGGCCGCCGCCATCACCAAGGGCGTCATCACCATGGCCCACAACCTCCGCCTCTCCGTCATCGCCGAAGGCGTCGAACGCAGCGACCAGCGCCGCTTCCTCGCCGCCGAAAACTGCGACCAGGTCCAGGGCTACCTCGCCAGCCGCCCCGTCCCCCCACTCCAACTCCAGGAACTCCTCCGCGGCGGCTCCATCCCCCACTCCCCCGGCCAGTTCGGCTGGCACGGCTCCCTCGAACCCCTCACCTCCAACCAGTTCCTCAACCTCGAACGCGCCCTCGACCCCCACGCCCCCGCTCCCCACCCCACCCATCCCGCCCTCACCGACCTCTCCCTCCTCGCCACCCCACCCGCCGGCCCCGCCCGTCTTCCTCTCCTCCCTCACTCCCCCCGCCCCCACCAGCCCCTCATCATCACCGGCCGCTAACCAAACTTCCCCTTCCCCCCGTCACCCTGTTGCTCTTTCTTCCCCCACCGCCCCCCTGCCCCATTTTTGACAAGCCCAATCTTTTGAAACCAAAGGGTCCCCCCCTCCCCAGTCCCAAATCCCCCGCCCCACCCCCGCCCCCGCCTCTCCCCCCACCCATCCCGCCAGCCACCATCCCACCACCCCGATCCCACCGCCGTCGGCCCACCACCCCCACCAGCCCGCCACCCCGCCCGTCACCCCCCCAACGCCACCACCCCATCCCCCCCCCGCCCCTCACCCCCGCCCATCACGCCACCCCCCCCTCCCGCCCCCCGGCCCGTCCCCCCGGCCCGCCCGCCTCCCTCGCCCATCTCGTCTGCCCCGCCCCTCCCGGCTCCCCAACCCCCCCCGCGCACGCATCTCCCTCACCCCGCCCCACCACGCCCGTTGCGGCAACGCCCCTCTCCCCCTATAATAGAAAGGTTGGCCCTGTAACCCTACTGTTGTTCCTCAGCAGGGGGCGTGGCCTCGGGCAGGTTTTTCATGGTTATTCTTTTGACGATCATCCACGTCATCGTGTGCCTCTTCCTGATCATCGTCGTGCTGCTGCAAAGCGGCAAGGCGGCCGATCTGGCCGGCGCCTTTGGCGGCATGGGTTCCCAGACGGCCTTCGGCCCGCGCGGCGCGGCCACCGTTCTTTCCAAGGCCACCACCGTGGCGGCGGCCCTCTTCATGGTGACTTCGCTGTCCCTGTCGATCATGGCCTCCCGCAACTCCGGTTCGGTCTCCACGGTCCTCGACAAGCCCGTCCAAACGCTGCCCACCCCGAAGGACCCCAACGCCGGTAAGCCCAGCGTCACCCTCTCCCCCGAGGGCGGCGGCAAGGGCGTCACCGTGCCCCTCCCCGAAGGCGCCCTCGACAAAAAGGGCGAAGCCAAGGGCGGCGAGAAGAAGTAAACATGTTCACGACTTTGCGGAGATGGCGGAATTGGCAGACGCACTAGCTTGAGGTGCTAGCGGGAGCAATCTCGTGCAGGTTCAAGTCCTGTTCTCCGCACCATATCAAACAAAACCGGCCGTCCCTCGGGACGGCCGGTTCGTTTTTCCGGCAGTGTTGTCCTTGTTCTGTCCTTGATGCGCTGAACCTCGTTGTCTCGGTGGGCCTGAACCCTCCTTGCGACCTCGATCATGTCACGCTCAGCACTTAACTGGTCAAGTGTTCCGGAACCTTCACCGAGTCTGCTCATCGAGAAATCTGCGGACTTTGGCCCACTCCGAAGGGATCGCATTCCACCTCGTTGGAAAACTCGCCCTTACCAATGGCGATGGATGGTCGGAGGAGAATAGCGCCAGTTCCTTCGTTTTCAGGTAACGCTCCGCTTCGGCGGCCTTCTTTCCCACCAGGACTACCGCTCGCAATTTCGGCAGCAGGTCAATCAGTTCCTCCACACATCTTGTACCCTCGCGCAGTTCCTGACTGGTCACCTTTCTCGTGTGGTTCCACCACGGAATCACGTTCCAAATGACTGACCGCCCTCGTGCTATGCCTGCCTGCTCCATAAATCTGAAGGTGGCTTCTGCCGTGGGATCGTCGTTATTGCGGCTTATAAACCCGGAGCCTGGCCGCTTGCTCCTGCCCCGCTCCACCGTCATTGGGCCAGGCTTCTCGAACAAGAACAGCACTTGCGCATCCACGCCGCCATCAAGCGGGTCAAACTCTGGGACTTCCACTGAGCCATTCTCACGCAGCCTTGCCGCATAGGCGGTCAACGGCTCTACATGCGGCAAGCTGAGCATGCCCCTGCGCCGCTCCCGAATCGCGGCATTGCGCATCGAGCGCGGACGGTCATCGCTTTGCATGTGCTCTTGTCCATCCATTCTCTTCCTCCTGGCTTCCTCGATCTTGTGCCACGTGTATGTTAGCCCCAAGCTATCCAGCCATCTAATCAATCGAAGATCGCACCAACAAAGTTTGATGATTGGAATGCCCCGTCATTTTTGAGGTGCTAGCGGGAGCAATCTCGTGCAGGTTCAAGTCCTGTTCTCCGCACCATATCAAACAAAACCGGCCGTCCCTCGGGACGGCCGGTTCGTTTTTCGGACATCCCAATCCCGCTACGGAATCACCGCCGCCGCATCGGTCGTGAAGTACAGCGTCGTCTCCGACGGGATCCGCACACGCTGCCCCTTCATGAACACCTGCGCCCCCGCGCCCGCTCCCGCGCCCGCCGCCGCTCCAATGGCCGCGCCCTTGCCGCCGCCCGCAATGGCTCCAATGAGGGCCCCCACCGCGCCCACGCCCGCCGCCGTCTTGGCCGTCTTTGCTGTCTGCGAACCCGACTCCTGCTGCACGCTGGCCGTGGTCAGTTCCACCTTCTTGCCGCCCACCATAATCGCCGTCAGCGCCACAGTCAGCTCCGTGCGGCCCGAAAACTTACCGGCTTCCTTTTCGGTCACCAGCTTCACCACCGCATCGGCGCCCTTCGGCGCGATCTCTTCCTCGTTCACCACCAGCGCCTTGATCAGGCTGGCGCGGAACTCATCGCCCTCCTTGGCCTGGCGCGAATCGATCGAGTCGATCATCTGCACGCCGATCTCGGTGCCGCTGGGAATCTGCTTCGCCGCGGCCGGCTTGCCCACCATCGCCGCCAGCACGCGCTCGCTCACGCCGGCCTGCTTCAGTTCGACAATCCCCGCCGTGTCCAGCGCCATCTTGCCCGGGTTCCGCTCCAGGTAGCCCAACAGGAACTGCTCCTGGAAGCCCGCTGCCGCCAGCTCGCGGATCTGCTGCTGCGTCACCGCCAGCGCCGAAGGCGACCGCTCCGAAACGGCCTCAATCACCCGCTCGCTCACCCCCGCCTGTTTCAACTCGATGAGCTTCGACGGCTCGCCCGACAGCTTCGACGGCTGCTTCTTCACCATGTCGAGAATGAACTCCTCGCTCAAGCCCGACTTGGCCAGCTTCACCACGTCTTCGTTCGTCACGGCCACCTGCGCCACGGCCGCTGAAGCCGCCAGCAAACCGGCCATCGCAAAACACACAACTCGTCTCATGTTCGATTCGCCTCCTCTAGTTGTGGACGGGCGCCCCGCTGGCGGCGATTCACGAAAATGGCCTCAGCGGCGCTGAGCGCTGCTTAGCGGCGCTGTAATATTTTCTCGATCGCCTCGAGTTCCCGGCCGGCGTCGCTCCACTTTCCCTGTGAAGTCAGTTCGCGGTAACGCTGCATGCGCGTCCGCATCTCTTCAACACGCGAATCCGAGCTCTGCTTCGTCTCAGCCGGAGCCGCGGTTGCGGGCGTTGGCGCACCCCCGGCGGCCGGCGGCGGCGCGGGCGGCTGCATGCCCGTCAACTCCGCGATCGCCTCCTCGTAGGTGTCGCGGTAAATCATGTCGTTGCCCACGGCGACAACCACCTTCTTCAACTGCGGCATCCGCGCTTCCTTGGCTTGGATGTAAATCGGCTTCACATAGAGGAACGAGTTGTCCACGGGCAACACGAGCATCTGCCCGCGCAACACCTGCGAGCCCTGCTGATTCCACAACGTCAGGTCCTTGGAAATGTTCTGGTCCTGGTTGATGCGCGCCTCTATCTGCATCGGTCCGAAGATGAGCGCCTGCTTGGAGAGTTGCAGGAAGCGCACCTCGCCCAGGTTCTTGCCGTCGCAACGGGCCACCATCAGGCCGATCATGTTGTCCTTGTTGCGCGGCGTGAAGGGCAGCACGAGCAGGAACTCGGCCTCCTCTTCCCCAGGCAGCGTGGCCACCACGTAGGTCGGCGCCAACTGTTGCGGAGTGCTCTCCTGGCCGTACAGGTTGCGCGCGATGTCCCACAGATCCTCCTTGTTATAGAAGGCCTGCGGATCGCGCATGTGGAAGGTGCGGTAGATCTCGGCCTGCACGCGGAAGTAGGCTTCCGGGTAGCGGGCGTGGCGGCGCAGATCCTCGGGCATCGTCGCGGCGTCCTGGAACAGCTTGGGGAACAGCCCGCGGTAGGCGGCGATGATCGGATCGGCGGTGTCAAACACGTAGAGATGCACATCGCCGTCGTAGGCATCCACGGTGGCCTTCACGGCGTTGCGCATGTAGTTCACCCGCTTGCCGCTGCCCAGCCGCAGGTAGGCCGAATAGGGGTGCGCGTCGGACACCGTGTAGGCGTCCACGGTCCACACCAGGCGGCCCTTGTCGGTGAGCACAAGGTAGGGGTCCGACTCCCACTCCAAAAAGCCCGCCACCTCCTCCAACCGCTCCAGCACCTTGCGCCGGATGAACATGCGCGAATCGGGCGTGAACAACTGCGTGAGCAGGATATTCCCGTCCATGTTGTGCACCGTGGCGGCGATGCGCGTCAGCAGCGAGCCCATCGGAATGCCGCCCGTGCCCTGGTAGCGCGTGAACACGCTGTCGTTGCCCGAGGGGTAGCTGAACTCCTTCTGCCCTGTGCTGACGAACACCGGCTCATGCGTGATCTCGCCGAAGTAGATCTCCGGCCGCACGAGCTTCAGGTTCGGGTCGGTGATCTTCGGCGGCGCATCCTGGACGAAAAAGAGAGGCAGGCCGTCGGAGGTGATGCGGTTGGCCTCGGCCATCACCATGCCGTAGCCGTGCGTGTAAATGAAGTGCGGGTTGATCCAACCCTTGCGCGCGTCGGGAAGCTGTCGGATGTCCAATTCGCGCGGGCTCAGCAACACCTGCCGCAACTGGCCGTTGATGGTGTAGCGGTCCACGTCGGTGTCGGGAAACGCATAGTAGGGCCGCAGGGCCTGGATCTGCGTCGTCGTATCGTGGAACGCGCGCCAGTCCCACAGCCGCACGTTGTCAATGAGCGGGCGGTGGCGGGCGATGTCGATGCGCGCCGTAAGGCTGGCAGGAAACTCTGTTTCCTGCACGCGCAGCGACAGGCCATAGGCGCGGCGCGTCGCCTCAATGTGCCGCTCGATATACGGCCGCTGCAGCGAGATCTCGTTCGGCCGCACATACACCGCGTTGACGGCCCCCGGAACCACCGACAGCAGAATGTAGCCCGCCACAGGCAGCAGCAGCGCCTTCCACTGCCCGGCCAGAATCCCCGCGCCTGCCAGCAGCAGCGTGGCGAACAGGAACCACAACAGCGGCAGGGCGATGCGTTCGTCGACGTAATCGACGCCCACCAGGAAGCCATGGTCGCTGTTGAGCAGGTCATAGCGGTCCAGCGCCACACCCCAGGCCATGGCAATCAGCAGCGCCGTCAGGCAGACGCGCAGGAACCTCGACTCCAGGCCGAGTTTGTTGCGCAATTCGCCGAGATCGATCATCTCGACGCCTTCGCCGGGGCGCAGCGAACCGAGGAAGTCACCGATGCGCGCGGTGACCCAGTTCACGACGGCGGCAAACAAAGCCACCGCCAAAAAGTAGTTCCGCAGCCCGCGCCAGAAGGGCAGGTCGAACAGATAGAAGGCCATCGGACGGCCGAATACCGGGTCCACCCAGCCGTCACTCGCGCCGCCGCGCGAGCCGAAATAGCGAACGACGGTCCAATTGTCGATCGTGGAGAGGGCGATGAGCGAGGACAGCGCGAACAGGCCCAGGGCAATGGGGAGCCGGAAGCCTGCCCCCCCGCGGCTTGTCCGCGAAGCCTGCATCTGGCCGATGCGGTGGGCGGCATAGAGGACCGCAAAGCACACCAGCGCGCCGCCGGCAATCGGAGCGAAGCCGTAGCTCCACATCCGCCACCACGTCTGCAGTTGGCCCAACTCCTGCCACCACAGGTAGTCGATGTAGGTGGAGGCGATGCTGCGCGCGCTCAACAGCAAGAGGAAGAGCGCGATGATGACGAAGGGCAGCTTGCCGCCGGGCCGTCGAGGCGGAGGATACACAATCTCTGGGTATGGGTTCACTTGCTCCCACTATAGCGTCACAACGCGTGGGGGTGAACCGTGAAGCTAGCGCCGCCAGACAATGCGGCCGCTGACGATGGTGGCCACGGGACCGCCCGTATAGGTGTGGCCGTGGAACGGAGAGTTCTTGCTTTTCGACTGCGTTTTGTTCACGTCGTAGGTCCACTGTGTGGCCGTGTCGAAGAGGGTCACGTCGGCGTGGGCGCCCACGGTCAGCGTGCCGCGGTCGAGCCCCAACACGCGCGCCGGGCCCGTGGTATAAAGCTCGATCATCTTCCGCAGCGTGAGCTTGCCGGGGTGCACCAACTGCTCAAGCGTAATGCCGATGGCCGTTTCCAATCCGGTGATGCCGAACGGGCAGCGCTCGAACTCCTGCATCTTCTCGCTGCCGGCGTGCGGAGCGTGGTCAGTGG
The DNA here is from genome assembly GCA_016713735.1 of Bryobacterales bacterium. Classification (GTDB taxonomy): domain Bacteria; phylum Acidobacteriota; class Terriglobia; order Bryobacterales; family Bryobacteraceae; genus JAFLBB01. The sequence goes on from JADJOP010000002.1 coordinate 216,887, forward strand.
CGATCACCTCCACGGTGCCGTCCACCAGACCCTCCAGCACGGCGCTCACGTCGTGTTTGCCGCGCAGCGGGGGCTTCATCTTGAAGTTGGAATCGTAGGCCACCGTGTCGCAATCGGCGAGCACAAAGTGGTGCGGGGTGGCCTCGCAGCTCACCTTGATGCCTCGCTTCTTGGCGAAGGCGACCATGGCCACGGCGTGGTGCGTGGAGATGTGGGCCACGTGATAACGCGCCCCGGTGAGTTCGGCGAGCAGGATGTCGCGAGCCACCATCACGTCTTCGGCGGCCGCCGGAATGCCGCGCAAGCCGCGCCGGACGCTGATCTCGCCTTCGTGTATGTCGCCGCCCGCGCTCAGGTTCAGGTCCTCGCAATGGTCGATGACGGGAATGCCGTGGCCCTTGGCCAGTTCCATGGCTCGGCGCATCACGCGCGAGTTCATCACCGGGCGGCCGTCGTCGGAGATGGCGACAGCCCCCGCTTTCACCATGGCGCCGATGCTGGCCAGTTCCTCGCCCATGCTGCCCTTGGTGATGGCGCCGATGGGATAGACGTTGACCACCGACTTCTGCTTGGCGCGCTCGATGATGTAGCTGGTCACCGTGGCGCTGTCGTTCACCGGCAAGGTGTTCGGCATGCAGCAGACGCTGGTGAAGCCGCCGGCGGCCGCGGCGCGCGCGCCGGTTTCGATCGATTCGGCGTATTCAAAGCCCGGCTCGCGCAGATGCACGTGCATGTCGATGAAGCCGGGGGCGACGATCATGCCGCTGGCGTCGAACACTTCGGCCGTGGAGGCAACCTCGAGGTTCTCACCTACGGCGGCCACGCGGCCCGCCTCCAGGTAGACATCCCGTACGGCGTCAAGTCCCGAGGCGGGGTCGATCACCCGGCCATTGCGGATCACCAGCTTTGCTTCACTCACGAAAACACCCGCTCCAGAACGGCCATGCGCACAAAGACGCCGTTCTCCACTTGGTTCAGAATCACGGACTGCTGCGAATCGGCCACCTCGGAGCTGAGCTCACGGCCGCGGTTGATGGGGCCGGGGTGCATCACGATCACATCCGGTTTGGCCAGCGCGACATGCTCCTGGCGCAGGCCGTAGAAGCCGAAGTACTCGCCCGCCGGGAAGGTTGTTTCGAACTGCCGTTCCAATTGCACGCGCAGCATCATGATGACGTCGGCGTCGCGAATGGCCTCATCCATGCGGTAGGTGAGCTTCACGCCCTTGGCGAGCAGCCCCAACTCGGTGGGCAGCAGCGTCGGCGGGCCGCACAGCACCACTTCGGCGCCGAACTTGGCCAGCAAATGGACGTTTGAGCGGGCCACGCGGCTGTGAGCGATGTCGCCGATGATGGCCACCTTCAAGCCTTCGAGCGAGGTCCGGTGGTCGAGAATCGTCATCGCGTCGAGCAGCGCCTGCGTGGGGTGCTCATGCGTGCCGTCGCCGGCGTTAATGATGGGAATCGGCAGGTGGCGCGCCAGAAAGTGAGGCGCTCCGGAAGCCGCATGGCGCATCACGATGGCGTCGGGCCTCATGGCGGCCAGCGTGTTCAGCGTGTCCACCAGCGACTCGCCCTTGCTCACGCTGGAGGCGGCCACGGAGATGGAAACCGAGTCGGCCCCAAGGCGCTTGGCGGCGATCTCAAAACTGGTGCGCGTGCGCGTCGACGATTCAAAGAAGAGCAGCACCACCATGTGCCCGCGCAGCGCGTCGCTCTTCTTTCCCGGCGCCTGTTGTTGTTGGAATTCCTTGGCCCGCCGCAGGATCGCTTCAATCTCCGTGCGGCTCAAATCCTCAATGCCGAGCAGTCCGGCGCGCAGACCATCCAGCGCCGTAGTCATGCGTCAATCCTCCACTTTCTCCACCAGCAGAACCTTCTCCGTGCCGTCAATTTCCTGGAACTTCACTTCAATGATCTCGATGTCGGAGGTCTGGACGGTGCGGCCGACATAGCGCGCCTCGATGGGCAGTTCGCGATGGCCGCGGTCAATCAGCACTAGCAGTTGCACGCGGGCCGGGCGGCCGTGATCGAACAGGGCATCGAGGGCGGCGCGAATGGTGCGGCCGGTGTAGAGCACGTCGTCCATCAGAATGATGTCGCGGCCGACGATGGAGAAGGGAATCTCTGTGGCGTTCACCACCGGCGTGCTGGAGACCGTGGACAGGTCGTCGCGGTAGAGGTTGATGTCGAGGATGCCGACGGGCACCTCGCGCTTCTCAAGCGACTTGATCTTGGCCGCCAGCCGCTGCGCCAGGGGCACGCCGCGGCGGCGGATGCCGACAAAGGCCAACTTGTCCAGATCGGCCGTCTTCTCCAATACTTCGTGCGCCAGGCGCACCAGCGTCCGGTCAATCTCGGACGCGCTCATCAACTGCCCTTTATCGCGCGTGACTGGCATGGCTTAAACGCTCCAGGGTAGCATAGGCGCGCGGTGAACCCCACCGCGCTTGCGGCCTTGCGTTCGCGGCCTCGCGTTCGCGGCTTGGCGCTTGCAGACTCGCGGCGGCTAGAACCGGCGCAGCCGCCCCCGAATCCGCTTGGCCAGTTTTTCGATCTCTTCCGCTTTCTTCAACGCGGACAGCGAGAGGGTATGCGTGCCGCCCTTTTCCAGCTCCATCTTCAGCTCTTCGGAAAGCTTTAGCATCACGGTGGCGTCCTCGAGCGATTTCTTGTGATCGTCCTTGAGAATGGCCTCAATCTGCGACCGCTTCAATCGCGGCGCCGGCTCCTCCTGCGGACGCAGTTGCGCGTAGGTGAGCAACGTAGCCGCCAGCAGCGCGCCCAGGGCGACGGGGACTCGCAAAATCAGGGGTTTCATGGGCTTGTTGCTATCATATCGGTTTATGCTTTCAGAGAATCCCGTCCGCAGTGTCAACGTCGGCATTGTCGGTCTGGGCAACGTCGGAACGGGTGCGATGAGCATCCTGGCGGGGAACGCGGCGCAGATCGAAGCGAAGTTGGGCTTCCCGCTGCGGGTGCGCACCGTGTGCAGCCGTTCGGTGGCGTCGAAGGAACTGCCGGCCGGTTTGGCCGGTGTGAAGCGCACAGCCGACTGGCGCGACGTGGTGAACGATCCCGATGTGGACGTGATCTGCGAGCTCATCGGTGGCACCGGCGTGGCGCACGAGTTGATCGAAGCCGCCATCGCCGCCGGCAAGAGCGTGGTGACGGCCAATAAGGAATTGATGGCCCTGCAAGGCGCGGCGATCTGGGAAAAGGCGATCGCGGCCGGCATCAACCTGGCCATGGAAGCAAGCGTGGCCGGGGGCATCCCCATCCACACCGTGCTGCGCGAAGGCATCAGCGGCGACCGCATTCAGGCGCTCTACGGCATCCTCAACGGGACCAGCAACTACATCCTCACCGAGATCGAAAAGCACGGCACGGCATTCGAAACCGTGCTCGCCGAAGCGCAGCGGCTGGGCTATGCCGAGGCCGACCCGAGCGCCGACATCGACGGCTTCGATGCGCGCTCGAAGCTGGCGCTGCTGTCGGCCCTGGCCTTCGGCGAGCAGATTGCGCCCACCGACATCTATACGGAAGGCATCCGCCGGCTCACCCCGCTGGACTTTCAATACGCGCACAAGCTCGGCCATACGATCCGCCTGCTGTGCGCGGCCCGCGAAACAGACGAGGGGCTGCTGCTGAGCGTGCGGCCGGCGCTGATTCCCAGCGAGACGATCCTGGCCAGCGTGCAGGGCGCCTACAACGCCATCTGGGTGCGCGGCGAATATGGCGCCGACACGTTCTACTATGGCCGCGGGGCTGGTCCGCATCCCACCGGCGTGGCCGTGGTGAGCGACCTGATGCGCGTGGCCCGCGAGATCCGCAGCGGTTCGCCGGAGCGCGTGTCGCCCTTCGCGCATGAACGGCTGGGAGCCTACAAGCCGATCCCGATCACGTTGCAGCGCCGGGCATGGTATCTGCGCTTCCGCGTGCACGACCGTCCGGGCATCATCGCCGCGCTGGCCAACATTCTGGCCGGCAAGAACGTCAGCCTCGATGCCGTGCTGCAACTGCCGTCGGACAGCAAGGACAACCTGCCCTTCGTCATCACGCTCGAGACGACCTCGGAACAGGATGTGCGCGACGCCGTGGCGCGGATGGCCACGCTCGATTTCCTCACAGAACCCCCGCTTGTGCTTCCCATGGAGACCTCACTATGAGACTGATCGCCCTTGCCCTGCTCGCCGCTTCGCTCGCCTGGCCGCAGGTTGCCGCCGATGCGAATAAGGGATACCGGACCGAAGAGGGCCGCGCGCGCGTGGCCGCCACGCTCGGCTCGCACGACCGCGAAGCGCGGCAGAAGCCGAAGGAACTGATCGCCCGCCTCGGCCTGGCGCAGGGCATGACGGTGGCCGATATCGGCACTGGGGTCGGCTTCATGCTGCCCTATCTCGCCGAAGCCGTGGGCGCGCCGGGCAAGGTGATCGCCGAGGATATCTTCCCCGACTTCCTCGCCAAGGCGAAGGAGAACGCCGCAGCCAAGGGGCTCAACGGCGTGGAGTTCATTCACGGCACGGAACGTTCGGCCAAACTGCCCGCCGGTTCGACCGACATCGCGCTGATTCTCGACGCCTACCACCACTTCGACTATCCGGCCGACATGCTGGCCTCGATCCACGCCGGCTTGAAGCCCGGCGGACGGCTGGTGATCGTGGATTTCTACAAGCGCGGCTTCCGCGATCCGGCGCACATTCGCCTGGACGACGACGCCGTTGCGGCCGAGGTGCAGCAGCATGGGTTTGCGCTCGTCGAGTCCAAGCCGTTCACGCCGGATTCGCAGTACATGGCGATTTTTCGCAAGAAGTGACCGCGCCGGCAGCGGGGCCTTGCCAGAACGACGGGCGAGGCCGAACGGCGAGAACGAATCGCGAGAACGCATAGCGGCGAAGGGCCGCTCCGTTGTATTCTGGTAGACGAGCGCCGTCGGGGCGTGGCTCAGCCTGGCTAGAGCGCCTGGTTCGGGACCAGGAGGTCGGAGGTTCAAATCCTCTCGCCCCGACCACCTTTTCAAATACTTACAGACATTTCCACATAGGCAGCAGGTCCACAACAGGGTGGCCGTGGACCCTAATCTGACCCGGATGTTGCACTCCGTTGGTCGTTATCCCCGTGTTTTGATCGACTTGCCGTCCGACGACTTCCATGACCTCTTGGGGTCTGACCAGGAGGTCTGGCGAACCCCCAGATGGGTACTGGCACGCGCGAGCAATCCGAGATCCCGTAGTGGACTTCCCGCGCCGGCAAGGTGTGCGGCTTCTTCAGCCTTTGTCCACTTCTCCGATACCTCTCGTCACAGCCGTTGATGTACGCTGGCAGATCTAGGCAGACGGAATCGATGGAACACTTGGAACCCGGCCAAGAAGGAGCAACGCCGTCCTTCGAGGAGCTAGCGGACTTCATTCGTGAGTGGGCGGCAATTCCCAGACGGATGTCGATACTACCCGAGACGTTGTTCGAAGATGACCTCGGGATCACCGGCGATGATGGCTGCGAGCTACTGGAAGCCACGGAGAAACACTTCGGTGTTTGTCTCTCGTCTCCCGAAGAGGGTTACCGCCGCGCGTTCGACTTGGCCCCGCACGAGTTCCTTTTTCACAGTGAGGGCTTGGGATGGGACTTGTCGGACATCGTCAGCCTGTTTCATCCGAGTGCACCGCCTTCGTCCATTAGAGCTTTCAGGGTCGGTGATCTGTTCGAAGCCATAAGAAAGGCTCCTCCGAAACCAATCAACCGAGTTTCAATTCTGGGACTGGAGGATTGATTTACAGCGGAGCGCGATTTGCCGCGCAACGGTTCGGAAGCGATCAAGTCCTTCGACCTCCGCATCAGCCTGTAGCCGTGTTGGGCCGGTGCTACTACATGGCGATGTTACAGATCCTTTCTGACCAACATATTGCGGACAGTCTTTCAGAATGGCGACGCGATCGCGCATGCGTACAAAAGCACGCGGATCTCCAGCGTGGATGCAGGGTCCAAGCAGGGTCCAACGAGGACCCGGTTCGCCACAAATTCGCCTTTAGGGTCCAAGTAGGGTCCAAACATAAGACGCACAACTCTTTTTTCAGTGAACGATGCTCGTAAGTTGTTGATATATTTTGGTTCGGGACCAGGAGGTCGGAGGTTCAAATCCTCGCGCCCCGACCATTTCTCCCCTCTCCTCGTTCGCCCCATCCACTCCTTACCTCAGAACAGCCCTGCGAGTTCACATCCGGCAGCGTGAGCCGCTTTCCTCCTGCAAGCGCCAGTGCTACGCTCTGAGGCGGCATGAAGCGGAGAGACCTGTTGGCGATGCCGCTGGCGGCGGGTTTGGCCGGGGCGGCGGGGGAGCGAAGCCTGCGGCGGCACATCACGCAAAGGCCGCTGGCGGTGACGATGTGGGACTTCTCGTGGCTCGAGCGGCGCTGGCCGGGGGCGGGCTATGAGGACTGGGACGTCGCGCTGGGGGAGTTGAAGCAGCGCGGCTATGACGGGGTGCGCATCGATGCCTATCCGCACCTGGTGCAGGCCGGGGCGGGGAAGACCTGGGAGTTGCTGCCGCACTGGTGGTTTCAGGATTGGGGGGCGGCGTCGCGTTGCAGGGTGCGAGTGCAGCCGGAGTTGAACCAGTTCCTCAAACGGTGCCGCGAGCATGGGTTGTGCGTGGGGCTGTCGACGTGGTTCCGCCAGGATGTGGACGACACGCGGATGAAGATCGGCGGGCCGGCGGAACTGGCGGCGGTGTGGAAGTCGACGCTCGATTCGATTGCGGCAGAGGGGTTGCTCGACACGCTGCTGTATGTGGACCTGTGCAATGAGTGGCCGTTGTCGGTATGGGCGCCGTTCCTCGCCAAAGGGCACACGCGGGCCTCGGCGGAGGGCGTGCGCTGGATGCGCGAGGCGATCGAGCCGTTGCGGCAAAGCTACCCGGGGCTCGACTATACGTTTTCCTTCACCAGTGAATATGCGACCTTCCGCGAACAGGATGTGTCGATGCTCGACTTTCTGGAGCTGCACCTGTGGATGACGCATTTCTCCGATTTCTACAAGCGAGTGGGCTACGCCTATGAACGCTATGACCAGAAGGGCTACGACAACCTGGCGCGGAACGGCGCACGCCTGTATCGCGAAAACGAGGCGCACTGGCGGTCGCGGCTAGAGTATGGGGTGGAGCAACTGGCGGTGTGGGCCGAGGTGGCCAAGAAGCCGCTGATCACGACCGAGTGCTGGGCGCTGGTGGATTACAAAGACGCGCCGATGCTGCCCTGGGACTACATTCTGGAGCTGTGCGAGTTGGGCGTGCGGCGGGCCTCGGCGACAGGGCGTTGGGCGGCCATGGCGACGTCGAACTTCTGCGGGCCGCAGTTCCGCGGCATGTGGCGCGAGGTGGACTGGCACCGCCGGATGACGGACATCATTCACGCCGGGAAGCTACCGGTGGGGCTCGGCGGGTAGCGCGGTCACCAACCCTGTTCGCTCAGAAAGCGAGCGGTGGCGCGGGCGACGGCCGTGTGGCCGGCGGTGGTGAGGTGGAGTTGGTCGATAAAGGGATCGCGCGTTTCGCCCAGGGTGGCGTAGAGGTCGAGGAAGGGGATCGACTCCGAGCGGAGGAAGTCCTTGATGAGCGGCTGGGGGTACGGCGCGGAAGGCGAGCCGGATTCGCATTGCACGCGGCGGGGGAAGATGAGGACGCCGAAGCGGAAGCCATGCACGGCGGCGAGGCGTTTGCACTCGCGGAGGTCCTCTTGCATGTAGGGCCAGGCGAGCAGTTCATAGCTGCCGGGCGGCCATAGCGGTGGGTGGGGCGGCTGTGGCGGGGGGCGGGTTGAGCGAGCGGCGTACGAGGGTGAGCAGGAGGCGGTAGGCGTAGGAGGGGGCGGCGGGAGGTGGTGGTATTCGCGGCGGCGCACATCGGTCTTGCGGGGCTCATGGAAGGTGTGGATGTTGAAGAACGGGTCCTCGGTGGGGTAGGCGTCGTTGAGGACGAAGTGGAGCAGGACGATGTCGGGCGCGAGGGGCAGGCCCCGGTGTTTGAGGGTGAGAAGTTCCTGGCGCAGGGAGTAGCCGATGACGCCAAGGTTGACGACCTCCGTGCGGGGGGGCTGCTGCTGGTCGAAGCCGCTCTCCAGGAGGCGGAGGAAGGTTTGTGGTTCCTGAACACCGGTTCCGAAGGTGACCGAATCGCCGATACCGAGGATGCGCCTTGTGGCGGGGGCCTTGGCGGTGAGGAGTTCGGGGCCGCGGAAGCCGAGGGCGTTGGTCTGGACGCGGATGGAGGCCTGTGCGTAGCCAAGGAAGTTGGGGCGGTTGCGGTAACCGGCGGTGTCGTCGGGGGTGAACAGGGCGAGGCGGTTTTCAAAGATCAGATCGGGATCGGGAATGAACCAGCGGGTGAGTCCTTCGAGGAGGAGCCCTGAGAGGAGCAGCCCGAGGGCGAGTGCGGCGAGGTTTTGGCCGGGCCCGTGTGGAGTTCTCTTCATTTAGCTGTGCTCGATTCCGGAGCCGGTAAGAGGTTATGATAAACGGTCCGGGCCGCTGCGGAGAACAGGCGTGAGAATGTGTTGGGGGGCCGTCTGGTGGGAATGCAGACGTCACCGGAATGGTCCGTGGCGCGCGGAGTGTTGAAACGAAGGTGGGTTCTTGAACTTCCACGAAGACCTCGAACGAGGGCACACAACCGAGGGATCGTCGGACCGTGCATTCGGCCTGGTGATGACCATAGCGGGTGCCGTGATCGGGCTCTGGCCGTTGCGTGCGGGCGGAACAATGCGGGTTCCTGTGTTGGCGGCGGCGGGCGTGATGCTGCTGGCGGCGCTAGTGCGTCCGGCTTGGTTGCGGCCGCTGAACCGGTTGTGGACAGCGCTCGGGGTGTGGATGGGGAAGTTGATGAACCCGATTGTGAGCGCGGCCCTATTTTATCTTGTGTTCACGCCGGTGGGTGCCGTGATGCGGGCTTCGGGCAAGGATCCGATGCGGCTGCGTTGGAATGAGAACGCCGAGAGTTATTGGGTTCCGCGCCTGCCGCCGGGTCCGCCGGCGGGCAGCATGAGCAAGCAGTTCTGAGGGAGGGTCGATGTCGATCGTGGGCGAGTTGTGGGAATTCTTGAAAGTGCGGAAGAAGTTCTGGCTGATGCCGGTGGTGCTGGCGATGCTGGTCTTTGGCGCGCTGCTCGTATTCGCGCAGGGGAGCGCCGTGGCGCCGTTTATCTACACCTTGTTTTAGGAGCGGGGCACGAGCGATGCGGATTCTCGGCATTTCAGCCTACTACCACGACAGCGCGGCGGCGCTGGTGCGTGACGGTGAGGTAGTGGCCGCGGCGCAAGAGGAGCGGTTCACCCGGAAGAAGCATGACGCGCGTTTTCCGGCTCATGCTGTGCGCTACTGTCTGGCCGAAGAGGGTGTGGATCTCAGCCAGATCGACCGGGTCGTGTTTTACGACAAACCGTTCCTGAAATTTGAGCGCCTGCTGGAAACCTATCTGGCGTTCGCGCCGCGCGGGCTGCGGTCGTTTCGCATGGCGATTCCGCTGTGGTTACGCGAGAAGCTGTTCCAAAAGCGGTTGTTGGGGGAGGAGTTGGACCGCTGCGCGGGGGCGAAACTCGATTGGGAGGGGCGGCTCCTGTTTTCCGAACATCACCTGAGCCATGCGGCGAGCGCGTTTTTCCCGTCGCCGTTTGAAGAGGCGGCCGTGCTCACGATGGACGGCGTGGGCGAATGGGCGACGACGTCGGCGGCCATGGGGCAGGGGAACCGGCTGGAGATCCGCAAGGAGATCCACTTCCCCCATTCGCTGGGTTTGCTCTACTCGGCGTTCACCTACTACACGGGCTTCAAGGTGAATTCGGGCGAGTACAAGTTGATGGGGCTGGCGCCCTATGGCGAGCCGAAGTACACGCAATTGATCCTGGAACACCTGATCGATGTGAAGGCGGACGGATCGTTCCGATTGAACCTGGATTACTTCGATTACTGCACCGGGCTGACGATGACGAATGGCCGCTTCGAGAAGCTGTTCGGCGGGCCGGCGCGGAAGCCGGAACAGTTGCTCACCCAGCGGCACATGGATTTGGCGGCGTCGGTGCAAGCGGCGCTCGAAGAGGTGGTGTTGCGGATGACGCGGGCGCTGGCGGCCGAGACGGGTGCGAAAAACCTGTGCCTGGCCGGGGGCGTGGCGTTGAATTGCGTGGCCAATGGGAAGGTGCTGCGCGACGGGCGGTTTGAGAAATTGTGGATTCAGCCGGCGGCGGGCGATGCGGGGGGCGCGTTGGGCGCGGCGCTGGCGGCGTATCACATGGAAGAGCAGAAGCCCCGCACTGTGGCGCCGGGCGATGGGATGAAGGGATCGTTCCTGGGGCCGTCGTTTTCCCAAGCGGGCGTGGAAGACCAGTTGCGCGGGGCAGGGGCGCGGTTTGCGGCGATGGACGACGACGCGCTGCTACGGACGACGGCCGAGGCGCTGGCCGCGGGCAAGGCGGTGGGGTGGTTTCAGGGGCGGATGGAGTTTGGGCCGCGGGCGCTGGGAGGGCGGTCGATTCTAGGCGACGCACGGTCGCCCTCGATGCAGTCGGTGTTGAATTTGAAGGTGAAGTTCCGCGAGAGCTTCCGGCCGTTCGCGCCGTCGGTGATGCGGGAGCATGTGGGCGAATGGTTTGAGCTGGAAGCAGAGAGCCCGTACATGCTGCTGGTGGCCGACGTTGCGCGCGGGCGCAGGAAGCCGATGACGGAGGAGCAGCGCGGGCTGTTCGGCATCGAAAAGCTCAACGTGCCGAGAAGCGACATTCCGGCGGTGACGCATGTGGATTACTCGGCTCGGGTGCAGACGGTGAGCCGCGAGACGAATCCGCGCTACCATGCGCTGCTCGAAGCGTTCCGGCAGTTGACGGGGTGTCCGGTGCTGGTGAACACGAGCTTTAATGTGCGCGGCGAGCCGGTGGTGTGCACGCCCGAGGATGCCTATGCGTGCTTCATGGGGACAGGCATAGAGGTTCTGGTTGCGGGCAACTGTTTCCTGCGGAAAGAAGACCAGCCGGCGGAGTTGCTGCGAAGCTACGAACGCACCTTTGAGGCCGACTGATGCGTCAGGGTCTGAACTCGACTATGCTGATGTTCGCCCGAGGAGAGATGACATGCTGACCCGCCGATCGTTGTTCGCCTTGCCGCTGCTGGCCGCGGCGCAGACGCCGAAGAACCCGGGGCGCATCCGGGTGACGGATGTGAAGGTGGTTCCGCTCAAACTGGTGAAGGACCTCGGCGCCGTGGAGCCGGCGTGGAGTCCGGGGTCGCGGATGGCGATCCGCATCGGCGGCGGCTCGTTTGTGGAGATCCACACGAGCGAGGGAATCACGGGGATTGGTCCGGGGATGGACCCGGCGCTTTTGCCGGCGGTGAAGGCGCAACTGGTGGGTAAGGACCCGTTTGACACCGAGCAGCACATGGCGCGGCTACGCTACTACGCGGCGGGGACGAGCTATCGCGGGGCGGCGTGCGTGGATGTCGCGCTGTGGGACGTGATCGGCAAAGCCTGCGGGCAACCGCTCTACAAATTGTGGGGCGGGGCCAAGGAGAAGGTGCCGGCCTACGCGAGCATGATCAAGCTGGGGACGCCGGAGGAGCGCGCGGCGCTGGCTGAGAGGCTGGCGGCGGAGGGTTGGAAGGCGATTAAGCTGCGGCTGCATCATGAGACGATGCGCGAGGATCTGCGCACGGTGGAACTGGTGCGCAAGGCGGTGGGCGGGCGGATGGTGGTGATGACCGACGCCAACCAGGCGCAGTCGAGCGGGAACTGGCAGCCGGGCGTGTTGTGGGATTACAAGCGGGCGCTGGAGACGGCGCGCGAGCTGCACCGGATGGAGGTGTACTGGCTGGAAGAGCCGCTGCCGCGGTTTGCCTGGGACCAGTTGTCGGAGTTGAACCGGAATGTGGATGTGCCGCTGGCTGGAGGCGAGAACAACCGGCTTGCGCACGAGTTTCTGGAGATGTGCAAGCGCGATGTCTACGACATTCTGCAGCCGGAGGGGATGGTGATGGAAGGGTTGACGGCGCTGCGCAAGATCGGCGCGCTGGCGGAGTTCTACGGCAAGAAGATTGTGCCGCATCATGGGGGCGGCGACATTGGGACGGTGGCGCATCTGCATTTGGTTGCCGCGTGGACGCATGCGCCGTATTTCGAGATTCTGCACGATCCGCCGGTGGCCGATTATCATCACCGGTTCTCGATCATGAAGAACCCGCCGCTGGTGGATGGCGACGGGATGATCGCGCCGCCGCAAGGGCCGGGGCTGGGGGTGGAGATCGATCCGGCGCTGCGGGCGTGAAGGGGCGCGCGCCGCCGGCCGGTTACTGCTCAGCCTCGATTTCGAACCAGGGCGAGAGCGGTTGTCCTTCGGCCTGGAGCGCGATGACGAAGCCGGCTTCGGTTTTCTCAATTGCGATGGGAGCCAGGCGCTGGCCCGCGCCATCGAGGGGCCAGACGGTGAGTGAGCGGGCGTCGGAGCGGAGCGTGAGCGTGGCTTCGATACGTTCCATCCAGATGGGCTGTGCGCCGGAACTGCGGCTGGCCGAGGGGCGCGTGGAGTTGGGCTCCTGTTCGAGGGTGAACCAATCGGTGATGCCGGGGTAGTTCACGAGGCCCTGCGGACGGGCGGGGTCGGAGCCTGCCTGCGTGCGCAGGGCCTGGCCGGGGTGAGAGAGCAGCAGGCGGCGGGAGCGGGCGATGGGTTCACCATCGAGCGAGGTGAGCAGCGTGGAGGCAAAGCCTCGCGCGGATTCGGCGAGTTGGAGCGTGATGGGTCCGGCTTCGACCAAGTCCGTGCCGAGGAAGCCGAAGATGCCGGCGGACTGCGGGGCCTGGATCAGAAAGCGGCGCTGATCGGGGTGGTAGCTGAGCTGTTCGGTGTCGGTGACGAGCGGGAAGTCATCGTGCCTGGTGGCGGCTTCGGGGAGGGGGCCGTCGAGGTCGGTACGGAACTGCACGCGGCGCTGGAAGGCGGCGAGGGGATCGTAGCCGTGACGTTCGGCGAGGAAGGCCGAGACGTTGCCGTTGCGGCGTTCGCGGGTGGCCTCGATGCGGCGCGATTCGGGCATGGGGAGGTCGAGCGGTTCGCGGCCGGGTTCGATGACGCCGCCGCGGAAGAGCAGGGCGGATTGACCAGTGCCGGGAAGCTGGGCGTGATCGACGTTGAGGTTGAAGCCCGAGGGAACAACGGTGTCCCAGTTACGGCCGTGCTCGTAGGCGAAGTGCATGATGGAGTCCCAATCCTGGAACGCGCCGAAGGCGGAGAGGGTGGGGACGATTTCGCCGCGCTGGCTGTTGGGGAAGGCCTGGTTGAATTCGCTCACGGTGTAGGGCTGGCCGGCGGCGCGCTTGGTGGCGACGTTGAGGAAGGTGGCCAGGCCCGAGCCAACAGAGGAGGAGTTGCGGATGCGCCAGTCGCGGTCGTCCCAGGCGGTGTTGGGGAAGTTGGGGTGGTCGATGTAGAAGTGCTCGTCGTTGTAGTCGAGGTCGCGCTGGGCGTCCATGAGGAGGAGGCCGCCGAAGCCCATCTGTGTGCCGGCGACGGGGACGAGGCTGCCGGCGGTCTCGCGGACGGCCTCGAGCATGGCCTGGTGATAGGAGCGGTCGCGGGCGATGAGGAAGGCGAGGAAGTCGTCGGTGCGGGCTTGCGTGACGCCATCGCCCGGGAAGACGAGGGCGATGTTGGCGGCTTCCAACGATTCGGTATCAGCGAGGCCACGGCGGCCGATGCGGTAGAGGCTGGCGTTGCGGACGTGGATCGGGGCGGTGAGGCGCTCCACCGAGAGGCCCATGCGGCCAATGCCGTCCATGTCGAGACTGGCCGTGAAGGGCATAACGTAGTGCTGCCACTTGTTGGTGACGGCGACGGTGCGGGAGGTGGTTTGGCGCCAGGGACTGACGTCCTGCTTCACATCCCAGTTGACGTTGTTTGAGACACCGTCGGGGAGGTCGGCGCGCATTTCGACAGAGACGAGATAGGGCTGGCCGGATTCGACCGAGAAACCGACCTGCTTGAGAATGACGGGCGCGGGGCCGGATTCGACGGTGACCGTGGCGATGCCGTCCTGTACTTCCAGGCGGGCGCGGGAGGGGGAGTGGACCTCGAGCGGACGCCACTGGCCGGTGAGCTGTTCGCCGCCGTCCGGTGAGGAGCCGCCGGACCAGGCTTCGCGGAGCCTGGCGGTTTCCGAGTACTTGCCCGAGAGGAATTCGTTCCACTGGCGCGTGGCGTCTGTGCGGTAGTCGCCGAGGAGGTTGGATTGGAGCTGCCCGGTTTGCCAGCCGTAGAGGAGCGAGGTTTCGTTGTTGGTCTCGACCATGGCGAGGACGGGGTCGTCGAGGAGTTGGAGGTGTTGGATGAGCTCGCGGGAGAAGCGCGCCTGGAGTTCAACCAGGCGCGGGTGGAGGATGTGGAGCGGTTTCGATTGCGTGGGAAAGGCCGTGGCGCCGGGCCAGATGGGGATCTCGTCGATACCGGGGCGGAAGGTGTAGGCGACGTGGAGGTTGAGGTTGACGTAGATGCCTTCGGCCTTGAGGGCGGCCAGGAAGACGCGCAGCCGGGCCAGGGCGACGGGGTTGAATGTGGGGTACGCGCCGGTGGAGAGCAGGACGCTGCGGGCGTTGTCGGGGTTGGAGTCCGGCGAGGAGTCCATGTGGTGAAGGCGGACGAGGTTGATGCCCAGCTTGCGCAGGCGGCGGGCGATGCGGGGGGCGTCGCTCTCTTCGGGGAAATTGCCGCTAAAGGCGAGGTTGGCGCCGAAGAAACGGACGCGAGTGTCATCCTCGGTGCCGGGGGTGAGGTCGGGACCGACGGCGTAGAAGTGACCGTCGCGGGCGGCGATGCGGTCCTTGGCTTCGAGGGGTTGGTTGAGGTGGCTGAAGTCGGGCGCGCCGGAGAGGGCGTCCTGGTCGACGTGGAAGGGGAAGTACTGCTGGGCTTGGGCCGCGAGGCAGGCGGCAAAGAGGAGGAGAGCGCCTTTCATGACGCTTCCAGAGTTGCACGCGGGGCGCCAAAGAGGAAAGGGCAGGCCGCTGACGGAAACGGCCCGGAGGGCTTCCCCTGCCCTGGCGGAAGGCAAGTGGGAGGCGGCCCCGGGCCGTCTGTGGGTGTGGCTACGCTTTGACCGGGTGGAAGTCCCAACCCTTGCGGAACATGGGCTTCAGCAGTTTGTTCGCTTCGGCGTTGTTGGTGATGCGCATCTTGTCGGGGTCGTACTCAAGCTTGCCCTCATGACGCAGGGCGAGGACGCCCAGCAGCATCCATTCGACGAACGGCGCGGCGACGTCGAAGTTCGAGCAGGCCGGGTCGCCGCCCTTGCAGGCGCGGATGAAATCGCGCATGTGGCCGGGCGAGCGGGTGAGCAGCGGGGGCGGCATCTTGTAGTCCTTCATCTTCTCAACCGGGAGCAGGCGGGTGACTTCGCCATAGGTGCCGGTGGTGAGAATGCCCTTGTCGCCCAGGAAGACGCTGCCGTCGGGCGTGGGGAAGCGGAGTTCAGCGCCGGGAGCGCGGAGGGTCTGGAACTGTTCCCAGTTGAAGACGCGGCCAGGGGAGTTGAATTCGTAGTCGAAGGGGCCAGTGGCAGGAGCTGCGCCGGGGCCGCCCGGACCACGCCGTCCGCCTTGCCCACGGCCGCGCGGACCACCAGGGCCGGCGGCGGACATGAGCGAGGGTGGGTCGCCGACCCACTCGCCCGCCGGTACGCCGGGGACGGTGGGCGACTTCTTCAGGCCGTCATACCAGAAGACCTTGAGGGCCGGCATGTCCTGGTAGGCGGCGAAGTCGAAGCGGATCACCGATTCCTTGGGGAACATGAAGGGGCTGACGCCTTCCTTCTTAATGCACTCGACGCCGACGACCTTGCGCTTGGAAAGATGCAGGGCCATGTTCGGGGCGCCGAGGATGTGGCAGGCCATGTCGCCCAGGGCGCCGGTGCCGAAATCATAAAAGCCGCGCCAGTTGAAGGGCTGATAGAAGAAGCCGCCCCAGCGGTCGGGTTCGGTGCGGCCGCCGCCGGTGTAGGGACGCTTGTCGGCGTTGCCGAGCCAGAGGTCCCAATCGAGGGTGGAGGGGACGGGCTCTTCCTTGGGAATTTCGGTGAGGCCCTGGGCCCACAGCGGGCGGTCGCTCCAGGCGTGGACTTCGGTGACGCTGCCGATGTCGCCGTTCCAGATGATCTCGGCGCACTGGCGGGTGCCTTCGTTCGAGTAGCCCTGGTTGCCCATCTGCGAGGCAACGCCGTATTTGGCGGCGGCGGCGCGGAGTTGGCGGGCTTCCCAGATGGTGCGGACCAGCGGCTTCTGGACGTAGACGCTCTTGCCGCGCTCCATTGACCACATGGCGGCCATGCCGTGCATATGGTCGGGGGTGGCGACGATGACGGCGTCGATGTTCTTGCCGTCCTTATCGAGCATCTGGCGGAAGTCCTTGTAACGGGCGGCCTTGGGGTAGCGCTCGTAGGTGGGGGCGGCGCGGCGGTCGTCAACATCGCAGAGGGCGACGACATTCTCGGTGGGTGCGGCGGCGCCAAGATTGGACGCGCCCTGCCCGCCGGCGCCGATGGCGGCGAAATTCAGTTTTTCATTCGGCGACTTGTAGCCGGCCATGCGGAGCGAAGCCGCGCTGCCAAAGCCTGCTGAGGGGACGGCGCCGGCAAGCAGACTGCCGTAGAAGAAATACCGCCTCGATAAACCCATTCAGTTACCTCCTCGGATGTAGAGATCCGCGTGTCTGGTCCGCGGAGCACTTCACGCGAAGTAAAGCAGGGGCGAGGCGATCCGTGGCCATTGTCATGATACCGGATGCGGCGGGGAAGGGAAACGGTTACAGTCCGCGGCGGTGGCGCATTTCGGCGGCGATGGCGGCGAGTTCGGCGGGGGAGAGGAGGGCGCGGCTAACGGCGGCAAGTTGGGAATCCTCGACGGCGATGTGGCGGCGGTAGAGGGCGCAGAAGCGGGCGGTGAGGTCGTGCAGTTCGCGGGTGAGGTCGGGGGCGGGCGCGGCGGAGGAGGCGAGCTGATCGACGATGAGGCGGAGGCTGGAGTCGAGGTGGTGGGCGAGTTGGTGGTCGGATTCGAGCGAGGCGAGGAGGGATTCCTGCTCGACGGTCAGTTTGCCTCGGAGGCGGGGGAAGAGGCTGTCCTCTTCGTCCCGGGTGTGGAGGACGCCGTTGGAGTCGAGGAAGGCGAAGGCGTTGCGGATGGCTTGCAGGGCTTCGCCGCGTTGAGTGTCGAGCGCGGCGGCGGCGCGTTCGAGTGTCTCCAGCCGTTGTTCGATGCGGCGGTGGCAGGCGGCGAGGTGTTCGATCGGCTGATCGAGGGTGGCCGAAGCCGCGGTTTGCCCAGCGGAGAGGATGGAGATCATACAAAGAGGGTAGCGCCGGCGGAGGCGGGCGGGTATGACTGCGGTCACACAGCGCCGTGAAGCCGGAACCAGGCGCGGGCCCAGGCGGCGAACTCGGCGGAGTGGCGGGGTTGATCGAGCGAGGCGAGGGCCTTGGCAGAGAGCTCCGGGCCGAGGCTCGGGATGCGCTGTTCAATCAGAGCGCGGGAGTAGGGCGGCTGCCATTCGGGATGGCCCTGGACGCCGAGCATGGCGCGGCAGCGGTAGATGGCGACGGGGCAGTGGTCGCTGGAGGCAAGGACGACGGCGCCGGGGGGAAGCACCTCTACCTGGTCCTGGCAGCTCATGAGCAACGAGACGGTTTCGAGCGGCGGCTGCATCCAGGGCTCGGGCGTGTGGACGCGGAAGTGGTGGACGCCGACGCCCCAGCCGCGCGGGCACTTGGCCGTGCGGCCGCCGAGAGCATGGGCCATCATCTGGTGGCCGAAGCAGACGCCGAACAAAGGCACGCCGGCGGCGTCGATGGAACGGACGAGTTGCTTGAACTGGTGGATCCAGGGCACGTCGTCGTAGACCGAGTAGTGCGAGCCGGTGACGACCCAGGCGTCGCACTCGCGCGGTTCAGGGAAGTCGCCGGCCGTGAGGTCATAGACGCGCCAGTGGCCGGGGAGCAGGTCGGCGAACATGTCGTTGTAGTCGCCTGCGAGGTGGCGGTTGTGGTCATCCACGTGGTCGCACTGGAGGAGTCCGTAGGTCATGGTTGCGTTACGCGGTGACAGTGCGGAGGTGGAACGATTTGGGGCGCGTGAGCTGTTCAAAGCCGAGGACGCTGAGGGCGCAGCCGCGGCCGGAGTCCTTGACGCCGGTCCAGGCGAGGGCTGGGTCGAGGTAGTCGCAGCGGTTCATGAACCAGGTGCCGGTGTCGATCTGGTCGCCGATGCGGAGGGCGGCGTCGGGGTCGGAGGTCCAGATGGCGGCGGTGAGGCCGTAGCGGGAGTCGTTCATGAGGGCGATGGCCTCCTCGTCGGAGGCGACGGGCATGATGGGGGCGAGGGGGCCGAAGGTCTCTTCGGTCATGATTCGCATGGAGTGATTGACGCCGGTGAGGATTTGCGGGGCGAGGTAGGGTGTGCCCGGCTTGTCGCCGGGGAAGGAGGCCGCGTCGATGTGGGCGGTGGCGCCTTGAGCGACCGCTTCGGCAATCTGCGCGCGGACGAATTCAGCGGCCGAGGTGCGGACCATGGGGCCGAGCGTGGTGGCGCCTTCGAGCGGATTGCCCAGCAGGTAGGTGCGCGTGAGGGCGGCGGCGCGTTCGACGAACTCATCGTAGACCGCGCGGTGGACATAGATGCGCTCAATGCCGCAGCAGGACTGGCCGGAGTTGAACATGGCGCCGTCGACGAGGTTTTCGATGGCGTGGGCGAGGTCGGCGTCGGCGCGGACGTAGGCGGGGTCCTTGCCGCCGAGTTCGAGCCCGGTGGCGATGAAGCGGCGGCTGGCGGCGGCTTGGACGGCGCGGCCGCCTTCCACCGAACCCGTGAAGGCGACGAAGGCGATGCGCTCATCGCCAATCACGTGTTCGACGTCGGCGTGGGTGAGGTGGAGGATCTGGAAGACGCCTTCGGGCAGCCCGGCTTCCCGAAGGGCGTGAAGGAAGCGCTCGGCGCAGAGGGGCGTTTGAGCGGAGTGCTTCAGGATGACGCTGTTGCCGGCGAGCAGTGCCGGGACGACAGAATTCACAGCACAGAGGTAGGGGTAGTTCCACGGCGCGATGGTGAAGACGACGCCGACGGGCTCATGGCGGATGAAGCGGGTGAAGCCTGCGGCGGGGGCGATGGCGACATCGGCGAGAGCCTGGGGCGCGGCGGCGATCATGAAGCGGGCGCGTTCGGCAAAGCCGCGGCGGATTTCGTTCCCGGCATAGCGAATGGGCCTGCCCATCTGCCAGGCGATCTCTTCGCCGATCGAGTCGGCGTGCGACTCCATGACCGCAACAAACTTGGTGAGGATGGCCTGGCGTTCGGCGAGTGGTGTGGCGCGCCAGGAGCGCTGCGCTTCGACGGCGCGGGCGAGGGTGGAGTCGATGAGCGCGGGCGAGGCGAGTTCGCGTTCGACCAGCGTGCGGCCATCGACGGGAGAAATGGTCTTCTGGATGGGCATGGCGCGCTCTCTAGAGGGGCGTGGTGTAGGCAGCGGTGATGCCGCCATCGACGAGGAATTCGGAGCCGGTGACGAAGGAGGACTCCGACGAAGCAAGATAGAGCGCGGCCTTGGCGATTTCAGCGGCTTCGCCGAAGCGGCCCATGGGGATGTGGACGAGGCGGCGCTGCTTCTTCTCTTCGGTGTTGAGGTATTTCATAAGCAGTTCGGTGCGCAGCGGTCCGGGGCAGAGGGCGTTGACGCGGATGTTCTGGCGGGCGTGGATGGCGGCGAGTTCGCGCGTCATGGAAAGCACGGCGCCTTTGCTGGCGGTGTAGGCAAGCTGCGGGGTGGCCGCGCCGAGGATGGCGACGAAGGAGGCGGTGTTGATGATGGAGCCGCCGCCGGCACGCTGCAACGCGGGGATGCCGTATTTGCAGCCGAGGAAGACGCCCTTGACGTTGATGGCGAAGGTGAGGTCCCACACGGCTTCGGTGGTGGACATGGCGTCATCGTCGTCGGCGTGGGAGATGCCGGCGTTGTTAAAGAGGACGGTGAGCTTGCCGTAGGTCGTCTCGGCGGCGGCGACCATGGCTTCGCAATCGGCGGCCTTGGAAACGTCGGCCTTAATGGCGATGGCCTTGCCGCCGGCGGCGGTGATATCGGCGGCGACGGCTTCAACGGCGGGGAGGTTGACGTCGACGGCGACCACGGCCGCGCCTTCGGCGGCAAAGAGAAACGCGGACTCGCGGCCGATGCCGCTGCCCGCTCCGGTGATGAGAGCTACTTCGTTTTGAAGACGCATGATGAGGTCCTTGGGGATGGTTGGGAATAATGGCTAGAACTTAGATTTTCTCAAAGTAGCGGCGGCGCTCCCAGTCGGTGACGGCGCGGTCAAAGGCGCGCTGCTCGCTGCGGTAGAAGTGTGCGTAGTGGGCGGCGACATCGGCGCCCAGAGTCTGCTTCACAAACTCGCTCGACTCGAAGCGCTCGACGGCTTCAGCCAGCGAATAGGGTACGCGCGGCAGTTGGCGGGCGGCGTAGACGTCGCCTTCGAAGACGGGCGGCGGTTCGATCTTGTTGGCGATGCCGTCGAGGCCGGAGGCAAGCGCCGCGGCGAAGGTGAGGTAGGGGTTGATGTCGGCGCCGGGGATGCGGCACTCGATACGCAGCGATTCGCCGTGGCCGACGACCCGGAAGCCGGCGGTGCGGTTGTCGTGGCTCCAGGCCAGGCGCGTGGGGGCCCAGGAGAGGTCTTCAAAACGCTTGTAGGAGTTAATGGTGGGCGCATAGAAGACCATGAACTCAGGGACGTGGGCGAGCCAGCCGCCGAGGAACCAGCGGAACACGTCGGTGCCGTGCACGGGGCCGAACTTCTTGTTGCCGGCGAAGGCGTTCTTGCCGCCCTTGCGCAGGCTCAAGTGGACGTGGCAGCCGGAGCCGGCCTGGCCGGCGGCCTGTTTGGCCATGAAGGTGACACTGACGCCCGATTGCTCGGCGACCTCCTTCAGGCATTGCTTATAGAGGGCGTGGTCGTCGGCCATGGCGAGGATGGGGCCGTAACGGACGTTGATTTCGTGCTGGCCGAGTCCCCATTCGCCCTTGGAGTTTTCCACCGAGATGCCGGAGGCCTTGAGGTGGCGGCGGACGGCGGCGGTGTAGAACTCCTCGCGCGTGCCCTGCAGGATGTTGTAGTCCTCCAGATACCAGCCGAGGGGTTCGAGGCCGCGGTAGTCCTTCTTCGCCGCATCACGGTAAGAGTCGCGGAAGATGTAGTATTCGAGCTCGGAAGCGGCCATGGGCTGGTAGCCGAGCGCGGCGGCACGCGCGAGTTGGCGTTTGAGGATGGCGCGCGGGGCGATGCCGACGTGATCGACGTCGCAGTGGACAAAAGCAGTGCGCTCCTGCCAGCTCAGCCGGCGCAGGGTGGTCATGTCGGGGATGAGGTGGAAGTCGCCGTAGCCGAGTTCCCAGTTAGCGAACTGGTAGCCGGGGACGGGATCCATTTCGGCGTCGGTGGTGAGCAGGTAGTTGCAGGCATGGGTGCCGGCCGAGGCGACGTGGTCGAGGAAGAATTCGGCGTCGAAGCGCTTGCCCATGAGGCGGCCGTAGTGATCGGTGAAGGCGGCGATGACGGTGTCGACTTCGCCCGATTTGGCGAGGCGTTTCAGCTCAACTGGTGTGAGATGGGCGGGTGCTGGTTTCATGGGCTTCGACGTGTCGGCGGCGATATAGCCAATAGTACGCGAGCATGACGGCAATGAAGACCGCGGCTCCGGTGACGCCGGGGCGGAACGAGGGCACGGCAAAGGTGGCGGCAAGGCAGACGAGGGCCAGCGTGATGCCGGCAAGAGCGCCGGGTACGCCGAGCGGGGAGCGGTAGGGGCGGGCGAGCAATGGCGAATCGACCCGCAGGCGGACAAACGAGAGCAGCACGAGGATGTAGGAGAGCAGCGCGCCGAAGACGGCCATATTGAGCAGCGCCGCGCCGACGCTGGCCGAGTAGCGCTGGGCGAGGAAGCAGAGGCCAAGGCCAAGCGCGCCGCCGAACAGCAGCGCGGTGTCGGGCGTGCGCCAGCGTCCGACGTGGCCGAGGGCGGCCGGCAGGTAGCCGGAGCGGCTGAGCGCGAACAGCAGGCGGCCGTAGGCGTAGATGATGGAGTGGAAGCTGGCGATAAGGCCGGTGAGCGAGATGATCGACAACGCGGCCGAGGTCATGTTGGAGGGGAAGACGGCGCGGAATCCGGTTTCGAGCGGGGAGTTCGACGCGCCCACGCCTTGCGCGCCGGGGCCGACGCCGGAGTTGAGCACGAGCGTGCAGAGCGAGAGGCCGAGCAGCGTCGCCATGCCCCATTTGAGGGCGCGCGGCATGTCGCGCGCGGCGTCGTAGCTCTCTTCGGCTGAGAGCGGCAGTTGTTCGATAGCGAGATAGAACCAGACGGCGTAGGGCAAGGCCGAGAAGACGCCGAACCAGCCGTGGGGCAGGAAGGCGGTGCCGCCGGGAACGGTGGGGGCGATGTTGAGGGCGCGGCTCCAGGAGAAGGAGCCGGTGAGGAGTGCGCTCGCGTAGAAGAAGACGAGCACGGCGGCGGCGAGAGCCGTGATGGCCATCGAGACGCGGAAGGTGAGCGCCGCGCCTTTCACGTTGATGAAGACGAACACGCAATAGAAGGCCACCCACCAGACCCATTCCGCGGTGGAGGGGGCGAGGGCCTTCATGTAGCCGGCAATTCCGGCGACGATGACGGCGGGCGTGGTGACGTATTCGATGGCGTCGGTGAGGCCGTTGAGGAAGGCGCGGTCTTTGCCAAAAGCGGAGCGCGTGAAGTTGTAAAAGCCACCGGCCGAAGGCAGGGCGGCGGAGAGTTCGGCGATGGAGAAAACGAGGCAGACGTACATGGCCGCGATGAGCAGCGTGGCCAGGAAAAGACCGCCGAAACCACCCGTGAGAAGGCCGGTTTGCCAGCCGAAAAAATTTCCGGAGATCACACCGCCGACGCCGAGGGCCCAGAGGTGGACCCATCCGGCAGTTTTCTGAAGATTTTGGCTGGATTCCGGCAAGGGTTGAGGGTCAGTGTAGCACGCTGAAGTCTTCCATTTGACATTTGGCAGTAACAGTCGGCGCGCTACAATCAACCGAATTTGGGAGTACTTTCAGGAGCTCAATCAATAATGTTTCTTAAGAAAACAGCAGCTTTGCCTGCGGTGTTGCTATTCGCGGCGGGCATGCCCGTGATGTTCGCGCAGTCGACTTACGGTGTGATCCTCGGCGACGTGACCGACGCATCGGGCGCGGCCGTGAAAGGCGCAAAGGTAAAGGTGACGCAGACGGCGGCGAACACAAGCCGCGAAGGCGTCACCAACGACGAAGGCGCGTATGAGTTTCAGAACGTGGATGCCGGTCCGTACTCGGTGACGGTGTCGGCGCCTGGATTCCGCACGTTCGCCTCGAGCACGGTGACACTGGCGGCGCGCACGCGGTTGCGCCTGGATGCGCGGCTGGAGGTGGGCGAGGTTTCGCAGACACTTGAAGTGACGACGTCGGCGGGTGTGATTGCGACGGACAGCCCGACGATTCAGTCGAGCCTGACGGCGGAAAAGGTGCTCAACCTGCCGTCGAACGTGCGCGGAGCGGGCAGCACGAGCCCGTATGCGCTGCTGCAGTCGCTGCCCGGTGTGCAGGCCGATAACGGCCTGGGCCTTTCGATTCAGGGCGGACTGCCGGCGCAGTCGGAGTCGACCGTGGACGGTATTTCGATCACGGTTTCGACGGGCAACAGCCCCAACCGCAACATGTTCCTCTCGGTGGAATCGATCTCCGAGGTGCGTGTGCAGGGCGTGGGCAACACGGCCGAGTTCGGCCAGCCGGGCGATGTGACGGTGATCTCCAAGGGCGGCGGGAACGACTATCACGGCGCGCTGTTCTGGTATCACCAGAATAAGGCGCTTGATGCGCGGTCCTACGGCCAGAACGTGCTGCCGGCGAAGATCGGCAACACGTTTGGCGGCACCATCGGCGGTCCTGTATCGATCCCGAAGCTGTATGACGGCAAGGACAAGACGTTCTTCTACTTCACCTGGGAGTCGATGAGGTTTCCGCGCCAAGGCACGGTGCAGAACACGGTGCCGACGAGCTTTGTGAAGAACGGCGATTTCAGCCGCGAGGGTGTGAACATCCGCGATCCGTTCACGGGAATGCCGTTTGCGGGCAACATCATTCCGGCTTCGCGCATCAGCGATGTCGCCAGGAAGGTGATGTCCCTGTATCCGGATCCGAACACGGGGCCGACAGACCGGCGCACGGCGTCGAACTTTCGCGAGAACCGTTCGACGAGCATCAACTCCGATCAATATGAAGCGCGCGTGGACCAGACGTTCAACACGAAGCACACCGTGTACGGCCGCTTCTCCTACAAGAACAACCCGTCGAGCGGATCGAACAATTTGACATTGCCTTCGGATACGCTAAGCGCGAAGTTCTGGCAGGCGTCCGGTTCGTGGACCTACGCCGCGCGGCCCAACCTGTTGAACGAGGCGCGCATGGGGTTTGTGAAATCGGACTCGGCGACGATTTTCAATTTCGATGGCCGTGCTTTCACCAACGGGCTGGGGTTGAGGGACATTCAGAGTGACATCTTCTTCAACGGTCTGCCGAACTTCAGCATCGACCTATACACGGCGGTGAATAAAGGACGGCCGGGCTTCAGCATCTCCGACAACGTGCAGTTTATCGACAACCTGACGTGGGTGAAGGGCAAGCATACCTTCAAGTTCGGCGCCGACGTGCGCAATCTGCGGGCGCAGTCGAGCCTGGGCTTCACGACGGGCAACAACTATGGGGACTTCGCCTTTGGCCCGACGTTCAGCGGGTATGGTTTTTCCGACTTTCTGCTGGGGGTTCCGGCGCAGTCGGCCATTGCCATCCTGTCGCGCGACAACGATGGCCAGGCGACGCACTACAAGATGTATGTGCAGGATACGATCCGCGTGAACCAGAAGCTGACGCTTGATTTAGGGTTGCGCTACGAGGTGCACCCCGGCTACCGGGACAACGGGCTCAATATCGCCAACTTCGACCGCACGGTTGCCCGCACGGGACGGGTGATCATCATGTCGGACCCCGAGGCGCGGAACCTGGTGGCGCCGGGCGCGATCCTCTCGTTTAATGGCTGCCCCGGCGCGGCGGTGAACGGGGTGGGCTGCACGCCGATCGTCACGGCCGAGGAAGCGGGCCTTCCGGAGGCGCTGCGCACGACCTACAAGAAGCAGTTCCTGCCCCGGGTTGGCGCGGCCTACCGGTTGAACAACAAGACGACGCTGCGCGCCAGCGGCGGGCTGTACAACATGATTCTGATGGGCTCGGTGTTCTTCTCGCTGACCGGGACGGTGCAGAGCGACGTTCGCAACTTCAACAACATCGGCTCCGACGGCCGGCCGATCTTTCAGCTGCCCAACACGCGGACGCCGGGCAGCGGCGTGCGCGGCGGTTCGCTGGGCACGTTTGAGTTCCGCACCGCCAACCAGATCGACTTCAAGCCGCCGCAGATGTTGCAGTGGGCCTTGTCGATCGACCGCGAATTGAACTCGACCACGGGCTTGCGGCTCTCCTTCATCGGCAACCGCTCCTACCACCTGCCGTGGGCGCCCGACATCAACCAGATGCAGCCGTCCACAACGTTCTTTTCGCAGCGCACGAACCTCGACCGTCCATTCCCGAACTGGGGTCTGATTTTCAGCCGCGACGCCGGGGCGAACTCGATCTATAACTCGCTGCAAATGGAATTGAACCGGCGCTTTGCCCAGGGACTGAGCTTCACCTCGGCCTATACGCTGGCCAAGAATCTGGCCGACAACGCCGGCCCGAACCCGTCGGGCTTTGCCGGCGAAACGGGTGGCGGGCGAGTGACCAATTCGCTTGACCGTCGCGCCGACCGCGGCGATGTGTATGCCACGCGGCGCCACCGCTTCGTGAACACCTTCGTCTATCAGTTGCCGTTCGGCAAGGGGCGCAAGTTCCTTGGCGACAGCGGCGGCCTGGCCGATCTCGTGTTGGGCGGCTGGCAGATGTCCAGCATTCTGACGCTGCAGACCGGGCCGTTTCTGACGCCTAACTTCTCTGGCGGCGATCCCTCGGGCACGAACGCCCCCAGCCGCGGCGGGCAACGTCCGGACCGCATCGGCGAGGCCAACGGGTCGCTTTCGAGCCCGACGCGCGACCTGTGGGCCGACCGCGCGGCGTTCCTTTGCCCCGGCCGCGCCCCCGGCAGTCTGCAGTTTGACTGCCGCGTGGGTTCGACGCCGGGCCGCGATCCGAATCCGATCGGCCGCTTTGGCAATGCTGGCGTCGGCATTCTGACCGGTCCGGGCACATTCGGGCTGAACCTGGGCCTGAGCAAGCGGTTCATCCTCCGTGAGGGTGTGGGCCTGCGCCTGGAGGGTTCGTTCACCAACCTGCCGAACTGGACCAACCTGGGCGATCCGAACCTGAACATCGCTGACAACAATTTCGGGCGGATCACCGGTTCGCGCGGCGTCGACTTTGGCGGCGGGCGCACGGGCCAGGTTGCGCTGCGGTTGGAGTTCTGAGTAAGAGCGGAGATTCCCGCACAGGGGCCGGCTTGCCGTTTCGACGGTAGGGCCGGCCCTTCGCGCGTTTGGGGGAGGAGAGGGCCGCGTGGGCGCGAGAGGGCCGATATACTGACTGCTGCCGCCGGCCAGGTGAGTCCGGCGGGGAGAGGGTTGGCCCACGACGTGCACTTAGAACCTAACGGCGGAGTCCGTGACGACGACCGCCACGAGCCAGAGAAAGGCAACAGTATGAAAATCCGTCGTGAGGATGCGCTGGCATACCATGCCCCGTCGTCCTCCGGGTCGCCCGCGGGCAAAGTGTCGGTGGTACCCACCAAACCTTGCCGCACCCAGCGTGATTTGTCGCTGGCCTACACCCCCGGTGTGGCAATTCCCTGCCTGGAGATTGAGAAAGACCCTTCACTCGCCTACCAGTACACGTCGAAAGGCAACCTGGTGGCCGTGGTGACCAACGGCACGGCCGTGTTGGGGCTGGGCAATATCGGGCCGCTGGCTGGTAAGCCGGTGATGGAGGGCAAGGGGGTCTTATTCAAGAGGTTCGCCGATATCGACGTATTCGATATTGAACTGGCGACGCTCGATCCGCAGGAGATCATCCGCACCTGTCAGCTTCTGGAGCCGACCTTCGGCGGCATCAACCTGGAAGACATCAAGGCGCCGGACTGTTTCATCGTTGAGGAAGAGCTGCGGCGGACGATGAAGATCCCGGTGTTCCATGACGATCAGCATGGGACGGCGATCATCTCCGGGGCGGCGCTGTTGAACGCGCTGGAAATCGTCGGCAAGACGCTCGCCGGGGCGCGCATTGTGGTGAACGGCGCCGGGGCCAGCGCGATCTCGTGCGCCTCGCATTTCATCAAATTGGGGGCGCGGCGCGAAAACATCATCATGTGCGACTCCAAGGGGGTGATTTATGCCGGCCGTACGGCGGGCATGAACGCCTACAAGGAACGCTTCGTGAGCGATACGAAGGCGCGTACGCTCGGCGAGGCGCTGGTGGGGGCCGATGTGTTCATCGGGCTGTCGTCGGCCAACTGCCTGACCGGGGAGATGATCCAGCCGATGGCGAAGGACCCGGTGATCTTCGCGCTGGCCAATCCGGACCCGGAAATCCCGTATGAAGAAGCCGTGGCGGCGCGGCCCGATGCGATTGTGGCCACCGGGCGGAGCGACTATCCGAACCAGGTGAACAACGTGCTCGGCTTCCCGTTCATCTTCCGCGGGGCGCTCGATGTGCGGGCGACGATGATCAACGACGAGATGAAGCTGGCGGCCACGCTGGCGCTGGCGAAGCTGACGCGCGAGGATGTGCCCGATTCGGTGCGGCGCGCGTATGGCGTGGGCAAGATGGAGTTCGGGCGCGAATACATAATCCCGAAGCCGTTTGACCCGCGCGTGCTGGTGTACGAGGCGGCGGCGGTGGCCCAGGCGGCGATGGAGACCGGTGTGGCGCAGATTCAACTGAATCTGGACGACTACCGCGAGAGCCTGGAAAAGCGGCTCGGCAAGGCGCGGGAAGTGATGCGCATGCTGATCCACAAAGCGCAGCAGGCGCCGAAGAAGATCGTCTTTCCCGAGGGCTCCGACGAGCGCATCATCCGCGCGGCGCGGGTGCTGATCGACGAACACATTGCCCTCCCGGTGCTGGTGGGCGACGCGGCGGCGATTCACGCCTCGCTGGCGGCGCTGCATGTGGACGCTTCGCTTGTGGAGATTGTCGACCCGGCGGCCGACGCGCGGGCCGGTTTGTACATGGACGAGTTGTTCCGGCTGCGGCAGCGCAAGGGCATGACGCGCTGCGAGGCCAGGAACAGCGTGCGCGACCCGTTCGTGTTCGCCTCGTTGATGGTCCACCTGGGCGACGCCGACGGCATGCTCGGCGGCATGACGCGGAACTACCCGGACACGATCCGGCCGGCTCTGCAAGTGATCCAGATGGAGAAGGGGCTGAAGCGCGTGTGCGGCGCCTACCTGCTGATCACGCCTAAGGGCGAGTTCTACATGCTGGCCGACCCGACGGTGAACCTCGAGCCGACGAGTGAGGAACTGGCTGAGATTGCCATCCTCGCCGCCCGCACGGCGCGGCGGTTTGACCTCGAGCCGAGGGTCGCGATGATCTCGTTCTCCAACTTCGGCTCGACGCGGCATCCGCTGGCGGCGAAGGTGGCCCGGGCGGTGGAGATCGTGCACAATCGCGCGCCGGAGTTGGTCATCGACGGCGAGGTGCAGGCCGACCTCGCAGTGTCGCCGGAGATGCTCGCCGAGCAGTATCCGTTCACGCCGCTGGCCGAGCGCGGAGCCAATGTGCTCGTGTTTCCGAATCTGGAGGCTGGCAACGCGTCATACCGCCTGCTGGCCAGGCTCGGCAATTGCGAGTTGGTGGGGCCGATCCTGATGGGCTTTGCTCATCCGCTGCATGTGCTGCCGCCGGAGACCGAGGTGGACACGATCGTGAAGATGGCCGCCGTGGCCGTGGTGGAAGCGCAGGAGAAAGCGGCCAAGTAGAAGCGGCGCGGCGCATGCTATCGTGGGGGACTTCCTCACGATGATGCCGGAACTGGCTTGGTGGCAATGGGCGCTCGCCATCGCGTGCGCCTTCTGTGTGGGCGTGGCCAAAACGGGTGTGCCGGGGCTGGGCATACTCGTGGTGCCGATGATGGTGCTGGTGGCGGGCGACGCGCGCAAGTCGGCCGGCTGGCTGCTGCCGGTGCTGTGCTTTGCCGACCTGTTCGCGGTGTTCTATTACCGGCGTCATGCGGCGGCGGGCAAGCTGTTTTCGCTGATTCCCTCGGTGCTGGTGGGCATGGCGGCGGGGGCGCTCACCTTGTCGCTGCCCGAAGGGCGAATCCGTCCCTTGATCGGCGTGATCGTGCTCGTGATGCTGGCCGTCTACCTGTGGCGGAAGCGGCATCCGGAGGCTTTTGCGCTGGCCAACCATGGCGCGCCATATGGCGTGGTGGCCGGATTTTCAACGACAGTGGCCAATGCCGCCGGTCCGGCGATGAGTCTCTATCTGTTGACGAAAAAGCTGACCAAGGAAGAGTTCGTGGCCACGGGAGCGTGGTTCTTCTTCTGCGTGAACCTGACGAAGGTGCCCATCTACGCCTGGCACGGTTTGTTCAGCCGCTCGTCGCTTCTGATGGACCTGATGCTGGCTCCGGCCGTGCTCTGCGGGGCGCTGAGCGGGCGTTGGGCGCTGACGCGGATCTCGGCCGGATCGTTTGAGTTTCTCGTGCTGGCGCTGACGGCGGTGAGCGCGCTGATTCTCTTCCGTTAGCCCGCCAGGATAAGCCCCGCGAGACCGGCGGCGGCGCTCAGCAGGACGATCCACATCGTGTCGAGGCGTGTCCAGAGGAGCGCGGCGAAACTGGCGAGCGAGATGGCGATGGGCAAGGGCGCGGTCCAGGCATCGCGGGCGAGAGGGATCACGGCGGCGAGAACGAGCGATCCGGCAGCGATGGTGATGCCGCGGATGGCGCCGCGCACGCGCGGGTTTTCGCGGTGACGGCCGAGGTGCATCAGCATAAAGAGGATCAGGAACGCCGGCGTCATGAGGGCGGCGGTTCCGGCGATGGCTCCGGGGATGCCGGCGATGAAGTAGCCGGCGGCGACCATGTAGAGGCCGTGCGGGCCGGGTCCGGCGCGGCCGACGCCGATGGCGGTGGAGAGCTGGCGATCGGTGAGCACATGGCGCTGGACGACGAATTCCTCACGCACGATGGGCAGCGAGCCCATGCCGCTGAACGAGGTCAACGTAGCTTTCAGAAAAATGAAGTAGATGAGCAGCGGGTTCATGCGTCGTCCCGGGGTGGGGGCGCATCGCCGTAGAGCGCGCCGAGTCCGCCGGCAAGGATGAGGATCTTCAGCGGGGACAGCAGGTCGAGCCACATGGCGGCGATGGCCGCGGCGGCGAAAGCGAGGCCGGGGAGGAGCCAGCGCCCGGTGGTGCGGCTGTAGATGATGGAAACGCCGCTGGAGGCCATCATGCCGACGGCGCCGGCGACGACGCCCCCAACGGCGGCGCGAAACCAGGGGTTCGTTCCATACGAGCTGTAGGCTCCGCAGAGCCACACGGCGAGCAGGGCCGACGGGATGACGACGCCGCTGACGGCGAGCAGCGAGCCGAGCCACCCGGTGAGCATCCAGCCGGTGGCGGCGCAGTAGGCGAGGATGTTGGTGCCAGGGGTGACGCGGGCCAGCCCATAGGCGAGTCCGTGCTGTTCGGCGGTGAGCCAGCCGCGGCGTTCGACAAGTTCGCGCTGAAGGGCGGCCATGGCCGGATCGCCGCCACCAAACGTAGTGTTGCCGAGCCGGAAGAAGAGCCACGCCACCGCGCCGCTCGAGAACGGCTTCATGGCAGTTAGCGTAGCATCCAGGACTGGACCACCTGGCCTCGGCTCGGACCGCTATGATTGAGGTTTGTTCCCCGGACACCCCACAGCCAAATGGTTTCTCGGCGCCGCCGGCGTCGTGTTGCTCCTCATGGCGCTGGGCGGCGTTACGGTGTTTCAGAGGCAGGCAAAGAAGCCGGAGCCGAAAAAGGCCGAACCGGCTCCGCAGATGCAACTCGCCTCGGGCACGGAGTTGACCTACACGGGCACGATCAGTGCGCGCGAACTGCTGCTGGTGCCGGCGCCGGTGGAAGGGACGATGGAAACCGTGGAGGTGGAGCCGGGGCAGGAGGTGTTTGAAGGCCAACTGCTGGGGCGAATCCGCAATGAGGGTCTCGATGGGGTTCGGGAGGCGGCGCGCGAGCAGTTGGAAGCAGCGCAGTCGAAGGTGACGAATTTGGACAGTGCGCTGCTGGCCGCCCGGCTGGAGGTTTCGCGATCAACGGCCGATACGCAGCGCGCCGGGGGCGAGTATGACCGCGCACGCAAGGTTGCCGACCGCCAGCAACTGCTCTACCGCGAAGGCGCGACGCCGCGGCTGACCTACGAGAAGGCGCAGAAGGAGTCAGAGAATGCGCGCTCGGAGTATGAAGGGGTGCGCGAGCTGGCCCGCCGCTCGGAGGAGCGGGTGAAGAATCTGACTGACGACATCGAGGCGGCGCGCAAGACGCTCGAGGAGCGCGAAAAGGCCCTGGAGGCAGCGCAAAACGATCTTTCGGCGGCCGAGGTGCACGCGCCGGCCGACGGCGTGCTGATCGCCGCGCGCGCCAGGGCGGGCGACGCGGTGGACGCCGGTATGGAGGATCTGTTCCAGATCTCCACCAATCCGCTGCAGTTGAAAGTGATCATCGAGCCCGAGCCGCCGGTGCTGGAAAAGCTGAAAGCCCCGTCGCCGGTCTCCGTGCTGGTGGCCGAACTGCCGCTGACGCCCATCGATGGCGAACTGGTGGAGATCAAGGACGGCAAAGTGACGGTGAACTTCGATGCGCCGGATGCGGCGGTGAAGGCCGGGCTGACCGCCACGGTGCGCGTCAAGATACCATGAAACTGGTATCTTGCCATGCAATTCCTCGCCAATAGCCTTCTTGAACTGATCACACAAACCTCGACCAATCTGCCCCCCGACGTGCGCGCCGCCATGAGCCTGGTGACGCGCGACGAGACCGCCGGCACGCAGGCCTCGCAGGCGCTCAACGTCATCGCCTCCAACATCGACATGGCGAAAGACGATGAAAGCCCGATCTGCCAGGATACGGGCATGCCGACGTTCGTGATTCACACGCCGGTGGGCGTCAACCAGATTCAGTTGAAGCGGGCCATTCGCGAGGCCGTGGCCGAGGCGACGCGGCGCGGCAAGCTGCGGCCCAATTCGGTGGATTCGCTCACGGGCAAGAACTCGGGCGACAACCTGGGGCCGGAGACGCCGGTGATCCACTGCGAACAGTGGGAGCAGGATGAGATCGAAGTGAAGCTCATCCTGAAGGGCGGCGGCTGCGAGAACAAGAACATTCAGTACTCGGTGCCGTGCGTGCTCGATCACCTCGGCCGCGCCGACCGTAACCTGGAAGGCGTGCGCAAGTGCATCCTGCATGCCGTGTGGCAGGCGCAGGGGCAGGGCTGCGCGCCGGGGGCCATCGGCGTCTGCATCGGCAGCGACCGCGCACATGGTTACTTCGTGGCCAAGGAGCAGTTGTTCCGCACGCTGGACGATGTGAACCCCAACCCGGACCTGGCCAAGATCGAAGCCGAGATCATGGCCGAGGCCAATACGCTTGGCGTGGGCCCGATGGGGTTTGGCGGCAAGGCTTCGTTGATCGGTTGCAAGATCGCGGCGGCAAACCGGCTGCCGGCGAGCTTCTTCGTGAGCGTGGCCTACGATTGTTGGGCGTTCCGGCGCCTCGGTGTGCGGCTCGACGCGCAGACCGGGGCGATTACGCAGTGGCTCTACCGCGATCCGTCGCGGCCGGTGGAACGCATGGCTGCGGGCGAAGGCTTCCCGCTCACCGGACGCGAGGTGATTCTCACGCCGCCTGTGAGCGAGGAGCAGATTCGCGCGCTCAAGGTGGGCGACGTGGTGCTCATCAACGGCGAGATGTTCACGGGGCGCGATCAGGTGCACGCCTACCTGATGAAGAACCAGCCGCCGGTGGATATGCACGGCAGCGTGCTGTATCACTGCGGTCCGGTGATGCTGAAACAGGGTGAGGAGTGGGTGATGAAGGCGGGCGGCCCGACGACGTCGAGCCGCGAGGAGCCCTACCAGGCGCATGTGATCGGCGAGTACGGCGTGCGCGTGGTGATCGGCAAAGGCGGCATGGGGCCCAAGACGCTGGCGGCGCTCAAGGAGCACGGCGCGGTGTATCTGAACGGCATCGGCGGCGCGGCGCAGTTCTACGCGCGTACGGTGGAGAAGGTGCTGGGCGTGCATCTGTTCGAGTTCGGCATTCCCGAGGCGATGTGGCACCTGAAGGTGAACGGCTTCATGGCCATCGTGACGATGGATGCGCACGGCAACAGTCTGCACGCGAAGGTGGAGCAGGCCACCGGCGAGGTGTTGGAGACGCTGAAGCGATAATAGAGAAAGGAGGCGCAGATGCAAGTTATTCTGGATTTTCCTGAAGACATCGTGACGGAGCTGGCTGCCCGCAGGTCCCGCCGGGCCGCACTGCCTGAGGGGTTGGCCCAGGATACCGTACAGGCGCCTTGACTGAGGCTCAACTCCTGCGATTGCTCGGCCTTCCCTCTCGCGCGGAGGTGCATGGGTGGCTTCGGGCGCGGGAGATCCCCTACCGCTATTCGGCATCAGATCTGGAGAGCGACCTGGAGACCCTCCGTAGCCTCGGGCTCCGTTGACCGGCCATGCTCATCGTCGCCGACAGCAGCCCGCTTCGGTATCTGGTCGTGCTTGGGGCGGAGCAGATCCTGCCCGCGATCTTCGGGCAGGTGTGGATTCCGGGCGCGGTGCTCGCTGAGTTGTCAGCGTCGGGTGCGCCACAACAGGTCCGCGACCTTGTGTCCCACCGGCCGGACTGGCTGCGGGTCGGCGAACCGGCAGAAGAGTCGCTGGATGGGATCGATCGGCAGTTAGACCCTGGCGAACGATCGGCTCTTGCGCTGGCAAAGGAACTGGCCGCGGACCTGGTCTTGATCGATGAGGCCGAAGGACGGCGGGAGGCTGCGCGGCTGGGGATCCCCATGACGGGCACTCTCGGCGTGCTGCGACTTGCCGCCGAGCGCGGCATGATCGATGTGCCCCGGATCGTCGACGGCCTGCGGACCTCCGGCTTTTATCTGAATGAAGGGCTGATTCGCTTCGCGCTGGGGCCCTGGATGTAAAGTAGGCCCGAGCGCCTGTGGCAAGCGGGAATGAGCAACCGTTGGTGGAGCGTGGCGAAATGAGTGAGGCGGCAACATCAGCGGTGAGCCTGGAGGGGGGGGATGATCCTGAGACTGCCCCGCTCCAGGCTGGAAGGCGACCCACATGCCCTTTGGAATGCCTTTATTCACCTGCTCGCAAGTTCTGAGCGTGCAGACCTTGTTGGGGATCAACTTGCCGCACACCTTGTGTTTTGCTACGAGTCTGATGTCCAGAACGGCGGTCATCTTCAATTCCTCTTGAACCGTCCTGGGGCTGATCTTCAACCCACTGCCGGGGCCCGGGGGGGGAGCGGGGGCCCCCCTTTTCCGCCGCCCCGGGGGGGGGGCCCCCCCCGCTGGGATGCCGGGTCCCTGGGTCCAGCCCCGGAGGACTACTGTCGCGTGGCACTGACGGGCGAGTTCGATGATCTGGATGCCGCCTTATTCGCGGCGTCTCCCACCCTGATTGAACTGCTAGAGTTGCACCTGGCGGCTCATCGAGATAGGTTCATCGCCATTGACGAGGATCAGTAACAGGAGGGGACACGTAAGAATGACCGCCGCCGACTTCCGCCGCATCGCGCTCAGTCTTGCAGGAGCCGAGGAAGGCTCGCACATGGGGGCCGTCGATTTCCGCGTCGGCGGGCGCATCTTCGCCACGCTGGCGTCGGTGGAGGAAGGCTACGGGAACCTGATGATCACGCCTGAAATGCAGGCGGCGTTTATCGACGATGCGCCGGAGATCTTCGTGCCGATCAAAGGCGGCTGGGGGCGGATGGGGATGACGCACATTGTGCTCGCCAAGGCAAATGCCGATGTGCTCGAAGGCGCGCTGCGGGCGGCGTGGAAGCTGCGCGTGGAGAAGAACGCACAGGCGAGCCCGAAGAAGCGGACCCGCCCGAAGCGCGCGCAATAGGGCCTACCGCTTTTTCGCGGCGGCCTTTTTGACGGCTTTCTTCACAGCCTTTTTGATCGCCTTCTTGGCGGGCTTGGCTGCCTTGGGCGGAGGCGGCATCTGGTGGAAGCCCATCATGTTGCCTTCGGTGTCCTGAAAGGCGCCGATAAAGCCCATGTTGTTGCCGATCTCCATCTTCGGCAGGGCGACTTTACCGCCGGCCTTCTCGACCTTCTTCAGCGCTGCGTCGATGGAGGCGACCGAAACATAGACCATGAACGGCTGGCCGGGATTCATGCGCTGCATAAGGCCGCCGTTGATGCCCTCCTCGCCTTTTTCCTTCGTGGTGACGAAGAAGTAGTTCATCTTAAAGGGATCGGCGATCTTCCAGCCAAGCGCCTTCTCATAGAACTTCTTGGCCCGGGCGACATCGTCGGCGGGGATCTCGAAATGAACGGGTGAATTCGGCATGAGCGACACTCTACACCGATCGTTCGGCGAACACCATCCCGGTGTGAGTTCCGAAGCGCTCCTCCGTGATCTGAAATCCGGCATCTCGCAGCAGGGCTTGCACCTCGTCATGCCCTGAGCGGCCGTGTGTTTCGGCGGCGACACGGGTGGTGCGGGTGAGCAGTTGGCGCGCGCCGCAAAGGATGGCCGGTTCCATGCCTTCGGCATCCATCTTGAGCACAGCAACATCGCCCCAATCGAATTCGGCGGCACAGTCGTCGAGCGTGCGCACGGGAAAGGTGCGGCGGGCCGAGTTCCAGGCCGTGGGGATGCTGGAGGCGATGACGCCGTCGGCATCGGTGAGCAGGTCGACGGTTCCCGGAGCGTCGCCGATGGCGGCCGCGACGATCTGCGCCTGAGGACAATTGTGGCGGATCATCTCGATGTTCTCCGGCAGGGGTTCGCAGCAGACGATGGGACGGCCGGGATTGAAGCGGGCAAACCAGCGGGCGGCCAGGCCGATGTTGGCGCCTACATCGAGGATGAGCCCGGGGCCTGAGAGTTCGCGCCAGTGGTAGACGCCGCGGGCGAGGAGGCCGGGGAGGTTCGTGATGTCGCCGAAGTTATCGCGCAGCCAGAGTGTGCCGAACGTGGTGGCCAACGGGTAGACGGCCTCCGGGTGGTGGCGCGCCAGGCCCAGTCGAACGCGCAGGTTCTTGGTGAGCCGCCACAGGATGCGCGCTTGCGCCGGGGGTGTCTCGCCGAGCGTGCGTGCGCAGTGCACGAACTCTGCGAGGCGGGAATGAGCCATTCCCGCAGTATACGGGGTCGGGGCTACCGCGCCACAGCTACTGCGCCACTTCGGCGGCGAAGTGGTCGGCGTTCGATTCAGCGAGCGCTTCATGCCGCGCGGGCACACGGCCCTCGGTGAGGCGGCAGGTGGCATAGAAGGCGATCAGGCTCACCACGGGCGGCAGCAGCGTGTCGAGTCCGGCCCACGCCGCTGGAGTGACGAAGTGGGCCACCACCCGCGCCGTGGTGCCACAAACGATGCCAGCGACCGCTCCGGCTGAGTTTGCCTTCGGCCAGTGGACGCCGAA
Source organism: Bryobacterales bacterium (assembly GCA_016713735.1). GTDB lineage: Bacteria > Acidobacteriota > Terriglobia > Bryobacterales > Bryobacteraceae > JAFLBB01. Next base: position 253,650 of record JADJOP010000002.1, read on the forward strand.
AAAGAGCGGCACAACGCATCCGGCGAAAACGATGTCGAAGGCGACCACGAGCAGGATGCCCGGTTCGGGCCAGATGGATGCGGCGACCCCGGCGGCGATGGCCGTGGGAATCGCCATGATGCGCGAAAGCGACAGCATGCCTGCGTCGTCGAAGTTTGGTTTGAGCCAGCGCTGGATGAGGTTGCGCGCCAGCACAACGCTGATGACGAGCATGGCGCCGTTGGCCGTGGACATCGACGCGCCGAGCACGCCGATGAAGACCATCATGCCCATCCAATAGGGCAGCACGCTGACGCCCATGGTGGGCAGCACCATGCGCGGGTCGACTATGGTGGGCACGAGGCTGATGCCGGCCAGGCCGAGGATGGAGGCGCAGGAGCCGATGACGATGGTGAGCACGCCGGCGTAGTAACAGCCGTTGCGTGCGGTCTCGGGGCTCTTGGCGGCGAAGACGCGCTCCATGAAATCGAGAGCCATGGCGTTGCCCAGGGCGAGCGAGATCATGGCGGCCCAGTTGGGCAGCGCGCCGGCGTTGAACTGCGTGATGGCCGACAGGTCGAGTTTCTCCACCGGGACGGCGGACATGATCGTGTCCCAGCCCTTGGTGTAAATCACGTAGCCGGCCGAGGCAATGAAGCCGATGAGGGCGACGTGGATTTGGAAGAAGTCGGTCCAGATGGCCGAGTAGAGGCCGCCGGCCATGGTGTAGGCGACGATGACGGCGGTGCCCACGATGAGCGCGGTGGTGTAGTTGAGCCCGGTGGCGACCGAGAGGATCCAGGCCACCGCGGAGAGGTTGCCGGCGATGAGGACTGTGAAGCAGACGATGGTGAGCACGCTGACGAGCAACTCCGTGCGCACGCCGTAGCGGCGGTAGAAGAACTCAGGCAGCGTGAGCAGGTTCATCCGGTTGAGCGGTCCGGCCAGATAGCGGCCGACGACGAAGAGGCTGACGGCAAGGCCAAGGGGAATCATGAAGCCGGCCCAGAATCCCGAGGAGTGTGTGAGCGCGACGTTGCCGAGGGTGGCGTTACCGTCGACGGCTTGCGCCAGAAGCGCGGTGCCGATGATGAAGAAGGGCATCGATTTGCCGCATACCGTGAAGCGGCGGCTGGAACCGCGCACCTGCGTGTAGGTGTACAGGCCTATCGAAAGAGAGATGGCCATGAAGATGACCACCGGCCAAAACATCTGTGTCATGGAATGTCCTCAAGTGGCCGCGCGTCGTGGCGGCTCCATCAGGACTCAACAGGGAGAAAGGGGTGGTTCGACGGGGAAGATGGGAGCGCACACCGCTCCCAGATTCACCCAACACTGTAACGCATCGAGGCTGAGGGCTGGGCAAAGAAAATGTGATGGATTGCATCGAATCATTTTCTAAGCGCCGCAACTTGCTCATAACGCGCGGACTTGCGGAATTGCTACGATTTGCGCCATTGCCAGCCCGCCGGGGCTCTGGCATAGTGGGCCCATGAGTCAAGCCGGGAAAGGGCGATTTAAGCGGGCACACATCTCGCTGCGCGTTTTCCTGCGGCTCACGCGCATGGATGTCTGCTGCGGCCCGCCTCTGCTCTGAACCTTCTCCGTCCGCAATTTGAAGCCAACCCTCACCTCCTCATTGGAGGGGTCCGCGAAGGAGATCCGGAATGACTCTGTTTGAAGAACTGCTTCCGTCTGGAGCCATGTGGTCACACGTGCTCAAGCGGGGCACGGCGCTGCGTCTGACGGCGCTCGAAGCCGGCGCCAATGTCGGCGCCATGTTCTATAACTTCGAAAACCTCGTCGAGCGCTACAACATGCCCGACACGCTTAAAGCGCAGCACATCGCGCGCTTGACGGCGGGCAGCGTGCTCTACTCCGACATGGGGCGGATTCTCTGTTCGATCACCGAGGATTCGGTGGGCTGGCACGACCCGATCGGCGGCTGCTCCAACGCGGCGATGCTCCTCCGCAAATACGGCGCGTCATCCTATCAGGAGAGCCGCAACGAGTGGCACCAGAATGGCCGCGACAGCTTCCTCACCGAGATCGGCAAGTACGGCATGGGCGAGCGCGACCTGATGGCCAACGTCAACTTCTTTTCCAAGGTGGTGGTGGAAGACGACGGTTCGATGCACTTTGTGCCCGGCCACGCTGCCCAGGACAGCTTGGTGGAGTTGCGCGCCGAGATGAACACTCTGGTCGTGCTGAACTCGTGCCCGCATCCGATGGATCCCTCGCCCGCCTATTCCCCCAAGCCCGTGAAGCTGACCGTGAAGCGCGTGCCTCCGCCCGCGCCGCACGATATCTGCCGGACGTCGCGCCCGGAAAACGAGCGCGGGTTCATCCTCACCGAACGGTATTTCCTGTAAAGCGGAGGCCACGCACATGCCCGATCGCATTCTTGTCGAAAGCAAACTTGATCCCACGCAGGCGGCCCTCCGCGAGGTGGTGGCCGCTGGTGATCCCTGGATTCACCTGGTGAAGAAGGGCGAGGTGTTCCGCATTGTCGATCTGTGCGGCAACCAGGCCGCGGACACGCTCTTCTACAGCGCCGGCGACCCGGCCGAGCGATACAGCGCGCAGGACACCATCCGCGAGCAGGCCAACATCTATCTCACCACCGGCACGAAGCTCATGTCGACGCGCGGCAACGTGATGTTGACCATCGTCGCCGACACCTGTGGGCGTCACGATACGCTCGGCGGGGCCTGCGCCATGGAGAGCAACATGGTGCGCTACGCCATCGAGAAGCGCTATATGCACGCCTGCCGCAACAGCTTCCTGAAAGCCGTGCGTTCTTGGCGCGCGCCGGGGGGCGAGGCGATGTCGAAGCGCGACATCACCTCCAACATCAACTTCTTCATGAACGTGCCGGTGACGCCGGCGGGCGGGCTGAAGTTTGACGATGGCGTGAGCGATGCCGGTAAGTATGTCGAGATGCGCGCCGAGATGGATGTCATCGCCGTGATCAGCAACTGCCCGCAATTGAACAACCCCTGCAACGCCTACAACCCGACGCCGGTGGAGGCGATCATCTGGAGCGTTGCGTGAGGCGCTTCCATAAGGTCCTGATCGCCAATCGGGGGGCAATTGCGTGCCGCATCATCCGCACGCTGCGCAAGATGGGCATCGGTTCGGTGGCTGTCTTTTCCGACGCCGACCGTCATGCGCTGCATGTGGAGCAGGCCGATGAGTCGTTTCATCTCGGCCCGGCGCAGGCGGCGTTGAGCTATCTGAATACGGAGAAGATTTTCGAAGCCTGCGAAGCGACGGGGGCCGAGGCCATTCATCCTGGCTATGGATTCCTGAGCGAGAACGCCGCCTTCGCCGAGGAGTGTGCACGCCGGGGGATTGTGTTCATCGGCCCGGAGCCGGAGCAGATCCGCGCCTTCGGGCTGAAACACACGGCGCGGGCGATTGCGGCGCGGCACGAGGTGCCGCTGCTGCCGGGGACGGAACTACTCGAAACTGAACACGCGGCGGCGCGGGAAGCATTGCGCATCGGCTATCCGGTGATGCTGAAGAGTACGGCGGGCGGCGGCGGCATCGGCATGCGCGTGTGCCGCGATGAGGCGGAGCTGCGCGATGGTTTCGCCACCGTGCAGCGGCTGGGCGCGACGAATTTCAAGGACTCCGGCGTCTACCTGGAGAAGTTCGTCGAACGCGCGCGGCACATCGAAGTACAGATTTTTGGTGACGGCCAGGGCCGCGTGCTGGCGCTGGGCGAGCGCGATTGCTCGGCGCAGCGCCGCAACCAGAAGGTGATCGAGGAGACGCCCGCGCCCGGTCTCCTCGACACCACCCGGGCCGCGCTGTTTGCCGCCGCCGTGAAGTTGGGCGAAGCCGTGCGCTACGCCGGCGCCGGGACGGTGGAGTTCATCTACGACGACGCGACGCGTGAGTTCTACTTCCTTGAGGTGAACACGCGGCTTCAGGTGGAGCATGGCGTCACCGAAGAGGTGACGGGGCTCGACCTGGTGGAGTGGATGGTGCTGCAGGCGCAGGGCGATTTTCACCTGCCCGCGGAGGCGCCGCGCCCGCATGGCGCTTCGATCCAGGTGCGCGTGTACGCCGAGGACCCGGGGCTCGACTTTGCGCCCAGTTCGGGCAAGGTGACCGATGTGCGGTTCAGTTCGCGCGCCCGCGTGGATGGCTGGATCACGCCGGGCGTGGAGGTGACGCCCTTCTACGATCCGCTGCTGGCCAAGATCATCGTGCGCGCCGAGGATCGCGCGCATGCCGTGCGCAAGCTCACTGAGGTGCTGGCCGAGTCGCGTATCGATGGGCTGGAAACCAACCTGCGCTATCTGCGCCAGGTGGTATCGAGCGATGGCTTTCACTTGGGCGGCATCACCACTTCATACTTGCGCGGGTTTTCCTATCAGCGCAACGGATTCAGCGTGGTGGAGGCAGGCACGCAGACGACAGTGCAGGACTGGCCCGGGCGCATCGGCTACTGGGATGTCGGCGTGCCGCCTTCAGGGCCGATGGATGCGCTCAGCTTCCGGCTGGCGAACCGCATCGTGGGCAACAGCGTGAACGCCCCGGCGCTGGAGTGTACGTTTACGGGGCCGGCGCTGCGATTTCACAGCGACTCGATTGTCGCGTTGACCGGCGCCGACATGCAGGCCACGCTCGATGGCGCGGCGGTGATGCGGTTTGTGCCGCTGGCGGTGCGGGCCGGGCAGATGCTGCAATTGAACGCGGTGGAGGGGCCGGGCTCGCGCGCCTACATCGCCATGCGCGGCGGGCTCGACGTGCCGGAGTATCTGGGTTCGCGGGCGACGTTCATTCTGGGCAAGTTCGGCGGCCATGGTGGCCGCGTGCTGCGGCCGGGCGACACGCTGCACACGGGCGATTTCGCCGAGTCCGAGCCGAAGCCTGCCGCGGAAGCGCCGGCGTTGGCGAACGAATGGAATGTGGGCGTGCTGTATGGCCCGCATGGCGCGCCCGACTATTTCACGGAGAAGGACATGGAGATGTTCTTCTCGACGGCGTGGAAGGTGCACTACAACTCTGACCGCACGGGCGTGCGGCTGATCGGCCCGAAGCCGGAGTGGGCGCGCACCGATGGCGGCGAGGCGGGGCTGCACCCGTCGAACATTCACGACAACGCCTACGCGATCGGCACGGTGGATTTCACGGGCGATATGCCGGTGGTGTTGGGGCCGGATGGTCCTAGCCTGGGCGGGTTTGTATGTCCAGCCACGATGGCGCACTCCGAGTTGTGGAAACAGGGGCAGTTCAAGCCCGGCGATACGGTGCGCTTCCATCGTTTGAGTGAAGCCGAAGCGGCGCGCATGGAAGACGCGGTGGAGTACGCGCTCTCGACACTCGATGCGCCGTTTCCCGTCTTGGAGCTGAGCGGCAAGGGCGAGGCGGCGATCCTGGCGCGGGAAGAAGCAACACCGGAAGCCCCTGCGCTGACGATCCGCGCCGGCGGTGACAAGTATCTGCTGCTTGAGTACGGCCCGAACGTGCTCGACATGAACCTGCGGTTCCGCGTGCATGCATTGATGGAGGGGCTACGGCATCTGCAGTTGCCCGGCGTCATCGACATTACGCCCGGCATCCGGTCGCTCCATGTGCACTACGACAGCCGCCGTCTGCCGCGCGAGCAGTTGCTCGAGGCTCTGCACACGGCCGAGTCAGTCATTCCGCCGCTGGATGACCTCAGCGTGCCCTCGCGCATCGTGCACTTGCCGTTGAGTTGGGACGACCCGCAAACGCAACTGGCGATTCAGAAGTACATGCAGGGCGTGCGGCCGGATGCGCCGTGGTGCCCATCGAACATTGAGTTCATCCGCCGCATCAACGGGCTCGATTCCATTGACGACGTCTACAAGACGGTATTCGGAGCGAATTATCTGGTATTGGGCCTGGGCGATGTCTACCTGGGCGCGCCGGTGGCGACGCCGGTCGATCCGCGCCACCGGCTGGTGACCACCAAGTACAATCCGGCGCGCACCTGGACGCCGGAGAATGCGGTGGGCATCGGCGGGGCGTATCTGTGCGTGTACGGCATGGAAGGGCCGGGCGGTTATCAGTTTGTCGGGCGCACGGTGCAGATGTGGAACACGTGGCGCTCGACGCCGAACTTTGAACCGGGCACGCCGTGGCTGCTGCGGTTCTTCGATCAGATCCGGTTCTATCCGGTGGAAGCCGGGGAGCTGCTGGAGATGCGCGAGGCGTTTCCGTATGGCAAGTTCGAGGTGAAGACGGAAGCCACCCGGTTCAAACTCAGTGAGCACCACGCCTTCTTGAACTCAATTCAGCGCGAGACGGCCGAGTTCCGCAAGACGCAGGGTGAAGCCTTTGCCGCCGAGCGTGAGCGCTGGAAGGCGGCCGGGCAGGCTGAATTCGTGCAACCGCCCGACGATGGACTGGCGCCCGCCGCGCCGGAAGCGATTCCAGCCGGGTGCCAGGCCGTGCGCGCGCCGATAACGGCCAGCGTGTGGAACGTGGCCGTCGAGCCCGGGCAGCGTGTGGAGGCCGGCGAGAGGCTGATCATTCTCGAAGCGATGAAGATGGAACTGGCCGTGGCCGCGCCGCGCGCCGGAATCGTGGAACAACTGCGCTGCGCGCCGGGAGCCTTTGTCTCAGCCGGACAGGACCTGCTCGTGCTGCGCACGGAAAGCGAGGCCGTTGCATGAGCTCGTACCTGAGCTTCGACATCGCCCATTTGCGCGCCTACTACCAGCAAGGCACGCTGCGGCCGAGTGAATTGGTGCGCGAAGTCTACGAGCGCATCGCGCAAAATGGCGTGACGCCGGTGTGGATTCACCTGCCGGATCGCAAGGAAGCAGTGCGGCGGGCGCTGGAGTTGGAGCATGATCCGGCCTCGCGCGCGCTGCCGCTTTACGGCATTCCGTTCGCGGTCAAGGACAACATCGACGTGGCCGGTGCACCGACGACTGCGGGTTGTCCGAAGTATGCCTACCAGCCGCAGGTGTCGGCGACGGTGGTGCGGCGGCTGGTGGAAGCCGGGGCACTGTTCATTGGTAAGACGAACCTCGATCAGTTCGCCACGGGACTAGTGGGACAGCGCTCGCCCTATGGCGGCTGCGCGAGCGTGTTCAACCCGCGCTATATCTCGGGCGGATCGTCGTCGGGCTCGGCGGTGGCGGTGGCGCGTGGCGAAGTGAGTTTTTCGCTTGGCACCGATACGGCGGGATCAGGGCGCGTGCCGGCGGCGTTCAACAATCTGATCGGCCTCAAGCCGACGCGCGGGGCGCTGTCCACGGCGGGCGTCGTGCCGGCCTGCCGGACGCTCGATTGCGTGACGGTGTTCACGCACACGGCCGCCGATGCCGACCTGGTGTACCAGACGGCGGCCGGCTTTGACGCGGCTGATCCCTATTCGCGGCGGCCGGGGCCGGGCGATGGGGCGGCGCCGTGGTTGCGCGGGGCGTTTCGCTTCGGAGTTCCGAAGCCGAGCCAGTGGGAGTTCTTCGGCGATGATGGGGCGCGCGATTTGTACGCACAGTCCATCGAACGGCTGAAGTCGCTGGGCGGCGAGATGGTGGAGATCGACTACGCTCCGTTTCTGGCGGCGGCGCAATTGCTGTATGCCGGCCCATGGGTGGCAGAGCGGCTGACGGCGATTCAAGCGTTCGCCGAGAAGTATGCGAGTGAGATCCACCCGGTGGTTCGCGGCATCATCCTCGGCGGGGCCTCGCACAGCGCGGTGAACGCATTTGACGCGCAGTACAAACTGGCCGCCTTGCGCGCAGCCACGCTTGATGAGTGGCGCAAGATGGACGTGATGCTGCTGCCGACCACGGGCACGATCTACACGCGCGCGGAAGTGGAGGCTGACCCGGTGCGGTTGAACTCCAAGCTCGGCCACTACACGAATTTCGTCAATCTGCTCGACCTCGCCGCCGTGGCGCTGCCGGCGGGGTTCAGGCAAAACGGCCTGCCCTTCGGCGTCACGTTGATCGCCGATGCCTGGACGGAGCGGGCGCTGTTGGCGTTGACCGATCGCATGCACCGGGCGCTGGGCGGGCGCTTGGGCGGCACGGAGGCGCAGGTGGAAGAGACGCCGGCGCTGTCCGTGACGCCGGCCGCCACGCGGTGTGTGGAGGTCGCCGTCGTGGGCGCGCATTTGAGCGGCCAGCCGCTCAACAGTCAACTCACGGAACGCGGCGCGCGCCTGGTGCGCACGACGCGCACGGCGCCGGGCTACCGGCTCTACGCCTTGAAAGAGACGCTGCCGCCGAACCCCGGACCCGCTAAACCCGGACTGGTGCGCGACGCAACGTTCACCGGGCCGGGCATCGAGTTGGAGGTGTGGGCCGTGCCCGAGGATGCCTTCGGCAGTTTCGTGGCCCTCGTGCCCGCGCCGCTCGGCATCGGGAGCGCGACGATCGAGGACGGCTCCTCGGTGAAGTGTTTCATCTGCGAGCAGTATGCGATCGCAGGGTCGCTCGAGATCACGCAGCATGGCGGCTGGCGCGGCTGGTTGCGTTCGCGGGCCCAGCCGGCGGCCTGAGGACGTCTACTTCGCGTAGGTGGCGTAGCCGGCGATGGCGGCGTAGATGCCCATCATGAGCATCTGCATGCCGATGACGGCGATGATCAGGCCCATCAGGCGGCTCACTACATTCAGACCGTTTTGTCCCAAAAAGCCCATCAGCCGTGCGCTGAACAGGAACGAAGCCAGCGTCACGGCGCAGATGAGGGCGGCGGCCACAAGCGTCATGGCCACGCGCAGCAGGTTGCCGTCACCGGCGAAGCCCATGGCCGTGGAGATGGTGCCCGGCCCGGCCACCAGCGGCGTGGCCAGCGGCGAGACGGCCACGGTGAGCTGCGATTCGCGGCAGTCCTCCTGATCCTCGTCGGTCGGGGCGTGTACGCGCGATGGCTGCCCGTGGACCATCTCAAAGCCGACCATCATCACCAGCACGCCGCCGACGATGCGGAAGGCGGTGAGCGTGATGCCGAAGAGGCTGAAAATGAGATTGCCGGAGACCGTGAACAGGGCGATGATGCCGAAAGCGATGGCCACGGCGCGGCGGGCCACCTGCGCGCGCACGTCGAGCGAACTGCCGGCCGTCACGTTGGCAAAGATCGGCGCTGTGGAGATGGGATTGATGATGGCGAAGAAGCCGGTCACCATCGCGCCGAAGAGGGTCCAATCCATGGGCTACTCGAAGCCCCCCAGTTTTGCGATATCCAGCGAGGGGGCGCTCCGGGTCCGTCCCTTGCCGCCTGTGCCAAGATCTTGATGCCTGGAAGGGCTGAAGCCTGTCCTTGGCGGAAATCCACGTGCGCATCCACTTCTCAGGATCTCTCTGTGTTGCCCGTGAGATGCGTGAATCTCAGCCAATGCCTCCCCGCGTCACGTAGTCCCACCTCCCGCCACGACTGCCTGTCGAGATAGGTGCTCCCCCAAGAGGGGGGGGGGGGGGGGGCCCCCCCCGGCCGGGCTGGCGCCTGCAGTCCTTTTCTCAAGTCACCGCCAAGCCCGGCCTCTACGGCAACTTCCGCAAAACTCATTCCGCCGACTCCGACATCGAGACCGCGGCTGCTACGAGATTTCCTATCTCTCCGCTCCAGCCGGTAAGTCCACCCCATCCAGCCTCGATGGAGTCGGCGGAGCCAGGGTCGAGGTTGGAGATATCCGAAGTCGTTCCTGTGTTCCTATCGAAATAATAGACGGCAAACTTCTTCTGCAGGAGGCGCTGTGCCATGGTTTCGAGTTCAGGAGTTGACGGAAGGCCCAACATCCTGAGCACCAAGCGGTGGCTGGCTGCATGCCCCTGAAACTGCCGCAAGGCCCATACGACGTCCAGCACGGCGTTGGAATGCGTCGATATGCAAAGGCGAAGCGGTGGTTGAGAGGGGATTGACAACAACTCCAATAGTGCCCCCATCGCCACCATGATGCCCTCGGGGTGGAGACCCAGTTCCGGCTCCTCGACGATGAGCCACGGGTACGGCAAGGGAGCGTTGTATCCGGGCAAGCAGCGGTTGATGCCCAGCAGTGCGGATGAACCCAGCGGCCGAGCCAGAGTTCAGAGGAGGGCGAGGGAGCGCGGGTTTCGGGGTGTGGTCCGGTCAATTGCGATCTGGAAGCCCGCGAAGATGACTTCACTCACGCGCTTCTGAACCAAGAGAGGCTGCTCGGCAACCGGGAAGACCGTTGTGTGCCGCCTGTATCCCAACTCAAGGAGAGACCGGACCTCCTCGCTGAAATCGCGCACCGTGAATGGGTCGCTGGCATTGAAATCAGAGAACGATCGGATCCATCCCTCACGTGTGTAACACATGGAGCGGTTCGCGGGGATATAGAAGACTCTCTCCCATCCGAGCGACTCTACTACTTCCGCCTTGTCAGTCTCGACCGGCATCCCGTCGGCGAAGACGTGACCCTCGGCCGGGTCGCCGGACGTGCGGAGGCCAGGCCCAAGAAAGAGGTCTGTTAGGTTGAAGTCGAAATTCAGCCCGGCCTCCCGCATCCGGACCATGATATGGGAGCGATCGAGAGCGAGCTTCAACAACTGCAGGAATACGCTCTTGCCACTCGCCTGAGGGCCGACGAGGATCGTCAGGTCCCCAAAATCCACCTTCGCATGACGAATCGGTCCGACGTTTTTCACCTCGAGGACTTTCATGGGTTCACTCCAATTCTAGCCGTCGAACCGGCGCCTGAGCGGATGTCCGCACAAACAGACCGGGCCGGACCCCGTAGGATCCGGCCCGGCCTAAGTTCAGTCTGCGGCGGCCGTCAGCGGTTGGAGCCGCCCACGGTCACCAGCGTGACGCGGACGACGGTGGTCCCGCTCAGGCCCTGCGCGTCGGTCACCTTCAGCTCAAACTCGAAGTCCCTGTGATTGGAGTCCTCGAGGATAGCCTGGGTGATGGGCGTATTCGGGCTGAGAACGGTGGCCTTGCCGTCGAGGCTGCGCCACTCGTAGGTGAGCGGCCCGCCATCGGGATCAAACGAGCCCGAGCCGTTCAGCACCACCTGGCGCAGCGGCGTCAGGAAGCTCGAAATCGGCACAAAGGCCGTCGGCGGGCGGTTGGGCGGAGTCGTGCCCGTGTCAACGGTCACCGAAACCATGGCCTGGGCCGTGTTGTTGCGGCCGCGGCCGATGGCGGTGAGCAGGTAGGTGGTCGTCTTGATCGGACCGGCGTTGGTGAGCGAACCGTTAGGCTGGCGCGCTCCAATGCCCTCGGTGATGAACACTTCAACGGCGTTCTCCGTGGTCCAGGCGAACGTCACGGGTGAGCCCGGCGTCGTGATCTGGTTGGGATTGGCGGTGAAGGAGATCACCTTCACGCGCGGAATCACGTTCACGGTCGCGTTGGCAACCGAGCTGCCGAAGCGGTTGGTCGCCGTCAGCGTATAGGTGGTGGTCGTGGCCGGCATCACGTCGCCCGAGCCCGTCGGGGCGGGGCTGGAAATGCCCGTGATCTCGATCGTATCGGCGCCTTGCACGGCCCAGCTCAGGGTCGACTTGTCGCCTTCCACGATCTCCATCGGTTCGGCCTTGAATGAGGTGATGATCGGGGCGTTGCCCGTCTGCACGTTCACCGAAGCCGTGCAGGTGGCCTCACCGCCATCGCCGCGGGCGATCAGCGTATAGGTGGTCGATTGCGCCGGCGTCACGACGGCCGAGCCGACCGGCGCGTACGTACCGACACCCACCACTTCCACGCTGCGGGCGTTTTCACTGTTCCAACTGATGGTGGCGGCTTCACCCGGCAGGATGGTCGCCGGGCTGGCCGAGCAGCTCACGAAGCGCGCCTGGACGCGTTCCACGGCCACGACCACAACCGCGGTTTCCTCGCTGGTGGCGTTGCGCGCCGTCAGCGTGTAGCTGCGGGTCTGGGTGGGCGACACGCTCACCGCGCCCGACTGCGGGTTGAGGCTCTGCGTGACGTCGGTGATCGACACCGAAGTGGCGTTCTCGACGAGGTAGTTCAGCGTCGAGCTCTCACCGCGCTGGATGAGGGTCGGGTTGGCCGTCCAGCGGAGGATGCGCACGCGCGGCGCTTCCTGCGTGGTTACCGTCACACGGGCGATGGCCTGGGCGTTCTTGTCGTCGGCCACCAGCACGCGGAAGCCGTACATCTGGCCTTCATTCGCTGAGAAGCTCGGCCGCGCCGTGTTGGCGCCGCTCAGAGTCACCGCCGGACCGGCCACCTGCGACCACTGGAACGTGATCGGGTCGCCATCCGGATCGTAGGAATCCGAGGCGTCCAACTGGATCGTGCCGGCCTTCACACCGAGCAGGTCCTTCACCACCGGCACCGGCGGGTCGTTGCCCGTGCGGCGCGTGCGGGTGAGCATCTCGTAGCGCACGCGCGGAATGTCGACCGGCACCGGATGATCGGCGGCGGCAAATTCCTTCGGGTGCATGTAATTGCCGAAGAGGATGCCGAACACGGCGCGGCCGTTGTTGCTTGAGCCGATGAGAGTCTCGTTCACGCCGCCTTCGGCCGACACGGCGAAGTAGCTGTTCACCGGGAAGACCAGGCGGGCGGTGCCGCCGGCCTTCTTGTTGCCGCCGGCGCTCTTTAGCCAGCCGATGTTGCCTTCCACCCAGGGCGATTTCTCGCTGCGGCCGAGGGCCACGGTGCCCGAGGCGCCGAGCTGATCGACGGCGTGGAGGTAGGTCTCGGTGACGAGGTTGCGCTGGGCAACAGTCTTGATCACCGCGTCGTTGAGGAAGGTCTTCACGCCGAACAGGCCGATCTTGCCCTGGCCGAAGAGGTAGTCAGCGGTGAAGCTGGCCTGGCCGAGCGTGCCGGTGTTGTCCATGCCCTTCATCCAGACGTTCTTGAAGCTGGCGAAGCTGCCGAGTTGGATGTCCTTCCAGCGGTTCACCAAACCGAGGTCGAACTGGCCTTCGCGGCGGTCGCGGAAGTACATGTACTCACCCTGGGCCTGCACGGCGCTGCGCGTACCGAACGGCGCGAAGTAGCGCGCGCGGCCGGTCATCGTCACATCGCCCGAGCCGTCCGGACCCACGTTCAAGCCAAGCAGCGAGAACTTCGGCGAACTGGAGCGCATCTCGTCGACGGCCTTCTTGGCGGCCGACTCAGCCATCTGGGTCAACTGCGTTTGGCTGGGGGCCGCGCTCGCGCCTGCCGCACCAGCGGCGCCCGCCGCGCCCGCCGCACCCGAGCCCACACCGCCGCGCTTCATGGCGGCCAGCTCATCGAGGATCTTGCGGTGGTCGTCCTTCAACTGGCGCAACTCGGCTAGGATCTCCTCCAGCTTGTCGAGCCGCTTCAGGATCAGGTCGCAGCACTCCTCCATCTTCTTGGCGTGCTTTTCCATGGCCGACACGGTATCGCCCGCGCCGGCGTTGGCCTTCACGACGTTGCCTTTGTCGTCGGTCAACGTCATCTGCACGCGCCGGTTCACAAACCGGCCTTCCTTGGTTTCATTGCCCACCTTCGGCGCGCGCTTGCCTTGAGCCGACGCCGTGGTCTGGTTCGGGTTGGCCCCGTACTTTTCCAAAAATGCCTTCACCGCCTTGGCGCGGTTCATCGCCAGCTTGTCGTTAAAGGGATGCGAGCCGAGCGAATCGGCGTGTCCTTCCACCTTTAAGCGCCAGCCGGGGTTGCCTTTCAGCAGCTCGGCCATGCGCAGCAGGGTGGGGAATCCATCAGAGATCTTGGCCGAGTTGGTCTCGAAGTTGATCTCCTCCCAGTCGTCCTTGCTGGCATTCACTTGAGGGCCCTCACCTTGCGCGAATAGTGTGGCGCAAGAGAGGAGCAGTGCTATGAGCAACGCTGCCAGTTTCCTATGTGTCACGAGATTTCTCCTGGTTCCATGTTGACGCGGGTACCTGAATTGAGAGTTCTATTACGACTCTCCCTCCGATTCGATTAGTTTACTACAACTTACGCAGGATGGACATCGGTACTTCTCGCTCCATCGGTAGTTCCATGGGCCATCCGTAGAGATTCACTCACAATGATTTCAGTACCCACAGCTGGCAAGCACGCCCAATGCCAAATCAACTTCGGCTCCGAAAAGCCGGCAATCCCGTTGAGCGCATAGCCCTCTTTGCCGCCACGAGCGATTGAATTCCGCCCATTCGATGGCCTTACCAGAGAGCGATTTATGACCACCGGCGGTCACTTGCCACGTCCCGGCCTCTCCCCATGGCATTCCCGGAGGCCGGCCAGCGGCAAGTCCGTTTCTCAAGTCGAGTCACACCAGCGGTGGGCTCTGGGGTGTGCCCGCGAGCGGTTGGAAGTGAAGTCGGAAGCTCGCCCGGGAGTCGGCACAGGGATGTGGTGGCTGGGCTCCTAGATTGCTGAGTTCCTCCCCTTCAGTCCAGACGATCAGGTCTTTGCCCTGCTCCCGTTCCGCGAGTCCAACGTAAGGGGGACGGTCCCACCGCTCCCTCGCGCCGCTAGGGAAGCGCAGCAGTCTTTGAACGCCTTCCCTTTGAACGTTATTCGAGTCCACTGATAGCGGCCTCATGAGGATCGCCGCCCTCCGCTAACCGGCGGCCACCTCGCTCACCTCGTGCGACAATTAGGATGGATTCCGCCCAGCGGGCAGCCGCGTCGTCCTTAGCCTGGACCCGCAAGGGGAAAGGCGGGTCGCCGAGGAAAGTCCGGTCTCCATCGGGCAGCGTGCCGGCTAACGGCCGGGGGGGCGCGGTCAAAACTGCGTTCTACGGATAGTGCCACAGAAAATGTACCGCCACGCGGGTTTCGGCCCGCGGGGTAAGGGTGAAAAGGTGCGGTAAGAGCGCACCGCGGCCGCGGTAACGCGCGCCGGCAGGGAAAACCCCACGTGGAGCAAGACCAAATAGGGGAGGATGGCGCGGCCCGCGCCGTTACAACTCCCGGGTAGGTTGCTGGAGCCCGTCAGCAATGGCGGGCCGAGAGGAATGGCTGCCGCCGCTCCGGTGCAAGCCGGGGCGGTACAGGAACCGGCTTATAGCCGGGCGGAATCCAAACTTCACCGCCGGCAACGAAGCAACGCCCATCCAGCAAGCGCCAGGCCCATCATCGCCGCGGTCGACGGTTCGGGCGCCTCGGTACCTTGGGCGTTGAACTCCACACGCAAGCCGGCCGGATTTCCCGTCGCTTGGGGAACGTTGTAGACCAGAATGGTGAGCGTGTTCGCCCCAGGCGACAAATCGGAAGGGTTCACCGCGTACCAGGGGGAGAAGGCCGTAAAACTCGCGTGCGCACCTGGGAACACGACCGGGCCGCCATTCACACGATAGCCGTCGAAACGGTTGTCGGTGGCGACGCGGAATTGGACGGTGACCGTGCTGAGCAGGAAACCGGTGAGATCGAACTCCGTGCGGAACTCCCACAGCCCGCCCGCGTCAGAGCCTGACCCCGGATAGCTTGCGCGAGGACTCACCCACATCGACGTCAATGAGTTGGCCATCCAACTGCCGAAGGGGAACCCCGGAGAGGTCGTGCGATACGCACTCACGAAGGGATCCGCCCCCTGCCGTACCTCCCAGTTCGGGTCGACCAGACCATTGCCCGCCGCCCCCACTCCCGTGTTCATCAGCGAGGTGATGGGTGTGGCATGGCAGGCCAGGGCTGTGGCCGCCAATAGGAAGAAATTCCCAATCTTTCGTTTCACTTACTGATCCCTCTGTCCTCAGTGTGAAGAAAGGTGGGAGAGCCGTAAATCGGGTGTTCTCTATTTGCATACCTAGGCGCCCCGGTCGTTTCTCCCTAGGCACCCGGCGGGGCCGCCTGATACGCGGTACCAGAGCGAAAGTACCCCCTAAGGCCCATTATGATTACATGCAATATGTTGTTTAATATCATTTACTTGAGGGGAATCTCTTGGGCTAAGGGCTGCTATGCTGGAAGTAACGGGGAGGAGGCGCCCATCGCGCCTCCTCCCCGATTCCCGTTCAGGAGCCCTCACATGTCCGACACAACCCGACCACCGGCCCCGCCTCTGGCCTGTTTGGAACCTACCGGCGCTCTGGAGCACTTCTTCGCCGAGGAGGCCGAAGGCTATTTGAAGATGATCGCCTCGTTTCCTCCTGGAACAACGGCGAGCGAGGTCCGCATGATCGACGGCCTGCTGCGCTCCGCGTTACGGGAGTTACGGCACCTCCAGCGCGAACGGTTGCGGGCCAATGGGGCCAGGGGGGAACTGGCGGCCTGACGCCGGGTTGGCGTCTGGTTTCACCGCGCCTTGCGAGCGCGGCGGCAACAGTCCAAACCAGGACTCCAGCTCTCACCACGCGCCCCAACCAATTGCCCCCGTGACGGAAATGGGCAGCCGCCCGGTGGACCGCCTTGATCCCCGCTCCCCAGGACGCATACACTTGGCGAGTGATCACTCGCCGAGGGCTGCTTGCCAGCCCGCTCCTCCTCGCCGCGCAACAGGCGGGCTTCCCGGTCCGCCAGATCACGCGCGGGCCGCGCTTCCACTGGTTCGGTTATTACGACAAGCTGCAGTTTGACCCCACCTCGCGCTTGTGCTCACCAACCAGGTGGACTTTGAAGGCCGCTCGCCGAAGCCTGAGGACGAGATCCGCGTCGGCGTCATCGACACGGCCAGCGGCGACGCCTATCGCGAGTTGGGCTCGACGAAGGCCTGGAACTGGCAGCAAGGCTGCATGCTGCAGTGGATTCCCGGCTCACGCGACGAGGTGATCTGGAACGTCCGCGAAGGGAACCGCTTCGCCAGTGTGATCGTGAACGCGAACACAGGCAAGCGGCGCACGCTGCCCGCGCCGGTCTACTCCCTTTCGCCTGACGGCAGGCACGCCGTCTATCCCGATTTCCGCCGGTTGAACGACACCCGGCCCGGCTATGGCTATACGGGCATCGCCGATCCGCGCCCGGACGTGGCGATGCCGGACGACGCCGGCATCTGGTCGCTCGATCTGAAATCAGGAGAATCGAAGCTGATTCTCTCCTTTTCCCAGGTGGCGGCGATCCCGCACTCGTTTCAGGAGGCCGCGCCCAAGCCCGGCGCCAAGCACTGGTTCAACCACCTGCTCTATTCGCCCTCGGGTGCGCGCTTCATCTTCCTGCACCGCTGGCGGAATCCGGGCCAGACCAGCTTCAATACCCGCCTCTTCACCGCCTCGGCCGCGGGCAAGGATCTCTACGAACTCGACCCCTATGGCAAGACCTCGCACTTCATCTGGCGCGATGACGAACACATTCTCGCCTGGGCCTGGACGCCGGCCTCAGGCGACAAATTCATCCTCTTTCGCGACCGCACGCGCGAGGCGCCCGTCGTCGGCGAGGGCGTCATGACCGTCAACGGCCATTGCACCTACCTGCCCGGAAACAAGTGGATTCTCAACGACACCTATCCCGACAAGCAGCGCCGCCAGAACGTCTACCTCTACCACGTCGCCAGCGGCAAGCGCACCGAACTCGGCGGGTTTCCTTCGCCGCCTGCCTACACCGGCGAATGGCGCTGCGACACCCACCCCCGCTTTTCGCCCGACGGCAAGAAGGTCGTCATTGACTCGCCGCACAACGGCGGCCGCCAGCAATACCTCATCGACATCAGTGGAGTGAACGCATGAAAGCCATCCTCGCCTGCGCAGCAACCGTAGCCCTCGCCGCCTTCTTCGTGCCCGCCTCGGCGGTGCCCACGCCGGAATGGGTCGACCTCTTCAACGGCCGCGACCTCAGCGGTTGGGTGCCCGTGAATACGGCCCCCGACACTTGGTCCGTGCAGAACGGCGAACTGGTTTGCTCCGGCCAGCCGATCGGCGTCATGCGCAGCGCCCGGCAGTATGAGAACTTCATCCTGCACATCGAATGGATGCACACCGAAACGGGCGGCAACTCGGGCGTGTTCGTGTGGTCCGACGCCGTGCCGGGCGAGCGCAACCGTCTGCCCAACGGCGTCGAGGTGCAGATGCTGGAGCTCGGCTGGCCGTCGCTGCACGTGAAGGACGGTATCACGCCACCGCATGCTTACGTGACGGGCGAGCTCTTCGGCGTAGGCGGTGTGAAGACCATCCCCGACAATCCGCGCGGCGAACGCAGCTTCTCGTTTGAGTCGCGCTGCAAGCCCAAGGGCGAATGGAACACCTACGAGGTGGTGGCCGTCGACGGCACCATCAAGCTCTCGATCAACGGGAAATTCGTCAACGGCATTGCCAAGTCGACGCAGAAGAAGGGGTATCTCTGCCTGGAGAGCGAGGGCGCGAAGATCCACTTCCGCAACATCCGCCTTCTCGAGTTGCCGCCGGGAATCCTCGTGCCGGGGCAGGCCGCCAAGGAGCTATAGAGGCGGTTCGCGCTTCTCCGCTTCTATGCATTGCCAGCACAGGGCGGTGAAGACTGCCTTCGCCTCTGACAACAAGGCTGAGTCGGCGCTTTCGATGTGCAAGTCGGCGTCGTGGCAAAAGAGTACCTGGCAGCCGGGCGCATCGACGTGCACATCGCCTTCGCCCAGCACCAGACGCCGCTCCGATTCCCATCGCGCGAGCCAGGCTCCCAGTTCCTCGATGCCCGCGTCGACGGGAATAGCGCGTTCGGCGCCCCACCCCAGCGTTAACGTGGCGCGCTCGCCCACGTGCCTCCGCCACAACCGCTCCACCACCGGGAGCGCGTCGCGCAAACTGCCGCCCTTGGGCGGTGTGGCGAAGAGGACTGTCCGCTTTACCGCATCCATGCGCGCGCCGGGTCGTCGGTCGCCACCATGCGTTCCTCCAGCGCGCCGCGCATCTCGGCGATCACCTGTTTGTGCAGGCGCGATGGCTTCTCGGCGAGGTTACGCACTTCGCCGGGGTCCTTGTCGGGCTCATACAGCGCCTCGCGCTTGGACTCCCAGAGGATGTACTTGTAGAAGCGCGTCCGGACCAGCCGGTACGGTTCCACGGCGACCTTGATTGCCAGCCCCTCGGGGCGCCCGTCGTTCCACACGGCGAAGCCATGCTCGTGGCGCGAATGGCCGTCGATGAGTTCCTCGCGCAGCGTCACGCCCGACAACTTGTAGGCTGGCTTCACGCCCGCGAAGTCCATCCAGGTGGCCGGGGCGTCGATGGAGCAAACCGGCGCGCCCTGCTTGCCGCGCGCCTTCACAACGCCGCCGGAAACGATGTAGGGCACGCGCACGCTCTCGTCCCAGGGATGGACTTTGCCGTTGAGCCCCTGGTGCCGCAGAGGTAGCCGTTGTCGCCAATGAAGAAGACGAGCGTGTTCTCCCACTGCCCCGCTTTTTCCAACGCTGCGATCACGCGGCCCACGCCGGCATCGAGGTGCGAAATCACGGCGTAATAGGTGGCCCAGTCGAAGGGCTTGCCCCCCGCTGGGATGCGCGGGCGGCGGTTGCGCCTTGCCGGCGTATTGCGACTTGTAGGGCTCGACGGCGGTCCACGGCGTGTGCGGCGCGTTGTAGGTGAGCCAGAGGAAGAACGGCTTTTCCTTCGACGACTTCTCGATGACCCCCACGGCGGCATCGGTCAACAGATCGGTGATGTGGCCCTTGGTCTCCTCGTCCTTGCCGTCAAGGCCGCGGCGCAGCATGGGGTCGACATACTTGCTGCCGCCGCCGCGCAGCCAGAGCGGGGCGCTGGCGAAGCCGCAGTCCTTGGGCATGTTTGTGATGTGCCACTTGCCGACGAGGTTGGTGTCGTAGCCCGAGCGGCGCAGTTGCTCGATGACGGTGGGCGGGTAGCCGGGCTTGAAGGCCGTGTAGCCGTTGGATTGCAGGCCGCTCTGGTAGGTCTCCAGTCCGGAGAGCATAACCCCGCGCGACGGGCAGCACTGTGAGGTGCTGATCATGGCATGGGTGAAGTTCACGCCGTGCGCGGCCAGGCGATCAAGGTTTGGCGTCTGGATGTGCGGGTTTCCCGCCGCGCCCAGGCACTGGTAGTGATGGTCGTCGGAGAAGATGAAGACGATGTTGGGCTTTCGGGCTCCGCTCTGAGCCATGCCCGCGCCCGTGATCGCCGCGCCAGCGGCTGCCCCCGTGAATTGTCGCCGGTTCAACATAACCCCGCCATCTTCTCTCTCCCGGTAACGCCGTTGCAAGCCCTGCCGTCTGATTGATACAGTCTCCCCTTTATGCAACGCCGCAGCTTTCTGATCCAATCGGCCGCAGCCGCCGCCCTGATTCCTGGTCCGCGCGCCCTCGCCGCCACGCCGCGTGAGCGCGAATGGAATTGGTATGCCGGCGACGCCCACGCCTCGCGCTATTCGCCCGTGGAGCAGATCACCCCTGCCAACGTGAAGAACTTGAAGGTGGCCTGGGTCCACAAGACCGGCGACGCCAACCTGCGCCCGGCCACGGCGAGCGAGTGCACGCCGATTGTCGTCGATGGCGTGATGTACATCACCACGCCGCGCGTGAAGGTGCAGGCCCTCGACGCCGCCACGGGCAAGCTGCTGTGGTCGTTCGACCCATCAATGGGACGGCCTGTGCGGCGCTCGCCCGGCAACAACCGCGGCGTCTGCTACTGGGAAGAGGGCGACGACAAGCGTATCTTTTCCTGCTACCAGGACACCCTCATCGCCGTGAACGCCAAGACCGGCCAGCTTGTGGAGACCTTCGCCAACAAAGGCGTGCTCGATCTCAAGGAAGAGTTCGACCACGACATGCGCAATCTCTCGTTCAAGCACACCTCGCCGGTGGTCGTCTATAAAGACGTGATCATCACCGGCGGCGGTGGCGGCGAGGGACCGTATCCCGAAGCGCCCGGCCACATTCGCGGCTGGGATGCCAAGACCGGTAAACGCCGCTGGATCTTCCACACCGTGCCTCGTCCCGGCGAGTTCGGCAACGATACCTGGGAAGGCGACTCGTGGCTCTCCACCGGCGGCACGAACAACTGGGCCGGGATGAGCGTCGACCCCAAGCGGGGGCTCGTCTTCGCAGGCATCGGTTCGCCGGCGTTCGATTTCTACGGCGGCAACCGCAAGGGCGCGAACCTCTTTGGAAACTGCGTGCTGGCCCTCGACGCGCTCACCGGTGAGCGCAAGTGGCACTACCAGATCGTCCACCACGACGTATGGGACATGGACCTGCCGGCGCAACCCGCGCTGATCACCATGCGCCACGGCGGCAAGCTGATCGACGCCGTCGTGCAACCCACCAAGCAGGGATGGATGTGGTTCCTCAACCGCGAAACCGGGCAGCCCATCTGGCCGGTGGAGGAGCGGCCGATGCCGCAGTCGGACCTCGAAGGCGAGCGCCTCCATCCGACGCAGCCCTTCCCCTCCAAGCCCCCGGCCATTTCGCGCCAGGGGTGGAAGGACGAGTGGATCACCGACATCTCGCCCGAGGCCAACGCCTATGTGAAGGACATCCTGCAGGGCATCAAGCGCGGACCGATCTACACGCCTAACGCCAAGGGCGGCTACCTCGTGCACCCCGGCTTCCGCGGCGGTCCGCTGTGGGGCGGCTGCTCATTCGACCCCAAGCGCAACCGCGTATTTGTCAGCTCCGACGACACCTCGAACATTGTCGCCTTCGCCGACGCCAAGCCCGGCATGCCCTACCGCTATCAACTCACCAAGCGCAACGACCTGCGCGACCAGAACGGCTATCCGGGCATCAAGCCGCCGTGGGGCTACATGACGGCCATCGACTGCGACAAGGGCGATTTCGCCTGGCGCGTGGCAAACGGCGAGTTCCCTGAACTGAAAGCCAAGGGGATTCCCAAGACTGGCACGAGCTCTCATGGCGGCAACATCTGCACCGCCGGCGGCCTGGTGTTCATGAGCGGCACGTTTGACCGTGTGTTTCGCGCCTATGAGAGCGATTCGGGCAAGGTGGTGTGGGAGCACCGCCTGGAGTCGGCCGGATTTGCTACGCCGTGCTCTTACGAAGCCAACGGCAAGCAATACCTGGTGGTGGCGGCCTGCGGCGGCAAGGAAGGCTCGCCCGCCTCCGACGAGTTCATTGCGTTTAGCCTATAAGTGATGAAGCGCGCGCTTTTCCTCATCCTGCTGGCGGCTCTGCCGCTGCTCGTGGTCTTCGCCGACGATGAGTTAAAGACCGACCCTGTCGGCTACGCTCCGGCGCAGCCCATTGCCTACTCGCACAAGACACACCTCGCCCTCGGATTGAACTGCAAGGGCTGTCACGCCATGAAACCCACCGAGGCGGGCGAAGGTTTCTCGATGGGTTTCCCGAAAGAGGCCTTCTGCATGGGCTGTCACACCTCGGTGAAGAAGGACTCGCCCGAGATCGCCAAGCTGGCCAGGGCGGCGGCCGACAAGAAGGCCGTGGAGTGGATTCGCGTCTACCGCTTGATGCCGATCGTCTGGTTCAACCACGCCTCACACACGCAGGAGGCCAAGATCGGGTGCGCCACCTGCCACGGCGAAGTCGCCTCCATGGCGGTGACGGCCAAAGCGCGCCTGCTGAACATGAAAGACTGCATGGATTGCCACGCCGAGAGCAACGCCCCCAACGGCTGCGACTTCTGCCACGCCAGCCAATAGCTCAATCCTCAAACCACAACAGGTGCGAGCAGCGCAGGCAGCGGTAGATGGTCGCCGTCTTGTTCAGGAAATCGAGGTTGAAGAAGGTCAGCTTGCGCGTGTTGAGCATCACCTTGCGGGCCGCAAAGTCTGTTTCCCCGCAGATGGGGCAGGCCACCCGCTTGCCGCCAAACTGAAGAGCGACGCTCGGACCGGCAGGCCTCGCCTCAACGCCGGAGCCTTCGCTACTCAGAGTCTGTTTCATGTGGCACCTTCCCGGCGGTTGCGTGAACCGCCTTCCTTCTGGGAAACGGCCGGGTGGATGCGGAAGTTCCGCGAATCGGACTTAGTGCGGATGAAGCGCTACGATTTCGAAGCCGCGGTTCGAGCTTTCCACGCGGGTGGTGCGCAGCAGGGCTTCGAAGTGGGGCGCGCCGGACGCCTTGGCGGCGGGAAGGCGCTGGAGCAGATCGGCCAGGAAGCTTTCGGTGGTGAGCAAACTGCCGGCGGCCTCGGTGCTCGTCATATCGGATCCGGCGAGGATGAGTACATTGCCTGTGCGCCCGAGGTTGGGCAGGCAGGCCAGCAGGGCGTATCCCTCAGTCCCCTCACTGCCGCGCGACTGGCTGATGTAGCGCGGTAGTTCGCCTGGCCGCGGACGGCGGTTCTCCACCCACACGCGGGAATCGCGCGTGTCGTGTTTGAGGTGAAAATCCTCCTTGCCGTCATAGAGGTGGAAGTCCATGTTGCGGTCAAACAGGTTCACCCACGGGATGGCGCGCTGCGAGCCAATGAGGATGTGGTTGCCGGATTGGAAGGCGCGGATGTTATGGTCGCGCGTGTGAACCACCGAGGTGCGTGCGGGATTGAGCAGGCGCGCTTCGGTGATGCGGCGCACCACCATTACGTCGGCCAGCGAGGTGTAGCGCCGGGCCATGAGGTAGCGCAACAGGTCGCCATACTTGGGCGGCAGACTGTCGCGCTGAAACTCTGCCTCATAGCCCCGGCGCACATATTCATCGATGCCGATCGAGCGTTCGACGGCGTCCTGCAGGGCGGCGTAGGAGGAGTCGGCCACGACGAGGTAGGTTTCTGCGCCATTAGCGGCAAAAGCAGACCAGAACTGCCGCACGCTCGGGCCTGCCGTGGGAGGAGTGGCCGCGGCGTTCTGGCGATAGAGCAGCCAGCCGCAGGCCGCCGACAGAATCAGGCACGCCGAGGCAAGCACCCAGACGAGTCCGCGCCAATTCCTCTCTGCCGGGGGAGGCAGGGCTTGCGGAGGGAGCATGAGCGGTTCCTCGCGCTCCCGAAGGAGGGGGACATAGGTGCCCTTGGACAACTCCAAAAGCACAGGTTCGGCTCGCCCGTCTTCCGCGAAATATCGCTCCAGACGCTTCCGCAACTGCGACGCCTGGACGCGCACGATCGTGTCCTGGGCCGAGTCGTAATCGTGGGGACGCTGGAAGACGGCGACACCGATTTCGTGCTCGCGAATCTCGTCGGCCCCCTCGTTCCAGCTACGCCGGCATACGTAATGCAGCAGTTCCTTAAGGCGTGTCGAGCGGTGCAGGTGAGGGGAAGAACAAAGCCGAGCAACCAGGGCCCAACGTTCGTCCGGGGACACCGAATGCGGTGTAGCGACGGGCTCGACACCAGCATTGTGCTCCCTCATGCCCCCGATTCTAGCACCCAGGGGGAATGTGTGAAATCTAATTCAAAACAAAAGACTTGCCGACTCCATTCTCCGAGAATTCTCGGAGAATTCGCTTGTGCCCGGCACGCTGGCGAAGGACCATGGGCCGGAAGGAGTCTATCGGTAGCCATGAAGCTCACAATTCAAGTGTGCCTGCTCGCCTGTCTTGTTACGCTCGCCGCCTGGGGCCAGCAAACCACAGCTACAGTCGTAGGAACAGCGGTCGACGCCAGTGGCGCGGCTGTGCCATCGGCCACCATCCGGCTGCAGAATGTCGCCACGAATGTGGTGAGGGAAACCACAACCGACGTCACCGGCAGCTATTCGATTCCTTTCCTGCCGTCGGCCAGGTTCACGCTCACGGCGACGGCGAAGGGGTTTCGCACCTACCAGGTGGAGGCGTTCGAACTCCAAGTGGGGCAGACGGCGCGCCTGGACCTGGTGCTCGAGTTGGGCGAGGTGACGCAGACGATGAATGTGTCCGCGTCGACGGCGGCGCTACAGACCGAGTCGGCCAGTGTGGGCGCGGTGATCGACGGCTCGAAGATCGTCGACCTGCCGCTGAACGGCCGCAACTTTGTTCAATTGGCCCAACTCATCCCCGGCGTGAACCCGGGCACGCCAGGCTCGATCACCGTCCGGCGCGGTCGCGGTTCGATCGGGGAAACCTCGCGCAGTTTCGGGCAGACCGCCATGTCGGCCAACGGCGCGCGCGACACGAACAACCGCTTCTATCTCGATGGCGTCGAGTTCATGGACTACGATGCGTTCAGCTATCCGTTCGCCCTCTCGGTGGATTCCCTCTCCGAGTTCCGCGTGGAAACCTCTACCTACTCCGCCGAGTACGGCGCCTCGCCCGGCGGCCAGGTGAGCATTCTGACGCGCCGCGGCAGCAACGCCCTGCGCGGCACGCTGTGGGAGTTCAACCGCAACGATGCGCTGACGCAGACCTACAATGCTATTGCCAAGACCGACGCCACCTCGCCGCGGCTCAACCGCAATCAGTTTGGCGCAAACGTCGGCGGGCCGGTGTACATCCCCAAAATCTACAACGGCAAGGACCGTACTTTCTTCTTCTTTAACTGGGAGAGCGGACGCCTCGCCTCCGGCTCCGCGGCGGGCTACCGCCTCGTGCCCCCCTCGGAGATGCGCAACGGCGACTTCAGCAAGCTCACCAACTCCCGCACCGGCGCGCCAATCACGCTCAAGGATCCGCTCAACGTCGGGATTGTCAATAACCAGATTCCCCGCTCGCTCATCAGCCAGCAGGCGGTGACCTTCCTCAAATACACGCCCGCGCCGAACACGAGCGTGGGCAACTTCAACTTCATCAACAACCCGCTGAGCGCCGTGGCCACGCAGGACAACTACACCTACCGGATTGACCACACGCTCACCAACAAGGACGCCCTCTCGTTCCGCTATCTGTGGAACTCCACCGTGGAGAAAGGCACGCCCTATTGGGGCAACGACGTTCGCGACAACGACTCGCGGACGCAAAATCTGGCCGGCACCTGGACGCGCATGATCACTTCCACCATCGTCAACGAAGCCCGCTTTGGGTGGAACGACATGACCGAGGACGAAATCTTCGGCACCACGAACAAGCCGGAATTCAACATCGCCAACGAGATGAAGATCCCGCTGGCCTCGCAGTTGCCGATCGACTACGGCCCGCCGAGCATCTCGCTGAACGGTCCTGAGGGCGGCTTCAGCGTGTTTAACATCCAGCGCCAGATCGGCCCGCGCGTGCGCGCCAACGCCGTCTTCAACTTCAACGACATTCTGTCGATGCAGCGCGGCAAGCACTTCATCAAGATCGGCGCCGACTTCGTGCAGCGTGGCTTCACCTTTGAGCAGGCGCGCAACCCGCGCGGGACCTTCTCCTTCGACGGCACCTACACCGGCTCGGCGATGGCCGACTTCCTGCTCGGCTACGTGAAGTCCGCCGAGATCAATCCGGACCACACCAACACCGACCTGAAGGCCTTGTGGCAGAGCTACTATGTGCAAGACGATTGGAAGGTGTTGCCCAACCTCACCGTAAACCTGGGTATGCGCTACGACTACCTCCAGCCGCTCTTCGATTCCCAGGGCCGCATGGCCAACATCGAACAGAACGGGCTTTTCGTCACGCGCCTGGTGACGCCCGCTACGGCGGCCTTCTCACGCATGGTGCGCGGCGATAAGAACAACTTCGGCCCGCGCATCGGTCTTGCCTGGCGGCCGTCATTTGTTCCCAAGACGGTGGTCCGCGCCGGTTACGGCATCTACTACAACCA
The DNA here is from genome assembly GCA_016713735.1 of Bryobacterales bacterium. Taxonomy (GTDB): domain Bacteria; phylum Acidobacteriota; class Terriglobia; order Bryobacterales; family Bryobacteraceae; genus JAFLBB01. The sequence continues at coordinate 279,969 of JADJOP010000002.1, forward strand.
CATCCACCCCAACGCGCCGTTCGGCAACACGGAATCCTCGCAGGCCAAGAGCAGCTATTCGATCGTCGGCGCCGCGGCGGGTTCGCCCGATGTCTTCCTCAACGACCCGTTCCGCCGCGTCGGCGCCCCCGGTTTCGTGCTGAACGCCGTACCCTCAAACGACCCCGACTATCGCGATGCCTACATCCAACAGTGGAACTTCACGCTGCAGACACAGACCCTAGCCGGCTTCCTGCTCGACGCCGGCTATGTCGGTTCGAAGGGGACCCGGTTGAGCGTCACGCTGCCGGCGATGAACCGGCCATTTGAGGTGGTGGACCCGCGTACGCCGGGGCTGGCCTCAATCAATGCGCGCCGCCCCAACCAGTCGTTCCTGCGTGCCATTCAAGGCGACAAGTCCATCGGCAACTCGAGTTATCACTCGCTCCAGGTGCGCGCCGACCGGCGCATGGCGCGCGGCCTCACCGCCCTTACGGCCTACACCTGGTCCAAGTGCATCTCCGGGCCGAGCGATATCGGCGCCGACATCGGCGGCGGTTCCTTCATCGGCGGCATCCAGAACATCTACGACCTGGCCAATGAACGCTCGCTGTGCGGCTTCGACGTGACGCAGCGCTTCGTGCAGTCGTTCGTCTACGACCTGCCCCTGTTCAATGGCGCCTCGCCCCTGGTGCGGACCCTCGCCGGCGGCTGGCAACTGTCGAGCATCATCGTCGCCCAGAGCGGCTTTGCTTCCGACATTTCCTACGGGATCGACACGACCGGCACCGGCGTCGGCTCGCGGCCCGACATGGTGGCCGGACAGAACCCGAACCTCGACCCCGGCGAACGCACGTTCCAGCGCTGGTTCAACACCGCCGCCTTTGCCCAGACACCGTTCGGACGCTACGGCAACGCCCCGCGCACCGGCGCCATCCGCCTGCCCGGCGTGTTCAACATCGACCTCTCCGTCAACAAGCAGTTCCGCATCAGCGAAACGCGGCGCGTGGAGTTTCGCACGGAGTTCTACAACCTGCCCAACCACTACAACATCGAACCCGGCTCGGTGGACCGCGGAATCCGCTCGGTCAACTTCGGCAAAGTGGGCGGCGGTGTGCAGGGGCTCACCGTGCGCGTCATCCAGTTGGGCGCCAAGCTGTACTTCTAAGTCGAAGCCGCCGGACTTACTCGTCGGTTCTGCGGAATGGCCGGCGCAAGTAACTCTGGCACTCCCTGGCAACGCCTGATTCCGGTGCGTAGGCGACTGCGCGCCGGTAACACTCCAGCGCCTTCTCCCGTTCGCCGCGCAGATCGTGCGCCTGGCCGAGGCGCATCCAGGCGGTGACGCCGGTGTTCGGATCCAACTCGCCGGCCCTGGTGGTGACGCGCTGTAGGTCGGCGATGGCGCCGGGGTAGTCGCGATACCAGAACTTCACCGTGCCGCGGTAATAGAGAATCTTCTCCACGGGCAGGCGGGCGAAGCCCGGTGTGGCCTCTATTTTCAACTTCTCCACCTCGGCGATGGCGCGCAGGGCCGCCTCGCCGTTGCCGTTGTCCGAGTGCATCTGGGCGAGTTCCAGGCGCAGCAGGTAGTTGCGGGGATACTTGGGAATGAGCCGGTCAAGCAGCGCAATCGCGGGCCCGAACTTGCGTTCGCGGCGGTAGACCACGGCGAGCAGGATGGCGGCGTCGTCGCGCGTGCGGTTGCCCTTCGCGGCGACGGTCTCGAGCGTCCGGATGCCCTTCTCGCGATCGCCCCGGAAGCCGACAAGAAACCCGAGCATCTTATAGTGCCAGGGTAAGTTGCCCACGATGTAGTCATGAACTCCCTGGACGAGTAAGGCATCCACGTAAGTGGGGTCTAACTCCGTAATACGGTGATGATACTTGCGGCTCTGCGTGGCGTCGCGCAGCGAGTCCATCCAGGCTTTGCGCACGAGGAAGTTGTAGTTGGCCCGCAGGCCGTAGGAGATGCCGAGGGCATGGAGCGACTCCAGGTCGTCCGGCTTTGCCTGCAACACCGCCTGAGCGAGCGACATCGCACGGGCGATTGCCTCGTCAAAACGCCGCTGGTCCTCGGCCGACGGGTTCATTTTCTCGCGGCGCAGAAACGCGTTTCCGCCGCTGACTAACTCACTTTCGAGCGCCCCGGCCTTGAGCATCTCGCGGTACAGGATCGATTGGGCGAGGTGGTTCCGGGCGTCCGGCGAGGCGGGCTCGGCCGCGACCGCCTTCTCAAACGTCGAGATGGCCTCGTCGAATTCGAGATTGTAGAAGTGGTCAAATCCGCGGCGTTCGAGCGACGGCTCAGCCACTCCAAGGCGCAGACTCAGCACCGCGCAGATCACCCAACCCGCCGGCCGCCTCATGTGCCCAGCCGTCCCAGCGCCCAGTGTGCGTGTTCGGCCACCATTGCGTTCTCATGCCGCGCCAGGCTCTCCAGGTGCGGGCGGAACTTTGTCACGCCGCTGTTGCCCATGGCCACGGCCACATTCCGCAGAAAGCCATGGTAACGCGCCCGCGTCACGGGAGTCCCTCGGAAGAGGGATTGGAAGGCCTGTGGGGTGAGCGAGGCGAGGCGGTCGAGCGGCGGCGCCACCAGTCCCTCTCGCGGCGCGAACTCCTCGCCAGGCTCGATGCCGCCCTGGCGGCGGAGCCTCTCATTCCACGGGCAGACGTCCTGGCAAATATCGCAGCCGAAGACGTGACGCCCCACCCCAGAGCGCAACTCGACGGGGATGGCGCCGCGCAGTTCGATGGTCAGGTAGCTGATGCAGCGGCGGGCGTCGAGTTCCCAGCCGCCCGGCGCCTCGGGGTTGGGCACGAGGGCTTGCGTGGGGCAGGCGTCGATGCACCGGCGGCACGAGCCGCAACGGTCGGGCGGGGGGAGGTCGGGCTCAAGGGTGTGGCTGGTTAGGAGAAATCCGAGAAAGGACCAGGAGCCCGCGCGCTCATCGATGAGGCACTGGTTGCGGCCGATCCAACCGAGGCCGGCCAGCCGGGCATAGCTGCGTTCGAGCAGCGGGGCCGTGTCCACGCAGGCCCGCCAGTCGTGCCCGCCAAAGCCGTCGGCAATTGCCCCGGCTAGATCGATAAGTCCTTTACGGACAATGCTATGGTAGTCCTCACCCCAGGCGTAGCGGGAGATCCAGGCGCATTCCGGTTGAGTGAACTCGGTAGAGTAGGCCTGCGGGCCATTGTAGTGCTTTGCTACACACAGGATCGACCGTGCCGACTCGAGCAGTTGGCGTGGATCGCTGCGCACCTCGGCGCGATGGTCCGTGAGGTAGCTCATCGCGCCTGCTTGGCCGCGGTCCACCCAGGCGCGGTAGGTGGGGAAATCAGCGAGTGGAAGGGCGCCCACCACCCCGGCCCGGGCAAAACCCGCCTGCGCCACCCACCGAGCCAGGAGTTCCCGTCGCATCATCATGAAAGATAAGGGGCTTAGCCGACGATTGAGGGCCTCTCCGTTCAGGCCCCGATTCTCGCCATACAATGACGATATCGCACACTTGGATACTTTGTGATGGTCTCAGGCCGTTCTCTTTCCTACACTCATCGAATGTAAGGGCGTAGAGTCTCTCGCGCGAGCGCGTGACTCCGCCAACCAGATTCTGACCAGGTTCCTGCGAGGAGAATCGACATTATGCACAAGCCGATTAAATACGTGGAAAAGGTCGTGACCGTGGCTGCCAACGGCGCCTGGCACATCTTCGACACGCTCAATCAGTTCAACCAAAGGCCCTCTTTCACTCCGAAGTGGAGTGACAAACCCCTCCTCAAGAGCTGGCAGAAGACGAAGCCCCCTCTCGGCTGGCCGCGCACGACGGACTCCCTTTGCCCCACCTGTGTGCGGGAAGCGCGCCAGGAGATTCTCGACGGCAAGAAGGACTACACCGTCCTCCTCAACGAGAAGGTGGGCGAAATTAAAGCGCAGATCATCGAGCGCGACGGCAAGATCTGGATGGTGAAGGACTGCCCCAAGCACGGCCACTTCGAAGACGTCATGTCGATCGATCCGGCCATGTTCAAGCACCTCGAAGAATCGTTCCCGGGCCGTGACATCCGCGCCCACAACGACGAGAAGCTCCACAACCACGGCTCGTCGACCATCACCCACGGCCGCGGCTCGGTGCTCACCATCGATCTGACCAACCGCTGCAACATGATGTGCGACCCGTGCTTCATGGACGCCAACCAGGTGGGCTTCGTGCATGAGCTCTCCTGGGAAGACGTGAAGACGCTGCTCGACAACGCCATCTCGATCAAGCCGCGGCGCCAGATGTCGGTGCAGTTCTCCGGCGGCGAGCCGACGCTTTCGCCCTACTTCATCGACGCCGTGCGCTACGCCCGCAAGGTGGGCTACACGAGCGTGCAGGCGGCCACCAACGGCATCGAGTTCGCCAAGAGCAAGACCTTCAGCCGCCAGGCCGCCGAAGCCGGTCTGCGCTACGCCTACCTGCAGTTTGACGGCATCGGCAACGAAGCCAACTCGCACCGCCTTGTGGGCAATCTGTTCGATGTGAAGATCCAGGCCATCGAAAACCTGCACGAAGCCGGCGTCACGATCATCCCCGTGATCACCATCGTCAACGGCATCAACAACGAGCAGGTGGGCCACGTGGTCCAGTTCGCCCTCGACAACCCGAAGAAGATCCCGTTCCTCAGCTTCCAGCCGGTGAGCTTCACCGGGCGTGACGAAGAGGTGACCCCGGAGCGCCGCATGGCGCAGCGCTACACGCTGTCGCACCTCGCGCACGACGTGAAGCGTCAGACCGGCATCGGCGAGCCGACGCGCGACTGGTTCCCGATCTCGTTTGTCTCGACCTTCTCCGACTGGGCCGACATCGTGCATGGCCCCGAGCGCAGCTTCGGCCAGATGAGCTGCGGCTGCCACCCCAACTGCGGCATCGGCATGGCCGTGATGGTGGACAAGGAAACGCGCGAAGCAAAGGCCGTGACCTCGTTCCTGAACGCCGACCAGCTTTCCAAGGATCTGATGCGCGTCAACGACGCCGGGCGCAGCAAGCGCTTCGCCATCCTCGGCATGGCCCTCGCCCTGATGCGCAACTACAATTCGTTTGAGTCGCCGACGCACTTCAAGCTGACTGACCTGCTCAAGAAGTTCGACAAGAGCTTCGGCGCCACGGGCAAGGACTACGGTCAGGTCCACGGCGCCAACCGCCTGAAGGACATCGAACGCCGCCGCGCCGACCGCTGGAACTTCCTCTTCATCGCCGGCATGTGGTTCCAGGATCTGTTCAACTACGACTTCCGCCGCACCGAACAGTGCATCATCCCCTACGCCACCCAGGAAGGCGAAATCAGCTTCTGCGCCTACAACACGGGCATCGGCTGGCGCAACATCATCGAGAAGATGCACATGACGGCCACCCTCACCAAGTGGTACGACCAGCACGGTCGCCACGAAATCTTCGCCGGGAACAAGAACGTTTCGCTCCGGTCCACTGACCACCAGTTGGACCTCCGCCCCGAGCACGTCAACTTCAAGAAGCAGACCGATCTCGACGACCTGGGCATCGCCAAGAACGCCCGTGAGGAAAAAATCCGTGCCCGCGACCTGAAGTTGAAGGTGCAGCAGGAAGCCGAGAACGCCAAGATGGCCAAGCTCTACCGCGAGGTCGTCCTCAAGGAGAAGCGTCCGGAAGGCTTCGTCGGCATCGAGAACCTGATGGGTTCAGCCACGCCGAAGAAGCAAACCGCCGAGGAAGAAGTCGGCGCGATGGGCGACTAAGCCGCCACCAGTTTGGGACCTCCGGGTCCCGCGGCATGGGCCCAGACACCTTTGCCTGCCAAAAGAAAGCCCCGTTGGGAATCTCCCAGCGGGGCTTTTCGTTTGTCTGGGCTGTCTGGGCCGGGCGAGCCGTATGGCGCGGGCGAGCGGTTACCAGCGGTCGTCGTAGCCGCGCAAACGGCGCAGGTCGTCCATACGGGCGCGGATGATCTGCCGGTCACGCGGATGCAGTTGATCGGCGCGGGCGAGGTCGCCCATGTTGTCCAGCGCGCTGTTGAGGCTGCCGCGGTCGAACCGGCCGCGGGCGGCGTTGCGGTTGAAGTCATTCAACTCCTGCAACGCGCGGCGGAAGTGGTTGGCTTCGTGGTTGTCGACGCGGGCGCGGCGGAAGATCATCTCCAGGTCGCGCATGGCCGAGGCGACGGGATTGCCGCGCATGCCCTGGCGGCCGTAGTCATAACGGCCATCGCGACCGTTGCCGCGGTTGTCCCAGCCAGGTCCGCCGCCGCGGTATCCCGGACCGTCATTGCGCCACTGCGCCGCCGCGGGAATTGCCATCGCGGCTGCCATGGCCATCGTGAGAAGGAGATGTTTGCCCATCGTTGTTGCCTCCTGCCCAGTAAAACGCCGCTCGGAGTCGGCGCGTTACATGCCCATTTCAGCCAGGGGCGTGGTGGTTTTCCACCAGGGCGAGACGGCCGGCATAGGCGCGCAGGTCGGCGCTTTCCAGCACGCGCTTCTCAGCTCCGCGCCGGACGAGCGCGAGCATCACCTGGCCGAACTCCACCGTGGTGACAAACTGATTCGGCATCAGGCGGCGCAGCAGCGGCATCAGCGGCTTCAACACCGCGTAGAACAGACGGTAGGCCGGCGTCCGCGAAACCTCGCCATGCATCGGCACGATGCCTGCCGGCCGTAGCATGTAGGCGCTTCGGAAGGGCATCCGCAGCAGCGCGTTCTCCGTCCTCCACTTCACACGAGCCCAAGCCACCTTGCCGCGCTCCGTGCTGTCCGTGCCCAGGCCGGAGATATAGAGGAAGGTCATCCCCTGGTTCAGCCGTAGCAGCCTCGCGGCAACGGCCATGGTCAGCGTATAGGTGAGGCGCTCATACTCAGCGCCGCTCACCTGCGACGACGACACGCCCAGGCAATAGAAGCAGGCGTCGAAGCCCGTGAGTTCCTCCTCGACTCCGGTGCAATCAAACAAATCGGCGCGCACCAGCTCGGTGAGCTTGTCATGGTGCATGCCCGTGGCCGTGCGGCCCACCACCCGCACAGCAGTTACCCCCGCATCGAGCAAGCATTCGCGCAACACGCCCTGACCCACCATCCCCGTCGCGCCAAACAGCAGGATCTTCATCGCACCCCATGGTCGCATTCCGCGATCTGCCTCGGGCAGCGCCGCGGTATATGATGCGATCATGTCTCTCTTCCAGGAACTCCTGGAGGCGAGCCTCGCCAACAAGCGCGGGCTCACCTTCTACCTCAACGGACAAACTGTTGTCGGCTACGTGACGAAGATCGGCGAGCGCACCGTGGAAGCCCGCAACCAGCAGCACGACCGTGTGATCCTTCTTCTTGACCGCATCGATGGAGTTGCCCAATGAACACCCCCGCCACTCGCCGAGGCTTTGTTGCCGGATTGGCCGGTTCGGCCGCCGTCGCCGGACTCACCGCCGCCTCCTCGGCCGCCGCGCAGGCCACCGCCGGCCCAAAGCCGAACATCCTCTGGATCACTTGCGAAGACATGGGACCGCACCTGCATGGCTGCGGCGACGACTACTCGGTGACGCCGAATCTCGACGGCCTCATGAAGCGCGGGCTCTACTACAAGAACGCGTGGTCGAATGCTCCTGTGTGCGCGCCCGCTCGCACGACGATTATTTCGGGCATCTATCCCACATCGAACGGCTCCGAGCACATGCGCTCGCAAACGCGCCTCGCGCCGGGGCAGAAGATGTATCCGCAACTGCTGCGCGAGGCCGGCTACTACTGCACGAATAACTCCAAGACCGATTACAACCTCGAAGAGCCAGGCCAGGTATGGGATGAGTCCAGCCCCCGCGCCCACTGGCGCAAGCGCGCCCCCGGCCAGCCCTTCTTCGCCATCTTCAACTTCACCATTACGCACGAAAGCCAGATCCGCAAGCGGCCGCATGAGTGGAAGCATGACCCGGCCAAGGCGCGCGTGCCCGCCTATCATCCCGACACGCCTGAGGTGCGCCAGGATTGGGCGCAATACTACGACAACATCACCACCATGGACGGCATGGCCGGCAAGGTGATGGAGGAATTGCGCGCCGACGGGCTCGAACAGGACACGATCGTCTTTTTCTATGGCGATCACGGCTCCGGCATGCCGCGCAGCAAGCGCTGGCCGTTCAACTCAGGGCTCAACGTGTCGATCGTGGTCCACATCCCCGACAAGTACAAACACCTCGCGCCGCCGGAATACAAGCCGGGCGGGACCACCGACCGGCTGGTCGGCTTTGTTGATCTCGCTCCCACGCTGATGAGCCTCACCGGGCGCAAGCCTGAGCCCTATCACCAGGGGCAGGCGTTCCTTGGGCCGCATGCGGCGCAGCCGCGCCAGTTCAACTACGGCTTTCGCGGGCGCATGGACGAACGCTTCGACATGGTGCGCACCGTGCGCGACCAGCGCTACGTCTACGTGCGCAACTACATGCCGCACAAGATCTACGGCCAGTACATCGCCTACATGTTCGAAACCCCCACGACGGCGGTGTGGAAGAAGATGTACGACGAGGGCAAGCTCAACCCCGCGCAACGCAAGTTCTGGGAGACCAAGCCCGCCGAGGAGCTCTACGATCTCGAGACCGATCGCGACGAGGTCAACAACCTTGCCGCCTCGCCCATACATCGCGCCGTGCTGGAGAAGTTGCGTAAGGCTCAACAGGAATGGGTTGCCAGCGTGCGCGATGTCGGCTTCCTGCCGGAAGGCGAAATCCACGCCCGCGCCGGATCGGGTACGCCCTACGAGATGGGCCACGACGAGGCGCGGTATCCGATGAAGAAAATCGTCGCCGCGGCCGATCTGGCCTCTTCCCTCAAGCCCGGCGTCGAGGGGCAGTTGGTGAAACTGATGGCCGACGCCGACAGCGCGGTCCGCTATTGGGGCGCCATGGGGCTGCTGATGAGGGGCGACGCTGCCGTGAAGGCGCATGCAGACACGCTCCGCAAGGGCCTCGATGACGCCGCGCCGTATGTGAAAATCGCTTCGGGCGAAGCGCTTGGCCGCTACGGTTCCGACGCCGACGCACAGCGCGCCCTCGACGTGCTGCTCACGCTTGCGCCCGCCGACAAGACGAACGCTTTCATTTCGCTGGCCGCGTTGAATGCGATTGCCGCAATGGGGCCGCGCGCCAAACCGGCTGCCGCGGCTCTGCGTTCGATCACCGTGGTGGACAAACGGGCGCCGCAGAGGCCAGCCAATTACGGTGGCAACGTGGTGAAGAAACTGCTCGCCGACCTCGGCGCCTGACGGCTAGTTCTCGAAGTTGAGCCCGCGCTCGTGCGGGCTCTCCGCAACATTCACCGACGGCAGCCAGCGCGCGAGTTCGCGCTTGATCGCCGCATATTCAGGCTTGGCGGCGAGGTTGGTCCACTCCTGCACATCGACGGCGTGGTCGTATAACTCCTCCGTGCCGTCCTCGTAGTGAATGTAGCGCCAGCGCTCGCTGCGCACGGCGTGGTTGTTGCGGAAATAGGTGGTCACCACGGGACGTTCCCAGGCCGCCGAGGGATCGCGCAATAAAGGTCGCAGGCTCACGCCCTCGAGTTCCGGCCGCAGCGGCAAGCCGGCCAGATCGCACAGCGTCGGGTAGACATCAATGAGACTCACCGGCCGCGAGCAGCGGCCGCCCGGTTTCGTCACGCCCGGCGCCGACATCATGAGCACGTTGTGCGTCGCCTCCTCCCACAGCGTGAACTTGCGCCAGTGCAGCTTCTCGCCAAGGTGCCAGCCATGATCGCTCCACAGCACGACAATGGTGTTCTGTGCATGGGCGCTGGCGTCGAGCGCGTCGAGCAGCTTACCCACCTGCTCATCGGCAAAGCGGATGCAGGCCAGATAGGCTTGCACGGCATCGCGATACTTCCCGCTTTTCAATACTGAGGCATGGTCCTTAGTTGGGTTGGCCCACTTCTTGCCGATGGGCGGGACATCGTCGAGGTCGTCATCCTTCACCCGCGGCATCCGCAATTCACTCTTCACGAACTGATCGAAGTAGCGCGGCGGCACATACCACGGCAGGTGCGGGCGATAGATGCCGCAGGCAAGAAAGAAGGGCTTCGTGCGCGGCTTCTTCAACTCGCCTGTGGCCCAGGCCACCACCTGCGCGTCGCCCATCTCCTCGTCCTTCACATCAACCGGACCCCAGTCGAAGTTGCCCGACCCCTTGATGCCGTTGGCCGGAGTGACGGGCGGGCGCTTATCGTCCGGCTTGTTCTGCTTCTGGCTGGGGAAGTAGTGATCCCAGCTGGCCTCGTCCGGATACGCCGTGTGGTAGATCTTGCCGCCGCCCATCACGTCGTAGCCGTGCGTGCGGAAGTGCTGCGTCACCGTAAGGGCCTTGGCAATCGCCGGCGATTTGCGCATGGGCTGGCCGTTGTCGTAAACGCCCGTGGTGGACGGACGCAGCCCGGTCATGATGCTCGCCCGCGAAGGGTTGCACAGCGGGGCGTTGCAGTGGGAGTTCGTGAACAACACACCACGCGCCGCCAGGCGATCCAGGTTCGGAGTCTTCGCGTCGGGATGGCCGCCCAGGCAGCTGATCCAGTCATTCAAATCATCGATGGCGATGAAGAGCACGTTCTTCTTCGCGGCCTTGGGAGCCTGCCCGAGCATAGGCGCGGCGGTGAGAGCGGAGAGAAAATGGCGGCGGTGGATCATGACCGCCCAGTGTATCAACGCGCGAACACTTTCACGGGTGGGGCTGCCGAGCCGGAGACCGTCAGCACAAGATCCTGCTCGCCCGAGGCGATGCCCGGCGGCACCACGAGGTTCACCTGATAGACACCGGCCAGTCCCGGCGCAAGTCCGGTGAACCGCACAAGGCAACTCTGCCCGCCGATGGTGATGGACGGCAGGGCGCGCGTCTGGGCCAGCGGCGTCGATTGAGTCGCATTTCCCGTGGCTGGCGCGTTGTCCACCGGGCCCAGGCCGGTAGCGTAGAGATACACGTCCTCGCCCGGCTGCATCGGACTGCTCGCGTTCACCAGCGTGTTCGTTACGGCATGCACCACGACTCCGCGCACGCCATCGCTCGTGAAGACGCCCGGCTGCTGAGCGAAGACGGGAACATCGACCGCGGCCCCCGTAAGGCTGCCGCGCCTGACAGCGACGCGAGCCGAGGTCAACCCGGCCAGCTCGAAGGGAGCCTGGAAATTCACCTGTTCCAGTCCGTTTACATTGGCCACGGCATAGAGAGATGCAGGCGTGTCGTTCACCAGCACCGCCACCTCCTCAAGCGTGGTGGGCAGCGGGAGCGACGAAGCCTGCCGGATGCCCGCCGTGGGCTTGGCTCCGCTCACGAAGGCCGTTGCTGCCGAGCCAGGCGTCAGCCCGGCCACATAGCTCGCTCCGTTCACCACGCTCGACGAGGTGAGCCTCGGCGGCCCGGTCACCTCGATCCGCGAGATCGAACCGGTGCGGAGATTGGCCACGTAGACCTCGCCCGCGCGATCCTGCCCGAAGGTGGAGATGAGGAAACTCGCTGGGCGCACCAGCAGGCGGTTTACCCAGACGCCGTTCTCCTGGTTCAGCGTCCAGATGCGCCCGCTGGCATAGTCGCCGTAGATGTAGAGGCCGCGCAAGGAAGGCGAGAGCACGCCGCGATAGACATAGCCGCCGGTGATGGAAACATCGCCGTTCTCGCGTGTGTACTCGTGGATGGGTCGAACGCCGGCCGGAGTGCATCCCGCGCGCAGGCATTGCAGGCCTTCCATCACATTCCAGCCATAGTTCTCGCCGCCCTGGCTTGAGGCCGGTTGCACGCTCACTTCTTCAGCCCGGTTCTGGCCGACGTCGGCGATCCACATCTCTCCAGTAGCCTTGTCGAAAGAGAACCGCCAGGGGTTGCGCAGACCCGTGGCCCAAATTTCACGGCGATAGAGCAGGTTGTTCACAAAGGGATTGGTTGCCGGAATGCCATAGGCTGACAGGTCCGACTCGACGTCGAGGCGCAGCATCTTGCCAAGCAGCGATTGCGGATTCTGCGCGTTGCCCTGCGGGTCGTTGGCGCTTCCGCCGTCGCCCATCCCGGCGTAGAGGTATCCGTCAGGACCAAACTGCAGTTGCCCCCCATTGTGATTGGAGAACGGCTGGGGAATGGTGAGCAGCACCTGCTCGGAAGATGCATCCGCCGTGTCGGCCCCAGCCCCGTTCATGCGGAAGCGCGAAATGGTAGTGGCGCCGGAGCGGTTCGTATAATTTAGATAAAAATACTGTTTATTCTGAAATCCAGGCGGAAAGGCCATGCCCAGCAACCCGCGCTCATCGCCGCCGCCGCCGATCACCGTCACCCGGTCGCGGATATCGAGCACCGGGATATTCACCACGGCCCCGTCGCGGATCACGCGCACCGTGCCCGCTTGCTCGACGATGAACAAGCGGTTCGTGCCATCGTCTGGCTGTTGGATGTCCACCGGGCGTGCGAATCCCGCGGCGATCTCCACCAGCCGCGGCTCCTGACCAAAGGCCAGCGCCCCGAACGTCAACGTGCAAATCCACTTCATCATGCCCATGTCTCTCAAACCCATATTTCAAGATAGATGGCCCAGGCTGTGATAAGTTACACAATTCGCCATGACCCGCCGTTGTTTGCTCGCTCTTCTCCTCGCTTTCTCCGCAACAGGCCAAAGCGTGCGCCCCGTGCCTCCGCCCGGCATGGAAATCAGCGCCGCTGACCGCAAATTGCTGGAAGGAGCCCTGGCTCGCCTCAAGGGTAAAATCGCCGCCCTGCCCTCTTCACCCTTCGTGGCCGACGTGAAGATCTTCCACGACGCGGTCCACTACGCGCTTGCCTACAACGGCTTCCTCAAGGAGGAAGAAGTATTCAAAGCCCGCGAACTGCTGGCGCAGGGCGAGCAGCGCGCCGACGCCTTGGCCAAAGGCGACGCGCCGTGGGCGCGGCAAACGGGGCAGGTCGTCCGCGGTTACCAGTCGAAGATCGACGACAGTGTGCAGCCCTACGGGTTGGTTGTGCCTCCGAACTGGTCGCCCCATGTGCCGCACAAGTGGCGGCTCGATGCCTGGTTCCATGGCCGGTCGGAAACCCTCACCGAGGTGAACTTCCTCTGGGAACGGCAGCGCAACGCCGGGCAGTTCACGCCTGCCGACACGATCGTGATCCATCTCTATGGCCGCTATTGCAATGCCAATAAGTTCGCCGGCGAGGTCGACCTGCTTGAGGCCATCGCCGACGTGAGCAGGAAGTACCGCATCGACGCGAACCGCATCGCCGTGCGCGGCTTCTCCATGGGCGGCGCGGCCACCTGGCACATTGCCGCGCACCATGCCGGCCGTTGGGCCGCCGCTGCGCCCGGCGCGGGCTTCGCCGAAACGGCTGAGTACACGGGCGTGATGCGAGGGCCGGGCCCAAAGCCGCCGTGGTATGAGCAACGCCTCTGGCGGCTCTATGATGCGCCAGGCTATGCGGCCAACTTCTTTAACCTGCCTCTTGTGGCCTACTCGGGCGAACTCGACAAACAGAAACAGGCGGCGGACTTGATGGGCTCTTACCTGGAGAAGGAAGGCATCCGCCTCACCCACATCATTGGTCCCAAGACCGAGCACCGCTATCACCCTGACGCGATTCCCGAAATCAACCGCCGAATCGATTCGATCCTCGCGCGTGGCCGCGAAGAGTATCCCGCCTCGCTGCGCTTTGCCACCTTCACGCTCCGCTACAACCGCATGAAGTGGCTCATCGTGGATGCGTTGGACAGGCACTGGGAACAGGGGCGTGTCGAGGCCAGCGTGAGCGGCGCACACAGCCTCACGCTCAAGACCACCAACGTCGCGGCGCTCACGCTAGAGTTTGCCGCCGGCAGGAGCTTGATTGCTCCGGGCGAAGCGCGCCTCGTGATTGACGGCCAAACGGTGACTCTGCCCGGGCCCGAGTCAGATCTCTCCTGGCGGCCCTCGCTCATCAAGACCGGCGGCAAGTGGAGCGCCGGCGTGCTGGCTCCTGGTGAACTGCGCAAGCGCCACGGCCTGCAAGGGCCGATCGACGACGCCTTCATGAGCCGCTTCGTGATGGTGACGCCAACCGGGACAAGCGCGAACACCGCGCTGAATAGCTGGGCTGAGGCCGAACGCCGGCGGGCAGCGAAGGAATGGCGCGGACAGTTCCGAGGCGAGGCAATCACCAAGAACGACTCCGAAATCACCGATGCCGACATCGCTTCGTCGAACCTGATTCTGTGGGGTGATCCGCAGAGCAACCAAGTGCTGGCGCGTATCGCGGACAAACTGCCGGTGCAATGGACGCGCGATGCGGTGCTGCTGGGCGGCCAGTCGTTCCCGGCAGCCTCCCACGCCGCGATTCTCATCTACCCGAACCCGCTCAACCCAGCAAAATACGTGGTTCTCAACTCAGGAATGACCTTCCGCGAGGCCCACTACCTCACGAATTCACAACAGACTCCCAAACTGCCCGACTACGCGATCGTCGACCTCACAACACCGCCCGATGCCCGCTCACCGGGCCGCATCGCGCTCGCCGGCTTCTTCGGGGAACGCTGGGAACTGCTCGCCAACCATGGTCAATAAGATGAAGCTCACCTCTGCCCTCTTCCTGATCGCTGCCGGCGCCTTCGCGCAACCCGTGCGGCCCGTGCCCGCGCCAGGCGTCGAGGTCCCCGCGGCGGACCGCAAGCAGTTGGAAGCCGGACTGTCACGGCTCTCGGCGAAGATCGCGAAGCTCCCCCAATCGCCGCTGGTGGCCGATGTCCGCATCTTTCATGACGCCGTCCGCTACGCCCTCACCTACAACGAGTTCCTCAAGAGCGAGGAGATCTTCAAGGCGCGCGAACTGCTGCTGCAGGGCGAACAGCGGGCCGATGCGCTGGCCTCTGGCGATGCTCCGTGGACGCGCCAGACAGGGCTTGTCGTGCGCGGCTATGAATCGAAGATCGATGGCAGCGCACAGCCCTATGGCCTCGTCGTTCCCGCAAACTGGTCGCCCGTGGTGCCGCATAAATGGCGGCTCGATGCCTGGTTCCACGGCCGTTCCGAAACGCTCACCGAGGTGAACTTCCTTTGGGAACGGCAACGCAACGCGGGCCAGTTCACGCCCGCCGATGCGATCGTGGTTCACCTCTACGGCCGCTTCTGCAACGCAAACAAGATGGCGGGTGAGGTGGACCTGTTTGAAGCCATCGCCGATATGAAGAAAAAGTACCGCATCGACGACAACCGCATCGCCGTGCGCGGCTTCTCTATGGGCGGCGCGGCGGCGTGGCACATCGCGGCGCACCACGCCGGCCGCTGGGCCGCGGCGGCTCCGGGCGCCGGCTTTTCCGAGACGGCTGAGTTCCTGAAGGTGTTTCAGAACGAGACCGTGCAGCCGTCCTGGTGGGAGCAGAAGTTGTGGCGCCTCTATGACGCCACCGAGTATGCGGCGAACCTGTTCAACCTGCCCGTGGTCGCTTACTCCGGCGAGATTGACCGCCAGAAACAGGCTGCCGACATCATGGCTGCCTTCATGGCCAAGGAAGGGCTGACGCTGACGCACCTCATCGGTCCACAAACTCCGCACCGCTATCACCCCGATTCCATCGTTGAGATCAATCGCCGCATGGATGCGATCCTGGCGCGCGGGCGCGAAGAATATCCCCGCCGCATTCGCTTCACCACCTACACGCTGCGCTACAACCGCATGAAGTGGGTCGTCGTCGACGCGCTCGACAAACATTGGGAGAAGGCGCGCGTGGAGGCCCAGGTCACCTCAGCCCACGCTGTCGAATTGAAGACCGCCAATGTCGCCGCGCTCTCGCTCGATTTCGCTTCGGGGCGGACGTTGGTCAAACCGGGCGAGGCCACCATTACGATCGATGGCCAGGCGGTCACCGTTCCCGGCCCCGAGTCTGATCGTTCGTGGAATCCCCGCCTCGTGAAGCGCGCCGGCAAGTGGAGCGCTGGTGTGCCCGCTGACGAACTCCGCAAGCGGCACGCCTTGCAGGGGCCGATCGACGATGCCTTCTGGAACCGCTTCGTGATGGTGAAGCCGGCAGGGCAGGGCATGCACCCCGCCGTCGCTGCGTGGGTGGAGGCCGAAAGCAAGCGCGCGATCACCGAGTGGCGGCGGCAGTTCCGCGGCGAGGCGATGGTGAAGACCGACGCGGAGATCACCGACGCCGACATCGCTTCATCAAACCTCGTGCTGTGGGGCGATCCGCAAAGCAACAAGGTGCTGGCGCGCCTCGCCGACAAACTCCCGGTGAAGTGGACGCGCGATGCCGTGGTGGTGGGCGGCCAGTCGTACCCGGCGGCCACGCACGCGGCCATTCTCATCTATCCGAATCCGCTCAACCCGAAGAAGTACGTCGTACTGAATTCAGGCTTCACCTATCGCGAGTACGACTACCTCAACAACGCGCGGCAAATCCCCAAACTGCCCGATTACGCCGTCGTGGACATCACCACTCCTCCGGATGCACGATTCCCCGGCAAGATCGTGCTCGGAGGATTCTTCGGCGAGCGCTGGGAACTGCTCGCCAATCACGGCCGGTAGCGCCGTCGCGCTCAGGCCCGCGCTTTTTTCGCGGCGTGAATCTCCTGCAGGCTCCACACGCGAATGGGGTCCTTTTGCAACGAGGCTGCCGCTTGTGCCGCCGCCTTCGCGCCGCTGAGCGTGGTGATGCACGGGACGCGGTAGAAGACCGCTGTACGCCGGATGATCTTCTCGTCGCTGAAGGAGTGCGCACCCGTTGAGGTGTAAATCACGAGTTGCGCGCCGCCACCCTTGATCAGGTCCACCGCGTTCGGACGGCCTTCGTTCACTTTGAACACGGTCTTGCACTTGAGGCCCGCGCCATGGAACGCCGCCGCCGTGCCGCGTGTGGCCGCCAGTTCGTAGCCCAGCGAGGCGAACTGCTTTGCCAGATCGACGGCCACAGCCTTGTGCTTGTCGTTCACGCTGAAGAACACCGTGCCGCTCGCCGGCATCGGCGTACCCGCGCTCAACTGCGCCTTGGCGAAGGCTTCACCAAAGTTCTCGCCCACGCCCATCACCTCGCCCGTCGAACGCATTTCCGGTCCCAGCGCCGGGTCGACGCCGGGGAACTTGTTGAACGGGAACACCGGCGACTTCACAAAGAACTTGTCCACCGGCAGCACTCCGGAAGTTTGGCCATAGGTGAGGTGCGCGAGTTCCTTCAGCTTCTTGCCGAGCATCAGTCCCACTGCCACCTTCGGCAGCGGAACGCCGGTGGCCTTGCTCACATAAGGAACCGTGCGCGAGGCGCGCGGATTCACTTCCAGCACATACACCGTGCTGTCCTTGATCGCATACTGCACGTTCATTAGGCCGACGACCTTCAGCGCCCGCGCCAATTCCACGCTGTATTTCTGAATCGTCTCCAATTCGCGTTGCGCGATGCCGTAGGCAGGCAGCACGCACGAACTGTCGCCCGAATGCACGCCGGCCTCTTCGATGTGCTCCATGATGCCCGCGATCAGCACATCGTCGCCATCGGACAGGCAATCGACGTCCACTTCCACGGCATCTTCGAGGAAACGGTCGATGAGCACCGGGCGGTCCTGCGAAAAGACCACCGCTTCGTGCATGTACCGCCGCACCGACTCCTCGTCGTAGGCGATCACCATGGCGCGGCCGCCCAGCACATAGCTGGGGCGCACGAGCACGGGAAAGCCGAGGCGGCGGGCCACGGCAATGGCTTCGTCCACGCTCGTCGCCGTCCCGTTAGGCGGCGAGGGAATCTTGAGATCGTCCAGCAGCTTGCCGAACAGCTTGCGATCCTCGGCGAGATCGATCGATTCCGGATCGGTGCCGATGATCGGCACACCGAGCCGCTTCAGCGGCAGAGCAAGATTGAGCGGCGTCTGGCCGCCGAACTGCACGATGAGGCCATCGGGCTTCTCAGTGTCGGCGATGTTGAGCACCTCTTCGAGCGTCAGCGGCTCAAAGTACAACCGGTCCGAGGTGTCGTAGTCGGTCGAGACGGTCTCCGGGTTGCAGTTGACCATGATCGACTCGACGCCGAACTCCTGCAGCGCAAACGAAGCATGGCAGCAGCAGTAGTCAAATTCGATGCCCTGGCCGATGCGGTTCGGACCGCTGCCGAGAATCATCACCTTCTTGCGCTCCACCGGTTCGGCCTCACACTCGCTCTCGTAGCTCGAATAGAGATACGGGGTGAAGCTCTCGAACTCAGCCGCGCAGGTGTCCACGCGATTGAACACGGCCTTCACGCCGAGTTCCTTGCGGCGCGCCCGCACGTCGTGAATCGTCGCGCCCCACTGGTGGGCAAGCCAGGAATCGGAGATGCCCATGCGCTTGGCGCGCCTGAAGTCATCCGCGCTCATGGCGGCGAGCGTTTTCGATTTCAGTTCCGCCTCGTAGACGGTGATGTCGCGCAACTGGCGCAGGAACCACGGATCCATCGAGGTATGTTCCTGTACCTGTTCGATCGTCCAGCCGCGCTCGAAGGCGTAGCGGATATAGCCCAGGCGTTCTGGTGTCGGCGTGATGAGGCGCTGCGGAATGAGCAGGTCGTCGAACTTCTCCGACGAATCACGCTTGCCCGTCTCCAGGCTGCGGATGCCCTTCATCATCGCCTGCTGGAAGGTGCGGCCAATGGCCATCACCTCGCCCACCGACTTCATCTGCGTGCCCAGCACAGGCTCGGCGCCGGGGAACTTCTCAAATTGCCAGCGCGGGATCTTCACCACCACATAGTCGAGCGTCGGCTCGAAGCACGCCGGCGTCTTGCGTGTGATGTCGTTGGCGATCTCATCCAGCCGGTAGCCCACGGCGAGGCGCGCGGCGATCTTCGCAATCGGGAAGCCCGTCGCCTTGGAAGCCAGCGCCGAACTGCGCGAAACGCGCGGATTCATCTCAATGATGATCATCCGCCCCGTCTTCGGATTGATGGCAAACTGCACGTTCGATCCGCCGGTATCCACGCCGATCTCGCGCAAGCAGGCCAGCGCCGCGTCGCGCATCATCTGGTATTCGCGGTCAGTGAGCGTTTGCGCCGGAGCCACCGTAATCGAATCGCCCGTGTGCACGCCCATCGGGTCGAAGTTCTCAATCGAGCAGATGATGATGCAGTTGTCGGCGAGGTCGCGCATCACCTCGAGCTCATACTCTTTCCAGCCGAGGACGCTCTCTTCGATCAGCGTTTCCCCCACCGGCGAAAGGTCGATGCCGCGCTGCAGAATCTCTTCGCACTCCTCGCGGTTGTAAGCGATGCCGCCGCCGGAGCCGCCCAGCGTAAAGCTTGGCCGCAGCACCACGGGGTAGCCGACCTTCATGGCGAATTTCAGCCCGTCCTCGACATTGTTCACCAGTTGCGATTGCGGCATGTCGAGGCCGATCTTCTTCATCGCATCCTTGAACAACAGGCGGTCTTCGGCCTTCTTGATGGAATCGATCTTCGCGCCCAACAGCTCCACGCCGTATTTGTCGAGGATGCCCGCCTCGGCCAGCGCCACCGAGAGGTTCAAGCCCGTCTGCCCGCCCACGGTGGAAAGCAGCGCGTCGGGCCGCTCACGCTTGATCACCTCCTCGGCATAGGTGATGTTGATCGGTTCAACGTAAGTGCCATTGGCCAGCTCCGGGTCCGTCATGATCGTCGCCGGATTGGAGTTGATGAGCACCACTTCGTAGCCCTCGGCGCGCAGCGCCTTGCAGGCTTGGGTGCCCGAATAATCGAACTCGCAGGCTTGGCCGATGACGATCGGGCCGCTGCCGATGATGAGGATCTTTTTCAGGTCGGTGCGCTTGGGCATCGTGTTAGGGCTTCTTCTGGAACTCAGCCATCATGGCCGCGAAGTCGTCGAACAGGTAGTGCGAATCGTGCGGGCCGGGCGCGGCCTCGGGGTGATACTGCACGCAGAACACCGGCTCGCGCTTATGCCGCAGGCCTTCGAGCGTGTGGTCGTTCAGGTTGATGTGGGTGAGCTCGACGGTGGAGTCGGGCAGGGAATCAGGATCCACGGCGAAGCCGTGGTTCTGCGAGGTGATCTCCACCTTATTCGTGCGCCGGTTGAGTACGGGATGGTTCGCGCCGCGGTGGCCGAACTTGAGCTTGAACGTCTTGCCGCCGAGGGCGAGGCCGAGAATCTGGTGTCCCAGGCAGATGCCGAACACCGGCGTTTTGCCAATCAGCTTGCGCACCTGCGCGGCTTGGTGTTGCAGCGGCTCCGGATCGCCCGGGCCGTTGGAGAGAAACACACCGTCCGGCTGCAGCGCGAGCACATCCTCGGCGCTGGTGAGCGCCGGCACCACCGTCACCTGCGCGCCGATGTGCACCAGCCGCCGCAAAATGTTGCGCTTGATGCCGAAATCGTAGGCGACGACATGGAAACGCGGCTCCGCGGCGCTGCCCACAAGGTCCGATTCCGACACCGGTGTGACGCCCTCTTCCCACTTGTATTGTTCGAGCGTGGAGACGCGCGTGGCCAGGTCAAGCCCCGCCATGCTGGGAATGGATCGCGCCTGTTCCACGAGTTTGGCCGGATCCCCGCCCGCGCCGGAGAGCACACCGCGCATCACGCCACGTGAACGCAACCGTCGCACGAGCGCCCGCGTATCGATGTCGCTCGCCACCGGCAGCCCGCTGCGCCCGAGAAAGTCGTTGGCTTCCTCTTCGCTGCGCCAGTTGCTGGCCACCGGCGAGAAGTCGCGCACCACCAGCCCTTCAATGAACGGCTTCGTGGATTCGCAGTCCGCCGGGTTCGCGCCGTAGTTGCCTATCTGCGGGTTGGTGAGAACGACAATCTGGCCGGAGTAGGAAGGATCGGTGAAGATTTCCTGGTAGCCGGTAATCGAGGTATTGAAAACAACTTCGCCGCTTCTGACCGTGGGCGCACCAAAGGACCTGCCCTCGAAGACTGTTCCGTCCTCCAGGGCGAGGATCGACTTTTCCAATCCGGTGACTCCTCTGCTGTTGGGGAAGTGGTAACCCCCATTTCAACACGTCGCGTCATCTCAGCGCAACGCCTGACGAGGCTTTGCGTTCACAGCCGGCCAGGCGTCGTGCTACCATGCGTAGAGAAACCCGTGGCGCTATCGTCTAACGGTTAGGACGGAGCCCTCTCAAGGCTTAAATACGGGTTCGATTCCCGTTAGCGCTACCATCCACACTATTTCTCCTCAGCAGTTTGCATGGAAGCGCGGTATCGATGCGCAACCAGGCTCAACCAATCGGTCGGTCACCCTTTTGGCGCGCCTATGCCGAGTTTTGTCTCCCAAGCATCGATGGCGGCCCTCACGTCGCTGGTCAGCGCATGTGCGTGAATTCTCGCTGTGGTCTACACACTCGGATGGCCGAGTCTTTGAATGACCAGAGGAAACGGCGTGCCACCGCCCAGTGGTTGGCTCCCGTGGCTGTGCCGGGGAGTGTGCATGCTGGCGTCGCCAAGCCCTGCCCGCTGGACACAGCGAAGACGAGGTCCAGGTCACTACGCTAGTCACCGCCGAACTTCCTTCGCCATCCGCGTTGCTGGGTTCAATGAACCCTCTTGTCCGCACAACCTCGCCGATTGCTTGGATTCAGGTTCCGCAAATTTGCAGGAACTTTATACGAACAGAGCCAATTCTCACACGCCCCTAACGCCCAAGCTCCTACGCTGAAACTGACCAGCGGCCCTTGCCGCGCGGGAGGTTTCGATGATCGACTTCTTTTGCCTCGCTATCGGCGTGGTGTTCTTCCTCGTTTCGATGTGGGCGGTGAGGGGACAGCAATGACTCCCCTCTACGTCCTGGGCGCCGCAATCGCGGCTGGCCTCCTGATCTACCTTTTTTTTGCCCTGCTCAAGCCGGAGCGATTCTCATGAGTCCCAACGGGTTCCTGCAGATCGCCGTGTTTCTCGGCGTGCTCTTGTTGCTCGCCAAGCCGCTGGGAGCGTACATGGCCGCCGTGTTTGAGGGGAGGCCCACTCCGTTGACTCGTTTGCTTCAGCCGGTGGAGCATATCCTCTATCGCGTGTGCGGGGTGGACACTATGGCGAGCATGACCTGGCGTGGCTATGCGGCGGCCTTCCTGTGTTTCAACCTTGCAAGCTTCCTCGCGGTGTATGGCATTTTGCGAATGCAGAGCGCATTGCCCTGGAATTCGCAAGGCTTCCCCAACGTGGAAGCGCACACTGCCTTCAACATCGCCGTCAGCTTCGCAACCAACACAGACTGGCAGAACTACGGCGGCGAAACGACCCTTAGCTACTTCACGCAAATGGTCGCGCTCACTGTGCAGAACTTCGTGTCCGCCGCTTCCGGCATGGCCGTGGCAGCGGCGTTTGCGCGAGGGGTCGCTGGCCGGAGAACCGCGAAAATCGGCAACTTCTGGGCAGACCTGTTTCGCGGCACCTCCTACGTGCTGCTGCCCCTCTCGTTCGTTCTCGCTCTTGCCCTCGTGTCGCAGGGAGTTGTGCAAAACATGGATTCCTACCGTCCGACAGCGGGTGATTCGCCAGCCATAACCCAACTCCTTCCCATGGGGCCGGCGGCGTCGCAAGTCGCCATCAAGCAGCTTGGCACCAACGGCGGCGGATTCTTCAGCGCCAACTCGGCGCACCCTTTCGAGAATCCGACGCCGCTTTCCAACTTCCTCGAAATGACCAGCATCCTTCTAATCCCAGTGGCCTTCTGCTACACCTTCGGTCGCATGATTGGCGATGTGAGGCAGGGTTGGGCCCTCATGGCGGCGATGACACTCCTCTTTCTACCCCTCGCATTCGGCGCCATTGTGGCAGAGCATCAGCCGCCCCCGGCGCTCGCCTCCGCCGGCCTCATCGGCGGCAATATGGAAGGCAAGGAAGTCCGCTTCGGAATCGTCAACTCTGCTCTCTGGGCCGCCGCCACAACTGCCGCATCCAACGGATCGGTGAACGCGATGCACGATTCGTTCGCGCCGCTTGGCGGTATGGCCGCGCTGTTCCTCATGCAACTCAGCGAGGTCGTGTACGGCGGCGTAGGCTCCGGCCTCTACGGAATGGTGATCTACGCCATCATCACCGTCTTCCTCGCTGGCCTCATGATCGGCCGGACACCGGAGTACATGGGCAAGAAGATTGAAGCGTTTGAGATGAAGATGGCATCCATCGCTGTGTTGGTGCCGCCCCTCTGCGTTCTCGCTGGAACGGCAATTGCCGTCGTCGCCCCGCTCGGCGTCTCGGGGCTTCAAGATCGCGGCCCGCATGGCTTCAGCGAGATCCTCTACGCATTCACCTCGATGGGTAACAACAATGGCAGCGCATTCGGCGGTTATGCCGCGAATACCATCCTGGTCAACCTCGCCGGTGGCATCGCCATGCTCGCCTCTCGCTACTGGATCGCATTGCCCGTGCTCGCCATCGCGGGTTCGCTCGCTGCCAAGAAAACCGTGCCCGCAAGCAACGGTACGCTGGCCACGCACACGCCGCTCTTCATCGTTACGCTCGCCGTTGTCGTCATCGTCGTCGGCGCGCTCTCGTTCATCCCATCACTCGCGCTCGGGCCGGTGGTGGAACATCTGCGCATGATCGCGAGCTAGGGGAGACGCTATGTCGAAGTCCAAACAATCCAGCATCTGGAATGCGGCGATCTTAAGCGCCGCGGCGATCGATTCCTTCCGCAAACTCGACCCGCGTGTGCAGGTGCGCAATCCCGTGATGTTCGTCGTGTATGTGGGCAGCATCCTCACCACCACGCTCGGCTTTCAAGCCATCGGCGGGCGGGGAGAGGCCTCCCCTGGATTCATCCTCACAGTCAGTGCGTGGCTCTGGTTCACCGTGCTGTTCGCCAATGTCGCCGAGGCGATGGCCGAAGGACGAGGGAAGGCGCAGGCGGCCGCGCTGCGGCACGGCCGGCATGAGGTTGCCGCGAAGAAACTGGCATCGGCGGCTTATGGAAGCCCCTTCACGTCGATTGCCGGCTCAGCCTTAAAGAGGGGCGATATTGTGCTGGTCGAGGCTGGCGACCTCATTCCCATCGACGGCGAGGTGATCGAAGGCGCGGCCTCGGTGGACGAAAGCGCGATCACCGGCGAAAGCGCGCCTGTCATTCGCGAAAGCGGCGGCGACAGATCCAGCGTCACAGGCGGCACGCGTGTCCTCTCAGACTGGATCGTCGTCCGAGTCACCGCGACGCCGGGCGACACCTTCCTGGATCGCATGATCTCTATGGTCGAAGGCGCCAAGCGGCAAAAGACGCCCAATGAGATCGCACTGACGATCCTGCTTGCCGCCCTGACGATCGTATTTCTCGCAGCGACGGTTACGGTGTTGCCGTTCTCGATTTTCGCCGTCAACGAAGCCGGGAAAGGCAGTCCGGTAACCGTCACCGTGCTCGTTGCGCTTCTGGTCTGCCTCATTCCCACCACCATCGGCGCGCTCCTCTCAGCCATCGGCATCGCCGGAATGGACCGCATGTTGCAGGCCAACGTGCTCGCCACCTCGGGCCGCGCCATCGAAGCCGCCGGCGACGTCGATCTTCTTCTACTCGATAAAACCGGGACCATCACCCTTGGCAACCGCCAGGCCACTGCGTTCCTTCCCTCCGACGGCGTCTCCGAACGCGCCCTCGCCGATGCGGCGCAACTCGCCTCGCTCGCCGACGAAACGCCCGAGGGCCGCAGCATCGTCGTCTTGGCAAAGGAACGGTTTCAGATTCGCGAGCGCGATATCCGCTCCATGGGCGCGCACTTCGTCCCTTTCAGCGCGCGCTCGCGTATGAGCGGAGTCGACCTCGACTCGCGTCACGTTCGCAAGGGCGCCGCCGACGCCATTCAGTCCTATGTCACCTCGCTCGGCGGATCCTTCCCGCAACGCACGCACGACGCCGTGAGCGATGTTGCGCGCCAGGGCGGTACGCCTCTCGTGGTCGCCGAGGGCGCCACCGTGCTGGGCATCATCCATCTCAAGGACATCGTGAAGGGCGGCATCAAAGAGCGCTTCTGCGAACTGCGCAGGGCCGGTATCCGCACCATCATGATCACCGGCGACAATCCGCTTACCGCCGCCGCCATTGCGGCGGAAGCCGGTGTCGACGAGTTTCTCGCCGAAGCAACTCCAGAACGTAAGCTGCAACTGATCCGTGAGAAACAAGCCGAGGGCCGGCTTGTGGCGATGACGGGCGATGGCACCAACGACGCGCCCGCCCTGGCGCAGGCCGATGTCGCGGTCGCCATGAATTCCGGAACACAAGCGGCGAAGGAAGCCGGAAATATGGTGGATCTCGATTCGAACCCAACCAAGCTCATGGAGGTGGTTCAGATCGGTAAGCAAATGCTCATGACGCGCGGAGCGCTGACCACGTTCTCCACGGCGAACGATGTCGCCAAATACTTCGCAATCATCCCGGCGGCATTCGCGGCAACCTATCCGGAGTTGGACGCCCTCAATGTGATGCGTCTGGCCAGCCCCGAAAGCGCGATTCTCTCGGCCGTCATTTTCAATGCATTGATCATCGTGGCGCTGATTCCTCTGGCACTGCGCGGAATCCGCTACCGGCCCTTGGGCGCGGACGAACTGCTGCGGCGGCACCTGGTCATCTATGGCCTGGGCGGCATTGCCGTGCCGTTTGTCGGCATCAAGATCATCGACACGATCATCGCGGCCGCGGGCCTCGCATAGGCAAGGAGTATCAACATGGGGACACAAATTCGAACATCGATTCTCATGCTGCTGGTGCTGACGGTCCTTACCGGAGTTGTCTATCCGATCGCCGTGACGGGGATCGCCCAATTGACCATGCCCGACCAGGCCAATGGCAGCTTGATCCGCGACGGCGATCGCATCACGGGCTCCCGCCTGATCGGCCGCCAGTTCGACGATCCCCGGTATTTCTGGTCTCGTCTTTCGGCTACTAGCCCCACGCCCTACAATGCCGCCTCCTCCTCCGGCTCCAACTATGGGCCGCTAAGCCCCGATCTGAAAAGAGCAGTCGATTCGCGTGTCCAGGCCTTGCGCGCGGTCGATCCGTTGAACACCGCGCTCATTCCTGTCGATCTCGTGACGGCATCGGGCTCGGGTCTCGATCCGGAGATCAGTCCTGAAGCGGCGCTCTACCAGTCCGGACGTGTCGCCAGGGTTCGTGGCATCGACGAAGGCGTTGTACGGCGTCTCGTCGAATCGATGACACAGCACCGCCAACTCGGCTTTCTCGGCGAACCTCGTGTTAACGTCGTGCTGCTGAATCAGGCGCTCGACAATCTTCGCCGCTAGGGTCCATTCTGGGAAAAGGGGGGGAACGAGTTGGATGATCGACGGCCCAATCCCGACGACCTGCTCGCCAGCGCGCAAAGTCAGGCCGAAGAGGCGCAACGCGGGAAACTGAAGATCTTTTTTGGCTTCTGCGCGGGGGTCGGAAAGACCTACGCGATGCTGAACTCCGCGCGGCGAAGCTTGCGCGAGGGCCTCGACGTCGTCGCGGGCATTGTCGAAACGCACGGCCGGGCGGAGACCGAAGCGTTGCTCACGGGCATGACGATTCTGCCGCGCCGGAAGCTCGAACATAAGGGCGCACAGCTCACTGAGTTTGAACTCGACGCCGCGCTCGCCCGCAAACCCGCGCTCATCCTGGTCGACGAACTTGCTCATGCCAATGCCCCCGGCTCACGCCACGCCAAGCGCTGGCAGGACGTCATGGAGCTTTTGCATGAGGGCATCAATGTGTACACCACGCTCAACGTGCAGCACCTCGATAGCCTCAACGACGTGGTATCGCGGATCACGGGCGTGACGGTGCGGGAAACCGTTCCCGACGCCGTGCTCGACGAAGCGAACGAAGTGGAAGTGGTCGACATCCCCGTGAACGAGCTAATCGACCGCATGCGTGAAGGCAAGGTGTATATGGGGCAGCAGGCCGAGCGCGCCATGGGCAATTTCTTCCGGCCCGGCAACCTGATTGCCCTTCGCGAACTCGCCTTGCGGCGCACGGCCGACCGCGTGGACGCGCAGATGCGCGATTACCGGTCGCGGTCGGGAATCAACGATACGTGGCCCGTGGCGGAACGCATTCTGGTGTGCGTCGGACCCAGTCCGTTTTCAGCCGGCCTGGTTCGTTCCACATGCCGTCTGGCCTCGCAGTTGAACGCCGAATGGATCGCCGCGTTTGTCGAGACGCCCTCATTCTCGACCCAGCCGGAAGCCGTCCGCGAGCGGGTTTTCGCCACGCTGCGATTGGCGCGGCAGCTCGGAGGCGAAGTGGCCACCTTGCCGGGAAGCCACGCGGCCGAAGCGCTCGTTCAGTATGCGCGCGCTCGCAATGTTTCGAGAATAGTGGTGGGGAAACACAAAGGCGCCCCGTGGAAACTCCTGCTGCGCGGTTCACTGATGAACGCACTGATCGAGCGGAGCGGCGGCATCCATATCGATGTGCTGAGCGGCGATCCGGGAGAAACGATCAACAAGCGCGATCTTCCCTCGCCGCCTGCCGCGGCACCGTGGCGCGACTTCACTCTCGCCGCTCTGATCGTCGCCGGATGCACGGTAGCGGCGCTCATCCTCCGGCCCGCGCTGGCCGCGACAAACCTCGCGATGATCTACCTGCTGGGCACCGTCCTGGCGGCAATGCGCCTTGGCCGCGGCGGTTCGATACTGGCCGCTCTTCTCGGTGTCGCCGCGTTCGACTTCTTTTGCGTTCCGCCCTACCTCACATTCGCCGTGCGCGACTATGAGTACCTGATTACGTTCGGCGCGATGCTCGTCGTCGCCCTTGTCATCAGCACGGCCGTCTTTGCGGCGCGGCGTCAAGCCCAAACCGCCGCCCAGCGCGAGGCGCGCACGAACGCGCTCTATCAACTCACGCGCTCACTCACCGGAGAGTCAAGACAGTTCAAGGCGGCCTCCGTGGCGGCCGAAACCGCGAGCGAAGTGTTCCAGATTCCCGTGGTGATCCTGCTTCCCGATGACCGTGGCGAGATCGGCTTTCGTAAGCGAACCTCGATTGTGCTTCCCATGCCCTCATCCGAGGAAGGCATCGCACGATGGGTGTTCGACCATCGGGAGCGGGCGGGGAAGGGTACGGCGACACTGCCTGGAGCGACGGCGCTCTACCTTCCGCTGCGAGGCGCTTCGCGCACGGTCGGCGTAATGGCGGCCGTTCCCGATGGCGACGGCCTGTTCGCGCCAGAACAGTATGATCTGTTGGAAATGTTCGCCGGCCAGGCGGCTCTGGCCATTGAACGTGCGCAGGCAACCGCGGCGGCAAACGAAGCCGAACTCCGTGCGCAATCCGAGCAGCTCAAAAACTCCCTCCTCAGCGCCGTCTCCCACGACTTGCGCACTCCCCTCACTTCCATCACGGGCGCGGCCACAACGCTCATGGTGCAAGAGGGAAAGCTGGACAGCCAAACCCGCCATGAGCTGCTGGAAGGTATCGCCGCGGAATCCGCGCGGCTTGCACGGTTGGTGAACAACCTTCTCGACATGACTCGCTTGGAATCAGGAGCCGTCGAATTGAACAGGGACTGGCACCCGCTGGAGGAGATTGTCGGCGCCGCCCTTCGCCACCAGGAGCAATTTTTGCGGGAGCGGCCAGTGGAGGTCCGGATTCCCGCGGATCTTCCCTTGATTCGCGTTGACGACGTGCTTCTCGATCAGATGTTCCTCAACCTCATCGAAAACGCCTGCAAGTACACGCCGCCCAACGTGGGTATTGAGATTGCCGCGCACGTGGCACGGGAGCACATCGTCATCGAGTTCGCCGACCGTGGGCCGGGTTTCTCGCCCGGCGAGGAGGAAACAGTGTTCGAGAAGTTTGCGCGTGGTAGCGTGCGCACCGCTCGCGGCGCCGGGTTGGGGTTGACGATCTGCCGTGCTATCGTCGAAGCGCATGGCGGAACGATTCATGCCACCAACCGCCCGGCCGGAGGCGCACTGTTGACGATACGCCTGCCGCTCGATCCGCACGCACCGGCACTCGCTCAAACCCGCGATGAATCCGATTCCCGAACTGCTCCTAATTGAGGACGATCCGCAGATTCGACGTTTCCTTAGGGTCGCGATCGAACCGGAATTCTACCGCTTGCGAGAGGCTGTCACCGCGGCCGACGGTTTGGCGCAAGCCGCCGCTCGTCAGCCGGACTTGATTCTTCTCGACCTCGGGCTTCCCGACGGCGACGGACTCGATCTCATCGCAAAGGTGCGCCAATTCAGCGGCGCGCCGATCCTCGTCATCTCGGCCCGGGGCAACGAGCGCGACCGAGTCGCCGCCCTCGATATTGGCGCGGACGACTTCATCGGTAAGCCTTTCGGCACGGGCGAACTGCTGGCGCGCATACGCGCGGCCCTGCGCCGCGTGGCGCGCCCCGCTGGACTCGCCGGTACGATTCGTTTCGGCTTGGTCGAGGCGGACTTGGACGCACGCATCGTGAAGGTGGCTGGCGCTGAAGTACACCTGACCCCGATCGAGTTCAAGCTTCTCCAGACTCTGCTCCGTTACAGCGGCAGGGTGGTGACGCAACGCCAATTGTTGAACGAGGTGTGGGGTCCAAACCAGGTGGAGCACGCACAGTATCTGCGCGTCTATGTTGCCCAACTCCGCCGCAAACTCGAGGAAAACCCCGCCCGCCCGCGACACCTGCTGACCGAGCCAGGAGTGGGATATCGAATGTTGATCGAATAGCGCAGGCGTGCGGCTCCATGCAAGCGGTGGCGTCGCCTTCAATGCCGCGCAACTATCGCGCAACCATGCCGGTGGAACGCTGATATCCGCAGTCATCCGCGAAACCAAATTGCATGGGAACCAACTGGTTGGCATCGCGAAGCACTGGAACTTGCGTGGGAGAGCCTGCGCGATTCCCTTCAGCGCGACCATGCCCCCAGTCTCGACGCTTCCCCTCTAGTCCGACCCCGACAGGAATCGTGCCGCTTGCCATTTTCGGATCGTCGCCGCCAGGTCCGCTGGTCGCACCGGCTTACTCAGGTAGTCGTCCATCCCCGCTGCCAGGCAGTTCTCCCGCTCCCCTTCCAGGGCATTGGCCGTCATGGCGATGATGGCCATGTGCTGGCCGGATCTCTCGCGCCGTCGCACCTGGGCGGTCACCTCGTAGCCGCTAAGCTCGGGCATCAGGCAGTCCATGAGCACCAGGTCGTAGCGGTCCGAAAGGCATGCTTCCAGTGCTTCCCGGCCATCGCGCGCCAGGTCGGCGTGGTAACCGAGCGTCTCCAGAATCTTGAGCGCCACTCTCTGGTTGATGGGATTGTCTTCGGCCACCAGAATCCGGATCGGATCCTGCCGGCCTTGCGGCACACGCGCTTGCGGCACACCCACTTGCTCACACAGGGAGCGAACCCCCTGGTTCCCCTGCACTTTCTCCGCCGTGAGTTTCAGCAGCGCCGCCCACAGTTCTGACTCCTGCAACGGCTTGCGCAACTGCAGCGACGGGCCTGGCCATCCCAGGTCCAGCCTCCGTCGGTCCCACATCGGCCTCAGCACGATGAGGCTGGCTCCAGCCAGCCGCTCGTCCCCCTGCAGCCGCGCCAGCACGCCGCTCTCGTCACCTTCGCCCAGACCAAGGTCAGCCACCACCAGCTCGCAGGCCTGCGCGGAATCCTCTTCCACCGCCACCCCGCAGTGCGCCAGCATCTCGCGCACAACGGCCCCGGCATGCTCACTCTCGGCGACCACCAGCGTCCGCACCGCGGGCGGAGCCTGGCGCACCTCCCGCGCCGCCTCCCGATCATTGTGCAGAGGCACCGTGAACTGGAAGATGCTGCCCTCGCCCAGCCGGCTCTCCACCGTGATCTCGCCCCCCATCAGTTCCACCAGGTGCCGCGAAATCACCAAACCGAGCCCCGTGCCGCCTTCCCCATGCCGCGCCCTCGCTCCGGTCTGCACGAACGGTTGGAACAGACGCGCTTGATCCGCCGCGGAGATTCCCGGCCCGCTGTCGATCACCACGAAGCGCAGATCCACCATTCCGTTCTCTTCCTTCACCGTCTCGGCCCGCAGCAGCACATGGCCCCTTTCGGTGAATTTCAGCGCATTCCCGCCGAGGTTGAGCAAAACCTGCCGCAGCCGCCCAGGATCGCCCCGGAAGCGTCGCTGCGCCGCCGTGGAAACCAGGCACGCAATGTCCAGCCGCTTGGTCGTGGCCGATGGCGCTAGCATCTCGACGGTTTCCTCCATCACGCCGCGCAGGTCAAACGAAACATCGTCCAGGCGCATCCTGCCGGCCTCGATCTTTGACAGGTCGAGAATCTCGTTGACGATCTGCAACAGCGCCTCGCCGCTGGCCACGATCGTTTCGACATGCGAGCGCTGCTCATCGTCCAGCGGCGTTTGCAGCAGCAGGCCGGCCATCCCGATCACCCCGTTCATGGGTGTCCGGATCTCATGGCTCATGTTGGCCAAAAACTCCGTCTTCGCCTTCACCGCCTGGATGGCCGCCTCGCGCGCTTGCACCAGTTGCGCGGCCTGCGCCTCCAATTGCCGCGACTGCAGTTCGGCCCGGTCCCGCTCCACCCTCAACTCCCGCGCCCGGTCATCGGCGATCTTCACCAGCCGCGCATTCTCAATCACAAACTGATCAAACCCGGCCGGCGCGCCGCTCGTCGCCTCCTGCACCTCCCACTTGGAAACCGTAATCCGTTCCTCCGGGTCAAACGTGCGGTCCAGCAGGGTCATGCGCTTCCCCAGCTTGTCGGCCACGTGATAGAGGCACAAATTGAGCGGGCACGACAGAAAAGGGTTCTGCGTGAAATCCTGCAACTGGCGGTAGGCGTCAAACAGGTAGAGATCACGCCAAATGTAGTGCGCGCCGTGGCCTACTGGCTTCACTTCCAGCGACTTGGCGAAGCCATTCCGGAGAAAGAGGTCGATCAGCCGGGTCAGATCGTCCAGCTCCCCTCTCTCCTCGAAATCGAACCCGCTCCGCCGCAGATGTTGCACCAACTCCCCGCCGGCGTGCTTGAGGATGGTCCCCTGCGCGAACGCATTGTACTGCGAGAGGATCTTGCACAGGGCCACCATGGTGCCCTCGTAGAGAGTCTTGTTGAAATCCTGTTTCGTCGGCTCCCCGGTCGCCATGGCCATGTGTCCCTTATCGGCTAGGATACAGGAACAATCGCATGACATCGGAATGATCACTCTGAATTCAATGGGCTTCCCCGGCAGCTGGTTCCCTAGCCCTGCCAGACACCGGATTCCGCTCCCCGCGGATGACGGCCCCGGCCAGCATCAACAGCGTCACGGCTTGGCCCCCGGGCCTTGGGCTAGCACGGCGATCCCGTCATCTCCTCTCTTCCCGGCCTCGCGATTCTCGCCTCGCTCCCGTGACTGGCGACATCTGTGCCATACCAATGCCTGGCCCACACCAACGCCCGGCTGCCGCTGTCCGGCCCTCACCGGCTCGCCGCCAGACAAGACCGCCCCGCCCCGTCATCGTATGGAAACCCCCACTGGTTACCCTCAAAGGGTGCGCTGGACATTCCTACTCTCCACACTCGCCCTCTGCTGCTCCGCCCAAACGCTGCGGATGAATCAAATCCAAATCGTGGGTACGCATAACAGCTACCACGTCGGACTCGCTCCTGGCGAACTGGCCATCCTGCGCCAACAAAACCCTCGGGCGGCCGAATCGCTCGCCTACAAGCATCCTCCCCTCGCCGCGCAACTCGACGCCGGCGTCCGCCAACTGGAACTCGACGTCTTTGGCGACACCAAGGGCGGTCTCTTCGCTGACCCCCTCTTCCTCCGCCTGTCCGCCAAAGCCGGCACGCTCGAACCTCTCCCCTCTGCCTGGAAGGAGACCATGAGCAAGCCCGGCTTCAAGGTCCTGCACGTGAGCGATGTCGATTTCCGCAGCCATTGCTGGACCCTCATCGCCTGCCTGCAGCAGGTGCGCGACTGGTCAAAGCGAAACCCGCGCCACCTGCCCCTCTACATCCAGCTTGAGAACAAAACCGGCGCATCGCGCCCCAATTTCGTCCAGCCCGAGCCGCTCACCAAGGCCACCATGGACGCGCTCGATGACGAGATCCGCTCCGTCTTCCCGCCCGGCGCCGTCATCACGCCCGACGATGTCCGCGGCACCCACGCCACGCTCGAAGAGGCCGTCCTCCGCACCGGCTGGCCGGAGCTGGAGCGCGCCCGCGGGAAAGTGGTCTTCCTCCTCGATCAGGAGCGCGTCACGCCGCTCTACACCGAAGGCCACCCCTCGCTGCGCGGCCGCATGATGTTCACCAACAGCAAGCCCGGCTCCCCCGACGCCGCATTCGTCAAGATGAACAACCCCATGGCGCCGGAGATCCCCGAACTGGTGCGCAAAGGCTACCTCATCCGCACCATGACCGATGGCGGCACCCAGGCCGTCCGCACCGGCGACACCACGCGGCGTGACCGCGCCATCGCCAGCGGGGCCCACATCCTCAGCACCGACTACCCATTTCACTGGAAGGCCGCTGGCTCCGGTTACAGCGTCGAGCTCGGCGGCGCCAAGGCCCGCTGCAACCCCGTGAACGCCCCCGCCCCGTGCACCATCCAAGCGCCGTATTGAACCAGGCGCCCTTCGCCGAACTGGGCTGTTCCAACCCGCCCCCGCAACCCCGCCGCAAACCGCATACGATAGTGCGATGCATCCTCACCTTGTGCGCGCTCTCCTCGTCGTCGCCCTCTCCTCCGTCGCCCTCGCCGCCGTCGAGGACGACATCCGCGCGGTCGATCAACAATGGGCCGAAGCCGCCAAATCAGGCGATGCGGCGCAACTCACCCGCCTCCTCGCCGACGGCCTCATCTACACCCACGCCACCGGCATCATCGACGACAAGAAGAGCTACATCGACAAGGTCAAGAGCAAGCGGCAGAAGTACGATGGCATCGTCCACTCCAACGTACGTGTAAGCGTCTTCGGAGGCCACACCGCCATCCTCACCGCCCGCATGCGCATGCACGGCACCAACCCCGCCGGACCGTTTGACGACCAGGTCCTCATGACGCACGTCTGGGTCAAACTGAACGGCGCCTGGCAACTCGTGGCGCACCAGACGACGAAAGTGCAGTAGCGAATGCCGGCTCACCAAACGAATTCGCGTGGCAGATTGTAGCGGTCTTCCGGCGGAGGCTGGCCCGCCACTGCGATAAAGAGCTCCCGCGCACAACAAGTCAATGGAATTGACTGGGGAGCAGTACCGCAAGTGGCTGAGGCAGGCGAGGATGCTCGTTCAGTCCACACCAGACTAAGCGGGAGTGCCATCAGGCCGCCGTCATCAGGACGGCCGACTCGCAATGCCTTGCTCAGCTTTTCGTCTGGCCTGCTCGGAACCACCTCCACCGGCCGCTTTGGGCGAGCCAGGCGAGGATCCGCTCTCGAATCTCTGTGAAGCCATCCAACTCGGCGCGGATCGTCAACTCATAGTCCGCCCGGCCGGGCACGATGTGGAGATAGCGAGGTGTGTCCAGGTAGGCCGCCACCTCAAACGCAGCCAGCCCGCGGAAGCCATTCCGGCTCACGATGTGAAGGCATTCTCCATCAAACATCACAGCCACTCCACGCAACCGCCACCATCGCCACACGGCCCGGATCAGCTCACCGGCCAACAGGAATGCCGGAAACATAAGGAACTGGTAGCTAGGCTCGCTGCGCTTCAGGTCCTCGGTAGCCAAGTAGATCGCGGCAGGAAACCAGCCCAGAGCCATTTCTAGCCACCTGACTCCCGCCTCCCGCAACGCAATCCGCGCGCACCCCCAATGCGAGTACCCATGCGTGGTCGAATCCATAACCAACCTGACCGCAGGCTAGCAAATTCGCACCTGCGCGGCTACGGCGCCCAAACGCTCGCCACGGCCCAATCCGGCGTCCGCAACTCATTCACCAACTCCCCCTTCGCATTCACCTCCACAATCCGCCGCCCGGTGTAGTCGGAGATAAACACGCCGCCATCGGGCTGGACATGAAATCCCGACGCCCAGCCAAACTTGATCCCGCGCGTCAGGTCCGCCCCATTGCCGATGGTCCGCACCACCTTGCCCGCCTTGTCCACAAACAGCACCTCGCCCGGCTCGGAGATGCTGATCGCCGTCGTGCCGTCGGCCAGCCGCAGCGCCTGGTAGGTGCGCCGCACATCGGCATCGGGCATCTGCCAGCGCCACACCACCTTCCCCGCGCGGTCCACCTCCAGAATCGTCGACTCCCGCTCATTCGAAATCAGCACCGTCCCCGCCGCCGTCGGCCGCGCGCAGCGGATGTAGTTCGGCTTGAAGCTCGGGTGCGTGAACTGCCACACCTCCTTGCCGTTGCGGTCAAACTCCACCACCCGCGCCGCCTGCGTATCGCTCACCAGCGTGTTGCCCGACTCCAGCCGCGACGCGCACACCGGGTACTTGATCCCATTCATCGCCGTCAGTGACCACACCTCCAACCCGTTCGGCGCATACTCGGCCACCCGCGCCGCCCGCCCCGTCGTGATCAGCACATTGCCGTTCTTCAGCGGCTGCACATCGTGCCCGCCGTTGTTGGGAATCGACCGCAGCACGCGCCCGCTCGGCCAATCCAGCAGCATCGCCGCGCCGTTGCGCCCATGGTTGGCCACCCACAGCCGCCGCCCGCCGCCGCCCGCCGGCATCAGCTTCGCTTTCAGAAAGGCCACCGCGCGGTTGTCGGCGTCGATCTTCTGTTGATCGCGCAACCCATGCCCGCCGCCGGGGAAACTCGCGACCTCGGTCTCCACCCCCGCCTGCGACATCCGCTCCGCCAGCCACAACACCTGCTCGTAAGGCACGAAGTTGTCCGCTGTGCCGTGCACGAACAGCACCGGCGCATCGTCCGGCGAGACCCACGAGATCGGGCTCGATTGGATATGCGCCGGCAACGCCGTCCGCAGGTCGCCGCCCAAATATTGCGGCAACACGTCGGCCGCGTCGAACCCCTTGGCGTAGATGCGCGTGAAGTCGGTCGGCCCGGCATACGAAACCACGCAGTTCACCCGCGACGGCTGCTCCGGAAACGGACCATCGCCCTCAAACTCCGCCACGCCGCCGGTCAGCCCCAACATCAGCGACAAATGTCCGCCCGCGCTCGACCCCAGCGCGCACACCCGCGAGCCGTCGATGCCAAAGCGCATCGCCTTCGCCCGTAGGAAACGCACCGCCGACTTGGCATCATGCAGATGCGCCGGGAACTGAAACTTTGGCGAAAACCGGTAGCTGATCGTCGCCGCCACAAAGCCCTCCTGCGCCAGTCGCAGCGCCAGGGGCAGGTAAGAAGCGCGCGTCCCCCGCCGGAATCCCCCGCCATGAATCAGCACCACCAGCGGCCGCGCCCCGGGCGCTTTGGGCCGTGCCACGTCCATCTGTACCGCCCCGCCCAGCACGTTGGAATACGGAATGTTCTGCTCCAGCGTGACGCCGTCAGGCACTGCGGGCGGGGCAGGTGTCTGGGCGCCGGCTACTCCCGCCAGGAGCAGCGCGGCCACGGTCAATTGTTCATAACGCATAGAAACGTAAAGTTTATAACGATTCGGACGCGACCCCATCAAATTTTTGAATGGAAGGAAATCCGCCGAACCGTTGAACCGTTGCCCGCAACCGCGCTAGTGTTAGCGAAGTACACGTCAGGGGAAGGAGCTACCGCTCCCTCGTCCATACGCTCTCCGACCGAGCGCCCCGCCTCTGGTTCCAACGCCGGAACCGAATCGTCCAAAGCACAGTTTGCTCCCTACGTTTGCGCTTCGTGCGCAATGAGAACTTTTCATGGCAGTGAATGAAGGGAGATGGCAGTGAAGAGAGTTTTCCTGGGTCTAGTGTTGGGTGCGATGGCGGCGGCATCCGCTTTTGCGCAAGCCACCACGTCGCTACGAGGAACCGTGTTCGACACGGGCGGGGCTGTGGTTCCGGGGGCGGCGGTCACGCTGCTGAACACGGAAACGCGCGCCAGCCGGTCCACGCTCAGCGACGCCGGTGGCGTCTATCAATTTCTTCAGACCTCACCGGGCAAGTATGAGGTGAAGGTCGAAATGCAGGGCTTCACGACGGCGATCAAGAGTGGCATCACGTTGCAGGTGTCCACTCCGGCTACGCTCGACGTGACCATGGAAGTGGGCCAGGTGGGTGAAGTGGTGAACGTCGAATCCAACGTCGTCACCATCAACACCGTCGACGCCACCGTCGGCAACGCCTTCACCCAAACGCAGGTCCGCCAGTTGCCGCTGCAGACGCGCAACATCGTCGAACTGCTCTCGATTCAGCCCGGCGTCACGCCCACCGGCGAAGTGCTCGGCGCGCGCCGCGACCAGAACAACGTCACCCTCGACGGCGTCGACGCCAACGACAACCAGCGCGCCGGTATTGAAAACGGCGGGTCCACGGCCAACGGCTCCAACGCCAACGGCGTGCCCGGCGACTCCGGTTTCAACGCGGCGCTTCCCGTACCGCTTGACTCCGTGCAGGAATTCCGCGTCACCGTCGGCGGACAGGGCGCCAACCTCGGCCGTTCCTCCGGTGGCCAGGTGACACTCATCACCAAGAGCGGCTCAAACGATTTCCACGGTTCGCTCTATGAGTTCCACCGCAACACCGTCACCAGCGCCAACAACTGGTTCTCCAACCGCGCCGGCATCAAGCGCGAAGCGCTCGTCCGCAACCAGTTCGGCGGCTCCATCGGCGGGCGCATGATCCGCGACCGCGCCTTCTTCTTCTTTAACGCCGAGCAGCGCATCGACGCCAGCGCCCAGGCCCAGCTCCGCACCGTGCCCACGGCCAGCCTGAAGGCCGGCGAACTCAAGTTCCGCACCACCAACGGCGCCATCCATACTCTGTCGCCCTCCGAGGTCCGCGCCATCGACCCACGCGGCGTCGGCTTCGCCCCCATCATGCGCGATTTCCTCGCCTTCTATCCCGCCGGGAACGACCCGGCCGCCGGCGGCGACCGCGGCCTCAACTTCGA
Source organism: Bryobacterales bacterium (assembly GCA_016713735.1). Lineage (GTDB taxonomy): Bacteria > Acidobacteriota > Terriglobia > Bryobacterales > Bryobacteraceae > JAFLBB01. The sequence continues at coordinate 317,776 of JADJOP010000002.1, forward strand.
CGGCTTCCGCTTCAACGCCCCCTTCAAGCGCGACGACAAAGCCTACGTCGCCAAGATGGACTTCAACATCGACAAAAGCGGCAAACACACCCTCAGCGTCCGCGGCACACTCGCCGACAACGCCCAGGACGTCAACGTCGCCCAGTTCCCCGGCCAGGACCCCGCGTCGAAGATGTTGAACAACTCGCGAGGCTTTGCCGCCCACTACACCACGGTGATCAAGCCCACCGTTATCAATTCACTGAACGTTGGCCTGACACGGCTTGGCCTCGCCCAATCCGGCACCGTCGGCCCATCCTTGACCTTTGATGGCATGAGCTCGCAGCAGAACTTCGGCGCCGCGGCCCGCAGCTTCGGCCGCATCATCCCTACCTGGAACATCGCCAACGACCTCAGCTGGATGAAGGGTGCGCACACCATCCAGACGGGCATCAACTTCCGCTTCATCACCTTTGACCGCAACGCCTACACGAACTCCTTCCCGAGCTTCAGCATGTCGCGCAATACCCTGCTCGGCCTTGGTTCGGATATCAACAACGCGGTCACCAACTACATCCGCCAGCGCGAAGGTAATGCCGCCCTCGCCCTCGCCGACGCTGCAAACGTGACGCGCGGCATGGGCGCCCTGCTCGGCATCCTCAACCAATACTCCGGCACATACAACTTTGAGCGCGACGGCAAGGCCCTCGCCTTCGGCCAGCCCGTGGCCCGCAACTTCCGCACTAACGAGTACGAGTTCTTCCTCCAGGACAGCTGGCGCGCCACCAGCGAGCTGACGCTGAACTACGGCATCCGTTACTCGAACTTCTCGGTGCCCTACGAAACCAACGGCATTCAGGTCTCCCCCGTGGTCGGCATCGACCAGATCTTCGCCGACCGCGTCGGCGGCCAGGCGCTCGGCATCCCCGGCTACGCCGTGGCCAATCCGAACCTGACCTACGGCCTCTCCGGTCCCGCCAATGACGGCTCCGGTTACTGGAAGCGCGATAACAACAACTGGGCCCCCCGCTTCGGCTTCGCCTACTCGCCCCAGAAAGATGGCCTGCTCACCAAGATCCTCGGCAAGGGCAGCGTCCTGCGCGGCGGCGCCGGCATCGTGTATGACCGCTACGGCAGCGACATGATCGTCGAGTTTGACCGCGCCGGTTCGCCCGGCCTGGCCACCACCGTCTCCCAGCCCCAGAACACCAACTTCTCCAGCGCGCCCCGCTATGCCAACGGCTTCCCCGCGCTGCCCGCGGCCGCCTCCGGCGCCTTCCCGTTCACGCCGCCCACCATCGTCGGCGGCTTCGGCAGCTACCTCTCGATTGACCCCAACCTGAAGGCTCCCTACTCCTTCCTGCTCAACGCCAGCTACGCGCGTGAGCTCAAGGGCGGCGTCACCGTTGAGGTCGGCTACATCGGCCGCCTCTCGCGCGCCAGCCTGTTGCAGGTGGATACCTTCCAGCCCCTCACCCGCTTCAAGGACCAGAAGAGCGGCCAGGACTGGACGCAGATGTCCGGCGCCCTCTACAACCAGTTCCTCAACGGCGTCACACCCGCTCAGGTCCGCGCCAATCCCGGCATCATCACCCCGCAACCCTGGATTGAGAACCTCGCTCCCGGCCTCGCCGGCTACCTCTTCCCCGGCAGCGCCACGGCCAACTACTTCGGCCTGGTCTATGACTCCTACGGCGGCAGCGACCTCGACGCGCTCAACGATCTCGATCGCCTCCGCAGCGCCCGCTTCCCCAACTGCATCCTCGCTACCGGCTGCAATACGGCATTCGCTCTTCAGAACGCCGGCAACCGCACCTGGATGAATGTCGGCTTCGCCAACTTCCACGGCGGCACGCTCACCCTCCGCCGAGGCTTGAAGAACGGCTTCGCCTTCGACTTCAACTACACCATGTCCCACTCCATCGACAACTCCTCCGGCGCCGAAGCCGGCGCGGGCACCAGCGGCGCCGTCATCCAGGACGCCTACGACTACGGCTCCTTCCGCGGCTCCTCTGACTTCGACATCCGCCACAACATCTCCACCAACGCCCTCTACGAACTTCCCTTCGGCAAGGGCAAGATGTTCTTCGCCAACGCCCCCGGCTGGGCCAACCAGATCGTCGGCGGCTGGCAGGTGTCCACCATCATGCGCTACCGCACCGGCCTGCCCACCACCATCAGCAACGCCGGCATCTACCCGACCAACTACCTCAACGCGGCCATCGCCATCGTCGCCCCCGGTAAGACCGCTCCCACCGGCGGCGCCGTCTACAACCAGAACAACAACCCCTCGGTGTTTGGCAACACCAACACCATCAACTCCTTCGTCGGCCAGTATCCGGGCCTCACCGGAACCCGCGCCATCACCCGGCTCGACGACATGATCAACTTCGACTTCGCCGCGGCCAAATACTTCAGCCTTCCCTGGGAAGGCCACAAGATCCAGTTCCGCGCCGAGGCCTTCAACGCCCTCAACCACGTGAACTTCTTCGACGCTCAGCTCCGCCTGGACCGCCCCGCCACCTTCGGCGAATACCAGCGCGCCATGCCGAGCCGCGTCATGCAGTTCGCCCTGCGCTACGAATTCTAAATTCGTCACGCCAAGGTTCGGTTCGGCGCGTGGCGTTGAGGTTCACAGCCTCAACGCCACGCGCCGTTTTCGGAGCGCGCGCTCCTTTTATCCGTGGAGCAGTTGGTACAACGTCGTCACGCCGTTCATTCCGATCTTGTCGCCCATGTCCAACGGCGACCAATTGCGGTTCGATCCGAGATACGCCCGGGGATCGAGTTCCAACAACCCAAGGATCACTTCGGCGACAAACCGGGCTCCCACCGGCCCCAGGCCCTCCCCTTTCGCGAAGGTCACGTTGCAGTCGGCGTCTTCATCCATCCTTCCGACCGCCTTTCCCTCGGCGAGCAGATAGAGCCACAGCGGTGTGGCCTTCAGGAATCCCAGTTCCTTCCCTTTCTCCCTGACATCCTCGATCATCTCCTTCGTGATCTCGCTCGCGCCGGCGTGCATCATCGCCTCCGCCACCTGCTCGCCCGAAGGCACCAGGAAGCTCTGCGCCCGCAGCAGATTCCGCACCGCCAGCGACCGCTCAAAGGCCGGCAGCGCCGGCGGCAAAAACGGCAGATCCAACAGCGCCGCCGCCAATTTCGTATCCACCCGCCCCGCGCGTTCGAACTGCCCGTTGCCGCCATCCAGCATGGTCTGCCAATCCACCACCGCCGCCGGATCGGTCACCGGTTGGAACCCTTTCCCCAGCACACTCGCCGGGTTGAGCACGACATGCTTGGGCCCCCCGGGCTGGACTCTCATCTCCTGCGGGATCATCGTGTGGCCGAACCGGTACGCCGCCGTCGCGAACTCGATCGGAATGAACGGCGCTCCGCCGCTGACGCATTCCGGCCGGTACACCTTCCGCCCGTTCGCCAGAATGTCGTCCACAATCCAACTCCCGCAAATCGTCCGCAAAAATTCGTTCACCACAATCCACTGGTAGTGCCAGCGAACGATCCGCCGTGCCTCCTCAAACTCCTTGCCCACGTCCATCACCCGGTTGTGGAAGCGCAGGAAGCCCAACTGCATCTGCGAGATGATCCGGTTCTCATCGTTGCGCGGATCGCCGATGATCGCCGTGCCCTTCGGCGACCGCGGCAGATCGTCCTGGTTCTGCCAGTTCGGAATCATCGAGGCCGGGTAATCCGCCCCGGTCAGCAGCTTTCCCGCTCCGTCATATTGATAGGGATGCGCGCCGGGACCGTCCCCGTAGACGCAATCCAGGTCGAGCGTCGGCGTCCGCACATTCTCCGTCTGGGACGGATCGTTCGACGCCGTCAGCGACGAACTGTCGTCCAGCGTGATGTCGTGATCAATGAACTGGCCGAAGAAGATCAGCCCCGCCGGTGTGTGGTTGGTCAGATCCGGAACCCCGGTATCTTCCATGACGCCGCCCGCCTTGCCCACTTCGTGCAGCAAGAGTGGATTCACATACAGCGGGGGCAGGTTGGCGAACAATCGCGCGAATCGTCCGGAACGGAACGAGCTCGTCATGCATAGATGTTCGAGCCCTTTGAAGGGAAGCAGACCATGATGCTTGGTGGCCATTGTTTTTCTCCGATGGATGGGGACCTGGGTTACCGTTGGCGCGGAACTTCGTGGCCAACAGTTTGTCTGGCGACACGCCTGCCCGTCAGTGGTGGCGAGTTCCCAGTGCGCCGGAGAAGCCGGCAGCCAACTCGTACCAAAGGCGCTAGCTCGCGCCGCCAACAGACCGGCGAGTGGCCAGACTCCAACTGAGTTTAGACTCCCCGCGATACCGGGGACGTCAAACGGGCAGGAATGGAAGCATCCGAACTGTCCATTCAGCCAGCGGAAATTATACACGGACAAACTTCCAGAGTCTCCCCTTGTTTCCTGCTGAGGACCACATTGTCAGCCGAACTGGTTCGCTCGGCTACGCATTCAGTCTCGATCGCTCCCAGCCACAGCGTATTCCGTGATCGCCGCATGGTGGTCCACCGTCCCGCAGGCTCGCTCCCCTGATCCACAATTGCGAATACAATGGTGCCGCCATGCTCGATCGCCGCAATTTCCTCACCACCACCGCCGCTGCCGCCGCCTCTTCCCTCGCCGGCCTCCACGCCCAGGGCGGCCGCAAACGCAACGTCCTCTTCATCGCCACCGACGACATGAAGAGCGCCCTCGGCTGCTACGGCCACCCCGTCGTCAAAACGCCCAACCTCGACCGCCTCGCCGCCCGCGGCGTCCGCTTCGACCGCGCCTACTGCCAGTACCCCCTCTGCGGCCCCTCCCGCGCCTCGCTCATGACCGGCCTCGGCCCCGACACCACGCGCATTCACGGCAACAACAACTACATCCGCGACACCCTGCCCAACGTCGTCTCCATGTCGCAGTGCTTCAAGAACGCCGGCTACTACTCCGGCCGCGTCGGCAAGATCTACCACTACGGCAACCCCGGCCAAATCGGCACCGATGGCCTCGACGACCCGCCATCCTGGACCAAGAAGGTGAACCCCAAGGGCATCGACAAAGACGAAGAGCCCAAGCTCACCAACCACACCCCCGAGCGCCTCGGCATCGGCTCGCAGCTCAGCTTCTACTCCTCGCCCGCGCCCGACGAGAAGCACACCGATGGCCTCGTCGCCGACGAGATCATCCGCATGATGGAAGAGAATCGCGCCAATCCCTTCTTCCTCGCCGCCGGATTCTACCGCCCCCACTGCCCCTACATCGCGCCGTCGAAGTACTTCGACATGTACCCGGCCGACAAGCTCGAACCCATCCCCTACAACGAGGCCGAAGGCACCATGGCCCCGCCCTGGGCCTACTGGACCAAGCCCGCCAATTGGGGCCTCAACCGCCGCCAGATTCAGGAGGTGCTGCAGTCTTACTACGCCTCCATCTCGTTCGTCGATGCCAATGTCGGCCGACTCATCACGGCCCTCGAACGCCTCAAGCTGGCCGACAACACCGTCATCGTCTTCTGGTCTGACCACGGCTACGGCACCGGCGAACACGGCCAGTGGATGAAGCAGTCGCTGTTTGAGGTCTCCGCCCGCATGCCGATGATCTTCTCCGGCGCCGGCGTCACCGGCCGCGGCGCCTGCGGCCGCACCGTCGAACTCGTCGATCTCTATCCCACGCTCACTGACCTCTGCGGCGTCCCCAACGTCCCCACAAACCTCCACGGCAAGAGCATGCGCCCGTTGCTTGCCAACCCCCGCGCCGCCTGGGACAAGCCCGCCCTCAGCCAGGTCCGCCGCGGCCGCAATGAGACCAAGGGCAAACAGGTGGACGGCTATTCGCTGCGCACCGAGCGCTACCGCTACACCGAATGGAGCGAGGGCGAGGAAGGCATGGAACTCTACGATTACCAGGCCGATCCCAAGGAGATGAAGAACATCGCCCGCGACGACTCCGCCGCCCAAGTCCGCGCCCAGCTTCAAACCCAACTGCGCGCCATCAAGAAGCAGCGCGGCGGTTGAACGCGCGCTTCCCGAGCGCTACAGTCAAACTAGGATGCGCCTCCATCCTCGCCTGGAAGCCGGCCTGCTCGCCGCCGCTTCCGCCGCCGCTTGCCTCGCGGCTGGATACGCCACAAGACTCCAACCAGCGGGAGCCCAAACCTGGTCGGCCACCTTCGGTGCGGTGTTTGCGCTGGGGTTCCTCGCGGGTGCACGTCTTCAGACGGTTGGAGAACAGGCCGTGCGAGAAGGACAGGCCACACCGGAGTGGAATTCGATACCGGGTGTGCCGGCACGACTGAGGAGAACTCTCCTCTTCGCCTTGTTCCTTCCGCTGATCGCTGCCGCCGGCTGGGCTTACCTGTCGCCTGACCTCCCCATGTGCCTGATGTTCCTCATCGCCACCACCACGGCCGTGCATCTCACTCGTCAGTTGTCAATCCGAACACAAGGTGCGCCATGACCAAACCCCGCCGCAGGACTCTACGGGAAGCCACCTGGCTGCTCGCGGCCAGCGTACTGCTCACGTTGCTGTGGGTGGTCGAGTGCGTGCGCATGCTTGTGGGGTCTCCGCATGCGTTCTCAGGATGGCCATTGTTGCTGTCAATCGCCGCAGTGATTCTGACCAGCTACCCGTTTTTCATTCGACAACGGTGGTCTAAGGCCGGGCTGCACTTCCCGCGCTGGCCATCCATTGCTCTCATTAGGCCGCGCTGGCTCCAGGGCATGCACTTGATTCCGCCCCTACTCGGTCTCGTTTGCTTGCTGCTATTGCTCCGGGAGGATCTCGGTGCACCGCGACAGTCCGGTTCGGACCAAGCAATATTTCTGCTCATGCTGGCCAACTCCATCGGCTTCATGCTGGATTTTAACAATTACCGCCGTTGGCTCCTCCGCCTCCCCTAGCCGCGTCGCCCGCCACCGCCCGCCGGTATAATCACCCACATGTTCCACCGCAGAACGCTACTCTCTCTGCTCCCTGGGCTCGCTCTCCCCCTCCGAGGCCAGTACATCGAAGGCAAAGGCGAGGTCCCCTTCGTGCCCTCGCCCGACGAAGTGATCGAGGCGATGCTCAAGCTCGCCGAAACCACCCCGCAAGACACCGTCTACGACCTCGGCTGCGGCGATGGCCGCATCGTCGTCATGGCCGCCAAGAAGTTCGGTGCCTCCAGCGTCGGCATCGACATCGACCCGGACCGCATCCAAGAGGCCAACCAATTCGCCCGCGAAAACGGCGTCACGGACAAAGTGAAGTTCCGCGAGCAGGACCTCTTTCAGGCCGACATCCACGAAGCTACGGTCGTCACCCTCTACCTGCTCACCACCGTCAACCGCAAGCTCCGCCCCAAGCTGCAGAAAGAACTCAAGCCCGGAACGCGCGTCGTCTCCCATCAGTTCGACATGGGCGACTGGAAACCGGAGAAGCGCATCCTCGTCGGCGGCCGGCCCATCTATCTCTGGCGCATCTAAGCCCGCGCTACCAGCCGAACACCTGCCGCAGGTGCTTCACATAGTTGTCCACGTCGGGATAGATGAAGTGCCGCTTCACGCCCAGCGCACGCAACTGGCCCATCACCGCCGTGCCATCGATGCCTTCTAAGTCCACCCTGTGCAAAACCTCGTTCGGATTCTCGAACGAGAGCACCCACTCCTCCAACCCCTCCCGCTCGGTTCCATGCACGGTGAAGGTCCCCTGCTGCGCGATCACGCGCGCATTCTCCCGCCTCGGATAGATCGCCACCGGCAGCCCGTTGTCATACCAGTAGCCTTCGCTCTGAATCCGCTTCCGCCCTTGCGCGATCGAACGCGGCAGCCAGATGTTGAGTTCCTTGTTCTGCTCCGGCGTAATCACCCCGCGCCAGCTGATGCTCTGCTCGTTCAATAGGTCAGGCCGGACGATCCACACACACGGCGTCGTCTCGCCATCCCAACCGTCAAGGGCGAAAAACAAAGCGGAGGTGAAGCTCTCCGTCCAATCCAACAGCCGAGTCGGAATGCCGTGGTGCTGCGCCAGGTAGTAGGTGCGCCAGTCATCCAACTCACCCACCTGGCAGTAGGAACGCCCCTCCTGCACGAGGTAGATCAGGTTCTCCAACTCGTCGTATTCCTGCCGCCAGTACGCACCCGGCGTCAGACCAAAGGAGCGGTTTGTCACTCCGCGGAACCAGTAGTGCTGGTTCCCAAACTCCGGCCCCATCCAGGCCATGGCGGCCTCGAAGGCCTCCATCAACGATCCTGCGGTGGAGGTCACAATCTCCGTTCCCTCGGGCATGGCGACCAGTGTAGCTCCCCCGTCCCCAGCCCGCGCCTCTACGGCAAAGGTGTCGCACGGAAGAGAAGATGCAGGTAGTTCCCGTCGCTATCGGTGAAGAACACCACCTTGTTGCCCTTCGATTCCTGCGGTTCGGCCAGGAACGTCACGTTGTGGTCCTTCAGCCGCTGGTAGGCCGCCTCGAAATCGGACACCGCGATGGCAATGTGGCGGATGCCCTCCGTCTTCATCGTCTGCGGACCCCGGTCCTCGGCGGCGTGAATCAGCTCCAGCATCATGCCGTTCTGCGCCTTGACGAAAATCGCGTTCGCCGACTGGTAGTTGATCACGAAGCCCAACACATCCGTATAAAACTTCGCCAGCGCCGCAATGTCCTTTGAGGCGATGGCCGTATGCTCAATCCCGGTAATCATGGCTTGATTATCGCGTACCATTTCCACCGACGTACTGAGTGCATCGCCTTATTCCTCTCAGGTCGGTTCACCCTTAGCCTGGAACCACCTGAAGAGGAGAACTATTGTGAAACAAGCGCTTCTCGTCGCCCTCGCGCTGGCCCTTACCTGGACGGCCACGCTTCCGGCGGCCATTATCTACACCAACCGTACGGTGTTCGAAAGCGAACTCGGCGCCGTCATCACCGACGACTTCGGAACGGCCTACCCGGACGTATTCGCTGTCTACAACAACGCCGTTATGAGCGGTTTCTTCAATGAAACCGATTTCACGTCAACTGGCTTTTCCAACCTCAACCTCCACTTATCCAACGATCGCTACTGCGCCGGCTGCAACGGCAGCTTCCGCCTTAGCTTCGCCAACACTTCGGTCACCGCCACGAATGGCGTGTTCGGCGCCGGCTTCGACATCGCCGCCGGAACCGCCTACATCGCCTTCGTCACCTTTGGCGACAACTCCACGGCCCAATACTCGCTGCCCACCGCGCCGGCCTTCTGGGGCATCACCTCGCCGCTGGAAATCCAGTCGATCCATCTTGGGCTTACTGGCGGAGCGCCCACCACCAACGGATACCTCGAAATCGACAATCTCACCATTGGCAACGCGGGCGATCTAGCGGCTGTGCCGGAACCGGCAAGTCTAACCCTGTTCGGCGCCGGCTTGCTCGCCCTGGGCCTCGCTCGCCGCAAGCGCTGACCCTTTCCCTCCACGCACGGCGCGCCCCTGCCCGCGCGCCGTGTGACCTCAGTCGCAGACCCCGCCGCCCCTCCCCGGCTACCGTCAAGTCAGTCATGAGCGAACTGATCAACAACCGGGCCAACCGCATCCAAACCCTCAAGCAGATCATCCAACACCTCCACGCCGGAGGCAGCGAAGACGAGGTCCGCGAACAGATGCGCACCCTCGTCAAGGAAACCGACCACACCGAGGTCGTCGCCATGGAACACGAACTCATGGCCTCCGGCATGCCCGTCGAAGAGATCCGCTCCATGTGCGACCTCCACGCCCGCGTCGTCAGCGAAGTCATCGTCCCTTTCCCGCCCCCCAAGCTCGCTCCCGGCCACCCGCTGGATACCTTCCGCCGTGAAAATGAAGCGCTTCGTGAATCCATGGCCAAACTGAGGACGGCGCTGCCAGAGGGAGGCAGCGCCCCCGGTTTCGAATTCCGCCAGGCCTTCAACGAACTGATGGACATCGAGAAACACTACCAGCGCAAGGAACACACGCTCTTCTCGAAACTGGAAAAACACGGCATCCATGGCCCGTCAAAGGTCATGTGGGCCAAGGACGACGAGGTCCGCCCCAACCTCACCCTTCTCGGCGAGGCGCTGCACCCCACACCGTCCAACTCAGCGAATCCCCTTGATGTCGCCGCCCTCGCCCTGGCCGCCATCCGAGGCATCGAAGAGATGATGATGAAGGAAGAGCAGATCCTCTTCCCCATGTCCGCAGACACCCTCACCGAAGAGGACTGGGGCGAAATCTGGCTCGCCTCACCACGCTACGGCTGGTGCCTGGTCGAACCGCGCAAGGGCTATCAACCGCCTGCGCAAGTCGTCCAAAAAGGCCTCGAAATCGACTCCAAACAGGGTATCCACCTCCCCACCGGTAACCTCACCCTGCAGCAGTTGATGGGCATCTTCGAAACCCTGCCCGTCGACATCACCTTCGTCGACGCCGATGACCGCGTCGCCTTCTTCAGCGAAGGGCCCGATCGCGTCTTCGCCCGCAGCCGCGCCATCATCGGCCGCAAGGTCCAGAACTGCCATCCCCCCAAAAGCGTCGACACCGTCGACCGCATCTTGAGCGACTTTCGCGCCGGCGCCCAGAACGTAGCCGAGTTCTGGATCGAATTTCACGGCCGCTTCGTCCACATCCGTTACTTCGCCGTCCGCGACGAAGACCGCCGCTACCTCGGCACCCTCGAAGTCACTCAGGACTTGACTCGATTGCGGGCTCTGCGGGGAGAACGCCGGCTGCTGGAGTACTCGGCCGCCTGAACCGCTTCCGCCACTGCCCCACCTTCACCGAAGCGTTGAAGATCTGCCCCAGCGGGATCAGGCCCCCCAGCTTGTAGTGCCCGATGGCCGCCATCCCCATCGAGGCGATGCAGCCGCACTGCGAGCAATCCGGGTCGCCGCCAAACTGGCAGGGCGTCACCCTGCTTTTTAGATCGGCTGAAAGAGTTTCTGTCACCTGGGAGAAAATGCAATCGGCCGGAGAAGCCGGCGGGCGCAGAAACTCCGGCAGCAGCATCGGGTTCATATCCAGCTTCGGGTATCGCACCCGCAGGTCCTTGATCTCCGCGATCACCCGTCGCCGCTGCTCCAGTGTCAGGATCTCCGCATCGCGCGCCCCCCGCTGCGGCGTAAACAGGCTGAACCAGACACGGTGGATCTCCGGGCGCGGCGTCCAGAAGGCGAGAAACTCCTCCAGGTATCCCGGCCGCGCCGCCATCTGCGAGGTGATCGTCGAATGGATCGTCACGCGGCTCCCGGCGATGTTCTTCAGAATCCGCTCATAGGTGGCCGGCGCCCGCCGCACATCATGCTCAGCCGGCAGGCCGTCGATCGACACCGCAATCGTCATTCGCTCAAACTTCGCCCACTCCGCCGCCGGAGGCCGGAACGCGCTGGTCACCAGTTGCACGTGGATGTTCCGCGCCAGGATCTGCGGCACCAGCGCCTCCATCTCCCGGTAGCGCACCAGCGGGTCGCCCCCCACCAGCGAGACGTGCAGCGGACGCACCTCGTCGATGATCGCCAGCGCCCGCGTCACCAGCGTGTCGCCTCTGAAATCGTGCAGCGTCCTCAGGCCCGCCGTGCCCGCGATATGGTCGGGCTCATAGGCGTAGCAACCAGGGCAGCGCAACGGGCATTCGCGCGTCACCTCCAGCGAAAGAAAAGGCGGCCTACCGTCCAGGATTGCGCCCCAGGCGTGCATGACATCGCGTGGCTGCATGTCTCCAGGATGACAGACCCGAACGAAACATGACAAGACCGTATATTTTCAGTTTCAGTGAAGATCAAACTCCGCCAGCGCCGCCGCCGCAAACCCCGTAGCCGCATCGCGCATAAAGTCGGCCTGCAGCGAACCCTCCGGGTACACCTTGTTCATCGACTGCGCCGCCCAGGAACCCGTCTTCTGGTCCTGCCGCTCCGCCAGCCAGTTCAAGGCGTACATCAGCCGCTTGTCCTTGTGTGAGGCCCCGGCGCGCTGCAGCGTGAACGCGGCCAGCGCCGTCGCATAGGCATTCGACCCGGCCACCGCCGGCGGCGCTTTTGCATGCTTCTCCCACGGTCCCAGTGACTCCAGCGTCCAGCCGTTGTCCTTCTGCTGCAGCTTCCATAACTCGGCCACCAGCGCCGCCTTCCGCGTCTTCGTCATCAGCCCTGGCAACTTGTCCACCGACCACAACAGCCCCAACCGGTTATGCAGCGGCTGCCCGGCCTCGTTCCTGTGCAGGTAATCCACCAGCGCCTGCACGCGCGGCGCCACCTCTGGCCGAGCCCGGTACGCCGCCGGCATCTTGCTCACCGCCCACGCCGCCAACGTCGCCCCGTAGTAAGGCGATACCGCCGTCTCATAGGGATCGAGATCGAGCGAATACCAGGCCCACGCGCCCGTATTCGCTCCCTCGCGCGTCTGCGTGGCCCACATGCGGTCCATCGCGGCCGCATCAGGCGCGAGGGCGACCGCGGCGAGCACCGTTTCCACCACAAACCCCGTCTTATATGGAGCCGCCGGCAAGGGCTGCGCCAACCGGTGCCGCAAACCGTCGAGCAGCGCCTTCTCGTAGGCGGCCGGTTCGGCCTGGTTGTGCAACTCCCTCACAGCCGGACGCGCGATCAGATAGGGCAAGCCGGTGTGGCAGGAAAGGCATGTCCCGCCCGCCGCCTGGGCCGGTTTCCACTCCGCCCACTGCTTCTGCTTCTCATCCAGATACTTCGCCGCAAGCATCGACTCCCAGTCGCCCGCGCGAAGCGTCACCGCCAACAGGCACATCAGCCCAGTAAACCGCATGCCCCATTTTCGCATCCCACCCTCACCCCCGCGCCGTCAGTGCGCCGTCGGCTTCTCCGCTCCCAGGCCCGTATTGCCGCGCACCTGCAGTTCGGCAAACTTCACCTCCGAGGAACGGTCGCCGCTCACCAGCGTCGCCACCACCGCCGCCGCAAAGCCGATGGGAATCGACAAAATGCCGGGGTTCTCCAGCGGGAAAATGGCGTTCGCCGGTCCCCGCACGCTCGGGCCCAGCAGGATCAGCACAATCGAGGACGCCAGCCCCGCGCCCAGTGCCGCCACCGCTCCGGCTGTATTGAATCGCTTCCAGAAGATCGACAGCACGATCGCCGGCAGATTCGCGCTCGCCGCCACGGCAAACGCCAGGCCCACCAGGAACGCCACGTTCGCCCCCGGCCCCAGCACGATCGCCAGAATGATCGCCACCACCCCCACCACAAAGGCCGTCAGCCTCGCCACCTTCACCTCTTCATACGGGCCGCGGTCCGTGCCATGATGCACCACATTGCTCCAGAAATCGTGCGAAAAACTGGACGACGCCGAGATCGTCAACCCGGCGACCACCGCCAGAATCGTGGCAAAGGCCACCGCCGAAATGAAGGCGAAGAAAATCTCACCCCCCAGCGCCTGCGCCAGCAGCGGCGCGCTCATGTTGATGCCGCCGTTCTTCGCAATGTAGTCGCGGCCGACGATGGTGGCCGCGCCGAAGCCAAGAAAGGTCGTCATCACGTAAAAGGCGCCGATGATCGCCATCGCCCACACCACGCTCACACGCGCCGTCCGCGCATCCGGCACCGTGTAGAACCGGATCAGGATGTGCGGCAGTCCCGCCGTGCCGAAAATGAGCGCCATGCCCAGGCTGATCAGGTCCAGCGCCCCGTAGGGCGGCTTGTACTTCAGGCCCGGCGTGAGGAAGTCCTGCTCCACGGGCACGCCGTTGAGCGTGTACTTCACATGCGCCACCGCATCGAAGAAAGCGCTGAAGCTGAAATCGAAATGGCCAATCACAAGGACGCTCAGCAACAGCGTGCCCGCCATCAGCAGCACCGCTTTCACAATCTGCACCCACGTCGTGGCCAGCATCCCGCCAAAGACCACATAGACAATCATGAGCAGCCCCACGCCGCTCACCGCCGTCGTGTAGCCAATGCCCGAGTCCTTCAACAGCAGGCTCACCAGCGCGCCCGCCCCCACCATCTGGGCAATCATGTAGAACGTGCTCACCGTCAGCGTCGCCAGCGACGCCATCGCCCGCACCGGCCGCGGCGACAAGCGGTAGGCCAGAATGTCGGCCATCGTATACTTGCCCGCATTGCGCAGCGGTTCAGCGACAATGAGCAGCACCGTCAAATAGGCCACCAGCCAGCCCACCGAGTACATGAACCCGTCATAGCCGTTGAAGGCGATCAGTCCGGCAATGCCCAGAAACGACGCGGCCGACATGTAGTCCCCCGCCACCGCCAGGCCGTTCTGCCACCCCGTGATGCGCCGCCCGGCGGCAAAAAACGACGCCGCCCCGCTCGACTTCTTCGCCGCCCACGCCGTGATCATCAACGTGAGCGAGACGAAGGCCAGGAAAATAAACAGGGAAACCGTCATTGCCCAGCCTCCCCGTCAACGCCCTCGTGCATCCGCACCACCTCATCGGCCACCTGGTCAAACCGACGCGCGGCCCGTGTATAGAGGAACGCGATCACCCACGCCATGAGGAATTGCGACAACGCGAACAGATAGGCAATGTTCAGCGGCCCCCACACCTTCCGGCTCATGAACTCGGGAAAGTAGCCCACCAGCACCGGCAGCGCAAAATAATAGGCGCAGAAAAACAACGTCGCCGGAACCACAAAGCCGGCCTTGGCCACCAGCAAATGCCGGAATTGGGGAGTGGCGGCAAGCCGGTCCCACTCCGGAGGTCGATGAAGAGACATGGGGTCTAGCTTACAGGAGTGCGGCTGGGGCGAGCACCGGGCAAATAACAGCGACCCGGCCCCGCCGCGCGGGGGGGGGGCGGCGGGGCGGGGGGGGGGGGCCGGCGGGGGGGGGCGCCGGGGGTGGGGGGGGGGGGGGGGGGGGGGGCCCGGGGGGGGGGGGGGGGGGTCGGGGACCGGGGGCCCCGGGGGGCAAATCGCCGCCCGCCGGGGGGGCGGGGGGGGGCGGCGGGCGGGGGGGGGGGGGGGGGGGGGGCGGGGGGGGGGGGCGGGGGGGGGGGGTTGGGGGGGGGGGGGGGGGGGGGGGGCGGGGGGGGGGTTTTGGGGGGGCCCCGCCGCCGGGCGCGTGGGGGGGTGGTGGGGGGGGGGGGTCGCGGGGGGGGGGGGGGGGGGGCTGGGGTGGTTGTTTTTTTTCGGGGCCGGGGGGGGGGGGGCGGGGGGCCGCGGGTGGGGGGTCGGCGGGGGGGGGGGGGGGGGACCCCACCTTCCGCGCCTCCGCCTTGTGCAACACCGCCCCCTGCTCCTTCAACTCCCGCAGCAGCCCCGCCACATCCAGATCCTGAACCGCCTTGCCCGTCCGCGCCGCCTTGGCCGCCGCCAGCCCCGCCGCGTGGCCCATCATCATGTACACCGGCTCCATCCGGATCGTGCAAATCGCCACATGCGTCGCCGACAGGCACACCGGCACCAGCAGGTTCTCACACTCCTTCCGCACCGGCGTGATCGACCGGTAGGGAACCTCATAAGGCCGCTGGGCGAGTTGGATCGACTCATCCAGATGCCCTTCAATGGCCACATTCCCCTTCGCGTCCACAAAGCGCTTCACCCAATGCGAATCCAGCACGAACGAGCCCATCCCAATCGAGTCTTCCTTGGTGTTCCGCGTGAGAATGTCGTGCTCGGTCATCACATACGCCCCGCGCATCCGCCGCGCCTCGCGAATGTAAAGCTGCACCGGCCAGTGCCCCGTGTCAGGGTACTCATCCCTGCAAAGGCCCCATGAGTTCACCTCGTCGCGCAGTTGCTTCGGCACGCGCCCATCATGCCCCAGGAACCACAGAAAGCCCTGCTGGTAGTCCACATGGTCGGCAAAAACGCGGTCGCGCGTGGCGTAGTCGCCATCAGGATAGTCGAAGTTGCCGCCCACATAGTCGATCGAAAAAGGCCCACTGGCGTTCAAATCAAACTTCCCATCGGGTATGGCGGAAAAGTGCACCAGCCGCGCGAAGCTGATGTTCGGGTGCGCCTCGATGTAGCGCAGCAGCAATTCGTAGCGCTCCGGCTGGTAGCGTTTCGGCTTCGGCCACGGCACACGCAGGTCCTCGCGCTGTGTTGCGATCAACCGGAAACAGTAGGCCTGGATCCGCTTGTCGGCCGACCCCTCCGCCGGTTGCGGCTCCCCGCTGACTCCCCACAGCAGCTTCCCGTCCTTGCCCCGCGCCGGTATCTCCGCCGAAAACTGCCCGTGATGCGTGTACTCAATCCCCGGCTTGCCCAGATACTCCTCGTCGTAGAACTTCCGGAAATGCGGCCCCCGCACCCCCGCCAGCGGCTCATCAAACTCCGCCCTCGCTTCGCGCCCATACGTGCACGCCACCCCCGCCCTCGCCATCAAGTCGCCCTCATACGAGGCGTCCACAAACACCTTCCCCACAAGCCGCTCCCCGTTCGTGAGCGTGATCGCTTGCATCCGCCCGCCCGAGCGCTCGACCCTCGCCACCCGCTGTGCCCGCACCAGGCTCTGCCCCGGCTTGGCCACCCAGGCTTCGAATACCCGCCGCGCCACCTTCGGCTCCAGATCCCACAGCCGCACCTGGCGCCAGGGAATCGACTCCCCCCGGAAGAGCATCTTCGGCTGCGCCGGACCGGGGAACGCCCGCCGCTTCTCGGCCGCCACCGCGTCAAAAAACTCCGCGCTCAGCCCGCCCACAAAATGAGGCGTTCCCGTGTCGGTACACGCAATCCCGCCAGTGACGAGCCCTCCGATGTGGACTGTCGGTTCGACGATGATCACCGTCCCCCCGCTCCTCACCACAGCCTGGGCCGCCGCCAACCCCGCCGGAGAACCGCCATACACCACAACATCCGCCGAACCGGACGCTCCCTGTGCCCCGGTTGCGGCTGCCGCAACACCACTGACTGTCTTCAGGAATCGTCCGCGAGTCATCATGCGGCCACTCTATCGCAACCGGCTTCTACTGGCTGGCCGCCGCGCCTTGAGTCGCGTGCATCAACTGCCTCAACGCAACGAGCATTTGCTCATGCTCTGCTTCCGAATCGAGGTCAGGCAAGCTTCGTTCCACTTCCGTCAAGCAGACCGCGCACACCGAGCCCAGCCGCCAGAGGCCATCAGCCTCCTCGCGCAGCGACCTGATCCGCATCTGGTACTCGCAGCGGTTCGGACAACGAAGCAACTGGGGCGGCAAGGCGATGGGCATCGGCTTCTTCCCACAACGCAGCTATTGGGCCACTCGTGCTTTGAATGGGGGCCCGTCCCTCAGGGCGGGCCCGAGTAGTCCCTCTGGTTGTGGTTCATAGTTGCGCTCGCCCACCCGAGTGTATGATGGCAAACTGATTCAAGCCGGACGAACGGCGGCAACAGTCAGGTAGTGTGGCCACTGGCGATTTCGTCTGCGCGCAAACAGTCTCAGAAAATAAGAGAGGAGCAGGTGCACGGAGATAGCCGAATTAGGAACGCCTCCCCTTACCCTATGCCGCCTCCCCGCATCTGAGGGGGCATCGGGCTCCTACTTCTTTGCGATCACGATGGCGCTCAGCCCCGGCCAGGGAATCAGCCAGTCGATGCTCCGCCAGAACCACACCGTCCAATCAAACGCCTTCATGGTGAGCTTGTTGATCTGCTTCCTCCCCAACAGCCGCGAGTGGAGCCACCAGCCCGGCGTGGAGATTTTGTTGATGCTGTAGCGCCGTTCGATGGTCAGTCCGGCCCGCTCCAAAATGGCCCCCAGCGCCGCCGCGCTAAACCGGCGTTTGTGGCCCAGCGTCCGGTCCACCGCCCCGAAAATCGCCTCACACTGCGGTGCGAGCACAATCAGCTTCCCTCCCGGCTGCAAACAACGCGCGGCGTTCCGAACCACCGCTTCGGCATCCTCCGCATACTCCAGCACGTTCAGGCACAGCACGGTATCGAACTGCCCCTCAAGCCCCGCATAGTCCCCCGCTGTGTCAGCCGCAAGGTGCTGCACCTCCACCGTCGGCGTGCGCAGGAAGCGGTTGCGCAGCGCATGCAGGTAGAGCGGGTCCTTCTCGCCGGCCACATAGCGCAGGCGGCGTCCCATCAGGTGGCCGGTCATGGTCCCAATCCCAGCCGAAAGCTCCAACACCGTGTCGCCCACCTCGGGGCGGATCAGCGAGACCACCCACGACACGTAGTTCGGCGTCCCTGTCAGGTTGTTCAGGTGCGCCCGGCCGTAGGGGTTCGTGTAGAGGTCATCAATGAGCCAGAAATAGATCACCACCCCCAGTGCCTTCAGGCCGTCCCGCCACCCGATCTTCTTTCCCTCTTCATAGGTTCGTCCGTGGTACGAGATCGGCACCTCGTAGATGCGCAGCCGCCGTTTGGCGCACTTCATCGTGATCTCCGGTTCGATGCCGAAGCGGTCCGAGCGGATCGGAATGCTCTTCAGCAGGTCGGTGCGAAACGCCTTGTAGCAGGTCTCCATGTCCGTAATGTCGAGGTTGCAGAACATGTTGGAGAACAGCGTCAGGAACTGGTTGATCTGGGTATGCCAGTAGGGCAGCACGCGCCGCCGGTCGCCCGCCATGTAGCGCGAACCAAACACGGCGTCGGCCTGCCCTTCCAGCAGCGGGCGCATCAGCGCCGGATAATCGTTCGGGTCGTATTCGAGGTCGGCGTCCTGGATGAGGCAGAAATCCCCCTGGGCCTGTTCGATCGCCGTTCTCACCGCCGCTCCCTTGCCCTGGTTCACGGCGTGGCGGAAGAGCCGGATGCGCGGCTCCGAGGCGGCCAGCCGCTCCAGGATCGCGCTGGTGCCGTCGGTCGAACAGTCGTCCACGATCACCAGCTCCCGCTCCAATTCCGGCGGCAGCGGCGCGGCCAGCACCGCCGCAATGCTCCTCGCCGCCAGAGCCCGCTCGTTGTAGACGGGTATGAGAATCGACAATTTCATGGGAAACGTTCAGTATAATGGGGGCGCAAATTGATCTGCTTTCATCCCATCGCCGCGCCCTGTCCGCGCCCAGCGGGCCGCGCCCCAAGGAGAATCTCATGAGCCAATCCACACCACGCCGCAGCTTCCTGAAAGGGGCCGGCGCCACCGGCGCCGGACTCCTCATCACCACCCCCAAGATCGCCTTCGGCTCTCAGGCCAATAGCGCTCTCACCCTCGGCATGATCGGCTGCGGCAACCGCGGCATGTACGTTTCCGGTATCTTCGCCAAGCACGAGTACCTCAAAATCAACGCCGTCTGCGATATCTACGACGACAAGATCACCGCCGCCACCCAAAAGTACTCCGGCGCCAAAGCGTTCAAGAACTACAAGGACCTGCTGGCCACCAACGTCGACGCCATCTACATCGCCACCCCCGCCTTCCTCCACCCCGAACACGTCGAGGCCGGCATCATGGCCAAAAAGCACATCTTCTGCGAAAAGCCCGTCGGCGTTGACTCGGCCGGCTGCAAGCGCGTCATCGCCGCCGCCAAAAAGGCCGACCCCACCAAGCGCATCTCCTTCGACTTCCAGCAGCGCTACGGCAAGGACTACAAAAAGGTCCACGCCATGGTGACCTCCGGTGAGCTCGGCAAGATCCTCATGGTGCGCGCCGCCTGGCTCGGCAACGGCCCCGGCATCAAGTCCGGCCACGCCGCCCAGGAAGAGCGCATCCGCAACTGGTTCTTCTACCGCGAGCTCTCCGGCGACATCGTCATCGAGCAGGATTGCCACAACATCGACGTCGTCCACTGGTTCGTCGGCAAACACCCGGTCCGCGTCTCCGGCTACGGCGGCCGCCTCGCCCGCTCCTACGGCGACATCTACGACAACATCGTCCTCTCCTACCAGTTCGACGACGGCCGCACCTTCTCTTACTCGGCCAACCAGTTCGGCGCCGGCACCGGCTGGAGCGACGTCAGCGAAACCTTCATCTGCGAGAAGGGCACCATCAACGTCGGCCGCAAGGGATACACCGTTTTCCGGCCCAAGATGCCCAACGAAGTGGCGGAGACTAAATACGACATCACCCAGGACGCGGTGAATGAGTTCATCGACGGCGCCCGCACCGGCAAACTCGAAAACTTCGCCCACGACGCCGCTGTTTCCACGCTCACCGCCTATATGGGCCTCCGCTCAGCCGTCGAAGGCCGCGAAATGTCCTGGGGCGACGTATGGAACGGCTAACCCGCCGCACACTCTTTGCCGCCGCCGCCCTGCCCCTGGCAGCCGCGGCGGCCCCCGCGCCCCCGCCCGGCAGCCGCAAGGCCCGCCTCCGCACCGCCATCTGCGCCTACAGCTTCCGCAATGAGCTCGGCTCCAAGAAGATGTCCTACAACGACCTGGTCGACCTCGCCGTCGATCTCGACGTCGACGGCCTCGACCTCACCGTCTACTGGTTCCCCGACACCTCCGACGCCTTCCTCATCCCCCTCCGCAACTACGCCTTCGCCCACGGCGTCGAAATCCCCTCCATCAGCGTCCGCACCAACTGCTGCCAGCCCACCGCCGAACTCCGCGCCAAAGAAATCCAGACCATCAAGGACTGGGTCGACGTCGCCGCCAAACTCGGCGCCGGCCACATCCGCGTCTTCGGCGGCAATGTGCCCAAGACCTCAACCGAGGACGAGGCCGCCGGCTGGGTGGTTGAGGTCCTCAAGGATGCCGGAGCCTACGCCGCCAAGCATGGCGTCGTCCTCGGCCTGGAAAACCACGGCGGCATCACCGAGCGCGCTGACCGCATCCTCGACATCATCAAGCGCGTCAACCTCCCCAGCGTGCGAGTGAACCTCGACATGGGCAACTTCAACAAGGACGCCTACAAACAGTTGGAGATGATCGCCCCCTACGCCGCCAACGTGCAGGTGAAGGTGGAGGTCCGCGACGAGTCCGGCAACCGCGTAGCCTGCGATTGGGAACGCGTCCTGCGCATGCTCAAGGCGGCCGGCTACCGCGGCTACATGTCCCTCGAATACGAGGCCAAGGAGCCCGCCCCCACCGCCGTCCCGCGCCTCACCCGCGAGTTGAACGCGCTGGTCAAAAAAGTCTCGGCGTCGTGAGACGATTTCAGACCCAGAGCTACTAATTTGTAGTTACGGCAAAGCGGCCCGGCGGATCGGCAAGGACTCCGTACCGGTGCCCGCTCTTGTCTTCTCCTCGAGCGAATACCGACAGGGGCGGGATTCCAATCCCGCCCTTCTTCTTCCCCTTACTTCACCCCCACCGCCGACCCATTCCGGATCTCATCCGACGCCCGCTTCACAATCACATCCCCCTCGCTGATCGCCCCGAACACCTCCACCAAATCCCCCACCACCACGCCCTTCGACACATTCACCCACTCCGCCTTCCCACCCACAACGCGAATCACAAAGCTCCGCTCCGTCGTCGTCGCCACCGCGCCCGGCGGCACCAGCAACGAAGCCTTCGCCCGCTTGCCGCTCCACTCCACCTCGGCATACATCCCCGGCGCCAGCGCGCCCCCGGCGTTGTTCACATCCGCCTCCACCGCCATCGTCCGCGTCACCGCATCCACTGACCGCGCCACCCGGCTCACCGTCGCGTTAAACGTCTGTCCCGGAAACGCCGGCACGCGGAACTTCACCGCCACGCCCCGCGACACCACGCCCGTCTCCGCCTCCGGCACGGCAATCACCAACCGCAGCTTCGAGTTCTGCTCGATCCTCACCAACGCTCCCGCCGCCGGCCCCACCAGCGCGCCCGGATGCACCACCCGCTCCGTCACCACACCCTCAAACGGCGCCTCCACCTGCAGGTACTTCTGCATCTCCTTCAATGGCAAAATCGCCGCCGAAGCCGCCGCAGCCGCCGAATCGAGCGCGCTCAACGCCGCCTTCGCCGCCTCCACCGCCTTCTCCGCCAACACAAGCTCGTTGCCCGCAATCA
Organism: Bryobacterales bacterium; assembly: GCA_016713735.1. Taxonomy (GTDB): domain Bacteria; phylum Acidobacteriota; class Terriglobia; order Bryobacterales; family Bryobacteraceae; genus JAFLBB01. The sequence goes on from JADJOP010000002.1 coordinate 339,521, forward strand.
CCCCCGGTGTCGCGCTCGCCGCCTTCAACCGGTCATAGGTGCTCTCCGCCGCCAGCAGCTTCGCCCGCGCCTCGGCCTTCTGCGCCTCCACCGCCTTGCCCTTCGACTCCGCCTCAGCCACCTGCGCCGCCAGCTCCGGCGCGCTCAACCGCACCAGCACCTGGCCTTTCTTCACCACGCTCCCGCGGTCCACCTCGACGCTTTCCACAAACCCGGCCACGCGCGCCCGCACCTCCACCGCCAGAAACGGCTTCAACTCACCCGGCAGCCGCGACGCTTTCGCCGCCATCCCCGAAGTGACCTTCACCGTCTCCACCGCCTGCGGCCACGCCGCCACGGCCATCCACAATCCCAGAATCGCTACTCGCATCTTCATGCCTTCGTTCCTTCGTAATGCACACTCTCCGGATCGTCCGGATCCAGCGACGGCGACATCTTCACCGCATGGCTTTGCAGAATCGCATACAGCGCCGGCAGCACCGTCAGCGTCGCAAACGTCGCCACCAGCAACCCGCCAATCACCGCGATCCCCAGCGGCGCCATCTGTTCGCCGCCTTCGCTCCGCCCCAGCGCCAGCGGCAACATGCCCGCCGTCATCGCAATCGCCGTCATCACCACCGCGCGCAACCGTCCCGCGCTTCCCGCCACCGCCGCTTCCGGCGTCTTCATTCCCTCATGCCGCGCCAGTTCGCAAAAGCTCACCAGCAAAATCGAGTTCGCCACCGAAATCCCAATCGCCATGATCGCCCCCATGAACGACTGAATGTTGATCGTCGTCCCCGTCACCCACAGCGCCAGCGCCACGCCGCTCAACACCGCCGGCGCCGTCAGCAGCACCGCCAGCGACAGCCGGAAGCTCTGGAAGTTCGCCGTCAGCAGCAGAAACACCACGGCGATCGACAAATACAAACCCTTGCGCAACCCCGCCAGCGTCTCATCGAGCGGCGGAATCTGTCCCGCGCAGCGCCACCGTCACGCCGCGCGCCGGTTCGCCCGCCCGCGCAATCGCCGCCCGCACCTCATCGGCCACCTCGCCCAGTGAAACCCCATGCAGGTTCGCCGTGTAGCTCACCACGCGCTGCATGTTGTAGCGCTCCACCAGCCCCAGCGTCGTGCCGTTCTTGAGCGAGGCCACGTCGCCCAACAGCGCATTGCCCCCCGCGCCGTTCATCACCGGCAGTTCGCGCAGCTCCTCCATCGACTGCAGCCTGTGCTGCGGAATCTCCACCTGAATCTGAAACGCGTTGCCCGATGCCGGGTCGCGCCAGTAGTTCGCATCCGTGAACCGCGACGACGACGTCGCCGTCACCAGCGAATGCGCCACGTTCGCCGCCGTCAACCCATATTGCCCCGCCCGGTCGCGGTCCACCGTGATGTCCAGCGTCGGATAGTCAAGCGGCTGCGCCATCTGCAAGTCGCGCAGCGACGCGATCTTCTTCAACTCCGCATACACCTTCTCCGCGTGCGCCCGGTTCGCCGGCAGCGCCGGACCCTGCACCGCCACTTCAATCGGAGTCGGCGATCCGAAACTCATCACCTGGCTCACCAGATCCGCCGCCTCGAAGCTAAACCGGTGCCGCGGCATCTCCTGGGCCAGCGCCGCCCGCAGCGCCTCCTTCAGCTCACCGCCCCGCAGCTTCGCCGTCGGCCGCACCTGCACCCGCATCACCGATTCATGCGGCCCGCTCGTCCACAGCTGGATCAGGTTCACCGGATAGCTCGACGGCTGCACGCCCGTGAACGCCGTGCTGATCTCCACCTGCTCCGGCCCCACCGTCCGCTTCACAATCTCCAGCATCTTCAGCGCGTCTTCCTCGGTCCGCTCCACGCGCTGTCCCGTCGGCGCCCGCATGCGCAACTGGAACTGCCCCGCGTCCACCGTCGGGAACAACTCCAGCCCCAACCGCGGAATGACGAACATCAAAATCAGCGCCGCCCCCGCCACATAACCGCCCGCTACCACCCAGCGCATCCGCACGACGACCTCGACATACCGCCGGTAGATCGTCTTGAGCACGCTCTCATCGTCATGCGCGCTCACCTGCCGCATGATCCACGTCGCCAACACCGGCACCAGCGTCGACGACAGCAGGTACGACGACACCATCGCGAATCCCACCGCCAGCGACATCGGCACAAACAACTGCCGCCCCACGCCCGCCATGAACAGGCTCGGCACAAACACGCTCAATATGCACAACATCGCCAGCAATCGCGGCAGCGCCGTCTTCCGGCACGCCTCCAGCACCGCCCGCGCCCTCGGCAGCCCCGACGCCATGTGCGTGTGGATGTTCTCAATCTCCACCGTCGCCTCGTCCACCAGCACGCCCACCGCCAGCGCCAGCCCCGCCAGCGTCATGATGTTGAGCGTCTGCCCCGTCACATACAGCCCCACCACCGAGCCCAGCAGCGCAAAGGGAATCGTCACCACGACGATGATCATGCTCCGCCAGTCGCGCAGGAACACCAGCACCATCAGCCCCGTCAACAGCGCGCCGAACATGCCTTCCTGCAGCAGTCCGCCCAGAGCCCGCGTCACGTAGCCTGACTGGTCAAACTCCAGCCGCACCTCCACATCCTCCGGCACCACCGCGCGGAACTTACCCAGCGACGCCCGCACCGCTTCGATCACATCCAGCGTCGAGGCGTCCGAACGCTTCGTCACCATGATGTACACCGTGCGCTTCCCGTTCACATGCGCGTAGGCCGTCAAAATATCGCTGCCGCTCTCCACCACCGCAATGTCGCGGATGTACACCGTCGGCCCGCTCCCCGTCCGCACCGGCGCATCCATCAACTCCTGCAAATTCCCGCCCACCGCCGAGTTCGTATGCGCAATCCGCGCCATGTCCCCCGTGCGGATCACGCCCGACGGATACACCGCCGAGGCCTTGTTCACCGCCGCAATCGCCTCTTCCGGCGACACGCGGTAGCTCCGCAATCGCTCCGGATTCAGCCGCACCACGATCGTCCGCTGGCTTCCCCCAAACGGCGGCGGCGCCGACACACCCGGCAACGTCGCAAACAGAGGCCGCACCCGGTTAATCGCGAAATCCTGCATCTCGGCTACCGTCCGCGTCGCCGACGAGAACACAAGCTGCCCCACCGCCAGCGTCCCCGCGTCAAACCGCGTGATGAACGGCGGCACCGCCCCCGGTGGCATGAACGCCCGCGACCGGTTCACATAGCCCACCACCTCCGACATGGCCTGATTCATATCGGTGCCCTCATGGAACACCAGCTTCATCAGCGCCGCGCCCTGAATCGACTTCGACTCCACATGCTCAATGCCCGTGATGTAGAGGAAGTGATACTCGTAGTAGAAAGTCAGATACCCTTCCATCTGCGAAGGGTCCATCCCGCCGTATGGTTGGGCCACGTAAATCGTCGGCGAACCCACCTGCGGGAAAATGTCCACCTTCATCCGCTGCATGGCCAGCATCGCCACCAGCACCAGGGCCAGCACGCCCACCAACATCGCCACCGGACGCCGCAGCGCCGCAATCACCAGGCGCATCGCTTAGTTCCCCTTCGCTTTCGCAATGAACTCATCCAGGCTGCCCGTGGCAATCGACGCTTCCAACATCCCGCGCCACACCCCCAGCCGCGCCAGCCTCGCGTCAATCTCCGCCTGCGTGCGGATGCGCTGCGCCTCCGCCACCTCGACCATCGTTCCCAACCCCGCGCGATACCGCGCCGTCGCCTGCTCCTCGCTCACCCGCGATGCCTCCAGCGCCACCGGCGTCACCGCCGCCACTTGCCGCGCGCCATCCATCAGCGCCTGCGCTCTCTTCAACTGCGCCGCCAGGTCCGTCTGCATCTGCTCCAGCTTCGCCTTCTCTGTCCGCTCGTGCGCGCTTTCGACATCTCTGCGCTGTTTGATCGTCATCAGCTCCGTCAGTCCGAAATTCATCGTGAAGCCGAGCCCCCAGTTGTAGAAGTTCGGCGCCAGCCCGTTGGCCCCGCCCAGCGTCGTGAAGTCCGGCCGCGCCCCGGTCCCGCGCGCATACGTCGACGACTCCACCTGGAACTTCGGAAACACGCTCTTGTCCAAAATCTTCTGCCGCGCCCGCACCGTGTCGATCGCCGCGTTCTGCTCCCGCAGCGCCGGGTGCGTTGCCGGAGCGCTCTCCGCCGCCGTGCTTCCAGGCGCCTCAGCCAGCAGCTTCTCTGCCTCCACGCCAACCACCTCGCCGCCCACCAACTGCGCCAGCGACGCCTTCGCCAGCGCCACCGATTGCCGCGCTTGAATCAACTGCGTCTCCGCCGCCGCCACCTCCGCCCGCGCCCGCGCAGCGTCAGCCCCCGGCCGCAACTCCGCCTTCACCAGCGCGCCCACGATGCCTTCCACGGCCTTCGCCCGCTCCACGCCCGCCGTCGCCGCCTTCACCGTTTCCTCAGCCGCCAGAATGGTGAGAAACGCCGCCGCCGCCGAACTCGATACATCGAACTTCGTCCGCTCCGTGGCCAACTCCGCCCGCCGCCGCACGCTCTCCGCCGCATCCACCTCTGACTTCCGCAACCCAAAATCAAACGGCTCCCACGCCACATGCAGTCCAATCGCGCTGCCGAACACGCTCGACCCCGACGCCTCCCGCACCGGCGGCCCCGAAATCGGCGCAATCACCGATTGCGGCATCAGCATCCCGTAAATGTTGTTCCGCGTCGCCCGGTTCACCGCCGCGAGGAAATCGACCTTCGGCAGATACGACGTCCGCGCCAGCGCAATCCCCGCCGCCGCCGCCGATGCCTGCTCGCGCGACACCTTCACCGAGGGATACCGCTCCACCGCCCGCCTCACCGCCTCCTCGAGCGTCAGCCCCTGCGCCGACACCACTCCACTGAAGGCTATCGCCAGCCATACTGCCCGCATGAATTACTCCTGATCGTCCCCGGCGTTCTGTGCCCGTCGCGGTCGCGGAATGCCGCGTTTCGACTGGCGGATGAACTCCACCAGATGCAGCGTCTCCTCGTTCGGGATCTCCCGCTCAATCCGCTCCAGCGCCTCCCGCAGCTTCAGCCCAGTGAAGAACAGCAGCCGGTACGCCTGCTTCAAGCTGCTGATCCTATCACGCGCAATCCCCGCCCTCCGCAATCCCACCAGATTCAAGCCCTTCGGCGTGATGTTGAAATCGCTGTGCAGGCAGTAGGGCAGTGCGTCCTGGTTCACCCGCACATTCCCCCCAATCATCGCCAGCGTCCCGATCTTCGAGAACTGGTGCACCACCACCCCGCCGCTGATAAACGCCCGGTCCTCCACCGTCACGTGCCCGGCCACCAGCGCGCAGCTCGCAATCGTGCAGCCGTTGCCCACCACCGAGTTGTGCGCCACATGCCCGCTGCCCATGATGTAGTTGTCGTCGCCGATCACCGTTTCTGACTCCGGCTGCGTCCCGCGCGAAATCGTATAGTGCTCGCGAATGATGTTCCGGTTGCCGATCTTCAGGTAGCTGCGCTCCCCCGTGAACCTCTTATCGAACGGGTCCGTCCCCAGCGCCGTCCCCGCCCCAATCTGGTTCTCCTCGCCCAGCGTCGTGAACCGCTTCAGAAACACATACGGCTCCAGCACGCAGCCCCGCCCCATCGCCACATCGCTCTCAATCACGCAGTACTCGCCCACCACGCACTGCGGCCCGATCACCGCATCGGGGTGAATCCGCGCCGTCGGCGCGATCGTCGCTGAAGGGTCAATCGGCATGAAAGAATGAGGATACAAGATGACCGCCATTACGGTACGCGAACTCGCCGCCCTTCTCGACGCACCCTTCACCGGCGACCCCGAGCTCCCCCTCACCGCCGTCGCCGCCGCCGGCGCCGCCGGGCCTCACGACGTCGCCTTCGCCTCCAACGCCAAGGTCGCCGCCGCCTCCCCGGCCGGCTGCCTGCTCACCAACCTCGACCTCGCCCCGCGCACCGCCATCCGCGTCGCCGATCCCCGCGCCGCCTTCGCCCGCGTCGTCGCCCGCTTCCATCCCATCCAGCGCCCCGCGCCCGGCATCCACCCCACCGCCGTCGTCGACCCCACCGCCACTCTCCAAGACGGCGTCTCCGTCGGTCCCCACGCCGTCATCGGGCCGGATTGCCACATCGGCGCCCGCACCGTCATCTCGGCGGCTTGCGTCCTCGGCAGTGGCGTCACCATTGGCCCCGATTCCTGGCTCCACCCCCGCGTCACCATCTACGACGCCACCACCGTCGGCGCGCGCGCCATCCTCCACTCCGGCTGCATCCTCGGCGCCGACGGCTTCGGCTTCGCCATGACCGCCGGCCGCTGGGAGAAGTTTCCCCAGGTGGGCCGCGTCGAGTTGGGCGACGACGTCGAGATCGGCGCCAACGCATGCGTCGACCGCGCCGCCCTCGGCCTCACCCGCATCGGCGATGGCACCAAGCTCGACAACATGGTCCACGTCGGCCACAATTGTTCGATCGGACGCCACGTCGTCGTCGCCGCCCAAACCGGCTTCTCCGGCGGCGTGAGCATCGGCGACTATGCCGTGGTCGGCGGCCAAGTCGGCGTCGGCGATAAGGCCCGCATCGAGTCGAAAGCCATCGTCGGTTCCGGCGCCGGCATTCTCACCTCGAAAATTGTCCGCGCCGGCGAACCCGTCTGGGGCACACCCGCCCGCCCCTTGCGCGAATATCTGGAAACCCTCGCCGCCGCCGCCAAAACACCCCAGCTCCGCCGTCAAGTAAGAGACCTTGCCCAACGCCTGGAACTCCTGGAAAAGAGGCTGTCATGATCTGCGTCGTCGGCGGTCACTCCCGCAACATCGGCAAAACCACCGTCGCCGCCTCCCTCATCGCCGCCACCCCCGAGGCCCGCTGGACCGCCATCAAACTCACCCAGCACGGCCACGGCTTCTGCACCCATGGCATCACCGAGTGCGCCTGCTCGGCCCACCCCGGCCCCTACGACATTTTGTTACAAAACGAACCCAACTCGACCGACTCAGGTCGTTTCTTTTCAGCGGGCGCCGCCCGCTCCTATTGGGTCCGCTCCGCCCAGGGACGCCTCGCCGAGGTCATGCCCGCCCTCCGCCAACTCATCGCCGAATCCCCCAACACCATCATCGAATCCAACTCCATCCTTCAGTTCCTGCGCCCCGACCTCTACCTCGTCGTCGTCGACTTCTCGAACCTGGACATGAAGGACTCCACCCGCCTCTTCATCGACCGCGCCGATGCCTTCGTCCAAACCGGGGGCGACGCCCCCCACTGGCCCGGCGTCTCCACCCGCTGGTTTCAAAGCAAACCCGTCCTCGCCCCCGGCTCAGCCGAGCTTACCGCCCTGCTCCACTCCCGCCTGAACGCAGCGGCCACGCCGGCCCCTGGTCCTTCTTCGTAACCGGCGCCAGCCCGCGGTACACGAACTTCTGCAACCGCTGCCCGCGATAGGTCTCCGTCGTATAGAGGTTGCCCTTGGAATCGCTGGCAATGCTGTGCACGGCGTAGAACTGCCCCGGCTGCCGCCCGCCGTCGCCAAACGTCGTCACCACCTCCAGCGTGTCCCGCTTCAGCACGTGCACCTTCATATTCGATCCATCGGCCACGTAGATGTACTGCTGTCCTTTGTCCTTCGAGAGGGCAATGTCGAACACCGCCCCATCGCCCAACGTCTCCTTGGCCACCCACGCCTCCTTCACGAACTTGCCCTCCTTCGTGAACACCTGGATGCGGTCGTTCGTCCGGTCGCACACATACAGCAGGCCGTCATCGGCCAGCGCCACGCAGTGCACCGGCGTGCGGAACTGCTTCGGCGGCGGCTCGCTCGGATTGTAGGCCGGCAGTTGCGTATCGTCCGGCTTGTTGCCATACGCCCCCCAATGCCGCTTGTATTTGCCCGTATCGGCGTCATACACGATCACACGGCGGTTCCCATAGCCATCGGCCACATACAGCTCATTCGTCTTGGGGTCCACCAGCGTCTTCGCCGGCAGGCGCAAGTTCTCCGTATTGTTGCTCCCCGTGGTCGCGTTCGGCTTGCCGATCTGCATCAGGAACTTGCCCGACGGCGTGAACTTCAACACCATGCTGTCGTGCACGGCCCCGGCGCTGGCCATGCGGCTCTCATCATGCGCCAGCGGGGCCGGCTGTTTGCCGCGACCGTTGCCGCCGATCCACACGTTGCCCTTGTGGTCCACATCGATGCCGTGGTTCGACGTCGGCCACTCGTAGGTTCCCGGCGGACCATTCTCGCCCCCCCAGTGCGCCACCAGATCGCCCGCCGCGTTGAACTTCAACACCGGCGGCGCCGCCGCGCAACACTCAGCCGCTTTCGGCTTCCACGTCGCGTACTGTTCCTTCTCCTCGAGCGAGCCCTGGCGATGAACCACCCACACATTGTCCTGCGCGTCCACCCCGACGCCGATCACCGCCCCGATCACCCAGTGGTTGGGCAGCGGCTTCGGCCAAAACGGATCCACCTCAAACCGCGGCGCCATCACCGTCGCCGCGTTCACCACGGCCGCCGTTCGGCCACATACGCGCCAACCGCCAGCGCCAGAGCAACGCCGGCGAATCCAACCGCTTTCCAGTGAGCCATCCGCATCCCGCATACCTCCCCTGCCTCGTGCAGCCCCGGCCTCTTTCCAGCCCGGTGAAGCGTTCGATATCATACACGATCCATGTCCCGGCTCCCGGCCACCCTGCTGCTGTTCGCCGTCCTCGCACCGGCGCACGAGATCCCTGCCGGCGTGACGGTCCAGATGTTGCTCGACGCCACCCCGCCGCACGCGCGTCTGATCCTGCGTGTCCCCCTCTCCTCGATGCGCGACATCGACTACACAGCCGCCGACCTCGCGCCGCAACTCCGCCTCGCCGCCACCCAATGGCTGGCCCAGCCCCTGGAACTCTACGCGGCGGGAGAACGCCTCACGCCGCGGCTGGCCGCTTTCCGCCTCTCTCTTCCCTCCGACCGCTCCTTCGAGTCCTTCCCCGCCGCCCTCGCCCACGTCACCCAAACCCCATCTCCTCCCGGCGCCCCACCGGAGCAACTGCTCTTCGACGTCCTGCTGGAGTATCCCCTCCCCGCCTCCAGCACCGCCCTCGCCCTCCGCCCCGGACTCCACCACCTGGCCGCCTCCACCACCGCCGTCCTGCGATTCTCCTCCCCCGGCCAGCCCACGCGCGCCTTCCAGTTCCACAACGACCCCGGCGTCGTCCCGCTCGACCCGCGCTGGCATCAGGCCGCCTGGCGATTCCTCGCCCTCGGCTTCCAACACATCCTCGACGGCGCCGACCACCTTCTCTTCCTCGCCTGTCTCGTGCTCCCCTTCCGCCGCCTGCGCGAACTCGCCCTCATCGTCACCGCCTTCACCCTCGCCCACTCCGTCACCCTGATCGCCTCCACCTACGACATGGCCCCGACCGCACTCTGGTTTCCGCCACTGGTCGAAACCCTCATCGCCGCCAGCATCGTCTACATGGCGCTCGAAAACGTCGTCGCCGCGCTACCGGCGACGCCTACGCCGCCTCCCGTCCGCCGCCGCTGGCTCACCGCGTTTGGCTTCGGCCTCATCCACGGCTTCGGTTTCTCGTTCGCCCTGCGTGACTCGCTCCAGTTTGCCGGCGATCACCTCACCGCCTCGCTGCTCGCCTTTAACCTGGGCGTGGAACTGGGCCAGTTGCTCGTCGTCGCCATTCTCCTCCCGGCCCTGTCGCTCCTCTTCCGTTTCGCCCTCGCCGAGCGCGCCGGCATTCTGATCGCCTCGGCGCTCATCGCCCACACCGCCTGGCACTGGCTTGCCGACCGCTACACCACCCTCCGTCAGTTCCCCTTGACCATCCCTGAACTGGCCCCTCCGACGCTCGCTGCCGCCCTGCGATGGCTCCTTCTGCTCTGGCTCGCCGCCGGACTGCTTTACCTCTTGGCGCGGCTCCTCCGCCCGCGCCCGGTGCAGCCGCCGCCCACGCTACCCTGAGAATTGCCCGCCACACGGAGTTCCCTTGCCGCCGATCTGGCCGCTCTCGGTGTCCGCCCCGGCGGTGTGTTGATGGTCCACGCCTCCATCCGCTCGCTCGGCCCGGTCACTGGCGGGGTCAACACCGTCATCCAGGCCCTGCTCGATGTCCTCACCCCGCAAGGAACCCTCACGGCCTATCTCGACTTCGAGCCGTTCTTTGACTCCGAAGACGAGCATGAGATCCCCGTCTTCGACAAACGAATCGCCCGTGCCGCGCTCGACCATGGGATCCTCCACGAGGCCTTCCGCACCTGGCCCGGTGTCGTCCGCAGCGATCATCCCGACGCCGGCGTGGCCGCCCTCGGTCCGCTCGCCGAGTGGATCGTCCATCCCCACCCGTTCCACTACGGCTACGGCCCCGGCACCCCCTTTGCGCGCATCCTCGAAGCCAGCGCGCAGATCCTCATGCTCGGCGCGCCGTTGGACACGATCACCATGCTTCACCACGCCGAACACCTCGCTGACATCCCCAACAAACGGGTCGTCCGCTACCGCCGCCTCATGCCCTCGCTGGACGGGCCGCGGTGGATGGAATTCGAGGAGTTTGACACCGCGGAGCCTGTGCACACGGGGCTGCCGGCGAACTGTTTTGAGCGCATTGCGCAGGACTTCCTGGCCGCACATCCGCCCCACGAGTTGGCAGCCGGCCCCGGCCCGGCCTCTGGGAAGGTCGCGCAGGCCGACACCTACCTGTTCCCCGCTCCTGAATTGGTGCGGTTCGCCGTACGCTGGATCGAAGACGTCTCGTCGACAACCCCTAGAAGCGCTCTCAGTGGTTCGCCTTAGAACCTTGTCCCATACCCTCTCAGATTGTCCTGTGCACCAGACTTCAGCTTCTTGCAGCAAGGGGCTGGTTATGGTACTGTTAGTACCGCTGGAAAGTGCTTATGCGGCAGTGGGTTACCCCTCCGTCGCCATCCCAATCGTGCTTAGCCACCCCTATTCCGCCTCAAGATTCCTCCCCCACCTGCGGGTATTGTCTTCTCCATTCGTTTCCTTACAATCGCTATATCTTCTCCGTCGTTCGGTGGTCGCCGTTCACCGCCAGGCACACGACAGGGCAAATCGCTGATCGCCCCGTAGTTATGGCCGCTCCCAGCGCATTTCGCGGCCCACAGTGAGGGAAAAGTGAAATCCTATAGTCTGTCTGACCTCCCGGGTTCGCCTGGAGAAGGTCAATCGGAATCCTCTCCCCTGGAGCAGGTTCTGCAGCAGGTCCGCGGCGGCGACCCAGACGCCTGCGGCGCGCTCTATTCTCTTACGAATAAAGGAGTTCGACTCATACTGCGGCGTCATCTCGGGCATGACGACGTGGAGGCCATCCTACAGGAGGTGTACGCAGACCTATTCCGCGGTATCCGTGTGGGATTGGTACCCCGTCCCGAGTCCTTAGGCGGATTCCTGCGCGACATTGTCCACTCGCACATTGCCCACGCCACTCCGGCGGAGGCCTCGGTGCGCGTTGCCCACGAGGATGTCGAGCGGATGCACCGCGCCCTGGCCTGTCTATCCCGCTCGGCTCGCGCCCTGCTTTCGAGTTACATTCTCCATGGCCGGTCCCGGGAGGAGGCCTGCGAAGAGGCCCGGGTTTCGCTGGATCAGTTTCGCGCCACTTTGACGGCGGCTAAGAATTTCTTTGCCCGCGGTACGCGGGCCACCTCGAGCCACACCTCGGCCGGCGCCTGACCGGAAGTTGCCCCGAGAGGAAGAGATCACGGCCGTCGGAGTGCCGCGGAGCCACGCCGGGCCGTCAGCGGGGTTGCGAATCAACTGGACACCAAGCTGCCTTGCCTTGGCTCACTGCCTCTTCTGTCATCCACTGCTCGCCTCTTCCCGCTGCTTCCTTGCGGTCGCCCTGTTCCAGGTCAGGGTCAAGAACCGGAGATTCCATCGTGTGAGAATGGTCTCACCATGATGCTCGGCGCTGTTACCTACAACATCTGCAAGGATTGGGACCTCGAAGCTCTGATCACAAAGCTTGAGGAGGCCCGCTTTGAGGCCGTCGAACTCCGCACCACGCACAAACATGGGGTCGAACCCTCGCTCGACGCCGCCGCCCGCCGCGCCGTCGCCCAGCGCTTTGCGCGTTCCAAGGTGCGCCTGCTCAGCTACGGCTCCACCTGCGAGTTTCACTCGCCCGACCCCGCCATCCGCGCGAAGAACGTGGCCGAGGCGAAGACCTTCATCGACCTCGCCCACGACACCGGCGCATGGGGCGTAAAGGTGCGCCCCAATGGTTTCGCGCCCGGCCTGACGAAGGAACAGACGCTGCAGAATATCGCCGGCTGTTTGAAAGAGCTGGGTGAGTACGGTCAGGGCAAGGGTGTTGAGACCTGGGTGGAGGTCCACGGCCGCGAAACCGCCGAGCCGCCCCACATGGCCGCCCTGATGAAGCTCACCAATCATCCGCAGGTGGGCCTGTGCTGGAATTCCAACCCGCAGGATGTCGTCAATGGCAGCGTCAAGCCTTACTTTGAACTCCTTCGCCCGTGGATCAAGAACGTGCACATCAACGAACTCGTGAGCGGGTATCCCTACCGTGAGTTGTTTGCCCTGTTGCGAGCCTCTAAGTACGAGCGATACACGCTGTGCGAGGCTCAGGAGTCGAAAGAGCCCGAACGCTTCCTCCGCTGGTATCGCGCGTTGTGGATGGAACTGAACAGGAACCCCACGGCATGATCCGGCTCGCCGTTGCCTTCCTGACGGCGCTCAGCCTGACGGCCGCCGTTCCCACTCCGGAGTCGCATTTCGGTCACGCCATGGGCGCTGACCGTAAGCTGATCGGCTGGTCGCAAACGGTCGCCTATTTCCGGGGCCTGCCCGCGCAGAGCGACCGCATCCTTGTGCGCGACATCGGCCGCACCACCGAAGGCCGGCCGATGATCGCCGCCTTCATCTCCGCGCCGGAGAACCTCAAGCAACTGAGCCGTTACCAGCAAAACCAGAAGCGCCTCGCCGACCCCCGCTCCACTTCGCCCGAGGAAGCCGCGCGCATCATGGCCGGCCACAAGGCGATTGTGATGATCACCTGTTCGATCCACTCGACCGAGGTCGCCTCGACCCACACGGCGGTGCAGTTCGCCTACCGCATGCTGACTGAGCAGAATCCCAAGTTCAGCGCCATTCTCAAGGACGTCATCTTCATCCTCGTCCCGTCGCTCAATCCCGATGGCGTCGACATCGTGAAGAGCTGGTATGAGCGCACGCTCGGCACGCCGCACGAGGGAACCTCGCCGCCGCAGCTCTATCAGAAGTATGTCGGCCATGACAACAACCGCGACTGGTACATCTTCTCCCAGGCCGAAACGCGCAACGTAGTCACCCAACTGCACAACGTCTGGCATCCGCAGATCGTCTACGACGTGCACCAGCAGGGGCCCTATGCGTCGCGTATGTTCATCCCGCCCTGGCTTGATCCGATCGACCCGAACGTCGATCCGATCCTGGCCCAGTCGGCCAACATGATCGGCACCGGGATGGCGTATGACTTGACGGCTGCCGGGCGCAAGGGTGTGGTGATCAACGCCATCTACGATTTCTGGACCCCGGCGCGGCATTACCAGGCCTATCACGGCGGCATGCGGATTCTCTCCGAGTCGGCCTCGGCGCGCCTGGCGACGCCGATCACCGTACGGCCGGATCAAATCAGCGAGAACGCCAACGGGTACCTGCCGCGCCAGCGTTCCTGGAACTACCTGGAGCCCTGGATGGGCGGTGAATGGCATCTGGCCGACATCGTGCGCGACCAGTCCATTGCCTGGGAGTCCTGCCTGTTTCAAGCCGCGGTGCGGCGTGAGGACCTGCTGCGGAATTTCTACGCGATCAACCGCAATTCGGCTGCGCGGACCTCGCCCAACGCCTTCGTCATTTCGTCCAAGCAGCGTGATCTGGGCCTCACGCGCAAGCTGCTGGAGACGCTCGCCTTTGGCGCCGTGGAGATCGAGAAGGCGGGCGATGTCTTCCAAGCCTCGGGCGTCACCTACCCGGCAGGTTCCTACATCATCCGCATGCAGCAGCCCTTCGGCGGCTTCGCCAAAACGCTGCTGGAACGGCAGCAGTATCCCGACCTTCGCCTCTATCCCGGCGGTCCGCCGCGACGGCCTTACGACGTGACGGCGCAGACGCTGCCGCTGCTCATGGGCGTCGACGTGGCCGCGGTGGATGGGCCGTTTGAAGCCAAGGGGACACGAGTCACTTCCTTCCAGGACTTGCCGGCGGTGAACCAGTGGTTCCAATTCCCCGGCGGCCGCAAGCCGCGCGTGGCGATCTACAAAAGCCACATGCCCCAAATGGATGAAGGCTGGACACGCTGGATGTTCGAGCAGCTCGGCATTGCCTATACGAGCCTCGACAACGCCGGGATTCTCGCCGGCAACCTGCACGCCCAGTACGACGCGATTGTCGTTCCCGATCAGTCGCCGGTGTCGATTCACTCCGGATACGGCCGCGGCGCGATGCCTGAGGAATTCACGGGCGGGCTGGGCGAAAAAGGCGCGCAGCAGTTGAAGGCGTTTGCCGAGGAGGGCGGCTCGCTGGTGTTTCTCAACGACTCCTGCGACTACGCCATTGAACGTCTGGCGCTTCCGGTGAGAAACGCCGTGCGCGGGCTCTCTTCGCGCGAGTATTACGTCCCCGGGTCGCTGCTGAGTGTGCAACTCACCCCTGGCCACCGGCTGGTTCGCGGCCTGCCCGAGGAGATTGCGATCTGGAACGAGGCGTCGCCGGTGTTTCAGATTCCGCAAGACGCGCCCGCGGCGAGTATCGCCCGTTACCCGGCTTCGGGACTGCTCGCGTCGGGCTGGCTGTTGGGTGAAAAGCACGCCGCCAATCTCCATGCGCTGGTCGAGGTGCGGCAGGGCAAGGGCAAGGTCGTGTTGTTCGGCATGCGCCCGCAATACCGCGCGCAAAGCTACCAGACGATGAAGCTGCTCTTCAATGCACTGATGCCCTGAGCGGGCAGGCTTCCGCCTTCGCGGGCGAGGGCTTCCCCACGGTCCTGCAACCTCGCCGAGATCGGATCGGGGATGGCGGCCAGGGGGGCTTGCCTCCGGGACGAGGGCAAGCGACAATCTGCCCATGCTGCGCAAAGCGATCGTGACCATGTTTGCCATGACGGTGTCGTTGCTGGCCGCCGACATCAACGGGAATTGGACGGGCAAGGCCGAAGGGCCGAACGGGACACTGGAACGCACGTTCACCTTCAAGGTGGACGGTACGAAACTGACGGGGGAGACGAACTCCGAATACACGGGCAAGTCCCAGATTCAGGACGGCAAGGTGGAAGGAGAGGCTGTCAGCTTCACCATCAAGGCCAGCATCCAGGGCAACGATGTGACGCTGCAGTATGCGGGGACGGCGGCGGCGAGCGGGTTTAAGATGACCTCGAAGATGGTGGGGGTGAGCGATTTTCCGCCGATCCAGTGGACGCTGACTAAGTCGAAGTAAGCAGCGCGGCGGGGCGCTGCCGTGATAGGTTGGCGGGAATATGCTGACGCCAACCGGTTTGCTTCGCTGGGCGAGAATGCCTGTTTCCTGTGCGGTGATGGCGGTGTGTGCCTGCGCACAGACAGGCGTCCTGGCCCCGCTCCCGTCGCCGCAGCGCATTCCCGCCGCGGGTCCGGCCACGGAAGCTCCGTATGCGCCGCAGGCGATCGTGCCCGGCGGCGTGGTGGTGCCGCTCTATCCGGCGGGGTCGCCGCTGTTGAAGGCGGACCGCGTGCGGGAAGCGGAGAAGTACACGATGAGCCAGACGGTGCCGGGGCGCATCAACAACATCGTGAACGTCCACAATCCGTCGATTGAGTTTCATCCGGTGGACCGGGGGATCAACACGGGGGCGGCGATCATTCTGGCGGCGGGAGGCGGGCATCGGACCCTGGTGGTGGGGAGCGAGAGCGCGGACTTTGTGCCGTACTTTTACAACCACGGGATCAACACGGTGATCCTGCGCTACCGGCTGCGGGCGGATGGGTATGTGGCCGAGACCGATGCGGTGAACGATGCGCTGCAAGCGGTGCGAATGGTGCGGGCGTATGCCAAGGAGTGGAACCTGGACCCGAACAAGATCGGGATCATGGGATTCTCGGCGGGGGCGGAGCTGGCGGCGCCGGTGGCGGTGTTGTTTGAGGAGTTCGACAGGAAGAACAGCGCGGCGGGCGATCCGCTGGCGGGGGTGACGTCGCGGCCGGATTTCGTGGGGATCATCTATCCCGGGCCGTCGCCGTTTGCGCGCGGGCGGACGGCTCCGGCGATTCCGCGGAACGCGCCTCCGGCGTGGATCACCTGCGGCGGCGCGGGGGACCGGATTCATGCGCTGTGGGCGGTGGAGTATTACATGGCCATGCTGACCGTGGGCGTGCCGAATGTGGAGATGATGCTCTATGGGAATGGGCGGCATCCGGGGGATCCGTTGCCGGATGGGAGCCGCATGTCCGGCGGGTTGACGGACCGGGGCGGCATACCGTTTGGGGGGTGGCCGCTGCGATTTCTTGAGTGGTTCCGCGACTTAGGTTTTCTTGGCAAGCCGGGGGTGGAAACGAAGGCGGCGAAGGACCTGGCGCGGTACATGGCCGAGCCGTTGCCGCGCCCCTTTGGGGAGCGCGGGCAGGGCGCGCCTGGACCGGCGGGCGGTGCGCGGCCGGTGGGCGCGGTGAAGCCGTGAGGGGGGGCGTGGCGCGGAAGGAACGGCGTGGATGGACAGCAGCGCGATCAACAAGTTGATCCGGGCGGAGATTTGGCCGCTACTCCGGCAGCAGGGGTTCACTAAGTTCGAGGCCCGCACTGCGTTTCAGTATGCCGGGCCGTTCGTGAATGTCGTCAATTTCCAGTCCTTCAACGAGCACCTGGCGAGCGGGGTTGGCTGCACCACTTACTCTCTTGCGCTCAATCTCGGTGTGTTTGTCAGCGGCGGCCGTTCGCCCCTGATTAAGCGCGATCGGCAGGGGCGGCTTTTGCCGCGCGAGTATGAGTGCGACTTTCGGCGGGCGATCGAGAAACGCAGCTCGATCGATGGCTTCTCCCGGCCGGACGTGTTCTACATCGATCCCGACGGTAATACTGTGGGCCCGTGCTTCCGCGAGATTGCACACCTGCTTACGACCGAGGCACCGCAGTGGTTTGCGTGCCACAACGACCTCAGCCGGCTGATCGAGGCGATGACGCCTCAGACGGATGCCGAGGGCGGCCCATTCCCCGAAGTCCGCTTCGCCGGGCGCGGCAGCTACGCATGGAACGGCGTGTTGGCCCGGCTTCTCCTGCTTCGACACGAGACCGCGGCGAATGAAGAAACAGCGCGCGACGTCGTACGGGTGGTCGGGTTCATGGCAAGCGCCGCGCAGGGGTTCGGATGCGGGTGGGATGGTCCGTTCGATGAGGATCGGCACGCCCTCTGGATTCGAAATTTATGGGACCGGCTGGGCGGCTTTGCCCCCACTCCGCAGCATCCCGCCACACCGATCATGGGCGGCGCGCCGCTGCCGAGCCCTACGTGGGCTCCGGCCTGCGCCAGCGAGACGGTGGTGGCGGTACCCAACAAGCCGGATTGCCGTCGGGATCTCTGGCCACACTTGCGGGCGATGGGGTTCCACGAATTCACCGACCGGCTTGCGCACCGCGTGGCGGGAGACAGGGTCGATGTGGTGGAGGTGCGGCCAACAGATCGAGCGGTGCAACGGGCGCGGGGCCTGCCCTCGGGGAGCTTCGCGGTGGGTGTGGGGATCTTCTGGTCTCAGTTGCGAAGGGAAGGGCTGTACCGGAAGAACCGGGATGGGGAGCCCCGGCCGTTGGTGCGGGAGTGCGCGATTTCAAACTGGCTTGCGCCGGCTAAGCCGCGATGGGAACGGGGCCGCGCGTGTTTCCACGCGTTGGAAACCTCAGCAGGCGAGATCGTGACTGGCGTCGAGGATTGGTTGAGCGCGTTTCACGCCGCTGAAGTGATCCTCTCCCTGCTGGAGTGGCCGGAGTGGGAATTGTTCTGGCATTTCCCCTTGCTGCGGCTGGCGGGAAGCCGTGGGACTGCGCACCATTTTGCGATTCAGGCAGCCGTTGCCGCTGAGATGGGCCAAGCGGCGGAAGTGTGGCGACTGCTGGAGAGCGCACGGCGAGCGGTGGAGACTAACACACCGGAGCATGTGCGTGGCCAGTTCAGGTCTTGGATCGAGGAAGTGTCCGCGCGGCTGCACTGAACCGCCGACCCGCAGGGCGCGTGGCCGCGCGACGACGGACGCTAACCCGCCTTCACGGCTGCCGGCAGGCCCAACTTGTCCACAATGCTCTCGAAGACCCCTTCCACGGTTTGGTTGCCGTCGACGGTGACGAGCATGCCTTTCTGATCGAACAGGGCCAGCAGGGGGCGAGTCTTGTCGTGGAATTCGCGGAGGCGGATTTTGAGGGCCTCCGGGTTGTCGTCGAGACGCTTGGTGAAGCCGCCGCCCTTGCCCTCGGCGACACGGCTCATGACGCGCCGAAAGACGATGTCTTCGGGGATGTCGAGGTAGATGGCCTTGTCGAGGTTCCAGTTCTCGAAGAGGTATTCGGCCTGGACGCGCGTGCGGGGGAAGCCGTCGAGGACGAAGCCGAAGTTCCAATCGTGCTGCTCCAGGCGCTGGCGGACGACCTCTTCGACGATTTCGTCGGGAACGAGGCGGCCCTCGTTCATGATGCGCGTCACACGGGCGGCCAGCTTCGTGTGGTGGGTCATGTTCCAGCGGAAGATGTCGCCAATGGAGATATGGACGAAATCAAAGGTTTTGGCGAGCACTTGGGCCTGTGTGCCCTTACCGGAGCCTTGGGGGCCGATGATGATGTATTTGTGCATGAAGACCTCTTGGGTTGTAGCACGTCGATTGCCACGGCAGCTCGCCGGGACGTGGGACACACTATAACCGATTCCCCGCCGGGAGCGGGCGGGGCGGGGTTTGGGGGGGGCGCGTAGTATCCTGAGTGTTGTGGTCCGGCGTAGACCCGGGCCGCGCGAACACGCCTGGAGTTGAACCATTTTGAGCCGAATTTCTCTCGCCCTGAAGAGTTTCTTTGCCCTGTTGGGTAGCGGCAAGCTGCCGGATGAGGTGATTGCCCAGTTGGGCCTGACGCGCAGGCTCGTCACTCAGCCTCCTTCGAGTACGCCGGCGCCGAAAGCCGAGGGCGGTAAGGCCGCGCCTTCGGTGATGAGCGATCCGGGCGAGGGTGCGCTCACGCTACTTGGGGTATTACAGCGCGAAGCGCGGCTGGTGGACTTCCTGATGGAGGATATTGCGCCATATTCGGACGAACAGGTGGGTGCGGCAGTTCGCTCCATCCACGAGAATTCACGCAAGGCGCTGGAGCGGATGTTTGAGCTCGGCCCGGTGGTGGATGGGGTGGAAGGCACGGTGACGAACCTGGCCTCGGCGGGGATCAAGGCCGGGGATGCGGCGCGGGTGAAGTTGATGGGGAAGGTGCCGGCGGATGGGAAGGTGGAGTCGGGGATTTTGCAGCATCGCGGGTGGATGGTGAAGAAGGCAGAGTTGCCGGCGGCGGGCGCGGCGGAGCGGGCAAAGGTGATTGCTCCGGCCGAGATTGAAGTGGAGTAGTCGAGTGAGCTGCTACGTCGGCATCGACCTGGGGACGACCAATTCGGCGATTGCGTATATCGATCCCGCCAATGCGGGCGATCAGGCTTTCCCACCCGTCCAGATCCAACTGGTAACGCAGCCGGTGGCCGAGGGACGCGTGGAGGCGATCCGGACGCTGCCCTCGTTCCTGTATCTGAGCGATCCGGCGGTGGCGGGCTTGTGGGCGCGTGAGCAGGGAGCCTTGACGCCGACGAAGCTGGTGCATTCGGCGAAGAGCTGGTTGTCGAATCCGCAGGTGGACCGGACGGCGAAGATTCTGCCGTGGGATGCGGCCGAGGGCGGGCGAGTCTATTCGCCGGTGGATGCGTCGGCGCGGTACATCGAGGATTTGCGCAAAGCCTGGGAGCAGGCGCACGGCGAGGCGATCGGCGGGCAAGATGTCGTGCTGACCGTGCCGGCGTCGTTTGACGAAGAGGCGCGCGAGTTGACGGTGGAGGCGGCGAAGCGGGCGGGGATTGAGAAGCTGACGCTGATCGAGGAGCCGGCGGCGGCGTTCTACGCCTGGATCGCCAATCACCTGGAAGCGTCGCGGGCGCAGTTGCGCGATGGCATGGTCGTGCTGGTGTGCGATGTGGGCGGCGGGACGAGCGACTTCACGTTGATCCGCATTGAGCGCGCCGGGGACCGCATCGACTTCACGCGGACGGCGGTGGGGCAGCATCTGCTGCTGGGCGGGGACAACCTGGATTTGACGCTGTCGTGGCTAGCCGAGCAGAAGTTGAATACGCAGTTGAGTGTGCGGCAGCGGAGCGCGTTGCGGCGGCAGTGTTCGGCGGCGAAGGAGAAGCTGCTCACCGAAGGCGGGCCGGACAAGGTGGAGATCACCGTGCTGGGCGCGGGGCGTTCGCTGATCGGCGGATCGCTGCGGACTCATATTACGCGCGATGAGGCTCTGGAGTTGGCGCTGGATGGGTTTGTGCCGGAATGCGGACGCGACGAGCGGCCGTCGCAAGAGGAGATGTCGGCGTTTGCGGAGACGGGCCTGCCGTATGTATCGGACCCGGCGGTGACGCGGCATTTGGCGGCGTTCCTGGCGGCGTCGGGCCATGTGGCTCCGGATGCGATTCTCTTCAATGGCGGGTTCTTCATTCCTCCGGTGCTGGGGCGGGCGATGACCGTCGTGCCGCGCGGGACGGAGAACGGGCAGACGCTGGAGTTGGACGAAGCGCGGTTGGAACTGGTGGCGAACAAGCCGGTGAGCTTCCGGCTCTATTCGTCGCTGACGCGGTTGGACGATGCGCAGGGCGAGATGGTGGAGGTGGCCGAGGATTTTCACCAGCATGCTCCGTTGAACGCGGTGATCCGGTTTGGGAAGCCGGGCGAGCAGCGGCAGGTGCCGGTGAAGCTGGTGGCGAAGCTGACCGAGGTGGGGACGCTGGAGTTGTATGCGGACTCGAAGATCAGCGACAACCGGTGGCGGCTGCAGTTTGAGCTGCGGAAACAGGCCGAGGCGAGCGGGGCGGCGGCGCAGCCGGCGACGGTGATCAGCGATGAAGCGCTGGCGGCGGCGTTGGAACTGGTGCGGGAGTCTTTCGATCGCGGCGGAGTGACGCCGGAGGAGTTGCCGGCACGGTTGGAGCAGGCGCTGTCGTTGGGGCGTGCGAGCTGGCCGTTGACGGCGATTCGCAAGCTGGCGGATTTGTTTTTAGAGCTGGCCGAGTCGCGGCGCCAAGGGGCGGCGTATGAGGCGCGGTGGTTGAACCTGGCGGGGTTGTGTTTGCGGCCGGGGTTTGGGTTCCCGGGCGATGAATACCGGATTGAACAGGCGCGGCGGCTGTTTGCGCAGGGGCTGGTGTTTGGCAACCAGGTGCAGAACGAGTGCGAGTGGTGGATCTTCTGGGGGCGTGTGTCGGGCGGTTTGAATCGGAATCAGCAGTCCGATATGTTCCAGCGGCTGTCGGCGACGCTCACGCCGAGGAAGAACCAGAAGGTGCGCGTGAACTCGAGCCTGCTGCGGGAGATGTGGCGGGCGGCGGCGAGTTTGGAACTGCTGCCGGTGGGGACGAAGACGGAGTTGGGCGATGCGCTGCTGCGGCGTGTGGCCGAGGGCGATTTCAAGGAGAGCGAGTTGTGGTGTTTGAGCCGCATTGGGGCGCGGCAGTTGTTCTATGGGCCGATCAACGCGGTGGTTCCGGCGGCGACGGCGCAGAGGTGGATCGATGCGCTGCGCGGCGTGAAGGGGGCGGAGTCGGCGCTGGCGGCGATGGCGAGAAGAACGGGCGATGCGACGCGCGATGTGCCGGCGGTGACGGTGGAGTCGTTGAAGCGGGCGTTCGCCGGACATGCGAAGGAAGCCTCGCTGGTGGCGACGGTGGAAGGCAAGGCGGCGGGCGATCGCGAGTTCCTGAGCCGCGTGTTCGGGGAAGAGCTGCCGAGCGGGTTAACTCTGGCGCGCGATGAATGAACTGGAGTTGGTGAACCGGATCCGGCGCGGGGCGGGGAGCGCGGCGTGGTTGACGCGCGGGATCGGTGACGATTGCGCGGTGTTGCGGGCGCCGCGCGGGGCGGAGTTGCTGGTGACGACGGATTTGTTTGTGGAGGAGCGGCATTTCAGGCGGGGTGGCTGAGGCGGCGCGTGTGGGGCGGGGGCGAAAGCGGCGAGCGCGCGTGATTTGGGCTACCGTGCGCTGGCGCGGGCGTTGAGCGACATTGCGGCGATGGGCGGGACGCCGATGGCGTATTTTGTTTCGATCCTCGTGCCGGAGTGGGCGGAGAAGAAGTGGCTGGATGGCTTCTATCGCGGCATGAGGATGGTGGGCGAGCAGGCAGGGGCGGTGCTGGCGGGCGGGGATACGACGCGCGGCGAGCAATTGGTGTGCGACGTGATGGTGTTGGGGCATGCGCCGGTGGGGCGGGCGTTGCGTCGCGATGGGGCGCGGGTGGGCGACGCGATTTATGTTTCGGGTGAGTTGGGCGTGGAGGCGCGGGGGCAGCGGGTGCGGTTTGAGCCGAGGTTGGCGTTGGGGCGGTATCTGCTGGCGAACCGTTTGGCGACGGCCTGCATGGATGTGAGTGACGGGCTGGCGCTGGATTTGCACCGGCTGTGCGTGGAGTCGGGGCTGGCCGCGGAGTTGCGGGGGCCGCTGCCGGTGGCGAAGGGCGTGGAGGAGGCGGTGGCGTTGACGCATGGTGAGGACTACGAACTGCTGTTCACGGCTCCGGCGCGAAAGAGAATTCCGGCGAGCTTCAACGGCGTGCCTTTGACCCGCATCGGTAGAGTGGTGAGCGGGAAGGCGGGGCGGATGACGCTGGAGGGAAAGCCACTCGCCGCGAAGGGATGGGACCCATTTCGATGATCGATGCCGCGCCGCAACCGATTTTGGATTTGATCGAAGGCTTCCGGCGGTCGAAAGTCATGTTCACGGCGGTGTCGCTGGGGGTGTTTGAGCGGCTGGCGGAAGGGCCGGAAGAGGCCTATGCCGTTTCGTTGCACATCGGCGCTTCCGAGGACACGACGGCGCGGCTGCTCGATGCCTGCGTCTCGCTGGGACTTCTCGACAAGCGCGGGACGTTGTATTCGAACTCGGATGTGGCGACGGTGTATCTGTTGCGGGGGAGTCCGCGCACGATGGTGGGCTACATCCTGTATTCGGATCGCGTGTTGTATCCGATGTGGGGGCATTTGGACGATGCCTTGCGAGAGGGCACGCACCGCTGGAAGCAGACGTTCGGGTTGGATGGCGCGTTGTTCTCGCATTTCTTTAAGACTGAAGAAGACAAGCGGACCTTCCTGCTGGGCATGCACGGGATGGGGCAGTTGAGCTCACCGGCTGTGGCGTCGGCGTTCGATCTGGCGGGCTATCGGCGTGTGGTCGACCTCGGCGGGGCAACGGGCCATCTGGCGATGGCGATTGCGGAGCGCTATCCAGAGATGGAGGCGGCGGTGTTCGATTTGCCGGAGGTGATCGAGTACGCGCGGGAGTTCACCGCGGACTCGCGGGTGGAGTTGCTGGCTGGCGATTTCTTCGCGGATGCGCTGCCCGAGGCCGACCTCTACACGCTGGGGCGCATTCTGCACGATTGGAGCGAGGACAAGATTGAGCGGCTGCTGGCGCGCGTGTATGCGGCGCTGCCGGCGGGCGGCGCGTTGCTGGTCGCGGAGAAGTTGCTGCACGAAGACCTTGCCGGGCCGGCGAGCGCGCATATGCAGTCGTTGAACATGCTGATTTGCACCGAGGGGCGGGAGCGGAGCTTCGCGCAGTATGCGGAGTTGTTGAGCCAGGCCGGTTTCGGCGAAGTGCGCGGCGAATTCACGAACACCCCACTGGACGCCGTGCTGGCGATCAAGAAATAATGACGGCGATGAAACGCATACTCACAGCGGCGGTGCTCATGGTGATGACGATGCAGGCGCAGGTGAAGGTGGAGAAGGTGGCGTGGAAGGGCTGGCCGAACTGCTACCGGATTTCCAATGGCGAGGTGGAACTGATCGTCACCTCGGACGTGGGTCCAAGGGTGATGCACTATGCGTTGGCGGGCGGGCAAAACGTGCTCAAGGAGTTCGCCGAGCAGATGGGGAAGAGCGGCGAGGCGGACTACCAACTGCGCGGCGGGCACCGGCTATGGGTGGCGCCTGAGGCACTGGAAACCAGTTGGGCGCTGGACAACGGGCGGGTGAAGATCGAGACGCGGGCCGATGGCTTGACGGCGACGCAGCCGGTCGATTCGGCCGGATTCGAGAAGAGCATCAAGATCACGATGGCGGCGGCGGGGAGCGCGGTGACGTTGGATCACAAAGCCGTGTATAGCGGGGTGAAGCCGCTGGAGATGGCGCCTTGGACGCTGACGATGATGGCGCCGGGCGGCCGGGCGATCACCGGTTTCCCTCCGCGCGGGACGCATCCTAAGGACCTGCTGCCGACCAATCCGCTGGTGTTGTGGGCATATACGAACCTCGCCGATAAGCGGTGGGCGTTCTACGAAAAGTACCTGACGCTGCGGCAGGACCCGGCAGTGGCCAAGCCGCAGAAGTTGGGTTCGTTCAATGCGGACTCGTGGGGCGCCTATGCGCTGGGCGATGTGCTCTTCACCAAGCGCACCGAGGCCTTTGCCAACCGGCGCTACCCGGACTTCGGCTGTTCCTTTGAGACGTTCACCAACGGCGATATGTTGGAAATGGAGTTCCTGGGGCCGCTGCGGCGGCTGACGAAGGGGCAGTCAGCGACTTTGACGGAGCACTGGACGCTGCGGCGGGGCGTCGATTTCGGCTCCTGGACGGAGGCCGACCTGGACCGCGTGTTGGGTCCGGCGCTGGCCGAACGGCCGGCGCAGAAGAAGCCGGCGGGGCGGAAACGATAGCCGGTACGGTACCGCCGGAGGGATTGCGCCGGCGCTCGGGAACGTATACTAGAAAGTTTGGGCATTTCCTCGTGGAGGTCATCCATGGCAGCAGTGAAAC
Source organism: Bryobacterales bacterium (assembly GCA_016713735.1). Taxonomy (GTDB): domain Bacteria; phylum Acidobacteriota; class Terriglobia; order Bryobacterales; family Bryobacteraceae; genus JAFLBB01. The sequence goes on from JADJOP010000002.1 coordinate 364,492, forward strand.
CGGTGGGTCCCGTGCTTGTTCAGGGCGCGACGGCGCCGGCGGAGACGGACGCCGACCTGAGTCTCAGGCCGGAAGAGATTGCACGCCGCGGCCACTATTTCATGGCGTTGCAGCGCGAGGTGGAAGACCGGATTGAGCGCAAGTTGTACCGGCAGGGGAAGATCCTGGGCGGCGTGTATGTGGGCCGAGGGCAGGAGGCGATCTGTGTGGGCGCGGGGCTGGTGAGCGAGCAGGAGGACTGGTTGTATCCCTGCCATCGCGACCTGGGTTTGTACCTGGTGCGGGGCGTGACGCCGCGGGAGATTTTCGCGCAGTACATGGGGCGCGTGGGCGGCCTGACGCGGGGCCGCGAAGGCAACATGCACATGGGCGACCTGAAACGGCGCATTGTGGCCATCATCAGCGCCATGGCGGCCTCTGTCCCGGTGGCGACGGGGACGGCGATGGCGTTGAAGTTCCAACGTTCGCGCAACATCGTGTTCAATATTTTTGGCGATGGGGCAACCAGCCGCGGCGACTGGCATGAGGGGCTGAACCTGGCCTCAGTGCAAAAGGCGCCGGTGGTGTTCATCTGCAACAACAACCAGTACGCCTACTCGACGCCGCTCGAAAAGCAGATGGCGTGCGAGCATGTGGCCGACCGCGCCGTGGGCTACGGGATGCCGGGCGAGATCGTGGACGGCAACGACGTGATGGCCGTGTATCGCGCCGTGAAGCGGGCGGCAGACCGGGCGCGCGCGGGCGAGGGGCCGTCCTTGGTTGAGTGCAAGACGTTCCGGATGACGGGGCACTCGGCGCACGATGGCGGCGATTACGTGCCCGACCACCTGTGGACGGAATGGGGAGAGAAGTGTCCGATCGTGCGTGTGGAGCGGCTGATGCTGGAGCGCGGCTGGACGACGCGCGAGGAACTGGACGAGGTGCACGCGCGGATTAAGCACGAGGCCGATGAGGCGATCGAATGGGCGGAGAATAGCCCGTACCCGGATCCGTCGACACTTACCGAAGACGTCTACGAGGGGAGCCGCTGATGGCGGAAATCACCTACCTCGAAGCGATCCGGCAGGGGATTTGGGAGGAGATGGAGCGGGACTCCAAGGTCTTCTGCCTGGGCGAGGATATCGGCGTTTACGGCGGGGCGTTCAAGATCACCAAGGGCATGCTGGAGCGCTTCGGCGAGGAGCGGATTGTGGACACGCCGATTGCGGAGTCGGCGATTGTGGGGGCGGCGATTGGGGCGAGTTTCGCGGGGATGCGGCCGGTGGCGGAGATGCAGTTTTCCGACTTCATCACCTGCGCCTTCGACCAGATTGTGAACTTCGCGGCCAAGACGCGCTACCGCTGGAACGCGCCGGCGCCGCTGGTGGTGAGGGCTCCTTCGGGCGGCGGCATCCATGGCGGTCCGTACCATTCGCAGAATCCCGAGGCTTGGTTTGTGAGGACTCCCGGGCTCAAGGTGGTGGAGCCGGCGACGGCCTACGACGCGAAGGGGCTGATCAAGTCGGCGATTCGGGACAACGATCCGGTGATTTTCTTCGAGCACAAGAAGCTGTACCGGGCGATTAAGGGCGAGGTGCCGGAAGGCGATTACACGGTGCCGCTGGGGAAAGCGCGGCTCCATCGCGAGGGCAAGCATATCGCCGTGATCACGTATGGCGCGATGGTGCACGTGGCGGCGGAGGCGGCCGAGGTGCTCGATCGCGAAGGGGTGTCGCTGGAGATTCTCGATCTGCGGACGCTGCTGCCGCTGGACGAGGAAGCGATTCTGGCGAGCGTGAAGAAATGCTCGCGGGTGCTGGTGTTGCATGAGGACACCTTGACCGGGGGCGTTGGCGGGGAGATCAGCGCGCGCATCAGTGAGAAGGCGTTTGAGTGGCTCGACGCGCCGGTGGTGCGGCTGGCGGCTCCGGATACGCCGGTGCCGTTTTCACCGCCGCTCGAAGAGGCGTTTTTGCCGAATGCGGCGAAGGTGATTGAGAAGGCGCGGTGGTTGGCGGGGTATTGAGAGCGTCAGAGCTTCGGCGGGAGTGGGGGCATTACCGAGAAGTCGGGATAGGTGGGAAGGCCCAGGGGCTCGGCGGATGAGCCGGTCACCGTCAGCTTACATCCCAATAGTTCCTGAATGTGCTGGAGATTGGTTCCCAGCATCACGAGCGCCAGTTGTATGGCTTCGAAGGCGTCGTTCCCGACCAGCGGCCACGTCCAGACGCGGCCGGGTTCGCGGAGTTCGGCGATGCAGTGGTACGCCGTTGAACCCGCGGCGCGGCGGGGACAGCCGATGCGGACGGTGACGGCGAAGTCACCATCCGGGTAGTGTAGGTGCGGGTGGCGATGACGTTGCGCTTGCGGAGCCTGGGCTTGGGCATCTGGCGATGATTCTAGCGGAGGTGTCGCGGTGCAGGATGGCCATCACCCCCGCGTGCGGACAAACGCGCGCGAGGCGAGGAAGATGGAGAGCAGGCCCATTGCGGTGAGGATAGCCGCTTGCGGCCAGAGTTCGGCCAGGGTCGCTCCGCGCAGGACGATGCCGCGGACGATGGCGATGAAGTAGGTGGCCGGGATGATGCGGCTGATGCCCTGGAAGGGGATGGGCATATTCTCGATGAGGAAAATGTAGCCGGAGAGGAAGACGCTGGGGAGCAGTGTGCCGACGGCCATCTGAAACGCCTCGGCCTGGGTTTGGGCACGGGTGGAGATGAGAAGGCCCATGCCGAGGACGGTCAGGATGAAGGCGAAGGCGAGCAGGTAGAGCAGGGGGACGCTGCCATGGATGGGGACCTTGAAGAGCACGCGCATCAAGACGAGGACGATGGTGAGTTCGAGGAAGGCGAGCAGGCCGTAGGGGATGATCTTGCCGACCATCAGGCCAAGCGGTGAGACGGGGGTGAGCCAGAGCTGGTCGAGCGTGCCGCGTTCGCGCTCGCGGACGACGGAGAAGGAGACGAGCATGATGACCATCATCTGGAGCATGATGGCGATCAGTCCCGGAACGAAGAAGTTGGGAGAGCGCAGGCCGGGGTTGTAGAGCACTGCCGGGCGCACTTCGATCGGAGGGCGGGCGTTGAGGCCGAGAAGCCGGCGCATGGATTCCTGGAGGGCGACGCCGTTGGCGGTGGAGATGGCCTGGCTGGTGATGGTGGAATCGGACCCGTCGGCGAGAACCTGGACGGTGGCCTGCTGACCCTGCTGGAGGCGGCTGGCGTAGTCAGGCGGGATGCGGATGGCGATCTTGGCCCGGCCGGCGCGGATGGCTTCATACAGTTCCGATTCGCTGGCGCCGAAGTAGCTCAAGCGAAACACGTCAGAGTTGGCGAAGGACTCCAGCAAGCGGCGGCTCTCCTGAGTGCGGGATGAATCCAGGACGATGGTGGGAATCTGGCGGACGTTGGTGTCGATGGCCAGGCCGAACATGACGAGTTGCAGTACGGGAATGGCGAGGGCGAAGAAGACGGTTGTGCGGTCGCGCGAGAGGTGGACGAACTCTTTGCGGCAGACGGGGAGGAGTCCGGAGAAGGGGCCGCCGGTCATTTGGCCTCCTCGCGGGGGGCGTCTTCGCGCGCGATGCGGTTGGTGAGGGTGACGAAGACGTCTTCCAAGGAGACATCAGCCGGTTCCACGGCGGCGTGGACGCCGGAGGCGGTGAGGTCGGCATGAAGCCGCGATGTGGCCTTTTGGTCGATCAGGACGTGGACCGAGCGGCCGAAGATGGTGGATTCGAGAATGTAGGGGAGGCGGCGGATGAGGGCGAGGGCTTCGCTGGAGTTTTCGAGGTGGAGGGCGAGGCGGGTGGTGCCGGGCGGATTGGCTTCGGGCATGCGCTGGAGCTCTTCGATGGAACCGATGGCAATGAGGCGGGAGAGGTAGATGTAGCCGGCGCGGGAGCAACGTTCGGCCTCGTCCATGTAGTGAGTGGTGACAAAGAAGGTGACGCCCTGGCCGGAAAGGGTGAAGAGGAGGTCCCACAGGGAGCGGCGGGCGACGGGGTCAATGCCGGCGGTGGGTTCGTCGAGGAAGACGACTTGCGGGGAGTGGATGAGCGCGCAGGCCAGGGCGAGGCGTTGCTTCCAGCCGCCGGAGAGGCGCTGGGCGCGGCGGTCGAGATAGGGGCCGAGGGAGGTGAGCGCGATCAGTTCGTCCTTGCGCGAGGAGAGGGCGGCGTTGGTGAGGCCATAGACGCCGCCATAGAAGTCCATGTTCTCGGCGACGGTGAGGTCTTCGTAGAGGCCGAACTTCTGCGACATGTAGCCGATGCGGCGCTTGATGGCGGCGGCGTTGCGGCGGACGTCGAGGCCGAGGATGGAGCCGGTGCCGGAGGCGATGGGCGTGAGTCCGCAGAGCGCCTTGATGAGAGTGGTTTTGCCGGAGCCGTTGGGGCCGAGGAAACCGAAGATTTCGCCGCGGCCGACGCTGAGGCTGACGTCGTGAACGGCGGTGAAATCGCCGAAGCGGATGGTGATGTGGTCGGCGGAGATGACGGGTTCCATGGCGCTTCAGCGGGTAAGAGCGGAGAGCGTGGCGAAGACCGTCATGCCGGGTTTGAGTTCCGCGCTGGAGGGGCGCGGCTTGACGCGGATGCCGAACACGAGGTGGGAGCGGTCGTTCAGCGTCTGCACATTGCGCGGCAGGTATTCCGCTTTGGAGTTCACCTGCTCGACCACGGCTGGGTAGCGCTTGCCGGGAAAGGTGTCGGTTTGCAGCGCGATGGAGTCACCCACGCGAAGGCGGCCGAGTTCAGGTTCCGGGACGTAGAGGCGGGCCCAGACCTGGTCCTGCTCGAGCAGCGTGGCGATGCCTTTGCCGGCGACGACGAGATCGCCAGGACGGACAGAGACCGTCTCCACGCGGGCGCGGACGGGAGAGCGGACTTCGGTTTCGTCGAGACGGATGGCGTTTGCCTGGAGCAGGGCGTTGACCTCGGAGAGGCGGGCGCGGGATTCGGCGACGTCTTCCTTACGGAAGCCCTTGCGAAGCATCTCGGCATTGGCGCGGGCCTGCTGGAGGCGCTGTTCGCCGGCGCGGATGTCCTCGGCGCGGGTGCCGGCACGGAGAAGTTCCAGGCGCTGTCGTGAGGCCTCGGCGCGGGCGGCGGCCAGGTCGCGGCGGGAGCGGGCATCGTCGTGGGCTTGGGCGGAGAGGTCGCCGGATTGGAACAGGGTGGCGAGGCGCTTGTAGGTGGCCTCGGCATTGCGGGCGTCGGCTTGCGCGGCTGCGTATTCAGCGGAGGCCTGGTCGCGCTCCTGGGGGCGTGGGCCATCCCGCAACGCGGTGAGGGCGGCTTCCAACTGGCGAACACCGGCTTCGGCTTGAGCGCCTCCTCCGGACGGTACCCGGCGGCGAATCGAGCGGCGGCAGCCTCTGCTTGCGAGCGGCGCGCTTCGAGTTGAGCCCGTTCGGCCTCCCATTCGCGGCGCTCGAGACGAACCAGGATCGCGCCGGCTTCGACCAGTTGACCGTCCTGGACGAGCACTTCGGCCACGCGGCCGCCGACGCGGGAGCCGACCTGGATTTCGCGCGATTCGAGAACGCCGCTCCAGGTTTGGGCTTCGGCTTGGCGGCGGGCTTGGAGGAGATACCAAGCGGCGGCGAGGGAGAGGAGAACGAGGAGTAGGATGGCGCGTTTCATCATGGCTTTCTTTGTAGCGGGAGTGTGGCGCGCCATGCTGACGAGTTGTCCCAGGCGCTGGCGCATGGCGCGCTTGTGCCAACCCTTAGGCGGGTCAGGGTGGATGGCCCATTGAAGAGTGGTGACGATGTAGAGTCCGAAGAAGCTCTCGGCGAAGACGCGGGGATCGAGGCCGGGTTTGAGCTCGCTGGAGCGGGCGAGCCCGCGGGCGAGGCTTTGTTGCGCGTCCTGGAGGAGGGGCTGGACGGCTTCCTGGCAGGCAGGGCGGAGCATGACGTGCGGGAGAAGCGGCCGGAGCTGCGGACCGAGGCGTTCGTTCTCGGCGGCGAAGGCGGTGAAGAGGTCGAGCAGGGAATCGAGCGAGGCCGATGCGTGGGATGCAAGCACGGCTTGGACTCGTTCCATGCGGGAGCGGGCGAACTCGGCGAGGATGAGTTCCTTCTGCGGGAAGTAGTTGAAGAAGGTGGCGCGGCTGACGCCGGCCTGCTGGGCGATCTCGTCGGCGGTGGTGGCGTCGAAGCCCTTGCGGGCGAACAGGGCGAGGGCGGCGCGGGCGATGTCGCCGGCGGTTTCGGCGCGGCGGCGGTCGCGGAGGGAGAGGGCGGGTTGTGGTCGTTGATCCACTCATTAGACTATAGTCTAAAGTATAGCCGATGGTCAAGGGGGGGGGGGGGGGGGGGGGGGGGGGGGGGGGGGGGGGGGGGGGGGGGGGGGGGGGGGGGGGGGGGGGGGGGGGGGGGGGGGGGGGGGGGGGGGGGGGGGGGGGGGGGGGGGGGGGGTGGCGGGGGGGGGGGGGGGGGGGGGGGGGGGGGGGGGGGGGGGGGGGGGGGGGGGGGGGGGGGGTGGGGGGGGGGGGGGGGGGGGGGGGGGGGGGGGGGGGGGGGGGGGGGGGGGGGGGGGGGGGGGGGGGGGGGGGGGGGGGGGGGGGGGGGGGGGGGGGGGGGGGGGGGGGGGGGGGGGGGGGGGGGGGGGGGGGGGGTTGGGGGGGGGGGGGGGGTTGGGGGGGGGGGGGGGGGGGGGGGGGGGGGGGGGGGGGGGGGGGGGGGGGGTTGGGGGACCAGCGGGGGGGGGGGGGGGGGGGGGGGGGGGGGGGGGGGGGGGGGGGGGGGGGGGGGGGGGGGGGGCGGGGTGGGGGGGGGGGGGGGGGGGGGGGGGGGGGGGGGGGGGGGGGGGGGGGGGGGGGGGGGGGGGGGGGGGGGGGGGGGGGGGGGGGGGGGGGGGGGGGGGGGGGGGGGGGGGGGGGGGGGGGGGGGGGGGGGGGGGGGGGGCCGGGGGGGGGGGGGGGGGGGGGGGGGGGGGGGGGGGGGGGGGGGGCGAGGGGGGGGGGGGGGGGGGGGGGGGGGGGGGGGGGGGGGGGGGGGGGGGGGGGGGGGGGGGGGGGGGGGGGGGGGGGGGGGGGGGGGGGGGGGGGGGGGGGGGGGGGGGGGGGGGGGGGGGGGGGGGGGGGGGGGGGGGGGGGGGGGGGGGGGGGGGGTGGGGGGGGGGGGGGGGGGGGGGGGGGGGGGGGGGGGGGGGGGGGGGGGGGGGGGGGGGGGGGGGGGGGGGGGGGGGGGGGGGGGGGGGGGGGGGGGGGGGGGGGGGGGGGTTGGGCCGGGGGGGGGGGGGGGGGGGGGGGGGGGGGGGGGGGGGGGGGGTTGGGGGGGGGGGGGGGGGGGGGGGGGGGGGGGGGGGGGGGGGGGGGGGGGGGGGGGGGGGGGGGGGGGGGGGGGGGGGGGGGGGGGGGGGGGGGGGGGGGGGGGGGGGGGGGGGGGGGGGGGGGGGGGGGGGGGGGGGGGGGGGGGGGGCGGGGGGGGGGGGGGGGGGGGGGGGGGGGGGGGGGGGGGGGGGGGGGGGGGGGGGGGGGGGGGGGGGGGGGGGGGGGGGGGGGGGGGGGGGGGGGGGGGGGGGGGGTGGGGGGGGGGGGGGGGGGGGGGGGGGGGGGGGGGGGCGGGGGGGGGGTGGGGGGGGGGGGGGGGGGGGGGGGGGGGGGGGGGGGGGGGGGGGGGGGGGGGGGGGGGGGGGGGGGGGGGGGGGGGGGGGGGGGGGGGGGGGGCGGGGGGGGGCCGGACTACTGAGGTTAGTGGGCGTCGAACATGTGGGCGATATCAGGGAAGCCATTCATCGCCAGGCGGCAGGAAGCGCCTTCGCCCCACCAACGTGGCGCATGCCAGGTGAAGGGTGGCACGTAGACGACGTCGCCCTCCTCGGCGATGACGACGCCAACTTTTTCGATGGGGTAGCGAATCTGGCCTTTCATGATGAGCCAGTATTCAGCGCCTTCGGGGTGATAGTGGCCCTTGTTCTTGGGGTCGACCGGCGGCAGCTTGGAGTTGTAGCCATAGATGAAGTTGGCCGTGCCGCGGTCGTCCTGAACGATGCGCTGTGTGCCTCGCAGCTTGCCGCTTTCGAGCCCGGCGGCTACTTCCTCGAAGGTGACGTAGGGTTTGTTGTTGTGCTTCCACTGTCCGAGGACGCGGGTGTTGAACTTGGTCTGCATCCACTCGAAGCCGGGCATGGCGGGCGGTTTCTCGTTCACGTCATAGAGCGTGCGCGCGCCGGCGACGTTGGTGTCAAAGAGCAGGGCCGGCTGGGGGCCGGAGACCTCGAATTGGAACCAGGTTTGGAACGGCACCTGGACCATGGAGCCTTTCCTGGCGACGAACGGCGCTTGGGTTTCGATGGTGAAGCGGACCTCGCCCTCAAGCACAACCCACCATTCCCGCGTATCCGGGTGCATCATCTTAGGCGACTTGTAGCCGGGCGCCCACTGCTGGTAGATGCTGGTGAGGTGCTTGTCGTTCACCACCGTCTCGTGCCACTGCTTCTGGCCCTTGTGCTTGGCCAGTACGTCCTTGAGCTTGGTGTGAGGCTTGTGCGGGGCCGAGTAGACGGCGGGCTGGCCTTTGGGGGCAAGCATCACCTCCTGGGCCGGGAGCAACGCGGGCAACAGGGCGGCGAACAGTGCCGTGCGCTTGAGTATCATCAGTAACCTTTCTCCTTGTCGACTACATTCATGAGAGGCAAGCCGTTGGTGTACCGGCGGACGTTCTCCGCGAAGACGTCAATGAGCCGCACCTGCCGGTCAGGCGACCAGCCGGAGGAGTGGGCGCTCATGATGACGTTGTTGCATTCGAAGATGGGGTGGCCGGGAGGGACGGGTTCGGTGGGAAAGACATCCAACCCGGCGCCGGCAATCCAGCCCTCTTTCAGGGCGCGGACGAGTGCGTTTTCGTCGAACAGCTTGCCGCGCGACATCGCAATGAAGTAGGCGGTCTTCTTCATCGAACGGAAGACCTGCTCGTTGAACATGCGCTCGGTGAGTTCGGTATGGGGGGCGGCGCAGACCAGCACGTCGACTTGCGGGACCAACTTCGGGAAGTAGGTGGGGTCGTGCAGTTCTTCGACGTAGTCGGGTTTGGGCATCGGTTTGGCGTCGGTGGCGATGATGCGCATGTCGAGGCCGTAATAGGCGCGCCGGGCGATGGCTGAGCCGATGCCGCCCATGCCGACAATGCCCATGGTGCGGCCGACGAGTTCGACGTGATGGCCGGATTTGGGTGTGCCGACGGAGGCCATGGTCTTCTTCAAGTAGAACTGGGGCAGGTAGTGTTTCACCAGCCCGCGGGAAAGGGCAAGCAACAAACCGATGGCGGTCTCCGAGATGGCGGGGGCGAAGGTGCGGGCGTAGTTGGTGATGGTGAGGTTGGACTGCATCACCTTGGGGTCGGCGCCTTCCATGCCGGCGCCGCCGGACTGGAGCCAGCGGAGTCTTGGTGCGTAGTCCAGGTCGGCGCCGCGAATGGAACCGTAGACGGCCTCGGCGTCGCGCACCTGCTGGCGGAATTCTTCAGGCGAATTGCAGATGCGGATTTCGATGGGGACGGCGGAGGCGGCGGCGATCTTCTGCACTTCAGCGGGATCGAACTTGTAAGTCGTGACGATCTTCAGCGGGCCGCTGCGGGGGCCGGTCTGCGCGCTGGCGGACTGTGCGGCCGCGGCGGCGAGAGGGGCCGTGGAAGCGGTTTTGAGCACGTTTCTGCGGGATAAGGTCCGTTTGGACATGGTGACTGTTCTACCATACGGGGATGCTGGTTTTCTTGCTCGTGTTGATGGGAGCCACAGCGGCGCAAGCGCAGATGCAGGAGGGGCAGCGGACGCGGCTGTTGCAGGCCATGGACGAGAGTGCGGCGAAGTGGGGGGATGTGTCGCGCCGGATCTGGGAGTTCGCGGAACTGGGGTATCACGAGAACAAGAGTTCCCAACTGCTGCAGGATGAACTGCGGGCGGCGGGCTTCCGGGTGACAGCGGGCTTGGCGGGAGCGCCGACGGCGTTTGTCGCGGAATGGGGAACGGGAAAGCCGGTGATTGGGTTGATGGGGGAGTTTGACGCGCTGCCGGGGTTGTCGCAGGACACGGTGGCGGAGCGGAAGCCGCTGGTGGCGGGCGGTTCCGGGCATGGCTGTGGCCACAACCTGTTTGGGGCGGCGGTGGCGTTTGCCGCCGTGACGGCAAAGAGCTACATGCAGCAGCACGGGCTCAAAGGGACGCTGCGGTTCTATGGGACTCCGGCGGAGGAAGGCGGCGGCGGGAAGGTGTACATGCTGCGGGCGGGTGTGTTTGCAGGAACGGACGTGGTGTTGACTTGGCATCCAGGGGATGCGAACCGGGCCGATTTGGGAAGCTCGCTGGCGAACATCACGGCGAAGTTCCGGTTTCATGGGACGGCGGCGCATGCGGCCCAGGCTCCATGGGCGGGACGTTCGGCGTTGGATGGCGTGATGCTGGCCGGGCACGCCATCGATATGCTGCGCGAGCATGTGCCGCAGGAGACGCGGCTGCATTACATCGTGACCAAGGGCGGCGTGGCGCCGAACATCGTGCCTGACTTCGCCGAGGTATACGCGTATGCGCGGCATCCGAAGATGCCTGTTCTGGACGGCATCTGGGAGCGCATGGAGAACGCGGTGAAGGGCGCGGCGATGGCGACGGGAACGCGGGCTGAGATTCAGTTGACGAGCAGTGTGTGGGATGTGCTGCCAAACGACGCGCTGGCGGCGCTTCTGCAGCGGAACCTGAAGGCGGTGGGCGGGGTGAAGTACACGGAGGAGGATCGAGCGTTTGCGGTGAAGCTGCGGGGGACGTTCGACACGATGACGGCGCCGGCACTGGGGAGCGAGGAGCAGGTGTTTACCGATGAGCGCGGGCTGGGCGCTTCGACCGATGTGGGGGATGTGAGTTACGCGGTGCCGACGGCGCAGTTCACGACGGCAACGTATGTGCCGGGAACACCGGGGCATTCCTGGCAGTCGACGGCGTGCGCGGGGATGAGCATTGGGCGGAAGGGCATGGTGGTGGCGGCCAAGACGCTGGCCTTGTCGGCGCTCGAACTCGTAGGGGATGCGAAGCAGGTGGAGGCGGCGCGGGAGGCTTTCCTCCGCCGCAAGGCGGGCGTAGAGTATAAGTCGCGCATTCCAGCCGGCGCCAAGCCGCCATTGGACTACCGGGGCAACTAATCAGCGAATCGGGGGGCGATACAAATGCGGGTGGGGTTCCTCATCTTTCCGGAGTTCACTCAGTTGGACATGACGGGTGCGCAGGAAGTGTTCTCGCGCATGCCGGATACCGAGGTGCTGCTGTTGTGGAAGTCCCGCGAAGCGGTGAGCTCCGATGGGGGGATGCACATTCTGCCGAATGGCACGCTGGAGGATTGTCCGCACCTGGATCTCATATGCGTGCCGGGAGGGCCGGGGATCGGGGCGCTGCTGGAGGATGAGCAGGTGTTGAGGTTTCTGCGGGAACGAGGACGCCGGGCTCAGTACGTGACGAGCGTGTGTACGGGGTCGCTTGTGCTGGCGGCGGCGGGTCTGCTGCAGGGGTATCGCGCGACGACACACTGGCTGTCGAAGGAGCTGCTTTCGTTGTGCGGGGCCATTCCGTCCGCGGGCCGGGTGGTGGTGGACCGCAACCGCGTCACCGGCGCTGGAGTGACCTCAGGGATTGACATGGCGTTGCGAGTAGCGTCACTGGCATACGGAGACGACATGGCGAGGGAGATCCAACTCCGGTTGGAATACTGCCCGGAACCTCCCTTTGCTTGTGGCCACCCAGACACGGCGCCGGCCGAGATCGTGGAGCGGGTGAAAGGCTCGATGGCGGAAGTCATTGAAGAACGGCGGACACTTCTCTCGCGAGCAGCTCAGAGATTGCCGGCCGGGTAGCGTGGCGGGCGGCATGGGACATATGATGGGAAGCCTATGAAGACTGGCCCTGTGCGAGCCGCGGACTGGTGTGGCGTATTTCCGGTGCCTCCGCTGGCACGGAAGAACGACGATTCGCGGGCGATTGATTTTGAAGAGAGCAGCAAGATTGTCGAGCACATTGCCGCGGGAGGGATCCGCAACTTTCTCTATGGCGGCAATGCCTTTCTCTATCACATCCGCATGCGGGAGTATGCGGCGTTGCTGGAGTGGCTCGCGGGCTTCCCCAACGATCATTGGATGATTCCCAGCGCCGGGCCGAGTTTTGGGCGGGCGATGGACCAGGCGGAGCTATTGAGGAAGTATGAGTTCCCCTGCGTGATGCTGCTGCCGTGCGCGGATCCGCGTGATGCGAAGGGGCTGGAACAGGGCTACCGAGCCTTTGCCGGCGAAGCGCGGAAGAAGTTGATCCTCTACTTGAAAGAGGAACACAACATGGGGGCCGACAAGGAAGCGGGCCTGGATGTGGTGGCGCGGCTGGTGGATGAAGGTGTATGCGTGGGGATCAAGTATGCCGTTGTCCGGACCAATTCCGCTGAAGATCCGTACCTGACGTCTCTTTTGCGCAGGGTCGATAAGAGCTTCGTGATCAGCGGCATTGGGGAACGCCCGGCGATTGCGCACATGCGGGGATTCGAATTGCCTGGGTTTACGACGGGGTCGGGATGCATTGCACCGGCGCGGTCGAGGCAGTTGTGGGAACTCTGCAATGAGGGACGTTTCGAGGAGGCCGACGAGGTGCGGCGGTTGTTCCTGCCGGTGGAGGATTTGCGCGACGCGCTCGGTCCGGCGCGCGTGCTTCATGCGGCCATGGAGTTGGCTGGGATTGCCGGGACAGGGCCGATTGAGCCTTACGTCAGCATGTTGAACGAGGCGCAATTGGAGAAGCTGGCCAAGCCGGCGAAGGACCTTGCCGAAGCCAACCGCGGGGCGCTGGCCAGCGCGTAAGGCTGCCCGGTGCGGGGTGTAGAGAACGCACGCGATAGAGTGGAGCTATGGTGCGAGTATTCGTGTGTCTGCTGGCGGTTGCGATTTCCTCGCTGGCGGGGCCGGCGGATTGGGTTCCTGCCCGCTGGTATTCAAACGACCCTGCGACGCTGGAGTTGGTGCGCGGCACGGCGGTAAACTGCCTCGTCCTGGATCGCGGACTCTGGTCGCCTGCGTTTGGGGAAAAGGCGGCGGCACTGGGCGTGACACTCCTCGGGTCAGTAAAGCCGGGCGAGGAACTGGAGGAACTGGCGGCGAAGGCGTCGGCGGCGAAGCTGAAAGGGCTGGTGTTTGAAGGCGCCTTTCCTGGGGACTCGTTGGATCGGATTGCGGCCTCGGTGAAGGACTCCCATCTAGCCGTTGTGAAGATGGGGCCCAGAACGCGGCTCAACCTGGTGTCGCCGGATGAGGTTGTGGCTACATTTCAGGGCGTATGGCCGGGAATCAATGCCGCCGAGGATGGTTCGGCGAAGGCAGCGCCGAGCGGTGCGCCGTGGATCGACACCAATACAGGATTTCTGCGGTTCGTGCGGGCGGCGTTGCCCGCGGGGAGCAAGTCGCGGGTGTGGATGGGCTACGCGCCGCCCGCCAAGCAGGTGATTCCCGTGGCCCGCTATCTGCAGGCCATCGCCGATGCGGAGATGTTGGGCGCGCACTGGCTGATCACGCTGGACGGCGAGATGAGCAAGCGGCTGATGGCGCGCGAGGAAAAGGCGGTGGATGCCTGGAAGAAGATGACGGCAGTGCTGAGCTACTTCCAAGCGCAGGGGGAGTGGCGAGAGGCCTCGGCGTATGGCGGGCTGGCCCTTGTGCAGGACGTGGACAGCGGCGGGCTTTATTCGGGCGGAATCCTCGACATGATCAGCGTGAAGCACACGCCCGTGATGGCCGTGCCGCGGCGCAAGTTGAACGACGCCGGGATGAAGCAGGCCAAGATGGCGGTGAACGTCGACCCCACGCTGCTGAGTGATGAGCAAAAAGAGGTGCTGCGGCGATTTACGCGTGGCGGTGGGACGCTGCTGACCGCGCCTCCGGGCTGGAAGTTCCCACAACAGCGCGAGGACCAGATCACGTTGGACAAGGAAGACGTGAAGATTCTCGACCAGATCTGGAAGGAAGTGAATTCCATGACGGGGCGGCACAACCTGGGCGCCCGTCTGTTCAATGTGGCCAGCGTGCTGTCGTATTTGGCCGCCAGTGCGGACGGAACGCGCGTGGCCCTGCAACTGGTGAGCTATTCGGACTATGAGGTCGAGAATGTCACCGTTCATTTGTTGGGAAAGTGGAAATCGGTGAAACTGCTTGCGCCGGGGCGGGCGGAACGTTCGTTGCCTGTTTTTGAGACAGATGACGGCACCGGAGTAGAGCTGGACCGTCTCGGTGTGGCGGGTGTTTTGGTGGCCGAATCAGGAAGGTGAATTACACTAGTTAAATCATGGCGTTGCAGAAGTGTCCGGCATACTCACGGCGGGAGATACTGGCGTCGTTCGCGGCTGCGCCGGCATTGGCGTGGGGGGCGGGCAAATTGCCTGTTGCTCCGGTGGCCATCGCTCGGTGCGGGAGCTATGCGGAGGACCAGGCGGCGCTGCTTCGCGGTCTGTTTGACAAGATCGGCGGGTTGGGCGCGCTGGTGAAGAACAAGACGGTGACCGTGAAGCTGAACCTGACGGGCAGCCCGGCGCTCCGTTTACAAGGGAAGCCGCTCGGCTCGACGCACTACTCGCATCCGGCACAGATCGGCGCGTTTGTACGGCTGCTGGGCGAAGCGGGCGCACGGCGAGTCCGGCTGGTGGAAAGCGGTTATGGAACAGCCGGTCCGCTCGATGAGTATATGTTGGACTCGGGTTGGAATGTGCGGGCGATCAAGAACGCGGCTCCTCAGGTGGAATTGATCAACACGAATGGCCTGACGGTGAAAGGGCGGTATGCGCGGCGGCGTGTGCCGGGGAAGCCGTTCGTGTTTCCCAGCTACATGCTGCATCCCGCCTATGAAGAAACCGATGTCGTGGTGTCGATGGCGAAGTTAAAGGACCATGCTACTTGTGGGGTGACGCTGGCGATGAAGAACATGTTCGGCATCACGCCCGCGTCCATTTATGGCGACGATGCGGGGCATGACGACCCCAACGAGAGCCCGACGAAGGGGCGGGTGGAGACCTGCCACTTGGGCAAGAGGCAGCCGGCGCGAATCGCCGAGAGTGAGATCGATCCGAGGTCGAGCCGCGAGCCGGGCTACCGCATGCCGCGCATCACGGCGGAGTTGGTGTCGGCGCGCCCGATCGACATTTCGATCATTGATGGAATCGAGACGATGGCGGGAGGAGAGGGCCCGTGGATTCGCGATCACTGGCGCGGGGCGTTGCGGGCGGTGAAGCCAGGGATCATGGTGGTGGGGACGAATCCGGTTTCCACGGATACCGTGGCGACCGCGCTGATGGGATACGATCCGCGGGCGCCGAAGGGGCAGGGCGCATTCCGCGAGTGCGACAATACGCTGCTGCTGGCCGAACAGATGGGCGTTGGCGCGGCCGATCTGAAGCAGATCGAGGTGCGCGGCGGCCGGATTGAGGAGCTGATGTTCCGGTTTACCGCTTAGGCTCCGGAACGAAGAACCCTCATGCCCTGGCACTCCGCACCACTTCATAGCGCGCTCCCCAAGCTGACGCCCATGGCGGTGCTGGATATTTGCATCACCGCGTTCCTGATCTACCAGTTTTTGATGATCGTGCGGGGACGCCGCGCGGCGCACGTGCTGGCGGGGATTTTCGTACTGCTCGTGCTCTATCTCACCTCGCTGTATCTGGGGCTGGAGATGCTGCGGAGCCTGCTTTCGACCCTGGCGCCGTATTCCGCCTTCGCCGTAATCGTGATGTTCCAGAGCGAGATTCGCAGAGCGCTGGCGCGCCTCGGGCGGCACAGCTGGCTGCCTTGGGGCGGGAGGCTGCAACGGCGCGAGTTTGCCGAGGAGATCCTGCTGGCGATTGAGTATCTGTCGTCGCGCAAGACGGGCGCGTTGATTGTACTGGAGCGCGATATGGGGTTGAGGACGTTCGTGGAGAGCGGAGTGCCGATGGATGCGGTGGTTTCACGCGATGTTCTGCTCGCGATCTTCCAGCCCGGAGGAGCCATGCACGACGGCGCGGTGATTATCCAGGGGGACCGGCTTGCGGCGGCGGCTTGCTTTCTGCCCCTGAGCGTGAATCCAGCGCTGGCCTCGACGATGGGTACGCGGCATCGCGCGGCGATCGGGATTTCCGAAGACACCGACGCGCTGGCGTTGGTGGTGAGCGAGGAGACCGGGCGCGTGTCGGTCGTCGCTTTTGGTGCCTTGGAGAGCGGATTGACGGCCGAGCAGGTGCGTTCGCGACTGGACCGCCATTTTGGTTGGAGCGGCAAACGGGCCGAACCGGAGCGATCGGCCGACGGGATGGGGGACCACGCTGAGGAGGCGGACCACGGATGAAGGACCTCGTGGTGAAGCACTGGCGCTGGAAGCTGATTTCCCTGGCGCTGGCCGTGATGCTGTGGTTGTCAACGGCTGGCGAACCGGAGAGCGGCACATCGCTCTGCGTGCCGGTGTTCTACCAGAACTCACCGCGTGAGTGGGAGATCAGTTCCTCCGTGATCGACCGGGTGCGGTTGGAGGTGCACGGTCCGGCAAGCAAGCTATCGCAGCATGCCATGGCTGACGCCGCCGTGATGGTGGACCTCAGTGTGGTGAAGCGCCCTGGCGAGATCACCATCCCGCTGGATGGCGCGGCGATCTCACTGCCTTCAGGCGTGCATGTCGACCGCGTGATGCCCCCCCAAGTCCGGCTGCGCTTTGAGAAACGGCTGGTGAAGGAGATTCCGGTGCAGGCGCGCGTCTCCGCCCAGCCGCCGGCAGGCTATGAAGTTGTGTCGCTACGCGTGACGCCCGCGTCGGTCCAGGTGGAAGGCCCCGAGAGCAGTGTTGAGGCGATGACAGCGGCCGAGACTGACGATCTCGATCTGAGTGGGGTGACGGGGAAGGAGACGATCGCCTCTCACGCTTCGCTGGACGACCCGATGGTACGGTTCGTGAGAGGCTCCCGGGTGATGGTGGAGGTGGAGGTCAGGAAAGCCGGAGGTGGTCAATGAATCGGAGGGATGATGGCCAGGCAATTGTTCGGGACGGACGGCATCCGCGGGGTGGCGGGGGAATACCCGCTCGACCGGAAGACCGTGTACGCAGTGGGGCGCGCCTTGGGGCGCTGGGCGAACCGTCATGCGGTGGAGGGGGGCGAGGCTGAGGTTCTCATTGGAATTGACACCAGGGAAAGCGGTCCCTGGATTGCCCGGCTGCTGGCGGCCGCTTTGGCCGAAACGCGGGTGTCAACGCATTATGCGGGATTGATCACGACGCCTGGCGTGGCGTATCTGACGAAGACAGGGCCGTTTGCCGCCGGCATCATGGTGTCGGCCTCTCACAATCCGTATCAGGACAACGGCATTAAAGTGTTCGGCCACACCGGATATAAACTGCCCGATGAAGAAGAACATGCCATCGAAGAGATGATCTTCGCGCTGCTTGAGGAAGGCATTGCGGAGTCCGAGCAGGAGGTGGCGGTCGAGGGCGCGCTTGACGAAACTTACCTGGAGCACCTCGCATCGACTCTGCCTCAGGGCGCACGGCGTGAAGAGCGGGCCCTTCGCATTGTGCTCGATTGTGGCCACGGCGCTGCGAGCCCATTGGCCCCAGCGCTGTTTCGCCGTCTGGGCGCCGAAGTGGATGCGCGGTGTGTGCAGCCGGATGGCCGGAACATCAATCTCGATTGCGGGGCGCTGCACGTGGACAACCTGGCGCGCATCGTGCGGGAGACGGAAGCGGATTTGGGATTCGCGTTTGATGGCGACGCCGACAGGTGTATCGCCGTGGCGCCTTCGGGCCGAGTGGTCGACGGCGACATGATGCTGATGGTCTGCGCCCGCCGAATGAACGCAGCTGGCCGCCTGGCCGCCGGTGATGGAACGCCGACAGTGGTGGCCACGGTGATGTCGAACCTGGGGCTTGAGAAGTTGTGCGCGCGCGAGGGCATCCGGCTGGTGCGGACGCCCGTCGGCGACAAGTATGTGCTGGAGGAAATGATGCGGAGAGGCGCGCACGTGGGCGGGGAGCAAAGCGGCCACGTGATCTTCCACGACCATGCGACGACGGGTGATGGCATGCTTAGTGCGCTGCGGATCGTGGAGGCTGTGGCCGCATCCGGGCAATCTTTGGACGAATTGACGGCGGATTTCATCAGCTTTCCCCAGACACTTAAGAAAGTGAAGGTGCGCTCAAAACCCGCCCTGGAAGAGATTCCGTCGATTGCGAGCGAGATCGAGAAGGCCGAGCGCTCATTGGGCGACGAAGGGCGAATCGTGGTGCGTTACTCGGGCACGGAACCGGTGGCGCGGGTGATGATCGAAGGCCCCTCGCAGGGTGTGATTGAAGCGCATGCTGACCGCATCATCAACGCGATTCGCGCTGAGTTGGGATAGGCTGGGCGCATGTTGCGACTGCTGACAGTGCTGGCGTTGACGCTAGCCGCACACGCGCAGGACTATCGCGACGTGTCGTATGGGCCGCATTCCCGCAACGTGCTGGACTTCTACCGTGCGCCTTCGAACGGACCGTCACCGGTAGTGGTGTTTATTCATGGCGGCGGATTCGTGAATGGAAGCAAGGCGCAACTCAATGCAGCGATGCGAGACCGACTGCTCCAGGCCGGCATCTCCGTCGCGGCCATCAACTACCGCTATGCGACGCAGGCCTCGTTCCCAGCGCCCATGATGGACGGCGTGCGGGCGATCCAGTTTCTGCGCTGGAAGGCGAAGGACTGGAACATCGACAAGGGCCGCATCGGGGCAATGGGCGGATCAGCGGGGGCGTGCATGTCGCTGTGGATCGGCTACCACGACGATTTCGCGAACCCGAAGTCGGAGGACGTGGTGGAGCGCGAGTCGTCGCGGCTTGCGGTGATGGCGGTGAATGGGGCGCAGACGACGCTTGATCCGGTCGTGCTGTCCGAGTTGATCTCGCCTGCCACGGCGCGGCACCCGTCAGGCCCGCACTTCTTTGGGATTCCGCAAGGGGAGAGCGGCACGGCCAGGGCGCGCGAGGTGTACCGGCTCGCCTCACCAGTGACCTACTTGACCCGGGATGATCCCCCGGCGTGGCTGTACTATGACGAGCCTGACGTGGATGTGCCGGCGAACGCGCGTCCGGGCACAGGCATTCACCATCCCCGCTTCGGGCGGTATTTGCGGGAGCGGTGCCAGCCGTTGGGCCTGACGTGCGAGGTGCGGCTGGCCACCGACTATCAGGACACGCGGGGGGCCGGACTGGAGCAGTTCGAGTTCCTGCGCCGCCACCTGCTCGGCGCGACGCGGTGAGCGCGGACTGACCACGGGGGCGGCTGCTGGATACACTGTTGGTATGAGAATTTTACTGGGCTTGTGTGTCACCGCCATGCTGCTGAGCGCCGAAACTGCCGGCGGTTTGAAGTGGACGGCTCCGGCGGGATGGAAGGCGCAGGCGGAGCGTCCGATGCGCGCGGCGACCTATTCGGTCCCAAAGGCGGCCGGCGATGCCGAGGACGGTGAATGTGCTGTGTTTTACTTTGGGGCGGGCCAGGGGGGTGGTGTGCAAGCGAACATTGATCGCTGGTATGGGCAGTTTGAAAGCGCAGCGAAACCTCCAGCGCCGCGGGCAGGCAAGGCCGGTAAGTACAAGGTGACCTATGTGGAGCACTCAGGCGCCTACAAATCGGGCGGACCGATGATGGGCGCTCCGGCCGCTAAGAAGTCGGGATTTCAGTTGTTGGGCGCAATTGTGGAAGGGCCGCAGGGAAGCGTGTTCTTCAAATTGACAGGGCCCAGCAAAACCGTTTCGACGGCGAAAGCGTCTTTTGAGAAGATGATCGCCGGCATCCAGTAGCCATCGCGCCGGTGAACTAGGAGTTCGACCATGCGTTTCACAACCATACTTGTCCTGTGTGCGATTCCGCTTTTGGCTGCTGACTGGCCACAGTGGAGAGGTCCGAACCGCGACGGTGTCTCACCTGAAACCGGACTGTTGAAACAGTGGCCGCAGAATGGCCCCAAGCTGGTTTGGAAAGCGACCGGACTTGGCGAGGGCTACTCCTCGTTTTCCGTGAGCGGCGGACGACTGTTTACGCAAGGACAGCGCGCGGGTGTGCAGTACGTGATGGCGTTCGACGTCGGCAGCGGGAAGAAGCAGTGGGAAGTGGCCAACGGCCAAGCGTATGAGGAGCGCCGCGGCAACGGCCCGCGGGGTACTCCCACGGTGGATGGGGAGCGTGTTTACGCACTGGCGGCGGATGGTTCCCTGGTATGTCTGGAGGCGGCGACGGGGAAGAAGCTCTGGGGATTTAATGTCGTGTCGCGCTATGGCGGCGAAGTGCCGCACTGGGGCATCAGCGAGTCGCCGCTCGTGGATGGAGCGCGGCTGATCGTGCAACCGGGCGGGTCGGGCGCCTCCATTGTGGCGTTGGACAAGTTATCGGGAAAAGAGGTATGGAAGTCGCCGGGCGATCCGGCTGCTTACTCGAGCGCGATTCTGGCGCAGGTGGGCGGCATCAAACAGTTGCTGCACTTCACGTCGGATGCGGCCGTGGGCTTGCGCGCCGACAACGGTGAACGGCTGTGGCGCTACACGCAGGTATCGAATCGCACCGCCAATGTCGCTACGCCGATTTACCGCAACGGCCACGCCTTCTTCTCCTCCGACTATGGCACCGGCGCGGCGCTGCTGAAGTTGGACGCAGACGCATCAGGCAAGCGCGCGCAGGAGGTCTACTTCACCCGCGAGATGCGGAACCACTATTCGAGCTCCGTGCTTGTGGGGCAACATCTGTACGGCTTTTCGAGTTCCGTGCTGACGGCAATGAAGTTTGATGATGGCAGTGTGGCGTGGCGCGACCGCAGCGTGGGGAAGGGGAGCGTCATTTTTGCCGACGGGATGCTCTACTGCCAAGGGGAAAACGGAACGATTGCTCTGGTTGAGACAACGCCTTCCGGGTACAAAGAAATCTCCCGGTTCTCAATTACGATTGGCGGGTATCCGCTTTGGGCGCTTCCGGTGATTGCGAATGGACAGTTGTACGTTCGTGATCAGGACACGTTGTACCGATACGCTGTGAAGTAGGTTCGGCAAGGAGAGCATTCCGCACGCAACGCTGCAGGGGAGCCGTGTGTGTAGAGACACGAAAGGGGCGGGTCACCGATCGCAACACTGGAAGGACACCGTGGTGACGCCATCTCGGACGCATCAAATGCGCTGGCCGTTCCTGGCCTCAATTTCCGGTCGTGCGCGGGTCCTTACAACACCAGCTTGGGATAGTTACCGCCCCCTTGAAAGCCCGGTTCTATGTTTCCTGGCCTCCTTTTCACCCTCATTGTGGACCCGCTTCATGGATCTGTCAATAGGAAAAGAGCGAAGCGCGAATGTGTGCAAAATGCCTTATTTATTGGGCTCGCCGGTGATGGTGACGTTGCGGAACGAACCCATGTCGAAGAAACTGCCGATGCCGAATTTGCCTGCGCCAAGGCTGAGGTCGACGGCGCGCATCGACGGTGAAGTCTTGCCGTCGACATAGACCTCCACGAGCCCTTTGGTGGAGTCGTACACGAGGCGGACCTTGTGCCAGTTTTCGTCAGGGAGAGTTGCCGGACCCTGGCGCGGCGAGATGCGCACACGCTCCCCGCCGTAGACGTGAAAGATGCCGTTATGCACCACCTGCTCTGCTGCTGAATCGACCGAGAGGTGTGCGTAGTTGAAGTGGTCGGGGTCCTGCCAGGCATACGCAATCATGAGCGAGGTATGGCGGTTGCGGAGCGCGGCGGGTTCCTTCTTCATTTCGAGTTCAATCACTCCGCGGACGAAATCCGGCGTTTGTGCGACGGCGAACTGTGCAGGCCGCCGCGGCTGCAGTGCAGGGCGGGGCACGAGAAGCTCCAAAACAGGAACTGGTGAACTTGTATCGAGCTTCCAATCGGCCGCGATGGGCACTCGCCACGTGTAACCGAAGGCCGCAAGGGATTCGACGGGCTTGGTTTGCGCCGGGGCGGCGAGGGCGGCAAGGAGAAGGGCCGGTAGCAGGCGGTTCATGGTCTCAGGATACCGAGCGCATGGCTCCGGCGTTGTTCGGCTCAGAGCTGGTCGATGTAGTCGACGACGCCGTTCTTATGGAAGGTGAGATGGTGGCCGCTGAGGAACTTGCGGTAGCGCTCTTCCTCGGCGGCGTAGACATGGCGAGACTGCTCGGTGTCGCCTTCGAAGAGAACGACCTCGACGGCGGTCTCAGGATGGATGGTGCGCGAGAGCAGTTGGCGGAATTCGAAGTCGGCGTAAGGCAGGGAGTAGCCGATGAAAACGATCCGGCGTGCTTCGCGGAGCTCAACCCCGGCGTTTTGCCAGACAAGCTTGATTTGGAAGTTGCTCAAGTCCTTGAGGAACGTTGGCATGACGAGGGAGCCGCGCAGCGTGTTGGGTGTGCCGTTGCGTTGACAGTGGCGGCAGTTTTCGCGGCCGATGCGTTCCAGGAAGCGGAGCTTGGGGCCGAAGCCGACGAACAGGCGCTGGCAGTTGGGGCACTGGAGCCAGTTCATGGAGCCGTGGAGTTTGAGGAGCTTGACGTTGAAGCCTTTGCAGCCGAGGCTCCAGAGGCCGGCGCGGACGCGAGTGTCGGCCGGGTTGAGCGAAGAAATGTAGCAGCAGTAGTCGACCACGCCGAACGGGTCATAGTCGCCTTGGGCGGGGTTGTCTTCGAGGAGCGCGTTGTGGAGAGCGTTATCCAGGAGGATGTCCCAGTTGAGGGAGATGATCGAGAGCGGATCGTAGCGCTTGGAGTGTTCCGATGTGGGGCCCTGGCGGGCGAGTTCACCGCGGCGGGCGGCGATGTGGACAACGTGTTGGGCGAACTGGCCAATGTAGGCAGCGCGGCGCGGGGCGGCGCGGAGATTGCGGCGGGTGGCGGTTTCGATGGCCAGCGAGATGAGGTATTCGAGATCGGAGCGGAGGGCGGAGAGGTCGCCGTGGGAGCGGGTGCGGAAGGCGGTGTTGTCGGCGATGGAGCGATCGATGGGAGTGTAGATGTCCTCCAGGGCGACGTCGTGGAGGGCGGCCGGGTTGGTGTTCAGGTCTTCGAGGAGGAACTGGTGGAGCGCTCGTTTGGCCTGAGCGGTGCGCTCGGAGGATTCGGGAAGGGAGAAGATTTCGGGGAGGATGCCGGCCTGGCTGGGGGCACCGGCGGGAATGGAGAAGCCGGCGCCGAGGATGTAGACGGTTTTTTCGGGGGTGAGGCGCGCGAGCTTGGGGGAGCGAGGCATGAGGTTAGGCGGCCCCGGGAGGGGGAGACATCCGAGCGAGTTCAGCGACGGCGGATTCACGAAGCGGAGCGAGGTCATTGCAGACGGTGCTCCAGACCATGGCGTCCTCGACGGCTTCATACTCATGCCGGTAGATGTTTCCGGCTGCGGCCACAGCAGGCCAGCCAATTTCGGGGTGGCGCTCGATCATCTCCGGCGGCAGCCGGCGCGAAGCTTCCGAGATGATTTCGAGTGCGCGGACGACGGCGTACACTGTGCGGCGGTCTGCTTTGAATGAGGCCAGATCCATGCCGGCGGTGAACTCGCGAATCGCGTCGATGTTGGTGATGATCTCGGCGAGGTGCTGGGCGGGGTTCTTAGAAGGCATGGACGGCGTCGCGCAGGATGTTGTCGCGCAGGAGAGGCTTGAGCGCGCGCTGGTTGACGACGTCGGCGGGAACGTCGAAAAGTCCCTGGATGTGGAGTTTGAGTCGTGCGTACTGGAAGAGGCCGATGGGCAGGGACTCGTCCAATTCGACCAGGACGTCGATGTCGCTGGCCGCACCGGCCTCGCCACGCGCAACCGAACCGAAGACAGCGGCGTGGGAGACACCCATACCGCGGAGCTCGGACTCGTGGTCACGCAAGATGTGGAGGACGGATTGTAGGCTTTGCGGCATGCCTAGGGAGAGTGTAGCAAGGGCATGGTTGCGTCCATACGATGTCGCCCCCGGCGGCTGGGGCATGAGCCAGGGGACGGCGGTGTCGAGGGAGATGCAGAGGCCGACGGCCATTTCGGGGCTGATGCCGGCGCGGCCGTTACGGATGTCGGAGAGGGTCTTGCGGCGTGCGCCGAGGGAGCGGGTGGTGTGAGTGATGGTGAAGTTGAGGGCTCAAGTCAGAGCGACTTCAGGACTTCGACGGGGTGGGGTGAGTCGGGACACCTGAAGCGTATTGGTGATTAGCTCACCAACTGTTTGATGAATTCACCACCCGTCTGGCTAAGTTGCTTTTCGCGGCCGGCGTGGAGGTAGCGGAGTTTGTTGTCGTCGAGGCCGAGTAGGTGGAGTAAGGTGACGTGGAAGTCGCGCAGGGGATGAACGGTTTCCACGGCCGAGCCGCCGGTTTCGTCGGTGGCGCCGATGATGGCCCCGCGGGGGGCGCCGCCGCCGGCGAGCCAGACGGTCATGGCGTTGGCGTTGTGGTCGCGGCCCCAGGCTTCGCCGCCGCGGCGGATGCCGTTGTCGGGGCTGCGGCCGAACTCGCCAGAGAAGACGACGAGGGTTTCGTCGAGCAGACCGGTGCGCTTGAGGTCCTTCAGCAGTGCGGCGATGGGACGGTCGATGGCGGTGATGCGGGAGCCGTGGGCCTTTTCGATGTAGTCGTGGGAGTCCCAGCCCATCACGATTACTTGCACGAAACGCACGCCAGATTGGATGAATCGGCGCGCGAGGAGACAGCGGCGGCCGATGGCGTCCACCTCTTTGTCGGGACTGCCGATGCCATACATGTCGCGGGTGGCTTGCGGTTCGCGGTTGAGGTCGACGACAGCAGGCATTTCAGCCTGCATGCGGAAGGCGAGTTCGTAGCTTTCCATGCGGGCGGCGAGGTCGGCGTGTTCGGGGTGGCGGGCGCGGTGGAGGGTATTCAGTTTGTTGAGTAAGTCGAGGTTGGCGCGCTGGCGCTCGGAGGACATGCCGGGCGGAGGGGCCATATCGAGGATCGGCGCGCCTTCAGGACGGAGTGGGGTGCCCTGGTAGTGAGGCGGCAGGTAGCCGCTGGACCAGTTGGCCGCGCCACCCTGCGGGTAAGCCACATCGGGGAGGACGACGAAGGCGGGGAGGTTTTCGTTCTCGGTGCCAAGTCCGTAGGATGCCCACGCGCCGACGGCGGGGTCGCCGCCGAATTGGGTGCCGGTGTTCAGGTGATAGAGGGCGGTGGGATGGTTGACGCTCTCGGCTTTGAGCCCGCGGTAGAAGCAGACATCGTCAACAACATCGGCGAACTGCTCAAAGCGGGAGTTGATCTCGATGCCGAGTTTGCCCGCACGGCGGAAGGTGAAGGGGCTCTTCACGTAATAGCGCTCGCCGGTATTCATGTTGGCTTCGAACTTATTGCGTTCCTTCTGGAACTTCGTCATGTGCAGTTCGGCGAGCTTGGGCTTGGGGTCGAAGGTGTCGATGTGCGACGGCCCGCCTTCCATGAGCAGGAAGATACAGTGCTTGGCCTTGGCGGGGTGGTGGGGCTGTTTGGCGGCGAGGACACCGGCGCGGGCGGCGTCCTGGGTGAGCAGAGCGCGGAGGGCGACGGAGCCGAGACCCATGGCGGGGCTTAGGAACGAGCGGAGGAGGAGGTCGCGGCGGGAAGGGGCGTTTGGAGCGCAAAGGGCCCGCGTCGCCTTGGGGCGGCACGAGGCTCCGTTTTGCGCGGTGTGATCAATAGACATAGATGAACTCGTTGGAGTTGAGAAGAGTGAGGGTGACGTCGGCGAGGGCGCGGACCTCGGGAGGTGCAGCCGACGGGTGGAGGTTGTGTTCGAATTCGGCGGGGTCGTCGGGATGAGTGAACTGGAAGCGCTCGCCGGTGAGTTCGCTGGTGATGGTGTGGACGACGCGCTTGGGTTGGGGACGGGCGGGGGCGGCTTCGGCGGCGTGGCGGGCGGTCATGGCATGGAGGTGGGCGAGGACGGTGCGCAGT
The DNA here is from genome assembly GCA_016713735.1 of Bryobacterales bacterium. GTDB lineage: Bacteria > Acidobacteriota > Terriglobia > Bryobacterales > Bryobacteraceae > JAFLBB01. The sequence goes on from JADJOP010000002.1 coordinate 390,367, forward strand.
TCTTCGGCGGTGGGGGGGCGGTTGAAGGCGAGTTGGAAGGCGCGTTCGATGCGGGCTTCGGGGGTGCGCTCGGATTGGTGGAGGCGGTTGGCCATGGCGAGGGCCATGTCGTGGACGAACTGAGCATTGAAGAGTGCGAAGGCCTGAGTGGGGATGGTGGAAGACTCGCGGCGTTCGCAGGAAAGATCAAGAGTGGGGCCGTTGAAGACCTCGATCATAGGATCGATCAGGGAGCGCTGCTGGAAGGAGTAGATGCTGCGGCGGTTGCGGTCGGCTTTGCGTGCCGAGGGGCGGTAGAGGGGTTGCAGCGAGCCCATGGCGTGACGGGGCTGGCGGGCGACGTCGTCGTTGATTTGCGGGAAGGTGCCGGGGCCGCCGCTGGAGGAACTGAGTTCGCCGGAGACAGCGAGGATGGCGTCGCGGAGTTCTTCGGCTTCGAGGCGGCGGGGGGCGAGGGCGGCGCTTTGATAGGCCTTGGAGAGAAGAATGGCGCGGTGGACGGCCTTGACGCTCCATTTACTGTCGATGAAGTAGGAGGCGAGCCAGTCGAGTAAGTCGGGGTGGGTTGGTTTCTTGCCCATTTTGCCGAAGTTGCTGGGGTCGGCGGCGAGGCCCTGTCCGAAGTGGTGCTGCCAGATGCGGTTGACCATGACGCGGGCGGTGAGAGGATGGCGCGGATCGGCGATCCAGTTGGCGAGGGCGAGGCGGCGTCCGGCGATGGTGTTGGGGATCGCAGGTGAGGGGAGGCCGGAGTAGCGCTCAACAAGAGAGAGGACACCGGGATCGACTTCAGCGGCGGGGGATTGGATGTTGCCGCCGGTGAGGATGAACATGCGGGGCGGCTTGTAGTCGGCGGACTTGGGGTACTTCAGCGTGGGGCCGCCGTCTGTGGCGCCATCGCGAGGGCCCGAGGAGACGCAGAAGGCCTTGGGCTCAAAGCGGTCAGCCGATTCCTTGTGCAGTTGGAAGTGCTTTTGGAAGAGCTTGAACTCCTCATACTTTTCCGGATCGACGTCTTTGCTCTTCATGTCGAAGCGGGCCATCTGGCGCTGGGTCTCGGCGATGACCTCTTTCATGTGGGCGCGGCCGGCTTCCATTCCGGCGGTGTTCTCGGAGGGGAGGAAGGGGACCTGGGGGCGGGCGAATTCGGTGGTGGCGAAGATGGCCTGGAAGCGGTAGTAGTCGCGGGTGGGGAGGGGGTCGAACTTGTGATCGTGGCAGCGGGCGCAGCCGAGGGTGAGGCCGAGGAAGGCGGAGGCGGTGGAGTGGGTGACGTCGTCGAGAAAGAGCTGGCGGGTGACGGCTTCGACACTCATGCCGGTGTGTTCCCAGGGGCCGGCGCGGAGGAAGCCGGTGGCGATGAGGAATTCGGGGTTGTTGGCGTCGAGTTCGTCGCCGGCGATCTGTTCGCGGATGAACTGGTCGTAGGGCTTGTCGGCGTTGAAGGAGCGGATGACGTAGTCGCGGTAGCGCCAGGCGTTGGGGCGTTCGAAGTCGTTGGAATAGCCGGAGGAGTCGGCGTAGCGGACGACGTCGAGCCAGTGGCGGCCCCAACGTTCGCCATAGCGGGGGGAGGCGAGGAGGCGGTCGATGAGGCGGGGCCAGGCGTTGGGTGATTTGTCGTTGAGGAAGGCGGTCACCTCTTCGGGCGTGTGGGGGAGGCCGGTGAGGTAGAAGGTGACGCGGCGGATGAGGGTGCGGCGGTCGGCGGAGGGCGTGGGGGGCAGGAAGTTGTCGATGTTGAGCCTGGAGTCCCACCGGCGTTTGAAGGGGCGGAAGGCCCAGAGGTCCTCGCTCTTATATGTGGACCATTTGTCGGTGACGGCGGAGGCGGCTGTTGGAGCGGGGAAGGCGGCGCCGGAGTCAATCCAACGGCGGATGGCGGCGACGGCGTCGGCGGGGAGGCGTTTGGAGGCGTCTCCTGGGGGCATCTGGAGGGGGCCCATACCGTCGACCATCTTCACGAGCAGACTCGCCGAAGAATCTCCAGGGAGCAGAGCCGGCCCGCGAGCACCGCCCGTCAGCAGGCCCTCGCGCGTGCGCATGTCGAGTTTGGACATGACGAGGCCATTGCCATGGCACCCGAGGCAGTTTTGCTCAAACAGCGGGCGGATGGTGGAGGAGAAGAGCGTGGCGGAGTCCTGCGCGGCGAGCGGGAGGGCGGCGAGGATCAAGAGAGGGCGGTTCTAAGCACGGGGATGGGGAGATTTTATCAGCGCGGAGTGGGAAGAATGGTGGCCTGAAAATTTGTCTTGACATTGTGTGTTTAACCACGTAAAATGAGGATGAAAAGGAGACTGGGACTATGAGCACGGTGAAGCAACTGGATGAGCAGCTGAACGCGATGGTGCTGAGCGGCCAGGCCATGGAGGCGTTTGAGCAGTTTTACGCCGATGATGTGGTGATGCAGGAGAACGACAAGGAGCCAACGGTGGGCAAGGCGGCCAACCGCGAGCGAGAGCTGCAGTTTTTCGCCAGCGTGGAGCAGTTCCACGGCGCGGCGGTGAAGGCGAGCGCGGCGGGCGAGGCCGTGAGCTTTGGCGAGTGGGAACTGGACGTGACGTTCAAGGGCGGTTCGCGCGTGGTGATGAAGCAGGTGAGTGTGCGGCAGTGGAAGGACGGCAAGATCGTTCACGAGAAGTTCTACTACGACGGCGCCCACTAACCGGCTCGGCCGACTTGCCGCGGCCCTGGCGCATGGGGCTTAGTGCCGGGTGAGGGAGGGGCGGCGATGGAGGGGGAAGTGATGGGCTGTCCGGCCATCGCATAATGGGGGCATGAGGTTGGCCGGACGGCGTTCGTTTTTATTGGGGATGGCGGGCGCGGCGGGTGTGGCCGGCCAGGGACACTCATGGCGTCCGATGTTCGATGGGAAGAGCCTGGCGGGCTGGAAAGAGGTTTCCTTCCCGCGGCACGGGCGGGTGGAGGTTCGGGATGGGGCCATTGTCCTCGGGAAAGGGGCGATGACAGGCATTTCGTGGGGGGGCAGTTTCCCGAAATCCGACTACGAGATCCGGTTTGAGGCTGCGCGGTTGGAGGGGAAGGACTTTTTTGCCGCGATTACATTTCCGGTGAAAGACTCCTATTGCACATGGGTGTGCGGCGGTTGGGATGGCACGGTGGTGGGGCTTTCCAACGTCGATGGGTATGACGCCTCGGAGAACGAGACGTCGACGAACCGGGATTTCGAAACAGGGCGCTGGTACGAATTCAGGCTCGCGGTGACGGCCAAACGGATTCAGGCGTGGATTGGGACGTCGCTGGTGACCGACGTGGACCTCACTGTGAGTGTGGTCTCGCTGCGGTTTGACGACATTGATTTGTGCAAGCCCCTGGGCTTTGCTTCCTATGCGACCGTGGGCGGCATCAGGATGATTGAGTACAGGACGATCACCGGCGGTGGCGGCGCTGTATAATTCCTCCAGCGGTGGCACGAGCTAGCCACACAAAGGAGAACTATGAACCGGCGGTATTTCCTGATGAGTACGGCAGCCGCGACCGCCACACAAGCGGTGAAGGCGGCGCCCGGCCCGAACGATACGATTCGCGTAGCGGTGGTGGGTTGCGGCGGACGCGGCAGCAGCCACATGAGCGCGTGGACGTCCATGCCCGGCGTGGAATTGGCGGCGCTGGTGGATGTGGACGATTCACACTCCGAGCGCTACATCGGTACGCTGCAGCGGCAGAACAAGAAGCCCGTGCCGATGTTCCGGGACATCCGGAAGGTTCTGGACGATAAAAACATCGACGCGGTGTCCATTGCGACGCCGAACCACTGGCACACGCTGCAGACGATCTGGGCCTGCCAGGCGGGCAAGGATGTCTATGTGGAGAAGCCCTGCTCGCACAACGTGTTTGAGTCGAAGCAGATCATTGCGGCGGCGCGGAAGTATGGGCGCATGGTGCAGCAGGGCAGCCAGAGCCGGTCGTCGGCGGCGTTGCAGGAGGCGGTGCAGAAGCTGAAGGGCGGCGAGTTTGGCGAGGTCTACATGGCGCGCGGCCTCTGCTACAAGTTCCGCAACACGATTGGCAAGACGCCGGTGGAGGCGGTGCCGCCGGGCGTGGATTACGACATGTGGACTGGTCCGGCGCCGCTGCGGCCGTTCACGAAGAACCGGTTCCACTACAACTGGCACTGGTTCTGGGACACGGGCAACGGCGATCTGGGCAACCAGGGCATCCACGAGGTGGACATCGCGCGCTGGGGCCTGGGGGTGAAGCACCCGACGAAAGTGACGTCGATCGGCGGGAAGTACATGTTCGACGACGACCAGGAGACGCCGAACACCATGACGTCGTCGTTTGAGTTCATGGTGGACGGCAAGCCGAAGATGATGACGTTCGAGGTGCGGCACTGGTACAGCAACCACGAGGCGGGCATCGGCGGTGAGCGGGCCGGCAACACGATCGGCAATACGTTCTACGGCTCCAAGGGCTACCTGGTGATTGACGGCTACAACAAGTACTGGAGCTTCATGGGCAAGGAAGGCACGCCTGGCCCGGCGCGTACGGAGCGGGAAGGGCATTTTGCCAACTTCATCTCCGCCATGCGCAGCCGCAAGCAGAACGAGCTCAACGCCGACATCGAAGAGGGCGCGCTGAGCTGTGTTCTGGTGCACCTGGCCAACATCAGCTACCGGTTAGGACGCACGTTGAACTGGGACGGCGCCACCTGGACGGTGAAGGGCGACAAGGAAGCCAACGCGATGCTGACGCGGGCATACCGCGCGCCGTACGTGGTGCCGGAGAAGGTCTAGCCGGCTGTAACACCGGCCCGGTGAGGCCGGACAATTCGTGAGACCGGGGCGGTCGTCGCGCTACCATGGAAGCTTATGTCTGCCTTGCTAGCGGGAAAGACCGCCCTTGTTCTTGGTGTGGCTAATCGATGGAGCATTGCCTGGGCCATTGCCCAGGCTTTTCAGCGTGAAGGCGCACACCTGATTCTGACCTACCAGGGGGAGCGGCAGCGGCTGACGGTGGAGGAACTGGCGGGGGAGTTGGATGGAGCAGAGTGCTTTAGCTGCGATGTGACGCAGGAGGCGGAATTGACGGCGCTGCGGTCGCGGCTTGAGGCGACGGGGAAGCCGCTGGACGTGCTGGTGCATTCGATCGCGTTCGCCAACCGTGAGGATTTGTCGCGGCCATTTGTCGAGACCTCGCGCGATGGGTTTGCGCTGGCGCACGATGTGAGCGCATATTCGCTGGTATCGGTGTCGCGGACGGTGGCTCCGTTGATGAGCAGCGGCGGTTCGATCATGACGCTGACGTATCTGGGGGCGCAGCGTGTGGTGACCAACTACAACGTGATGGGCGTGGCCAAGGCAGCGTTGGAGGCGAGCGTGCGCTACCTGGCGGCTGATTTGGGGGCGCAGGGGATTCGCGTGAATGGGATTTCGGCGGGTCCGATCAAGACAGCGTCGGCGCGGGGAATCAAGGACTTTTCAAGCGTCCTGGATGCGGTGGCATCGCGGGCTCCGTTGAAGCGGAACTGCGAACCGGGCGAAGTGGCGGACACGGCGGTGTTCCTTGCGAGTGATTTAGGCCGTGGCGTGACGGGCAACGTGCTGTACGTGGATGCGGGCTTCCAGATTATGGGACTGTAGGGGCGCCGGCGGGGTGGCGGCGGCCCGCAGGGGGAATCCCGTTGACAGGCGCAAACGGCCGTCCTTATCATAGAAATCGCACTGGACGCGCTGGGATCGGATACCGAACGCTGGCCAGCGCCGTCTGTAGGAATTGATCCGGAACAACTTATGATACGTGTCGAAGGTCTCACCAAGCGCTACCCGCGCACAGTCGCCGTCGACGATATCTCCTTTACCGTCAACAAGGGCGAAATCGTTGGATTTCTAGGGCCAAACGGCGCCGGCAAGACGACCACCATGCGTGTGCTGACCTGCTTTCTGCCGCCCACCGAGGGGATGGCCGAGGTGGCCGGCTACGACGTGGTGAAACAGCCGATGGAGGTGAAACGGCGCATCGGCTATTTGCCGGAGACGCCGCCCCTCTATCCGGAGATGGAGGTGCGCGAGTACCTGCAATTTGTCGGGCGGCTCAAAGGCATGTCCGGCACGGCGCTGGCGTCGCGCATCCAAGAGGTGGCCAAGCGCTGCCACGTAGACGATGTGATGCCGAAGCTGATCAGCAAACTGTCGAAGGGCTACCGGCAGCGGGTTGGATTGGCGCAAGCGATCATTCACAATCCGGACGTGCTGATCCTGGACGAGCCGACGTCAGGTCTGGATCCGAAGCAGATTCTCGAGACGCGCGATCTGATCAAGGAACTCGCCGGCGAGCATACGATCATTCTGTCGACGCACATTTTGCCCGAGGTGGAGCAGACCTGCCAGAAGGTGCTCATCATCAACAAGGGCCGGCTGGTGGCCACGGACACGGTGGAGAACCTGACGAGCCGGTTGCGTGGTTCCGACGCCGTGGGCGTGGAGGTGAGCGGTGCGGGAGCGGCCGAGGTGGAAGGCGCACTCAACGGTGTGGCGGGCGTAGCCGTGGTGAAGAGCGCGGGCACGAAGAATGGCCGCGCGCGATTCGAGGTGGAAAGCCGGCCGGGCGAGCAGATTCGCCCGGAGATTGCGCGGGCGGTGGTGCAAGCGGGCTGGCAGTTGCATGAGCTGCACTCGCTGAGCTTCAGTTTGGAAGAGATCTTCCTGCAGTTGACCAGTTCGGACGCGGCTGCCGCGGGTTCGACACAGGCCGCGGAGAAGGGAGAGGCGCAATGAGTAACATTTGGGTGATTTGCCGGAAGGAACTGAAGTCCTACTTTGCCTCGCCGATCGCGTATGGCCTGATGGCGTTCTTCGCGCTGGTTTCGGGGTGGTTCTTCTACCTCGCCGTCGGAATCTTCGTCTCGCGCGGCATGGAGATGCAGATGATGGGGCGCGGTATGCCGATGGACTTAAACGAATGGGTGGTGCGGCCCGTATTGTCGAACATCAGCGTCATCGGGCTGTTCCTAATTCCGATGATCACGATGAGGCTGTTCGCGGAAGAAAAGCGATCGGGCACAATGGAACTCCTGATCACATCGCCAGTGCGCGATTGGGAAATCGTCCTCGGAAAGTGGGTTGCGGCGATCCTCATGTACTCGGCGATCCTCGGCGTGTCGTTGCTGAACATGTCGGTGCTGTTTGCCTATGGCAAGCCTGACTGGAAGCCGTTGCTCGTGGGCTACCTCGGATTGCTGTTGCAGGGGGGATGTCTGCTCGCGCTCGGCACCTTCATTTCGACGACGACGAAGAATCAGATCGTCGCCGGGGCGGGCACATTCGCCGTCTGCCTGATGCTGTGGGTCATCGGCTGGTACACCGAATTCAATACGGCCGATTGGGCCAAGGTGATCGGCTACCTGAGCGTGATCACGCATTTCGAGCCATTCTCCAAGGGCGTCATCGACACGAAAGACGTGGTGTTCTACCTCTCCATGATCTTCTTTGGGTTGTTCCTTTCAGCGCGCTCGCTAGAGTCGCTGCGGTGGAGGTCGTAACGATGAGCACTCCGTTTCTGAAACAGAAATCGACGAAGTTCACGGCGTATGTGGTGGTGTACGGGCTGATTGTGGTGGGCGCGCTGGGGGTGGCGAACTTCCTGGCGCAGCGGCACAACAAGAGCTTCGACACGACATCCAACAAGAAATTCAGCCTGTCGGATCAGACCGAGAAGATCATCGCCGGACTGAAGACTGACGCCAAGATCACCCTTTTCGATAAACAAAGCAGCTTCCAACAAGCGAGGGATCTGCTGGACCGCTACGACGCGCTCTCGCCGAAATTGACCGTAGACTACATCGATCCGGACAAAAGCCCGCAGGCGGCAAGGGCGAACGCGGTGTCGCGCTACGGGACGATCTACATCGATGCCAACGGCAAGCGCGAGGAAGCCAAGGCGGTGAGCGAAGAAGAGATCTCCGGCGCGTTTATCCGCGCGCTGAAAGGCGGCAAGCGGACGGTGTGCGCGGTGAGCGGTTCGGGCGAACACAGCCTGGAGAGCCCTGACCGCACGGGCTATGCGCAGTTCAAGGAGCTGATGGAGAAGAACAACTATCAGACGCAGGCGATCTCCTTGATTGAGAAACCCGAGGTGCCGAAGGAGTGCACGATCGTGATGGTGGGTGGTCCGCGGTTTGACTATCTGCCTCCGGCCGTGAATGCGCTGAAGAGCTATGTGGAGAATGGCGGGCGGGCGCTGATTCTGCTCGATCCGCCGCTGCAGTTGGGCAAGGAGCAGGTGGCCCCGAACGCGGCATTGCAGGCGGTGTTGAAGGAATGGGGCGTGGCGATGAATGCCGATCTTGTGCTGGACACCAGCGGCATCGGGCAGTTGTTTGGCTTCAGCGCGGCGGTGCCGCTGGTGGCCAGCTACGAGGGCCACGCGATTGTGCGCGACCTGCGCGAGGTGACGACGGCGTTTCCCATGACGCGGTCGATTGAGGCGTCGAACGGCGCCAAGACGACGGTGGAGAAGCTGTTCTCGACGTCGGCGAAGAGCTATGCGACGTCGAGCCTGGATCAGGCCGAGATCGACATCAATCCGGACAAAGACAAGGCCGGGCCATTCACTCTCGGCGTGGCAGGCACATACAACACTGGCAAGGAGAACCTCTCCGGGCGGTTCGTGGTGGTGGGCAGTTCGCAATGGACGGGGAACTCGATTCTCAAGTTCAACGGCAACCCCGACCTGGCGATGAACATGTTGAACTGGCTGAGCTCGGACGAGGATCTGATTTCGATCCGGCCCAAGGAACCCGAGAACCGGCCGTTGAACATGAGCGCCGCGCAGATGCGCGTGGTGTTCTTTTTGAGCGTTCTGTTCCTGCCGCTGGCCATTGTGGCTTCGGGCGTGAGCGTGTGGTGGCGGCGGCGGTAGATCGAAATCGAGCACAGGAGAGTAACGCGCGATGCAGTTTCGTGGATTGTTGATTGCCGCCGGAGCCCTGGCGTTGCTGGGGGGATTGGTGTGGTGGTCGGACAAGAACGAGGCCACCAAGAAGCCTGACGCGGATCCGAACGCGCCGCCGAAGATCGTCGAGATCACGCCAGAGAAGATCCAAAAGGTGAACATCACCAAGGACGGCGAGACGACGACGCTGAACCGGGCGGCGGACAATCGCTATGAACTGGTGTTGCCGAAGCCGCTGGCGGCGGATCCGGACGCGTCGAGCGGCGTGTTCACGGCACTGACAAGCTACGTGTCGGACCGGTTGGTGGAGGAGAAAGCGGCGGATCTGAAGGCGTACGGGCTGGATAGCCCGACGCTGACCGTGGCGATTCACCAGAAGGACGGCAAGGTGGTGAAACTGCTGTTCGGCGATGAGACGCCGACGGCGGGTTCGGTGTACGTGAAGATCGACGGCGATCCGCGTGTGTTTACCGTGGCCAGCTACAACAAGGCGAGCCTGGACAAGACGTGGAAGGACCTCCGCGACAAGCGGCTGCTGACGTTCGACACCGACAATCTGAGCCGGCTGGAGCTGACCGCGAAAGGCGCGGCGATGGAGTTCGGCAAGAACAACAATGGCGACTGGCAGATTGTGAAGCCAAGGCCGCTGCGGGCCGATGGGAACCAGGTGGAAGAACTGCTGCGGAAGCTGCGGGACGCCAAGATGGACGCCTCGCTGCCGGAGAGCGAAGAAAAGAGCCTGGCCGGGAAGTTCGGCGGGGCGGCAGTGGTGGCGACGGCGAAAGCGACCGATGCGGCCGGGACGCAGTCGATTGAAGTTCGCAAAGACAAGGACGGGAACTTCTACGCCAAGTCGAGCGCCGTGGAAGGGGTTCACAAACTCAGCGCGGATGTGGGCGAGGGCGTGAGCAAAACTCTCGACGATTTCCGCAACCGCAAGCTGTTTGATTTCGGCTGGACGGAGCCCGGGCGCATCGATGTGAAGGATGGCGCGGCGGCGCGGACGTTTGCCAAGTCGGGCGAGAATTGGACCTCGGGCGGGAAAGAGATGGACTCGACGAGTGTGCAGTCGCTGGTGGACAAACTGCGCGAGATGAGCGCGATCAAGTTTGTCGAGGCGGGCGGCGGGGACGTGATGTTTGAGGCCACGGTGGCGTCGGCCGACGGCAAGCGGACGGAGAAGGTGAGCGTCACAAAGGCGGGCAACGCGTATTACGCAACGCGTGCGGGTGAGCCGTCCGTATATGAGTTGGATGGGAAGCTTGTCGAAGATGTGCGGCGCGCGGCGGCGGATGTAAAGGCGCCACCACCCCCTTCGAGCGAGAAGAAGAAGTAGCATCGAGAGAAGCATGGGAGCGCTTCTCACCGATCTCTATGAGTTGACGATGGCGGCGGGGTTCGTCGCGGAGGGGAAGCACCGGGCCACCGCGACGTTTGAGCTCTTTGCGCGGCGGCTGCCGGGGAACCGGAAGTTTCTTGTCGCCGCGGGCCTGCAGCAGGCCCTAGAGTATTTGCAGGGATTGCGATTCACGAGCGAGGAGATTGCCTATCTCCGCGGCTTGGTGCAGTTCGCGCAGGCTCCGGAGGAGTTCTTAACCTACCTCGAGCAGTTCCGGTGCACGGGTGACGTGTTCGCGGTGGCTGAGGGGACTCCGATGTTTCCCGGCGAGCCGCTGCTGACGGTGCGGGCTCCACTGGTGGAGGCGCAAATCATCGAAACGTACTTGCTATCGATGGTGGGCTTCCAGACGATGATTGCGTCGAAGGCGGCGCGTGTAGTGGCGGCGGCGAAGGGGCGAAGCGTGGTCGAGTTCGGAACGCGGCGAGCGCATTCACCGCAAGCAGGAACGCTGGCGCCGCGCGCGGCTTACATCGGCGGCTGCGCGGGGACGAGCAACACGGAGGCGGGGTTGCTCTATGGGGTTCCGGTATACGGGACGGCGGCGCATTCGTGGGTACAGAGTTTCAGCGATGAGACAGCGGCGTTTCGCGCGCTGCAGAAGCTGATGGGCGAGTCGACGGTGCACCTGATCGACACATATGACACGTTGGAGGGAGCGCGGCGGGCGGCGGCGGTGGGACGGCCGATGTGGGGGGTGCGGATCGATAGCGGGGACTTGGGCGGGTTGTCGCGCGAGGTGCGGAAGATCCTCGATGCGGCGGGGCTGGCTGACGCCAAGATCATGGTGAGCGGTGATCTCACCGAGCAGCGCGTACGCGCGCTGGCTGACGAAGACGCTCCAGTGGACGCGATTGGCGTGGGGACAGACCTGGCAACGAGCGGGGATGCGCCGAACTTGAGCGTGGTGTACAAACTGGTGGAGATTGAGGAGGGGAGCGGGAAGCGGTACACCTTCAAGAAGAGTGCGGAGAAGTCCACTTTGCCGGGGGCGAAGCAGGTGTTCCGCAAGGCGGGTGGAGATGTGATTGGTTGCGCGTCGGAATGTTCGGGCTGTGGCGAGGTGGGGCCGGTCGAGGCGTTGTTGTGGCCGGTGATGCTTCGCGGCCAGATCTTGGATAGGATGCCGCCGGTGGGCGAGGCACGACAGCGTGCCCAGCGGGCCATTGCGGCGCTTCCAGCAGCGGTTCGATCGCTGGATGCATCCGATGAAGTGTACCCGGTGACGATCAGCGAGGAACTGCGGGCGCTGGATGCGAGGGTGAAGGCATGAGCGTTGTGTTTGTGGATGTGGATACGCAGTTGGATTTTCTCTATCCGGCCGGGGCGCTGTATGTGCCGGGGGCGGAGCGACTGCTGGATAAGCTGGCGCGCTTGAACCGGCATGCGGTGGCGAAGGGGATTCCGCTGTTGTCGACGATGGATGCGCACACAGAGAACGATGTGGAGTTCCGCGCCTGGCCGCCGCATTGTGTGGCGGGCACCGTGGGGCAGCAGAAGCCTGAATGCACGCTGACGGCCGGCCGGACGGTGCTGGCGGTGGCGGCACAGGAACCGATGAAGGCGCCGCAAGTGCTGGTGGAGAAGGTGACGACGGACTGCTTTACGAATCCCGTGTTCGAAACGCTGCTCGATGAACTGCGGGCCAGCGAGGCGGTTGTCTACGGTGTGGTCACCGAGATCTGCGTCGCAAACGCGGTGCGGGGGCTGTTGCGGACCGGACGGCGGGTGACACTGGTGCAGGACGCGGTGATGTCACTCGACGATGCGCAGGCGCAGGCGCTGGAGGCCGAAGTGGTCGCTTCGGGCGGGCGGCTGGCGACGGCAAGCCAGGTGTGCGGTTGACGGTTTGTGACTGAGGTCACTTCCGGGGGCGGAGTCGCGGCGATACACTCATAGGGTCGCTATGTTGAGAGTCTTTCTCTGTCTGTTCGCTCTCGCGCTGATCGCGGTTGTGGGTTTCGCGCAACTCGATGGCTCGTACACGATGCCGCTGGAAGATGAGGCGATCAACTACGCGAAGGCTCCGGTGACCGACCGGGTGTACAAGCTGAAGCTCGAATTGGAGGCGGGGAAGCGGAAACTCGACTTTGATCCGGACCTGGGATATTTGCCGGCGCTGCTCAACGCGCTCGAGGTGCCGGTGAGCTCACAGGTGCTGGTGTTCTCAAAGACCAGCTTTCAGGCTCCGCGCATCGCGCCTCGCACGCCTCGGGCAATCTACTTCAACGACGATGTTTCGGTGGGGATCGTGCGAGGGGGCGACGTGCTGGAACTGGCGGCCCATGATGCGCGGATGGGGACCATCTTCTACACGCTCGATCAGGAGCCCGGCGGGAGTCCGCTGGTGATGCGGCGGGATGATTGCCTGCAATGTCACTTGTCGGGGCGAACGGCAGGTGTGCCGGGCTTGATGGTGCGCAGCGTGTATCCAGATTCGACGGGGATGCCCTTGTTTCAGGCGGGAGGGTTCATCACGGATCACCGCAGTCCCTTGAAGGAGCGCTGGGGCGGCTGGTATGTGACGGGCAAGCATGGGGCGCAAGTCCATATGGGGAACTCGGTGTCGAAGAGCCGGCAGGAGCCGGACTTCGATTTCACGGCCGGCGGCAACATGCTGAAGCTCGACCGGTATTTCGACACCGGGGCGTACCTTTCCCCGCATAGCGACCTCGTCGCACTGATGGTGCTGGAACACCAAGTGCGGGCGCAGAACCTGCTGACGCGGGTGAACTGGGAAGTTCGGATGGCGCTGAAGCAGCAGGCGGCGATGAACGAGATGCTGAAGAAGCCGGCGGGCGAGTTGTCGGAGTCCACACAGCGCCGCATCCGGAATTTGACGGAGTACCTGGTGGAGTATCTGCTGATGAAGGACGAGGCCAGCTTGACTGAGCCGGTCGCGGGGACGTCGGGATTTGCGGAGGAGTTTTCGGCACTGGGGCCGAAGGATGGCAAGGGGCGCGGGTTGCGGCAACTGGATTTGCAGACGCGGCTGTTCCGGTATCCGATGAGTTACATGATTTACTCGGATGCCTTTGAGAAACTGCCCGCGGAGGTGAAGTCGCGGGCTTATGCGCGGTTGAGCGAGGTGCTGTCAGGGAAAGACCGGTCGGCGGGGTATGCGCATCTCTCGGGCGATGACCGGAAGGCGATTCTGGAAATCCTCAAGGCGACGAAGCAGGGACTGCCGCAGGGCTTCGGCGGCTGAACGGGCGTTGCGTGGCGGCACGCGTGTGTGATCTAGTAAACGACTGCCATGATGACGCGCCGACAGGCCGCGCGGGCGCTCGTTTCGATGTTCGGAGCGGCGCCCTTCGCGCACACGCAAGCCCCGATTGCCAGCGATCCAAACTCGATTGACTGGAGTGATCCACTGTATGGCCCGGTGAGCGTGATGGACTTCGCCAAGGTGGCGAAGACGAAGCTCGATCCGCTCGCCTGGGACTACTTGGAAGGTGGCAGCGAAGATGAGCTGACGCTGCGGGAAAATGTCGACGCCTACAGCAACTGGATCATCCGGCCGCGGATGCTGACCGATGTGCACACGATCGACACGTCACTCGAGCTGTTCGGGTCGAAGATCGAGTACCCGATCCTGCTCGATCCAGCGGGGGGAAAGAACTGTTTCCACCAGGGCGGTGAGATCGCGGTGTCCAAAGCAGCGGCGAACGCGAAGGCGCTGCACATCACCAATGGCGGGATCGACGATCTGATTGATGCAGGGACGGCGCCGGAGTTCTGGCAGTTGACCACGGGCGGGCAATTGGGGAGCACGGCGGCGATGCGGGCGTTCGTGAAGCGGCTGGAGGCGCAGGGGTGCAAGGGGATCTGCTTCACCGTGGACATCATGCATGTCTCCAAGCGAGAGCGCGAAATGCGCAACAAACTCGAGCGCTCCTGGTGTGAGGCGGGGCTGCCGGCGCGCGATGGATCGGGGCGGCTGCCGGTGGCGAAGAATCCGTGGCGGGCGGGCGTGTGGCCATCTCGTCCGCAGTCCACGCCGACGTGGGCGACGCTCAGCGAATTGTGCTCGGCGACAAAACTCCCGGTAATCGTGAAGGGCATCATGACGGCTGAGGATGGCGACCTGTGCGTGAAGCATGGGGCCAAGGCGGTGATGGTGTCCAATCACGGCGCGCGACAGCTGGATCAACTTGGGGCGACGATCGAGGCGTTGCCGGAGGTGGTGGCGGCGGTGAATGGCCGTATACCGGTTCTGCTCGATGGCGGTATCCGGCGCGGTACGGATGTGCTGAAAGCGCTGGCGATCGGCGCGAAGGCGGTGTGCATCGCACGACCGTACTTGTACGGACTGACAGCGTTCGGGCAGCGGGGCGTGGAGCGGGTGCTGCAGATTCTCAAGTCGGAGCTGGCGCTTTCGATGGGGTTGGCGGGAGTGGCGAACCTGTCGGCAATTGATTCCAAACTCGTGCGGCGGAAGACGCGGTGATGCGACTGAGGGCCGTGCTGCTGGCGGTGACGGCGCTCCAGGCCGAGAGTGTGATCTTCTCGCCGGCGGATCGGAGCGTGGTGAACGGCGAGGTCCGCGTGGTGGCCCGTCAGGAGGGGAGAGCGGAACTGATGGTGGATGGGAAGGTGGTGGCGGCGGAGTCGCCGCATGCGGGTGTGTTGACGGCAGTGTTGAAGCTGGGGCCGGGCGGGCATGAGATTGCAGTGGAGGGGGGAGCGAAGGTAAAGGTCCATGTGGGCGAGGGAGCCCCGGCGGGGTGGTTGAAGTTTCGCGAACATCCGCCAGGTGCTACGGCGTGCACGACCTGCCATGCCGTGAAGAACGGGGAGTGGGCGTTTGCGAAGGCCTCGCTGGTTGGGGTTTGCTTCGCCTGTCATGACAAGGCGGCGTTTCCCAAGACGCACACGCATGAGGCGGGGATTGTTCCGGATTGCCAGTTGTGCCACTCGCCGCACGGATCGGCGGCGGCGAAACACCTGAAGATGACGAAGGAAGCAGCCTGCAAGCTGTGCCATAACTAGACGAGACCTTATGAAAATTGTCGTGCTGGATGGATACTGCCTGAACCCAGGCGATTTGACATGGGATGGACTGCGCGCGATCGGCGAGCTGACGGTGCACGACCGGACGGCCGCCACCGACACGGCGGCGCGGTTGGCAGGGGCCGAGGTGGCGTTCACGAACAAGACGGCGCTGACGGCGGAGCTGCTTGGCGGCGCGTCGTCACTGCGCTATGTTGGCGTGCTGGCGACGGGCTTCAACATTGTAGACGTCGCGGCGGCGAAGGCGCGCGGGGTCACGGTGACGAACATTCCGACCTACGGCACGGCCTCGGTGGCGCAGCACGCGTTCGCGCTTCTACTCGAACTTACGCAGCATGTGGGGCTCCATCAGGAGGCGGTGCGTGCCGGAGAGTGGTCGTCCAACGCCGACTGGTGTTTCTCGAAGACGCCGTTGGTGGAGTTATCGGGCAAGACAATGGGGATTGTGGGCTACGGGCGAATCGGGCGTGCAACGGCTGCGATCGGACGCGCCTTCGGAATGCGGATTCTGGCCGCGGATGCGATTCAGAATGCCGGGGATGTGGAGTGGCGGTCGGTTGAGGAACTACTGCGGGAGGCAGACGTAGTGAGTCTGCATTGCCCTTTGACACCTGAGACGAACGGGTTGATGAACGCCGCGAGGCTGCGGTTGATGAAGCCGACAGCGTTTCTTTTGAATACATCGCGCGGGCCGCTGATTGTGAACCAGGATCTGGCGGATGCGTTGAACGCAGGGGTGATCGCGGGGGCCGGGCTGGATGTGCTCGACGTGGAACCGCCCAAGGCTGGCAATCCGCTGATCGGCGCGAAGAACTGCATTGTGACGCCGCACATGGCATGGGCCACGCAGGAAGCGCGGGCGCGGCTGATGGAAATTGCGGTGGAGAACCTGCGGGCGTTTCTGGCAGGCTCTCCGGTGAACGTCGTCAGCTAACGGAGTTTGGTGGGCGTGCCGCCGCTGGCTTTGCTGCGCTCGGCCGCATCCATGAAGGCGAACATTTCCAGCGTGACGTCGTTGGGCACGGGGACGACGCCGGTTTGGAAGAACTTCACGATCTCGCGGAGCATCTGCACGTAGCTGTATTTCGTTTTGGCGCCGCTGGGGACGACGGACTTGGCGCGAAAGACAACGCCGCCGAAATCCGAGTACGGCCGGATGGTGCGGACGGTGCCGATCTTGCCGCCCTTCCATTTTGCGGTCACCTCGTCGGAATCGGGCGTGGAGACCATGGTGACCTCCTCGGCTCCCGTGCCGAGCAGTGAGTAGAGCATCTCCACGGCGTGAATGCCATACCAGGTGAGGCTGAGCTTGTGGTGTTCCTCAGTGGGGCCAGGACCCCAGACGACGACGCCGGTCATGTCGGGGAACTTCATGTCGACGGCCACTTCGCCATAGCGGAGCGAGGAGGTGCTGAACCACTTGACACTGGCGGCCTTGAGGACGCGGTCGATCTCGCGGGCGTCTTCAAGCGAGCCGGCCAGCGGCTTGTCAATGAACATCGGCTTGCCGCACTTGGCAGCTTCCTTAACCTGCGGGAGATGCTTGCGGCCATCGACGCTTTCCAGCAGGATGGCGTCGACCTTGCCGCAGAGGCCGGCGATGGTGGGGACGAGCTCAACGTTGAACTTCTCGCTGAGTTCCTTGGCATATCCTTCGACACGATTGGCCGAAGACTCAATGTCGGGGCTGCCACCTTTGTAGGCGGCCACGATGCGGGCGCCGGCGACGTGGTCGGGGCTCGCGGGATCGTTGAGCACCTTACTGAAGGCAATGACATGCGAGGTGTCGGTGCCGATGATGCCAAGGCGGAGGTCGGCGCCAAAAGCAGCCGAGGCGGCAATCAGGAGAAGCGGAAGACGGTTGAACATCAGTCGCATTGTACACTCATAGGTTCGGGCGAACCTCTTGGACTTCTCCACCCCCCTGATGTATGTGAAAGGCGTTGGGCCCGCGCGCGCGGAGGTTCTCGAAACGAAGGGACTGCGCACGGTGGGCGACCTGCTGGCCTACGCGCCGTTCCGGTATGAAGACCGCAGCAATGTGAAGGCGATCAGCACGCTGGCGCCGGGCGAGATGGCGACGGTGCTGGCGCGGATCCACACGGCGACCACGCTGCGCATGGGCCGGTTTGCGAAGCGGCCGGGCGGGATGTTTGAGGCCGTGCTGGTGGACGACTCGGGCGGACGGCTGGTGGCGAAGTGGTTCAACGGGTCGTTCCTGTCGAACATCCTGGTGCCGGGAATGACTCTCGCCGTCTATGGGCGCATCGACACGGAGGGTCCGCTGAACCGGCTGGTGATGCTGCATCCGGAGTTCGAGATCCTGCGCGAGGATGAAGACGAGAACGATGCGGGGCTGCATACGGGGCGGATTGTCCCCATCTACGAAGCGATCGGCAAGATCTCAACAAAGGTGCTGCGGCAACTCACGAGCCGGGCGCTTGAGACGACAGAGATTCCGCCGGACCCTTTGCCGGAGCACATCCGGGCGCAGTTGGGTTTGTGCGGTCTGCGTGAGGCGCTGCGCGAGATTCACTTCCCAGCGGCGGGATCGGACATGCGAGCATGGAATGCGTCGCGGAGCCCCGCGCATTTCCGGCTGATCTTCGAGGAGTTCTTCTGGCTGGAGTGCGGGCTGGCGTTCAAGCGGGCACAGGCCCGGAAAGCCGAGGGGATCCGGTTTGAGTTGAATGACCAGATCCGCGAGAAGCTGAAGATGATGCTGCCGTTCAAACCGACGGGGGCGCAGAAGCGTGTGCTGAAAGAGATCGCGGGCGATATGGTGGAAGCGCAGCCGATGAACCGGCTGTTGCAAGGCGATGTGGGGAGCGGGAAGACGCTGGTGGCGGCCGAGGCGGCGGTGATCGCCATTGAGAACGGGTATCAATGCGTGCTGCTGGCGCCGACCGAGATTCTGGCGGCGCAGCATCATCATGCGTTCAAGAAGCTGTTTGCGAAGGTGGGATATACGGTAATTCTGCTCACGGGTTCGCAAGGGGCCAAAGAGAAGGCGACGCTGAAGCGGATGATCGCGGCGGGGGGGGCGAAGATGATCATCGGGACTCATGCGGTGCTGACGGAGAATGTGGAGTTCGACAAATTGGGTCTGGCGATTGTGGACGAGCAGCACCGGTTCGGTGTGATGCAGCGGCTGAAGCTGTTTGAAAAGGGCGTGCACCCGGATGTGCTGGTGATGACGGCGACGCCGATTCCGCGGACACTGGCGTTGACGATTTATGGGGACCTCGACACGTCGGTGATCGATGAGATGCCGCCGGGGCGTATGCCGATTGTGACGATGCACGTGAATGAGGGGCAGGTGGGGAAGGCATGGAAACTGGTGCGAGAGCAGTTGCAAGAGGGGCGGCAGGCCTACGTCGTATATCCAGTGATCGAGGAAGCCGAGACCGTTTCCATGAAAGCGGCGCAGAAAATGCATGAGCACTTGTCGCAGGTGGAGTTTCCTGATTTCCGCGTGGGGCTTTTGCATGGGAAACTGCGGACAGAGGAAAAGGAGCGGGTGATGGATGAGTTCCAGCGGGGGGAGGTCGACATTCTGGTTTCAACCACAGTGATTGAGGTGGGCGTGGACGTGCCGAATGCGACGGTGATGGTGATCGAGCATGCGGAGCGGTTTGGGTTGGCGCAGTTGCATCAACTGCGCGGGCGGGTGGGTCGCGGGGCGGCGCAAAGCTATTGCGTTTTGGTGGCGGGTTCGCTTGGGGAAACGGCGCAGGAGCGGGTGAAGACGATGGTGGAATCCAACGACGGGTTTCAGATCGCGGAGACCGATTTGCGGCTGCGGGGGCCGGGCGAGTTCTTCGGTACGAAGCAGAGTGGACTCCCCGCATTGCGGATTGCGAACATCATTCGCGACCGGGAGATTTTGGAGATGGCCCGTGGGGAGGCCCAGTCGTTCATCGCGTCGCCGCCGAGTGAAGAAGAACGCAAGAGGGCGCTTGAGTACATCCGTGACAACTGGCAGCGGCGGTACGGATTGGTGCAGGTGGGTTGAAATGCGCGTGATCGCTGGTGAATTTCGAAGAAGGCTGTTGAAGTCGCTCGAGGGCATGGAGACGCGGCCGACGCCGGACCGCCTACGTGAGGCGCTATTCAACGTGCTGCAAGGCCGCATAGAGGGAGTCATGTTTGTGGATGCCTATGCGGGCACCGGGGCGGTAGGCATTGAGGCGCTGAGCCGTGGGGCGGCGCTGGTAGTGTTCATTGAGCGGTCGAAGGCCGCGGTCCAGGTGATTCAAGAGAACCTGGCGGCGTTGAAGGTGACCGAGAGGGCGCGGGTGATTCGCGGATCGGTGGGCACGTACGTGGCGGCGCAAAAGGGAGAGTTGGTGTTTCTCGATCCGCCGTATGCGCAGGAGGATGAGTATGAGAAGGCGTTCGCGGCG
Organism: Bryobacterales bacterium; assembly: GCA_016713735.1. GTDB lineage: Bacteria > Acidobacteriota > Terriglobia > Bryobacterales > Bryobacteraceae > JAFLBB01. The sequence goes on from JADJOP010000002.1 coordinate 410,098, forward strand.
CTGCAGAAGACGCCGCCGGCGCTGGTGATTGCGCAGCATGCTTCGCGGCAGGAGTTGGCTGAGAGCTATGGTCCGCTGCGGCGGGTGCGGGTGTTGCGGCAAGGGGACAACAGTCTCAGCTTCTATGAGCCTGTAAGCGAGGAGGCGCAACTGGAGGACGGGTTAGAATGAGCGCGATGCGCAGCGTCTGGGCGATAGGTGGATTGATTGTGGCCGCGGGAGTGGCGTGGGTGGCGATGCGGCCTGGGCCGGGAATCGCCCAACAGCCGGCGCCGGGGCCGGAAGTGGCGCAGTTTCGCATCAGTGTGGGGTGGCGGGATAGCGAGGCGAGGCCGTGGACGGGGCGACTGCGTGTGGAAAGCGGCGAGCTGGTGAAGATCCAGGGGTGGCGCTTTTCGGGCGGCGACCGGGTGAGCCAGGATGGCGCGTTTACGTTTCAAACAAAAGTTGCCAACTTTGAGAATCAGTTGGCGACTGCGCGCGAGTATGGGCAGACGGATTGGGGCGACCCAAACATCCGGAGGCAGATTCCCCAGGGTTTGATTGTGCAGGTGCGCGGGGCGGCGGCGCGGGTGGCGTTTACGAGCGAAACGGGGACGTTTGGATTCCGTGCTGAGGAGGTGACGTTCGACAGGCCGGGTGTGTTGCTTGAGGGCAACGCGATGGTGGAGCGGATGCCTGTGGAGACAAGGCTGTCGGAGGCGAAGGTGCAAGACGACTGGCCCGCGGTTGCGTTTTCCCAAAGCGGCGAACGCTGGGTGGTGTGGACAACGTTTGACAAAGACGGCGACTATGTCACGGCATCCAACGGCTCCTCGCCGGTGTATTTGACCGAGAAGGGCGACCACCATGCGCCAACCGTCACGGCCGACTCGCGGGGGTGGGTCCATGCGGCCTGGAGCCAGCGCGAAGGCAGCGAGTTTCACATTTACGTTTCGACTTACGTGTTCGGGCGATGGACGCGGGCGCAGAAGATGACGCGGGTGGGTTCATCGAATATCTGGCCGCAACTGGCGAGCGACGGCGACAAGCGGATCGCGCTGGTGTGGCAGAGTCTGAAGGACGGCAATAGCAGCGTGCAGGCACGAGTGTGGGAGGGGCGCGGCTGGGGGTTGCCGCAGCAGATGAGCGAAGAGGGAGGCAACGCGTGGACACCCACGGCGGCGTTTGGCGGCGGGCAGTTGTGGATCGCCTGGGATAGCTATCGCAGCGGGGCGTATCAGGTCTATGCGCGGCAGTGGCCGACGGGCGGTGTGGAGCGGGTGACGCAGGGGGAACGGTTCAGTGTGCGGCCATCGCTCGCCGTGACGGCACAGGGCGTGCCGGTGGTGGCGTGGGAGGAGTCCGACGCGCTGTGGGGGAAGGATTTTGCGTTCCTCGCGGACCGGGCGGGAACGACGATCTATAGGAACCGCCGGATTGGTGTGGCGTTCAAGGAAGACAACGCGTGGAAGGCGATGCCCGGCAAGGTGGCCGATGCGGTCCCGGAGACGATGAGGAGGTTTGTGCAGCAGCCGAAAGTGATTGTGGATGGGGTCGGGCGGCTGCATCTAGGCTTCCGAGTGCGGACGTCGGTAAACACCGCGCGCATGGACTACTGGGCGGCAGGCGGGAAGTGGGAGCCGTTTGTCACGTCGTGGACGGGCGCGCAATGGGCGCCGGCGGTGGCGCTGCCATCCGGTGTGGGGCGCAACAGCATGCGGATGGCGATTGCGGCGAAGGGCGACGCGGTGCATGCGGTGTGGGCGACCGACAATCGTCCCTGGCCCGGCGTGGCGGTGTCCGAAGTGGATGTGTATGCGGCCTCGGTTCCAGCGCGGGGCGCGGCTTTCGCTCATCGTGGAGGAGAGGCGATGATAGCGGGTCAGACGAGTGCGCAGCCGCACCCGAATGAGAAGGCTGATGTGGAGGCGATCCGTGCGTATCGCGTGCAGGCGAACGGGAAGAGCTACCGCATTGGCGATCTGCACCGGCATACCGAGCTGTCGACGGATGGAGCGGGCGATGGGTCGCTGGATGATCTGTACCGCTACACACTCGATGCGGCGCAGATGGACTACGCGCATGTGGCCGATCATCAGATGGGCGACGACAACGACTACAACTGGTGGATGACGCAGAAGTCGAACGACCTGTACTTCCTGCCGGAGCGGTTTGTGCCGTTGTATGGGTATGAGCGGAGCGTGCCGTATCCGAACGGCCATCGCAACATCGTGTGGGCGAACCGCGGGAAGGCGGTGCTGCCCATTGATGTGAAGGAGCGCAAAGGCGCGGTGAATTCAGGCAGCGTGGTGTACCCGTACTTGAAGCTGACCGATGGGATCGCCACCTCGCACTCTTCGGCAACGCCGCAAGGGACCGACTGGCGCGACAACGATCCGGCGCTGGAGCCGATGGTGGAGATCTACCAGGGCTTTGAGTCGAGCTACGAGCATGAGGGCGCGCCGAGGGCGTGGAAGGAAGGCGAGAAGGCGGTGCACACGGGTCTGCGGCCGGACGGCTATGTGTGGAAGGCGTGGGCGAAGGGCTACAAACTCGGGGTGCAGGCGAGTTCGGATCATGTGTCGACGCACACCTCGTTTGCTTGCGTTGTGGCCGAGGAGTTCACGCGGCAAGGGCTCGTGGATGCCATGCGGAAGCGGCATGTGTATGCGGCGACCGACGCGATCATTCTCGACTTTCGCGCGGAGTTGAGCGGCGGCGAGGTGATGCTGGGTGACATTGCGGAGTCAACGAGCGCGCCGAAGCTGGTGGTGAAGATCGTGGGGACGGCGAAGATCAAGCAGATCGACGTGGTGAAGAACAACGAGTATGTCCACCAGGTGAAGCCGGGGACCAAGGAGGCGAGCTTCACGTTTGCCGATGCGGCGTTTGGCGAGGGGCCGACGCCGGACAAGACGAATTACTACTATGTGAGGGCCGAGCAGGAAGATGGGGAACTGGTGTGGAGCAGTCCGATTTGGGTGAAGAAGAAGTAAGGCGGCGCGTGGGGTGGCGCGCGTATCACGAGGCCACCAAGCACACGGTGGAGAGGCTGACGGCCGAGCGGCGGGAGTTGGATTGGGCCCACATGCCCGCGCCATTCCGGCACTACGAGGGTGCGCCGCTGGTGGATCTGCCGGCGGAGATGGGGGAGTTGGACGCGGAGGGTGAACGGAGCGGGGCGGAGTTTCTTTCGCGGTTGTTCTACTATTCGGCGGCAGTGAGCGCGACGAAGATCGCACAGAGCGGGATGCGCTATGCGCTGCGGGTGACTCCATCGTCGGGGAATTTGCATCCGACGGAATTTCACTTTGCGACGCGAGGATTGGGCGAGTGGCCGGACGGGTTGTATCACTACAGGGCGTCGTCGCATGAGGCCGAGCGGCGGGCGGCGGGAGAGCATTGGGTGAAGGCCGTGCTGGAGACGACACTGGCGCCGTGGTCGCGCGAGGCGCGGGTAGTGTTGGTGCTGAACTCGATCTTTTGGCGCGAGGCGTGGAAGTACCGCAGCCGGGCCTACCGGTATTGTTGCCTGGACATTGGGCATGCCTGGGAGGCGGTGCGCCGGGCGGCGCGGGAGATGGGTTGTGAGGTGCATGCGTATGGGCATTTCCTCGATGACAAGCTGCGGCGGCTGCTGAACGCGGAGGGGGGCGAGCAACCGATGCTGATTGTGGCACTGATGGGCGATGGCGCGAGCGGACAGGGGGTGAAGGCGGAGACGGAGTGGTGGGGCGGCGAGGCGAATGTATTGTCGGCGGAGACGATTGCGTATCCGCTGATTGAATCGGTGCATCGGGCGGCGTCGTTACGTGAGTCGATCGCGCCGGTACGGCAGGCGGCGGAAGCGGCGGAGCGCGCGGGTGATGTGCGGCTGCCGGGAGCCGTGCAGGGCGGGGAGCGGTATGCCGCGGTGGCGCGGCGGAGGCGGTCGGCGTTGGACTTCCAGGCGAATGCGGGGCCGATGCCGTTGGCGGTGTTGTCCGCGATTTTGCAGGAGGCGCTGGCCGGCCACGGTTGCGACTTCGAAGGCGATTTGAGTGGAATGCCGTCGAGCCGGTTTGTGACGTTGTACCTGTATGTGCACGCGGTGGAGGGGTTGGATCGCGGCGTCTACCGGTATGCGCCGCGCTCGCATACGCTGGCACTCCTGCTGGCAGGCGACCACCGCGTCGCGGCGGCAGGGCTGAGCTTAGGGCAGCAGTTGGCGGGCAACTGTGCGGTGGCATTCTCCATGGTGGCGGATCTGGAGCGAGCGGCTGCGGCGCACGGGGAGCGCGCCTACCGCTATGTTCACTTTGAGGCCGGCGCGGTGGGGCAGCGTTTGTACGTGGCCGCGGAGCGCTTTGGCTGGCAGGGAACGGGCATCGGCGCGTTCTATGACGACGCGGTGCACCACTACCTGGGCTTGCAGCCCGAACAGGGGCAAGTGGTCTACCACTTCGCGTTGGGACGCGCCGTGCCGGATCCGAGATTGAGCGAACCCTCTACTGCAGCTTCGTGAAGGTGGCGCGGAGGATGCCCGTCTGCGCCTCGACGAAGGCTGAGAAGTTCTGGTAGAGCGCCGATGCCGCGCCGCTGGTGGCGCGGACATTGCTGCCCATGCGCAACGGATAGTAGCCGATCGACAAGCCGTTCGCGCCCGTGACGGCGGTACAGTTGCAGGACTGCTCTTCGGCCAGCCCGCTGTTCACGGTGAGTTGAACGGGTTGGCCCGTGCCGTTGTAGATGACGGGCGCGAAGACGGGCTCGGCGCCGGTGGCGTTGGTGATTGTGAACGGGATGGTGCCCATGGCCGCGCCGGTGCCGGGGAAGTAACCGGAGACGGGGACGCCGGCGGGCGCGCCGTCGATGACCGGACGGATCATGTCGTAGGTGACGACGAGGGTTTCGGGCACGGCGATCTCGCGCGTGGAGGTGGCGCCGCCGGCGACCATCATGAGGTTCGAGCCGTTGGCCTTGACCTGCACGGGATAGAGGAGCTTGTTGGCGACGCGAATGGTGACCTTGCGGCCGTTGTCGCTGGCGGCGGTGAAGGCGTAGTCGGTGAAGCGCCAGGTGCCGAGCATCTTGTAGTGGAAGCGGACATAGATGCGGCGGCCATCGGTGGGCAGGTAGTTCACACGGTGGAAGCTGACGTTGCCGGCATCTTCGACGGCCAGCTCGCGGCCGCCGGGGGTGGTGCCGATGTGGAGCTTGAATTCGTCAGAGGAGGTGCCCTTGTTCCATGTGAAATCGACAGTGGGGCCGGGCAGCGTCGCGCCATTGGCGGGAAACGTGAGCGCGGCGGGAGTGGCGTCATCGAGGTAGCGGCGGAACTGCGGGAAGCCGTTCACGAAGCGGCCGTAGAACACTTCGAAGGGATCGAGGCTGCAGATGAGCAGGTCTTCGACCTCGGGGTCGGAGTAACCGGGGCCGACCGAAAGCGTGCCTACCACCTGGTTGCTCGCGTTCAATAGCGGCGAGCCCGAGGAGCCACCCTGGAGGAGGCCTTCGGTCACCTCGATCTTCCAGTAGCGGTCTGCCGGACCGACCTCTTCGTTGTCGCCCTCACCGAGGCGGAACTCTTCGTCGATGACGCGCTGGCCGAAACTGATGCGCTTGTAGGTGCCCGCGGGATGGTGGATCCCGACTACCGCAGTGCCGACAGGAATGTCGGCGGTCGTCCAGCCGAGAAAGAGAGCCTTGTCGGGAGCGTCGGATAGCAGGACCATCGAGTAATCACCGGCGCCAATCGCACCGCTGGCGAGGTACTTCGCGCCGAGAACCGTGTATTCCAGGGTTGGCACTTCGGGCGTGGCGCCGCCGCAGATGTTGGCCTCAAAGAAAAACGAGGTTTGCAGCGAACGGGCCTCGGCGTCGTTCTGGATGCAGTGGTCGGCGGTGAGCAGGTAGGGGATGAAGCGCTGGCTGGTGGTGTTCAGCAGTGCGCCGGAGCAGACATAGCCGAAGCCGTTGCGCTCATACAGCAGGCGGGCGACACCGCTGGCCGGGTTGGCGTATTCGGGGTAGCACTTCGATTCGAGATGGCAGGGCGCGACCGTTTTGGGATTGGGCTGGGCGGCGGCCTTGGCGACATCGGACGCGGAGGAGGTGGGCGCAGCCGGCTGGTCGAAGTAGTGAGAGAGGCGGTCAACGGAGAAGGGTAGGGCGTCGTCGGTGCGGTCCGCTGAAGGCACGTATTCGACCCAGACCGTATCCGAGGTGATCGAGGAGGACCAGAACTCGCCGTCGCCGAGCGGCCCGCGCCCGCTCAGCGACCTGGCGTGGGCGGCGGCCGCGTCACCCGCGCTGAGCCACAGCTGGCCGCCGCCGATATCAAAGCTCGTGAAGTGGAGGCGAATGGCCCCCGCGTCTGGCGATTCGACCGCGACGCGCCAGAGGCGCCGCCCGTCAGGCAGCGTGGACCATTCGCCCTGCTCCAGGAGCGAGGCGGGCGTTTCGCGATGGATGGCCACCGCTCCGTCCAGGAGCGATAGGCGCGCCTGTTGCGGAAGGCCCTCCAGTGAAACCCTTCGCGGCGCATCCAGGGCAAACAACCTGCCAGGAGATCTCTGTTCGGCAGCCGCGGCGCGGCCCTTGGCCGCCGGGCGCTCATAAAGCGCGGCCGGGACCGAGAGCGTTTCCTGAGCCAGGGCGCACGTCGCCACATTGAACAATGCCAGCAAGCCTGCGGCGGCAATCCGCATGTAGACCTCCCTATGTGGAGATGGCTCACACCCTCTCCTCTCCACAATTCGGCTATTTCGCCGCTGAGCGGGCTAAGAGAGAGACCTGAGTTGACTGTAGAAAGGGCCCGCCGTAGACCTTAGCCAATCGACGCAATACGGCCATTGCGGTCGAGGCGCAGGCGGCGGCCGCGCCAGGTGACGGTGTTGCTGGTGAGCCCGGCGATCCAGATGGCGACGCCCATCAGGTCGCGCAGGGGGAGGAGGGGGAGCCAGCGGAAAACGAGGGTGGAGCGGAGAACGAGGGCGGCCGAGGCGATGGCCATGAGGTAGCGGGCAGCGAGGGCGAGCAGCGCGGGGATGGGGAATCCCGCCGCGAGCGTGAGCAAGGCCCAGAGCGAGGTGAAGGTGACAGGCAGGCCGAGGTAACCGTCGAGGCGGGAGACGCGGACCGTACGCGCCCAGCGGACCTGATGGGCCCAGGCGTCGGCGAGGGAGGGCGCCTGGAGTCCTGAGGTAACGACGACTTGGGACAACTCCACCCTCTTGCCGAGGGCAACGATGTGTTTGGCGAGTTGATAGTCGTCCGCAATGAAGTGGGACAGGGCGGGGAAGCCGCCGATGCGGGCGAGGTCGGCGGCGCGGAAGCAGAGCGTCGCGCCGAGGCCGAACTCGTTGATGCCGATCACAGGGGCGGCGAGCGTGCTGGGGACGAATTCGGCCATGACGCCGAAGGCCTCCCACTCGCCGGCGAGGGTAGGCGAGTGGCAGCGGAACAGGCAGGTGACTACGCCGGTGTGCGCGTCTTCCAGCGGCGCGGCGACATCGCGCAGGTAGTGGGCGGGCACCTCGATGTCGGCATCATTGACGAGCAGCAGCGGGTAGCGGGCTTCGCGGGCGAGGTCGATCAGTTTGCCCACCTTGCGGTTGGGGGCGTCGGTGATGGAGTGAATGATGCGGATGTCGAGGTGGGGGAACTCGGCCTGGAGGTGTTGGATATCGGCCAAGGCGTGGTCATTGGGGTCGGAGAGGCCGAAGAGGATCTCGAACTCCGGGTAGTCCTGGGTGGCGTGGGAGCGGAGCGCGCGGTAGAAGTCGGGCTCGCTTCCGGCGACGGGTTTGAGGATGGAGATTCCGGGCGATTGCGTGGCGCGGCGGCGCGGGCGGAGGCGGTGCCAGATGGCGGCGAGGACGACGGTCAGCTGGTAGCCGCCCGAGGCGAGGCAAATGCCCCAGGCGAGCCATTCCTGCCAGGCGGTGGGCATGCGTTAACTCCGGGCCAGCAGCAGGACGCCTACGGCGACGAGCGCGGTGCCGGTCCAGCGGCGTGGGCCGACAGGCTCGCGCAGCAGGAGCCGGGCGAGCAGGGTTTCGAGGACAATGGTGGCCGCGCTGACAGGGACGGCGAAGCTGAGATCGGCGATTTTGAGCAGTTCCAGAAACGAGAAGAACGAGATCGCCATGCACACGACGGCGATGAGAATGGGCCACTGGCGCAGAAGTGTGCCCAGGCGGCCCAATGGTGACAGGGCCCTGACGTTTGCCGGCCCAGCTTTGGAGCAGATCACTGGCGACGGTGGCGAGGACCATGGAGCAGACGAGGAGCCAGCGCATGGGTCAGCCTTCCGTGGGCCGCTGCGGGGCTGCCGGCTTCTCGGTGCCGACAAGCGCAGCTCCGGCGGTGACGAGCAAGGCCCCGGCCCATCGTTCAACCGCCACTCGTTCGTCAAACAGCGCCTTCCCGGCCGCGGCACTCAAAACGTAACCGATCGCGGTCACCGGCAGGACGAAGCTCAGATCGGCCCAACTGAGCAGCGACATGCGGGCGAGTGTCCACACGATCAGCAGTGCGACGCCGATGACGATAGCGGGCTGCAGGAGGGCGCCGCTGTGCTTCATGCCCCAATTCAGGCACAGGTTGCCGGCGAGGTTGGAGACGATGACGACGATGAGGAAGAGCGCCGTGCGTGCCGGCTGGGACATCAGTCGCCGGCCCCGGCTCCGGCCGCAGCGCGCTGGTCCTTGACGAACTGCTTGCGCTTGCTGCGCAGGGCCAGGTATTCGCGGGCTTCCTTGTAGAGGCGCTTGCGCTCGTCACCGTTGAAGATGGCCTTGCGGACAACGCGCCAGGCAGCCTTGGGACGGAAGTAGTATTCGCCGTAGAATCGCTCCACCCAGTCGACGAGTTCGGCGCGGTCCAGCCCGGGATAGACGACGTTCGGGAGTTGGTGGCCCTGGTCGTCGGTCATGGAATCGATGGTGATGAGGCCGTTCTGCTTCACGTAGTCGTAGAACTCGGTGCCTGGGTAGGGATGGCCGATGGAGACCTGAATCGTCTCCGTGTTCAGTTCTTTGGCGAAGTCGATGGTGCGGCGGATGGTCTCCTTGGTTTCGCCGGGGAGGCCGAAGATGAAGTCGCCGTGAACGGTGAGGCCGAGCGAATGGGCGTTCTTGGTGAAACGGCGGGCCATGTCGACATTGGCGCCCTTCTTGATGTTCTTGAGGACCTGCGGGTCGCCGGACTCATAGCCGACGATCATGAGGCGGAAGCCGGCCTCCTTCATTTCCTTGAGGGTTTCCAGGTCCGTGGTGACGCGCGAGGTGCAGCTGAAGGTCACGTCGGGGTGGCCCATCTCCTTGCGCATCTGCTTCAGCTTCCGGCAGATCTCGATCGTGCGTTCGCGCTTGTAGTTGAAGGTGTCGTCGTCGAAGAAGATCTCCTTGAGGCCGGGGAAAGTCTCAATGGAGTAGCGGACCTCGTTGACGACATCGTCGGAGGAGCGCAGGCGCCAGCGGTGGCCGGAGTGGGTTTGCGGCCAGAGGCAGAAGGTGCACAGCGCCGGGCAACCGCGTGAGGTGTAAAAGCTGATGAAAGGATTGCGGAGGAAGGGAACGTTGTAGCGGCGGAAGTCGAGGTCGCGCTGGTAGACCTTGGTGACCCAGGGGAGCGCGTCGAGGTCTTCAATGAAGCCGCCATCGAGGTTGTGCTGGAAGCCGCCGTTCTTGCGGAAGCTGACGCCGGGAAGTTCGTCGAGGGGCTTTCCGTTGGCGAAGTCGACGATCTGGCGGTCAAACTCGCGGCGGACGACGAAGTCGATGGCCGTGGAGCGGAGGCACTGCTCCGGTTCCACCGTAACCGGAGGCCCGACGAAACAGACCTTCAACTTCGGGTTCCGGTCCTTCATCATCTCGGCCATCTTCACGTCCACGTGAAAGCCCGGGGTGGAGGTGAACAGGACCAGCAGTTCGAAGCCGGAGGCCATCTCGACGGTCTGCTCGATGGAAATCTTGTGCGGAGGTGCGTCCACCACCTTGCTGTCGGCCATCATGCCGGCCGGATAGCAGAGCCAGACGGGGTACCAGTAGGATTCGATCTCCCGCGTGGCCGGCCAGCGCGAACTGGCGCCGCCGTCGAAGCCTTCAAACGAGGGAGGATTGAGAAACAGTGTACGCATGGGGTGTGCTGCGAGAGGATCTCTCTTTCATGGTACAGGATGGGCACCACGCACAGGTGCGGCAAGGCTGACCTGGAGAAAAAAAGCCCGCCCGGACTCTGCCTGGCTCCGGGCGGGTGACCGCCGGCGCCTATGGGAAGGGAACGCCGGCGCAGGATGAGATCGGAGCTACTTAGTCTGGTAGAGGTCCTCGTCGCCTACTCGAACTTTGGGTGCGACTGGGGAGCTAAACCCGCTGCGCTGGCCGGGAAGCGGGGGCAGCTTGCGCCCGGAGATCTGCTGGCCGGGGAGCGGCGGCAGTTGGCGCCCCGACCGCATGACGCCGTTGACCATCCGCATGTGCCCCTGCTGACCAGGCGGTTGCACCATGCCCGGGCGCGGCGGCCTCGGGGGCGCCTGGGGTGGCTTCGGCAGGTTGGGTGGAAGGTTGGGGTTGTTGCCGATGTACTTGCCCGTGTAATTGCCGTGCCCCTGGACGCGCGGGATTTCCGGCGCAATCTTCCCCACTTCCTTGTCGGCCTCCTGCAGCGACGACTGGAGGTACGCATAGGCATACCCGTTGTTCAGCGGCGCGTACTCGCGGTCGGTGATGAAGTTGTCCCAATTGCCATGGGCCTCAATGAACTTGGGGGCGGCGACGATCTGGGTGGCGCTGAAGTTGACCACCTGGATGTTGCGGATGTCGATGCCATGCATCTGGAGGGCGAGCAGCAGGGAGACCATGTTGCCCTCCTGTGGTTTGTAGTGACCGCTGTCAGAGCGCACCACCTTGACGACCCCACCCTCGATGAGCATCGAGCCCGCGCAAAGGACTGCGCCGCCGCCGGTGTAGTTTGAATGGTAAATGCCGTTATGCTCCTGCACTCCTCCGATGGAATGCTGGCGCAGGAACAGATCGCGGCCCATGGTCATGACGAAGTAGGCATAGCCCTGATAGAAGTTGTCGCCTTCCCTTCGCTTGAGCCCCGCCTTCGGGTCGTAGAGGGAGGCCGAGTCAACAGGCTTGAGAAGTTCCGTGGGCTGGGCTTCCCAATGCGGGAACTGCCAGACCTTGCCTTGCTTGAACACGGCTCGGTATTTGCGCACATCCTCTTGCGTGGCGGTGCGCGATCGACCCTGGATGATGTCGGTCTTGATTCCCTCGCTCGTCATCCCCCGGCCGAACATGAGCTCCAGTTCGCGCGGCAGGACATTGACCGTGCACTTAAAAATCTCGCACAGGCGTTTCACGGCAAGGCGGTAGAGGTCCTCGACCGACGCGTGTGCGGGAGAGTAGCGCGGATTGGCCTTCAGCCAGTAGTCGGTTGTGAAAAAGAGATTGCAGATCGTGAGGTAGTAGTTGTAGGAAACGCCGCTACGCTCGATGGCCTGGATCAGAGAATCCAGGTGTTTCATGACGGAATCGGCGCGGCGGTTTTGAATCGTGGCCGTCAGTAACAGCCATTCCTGGTAGCGGGGAAACAGAGTCATCGGCATTGGCGAGTACCTCCCAGTTCTTGCCTCTCACTGGGGATAGCGCCTTTGCGGGTTGAAGATGATCAGGGGCGGAGTAAAAAACGCGCCGCAGCCACCGGCTACAGGCTGCTGGCGGTTTGGGGCCGCGTGGAATGAAGGTTCTTGTAGCGAACCTGGATTTCGGCCTTGCCCACGATGCGGGTGTCCACGGTGGAACGAATGGCCGAGGGTACGCTGACGCCGTCCTGGACGAGGTAATCGCGGGTGAACGAGATGCGGCGCAGGAAGACGGACGGGCTTTTCACGAACTCCCCCTCCTCGCGGACGGGCATGGCGGACTTGGCTTCCAGCCACATCCAACCGCGGAAGAGACCAGGTTTCTTCTGACGCGGCGTGAGCTCGTACAAGTAGAGTTCCCAGTCGCCTTCCTTGTGATACCCGGCGTGCCGGAACTTGTAGTTATCAGGCTGGATGCCAAGACCGGGCTTCTGACTGGCCTCCACCTCGGCTTGCATGTATCGGGCAATGACATCGCGTTTGATCGAGTCGTCGCCCTGAAAGGTGATGGCCTTGTAGGTGATCTGGCCGAGGCGTCCTATGGCCCGCAAGGCGCTCAGCGTGCCTTTGCGGCCAAGGCGGGGAAGGGAGGCGTCAATTTCCACGTCCATTTCCACGTCGCGGAGCTGGCGCGCCTGCTCCTGGGTGGCCTGATGGTAGCGGTCGAGAACCTGTTGCGCCGTGGCTGCGTCGCCCCCCTCAGCGTGGAGGGTGAGCGGGGCTATGACCAAAAAGAGCAGTGCTTGGATGCGGTGCAATCTCGTCCTCTACCGGCGCGTGAACGCGTCTTACCAATCTACCAAACAGTTGGATGCTCCCCGATCGGGAAACGATGCCGGTCTGCCGGTTCCTGATGAGATACGCGCAATCGGGGGCGCCGACAGTGCGATTCCCCATCGATTGTGATGACTTCCGCGGACGGGTATGCTCAGAGAGACTCCCATGCGAACAATTCCCCCCGGCGCCTCTTCGGAGCGCCGCATGCTGGTGACCACCGAACTGGCGATTGACCACCTCGGCCGCGAGGACGCGAGGGTTCTCGCTACGCCCCATCTGGTGTGGCAGTTGGAACTGACGGCGCGAGAAGCGATCCTCCCATTCTTGGACGAGGGGGAAGACTCGGTCGGTACGGAGGTCAATCTTCGCCATCTTGCCGCCACGCCACTGGGGATGAGCGTGGTGTTCCGGGCGCGGGTGGAAGAGGTTTCCGGGCGCCGCGTGAAGTTCATTGTGGAAGCCGAGGATGAGCGGGAACTGGTCGCTTCGGGGACGCACGAGCGATTTGTGGTGCAGGTGGCGAAGTTCATCACACGTCTCGCGGCCAAGCGCGCCGGACAGTGAGCCTTGCTGTATACTGACCCCATTCTCTATTGAGATTGGGGATTCTACATGTTTTTGTCGCGTTGTCTCGTCTTCAGTATTTGCCTCACCTTGCCGTTGCTGGCACAGACGCAATTTGCATCCGTCCGTGGCTCGGTTGAGGATTCCACGGGCGCAGTGGTGCCGAGCGCGTCGCTCACCCTGACGAACGTGGACCAGAACCGCCCGTGGACGACGAAAACGAATGACGCGGGGGCCTATGTGTTCCAGCAGATTCCGCCTGGCAACTACAAACTGCAGGTGGAAGCACAGGGATTCAAGCGGCTTGTTCGCGACGGACTCGTCTTACAGGTGGCGCAGATTGCCGAACTCAACCTGGCCATGGAGGTGGGCGCCGTTACGGAGTCAATCAGCGTTTCGGCGGAGACGCCGCTCCTGGAAACAGCAAGTTCGACGCTGGGAGAGGTGGTGAACTCGCTGACGAGCGAGAACCTGCCGCTGAACGGCCGCAACGTGCTGCAACTGGTGGCGCTCACTCCGGGCATCAATGCCAACCAGGGGTTCTTCAATTCGGGCGCCGGCGGCGGTTCGATCAATGCGGTGGCGTTCTCGGCCAACGGCGGCCGGAATGTCTCAACGGCGGTGATGTTGGATGGTTCACCGCAGGAAGTAATGGGTTACAACCAACCTGCCTATGTGCCGTCCCCGGACGCGCTGCAAGAATTCAAAGTGCAGACGAACTCGATGTCGGCCGAGTATGGGCGGACCGGCGGGGCGGTGGTGAACATGGTGCATCGCTCGGGGACGAGCGAGTTCCACGGTGTGCTGTATGAGTTTCTGCGCAACAACGCCTTCGACGCCAACGGCTTTTTCAATAACCTGAACGGTCGGCAGAAAGCGGCGTTCCGGTACAACCAATTTGGGTTTACGGTGGGCGGACCGGTGACGCCATCGCGGCAAACTACCTTCTTCTTCGTGAATTATGAGGGCATCCGGCAGGTGAATCCGGGTTCAGCGACGTTTACGGTGCCGACCGAGCAGATGAGGCAGGGGGACTATTCGCAGATCAATGGGATCGTCTACGATCCGACGACGATCAACGCCTCGGGTGTGCGCACTCCGTTCGCGGGCAACCGCATTCCCCAGGCGCGGTTTAACCCAGTCGGGCTGAAGATGATGTCGTTCTACCCGGCGGCGAGCCGGGCCGGGATTATCAACAACTACTTCTCGCAGGCGGGAAGCAGCACGGGGCGGAATAATCTAAGCTTCAAGATCGACCGCCGAATTTCGGATCGGCAAAACCTGTTTGGCCGTTTCTCCTGGGAGAACGCGACTACAAATCAGGCCAACCACTTCGGCAACGCGGCTACGGGCACGCCGGGATTCACCGGGGCGAGAAACCGCAGCGGCACGATCGACGATTCCTACCTGGTGGGTGGATGGGTGCTGCACGGGAACTATGGGTACTCCTACCACTCCAATCCGCGCGGTCCGCTGGAGTTGACGATCAAACCGAGCGAGATCGGGTTTCCCTCGGCTCTGGACGCGGTGGCGCAGTTTCCCATCTTTCCCACGGTGAGCTCGACCGGGTATGCGCAATTGGGTCCGGAGTCGAGCTACATCATCGGGAACAAGTTTGAGACGCACACATGGGTGGGCGACTTGGCGCGACTGATCGGGAACCATTCGATCAAGTTGGGCGGCACCTACCGGCTGAACCGGGCGTCGAATTTCCGGCCGAACAATCCCGCAGGCAACTACACGTTTGCCGACGGTTTCACGCGGCGCACATTCAACGCCGCGGGCGGGGGCGACGCGATGGCCTCCATGCTGCTGGGCCTGCCCACAGGCGGACAGATCCGGTCGGAGCCAGTGTTGGCGCTGCAGGTGAAGTACGCGGCGTTCTACTTTCAGGACGATTGGAAGTTGAGTGACCGGCTGACGGTGAATCTGGGATTGCGCTGGGACGCGGATTTCCCCCAGACCGAGCGGTTTGACCGCGCCTCGTGGTTTGACCTGAATGCGGAACTGCCTCTTCGCGTGCCTGGTGTGGCGCCGATGCGGGGCGGACTTGTGTTTGCCGGCACGCGGACGCCAGGCGCCCCGCGCGGAGTGCGCGACCTCGACCGCAACAACTTCGGGCCGCGCATTGGGCTCGCGTACAAGGTGACGAACCGGCTCGTCGTGAGGTCGGGCATTGGAGTCTTTTATGCGCCGACGACGGGCATCGGGCCAAACGCGACCAATGCCGGCGCACTGGGATTCAACTCCATTACTCCGTTCACGTCGTCCATCGACGGCGGCCGGACGCCGTATGCGACGCTGAGCAATCCGTTTCCAGACGGATTCATCGCGCCTGAAAACGGGCAAAATGGCCTGTTGAGCTTCATTGGGCAGGGCATCAACGGCAACTTCCGCTATGACCGGGTGCCCTATTCCGCGCAATGGAACTTCAATATTCAGTACGAACTGCCGGAGAACATGCTATTCGATATCGCCTACGCGGGTAACGCAGGGGTGAAACTCCAGGCGAATACGAATTTCAACCAGATCCCCGACGCGGCGCTGGCGTTGGGAAACGAGTTGAACGCGGTGGTGCAGAATCCTTTCTTCGGCTACGTGCCGGCGGCAACGAACCTGGGGCGCGCCACGACGACCCGCGGACAGTTGTTGCGCCCGTACCCGTGGCTGACCGGTTTGACACAGCAGTGGGGCACGATGGCGCACTCGTCGTATCACGCCTTGCAGGTGAAGTTCCGCAAGCGATACTCGACGGGTTTGCAATTTCTGGCCGCATACACCTTTTCGAAGACAATGGATGATGTCTCCTCTGTGGCTGGTTTCCTTGGGGATCCGAACCCGGGCTACACCAACAACAATCGCCGCGACCTAGACCGTTCGGTCTCGGCGTCGCACATTCCGCACAACCTCACATTTAACTACCAGTGGGACCTTCCGTTCGGCAAGGGAAAGGCGCTGTTGAACCAGGGCGGCGTGCTGAACCAGGTGGTTGGCGGTTGGAGCCTGAACGGGATCACCACGCTGCAATCGGGACAGCCTTTGAGCATCAGTTCGCGTGTGAACACGACGGCAAGCCAGGGAGGCGGGCAACGGCCGAACTCGACGGGGCTGAGTTCGGAGTCGCAGGGGTCGGTGAAGGACCGCATCAACGGGTGGTTCAACACGGCCGCGTTCGTGGACGCACCGCAGTTCACATTCGGCAATGTGGGCCGGTTCCTGCCCGACAACCCGAGCGCGCCGCTCTACAACTGGGACCTGTCGATCCTGAAGAACTTCCCCATGACGGAATCGATCCGGCTGCAGTTCCGTGCGGAGATGTTCAATGCGTTCAACCTGACCACGTTCCGCGATCCGGCGACGACCTTTGGCCAGCCGAACTTCGGAGTAGTGACCGCGGCAGGTCCAGCGCGCATCATTCAGTTCGGGCTGAAGCTGTATTACTAAGCACGGCGTGGCGCGGACTGCGCCAGCCGATTCCTGCCATCATAGAGGAATGCGTCCAGGGTTCGTGTCACTGGTCCGTGCGTGGTTGCACGCCGTGGTTGAATTGCGGCGGCGCAAGCGCGCGGGACTGCCCATCCAGCCCGTTACTGTGTTCTTTTCGAATTCTCAGGAGCGCCCGCAATGAACAACGCGTTCATCCTCGCAGGAGTTGCCGCTTTGGCCTTCCCCACCTTTGCAGCCCCACCCCCGACCACGAAGAAGCCAGTGGAGGAGACGCTCCATGGTGTGCGAGTCGTCGACAACTACCGCTGGCTGGAAGATCAGGACTCACCCATTACACGGGCCTGGCTGAAGGATCAGAACGCGCATACGAAGTCTGTGATCGAGAAGTACCCGGGCCGGGACGTGCTCATGAAGCGAGCCGCCGAACTGAACCGGGCCGAAGCGCTGACCACACCCAGCCAGCGCAACGGACGCTACTTCTTTCGCCGGCGTGCAGCCGATGCCGAGCAACATGAGGTAATCACGCGCCAGGGGCTGAACGGCCCCGACGAGGTGCTGCTTGATCCGGCCAGGTTCAGCAAGGATCCGAACACTTCGATTGTGATTGAGGACATCTCGCTCGATGCCGCGCTGGTGGCCTACGGCGTTCGCGAAGGGGGCAAGGATGAGATCCGCGTGCGCTTCCGGCAGGTTGCCACCAAGGAAGACCTGCGCGACGAATTGCCCGAAGCGCGCTACATGAGCGTCTCGATCAAGCCCGACAAGTCGGGTTATTTCTACGCCACTAGCGGCGACGACAAGCCGCGCGTCTATGAACGGAACTTCGACGAGCCCCACCCCGGCCGGGAGATCTTCGGCCAGCAGTATGGCGCCAAGAACCTGATGTACACCTACCTGAGCGACGATGGGCGCTGGCTGGTGATTGTGGTCATCGAGGGTTCTGCGGCGGACAAGGTGGAGGTGTTCATCAAGGACGCCAAAGCCAACGGACCGATCCGGCCGCTCATCACCGGCATTCCTGCTCGATTTCAGGCTTATCCGGCTGGCGATCGGTTCTTCGTGATGACAAACTACAAGGCCGCGCGGAACCGGATCGTGGAAGTGGACCCGGCCAAGCCGCAGCCGGAACACTGGCGCGAAGTGATTCCCGAGCAGAAGTATGTGATGGACGGCTTCACGGCGGTGGGCGGGCGGCTGCTCGTGCTGGCGTTGGAGGATGTGAAATCAAAGCTGCTTGCCTACCTGCCGTCGGGGAAACTGGAGCGGGAGATCCCGCTGCCGGCGATCGGCTCGGTATCCAGCCTCTCCGGCGAGTGGGGGAATCCCGAGTTGTTCTACTCGTTCACGTCGTTCCATATTCCCCAGTCGATCTACCGCGCCGATTTGCAGGCGAAAACCCAGACCGTGTGGAACCAGACAAAGCTGCCGATCGACTCAGCTTCGCTCGAACTGAAACAGGTGTTTTATTCGTCGAAGGACGGGACCAAAGTCCCCATGTTCCTGCTGCACAATAAGGGGCTCAAGCTCGACGGCACGGCTCCGACGCTGTTGACCGGCTACGGCGGGTTCATGGTTTCCAACACGCCGGCGCTGTCAGTGACGGCGGTCATGTGGGCCGAGCGCGGCGGCGTATTTGCCCTGGCCAATCTGCGCGGCGGCGGCGAGTATGGCGAGGAGTGGCACAAGGCGGGGATGCTTGCCAACAAGCAAAACGTCTTCGACGATTTCATCGCTGCCTCGGAATGGCTGATTGCCAGTAAGCACACTAGCGCAAAGAAACTGGGCATCTATGGGGGCAGCAACGGCGGATTGCTCGTGGGGGCGGCGATGGTGCAGAGGCCGGAGTTGTATCAAGCTGTCGTCTGCGCGGTGCCGCTGCTGGACATGCTGCGCTACGACAAGTTCCTGGTCGCCCGCTTCTGGGTGCCCGAATATGGCACGGCCGACAACGCGGAGCAATTTCCCTATCTGCTCAAATACTCGCCGTACCACAACGTGAAAAAGGGGACGAAGTATCCGGCCGTCATGTTCAAGACCGGTGACGGCGACACGCGGGTGGCGCCTCTGCACGCGCGCAAGATGACGGCGCTGGTGCAGGAGGCGACGGCGTCGGACCGTCCTGTGGTGTTGCTGTATGACATGAAGGCAGGCCATTCGGCGGGCATGGGCGTGACGCAGAAGATTGAGGAGACCGCCGACATCATGCAGTTTCTCTCCGGCCAGTTGGGCCTGGCGGTGCAATAGCGGTGTTTTCGAAGCGGCTGCCCTGGAATGCGGAGCCAAATGCAATTTCACGCGCCGTGGCTACTCACAGGGCCGAGGGGCGGCGGCTGCTTGATCTGACCGAATCAAACCCGACGCGGGCGGGACTGGTGACCGCTGAACTGGAACCGCTCATCGATGCGCGGGCCCTGCGGTACGATCCCGAACCATGGGGGCTTGCCGAAGCGCGCGGTGCGGTTTGCGCCTACTACGGGCATGCGATCAGGCAGGAGCGCGTCATGCTGACGGCCAGCACGTCGGAGGCCTATTCCTACCTGATGCAGTTGCTGTGCGACCCCGGCGATGAAATCCTCGCGCCGCGGCCAAGCTACCCGTTGTTCGAATTTCTGGCGGGGTTGCAAAACGTCGGTGTGAAGCAGTACCCGCTCTACTATCACGAGGGTTGGTGGCTGGACCTGGATTCACTGGCCGAGCGAATCACGCAACGCACGCGCGCCGTTGTGGTGGTGAGTCCGAATAACCCGACAGGCCATTACCTGCGCAACGCCGAGGCGCTGGCGGAGTTGTGCGCCCGCCACTCGCTGGCCCTCATATGCGATGAGGTGTTTCGCGATTTCGCTTTGGAGGCTGAGCCGGCGGTAAGCACAGCGGCGAGTCCACTACCGTGTTTGACGTTCACGCTCAGCGGCCTGTCGAAAGTGTGCGGGTTGCCGCAGATGAAGCTGGCGTGGACGGTCTTGTCGGGGCCGGCGGAGGTGGTGGACTCGGCGGCGCGCAGACTGGAACTGATCGCCGACACATATCTGAGCGTCAGCGCTCCGGTGCAATACGCCGCAACCAGATGGCTTGCATCGCGTCCAGAGTATGTAGACGCAACCGTCGGGCGTACGCGGGCGAACCTGGGTATTCTGCGCGAAGCCGGGGTCTCGCCGCTCCGTGTGGAAGCTGGCTGGTATGCCTGTCTGCGGCTGCCCGCCACCCGTTCGGAGGAGGATTGGATGAGGGCGTTGCTGGAGGATGAAGTTCTCGTGCAACCAGGCTACTTTTACGATTTCGAATCGGAGCCCTGGGCCATTGTGAGCCTGATCACGCCGCCCGAGACATTTCGCGAAGGACTGGAGCGCCTGCATGCCTGCAGCCTGCGGAACGCTTGAGCGCTGTCTGCGCGGGGAATTGCGGCCGGAGTACTTCCTGGCCAACATCGAGGAGTTTGAACGAAAGATCCAGGCGTGGGTCGAAGTGAACCCGCGCGCTGCCGGCCAAGGGCCGCTATCCGGCGTGCCGTTTGGGGTGAAGGACATCATCGAGACGGCGGACATGGCCACCGAATACGGTTCGCCGTTGTTTGCCGGGCGCAAGGGGCGAGGTCGACGCGGCGGTTGTGACGCAATTGTGCGGGTTGGATGCGATGCTGCTTGGCAAGACGCACACAACGGCCTTTGCCTACTACGATCCGGCCCCGACGAGAAATCCGAAGGCGCCGGGGCATACACCGGGCGGAAGTTCGAGCGGCTCGGCGGCGGCCGTGGCTGCTCACATGGCTGCCTTTGCCGTGGGCACGCAGACCCAGGGCTCGGTGATCCGGCCCGCATCCTACTGTGGTGTTTGCGGCTTTAAACCGACCTTCGGAACATTGAGTGTCGACGGAGTGCGTGCTTTTGCGCCATCGCTCGACACCGTGGGCCTGTTCACGGAGACTGCCCGGGATATGCAACTGCTGTGGTGCGCGCTCGGCCATACGATGGCCGAAACGCCTCCGCTGCGCGCGGCGATTCCAGCGGCGGGCTTCGATGCCGATGACACGATGGCGCAGGCAATGAGCGCAGCCGTGGAACGGCTCATCGAGTCGGGATGGCAGATCCGGTCAGCAGCCTTGCCGGAGCCTTTCTTGCAAGCCAGGGAGGCCGTGACCGTCATCAACCGCTATGAGGGCGCCCGGACACACGAAGTGCTGTGGCGTCAGTACGGAAGCGCCATCGGGCTCAAACTCGCCGCGCTGGTGGAGCAGGGGATGGCAACCCCGCAGGAGGACTACTATGCCGCGCTGGCTACGCTGGCAAATGCGCGTGAGGCGATGGCGATGTTCTTCGAGCGCTGGCCATTTGTATTGACGCCTGCCGCGCCCGGGCCCGCGCCGCACACCCTCAATTCGACTGGGAATCCGCGCATGAACGCGCCGTGGACGGGAATCGGCGTTCCCGCGGTGACGATTCCCATGCCCTGCGATGGGCCGCCCCTTGGGTTGCAGATCACCGCCGCCCGTGGGCAGGATGCACTCCTGCTGGCGGCAGCGATCGGAGTTGAACGGGCACTCTAGGGGAAGTCGACACGCCCATCGCAAAGGGTGATCCCGTTTTTGTGTTCCCCGCCCTCGCGATGGAAGCGATCGAACGCCAAGGGAACGCGTCGGCTGCTTTCATCCAGTCGCCCAGCTTGATTCGGCGCGGTCCACTTGGGGGATGCGCTTAGGGATGCCGCTCAGCTGAACCACCGTGGCGTACGCGGCGGCGAGGAGACTGCGCACTGCGCCTACGAAGCCAAGGGCTGGCCGATGCGGAAGATGTGGCCGTCGGGATGGCGGATATGCAGTTCGCGCAGGCCCCAGGGCATGTCGGTAGGCGCCAGGGCGACCTCAATCCCCTGCTCCAAACAGTGGCGGTGCACCGTTTCGACATCCTCGACCCACACCGACATCCAGACACCTTTGTCTCCTGTCGTGCCGCCCTCGACGCCAAAGGTCTGAACAAGCGGGCTGCGCCCGCGGCCGCCTTGCCCGCCTTCGCACAGAAAGATCTCGCAGGCGCCGGAGCGGACACCGCCGAAGCTGGCAGGTTCGTGCCAGTCCCAGGCCTTCTTCCAGCCCAGCTTTTCAAACCAGGCGACGCTGTCCTGGAAATTCGAGACGTTCAAGATCGGCACCAACCGGTGGGCATGCATACGGGCCATCGTACACGGAGGGAACGGTCTGCGGCAGGTGGAATGAGAACCGGGCGTTGTGACCAGACGCTGGGCAATCCGGCACAGGCCCCGCGTTGATCGCTACCCCGGCAGCACAGGCCGAATTCCTATCGCCGGTGTGCATGAATCGGCGATGGTCGACGGCGACCGCGCTCAAGGTAGGCCGCTGTGTCACAATGGCAATCCAGGGTACCCACCATGAAGAAATTCCTACCAAGCACATTGATCGCCTTGCTGGCGCTGGTGATCGGATATGGAGCCGGCCAGATGGATGCCAAGACCTCCCGTGTCTACGAACTGAGAACCTATACCGCGGCACCGGGCAAAATCGAAGCCCTCCACGCCCGGTTTCGAAACCACACGCTCAAGCTCTTCGAGAAGCACGGCATGAAGAACGTCGCCTACTGGGCGCCGAGCGACGACCCGCTCAAGGCCAACACGCTCATCTACGTTGTGGCTCACGAGAGCCGCGAAGCCGCCAAGAAGAGTTGGGATGCTTTTCGTGTCGACCCGGAGTGGATCAAAGCTCGTGACGCGAGCGAAGTGAATGGGAAGCTGACGGCGAAGGTGGAGTCGGTCTACATGGAGGCCACCGACTACTCCCCGATGAAGTAATGCGGCGGCGCGACTTTATTCCCGGGGCCGCGGCGCTGCTGATGGGCGGTTGTGCGGGTGAGCCCCCGGCCCAGATCTATCTGCACAGCGCCCGCATCTGGACGGGCAACCCCAAGCTGCCGTGGGCCTCGTCGATGATTGTGCGCGAAGGGCGCATTGTCGCCTTCGACGAACAGGCCAAGGCGGAGACTGTCATCGACGCCGGCGGCGCGACGGTGACGCCCGGCTTCATCGATGCGCACGTGCATGTGTTCGAAGGCGGCCGCCGGCTGAAGCAGGTGCAACTCCGGGAATGTAGCTCGAAAGAGGAGTTTGTGCGCCGCCTCGGCGACTACTCCGCCGATCAGCCGCGCGGGGAGTGGATTCTCGGGGGGGATTGGGATCACCAGCGGTGGGGCGGGGAATTGCCCGAGCGCAAGTGGATCGACGCCATGACGAGCAACCACCCGGTTTGGGTCACACGCCTGGACGGGCACATGGGGCTCGCCAATGCGCCCGCGCTTCGCGTTGGCAACATCAACCGCAATACGCCCGATCCTCCTGGTGGTGTGATCGTCCGCGGGCCCGATGGTGAGCCGACGGGCATCCTCAAGGACAACGCCATGGATCTGCTCACAGGATCCATCCCCCAACCCTCGGAGATGCTGCGCGGCCTGGCCCTGGACGCGGCCATGACCCACCTGCTGGAGCGCGGCGTCACAGGCATCCATCACATGGGGGCCCTCGATGACCTGGACATCCTCAACAACTTCCGCAAAGAAGGGCGGCTGCGCCTGCGAATCTATGCCGCCACGCCGCTTGGCCAGTGGAAAGAGCTGCGCGAGTGGATCAAGCAGAACGGCCGCGGCGATTCGTGGATGAGGCCGGGGTTGCTCAAGGGCTTCGTCGACGGCTCGCTTGGTTCGCACACGGCGGCGATGGAAGAGCCGTACGCTGATGCGCCTCATGACAGGGGCCTCATGGTGACCAATGAGTATGAGCTCTACGATTGGGTGCTGGGCGCGGACAAGGCGGGATTGCAGCTGGCCATCCACGCGATCGGCGACCGTGCCAACCACCTCCTGCTCGATACCTACGAACGGGTGGCTCGGGAGAATGGCCAGCGTGACCGCCGCTTTCGCGTCGAGCATGCGCAGCACTTGCGGCCACAGGATATCGCCCGGTTTGCCGCTTTGGGGGTGATCGCCAGCGTGCAGCCGTATCACGCCATTGACGACGGCCGCTGGGCCACCCGCGTGGTTGGCCCGGCCCGCGCCAAAACCAGTTACGCGATCCGCTCTCTGCTGGACGCCAAAGCGCGGCTGGCGTTCGGCAGCGATTGGTTCGTCGCCCCACCCGAGCCGCTGATGGCCCTCTACGCCGCGGTGACGCGTCGAACGCTGGATGATGCCAACCCGGGTGGATGGGTGCCCGAGCAGAAAATTCAACTGGAAGACGCCGTTCTCGCTCACACGGCCGGCTCGGCCTTTGCGGGATTTCAGGAGGACATCACGGGAACGCTCGCCCCCGGCAAGCGCGCTGATTTCGTGGTGTTCGATCGGGACGTGTCGAAGTCACCAGCGGAGAAGCTGCCTGAGGCGCGCGTGCGGTTCACCGTCGTGGAAGGCCGCGTCATGTACTCGCGTGTGTAATGCGCTCCCTTATCCCCGGGCGAATACCATTGACTTCACCTGAATGGCCGTCTTCTTCGGGCGGATGACCACAGCTTCAACGTCATCCACGCCGCCATCGTAAGCCGCCTGCAACGAAGCCACCTCGGCCTCCAGTTCGGCCTGCAACTCGGCCAGTTGCTCTTTGACGCGATCCAGGTTCGCGGCGGCCAGGTCCACGTCGCTGGACTGCCGTTTGGTCCGCCCGTAGCTCTTTGCCGCCGTTCCGAGTCCACCAAGGCTCGATTTCCTGCCGCCACCGAACAGCACGCCCAGCACACCTTTGGCGATGTCCACGCCCATGCTCATTTTCTGCTGGCTGGCCTGTTCCTGCTCCCGCTGCACGGCGGCCTCGGCGCGGTGGGCGCGGTCCTCGAGGACGGCGATCTTGGGGGCGTATTTGGCGCGCAGGCGTGTGACCTCGCGGTCGCGCTCCTCGCGGGCCAGTTGCTGGAGATGCAGCCTGAAGTCGCGCTCGCTTTCGCCAGGCTGGGAGTTCACTTTGTACTTCGCGCTGCGGAACACCTCGACGGTTTGGCTATTGGCGAGCCAGGTGGCGTACTCACGCTGCCACTTCGTGAGGAGATTGGCCGGCACCGCATCGCCCGCCGTGCTCTCGTCGGCCTCCTCCGCCTCGTCCCACTTGGGGAGGTTGGTGTTGCCGGCAATGGCGGCGGCGAACGCAACCGTGCGCTCCTCATCGATTTTGGTCTTCGTGTCGCTAAAGCGAATCGTCGCCACGGCTATGACGCGCTTCTCCGCCGGTTCCGTGATGGGTGCGGCGGAGGCAGTGGTTGGGGGGTGGGCGGCGGTTGCCGCCGCCGTCGCGGTTGCGGCCACTCCTCCAACAGCCCCTGATGGCGCCGAGGCCGCCGCTCTTGTGAGAGGTGCGAGCTGCTTGATCTGCTGGCGCGTGAGCGGTCCGCGCAGATAGGACATGGCCCAGCGGGTTTCAAAGACTGTGGGGGCATCGTCGTGAACATTGTTCATGAGGAACACGCGGCTGCCGAGCCCGGCCAGCGTCTGTTCCATGCGGCCGCGATCGAATCTCCCTCCGGCGGCGGTGGAGGCCCCTTCGAGGCCCTCCAGCACGCGCTCCTTGTCGCGCTCGGTCTGAAGGCGTCCGATGAACCAGGTGCCGGCGTTGGAGAGGCCTTTGTAGTCGAGGTCGACCGGATTCTGCGTGGCAAGCACGACGCCGAGGCCAAAGGCTCGCGCCTGCTTGAGCAGGGTCAGAAGGGGCATTTTCGAGGGCGGGTTGGAGACAGGCGGAAAGTATCCGAAAATCTCGTCCATGTAGAGGATGGCTCGCAGGCTGGTGGTGCCGGCCTGCTGGCGCATCCAGGCCAGGGTGTTGTTCAAGACGAGCGACACGACGAACATGCGCTCAGCGTCGGAAAGATGCGCGATGGAGAGAATGGCCACCCGCGGTTTGCCCTGGGGCGTGTAGAGCAGATTGCCAATATCGAGAGGTACGCCTTCCATCCATTGCGAGAAGCCGGGCGAGGCGAGCAGGTTGTTGAGCTGCATGGCCAGGCGCATGCGGTCCTTCGAGGGGTAGAACGTTTCCAGCTCGAGGACGCCGACGCGCTCGAATGGCGGCGACTGCACCTGCTGGATGAGTTGGCCCAGTTCGAGGCTGGCGCCGTCGCGCCAGGCGTTGTCGAGAATGTTGGACAGCAGAATGTGCTCGCGGCTTTGGATGGGGTCGGCTTCGATGCCGAGTAGTCCGAGCAAGGAGGTGGCGGTGGCCTGAATGCGCTCGGTGTAGAGTTCGCGGTCCTCGGCCGCGGCCCCCGTGGGGGCGTCGAACGACCTCAGAACGCACACCGGGATGCCGGCGTTGGAGCCCGGCGTATAGATGGCGAACTCAGCGGCATTGCGCAGCATGCGGATGCGCTCGCCCGACTGGCCCCACTTGGCGAGACCGGTGGCCCAAAGCTCAGCCTGCTGGCGCGGGAAATCAGCGGTGGGGATGCCCTTGCGAGCGGCGTCGTCGAGGTTCACCCAGGGGGCGAAATCCTCAGGGCGCAGATCGGGAAAGGTGAGCAGCAGGTTGGAGAGATCGCCCTTGGGGTCGATGATGAGGGCGGGGATGCCGTCGATGGCGGCTTCCTCCAGCAGGCTGATGCAGAGCCCGGTCTTGCCGCTGCCCGTCATGCCGACGCACACGGCGTGGGTCACGAGGTCGCGCGAATCATAGAGCAGGGGCTCCGGTTTCTGCTGGCGGGTGTCGAGGTCGTAGTGGCGTCCGAGGTAGAAGACGCCGAGTTTTTCAAAGTCCATCCGAGTCGTCCTTCAAAGAATCCAAGATAACCTGCGTGTGCTCGCCGATGAGGGGAGGGCGGCGATAGCGGAAGGCCGCGCCCTCAATGCGCGCAGGGTGGGCCATGGTGGTGGCGGTGAATTCGTGGTCGCCGAAGGAGGCCATGAAGCCGCCTTGCTCCTCGAGTTCGGTGAGAATGTCGCCTACCCGTGAAACGGGCGCGCAGGGAATTTCATGCCGCATGAGCACTTCGAGCATATCGGCGCAACGCTGGCGGAAGATGGCAGATTCGATCTCATTCACCAGTTCGGCGCGATGCTCGTTACGCAGCGGATTCGAGGCAAAGCGCGGATCGGCGAGCCACTCCGGTCGTTCCAACGCGCGGCAGAAACGTTCCCAGAGCCGTTCGTTGGGAGCGCCGGCGACGACAAAGCCGTCGGCGCAGCGGAAGGCCTGGTAAGGCACGATGTTGGGCTGGGCGTGCCCCACCTGCGGCGGTTCCTCGCCCGTCATGAGAAACGCCGCTGTCTGAGGGGCCATGGCGGCGAGCATGCTGTGGAGGAGGTTCACTTCCATGCGGCGGCCGGCACCGGAGCGTTCGCGTGCGTACAGCGCTGCTAGGATTGCCTGCTCGGCGAACAGGCCGGTAAGCACGTCAGCCACGGGAAACGCGGCCTTCACGGGTTCGCCGCCGGGCGCGGCACTGGTATGCATGAATCCAGACAAAGCCTGCACCATGAGATCGTACCCCGGCCGCGCGCTCCATGGACCGGTTTGTCCGAATCCGGAAACAGAGCAGTAGATGAGACCGGGGTTGGAGGCCGACAACGCGGCGTAACCGATGCCCAGGCGGTCAGCCACGGCAGGCCGGAAATTCTCGATGACCACGTCCGCGCGGCGGGCGAGTTCGCATGCCGCCGCCAGACCCTCAGCCGATTTCAGATCGATCGCGATGCTCTGCTTGTTGCGGTTCATGGAGACGAAGTAGGTGCTCCACTTGCGTCCCTGCGAATCTTCCACGAACGGCGGTCCCCAGGCGCGCGTTTCGTCTCCGCGTCCGGCCTCTTCGACTTTGATGATGCGCGCGCCGAGGTCGCCCATCAGCATGGTGCAGAAGGGGCCGGCGACGGCGCGGGTGAAGTCGAGCACAACGACGCCTTCCAGCGGCAGGCTCTGCCGTACTGGCTCTGATTGGATCACCTCGTCATTATCGCTACAATCGGCGAATGCGCTTCGTCCTGGCTCTGTTCGTCTCCCTGCCGTTGTTTGCCCAGCCGCCCGAAGTGGCGCAGTTGTGGGAGAACAAGTTGGACAAACAGATCGCCGGTTACGCGCAAGCGCTCGATGGCGTAGTGGGGCTGGCGGCCATCGACCTGACGACCGGTCGCACCATTTGTTTTCAGTGCGAGACGCAGTTTGCCACCGCGAGCTCAATCAAGATCCCGATCCTCATCGGCATGTTCCGGGCGATGCGGGCCGGCGAGTTCAAGATCGACGACAAGGTGACGCTGGAAAAGAAAGACATGGTAGGCGGCAGCGGACACTTGAACCCGACCATCGAGAAGGGGCCGCTCACGCTCACGGTTCGCGAGTTGATGACCGCAATGATCGAGACGAGCGACAACACGGCGACCAACCGCTGCATCCGCATGGTGGGCATGGAGCGGGTGAACCGGATTCTGGAGGACCTGGGCTTCCACGCCATCCGCCTGCAGCGCGTGATGATGGACGCCGAAGCCGGGCGCGCGGACCGCGAGAACATCGCATCGCCGGTCGAGATGGCGCGCCTCGTGGAGATGCTCTATCGCGGAACAGCGGCGCCGGCCGAAGACTGCAAAGCGATGCTCGACATTATGCGCCTGGTGAAGGGCGGAATGAACAAAGCCGTGCCCGAGGGGACGGCGATTGCGTCGAAGACGGGCGGCATTCCCGGCGTAAAGAACCAGGTGGGAATCGTGTATCTGGCGAACCGTCCGTTTGTGCTGAGCGTCTACGCGAGCATGTTGGGTGACGCGAAGGTCGACCCCGTGGAGGATCTGACCAGCCTCGTGTGCCGGTTTTTCGACCGGCTCGGGCGTGCCAATCGGTACGGGCATCTGGTGCGGTAAGCGGCTGTTAGCGCTCCAACCCGGGCGACGGCACGGGCACATCCACGCGCTGCTCGCGCCACCGGCGTGTGTGCATGTCACCCAACCAGGGATCGGCGTAGCTGCGGTTGAGGTCGATCGTGGCGGTGGCCGCCGTGCCGCGGTCGCGGGCTTCGCTAAGGCGTTCGCCCGCCGGGTCCATGATGTAGGTGGGGTGATTGTAGCCGGAGGAGATCAGGAACACCTGGTTCTCGATCGCCCGCGCCTTGGCAAGGCTCTCGTCGCCGCCCCAAATGGGCATGAGAATCATCTCTGCGCCTTGGGTGGCCAACGCGCGTGCCGGGTCGCTGAAGAAGACGTCATAGCAGATCATCAGGCCAACTGTTCCGAAATCGGTGGCGAACACCGGGTAGGAATTTCCAGGCGTAAGGCCCTTCTCGACTTCTTCGCGCGGCAGGTAGACCTTGCGGTATTTCCCGGCGAGGTTGCCGTTGCGGTCGAGCATCACGGCTGTGTTGTACAGCGTCGTGCCTTCGCGTTCGTAGATTCCGGCGACCACGTAGGCCTTCCGCTTGCGGGCGACCTCAGCGAGGCGAAGCGTTGTCGGCCCGGGAACTGTCTCGGCGATTTCGGCATAGGTCTTCGTGGTGCCGACAACAGTGATTCCCTCCGGCAGCAGGATGACATCGACTCCGGATGGTACGCTCTTCTCGATCGTGTCGAGAAATTGGGTCACGCTTTCGGCCGAGCCGGAGGTGCCGCGCGGATAAAGGTTCACGGTGGAGACGCGAACGGTGCGCGCACCGGGATCGGCAATCTTCTCGAGCGTGAGGTCGTCCCACCAAACTGTGCCCGTGGGGGCGTTGCTGAGGTAGAGCTGGATGACGACGCCGGCGGCCTCCTTGGGCGCGGCAACCTGAGTGGTGAGCCGTGTCCAGGTTCCTTCGCGGCGGGCATGCGCGACGTATTCCGGCTGGCCAGTGCGTTTGCCCGCGGCCGTACGCCAATCGAGCCGCGCCACCACCTGCCAGTTCTCGGCGGCAACGGAATCGGTCTGGTAGTGCGCGGTGAACCGATACCACCCGCCCGGCGTGATGCCGGCCACGTTGCGCTCCCAGCCGCCGTGTTCGGCCGCGTTGCTGGCGCCGCCGATGGCGAGCGAGCCGGCTTCGCCTCGGTTCACACGCCGCTCAACGAAGGCGTTGGGTCGGGTTTCCGGCCGCGCGCTCCACACCGTCCAGCCATCGGCGCCGGGCGAGAAACCCGACTGCCGGTAGATCGTCTCGCCGGGCAGTAGCCCGGCCAGCATCAACAGTGAGAGCGCGCAGCGGAACATAAGGGCCTCCTCAAGACTTCGATTTGTCGGGGAGTTTCTTCCACTCCTCGGCGGGAATCTCACGCTTCGGCCAGGCAATTTTTTCAAATGGCCAAGCCGCGCGCAACCACTGCTTCATGTCCTTGACCAGGGTGGCTTCAAATCCTGCGTCGTACATCGCCTTGGTCACCCAGATGGTGGCCGTGGCGTCATAGCCCTGCTTGGGGCTGGGTTTGATGTAGAGGCACCCGAGCTCCTTGGAGCCGTCAGGCGTGAGCACGGCATAGGTGAATGACTTGCGCGCGTCGAAGCGGGCCTTCTCGCCCTGGACATCTTTCAGCGCCTCCTCCATCGTGAGGCCGGCGTGAGGCCAACCGCCGCCGCTAAACGTGGAGCGGAGGTGATCAATGGAACTCATGTAGGCGTCGTAGTCCTGCTTTTCCAGGCCGGGCCCGAGGGGGACGAGCTTGTAGGTCTTGGTAACGTATGTCCGCGGCACCTGGAAGGTGGCCGGGACGAGCTGGGCAAAACACGCGACGGGGAGTGTTGCCAGCACAAGTGTGCGAATGGTAGCTGGCAGCATCTCCGTATTGTCGCGCATTGCATCGAGCCGCCGCGTGGGCCACGGTACACTGAGTGATTGCCATGGAACTCAAAGGGAAACGCATTGCCATCCTCGTTGACCAGCTCTATCAGGAGATGGAGGTCTGGTATCCGCTCTACCGCTTTCAGGAGGCGGGCGCGGAAGTGATCACAGTGGGGGCCGAGGCGGGGAAGACCTATCCGAGCAAGCTCGGCTATCCGTGCGTAGCGCAGAAATCCTATGACCAGGTGTCGGCGGCCGATTTCGACGGCGTTGTGGCGCCGGGCGGCTTTGCCCCCGACCACATTCGCCGTCATCCCAAAGCCGGTGCTCTGGTGGCCGAGTTGAGCCGGCAGGGCAAGCTCATCGCCGCCATCTGCCATGGCCCGTGGGTGTTGTGCTCGGCTGAGGGCATGTTGAAGGGGCGCAAGGCGACCAGTTTCTTCGCCATCAAGGATGACGTGATCAACGCCGGCGCGGAATGGTCCGATGCCGAGGTGGTGGTGGACAGGAACCTCGTCACCTCGCGCAAGCCCGAGGATTTGCCGGCATTCTGCCGCGCCTGCATCGCCGTTCTGGCACAATAACGCGATGCCATTCTTGTTCTCTTGCGGGGCGGAGTTGCCGGCCGGTGACGAACGCCAGTCAGGTGCGGGACAATGGAGTCACCCCGGTTTCGTCTCCTCCTGTAGCGACGTCGAGTTGAGCGCGGTCGGCAACTATCTCTCATGGCTGGCACACTGAACAACGGCTTGGCGATTTCCGTCCAGGGCCTGCACAAGTCCTACGGCGATTTTGAAGCCGTGCGGGGCATCGACTTCGAGGTCCGCATCGGCGAGGTCTTCGGATTGCTCGGGCCGAATGGCGCCGGCAAGACGACGACGGTTGAGATTCTCGAAGGGCTGCGGCAGGCAACTTCAGGCAGAGTTTCGGTATTGGGGCTCGACCCCATGGTGCAAACCGCGGCGCTGAAGGACCGCATCGGCGTCTGCCTCCAGGCGACCAACCTGCCGGAAAAACTCACCGTCGCCGAAGCGTTGACGCTATTTGCCGCCTTCTATTCACGCACCGTAAGCGGCGACGATCTGCTGAAGCGCCTCCAACTCTGGGAAAAACGGAACTCCGGATATGGCACGCTTTCCGGCGGGCAGAAGCAGCGCCTGGCGCTGGCCATGGCGATGATCAACGATCCGCAACTGGTGTTTCTCGATGAACCGTCGACCGGGTTGGACCCGCAGGCGCGGCTGGAGATTCACAAGCTGATCGAGGAGTTGAAGGCTGAGAAACGTACGATTCTGCTGACTACGCACTACATTGAGGAGGCTGAGCGGTTGTGCGACCGTGTGGCCATTGTGGACGAGGGGCGCATCATCGCCATCGGTTCGCCGCGGGAGATTCAGCAGCGCACGGTGGGGCACTCGCGCATTGAAATCGTGGTGGCGCGCCCCTTGGAGAACCCCACGCCGCCTGAGTCGATTGGCGCCGAAAAGGTAGTCTGGAATGAAGACCGCACAACGCTGATCGTCTCGAGCGCTCACCCCGCGCGCGCCGTGGTGGAGCTTGTGAAGTGGATCGACCAGCAGGGCGTGGAACTCGCCGACATTCACTTGAAGCGCCCCACGCTTGAAGACGCATTCATCGAACTCACCGGCAAGAGTTTGCGCGAATAGGCGCGCCGCACAGCCATGAAAGCTTATCTCGCACTCATCAATGTCACGTTGAAGCTCGCCATGCGCGAGCGCAGCGTTCTGTTTTTCAATTACCTGTTCCCGCTCATCTTCTTCTTTGCCTTCGGCCAGTTCATGGGCGCCAAGGCCGGCGGCACGCTGACGCGCGTCATTTCGATGGTGCTCGTGATCGGCGTGCTGGGCAGCGGGTTGTTCGGCGCCGGCATGCGCACGGTGGCCGAGCGCGAGGCCAACATTCTGCGCCGCTACAAAGTAACACCCATCTCGCCGTTGCCGATCCTGGTGGCGAACATCGTCAGCGGCTGGGTGCTCTACCTGCCCGCTGTATTGCTCATTCTCGGGCTGTCACACTTTATCTATGGGATGCCCTGGCCGCCCAGAACCGGCTCACTCCTCCTCCTGGTGAGCGTGGGCATCTGCACGTTCCGAGCGCTCGGCCTGATCATCGCCTCGGTGGCCAACTCAATGGCCGAGAGCAACATTCTTATCCAGCTCCTCTACATGCCGATGCTCTTCATCAGCGGAGCCACGATCCCCATCAGCCTGATGCCGAGCTACATGCAGGCGGCGGCGCAGTTCCTGCCGGCGTCGTATTTGAACAGCGGCATCCAGCGCATTCTGTTGCGCGGAGAATCGATCACCTCCACGCTCGGCCCGGTTGCCGCACTGCTTGCCTGCATGGTGTTGGCTACGTTCATTTCGTACAAGCTCTTCCGTTGGGAAAAAGAGCAGAAGATCGCCGGAAACGCCAAGCTGTGGGTGGCCGCCGTGCTTCTGCCGTTCGTGCTCATGGGCGGCTACCAGGCCTACTCAAAGGAGCACGTCACCGAGTCAAAGCTGTTGGACCGCCAGATCCGGCGCGCCAACCCCAGGCTGATCCGTGGCGGGCGCATCTTTATCGGCGACGGAACGGTGATCGAAAAGGCGTCCATTCTCATCAAGAACGGGCGCATTGAACAGATCATCACGGGGACGCCGCCCGATGCCGACGACATCGGCGCCGAGTTGATCGAGGCTTCCGGCAAGACCGTAATGCCGGGGCTAATCGATCTACACGTGCATCTTGGTGCACCTGGGGTGTTGCTGGAAAAACCGGCTGAGTATGACTCGGAAAAGAACGCCGAGCATGCCCTGGCCGCACACCTCTACGCCGGCGTGACGGCCGTGCGGCCGGGTGGCCTGCTCGATGCTTCGATCCTGGCCGCCGCATCGCGGGTGAATCGTGGTGAGAGGCTCGGGGCAGAGGTCTTGCTCAATGAAACATCGGCAGCGGCCGGACAACTGCCGGGAGCGGCGTCGATGGGCGAGGCGTTTCAGCGCGCGCTGGCGAAACTCGTCCCCGATGGCAGGACACCTCTGATGCCCGCCCTCTCCTTGCGCGAAACTCTCGAAGAAGCTCGATCGGGGAAGGTGGGGGCGCTGAGCACTACCCTCGCTGAGCAGGTTGCGTCTCCGGCGGCGCTTGCAGCCACCCGCACTGCGCTTGTCAAGCCACCCGATTTCCTCCAGCCCTATCTCCGCATCCCGATGAGCGTCGAGGAGTCGCGCGCGGCGCTCGTCCAGGCCCTTCAGAAGAGCGAGGCGGTGGCGCTGGGAACAGGATCGGGCGCATTCGCCGTATTGCACGGTTCGGCCGTCCACCAGGAGATCCACCTTTGGGTGAAGGCCGGGGCGACGCCAGCACAGGCCTTGAAGGCCGCCACATACGAGGCCGCTCGCGCTGCCGGTGTGGATAAACGGATGGGCCTCATCGCCCAGGGCATGCAAGCCAATCTGCTCATCGTCGATGGCAACGTGCTGCAGGACATTGCCGCCACCGAGCGCATCTCCGACGTCGTGTTCCTCGGCGAGCACATTTCGCGGCAGGACCTCTTCGAGCAGAAGTAGCGCAGGGGCGGCGCGGTCGTCATACAATCGACTGCACCATGCCGCGCCTCAGTCGCAAACAGTTTCTCGGCGCCTCGGCTGCGCCCCTGGCCCTGCAAGCCGCCCAATCGCGCACGGGCAAGCGCCCCCGCAATGTTCTCTACCTGTTGAGTGACCAGCATCGCCCGGCGGCGCTCGGTTGCGCCGGCAACGCAATTGCCCAGACGCCCACGCTCGACGGCCTGGCCCGTGATGGCGTCCGCTTTACCTCAGCCTACTGTCCCTATCCTGTCTGCACTCCCTCGCGTGCCTCGATGCTCACCGGGCGCTACGCCCACTCCACCGGTGTCTTCAACAACGCCACGCCGTGGCCGTTGCGCATCAAGACGATGGCTCACTACTTTGGCGCGCGTGGCTACGCCACTGGCCTCATCGGAAAGATGCACTTCGTCGATGCGCAGACCCACGGCTTCGACTACCGCCTCGACTTCAACGACTGGTTCCAATACCTGGGCCCCAAGGCGAAGCTCTACGCCGACGAACTGGCCAAGCCGAACTCGGGGTCGGGCAATCCGCAGATCGACGCCCTGTGGAAGGACTTCGGCGACCCGTGGAAAGCCGTGCGCACAGCGGATAACAGAGAGGGCCTGGTGCACGTCGGCCGGGCTTCGCTGCTGGAGGAGCGGGACCATTTTGAGTCGTTCGTGGCCCGCGAGTCCATCCGCTTTCTGCGCAACTTCGGTACGAAAGAGCCGTTCTTCCTCATCTCGTCCTACCTGAAGCCGCATGACCCGTTCATGCCGCCCCCGGAATGGGCGGCCCGCTTCCGAGCCGAGAACATGCCGCTGCCGCCTACCTGGGGGAAACTGGATGCGACGCGCGTGCCCAAGGTAATCGCCGCCTCGGCGCGTGCCCACGCCGCCACGCCCGAGTTGCGCGACCCCGCTTTGGCCCGTCAGCGCATTGCCATGTACTACGCCAACATCGCTTTCCTCGATCATGCGCTGGCCGGAGTGCTGGCGGCGCTGCGCGAACTGAACCTTCACGAAGACACGCTGGTGCTCTATTCCTCAGATCACGGCGAGATGCTGGCCGAACACGGCTTGTGGCAGAAAAACCAGTTCTACGAGCCTTCATGCGGGGTGCCGCTACTGTTCCGGGCGCCAGGGATGATCGCGCCGGGCGCAGTGTGCCATACGCCCGTGTCGCAGGTGGGGTTGGCCGCGACCCTCCTGGATGCCTGCGGCTTGCCAGTGCCCGATGGACTCGACGAGCCGAGCTTTGCTCACCTGCTCAAGAACCCCACAACCCCGGCCACGCGCCCGGTTTTCGCCGAATATGCCCTGGGAACGCCGCAAGCGCGCTATATGATCCGCTCCGGCGACTGGAAATACAACCTGTGGGTAAATGACATGCCGGAACTGTACAACCTCCGCAACGATCCCGGCGAATCGCGCAACTTGGCCCTGGAACCGGAGCATGCCGCCACAGCCGCGCGGCTGCGCGAACAACTGCTCGCCTGGCACCGCCCTTCGGAGCTTCGCGCATAGTCCCGGCGCATCCTTTTGCCGGGGTGCGGCATCCAACGGCTATAATCTTCTTAGGGTGAGGCTGCGCACTCCGCGGCAGACCCGTGAATCTGCACTATATGGTATGATCTCAGCAGGGAGATTGGAAGGAAGGGTTATGTCGGTTACGCTCACCACCAAAGCCGTTGATAAGGTTAGAGAGATTCTGGACATGCAGGAGCCCAAGCCCGCCGGGCTGCGTATCTCCGTCGTCGGCGGCGGCTGTTCGGGCTTCAGCTACTCGATGGCGTTCGAAAGCGCCCCGAATATGCTGGACAAGACCCTGAATTACGATGGTCTCAAGGTATTCGTCGACCAGGCCAGCCTGCTGTATCTGGACGGCGCTGAAGTCGACTATGTGGAGAGCATCGAAGGCTCCGGCTTCAAGTTTTCCAATCCCAACGTGAAATCCACCTGCGGCTGCGGCAGCTCGTTCAGCGCCTAGGGCCCGCCACAAATCCGCCGCGGTCACGAACCGGGCGGTGATGCAATATCCCGCGAGTCGAACTGAGAAGTTCTCGGCCGGAGAGGTGTGCCCTCTCCGGCCTATTTCTTTTTCGTGCCAGGCTCCACGACATCGCTGAACTGCACCGTGGAACTGGCGCCGAAGCGTTGGTAGTTGGCGTATTCGATCACCATCCTCATACGGAGCGGGCCACCGGAGAAGGGCAGAACGTCGTCGGCGAAGGTCTTCACCGGAAAGCGGTGGCCATCGCTGGTGCGGCCGCGGAAGGTGGTGAACAGAGGGAACAGGTTCTCATGGCCCTTCTTGTAAATGGGCGGCACCGCGCGGCCTGTGGATTGAACGATGGCATAGTCGCGCTGGTCCACCCACATCTCGCCCTCAAATAGGCGCTGGCCTTCGAACACCTGCTTGGGCTTCACCGTCATGCGCCAGCAGGGAACGCCGTCCATCTCCTCTTCGCCCTTCACCTGCACGGCGTACAGCCACAGCAGTTCTTTCGTGAAGAGGAACGGCTGGACTTCGCGGATGTCGCGGAAATCCTCCTCGGTCATCTGCAGGCGGGCAAGGCGATTCCGTGGAGCGCCCACAAGCTGGTCTGTGCGTTCGCCCGTGGGCGAAAAGATGACCTCGCGCGCCTCACGGTATTCGCCCACCTTCGAGCCGTTCTTGCCAAACTCCTCGACCACCACCGACTGCTGATAGAGATACTGTAGCCGCGCCTGCTGTTCACCCGACTCCCGCTCGGCCACCAGCCGGGCCAGGTTGGGTGGAGGCTCGGCGGCAAACATCCGGGTCCCCAGTGATACCATGAGAAATCCGATGCGCAGCTTCCTTGCCGTCGTGGCTGCCGTTTGGGCCCTTGGTTCCATAGCCGCGTTCTTCTACTCGCAACAACTCCGCGTTCCGGCGTCCATCGCCGTACCCGTTGCGCTCGCCTTTCTGATCGAACTCACCTTCTATCTCACGATCGGATTTGACCACCTCCGCCGGCGGTGGCGGCCCGTTGCGCTCTTTGCCAGTGCGCTCGTCCCCTACTGCGTCTACAGCATATCCGTTCACGCCTTCGACTGGAAACGCCTCGCGCTGCTTGCGCTGGCCGTGGCTGTCGTGTGCTTCTGGTTTGAACGCGGCCGCCATCCCCCGCGCGTGAGTTCCTCCTCTTGGGGGTGATGGCCGCGGTTGTGCTGGCCAAAACATTCAAGGGGATTTATGTCGAACCGATGGACGGCCTGCGCGTGGATGCCATGGGCCAGCTCATGTGGTTCCGAATTGGGCTGGTGACCTTCCTTGCTCCCGGTGGCCCGCCTCTTCAGTTGTCCTTCCTGCCTTCGGCACGGGCGTTCAAGATCGGAGCGCTCTACTTCCTCGCCTTCATGCCCGTGGCCCTGTTGCTGAACCAATGGCTGCACTTCACCCACTTCCAGCCTGCCGCCGGTTTCTGGTGGAAGGGGCCAGCCACCTTCATCGCCTTCCTCTTTTTCGTCGCCTTCTACGAAGAGGTCTTCTTCCGCGGCATCCTCCAGCAGCGGCTCACGCAATGGTGGGGCGCCTGGCCCGGACTGCTCGCCGCCAGCGCCCTGTTCGGCTTTGTCCACCTCTGGTTCCGGCAGTTTCCGAACTACAACTGGGTCATCCTCACCTTCTTCATCGGCCTGGCCTGCGGGCGCGCCTTCACCCATGCCGGCATCGGCGCCTCCATCGTCGCCCACGCCCTCGTCGTCGCCACATGGCGTGCTTTCTTCGCCTAGCCGCGATCAGCATTTACACCCTTTTAACAACCGTTTAACAACCTCCCCCCCGGGCCTGCCCTTATCCTGAATAGGTGCTGAGACGCATCTCATTCGGAGCGTTGCTGCTGTGCCTGCCCCTGCTGGTCGCGCAGCAGCCGCTGACTCCCAGCTCCACCGGCTACGTGGGTTCGAATGCGTGCAAAACCTGCCACGCCGACGTCTGGTCAAACTTCTACAAGAACCCGCACTACAAGTCGATCGCTCTCGGTGCGGAGTCGCCCGAAAAGACCGGCTGTGAGAGTTGCCACGGTCCGGCCAAGGCACACGTGGAAGCGCGTGGCGGCAAGACGACGATTCCACGCGCCTTCTCCCTGATGCCCGCTGCCCAAGCGCTCAACACCTGTCTCGGCTGCCACGAAAAAAGCATCAGCCGGGCGCAGATCCGGCGCTCGTCACACACCCAGGCCGATGTGGCCTGCAACTCGTGCCACTCGATACACAAACCGGCTGCGGCGAAGTCCCTGCTGGCCAAACAGCAGGCGAACCTCTGCTACGGTTGCCACAATAGCGTCCGGTCGCAGTTCTCCATGCCGCACAAGCACCGCGTGAACGAGGGGGCGGTGCAGTGCATCGATTGCCACAACCCGCATGGCTCGCCGGCGCCTGCCGGGCGGTCCGGGCTGCGCCCGCGCATGGTTGAGACCACGATCGACGGTGAACAGCCCTGCCTGCGCTGCCACACAGACAAGCGAGGGCCGTTCGTGTTTGAGCATGCGGCGATTCGTGTGGAGGGTTGCGAAACCTGCCACGCCCCGCACGGCTCGATGAACCCGCGCATGCTGCGGCGGCCGGCCGTGTTCACGCTCTGCCTGGAGTGTCACAACGGCGCCTCCGGCTTCGGTCTCTCCCGTGAAGGCATACCTACCCAGTCCGGCTCGCACAACGTGAACGATCCGCGCTACCGCAACTGTGTCACGTGCCACGTGCGCATCCACGGATCGAACTCCGACCCGCGCTTCCTGAGGTAACCGCCATGGCCATCCATCCCCGTACCATCGCACTCCTGATGACCGCCTCAGCCCCGCTGCTGGCCCAGCCCACAGTCGCCCCCACTGGTGAACCCGTCGGCCGCGCCCGCGGTGAGGATTGGAACGGCTACAACGTAACCAACTCCTTTGAGCTGGGCGCGCGCTTCCACACCGTCAATGGCAACGAAGCCGCCTACCGCTCCGACGTCAACTTCGGCAACGGCCTGCGCCTGCTCGGCTCCACGCTCTCCCTCAACTCCAAGGAGGGCCGCGGCGGGTTGTTCGACGAGATCCTGCTGAACACACAAGGGCTCGGCAACGATCCCTACCAGTTCTCCTCGCTGCGCATTCAGCACAACCGCTGGTACCGCTACGACATGAACTGGCGGCTGAACGATTTCGTCAACCCTGGCTTGAATTTCCTGCCTTCCGCGCATGCGCAGAACACGCGCCGGATGTGGCAGGACCACGACTTGACACTCCTCCCCGCGTTCCCGTTCCAATTCCTCGTTGGCTACAGCCGCAACTCGCAGGAAGGCGCCGGCCTTTACACGCAGAATTTCTTCGATCAGCACCGCGGCGATGAGTTCCCCCTGTTTGCGAACATCAACCGGCGTCAGCGCGAGTTCCGCCTGGGAACGCAACTGCAATACCGGAAACTGAAACTCATCCTGCTGCGCGGCTGGCAGCGGTATGAAGAGGATTCGCCGCTCTCACTGGCTGTCGGCGCGGGACTCAACGCGGCCGACAATACGACGCTCACCAGTTTCCGCCTCACCTCGCCATACGCTGGCGACACACCCTACTGGCGCGCCAATCTGTTTGGCGAAGCCGGGCGATGGCTGGCCGTGAACGCCCGGTTGAGCTACGCCGGCACGCGGCGTGACTTCGCCAGCGAAGAAGCCGCTATCGGTACGTCGCGCCTGGGCGCCGCCACCAACCGCCAGTTCTTCGCCGGTGGCACGGGCACGCGCCCCGTCACCAACGCCAACTTCACGATCAGCCTGTTTCCCGCGGATGCCGTCACGATCACCAACCACACTGCCTTCCACCAGATCCAGATGGACGGCAACGCGACACTGACCCAAGTGCAGAACGGCTTCACCGGCGCGGACATTCTCAACTTCCGTCACCTCGGCATTCGCAGCATCGTGAACATGACAGACGCCCTGCTGCGCCCGGCGAAGTGGCTAGGCCTACGCGCCGGCTATCAGTTCTCCACGCGCCGCATCCGCTCCGTGGAAGCCGAAACCGTGGGCGCGTTCAGCGACCGGCTGAACTACGAGCAGACGAACCGCGTCCACGCCGGGCTCCTCGGCATCCGCCTGCAGCCCGTGAAACCGCTCACCTTTAACTTCGATCTTGAGGTGGGGCGCGCCGACCGGCCGTTCCTCACCTTGAGTGAGCGCAACTACAACGCATTCGGCGCCCGGGCTCAATATAAGCAAGGTTCGCTGCTGCTGTCGGTGGCCGTGCGCACGAACTACAACACGAACTCGGTGTCGCTATTCAGTCACAGCTCACATTCGCGCAATTACGCCTTTGACGCCTCCTGGACGCCGCGGCGCTGGTTTGCCTTTGATGCCGGTTACGGCAAACAGCACCTGGATACTCTCACGGGCATCGCCTATTTCGCCTCGGGGCAGTTTCTCGATACGCAGCGATCCCTCTATGTCTCCAACGTGCATTCCGGACACGCAACCGCCCGCTTCAGCGTGGCCAGCCGCGTGGATCTCTCATTCGGGTATAGCCGCGTGCAGGACACCGGCGACGGGCGCGCCGCACTCGCCCTGAGCACGAACCCCGCGTTCCCTGAGGTTCAGGTGCTTCCGCTCGCCTTCGACTCCCCCCAAGCGCGGGTATCGATTCGCCTCCACCAGCAGGTACGACTGAACTTCGGGTACCAATATTACCGCTA
Source organism: Bryobacterales bacterium (assembly GCA_016713735.1). GTDB lineage: Bacteria > Acidobacteriota > Terriglobia > Bryobacterales > Bryobacteraceae > JAFLBB01. The sequence continues at coordinate 450,463 of JADJOP010000002.1, forward strand.
TGCCGAGGACTTTTCGGCCCTTCGCAACTACCGCGCCCACACCGGCTTCACGTCCGTGCTATGGTCGTTCTAATCGTCTGCCGACGGACAGCCGATAGACAGCGGAGGATTAGGAATCGTGCGTTACGCCGCCACCAACATCACCACCTTCGTGATGCTGATGTTCACCGTCTGGGTGATCATCACGCGGTTCCGCTCGAAGCCTGACGTGAACTGGCCGCTCTTCTATTACCTCGCCGCGGTTGCATTTCACCTGTCCGTGCCCGGTATGTTGAACGAGTGGATTCTCTACGCCGGTGTGGTGAGCGCCCTGCTGCTCCGGTTCGAGTTCCTCGGCGGCATCGCCGCGGCCGCCGTGCGCGTTTTGGAACTGGTTTGCCTGGCCGCGCTGGCCTACCAGTTCGGCGGAAGAGTGTCCACCTAGCAACACCCTATTGGACGCCTCACCGCGCGAAGTAGCTGCGCACCGGCGCGGGCGGCTCTGTACCTTTGATCCCCAGCCAGAGAATGGCGTTCAGTTCGTTGTCGTCGATGGCGTCGGCCACGCGGAAGTCCATTGCTTCCGTGCGCCGGGCCAGCGCGGTGTCGGCCGGATTGCGGACCTCCAGCGAGATGCGCGGCTTCTCCGCCGAGTAGGGCTTGGTGTCGGCAACCATCTGGAAGCTGCGCGTCATAGGCGCAGCGCCGGCGTCAAAGTGGGTCATCGGATTCAGGCCCAGGATGAGCTCCATTGTGCGCAGCATCGAGGTCGTGTTGTATAGGGTGGAATCGATGGAGCCGCGCTTCACATAGGGCGAAATGAGGAACGCGGGTGAACGGTGGGAATCGACATGATCGGGGCCGTTTTGCGCGTCATCTTCCAGCACAAATATCGCGGTCTTCGCCCAGAACTTTGAGCGGGACACACCCTCCACAAGCAGGCCAAGCGCGTAATCGTTGTCAGCCACCATCGACTTGGGCGCGAGTTTCCCTGAGGCCAAGCCGTAGGTGTGATCATTGCCGATGCGAACGGTCATGAAGCGCGGCATCTTGCCCGTTGCTTCCCACTGAGCCACGTCATTGAGGAACACCTTCACACGGTCGACGTCACGGTACTCAAGGTCGTATGCTCGGTACTTCATGTTGGTGACAGGGGTGAGATCCAGATCGCGCAATCGCGCAATCTGGACGCCGTCTGGTCCTGCCTGCGGCTTGTTCTCGGCCCAATAGCCGTAGTTGCGCATGGCAAGTCCGGCCGCCATCACCTGGTGCCAGATGCGGCCGGAGGGAGGCAGCGCCGCCGCCTCGCCGCCCTCATAGTCATAGTGTTTGCGCCGTCCGGCATAAGAATTCGGCCACATCTTCTGCACGTAGTCCGGCGCAATGGCCGCCGTGGACCAGTTGTGGCCGTCGGCCGAGACGTCCCCGTTCACATAGAAGTTGTCCAGCAGAACAAACTCGCGCGCCAGTTTGTGGTGGTTGGGTGTCACTTCCTCGCCGAACAGGGTCAGGTTCGGGTCGCCGTTACCCTTGCCGAGGTCGCCCAACACCTGGTCATACGTGCGGTTTTCCTTGACGACGTAGATCACATGCTCGATGGGTGAAGGTTCTCCAGGGGCGCGCGGCACAGGGTGGCCAGGAAGTTCCTGGTGCGCTTCGTCGAGCTTCGATTCGCGGAAGGCCGTGTTTTCGAGTACAGTGCGGGTGAACTGCGTCAGGCGCGAGTCATCAAACCCATCGATCACCGATACCGAGCCGGTCTGCATCTGCGCGACATATTGATCCGAGCGCATGCCGAGATGCGTTCGGGCCGCGCGCTGCGCCGGGTTCGGGCCGCGCGGATTCGGATAGCTGGCGCTGCCGCGCGAATTGAACACCAGCAGGCGGCCATCGGCCATGGCGCGGGCGGCAATGGGGTACCAGCCGGTGGGGATGAACCCGGTCACGCGCGAGCGGTTCGAGTTCACCTCGGCCACGGCCACCGCGTTGGCGTCGGAGCAGACGACAAACAGTTTGTTCTTGTCAGCCGAAAGCGCCATCGCGCTGGGTGTCATGCCGGCCGGGTGACGAGGGTAGAGCGCGACGTTGATGGTTTCCAGACGCGCCAGCTCCTTTGACTCGCTCACTCCGAGAACAGCCACTGAGTTCGTATTGGCCAGCGTCACGAAGAGCCGCGCCTTCCAGGGAAACGCTGCGTCGCCCTCCGAGGCGGGCTGTGTGTCGTCCTCATCCCCGTCGCCAACCTTCAGTTCATCGGTGGGGAGTTTCTCGCGCCACAACAGGTCTGTTGGGTGCGGGCCCACCCGCGAAAAGTTCAGCCGGTTCCCGTTGTCGGTCTCATGCTGATAGACGGCGGCATCGGCCCATGAGGAAACGAAGAACGACTTGCCATCGGGGTGAAACAGAATGCGATACGGACGGCGGCCCGTTTTGAAGCGCTCAATCACACGGCCCGAGGAGGGGTTGATCACAACCACCTGGTCATGAAACAGGTCAGCCGCGTAGAGAAGGCGCCCGTTGGGGTCAAACTGTAGGTCGCCGATGAAGTCACGGTGCGTGCGCTTCTGTGGGTCGGCCACTGGAAACGTGCGTTGCTGCTCCAACTGGCCCTCGGGGCCGAGCGCGAATTCATATACCTCCGAACGTGAACCTCCGGAGACATAGAGCAGCCGGCCGTTGGGCTTGAGTGTCATGCCCATCCACGCATCCGGCACCCGCACCTCGGAGATGCGCTGCAGCGTGGCGGCATCGAGCACGGCAACCGTCGGCGCATTGTAGCCGCCGTGGAGCACGATCAGGTGCTTGCCATCCGGCGTGAGCAGGCTCGACATGGGATAGGTGTCCAGCGGCAACTGCCGCCCCGCCGGCCTCAGCAGCCATCCCGAAGGCAGCAAGAAGCCGCGGCCGCCGGCGAGCGGACCGACGCGAATCACCGGCTCGGGCTGCGACAGCAGCACTGCCGCCGCCCCTAGCAGCGGCAGGACGAACAACGCTTGTTTCATTCGGAGAACCTCTGTGCGATCGGGAACCGGCGTCCCATGCCGAACGCCTTGCTGGTGACCTTCAATCCCGGAGCAGCCTGCTGCCGCTTGTACTCGTTGCGGTCGACCTTGTTGATGATGTCGCGCACCAGTTCGAGCGGATAGCCGTGCCGCTCCGCAATGTCACGGGGCGCGCGATACTCCTCGACATAGTCGCGCAGAATTGTGTCGAGCACGTCATAGGGCGGCAACGAATCCGTGTCTTTCTGGTCGGGACGCAACTCGGCCGAGGGCGGCTTGGTGAACACGTTCTCAGGGATGGCATCGTTGTGCCGCCTGTTGGCGATGCGCGAGAGTTCGTAGACGAGCGTTTTGGGCACATCGCTGATCACCGCCAGCCCGCCGCACATGTCGCCGTACAGCGTGCAGTAGCCCACGGCAAGTTCGCTCTTGTTGCCTGTGGTGAGCACGAGCGCGCCCCACTTATTGGATGCCGCCATCAGCGTAACGCCGCGCAGACGGGCCTGCAGATTCTCCTCGGTGACATCGCGCGGCACGTCGCCGAACACCGGGTCGAGCGTGCGAAGGAAGGCCTCGTACTGTTCTTTGATCGGCACAAGCTCAAAGCGGATGCCGAGGCGTTCGGCCATGGCCCGGGCGTCGGAAACCGAGTGGTCGCTTGAATAGGGGCCGGGCATGCCGAAGCCCGCCACATTCTCGCGGCCCACGGCGTCGACGGCGATACAGGCCGTGATCGACGAGTCGATGCCGCCGGAGAGGCCGAGGAGCACGCGCTTGAAGCCGCACTTATGCAAGTAATCACGAGTGCCCAGCACGAGCGCTTCGTAGACGGCTTCGGTCTCCACTTCCAGGTTGGCATGGTGCTCGCCCGTACCCGCGGCGAGGTCGACGAACACGAGATCCTCGTCAAAGCTCCTGGCGCTGGCGATCAACTCGCCCTCGGCGTTCATGACGAAACTGGAGCCGTCGAACACAAGCTGATCGTTGCCGCCGACGAGGTTTACATAAACGAAGGGCGTTTTGTGGCGGCGGGCGGCGGTGGAAAAGATCTCGCGCCGCTGCTCGCGCTTGCCCATGTGATAGGGCGAGGCGTTGATCGAGATCATCACGCGCGCGCCGGCACGGGCGAGGTCCTCGACGGGATCGCTCTCATAGAGCCGCCGCTCCCAGAACTGCTTGTCGTTCCAGGCGTCTTCGCACACAATCAGGCCCGTGGGTGTGTTGCGCAGCGTGGTCAGCGCTTGCGGCGGGCCCTCGTCAAAATAGCTGCCTTCATCGAACACGTCGTAGGTAGGCAATAGCCGCTTGATCTGCACGAACCTTACCTCGCCGTCGCGGATGACCACGGCGCGGTTAGTGACCCGCTTTCCGGTGTCGTCCACCGAGGGGCCAATCGCGCCCACGATCAGGTCGATTTGCATCCCGCGTGTGGCCGTGGTGAGCCGGGCCAGTTCCGCTTCAGCGCGGGCGAGAAAACTGGGTTTCTCGAGCAGGTCACGGGGAGGATAGCCGGTGATGGTGAGTTCGGGAAACACGGCCACCTGTGCGCCGCCGGCCTCGGCTTTCTGAACTGCATCGAGGATGCGGTCGACATTGCGCGTCAGGTCGCCCACCGTCGTGTTGATCTGCGCCAGGGCAAGTTTCATGGAGAAACCACCATTGTAGCGGCCAGGGAGGGGCGCGCCCCATCAGGCGGCGCCGGCGGCGCGGACTCTCCGTGCGCAATTGTGATAATCCTTTTGCATGCTCCGTTCGTTTGACCGACGTTCCTTCCTGCAACTCTCCGCCGCCGCCAGCGCGATGGCGGTCGCGCCCTCCCCAGCCCAAGCCGCCAAGGTCTGGGACGGCATTTTCGTCATCATGCAGACGCCTTTCCACGACGACCTCTCCCTCGATGAGGAGTCTCTCCGCAAGGAAACCGACTTCCTTGCCCGGGCCCGCGTCCACGGCGTCGTGTGGCCGGCCGGCGCCGGCGAAACTCACTCGCTCTCCTACAACGAGCGCATGCGCCATTCCGAAGCCGTCGTGAAAGAGGCCAAGGGCCGCACCACGGTGCTCATCGGTGTGCACGGCGCCAATAAGTTCGAAGCCATGGAGTACGCGCGCCACGCCGAGAAGATCGGCGCCGACGGCCTGCACGCCCTCGGTCCCATTGACGGCACGGCCGACCAGGACATCATGGCCGACTACTTCACCTCCATTGCTTCGGTGTCCAAGCTCCCCATGTGCATGCAAGTTTCCAACGGCGGCATGTCCACCGACTTCCTCCTCCGCATGGCCGATCGCATCCCATCCCTGAAGATCCTCAAACTCGAAGCCGGCAACATTCCGCACGACGTGACGCGTGTGGTGAAGGAACGAAAGCGCGAACTGTTCCCGTCCACCGGCGGCGGAGCGATGAACCTCTACGCGGAGATGGAGCGCGGTTCAGGCGGCACCATGGCCGGTGCGGGCTTTGCCGACATTCAGGCCGAGATCTGGGATCTCTTCCAGGCGGGAAAGAAGCAGGAATCGCACGTGCTCTTCCAGAAGTTCCTGCTCTCGGCGGTGCTCGAACGCCGCACCACGTTCGTCATCCAGAAAGAGATTCTGCGCCGCCGCGGCATTTTCAAAAACACGGTGATGCGACGCACTCGCAAGTTCACCATGGACGCCGCCGACCTGCGCGAGCTCGACCAGATTATGGAACTGCTCAAGCCGCATTTCCGCGTGTGAGCGTCGTTACTTGCGCACGATCGACGCCGCGCCGATGGCGCTGCTCTGCAACACACCGATCATCTTCATCGTGAGGATCATCTCCTCATGCAGGATGTCGATTACGCGCTCCACGCCGGGCTGGCCGAAGGCCCCTAGGCCCCAGATGTAAGGCCGCCCGATGCCCACGGCCGTCGCGCCCAGCGCGAGCGCCGTCAAAATGTCGGTTCCCCGCCGCACGCCGCTATCGAGCATCACCGGGATGCGGCCCTTCACCGCTTCCACCACTTCCGGCAGCGATTCGATAGTGCCGCGCAGGCTCTCCTCCTGACGTCCGCCATGGTTGGAGACAATAATGCCGTCGATCCCCCGCGCGACACATTCGGCGGCGTCTTCGCGCGTCACCACGCCCTTGGCGACGAGTCTCATCTTCGTCATGGCACGGATGCGGTCGATCATCTCCCAGGTGATGAAGCCGGTAAGCCCCCGCGCCTTCGAGGTGTCAGCGCCGTCGTACATCGGATGCTCCTTCATGTAGCCCGCTGTCGAGTTCACATGGCACGACTGGCAAACGGCGTCGGCTTTGGTGCCGCCGCGGCGCATCGTGACACGGTTCGAACCCACGGCGGAATCCACGGTGAGAATCAGCACGGGGCAGCCCGCCGAGTCGGCCTGCTTCACAATGTGCGTGGCCACGCTCCAGTCGTCGCTCACATACAACTGATACCACGGCGGGCGTCCGTAGGCCTTGGACACGTCGCGAACATGCGTGCTGGTCATATTGGAGAGGATCATCTGCCGGCCGCGCGCCTTGGCCGCGCGTGCGGTGGCCAGTTCGCCCTCGGGGTGGAATGCCTGCTGGCTGCCGACAGGACAAATGAAGAGAGGCGAAGCCCAGCGCTCGCCGAACACCTCAGCCGTGGTGTCGATACGGCTTGTGTCGAGGAAGCGGCGCGCTCGCAGCTGGATTTCCTGGAACGCCTCGCTGTTTCGCTTCAACGTCAGATCCCCATCCACTCCCGTTTGCAGGTAGGCCCAATGCCACTTCATGATCTTCTTTTGGGCCAGGGGCATGAAGTCGAAGACGTCCAAGCACCTCTCGATAGACGCCTCAGGCGACTGGGCCGCCATCAGCGGCGACATCAAAAGGTGGCGCAGGAACATCCTCCGCGCGGTTTCGCTCATGGGAATGTAGTATAGACAATCACCTTATGCGCCTCCTTGTTTTATTTGCACTGCTGGCCGCGGCCCTGCCCGCGCAGACCTACTCCTTGCTTCTTAAGGGCGGCCACCTGATCGACCCCAAGAACAACATCGACGCCATCCGCGACATCGCCATTCAGGATGGCAAGGTGGCCGCCGTGGCGACGAACATCCCCGGCGCACAGGCTCGCCGCGTCATCGAACTCAACGGGCTGTACGTAACCCCCGGCCTCATCGACATCCACGCGCACGTCTTTTCCACAACGGGCATTCCCGGCGCCTGGGCCGGTGACAACTCGGTGCAAGCCGACACTCTCTCCTTCCGCACCGGTGTCACCACACTGTGCGACGCGGGGTCCTCCGGTTGGCGCAACTTCGAAGACTTCCGGCAAACCGTGATCGATCGCGCCGACACGCGCGTGCTCGCCTTTATCAACATCGCCGGCTTCGGCATGATCAGCGACATGACCGAGCAGGGCGACTTCAACCCCAAGGAACTCGCGCGCCTGGCCCTCAAGCACAAGGATGTCGTCGTGGGCGTCAAGAGCGCCCACTATCAGCTTCCCGATTGGAAGTCGATCGACAATGCCATCGCCGCCGGCAAAGCGGCCAACATCCCCATCATGGTCGACTTCGGCTACTTCCTCCGCGAACGCCCCTTCTGGCAACTTGTCACCGAGTGCCTGCGCCCCGGCGACATCGCCACTCATATGTTCCGGGGCCCCGTGCCCTGGATCGATGAAAACGGCAAGATCTACGACTATGTGCGCCGTGCGCGTGCCCGCGGCGTGCGCTTCGACGTGGGCCATGGCGGCGGCAGCTTTGTCATGCGCACCGCCGTGCCCACCATCAAACAGGGCTTCTATCCCGACTCGATCTCCACCGACCTTCACACGGGAAGCATGAATGCGCAGATGCAGGACATGCCCACCACCATCTCAAAAATGATGGCCATGGGCATGCCTTACGGCGAAGCCGTGCGCGCCTCCACCTGGACTCCGGCGCAGATGATCTCCCAGCCCGAACTCGGCCACCTCACCGTGGGCGCGACAGCCGACATCGCCGTCTGGCAGGTGCTTAAGGGTGAGTTCGGGTTCGCCGACGCCTCCGGCGCGGGGATCAAGGGTTCGCAACGCCTTCTCTGCGACATGACCCTCCGCGCCGGCCGCATCGTCTGGAACTACAACGGCCGCGGCGCGCAGCCCTACGACCAACTGCCCAAGACCTACGGCGTGCGTGAGGGCATCGATTTCGTGATCCCACCGCCGAAATAAGCCTCGTGCGACAATCACGGGCATGAACCGCCTTCTTCGCGTGTCTGCCCTCATGCTCGTCGCTTGCCTGTTGCCTGCGCAGGAGAAGGAAATCGTAGCCATGCTGCAGCAGTCAGTGGCCGATTGGAACCGCGCAGACATCCCCGCCTTCATGCGCTGCTACGAGGATTCCGCGGATACGACTTTTGTCAGCAAGGCCGTGGTCAAGGGAACCGCGGCCGTCCGCGAGCGATACCGCACTGCTTATCCGACCCCCGTGCACATGGGCAAGCTCACCTTCAGCGAACTGGTGGCACGAGTGGTGTCCCCTGGCACCGCCATCGTCACGGGACGCTTTCGGCTCGAAAGGACCGAGAAGGGAGGCGGCCCGGCCCAGGGGATCTTCACCCTCGTCGTGCGAAAGTCAGCCGCCGGCTGGCGCATCATTCACGATCACACGACAGCGCTCTAATAGCGCCCCGTGACTACCGTGAACCGCCTCCCCAACGCCCACTCCATCACTCCCGTGGGCAGCAGTTTCAACCGCCTGCCCGCGCCGAAGGAACACTCCACCTCCCCGCCCAGGAAGCGGTGTCCCTCCCGTTCCAGCCGGCTCCGGAACGCCCCCAGGCTCCGCAGATTCCCCACCGGCCGGTTGCGCGCCACCAGCCAGCCGCCCGGCCGCAACACACGCCAGGCTTCCCGGTAAAACGCGCTCGCCTCCCATTCCGTCAGTTGCAGATCCACGTCGCGGGCGAGCACGGCATCCACCGACCGATCAGAGAAGGGAATTTCGCCCCATCCAGAGACCATGTTCAGAGCCGGTGAAGGAGGACGTGCCGGCGCCGCCACGTCTGCCCGGTTTACGAAGAGGCTTACCACTTCCACGCCCGGATGACCGGCCACCCACTCTGATGCGCCGAAGGAGCCTCCCGTATAGTCCAGGACCAGTCTCGCCTGAGCCGGAAGAAAACGAGGCCATGATCCATCTTCGGAAGCACCGGCTGCCCCTCTGGACTCATCGCGCGATTCCCCTGGGCGGCACACCAGGACCCCCTCCCGCCAGGCCATCTCAAAGTCGCAGCGATCACAGCGCAAGCTTCCGGCGAGGCGAACGTGACAGCGGGGACAGCCCAGTGACTCCTCCATCCGCAGCGGTAACCGAATCGCGTAGTCAAGCCCGAGTAGATCCATAGCGGCACTCCCTGCGTGGAATTGGTGCGTCCGGCGTTCTACTTCTCTCGACGGGATATCCTACACTTCCCTCACAACAGCGGCCACTGGTTCTGAGCCGACCGGCACCTGAGTAAACAGGCTGACGGCCTTGGTCCGGCGGGCGGATAGCGTTGGTACGTGCAGGACACTCATATCGCCCGACTGGCGGTTGAGCACCAACGCGTACTCCTGGTTCGGGGTGATCGATAAAAAGCCGGGTTCGCGCCCCACCTGGGTGGCGCCAATCATCCGTTGCGTGGCCACGTTCAGGATCGTCACCGTATTTGAGGTGGGATTGGCCACGAACAGGTAGCTCGGAAAGACACTTGCCGCCATCACGCCCGGCGCGCGCCCGGCGAGCATCGCCGAACCTACCTCGGTCTGGTACGGATACACCGTGACCACGGCATCCAACCCTTCGCCGGTGATGAACAACTGGCCTCCATCGGGTTTGAAACACAACTGGTCGGGGCGCAGGTGCACCGGCACCCGGACGCCAACCCGGTGGCTGGCCATGTCGTAAAACACCAGGCTCCGGGCCGAACGGTCAGCGGCCATCAACCAGCGGCCGTCCTTGCGGAACCGGATGGCGCCCACTTCGCCCCCAACCTCGACGATGCGGCCTAGCTTGCCGGTCCGGCGGTCGATGAGCGCAATGCGGCCGCTTGCGCCCAGGCTGACAGCCGCGTGCTCCTGCTCCAGTGAGAGATCAAAATCCACCGGTGTCTCAGGCAGGTGGACGCGGGCCTCCACGCGCAAGGCCGATATGGACAGGCGGACGATTTGTCTGGCCTCCGGCAGCAGCGCCCAAAGGGCGGAACCGTCGACGGTGAAGCGGAGTTTGGAAACAGGTGAAGGTAGCTTCACACGAGGCCCCAGCATGAGTTTGTCAGTCAGCAGGCCCGCCACCGTAGCCGTTCCCGGCATGGAGACGTACACAGCGGGGTGGGCGCGGTGGCTGGCAAGGGCCTCCGGTTCCCCTGGCAAAGCCACATGGCGGACCACGGCAAGGGCCCCTAAGTCCACAACAGCAATGGCTTTGCCAGCTTTGTTAGCGACGAACGCGAGGCCCGCCGGGGCGGCGGTCTCACGGCGGCCGCAGCCCGTCAGGGCCGCCGCCGCGCCTGCCTGCAACCAGTGGCGCCGGTTCATTCAGGGTTCATTGTAGCGTTCCGGCCGCACCCCGGCACACCTCGAAAGCAGTCCTGTACGGCCCCGTTGGAATTTACCGATCTAACGATTTGTTACACTTGCCGCCTTGTGATACGCTGAGCGAGGGACTGCTCTGGACCCCAACCTTTATTTTCCGATCTGCCATTCTTGAGGGAGGCTGGCCTCGGGCTGGTCCCCGTTTCCTCGGAAACGACTATTGTGTGCGGGGAACTTCGTGCGTTCCCGTACGTTCTTATCTGGGAAGTCATAGCGGTCCATGAACCTTCGCTCTCTTTTTTCGCTCTTTTCCTCCGACCTCGCCATCGATCTCGGAACAGCCAACACGCTCGTCTTCGCCCGCGGGCGCGGGATTGTCGTCAACGAACCCTCGATTGTCGCCATCAACAAAAACAACGGCGAAGTGGAAGCCGTCGGCAAGGAGGCCAAGGAGATGGTCGGCCGCACGCCGGGCAACATCGTGGCCATCCGTCCCATGAAGGATGGCGTTATCGCCGACTTCAAGGTGACCGAGCGGATGCTCAACTACTTCATCCAGAAAGCGCACGGCCGCAAGATGTTGGTCCACCCGAGGATCATCATCGGCGTGCCGAGCGAAATCACCCAGGTGGAAAAGCGCGCCGTCATTGACTCGGCCTATCGTGCCAAGGCGAGTGAGGTTCACCTGGTGGAGCAGGCCATGGTGGCCGCCATCGGCGCCGGACTACCCATCACCGAACCCTCGGGCAACATGGTGGTCGACATCGGCGGCGGCACCACCGACGTGGCCGTCATTTCGCTCTCCGGCATCGTCTATTCGCGCTCGGTGCGCGTGGCCGGCAATGAGATCGACGAAGCCATCACGCAGTATCTGAAGCGCAAGTACAACCTGCTCATCGGCGAGCGCACCGCCGAGCAGATCAAAATGCAGATCGGTTCGGCCCATCCGCTGGACAAACCGCTCACAATGGAGATCAAAGGCCGCAACCTGATTGAGGGTGTGCCGCGTACCATCACTGTGGACGACAGCGAAATCCGCGAGGCCATCGGCGAGTGCGTGGCCACCATCCTCAACGCCATCCGCGTGGCCCTCGAACGGACCCCGCCCGAGTTGAGCGCCGACATCAGCGACCGCGGCATTGTGCTCACCGGCGGCGGCGCCATGCTTAAGAACCTCGACAAGCGCATCCGTGTGGAAACCGGTCTTCCCGTGTCCATCGCCGAAGACCCGCTGGCCAGCGTCGCCCTGGGCACCGGCAAAATGCTCACTGATTTCAAGCTGCTGCGGCGCATCGCCATCGAATAGCGCCCGCCAAGGCGGGGAAGGGAGCTTAGTCCGGCTCGATGCAACTGCTGCTCAGACGCTACCGTGATCTTACGGTCCTTGTTCTCGTGCTCGCCGTCCAGGTGCTGCTGCTGGCTTGGCAGGTCCGCACCGGGCAGGATGTGCGCCTGATCCGCGTCTGGGCCGTGGCCAGCGTCATGCCCATGGCGCGTGTCGTGGAGTTCCTCCGCGCCAACACCATCGGCGTCGCCCGCGACTACCTCCAACTGGTGGACGCCCGCTCGAAAAACAAGGAACTGGAAAAGCAACTGGGCCGCCTCAAGATGGAGAACCAGTTCCTCAAGACCGAACTCTCCACCGCCGATCGCGCCCGCGCCCTGGCCTCTTTTCAAAGCCGCTCACCTTCGCGCACGCTGGCCGCTCGCCTCATCGGCAGCGCCACCAGTTCCAACTCGCGCGTCGTCTACCTCGACCGCGGCTCCTCCTCCGGCGTCAGAAAAGGCATGGCCGTGGTGACCCCCGACGGCATCGCCGGAAAGATCGTGGCCGCGTTCCCCTCCGTCAGCCAGATGATGATGGTCACCGACCCTGCCTTTGCCGCCGGCGTTGTGTCCCAACGCATGCGTATTCACGGCACGCTGAAAGGCCAGAGCCCCTCCATCTGCATCGTCGACTACATCCAGAACGAGGACGACGTCAAGGAAGGCGACTGGTTCTTCACCTCGGGTGATGACCGCATCTTTCCCAAGGGCCTGCCCGTGGGACGCGTGAAGTCCACGCGCACGGGCGGCATCTTCCGCGAGATCCGTCTGGAGCCATCGGGCACCAGCGGCGGTGTCGAAGAGGTGCTCATCGTCGTTGAAGGGGTGCACCAGGAGATCCCCGAAGGCGAGCAGTCAAACCAGGAACTCCACATGTTGCCGCGGCCGCCCGCCGCGCCGGAGTCCGATCCCAACAAGATGATCGACTTCTCCACCACCGGTTCCGCGCTGACCACCGACGCCGACCAGGTGTTGGAGCGCTATCGCCGCCTGGGCACGGCCCAGGGTCACATCTATGGAGCCGGCGGTGTGCCCAACTTCAACATCCCCGTTCCTGATGCGCCGCGCGCGGCGCCGCCCAAACCGCCGCAAGCCAGTGCTGCTCCCGCGGGCCAGCGCGTTCCAGGGGCTAGTCAGCCGGCCGTCCCCCCCACGCCAGGAGCCGCGCGCCCGCGTTGAGCCCATGTCCTCCATGACCCATCTCGGCGAGCCGCTCTATTCCAAACCGGCGCGCATCCGCGAACGCCGGCGCGGACACTACGTCCTCTTCGTCGCCGTGCCGTTGCTGGCGCTCTTGTTCCAGGTGTATGTGCCGCTGTTTGTGTCGAGCCTGACCTATCTCGAATTGCCGCTGCTGGTGACACTGCACACCGCGCTGACCCGCCGTGCGCCTCTCTTGGGTTTGAGCTACGGCTGCGGCGTCGGGTTGCTCCAGGATGCACTCTCCAATCTGCCCCTGGGTATGTATGGCATCGTCAAGACGCTCATTGGCTTCTTTGCCGCCAACATCAGCATGCGCGTGGATGTCGATAATCCGCTCGTGCGCTTCCTTACGGCGCTGACACTCTACTTCTTCCACCAGCTCTTCTATTGGGTCCTGGCGCGTGCCCTGATCGGCCAACAGATCCAATTTGAAGTGGCGACGACGATTCTGTTCGCTGTGCTCAACGCGGCGGTGGCGGTGCCGCTATTCCAACTGCTGGACAAGGTGTAGCCGCGATGCGGACACTCACTCCATTGCCGGCCTCAACGCCTATCATGGGAGCAGGCGCGCCATGCCGGTGAAGCTCATCCCCAGCGACCCCAACCAGCAGGAGGAAAATCCTCAACCGCTCGTCCTGCGCGACGACACCAAGTTCGCCGCCGGCAAGATCGTCTTCTTCCAGTACCTCTCCCTGGCCATCCTCGTCTTCCTGCTCTCCGGCTTCTGGCAGCTCCAGGTGCAGGACCCGGAATACTACCTCAATCGCGCTGAACGCAACCGCATCCGCACAGTGCCGATTCCCGGCGCGCGCGGCAAGATCCTCGACCGCGACAACCGCGTCATCGTCGACAACCATTCCTCGTTCAGCCTGCTGCTGTCCCGCATTAACCTCAAGCCCCAGCATCTGAACAGCATCTGTGAAGGGCTGGACCTGGACTGCGAGGATCTTCGCGAGCGGCTGCGCCGCTATGACCGCACACGGCCCAAGTACGAGCCCATCGTCATTAAAGAAGAGTTGACCGCCTCCGAACTCGCCTTCGTGGAGGCCCACCGCGGCCAGGACACCTTTCCGGAAATGGAGCTGATCCATGAGCAGCGGCGCCTCTATGCACGCGATGGCCTGGCCGCGCACGTCATCGGCTACACCGGTGAGGTAAGCGAAGAGGAACTGAACACGGCCGAGTTTGCCCGCTATAAACAGGGCGACGTGATCGGCAAGGCGGGCATCGAGCGCTATTACAACGACATCCTGATGGGCGCCGACGGGCAGCGCCGCGTCATCGTCGACAACATGGGCCGCGTGCGCCAGGTGATCGACAACAAAGAAGCAGTCCCCGGCAAGAGCGTTCAACTGACCATCGATCTCGATTTGCAGGCCGTAGCCGAACTGTCGCTGGAGAGCCGCAAGGGGTCGCTGGTGGCGCTTGACCCGCGCAACGGCGAGATCCTCGCCATGGCCTCACGGCCCGCCTACGACCCCAATAAGTTTGCCGGCCGCATCCGCTCGCGGGAATGGAACGAGATCATTTACAACCCGGACAAGCCGCTGCTGAACCGCTCCATTCAGGCCCAACTGGCCCCAGGCTCCACCTTCAAACCCATCGTCGCCATGGCGGCCCTCGAGGCCGGCGCCATCGACGAGCACACCACCGCTCACTGTACCGGCGGCGCCACCTTCTATGGCCGCTTCACCGCCTGCCACGCCAAGAAAGGCCACGGCACGGTTTCCCTCAACCGCGCCATGGCCCAGTCCTGCGACGTGTTCTTCTATCAGACAGGCGACCGGCTGGGCATCGACAAGATTGCCGAATACGCCGAGCGCACCGGGTTGGGGAGACGGACCGGCATCGACTTGCCCGGCGAAGCCGAAGGGATCGTGCCTTCGACGCGATGGAAGATCCGCCACCTGCGGCAAAAATGGTACGCCGGCGAAACCATCTCCGTCGCCATCGGCCAGGGCGCCCTTACCGTGACGCCGATCCAACTCGCGTACTCGATTGGCGGCCTGGCCCTGGGCGGCGCCTGGTTCAAACCCCACCTGCTGCGCAACGCGGACGCACACGTGGATGAGCCGCGCCGCGCCACCGTCGATCCGGAGCATCTCCGCTCAGTGCTCGCCGGCATGTACTCAGTGGTAAACGAGGGCGGCACGGCCTCGCGGTCAGCACTCCCCGGCATCGAGTTCTGCGGCAAGACCGGCACCGCCCAGGTCGTCTCCAAGGAAACGGCCAAGAAGATGGAAGTGGTGATGAAGGACAACGGTTGGTTTGTCGGCTTCGCCCCGCGCGACAACCCGGAGATCGTCGCTGCCGCCGTGGTGGAGGAAGGCGAGCATGGCACGGTGGCCGCACAGGTGGTGCGCGACGTGATCAAGTCCTATTTCGACAAGCGGGCGCGCCAGCGCCGGCAGACCTCGCTCGCCCAGGCCGGTACGCCGCAAGCGCAGCCATAGATCCCCGGACCCGGTTAAGAACGTAAAGCTTTCCCCAACGCGGCAACTCAGATTCCCCGAACGCCGTCCTCGATAACGGATGGCCGCCGCTCTTCACCATCAGTTCTCTCCCTCTTCGCCCGAACTGTTCTACTGCCGGACGAACGGAATCAAGGCCGTACTCATCCGCGAGACCGGCGAATGTGGGGCTGTGCCCGATCCCCATTCGCTCGAGATCTGCCGTCAGTTGCATGCCAGCCGCCCCGAGTTGGCCGTATTTGTCGTCGCCCCGGACGCGCCGCCCGATCTTCGCATCGCACTCCTCAATGCCGGCGCCGATGATGTTCTCAACGAACCCATCGGGGAACCCGAACTGGAGGCGCGCTTGCGGGCGTTGGCCCGCCGTTGCGCGCTGCTGCATGCGCCGCCGAATCTGCGCATCGGCGACATCGAACTGGACCTGGCTCGCGGCCGGGTCTTCCGGCATGGACATCTCATCGCGATTCCCGCCAAAGAGTTCCTCCTGCTCCGATTTCTCGCGCAAACCCCCGACACCGTGTTTTCACGCGCGGCGCTGCTCCTTGAAGTGTGGGGCTACCGGTCCTGCTTCACCAGAACCGTCGACGTTCACATCGCCATGTTGCGGCAACGGATTGAGGACAATCCGCACAAGCCTCGCTACATCCAAACGGTGCGTGGGAGAGGATACCGGCTCACCATGCCGGTTGAGCCACAAGGCGCGGATGGCGCGGTGTAAGACACTTCTTACACTCCCCGCCTTGCACCCACGCAACACGAGAGGATGCCACCGTGTTCAGTCTTACAGGAGGTCGTAACCAAACGACATGAAACGACGAATCACGATCCTGACTCTGTTGACCCTTGCCGCGCTCCCTGTTCTGGCGCAACCCGGACCGCGTTCCCAAGGCAGCCGCCTGGACTACCTTGCCGGATATCTCTCGCTCACCGACGCACAGAAGACCCAGGCCCAGGCCATCTTCGATGCCGCGCAGACCGCAGCCGAGACCGCTCGCGGACAGATGGACAGCGCGCGCACGGCGCTGAACACAGCGGTCAAAGCCAACGCCAGTGACGCGGAATTGGACCGGCTGGCGGCGGCGATCGGCGTGATCGAGGGTCAGCTTGCGGCCATCCAGGCCAAGGCCGAGGCAAAGTTCTACGCCCTGCTCACCGCTGAGCAGAAGGCGAAGTATGACGCGCGCCGCGGCGGGCGCGGCCGTCCGCGAGGCTGATCGGTTTCCAACCTCCCACCCTCTCTTGGGCGCGGTCCCGGATCCCCTCTCCGCGCCGCGCCCGTTGTCTTTGTCCGCAACTGTTCCCCGTTTGCCCGTGTTTGCTGTTAAGAAAGTAAAAGGAAGATCTGTTCCGCAACCGCAGTCTGTCCGAACGGGTCCTATAGACATATGCAGTTTCCTTCCTTCCTTCGTCCCTCTCTCGCCTGTGCGGCACTCCTCCTGGTGACCCTTCTTCCGCTGACCGCCGAGTTCATTCCGGGGCGGTACATCGTCCAACTCTCCTCACCGTCCGCGCCTCCCCGTGCGTTCCAGATGCGCGCACGTGTGCGCGCCGAACAAGATTCCTATCGCTCCCTGTTGCGCGCCCGCAATATTGCCGTTCGGGAGAGCCTGGAAACAGTCGCCAATTCGCTGATCGTGGATACTGATGAAGCGGGCGCAGCCGAGATCGCGGCACTGCCGGGTGTGCTGCGCGTGATTCCCGCGCGCCGTCTCAAGCTGCTCATGGACCGCGCGCCGGCGCTGCACCGGGTGGGCGAAGCGCGCGCCCTACTGGGCAGCGGCAAGGGTGGGGCGGGCGTGAAGATCGCGGTCATCGACTCTGGAGTCGACCAGACGCACGCCGCAATGCTCGCCGGGGAGCTGGCCGCGCCAGCGGGCTTCCCCAAGGCCGGTGACGATGCGGCGCTGGCGTTCACCTCAGGCAAGGTGATCGTTGCCCGCAGCTATGTCTCTCTGCTGCCGAATCGCGACTCTGACGATTCGCCGCGCGACCGCGTCGGACATGGCACCGCCGTGGCCGCCATCGCCGCCGGTGTACGTGCCGCCGGCCCGCTGGCGACGGTGGAAGGCATGGCCCCGGATGCCTGGATTGGGAGCTACAAGGTATTCGGCTCGCCGGGCGCCAATGAGGGTTCCAGTGACGACGTGGTTATGAAGGCCATCGATGATGCCGTGGCTGACGGCATGGACATCATCAATCTCTCGCTAGGCAGCGACCTCGCCCCGCGCCTGGAGTTCGACCCGCTGGTGGAGGCCATCGAGCGGGCCACGGCCGCCGGGGTTCTCGTCGTGACTGCGTCCGGCAACAATGGAGGCAGTCTGAACACATTGTCATCGCCTGCAACGGCCCCTTCCTCGCTGTCCGCCGGCGCGAGCACGAGCGACCGCATCCTGGCCGCTTCGGCGATCGTCGATGGGGTCGGTGATTTCGTTGCCGTGAATGGGAGTGGCACGGCATCGGCAAGCGAGGTGTCGGCCCTCCTCAGCGATGTCTCCCAGTTGGACGGTGATGGGCTCGGATGCGCCGGTTTCGCTGCCGGCAGCTTGAGCGGGCGCGTGGCCCTGGTGCTGCGCGGCATCTGCTCGTTTGAAACCAAGATCAATAATGCCCAGCGTGCGGGCGCCGTGGCGGCGCTGGTGTATGCCGCGGCCGATTCACCCGGCGCGATCACGATGTCCACGGGCACGGCCACCCTTCCCGCGCAGATGATCGGTCATGCGCAGGGCTCGCTGGTAAAGAACGCGCTGGCCGAGGGCAGGGAAATGACGGCGACGCTGCGCTTCACCCTAGGTCCGGTACCCATCCAGCCGAATGAGCCGGCGAGATTCTCCGGCGCCGGGCCGAGTGTGGATTTCGGCCTGAAGCCCGATCTCCTGGCGGCCGGACAGCACATCTACACCGCCACGCAGTCGTTTGACACCCGTGGCGATATGTACAGCGCGACCGGATTCATCCAGGTGAACGGCACCAGTTTCTCGGCGCCGATGACGGCGGGTGCGGCGGCGATGGTGAAAGCCGCGCGGCCCGGGCTGAGCCCTGGCCAGGTCAAGTCGTTGCTGGTCAACGCGGCCTCGACCGCAGACACGCCGGACGGCTATCATCGCGACCTGCAACTCACTGGCGCCGGACTGCTCAATGTCGAATCGGCGCTGCGGTCCACCGTCACCGCCGTGCCCTCTTCGCTCAGCCTCGGCGCGGGCGGCGCAAACCCGAACATCGCCCGCAATGTGACGTTGACCAACATCTCCACGGCCGAAGAGACCTACTTCCTTGCGACGCAGCCATTCGATGCCAACCTCGCGGCGCCGGTGCCGGCGGATAGCACCGTTACCCTCGCGCCAGGGGCATCGCGGCAACTCGAGGTGCGGTTCCAGGCCGACAACCTGGCTCCCGGCGCTTACCAGGGCATACTCGCCATTTCTTCAGCCTCCACGGGCCAGACTGTTCGCGTGCCGTATTGGTATGCCGTGGCGTCCAACGAGCCGGCGGCGATCCTGATTCTGGACAGCACCACCTCGGGCCGCCGCGGCGCCAACCTACGCAATGCCGTCTACTTCCGCATCATCGACGCGGCAGGCCTGGTCATTATCGCCGCCGACCCGGAGGTCAGCGTGACCTCAGGCGACGCGGTGATCACGAGGCTGAACCGCTTCGATGGGGAGATTCCCGGGCTGTACACAATCAACGTGCAACTCGGACTGACGGAAGGGGCGAACGTATTCCGCATTCAGGCCGGCGGCGTCACCCGCGATGTGACCATCACGGGGAATTGAGCGGCTCGCGGCGTGACACCGAACCTCTTGCGGCAGCCTGTCACCTGAGCCGGACGCGCATTTTAGTCACTCGCCGAAGCGGTAACCCGTGCCGCGAACGGTGTGGATGAAGCGCGGCGAGGCGGGGTTGTCCTCGAGTTTTTGGCGTAGCCAGGCGACGTGGACGTCGATGGTTCGCGAGGAGACGCCGGACTGATACTCCCACACATCGGCCAGGATCTCTTCGCGAGGGAGCACCTTGCCCCGGTTCTCGACGAGGTAGCGGAGCAGTTGCATCTCCTTGGCGGCGAGGGGGACGGGTTGCCCGGCGCGCTTCACGATGCCGGATTCAAAGTCCGCTTCCACCGAGCCGAAGGAGAAGCTCTTCACCTCCAGGCGGTGTTCCTTTTTCACGCGGCGCAGCAGGGCTTCGACGCGGGCCAGCAGTTCACCGGGGTCGAACGGTTTGGCAAGGTAGTCGTCGGCGCCCAGTTTCAAACCGACGACGCGATCGGTCACCTGGCTCTTGGCGGTGAGCATGAGCACGGCGACGTCCTGGCCGTGCTGGCGCAGTTCGCGGCAAACGTCAAAGCCATTCTTGCCGGGAAGCATGACGTCGAGGATAACGAGGTCGAAAGAGCCCTTCAGAGCGCGTTCGAGCCCCGTACGGCCATCGGTGGCCGACTCGACCTCGTACCCTTCGCTGGCGAGCAGATCCGAGATCGTCAGCACGAGACCTGGTTCATCTTCAACCAGTAGTATGCGCGAACTCATCCTGATACTCCGCCGGCGCCGCCGGGATCCTCATCACGAATGCCGCGCCCTGCATGGGCGCGCTCTCCACGCGGATTGTACCGCCATGCGCCTCGACAATCCGCTTCACCAGGTCAAGCCCGAGGCCTGTGCCGTGAATCTGGTCGCGCAGCGCATACTGACCACGATAGAACGGTTCGAAGATATGCGCCTGATCCTCGGCTGGAATCCCAGGCCCATGGTCGGCGACACGGATCTCAACGAAGACGCCCGCGTCAGTTTCCGCGCATGAGGCGTCCAGGCCGATCCAGTTGCTGCCTTCGGTGCCATACTTCACCGCGTTGCTGAGCAAATTCTGCAGGGCATGACGCAGCGCAACCGGGTCGCCGAGCACCACCGGCAGCCGCGGTTCGATCCTCTTTTCTACCTCGAACGTGCCGGTCTGCAGATCTTTGTTGGCCTGCAAGCCCTGCTCGATGATCTCTTCCACCAGCACCGGCTCGCTGCGCCGCATCCCCTTGCCCGATCGCAACTCGGCGAACTGCAGGATCTGTTCGACCATTGCCGACAGTTTGCGCGACTCCGATTCGATGAGCGCCCCGTACTTGCTCACCTGGGCCGGATTGCCGGCCAGTTTGCCGCGCAGGTTGTATGCGGCCGTGCCGATCACGGCGAGCGGCGTACGCAACTCGTGCGAAACCCCGGCCACGAAGTTCATCTGCAACTCGGCAAGTTGTTGTGCTTTTCGTGTGAAGCGAATCAGCACCCAGGCGGTGGCCAGCAGCAAGGCGAACAGTGCGCCCGAAACAGCATAGTTGCGCCACCGCCCGCGGGCAACGAGCGTGTCCACCGAGCCTGCTTCATCGCGGACATGCAGCAGCCAGCGTCCGGTGCCGCCAGGGCTTGGGGGGCCCGGTGGCGAGCCGGCCTTGCGGCCGCCCGGGCCTGGATCGCCTGGACCGGGCATGGGGCGAATTCCCGGGGAGCGGAACTCATCAAAGAGTGTGACTGACCCGCTGGCGCTCTCCAGCAATGCCTGTTCGCCTCCCGCCGCCGTGCTGAAAAGTACCTGCTTCGGGTCACGGCGGGACACGACGACCGACTGATAGAGCGACGATCCATCATCGCTGAAGTGTTTGCGGATGAGCGCGGGAATGAGGCGGCTGCTCAGGTATGGCAGATCGAGTTCGACGACGAGCCACTCCACTTCCGCAAGACGCGGCGGTTCTCCGGCGCGGCCCCTGCCCTGAGGCGGGGCGAATCTGCCCCCTGACGGCGGGCGGCCGCCGAAGCGGGGAAATTCGATGAGCGCTGATTCCACGCCTGCAACAGGCGGTGGACCCTCGCGGTGGATGCGTGCCTCGAAGCGCTCGCGCGCGCCGGTCCACTGCGGCGGCCACTCGGCATCTTGAAACTGGGACGCAGCCGTCTCCATCAGGCGTAGCTGGACGGACTCACCGGTGGGAAACACCACGCCGATCCGTTTCACCATCGCGGCGTGGGGTTCGCGTTCGCGCCACAGCCGCCAGCGCTCGACGTAGCCGGCTTCGCTTTCCTCGCGCGCATCGCTGGCTTCGCGCGACGGGCGTGCTTGCAGCGCCTCAACGCTTCGTACGGTCTCCTGGAAATCCAGGCGCAGCCGCTGCAAACGCCCGTTGATTTCGTTTCGCATGCGCTCCCGGTGCGCTTGTGAAACCTCTTCGATCCAACGGTATTGTACGAACCCAAGCACGGCGCACAACACTCCCAGTGCGCCCACCAGGAGCCATGAGAGCCGGGTTTGCCGGTCCACTGCCAGGTCCGTCATGCGAATCCCCTCCCTTTACGCTATCCCGCCGCGGCCGTGCGGCGCAGCTAAGATCTTGTAAAAGCAAGGTTAAGCAGGTTAAGACAGGCGGGCGCAAGGACGCTGGCCGGTCACTTCACGAAGTAGCCCGAAACCCGCCAGGCACCGTCTTTTTCGAGCATCGGGGTAATCGTCTCGACGGCGCCCTTCTTGTTCTCGTAGCTGGCCGTGAACTGCAGGACGACATATTCGCCCTCCGGCGCGCCGGGCAGATTGACGGCGTGCGTGGCGCTGGAGAGCTTGCGCGAAACGAGTTTTCCAAGAGGAGTTCGTACCTTTTGCAGGGCCTGCACCCATTGCTCCTGACTGATGGCCTGGCGAAATACTTCCGAGGATTGGCTCCAGCTATCGCTGTAACGGCCGTTGTCCACCAGGGCCAGCCATTGGAGCGCTGCCGCCTCAGCGGCCTTTTCCTTGCCCTGATCCGCGGCCCAGCCTGCTGCCGCAGCCAGCGAAAGAACCACCGTAGCCACCACTGCCCACCGATGCCGCATGTTCTCCTCCTTCGTGCTCCGGCCGCCGTACGAAGGCGCATCCTCGGCTACACTTCAGTTTATGCCCCTACCCAACTGGCACGGTGTCTTTCCCGCCCTCACGACGCAGTTTCACGCGGACCAGTCCCTTGACCTCGCGGCCACGGCGTGGCATCTGGAGCAAATGATCGCAGCGGGGATCCACGGCGTCATTCTGCTGGGATCGGTGGGAGAGAACACGGCGCTGAGCTATGACGAGAAACTGACGGTGCTGCGCGAGTTGCTGCCCGTCGCCAAAGGGCGGATCCCGGTCCTCTCCGGGGTGGCGGAGTTCACCACGGCGACGGCGTGTCAATACGCCGCCGATTGCGAGCGGCTAGGGCTGGACGGATTGATGGTACTGCCGGCGATGGTGTATAAAGCCGACCGGCGCGAAGCGCTGGCCCACTTCCGCACGGTGGCGCGGGCATCGTCACTGCCGGTGATGATCTATAACAATCCCGTGGCCTATCCGGTCGACCTGACGCCGGAGATGCTAGTGGAACTGGCCGACGAGCCAACGATGGTGGCTGTCAAGGAGTCCTCCGACAACGTGCGGCGGATCACCGACATCATCAACCTGCTGGGTGACCGCTATCTGCTGTTCAGCGGGGTGGACGACCTGGTGCTGGAGTCGGCCCTGCTGGGCGTGACGGGCTGGGTGTCCGGACTGGTGAATGCGTTTCCCAACGAAAACCGTGTGCTGTGGGAACTGGCCATGGCCGGCCGCTGGGAGGAGGCGCGTGCGCTCTATCGCTGGTACACGCCGCTGCTGCACCTGGACACGAAAGTGAAGCTGGTGCAGTACATCAAGCTCTGCATGGCGGAGACAGGTTTGGGTTCGGAGACGACGCGGGCGCCGCGTCTGCCGCTGGTGGGCGAGGAACGCGAGCAGATCCTGGCCATCATTCGCAAGGCGCTGGCGGCGCGTCCTGTCTTGGAGGACGTGTAGTGCGGACGGCCGCCGCTCTGGTTGTGCTCCTGGCTGTCGCGCTCCCCGCCGATGCCCAACGCACGGTGGCCATCACGATTGACGACCTGCCGTTTGTCTCGCGCGACCGGTCTCTCGCCACGGCGCAGCAGGGCACGACCCGCCTGCTGCAGGCGCTCCGCGAGGCGCGCGTGCCCGCCATCGGTTTCGTGAATGAGAGCAAGGTGCACATCGTGGGCGAGCGTGACGCGCGCGCCGCGCTGCTGCAGCAGTGGATCGACGCCGGCATGTCGCTGGGCAACCACACCTACACGCACGCGGACTTCAACAAGCAGAGTGCGCAGTGGTTCGCCGACGATGTCATCCATGGCGAAGTGGTCTGGCGCCCGATGATGGAGAAAGCAAGCCGGCGCGAGTTGTGGTTGCGGCATCCGTTCCTGCACACGGGCGGGGATGCGGGCAAGCGGGCCGCCTTCGAGGGCTTTCTCGCCTCGCGCGGATACCGTGTCGCACCGGTCACACTGGAGCACTCCGACTGGTGGTTTGCCTCGCTTTATGACCGGCTGCAGGCGCAAGGCGACCCGGCCGGCGCGGCCAAGGTGAGGGAGGCGTCACTGGCGTATCTCGACACCATGCTCGACTATCACGAAGGGCTGACGCGCCGGCTCTTCGGCCGCGACATCGCCCACGTGTTTCTGATGCACGCCAACACCCTGAACTCCCAGATCATGGGTGAGATGTTGCAGCGCTTCCGGCGGCGCGGATACCGCTTCGTGGCGCTCGGCGAGGCGATGCAGGATGCCGCGTACCGGACTGAGGACCATTACCAGGGCACGGATGGCATGGTGTGGCAACACCGCTGGGGAATCGCCCTTGGACACAAGAGCGGACCCGCGGATGAGCCGGAGATCCCCTCCTGGCTGGTGCAATTGGACAAAGCGACGCCGCGGTAGTGCGAACCGGCGGGGCGTAGTAGGCTAGTTGTCGATGCGCTCTTATCTTCTCCGGGCCGGCGTGCTGTGCACGTTGGCCCTTTCCCTTTTTCTCTCCGCCTGCAACCGGGAGCACAAACGTACGATCGCCGTGATTCCCAAGGGGCGGGCGCATATGTTCTGGCAGTCGGTGCACGCCGGGGCGCTCAGCGTGGCTCAGCCGGCTGGAGTGGAAATTATCTGGAACGGTCCTGCCTCGGAGACCGATTTTACGGGGCAGATCCAGATTGTCGAAGCGATGATCAACCGCCGTGTGGACGCAATCTGCCTCGCGCCGATCGACAAGACAGCCATGGTGAGCGTGGTGGATCGCGCGGCCAAGGCCAATATTCCCGTCGTCATCTTCGATTCCGGCGTGGACACGCAGAACTTCGTTTCCCAGGTCGCCACCGATAATTATGGAGCGGGCCGCCTGGCCGCGGAGCGCATGGGTGAGGTGCTGGGAGGCAAGGGCGAGGTTGTGATCGTGGCGGTTCAGCCGGGGGCGGCCTCGACGATGGCCCGCGAATCCGGCTTCGAAGACACGATCAAAGAGAAGTTCCCCGCCATCAAGATTGTCGATAAACGATTCGGCATGGCCGATTTCGCCAAGTCGCTGCAGGTTGCCGAGAACATGCTGACGGCGTTTCCCGGCGTGCAGGGGATGTTCGCTTCCAACGAATCTTCGGCGGTAGGTGCGGCGCAGGCGGTGAAGGGCAGAAAGTGGAAGGGGACTCTAGTCGGCTTCGACTGGAGCCCCACGTTGTTGGACGACCTCCGCAACGGGGTCATCGATTCCCTGGTGGTGCAACACCCCTTCAAAATGGGCGCTGAGTCTGTTCAGGCGGCGCTGGACAGGTTGGCTGGCAAATCCGTCGTGAAGATCAACGACCTGGCTCCCAGGCTTGTCAAAAAAGAAGACCTGGACAAGGCCGAAGTCCAGGCCCAGCTCAATCCGGACCTGAAAAAATACCTTCCCTGATCACCCAAAGGTGCCCGAGGCGTTCATCATGCTGGTCACCTTGGAGAATACTCTACTGATATTCGGGGCAATATCGCTTGGGAATACGGCTCCCACCGCTACCGCCAGGAAAGCGGCCAGCATGGCATATTCGATCAGGTCCTGGCCTCGACGGTCGCGCCAAAAGTTCGTGATCAGTCGTTTCCATGTGTAAACCATGGTTCCCTCCTCCAGTTCTGTCTACCTGATTATCCCTGTATGGATGGGCCAAAAATACTGGGGTGATTCCCTAGGGGGGCTATGAAATCCCCCTAACGAGTTGATAGTACTATGCCGTCCTGGGTCGTAGAGAGAGCGCGGCACCGGCTCCACTCCCCCTCCTCGCCAGAGCACCTCGATCATGGGTTGGGGTGGCGGATCACGCTGAAGTTGCGCAATGTGACCGTATCAGGCGAGGCCGCGGTGAGTTGGGCTTGGAAGTCGATCGTAATAGGTTCTGAGAAGGTCGAGGCCTCGGACCCGGCCATGGTAGCCATCGCACTCGTGCTGCCCCAGGACTGGCCCGACCAGTAGACCATCGCCGTTCCCGCCGCGACGGAGAAGCGGCCGACGGCGGCGGTTTCCGTGGAGGGAAGACCCTCGTTCACGAGCGCGCTGCCGCCCCACACAAGTTGGTGTTCGAAGCCAGAGACCCCGCCCTCATGCGTATAGTGAAAGCTCACCTCAATGCGGTCACCCGCCAGAAGTACGTTTGCCGGAATGGTACAGGTGCCGAGGCTGATCAGCCCGGTCTGGTTCGTGGCCGTGCCACTGCTCGAGCACAGCACCTGCGAACTGGCCAGGGGCGAACCAGAGATTCGGTAAACCGCGGTCAGGATGTCGTCCACTTGCGGCGTGGCGGCCGTCACAAACGAGATGGTTGCGCCGGAGAGATGGAAGTCGCCGCCGGCCTTCTGGAGAATTCCGTTCCGGTACAGCAGGAGGCTGGCCGACGGGCTGGGCGTGTCGCTGAGAGTGAAGACGGTGTTCGTGCCGTCGATGGTTCCGGAAGGCGTCTCGGCGTCGATGAACTGCGCGCCGAAGGAAGGCGCTCCACCAGTCCCGCAAACCTCGGCGCTGCCGTCGACCTTAACGCAATCACTTTCGAAGCCGACCACGGAGTCGAGTTCGCCGAAGGTGTTGATCATGGCGGTGCGCCCCGGAACAAATCCGGCCCCTGCGCGCGGGCGTTCATCCAAGGCGGCTTGCAGCCCTTCCACGTCGGCGATTGTGACGGTTTCCAGCGACCCCGAAGAGCCGCCGCCACCCACTACTGTGCCAGGGAGGGAAGCGCGGACGTCGCGAACGCGAAGAGTGTCGCTTGAGGGGGGCACGTTCCACGTTTCGGTAAACAAGGTCTTGCCATCGCTGAGGTACTTGACCTTATAAAAGGCAGCAGGCGTGGCCGTTGTGGTGGGTGTCAACTGAACACGCAGTTTTCCGCGGAACAGGCGAAGGCGCAGGGCCTGCTTGGCGATCTGCGCGCCGCCTTCGGTTTCAAATGAGTTCCATTCGATTTCCACAAACCCCGAGTAGGGGGATCCATCGGCGAGGAAGATCTCGTCCTGGATGGTGGTGAGCGGTGGGGGCGCCGCCATGGCCCTGCCGCTGAGCAGCAGAAAACACAACGGGATGCAGACTTCCATCAATCTGCCGCATTTTGTCGACATGTGGGGGCAATCCTCCTGGTGGCGGGTGGGAAAGCAGGGGCGCAAAAAGAGGATGGTCCGCATCGTCGCAAAGGGCGTTCGCCCCTTGGGAGTCGCGGACCATCCTTGTGCAAGTCCCCATGCCGTGCGGTCTGCGTTGATCGCGGCCGCACTTTCATCGCCGGACCAAGCGTAGCCGACGATTTCGCCCGGCCAGGTGCGGCAAGGACACGATTCTTGGGAAATAGTCCCAGAATCAAGGGTTTAACGGGATTCAAATTATTTCAAACGGCTGTGACTACCCTAGCTTGCCGCGGGCGGTGATGCGTTCCGCGTTGAGATAGGGGCGCAGAGCCTCGGGGACCAGAATCGAGCCATCGGCCTGCTGGTAGTTTTCGACAATGGCCACCCAGGTGCGGCCCACCGCAAGGCCGCTGCCGTTGAGCGTGTGCAGCGGTTCGGTCTTCTTGCCCGAGCGGCAGCGGATGCCGGCCCGGCGCGCCTGGAAGGCCTCGAAGCTGGAGCAGGAACTGATCTCCTTGAACTCGCCTTGGCTCGGAAGCCAGACTTCAATGTCGTACGTCTTGGCCGAGGAAAAGCCCATGTCCCCCGTACAGAGAACGACGGTTCGAAAGGGCAGGCCGAGACGGTTCAGAATATCTTCGGCATCGGAGGTCAGCTTTTCCAGTTGCTCGATGCTCTGATCGGGACGTGTGAACTTGACCAGTTCCACCTTTTGAAACTGGTGCTGGCGGATGATGCCTCGCACATCGCGTCCGTAGCTGCCGGCTTCCGAGCGGAAGCACGGCGTGTAGGCGCACAGTGAAATGGGCAGGCTCTCAGCTTCCAGTGTCTCATCGCGGAACAGGTTGGTTACGGGGACTTCGGCGGTGGGGGCGAGCCAGTAGTCGGTGCCTTCGATCTTAAACAGGTCGGCGGCAAACTTGGGCAATTGGCCGGTGCCAAACAGGCTGGCCGAATTGATCATGAACGGCGGCAAAATCTCGGTATAGCCGTGCTCGCGGGTGTGGACGTCGAGCATGAAGTTGATGAGGGCGCGTTCGAGCTTGGCGCCGAGATCGACGTAGA
Source organism: Bryobacterales bacterium (assembly GCA_016713735.1). Classification (GTDB taxonomy): domain Bacteria; phylum Acidobacteriota; class Terriglobia; order Bryobacterales; family Bryobacteraceae; genus JAFLBB01. Next base: position 478,461 of record JADJOP010000002.1, read on the forward strand.
CGGCAAAGCGGGCGCCGGTGATCTTGGCGGCACGGTCAAAGTCCAGGATGCCGAGGTCGGGCCCGAGGTCCCAATGGGCCTTGGCGGGGAAGGGAAGCGGGGCCGGAGGCTCACCGCCCCGAACAACTAGATTGTCCTCGGCGCTCTTGCCGGTGGGCACCGATTCGTGGGGCGTATTCGGAATGCCGGCCAGGAGTTCGCGGAACCGGTCGTCCAGTTCTGCGGCTTTTTTCTCCAGTTCGGCAACGCGGTCGCCAAGAGCCCGGACCTTGGCTTGCAACTCCGTTGTGTCGGCCCCGGACTTCTTCAGCTTGCCGATCTCCGTGCTCTCGGCGTTGCGCTGGGCCTTGAGCGACTCGCTTTCGGTGAGCGCGGAGCGCCGCTCCGCGTCAAGGGTGCGAAAGGCGGCTACGTCGAGGATGAAGCCGCGGGTGGCGAGCCGTTCGGCCACGGCATCGAGGTTGGACCGAAAATGGGATAAGTCGTGCATAGAGGGAAGCACCCTATTCTACCGTTGCCCCGAGCCGGATGGCCTGGGCCTCGGCTGGCCGGCTGCGGAACCAGGAGGCGCCGGGCCGTGTGCTATCCTGTGAGGGATCGATAAAGAGAGATTCAAGGAAAACGAGGAGTTCGTAACACAGTATGGCACTTGCGGTTGAGATCAAGCAGGAAATCGTTCAGAACTACCGGGTCCACAAGACCGACTGCGGCTCGCCGGAAGTGCAAGTAGCGCTGTTGAGCAAGCGGATTCTGGATCTGACCGAGCATTTCAAGGCCAACAAGAAGGACCACCATTCGCGGCGCGGTTTGCTGCTGCTGGTCGCCCGGCGTCGGCGTTTGCTCGATTACCTGAAGCGCACGGCTCCGGAGCGCTACAAGTCCCTGATTGACCGTCTTGGTCTCCGCCGCTAGTCCGTCGCAGACGGCTGGGAACCGCCCGAGGGGGCGGCGCGGTGGTATGTCAGGGCTAAGAGTTCCATCCCGATAGCATTCCTGAAGTCTCCCTTGATCGGACGTGACGATTAAGGAGATGGAAATGATCCATACAGTTGAAGTAGATCTGCAGGGCAAAAAGCTCAGCCTGGAAACGGGCAAGCTGGCCAAGCAGGCAGGCGGTGCCGTTGTGGTGCGTCTGGGCGAGACGGTGGTGCTGGTCACCGCCTGCTCCAATTTGGAGCCGAAGCCGAATCAAGCGTTTTTCCCCCTGACGGTGGATTACCGGGAAGCCACCTATGCCGCCGGCAAGTTCCCCGGCGGCTTCATCAAGCGCGAAGGCCGCCCGAGCGAAAAAGAGGTCCTCACCTGCCGCTTCATTGACCGGCCCATCCGCCCGCTCTTCCCCGAAGGCTACATGTGCGACACGCAGGTGATCGGCATGGTGCTTTCGGCAGACCCGCAGATCGACCCCGGCCCGCTGGCCATCGTCGGCGCGGCGGCAGCCCTCGCCATCAGTGAGATTCCTTTCCACCATGTGCTCGCCGGTACGCGCGTGAGCATGTCGGGCGGCAAACTGATTCCGTTCCCCACCTACGACGAGGCGCGTGATGCTGAGTTGACGATCCTGCTTGCCGGCACTGAAGACGGCATCGTGATGGTGGAAGCGGGAGCCAACCAGGTGAGTGAAGACCAGGTGGTGGACGCCATTGAGTTCGGCCACGAGACCTGCCGCAAGATCATTGCCGCCATCAAGGACTTGCAGAAGCTGGCCGGCAAGGCGAAGCGGGTTTATGAGCCGCCGCCGGTGAATGAGGAGATGTACAAGAAGATCGAGGACGCCGTGCGCGCCGATCTGACCGACGCGCTGAACACCGGGAAGTACAGCAAACTGGAAAGCTACGCCAAGGTGGACGAAGCCAAGGCAAAGGCCAAGGCGCTATTCGAGACTCCGGAAGAGCAAACCCAAGCCAAGGCCCTGTTTGACCGTCTGAAGGAGAGCATCTTCCGCGACGAAATGCTGGAGAAGCGGCGCCGTCCGGACGGGCGCAAGTTCGATCAACTCCGCACCATCACCACTGAGACGGGCGTTCTGCCCCGCACGCATGGTTCGGCGCTCTTCACGCGCGGCGAAACGCAGGCCCTGGTGACGGCGACGCTCGGCACCAAGGACGACGAGCAGCGCATCGAACTGCTCGACCAGGGCGCGGTGCAGGCCAAGCGGTTTATGCTGCACTACAACTTCCCGCCGTTCTCGGTGGGTGAGGTTGGATTCATGCGCGGACCGGGACGGCGTGAAATCGGCCACGGCGCGCTGGCCGAGCGGGCTCTGTCGGCGGTCCTTCCCGACGAGAAGGAGTTTCCCTACACGCTGAAAGTGGTGTCGGAAATCCTCGAGTCGAACGGTTCCAGTTCGATGGCCAGCGTCTGCGGTGGTTCGCTCAGCCTCATGGACGCGGGCGTTCCGTTGAAGGCCTCGGTGGCGGGCATCGCCATGGGCCTGGTGAAGGAAGGCGACAAGTACGCCGTGCTCACCGACATCGCCGGCGCCGAGGACCACTACGGCGATATGGACTTCAAGGTGGCCGGTACGCGCGAAGGTGTCACCGCGCTGCAGATGGACATCAAGGTGCCCAACGTGTCGGCGGCGCTCATGCGCGAAGCCCTGGCCCAGGCCAAAAAGGCCCGGCTGGAGATTCTCGACAACATGGACGCCACCCTGGGCACGGCGCGGCCCCGAGATGTCGCCCTACGCTCCGCGCATCTACACCGTCACCATCCCGGTGGACAAGATCCGCGAACTCATCGGACCGGGCGGCAAGATGATCCGCTCCATCACCGAAGAGACGCAGACCAAGATCGACATCAGCGACGACGGTACGGTGAACATCTTCGCCACTGACGGCGACAAGGCTCAGGCCGCGCTCAAGCGCGTGCAGGAGATCTGCGCCGTGGCCGAGGTGGGCAAGATCTACCTGGGTAAGGTGGTGCGCATCGTCGACTTCGGCGCCTTCGTCGAAATCTTCCCCGGCACCGACGGCCTGCTGCACATCAGCGAGATCGCCGAAAGCCGCGTGAAGCAGGTGACCGACGAGCTACAGGAAGGCGATATGATCCAGGTGAAGTGCCTGGCCATCGAAGGCAACAAGATCAAGCTCAGCCGCAAGGCCGTGCTCAAGGAACTGCGCGAAGCCGTCAAAAAGGGCGGCGACAAGAGCGGCGACTAGCCACCTTTCCCGCATCTGCGGATCAACCAACGCCGCCCGCTCCCTCAGGGGTCCTGGCGGCGTTGGTGTCTTTGCGGATCCGAGATCACCAGAGATGGGAACAATCCAGGCCACGCCGGTGTCCTACAAGGCCATGAGACCTTCGCCCGCTCCGGTCCTCTTGGCACTGCTGCTTGTGGTATGCATGCCTGTGCCGCTTGCGGCCTGCATGTGCGCTGAACCGCCGGCTGCCACAAGGATGTTCCAACGCTCCGAGTCCGTCTTCGTGGGAACGGTCGTGCGCCACTGGTTCGGCGACATGGTCTCGTACGTGGGCAGACTCAGACCGCTGCAGCCGCTTCTGGGCTACCGGCGGATCAGCTTCGAAATTCACGAGGTGCTCCGCGGTCCAGGGCGCGATCGCATCACTGTCCTCGCCGATTTCGTGGGCTGCACGTTCGAGTTCCTTCCAGGGGAGAGATATCTGGTGTACGCAGTTAGGGATGAGAACAGCGAGAGCCTCTTTACGAGCGCCTGTTTTCGAACGGTTCCCTATGCTCGAGCAGCGGAAGATCTCGTCACGCTGCGTTCGATCCGCAAGCGCGCTCCATGAAGTTGTACGCAAAGCTGTACATTAGGGCCATGAAGACCGTCTCCTTTAGTAAAGCGCGGAACGAATTCGCCAAGACCCTTGATGCGGTCGTGGACGATCATGCGCCGGTTCTGGTGACGCGCAAGGACAAGACACCAGTCGTGATGGTCTCCCTACCGGATTACGAGTCGATGCAGGAGACCAACTACCTGCTCAGTACGCCGGCCAACGCGCGACGCCTGATGAAGTCGCTCGCTGCGGCGCGTGCGGGACGGACACGGGCAGTCACGATACCCAAGTGAGCGTCACCTTCACGGATAGCGCCTGGGAGGAGTACCTCTACTGGCATCAGCAGGATCAGTCCATCCTCAGCCGCATTCACCTGCTCCTCCGCGAGATCCAACGGCATCCCTGCACGGGGATTGGTAAACCGGAACCGCTTCGAGGTCCCCTTGCCGGATCCCTGGTCCAGGCGCATTGATGCGCGCCAACGGCTGGTCTACCAGGTCGAGAAGGGCCGGCTAATTGTATTGCAGTGCCGGTTTCACTACGGCAAGTGAGCTGTTCCGAGCGTCTATTCGCCCTTACACCCGCTCCGGCACCACATACGGCCGGCGATATTCCCGCGTCAGCATCCTGTTCGCCTCAGCGTCGTCGGGGAACTGCATGCTCGCTTCGTCGAACTTCAGCTTGCGCCCCAGGCGCTGGCTGATGTTGCCGAGATGGCACAGCGCCGTCGAGAGGAACGTCTCCTCGATCTCAGCCGACAGGAGCTTCGGATCACGCGCGCGGACGGCGTTCGCGAAGCTCTGGAAGTGGTTCTCGTCGGCTGGATAGGTCGTTTCGGGTTCCAGTTCCTTGTTGCGGTCCATGCGGACGCGAAAGCGGCCGTCGGCCATCACGTGCATGTGCCCCTTGGTGCCGAAGAAGTCCCACGACATCGGCTCTGCCGTGTAGAGCCCGCGCAACTGGCCCAGGATCATCGTGCCGTCGCCATAGGTCCACGTGACGTTCTGCGTGTTGGGCGTCTGCGCCTGGTCCTTATAACCGAAGCGCCCGCCGCTCGATTCGATGCTTACCGGCAGCCGCTTCTTCATACCCCAGCGCAGGATGTCGATGAGGTGGATGCCGTTGTTGCCCAGTTCGCCGTTGCCGAAATCCCAGAACCAGTGCCAGTTATAGTGCACCAGGTTTTCGTGATACGGCTGCATGGGCGCGGGACCAACCCACAGATCCCAGTTCAGCCAGCCGGGCACTGGTTTGTGCTCCTTGAAACCAATGCTGTCGCGCGAGCCGGGGAAGAAGAAGTTGCCCTGGTAAATGTCGCCGATCGCGCCGGAGTGCACTACTTCAATCGCCTTGCGGAAGCGGCCCCACCAGCGGCGCTGCGTGCCTCCGGCGGCGATGCGCTTGTACTTGCGTGCCGCCTCCACCAGTTTCGTCCCCTCCCACACGTTGTGCGAGACAGGCTTCTCGACGTACACGTCCTTGCCCGCCTGCATCGCCCAAATAGCGGTGAGAGTGTGCCAGTGGTTCGTTGTGGCGATGGTGACGGCGTCGATCTCCTTGTCGTCGAAGATGCGCCGCATATCGGCGTCGATCTTTGGCCGCTTGCCCGTGCGCTTGAAGATCTCCGAGGCGGCGGCTTCGGTCCGGTTGCCATCGGGGTCTACTAGCGCCGCGACCTCAATATTCGCGCCCTCCGGCATCTCCTTGATGTGCGCTGAGCCGCGCGAGCCCACGCCGATGATGGCCACGCGGACGCGATCGTTGGCTTGGGCCCAGCTTTGCGAAGCGGCCGCGGCCGCCGAGACGAGGAAGTGACGACGTTTCACCATGGGAGCCACCAGTGTATCGCTTGGCTCCCGCCATGTGGGTGAGAGTGTGCCTGCGCGCGGCGATCAGGCGTACGGCAGCCCCAGCCCCTGCATCACGCCTTTCATGTAGCCGATGGCGAAGATCTTGCCCTGGATGGCGTACCCAGGCCGGTCGTTCGTTTCCTCATCGAGCGTCGGCGCGTGGTCAGGCCGGATCGGCACCTGCAGCCCCACCTCATGATAGGTCTTCAGCATCTTCACCATGTCGGTCTGTCCTTCGTCGTGGAAGGTCTCGGTGAAGTGGTCGCGCGTGCCGGCGATGTCGCGGAAATGGACGAAGAAAATCTTCTTCTTGCCCCACTCACGGACCAGCGAAACGCAGTCCTCGCCCATGGCAATGAAGTTGGCCTGGCAGAAGGTGACTCCGTTCACAGGGCTCGGCACGAGGTTCATGATCTTGCGGTAGTTCGCCGCGCTGGTCACGATACGGCCAATGCCGCGCAGCGGCGACAGCGGCGGGTCATCCGGGTGCAGCGCCATCTGCACCCCTGCCTTCTCGGCCGCCGGGATGACGGCTTTCAGGAAGTATTCGATGTTCTGCCAGATCTTCTCTTCCGGCACCTCGCCCCACTTCGTCAGCCCCTGCCCTTGGGAGGCAGCCAGATCGAAGTCAGTCAACAGCGCCCCGCCGCGGCCCTTGGCGTCCACCTGCGTGCGATACCAGCCCAGGCCGGCCATGAAGTTGTAGCAGAGCACCTTGATGCCGACGTTGCTCAGAGCCTTGATCGCGGCGATGTAATTCTCGATCTCCTCGTCGCGCCCTTCGATGCCGAGTTTGATCTTCTCGGCGGGCACGGGGTGGCTTTCCACGCCGGCGACAGTCATGCCGATGGAGGCGAAGTCGGCCTTCATCTTCGCCAGCGCCGCTTCGTATTCGCTCTTCGGCACGCGGCCCAGGTTGGCGCCGCAGATGGCGTAGTTGACGCCGATCTGCTTGCTCACGCGCGCCTTGTGGTCGACGCGGTTCGAGTTCATGGTGGCAAACTGCAGCCCCGTGCCCGTACGGCTGATGCGATGCGGCGCACCGAGCGCATTCTTGCCAATCGTCGAGGCCGCTGAAGTGGGCGCGAGACCGGCCGCGGCCAGCCCCGCCGCCGTCTGCAATCCCTGCCGCCGTGTGATGTTCATGATCGCCGTGCTCCTGTGCCTGAAGGACCTTCGCCCGCGCCTCGGACCCCACACGCGCAGGCAAAGGGATGATCGCTGAAGCTAGTTCATCTGGCATCTGGTGTAGCAGAGGCGAGTGTCGGAGGGAAGGGGCCGCCCCCTTTGGGGGAGGGGGGGGCCCCCCCACCCCCCTTGGGGGGGGGCCCCCGGCCGCCGGGCCCGGGGCCGGGGGGGGGGGGGGGTCCTCCCTGGGGGGGGGGGGGCGGGGGGGGCGGGGGGGGGGGGGGGGGGCCCCCCCCCCCCCCCCCTTGGGGGGGGGGGTGGGGGGGGGTGGGGGGGGGGGGGCGCCGGGGGGGGGGGGGGGGGGGTTTTGGGGGGTTGGGGTGGGGGGGGGGGGCCGGGGGGGGGGGGGGGCACCAGGGGGCCCCCCGGGGGGGCCCCCCCCCCGGGCCCCGGGCCGGGGGGGGGGGGGGGGGGGGAAGGGGGGGGGCGCCCCGCCCCCCGGGGGGGGGGGGGGGCCCCCCCGGCGGGGGGGGGGGGGGGGCCCCCCCCCCCGGGGGGGCCCCCCCCCCCCCGGCCCCCCCCCGGGGGGGGGGGGGGGGGGGGGGGGGGGCCCCCCCCGGCCGGGGGGGGGGGGGGGGCTTTCCGGGGCCCCCGCCCCGCGGGGGGGGCGGCCCGTCCGGGGGGGGGCCCCCCCCCCGGCGGGGGGGGGGGGGCCCCCCCGGCCCCGCGCGGGGGGGGGGGGGGGGGGGCCCCACCCCCCCCCCCCGCCCCCCCCCCCCCCCCCCCCCCCCCCCCCCAACGCAAGAAGGCCGCCACCCGTGCGGGCAGCGGCCTTCGGTATCGCGCTTGCGGTGAGAGCTTAGTAGCGGTAGTGGTCCGGCTTGTACGGACCCTTCCACCGGCACGCCGATGTAGTCGGCCTGGCGCTGGGTGAGGGTGGTCAGCTTCACGCCGATCTTCTCCAGGTGCAGGCGGGCCACCTCTTCGTCGAGGTACTTCGGCAGCGTGTAGACGCCGACCGCGTACTCGTCTTTCTTCTTCCACAGGTCGATCTGCGCCAGCGTCTGGTTGGCGAAGCTGTTCGACATGACGAAGCTCGGGTGGCCGGTGGCGCAGCCCAGATTGACCAGGCGGCCCTCGGCGAGCATGTAGATGCTGTTGCCGGTGGGGAAGGTGTACATGTCCACCTGCGGCTTGATGTTGGTCCGCACCACGCCGGGCATCGTGTTCAGGCGGTCAATCTGAATCTCGTTGTCGAAGTGGCCGATGTTGCAGACGATGGCCTGATCCTTCATGTGCTGCATGTGCTCAAGCGTGATGATGTCGACGTTGCCGGTGGTGGTGACGTAGATGTCGCCGATGCCGAGAGTCTCCTCCAACGTCGTCACCTGGAGGCCTTCCATAGCCGCCTGCAAGGCGTTGATCGGATCGATCTCGGTGACGATGACGCGCGCGCCCATGCCGCGCAGCGAGTGCGCCGAGCCCTTGCCCACGTCGCCATACCCGCAGACTACGGCAACCTTACCGGCCATCATCACGTCGGTGGCGCGCTTGATGCCGTCGGCTAGCGACTCGCGGCAGCCGTAGAGGTTGTCGAACTTCGACTTGGTGACCGAGTCGTTCACGTTGATCGCCGGGACGAGAAGTTTGCCTTCCTTCTGCATCTGGTAGAGGCGATGCACGCCCGTCGTCGTCTCCTCGGAAACGCCGCGCCAGGCCTTCACAATCTCCGTCCAGCGCTTCGGGTTCTCGGCGTGGATCTTCTTGAGCAGGTCCTTGATCACCTTCTCTTCGTGGCTGCCCAAGGGCGTGTTCACCCAATCCGAACCATTCTCCAGCTCATAACCCTTGTGCAGAAGCAGCGTCACGTCGCCGCCGTCGTCGACGACCAGTTCCGGACCCTTGCCGCCCGGGAAGCTGATGGCCTGGTAGGTGCAATCCCAATATTCCTCGAGCGTCTCGCCTTTCCAGGCAAACACCGGCGTGCCGGCCATGGCGATGGCGGCCGCGGCGTGGTCCTGCGTGGAGAAGATGTTGCACGAGGCCCAGCGCACATCGGCGCCCAGGTCCTTCAGGGTCTCGATCAGCACGGCCGTCTGAATCGTCATGTGCAGGGAGCCCGTCACACGGACACCCTTCAGCGGCTTCTCCGCGGCGTACTTCTTGCGGATCGACATCAGGCCGGGCATCTCATGCTCGGCGATGGATATTTCCTTGCGGCCCCAGTCGGCCAGGGCGAGATCGGCGACCTTGTATTCGGCCGCGAGTGTGTTGGTCACAGTGCTCATAGGCGTGGTTCTGCTCCTGCTTTTTACGATACCACGATTTTTCAATCAAGGAATCATGTTTTTTTGATACTATTGCTTTCAGTGTATGGCCGGCCTTGTCAAAGCCCTGAAACTGCTCGGCGATGAGTCCCGGCTGCGCGTCTTGCGGCTGCTCGACAAGGAAGAGCTTTCGGTGGGCGAGTTGCAGGAGATGCTCGGCATGGGGCAGTCACGCATCTCAATGCTGCTGGCGCAATTGAAACAGGCCGGGCTGGTCGAACTGCGGCGGGCTGGACAAAAGAGCCTTTACCGGCTTGCCCCACCGAAGGAAATCGCCGCGACGCTCCGCGACATCCTCAAACGCACTCGCGAAGAGATCGCTGAGGCCGCCGCTGACGACGACGCTCTGGGGCTGATCCTCGCACGGCGCAGGGATACGCTGAGGGCTCACTTCGACGAACTTGCCGGGCGCTTCGGACGTCACTACGTGCCCGGGCGCAGTTGGAAAGGCATCGCCGAAATGCTGTTCCGCGTGCTGCCACCGATGGTGATTGCGGATCTCGGCGCCGGTGAGGCCTCCAATGCATTGCATCTCTCGCGCCGCGCCAAGCGCGTCATTGCCGTGGATAACTCGGAGAAGATGGTCGAGTACGGTCGCTCGCTGGCGCGGCAGTACAAGGTGAAGAACCTCGAATACAAACTCGGCGATCTGGAGGATCTGCCCATCGACTGCGGCTCTTGCGATCTCGCTCTGTTTCACCAGAGTTTGCACCATGCGCTGCATCCCGAGCGCGCTGTTGCCGAAGCGGCGCGGGTTCTCGCCCCTGGCGGCCGGGTGGTCATCGTCGATCTCCTTCGCCACCGCTACGAGGAAGCGCGCGAACTATACGCACACGTCTGGTTGGGCTTTTCGCAACCCGAGTTGGCTCGGTTTTTGCGCGATGCCGGGTTGGAGGATGCCGAGATCACGATCGTCCATCGTGAGGACGAGCCGCCACACTTCGAAACGCTCCTCGCGGTGGCGCGTAAGCCAGCCTAGCAGCAGCGGATCGTTCAACTCCGCGGGCGCGCCGGAAACTCCTCGCGCAGCGCCGAGCGCAACTCCTCGCGGATCAGTTCACGCAGTTGTCCGCGGTCCAACTCGCCCTGAAATCGAACCGGCTTGGACGCCTCGCCGAAGTACAAACTCATGTGCGGGAAGGGGATCTCGATTCCCAACGCATCGAACCTCTTCTTGATGCGGCGGTTCATCTCCCGGCCGACGTTGAACTGCTGGATGGGCTCGGTCTTGTAACGGGCCTTCAGGATGACGGCGGAATCGGCAAGTTGATCCACGCCGAGAATCTCCAGCGGTTCCAGGATAAGCGTCCGGAAGCGGTCATCGGCGCGCATCTCCTCATCCAGTTCGCGAAGCACGGCCACAACCCGGTCGGTGTCTTCCTTGTAGGCTACCCCCACGTCAAAGACGTAATAGCTGTAGCCCATGGTCATGTTGGAAAGTGTCGTGATCGTGCCATTGGGGAAAATGTGGACTGTACCGTCAAGCCCCCGCAGCACGATCGTGCGGAGGTTAATCTCCTCCACCAGGCCCGATGTACCATTGACCACCGCAATGTCGTTCACGCGGACCTGGTTTTCCAGCAGGATGAAGAAGCCGCTGATGACGTCGCGTACCAGATTCTGCGCGCCAAACCCAATTGCCAAACCGGCAATACCAGCGCCGGCCAGTATGGGTCCGAGATCAAACCCGATCTCCCGCAACGACATCATCAGGGCGACCACCCAGATGGCGACGCCGGCCGATTTGCGGACAATCCCGCTGATGGTGCGGGCCCGTTTTTCCAACTCCGCCATGGATGCATTAGCGCCCCCAGCCGACATCCTCCTGACGACTCCAGCCCGCATTCGGGGCACGACTCCGTTCACGGTGCGGACAGCAATCGCCGCCACCAACAGGATGAAGAGCACGCGGAGAAGCTGGAACGCCCACGGCAGCCAGGGGCGGATCGTCTCGAAATCCACCATTACACCAGCTTAACAGCTATTACTCGAGCGAGCTTGGCGGAAGGGCGTGCTCCGTCATCGAACTGTCACGATCACTTCATCTCGTCGGACTATCCTCTAGGTTGCCACTTATGGCGTCCCAGGCCCCACCCTCTTCTCCTCTGGCGTTTCAAGCTTCGGCCGCGGCGGAAGCACATCGTCCCCCGTTGATTCTCCCCAAGCGAACGCTGGCTGCACGAATCCGTTCCCTGCTGGCAGACCGCAACCGGTTTTCGCAATTCCTGCGCCGCGAGTCGAATGGTGTACTGGAGGCGGCGGAGTCGTTGTTGGGCGAACGTGGGGCGCTCACCGGGACGGCCGCGCAGATCCGGATTCGGCAGTGCCTTGCCGGCGCCTGGCGCGAAGAAGCTACGCTGACGGCTGAGCTGTGCGATTCGGCCATCACGCCTCTTGATGGAGAGGATCTGCGGGCGCTGGCCTGCTTGCTCACGTCTGTGGTGGAGGCGCTGGACGACGTTCAGGCAGCCGCCAGCCGTTCGGAAAGCGGCGGCGACTGGCCGCTGAACACGCTCTGCCGCGCCACGCTGGAATACGTAACCGTCGTCTGCGAACTGATTCCAGAGCCGCTTCAACTCACCCACGACGCATCGAGGATGGCCCTGCTCACCAGCCGTTCCATGGCCCTGCGCAGTGCGCGGCGCTTCTGCGAATCCGCAGTGCTCGATGGGTGTGGGCTTTCCGCTTGTCAGGTGCTAGCCCGTTGGAGCCTGCTGGAGGAGTTCCGTCGACTGCGTTGCTGTCTCGATGAAGCCTGCCTGGAAGTGCAACGCGTTGTCCTGAAGAACTCCTGAGTCACCGGCTCAGCGGCTGAACACCAACTCCCACTCCGACCAGGCGCCGGTAAACACGCGGGCGCGGTCCCCTGCCTCCTTGTCGGTCTCCCCCTCGTTCATTCCGAGCACTTGCGGGTACCACGGTCCCCCTTCGAGGATCCTCTGCGGGCGTGTCCACGCTCCGGGCTGTGCGATGTCGGCCGCGAAGCTGATGTAGACGCCCTCCTGCGGCCACCCTGGCGTGCAACAGGAGTGGTTCATCAGCATCACCCACTGGTTCAGATAGGTGTTCCAATGCACCGAGGGCCCCCAATAGGCGTCGGTGTCCTGTGCACCCCAGCCGGTTACAACAGGCAGGATGGGCGTGACTGCCCCCTCCAGGCCGGGCTGCTCCCAGGCGCTGGAATCCCACTTCCAGACGTTTCCCGTTGGGTTGGCGCGGTCCTCAAGGGCCATGCGCGCCAACGCGATGCCCTGCCGCGAAACAGGGCCGCCGTAGTTGCTGAAAAGGAAGTAAAAATACTGGCGCTCGCGGTCGAGCACCACGGTGAAGTCCCCATGCCCGCCGGCGAAGTAGCCATTGCCTGCGCCGCAATCGGCCAGATCGCCCGAGCGCAGGACGATGCCCAGGTCAAAGAAGGTGGCTCCATTGTCGTAGCTCACCAGTGCTCCGATCTCAGGCGCGCTCAGCCCCTCATCCGGACAGACGAATGCCTCACGGTGATACCAGGCGTAGAGTGTCCCGTCGTCGTCGAGCCAAGTGGATTCGATCCATCGCTGTGGGTGGTCATAGTCGTAGAACAGCACGGCGCGGGCGGCCCGCAATTCCCGGAACGACGGTCCCTGGGTGCGAACCGGGTTGCCGTTGGAATTGAACAAATACAGCGTTCCGTCCACCCAGTGCGCCGGGGAGTTGGAGTCCGCCTCGCCGGGCATCCAGAGTGGCTCTGCCGGCTCGATTCGATACTCCGGCGCCACTTGTGCCATGGCCAACGAAGCGGAGAGAAAGCAGAGGAATCCGGAACAGAAAAGAGCGCGCAACATCTGATAGTCAAGACTCTCATCGGCGCCAACAAGGTACGCACGAAACCGTAAAGCCTTGTTAAGGTGTGTAAGCGGTTAAGCTACAGGTGCTTGCGCCGGCCGTGGAGCTAAATGTAGAAACCCGGGCGCGCGGTGCGAACGCCGGGATGGGCCTCAAGCTCGGACTCCACAAGATCGAATCCAAGTCCCGGCGCATCGGGCAGATGAAAGAAGCCGTCCCGGATGGGGAGAGGCTTGTCGATCACGGTGTCGCGCCAGGGCACGTCCATGAGCATGAACTCCTGCCGGAAGAAGTTCGGCGTGGCGGCCATCACGTGCGCCGAAGCAATCGTCGAGATAGGGCCATTCGGGTTGTGCGGAGCAATGGGAATGTTGTACGTCTCGGCCAGCGCCGCCATCTTCCGCATCTCCGAAATGCCGCCGCAGCGGGTGATGTCGGGCATGACGATGTCGGCGGCCTGCTTTTCGAGAATGGGCCGCAGCATGTACCGCGAATGGAGTCGCTCGCCGACGCACACAGGCAGCGGGATCTGGCGCTTGATGGACGCGATGGCATCGGGAAACTCCGGACCAGCAGGCTCTTCATACCACATGCAGTTGATGCCCTCGCGGGCGATGCGGTGGGCCATCTCCACGGCGGTGGGGCCGTTTAGCATGGCGTGCGTCTCAACGGCAATGGGGAAGGCCGGGCCAAGCGCGGTGGAGACGGTGCGCAGGCGTTCGAGTGCGAGTTGCTTCTGCGGCTCGGTCAGCGAGAGATTGTCGGCCAGGTCGCTGCCGTAGTTGTAGCTGGTGTGGGCGAAGGGGTCGAACTTGCACGCCGTGAAGCCTTGTGCCGCCATCGCGCGCGCCTGCGAAGCATAGGATTCGGGCGACCCGTCGCCTTCGAGAAACCAGTAGTTGGCATAGAGCTGGATGCGCTTGCGGTAGGCGCCACCGAGCAGTTCATAGACAGGCAGCCCGGCGCGCTTACCCAGAATGTCCCACAGCGCGATGTCGATGGCCGAAATGGCGCTCAACAGCGGACCGCCCTGTCCCAGCCAGTTCATATCGCGGTAAAGGCGCGACCAGATGTAGTCGATCCGCGTCGGATCCTCGCCAATCAGGACCTCGCCCACATGCCGGCAGGCGGCCTCCACCATAGGGCTGCCGGGCCAGTTTGTGGCCTCGCCAATCCCGGTGAGCCCGGAGTCCGTGTAGACCTTCACGAGCGTCCAGTTGTATTTGATTCCTTCAACGAGCCAGGTGCGGATTTCCGTGATCTTCATAAGCGAGGCAAGAACCTCCCTGTAGTTTCGCAGTATGCCTTGTAGCCCGGAAGGGCGGCTGCAAGCCGCGCCTCCTCCTCGTGCGCTTTCCCGCGGATATACACACACAGTGGAAGCACGATGAGACACAGCCACGAATTCAGCGCGAGTTCAAAACCGAGGATCAGCAGCGCATCGCCCGTGTAGATGGGGTGACGGATGAACCGGTACACCCCGCGTGCCACCACCTCGTGGCGATTGCCCACCGCGCCTTGTTCAATGTCGGTCCAGTTCGCGCCCAGGGTGATGCGCGCGGAGATGGCCAAGGCCAGCCCCGCCGTGAACAGGATGGTCCCGGCAGTCTGCACGGGCAGTGGTTCGGTGGCGATGGGGAGCAGATGGGGGAGTAATGCCTGGGCGATCAACCCCATCAGGAAGAACATCTTCGCGGCGCGGATCAGCACCGGGCCTGAGTTGGGCGCGGCCACGGCCTGGGCCCGCTTCAGGTATTCCTAGACGAACTTGTGGGCAGCCAGTCCAGCGAGCAGATAGGCGCGCAGGAGCATCGTCTAGCCTTCGAAGCTCTCTTCCACCACCTCGTCGCCGCGCGCAACGCCGGAAGCTGGCGGACTGATGCGCGAAAGGCGGGCGGCGATCGCGTCACCGATCATGCCCGTGAGCAGCAACTGCAGGGCCGACAGAAACGCGAGCAGCGCCGAAGCGGAAATATTCGGCTGACGCATTAGATCGAGCGCCATCTTCACAAACCCGTAGAAGAGAAAGACGATGATCAGCGGGAGAAACACGCGCAGCGGCCGGAACAGCATCGCCGTGCGCAAGATCAGCATGAGGAAGTTGTAAGCGTCCCACGGGACAATCTTCGAGGAGCCTTTGCGGGCGCGGTACTCGATGGGCAGGTAAGCGACGGCGTATTTGTCGCAATGCATGGCCAGCGTAATCGTCGTCGTCCAGGAAAACTGATCGGGCAGAATGGGGAAGTACTGCAGCACGATGTCACGGCGGAAGGCGCGCAGGCCGGAGTTGAGGTCGGGAATCCGCGCCGAAACCATGAAGTTGGCCAGCCGGTTCAGGAACCACTTCGCCGGGCGCCGCAGGAGGGGAATGTTGGCGCCGGAGAGCCGCCGTGCCCCCACCACCATGTCCGCCTGGTTCAGGCGTTCGAGCAGCGCCGGGATCGCTTCGGCCGGGTAGGTGCTGTCGCCGTCCATGATGACGGTGAGCGAGTGGCTGGCGGCGGAGATGCCGGTCTTCAGGGCCGCGCCATAGCCGCGATTGCTGCGATGGCGAAGGACGCGGGCGCCGGCCTGGAGGGCGGCTCGGGCTGACTGGTCCGTGGAACCGTCGTCGACGACAATAATCTCAAGCGCGCGTCCCGATGGAGCAATGGCGGAACGAACTTCGGCAATGACTTGCGTGATGCCCTCCTGCTCGTTGTAGCAGGGGATCACCACGCTGACGGGGGAATGCATCGGTTATGACCTGACGAAGTTCAAGAATAGCTGGAACTGGCTCAGCAGGGGGCGGAATTGACCTTTGGCCAGCCGCGCGGCGACATAGGACGGCCGCAGGTAATAGCCGAGATAGGCCGACCGCGTCATGGCCTTCAACTGCGGCAGTGTGAAGCGGCCCTCGATCGCCTCGGGAAACAATGAGCCGTCGCTAAAGCTGAGATTCGGGTCGTTTTTCACCTGTTCATACAACTTCGTGCCCGGGTAGGGCGCGGCGATATGAAACAAAGCGTAGGTCGGATTCAGCCGCTTGGCAAAGTGCACGATGCGGTCCATCTCATCAGGGCAGGACTCGGGAAAGCCCATCATGAAGAAGCACGCTGTCTCGATGCCATGGGAATGCACCAGCTTCATTCCCTCCTCAATCTGCTTCATGGTGATGCGCTTGTCCGTGATCGCCAGAATATCGTCTGAACCAGCCTCAACGCCGGCATGAATCAGCCGGCAGCCGGCCCGCTTCATCAGCCCGAGCAGTTCGTCATCGACAAGGTCAAGGCGGGTCTGACAACACCAGGTGAAGTCGAACCGCTTCCGGATCAGCCACTCGCAGAATTCCACCACCTGCTTGCGCAACACCGTGAACTCAAGGTCGATGAAATACGCCGTCTTGATGCCGTGGTTCGTAATGGCGTGCTCCACCTCGCGCGCCAGCGTTTCCACTGACTTCTTCCGCACTCCCGTACCGTAGGTCTTCAGCAGGCAGAATGTGCAGTTCGACGCGCACCCGCGCGTCATTTCGAACAACGTAAAGTGGTCCCCCAGCACTTCGTACTTGTAGTGCTTCATCGGCAGCTTTTCGAACGAGGGCAGCGGCAACTCGTCCATCTTCACCGGAAGCTGATCGGGATTGTGGACCACCTCGCCGTTGTTGCGCCACGTGATGCCCCGGATTTGCGCCATCGGCTTGCCCGCGCAAATCTCCTCGACCGTATATTCCGGTTCTCCGCGCACAATGGCGTCGGCCTTGGTCTCTTGGAGCATCTCGGCAGGTTTCACCGTGCCGTGGCTGCCCAGCACATACACCTCGGGGGCGACGGCGCGGACGGCAGCGACCGTTTTGAAGAACGGATTCAGATCCAGGTGCGGACACTGCCAGCGGTCGAGCGAAGTGGAGGTGAGGAACACCTTGTCGTAGCCGCGGGCGCGCAGGGCCACGCCCTCCGGTCCAATCTGCTCCGCATTGGCATCGAGGATGTCGGCCTGAATCCCATGGCGCTCCAACATCGCCGAGCAATACGCTAAGTCGAGCGGGGTCCAGGTGCGGTTATAGATGCGCCCCTTTTTGTGAACGTACTCGACCTGAAACGGATTGACGAGCAGCACCTTCACGCCCGCCTCCAGATGCCATACACCAAGGCGCCGGTGAGAGCAAATAGGGGCAGCGGCGAAACGCCGCCCGCCAGTGCCTCCAAGCCGAGGTTCATCCGATTCAGCGTCGTGAGCGCGGGCAACTGGAAACCGCCGAGCAGGACGTGGAGAACCGGATCGAGAACTCCCCAGCCCCGCTCCACATCCCGGTACATGGCCATGCACCAGGCCTGTCCCACCGCCGCCACCGAGACGAACCACAACGCCGGGCGCGCCAGCCGGGAAAGGGCCACGGCCGCGAGCAGAAATAGGACAGGGATCATCGGAGCCATGTATCGAACGCCGGTATTGTATTGCAGGCGCGTGTAGTTGACCGTGGAGAAAAAAGTCCAGAATAACACGAAGAGAAGGAGAAGGAGGCTCAGTTGCCGTTTCGTGAGAAGCGTTTGTCGCACGATCGGGGCCACCGCGGCGGCCAGCAGCAGCGGACAACTGACAAAGAGGCCGAAGCGGTAATCGAAGGCCAGCATCCACAGCAACTCCCATTGGGGCCCGCTCACCCCCTGGTAGCCTTTGTCGATCCACGCCACCGGTGGCATGTAGTGTTGACCCGGGTAAAACGGATGGCCAAAGCTGGCCCATTGGTAGAACCAGAGCAGGAGAATCGGCGGCGCGGCGGCGATGGCGAACGGCACGGCGTAATCACGGCGGAGCAGCGCGGTGTAGACGAACAGACACCCCAAAGCCACCACGCCCGAATAGTCCAGCAGCAACGAGAATCCGCCCAGGAAACCGGCGATCAGTGCGGCGCGCCGGCCCTCCAGCAGCGTCAGTGCCGCGAACGCGCCAAGGATGCAGTGGCCCACCAGCATGTTCTGATTCAGGTAGCCCGTGCGGAAAAACAACGGCGTACCAAAGGCGTAGAGCAACGAAAACCAGAGCGCCCGCTGTTCGTCCTGCATCATGCGCCGCAGCAAAAAGAACATGACCACGACACTGAGCGCTGACAGCGGAGCCATGCAAAAGGCGTGCATGACAAACGCACCCAGTCCAAATTTGACATCCAGGCCGCGCCGCCATGCCTCGGCGTAGAACTTGCGCGCGGGGGCCCAGGGGGAATCGAACGCGGGTGGCCCGGTGAGCCCGGAGGACGCCCGTGCCCGATTCACGCGCTCGACAATGCGGTCAATCACAGGCCGCGCGGCGGCGTAGGGAATCGCTCCCAGCATGGATGCGCCGGGATTGTTGCCGATGTGCCAGCCCCTGCCGGGAGTTTCGAAAAGATCATGATGAAGGCCGCCGTACTCGTCGACGCGAAACGAAAGATGGTCACCGATGGCCAGCCCGAGGTAGATCTCGCGCACCGTGTTCGTGGCAAAGTGGAGCGCGTACACAAGCCAGCAGGTGAGGAACAAGCGAAGAGCGAGTCTGGGCGGAAGCGCGTTCATGCGGCAAGGAAGTACGAGGCTAGCACGGTGATCGTCCTCAAGGCAGTGGCGCGAACTCCGCCACGTAGACCGTGCCGTCTTTCAGCGTTCCAGGGAACCGCTTTACCGCGGATGCTTGGGATGTGGCTGCTGCGTAGAGATCGGGCAATTGCGCCTGGAAGACTGGCGTCAGTGTGTAGAGCAGGTAGACGTGCTGGCCCCGGCGCGCCGCAGTGAGGTCAGACGGGGTGCGCAGCGTCCGGGGGCCAGGCAGGAAGTGCGTGTAGATATAGCTGGCGAGGTCGGCGGAAGCGACAACGCCCGACTCGCCGGCCTGGGATCGCGCATAGTGCAGCGCTCCCACGTAGTCCTGTTTCGGGCCATAGACGTTGCGCAGGGAGAGGGCCGATACCAGGACCATCGCTGCGAGCGCCGGCGTGACGAGCCGCGGGCTCACCCGCGCGGCCAACCGATCCACCCCGCGTACTGCGACCAGCGCCGCGAAGCCGAAGCAAAAATAAAAGAAGCGCGGCCACAGGTGGTGACCGAGAGCCAGCACGATGGAGGCGCCCGCAACGGCCGGAAGCAGCAGCAGCGCCACAACGATCGGGCGGGAGCGAAGATAACTCACCAGCCCGGTGAGGAAAACGGCGAGTCCCACAACCGCCACGGCCGCCCCGGCGAAGTTGAGCATGAGCCCGCGCGCGATCTCGGCAAGCGTCCACAGCGGACTCTTCCATTCGTTCACCACGCTGACTGTGCCCTTCAACCCCATGCGAATGGCGGGCAGCGCCGGAGCGTGCAGAAGCAAGGTAATCGCCGCACCGATGGCAAACCACCCTGCGATGGACATCCACCGGCCACGGCGCACGCACCAGACGCACGCGATCGCGGCGTGGGCGAGCAGCACGAAGGCCATCGTCGCGTGCGTGTACACGCCCAGGGCCGCGCAGACCGCCCACAGGAACCAGTCGCGCCGCGAGTGCGACTCCAAGGCGCGGATCAAAAAGCCGCTCGCAAGCATGGTCCAAAAGAGCAGCCCGGAATACCCACGAGCATTCTGGCTGAACCAGACGTGGTGATAGGAGAAGGTCAACAGAGAAGCTGCGGCGAATGCCTCGCGCGGTGAAGCTACCAGTCGCGCCATCCACCAGGTAGCCCAGATGCTGGCCACTCCGAACAGGGCAGCGGGTAAGCGGAACGCCCAATTCGATTCGCCAAAGACCATCAGTGAGAGCCGGGCGAGCAGGCTATACAAAAAATGTTGATTCTCCGAACCGTAAACAGTGGGGATCTTCCAGAGTGGCAGACCCATGAAGCGGACCCATGTTCCAATCTCGTCAATCCATAGGCCATCATTCAGCCGGTAGAGGCGGACCGCCAGCGCCACTGCGAGTAGCGCCAACAGCGCCACCCGCTGTTTCACAGCGCTTGCTCCTTCGCAGGAAGCCCGTTGGCTAACATCCAGTCGCGAGTCCGCTCAATTGCCTCGTCGAGTGCCACGCGGGGCGAATAGCCCGTCAGTGCGACGATGCGGGAGATGTCGGGAAGGCGCCGCTCGATGTCCTCAAAGCCCGGCTCGTATGCTTGCTCATAGGGGATGAAGTCAATTCCAGAGGATGACCCCGTGAGCCGGATGATTCGTTCAGCAAGCCCGCGAATGGTGATTTCGCTCGGGTTCCCCAGGTTGAAGATCCGGCCTTCCGTGCCTGGAATCTCCACCAGCCGGCACAGCCACTCCACGACATCGCCGACATACGTGAACGACCGCGACTGTTCACCGCTTCCGTGGATTGGCAAGTTACGGCCTGAAAGCGCATGGGCCAGAAAGCGAGGAACCACCATGCCGTACCGTCCCGACTGCCGTGGGCCGATTGTGTTGAAGAAGCGGGTGGCGAGCGCTGGAACGCCCCGCTCATGCCAATAGGCCAGGGCGAGAAACTCGTCGATGATCTTGCTGGCGGCATAGCTCCAGCGCGACTTGGATGTCGGTCCGAGCAGCAGGTCGTCATCTTCGCCGAAGGGGGAGCGCGTGCCTTTTCCGTAGACCTCCGATGTGGAAGCGATGATCACTTTTCTCTTCACCGGAGTCGCTGCTTCGAGAACGCATTCGGTGCCGTTGATATTGTTGGCGATGGTCTCTACAGGTGAGCGCACGATATTGTAGACACCCACCGTGGCCGCGAGGTGAAAAACGGCGTCACAGCTTTCTATAAGCGGGTCAAGAACGGCACGGTCGGTGACGCAGGCCTTCACGAATCGGCATTCGCCGCCAAGATGCGCGATGTTGCCGGCATGGCCGCTGGAAAGGTCATCGAGCAGGGTAACGCGATGCCCGCGGGCGATCAGGGCTTCGGCAAGGTGCGAGCCGATAAATCCGGCCCCGCCGGTGATGAGGTAGTGTGCCATTCGTGAAGAGGGGAAGTACTCAATTTAGCGCGTGCGGTGTCCCTGAGGAAAGCGGAGTAGAGGCGCAGATGCGCTTCCGGGGTCCACCAGCGCTCAAAGGCGGTGTACCCTCGCTCCCCCATGGCGTCACGCGTTGCACGGTCAGCGCCCATCTTCCCCACGGCCTCCAGTAGGCCTTTCTCGTCGTCATACACGAAACCCGCCTGGGCGTCCTGAATCACTTCCGGTAACGCGCCCAGGTTGCGCGCGATGGCGGGTGTTTTGCGCGCGAAGGCTTCAATCAGGATCATGCCGAACGTCTCATAGGTGAGTGAGGGGACAATCACGGCAATTGCATGGTGGTACACAGCCCCTAACTGGGCCTGGGTCAACTGTCCCAGAGGCTTGTCCTGCGGCGGCGGCTGGGGTTGCTGCCAGTCGGCATCGGCCCGCGGTATGAAATACGGCAGGTGTTCGACAGGCTGGCTGAAGCCGCGCTCAGCGTGCATGCGGGCCGTGAACCGGCTGGGGCTGACGAAACGGTCCACGTGATGCGCGCAATGCTTGAGGAAACCAGTCGAACGCCAGATTTGGGGAGGACGGTTGCCTCGCAAGACACACTCCAAACACTCCGGTTTCTCGCAGGCGCGCTCATTGAATTTCCATAGAACATGCATGGGGCAGACGAGCCAGTGCTCGTGCGTCGTGTACATTTTCACGGCGCGCCCGCCGGCAACTTCATACCGCAACACATCCGGACCGAGCAGCGAGACGTTGTGGTAGTGAACGACGTCGTAGGGCTTCGACCGGAAGACCTCCTGGATCTGCTGCTGATGCGCCAAGGGCCTCCCGGACTGGTGTGTCGCGAGCAAGCCCAGCTTCCCCCAGCCGCTCCTGAGTTCGTGGCGGCGCACCCCGGGGTGTTCGGCGAATGCGATCTTGGGGTCGGCCGGATGCTGCAGATGAAAGGCGTCGACATTGTGGACGACATCCACTTCGTGGCCCAACTCAGCCAGCGTATGAGCGAGCCGGTACACATACATTGCATCGCCGCCGAAACTATAGGGAGGGTAGAACGTGGCGAGATGGAGGAACCGCAAGGGCTGATCTATCGTCTTCCTGCGGCTGCTTCCAGAATCGAGAGCATCTGAATCGCTGAGTTTCGCCACGTGAGTTCCGAAGCCGAGCAGAGCGCGCGTTGCGCCAGTTCTGTCCGGAAACTTTCCGATGCTAGCACAGCCTCCAGCGCGGCCTCCAACTCCGCCGGCTGGTTGGGGTCGATGAAGATGCCGCCGCCGGCGAGCAGCGCGGGCAACGGGCTTTCCCGTGTGGCAATCACCGGACAGCCGCAGGCCGCTGCCTCGATGGCGGGAAGTCCGAAGCCCTCCATCAACGATGGCAACACAAGCACGCAGGCGCGGTTCAGCAGCGCCGCCAGCACCGCATCCGGAAGGAAGCCCGTGAAGCGCACCCGGCCCCGCATGCCGCGTGACTCCACGAGCCGGTCGATTCGCCCGACTTCGGAGTGAAAGACCTCTTTTTTGTTCTCACCCACCAAAATCAGCGTGGCCGCCGGATAGCGGCGCCCCACACTGGCGAATGCCTCCACGAGCATCGGCACATTTTTGTGCGGTCCGAAGCCGCCCGCGTAGACAATCAGCGGTGCGGGGGGGAGGTCTAGCGGTTGCAGCGCTGCCTCCGCCTCTGGCGCCGGCATGACGTGGAAGACGGGGTCCGCCGCTTCGCTCACCACCTGGATCGATCTCTCGTCGAGCCGGAACTGGCGAGCCAGTTCGCGCCGGGAATAGTCCGAGACAGTGATCACCGCGCCGGCCTGTGCGCGCGCTAACCTCACCTTGGCGTTCCACATCCAACGCGCGCCGGCCGAAGGCACGGTCAGCTCGGGGAATCGCTCTGCGATCACATCATGAAAAACGACAGCGACCGGCGCGCGGGAAAGTACGGGCACATAGCTGTAGGCGGTGGGAAACAGCAAGCAGTCGCACGAGGCGCCGGAGAGAGCGCGGCTCATGCGCATCATGTCCTGGATGCCACGCCGGCCCTCGGCCGACGCCGCAAGGGCTGCCGGTCGGTCAGAGGCCACCAGTTGGACGCCGACACGAGCAGAGAGTTCCGGTACGGCGCCTGGGGTGTCAGTGAAGAGCGTGTACCGGTGAGGCTGCTCCAGGTTGACCAGCGCTGTTACCAGCGAGCGTGTGAAACGCCCGTAGCCGCGCGCGTTGGTCCAGGTGGTGGCGTCGATGGCGAAATGCACGGCGGTTCAATCCTCGACCACGAACGACTCGAAGACGACCCGTTCCTCCCGCCAGCGCCCATGATTGAACGTTCCATCATCGCCGGTGCAGCGCGCGGCCGCATACGCCATTGCCAGAGTGTGATGCGTGTTGTCGTGCGCGAACAACCCCTGGCGGCCGAGGCTGACCACGCGCGGCAGCGAATCCAACCAGTGGTTCAACCGCACCAGGTGGTGGTGAAAGCCGCGCTCGTAAATCGGGTATGCCTGCGCGAGTCGGCGCACCTCGACATGCTCAACTGGAACCTCGATGGGCAGCCCGGCGGCAGCCAGGTCTTCGCGCACGAGATCCGCCAGGTCATCCGCTGTCATCCGCCAAACCTCGTCATGTACGTCGCAGGGCAACTCAGCGCATAGCAAAGTGCGGCCGGGCGGCCCATGCAATGAGTAGTTGCGCGGTTCAGACAGCCGCGTGATGCGGATGCCGCTTGAGGGAAAGTAATGCGCGTCGAATTCGGTGAAGCGGGGCGTAGACAGCACGAGGTATACCAGAAGCATGGCCCGGTAGCGCAGGGCGGCCGCACTGGCGAGCACGTCTGGCGGCGCCGTCTGCTGCAGAACACGGGCGAGAATTGTCACCGGGATCGTGGACAGCGCCAGCGATGCTCGATGCTCTGTCCCTCCGGCACGGATCAGAACCGAATCCGGCTCCAGGTGGATCTCCTCCAGCGGTGCGTTCAGATGGAGTTCCGCGCCCGCCGCAATGGCTGCGTCGCGGTAACCCTCCGCGATCTGGCCAAACCCATAACGCGGGTAGTAAAACCTCCCCGCCCCCGGTCTCCGGAACCCAGGAAGCAGTCCCAGTACTTTGGCAATCAGCTTCGATGCGGACCCAGCGGCCACCCGGCGGCGGGCCTGTTCCGCGTCTAGCGCTTCCGGCTCGAGCCCCCAGATCTTCCGCGCGTAGGGGAAGTAGAACTGCTCGCACATCGCTGGCCCCAGTCCGGTGCGAAGAATGTCGGCAAATGACTCGTCCTTGCTCGCCGCGCGAAACGGCTTCAGAAGAGTGTCGCGAGCGAAACCGGCGATCAGGGGCAGTGGGGCTCGCCGCAGCAGATCGGCCGGCTTCAGTGGGAAGTGGAGCCACCTGCCGGCGAGATGAATGCGGCCATGCCGCGGGCGATCCAGCAGATCGTCTCCAAGAAAAGCCCTAATGTCCTCGAGGATGTCGGGCCCGCAAGAAGGATGCAGGCGGTGGCTGCCGCAGTCAGCCCGAAACCCGAAACAGTCGAAGCTGCCGGCGTTACCCCCAACCTCAGCCGCGCGATCGATCACCGTCACTCGCAGCCCACGGCGAGCTAACCGGAATGCCGCTCCTAGTCCGGCCGGGCCGGCCCCCACTACCACGACGGAAGCCCTCGTTGTCATGTGAGATTGAAATTGTGATTCCGCGCTCTTTGCATCGTGAGTACGCTATACTCGCATATTTCGCAGAGGGACGTGCAGGGAAACAATTCATCGCCTCCACAGGTGGTCGTCATCGGTGCCGGGCCAGCCGGCCTGACTGCCGCTCATGAACTCCTGCGCCACGGGATTCGCTGCACCGTAGTGGAGCAAGACACGGTCGTTGGCGGCATCTCGCGGACCGTCTCCCACAACGGCTACCTGTTCGATATCGGCGGCCACCGCTTTTACACCAAAGTCTCGCTCGTGGAGCAGATCTGGCGTGAGGTGCTGGGCGACGACCTGTTGACGCGGCCGCGCTTGTCGCGCATCTACTACAAGGGCAATTTCCTGAACTATCCGCTGCTGCCGGGCGAAGCGCTCCGCAAACTCGGCGTCCTCGAGAGTACACGCTGCGGCCTCAGTTTCCTCAAAGCCCGTCTGCTCCCCATCCGGCCGGAAAACGACCTGGAAACCTGGATTACCAACCGCTTCGGCTCCCGGCTGTTTGAGATTTTTTTCAAGACCTACACCGAGAAGGTGTGGGGCATGAGTTGCAAGGAGATCGGCGCGGACTGGGCCGCCCAGCGCATCAAAGGACTCTCGCTCAGCGCTCTTCTTCTGAACGCCATTCGCCCCAAACGCGGCAAATCGGACGAGATCAAAACGCTCATCCCCGAGTTTCTCTACCCGCGCCGCGGCCCGGGCATGATGTGGGAACGGCTGCACCAGATCCTCGAAGACGCCGGCACGAGGGTTGTGCTCGGAGCGCGGGTCCAATCCATCGAGTGGGTGCCGGAAGGGGTCGTCGCCGTCGAGACCACGGCCGGCCGGTTTGACGCCGGACACGTCATCAGTTCCATGCCCATCCAGCAACTGGTGCGGGCCTTGCGTCCCGCCGCCCCGGAGTGGCTTGCTCCCGCCGCCCGCATGTTCCGCTATCGCGACTTCGTCACCGTCGCCCTGTTCCTGGATGCGCGGCACCTGTTCAGCGACAACTGGATCTACGTCCATGATCCAGGTGTAAGCGTCGGCCGCATCCAGAACTTCAAGAACTGGAGCCCCGAGATGGTGCCCGATGATTCCAAGTCCTGCCTCGGGTTGGAGTACTTCTGCCAGGAAGGTGACCCGCTGTGGGCGGCTTCCGACGACGAGTTGATCGCCCTGGCCACACGGGAACTGGCCCAATTGCGGCTCGCGCCGGAAAGCGCCGTCCTCGGTGGCGCGGTTGTGCGCATGCCCAAGGCCTACCCGGTCTATGACGATCAGTACAAGAGCGGTCTCAGCCTCATCAGGCAGTTTCTCCACCAGACCCCCGGTTTGCAGTTGGTCGGTCGCAACGGAATGCACCGATACAACAACCAGGATCATTCGATGCTCACCGGTGTGTTCGCGGCGCGGAATGTGATGGGGGCTCACTACGACCTCTGGGAAGCCAATGTGGACGAGGAGTACCTCGAGGAAGGCCGCGTCGTAACCGAGGCAGAGTTGAGGAAACTCGACGCCACACAGCCGGCCGTCCCCAGCCGGAGAGTGATGCCCGAGAACTGAAGGGAACTCGATGTCCAGCCCCTTCGCAAGCAGTCCGCCTTTCAAGGCGTGGGCCATCCTGAGGGCCGCCTTCTGGCTCGCGTGGCTGGCTTACGCGCTGTCCCTGTTCTGGCGACCGTTTCTGTGGCATGCCGAACAGTTTCGCAATCCTGGGCCAGGCTACTTCAAGGCCTTTCTCCTGGCCATGCCCATCTTCCTGATGGCGTGTGGTCTCTACCTCATCCTACGCGGCTCCAGGACTGCCTGGAGATCGTGGGAACTGCCTGCCTTGATCCTCTTGCCGCTGAGTCTCTTGTTGGCCTATGAGCCACGAGCGACGCTGGCCGTGCTGGTGCTGTTGCTCGGCGCATACGGTTGGGGGGCCGCCATGTTGCGGCGGATCAGCCTCGCCTTGCGCAGCGAGTCGGAGAAACTTCTCCTGCCGCTCATCACTGGCTGGATCTCCCTTATGGTGCTCCTTTTTCCGGCCGGCATGCTGGGATTGCTGCGGCCTTGGCTGGCTGTGGTGTTCGTCGCCGTCGGCCTGATAGCAGGCCGCCGAGAACTCGCGTTGCTGCCGGGAACCCTCTCCGTTCTCCGCCAGAAGTGGGCCGAGGACCGTTCGCTTGCCAGCGGCTTGGCCGGGTTCTGCATTCCCTGGCTCCTCTTGTTTGCGGCGATGAGCACTCTCACCGCCCTGGCCCCGAGCCGTGTCTGGGACGCCTTGCGCCACCACCTCTACACCGCCCTCATGTACGCGCAATGGGGCGCGCTGCGGCCGGTTGACGGGATTCCGTACTCGTTCTTTCCCCAAGGCGTCGAGCTCATGATGGCCCTCGTCCTGCCCTTCGGCGGCCAGATTGCCGCTCAGTTGGCCGCGGCGGCCTTTTTTCCCATGCTGGCCGGCCTTTGTTGGCTGATTGCCCGCGAATGTGGGGCAAACCGCCAGGCAGCACTCCTGGGGGTAACGCTCCTGGCTGCCGTTCCAGTGGTGAACTGGAGTTCCAGCGTGGCCAAGAACGACGCGGCGCTGGCTGTCTGCATCCTCGCCGGGCTCTACGCCTATCTGCGGTTTCTCGGCGAAGGATCAACCGCCGTGCTGCTGTGGGGCGCCTTCCTCCTGGCCGCGGCCCTGCACGTAAAGCAACCGGCCGTGTTCGGCGGTCTTGCCGTCTCCTTGCTTTTCCTGCATGCGGCCTGGAAGTCGGGCCATCCCCTGCGCGTCGTCTCCCGCATCGCCCTCATCGGCGTTCTCGTGGCCTCGCCTTACTTCATCCGCGCCGCTTGGTATACAGGCAATCCTCTCTACCCCGAAGAGGTGAACGATGCGGTTGTGGGGACCTTCGATGACTACCAACAGCGGCGCACGTTCGGAGTGCGCATGGTGGAGGTGTTCCATGAGATCAACTTCGCGGGACAAGTCGCCTGGGAGTACACGTCTCCCTCCGCCAATCCCCTCGGCGCTTCCCCGGTGGTGTTCGCTCCGCTGCTGATTCTCGCCCTTCCGTTGCGACGCCGCTGGTGGGCGGTCGTTGTGTTTGCCGGCATCTACTACCTCGGCTGGGCCACAATGTTCGCCACAGTCCGCTACATTGTCGCCCCGCTTTCTGTCCTTCTCCTGTTGCTCGCCTCGCAATTCACAAAACTGTGGGACGAAAGCCAAACCGTGGTGCGGCTCAGTCTGGCCGCCGCGCTCGTCTTCTGCCTCCTGTTTGGGCTGTGGGGCACGATGCTCGTCGAAGTGAACGCTCCCCTGCTGGCCTACTTTACGGGCCGTTTGAATCGAGGCGAATACCTTTCGGCCATCACGCAGGATTACGCGTCATTGGCGGCGACCCTCAAACTGGCCCGCCCCAGGGACACGATTCATGGCATCGTCAATTGCGCCGGAGCCTACGCCGACCATCCCGAACGCTTCACCTGCAACCCGTGCAACCGCGGGTGCTCACCGCAAGTGGTGCGGGAGGAGCTATCCGGGGGGAAATTCGATTGGGTGATCCTTACCAAGCGAACGGGCTTTCATGTAGCCATCGAGCCCTTCCTTCGCACTGGAAGCGCGAAGCAGGTCTACGAAGATCAGCATTATGCCGTCTACCACCTCACTCACGAATTCCCGCGACGGAACTGACGCTTATGCCAAACTGGTCGTGACCTTTGCGCCTCTCCCTCATAATCCCGGTCTACAACTCCGCTGCTTATCTGCGGCAGTGCCTGAATCACATCCGCCAGTGCGAAGTAGCCCCACATGAGGTCCTGGTTGTCGACGATGGCTCCACCGATGAGTCGCCTCAGGTGGCCCGCGAGTTCGGCGTCAAACTCATTTCGAATGGTGGGCGCAAGGGACCAGCCGCGGCCAGAAACCTGGGCGCGCGAGAGGCCACTGGCGAGATCCTCTTCTTTATTGACGCCGATGTCTGTGTCCGCCACCGCACCATCGGCGATGTCATCGCCGCGTTTGAAGACGACCCCTCCCTCGACGCCCTCATCGGCTCCTACGACGACGCGCCCGCTCACCCCGATTTCCTGTCCCGATACCGTAACCTCATGCACCACTTCGTGCACCAGCGAGGCCGCCGCGAGGCGTCCACCTTCTGGAGCGGCTGCGGCGCCATTCGCCGCGACCTCTTCCTGAAGCACAGCGGGTTCGACACCACCTACAATCGCCCCGCCATTGAGGATATCGAGTTGGGCTACCGGCTGAAATCGGCCGGTTGCAAGCTCATGCTCGACGATTCGATCCAGGTCACCCACCTCAAGCGGTGGACCTTTTGGGGCCTCGTGAAGACCGACGTGCTGGACCGCGGTATACCCTGGACCGAACTCATCCTGCGTGACAATCGCATGCCCGATGATCTGAATCTACAGCTCAGCCAGCGCGTTAGCGTTGCCCTGGTCTACCTGATTCTGCTGGCCGCCCTGTTCAATACCTTCTGGCTGCGGGCGGAGTTCCTTGCCCCCTTCTTCTGTCTCTTGTTCTTCGCTTTGAACCGGTATTGGGTCGACCGCGGCAACAGGCGGTCCAAAACGGTCAACGTCGTGATGGCGCTCTCCATTGTCGCGCTGGGCGCCCTGAGCTATATGTCCCGCCAATTGGCGCTCATCCCCTTTCTCGCGTTCGCCCTCTCCTTGCTGTTCATGCGCCACCGCTACGAAATCGTCCCAGAAAAGCGATCTCTGTTTGGCCGGCTGGTTTTGGGCGTCTACACGGCCGCGGCCATCCTCTGCTGCGTGGCCTATGCGCCGCGGCATCCGGTGGTTGCGCTTCTGTTCATTCTGCTGGCCGTCGTCATTCTGCTGAACAACCAGTTCTACCTGTTCCTGGCCGCGCGGCAGGGCCGGACGTTTGCCGTCGCCGCGATTCCCTTCCACATCCTCTACCACTTCTATAACGGCATCTCTTTCACCATCGGCCTCTCGCGGCATGTGTGGAGAATGCTGTGGAACCGCCGGTCCGCACACGAGGCCCGCGCCATGGGCAATGGACGCTGACCCGCGGCCCACTTCCGCCCTCCTTACGTTCCATTCGCTGGATCGCACCGGCTCGGTGATTTCCTTCGATCCCGAAGCCTTTCGCGCCGCTATGGAAGCGCTCCGTGAAGCCGGCGTCGCGGTGGTGGGGTTGCGAGAAGCCCTGCGGCGGCCCGGTTCCATCGCGCTCACCTTCGACGACGCCTTCGTCAACTTCGCCGAAGAAGCCTGGCCGGTCCTGGCGCGGCTGAACCTGCCCGCCACTCTCTTTGTCGTCACCGGCCATGCGGGCGGCCACAACGATTGGCCTCGTCAACCGAGCGGTATCCCCCGCCTGCCCCTGCTCGACTGGCCTCGCCTCCGCGAACTCGCTGCCTCCGGCGTGGAACTGGGCGCACACTCCCACACCCATCCCGACCTGCGTGCGCTTGCTCCCGCGCAACTCCTCCACGAACTCGCGCGCCCCGCCCGGATCATTGAGGAACAAACCGGTTTCCACCCCACTGCGTACGCCTACCCCGGCGGTCTCGCCAACTCAACCGTCCGATCCGGCACCGCCGCGCTGTATGAGGTGGCCTGCGGCACCCGGCTCGGCTATTGGACCGGACGCGAACCGCTTCACGATCTGCCCCGCCTGGATGCCTACTACCTGCGCGGCTCTCTCGGCCCGGCCCACGCGCTTACGGGCCGTGGCCGTCGTTGGATTGCCCTCCGCGCCTTTGCCCGGCGCATCCGCGAACTGCTCCAGGGCCGCTGACCTACCGGCGATGCGACGCCGAGGGGACGGACGCCTCCACGAACCGCTTTGATAGAATGCAAACCGCTATGCCGCAGGATTCCCTCCCTCCCAACCACCGCCGCGCCTTCCTGAAATCCACCGCCGCCGCTTCGGCCGCCTCCCTCTACACGACGAACCTCTTCGCCGGTCAGGTCGCCGGGGCAAACAACCGGCTCAGCACCGCCTTCATCGGCATGGGCCGCATGGGGCAGGGCAATCTCACCCACGCCATGCGCCAGGACAACGTCGAAGTCGTCGCCGTCTGCGACGTCTATGAGCCGAACCTGAACAAGGCCGTCGACATGACGAAGAACAAGGCCAAGGCGATCAAGGATTTTCGAGAGGTTCTGGCCGACAAGTCGATCGATGCCGTCTGCATCTCCACCCCCGACCACTGGCATGCCTATATGACCGTCGAGGCCTGCAAGGCCGGCAAGGATGTCTATGTGGAGAAGCCCATCTGCGTCACAGTGGATGAAGGCAGCAAAATGGTCCAGGCGGCGCGCAAGTATAACCGCGTCGTCCAGGCCGGCACCATGCAGCGCTCCGGCATTCACTTTCAAACGGCGGCACAGATTGTAAAGTCAGGCGACCTCGGCCAAGTGACCTTCGTGCGCACCTGGAACTACGGCAACACGGAGCCCGCCGGCATCGGCAATCCCCCCGACGCCGAACCGCCCAAGGAACTCAACTGGGATATGTGGCTCGGCCCTGCTCCCATGCGGCCCTTCAACGCCAACCGCTTCGGCATCGACCCCAAGGCCTTCTCCCACTTCCGCTGGTTCTGGGACTACGCCGGCGGCATGATGACCGACTGGGGTATCCACCTGCTCGACATCGTCCACATGGCCTTTGATGAGGCCATGCCCACCGCCATCACCTCGCTCGGCACGAAGAACTACATCAAGGACAACCGCGACACCCCGGACACGCTCCAAGTCACCTACGAGTACCCGTCCTTCATCGCCACCTACGAAAACCGCCTCGGCAACGCCAATTCCATGATGGGGAAGGGCTACGGTATTCTCTTCCACGGCAACAAGGGCACACTCTTCGTCGACCGTTCCGGCTTCCATCTGGTCCCCGAGCGCGGCTCCACGCTCACCGAACGCTCGGAGAAGTCCAGCAACAACGCCAACGACGCCCACTGGAAGAACTTCCTCGAGTGCATCCGCACGCGGCAGCGCCCGATCTCCGACGTCGAGGTTTGCCAGCGCTCCACCACCGCCTGCCTGCTCGGTAACGTCGCCCTGCGCTCGAAACTGCGCCTGGATTGGGATTCCAAGCGCTGGACGACTCAGCAGGCCGAGGCGCGCCGTTTCCTCTCCAAAGAGGACCGCAAGCCCTGGCGCATCGTCGTCTAACGGGCGCCGCTTAACGGTTCGCCGCGTCCGGCACCCAATACCAGCGTTCGCCCGAAGGCGCCAGCATCATGACCCCGCGCTCGCCCGCGCGTAGCTGCCCGTCCGGCACCATCACTTTCTGCCGGACCTCCTTCATCCCCGCCGGAATCGCCACCGGCTGCGCTCCGCTACTGGCGACCGGCGGCGGCGCAACCCCGGCCAGATCTTCGGCTCGGCGCGCGCGTTCCCACTCCTCCACCGCCAGCACCGTGCGTACCATCTGCTGCGACAGCCCGGCCCGCATGAGGTACGACAGACCTTCCACCGTCGTGTCGAACTTCCCCTGCTTGCGCCGGATCAACTCCATCAGGAATACCTCGTCGTAGCCGGCATCGGCCAGCCGCACGAGGCCTTCGTTGGTGAGCACATTGCGGTCGACACGCTTGCGCATCACCGGCGGGTACTTCGGTTCGGGTTCCGGTTCGGGCTCCGGCTCGGCCTGGCGCAGAGCCGCCTCCCGCGCGGCCAGGGTTCGTTCCCGTTCGGCCAGAATCCGCTCCATCTCCTGCCGCTCCCTCTCCACCCGTGCCCATTCCGCACGCGCCCGCACGGCGCGGTCCTCCTCCTCGGCCACCTGGGACACCTCGGTAGGAATCGGAAATCCGTTCGCCAGCGCGCTTCCCGCTGAGTGCGTCACCAGGTGGATGACTGCGGTCGAGGGCGCGGGCGGAGCCGCCGGCTCCGGCGAAGCGGTGACCGTCACGGGAGGCGTCGCACGATGGGTTAACGCAGGCTTGCGCACAGGCGCACGCCGGATGGAGGCGTTGCGCGCGGGCGCCGGTGGAGGAGGCGCGGGCTTGACCGCCGCGGGTGCAACTGGCGCCGGTTTCGGGGCTTCCTGTTTCGCTTCTGCCTTATGCGCATCGGCCTTGTGCGCGTCCGCCTTCGGGGCCTCCTTGGCCGCGGGCTTGGTTTCGGCCGCTTTTTTGTGACTGTCGTCGCTGGCCGGCAGCAAGCCTGCGGCACACACGGATAACGCCAGGAGGGGCAACCAGGGTCGTGTTGTCGTCGTCATATCGGGTCCGTCGCTTTCCTTATCGGAGCGGTCGCAGCTTCCGATATGGGAACTGTGAGGCGCCTACGGTGGTTCGTGCTGGCTTTAATCCCCACGGTGTACGCGGAATCCCTGCCGCCCGCTGTGGTGCACCAGCCCTATCACCATCAACTGCCGGTTGCGGGCACGCTCGGCTGCGCCGGATTTCAACCCCTGTTTCAACTGGCGGGAGGCGAACTCCCGGCCGGTGTGCGCCTGGAGGCCGATGGCCGGCTGCGCGGAGAGCCCCAGCGCATCGAATCCGGCGCCCTGTCGGTCAAAGTATCCACGCCCTGCTCGGAACGCACGAGTGACTGGACCTGGACCGTCCGGGGCGCGCCACTGCTGTTCGTGGAGCCGGCTGAGGTTGTGCTGGACAGTACCGCCTCCCATGCCACGGTACTGGTTTCCTGCTCCTGGCCCGGGCTCGCCTACTCCATCACTACCGGCAACGGCAGCCCTCTGCCCCCGTGGCTCCGTGCCAAGCCACGCCGCGGGCGAACTCCTCGCGAAGGCTCCGCTCTTACAGGCGACCGCCTCGAACTCACGGCCGACACTTCGCTTGCCCCTCCGGACGCTGCCGTCAAGTTGCTCGTCCATGCCTGGGGCGGCAAGGAGCCGGCCACGCTGACCATCCGCTTTGGCCCGCACTCCGGCCAGAACCCGTGAATGGGTGAAACAACACGGCGCATGCTAGCGTGAAGAGGAACAGGCACACAGCGCACCCGATGGCCGCCCCCCAAGCTCAGCCCGAATCCGGCTCCATCCTGACTGCCTCAGGATTGACCAAACGGTACACCTCCGGTGCGTCAACATTGACGATATTGGAGAAGTTGCACCTGGAAATCCACGCCGGCCAGACCCTGGCCGTGGTCGGTGAATCCGGATCCGGAAAGTCTACTTTGCTCCACTTGCTCGGCGGACTCGATACGCCTAGCGAAGGATCGGTCCGCTGCGCCGGCGTGGATCTCTATGCCATGAATGAAGCCGAACGCGCGCGCCACCGCAACCGCACCATGGGTTTTGTTTGGCAACAACACGCGCTGCTCCCGGAATTCACGGCCGAGGAAAACGCCGCCATGCCGCTGCTGGTCTCCGGTTCCCCGCGCTCGGAAGCGCTGCGCCTGGCGCGCGAACGGCTGCGCGAAGTCGGCCTCGCCGCCCGCGCCGGCCACCGCCCGGGGGAACTCTCCGGCGGCGAACAGCAACGCGTTTCCCTGGCCCGCGCCCTGGTCGCCAGACCCCGCATCCTGCTCGCCGATGAGCCCACCGGGAACCTCGACCCCCACACCGCCGAGGCCGTTGTGGACCTGATTTTTGAACTTCACCGCGCCCATGGGCTGACCAGCGTCATCGTCACCCACAACCTCGCATTCGCGCAACGCTGTCATCGCGTCTTAAAATTAAAGGCAGGTGCAGCCGATGAATCACCAGGGGCTGCCGCTTGAGCCGGACCGTGTGGTTCGGTTCCAACCTTGGCGTGCCGAGGCAACCCATCGGGGAGCCCGAGCATCCAGTAGAGGTAGTGACTGAGAAGTACCGAAGGGGCCCAGAGGCTTCACTTGGACCGATCGGCCCAAGATGGGGAGACTGCAGGGAATATGTTTGAACGCTATACGGAGAAGGCAAGACGGGTGATCTTTTTCGCCCGCTACGAGGCCAGCCAGTTCGGCAGCCCGTACATCGAGACCGAGCATCTCCTGTTGGGGCTGCTGCGCGAAGATAAGGCGCTGGCCAACCGCTTCCTCCGCTCGCACGCCGCGCTGGAGTCAATTCGCAAGCAAATTGAAGCCCACACCACGATGCGCGAGAAGGTGTCGACCTCGGTCGACCTCCCGCTTTCGCACGAGTGCAAGCGCGTGCTCGCCTACGCCGCCGAAGAGGCCGAGCGGTTGACGCATAAGCACATCGGCACCGAACACCTGCTGCTCGGTCTGCTGCGCGAGGAGAAGTGTTTCGCCGCCGAGATCCTCCACGAGCGCGGCCTCCGCCTTAGCCAGGTACGCGAGGAGATTGCCCGGTCGACCTCGGAGAAGATGGCCTCCAGCCGCCCCAAGGAATCCTCGCTGCTCTCGGAGTTTTCCCGCGACCTGACGCAGACCGCCATGGACGGCTCGCTCGACCCGCTCATCGGCCGCGATTATGAGTGCGACCGCGTCATCCAAATCCTATGCCGGCGCACCAAGAACAACCCGGTGCTGATTGGCGAGCCTGGCGTCGGCAAGACCGCCATCGTCGAAGGGTTGGCCCAGCGCATCGCGGATGGCGACGTGCCGAGTTTCCTCGCCGACAAGCGCATTCTCGCCCTCGACCTGTCGCTCATTGTCGCCGGCACCAAGTACCGAGGCCAGTTTGAAGAGCGCCTGAAGACCATCATGAAGGAACTGATGGAGAACCAGAACGCCATCATCTTCATCGATGAGTTGCACACGCTCGTCGGAGCCGGTTCGGCCGAGGGGTCACTTGATGCGGCCAACATCCTCAAGCCCGCCCTCTCGCGCGGCGAGATCCAGTGCATCGGCGCCACCACGCCCGGTGAGTACCGCAAGTCCATTGAGAAGGACCGTTCGCTTGAGCGCCGCTTTCAAGCTGTGAAAGTCCCCCCTCCTGGCGAAGCCGACGCAATCAAGATCCTGTTCGGAATTAAAGAGCGGTACGAGAAATTCCACGCCGTCGCCTACACCGATGAAGCCATCGAAGGCGCCGTCTACGCCAGCGCCCGCTTCATCCCGGACCGCTTCCTGCCCGACAAGGCCATCGACCTGATCGACGAAGCCGGTGCCCGTGTGAAACTGCGCCAGACGACGCTTCCGGCCGAGATCGCCGACATCCAGAAGCGCATCAAGTTCATCGTCCACCGCATGGAGAACGCCATCGCGAATCACGAATTCGAGAAGGCTCGCTTTTACTCCGACGAGGAGCGCAAGGAGCGCGAGAACCTGCGCCTGCTGCGCGAGAAGTACAACCTCGACGACACCTCTACCGGCGTCGTCGGTAAAGATGACATTGAGGACGTGGTTGCCCGCTGGACCGGCGTGCCGATGACGGCCATCCGCGAAGAGGAAGTCACCAAGCTCCTGCGCATCGAGGAGGAGTTGCACAAGCGCGTTGTCAGCCAGGAGAAGGCCATCTCCGCGCTTGCCCGCGCCATCCGCCGTTCGCGCGCCGGGCTCAAGTCGCCCAAGCGCCCCGCCGGATCGTTCCTGTTCCTGGGCCCCACTGGCGTCGGCAAGACCGAGGTCGCCCGCGCTCTGGCCGAGTTCCTGTTCGGCAGCGAGAAGTCGCTCATCCGGTTCGACATGTCCGAGTTCATGGAGAAACACTCGGTGTCGAAGCTCATCGGCTCGCCTCCGGGATATGTCGGATACGAGGAAGGCGGCCAGCTCACCGAGCGCGTCAAGCGCTCGCCCTATTCGATCATCCTGCTCGATGAGATCGAGAAGGCTCACCCGGACATCTACAACATCCTGCTCCAGGTATTTGAGGACGGCCAGCTCACCGATGGTCTCGGCAACACCGTCGATTTCAAGAACACCATCATCATCATGACCTCCAACCTCGGCGCGCGTTTTCTTGAAAAGCGCGGACAGTTGGGCTTTGCCGCCCCGGTCGCTGGGGTGCCGCCCAAGGTCGAGGATATGGTGCTCCAGGAGGTGAAACGCGCCTTCAATCCCGAATTCCTCAACCGGCTCGACGAGACCATTCTGTTCACCTCGCTCAACGATGAGGATCTGATCAAGATCGTCGGCCTGCTCGTGCAGCAGATCAACACGAATCTGCAGGCCAAGCAGATCACAATCGCCCTCACTGACGAGGCCGCTCGCTACCTTCTTGAAAAGACGCTCGGCGACCGCAGCTACGGCGCCCGCCCGCTGCGCCGTGCCCTGCAGAAGTACATCGAGGACCCGCTGTCGGAGGCCATCATTCAGGGCTCGTTGCCTCGTCCCAGCGCCCTTGAAGTCTATCTGGGCGACAACGGCATCTTCTGCCGCCCCGTGAACACTGAGGGCGAAGTGGCCGTCGGCGTCACCGAAGGCGGAGCGGAGGAAACCTCCAGCCCCGTTCCGGGTACGCTACTCTACGAGTTCTGAACGACTCGCCTCACATGAAACAGGAGACCGCGCGTCAGGGGCAGCTCGCCCACGACGCCGGTCTCCAACTGTATCTGCGCTCGCTCGCCCACGACTTCAATAACCTGCTCGGCGCCATACTCGGCAACGCCGCGCTGCTCGAAACCATGGTCCCCCAGGGCAGCGAGGCGGCCGAAACGGCCCTCATCATCCAGCGCGCCGCCGAGCGCGCCACCGAACTGGCGAGCCACCTCTCGCGCGCTGCTCGCCTCGAGCCTCCACGCCATGAGCCGGTCGACCTCAATGCTTCGCTGCGCGAAATCGCGGAACTTCTTCGTGTGACGCTGCCTCCCCGCGTCTTGCTCCGCACCGAACTGGCCGACCCGCTCCCCACCATCCTCGGCGACTCGGTCGAGTTGCACCAACTCGCCCTCAATCTCGCCACCAACGCCCGCGACGCCATCGCCTCGCTTCCCCAACCGGGTGGCGTCATTCTGCTGGCCACTGCGGCCACCCCGCGCGGCGCCCTGCTGCGTGTTCAGGACACGGGGCCCGGGATCCCCCGTGAACTGCAACAGCGCATCTTCCAGCCCTTCTTCACCACTCGCCAAGACGACCAGTCCAGCCGCGGACTCGGCCTCACCATCGTCGAACGCGTGGCCCGCCGCCACGGCGCGCAACTCACCCTGCACTCCGAGCCCGGGCAGGGCGCGGATTTCCAGGTCCTGTTTCCCGCTCCCCGATGAGGCCCCGCGCGCTTGCCCGCACGGCTCCCTGTTTTCCTTTCCGCACGGCTGCGTGCCACCTGCCGGGCTGGTCGTTCCGTGTCCCGGTTGGGCGTGCGCCGGCTTCGACGGCTTCCGCATTGTCTGGGCCGCGGCCGGCACACGCAACGCGGCCCGGCCACCCTCCTGGCCGGCTTCCATCCCCTCCAATACGAACCCCTCCAAGCGCCATACTAGAGGCATGAAGCGAGGCCTCCTATTTATGTGCGCCGCAACCCTGTCCGCCCAACCTCCTCAAGCCGCCGACTTCCGTCTCACCGTCCTCAGCACGCAAACCGCTGACTCCCGCGGCATCGGCGAATGGGGGTTCTCCGCCCTCATTGAAAGCGGCGGCAAGCGGATTCTCTTCGACACCGGCAACCGGCCGGACACCGTCGCCATCAACACCAAGGAACTTCAGGTCGACCTTTCCACTGTCGAGGACGTCATCCTCAGCCACTCCCACGGCGACCACACCGGCGGTCTACTGACACTGCGCAAGCAGGTGATGACGAAGAACCCGAAGGCCCTCAGCCGCCTCTGGGTGGCCAAAGGCTTCGCCTATCCTCGCCTGTCGGGCAACAGCGAGCGCACACCCGGAGCCGACGTCCTGTCCGCCTTCCGCGCCACCGGCGGCGAGGTGATCGAGGTCGACAACTTCCGTTCCATCGCGCCAGGCCTCTGGCTCACCGGGCCCGTGCCGCGCAAGCACCCCGAGCGCAACTGGAGCGGCAGCGGCCGCATCCGCCTGCCCGATGGCGCCACCGCCGAAGACAATCTGCCGGAAGACATGGCCCTCATCGCCAATACCGCCCGCGGCCTGGTTGTTGTCACCGGTTGCGGCCACGCCGGCATCATCAACATCTCAGAGTATGCACGCACGCAGGTTTCCTCGCCGCGCATTGAGGCCGTCATCGGCGGCATCCACCTCTTCCCAGCCTCAGACGAAACACTAGCCTGGACCGCCGCTCGCTTGAAAGAGCAAGGGTTGCATGTGCTGATGGGATCCCACTGCACCGGTGTCGAGGCGCTCTACCGGATCCGCTCCCTGGCCGGACTCACCCGCGCCAACTCCTCCACCGGCGCTGTCGGCGCGCGCTACTCGCTTGACAAGGGGCTGGAGGCGGGAACCATCGCGCGTTGAGCCGGCAACTGCCATCCGCCCCCTGTCGTCTGTAACCGCCATTCTGCTAGGCTCACACTAGGGAATCGAGAATGTTGCGCGCCATACCCTCAGGTGCCGTTCCTGTCCGCTATGACCGGAGCCCAGTGCCACTTCCTCCCGTCTCGGCGGGATTTCGCTGAGTATGGCTGAATTGCAGCTTGCAATTCTGTATGATTCCACTACCACATGGGCTTTGACTTGACATTTCAAACGCGGGGCAGCGGAGAGTCCCCGCCCATCGAAGACCTGCACGAGTATTTCGAGCAGCGCAAGAACTACCGCATGGATGGATTTACGGCACAGTATCTGAACGAAGATACTGGCGTCTATTTCTGGTTCGATCTGGGGGGCGATTACCCGCAAATCCAGATCAGTTACGCGCGCTCGCACATCTTTGCGCTCGAGGCTGTGGAGGAGGCACATAGCTTCGTCCAACAGTTTGATCTCGTGCGGCGCACCGGTCCCGAGGGGGCTACGCATGTCGAGTTCACCCCCGGCTCGTTCCTCTCCGATTTTGAAACCGGAAACCGCTCGGGTTACCGCCTTGCGGCCGACCCGTCCACGGGATTCGAAGGCTGGTTCACTCGCCCCGCCTCGGCCATTGAAGCCGAATGGCGCTGGAACTTCCGGCGCGCGGCCATGCAGGAACGCGTCGGCGAATCCGTGTTCGTGCCCAAGATCAGCTACTTCATGGTGAACGGTCATCTCAGCTCGGGGGCCGTCTGGAGCGACGCCATTCCTGTCGCCATGCCCACCGTGGAGTGCGTCATCATCGTCCGCGACCGCGCCTGGCCCAAGAGACTGTTGAACCGCGAACCCGAGATCCTCGCCGTCCCGTTTGTCCAACTGGAGTCCATCGCCTCGCACTATCGTTTCGTCCAGGGCGAACCGGGCCACTACCAGATGTATTGGGACTCTCCCCCGCTTGCCGTCATCGAGTTCCTCCGCGGCGCCCGGGCCAACGACGCCCCATTCGAAGCCGTTTCCACCGACCGCATCCTTGACCAGGAAACTATGGACGAGGTCTGCACCGAAGCGGGGCTGCACCGCGAGGCGAGATAAACTGAGCGCACCGCTTCCGCCAGGCAGTATTCTGTTCAGATGATCCGGCTTGCCGCGTTCCTCGTTGCTTCCTCGCTGGGAGCGCAGACCATCGCCATCACGAACGTCAATGTCGTCGACGTGCCGGCCGGCGCCATCGTTCAGGGCCAGACCGTCGTCATCACCGGCGACCGCATCACGGCCCTTGGCCCCACCTCCTCCACCCGTCCTCCCGCGCAAGCCCACGTGATCGATGGCACGGGCCGCTACCTGATGCCCGGACTATGGGACATGCACGTCCACCTCCGGAGCAATCCAGTCGACAGGGACAGGCGGCTGGTGGACGAGAACGCCGCCACGTTGGAGCTCTTTCTCGCTCATGGCGTTGTAGGTGTCCGCGAGATGGGCGGCGATCTGCATGAGCATGTGCTCCGCTGGCGCGATGAGATTGCCGCCGGAAAACGTGGCGGTCCACGCATCCTCACCGCTGGCCGCAAATTGGATGGGGCTGTCCCTTCCTGGCCCGGATCGATCTCCACCATGAGTGCCGCTGATGCCCGCGAGGCCGTGAAGCAGATGAAGAAGGATGGCGCGGACTTTATCAAGATCTATTACAACGAGGTGGAGCCGCCCATCTTCCGCGCCGTCCTCGATGAGGCTCATGCGCAGGGGCTCAAGGTCACCGGCCATTTGCCTCGTAACCTGACACTGGCCGCCGCCGTGGAAGCCGGATTGGATGGCATGGAGCACGGCATGTACCTGAGAACGCCCAAGCCCGAAGTATGGGAAAGCTACCTCGCCGAAGGCCGCCAGCGCACCAAGGACGGCATCGCCGCCGACGGCCCGGAGTCAACCCGGCGCCAGATGTACCTGCACGACGCCGCGGAGGCTGCGCGCCTGTATCCGCGCCTGGCTGCGCGTCCGTTCTGGGTGACACCCACCCTGATGGTCGAAGCCCGCGTACGCTATGAAATCAGCGAGCGGAAGTTCGACGCGGACCCTCGCAAGCTGTTCTTCGACCCCGCCATTTGGGCCAGTTGGGATCCCGAAACAGGCCGCCGCCGCCCGCCTACGGGCGCTGCACTGGATGCGTTGAAGAGGTCCGCCCGGCAGGTGCGTGAACTCACGCGGCAGGCCCATAAGGCGGGCGTCCCCCTGCTCGCGGGCACTGATTGTGGAGTCTCCAATAACTACGTCATGCCCGGCTGGTCCATGCACGAAGAACTCGCCATGATGGTGGAGGCGGGGCTGACGCCGGCAGAAGTGTTGCGCACGGCTACCTCCAACGCCGCCCGCTGGCGTGGCGCGGAAGCTACGGAAGGCGCTGTGGCCCAGGGCATGAAGGCCGATCTGCTTCTGCTCCGCGCCAATCCCCTCACGGCCATCGGCGCCACACGGGAATTGGAGACGCTCATCCTCGGCGGCCGGCTCTTTTCACGGTCCCAACTGGATGCCATGCTGAACGCTGCCGCCCGCCGTATCGAGCAGAGCAAGGCACGGTAGCGGCCCTTACAACAGCAGCCGCGGGGCCAGAAACAGGGCCGCCACCAGGAGGACGAACAGCGTATCGACGGCGCCGAAGCGGCTGTGCGAAGCCACCGGCCATACACCCGTGAAGCCGCGCGACAGCATGGCAGCATGGATGCGATCCGCACGGTCCCAACTGCGCACAATGAGGCTGCCCACATGGTGGCCTTGCAGCGAGAGGCTGCGCCATCCCAACGGGTTCACGGTGCGGCAGTCGCGCGCCCGCTCCATGCGCGCATATTCCTCCCACAGCAGATTCGTGTACCGGTACATCATGCCGAGAATCACATTCAACGGCCCTGGCGAGCCGAGCTTTCGCAGCGCCCACAACAAGTCAGCAAGCGTCGTTGTGGCCGTCAGGAAGGCGAGCATCAGG
The DNA here is from genome assembly GCA_016713735.1 of Bryobacterales bacterium. GTDB lineage: Bacteria > Acidobacteriota > Terriglobia > Bryobacterales > Bryobacteraceae > JAFLBB01. The sequence goes on from JADJOP010000002.1 coordinate 520,079, forward strand.
ACGGCGAGGAACCCCTTGCCCACCACTGCCAGCGCCGCCGGAGCGCCCGACTCAAGGCCGTTCGCCGAGAGCGCCGCCTGTAGCGCAAGTAGTCCGCCCGCCATCAAGAGGAATGGCGATGCCGCGGCGCAGCGCCAGGCGAGATAGTGTGCCGGAGCGGGCCCGGTCATCACGAAAAGCAGCGCCAGCGGAACGTACAGCGCAAATGCCAGCAATCCCGCTGGAGGTGTGGAGGCAACAATGACTGTCGCCGCCAACACGCTCAGCAGACGCGCGCGAGGGTCCAGGGAAGGGAAGAGGGAGGTCACGATGCGGGTGCGAATGGCCGCGCCAGAAACTCAGGCCGGGCCCGCCTCAGGAATGCCACCACGGCCGCAGTCAGGGCCCCTTCCAAGGCGGCCGCGCCCAAGTAGAGCGCCGTCATGAAGAAGAAGCCTTTGCCATAGCCGGTCAGCGAGAATTCGATGGCAATCAGCAACGCAGGCGCGGCAACGCCGAGAAAGCCACAGAGAAACGCCCGCAACGGCTCCGGCCCCGCTCCCGTCCGCCACAGCGCCGCTGCCAGCAAAGCGCCGCCGCCTATGTTCACCGCGTTGATGCCCAACGACAATAGTCCGCCATGCTGGAACAGAAACGACTGCAGCAACAGGGCGGCAAAGATGACCGGGAAGGCCCGCCTTCCGGCGAGGATGCCGATCAATCCATACAGCCCGAGATGCACCGACGTCGCGCCCAGAGGGAAGTGAATCAGCGAAACCACGAAGTTCGCCGAAGCGAGCATGCCCAACCGCACCACCTCCTCGGTTTCGATGCGCCGTCCCAATACGTACACGCCTGTCCATGCCACGGCGTGCGCCACGCCGCACCAGATGTTGGGGATGATGCCGTCCGCGATGTGCATGCGACCGCTACCAGCTCACGAAGAGAGATGTCTCGTAATTCACCGCATCGTAGGAAGCGCCCTGCGGGGCTGCGTGTTTGAACTCCGCCGTGAAGAGTGCCCGTTTTGCGGCGCCCGCCTGTGGCTGATACCGGATCTTGCCTTCCGCGTCGGTCTTGCTCGCCGCCACGGCGGACGAGGCTCCGGCAAGGAATACCTCCACCGCGGCGCCCGCGTGAGGCTTGCCGCCTGTGAGCAATTGAACGGTCCACACGCCGGAAACAAACTGCGCGGTCAGTTCCACCTCCAGACCCAGCGATCGCGCGCCTGTTGCGCCTGCCGCGGCGACTGATGTTCGCAGTGTGCGCGACGCCGTCAAGGCATCCGGATTCACATCACGCCCGCCCTTCTTGAGCCCCTTCGGCGTACGACTGCTCACACCGCGATCCTGCACGAAGGCGATCGTGTGCGGACCGCTCTCGGTGGGCGTGTACGAGGCCGCGACCGATTTCACCGCCGCCACCGCTTTCACCGGCACCCGTTTGCCCGAAGGCGTCAGCACAAACAGATCCAACTGAGCGGCGTTGATCGTCTCCTCGCTGTTGGGAAACGCATGCCCATGCCCAATACGGATCGTCACAGGTTTCCCTGCCACAAAGGCCGTTTCCGGAGTGATCCACGTGTAGTGGCCATACGCCGCCGCCGCGAGCAGTGCCACAGAAACAAATGAGAGAACGCGCATGTAGGGAACTAACTCCATCGATCAGTTTCGCACGTTTGTTAATTTAGTGATACGAGCCCTCGCCGATCCATGACACACGCCCTCATCCTCTCCTGCCTGCTCGCGCTGGCGGCGACCTTTCCCGGTTTCGCCCATGAGCTCGAAGCCACCGCTGCACTCACGCCGCCTGCGGTCGTGGTCCGCGCCCGCTACGGCGGCAGCGAGCCGGTCGCCTTCGTCAAGGTGCAGGTCCTCGCTCCTCAAGGCTCGCCCGTTGAGTATCAGAACGGACTCACCGACCGCAACGGCCAGTTCAGTTTCGTTCCCGATGGGCCGGGCGCCTGGCGCGTGCTGGTGGACGACGAGGAAGGCCACCGGCGCGAACTCACGGTCAGCGTGCCGTCCCCTTTCGAGGGAGCCGCCGCGAACGCGGCCCCAGCGCCGGACCGCTGGATGCGTGTCCTCACTGGCCTGTCGTTGATGGTGGGGCTGACTGGTTTTCTCTACGGCTGGAAGAGCCGCCGCGGCTGAGAATCTGCTCCCACACGCCGGCGTAGTAATGAAAGTCGATCCCGCACGAGCGCAGCAGCGAACGGTCGGCCGCGATCTCAAGCGCCGGCCCAACAGCAGCCACCTTGCCGCCGTGAATCACCGCCAGGCGGTCCACCGCCGCCACGGCCGGTAGAATCTCCTGCGAGATCAGCACTACCGTTGCATCAAGTGAACGGATCAACGCCACCAGTTGCTCCACCATCCCCGGGTCGAGGCTGGCGAACGGCTCATCAAACGCAATCACGCGTGGCCGCATCGAGAGCACGGTCGCCAGCGCCACGCGTCGTTTTTCCCCAAAGGAGAGATCATGAGTCGACCTCTTCTCGTACCCCTCCAAACGCATCTGTCGAAGCGCCACGCTGACACGCTCGTGCGTCTCTTCCGGACTGCATCCCATATTGAGCGGCCCAAAGGCTACATCCTCTTCCACTGTAGGAGTGAAGAGCTGGTCATCGGGGTTCTGGAACACAATGCCGACGCGGCTTCTCACCTCCATCAGCGTGTTGCGGCGTACCGGCAGATCGCCAATGAGCACCTCGCCTGAGGCGGGCAGCAGCACGCCATTCAAATGGAGAAGGAAGGTGGACTTCCCCGCGCCCGACGGCCCGATGATGCCCACCCGCTCGCCCGCTTCCACCCGCAGCGACAGGTCGTCCAACGCCAAACGGCCATCGGGGTAGCGGTAGACCAGATTCGCCGCCTCAATGGCGCAACCGGATTGGGGAGTGGAGTCGGACAATCTTCTATCGTAAAGGGAACCCGCTTCCTCCGCCGGACCCCGTCGACACCCCGCGCCTCATCCTCACCACAGATTGTAGTAGCCGTCCCGCTCCAGCAGTTCCAGACGCCGGCCGAACAGCTCGCTCAAGTGCTCAGCGGAAAGCACTTCGCGCTTGGGACCATCCATCACGACGCGCCCGTCTTTCATCAGCAGTACACGCTCCACCTCCGGCACGAGGTCCGGCAGATGGTGCGTCACGATCACCAGCGTAATGCCAGACTGCGCCAGCGCGCGCATCGTGTCGCGCAGGTCGTGCATTGCCGCCAGGTCCAGCGAATTCGTGGGCTCGTCAAACACCAGCACCGCCGGGTCGTGCACCAGTGCGCGACCGATCACGGCGCGTCGCGCTTCGCCGCTGGAGAGTTCTTCGAGGGGACGGTCGCGCAGTTGGGCAATTTCTAGCCGCTCCATCACCGCCGCCGCTCTTGCTTCCATCGCAACGGTGATCTCGTGATAGGGCTGGATGCCAACCGCTGAATGAAAGCCCCCCAGCACGATTTCGCGTGCCGTATACTCGCGAGTGCACTGCTGAATGAGATCGTTTGTGACAATGCCTAGCATCAGGCGCAGGTCATTCACGTGCCAGCGGTCCCGTCCCAGAATGCGCACCCGTGTGCCCTCGCGATAAAGCGGATACAACTCCCGCGTGAGCATCTTGATCAGGGTCGACTTGCCGCAACCATTCGGGCCCAGAATGGCCGTGTGCTGGCCTCGTTCGAGGCGCAGCGAAAAACCGTCCAGCACCAGGCGATCCCCGCGCATGACGCTGACCTGCTCCAGTTCTAAAAGGGCCTCACCGTTCGTCCGCGCAGAGCCGATCGTCATTGCTGTTGGGGAAAACTAAAGGAGGGAATTGGTGGACCTGAAGGGATTCGAACCCTTGACCTCTTCCATGCCATGGAAGCGCGCTCCCAACTGCGCCACAGGCCCACAAGCTACTTCACCAGTATATAACAAGAGGGATGACAACTGAACAAGCCTGGGAGATTCTCACTGAGTTCACCAAGTCCGAGAGCCTCCTCAAACACGCCCGGGCGGTCGCTGTCTGCATGGCCGCCTACGCCCGGGCACAAGGCGCCGACGAGCAACTCTGGACCGTCACCGGCCTCCTGCACGACTTCGACTGGGAGATCCACCCCATGCTGCCTGACCACCCCGTGAAGGGCGAGCCCATCCTGGCCGAACGCGGAGTCAGCGACGAAATCCGCCGCGCCATCCTCTCCCACGCCAATTTCACCGGTGTGCCGCGCACCACCGCGCTTGAGAAGACCCTCTTCGCCTGCGATGAACTGGCGGGCTTCCTCACCGCTGTCAGCTACGTCCGGCCCACGCGCAGCATCCTCGATGTCGATGTGGCCGCGGTCAAGAAGAAGATGAAGGATAAGGCGTTCGCCCGAGCCGTCAGCCGGGATGATATACGCAATGGCGCCGTTGAGTTGGGGGTCGAACTCGATCACCACATCGCCTTCTGTCTGGGCGCGATGCAAGAGAAAGCGGACGAATTGGGGCTGCGCGGATCTTCCTAGGGTGCAAGTTTTACACGCCAGCCACTGGCTCGCCCCTTACTGATGCCACGGTTACAGTGTTGGATGCTGGATTGCTACGGCACCAGTAACGAGGTGCACACGGTGCTTTGGCTGGCCGTCACAAGCACGCTTCTCCTCTGGATGCTGGGAGGAGCCTCCACCGCATGGGAAGGGATGCTCATCCACCTCTTGCTGGTTGCGGCACTCGCCATGATGCTCTCAGCCATCTTGCAGGGTGGCCGCGCTGCCCTCGATGGCTTCGTTAGCGCTTGTCTTCGGCGGACAGCGCGGCGCCGATGAAGGCCACAATCGATCCTCCGAAGAAGTAGAGGATCCACTGGAAGTCGTCCCAGTCGCTATAGGTGTAGTCGCCCCAGAAGAAGCCGCGGAACATGAGCACCACGCCGGCCAATGCCCATAGCACGAACGGTGGCCGGAAATTCTTCAAGGCCGACAGTGCCACTGTCAGCAACGCAATCAGTCCCAGGCCGATGGCCCACAAGGGTTGCGACTCAGCCTCACCAGGCAGCGCGGGGGTGTAAAATGCCGTTGCCGGCGACATCTTGCCCACCACGCCAACACCCAACAGGAACAAACCAAGTAGAGTGTGGTAACCGTAGCTGAATACGCGCAGAATCAGAACGAGGAAGCGCACGGGTTCAAGTCTCCTAAAAGAACCCATCATTGTACCAGCATCGGAAAGGAGCGCTCTTCGGTGAAACAGAAATTGCGCGTGGCCCTCATCGGCCAGGGATTCATGGGCCGGGCTCACTCCAACGCCTGGCGTCAGGCGGGCCACTTTTTCGATCTGCCCTACGAGATCGAAACGCAGGTCCTCTGCGGCCGCAACGCCGAAGGACTCGCCAAAATGGCCTCCACCTGGGGCTGGCACGAGACATCCACTGATTGGCCTGCCGTCGTCAGCCGTCCCGACGTGGATCTGGTCGACATCGCCGTGCCCAACGTCCTCCACGCCGAAATGGCGATCGCCGCGGCGGCAGCCGGAAAAATCGTTCTCTGCGAGAAACCGCTTGCTGTCTCCTCTGAAGAGTCCGCGCGCATGGAGGCAGCCGTCCGTGGCCGCCCGAACATGGTCTGGTTTAACTACCGCCGTGTGCCCGCCGTCTCGCTCGCCAAGCGCATGATCGACGAGGGGCGGCTGGGCCGTGTGTTCCACTACCGCGCTCAATATCTCCAGGAATGGGGCAACGACCCGACGCGTCCGCCCAACTGGAAGACCTCGCGCGCCGGCGCCGGCTCCGGTGTTGTCGGCGACTTGATGACGCACTCCCTCGACCTCGCTCTCTGGCTCAACGGCCCGCTGCGCGAAGTGATGGCCATGCAACATACCTTCGCCGCCGGGCGCGACATCGACGACGCCACGCTGGTCATGGCCCGCTTTGCTAACGGATCCCTCGGCAGCTTCGAGGCCACGCGCTATGCCACCGGATGCCGCAACCGCAACGCGTTCGAGATTCATGGCGAACGCGGCGCCCTTGGCTTCGATCTCGAGGACCTCACCCGCCTGCGCTGGTTCGACGCCACCGAGCCTCGCGACCTGCAAGCCGAAAAGAAGATCCTCGTCGGCGCCGCCACCCATCCGTATGCCGGAAACTTCTGGAAGCTCGGCCACGTCTCAGGCTATGAGCACACCTTCATTGCCGCCCTCGGCGACTTCCTGGGCGCCCTGTCGCGCGGTGAGCGGTTCGAACCCGGCTTCGCCGAAGGACATCGCGTGCAACTGGCCGTTCGGGCCATTCAGGAGTCAGCGAATCTCGGTGGCTGGGTCTCGATCGAATAACGTGAGTAAAATCAAGTACACCCATGTTCAGCGTTGAATGCCCGAAGTGCAAAAACGAGATTCCGCTCGGAATGACGGATTGCCCCGTGTGCGCGGCCAAGGAGGCCGCCGGTGACTCGCAGGCCGCCATGGCCCCGGTAGCGCCCGCGACAGTCCCCACTTCCGCGCCCGTCGTGCCCATGCCGCGGCCCGCCGCCTACCTGCAGGCCCAACCCAAAGCCGGCCTTCCTTCCTGGCTGGTTGCCGTTGGTGTGGCGGCGCTCCTCGTCCTTGTCCTTGCCGGTGGTTACCTCGTCTTGCTGCCCAAGATGCGCAACGGGCAATCCGCGGCAGCTCCGCAAGCGGCTCCCGCCATCACCATGGAGTCGCCGCAAGCGGCGCAGCCCGTGGCCGCTCCCCCAGCCCCGTCCAGTTCGCGGCTGGGTAAGTACATTGAGGTGGTCGGCATCCGCATCGTCGAGGAGAACAAGAGGACGATGGTGAAGTTCCTGATCATAAACCACGCTGCCGCCGAGTTGACCGACGTCAACGGCATGGTGGAAATTCATCCCTCCAAGGGGGGCGTCATGGTCGGCCGTGTCGAGGTGAAGATTCCCTCCATGGAACCATACGAATCGCGCGAATTCAACGCGTCGCTGAATACGAACCTGCGGGCCTACGAGATCCCTGACTGGCAGTTCCTGCGCGGCCAGTTCGTGGAATAGCCACGTCGAACTCGGTCGTTTCGGCCCGCGCCACTGTCGGCTCAGGCATCTCGATCACCTTGCCTAGCATCGGCGCCAGCGCCCGTTGCCGGAAACGGAAGATGCTTTTCAACTGCCGTCCCACCATCGCCGCATGAGCCGCTCTGCCCAGTGGCCCCAGCGGCAACACATAGCGAACCTGGTCCACGATCCGAGTGCCCCGGGCCGTCTCCTCAAAAGTGTGAAGGTGCCTCCATACCGTGTATGGCCCCTTCATCTGCTCATCGACGAAAACGCGGGGCGCTTCATATTCGCTGATCAGCGTCCGCCAGCTCAGGGGCAGCCCCATCCAGCGGATCGTGTAATCAATCAATGCCCCGCGGCGCATCTCCACGTCAGGCGTCATCACCCGAAAGTTCAACCAGGGCGGCGTGATCTTGGCCAGGTTGTACGGGTTCTCAAACACGCGAAACACATCGGCTAGCTTGACGTCGGCCAGCATGTCGCAGCGCAAAACGAAACAAGGACGATTGAGCATGCCACTCCTTTAACGCCGGCACGGAGTATCCACACGGAGGCCCAATTTCTCCAGGTTCTCGCGGGCAGGCGCAAGGCACGGGTCTAAGGCAAGAGCGCGGCGGAAATCGCGTTCGGCATGGCCATGGATGCCCAAAGCCTGCAACGCTACACCGCGATTGTTGTGTGCCATTGCGCTACCCGGCTCAATCGCCACAGCCCGGCCGGATTCGTTGAGGGCATCGCCGGGCCGTTGAATCTGCATGAACACTCTCCCCAACTCGGATGCCACAGCCGCATCGTTGGGAGCAATCTTTTTGGCCTCTTCCAGCAGCGACAGCGCCTCCAGCGGTGGTCTCAGCCGCGACAACTGAATGCGCGGCCTCACCGTTTCCGGCGCCGCGCGCATGGCGTCCTCCCACAGCCCCTCCTGCGAACGCCACACATCCACGCGCGCATAACTGAGCATGCCCAACACCACCGCGCCCGCCCACAACAGCCTGGGGAAATCGGTGCGTCTCAGCAGCAGCCCAGTCGCCGAAGCCAGCGCCACCATCGGCAAATAGACGCGGCGGTCCGCCGCCAGGTCCATCGCCGGGAAGATGCTTGAGGTCGGCGCAATCAACGCCAGCGCGCCGAGGAACCAGAAGCCCACCCCCGCGTCCCGGAAATAGCGCAAGGAAATCACTGCCAGAGCCACAATACCCGCCCACGCCATAAACGCCAGGCCCCCGGTTTCGATCTTCAAGCCGGGCTCGAAACTGAAGCCGGTGGGGATCACCAGCAGTCTCAGGTAGCGCCACAATGCGACGCCCTGAGTCAGGAAATACTCCGCCATCCCCACGCCGCTCTGCGCACCGGCGCCGGAACCCGGAATCGTCGCCGCCAGCCACGCCACTCGACCCACGGCGGCCAGCGACAGCGCGAACATTGCCACGATCGGCGCCCGCTCGCCGCGCTCACGGTTCGTGGAAAAGTGGAGCAGCAAAAGGAACACCGGAAACGCCGCGCATTCCTCCTTGGAGAGCAACGCCAACGCAAACGACGCCACGGCCGGCCAGCGCCGCCCCGCGATCCACAGGCGCAGCGCCAGCAGGCAAAACAACGTCGCCAGCAAAATCCCCCGCGCATAGATGTAGGCCACCGCCTCGGTCTGAATCGGATGCAGTGCGAAAAAGAAGGCCGCAAACCACGAGGCGCGCCCCGGCAACAGCGCCTGAAAGCTCGTCCAGATGAGAAGCGCGTTAAGTAGATGCAGCGCCAGGTTCACCGCATGCCAGGACATCGGCGATGCGCCTGACAGTTGGTAGTTCGCCCAAAACGTGAACCAAACCAGCGGCCGCGATTGCTCCCACCGAAAGCACTCCAGCCAGCCCGAGGGCGAGGTGATGGCCTGATCCAGCAGCAGCGCGTAATCGTCGTAGTGGAAGGGCGCCGCCAGCACGCCCCAAAATACAGCCAGGACGGAGGCGGCCAATAGGATCCAGGGGCGCAATGCTACTATGTTAACTTTCATGCGGCCCACGCGTCCCAAGACCGCGGCAGAGCGTAAAGCCCGTGTGACGCGGATACTGCGGCTGCTCGATGAGCACTATCCCAACGTCACCTGCGAGCTTGATCACCAGAGCGCCTGGCAACTGCTCGTCGCCACCATCCTCTCGGCGCAGTGCACCGACAAGCGCGTGAATATGGTCACCCCCGAACTCTTCCGCCGCTACCCCACCGTGACTGACCTCGCCCACGCCCACCCCGCTGAGGTGAGCGACCTCATCCGCACCACCGGCTTCTTCAATAACAAGACGAAAAACATCATCGGCGCCGCCAGGAAACTCCTCACCGACCACAACGGCGAGGTGCCCCGCACGATGGAAGAACTCCTCCAGGTTCCCGGCGCGGCTCGCAAGACCGCCAATGTGGTCCTCGGCGCCGTCTACGGCATCGCCAGCGGTGTCGTCGTCGACACCCACGTTCAGCGCATATCGCGGCGTTTGGACCTGACCTCGGAAACCACCCCTGAGAAAATCGAACGCGACCTCATCAAAACTCTCCCCCAGGACAAGTGGATCCTCTTTTCCCACCAGATCATCCACCACGGCCGCCGCATCTGCGATGCCCGCAAGCCCAAGTGTGCCGAATGCCCGCTCGATTCGCTCTGCTACGCCAAGGACAAGGTGGCCGCATGAGAGCCGTCGCCGCCGTGCTGCTGGTTTCGCTCTGCGGGTGCACGAAGATCCCCGACTCCTACGCGCCTCCGGTCCAGCGCCGCCCCGTCGCCGGCCCCGATACCTCACGCCTCAAACACTTCATCGCGATGAATGATCCTGCCGCCGAGGATCACTTCCTGGGCGGCATCGGTCCGCTGGAAAGCGGTGCCTGGCGCTGGACCCGGAAGAACCCCACTCTCCGCTTCGTCCTCCCCACCCCGCACGGCCTCAAGTTCAGCGCTGACTTCTCGCTTTCCTCCGACACCATGAAGGACACCGGCCCCATCACCATCACCTACTTCGTGAATGGCCGCACGCTCGACTCCGTCCGCTACGAACAGCCCGGAGGCCAACACTTCGAAAAGGCCGTTCCTCCGGAATGGCTCGCCGGCAGTGAAGACGTCGTCGTGAAGCTCGCCCTCGACAAAGTCTACGTGGCCCCCGACGACGGCGCCCAACTCGGGCTCACCCTCGTCCGCGCCGGCTTCACCGAATAGCCTCCAATGCCCTTTGCGCTGTACATCCTGTTCGGCGCGGCCCTAACGGCGCTCGGTTGCTGGGCCTCCGGGGCCTGGCTCCTCCAGCGCCTCGGCATCGCCCTCTACCGCGAAGAGCGCCCCTGGATCGCCTTCCTCTGCGGCTCGGCGCTGATGTCCACCGCCGTGTTCGCGCTCGCCGCCGCCCAGCTTCTCTACAAAGGGACCATCCTCGCCCTTGTCCTCCTCGCCGTGGCCCTCTGCTGGCGATCGGGCGCCTGGCGCTCCCGAGGCGAACGCTTCGATCCCCTGCCCACCGCCTGGCGCATCGGCGCTATCCTCATCGCCGCGCCCTTTCTCCTGCTCACCTTCACCCACGCCATGGCCCCGGAGATGAGCCCCGACGGCTCGGCCTACCATCTCGGCCTCGTCGCCCGCTACTATCGCGAACACGGTTTCCAGCGCTATACCGCCAGCATCTACGGCATGCTCTCGCAAGGCCTCGAGATGCTCTTCCTCTCCGCCTATGCCTTTGGCCGCCACTCCGCCGCCGCGCTGGTCCACTGGTGTTTCCTCGTCACCCTGCCCATGCTCATGCTCGGCTATGCCCGCCGCGCAGGCGCGCCTCTTGCCGGACTCGCCGGCGCCCTCTTCACCTTCCTCTCCCCTGTCGTTGGTATCGACGGCGCCAGCGCCTACAACGATGTCGCTGTCGCCTGTGTTCTCTTCGGCGTCTTCTATCTCGTCGAGATCTGGACCGCCACACACCAGCGCGGCCTCCTCGTGCTCATCGGCCTCCTCGCGGGCTTCGCTTTCGCGCTCAAATACACAGCCTTCCTCGCTGCCCCGTACGCCCTCATCCGCATCCTCTGGACACTCCGCCGCGAACGCCTTCCCTGGCTCAAGCCCGCCCTCGCCATCTGTGCCCTTGTCCTCGTCATGGCCTCGCCTTGGTTGATCAAGAACACGCTCTGGCTAGGCAACCCCGTAGCGCCGTTCTTCAATCGCTGGTTCCCCAACCCCCACGTCAGCGTCGCCTTCGAAGCCGAATACGGCCGCCACATGCGCAACTACGACGGCCTTGCGAGCCACGCCGACATTCCGCTTGAAGTCACCGTCCGCGGCCAGATCCTCTGCGGACTCCTTGGTCCGCTCTTCCTCCTCTCGCCCCTCGCTCTCCTCGCCGCTCGTGATCCACTCGGCCGCCGCCTCCTCGCCGCCGCGCTCCTCTTCGCCTCCGTCTACGCCGCCAATATCGGCACGCGCTTCCTCATCCCCGCTGTCCCCTTCGTCTCGCTTGCCCTCGCGCTCGTGTTCGGCCGCTTCCGCCCGCTCCTCGCCCTGCTCGTTCTCGCCCACGCCATCAGCGCCTGGCCCGACGTCATCAAGACCTACGCTTCCCAATACGCCTGGCGCCTCGACCGCATCTGGTGGAAGCCCGCCCTCCGCCTCGAATCCGAAGAAGGCTTCCTTACCCGGCGCTGGCCCGCCTACACTGTTGCCCGCCTGCTCGAAGCCCGCGTGCCCCCCGGCGAACGCGTGCTCACCTTCAACCAGGTGCCCGAAGCCTACACCTCGCGCGACGTCCTGGTTGTCTACCAATCCGCCGAAGCCGCCCGCCTCGGCACTGTCCTCTGGACCCCCCTCATCCCCGACTACAAGCCCGTCCGCGTCCTCGATTTCGAATTCAAACGCGAACCGCTCCGTGCCCTCCGCCTCGTGCAAACCAACACGCACCCCCTCGACCAGTGGTCGCTCTCCGAAGTCCGCCTCTACAACGGCAAGCGCGAGCTTCCGCGTGAACCGGACTGGCGCCTCCGTGCCCACCCCTTCCCCTGGACCGTCCAACTTGCCTTCGACGCCGACCCCATCACCCGCTGGCAGAGCAACCAGTCACTCTTCAACGGCATGTTCGTCGAGATCCAGTTCAACGCCACCCGCGAGGTCAGCCGCGTCTGGGCCGAGTCCTCCTCCGAAGAGCAAAACAGCGGCGTCCGCCTGGAGGGTCTCACACCCGCCGGCCAGTGGAACACGCTTGCCGCCGCGCCCGTCCTCCGCGAATCTCCACCGCCACTCGGCCTGCGCCGCGCCGCCGCCCAAGAGCTGAAGCGCAGCGGCGTCCGCTGGTTCCTCAGCGGTGAAGGCGACTACGCCACCCCCGACTTTGCCGCCCGGTCAAAGGACTGGGGCGCCACCCTCGTCGGGCAGGCCAACGGCGTCTTCCTCTACCGCTTCGATTAGAGAGCCGATCCGGTACCATAGAGGTTTGAGCCGCATCTACCTTGGAGTCGACGGCGGCCAGTCCGGCACCACCGCTTTGCTCGGAGACGAAAGCGGACGTGTGTTGGGCATGGGCCGTAGCGGACCGTGCAACCATGTCAAAGGCCCGGGCGGGCGCGAGAAGTTCGTCAACGCGCTTGGCGGAAGCGTGCGTGAAGCCCTGCGCGCCGCCAGCCTCGATGAATCCCGCCGCGACTTCGCCGCCGCCTGCATGGGCTTTAGCGGCGGTCCCGCCGACAAACAGGCCCTCATTGAGGAGATGTACTCCATCGCGCAACTTCACGTCACCACCGACGCCCTCATCGCCCTCAGCGGCGCCTCCGCCGGCAAGCCCGGCATCATCACCATCGGGGGCACCGGCTCCATCTCCTACGGGCGCAACAGCGCTGGCAATACCGCGCGCGCCGGCGGCTGGGGTTACATCTTTGGCGACGAAGGCGGCGGCTTCGACACCACCCGCCAGGCCCTCCGCGCCATTCTCCGTCACGAAGAAGGCTGGGGCCCGGCCACCACCCTCCGCGAACGCCTCCTCAACGCCGCCGGAGCCTCCAACGCGAACGATCTCCTGCACCGCTTCTACACCACCGACTATCCCCGCCCGCTCATCGCCAGCTATTCCAAGCTCGTCGACCAAGCCGCCCGCGAAGGCGACCAGGTGGCGCGCGACATCCTCCACAACTGCGCACAACAACTGGCCACCATCACCGCCGCCGTCCGCCGCCAGTTGTTTTCCGAGGGCAACCTGATACCGGTCTCCCACATCGGCGGCGTCTTCAAGAGCGCCCTCGTACTCGAACGCTTCCGCACCCTCGTCGAACTCGACGAAGGCAACCACGTGCAACCACCTCTCTATGGACCGGCGGCCGGCGCGCTCATCGAAGCCTACCGCCTCACGAATTCATACCCCGAACTCACCGCAGTACCCGAAGAGAAAGGCTAAGCAATCATGTCGAAACTGAGCATTCGCGATCTGGATCTGAAGGGCAAGCGCGTCTTCATGCGTGTGGACTTTAACGTTCCCCTCGCCCCCGGCGGGCAGGAGATCACTTCGGACAAGCGCATCCGCGCCGCGCTGCCAACCATTCAATATGCCCTCGAACAAGGCTGCGCCCTTGTCCTCGCCAGCCACCTCGGCCGTCCCAAAGGCAAGCCGAATCCGGAGATGAGCCTCAAGCCCGTCGCCGCCAAGCTCGCCGAACTGCTCGGCAAGCCAGTCGCCATGGCCCCCGATTGCGTCGGCTCCGAAGTGCAAGCCATGCTGCCTAAGCCAGGCGAGGTGCTGCTGCTCGAAAACCTCCGCTACCACTCACAAGAAGAGGGCAACGATCCCGAGTTCTCCAAGCAACTTGCCGCCCTCTGCGATGTCTACGTCAACGACGCCTTCGGTACCGCCCACCGCGCCCACGCCTCCACCGTCGGCATGATCGCCTACGTCCCTCAGGCCGCCGCCGGTTTGCTCATGCAGAAGGAACTCGAATACCTCGGCATGGCCACCAAGAACCCGCCGCGCCCTTGCGTTGCCATCCTCGGCGGCGCCAAGGTGTCCGACAAGATTGAAGTCATCCAGAACCTGATGAAGGTCGTCGACCAGCTCATCATCGGCGGCGCCATGGCCTACACCTTTGCCCGCGCCCAAGGTCAGCCCACCGGCAAGTCGCTCGTCGAGGAGGATAAAATCGAACTCGCCAAAAAGCTCCTTGCCGAGGCAGGCGGCAAGATCCTTTTGCCGGTGGATCACGTCGCCGCCGCTGAGTTCAAGGCCGGCGCGGATTTCGAGATCGTCGACGTCGTGCCCGAAGGCAAGATGGGCCTCGACATTGGCCCCAAGTCGATCGAGCTCTTCAAAGCCGCCGTGGCCAAGGCCAAGACGGTCATCTGGAACGGCCCCATGGGCGTCTTCGAAATGCCGCCCTTCGACAAGGGCACGGTGGAACTGGCCAAGGCCGTGGCGGAATCCGGCGCCACCAGCATCGTCGGCGGCGGCGACTCCGAGAAGGCCATCAAGGCCGCTGGCGTCACCAGCAAAATCTCCCACGTTTCTACGGGTGGCGGCGCGTCGCTTGAGTTCCTCGGCGGCGTCGAACTGCCCGGCGTGGCCGCTCTCACCGAGAAGTAAGCCTATATAATCGGCGCGATGATGTCGCGCCGATCGTTCCTCTCCACATCCACTGCCGGGGCCGCGGCGGGGAGCCTCTCCACGCTCCTCGCCCAATCGCCCCGGCAACAGATCGTCTCCGTCAAAGCCGCCCCGCTCCAACTGCTGCCCTCCTCGCGCTTCGGCCGCCGCGAATTCACCGGCGATCACGACCCCGCCCGCATGCGCTGGTTCGGTCCCTTCTCCCAACTCACCGGCGCCATCCTCGTTCAGATCCGCACCGACCAGGGCATCACCGGCTACGGCCTCGGCGGCGGGGGCGGCGCTGCCGTCTACATCATCGAGAACCACCTCCGCGACCTCCTCATCGGAGCTGACGCCCGCAATGTCCAGCTTCTCTGGGATCAGATTTTTCCTCCACCTCCTTCTACGGCCGCAAGGGCGTCGCCATCCAGGCCCTCAGCGGAATCGACCTCGCTCTCTGGGACGCCGCCGGCAAGACTCTCAATCAGCCCGTCTGGCGCATGCTGGGCGGCGCCGCCCGCGAAAAGACACGCGCCTACTTCACCGGCAACAACGTTGAACTCGGCCTCAAACTCGGCTTCACCGCCTTCAAACTCCCCGTCGACGTCTCTCCGCATGAAGGCCCCGATGCCATGAAGCGATTCGCGGCAAAGCTGATCGAAACGCGCCGCCTGATTGGCCCCGACGCTCTGCTCATGATCGATGTCCTCTGCCGCTGGAACGTCGAATACACGATCGAGTTCGCCAAACGCGCCGAAGAGGCCCGCCTCTTCTTCCTCGAAGAACCACTCCTTCCCGACGACCTCGCCGGCTACGAACGCCTCTGCCGCGAAGTCACCTCCACCAAGATCGCCAGCGGCGAGCACGAGTTCTCCCACTATGGCTTCGAAACCCTGCTCCGTCTGAACGCGGCGCAACTGCTGCAACCCGACCTCACCTGGTCCGGAGGCCTCACCACCGGCTTGCGCGTGGCTGCTCTTGCGTCCTCGCGCGGTGTGCCCGTGGCTCCCCACCGCGGCGGCAGCGTCTACGGCATGCAACTCATCGCTCACCATCCGGCCTGCATCCTCGCCGAGAGCTTCGGCACAGGCGAACCAGGCAACGAGGTGATGGCCATGCTCACCGCGCCCTTTCAGAACGGACACTACTTGCCCGTGCCCGGCTCCGGCTGCGGCGTGGACTGGACTCCCGATGTGCTCAGGAGCAAGGCGCCTTCCCTGCTATGAAGTCAACGGCTCCAACGGCCGCTCCAACAGCCGGTTCAGCATTGCGTTCAGTTCGGCCAGCGTGAACGGCTTGGCGAGGAATCCGTCCATCCCAGCCTTCTCGCACGCCTGACGCGTCTCATCCACCGTGTTCGCCGTCAGCGCCACAATCCGTGTCGGACGCCGATCGCTTCGCAGTTCCCTAATCCGGTAGGTGGCCTCAATTCCATCCATCTCCGGCATCTGCACATCCATCAGAATCAGATCGTATGTCTGAGCCGTGGCGCGCTCCACCGCCTCATGCCCGTTCGTGCAAATGTCCGGAGATAAGCCCAGCCTTGCCAGCATGTGCGAGGCCACTGTTCGGTTGATCGGGTTGTCCTCCACAAGCAACACACGCAAATCCCGGTTTTCCCGCATGGCAAGTTCCCCCGATATCACTCCCCCCAATCCCACTCCCCCGATGCTCGCGGCCCGCGGCCGCCGGCTCCCCTGCAAGAGCAAGTTCACGTTCCCCTGAATCTCGTTCACCTGCTCCCTCTGCCAGTCATCCAGTGAACATCCCGCCAGATTCCGCGCCGCCGCCGCGATTGCCTGCAAGGCGCCTCTTTCCACCGAATACGTCCGGCCTGCACCACGCCGGACTCCTCCCATCGGTCGGCGGCCCGCCTGCGCCGCCAGCCCATCCTTGTCCGCGCGCGCCATCACCAGGCGAACGACATAGGTTTCCTCATGCGGCGAACCGTCCACCGTAGCCGCGCACGCCAGTTGCGCGCCATCAAGAATCGATCGCAGCAAGATACGAACCGGACGCCCACGCCCTCTTCTCGGCCGGCGTCGCCCACCGCCGCCCAGATCTGGTGCATTCGTGGTCCAGGTGGACAAATCGCTCGCTGCGGTCTGCGGAGACACCGTCTTCAGCCACGCGTGAAACGCCAGATTGGCTGAGATTACCTGTCCATTACCGCCGACCAGAAGGATGGGATCGCGAGACGGTTCGGCGCTGTCCATGCGGTTCTTCGTTCACCGTGGGAAGTGCGCACCGACCAAGCAGACACTCCCTCTACGGCACGGCAATCACTACAACCTCCCGTACCGGGAACCGCACTTTCCAGGAAGCGATCCTCCAGGTCGGCCGCCGCCACGGGCGAGCCTCCTTACTGCGAGGATTTTACTGAAAGGATTATAAATAAGTCAAGATTTTTACGACATTTTGCGTAAAACCAATCCGCATTACTGCTTGTATTGAGCCGGGTTTTCCAGCCAAACAACATTCCTCTGCTCCTGCCCGGCAATCAGCAAATCCCGGTCCCCGTCCCCGTCCAGATCCACCATGCGGATGTCGTAGGCCGATTGATCCTCGTGCAGGTACAACCGTTCGAATCGCCCTCCGCCATCATTGCGGTACAAAGCCACGATCCCAGAGTCCTTTGCGCATGTAACCGCGTCCGGATCGCCGTCGCCATCAAGATCACCCACTGCCAGCGAATGCGGTCCCGTGATTTCCGGGTCAATTTCGTGTGCAGTCCAGTCCGGGGCTTCGTACCACACCACCCCTTTGCCGTGTCCCCGTGTAGCCACGAAATCCGGCCTCCCATCCCCGTTCCAGTCGGCGATTTGGATGTTGGTCGCCCCCTCCTGCCCGCTGGCGATCTCGTGCCGCTTCCACGTCGCGACTTGGCCTTTCACTGGCTTCGGCTGCTCCCACCAGGCGAACCAGTTGCCTCCCGGCGCGATCTTCGCCCCCGCCGCGATGTCGGTGAGCCCGTCCTGATTCACGTCGCCGCACCCCATGTAGTGGCTCAGCCCCGGCGCATCCCCCCGCGCGAACACGTTCCGCTGCCAGACAGGAGCTTTCGCCGGCAGCTTTCCTTGCGCCGGAACGCCGCGCGTCAGCTTAAACCAGGCAATCGAGTTCGGAAATGCGCCCGTCGGCTGCCCCGAATTAGCGATGATGTCCACCGTACCATCGCGGTCCACATCGCAGGGAAACAGCCCGTGAATCCCGTGCACCCCTCCGCGCTCGGCGTGGTCCACCTCGTGATACGGCCACGGCTCGCTCAGCGCGTCAGCCGGACGCTCCAGCCAGAACAGCACCCCCGGCGAATATTGCGCGCCCACATAGTCCAGGTCGCCATCTCCATCCACGTCCATCGCCTCGCCGTGAATCAGGCTCAGCCCCTTGTGCAGCGTAATGCGCTTCCAGTCAGGGGCCGCGAACAGATAGATCTCACGTTCCTGCAGGTCTCCGCTGATCACGTCCGGTTTCCCATCGCCGGTGAAATCAGCCGCGTTGGCCGTGAAATTGGCAAACCCTGAAGTGATCACATGCCGCTGCCAGGCGGGCTTCGACTCGTTCCAGTAGATGCGGATGTTTGAGGTCGCGCGCCCGCCCGCAATGATCTCCGCACGCCCGTCGCCGTTGAGGTCCTCCACCGCGAGATCTTCCACGGCCACCCCCGTGTCCATCAACTGCTTGGCCCACTTCCCCTCTGTCGTACGCTTGTACAGCGCGATCCCATAGTCCTTTGCCCGCCCGTTGTTGCGCCAACCCGCCGCCAGCTCATCCGAGCCGTCCCCATCGAAATCGCCCCACCCCAGCGCGTGCCCCTGCACGAGTTCCGTCTCAATCACCTCGCGCTCCCACAGCCGCCCCGGCTGCGGCACAGGGCGCGTCAGCGTCCGCGATTGCGGATCGTAGGGAACCACAGGTTCGGTGTACACCACCACCTTGTTCCCATGCCAAGGCTCGATCGTTGCCAGCCGCCGGATGCGGTTCACCCGCCCCAGCTTAATCTCTCCCGGTGCGCCCGCACCCAACTTCCGCTTCGACCACGAGCCCTCCTGGTAGCGCTTGAACGCAAACACGCCTTCCTTGGCCGCCACCCAGATTTCACCCTCCACGACGATGAAGTTGTGCACGATGTGCAGGCTGTCGTCGACGAGTTCACGCCCCCACGGCTGCGCGGCCGGATCAGACGGCGGCGACAGCGCCAGAATCCGCGCCCCGTCGCCTTCCCAATCCGGAGCCTTCGTCCCCCGCCCGTGCAAGGGCACGAGAATCAACTCCTCCCGCCCATCCCCGGTCACATCCCCCCAACGGATGCGGTGCAGCGTAGGCTCCTCGCCCAGTGGTGTCAGCTTGCCATCGTGCCTCACCCATTGCAGCGTTCCTCCCGCCTGCGTATTCGTGGGCTGCCAGTCAGCGGCCAGCGCAAAGTCGAGCTTGCCGTCGCGGTCAATGTCATGCGGCGAAAACGCGACGTTGTCCTTCTTCGTCACGCCTTCTAAAATCACGTGACGCTTCCAACTGGGGTTCTCCCACCACGCCAGCGTCGTGCCGTTGATGGCCACCACATCCGGCTTGCCGTCACGGTTCACATCGGCCGTCGTCACGGCGTACACGACGCCGAAATCGGCCTGTATCTCCTGCGGCCGGAACTTCAACTGCGCATACAGCGGCACGACGGCCGTCAAAAGGGCAAGGGGAAACGCGATTCGCATTGCCCCCGAGCATATCTCAGGCGAACCCGAAGAGTTTCGCCGCGTTCCCTCCACGGATCATCTCGCGCTGCGCTTCGGTTGCGAACGCAAAGTGGTGGTCAAAGATGGCCTGCGCCTGCCGGAACCCATCCATGTCGTGCCCCAGACCGCCCCATAGGATCCGCTCTGCCCCAAACGCCTCGAATGCCCGCCGTACATACTTGGCCGCGTCGGCATAGGGCGGCTTCTGCTTCGACGAGTACCCCACGCCGCTGAACTTGAAATAGACCTTCGGCAGCCGCGCCAACTTCAGGATCTCCTCGAACGCCGCCGGTGCGCCCATCCCTGCCCGCCCCATGTGATCGAGAATCACCGGCATGCCGCGAAACTGCGCTGCCAGCTTTCCAATCGCCGCCCCGTGGTGCGGAAGGAAGTGCATCTGCATGCACAGGCCGAGATCAGCCGCTGCCTTCCACGTCGCCTTCACCGAGGCGTCATTCAGGTCGCGATTCTTGATCGGCGTGTCCCCCTCGCAGGTGCAGGTGAACGGCTTGCCCGGCTCGTTCATCACGTGCATGCGCATCGCCACGATCCGTCCCGGATGCCGCTTCACCAACTCGCCCATGCGCTTGCCCGTGCGCTCATCCTGCGGCTCGAACAAACACGTGCCCTTAAAGAACCCTCGTGGTGACTCGGCGGCGAAGCAATGCTCCAGGTAGCGATGATCGTCCTGGTACGGCTCCGGGTGAACCAGGATCGTATGCGCAATCCCCGCCTGCTTCACAAAGGCCAGATACTCCCCCAACGGCTGCGCCGGAGGACGATACGGCGCCAGGGCGTGATAGGGAAAGATGTCCGGTTCAAAGAGATGGATATGGGTGTCGATCAGCGGCCCGCCCGCTGCCGGCAAGGGAAGGACGGCGGCGCCTGAGGCGGCCAGGAAGTGACGGCGCAACATGCGCCTATGCTACCCCAGGAAGCTCAGGCCGTGGCCAGCGCCGCTCAGCCCCTTCCGCAGTTCTGCAGGTTCTCTGCCCCGCCTACCGCTTTCCAGCCCGGCCACGGTGCCACAAAACACCCGCCAGCCCAGCCGCTGACAGCATCCAAGTGGCCGGCTCCGGCACTTCGCCGCTGGGCGGCGGCAACTCCCCCGGATCGGCTGGGAAATTGAAGTCATGCAACTCCAGCGAACCGCATCTGTTTCCGGCTTCGGGGCACTCGTTGGAATACGACTGCGCGACCAACTGCCCCACCATCTGCCCCCACGTCGATGTCACCTCCGCGTACGGCGCGAGCACACTTCCCTGAACGCCCGAGTTCATAAACAAACTGGTCGCCTCGAAATAATTGAACAGGATGCGGCTCGCCAATGGCGACGACGCATCACCATTTACACCCAGGCCATTGATGAAATAGGAGGCATTCGTCCCATTCACACTGGCCCCCTTCACGTTCACCACCACCGTCGTGTTCGCGCCGACGTTGACGAACTTCACGCTGCACGAACTGCAAAACTCTGAGCTGTCCAATAGGAACACCGCCAGGTCGCTGCCCGCCGCGTCGAGAAGAAACTCAAACCCCACATTCGGACTCACCGCCGTCCCGCTCAGATCCTTCAGCGCTTGCGACTTATTCTTCAACTCCGTCTCGGCCGCGGCGAAGTCGACAGGCGAAGTCCCGCCCTCGGTCAACAAGCCGCTGAGCAGGGTAAAGGAAGAAAGCGTCCCTATCCCACCCGCAAAGGCATCCCCCGAGACAAGCTGACCGTTGGCGGCATTGATGTCGCCTTTGGCAATCAGAGCGTACTCTCCGTTGAAGTGGTTCGCCGGGTATGCCGTGGCCACGCTGAAGTTCGTGATATTGATGTTGCCCCCAGCCGCGAGCTTCCCTCCGACATCGCTATTGGCGCTCGTGTAGTCCCCGAAAAAGAACCCGTTGTACCCATCCGCGGGGCCCAAATAACCGGCTTGGAGCGTCAACATCCCCCCTAGCCAAACTCCTAGAAATACACTTCTGGCATGCATGTTGGCAGTGTCCTACTGTCCACTGCCTCGCCCCTATAGGACTGTGGTTCTGGAACGCCCCATGCGCCGCATGGTACCTGCTTGAGGTGTTTTTCTAGTCCTTCCCCGCGTGAGTCCTATCCGGCTGCCTGTCAGTGGAAGCGCCCGAATCCCGCTCGCCCGGATACACGACATCCACATTCTCCTGATCCAACACGGCATGGTCCGTGTAAACAGCCGGCGGCACCGTCTCACCACCCGCCATGGCCGAGGCCAACTTCACCAGCCTCGCCCCATACCGTTCCGGAAAGTACGCCACCGATGCCAGAAACGGGCTTGCCGACTTACGAATCTCCATCCGACCCTCGCGCATAGCGTTGTGCCCCACAATCGCCACCCACTTGTCGCGCTTGGCCTCCCGCACCGCATCCAGCACGCCGATGGCGCTAATGTCGTTGAACCCCGATACCAGCAGCCGCGACCTGCCCTCCTCCCGCCGCAGCAATCCCGCCATCGCCAACCGGCTCGCCTCGCGATTGGCATTGCCAGGAAGGTGAATCACCTTCGATTCCTCCACCGCCCCCACCAGGTCGCGTAAACCCACCAGCACCCCCGCCAGCCGCGCCTGCACGTTTGTGCTCGTGTAGGCCCCCTCCACTAGCACCACCCGGTTAAATCGCCCATTCCAGCGCTCGCGCGCAAACCGCCCCAGCGCCTGCACGGCCAGCTTTCCCGCCTGATAGTTGTTGGCGCCGAAATACACTCCGCCGGCAATCGGCCGGTCCACCGTGATGAACGGCCGCCCCGCCTCCGATAGTCGCGCCGCCATCATGTGCCCCAGCGATTCCACTGGTTGGAAGAACACCGCCACGTCCACGCGCGCCTCCACCAGCGTCCCCGCGTTGCGCATTACCCGCTCCTGGTCTTCCACCCCGTTGTCCAGCAGCATCAGGTCCACACCCTCGGCGTGCGCCGCTTGCTGCAACGATGCCGCTACATCCTCGCGAAACGTGTTCCCCGTCAGCGGGCCCGCATAGCCCATCAGCAGCTTGCGCCGCCTCCGCATCGCCCGGTAGC
This sequence comes from Bryobacterales bacterium, assembly GCA_016713735.1. Classification (GTDB taxonomy): domain Bacteria; phylum Acidobacteriota; class Terriglobia; order Bryobacterales; family Bryobacteraceae; genus JAFLBB01. The sequence goes on from JADJOP010000002.1 coordinate 542,386, forward strand.
GCTTGGCGTCATCGCGCGCGACATACCCTCGCTCCTCCAGTGTGCACAACAGCCGGTACACGGCCAGACGCTGTATCCCCGTCGCCCCCGCAATCTCCTGAACACCCACCGGGTGCGCCGAGGCTTCCACGGCCTCCAGCACCGTGAGGCCCTTGTCCAGCGTTCCGGCTCCGGCCCGCGTCTTCGCATTCTGGGGGGAGGGGCTTGACTTCTTCATCGGATTGCCATATCACATCTACACGAAAATGAACGCAATTGTTCATTATATGAACATCATGGGCTCGGCGGCAATCCTCTGCCTCTCCGCCGCCTCCTCGCTTCCTGCCCAGGATTCGGCCCGGGACTGGGCCTCGCTCGTCGGCCAGCGCTTTCGCGCCGAACGCGACGTCGTCTACCGCACCGCCCCCGGCGGCATCGACCTCAAGCTCGATCTCTACATCCCCTACGACAAGAAGCCCGGGCCCACCATCGTCTACATTCACGGCGGCGGCTGGCAGACCGGCTCCAAGGAACAGTACGTCCTCTGGTATCTTCCTTACCTCCAACTTGGCTACCGCGTCGCCGCCGTGCAATACCGCCTCAGCGGCGTCGCCCCCGCACCCGCCGCAATCGAGGATTGCCGCTGCGCCTTCCGCTGGATCGCCCGCAACGGCGTAAGGTACGGCATCGATCCCGCCCGCCTCGTCCTCACCGGAGGCTCCGCCGGTGGCCATCTCGTCCTGATGACCGCCATGCTCGACGACTCCTTCGACGCCGCCTGCAACGACCCCAGCCCCGCCCCAAAGGCCCGCGCCGTCATCAACTATTACGGCGCCACCGACCTCGCCGAAATGCTCTCCCAAAACCGCGCCAACATCGCCCGCTGGTTTCGTGCGCCCGGCGACGCCCTGGCGCTCGCCCGCCGCCTCTCGCCCCTTACCTGGGTCCGCCCCGGCGTCCCACCCGTACTCACCCTCCACGGCGATGCCGACGCCACCATTCCCCTTTCTCATGCCACCCGCCTTCACGAGGCGCTCACCAAGGCCGGCGTGGCCAACCAACTCGTCACAATTCCAGGCGGCGCCCATGGCCGCCATACCTGGACCGATACCGATACGCTCCGCGTGCAGCGGACCATCGAACAGTTTTTGAAAACACACGGAACCCTGAACGACCCAACCCAATGACGACCCAATCCCACAACGAAGGAACTACGATGCTGACTCACCGCCTCCGTCTGGCTTGTCTCACCGCGCTCCTCCTGCTCGCCTCCACCGCGGGCTTCGCGCAAACCATTACCGGAACCCTCGTCGGTTCCGTCATCGACCCCACCGGCGCCGCCATCACCAGCGCCGAGGTCTCGGTCGTGCAATCCGCCACCGGAGCCAAGCGCACGGTGAACACCAACGAGCAGGGCGACTTCCTCATTGGAAGCCTCCAGCCTGGCGCATACACGCTCTCGGTGACCCAGCCCGGATTCAAGACCCTGCAGCGCACCGGCATCGTCCTCTCCTCGGCCGAGACTCTGCCTGTCGGCCGTCTCGCGTTGGAGATAGGCGCTGTCACCGACCAGGTCTCCGTCACCGCCGAAGGCGCTGCCGTCCAGGTCGCCAGTTCCGAACGCGCCGGCGTCATCAGCAACACCCAGCTTGAGAACCTCATGACCAAAGGCCGCAACGCCATGACGCTCCTCGCCCTGCTCCCCGGCGTCGTCGACGGCCAGGGTGTTGGCAGCCAGGAGAGAATCGATCGCAACTTCGATCTCAGCGTTCAGGGCAACCGCCGCAACGCCAACACCGTCACCGTCGACGGCATGCCCGTCAACCCCATGGGCAACAACTTCAACGGCGTCGTCATGCTCAGCCAGGACGCCATCGCCGAAGTCAAGGTGCTCATGTCCAACTACCCCGCCGAATATGGCCGCTCCTCCGGCGCCACCGTGAACTTCGTCACCAAGTCCGGCACCAAGGACTTCCACGGCCTCTTCTCCTACTTCAAACGCCACGAGCAGTTCAACGCCAACGACTTCTTCAATAACCGCCTCTCCCGCCCCAAGGCACGCTACCGCTACAACACCTGGAACTACAACATCGGCGGCCCCATCCCCATCGGCAAGATCAATCGCAACCGCGACAAGCTCTTCTTCTTCTGGTCGCAGGAGTTCTGGCCCCCTCACCGTTCCCACCGCCATCGCCCAGCTCACCGTCCCCACGCTCGCCGAACGCCGCGGCGACTTCACCCAATCGCTCGATCTCAACGGCCGCGTCATTCCTGTCCGCGACCCCACCACGCAGCAGGTTTACCCCGGTAACGTCGTCCCGGCCAGCCGTCTCGACGCCAGCGGCCTTTCCTTGCTTAAGCTCTTCCCAGATCCAAACTTCACCGATCGCGGCATCTCCGGCGGCCGCTATAACTACGTCTTCCAGAGCGAAAATCAAACCCCAATCCGCATGGAGAACGCGCGCATCGACTACAACATCCGCCAGAACCATTCGCTCGCCCTTACCATCGCTTCCTTTGTCGACCAGCAGACCGGCGCCGTCGGCATCCTCACCGCCGGCTCCACCAACTGGCCGCAGATGAAGAAGACCTACCGGCTCCACGGCCAAGGCTACATCCTCCGCTACACCGGCGTGCTCTCGCCTTCACTCATCAACGAAACCAGCCTCGGCTGGACGCGCCGTCCCGAAGGCAACAGCGCCGACGACGCGGAGATCACCCGCAACCAGCGTTCCACCGTCGGCTTCGTCGCCGGCCAGATCAACCCCGCCAGCAACCCCCTCGGCCTCATCCCCAACGCCACCTTCGGCGGTGTCACCAACGCCGCCAACCTCTTTATGGAAGGCCGCTTCCCCTTCTACCAGAAGCTGCACGCCTTCAACCTCACCAACAACCTCACCAAGGTCCAAGGCAGCCACACACTCAAGGCCGGCATCATGATTGAGCGCAACTACCAGGGCTCGCTCAACGACGGCGCCTATACCGGCACGCTCAACTTCCAGCCCGCCGCCACCAACCCCATCGACACCGGCTACGCCTATTCCAACGCCGCCCTCGGCGTCTTCAATACCTACTCGGAGGCATCCAACCGCGTCATCCTCAGCTTCCGTCAGCACGCCGTTGAGTGGTTCCTCCAGGACACCTGGCGCGCCACCCGCCGCCTCACGCTCGAATACGGCATGCGCTTCCACCACCTCGTGCCCATCTTCATGCGCTCGGACCGCCTCACCACCTTCGCCCCCGAACTATACAACGCAAGCCAGGGCGTCCAACTCATCCGCCCCGCCCGCGTCAATAACGCACGCGTCGGCCAGCACCCGGTCACCGGGCAGATCTACCCCGTCACCCTCATCGGCGCCATCGCACCCGGCGTCGGCAACCCGACAAACGGCATGGCCGTCGCCGCGCAAAACGGCTATCCGCGCGGCCTCATTGACGGATACGGCATGAAGTTCGGCCCCCGCATCGGTTTCGCCCTCGACGTCTTCGGCACCGGCAAAACCGCCATCCGCGGCGGCTTCGGCCAGTTCTACGGCCGCCCCAACATGTCGGAAAACCTGCTTCGCTTTGCTTCTCAACCGCCGCTCATCAGCACGCCCACTGTCTATTTCGGCACCCTCTCCGGCATCCGCTCTTCGGCAGGCGCCATCTTCCCGCAAGCCGTCAACGCGTTCGACCGCAGCAACCGCATTCCCCGGGTCATGAACTTCAGCCTCTCCGTCCAACAGAACATCGGCTGGAACACTGTCGTCGATATCGGCTACGTCGGCTCGCTCGGCCGCAACCAGTTCTGGGTGCGCGACATCAACCCCATCCCCATCGGCGCCAACTTCGACCCGCGCAATGCCGATCCCACCAACCCCGCCACGCCGCTCACTTCCTCATTCCTGCGTCCCATAGTCGGCTACAACGACATCCTCTTATCCGAACCCGGAGCCTCCTCCAACTACCACTCCATGCAACTCACCGCACGCCGCCGCTTCACTAAGGGCTTTCAGTTCGGCGGCGCCTGGACCTGGTCGAAGGCGCTCAACTACAACAACTTCGACACCAACACCGTCAGCGTCCTGCTGCCCGTGCGCTACTGGAACTACGGGCTCTCCTCCTCTGACCGCACCCACAACGTCCGCATCGACTGGACCTGGGACATCCCCACACCCAGTGTCAAGAACGCCGTCGCCCGCTATGCCATCAGCGACTGGCAGCTCTCCGGCATCACCAGCTTCGTCTCCGGCGCCCCGCTCGGCATCGGCTTCACCCAGGTGACGCCTACCGACATCACCGGCACCGCAAGCCAGGGCGCCCGCATCGACTTGACCGGCAATCCCAACATCTCCAAGAGCGAGCGCACCTTCAGCCGGAATTTCGATCCCACCGTGTTCCGGTCCCGCCCGCGGCACCTTCGGCAACTCCGCCACCACCAACATCCGCGGCCCCGGCATCAACAACTGGGACATCTCCCTGCTGAAGACCTTCCCGGTCCATGAACGCGTCCGCCTCCAGTTCCGCGCCGAAGCCTACAACGCCTTCAACCATGCGCAGTTTGCCTCGCTGGACACCACCGCCCGCTTCGACGCCCAGCGCGGGCAGGTGAACTCGCGCCTGGGCGAGTTCCTCTCCGCGCGCGCCCCGCGCATCATGCAACTGGCCCTCAGGCTATACTTCTAAGCCGATGCCCTCGCATCGAGCCTGGATCCTCTGCGGTCTACTCTTCTTCGCCACGGCGCTGAGCTTCCTGGACCGCCAGGTGCTCAGCGTCCTGGCGCCGCAACTGACGCGCGAGTTCGCCATGTCGAACACCGCCTACTCGCGCGTCGTCTTCGCCTTCGTCGCCAGCTACACTGTCATGTTCTCGCTCGGCGGCCGGCTCATGGACACTCTCGGCACGCGCCTCGGTCTCGCCTTCTCGGTCGGCCTCTGGTCGCTCGCCAGCGCCGCCCACGCCATCGCCAACGGTCCGTGGGCCCTCGGCGCCGCCCGCTTCTTTCTTGGCGTCGGCGAAGGCGCCTGCTTCCCCGGCGCCACCAAAGGCGCCGTCGAATGGATGCCGCCCCACCGCCGCGCCCTAGCCGTCGGCTTCGCCAATGGCGGCTCCGCCTTCGGCGCCGTCCTCGCCCCACCCCTCACCGTCTGGTGGACCTCCGTCTTTGGCTGGCGTGGCACCTTCCTCGCCACCGCCCTGCTCGGCGCCACCTGGCTCGCCCTCTGGCTACTCGCCTTCCGCGGCCTCCCCGAATCCGCCCCCACGCCGGCTGCGCAGCGCACCAGCTTCGCGTCCCTTCTCTCCCGCCCCGAAATGCGCCGTCTCATGATCGCCCGTTTCTTCTTCGACCCCGTCTTCTACTTCTACATGTTTTGGATTCCCCAATACCTCAACCGCGAACGCGGCCTCTCCCTCACCGAGATCGGCAACCTCACCTGGATCCCCTTCTTCGCCCTCGGCGTCACCAACATCGCCGCCGGACGCGTCTCCGACATCCTCGTGAAACGCGGCTGGCAACCGCGCCGCGCCCGCCTCACCCTCATGTGCATCGCTGCTGCCCTCACCCCGGCTTCCTGGCTTGCCTCCACCGCCGGCAGCGCCTACGCCGCCATTGCCCTCATGTCCGTCCTCATGTTCGCCCACGGCATCTGGATCGCCAACTACATCACCCTAATCCGGAGACACCGTCGCTCCAACCGAAGTGGGAACCGCCGTCGGCCTCACCGGCACCAGCGTGCGGCATCGCTGCCATGCTCTCCAATTTGATCGTTGGTCCCGCGGTCGACGCCGCAGGTTTCAGCCCGTCTTTCTTGTATCGGCACTCTTATATCCCACCGCCTGGCTGATCCTCGCCCTGCGCCGCGCCCCGCTCCACTCACCCCTGCTCTTGCCTCGAAAGGAACCGCATGAACGTCCCCGCAGAAACCCCGCACCGCGCATCGGCATCTTCGGCGTCGGCTACCACGTCTACTGGAACCAGTTCCCCGGCCTGCTCGATGGGCTCATGGCCAAACTCGCCGTGCTCGAACACTGACTTACCGCCACCGGTGTCACCGTTTTCAACTTCGGTATGGTCGACAAGGCCCAAGACGCCTACGCCCTTCTGCCCAAGCTCAAAGCCGCCGACCTCGACCTAGTCTTCTGCGACATGCTCACCTACGCCACCTCGGCCAGCTTCGGAGCCATCGTCCGGTCGCTCGACGTCCCCATCGTCCTTGTCGCCCTGCAACCCCTCCCCGCCATGGACTACCCGCGCGCCACCACCCACATGCAACTCGCCAACGACGACTTCTGTTCGGTGCCCGAATTTCTCGGCGTGGCCATCCGCATGGGCAAACGCCCCCCGGAAGTGATTCTCGGCACGCTCGACAACGACCCGCAGGCCGAAGCCGAACTCCGCTCCTGGTGCGACATCGCCATGGCCCTGCACGACGTCAAACGCGCCCGCATCGGTCGCGCCCTGCGCCATCCCACTGAGCACATGCTCGACATGCAGACCGACCAGACCTCCTCACCGCCGCCTTCGGCTGCCATGTCGTCCAAACAGAGGCCGACGACCTCCTCCGCCTCAGCCGCGACGTCACCGAGGCTGAAATTCAGGCGAAATGCTCCGACATTCTCGCGCTCTTCGACACCCCTGACCCCGGCGTCGACCCCGTCACATCCAAACTCACCGGCGAACATCTCCACCGCGCCGCCTTTGCCGCCGTCACGCTCGACCGCTTCATTGCCCACCACCAGCTCGACGGCCTCGCCTACTACTACGACGCCGAACCCGGCAGCCCCCTCCGCGAACTCGTCACCAACCTCATCGTCGGCAACTCGCTGCTCACCGCCGCCGGCTTCCCCATGTGCGGCGAGTCCGACCTGAAAACCTGCATCGCCATGCTTCTCATGGACCGCCTCGACATCGGCGGCTCCTTTGCCGAGTTTCACCCCGTTGATTTCCGCGAAGGCTTCGTCCTGGTCGGCCACGACGGCCCGCATCACATCAAAATCGCCGACGGCCGCCCGTCCTCCGCTCCCTAGCTCCAAGTATTACGGCAAGCCCGGCAGCGGGCTAAGGCGTCGAGTTCCGCATCAGGAGGCCCCATCACCAGCGCTCAGCATCGGTGTGAAGGACGACGGAAATTCACCCGTTCATTCTCGCCGAAAGGGAAGCGTCTGCGGGCTCATCCCCGCCACCGGAAACACCAACACCCGCGGCTTCTTCGGCCCCGATATCCGCGGCTTCCTCAAACAGCTGGGTCGCCAGCAGACCCACCACCACTTCGCTCTCGGCGTGCGGCCACCACGCGCCGCCCCTCCACGCATCGCCAACCCCCTCGGCTTCAAATCCGTCCTCTCGTCGCATAGGAGAAGTAATATGCGTCCGTCCTCATCCTCGCCCCCATCCTCGCCTCGCGCTCGCTCGTCGCCTAACCCACCGCCACCGGCGTCTCGGAAAACGGCTGGCGAAATCCGCCGCCCGATGCCCGCCCCCACCACCTATTGGCTTCTGGGCTCAACGGCCACGTCACAATCCAGCCACCGCCTCACAAGAACTCCCAGGCGATGAAAGATGCCGGCTTCGGCGGTGTCTCATTTTTTGACAGCGTGCCCGCGGTGACAGCTTTCTGGTCCCCCCCGCCGGGCCTGCCTTCAGCCCCTCCTCCATGAAGCAGTTCAGGCGAGCTCCACCGACCTAGCTCGCCAGCTAGGTGCCTCCAGGTCGACTTCTCTGTCGTTCCAGTTGACCTCGGCAGCTATTGATCGAACCCAAACACGGCAGCATGGGCCTTTTACCTCCGTCGAAACAATCGCACGATGGCGGGCGTGCCATCGACCTCCTCCTCCCATTCCCGCTCAAACCGCTCACCGCCCCTGCCGCCCCCTGATGGCACACCCGCCTTTCTGGCGCGATCATGTTGTCTCGTTGTCCTTCCTCACCCCTGAGGTCTCGGCCACGATTTCTCGTCATCTGCCCCCGACCCCGCTGCTGGGACTACGCTTCTCAAGGAAGGGATCTCGACAACGGCAACCTGAGCAGGGGCACGTCGCCCGTTACCACCATGTCGCCCACGCGCGAGTTCATCGCTGTCTCCAAAGTAATTGAGGACTCTGATTTGCTGGTGGGTCCTTCGCGCCTCCCCTCCTTCGGGCCGCCCCCGGCCCGCAGACCTTCGCTCCTCCCTGCCGGAACCCGCGGTTGTTACGTCCGCCTCTGCTTGCTCAGCGCACGACTTCTCTCGCCCACGCTTGATCCTCGGCGAATCTGGCCTCTTTCAACACCCAAGGAGTCAACGTCACCGGGGGCTACCAGGGCGCGATCGTATTGCAATGGCTGCCGCCGTACTCCGCTCCACTGCTCTCTTACGGCTACGGTCCTGATTGGAACCGCGAGCAACCTCCACGATGCTGATGTTAACGGCCCGCGCGGCGTCTTTGCCACCGCCGTCCGCTCTCCCTTCCATTTCCCCGCAACACCACGCAAGCCATCGACGTCACCCGCTTGGTCACCGACTCCTCGGGCTGCCTCAAATGGAATGCGCCCCTGCCGGACAATGGACGATCCTCCGCTATGTCATGAACATCGGCGAACGCCTCAAAGTGCTGAGCCCCAACTCCGACGGCTGGGCCACTGACCACTCTGAGCTGAAGCCACCTCCACGCCCACATGGATTCACGTCCGCCCACTTTCAAGGAGACCCTTCTGGCGATTCTACAGAGTCTAGCGGCCTCGCCAATCCTCATTTGCATAGCTACGAAGTCGTCGGCCCTGGGTTCGGTCCCCGGGTTCCTGGCTGACTCTGCGTCTCTGCGGTTACGACATGACGCCCTACCTGCCCGCCGTCTTCGGCGCCTGCGTCATCGACGACGAAAACCACCGCCCGCTTCCTCTTCGACCTTCACTGCAAGACTCTCAGCGATGTCTCATCCAGCACTACTACGTTGCCAGCGATTCGGCCTGCAAGGCAAACTTCTTGGGATCGGGTCCGAAGCTGGCGGCCCTGACCACCTGTCCATTAATGTACCTGTCGACTCGCTGCTCGCCAACGCCGCTGTCGAGAAATCCAAGGAGAGAGTTTTGGCCCCTTCCGCCCCAATGCCGACGGCCTCTGGGTGATCAAGGAAACCGCCTCCGCCGGTCACATCTTATGGTAAAACCGCGCGTCCACATGGAGGCGTTCACTTGCTTCTGAAGGCTGGCAGGAAGGCCTGCAGGACCAAGCCTTCCGCTGACCGCGTCTTCACCGAAGGCGGCACCCCTATTGTGTGGGCACACTGGACCCACGGTCCGCCTGAATCCTGCAAGCCCGCTGGGTTCACTGCCGGAACCTACATCAACCGCAACGTCACCTGGTGGCCGAAAGCGAAGCCGCTCCATCGACTATCTCTCGCGCTCATCCTTCCTGCTCCAGCGCGCCGCTTCTCTGTCGGCGACGTGCTCTACTTTGGCCATGGCGACGGCGGCTTCCGCTTCATCCCCGCCCTTGCTGCAAGCCTGCAACTCTCGGCCCCGGCTACGACTTCCGACTCACACCAACTCCGACGTCATCCTGAACCGTCTCGCCATTAAGGACGGCTGCTTTCTGTGGCTGCTCTGACGGCACCAGCCACGCTGTGCCTGTTCTGCCCGAGGAGCGCGACATCCACCCCGCCGTTCTGCACCAAGCTTCTCGAACAACTCGTTTCCCGCCGGCGGCTACCATCATTGGCCCAAAGCCCGAACGAGCTGTCGGCCCGAGGGGGCCATCCCCGCGAGCGATTTTCACCGTGCGATCTCGCCGCCCGCCCTGGGCCGGCCTCCTGACGGTAATCGAAACCGCGCGCGCCCACGGCAAGCGCTGCGTCATCTGGGGGCAAGGTGACCGAGCGCGAAGTCCTCGCTCTTGATGAACATCGTGCCGGACGTCACCGCCCGCTGTGTTTGATTTCATCCACCGCAGCGACGCGCCCCCGCCGACATCTTCTACTTCCTTCGCAACACCACTGCCCAACCCCAGTCGGCCTCCATCACCTTCCGCGCTGGAAACCGCGAGCTCTGAACTCTGAATCCTGTCAC
>JADJOP010000003.1 GCA_016713735.1 Bryobacterales bacterium
CAAAGCCCAGGCCGTCGGAAACGATTTCCTGTTCAGTTGGGTCGACCAACTCCCCGCACCCTGGGCCGATGCCGCCCGGCGCGAGTTCGAACCCCGCCCCGTGAAGATCCCCGCCGCTTCCGCCGATCATCTCTGTGACGCCGCGCGCGCTCTCTGCCACAGGCACGAAGGCGTCGGCGCCGATGGCTGGTACCTCATGCGCGAGGAACCGGACGCCGACCTCGGCATCCGGCTGTTCAATAGTGATGGCAGCCGCGCTGAGTTGTCCGGCAATGGCACCGGTGCGCCGCCGCCGTGCTCCTGTCGAAGGGGCGGCCGGTTCGTACACCCGGTCAGGTCAGCGTCAAAACTGGCTCTGGAGTGAAGCAGTTGCGGCTCATGGCCACGAAAGGAAATGAGTTTTTGTTCGAAATGGAGATGGGCGCCCCGCGCGTCGCCCCCGATGACCTGCTGACCTCCCTGCCGCTCGCCTCCGGCCTGCGCGATGTCACCATCCTCAACGTCGGCAACCCGCAGTGCGCCGTCGCCGTGCCCGATTTTGACTTCGACTGGAAGGCCGTCGGCGCGGAAATCGAGGGCCACCCCTACTTTCCGAAACGCACCAACGTCAGTTTTTTCCGCAAGGCAGGCCCTCGCGCCATTGAGGCCCGCTTTTATGAACGCGGCGCCGGACCGACACTGAGTTCCGGCACAGGTTCCACCGGAGCGGCCGCCGCGGCCGTGCTGCGCCGCATGGTGGAGCCCGAATTGGACGTGATCACCGAGGCTGGCGTGATGAAGCTGCGCTGGGACAATCCCCCCGCCGGCCCGATTTTTTTAGAGGGTCCGGCCGAACTGACAGCCCAGGGTGAGTACTATGGGAGAAAAGGATAATTATTGATGAACACCGCACAAAATACCGCCGCCGCGCTCACGGGCATCGCCGCGGAGCTGGCCACCAAGATCCGCAACCGCACCGCCCGCACCGGCGTCGTCGGCCTCGGCTATGTCGGGCTGCCGCTGGCGGTCGAAATGGGGCACGTCGGGTTCTCTGTCGTCGGAATCGACGTGCAACAGGCCAAGGTGGACGAAATCAACCGCGGCTCCAGCTACATCCAGGATGTGCCCACGGCCTCACTGGCCCCCCTGGTCCAATCCGGCAAGCTCCGCGCCACCACCGATTTCTCCGCCGTCGCTGAACTCGACACCATCAACATCTGCGTCCCCACCCCCTTGCGCAAGACCAAGGACCCCGACATGAGCTTCATCGTCTCGGCCTGCGAGGGCATCGCCAAACACCTCAAGCCCGGCACGCTCGTCATCCTCGAATCCACCACCTATCCCGGCACCACCGATGAACTCGTGCGCCCCATCCTCGAACGCCCCGACCTCCGCGTCGGCCATGAGCTCTTCCTCTGCTTCTCCCCCGAACGCGTCGATCCCGGTAACCCCAACTTCCAGACGAAGAACATTCCCAAGGTCGTCGGCGGCACCACGCCGGTCTGCTCCCAGCTCGCCGTCGCCCTCTACTCCCAGGCCCTCGACCATGTCGTCCCGGTCAGCTCCACCCAGGTCGCCGAAATGGTCAAGCTGCTCGAAAACACCTTCCGCATGATCAACATCGGCCTCGTCAACGAACTCGCCATGATGTGCGGCCGCATGGGCATCGACGTCTGGGAAGTGATCGAAGCCGCCGCCACCAAGCCCTTCGGCTTCATGCCCTTCTACCCCGGCCCCGGCCTCGGCGGCCACTGCATCCCCATCGATCCCTTCTATCTCAGCTGGAAGTCCAAGCAGGCCGGCATCGAGGCCCGTTTCATCGAGCTGGCCGGCTACATCAACGGCCAGATGCCCCACTTCGTCGTCGACAAGATCGCCTCCGCCCTCAACGAGCACGCCAAGCCGCTCAAGGGCTCCCGCGTCCACATTCTCGGCGTCGCCTACAAGCGCGACATCGACGACATGCGCGAATCCCCCGCCATCGACGTCGCCCACCTCCTGCTCAAGGCCGGCGCCAAGGTCAGCTACAGCGACCCCTTCGTGCCCCGCTTCCACGTCGATGCCACGGACATGCAAAGCGTCGAACCGATGGCCGCCAGCGAAGCCGCCGACTGCGTCGTCATCATCACTGACCACAAGGACTTGCCCTACCAGGAAATTCTCCAGCGCTCCAAGCTCGTCGTCGACACCCGCAACGCCCTCAAAGGCGTCAAAGCCGACAACCTCGTCCGGCTCTAGGAACACCGGCCCGCGCCAGCACACACGCGGCGCCCCACCACATTCACCAGCGGCGCGCGGCTCCCTGCTCGCGCCGCTGCTCAGGCCCCTCGCCGCCTCACGCCCCTTCGCCACCCTGCTGCCGCGCCACCGAAATCGCCTCCGCCGCCAGTTCCCGCGCCCGGATCAGGTTCCGCGGCACGCCCGGCTCGGCCTCCCTCACCGCACCCGGCGGCTGTGGCCGGTCAAAAAACAGACACCCCGCCAGAATGCCGTTGATCACCACCGGCATCAACACGAAGCAGCCCGACTCCAACCGCCGCGCAAACTCCGAATCCAGATACGGACCGCCGCACACAAACAGATCCCGCTTGCCCACCAGCGCCGCCGTCACCGGACCCGCCCGCCGCTCCAGCGGAAACTCGAACCGCCCCATCCACTCCGCGTCCGCCGCCCCGGCCAGCAGCCGCGCCCGCACCGAATCATGCCCCGGCGACACCAGCCCAAACACCGCCCGCTCAAACCCCCCCAGGTTCAACCCCAAATCGAGAATCCGCGCCAGCATCGATTGCAGGTCGGAGTTGTGAATGTCCCGCGCCAGCTCGTCCCACTCCTCTGACGCCTCCTCCGCCAACGCCCCCGCTCCCGGCGGCGGCAGCAAGCCCGACTTCAGCGCCACCTCCACCTGCTTCTCCAACCGTAACTGGTCCAGCGGCAGGTGCAGCGCCTTGAACGTGGCCTTGGTCTCCTCCACCGCCACATGCGCAATCTTGCCCAGCGCCTTCTCGGAAATCCGCAGCGACTTCCCAAAATTGCGCAACACCCGGTCCAGCCGCGCCGCGCTCTGGTTCGGCGCCACCCGGTGCAGCGCCGTCGTCAGCTCATGGCCAAACCCGGCCAGCAGCGACAGGTGCTGCTCTTCTGTGTACGGCTGCGTGATCACCGCCGGCGCATTGGTATCCAACACCTGCGCCACCTGCGACGGCAGATTCCACCGCCGCACCACCTCACGCCCCAACTCCTCAAACGGAAATCCCAGCACACGCAGGCTCGCCTCGCGCTCGCTCGAAGCCTGCTCCTGCATCGCCGCCAACACCAGCGCATAGTCGGCCGGGAAATAGCAGGCCATCAACACCTCGCCCAGGTTCCGGAACAGTCCGCACAGGTAGGCCTCCTCGGCCCGCGGATAGTGCGTCACCCGCGCCCCTTGCCGTGCGTGATTGGCGCTCAGCAGCGACAACGCCAGCAACTGCCGCACCCCCGGCGGCCGGTTGCGGAAATGGTGCACCATCATCAGCCCGGCTGCCAACTCGCGGATCGTCTCCATCCCCATCAGCGCCACCGCGTGCGGCAGCGCCAGAATGGGCCGCCCCGAGCGGTTGTATTGAATCGAGTTCGCCGTGCGGATGATGCGCAGCGAAAGCCCTACATCCTTGCCGATGATGCCGGAAATCGTCGTCGCCGATGCATTCGGATCGGCCAGCCGCGCCAGCAGCTCCTGAATGTGCTCAGCCAGAGCGGGAAAGTCGCTCCGTTGGAGGATCTGGCTGAGCCGCGTTTCCACGGCTTCCTGCCGGCTGAGGCGCTCCTGCATACCCACAAAGACACAGGGAACCGCCGGGAGCGAGCCGCGCTCTCCTGGGCCGCTAGTTCCCCTCTTCCATGAAGTAATAGCCGATCATGTGGCAGATGATCATGTGAGCGTCCTCGATGCGGCCCATGTGAGGCACACTCACCTGTATATTCAACTGCGCCGCGGCTCCCAGCTTCCCCCCATCCCTGCCAGTCAAAGCAATGGTCTTGCAGCCAACCGAGTTGGCGTATTCCACCGCCTTCACCACGTTCGGCGAGTTGCCTGAACCGCTGATTGCAAGTACCACATCGTCCCGCTGAGCGAAGTTCTTTAACTGCTCCACAAACGCAACCTCATAGGCTACGTCGTTGGAGTACGCCGTCAGCGTCGACAGCGAATCGTTCAGCGACATCATCTTGAACCGCTCTCCCCGCTGATAGCTCGCCCCCTTCACGATGTCGCACACAAAATGCGACGCCGTCGCCGCGCTGCCTCCATTGCCGCAACTGAAAATCGTGCGCCCCGCCGCCCGCGCCTGGCGGAACAGCTCAATCGCCTCGCCCACCTTGTCCAGCGGGATGCGTTCAATCGTCTCGATCAGTTCACGTTTGTACGTAGCAGGAAAAGATAACTCGGTCGCGTTCATAGTCGTTGCTCCTCAGGATACGGAAGTCAATTCTTGTTCAGCCAGAACGAGCGCGCCCCACAGCACGCTGTCGTCGGCCAGTCCTGCCGGCCGCACATCAATGCGGGCCCGGCTCCAGGCGGTCATCTGCCGCCCCAGTTCCTCGCGCAACGGCTGAAACAGCCCGTCGCCGGCTTTGCTGATGCCGCCGCCAATCACAAGGCGTTCGGGATTCAGCAGCATCAGAATCGTCTTCAATCCAGCCGCCAGGTCCACCACATAGCGCCGCACAAACCCGGCGTCGGCAAGCAGCTCCCGCGCCGCCCGCCCATGGTCGCGCTCCAGCCACAACCCGCAGCACATGCGCTCAAAACAACCATGCGCCCCGCACAGGCACTCCGCCCCCCCCGGCCGGATCACCGTGTGCCCCACCTCTCCGGCATACGAATCGGCCCCCCGCAACACACGGCCGTTCACCAGAATGCCTCCGCCGATGCCGGTCGACAGCGTCATGTAGAACAACGGATCGCAGGTCGCTCCCGCCCCCCTTCGCCCCGCGCCGTGAAACCCCTCGCCCAGCGCCCCAACGTTGGCGTCGTTATCCATGATCGCGGGCACGCCCAACTCGTTCTCGGCCCACTCCGTCAAATCGAAATCGCTCCAGCCCCCCACATGCGTCGACAGCGCCACCCGCTGCCGGTCAAACAAAACCGGGCCCCCAAAGCCAATCCCACAGCGGTCCCATCGCGCCCCCTCGGCCTTCCACCCGGCCGCGGCCTCCGCGATCGCCCCCAGCATCCACTCCCGCCCGCCCTCTCGATCCGTCGAACGCGACAACCGCCGCGCCATCCGGCCCTCTTCGAACAAGGCAAGCGAAAACTTGGTGCCGCCAATGTCCAGCGCCAGCGTGTTCATCCCGCGTTCGCTGCCGCCCGCTCCCCGGCCGCGATCACCTCATCCGGCGTCGCCGTCCCGGTCCCCTTCTTCATAATCGTCACCGAGGCCACCAGGTTGCCCACCCGCGCCGCCTGGTGAATGTCGCCGCAAGCGGCCATCGCCAGCGCCGCCCCGGCTGAAAAGCTATCGCCCGCCCCGCAGATGTCCACCGGTTCGGCCACCGCCACGGTCGCCACACGATGCTCGCCCGTCCCGTCCACAATAGTCACGCCCTCGCCGCCTCGCGTCACCACCAGCGGATGCGGCCCGATGTGCCGCCGCAGCGCCAGGTAATCCACCCGCCCAAACAGGCGCGTACAGGCCTCCTCGGCCTCGCGCTGGTTCGGCTTCACAATCACGTTGTGAAACAGCTCCGAACGCAGCCGCGAATCCACCCACACCACGCGGTTGGTCAGCTTGCACACCGCCTCCCGCACCGCTTGCGTCACCACGCCCCCGGCGTCGGTCTCTGACTGGTCGCTCACCAGGATGATGTCAAAACTCGCCGCATGCGCCCCCAGCGTGGCCACAATCCGCCGCTCCACCTCCGCCGCCAGCGGCTGCGCGTTGATGTAGTCCGTCCGCGGCAGGTCCTCTTCCCCCGTGGCGGCATTCCAGTATTTGGTGTAGGTGAACGTCTGCAGGCTCGATGAGGCCACCATCAGGTCCGGCGAAATGCCACGCACCCGCAGCGCCCGCTGCAACTCCCACCCGAAGCCGTCCTCGCCCATCGCCCCCAGCACGGCAATCCGCCCCGCCCCCAGCGCCGCCAGGTTGTTGGCGATGGTGCCGCCCGCGCCCGGAGTGGTGTCTACCCTGGTCACCGCCACCCGCTGCAATCCCGTTTCCCGCGAGGGTTCCCCCAGCGCCGGGTCGTAGGTGCACCAGCGGTCCAGGCAGATGTCGCCCACGACAAGGGCCGACAGTTGCGGAAAGCGGCGCAGGATGGATGCTGGGTTCATGATGCCTCTCCGGAATTTGCACCGGTGGCCACGCGCCGCAACGCCGGCAGCGTCGCGCGGTGGTCGCCGCAAAAATAATAGCTCGCGCCCCCATCGGCCACCGTGCGGACAAGAATCGTCTTATGCGGCCGGAAGTAATACCCCGGGTCCGTCTTCGGCAGCTCGCTGTGAATATCGCCCCCAATCGGCACCATGTCGAACACCGCCGTCGTGAAGTTGCGGATCACCCGCCCCTCCTGGTGGGCCACATTGCGCGCCATTGCCAGGGCCTTCAAATAGACCTCCGGCGCCATAATGGCCGATCCAAAGCTCAGCATCACGCCGCCTTCCAGCCCTTCCACGGCGCGGGCAAAAATGAGAAAGTCCGTGTAGCTGGCCGCCCCCAACGCCGCGCCATCGCAGTTGGGATGCTCGTGCAAAATGTCGTAGCCGATCCCGCAATGCACCGTCACCGGCACGCCCAGCCGGTAAGCATGCGCATACACGCTCAGGTCCTTGTGCGGAAAATCGCTTTGCAGAATCCGCTCGCCAATGTGTTCGCCCAAGCCCCGCCCCAGCCCGGCCGCCTCCACAATCCACTCGTTCAACTCCCCCGTCTCCGTCCACAACCCAAACTCGCCTGACCGGATGTAGCGCGCCACGCTCTCCGTGGTCGCCCCAATCCGCGCCAGCTCGTAGTCGTGAATCGCCCCCGCCCCGTTCATCGCAATGTGCGTCACCAGCCCGCGCTCCATCAGGTCGACCAGATGGCGGTTCACCCCGGCGCGCAGCACGTGCGCCCCCATCATGAGAATGCGCGCCGCCCCTGCCTCGCGCGCCTTCCCCAACCGCGCCGCCACCGCCGCCAGATCGGGATGCGTAAACTCCGGCGTCTCGTCCTCCAGCGCCAGCCACCGGCTCAGCGGCAAATCGTGCACGCGCTCCGCCAGCGGCTTCACCAGCAGTCGGGAACGGTCAAACAGCGGATATCGGGAGGACAAGGAACCATCACCTCACTGCGGAAACAGCGCCGAAAGCAATTCGCGATGGCAGAGGAAATTGGGCACGATATAGTCGGCCCCCACCTCCCTCAGCCGCCCGCGCTTCCATTCATCCACCACAAGGCAGGCCGGCTCGTCGCTGGCCACACCCACCGTCACCCCGCCCACCGCCCGCACATTCTCAATCTCCACATACCCGTCGCCAAAGCCCAGAAACTCCTCGCCCTTGGCCTCGGCCCCGTTGATCAACTGCTGAATCAGAATAGCCTTGGAAAAGCTCTTGTAGTCGTCCAGCGCGCCGTAAATGTGCTCGCCAAAGTACTTCTCCAGCCCCAGCAGATGCGCCTCGCGCTTCATGTACTCATGGTCGGTGCCCGATGCCAGGTAGAACTTCAGGCCGCGTTCCTTCAGCGCGTCCAACAGCTCGAAGCTCCCCGGAACCACGTAGTCCAGCGGCGAGGCCGTGCCCTTCTCGAGCGCTTCCACGCGGTCCTTGATGCGCACCCACAGCAGCTCCAGGTAGCGGTGCTTATACTGGAGCGGCTCCTTCGGCGTCCCCCCGCGCTTGCTGATCTGCTCGGCCAGCTCAATCATCTGGTAGATCGTCTGCCGCCCCGTCAGCCGGCCCACAAACTCCCGCACAATCGCCGTCAGCTCGTCCTCTGACTCCCCGCTCCTGGTCGCTACCAGTTCCTCCACCATCATCGGCACCATCACCTCGACCCACCCCGAACGGATGGTCGAAATCGTGCCGTCAAAATCGAAGAGGGCCACGCGCGCGCGTTGGGCGTGTGCGCCTTGCCGGAGAATTTCCATGTCTGAATCTAGCTTCCTGAAAGGTGGGCTGGCGGCTCGCAATCGAGCCATTTTTCATTCTACTTGACGCGCGCCCGCTCCGCCGCTCCAATCGCCTCGCCGCCGCCGGTAACAATAGCTGGGCCGCCGCTCCCCTCGGAACGGCGGCCCAAATGCAACCGCGGGAAATGGCCCCGGCTTAGGACTCTTCTTCCTCCTCCGCCACCGCCTCCTTGCCCTTCTCGTCTTCGGCGTAGTAGTAGGAGTGATAGTAGGTGTACTTCGAGTACAGCTCGCCGCGCTTGGCTCCGTTGGCCACCACGCCCAGCACGTTGTTGTGGCTCATCGACTGCAACGCCCGCGTCACCGAGTCAATCGTCGTCGCCCCCAACCGCACCACCAGCAGCGTCCCGTCGCACAGCGTCGAGAGCAGGTTCGCGTCGGCGGCAAACAGCAGCGGCGGTGAATCGATCACGATCCACTTAAACAGTTGCGGCAGCCGCGTCAGCATCGTCTTCACTTCCGGCAGGTTCAACAGCTCCAGCGGGTTGGCCACCGTCTCCCCGGCCGGCATCACATACAGGTTGGTCCCCGCAATCTTGCGGATCACCTCGCTCAGCGCCGCCTTGCCCTGCAAATACTCGGTGATGCCCGGCGAACGCTCAATCTGAAACAGGTTGTGCGCAATCGGACGCCGGAAATCAAAATCGCACAGCAGCGTGTTGTTGCCTTGCAGGTGGCTCTGCACCACCGCCAGGTTCGCCGCCGTGAACGACTTACCCTCCGCCGGCGAGGCCGACGTCACCACCAGCGACCGCAGCGGCTGCAACCCCTGAATGTGGTTCAGCCGCGTCCGCAGGCTGCGAAACTCCTCCGCCGGCGCATCGGTCACCTTCGTGTGGTCGATGATGTGCGCCTCCGGATTCGGATCCCACGGCACTTCCTTGATCTGCTCCAGCAAACCATGAAACGCCCCCGGTTCGGCCACCGCCGCTTGCGCCGGCGCCATCGACGCCAGCGCCGGTAGCGCGGCCGATGCCGCCGGCGGCGTCCCTAGCGATTCGGCCCGCCGCAACGCATCGTGTACTCGGCTCATTGAGATCTCCTCCAGCTGTGCTTTCTCGTCATATCGTCGACTGAGGCTCGGAACTGTTGGGTCTAGAGCCGGACACTGTAGTAGTAGTAAACGGAAAACCCGATCATGACCAGCGACAGGATGATCCCCGTCGACCAGCCAATCCACGCAATCCGCCGCCGCCGCCGGATAATCAGGTCGTTCTCCAACAAGGGAAAACTCCCCAACACGGCAAACTGCGTATAGGTGCGCACATCCTTGAGCGTCTTCAACGAGCTGTCCTTGGCCTCCCGGAACGCAACCACCCCAAACCCAGCAGCAGCCCCAGCGCCGCGCCGGCAATGATGATCACCGGACGGTTCGGCTTGGTCGGCGTCTCCGGCAGCGAAGGCAGGTCGAGCACTTCCAGCGTCTCACCCTGCTTGCGGTTTTCCAGGTCCGTCGCAATCGCTGAGTTGTTCAGCTTCTTGGTGAAGTCGTCGTATTTCGACTTCGCCGTCTCCCGGTCGCGCAGCAACAGCTCGTAGCTCTGCGCCCCCGACGGCCCCGCTTCAATCCGCGCCTGCACCGCCCGCTGCTTCTGCTCGGTCTCGGCGATTTCCCGCAGGTAGCGCTCGGCCTCCATCTCGCGCGCCCTGATCTGGCCGCGCAGCCGTTCCACATCGGCTTCCATATCCACCATCTCGCGCGACTTCGCCGGCGCCGCCGCCTGCCGCGGCCTCGAATCGCCCGCCGTGCTCCCCGTCGATGGCGGCAGCGCCAGCGTCGTGTTGATGTAGCTGTCGCGCTCGCGCTTGGCGGCCGCAATCCGTTGCCGCAGCCGCGGCACGTCCGGATAGGTCTCTTTATACACGTCCAACATCTGCTGCAGCGCCGCTTCCATCTGCCCGATGGTCGTGTTCATCCGCTGCAGCGTCGGGTCGGCCGCGGCCTGCGGCGAAGCGGCCACGCCCGCCGCCGTCATCGGCGCCACCGTCTTCGGCAGGTTCGTCATGCGCTCCCGCAACGCCCGCAGTTCGCCTTCCAGAATGAGCCGGTCCTGATTCGCCCGCGCCATCGAGGTGTTCAGCGAGTTGATCCGCTGGTCCAGCGCCGTGATGTGGCCCAGGTTCATATCCATTTGTTCCGGCAGCCGGCCGATATTGGCGCTGCGGAACGCCGTGATGCGCTGCTCCACCGCTTCCAACTCGCGCTTGGCGTCCTCGTGCTGCTCCCGCAGGAACTGCGTCGTCATCTGCGACTGCTGCGAGCGCTCGCGGATGTTCTCATCGATGAACCGCGTCATCAAATCGCGCGCCACCTTCTGCGCCACATACCGGTTGTCGTAGGAAAACGAAATCTGAAACGCGCTCGAGGCGTCACGCCCCCCCAGGTTGCGGATGCCGCCTATCTGAATGTCCTTGCGCATCGTCTCAATCACGTCCTCCATCGGATACCGCCCGCGGTCCTTCCGGTACAGGTCATAGGTCGTGATGATGTTGGTCAGCGTGTTGCGGCTCAGAATCGTCTGCGCCATCGTCCGCACACGCTCGCCCATCTGCACGTTCACGTTGGTCGGCACCAGCCGTTCCGGCACCTGCGGCGGCACCACGCGAATGGCCGCCGTCGAAACAAATGTGTTCGGCCAGAAATAGGCGGCCACCGTCGCAATCGTCAGGCCCGCCAGCAGCGGACCCACAATCCACTGCCAGTTGCGCCGCACAATATTCAAATAGTCTTCAACGTCGTACACACGGCGCGGGACGCTCGCCACGCCGTATTCGCTGTTCACTGCCGTTTGTTGCATGAATCTGGGTTCCTCAATTTGGTTCTGGATACTGGGTTTGCGAATGCGGTACGGCGTGGGAGCTAGTCCACGATGATGAAGTCCCCGTTTTGCACTTCGATGTTCTGTTCGGTCTTCTTGCCCTTGATCACTTCGGTGTAGTTGAAGAAGAGCCGTTCCTTGCCGCGCAAAATCACAATCTTCTTCTTGTTCGCCCACTCGCCCAGCCCCCCGGCCAGCGTCAGCGCCTCCAACACCGTCGTCTTCACCACCAGCGGAAACATCCCCGTCCGGCCCACGTTGCCCGTAATGTAGTATTTCGAGCTGCGGATCGCTCTCATCTGCACGCTCACCACCGGGCTGTTCAACACCTTCCCAAATTCGCCCGTCAGCTTCTGCTGCACCTCCATCGGCGTCAGCCCGGCCACCTCCACCTCACCCACCAGGTTCAGCGTGATCTTGCCGTCCGGCCGCACCACGAAGTCCCCGCTCAGCTCCGGCTCCTTCCACACCCGCACCCCAATCACATCCTCGGCCCCAATCTTGAAGCTCTTCGGATCGGCCAGCGCCCCGGTCAGCTCCCCTCCACCCGCCTCGGGACGCATATCGCTCGGCGTCTGCTGCATCCCCACCTGAGCGTCCTTCCGCTCCTGCTTCACAGGCTCGGCCTGCTGCGCCGGCAGCAGCGAAGTCATCGTCATTACCAGACCCAGCAGGGCGTAGGCCATGCCACGAGTGGACCCTCCCCCATTCGCCGCGCGCGATGGTTGGGGTGAAAAAACGTGCATAATGCGCCCTCCGTCAAAAAAATCAGAGTCGAGCCGCCCTCCCAGCCAGGACAAGCGCCCGATATGAGCCCATTTTATATCAACTTGCGAAAACGGCCATATCCTACAATGGTTCTGGAATCGAGTCCTACCCATCGGACCGAAGGCCGTACTAGAGTACTAGTGACGGGCCGGCAGCGAAGCCACCCTCACCCCCGAACGGCGCATTTCGCCCCAACAGGTACCATGAACTACTATTTAGCCAAGTCCGACCCCGAAGAGTACGCGCTAAACGACTTGGAACGGGATCAAAAAACCACCTGGGACGGGGTCAAAAACCCTCAGGCCCTCCAAGCCATCCGCGCCATGCAGCCCGGCGACCTCGTCTTCTTCTATCATAGCGGTGGCCAGTCCTCCGTCGTCGGCCTCGCCAAAGTCGCCTCCGCCCCCCGCCCCGACCCCAAAAATGAAAAACTCGCCATCATCGACCTCGCCTTCCTCGCCCGCCTCGATCCCCCCACCACCCTCGCCGAAGTGAAGGCTGAACCCCAGTTCGCCGACTTCCTCCTCGTCCGCAACAGCCGCCTCTCCACCATGCCCGTCCCCCCCAACTTCGTCGCCTGGATGCGCAAGCGCTACCCCAAAGCGAAGATCTGACGGCGCTTCACCCCCGCGGTGCCCCCAAAGGCTCCCGCATCTACGAAACCGACTACAGCAAACGCGGTCCAGCGGCTCCGGCTCAGCGTCCCCCGCCTTGGCCATCACGGCGAGAACCCACCGACGTCTGCCTTGAGCCGCGCACCTGGCTCCGACGGTTCAACCCCGGCTGTAGAATAGAACTGCTGGGAGCAGAACCTCATGAAACTGGAAATCGATCTCGACATTCCGGAAGAACTCCTCGACGAACTCACGCGCAAGGCCATTCGTCAGGATGCCGTTCTGCGCCTGTTCGAATCACGCAAGATCGAGGGCGGCCACGCCGCCCGGCTGCTCCAGCTCACGCGTGCCGCATTCGCCCAACTTGCCCAACAACGCGGCATCCCGCTACACGACTACACATTCAACGACTGGCAAAACGACACCGCTACCATCGACAGCGCATGGCCTGAGATTGAGCGCAACTTGAGAGCGCCCGGTGCCCGCCGTCTCGAATAGTTCGCCGCTCATCCATCTCTCCGCCCTCGGTGACCTCGACTTGCTTCCGCGGCTGTTCGGGCACATCTCCATCCCCGTCGCTGTATTCCGCGAAGTTGTCGAGGAAGGGAGCGGTCAGCCGGGCGCGCGCGAAGTAGAAACGGCGATAGGTGAATGGATCACCGTCCACCCGGTTCAGCGTTCATCCGCCGTCAACAGTCTCATGGATCGGACAGGGATCCACCATGGTGAGGCCGAGGCCATCGTTCTTGCCGGCGAACTGCAATCGCGCATGTTGCTGTTGGACGATCAGGCGGCCGTCACCGCCGTCGGCGCGCTGTCACTCACCGTCATTCGCACTCCGGCCGTCTACATCGCGGCCAAACGAGCCGGCTTGACCACGAGCGTCCGGCCCAAACTGGACGGCTTGCGAAAATCTGGTTTCCGGCTTCGCGAGAGCCACTACCAGTTCATCCTGAAGAGCGCCGGCGAATTGTAGATCCTGTTCCTCCGCCGCCAACTTGCCCTCTACCAGGAGCGCCAAGCGAAAACGTGCCGTCAGGACGCCCACGCCCCCAAATTCGGCCCGTATCTACATCAAACGCGGTCCAGCGGCTCCGGCTCGGCGTCCCCCGCCTTGGCCATCACGGCCAGAAACCGCTCCCGGCTCCCGCGCGCGGCGCACTGGTTCAACCGTTCCCAGGCCGCCACCTGCTCGGCAAAGGCCGACGCAAACACATCCTCGACCGTGGCATGTTCGGCCGCGGCGATCTCCGCCGCCTTCCGATACAACTCCTCGGGCACTTTGATGTTTACCGCCATGGCCGGCCCTCCAACATCGCCAGAAACTCGCCCGGCGACATCACCTGAATTCCAAACTGCGCCGCCGCCACGAAATCCCGCTTATTGAACGTGACAATCGTCGCCTGGCAACGCACAGCCACCTCCAGAATACGATCATCATCCGCATCCGGCAAGACGGGCCGCCAGCGGTAGAAGATCGGGACAAGGTTCGAGCAACCGAGCAGGTAGTCCAGGAAATCGTCCACCTCCTGCCCCGTCAAACTCACGAGTCCCCGTTTCAGAGCATCCTCGTATTCCAGGGCCAGCGCCACCGAAACGTTCGCCGTCCAAGTCCCGTCCGCAACCGTCATCAACAGTCGATGCGACGCGCCGCGCCGGGAACGCAGGGCTGCCACCAACACGTTCGTGTCGAGCACGATCTGGTGTGTCAATCGAATCGCTCCAACTCATGATCAGTGTGCAATCCCCGCTTGTATACTCTCCAGCAATTCCGCGAAACGCTCCGCGTCGCCCACCCCTACCGCTTAGTGCTTCACGACCACGGCTCTATGTTCTCGGCAGACCTCGATGCCGCCTTGTCCGGCTTCGGCGTGCGCGCGCTGAGAACCCCAGTCCGATGCCCAAAGGCGAACGCATTCTGCGAGAGGCTGATCGGCACGATTCGCCGGGAGTGCTTGGACTACCTCATCCCATAGGGGGAGGGTCACCTCCGCCGCATCCTACGCGAGTGGTCAAACCATTTCAATCGCGGGCGCCCACACAGCGCGTTGGGCCCTGGCATTCCGGAACTGCCCCAAGCCCAGGTCCCTGCCAGCGGCCACCGTCACCGCCTTCCAAACGGCCATCGCGTTACCGCGCGCCCTGTTCTCGGAGGCTTACACCATGAATACGGGCTGGAGAGGGATGCCGCATGACGTAGCGAATTGAGTTACTGCGCACCACAGCGAATTGATCTATTGCGCACGACAAGGATTGGACTTACCGTCCGCCATTACCTGGACCTCGAAGCACGTTTTGTGAATAGGCGACAGTCGCCTAACTGGATGACTGGATCGCGACCTGGCACATGCAATGGCGAACAGACTCCGATGATGTCCGGCGGCAAGGCGGGCGGATCACAACGTCCTTCAACGAATCCGTCCCAATCGAACTCTGCAGTTGATCCCTCGTCATCACAAACGAGCAGCAACACGCCATGCTGCGCCGACCGCTCCTTGAAGTAGTCGACGGCCCAGTTCGCCATCGCACTCCGCTCGCTAGCCGAAAGCCCATCGAGGTCGTACCGATGAACTAAAGCGCCCCCGACAAGTTTGTAAATGGAGCACAATATATCCGTGTCCTCCGAGAACCAGACTTGAAATGTGATCGGGGCGGATGCCTCAATGGCAGCTACGATGTCGCACTGACTGCTCTCAACTTGATCTCCATCCTCCGTGAGGCATGTGATCGCACCACTTCCCGGATTAGCGAGGGTAACGCCCATCCCTTGGAGCGTCTCGACAACACGAGAAAATTCCTTCGGGCCGAAGTGGCGCTCAGCGAAATAACAAAACCGTCCCTTCATCATTCGAACTCGAACACGTTTTCTTCACCCAAACGCTTTCTAGCCACCTTGAGGACGGACTCAGGCGTACCCGTAGCGAAATAGGCCTGGGCTTTGACTCCGGCTTGCTCCGCAGCGGCCTTCAAGACCTTCAGGTGATGCCCGAGTTCAGCAGGCTTACGAGCCTTCGCCGGTCCGCCGACAGCGATGAACTCTCCCGCTTTGCCAATCACATCAATGTCCGTGCTGCCGAGACCCTTGACCGTGACCTTTAGCCCCTCGCCCGCCACGCTGGCCAATCGACCACCAGTGAGTGCGGCCACCGCGACTTCTCTCGCTGCGCCAATGCGTGTGCTCTGGGGTGCCTGCGAGTCAGTAGCAATCTCGATCGCAGTCTGCGTAATCTCTTGGCCGGCTGCCGAGTTGAATAACCTGGTCCCCCAATTGTAGGCTGCCGTCCCATAGCGGTTTGCAGCCTCTGCTCCTCGGCGGGCATAGCCTTCGATCATCCGTTGATTCGCCGGATTGGCGAGCCACATCAACAGCTTGTTACGCCCATCCGGGTCTATGAACTTCAGGGGATTGTTACCGACGTAGGCATAGCGATTCCAGTTCTGCGGATCAGCCAAGTATTCGTCAAGTTCTTCCCGATCTTTGGCCTCCTGGAGAATGCTGAACGGGTCAGGACTCGTGAACCTCCCCTGCGCTGCCGACATGTACCTAGCACCAAAGTAATCCAGCCCCGTCTCGGCATCCCGCTCCTTGCCGGTAAACCGCACCCGCGTCCCCCCCGACTGCCCGCACGGCCAATTCAACTCCTGCCCAAACGGCAAATAGTCAAAGCACTCCCTGGCCGCCCCATCGGCCCCCGTCACCACCCGCGTCGAGCCCAACTGATCCGCCGTCAGGTAGCCGATCCCCGCCCCCGTCGAGTTCGCAGCCAGCTCCAGCGCCAGTTCGCCCATCCCGTCGTACACAAACACCGCCTCGCCCCCCACGCCCTCGCGCCTCACCCGCCGACCCTCGGCGTCGTAGTGGTACACCGTCTTGTTCGCGTAGCTCCCATCGCACGCCGTGCCCGCCGCAATCCCGTAGCAGTACACCGCCTGCCGCTCCTCGCCGTCGTACACCATCTTCTCCAGCGGCCCTGCCAGCGTCGGCGCCTGCTTCAGATTCCCGCGTCCATCGTAATCATAGCCCGTCTGGTTGATCCGGTTGCCCGAAGTGTAGGCCGACGGCCGGTGCGGCGAAGCGCCAATCCCCTGCTCGTCACAGCCGCAGCCCCGGCGCCGTCGGCGTCGCCCCCCAGTGGTAAAATTCCATCTTCATGCCGCGGGTCACACTTTTCGTAACCTGCATCGTCGACCAGCTCTTCCCCAAGGTCGGCCTTGCCATGGCCGACGTCCTCGAACGTCTCGGCTATCAAAGCGACTTCCCCGAAGCCCAAACCTGTTGCGGCCAGCCCGCCTTCAATAGCGGCTTCTGGGACGAAGCCCGCGGCGTCGCCCGCCACTTCCTCGACGTCTTCGAAGGCGACTCCCCCATCGTCGTCCCCTCCGGCTCCTGCACATCGATGTGCGGCCATCACTTCTCCGATCTCTTCCAAAACGACCCCGCCCAACTCGCCCGCGTCAAAGCCCTCGAAGCCCGCGTCTATGAGTTCTCCCGCTTCCTCACCGACGTCGCCCACGCCGACGACCTCGGCGCCCACTTCCCCCACACCGTCACCTACCACGACTCCTGCCACGCCCTCCGCGAACTCGGCGTCAAAGCCGGACCCCGCCGCCTCCTCTCCCACGTCCGCGGCCTCACCCTCAAGGAAATGGACATCGCCGAAGAATGCTGCGGCTTCGGCGGCACCTTCTCCGTCAAGTTCCCCGACGTCTCCGGCGGCATGGCCCAAACCAAAATCGACTCCATCCTCCGCACCGGAGCCTCCCACGTCGTCTCGGTCGACTCCAGTTGCCTCATGCAACTCCAGGGCGTCATCTCCCGCCAGGGGCTGCCCATCGAAACCATCCACCTCGCCGAAGTCCTCGCCAGCCGCTAACCCATGCAGGAAGCAAGTGTCGGCAACCACACCCCACCCCGCGGCAACCCGACGGGGGGGCAGCCGGGGGGGGGGAGAAAAAAATGGGGGCGCGGCAAAAAAAAAAAAACGGGGGAGGGCGGAGACCCCCAAAAAAAAAAGGGGGGGGTTCCCGCGCCCGACCCGGCCGCGGGCGGGGAAGAAAAAACCCCCACCCCCCCCCGGGGGGGGAGCCCCCCCCCCCGCGGGGGGGAGAAGGGGGGGGGCCGGCGGCCCCCCCCCCCCCCCGACGACGAGGGGCCGCCCCCCCGCCCCCCCCCCCGCCCGGCCCGGGGGGGGGGGGGGGGGGGGGGGGGCCGGGGCATCGGAACCCCATCCCCGTTGAAGCCATCCAAACCGCCCTCGGCGACAAGCGCCTCCAGACCGCCATCTACTCCTCCACCGGGCGTCTTATGGACAAGCGCGCCCACTCCATCGACCCCGCCGAAATCGACGACTTCCAGGGCCTCCGCACCCAGGCCAACGCCATCAAGAAGCATGCGATCGACAACCTCGATTACTACCTCGAGCAGCTCGAGCAAAACGTCATCGCCCGAGGCGGCAAAGTCATCTGGTGCCGCGACGCCAACGAAGCCATCCAGTTCGTCGCCACCCTCGCCAAGGATAAGGGCGTCAAGCGCATCGTCAAATCGAAGTCGATGACCACCGAGGAAATCGACCTCAACGAGCACATCGAACACACCGGCATCGACGTCGTCGAAACCGACCTCGGCGAATACATCCTCCAACTCGCCCACGAAAAGCCCTACCACATCGTCGCCCCCGCGCTTCACATGACGCGCTACGAGGTCGCCGACGTCTTCACCAAGAACCTCCACATCGCCCGCGAAGAAGAGCCCGAAAAGCAGACCCAAATTGCCCGCCGCGTCCTGCGCGAAAAATTCCTCACCGCCGAACTCGGCATCACCGGAGCCAACTTCTTAATCGCTGACTCCGGCGCCATCGTCCTCGTCGAAAACGAAGGCAACGCCCGCCTCTCCAGCTCCGCCCCGCGCATCCAAGTCGCCATTGCAGGACTCGAAAAAGTCATCCCCCGCGCCCAGGATCTGGCGACATTCCTCAAGGTCCTCGGCCGCAGCGCCACCGGCCAGCCCCTCACCGTCTACACCTCCTTCCTCAGCGGACCCCGCCGCCAGGGCGAAATCGACGGCCCCGAAGAGTTCTATCTCGTCCTAATCGACAACGGCCGCACACGCCTCCTCGCCGACGAACACAAGCGCCAGTCGCTCTATTGCATCCGCTGCGGCGCTTGCCTCAACCACTGCCCCGTCTACCGCAAAATCGGCGGCCACAACTACCCCTGGGTCTACTCCGGACCCATCGGCGCCATCATCTCCCCCCAATTCCACGGCGTCACCAAGGACCCCTGGCTCCCCTTCGCCTCCAGCCTCTGCGGCGCATGCGCCGAGGTCTGCCCCGTGAAAATCGACATCCCCAAGGTCCTCCTCGAACTGCGTTCCGACATCACCACCGCCAAGCGCAAAGAGGGCGCAGGCAAATGGGAGCGCCTGGCGTTCCGTGTCTTCTCCTACGTCATGCAGCGCCCCAAGCTCTACGAAATGGGCGCCGCCATGGCCTCGGCCGTCTTCCCCGGCTCGCAAGGCAAGTGGCTCAGCTCCCTCCCATCGTTCATGCTGCTCCCGCCCACCAAAAACTGGCTCAGCAAGCGCGACCTCCCGCCGCCCGCCGAGCGCAGTTTCCGCTCCCTCTGGCGTGAACGCGAACGCGCCAAAGGAGGCAAATAACATGGCCGCCCGCGAAGAGATCCTCACCCACATCCGCGCCTCCCTCGGCCGCGCCAATGCCACCGGAGCCCCCGCCGGACTCCCCCCGGCGCTCCTCCGCATCCCCGAAGTCCCGCTCGAAAAGCGCATCGAAAAATTCACCGCCGCCCTCGAAAAGCTGAACGGCGTCGTCTACCGCGCTCACTCCCGCGAAGACGCCCGCGCCTATGTCGAGCGCCTCCTCAACGGCCGCTCCGCCGTCACCTCCAACGCCCCCTTCCTCAACGACTGCGGCATCCCCACCATCGCCAATGTCCGCCCCGGCGGCGCCAACCCCGAAGCCCTCCGCGAAATGTGCGCCACCCTCGACGCCGGCATCTCCTCGGCCGACTACGCCCTCTCCGACACCGGCTCCCTCGTCATGCTCTCCTCCCATGAGGAAGCCCGCCTCGTCTCGCTCCTCCCCCCGCTCCACATCGCCCTCGTCCCCCTCGAACGCATGCTCACCGGACTCGACGAGCTCTACACCCTCCTCCCCGTCCCCAGTGACCGCTCCAGCTCCATGGTCTTCATCACCGGACCCAGCCGCACCGCCGACATCGAACAGATCCTCATCCGAGGCGTGCACGGTCCCGGCGAGATCCATGTTGTACTGGTATAGATGAGATCCACGATCCTTTCCAGCCTCACCGTTTTGATCGCGGCCACCGTCGTTCCGCTCTCCGCTCAAGTCTTTGAAGCGGGCTTCCACGGCGGCGTTTCGCGGCTCTCTTCCCGCACCATTGGCTCCACTCCCGGCGCAACCGCCGGCGACCCGCGCTCCGATGTCGAACTGAAAGACGGTTGGCGCTTCGGCGTCCGCGCCACCCTCAACTCCGGCCGCTTCACCGGCTACGAGTTCGGCTACGCCTACAACCGCACCAAGCTCCTCATCAACGGCGAGGACAACGGCGGCATGGCCATCCACCAGGGCCTCTTCAACTACATGCTCTACGCCACCCCCGAAGGCACCCGCGTCCGCCCCTTCGTCACCGGCGGCGGCCAGTTCTCTAACTTCATCCCCCCCGGCGCGTCCGTTACCCAGGGCGGAGGCGACAACAAGTTCGGCTTCAACTACGGCGGCGGCATCAAGGTGATCGTCACTGACTCCTGGCTCTTCCGCATCGACGTCCGCCGCTATGAGTCCGGCAAACCCTTCGACCTCGTCGGCGCCGAAGGCCGCCTCAAGCAACTCGAAATCTCCGCCGGCGTCAGCTTCTACCTCCACTAACCTCACCCACTAATGCTCACTCCAGGATTCGCCACCCCGGCCGGCACCGCCCGCCTCGCCGCCCGCTTCCCTGAAGCCCAGGCCAACGCCTTCTATCGCACCGTCGAAGGCCTCACCCTCTCCACCCTCGGCATCGGCTCCTACCTCGGCGCCATGGATGAGGCCACCGATCTCGGCTACGAAGCCGCCGTCACCGCTGCCCTCAGCGGCGGCATCAACTTCCTCGACACCTCGCTCAACTACCGCCACCAGCGCTCCGAGCGCAACTTCGGCACGGCCCTCGCCCGCCTCATGGAACGCGGCCTCCTCGCCCGCGACGAGTTCGCCCTCTGCACCAAGGCCGGCTTCCTCGTCCCCAGCGCCCTCCCCGACACCCCGCCCCAGGAACTCGAAATCGCCGGCAACTCCCACTCCCTCCACCCGGCCTTCCTCGAACACCAGCTCGCCGCCAGCCGCACCAACCTCCAACTGGAAACCATCGACGTCTTCTACCTGCACAACCCCGAAACCCAAATCGCCATGCAGACCGAAGACGCCTTCTACGAGCGCATCGCCCGCGCCTTCGCCCAATGCGAGGCCTTCGTCCAACGCGGTTGGATTCGCTACTACGGCAACGCCACCTGGAACGGCTACCGCAAACGCCTCGGCGAAGACGCCGCCCTCGACATTGACCGCCTCCTCGCCATCGCCCAATCCGCTGGCGGCGACTCGCACCACTTCCGCTTCGTCCAACTCCCCCTCAACCTCGGCATGTGCGAAGCCCTCTCCAACAGCTTCCTCCTCCGCCTCCCCGAGCTTGGACTCCACGGCATCGCCAGCGCCAGCCTCCTCCAATCCCGCCTCACCACCGGACTCCCCGCCGGCCTCTCCCACATCCTCCGAGGCCCCACCTCCGACGCCCAACTCGCCCTCCAGTTCACCCGCTCCGCCCCCGGCATCGACATCGCCCTCGCCGGCATGTCCCGCCTCGAACACGTCCACGAAAACCTCGGCATCGCCCACTTCCCCCCCGCCCCCCGCGCCGACTTCGACCGCGTCTTCGAGTAAGTCCATGCAACTCCGCGAACCCGACGTCTGGCAACGCGGCCAAGGCCCTGACCTCGACGCCTGGCTCGCCGCCCTCCCCAACGTCCCCGCCGTCTTCCTGGTCCACGCGGCGCCCCCGTCGGCCACCACCGAAGCCCCGAACCCTCCGCCACCACCGCCGAACCCACCCTCTTCGAAACCGCCCCCGCCGAATCCGCCAAGCCCTACCTCGGCCGCACCGGTCTCATTCGCCGCCGCCTCCTCCGCCTCCTCGCCGAACGCCCCCACCCCAGCCGCATGCTCAACCTGCGCGACCTCGCCCAGCGCATCGAGCTCTGGAAAACCGCCTCCACCATCGAAACCGCCCTCACCTCCTACACCCTCGCCCGCCGCCACTACCCCGACACCTACGCCCGCCTCCTCCGCCTCCCCAAGCCCCCCTACGTCAAGCTCATCCTCACCAACCAGTTCCCCCGCACCATGGTCACCACCCGCCTCGGCGGCCGCTCCCGCTACTTCGGACCCTTCCGCAACCGCGCCGCCGCCGACGCCTTCGAAAAAGCCTTCCTCGACCTCTTCCAAATCCGCCGCTGCCAGGAAGACCTCGAACCCTCACCCGACCACCCCGGCTGCATCTACGGCGAAATGCGCATGTGCCTCCGCCCCTGCCAGGACGCCGTCTCCATCGACGAATACTCGAGCGAAACCGCCCGCGTCGACTAGTTCCTCCGCACCTCCGGCCACTCCCTCATCGAAGCCACCCGCGTCTCGCGCGACCGCCTCAGCGAGTCCCTCCACTTCGAAGAGGCCGCCCGCGCCCACGCCATGCTCGAAAAAATCCAGGGCATCGCCCGCCTCTCCGGCGAACTCGCCGCCGACGTCGACTCCCTCCACGGCGTCGCCATCACCCGCAGCGTCCACTACGACCAGGTCTCCCTCTGGTTTCTCCTCCGCGGCTGCTGGCAACCCGAACGCCCCTTCGCCCTCAACGCCAACATCGAAGGCCGCCCCGTCCCCATGGACGCCCGCCTCCGCGAAATCGCCGCCTCCCTCCCCGCCACCCTCACCCTCCGCGACCGCCAGGACCACCTCGCCCTCCTCACCCGCTGGTTCTTCTCCAACTGGCGCGACGGCGAATGGCTCCCCTTCGACTCCCTCGACTCCATCCCCTACCGCAAACTAACCAACGCCATCCACCGCGTCGCCGCCGGCAAAGCCGATACCCCGGCACAGGGTATCCTGCCAATAGGGTGACCGCGATGAAGTCCACTCCGAAGCCACCACAAGAACAACCTGCCCTCCGCACCGAAACCTACTTCCAGGAACGCGCCGCCCGAGCCATCCCTGGCGAAGCCAAGCGCATCCTCGAAAAAGCCGGCCAAGGCAACCCACCCATGCCCGGCGACGAGATCGAATATGCACTACCCCGCGCCGCCCGTGAGAGAAGCCCTCTCCCGCGAAGTGCGCGTAATACCGCGAAATCAACGAGCGGGGAATGCCCCTGAATTGACGAAGCGAAAAGAGGCTGCGAATGCCTTCGCTGGTCACCATAAAGCTCAAGCTGCAGAACGAACTGAAACGCGATAGCGGCGTCTGGCAGGCGCGAGCGAAAGCGGATCTGCGAAGACCATCACTGCTCGCGGAAGAAGCCGTGCAGGCGCGCGCGCAGGTGGTAAAAGTCCTCCGGACTGGGATCTGAAAAGACCTGGCGGGATAGCTCCAGCCAAACGGCGAACGGACGGCTAAACGGCTTCCACCAATTCAAAGTGCGATGGTTCGGGAATCGGGTCACCCTCTTCGCGCATGGAGGCAAGGTGCATTTCCATCGCCTTCGCCATTCGGGCCCTGGTTTCTTCCAGCGTGCCGCCAGTAGCAACGCAGCCTGGAAGATCGGGTGCGTAGGCCCCATAGCCCGTGGCAGACTTTTCAAAAAGGACCAGAAATCTGTTCATGGAATGTCCGCTTGCTTCATTATAGACTTCAGCGTTTTCGGAGGCATCTCGTCTGACTCGTGACCAGCGACCGTGACCTTGCCCGGCTTCTCAGGATGGATGAATTGACGATGCCTGCCCTCCTGGTTTCTCAGAACCCAGCCATCCCCCAGAAGCATCTTTAGTAAGTCACGGACCTTCACGATTCCGCCACTGTCCTCAAATTCTGCTGGTCATCACAGCCCCAGTCGATCGCCGCCCCACGCGGTTCCAGAGGGCTCATCAGCCATAGCACCCGATCAACGGCGCAGGTGGCAAAAGACTAGCACTGCCGCCTGGTGCGTACCAGCGGACGGTGTCGCGCACAGGCAACCGGTACGGCCACGAGCCGAGTTCCATTTCGCGGTTCCCTGCGCGACTTATAGCGTGTGATCGCTGGTAGGTCGCCGAATCAACACGACGAGGCGTCATCGAACGTCGCGGGAGGGCCACTATGGTTACACTTTGAGTTGATGAAATACTTCACCCACGACTTGGTAGCTGCTGCGAATGACTGGATTAAACAGACTGAGGAAGCACATTCGAGGGCTAGTGAACGTTTCAATGAAGCAGCGACGCACTACCAGAGCGCTCTCCAAGTTGTTAGGCCAAGGATCAGCAAGCGAGCATGGGACTTCTTTGCGAATGGTTGGGGGCCGAATGGCCTGCATGACGGCAGACTTTTGTCTCTGTGTGTTGGGGATGGCCTTGACTATCAGGCGGATGGCCAAAGGCCGTTTCGTGTTAACCGTCAGAAGTTCAAAGCTCGCATCTCATTCTTGAACTTCGAGCAGGACCTGCTTTATCATTTCGATCTGCAAGGCTTGGAGCGGATGAGTGGTCTTCTCTCCCGCAGCGAAGCCCCTAATGGTTGCGTGGGCGATCTCTTCACCTATGAGATAACCGCCGTCAGCGAAACTATCCTGCAACTCGCCTTTCTTTTCGAATCGGGTGCAACGATGGAATTCGACTTCCGGCGGCTTCTGTTCAGAAAACAGCGCCTGAATCGTCGATATGGGGTGGGGAAAGGTATAGCTAAACGCCTTGATAGATGACTCGTCACATGGGTCAAAAAGGAACCTTTTGCCGGCGCGTGGCGCTGCGCAAACGGCCCATTAGGGAAGGCCTTCAAAGCTTCGCGGCCCGATAACTCACGATCAACGGCAATGTGTTGAGTCAGCCAATCGGCCATGCCCCGAACCCCGTTGAGCACGCCGGCCTTGACTGAACAGCATGAGAGCGCAAACGGATCTGCGAAGAGCAGCACTGCCGATACGCCAACGCGGCGAACACTACGTGATGACCCGACCAAGCCCGGCTCTTCCAGCAAAACCTCAGCCTAACTCGCCACCGCCGCCCCCGCCCACGCCCGCACCCGCCGCGCCGCCGCCGGCCCCACCACCTCCGCCAACCGCTCCTCACTCGCCTGCTTCACCGCCTCCAAACTCCCCAACTCCCGCAACAACTTCTGCGCCGTCTTCGGCCCCACCCCCTCAATCTTCACCAGCTCGCTCGTCAACCGCGACGCCGACCGCCGCTGCCTGTGGAACGTCACCGCAAACCGGTGCGCCTCGTCCCGCACCGTCTGCACCAAATGCAGCACCGGATGATACCGGTCCAGCACCACCGGCTCATCCTCGGCCCCCAACACGTAAATGATCTCCTCGCGCTTGGCAATCGAAGCCAGCGGCACATTCACCACCCCCACCGCCTCCAGCGCCTCCGCCGCCGCATGCAACTGCCCCAGCCCGCCGTCAATCAACACCAGCCCCGGCATCGCCTGTCCCTCTTCCTTCAACCGCCCATACCGCCGCCCCACCACCTCCCGCATCGACGCAAAATCATCGTTCCCCACCACCGTCTTGATGATGAACTTCCGGTAGTCGGCCTTCTTCATCCGCCCCTTCTCCCACACCACCATGCTCGCCACCTTGTCCGTCCCCTGAATGTGCGAGATATCGAAACACTCAATCCGCTCCGGACCCGTCTCCAACCCCAACACCTCGCCCAGCGCCCCCGAAATCGCCTGCGACGTCGGCTTCATCACCCGGAACCGCGCCTCGAAACTATGCTGCGCGTTCGTGCCCACCAGCTCCAGCAGCGCCTTCTTCTGCCCCCGCTGCGGCGTGTGGATCTCCACCTTCTTCCCGCGCTTCTCGCTCAGCCACTCCTCCAACACATCGCGATCCTCAAACTCCGCCGGCACATGAATGTGATCCGGAATGTAGGCCTGGTTCAGATACACCTGCTTCACCAGCGCGCTCATAAACTCGCCCGGTTCGAAATCGAGCAGGTCCTCCCAAAAGAACTCCCGCCGGTCCACAATCCGCCCATTGCGCAAGTGGAACAGATTCACCGCCGCCAGCGGAGGCTCGGCATGGTACGCAAAGATGTCCGTGTTATCGCCCGACGCCGCCGCCATCTTCTGCCGCTGGTCCAGCTCTTCCACCGTCGAAATCAGATCCCGCACCGCCGCCGCCCGCTCAAACAGCAGACTCTCGCTCGCCTCCTCCATCCGCCCCCTCAGTTGCACCAGCAGGTCGCGGTTCCGCCCATCCAGGAACATCTGCGTATCCCGCACCGCCGCCCCATACTCGGCCTCCGTCGTCAACCCCTCCACGCACGGCCCCAGGCAGCGGTGAATGTGATACTCCAGGCACGGCGCCGCATGCTTGCGCGTCAAATCCACGCGGCAGCTCGGCACCTTGAAGCTGCGGTGAATGAAGTTGAGCAGCCGGTGCGCCAGGTTCCCCGGAAAGTACGGCCCATAATACTGATCGCCCTTCCGCAACCGCCGCGTCACATACACGCGCGGGAATTTCTCGTTCGTCAGCCGGATATAGGGATAGGTTTTGTCGTCGCGCAGCAGCACGTTGAAGCGCGGCTTGTACTGCTTGATCAGGTTGTTCTCAAGCGCCAGCGCCTCTTTTTCGTTGTCGACCAGGATGTAGTGGATGTCCGCCGCTTCCGCGATCAGCGTCCCCGTGCGCGCTTCGGCCAGCCGGTCTTCGTTGAAGTAGCTGCGCACGCGGGCCCGCAGGTTCTTCGCCTTGCCGACATACAAAATCGTGCCGGCTTCGTCTTTGTAGAGGTACACACCCGGGTCGGTCGGAAGCTGGCCCGCTTTTTCACGCAACTGGGCAACACTGGGGCGGGACATGGAGAACTATACTCAAATTGTGACACGCAGCACCTGGGCCGCCGCGCTGTTTCTGGCCCTGCCCGGCCTCGCCCCCCCCGCGCAACAGCCCGCTCAGCGGCCGCCCCAGCAGCCCTCCGCCCAGCCCCCGGTCGTCGAAGTCGAACCCCCCGAAGAGGATGAAGCCTCCAAACCCAAGGAGTACGCCTTCAACCCCCTTCAGGCGGAAAAAGAGCTCAACATCGGGAATTTCTATTGGAAGAAGAAGAGCTACCGCGCCGCCGCCCTGCGCTATGAAGAGGCCACCAAGTGGAACCCCGGCTACGCCGAGGCCTGGCTCAAACTCGGCGAGGCGCACGAGAAATTGAAGCAATCCGCCGAAGCCCGCACCGCCTACGAGCAGTTTCTCGAAATCGCCGACGACGACAAACGCGCCGGCGACGTGAAGAAGCGCGTCACCAAACTGCCCGCGCCCAAACCCGCGCCCAAAAAGGAAAGCTAACCCCCATGCGCCTGCCCGTGGACTGGATTCGCGGAGTGTGCCTCGCCTTTCCAGCATCCACCGAGCAGGTGCAATGGGCCAACGACCTCGTCTTCAAAGTCGAGTCGAAAATGTTCGCCGTCACATGCCTCGAACCCGCCGCCGTGTGGCTCGGTTTCAAAGTCACGCCGGACCAATTCGCCGAACTCACCGAACAGCCCGGCATCATCCCCGCGCCTTACCTCGCGCGCGCCAAGTGGATCGCACTCCAAGAGGACTGCGCCCTCGGCCGCGCTGAAATCAAATCATTGCTCCGCGGCTCCTACGACCTCGTCGTCTCGGGACTGCCCAAAAAGACACGAGAACAACTGGGAAGGAAACCATGATCCGCCGCCTCACCGCCACCTGCGCCGTCCTCTCTGCCCTGCTGCTCCTCAACCACTGCTCGCCATCGACTGATGCCCAGGCCACGCACCTCGAACTGGACTACTCCCGCGTCGCCGCCCACCTCGCCACCCTCAGCGACGCCGACCGCAAAACCGTCGAGGACACCGTCATGCTCATGAAGCGCGGCGACCACCGCCTCGCCCTCGTCCGCCTCGCCGCGCTCAATGACCGCAACCCCTCCAACGCCTCGCTCCGCCTGCTCGCCTCCTACGCCCTCCTCCAACTCGGCAACCTCGCCGAATCCCTCGCCGAGGCCCAGCGCGCCCACGACGCCGACGACCACACCGCCTATCAGTGCTACGTCCTGGCCCGCGTCGCCGCTATCAACGGCGACATGAACCGCGCCAAGCGCGAAGTCGATCACGTCAACGGCTCCGGCGACGAAGCTCTGAAACGAGCCCTTGCCCCTGTCGCCGCCAGCGTCAACGCCCGCGTCGCCACAAATTAGCCCGCCAGCGGCAGCAGATGCCCCCGCCGCTCGGCCTCCTGGCTCCGGATCGTCTCCACAATCCTGTCGAATCCGCGCTGGAAACTGGGAAACAGATCCACATACTGCACCTCGCGCTGAATCTCCTCCGGCACCGCGCACTCATCCAGCCGCGCCGGGATCAGATACGTCTGCCCCAGCGGGATCTCCAGCGCGCAGTGCAGCGCCTCGCGCAATTCCTCCTGAAACCCGCCTCGCTTGTTCACGCTTCTGGTGGAAAAACAGGCCACGAAATAGTCTGAACCCGCCACCGCCTGCCGCAGCGCCCGCTTCCACCGCTGCCCCGGCAGCAGCTTGTGGCGGTCCATCCACGGCGCAAATCCCTCCCCCGCCAACATGTGATAGAGCCGGTCGGCCACCCCGCGGTCTTCGCTCGCATACGCAATGAACACGCTCGCCCGCGACTCGGCCTCAAATACATACTGCCCCACCAGGTCGCGGTAAAAGCTGCCCAGCCCGGAGATGTCGATCCTCTCCCCCCGCTCCAGGCAGTCGCGCGTCAACTCCGCGATGCGCTCAAGTGTGGGAAAGCGCGAGGTCAGCATCGTCTACCGCCGCTTTCCCGCCGCCTGCCGGCCCCCATCCCGCCGTGGCTGCGCTTTGCCGTCAAACCGGAACGTCAGCCCCACACCCGGCTCAAACCGCCCCAGGCCCGGCAGCTCCACCGCATGACCCTCCTGCACAAGATGCCGGATGCCCCGCGCCAGCGCCTCCAGCCGCGCCTCGGCCTCGGCCTCCGTCACTTGTTCCTGCGTGGCCAGCCACGCCGCCAGTTCCTGCGAGTTCATTCCAGCCCAAGCCTATCGCCTCCACGCCCGCCGCCAACCGCCCCCCGCCCCGCCA
Organism: Bryobacterales bacterium; assembly: GCA_016713735.1. Lineage (GTDB taxonomy): Bacteria > Acidobacteriota > Terriglobia > Bryobacterales > Bryobacteraceae > JAFLBB01. The sequence continues at coordinate 28,632 of JADJOP010000003.1, forward strand.
AACTCCCGCAAACCCGCCCAGCCAAAACAACTTGCCCCGCGCCAAAAAAAAACAACACGCTGTCACCAGCGCTCCCGCTCCCCGCGCCCCCGTTCCCCCCCCCACCAGGTGCTAGGATGATCGCCGGAATGCCCCACCGCCTCCTTCTGCTTCTCCTCCCCGCCCTCCTCCCCACTCTCCTCCTGGCCCAGCGCCAGGACCCTCCCTTCTCCCTCCCCGAGTCCGTCGAACTCCGCCGCAACCTCGTCTACGCCCGCTACGGCCAGCGCGAGCTCAAGGCCGACCTCTATCTCCCCAAGTCCGGCCCAGGCCCCTTCCCCGCCGTCGTCTACGTCCACGGCGGCGGCTGGAAAAACGGCTCCAAAACGGCCTTCTCCCGCCACGCCGCCCACATGGCCACCCGAGGCTACGCCGGCCTCTGCATCGAATACCGCCTCAGCGGCGAAGCCACCTTCCCCGCCGCCCTCCACGACGTCAAAGCGGCCGTCCGCTACCTCCGCGCCCAAGCCGCCAGCCTCCGCCTCGACTCCTCCCGCATCGGAGCCGCCGGCGGCTCCGCCGGTGGCCACCTCGTCGCCCTCCTCGGCGTCAGCCCCCAACGCCCCGAATGGGAAGGCGATGGCGGCAACCCCACTCACTCCAGCGCCGTCCAGGCCGTCGCCGCCTTCAACCCCGCCGTCGACCTCGTCGCCTTCGGAACGCTCCGCTCCAACGACGCCAACAACTCCGTCGCCGCCTTCCTCGGCGCCCCCTTCACCGCCAAACCCGACCTCTGGAAGGACGCCACCCCCATCACCCACGCCGGCAAACACTCGCCGCCCTTCCTCTTCCTCCACGGCGACGCCGACACCACCGTCCCCATCGCCCAGTCCCAAAAAATGCTCGACACCCTCAAGGCCGCCGGCATTCGCGCCGAAATCCTCGTCGCCCCCGGCGCGGGTCACGGCTTCTTCAACCGCCCCCCCTGGTTTGAACCCACCCTCCGCCGCATGGCCGAGTTCTTCGACGCCACCCTCGCCAAGCCCTGATTGCACGGCCCTGATTGCCCGCCCGGCCCTGCTCGCCGACCATCGGCCCTTCCCCCCCCCACAGCGCCCGCAAAGGCCCCAGCCCGGCGGCACCCTGTTTTTCTACTTACTAGTACTATCAATGATACGTAGCTAAGGCGGTAAGCGGAGTTAATAGGTGTATTCTGCTTGTGAGCCGGGAGCCTGAACGAAACTCCCGTCTGAATTGGTTGGGCCATGTTTATGGCCAAGTCCAGTTTGCCGCCCAAGCAAACTAAGGATAAAAGGACACTCAAATGCACCCTAAGTTGCGACCCGCACTCGCCGCCCTTCTACTCACCCTTCCCGCCTGGGCCGGCAGCATGGCCTCTGTGAGCGTATCGGTGGGTACCTGCAACACTGTCACCGATGACGATTCCTCGCTGACAGGTATGGCGATTGCCTCCGTGTCCGAATCACCGTTTTGCTCGTATCTGCCAGATTCAAGTGGAGGCGCCACGGCCCTTGCGAGTCCCGGCCTCATCCGCCTGTCAGCCAATGTCGATCCACGGGACAATGTCGCCACCTACTACGCATACATGACAGCGCAATCCACGTCGACCGTGTTCATCCCTGGCCCGCAGATAGGTTGGTTCGAGACGAACATACGGTTGGCTGGGATTGGCGCTGATACCGGCGAGGGATGGACTTTCAGCGGGCCAGGTTTCAACTTCGTGGGCGATCCCTTCCTCTGCGGATCTGACTGGTGCGAGCAGTCTCTTTCGTTCCTAAGCGACCCGATGGCCATTCCCGTTGACGGCCAGTCCTTTTTGTTTTCAATCGCAGGGAACGTGGGGGTCTACGACAACCAGTCTCGTCCTCTTGTTCGTCAAGCCAGCCTCGACGTCCAATTCCACCCCCTGCCAGAGCCCGCCTCAGGCGCCCTGCTGCTCATCGGGACCATCGGGCTCCTCCTCCGCCGGGCCTCGCACAAATCCAGCAGGCTCTAACCGGCTGCCCTGCGCCTTCCCCAGCCGCGCGCTGCGCCCTCCTCCCAACGCGCTGAGTCCGCCCGGCCCCCACCGTGCAACCCTCACCGCCCGCCTCCCACCATTGACTGGCGCTGAGAATGTTGAGATTCTCAGGATCGCGGGCCGATACGTACACTTGTAGTGTGCAATTGGCAGAAGGCACAAATGCTTTACCGCTCCTGCGTCTTGATCGCGCTCCTGGCTTCCCCCTCGCGCTCGTCCGCCTGCCCGGCGGCGCTCGCCGGCGGCCTCATCGACGACCGCAACTGGGTCCGCTTCGGCCTCGCCGACGGCCTCCCCTCCGAGCAAGTCCTCGACCTCATCGAACTCCCCTCCGGCGAGGTCTGGGTCCGCACCACCGCCGGCCTGGCCTGGTTTGACGGCTACACCTTCCATCCCATCACGCCCGAACACGGCTTGCCCGATCATGGCTTTCTCGCCTTCAGCCAGGATCTCTCCGGCGGCTTGTGGGCCCTCTTCACCGGCGGCATCTACGCCGGCGGTTCGCGTGGATTCCAGCGCCTCGACGTCCCGTTCCCCCACGACGAACCGGGCGCCGCCTATGCCGCCCCGCTCGGAACGAAAGCAATGCTCATCGTCGGCCGCACCGGCCGTACCTACCTCTGGGATGGGCGCCACCTGTCGACCCTGCCGCCCGAGTTGAGGTCGCTTCCCTGGGCCTCACGCAGGCTTCATACCACCCGCTCCGAGGCGGCATGGCTCAGCACGCACAACGGCATCTACCGCGTCAGCGACGACTCCCACACCCTCGTCCTGCCCGCCCCCCCTGCCGCCGGCGGCAGCGGCCACCCGATTGACATCCATGCCCTCGACGGCGCCCCCGGCCACGGCGCCAGCCTCGCCGTCAACATCACCCCCTTCCAGGTCGGCTATTGGGAGTGGATGCCCGGATCACCGCCCCGTCAGATTCCCGAAATGAGCGGACACGTCATCTCCGCCCTCGCCGTCGCCCCCAGCGGAGAACGCGTCGTGGTCAATCGCGATGGCGAAATCCTCACCGGGCCACGGACGCCTCCTCTTCGCCCCTCCCCCCCACGTCTCCCTGCTCCGCTTCCGCCCCAATGGCGAACTCTGGTCGGCCACCGGCCACGGCCTCTACCTCTGGCGCCGCTCCGGCCAGTTGTGGAGCCAGGTCATGCCTCCCCACTACAGCGAGTTGGCCCGCACCGTTCACGACGTCCTCTTCCACTCCAACGGCAGCCTCTGGTTGGCCACCATGGGCGGCGTCGCCGTCCGCTCCCCCGAGGGCGATTGGAAGCTTCTCAACAGTCTCGGCGGCGTCGCCGTCACCATGACCACCGGCGTCCGCGCGGATGAGCAGGGCAACGTCTGGGTGGTCAGCGGCGCCGGCTTTGGCGGCGCCTGGCGCTGGGACGGCCATCACTGGCGTCACTTCGACGAGGCCGGCGGCCTCACCAACGCTTCCATCCACCGCCTCTACCGCGCCCGCGATGGCGCCCTCTGGTTTCTCAGCACCGGCGTCGGCGCCCCCACCGAAGCCCTCGCCGCCGGCGCCTACCGCCTCTCCAAGGGAAAGTTCGAACGCTGGCCGGCCGCGGCCTCGCCTCCAGCCATGTCCTCTCCATGGCCGAAGGCCCCCGCGGCGAGCTCTACTTCGGCACCCGCCGCGGCATCAGCCTCTACCACCACGGCCGCTGGCGCCACTGGGACCGCACACAGGGCATGGAAGGCACCTCCGTCTTCAGCATGGAGGTCGACAGCCAAGGCACGCTCTGGTTCTCCACCCAGGCAACGGCCTCTCTTCCTCACCACGCGGCTCCAACGCGTCAGCGTCTCCGACGGCCTGGCCGGCGGCGAAATCTGGGAGGTCAAAGCCGACCTCAACGGCCGCCTCTGGACCACCACCCAAACCGGCCTCTCCATGCTCGATCGCGGCCACTGGACCCGCTTCCACGCCTCCTCCGGCCTCGATAACCTCCACCTCTGGCCCATCGCCTTCCGCGGCCACGAAGTCTGCGTCGGCTCCCTCGGCGGCGGCTTGTACTGCTCCCAACGCCTCAACGCCGCCACACGCCGCACCCGCGCCATCCTCGCCGAACCCCAAACCAAACCCCAATTCACCATCCTCCGCTGGCGCCCCGTCAGCCAGTGGGGCGCCGACCCGCCTACCGAAATCCGCACCCGCTACCGCATGGACTCCAAACCCTGGTCGGACTGGGGCCAAGCCACCGAACTCACTGTGGCCGGCCTCCGTCCCGGCGAACACCGCTTTCAGATCCAAACCCGCGGCCCCCTCGAGCCCCTCCCCTCCACAACGTCCTATTCCTTCCAGGTGCCGCGGCCCTACTATCTCCAATGGGAGTTCCTGCTTCCCGTCGGCGTCCTCGCCGCCATCGTCATGCTCCTGCTGACGGTCCTCATCCGCCGTCACATGCGCTACCAGCGCGAACTGGCCCGCAGCGAAGCCCGCTTCCGCGCCATCGTCGACCATTCCGCCGACATCGTCGCCATCTTCAACCGCGGCGGCCGCATCACCTACGCCAACAAGAGCGTGGAAAAGCGCCTCGGCTACCGCCCCGGTGACGTCGAAGGCCAGATCTTCGACCTCATCCACCCCGGCGATCGCGACTCCATCAGAAACGCCATCGACGAGTCCTTCGCCAACCCCGGCCGCCTCGTCCAGGCGCCCCACCGCGCCCTCCACCGCGACGGCGGTTGGCGCTGGATGGAAACCGACCTCATCAACCTCCTCCACGTCCCCGGCATCCACGGCGTCGTCGCCCACTCCCGCGACGTCACCGAACGCCGCGAATTCCAAGACAAACTCGCCGAGGCCAAACTCCAGGCCGAACAGGCCTCCAAGGCCAAATCCGACTTCCTCACCACCATGAGCCACGAGGTCCGCACCCCCATGAACGGCATCCTCGGCATGTGCGGCCTCCTCGAGGAAACCCAACTCGATCCCACCCAGCGCGAATACGCCTCCATCATCCGCGGCTCCTCCCACTCCCTGCTCACCATCGTCAACGACGTCCTCGACCTCTCCCGCATCGAAGCCGGCAAAATGGTCCTCGCCAGCGAGCCCTTCTCCCTGGAAGCCGTCTGCCGCGAGGCCATCGACCTGCTCCGGCCCAAGGCCCTCGAACAGCAGATCAGCCTCGATCTCGACTACCCGCCCGCCACCCCCCGCCGCTTCCTCGGCGACGGCGCCCGCATCCGCCAGGTCGTCGTCAACCTCGTCGGCAACGCCGTCAAGTTCACCCACGCCGGCGGCGTCACCCTCCGCGTCTCCGCCTTCACCGCCACCGGCACCTGCCGCCTCCGCGTCGAGGTCTGCGACACCGGCATCGGCATCGCCCCCGACATGCTGCCCCGCCTCTTTGAGAAATTCACCCAGGCCGACTCCTCCAACACCCGCCGCTATGGCGGCAGCGGCTTGGGCCTCTCCATCAGCCGCTCCCTCATCGAACGCATGGGCGGTGAAATCGGCGCCGACAGCGAGCCCGGCCGCGGCTCCTGCTTCTGGTTCGAACTCCCCCTCCCCCTCACCGATGTCCAGCCGCCCCTCGAACCCGGCCCCGCCGCCATCGAAGCCGCTCCCCAAAGCCCGCGTCCTCGTCGTCGAGGACAACCGCGTCAATCAACTCGTCGTGGCCCGCATGCTCGCCCGCCTCGGCCTGGAAATCGACACCGCCGGCGATGGTCAGGAGGCCCTCGACCGCGTCGCCCAGTCCACCTTCGACCTCATTCTCATGGATTGCCAGATGCCCGGCATGGACGGCTACCAGGCCGCCCAAGCCATCCGCCGCACCGAACTCCCGGCGCAACACACGCCCATCATCGCCCTCACCGCCAACGCCATGGAAGGCGAGCGCCAACGCTGCCTCGACGCCGGCATGGATGACTATCTCTCCAAACCCGTCGAACTCGGCCACCTCTCCCACGTCCTGGCCCGCTTCCTCAAACCCGATCCCGCCACCGCCCCGCCCTGCCCTCAACGCCACAACCCGCCCAGCCCTAGCCCCCGCCCGCGGCGCCACTTTCCGCGCCAACCTCCCCACCATTTCCCGCCCCGCACTCAACACCACTTCCCGCCCGCCACCCCACCCAATTCCCGCCCCGCGGGCCGCCCCAAAATAGTAGACTCAGAGTTTCCCATGAGTCTCCCCACTGCCGCTTCCGCACGACGTCACTTTCTCAAAACAGGCGCCGCCTCCGCCCTCGCCGCCGGCATGCCCGCCATCCTCCGAGGCCAGGCCACACCCATCAAGGTCGGCCTCGTCGGCTGTGGCGGACGCGGCACCGGCGCTGCCTCCCAAGCCCTGAAAGCCGACGACGGCAGCCGCCTCGTCGCCGTCGCCGACATCAGTAAAACCCAGATTGACGACTCACTCAACCGCCTCGCCCGCACCCTCAAAGACAAAGTCCAGGTCAGCGAAGCCAATATGTTCGTCGGCCTCGACGCCTACAAAAAGGTGATCGAATCCGGCGTCGACGTCGTCCTCCTCGCCACGCCCCCCGGCTTCCGCCCCATGCACCTCCGCGCCGCCGTCGAAGCCGGCAAGCATGTCTTCTGCGAAAAGCCTGTCGCCGTCGACGCCCCCGGCGTGCGCAGCGTCATCGAAACCGCCCGCATCGCCAAGGCGAAAAACCTCGCCCTCGTCACCGGCTTCTGCTGGCGCTACTCCACCCACATCCGCGAAACCTTCGCTCAACTCCACGGCGGCGCCATCGGCAACCTCCTCGCCTACTACGCCACCTACTACACCAGCCCCGTCAAACCCATGCCCCCCGCCTCCCAACGCCCCCCCGGCATCAGCGACAACGAGTGGATGATGCGCAACTGGTACAACTTCACCTGGCTCTGCGGCGACGGCATCGTCGAACAAGCCGTCCACAGCGTCGACAAAATCGCCTGGGCCATGAAAGACCAGCCGCCCCTCTCCTGCGTCGCCGTCGGCGGCCGCCAGATCCCCGCCGAAGGCGGCAACATCTTCGACCACTTCGAGGTCAACTACCTCTACCCCAACAACGTCCGCGCCTTCCTCGCCTGCCGCCAGATTGAAGGCTGCTACAACGAAAACGGCGACTACATCCTCGGCTCCTCCGGCGCCGCCACCATCGGCCGCGGACCGCTCCCCAAAATCGAAGGCTCCACCAACTGGACCTTCACCGGCGTCAAAAACGACATGTACCAGGCCGAACACGACGCCCTCTTCTCCTCCATCCGCCGCAACGAACCCATCAACGACGGCATCTGGATGGCCACCTCCACCATGCTCGCCATCATGGGCCGCATGGCCGCCTACACCGGCCAGCAGATCACCTGGGAACAGGCCATGAACTCCCAGGAAGAGCTCTTCCCCGCCGGCTTCGACGGCAAACAGGCCGTCAACGTCCCCCCGCTCGCCCGCCCGGGAAAAACCAAGTTCGCATGAGGCCGGCTCTGCTTCTGGCCTGCGCCGCCACCCTCGGCGCCGGCCTGCTCCTGTCTCAGAAAGGCCCCGTCGACCCCGCCAAAGAGAAGGTCACCGTCGACGCCCTCCACAAGCGCATCGCGGCACAGCCCGTCACCGCCCCGGCAAGCCCTACAAGCACACCATCCCCGGCACGGATGTGTCGTACGAGATGCTCCCCATCCCCGCCGGCGAGTTCCTCATGGGCACTCCCGCCGGTGAAGCCGGCCGCAACCCCGACGAAGGCCCCCAACACCGCGTCAAGCTCGAAGCCTTCTGGATGGCTGCCCACGAAGTCACCTGGGACGAATACCGCCTCTTCATGTTCTCCCAGCAGGCCAACGAGACCCCCGGCTCTGACCCCACCCTCGACGCCGTCAGCCGCCCCACCCGCCCCTACGTCGAGATGAGCTTCGGCATGGGCCTCAATGGCTTCCCCGCCATCTCCATGACCCACCACGCCGCCAACAAGTACGCCCAGTGGCTCAGCGCCAAAACCGGCCACTTCTACCGCCTGCCCACCGAAGCCGAATGGGAGTACGCCTGCCGCGCCGGAACCACCACCGCCTACTCCTTCGGCCCCGACGCCGCCGCCATCAAGGAGTACGCCGTCTACGAAGCCAACTCCAAAGGCCAGTACGCCCCCGTCGGCAAAAAGAAACCCAACGCCTGGGGCCTCCACGACATGCACGGCAACGTCATGGAATGGACGCTCGATCAATACGACGCCGCCACCTACTCGAAAGCCCCGGCCCTCTCCCTCATGCCCTGGGTTCCCTCCACCACGCCTTACCCCCACGTCGCCCGTGGCGGGTCCTGGCAGGACACCCCCGACAAACTCCGCTGCGGCGCCCGCGCCAGCAGCGATCCCTCCTGGAAAGCCCAGGACCCCCAACTCCCCAAGAGCATCTGGTATCACACCGACGCCCTCGGCCTCGGCTTCCGCCTCGTCCGCCCCGTCAAAACGCCCACCGCCGCCGACATGTTCAAATACTGGAACAATGGCGTGGCCGAAGAATAGCGCCGGGCTTCTCCCCTCCACGCGGCCTCCTCGCGGCCCTCGCCGTCGCGCCCATCTCCGCACAACCCACCTTCGCCTCAACCCACCCGCCAGGAAGCCGTCGAGCCCCACATGGGCACCCTCGTCCGCATCCTCTTCGACGCCCCCGACGCCACCCCCGCCCGCGCCGCCTTCCAACGCATCGCCGCCATCGACCGCGCCCTCTCCGACTACAATCCCCAAAGCGACCTCAACCGCCTCTGCCAAACCCAATCCGCCACCCTCACCGCCGACCTCGCCCGCATCCTCCCCCAAGCCCTCGCCCTCGCCCGCGAAACCCGCGGCGCCTACGACCCCACCCTCGCCGCCCTCACCCGCCACATGCCCGCGCCGCCCGCTCTCCACGGCTACCAGCGCGTGACCCTCACCGGCCGCCGCATCGCCCTCAACGGAGTCTGCTTCGATCTAGGCGGCATCGCCAAAGGCTACGCCGCGCAAGAAGCCCTCCACACCCTCCGCCAGCAAGGCATCAAACGCGCCCTCGTCGCCCTCAGCGGCGACATCTGCGTCAGTGGCAAGGGTTGGCGCGTCGCCGCGCAAGGCCGCACCATCACCCTCGCCAACGCCTGCATCTCCACCTCAGGCAACGACGCCCAGCCCGGCCACATCTTCGACCCGCGCACCGGCCAGCGCGTCACCCGCGAAGGCCAGGTGACCGTAATCTCCCCCAGCGGCCCCCGCGCCGACGCCCTAGCCACCGCCCATCACGTCACATCGCCCGCCGGAACCTGGATCGACGAGCGCCGCTGAACCCGTTCCCCGCCCGCAAACGCCAGCCACCACAGCGCCACGAAGCTCAGCCCCGGAACCAGCGCCAGCGTCAGCAACAGACTGTCCGGATACACCCGCCGCGCCAGCCTGCGCAACGGCAAGCCCACCAGCACGGCGTTCACAACGAACACGCCCGCCAACACGAGCAGAACCAATTCACCCGTGATCCTCATGCCTTCATTAGAACCCAACCCGTATCCCAATCCGGAAGAACCGCTGGTCGTTCCCCTCGCGCCCCGTGTTCTTCACTCCTCCAATCAATCCGAAATTACTCGACGAAATATCGGCGTTCGGATTCCCAAAATGCGGCGTGTTCGACAAATTGAACGCCTCCCCGCGCACCTGCACGTTCACCCGCTCGTTAATATCGATCCGCCGGAACAACCCCATATCGAAGTTGATCAGCCCCGGCGTCCGCAGCACATTCGTCCCGCACGTCCCAAACCGCGCCACGTTCGGACTCACCGCGTTCGGATCGGCCAGGTTCGTCCGGTCCCACCACCGCGTACGCTCGCCAATCGTCGCCACCGGTCCCGTGCAATCGGCAAACTGCCCCGAGCCCGGCGCGTTCAACGTCGTCCCCGGAGCCGTCGGCGTCACCGGCGATCCCGTCGTGAACCGCGCTAGCCCGTTCAACTGCCACCCGCCCAACACCGCCGCCGCCACGCCCGTGTTCGCCCACCGCGCCCCCTTGCCAAACGGCAACTGCGCCACGCTGCTGATCACCGCGTTGTGCCGGATATCCAGCGGCGTCGAGCCATAGTTCAATCCCCAATACGACGGATGATTCACCCTGGCGGGAAACCGAATTCTCCGCCACATAGCCCAGCGAATGGCCCCATGTATAGGACATCTGCACCTGATAGCCGCCCCGGAATCGCCGCTGCAGCCGCGCCTGCAGCGAGTCGTACTTGTTCGTCCCCACATGCCCGATGAACGTCGTGGCCGCATTGCGCCCAAACTTGCGCACCAGTTGCTGCCCCGCCTGCCCCGTCCCCAAATCCGCCCAGTTCGCATTCAAAAACGCCGTCTGCCGGATCGACCGCGTCGCCACATACCCCGCCGACCCGATCCACTGCCCCAACTGCTTCTCCAGCGTCGCGTTCCACGACTGCACATACCCGCGCTTGAAATTGTCATCCGCCGTGATGAACGCCGCCGTCAGCGGCAGCGGCAGCCGTTCCTGCTCGGCCACCACCGGACTCGCCGGCAACCCGCGATCCAGCGTCGTCGACCATGACCACGTCGTGTCGAACCCCAGGTTCTGCACAAACTGCACCGGATAGTTGGCCCGCAGGTCGCGCGCCAGGCTGAACGGATCGTACGTGATCCCGTACCCCGCCCGGAACACCAGCGTGTTCGTCGCCCGCCACGCCAGCCCCACGCGCGGCGCAAACAGCTTCTTGCTCTGCTTCAGCCCGCAATCCTTCGGCGTCGAACCCAGCCCGCATAAAATCGATTCGTTCGTGTTGAAGTCATACCGCTCCAGCCCGCGATCCGGCCGCACCGGCATCGGATAGAACTCCCACCGCATCCCATAGGAAAGCGTCAACCGCGGATTCACCTGCCACCGGTCGCGGATATACAGGCTGTAGAAATTCGCCCGGACCTTGTACTCATCCGTCGACAACACATTGCGCCCCGACTCCCGCGACAACCCCAGCAAAAACGAACCGATCGTGTTGTAGTCGTTCGCCGCCACTCCGCCCCGCAGCGTCGTCGTCGCGTTGCGGAACGTGAAGCCCCCCGCCGGACCGCCCACCGCCCCCGCCGCGTTCGCCACACCCTGGTTCAACCGCAGTTGATACACATCGGCGCCGAACCGCAGCTCATGGCTCCCCCGCGAATAGTTCCCATTGGCCACGTATTGATACTGGTAATCGCGCCCAAAGAACGGCGAGTTGTTCTCGTTGCCCAACGGCGAAAATCCATCAATCGGCATCCGCACCATGCCGCCCGCGAACGTCGTGCTCCCGTTGGTGCCAGGAATCCCCAGCAAATCACGCGCGACATTCTGGTCCAGGTCCGGAAACAGCGCATTCGTATCCAGCAGCATCGCGCCAAAGTAGCCGTCCACCACCAGGCTCGGCGACAACACATACGTCGTCGACACCGTCCCCGAATACGTCGCCCCAAACCCGTTCCCTGGACGGTTGTCCGTCGGATGCACACCCGGCCCGGCCAGCACTCCAAACGGCGGCGGGTTGTCCGTGGTGTAGCGCAAATAGCTCATCCGCGTGAACGCCGTCCACTTCTCGCTCAGGTTGAAATTCGTCTTCGCGTCAATCTGATCCCGGTTGTACTTGTAGTTAATCGCCGCCAGGTAGTTCAGGTTGATCCCCAGCGCCCCCTGCCCCGGAGCATTCGGCAGCGCCCAGTCAGGCAGCGAGAGAATCTTCCGGCTCGGCGCCGAAAACCGCGCCTGCGGAATGCGGTTCCCCGGAAACGGCGTCCGGTCCCGCGCAAACGCATTCTGATTGGCCGCATTGAACGCCGCGCCCGTGAGCGGATCGTAAATCGCCGTCGGCGAGCCCGATAAATCCCCCGCCCTCATCGCCGCCGTCGGCACATCCAAATACCGCTGCGCATTCTGCCGCTCCGTCGTCCGCTCGTAGCTCACAAAGTAGAACGCCTTGTTCTTCTTGATCGGACCGCCCACCGTCCCCCCGTACTGGTTGTAAATGTACTTCGGCCGCGGCGCATTCCGATCGCTGAAATACGGATAGGCGCTCAGCTTCTGGTTGAAGTGATGCAAAAACGCCGCCCCATGCACATCGTTCCCACCAGACTTGAGCGACAGATTGATCGCCGCTCCCCCCGCCAGCCCCTGCTCGGCATCAAACGAGTTCGTCACCACGTTCACCACATCAATCGACTCCAGCGTCGGGTTGATCCCAGTCATATGCGGCAGGTTCGGGTTGTACGAGGTCGTCCCGTCGATGCGCACATTGTTGTTCTGGTCGCTCGTCCCATTCACCGAATAGCGCACCGACCGCGTCGGATTCGCCGGCACCGAGTGCGCGTTCTGCGGCGGGCTGAAGCCGGGCAAGGTGCCCAGCAGCATCTGGTAATTCCGCCCCACCGGCACCGGAATGTTCTCCAGCGTCTTCTGGTCCACCTCGTGACGCACCTCGGCGCGGTCCGTCTGCAGCGTGATCGCGTTGGTCTCCACATTCACGCTCTCGCTCACCTCGCCCAGCGTCAGCTTGGCGTCCACGCGCGTCAGCGAATTCGCCGTCACCTCAATGCCCGTCTGCGAGAACGCCCGGAACCCGTTGGCCTGCACCGTCAACGTGTACGCCCCCGGCGCGATCGTGGGGAAGCGGAACAACCCGGCCTCCGTTGTCGTCGCATCGCGCGTCGTCCCCGTGGCCACATGCACAATGCTCACCTTGGCGTTGGGAATCGCCGCGTCCGACGAGTCAGTCACGTTGCCCACCAGCCCGCCATACAAAATCTGCGCCGCCGCCGGCACGGACCAGCAGCAGCACAACAGAGCCAGGATTTCAGCCCTCCTTACAACACACACACCCCTGCGCCGCGCCAGCTCATTCTGAAGCGCCTTCTCCCGCTCCGCAATGTAAGCCCGGTAACCCGCCGCATCCATCCACACATTCCGCCCCGGCTGCTTCTTGGCCCTCTCAAACTTCTCCGCCATCCCGTAATACTCCGGATGCGCACCCAGGAAGATGTCGCACGCGAGCGACTTCCACACCCGGAACGCCTTCTCAAAATCCGCCGCAATCCCCGGATACTCCGTTCCCCACCAGCTTGTCCCCGGATTGATGTCGACTCCCACCACACGCCAGCCGGCTCACCCTCCACATCCACCTGCGTCACGGCCCTCCATGCCCCGGCGTCAGCACCGCCGTCAGCGACGACCCGCCCAGGCTCACCACCTCCCCGTCCCTTAGCTCCTGGTCCACCACGCACGGCCGCGTCATCACAGCCCCTTCCCCTGCCGCACCGCAACGGCGTCCTCCCTTCATCACCAACACCCGCGCCCCCGTCTGCTCCTTCACCAGCCAGTTCCGCCATGTCCCCAGCGCAGCGACCCCAACAGGACTTCCGAATTCGGATCCCAGCCGTCAGCGGCACCGTCCGCTCAAAACTGCATTGATCAGAATGTGCCCCCGGCCACCGGGGGAGCTGAGCCCCTTGACACGGGGCCCCGGGGGGTAGCGGGGCCGCCGAACCCCCGGCGAGCACCCCCCCACCACCCCTCCGGCCCGCCGCCCCCACACCTCTAATGTGACACGCTCCCTTACCGCCGGCCTTGGCTCTTCCTGCCAACCCTTCCACGACAACACCAGCGGAAGAAATAGGGCCACAAACAAGGCATTCAAAATGGCAATCAGAACAGCAACCGTTTCCATATGAGGCTCCAGCCACCAGTCTACGCCTCCTGACCCAAGCGAAACACGGCGCTGAACCCAAGCCCGACAAACCAAAGCCCTCGCCCTGCTCCCCCCAACGAAAAAGCCCGCCCCCCGAAGGGAGCGGGCTTGTTCAGGATCGGCACACCGTCTCTCCGCCGTGAGGCGGGGGGCCCGACGCGGTTAGCGTCTAGTAGTCCATGCCGCCGGGGCCGTGGCCCGGCTCCGGACCAGCTGCCTTCTTCTCCGGGATCTCGCAGATCATCGCCTCGGTCGTCAGCATCAACGCGCTGATCGACGAAGCGTTCTGCAAGGCCGAGCGCGTCACCTTGGTCGGGTCGATGACACCGGCCGCCACCAGGTCCTCATACTCGCCCGAGGCCGCGTTGAAGCCGAAGGTCGACGTGGAGTTCCCACGCACCTTCTCCAACACGATCGCGCCTTCAAACCCGGCGTTGCCCGAAATCTGCCGCATCGGCTCTTCGCAGGCGCGCATGATGATGTTCACGCCGATCTGCTCGTCGCCGCTGGCCTTGACTGCGGACAGCGCCGTCGCCGCACGCACCAGGGCCACACCGCCGCCCGGAACGATGCCTTCTTCCACCGCCGCGCGGGTGGCATGAAGCGCGTCTTCCACGCGGGCCTTCTTTTCCTTCATTTCCGTCTCGGTCGCCGCGCCCACGCGGATCACCGCAACACCGCCCGCCAGCTTGGCCAGGCGCTCCTGCAGCTTCTCGCGGTCGTAGTCCGACGTGGTCTCGTCGATCTGCGCGCGGAGCTGCTTGATGCGGCCCTCGATCGCCTTCTGCTCGCCGGCGCCGTCCACGATGGTCGTGTTGTCCTTGTCCACCGTCACGCGCTTGGCCCGGCCCAGGTCTTCCAGCTTCACGCCTTCGAGCTTGATGCCGGTCTCTTCCATGATCGACTTGCCGCCGGTCAGGATCGCAATGTCTTCCAGCATCGCCTTGCGGCGGTCGCCGAAGCCAGGAGCCTTCACCGAGCACACATTCAGCGTGCCGCGCAGCTTGTTCACCACGAGGGTCGCCAGCGCTTCGCCTTCCACTTCCTCGGCAATGATCAGCAGCGGACGGCCGCCGCGGGCAATCTGCTCGAGCAGCGGCAGAAGGTCCTTCATGTTCGAGATCTTCTTCTCGTGGATCAGAATGTAGGGATCCTCGAGAACCGCTTCCATCCGGTCGGCGTCCGTGATGAAGTACGGCGACAGGTAACCGCGGTCAAACTGCATGCCGTCCACGGTCATCAGCTCGGTCGTCATCGTCTTGGCTTCTTCCACCGTGATGACGCCGTCCTTGCCCACCTTCTTCATCGCCTCGGCAATGATGTTGCCGATCGTCGCGTCGCCGTTGGCCGAAATCGTGCCCACCTGAGCGATCTTCTGGTCGTTTTCGACCTTCACGCTCATCTTCTGCACTTCCGCCACCACGGCGTCCACGGCCTTCTCGATGCCGCGCTTCAGCGCCATCGGGTTGGCCCCGGCCGCAACCGCCTTCACGCCTTCCTTGAAGATCGACTGCGCCAGAATCGTCGCCGTCGTGGTGCCGTCACCGGCCACATCCGACGTCTTCGATGCCACTTCGCGCACCATCTGCGCGCCCATGTTCTCCAACGGATCCTTCAACTCGATCTCTTTGGCCACCGTCACACCGTCTTTGGTGATCGTCGGCCCGCCAAACTTCTTCTCGATAACCACATTGCGGCCCTTCGGACCGAGGGTCACCTTCACCGCGTCGGCAAGCTGATTGACGCCGCGCATGATCGCCTGACGGGAATTCTCGCCGTACGTAATAGATTTTGCTGGCATTGCTTGATTACTCCTGATGTCTCTTCTGAACTCTGGTTACGGACAGCGTTAGCTGGCCTTCGTCTTCTTGCCCGACGGGGCTTCCGCCGTATCCAACACGCCAAGGATTTCGTCCTCGCGCAGGATCAGGTACTCCTCGCCGTCAATCTTGATCTCATTGCCGGCATACTTGCCAAACAGAATCCGGTCGCCCACCTGGACCTCCAGGGCGATCAGCTTCCCGTCTTCCAGGCGGCGGCCTTTGCCAACCGCGACCACTTCCGCTTCCTGCGGCTTCTCCTTGGCGGTGTCGGGGATGATGATGCCCCCCTTCATCGTCTCGGTTTCTTCGATCCGCTTTACGACAATCCGGTCGTAGAGCGGGCGGATGTTCATTGCCATGGGTGTTTGACCTCCAGTGAATCCAAATACTGCTGCTCGAGAATATCTTGATGTCAGTGCGCCCGGGCGAGCCCGTTGACTCTGCCCTCCGGCGGCTGCTACGGCCGCCTGCGCGCCGAAAACTCGGTTGTGCGGACCGGACGAGCGCCCGTTCCGCCTTCTATTTTTAGCACAGATTTGGTGGGAGTGACAGATTTTTGAAGCAAGTCACTGAAAACACATGAAAAATAGTTGTTGCTGCCCCGTCATTGTTGATGACATGACACTCAGATAAATCTATCAGCGGCGACCTCGCCTCCGGAGCCTCATCTCCTCCCCCACAAACCGCCCCAACGCCCACAAAATCAGCACCACGACGCATGTCACCCCATACGCCATCAGGCCATACAGAACAAAGCCAACCGGCGCTTCCTGCCACGTGAACGGCCTCGCCCCGCCCGGCCGCCGCACCGGAAAGCTCACCGCCGTCCCCCTCCGCGCCAGTTGAACCATCACCAGCGCCACCGGCAGGGCGGTCCACAGCAGCAGCCGCCTGCTCACCGCGTCCAGCCCCTGGCCGGTTTGCCGTGACACGCCCCGCGCGCCCCCCTACTTCCGCTCCCGCACCGACTGTCCCAGCGTCGCATCCCAGCGCCCATCCCCCTGCGCCGTATACTCGCCCAGCTTGTCCCAATCCTCCCGGCTCAGCCCGTTCAGATCCCACACCACGCGCCCATCGCGCAGCGTCATCTCCGCCACAATCTTCTTGTCCGCCCGCAGCCGCGCCGCATACGAATCCGTGTAGCCAAACTTCCCGTTCAACACGCTCAGCACGGCAATGTCCGCCCCCGCGCCCACACTCAGGTGACCCAGATCCTCCCGCTTGATCTGCCGCGCCGGGTTCCACGTCGACCGCCCAATCACCTCATGCATCGGCATCCCCATCGCCAGGAACTTCGACATCACGTTCGTCATGTCCTTCATCCCCGCATTCATCGACGAAATGTGCAAATCCGTGGAAATCGAATCCGGCCAGAAGCCCTGCTTCATCGCCGGAACCGCGTGGCGGAACACCAGGCTCCCCCCGCCATGGCCTACATCGAACAGCACGCCCCGCTTCCGCCCTTCCAGCAGGTAATCGCTCACTTTGCCCTGCTTGTCCAACATCGGCACCCACGCCAGGTAGGCATGCGTATACATATCCCCCGCCCGCAGCTTCTTCGTGATCAGCTCCTGATGCGGCCGCTCCGGCGAAAACTTCCCGAAATCGACCATAATCGGCACCCCCGCCTCGCCCGCGCACGCCAGCGCCCCGTCCACCGCCGCCCACGTCGGCGCCTGGTAATGCGCCGTCTTCACGCCAACAATCGTGCCTTTATATTGCTTCACCCGCTCCGCGCACAACTTCGCATCCAGCTCGGCCACATTCTGCTCCACATCCGACCCGCCGCCCATGCCCGTACCCACAATGTTCAGAAACGCCAACACCCGCGTCTTCGACTTGTCGATCACCCGCGACTTGAACCGCGTAAAGCTTTTCGCCCCCGACGACCCCGCATCCACCATCGTCGTCACCCCCGACCGGAAGCTATGGTCATCCGGCATCACGCTCGACTCACCCATATACTCCCGCCCCTCGCCCGCAAACACGTGCACATGCAGATCCACCAGCCCCGGCGCCACATACAGCCCCGTCACATCCACCGTCTTCAACGCCTGCCCCGCCGGAATGTTCGCGGCAACAGCCGCAATCTTCCCATCGCGAATGGCCACGTCCCGCACGGCATTCAGACCGTTCTTGGCATCCACCACCGTGCCGCCCTTCAGCAGCAAATCATATTGCTGGCCAGCCAGCGAAAGCGCGCCCACCAGGGCAAGGGTAACGATTCGAACCATGCGGGCGATTGTATCCTACGCCGCAACACTCCCGCCCACAAAAGCCCCGCCCCCCGTGACCACCTATAATGGCTCGACGATGCCCGCCTCCCCAGCCGCGCTCAGCCGCCACTACCGCTGGTGGATCGTCACGCTCCTCTTCCTCTCCACCGTCATCAACTACATCGACCGCCAAACCCTCTCCGTCCTCGCCCCCCTCATCAAAACCGAACAAGGCTGGAACAACCAGGACTTCGGCCTCATCGTCATCTCCTTCCGCATCGCCTACACCATCGGCCAGTCCCTCTCCGGCCGCATGGTCGACCGCCTCGGCACCCGCCGCGGCCTCTCCCTCGCCGTCGCCTGGTACTCCATCGTCGCCATGGCCACACCCCTCGCCACCGGACTCCGCGGCTTCTGCGCCTTCCGCTTCCTCCTCGGCCTCGGCGAATCCGCCAACTGGCCCGCCGCCACCAAAGCCGTCTCCGAATGGTTCCCCAAGCGCGAACGCGCCCTCGCCGTCGGCATCTTCGACTCCGGCTCCTCCATCGGCGCCGCCCTCGCCCCGGCCATCGTCCTGGGCATCACCGCCTGGTCCGGCAACTGGCGCTGGGCCTTCGTCCTCACCGGCTCCCTCGGCTTCCTGTGGCTCCTGGGCCTGGCGCCGCTACGCCGTCGGACCCGTCCGCGTCGACGACGCCGAACCCTCCGCCACCCCCGGCTCCCCCGCCGCCCCCACCCGCTGGCGCGACCTCCTCGCCTACCCCCAAACCTGGGGCGCCATCGCCGCCCGCGCCCTCTGCGACCCCGTCTGGTTCTTCATCACCGACTGGTTCGCCATCTACCTCACCTCCAAAGGCTTCAAACTCGAGGAAAGCCTCCTCGCCTTCTGGGTCCCCTTCCTCTGCGCCGACCTAGGCAACTACGCCGGCGGCGGCCTCTCCAGCTTCTTAGTCCACCGCGGCTGGAGCGTCGAATGGGCCCGCAAGGCCATCTTCGTCCCCGGCGGCTTAGGCATGGCGCTTCTCATCCCCGCCGCCTACACCAACGACCTCATGGTCATCACCGCCTGCTTCGGCGTCGCGACATTCTGCTACGCCGCCGGCTCCACCATCGCCAACACCCTCCCCGCCGACCTCTTCGAATCCACCTCCGTAGCTTCAGTAAGTGGCCTCTCCGGCACCGCCGCCGGCCTAGGCACCATCCTCAGCACCTACATCATCGGCTACGTCGCCGACCACTACGGCTTCCAATCCATAGTCATCGCCGCCAGCATGATCCCCTCCTCAGCGTCGTGCTCGTCTTGGCCTCGTGCGCAATTCCCAGCGTCGGGCAAAGGCACAGTGGTTCGGGTGTAGCGGCACCGAACGAGTGGCCTTCGCTTCTATCTGCGCTCTCCTCTCACTAGGAGTGCTGGGTGCGGGGGTGGGGCTTTTTTGGCTGATGTTTGTCTTCACGGGCGTATCGGCCCAGGAGCAAGGGGGCAAGCCCAGTTTAAAAAAAGGCCGCGCGACGGCTACACCCTCCTGTTTAGCGAACTCCCACCCTAGGGAACGACCGAACGACTCACCTCACGCCCACCCACTCTTCCCGCATCACGACGCCGGATTCGATTCCACGAGGTGAGCAGGCCCAACGGAGCAAGGGGGCCCGGGCCCCCCGGCCCCGGGGGGGCGCCGGGGCCAACCCCCGGGGGGAGGGGGGGGGTCCGACTAAGCACCCGGCGCGGTTGGCTGCCCAAAGGAATCAACTGACAACTCCGCGGCAAAGCCTGGGGGGCCTTTCTTGCGCGCTTTGGTGACCTGCTCGGGGGCCGGGTGCTGCGGGGTGGAGGCCTCTGCTCAGAATCTGGCTTGCGCCTCAGACGTCCAGCGGCTTGCGCGGCGGTCCAGGGATCACGCCAGATGGCTCTGCCTCGGCATCATGTCAGGCTCGCCTGCCACTCGCCGGATGGCGCACTGCCATGCTTACAACAGGCAAGGCTCAGCAAAATTTCCGCCTGATTCAAGATGCGCATGCGCTGGTTGGTGAAGAATGATCGGCAGCCCGGTCGATCCTTGCCAATTGGTTCGCAAGATGGATGCCGGTCGAAGGCCATCTGAGGGGCCTCCTCCCTCCATCAGGCACTGGCATCATGATGTCCACAATCGCGCACGTCCACTGCGTGAGGTTGGCCCGGAAGTCAGCAAGAGCGCGCTCAGCATCGCTTCTCACCTCCACAGGCAGCTCACGTAGTCAGTGCGTCCGGAGGACACCCGCGTCCACGTACTTTCGATGATTCGTCCACGCCCTTGCCCGGGCATCCGCGCTCCAGTTCCTCCAGAACTCGCTGCCGCGCTCAAACACCGTCCGCGATGACTCGGGACATCCCATAGTCGAGTCCCCCGAAATCCCCATCTCACTGCGGGTTGGCGCCCACAATCAGCCAGCCCTATCTGCGGTCCGCCCAAGCAGGGGGTGTTGTATCAACGCGGGTCGGGTTGCTGAGCTCATGGGCAGCGTGAGGCATTCCTCAGCTGGTCCTCATCGAATGTCCAGCGCTGGCTGCCCACCTGCATTACGGCTTCCACCATAGGTCGTCTTCGCAGAAAAAGATGATCTCCCCGTTCTGGCCGATCGGGTTCCGGCAGCGAACAACCCCGATGCGCTGATCATCGCGATCGAAGCGGCGTCGGCACTACGATAACGTTTGGCTCACTGAACTGGTCGGCGCCTTTTCGGGGCCGCCTCCGCTGAGTCAGGCGATGAACGACGGCCCGTCTGGCCCAGGCAACACGCAATCCCCGTCGCCTTAACGCGCGTGCTGGTGACCACTGGTCACCCCGGAGCGTCACGAGTTTCGCCTCATCCAACAACCCTTGCTGCTTTCAAACGCCGTGGTCAGCTGCCGCCTGCGCCGCGGGCTCAGCCTTCTCCGTCAGATACACATCGACTGCGTCCCCACGGTCGCAGCAAGGCAGGGGATGCTTCGCCACCTTCTGACACACCCGAGCGGGGACGCCGAAACACCAGACCTGCCGCACGAGATTTGGGTTAAATCGGTTCAGAACGGGCACAGCAAGCAAAGTCGACTCGGACTCAATCCCTGCTACCTCCACATACGCCTCTTTGGCTTTAGCCGCAACGTGCAACCCTCTTCGCTTCATCCCGGCTTAGCAGATCGTTGAATCCGACCCTGGCCGCTCTTCCCCGGATAGTGGGCTGTCCTGTTGACGAAACAAGGGAACAGATCAACGCTTCATGGGCCTGTGTACAGTTCAACAGGACGGACGCAAGTTGCGGGTAGAAGTCGTCTTCGCACCGCGAATTCGAAAGGCGGTGGCTCGTCGCGGGAGACACGACCGGCCGGGAAGCGTCCAACGGCTCCAGTCTTTCAGATGGATCGCAACCGTTCTCTTTAACAACTCCGGCCTGAACAGCGTATCGATCACATGCTTCGTCGTCTGCCGGCCGATGAAGATGTGAGCCGTATCAGGAAGCCATTTCAACTCGGGCCGCTTCATCAGCAATTCGACAGCGGCCTCTAGCTCGGCAGCTTACTCAAATGATGATAGTGAAGCGCCAGTGTCAACCCCTGTGCGAGCGCCTCCTCCGAACCGCCAATACTCGATATACAAATACGGCTTCCTTGCCTTTGGCGAACCCCCTGCCACCTGATGCGCTCCGAGCCCCCCAGTAAACCCAAGGTCTCAACAGCCAAGGCTACCAACACCCTCAGCGGTGGAAGCGCGCAGGCTTCTGGAAGATCTCCACCCCGGCGTAACCAGCGGCCTTGAGTAAGTCCAACACCGCGGCCAGTCCGGCCTGGAGTGTATCCCCCAACAAATAGTCTGGAACGCACCGGCATGGTGACTTAGTCTACTCAGGGCCACACTATTTATCAACCCCCCCAACCGCCCCAAAAACCCCCCGCCCCCACCTTCACCCCCGCCATCCCGCCACCCCACCACAACCCCGTCGCCACCGCATCCACCCGCGACTCCCGCGCCTGCCCCCGCCACCCCGCCGGCCGGTTCTCAAACACATCCCCCAGCACCGCATGCAGCATCTCATGCGTGCACGTATTCGTCGCCACAAACGGAATCCGGTGCCCGTGCGCCCGCGCAATCGCAATCATGCACATCGCATGCCCCCGATACATCGCCGTCACCCCCGCCAGCCCCCGACCCCCATCCCACTGCACCGGAATCCGGTCCGTCACCACCACATTGAGACACCCCCGCCGCAACCCCTGCACCACCGGCGTCCGCCACGCCGGCCGCTCCACCTCGCCCTCCCCCGACGTCACCGCCAACCGCACCCCGCACTGCGCAAAATCCGCCACCGCCTGCGGCCAAATCCGCCCCCAGAAGTCCCGCACATGCCGCGCCCGGCACGCCGCCCGCCGGTCCAACACATGATGCACCGGCACCACCACCTCGCCCCCCGCCGCCCACGCCCGCACCCCCGCCAGCAGTCCGCCCGCCACACGACTCCCGCCCACTGCCGCCGCGTCATCCCGCCTCCTCCCTGAGCTTCCCAAACACCCGCGCCATTCCCCCACTCATGCCAGCGGCCGCCCGCCAACCGCCACCCGCCCCCGCGTGCCTGGAACAATACCACGGCGCTCCGCGGCCACAGAATAATGCACCGCAACCAGCCACGCCGTCATCCCACCCCTATGCGCACACTCGCACTCGCCCTCCTCCTCGCCGCCGCCGCTCTCGCCGCGGAAGGCCCCGCCGGCTCTTGGACCTGGTCCATGCCCGGCCCCGGCGGCCAGGAAGTCACCGCCGACCTCACCCTCCAAGTCGACGGCGAAAAACTCACCGGCGATTTCGCCTTCAACGGCGGTTCCCGCAAACTCACCATCACAAACGGGTCGGGTGAAAGGCAACGAGTTGAAGTTCACCATCCAGCGCGACCGGCCCCAAGGCGGCTCCATGACCTACCAGCTCACCGGCAAAGTCGACGGCGACTCCATGAAAGGCAGCGCCTCGTCCGAAATGGGGAACGCCGAGTGGACGG
The DNA here is from genome assembly GCA_016713735.1 of Bryobacterales bacterium. GTDB lineage: Bacteria > Acidobacteriota > Terriglobia > Bryobacterales > Bryobacteraceae > JAFLBB01. Next base: position 51,358 of record JADJOP010000003.1, read on the forward strand.
CCAAAAGGAAATAGCCCCCTACGGCTTCCTATACACCCGCCCCGCCTTCATCACAAACACCACCCGCTCCGTCGCCCGCACATCCTCCAGCGGATTCCCCTTCACCGCCACCAAATCCGCCACCATCCCCGCCGCAATCTGCCCCCGGTCTTTCGCCCCCAGCAACTCCGCCGCATTCACCGTCCCCGCCCGCAGCGCCTCCGCCGCCGTCATCCCCCGCGCCACCATCGCCCCAAACTCCTTCGCATTCTCCCCAAACGGCACCAGCGGCGCATCCGTCCCCAGCGCAATCTTCACCCCCGCCAGCGCCGCCTTCCGCACGCTCGCCTTCGCCAGCGGCAACACCTCGTCCGCCTTCTGCTTCACCACCACCGGAGCCCCGCTCAAATCAATCGTGTCCGCCAGGTGCGTCGTCGGCACCAGAAACGTCCCCCGCTGCTTCATCAGCGCAATGATCTCGTCCGTCAAAATCGACCCGTGCTCAATCGACGCCACCCCCGCCTTCACCGCCGCCAGAATCCCCTCCGCCCCATGCGCATGCGCCGCCACCTTCACCCCATGCCGCCCCGCCTCCTCCACCGCCGCCCGGATCTCGGCATCCGTCATCTGCTGCGCCCCCACCGAATCCTCTACCGACATCACCCCCGCCGTCGCCGAAATCTTGATCACCCGCGCCCCCGCTTTGATCTGCTCCCGCACCGCCCGCGTCACCTCATCCACCCCATTCGCCACGCCCATCTCCGGACCCAACCGGAACAGCCCCGGCACAATCGCCGCCTGCATATCCGGATCAATATGTCCGCCCGTAATCGTAATCGCATGCCCCGCCGCCGTAATCCTCGGCGACGCAATCCAACCCGCATCCCCCGCCCTCCCCATCGACACCGCCAGCAGCTCCCGCGTCACCTGCAACTGCCCCAACTCCCGCACCGTCGTGAACCCCGCCATCAGCATCTGCTCGGCGTTCTTCAGCGACCTCAGCAGCCCGTACCCCGCCTCCTCGGCCACCATCGCCCGCCGATATGTCGTCCCATCCGGCATCAGGATGTGCACATGCATGTCATGGAACCCCGGCACCAGCGTCACATCGCCCAAATCCACCACCGCCGCGTCCCCCGGCGCCGCCGCCGGATTCACCGTCCGGATCCGCTCCCCGCTCACCACCACCACCGCCGGAGACAACACCCGCCCATTCACCACATCCACCATCCGCGCCGCCCGAATCACCGTCGTCTGCGCCCACACCGGTACGGCCATCGTCAATGCCAGCGCCACCACCAACATCAGTCTCGTCATGAGGAATTCAGTGTAGCGCGCCGCCCCCAATCGCCTTGCCTGGCCGCATCTCTCTCCCGGTCCAAACGACGCCTCCTGGCCGAAACTGTGCTAGCGTTGGGGCGCGGCGATGACCCTCGATCAACCGCGCAGCGATTCCGGCGGCAACTCGCAATCGCTCAAAAAGGAGCAGCCATGGGAGACAAGGGCGGCAAGAAAGACAAAGAGAAGAACAAGCAGCAGCAGTTGACGAAACAGAAACAAACGCAGCAGAAGAAGACCGACAAAGCCCCCGTCAGAAAGCCCGTATAAGGACCACCCAAAGCCCTTCACACGCGGCGAACAGCTCGAATCATCCGCCTCGCGGCCCAGCCTCCGAAACTGCGGCAGCATGCCACGGTGCTCGCCCTTAACAGACCGCGCCCAATCGCCCAGAAACCCACGCGAGTTTGCTCACACGGCGACCAGCAGCGTATCGAATCGCTCTTCAGGAACCGGCAACTGATCTTCTTCCAGAACCGCAATGTAGAGCTGAATCGCCTCGCGAATCCGGCCCACACAACCCGGCAGGCTCAAACACTCAGCCACCCACTGCCCGTCTTCGCCCTTGAAAATCACAACTTGCCGCATGTGACCCCACAATAGCCCAACCCGGCTCGCCCACCACACCAGCATCTTACCCACCCCCCTACCGTCCTAACGTCCCCACTGACTCCCCCGCCGTCGTCCCCTCCGCCCATCTCGCTGGACCACGCCGTCGCGATCGAGCCTCCTCCGATCATGCAGTCTCAAAGAGGCTTTTCGCGAGTCCTGATTGCCGGATGATACTCAGCAAGGTCCCTCGCCTCACCGGGTCATGGAGCGGCACCGGAACCGTGATCGTGGTGCCATCCACTTGCCGTTGCATGATCCGGTGGCTCCCCCGATGCCGGACCGCTACAAAGTCATGTTGTTCCAGAATCTCGCAGACCTCAGAGCCGGAAAGGACCCGAAGTCTACCCAACCGGCACCTCGACGTGCGTTACGAATACTTCGCTGCGAAATCGCCGCGTGACCTCCGAAGGAGATGCGGTTTCGAAGAACAGCGTCAGCGCCTCAACCAGATTCGCACGCGCCTCTTCAATCGACGCGCCCTGGCTGGCAATATCCAACTCCGGGCACAGCGCCACGAATCCGTCATCCTCGCGTTCAATGATCGCGGTCATATGTCGGGCGTCGGGCATGCCACCAGTGTACGCGCTCCCTGCCGCCCAACGCACTTCGTGAGGCATCCTACTTGCCGCCCCCCCTTACCGCCCCAGCGTCCCCACGAACTCCCCCGCCGCCGCCCCCACCTCCCCCGCCGTCGCCCCGCAATCATAAACTCCGCCGCATCCTCCCCCGACGCCACCCCTCCAACCCCACCACCGGAATCTTCACCGCCCGCATAGCTACAATGGAGCCATGTCCTCCGACCGCGACCGCCTTCAATCGCTGGTCGATGCCCTTCCCGACAGCGACGTACAAGTGGCCATTTCCTTCCTTGCCGAACTCGGCGAGCAGGAAATCCTCGATGCCGAGACTGCGGCCAAACTGGATCAAGCCCGCGCCGAACCGGGCGACGACGTCCCCTTGGAAGAGGTGCGGCGCCGGCTCGGCCTGTGATACGCCGCGTCGTGTTTCGCCCAGCCGCCGTGCGCGACTTGGCGCGCCTGGATCGTGTTGTGCAAGCGCGGATCGATGCGGCACTGGTGCGCTTCGCTGCCACCGGCCGGGGCGATGTCAAATCCCTCAAGGACCGGCCCGGCGAACTACGTCTTCGGGTCGGCAAATGGCGGGTCTTTTTCTCTCTTCAGCCGCCTGATCTCATCCGTGTGCTCGGCATCGACAATCGCGGCGAAGCCTACTGACCACCACCCCTACCGTTGAAGCGTCCCCACTAACTCCACCGCCGTCGCCCCTGCAATCAAAAACTCCGCCGCATCCTCCCCCGACGCCACCCCTCCCAACCCCACCACCGGAATCTTCACCGCCCGCCACGCTTCGTGCACCATCCTGAGCGCAATCGGCTTGATCGCCGGACCCGACAGCCCCCCAAACCCCGCCCCAATCCGCGGCTTCCTCGTCCGCGCATCCACCGCCAGCGCCATAAATGGATTCACCAGCGAAATCCCGTCCGCCCCCGCTCGCGCCTAACTTGCGGCTTCAGATATCCCCTCCCATCTACTGCAGCGGCAGGCGGAAAAACGCCAACGGCTTCTCACCAACCGCTTCTCAAGAGTCCCGCCACACACGCCTCTCCGGTTCGCCCCGTTCGCCCATCCCTTCTACTTCACCGTTTTGCGACTACTATCCCCGTTTAGACTAGACTGTAGCCCAGCGATGGCAGCGTTTCGTTTTGAATTCGAGTGGGATCCGGTGAAGGCTGACGCCAACCTCGCCAAGCACGGCTTGGATTTTGAGCGGGCGGCAACCGTGTTCCTGGACCCGCTGGCGGTTACGATCGCCGATGAAGACCACAGCGAAACCGAGGTTCGGTGGATTACGCTGGGAAAGGACGCGGGTGGGCAATACGCGCTCGTGATCCACACGTTCGAGTGGATGGCCGGGGAGCGAGGTCGAGTGCGCGTGATTTCCGCAAGAAGACCAACAAAAGCGGAAATTCGCGACTACGAGGAACAGTCATGAAACCTGAATACGACTTCCGCAAAGGCGAACGGGGCAAGTTCTTCCGCCCTGGCGCCGAACTTCGATTGCCGATCTATCTGAGCCCGGATGTTCAGCAATATTTCGCCGAACGCGCCGCCGAGAAGGGGGTGCCGCTTGGCGAGATCGTAAATAGGCTGTTGAAGCAGGAAATCCAGATGATCGAGTCCGTGAAGTAGGGGCCACACCTCGATTCCCCCTCTTGTTGGTCGTTTGCTGTTGGAAAACCGCGCTGGAATGATCGCCTCATGCGCGCCAATCCAGCGTGCCGCCGCTTGGAGGACTCGACCATATGGATTTCGAAAACCTGAACAGCCTCGATTTTGTCGAACTGGGGATGGCTGCCGAGGAGGCCTTCCCGGACTTTGAACTGCAAAATGACACGAGACCCGAAGACATAATTCAGTTCATTCGCCACCGGCTTGGCGATGAACCCGGCGGCGAGATTGGGGCGCTCATTCGCCGCAAAGGGCCCTCCAGCAGAGGCGGCGCAACCGCCACGCCGGCCGATTGAGCGCCCCGCTTCCCCACCCCCTACCGCTGAAGCGTCCCCACTAACTCCCGCGCCGTCGTCCCCTCATCCCCCAAAAACCCATCCAACTCCCGCGCAATCCGCTCGCACGACCGCGGATCCCAAAAGCTCGCCGTCCCCACCTCCACCGCCGTCGCCCCCGCAATCAAAAACTCCGCCGCATCCTCCCCCGACGCCACCCCTCCCAACCCCACCACCGGAATCTTCACCGCCCGCCACGCTTCATGCACCATCCGCAGCGCAATCGGCTTGATCGCCGGACCCGACAGCCCCCCAAACCCCGCCCCAATCCTCGGCTTCCGCGTCCGCGCGTCAATCGCCAGCGCCATAAATGTATTCACCAGCGAGATCCCGTCCGCCCCCGCCTCCTCGGCCGCCAGCGCCAGCGGCTCAATCTTCGCCACATTCGGCGACAGCTTCACCAGCAGCGGCCGCTTCGCCACCGCCCGCACCGCCCGCACCACCTCCCCCAACATCCCCGGGTCCGCCCCAAACTGCACCCCCCCATGCTTCGTGTTCGGGCACGACACGTTCAACTCATACCCCGCCAACCCCTCCGCATCCTCCAACACCCGCACCACTTCCGTGTAGTCCTCCATCTGGTACCCAAACACGTTCGCAAACACCGCGCACCCCGCCCCCCGCAGCCCCGGCAGCTTGTCTTTCACAAACGCCCGCACCCCAATGTTCTGCAGCCCGATCGAGTTCATCATCCCGCCCTCGGTCTCCCACAACCGCGGCGGCGGGTTCCCCGCAATCGGCTCCCTGGAGAGGCCCTTCACCACAATCCCCCCCAGCCATTCCCAGTCCAGCAACCCCTCGAATTCCACCCCGTACGCGAAAGTACCAGAGGCCGCGATGATTGGGGTTTTCAGTGGGACTCCAAAAAGCGAAACAGCGAGGCGGGACGAGGGTCTCATCTAAGGCGGCGTGCGCTTGCTCCGAGTCTATCAGAGCATGCAAACGCTCCGATTGCGGAGATCTACGGAAATGCTCAATATTTCCTCACCCTACAGGCATATCGAACCGAATCTAAGGTGAATCGTCCATATGCGTTCTGCTGGTTTTATGGGATCAAGGATATATGGACTTACGTCCAGAGGGAACGACGCCCGAAGTGCAGCCAGCCGCCAAGGGCTCGCTGGCGCGGCGTTACTCTGTGTTCACCACCTTACTCTTGGCCTGGGTATCGTGCGTCTACTTCGGCCTCGACCTCATGCGCAATGAGTTCGACCCCAGCAAACTCGTCTTCCTCGCCGTCGTCCTAGGCGTCGTCGGCGGCGTCGTCGCCCTCTACACCCACCACCTGCTCGCCAAACCCCTCCACCAGTTGCAGCGCGGCATCTCCGCCGTCCGCGACGGCCGCCTCGAACCCGTCCAGGTCTCCCGCACCGGCGACGAGGTCGAATACCTCGGCCATAGCCTCAACGCCATGATCGACGTGCTCAAACAGTCCCGCGATCAGGTCCGCGAATACCAGGAAGGCCTCGAAGATAAAATCCGCCAGCGCACCGAACAGCTCGAAGAGACCATGCAAAAGGCCCTCGCCGCCAGCCGCGCCAAAAGCGAGTTCCTCGCCAACATCTCCCACGAACTCCGCACCCCCATGAACGGCGTCCTCGGCATGATCGAAATCCTGCTTGAGGAAAATCCCGCCTCCCAACAGCGCGAACACCTCGAAACCGCCCACGGCTGCGCCAATACCCTCCTCTCCCTCCTCAACGACATCCTCGACCTCTCCAAAATCGAGGCCGGCCGCATGCTCCTCGAAAAAATCCCCGTCGACGCCCGCTCGGTCGCCGGCGATTGCGTCCGCAGCGTCTCGGCCCAGGCCCGCTCCAAAGGCATCGACCTCAAACTCGAAATCGCCCCCGACATCCCCGCCCGCATGCTCGGCGACCCCCTCCGCCTCCGCCAGATCCTCTATAACCTCCTCAGCAACGCCGTCAAATTCACCGAACGCGGCTCCGTCCATCTCCGCGTCTTCCTCAAAAAGGCCTCCATCCCCGGCCAGGGCATGGCCGTCTATGAGGTCATCGACACCGGCATGGGCATCCCCGCCGATAAGCTCGCCACCATCTTCGAGGAGTTCACCCAGGTCGACGGCTCCATCAGCCGTAAGTTCGGCGGCACCGGACTCGGCCTCGCCATCACCCACCGCCTCGTCGACCTCCACGGCGGCCGCCTCACCGTCCAAAGCGAACTCGGCTCCGGCAGCCGCTTCCGCGTCGAACTACCCGCCCTCGAATGCGCCCCCGCCCCCGCCGAACGCCCCGTCGTCCAGGGAACTGACTCCAATCCCAACCTCGCCAACGCCCTCCCCCGCCTCCGCGTCCTCCTCGCCGAAGACAACCTCGTCAATCAGAAGGTCGTCACCGCCGTCCTCCGCAAACGCGGCTACATCGTCGACGTCGCCGCCAACGGCAAACAGGCGCTCGAATCCCTCGGCGTCCGCAACTACGACCTCGTCCTCATGGACGTCCAAATGCCCGAACTCGACGGCATCGAGGCCGCCCGCGCCATCCGCTCCAACGACCGCTGGCGCAACCTCCCCATCGTCGCCATGACCGCCCACGCCATGAACGGCGACCGCGAACGCTGCCTCGACGCCGGCATGAACGACTACCTCTCCAAACCCGTCTCCCCCGCCCACCTCATCGAAACCGTCGAAAACTACGGCCGCCGCACCCCTCAGCCCGCGCCCCCCGCGCAGTCCCTCGCCCAGCAACACGAACACTCCGACGCCGACCTCCTCGCCGGCATGGCCATCCTCTTCCTCCAACTCGCCCCCGACCGCCTCCAAAAACTCCACTCCGCCGCCGTCCGCATGGATGTCGCCCAACTCCGCCTGCTCGCCCAAAAACTCGAGGTCTCCGCCCAGCGCATCGCCGCCTTCGACGTCGCCCGCTGCGCCGCCCTCGCCGCCGAAGCCGCGTCTTCAGAGAACTACTCCGTCATCCAGGACTCCCTCCTCCAGCTCGATCGCGAAATCAAACACCTCGACGAACGCGTCAGCGGCGAACCCCGCCCCGCCTTCCAATCCGCCCACTAACCGCCTCTCCCCCGCCGCAGCCAGCCCCGCCCCACGCGCCGCCCGCTACCCCACCAGCCGCCCCGCCTCCTCCTGCACCTTCGCCCACGTCCCCCGCATATCCTCCGCCGTCGTCTGGTAATTCCCAATCGCCAGCCGGATCACAAACCGCCCCCCCAACACCGTGTGCGACAAAAACGCATGCCCGCTCTCATTCACCGCCTCCATCAGCGCCCGCGACGCATCATCGCCCGCCTTCAACCGGAAACACACCAGCGATAACTCCACCGGCGCGCACACCTCAAACCGCCCATCCGCCCTCACCCATCCCTCCAACTCCCGCGCCATCGCCAACTGCGCCCGCAGGTACGCCTCCATCCCCTTCCGCCCATACGCCCGCATCACAAACCACAGCTTCAGCGAACGGAACCGCCGCCCCAGCGCCACGGCATAATCCATCAGGTTCGCCATCTCCCCATCGGTCGCCGTCTTCAAATACTCCGGCACCAGCGACAGCGCCCCCCGCATCACCTCCGGCCGCCGCGTATACAACACGCTCAAATCAATCGGAGTCAACAGTCCCTTATGCGGGTTCACCACAATCGAGTCCGCCTCCGCCCACCCCTCGCGCAGATGCCCCATCTCCGGCAACACCGCGAAGTTCCCGCCATAGGCCGCATCCACGTGCAGCCACATCTGCTCTCGTCGCGCAATGTCGGCCAGCGGAGCCACCGGATCCACACTCGCCATCGACGTCGTCCCCACCGTCGCGCACACACAGCACGGCCGCAACCCCGCCGCTTTGTCTTCCTCGATCATCTGCTCCAGCGCATCCACCCGCATGCGATAGCCTTCGCCCACCGCCACCTTCCGCACATGCTTCTGCCCGATCCCAATCGCAATCCCGCTCTTCTCAATCGACGAGTGTGCATGCTCGCTCGTGTACACCACCAGCCCCTTCGGCGTCCCCTCCACCCTCGACTCCGGCGCCACCATCGCCCGCGCCGCCAACAACGCATGCATCGACGACAACGACGCCGTGTCGTGAATCAACCCGAAAAACTCCCCCGGCAACCCCAACCACTCCCGCAGCCATCCCAGCGTCACCATCTCCAATTCCGTCGCCGCCGGCGAGCTCTTCCACACCATCCCATTCACATTCAGCGTCGCAATCAACATCTCCGCCAGAATTCCCGGCGGCGCGCCGCTCACGCTGAAGTAGGCGTGAAACCGCGGATGGTTCCACTGCGTGTTCGCCGGAACAATCAGCTCCCGAAAATCGGACAAAATACTCTCAATCGACTCCGCCTCCTCCGGCGCCGACCCCGGCAGCGCCCGCATCAAATCCCCCGGCGCCACCCGCGGCAACACCGGCAGCTCCCGGATGTGCGTCATGTAATCGGCCATCCAGTCCACCGCCTCATGCGCCGCCCGGCGGAACTCTTCCGGTGTCATCGCCTCAGCCCTCCATCCGCTCCAACTCTTCCACCCACGGCGTGAACCACTCGCGGTACGCCTTCAAATTCACTTCCATCTCCGGACTCGCCGGCACCGCATGCGGACCCACCCCCAAACACCGCTCCGCCAGCCCTTCGCGAATCCCCACCGGCACCGGAAACTTGTCCAGCCAGCTGATGAACGTCGCCAGGTGCTCGCTCAACTCCGCCGTCCGCGTATGGTCCCCCTCCAACACCGCCCGCCGCAGCGGCATCATCAACTCCGGCACCGCCACCGCGCACCCCGAAATCCCCCCATCGGCCCCCATCGCATGCCCGTGCACAAACAACACATCGTTGCCCACAAACACCATGCACCCCGACGAGCGCTTGGTCTCCAACAGCCGGTCAAAATACTCCCGGTTTCCGCTCGAGTCCTTGATGCCCTGGTAGACCTTCATGCCCAAAAGTTCCTCGGCAATCTCAATCGGAATCCAATCCGTGAACGCCGGCAGGTTATACAGCAGCAGCGGCAGCCGCTCCCCATTGCCCCCGCGAAGCCCGCGAAGAAGGCCTTCAACTGCTTGGCATCGTGATGGAAAAACGGCGGCGGCATAATCATCAGCGCCGTCGCCCCCGCATCCGCCGCCGCTTTCCCCATCCGAATCGCATCGTCCAACACCGTGTGCGAGCAGTTCACAATCAGCGGAATGTCGGTCTCCGCCGCAAGCGCTTCAACCAGCTCGATGCGCTGCGCCGTCGAGTAATCCAAATACTCTCCCGTCGCCCCCATCGCCGCCACGCCCGCGCAGCCATGCTGGCGCGCAAAGCGGGCAATGCGGATCGTCGACGGAATATCAGGGCCTTCGCCATTTTGCCGGCGGGCCGTCACTAAGGCTGCGTAGATTCCAGAAAGCGGTTGCGGGTTGGACACAGGGGCTATGTTTCTCTCTTCTCCAGCGCTAGAATAGGCGCGCCGGAGATCATTTCATGAACGATTCCCACAATAACGCAAACGCCACCCAAAGCACCTCCCACCCTACCCCTCAAAGGACCTTCGACGGCCTTTCTTTAACACGCCGCTCCGTCCTCGGCGGCGCCGCCGCCTTCCAGATCATCCGCCCCGAACTCGTGCGCGGCCAGGCCCCTGCCCGCCTCAAGGCCGGCTTGATCGGCGTCGGCGGACGCGGCCGTCAGGCCATCCAGGACCTCCTCACCGGCGACCCCAACGTCGAAGTCGTCGCCCTCGCCGACGCCTTTGAGGACAACCTCGAACGCAACCTCCGCTGGCTCAAAGAGGACTCCCGCAACGCCGCCATCGCCAGCCGCGTCAACGTCAAACCCGACATGCGCTTCGTCGGCTTCGAAGCCTACAAGAAACTCCTCACCACCGACGTCGACATCATCATGCTCGCCACGCCCCCCGGCTGGCGTCCCATCCATTTCGAAGCCGCCGTCGAAGCCAAAAAGCACGTCTTCTGCGAAAAGCCCTTCGGCACCGACCCCGTCGGCGTCCAGCGCTTCATGCGCGCCGCCAAAAAGAGCGAAGAGCTCAAACTCACCGTCGTCAGCGGTGCCCAGCGCCGCTTCAACCGCTCCTACCAGGAAACCATCAAGAAGATCAAAGACGGCGTCATCGGCGACGTCCTCGCCACTTACGCCTACTGGGTCGGCACCCCCGTCATCCAACAAGCCGCCGGCCGCAAACCCAACTGGGGCGACTCCGAATGGCAGCACCGCAACTGGTACTCCAACCTCTGGCTCTGCGGCGACCAGGTCGTCGAACAACACCTCCACAACATCGACGTCATCTGCTGGGTCATGGGCACCCACCCCATCTCAGCCACTGCCTACGGCGGCGTCTCCTGGCGTCCCCAGGATGACGTCCACGGCAACATCTACGACCACCTCGCCACCGACTTCGTCTTCGCCAACGGCGTCCGCATGTCCAGCTACTGCCGCCAATACCCCCGCGGCCTCTATCAAAACGTGAGCGAGCTCGTCATCGGCACCAAGGGCCGCTCCAACTGCCGCGACCTCGGCGCCCAGCCCGACATCAAGGACTACGTCGCCGAACACGTCGCCCTCGTCAACTCCATCCGAGGCACCGGCCCCTACATCAACCACGCCACCTCCGTCGCCGAAACGACGATGACCTGCATCATGGCCCGCGAAGCCGCCTACTCCGGCCAGGAGCTCACCTGGGACATGATGATGAACTCCAAACTCGACCTCTCCCCCAAGGAAGTCACCGGCTACGACTCCCCCATGTCGCGCCAACCCTTCCCCAAACCCGGCACCTATAAGTTCGTCTAGCGACAGGGGCCTCCTCCGTCCGAGCGGCGCCCCCGCGATTAACTGTTCAGCAGCTTGCGAAGGGGGCGGCCCTAAACGTGAGCAGATCCCACTCGATTTTCTGCCATCCCAGCATCCAGGGCTCGTCGTTCCGCCGAATCTTCGGGCTGCCGCAATCGCGACTGCAGCACCCGGTGGCGCGGCCGCCAGTCGCCCTCACCGTCGAGGCATCAGGCCTACTGCCCGGGGGGAAAGAGGGGGGGAGGGGGGGGGGGGGCCTCTTCCACTATCTTGACTCTTTGCAGTCCGTTGCTGCTGCACCTCCGTGGGTTCGTGGGGCACCGTTTCTCCGTCACCGGTGAGAACCACCCCGCTTCTTTCCGCGAAGGCCGGCTGTCCCCACCCTGCCAGCAACTCACCTTCAGCTACCGGCGGCCCGCCCTCTTCTCCTCGGAGTTCAGAGCTTGGTGCAGCAGCATCTTCAGGTACGTCTGATACCGTAACCCCTTCTCGGCGGCGAAGGCCCTGGCTCGCGTGAGGTCATCTTGTGCCAGCCGGATTGTAATCGTCGGCGACGCTCCGCCTTGGCTGGCCCGCTCGCGGGCAACTCGCGCCACGCTTCCGTTGCTGAGCTTGCCCGCTGCTTTGGCTTGCTCGAAGCGATCCGCGATCAGGTTCTGATGGTTCGCCCACCATTCAGCCTCTTGCGCCTCGGTTTTGAAGGGTGGCTGTTTCTTGGCCACTGAATCACCCCTAACAGATCCGTTTATCTGTGTTTTTGGGTGGCCCGGGGGGCCCTACCAATGCACATACCCCCCATCCACCATCAACTCCGCCGCCGTTATAAAACTCGCCTCCTCTGACGCCAAAAAACAAAATCGCATTCGCCGCCTCCACCGGCTCCCCCAGCCGCCCCAACATATGCTTCCCCGCGTTGTCGTTATACCAATCCTCAAACTTCAACCCCAACCGGTCCACCTCCCGGTGGCTGGCCGAAGTCACAATACACCCCGGACACACACTATTCACCCGAATCTTAAAAGGCGCCAAATCCAGCGCCAGTGACCGCGTCATCATCACCCCCGCCGCCTTACTCGTGCTGTAACTCGTAAAATTCGGCTGCGCAACAAACGCGCTCATCGACGCCACCATCACAATCGACCCGCCCTTCGCCTTCATATGCGGCACGGCATACTTCGTCACCATCGCCGTCCCAAACACATTCACCCCATACACCCGCTGCCAGTCGGCCATCGTCGCCTGCTCCAGCCCCATCTGCGTGAAGTTGGCGGCATTGTTCACCAGCACATCGATCCCGCCATACGTCTTCACGGCAACATCGGCAATCGAAGCCGCCTGCGCCTCCACGCTAATATCGGCCAGCGCCCCCACCGCCTCCCCGCCCATCCCCCGCACCCGCTCCACCACGCGCTGCAGATTCTCCGCATGCACATCGTTCAACACCAGCCGCGCGCCCTCTTCGGCAAACCGCACCGCCGTCGCCTCGCCAATCCCCGCCCCCGCGCCCGTGATCACCGCAATCTTGTCTTTCAGTCTCATAGCGAAACCGACAGGGTAACACGCGCCCCTGCCGCGGCCCTTCTCCCTACCCACGCATTCTCCCTGCCCACGCAATCCTACCTGGTCCCGTTCTCCGCGAGGTTGTTATCTCAGCCTGTTCGAGGTGCTCCACACCCCTGTCCCTTGCTCGCGGGGAGGGGAGGTGGGCGGCCTCACAGGTGGGGCGGCGGGCGCCGGAATCGCGGGGCCTGCACTCACTGGGGCCGGGGCGGGGGTGGGCGGGTCCTGTCGTTGGCATTCCATCGCCGGACGACCTCTTCTCCGCGAGCCGCCTCCCGGCTCACCCATCAACCTCGCGCCACCCCGCCTTGCGCCCCCGCCAACCCCCTGGGTCCCCAAACCCAAACCCGATATACTTTGGTTTCGTTATGAAGGCCTCCTTATACCGCGAAAAATTCAACATGGGCCTCGGCGACTGCCAGCCCAAACCTCCCGGCCCCGGTGAGGTCCAACTCTCCGTCAGCCACTGCGGCATCTGCGGCACCGACCTCCACATCTTCCAGGGCCACATGGACCACCGCGTCAAAACGCCCGCCGTCCTCGGCCACGAAATGTCCGGCACCATCGCCGCCGTCGGCTCCGGCGTCGAAGGCTGGGCCCCCGGCGATCGCGTCACCGTCATGCCGCTCGACCCCTGCTCTTCCTACCTCGCCCGCGAAGGCACCGGCGGCGAACCCTGCCCCGCCTGCAAAGCCGGCCACTCCCACATCTGCCAGCGCCTCCGCTTCATCGGCATCGACGTCCCCGGCGCCCTCCAGGGCCTCTGGACCGTCCCCGCCCACACCCTCCACCGCCTCCCCGACAACCTCTCCCTCGAACACGCGGCGCTCGTTGAACCCATCGCCGTCGCCTGCCACGACGTCCGCCTCGGCGAAGTCAAACCCGGCGACTACGCCGTCGTCATCGGCGCCGGCCCCATCGGCACCCTCGTTGCCCTCGTTGCCCAACACGCCGGCGCGCGCGTCCTCGTCACTGAGGTCAACCCCTTCCGCATCCAACTCGCCCGCGAACTCGGCCTCACCGTCGTCGACGCCCGCGAAGTCGACGTCCCCGCCCTCGTCAACGAACAAACCGCCACCGCCGGCGCCGACGTCGTCTTCGAGGTCTCCGGCTCCGCCGCCGGCGCCGAGCTGATGACCAAACTCCCCCGCACCCGCGGCCGCGTCGTCATCGTCGCCATCTTCGCCCAGCCCCCCGCCGTCAACCTCTTCCAGTTCTTCTGGCGCGAACTCAGACTCTGCGGCGCGCGCGTCTACGAACACCAGGACTTCGACGAAGCCATCGACCTCGCCGCCTCCGGCGTCATCCCCATCCCCAAACTCATCTCCGGCGTCTACCCGCTCGATGGCGTCCAATCCGCCCTCGAGCAAATGCTCAAAGGCGGCGAAGTGATGAAAATCTTGATCGACTGCAAAGGCTAACTCATGGGCGTCCTCGACTACTTCAACCTCTCCGGGAAAACCGCGCTCGTCACCGGCTGCCGCCGCGGCATCGGCCGTGGCATGGCTGAGGCCCTCGCCGAAGCCGGTGCCGACATCATCGGCGTCAGCGCCCAAATGGAAGGCCCCGACAGCGACATCGGCAAAGCCGTCCGCGCCCTCGGCCGCAACTTCTACCCCTACGCCTGCGACTTCTCTGACCGCTCGAGCCTCTACGCCTTCATCGAACGCGTGAAGGCCGAGCACCCCGTTGTCGACATCCTCTTCAACAACGCCGGCAGCATCCTCCGCACCCCCGCCGCCCAACACCCCGACGAATACTGGGACAAGATCATCGAGATCAACCTCAACTCCCAATTCATCCTCGCCCGCGAAATCGGCAAAGGCATGCTCGAACGCCACTCCGGCAAAATCGTCTTCACCGCCTCGCTCCTCACCTTCCAGGGCGGCATCACCGTCCCCGGCTACGCCGCCTCCAAGGCCGGCATCGGCTCTCTCATCAAGGCTCTCGCCAACGAGTGGGCCTCCCAAGGCGTCAACGTCAACGGCATCGCCCCCGGCTACATCGCCACCGACGTCACCGAAGCCCTCCAAAAGGACCCCGTCCGCAACCCCGCCATCCTCTCCCGCATCCCCGCCGGACGCTGGGGCACCCCCGACGACTTCAAAGGAGCCGCCGTCTTCCTCGCCTCCAAAGCCTCCGACTACGTCAGCGGCGAAATCCTCGTCGTCGACGGCGGCTGGATGGGCCGTTGATCACCGAGCGCCTCTCCGACGGCGTCATCGAACTCGACGTCACCCGCGACTTCGGCCCCCGCATCATCCGCTTCGGCTTCGTCGGAGGCCAGAACCACATGCTCACCATCCCGGATGAGCTGCAAACCGACGCCACCCCCGCCCCCGACACCCCCGACACAACTTTCCACTGCCGCGGAGGCCACCGCCTCTGGGTCGCCCCCGAACTCGTCCCCGGAACCTACTACCCCGACAACCACCCCGTCGACATCACCCGCACCGATCGCACCCTCACCGCCACCGCCCCCACCGAAACCACCGGCCTCCAAAAACAACTCCACATCGAACTGGAAGGCGACGCCCGCGTCCGCATCACCCACACCCTCTGGAACCGCTCCGCCTGGCCCGTCGAAGTCTCCATCTGGGCTCTCACCATGATGGCCCCCGGCGGCCTAGGCATCACCGGCTTCCCCCCGCGCGGCACCCACCCCGAAATGCTCCCGCCCACCAACCCGCTCATCATGTGGGCCTTCTCTGACTTCACCGACCCCCGCCTCACCCTCACCCGCCGCTTCCTCGCCCTCCAACAAAACCCCGCCATCCAACACCCCAACAAATTCGGCCTCTGGAACCCCCACACCTGGGGTGCCTACCTCCTCCACAACGAACTCTTCCTCAAGCAAACCACCGCCCTCCCCAACACCCACTACCCCGACCACGGCGCCTCCTTCGAAATCTGGGTCAACGGCACCACCCTCGAACTCGAAACCCTCTCCCCCCTGCACACCCTCCACCCCGGCGCATCCATCACCCACACCGAACACTGGTCCCTCCACCGCCCCGCCCCGCTCGCCTCCCTCACCGACGACTCCCTCGCCCGCCTCCTCGCCACCACCGGCCCCACACTGTGAAGTTCCATCACACCTCACACCCGTAAACCTCTGTCCTCTCAACACCGCCCCAATGGCCCGCCACATGCCTCCCCCAAGGCATGATCCGAACATGTCTCTTCTTCCTCACCACCGCCGCTCTCTCCGCCCAACCCCTCTCCTACGGCGTAAAACTCGCCACCCCCCTCACCAACAAACCCACCTTCGACAGCCCCTTCACGTCAGCCACCCCAAGCCCCCTCACCGGCGGACCCTTCGTCGAACTCCACCTCCCCACCGCTTCTCCGTCGAATTCGCCGCCCTCCTCCGCTCCACCCGCGAAAACACCACCATGCCCTTCCGCCTCGGCGCTACACAAAACCCCTACCTCCTCCAATCCCTCGACAAAGTCAACACCTGGGACTTCCCGCTGCTACTGAAATACCGCTTCACCCAAGGCCGCTTCCGCCCCTACCTCGGCGCCGGCGCCGCCTGGTCCCATCGCCGCAGCGAATTCCAGGCCTTCTACTCCTGCCAGGGCCCCGAAGGCTCCTGCCGCCCCCCCGAATACCCCACCGAACTCACCGGCGGCTTCCGCCACTCCACCCTCACCAAATTCGGCCCCGCCGCCTCCGCCGGCCTCGACATCAAAACCCAATACTTCACCATCTCCCCCGAACTCCGCTGGAACCGCTCCTTCTCCGGCGCCGCCCCCCGCAACCACTTCACCCTCGGCCTCAGCCTCTCCTTCGGCCGCTAACCCCCGGCCCCCCCATCCTCTCGCTGCGGTGTCCCGCCCCCGGGCGGGGGGGCCGGGGGGCCGGTCCCCCCCCCCAAGGGGGGGGGGGGGGGGCGCGGGCGGGGGGGGGGGGGGGGGGGGGAGGGGGGGGGGGGGGGGGGGGGGGGGGGGGGGCGCCCCCCCCCCCCCGGGGGGGGGGGGGGGGGGGGGGGGGGGGGGGGGGGGGGGGGGGGGGGGGGGGGGGGGGGCGGGGGGGGGGGGGGGGGGGGGGGGGGGGGGGGCGGCCGGCCCCCGCCCCGCCGGGGGGGGGGGGGGGGGGGGGGGGGGGGGGGGGGGGGGGGGGGGGGGGGGGGGCGCCCGGGCGGGGGGGGGGGTTGGGGGGGGTGGGGGGCGGGCGGCGAGGGGGGGGGGGGGGGGGGGGGGGGGGGGGGGGGCGGGGGGGGGGGGGGGGGGGGGGGGGGGGGCCCGGGGGCGGCGGGGGGGGGGGGGGGCCGCCCGGGGCGGCGGGCGCGGGGGGGGGGGGCGGGGGGGGGGGGGGGGGGGGGGGGCCCGGCGCCCGGCGGCCGGGGGGGGGGGGGGGGGGGGGGGGGGGGGGGGGGGGGGGGGGGGGGGGGGGGGGGGGGGGGGGGGCGGGGGGGGGGGGGGGGGGGGGGGGGGGGGGGGGGGGGGGGGGGGGGGGGGGGGGGGGGGTGGCGATGGCGGCGTTAGCACCCAAGCCAGCGCAGCATTCCAGCGGTGATGATGTCGAGTTGCTCTCCCCGCACAGCACCCAGCTTCCGGACGGCCCGGACTACCGGATAGGTAGCAACGTTCTGCACAAGAAAGGCGCCCGGCTTCAAAAACGGCACCGGAACCGAAATCTCATAATGCGAACCCCGCAGGCTCGTGGTGTGAGGAATCACCGTGATCAACGCTCGATCGTGATCGCCATACGCGACACTGACGATCAGCGCGGGCCGAACCTTCTCGGCCATGCCGAGGTCGAGCAGCCAGACCTCACCGCGTCGCGGCGTCATCTTCTTCCTGGTCGAGCACTGCGAATAGCTCATCGGCCGCGTGAGCGGTTTCTTCGTCGTCCAGCGGCCCCGAGTCGAAGGGAATCGCCCGCCGGAAAAACTCCGCCGTGAAGGCGCGCTTCTCTTCAGCCGGAAGCGAGTCGAATGCCTCGAGGAGTTCAATTGTCTGCCGGCTCATGCCTTCAGAATAACGCCCACGTGGGGCAACCACAAAACACCTGCGACGCGCCACCGCCGGACACCGCTGCCAAACCCATCTCACATTCGCCGGACCAACTCGATCCGCCTCACACAGCCGGGTCGCGAACCGCTCACAATACCTCCGGCGCTCCCTCCAGCCCGCCCCCCTACCCCTCCTCACTCCCCTCCGTCCGCCGGTCCGGCCCCCTCGCCGAAGCCTCCGCCCCCAGCGGCTCCCGGAACGGCTCCACCTCAATCCGCTGATACCTCACCTCCAGAACCTCCAGGTAATCCGTACCGCCCGGCGCATGCACCGCCACCCGATCCCCCTCCGCCGACTTCATCAACGCCCGCCCCAGCGGCGACACCCAACTGATGTGGTTCCGCTCCAGGTCCACCTCGTCCGTCCCCACGATGCTCACCACCCGCTCCGCTCCCGCCTCATTCGCAAACCGCACCGTCGCCCCGAAAAACGCCCGCGCCGCCGCCTGCCCCGCCCGCGGCCGCTCCGGGTCCACCACCTCCGCCGCCTGGATGCGCTTCGTCAGAAAGCGCAGCCGCCCATCGATCTGCCTCAGCCGCCGCTTGCCGTACTGATAGTCGGCATTCTCACTGCGGTCCCCATTGCTGGCAGCCCACGTCACCACCTTCGTCACCGCCGGCCGCTCCCGCGTGAGCAGAAACTGGTGCTCTTCTTTCAGTCGCTGCAGTCCACCCGGCGTGATGTAGTTCTTGCCTGGCGCCGCCTCCTCCGCGCGCGGCTTCGCGGCCGGCCTTCTCGTAAACCCAGTTCGCATCTCTAGTCCTTCAAGGTCAAATCCCGTGCCCGCACAACGCCACCCCAAGCGCCCAAGCGCCCACCGCCCGCCCACGCGCCGCCCGGAAGCTGAGCATCCCTCACCTCCCCGGCGTCCGGCACCCACGCCCCGCAACCACTTCACGCTCGGCAGGGCCTCTCCTTTGGCCGCGAACCCGCACTGAGCCAAACATTCAGCCACCGCAAACGGCCATGGTTGAAAAACGGCGAGAATTACGGGCGTCGAATTTGCAGGTCGTCGCAAATCTTGCGTGCGAGGAAATCGTTCACTTCACGGTGACGCGGCACCGCCGTGGAGCGCTTCGAAGCTCGGTTCACATACACCGAATGGTTGTTGCCCTCACGCAGCAACTGACATCCATTTCGCTCCAGATGACGAATCAACTCGACCCGTTTCATGCCGCCGGGATCGCGAACGGCTCCCGGATGACCTCGGCGCTCCCCAGCGACTCTTCCGCCAACTGCCTGTTCGCCTCCAAAACAAGCGTGACCGCTTCCGCCAGATTGGCCCGCGCTTCCTCCATCGTCGCCCCCTGTGTATTCGCGCCAGGAAGCTCCTCAACGAACGCTATGTAGCCTTCCGGCACCTTCTGAAACACGGCGGTCAGCTTCATCGACTTCAATTCTAACAGCGTGGTGTTCGCGCATCCCCGTAGCGGCTTCGCAACAAGTACCACACATAGGCTGCGGCAGCACGATCGAATAGCCGCTCTTCCTCCCCTCCATGCGCGCCGTTCGAGGGCAGTTTCCAGATAGCCGACGATCTGGACTTAGCGGAGTGGCTCGGTAAAGCCCGTTGCTATTCGGTATCGTGAAAAGTGATCATGCTTCGGCTGTTGCTCTCCTGAGTTTCGAAAACCAGCAACTATTCCGCAACCCTCGAGCACGACCCCACAGGTTTGCGACGCAAGTCAATCCACCGCCTGCACAGGCGAGAACTTCTCTGCGATTTCTGGACGCCTCACGCACAGGAAGATCTACACCTTTGGCGTCACGCAGAACGGACAGCACAGCACGAGGTGCAGGATTTGTCTCGAACCAAACCAGCACGTTTTCTCGGCTGCAGTGGACGAAGCCGGAAACCAGCATCGTTGCTGCCTACGATGCCTGCGACGGTTCGGCGGTGACGAGCAAGTCCGCCTCGCAACGAAGCGCTCGCGCTATGCGAGACGGGTCGTTGAGTGCATGGAAGCGCTCGACCAGTTGCGCCAAGAGTTCCCCAATCAATCCCGTCGGCCCTATGGTGAAAAAGCCCTGTTAGCCGAAATTGAGTTGCCGTTCATTGGCTACACGGGCATCGAACGGGTTCTGGCAAAGATCCAGGCGCGGAGTTGGACCGAATACGACCTTGCGAGAATCGAAGGGCGGCCAGAGCCCCAACCTGGCATTCGTGAATGAGCAAAGCAGGACCTATTTCGCCCGGTTCTCTTGCGCGTCGAGTGTAGGGATCTGGCCTCCGAACAGCTCACGCGCCATCTAAAAGTTGACCTCACCTCAACTCCGCGGTAACGCCGCACGCTTCAGCATCCCCCTCCCTTCCCCACCGCACCCCCCGCCTACCCCCCCACCTCCCACATACCCAAATCCCATCTCCCGCGTCTATACGGTAAGAACCCGCTCCGAGCGGCCCACGGGCGAACTTGTTCGCACGTGGCCCCACGCTCGCGGGTCCGTAAGCATTGAGAGATTCCGGCCCAACCCAGGGCCGCCAAACAGGGAGATCAAACCACCATGAGGATTCGTGTGTTCCGCAACTGGAAGCTCACCACCGCCGCCGCCGCCCTCTTCGCACTCGGCGCCCTCGGCGGAGCCGCGCTCACCGCCGCCCATTCCAAACCCAACGTCGAAGTCAAACTCTCCACCGCCGCGCCCCCCAAAGCCGGCTTCGGCGACGTCGTCGAGCGCAACCTCCCCGCCGTCGTCTCCATCACCATGACCAAGTCCGCCTCCCCCCAGCTCAGCCGCAACGACATCCCCCCCGAGCTCGCCCCCTTCTTCGGCCGCATGCCCCAACAGCAGCCCCGCAAGGCCCGAGGCGCCGGCTCCGGCGTCATCGTCTCCCCCGACGGCTACCTCCTCACCAACTCCCACGTCGTCAACAAAGCCAGCCAGATCAAGGTCCTGCTCTCTGACCGCCGCGAATTCACCGCCCGCCTCATCGGCGAAGACACCAAAACCGACCTCGCCGTCCTCAAAATCGACGCCACCAACCTCCCCACCGTCACCTTCGCCGACAGCGCCCGTGTCCGCGTCGGCGACTACTCCCTCGCCATCGGCAACCCCTTCGGCGTCGGCCAAACCGTCACCATGGGCATCGTCAGCGCCACCGCCCGCGGCGGCCTCGGCATCGAGGAATACGAGGACTTCATCCAAACCGACGCCGCCATCAACCCCGGCAACTCCGGCGGCGCCCTCGTCAACGCCAACGGCGACTTAATCGGCATCAACACCGCCATCCTCTCCCCCACCGGCGGCAACAACGGCGTCGGCTTCGCCATCCCCTCCAACCTCGCCCGCCACGTCATGGACCAGCTCATCTCCCACGGCAAGGTCACCCGCGCCTTCCTCGGCGTCACCCTCCAACCCCTCACCCCCGAACTCGCCACCGCCATGAACATCCCCGGCAACTTCGGCGCCGTCATCGCCGACGTCACCCCCGGCTCCCCCGCCGCCCGCGCCGGCCTTAAGAGCGGCGACGTCATCACCGCCATGAACGGCAAGAAGGTCAACGATTGGGTCCAACTCAAACTCATGGTCGGCAACTCCGCCCCCAACACCGAAGCCAAATTCACCCTCATCCGCGACGCCCGCGAACAGACCATCGCCGTCACCCTCGACGAACTCACTGACCGCAAAATCGCCGCCAACCGCCCCGGTGAGACCAACGAAGATGCCGCCCTCGAAGGCGTCGAAGTCGCCAACCTCACCCCCCGCACCCGCCGCCAGCTCGACCTCCCCCCCACCGCCGAAGGCGTCGTCATCACCGCCATCGACCCCTCCTCCAAAGCCGCCGAAGCCGGCCTCCGCCAAGGCGACCTCATCCGCCAGGTCAACCGCAAACCCGTCGCCAACGTCACCGACCTCGACGACCAGCTCCGCTCCGCCAACTCGAAGGATGTCCTCCTCCAAATCAACCGCGAAGGAGCCAACCTCTTCGTAGTCCTCCCGGCCGAAGGCTAGCCCCTCGCCGGCGCCCCGTTCCGAACCCCGCGCCAACGGAACGGAGCCGCGCGCGTAAGCAAGCGCCCCCCCGCTCTCCCTAACCCACCGCCGCCCGCCAGGCAGCCTCCGGGCGGCGGCCGGCTTCCCCACTCTCCAGAACCCTTCCCCCACCCGGCATCTATCATGTGAAGCAGAGGCCCTCGCTATCCCCGCCGGTAATCCAGGCCCCCCGAATATGCAGCCCAAAACCGCTCCCCTCCTCCTCACCCTCCTCGCCTCCGCCCTAGCCCCCGCCGCCACCAACCCGCCCCTTACCCCCGGCGACCCCCTGCCCCCCCTCTCCGGCAACGACCTCACCGGCCGCCGCGTCACCCTCCCCGCCGCCTCCCAAGGCCGCGTCACCCTCCTCTTACTCGGCTTCTCCTACGACTCCCGCTTCGCCGTCGAAGCCTTCACCAAACGCTTCCGCGCCGACTTCCCCGCTTCACCCACCCCCGCCGCCACCCCCCCCACCGCCCGCCGCCCCCGCCGCCACCCCCACCTTCTACGAAATCCCCATGATCAGCGGCTTCGGTCGCCTCGGCAAATGGTTCATCGACTCCGGCATGCGCCGCGGCACTCCCCCCGCCGGCCACACCCACGTCATCACCATCTACGGCGGCACCGACCCCTGGAAACAACGCCTCCGCGTCTCCGACTCCACCCACGCCTACCTCATCCTCCTCGACCCCACCGGCCGCATCGCCTGGCTCCACCACGGCCCCTTCGACGAAACCGCCGCCCAAACCCTCGCCGACCAAACCCGCCGCCTCCTCCCCAAGCCCCCCGCCCCCTAACTCGCCGCCGCTGAACCGTCGGACCTCGGCATTGCCCTGTCCGCGCCGGAGCCAAGCGCAGTCGAAGCAAAGACAATGGGCACAGCCATTTCGATCCGTACCTCCTGTGCTGTCACGAAGCCCGATACCCGTGCCCCGCAACGGCTGCCGGTTCCAAGCGGCTCGCTCAGCGCTGGCTCGGCACGCACGCACCTGGAGGGTAATCGCATGTGTGTATACTAGGCGTATGCCGCGCATGCAGGTCTACCTGCCAACAGAGCTCTACGAAATGGTGAAGCAGCGCCGGCTCCCCGCATCCGAGCTTCTTCAGGAAGCGGTGCGCTCCGAAGTGCGTCGTCGGAAGCTGCAGTCCGCCAGCCGGCGCTACACAACCGAACTTGCGGCGGAGGTCGGCCCGCCCGCGCCTCGAGAGCGCGCCCGCGCGGTCGCCGTGGCGCAACGAATCGCCGCTCGCACGAATCGGAAGGCCGGCTAGCCTTTGTGTTGATATTGGATTCGGGGCGGTGAGCAAACTGTCGGAGCGTTCCCGCCGCGCTCTGGCCCTGATCGTCGCCCTCCGCGGCGAGGGCCTGGCCACCGGCGGTACCCGCCGTGGTTCTCGCGGAGTGCTTGCAGGGGCACGCCGGGCGCGACGCCAACGAAAATCGGTTCCTCAAAACCTGTGAGATCGCCGAAGCGGTCCCCGAGTCTGTCGCGCGGCGAGCAGCCCTACTGCGACGTCTCGCCCGTCGTGGGTCACCCGTCGATGCCCTGGTCGTAGCATTCGCCGAACTCGGAGGCACCGTACTCACCTCCGATCCGGACGACCTGGAGGCGCTCGCGGCCCACGCCGCCGGCGTGATGATCGAGCGAATCTAGCGTGCGGCCCTGATCCCCCCTTAACTCGCCGCCCGCCAGTGCCGCTCCACCCCCTCCCGGCTCACTATCTCTTTCCACCGCCGGTCAAACCGCCGCGCCATCTCCGCCTGCCCCCCCAACACATCGCCCAGCCCCAACTGAATATGCGGCTGCGCAATCACCTCCTCCAACTCCAACCGCCGCTCCACCTCTTCCCACCGGTCCGTCAACCCGCCCGCATCCAGCAGTACAATCCTCTCCCCGCTCACCCCAAAATTCTTCAAATGCGCATCCAGGGAAAACACCCCACGCTGCCACGCCCGCTGCCGCAACTCCAAAAACCGCTCCAACCACTCCTCCACCTCCGCGAACCGCCCCGCCTTCGCCAGCGCCGCCAGCCTCTGGTGCAGCGTCGACTCCACCCTCTCCGTCGCCTCCTCCACCGTCAACTCCCCCGGCCACCCCATCACCTTCACCCGCACCGGCGGAAACCGCACCGTCCGCGGCATCAAATCCGTCCCCGCCAGCACCGCCGCCGCCAGCCGCTCCCCCCGCCACGCCCGCTTGCGATACACCTCCCACGCCTCCCGCACATGCGTCGTCATCCACACGCCCATCGGCAAAACCCGCATCGCCCCCTGCGTCATCACCCGCAACAGCCGAATCTGCTTCGACGGCCGCGCCAACAACCGCGCCCCAATGCCCCCCGGCAAATACCGCTCCGCCTTCCGCACCCCCCGCCACAACACAATCAGCGCCACCACCTCCCAAGGCGTCCGCTCCCGCTTCACCACCCAATGCTCCGACGCATACACAACCTTCCCAATCCCCTCCCCCAACCGCCGCAACGGCCCCCGCACCAACTCCTCCGGCGCCTCAAGCTGGAACCCGCTCTCCACGCCCCCACACTACTCCAATTCACGCACCGTGAACATGGGAAACCATCGAGGACGATACAGATCCTTCAACGGCTCACATTGAGCCAGACCTGAATGGTCTCTGACAAATCAAGGAAAGTCAGCCGTTCTGGCTCCAAACGGAGTTCATGACAGATGGCGGGCAGGTCCTGCTGAAACTGCGAGTACTGCCGGACAACCTCACCGGCCCCGGGAAGCCCCTTGCGCCTGGATGCCACGCGAATCCAATCCCGCACTTCGCCAATAGCGCGCGCAGGATCACCTTCATGGGCGGGTCTGCCCAGATGTCGGAAGGTGCAAATGCTCTCTGTCGGGAGAGAGCTGCGTTGCGCGCGCCGCCATACCGCTTGCATCCAAGGAACAGCCCTAGTTCCAGCGGCATGTTGAAGCGAGGGAGACGCGTGCGTGGATCTAGTTCGACAGCCGACAAATCATGGATTCCATACTTGCACTGCTCGATGATCCGCTCGATCTTTGACAACCTGACGTCGCCGGAATCGTCTTCCTCGAGTGCAGAACGGGGAGTGAACCCCAGCCGGTAAACGGCAAATACATCGCGGAACAGCTCCGATCCGCATCAAATGACAATTGATGAATACGTCGCTTTGAGCCGGCTCGCCACGCGCCTGCGTTCCTCCCGCAGTGCCTTTTTCCAGTCGACCTTTCCTACCGCCTTGGCAATGCGCCCAGCCCCGATCCGGCTCTTTCCGGGTGGATTCTGTATTTTCAGCATCCCTCGGGATCGATGCTCTAGGATCCGGCCATCCGAACCGTGGATGACGATTTGCGCCGAACCCGCTTTTGCGTCAGGGCAGGCCCCGTTGGCGTCCCGGCCTCTCTGCACAGCCCAGCTTTGGTCAGCCATATAGATGTGAAGGGTCTTCGCGGGCATCAATTCGATTCTACCGGCTATGGTTGATCCCCGCTACGGGTTCCCTCAGCCTCCTCAACCGCGCAAGGAGGGGCGACTCCCTCCGCGCTATAGCAGAAATGCTATATTGCGACTGCGGAATGGCGGCCCCTCCCGCCCGGCATGCTCGCCCGCTATCACCACATCGCCATGCTCATCGAGGAGTTCGGCTTGGATCGCGTCCGGGAACCACACGTCAAGCATGTCCGCGGCCCCCTCTGGGGTTGCGCAGGAAAGGCCGCACGGCACCGCGCGCCTCACATCACTGCCCCATTCGGGCCCGCACCGCGCACAGGACTCACCCAATGACCAAAGTAAACGACCTCCACCGCAGTGGATGCCAGCGCTACCGCCCGCGCACGAGGAACTCGCCCCCGAATACGCCCGCCCGCGCCGTCATCGAGGCTCGCACCGCCGCTGGACTCACCCAGGAACAACTCGCCGAACGCATGGCCACCACCCAATCCGTAATCGCCCGTCTCGAAGGCGGCCGCGCGCGCCCCTCCACGCAAACCCTCAAACGCCTCGCCCTCGCCACCGGTACCCGCCTCAAAATCAGCTTCGAGCCAACCCCCACACGCTAACCGCCTCCCCCATGCCCATGAAATCCCCCCCTCACCCCGGACCCACCATCAAAGACGCCTGCCTCGCCCCCCTCGGCCTCTCCGTCACCGATGCCGCCACCGTCCTCGGCGTCGCCCGCCATACCCTCTCCCGCCTCCTCAACGGCCAGGCCGGCATCTCCCCCGAAATGGCCATCCGCCTCGAAAAAGCCGGCTGGTCCAACGCCGCCCACTGGCTCCGCCTCCAGTCCGCCTACGACCTCGCCCAAGCCCGCCGCCACGAGCGCTCCATCAAAGTCGTCCCCTACCAACCCGCCCCCAACTCCTGACCCACCCCCCATCAACACAAAAGGCGGAGCCGCCCCCAAACGGCCCCGCCCCTAAACCAATCTCTACAACCCTTACATCCCCCCGCCGCTACATCCCCCCACCCATCCCCGCCCACAAATTCATCGTGTTCAACTCATCCCGCCCGCACGCCTTCAAGTAGCAAAACAACTGCGTCCGGTACGCCGCATGCCCGCACACCACCAAATTCACCAGCGCCGGACCCCGCTTCAACTTCATCCCAAACATCTCAATCTCCCCCCGCAACTCCTCCTCCGTGAACCCGCCCACCGCCGCCGCATACCCCGCCGCCTGCGACTCCAGCGACTTCACCACCTCCTCAAAACTCATCTCCTTCGCCTTCGCCTCCGCCGCGCCCCAATCCTCCACCAGGAACGTCCCGGCCTTGATCGACGGCACCAGCACCGGCCCCATCACCGTCAAATACCGCAGCAACTCAATCGTGCTCCGCTGCTTCTCCGTCGGCCGGTACTCCACCATCTCCGGCTTCACCTTGCCGCACAGGTGCACCAGAATCCGCACCTCGTTCTGCAGCGTACCAATCAGCTCTTCTTTGCTTAAAACCATTTCTGCCTCCTCATGTTTCAAACCCGCGCGCCCACCCCAACCCGGCGCGCACGAAGGCAATGATACCAGCCGCCGCCCCCGGCACCTCCCCTGCGCCCCGCGCCGCCAAGCTATAGTGAGATCGCCGTGGGCCCTCACGGCGTTGGTCCCATCAAAGGAGAGCCTCATGCTCACGCGCAGACACTTCCTCCACTCCGCGGCCGTGGCCGGAACTTCGGCGTTGGCCGCAACCGCCGCGCCCGCCCGTCACCCCAACATCATCGTCATCCTGGCCGACGACTTCGGCTGGGGCAGCCTCAACTGCTACGGCGCCGATCCGCGCCTCGTCCGCACCCCAAACATCGACCGCCTCGCCACCGAAGGCGTCCGCTTCACCGATGCCAACACCCCCTCCTCGGTGTGCAGCCCCTCGCGCTACGCCCTCATGACCGGCCGCTACTGCTGGCGCACCTCCGCAAAAAGCGGCGTCCTCGGCATTACCTCGCCTCTGCACATCGAACCCGACCGCCTCAACATGGCCTCGCTCCTCAAATCGGCCGGCTACAGCACCGCCGCCATCGGGAAGTGGCATCTCGGCTACGGGGCCGGAAAAACCGACTACACCAAACCAATTCACCCGGGCCCGCTCGACATCGGCTTCGACTATCATTACGGCGTTCCGCAGAACCATGGCGACGCCACCGGCATCTACGTCCGAAACCGCGAAACCGTCGGCCTGCGCTCCGCCACCGTCCAACCCTCCGGCAAAACGCCCTACGGCCGGCCGTTCCTGGGCTTCGACGCCCCCACCGCGTGGATGAGAACGTCATGGACGAACTCACCACCGACGCCATCCAATGGCTCGAGCGGCAGAACGCCCAGACTCCCTTCTTCCTCTACTTCACTCCCGTCGCCATCCACTTCCCCTACACCCCTTCGAAAAACGTGCGCGGCTCCAGCAAAGCCGGCATTTATGGGGAATGGATCCACGAGCTCGATCTCGCCGTCGGTCGCCTCCTCACCGCCCTCGACCGCCTCGGTTTCACTGACAACACCCTCGTCGTCTTCAGCAGCGACAACGGCGGCGTCCTGTTCACCGAAGGCGATGGTCCCGAGGCCCAGGCCTACCGCGCCGGCCTCCGCATGAACGGCCCCTGGCGCGGACGCAAGCACAGCATCTACCAGGGCGGCTTCCGCGTCCCCTTCCTGGCGCGCTGGCCGGGAAAAGTGAAGCCCGGAACCACCTCCGCGGAGACCATCAACCTCGCCGACATGCTCGCCACCACCTCCGCCATCCTCGGCCGCCCGCTTCCTCCCGCCGCCGCCGCCGCCGGCGACAGCGTCAACGTCCTCCCCGCGCTGCTGGGGCGCAAACTCCGCAAGCCGCTTCGCGACTCCATGATCTCCCACAGCGTCGAAGGCGTATTCGCCATCCGCCAGGGCCCCTGGAAATACATCGAGGGCAAACCCGCCGCCGGGGTCACCAACATCCCGGCCTTGCGCAAGGGAGAGATGACCCCGCAGCTCTACAACCTGCGCGACGACCCCGGCGAAACCAACGACCTCCTCCGCGACCACCGCGAAGTCGCCGCCCGCCTCGCCGACCTCCTCGCCACCCACCGCACCCAAGGCCACTCGGTAACCCGCTAATCGCTGTGGGGTGAGGCCCCTCTACCGCCGCACCCCATACCGATCACAAACCATCCCATTCCCAAACCGCCGCGCCTCCACCAGCCGCACCAGCGCCAGCACCGGCAGTGCCTAACCCGAGAGCGGCGTCACATCTCGACTTCGATCACACGATCATCCGCCTGCGGCACAGGCGGCTCCACCTCCACCGGCAAGCACCCCTCAATCGCCTCCCGAACATTCACCGCGATCTCCTCCATCGCCTCGCCCTCCGTGGCGCAGCCAGGAATCGACGGAACCTCCCCCCAAAACCCGCCCTCTTCGGCCTTGTGCACAATCACCCGGATTCTCATCGATTCCCCCTCAGCCCAATCCACCCCGCCATCCTCGCCTACGCCAATCCGAGCGCAGTCGCATTCGTCGCGGCGGTACCAGCACAAGCAACCAATTCCTTCCGCAACGCCACCACCAGCCCTCTGGCCACTCGCCCAACCGGAAGCGCGTCGCCGAAGCCACGCCGCTCCCAGAGCCCTCCTATCCTAGTAAACTGGATACGGTGCCGACCGTTCTTCGATCAGGGCCGTACCGCTTGTTCTTCTACTCGGCCGATCGGGACGAGCCTCCGCACGTTCACCTTGAGCGCGAGGAGAGCAAGGCTAAGTTTTGGTTGGAGCCGGTACGATTGGAAAGCAGCCGCGGCTTCAGCCGTCCGGAGATCGCCCGGATCGAAAGACTGGTAACGGAAAACGCGGGTTTGTTGCTGAGGGCATGGCATGAGTACTTTGGAGCATGAATACGCAGCCGCACTGGCCCAAACCGTCCACGCGGGCGACGACGACCTGATCGTCGATCTCGCCGATGGCCGCACCATCACCGTCCCCCTCGCCTGGTTCCCACGCCTCGCCCACGCCACTCCCCAGGAGCGCGCCAACTGGCGTCTCATCGGCGCCGGCGAAGGCATTCACTGGCCCGAACTCGACGAGGACATCAGCATCGCCAGCCTCCTCGCCGGCCGCAGATCCGGCGAGACCCACGAGTCCCTGACCCGATGGCTCCAACAGCGCGAATCAGCCCCCTGAGCCCTGCCCCTGAACTCCCCCGCTTTCCTATCCCCGCTACCACCCCGTCTCGCATCCACCCACCAACCGTCCCTCATCCATCTCCTGATCCAACCGCGCTCCCGTCCCCCCGGATCGCGGCCTACCGTCACGATCCGTCTTGCGCCACAATAGAATCATGCAGGACGCCGTCGTGCGCGACCCCGAAATCATGCACGGCACCCCCGTCTTTCGCGGCACCCGCGTCCCCATCCAAACCCTCTTCGACTACCTGGAAAACGGCGACTCCCTCGACGATTTCCTCGAAGGCTTCCCCACCATCAGCCGCGAACTGGCCGTGCAAGTCCTCGAAGAATCCAAGCAACTTCGCTTGGCGCAAGTCTGATGCGCGTCTTGCTCGACGAGTGCATCGACCAACGGCTGCGTCTTCTCTTTCCCGGCCACGATTGCCAGACGGCAGGATACGCTCAGCTGGCCGGCTTGAAGAACGGGGCACTGCTCGCGGCCGCTGAATCGGCAGGCTTCGAGATCCTCATCACAACCGATCAGGAGATCCCCTACCAGCAGAATCTCTCGATGCGCCGAATCTCCATCGTCGTCCTCTGCGCTCCCACAAATCGCCTCGCCGACCTGCGGCCCCTAGTGCCCGCCGTGTTGCAGGCGCTCGATTCGATCACTCCCGGCCAGGTGACGCGGATCAGCAGCGCGACATAGTGCGCCGCCACAGACCTGGTCCTCTCAGCGCCCCTGGTGACAAACAACCACAAGGACTACCGCCATCTGGACAGGCTTCAGATCATCTCCGCGGCAACAGGATAACTGTCGTGGGCTCTACGCCTTTGGTGAGACTTGTGCCACGACCGGGCCGAACAGAGCTTGGAGCCGGCGACGGATTAAATCTTCCCGTGCCTCGAGAAAATCGAGGAATCGTTCAAATTTCCACAGTGACTGATCTTCAGGAATCAGATGCCGTTTCAAGAAGCCCGGTTCACGCGAACCCAACCACTCCTCGACGGGCATGTCCAGCTTTCCTATATTCTCGGATGCAAGCAGCAAACAGAGGTTTCCTAGGCGATCCTTTTTGTCGATCCAGTCTGGCCTGTTAGAGGCTAACAGTTCCTTTGGCTTGAATAGACTACGAGCAAAGATGTGGTCCTGGTGAAACTGCATAGTTCCCCACCCCGCCTCATCGTAGAGCAAGGAGAGAGCGAGAAACGTCTGCTGCTGGCCATACGCGCGGGATAACATTTCATCCATTGCGAAGTCGTCGAATTCTGCTGAGCGCCCCGCCCTTCTAATGGTGGTATTGATCGCATCGATGGGGAAGTCAGCTGCAGCGCCGGACATGCTCTGTAGGCTCGCACGAACGTCGCGCAACATGTTATCCGATGTGCCGCCGAATACCCCGTTCAAGAGCGCCATGATGAGCCAGCGCCGAATCAAATCAGCATTCCGTGCCTCAAACGGTGTGGAACCCCGGAGGGTTACACCCGGATTCTTGAATAAATAGTAAATGATCGGGATGAGGGCGTTGGCGCTTGTTAGGTTGTCTCGATCTATCCCGGAATGAATTGGAAGGTCCACGCCAAGCTCGATGGCCTTCTTGATTTTGGGCCAATGCTGGCGAATAGAAGTCAGGTTGGCATTGTTGAAATTCTGCACCTTATACGCGACTGGAAGGTCTGTGAGTACAAGACACGACTTCATTATGAAGTCTTTGTCGAAGTCGTTGCGCCGCGTGAGCTGCGTATTCACACGATCCACGAAGTTGAAAATCTGCTCGCGAGCGTTCACGCCGTCCCAGTTCGACGTCACCATCGAGAGCAGCAGATCGGACTTACTAAGTTTGGTTCCGCCCTCGTTCGCTCGGACGAAAATATCCAGCACTCGATCATAGTCTTGATCGGTCTCCGTATAGTAGGCGATGACCTCGTCCACGTGAATAGCTTTATAGAGCCGATCAAGATTTCGTTCGAACGTCTTACGCTCGCTGCGCGAAAGTCCCTGTTTGTTTAGCTCCTCGTCCTTCTCGTCAAGAAAGGCTTCGAACTTCTGCCTCTCGTCGAAATCCAGAATCCGGCCAATCCGGAACCAGTAATGCTCAGAGGTTGGTGCCGGTGTATTCTCCATAAACTCAAACTTGTAATACACGTCGCTCCCGGATGCCCCCTCGCTGTCGAGGCGAGGATCTGCGAGAAGATCCAGGTGCAATTTCTGAGCGCTCCAGGCGTCCGGGTTGTCCCAGCGCTTGTATTTCTTCTTCGCAGTGTAGGTGCCACGCAGTCCGATCATCAAAGACGTAAGGCGCTGCTGTCCGTCCAGCACGAGGGACAGACTTGATACACCATCAGTGCTTGCCAGTTGGTTATGGGTGCCGCCGTGCTGCGCCTTCTCCAGAAACTCGTAAACCTGCCATTTGTCGCGATTCTCTGGCTTGAGCTCCCAGAAGAGGAATGAACTGATGGGGTAACCCCGCATTATCGAGTCGAAGAGCTGCACGATCTGTTCCGGCTTCCAAACAAACTCGCGTTGGATCGCGGGAAGGAAGTACTGCCTATTCATTCGTCCAATGGTGAGGGCAATTGACTCCGACCGATAGCTCATGAATTGTGCCTCTCCGTATCTTCCCACGATCGCCCCGCCATTCACCACCCCCACCCCCACCAAAAACCCAATCCCCTCAACCACCTACACCACCCTCACCCGATCACCCCGCCCGCCCCCATGCCACCCTCAAATCATGAATTCACTCAAAAAACCTCTCTCCGAGTCCCGGCTCCGCGCCAATCGCGCCAACGCCCAAAAATCCACCGGACCCCGCTCCCCTGAAGGCAAACTCCGCTCCTCCTGCAACGCCCTCAAACACGGCCTCACCGCCCGCGACCTCACCGCCCTCGGCGAACACTACGACTCCCTCCCCGAAACCATCGCCGCCTTCCGCCTCTCCTGGCAGCCCCGCACCCCCTACGAATCCACCCTCGTTGACCAGCTCGCCGTCCTCAAGGTCCGCCTCGACCGCTGCACCCGCATGGAAACCGGCATCCTCGACAACGGCATCCCCTCCATCTCCGCCGAAACCAGCCCCGAATCCGTCAACTCCGCCATCGGCGACGCCTTCTCCCACAACACCGCCTCCCTCACCCTCCTCTCCCGCTACGAAACCCAGATCTCCCGCGCCTACGACCGTACCTTCAAAGAGCTCCAGTCCCTCCAGAAGGACCGCCCCCACCCCCTCTCCCAGCCCTGCCTTGACCCATCCTCTCCCAACAGCGATTTCTGCGAAACGAACCCAGAACTTACTGAAAACAAACCACTCGCCCCGCCAAACGAACCCGCCTCCGTCATCCCAATCGACCGCCGCCTCGAGCTCGAATACCCGCCCACTCCGTCCGACACCCTCTCCCGCCGCCACGGCCACCCCCAACCCCTCCCCAAACCCATCCGCCACCAGGTCGAACTCGTTTGGGTGCCGGCCGAAGAGCCTCTAACCTGATCTCACCTCATCTCACCTCCGCAAAACCGCCCACCGGGGATACCATAGCTCTATGTCCCCCACGGCGCCCACCACCCGTGTCTCCACCTGTGCCCTCGATTGCCCGGACGCCTGCTCCCTCCTCGTCACCATCGACGAGTCCGGCCGCGCCACCCGCCTCCGGGGCAACCCCAACCACCCCGTAACCCGAGGCTTCCTCTGCGGCAAAGTAGCCCAATACCTCGAACGCCAATACCACCCCAACCGCCTCCGCTACCCCATCCGCCGCACCGGAGCCAAGGGCGAAGGCCGCTTCGAACGCATCTCCTGGGACTCCGCCCTCGACCAAATCGCCTCCCGCCTCTCCGCCATCGCCTGTGACTTCGGACCCGAAGCCCTCCTCCCCTACTCCTACGGCGGCTCCATGGGCCTCCTCAATGGCTCCGGCATGGACCGCCGCTTCTTCCACCGCTTCGGCGCCTCCCGCCTCGACCGCACCATCTGCTCCTCCGCCGGAACCGCCGGCCTCAACCAAACCCTCGGCTTCCGCTACGGCACCGAGCCCGAGCAGTTCGCCCACTCCAAGCTCATCCTCGCCTGGGGCGCCAACATCCTCGGCACCAGCGTCCACCTCTGGCCCTTCATCGTCGAAGCCCGCCGCCGAGGCGCCCGCTTCTACACCATCGACCCCGTCCTCCAGCGCACCGGCCGCCTCGCTGACAAGCACTTCTACGTCAACCCCGGCTCCGACCTCGCCCTCGCCCTCGGCCTCGCCCACATCATCATCGGCGAGAACCTCCACGACGCCGACTACATCGCCCGCCACACCTCCAACTTCGACCGCCTCCGCGCCACCGCCGCCCGCTTCACCCCCGAACACACCGAAGCCCTCACCGGCATCCCCCGCGCCGACATCATCGCCCTCGCCCGCGAATACGCCACCACGCGCCCCGCCGTCATCCGCCTCAACTACGGCGCCTCGCGCTCCGAGCGCGGCGGCATGGCCTTCTCCGCCGTCGCCATGCTCCCCGCCTTGATCGGTTCCTGGAAAGAGGTCGGCGGCGGCCTCCAGGCCAGCACCTCGCAGACCCACCGCTTTGACCGCGCCGCCATCGAGCGCGCCGACCTCCAACTCCAATCCCCCCTCGGCCGCGAAGCCCGCCTCGTCAACATGTCCACCCTCGGCCACGCCCTCAATGAGCTCGACAACCCGCCCGTCAAGGCGCTCTTCGTCTACTGCTCCAACCCCGCCGCCATCGCCCCCAACCAATCTGCCGTCCGCCGAGGCCTCACCCGGGGCGACCTCTTCACCGTCGTCCACGAACAGTTCCAAACCGACACCGCCGACTTCGCCGACATCCTCCTCCCCGCCACCACCTTCCTCGAACATACTGACTTGTACGGCGCCTACGGCCACCTCCACACCCAACTCGCCCGCCCCGCCCTTGAGCCCGAAGGCGAAGCCCGCTCCAACGTCCAGCTCTTCCGCGAACTCGCCCATCGCCTCGGCTTCCACGAACCCGCCTTCCACGAATCCGAAGACGAGATGATCCGCACCGCCCTTTCGAGCGGCCACGAATACCTGAACGGCATCACCGTCGAATCGCTCGACCAACACCGCTCCATCCGCCTCAACGTCACCCCCAACAACGAGCCCTTCCTGCCCTTCGCCGAAGGCAACTTCGGCACGCCCGACGCTAAGTGCAACCTCTGCCCCGAAGGCATGGACTACACGCCGCCCACCGAATCCCGCCACGGCGACGAATCCCTCCGCCACCGCTTCCCGCTAGAACTCGTCAGCCCCAAGAACGACGACAGCATGAACTCCACCTTCGGCTACCGCGCCGATGTCGACGCCCAAACCGCCCAACTCTGGATGCACTCGGCCGACGCCCAAGCCCGAGGCATCAACGACGGCGACCAGGTCCGCGTCTTCAACGAACGCGGCTCCATGCGCCTCACCGCCGCCGTCAACGGCCACGTCCGCCAGGGCGCCGTCTCCTCCCCCGCCGTGCGCCAACCGCGCATGTCCCCCGACGGCAGCACGGCCAACTTCCTCACCTCCGAACGCCTCACCGACATCGGCGCCGGCGCAACCTTCTATAGCTGTCTGGTACAAGTAGAGAGATGCGGAGACTAACCCTGTTCCCCACCACGGCCCGAGTCAGCGCCGCGGCCACCGCCGCCCTCCTCCTCCTCGGCCTCACCGCCTGCAATCGCCAACCGGCCAAGGTCGAAACCATCGAAGCCGAGCAGCCTCAACTCGCCTCCATCATCAGCGCCGGCGACCCCGCCCACGCCGTCCAGTTCGTCCAGGGCTTCTACGACATCGAACAAGGCTCCTGGCGCTGGACCCGCGCCAAGTTCTCCCTCACCCTCGCCTCCCCCGGCGGAGCCTCGGAGAAGGGCGCTACCCTCGAACTCAAGTTTGTCCTCCCCGAACCCGTCGTCAAGAAGGTAGGCCCCGTCACCCTCTCGGCCACCATCGACGGCAACGCCCTCCCGCCTGAGAAGTTCGAGAAGGACGGCGAACAAGTCTACCGCCGCGACATCCCCGCCAACCTCCTCCGCGGCCCAGCCGCCAACATCGAGTTCTCCCTCGATAAGTTCCTCGCCGCCGGCGTGGTCGAGGAACGCGAACTCGGCATCATCCTCCAAACCGCCGCCCTGATGGCCAAGTGAACCAGCCCCCACGAACCCCACCCTGGCTCAACCCCGCCCGCCACGCACGCCACCCCCCCGCCACCCCAGCCCCCCCGCGCCCGCTTCCTCGCCCTCTGGCTCGCCGTCTCCGCCTTCTGCCTCTGGCTCTACTGGCCCGGCATGAAGGCCTGGTTCCAGCAGGACGACTTCGCCTGGCTCGGCCTCGGCATGCACGTCCAGTCCGGCGGCGATCTCCTCGACGCCCTCTTCGCCCCCAAAGCCCAAGGCACCATCCGCCCCTGGAGCGAACGCGCCTTCTTCATGGGCTTCTTCGCCCTCTTCGGACTCGACGCCCTCCCCTACCGCATCCTCGTCTTCTCCACCCAACTCCTCAACCTCGGCCTCCTCATCGCCATCACCCGCCGCCTCACCGGATCCTGGCTCGCCGCCGCCCTCGCGCCCCTCTTCTGGACCGCCAACGCCGCCCTCGGCCTCCCCCTCAGTTGGACCTCCTCCTACAACCAGGTCCTCTGCGCCTTCTTCCTCCTCGCCGCCTTTTACTGCCTGCTGCGCTGGGTCGAAACCGGCGCCCTCCGCTGGTACGCCGCCCAGTGCGCCGTCTTCCTCCTCGGCTTCGGCGCCCTCGAACTCAACGTCGTCTACCCCGCCCTCGCCGCCGCCTACACCTTCCTCGCCTCGCGCCGCCATTTCATCTGGACCCTCCCGCTCTTTGCCATCTCGGGCGGCTATGCCGTGCTCCACCGTTCGCTCGCCCCCAGCACCCGCACGGGCCCCTACGCGATGCACTTCGACTCGTCGATCCTCACCACGCTGCTCACCTATTGGAACGACGCTTTCGGCGCCGCCCGCCTCCCCTCGCTCGACGTCCCGCCCTGGCTGAGCGCCCTCGGCCTCGCCTCGCCCTGGATCCTCTCCCTCGCCCTCGCACTCTTCCTCGCCTTCCGCCTCCGCGCCCGCCAGTGGGCCGTGCTCTGGCCGCCCGCCTGGTTCCTCGCCGTCATCGGCCCCGTCCTCCCCCTGCGCGACCACATCTCGGACTACTACAACGCCATCCCCACCCTCGGCCTCGCCGTGCTCGGCGCGTGGGCCTTCTCCTCCGCCTGGCACGCCCACTCCGCCGGAAAAGCCGCCGCCCTCCTCGGCGCCGCCCTCTACCTGGCCACCTCCACCCCCGTCGCCCGCGCCACCGTGCGCTACAACTTCGAACGCTCGCGCGCCGTCCGCGACCTCGTCCTCGGCGTGGCCCGCGCGCGCGAACTCCACACCAACAAGGTCATCCTCCTAAACGGCGTCGGCACCGACCGCTTCTGGGCCGGCATGAACGACAAGCCCTTCCGCCTGCTCGGGATCAACGACGTCTGGCTCACCCCCGGCTCGGAAGACTCCATCCAGGCCTTCCCCGACCTCGGCGACGTCAACGCCTTCGTCTACCCCCCGGCGGCGACGCTCCGCGCCCTGGCCCAGAACCAGGCAGTCGTCTATGAAGCCAGTGGCCCGCGCCTCCGCAACATCACCCAAACCTATGGCAACATGGCTCGCCTGCGCCTGAAACCGACACTCCCCAGCCGCATCGACGCCGGCAACCCGGCCTTTGCCGACCAGCTCGGCGAGGGCTGGCATGAGGCCGAAGGCGGCTACCGCTGGATGGCCAAACGCGCCGTCGTCCGCCTCGGCGTTCCGGCCCACCCCGTGTCCGAACTTTTTTTGCAGGGATTCTGCCCCGCGTCGCAACTTTCCCAGGGCCCGTTGCATCTACAGGTATTCATCGCCGGAAAGCCCAACCCTCCGGTGGTGGTTGATCGGGCAGGTGAAGAGTTCCGCTTCCCCTTCCCGCTCCCCGAACCATTGAAAACTAAAGATCCCATCGAGATCGTCCTGGAAGTGGATCGCACCGTCACCCCACCTGGCGACGGCCGCTCCCTGGGCTTGGCTTTTGGGTCTTTTGCCCTGCGATGACCCGAACCATGCCCGTTTGATCCACTTCGGTTCGCTGCGTCGCTTGTAGAGTAGGGCGGAAACGAACGGTAGCCCAGCCGCCGTTCACAGCTCCTACCAGAAAATTCCTTGAGACGATCTCTTCCCTGAGGAAACTGGTGATACGACCTCCGTTTCCGGAAACCTTGGGGACTTTTTTCCGTCTCTAAGTTGTTACCACGTAATGACACAGACTGGATCCGCCGATATGAACGTGAACGTAAAGGATTGGACGCATCGGCGTCCTACGCTGGCGGAGCGTACCGTGGCCCTGCGGAACAGGGTCGTGATCGGCATGTCGGTAGGATGAATTGGCAAGCAAATTGCTCCCGATGTCTCACCGCGTTGTGCTATCATCTGCGGTGGCTTGGGAGTTCCCTTGCCAACTGCTCAACAACTGAAGCAGAAAATTTTAGTGCGGCAGGCTCAGAAGTTGAAACTTTTTCCCTCCCGCATCGTCTACTAAGTGTCGAAAATAACAGAGTTTGACCGGAACCAGAAGCAGGAACGAAGAGCTCCTCACAGAAGGAGCCCCGAAACACAATCAGCAACTGGTGAAACAAAAGCATCAGAAGGAGAAACAGCCATGACCAAAGCTGAATTGAACAAGTACAAACAAATCCTGGAAGCCAAGAAGGCCGAATTGGCCCACGTCCTCCGGAACCGCGAAGCCATCGCCATCGAAAAGAGCCCCGACGCTCTGGACGAAGTACAGCACGCCGCCGAGCGTGAACTCGCCATCCGCAACCTGGACAGAGAGTCCGGTTTGCTCCGCCAGGTGAAACTGGCGTTGACCCGCGTCGATGACGGCTCCTACGGCACCTGTCTGCACTGCGATGAAGAGATCAACCCGAAGCGCCTCGCAGCGGTGCCCTGGGCGCCCTATTGCATCACGTGCCAGGAGATGGCCGACCGTCGTCAGGAAGAGGGAGACAACTCCGAAATCTTCGACGACGCCCTCGCCGCCGCCTAATTCAGCAACTCCTCCAAGACCCATGGGGCTCCGCCGCAAGGCTGGAGCCCCACTTTCATCTCCTCACCCGAATTCCGCTCTCCATCCGTCCGGCCAGTTCGCGGTCGCGCCGGAAGCTGTGGAACAGCCCGGCGTCACACCGCGTGCACAGCCCGGCCCGGCTCACGCCGGCACGCGCCACCCCCGCCTGCTCAAGCTGACGCAGAAGGGCCTCCTCCAGGTCAAGAGTCGTCTTGCGGTCCAGGTCGGCGCGCTCGGGAAACACCGCGCGGGACTCCATCGCCACCTCGGGCCCCACCTCAAAGCAACACTCACCGATGCCCGGCCCAATAGCGGCCAGCAGGTCTCCGGCGGCGCTGCCAAACTCCTCCCCCATGCGGCGGACGGTGGCGGCGGCCAACCCGAGGCGCACCCCGCGCCAACCGCAATGGACAGCGGCGACGGCGCGGCGGCGTTCATCCACGAACAGGACGGGCAGGCAGTCGGCGGTACGGATGCGCACCCACAGGCCCTGGCGATCCGTGATCAGCGCGTCGCCCTCACAGAAGCGTGAGGCGGGGCCGTCGGCACGCACGATGAGATCGGAGTGGATCTGCTTCAGGTCGGCGCTCTCCCCCTCCGGCAGCCAGCCTTCGCTGAGGCGCGTGCCAAAGCCGTGCTCGAGCCAGCCGATCGGCTCCCACTCCTCGCAGCGGTAGACGCCGCGATCATCGAGGCGGAAAGGCAAGGCGGGGTTACCCGATGCGCTGCGCCTGGCGCGGGTCGATGTTCACGAAATCCGGCGCCGGGTTCTGCGTCTGGGCGATCATGATGCGGCGCTTGAAGTCCTCAAGCATGCTCTCGTCCAACCGCACCTCGGTGGGCCGCTTCACCAGCGTCGTCATGGTGTCGATCTTGTCCTGCAGCTTCATCAGCGCGTAGAACAGATTCTCCGGACGCGGCGGGCAGCCGGTGACGTAGACATCCACGGGGACG
Source organism: Bryobacterales bacterium (assembly GCA_016713735.1). Taxonomy (GTDB): domain Bacteria; phylum Acidobacteriota; class Terriglobia; order Bryobacterales; family Bryobacteraceae; genus JAFLBB01. Next base: position 90,852 of record JADJOP010000003.1, read on the forward strand.
ATCTTGTCCACCCCCTGCAGCGTGGCGTAGGTGTTGAACGGGCCGCCGACGCTCGAACAGGCGCCCATCGAGATGCACCACTTCGGATCGGGCATCTGGTCCCAAATGCGCTTTAGCACCGGCCCCATCTTCAACGTCACCGTGCCGGCGACGATCATGAGGTCGCTCTGGCGCGGGCTGGGGCGGAAGACCTCGGAGCCGAAGCGGGCGATGTCAAAGCGCGACGCCGACGAGGCGATCATCTCAATGGCGCAGCAGGCCAGCCCGAAGGTGAGCGGCCAGAGCGAGGATTCGCGCGCCCAGTTGAAGACGTAATCGACCGAAGTCGTAATGAAGTTCTGCTCGAACTGATTCTGAAGCACGGGTGCAGGACTCTCCGTGGTTATCGTAGCATCCGGAGGGCCAATGGAGGCCCGGTGCGGTGGGTGGGGGGGGGGGGGGGGGGGGGGGGGCGGGGGGGTGCGCGGAGCGCGGCGGCCGGGCGGTTAGCCCCGGTACCAGGCCAGCGTGCGGCGCAAGCCTTCTTCGAGCGAGAAGCGCGGGGCATGGCCGAGCAGGGCCACCGCCGCCGTGGTGTCGGCCTGAGAATCGCGCACATCGCCCGCGCGAGGTGGCCCATAATTTGCGGCAATCGACACACCTTCGATGCGCTGCAGCGTCTCCCACACCTCATTCAGCGTGTAGCGGTTGCCGTTGCCGGCGTTGCACATGCGGCCGCTCACGCCGGGGGCGCGCGAGGCCTTGAGGCAAAGCTCGGCCACGTCCTCAACGTAGGTGAAGTCGCGCGTCTGGTTGCCGTCGCCGTAGAGCGTCGGGGAGGACTTTTCGAGCAGGCACTTCATGAAGATGGAGATGACGCCCGAGTAGGGGCTGGTGGGGTCCTGGCGCGGGCCATAGACGTTGAAGTAGCGCAGGGCCACGGTTTCCAGGCCAAAGCAGGAGGTGAAGACGCTGGCGTAGTATTCGCCCATCAGCTTCTGCGCGGCGTAGGGGCTGAGCGGGTTGGGCGTCATCGCTTCGGTCTTCGGCAGCACCTCGGTGTCGCCATAAGCCGACGACGAGGCCGCATAGACGACGCGGCCCACCTTGCCATCGGCGCAGGCGCGGAGGACCTCAAAGGTGCCGTTGATGTTCACGTCGTGCGAGGGAATCGGATCGAGGATCGACTTCGGCACCGAGGGGATGGCGGCGAGGTGGAAGACGCGCGCGGCGCCCTTCACAAGCGGGGCCACGGCGTCGTAATTGCGGATGTCGACGACGTGCAGATCGACGCGGTCGCGCACCTCGTCGAGGTTCGATTCCTTGCCCGAGAGCAGGTTGTCAATCACGGTCACGCGCGGTTCGCCTTCGGCCAGAAGGGCGCGCACAATCGCGGAGCCGATGAATCCGGCGCCGCCTGTCACCACGGAGTGGCTCATAGCTGTTCGATCTCTCCCTGCAGATACCGTAGCGATTCGTTGGCGATCGTCTCGCCGCCGGGTTCAAAAATGAAGGCTTCGAGCGAGATCCAGCCGGTGTAGTTGCGGGCGGCGAGGGTGCGCAGGACGGGCTTGAAGTCGTAGTCGCCCGTGCCGCAATGGCCGCCGTCGACCTCGTTCACGTGGATGTGGCGGATCTTGTCGAAATACTGGGCGACGACCTCGGCGTGGGGTTCGGTTTCGTCGAGCGCGTTGTGGGTGTCGAACATCGTCTGCACGGCGGGTGAGCCGACGCTATCGACGATTTCGACGGCGGCGGCGACCGTGTTCACGATGTTGCACTGGTTGGTGGGCAGCGACTCGACGAGCAGCGTCACGCCGCGCTGTTCGGCGTGCGGGGCCACCTGGGCGAAGCCGTCGCGGAAGCGTTTGGTGGCCTCTTCGAGCGAAACGCCGGGCAGGGCTTCGCGCTGCTTGGGCGAACCGAAGACGAGCACGCGGCCGCCGTTGTGGCCTTCGTCGATGTCGGCGCAGAGGTCGACGAGGTCGTGAATGTGCTGCCAGCTTTTAGCGCGCAGGGCGGCGTCGGATGTCGTGACGTGGAGGCCCTTCGGGGCGACCATGAGCCAGTGGAGGCCGACGAATTCCAACCCCTCGTCGCGCATGATGCGCGAGACCTCTTTGCGGCGGGCCATGGGGATGGCGGCGGGCTCAGGGCTGAGCGTGAACGGCGCGATTTCGAGGCCTTCATAGCCGGCCTTCTTCACCGTTTTGCAGACCTGGCTGAACTCCCCATCGACAAAGCATTCATTGCAGATGGCGTGACGGAAGCGGTAGGACATGAACTACCAGTGTAGCCCCGGCGGCATGCTATTCTCACTGCCAAGATGAGACGACTTCGGAAGGTATTGTCCCTGGCGCTGGCGGCGGCGGGATTGGCAGGCGCGCAGGGCGTGACGGCGCTGCCGAGCGAGACGCCGGCGAAGTTCGCACCGGTCACGACGGCGTTTGACCACACGCGCAAAGAGGTGATGGTGCCGATGCGCGACGGGGTGAAGCTGATGACGGTGATCCTCATCCCGAAGGGCGCGCGGAATGCGCCGATTCTGCTCACGCGGACGCCTTACGACGCCAAGGCGCTCACCTCACACAACAAGAGTTCGCGGTTGGCCTCGGTGCTGCAGGGCTACGACAACGCCACCGATGTGATCGTCGAGGGCGGCTACATCCGCGTGGTGCAGGATGTGCGCGGGAAGTTTGGCTCCGAGGGCGACTACGTGATGAACCGGCCGCTGCGCGGGCCGCGCAATCCGACCAACGTGGACCATGCGACGGACACCTACGACACGATCGAGTGGCTCGTGAAGAACACGCCGGAGTCGAACGGGCGGGTGGGCATCTTGGGCATCTCCTACGACGGCTTTCTGCCGCTGATGGCGCTGGTGAATCCGCATCCGGCGCTGAAGGTGTCGGTGCCGATGAACCCGATGGTGGATGGCTGGCGCGGAGACGACTGGTTTCACAACGGGGCGTTCCGCCAGACGATGCTGCCCTACATCTATGACCAGGAGGCGACGCGCGGCAACGATGAGTTGTTCTGGCGCACGCACCTGGACGACTACGAGATGTATTTGAAAGCAGGCTCGGCGGGGGCGATGGCGGCAAGCCGGGGCATGCAGCAGTTGGGCTTTTACCAAAAGCTGGTGGAGCATCCGGCCTACGATGCGTTCTGGCAGGGGCAGGCGGTGGACAAGGTGCTGGCGGCGCAACCGCTGAAGGTTCCGGTGATGCTCGTGCATAGCTTGTGGGACCAGGAGGACATCTACGGCGCGCCGGCGGTGTACCGGGCATTGAAGCCGAAGGACACGACGGGCGAGATGGTGCGGATGGTGATGGGGCCGTGGCATCACGGGCAGATGATTGAGGATGCGGCGGCGCTGGGGGCGATCCGGTGGGGGAGCGATACGGGGACCTACTTCCGGCGCGAGATTCTGGCGCCGTTCCTGGCCGAGCATTTGAAGGAGGGCGCGCCGAAGTCGGGGCTGCCGGCGGTGGTGGCGTTTGAGTCGGGCACGAACCGGTGGCGCTCGTTGCCGGCCTGGCCGGGGGCGGTGAAGGCGGCGAAGTTGTATCTGCGCGCGGGCGGGAGGCTGAGCTTTGAGCCTCCGGCGCAGGGCGAGGCGGCGTTTGAGGAGTATGTCTCGGACCCGGCAAAACCGGTGCCGTTCAGGGCGCGGCCGGTGCAGCCGACGGGCTATGGCGGCGACATGACGTGGCCCCTCTGGCTGGCCGACGACCAGCGCCATGCCGATGGGCGGACGGATGTGGCGACGTTCACCTCCGACGTGCTCACCGCGCCGGTGAAGGTGACGGGCACGCCGCTGGCGCACCTGGTGGCCTCGACCTCAGGCACCGATTCCGATTGGGTGGTGAAGCTGATCGATGTGTATCCCGAGGAGGTGGCGTCGGAGCCGCGGATGGGCGGCTACCAGTTCATGATCTCGGCCGACATCTTCCGCGGGCGGTATCGCGAGAGCTTCGAGACGGCGAAGGCGCTGGAGGCGGGCAAGCCGCTGGCCTATCGCATCGAACTGCCGACGGCGAACCATGTGTTTTTGCCGGGGCACAGGATTATGGTGCAGGTGCAGTCGTCGTGGTTCCCGCTGTATGACCGCAACCCGCAGACGTTTGTGCCGAATATTTTTCTGGCGCAGCCGGGGGATTACAAGAAGGCCACGCAGCGTGTGTATCATGCGCCGGGGAATGCTACGGCGATTGAGTTGCCGCTGGGGGGGCGGTAGGAGGGGAGGCGTTCACCGCGGCGATTCGGTGATGACGATGTCGTGCTGGACGAAGCCGCTGGTCGGCACGTGGACGGGGGTGGGGCCGTGGAGGATGCGGCGCTTGTGGGGGAAGGCGGCGCTCCAGAGGGTGAGCTGGTAGTCGCCTGGGGCGAGGCCGTCGAAGAGGAACCAGCCGCCGGAGTCGGCGACATCGGCGAAGCGCTTGCCACTGGGGGATTCGAGTTGGACGACGAGCGGAAGGGCGTCGTCAGGCCGCAGCGGGGGGCCGTTGCGGGCGGCGTCTTCGAGGCGGAGGACGCCGTGGAGGCGCGCGGCGGCGTGCGGTTGATGCTGGAGCAGGTGAAGGTAGGCGAGGTCGGAAGCGGCGGCGTTGCCGAGGAGGCTGTTGCGGGAACAGGGGCGGAGGCCGAGTTGGCCTTCTGAGCCCCCGTGGGCGACTGGCGAGGCGAACAGGAGGTAAGCGTCGCCGGGACGGAAGCCGACGACGCAGCCGGTGCTGGAGCCTTGCCAGATTTCGATGGTGGTGCGCGGCTCGCCTTTCCAGGCTTGGAGCAGGCGGAGGCGCGTGGTGTAGCCTCGGCGCTCGATGACGGAGGCGAGGGAGCGCAGTTGATCGAGGGTGCGCGCGCGGCGAGGCGGGCGCGGAATTCGGCGGGGATGCGCGCGGCGGCGCGTTGCTGGACGGCGCGGACAATGGCGGGTTCGTCGCGGCGGACCTGGCCCGCCCTTTCGCTGCCGCCCATGCGTGCGAAGACTTCGTCCGTGATGAGAAGGCCGAGGTTGAAGTCGGTGGATTCGACGATGCCGGTGAAGACGAGGGTGCTGCGGTTGAGGGCTGTGGGGAGGTCTTCGAAGGGTCCGCAGGTGCAGGCGAGCGCCACCTGGGCCGTGAGGATCGCCGTTAGCGCCCAGCGAAGCATGGGTGTTACTCCACGCCGGGCAGGTTCAGGAAGTTCTTCGCATTGGCGAAGCAGATGTTCCTCACCATGGGGCCAACCAGCGCGTCGCTGTTGGGGATGAGGCCGGCTTCGATGTCGTTGCCGATCAGGTTGCAGAGGGTCCGGCGGAAGTATTCGTGGCGGGGGTAGGACATGAAGGAGCGCGAGTCGGTGAGCATGCCGACGAAGCGGGAGAGGAGGCCGCAGTTGGAGAGGGCGTTCATCTGCCACTCCATGGCCTCCTTCTGATCGAGGAACCACCAGCCGCTGCCGAATTGGATTTTGCCTGGGATCGACCCGTCCATGAAGTTGCCGATCATGGTGGCGAAGGCATAGTTGTCGGCGGGGTTGAGGTTGTAGAGGACCATGCGGGGGAGGGCGTTGTCGGCGTCGAGGGCGTTGAGGAAGTTGCCGAGGGCGTCGATTTGCGGGCAGTCGCCGATGGAGTCAAAGCCGGTGTCGGGGCCGAGGCGGGCGACCATGCGGGTGTTGTTGCCGCGGCGGGCGCCGAGGTGGAGCTGTTTGGTCCAGCCCTTTTCGGCGTCGAGGCGGCCGAAGAAGCGCATCAGGACTCCGGCGAAGAGCTGTTGTTCGGAGGCGTCGGCGGCCTGGCCGTTGCGGGCGCGTTCGAAGATGTCGGCGGCTTCGTTTTCGGTGCCGTGGACGGGAGGCGCGGCGTTGAGGCCGTGGTCAGAGAGGCGCGAGCCCATCTGGTGGAAGAAGTCGTGGCGCTTGCGGAGGGCGTCGAGCAGCGATTGCAGGTTGCGGATGGAGAGGTTGGCGGCCTGCTCGAGCGCATCGACCCAGGCGTTGAACTGCTCGGGCTGGTGGACGTTCATCGCCTTGTCGGGGCGGAAGGCGGGCAGGACGATGGTGCCCATGGGGTTCTTGGCGATGTGGGCGTGGTAGCGGAGGTCGTCGATGGGGTCGTCGGTGGTGCAGAGGGCGCGCACCTTGAACTTGCGCAGGATGCCGTGGACGGAGAGCTCATCGGTGGCGAGCATCTCAGTGGTTTTGGCCCAGATGGCGGGGGCGGTGGTTTCATCGAGCAGCTCTTCGATGTCGAAGTACCGCTTCAGCTCCAGGTGCGTCCAGTGGTAGAGCGGGTTGCGGAGGGTGTGGGGACGGTGCGGGCCCAGGCGAGGAACTTCTGGTAGGGGTCGGCCGAGCCGGTGCAGAGGTCTTCGGTGACGCCGTTGGCGCGCATGGCACGCCATTTGTAGTGGTCGCCTTCGAGCCAGATCTCGGCGAGGTTGCGGAAGCGGCGGTTTTCGGCGAGTTCCTTGGGGGGAAGGTGGTTGTGGTAGTCGAGGATGGGTTCGGCGGCGGCGAAGGTGTGATAGAGGCGCTGCGCCGACGGGGTGGCAAGCAGGAAGTTGTCGTGGATGAAGGCCATCGCCTTCTATTGTAGGACGCGGTAGAGGCGGCTCCGGCCGGACTCGTGGACGAGTTCGAGCTGGGGATGGCGGCGGAAACCGTCGACGATGGAGCGGTGGGCTTCGGGGGTGAGATCGCGCGAGTAATCCCAGTCGTCGACGTAGAGGTGGGTGTAGCCGTGCTCGCGCGAGAAGCGCGGGGTGTCGAGGAAGGCCTGGGCGAGGCCGGTGAAGTCTTCGCGATACCAGTAAGCGGTGGGCGGGAAGCGTTTGCCGCCGCGGAGGCCGGTGCGGAGGAAGAGCATGGGGTCCTTTTCGGACATCAGGCGGGCGGTGGGGGGAAGTTGGGCGCGCATCCAGTCCATCATGGGCTGCGTGGCGCGCAGGCGCTGGGCTTCCTGGGCGTAGCTGGAGGGCAGCAGGACGTAGGCGGTTTCGGCCATCTTCCAACCACAGAAGAGAAGCAGGGCGGCAACGAAGGCGCCGAAGCCGGCGGCGACGATGCGCTGTGAGCGGTCGCGGTGATGGAGGGCGGAGCGGACGTTGGCGGCGAGGTGGGCCATCTCGGTCCAGAGGCCGGCGAGCCAGAGCGGGGCGACGGGGAGCAGGAAGCGCTCGTTGGGCGGGAAGTGCCACACGGCGAGCATGAGGATGGCGAGCAGGGCGAAGGCGGCGTAGAGGCCGGTCAGGCCGCGCGGGTTGCGGCGGAGGAGGCGGATGAGGCCGATGATGCCGGCAATGGCGAGGGTTTGGGCGAGCATCTTTTCGGGCATGGAGAGGGCGACGTTGGGGAGCACGTAGGAGCCGAGGCCGAGGACGATGCCGTCGAGGTTTTTCCAGAGGAAGAGATGCGTTTCGGACCAGACGAAGTTTTGCAGGTGGAAGCCGAGGTAGTTGGTGTAGTAGAGGGCCAGCCAGTCGTGGGCGGGGTTCTTGTTGGCGGCGCACCAGGCGGCCCAGCCGAGGATGGCGGGGAGCATGGAGGCGGCGAAGAAGAGCGCCTGGCGGCGTTCGCGGCGGAAGAGCAGCCAGCCGAGGGCGGCGGGGAGCAGGGCGATGCCGGCCGTGCGCGTGAGGAAGGCGAGTCCGGCGAGGGCTCCGGCGGCGAAAGCGAAGCCTGGCGTGGCGTCGCGCAGCATGAGGATGGCGGCGAGGACGAGGGCGAGGAAGGGCAGTTCGGTGAGCATCGTCGTGCCGAACAGTTGGATGTAGGGGTTCAGCGCCCAGAGCGCGCCGAGGGCGAGCGCGGGCCAGGGGGCGAAGCCTTCGCGGCGCAGGAAGGCGTGGAAGAGGGCGAGCGTGATGGGGATGGAGAGCCAGCAGAGGAGGGCGATGACGGGGAGGTTGTGCGGATAGCCTCCGGCGAGCCAGGCGAGTGAGAGCAGGGCGGGCCAGAGGGGCGGGTATTTGGTCTGCTTGGGTTGATCGGGGAGCGAGACGATGCGGTAATCGCCGGTGGTGGCGAGCGACTGGGCGGTGACGTAATAGATGCCGTCGTCGTGGTATTCGCCGGCGCGCGGCATGTGGCGCCAGGTGAAGGCGAACCAGGCCGAGGGGATTAGCAGGAGCGCGAGGAGCAGTCGCGGCACGAAGCGAGAGGGCTTTCCCCAGGAGCGCGGCGGCTTGTTGTTCGGTATAGAGCAGACCGCGCAGGGCCTGGCCGCAGGCTTCCAGGTGTTGGGTGGTGAGCGCTTCGTCCCAGGGGAACTCACGAACGAGGCTGTCGTTCAGATCGCTCAGCTCGGCGGCGGTGGTGGCGATGTCCTTCATGCCCTTTTCTCCCTTGCCGGTGTAGGCGGCGTAGCGCTTGCGCAGGAGGCGCTTGGTGAGCGCGAACGGTTTCACTTTGTCCGGCAGGAGTTGATCGGCAAAAGCGGTCCAATTCTTTGCAAGGGCGCGGTAGTTTGCGGCGCATTCGGCGAGGGCTGGCTTGTGGAGGGCGGTGGCGGCGCGGTCGAGGAAGTCGGCGTAGGTAGCGCGCATGAGGCCGCCTCCGGTGCCGGCGGTTTCGATGCCGTCGAAGGCGTCGCGGAGGGCCCAGTAGATGCGGCCGCCGGGGAAGGCGGCGAGCCAGCCGCGTTTGTTCTTGCCGTTGGCGATGAGCTTCGTCCATTCCTCGAGGCCGGGCAGGTTGAAGCTGCCGAGCTTGGGTTTGGCGAAGTCGGCGGCGCATTCGCGGAGGCCGGCTTCGTAGGCCTTTTTCACGGTGGCGGCGGTGAGGGGTTTGGGCGGGGCGAAGGTGAGGGTGCGGTTCTTGAGCGAGCAGACACGGGCGCGCGACCACATGAGGTCGTCGAGAGGGATAGTGTGCGAGGTGGCGGCGTGGTCGCCGAAAGAGGCGGTGGAGGCGGCCTCATCGAGCGAGTGGACGACGGCGGTGTACATGCCGCCGCAGGAGGCCCAACTGGCGGCGGTGCAGACGCGCATGGGGGAGCACCAGACGACGACGGGGCGGCCTTGTTCGAGCGGCTCGCGCATGTTGGCGAGGGCGGCTTTGACGCCGCCGGTTTCGCGGACGTCGAGGGCGATGCCGAGACGGGAGAAGAAGTCGCGGTACCAGGAGCCGTTGGTGGTGTAGCGTTTGACGAGCCCGATGATGCTGACGCCGGAGCCGGCGTCGTGGCCGGGCAGGGAGGGGCACCATTGGTAGCCCGCGGCGATGCCGCCGGCGATGCCGAGGCATTCGGCTTCGGTGAAGGGCTGGCCGGTGAGCGGGTTGGCCGTGCCGGACCAGGCCATGAGGTTTTTGAGATTTGCGGTTTCAAAGTGAATGCCGCCGAAGTGGGTGTAGTTTTCAACGCGCATAGTGGCTCCTCGGGCGTGGGGAGTGGGTGCTACTTGAGGTTCAGTGTAGCTTCGCCCTGTTCGCCGCGAAAGAGGAGGACCGCTTTTTTGATGGACTTGGTTTTGCCGGAGTAGGGGAAGTAGAGGTAGCCGCGGATGGGGGCCGAGAAGGGCTCCTCAGGCAGGGCGTAGGCGACGGCGGCTTCGGGGGCGGTCTCCTTGGGGCGCTCGATACCGCTGCGGTCGGGGTTGGTTTCGACGCGCGGCGGGGTGCGGGTGGGGTCGGTGGCGACAGTGGGGTCGTTGGGGAAGCGCGGGGTGCGTTGGGGGCCGCCGATGAGGATGGTGCCGCCGTCGGAGCTGACGCTGGTTTGGAGGGTGGGGCGGTCGGTCCAGTCTTCGTATTTGAGCGAAGCGGCGACCATCTGCGGAGTGGCGGGAAGGAGGGGTGTTTTGTCCTTGTTGAGGAGGAGGGTGAAGGCGGTGTTGCGGATGGCCTGGCGCGAACCGGGGGCAGGGAAGAAGGCGATTTCGACGACGAGGTAATCGCGGACGAAGAAGACCTCGGTTTCGCCGGGGAGGCCGCGGACGAGGTATTCGGTGGCGAGGGTGAGCGTGCCGGCTTTGGCCTGGAGGGGGAAGTGTTGGGGCTGGGTGCGGGGCGGCTTGAGGTCGGCGGCGGCGAGGGTGGAGACGAAAAGAACAACGGCGAGTCTCACGCCTCCACTATAACGGCAAACCGCCTGGCCGTAGCCAGGCGGTTTGAGGTGTTGAGCACCGCTCCCTTACGGTCGCGGCTCGGAAACCGGGTCGCGATCGGGAAACGGACCACGGTGCGCCCTGAGCGCACAGGGGCCGCCGGGCAGGCTCCGTTGTGGTATGCCGGGCAGGCTCCGTTGTGCGCGGTGGAAGGTTTCGAGCGCACAGGGCCGCCCGGCGTAGTTTGCCGGGCAGGCTCCGTTGTGCGCGGTTTAAGGCAAAGGACTAGAAGCTGTAGCGCAACGAGAGCTGCACGTTGCGTTCGCTACCCTTGCCGGTGACCTTGCCGAAGGCGGCCGAACGGGGGTCGGTGTTGACGCCGTTCCAGTTCGGGTGGTTGAGCCAGTTGAAGAACTCCGCGCGGAACTGGAGCTTCTGGCGTTCGGTGAGTTGGAAAGCCTTGAACAGGGCGGCGTTCCAGTTCTGGAAACCGACGTTGTTAAAGGTGACCGAGTTGCGGTTCTGGTTGGCGACTGTGCCGTTGGCCGGGCGGGTGGCCCAAGCCTGGCCGCCGGGACGCGGGTTAAACCAGAAGTTGGCATCCGTGGTGGAATTGCTGAACTGCTTCGGCTGGTCGGTGCTCGAAGAGGTGAGGTTCCACGGGATGAAGTTGGTGGAGCCGATGCCGAGCAGATCCTCGCCGGAGCCGACGGTGAAGGGGTTGCCGGTCTGGAACTGCATCACGCCGTTGACCTGCCAGCCGCCGAGGGCGCCGCGGACCAGGGAGCTGCTGTTCTTGAAGAACGGCATGTCCCAGATGAAGTTGGCGATGGCGACATTGCGGGTGTCAAAGCTCGACTTGCCCCACACGGTCTTGTCGGTGTTGCTGTCATACAGGCGGTCGCGCGAACCGGAAGCATGGTCATAGGACTTCGACAAGGTGTAGGCGAAGCCGTAGCTGAAGCCCGACTTGAAGCGGCGGTTGACTTCAATCTGGAGGGCGTTGTATTCGCTGCGTCCGGCATGCTCGAGCATGGGGATGAAGGCGAAGCCCTTGTAGGGGCGAAGGAAGTTGACGTTGGCGCCGGCGTTTTCGGGGCGGAACGTGGTGCCGACCGGGAGCTGGTTGAGGTCGCGCTCACGGGCCAGGTGGTTGCCGGTGGTGCCGACGTAGCCGATGTCGATGGTGGTTTCAAAGCCGATCTGGCGTTGATAGGTAACGTTCCAGTTGTAGGCCTTGGGGTGCTTCAGGACCGGGTCGATGGTCATGAAGAACTGCGGGAAGGCGGTCCGGGTGGCGCCGCCGGGGTTGTCGGCGATGCCGTTGGCCACGGAGGCCATGGGCTGGAAGGGCGGGTTGCCGCCAAGGAAGACGGAGTCGTAGACGCCGAAGCGGGAGACGAAGCCGCCGAAGCCGGCGCGGAGGACATCCTTGGCGCCGAGCTGGTAGGCCAGGCCGAAGCGCGGCATGATGGTCAAGTGCGCGTCGGAGGGGTAGCTGTCGCCGCGCAGGAGGTTGTTGTAGAGGCCGGAGTCGATGGCCGAGACGCGGCCCTTGCCTGCTGCCGGGAACTCGGTGCCGGGGATGTAGACGCCGTTGAAGCGGTCGCCGCTGAGGACGTTGCCGCTGGCGCGGTCGACGACGGCGGCGCGGGCGTTGTCGTAGAGCTTAGGATCGAAGACGGCCATGTTGCCCCAAAGGGACTTGAAGTAGCCGTTCATCCAGGAGCCTCGGAATCCGATTTCCAGTTTCAGCTTCTGGTTGACGCGCCAGGAGTCCTGACCGAAGAATTCGAACAGGTGGCCGCGGTAGGGGGTGAAGCTGCGCGGGCCGATTTCGGCGTAGCTGCTGAACAGGCCCATGGCGGCGTTGGTGAGGGCCACGCCGGTGCTGGAGGCGCCGCCGCGGGAGTCGGCGAAAATGAAGCGGCCGTTCTGGTTGTTGGTGCCGCCGGGGACGCCGCTGACGTTGATCTGGTCAAAGTCGTTCTGGCCGGCGCGTTCCCAATAGGCGCCGAACTTGAACTGGTGGTTGCCGGCGATCTTGGTGAAGTTGTTGGAGAGCTGGTAGATGGGGCCGGTGGAGCGGGCCGGGTAGGGGCCGCCGTCGATGGAGGCGAAGTTGGCGATTTCCACCGTCGGGACTTTGTCGTTGATTTCCTTGGGCTCGGTGAAGAGGTAGGGGTAGTTGATGCCGCGCGTGGAGCGGGCAAAGCGATTGCCGGTGCGATCGATGTCGATGAACACGCGGTCGACCGAGGCGGCGATCATGAACTCATTGATCATGGTCGGCGAGACGGTCCAAACGTGGTTCAGCGAGGCCGTCTTGTTGGGGCGGTCCCAGTCGGTGACGGCGTAGTCGAAGCCGCCGCGGAAGGCGTCGATGGCTTCCCAGTTGTAGTTGGAGTGGCGGAAGCGCAGCACCTGGCTCTGGCTCAGGTTGTAGTCGATGGAGACGGTGTCCTTGCGCTGATTCTGCGGATTGGGGCGGATCTGGAAGTAGTTGGCCGTGCCCTGGCGGAAGCCTGGGGTGGGCGTCGGATAGGTGCGCAGGAAGGCGATGCCGTTCGGGCTGAGGCGCGAAGCGGGGATGATGTTGCCGGCGAAGGGCGTGCTGGTGGTGGGATCGTTTACCACGCGGGCGGTGTTGAAGAAGCCGGTGGACGGGTTCAGCAATTCGCTGAAGTTGCCCGTGCGCATCAGTTCGGTGGGAACCGTCTGCGTGGAGCTGCTCTGCTGGCGGAAGCGGACCCATTCCTGGCTCCACAGGAAGAAGAGCTTGTCGCGGTTGGTGTTGAACTTGCCGGGGATGGTCACCGGGCCGTCAATGACATAGCCGAACTGGTTGAAGCGGCGCGTCTGGCGAGGCTGGTTGTTACGGTTGTTGGCCCAGGAGTTGGCGTCGAGCTTGTCGTTGCGGAAATACTCGTAGGCGGTGAAGTGGAAGTCGCGGCCGCCCGAGCGGGTGACCATGCGCACCTGGCCGTTGTTGGAGCGGCCGTACTCAGCGCCGTAGTTGGCGGTGAGCACCTGGACCTCCTGGACGGTTTCCACGTCGGCGGCGCCGATGGAGGTGCCGTTGGCGCGGGTGCGGATGCCGACCGCGCCGTCGTAGGTGATGACGGAATCCGAGGAGCGGCCGCCGTTGATGGAGAGGCCGGCGCTGGTGAGGCCGAAGCTGAAGCCATTCAACGCGCCGCCGCGAACGCCCGCCTTCAACTGGGCGAGGAAGATCGGGTTGCGGCCGTTGAGCGACAGATTCTGAATCTGCTGGCGCTCGACGGTTTTGCCGACGGCGCCGGATTCGGTTTGCAGCGTGGCCACGCTGGCCTCGACGGTCACCGATTCGCTGACCGCGCCGACGCTCAACTCGATGGAAACGTTAATCGGGATGCCGGCGTCCATCTTGTTGCGGGTCGTCTCAGACTTCTTGAAGCCCTGCGCCTCGACGGTGACAGTGTAGTAGCCGGGGGGCAGGTTGGTGGCAATATAAAGGCCGGACTCGTTGGTGTTCACCTCGCGGGCGAAGCCGGTATCTTCATTTTTGATTGTGACCTTGGCGTTGGAAACGACGGCGCCGGTGGGATCCTTCACGGTCCCGGTCACGTAAGAGTTGTCGGACTGGGCAAACAGGCCCAGAACGGCTAACGAGGCGATCAACACTCTCGTCAGAGTTTTCACATTTTCCTCCTTGGGAAATGGCTTGGTTCACCCGCGGCTGAAGCCACGGGCGGGAATACGATGCCAAAGTCCGCGAATACAAAGCGGACACACGGGGGGATGGGTGAAACGCAAGAGCGCGCCGAGGGAATCGGAGATAGCGCACACTGACCCACAATGACCCCGTACTACTTCGGTACCATCCAGCCAGAATCAAGTCAAAGCGTAAATCCTAAGAAAAAGTTCATTGATTGCTGCGACAGATTGATGACAAAGCGGGGTTGGTGAAGCAAATAGAGGCAGTTGCGGATACGGGAAGGGGATGAGGCGGGAACGAAGAAGGCCGCCCAACCGGAGATGGGCGGCCATTCGGACCACGGCCAGACGCCGTGATCGGGATTGGTGAGGTCCCGAACGCACAGAGCACGGCGGCGGGGTTGGCTGCCGGGGCTTCGTTGTGCGCGGTGTGATCTGAAGCCCGCACAGGGCCGCCCGGCGTAGTTTGCCGGGCAGGCTCCGTTGTGCGCGGTTTAAGGCAAAGGACTAGAAGCTGTAGCGCAACGAGAGCTGCACGTTGCGTTCGCTACCCTTGCCGGTAACTTTGCCAAAGGCGGCCGAACGGGGGTCGGTGTTGACGCCGCTCCAGTTCGGGTGGTTGAGCCAGTTGAAGAACTCCGCGCGGAACTGGAGCTTCTGGCGTTCGGTGAGTTGGAACGCCTTGAACAGGGCGGCGTTCCAGTTCTGGAAGCCGACGTTGTTGAAGGTGACCGAATTGCGGTTCTGGTTGGCGACGGTGCCGTTGGCCGGGCGGGTGGCCCAAGCCTGGCCGCCGGGACGCGGGTTGAACCAGAAGTTGGAGTCGCTGGTGGACTCGCTGAATTGCTTGGGCTGGTCGGTGCTCAAGGAGGTGAGGTTCCAGGGCACGAAGTTGGTGGAGCCGATGCCGAGCAGATCCTCGCCGGAGCCGACGGTGAAGGGCGTGCCGGTCTGGAACTGCATGACGCCGTTGACCTGCCATCCGCCCAGAGCGCCACGGACCAGCGGGCTGCTGTTCTTGAAGAACGGCATATCCCAGATGAAGTTGGCGACGCCGACGTGGCGGGTGTCGAAGCTGGAGCGGCCCCAGACGGTGGAATCGGTGGCGGCGTCGTAGAGACGGTCGCGGGGACCGGAGGCATGGTCGTGGGACTTGGACAGCGTGTAAGCGAAACCGAAGCTGAACCCGGACTTGAAGCGGCGGTTCACTTCGAGTTGCATGGCGTTGTATTCGCTGCGTCCGGCATGCTCGAGCATGGGGATGAAAGCGAAGCCCTTGTAGGGGCGGAGGAAGTTGACGTTGGCGCCGGCGTTTTCGGGGCGGAAGGTGGTGCCGACGGGCAACTGATTGAGGTCGCGCTCGCGGGCCAGGTGGTTGCCGGTGGTGCCGACGTAGCCGATGTCGATGGTGGTTTCAAAGCCGATCTGGCGTTGATAGGTAACGTTCCAGTTGTAGGCCTTGGGGTGCTTCAGGACCGGGTCGATGGTCATGAAGAACTGCGGGAAGGCGGTCCGGGTGGCGCCGCCGGGGTTGTCGGCGAGGCCGTTGGATACGGAAGCCATGGGCTGGAAGGGAGGGTTGCCGCCGAGGAAGACGGAATCGTAGACGCCGAAGCGGGAGACGAAGCCGCCGAAGCCGGCGCGGAGGACATCCTTGGCGCCGAGCTGGTAGGCCAGGCCGAAGCGCGGCATGATGCTGAGATGCGAGTCAGAGGGGTAGCTATCGCCACGGAGCAGGTTGTTGAACTGGCCTGAGTCGATGGCCGGGACGCGGCCCTTGCCGGCTGCCGGAAACTCCGTGCCGGGGATGTAGACGCCGTTGAAGCGGTCGCCGCTGAGGACGTTGCCGGTGCGGCGATCGAGGACGGCGGCCCTGGATTGATCGTAAAGCGCCGGATCAAAGACGGCCATATTGCCCCAAAGGGACTTGTAGTAGCCGTTCATCCAGGTGCCTCGGAAGCCGATTTCGAGTTTCAGCTTCTGGGTGACGCGCCAGGCGTCCTGGCCGAAGAACTCAAACAGGTGGCCGCGGTAGGGGGTGAAGCTGCGGGGGCCGATTTCGGCGTAGTTGCTGAACAGGCCCATGGCGGCGTTGCCGAGAGCGACGCCGGTGGTAGAGGCTCCGCCGCGGGTGTCGGAGAACTCAAAACGGCCGTTCTGGTTGTTGGTGCCGCCGGGGACGCCGGAGACGTTGATCTGGTCGAAGTCGTTCTGCCCGGAGCGCTCCCACAGACCACCCATTTTGAAGGTGTGGTTGCCGGCGATCTTGGTGAAGTTGTTGGAGAGCTGGTAGATGGGGCCGGTGGAGCGGGCCGGGTAGGGGCCGCCGTCGATGGTGGCGAAGTTGGAGATGGCGACGGTGGGAATCTTGTCGTTGATCTCCTTCGGCTCGGGGAAGAGGTAGGGGTAGTTGATGCCGCGCGTGGAGCGGACGAAGCGGTCGCCGGTACGGTCAATGTCGATGAACACGCGGTCCACCGAGGCGGCGATCATGAACTCGTTGATCATGGTCGGCGAAACGGTCCAGACGTGGTTCAGCGACGCGGTCTTGTTGGGACGGCTCCAGTCGGTGACGGCGTAGTCGAAGCCGCCGCGGAAGGCGTCCAGCGCGGTCCAATTGTAGTTTGAGTGGCGGAAGCGCAGCACCTGGCTCTGGCTCAGGTTGTAGTCGATGGAAACGGTATCCTTGCGCTGGTTCTGCGGATTGGGGCAGATCTGGAAGAAGTTGGCCGTGCCCTGGCGGAAGCCGGGGGTCGGCAGCGGGTAGGTCTTCAGAAACGCGACGCCATTGGGGCTGAGACGCGAGGCGGGAACAATGTTGCCGGCGAACGGCTGGTTGGTATCCGGGTCGCGGATGACACGGGCGGCATTGAAGAAGCCCGTGGACGGATCGAGCAGTTCACTGAAGTTGCCCGTGCGCATGAGTTCGGTCGGCACGGTCTGCGTGGTGCTGCTCTGCTGGCGGAAGCGGACCCATTCCTGGCTCCAGAGGAAGAAGAGCTTGTCGCGGTTGGTGTTGAACTTGCCGGGGATGGTCACCGGGCCGTCAATGACGTAGCCGAACTGGTTGAAGCGGCGCGTCTGCTTGGGATTCCGGTTGCGGTTGTTGGCCCAGGAGTTGGCGTCGAGGGCGTCGTTACGGAAGTAATCGTAGGCGGCGAAGTGGAAGTCGCGGCCGCCCGAGCGGGTGACCATGCGGACCTGGCCGTTGTTGGAGCGGCCGTACTCGGCGCCGTAGTTGGCGGTGAGCACCTGGACCTCCTGGACGGTTTCCACGTCGGCCGTGCCGATGGAGGTGCCGTTGGCGCGGGTGCGCGTGCCGACGGCGCCATCGAAGGTGATGACGGAATCCTGGGCGCGGCCGCCATTGATGGAGAGGCCGGCGTTGGTGAGGCCGAAGCTGAAGCCATTCAACGCGCCGCCGCGGACACCGGCCTTCAACTGGGCCAGGAAGAGCGGATTGCGGCCGTTGAGGGAGAGGTTCTGAATCTGCTGGCGCTCAACGGTTTTGCCGACGGCGCCGGATTCGGTTTGCAGCGTGGCCACGCTCGCTTCGACGTTCACAGACTCTGTGACCGCGCCGACGCTGAGCTCGACGGAGACGTTGATGGGGATGCCGGCGTCCATCTTGTTGCGGGTCTTCTCGTACTTCTTGAAGCCCTGCGCCTCGACGGTGACAGTGTAGTAGCCGGGGGGCAGGTTGGTGGCAATGTAGAGACCGGACTCGTTGGTGTTCACCTCACGGGCAAACCCGGTGTCTTCGTTCTTGATGGTGACTTTGGCGCCGGAAACAATGGCGCCGGTGGGATCCTTCACGGTCCCGGTCACGTAAGAGTTGTCGGACTGGGCAAACAGGCCCAGAACGGCTAACGAGGCCAACAACACTCTCGTCAGAGTTTTCACGTGTCCCTCCTTGGGAGATTTCAATTCCCCAAGCCCGGCTGAGGGCTGGGGCGCAGCAACCGATCCCGCATTCGTTCTGTTGACGCGGACAATCCGGGATGCCTGATGGGAGGAGAGACAGTAAGAAATTTGAAGAACAATCACCCACACCCGTCCGGACAGACCCCGAAAGGACGGCTATTCTGCTCTCTAGAGTCTAAACCAAGATTAATGAGGAGAAAAGTTAATAGACCAACAATCGTTTGCAAGAATTGGCAGACTACTGAGTAAGTCATTTATTTTCTATATTTTACCTGGAATTGGAAGAAGGGAGGAGAAGACGGGTCGAGAGGCGGGAAACGGAGGGGGCACGGACCGCGATGGTTCGTGCCCCGATTGCATCCGGACTGCGCCGCGGACTAGAAGTCGTAGCGCAGGGAGAATTGCATGACGCGGGGCAGGGTGAGGGTGTCGGAATATTTACCAAACGAACCCAACGTGCCGAGGCTGCCCGAGATCGAGAAGGGGTCGAAGCGGGCGGTGTTGGTGACGTTGAAGACCTCCCAGCGGAACTGGAGGGTGTGGGACTCGGAGTAGGGCATTTCGAAGGTTTTGCCGAGGCCGAGGTCGATGTTGAAGTTGCCGTCGCCGCGGACGACGTTGCGGCCGCCGGTGGCGCCGGGCAGGGAGTAGTCGAAGGCTTTGACGGCTTCGACGGGGTTCTGGAAGATGTTCACGCCGGGGGTGCCGCCGGGGGGAGCGATGGCGGCCTTGTTGGTGCCATCGAGGAAGTTGCCGACGACGGTGGCGTTGCCGGTGACGTTCCAGTTGGTGGGCCAGAAGCGGCCATTGCCGATACTGATGGGCAGTCCAGTTGAGGCGCGGTAGAGGCCGGAGAGCTGCCAGCCGCCGATGAAGGCGTTGAGCACGCCACCCGAGTTTGCGCCGAGGGGCTTGTTTTTGCCGAAGGGAAGGCCGTAGACGAAGTTGGCGTTCCACTGGTGACGGGCGTCGTAGTCGCTGACGGCGCGGAAGAGGCGCTTGTCGAAGGCGTTGATGATGACGCCCTGGAGCCCGGTGGAGTTTTCGGGGGTGGAGGCAAGGTCGATGGACTTGGAGAAGGTGTAGTTGAAGGTGACCTCGTCGCCGTTGGTGAAGCGCTTCCTGACGGTCCAGAGCATGCCGTGGTAGTTGCCGTTGCCGTTGGAGCGGAGGGTGCGCAGGTAGCTGTACTGCTGATTGTAGAAGGCGTTGCGGCCGAACTTGGAGCAGGAGGGGCGGCACAGGACGTCCATCTCATAGAGGGCGTAGGTGTAGTCGGGCGCGTTGTTGGAGTAGCTCTGGTAGGCGCGCTGGGTGGCCGAGAGGGTGGGGGTGGCCAGACCGGGGAAGAAGTTTTCCCAGAAGGCGATGGGTTGGACGCTGCCGACGGGGGTGTTGGCGTTGGCGAGGTTGGCCAACCGGGTGGCGGCTTCGAAGTAGCGCATGCCGGAGGCGGGGTCGCGCATATTCACTGGCATGGCGATGTCTTCGCTCATCAGCGAGCGGCGCGAGAGGCGGCCGACGTAGGAGCCCTGCACGAAGAGGCCGTGGGGGAGTTCGCGGCTGATGGAGAAGTTCATGTTCATGGTGTAGGCCGGGACGAGGTTGTCGTCGAGGCTGTTGGTGATGGCGAAGAGGTTGGGCGCGCGCTGGGGGAAGCCGGCGGCGGGGGCGGCCGGGAGCAGGCCGGCGGGGATGGCGTTGAGGCCCTGGTAGCGCGGGGCGTTGGCCAGGGTGAGGGTGGCCGATGGGTTGGTGAGGGCGGTGGACAGTCCGAGGGCGGAGACGTCGTAGTTGGTGATGATGCCGGCGCCCATGACGTCGTAGTACATGCCCCAACCGGCGCGGATGGCGGTTTTGCCGGGTCCGCCGAAGAGGAAGCGCGAGAGGCCGTCGCTGCCTTGGGGCGAGTAGGCGATGGAGAGGCGGGGGGCGAAGTTCTTTTTGTGGAAGGGATAGAGGTCGCGGCCGCCCTCCTGTTCCTTCAGCACGTATTCCACTGGTGTGGCAAGGAACTGCGGGGCGCCCTGGTCGGCGAGGCCGGTGCGGTCGGCGAACCAGTTGGACAGCGGCTGGCGCGAGACCGTTTGCACGCCGTTGGTCTCATACACAGGCGGCATCAGCGAGTAGCGCAGGCCGTAGGTGAGGCTGAGGGCGCGCGTCATGCGCCAAGTGTCCTGGACATAGAACTCATATTCCTCGGCGTTGAACTGGCGGCCAACGCCGGCGCCCTGGGGCAGCGGCGAGCCGTCCTTGTTGTAGTTGTAAGCGGCGTTGCCCTGGCTGACGACGCCCAGAACGGCCATGGCGGCGTCGCGGTAGGCGTTGATGGCATTGGCGCGGATGTCGGTGAGGGGACGGTTCAACTCGGCGCCGGAGCTGACCAGCCAGGAGGAGTTGGTGGAGGCAGAGCTGAAGGAGTTGGAGTAGTTGAGCCGGTTGTTGCGGATGAAGCGGCTGACGAAGCCGAACTTGAGCTCGTGTTTGCCCTTGAGCCAACTGAAGTCGTCGGCGATGGTGTGGGCGGGGGTTTTGCGGATGAAGGGACGGTTGTTGCCGTTCAGCGGGTCCATGGTGCGGAAGGTGACGAAGGGCAGCAGGGAGACGCCGGAGTTTTCCAGGCCGACGCGGGTGATGCCATAGCGGAAGTTGTTGACCATGGTGGCGCTGAGGGTGGAGGTGAGTCCGGCGGCGAGGCCCTTGGTGTTGTTGAGGGTGGTGTTGTTGGGGGCCATGCCGGGGAACTGCGGGGCGGTGGTGCTCTTGTCGTCCTGGAGGTTGCCGCGGAGGAAGGCGGCGTGGCGGTTCTGGGAGTCGAGGTAGAAGTCGAGCTTGGCGATGAAGGTTTTGTTGTCGACCTTGACGGGGGCGTTGAAGAGGTAGCCGGAGGTATTGATGCTGTCGCCGACGACGGTGGAGTTGGGCAGGGGGTACTGCTTCATGACGGCGAGGGCATTGGCGCTGGGGCCGACGCCGGCGCTGTCGATGCGGGTGCGCAGGTCCTGCGGGGTGAGGGTGGCGATGGAGCCGTCGGTGCGGATGTAGTTGACGATGCCTTCGCGGAGGGTGGCGTTGGGAATGGTGCGCAGGGCCTGCTCTTCGCGGCGGTCCTGGCGGCCTTCGAAGTTGCCGAAGAAGAAGAGGCGGTTGCGCTTGATGGGGCCGCCGAGGGAGGCGCCGTAGACGTTGCGGTTGAGCTTGGCCAGGGGCAGGCCGCTCTGGTTGTTGAAGAAGCTGTTGGCGTTGGTGGCCTTGTTGCGGAGGAACTCATAAGCCGAGCCGTGGAAGTCGTTGGTGCCGCCCTTGGTGACCAGCGCGATCTGGGCGCCGGAGCTGCGGCCCTGGTCGGCGTTGGCGTTGGTGGTGGTGACGCGGAACTCCTGAACGCTGTCGAGGGTGACGCGGAGGACGCTGGTGAAGGGGTCGCGGTTCTGCTGGTCGTTGACGTCGACGCCGTCGAGGGTGACGTTGGCCTGATCGCTCTTGCCGCCGACGACGTTGCCGCCGCGGTAGGAGTTGGTGAGGTTCTCGCCGGCGAAGGTGACGCCGGGCTGCAGCGACAGCAGGCCGACGACGTTGCGCCCTTCAAAGGGAAGCTGCAGAATCGGCTTGGTGCTGAAGCTGTTGCCGATGGTGGCATCGGTGGTGTTGAGCATCAACGCTTCGGCGGAGATGGAGATGGTTTCCGACACCGCGCCGACTTCGAGCTTGACGGCGACGGTGGCGGGCGTGTTCACCAGGAGGCGGACGTTGTTCACCACGGCCGAGGAAAATCCGTTGGCCTGGGCCGTCAATGTGTAGTTGCCGGGAGCGACCTGGGCGAAGACATAGTTCCCATTGGAATCGGCGTTGGTGGTGCGTTTGAGGCCGGTTTCCGTATTGACGATCTCAACTTTGGCGCTGGGAACGGCGGCGCCGGACGGATCGGTGATGGTGCCATTGAGTTGGGTCGTGCCTTGTGCAAAGAGTGCCGAGAAGGCGCACAAATGCGCGGCCAGAAGCAACACGAGTTGCTTAGCGTTCATGAGTAACCCTTTCCCCACCGCGCGGCTTCGGGGCAGCGCGGACCAAAAAATATGGAGAAAGTGTATCACCACCACCTGGAGGTAGTGCAACTGCATGCAGGACTAGGCCGCCAGGGGATGTAATGGCTTACAGGCAAGGAGGCGGGAATCGGAACCGGCGTAGGCAGGTTGGGCCTAAGATAGAGGTATGGCGGACACATCCTTCATCATTGCGGGCCGGACGTTTCAATCGAGGCTGATTGTGGGTACGGGGAAGTATCGCAGCTTCCCGGAGATGAAGCGTTGCCACGAAGCCTCGGGAGCCGACATGGTGACCGTGGCCGTGCGGCGGGTGAACCTGACCGACAAGAGCAAAGAGTCGCTGATCGACTACATTGACCGCGACAAGATCTTCATTCTGCCCAACACGGCGGCCTGCTACACGGCCGATGAAGCGATTCGGACGGCGCGGCTGGGGCGGGAGGTGGGCTTGTCGAACTGGGTGAAGCTGGAAGTGATTGGCGACCAGAAGACGTTGTTTCCGGACAATGAGGGTTTGCTGGAGGCGACGCGTGTGCTGGCCAAAGAGGGCTTCGTGGTGATGCCCTATACGACCGACGACCCGGTGAACGCGCGCAAGCTGGTGGATGCCGGGGCCGCCGTCGTGATGCCGCTGGCGGCGCCCATTGGTTCAGGGCTGGGCATCCAGAACACGACCAATCTGCGCATCCTGCGCGAGCAGATTACCGAAGTGCCACTGATTGTAGACGCCGGGGTGGGCACGGCGAGCGATGCGGCCATTGCGATGGAGTTAGGCTATGACGGCATTCTGATGAACACGGCCATCGCCGAGGCCGAGGACGCCGAGCAGATGGCGGTGGCGATGAAGCTGGCAACGCAGGCCGGGCGGCTGGCGTTTTTGTCGGGCCGGATGCAAAAGCGGCTGTATGCCTCGGCCAGTTCGCCGCTGGCGGGCGTGGTGCGGTAGAAGTCAGAGCCGGGGCTGGCCACGGGGCGCAGTTGTGCGCGGACGGCGAGATTGTGTACTATGGTCGTTACGGCTATTGGCCGCACGGCTGTTTATTCGCCAGCCTGACTGAAAGCCCACCCGGATCGGGAAAAGCCGATCGACAACGGAACATTGAAAACGTAGAGGTTGAGTTATGTACGCAGTAATCCAAACCGGCGGGAAGCAGTATCGTGTGACGACCGGCGAAACCGTGCGCGTGGAGACGCTGCCGGGCGAAAAGGGCACGGCGGTTGAGTTTACGCCGCTGGCGGTGATGCGCGAAGGCGAAGTGCTGACCGGAGGCGACGTGAGCGGCGCCAAGGTGAAGGGCACGATTGACAGCCATGGCCGCGGCGACAAGATTATCGTCTTCAAGTTCAAGCGCAAGAAGCAGTACAAGCGCACCATCGGCCACCGGCAGAATTTCACCGCGATCAAGATTGAGGAGATCTCGGCGTAAGGCGCCGAGACCCGAGTAGGAGGAACCCATGGCAAGTAAAAAAGGGATGGGCAGTTCCAGGAATGGCCGCGATTCGAATTCGCAGCGTCTTGGTGTCAAGGCCTTCGCGGGGGAGACGGTCACCGGCGGTTCGATTCTGGTGCGGCAGCGCGGGACACGGTTTTACCCCGGCGAGAATGTCGGCATCGGCAAGGACGACACGCTGTTTGCCAAACTCCCGGGCATCGTCGAATTTCGTGATCGCGGGCGGCAGGGTCGCTTCATCAGCATCCGCACCGCGTAACAGAGTTTAGTCAGCCTGCATCTCAATGGGCCGCCGGTGCAGCCACTGGCGGCCATTTTTCTGTCTATTCACCAGCAGCGGCTGGGTGGTAATCGCGTGTTCATTGACGAAGTACGAATTCGAGTGAAGGGCGGCAATGGCGGCAACGGCTGCCTGGCCTTCCGGCGGGAGAAGTTTGTTCCCAGGGGCGGGCCTTCGGGCGGCGACGGTGGGCGCGGCGGCGACATTGTGATGGAAGCCAGCAACCACTACAACACGCTGCTGCATTTCCGCTACAACCCGGAGCACACGGCCGAACGCGGGCGGCACGGCGAGGGGAGCAACCGCAAGGGCCGCGACGGCGACGACATCGTGCTGCCGGTTCCGGTGGGCACGGTGGTGTACGACGAGGCGACCGGAGAGCGGGTGTTTGACTTCACACGGCCGGGCGAGCGCTGCGTGGTGGCCAAGGGCGGACGCGGCGGTCGCGGCAACGCACGGTTTGCCACGCCGTGGCACCAGACGCCGACCGAACACGAGCCGGGCTCGCTGGGCGAGGAGAAGGCGTTCAAGCTTGAACTGAAGCTGCTGGCCGACGTGGGGCTGGTGGGCTTCCCCAACGCGGGCAAGTCGACGCTGATCAGCGTGCTGTCGGCGGCGCGGCCGAAGATTGCCGATTATCCGTTCACGACGCTGGAGCCGAACCTGGGCGTGGTGATGACGCAGGACCAGCGCACGTTTGTGGTGGCCGACATTCCGGGCCTCATCGAGGGGGCCAGCGAGGGCGCCGGCCTCGGCATCCGCTTTCTGCGGCACGTGGAGCGGACTCGGCTGCTCGTTCACCTGGTGGACGTGAGCGAACTGAGCGGGCGTAAACCGTCGGAGGATTTCAAGATCGTCCTGAAGGAACTGGAGCGGTTCTCGGCGGAGTTGGCGGCCAAGCCGATGTTCGTGGTGGCCACCAAACTGGACGCCGCGCAGGACAAGTCGCGGCTGGACAGCCTGCGGCGCATGGCGGCGCGGCGCAAGCTGCCGTTCTTCAAGATCTCGGCCGTCACGGGCGAGGGCGTGGAAGAGCTAAAGTTCGCCATGGCCGCGTCGGTTTTGAGCGATCCCACAGCGGGCTGACCAGGGGGAGTGTGCCATAATCGCGGGGTGAAATATCGCCACCGCGTCCTCGGGTTCCTCTTCCTTCTCTCCGTCATCACCTATATCGACCGTGTCTGCATCTCCGTGGCCGGCAAGACGATGCAGGAGGATCTGGGCATCTCGCCCGAGCGGTGGGGGTGGATCCTTGGCGCCTTTGCCATCTCCTACGCGGCGTTTGAGATTCCCAGCGGTTCGATGGGCGACCGCATCGGTCCGCGTAAAGTGCTGACGCGCATCGTCGTCTGGTGGTCGGCGTTCACCAGCTTGACAGGCGTGGTGCGGAGCTTCCCTGCGCTGTTGGGCGTGCGGTTCATGTTCGGCGCGGGCGAGGCAGGGGCGTATCCGAACTCGTCGGCAGCCATTTCACGCTGGTTCCCGTTTGTGGAACGGGCGCGGGCGCACGGGTTGGTGTGGATGGCCAGCCGGGTGGGCGGCGCGATTTCGCCGCTGCTGGTGGTGCCCATCCAGGCCGCTTATGGGTGGCGGGCCAGCTTCATGGTGTTCGGCGTCATGGGCATCCTCTGGGCGGCGGCCTGGTATTGGTGGTTCCGCGATCATCCGTCGGAGAAGGCGGGCGTGACGGCGGCCGAGATGGAAGAGATCGACACCGGCGCCAAGCCCGAGGCCCATGTCGGACTGCCCTGGGGGCAGGCGCTGCGTAATCCCAACCTGTGGTGGATCATGCTCATGTACCACACCTACTGCTGGGGTTCGTTCTTCTACCTCTCGTGGCTGCACACGTTTCTGGAAAATGGCCGGGGGTTTAGCAAGGCCGACCTGGTGGCTTACTCGTGGCTGCCGTTTGTATTTGGCGGCACGGCAAACATGCTGGGCGGCATCACCAGCGACTATATGGTGAAGCGCGTGGGGCTGAAGTGGGGACGGCGGCTGTGCGGGCTGATCGGCCTCGGTGCGTCCTCCATCTTCCTGCTCGCCACCACGCTGACCCAGGACAAGGTGGCCAGCGTGCTGCTGCTGGCGTTAGGCTACGCTGGTTCGGATTTCATGCTGCCCGTAGCCTGGGCCGTGTGTCTGGACGTGGGCCGCAAATACGCCGGCGCGGTGACCGGGGCAATGAACACGGCCGGCCAGATTGGATCGTTCGCCACCTCGGTGAGCTTCGGCTACCTGGTGACGTATTTTGGCAGCTACGACGCGCCGCTGATTCCGATGGGGATACTGACTGGGATTAGCGCTCTGTTGTGGTTGAAGATCGATGCGACCGATCAACTGGTGAAGGAACCAGTGATGGGGGATCCCCTCCAGAAGGCAGCCTGAGCCCGGCCACCCGGAGACGGCCCGCCGCGATGTGCGCCCTGCGCTCGCCGCGCGGCCGGGCGGCCCACAGCGCCCCTGCCAGCAGCATGAACCAGGCGGCCACCCCGACGCGGTGCAGCGGGAAATCGAAGATGGCGTGGACCATCACGAACGGCACCCCGTAGGCCCAGCGCGACCGCCCCAGCGCCGCCAGCAGCAGGGCGGCGAAGGTGACCAGCAACGCCAGGCCGGGCAGCCCGGTTTCGACGGCGATCTGCAGCCAGTCGTTATGGGCGAGATTCACGAAGCGGCCGTTGTCAAATAGCGCGTAGGCGGGATAGGCGGCGGAGAACGCGCCCAGGCCGAAGCCGGTGAGCGGACGGTCAGCGAGCATCTCGATGCCGGAGAGGTAGATCTGCTTGCGGAAGACGAGCGGGTCGCCATATTGCAGGCGGACGAAGAGACTGTTGTCGCTCAACGCGGCGGCGGCGAGCAGAGCGGCGGCGGCGGCGCCGAAGGCGAGCTTCCAGTAGAGGCGCTGGCCGCGTGTGAACACAAAGGCGAAGAGCACACATTCACAGAAGATGAGCAGGGCCCCGGAGCGGCTGCCCGTCAGCAGCACGGAGCAGGCAAGCACGCCCGCGTGGACCAGCCAGTGCCAGCGCGGCACGCCGTTTCGCAGGCCGAGCCAGAGGAGCACGGGCAGGGCCAGTTCGGCGAAACAGGCGTACATGTTGCGGTTGGCGAAGCTGGCGGCGTAGGCATCCGGAGCGGCCGAGATCAGGAAGGGGAGGCCGAGCACGCCCGCAAAGGGCTGGATCAGGGCGAACCAGCCCATCGCCGCGGCCAGCGACCCGAAGGCGGTGAGCACAAGATGACGCCGCTCGGCGCTCGCGCAGAGGCGGGCCGAGAGCACGAAGGCGGCCGCAAGCGCCGACCAGTAGGTGATCGCCTTGAGCGTGGCATTGTTGTAGACACTGAGGCCGGTGAGCAGTTGCAGCAACCCCCAGGCCGGCAGGGCGGCGAGCAGCCAGGCCGGCGTGGTTAGCCCGCTGGACACCAGTCGCCGCTCACGGGCCTCCGACACCCCGGCGGGCAGGGCGGCCAGCAGCAGCAGCACCACCGAGAGCAGCGTCGCCCAGGAGGCTTCGACCCATGAGGTGAGCGTACCCACGGCGCAAGCGGCCAACAGTGCCCACAGCGCGGCCGGATGCGCAGACAGAATGCCCCGGCTCATACGGCCTCCTTGGCGCGGGTGACAGCAGTGGGGGACGGCCCCACCTCGTGCGCCAGTTGGACCAGCGAATCGACATCGGTTGGCGGGCTTTGCGGGCGTTCCTCCATCGCCAGCAGCGCCGCCGGCACATGAACTCGCAGCGACTCCACCCACGGGATGAGAATCGCCGACTTGTGATTGCGCCCGAAGGCGCACCAGAGGTTGACGTAGTTCCCGTCGCCAAGCGGGATGCGCAACTGCCAACTGGGCGGGTCCGCCTGCGGATGGCCGAGTTGAAACGGCTCGCCCCGCAGGTGGGCCTGCAAACAAACGATGTCGAACATCTCTGAGGACTCGCGGATCACCTGCCAGCACTCTTCAGCGCTGCGCGCCGTGCGGATACGCTTCTCAAAGGCGTGAATGGCGATCTGGCCGTGCACGAGACGCTGCACGGCCCCCGAGCGCAGCGTGCGCCCGGCGGCGTTGAACTCGTGATAGCCGAGGTGCTGGATGCCGGCCCAGGTGGCCAGGCAGAACAGGAGGATGACCAGCCCGCCCACCTGATTGGAGAGCACGCTTTGCAGCAGGCTCAAGACGGCATAGAAGCCGCACACGGCGTAGAGCACGAGCACGGCGCGGCGCTGCGTCCAGCCCAGGTCGAGCAGACGGTGGTGGATGTGGCCGCGGTCGGCCGAGAAGATGGGGCGCCCGCGCAGCCAGCGCCGCACGATGGAGAGGCAGACGTCGAGTAGCGGAATGGCGAGCGCCATGAAGGGAGCGGTCATGCCGAGCAGGGTGGCCGACTTCTGGCTCCAGATGACGCCATAGCTGCCGAGCAGAAACCCGATGAGCAGGCTGCCCGAATCGCCGAGGAACACCGAGGCCGGGTTGAAGTTGTAGCGCAGAAAGCCGAGCAGCGCCCCGGCCAGCGGCAGTGTGACCAGGGCCAGGGCCTCGTTGCCGTGGAGCAGGGCGGCGAGAAAGGTAGTGAGCGTGGCAAACAGTCCCATGCCCGAGGCCAGCCCGTCGAGGCCGTCGATGAGGTTGAAGGCGTTCGAGCACATCACCAGCCAGATGAGGGTGATGGGCAGACCGAGCCACTCCGGAATCCCGATGCCGGCCAGCGAGAAGATGCGCACGCCGGAGAAATAGGCCCCGGCCGCGGCGAGCACCTGGCCGGCGAGTTTTTGCCACGGCGCCAGTCCGATGACGTCGTCCAGCAACCCGGTGAGAAACACGATGCCGGCCGAGAGAATGAGGGGAACGATGAGCGGGACGCTCCGCAGCGGCGATTCGCCGGCCGGGGTGAGCAGCGACAGCAGGGCGAACGGCGCGACATAGGCAATGGCGATGGGGATGCCGCCGATGCGCGGCACGGCGCGCTGGTGGAGCTTGCGTCCGCCGTCGGGCTCGTCGACGAGGTTGTGGCTGAGGAAGGCGTTGCGCACCAGCGGCGTGAGCACCAGCGTGAGCAGGAACGACCCGGCGCTGAGAGCGAGCAGAATGTGGAGATTCATCATGGGTGTAGCTTCCTAGGAGGGGGGGCTCGCGGGCGGGCTGGCCGCGGGGCTTATAGTGCCGAGGGCGCTGCCGGGGGCGCCGGCTTCCGGCGCCACGGCCGCGTAGAGCCTGAGAATGCTTTCCGCCATGGCTTCACGGCTGAACAGGCGCACGGCGCGTTCGCGGCCGGCAAGACCCATCCGAAGTCTCCTTTCCGGATCTCCCAACAGCGAGGAGATCGCCGCACCCAGCGCGGAAGGCTCGCCGGGGGCCACCACGAGGCCCGTTTCGCCGTGCTGGTTGACGGCCCGCACACCGGTCGGCAGGTCAGTGGACACCACGGGCAGGGCGGCGCCCATGGCCTCCACCATCACCAGCCCGAAAGCTTCGCTGCGCTCGCAGGAGGGGAGGCAGAACAGGTCCGCCTCGCGGTAGTGACGGACCAGCTCTTCCTGGCTCACGCGCCCGGTGAAGTGCACTCGAGCTTCCACTCCGAGGCGCCGCGCGGTGGCCTCCAGTTCGGCCCGCAGTTCGCCGTCGCCCACCAGCGTCAGTTCGCCTTCCCAATGCGCCATCGATTCGATGAGGAACTGGAAGCCTTTGTAGTAGCTGAAGCGGCCCACGGCGAGCACGCGGCGGCCCGGCGCGGCGGCGCGGGCCTGCGCGTCGAGGGGCAAGAACGGCCGCAGGTCGATGCCAAACGGAATCACCAGGCACTTGGCGCGGTGTCGGGCCAGCACGGGGGAGCCGTCGATCAACTCGCGGCTGCCGGCGATGATGGCCCCGGCGCGGCTCAAGCCCAGTTCCAGAATGGGACGGTAGAGCCATTTCAGTTTCCGTTGCCGCACGATGTCGCTGTGATAGTGGATCACCAGCCGCCCGCGGTGGCGGGCCAGCAGAAACAGGGCCAGGGCCAGCGGGTTGGGCTCGTGGAGGTGGACGATCTCGGCCCGCTCACGGCGCAGCAGGCGCCACAGGCCGGGCGTGAGCGGCTGCGAGAACAGCGTGCGCCAGGTGGCCAGGCGCGTCAGATGAAAGCCCGAGCTGCGGTCCTCTTCCTGGCGCGGGGCGTCATTGGCCACCACCACGCGCAGATCGACGCGCGGGGCGAGGGTTTCGCAGATGTCCTTCAACGCCGTCTCCATGCCGCCCCAGCGCGGCGGATAGTATTTGCCCACATGCAGGACACGCGTCATCGCACGGCCCCTCCCGAGGCCAGCCAGCGCTCGGCGCGGTCACAGGCCAGACACACTCCGCAGCAGGAATAGAAGAAGCCCATGATGCGCCAGTTGTAGGGGAACTCGCCAAACAGCGAAGCCACGGCGAGGCCGGCCAGCGCCGCCGACAGTCCCATGGCCAAGGCGCGCAGTTCGCTCTGGCGGCTCAAGCGGGCGATGCGCCGCAGCCTCGCCCGCACCTGGAAGTAAAGCAGCACCCACAGCAGCAAGCCGAAGAGGCCAGCGTCGTACCAGATGGTCAGCGGAAAGTTATAGAGGCTGCGGCTGATGCCGCTGGTGAACCGCGACAGGTGCTGTTCGGCTACGAAACGATACGACGAGTGACCGTGGCCGGTAAACCAGTAGCTGTCGATCTCAAACACCGGCGCGTTGAGCATGATCGACATGCGCCCGCTGGCCGAACCGTCGATGGCCTGCTCCTCGAATACGATCGACTCAAACCGCACCCAGGTGGTGGCCCACAGATCGGGGAAGAACAACTGCAGCGAAAAGGCCAGCACGAGCACCACGACCAGGGTCGCCACGGCCTGTCCCAGCGAGATCCGGCGCAGTCGGGTGTAGGCGGCCAGCGCAGCCAGCAGCGGGGTGCGCGAGGCGCTGAGGGCGACCCCGGCCAGCGCCGCCGCGGCCGCCAGCGGCCTGGTGGACCAGTGGCCCTGGCGGCTGTGCGTGGCCGCCGCCAGGGCCAGTGAGCCGCCGATCATCATGAAGACGCCGAAGTTCACCGGGTCCTCGGAGGCGCCGAAGCGCAGCGGGTCAAGCGTGCCGAAAAAGCTCGATGCACGCGGAAACAGCCCGGCCGAGCGATAGGAACTGGTGCGCAGCGCCTCGCCCACCTCATAGAGGGCGAAGGCGGCCGAGGCGACCAGCGCCGCGGCCAGACAGCGGCGCAGAATGCGCAACATCACCGGCGCCGCCGCCGCCGGAAGCGCCGCCGGGATCACCAGCATCAGCGAGGCATATTGCAGCCACTTCAGGTAATAGAGCACGCTCAGCAGCGATTGCGCCGGCTCAAGCCGCTCCATGTTGGCCGCGATCACCAGCGGATAGTAGGCCGCCAGTCCGAGCAAGGCCAGCGGGAACCACTCCATGCGCCGGCCGGGATGCCGCAACTGCCGCGCCAGGGCGGCCAGCAGCAGGGAGAGGAGGAGCGGGTCGTCGAGGGTGAAATAGAGGCCGCGCGTGCTCACCTGCTGCGCCCCCAGGCGGTCCTCGACGACGCGGATGACGGGGAAGATGGGCGTGGTGAGCAGGAGCAGGCCGATGAGCTTTTCGGGGGCCTGCAGGGCCAGCCACAGACACGCCGGCAGGGCCGCCCAGACCAGCAGAGGCTGCCCTTCGATGTAGGCAAACAAGCCGATACCGACAATGGCGGCGGCCAGCAGATTGGGCAGCAAAGCGCGCCCGCCGCCGGAGCGCTGTCGCTCAGTCTGCTGTCCGGCCATGGCCCAGGCGGCCGTTTGGGTCCGCATCGCCTCAGGCGCCAGTGGGGTCATCCGTTCGTCTCCTCGTTGCGCCGCCCGCCGGGCGGCAAGTCACCTTCTCTACGCGGGCGGCCCGCCCGCACGCCGGGCGGCAAGTCACCCTTCCTTACGCCGCCCGCCGGGCGGCAAACCAGAGGCGAACCGGCTGCAAACCGCCGGTGTAGCGCTCCCAGGCCAGCCAGGCCAGCACGAGGCCGTTGCCAAAGGCGAGCCTCGGCAGCCAGGGCCACTCGCCGCCCAACGCCACGGTCGGAACCAGCCCACAGACGGCCACCACCGCGAAGCGCAGCCAGACGCGCCCGCCGAGGCCGAGCGGCAGGTCGCTGCCCCAACTGGCGGCCACCGAGCCGGCGACAAAACCCACCACCAAAGACATCGGCAGCGCGTGCACACCAAACGCCGCCGCCAGCACGGGCACGCTCACCACGTTGGCCGCCAGGGCCACCACCACCCAGCGCGTGCTGCGGGCGGCGCTGCCGAGGAGGGCTTCGCCGGTGAGGGAAACCGAGTAGAGCCCGTAGGCCAGGGCGGCGAGGGCGAACAGCGCGACCAGTCCCGGCTCGGCCGCGTAGCCACCACCCAACACCGCGCGCAGCAGGGCTGCGCCATTGGCCGCCGTAAGGGCCGCCGTGAGCGTGCCGGCGAGCAGAATCAGCGCCCGCATCTCAGCCAGCAGGCGCAAGGCCGCCTCCGGGTGGGCCGCCGCGCGTGTTGCCAGCAGCGGGGCCACGGCATCGACGCAACTGCTGACGAAGACAACCGCCAGCGAGTAGAAGCGCCGCAGCACGTAATAGGTCACCAGCATCTCGGCGCGGAAGAACATGGCCACCAGCACCTGGTCCAACTGCGTCGCCCCGAAGCGCAGCAGGGCGCTCGAATAGTAGTGGCGGGAATCGGGCCAGAACTCTCTCCAGGCGGCCACTCCGCGACCATTCGCCAGCCACCTCCGCACGACGCCCACCGCCGGGGCCAGGCTGGCGAGCGAGAGCAGGGCCGAGGCGATGAGAAACTCGCGCAGCCCCCAGCCGAGCAGCGCCGCCGCGGCCACCGGCGCCAGCCGCTGCGAGACGCTGAACCAGGCATTCCAGGCGGCCAGCTTCCCCATCTCGCCGAAGCACTGGAGGATGACCAGAAAGGTGGCCGAAACGCATTGCAGCGCCACGGCCAGCAGGGCATAGCTCCAGGGGGCGGTCTCACCGCCGGGGGCCACCAGGTCAGGCCGGCCGGCCAGCGCCGCGGCCCAGGTGGCGAGCGAAGCCACCACCAGCGGCACGAACGAGCAATAGAGATAGCTGCGGATGAAGCGCGCCGCGGCGGCGCGGTCGGCGGCCCAGAGGCCGGGCAGATGGCGCACCAGCCAGGTGCTCATGCCGAGGCCGCGCAGGGCATCCAGCCAGGTGGCGGCCAGCGAGGAGAAAGCCAGCAACGCCACCTCGGCCGGAGCAAACAGGCGCACCGTGGCCACCAGCCACACCAGGTTCACCCCCAGCGTGAAGCCGCGTCCGGCCAGCAGCGCCGCCAGGTTGCGGGCGATGCGGCTATTGGCCGCGGACCACACGCTCATAAATCTCCTCCACCCGGCCGGCGGCCTTGTGCCACTCAAAGGTCCCGGCAAAGGCGAGCGAACCGGCCGAGAGCCGCTGGCGCAGCGCGGCGTCGGCGCGCAGCCGCAGCACCTGGCGGCAGAAGCCCTCCTCGTCGCCGGGGTCGACGAGAAAGCCGTTGTGTCCTTCGGTCACCTGCAGCGGGAAGCCGCCCACGCGGCTGGCCAGCACGGGGAGACCGGTGGCCATGGCCTCGACGGCGGCGTTGGAGTAGTTCTCGTAGTCGCTCATCAGGCAGAAGCAGTCGGAGGCCTGGAGATGGGCCGCGACGGCGGGCTTGGGCAGCTGGCCGGTGAAGAGCACCGTTCGTTCGAGGCCGCGCGCCTCCTCGCGCATGCGCGCCTCCAGAGCGCCACCGCCGACAATGACCAGCCGCACGGTGGGGTCGAGCGCGGCCATCCGCCGCATCGAGCGGATGAGAAACGAGACGCCCTTGCCCTCGATGAGCCGGCCCACGGTGGCCAGCACAAACTCCTCGTTGCCAACGCCGAGTTCGCCGCGCATGCACAGCCGCGTTGAGCCGTCCGGGTCGGGGTGAAACAGCGCCCGGTCGACGCCGGGCGGCACCTCCTCGACGCCGATGCCCAACTCGGAGCGGAAGTAGCGCACCGCGTCGCCGTGGGTGAACATGGCGGCGTGGCGGTGGCGGCCGATCTCGCGCAGTTGCGCCGACTGAAACCAGGCCGGCGGCCCGGGAAAGCGCATTACCACGGGGTGGCCCTGGCGCAGCATGGCCTTGGCCAGGTGGGGGATGGCCAGCATCTGGACGACGTCGATGGAGCGCTCGCGCACGAGCCGGTCGACCATCGCCGCCGAAGCATATTCGAAGATGCGGATGTCCAGTTGCGCGATGAGGCCGGGCAGACGGCGCACCTTGCCCGCCAGCTTGTACATAAACCGGCGCAGGTACGGGATCGTGACCCCAGTGGCGTCAATGCCGCCGATCTGGGTCGGAATCTTGCGTCCCGGCGGGCAGGCGGTGAGGATGGTCACCTTGTGGCCGTTGGCCTCCAGCGCCTGGGCCAGATGGTGGTCGTAGTTCTCGCCACCGCCCCAGCCGGTTCCCATCATCCGGTTCACCAGTAGGATGTTCACAGCTCGACATGCCCTTTCCAGCCCGGATGGGGCTCAAACGAAAGCGACGGCCCGGCCTGGTCCACGCACAGACCGTTCCAGCGGGGGTCGCCGGAGACGCACTCGATGTCGCCGGCGGCAAATTCCTCCCAGCCCGCCTCGGCCGAAAACGCGTGGCGCAGGGTGGGAAAGGCGTTCCAGCGGAAGCCCATCAGGCGCGCCATCACGGCGTCGAGGGCGGCCGGAGCAAGGCCGGCCAGCAGCAGGCCGCAGGGCTTGGGCCGCGGCGCCAGCGGACCGTCGCGTTCGCCGGCCACAATGCCGTCGACAATCGAAATCACCTCGCGCTGCGGCTGGTCGTGCAGCACGCCATTGAAGTCGGCGTAGCGCACAATGCGGTTCAGGTCGATGGTGGTGCGGCTGATCGTGTCGTTGCCCCACCAGCCTCCGTCCCACATGGCATTGCCGCTCTCGCGCATGTGAACGGCCTGCAAGACGCGGTGGGCCAGCGCGGCCGCCTTCTTCACCACCGGGCCTCCGTGGCGTTCCTTATAGTCGAGCAGCCGCGCGTCGGCGTCCTTCCACAGGCTCGCCCGGGCATATTCGTCGCCGCCGGACTCGGCCGGTCCCTGCACATGATGCGGCAGGCAGTCCTTGTGGCCGTTGACGCCGATGAAGTTCTTCAGACAGCCCGTGATGCCCGCCTTGTGGTGCGTCTTCATCTTGGGCAAGTTGAGCACGACGTCGGCCCGCAGCAGCGTGTTGGCGAGGATGTAGGAGTGGCGCCCCGAGCCATGGTGGCGGCTCATGCCGGCCGGGTTGTAGCAGGGCACGCGGTAGCGGCCTTCGCACTCGCGCGCCGCATGCAGGCTCCTCGGGCCGAGATCGACCGTCGTGTAGCCTTCCGGGTCGCCGGGGTTGGCATGGTGCACCAGCACCTTGCCCAGCCAGTTTTGCTTTTCGGCCACGGCCCGCACCAGGCGCAGGTCGCGCAGCTCCACCGGCATGCCCCTTGTTTCGCACCAGTTCATGAGGGCGTGCAGGCCCGAACGGCGGCACACCTCGTCAAAGTCGCAGGACTGCAGCGGCGCGTCGGCGATCACCAGTTCCCCCTCGCCCTCCAACGCCAGCCAGGCATAGTCCAGCACGGCGCGCACCACCGAGGCATGCGTATAAATGGCCTCCGTGTCCAGCCCGTAGGGATGATAGTGGCGCACCAGGTTGGGTTTGATCAGCACGCGCATGCCGGGCCGGATCCACGCCCCAAGCGGATTCCACTCGCGGCTGCCGTAGCGCCCGGCATCGAGCCCGAGCAGCCGGAAACACTCGCGCACCCCGGCATAGACCACGTTGGGCGAGGCACCCAGCGGGCCCATCCGGTACTCCGGATACGGCTCGGCCGGTGAGAACGGAGCTCCCGGATAGGCCGCGAGGCCCGCCTGGGCCACGGCCACACGCTGCCGGGGAATGGCCCCGTTGGTCATGGCACCCCCGCCAGTTCGTCCACCTTCACTTTGGAAATGGTGAAGCGGTATTTGCCCGAAGCCGTCTTGGGGATCTCCTCGCGGATCTCCAGCCGCAGCCGCGCCTGGGAACCGATCAGCACCCGCAGTTCCTCCTCAAACCGCCGCCCCAGATCCCCGCTGTAGCCCCTGCCGGGCACGAGGCGCAGGACGAACTCGTCGACGGCGTCCTGGACAAACTGGAACTGCTTCACCTCGGGCCGCCCGTAGAACATGTGGGTGAAATACTCGCCGTGGACGATGCGCCCGTCGGGCATGAGGAAGTTGTCCGAGGTCCGGCCGAGCAGCTCGACCAGCCGCGGCGTCGTGCGCCCGCAGGGGCAGGGAGCGTCCTCAAGGCGGCCCACGTCGCCGATGCGGTAGCGCAGGAAGGGCATGGCGTGGTTGTGGAGCACGGTGATGACGATCTCGCCGGGCCGCCCGCGCACGGGCTCGAGCGTCACCGGGTCGACGGTCTCGACAATGTGCCCGGCCGAGGTGATGTGCAGGCCGTTGTGGTGTTCGCATTCGGCCGCCATCGCCGACACCTCGCGGCTGCCGTAGCGGTTGAACACCTGCACCGGGAATACCTCTTCAATCTCGCGGCGCATGGCCTCGGTGAGCCGCTCGGCCGACGAGATGATGCCCAATCGTGGATAGCTGGGCCGGATGCGGCGCCGCTTCAGGTGGCGCGCCAGCAGGTGGATGGAACTGGCATAGGCCTGGATGAGGTCGGGCTGAAACTCCTCCATCTCGGCGTGGTAGGCGTCCATGCGCTGGGGGCCCATGTCGAAGGTGTCCAGGTAGCGGTGGTTGAGCAGCCAGAGTTTGAGCTTTCCCAAGGGGGACTCGATTTGCCGCTTGTCCTGCGGCGCACCCCACAGCTTGGCCAGGCGCGCGCCGGGGAACGCCCCGGCCATCTCATTGCACAGGCGCGTGGAGACGCTCATGTGCACCTTGTAGCGGTCGTCCTGGTAGAAGCGGATGGGAATGCCCGTCGAGCCGCCGCTGAAGTTCTCATACACGCCGCTGGCGCCGGGAATGCGCAGGTCCTGCTCGTGTCGGCGCAGAATGTCCTTGGTCAGGAAGGGCAGCTCGCCGAGCCGGTCGAGCGTGAACGTCTCGGGCTGGATGCGACGGCTCTGCAGCACCTCGCGCCAGTAGGGGGCGCGCAGGGCCAGGGCGAGCAGTTCGCGCAGGCGCCGCTGCTGCTCGCGGCGCACCTCCTCAAGCGGCGCGAACATGAGCGCGCGCTCGCATTCATAGGCACTGCTGATGGCCCGGCGGTAGGGAGAGATCCGCAGCAGCGCGCTCTTGAGGCGGCTTTGCGCCAAGTGGTCAATCAGTCGTGGCATATCAACGAATCCTCCTTCACTCACGAGGGCAGGCGCGGCGGGGGAAAGGCCGGCCGCCAGCGCCGCAGGGCGCCCGCAGGGGCGTCATCCCCCTCGCCGGCGTGCGCCGGCAGGCCGCCGCCGGGAAACAACTGGTCGCAGTGAACAAACTCGGCCCCACGCGCCGAGGCGTACTCGAGAAAGCGGTAGAACAGCGACCGCACCTCGCCCTCCAGCTCCCAGTAATGGACGGCCACCACCAGGCCGGCATCGGTGCGGCGGCAGAGGTCGAAGTAGCGCACCAGATCCTGCCATGAGGTCCGACCGGTGAGGCTGATGGAGGGCAGGAACCAGACCCCGGCCACGCGCTCGGGGCGGGGCGGCGGGGCTCCGTGGCGCACCTGTCCCCAGGCGCGGCGCGCCAGCGCGGCCCAGCCGCTGGGGAAGGCCAGAAACTCCCGCCAGCGGCGCAGCGGGATCGTCGTCAACAGCCGCGGGAAGCTGCGCCCGATGCCTTCGGCCGCGCGCAGCGAGATGGCGTTGCCGGGCGGCACAAAGGTCCGCACGCGGCAGCCGAGCGTCTGCTCGAGCACGCTTTTGGCCAGCGCCGCCTCGGCCGTCAAGCGCCGCGGGCTCTTCCACACACATTCCTGGACCAGGGCGCCGCCGGTCAGGCGCGCATACGCATGCGTGTAGCCGTGACAGAGTACGCTGAACCGGCCGCGGGCAATCGACTCGCGCAGGTAGGCGCACATCTCGCCGTTGGCCGCCAGGGGTTGAGGCTCGATGCCCTGGTAGAAGCGCACCGCATCGCCGAGGTGAAACGCCTCCACGGCGAACGGAGTAACGGCCAGCGACACGGGCAGCCACTCGCCGAGCGGGGCGTAGACCGCCTCCAACTCCCCGGGCCGCGTGAAGAAGCAGGTATCGTCGTCGCGAATGGCTATGCGTAGCGCCATACTGAATCCTTCAAACCGCCAGGACCTCCTCATAGATCCCTTCCAATCGCCGCGCCTGCACCGGAGCGCTGAAAAACTGCTCGCAGCGCAGCCGCCCGGCCTCGCCCAGTGCCCGCCGCAGCCCGGCATCGCCGGCCAGCAGGCTGAGCGCGTTGGCCAGCTCGGACACGTCGCCCGGCGGGGCCAGGAAGCCGGTTTCACCGGGCACAATCGCCTCGCCGATGCCGCCCGAATCGGCGCCGATCACGGGAAGCCCATAGGCCATCGCCTCCACGGCCGAACGGGGAAACGAATCGGGCTCGGTGGAGGGCACAACGGCAATGTCGAGGGCGCTCCACAGCGGCTCCATGTCGGCCTGGAAGCCGGCAAAGTGGATGCGCCGCGGATCGATGCGTCCGGCCGCCAGCCGCCGCAGCGGCTCCTCCATCGGACCCTGGCCGGCCAACAGCAACTCCGCCCGTGGATGGCGCCCACCGAGCCGGCAAAAAGCATTCAACAGGACATCGAGCCCCTTGCCCGCATCCAAACGGCCGGCGTAGCCGACCAAGCAGGCCCCGGCTTCGATGCCCCGCGCGGCTCGGAAGTCTGCCCGCACCTGGCCGCGGGCGCGGGACGGCGTTGTACAACACCTGAGTGCCGCGCGAGGCGGGCAATTGGCGGGCCACGGCCTGGGAGACGGCCAGCACACGCGAGGCCAGGCGCGTGCCGGCATGTTGCAGGGCCAGCGTCATGGACGTTCGCGGCAGGATGTCGCGCACATGCCATAGCCGCGGGCAGCGCTTGGCCGGCGCGGCCGCCGAGGCCAGCAGCAACATCTTCAGGTTGTTGGCATGGATGATGTGCGGCCGGGCGCGGCGCAGAACCTGGGCCCACTGCCGCCGCAGGGCGTAGACGCCGGGAACGCTCGCCAGCAATTGGCCCCAGTCACCCTTGCGGCGCGACAAGGCGCGGAATCCTTCCGGCAGCTCGATCGGATGCACCTCGACATGCGGCGGCACTCCGTCCAGCAGTTCCTCGCCAGGCGGGCAGGCCAGCGACAGATGGTAGCGCTCGCGGTCGAGCTGGTTGAGCAGAAGTTGCAGGCTGCGCTGCCCACCGCCGAGGCCGATGCCGTTGGTGTAGTCGAGAAACAGAACGCGGCGCGGCTCGCCGTTCAGACCCGCCATGACTCGGCCCTCCTTCCCGCCGCCGGACGGCGCTGCGGACTGACCCGCGCCCGTGCCAGCTGTTCGTAATGGGCGAGCGTGGCCGAGGCCATGCGCTCTACCGAAAAGTCGGCCGCCCGCGTCACCGCCGCCGCCCGCGCCTGTTCGAGGCGGCCGGGGCAGGCCAGCAACTCTTCCAGCGCCGCCGCCATGGCGGCATAGTCGCCGGTCCAGCCCGCCGCCTGGCCCACCAGCGCGGCATTGTCGCCGGCGTCGGTGGCGCAGATGGCGCAGCCGGCCTGCAGGGCTTCCAGTAGCGTGTTCGAGGTTCCCTCGCGGAGGCTCGTCATCACGAGCACGTCGGCCGCGCACAGGTAAGGCCAGGGATCGCTGACAGCTCCCAGGAAGCGCACTGCGTCGTCCAATCCCAGCGCGGAGCACTGCTCGCGCAACGGCGCGGCCAGCGGACCATCGCCGCACACGGCCACGCGCAGCGCGGGGATGCGCGGGCGCAGGCGCGCCGCCAGTTCGAGCACGCGATGGACCTGCTTCTGCTCCACCAGGCGGCAGGCCGAGAGCAGCAGCGGCGAATCGCCTGCGACGCCCAGCGCGCGGCGCGTCGCGGCCCGCTCGTCCGCGGACAGCCGCGTGCGCGCTTCGACGCCATTGGCCACCCAGTCGAGCTTGTCCACGGCGATGCCCTGCTGCGCCGCGCAGCGCAGACCGGCCAGCGAGTTGCACAGCACGCGGTCCCAGAGGCGGCTGGCGCAGCGGTCGGCGGCGCGGCGGAGAGGCCCTTTCCAGTCATCGACGTTGCGGATGGAGGCGATCACGGCCGGCCGGCGCGGCCAGCACAACGCCGCCGCCAGCGCGCCCATCAGGTTCATCGAGGGCAGCCAGCAGTGGACGACATCGGCGTCGAGTGAGCGCAGCCGCGCCGCCATGCGCACAGCCAGCGACGGGCTCCACAACCGGTCCGTGTCAAAGCTGGTGACCGCAACGCCCATCGCTTCGAGCTCCGGCCCATGAAAACCGCCGCCGCGCGCGGTGAACACCTCATGGCGCACCGCCGGCGCCGTGGCCCGGCACAGCAGCGTCAACTGGCGCTCGGCGCCTCCCTGCCCCAGTCCGGCCACGCAGTGAACAACGCGCATCAGGCCTCGACCTCCGCTGCGCGCGCCGCCGCGGCCTCCGGCTGCTCGTCGGCGGCAATGTGGTTCCAACCGGAGGTCGGGCGGAGAAACCGGGAGAACTCTGTCCACGGGGCGCGCCGCATGCGGCCTGCTACGCAGTCCAGCGCCTCGATGTCCAGATCCTGGCGGGAGAAGGCAGCCAGCCCGTAGCGCTCCAGCCCGAAGGCTCCGCCGATCTGGCGCAGGCCGCTCTCGGGCCAGCGCGCCAGCCGCGCCGCCGCCATCTCGGCCGCCAGCGGATGGGCGGCGGCGAGCAGGCAGCCCAAGGGCACGGGTTCAGGCGCCATCGGCCCCTCGCCTTCGCCGGCGAGTATGGCATCTACAATCGTGAACAGGGTGCGCTGCGGGGTATCGTGCAACGCGCCTTCGGAGTCGGCGTACAGGGCGGCGCGGTTGAGGTCGAGAATCGTGCGCCACAGGGTGTCGTTACCGCCCCAGGAGCCCTCCCAGGAGCGGTCCGTGGCGGCCATGCTGCCGAGGCCGTAGACAAGACGCCGGGCGGCGTTCCAGGAGAGCTTCTGGGCGATGTGGCCCGCGGTTTCTTCGCGCTCCACCAGCCAGCTGCTGAGGCGCTTCCAGGTGCTGCGGCCGCCGTATTCGTCGCCGCCGTCGCGCGAACTGCCGCTGGAGTGGTGCGGCAGCCAGTCCTTGCAGCCGTTGATGCCGACCATGTTCTTCAACGGCCCGGTGAGCCCGGACTTGCGGTGCGTTTTCAGCTTCGGCAGGTTGATGACGACGGGCGAGCCGAGCACGGAGCCGGCGACGAGGTACTCGTGGCGCGTGGCGTTGTGGTGCTCGCGCATGGTGTGCGGGTTGTAGTTGGTGACGCGGAAGCGCCGCCAGTCGCGCCCAGCATGGAGGCTGTCGCCGGCCAGGTCGACGGGGCGGTAGCCGGCCGGGTCGCCCGCCAGCGGTGTGGGGTCGCACTTCATACCGCGCCGGTCCACCGTGCGCAGCGTGCGGAAATCCCGCAGCGAGAGCCGGTAGCCGTGCGAGGCGTAGAAGCCGGGCAGGCGCTCAATGCGCGTTTCCCGCACCAGCGCGTCCCAGTCAGCCGACTGCAGCGGGGCATCGCCGACAATGACGTGGCCTTCGCGGCCCACGGCGAGAAAGACGTAGTCGCAGACGGCGCGAATGAGGCGCGGATCGGTGACCAGCCAGTGCAGCTGGCCGCCGCGGTAGTGCT
The DNA here is from genome assembly GCA_016713735.1 of Bryobacterales bacterium. Taxonomy (GTDB): domain Bacteria; phylum Acidobacteriota; class Terriglobia; order Bryobacterales; family Bryobacteraceae; genus JAFLBB01. The sequence goes on from JADJOP010000003.1 coordinate 132,067, forward strand.
GGTGGTGGACCAGGTTCGGCTTCACCAGCACCTGCTGGCCGGGCTTGAGAATCTCGGAGAACGGATTCCAGTGCGGCGTGCCGATGCGGGCCGCGTCGAGGCCCATCGCTTCCAGCAGCCGGCGCAGGAGCGCATAGACCGGGTTGGCCAGCCGCGCCGTGGGGAACGGCAGCTCCGGGTAGCGCTCGGGCGGAGATTGATAGCGGAGGTCCTCCGAAGCGGCGGCCTCGGCATCGCGCACCAGGGTGACCTGGTGCGGAGCCAGGCGGGCGGTCGGGGAAAGGGTCGTCAAGTCGCGGTTCATGCGATGGTGCTCCCTGCGGAGGTGGAACTGCGTTAGGCCTTGCCCTGCGCCGTGTAGTACTTGCTGTAGTGGCCGTAGTAGTAGTAGCTGGAGCTGATCTCCTGGTGCACCTCGTTGAGGACGATGCCGAGGACATTGGCCCGCAGCCGGCGCAGCGTGTTGAGCACGCTCGACACCGCCTTACGGTCGGTTTGGCCGGCCCGTGTGACGACGATGACGCCATCGACGATGGAGGCCATTTGCAGCGGTTCGGCGAAGCCCAGCAGCGGCGGGGCGTCGAGGATGATCAGGTCATAGATCTCGGAGGCTTCGGCGAGAAGCTCCTCCAACCCGCGGCCAATCAGGTCGGACGCTTTGCGCGAGGGCGGACCGGCGGGCAGCACATGCAGCCCAGGCAGCTCCTCGGGCGACACGAGCAGTCCCTTCCAGTCCTCCTCGGTGGTGAGGACATTGCTCAACCCCTTGCCGGCAGGCAGGTTGAAGCGCTTGTGGACGCTCGGCTTGCGCAGATCGCCGTCGATGAGCAGCGTTTTGTGGCCCTGCTGGGCGTGGGCGATGGCGAGGTGGACGCCCATGGTCGACTTGCCTTCGCTCGGCGAGGCGCTGGTGATGAGCAGCGAGCGCAGCCGGCGGTCGACGTCGGAGAGAAGGATGGAGTTGCGCAGCGTGCGCACGGCCTCATCAAAGCCCGACACCAGGCCTTCGGGTTGTTGCGAGGCGCGCACCAGCGCCGTCGATTCGCCGCCGCCGAGGGCCGGACCGAGCCGCCCGCGCCAGTTCTTCACCGAGGGCAGGCTGCCGATCACCTCCGTGTTCAGGGTCCGCGACACCTGCTCGGGGTCGCGCACGGTGTTGTCGAGCAGGTCGCTCACCAGGGCCGCGGCGAAGGCGAAGACGGTGGAGAGCAGCAGCGCCAGGGCGAGGTTCAACTTCACATTGGGGAAGACGGGCAGAAAGCCCGGCCGGGCCGGATCGGCGAGCCGCACCGAGGAGTTCTGGAAGCCGGCGTTGATGCCTGCCTCCTTGATCTTGCGCACCAGCTCCTCGTACAGATTCTTGTCGGCGTCGGCTTCCCGCTTCAGCGCCTGGTATTCAAAGGAGCGGGCATTCAGGCGGTCCAGTTCGGTCTTGGTGGTGGCGACCTCTTTCTGCAGCATCGCCTCGCGGCTCTGCGCCTGGCGCAGCTCAATCTCGACGCGCGCCAGGATGTTCTTGCGCGTGTACTCAAGCGCCCTCTGGATTTCGGTGACCTTGGCCTGCGACTTGCGGTACTCCGGATGGTTGGCGCCGTAGTGGGCCTTCACCTGGACGAAATCCTCCTGGGCTTCGTTGAGCCGTTCGGTGAGCCGGCGCAGATCCTCGCCCTGGGCCGAGGTTTGCAGGGCCTCAATGGCCCCGCCCCGGACCGAGCCGAACATGGCGTCGCGGCGCACACGGTCGGCCTGGGCGTTGGTGAACTCGGTGTTCAACTGCAGCAGGCGGGCCGAGAGGATGCTCGTCTTCTCCTCCGGGTTGATCACGTTCAGCTCGCGCTCAAAGCGCGACAGGGCCATCGAGGAGCGCTCCATCTTGGCCCGCAGCTCGTCGAGCTGCTTTTCCATAAATGTCGACAGGCTGGCCGAGGAACGGATGCGGATGTTGTAGGTGTGCTCCAGATACGACTGGCTGATGGCGTTGGCCACGTCGGCGGCCAGTTGCGGATCCGAGGAGCGGTAGCTGACCAGCAGCAGATAGGTGCTCGGCGGGCGGGTCACTTTGAGGTTGCGCAACAGCACCGGGGCCTCGCCGGCGCGCTGCCGGGCCTCGGCCGCCGTGTGGTCGCCGGCCGTGCTTTCCTGCTGCAACAGGCCATACTTCATGGCCACCGGCCGCAGCACCGAATCGGCCTGCAGCAGCCGCACCTGGGTTGCCAGAAACTGGTCCGAGTCGTTGAGCGTGCTGCGCACCGCCTCCTGGCCGATGACACCCTGCGGCGTCTGGCGGTCGACGTCGATGGTGGCCGTCGATTCGTAGATGGGCGTGATGCGCAGCGAGATGGCCAGGGTCGCGATCGAGCAGATGAGCACAAAGGCGAGCATCTTCCAGCGGTGGCGCTTGAAGACCCACAGGTAGTGCGACAGGGGCATCGAGCTGCCGTCCGGGTCAGCGTCGAGCGGCGGCATGCCGCCTCCGGAGGCCGGCAGCAGATAGGCGGGCAGGCGCCCGTTTTCGGGAATCATGAGGCTGTTTTGGTTGCGTTCATCGGACATGTCAGTTCTCCGTTTGGCTCCGCGGCGCAGACTGCGCGCGCGTTAGCGCGCGACTCCCCAGATGAGAACGCCCGAGGCGGTGGCCGAGCCAAAGCCGATGATGCGCTCGAGCGCGGTCATGCCAATCCGCTTGCCGCGGTTGTCCGGGATATACAGAATGTCGTTGGCCAGCAGCGGCACGTCGGGCGACTTGCGCTGCATGATCTGGCTCAGGTGCAAGGGGATCTCGTTCTTGGTTCCGCTCGAAGCCTCGCGCCGGAAGATGTAGGCGTCCTTGGAGGCATACGGGGCCAGGCCTTCGGACAAGGCCAGCATCTTGAGCACGGTGGTGTCGCCGGTATCGCCGGCCGTGTAGGCGCCGGGCTTCTTGACGTTGCCGACGACAAAGATCTTGCCCGCCTCGGGGACGCGGATCTCCTCGCCGCCGTGAAGGGCGATGTTGAACTCCGGGTCGGCGGCGTCGATCAACGCCTTGACAGGAATGCGCTGCACCAGCGAGATGTCGGCCCCGGCGTCGCCCTGCTGGCGCCGCGTGACCAGAATCTCCGCGCCGGCATCGGGCGAGAGCCCCTCGGCGCGGGCGATGGCATCGAGCAGCGACACCGCGCCGATGGCCTGAAAGGTGGCCGGTTTGCGCACCGCCCCCATGACGCTGATGGGGCGGCTGAAGTATTCGACAATCGTCACCGTGACCACGGGGTCAACGAGGATCTGGCCGTCGCGGAGGGCCTGGCCGATGCGCACCTCCAGTTCCATGGGCAGCTTGCCGGCGGCCTGGATCTGCTCCTTGATCATCGGCAAACTCAACTGCCCGGTGGCGCTGACCCGCACGCTGCGCGTCAACTCCGGCGCGCCATACACGGTGATCGACAGCAGGTCGTTGGCGCCGATCTTCTGCGCCGGCAGATTGCCGGAAACCGGCGAAGGTGATCCGCTTTGCCCAAGCAAAGCGCCCACAGACACCAAGAGCATCGTGAACACACGGTTCATTCGCATTTCCAAACTCCTGTTCTGGCGGGGCGAAAAAGCTAGGCGTGGGGGCTGTCGGAGGAAACCAGTTGAGCCACGGGCTCAGCCATCTCCTGGCGCAGGACCGGCTGCGAGGTGCCGGTGGCTTCCAGCAGGTGCAACAGTTGGCCGACACGCGTTTCCAGCTCGTTCACCTTGGTGTCCAGCGACACAATGCGGTGGCTGGCCGCCACCTCCTGCCGCGGGTCCTGCTCCAGCCGCGAAAGCACCGAGCTGCGCGCAAAGTCGGAAATGCTCCGCGCGCCGAACAACGCGCAGCAGTCCCGCAGCTTTTCGAATTCATCCTCACTCAAGCGGAAATTGACTAGTCGATTCCTTGGTCTTAAAACGCTCATGGAAGTCCCGGGGAAGTGGTTTGTGTCTCCGCGGGACTACCCGCCGCGGTTTGACAAACGCGCTTGAAACGAGCGCGCGCCACACTTAGCTATCGGTCGCTTTCCGGAGAAGAGGAGGAAAACAAAAGTTTTCTTTCTCGTCGTCCTGCCACTTAGTGGAACCCGTGGTTTTTTCTTCTCAAGCCAGTGAAATCCTTGAGGAATCGGCGGAGCTATGTGGTGCGTTGTGAGCCGTTTGTACACCCCTATCTCGAAGGGGTGGTCAATGGCTTACTCCTGCACCGTGGGGTAGGTAATACCTAGCTGCTCTAGGTAGGTGCTATAGCGCGACGGGTCGTAGCGCAGCTTCTTCAGCTCAGGCGCGGCCCGCTCCATCTTCTCTTTGTTGAAGTGGACGGGCGGTTTGGTGTCGGTGGGAATCAGCGACTGCCACTTGGTGGAGGCCGTCTGTTTGCGGAAATAGTCCTTGGCGGCGGTGAGCAGTTCGGGTTTGGTGAGCAGGTCGATGACGGTGAGGGCGTGCGCTTTGGCCCCGGCGGTGGCGCCTTTGTGGGCGATGGGGGTGGCCATGGAGATGCCGCTGGACCAGTGGTGGCCGATCATGCCGGGGATGTTGCCGGGATAGCGCAGGACGACGGTGGGGACATTCCAGGAGACCTCGGCGATGTCGTCGGAGCCACCGCCGGTGCGCCCCTCGGCGCCGGCGTCGATGAGCTTGCCGCCGTCGGTGGGCAGGCCGTTGACCTCGGACTTCATCATTTTCTGCGCGGCGCGGGCCAGTTGCTGGTCCTTGTCGCTCCAGGCGGGCATGCCGACTTTACGGATGTTGGCATAGAGCGCCTCGGCGAGCGGTTTGTTGTAGTGGCCGGGCCAGGCGGCGCCGAGGACGCGCTCGGTCATGGTGGTGTCGGTCATGTCGGCGGCGGCGCGGGCGATTTTGGCGCCGATGGCGTGGAGTTCGCGGATGCGCTCGTAGTCCCACTCGCGGAAGAAATACCAGACGGTGGCGATGGGGGGCACGACGTTGGGCTGGTCGCCGCCGTGGACGATGACGTAGTGGGAGCGGTGTTCGGGGCGGAGGTGTTCGCGGCGGAAGTTCCAGCCGGTGTTCATGAGCTCGACGGCGTCGAGGGCGCTGCGGCCGCGCCAGGGGGAGCCGGCGCCGTGGGCGCTTTGGCCGTGGAAGGTGAACTGGGTGGAGACGAGTCCGGAGCCGCTGGGGAAGCCATGGGCGGTATTGAAGCCGGTGGAGATGTGGCTGGAGAGCATGACGTCGACATCCTTGAAGAGCCCGGCGTTGACCATGTAGGTGCGCGAGCCGAGCAGCTCTTCGGCCACGCCGGGGTAGACGCGGAGGGTCCCTTTGAGGTTGTAGCGCTGCATGAGCTGCTTGGCGATGACGGCGGCGGTGACGTTGACGGCCTGTCCGGCGTTGTGGCCTTCGCCGTGGCCGGGGCCGTTGGGGATGAGCGGGGCGTGGTAGGCGACGCCGGGTTTCTGCGAGGTTTCCGGCAGGCCGTCGATGTCGGCCATGAGTCCGATGACGGGGGCGCCGCTGCCCCACTCGGCGACGAAGCAGGTGGGCAAGCCGGCGCAGCCTTTCTGGATGCGGAAGCCCTCCTTTTCGAGGAGGCCGGTGACGTAGGCGGCGGTCTCAAACTCCTGGTAGCCGAGCTCGGAGAAGCTGAAGATGGAGTCGACCATGATCTGGGTGAATTTGGCGCGGCCCTCGGCCATTTCGAGGGCGGCCTGTTTCAGCACGTCGGGGCTGGGAGCCTGTGCCAGGCCGGGCAGCGCCGTGGAGAGGGCAAGGGCGAGGAGGTGAGCCGCTTTCATGCCGAGGGAGGATAGCACAGACGGAGACGGCCCCGGCGCGGTGCCGGTGTGGCGGCTGGCGCGGCGGCCGGCGTGGTAGCCTTCGGCGGGCGATGGCAGTATGATGCGGCTGATGCGACTCCTGGCTCTCTTTCTCCTGTGCGCTTCGTGGCTGGCCGCGGCAGAGCGGCGCATTCCTCTCTCTGAACTACGCGACCGGATAGAAGGCGGCTGGGCGGGGCAGATGATCGGCGTCAGCTTTGGCGCGCCGACCGAGTTTCGATCCCTAGGCAAGACGATCGACGGCGAGTTGCCCGCGTGGACGCCGGACAAGATCCGCAATTCGCTCAACCAGGACGACCTGTATGTGGACATGACCTTCGCCCAGGTGCTGGATGACAAGGGGCTGAACGCGACCACCGAGGACTTCGGGCGCATGTTCCGCGACTCGCAATACCAGCTCTGGCATGCCAACCTGGCGGCGCGGCGGAACCTGAAGCGCGACATCCCGGCGTCGCTGGCCGGCGACCCGCGCTACAACGCTCACTCCGACGATATCGACTTTCAAATCGAGGCCGACTTCATCGGCCTGATGGCGCCGGGGCTGCCGCGGGCGGCCACCGACATCGCCTGGCGAGCCGGGCGGGTGATGAACTACGGCGACGGCATCTACGGCGGCATCTTTGTCTCCTGCATGTATGGCGCGGCGTTTGTCGAAAAGGACCCGCACAAGGTTGTGGAGGCGGGCCTGGCCTGCCTGCCCCAGCAGAGCCGTTACGCGAAGATGATCGCCGACACGCTGGCCTGGCACAAGGCGAACCCGAAGGACTGGCGGGCGGCGTGGAAGCAGCTCGACGCCAAGTGGGACCGCCAGGACCCCTGCCCGGCCGGCGCCGCCGCGGCCTTCAACATCGACGCTTCGCTCAACGGCGCCTACATCGCGCTGGGGCTGCTCTACGGCGATGCCGATTGGGACAAGACGATCGACATCTCCACGCGGGCCGGGCAGGACTCGGACTGCAACCCATCGAGCGCGGCCGGGATTCTGGGAGTGATGACCGGTTATCGCGCCATTCCGACGAAATGGAAGGGTGGCATTCCGGCCATTGAGAACGAGAAGTTTAACTTCACCAACTACACGTTCAAGACGATTGTCGATTCGACGGTGAAGCGCGCCGTGGCGCTGGCCAAGGCCAACGGCGGGCGGGTGGAAGGCGAGACGCTTGTGCTGCGGACGCAGTCGCCGCGGGAGGCCAAGCTGGAGCAGTTCCACCCCGGGAAGGTCCAGGGGCGCTATGACACTGCGGACTCGCGCTGGAAGTTCAGCGGGGCTTGGGAGACCGTGGCCACGAAGCGGCGGGACGGCGACGCCCTCCAAGGCCGCCGCGCCACCACCAAGGGCGCCGAGACAACGGTGACCTTCACCGGCACGGGAGCCATCCTGGCCGGGACCTACACGAACGCCGGAGGCAAGGCCGACGTCTATCTGGACGGCCAGTTCCAGCGGACCGTGGACGCCTATCATGAAGGCCGCGGCGACCGGCTCGGCGAGAGCATCTGGCATGTGTTTTCGCTGAAGCCGGGGCAACATACAGTGAGGCTGGTGGTGCGCGGAGAGCCGTTCCCTGGCTCGTCGGGGAGCGAGGTGATTCTGCGCGACCTGATTGTGTTTGAGTAAGCGCCCCGGCGAAGAGGTGCGGCCGGCGCGGCGCTATTATAGAGAAATCCATCCGCTTAGGTACATGCCCAGTGCCGCATGCACCGAACGCGGTAGTGACGCACTTCAGGGAGGTTCATATGCCGCTTCGGCGCATTGCAGTTCTCATTTCCGTATTTCTCTTCGCCTTGGGCGCGCTGTTGGCCCAGACGAGCACGTCGGCCATCTCGGGAACCATCACCGACGCCACAGGGGGCGTGGTGCCCTCGGCCAAGGTTTCGGTGACCAACGAAGCCACCGGCGCGATAAACCGCCAGGAGACGACCCCCTCCGGGCTCTTTAGCTTTGCCTCGCTGCCGGTGGGCGTCTACACGGTGGCGGTGGAACAGGCGGGTTTCAAGACGGCGCGGCGGACGGGGATCACGCTCACGGTGGGCACGCCGGTGACGGTAGACATCGCCCTGGAGGTGGGCCAGACGAACGAGACCGTTTCGGTGGCCAGCACCTATGAGCAGTTGCAGACTTCCAGCGCCACGCTGGGAAACGTCGTCGAGCGCAAGGTGATCGTCGAGCTGCCGCTGAACGGGCGCAATCCGCTGAACCTGATCGTGCTGGAGCCGGGCGTGGTGCAGCGCACGCAGGGCGGGGCGGGGACGGGGATTCACGTCAACGGCTCGCGCGATTTCGCGTTCAACACGACCATTGACGGCATCGAGGCGAATGAGTCGAGCGTGCCGAACCCGACCAACAATGTGTTCCGCCTGAATCCGGACAACGTGCAGGAGTACAAGGTGACGACCTCGAACGCGACACCGGAGGAGGGCCGCAACTCGGGGGCGAGCGTGTCGATCGCGACGCGTTCGGGCACGAATGAGTTGCACGGCACGCTGTTCCATTTCTTCCGCAACACGGTGCTCAACTCGAACGACTTCTTCTCCAGCGCCAACGGCACGCCGAAGCCGGACATCAAGATGAACCAGTTCGGTTTGGAGATGGGCGGGCCGATCCGGCGCAACAAGACCTTCTTCTTTGGCAGCTATCAGCAGGCCAACGTGAACTTCGCGCAGCCGATTGACCAGGTGTTCGGCGGTCCGCCGATTATGTACACGCCGGAGGCCCTGGGCGGTAAATACCGCTACTTCCGCGTCAATCCCAACTCGCCGTTCACGCTGAACGGCACGCGCATCACGCAGAACGTGCCGGGGCTGGTGGATCCGAAGACGGGCGCGCTGGCGGCGGGCGTGCGTACCTGCGGTTCGAACACCGACCTGAACTGCATCGGCACCTACGACATCTACGCCAACGACCCGCGCCGCATCGGGGCCGACCCGAAGGTGATGAGCCTGTTGCGGCAGTATCCGGCCCCGAACTCCTGGACGGCGGGTGACGGCCTGAACACGGCGACCTATTTGTGGAATCCGCCGGTGCGGCTGCGCGGTCCGAACATCATGGGGCGCGTGGACCACACGATCAACGACAACAACACCGTCTTCTTCCGCTACCTGTTCGGGGACGCCAATACGCTTGGCGGCGACCCGAACAACTCGCGCCCGCAGGTGTTTCCCAACTTCCCGCCGCTGGGCGAGGTGTACCGCCGTTCGCACAACCTGGCCGCCAGTTGGCGCACCGTGATTTCGCCGCGCATCGTGAACGACCTCACGGTGGGGTATTCGCGTTTCTTCTTCCTGTTCACGCAGGGCGAGGCCAACCCGGCGTTTCCGAATATCCCTCCCTATGATTTCGCCAACATCAGCGACGCCCAGATCAACCGGCCACGCACCAACCGCGCCGTGAACACGCCGCAGATTCTCGACAACCTGAGCATCGTGAAGGGTTCGCATGTCATCCGCATGGGCTTCAACTTCCGCTTCTACCAGCACAACGACCAACGCGGCCAGCCGGGCGGGGTGAACGTAACACCGGTGATGAGCTTCAGCCGCACGACGCGCCCGCCGGATCTGGACCGCACGCTCGTACCGGGCATCAACGTGAACGACAGCAACCGGCTGCTGCAGGGCATCAACGAACTGCTGGGCATTCCGGCGCAGTTGCAGCAGGTGTTCCTGGGCGACCTGAAGAGCGATGCCTTCCTGCCCTACCGCACGGGCGATTCGGTGACGCTGTGGGCGCAGGGCCAGCGCATGAAGCAGTACAACTTCTACCTGCAGGATGAATGGAAGATCCGCCGCAACATGACGATCAACTATGGCGCGCGGTGGGAGATCAACATGGCGCCGACCGAAGCGGGCGGGCGCGTGTATGTGCCCGACAAGTCGTTCCTCGGCGGCGAGTTGGTGAGCTTCGTGAACAAGGACCGCTGGTATCAGAACAACAACCTCGGGGCTATTGGTCCGCGCCTCGGTCTCACTTGGGCGCCGGGCAACGGGCGCACGGTGTTCCGCACCGGCTATGGGATGGCGTTTGATCCGATCGCCTCGTTCCAGGTGACCGCCGTCGCCGGACGTCCGCCGGGCATCACCACCACCTGCCAGTCGATTCCGGGCGGCTCGACGACGCCAGGGTGCGCGGTGGTCCCCGACCGCCGCGTGAATGAAGGGTTTCCCGAGGAGTTGACGCCGCCGTCGCGCAAGCCGAGTCAATTCTTGACGCCGCCGCGCCAGCTTACGGGCACGGCGCCGAACGTGACTGTTTTCGATCAGAACCTGAAGCTGCCGACTGTGCACCAGTGGAACTTCAACATCCAGCGCGAACTGGCCGGGGGGACGCTGGTGCAGGTGGCCTATGTCGGCCGCCGCGGCACGCGCCTGTATCGCGCCTACGATCTGAACCAGATCAGCGCGGCGCCGGTTCTGGACGACTTCAAGGCCATGCAGACCAACGTGCGCGCCGGTTGCGCCGCCGCCGGCACGGGCTGCCCTGCGGGGGTGGCGGGAACACCGATCCGCCTCCTCACTTCGGGTGCGCTCACGGCCGCCTTCCTCAATTCAGCCACCACGCGCAACGAACTGAATCAGAACGCGGCGGGCGTCTTTTCCCAGCGCATCGAGCAGACCACGCTCGCCCTTGGGCTGCGTCCGAACCAGCAGTTCAACAACATCACCTTCGTTGACTCGGGCGGCGACAGCTACTTCCACAGCTTTCAGGCCGTGTTGCGCAAGCGCTTTTCGAGCGGTCTGACGGTGAACGCCACCTACGCCTTCGCCAAGTCGATCGACAACCAGTCGGTCGATCCGATCGCCTCGAGTTCCGGCGGCGGTTTGAGCACGACGAACTCGCGCACGCCGGCCGACACCGGCAACTGGCGGAACGAGCGCGCGGTCTCCGACTTCGACCGCCGTCATGTGTTCAACTCCGCCTGGCTGTACGAGCTGCCGTTCGGCAAAAACAAGGCGTTTCTCGGCTCGGCGGGCGGCGCGCTGAATCACTTTGTCGGCGGCTGGAGCCTGAACGGCATCTTCAGCGCCTACACGAGCGAGCCGTGGACAGTGACCAGCGGCACGCGCACCAACAACGCCTCGCACGTCTCACGCGCGGCGCTGGTGGGCAACACGCTGCCTTCGACCGAGTTGAAGGAGCAGGCCGGCTCGGTCGGCCCTGTGCTCTTCACGCGGGAGCAGACGGCGCAGTTCTTCGCGATTCCCGGACCCGGCGAAAACGGCATGGGGCGCAACATGTTCCGCGGCCCCGGCTATTGGAACTTCGACCTGGCGGCGCAGAAGAACTTCCAACTGACCGAACGCTTCCGCCTGCAGTTCCGTGCCGAGACGTTCAACACGCTCAACCACCCGAGCTTCCAGACGCCCACGGCATCTTCGAGCGGATCGAACCAGATCACCAACGCGCGCTTTGGCGAGACCTGCTGCGAGGCGGTGGCGCCGAATACGACGTCGAACATTATTCAGACGGGTGAGTCGGGGCGGGTCGTGCAGTTCGGTTTGAAGCTTAGTTTTTGATCGCGCACAACGGAGCCTCGGCGGCACACACCGCCGCCGGGCCCTGTGCGCTCCGGACGGGCGCGCAAGCGCGGTTCAGCTCAAGATGTCCTTCACCACGCGGCCGTGGACGTCGGTGAGGCGGTAGTGGCGGCCTTGGAACTTGTAGGTCAGCCGCAGGTGGTCAACGCCGAGCAGGTGGAGGATGGTGGCGTGGAGGTCGTGCACGTCGACGGGGTTCTCGGTGATGTTGTAGCTGAAGTCGTCGGTCTCACCGTAGACGAGGCCGGGCTTGACGCCGCCGCCGGCGAGCCACATGGAGAAGCAGCGCGGGTGGTGGTCGCGGCCGTAGTCGTCGGCGGTGAGCTTGCCCTGGCAGTACGCCGTGCGGCCGAACTCGCCGCCCCAGACGATGAGGGTGTCGTCGAGCAGGCCGCGCTGGGCGAGATCCGTCACCAGCGCGGCGCTGGGCTGATCGATGTCGCGGCATTGTTTGGGGTGGTTCGCGGGGAGGTTCACATGCTGATCCCAACCGCGATGGAAGAGTTGGATGAAGCGCACACCGCGCTCGGCCATGCGGCGGGCGAGCAGACAGTTGGCGGCGTAGGAGCCGGGCTTCTTCACTTCGGGACCATAGAGCGCCAGCGTCGCTTCGCTTTCCTTCGATAGATCGGTCAGCTCGGGCACGGACGATTGCATGCGGTAGGCCATCTCATATTGCGCGACGCGGGTGGCAATCTCCGGGTCGCCGAACTCGCTCTGGTGCTCGTTGTTCAACTGCGCGAGGTCGTCGAGGAAGCGGCGGCGGCCCTGCGGGGTGAGGCCTTCGGGGTTGGAGAGATAGAGCACGGGGTCGGCGGCGGCGCGGAACTTCACGCCCTGATAGCGCGAAGGGATGAAGCCGGAAGCCCACAGGCGGTCGGCCAGCGGCTGGTCGCCGGAACTGGCCGAACCTTGCGAGATGAGGACGACGAACGAGGGCAGGTCCTTGTTCTCCGAGCCGAGCCCGTAGGCGACCCAGGAGCCGATGCTGGGGCGGCCGGCGATCTGGTGGCCGGTTTGGAAGAAGGTCACCGCCGGGTCGTGGTTGATCTGCTCGGTATGCATCGACTTGATGACGCAGATGCGGTCGGCGATCTTGGCGGTGTGCGGCAGGAGGTCGCTCACCCACATGCCCGATTGGCCGCGGCGCTCAAACGGGAACATGCTCGGCACGAGCGGGAAGCTGGCCTGGGCGGCGGTCATGCCGGTGAGTCGCTGGCCCATGCGCACGCTGGCGGGAAGCTCGGCCGTGCGTAGCTCTTCGAGCTTGGGCTTGTAGTCGAAGGTCTCAATCTGCGACGGGCCGCCGGACATGAAGAGGAAGATGACGCGCTTCACCTTGGGCGCGAAGTGCGGCGCGGGTTGGCCGGACTCTTCGGCCATCATCGAGGCGAGCGCCGTGGAGCCGAGCGCGAGGCCGGTGCGCGAGAAGAACTGGCGGCGGCTGGTGTGGTGCAGATGGCGGCGCAGGGGATCCATCGCGGGCTACTCCTTGGTGACCACTTCGTCGAGGTTGAGGATCATGCTGGCTACGGTCATGAAGGCGGCGTGATCGGCGGCGGCGAGCGAGGCATCACGCTTGCCTTCGCCCTGGGCGAGGAGCTTTTCGGCGGCGGCGGCGTCAGAGGCGTAACGATCGCGGTGATGGGCGAGCGCCTGGGCAAGGATGCCCAGTTCGCGCTCATTGGGGAAGCGGGCCGTGGCGAGGCGGAAGCCGAAGCGGAGGCGGTCCTGCGCCGTCGCCCCGCCTTCACGCACCATGCGCTGGCCGAGGAAGCGGGCGGCTTCGAGGAACTGCACATCGTTCATCAGGTTCAGCGCCTGCAGCGGGGTGTTGGTGCGGGAGGAGCGCACGGAGCAGACCTCGCGGCCGGCGGCGTCGAAGTTCATCATGGCCGGCGGCGGCGAGGTGCGGCGCCAGAAGGTGTAGAGGGAGCGGCGGTAGAGGTCGGCGCCGTGGTCCTGTTTGTAGTCCATGCCGGAGAGCTCTTTCCAGAGGCCGTCGGGCTGGTAGGGCTTGACGCTGGGACCGCCGACGCGGCGGTCGAGGAGGCCGGCGATGGCGAGGGCCTGGTCGCGGACGATCTCGGCGGGGAGGCGGGTTCGCGAGCCGCGGGCGAGCAGGCGGTTTTCCGGATCACGCTGCACCAGTTCCGGCGCGACGCGCGAGGACTGGCGATAGGTGGAGCTGGTGACGATGGTCTTCAACAGGTGGCGGACATCCCAGCCGGAGTCCATGAACTCGACGGCGAGCCAGTCGAGCAACTCGGGGTGGCTGGGCCATTCGCCTTGCGAGCCGAAGTCCTCGACGGTCTTGACGAGGCCCGTGCCGAAAATCATCTGCCAGTAGCGGTTGACGATGACGCGGGCGGTGAGGGGATTGTCGCGCGACACCATCCAGCGGGCCAGGGCGAGGCGCGAGGGGGCGGGGTTGGTGGTGAGCGCGGCAGGGAGCGCGGGCGTCACTTCGGGGCCGGGCTTGTCGTAGGCGCCGCGCAGCAGGACGTGGGCCTTCGGCGGAGTGGGGTTGTCGTGCATCACCATCACCGTGGGGAAGCTGCGCACGAGCTTGGCGCGCTCTTCGCGCAGGTCGAGCACGGCGCGGTAGGCCTCGCGCACCTCAGGCGCGGCGAAGTCCTCCAGCCAGGCCGAGCGCCGGGCTTCGGGCAGGGAGGGGTTGGCGAGTTGCGCAACTTCGGGGGCTTCCAGGAGACGCCCGTAGACCCACACCTCGTCGATCGTGCCTTGGAAATAGGACTTGGCAGGTTCGCGCAGCCCACCGCCGCCGCCGATGCGGATGGGTTCTTTCGCGCGGAACTCCTGGTTCAGCTCATCAAGGATGGTCTTGGTGGGGGCGAGTTTACCGTCGACATAAATGAGGATGCCCGAGGCGACGCGCGAAGCATCGTAGGTGACGGTGACGTGGTGCGGCTGGTTGAGCGTGACGGGCGCGGCGGTTTCCACATGTAACGCGTCGTCGAGCCAGCGCGAGGAGAGGTAGACGCGGAGCTTGCCCTCCACCAGTTCGATGCCCCAGCCGGTGGGTTCCTGTTCGAGCTTGGCGCGCGTGACGATGGCGCCGTTGGGCGAGGTGGCGGTGAAGCGGGCGGCGAGGGTGAAGCGGTCAAAATAGCCCACCAGCGCGGCGTTGGAACCGGCGTCGTGGAACTTCGTGCCGTCGAACTTCCGGTTGAGCGCGGCGTGGAAGAGACGGCCGCGCGAGGTGGACCATGCGGCCGGGATCGCCCCCGCCGCAGGCTCACCGGCGCGGCCACGCAGAGCGTTCCAGCGCTGCTCGGCGGCGGCCAGGCGCGCATCGACAGCCGTGAGCTTGGCCTCGTCGTCCGGGGTGGGCGCGGGCACCAGCGGTGGCGTGTTGCCGAACTTGAAATAGCGGCCGCGCTCGGGGATGTTCGAGAAATAGGAGTAGAGCTGGTAAAACTCCTTTTGCGAGAACGGATCGTATTTATGGTTGTGGCAGCGTGCGCAGCCCATCGTGGTGCCGAGCCACACCATGGCCGTGGTCTCCACGCGGTCGGCGGCGTATTCGGCCAGATACTCCTCTTGCACGATGCCGCCTTCGCCGTTGCCGCGATGGTTGCGGTGAAAGCCGGTGGCGCTGCGCTGGGGGAGGGTGGCGTTGGGCAACTGGTCGCCGGCGAGTTGTTCGATGGTGAACTGATCGAAGGGCATGTTGCTCTGGAAGGCGTTGAGCACCCAATCGCGCCAGCGCCACATGGAGCGTTCGCCGTCGGTCTGGTAGCCGTTGGTGTCGGCATAGCGGGCGGCGTCGAGCCAGCGCGAGGCGAGGGTCTCGGCGTGGGCGGGCGAGGCGAGCAGGCGGTCGACGGTGCGGGTGTAGGCGGCTTCGGAGGGGTCGGCGAGGAAGGCGTCGATCTCGGCGGGAGTGGGCGGCAGGCCGGTGAGGTCGAGCGATAAGCGGCGGAGCAGGCGGGCGCGGTCGGCCTCCGGCGCCGGGGAGAGGCTCTCGCGCTCCAGGCGAGCAAATACGAAGTTGTCGATGGCGTTGCGCTCGCGACCGGCGAAGGCCGTCCTCGGGGGCGCGGGTCGTTCCGGAGGCAGATACGACCAGTGTTTCTCCCACTTCGCGCCCTCGGCAATCCAACGGGTCAGCGTTTCGATTTCCGCCGGCTTCAGAGCGTGCCCGGTGGAGAGCGGCGGCATGCGCAGCGCCTTGTTGGGCGACTGGATGCGCGCCACCAGCGTGCTCGCGGCCGGGCTGCCGGGGACGATGGCACGGCGCCCCTTGCCCAGGTCGGCGGTGGCGTCGGCAAAGGAATCCAGCCGCAGCGGGATGTTCTTGTTCTTGGCGTCAGGACCGTGGCAGGCATAGCAGCGGTCAGACAAAATGGGCCGAACGTCACGGTTGAAGCGCACCTGGGCCGTCGCCGGCGTCACTGCGCACAAGGCCGCCAACAGCGGCAACGCGAAACGGCTGGGATGCGGCATGGCTGGAGTGTGTGCGATTATATCGCGCCGCAACGGCTGGGACCAATTGCGCCAACCCCACCTTCACCTGGGCGTGCGCCTGGGCCGCGCCGCGTCGACCTTATTCCTTGTTTGGGGAAGCCTGCTCGAGCAGCCGCCGCCGCGCCGTGGTTAGCCGCGAATCGAGAATCCGCGCCAGGCAGCGGTACACGTGATAGCCCAGCTCGTGGTCCGCTTCGGCCATCTCGCGCAGCCGGGTGCAGTCGATGGCAATCGCTTCGACGTCGGTCAACGCCCGTGCGTCGAAACTCCAGTTGTGGCTCGTCACCAATCCGGAGCCGCCGAGCATCTCGCCGGGCCCCACCGATTCCACGCTCACCGGACCATGCAGCGGCAGGTAGATCTCCAGCGCCAGTTGCCCCTTCAAAATCAGGTAACAGGTCTCGTGCTGCTCGCCTTGTTTCCAGAGGTGCGTGCCGCCTTTCAATTGAACGAATGCCGACACACTGGCCACTTTCGCCAGGAGGGCGTCCCCAAACCCGGCAAAGAAGGGTTGCGAAGCGACGAGTTGGGCGATTGGTACAGGCACAAAGATCAAGAGAGAACTGGGACACGTGTCCCAGTTCCCTGCCTCTTCGCCGAAGCAATTTGGAAGCCATTCCCTGGACGAGATCCGCTTTGCCCCCGCAAACTACCCCGCTCTCCAACCACACCGCGCTCACCTCACTGGGCTCAAAGCAGTTCCACCCCGCATTCCCTTCATGATCCAGCGAACAGAATCCTCACATGCGACTCCGCTGGGTGAAATGCCGCAATTTCTGATACCATTCGATATGCTCCGTCAAGGATGAGGTAATCTCCGGCATGAGCAGTAACACCCACCGGATTCTCAAATCGCCGATGAACTGGGTGCGAACACCCGGAGGCACCCCCTTGGGAGGGTGGAGATCACCATGAACCGCCTGATTTCGGAGTCCGTGCTGCTAGCCCGGATTCTGGACTTGGCCGACGACGCCATCATTACCACCGATCTCGATCAAAGAATCCAATATTTCAATGCCGGCGCGGAGCGCGCCTTCGGCTATTCGCGCGACGAGGTGTTTGGCCAGCCGGTTGACATCCTGATCCCAGCCGGATTCCGCCACGCCCATTCCCAACATGTGAAGGAATTCTCGGCACAATCGCAAGCCTCGCGCCGCATGGGCGACCGACGAGAAATTTTCGGGCTTCACAAGAATGGGACGCAGTTTCCCGCCGAAGCCTCCATCTCGAAAGCGGACCTGGATGGCACGGTCCTCTATATGGTGATCCTGCGCGACATCACCGCCCGCCGTGAAGCTGAGTTTAAGATCCGTCAATCTCTGCGCGAAAAAGAGGCTTTGCTGCAGGAGATCCACCACCGCGTGAAAAACAACCTCCAGGTGGTTTCCAGCCTGTTGGGACTCCAGTCGCGCCAGGTGAGCGACGAGGAGATCCGCCGCGCGTTTCGCGAAAGCCAGAACCGCGTCCACTCCATGTCGCTCATTCACGAGCGGCTCTACCAGTCCAAAGACCTCGCCGAGATCGACTGCCAGGAGTATGCCGACCAGCTCGTCGGCCACCTCTTCCGATCCTATGGCGTCAGCCTCAGCCGGGTGAAACTGGACATGGACTTTGGCGGTGAACGGATGCCCATGGCCCTCGCCGTCCCCATTGGGCTGATCCTCAACGAGCTGCTCTCAAATTGCCTCAAGCATGCCTTTCCGCAGGGCCGAGACGGCCGCATCACGGTAACACTGGCGCGCTCGGAAGGCGAAACACTCACCCTCAGGGTCTCGGACAACGGCATCGGATTGCCCCAGAACGTAAATCTATGGAATGCCCGCTCGCTGGGCCTGCGGCTGGTGCGCATACTCAGCGAACAGATGGGGGCTGAGCTGAAGATGGTTTCCGAGCAGGGCACCAGCATGGAGTTGGTATTTCAAGGCCAGTCCGCCCCCGCCGGCGCCGCCGCCATTCAGTAGGAGATGACGCAACTGTGACACACCGGGCCCGCATTATGGTGGTGGAAGACGAGCGGATCACCGCCGAAGACCTTCGCGACATCCTCACCCAAACCGGCTATGAGGTGACCGCGGCCGTGGCCAGCGGCGAGGAGGCCTTGCGCCGCGCCGAAGCCGACCGCCCCGACCTGGTGTTGATGGACATCCGCATCGAAGGCGGACTGGATGGACTGGAAACGGCCCGCCTGCTGCGCCAGCGCCTCGACATCCCGGTGGTGTACCTCACCGCCCACGCCGACGACGAAACGCTGGCCGCGGCGAAGCTCTCTGAACCACTGGGCTACATTGTGAAGCCGTTTCAGGAGCCGGAGCTGCACGCCACCATCGAGGTAGCCCTGCATAAGGTGGCCACCGAACGCGAATCCCGGCTGCGCCAGAAGCTGCTTGAGCAGACCCTCTCGGCCATGGAGACGGCCGTCATCACGCTCGACCGCGACGGCCGCATCACGCTCATGAACGCTTCGGCCGAGCGCTGGACCGGGTGGCGGCTCTCGAGCGCTAATGGGCGCCCATTCGAAGAGGTGGCGCGGCTCATTGACCACCACGGCGGCCTGCTCGACGGCCTCATCCTCCACACCCTGGATAACGGCACGATGGGTGAACTGCCCCCCGGAGCCCTGCTCTCGGGCTCGGGCGGCCAGGAACGCCGCGTCTCCGGCACCCTCTCGCCCATTCTCGATCATGAAGGCAGGACGCGCGGCGCCGTGATGGTGCTCGAACCGCTGGCCGACGAACCCGAGGACGAACGCACGGCGGCCGCCGCCCGAGCCTCGGCCAAACCGGAACTCGGCGGCTTCGACATGGTGGTCGAGTCGGCCCTCATGCGCCAGGTGGTCAATTTTGCCCGCCGCGTCGCCGCCAGCGAGGTCTCCACCATTCTGCTGGAAGGCGAAAGCGGCACCGGTAAGGACGTCCTGGCCAAATTCCTCCACTACCACAGCGCCCGCACGGCCGAACCCTTCCTGGCCATCAACTGCGCCGCCATTCCCGAGACGCTGCTCGAAAGCGAACTCTTCGGCTATGAAAAGGGCGCCTTCACCGACGCCCGTTCGCAAAAGCGCGGCATCCTCGAACTGGCCAGCAACGGCACCGTGTTCCTGGACGAAATCGGCGAGCTACCCCTTGCCCTGCAGGCGAAACTGCTGCGCGTGCTCGAAGAGCAGAAGTTCCGCCGCCTGGGCGGGATCAAGGACATCGAGGTGAACCTGCGCGTGGTGACCGCGACCAACCGCAACCTCCGCGAGGCCATTGAGCAGGGCCGTTTCCGGCTCGACCTCTTTTACCGCCTAAATGTAATTCAGCTGACAGTTCCCAGCCTGCGCGAACGCCCCGACGACATCCTCCCCCTGGCCAACCACTTTCTGCGCCTTTACGCCCAGCGCTTCAAACGCGACATCCGCGGCCTCACCCCGGCCGCCGAATCGGCCATGCTCCAGCACGTCTGGCCGGGCAACGTGCGCGAACTGCGCAACACGATTGAGCGTGCCGTGGTGCTGGAGGAGTCCAGCTGGGTTCAGCCTGAAAGCCTGGGCATTGCCCGCGTTCAGGAACTGCCGGCCCTGGCCGCCGCCGCCCCGATGGGCATTTCCACGCGGTCCTCAAGCCCTTCCCTTGAGGGGATGTCGCTGGAGGAAGCCGAAAGGACGATGCTCCTGAATGCACTGGAAAAAACAGGATGGAACCAGACGCAGGCGGCGAAACTCCTCGACATTACGCGCGATACGCTGCGCTACAAGATGAAGAAGTACAACCTCAAGAGCAAGAAGGGCGAGTAAACCGCCCCAGCGCCAAGCCCCGAACGGGGGCCATATCCCCCAGGGCGAGGGGTGGTCTCGGGGCGTCGAAAATCGCCCCGCCCCATGGAAAATCGCAACAATTGTGACAGTTGTCACTATTGGCCTGTAACGTGCTTGTTCCACGGCTGGTACGGGAGGTCCGAATGGGACGACTTCTAACAATTGGTAAACTACTGACTGTTACTGGACTCATTGGCTTGGGATGGCATCTGACAAGCGCCTCCGGGCCGGAATTCACGGCGAACGACAAGGCGTTTTATGCGGACGCCAATCTTTTGAATTTTGTTCGCCCTGGATTGATTATTGATGTGGTCGGCCACGAAGTGGCCGCCGACGGCACGGTGAAGGCTCGCGTGAAGCTCACCGACCTGCGCGGAGCAGGGCTGGACCGGGATGGCATCGTCACCCCAGGAACAGTGGCTACGAGCTTTATCCTGGCTCATATCCCTCCTGGGCAAGCGCAGTACACGGCCTTCACGATCAGAACCGCAGTCAGCAATATTAATGGCTCCAGCGCCACACAGGCGTCATCGGACTCAGGCGGAACCTGGCAGAAGTTGGCCGATGGTGACTACTGGTATACCTTCCGGACGAAGATTCCGGCTTCGGCCCCTCGTGACGCCGTCTACGCGATTGGCGCGTATGGCTCGCGCAACCTCGCCGAGTTCGATCTGCCAACAAACTACGATGACGACGTGTATCACCTCCGTCTGGACGGCGCAGCCGTCAGCGTCGGCCGCGACATCGTGACCACGGCCAGTTGCAACAACTGCCACGATCCGCTTGCCCTCCACGGCGGCTCGCGCCGCAGCGTGGAGCTCTGCGTAATGTGCCACCAGCCGCAAACGGTGGACCCGGACACGGGCAACACGCAGGACCTGCCGGTGCTGATCCACAAGATCCACATGGGCGCCAACCTGCCGAGCGTCGTCGCGGGCGGCAAGTACCAGGTGATTGGCAACCGCGACTCCGTGCACGACTACTCGCAGGTGGTGATGCCCTCCGACGTGCGCCGCTGCAATGTGTGCCACGACGGCAAAGCGTCCCAGGCCGACAAGTGGCTGAAGCCCAACCGCGCCGCTTGCGGCGCCTGCCACGACGACGTCAACTTCGCCTCCGGCGCCGGCCACGTCAACCTCCCGCAACTGAGCGACAACCAGTGCGCCAACTGCCATACGCCGCAGGGCGAACTCGACTTTGACGCCTCCATCCTCGGCGCGCACACGATTCCCGAATACTCGCGCCACCTGCCGGGCATCAAGTTCGAACTCATCAAGGTCGACGACGGCACCGCCGGCAAACGCCCCACGGTCACCTTCTCGATCACCGACGGCAAGGGCAACCCGGTGAAGCCCTCCGATATGTCCCGCCTCGCGGTTGTGCTCTCCGGCCCCACCAGCGACTACACCACCTACGTCTCCGAGGATCCGCGCCGCGCCGAGGGCTCGGGCAACGCCTTCTTCTGGACCTTCCAGAATCCGCTGCCGGCCGACGCCAAGGGCAGCTACTCGATCCACATCGAGGGCTACAAGAACGCCATTCTGCTCGAAGGCACGGCCAAGCAGGTCACCGTGCGCGACGCCGGCGAGAACAAGATCATCCACTTCTCGGTGGACGGTTCCAAGGTGGAGCCGCGGCGCAAGGTGGTTGATCTGGCCAAATGTAACGACTGCCACGGGCGGCTTTCGCTGCATGGCGGTAACCGCAACACGATTGACGCCTGTGTCACTTGCCATAACGCCGCAACCACGGACGCCGCGGTCCGCCCAGCGGCGGCCAAGCCGGATGAGTCAATCAGCTTCGCCCACATGATCCACAAGATCCATACGGGCCTTGAGATCGGCCAGTCCTACACCATCTACGGCTTCGGCGGCACGCCGCACGAATACTCGCACGTGGGCTATCCGGGCGACCGCCGCAATTGCGACTCCTGCCATGTGAATGGTTCGCAGAATGTCCCGCTGAGCGACAAACTCCAGCCGGTGAAGAACCCGCGGTCGCTGGTGAACCCGCTGCAGCCGGCCACGGCCGCCTGCGTCGGCTGCCACGTCTCACGCGACGCCCTCAGCCATGCCCTGGTGAACACCTCACAGCTGGGCGAAAGCTGCGGCGCCTGCCACGGCACGAACGCCGACTTCAGCGTGACGAGGATTCACGCCAGGTAGTCTCCTCTATCCTCCTGTCCTTCCTCCGAGGGACTCACGGGCCTGCCGCACACTCCTCCGTGCGGCAGGCCTTTTTCGTTGTCCCGCCCTGTCTTCCCGCCCCGCGCCCGCGCCCCCTGTTCCGCGCCCCCTGTTCCGCGCGCCCTACAGATTCAGATACGACTCGACCACGCCCTCGTCAATCAGGTCGCGGATGCGGAACCCGGCCTTGCGCGCCAGTGCGATCATGCCGCGGTTCTCCGGGTGAATCTGGCCAGCCAAATAGGCAATGCCCTCTTCCCGCGCCACCTCGATCAGCCGCCGCAACAGCTCCAAACCAAGTCCCTGCCCTTGCGCGGAGTCGGCCACCAGCACGGCAAACTCGGCATCGCGTGAACCATGCAGCCGCGACAGCCGCCCCACGCCCAGAATCTCGCCGGTTGCCCGTTCGGCCACCAGGGCCATCTCGCGCGCATAGTCGATGAAACAGATCCGCGTCAGCCGCTCGTGCGCCGTCCGCTGCGTCAGGTTCAAAATCTGGAAATAGCGGAAGTAGACCGAGCGCTCGCTGAGCCCCTTGTGAAATTCCACCATCGCCGGCTCATCCTCGGCGCGGATCGGCCGGATCACCACCGTTTCTCCGCTCTTCAACACCGACGAGCGGACATACCGCTCCGGATAGGGCCGGATGGCCAGGCGTGGCAGCGCGGCGTCAGGCGTGGCGAAGCCGTGCAACTCAATGCGCGCCGTGCCCACCCCCACGGATTCCCCGCTGACCCACACCGGGTCCAGTTCGATCACCGCGATGCGCCGGTTTTCGCTCACCATCAGGCTCAACTGCAACAGCGCCCGTTCCAGCGCCTCGAGCGAAAATCCGCCCCGCCGCAACCCGCCATTGACCACGCTCCGCTCCACCGTCAAGCGCGACAGCGTGGAGTTCAGCGGCGGCAGCGCCAGCGCATCACCCGGCAGGAAGGGCCGCAGCTCTCCCCCGGCGCCCAGTTGCAGCACCGGCCCGAACTGCGCATCCACCCGCGAAGCCAGCCGCAGCGGCGCCGAGCCGGCGGGCCCGGTGGCCGGCGCATGCCCCAAGCCGTAGGCCGCCAGCAGACGCCCAGTCTCCTCCTCGGAAAGCGATGTGCGGCCCTCGCCGCGGGCCGCGTCCACAATCGACCGGACCACATCGTGGCGCTCTTCGCCGGCCCCCTGCGCCAGGTCGCGCGGCGTCTGGTAGAGGTTCTTCAAGTTGCGCGCGTAGCGCACCATGTAAGTGAACGACCGGGCCGCCGTGTCCGGATAGGGAACCGTGGGAATCCCGGCATCGTTCAAAATGGAAACCCCGCCGGCCGCCTCGCGCCCGCCGAGAAAGCTCGCCAGCAGCGGCTTGGTGGGGTGATGGGCGTGGGCGCGCAGGGCGTTGGCCACCTCGGCCGGCGTGGTGCCGCTTTGCGGCGTCAACACGGCCAGCACACCGTCGACGCTGTCGTCGGCGGCCGCCTCGGCGACCGCCTGGGCGAAGCCCGCGGGCGCCGTTCCCGGCGGCAACCCCAACGGATTCGCGCTCGCCGGCCGCGCCGCCAGCTCCCCGCCGCTGGCCACTAGCGCATCCACGGCCAACACCGAGGGTCCGGCCGCGTTGGTCACAATGGCCAGCCGCGGACCCCTTGGCAAGGCCTGCTTGCCCAACACCTCGCTCATAGAAAACAGGTCGCTGATGCGCTCCACCCGCAACACCCCGCAGCGGCGGAAGGCGGCGTCGAGCACCTCGTCGTCGCCCGGCGCCTGCAGTGTGTGCTCACTGGCGGCCCGCGAACCGGCCGGTGTGCGGCCCGCCTTCAATACAATGATCGGCTTGCTCCGCGACACCTCGCGCGCCGCCGACAAAAACGACCGCGCCTCGCCGATCGACTCCATGTAGATCAGGATCGACCGCGTCCGCGCGTCATCGCCCAGCCGGTAGATGAGGTCGCCCCAGCTCACACCCGGCGTCGCTCCCAGGCTGAGGAACGTGGAGAAACCAACCTGTGCGCGGAGGCTCCAGTCGAGAATTCCCGCCCCCAGCGCCCCGCTTTGGGTGAGGAAGCCCACCGGGCCGGGCCGCACATCCACGGCAAACGTGGTTGCCTGTAAGCCCAGCCAGGGACGCAGAATGCCGATCGAATTCGGACCCAGCAGCCGCGGCGAGCGGATGCCGGCCAGCCGCGGCAAAATATCAGCGCCCGTATGGACCTGCGCCAAAGAGATGGCAAACCGCACCCCGCGCTCGGCGCACCGTTCCAGCACCGCCGACAGTTCCGCACCCGGCGCCGTGATCAGCGCCAGATCCACCTCGTCCGGGGCCGCCTCCAACCCGGCGTGCACAGCTCCCTGATAGCCGCCGTTCCGGAGACGCGCCAACAGCCGCTGGCCCGCCTCGTCGTTGCCCTCGTCGCGGCTGCCAGCGGCGCCGATCACCACCAGCGAGCGCGGCTCAAACAGCGGGTCCAGCAGCCCTGGTTGGTCGAGGAAACTATCCTGTTTTCTTGACTCGCTCATGCCCGGCGGCAGGCGGCCCGCTCCTTCGCCTCGGCGGAGTCTCCGAACACTTCCAGGTTCAGCGCCAGAATCACTTCCAACGCCGGCACCCCTTTTCGCCGAGCGGCCGTCTGCAAATCACAATCATGGCACACGGCGCGGAAGCCATACCGCTCCACGACCTCGGCGGTGCGCGGCCAACGCTGCACCACCTCGCGCAGCGTCATGCGGGAATGGATCATCTGTTCAAAGCGGAACATCCTGCTGCTCTCCGCCCATGGTGGAGCACCCCAAAGGCCATACGCCGCGTCAATCTGGCCCACCCCGCACACTACCCCACCCCGAGGCTCCCACACGACCCGCGCTCCGGCATCGAACGCAACCGGGCCGCCACGCCGCTGTTGCCCTAATCGTCTGAAAGCTCGTGATCGTAGCGGCTTAAATGCTGATCACCGGCACCGGCGACTCGCGCACGATGGCATAGGCGTGGGTGCGCAACCGCCCCAGAATGCCCGCGTTGACATGCCGCCCGATGAGCACGAGGTCAGCCCCCACCGTCCTGGCCGTGTCATGCACAACCTGCGACGGGTCGCCGTGTTCCATAATGACTTCGCCTTCAATCTGCAAATGCCCCAGCAGCTTGGACGCCTGCGCCCGCGCCTGCCGGGCGATGGACACCTGGATCTCCTCATCCAGATAGCGCGCCTCGCCCGAACTGAGCGTGGGCAAAGCATGGACCAGATGAAGCGTAGCCCCATAGCCCTGCGCGAATTTACTCGCCCAGAGCAGCATGGCCTCCGACTGCGGGCCAAAATCCACGGCGCACAGGAAACGGCGGAACGGACCGTATCCATGGGTCGGCATCACGATCAGGCTGCACTGCTCCTGTTGAGCCAGCGCGACGATCTCTTCGGAGGGATTGCCTTCCAGCACCACCCGCCGCACGGGAAGCCCTTCGAACTCCTTCACCTGGAACTTGTCCAACTGGCTCTTCCAGTCGTCCAAGCGGGTGGCATACCACTCACTGCCCACGGCGCCGGTCAGTTCGGCGCCCCCCATGGCGTAGTCGAGCGGACGCACGACATGCACCATGATCACTTCGGAGGTAAACGGCATGGCCAGGGCGTGGGCGTAGTTGGCCGCCGCGATGGAGCGCTCGGAGAAATCGATCGGTAAGAGAATCTTGGCTAAGCGCATGAGAAGTTCCTCCTTCTCTCACTCAAACTGATGTGCAGGTGCAATGCCAAGAAATTACACACTGTTCACGAGTCCAACGCAAGGGAGGCACTTCTCTAAAAATCAGTAGCCCGGGGCGTGGGTTCCGCTGCCACGCCCCGGGCCGAGGCGAACCGGCACGAAACAGCACATCGCAACCGGTTCGGGGAGGATTCAAGACGCCCAGCCAAGAGCCGGAACGCCGGATTCCTCAAACACAAACTTCTATTTCGGGATCATCGAACCGCTGACCCAGGCATCCCGGATGGCCCAGACCAACAGTCCGGCCCCGTACAGCACGGCCACTATCGTCAACGACTTGCCCAGCTTGTCGAGACTCTCTAACTTCTGGGCAAAGGCTGCCTGCATCGTCGGAACATTCGATTCGGCGGCGTTCAGATGGATCCGGTCATCCTCTCGGGAGCCGATCGACATCCGGTAAATGGCAAGCGCGAGCACGACCAGGGCCAGCACACCCCAGCCGATTGCGGGAACGAGAAACTTACTATCCATGGTTCCTCCTCACATCTTCCAGGTGCAACTTTGAGGCCAACTCGTATCGGGCCTGTGGGGAAGCCGTTTGCCGGGATTCCCGCCAACGCCTTGGGGCCTTGCGCACAGTGGGCACATCGATCTGGGGATGTTCGCGCAGAATCCTGGACACGCCGATTGACGGGTGAGGCGAAGATCCGCACATAGAATCGCCATCAACACCGTCTCCAGGCTGTCGTTCTCGCTCACAATGCTCACCACGCCAGCCCGCATCGCCTCTTCCCATACATCTCCCGGCCGCGGCGCCAACAGCACAACACGTTCCGGGTGCACCAGGCGGTGGATCGACCCGCGAAAGGCCAACTCATCCACCAATAGAACCTGGTGGCTGCGCGCACTCAGAATGGGACT
Organism: Bryobacterales bacterium; assembly: GCA_016713735.1. Classification (GTDB taxonomy): domain Bacteria; phylum Acidobacteriota; class Terriglobia; order Bryobacterales; family Bryobacteraceae; genus JAFLBB01. The sequence continues at coordinate 158,454 of JADJOP010000003.1, forward strand.
GCGGCGCACCCGGAGTTGGGTCTTCGCCGTCAAATACCGGCTGATCTCCCGCGCCCGTCCCTGGTCGCCGATTACGATCTGTACTGCATGCATCGCATCTTCGCCGGCGGCCTCCCGCTGGGGGATCCCGCCAGTTGCCTCCGATCTCACAAACTGCAATTCACTGGCCACGACCACGCCGCACCCTCTTGCCACGTCATTCCGAAGACACAATTCGCCGGCTTGGGATACACTGGAAAGGAGTCCTCGGGGCGCGGTAGCCAAGTGGTAAGGCAGAGGTCTGCAAAACCTTTATTCGGGGGTTCGATTCCCCCCCGCGCCTCCAACAGTTCTGAACCGTGCATGAAGCTGCCTACTCAGCTGTAGATGCTCGATTCAGTGCCGGGCCGGTGTTCGTTTCACCGGCCCGGCTCCTAAATCGGCTCCCACAGGGTACACCCTTTTGAGACACCTGGGCAATGGGACCGGAGTGCTAAGGGCCTCCGTGGTACCACTCCACAGTCGGGCGCGTTCACCCTACTGGCGGTGCGTGTTTTTGCCGATCAGGTGGAAAAGGCGTCACCATGTACGAACTCAGCGACGATGACAAGCGGCGCATTCGCGAAGAGGAAGAGGCGGCGGCGGAGCGGGATCGGTACCGGGCATTTGTGCGTCAGCAGATGCAGCCGGGGACTTCGCCGGAAGCACCCAAGCGCTCGCCCAAGGTGGAGTACTTCATCCCCTGGGGGCGGGTGCTCGCCTTTACAATCGTCGTCGTCATCGGCTTTGTGCTGATCGCCCAGTATTCCACCATGATCAGCTCGACGAGGGGAACGGCGTCAGCGAACCCGCTTCAGAAGCTCATCACAGAGACGATCCCGATAATCAGGCCGGGCGTGGTCAACGTGAAGCCGAGCCAGGTGGTCTCCTATCGCATCTCGGTTCAGGAGAACATGCGCGGTGCCTACCTGGATGGCAAGTTCGACGCAGCGGGCGGGTTTGGCAACGATATCGAGGTCGTGGTGGCAACTGAAGCTGAGTTCAAGAACTGGCTCAACGGTCACCGAGCTTCCCTGCTTTACAGCTCCCAGAAGAAAAGCGCGGGGTTCTTCCGCGTCGCGCTGGATCCGGGCGAGTATCGGCTGGGCCTGAGCAACAGTTTTTCCTTGGTGTCTGAGAAGCAGGTGAGCCTTGGCGCCGATCTCAACTTCAAGCGGTTCATCGCGTTCTAGCAAGGTATTGCTGGCTACGCTCGGGCAGACTTCTTTTGCCAGATGCTCGCGACGGCCTTGCGCAGTCGTTTTCTTGAGGCTGCGCGTCATCGTTTCCAGCTTGGCGTCTTCCTCTTGAGCGATACCACCCCAGACGGCGGCGAAGTCGCGTGCGAGCGCCTTGAGGGCGTCCTTGTCGGACTTGCCGAAGGCGTAGAGAGACAGGTCTTGGTTCTCAAACACGACGTGGCCGTGCATCTTACTCCGCTTCAGGCGCAGGGGCGGGTGGAAGCGGTACTCGACGTTGCGCCATTCAATCGAATCGACCTCCACCACCGGCTGACGGAGCTGTTTCTCAGTGGCTGGGTGGTGGAGGCGAATGTTGGCAGCCTGACGGGTAGCCATTTCGGTTTCATTCTAACTGGCATCCGGCAAGCCCTTGGGTGGCTGTTGGGTGTTACCTGTAGACGGTGCTCCGATGCTCAATGCTGGCGATGAACAGCACGCCTGGCTCAACTTCGTAGAGAATCCGGTAGTCGCCCACGCGGGCTCGGAAACTGGCGTCGCTTCCGGTCAATTTCTTGGTGCCAGTGGAATGCGGTGCGGTGGAGAGTTGTTCGATCCTCGCGGCAACTCTCCGCTGCAACTGCATCGGCAATTGGTGGAGCTGCTTTTCCGCAGTGCGGGAAAGCTGAACCTTCAGAGTCCCAGATCGCGCTTTACCTTCTCCCATGGGACGCGGGGTTCCTTTCGGGCTTTGCGAATCAGCTCCAGGTCTTGGCGGTCTTGCTCGCTGGCCTGGGGGTTACGCTGTCGGCTTTGCTTCTGAATGTAGGCATCGAGAGCAGCGCGTTGCGCCCCCTTGCGCGTGCTTCCAGTCACCAGGATTTTGCGGTCCTCCAGCGTTGAAGCGACGAAACCCGCCTTTCCGGGGATGGGCAGGATGACGACGGTTGCCTTGATATGAGTCGCGGTGTCGATGAGCGGGCGCAGCGGATAGTTGGGGTCCATCTGCGGCAACACATCCGTGCCTGGGTTCTTGCGCCTTGCTGGTTTGCCCGCCATATTTCCATTCTACCCGGCGATCCGCATGATGGCGGCGTCCATGGCGGCCTGGCTGGGGTGCACGTAGCGGTGCACGCAGCGGAGGCTGGCGTGTCCGAGCAGCGCGGCCAGTGTCGGGAGTGGCACTCCGGCCTCGGCAAGCCGGGTGGCGAAGGTGTGCCGGAAGGTGTAGAGCACGCAATCGACGCCGGCCGCCGTTGCCGCGCGGCCGTGCGGGCCGCACAGTTTGGTGGCGTGGGTGCCTGGGCGCTGGCCGGGGAAGAGAAAGCTGCTGGCTGATGCTCTCTGTTCGACGAGGGCGAAGGCCTCGGGCACGAGGGCGAGCGTGCGGCGGGCGTTGGGCGTTTTTCCTTGCTGGACTGTGATTGACCTGGCGGCGCGGTTGAAGTCGGTTGCCTTCAAGGCGAGCGCCTCGCTCGGCCGCATGCCGGTGAGCAGCATCAGGCGGGCGGCGTCATGGAGCTGGCGGTGGCGTCGGGCGGCGGCAAAGTAGGCGGCCTCCTCGGCGGCGGTGAGGACCTTGGTTCGCACGGCCTCTTTGTCGCTGGGCACGTCGATCTCCCGCACGGGGTTGGTGTCGCACCATTTGAGGCGCTGGGCGAACTGGAAGATGACGGAGAGGGCGTGCAGGTCGTGGCGTATGGTCACGTCCTTGATGCCGGCGGCGCGCCGGAACGACTTGTACTGTTCGAGCTGACCTGGCCCGATCTCCCGGAGCTTCAAGTCACCGAACGACCGGGCAAGGGCCTTGGCGCTGATGGCCAGGCGCTGGTAGGTATTGATGCGGTTGTACTCGCCGTGAGCCCACGCGAGAAAGACCGGCACGGCGTAGCTGAAGCTCACGTCGCGCGGCCTGCGCCGCAACGCTGATCCATGGCACACCGTGAACCGCTTGGCCTCGGCAACTGCCTGGGCCTGGTCGCGGTGTGCATCGTCGGCTGGAAGGTGAGTGCTACCTGAGAACTCGCGCTTGTCGAGGTGGAAGCGGTAGTGCCACTTTCCGTTGCGTGATCGAAGCATAGAAGGCGTATCTCCTCGCGCGGTTGGACGCGGGGAAAATCGTCTTCATTTCTGGAACCGGGGATCTATGCGGCCTAGCCAGTGAGCGAGCTTACAGTCGCGTCTCGTAGTCGGCCTCTTCTTCGGCGGACATCGGGGCACGCTTCGTTTCTGCTGGCGCGTGCACGGTCACCTCCCACGGCGAAGTGAGAGTTCTGCTGACTGCTTCGATGCACTTGGCCTGGGCGGTCTTGAAGTCTTCGTCGGTAGACGTGGCGGCCTTGCTCACCAGGGCGCAGTTGTGCTGGAAGCCGAGCTGCATAAGGGCCTGCGCCATTTCCGGGTGGCGGGCGTTGATGTGGCCAACGATTCGCGCGCACATGTCGCGGAACACGATGGCGCGCTCGGTGTCCGTCGTGGGCGCCATCACGTGGTGGCTGAGGAGGATCTCGCCACAGACGATGCAGGTGCAGATCATTGGGTCATCCCCAATTGCTTGCGTAGGTCCGCGATGAGGCCTTCGAGGTAGGTGCGGAGCTGCTTCTGGTAGGGCTCGATCAGCTGCCAGGCGCGGGGGTCCTGGCGCATCTCTTCCCACAGGTTATCGACGGTTGCCTGCTCAGCCATGGCGGACACGCCGGGGAATTTACTCAGCTGCTGCGCGAGTATCGCGGTGGGCACTTTCTTTCCGGCCGCTGTGATGAGAGCTGCCGCGAGAGTGCGTTTGTCGATGGCCGGGACCTTAAACATGCGCCGCCTCCCGCTCCTCATCGAAGGCGCTTTTAGAAACTCTTCGATGAACTCTTTGACTTCGGACGGCCGCTGCTGCATCAGCTTCCATCGTTCAGGTGAGAAGTGCTCGAAGGCTTTCTGCAGCCCCTCCGCGCCCATGCTGCGCCATTCGTAGTAGGCCTCCGTGCTCTGCGTGGTGACGATGGTGGTTGCCAGTGCCGAACCATTGAGGCTGCGGTCCATGCACCTGAGGATCATCTGGGCGAGGGCGTCAACGCCGCGCCGCATGTTTTCTTCCTGCGATGGCTCATTTGATGCCGGCTTGGGAGTGTCGGCCGGCTTGCCGCCGTTGGGCAACTGGGCGTCGGGAACCAGGCCGGAGTTGTGGACGGCCTTGCTCTCAAACCAGGGTCCTACCATCGTGGCGACGGAGGGCGCGATTTTGGCGAGGGTGTCGGCCCAGCCTTCCTCTTTGCCGGTTTTGTCGATCCGCTCGCTCAGCCGGTCGAACATGGCGAGCATGCGGTCCATGACGCGCATTGGATCGCCTCCGGGGTTCTCGCGCTCCATCGCCTTTTGCATGAGCATGGTGTTCTGCTGCATCATCTGCTGCAGCACAAGCACCATCAGCTGGTTGTCGCCGCCTCCTCCCTTGGCCAGGTCCCGCATGGTCTCCAGCATCTTCATCGGGTTCATCATTTCGAGCGAGGTCTGGAGCACCTTGCCCATGCCTTGCGCCATAACATCGACGACGGCGTTGTTCTGCTGGCCTTCGTTCCTCTCGATCCGGTCAAGCAGGCGGTGAGCGAGGTCGCCTTTGTTGGGTAGCCGTGGTGCCGGGTTGACCGGCCGCGAGGGTGCCGTCTTCTTTCACGATGATCTTTCCTTCCGCACGCCAGCGGGTGATGAGCTGCTCGGTGTAGGCCTCGCCACGCACCAGCTCGGCCGGGTTCTGGATGATGGGATCGCAGTCTTCAAGGGGGATGGTAAGAAACGTCTTGCAGACCGGGGCCGGGTCTTTCTTGCTATCGGCCATGTCGATCTCGTACTCGCCACCGCCATGGAGCGACCGGATGTACTTGACGAAGTCCTCGGGGTAGGGGTGGCGAAGCCGTTCGATGTAGTTGAACTTGATGCCGATCAGCTTCCGGTTGATCTTCGGCTTCTGGCGGTAGAGATACAGCACAGTGGCCGTGTGGTCGGCATAGTCCTTCACGGTTTTGGTGAAGTCGGGAAGCGAGAGCGTCGGTTGAAACTCTTGCTGATCGGCGCCCTGCGCGGGTGTTGGTGTCTGTCTTCTTCGCCCCATGGTCGTACTTATTGTACTTTAAGCAAAAAAACGATTTGCGTCGCAAAGTGCTCCGATGGCATCCTGCGTCTGGTAGCGGGAGCGGCCGTCAGGTGCACAACTCACGCCACTCTGTTTGTCCGGGTGGCCGCTTCCCTTTTGAGCCCATGAATGCGCGCCCAACACGCTGGATGGCTGGAAGCAGTGAATGTCGCTGCGGAGGTTCTGCCCGATGATCCCGATGCTCAAGTCGCCCACACCATTTCGCGGATGCGTGAGCTGGCGCTTGCTGATGCCGGCACTGCTTTCATTCGTGATCTTGCTCGCGGCTTTCCTGCAGGCGAGCGTGAGTGTGCTGAGGCGGCCTTTTGGTTTGTTCGCGGCCTGGTCCGGTTTCAGCGCGATGCGCAGTTGGTTCCTGACTTTCCCTTCGCGCCGGAGATCATCGAGGTGCTCATCCGGCCGGTGGACTTACTTTCGATGGCCAAGCCTCGCGGCGATTGCGACGACTTCTGCATGGCCCTGGCCGCGCTGCTGGTCGCGCGCGGCATCGGGGTTCATTTGCGACGGTCGCGGCCGATCCGCGCGATCCGGAGCCGCTTCTCTCACGTGTACGTCGTTGCGCACTGCCGGAGGCGACTTTGCGCTCGATGCTTCGCACGGGCGGCGGCCGGGCTGGGAAGTCCGCAACGCCTACGGCAAGCGCCGCCTATGGAGGGTTGACCGCATGAACGCCGGCATGGGCTTGACAGCCAACGCCACGCAGCAAGGCGATCCGGCCCGCTCCAGATCGTGAAAAGCGGCCTGGACATCGTGAAGGGGCGGTTGGGCACGCCGGAGAACACGCTGGTGCGGATGCCGGACGGCACGCTCGTCACGCGGGGCAGCTCTACGATGGCGCCCTCGGGCACGCCTACGGATATTCGCGCTGACGTTCGCACCACGCAGCAAAGCGACTTCATGAGTTCGGCTGGCTGGATTCTGGCGGCCGGGGCCGTGATGGTCTTTCTGGTTGTGATCGTGATGGCGTCCAAGGGGGGTAAGCGCTGATGGCGGCCAAGAAGCGGGCAAAGAAGAGCACCAAGCGGAATCCGCGGCCGACGTTGGCTGGCGAGCTGGCTTCGCTGATCCGGCGCGGCAAGTCGGCCCTCATTACGCCTGGCGGCGTTCGCAAGGGCAAGCTGATGGCGCGGATCAAGGTGAAGAAGTAATGCAGGCTGCTCTCGTTGCACGGCCGGTTTACCTTGCGCCTCCGCGCCGCCTTCGCGCGCGCGGGCTGAGCGGCACTCAGGCCGGGGATATCACCAACGTGGCTGTCGGCACTGCTGGCTCGCTTCTGTCGGGCGGCGGAAGCATGAAAGAGAAGCTCGTCGTCTCCGCGCCGTCGATTGCTGGTGGAATCCTGACGGCGGGCGGCACGAGCTCCATCGCGGCAACCACCTGGGGCACGCTGGCCATTCCTGTGATCGGCGCGGCCGTCGCCGGCGTCACTATCGGGCTGACGTTACTCTTCGCGCGCAAGGGACCGAAACAGAAGGTTGCCACGACAAAGATCGTCGACCAGGTTGAGCCGCTCCTCGAGGAGAACCTTCAGGGCTACCTGAACGGGCCGCGAACGCGCACAGCCCAAGAACAGGCGATGCAGAATTTCCTCGCGGGCTGGCAGTTCGTTGTCGATCACTGCAACATCCCGGAGATGGGCGATCCTGGCCAGCGCTGCGTGTCTGAGCGGACGCGCGGCGGCAAGTGGGATTGGTTTGCTCTCTACTACGATCCCATCGCCAACGATGCCGGCGTGAAAGCGGATCCGGGCTTGACTGACCAGGTTTCCGCTCTGTTCGGCGGCGGCGCATCGTCGCTGCTCTCCTCGAAGTCTCCTGTGCTGCCAGTGCTCGCCCTTGGCCTGATCGGTCTGGCCTTGATGCTATGAGACTCGCCACGCCGGTTCCCTGCAATCCGAGTCCGCAATGCGCGCCTGGCGACGGCCGCGCTGGCTAAGACCATGCGCACCAGGCGCGGCTTGGGCGACTGCCCAGCGTTCGCGCCTTACGCCACTCCGGGCGGCGGTTGTTCGAACGTCCCGCCTGAGATCGACGCCGACGCCTACTTCCGGGGCGGTGGCAAGCTCGACCAGGACACGCAGACGATTGTCGGTTGGACGGGTAGCAGTGAGCCAACTCTTGCATGTCCCTTTGGTTCGGAGCTGAACCCGTTCACGGGCCGCACGGAGTGCATGACGGCCACCGAGGTGAAGTACACGACGGGCTCAGGCTACGTGCTGCGTGCTGGCAGCCAGGCCGCCATGTCGGAGATCGCCGCGGCTGCCCAGAAAGAAGCCAATGCGCGCGGCATTCCTGTGCGCTGTGGCTCGTACCCCATCGGCGGCGATCCGATCACAAACGAGCAGCGCTATGCGCCGGGCTGCGTGGTGGGCAACGGTGTGATCGGCGGACCGGACACCTACGATGCGGCCGTGATGCTCACGGGCGGTGGCATGGAGACGCTGGCCACGCAACTGGGCATCAGTCCGTTTTTCAAGCCGAGCGCGGGCTATCAGTTCACGCCTCCGACTTCTCAACAGCAGACCTTCGTTGTGCGTACTGGGGCCACGCAACAAACAACGCCCGCTCCAACGAAGCCTGCCACCGAAACGCAAACGCCTGTGCGAACCGAGAAGAAGAGCGCGCCTCTGGACAACGAGGTTACCGACTCGTCGAAGACGGAGAAGCCGGGTTTCGACCTCAATTCTGTGATCGATCAGGCGAAGTCGTACACGAGCTCGCTTCCTTCCTGGGTTCTGCCGGCCGCTGGCGCTGGCCTGGCGCTGATGTTGGTCATGGGAGGGCGTAAGCGATGACTCCGATGGCACCGGCGACACTGCCGCCGCAACTGATGCTGGCGAGCTGCTCGGAAGATGGAACGCCGCATGAGTGCACCTGCGGCGGCAAATGCGGCAAGTGCGGCTCGCACGAAGACTCAGGGCTCCCTTCATGCAAATGGTGGGTTTGGGCCATCGCGCTGGGCCTGGTGCTGCTGCTTGTCGGCGATGGTGAACCGAAGACGGCGCGGCGCGCGCCCGTGAGGAGGAAGCGGCGATGAAAGACGCTCTGAAGTGGATTCTGCTGGCGGCGGGTGGCTACCTGGCCATCCGTGCAACGGGCATCACGTTGCCCACCTTCGGCGGCGCGCCCGATACCGAACCCAACCGGGTTCCGCCTGGCGACAAGACACCTCCGGTGGATGACAGCAAAAACACGACCAGCACGAATCAGACCGACGCTGCGGAGCGGGAAGTCATTACCCGCCGCGCGGCGGCCGGCGATGCCGCCAGTATCCAAAAGGCCGTGGCGCTGGGGATCAAGTTCAACGCCGATCAGTGGAACTGGTACCGGCAACAGGAGACCGGAACGGAGACCACGGTGGATCTGTTCCCCGCTGGCGATCGCGCGGCCCTGCTGACTGCGGCCGAATACATCGCGCGCCGCCAAAGCGCTGGCCTGGGTTGGCTGGGGAGGCGGCGGTTCTGATGTCGATGTGGTACCCAGACACGATGCCGAATCCGCCCCGGCTGCCGGACGGTGGCATCCTCGCGCCTGACGGGTCGTACATCCCGTTCGCCGCAAGCTGCCCACCGGAGACGGCGCCTGACCTGGCGACGCGGAGCTGCGTGTCTTCGCCTGGCGCGATGAACGTCAACTACGGTTGTGGCGGCGCGCTCGCTCCGCTCGGGACGCCTGGCTGCGAGCCGGTTCCCGCCCGAGCTGCCGCGCGCCTGGCGGTGGAAGCCGTCGCCGCCACGGGCATCCGGCCGCGCTGGGCGGGTTGCGACTGCGCCAATGACATTGAAGATACGGGGGGGCTGCAAGCGAACCCGCAACCGGCTTCCCCCAGTGCCTCCGGCGCATGTCTTGTTTTCGCGGTCCTGATCCTGGCCGCGCTGATCGGGGGAGGCCGCAATGGCTAACTGGCCGGCCGGCTGCGATGCCTACTGGTCTGATCAGATGGGCGTGCCGGGCAAGGTGTGTCTGAACTCGGCCGGCAAGTTCATCGACATTCCCTCTGGGACGGTGGCGACGCCGGCGCGCGAGGTCACTTCGATTGCAGCCAATGTCGCCGCGTTCTTTGGCGGCAACAACACACTGAAGGCCGATGAGCCGGTTGATCCGCTGAAGTGGCTGGGTGAGGGCTACAACGCCATTTATGTGGCGCTGGGTGCGCTGGGGTTCGTGCTGCTGCTGAGCATGGCGAAGGGAGGCAGGCGATGAGTGCCGCTATCCCACTCAGCGAGTATTGCGGCAAGGCTGTCCCTTGGTACTGTGCGGCTGGTTGGATACCGCTGATTGGGGCTCCCGTCATGGCTTCTCAGCGTTGCCGGAAGCCTACGACCTTGAGCGTGCCTGCAATGCTGGTGGCTTCAATCGCAACATTCCCTCGGGCTCTGGGGCGGGCAACGCACCTGACAGCGCCGCGCAGCCGGGACTGAACTACAACGATCCAACCGTGCTTCAGTCCATCTACGAAGAGCAGCTCCGCAACGACAAGACCAAGTGGAACGAGACCATCAAGGCCATCATGAAGACCATCTCCGGCGCACCTCGCGCTGGTGACGATCCCAACCCAAAAGAGCCTGGACTGAACTGGATCGTCGTTCTCGCGCTTGTGATTTTTGTGGGCGGCGTGCTCCTGGCAAAGAAGTGACTATGGCGAAGCGCAAACCAGCAACGAAACGCCGGGGGGTTACGAAGCCCTCGAACAGAAAGCCGCTGCGTGCGCCTGCCAAGGGCGCTGCGCGTCCGAAGGCCACCAGGCGCAAGGCGAGCAAGCGCGCGCGCCACGTTGCGAAGTGGCGCAAGCCCAAAAAGAACGGCCGCGGCAATCCCACCATGCAGGCGAAGGCCATGTATGAGAAGTTCCACGGCAAGCCGTCGACGAAGCACGTCGATTACAAAGTCGCCCAGCACTATCATGCCGAGCTGGCCGAATTGGGCGAGCTGGTCTCGCTCACGGTTGAGCTGCCGGAGTGGATCGGCCACGACGTTGAGTTGCGGCCGAAGGGCGTTTCGCTCGCCTCTTCGGAAGACGGCGGCCAGATGTATTTCCTTGGCGGGGATCAGCGCTTGAACCTGAACAAGCTGGGCCTGGCCGAGACTCTCCCCAAAGACCACGTGGTTATTGGGAACCTGCTTCAGATCGTCTACCTGACCGAAAAGGACTTCGACGATTTCAAGCCCTACGAGTACCAGCACGAGATGGGCGAAGAGGGCGGCGAACTGCCGCTGCTCTGCTACGACGTGCGGAGCGAGCTGATGTACTGGTCGGCGGCTCGTATCAATGCTTGCGGCCGGGAATTGTGAACTGAGGAGCCAACACACCATGAAGAACACCCCTGACCTGCGCATCTACCGCTCGCTGCGGCCTGACCACAACCTCTCGCTCGACGACACACGCGCGCTGGTGAAGCGCCTGCAGCGCGCCGGGTTTCGCATCGAGCGCATCGAGGTGCATCCGATGGGAGACGGGATGGGCTGGGGATCGACGGCGCCGCTGAGTGAGCAGGAAGTCCTCAACGCGGGCGTGCCGGCGAGTGAACCCGTGCAGTGGATGATCCAGTTTGCCGGGCCGGAAGGCCGGGGCCAGGACAACGCCGCGCTGGTGCAACAGATGTTCGGCGATGGCAGCTTGGAGGGTTTCCGCCGCATGCATGCCTCGCTGAACCCCGGCGACATTTACGGCTGGTTGAACCAGCTGCTGGCTGTGCCCGGCATGGTCGATGCCGTCAACGGCGTTCTGACGGGCTCCAAGAAGGAGAAGTAACCATGGCGGTGCAGATCCGCACGGTGCGCAAGCACAACCTGAATTTTGGCCGCGGCAAGGCCGCGAAGCGGTCAAAGAAGAGCGGAGCGAAAGCTCCGAAGCGGCCGAACCCCGGTTACCTCGCGGTGGTCGGGCCGATCAATCCCAACAAAGGGGGGACGATGCGAAAGAAAGTCAAAAAGAACAAGCATCTGCACCGCGCCAAATCCGCCAGCGCGGGCCGGAAGCAAAATCCATTCAAGAAACCCATGGCGCGGGGCAAGCGCCGCAAATCGAATCCCGGCTACGTGAAGACGGTGTCGCGGATCGTGATGCTCGGATTCTGGGCGCTGGTGGGCCTCGTGCTCACGCGGCAACTCCCGCAGATGCTGCTGGGGGCCAAGAACACGGGCTTTGTCGGCTACCTGGCCAACATCGGCGTCGCGGCGGGCGCGTCGATGATCGCGCTGAGGGTTGCCGGCGAAGATGCCGCCACGGGCATGGCCGTGGGCGGCGGCGTGTACGTCGTCAACCGGGGCATCCAGGAACACCTCTCGCCCATCGGCAAATACCTGAGTCTGTCCGGCTTGGGCGATGCCATGGCGCTTGGCGACCTGGTCGAGGGCGATGAAGCGTACCGGCCGTTCCCGGTTGTTTACAACCAGGACGGTCAACCGTGGATTCCGCCGCAGATCGACGCCCGGCGTGCCATGGCGATGATCGAGGCGGCCAAGGCGGCCGTCGTTCCCAACGGCATGGGCCATCTGAGCCGTAGCCACCTGGCGGCCTAGCCGGCAGAAGACTTCCCAACAAGGAGAAAGAGAGACAATGCCTCAAACCAATCAAATCTTCCGCTGGCATGAGGTCCTGTTTGACACGCAGGCCTATGCGGCGGCGGCCACGCTTCCCCAGAAGATTCAGTTCTTCACCCAGGCCCAGGGCGAGGGCACTTCGCCCACGGTCGGCTCCGGCACCAAGACCGTGGCCGATACCAACCTTGACCGCTCGCGCGAGCTGCCGAGCCGCTACAACAAGTTCGTGTTGATGGCCATCCGGGTTTCCGTGATGGGCAGCACGGGCCTGGCCGTGCCGGCCGACGTCCACGCGCTGTTCAAGAACGTCATCGGCCAACTCCTCATCGACGCGACGCTCTATACCAATGGGCCGCTGGAGCTGTTCCCTGGCGGCGGCGGTATGCAGGGCGTGGGCCAGCTCACCACTGCCGGGCTCGGCATCACCGACAGCACCTTCGGTGTGCAGAGCGGTCAGCCCACCAATGAGGCCATCTTCAAGCTGGCCGAACCGATCACGATCCCGCAGGGGTCCACGTTCGAGTTCGACCTGGTCGGCAACACTGGCATTGCGCTGGTGGCCGGCACGGGTACGGCCACGTCCTTGGGGCGCGGCTTGCTCCTCCGGACGATCCTCGAAGGCAAGGCGGATCGCGCCGCCACGGCCTAACCGCAACCAAACACCACTTGCTGTGCGCTGGGGCCTACGGGCCTCAGCGCATGGCTGATTGAAAGGGGAGTATGGCCGCACAGTCCATTTGCCGATTGCCTGAGCCTCCGCGGGGGCGGTGCTTTGATCAGCCGCGCGTGATTCGTTTCCTTGCGGAGAGCGTTGCGGCCGGAGAACGGCGCACCGATCAGTACGTGTACGTGGGGAACAAGGCCGACTTCTATCTGTGCCGCCTGGCGGTGGACACGCCGGTTAACTGCGGGATCAAACTGCGGGATACCGATGACCGCGACCGCATCAGCGCTCCGATGGAGCAAGGCGCCGGCGAGATCGCGCCCACGTTTACTCCAGCCATCCGCATTCCGCGCGGTGGTCGTATGGCGCTGGAAATTTGGAACAACACCGGGAGCGCGCAGCAGCTCAGCTTCACGCTTACCGGTTACAACCGCTATTTCGAGGGGGACATGCGCAGCTTCAATCCGTACGCGCCGCCGATTCAGGCGGGAATGAACGATGGGAGCACGCCGCCCGGGTGGCGAGACGACTCCTTCATCTACGTGGTGAATTTCGGCGATGTCGCGGCGGGCACTTCGCTCCTCAACCAGCCTTTCCGCATCAACACCGACGCCGACTTCATCTTCCGGGCGCTGGGCGCGGCCGTGGACGGCGCCGATGCGAGCGAGGTTTCGGTGCGCTGGCAGGATGGGCAGGGCCGCTGGCGTATGAACGCCCCGATACCGCTGAACCTGCTCACGCTGGCCAACAGTGAGCAGCCGCGGCCTGTCTTCACAGAGATTCACTACCAGGCTGGCGCCGCGCCACTGTTTGACGTGGTGAACGCGAGCGCAAGCAGCGCCGATGGCCTGCAACTGTGGCTTGTCGGGGTCAAACGGAGCAAGCAGTGAAGTTCTACCCGCTGCCTTTCGATTACGTGATCCAGGTGGATGGGCTTGCCATCCCTGGCGGCGGTGTAAACCCGAACCGGCTGCCGGTCGGCGGTGGGCAGATGCGCTCCGTCGAGCTCGATGGCAGCGCGGCCTTCTTGGCCCGTTCGATCCACAGTGGCCTGACGGCCGCCGATGCTGTGATCGACTCGCAGAAGATGCTCTTCGCGTCCTGGGGCGAGCTGATGTCGGACTACCTCAACCTGGCGAGCTGGAACTTCACCGGCTTTTGATCCGCCGAGAAGATTCGCCTGAACCCCATCGACCGCATTGTGCAGACTGTGGACGTTTCCACGGCTGGTGGAATGCACACGGTGATACGCGGGGTGAAGCTGTGGCCGGAAGGCTCGATCTATCTTGGCCCGGAGCGTTACCGCGAGGAAGAGTTTGTCTACAGCAAGACCCTGGACAACCTGGCTCAGTTTGTGGGCGCTGGCGCATTTCTGGCTCCGAACATCGTGATGAATGTGCCGGTGCAGACCGATGACGATGCCGACTTCGTTTTGCAGTGGGCGAGCTGGTACACGCAGGATGCCTGGACCGAACTGAGGATCAGCCTCAAGGACGGCTGGACGCGTCCGCTGTCGAGCGATTACGTGGATGTGCAGGTTGCCCTCGGACCGTTCGACAACGCCGGAACGCTCGACTTTCGCACCTTTGCCAACGGGATCGTATACCCGGCCGGCAAGCCGATCCTGTTCGACTTCTACCTGTGGGGTCCGGCTGAGCTGGGCACGGTGACTGCGAACTTTTCCTTTGGAGGGGTCAAGCGGTACCGGGCATGAACACGCACGAGCTGATCGACTGGGCTTTGAAGGTCGCACCGACACTGGCCAGCCTGGCAGCGGTGGCGATGACCAAAAGCATGGATGTGAAGTTGCTGAGCCTCGAACTGAAGATGCGCGACCACTTCGCCGCCAAGGGCGAAATCGAGGATTTGCGGGATCGTCTTCAGATCCTTGAGCAGCGCAGCATGAGGGGGCCACGATGATCAGCCTATTGTCCACACGGGAGTACCGGAACTGGCCGAACCGCTTCTATGATGCCGCCGTTGACAGCGTGCTCCACCTGCAGAACGGCTGCTACGATCCGCGCTGGGAACTGGTGCCGCAATCTGGCGACACGGTACCGGCGCGCGGCAAGTTGACCATGCAGGTTCGTCTGCTGCCTGGTAGCTACATCTACCGGATTGAGGGAGGGGGCAGCTTCAACCTCACGGATGATGCCAGTGGACTCGTCCTCTTCGATCAAGCCCAGGACTTCAGCGGGCTGCTGCCTCGACCGTTTTTCACGGAGAAGGCGCGCTCACTTGGACTTCTACAACACGGGTTCCCGGATGTGAGCAGCCCCAGCTTGCCCTGTATGTCATCGAACCGAAGGGAGGCCGTTCATGAGCGCATCGAAGCTGATGCTCACGCGCGAGATGTTCACGGGCCGCAAGTTCGCCGAACCGGACGTGCCTTATCCGTGGCTGATGGCCTGTGCCGATGCTGAACCCTTCGACCAGCCAGGGAGCCTGGTCGTTCCCGCGCCCGATAGCGGGGATACGGCGATCCTCGAGTTTCGCTGTCCGGTGGGCTTTCAGGGAGTGTTGCTGGGCCACCAGCATCAGTACTTTGGCAGCGGCTTCATTCAGGGCAGCGGGGATCTCTACTGGCGCATCAGCATTGACGGGAACTTTCCCCGCAGTCTGGGCTCGATGCCCTTTGAGATGGGGAGCCTGGAACGGCCGCGCCCGCTCTACGCGCCGATCCGCTTTTCCGAGTCGCAGGTCATCACCTACTTCATTGATGTGCCGCTCGGCTCTTCAGTGGCCACGGGCGCCGGCAACTACACCATCGCGGCTCTGAGCGGGTTTCTTTGGCCCATGGAATCGAGGAGGCAACGCTAGATGTTCACGCAACGCTTGGGACGGATTCTTCACGGGGCAGCCATCGCGGCTGGTGTGGCGGCCGTGGGCTCGCTCACGAACACGCTTCCCGTTGAGATGCCGAAGGAGACGGCGGCGCTCACTGTGATCGGCCTGCAGATCCTGCAGAGCTATCTGGGGCAGAAGGCGTTTAGCAAGAACTGGAACGGCACGGCCGCCGAACTTCCCGCGCCGGAGAAACCGCCGCGGCGCCGGAGGTCATAGCGATGCAGGTCACCACGATGGAGAAGCTGCTCACGCCGGAAGAGACGGCGGCTTTTGCAGCGCAGTTTGAGCAGCAGGATCGATTTGCGCGGGCCAACAGGTGGGATGAAGTGGCTGGCGCTGTTGGTCGGCGTGATTTTCCTTGCGCTGGTCTGGGGTCTCGCAAATGACGATCCAAGAGAAGGTGATCGCGGCGGCGGGCCGGGTACGGAGTTCCGGCCGACCTGGCCGTGCGCCTGGCCCGGCAGGAATCCGGTTTGAAGCAGTACCGCACCGATGGGCGCCTGGTCGTGTCCTCGGCTGGCGCGATCGGCGTGATGCAGCTGATGCCGGCGACGGCGGCCGAGCTGGGGGTCGATCCCGCCATTGAGGATCAGAACATCGACGGGGGGATGCGCTACCTGCGCCAGATGTTCAATCGCTTCGGCGACTGGAAGACCGCGGTGGCCGCCTACAACGCGGGGCCTGGCCGCGTGGGTAAGGTCTTGGCGGGGCAGAGCTCTCTTCCCAGCGAAACAGCTAACTACGTGATCGCCATCATGGGCGAGCCGTTCTTTCCTGCAGGCGACACTGGCTCTCCCCCAAATTTCTCACCTGGCCGGGTTCCTCAGAAGGCGGCTCGACCTGGCCAACCGCTACCGAAGTCGCATCGGACGAAACGCGCCGAAAAGTCATCTACGCCGCCGCTGCCATCGGAGTAGGAGCTGCGCTGCTGTACGCATTGACGGACTAACTTATGCCTCGCAGACCGGCCGCTATCCCGCTTACCGAACGCAACTATGAGGCGTTGCGCGAGATCGACCGTGAGCAGGGAGCTGGAAGCACACGGTGACTTGGGGACTTGACTACAAAACCGCACGGGGCCAGGCCGGAGCATCGGAAGATGACACGGGTGAGGCGTACAGCGTGTTCACCTACAAGGGCCGCTATGGGGTTTGTCCCACCAGGTGGCTCACGAAGAGCTGGCTCAGAAAGGCGTCGGCGGCGGTAAAGGCTGAGAAGCCGAAACGGCGAGGCTTTCTATCGAGGTTGTTCCGCATCTCAAATCCCGCCTGCGGCGGCACTACGCCGGTGAGCCTCATCACGGATCGGGCGAAGCGGTACAGGGCGAACCATCCCGACTGCCGGCCTGGCGGCCCGAAGGTGTGTGCGTTCTGCGGCTCCAAGAGCAACGTCGAGGTACACCACCTGGATGGCAACGAAGACAACGGCAGCCCGGCTAACTTGGCCTGGGCGTGCCGCTCCTGCAATACCAAAATCGGCGTCGCTCACAAGCGCGCTGGGATCGGCAAGCGCACGCGGCAATTCAACAAGGCCCCGGCCGCTCGGGTGCCTTCCTATGCGCAGTATGCGCGGGCGGTTTCGGTGCATGTGAAGGGCGCGCACGATGAGGGCGGGGCGGTGATTCACGCGACGCCGCCCGAGTTGCGATCCCAGTATGCCCGGCAGATTGCCGCCGAGAAGCGCAAGCGCGGCACTCATCGCCGTTCTGAAGTTCCGTTCTGAGGAGAGTTTCATGCGAATCATCGCTTTGCTACTTGGGTCCCTGCTTGCCGCGCCGCTGGCGGCTCAGCAGTGCGTGGTGTCGTTCACACTGACGGCGGCCGGCAACTCTGGCGTGTTCAACAACCTCACCAAGGGGTGCACCAACTGGACCGTCACTTACAACAGCACGGGGTTCTCCGCTCTCAGCCTGACGGTGCAGACCGCGCCGAACAGTTCGGGCTCGCCGGGAACTTGGGCAACCTTCACGGCTGCAACTGGCAGCAATCCGTCGACTTCGACAACGCAGGCCTCGGCGACGTTCACGGGCTATTTCCCCTTCCTTCGTGTGAACCTCTCAGGCCTTACTGGAACGGGCACGGTTTCGGGGCTGCTATACGGCGCCTGGAATGAAACGGTGGCCACGGGCGGCTCTGCCGGCGATACGACGGTCATCGGGCCGGATGCGCCTGGTTCGCCTTCGACGCAGAATCCTGTTCAGGTGGCGGGCAATGACGGCACGGACGTGCGGGCGATCAAGACCGATACGAGCGGCAACTCCTCGGTGGTCGGCCCGGCTGCGGACGGCGGCTCGACAGTGGGCCTGCAGCCCGTCGTGATTGGTGGCCAGGCCAGTGGAAACCTTGTGCGCCAGTTCGGCCTGATCGACACGCTTACGGATGCGAGCGCGACGGGCGGCCGGTCGCTGGCGGTTGGGGCCTCTGTGTTTGACGGAACCAACTGGAACCGGCAGAGGGGCAACACAACGGGAACCTATGTGCAGGGTCCAGCAGCTTCCGGAGCCACCGCTGCGGGTAATCCTTTGCTGCTCGGCGGGCCGGGTGAGGGGGGAACGACGTTGGGCACGGTGATGACCAAAACTGACGCCACCGATACTGGCTTGGTGGTCGTTCCTGCCCGAAACACGAGCGGGAGTCTCAACTTTTTGCTGACTGATCTTTCCGGTGGAATTTTGCAGGGCGTTGCAGCTGGGACGGGCGCTGATGGCTCCTCGAATGGTTACAGCGCATTCCGTCTTTCGAGCACGGCTGAACCCACGCAAAAGGTCTACCCCTACAGGTTTAACGGGTCAACGTGGGATCGTGTGCGCGGGAGTGTTTCAGCTGGAACAACCATCGGCGGCTATGGCTCTGGCGCTTCGGGCACTCTTTACGGCATGGCGGCGTGCGATAAAGCTCGGCGGTCGTGAATGTCTCGGCCGGCGCGACAACGGAGCTGGTTTTTCCTTGACGGCTTTGCGCTCGGTGCGCGTGTGCGGCTTTGCGATTACCGCTGACACGGCCGCCTCTACGGCGAAGTTCGTTCAGGGCACGGGCACCAACTGTGGAACTGGCACGGCTGATCTGACGGGAGCCATGGCCATGGGGATTGCTTCCAACGTCACGCTGGGAAGCGGGCTTGGGGAGCTGTTCAAGACGACGGCCGCCAACGCGCTGTGCCTGACGGCGGTTACCGGCACGATCACTGGAGTTGTTTCGTATGCCAAGTACTAACGTCTGGCATCTGATCGACTATCTCAACGTGCGGGGGTGTGCCTGCAAAGAACCGTTTCAACAATGGCAGGCACTGTCTCCTGAAAGCCAAGCCTGCTGCTCAGCGGCGAAATCTCTATCGCATGATTGCCGCAGGTTCGTTGCTTGGCGCTGCGCTTACAGAAGGCAATTTGCGTTGGGGGCTTCTGGTTTTGGCGGGTGTGAGCTGGCTCCAAGATGGGACTGGCGGTAGCTGGTGATTCCAGCGGAGGAAAGGTGTATATGAAACGACTTCTGTGCTTTGTGCTGATCGCTTCGGCGCTGCTGGCCCAGCCATCCGGCACCTCTCTGCCGCCCATGGCGGCTGTGATCGTATCCCCGAACTTGCCGGTGTTTGCCGCCATGCCAGTGCGGCCGAACTTCAGCCCGGTTCTGCTTGTGTTTCATCAGCGCATGGCGAATGACTTTGCTTTCGAACTCACCGTGAACTACGCCGATGGCGACAAGCAGACCACCCTTGCGAAGACATCCGGCTGTGACTGCTCACCAACGGCAACCGACTGGCGGCAGTTGATGACGATCACCCTTCGTTCGAAGCCGGTCGCTTCGGTGGCGGTTTCTCTGGTCACGGCCGGCACCCCGGTCTCGATCACGCTTTCTCAGTGAGGTTCTCGGCGCGCTTTGCCGCCTCTCTGCGCTGATCGGCGGTTGTGACGGCCTGCGGGACCTTCCTGATTCTCGCGCCTCTGGGGAGAAATTCGGCCTGTCTCAAAAGGGCTGATGGATTTTCGCCACCCTCACGATGCAAACAGGCGGGTTACGGGCACGCCTTCTGCCGTCTCAGAACCGGTTGGTTTTGATCTGGCAGAATTGAGCGATGGATGATCGAGAGCGGCTGGAAGGTCTTGCCCGAAACCTTCGATCTGCCTGGCGCGCACACCACATGGGCATCTCGCTTTCAACCGCCCATAAGCACTACCACGCGGGGGAGATTGAAGAGGAAATTTGGTTTGAGCTGGCCATTGTGCTTGATGAGAGGTGGCAGCTGATTATGGAGCAGATGCTGAGAAGAGAACCCACTGCGCCGGATACATCGCAGCTGCCGAACGAAGCTGGTGAGGGCTGATTACTCTGAGGCCAGAATAGAAGTCGGTGGGGTAGGCTGACGGTACTCTGCTGGCCACCGCAACTCGATCTGGCGTCCGCACTTGGAGCAGGTGAACTCCACCGTGTTGCTCCTTGAAGTCTGGCCGCAAATGCAGGTCACTTCGTATTCGCCTCGGCCGTCATAGCTCATGCTGTTGCCCTTTCATCCATGGCTGCCATCAGAATCGGCCGCGCCTGGTCTTTGCGCGTCGCGCGCGTGTTGGCGTGGTGCTCCTGGTCGTGATGAAGGTGGCACCACTGGCAGAGCGCAGCGAGGTTGTCCTCGAACATGTTGGCCGGGTTGTGGTCGAGATGGGCCACCGTCAGCACCACACGCACGATGTAGCCGTGCCGGAGGGGCAGCTCGTCGGCATCCCAGCTCACGACCTGGCCGTTGTGGTCGAGGAGGCGTCTTCGAACGACACCTTTTCGAAAGGATTCTTTGATCCACCACATGCGGCGGCCAGGCTCGACGATCTGATAAACCTCGGCGTGGTTAGGCTTGGTGCAGAACGCGCAGCAATGGCCGTCCCGTTCTAGGATGCGGGGCCGGATCTGTTTGCGCCACTCGGCGCCGTAGAAGTGCTTCAAGTCGGGTCGGATGGGCATGGCGGCGGCTCCTGTGTCATGCGGCGGCGGGTCGGTTTTCTTTGAGACGCCGCGCCACGGTGGCCTTGGAGATCCCCAACTGGGCGGCGATCTTGTTGAGGCTGAGGCCTTCGGTGTGCAGACGGTGAATTTCGTTGGCGTCGATTCTGGCCTTGGGGCGGTGGCAGAGCTTTCCTTGCGCCCGGGCTCGACGCAGGCCTGCGTGTACGCGTTCGGAAATCTGCCGGCGCTCCTCCTCATGAAGCCAAGCGAGCAATCCGATGATGGCCTCGCGCATCGGTCCGATGGTTCGCAGGAACTCTTCGCTGATGCTGATCAGCTCGACGCCTGAATCGCGCAGGCGGCGGATCAGGGTCAAGGCTTCGAAGGGGCCTCCGCGCGTGAGGCGGGAGAGCGAGAACACGATGAGCACGTCGAACTCGCGCCGGGCCGCCGCGGCGAAGGCCTCGGCGAGCTGGGGTCGGTCCTCGAGGCCGGCCGCGCCGCTGATCTGCTCGGAAAAGGTGGCCACCACACGCCATCCCCTGGCGGTGGGCATACTCGCTCAGCTCACGCTGTTGGTTCTCGACGGTTTGCCGGCCGTCGTCGGTCGATACCCGCAAGTAGATCGCGGCGCGCATCACAGTGCCTCCAGTGCTCGAAGAATTTCCCGGTGCGCCATCAGCTCGCGGAACAACTGCGTGTCGCCGCCTGGCGCATCGGGGTGCAGTTTTTTTGCCGCCGTCCGGAAGGCTCTTTCCCGAACGGTTGCGCTGCTGAGAACCTCATCGACGGGGGCGCCGCCGTGCACGGCAATGAACTTTGCCGCCACCAGCATGCTCTGCAGCGATTGCTGGCGGCGCATCGGGCTCCAGTTTTGGCGTTGTGCGATCTCCTCGAAGAGTTCGGTGAGGATCCGCAGCTCCGGGGCCATCTTGCCGCGCTTGTCGGGCGGCTGGTTCCAGGGCAGGTCCTTGTGGCTGGTGAGGATCTGGACGATCCGGTTGGTGAGTTCAGTCAGCATCGGCTTCTCTCTCTCTCTCTCTCAATCGAGAATTGTTTTGTAGTGGGGGTAGGGGTAAGACCACAACGACCACCGAACGAACACGGAGGGAGGGGCCTCGCGCGCGGTGGGGGTTGATGTGGATAGGGGCCTGACGCGACGCATACCCCTCTTCCGGTGAGACGCGAATACAGGGCGAAGATCGGGTAAGAGGAATAGGCGGAAAGCGGGATAAGCGGGAAAAGCGGGAAAAGGGGGTACTTGCTCCATTATCCACCATTTAATCAATGACTTACAATTTGAACTTATCGCGCAAATGCGTTGCGGGATAAGCGGGATAAGGTGTCTCAGAAGGGGGACTTCTACTTCTTTTCCCGCAATCTGAATGCGCGTTAAGATTCCCTGTACGCTGTTGATTCCACTCAACATTAAAATACTTTTAAGCGTTAACCCGCACATCGAATGCGGGAAAAGTTTTTCTCGTAACTTGCTTACAATCATCGACATAGAGTCAGCCTGTCTCAAAAGTAGGTACTTATCCCGCTTTTCCCGCTTTAATGTACTTACTCTCTCTTTCTCTCCCTCTCCCCTCCAGTTCGTTCAAACGCCGCTGGACGCCTTCGAAATTGGCCTCGGTGATGGCTCTAACCTCGCTGTGCGGATCGGCTGTGAGCTGCTCTTGGTAGATGCGCAGAAGGTCGTAGTAGCGGTCGATCTCGGCTTCCCGGTCCTCTGGCGTTGGATCTGGCGCCGATGCCTTCATCTGGCTCCTGTACTCTTTCAGCGCGGCCCCTTCCAAACCACAGGGCGCTGCCGAGAGCAGATAGGCGATGGGGGAAGTGGATCTTGCCGGTGCGGATGGTGGGCATTTGCAGCGCTACGAAGTGGGCAATCTCCTGGGGCGTGCAATCCGGTGCGCGCAACCGGCAGGCCTGCCACAGCTCCTCGGCCTGGCGGTCGGTGTACTGCGGGATCATCTCGCGCAGCGTGCGGCCCAGCTCGGGCGGGGCCTGGCCGTCGCGGTTGGCCAAGACCCACACTTCGCGCGGCCGTCCCATGGTGGACACGCGGCTGCTTTGGATGAGGTTGCGGTAGGCCAGGGAGCGCAGGATGCTCTCCATCTCCTCTTTCGTCTTGTGCTTGTTGAACAGATTGTGAAGTTCGTTCTTGGTGAGGCCCTCCGGGTTGGCCTTGAGTTGGGAGAGTATGGTGTCGCCCACTGGGGTGCCGGTCTGCTGGCCGAAGATATGGAACACGCAGCGCTCGGAAAACTGCCACAGCGCGATGGCTGCGGTGAGGTGCTCCGGCCGCACAACCGCTGATCGATCCAGCAAAGCGTAGATGCAGGAAAGGCGACTCACGTGTCCTTCGGCGCGGCCGGTGAGGGAACCGGAGATACCGGGCGTCTCGTCGGGCAGCTGGTGATAGAACTCGTCCCACAGCGGCTCGGTTTCAGGGGCGAGTTCCAGTCTTCCCACGCTCCGGGCGAAGTGCGCCGCCGCCGCGAACCGTTCGTAGAGCGAGGCCATGTCGGGCTCCTGCCGGTTCTGGCGGGAGATTTTGCGCTTGCGGCGAACCGAGATCCAGATAAACCGGTTGGCAAAGCCGTTGGCTTGTTCGGTGCGGGTCAACTTCTCGCGTAGCTCTTCGTTGGTGATGTGGCCGATGATGGAGACGTGCGCATCGGTCGCGCACGTGGGGCTCTTGGTCAACGCCTGCAGCCAACCTGTATCCCAGGCGTTTCGGATCATGGGTGACAGGATGTTTCCTTGCCGGCCTGCAGCCGAGAGCACGCCGGCGAACTCCGGTTCGATGATGAGGAGTCGCTTGTCGACGGTCTCGGATTCGGGGCCTTCTTTGTCCTTCACGGGCTCGATGAGTCCTTCTCCGGAGCTGAGGCCGGACTCGATGCGGCGCTTGGCCCAGTCGGCATCCGCGGCTTTGAGCGCGTCAACGGCGCGCGCCCATGAAGTTCCTTTGCGTCCACGGCCGCTGCGGCCCGTCAGCACGCAGAACTCATTCATGAAGTGCTTGGAACCGTCGTTCACGATGTGAGCGCTTCGCCCGATGAGGTTGCCGAATCCGATCAGCAACTGCACCAGGATGGCGTTGGGGTCGCCTTCAGTGGCGAGGTTCAAGCGTGCGTGCGATCTCACCGGCCACACCATGAAACGCCTGCGGCTCCAACTCTGCCGGCCAACCTTCGGGCGCGGGGATCATCTCGCAGAACTGTGGGGGCTTCTCCGCGCCTCCTTGGGGGAACTCGGCTGGTTGCCGGAGCTGGGATGGGCGGGACATTCGAGGTTTGGGCATTGCGCTCACAGGTTGACCTTTGGGGAAGAGATCAGGCCCGCCTGATGTGCGCACTGCGGGCACACCAGGCGGGGATTGGCGAAGCTCATCCACTTCGAGACGTCGCCCTTTTCAGCCATCTCGTATTCCGCGCACTCGTGGCAAAGGACGAAGCCGGGCGCGCCTGGCGTGGCTGGGGACTGGTGCGCGGCGGCGGTCCCTGAGCACACGTGATGGCAGACGTTGTAGCAGGAGAGCTGAATCCCGTGCCGGTCGCAAACAACCTTCGGATACCGGAACGGGCGCATGATGCGGGCCTCGGCCAGGTCCGGGGCGCTCAATTCGGCACCCCGTACTTGAACTTCGCGCTGTGCCAGGAGCGGTGCACCTTCAAGCGGCGTCTCTTGTTGAGGCGGTTCTGGGCGAGCACGCAGAGGCAGGGCTCGCATATCATGCGAACCGTCTCCACGCTCGGCTTGGAAGCCAGGCACTCGGCGCAGAGGCACTCGCCTGGCTGCGTCTCAGTGCATTCGACGAAGTGCGCGGGTTCAGCTCCATCGACGACGTGCCGGCAGATGATGTACCAGCGTTGGCGGCCGTGGCGTTCGCAGTGGATGAGGTTTTCGTTGCTCATGCTTCGATGCCCTCCGATGGCTGGTGGCACCGGCAGTGGCAAGCATCCTCACACTGAGAGTGGAATCCGCCCAAGCATGGGTTGCTGATGAAGAACCGGCCGCGCTGCGTGCCGTTGGCTGCTGGTTCTGGTTGATCTGCGCTGCTGTACAACCATGAGGCCAGCTCGCCGACGTTGTCGAAGGTGAAGCGGTCTTCGTCGGTTGCGTTGTCCTGAACTCGGCCGCTGCCATCGGTGTGCAGTTTGAGCACAAGGTCGGCTTTCAGCACATTCTCTCTGCGCCTGAGCAGGTCGATCAGGTGATGGACACACAGCAGTCCTGGGGAACGGTGGGGCGCTCATTCAGCCCTCGGAGGCTCACTTCCTGTTCGGCAAGCGTGCGCTCACCAAGGCCGCGCTTGGATTCGGCCCACGTTGAGCGGCCGAGGTCCATGCAGCAGGGAGAGCAGAGATCGCGCTCGGCAAATACACTGGCGAGTGCAACTGGCAGGGCCAAGTTGAACCTGTTGAGCTGCGATGCAAGTTCGCCGGCTGTTGCCTGGCAGACCTTACATCTGTCGGTTGGCTGGATGAGCTGTTGAGCGTCGTTGTGGCGGCGCGTGGGCGTGTGCGAGGGATTGGTAGCGGTCAACGGAATTTCCATTCCGCTGAGGGCTGGCTTGGGTTCGGTGCGGAGCTGGCGTGGGCGGGCGCATCAGGCGTGCAGCCGGGCGAGGGCTCGCCGAGACTGCAAAACCTTTATTCGGGGGTTCGATTCCCCCCCGCGCCTCCAACACACCCGCCCGGTTCTGCGTTTGAATTCCCGGCACATGGGTTCGACAATACGGGTCAGTCCTGCGTGAAGAGGCTCGACGAATAGGTGAGGTCCGGCCCGTTCTGCGGTATCTGGCACACCGGGTGGAAATCAACCACGGCTTAGCGGCGTCTCACGGCCAGCGCCGCCCGCAGAGCCGCCTGATACATCGCGGCCACTCGCGCCGCATCGTGCTCCCGGTGAATGTAGGCAGCCGCGGCCGACCCCATTCGCCGCAGGCCTTCGCGATCGCTCAGCGCCCAATGCCAATAGGAGAGCAGTTGCTCTTCTTCACACAGCCCTGGATCGCAGAGCATGCACACCCCTAGGGGAAACCGTGACGTCTCTTCCCCCGCCGTGAGCATCGTGGCGCACCCTGCGCCCATCATGCCAACGGCAATGCCCGAACTCTCGCCGGCCGACGGGTAGCGCAGATTGAGGCAGAGATCCACCGCAGCCGCATGGAGCCAAAACTCACGTTCCGGCAGGTAGCCCGTGCGGACCACGCCTGGTTGGGACAACTCCGCCGCGTAGTTGCGCTCGAGCTCGGGCGACACAAACTCACCGGCGATCAACAGCCGCACAGGTGCGCCGCGTGCGCGCAAACGCGCATAGGCGCGCAACACCGCCCCCAGCCGCTTGGTTTCGCGCAAGTGTCCGAACACACCAGCCATCACTTCGTTTTCAGAGACCCGCAACGCGGCACGCAGTGACACTACATCGCGTCGATCGGGAAGCTGCGCCGGTGTCCACAAATGCGGAATTTCCACCACGGTGGCGCGCGGAGCATGGCGCAAAACCGTGGCGCCTGCACCCGGATTGTGGACAATCACGGCGAGCGATTCGCGGCAGACGCGGGCGATCATCGGCCACTCGAAGTAAGCCGCGTCGATGCCCGATTGCGACCGCCCCCGCCACAACTCGTGCGCCAATCCGCGATGCCACTCGCCGTAGTTGAAGACAAACTCCTCGACGTAGGCGCGCTCCTCGAGGCGTCCAAGAAAGAAGTGATGGAGCAGAGCATCGTGCAAGACGACTACGCCCGGCTTGCGCAGAGCCCGCTCATAGATGTCGCGATGCAGGCCGTTGTTACCGAGATGATACAAGTCGATGTCGCACGTTTCGGCTGTATTGCACACGACCTCGGCGTGTTGCCGCAATTGGCGCAACAGCGCGGCCGAGTAGTCGGCCACGCCTGTGGCGGCGGGCGGCAGTGGACTGTGAAAGCCGACCTTCACTGTGTCACTCGCTGGGTTTGACTCGCCGGCCAAACAACGCCGTGCCGACGCGGATGTGCGTTGCGCCTTCTTCGATGGCCACCTCGAAGTCGTTCGACATGCCCATGGAGAGCGCGCTCAAGCCGTGCGCTTCGGCCAGTTGGCGCAGGCGGCGGAAGTAGGGGCGCGAGGGCTCGGGGTCCTCGGTCCACGGCGGCATGGTCATCAACCCGCGGAGGCGCAGCCGCGGGCAAGCGCTTACGGCTTCGATGAGCGACGGCAACTCCTCGGGGGCGGCCCCATGCTTGGCCTCTTCCTCAGAGAGCTTCACTTCCAGGAAGACCTCCAGCGTGCCTTCGGCCTGCTCATTCAGGCGGCGCGCCAGCCTGGCGGAGTCGACGGTTTGGATCGTGTGAAACAGCTCCACGGCGCGGCGCGACTTATTCGACTGCAGATGCCCGATGAGGTGAATGTGCGCTCCCGGCAGCTCCGGCAGTTGGGGGAACTTGGATTCAAACTCCTGCACATAATTCTCGCCAAACTCGCGTAAGCCCAACGCATATGCGTCCACGATGGCCTGGGCCGGAAACACCTTGGTGACGGCAATCAGCGTCACCCCCTCACGCCGACGGCCGGCCCGTGCGCAAGCGGCCTGGATGCGTTCCTCGACGCGGGAGAGATTTTCGGCGAGCACCACTACTCATCATAGAGACGACCCTTCGCAGCCGCCATGCCGAAACCGACGGCCAGCCCGATTCCCCCGCCCGAGGTTCTGCTCGGGTTCATCCAACGGTTCCTCGACCAGGCCCGCGAACCGGTGCTGCTCGAACCCGGCGCTCCGCTGATCGCCATCACCGCCGAGCGCCTTGCGCTGTCGCCCTCGGCGCGCGGTCTGCGGCTGGAAGCCTGGGATGAGACGGCCAACTGTAACCGCCGCGTCATCGGCGTGCGCGAGTGTGGTCCGGGCAAGGTCGAGTTGGAGATCGAGAAGTTCGGCGGCAAGCGGGGCCGGCTCGTGCTGGCCGATCGCGCCCGTCCCTTGCACCAGGGGCTGCCGCGCGAAGCCGGACGGATGGTCTTCGCCGAACGCTTCCGCGATTTCCTCTGCCGCCAGTTCCCAGGCTGGCGCCTGGACGACCTCACGGCCCACGGAGACAAGGAGCACTCGCTGTCGCAGATCTACCCGCGCGCCATGGTCGTGCAAGGGCAGCGCGCCTGGGCCGCCATCGCCGCGCCGCCGGAAGACAGCGGCGACCGGTTGCTCACCTTCGGCCTCATCTGGCACAACTATCTCCGCCTGCGCGAACGCGGCCTTCACGTCGAAGGCCTGGCGCTGCTGCTGCCGCAAGGCCGTGCGCGCACCACCTGCCTGCGTGTGCGCTGGCTCAACCCGCGGCCGGTTCGCGTCGCCGTGTTTGAATATGACGCCCAGTTGTGGGAACGGTCCGTTGAGGTGGCGCAGGGCAACCTGGACACGGTCCTGCACCCCGCCTCGCGTCCCGCGCCGCGCCCCGCTCACCCGCGGCCCGAACACGGCCCGGAATGGTGGCTCGAGCAGACCATCCGCGCCAACCCGCGCCTCATCGACGCCCACCTGTGCCGCGAGCCTGTTTATGGACAGGTGCCGGTGGTGGCGGGCGTTGAACGCGGCCTCATCGATCTGCTCGCGGCCACGGACGACGGCCGCCTCACCGTCATGGAATTGAAAGCGAGCGAAGACCCGCACCTGCCGATACAGGCGTTGGATTACTGGATGCGCGTCGCCTGGCACGCCGAGCGCGGGGAGTTCCCGGCGGCCGGCTACTTCCCCGGCATCGCACTGCGCGCTGCCCCCCCGCGCCTCATCCTGGTCGCCCCGTCGCTCGAATTCCACCCCACCACGGAGATCCTGCTCAGCTACCTCAACCCGTCGATCGAGGTGGAGCGGGTCGGGCTGGCGGTAGAATGGCATAGGCAGATCCGGGTGTCGTTCCGTCTCCAGGGCACAAGACGGCCCGGCTAAGCCAGCGGGGCCTTTATGTCGACGCGCCTGTTGCGGCAAATTCGAACGGCTATCGAGCAGCTGAATCCTCACGACGTGCGGATGGCCGCCGAGCGTCCGGTGAGCATTGTCCTGCACGCCTTCGACAGCCCCTCTTACGCCGAGATGGAGGACTTCTTCGCCCCCGCCGGGGTGTCGCACAAGAAGCGGCTTGAGGTGGTCGAATACCTCTTCCGCGAAGGCGACCCCGATGCGCCGCCGGAAGCAGACTTGCATGTGATTGACCGCGAACTGGCCCTGCAGGTGGGCGGCGACGGCATGGACCTGCCGCCCGGAACCTTCGTGTTCGACCGCGAGCGTCCGCAGATGCTCATCCACGGCGTGCTGGAGGCCAAGCAGGACCTCGGGCTGCCACTGGCGCGCGCCTTTCCACCCTTCCGCGGTGTTGTCTCGCAGCGCACCATCCATCAGGTTTCGAAAGAGAATGCCGTCTTCGCCCTGGCCACCGCGCTGCCTGGGATCGCCCCCGGCATTTTGAGCCTGCCCTGGGCGATTCCCGAGGCCATGTCGGACACCGCCGTGCTCACCGTGAATCAGATCCGCATGGCGTTTCTGCTGGCCGCGGCCAGTGACCGGCCGGTCGGCTATCGCGAGCAGAAGATGGAGGTCGCCGGCATCATCGCCGGAGCCTTCGGCTGGCGCGCGCTGGCCCGCAACCTCGTCGGCAAAATCCCCTTCGGCGGCGGCCTGCTGCCGAAAGCGGCCATCGCCTACGCGGCGACGTATGTGGAGGGACGCTCGCTGGAACGCCTCTACGGCCGCGGCTACGGCCTGACGCGCAAGGAACGCAGCCTGGAATACGGCACGGCGATGACAAAGGGGCGGCAGGTGGTGGGGGCCATCTTCGACGCCTGGCAGCAGCGGCGGACGAAAGCGGTGCGGTAGGGGGGCGGCCGGAGGGGAACTAAGCTCAGTGTGCGGTTTCGGAAGATCGCTCAGTTAGTTTATAAGCGGACGGAGCAACGCCGCGCGACTGATCGTGATCGATCCGGGGGAATCCAGCCGGCGCGACTGCGACGCTCCATGATAGCGTTCGTCTCCCCCTGGATTCCAAACTTCCCGAACGCGTCAAAGGCTGCCTCCGCCTGGGTGCCCGCCAGACTCCTGGTGGTTTCGCTTGGTGGCCATATGTAGCTATAATTGCACCATGGAGACCGGCATACGCGAGCTAAAAGACAACCTCAGCCGGTACATTCGGCGAATCGAAGCCGGGGAGCGGGTTGTGGTAACTGTCCACGGACGAGTTGTCGCGGAGCTTGTTCAACCGGCGGTGGAACGCGAAGGCCATACCAGCCAGTTCGGCCGGCTCATTGCTTCTGGCGTGATCACACCACCTAGTGAGGATGGTGATCCGCTGGAGGAGTGCCCTGAGATTCGTCTCCCTCCGGGAACGGCAGCCGCCCTGATTGACGGCGACCGTGACGAAGCGTAAGTCCGTTTCCGCCCGCCAGACTCGGCGGCCCCCTGGCGCCGAGGGGACGGCCGAGGGTGTGCCGATCAGGCGCTACATCGAATCAAGCGCCCTGGTTGCGGCGATACTTGAGGGCGATGCGGCGGCCAAGTCATCCATTCGGGCCAGGGGGCAGCGGGTCACGTCGGCTCTTACCGAGGCCGAAACCAGTCGCGCAGTACTTCGCGCCCGGCTCTCGGGAAGGATCACGGCTCAGCAGGAGCGCGCGGCTCTGCTCACCCTGCGGCGGTTTACACGGCGTTGTTACATCGTGAGTGTCACGGAAGAGATCCTGGCTCGTGCTGCACGCCGCTTCCCGGTCGAACCAGTCCGCACGCTGGACGCTCTTCACCTGGCGACGGCGGAGGCGTTGGGCGATCCGCCCGCTCTCTTGACAATCGTCACACGGAACCTTCGCGTGCGTGACAATGCCATGGCCCTAGGCCATCCCGTTGAATGATGGCAAGTCACAAACGACCACGATACCGCTCAACCCTGCGCGACTTTGCGGGTTCTACCGGCTGCGTTAAAATCGGGCCGTGAAAGTTAGAGACCTCATTCGCAAGTTGGAGGCGGCAGGTTGGGTACTGCGTTCGACTAGGGGGAGCCACCGTCAGTTCAAGCATTCGCAGAAGCCCGCAGTTGTAACGGTAACGGGCCATCCCGGACAAGACCTGCCGATTGGTACTCTTCGGGCTATTCTGAAGGCAGCCGATCTGGAAGGAGACTAGAGCGAATGAAGTACACCGTCATCTACGAAAAAGGCGATTCAACTTGGGGTGCTTATGTCCCTGACTTGCCAGGGGTCATCGCTGCGGGCGATTCTCGGGAGGAAGTCGAGTGTCTAATCCGTGAAGCAGTCGAGTTTCACATCGAAGGCCTGAAGGCAGAAGGTTTGTCCGTGCCGCCACCCGCCAGTTCGGCCGGAACGCTTGAAATCGTCGCCGCTTAACTGCCCCCGACGATGAAGGCCCTAGTCGTTAGCGCGCCCTTGTTTTCGTTCTTTGCTTTGGCTTTCGCGTTGTCATGGGCCGTCACGATTCCGATGGTGTTACTGCATGGGCCACCGCAGTGGATGGTCCTCGCGACCTTTGGTCCAACAATCGCCGCGTTGACAGTGAGCCGATTTGCGACGGGAAGCTATAGATTTTGGACTCGGCAGGCCGGTTCCAGAGATTGGATTCGGCACTGTTCTGGTGCAGTGGCTGGCGTTGCGCTGGTGATCATCGCCTATGTTGTTCTTCCCGGGATCCTCACAGCGGATCCCATCAAGCTGAATTGGAGCATTCTCCTGTCGCTCCGGGTCTTCAACTACTCCACTCTCCTCGGCGGGCCGATCGGAGAAGAGATCGGCTGGACCGGGTTCGCACTTCAGCGAATGCAGGAGCGGCACGGTCCGCTGGTTGGAGTAGCGCTTCTTGGCGTCGTTTGGGCACTATGGCATCTTCCATTGTTTATTTGGCCTGGCTTTTACAGCACGCCCTTTTGGATTTACGTACTCATGGTGGTTGGACTGCGATTGCTCATCGCCACGGTTGCCAATTGGTCGGGCTTCGGTATCGCGGTAGCGATTCTGACCCATGCCGCGTTCAACACTTCATCACGTTGGCTTGCAGGGCTTTTCACTGACGCGCAGCCAACGTCTCGGCTGCCATTTGAACTCGTCATGGCCCTTACTGGATTGGCCGTGGCGGCGATTGTTGTCGCATGGACTCGAGGCAGACTCGCATACCCGATCATCATAAGTTCGCACCGTTTTGGTGGATAACTCCACCCTGACGGCGCAGCGTTGATCGAACCGCCCGCGAGGCAGCGGCCGTTACGCGCGAAAGCGCTCCGCTCGAGTTTCCGTCCGTTCCGGCCCATGCCAGCGCGGACTTCTGACACGGTGTACTAAGCTGGGACCTCCATGCTCCCTCGAATCGCCTCCCTTGCCCTCTTCGCAGCGCTCCCCGCGCTCTTTGCGCAGTCCAACGCTCCCTTCGAAACGGCCTCCCTGCGCAACGTCATGATCGCCTCGCGCGACGGGGTGAAGCTGGCCGCCAACGTCCACCTGCCCGCCCGCAACGGGACGCTTGCGCCGGGGCGCTTCCCGGCCATCGTCGAACGCTCGCCTTATAACAAGGACGCCGTCCCGGCGGCGCTCATCAACCAATATGTCGCGCAGGGCTATGCCGTCGTGATTCAAGATGTCCGCGGGCGCTACGCCTCCGAGGGCACGTGGCGTCCGGTGCGCGACGACGGCGCCGATGGCGTTGACCTCCTCAAATGGATCGGTCAGCAGCCGTGGTCCAACGGCAAGGTGGGCACGATGGGCACCTCCTACAATGGCTCCACGCAACTCGCCATGGCCATCGCCAACGCGCCCCATCTTACGGCCATGGTCCCCGTGGATGCCATGAGCAACTACGGCCGCTACGGCATCCGCCACAACGGGGCGTTCGAGCTGCGCTGGTTCAACTGGCTGCTCACGCTCGGCAACGCCACCGGCACGCGGGCCGGAGCCACTGGCCTCACCCAGTCCGCCGACTCGCGCGCCGCCGCGTTGCGTGCCGCTTCCTCGCCCCATGCCGTGGCCGCGCTCGAAGAGCTGGGCGCGCAGGTGCGCGATTACGTGAAGGCCCTGCCGCTGCGCCCCGGCGCCACGCCGCTCAAGTTCGCCCCCGACTACGAAGCCTGGCTCATCGAAGCCATGCGCCACGGCGACAACGACAGCTTCTGGACCGACATGGGCTCAAGCGTCGTCGATCACATCGCCGAGTACAAAGACGTGCCCGCCTATCACGTCACCGGCTGGTATGACTCCTGGGGCACGCAGGTGGCCAACCTCAACTATGTGCAGCTCAGCAAGGCCAAGAAGAGCCTGCAGAAGCTGATCATCGGCCCGTGGACGCACGGCGGGCAGGGCATCAGCTATTCCGGCATCGCCGAGTTTGGCCCGGAGTCGGCGATCGATCTGGCCGCGCTGCGCCTGCGCTGGTATGACCGCTGGCTGAAGGGCATCGAGAACGGCATCGACAAGGAAGCCCCGGTGCGCCTTTTCGTAATGGGCGCGGGCGAACCGCACAAGACGGCGGATGGACGGCTGTTCGTCGGCGGGCGCTGGCGCGACGAGCGTGAGTGGCCGCTCGCGCGCGCCGTCGAGACGCCCTACTATCTGCACGCCGACGGCACGCTTTCGGCCAACAAGCCAGGCGCGACGCCGCCCACCACCTACCGCTTCGACCCCGCCAACCCGGTGCCCACCATCGGCGGCAACGTGTCGTCGGAAGGCGTGCTCATGCTGCGTGGCGCGCAGGATCAGCGCTGCTCGCCGCAACACTGGCTGTGCAAGGACTCGCTGCCGCTTTCGGCGCGCCCCGACGTGCTCGTCTTCCAGACACCGCCGCTCGAACGCGACATCGAGGTCACCGGGCGGCTCATTGTGAAGCTCTGGGCCTCCTCCGATGGACCCGACACCGACTTCACCGCCAAGCTCATCGATGTCTACCCGCCGAGCCGCGACTATCCCGCCGGGGTCGACCTCAACATCGGCGACTCGATCGTCCGCGCGCGCTACCGGGAATCCCTCACCAGCGCCAAGATGCTGAAGCCCGGCGAGCCGCAGGAGTTCACCATTGAGATGTATCCGACCTCACTCGTGTTCCGCCGCGGCCACCGCATCCGCGTCGACATCTCGAGCAGCAACTTCCCGCGCTTCGACGTGAACCCGAACACCGGCGAGCCGCTGAACCAGCAGCGCCGCCTGCGCATCGCCGAAAACACGATCTATCACGACGCCCAGCATCCCTCGCGTATTTTGCTGCCCGTGGTGCCGTAGGCGTGCGCGGCCGCCGGCGAACATCGGGGAGGCTTGCCTCGGACCACCGCATCTGATAAACCCTATGGCCGAGGAATCTACATGCTCCCCGTTGCCGCAATCATACTCATCTCTCTCCAACTCATCCTGACCGGCTGCTCCGGCGGCCCTCCGCCCATCAAACCGGGCACCAACGCCTTCTATTGGCAGGCCGCCAACGAGAACTTCCCCAAGGGCGATTACTTGAAAACCGCCGACCAGTTGGAGCGCGTCATGCGCACCGACAACGAGTTCAAACCCAAGGCCCAGCCCTGGCGCCTCGCCCTGCTCGCCGGCATGATGAACGGCTACCGCGAACTCGCCAATCAGTATGAACAGGGCGGCCGCACCAACAAGGCCAATCCCGGCACCTTCCGCAAACTCGCCTCCAATTACCGCGGCATGGCCTCGCGCAGCGCCATGACGCTGGCCGATGCCTATAAGGACTTCTCCAAGGACAAACCGCAGGGCGACGTCGAACTCGTCTTCCCGTATCCAGGCCGCGGCACCACCGGCATGCCGCCTTCCATGCTTAAGATCGCAGCAGGCAATGTGCCCACCGATAACGACATCGCCACCGTCGAGGCCGCCATGCTCCAGCGCGGCGTCCTGCGCGCCGTGTGCGACGCCGTCGGCGCCCCCGGCGATGCCGCCAAGGCGCAAGAGATGATGAAGACCACGCCCGTCACCGTTCCGCGCGCCAAGTTCGAACTCGGCCTCGCCAGGGCTTTTTACGACGCCTCGGAGATCTTCAACCCCTACAAGGGCTCCGAGCCGGTGCGCCAGCGCATCATGCTGGAAACCGCCGCCAAGGCTCTCAAGAACGGCCCCGACGCCAAGGACAAGGACGTCGAAGAGCTGAACAAGAAGATCAACGGCGACACCAAGGCCCTCGAAACGCTGCTCAAGAAGATGGGCCGCTGAGTTTCCCACGGCGCGCACTGCGATATCCTGTGCACCGGCCATGGACTTCTCTTACTCCGCCCGCACCAACGACCTGCTTGCGAAGCTCACGCGCTTCTTCGACGAGCACATCCACCCGAACGAAGCCGAGTGGAAGCGGCAGGTCGACTCCGGCGATCGCTGGAAGGTGCTGCCGCTGGTGGAGTCGCTCAAGGAGAAGGCTCGCGGCGAGGGCCTCTGGAACCTGTTTCTCCCCGCTTCGCGCCACGGCGCGGGACTCACGAATCTCGAGTACGCGCCGTTGTGCGAGGTGATGGGGCGGGTGTCGTGGTCGGCCGAGGTGTTCAACTGCTCGGCGCCGGACACGGGCAACATGGAGGTGCTGGAGCGCTACGGCACGCCGGAGTTGCAGGGGCTGTATTTGACGCCACTGCTGGAAGGCCGCGAGCGTTCCTGCTTTGCCATGACCGAGCCCGGCGTGGCCAGTTCTGACGCCACCAACATCCAGGCCAGCATCGTCCGCGAGGGCGATGAGTATGTGCTCAACGGCATGAAGTGGTGGTCCACCGGGGCCGGCGACCCGCGCTGCAAGGTCTGCATCTTCATGGGCAAGACCGACCCCAGCGCGGAGCGCCACAAGCAGCAGTCGATGATCGTTGTGCCCTTCGACGCGCCGGGCATCAAGGTGGAGCGCATGCTCACCGTCTTCGGCTACGACGACGCGCCGCATGGCCACGCCGAGGTTTCGTTTGCGAACGTGCGCGTCCCCGCGTCGCACCTCCTGCTTGGCGAGGGGCGCGGCTTTGAGATCGCCCAGGGGCGCCTGGGGCCGGGCCGCATCCACCACTGCATGCGCCTCATCGGCCAGGCCGAACGCGCGCTCGAACTCATGTGCAAGCGAGTCAAATCGCGCGTCGCCTTCGGCCGCGCGCTGAGCGAACAAGGCACCATACGCGCCGACATCGCGCAATCACGCTGGGAGATCGAGCAAGCGCGGCTGCTTGTGCTGAAGGCCGCCTACATGATGGACACCGTCGGCAACAAGGCGGCGCAGGGCGAGATCGCCATGATCAAAGTGGTCGCGCCGAATATGGCGCTGCGCGTGATTGACCGGGCCATCCAAGCCCACGGCGCGATGGGCATGTGCGAGGACACCTTCCTTGCCGAAGCCTGGGCCAACGCGCGGACGATCCGGCTCGCCGACGGTCCCGATGAGGTCCACCGCAACGCGCTGGCGAAGATGGAGCTGCGCAAATACAATTAACGCCCGGCCGGCGTTTCAGAGCCGCGACGGCGGAGCGGCTTCTCCCAGGAAGTGCGCCGCTTGAAGGCGCCACGCCTTGAAATCGTCGCACTGCAGGCTCGGCATCATCTCACGGTAGGCGTGCTCGGTGGCCTCGTTGAGCGTCTCCTCGAGCGCCGCATAGAGTTGCGACTTCATCACCCGCGTCGAGCGCGGCGAGACGTTTCGCGCCATCCCGTCGGCATAGGCCGCCGCGCGCTGCGCAAACTCGGCTTCGGCGAACACATGCTCCACCAGCCCCAGCCGCAGCGCCTCCGCGCCATCAAACGTGCGCGCCGTCAGCAGCAGGTCGAGTGCCCGCCCTGCACCCACAATGCGCGGCAACGTCCAGGCCAGGCCATACTCGGCGATCAACCCGCGCTTGGCGAAGATGGTGGAAAACTTCGCCGTGTCGGCCGCCAGCCGGATGTCGCAATAGAGCGCGATGACGAAGCCAAGCCCGACGCAATGGCCGTTCACGGCGGCAATCACCGGCTTGGCGAGCCGCGTGATCCACGAATAGTCGCGATGCAACACCGTGCTGCCGCCGGACTCCACCACGCCGCTCAACAGGCTCATGTCGGCCCCGGCGCAAAACCCCTTGCCCGCGCCCGTCACCGCGATCACACGCACCGTCTCGTCCGCATCGGCGGTGTTGGCCGCGGTGCGGAACTCCTCCTCCATCACGCGCGTCCAGGCGTTCAACCGGTCCGGCCGGTTCAGCGTGATCCAGGCCACGCCTTCGCGGACCTCATAGACAATTTCGGAGTAACTCATGCCGGAACCTCGCTGGCATCGATTGCGCCGCAGTCCACGCCGCGCTCGAGAAACGTCTCCAGGCCGCGCACGGTGGCGGCGTCGTCAAAGGCCTGGCCAAACCGCGTCGCCTGCTCGGCCCGCTCGCGGAAATTGCGCAGGCGGTCGACGCTGGCTTGCAGGTTGTCGCGGTAGAAACGGTAGACAGCCGCGTAGCGCGCGGGAAGGTGCGCAGGATGCAGATCCCAACCCTGGTTGATGCCGCTCGCCAGGGCGTGGGCGATGTTGGCCATGTGCAGTCTCCAGGCCTCTTGCACCTCGTCCTTCGTGCCAATCGGAAGGCGCGCCGTGGGGCCGTCGGCGATGCGCACGCCAGTGCCCGCCAGCGCCACCTGCAGCGCGTGCCGCGCATGATCGCAGAGCGAATGCGTGAGGCTCTGCGCATTCGCCGGAACCCCCAGCGACGCCGTGAAATCATACGGCCCGAAGTGCGCCGCCACTACCGGACCAGCCTTCACAATGGCCAGCGCATCGCGCAGCGCTTCGGGTGTTTCGATCATGACTTCAAGCGAAATGCCGGGCGCGGCCTGCGCCATCCGCTCCACCTCGCGCGGCGTGGTCACCTTCGGAATCGTGATCACGAACTCTTTGGGAATCGCACCGGCGGCATCGAGAAAGATCTTCAGCGTACGTTCGGAGCGATCGAAATCATTGCGAAGGCGGATGCCTATGAGCGGCGGCAGAATGCCAGCATGGTGGGCCTCGGCGAAACGGACGCCAGCCGCGGCTGCGTCGCGATCCTCTTCCTCGTGCGTGCGAATGCCGTAGCCGTCTTCGAAATCGATGCGCAGGTCTTCCAGCGGTTCGCGCTCCAACTTGGCGCGTACACGCTGCGCGATGGCGTCGCCGGCGACTTCGGCCAGCCCGCCCTCCTCGAGCGAACGCAGGGCAAGACGCCCCATCTTCGCCACCACATCGGCGCGGAACAGATGCGCGCCTCCGTAGAGAACGTGTACGGGCTGCCGGGTGACCATCCGATGCTATGGTAGCGCGCGGCTACTTCTGCTTTGCGATCACCAGTTCCTTGAACTTGTCGTAGGTCGCCGCGGGAACGATTTTCTTATCCACCAACTCATTCTTGGCCCGATAGGGACGGCCTTTCACGATCTTCCCGGCATAGGCATCTCCTACGCCCGGCAATGCCTTCAACTGGTCCAGAGTGGCCGTGTTCAAATCGAGCAGTTCCGCGCCCTTCTTCGCCGATTTCACGGCCGCGGCGGCCTTGCTCCCGGCCTTCTTGTCCTGCGCGCACGCCGGAATGGCGCACAACGCGGCGGCCAACACGAGTGCGGTGAGAATTCGTTTCATGAGGGGCAGTATAGCGTTTAGAGAGCCAGCGTTCCGAGATAGAGCAGCGTCGTCACGGCGATCACCGTGCCGCGGGGCAGCGTGAGCGCCTCGGGCGCGTCCACGCTCAACTCGGGCCGCTGCTCATGCGGCAACTCGGCCGCCGGCGCCGAGCGCAGGATGTGACCGACGTTGGAGAGCGTGCGCCGCAAGCGCTTCTTGGCGATCACGAGCACGAGCGCGGCAATGCCGCCGCCAACCGCCGACAGCACGAACAGCACCAACCACACCTCATGCCCCGTGATGAGCCCCATCGCGGCCATCAGTTTCAAATCGCCGCCGCCGACGGCGCGCAAGAGGTAGAGGGGGAGGTAGACCAGCACGGCAATACCGAACCCCTTGGCCGCGCTCAACGGTGAGTTGACGGCGAGCCCGGCCACGGCCCCGGCCACCACGAGCCAGTTCGGAATGCGCCGCCAGCGCCCATCCCAGACACCGGCCAGTGTGACCAGCAGCGCCAGCGCGGCGATTTGCTGTGCGCTCATGCCACCGGTTCGACAGCGGGCTTGGGCTCGCGCGCCGGATCGTAGTCGGGATTCACGGCGGGCATCTGCGCATTCACCTGCTTACGCCAAGCCTGCAACTCGCCCAGCATGGCGTCGCGCCGCTTGCTCTCGGTGGCCGCAAGGTCGGTGCGTTCGCCAATGTCCTGGCTGAGGTTGTACAACTCCGTCTGGCCCGTCTCCAGATGCTCAATCAGCTTCCACTCGCCGCGCCGCAGGGCGCTCGATGGCCGCCCCAACTGCGGACTGTAGTGCGGATAGTGCCAGTAGAGGCTCCGCTCCGACATCCGGCGCCCGCGCAGCGCCGGCACGAGGCTGGCCCCGTCGGGGCGATGCCCAGAGTCCAGCGG
This sequence comes from Bryobacterales bacterium, assembly GCA_016713735.1. GTDB lineage: Bacteria > Acidobacteriota > Terriglobia > Bryobacterales > Bryobacteraceae > JAFLBB01. The sequence continues at coordinate 197,238 of JADJOP010000003.1, forward strand.
CGCGCCCGCCATCTCCGCCATCGTCGCGTAATAGTCGCAGGTGTACACCGGATCGTGGCTCACCGAACCCGGCTTCGTCACGCCCGGCCAGCGCACGAGCGTGGGCACGCGAATGCCGCCTTCGTAGAGATGCCCCTTGCCCAGCCGCAGCGGAGCGTTCGAGGTGATCTGCCGCTGCTTCCATTCGCGCGACGAGACGCCGCCGTTATCGGCCGTGAAGAAGATGGCCGTGTTGCCGGCCACGCCCATCTCCTCCAGCGTGCGCACGATGCGGCCCACCGATTCATCGACGCTGTAGATCATCGCGGCGTAATCGGCGAAGTTCTGCCCGCCGGCGGGCTGCTTGCTGTCGAAGCGGGCGATCAGTTCCTTCTTCGCTTCGATGGGCACATGCACGGCGTAGTGGGGCAGATAGAGAAAAAACGGATTCGCACGTTGCTGTTTCAGCCAGTCGCAGGCACGGTCGGTAAGCAGGTCAGTGAGATACTCGCCATCGCGGCCCTGTAGTCGCGCCGGCTTGCCTTCCCAACCCGGATAGAAAAAGCTCTTCGGCGAACCATCCCAGGTGCCGCCGATGTTTACGTCGAAGCCCTGGTCGGTGGGCAGAAAGCCGGGGTCGCCGAGGTGCCACTTGCCCACGCTCGCCGTCGCATAGCCCTTGCGCTTCAGGATCTCAGCGATGGTCACTTCGCTCAGCGGCAGCTCCTTACGCGTCACGGGCGCGCGCAGCTTCGCATGCGGCGGCGTGCGGTCATGGCCCTGCAAATGCGCCGTGAGGTGCAGGCGCGCGGGCCACTTGCCCGTCATCAGCGCGGCCCGCGTGGGCGAACACACCGGAGCCGCCGAGTAGCCGTTGGTGAACGTCATGCCGCTGCGCGCCAGCGCGTCGATGTGCGGCGTCTCGTAATAGCGGCTGCCGTTGTAACCGGTGTCGCGCCAGCCATAATCGTCGATGAGAATGAAGACGAAGTTGAGCGGAGGGCTCTGCGCGGCAAGCAAGGGCGCCGCGGCCGAGGGCAGGAAAGCGCGCCGGGTGAGCATGGCCCTTCGATTATGCCACCGGCATTCCGTCGCGGCGCTGCGCGGCCCGGCGCGGACTGGCGCGGCCTACTTCTGCAATTGGAACTGGCCGACGAACATGGCGTCGATGCCGCTTGAATAGAAGCTGCGCACGGCGTCGCGCGGCGAACACACGAGCGGATCGCCGAACAGGTTGAAGCTGGTGTTGTAGAGCACGGGCAGGCCGGTGGAGCGTCCAAAGGCGTGCAGCAGTTCCCAGTAGAGCGGATTTTCTTCGCGATGCACCGCATGCACGCGCACGTGTCCATCGCCGAGAATCGCCGTCTCAAAGGTTTTGCGATGGGCCTCGCGCACGCGCCCCACCGTGGCCAGCGAGCGCGCGTTCGGGCCGGTCTCAAAATACTCAGCGGCAATCTCAGCCGGCACCGAGGCGGCGAACTTGCGGAACGGCTCGCGGTGTTTGATGAAGCTGTTCAGGTTCTCGGTGGAATACGGGTTGCGCGGCGAAGCAAGAATGCTGCGGTTGCCGAGCGCACGCGGGCCGAATTCCATGCGCCCGTGCATCCAGGCAATGATCTTGTCGGCGTTCAACTCCTCCACGGCGCGTTCAATCAACTCGCCCGTGGTGAGCAGGTAGCGGAAGCGCAGCTTGCAGTTTTCGAGCACCTGTTTGATCGCTTCGGGCGAATACTCCGGCCCCAGCAGCAGCGTGCTCATGGCCGCGCTGCGCGGCTGGCGCAGCGTGCGGTGCCAGGCATAATAGACCGCACCGATGGCCGTGCCCGTGTTGCCCGAGGCCGGCTGCACGTAGACGTTCTTCCACTGCCCGCTGCGTTCGAGCGAAGCCACCAGCAGGGCGTTGAACGCCAACCCGCCCGCCAGGCAGAGGTTCTCGCCGCTGCCGGCCACATTCAGCACAACGGTCTCGACGGCCTTCTGCACGCCCGCCGCAAGGTCGGCATGCATCTCAGCGGGAATCGCCGCGCCGTCTTCCAGTCCGAGGCGCGCATAGAACTTGCCGCTGAAGCCGCCATCGCTGAGACGGTTGCTGTCGTAGTAGCCGCGGTCAACGCGCGGCAGCTTGCCGGGGGCGTGCTGGAGAATGTCGAGGAAGATCGGTGCGAAGCGGTCCGAACCGCCGCAGGACATCCACTGCACCTTGTGCTCGTCCACGTTCTGGCGGAAGCCGAGCAGCGCCGTCACGCGGCCATACAAATCGCCCAGCGAATCGGGATAGTAGAGCTCGCGCTCGGCCCGCAAATCAGTCCCTTCGCCATGCCACACCGCGCCGCAGCGCAGGTCGCCCAGGCGGTCGAAGGTGACCACGGTGGCCGAATCGAAATGCGAAGCATAGTAAGCCGAGGCGGCATGCGCCGTGTGATGGTCCACCAGCACCAACTGCGCATTCGGCAGCAGCGCCCGCAGGCTGAGATGCAGGGTCGTCTCCGCCCCGGTGCCCAGCGGGCGCGCCAGCGCCGTGCACTCCACCTGTTCCGGCGTCACGCCGGCGATGCGAAGGCATTCCGCGATGGCCGCTTCCGGCAGCTCGCCGGGGCGGTGGGCGTGCGCCACCTTCTTCTGCTCCACGGCCGCCGCCAGCACGCCATCCTTCAGCAGCGCCACCGCCGCGTCGTTCAAGACACCGCCAATACCGAGAATGATCATGGGAATCCTAAACCGCCGAAAGCCGCTTCACCACACGCTCGCGTCCCAGCGCGGCGAACACGGCAAAGGCGCTCGGGCCAACCGTCTGCCCGGTAAGCGCGGCGCGGGAACCGTTGATGAGCAGGCCCGCTTTGACGCCCTTCTCTTCGGCCAGCGCGCGCAGCGCAGCCTCCACGCTCGCTTCGCTGAACTCGGGCAGTGCCTCGATGCGCACGGCCAGTTCGCGCAGCAACTCGCGCGCCTGCGCGGCGTCGAGCTTGGCCACCGCTTCGGGCTGCATGGGGAAATCGTCGGCGAAGTAGGCCCGGCCCTTGGTGGCGAAGTCGTTCAGTGTGAAGAAGCGCGAGCGGATCGTGTCCACCACCCATTGGAAGTGCGACTCCGGCTCGAGCGCGGCCAGCCCGGCCGAGGCCAGCACGGGCCTGACACGCGCCGCCAGATCCTCCACCGGCCACACGCGCAGATGCTGCGAGTTCAGCCAGATCGCCTTCGGGTCAATCGGATCTTCTTCGCTGAAATTCACCACCGCGTTCGAGCGGTTCACACCGGCGAGCGAGAACGACTCCATCAACTCCTGGCGCGACATCTGCTCGCGGTTGTCCTTGGGCGACCAGCCGAGCAGGCACAGGAAGTTCACATAGGAGTGCGGCAGGAAGCCGGCGTCGCGATAGGTGGTGACGCTCACCACGGGACCGTGCTTGCGTTTGGAAAGCTTCGCGCCATCGGGGGCCACCAGCAGCGGCAGGTGGGCAAACTGCGGAATTTCGGCCTTCAGCGCTTCGAAGATGAGGATGTGCTTGAAGGTGTTCGAGAGATGGTCCTGGCCGCGGATGATGGTGCTGATGCGGATATCGGCGTCGTCGGCGCAGGAGGCCATGTGGTAGGTCGGCATGCCGTTGGAACGCAGCAGCGCGAAGTCCTCCACATCGTCGGCTGATTTGGATTGTTCGCCGTAGACGCCGTCGGCAAAGGTGATGGTGCGGCCGGCGCCGCGCGGCACACGGAAGCGCAGCACGAAGGGCTCGCCGGCGGCGGCGCGGCGCTCGCTCTCCTCAGCCGTCAACTCGCGCATCCCCGGATTGCACAGCCAGGGGCCGCGGGTGGAGCTGGCCGAAGTCGCTTCGTCGTCGGTATTGGTGGCAGGGGTGAAGTCGCGGTAGGCGTGGCCGGCTTCGAAAATGGCCCAGGCGGCCTTCTTGTGCAGCTCGATGCGGTCGCTCTGCTTATACTCTTCGTTCCAATCCATCTCCAGCCAGCGCAGGCCGTCGTAGATGGAGTTGAGCGAGGCTTCGGTATTGCGCTCGACGTCGGTGTCGTCGATGCGCAGAATCATCGTGCCCCCGTTCCGGCGCGCATAGAGCCAGTTGAAGATGAAGGTGCGGGCGCTGCCGATATGCAGGTATCCCGTCGGGGAGGGCGCAAAACGAACTCTAACCATGGTGGGGGTGAACTCTTATTGTAGCGGGTGGAGGTGGAACCGGAGTCACCCGCCCGTCAACCGCCGGTACAAATCGCGAAATTGCTCCAGCGTCAACTGCTCGGCCCGCAGGCCTGCCTCGGGCTGGGCATCGAGCAGTTCGCGCCCGAAGATGGGGGCCAGGTTGTTGCGCAGCGTCTTGCGCTTCTGCTTGAAGCAGAGGCCGAGGAAGGCCAGCATGGGCGTCGGGTCGCCCAGTTCGGGGCGGGCAGCGGATCGAGCCGGATCACCGCTGAATCCACTCTGGGCGGCGGGGAAAAGGCGCCCGGCGGCACCTTGAACAGCATCTTCGAGGTCGCGTGGAGTTGCGTCGCCACCGTGAGGAAGCCGTAGTCGCGGGTGCCGGGCGAAGCGGTGATGCGCTCGGCCACTTCCTTTTGGATGAGGAAGACGGCCCGTTCGAGCAGTTTGCCCATGGCCAGCGTGCGCTCGATGACCGGCGAGGTGATGTAGTAGGGCAGGTTGCCGGTGACCACGGCGCGGCCCCACTGTGTGAGGTCGGTGGCGAGCACATCCTGGGCGACGATTTTCAGCTTCGGCTCGCCGCGGAAGCGCAGCATCAGCCTGGCCACCAACTCCGGGTCTACCTCGATGGCATAGACCTTGTCGGCCCGCTCCAGCAGCTTTTCGGTGAGAACGCCTTCGCCGGCGCCGATTTCAATCACCTGCGCGGCATGTTCGGGAATGGCGGCCGCGGCGATTTTCTCCAACGTCGCCGGGCGGCGCAGAAAGTGCTGGCCTAGTTTCTGGGGCAACTCTCAGGGTAGCGTGGGCGGCTTAGCCGCGCACGTCCATCTGGCTGCGTCGAAAGGTGATGCGCGCCTTGCCGCTGGAGGGCTGCCCGAAGCGCGTGGCCGGCTGAAACCGCGTGAACAGCAGCGTGTTCTCCAGGCTCCGCCGGATTTCCGGATCGGTGGCCCAGCGCTGGCCGGACGGCAGCGAGTATTCCATGACGCGGCCTTGCCCGTCGATGGACAGGTCCACCACGATGTCCTCGTCGCCCAACCCGAAGGCGAGCGAACTCATCACGCCCGGCTCGGTGGACACCGGCGTGGGCACATCGCCCCGAATCTCGCCGATCACCGGGTAGCTGGTCAGCATCATGGAAAACAACACCATGGCGCTGAGCAACCCGCCCGTCACCGGAACGGCGTAGGGGCGCATCATATTGTTGACGATCAAACCCAGGCGTCCCAGCAGGTACGCCGCCGCCGTGGCCGGATTCAGCCACATGCGCCGCCGCAATGCCTCCTGCGATGCCATCACCCGCAATTGCGAACGGAGTTGGGCCGGCGCTTCCTGCCGCGGCAACGCCGCCAACTGAGCACGCAGTGCGGCGGCCGCGCGGAGATCGCCGTACTGTCCCGATCTGTCCTCGCTGTGCGGCATGTGTGCCTTCCTATTCCTCATGCCCGTCATTCCGCCGCGCACCACCGCAGATCCGATCCGCGGCGCGCTTGCATCCTGACTTCCAAGGCCACGCGCAGGGCTTCCCGCCCGCGCAGAATTCTCGACTTCACCGTCCCCAGGTTGGCCTGCAGGATGTCGGCGATCTCGTCGTAGCTCAGCTCTTCCACGTCGCGTAGCACGACCGCCGAGCGAAACGCCGGCTTCAGCGACTGCAGCGCGTCCTCGATCATCGCCCGCGCCTCGGCGTTGGCAAACGACTCAAAGGGCGAGCGTTCCTGATCTTCCAATACCTGGTGAAAGTGGATTCCCTCGCTCACCTCTTCCTCCAGCCCCACCTCCTGACCGCACTTGCGTTCAAACCAGCGCCGGTGATTGTGCGCTTCGTTCACCGCAATGCGGTAGATCCAGGTCTTCAGGCTGCTCTGCGCCCGGAAGGCCGTGATGTTCCGGAACACCTTCAGGAACACCTCCTGCACCACGTCCGGGGCGTCGGCGGGATTGGCCAGCAAGCGATAAACGAGGTTGTAAACCGGCTTCTCATACAGGCTGAGCAGTTCCTCGTAGGCGGCATCGTCACCGCGCCGCAGTCCGTCAATGAGACGCGCCTGGGCACGTTCGGTCAGGGAGATAGCAGCCTCGCCCGCCTCCGCTGCTTCCCAGCAGGTGGCCGGTTCAACGTGCTCGAAGCTGACCGTACCGTCGGCCATCTCGTCAATCCCTCTGCCCCATTCTAGACCGGGACGCGTCTTGTGTCGTCCGGATTCCCCTGATGAGGCACCCTGTCCGTTCAGACACCGGCGGAGGCGGAAAAGTTCCCAAGAACTTCTTCATAGTACTGCTCATACTGCGGAATAATCCGCCGCGAGTCGAATCGCGTCTCGGCCGCCAGCCGCGCCGCCCGCGATACCCGCCCGTGCAGCACCGGGTCGGAAAGCAGTTCCACCACACGTTCCGCCTGCGCCCCGGTATCGCCCACCGCTTCCAGAAACCCGTCCACGCCGTCGTCAATCAACTCGGCCACGCCCCCCACCCGCGTCGCCACCGGCGGCACACCGCACGCCATCGCCTCCAGCGCCGCCAGCCCGAAGGCCTCATGTTCGCTCGGCAACAGCAGCACATCGGCCCTTGGCAACAGCCGCTCCACGTGGTCCTGCTTGCCGCAGAACTCCACCCGGTCACTCACCCCCAGCTCGCGCGCCAGCCGCTCACACGGGCCCCGCTCCGGGCCATCGCCCACCATCCACAACTCGGCGTCCACGCGTTCCACCACGCTCTTCAACACGCGAATGCAGTCCGTGGGCCGCTTCACTGGACGGAAGTTGGAAATGTGCATCAGCCTCGGCCGCCGCCCCGTGTCGTCCGGACGGCGCGGCTGGTAGAGCTCGCAATTCACGAAGTTGTGGATCGTCCGCATCGGCTTTTCCACGCCGAACACCTCGCGCGTGCGGTCGTTCAGATACTGGCTGACCGTCGTGACGCCGTCGGAGGCATCGATCGAATACTTGGTGATGGCATAGTAGGACGGCTCCTGGCCGACCAGCGTAATGTCGGTCCCATGCAGCGTAGTGACAAACGGCAGTTGCAGCCTCGGCGCCAGCATCTGCCGCGCCAGCAGGGCCGACACCGCGTGCGGCAGCGCATAGTGCACATGCAGCAGGTCGAGCCCGTAGCGCTCGGCCACTTCGGCCATCCGCCCCGCCAGCGCCAGGCAGTACGGCGGGTAGGCAAACAGCGGATAGTTGGTCACCTCCACCTCGTGAAAGTGAATGTGCTCGGATTCCACCGGCAGCCGGATCGGGTGAGCGTAGCTGATGAAGTGGATCTCGTGGCCGCGCAGCGCCAGCTCCAAACCCAGTTCGGTGGCCACGATCCCGCTGCCGCCGTACGTCGGATAACACGTGATGCCGATCTTCATGAACCCTCCCTACAGCTTCGCCCCTTACTGCCTTGCCGGCAGATCCGTGGGCATCAATTCCAACGTCGCATACCCGATGGCCCCAGCCACGTTTTCCGCCGGATGGGCCACGCTGCCCCCGCCAAACCAGAGCCGGAAGGCGCCCTGCTCGCCCGGTTCCACATGCGGATCGCAGACGACCTTCTCCATCCAGTGAGCTGTCCCGGCAAACACCGCCGATTCGCCCACCCGTTCCCAGTGCACGCCATCCAGCGATCGCGCCGCCCCCAGCCGCCGGTACTCGGCCCGGTCGCGCCCCGTATAGAGCATCCACCACCAGCCCGAGGCCTGCCACACCGCCGGCTCACCAAGCCCGTTTTCGTCAAACGTACCCGCCCCGCCCAGCCCCAGCACGGGGGAGCCGCGCAGCTTCTCCCACCGCACACCATCGCGCGACCGCGCCAGCCCCAACCGCTGCCGCCGCGCCCGGTCCTCGCCGAGATAATAAAGATACAGCCAGTCCCGCGCCTGGATCACATACGGATCGGCCGTGGCCCGCTCATCCCACGCCCCGCGCGGCCCAAACGGCACCACCGGACCCGCCTCCTTGCGCCACGTGCGGCCATCTTGTGATCGCGCCAGCCCGATCCGCGGCGGCGTCCCCGCCTGGTACCAGTAATAAAACTCCCCCCGGAAATAGAGCGCTGTGCCATTGGCGGCAATGTAGCCGCCCTCCCATGTCGCCGCGCCGGGCGACAGCACCTTGCCCTGCTTGGTCCAGCGCAGCCCGTCGGAAGAGGTCGCCAGCGCCGTGTGCCACGTCTTGCCGTCAAAGCCTGAGTAGAAGTTGAACCACTGCCCATCGCGCCGCACCAGCGAGGGGTTCAATGCGTCCACGGCGTCAAAGTCGCCTGCCGCCCCCCGAAGGAGCACCGGTTCGGCCAGCGCCTCCACCCTAGGCCTCACATCGCGCCTCGGCCCTTCTGGCTTCGGCAGCGTGAAATCGGCGTAGGGAAGGCAAGAGGTAAGCAGCGCCGCCGCGCCGCACGCCACGGTCCCGGCCAGCCGGCGTCTCATTGCGGAATGCGGATCCGCACGCTCGAACCCTTGCCCGGCTTCGACTCCAGGATCAGCCCGCCCTGCAGCGCATTCACCCGCCGCTTGATGCTCACCGGACCCAGCCGCAACAGGTCCAACTCCCCCAGCGTGTACGAGCCCGCAAACGGAAACCCCTGCCCGTTATCCTCCACCGTCAGCAGCAGTTCGTGGTCGCCCTGCTCCAGCGAAACATGGATCTCGGTCGCCTTGGCGTGCTTCCACACGTTGTGCAGCGCCTCGCGTGTCATCTGCAACACCTCGCTCGTCAGGTCCGACTCCACGGTCGACATGTTGCCCTGCACCTTCAGCGATGTCGTGATGCCGTTGTCCTTTTCAAACAGGTCCACCAGCCGCTCCAGCGCCGAGGCCAGGTTCTCCTCCACCGTCGTCGCCGCCCGGATCGTGTGGATGAACTCGCGCGCCTCGGACACCTGCTTCTTCCACACCTCCTGCAACTGCTGCAACTCCGAGAGCGCCATCTCCGGCTTCTTTTCCATCATGCGGCGCAACACTTCCAAGCGCACGGTGAGGCTCATGAACATCTGCAGCGGGCCATCATGAAAGTCGTCGGCAATGCGCGCCCGCTCTTGAAAGCGCACATTCTCCGCGCTCGAACGGTACATCACCGCCTGCCGCGACATCTGGAACAGCCGGTCTTCAATCACCTGCTTCTGCCACAGCGCAAAGGCCGCCACCAACGAGGTCACCACCAGGCCCGGCAGCGCCTCGCGCGCTCCAGGCGGCGAAATCAACAGGAAAAAGGCGATCGACGTGCCAAACACCGCCAGCAGTTGCTGCCAGTGGTGCAGCAGCAACACCGTCAGCGCGAGAAAACAGAACTGGTGCAGGATGATCCACAGGTTCCCGTTGGCAATCAGCGTCACCGACACCAGATAGGCCGCCGTGTCCAGCACCAGCGCCGTCATCGTCCCGGCCGGACGCTGCAGGAAGCGCAGCAGCAACACCGCCGCGCTGAACACCAGGTAGATGCTCGCCGCCACCTTGGCCAGCATGGGCGAATCGTGGACGCTCGCCAGCGCCACCATCCCCAGCGCAAACAACACCCGCGTGATGGCGCTCGACCGCCGCCACAACATTGGAACAAACACGTATTCTCCGGCCACGTTTTGCCTCGTCGGCGACCGCCGGCCCCAACGGCCAGCCCCTACCGCCGGCCCCTACCGCCGGTAGAGATACAGCGAGTGCGAGCGCCCTTCTCCATCGTCAGGAATGTCTTCAATCTTCTCCGGCTGCCAGTTCTTAAACGGGAAATCGTGGCTGACAATCCGCGTTCCCTTTTTCAACTGCTTCTCCAGAATCGGCGTCAGCTTCTCTGTGGCGCTCGGCAGCAGATATACCGTCAGCAGATCGGCTGAACTGTAGTCCTGCGTCAGCACGTCGCCGTGGATGATTTTCGCCTTGCCGTCGAGTCCCAGCCGCTTGATGCGCTCCGAGCTCTGCTTGTAAAGGTCGTCGTCCAACTCCACACCCGTCGCCGCCGCCTTGAACTTCTCAGCCGCCATGATGACCAGCCGCCCGTCGCCCGACCCCAGGTCAAACATCTTCTCGCCCGCCTTCAACGCCCCTAACTGGAGCATTTTCTCGACAATGGTCTCCGGCGTCGGGTAGTAGGGGGCAAGTTTCTTGTCTTCCTTCACCTGGGAAAACGCCAGGCTGGGGAGAAGTGCGGCAAGCGCGCGGCGGGTGATCATGGTGCGGTTCCTGCTCCAGTGTACAGCGCCCCGGCTGGGGGCGGTTTTGCCCGCAACGCCGGCCTCGGGGCCGCCGCCGGGACCGTCCTTAGGGCTGCAAGTAAAGCGACACACGGTTGCTTTCGCTTCCACCCGCTTCCAGGTACAACTCCGCCGGGCCGGCATCCACCACAGCCGGCAACTCCGCCTCCACCAGGTAAAACCCGATATAGCCCGCCGCCAGCGTGGCCCGCGTCACCGTCAACGGCATCCGGTCCAGATACACCTTCACCTCGGCGGCCACATTCGGGAGGTTCTCCACAGGCGCGGCCAGGCCCGTCGGCCAGTCCGGCGTCACCCGGCCCAGCCCTGTGCAGAGAATTTGAATGCGCCCACCCGCGGCGGCCTGCGTCTGGGCGTCCAGCAGCAGCCCGCGCTCGGCGTCGAGCACCATCGGCGAACCGTCGCGGCCAATGAAAATTGCCGGCGACAACGGCCGCAGCGGCAAAGCGAAGCTGCGCCCACCCGGTGTGCCGTCGGCCAAGCTCAGCGACAAGGTCGCCCCGGCGGCTTCAAACGGCACCTGAATCTGCGACTCCGATTCCGAGGCCGCCAGCACCGGCACCTCGCTATCGCCCATCCGCGCCGAGGCCACCCGCCGCCCCAACACGCTCAGCAGCGAACCCGGAGCCGCCGCCCGCGTGCTGAAATCGGCCGCGTTCACCACCCTGGGGTCCAACAGCCGGTGCGGCGCCAGCGTGCGGTACAAGCCGTAGCCCTTCAACGCAATGTAGATCTGGTTGCCCTCGCTATCGAGCATCACATCCTGCACGGCGGCCCTCGGCAGCCCCGCGTCAATGCGCTCCCAGCGCGTGGCCGGAGCCGCGTTGCGCAGGTTGGTCATGGTCAGGAACAGCCCGGCTTCGGTAGCCGCATAGAGCGTGCCCGTGGCGAGGTCGGCCGTGACGCCATGGGCCGCGCCCGGCGGCAGGTTCGCGCTCACATCGTCCCAGAACAGCCCGCCGTTGGTGGTGCGCACGATGCGCGCCCCGCCGGCTAGGGCTGGAGCCAGCGCGGCCAGGGCAATCTGCGGTTCGCGGGGGTCCAGAAAGAGCGATTCCACGCGGCCGTCGGCGGCCATGCGGAACTCCCGCCACGTCGCCCCTTCATCGCTCGAAGCCAGCAGGCGCCCATCGCCAGTTCCGGCATAGAGGTAGGCGCCCGCGCGCAGAGCCCGCGTCACCACCGCTCCCGTGCGTGCCGCGATGCTTGCGGCCAGCGTCCGTTCGGCGCCCGTGACCAACTCCCCGGCCGGACGCCAACCGGTGCGCTCGCCCGGCGCCCAAACAGCCTCTTCGCCGTCCGCCAGCCCCAACACCAGCCCCTGCCTCGGCTGCGGAGCCCGCAGCAGGCGCCTCGCCGGCAGGTTCGGCAACAAAGCGTTCAAACTGTCCCAGCTCAGCCCGCCATCCAGGGAACGCCACACGCCATGCTCATTGGCCACGGCAATGTCGTCGGGATTCGTGGGCGACACGGCCAGGTCGGCAATCGCACCCCCTAGAATCGAAAAGCGCGCATGCCCGGTGAGGTTGCGCCACGTCCGCCCTTCGTCGTCGCTCGACCAGGCAAAGCTCCCCGCCGCATACAACCGCGCGCCCGCGCCCCGCACCAGCGCCGACGGCTCCGGCAGGGCGCTCGCTTCGGCCTCGCGCCGCTCCGGCGGCACGGCCTGAGAGGGTTTCCAGCTCTCAAAATCTTCTGTTTCCCAGCGTTCGCCCGCCGCCGTCAGCAGGGCCAACCGGTCGCCCGCGGAGGAATACCACACCCGGCTCACAGGCCCGCTGGCAAGACCCACCGTGGCCGGACCGGCCAGCGAGACATTGCCGAACTGCCGCCAATCCAGACGCGTCCCGCCAGTTTCCTGGGCAGCCAGATTCAGCGCCGCCAGCAGCGTGAGAACGCCCGCCCGGCTCGCCGCTTTGGCCCATATTGTGGCGCTGGGACACATCTTATGCACCCATTCTACCCTTTCCGCTCCCCACTTCTATCGGACGGCCAAGAGGAAAACTATTGATTCGAAGTGATTTTGCCGATAGCCTTGCAACTAGGCCTTCTAGTTGCTTGCACGTTTGATGGTAGACTGAATGTTCGTTATGCGCACAGTGCGTCCGGCGGTAGGGTGGCTGCTGGCAGCAGCGACTCTCGGCGTGTGCCTTGCGCAGCCGCCGCAGCAGTTGCTTCAGCCTCTGCCCCCCACCGTACAATACGACCCGGCCTTCACCGGTCTGAACGAGAGCGCCGCCAAGGTGCTCACGATCACCGGTCAGGTCTCGGTATTGCGCGGCTCTGAGCCCTGGGCCCTGAACGCCGGTGAGTTCATTCAGCAAAAGCAGGTTGTCCTGAGCGGTCCTGACGGCTACGCCATCTTCCAGGTTTCCGACGGCAGCACATTTGAGGTTTTTCCGAACTCGCGCGTCACCTTCCGCAACAACCCCGGCACATGGTCCGACATGCTCGACCTGTGGCTGGGTCGCGTGAAGGTTTACATCCGCCGCTTCGGAGGCCAGCCCAACCCGGCCCGCATCCACACGCCGACGGCGGTGATCTCCGTGCGCGGCACCACCTTCGATGTCGCCCTGGAAGACGAGGACACCACCTACGTCGCCGTCGAGGAAGGGCAGGTCGGCGTCCGCCACCGCCTCATCCCGCAGGATTCCATGCGGCTGGTCAACCCCGGCGAGTTCATTCGCGTCTATAAGAACGCCCCGCTGGCCAAATCGAAAATAGACAAAGGCGCCGTCGCTCAGCGCGCCACCAATGCCCTGGCCGAGGCTTTCTACACGATCATGATGCGCGGCCCGCGCGTCGGCTCCGGCGGTGGAGTTCCCACCCCGGGCGGTGGCGGCGCTCCGCTTCCGGGCGACACCGAGGCCACCCCGCCGCCGCCTCCTCCCCCGCCGCCCCCAGGCGACGCCGGAGCCTCCGCTCCGCCTCCTCCGCCGCCGGGCGCGTAATCCGCCTCCAGCCCCAGCGAATTCCCAGCCTTCCAGCCCTACTCGCGTGTCTGCCATGCGACACTACGGGTAGATGTACGGGATGAAGCCATTTCTCGTTGTCGCCTTGCTCGCGACCACCCCGCTTTGGCCGCAACAGCAGGCCCCCCCCCCGGACGCGCCCTCCGCCGCCGGCGCTGACGGGCTCACCACCGAGTGGAACATCCAAAAGACCATCCACGCCGTCGGCATCCAGGCCAGCCGCCTCATCCCCTTGCTCGACGACGTGCGCCCCGCCGAATGGGTCGATAAGGGCGCCCCCGACGCCTACGTCACGCAACTGCGCGACCTCCGCGCCGAACTCGGCTACGCCGCCCGCACCGCCCAGGAACTCCTCCAGGACGCCGACGACCTCGGCAAAGCCTTCGAGCTCTTCATGCGTCTCGACTCCAGCCGCGGCATGTACCGCTCGCTCGTCCAGGGCGTGCGCACCTACCAGAACCCAGCCCTCGCCGACCTGCTCGAATCAGTGGAACTCGAAGGCGACGCCCCCCGCTCCCACTTCCGCAACTACCTCATCGAATTGGCCACCATGAAGGAGCGCGAACTGAAGATCATCGACCAGGAGGCCCAGCGCTGCCGCGGCATGCTCATCCGCCAGCCGGCCGCCAGGCCCGCCCCCAAACGAAAGCCGCCCGCCGCCGCCCTGCCGCCCCCCGCATCCTCACCCGTGCCCCCCGCCGTCAAAGGAGCCAAACCATGACCGAACTTCGCTTTGCCTGCTCCATCTGCGGCGAGCCTTCGGGTGAAATCTGCCACTGGTGCACCAAGGACGCCTGCGCCAACCACCTCTGCACCCGCTGCCAGCGCTGCTCGGATTGCTGCTCCTGCGACGTCCCGCTCGACGACCACCCCGAAGAGTCGCACAGCGGCAACGGCCACCCGGCGGTGTTCCACTAGCGCCGCGCGCCGGCGCTGCTAGGCCGGCCGCTTCCCCGCCTTGGCCTCGGCCGGCTTGATCCCGGTCGGCTCAATGTGCGTCGGATCCCAGCCCACCTTCACCGCCGCCTTGAAATTCTTCGCCGCGATGGCTTCCCTAACGCCCTTTTGCAGCGGCGCCGGCAGTCCCCACAGGACACCCGTGCTGAGCCCGTGCTTCTGCGCCGCCGCCGCCAGCCGCAGCAGGTATTCGGTGGAGGGCTTCAACGGCGCGTTGTCATCGAGCATGTCGACGGCCAGCGATTCCTTCTTGCCGCCCGTCCCGGTCACGTTGTGGAAGCCGAACTTCAGCTTCGAATTGCCGTTATTGAAGGCCTTCAACTGTTCCTCCGGCGAACGCCAGGCATCCTGGATGCGCGGCCGCACGCCATCGGCCTCGAGGTCCTTGATCACCCGCCGCAGCCGCGCCGCGAAGGTCGGGTAGAGTTCTTTGAGTTTGGCTTCGTTCCGTGCTTTTCTGGCTGGCTCGGTCATGGCTATGGGAGTAGCATAGCGGTCACGGCGGCCGTGCACGTGGGGTGCGCAACTGTTTGATTGCAAAAAGTGAAAATCGGCGGGCAGGGTGTGACTACACGAAGCGGTTCACCAACTCCACCCCCAGCAAATCCTCCAGCAACGGCGCCTGCGGATAGGGGTGAATCTTGTAGTGCCGGAACCCCTCGCCATGCTCTAAGCCGGCCAGTTTGCCGCGCGCCTTCGTCCACTTCTCCATTTCGTCCAGGTAGTTGTCCATGCCGTGATGATCGAGCAGCCACTGCCGCTGCGAGGTGTGGCAGGCCAGCGCGTCGCGCTTGGTGGCAAACGACGCCGCGATGTCGACCACAAAATCCGGCCGCACCACGCGCCCCTCGCGGTCGGTCCCCTCGGCCGGATCGGCATAGTAAAGGTGCGGGATGAAGTCGAGCGCCGGGGCGCCGGAGAACGCGGCGCAGTCGTAATTCGGACAACCAGCTCCGAAACAAGCGTCGCGCACGAGGTACGAGGTCGCCTCGTGGTCGCAGTGGTAATCCGACGGCGAGGCCGTCAACACCAGGTCCGGCCGCAGGTCGCGCACAATCGCCGTCACCCGGCGCCGCGATTCATCGTCGTTGAACACAGCCATGTCGCGGAACTCCGCGCAGAGATACTTGGCTCCCATCATCTCGGCCCCGGCGGCGGCTTCGGCGCGGCGCATCCGCGCGATCACTTCCGGCGGGTGCTCCTTGGTGCCGCAGTCGCCCGGCGTCATGGTGACGACGGTGACCTCATGACCCTTGCGGGCAAGCAGAGCGAGTGTGCCGCCAAGAAAAATCTCGGCGTCATCGGGATGAGCATGGATGCAGGCAATACGGGCCATGCTTTGAGCATACGACGGCGCCCCGCCGCGGCCCAATCCCACAGCGCGTTATACACTGGTCGTGTCCCCATGAAACTGCAAAGCTACACGATCACGCAGGGCCCCACGCGTGCGCCCGCGCGTTCCTATTACAAGTCCATCGGCTTCACGGACGAAGACCTCAAGAAGCCCATCATCGGTATCGCCAACACCTGGATCGAAACCATGCCGTGCAACTACAACCTGCGCGCTCTGGCCGAACAGGTGAAGGAAGGCGTGCGCAAGGCCGGCGGCACGCCGATGGAGTTCAACACCATCGCCATCTCCGACGGCATCACGATGGGCACCGAGGGCATGAAGGCCTCGCTGGTTTCCCGCGACCTCATCGCCGACTCCATTGAACTCTGCACGCGCGGCTATATGTTCGACGGCCTTGTGGCCCTGGTGGCCTGCGATAAGACCATCCCCGGCGCGGCCATGGCCCTGCTGCGGCTCAACGTCCCCAGCGTGCTGCTCTACGGCGGCACCATCATGCCGGCCGGCTGCACGGCAAGGACATCATCGTCCAGGACGTCTTCGAGGCCGTGGGCGCGCACGCCGCCGGGCGCATCACCGACGCCGAACTGCTTGCCATCGAAAACGCCGCCTGCCCCGGCGCCGGAGCCTGTGGCGGCCAGTTCACAGCCAACACCATGGCCACCGTGATGGAATGCATCGGCCTGTCGCCCTTCGGCACGGCCAGCGTTCCGCAGGTGGACGTGCGCAAGAACGACGTCGCTCAGCTCTGCGGCGAACTCATCATGAACGCCGTGGCCAAGCAGATCCTCCCGCGCGACATCTGCACGCGCCACGCCTTTGAAAACGCCATCGCCAGCGTGGCCGCTTCGGGCGGCTCCACCAACGCCGTCCTCCACCTGCTCGCCATGGCCCACGACGCCGGCGTCCAACTTGAGATGGACGACTTCCAGGCCATCTCCGATCGCACGCCGCTGCTGTGCGACCTGAAGCCCGCCGGCAAGTACACCGCCGTCGATGTCGACCGCGCCGGCGGCATCCCCGTCATCGCCCAGCGCCTGCTCGAAGGCGGCTACATTCACAAGGACTGCATCACCGTCACCGGCAAATCCTTCGGCGAAGAAGCCGCAGGCGCCAAGGAAACGCCCGGCCAGGATGTGATCCGCCCCGTCACCGCGCCCATCAAAAAGTCCAGGCGGCCTGGTGATCCTCAAGGGCTCGCTCGCGCCTGAGGGCTGCGTCATTAAGGTGACCGGCATCGAGCGCAAGGGCCACACCGGTCCGGCCCGCGTGTTTGATCGCGAAGAGGACGCCATGGACGCGGTGACGCACGGCAAGATCAACCCTGGCGACACGCTGGTGATCCGCTACGAAGGGCCGAAGGGCGGTCCGGGCATGCGCGAGATGTTGGGCGTTACCAGCGCCATCATGGGCGCGGGCTTGGGCGATTCGGTCGCCCTGCTCACCGATGGCCGTTTCAGCGGAGCGACGCGTGGCTTCATGATCGGCCACGTCGCGCCGGAGGCCATCGATGGCGGCCCCATCGCTGTCGTCCGCGAAGGCGACCCGATCGCCATCGACATCGAAAAGCGCACCATCGACATCGCCATCCCGGCCGAAGAGATCGCCGCGCGTTTGAGGCAGTTCAAGGCCCCCGAGCTGAAGTACAAGTCGGGCGTCTATTTGAAGTACTGCAATTCGGTGAGCTCGGCCTCCAAGGGCGCGGTCACCTGCTAGTCACCGCCAGTGTGAGGGGGCGCGCGGCGCTCCCTCCGCCCCCTCAAGCGGCCATCCTCACAGCGTCCTCATGTGGAAGCCGCCGTCGGCGTTGATCACCTGCCCGGCGCAGTAATCCAGATAACCGTCGGCGATCGCCCGCACACACTTTGCCAGGTCCGCCGTCTCGCCCATGCGCCGCTGCGGCAGCAGTCCGCCGGCGATCTTGTCGTCGTAGGTCTTCTCCACCGCCGCGATCATGTCGGTACGAATGATGCCAGGGCGCACCTCAAACACGAGCACGCCTTCGGGAGCGAGGCGCGCGGCAAAGGTCTGAGCGCTCATGCTCAGGCCGGCTTTGGAAATGCAGTATTCGGCGCGATTGACGCTCGAGGTGTAGGCGCTGATCGAAGTGATGAACACGATGCGCCCGCTGCCATGGGCCACCATCAGCCGAGCCGCGTCGCGCGTGAGAAAGTGCGGACCGCGCAGGTTCGTGGCGATCAACTCATCGAAACTCTCTTCGGTCGCCTCGAGCACATCGCGCCGTTCGCGTGGCGCCATGCCGGCGTTGTTCACCAGCAGGTCGAGCCGCCCGAACTTCTCTTGCACGAACCCCAGCAGCGCGGCATGATCGGCCCGCGAGCCGACATCGCACTGGAGGATCTCGCAGCCCGTCTCGGCCTGCAGGCTCTCAGCCGCATCGCGCCGCCCGCGATAGGTGCCGACGACCGAATGCGTCCTGGCCAGCTCCGTCGCAATGCCGCGCCCAATGCCCCGGCTTGCGCCCGTCACCACCGCCACCGGCTTGCTCATTGACAGCTCTCCTTCACCGCCGCCGCAATCGCCTTCACAATCTTCTCCACCGGGAACTTCTCAATAAACGGCAGCCCGTTCACCAGCACCGTGGGCGTCCGCGAGATGCCGCGCGCCACGCCTTCCTGGTAATCCTGCTCCACGGCCGCCGCCAGCGCCGGGTCGGCCAGCGCCTTCACGGCGGCTGCGGCGTCGGCCTTCTGCTCGCGCGCGAAGCGCTCCAGATACTCGTTGAAATTCGTGTCCGTGATCTCGCGCAGGTTTTTCAGCGCGAAGCGCCGCCAGGCCACGCTCACTTCGCCGTTCACGCGCTCAAAGTGCCGCGCCGCAATCGCCGCCCGCCGCGCCCAGATGTGTTTCGGCAGGGGAAAATCGCGATGTTCGAACGCTACCGTCGCGGCGAATCGCGGGAGCAGCGTCTCGTCCATTACCGCGCGGAAATTCGCGCAATCCGAACAGGCAAGGTCTTCGTAAATCACCACCCGCACCGGCGAGCGCCGGTTGCCTTCGATGTGTCGTGGTTCAGCGGCGGCTGTCAGCATGGCGCAAGCGAGCAGAGTGAGCGCTGGTCGCATCATGTTAATGGTAGCTGGCCCGCTCTCTCCACGCTCACTCATCGTGCAAACGGATCCACGATCCGCAAGCCCGCTTTCTCAAAGTCCGCCCGGTTCCGCGTCACCACCGTCAAGCCATGCACCAGAGCCGTGGCCGCAATGAGGCTGTCTTTGACCGGCATGGCGCGCCCCTTCACCCGCAGGCGCGCGACTAACTCCGCCCAGCGCAACCCAGTGGTTGCATCCCAGGCGACGCAATGCAGCCGCGCTACCCCCTTTTCGAACCACTTCTCCAACTCCGTCCGCTTCCGGCCTTTGGGCAAGATGAGGATGCCAAATCGCAATTCACCCAGAATCACCGGATCCACCACGATCTCCGGCTCATGCGCGCGCAGCCACTCCAGAACCCGCGCATCCGGATGCGGCCGCGTCACCTCGCTCAGCACATTCGCATCGACCAGGTACTTCACAGCGTGTCCGTCGATTCAGACTCAATAGGGACGAAGTAGCCTTTTCGCGGACAGGCGAGCAGCCAGTCCACGGCTCCTTCATTCGGCGTCGCCTCGCACCTGACCAGCCGGTACTCCCCGCGATCCAACCGCTCCACTTCAAACACCTGCCCCGCGCGAACACGGTCCTTCCGCCGCAACTGTGCCGGCAGCACGATTTGGCCCTTCGAGGAAACCGTCGTCCGCATGCACGTAAGATAGCGTCTTACTTGGTCCGAGTCAACGCTGCCCCAAACGCAAAAGCCGGGAACCACACCCCCTAAAGGGCGCAATCCCCGGCTCAAACAATCCCACATTCCCGCGACGCAACGCGTCGCGCGGCGGCTTACTTCTTCGCCTTGAACCGCTCCTCGGCCACGGTCCAATCCACCACGTTCCACCACGCGCCGATATAGTCCGGCCGGCGGTTCTGATACTTCAGGTAGTAAGCATGCTCCCAGACATCCAGCCCGATGATCGGGTACTTACCCTCCATCACCGGCCCGTCCTGGTTCGGCGACGACGTGATCTCAATCGCCTTCCCGTTCCAGATCAGCCAGGCCCAGCCCGAGCCAAACCGGCTCACCGCGGCCGCGCCGAACTTCGTCTTGAAGTCGTCGAAGCTGCCGAAGGCGCCCGTAATCGCCGTGGCCAGTTCTCCCACCGGCGCGCCGCCGCCCTTCGGACCCATCACCTTCCAGAACAGCGAGTGGTTGTAATGGCCTCCGCCATTGTTCCGCACCGCCGTCTTGATCGATTCCGGGACGATGGCGAGGTTGTTCGCCAGCAGCTCTTCGAGCGACTTCCCGTTCAGCTCCGGCGCCGACTCCAGCGCCTTGTTCAGGTTCGTCACATACGCGTTGTGGTGCTTCCCATGGTGAATCTCCATGGTCGTCTTATCGATGTGCGGCTCCAGCGCATCATGCGCATAGGGCAGGGCAGGTAGTTCAAAAGGCATTCCCAGTTTCTCCTTATGAGGCCTTCACACGGCCAAATCTATTTGATGCGGCGGTTCGCCCGCCGGATGCTTGGTTACGCGCCCGCCACTCCGCCGGCGCGCTCAAACGCCTCGGCCAGACGGAACATCGGGCCTTCCTGAAAGTGGTTCGTCAGAATCTGCATCCCCACGGGCAGCCCCGCCGCTGTCGCGCCGCACGGCACGCTCATGCAGGGAATCCCGGCCAGATCGCCCGTGATCGTGTAGATATCCGACAAATACATCGCCAGCGGATCGTCCAGCTTCTCGCCCAGTTTGAAGGCCGGGAACGGCGACACCGGCGTGATCAGCGCATCCACCTCGCCGAACGCCTTCTGGAAATCCTGCGAGATGAGCGAACGCACGCGCTGCGCCTTCAAGTAATACGCATCGTAGTAACCGTGGCTCAGCACGTACGTGCCGAGCATGATGCGGCGCTTGCACTCCGCGCCAAAGCCATCGCCGCGCGTGTTGCGGTACATATCCGACAGCGTCTTTGAATCCGCGCTGCGCATCGTGTATTTCACGCCGTCATACCGCGCCAGGTTTGAACTCGCTTCGGCCGTGCAGATGATGTAGTAACAGGAGATCGCCCACTCCGTAGCCGGGAGGCTGACCTCTTTTACTTCACAGCCGAGTTTCTTCAGGGCCTCGACGCCCTTCATGATCAGGTCGCCGGTCTCGCTGGCCAGCCCGGCAAAGTACTCCTTGGGCAGCCCGATCTTCATGCCGCGCACATCGCCCGTCATCGCCTCGGCGTAGCGCGGCACGGGAGCAAACGCGCTCGTGGCGTCCATCTCATCGCGCCCGGCGATCACTTCGAGCAGCGTCGCCGCGTCCTTCACGTTGCGCCCAAACGGACCAATGTGATCGAGCGAACTTGCAAACGCCACCAGCCCGTAGCGCGACACACGCCCATAGGTGGGCGTCACACCCACCACGCCGCAAAAACTCGCCGGCTGGCGGATCGATCCGCCGGTGTCCGAGCCCAGCGACACCACCGCCGTGCCCTGCGCCACCACCGCCGCCGATCCGCCCGACGACCCGCCCGGCACTCGTTCCAGATCGACAGGGTTCCGCACCGGCCCATACGCCGAATTCTCGTTCGATGAGCCCATCGCGAACTCATCGCAATTTGCCTTGCCGATGATCACGCCGCCGGCCGCTTCGAGCCGCTCCACCGCCGTCGCGTCATACGGCGGAACGAAATTTTCGAGCATTCGCGAACCGCACGTCGTGCGCACGCCCTTGGTGACAATCACGTCTTTCACGGCCACAGGCACGCCCGCCAGGGCTCCGGCATCCTCGCCGCGCGCCAGTTTCGCGTCCACCGCATCGGCGGCCGCCCGCGCCCGCTCCGCGCTCAACAGCAGATAGGCGTTCGTCTTCGGGTTCTCGGCTTCGGCAAACCCAAGCGCCGCCTCGCACACCTCGCGCGCCGTGAACTGCTTGGCCTTCAGTCCGGCTTTGATTCCGTCAATGGTCAGCTTGGCAATATCCATGGTGTCCGCTCGATCCCTTACCGCTCAATCACCTTGGGCACCTTGAAGAAGCCCCCGCCCGGCTGCGGCGCGTTTTGCAATGCCGCTTCGTTGGGTAAGGTCGCCTTTTCCGCGTCAGCCCGCAGCGTCGCCGTCTCTTCAGCGTCGAACAACACCTGCGCCATCGCCGGCACACCCGCCGTATCCAGCTCGTTCAACTTGTCGATATGGCCCAGAATGCTTTCCATATCCCGCGCCATGCGCGACACCTCATCCGGTGTCAATCGCAAGTTCGCAAGATCGGCCACATAGCGGACCTGCTCTTCCGTGATTTTCATGGGACTCTCTCTACTTTGACACGCCCCGCCCCGCCCCCGCAGCAACGCCCGCGGGCAAACTAGCCCGCCCGCGCCGCCATCACCTTCGGCCGGGCCGGCTCTTCGGTCGCCATCGCCCGCCGCCGCGCGCTCTCATAGATCCGCGCCAGCACCGGATCCTCAACAAACTCCCGCGCATCCTCCAGCGGCAACCGCCCCTGCCGCCCCCCGGCCGCGCTCCGCTCCACCGCCATCGACCGACGCCGCGGCGCGATCGCCAGCCTCACCTCTTCCACCATCGCGTAGCCCGCCACCGTCGCCATCTTCCTCAAGATTTGCGGCAGCAACGGCTCCAACTGCGCCACCCACATCTCATCGGCGACCTCCACCGTGAGCCGCTTGCCCGCCAGCCACGACGGATGCGCATGAGCCGCCAGGCGCTTGCCCACCGCCGCCCGCCACACCGCGTGCGCCAGTTGCTCCTGCGAACACACCTTTCGCCCCAACCGTGTGCTGCCGAGAATTCTTGATGCCCGCTCCATGCCGTCCGAGTTGCCACTATAGCATCCCCGGCGCGGGTGCGATCACAATTATTTCCACCCATGAAATCAATGAAATACAGAGCCGGTTTGCCTTCCCCGCGCCTCTGCCGGGGAGGGGAGCGGCGCGGGCCGTCCGGCGCGGCGGGCCATGCCGGCCGGCGCAAAAGCCGGCGTAAAAAGAAGATGCCGGGAGCCTTCCAGCTCCCGGCGAAAATCACGTCATGCAGACGGGTCACCAGGCTACGCCTCCTGGACAGCGCCCGGCTCTCCGGCCGTCAATTCGGCCTCGGCACGGAACCAGTGCTCCAGGTGCCTGCCCTCGGGACGCCCCTCGGCCTCCCAGTAGCTATGGGCCAGGTTCGCAATCCTCACCGTCTGGGGCGGCAGGCCGTTTGCCGGCTCGCCCCCATTGGCTCCATTCACCGGAGTTGGCTGGATGCCCGCCGCCTTCATGACAAGGGCCCCTTCTGCAGACGCGTCACCGTCTGCTGCAACTTCAGCGCCCGGCGCGCCACACCTCGGCATGCGCCCGGAGCAGCGTGCGATTCTTGCTCAGGTCGCCGGCGGCCAGCTTTTGCTTCTGCCCGTGGAAGATCTCCAGCAACTGGACCTTCTCCTTCACCTGCTTCCACTCGGCCGCGTCACGCTGGCTCATCTGGGGATGGCCCTCCTCAAAGCGCGTGACCAGTTCCTGCAGCTTCGTCACATCGCCGCTCATGGCATCAATCTTGGAACGAACGTCGCCGGCGTCCATGCTCTTCGACTTCAGCGCCGTGCTCACCAGCCCGGCATCGCGCTCAATGTTCTTCGCCGACTCCAGCAGTTGGGCGGCGAACTCCTGATCGAGAGCGGCCGCCGGGGATACAGCCAGCGCAAGGCAGCTGGCCATCAACATCATCGTTTTCATGGTTGGTCTCCTCTTGGTTCTTGATTCGGAGCGGCTCCTGCGCCGTCCTTCGAGTACCAACCTACGGCCTTCTCACGAATTGATCAAATAGATGTTTTGAAGACAATTCATCGACTAATTCGATGAATCCGCCAACCTGGCGCCTCAGACAAACAGCTGACCCCGGGCCGCCTCGGTGATTGCAACCACCGCCGGATGCTTCAGCCGCCGCTCCACCGAAATGGCGTAAAAGCGTTCGGAAACCTCGTCCAGCCGCCCCGCCACGTTCACCCTGTAATGCCCCCGCACCTCCCGCTCAATCGCGGCCGGCGACACAAACAGCCCCGCCCCGGCCTGCCCGAATGTCTTCAGCAAGGCGCTGTCCTTGAACTCGCCCACCACCCGCGGCCGCACATCGTGCTCATCGAACCACTGGTCCAACGACCGCCGCAGGTTCGACCCCGCCGCCGGATACAGAAACGGCGCCCCGTCGAGCGAGCGCGGGAACCCCCTGCGGAACCGCGCCGCCAGCTCCGGCGTCCCGAACACGGTCATCGTCGAAGCCCCCAGCGGATGGCTGTAGGCCTTCACCCGCACCTGCGGCGTCACCGGAGCATCGGACAACACCACATCCAGCCTGTGCTCGGCCAGTTCGGTCAACAGGCGCTCGGTCGAGTCCTCCTCGCAGATCAACTGCACCGGCTCGGCCAATTGCAGTGCCGGCTGCAGGATGCGGTATGCAATCAGCTTCGGCACCACGTCGGAGACGCCCACGAACAGCCGCAGCGGCCGCCCTCGCGGACGCCCTTTCAACACATCCTGCAACTCCCGCCCAAGGCCGAAGATCTCCTCCGCGTAGCGGTACACCAACTGCCCCACCTCGGTCATCACCAGGCCTCGCCCGGACTTGGCGAACAGCTTCTCACCCAGCGAGTCCTCCAGTTGCCGCAACTGCCCGCTGATGGTGGGCTGGGCCAGGTGCAGCGTTTCGCAGGCCTTGCGCACGCTGCCCTCACGGGCGACCGTCCAGAAGTAGAGCAGGTGGTGGTAGTTGATCCATTCCATGCCCCGACTATACATCGTCTGAACCGATGAATAGATGTGAAACTTCCTATTTGTCGATTCCAGCAGCCTGCCCCAAGATGGGCCCATACCGCTATGAAACTCCATCTCACCACCCACGGAATCGAACTCACCCCGGAGCTTCGCGAGGGCGTGCTGCGCCGCCTGCGGTTCGCTCTCAGCCGCTTTACGGCGCGCATCGCCCGGCTCACCGTGCTCCTCTCCGATGCCAACGGACCGAGCGGAGGGGTGGACAAACACTGCCTCATCCGCGTCGATGCAGGCCTCCCCCAGCCGGTGGTCATCCGCGAACGCCATGAGAACCTCCATGCCGCCATTGCCTCGGCCGCCGAGCGCGCCGGACGCTCACTGGAGCGCAAGCTCCGCATTGCCCACCACGCCGCCGACCGCCCCCTGCGCCCCCGCACCGCCCGGCTCTGAGCGGCCCGGCTTTGCCTCACCCGGCTTTACAGCGTCCGCCGCAGGAAGCGAGCCAGCGACAGCCCGTCCATCCAGTTAAAGGGGAACTTCGCCGTCGTGTAATGGCCGCAGGGCAGCGTCACCACCTCGTGAGGAATCGCCAGCCGCGCGAAGTTCGCGAGCACCTGCCGCGAATACTCCGCCCGGAACGTCGTGTCGTACGGCGCCCACACGAGCAGGTTCGCGTTGCTCCGCGTCTTGAGCAGTTCCAGGTAAGCCGACGGCGAAATCACCCCCCAGCAGCGGTTCAACTGCTCGAGCGTCACGCGCCCGTCGATGGTCGCGCGGATGTGCCGGCACGACATGCCCGACCACACCACGTCGCCCACGTTCATCGAGACATGATTGAACGCCGCCGTGCGCAGGCGCGACTCATGGGCCGCCGTGAGCAGCGCGATGCACGAGCCCAGGCTTGTCCCCATGATGCCCAGCCGCGTGTAGCCGCGCCCCTCCAGCCAGTCCAGACAGGCCCGCGCGTCCAACACCGACTGCCGCGTCGCCTGCACCGTCCGCCCGAGGTTGGCCGACACATGGTAATCGGCCCGCGTCAGTTCCTTAGGCATCCTTTTATGGTGATAGGCCGGACTCAACCGCAGCGCCGACAGCCCGAACCGGTTCAATAGCCGGCACAGCCCCAGGTGCGACTCGAAATCCGCGTTCCACTGCGGGATCACCACCACCGCCCGCCCCTCGGCCCGTTCGGCCGGAAAGTACTCGGCGTGAACGACGTTGTTCTCCGGATGCGGCGACGGGATCGTGCTCGTGAAAGTGAGCGTCCCGCCGGCTCCCGCCCCGCCTGACTCCAAGCGGGCATCTTCGGGCGCTACATGCCGGAAAAACTCCTCGAACGCGCAATCCGCTCCGCCGACCAGGCCGCAAACGTCTCAAACGCTCCCCTGTCCCCATCCGGCGAGGTCAGATCCAGCCAGTCCAACCCCCATTCAAACGGCCGCCCGGTCCGGTTCGTGTCCCGGTTCGCCAGTTCCGTCTCCCAACGCTCCATCCAACGGGCATATTGCCGGCCAATCATGTGGAACTACCAGTGTAGCCGCCCCAGAACCGAGCGCGGCGAGCGCGGGGGGGTGTGCGTGCAGAGCCACCCTGTAGCCAGTCCGGAGCGCGCAGGGCGAGGGTGGCGTTGTTTGCCACCCCGGCTCCGTTGTGCGCGATGCAAGAAGGCTCTGTGCGCCAGAGAAACCCGTGGTAGCCATTCCGGAGCGCACAGGGCCCGGCGGCGGTTTTCGCCGCCGAGGCTCCGTTGTGCGCGATGCAAGGAAAGCCCCGCGATCAAACAAAAGCCCCGAGTGCACGATGTGCGCCCGGGGCGGTTTGGCCGATCTCGGTCAAGCGTGTACTGCCGCAACGCTTGGAAAAGGAGGCAACCACACCAAAGAAGAAAACCTCTAAAGACCCACTGCCCCATTTGCACGCCTCCCTCCAAACACTCACCACCCGCAAGTTGTGTATTATCAATCCGCCCCCTCGGTACGTATACAGATTTTGGGAGATTCACCGTATGTCGCATCCGGGATCTGGGAGGATTTGCCCGTAAGCCACCCTCTCTCGAGGGCGCCCCGGGGGGGGGGGGGGGGGGGCGGGGGGGCGGCCGGCCGGCCGGGGGCCCCCCCCCCCCCCCCCCCCCCGCCGAGTCCCCACCACCGCTTGCTGGGTTAGAATGCGAGGGTGTCCATGAGTGAGCCGATCACGCCTGCCCTGTCCGCAGGTCCGGTTTACGCCCACCGCGCCGCCAGCGCGCACCGCCCTCAGTGTCTTCTTCCTTTCCGGCCTGCTGATGTGCTTCCCCGGGGCGATCCTGCCCTCCTGGGGCCACCACATCAGTGAGGAATTCCTCACCATCGGAGTCTACTTCCTGGCTCTCGGCGGGGGCCTGGTCGCCTCCGTCCGCGTATCGGCCATCCTGTTGCAAAAAAAGGATGTTCGTTTCGTCGTCGTGGCCGCTTGCGGACTCGCTTCGGCCTCACTGCTTTACCTGGCCGCCGTCAGCCCTCCGGTGGACTGGCCGTGGCGGGCGCTCGGCATGTTCACGGTCGGCCTTGCCGCCGGCATGCTCAACCGGTCAGCCTTTCAAAGCCTCAGCCTGACCTGGGAGCGCGACGCCGCCTCAACGGTCAACCTGGCCGGCATCGCCTTCGGCCTCGGCTCCCTCCTGATGGCCCTGTTTCTCTCCTCTACCTTTTATGTCTATACGGGCCGCAGCAGCCTGATTCTGGCCGCCCTGCTCCCCGGCTTTGCCGCCGGCATCTTCGCCCGCCGACAGTTTGCCGCGCCCGTTCCCCACGGGCACACCACCCTCGCCGAGATGTGGCGCGACTTCCGTTCCCCGGCCGCCGTCCTGTTCAGCCTGCTGCTCTTCTTCCAATTCGGCAACGAATGGACCGTGGCCGGGTGGCTCACCGTATTCGCCGTCCATCGCGCCGGGGTGGCCCCCGACGATGCCCTGCAGATGCTCGCCCTCTTCTGGCTCGCCCTGCTGCTCGGCCGGGTCGGCACGCAGGCTCTGCTAAAGATTGTGGGCCACGGTAAGCTGCTCATTTCCAGCGCCGCCCTGGCCATGCTCGGCTGCCTGCTGCTAATGGGCACCGATAACAGCGGCGGGGCCTGGGTCGGCGTGCTGCTGCTTGGAGCAGGGTCGGCCCTCATTTATCCCCTCGTGGTGGAAAAGATCGGCCACCGCTTCCCCGGCTACCATCCCGGCTTTTTCAACGGCATCTTCTCGCTGGCCGTCGCCGGCGGACTGCTGGCCCCGGTGACGGTCGCCATCGGGTCGCACTTTTGGGGCGTCTGGGTGGTGATGGCCCTGCCCGTCGCCGGGACGATCATGGTGTTCCTGCTCACGCTCGCCATCTGGCTCGAAGCGCGGCTGACGGGCGGCAAACGGGCCTGAGCGACGGCGGACCGGCGGCGCGGGCGGCGCTTACCTCGGCACGGGCTTGTCGAGGATGTCCCACTGGTAGACGCGCATCAGGCGCTCCACCACTTCGAACAGCAGTCCGCCGCCGCTGTCGGCGTTGGTCATCACCACCGCGCCGTATCCTTTCGAGACATGGCCGATGAGGAAGCACTGGAAGCCCCAATTGCTGCCGCCATGCTGGAAGTAATACCCCTGGCCGCGCTTTTGGACAGTGAAGCCGACCGAGAAATCGCCCACGCCCACCGGGGACACCATCTCCTTCATCGTGGCCCGCTTGAGGACACGGCCGCCCCGGCCGGCGAGCGTGTTCTGGACCTCGATGGCGAACTTAGCCAGATCGGTCGGCGTCGTCCACAATCCGGCCGCGGCCAGTTCCGGATAGACATGCCACGGCGCGCCCATGCGCGCGCCATCCCGACCATGGGCCCGCGCCGCCTGCCTCTCACGCGACTTCGGCAGCGGCTGCTCATAGGTGCTGTTGGTCATGCCAATGGGCTTCAACACCCAGTCGTTCAGGATCGTGGGAAACGGCTTGCCCACGGCATCGGTGAGGGCCAGTTGCTGGATGGTGACCCCGCCGCCTGAGTAGTGGAACGCCTGCATCGCCGGGCGCACCAGCCGTACCGGGCCCACGTTTGACGGCTTCTCACCGTTGAGGATCTGCGGGAAGGGTGGGCAGCGGCGCGCCAGGGTCGTAGCCTGGAAAGCCGAAGCCGTCGCCGGTACCCGAGGTGTGGCTGAGCAGCGTGTAGGGCGTCACCACGCCTCCGCCGCCAAAGGGGCTTCCGGCGAGCTTCCACGACTTGAGGATGGTGTTGATGTCCTGCAGCAGGCCGAAGCGCCCGTCCTGCACGGCCTTGAGCGAGGCCATGGCCGCCACAGGCTTGCTGATCGAGGCCGCCTGGTACAGCGTCTCGTTGGTCGCCGGCGCGCCGGTTTCGACATCGGCCACGCCCCACGACTTGGCCCAGTGGATCTCGAAGTTGTGAATCACGGCCACGCTCATGCCAGGCACCTTCAAGCGCTGCATGGCCTGGGCGAGCGTTTCCCCCGAGGGCGTGCCCTCGCGTTGAAAGGTCCGCGGCCCTTCCAGGGTGGCGACGGCCTGGGCGGAGTCCTGCCCAGACACCGGCGCGGCCAGGCAGACAGCCAGCGCGAGAAGCACAGCGAATCCTCTTCATGGAAGTCTATACGATCCGCAGCGGGAAAAATCTTCGCCGCCGTGCGATTATGCCTGCACATTCACCCAGGTGTGGACGTGCGGGTAGCCGCGGAAATACCACACCATGCCGGGGCCTTCGAGTTGCCAGACGTCCCACACGCCGTCGTTGCCGACGTCGAGGTTCTTGTAGAAGGACATGTGTAGGGCCTCGACGCCGCCGCGCGCCTTGACGAGTTTCATCGCCTCGTCGGCGTCGCGCTGGCGATAGGGCAGCAGGAGGTCGGCCAGCACCTTTTCCACCAGTCCGCGCTGGTCCTTTGACATCCCGGACACCGGAATGCCGGCGCGCTCGGCCTGCGGCTTGATTTGGACCGTCTTGTTCTGCGCCTCAGCCCGCGGGGCGCGCTTCACCAGGGCCAGTTCGCGCTGCTTGCCGTCGAGCGCGGCGAACACCTCGTTGGCGCGGCGGGCCTGATACCAGTAGACGTTCTGGCCGTGGTCGGGCGCCTCCATGTCGTTCGGCCCCGACTGGTGGCCGTACATGATGGGCCCGCCAAAGGCCGCGCCGTCCACCGAATCGCCATCGCAGCGCATCGTGCAATGGCGGCCCGTGATGACGAACTCAAACTTCCCGCCCGGCTCGCCAAACAGCGCCGCCGAGTAGTTTTCAATGCCCCCGGCGTCTTCCTTCACCTGCGCCATCACCTTGGGAGCGAACTCCGGCCGGTAGAGCCCTGTGAAGATCTCGCGAATCATCGCCTGCTGGTCGCGGTTGAAGAACTGGCCGATTTTCTGCGGGACGATGAACCAGTTGGCGTCTACCTTTGAGCGCAGGGCATGGTCAAACGGAAACACCACGGCCGGCCGCTGCTCGGCGGTGAGGCTTTTGAAGAGAGTGGCAACCAGGGTTTCCGAGGTGGATTTGTGAGCCGCCTTTTCAGCCGCCATCCCAGGGGCGGCCGCCGCGGCGGCTGAAGTGACTGCGAGAAAGTCGCGGCGTGTCATGCCGCTTGTTATGTCACAGCGCGGAGCCGATGGCAACAAGACCGGAGCCACCGCCCTTGCCCACGGCCGCCACATCGGACTCGGCCATCCTTTTTAACTGCCCGCACGCGGCGTAGATGTCGCGGCCGCGCGGCCTGCGCACGAAACAGGGAATCACCCGTAGCACGACCTGGCGGAAGCTTTCGACGCGTTCCTCGGAGGGCGTTTCGAAGGGAATGCCCGGGCCCGGATTGAGCGCAATCAGGTTCACCTTGCAGCGCAAATGCCCGAGCAGCTTCACGACGCGGCGGGCGTCGGCGTCGGTATCGTTCACGCCGCCGAGCAGCACATATTCAAAGGTGAGCCGTTCCCAGGTGCGCAGCGGATAGGCGCGGCAGGCTTCGAGCAGGTCCTTGAGGTGCCACTTCTTTGTGATCGGCATCAGCTCGCGCCGCTGTTCCTCGTTTGAAGCGTTGAGCGAAATGGCCAGCTTGGGGCGCACGGCGGCGCGGCCGAGGGCTTCCATGCGGTTCACGATGCCCGCCGTGGAGACGGTGATGCGGCGTTCGCTCATGCCCACGCCGTGCTCGTCGCAGAGGAGGCGCGTGGCCTTGAGCACGTTGTCGAGGTTCAGCAGCGGTTCGCCCTGGCCCATCATGACGACGTTCATCTGGCGCGAGGTGGGGTCGAGGCCGTGCCGCGCCGCGCCCAGCAGCACCTGGCCGACGATTTCGCCGGCGGTGAGGTTGCGCTCCAGGCCCATCAGCGCCGTGAGGCAGAACTTGCAGTCCACCGGGCAGCCGACCTGGGTGGAGATGCAGAGCGTGTCGCGGCGGTCCTCGGGCATGAAGACGGTTTCGACGGTGCGGAGGTCAGCGAGCGCGAGCAGGTAGCGGTGCGTACCGTCGCTCGAGGTGAACTCCTGGGCCACCTCCGGCAAGCCGAAATCGGCCCGCTCGACCATGGCTTCGCGCAGCGCCTTGCCGAACGTGGTGATGCCGTCCCACGAGGCGACGCGCTTGCGGTAAGCCGCCTCGTAAAGTTGGCGGGCGCGGAACGCCGGCTCGCCCGGGGGCAGCAGTTCGGCGATCTCCGGCAGTTCCCGGCCGATGAGAACGGGCTTCATCGAGCCCAGTGTAGCAGCGGGCTTCCGGCCGCCCCCACCGCAAACCGCCTGCTAAACTCGGAAGCTGGAACCGTTTTTCACCACGATGTCATCTCACTCCGGCGCGGCAAGTCCGCCTTTTGCCCGCGAAATCGAACAGACCCAGCTCGCCAACGGCCTGCGCGTCATCTCCGAGTACATGCCGCATGTGCGCAGCGTATCGGTGGGGCTGTGGATCAACTCCGGATCGCGGCGCGAGGAAGGGCCGGAAAGCGGCATCTCGCACTTCATCGAGCACATGGTGTTCAAGGGCACCGAGACGCGCTCGGCCGAGGAGATCGCGCGCGAGATGGACGGCCTCGGCGGCCACCTCGATGCCTTCACGGGCAAGGAACTGGTGAGCTTCAACGCCAAGGTTCTCGATGAGCATTTGCCGGCGGCGTTTGAGGTGCTGGCCGACATGGTGCTGCATCCGGTGTTCCGCGACGACGACATCGAAAAAGAGAAGGGCGTCATTCTGGAAGAGCTCAAGATGGAGGTCGACAACCCGGAGTACCTGCTCCATGAGTCCTTCCTGAGCAATTTTTGGAAGGGTCACCCGCTGGGGCAGTCGATTCTCGGCACGCGGGAGACGATCAACGGGTTCACGCGCGACATGATTGGGGACTACTGGCGGCGCATCTACACCCCGGCCAACATCATCATCACGGCGGCGGGCCATGTGCACCACGAACAGATCGTGGCCTTGGCGCAGCGGTATTTTGACTCGCTCGCTCCGGGACCGGTATTGGAAACGCAGCCACCGCCGAAGCCGCTGGCCCCGGTGCTCACCAAGCGCAAGAACTCACTCGAGCAGGTGCACCTCATGATTGGCGTGCCCTCCTATCCGGCGGCGCATCCCAACCGTTTTGCCGCCTACACGATGAACACGCTGCTGGGGGGCACGATGAGTTCGCGCCTGTTCCAGAACATCCGCGAACAGCGCGGGCTGGTGTATTCGGTGGGCTCGGAGGCCAGCAGTTATAAGGACTCGGGCTACCTGAGCGTCTATGCCGGCACGTCGCGCGCCTCGCTCGACGAGGTGATCATGCTGGTGCTCGAAGAGTTCCGCAAGTTCAAGAACGAACTGGTGGGCGAAGAGGAGTTGCGGCGCGCGAAGAACCACTTGAAGGGCTCGCTCATGCTGAGCCTTGAGTCCACCTCGAGCCGGATGACGAACCTGGCCCGGCAGCAGATCTACTTTGGCCGCTTCCCCACGCTCGACGAGTTGCTAGAACACATCGAAGGCGTGACGTCGGAGCAAATGCGCGATGTGGCCAATGAGTTCTTCCAGCCGTCGCGCATTGGCCTGGCCGTGCTCGGTCCGCTCACGGGCGTGAAGATCAAGCGGACGCAGTTGGTGTGCTAGCGATGAAGGCGACCACCGTCATCGGCGCCGCGGCTGCCCTTTTGGGCGCTTACGTGGCCGGTGACCAGATGGCCTCGGCCCGCGCCGGGCTGGCGGGGCAGCAAGCCGCCATCCACGAGGCGTGGTTGCACGTCGATGCCGTGCTGGAGCGGCGCGCGGCGCTGATGCCGCGGCTGGCCGAGACGCTGCGCCACGATGCGCTGGCCGGGCCGGCGCTGGCTGAGCTATCGGCCGCCCGTGATGCCTTCCTGGCGGCCCGTTCCACGCGCGGCCGCATTGCTGCCAACGCCGCGCTGGAAACCGCCGTGGCCCGCCTGCATCCCCTACTTGAGGAGCGGCCCGGGCGGCTGCCCCACCCGGCGCTCACCAGCCTGCGCGACGATCTCACGCATTCGGAAAACGAGGTTGCCGTGGAGCGGCGCAAGTACAACGACGCGGTGCAGAAGTATAATACGTCGATCGAGCTGTTCCCGAATAATGTCGCTGCGTCGCTGTTTGGCTTTGCCCGCGACGATGCGTATTTCCAGACAGAGCCGGCCAAACGGGATGCGCCGTAGCGGAGAGCCGCGGCAGTTGAGCTTCCCTTGTGAGCAGGCCGGCATCATCCGGCAGGAGAGGATTTATGAGCGCTGAAGTTTTTCGTAATTACATCAATGGCGAGTGGGTGGATGGCGATACCTTTGAGAATCGCAACCCAGCCAACACCGACGAAGTGGTAGGGCTGTTTGGGAAGGCCACCACGGCCGATGTGGCCAAGGCGGCGGAATCGGCGCAGGCCGCATTTGCCGGATGGGCCAACATGGCCGCTCCGGCGCGCGGCGCGCTGCTCTATAAGGTCGCCGACATCCTCGACAAGAAGTTCGATCAACTGGGCGCGGAGATGACGCGCGAGGAAGGCAAGACGCTGCCCGAGGCCAAGGGCGAGGTGCGGCGGGCGATCAACATTTTCCGCTACTTTGGCGGCGAGGGCGCGCGCATGCCGGGCATGGTGGTGCCGAGCGAACGCGACCGCGTGCACATGTTCGCCATCCGCAAGCCGATCGGCGTGGTGGGCCAGATCAACCCCTGGAACTTCCCCATCGCCATTCCGGCCTGGAAGCTGGCTCCGGCGCTGATCGCCGGCAACACGGTGTTGCTCAAACCCGCCTCGGCCTCGCCGCTCAGCTCGTGGCGCATTGTCGAGGCCTGCCATGAGGCCGGCATCCCCAAGGGCGTGGTGAACTTCATTGCCGGCTCGGGCGGGGCCATCGGCGGGGCCATCGTCAACGCCCCGCAGGTGAAGGCGATCAGCTTCACCGGCTCCTGCGACATCGGCAACTGGATTCACGCCGAGGCCTCCAAGCGCCGCCTGCGCATCCAGCTCGAGATGGGCGGCAAGAACCCGACCATCGTGCTGGCCGACGCCGACTTCAACGCCGCCGTGGAGAACACCTGCAACGCGGCGTTCTTTTCCACCGGCCAGAAGTGCACGGCCACGAGCCGCGTGATTGTCGAGGACGCCATCTACGACAAGTTCGTCGAAGCCCTTGTGGCGCGCACCAAGAAGCTCAAAGTGGGCAACGGGATGGAGCCGGGCATCGACATCGGTCCGGCGATTGACCAGGGCCAACTCGACGTCAACCTGCGCTACATCGAGATCGGGCGCAAGGAATGCGGCGAGCCGCTGTGCGGCGGCAAACGGCTGACCGGCGGGGCCTATGACAAGGGCTTCTTCATCGAGCCCACGATCTTTGCGGGCGTGACCGAGTCGATGACCCTGGCCCAGGAAGAGATTTTCGGCCCGGTGCTGGCCATCATGCGCGCCAAGGACTTCGCCGACGCCCTGCGCATCGCCAACAACATTCCGTTCGGCCTCTCGGCCTCGATTCAAACCTCCAACGTGAGCCGCGTGTTCGACTTCGTCTACGGGATGGAAGCGGGCCTGCTCACGGTGAACCTGCCCAGCGCGGGCGTGGAATACCAGCTTCCCTTCGGCGGCACGAAGGACTCCAGCTTCGGTCCCAAGGAACAGGGTCCGGCGGCGATGGAGTTCTACAGCGACTGGAAGACGATCTACCTGAAGTACTAACGAAACGAACCACCAGCCAACATGAAACTAGGACAAGTCAACTGGAGCGGCCGCGTCACGGCCGCCATTTTCGAAGACGGACTGGCGCGTGTGATCCCGTATTACACGCTGCAGGAGTTGATCCGGCGCAGTGAGGTCCAGAACGAGGAACTCACGGCGCTGGCGGGGCGGCTGGCCTCCAAGCATGCCCAGCCGTTCGAGCCGGTGCTGCCCATTCACCCCAGCGAGGTGTGGGCCTGCGGCTGCACCTACGAAACCAGCGCCAGCTTCCGCGATGCTGAACACGGCACGCGCGAGGGCTTCTACGCCTATGTCTACCGCGAACCGCGTCCGGAGAGCTTCTTTAAGGGTACGGCGCGCGTGTGTGTAGGTCCGGGGCAGGGAATCGGTATTCGGCCTGACTCGAAGTTCACGGCGCCGGAGCCGGAACTTGCGGTGGTGCTCGGCGCCGCCGGCAAGCTGCTCGGCTACACGCTGGCCAACGATGTGTCGGCCTGGGACATCGAGAAGGAAAACCCGCTCTATCTGCCGCAGTCGAAGGTGTACAACGCCTGCTGCGCGCTGGGTCCATACATCGTTACGCCCGATGAACTGACCGATCCCTACAAGCTCGACATGACGTGCACGATTACGCGCGGCGGAGAGACGATCTTCTCCGGCGCCGTGAACACGTCGAAGCTGCACCGCAAAATCGAAACGCTGGTGGAATACATTTTCCGCGCCAACTCGATTCCCAGCGGCAGCGTGCTCTGCACGGGCACAGGCATCATCGTGACCGAGAAGGACGCGCTCGCCCCGGGCGATGTGGTGACCATCTCGGTGCCGGAGATCGGTACGCTCAGCAACACCGCTCAGCTCGTGTAAGTGACTGTGCCCGCCGTGGGCGTGCGCCGGCGGCGGGACCTACTGGCGCATGGCGGCCGCGCGCTGTGTCTGCAGATCCATGAGTTCGTGCAAGGCACGCCGCATGAGATTGAACGACCGGGAGTGCTGCCGCGAAAGCCGATCGATCAGATTCCAGTTGTCCTCGGTTTCGATGGCTGCGAGAAGTTCCTTGCTTAGCTTCTCGGAGGACAGCATGTGGAGGGCCATTTGGCGGCAGGCGGCCCACTCCTGGCTGCCCTCGGCTTTCACGCTGACGGCCAGTGAGGCTGTGTGCTGTTCCAAAGTCCAATCGGCTCGTGAGGTGTCGTACACGGGGCTGCTCCTTTCCGGCTTCAGTATCGGACACGGGCCGCGGCCAGCCGCCGCGCGACACCGCCAAGGGGTTGCCGGGAAAGGGAAAACTAATTTTCGAGTTCGGTGATGAGCTCTTTGGCGCGGTCAAACAACATGCCCGTGTCGCTTGAGCAGCCGAGGAAACGCATGCCGCGCTCCTTCCAGAAGCGGGCCATTTTGAGGGTGCGCGTTTGCGTGCCGGGGGCGATGCCGCGGCGGTTGCAGCTCTCCTTGATCGCCTCCATGGCGTCGACCACAAGCGGCGATTGAAACTCGCCCGGACAACCGAGGGAGATCGAAAGGTCGGCCGGGCCGATCATGACGGCGTCGATGCCGGGCACGGCGAGCAGCTCTTCGCGCGCATCGAGGGCCTTCTTGGTTTCGATCTGCAGCACGACCAGTGTCTCTTCGTTCAGATGGTCGATCATCTCCGGCATGCTCAACTGCTGGTGGTTGAAATGGAAGGCGTTCAAGCCGAAGCCGCGGATGCCCTGAGGCGGGAACTTGCACCAGGAGACGGCCTTTTCGAGCAGTTCGGGCGATTCGACGCGGGGGAAGATGATGCCTTGCGCGCCGACATCGAGCGAGCGGGCGACGAGTGAATACTGCAGGTCGGCAACGCGCAGGATGGGCGTGAAGCCGACAAACGGGGCGATGCGGCAGAGGTCCTGAACGGTCTCGAGGTCAAAGCCGCCGTGCTCGCAATCCACAAAGGCCCAGTGAAAACCAGCCTGGGCGAAGATTTTCAGAACGTCCTGCGAGCGGAACTGCCCGAAGTTGGTGCCGTACTGCACCTTGCCCTCTTTGAGGGCGCGCTTGACGAGATTAGTGGCCATGGAAGGGCCAGCGTATCACGGCGTCACAATCAGGTGGTCGGGGCAATCGAGACAGATCTGGTGATGCAGCCGGTCGACCAGGTCGAGGCCGTGCTGGGCGAGGAAGGGGAGGATGGTGTAGAAGCGTTCTTGGAGGTGCTGATGGGATAGATGAGGCCTTCCAGGTAGGCCGCGTCGGCGTTGGCGCGGCCGTCGCGGCGGAGGGCTTCGCGGGCGGCTTTGGACTCGATTTTGCCCAACTGGTAGAAGATCTTGGCGCGGCTTTTTTGGAAGGCCGCTTCGAGGGTGCGGTCGAGGGCGAGCAGCTCGGCGTCGAGGCCGGCCATGGCGGCGGTGAGGTCGGCGCGGGTCTCGACGAAGCGCTGGTTCAATTGCGGCGGGACGAGCTTGTGGGCGATCTTCTCGCGCAGGGCCACCGAGGAGTCAAAGAAATCGGTCAGGTGCAGCCCGTAGCGGTCCATCAGCTTGGCGCCCTTGGCGTCGAGCAGCGTGAAGCCGGCGCGCGGCATGACCAGCGGGAAGCGGCCGAGGAGTTTGCGGTAGATCACTTCGCTTTGGGCGAGGTAGGCCAGTTCGGCCGGGCCGCCGACGTAGGCCAGCGTCGGCAACAGGTAGTCCTGCATCACGGGACGCAGCAGCGCATTGGGGGAAAGCTCAGCGGCGCGCGCCTGCAGATCGGAGGCCGAGAAGCGGCGGCTGCCGGCGGCATATTGCCCGCCCTCGCGGCGCAGCGGCTGGCGTTCGCCGTTCTCAAGCAGGAAGAAGAGCGAGGACTTGTCTTCGAGGTGGACCTGGGCGTGATAGCCCGAAGCCTCGAGCGTCTTGTTGCGGGCGATGACGTCCTGAATGAGGTCGGGCGCGGCGTGCACGGCCTCGCGCAGAAAGGGCGCGGCCAGGGCGCGGATCTCCGGCTGCAGGGGGTCCATGAGGATCAGCCCGGCGTGCGGGAGCAGCTTCTTCAACAGGCAGGCGAAGGCCTCGCCCATGGTGCGCCCCGGACGGTAAGCCTCTTCCACCAGCGCGGCGACATCGCCGCCGTACGGGAAGTCCTGCAAGGACTCGCGCAGCGCCGCCGTGGGATAGGACTCCACGGCCACGCCGCCGACCGGCCGCGGTTTTCCGTTGGCCTTGGCCTCGACGTCGAAACGCAGCGGCTCGTGGGCCGGCGTGCACGACCAGACGTGGCTCACTTCCTCGAAGTCGTGATCCTCGGTGGCGAGCCAGAAGATGGGCACCGCGGGGATGCCGTTGGCGGTGAGTTCAGCAGCCATGCGCGCAGCGGTAAGCGCTTTGTGGATGGTGTAGCTGGGGCCGCTGAACAGGCCCACCTGCTGGCCGGTGACGATGGCCACGGTGCCGGGCTGGGCGAGAAGGTGAAGATTGGGCGAATCGCCGTTGTACTTGCGCAGGGCGGCCACCATGGAGTGGCGCATTTCGGGGGGATAGTTGATCTCGCGGGCCACCTCGGCCTGGGCCGCGCGGTCGGCGTGGTAACGGTGATAGAAGGGCCGAACGCGATCAAAGTGATAGAGAAAATCCGCATAGAGCTTGCTGGTCGCGGGGAGAGAGGTATAGCGGAGGCAGCCAGCTTTCATGGGAATAGTCGTAGGGTATCAGATGCTCGCGGCAGGCCGTTGGATGCCTTCTCCAGGCCGCTCATCGTCTGCTACCTTGGAAGGGAAGCCGCAACCTCCCCATGGACGAACACTCCTTTCGCCTGCAGGCCGACGCCGCGCTTGACGATCTGTTCCGCGCCCTCACCGCCCCTGGTGATCGTGCGTTCGAGGCCGACCTGAATAACGGCGCGCTGACGGTGGAGTTTGACGACCATCCGGCGAAGTTCGTGGTGAGCCCCAACGCGCCGGTGCGCCAAATCTGGGTGTCGGCGCTGACGACCAGTTTCAAGCTGGATTGGGTGGAGGCGCGGGGGCATTTGTGCTGGCCGCCAACGGGCGCACGCTGCGCGAGTTGATGGGCGACGTGATCTCACAACAGCTCGGCGAGACGATCGAGTTGTAAGGCCGTGCCCGGCGTCTACCTCTCCTGGCCCTTTTGCGGGCAGAAGTGTACCTACTGCAACTTTGCCAGCGGCGTGTTGCCGCGCGAGTGGGAGCCGCGCTATGAGGCCGCGCTGCTGGCTGAGCTGGCCGCCTTTGCCTGGCCGTGGACGCCGGAGACCGTCTACCTTGGCGGTGGTTCGCCGTCGCGCATCCCGGCGGAGGTGTTGGGGCGGCTGCTGGCGGCCATTCCCGGACAACCCTGGCGGGAAGCGACTCTGGAGGCGGCGCCGGGGGAGGTGTCCGCTGAGCTGGCGCAGGCATGGCGGGCGGCGGGCATCAACCGCGTGAGCCTGGGCACGCAGAGTTTTGTCGAAGCCGAACTTCGGCGCACGGGCCGGCGGCATACCGCCGAGGTCGCGGCGGCCGATGTGGCCACGCTGCGCGCGGCAGGCATCGACGGCATCAACCTCGACCTCATCTGCGGACTCCCCGGCCAGACGCGCGACTCCTGGGAGACCTCGCTCGATTGGATCGCCCGGCTCGACGTGCCGCATGTGAGCGTCTACATGCTTGAGGTGGACGAAGACTCGCGGCTGGGGCTGGAGATTCTCAACAACGGCGCGCGTTATGGGGCGGGCGAGGTGCCGGGGGACGAGTTGCAGGTGGAGCTCTACGAGCGCGCCGTGGAGCGCCTGCGCGAATCAGGGATAGAACGGTATGAAATCTCCAACTTCGCCCGTCCCGGCGAGGAGTCGCGGCACAATTTGAAATACTGGCGCCTGGAAGAGTATGCCGGCTTTGGCGCCGACGCCCATGCGTGCCTCGGCGGGCTGCGCCGCCAGAACGCCGAAGATGTGCGGGAATATGTGGCGGCGCTGGAATCGGGCCGCTCGCCAGTGACGGCGGAGA
Organism: Bryobacterales bacterium; assembly: GCA_016713735.1. GTDB lineage: Bacteria > Acidobacteriota > Terriglobia > Bryobacterales > Bryobacteraceae > JAFLBB01. The sequence continues at coordinate 236,755 of JADJOP010000003.1, forward strand.
CTCCGGCCGAGCCCGCGGCGGAACGCTTTTTCGTCGGCCTGCGGCTGGCCTCGGGTGTGGAGGTGAGCGCTGAGGATGAAGGCGAATATGGCGAGCGGTTCCGCAGGCTGATGCGCGACGGCCTGCTGGAGCGCGACGGCACGCGCGTGCGCCTGACGCCGCGTGGCGTTTTGCTCTCCAACGAGGTATTTCAGGAATTTCTGGTTTGAGGAAGAGAGCCCGGAAGAACACATGCCCCAAAGGATCGACCTCCGCAGCGACACCGTCACCAAGCCCACTCGGGCCATGCTCGAGGCGATGGCCACGGCCGAACTGGGCGACGACGTGTATCAGGAAGACCCCACCGTCAACCGCCTGGAAGCCCGCGCCGCCGAGGTGTTTGGCAAGGAGGCGGCGCTATTTGTTCCCACCGGGACGATGGGCAACACGATCGGCCTCAAGGTGAACTCCACGCACGGCCAGGAGATTCTGTGCGAGACGCGCTCGCACGTGTTCAACTACGAACTGGCCATGATGGCCTGGTTTTGCGGGTGCCTGGCGCGGCCCGTGACGGCCGCCGGCGGCATCCTCACCTGGGACCATCTGAAGCCCCACCTCAAGCCGCTCTCGCCGCACGCCGCGCCGACGGGCATGATCGCGCTGGAGAACACGCACAACATGGCCGGGGGCACGGTGACGCCGCTGGAGGTGATGGACGACATCTGCGCCCGCGCTCATGCGCTGGGACTGCCGGTGCATCTGGACGGGGCGCGCGTTTTCCACGCGGCCACCTATCTAGACGTGGAGGTTGCGCGCCTTGCCCGCGAGGTGGATACGGTGATGTTCTGCCTGTCCAAGGGGCTGTGCGCTCCGGTCGGCTCTCTGCTGGCGGGAACGCGTCAGGCGATGGACCAGGCGCGCCTGTATCGCAAGCGCCTGGGGGGCGGCATGCGCCAGGCGGGTGTGCTGGCCGCGGCCGGACTGATCGCATTGGAGGAGATGCCGAAGCGGCTCGGCGAGGACCATGCCAACGCGCGCTTGCTGGCCGAGGGCCTGTTGCGCATTGACGGGGTGTCGGTGGACATGGCCACCGTGCAGACGAACATTGTGATTTTCGACGTCGCGGCGCGCGGGCTCAGCGGGGCCGAATGCAGCCAGCGGCTGGCGCGGGCCGGAGTGATGGCCAACGCCGTGGGGGCCAGCACGGTGCGGCTGGTTACTCATCATGACGTGTCGCAGGCGGAGTGCGCCGCCGCGTTGGGCGCCATTGAAGAAGCGCTGCGTGGTTAGGGCGCCGCGGCTAGCGAGCGCAGGTACTCCGCCGCCGCGCGGTCTTCGTATTTGCTGTGAGTTCTGAACCACTGGAACACGAAGTGGAGCACACTCTCGGTGATTTGGGCCGTTCCCGCCCCAACGTTGGCGCGGAACTCCAGCAGCGCTCTTGTCATGTCGTCGTGCTGGGCCCGGTGGGCGCCGAGATGGGGGTAACCGGCCGCACGCAGTGCCGCCTCCTCGGCGTCGAGGTGAGTGCGTAGCAGGGCCAAGGCGCGGTCCATCCTGGCCAGCAGTTCCGCCTGGGCCAGGCCGGCGTGCAGCCCCTCCTCCAGTTTCCGCACCAGCCCAATCAACTCGCGATGCTCCTCCGCCATCGTCCCGTCTCCGTATGTGCAGTCCTCGGGCCAGGTGAATGGCATCGTGTTCCCATCCTTTAGACGTTCACCGCGGTGGCGCCTGAGCCAGGTTGCTTTTGCAAGTGCTCCCTGACCTGTGCGTCGGAGGTTCCGATGTGCTCCACCAGCCAGTTCTTGAGGAACTGGAGGATGTTCAGGGCAAGCGAACGGTCGCCGGCGTGCACGGCCTGGCGGAACACCTCCACGCGCTTGGTGAACGCCTGGTGTTCCCCTTTGTGAGCCATGATGCGGGGATAGCGGATCTCGACCATGAACTCTTCCTCATGGGCGAAGTGGGTGCGGCCGTAGTCGGCCAGCTCGTCGATCAACGGTTCCAGGAGTGCGGCTGCTTTCCCCGTCACAATCGCTTTGTGGAGTTTGTCGCCAGCCGCGAACAGCAGCTTGTGTTCGTCATCGATCCTTGGAACTTGGAGTGCGTAGTTTTCTTGCCAGGCGAAGAGGGACATGGTGGATCTCATTCACCATATCGGCCCCCACACGCAAGGCGAGAGCAGCGATCAAGGGAGCTCGATCAAAAAATCCGTCAGCGCCGCCAAGTCCTTTTCCGGCAACCGGTAAGGGGGCATGGTGGAGCCTGGGCTGAGCTTTTGCGGGTCGACAAAGTGCTCCAGCAGCCACTGGCGTGTGCGCTTTTTCCCCACTCCGTTCAGCGGCGGACCCAACTTGCTGCCATTTCCGTTGGCCACATGGCACATGTTGCAACGATTGTTCTGATAGACAACCGCACCTTCGGCGACGGTTTTCGGCGCCGCCAGCAGGCCTTGCGCGTTCCCGGCATCGAGTTTCACTACAAACGAGGCCAGGTCGTTTAGCTGCGGTCCGGGAATGGTGACCGGGGGCATATTGGTACCGGGGCGGAGTTGCTGCGGGTTCTTGAAGAAAGCCACCAGTTCGCCGATAGTGCGTTTCTGGGGCAGTTGGAGCAGATCGGGCCCGAGCTTGCCGCCTTCGGCGCCGACGGCGTGACAGGCCAGGCAGTTCTGTTTGCGGAAGTGAGCCAGTCCGGCGAGTTCGGAGGGCGGCAGTGTGTGCCAGGCGGCCCCAGCCATTTCGCCGCCATGGCTCACGGCGCTGGGCGGGGCGGAATTGATGGCGGCCGTGGTCAACCCGCCCAGGGCGGTGGCCACCAGGAGCAGGGCCGCGAAGGCCAGTTTACGGTCAGCCAGGCGGGCCACTTTGCCGCGGTCGAGAAAGGGGAGCAGCATGAGCAGGCCCACGGCGAGGCCGGGGATGATGTGCGTGCCGACCACTTCCATCGGCCCTTCGAAGAGCTTCAACATCTGGAAGAGCCAGAGGAAATACCACTCCGGGCGTGGGATGTAGCTGATGTCGGTGGGGTCGGCCAGTTTTTCCAGCGGGGCGTGCATGGTGATGGCCAGCGCCATGAGGATGCAGAAGCCGATGAAGATGGCGACGGTGTCTTTGAACACCTGGCCGGGGTAGAACTTCTTTTTGGGCAGCGTGTCGCCGGGGGCCGGGGCCACGCCGTGTCGCCGCACGAGGATGACGTGCAGCATCATCAGCCCGACCATGGCGGCTGGCAGCAGCATCACGTGCATGGCGTAAAAGCGGGCGAAGGTGACCACGCCGATGCCATCGGAGCTGGCCAGCAGGCGCGTCAGGTAATCGCCGATGCCGGGCGATTTGGCGGCGATCTGGGTGGCGACCACCGTGCCCCAGTAGGCGCGGTTGTCCCACGGCAGCAGGTAGCCGGTGAGGCCGAAGCCGAGGGTGATCAGCAGCAGCACGACGCCCACCATCCAGGTGGCTTCGCGGGGCTTCTTATAGGCGCCCCAGAGGAAGACCTGGGCCATGTGCAGGGCGACGACGACAATCATCATCGAGGCGCCCCAGTGATGCAGTCCGCGGATGAAGCGGCCGCCGGTGAGCTCATTCATGATGAACTGCAGGCTGTTGTAGGCCTCGCCCGGCGTGGGCGCGTAGTTGAAGCTGAGCAGCAGTCCGGTGACGGCCTGCAGCATGAAAAAGAACATCGCCATCGAGCCGAACACCTGCGGCCAGCCCGAGGAGGCCGGAATCTCTTCCAGCATGAAGTCCTTGACCGCGGTCTCAAGGCCCGTGCGATGGTCGAGCCAATCCAGAATGATGCGCACCATGCCCGCCTCCTAAGCCTCGTCGCCTTGCTTGACGCCACCGACGTAGAGCTTGGAACCGTCGATCTTCACCAGGTAGCGGTCCAGGGCGCGCGGCGCCGGACCCATCAGCACCTTGCCGTCGAGGCCGAAGGCCGAGGTATGGCAGGGGCAGAGAAAATGCTTGTTCTTTTCATCCCAGTGGTAGGCGCAGCCGAGGTGGGTGCACATCGGCGTGTAGGCGACCACTTCCTTGTCTGAAACGCGCGTGACCCAGGCGGTGGCCTTTTCGGTAATCAGCTTCCAACCGTCCTTGCGCACGCGCTGGAAGGTCATCTCCTCCGGTTGCCCCGGGGCGAGCGAGCCGATGTCGCCGACTTCGATCCACTCTTCCTTGCGCGACACCGAGGGCGGCAGCAGCAAATAAACGGCGGCGGGCAGCGACAACGCAGCGCCCATCAACGCCCACAGTCCATAGATGCCGGCCAGGTAGAACCTGCGCCGGGAGGGCGGCTCTTGGACTTCAATCTGGGAACTCATGCAGGGCCTATTGTACGGAACTCGCCCCGCATCACCCGATAGGCGAAGTGTTAAAAGGCGCGCGGGCGGCGTGCGATGTTACACACGTGAGCGGGGGCCTACTGGCCGACGGCTTTCAACAGCCCCGCGCGCAGAGCGTCCAGGCGCTCTTCGGGAAGTTTCCTGCCATCCGAGGAGATGTAGAACACGTCGATGGCCTTGTGCGCCTCGGTGTCGATGAGCACGACCTCGATGGAGCAGCCGGCTTCGCTGAAGGCGCTGGCCATGTCGTAGAGCAGGCCGGGACGGTCTTCGGCGACCACCTCGACCAGCGTCGCCGAGTGAGAAGCGTCATTGTCGAAGCTGACGCGCGGGGCAATGCGCGCGCCCTTGCTCGGGGGGGCCGGTTTGGGGCGGTTCTTCAACAGGTCGCGGACCTCGATTTTGCCCAGCACGACCCGCTCCAGGGTGTGCTTGAGGCGGTCCATTTCCGGCGGATTCAACTCCAGGCTGCGCGCCGGGTCGGCAAAGACGAAGGTGTCGAGCACGGTGCCCTGCTGGTTGGCGAAGGCCTCCGCTTTGAGAATGTTCAACCCGAAGGCCGACAGCGCCCCGGCCATTGAGGCGAACAGGAAATGGCGGTCCTTGGTGAGGATGCTGAGCTCGTAAACGCCGCCCGCGCGGCGGATGTCCAGCGCCACGCCGGAGGCCTTGCGCAGGTCATCCATCTGGAGGTGGGTACGGATCTGGCTGTCGCTGTGGGTGCGCAGATAGCGCGTGGGGAAGCCCTTGAGGAACGCCTCCTGCTCGGGGGAGGCCGGCTGTGACTCGATGCGTTCGGTTTCCAGCTCGCGCGTCAGTTCGCGGTAGGCCACGGCATAGACGCGGAACAACTGCTCCAGCCGCCACGGGCTGAGCGCCGTCGGGTGGACCGCGCCGACGTCGCCGTAGGTGAGCAGTGTGAGGTACTTCAGCTTCTCGATCGTCTCCACGCGGTGGGCCAGATAGAGGGCGGTGGCCTCGTCTTCGAGATCACGCCCAGTCATGGCCGCGGAGAGATCGAGATGATGTTCAATCAGGAAGCCAATGGTCTCGATGGCCTCCTGGGGGGCGTGGATGCGCCGCAGCGCGCCTTCAGCGATGCGCCGCGAGGCGATGGAGTGGCTTTCGGCCGAGTCCTGGTCGCCCTTGCCGACATCGTGGAAGAGCAGGGCGCAGTTGAGCAGGGCCAGCCCGGGCAGCTCTTCGAGCAGCGCCGCGAAGCGCTTGCGGGCCGGGTCTTCGGTGCCGCGCAGCTCCTCCAGGTTCTGAATGGTGATCAGGGTGTGTTCGTCCACCGTGTAGCGGTGGTTGAAATCGCGGATGACCTCGCATTCGATGTCGGTCCATTCGGGGAAGAGCAGCCCCAGGACGCCGGTTTCATGCATTGCCCTGAGGGCGAAGGAGGTGTGGGGCAGCGACATCAGATCCTGCCACTGCAGCCAAAGATCGGGCCCGGCGGCGAAGTAGCCTCGCAGGCTTTCCTGGTATTGCTGAAGGCGCTTTTCGGTCTCGCGGTGCAGCGGAATGCCGTGGCGGCCGACGAAGAGGAAGAGCCGCATGGCCATCGCCGGGTCCTTGTCGAGGGCGTGCGGATAGCGCAGCAGCACGCGCTCGCGCGAGACGGTGAACTCAGCGTTGGAGAGGCGCGAGCGCCAATCGCGGAAGCCGGCTAGCAGCGAGCTTGCCTCGCCTTCATTGGCTTCCACCGTGCGCAGCGTTTCGCGCCAGATGGCGCGCACGTGGCGGAAATACTCCTTCATCCAGGCGTTGGTGCCGGGGGCGCCGTGGAAACCGGCCGCCGCCACCTCTTCCTGCGCATCGAAGGTGAGCAGGTTGTTGTCGCGGTTGGAACGGTAGTGGAGGAAGCAGCGCGTGGCGTAGAGGAAGGCCCGCGGCTCGTCCACCGGGTTCATCCAGGGCGACACGGCGGTGGCGTCCTGGCGGAGCTTTTTCAGCCATTCCAGAACATGCAGGTCGCGCAAACCGCCGGGGGTTTCCTTGATGTTGGGCTCGAGGTGATAGATGGTTTCGTGAAATTTCGCGTGGCGCGAACGCGTCATGCGGCACAACTGGCGCACGAGGGCGGCGCGGTTGGCCGCCAGGTATTTCGGCGTCCGCGACTCCAACTGGCCGAATAGGTCCGTGTCGCCAGAAAGAAACCGCGCGTCGAGCAGGCTCACGTTGAGCTCGATGTTGGTGTCGTGCAGTTCGAGACAATCGCGCAGGGCGCGCACGGAGTGGCTCAGGCGCAGGCCGGCGTCCCAGATGGATTGCAGGAAGCGCGAGATGGCCTCGCGGCCCTGGGTGTCGGGCGGATTGGCTTCGAGCAACAGCAGGTCGACGTCGGAATGCGGGAACAGCTCACGCCGACCGTAGCCGCCCACCGCCAGCGCCGCCATGCCGCGCGGATACACGGGCAGCAGGAACTGATCAAAGGAATCGCGCACCACGGCATCGACATAGGTCGTGCGTTCGGCCAGAACGCGTGCGCCCTCCCCGGTTTGGAGGAACTGCCGCCGGACCGGATCGGCCTCCGGCCCGGCGATTACCGATTGTCTAGAGAGTGGCTTCTCCACGATCCTCGTTCCGAATCCGGATGGCATCCACGACGTCGTAGACAAAGATCTTGCCGTCACCGATCTTGCCCGTACGCGCCGCGCCGACCACGGCCTTCACCACCTCTTCGAGGCGGGCCGCCGGAATGACCATTTCGATCTTCATCTTCGGCAGAAGGTCCACCATGTACTCCTGGCCGCGGTACACCTCTTTGTGTCCCTTCTGACGCCCGTGGCCACGCACCTCGGTGACGGTCATCCCGTCCACACCAATGGCCTTCAGCGCTTCCTTCACCTCTTCCAGTTTGAAGGGTTGAATAATGGCTTCGATTTTCTTCATGACGCGTTTCCTTTCCCTCGACCCGTTCCAGCGCCGCTCATCCCGCCCCGCCCCAGCCGTAACCAGGGCCTGGCGCGTTGAGCCGCCGGTTAAAGTTCGTGGCTGTAACCTTCCTCTCCGTGCATGCTCAGGTCAAGACCCTGGCGCTCTTCCTCGTCGCTTGCGCGCAGACCAACCGTGAGGTCGCACACTTTCAAAATGACCAGCGTGCCCACGGCCGCCAGCACCCAGGCAATGACCACGCCGATGGCCTGATTGAGAATCTGGCCGCCGTTGCCGTCCACCAGCCCGAGCGCCGCCGGGTTGCCGGCCGCATCTTTCAGGGCGCTGTTCACCGCGTTGGTGGCGAACACACCGGTCATGATCGCACCCAGCGTACCACCGGCGCCGTGAACGCCGAAGGCGTCCAGCGAATCGTCATAACCGAGCTTGTGCTTCACCACGGCCACCATGTAGTAGCAAAAGATGCCGGCGATGAAACCGATGATGAGCGCCGGCATCGGCTTCACAAAGCCCGAGGCGGGCGTGATGGCGACCAGGCCGGCAACGGCGCCGGAGATGCCGCCGAGCACGCTGGCCTTGCCCGAACGCAACTTTTCGGCGATCAACCAGCCCACCGTCGCCGCGGCCGCGCCGAAATGCGTCGCGACGAAAGCGCTGGTGGCCAGCGAGCTTGAACCGAGCGCGCTGCCGGCGTTGAATCCGAACCAGCCCACCCAGAGCAGGCAGGCGCCGATGAAGCTGAGCACGAGGCTGTGCGGCATCATCACCTCTTCGCGGTATCCTTTGCGCGGCTTCAGATAGAGGGCCGTGACGAGCGCCGATACGCCCGAGGTGATGTGGACCACCGTGCCGCCGGCGAAGTCGAAACTGGGGATCTTGCCGCCCAGGTAGGCGTTCAACAAACCGCCGTTGCCCCACACCATATGCGCCATCGGGCAGTAGACCAGCAGCAGCCAGAGCGCGCTGAACAGCACCATGCCGCTGAACTTCATGCGTTCGGCGTAAGCGCCGCAGATGAGCGCCGGGGTGATGATGGCGAACATGAGTTGAAAGACCATGAAGGTTTGATGAGGAATCGTGGCCGCGTAGGTCGCGTTGGGCGCGGCGTCGACGCCGGCCAGAAATGCATAGCGCAGATCGCCGATGAAGGCGTTGGCTTCCCCGAAGGCGAGCGAGTAGCCCACCACGGCCCACAGCACCGTGACAATGGCCATCAGGATGAAGCTCTGCATCATGGTTCCCAATACGTTCTTGCGCCGCACCAGGCCGCTGTAAAACAGCGCCAGGGCCGGACCGGTCATCAACAGCACCAGCGCCGAGCTGGTCAACATCCAGGCGTTGTCGCCGGCTGACTGGGCGGCCGCCACGGCGGCTTCCAACGCGGCAATCTTTTCGGCGTCGCCTTGCGCGAACATCGTTCCGGCAAGCGCCAGAAATCCCATCAGAATTCGAATCATCGTTGTGTCTCCTTGGACATTCCGCTCGAGACGGGCGAGCGGTTGGGCACTCCACGGGGGAGGCTTACCCATGATGAAGGCATTGCCCGCCAGTGCCCAACAGAACGTTTCTATGCGAGCGATCAAAAATCTCTATCAGGTTGCCGTGCTATCGGATACGGGGCCCGTGCAGCCCTGATTTTGCCGCGCTTTCCCCCGTTTCCTACCCCCCGCTTTGATCCAACCGATCAAAAAGTTTGATTGGACGCTTCGCCGCCCCCACCCGTAACCTGCCCATAGCAGGTCAGCCAATACCTGACTCTCGATTACCTGGAGACTGAACGTTCCCATGACTGTGAACCTACTGCGATCAGCCGCTCTTTCGTGCCTCTTGATGGCCGCGCCGGCCCTCGCGCAGACAACCACCACACCACCGGCCCCGCCTGCCGACCCAGCACCGCCTCCGGCCGACGACGCACCGTGGTCACTCGGGGGAATCGACTTCAGTGGCTATGTCGACGCCTACGCCAACGTCAACTTCAACAATCCCCAGTCCGGCTTCCAGGCCGGCTACCGCACCTTCGACGCCAAGGCCAACAGCTTCTCTCTGAATTTCGCTACCCTCACCATGGCCCACGACGCCGATCCCATCGGCTTCCGCATGGATATGGGCTTCGGGCGCGGCTATGAGATCTTTCACCTCTTTGAGCCCCTCGGCGCCGACCAGCGCAACATCGTGCGCAACATCATGCAGGCCTACGTCTCGGTGAAACCCAAAAACGCCGGCGGCCTGCAGTTCGACTTCGGCAAGTTCGTCACCAGCGCCGGCGCCGAACCCACTGAAACCCACCTCAACTGGAACTACTCCCGCTCGCTCATCTATTCGCTTGGGCCGTTCTACCACTTCGGCGCCCGCATCTCAAAACCCGTCACCAGCTACTGGACCACCGGCGTCCAGATCACCAACGGATGGAACAATGTCGACGACAACAACACGGGCAAGACGTTTGGCTTCACCAACGCCTTCACCGGCAAGAAAGCCTCTTACTTCGTCACTTACTACGGCGGTCCGGAAAAGACCGGCACCAATGAGGGCTGGCGCCACTTCTTCGACCAGGTGGTCACCTTCACCCCCCACGACAAGGCGAGCTTTTACGTCAACTACGACTACGGCCGCGAGCGCGCCCTGGACGGCTCGGTGGGCATCATCAGCGCCGTCGCCGGGGCGGCCAAGTTCCAGGCCAACGACTGGTTTGCCCTCAGCCCGCGCATTGAGTACTTCAACGACCGCGGCATCTGGACCTCGGGCACCGTGCAGAAGATCAAGGAGTTCACCCTCACCGCCGAGTTCAAGCACAAGAAGGGCCTCATGACCAAGCTCGAGTACCGCCACGACTGGTCAAACGAAGCCGTCTTCATGGACAGCAAGGGCATGCCGAAGAAGAGCGAGGACACGCTCGTGCTCGGCATCATCGCCTACTTCGGGCCGAAATAGGCGGCTCCGCCCGCCCGGCCTCCGCGCCGGTGCGACACACCTCTTGGACGTAAACCCCTTACCGGTGGCGCGGACTTCCGCTCCACCGGTTTTTTGCGTCCGCGCCCGGTCTTTTCCCCGCCCCTTGGTTTGCGCTAGCCTCAATAGGGTTCGCCGCCGCCTTACCACAGCCGGCATACAACTATGGACACCGAAGCGCTCCTCCGCCGTTCCATTGAAGTCGCCGTGGACAATGTCCGCCTCGGCCGGGGCGGGCCGTTTGGCGCCATCGTCGCCCGCGAAGGCACGATCATCGCCGAGGGGATGAACCTGGTGACCTCCTCGCTCGACCCCACAGCACATGCCGAAGTGGTCGCCCTGCGCCGCGCCTGCCAGGCCCTGGGCCGCTTTGACCTGCGCGGCTGCGAAGTGTTCGCCAGTTGCGAGCCCTGCCCGATGTGCCTGGCCGCCTGCTACTGGGCGCGCGTGGACCGCATCTGGTTTGCCGCCACCAAACACGACGCCGCCGCGGCCGGCTTTGACGACTCGCTCCTCTACGAGGAAATCCCCCGCGCCATCGACGAACGCCGCATTCCCACCCGCCAGCTGCTGTGGGAAGAGGGCCGGGCCCCCTTCCACGAGTGGGGCCGCTCGCTGAAGCGTGTGGAATACTGACGCCGATGCCGCTGCTTGAGGTCGACGCCGTCACGCGCCGCTACCCCGGACATCTCGCCGTCGACCAGGTCTCGTTCTCCGTCGAACAGGGCCAGCTGTTTGCGCTGCTCGGCCCCTCCGGCTGCGGCAAAACCACGACGCTGCGGCTCATTGCCGGCTTTGAGCAGCCGGACGCGGGCCGCATCCGCCTGCACGGCGAAGCCATCACGCACCTGCCGCCGTATGAGCGGCGCGTCAACACTGTCTTTCAGAACTACGCTCTGTTCCCGCACCTCACGGCGCGCGCCAACGTGGAGTTTGGGTTGCGGCATGAGCGGGTGCGGCGCGTTGCGCCGGGGCAGGCCTCCACGCCCGCACGCGACGCCGCCGCACGCGTCGACGCCGTCCTCGAACTGGTCCAAATGACGGGCAAGGCCGGCAGCCGCCCGGCGCAGCTTTCCGGCGGCGAGAAGCAGCGCATCGCCCTGGCCCGCTCGCTCGTGCTCGCGCCGGACGTGCTGCTGCTGGACGAACCGCTCTCAGCGCTTGATCCGAATCTGCGCAAGCAGGTGCGCGGCGAGTTGAAAGCGCTGCAGCGCCGCACGGGGGTGACCTTCCTGATGGTGACCCACGACCAGGAAGAGGCCCTCTCCATGGCCGACTCGATCGGCGTCATGAACGCCGGCCGCCTGGAGCAGACCGGCGCGCCGCGCGATCTCTACCACCGCCCCCGCACGCGCTTTGTCGCCGGCTTCCTCGGCGCGGTGAACTGGATCGACGGCTTGGGCGTTCGCCCCGAAGCCGTCCACATCGAGCGCGACGGCACGCGCGGCCGCGATGCCACGATCCTCGCCGTCACCTTCCTGGGCAACTGCGTTCGTGTCGAGGCTGAGCTTACCAACGGGCTCCGGCTCGTCAGCGAAATTCAGAATCCACGCTCCGAATTCCATCCCGGCGACCATGTCCGCCTCTGGTGGCGTGGCGAAGATGAGATGCGCCCCGAGGCCTAGCATGACCCCGCGCACCTGGTTCCTGCTGCCCGCCCGCGCCGTGATGGCGCTGCTGTTCGCCGTCCCCATGCTCATCGTGGCCGCCTACAGCCTGCTCACGCGCGGCGCCTACGGCGGGCAGGGCGCTCCCTGGACGCTCACCAACTACGCCCGCCTGGTGGACCCGCTCTACCTGGAGATTCTGCTGAAATCCTTCTGGATCGCCGCCCTTGCCACCGCCCTCTGCCTCCTCCTCGGTTTCCCGCTGGCGCTCTTCATCGCCCGCGCCCGCAAGCGCAAGACGCTCTGGCTCGCGCTGGTGACGCTCCCCTTCTGGACCAGCTTCCTCGTCCGCACCTACGCCTGGATGTTCCTGCTGCGCGACACCGGGCTCATCAACACGATCCTGCTCGGCCTCGGCCTGGTCAGCGAGCCTCTGCCCTTGCTCTATAACGATGCCGCCGTCGTCCTCGGCCTCGTGTATGGCTACCTGCCCTTCGCGGTCCTTCCGGTTTACGCCGTGCTCGACCGCATCGGTCCCGAACTGCTGGAGGCCGCCGAGGATCTCGGCGCGACGCCGGCCCAAGTCGTCCGCCGCATCGTGCTGCCGCTGGCGCGGCCTGGCCTGCTGGCGGGCGCGGTGTTGGTTTTTGTCCCCTGCCTCGGCGCCTACCTGACGCCTGACCTGATGGGCGGCGGCAAGAGCATCCTCATCGGCAACGTCATCCAGAACCAGTTCACCAACGCCCGCGACTGGCCCTTCGGCGCGGCCCTCTCCGCCGTGCTCATGGTGATCGTCATGGGGCTGCTGCTTTTGGTCCGGCGCAAGACCTCCGAACACGGAGGCCTGCTGTGAACCGCGCCCTCTCGCTCTATGCCGCCCTTGCCTACCTCTTCCTCCACGCCCCGCTGGCGATCCTTGCCCTGTTCAGCTTCAACTCGTCGAAGTACACGGTGTGGGAGGGGGCCTCGCTGGTGTGGTACCGCGCCTTGCTTGCCGATACGCGGCTGCTCGAAGCGGCGTTGAACAGCCTGCTCATCGGCGCCGCCGCTACCGTGCTGGCCACCGTCATCGGAACGCTGGCCGCCTACGGCCTGTGGCAGCGCCGCGCGCCGTGGCTCGAAGGCTCGCTCTATCTCTCGCTCGTCACACCGGAAGTCGTCACCGGCGTTTCGCTGCTGGCCTTCTACCAGTGGATCTTCCGCTTCCTCGACGTGCGCCTGGGCCTCCACACCGTCATCGCCGCCCACGTCATGTTCTCTCTGGCCTTCGTTGTGATCGTCGTCATGGCCCGCCTGCGCACCATCGACCGCACGCTGGAAGAGGCCGCGCTCGACCTGGGGGCCACGGAAACGCAGACCTTCCTGCGCGTCACCCTGCCCCAGCTTGCCCCCGCCATCGGCACGGCCGCGCTGCTCGTGTTCGCCATCAGCTTTGACGATTACGTGATCACCAGCCTCGTCGCCGGCGTCGATAGCGAAACGCTGCCGATGGTCATATACACTATGGCCCGGCGCGGCGTCTCGCCTTCGGTGAACGCCATCTCGACGATCATCACGCTCGCCATCGGGCTGCTCACGCTCACCGCCGAACGCTGGAGGCGCGCATGAGGCGGCGTCATTTTCTCCCGCTGCTGGCCGGGGCCGCGTCAGCCTGCCGCCGTTCGGCGCGCCGCCTCTACGTCTACAACTGGAGCGAGTATGTCGCCCCGGAGACGATCCCCGACTTCGAACGCGAATTCCACGTCGAGGTCCGCTACGCCGAATTCGAATCGAACGAGGAACTGCTGGCCAAGGTGTTTGCCGGCAACTCGGGGTGGGACGTCGTCTTCCCCTCGCATTACTTCATCCCGCCGATGGTGGAGAACGGGCTGCTCACACCGCTTGACCATGCGCGCCTGCCGAATCTCGCCAACCTCGCCCTCACCTCGCCGCCGTGGGACCCGCGCCTGGCCTACTGCGCGCCCTACATGATTGGCGCCGCCGGCATCCTCTATAACCCCAAGCTCATTGCCGAGCCCGCCTCGTGGAACGCCCTGTGGGACCCCGCCGTGAAGGGCCGCATCACCATGCTCGACGACCCGGCGGACACGCTCGGCGCGGCGCTGAAACGGTCCGGCCGTTCGCTCAATGCCACCCGCCCCGCCGACCTGCTGCATGCCCGGGACGAACTCATCCGCCAGAAGCCCCTTGTTCGCGCCTACCTCAACGCCGAAGCGCGCGACCAGGTGATGGCCGGCGACCTCATCGCCGCCCACCTCTGGACCACCACCTCCCTGCAGGCCATCGCCGAAGCCGAACACCTGCGCTTTCTCTACCCGCGCGAGGGCTTCGCCGAATACTGCGACTGCGCCGTCATTCTGCGCGAATGCCGCAACCCGGAGCTGGCCCACGAGTTCGTCAACTACCTGCTCCGCCCCGAGGTGGCCGCCCGCATCGCCCAACACACCGCCACCGCTACGGCCAACGCCGCCGCGCGCCGGCTGCTGCCGCCGGAACTGCGCGAGAGCGAGATCCTCTACCCAAGCCCGGAAACCGCCGCCCGAGGCGAGTATTTCGCCACGCTGCCCGCCGCCGCGCAGCAGTTGCGCGACCGCGTGTGGACCGAGGTGAAAGCGGCCTAGCGCTGCCAGCAGGCGCACGCCGGATCACAACAAGATTCGAGGGGGAATCGAACCGGATTGGTGGACGGCATGGGATTCGAACCCACGACCCCCACGTTGCGAACGCGGTGCTCTCCCAACTGAGCTAGCCGCCCACACGGGTTCCTCTTCAATATAACATGCACCTTCCCCGAGCCGCCCTTTCCGCCTCCGGCCACGCCCGCTTACCATAGAGAGGAAGCATGAGCTCTGAATTGACCCCCGCCCAGCAACTCGAAAAAATGCGCCGCGACTGGGACGACCGCGCCCGCGAAAACGCCCGCTACTACGTCAACACCGAGCGCGACGACTGGACCGACGAGCAGTTCATCGCCTCCGGCGAACGCACCATCGCCGAGGAGATCCTCACCGACATGGGCAACATCTGCCAGGGCAAGGACCCCAAGCAGATGCGCGTGCTCGAAATCGGCTGCGGCGCCGGACGAGTGACGCGCGCGCTGGCCGGCGTCTTCGGCGAGGTGTATGCCGTGGACATCAGCGGCGAAATGATCGCCCGCGCCACGCGTTTCCTGGCCGACCGCCCCCACGCCCCCCCTTCCAGAACAACGGCGCCGACCTCAGCGTGCTCAACCCCCACGTCGCCGACGGCTCCTGCGACTTCGCCTTCTCCACCATCGTCTTCCAGCACATCCCTTCGCGCGAGGTGATCGAGACCTACGTGCGCGAGGTCCACCGCCTGCTCCGCCCCGGCGCCCTGTTCAAGTTTCAGGTGCAGGGCTACGTGGAACAGGACGGCATCGCCTACGAATCGACGCCCGACGACACCTGGATCGGCGTGACGTTTTCCGACGAGCAGGCCGTGGAACTGGCCGAGAAGACGGGCTTCGAACCGCGCCACCGGCATGGGGCGAACGAGCAGTATTTCTGGCTGTGGTTCTTTAAGCGGTAGGGGGCGGCGACGCCAGCCCCATCTTCCGCAAGAGCGCCCCAAACCGCGCATCGCCGCGCAGGCTGTCGTAGATCGGCTTCACCGGCAGATGAAGGATGTGCGGGTCGCGCCCCTCCACAGCCCGCTCCAGCCATGTAAACGCCGCATCGGTTTCGCCCAGCGCCATGTGCACCAGCGCCGGATAAATGGGCGACACATACGACTCCCGCGACGCCCGGCCGATCTGCTCGAGCGCCCGCCGCGCCTCTTCCGTCCGGCCCGCCATCCCATACAGCATTCCCAAATGCGCGGCCACCATGGGCGCGTGTCCATAGAGGGCCACCGCCCGCTCACATTGCGCGATCGCCTCGCCGAACTTTCCCCGCGAGGCGGCCACCAGCCCGCTCACCCACAGTGTTTGCGGATTCGCCGCTCCCAACTCCACCGTCGTCCGGATGCTCGCCTCCGCCTGCTCATACTCCCTGCGGAAGAACAGCATCAATGCCAGCAGGAAGTGCGACTCCGGACAGATCGGGTCCAACTCCAGCGCCCGCCGCGCCTCCCGCTCCGCCTCCTCCAAACGACCCAGTGGAGCCAGCAGCGTCAACGCCCGCAGCCGGTGGATCACCGGCGAGCCCGGTTCGCACACCGCCGCCCGCTCAAACGCCAACTGCGCCCCCGCCCAATCGAAATCAAACCACGCCAGGAAGACGCCCCTGGCCGCGTGGGCCTCGCCCAGCCGCCCATCCAACTCCAACGCCCGTTCAATCTCCGGCCGTCCTCGCTGCAAGGCCATGTTGGGTGCAACAAATCCCAGCACCGCCAGGTTCAGCAAGTGCTGCCCCACCGCCAGATGCGCCGCCGCAAACTCGTCGTCCAGCGCGGCCGCTTGCGCGAAATACTCGCCGGCCTGCACGACCTCCTGCACTGACCGCTTGCTCAACTGGTGATGCCGCCCCTTCAGCCATAGCTGGTAGGCCTCCAGATTCGGCGGTTTCCTCCCCAACGCCGCACGAGGGGCCACGGTGAGTTTCAGGGCCGCGGCTATGGCCACGGCGATCTGCTCCTGCACATCGAAAATGTCCGTCAGTTCCCGGTCGTATCGCTCACACCACAAATGGCATCCGTCACGGCAGCTCACCAACTGCGCCGACACGCGAATCCGCCCGCCTGACCGCTGCACGCTCCCTTCCAGCAGCGCCTCCACCCCCAGCTTCGCTCCAATCCCGCGCACATCCTCCTCCTTGCCCCGAAAGGCGAACGAAGAGGTCCGCGCCGTCACCCGTAGCCCATGCACTCCGGCCAGGTAGGTGATGATTTCATCGGCCAGCCCATCACTGAAGTACTCGTTCTCTTTGTCCGCGCTCAGACTGGAAAACGGCAGCACCGCCACCGAAGGCCGTCCAGGCGCAGCCGCCCCGTTCCCCTCGCCATCCCTTTTGTGTGCCTTCCCCCGCCACTGCTCCAGTTCCGAGCGCAGCGCATACACCGCCGCCTTGCGCCCGCCCGGCAACCGGTGGACCGGCAAACCCCGGCTCCGCTCCCACCGCATCGCCGTCCGCACGTCGCGCCCCAGGTGCTCCGCGATCTCCTTCCAGGAGTCCAGAACATCCATTGCCGGCCGCTGCTGTTCCTCAGGCATGTCGGATCACCTCATCCTGGCTGGAACGTGTAGAGCTGAGTAGCCGAGTCGATCCTAGCAGACAGGGCAGTGGGCGACAAGACGCGTCATTCCAGTTCTGCCCGCTCCTGCCTGCATCCAGCCGGCCCTTCGCTGCCCTACACTCGGGCAGGCAAGAAAGGAGCCTCCCCTATGCAACCCTTACCGGTCGCCCTCATCGCCGCCATGCTCCTCCTCGCGGCCACGCCCCTTGGCGCGCAAGACAGCGCCGTCAGCTCATTCACCGGCGTCGAAGCCGCCCGCGACCCAACCAACCCCAACTCCAACCTCCCCTTCCGCGGAGTCGTCCGTTGCCTCGGCCCCAACAACCCCACGGCCAGCGAGCAACTCTGGCCGCCTTACTGCCCGGCCGATACCTGGACCTCCATCAAGGGCCGTGTGCTCACCATGCGCTGGACCACCAACGATCCCAACACCACCGGTTTCCTGACTTATTACATGCACCTCAACGTCGACTCCAACAACTACGCCGGACCTTGGTGGGGCTTCTTCGTCCTGCAGGTCCCCGGCAAAGGCGACTGGGAGGGCTCATTCACCTGTGAAACCACAGGCCTCCGGCCTGACGCCGTGGGCGGACAAGGCGTCTGCCGCCTCCTCGGCAACGGCGACGGTGAATTTCAACAATGCCACCTCATGGCCGAAGTCACCTACGAGGCCTTCTTCGTGAAGCCCGCCACCGTCACAGGCCGCTACCTGCGCCGTGGCGCCACCCCCGCCCCCGCATCGCTCAGCCCCACGCCGCAACGCATCCCCGCGCCTTTGCCCGCGCCAGTATCCGCACCCACCTCACGCTAGACCCACCGGGTGGCCGGCGTCCCCGCGCCACCCGCTCTCCACCCTACCCCCGTACCACCTCGTGCTTCTTGATCCAGTCGGGATCAAAGTCGGCGCCAAAGCCGGGGCCGGTGGGCACCTGGATCTTCCCCGCCACCACCTTCAGCGGCGAGGTCTTGCACTCATAGCGGACACTCGTGCGGAAGGTCTTGAACTCGTGGTGTTCGCCCGCGTTCGGCACCGCGGACACCATGTGGATGTTGTAGAGGAAGCCCAGCCCGCCGCCCGACATGTGCGGCACAAACTCCTTGCCAAACGCCGCCGCCATGCGCGCCACCTTCATCGACCGGATGAGCCCGCCGAAGTAGTAATTGTCCGGCTGCACGATCTCCAGCCCGTCGTTGGCGATCAGCCAGCGGAAGCTGTGGAAGCTGTAATCCTGCTCGCCGTTGGCCACCGGCAGCGTGAGCGCATCGGCCACCGCCTTGATGTCCTCTAGCTGGTCAAACATCACCGGCTCCTCGAAGTAGCGGAACTTGTACTGCTCGAGCAGCCGCCCCACGCGGATCGCTTCGGGCACCGTGTAGAAGCTGTTCGAATCGGCATAGATCGCCATCTTGTCGCCGAACGTTTTGCGGACCAGAGGCACGATCGCCTCGGTGCGTCCCGGCGGGCCTTGCGCGTACATGTCCTTGGTCATGTACATCAGTCCGCCGACCTTGATCTTCAGCGCCCGCACGTCGTATTCGGCCACCGCGCCTTTGATGAGCTCGATCGACTCGGCCACCGGCTTTTCGCGCCACTCGGTGGCCATGTAGACGCCCACCTGGCGATGGTGAATCTCGCCGATCAGCTCGCCCACCGGCTTCTTCGCCATGCGGCCCAGCATGTCGAGAATGGCGAACTCGATGGTGGCCAGCGGCAGGCCCAGCGCCAGGCCGTTGAAGCGGAAGTTGAACTGGTAAATGAAGACCTTTTCGAGGATGAGATCCAGCTCGCGCGCGTCCTTGCCGAGGAAGAACGGCTGCAGGTTCTTGAGGAAGATCGGGTAGAGCGTGCTCATCGAGCTGTGCGCCGCCGCCATGCCTTCAGCGCCGTCGCGCGACCGCACGCGGCACATGTAGTTGTTGCCCAGCTTGAGCAGTTCGAGCGACTCGATGATCACCGGTTCGCGGAACAGGGCCTTCTTGAGCACCGGCTGCTTGAGAATCGCGTCGAGCTTGTCGTAGCGCGCCCGCACCGCCTCGCTCACCGCCGCCCTCGCCGGCAAGCCCGCCAGCCCCACCGCCGCACCCGCCAGAAATCCACGCCGGTTCACCGCCATCGCCGTGACCTCCTATCCGCTCGACAGGCTATCACGGCGCGGGATCGGCGCATCTTCACTACTAGCCTCGCTCCTTCGCGGCGGGTTTCTCTGCCATCGCTGGCGGCCGTGGAACACCGCGAGGAGAATCAGCTCGCCGTTTCGCACGTAATAGGGGATGACAAGTTCGCGCGGGATGTTACCGACCCGGTGTACGGGTTCCATTCCAATGCCGCGGCCAAAGTAAGTGCCGCGGGCGTTGCGGGTGTGGGGGGAGAGCGCTATCGTGAGGACATGCCTACACCTCTCCCGACCGGATTCGGTGACGCCGGACAACTTCTGGATGAAGAGGACGAGGCGACCTTGGCGGCCATCGACCGGGCGGTCGAGTCTGCCGATGCGGGACGGCTGCGACCCGCCAGCGAAGCGAGGGATGTCCTCGAACAGTGCCGTACCGCATTCTCTACACCGAAGAAGCCCTGAGCGAGCTTCGCTCGATCCTTGATTTCATCAGCACGGACAACCCGTCCGCCGCTGCGCGGTTCGGCGAATCGCTCCTCGATCACATCGACGTGCTGGCCGAGTTGCCGGAATTGGGAACGCGGGTGGCCCGGCGTTCACAGGTCCGCAAACTCCTCCATAGTCCCATTCGCATCTACTACCGCGTGAACAAACGGAGGCGGCTCGTAGAGATCCTGCATCTCTGGCACGCCGCGCGTTGGTCGCCATATGAGTAGCCGGCACCTTAGCAGACTCAATCCGACTTCTCTGGACCACGCAGACTCAGGCTGACTGCCTCATTCCGCCAGGCAACCCACTCCAGAAGCCGGATCCAACCGTACCCCCCGGCTCAATACGCCGCGATCGAGCAGGCGTCACGGAGCCAGTCAAACGGCAAGCTGCCCAGTAAGTTCATCACCACAAGGGCAATCATGGTGGCGGGAAGATTGAGCACGGTGAAACACCAAGCCGGGCTCGCGGGCAGAATCAGCCCGATTCCTTCGGGCGGAGCAATGCGAAGCACAAACCACGTCGCACTCACCCAAGCCGTAGAGAGCAGCGGCTACCAAACTCTGAGACGACGCCACGGGAACTGTTCACGATAGTGCCTCAGCAACCAGCCGGGGCCGCGAAAGACGCCGTATCCCACAAGCGCCACACCGAAAAGAATGACCAATTCCGTGCCACCGAACTCAGACCTGGGGTACTCGATGTCAAATGTTACGCCAGCGCCCTCTTGCACACACAGTTAGACAATACCCAGACCAGTTTGTTCCCGCTCATAGGGATTTCGCCCCCGCCCGCCGCCACACCTACTGCCTCACCCCCAACTCAAACGTAAAATTGTCCCCCAGGTACACCCGCTTCACTTCCGGATCGCGCCCCAGCGAATCCGGCGAGCCTGTACGAAAAATCGTCCCGTTGTTGATGATGTAGGCGCGGTCGGTGACGGCTAGGGTCTCGCGCACGTTGTGGTCGGTGATGAGAATCCCAATCCCCGCCCGCTTCAAATCGAAAATGATGCGCTGGATCTCGAGCACCTGGATCGGGTCGATGCCCGAAAACGGCTCATCCAGCAGCAGGAAGCTCGGGCTGATCACCAGCGACCGGGCGATCTCCACGCGCCGCCGCTCGCCGCCGGAGAGCATGTAGCCCTTCGACTGCCGCACCTTGTCGAGCCCGAGCTGGTCAATCAGCAGATTCATGCGCGAGCGCCGGTCATGCGCGTTCACCGGCAGCGTCTCGAGGATGGCCAGCAGGTTCTCCTCCACCGTCAGCTTGCGGAACACCGACGGCTCCTGCGGCAGGTAGCTGATGCCGAGGCGCGCGCGCTCATACATGGCGCGGTCCGTAATGTCCTCGCCGTCGAGCAACACCTTGCCCGTATCGGGCGAGATGAGGCCCACGATGATGTAGAAACTGGTGGTTTTGCCCGCGCCGTTGGGCCCCAGCAGCCCGACCACTTCGCCCTGGGTGACCGAGAGCGAGACGTCATCGACGACCTTGCGGCGGCGGTACGATTTGGCGATCTCAGCCGTTTCGAGCTTGCGCATTCCTAAACTTACCGCGCACAACGCAGCCTGCGCGCGACGCGACGCTTGGCGCTGTGCGCTTCAAACGCTAACGCCGCAGAATCCGGCTCTTCACCGGCTGCGTCTCAGCACCCTCTACGAGCAGGCTATCATTGGCCGAAAACCAGGTCAATTGGCGGCCCCGCGTCGTGCCCTTCACCGAATCGGCCATTTGCGGATTGCCGCCGCGCAGGATCACGCGCCCGTCGGCGAGGTAATATTCGGCGTGCTCGGCCGTGCCGCGCCGCGTGCGGATCACCGAAGGCCCGCCGCCCGGCGGCTTGTAGGCGGCCTGTTGCAGGATAATCACACTGCCGTCGGCGAAGGCCTTCTGCAGCCGCGACTGCCCCGGCTTGGGCTCATCCACCAGAAACGCCCGCAACTCGGCCGACTGCACATCCATCCCGCCGCCCTGGTTCAACCGCACGTTGCCCTTGTAATGCGCCAGGTTCTGCGCGTCGTCATAGTGCAACGACTGCGCCCGCACGATCGTCACCGGGGCGGCCGTCTTCTGGTCGGGCGAGGAGTCGATCAACTGCGAGACGACGTTGCCCTCGGCGTCGAGCGTCTGCTTCTCGCGGAGTATGCGCACGCGGTCGGCCTGCAGGCGGTTGGCGGCCTGCCAGAGCGTGGCCGCGCCTTCGTAGGTGAGGTCGCGGTTATTGTCCACGGCCGTCATGCGCTGGGCGCGGGCGTAGAGCGGCTCGCCGGGGCTGAGCATGGCGGAATTGTTCTTGGCCGGCTTCGAGTCAGGCAGCCGCGTGGAGAGGACGTTGCCCTCGGCGAAGGTGCGGCCGGTGGCCTGGTCGAGCGTGATCGTGTTGGCCGTGAGCGAACCCGTGGGGTCCCACGTCTTGGCCTGCGACTTGCCGTCGGATTCGAGCAGAATGCGGTCGGTGGCCTGCTCCAGTGTGGCTTTGGTGGCCGTGGCCTGGCGTTCGCCTTCCTGGTAGCGGAAGTTGTTCCACTGCTCAAGCTTCGTCAGGTCGCCCGTTGCCGGATGAAAGCTGGCCGTCAGGTCGTCGGAGAAGGTGATCGCCGGCGGCGGCTTGGGCGTGCGGCGCGTGGGCGGCTTGTCGGTTCGCGTCGACACCTGCACGGCACGGAAGGCTTCGAGCATGTTGCGCGGGCCGTACGTCATCCACAGACGGTTGGCCTCCAGGTGCCGCCGCGGCTGCGCCGGAGCGTTGGGCAGGAAATCCACCGTCCCCGGCGTGTGCGTCTCCACCTGCGCCAGCTCCTGGCCGCCATCGCGCATGCGGGCCACGATCACGTCGGACTTCAGCAGTCTCGTCGGCGGCTGCACACCGCCCGGCCGCACCGTCGGTTTCGATTCGAGCATCGACGAGCCGTGCGCGGTGGCCGTCTGGAGCAGCGATTCCTTGCCCGCGGCGTTGAACTCGAGGTCGAGCCGGTCCGTGGTGACGCGCGTGTTGGCCGTGGCCGTCTTGGCGTTGAGCACGGCGTTCGTTTCCCCCGTGATCTTCTCCACATGCGAGTCGGCGTTGAAGAAGAGGTGCAGCAGGTCGGCCGAAAAGTCGAGCTCGCGGTTGGGCTGCGCATCCACGCCGCGCGCCTTCACTGACTCAACGCGCTGGATGTGGCCCTTGTCGAGATACACCGTCGATTCGGCGCCCTCCATCTTCAGCGACTGCCGCGTGAAGCGCGACCACGGCGTGAGCAGCACACGCGCCTCGCTTTCGCGATAGATGAGCTGCCCGGCCTCGATCACCATCGCCCGCTCGGCCGGACCACGCCCGCGCCATACCAGGTGCGCCTCGTTGTGCAGGTGCAACTGCCGCTCAGCCGGCTCGTAGGTGGCCCCGGTGGCCGTGCCGTCGCCCGAATCGAAGGCGAACTGCACGGGGCGCTCGGTGTGCGCGCGGCCCGTGGAGGCATCGAAATCGACGCCCGAAGTCTTGATGGTGAGCAGCCGCCCCGTGGGCTGGTCGGCGGGTTGATCGGCGGGGATGGCCAGCGTGATCTCCACATCGCCTTCGGAGAACAGCGACGAGCCGGCTTCGTCAAAGATCGCCGCGGCCGATTTCACCAGGTCATACTGCTTGCCGTCCTTGTGGAACAGCTTCAGTTGCACGCCGGTGAGTTGAATGCGCGGCTCGGGCTTCTCAATGCGCGCCATGTCGCGCGCGCGGACCTCCACCACCGGAACGCCGCCGTTGTCCTTGAAGTAGACCCAATCGCGGCTGGAGGCCTGCACGTCCTGGGGAAGAGCCTTGGGCAGAACGGGTTGGCGCTCGGCCTGCACGCCGCGTTGGGCGCGATAAGCGGCCACCACGGCAGCCAGCGCGACAACCAGGGCGAGCAAAAATAGGTGCCGGAACCGGCGCATCCAATTCCAGGGTAGCAAGGGGGTGAAGCGGGCCGTGGGTTCGGCGGCCCCGCTACCGGGCGCAGTGTATCCTGACCCCATGCCTCCCCCTCTGACCGCAGAGGAAACCATTGACCGGCTGGCGAAGACCATCTCGCCCGCCTATGCCGCCCTGCGCGACTTCACTTCTCCGCAGGTGCGCGCCGCCGCCGCCGCGATCATCGATCTGATGGTCGAAGAGCAGCTCTCCGTTCCCCGCCGCCTTTCGCGACGCTTGTTCGCAGGCCGCCACGCTGGCCCCGCACGAAGCCATCGTGATGCTGAACACCTGGCACGACACGGCTGCCGCCGCGCGGCCCGAGCGCAAAACGGTGGCCTTCATACTTGAAGCATTCCCCGGCTGGTACAACCGCTGCCCGGAAGCCGTGCGCGAACCCTGGCTCGCGGGCGTGGCCAAGCTCGCCCCGGCCCTGCGCGGCCTGGGCAACGACGGCATGGCCCAGCTCATCGAGGCCATGCAGCGCTGCGACGACCACTTCTCCGCCCACAAGCTCATCGAATCGGTCGCCGCCTACGCCCTCACCACCGACGAGGCCATCCGCGCCGCCACCGCCATGGCCCACGCCGCCGCCGGAGCTTCGCGCCTCGATGTGTGGCTGGAAATCGCCCAGCGCTTTCCGCCCGAACGGATGGAAGAGAGCCGCGACGCCGAGCATGGGCCTACGGCGCTCGCCTCCGTCCTCGCCGCCGCGCCCACGGCCCCGCTCGCGGCGCTGCTGCTCATGCGCGCACTGGCGTGCGAAAACGCGGCCACGGTCCGCACCGGCGCCACCAAACTCGCGGCCAAAGCGAAATCAGCGTCCGATGCGGCCGAGTTCCTCCACGACGCGCGCGAACTGCTGGAAGCCCTCGGCATCCGCGCGCTCAGCGCCATCGCCGCCAAGCTGCCCGATCACGATCTGGCCGCGCGGGTGCTCGCCATGCGCTCTGAATTCGGCGCCCAGGCCGCGTTGCGGCTGCTCGAACGCGGCGAGGTTTAGCGGGCCCCGGGGGGGGGGGGGCCGCCACCCCCCCCCCCGGGGGGGGCCCCCCCGGGGGGGGGCCGGGGGGGGGGGGGGGGGGGGGGGGGGGGGGGGGGGGGGGGGGGGGGGGGGGTTGGGGGGGGCCTGCTAGGTCAGCCGTTCCAGCAGCGCGGCGATGTAGTCGCTGTCCACCACGCCCTGCCGGCCGGCGGTGCCTTCCTGATAGCGCCAGCCCTTGACGTTGCGGTCGAGGCAGTAAAACAGCCGCTGGTCGCGGATCTCATCGTGCTCGATCATCTGTTGATTGAACGAGGCGATACTGCCTTCGAGCGTGTACGGAATGCGGTAGTTGTCGGTCGAGGTGGGCGTGTCGGTGGGCCGGAAGGTGAACTGAATCAGCCGGCCGTTGAGGTTGATCTGAAACAGGTTCGGACCTGACTCGTGGAAGTTCCGCTCTTCGTAGGCGGGCGGCGCCAGGTCGAGCTTCACCTCGCTCATCAGCGCGTTCAGCTCGTCGACAAAGCGGCGGCAGATGCCATAGAGCTCAGCGGCGGCTTCGCGGCGCACCTGCTCAATGGCGTATTGCCGCGCCAGCTCCTGGCGGTCCTTCTCGGCCACCATGTCGAGGGCGCGCGCGAGCTTGCGCATGCGGTCGGGCGTCATGACTCGAAATGAGAGTCCCACTGTAACGCAACGCGCGGATTGTGAGCTACCGGGCTCAGCGCGGCATCTTAAACTTGGATACAACGGAAGTGGAGGTGTCTGTGGCGGCCATTGGAAAAATCATGGGAATCACCGTGTTGGCACTGGCGGGCGGAGCAGCGGCGGCCTATCTGGCCGGCGTACGCCTGGAGTTGGACGGCACAGGTTCGCGCCCTATGCTCACCTACGGCACCCGCGAATCGCGCTATGCGGAGTTGGAGCGAAGCCGGGCCATGCAGAAGTCCGCGGCCCCCGTGGCCGAATCAGCGGCCCCCGCGCCCACGCCCGACGCCAAGCCCGCCCCGGAACCCGCCGCCACTCCAGCGCCCGCCGCGCCCGCCACCACCGCCGGCGACAGCTACTGGGCCGACTTCCGCGGTCCAGGCCGTCTCGGCGTCTATGCGCAGACACCGATCCTCACCACCTGGCCCGCCTCCGGCTTGAAGCGCCTCTGGAAGCAACCCATTGGCGGCGGCTATGCCTCCTTCGTCGTCGCCCAGAACACGGCCTTCACCATCGAACAGCGCCGCTCCAACGAAGTGATCGCCGCCTATGACCTGACGACCGGCAAGGAGAAATGGACCAACTCGTGGCCGGCCGACTTCCGCGAGTCCATGGGCGGCGACGGTCCGCGCGCCACGCCCATCTGGCACGAGGGCAAGGTCTACGCAATGGGCGCCGAAGGCGAGTTGCGCGTCATCGACGCCGCCACCGGAGCCACCGTCTGGCGCAAGAACATTCTCACCGACAACGGCGCGCGCAACCTGCAGTGGGGCATGTCGGCTTCGCCGCTGATCGTCGACGAGAAGGTGATCGTCCAGCCCGGCGGCTCGAACGGCCGCAGCATCGTCGCCTACAACAAGGCCACGGGCGCGCGGCTCTGGACCTCGCTCGACGACCGCCAGGCCTACACTTCGCCCTTGCTGACGACCCTCGCCGGCAAGCGCCAGATCGTCACCGTCACCGCCGAGCGCGCGGTCGGGCTCGACCCCGCCGACGGCAAGCTGCTGTGGGAGTTCCCCTGGAAAACCGAGTACGACGTGAACAGCGCCCAGCCCATTCCGGCAAGCGAGAACACCCTCTTCGTTTCGGCCGGCTATGGCCATGGCGCGGCACTGGTGGAGATCGCCCCCGACGGCGCCGCGTTCCAGGCCCGCCAGTTGTGGTTTAGCAACCGCATGAAGAACAAGTTCAACAGCTCGGTGCTGTACGAGGGCCACTTCTATGGACTGGACGAGGGCATCCTGGCCTGCCTGGACGCCCGCACGGGGACGCAGAAGTGGAAGGGCGGCCGTTATGGCTTCGGCCAGTTGCTGCTCGCCTCCGGCCACCTCGTTGTCATCAGCGAAAGCGGTGAACTGGCGCTCGTCACAGCCACGCCGGAGGGCCACCGCGAGCTGGCCAAGTTTGAGGCCATTGAGGGCAAGACGTGGAACAACCCGGCCATCAGCAACGGTGTGTTGCTCGTTCGCAATACGGCGGAGATGGCCGCCTTCCGCATCGCTCCTTGAGAGTTTTCCACTGGGGCCTGCACCAATGAACAGGCGGTGGAGGACCGCACGTTGAGCTATGCCCCTTTCTTTACGCCACCTTCGCTTGCTCTCCGGCGCACGCCGTGAGGGCTACCTGCGTGCTGTCGCCGTCGAAGACGAGCCGGCGCGCCGGGCCTGGGGCCGCTGGTGTATGAGGATGCGCATTCCCGTGATGGTTTGGCAGCGCGCCTCGCGCACCGCGCGCACCGGGAAACTGACGTTGGACTTGTGTACGACGCCGAACGAACTGAGCCACGAGGGCCAGGAGGCTGTCTTTCAAATGCTCTCGCGGCGTGTGCCGCGCGGCGAGGGGAGTGTCGAATCGGTGTGTGTGGAATGGCGCGGTGTCAGCGCCCGCAAGCTGCCCCCCACGGCCGCTGAGCTCTACCGCATGGCCACTTCGCTTGGCAGCTACCAGCCCGACATGCGCCGCCTGGAAACGCGCCGCCAGGAGATGTCGGAACGGTTGAAGCTGCCCGTGCCCATTCGCCGCCGCCGCGCGGCCATTGCCTGAGGGCCCCCCCCCGCTCCTGCCCGCGGCCGGCCGGGGGGGGGGCCGGCCCGGGCGGCCGGGGGGGGGGGGCGGGGGGGGGGGGGGGGGGCCGGGGGGAGCGCCCGCCCTACCAGGCCTTCCCGGCCAGCACCGGCGCATTTCGCAACGCCGCCACCATCGCCGAAGGGATCTTCAACAGCGGCAGCGTCTGTGCCGCGCCGCCCAGCCGGATGGCTTCCTTCGGCATGCCGAACACCACGCAGCTCTGCTCATCCTGGGCGATTGTCTGCGCCCCGGCCTTGCGCAACGCCACCATCCCTTGGGCCCCGTCGGAACCCATGCCCGTCAGCAACACCGCCACCACCGGCCCGCGCGCCACGCCCACCACCGACTGGAACATCACATCCACGCTCGGCCGCTGATAGCACACCAGCGGACCCTCCTTCACCGCCACGCGGTAGCCCGTGCCCGCCCAGCGCAACAGCATGTGGAATCCGCCCGGCGCCACCAGGGCCTTTCCCGGACCCACCAGGTCGCCATCCACGGCCTCCTTCACCTCCATCGCGCAGTTCTCGTGCAGCCGCTCGGCAAAGGTCTTGGAGAATCCCGCCGGAATGTGCTGCGTCACGATAATCCCCGGCGAGTTCCGCGGCAGCCGCGACATCACGTTCAGAATCGCCTCGGTGCCGCCCGTCGAAGCGCCAATGGCAAACAGCGAATGCTCGGGACAATGCAGCGCCGGATCGTCGCCCGGAACCACCGGCGCGGCCGGCTTGGAGAGCGCCAGCGGACGCGATGCCCCTCCCAGCGGCATCGGCTTGCGCTGCACACGCGCATGCGCCGCGGCGCGAATCTTGAAACACAGATGGTCCACCAGGTCGCCCACCGAGTACGGACCGTTCGGCTTGGCCAACACCTCCACCGCCCCCGAACGCAACGCCTCGATCGCGTTCTCCTGCGAGGCCTTCACCAGCGAACTGATGATCACCACCGGCGTCGGCCGCTCGGCCATCAGCTTGCGCAGGAAGGTCAGCCCGTCCATGCGCGGCATCTCCAGGTCGAGCGTCAACACATCGGGCTTCAGCTTGGCGATCCGCTCCTGGGCCACCACCGGGTCCGGCGCCGTACCCACAATCTCAATCTGCGGGTCCTTCGACAAGGCCTCGCTGAGAATCTTGCGGACCAGCGCCGAATCGTCCACGATCAGCACCCTCACCTTGTTGCCGGCGCCCAGTGCCATCAGGCCGCCTCCGGTTCCCGCCACATCCAGAAACAGGTCTTCACATCCCCACACCCAAGATCAAACACCTTGCGGTGGCCCGGATCCATGCGGCTCAGCTTCTCCAGATCGGAGGTCATCATCTGCGGCGCCCCAAGGGCAAACAGCGATCCGCTCTCCAGACGGCTCAACACGCTGCCGCAGAGCATGTTGGCCAGCTCGCACACCACGCCGCGAATCTCGGCCTCGCTCAACTCGGACTCGTCCTTGCCAAAGAAACCCGATGCCAGCATCGGCGCCAGGTCGGCGCTCACGGCCAGCTCCAGCCGTCCCTCGGCCGCCCCTTGAAAGTCCATCTCGGCAAACAGGTGCTCCTTGGCCGCCACCTCGGCCCAGTCCACCTCCTGCTCCACGGTGAGGAAGAACATCGTCTCCAGGACCTCCTCCACCGATTCGCGCAGGCTCTGCTCCACCCGGGCCGCCTCCCGCAGCCGGGCTGCCTCGTGCGCCTGGTCACTACTCGTTCCCACCATGGGACACCTCCAATACCCGCTCCAGCTCTTCCCGCAACAGCTCCGGCGAGAAGGGCTTCTTCACATACCCCTTGGCGCCCAGCGACAGCATGCGCTCCATGCGCGATCCGGTGGAGTCGGTTGACACCACCACCACGGGCACCGTCCTCAGGTCGCCCCGCGCGCATACGGCGGTGAGAAACTCCTCGCCGTTCATCACCGGCATGTTGATGTCGGTCAGAATCACATCCACCCAGCTCTTGTTCAGAATCTCCAGCGCCTCGGCCCCGTGGCCCGCCTCCAGCCGCTCCCCGATCTCCATCCCCGACAGGTCCAGCACACGCCCAATGAAGCTGCGCATGGCGGGCGAATCGTCCACAATCAGTACGTCGAGTGCCATATGGTTTCCGTCCTCCGCCTTTCGCCTAACCGGCGGGCACGGCGGTGGGCCGTTCCGCTTTGAATGCCATGCGCGCCGGGACTTCATACTCCGGCACGCCCGGCTCCCGGATCGTCATGCGGCCATTGTCCAGATCCATGCGCACCGTGCGCGACACCATGCCGCCCACGTTTTCCGCATGCACCAATACGCCTTCCTTCCACAACAGCTTCTTCACCGCCAGCTGATTCCGCTTGCCGATGTTGAACACGCCGCCGGCGTCCATCACCTGCGCCCCGCCGGCAATGCGCACAATCAGGTTCCGCTTCTGCCCGCCCAGCCCGTAGACGCGCTGGAACAACAGCGGCACGCCGGTGTCGGCAAACATGTACGGCGTCTGCTCGGCCTTCTTCTTGTCCAACCCGCTTTCGGGCAGCATGAAATGCAGCATCCCGCCCGCCTTCGAGGCCTGATCCCAGACCATCACCGCGATGCACGAGCCCAAAGCGTAGGTCACCAGTTGGTCTGCCGGGTCGCGGCTCACCTTACAGTCGGCGATTCCCACTACCTGCTGCGCCATGGCCTGCCCTCCGCGTTCCTCATATCGGTTCCGCATCCTCTCCCGCTCAATGATCTCCGCCCTCATCCCTGCAGCTTGCCCGGTTTGCGATAGGTGGCCGGGGCGACATATTCCAGCCCCACCGGCATCCCGGTCAGGCTCTCGCTGTGGCCAATGAGCAGGTAGCCGCCAGGCTCCAGGTGCTCGGCCAGCCGCTTCACGAGGCTCTCCTGCGTGGCGCGGTCAAAATAGATCATCACGTTGCGCAGAAATATCACCGGACAGCGCCGCCCGCCCCGCAGCGGCTCCATCAAATTCATGCGCTGAAACTCCACCATCCGCTTCACCTCCGGCCGCACGCGCAGGGCGCTGTCGCGCGCCGCCGTCTCGGCCGTCAGATACTTCTTGCGCCACTCCGGCGGTATGCCCGCAATACGCTCGGCCGGATACAAGGCCTCGCCGGCAAACTTCAATACTTTGGTCGAAATGTCGGTGGCCAGGATCTTCACCTGCTGGGCCGCCTTCCCCCCCAGCGCCTCCAGCGCCACAAAGGCGATCGTGTACGGCTCCTCGCCGGTCGAACAGGCCGCGCTCCAGAAATCGATTCGCTGCCGCTTACCCACCACCGGCAACACTGTCTTGCGCAGGAACTCAAAATGCACCGGCTCGCGCATGAAACCGGTGAAATTGGTCGTCAGCGCATCGATCATCTCGGTCATCATGTTCCCCGTGCGGTCGGCCTTCACCTGCCGGAAATACTCCTGGTAGCTCTTCAGGCCCGCCGCCATCAGCTTCTTGCCCAGCCGCACGGCCACCAGGTCTTCCTTGCCGGCGTGCAGGTCGATGCCGGCCTGGTCGTAGATGAACTTGCGGATCTCCTGGAACTCCTGCGCCGTCAGCGTGGGGCGCGCGCCCAGCAGCGGCAGCGCGGCCAGGCTGGCCGCCTCGCTGGCTTTCGGCCGCGGCCCGGCCCCGCCCGGCTTGGCCTGCGCAACGGCCGCGGCGCGGCGGTTAGACGCGGGAATGATCGCCATAGACACCATCCAAATCGAGAATCAGCCCCACCCGGCCATCGCCGAGAATCGCCCCCCCGGCCACGCCGGGAATGCTCTTCATCCCCTCGCCGAGATTCTTGATCACCACCTCCTGCTTGCCGATGAATTCATCCACCATCAGGCAGAAACGGCGCCCGGCCGCCTCGGCGACAATGAACAACGATTGCGTGGCGTCAGAGGACTTCGGCGTCACCGAAAACCGCGTGTGCAGCCGCACCACCGGCAACAGCCGGTTGCGCACCATCACCATCTCGCCCTGACCCTTCACCGTCGACAGCATGTCGGCCGCCGGCCGGAACATCTCCTGCACGGTGAAGATCGGCACGATGTAGCGTTCTCCGCCCACCCCCACCACCAGCCCGTCAATGATGGCCAGCGTCAACGGCAGCTTCAGTTGAAACACCGTGCCCTTGCCCGGCTCGGAGTGAATCTCAATGCGCCCGCGCAGCTTCATCACCTGCTTGCGCACCACGTCCATGCCCACGCCGCGGCCGCTCACGTCGGTGACGGCGGCGGCGGTGGAAAAGCCCGGCTCGAAGATGAGGTTGTAGATATCGCTGTCGCTGAGGGTGTGACCCTCGGCCACCAGCCCGCGGTCGCGCGCCTTGGCGAGAATCTTCTCGCGGTCCAGCCCGCGGCCGTCATCCTCGATTTCAATCAATATATGGCCCGCCTGGTGCGAGGCCCGCAGCGAGATGCGCGCCCGCTCCGGCTTGCCCGCCGCGCGCCGCGTCTCCACCGCCTCAATGCCGTGGTCAAGCGAGTTGCGCACCATGTGCATCAACGGATCGGCCAGCTCCTCGACAATCGTCTTGTCAATCTGTGTATCCTCGCCCGTCAGATCCAGATCGGCCGGCTTGTTCATCTTGCGCGACATGTCGCGCACCAGCCGGGCCACGCGCTGGAACAGATGCCCCACCGGCATCATGCGCATCGCCATCGCCGTCTTCTGCACTTCATCGGTCACCCGCGACAACTGCGTCAGGTTGCGCGTCACGCGCGGCGAACGCAGCCCGGCCAGCTCCGGATCCTGCCGCACCATCGATTGCGCGATCACCATCTCGCCCACCATGTCAAGCAGGTAGTCGAGCTTCAGCGTGTCCACACGCACCGAGAATTTCTCCGACGAGGCCTTGGCCTCAACCGCCGCCGGCTTTGCCTCCGGCGCCGCCGCCGGCACGGGCGGCGATTCCAGCCGCGCCTGGACCGCCCCGGCCTGGACCACCCGCGCCGCTTCCACCGCCTGCGCCTGCTCCTGTGGCGGCGCAACGCAGGCTTCGGCGTCCTCCCCGCCCGGCGCGTTCAGGGCCTGCACACGGACAATCAGGGCGCTCACATCGGCCGAGGCCGACGGCGGCGCCCCGCCCAACTCCGCTTCCAGCCGGTTCATCTCATGCTTCAAATAATCGGCGCTTTCCAGCACCACGTCGATCACCCGCGCCGTGATGTGCATCTGGTGGTTGCGCGCCAGATCGAGAATCGTCTCCACCTCGTGCGCCAGCGCCCGGATCGAGTCAAATTCAAGAAATCCGGCCAGCCCCTTCACCGTGTGGAAACTGCGGAACAGGCTGTGCAGCGCCTCCGGCTGGGCCGGCTCGCGGTCGAGCGTCAACAGGTCGTTCTCAATCGAGGTCAGGTGCTCGCGCGTCTCCAGAATGAAGTCGGTCACCAGCCCGGCGTCCTCGGCCAGCGAGTTGCCCTGCTTGGCCGGCTCCACCTTAGGCGCCGTGGCCGCTTCAATAGCCCGCCGCAGCTTCTCCAACCCGTCGGCCATCGCCCCCTCGGCATACCATTGCGTCGAGGCCTTCATCCGGTCGTGGATCCGCGAGGCCAGCCGCGCAATCTCATCCCAGCCGGCCTGGTCGGCCTGCTGGCGCATCCACGCCAGGCTCTCGGCCATGGAGTCCACCGACGCGGCTTCCCCCAATACGAATTGCGCCGCGACCGAGTCGATCCGCTCGCTCCAGGCGCGCAACGCCGCCGATGATTCCATTTCTTGTCCCATGGTTCAATCCCCGTCCCGTCTTTACCGCCATTCCGCCCCTGTGCGGAGCGCTGGCCCCCTACTGCAACGCCGCCTGCAGACTGGTCAGATCGTGCGAGGTGAGCACATGGTCGATGTCCAGCAGGATCTTCACCTTGCCCTTGATCTTGGCCATCCCCAGCAGCCCCCGCGTCTCCACCCCGTTGCCGAAGTCCGGCGTGTCTTCCACATCGCCGCCGGTCAGGTTGAGCACCTCGCTCACCCCGTCCACCACAATCCCCATCATCATCGTCGAGCCCTGCTCGCCCTTCACCTGCACCACGATGATGCACGTGCGCTGCGTGTAGGGCACCTCTTCCAGGCCGAACTTCAACCGCAGGTCGATCACCGGAATCACCTTCCCGCGCAAATTGATCACGCCCTTGGTGTGATGCGGCGTGTGCGGCACCGCCGTGATGTCCTGCACACCCATAATCTCCCGTACCTTCATCACCTGGATGCCAAACTCCTCGTTGCCCAAGTGAAACGCAAGATACTTGCCGCTGCGGTGGTCCACTACCTGCCCCGCTGCCGCTTTGTTCTCGGAAATCGTTGCTGTCATTGCCTGGTTCTCCTCATGCCGGATGCCATCACACCGGATCACGGCTACCTCTTGGTAGACAGTCGCCGTCCCCGGCCGTCAGGGTGAACACCTCTGTCCCGCCGGGGTGTATTGCCCGGGAACAGCCGCGCCGGCGGGAACCGCCGGGGGCATGTCCACATTTGCCATATCGTGCGGATCAGGAAGGAGTGTGAAAGGAATTGCGACCAGCGAGAACTTTAATCGGTGCGCGCGTGCAACAATCGCAACCCGTTGAAGGTCACCAGCAGCGTCGCCCCCATGTCGGCCGCCACCGCCATCCACAACGTCGCCCACCCCAGTACCGCCAACACCAGAAACGCCCCCTTCAAGGCCAGAGCCAGCACCACGTTCTGCCGGATCACCGCCGCCGTCCGCCGGGCGTGACGCAACAAAAACGGCAGACGCGTCAGCCCGCCGCTCAGAAACACCACGTCGGCCGTCTCCAGCACCGCGTCAAACCCGCCCCCACCCAACGCCACGCTGAGATTCGCCGCCGCCATCGCCTCGGCGTCGTTCACCCCATCGCCGACCATCGTCACATGCCCGCTTTCGCCCCGCAGCCGCTCCACCGCCGCCGCCTTGTCCGACGGCATCAGCTCGGCATGCACCTCGGACACCCCTAACTGAGCCCCCACCCGCTCGGCCGTCAAACGGTTGTCCCCGGTCAGCATCACCACCGGCCCCACGCCTTGCCGCCGCAGCCGCTCCAGGCTGCGCCCCGCTTCCTCGCGCACCGGGTCCTCAATCACCAGCGCCGCCCACACCTGCTCACGCGTGCCGCACACCACCAGGCTTCCGCCCTGGCGGTCGCCCTCGGGCAGCCGCTCCAACACCTGCGCCGCCGCAAAGCCCTGCTCTTCCATCATGCGGATGCTGCCGGCCCAGAAATAGCCGCCGTCCACCTCGGCCTCGGCCCCCCGCCCCAGGAAATTCTGGAAGCCGGACACCTGGCCCGCCGCCGCTCCCCGCTCCCGCGCATAGCGCCGCACGGCATTGGCCAGCGGATGCGTGCTCGCGCTTTCCAACGCCGCCAGTTTCTCCAACACCTCGCCCTCCGAGCGCCCGTTGAGACACACCATGTGCTCCACGCTTGGTTCACCCTGCGTCAGCACGCCCGTCTTGTCAAAGGCCACCGTGCGCATCCGCGCCGCCTCTTCCAAAAACGCCCCACCCTTCACCAACACGCCGTTGCGCGCCGCCGAAGCCAGCGCCGCCACCACCGTCACCGGCGTCGAAATCACCAGCGCGCAGGGACAGGAAATCAGCAAAATCACCATGCTGTGGTAGAACCACTGCGGCCACGTGCCATAGCCCAGCAACGGCGGCACAACAAACACCAGCATCGCCACCAGCAGCATCAGCGGCGTGTAGATGCGCGAAAAGCGCTCCACAAACTGCTCGCTCGGCGCCCGCCGCTGCTGCGCCCGCTCCACCATGCGCACAATGCGCGACAACGTCGTATCGCCCGCCATCCGCGTCGTCCGCACATCCAGCAGCCCGTCGCCGTTCATCGTCCCGGCATACACCTCGTCGCCCGGCTCCTTCCACACCGGCACCGACTCGCCGGTGATCATGGCCTGGTTCACATCCGAGCCCCCCGCGGCCACCTCGCCATCGCAGGGGATCCGCTCTCCCGGACGCACCCGCACCACCGCCCCCAGCGGCACCTGGCCCACCGCCATGCGGTGCTCATGGTCGTGATGCACCACGGCCGCCTCGCCCGGGGCCAGCTTCATCAACCCAATCACGGCGTTCCGCGCCCGCGCCAGCGAGTAGCTCTCCAGCAGCGCCGCCGTGGCAAACAGAAACGCCAGCGAGGCCCCCTCCAGCCACTCGCCCAAGTACGCCGCGCCGAGCATGGAAATGGTGACCAGCAGGTTCATGTCCGGTTGCATGCGCCGCAATGCATACCAGGCCTTGGGCAGCACAAACACGCCGCCCAGCACCATCGCTCCCGCACACAGCGCAATCACTGCCGCCGGCATCGACTCACCGGCATGGTCGTGGTGCAGAATTGCTTCGATGAGACTGCCGTGCACCACTCCCTGCCACACCATCGCCGCGGCCAGCATCAGGCCGCTCCCGCCGGCCAGCACAACGCGCTGGTAACGCTCCCACCAGCCCTTCTGAACCTCGGCGTCCTGCCACTTCTCGGCCCGCATGCCGGTTTCGGCCACGGCCTGCTCGATGCCCTGGGCCGGAATGCGCTGGGGGTCGAACTCGACCGTCATCTTGGCCTGAAAGACATCGAACCGCAGATCGTAAATGCCTTTTTTTGCCGCCAGTTGCCGCCGCAATACGGACACCTCCTCGGCGCAGTCCATGCCGTGGATGCGGTAGTCGGCGACGGTGCGTGGGGCGGTGGCGGGCAAGGCTCTAACCAGTATAGGAAGCGCCGGGGGCGGCGCGGGATGCACCGGAGTTATCCTAAAAGTTTCCTCATGAAACGAAACCTTCTCCTGGCGCTGGCCGCCGCCTCACCCTCGCTCTGGGCCGCCGGCGGCGAACACGGAGCGGAAATGATCGCCTTTCTCTTCGGTTTCGCCATCGTGCTCACGGCCGCCAAACTGGGCGGCGAACTGGCCGAACGGGCTCACCAGCCCGCCGTGCTCGGCGAACTCACTGCCGGCGTCCTGCTCGGCAACGCCCTCCTCTTAGGCCTGCCCTGGTTCGATTTCCTCCACCACGACGCCATCCTCGCCGCCATGGCCGAGATGGGCGTCATCCTGCTGCTCTTCGAGGTCGGCTTCGAATCGCGCCTGGCTGACCTCATCTCGGTGGGTAAATCGGCCTTTCTGGTGGCCGCCATCGGTGTCGTCGCCCCGATGGGCCTTGGCTATGGCGTCTCCCTATTCCTGTTCCCGCAGGGCGGTTGGTGGCTGCATCTCTTCTCCGGCGCCACGCTTTCGGCCACCAGCGTCGGCATCACGGCGCGCGTGTTGAAGGACCTCAACCGCACCGATTCGCGCGAGGCGAAAATCGTCCTCGGCGCCGCCGTCATCGACGACGTGCTGGGCCTGATCGTGCTCGCCGTCGTCAGCGGCATGGTCACCTCGCTGGCCTCCAGCGGCAACGCCGCCCTCGAACTCACCCCCGTCGCCATCATCATCGGCAAAGCCGTGGCCTTCCTCGGCGGAGCCATCTTCATCGGCCGCTACGTCCACCTGCGCGCCCTCAAGTTCGCCACCCGCTTCCGCGTGCACGGCCTGCCGCTGGCCATGGCCGTCAGCTTCTGCTTCTCCCTCTCCGCCCTGGCCGGAGCCATGGGCCTGGCCCCCATCGTCGGAGCCTTCGCCGCCGGACTCGTCCTTGAGGAGGCCGACTACGAGGCCTTCCACGCCAAGGAGCCGCCACTGGACCAGTACATCCGCCCCATGTCGATGATCTTCGTCCCCGTCTTCTTCGTCATGATGGGACTCAAGATCGACCTCCGTACCTTCGCCTCGCTCGAGGTGCTCGAGTTTGCCGCCCTGCTCACCGTGGTCGCCATCGCCGGCAAGATCATCGCCATGTTCGGCGTCGTCGAAAAGGGGCTCCACCGCCTCGTGGTTGGCGTCGGCATGATCCCGCGCGGCGAGGTCGGCCTCATCTTTGTCGGCATCGCCGCCTCGCTCAAAGTCGCCGGCGAACCCGTCTTCCCGGCCAGCGTCGTCTCCGCGATGGTCGTCATGGTGATGCTCACCACGATGATGACCCCGCCCCTGCTCAAAGCCGTGTTCTCCCGCCAGCCGCCGCAAAGCCCTGCCGCGCCTGAACTCCGCCTAACTCGCCGCAGGCGCAGGCCCGCATCGCCGCGCAACCGCGCCCCGCAACCCGCCCCGGTGAACCCCGCCGCGTCCTGCTAAGATATTGCCTTCATTCGCTTCCTGGAGGGAGTGCGCCCATGAGCCAACGCAAACACCAGCCGTTCGTGCCCGTCAACATGGAGATGACCGAGTTCACGGTGCGCGCCGTGCTGGTCGGCCTCATCCTCACCATCGTCCTCGGCGCGGCCAACGCCTACCTTGGCCTCCGCGCCGGCATCACCATCGCCGCCACCTACCCCGCCGCCGTCATCGGCATGGCCGTCCTGCGCGCCTTCAAAGCCTCCGTCCTCGAAGAAAACCTCGCCCGCACCGCCGGCTCCATTGGCGAATCGGTGGCCGCCGGAGCCATCTTCACCATCCCCGCCTTTGTCATCTCCAAGGCCTGGGCTTCGTTCAACCCCGCCGAAGCCTACTGGAAATCCACCGTCCTCATGATCACCGGCAGCATCCTCGGCGTGCTCTTCGTCTCGCTCATGCGCCGCGTCATGGTCGAAGATCCTGAACTGCCCTTCCCCGAATCGGTGGCCGCGGCTGAGATCCACAAGGCCGGCCAGCGCGCCGGTGAATCGGCCAAGCTCCTCGGCTGGAACATGGTCATCGGCGGCGTCATCTACCTGCTCGGCGCCATGCGCCTCTTCCACGTCGAACACGACTTCATCACCAAAATCGGCCAGCTCGGCAAGAGCGTCGTCAAGCTCGGCGGCGACAAGCTGCTCGCCACCGGCGCGGCCACCAAGTTCGCCGGCCCCGCCATCTCGCCGGCTTACGTCGGTGTCGGCTACATCATCGGCCCCAAGCTCGCCGCCCTCAACTTCGCCGGCGGTGTGCTGGCCTGGGGCTTGATGGTTCCGCTGCTTCTCTTCTTCATGGGCCCCAGCCTGCAGCAGTACATCCCGGCCGGCGCGGGCGATGAGGGCTGGTCCGCCATGGCCAGCGAGGTGTGGCGCTATATCGTGCGTCCCATCGCCGTCGGCGGCATGCTCGTCGGCGCCGCCAACACGCTCTTCAAAATGCGCAAGAGCATCGCCAGCGGCCTCGGGCGCGCCTTCCAGGAGTTGGGCGGCGATGCCGTGGCCCAGGAAAAACTGCAGCGCACCGAACGCTACATGAGCTCCAAGGTCGTCTTCGGCCTCATCGGCGTGATGTTCCTCGCCATGGTCGCCCTCTACATCTCGCTTTCCGGCAACGTCCTGGTGGGCGTGGTCGCCGCTGTCGTCATGATCGTCGTCGGCTTCTTCTTTGCCACCGTTTCAGGCAGCCTCGTCGGCCTGATCGGCTCCACCAACAACCCCATCTCCGGACTCACCCTCTCCACGCTCATCATCGCCGCGCTGCTCATGGTCTCGCTCGGCGCCGCCGGAGCCTCGGGCGTGGCCACCGTGTTGGGTGTCGCCGCCGTCGTCTGCGTCTCCAGCGCCGTCGCCGGCGAGCTCCTGCAGGACTTCAAGGCCGGCTACATCCTCGGCGGCACCCCGCGCACCATCCAGATCGTCGAACTCATCGCTGTCGTCTGCGCCAGCCTCGTCATGTACTTCCCGCTGCTCGTCCTCCACCAGGGCAACATCAACGCCGGCGGTACCGGCTTTGGCGATCCGCAGCTCTCCGCTCCCCAGGCCGGCCTCATGGCCCTCCTCGCCGAAGGCATCGTCGGCGGCGACATGCCCTGGCCGCTCGTCGTCGTCGGCATCATGATGGGCATCGGCATGATCATGGCCCAGGTGCGCAGCCCGATGCTCGTCGCCGTCGGCATGTACCTCCCGCTCGGCACCACCTTTGCCATCTTCGTCGGCGGCGTCATCCGCTGGATCACCGACGGCCGCGCCCACCGCGCCGGCATGAACGAAGGCCAGCGCATCCGCATCGAAAACGCCGGCGTGCTCACCGCCAGCGGCCTCATCGCCGGCGAAGCCCTCATGGGCCTGGTCGACGCCACCATCCGCTTCTTTGAAAGCTCGCTTCCGGCGCTGCTCGCGCACCCCTCTTACTTCACCGGCCTCGGCGTGCTCGCTCTGATGGCCGCGCTGCTCATCATCGTGCCCATGCGCTATGCCGGTTCGCCCGATGAACCGCCGCCACCCGCGGCCATGATGTAAGCGAGGCCCCCATGAGCCTCATGCAACAGATCCGCGACTACCGCGTGCCCCAGCGCGCGGTGGCCGTCTGGTGGCTTGGCCAGAACGGCTTCATCTTCAAGACGCCCGAAGGAACAACCGTCTCCACCGACCTCTACCTCACCGATAGCTGCGCCCACCTCGTCGAGGGCTTCGATTCCAAACGCCAGGTGCCCGTCTTCATCGAACCCGAAGAACTCACCCTCGACGTCTTCACCTGCACCCACAACCACCAGGACCACACCGACCCGGAGACCATCCGCCGCCTCGCTCACAAAGACACCATGGCCTTCGTCGGCCCGCCGCCCTCCTGCGGCATCTACCGCGCCGAGGGCGTCTCCGATGACCGCATCCACATGTCCTGGCCCGATTGCGAACTCGGCTTCCGCGACGTCGAGATCCGCGGCACATTCGC
Source organism: Bryobacterales bacterium (assembly GCA_016713735.1). GTDB lineage: Bacteria > Acidobacteriota > Terriglobia > Bryobacterales > Bryobacteraceae > JAFLBB01. The sequence goes on from JADJOP010000003.1 coordinate 276,631, forward strand.
CTTGCCCACCGATGCCACTGACCTCAACCACATGGGCTTCGTCTTCTCCTTCGGCAACGGCCCGCGCGTCTACATCACCGGCGACACCGACTACACCGAACTGCTCGTCTCGGCCGCCAAACACAAGCCCGATGTCATGATCACCTGCATCAACGGCGGCTTCAACAACATGTCCCACTGGGAAGCCGCCGACATCGCCGGCAAGATCCAGCCCCGCCTGGCCATCCCCTGCCACTACGACATGTTTGCCGACAACGCCGTCGACCCGCGCCAGTTCCGCGCCTCGCTTCTGCTGCGCGCCCCCAACGTCGCCTATTGCCGGCTCAACCACGCCGAGCCGTTTCTCATCGAGGCCTAGCTAATGCGTGTCGCCTTGTGGGCCGTCCGAATCCTTCTCGCCACCCTCTGCATCCTGGATGTGTGGCTTCTCATGCGCGCCGCTCAATACGGTCCCGGCCTGGTGGCCACTTCCGCCGGGGGCGAGTCCATTAGCCTCCTTCCTGTACAATGGGCGGCTGCCGGATTCCTGTGGCTCGGCGCCCTGATCTCGTTGCAGTTGTTGTTGATCGCCGCCGAATTGTGGCTGCGTGGCCGCCTGCGCCGCCGCCCCCCACTTGCGGCAGCTAGCCCTACCCGCTAGACTCAAATCTTTGTGGACCATCTGGAGGATCCATGGCCGTTGAACAAAAAGTAAAGCAGATCATCGTCGAGCAGTTGGGTGTGGATGAGGCGCAGGTCGACGATACGGCCTCGTTCGTCGACGACCTCGGCGCCGACTCGCTCGATATCGTCGAACTCGTCATGGCGTTTGAAGAAGCCTTCGACCTCGACATTCCCGACGAGGATGCCGAGAAGATCGGCACCGTTAAAGACGCTGTCGAATACATCAAGAGCAAGAAGAAGTAGCGAACCCTCGATCGCGCGGCGGCGCGGCTGAGGCCCTGTTGTGCCTGCCGCTGAGAGCGCCTCGCTCGCGGTTCACTCACGGAGACAGGATTTGGTACGGAGAGTTGTGGTTACTGGCGTCGGACTTGTGTCCGCGCTGGGCATCGGCACACAAAAGACATGGAACGGCGTGAAAAGCGGCCGGAGCGGCATTCGCCGCATCCAGCAGTTCGACACGACGGGCTTTAGCGCTCGCATTGCCGGCGAGGTGCCCGACTTTGACCCGCTACTGTGGATCGAAAAGAAGGAATCGCGCAAAATGGGGCGATTCATTCACTTCGGCATCGTGGCTTCGCAGTTTGCCATGGAACAGAGCGGCTTGCAGGTCACCGACGACATCGCCGAAGAGGTGGGCGTCTACATCGGCAGCGGCATCGGCGGCTTTGAAGTGATCGAGCGCGAACACAAAATCCTGCTCGAAAAAGGCCCCAGCCGCATCTCCCCGTTCTTCATCCCCGCCTCCATCGTGAACCTTGCCTCGGGCCACGTCTCCATCAAGTACGGCGCCAAGGGGCCTAATTCGGCCACCGCCACCGCCTGCGCCACCAGCGCTCACTCCATCGGCGACTCCTTCCGCCTCGTGCAGCGCGGCGAGGCCCTGGCCATGATCTGCGGCGGCGCCGAAGCCACCATCACCCCGCTCGGCGTCGGCGGCTTTGCCGCCATGCGCGCCCTTTCCACCCGCAACGATGAGCCCGAGCGCGCCTCGCGGCCCTGGGACCATGACCGCGATGGCTTCGTCGTCGGCGAAGGCGCCGGCATCCTCGTCATCGAGGAAATGGAATTCGCCAAAAAACGCGGCGCCAACATTCTCGCTGAAATCGTCGGCTACGGCATGACCTCGGATGCCTACCACATCACCGCCGGCTCGGAAACCGGTGAAGGCATCATCCGCGTCATGCGCAAAGCGCTCAAAGACGCCGGTATCGGCCCCGAACAGATCGACTACATCAACGCCCACGCCACCTCCACCCCCGTCGGCGACCAGTTGGAAGCCCTCGCCCTGCGTTCCTGCTTCGGCGACCATGCCATGAAGATGGCCATCAGCTCCACGAAGTCGATGACCGGCCACCTGCTGGGCGGCGCGGGCGGACTCGAGGCCGGCGTCACCGTCCTCGGCATCGGCGAACAGGTTGCGCCCCCCACCATCAACCTCGAGACCATCGACCCCGATTGCTCCGGCCTCAACTTCGTCGTCGGCGCTGCCCGCGACCTGAAGATCAACTACGCCCTCAGCAACTCCTTCGGGTTCGGCGGCACCAACGGCTGCCTCATCTTCAAGCGCTTCGACGGATAAGCCGCCGGAGGGCGGCGCTCCATGAAAATCCTTGTTGCCATCAAACAGGTCCCCTCGCGCGATTCGCAGTTGAAAACCTCCGCCTCGGGAACCTGGATCGATTCCACCGACCTCACCTACGAGATCAACGAGCCCGACGCCTACGCCCTCGAAGAGGCCCTGCAGTTGCGCGAAAAGCACGGCGGCGAAGTGATCGCCCTTTGCGCCGGACCCGACCGCGCCGCCTCCTCCATCCGCGAAGCTCTTGCCAAGGGGGCAGACCGCGCCGTGCACATCGTCGAAGACAATCTCGAAGCGGCCGACAGCTTCCACCTCGGCCAGTTGCTCGCCAAAGCCATCGCCGCCGAAACGCCTGACCTCGTCCTCACCGGCCTGCAATCCGACGATTTCGGCTACGGCCAAACTGGCGTCGTCGTGGCCGAGCTGCTCGGCCTGCCGCACGCAACGATCATCATGCAGGTGGAGGCTGCGGACGGCTCCATCCGCGTCAAACGCGAACTCGAAGACGGCTGGTTCCAGCACATCACCCTTCCCCTGCCCGCCGTGCTCACCATCCAGAGCGGCATCAACAAGCTCCGCTACGCCACCCTCATGGGCATCAAGAAGGCGCGCACAAAAGAGGTGAAAGCCACCTCCGCGGCCGAGCTCGGCGTGAGCCTCCAGGCGGGCGTCACCATCGAGAAGGTCTACGCGCCGTCGCGCTCCAAGCAGACCGTCATGCTCGAGGGCTCGCCCCAGGAGCAGGCCGCGCAACTGGTGGAAAAACTCCAGCGCGAAGTGAGGGTGCTATGAGCGTACTCGTCGTGATGGAACAAACCGGCGGCCGCTGGCACCGCATGTCGTGGGAAGCCCTCGCCGCCGGCCAGGAGATCGCCGCCGCTCTCGGCACAAGCGCAGCGGCCGTCGTCGTCGGCGACAACACCTCCGCGCTTTCCCAGGAACTCTCCGCGCGCCAGCTCGAAAAGGCCATCTCCATTGAACATGGCCTCCTCGGCGCCTACACCGCCGACGGCTTCACCGCCGCCCTCGCCCAGCTCATCGAACGCGAGAAGCCCTCGCTCGTCCTCTTCCCCCACACCTACCAGGTGCGCGACTTCGCCCCTAAGCTCGCCACCCGCCTTGGCCGTACGCTCGTCTCTGACGTCGTCAAGGTGCGTCCCGAGGCCGGCGGCCTCGTCCTCGTCCGCCAGCTCTTCCAGGGCAAGCTCAACGCCGATTACCGCTGCCCGGGCGATGGTCCCCACTTTGCTTCCATCCAGGCCGGCGCCTACACCGCCGAAGCCGTCGTCGATGGCAGCGCGCCCGTTGAGGTCTTTGAACCCGAGCTGCACGAATCGTCAATTCGCGCCAAGTCCGAGATGCCCTTCCGCGAATCGTCGCGCGCCGTCGATCTCTCCAGCGCCGACCTCATCGTCAGCGTCGGCCGCGGCATCAAGGAGCAGGAGAACCTCCCCGTCGCCGAAGGCTCTCGCCCAGGCCCTCGGCGCCGAAATGGCCGCCTCGCGCCCCATCTGCGACAACGGCTGGCTGCCCATGGAACGCCAGGTCGGCTCCAGCGGCCAAACCGTCGCCCCCAAGGTCTACTTCGCCCTCGGCATCTCCGGCGCCATCCAACACCTCGTCGGCATGAAGGGTTCAAAGACGATCGTCGCCATCAACAAGGACCCCAACGCCCCCATCTTCGACGTCGCCGACTACGGCATCGTCGGCGATCTCTTTGAAGTCGTCCCCGCCCTCACCGAGGCCGTGAAGAAGGCCAAGGGCTGAGGCTCACGTCACCGCCTCCACCTCAATCACGCCATTGCCCCATACCGTGTGCCGCCCCACGCCCGTCCAGCGCGCGGCTTCCAGATACGGCACAAACTCGCTCAACTCGCCTTCGTAATCCACCTCGCCGACGAACCCGCCGATGGGATGCGTCTGCCCTGTACGCGACGACCGCCTCGCCGCCGGACTGCGCGCAATCTCGCATCGCGTGATCACGACACCCTCGGCCCGCTCCGAGAACGCTTTGAAATCGAGCGCCAGCGGCCCTGCCCCATACAGCGCCCGCAGCGTCGACACTCGGTCGCGGATGCGGCTGATCAGAATCTGGAACCGCGGCTCGGTCACCAGCCGCCCATCGGCCTTCATCTCCGTCGGCGTGGCGAAGCGCACGCGCACACGGTCCACATGCCCGCGCTTCGGCATCAGGCTCAGTTGCACCAGGCGATGCTCGGCTGACTTTAGCTCCGCCTTCGATCGGTTCGCCCCCAGCCCCGCTTCGGCCACCCGCGCAAAGGCCCCCGTGAAGGCCTCCACGGCCGGGTCGCGCGTATCGAAGAGATGCAGGTCGAAGTGGAATGGCTGCCCGCGCCCGATCGTCCGCCCATCCAGATGCGCGGCGCGAAACACAAACGGCCGCGGCAGATCGCCCAACCCGCTCGGCGCGTGGCCTTCCAGCTTTTCCGTGAGCGCCGCCTGCTCCTCCAGCGCCGGCTGGAAGATGCGCTCATAAATTTCAGGCTGCCCCACCTGCCGCGCGGCCTCGCGAAACAGCAAGCCAAAGGCCCCGCGGATGACGTTCCCGGCCTTGCCCACCCCGAAATACACCGGCTCAACCGCCTCAAAATGAAAGCGGAAGGCGATGAGCTCAAAGTTCATGCCTTCCGCTTACGCTATCGTATTTCGGCCCGCATTGCACCACTCATCGAAACATTTTCGATGTGGAGTGTTTCCTGAGCCCACAGGGCCCGGCGGCGCAGTTTGCCGCCGAGGCTCCGTTGTGCGCGGTTCAATATTAGAACCGCACCTTCGCCCCCAACTGGAAGCGCCGAGCCGCGCTGTTGATCGACCCGCCGATGCGCCCAAACAGCGTCGACGTGTACGTCGTCGTCGGGAAACCGAACTCCGGCGTGTTGGTCAGATTGGTCACATCGGCGCGAATCTCCAAATTCACCCGCTCCGTGATCGACGTCCGCTTCAGCAGCGCCGCGTCCATCCCAAACCGCCCCGGCCCGCGGAAGAAGTTGCGCCCCGTGTTGCCGAAATCGCCCGCCCCGGTCGGCTGGAACTTGCCGCGTTCGGCCGGGTCGAAGTACCACGGGAAGCCGCCCTCTTCACGCACAGCGCCCATGTCGCGCGTGCAGCCGTTGCAGTTTGCCGTCGATTGCACCGTGTTGCCGATCGTCGCAAAGCCCGAATAAGCCGTGAACGGACGCCCACCGTGAATCGTCGCGAAACCGGTAATCTGCCAGCCGCCCACCAGCCGGTTCAGCCACGGCCCGGCATCGCCGCCCATCCGTTTGCCCCTGCCGAACGGCAGCTCATACACCCAGTAGCTCTGCACCACGTGCGTGCGGTCAAAGTCCGACAGCGCGTAGTTCAGCTTGCGGTTGGCGATATCGAAAGGCGTCGAGCTGGCCGATTGCCCGTTGCCCGTCGCCGCCACCGTGAACGCCGGATCGAAGCTGCGCGTGTCGAGCGACTTCGACAGCGTGTAGCTGACCTGCCAGGAGAGCCCGTTGGAGAAGCGCCGCTCCAGTTGCATCTCGAGCGCGTGATACGTGGAAAAATCGTTCGAGTCGATCACGTTCATGCCGTTGGCAAACTGCGGAAACGCCTGGAAGAAGTACGGTCCGAGCCCGCTCAGCTCGGGCAGCGAACGGCCGCCCTGGTTGCGTGTGGCCAGCGCCGCCGCCACCGTGCCCACCGCCCCATTGCGCAGGTCAGTGGCAAACAGCCGCCGCATCGCCGCCGAGCCTGTTTCGCTCGCCGTGCGCCGCGAATCTGCGCCCATGAGTTGATTGATCAGCGGGCTTTCGCCGCCTGCCGCCACGGTCCGGAATCCGTCCAGGAAGCCGTTGCGGAAGATGTCCACCTGGTTGGCGTTGTAGGCCCCGAACAGGTTGTGCGCGCGGCGCCCGATGTAGTTCACCTCGAGCACCGTGCGGCTGAACACCTCATGCTGCAGGCTCAACCCCCACTGGTGCGTCTGCGGCGTCTCAAAGTTGCGGTCCATCACCGTGATGTTGTTCAGCGAAAACGCCGGCGGCTGGGCGAAGTCGCCCGGCTTGGCCGTCGGCGGCTGCAACACCTGCAAATTGCGCAGGCGGCCGCCGGGCTGCTCGGTGCGCGCAATGGCCACGCCGGGCAGGTTCTGCAAAATGGTCGACGAAATCACGAACGTGTTCAGGCGGTCAAAGGCCATCCGGTAGTTGCCGCGCACGCTCGTCTTGCCCTTCCCAAACGGATCCCAGGCGAAGCCCAGGCTCGGCCCCAGGTTGTTGCGGTCGTCGCGGAAGAACGCGCCCTGCTCCCAGCGCAGCGTGTTCGAAGGCGCCGCGCCGGCGGCCACGCCCAGGTTCGGACGCCGGATGCGCCCGTCGTCGTTGGTCGGGGCCAGCTTCCACTCCCAGCGCAACCCCAGGTCCAGCGTCAGGTTCTTGCGGATCTTCCAGGTGTCCTGCACAAAGAAGTCATACTCGTCATACTTCGCCGTCACGTCGTAGAGCTTGCTCACAAACGCATCGCCCTCTGCCACGAACGATTTCGACGTCGAGCCCACGCGCCCCAGCAGGAAGTTGATCGTCGTTTCCAGGTTCGGCCGGTCGTTGGCCTGTTGGATGCCGGCCGGCAAGCCATACGCCGTGGGATCGACAACGTTGATCGTCCGCGAAAAATTCACGCTCTGCGTCGCGTTCGACCCGCCGATCGAGCCGCGCGTATCGGTGTGCCGCTGGAAGCGCAGGTTCGTGCCGAACTTGAACGAATGCGCGCCCGTGAAGTAGGCCACGTTATCGACAAACTGGTAGGTCGTCAGCCGCCGCAGGTTGCCCGTCAGATAATCCACCGGCATCTGCACCGGCGCTCCGCTAATGGCGATCTTGCTCGTGTCCGCCGTCGGTGTCACAAAGTCGAAGGCAAATTTGTTCAAGCCGAACACAAACTCGTTGGTCCAGCGCGAACTCGGCGTGAAGCGCCAGTTGAAGGCGTAGTTCTTCGGATCGCGCTGTGTGTTCACCAGGCAGCCCGTGCCGGGAAAGGCCTCCGAACCGCCGTTGCCGCGGTCGCAGGTGGTGTCCTGCCGGCCAAATGACAGCCGCGCGTACACCGTGTTCTTGTCGTTGAAGATGTGGTCGAACTTCAGCGTCGTGTCGTACTGCTTTTCCCGCTGCAGCGCCGTGAAGCTATAGAACGCCGTGTTCAGGCCGTCGCCGCCGCGGTAATCGTTCGGCAGCGGAGCCGTATCCACGAAGCCCTTGATCGTCGGGTCGATGCCCAGCCGCTCGGGGTCCTGCGTCGCGATGTTGTAGGTGCCGATGTTCAGCCCGCCCACCACGTTGCCGCTCGAGTCCACCGAAGAGCCCGGCGCGCCAAACGGCGTATTGCGCCCGCCAATCACATACCGGAAAATCCCCTGCCGCGCCGACTGCGTGTACACCGTGCGGTTGGTCAGCGCCGATTCGCGCGTGCGCAGGAACTGCTGGTTGTAGAAGAAAAACGTCCGGTTCTTGATCACCGGACCGCCGATCGACCAGCCAGGGATGTTCTGCACAAACTGGCTCTTGCCCACCCGGTTGAAATTGTTTTGCCACTCGTTGGCGTTCAGCCGAGGCGTGCGGTAAAACCAGAATACGTCGCCGTGAAATTCGTTGGTGCCCGACTTGGTCACCATCGCCACCTGCCCGCCCGAGTTGCGCCCGAACTCCGCCGTGAAGTTCCCCGTCAGCACCTTGAACTCAGCCAGCGAATCCGGATTCGTGCGGATGGGCGCGAAGTTTGAGCCGCCCGCCGAGGTCTCGTTGGCGTCGATGCCGTCCACGGTGAAGTTCCAGGCCCGGTCGCGCGCGCCATGCACGTGCGTGCCGCCGCCCGTATTGGCGCCGGACACCACGCCCGGCTGCCGCAGCACCAGGTCCAGCGGATTGCGCCCGCGCGTGCCCACAATCGGCAGGTCGCGAATCACATTGCCCGTGAAGACGTTGCCGAAGTTGCCCGAGGTCGAGGTCTGCACGGTCTCATAGGTGCCGGCCACCTCCACCGTCTCCGACACCTGCCCCACTTCCAGCGTGACGTTGACCGTCATCGGCTGGCCGATGTTCAGTTGATTGCCCTTGGAAGTGAACTTCTTGAAGCCCGCCGCTTCCACGCTCACCGAGTAGGTGCCCGGCTGCAGAGCTTCAAACACATACGCCCCGGCGTCGGACGATTGGGTGGTGAAGGTCGAGTTCGTGCCTTCATTCACAATGCGCACAGTGGCGCCGGGCACTGAAGCGCCGGAGCCATCCTGAACGGTTCCTACTGCCCTGGAGGTGGTGCCCTGCGCGAACGCGGAGGCACACAATAAAAACGACGTGACAACAACCAGAAAGCCCCTATTTGCCATCCAGACATCGTAGCAAACAGCACGAAATCAGGCAGCACGCCCAGGTGGTGAATTTCGGCTAATCTTCCGGTTCCAACACCGAGCTCAGGTCGTTCAGCATCTGTCGCTCCTCGTCACTGAACCGTTCCTTGAGTTCGAGGCTGCTCAGCCGTTCGCGCCGCGCCTCGTCGTCCAACCCGCGCAATTCCTGAAGTTCACCCGCCATCAGCCGCCGCCGCCCGGCCGGCATCTCGGCCAGCTTGCGCCGCATCTCGCGCACAGCCTTTTGCCGCTCCGGAGGCAGTTGCCGGAAGTTGTCCAACTGCCGCGCCAACCGTTGCCGCTCGGTCGGTTCAAGCGACCGGTACTCCTCCAGCCGCCGCTGAAACAGCTCCCGCCTCTCCGGAGGCAGGGCCTTGAGGGCCCGCCGCCGCTGCTGCGGCGTCATCCGCTGGAATCTCTCCAGTTGCTTCTGAAACTGCGTCACCTCGCGCGCCGACGGCCCCTTGCGCGGTGCAATCAGCCCGCCCTTGGGCCGGAACTGCGCCGCCGCCGGAGCCGTGAGCATCGTCGCCCACGCGGCTGCCATTATTACGGACGTGGCAATCCAGCGCATACTCCCTCTTTACCCTCCCCCACCCTCTCGCGGGCTAGAGGCTCTTCTCGCCAGAAGCATCCAGCTTCAGTTCCTCATTCAATTCCCGCAGCAGGTTCAGGTCGTCCAGCGAACGGTCCACCTGCTCCACATCCACGCGGTCAAACATCACCGCCTGCTTGTTCTCCAATTCCACCGGCTGCGGCGTCTGGAACAGGAACACCCCGATCATCAGCAAACACGTCGCCGCCACCGGCACCGCCGGACGCAACGGGAACGGGAAGGCCCGCTCCAACATACGCTTCCACCACGGCTGCGCCTGTCCGGCATCAATGGCCGCATACAGCCGCCGGTTGAAATCCTGCGACACCGTCTCCGGCTCCCACGCATCCAACGCCGACCACACCGCCTTCTGCCCTTCCAACACCTCGCGGCACGACGCACACCCGGCCGCATGCGCCTCCAGGCGCACCGTCTCCTCGGGCGTCATCGTCCCTTCCATCCACGCCAGAAACAGCTCCGCCTGCTCGCCCTCCTGCAAAGGACACCGGTAGGGCGCGTCGCCGGTCGAGCCTGCCTGCGGTTCGTAACTTCTCATCGCACCCTCCTTTCCCTTCAGACGCCCTCTATGCGAAATGCGACAGCCGCCCCCGCAACGTCTCATACGCGCGAAACAGCAGCGACTTCACCGCCGATTCGGAACACTCCAAAACCTTGGCGATCTGCGCATATTCTAACTCTTCATATTTGTGCATGAGAACCGCCGCCCGCTGCTTGGCCGGCAGACTCTCAATCGCCTGGCGAATCTCCGCCATCCGCGACTCCCGAACCATCCGCTGCTCCACGCTCGGCAAACGGTCCGCCACCTGCCTCACCGCCCCGTCCAACACCTGTTCGTCCAAACTGTCCTGATTGCGCGTGTTGCGGTTGTCGCGAATCCAGTTCAGCGCCAGGTGGGTGGCGATCCTGAACAGCCATGTGGTGAACTTCGCCGTCGGCTCGTAGGTCTCCCGCGAGCGGTATACCCTCAGGAATACCTCTTGCGCCAGCTCCTCGGCCACCGCCTGATTCTGCACCATACGGTAGAGAAAGTGGATCACCGGCGTCCGGTGCTTCTCCAGCAACAGCGAAAAACTGGCCTGATCCCCAGCCCTAACGCGCAGCATTAACTCGCTGTCGAATTCAAGCGTTGCCACGGCCGCCATGTCAGTGGGAACACCGGGCTCGTCGGAATGTTGCGGCGTGTCGGAAAAAGCGGCAGCGGGGACGGACGCCGCGGGGACAGTTGGTACGGGAACGGTGTGCCGCACCCCCAACTCTTCCGGTCCTCGCGTGTTCCCCATCATCACCCGGTCCTCGCCCCCCTTGGACGCACCCCGAGCCCGCTTGGATTACAACGCAACCGTATGAAGCTTCGTATAGATGCTCCCGCCAGCCCCCTGCCTGCTCTCATATAAGTGGAATTCCGACGCCACGAAGCTCCCGGCCTCCACCAGCGGCAGTTGCGCCACGGCCCGCCGCAACGGAGCAAGGTCGGAGCCCGCCTCCACCCGCGCCAGCGTCAAATGCGGCGTGTACTTCCGCGCCTCGCGCGCAATCCCCAGCGGCTCCAGCGCCGCTTCTGTCCCTGCGGCCAGCCCGCGCAACGCCTCGCCGCCCTCCACCGCCACCCAGAAAATGCGCGGGGAATGGGGATTCGGAAACCACCCCAAACCCTTCAAAGTAATCGGGATCACCCCTCCGCGCGGCAGCGCCCCCAGCGCCCCCTGCAACTCCGGCAATCGCTCTTCCGGCCATTCCCCGATAAACTTGGTGGTGATGTGCAGGTTCTCCACCCGCGACCACCGGATGTGCGCATGAGGCTTCAGCCGGGCAATCAAATCAGTAAGTTGGCCCGCAACCCCGGCGGGCAGCTCGATCCCCGTGAACAGTCGCATCAGGTTCCCGCCTCCCAGTTTGCTCCCTCCCGCCGAGGCCCGGCAACTCCCATCCTCCCCCGCGCCTTCTATTCCCGCCCCGCCGTCGAGGTCGCCCCCGACCTCCTCGGCTGCATCCTCGTCCACGGCCCCCGCGCCGCCCGCATCGTCGAAGCCGAAGCCTACCCTGGCCTCTCCGACCCCGCCTCCCATGCCTACCGCGGCCTCACCCCCCGCACCCGCGTCCTCTTCGGCCCCCCCGGCCACGCCTACGTCTACCTCATCTACGGCATGCACGAGTGCCTCAACTTCGTCACCCAGCCCGACGGCGAACCCGGCTGCGTCCTCATCCGCGCCCTCGAACCCCTCCGCGGCGTCAAACTCCCCACCAACGGCCCCGGCCGCCTCACCCGCGCCATGGCCATCACCCGCGACCACTACGGCGCCGACCTCACCCGCGGCCGCCTCCGTGTCCACCACGGCGAGCGCGCCGAACCCGTCGCCGCCGGCCCCCGCATCGGCATCGGCCTCTACCCCGACCTCCCCCTGCGCTTCTGGCTCCAAGGGAATCCATTCGTCAGCCGGGGCTAAGTCAGGCTTTTTCCCGATCTTCTCCCGGCTGCCGTGCGCCGATGGATCAGTCAGGATGAGATCCGCATGGGAATGAATGGGAAACTGCGGCGTATTGCGCCACAGGACGTCCTCCGCTTCCGCGACGACGAGCAGTTCCGCAACCGCATGCTCGACACCGGAATCGGCCCCGTGCCCGATCTCGCCTCCGGCCTCTCCATCCTCCCCTGGTATGTCCGCTGGCCCATGCGCTTCCTCCTGCGCAAACAGATCCGCGCCCTCAGCCAGGCCAAATCCTCACCCGCCGCACCGGCCCCGCCCCGCGACATCCTTGACCTCCACAAGTCCTGGCACGGCCTCCACTTCCTCCTCACCCAGTCCTCCTGGGAAGGCCCCGAACCCTATCGCAGCGCCATCCTCGGCGGCGAAGAGGTCGGCGACGACCTCGGCTACGGCCCGCCCCGCCTCGTCCTGCCCGAAACCGTCGAGGAGGTGGCCCGCGCCCTCTCCGCCCTCAGCGCCGCCCAATTGATGACCCGCTTCGACCCCGCCGCCATGGACCGCGAAGAAATCTACCCCGGCGGCTTTGTGGAAGACTCCTCCTGGAAACGCGACCTCCGCCGCGACTACGAGCGCCTGCGCGACTTCTACGCCGAGACCGCCGCCCAGGGCAGCGCCGTCGTCTCCTGGATCGACTAGGCCCGCGCTCACCCGCACCCCCTGCCACCCTCCTCGCCTCACGCCCCTCACCACCCCGCGCCCCGCGCCCCGCGCCCCGCGCCCCACCGAAGCTACACTGTTGACATGAACCTGTGCCGCGCCGCCAGCTGGCTTCTCCTCGCCGCACCGGCATTCGCCCAAATCAACAATCCCTGCCCGAACGCGCAAACCATGCAGGTCTGCGACATCGTCTTCGAAATGCCCGAGGCCGAGGCATCGCGCTTTCGCAACCCATACCTCGAAGTCACGCTGCAAGCCGAATTCCGTTCCCCCAAGTTCCGCACCTTCCTCATGCCCGGCTTCTGGGCCGGCGGCAACCGCTATGTCATTCGCATCGCTCCCGTCGAAGCAGGCGAGTGGTTGCTGCGAATCTCTTCCAACGTCCAGGCCTGGAACGGCCAGCGCGGCCAGTTCCAGGCCGCTGAATCCAACGACCCCGGCTTCCTCCGCCCCGCCAACCTCTTCCACTGGAGCTACACCGAAAAGCGCCAACCCCACCTCTGGATGGGCGACACCTGCTACACCTTCCCCTGGATCGACCGCGCCATCTTCGATCAAATCGCCGCCAAACGCGGCGAGCAGAAATTCACCCACATGCGCGGCCTCGTCATGCACCCTGACGAAACCAAATACCGCAAAGCCTTCCTCTCCCCCGACACGCCCAACAACGAATACTTCCAGGAGCTCGACAGCCGCATCCGCGCCCTCAACGACAAAGGCATGTTCGTCGACCTCGTCCTCGCCGGCGATGAAAACCACCTCGTCAAAGTCTTCCCCGAATTCCGCCAGCGCGAACGCTTCTTGCGCTATATGATCGCCCGCTACGCGCCCTTCAAAATCACCTGGCAGGGCGTCCAGGAGTTTGAGGAATACGCCGACGGCCGCGCCCTGCTCAAGGAAATCGGCGCCTTCCTGAAAACCCACGACCCGTTCCAACACCCCCGCTCCACCCACACCACACGCACCTCCGGCCCCCTGCTCGCCGACGGCTGGATGACCCACATCCTCTACCAGTCCTCCGACGACCAGATCGGCGCCATCGAACGCCAGGTCCTGCTCACCCCGCGCATCAACGCCGAGTTCGCTTACGAAGACTCCGGCGCCGGCAAGTCGCACCCCCACCACGTCGACACCCCCACCTTCCGCAAGCGCCTCTGGAACGCCACCATGAACGGCCAGTACCCGACCTACGGCAACACAGGCACCTACGGCGGCAAGGCCTTCCCCGTCGACGCCAAGTTCCTCGACGCCCCCGCCGCCAAAACCATGGCCGACTGGTTCGACTTCATCTCCCGCACCCGCTTCTGGGAACTCGAACCCTACTTCGATGTCGACGGCGGGCGTGCGCTCTATCTCGCCGGAGTCGAATATCTCGTCTATCTCGAAAACGGCGGCGCCGTCGAACTGGTCACCGAAAAGAAGGGCTACAAAGTCTACTGGTTCAATGTCGAAACCGGCGAGTTGATCACGGAGAAGAAAGACTACAAGGGTGAGCGCTTCTCCGGCACCGCCCCCGGCGCGGGCCCCTGGGTCCTCCACCTCTCGCGCGACGGCCGCAAAGGCTCCATGCTGAACAGCTACTACTTCGAGTCGCGCCGCCAGTTCGTGCAGGAGGTCGAGTCCAACGCCCAGCGCGTGCCCTACGATCTCATCGAGCCGCAGTCGGATGCCCTCGCCGTCGGCAAGCCCGTCAAGTTCGCCGTCAAGCTGAAGCGCGAAACGCGCGCCACCTCGAAGATGATGTACCTCTGGACGGCCGAGGATACCGTCGGCGGCCAGGGCTACCGCGTCGTCGCCACCGGACCCTCGGGCGAATTCACCATCCCCCGCTCCATCTCCAAATCCCTGCCCAGCGTGCTCAACCTGCGCGTCTACGGCATGAACGCCAACGGCAAAGTCTACGCCATCGACCGCGTCATGAAGCTCGCCGAATGATCCTCCTCGCCATCGACTCCAGCACCGAACACGGCGGCATCGCCCTCTGGCGCGACGGTGAGGTCACCGAAACCATCGTCCACTCGCCCGACGGCTTCGCCCACGTTCTCTTTGTCGAACTGGAACGCCTGCTGGCGCAATGCGGCGTTGACCTCACGCACATCGACGCCTTTGCCGCCGCCTCCGGTCCCGGCTCGTTCACCGGCGTGCGCGTCGCCCTCTCCGCCGCCAAGGGCTTCGGCGAAGCCTTCGGCAAACCCGTCTTCGCCATCTCCAACCTCCGCGCCATGGCCGCCCACGGCAGCGCCCCGCTCCGCGCGGCCATCCTCGATGCCCGCCGCGGCGATATCTATGGCGGACTCTACGACGCCGCGCTCCGCCCCTGCGCGAGGAAGCCGTCATGCTCCTCCAACCCTGGCTCGATTCGCTTCCCGCGACGTTCCCCACCCCCGCTGTCGAACTCCTCTGCCCCTATCCCGAGCGCTTCCCCGAACTCGCCGCCCGCCGCGTCACCACCGCTCCCCTCGCCGTCGCCCGCGCCGTCGCCCACCTCGCCGCCGAACAATACCGCGCCGGCGAACGCCCCCACCCCGCCGCCTCCGACGCCAACTACGTCCGCCGCTCCGACGCCGAAATGAACTGGCGCGAAGCCTAACGCCGCCGCCCTACTTCCGCTCCTCTTCCTCCCGTTCCTCATCCTCCACATCCAACGACAACGGCGCAAACACCGCGTTCCGCACCTCC
The DNA here is from genome assembly GCA_016713735.1 of Bryobacterales bacterium. Classification (GTDB taxonomy): domain Bacteria; phylum Acidobacteriota; class Terriglobia; order Bryobacterales; family Bryobacteraceae; genus JAFLBB01. The sequence continues at coordinate 291,699 of JADJOP010000003.1, forward strand.
GGATATGGCGTGTCCCAACCCCGCAGCATCCCCCACAGAATGCGATTCACCCGCTCCGTCGGCGCCGCATCGGGCACCTCCCAGCGCATCTTCAACGAATCCCGCGCCGCCGCCACCGCGGCCTTTCCCCCCGCCGCCCGCAGCGCCTGCACACTCGGATTCAGCTCATACAAATCCTGCTTCGGCCTCACCGCGTTATACGGCGTCAGCTCCGGCTCATTCTGAAAGCTCGCCCGCATGTCGTTGGCAATCAAATCAAACAGCGACATCGTCGGCAGCCCCAGAATCAGCTCCATCGTCTTCAACATGCTCTGGTTGGAATAGAACGTCGAATCCACATGCCCGCGCCGCACATACGGACTCACCGCCAGTGCCACCGTGCGATGCCCGTCCACATGGTCCACGCCGTTCTGCGCATCGTCCTCGACCACAAAAATCGCCATCTTCGGCCAGAACTTCGACTTCGACAGCGCCTCCACCATCAGCCCCACCGCATAGTCGTTATCGGCCACCATCGCCTTCGGCGTCGACGTCCCCGGCCGCGCCCCAAACGTGTGGTCGCTCGGCAATTGCACCAGCACCAGGTTCGGCATCTTGCCCGCCTTCTCCCAACCCGCCAGTTCGCGCTCAAACAGCCGCGCCCGCGCCACGTCGGGAATCGCCGTGTTGTAGGTCGGAAAATCGCGCACCAGCAGCTTGTCCAGCGGCGGAATCGGAGAACTCACCTTCCACCGTCCCGAAAAATCCGCCCCCTTCTCCCACTCCCGCAGCAAGCCCACCCGCTCCTCCGGCTTCACGCCGGGATACCGCGGCGCAAACTCGCCCATCACGCTCACCGTGCGCCCCTTGGCCAGCGCGTAATCCCAGATGAACCCGCCCTGCGCATAGGCCAGCGGATCGGTGCCGTCGTAAGGATAGCTCCGCCCCGTGTAACCCGGATACAACGTGTAGGCCGTCTCATTGGCCTGGGTCGCCCATTGATGGCCATCGGCGCTGTTGCCGCCCGAAGCGTAGAAATTGTCTAACAACACAAACTGCTCGGCCAGCCGCCGCTGGTTGGGCGTCACATCCTCGCCAAACATCACGAGCGCGGGGTCGCCGTTGCCCTTCCCCAGGTCGCCAAACAACTGATCGTAGGTCCGGTTCTCCTTGATGATGTAGACCACATGCTCAATCAGTGATGGCTCGCCCGCCCGCTCCGGAATCGCCGTCGCCTTCACCACCCGCGGGGCTTCACTCCCCCGCTGCGCTAGGCCCGCCGGCTGCAGCCGGCTGTTCTCCGCCACCGCCGTCGTGTAGCTCGCCAACTGCGCCGCATCCGGCAGCTCCACCACGGCCACCGTCCCGCGATAGGCATGCACATAGCGCCGCTTCGGCTCGTCCTGCCAACCCGAACCCGCGCCCAATAACGACGCCACCGCCAGCCGCTTCCCATCCGCGCTCAACGCCACCGCGTTCGGATACCACGCCGTCGGAATCGCGCCTTCAATGCGTCCGCTGGGCAGCGCCACCTGCAACACCGCGTTGATCCCCCCGCAGGCCACCCACAGCTTCTTGCCATCCCCCGCCAGCGCCATCGCCGTCGGATACACGCCGCGCACGCGCTTGTGAAACGGCTGCAGCTCGATGGTCGCCACCACCGCCTGCCCCGCCGTATCGACCACACTGATGCTGTCCTGGTTCCCATTGGCCACATACAAACGTTGCCGCGCCTCATCCCAAGCCATCGCCATCGGATGCAGCCCCACCGCAATCGTGTGCGTCGTCTTCCCCGTCGTCAGATCGAGCCGCGTCAGCGTCCCCGTCGAGGCCACCCCGCGTTTGTCGATCACCACCTGGTCGGCCTTCGGCTCCAATCCCGTCGGCGCCGTCAACTCACCCGCCTTCGGCAGCCGCCCGCCCCAGTTCGACACATACGCCACCGTGCCCGCCCCATTCAACACCACGCCAAACGGCGCAATCCCCACCGGCAGCAGCTTCACTTCGCTCCCCGTGCGCACCGCCAGCTTGTTGTCATACAGCAGCGGCACGGCCACCACGCCCCGCGCACTCACCGCCGGCGCACCCGCCATCTGCCCGCCGCCCACCACCACCTCGCGCTCCCCACCGGCCCCGTGCATCCGCAGCGCCACCGGACCCGCCTTCGTCACCACGCTCGTCACCGCTTCGCCCCGCGCCGCGTCCCACACCAGCCCCTGCAATCCAGGCCGCCCCCCCAGCGCCGTCTGCGCCACCACCTTGTTCTGCTTCCAATCCATCCGCCACAGGTGCGACGCCCCGAGCACGAGCACTTCCTCTGAACTCGCCCCGAAGCTCACCCCATACACCTTGCCCGTGAACACCGTCGGCACTCCCGCCGGCGTGATGGCTTGGCGCGTCGTCACCACGCCCGGATCGGTAACCGCACGCACCGGCCCTGTCTGCGCCAAGGCTTGCGCAAAGAGCGGAAGAGTCAGGAAAAGGGCAGGGAAATAGCGTCTACCGGGGAAGTTCATTCCCCCGGATTGTACCGAAGTGGGGTAACGGGCGGATGACTGCTCAACGCGTCCAACAGTGACAACTGCGAGGCAAACTGCGAAAGCGCCACCTCATCCAACGCCGCGGTGTCCCCCTGCGCCTCATCGAGCGACGCCGACACCGCCGACAACAGCTCCCAGCGCTCGCGCGTGAACGTGTCGATGGCCAGCCCCGGCTCACCGCTCGAGCCCAACGCCTCGGTGGCCGCGCGCGTCTGCCGCAACTGGTCTTCGCTCCGTCCCAGTACCGCTTCCCGGAGGTTGCCAGCTAAAAAACTGATTTGAGCGGGTAACCGCCCCTGAGCTGCAATCTGCACCAAGTCCCTTATCGTCGACCGCCCCGCCGCCACGAGAAAAATCTCGCCCCGCCTCCCTTGGGCGCGGAAAATCGCCTCAGGAGTAAGGTCCGCAATCACACAGGGAAGCCACGCGCCGATAAGAGTCCTGGAGATTCCCTCATGATCCAGGTCACCCGGCTAAACCAGCAGCAACTCGTGTTGAACTCCGACCTGATCGAACACATCGAGACGACACCGGATACGGTCATCACGCTCACCACCGGCGCCAAAATCATGGTCCGCGAAAGTTCCGCTGAAATCATCCGCCGCGTCGCCGCATTCCGCCGCGAGGCCGGATCCTGGTGGCCCGGCGGCGTTGCCCATCCGCCAGGCCAGGAAAGGACACACTTCGAGGAGCACCACGCCGCACCCGCCGCGCGCGAGGAGGACTAGCAGGCGATGGCCGATGCTGCTGCCAAGCCGAAAAAGGGTGGGTTGCGTCCGGACTTCGCCACCCTGGGCGGCATCCTTCTCGCCACGGCCGGCATTGTCGGCGGCCTCATCCTCGAAGGCGGCGAACTCTCTGACATCACCCAGGTCACCGCCGGGCTCATCGTCCTCGGCGGCACCTTCGGCGCCACCCTCGTCAACACGCCGCTCTCCACCTTCTTCGGCGGCCTCAAAGCCCTCGCCGATGTCTTCTTCGAACGCACCGTCACCCCCAACGCCACCATCGAGGAGATCATCCGCTATGCCACCCGGGCCCGCAAAGCCGGCATCGTTTCGCTCGAAGACGAGGTCAACCAGGCCAGCGACCCCTTCCTGGTCAAAGCCCTCACCCTCGCCGTCGACGGCACCGACCTGCAGGAGCTGCGCAAGATGATGGAGCTCGAAATCCAGCAGCAGGAACACCACGGCGAGGCCGCCGCCAAGGTCTTCGAGGTCGCCGGCGGCTACTCGCCCACCATCGGCATCATCGGCGCCGTCATGGGCCTCATCCAGGTCATGAAAAACCTCTCCGACATCGACAAGGTCGGCCACGGCATCGCCGTCAGCTTCGTCGCCACCGTCTATGGCGTCGCCCTCGCCAACATCTTCCTCCTCCCGGCCGCCAACAAAATGAAAGCCCGCGTCCTGCAGGACGCCCACATGCGCGAAATGATGCTCGAAGGCGTCACCGGCATCGTCGAAGGCCTCAACCCCAAGCTCATCCGCAGCAAGCTCGAAGCCTACGCCCCGCCCAAACCGGAGAAGCCAAAGAAGGGCGCCCTGCCCGTGCCGGAAACCGAGGCCGGTGACTGATCCATGCGCAAAAAGAAACCCGCGGAACCGGAAAACCACGAGCGCTGGCTCGTCTCCTACGCCGACTTCATCACGCTGCTCTTCGCCTTCTTCGTCGTCATGTTTGCCAGCTCGCAAACCGACCGCGGCAAGACCGAACGCGTCCAGGAATCGGTCCGCCGCGCCCTTGAGGACAACCAGTTCGTCTCCGTCATGGCCGGCATCCTCGGCGGTGACGTCACCGACAAAGGCAAGGGCAACGCCCAGATGCGCGGCCCCGGCGGCACACGCCAGGTCACCCAGGATCAGCAGACCGACGGCAAATACGTCGAGCTCGTCCCGGCCATGAAATACCTCGAAGCCGAACTCGCCGACGAGATCGCCAACGGCATGATGAGCGTCAGCATGGAGGCCCGCGGCCTTGTCGTCAGCTTCCGCGAAGCGGCCTTCTTCCCCTCCGGCACCGACATCATCCCCGAGCAGACCTACGACACCGTCGCCAAGGTCGGCCAGGTGATGGAAAAGCTCCCCAACCCCGTCCGCCTCGAGGGCCACACCGACTCCATCCCCTTGCGCGGCGGCGGCCGCTTCCGCAGCAATTGGGAACTCTCCGCCGCCCGCAGCATCGCCATGATGGAGCTCCTCGTCAGCTACTGCAACATCCCCCGCGAGCGCCTCTCCATCGCCGGATACGCCGAAAACGCCCCCATCGCCGACAACGCCACCGACGAGGGCCGCCGCCGCAACCGCCGCGTCGACATCGTCATCCTCAACCAAACCGGCCTCGCCGCCGAACCCGCCACCGCCAACCACGCCAAGGCCGCCCCCGCCAAGCCCGCCCCGCCGCGCACTAACAAGCGCCCGGCGCCGCGCGCCAACGCCGCCCCGCCCCACAAGTTGCTACCCTGGGCCCATGCGAGCCCTGCTGTTGCTCCTCATCGCCCTCACGCTCTCCGCCCAGGAGAGCCCCACCGACACCTTCCTCCAACTCGACCGCACCCAGCGCCAAACCATCAACCGCAACAACGCCGACCACGAACGCTGGCGCCGCCAAAAGGAGGACCGCGTCAACCAGGTCCGCGGCGAGATCTTCGACGAAACCAACCGCTCCCCCCTCGACCCCACCGCCCTCGGCCTCCGCCACGCCGAAGTCGAATCCATCTGCCGCGAAATGGACGAGCGCGAACTGCAGCTCGTCAAGGTGAACCGCGACGTCCTCACCGAGCCGCAAAAGGTGAAGCTCGCCGCCCTCGAAGAGGTGATGCGCCTCGCCCCCACCGTCAACTCCGCCATCGGCGACAACCTCATCCACGCCGCGCCGGTCAGCCTATCCGTCAGCTCATTCGCCGACCTCCTCCTCGGCCTCCCCCAGACATGGCCCGCCAAACAACGCACCGGAGTCTGCGCGGCCAATCGCTCCACGAACCTCGGCCTCATCTTGCCCCCGATCCGCATCCCTCAAACAACCGCCCCCTGATCCCCTCACCCTGTTACCCTGGGCCCATGAGAACGAGCACCCTTCCGTTCCTCTTCCTCACCGCCACACTCTGCGCCCAAATGCCCCCGCCCTGCCGCCTCTCCCCGCTCGACACCTACCTCGGCTTCGCCTGCAACAGCCCCCAAGCCGAAGCCATCCGCCGCAACAACAATGAGCACGAACGCTGGCGCGTGCAAAAGGAGCGCCGCATCTACCAGGTCCGCTCCGAAATCGCCGACGAAACCAACCGCTCCCCCCTCGACCCCACCGCCCTCGGCCTCCGCTACGCCGAAGTCGAAGCCATCTGCCGCGAAATCGACGAGCGCGAAGCGCAACTCGTCCAGGCCAACCGCAACGCCCTCGCCGAACCGCAAAAGCTCAAACTCGCCGCCCTCGAAGAAGCCATGCGCCTCGTCCCCATCGCCAACGCCGCCGTGCAAGGCAAACTGATCGAAGCGGGACCAGGCCGCTTCGTCTTCACCGAGGGTGTGATCCGCAACCCGTTCCCGGGGTCACCCTCCGTGGGTGTGCTTCTCGCTGTCCCCACCCGCACCGGCGCCTGCGCCGGCACGCCCAGCATCATCATCCCCGTCATCACTCAAGCGCCGAATACAACATCACCTTAAACCTCTTGCTCGGCCCCGGCACAAACGGCGGCCGCTGCACCATCCACACCGCCGCCAAATCGTTCTTCCGATCCACCCAGAAATACGTCCCCGCCGCACCGCCCCACTCCCAATTCCCCTCGCTCTGCATCACCTGCGACTCCACCGGATTCACCAGCACCGCCCCGCCAATCCCAAACCCATGCCCGCCCCGCCCGTTCGGCCCACCCGGCGGAATCACATCCAGCGGCACATGGTTGCGGAACATGAAGTCCACCGTCGACCGGCTCAACACCCGCTTCCCATTCCCCACCCCGCCATTCACCAGCATCCCCAAAAACTTCATGTAATCGCCAGCCGTCGAATACAGCCCCGCGCCGCCCTGAAAATAGGTCGGCTCGCGCGACGGATCGCCGCCCCCCGGCCCCGCCTCCATCACGCCGTCCTTGTTCAGCACATAGCTCTTAGAAACCCGATCCAGCTTTTCGCGCGGCACAAAGTACCCCGTATCCGTCATCCCCAATGGCACGAAAATCCGCTCTTTCAAAAACTGGTCATACCGCTTCCCCGACCAGATCTCCACCAACCGCGCCACCAGGTCGAGCCCCTGCCCATACCGCCACGCCTCGCCCGGCTGGTGCGACAGCGGCACCGTCGCCAACCGCCGCGCCATCTCTTCCAGATTCGGCACCCCGCGGAACACCTGCTTCTCCGCATAGCCCCGCGAGTTCACCATCCCCGACGTATGCGTGAGCAAATGGTGAATCGTCAGCGGCCTCTTCAACTCCGCCGTGTCCGACTGCGCACCATCCTCGCGGAACAGCACCCGCACGTTGGCGAACTCCGGAATGTACTTCGACACCGGATCGTCCATCAGGAACTTGCCCTCTTCATAAAGGATCATCGCCGCCACGCTCGTCACCGGCTTGGTCATTGAGAAGATGCGGAAAATCGTGTCCGCCGTCATCGGCTTCTTGGCTTCCAAATCGCGAAATCCCACCGCCGCCGAAAGCACCGTCTGCCCCTTCCGCGACGCCATCACCGTAATCCCGGCGAACTCCTTCTTGTCCACCATCTCCTGCAAGCCGGCCTTCAACCTCTCCACCCGCTGCGGCATCAACCCCGCCGCCGGACGCGCCGCCACCGGCTTCGGCGGAGGCGTCTGGGCAACCAGCAAACAACCAAGCAACGGCAAGGCCAGCAATCGAATGCGCATGGCCACACAGCGTATCAAAAGCGAACGGCCCCGGGCCGTAGCCCAGGGCCATTCGCAGAACTGCAATCAGCGCGGGTCACCCCGCCCCAATCAAAAATTCAACTTCAGTGCGAATTGCGTTTGCCGCGCCGGACCAGTCGACGAGATCGTCCCATAGTTGGTGGCGCTCCGGTTCCCTTCCGGGTTGCTGAAGTTCGTCCGGTTGGTCAGGTTGAAGAACTCGGCGCGGAACTCGATGTTCCACCCTTCCTTCGGCAGCGGAAACGCCTTGTGCAGCCCGAGGTCGGTCTGATACAAGCCCGGACCCACCACCGTATTGCGGCCCGCACTGCCAAACGGATTGCTCTCCGTCGAGGGAACGATCACCACACTGGCCGGGTTCAGGTAGTTGAACCACTCGCCGTTGGCCGTCTTTGGATCACCCACCACGTTCGGCCGGTAGGTGCCCGCGCTGGCCACCTGCTGCCGCGCCACCGGCGAGTAGCGCAGGTTCACCGGCGACCCCGAGGTGATCGTCGTGATCTGCGTCAACCGCCAGCCGCCCAGCACCGCGTTGGCCGCGCCGCCCCAGTTTGAGCCAAACGCCTGGCCCTTACCAAACGGCAGATCCCACACCAGCGTCAGCGTGTTGTTCAGCGTCTGGTTATAGCCGCTCACGCCCTTGTTCTGCTGCAACTGCGTGAAGTGGACACGCGAATCGTCGCCGTTCTGCGTTTCCAGGTGGCCGCTGGCGTTGTCCAGCGCCTTGGAATAGGTGAACGAGTTCAGCAGGTAGAAGCCGCGCGAGAAGCGCCGCTCCAACTTCGCCTGCAAGGCGTTGTAGTTGGCCCAGCCGCCCGAGAACGAACCCTGGATGTAGTTGAAGCCCGAAATCGGCCGCCGCTGCACTACCGTCAGGTTCTCGCCCGGATTGTTCAGCCGCGATTCGTTCACGTCCGACAGGATGATCAGCTTGTTGGAACGGTTGCCCACGTAGGCCACATCGAGCACAAGGTCCTTGGCCAGCTCCTGCTGGATGGTGAAGTGCCAGCTCATGGTGTAGGAGGTCCGGTTGTCGGCCGGCGAGTAGTTTGTGCGCGCCGTCAGCGTCGTCACGCGAGAAGGATCGAGGAAGCCCGCCGGGTAGCCTTCCTGTGTCGTCCGGAAACAGGTGGCCGGATTCTGCCCCGCCGCGCACGGCCCTTGTGTCGGCACCTGGCTGATCGACGGGTTGTAGACAAACGGCAGGTTGAAGCTCAGGATGTTCTCCCCACCCAACCGGTTGAAGTGTACGTAGCTCACGCCAAAGCCCGAGCGAATCACTGTTTTCGGCGTCAGCGTGTAGGCCAGGCCCAGACGCGGCGCGAAATTGTTGCGGTCCGGACGCACCAGCGCCCGGTCATACAGGCTGCCTTCCTTGGCCTGAATCAGCTTCTGGCTCACCGGATCGAAATTCCCCAGCCGGTTGTCCGCTTCCCACTGCGGCGTGGCAAATTCGTAGCGCAGGCCCGCGTTCAGCGTCATCTTCGGCGATACCTTGAAGTCATCGTGCAGGTAGAAGAAGTTCATCCGCTGCCGCAGTTTTACAATCACCGCGTTGCTCAGCGAATAGCTGCTGCGCAGACCAAACAGAAAATCGGCCACATTGTAGCGGTTGTCCGAAGAACTCGCCGGCGCGCTAAACCGGCTGCTGTAGCTGTCCTGCCCGTACTTCGGATTGAAGTCGTCAATCTCCGTATTCACCGCCTGATACTCCCAGCCCGCCTTCAGCGAGTGCCGCCCCTGCATGCGCGTCCAGTTCACCTTCGGGTTCAACACCCAGGGGTCCTGGAACTGCGGATTCGACGACTGCTGGCCTAACTGCGTATACCCGCCAATGCTCTGCGCGTAAAGCCCGCCCGCGAAGCGCGGATCTTCCGGCAAGCCCGTGATGCCGTAGGTGACGCTGGCCGGCGGCTGGCCGATGAACACCGGAAATTTGCCGCCCTCGGTCTTGCCGATGCCCATGCGGAACTCCATCACCGACTTGGGATCCAGATTCCAGGTGGCGCCCGCCGCAATCTGGTAGTTCAACACGCGCACATTGCCGTTGGCGTTGCCCCCCGACGGACCCGGAATGGCCGGCGGCTCAAAATTGTTCATCATAAACGGCGTGATGTCGCTCTGCGGAATGATCCCGTTCAGGTACTGCTGCCCCGTCACCGGGTTGCGCACCGGCAAACCAATGTTGCCCGCCCGCACCTCCATCGTCGGCAGCGTCGATAGCGTCAACTGCCGCGTAATCCGCCGGAACCCTTCGTAGTCGGCAAAGAAGAACAGCTTGTCCTGCTGGATCGGCCCGCCAAAGGCCGCCCCAAACTGGTTCTGCACCATCGTCGGCTTGCGGTTTTCACGCGGCTTGAAGAATCCCACCGCGTTCAGGCTCGTGTTCCGCATGTACTCCCACGCCGCCCCGTGAAACTGGTTCGTCCCCGAGCGGATGCTGGCGTTGATCACCGCCCCGCCCGCGCGCCCAAACTCGGCCGAATAATTGTTTGTCTGCACCTTGAACTCGCCCACGGCGTCCGGCGACAACTGCACCACCTGGTTCGAAAAGCCCTGGTTCGACGTGCCGTAAGAGTTGTTGTCCACGCCATCCACCACAAAGTTGTTCAGCGAACTGCGCAGCCCGTTCACATTAAACGAGGCGTCGCGCGAGGTCGAAATCGCCGACTTCCGCACGCCCGGCGCCAGCAGCGCCAAATCCGCGTACGCCCGCCCGTTCAACGGCAGGTTCACAATCTGCCGCGCGCTGATCACCTGCCCGCGGTCGCTCGAGTCGGTCTCCAACGCGGCCACCGCGCCGGTCACCGTCACGCTCTCGGCCACCTGGCCCACCTGCATCGACAGATCCACGCGCTGCCGCGCGTTCACCGTCACCGTGAACTCCTCGGAGATGGCCCGCGAAAAGCCCTGCCGCTCCGCGCTCACCGTGTAGCGGCCAATGCGCACGTTCACGAACTCAAAGCTGCCGTTCGTATCCGTCTCGCGCGTCACCACCACCCCGGTCTGCTTGTTCTCCAGCGACATCTTGACGCCGGCGATCACCGACTGTGTAGCGTCACGCACCGTGCCCAGCACGGTCGCGGTTTCGAATTGTGCCAGCACTGGCAACGTTGTCAGTGCTAGAAAACAAAGGGTTCTGACTAGTGTGTTCATAGTTTAGACTTCCTGAAGGAATACTGGAGTATCGCACGCACACATGTCTTCGGCGTTGCCCCAGTGTTTCAATTCGGTGACGGAAATTCTACCTGATAATCGACCGCGTCCGCATCCAGTCCGCTAATCTCGCCGGCCACGTGCTCAAAATCGCATCCGACCACGCCAACCCCACCCCATGCGGCCCCTTCTCATAAATGTGCAACTCCGCCGGCACGCCCGCCTTCCTCAACGCCAGGTAGTAATACACGCTGTTCTCCGCCGGCACCCCCGAATCGGCATTCGTATGGAATAAAAACGTCGGCGGCGTCTCCGCCGTCACCTGCTGATCGTTCGACAGCCACTTCAGTAACGAGGGGTCCGGCTCGCTCCCCAACAGATTCCGCTTCGACCCCTGATGCGTCCACGCCTCGGTAAACGTAATCACCGGATAGGCCAGAATCGCGAAGTCCGGCCGCGACGACATCCGCTCCACACGGTCCTGCGACCCCGCGTCGCCTCTATCCCAATGCGTCGAAAGCGTCGAAGCCAGATGCCCGCCCGCTGAAAAGCCCCAAATGCCGATGCGGTTCGGATCCACTCGGAACTCCGCCGCCCGCGCCCTCACCGTCCGCATCGCCCGCGCCGCGTCGCCCAACTCGATCGGATGATGATACGCCGGCCCCAGCCTGTAACGCAGCACAAACGCCGACACCCCCAGCGAGTTCAACCACTGCGCAATCTGCACGCCCTCGTGGTCCACCGCCAGCCCGCCATAGCCGCCCCCAGGGCACACCACCACCGCCGCCCCATTGGCCCGCTCCGGCGCCGCCGGCCACGGCGTCAGCGTCGGAATGTCCTTCTCCGTCGTCCCCAACGCACCCGGCGCCGGACCATTCCACAACGGAAACGAAGCCGGCTCTTTCGCCGGACGTTGAGCCATCAGCGTGGCCGAGGCCAGCAGTAAAACAAAGGCAGTGCGCATCGACTCTATTCTGCCCGTTTTTCCGTCAACAGGTGAGCCAGCGCCGCCGCCAGTTGCTCATGCTCAAATCGGAACCCGCTCGCGAGCGTCGCCTCCGGCGCCACCCTCTGGCTCGCAATCACAATGCTCGCCATCTCCCCAAACAACGCCCGCACCGCAAACTCCGGCACCGGAAAGATCGCCGGCCGCCGCAGCGTCCGCCCCAACACCTGCGTGAACTCCGCATTCGTCACCGCGTTCGGCGCCGCCGCGTTCAATGCCCCATTCAACCCCGGCGTCTCCACCGCATGCACCAGCAGCCGCACCATATCGTCCAGGTGAATCCAGCTCATCCACTGCTCGCCCGACGCGATCCGCCCCCCCACGCCCCACTTAAACGGCGGCAGCATCTGCTCCAGCGCCCCGCCCTCCGGATGCAGCACAATCCCAATCCGCACCGGCACGACGCGCATCCCCAACTCCCGCGCCTTCCCCGCCGACGCCTCCCATTCCACGCACACCTCGGGCAAGAATCCCGTCCCCGGCTTCGCCGTCTCCGCCAGCGCTTCGTTCCCCCGGTCGCCGTAATACCCGATCGCCGACGCGCACACCATCACCCGCGGCCTTTCCGTCACTTTGCCCAGCGCCGCCACCAGCAGGTTCGTTGAGTCCACCCGGCTCGACCGGATGCGCCGCTTCACCTCCGCCGTCCACCGCTGCGCCACCGGCTCACCCGCCAGGTGCACCACCGCATCGGCCCCCTCCAGCGCGTCCAGCGGCGGCTCGCTCGTGGCCGCATCCCAAATCGAAAAGCGCGCCGTCGCCAGCATCCCCTTCCTCGGCGCGCGCCCCAATAGATGCAACTCGTGACCCCGCTCATGCAGTTGAGCCACCAGCCGGCCGCCAATGAACCCCGACGCTCCAGTTACCGTTATGCGCATCCGGCTCCGCTCTTCGTCATCCCCGTCATTGTAGACCGCACTCACTTCAGACGAAACGGATCGCTCCCGGTTGACTCCATATGCGCAATTTCCCTGAGGTAGGCATCCACGCTCGTCTTGCGCTTCATCCCCTCAAGCCCCATGTAGCGGATCATGCCAAACACCGGCCGCTCCTGCCACGGCCGGTCATGTAGCCCGAAACACCACAGGATGTTCGTGTACGTGTTCGGGTCGCGCCCATCCAGCGCATACCGGTCATGCAAATAGACCATCGTCTCCAGCGCCTCTTGCGGCGTCGCCGACCACTCGATGACCTTCTTGCCCCAGTACATCCGGTAATAGCCGTGAATCTTGCCCCGCAGCAGCATCTCCTTCTGCGTCGCGTTCCACAGCGCGTCATGCGTCGCCGCCCGCTCAAACTCCTCCCGCGTGTAGCACGGCTCGCGCTTATCGCCGGCGTGCTTGCGCAGCGCCTCCTGCGCCCAGTGCGGAATCGAATCCAGCGCATCCACCTCGCGCGCCCACACCGCATGGTTGAAGGCCAGCTCCCGCCGCACAATCAACTCCTCCAGAAACGGCTCCGCATCCAGCCCGTTCTCAAACGCCGCCAGTTGCGCCCCCAACGCCACCTCGTGCGCCGAGATATGCCCGAAGTGCAGATACGGGCTCAGGTTCGACGTCGCATGGTCCGACGGGTTGTTCCGCCCCGTGTCATACCGCTTCAGGTTGTTCTTCAGGAAATGATCCAGGTGCCGCCGCGCCTCGTCATAGCCGCCGCGATAGCTCAGCGACGGCCCCACCGTATGGTCAATCTCGCACGACGCCACCAGCTCGGCCACGTTCTCCCGCGTCACCTCCACATGCCACTCCGGCCGCCCCCCGCGCCAGCCGGGCCACGGCTGCTCCACCTCCACCCGCTCCACCGGCCGCAAAAAATCCGGCAGCATCTTCTTGATCCGCGGCCGGATCGTGTACGCCGCGTACTGCTTCTTCTCGTGCAACCGCATCGGCACGATGCAACTGGAATCCACCGCCACATACGGAATGCCGATCTTCCCCGGCACGCTCGCGTTATGCCGCGTCGCGATGAACGTCGGATAGTCGTCGGTCACACACAGCGCCGCCTCCGCCGCCAACCGGTACAGCACATCGTTCGCGTCCGCCTTCCGCCGCCGCAAATAAAACGCATATCCAATGCCGCGCTTTCCCAACCTCCGCTGCGTATCCGGCACGCCTTCCAGCAAAAACTGGTGGAACCGGTCGCTCGCATACGGATACGTGCACGTCACCGCCTCATACACCAGCAGCGGCAAACCCAGCCGGTTGGCCTCCCCCACCGCATGTTCCAGCGCGTGATTCGACTCCGCGCGCCGGTTCATCTGCATCCAATAGAGGACGTACTTGGCCCCCGGCCGCTCAGCAGCTTCGTTCAATCGCCGTGCGCGAATGTTGATTGACACTTCAAATAAGAGATGTCGCCCCCACCACCCCGGATAGAATAAAAGGAACCCTCATGCGAGCCTGGAACCGGGCCAAACTCCTCTGGGCATACCTCACCAGGCGCGATGCCGTCAACGCGCTGCCGGTGGAGTACATCGTCGAAACCACCGCCAAGTGCAATATCTATTGCCCGATGTGCCCGCGCGAAACCTTCAAGCAGCCCAAAGAGGACATGACCGGCGAGATCTTCAATCGCCTCGTCCGCGAAACCGGCCGCTCCGCCGAACACATGATGTTGATCGGCCTCGGCGAGCCTCTGCTGGACCGCGCCATCTTCGACCGCATCGAATACTGCGAACGCCACAACATCCACACCCTGCTCTCCACCAATGGCACGCTGCTCAACGACGCCGCCATCGAAAAGCTCCTCGCCTCCCCGCTCGCCCACATCACCCTCAGCTTCGACGGCTCCACCAAGGAAAGCTTCGAGTTCTACCGCAAAGGCGCCAAATTCGAACCGGTGCGCGACAACTTCATCCGCTTCGCCCGCCGCAAAAAGGAGCTCGGCCGCGGCCCCCAGGTCGTCGTCCAGATGGTCCGCATGGAAGGCAACGCCCACGAAGTCGACGACTTCATGCGCTTCTGGAAAGCCATCCCCGGCGTCGACGAGGTCCGCGTCAAAGAAGACGAAACCAACCTCATGCGCCCCGACGCCGGCCACACCGGCGACGAATGGAAACACCCCTGCCACTACCTCTGGCGCGGCGCCATGTATGTGAAGTGGAATGGCGACGTCTACCCCTGCTGCCAGAGCTACATGCTCGAAGGCTCACCCGTCGGCAACGTCGGCCGCCAGTCGATGCCGGAGATCTTCGACGGCCAGCCCATGCGCGAAATGCGCCGCCTCCACACCCAGGGCCGCGCCGGCGAAATCCCCATCTGCGCCCGCTGCTGCACGACGATCCCCCACCCCGCCCTCGTCGCCGGCAGCCTCATCCTGCACGGAGCCACTGTGCGCAGCCTGCTCCCGTGGGTCGAACGCGCCATCTATTTCGCCAAGCTCCCCAAGCGCTGGCTCAACCCGCCCAAACGGCAGACCCCGCCCGCGCCACGCCCCGAACTCGTCCAGATCAGCGGGGCGGCGGCATCTGACTCTGCGGATTCCGCTCCCCGCGAATCAGATCGATCGCTTCCTTAACCCCCGCCAGGCTCAACACCACAAAGGCGTACGAGGTCCCCGCAATCGGCGTCGGAATCCCCACCACCGCCGCCGCCAGCAGCGACTTCCAATACCACTTCCGGTCCCCCGCGCGCGTCGGCAGAATGGCCACGACACAAGCCGCCAGCATCGCCCCCAGAGTCAGTTCGATCAAGGCGCCAAAGCCCAGCGTAATCGCCGTGCCGCCAAACAGCCCCCAGTCAATCGCCAAAATGGCCAGCGCGCTCAGCGGCCGCAAAAACGGCTGCGCCACAGGCTCCACTTGGCCGGTCAACACACGTGTGGTGTCAGACATAGTGACACTACAGACGAAGCCCACCCCCCGGAAGTTCCCAACGATTCACGCCGCCCCGCGCCGGCCCCGAGAGCGGCCCCCCCCTAAAACGTAATCCCCACTCCAAAACTCCCTTCCATCATGTGCAACAACCCGCCCGTATCGATCCCCTGTCCCGTCGCCGTCGGCTCCGGAAAGCTCAAATCATACGGCTTGCCCGTCATGTAATGACGGAAATCCAGCCGCACAAAGAAGTTCTGGTGCGGAAACAGCTTGATCCCCCCGCCATAGTTCGCCCCGTAGCTGCGCGTACCGCCCCCGCTCCAGGCCGAAATCTTCGGCGACCCAAACTGCGCCCCCGTGATCCCGCCCGTGATGTACGGCCGCCACTTCTCCCGGTTCGGCATCATGTAGATCAGGAAGTTGTACGAGGCCAGGTGGATCTTCACCTTCCCCTCCTGCTCCTGAAACCCGTCTTCCAATTCCAGGTTCGTCCGGAACTTCGCGTTCGTCTGCGAAATGCTCAGCTCGTGCCCGTAGTAGCCCTTCGTGTTCCACGTAAACCGCGCCCCAAACGACGGCCCAGGCTTGAAACTCGAGTCTTCCTTCTTGATCGTCTCGAAATTCAGCGACCCCAACCCGGACTTCGATACCCGGTTGTAGCCGCCAAACGCGCTGATCTCAAACGTCTGCGCCGATAGCGCCGTGGCGCACAAAAGCGCCATTGCCAAGCTGATGTGTGTCTTCATGCTGTGAGCCGCCGAATCCTATCTGACGCAAACGCCAGCGGTCGCGGTTTCCTGGGAGTGATCCTCACCGATTATAAACCAGGGGCCGGTCGAAGGGCGTTGCTTGGCTTCCCTCGGGACGGTTTGCTTGTGTCGACTGTCCACAGCTTCCGAGAGGTGCATCATTCATTCGCTCAGAGGCTGCTGTCCAAGCCCTCCATCGCCTTACGAGGCGCATCCTTGGGAGAGCCGTGTCTCGCTCGGCCTGCCACACGGCCACCATCCCATCAATAGTTTCACTTTGGCATGGAACCTTTGGACGCCACCGTCTTGAGTCGTCATCATCGCATCCCGCGATGAGCGCGCCGTCTGAACACCAAGGTCCCGGTATGCAAAGGCTTGACTGGCGCAAGCGCAGATGCACAATATGGTGATTGCGGTCAGCTTGGCAGCTGATTATACTAGCTCAGTTATATTAGCTTGACTTTCTCTTTCTGTTCGCCTAAGCTACAACTGGGATTGAAGCTGGTGCCGCCGCCCATCATAAGGAGAACTGATATTTCATGGCAGATCGGAAGCAGTTTCAGAACGTCCCAGAGCCAGATCCGGAGTTGATGAGGCTCTTGGGAACGTCTAGGACCAAAATCGTGACAGAGAAGGAGCTTCAGGAGCAACGGGTAAGCTTTGCTTTTGGAAACGCCCCTGCCTCAGCATCCGAACTGATAACCAAGGACAGTGTTAGAGCCGCGTCGACGCATATACGGCTCCTTTAAGGTCCATACGCGTCTCGGTGACCGACTAGCATATGGCCCTCAGGGAAAAGGACGACCCCGTACTTTACGCGAAAATCCAAGAGCGTAACTTGTTGCGCCAGTATGACTTGTTGACGAACTGCATCGAGATTGGGCTCAGAAACGGCATTGATGCGTTCGACAAGTACACGCTCTGGTCACTCAACTACGCTGCTGTAGCGAATATTGCGCAGTTCGGAGGCCGGTACCGAGAAGAGCCGATTTATGTAGGGAACCACTGTCCACCTCATCACCGGGAAGTCCCGAATCAGATGGAGCGATTCTTCTCGGTGATCCATGAGAATTGGGAGTTATTGAATCATCCGACGATGCTCGCAGCTTACGCTCTTTGGCGGCTGAATTGGATTCACCCTTTCGTCGAGGGGAACGGCAGAACCGCCAGGGCTGCCTGCTACTACTTGCTCAGCCTCAGACATGGTCAGCTGCTGCCTGGAAGCAAGATCGTCCCTGAGCGGATCAGGGAGAACAGGAAGCCGTACTACGCCGCACTCCAGGCTGCGGATGTCGCAACGGAGCAAGGACATTTTGATGTTTCCGTTCTGGCAAACTACCTGGGTGACTTGTTGAAGCAGCAGCTCGCTGATACACAGAGTGACTGACCGGGTCTACGAATACCTCGGCATGCTATTGGACCTCTGCCGATCTCGATAGTCCACTTTGCTACTCGAGATCGCTGGGCAAGGGGTCATCGGCTTCATGGTATATTTATTCATAGCGGTGCATAATCTTGCAGGACACGCCCCCCGTGTCCCGCTCTCCATTGCGCCCCGCCCGTGAACAAGGAACCTCGTCTCCAGATGAAGACCCCTGTCGGTATCGTCGGCTTCCGCGGCTATGGCGGCCAGGAGCTGATCCGCATCCTCTCCCGCCACCCCCGCGTCGAAATCGTCCTCCTCGACCACCGCTCTGACTCCGAGCAGCGGCCCATGCCGAAGAACCACTCCGGCCCCCGCCGCGCCGCCACTTCCGAAGCCCACCAGCTCGGCCTCGCCGTCGTCTTCCTCGCCACGCCCCATGAAGTGGCCATGGAACTCACCCCCGAACTCCTCCACTCCGGCGCCAAGGTCGTCGACCTCAGCGCCGCCTTCCGCCTCCGCACCCCCGACGTCCACGAGCGCTGGTACAAAGAGCCGCACACCAACGCCGCGCTCCTCCACGAAGCCGCCTACGGCCTGCCCGAGTTCTACCGCGAAAAAATCAAACCCGCGCGCCTCATCGCCAACCCCGGCTGCTACCCCACCGCCGCCAACATCGCCATCGCCCCCCTCATCGAAGCCGGCATCGTCAACCTCGACGCCGGCATCATCTGCGACGCCAAAAGCGGCGTCTCCGGCGCCGGCCGCAAACCCTCGCTCAAAACCAGCTTCTGCGAGGCCAACGAAAACTTCAGCGCCTACTCCATCCTCATGCACCGCCACGTCCCCGAGGTCCTGCAGAACTCCGGCATTGAGGAAAGCCAGTTCAGCTTCACCGCCCAACTGCTGCCCGTCAACCGCGGCATCCTTGAAACCATCTATTTCCGAGCCAAAGGTGTGAAATCGGCGGCCGACATCGTCGACCTCTACGAGAAGCGCTACCACGGCGAACCCTTCGTCCGCGTCTTCGAGCCCGGCAAAGCGCCTGACCTCATGCACGTCCAGCACACCAACTTCTGCGACCTCGGCGTCACCCTCGACCCCGCCACCGGCCGCGCCGTCGTCGTCTCCGCCATCGATAACCTCGTCAAAGGCGCCGCCGGACAGGCCGTGCAGAACATGAACCTCATCCTCGGCTACCCCGAAACGGAGTCGCTCCTCTAATGGCCGCCGAACGCATCCTCGTCAAACTCGGCGGCACACTGCTCGACGAGCCCGCCTCGCGCCGCCGCCTCGCCCGCGAAATCGCGGAACTCAGCGCCACGGGTGCGCGTCTGACCGTCGTGCATGGAGGCGGCAAACAGATGACGCGCTATCTCGCCGAACGCGGTGTCGAATCGCAGTTCGTCAACGGCCTCCGTGTCACCACGCCCGAGGTCGTCGACGCGCTGTTGAAGATCTTCGCCGGCTCCGTCAATCATGGTCTCGTCGCTTCGCTCGTCGAAGCCGGAGCCCTCGCCGTCGGCTTGAGCGGCATCGACGCCCTGCTCGCCGAAGCCGAGCAAATGGACCCGCAACTCGGCGCCGTCGGCCGCGTCGTCAAATCCAATGGCGGCGTGCTCGAAACGCTCACCGCCGCAGGCTACCTCCCCGTCGTCGCCTGTGTCGCCGGCGACCGCGCAGGCAACATCTACAACGTCAACGCTGACCAGATGGCCGTCGCCTGCGCCGGCGGCTTCCAGGCCACGCGCCTCGTCTTCCTCACCGATGTCGAAGGCGTCCTCGACGCCACGAAAACTCTCGTTCCCCGTCTCAACAAAGCCGCCTGCCGCGAGCTCATCACCTCCGGCGTCGCCACCGGCGGCATGCAGGCCAAGCTCGAAGCCGCCACGTCCGCCCTCGATGCGGGCGTCGGCCATGTCCATATCGTCGGCGGAGCCACCCCCGGTGTGCTCGCCGCCGTCGTCGCCGGCCAACACGCCGGCACTGTGTTGGAAGTCTAAGGGAGGCCTGGCCATGATCGCCGAAACCATATCGCTCGATGAGGGCTCAGCCGTGGAAGAAGACTCAACACGGCCCGTCGCCATTCGCAAAGCGCGGATGCAGGACATCTCCGTCATGGCCCGGCTCATCAACAGCTACGCCAACAACGGCATCATGCTCCCGCGCAATGAGCTTGACCTCGCCGAAGGCGTCCGCGACTTCACCGTCGCCGAAATCGACGGCAAGCTCGCCGGCTGCGCCGCCCTGCATTTCTATACGCCCATCGCCGGCGAAGTCCGCTCCCTCGCCGTCGCCCCCGAACACAAAGGCGCCGGCGTCGGCCGCCTCCTCGTCGAAGCTCTCGAACGCGAAGCCCGCGAATGCGACCTCGCCACGCTCTTCGCCTTCACCTACGTCCCCGGCTTCTTCATCAAGCTCGGCTTCGACCAGGTCGACCGCGGCGTCCTCCCCCTCAAAGCCTGGAAGGACTGCCTCAGCTGCCCCAAGTTCCAGAACTGCGACGAAATCGCCATGCTCAAAAAGCTGCGCCAGGTCGAACTCAAACCCGCCCCCGCGCTGCTCGAGCCCTTCGTCCAACTGCCCGTCGTCCGCGGCTAGCGCGCGCCAGCAAGCGCCCCCTACATCCCCGCCAACACCTCCCAATCCACATTCCCCCCCGACACAATCACTCCCACGCGCTGGAACCCCTTCGGCAACTTCCCAAACATCACCGCCGCCGCCGGCACCGCCCCGCTCGGCTCCACCAGCATCTTCATCCGCAGCAGCACAAACTTCACCGTCTCGCGGATCTCGTCATCCGTCACCAGCAGAATGCGCTCCACACGCTCCTTGATCACCGGAAACGTCAACTCCCCCGGCGAGGTCGGCCGCAGCCCATCGGCAATCGTACGCGGCGGCGCAATCTCCACCCGCATCCCCTGCTGCATCGACAGCCACGTGTCGTTCGCATCCTCCGGCTCCACGCCATACACACGCAAATCCGGCTTCGTCTCCGTCGCCGCCACCGCCGAACCCGCGATTAACCCGCCCCCCCCCCCGCACACCACCAGCGCATCGAGATCCGGCACATCCTCAAGCAACTCCAAGGTTGCAGTTCCCTGTCCCGCCATGATCAGCTCATGGTCGAACGGCGGCACCAGCGTCGCTCCCGTTTCCGCCGCCAGCCGCTTCCCAATCGCAATGCGGTCTTCCGTCATCCGGTCATAGGTGACGATCTCAGCCCCGTAACCACGCGTCGCCGCCACCTTGCTGCGCGGCGCATCCGTCGGCATCACGATCGTCGCCTTCGTCCCCACATGCCGCGCCGCAATCGCCGTCGCCTGCGCGTGGTTGCCCGACGAAAAGGCAACCACGCCGTTGCGCAACTGTTCTGGGCCCAGCGAGAAGATCATGTTCGCCGCGCCGCGAATCTTGAACGCCCCGCCCTTCTGGAAATTCTCGCACTTGAAGAACACCTCGCACCCGGCCCGTTCATTGAAACTCGCGCTCGTCAGCACGGGCGTACGCTTCGCAATCGGCCGGATGCGCTCCGCCGCTTCTTGGATCTTCCTGAGCGTGATCATGCCGCGTTACTGTTTGTCCAAAACAATGATCGTGTCCAGCGCGTCCCGCTGCCCCGGCAGCTTGAACATCACGCCCGAACCCGCCGCCGCCATCTCCACCTTCTGCCCGTTCAGCAGACGCGCGTTCTTCACCTTCCCCAGCGACGGCACCGCCAGCATCTCATCCTGCCAGTCCAACACGTGCACATACACCTTCGTCGCCGTCTGCGTCGTCACGCCCCAGTTCCGCGGACTCACCGGCCCCCCGCGCGTCCCATACACCGTCTCGCCGTTCGCCTTCATCCACTGCCCGATCTCCTTCAGCCGCACCGTGAACTCCTCCTGAATCGTCCCGTCCGGCTTCGGACCCACGTTCAGCAAAAAGTTCGCCCCATAGCCCGCCGCCCGCACCACATACTGGATCAGGTCCTTCGTGCTCTTCAGCGACTTGTCCTTCGCGTTATAGCCCCACGCCTTGTTGATCGTGTCGCACGTCTCCAGCGGCAGGTTCCCAATCACCGAATCGGCGCTATGCCCGGCCGTGTTCTTCCCCGGCAGGTCTTTTTCGAACATCTGGAAATCCTCGCCCTCAAACGGCTTCACATGGTGGTTGTTGCCCACCAGCGCCGCCGGCTGCAGCTTGTGGATCAAGCGGTAGGTCTGCTCCAGCCGCCAGTTGGCGTCGCGCTTGTCCCACCAGCCGTCAAACCAGATCCCGCCGATCGGCCCATAGTTCGTCAACAGCTCCGTCAACTGCGCGTCCATGAAATCCAGATACTTGTTGAAGTCGCCCGACTGCGGCCGCCCCGACGCCTGACCCGTCCGCCCCCGCGGATAGTAGTCCGCATGCGTCCAGTCCAGGTGTGAATGGTAGAAGAACAGCTTGATCCCCTGCTTCCTGCACTCCTCGGCCAGTTCCTTCAGCGGGTCGCGCTTGTACGGCGTCGCATCCACAATGTTCCACTTCGATTGCTTCGTCGCGAACATCGCAAACCCGTCGTGGTGCTTGCTCGTGATCGTGATGTACTTCATCCCCGCCGCCTTGGCCAGCGCCACCCACTCCGCCGCGTTGAACTTCACCGGATTGAACTTCGGCGGCAGCTTCTCATACTCCGAGATGGGCATCTTGCGGTTGTTCATCACCCACTCGCCGTCTTCCAGCACGCTGTACACGCCCCAGTGGATGAACATCCCAAACCGCGCGTCCTGAAACCACTCGCGCGCCTTCAAGTTCTCCGGCGCCGGCGTGTAGCTCTGCGCGCCCGCCATCCCGGCGGACCGCCAACAACAGTCCAACGATCTTCATCAGGAAGACCTCCCGTAATCTAATATCCCGCCGCTTTGTCCACCACGTTTTTCAACGGATGGCCATGCACAAAGCGGTCAAAATTCTCCACGAACAACTCCATCGCATCGTTCAGCCACGTCGCCGTATGATCAGCCGAGTGCGGCGAAATCAGCACGTTGTCCAGATCCCACAACGGCGACTCCTTCGCGAGCGGCTCGGTGACGAATACATCCAGCGCCGCCCCTCGAATCTTCTTCTGCTGCAGCGCTATAGTCAAGGCCTCCTCGTCCACCACCGCCCCCCGCCCGACATTCACAAACACCCCCGTCGGCTTCATCGCCGCAATCGCCTTGGCGTTGATCAACCCTTCCGTATCCGGCGTCAACGGCGCCGCGCACACCACAAAATCGCTCTCCCCCATCAGCCGCTCCAACTGCTCCGGCGTGTACGTCGCGTCGATGTTGTGATCCCCATGCGACAGCTCCGGCCGCTTGCGCAGCGCGATCACCTTCATCCCGAACGCCTTGGCCCTCTCCGCCGTCAACTGCCCGATGCGCCCGTAGCCAACAATCCCCATCGTCTTGCCGTGCAACTCCTCCACATCGAATGCCTTGAACTCATGCGCCGCCTTCTGCGCCGCCAGCCGCGCCAGGAACTTATCGAAATAGAGACACCCCGTGATCACCCACTCCGCCAGCGACCGCGCAAACACCCCCCGCGAATTCGTCATCGGCAGCGGGCTCGCCACCAGCTCCGGAAACAGCGAGTTCTCCAAACCCGCCGACAGCGAATGCACCCACTGCAGGTTCTTGCACTGCACGAAGACATCGTGAAACAGCGTCTTCGGCATCATCCCGTTCATCAACACCTGCGCCTCCGGCGCGGCCTCGGCGAACATCTCCGCGTTGTCGCCCACAACGATCCGCGTCGAATGCGGCAGCTTGTCCAGCAGCGCCAGGTGGCGCGCGGTCGGTTTCGACAGTACGAGCAATGTGATTGGTTTCATGGCTGGATGAACTAACTAGGATATGCTGAAGGCGTGGTGGAGTTCTGTAGTTGCGGGGCACAATTGCCCGAAGATGCGTTGTTTTGCCATCGTTGTGGCAAGCCCCAGCGCGAGCTTCCCGATGTCCACGCCCCCGATCCGCATGACCTCCACGACGAGCCTCTGCCCGCCGCAGCCCCCGTCCTCGCCGCCGAAGAGCCGGCCTTCCCCACCGCCATCAACTTCCACAACCGCCCCGCCGTCCGCATCTGCCTCTTCTGCGCCGTCGGCGCCAGCGTCCTCTCTTCTCTCCCCCTGGGCGTCCTCTCCGTATTCTGGCTGCTCCTCACGCTCCTCGGCTCGGGCTTTGTCGCCGTCTACGTCTACCACCGCCGCTCCGGCCAGTTCCTCGCCACCCGCGCCGGCGCCCGCATGGGCTGGATGACCGGGCTCTTCTACTGGATCATCTCCATGATCGTCTTCGCCATGAAAATGGTCGCCGTCTCCGGCCAGGGCGGCCTCGGCGCCATCCTCCGCGAACAGATGCAAAGCTCCGCCTCCCGCGACGACGCCAACATGCAGGAAGCCCTCCGCATCCTCGAATCCCCCAAGGCCTCGCCACACTCCTCATCTTCGTCCTCTTCGTCGCCTTCCTCTTCTTCACCGCCCTGCCCGCCATCGGCGGCGCCCTCGGCTCGAAGATCATCGAAAAGGAACAGTAGCCCTCACCTCCGCCCAGGCCTCGCGCCGTACCGCTTCACCACCCCCACCCCAATAAAGATCACCGTCATCGCCGCAATCTCCTTCGGCCCAAACGGCTCGCGATAGGCCAGCCACCCCAACACCGCCGCCACAATCACGTTCAGATACGGATACACCGACACCAGCGACACCGGCATGTGCGTCAACGCATAGATGTAGCTGCTGTAGCCCACAATCGAGCCAAACACGATCAGATACCCGATCGCCGCCAGGCCCTTCCCGTCCCACACCACCGCCTTCTGCGGCAACACCAGCGCCGGAATCACATACAGCAACCCCGCCCCCAACTGCTGCATCGCCGCGTTCACCAGCGGGTCCGCCCCCGTGTCGTGCCGCTTCTGAATCAACGACCCCAGCGTCCAGCTCACAATCCCCACGTGCAGAATGAGAAACCCCTTCCACTCATTGCCCGCAAACCCATGCTCCATCATCCCCGGCGCCATCAGCAGCGCCACCCCGCCCAGCCCGATCGCCATCCCCACCATCGTCGGCGTGCGCAGCTTCTCCCCGTTCGGCATCAGCGATTCCATCCCCACCAGCCAGAACGGTGACGCCGCGATGATCAGCGCCGCCAGGCTCGACGCCACATACAACTCCGCCGTCGTCAACGCCATGTTCCCCACGCCCAGAATCAACATCCCGTGCCCCAGCGACCACAGCGCCCCCCGCCGCGTCGGCATCTTCAACCCCATCGCCCGGCAAATCGCCAGCATCAATACACCTGCCGCGCAAAACCGGAAACACACCAGCAACAACGGCGGAAACGACTCCAACGCCACTCGAATCCCCAGATACGTCGTGCCCCAAAAGAAGGACACCGAGGCCAGGGCCAACCATGCGCGCAAGGGAGGGGAGGAACCCAAAGCTCAGGGTAGCATCCGCCCGTTGTTCGCTCCCCTCGCCCCTTCGCTACAATTGAAAGGCTTGATCGTCACCGTCACCATCAACCCGGCGATCGACCGCATCATCAGCGTCGATAGGCTGGCCTTCGAAGACCGCGGCTACATCCTCTCCCGGGGCGAAGCCGCCGGCGGCCGCGGGTTAAACTCCTCCATCGTCGTCAACAGCTTCGGCGCCCCCACCCTCGCCATCGTCCCCTCCGGCGGCTCCAGCGGACGCCGCTTTGAAGAGGACCTCAAACGCCTCGGCTTCCCCTACGTCGCCGTCCCCATCAAACAGGCCATCCGCTCCAACTTCATCATCACCGACAAACACGGCCTCACCGTCAAGCTCAACGAGCCCGGCCCCCACCTCTCGGCCCGCGAACTCAACCGCTTCGAGGAAGCCGTCGAAACCGCCCTCCCCAAGGCCAAGTGGCTCCTCCTCTGCGGCAGCCTTCCCCCCGGCGTGAAGGTCGATTTCTACTGCCACCTCATCCGCCGCGCCAAGGCCCACAAGGTGCTCACCTACGTCGACACCGACGGCGAATTCCTCCAGGCCATCCTCGAGGAACAGCCCACCGTCGTCGCCCCCAACCAGCAGGAAGCCGAAGCCCTGCTCAACAAATCCCTCATCACCCGCCAGCAGTTCCGCGAAGCTGTCGAGCGCATCCAGCGCATGGGCGCAACCTACGGGTTGCTCTCCTTAGGCAGCCGCGGCGCCCTCATTACCGACGGTAAATCGATCCACGAAATCACACCCCCCATGGTCGACGCCGTCTGCCCCATCGGCGCCGGCGACGCCCTCGACGCCGCCTTCGCCTGGGCCATGACGCAGAAGAACGACTTCGCCGATGCCGCCCGCTGGGGCGTCGCCGCCGGCACCGCCTCCGCCGTCCTCCCCGGCGTCAGCTTCGCCAACCTCGAACAAACCCGCGCCGTCTACAACAAAGTCGAAGTCAAACCCCTCCTCTAACCACGCCCGCAAGACACCCCGCTCCCACCCGCACATCGCCCCAACCCTGATCCGCACCCCGCACCGCCCCCGCTGCACTCCGCCACCAATTCCCACCGCCCCCCGTGACGGAACCGCGCGCGTCAGCAAGCGGCGCCTCGCCCTACAAAGGTATATTCCCGTGCTTCTTCCGCGGCATCGTGTCCACCTTGTTCTCCAACATCCGCAACGCCCGGATCAGCTTCCCCCGCGTCTCCCTCGGCACAATCACGTCATCGATGAACCCGTTCTCGGCCGCCACAAACGGACTCGCAAACCGGTTGTTGAACTCATCGATCTTCGCCTTCCGCACCGCCTCCTTGTCCTCCGCCCCCGCCAGCTCCCGCCGGTACACAATATTCACCGCCCCGTCGGCCCCCATCACCGCAATCTCCGCCGTCGGCCATGCATAATTCACGTCCGTGCGGAGATGCTTCGACCCCATCACGCAGTACGCCCCGCCATACGCCTTGCGCGTAATCACCGTGATCTTCGGCACCGTCGCCTCGGCATACGCATACAGCAGCTTCGCCCCCTGCCGGATGATGCCGCCAAACTCCTGCTCCGTCCCCGGCAAAAATCCCGGCACATCCTCAAACGTGACGATGGGAATGTTGAACGCGTCGCAGAACCGCACAAACCGCGCCCCCTTCACCGACGAGTCAATATCGAGACACCCCGCCAGGTGCGCCGGCTGATTCGCCACAATCCCTACTGATCGCCCATCCAAATGCGCGAACCCCACCACGATGTTCCGCGCATAGTGCTCCTGCACCTCGAAGAACTCCCCATCGTCCACCACGCGATGAATCACATCCTTGATGTTGTACGGCTGGTTCGACTCCAGCGGCACAATGTGATCCAGCGCCGCGTCTTCGCGTTCCGCCGGATCGTTCGTCGCCCGCCGAGGCGCATCATCCGTGTTGTTCTGCGGAATGTAGGTGAACAGCCGCCGGATCTGCCGCAAACACGCCGCATCGCTTGGCGCTTGAAAATGCGCCACCCCGCTCACATTGTTGTGCGTCTGCGCCCCGCCCAGCTCTTCCTTCGTCACCTCTTCATGCGTCACCGTCTTGATCACATCCGGACCCGTCACGAACATATAGCTCGAACCGGCCACCATGAAGATGAAGTCCGTGATCGCCGGCGAATACACCGCGCCCCCCGCGCACGGCCCCATAATCGCCGAAATCTGCGGAACCACCCCGCTCGCCAGCGTATTGCGGAGAAAAATATCCGCATATCCGCCCAGGGAAACCACGCCTTCCTGAATCCGCGCCCCGCCCGAATCGTTCAGCCCGATCACCGGCGCGCCGTTCTTCAACGCCAGGTCCATGATCTTCACAATCTTCCGCGCGTTGGCCTCCGACAGTGACCCGCCGAACACCGTGAAGTCCTGCGCATACACATACGCCAGCCGTCCGTGAATGAGCCCGTAGCCGGTGACGAACCCATCGCCGTCAATCACCTGCTCATTCATCCCAAACTCCTGGCACCTGTGCCGCACCAGCGCGTCCATCTCCTCGAACGTGCCTTCATCCAGCAGCAGTTCAATCCGCTCCCGCGCCGTTAACTTCCCCTCGGCATGTTGCCGCGCCGCGCGCTCCGCCCCACCCCCCGCCAGCGCCGCGGCCTTCCGCCGCAATACTTCATCCATCCGGTCTTTCATCAGATGCAGAGTATCAGAGGCGGCGCGAACTCATGCTCACTCCTCAACAGCCTCATCCTCCGGCCAAGCCGCAATCTCCTCCCAGCGCTTCGCCTCCTCTACATCCTGCGGCCACCTCTCATACCCAAGCCGGTCCCGCTCCTCCCGGATCAGTTGCGCCGACGTCCGCTCCTTCGCCACGGGCTCCAACTTGCCTACACGCTCCACCCACTCGCGCATCGTCAGCACACCCTTCGCCGCACTGGGCGATTCTTCGGGGACATCACGGAACTGGCTCCCTTTTACCATGTCTCCAGCATAGAAACTCCATCAACCCCCACGCTACAATTGGGCCAGATGAGCGAAGCTGTGATCGTGGTCGATCCCGAGATCCTCGGCGGAACGCCCTGCTTCCGTGGCACGCGCGTTCCATTCAAAAACCTCATCGACTATCTCGAAGGCGGTCACACCCTCGACGACTTCCTGCGCCAATTCCCCACCGTCACCCGCGAACAGGCCGTTCAAGCCCTCGAAGAGGCGAAGAACTCTCTCCTCGCCCGCATCGCATGAAAGTCCTCCTCGACGAGTGCTTGCCCCTCGAACTCCGTCACCACATTCCCAATCACGAGGTTCACACCGTGCAGTGGGCTGGACTCAAGGGGAGGAAGCCGGCGAACTCCTCCGTGCCGCCGAAACGCTCGGCTACGAAGCGTTCCTCACCGTGGATCAAAGCATCGCCCACCAGCAACCCACCACCGGCAGGAGAATCGCTATGCTGGTGCTCCACGCCCGCACGAACCAGCTTGGGGACCTGACTCCGCTGGTGGCAGCCATTCTCACCGCACTCTCTACAATTCAGCCCGGTGAACAAATCGCCCTCGGGTAGAGGCCCCCGCACCTCGCCCCATACCCCGCCCTTCCGCCTTGCCGCGTCGGCTTGGGCCATAGCTCCGTGCAATACGTCCCAATCAGCGGCCACGATCGTCCGCGAGAACTTGCTCCAGGTACTCCGAGGCCCAACTCCGCGTCATTTGTCGTTCGCTGACCAACAACCTCACGCACAGCTCCCGATATCCAAGCTCGGCCAGAATGCGAAGTCTGTTCTCAACGTCCTTCAGGGGGAGGGTCGGAAACCCTCGCAGATCCAGCCCCCGTCGTTCCACCGGCGAGACCGGGACGGTGGTACCGGCGCCAATCAACTCAAGGAACGTCGTCATCTTGGGAGTATAGGTTGACTCCCAGGCTGTCAAGAATGTATCGGGCCGGAGGTATCCAACCAACCAGGGTTCCGGATTTCGAACCTGTGTCCGCTCATGTATGGCGGCAAGAATGGGTTCAAGTTGACTGTGTTCGGCGTGCCCCACCTCCAGCAGCAGTTGCTGCCTCAGAGTCCTCCCTCCCCACGGCCACAGGATCTCGTACTCCACGCCACGCAGGTCAGTAATTTCGGAAACTGCAAGCTCCAGAGCGCAGGCTCGGCGCAAGGTCTCTTCCGCTCGCCTGCGGAATCCAGTATCCGCGGAAACTTTGACCAGGAACCGGGATTCCTCCACGCGGATCACCCACGAGTCCCCTGCCTTTACATGGCGCACGAGCATCGCGAGATTGAAGACCGCAAGGACCACTCCCAAGCCAATCGAGAGACCGAGGCTGCGTGACGCCATTGCGCCGAGAAGCAGTACCACGAGTCCGGCGTCTACTCCCAACCATGCCCTAACCCACAATCTCTCTCTGACAATTACTTGGGCCGATGTTGAAATGCGCTCAGTGGGTCCGGAACAACCTAGACTGATGAGTTCCATCCACACTCCATCTAAACATCACCTGAAGAGGGATGGTTACTCCGGAAACACGGTCACCCCCTCGACGACTTGCGCCAGTTCCCCACCGTCAGCCGCGAACTCGCCCTTCAATCCCTCGAAGAAGCCACCACGCCCCGCCGCACCCCCTGACCCTCACCGCGCCACATACCCCGCCCGCGCCCGCACCTCCGCCCTCTTCCACTTCGCCCGCGCCCCCGCGCTCAACCTCACCTCAATCCGCCGGAACCCCGCCGCGCCCCCCTCCGGCGCACGGTAATGCAGGCTATACCGCGTCCGGATCCGCTCCACCATCTCCCGCAACGCCTCCCCCTTCCCAGCCTCCAACACCTCCCCGCCCGACTCCCGCGCCAGCTTGAACACATCCGCCGCCGAAAAATCCGGATTCGCAAACGCCGACCTCTTCGCATCCGGCGCCTTCACCCCCGCCGGCACAATCGCGCTCAACACCGTGTCCGCCGCCAGCAACGCCTCCAGCGCCGCCTGGTCCGGCGACTGGTAGTTCACCGAATCGTTGTCCGTAAACACCAGCAACGCCCGCCGCCCCGGCCGCCCCGCCGCCTTCTCGCGGATGTACTGCGCCGCTTCCACAATCGCCGGATTCAACAGCGTCCCCGCCCCCACCTCTTTTTCAAACCGCGCCGCCCCCACCGCCGCCGCCGCATCCCCCTTATCGCGCGAAAACTCCAGCTTCCTCACCGACGTCCGCCCAAACGCAATCACCGCCACCGTATCCTCGGCCCGCAACTGCCCCAGCGCCTGCTTCGACGCCGCCGCCATCTGCTCCAGCAGCTTCTTCATGCTCCCGCTCACATCCAGCAGCAACACCAAATGCAGCGGCTCGGCCTCATGCCCGAAATACTCCACCGGCCGCGCCACGCCTTGCTCCAGAACCTCGAAGTCGTCCTTCGTCAGATCCCCCACCACCCGCCGCCCCTCCACCACCTGCGCATCCACCCTGACAATCGACACCCCCGCCGTGAACGTCGGCACCTCGGCAGCGGTCTGCTGCTCCGCGGAGATAGGCTGCGGAGCAGTCCCCGGCGCGGGCGGAAACTGCCCCCACGCCACAACCCCTGCCATGATAAGTACGATCACCCCGCGCATGAAGCACCTCGTCCTCGGCACCGCCGGCCACATCGACCACGGCAAGTCCGCCCTCGTCCGCGCCCTCACCGGCATCGAACCCGACCGTTGGGAAGAAGAAAAACGTCGCGGCATCACCATTGACCTCGGGTTTGCCCATCTTATCCTGGGCGCTCCCCCCCACGCCCTCCGCGCCGCCTTCATCGACGTCCCCGGCCACGAACGCTTCGTCCGCAACATGCTCGCCGGCGCCGGCGGCATTGACGCCGTCCTCCTCGTCATCGCCGCCGACGAGTCCGTCATGCCCCAAACCCGCGAACACTTCGACATCTGCCGCCTCCTCGGCATCCGCCACGGCCTCATCGTCATCACCAAGTCTGACCTCGTCTCCCCCGACCTCACCGACCTCGTCCGCCTCGAAGCCGAAGACTTCGTCCGCGGCTCCTTCCTCGACGGCGCCCCCATCCTCCCCGTCTCCGCCAAAACCGGCGCCGGACTCGACGATCTCAAATCAGCCCTCCTCGCCCTCGCCTCCCGCATCGAAGGCAAATCCTCCGCCCGCCCCCTCCGCCTCCCCATCGACCGCTCCTTCACCCTGAAAGGCTTCGGCACCGTCGTCACCGGAACCCTCATCTCCGGCCGCCTCCGCGCCGACGACGAGGTCGAGGTCCATCCCCTCGGCCGCACCCTCCGCGTCCGCGGCCTGCAGGTCCACGGCGACGCCGCCCCCGAAGCCACCGCCGGTCAGCGCACCGCCGTCAACCTCGCCGCCGTCGAAGCCACTGACCTCGCCCGCGGCATGACCCTCGCCCCCCCCGGCCTCCTCCGTTCCACCCAGCGCATCGACGCCGAAATCGAACTCCTCCCCTCCGCCCGCCCCCTCAAGCACAACGCACCACTCCACTTCCACGCCTGGACCTCCGAAACCCCCGCCAAGGTCAAACTCCTGGAAACGAACCTCCTCCAACCCGGCCACAAAACCTGGGCCCGCCTCCTCCTCGACCAACCCGTCCTCCTCCTCCCCGGCGACCGCTTCATCCTCCGCTCGTTTGCTCCTCCCATCACCATCGCCGGCGGCGCCGTCATCGACATCGACCCGCCCCTCCGCCAGCGCCGCGCCGCCCTCGCCCAACGCACCGCCGCCCTCGCGACAGCCAACATCCCCGAACGCATCGCCCAACTCGTCCGCGAATCCCCCCACGGCCTCTCGCCTGCGGAATTAATCGCTCGCACCGGCCTTCGCCGCGACGAACTCAGCACCCAAGGCCCCCCCCCGGACTGGTTCGTCGACCCCCACTGGATCGCCGCCCGCCGCACCGACATCGAAGCGGCCCTCGCCGCCTTCCACAAACGCAACCCGCTGCTCCCCGGCATGCCGCTCGAAGAACTCCGCTCCCGCACCCTCGCCGACGCCCCGCCATTCCTCCTCGATCACATCGCCCGCGACTGGCCCGCCCTCGTCATCACCGCCGAAACCGCGCGCCTCGCCTCCCACGCCATCGCCTTCCAGGACGACGAAGCCGCCGCCCTCGACAAAATCGAATCCGCCTTCGCCTCCGGCGGCCTCGCCGTCCCCGCCACCGATGAAGTCCTCGCCCAATCCGGCGTCGACCCCGCCAAAGCCAAAACCCTCCTCCAACTCCTCCTCCGCCAGCGCCGCCTCATCAAGGTCTCCCCCGAGCTCGTCTACCACGCCCAAGCCATCGACGCCCTCCGCCAACTCCTCGCCGCCCGCAAAGGCACCCGTTTCTCCGTCACCGAATTCAAGGATTGGACCGGCGTCAGCCGCAAATACGCCATCCCCCTCCTCGAATTCCTCGACCGCGAACGCCTAACCCGCCGCGACGGCGACTCCCGCCTCATCCTCTAACGCCGCCCGCCTGATCCCTCCTCACCCAGCCCCCACCGCGCCGCTCACCCTTCACCGTAGGGCACCACGCCCCTTCACCGCCCCCACCGCACCGCACCGATAGGACAGAGATGGAATGAGAAGGCCGGCTCCGGCGGGATAGCGTACGCTTCCCAGAGAACGCACTCGAGAAGGTGCAAAAGGAGACCGGCCATGAAGAAGCATAGCAACGAAGCGAGAGTGAAGGCAGCGGTGAACACAGCTGTGAAGACGGCAGTGAAGCCAGCCGTGCAAGCAGGGACAAAGACAGCGGCAAAGGGACAAAGACAGCGGCAAAGAGGCGGGGGAACAGCGGCGTCCAGGCGGCGCCAAGCACAAGATAACCAGGCCCCGACCATCGGCATCGACGTGGGCGACCGCACGAGCCGCCTGTGCGTGCTCAACGCCGCGGGCGAAGTGGTGGAAGAAGGAAGTATGGCCACGACGGAAGCCGGCTTGAGGGCGCGGATGGCGCGCCAACCGCGTGCCCGCATCGCGATGGAAGCAGGCACGCATTCGGCGTGGATGAAGCGCGTGCTGGAAGCGCTGGGACACGAGGTGATCGTGGCCAACGCGCGGCAGCTTCGTCTGATCAGCCACAGCAGCCGCAAGGACGACCGCGCCGACGCCGAAACGCTGGCCCGCCTGGCGCGGGCCGACGTGGAGTTGTTGCGTCCCATCCGCCATCGCGGCCAGCAGGCGCAGCAGGATCTGAGCCGAATCCGCGTGCGGGCCGCGCTGGTGGAAGCGCGCACGGGCCTGGTGAACGCCGCCCGCGGACTGGTCAAGGTGTTCGGCCACCGCCTGCCAGCCTGTGACGCCGACCAGTTGACCACGCAGCGGCTGGCGGGCTTGCCCGAGAGTCTACGGGAGGTGCTGCGGCCGCTGTTGGAGGAGGTGGAAGCCTTGACGGCGCGCATCCAGGCCTGCCATCAGGAGCTGGACCAACTGGCGCGCCAGAGCTATCCGGAAACGAAACTGTTGCGGCAGGTCTCCGGCGTGGGCCCCCTAATCGCGCTGACCTATGTGCTGACGATCGAGGATCCGTGGCGGTTTGCGCGCAGCCGCGACGTGGGCTGTTATGTCGGATTGCGGCCCAGGCGCAGCCAGTCCGGCGAGAGCCAGCCGCAGTTACGCATCACCAAGGAAGGCGACCGGTACTTGCGGGCGATGCTGGTGCAAGGGGCGCACTACATTCTGGGCTGGCGCGGGCCGGACAGCGATCTGCGGCGCTGGGGCCAGCAGTTGGCCGCGCGTGGCGGCAAGAACGCGCGCAAGCGAGCCGTGGTGGCCGTGGCGCGGAAGCTGGCCGTGCTGTTGCACAAGCTGTGGACCACCGGTGAGGTGTACGAACCGCTGCGGAACAACCGCTGCGGGCCACAGGCAGCAACGGCGGCGTAGACATCACAGCGGCCAACAACGGATAGCGAAGGACGGACAAAGCTAAGGATAGACAAGTAGGAACGCACAACGCCGGGTTCAGGTGACTGCGCGGTCGCGGTGGAACCAGCCGGATCTGTTCGCAGAGTTGGCAGGAGTTCGGAGCAGAGATCGCAGCGCCTGATCGAATCAAGAACCCCAACGGGCACCGGAGCAAACAAGCTCCCCAGAGAGTGCGAATGGAAGCCGGGCGATTCGGCGGTGGGCGGAAGAAGAAAAACCCTTCCCACGTAAAAGAGGAAGGAGGGAGAGATGTGCGCCTCCCGTTGGTCGGCCATCAGCCGCTGTGCTCGGCCGGCCCAATCAAAACATCCTGCTTGACAGGGGTAGGCCTTCTCATGGAAACCGCGGTGGCAAGCAACGCCACCCTCGGCCCTGTGCGCTCCGGACTGGCCACCACGGGTTTCGCTGGCGCGCAGAGCCTTTCCTGCATCGCGCACAACGGAGCTGGGGTGGCAAACTACGCCACCCTCGGCCCTGTGCGCTCCGGACTGGCCACCACGGGTTTCGCTGGCGCACAGAGCCTTTCCTGCATCGCGCACAACGGAGCTGGGGTGGCAAACAACGCCACCCTCGGCCCTGCGCGCTCTGGACTGACTAGAGGGGGTGGCTCGTGCACGACCGACCCTCGGCCGGCGCGGCGGCGTCGGTTCTCGCGGTTACACTGGTAGTTCCACATGATTGGTCGGCTCTATGCCCGTTGGATGGATCGTTGGGAGACGGAACTGGCGAACCGGGACACGAACCGGACCGGGCGGCCGTTTGAATGGGGGTTGGACTGGCTGGAACTGACCTCGCCGGATGGGGACCGGGGAGCGTTTGAGGCGTTCGCGGCGTGGTCGGCGGAGCGGATTGCGCGTTCGGAGGAGTTTTTCCGGCACGTAGCGCCCGAAGACGCCCGCTTGGAGTCAGGCGGGGCGGGAGCCGGCGGAACGCTCACCTTCACGAGCACAATCCCCTCACCGCACCCGGAAAACAACGTCGTTCACGCCGAGTACTTTCCGGCGGAACGGGCCGAGGGACGGGCAGTGGTGGTGATCCCGCAGTGGAACGCGGATTTCGAGTCGCACCTCGGGCTCTGCCGGCTATTGAACCGGTTCGGGCTGTCGGCGCTGCGGTTGAGTCCGGCCTATCACCACAAAAGGATGCCAAGGGAGTTGACGCGGGCCGATTACCATGTGTCGGCCAATCTCGGGCGGACGGTGCAGGCGACGCGGCAGTCGGTGTTGGACGCGCGGGCCTGTCTGGAC
This sequence comes from Bryobacterales bacterium, assembly GCA_016713735.1. Lineage (GTDB taxonomy): Bacteria > Acidobacteriota > Terriglobia > Bryobacterales > Bryobacteraceae > JAFLBB01. The sequence goes on from JADJOP010000003.1 coordinate 326,765, forward strand.
TGGCTGGAGGGCGCGGCTACACGCGGCTGGGCATCATGGGGACAAGCCTGGGCTCGTGCATCGCCCTGCTCACGGCGGCCCATGAGTCGCGCCTGCGCACGGCGGCGTTCAATCATGTCTCGATGAACGTGGGCGACGTGGTGTGGTCGGGCATGTCGTGCCGGCACATCCGCGCGACCATCGACGGGCGCGTGACGCTCGAGCAGTTGAACCGCTGCTGGGGGGTGATCTCCCCGTCGGCTTACCTTGACTTACTCAAGACGCGGAAGAACGCGAACCTGCTCGTGTGGGCGCCGTATGACACGACCTTTCGGGCGGAGTATTCGCGTCAGGTGCTCGCCAACTTCCAGCGGCTGGCGATTCCGCACGAGGTGGTGACGCTGCCCTGCGGGCACTACACGACGGCGAAGTTCCCCTTTAACTGGATGGACGGGCTGGCCCTCGCGCGCTTTCTACGGCGGACGCTGTAAAGCCAGGTTGAGGCACAGCCGGTGTCGCTCAAGGCCGGGCGCTGCGGGGGCGCAGGGGGCGGTCGGCGGCGTGGTGGGCAATGCGGAGTTTGCGCTCCAGTGAGCGTCCGGCGCGCTCGGCGGCCGAAGCAATGGCGGCATGGAGGTTCTCATGGCGCTCGCGGATAACCACCGGCTGGGGGAGGCCTGCATCGACACGGATGAGGCAGTGTTTGTCCACCCCTCCGCGCGGTCCATTGACATCGGAGAGCAGCACGGTGAGCCGGGCGATGCGCGCCGAAAAGCGGCTAAGGGCGAACCGGAGGCGGCGCAGCACGCCCTCGCGAAGCTCCGGGGTGAGTTCGATTCCGTGGGTGGTGAGATGGAGTTTCATAGCGGTATGGGCCCATCTTGGGGCAGGCTGCTGGAATCGACAAATAGGAAGTTTCACATCCACTCATCGGTTCAGACGATGTATAGTCGGGGCATGGAATGGATCAACTACCACCACCTGCTCTACTTCTGGACGGTCGCCCGTGAGGGCAGCGTGCGCAAGGCCTGCGAAACGCTGCACCTGGCCCAGCCCACCATCAGCGGGCAGTTGCGGCAACTGGAGGACTCGCTGGGTGAGAAGCTGTTCGCCAAGTCCGGGCGAGGCCTGGTGATGACCGAGGTGGGGCAGTTGGTGTACCGCTACGCGGAGGAGATCTTCGGCCTTGGGCGCGAGTTGCAGGACGTGTTGAAGGGGCGTCCGAGGGGACGGCCGCTGCGGCTGTTCGTGGGGGTCTCCGACGTGGTGCCCAAGCTAATTGCCTACCGCATCTTGCAGCCGGCCTTGCAACTGGCCGAACCGGTACAGCTGATCTGCGAGGAGGACTCGACCGAGCGCCTGTTGACCGAGCTGGCCGAGCACAGGCTGGACGTGGTGCTGTCCGATGCTCCCGTGACGCCGCAGGTGCGGGTGAAGGCCTACAGCCATCCGCTGGGGTCTTCGACGATGACCGTGTTCGGGACGCCGGAGCTGGCGGCGCGATTCCGCAGGGGGTTCCCGCGCTCGCTCGACGGGGCGCCGTTTCTGTATCCGGCGGCGGGGTCGAACCTGCGGCGGTCGTTGGAGCAGTGGTTCGATGAGCACGATGTGCGGCCGAGGGTGGTGGGCGAGTTCAAGGACAGCGCCTTGCTGAAGACGTTCGGGCAGGCCGGGGCGGGGCTGTTTGTGTCGCCGGCCGCGATTGAGCGGGAGGTGCGGGGGCATTACCGGGTGAACGTGGCGGGCGGTTGGACGGGTTTCCGAACGCTTTACGCCATCTCGGTGGAGCGGCGGCTCAAGCACCCGGCGGTGGTTGCGATCACCGAAGCGGGTTGATGGCCAGCTGCCTTGCGCTGGCTGTATCCCCGGCGGCCGCTCTCGATCAAGAGTTCGCCGCCCAACTGCTGGAGTCGGCGAAGAACATTGAGCGCGATGCCGGGCAGGTGAGCACGGCGTTGAAGTCGAAGGCGCTGAATGCCGACGACGTGCGCTCGAAGGTCGAAGCAATGAGCGGCGATGTGACGAAGCTGCAGGAGCTGGTGACGCGCTTTGAGGAGGGCCATCCCCAGATGAGCCAGCGTGACGCGGCCGAGTGGAAGCAGGTGAAGGAGAAGGTCCAGTTGCTGGAGATCTTCCACGGGCAGAAGCAAAAGCTGGCCGCCGGCGACCTGAGCAAGAATCGCACGCTGCTCCGGGCGCATGCCGATGGTGTGGCGCGCCGGGCGCTGAAGTTGCAGCAGACGGTGACGCGTCTGCAGAAGGGGCCCTTGTCATGAAGGCGGCGGGCATCCAGCCAACTCCGGTGAATGGAGCCAATGGGGGCGAGCCGGCAAACGGCCTGCCGCCCCAGAAGGTGAGGATCTTGAACCGGCCCATAGCTACTGGGAAGCCGAGGGGCGTCGAGGGCAAGCACCTGGAGCACTGGTTCCGGCCGAGGCCGAATTGACGGCCGGAGAGCCGGGCGCTGTCCAGGAGGCGTAGCCTGGTGACCCGTCTGCATGTCGTGATTTTCGCCGGGAGCTGGAAGGCTCCCGGCATCTTCTTTTTACGCCGGCTTTTGCGCCGGCCGGCATGGTCCAGCCGCGCCGGACGGCCCGCGCCGCTCCCCTCCCCGGCAGAGGCGCGGGGAAGGGAAACCGGCTCTGTATTTCATTGATTTCATGGGTGGAAATAATTGTGATCGCACGCGCGCCGGGGATGCTATAGTGGCAACTCGGACGGCATGGAGCGGGCGTCAAAAATTCTCGGCAGTACACGGTTGGGGCGAAAGGTGTGTTCGCAGGAGCAACTGGCGCACGCGGTGTGGCGGGCGGCGGTGGGCAAGCGCCTGGCGGCGCATGCGCATCCTTCCTGGCTGGCGGGCAAGCGGCTGACGGTGGAGGTCGCCGATGAGATGTGGGTGGCGCAACTGGAGCCGTTGCTGCCGCAGATCTTGAAGAAGATGGCGTCGGTGGCGGGCTACGCGTTGGTGGAAGAGGTGAGGCTGGCGATCGCGCCGCGGCGTCGGGCGATGGCGGTGGAACGGAGCGCGGCCGGGGGGCGGCAGGGGGCGGTTGCCGTTGGAGGATGCGCGGGAGTTTGTTGAGGATCCGGTGCTGGCGCGGATCTGCAGGCGCGCGGCGGCGGGCGATGGCGACCGAAGACCGGCGCGGCCGAAGGTGATGGCAGCGCGGGCGGGGTAGGTGCGCGCGGGTCGTTGCTGCGGGGGCGGGGCGGGGCGTGTCAAAGTAGAGAGAGTCCCCTGAAAATCACGGAAGAGCAGGTCCGCTATGTGGCCGATCTTGCGAATTTGCGGTTGACGCCCGATGAGGTGTCACGCATGGCGCGGGATATGGAAAGCATTCTGGGCCATATCGACAAGCTGAACGAACTGGATACGACCGGGGTGCCGGCGATGGCGCAGGTGTTGTTCGACGCTGAAGAGACGGCGACGCTGCGGGCTGACGCGGGAAAAGGCGACCTTACCCAACGAAGCGGCATTGCAAAACGCGCCGCAGCCGGGCGGGGGCTTCTTCAAGGTGCCCAAAGTGATTGAGCGGTAAGGGATCGAGCGGACACCATGGATATTGCCAAGCTGACCATTGACGGAATCAAAGCCGGACTGAAGGCCAAGCAGTTCACGGCGCGCGAGGTGTGCGAGGCGGCGCTTGGGTTTGCCGAAGCCGAGAATCCGAAGACGAACGCCTATCTGCTGTTGAGCGCGGAGCGGGCGCGGGCGGCCGCCGATGCGGTGGACGCGAAACTGGCCCGCGGTGAAGATGCCGGAGCCCTGGCGGGCGTGCCTGTGGCCGTGAAAGACGTGATTGTCACCAAGGGCGTGCGCACGACGTGCGGTTCGCGAATGCTCGAAAATTTCGTTCCGCCTGGCGACGCCACGGCGGTGGGAGCGGCTGAAGCGGCGGGCGGCGTGATCATCGGCAAGGCAAATTGCGATGAGTTCGCGATGGGCTCATCGAACGAGAATTCGGCGTATGGGCCGGTGCGGAACCCTGTCGATCTGGAACGGGTGCCGGGCGGGTCGTCGGGCGGATCGGCGGCGGTGGTGGCGCAGGGCACGGCGGTGGTGTCGCGGGCTTTGACACGGGCGGATGGATCCGCCAGCCGCAGCTTTTGCGGCGGGGTGGGTGTGACGCCGACGTATGGGCGTGTGTCGCGCCGGGCTGGTGGCGTTCGCCAGTTCGCTCGATCACATCGGTCCGTTTGGGCGAATGTGAAGGACGCGGCGACGCTGTCTGAGGTGATCGCCGGGCGCGATGAGATGGACGCGCCACAAGCGCGTTTGCTCCGGTGCCGCGCTACGCCGAGGCGATGACGGGCGATGTGCGCGGCATGAAGATCGGGCTGCCCAAGGAGTACTTTGCCGGGCTGGCCAGCGAGACCGGCGACCTGATCACGAAGGGCGTCGAGGCCCTGACGAAACTCGGCTGCGAAGTAAAAGAGGTCAGCCTCCCGGCGACGGAGTGGGCGATCTCCTGTTACTACATCATCTGCACGGCCGAGGCGAGTTCAAACCTGGCGCGGTATGACGGCGTGAAATACACGATGCGCAGCGCCGACTCAAAGACGCTGTCCGATATGTACCGCAACACGCGCGGGGATGGGTTTGGCGCGGAGTGCAAGCGGCGGATCATGCTCGGCACGTACGTGTTGAGCCATGGTCACTACGATGCGTATTACTTGAAGGCGCAGCGGGTGCGTTCGCTCATCTCGCAGGATTTCCAGAAGGCGTTCGGCGAGGTGGATGCGCTGATCACACCGGTGTCGCCGTTCCCCGCCTTCAAACTGGGCGAGAAGCTGGACGATCCGCTGGCGATGTATTTGTCGGATATCTACACGATCACGGGCGATCTGGCCGGGATTCCTGCATGAGCGTGCCGTGCGGCGCGACAGCGGCGGGGCTGCCCGGGGGATGCAGATTCCGACGAAACCACTTTCAGGAAGGCCCGATGTTCCGTCTGGCCGAGGCGTTTGAGCGCGCCGGCGGAGTGGCGGGCGCGTAACCAAGCATCCGGCGGCCAAGCCGCCGCATCAAATGAATTTGGCCGTGTGAAGGCCTCATAAGGAGAAACTGGGAATGCCTTTCGAATTACCTGCCCTGCCCTATGCGCATGACGCGCTGGAGCCGCATATCGACAAAATGACCATGGAGATTCACCATGGCAAGCATCACCAGGCGTATGTGACGAACCTGAACAAGGCGCTGGAGTCGGCGCCGGAGCTGAACGGGAAGCCCCTGGAAGAACTGCTGGCGAACAACCTCGCCATCGTCCCGGATTCGATCAAGACGGCGGTGCGGAACAATGGCGGAGGCCATTACAACCACTCGCTGTTCTGGAAGGTGATGGGGTTCAAGGCGAAGAAGAGCCGCCGCGCGACGCGAAGCACCGCGGACGAGTCAGGACTGCATGAGCCGGGGCTTGCGGGCGCTGTGCCCGGCCTTTGGTTGGTTGCGCGGCTAGAGTATGGGGCAGTAAGATCCCCAGGATGGCGCGTGAGTTACCTGAAAGGACGGATCCGCTGTGCGGTATCTTTTCGACGTAAACGTGCTGAAAGAGATGACGCGGTCAGTCCCTGGATGAGTTGGGTGAGCAGCGCGAGCTTGGTCTGCGGTCCAGCCGTTTACCGCCGACGGTGCCAAGTCCCCGCGCGCGGTCAGCTTTCGCGGCTGGCGCTTTGTTCCCAAAGCGCGGCCCTTCCTCGCGCTGCACGACCAGCGTAACCTGAACGGAACTCGGCGATCCATCTCATCCGGGGCTCAACCTCATGGGGTACGCTGAAGGAAGCTGTATGGCGACGCAAAACACGATCCATCTGCCGGACGAACTGCTGGCGGAGTTGCGGGCGCAGGCTGCGGTGGAGGGCAAGTCGGTGGATGAACTTGCGGCAGAGGCTGTGCGGGGGGACCGACGAACGCGATTGGCGCGATCTGATGGGTACGCAGAAGGGGCTGACTCCGGCCACCTGGAAGGTGATGCGCGGGTTCTGAAGCGGCGGCGCAGCGCATGGGGCCACTGAGTGCGCGGTGTCACGTTTGACTCCAATATTTACATCTCGGCATTGGTGTTTGGGGGCGAATGCGCTCGCCTCATTCGCATGGCTCGGGCCAGGGAGTTCCGGCTTGCTATTTCAGAGGCGATACTCCGGGAAGTGATCACGGTGTTGCGGGAGGATTTCCACTGGGAACCTTACCGCTTGCAGGATGCACGGCAGCGGATGCTCTCGATTGCGCGGGTGGTGATGACGGACGCGCTAGGTGATCAGTGAAGATACAGACGATGACCGCATTCTCGGCGCGCGGTGGCGGGAGAATCGGAGTTTCTCATTAACGAGACAAGGACTTGTTGCGACTGGGGGCGTATGAGGGGATCAGTATCATCACGCCGACGCAGTTCCTGGCGCAACTCATCGAGCCGTAGCCAAAGCACGTGAGGGGGCGGAAGGCCCATTCACGCGATCAAGCCAGCTACCATAACGAATGATGCGACCAGCGCTCACTCTGCTCGCCTGCGCCATGCTGACGGCCGCCGCTGAACCACGACACATCGAAGGCAACCGTCGCTCGCCGGTGCGGGTGGTGATCTATGAAGACCTCGCCGTTCGGATTGCGCGAATTTCCGCGCCGTGATGGACGACGCTGCTGCCTCGTTTGCCGCGACGGTGGCGTTTGAGCATCGCGATTTTCCCCTGCCGAAACACATTTGGGCGCGGCGGGCGGCGATTGCGGCGCGGCACTTTGAGCGCGTGAACGGCGAAGTGAGCGTGGGCTGGCGTCGTTTTGCGATGAGGAACCTGCGCGAGATCACGGACACGAATCAACGAGTATCCGGAGCGCTTCGCGCGTGAGCAGAAGGCGGATGCCTCTGCCGCCGTGAAGGCGCTGGCCGACCAGCGCTGGCGGCGGCCGTGGAGCAGGATTACCAGGAAGGCGTGGCGCGCGGCATCTCGCGCACGCACGGTGCTGGTGAACGGGTTGCCGTTTATTGAGGTTCCCGCTGGAGGAGATTGTGAACGCGATTGCGGCGGCGGTGAAGGAGAGCGGTCAATGAGCAAGCCGGTGGCGGTGGTGACGGGCGCAAGCCGGGGCATTGGGCGCGGCATTGCGACGGAGCTGGCCAGGACGCATTCGGTCGTTGGCACCTATCGCGGGCGGCGCTGAGGCGGCTGAGAGCCTGCAGGCCGAGACGACTGCGAGATCATCCAGTGCGACGTCGGCTCTCGGGCCGACCATGCGGCGCTGTTGGGGTTCGTACAGGAGAAGTTCGGGCGGCTCGATCTGCTGGTGAACAACGCCGGCATGGCACCGCGCGAACGGCGCGATGTGCTCGAGGCGACCGAGGAAAGCTTCGATGAGTTGATCGCCACGAACCTGCGCGGTCCGCACTTTTCACGCGCGACGCGGCGCGGAGGATGGTGGCCCAAGGCAGCGGGCGCATCGTGTTTATTACGTCGATCAGCGCCTACACGTCGAGCGTCAATCGCGCCGAATACTGCATTTCCAAAGCCAGGCCTGAGCATGAGCGCTCGCAGACCTTTGCCGCGCGCCTCGCTCCCGAAGGTGTGCTGGTGTTTGGTGCGCCCCGGCATCATTCGCACGGACATGATCGCGGCGGTGGAGAAGACCTACGACGACCAAGATCGCCTGCGGGCTGCTACCGCAGCGGCGCATGGGGAGACGTCGGACTTGGCAAAGTGCGTGCGGGCCATTGCGGACGGCTATCTGGATTATTGCGCCGGGCAGGTGATCAACGCCGACGGCGGGTTCCATATGCGGACGCTGTGAGGACGGCCGCTTGAGGGGGCGGAGGAGCGCCGCGCGCCCCTCACACTGGCGGGAATTAGCAGGTGACCGCGCCCCGGAGGCCGAGCTCACCGAATTGCAGCACTTAAACAGACGCCCGACTTGTACTTCAACTCGGGGCCTTGAACTGCCTGACGCGCGGCGATCTCTTCGGCCGTGATGGCGATGTCGATCGTGCGCTTTTCAATGTCGATGGTGATCGGGTCCCCTTCGCGGACGAGGGCGATGGGGCCGCCATCGATGGCTTCCGGCGCGACGTGGCGATCATGAAGCTGGTACGTGGCGCCGCTGAAGCGGCCATCAGTGAGCAGGGCGACGGAATCGCCCAAGCCCGCGCCGACGATGGCGCTGGTGACGCCTAGCATTTCGCGCATGCCAGGACCGCCCTTCGGCCCCTCGTAGCGGATCACAAGCTGGTCGCCGGGGCCGATCTTGCCGTGCGTCACCGCGTCCATGGCGTCCTCTTCGCGATCAAACACGCGGGCCGGACCGGTGTGGCCCTTGCGCTCGATGCCGGTCACCTTAATGACGCAGCCCTCAGGCGCGAGCGAGCCCTTCAAGATCACCAGGCCGCCCGACTTCTTGATGGGGGCGGTGACGGGGCGGATCACATCCTGACCGGCGTCTCCTGGCGCCTGCGGCTTCTTCGCCAAACGTTTTGCCGGTGACGGTGATGCAGTTCTTGTGAATGTAGCCGCCTTCGAGCAGGCGCTGGGCGATGACGGGGATGCGCCGGCGCGGTCCACATCGACGGCGGTGTACTTGCCGACGGGTTTGGAGGTCGCACAGCAGCGGCGTGCGCTCACTGATGGCCTGGA
>JADJOP010000004.1 GCA_016713735.1 Bryobacterales bacterium
GCCGGTCATGCGGGTGGAGATCCACCAGGCGGCTAGGGGGATGATTTGGAGGGCGTGGAGGCCGACGGCGTGGGCGATGCGGAGGTCGCCGTGGAGGGTGGACCAGTTTAAGAAGGGGAGGCCGGGGCCGCCGTCGCCGGCGCCGATGGTGTGGCCTTGGAGGACGACCATGATGACGCCGATGAGGCTGCCGATCATGAAGAGGACGAGGCCGGTGCGGATGCCGGAGACGAGGAGGGGGTGGAGCGAGACGTCGCGCCAGACGTAGCCGAGGAAGACGCCGAAGACGAGGAGGGAGTTGAGGAGGATCATGAGGCCCATGAGGCCGAAGACGGAGGCGTCGAAGGGGGTGGTGTTGTTGAAGTGGGAGGGGACGCCGCGGGCGGATTGAAGGCCGATGGAGATGATCTCGGCGAACATGGTGAGGGCGATGCCGCGGGCGAGCCAGGGGGTGGGGGGCCAGGTGGCGAGGGGGCCGAGCATGAGGGCGATGGTCCAGACGTAGAGGGCGATGGAGAGGGCGAACTTGATGGGTTTGAGCCAGACGTTGATGCCGTAGACCTGGGTGGGGTCAAAGGCGCCGGCGAGGATGAAGATGACGGCGAGGGCGAGGTGGGCCCAGCCGGTGGCGTGGAGGAGCGGGCTGCCGAGGCGGATGTTGTGGAAGAGGTCCGACATCAGTTTGTCTATCGGCTATTCGCGGAGCGCGGCGTAGGCGCTATTGAAATAGAGCAAGGGATGGCCGCCGTGGACGGAGGCGTGGGCGACGCGGGCGATCAAGATGTCGTGGTCGCCGGCGGTGATGGTTTGCTCGATGGCGCATTCCATGTCGGCGAGGGAATCGGAGAGGAGGGGGACGCCGGAGGCGCCGGTGTGCCAGTTGACGCCTTGGAAGCGGTCGCGGCCGCGGGTGGCGAATTGGTTCGAGAGGTCGCGTTGTTCGATGCGGAGGAAGGAGAGGCCGAAGCGGGCTTGCTGGCGGAAGAGGTCGCGGAGGGCCGAGTCGTGGCCGATGCAGATGAGGATGAGAGGAGGAGAGAGAGAGACGGAGGTGAAGCTATTGATGGTGAGGCCGTGGGGCGAGCCGTCGGGGCCGATGACGCAGGCGACGGCGACGCCGGTGGCGAACTGGCCGCAGGCGCGGCGGAAATCATGCGGGTCCAAGGGCGGCGGTTCTCCTCGCTTCAGGATGATTTGACAAGAAGCTAAAGTCAATCATATCATTTGGTTGTGGGATGCACTTGGCGCTCGGCGCGGGGTGGCCCCAGGCTGGGAGGACGATTTGATCAAACTCGACATTATCAACGAAGTCGTCAACAAGACGGGGATCACGAAGACGAAGGCCGAGATGGCGGTAGAGACCGTCTTTGAAAGCATGAAGCGGGCGCTGAGCCACGGCGAGCGGATTGAGCTGCGCGGCTTCGGCATCTTCAATGTCCGCCCTCGGAAGACGGGGATTGGGCGCAATCCTCGGACCGGCGCCGAGGTGGCGATTCCGCCGGGCAAGGCGGTGCGGTTCAAGCCGGGCAAGGAACTGCAGGCGCTGTAAGGCGCGGGCCGCGAGGTGTCTTCTTTCGATCCCGCAGGCTACATCCACCAGAGGCCGGAGCGCGCGCGCGAACGGTATTGGGTTCACGCGGCGCTGCTGTTGCTGACGCTGGTCACGACGACGGTGATGGGGGCGCGGCTGGTGGACAATTTCCAGCGCAACATTGCGCCGTTTTCCGATGATGATTTGGATGCGTTTGCGCGGCTGATTCAACAGCCGTCGCTGGTGTTGGAGGGGTTGCCGTTCAGCCTGACGCTGGTGGCGATTCTGATGGCGCACGAGATGGGGCATTACCTGGCGTGCGTGTATTACCGCATTGACGCTTCCCTGCCCTACTTTCTGCCGGCGCCGACGTTGATTGGGACGCTGGGTGCGTTCATCCGCATCCGGTCGTCGATTGGGACGCGGAAGGAGTTGTTCGATGTGGGGATTGCGGGGCCGATTGCGGGGTTTGTGTTTTTGCTGCCGGCGCTGTTCATTGGGGTGGCGTATTCGAAGGTGATTCCGGAGATCAATTTGCGGGGCGACCTGGCGTTTGGGGTGCCGCCGCTGTTGGGGCTGGCGCAGCAGTGGTTGTTTCCGGGGACGGCGGAGGCGGATGTGTATTTGCATCCGGTGGGGCGGGCGGCGTGGGTGGGGCTGCTGGCGACGGCGTTGAACCTGCTGCCGATCGGGCAACTGGATGGGGGCCACATTTTGTATGCGTATGCGGGGCGGTGGCACAAGCGGCTGACGTATCTGTTTCTGGCGCTGTTGATCCCACTGGGGGTTGTGTACTCGGTAAGCTGGATTGTGTGGGCGGTGATTTTGTTTTTGTTTGCGCGCAAGCATCCCCGGATTCACGACCGCGAGCCGTTGGGGGGGACGCGGGCGGTGTTGGCGCTGTTGAGCGTGGCGATTTTTTTGTGCGCGTTCACGGTGACTCCGATTTCGATTTTGGATGTGCCGACGGGACAGTAGGGAGACGATGAAGATTTCGGCGACGATCATCACGCTGAACGAGGAGCGCAACATTGCGCGGGCAATGGAGAGCTTGCGGTGTTGCGATGAGATTGTGGTGATCGATTCGAACTCGACGGACCGGACGTGTGAGATTGCGGCGAACCTGGGGGCGCGGGTGATTGAGAATCCGTTTCCGGGGTATGCCAAGCAGAAGAACTTTGCGTCGGAGCAGGCGACGCATGATTGGATTTTGTCGATTGACGCCGATGAAGCGTTGAGCGAGGCGCTGGAGGCGGAGATCTGGCAGATCAAGAAGCATGGGCCGGAGTATGACGGCTACTCGTTTCCTCGGCTGGCGCAGTATTTGGGGCGGTGGATTTTGCATGGGGGATGGCATCCGGACCGGAAGGTGCGGCTGTTTGACCGGAGGAAGGCGGAGTGGGTTGGCGATTATGTGCATGAGTCAGTGAAGGTGCGGGGGCGGGTGGGGCATCTGGAGGGGAACCTGCTGCACTTCACCTGCGATTCGTTGAGCGAGCATTTGCGGACGCTGGACCGGTATACGACTTTGGCGGCGCAGCAGTTGATTGACCAGAAGCGGAAGATCGGGTGGACGGAGTTGTTGGTGGACCCGCCGTGGAAGTTTGTGCGGACGTATTTTTTCCAGTTGGGATTTTTGGATGGGGCCGAGGGGTTGGCGATTGCGTACATGGCGGCGTATTACAACTTTTTGAAGTATGCGAAGGCGCGGTTTTTGACGGGGCGATGAGGATGCAACGGGCGGTGGGGATGGGGGGCGTGATGGGGATGGGCGACGGCATGGGGCTGCGCGACTCGGTGGGGATGCAGGGCGCGATGGGGATGGGCGACGGCATGGGGATGCGTGGCGCGGTGGGGATGCAACGTGGGATAGGGATGCGGCGCGCGGTGGGGATGGGCGACGGCATGGGACTGCGCGGCGCGATGGGGATGCATGGCGCGGTGGGGATGGCCGTCGCGGTGGGGATGCGGGGCGCGGTGGGGATGGGCGACGGCTTGGGACTGCGCGGCGCGGTGGGGATGGGCGTCGCGGTGGGGATGGGCGCGGGAGGATGGCGGTAACGATGCGTGTCTTGCATCTGGACACGGGGCGGGAGATGCGGGGGGGGCAGTGGCAGGTTCTGTTTTTGATGCGGGCGTTGCGGGAGCGGGGGGTGGTACAAGCCTTGCGGGCGGCGGCGGCGGGGCCGCTGGCGAAGCAGGCGGCGGTGGAGGGGTTTGCGGTGGTGAGCGCGGCGCGGCGTGGGGAGTGGGATGTGTATCACGCGCATGATGCGCGGTCGCATACGCGGGCGGTGGTGGGGCGGTTGACGCCGTTGGTGGTTTCGCGGCGGGTGGCGTTCGCGGTGAAGACGGGGTGGTTATCGCGGGTGAAGTATGCGCGGGCGGACTTGTATCTGGCCGTTTCGGAGTATGTGAAAGCGCGGCTGGTGGCGGCGGGGGTGGGGGAGGAGAGGATGCGGGTGGTGTATGACGGGGCGCCGGAGATGCCGCTGGCGACGGGGGAGCGCGTGCTGGCGCCGGAGACGGCTGATCCGAAGAAGGGGTCGGCGCTGGCGCGGGAGGCGGCGCGGCTGGCGGGGGTGAAGCTGGAGTTTTCGAGCGATTTGGTGAAGGACCTGCCGGAGGCGCGGCTGCTGGTGTACATCAGTCACGAAGAAGGCCTGGGGTCGGCGGCGCTGCTGGCGCAGGCGGCTGGGGTTCCGGTATTGGCTTCGCGGGTGGGGGGATTACAGGAAGTGGTGGAGCATGGGGTGACGGGGGCGCTGGTGGCGAACGATGCGGAGGCGATTGCGGAGGCGATGAGGAGTTTGCTGGGGCGGGATGCGGGGGCGCTGGCGGAGATGCGGCTGGCGGCGCATGGGCGGTGGGAGGAGCGGTTCACGGTAGCGAGGATGGTGGAGGGGACGCTGGCGGCATATACCTCAGTCGTGGGGCAATAAATACCCTAGGACGTTTCCTAGAGGAAATCCCCTGTTAGTCTGTGACCAGGAAGTTACAACTCACACAGATTTTGGAGGGATTCCATGATGAAACTCGCGGCCTTTGCCGGCCTTGCGATGACTTTGGCGACGCTCGCGCCGGCGGCCACATTGCCGGTGCAGTTGGGAGGAGCGGGGTATGAATGCCAGCATAGCGTGCTGGCGGGCAACTGCTTGGATTCGCCCACGTATCAGTGGGTGAATGGCGACTTCGTGGGCCAGACAGTGACGGGGACATCGTTCGGCACGATCAACCAGATCATCCTTTCTTTGAGCTACGAAAACGCCCTGGTGTACTCGGCCAGACGCAGACCTACGATGTTGTGATCAACAACACGACGGTGGGCAGTTTCCTGATCAACGGGCTGGATGACCAGGTGGTGTATTTCATCACGGACACGTTCGACTTTGCGCCGATCGCGGGACCTGACTTCACGGTGTTGTTCCGGATCAGTTCGCCGTCGACGCCGGGCGGCGAGGGGGCGATCGGCTGGCTACACGGGGGGCAGAGTTCGTTCTTCACGCTGAGCGATGAAGGCGGCTCGGCGGTGCCGGAGCCGGGGACGTTTGCGCTGCTATTGGGACCGGCGGTGGCCGGTGTGTGGGTGATGCGCCGCCGTAAGCAGTAAGTCCGCGCGACAATGGGGGGCGGGAGGGACAGATGTGGGAGGCCGCTCTCGCCGCCTGTTTTGGACTGATTATCGGGAGCTTTCTGAACGTGTGCATTCACCGGATGCCGCGGGATGAGAGCGTGGTGTGGCCGGGGTCGCGGTGTCCGGTGTGCCGGCATGGGATTGCGGCCTATGACAACATTCCGGTGTTGAGCTGGCTGTTGCTGGGTGGGCAGTGCCGGCATTGTTACGCGCGGATTCACTGGCGGTATCCGCTGGTGGAGGGGCTGACGGGGGTGTTGTTCGCGCTGTGCGTGCTGACGTGGGGGCCGACGGCGGAGGCGGGGAAGTTCATGGCGTTCACGGGGCTGTGCGTGGCGATGCTGTTCACGGACCTGGAGACGCGGCTGCTGCCGGACGAGTTGACGCTGGGGGGCTTGGGGTTGGGGCTGGTGTTGAATGCGCTGGTTCCGCAGCAAGGGATCTTTTTCTCCTACATTCTGGCGGCGTGGCCGGCGTGGGCGGTGAGCGTGTTGGACGCGGGGGTGGGGGCGGCGTTTGGGGCCGGTTCGTTTTGGGCGGTGGCCGAGGTGTATGCGCGGGTGCGGGGGCGGGAGGGGCTGGGTTTGGGCGACGTGAAGATGGTGGGGATGCTGGGGGCGTTTTTGGGCTTTATGGGGGTGATGGCGGCGATTCTGGTGGGATGCGTGGCGGGGTCGGTGTTGGGGATGTTGTGGATTTGGGCGCGGCGGCACGAGGCGAAGAGCTATGAGCTGCCGTTTGGGACGTTTCTGGCGGCGGCGGGGATTGTGATTGCGTTCCGCGGCGAGGGGTGGCTGAAGTGGTATGCGGAGCTGGGGCAGTGAAGGTGGCGAAAGCCGCGCCTATTCGACGCCGTAGCGAGGCGACCCAGAGGACGAGGGCGGTGAGGGCGAGCAGGCCAAGAACGGCGAAGGCGGCGGTGGGCGGCTCAGCGGGGGCGGCGAGGAGGCGGATGAGGAGGGGCGCGTTGGAGTCCATGGGCGGGGGGACGGGGCAGAGGGCTTCGACGTAGTAGAGCACGCTGAGTTTCTGGAGCATGGCGGGGAGGATGCCGTTGATGGACTCCCAGAAGAGGATGGCGACGGCGGGGATGATGGGGTTGCGGAGGAGGAGTCCGGAGGCGAGGAAGACGCTGCCGTAGCCGACGCAGGCGAGGGCGGCGGCGGCGGAGTACCAGAAGACGTGGGAGAGGCCGTCGGTGGCCCAGAAGGTTTGGAGCTGGGTGGGGTCCTGGGGCCAGAGCATGAGGGTGAAGGAGAGAGCGGCGCCGGAGCCGAAGATGACGATGGCGGCGATGAGGCCGGCGAGGTATTTGCCGGCGAGGAGGACTTCACGGCGAGCGGGGATGAGGAACCAGAAGTGGAGGGTTTTGTCGAGCATTTCGCCTCGGAAGAGGTTCATGAAGATGCCGAGGCATCCGAAGAAAATCGCCAGGCGGAGGTAGAAGTATTGGAAGACGCCGGCGTAGACGTTGCGGTCCTCTTCGAAATCGTTGAGGGGGCGGGCGCGTTTGGTTTGGAGGATGCCGTCCTCGAAGTGGAGTTCCCAGCGTTTGTTGCCGTCCCAGTAGGCGAGGAAGCGGCGGTCGGGGGTGCGTTGTTGTTCGGCGTCGGGGCCTCGGCGGCGGCGGCGGGGGCGGTAGCGTTCGTCGTCGACGGGGGAGGGAGCGAGGCGGAGGACGTCGCCCTCGGAGTCGCCGGGGCGGATGGCGTCGAGGACGGAGGAGGGGGTGACGCGGGAGGTGTAGCGGTCGCGTTTGAATTTCACTTCGACGCCGTGGGCAAAGAAGATGACGGCGGGGAAGAAGGCGAGCAGGTAGACCCAGAAGCTGCGTTTGGAGAAGAAGACGCGGGTGAGCTGGAGGCGGGCGATGGTCCAGACCTGTTGGAGGCGGGCGGCGTTGGTCACCGGTCACCTCCGATTAAGTATTCGTAGAGGGCGCCCATGTTTTCGTCGGCGGGGACGATGGAATCGACGGTGTGGCCGGCGAGGGAGATGCGGGTGAGGGCGCGGGAGAACTCGGCGCGGTTGCGGGTCATGACGAGAAGGCCGAGGCGGTCGTCCTGCATTTTGATTTGGGTGATGTGGTCGTGTTCAAAGAGGAGGGAGGCGATGCGGGAGGCGTCGCGGCAGCGGATGACGAACTGGCTGGGGTGTTGGTGGATTTCCTCGCGGACGCTGCGGATCTGGCCTTCGGCGATGATCATGCCATTGGCGATGAGGATGACCTGATCGGAGATGATGTCGACTTCCTGGAGGACATGGCTGGAGAGGATGACGTGGCGGCCGAGGGCGGCGAACTCGCGGAAGAGGGCGATGGTTTCGGCGCGGACGAGGGGGTCGAGGCCGTTGAGGGGTTCGTCGAGGACGAGGATGTCGGGGTCGTGGGCGATGGCCTGGGCGAGGCGGATGCGCTGGCGCATGCCTTTGGAGTAAGAGGCGACTTTGCGGCGGGAGGCTTCGGCCATGCGGACGCGGTCGAGGGCGGCCTGGGCGCGGGAGGAGGCTTCGGCGGAAGAGAAGCCGGTGAGGATGAGGCCGGTGGTGACGAAGTCGAGTCCGGTGGAGCCGCGGGGGGCGGCGTCGTATTGGGTGGCGTAGCCGAGGATGCGCATGAGGCGCTCGGGGTCGCGGGGGGAGAGGCCGCGCATGGTGACGGAGCCGCGGTCGGGGTGGATGAGCCCGGCCATGAGGTTCATGAGGGTGGTTTTGCCGGAGCCGTTGGGGCCGACCAGGGAGGTGATGCCGGGGGGGATGCGGAGGGTGACGCGGTTGACGCCGAGGACTTCGCCGTAGAACTTGGAGACATCGTCGAAGGTGACTTCGGGGGCGGTGGCTGGGGGAGTGGGCATGGGGGTGCGGGGGGTCTCGGCGGCGGCGGGGGGGGTGGTCATGGGGGTGGAGGAGTCGCTCATGATACGACCTCGACGGGGCGGAGTTTGCGATTGAGGATGGCGGCGAGGAGGGCGATCATGACGGCGAGGGCGGCGAAGCACTCGTATTCGTCGGGGCCGGGGAAGGGTTCGAGGCCGAGGAGGGCGCGCCAGACCTGGACCATGGCGCGGGTGGGGTTGAAGGCGGAGGCCCATTCGACGCGGAGGACGGCGTTGGCGAGTTCAGCGGCGCCGCCGAGGATGAAGAAGATGCCGAGGACGAGGGCGCCGGCGATCATGCGCCAGCGGACGTAGGCGGAGCTGGCCATGGCGACGAGGCTGACCAGGAGGATCCAGAAGAGGAAGCCGGTGACGATGGCGGCGCCGATTTGCCAGTTGGCGACGAACCAGTCCCAGCCGGCCATGCCGGACTGCATGAGGAAGAGGAGGGCGCCGGGGATCCAGGTGACCGGGGAGAGGACGCCGACGAGGACGAGCATGCGGGAGAGGACGTAGGTGGAGCGGGACATGGGGCGGGAGAAGTAGAGGGGGAGGGCGCCGTTGGAGAGGTCGGGGGCGATGAGGCTGGGGCCGGCGAAGGCGGCGAGGATGATGGCGAAGGTGGCCTGGGCGTTCATGAAGATGAAGAAGAAGTCGGCGTTGATGTCGAAGATTTTGGCGGTGGCGGCGCCGCCGAAGCCCTGGAGGAGGTCGAGGTGGTGGGAGAGGTAGATGAAGAGGGCGCAGCCGGTGGGCCAGAAGAGGGCGACGATGAAGAGGATGGAGATGAGGCGCTGTTGCATGAGGCGTTCCCAGGCAAAGCGGGGGAGGACGAGGAGGCGGCTGGCGGGGCTGGTGAGGGGGCCCTGGTAGCGCTGGTAGCCACGTTTATAAACGGCCATTGGTGGCGACCTCCTGGGCGGGGGCGGCGGAGTCGCCGGCGGTGCGTTGGATGTGGCCGACGGCCTTGAGGAAGATCTCTTCGAGGGAGTCGCGGCGGTGGGTGAGGCGCTGGACGTCGAGCGATTCGCGGCCGATGATGCGCCAGAGGGTATCGATTTCGATTTCCGGGGGGAGGACGATGCGCCACTTGCCGGCGCCTTCGTTGACGCCTTCGGCGCCGTGTTCGGAGAGGGCGGCGGCGAAGTTGCGGTCGTCGCCGGAGACTTCGAGTTCGACGAAGCGGCGGTTGGCGCGGCGTTCCTCTTCGAGGTTGGCGTGGTGGACGATGGCGCCGTCTTTGAGGATGACGACCTCGTCGCAGACCTCTTCGACGTCGCGGAGGAGGTGGGAGCAGAGGACGACGTTCATGCCGTGGTCGTTTTTCATTTCGAGGACGAGCTTCAACATGCGGGCGCGGGCGGCGGGATCGAGGCCGTTAGTGGGTTCGTCAAGGATGACGAGTTCGGGGCCGTGGATGATGGCCTGGGCGAGCTTGGCCATTTGTTTCATGCCGAGGGAGTAGGTGCCGAGGGGGCGGTAGCGGGCTTCGCCGAGGCCGACGTGGAAGAGGACTTCGTGGGCCTTTTCGAGGGCGACGCGGGAGGGGAGGCCGGAGAGTTCGCCCATGATGCGGAGGAGGCGGACGGCGCTCATGTCGGCGATGAGGGCTTCGTTTTCGGGCATGTAGCCGACGCGGGATTTGACGTCGCGGGACTGGCGGTGGCAGTCGAGGCCGAGGATGCGGGCCGAGCCGGCGGAGGCTTTGTGGAAGCCGAGGAGGGTGAGGATAAGGGTGGACTTGCCGGCGCCGTTGGGGCCGAGCAGGCCGATGGCTTTACCGGAGCCGGAGGCGCCAAGGCGGCAGGAGATGCCCTTGAGGATCTCCCGCCGGCCGAGTTTGACGCGCAGGTTGTCGAGTTCGATGACTGGGGTCATAGCCGCGAGTTCAGTTTCTTGGACACGGTGCGATTGGCGCGGGGCGTGCCGTTGCCCTCTTCCAGACCACTTAACAGCATGGCGTCGAGAAGAAGGCTCGTCAATCGAGTACGGCTGACGGCGCGCATTCGTTCCGTTTCCGTGTCGAGAACCACTAAAACAGGGTCGCGGTTTTCCAGCAGGGACTTAATGGCCGGGTTTTGGACGAGGGCGGCGACGTCGGCGAGGGCTCCGGTGGAGTTGAGCCAGACGAAGGCGGCGTGGTGGAGGGCGCCGGTGGCCGGGAAGCGCTGCTGGAACTTGGAGGAGCGGAGGAGCGAGGCGCTGGTGTTGCGGGTGGCGATGGCGCGGGCGGCGAGGGCGCGATCAGTGGAGGCGATGAGGTAGCCGCCTTCGTAGGTCCAGGAGAGGGCGACGGGGGCGAGGCTGGTTTGGAGCGAGAGCCAGGTGCGGCCGTTGACGGATTCCTGTTTGAGGGTGACGCGGTTGGCGGCCTGTTCTGGGGAGAGCTTGGCGTTGAAGGCGTCGACGAGGCGGCGGATGGCCGAGTCGAGGACGGCGGGGCGGACGACTTCGACGGAGGCGACCCAGCCGGGGATGGGGAGGGAGGGGCGCTCGATGGCGAAGGTGAAGTCGGTGCCGAGCGAGCCGGCGATGTCGGCGGTGACGTTGACGCCGGTGGCGGACTCGAACCTGGCGAGGTCGGCGTTGATGCCGGTGAGGGCGGCGAAGATTTCTTCGAGGGCCTGGCGGGGGTCGCGGGTGGAGGCCGAGAGGGCGAAGACGGCCTCATGGGAGATGAACTCGGCCGAAGCGGCGGGGCCGGCGGCGGAGAGCAGCGAAGCGAGGCCGGTGCGGGGGCCCTGGAAGGTGAGGGTGGCGGAGTTTTCGGCATCGCCGCCGGACTGGCGCTGTTCGAAGAAGACGGAGCGGGCGTTCTGGAGGCCGAGGGTGCGGAAGGAGGCTTTGTCGGAGGGGGAGCGCTGGGGAGCGGCTCCGGCGAAGTTGATGCCGAGGAGCCAGCCGGCGCCGGCGCGGTAGCGGGTGGCGATTTCGGCGGCGAAGGGCGAGGCGGCGCCGGCGCCGAGCTGCGAGGTGGCGAGGGCGAGGTGGGCGTCGCTATCGGAAATCAGGAGGAGGCCGTTGGCGATTTTGAAGGGGAGCTGGCCTTTGAGATCGGTGGCGAGGCGGTTGAGGGCCTCGGTGAGGCGGGCTTCGCGGTCAGGGGCGACCTGGGCGAGCATGAGGGGCGAGTGTTTGCCATCGGGGGTGGCGGAGAGGACGAAGACGACCTCATCGCCGAGGAGGGGCATGAGGGTCTGCATGCGGTCGAGGGCGTCGCGGACGTGGCGGCCGTGGTCGGAGTTCCACCAATCGCCGAGGGCGGAGTTGGCGCGGGCGCGGTCTTCGACGAGGCGGAGGGCTTCGCGGAGGGTGCCGTCGAGGTTGGGGATGGCGAAGTAGATGATGGGGGTGGCGGGGAGGTAGCGGAGGAGCTTGGCTTCGGTGCGCGGGGAGGCGGTGGGAAGCGCGGCGAGTTGTTGTTCGATGCCGGCGAATTCGGCGAGGAGGGCGAAGTACTTCTCAGCTTCCTGGCTCCAGGCAAAGGACTGGCGGACGGGGACCTCGGCGAGGGCGGGGGTGGTGGCCGACTGTTTGCCGGCGGTGAGGAGGGAGTGTTTGCCGGGCTGGGAGACGTCGACAGCGCCTTCGACGACGGAGACGAGCGAGCCGGCGAGCCGCTGGAGACGGCGAAGATGGTGCCTTTGACGGAGGCAACCGAGTCGCGGGTGACGACGCGGAGGTGGCCGCGGCGCTGTTTGGCGGCCTGGACGATGAGGTCGCCGTGGTGGAGGCGGACGGTTTGACCGCTCCAGGCGGCGGAGAGGGAGAGCTCGGTGCGCTGGTTAAGTTCGAGGCGGGAGCCGTCGGCGAGGGTGAGGATGGCGCGCGAGCCGGCGCCGGTGCGGACGAGTTCGCCTTCGGAGAGAGTGGCGCCGGCGGAGAGGGCGTCGCCGGGGATGTTGTGGAGGGTGCCGTCGATGGAGGCGATGGTGGCGCGGGGGCCGGAGGGGGCCAGCGCGCGGTCGATGTTGTCGCGCGTCATATACAGGGCGGCGGCGGCGGCGTAGGAGAGCCAGCGTGCGGGGAGGGCGCGGCGGCGGGGTTCGGGCATGGCGACGACGCGGGGGGCCTGCGCCGAGCCATCGAGGATGTGGCGGCAATCGGCGCAGCGGGCGAGGTGGTCGTCGAGGAGGAGGCGGCGGGCGGCGGAGAGTTCACCGGCGCGGTAAGCGCCGAATTCCGGGCGGAACTCAGCGCAGGCAAGCGAGGTGGTGTGGGCGATCTGCTGCCAGACACGCTGGCGGGCCTCGGCGGATTGGGCCTCGGGGGCGCGTTCGTCGCGCATTTCGTTGAGGAGGTCGTCAAATTGTTGGTCGGTCATGGCCCTTCTCCTTTACCTGCTGAGATCCTTCTTGAGCACCGCGCGGATGCGGTGGAGGCGGCTGCCGATGGTGCCGCGTTCGACGTTCATGTGGGCGGCGAGTTCGTCGTAAGAGAAGCCTTCGAGGTAGCACATGACGAAGAGTTCGGCGTCATCGGAGGGGAGTTTGGCCAGGGAGCGGCGGATGCGTTCCTTGAGGAGCGCGGTGCTGTCCTTGGCGGAGTATTCGCGGGCCGGGTCGAGCTCGACTTCGGACTGCCATTTTTTGCGGCGGAGGATGTCGATGGCGGCGTTGATGGCGGCGCGGCGGAAGTAGCTTTCGAGGGAGTCGGCGGTGGTGGCGGGGCGGTTGTTGAGGAGGCGGAGGAAGACGGCCTGGAGGACGTCTTCGGCATCGGCCGAGTTGCCGGCGACGCGGAGGGCGGTTTGGTAAACGGTGTCCGCGTAGCGCGCGTAGAGATCTTCGATGTCGGGGGTGGTTTCACGAGAGCCGGTGTTGTTGTGGCGATGACTTGGAGCGCCGAGCCCATGTTCTGTTCCTCAACCAGGAAGACGGAGCGGGGGGCGGTTTCTTCCCAGGGGGGTGAAAAAGGGGGTTGGGCGGGGGGTGGAGGAGACCGCTTGCTTACGCGCGCGGCTCAGTTCCGGGGCGCGGTGGAGATGGGCGGCGGGGAGATGGGGAACGGACGGATGGAGCGCGGAGGGATGGGGCGCAGGGATTGGAGCGCGGCGGGGCGCGGAGGGATGGGGCGCGGGGACGGCGAGGGCGCGGTGCATGGGGCTAGGGTTTGACGACGGAGCCGTCGAGGGCGCGGTCGAGGCGGTAGACGCCGCCGCCTTGGATGGGCTTGAGGGGGTGTTTTTCGGCGAGGGATTCGTTGATGTCGATGCCGAGGCCGGGGGTGTTGGCGCCGTAGAGGTAGCCGGCGCGGAGGGTGGCTGTGCCGGGGAGGAGTTCGTGGACGAAGGGGGGGAAGTGGTTCTCCTCTTGAATGCCGAAGCCGGGGCTGCTCATATCGACATGATAGGCGGCGAGCTGGTTGATGGGGTCGTTTTCGCCGCCTTCCTGAAAGGCGGTTTTGCAGCCGTTGATTTCGCACATGACGGCGACCTTTTTGGCGGGGGTGATGCCGCCGATGGAGGAGACGCGGCAGCGGGCGAAGTCGATTAAGCGCTCGGCGAGGAAGGGCATGTATTCGAAGGGGTGGGTGAAGAGTTCGCCGACGGCCTGGGGGGTGGTGGAGAGTTTGCGGAGTTCGCGGTACCAGGCGAGTTGTTCGGGGGGGAGGACGTCTTCGACGAAGAACATTTGCAGGGGCTGCATGCGGCGGGAGAATTCGGCGGCGTTCATGCCGGTGAGGTGGGAGTGGACGTCGTGGCAGAGCTTGGGGGCGAAGCCGACCTTGGCGCGGATCTGCTCGAACATTTTGGGGACCTGGTCGACGTAGAGCTCTTCATCGAAGGCGGGGCCGGAGAAGCCGCCGGTGGCGCGGCTTCCCTGCCCCGCGGGGATGAAACCGCCGCCGCCGTAGCCGCCGAACTGGACGCGGATGTGGCGGTAGCCGGAGGCCTGGGATTTGAGGACGTTGTCGCTGGCTTCGGCGGCGTCGCGGCCGCCGGTGTGGTCGTAACAGGGGACGGCGTCGCGGACCTTGCCGCCGAGGAGGTCAAAGACGGGCATGTTGGCGCGTTTGCCTTTGATGTCCCAGAGGGCCATGTCGAGGGCGGAGAGGACGTTGTTGTTGACGGGGCCGTTGCGCCAGTAGGTGCGGAGGTGGGAGCTTTGCCAGAGGTCTTCGATTTGCGAGGCGTCTTTGCCGATGAGCCAGGGGATGAGGTGGTGTTGGAGGGCGGCGATGACGGCGTGGGTTTGATAGTGATTGGAAGCTGAGCCGATGCCGTAGAGGCCGGGTTCGGAGGTGAGGAGTTTGAGGAAGATCCAGCGGTAGTTGGAGCCGCCGGAGGTGGTCAGCACTTTGGCTCCGGTGATGGTGAGTTTGGGGAGGCCGGCGGGACGGGGTGAAGGGGATTGGGCGAAGGCGGCGGGCGCGGCCAGGAGGGAGGCGGCGAAGGTGCGGCGGGTGGGCATGGCTTTCTCAGATTGTAGTGGGAAATGGGCGGAGGGGCACGGGGATGTGACTTGTGGTCGTGATTTGTGGTGCGGTGGAGCGCTGGGGAGCGTTGTAGGATAGAAAGCAGAGAAGTACGAGCCGCCGGTGAGGATGGGCCAAGGCCGGGGGTGGAGCTTATCGGAGGTGGAGCCCAGACCGTGGAGGAGCAGTAGGGCTTCCGCGGGCGCGCAGGACTCTGGTGGCGGTGTCTTCTCAAGCAACTGGGATGAGTTCCGTGAAGCCACAGGCATCATCATCGAATGCCGCTCCGGGCAGGGGCGGTGAAACAACCTTAAGATCGACTGACACAAAAGGCGGAGCCGCGCGACTAGACATGCAGGGACAGGTGGACCTGTTTGGGCAGGCCATGAAGCTGTTCCACAAGCGCCAGCTGGCCGAGGCCGCGCCGTTGTTTGCGCAGGCGGCGACGGGGCCGGCGCGGGATATCGCGCATACCGCACGCACACATTTAACGATGTGCGAGCGGAGGCTGGACCAGAATGCCGCCAAGCCGAAGACAGCCGAGGAGCACTACGCAGCGGGAGTGGCCTTGCTCAACCGGGGCGACCTGGGGGGAGCTTTCGAGCATTTGCGGGAGGCCCTCATGGCCGAGCCGGCGGCCGATCATTTCCACTACGTGTATGCCTTGTGCGCCGGGTTGCGGGGAGACCTCAACGTGTGCGCCCAGCATCTGCAGCAAGCCATTGAACTGGAGCCGCGGAACCGGGGAGCAGCGCGAAGCGACCCGGATTGGACTCCGCTGGCACGGCAGCCGGCCATTCGGGAACTCCTCCACCCGGAGCGGCGGGAGAACGGGTGAGGACGAAGGCGGCAGCGGATTGAAGAGACAGGTAGAGCCGCTTCACATTGTGGCCATTGGCGGGGGGACGGGGCTCTCGGCGCTGTTGCGGGGGCTGAAGGAGTACACGCCGCACGTGGGGGGCGACCTGGGGCAGGAGGCGGCGCGGACGCCGGAGATCGACATCACGGCGGTGGTGACGGTGACCGACGATGGGGGCAGTTCAGGGCGGCTGCGGCGGGAGTTGGACATTTTGCCGCCGGGGGACATTCGCAGTTGCATGGTGGCGCTGAGCGAGGACGAGGGGCTGCTGTCGCGGCTGTTTCAACATCGCTTTGACACGGGGCGGACGCTGAAGGCACAGCTTCGGGAACCTGTTTCTGACGGCGATGACGCAGTTGACGGGGACTTTGCGAAGGCGGTGGCGTTGAGCAGCGAGGTGCTGGCGACGCGGGGCGGATTTTCCGTCGACGGCGGCGAATGTGTCGTTGGAGGCGTGGTTAGAAGACGGCACGGGGGTGGCGGGGGAGACGAAGATCAGCCGGAGCCGGGTGAGGATTCAGAGGGTGGCCTTGAAGCCGCGGCGGGTGAAGCCGCTCGAAGAGACGCTGGAGGCGATCCGGCGGGCGGATTTGATTTGCCTAGGGCCGGGGTCGCTGTATACGAGCGTGATTCCGAATCTGCTGGTGCAGGGGATTCCGGAGGCGCTGGTGGAGGCCAAGGCGCCGATTGTGTATTTCGTGAACCTGATGTGGCAGCCGGGCGAGACGATGAACTACAAGGCGAGCGACCATGTGCGGGCGATTGAGCGGCATGCGCGGAAGGGGCTGGTGAATTTCGTGGGGGTGAACACGCGGCCGATCACGGGGGCGATGCGGCGGCGGTATGCGGCCGAGCGGGTGTTTCCGGTGGAGAACGACACGCCGATGCTGCGGGAGATGGGGGTGAAGGTGATCGGGCGGAACCTGTTGGACGTGGGGGAGAAGGTGCGGCACAACTCGGCGGCGATTGCGGAGGTGGCGGTGCACCTGGCGGCGCAGGCGCGGAGGCAGGCGAGGCAGCGGGCGCGGGTGGCGGGGCAGTAGCGGGCTGGGCGGCTGTAGAAGGGGAGCGGGAAGGCCGATGAAGGGGGAACAGGAGAGACATGTCTGAGACGATTTCGGTAGCCATACTGGCGGCGGGGCTGGGGACGCGGATGCGTTCAAAGAAAGCCAAGGTGATGCACGAGGCGGGCGGGAAGGCCCTGGTGGCGCATTGCAGGCCGAGCAGAAGGGTACGGGGCATGCATTGCTGTGCTGCCGGGAGACGCTGGAGGGGGCCGGGGGGCTGGTGATTGTGTCGGTGGGGGACTGTCCGCTGCTGCGGGCCGAGACGCTGGAGGCGCTGGTGGCGCGGCACCGGGCGCAGGGGGCGGCGTGCACGGTGATCACGACGGAGCTGGAGGATCCGACGGGGTATGGGCGGATTCTAAAGAACGCCGCGGGCGATGTGGTGGGGATTGTGGAGCAGAAGGCGGCGACGGCGGAGCAGTTGCGGGTGCGGGAGATCAATTCGGGGATCTATTGTTTTGAAGGGGCGTTGTTGTGGCCGGGGCTGGCGCGGTTGGAGCCGAATCCGGCGTCGGGCGAGATTTATTTAACCGATTTGGTGGAGCAACTGGTGGCGGGCGGGCATCGCGTGGCGGCGTATTTGATCGAGGACGCGAGCGAGCTGCTGGGGATCAACACGCGGGTGGAGCTGGCGATGGTGGACCGGATGTTGCGCGAGCGGACGGTGAAAGCTCACATGCTGGCGGGGGTGACGATTGAGAAGCCGGAGACGGTGAGCATCGACGCGGGCGTCATCATCGGCCAGGACACGGTGGTGGAGGCGTTTGCGCAGATTCGCGGGCGGTGTGTGATTGGCGAGGAGTGCCGGATCGGGTCGGCGAGCATCTTGACGAACGCGGTGGTGGAGGATGGGGCGGTGGTGGAGGCGTTTAGCGTGATGGCCGATTCGCGGCTGGGGAAGGGGGCGCGGCTGGGTCCGTTTGGAAGGCTGCGGATGGAGGCGCAGGTGGAAGCGGGAGCGGTGGTGGGGAATTTTGTGGAGTTGAAGAAGACGCGGCTGGGGGCGGGCAGCAAGGCGCAGCACCTGGCGTATCTGGGCGATTCGACGATCGGGGAGAACGTGAATATCGGCGCGGGGACGATCACGTGCAACTACGACGGGATGAAGAAGCACCAGACGAAGATTGGGGCGGGGGCGTTTGTGGAAGCAACTCGACGCTGGTGGCTCCGGTGGAGGTGGGCGAGGGGAGTTATATTGCGGCGGGGTCGGTGATTACGGAGGCGGTGGCGGAGGACACGCTGGCGCTGGGGCGGGCGCGGCAGGTGGCTAAGGCGGGGTGGCCGAGCAAGCGGCGGGCCGCGAAGTGCGAGGACGGGAAGCCGGGCGGCGGGGGCCAGTAGGGCGGGGGCGGGCGGGCGGGGCGCCCCGGTGGGCCAGGGGGAGCCGCTTGGTACACTAACGGGGAATGACCCTCTCCGATGTGTTCCTCGGGCTGGGGCAGGAGCGCCTGGAGGCGTGCCTTCGCCAGATCTCGTTGGGAAAACTGAAAACCTACCAATTGTTTGAGCGCTTCAAAGTGCGCGCGCGGTTGACGAAGCTGAACCAGGATTCGCTGCGAAAGGCGGCGCCGAGGTTTCTCGAACGCCTGCGGGAGCAGGACGAGGAATTCGCGGTGGAGCTGGCGCAGGCGATGCTGGTGTCGCATTTGGACATGATCATCGCGGTGCTGAATTTCCTGGGTGTGCCGCACAACGAGGGGTTCTTTGAAAAGGACGCCGAGCTGGCCAAGCACCTCGCGGAGGGCTGGCAGCAGCGGGCGCATGGAGAGTTCCAGGCGCAGTATCCAGAGGCGGTGCTGACGTTTTATTTGAACCACCTGGCGCATGAGGTGGACGCGGAGTCGGCGCTGTTTGTGCCGGCGGGCGCGGCGGCGTAGGGCGGTTGCGTCGATGAGTCTGGCAGTCACGCTACAAGAGTTGAAAGAGAGCGCGCTCGCGCGGATTGCGCTGGCCACCACGCTCGACGAATTGGAAGCGATTCGTGTGGAAGCGGTGGGGCGCAAGGGTGTGCTGGCCAATGCCGGCAAGGAAATGGCCAAGGTGGCCAAGGAAGAGCGGGCGGCGATGGGGCAGTTGCTCAACGCCGTGAAGACGGCGATTGAGTCGGCGCTGGAGGAACGGACGGGGGCGTTTGCGGCGGCGGCGCTGGAGCAGCGGCTGGACGCCGAGTGGATGGACCTGACAGCGCCAGCGCCGGGGGTGAAGCCGGGGGCGCTGCATCCGGTGACGCAGGTGCAGCGGTATCTGGAAGAGGTGTTCACCTCGATGGGGTTCGCGGTGTTGAGCGGTCCTGAGGTGGAGACGGAGTGGCACAATTTCGATGCGCTGAACATTCCGCCGACGCATCCGGCGCGCGACATGCAGGACACGTTCTGGCTGGAGCAGGGGAACCTGCTGCGGACGCACACGTCGCCGGTGCAGGTGCGGGGGATGAAGCGGCTGGGGGCTCCGCTGCGGATGATCGCGCCGGGGCGGGTGTTCCGGAATGAAGAAGTGGACCCGTCGCACGAGCACACGTTTTATCAACTGGAAGGCATGATGGTGGATCGCGAGGTATCGATCGCGCACATGCTGTACTTCATGCAGACGCTGCTCAGGGAGATTTTCCAGCGTGAGGTGACGGTGCGGCTGCGGCCGGGGTATTTCCGTTTGTCGAGCCGGGGTTTGAGTTGGACATTCAATGCTCGTTGTGCGGCGGCGCGGGATGCGCGGTGTGCAAGCAGACGGGCTGGGTGGAGCTGTTGCCGTGCGGGCTGGTGCATCCGAACGTGTTGCGGGCGGGTGGCATCGATCCGGCGGAGTGGAACGGCTTCGCCTTTGGGCTGGGGCTGACGCGCCTGGCGATGATGCGGTATGGCATTGACGATATCCGGCTGTTGCAGTCGGGCGATTTGCGATTTCTAAACCAATTCCGATGAAGTTTTCCGCCAACTGGATTACCGAACTTGTGCCGGGGCTTGCGGTGTCGCCGCAGGATCTGGGCACGTTGATTACGACGAAGACGGCCGAGTGTGAAGGGACGGAGGCGTATGCGCCGTTTCTCGATCATGTGCGGCTGGTGCGCGTGGTGGATGTGAAGGCGATTGAGGGTCGAAGAACGTCTATGCGACGATCGACGCCAGGCCGCTGGGGATGAAGAATGTGGTGTGCGGCGCGCCGAATTGCCGAGCCGGGATTCTGGCGGCGTGGGTGATGCCGGGGGCGGAACTGGCCGGTGGCAAGAAGATCGGCAAGGCCAAGGTGTCAGGCCACGAGAGCGAAGGGATGCTGGCGGCGGGCGATGAAATCGGTGTGAACCGCGAGCATGACGGGATTCTGGAGTTCAGCGAAGGCACACCGGGCGAACGGCTGGCGGGGATTGTACCGGACCACGTGATTGAGATCGACAACAAGAGCCTCACGCACAGCCGGACCTGTGGGGGCCATCACCGGATGGCGCGCGAGGTGGCGGCGATTACGGGGATGGCTCTGCGCGATCCGGTGCCGCAGGTGAGCTGGGATGGCGCGCCGGCGCTGAAGGTGGAGATCGAGGATTACGAGTTGTGCCCGCGGTATTCGGCGCTGGTGTTTGGAACGTGACGATCGGGCCGTCGCCGTTGTGGTTGCAGTACAGGCTGGAGGCGATTGGGCTGAATCCGATTTCGAACATCGTGGATGTGACGAATTTCGTGATGGCGGAGCTGGCGCAGCCGACGCATGCGTTTGACGCGGACTTGCTGAAGGGCGAGACGATCTATGTGCGGCGGGCGCGGGCGGGCGAGCGGGTGCGGGCGTTGAATGAGGAAGAGTACACGCTGGACGAGCAGGCGCTGGTGATTGCCGATGCGGGGGGGCGGAGGCGATTGCAGGTGTGATTGGCGGGCGGCCGACGGGGATTCACGACGGGACGAAGCGGGTGGTGTTGGAGTCGGCCAATTTTCAGGCTGCTTCGATTCGCAAGACATCGTCGCGGTTGAAGCTGCGCACGGATGCGAGCATGCGGTTTGAGAAGGCGGAGGATCCGCGGAACACGGTGCGGGCGCTGGCGCGGTGTTGGGAGCTGTTCCAGGTGGTGTCGCCGGGGATCCGGATGGTGGGCGGATTGATTGATAACTGCGCGCCGTTGAAGGCGGCGCCGGTGATCCGGCTGGAGCTGGACTGGTTGAACCGGAAGATCGGGCGGGTGGTGGAGCCGGGCGAGGTGGTGCGGATTTTGCGGTCGCTCGAGTTTGGCGTGGAGGAAGCGGGGGCGGTGTGTTGACGGTGACGGTGCCGTCGTGGCGGGCGACGAAGGACGTTTCGATTGCCGAGGACCTGGTGGAAGAGATTGGACGGATGATCGGGTATAGCTCGATTCCGCCACAGCCGCCGCTGGTGCCGGCGGCGCCGCCTCCGGCATCACCGGAGCGGGAGTTCCAGTATGCGCTGCGGTTGCAGGTGGCGGCGCAGGGGTTCACCGAGGTTTATAACTACTCGTTTTTGAGCGAGGAGCGGGCGGCGCGGTTTGGGTTTGCCGAGGCCGAGCATGTGCATGTGTTGAATCCGATTGCGAGCGATCAGGGATTGATGCGGGTGTCGCTCGTTCCGCGGATTGTGCAGAACATTGAGGACAATGCGCGGCACATGGGGGAGTTCCGGTTGTTTGAGATTGGGAACGAGGTGCACAAGGTGGCAGCGGGGAGTGGCGCGGCGGGCGGCGCGGGAGTGGGCGATGCCTTGCCGCGGCAGATTCCGCATTTGGCGGCGGCCGTGTTTTCGAAGGACGGCGACGGGCAGGCGGGGTTGTTTGAGCTGAAGCGGCTGGCTGAGATTGTGGCGCCGGGCGTGGAGGTGGAGCGGGCGGACGAGGCGCGCGGGTTTGAGCATCCGAAGCGGGTGTGGCGGCTGCGGTGGCAGGGCGAGGTAGTGGGGCGGTTGTTTGAGCTACACCCGTCGCAGTGCGAGGCGGGTCGCGGGGCGATTCTGGATGTGGATGTGGAGGGCGCTGTACCGGCTGAAGCTGGCAGGAGCGCGGCACAAGGCGCTGCGGCGGTTCCCGGTGAGCGAGTTTGATTTGTCGGTGTTGACGCCGCTGCGGGAAGAGGTGGGCGTGGTGCGGGCGCTGATTGCGCGGCATGGGGGCGAGCAGGTGTTGGGGGTGGAGTTTGTGCGGCAGTACACGGGCGCTCCGCTGGCAGAGGATGAGAAGAGCGTGAGCTTCCGGGTGACGGTGGGGGCGGCGGACCATACGCTGGCGGCCGAGGAGATTACGGGGCTGCGCGAGGGATGATCGAAGCGGGTGAAGGCGGCGGATATCAACTGAGGATGTGACGATGCGGCAAATCGTAGCGTTGTGCGTGGCACTGACTGTGGCGGGGGCGCTGGCGGCTCCGGCATGGGGGTGGCATCCGGTGGGCCACCGGATCATCGCGGCGATGGCGTGTGACCAGTTGCCGAAGAAGACGCGGGCGCGGGTGGATGAGGTGATCCGGAAGCATCCGGACTATGGGAAGTTCACCGAGGGCGTGCGGGGGATGCGAAGCACATGGCGCGGTGGGCGTTCATTCACGCGGCGGCGTGGGCGGATGACATTAAAGGCGATGAGCGGTTCTGGGACGACACGCGGCGCGACGGGAAGGCGACGAAGGCGCTGCAGCCGTTTCCGGAGATGAAACGGCACACGAACTGGCATTACGTGAACCTGTATTTCACGCCGGATGGTTCGCCGCTGCCGAGGACGCCGGAGCCGAGCGCGAAGACGCAGTTGCCGAAGATGATTGCGGGGCTGGACGGGGAGTTGGGCTGGTATCACCTGGTGTGGCTGTTGCAGTGGAGAGGACATTCACCAGCCGATGCATTGCGTGTCGCGGTTGACCAAGCACATTGTGGACCGGGCGGGAAGCCGACGTCGGATTTGGGGAACCTGACGGTGGTGGATGGGTATACGAATTTGCATGCGGTGTGGGATGACCTGCTGGGTGACGCGGGATGAGGCCTACATTGACTGGATGGCGGCGATCCAGAAGGCGTGACCGAAGCCGGCGCAGTTGAGCCTGGAGCCGGATGTGTGGATCGAGGAGGGAGGTTTTGCCGTGGCGCGGGACAAGAAGCGTATGCGGGGATGGCGGCAGAGATGGGGACTCGGGAGAAGGCCGTTCCGGCGGACGGTGGCGTATGAGGAGGAGTCGCTGCGGGTAGCGCAGGCGCAGGCGGCGAAGGCGGCTTACCGGCTGGTGGGGGTGTTGACGGAGAGGATGCGGTAGGGGGGCGGCGGAGGGCCTGGTTACTTCGCGGGGATTTCGTAGACGTAGAGGTGGTGGACGCGCTTGTAGGACTCCACCTTTTCGATGCGGGTTTCTTTCCAGCCTCGGATGGGGTAGTCGTGGGAGACGACGCGGGCGCCGGGCTTGAGGGACTTCTCGAGGTGGGGGGCGGAGGAGGTCGTTGGAGGAGGTGAGGAAGTAGAGGGTGACGACGTCGGCCTGGGAGAGGTCGCGGTGAGGGCGTCGGCTTCGACGATTTTGACGCGGTCTTCGAGTTTGGCGGGCGATTCGTTCGCGGGAGAGTTTGGCTTCCTTGGGGCTGATTTTCGATGCCGACGGCTTTGGCGCCGAATCTGGGCGGCGGTGATGACGATGCGCCGTCGCCGGAGCCGAGGTCGTAGACGGTTTCACCGACCTTCACATTGGCGGCGCGGAGCATTTCGTCGACGACGTTTTGGGCGAGGGGACGAAGGGGCGAGGCGGTTTTGGCTTGACCCGGGCGCCGATGCCTGGGATCTGAGCCTGAGCAAGCCAGGGGGCGGCCAGGAGGAACACGGATGGCAAAACCGCGAGTGTACGCATAACCTTTGAGTGACCCTACCTCTATTGTACTTTGACTGATGCGACTTGTTTTGCGTTTCGCGTTTTCACGAGGCGGGCGACCATGTCGGTGACGGCAAACCAGAGGTCGCGCGGGCGGCTGATGGTGAACTCGACGCCTTTGAGGGGACTTGACCGCCTGGCTGATGGTGTCGCGCCAGGGGTTGGCGTAGGGGTTCAGGATGTAGTTCATGTAGAAGACTGGGACTTCGAACTCGCCGAGGCGGCGCAACTGCTCGGAGGATGTTGGCTTCGAGCATGGCCTTGGGTCCGGCGAAGACGACGGCGTCGGCGCGTTCGGTGTTGGCGAACTCCTTGGCCATGAGGTCGGTAAGGAACTCGGCGCCGCCGTTTTTGTTGGAAAGGCGTTTGAGGTCGACGGTGCCGAGGTTGAGGGATTCCAGGGATTTGCCGAGGCCGGGGAAGTCGATGCGGTCGGCCGAGTCCTGGCGGAAGAGGACGCGCTGTTCGTGGAGGTTTAAGGCGACGAGGGAGAAGCGGCCGACGCGGGGGTCGCGGGCGAGGGTGGAGGAGGCTGACGAGGGCGGCGGTGTCGACGGGGCGGAGGGAGGAGGCGAGGCCTTTGGGGGCGAAGTTGATGAGGATTTTGAGGTTGAGGGGTCCTGTTCGGAGGAGCGGGAGGCGGGGGGTTCGTCGCGGAACTGGGCGGCCTCGACGGGTTCGACGGCGCCTTCGCCCATGGTGAGGGCGATTTGGGCGTCCTTGGTGGGGAGCTTGGCTTCGATGTCCCAGGAGAGGGAGCAGATGCGTTCGGCGCGGTCGCGGACGAGGAGGTCGACTTTACTTGCCGACGCCGACGTCGAAGCCGCCTTGAGGAGGGCGTCGCCTTTGGCTTCCTCTTCGATGGCGGGGACGCGGATTTTCTGGGTGAAGTAGGTAGGCTGGTCGGCGCGGCCGTCGGGAACGACGCGGAAGACGATGGTAAGGAGGTCCTCGTTGCCGGCGAGTTCCTCAAGAGGGATGGAGATGTCGTAGCCGGAGTGGAACTTCAGGTCGAAGCCGAGGAAGGGCTTTTCGGGCACGACGAGGCAGGGGAGGTCTTTGCGTTCTTCGCCTGCTTCCATGACGGCGAGGTCGGTGTTGTGGAGCCGGATGGCTCCCCGATTGCCCGCCGGAGCAACCAGCACCTGAGCGAAGGCTGGCAAGCCGAGTGCGCCTGCCGTCAAGAACCACACAATTGCGCGGGCGCCTTGTGACGCTCCGCAAATACCGAAGCCCATCATCCCAACCGCTCCGATCTCTATCTTGTTTTACGCTTTCGCTTCTCCTCCCACATGGTTGCTTCCCGGCCCGGTTTCCCCACCGTGCCGCGTGTGCGAAAGCGGATAGTCATTATTATGGTGAAAGATCGTGAGAGCGCAACAAAAAAGCGTTACGATCTCGTCCTAGATTCTATGACATCCTCCAGCGCCGTGGGGAGGCACGAAATCAGTCCGCCCGGCGGGCGGTGGTATTAGACATGATCGGCAGCTTTCAACGAATCTGTAACGCGATTGGGGAGGAGTTTGCGCGGAACCGTGCGCTGCACGGGGCGAGGATGCAGTGTGGGCCGGGGTGCTCGGATTGCTGCTCGCAACTGTTCCAGATTACGGAGCTTGAGGCGGCGGCGCTTTCGGCGGGGGTGCGGACGTTGCCGGAAGAGCGGCAAAATCAACTGCGCGAGCGGGCGCTGGCCTACAACGACGCGCGGGCGCGGCTGGTGGCGGCGAAGGGGAGCAGGAGGCTTGGGGCGGGTTGCCGCCGGAGGGGACGCGGCTTCCCTGCCCTGCGTTGGAAGGACGGGTGTGCACGGTGTATGAGTGGCGTCCGTTCATCTGCAGGAAGTATGGGATGCCGTTGTGGAATCCGGACAAGCCACAAAATGTGTTTGCCTGTGAACTGAACTTTCGGGCGGGGGAGGAAATTGAAGACGGGCGGTTGATCCAGATTCAGACGGGGCTGCATGAAGCGCAGAAAGCGGTGCAGCGGGAGTGGGACGGGGAGGGGCGTGTGCGGGACGCGAGGCCGTTGACGGTGGCGCGGGCGATTGTGGAGGACTTGCGGGGTTGGCTGGCGGCGGGCGAGGGGGCGGCGGGGGGTGATGCGGGGGGCTGAGTGTGCTAGCCTGCACAAGTAAACTATGGCTTCCCGTTCTGTGAATAAAGTGATTTTGCTTGGCCACCTCGGCAAGGACGCCGAGACGAGGTTCACCCCGTCGGGGGCATCGGTGACGAACTTCACGGTGGCGACGAACCGGCGCTGGAAGGACCAGCAGACGGGGAATGGAAAGAAGAGACGGACTGGCACAACGTGGTGTTGTGGCGAGCGGAGAATCTTGCCAACTACCTGACGAAGGGGAAACAGGTATATGTGGAAGGCAAGCTGAAGACGCACTCGTATGACGACAAAGACGGCAACAAGCAGTATGTCACCGAGGTGATGGCCGATGATGTGTTGCTGCTGGGCGGGCGTGGGGAGGGCGGGGATTTTGAAGGGGCGGGCAGGCGTCGGGGCGGCCAGTGTCGATGCCGCGGAGCGCGGGGGCGGGCGGCAGAGCGCGCCGCCACAGCAGCAGCAGCGGGGGCCGGAGCAGGAGTTTGATCCGGGGATTACGGACGACGATATTCCGTTTTAGGGGGAGTGGGGGCGGGAGGCGGTGGTCAGCCGCTGCGGAACGCCGGTGCACTCGCAGACTTCGTTACGAGTCGGTGAGGCGGCGCATTGGCGGCGGCGACTGGAACGTGGGTCAGGCCCAATCAGGAGTCGCGGTGTGTGAATTCGTGGGTGGCGAAGTCGGCCCATTCGTGGAGTTCCGCCTGCTCCGATGGGGAGAGTGAGGAGTAGTAAGCGGCGACTTCCTGGTTGAGGGCGTCGATTGTTTTGTGGCCTTCGGCGGGGATAGGATGGCCGAATTTGAGGCCCAGGAAGAGCCAGTCTTGGAGGGTGGATTGGAGTTCTTCGCGGCAGGCGGCGCAGGTGGGGGCGAAGGCGAGGACTCCGGGGTAGTTGGGGATGCGGCCGGAGTAGGAGCCGTCTTCGAGTTGTTCGTAGTGGGCGGTGGCCAGGGCGGCGGTGATGGCGCTGGTGAGGGTTGGGTGGTCAGACATGGGGTGGGACCTTTCGCTATCGTAGCGTGGGCCTGGTGGTTTGTTGCATGCATCGAACGAACGGTTGGGCCGCCGATGGATGACGGGGGGACTGGGGCGTTATTTGGGTTTGTTGGTGGCGGTCACTTCGGTGAAGAGGCGGAGGAGGTTGCCGCCTAGGAATTTTTTGATGCGGGGTTCGCTCCAGCCTCGGCGGAGCATGGCTTCGGTGAGGCGGGGGAGGTCGGCGATGTCGCGCATGCCTCGGGGTGGGGTGGGGCCGCCGTCGAAGTCGCTGCCGAGGGAGACGTGGTCTTCGCCGGCGAGGGCGATGGCTTCTTCGATGACGGCGATCCAGTCTTCGGGTTCGAACAGGAGCTCGTTGGGCGCCGGAACGCCGACCATGGGAAGTGTTTTGGCGACGAGGCGGTCGATCTCCGTGATGCCGAGTTCGGATTCGCGTTTGCCGATGGCGCTGGTGTCCCAGAAGGGCTTGCCGGCGTGGCGGGAGCGCCATTCGAACATGGGGCGGTTGTGGAACCCGCTGCCGATGTGGAAGCTGGATGACACCGCCCTTTGGCGGCGAGTTTGCGGATGAGGTCGTCGGGCATGTTGCGGGCGATGTTGTTGCGGTGGCGGAGGCCGTGGTGAGAGGCGAGGATGGGCTGCGTGCTGATGGCGAGCACCTGTTCGATGGTGGCGTCGGAGGCGTGGGAGACCTGGATGACCATGCCGAGGCGGTTCATTTCATGGACGACGGCGCGGCCGTGAGCGGTGAGTCCGGTGAACTTGGATGCAGCGGCGCAGCAGGATTCGGCAAAGGAGTTGGCCCAGTTGTGGGCAGGGAGTTGGGCCATGCGGAGGCCGGAGCGGTAGAGGGCGCGGAGGATGGCGAGGTCGCCGTCGAGGTCGAAGCCGCCTTCGAGGTCGAGGATGGCGGCGAGTTTGCCGGAGCGGTTGATGCGGGCGATGTCGGGGGCGTTGCGGGCGAGTTCGACACGGGAGGAGTTGGCGGCGATTTGGGCAAGGGCGAGATCGATGAGGCGGAGGGCCTGGCGGGATTCGTGGCGGCCGGGGTAATACTGTTCGGGAACGAAGAGGGGTGAACATGGCGGCGTCGAGGCCGCCGGCGAGCATGCGGGGGAGGTCGACCTGGCCGTCGGGGAGGGGTTTGCCGATGTCGGTGCCATCGTAGAGCTGGCGGCTGATGACGTGGACGTGGCCGTCGAAGACGAAGGCTTCGCGGTGTAGTTTGGCGGCGCGCGGGGAGATGGGGGACTCGGCGCGCGGGGTGGTTTGCGCGGCGGCGGTGGGTGGATTTGCGCGGCGGCGAGCGCGGCGAGGGTGAGGGCGAGGAGTGTGCGGCGCATCAGGCTTGCTCCAGGGCGGGGACGGGGCCGCGGTTGTAGAGAGATTGTTGGGGCGCGGTAACGGATGGCGAGGTGCGGGGTGTCGAGGGGTTTGCCTTGCTGGTAGGCGGAGTCCATGGCGGCGGCGAGGATGCCGGTGGTGAGGAGGGTTCGTTCGACGGGGTAGGGTTCCTTGCGGTGGAGGATGAGTTCCTCGATGTAGTGGGTGAGGGTGGAGAAGTGGGCGTAGTAGCGGCCGGGTTGGAGCCACATAAGAGTGGATTGAGGATCGGGTTGGCCGATGACGTCGGCGGCGAAGTGGAAGCCTTCGATGTGGCCGTTCAGGAGGAAGACGGCGGCTTCGAGGCCGTCGCGAAAAGTGAGGAGGAAGACGGAGGGAGATTTGACGTTGTCGCGGACGTTGCCGGGCGTGATCTTTTCGGCGCGCGCGTTGGCGGCGTTCATGAGTTTGAGAGACCAGGGGTGGGAATCGGCCCAGTTCCAGACGGCGGGGCCGTCGAGACATTGGACGCGGGCGACGCCGGATTCCCCACCCTGACGGCGTTCGAGCATGACCTGGAGCGATTCGAGGGCGTGGAAGCCGTAGGCCTCTTTGCCGCCGTATGCAGTCGCGACGGCGTTGCGGATGCGGACGCCGTTGGGGAATTCGAGTTCGGGTTTGCGCCAGGCGATGGGGACCGAGGATCCGGCGAGGAAGGGGAAGCGGAGGCGGCGCGAGGCATCGTACATCCACTTGGCTTTGTCCCAGTCGGTGGAGAGGTGTTTGTCGCAGAAGGTGGGGACGGCGCGGCCGGAGGCTTCGTAGACGCGGACGATTTCGGAGAAGAGGCGGTGGCGGGGGTAGAGCTTTTGGCCTTTTTCGTTGTCGGGATAGTTGCCGTGTTCGCCGATGAGGACGACGCCGTCGACGGCGAGGGTGGGGCCGCCGAGGGTGAGGGCGGAGCGGACGTCGTCGTAGATTGTAACGTTGTGGCGGGCGGCCATGTCGCGGCTCATGTCGTTGGCGGGGAGCTGATCGGTGAACATGGACACGGCGTGGAGGCGGGGTTCGATGCGCTTGCCGTAGTACCTCGTAGCCGCCGAGAAGGCGTCCGGCGATGACGTCGGCGTGGGAGTTCTTGCGGTATTCGGTCATGATGAGGGCGATTGGGGGCCTGGCGCGGGGCGGGGCGGGGGTGGGCGAGGGCGCGGCGGCGAGTGTGCAGAAGGAGCGGCGAAGCATGGATCGTATTATGCTAACTCGCATGATGCGAGCTGGGTTGGCGGCGTTTGTTGTGATGCAGGCGGTGGCGTTCGGCCAGAAGCCCGTGGTGGCGGTGGGGGGGATTCTGCATGAGTCGAATTCGTTCCATTCGGTGAAGACGAAGCTGGAAGATTTCCGGCGGCCGGCGGGGCCACGGCGGAGGCGACGCTCGATTTGTGGGCGGACAATTTGGATGAGATTGCGGGTATGTGCAGGGGGCGGAAGGCGGGGTTGGAACTGGTGCCGGCGGTTGCGGCGCGGGCGACGCCGTCGGGTCCGGTGACAGATGCGGCGCTGGATGCGCTGACGGGGGAGCTGATTGCGAAGTTAAAGGCGGCGCCGAAGTTGGATGGGATTTTGCTGGCGCTGCATGGGGCGATGGTGACGGAGAGCTTTCCGCATGGGGATGCGGAGATTGTGCGGCGGGTGCGGGCGGCGATGGGGACACGATTCCGCTGGTGGTGACGCATGATTTCCATGCCAATGTGTCGCCGGAGATTGTGAAGCAGACGACGGTGCTGCTGACGTACAAGACGTGCCCCGCACATTGACCAGAAGGAGCGGGGTTGCAGGCGGCGGAGATCATGGGGCGGATTGTGCGGGGCGAGGTGAAGCCGGTGCAGGCGCTGGTGAAGCCGGGGATGCTCTACAACATCCGGTATCAGTACACGAGCGTGGCGCCGTTGCGGCCGATTTACGACGAAGAACTCCGATTGGAGAAAGAGCCGGGGTGCTGGCGGTGAGCGTGTCGGGCGGGTATCAGTATGCCGATGTGCCGGCGATGGGGGCGAGCGTGATTGTGGCGACCGATGGCAACAGGGAGCAGGCGGAGGGGATTGCGAAGAAGTTGAGCGACATGTTGTGGGCGACGCGGGATCAGTTGAAGCTGAATGTGCCGGAGCCGGCGGAGGCGGTGAGGAGGGCGATGGCGAGCGGGAAGTCGCCGGTGGTGCTGGTGGAGATGGGGGACAACATTGGCGGGGGGTCGGCGGGGGACGCGACGTTTTTGTTGGGCGAGTTGATGAAGCAGAAGGCGACGGGTGGAGCGTGTCGGTGGCCGATCCGGAGGCTGTGGCGATGGCGGTGAAGGCGGGCGTGGGGCGCGGTTCGATGGGTTGGTGGGAGGGAAGACGGACAAGCTGCATGGCGAGCCGGTGCGGGTGCGGGGCGTGGTGAAGACGGTTTATGACGGCAAGTTTCGCGAGACGGAGATCCGGCATGGGGGGCAGATGTATTACGACCAGGGGTTGTCGGCGGTGGTGGAGGTGGAGGGTTCGACGCGGGATGTGGGGAGCTATGTGTTGCTGACGACGAAGCGGATGGTGCCGTTTTCGCTGCACCAGTTGATCAGCGCGGGGATTCTGCCGGAGCGGCAGAAGATTCTGGTGGTGAAGGCGGCGGTGGCGTTTCGGGCGGCGTATGAGCCGGTGGCGGGGGAGATTATTGAGGTGGATACGCCGGGGGCGACGGCGATCAATCCGCAGCGATTTACGTGGAAGCGGGTGCGGGCGGATTTGTTTGGGATGCGGCCGTGAGGAGGGAGCGGGGGTGAAAATGAATCATCCGCGGAAGGCGGTGACCTTCCGCGGATGGTGTTGTCCGCGTTGCGGCGCGGAGGCGCTTTGTTTAGCGGGCGAGGTTGAGGGAGATCAACTTCTCGGTTTGCGCGGGGGTGTGTTTGGGGATGGGGGCGAGGAAGTTGTCCATGCCGGGGACTTTGATTTCGCGGAAGTAGCAGTCGGCGGCGCGGCAGGTGAAGACGGCCTGGGCCTGGTTGTTGGCAGCGTCGGCGGCGGCGCGTTGGGACATGACGACGTAAACGCCCTTGCGGGTGCGCTCATTGCGCATGATGAAGGTGGGCACGCCGGAGGGGGCGTTGGCCTGGATGAGGGAGTAGGCGCCGGCGGGGAGGGTTTTGCCGGCGACGATGAAGTCAAAGGGGACGGCCATTTTGATCTCGGGGGGATTCATGGCGTGGGCCGAAGTGGCGGCGAATGCGCAGATGGCCAGGGCGGCCGCGCGGGGAGAAGTGGATCAGAGTGCGAGTCATTTTTCTTAGCGCCTCCTTTTTGGCGTCGGTATGACTAAGGCATGCGGGGGGCCACAGTGGTGGGGGGCGGAGGGTGAATGGGGAATCAAGAGGATAGCGGTGGAGGGTGCGGGCAGAGAGGGGATGCTGTGAACCGGATGGTTAGCGGGGGTGAACCGTGTGGTTTGTGGAAGCGGAGAAACGAAGAGCGAGCCCGTGGGGGGCTCGCTCTTGTGTGCTGACGGGGCGTGGAAGGGGAGTGGCTGTGTTCAGCGGCCGGCGGCGATGAAGCGGGCATTGAGGGCAACCATGCGTTCCTTTTCGCCGGGGCTGATGGGCGGCAGCGAACCGACGTAGGTATCGCGGCCGGGCAGGGAGACCTTGTGCCAGTAGCAGGAGCCGGCGCGGCAGGCGAAGCCGACCTGGGCGCCTTTGGCGGGGGAAGCCGATTCAGGGCGCGGCCACCCATGACGATGAGGGCGGCGTGCTTGGAGGAGTTGTTCCTGACGGCAAAGGCGGAGATGCCGGAGCCGGTGGGAACTGCGACCACTTTGTAGTTACCGGCGGGAAGAGTCTTGCCGGAAACGATGAAATCGAACGGCACGGCGACCGACAATTCGGGGGCGGAAGCCGCCTGGAGTTGGGTGGCGGCCATGGTCACGGCGGAGATGGCCGCGATCTGGAAGATGCGGGACGTGATGTTCTTCATGAGCTTTCGCCTCCTCTGGCGACGCGTAATTAATAAGCGATTCGGTGGCCGAAGGGGCACGGGCGGCTAGGCGCACGTAGATTCAACGGGTTGGGCGAGGTGTGCGCGGCGGGAGGGGGATTCTGTTAACCGTAGGGTTCATGGCTGTGAGCCGTTGGGTTGATCGAGGGTAGAATAGGCGCCTGGTTTCGCATGGATACGACGCGACAGGCATGGTTGTTGGAGGTGAGGGGAGCTTCGCCGGGCCGAAGGGTGGATTTACCTGGGGCGGGCGAGCTGCTGATCGGGCGGGCGCCGGGATTGGGGCTGACGCTGGCGGAGGATGTGTGCGGGTGGCGGCATTGCGCGATCCGTGGTGAAGAGGGCAGGCACAGGCTGCACGATTTTAAGTCGCCTGGAGGGACCTTTTTGAACGGCCGGCACGTATTAGAGAGTGTGCTGACCAATGGAGACCAGATCTCCATCGGGGCGAGCCGGTTTGTCTATTGCGAAGCTGACGGCGCGGGCGCCGGGACGAGCGCGGGTGTGGGGCCAGGGCGCGGCCGTAGGGGCACGGCGCGGGCCTGGGGACGAGTCCATCGGGCGAGGCGTTGCTGAAAGCATGCACGGTGCAGACGCTGGTGCGCTCGATGGCGATGGCGGCCGATGCGCAGGTGGCGCGGCTGCTGGAGGCGCAGGCGATTGCGCTGATGTGCGAGCTGCTGCCGTGCGATGCGGGGTTTCTGCTGCTGGGGGCGGCTGTGGAGAGCCTGCGGGCACAGTTGCGCGAGCGGGCGGAGTGGAAGAGGAAGACGGGGGCGTTGTGCGCGGCGCTGGAGTTGATGGATCACGAAGAGGTGGCGGTGGCGCCGGGGGGCACTGGCAGTTGTTGCCGCTGTATGTGCGGGGGAGTTTGGGGGGGCGTGTTGGATTTGCGGCTGCGCGAGGGCGGGGTGGAGGGGTGGAGCGAGATTGCGCTGATGACGGCGCTGGCGCTGGAGAATGCGCGCGAGGTGGAGTCGCTGCAGACGCAGAATGCGCTGCTGGCGGAGCGGTTGAATTCGCGGCCGGGGATGGTGGGGCGGAGCGCGCGATGGAGCGGGTGTTGAAGGTGATTGATAGGGTGGGTCCGCAGGATGTGACGGTGCTGGTGTTGGGGGAGACGGGGACGGGGAAGGAACTGGCGGCGCGGGCGCTGCATGCGGCGAGCGGGCGGCGGGAAGGGGCGTTTGTGGCGATCAACTGCGCGGCGCTGCCGGAGAACCTGGTGGAGAGCGAGTTGTTTGGTCATGAGAAGGGTGCGTTCACGGGGGCGGCGGGGCAGAAGAAGGGGAAGCTGGAGATGGCGGCGGGGGGGACGGTGTTGCTGGATGAGATTGGCGAGCTGCCGATGGCGATGCAGGCGAAGCTGTGGCGCGTGCTGCAGCAGCGGGAGTTTGAGCGGGTGGGCGGGACGCGGACGATTCCGCTGGACATCCGGCTGGTGGCGGCGACGAATCGCGAGTTGAAAGATGAGGTGAAGGAGGGGCGGTTCCGCGAGGATCTGTTTCACCGGTTGAATGTGGTGACGCTGCGGTTGCCGGCGCTGCGGGAGCGGGCGCAGGACATCCCG
The DNA here is from genome assembly GCA_016713735.1 of Bryobacterales bacterium. Classification (GTDB taxonomy): domain Bacteria; phylum Acidobacteriota; class Terriglobia; order Bryobacterales; family Bryobacteraceae; genus JAFLBB01. The sequence continues at coordinate 33,231 of JADJOP010000004.1, forward strand.
GAGCTGGCGGGACATTTTCTGGCGCTGTGCGGGGAGCGGTTTGGGCGGAGGGGGCTGCGGTTGAGCGGGGCGGCGGTGGAGTGTTTGGTGCGGTATTCGTGGCCGGGGAATGTGCGGGAGTTAGAGAACGCGATGGAGCGGGCGGCGGTGTTGTGTGAGTCGGGGGAGGTGGGGCCGGAGGATTTGCCGGAGAGCGTGGTGGATGCGGCTTCGAGCGATGGGATTGCGGGGGCGTACCAGAAGAACGTGGGGGAGGCGAAGCGGGAGGCGATTGTGCGGGCGTGGGGGCAGGCGAAGGGGGATTACAAGGCAGCGGCGAAGGTGTTGGGGATTCACCCGAATTCGTTGTTGCGGCTGGTGCGGAATTTGGGGTTGCGGGAGTTATTGGGGTGAGGGGAGGGTGACGGGGATGGGGTGTAGTGACATGGTTCTGTCGTGATCAGGAGGCTGGCTGGGCCCGGCCCCTGAGTCCGCCAGCCAAGGGCGAGGAGTGAGAGTTCGAGTTGCGTTGGGCCGGGCCAAGGCAACCCGAGTCGCCGGGTCCGCAGAGGTCAAGGTCGCCGCCACAAGGAGTTCCCCTGTGCATAGTTCAGGGCGGAGAATTCGGGTGGCGCGCGTGGAGGCGCTGGCGAGGCATCGGCGAGGCCGAGCGTGGTGGCCACGTCCTGTGAGCTGAAGCCTTCCACGTCGCGCAGCAAGAGGACTTCGCGGAACTCCAAGGGTATCTGGGCAAGGGCCCGGTGAAGAGCTTGCGCCAAGAGTGTCCGGATTTTGAAGCAGTCAAGGCTTGGGCGAAGGCCTGCCACCCCAGGGGCAAGGGGGGGGTCTGCCTTGACGGCGGCCGCCGTTTGCCGTATCGAAGCTCGTCAGGCCGAAGGACGCGTGCCGCACCGCGCCCCTACCGGCTGGGCCGCTGCAGGCCGCCTCGATCCGGTCGCCGTAGCGCAGCATGAAGTGGTTCAACGACGTTCGCCAGTCGTGCGTGGCTTTCCACCGCTGCGCCACGTTCTTCAGCGCCAGGTACAGCAGCTTCAGCGCCGACTCCTCGCTAGGAAACGACGCCCGCGTCTTAATCACCTTGCGCAGCGTCACTGCGCGACTCCACCACATTGGTCGTGTAGATCGACCGCCGGATCTCCTGCGGATAGGCAAACAGCGGGCTGATGCCCGCCCAGTGCCGCCTCCACATCTTGCCGATGGTGGCGTACTTGGCATCCCACCTGGCCTCAAACTCGCTCAGCCGCTGCTCGGCCTCATCCGGTGTCGCCATGGTAGATCAGCTTCAGATCCTGAGCCACCAGCTTGCGCTCTTTCCAGTTCACATAGGCCAGGCTGTTGCGCACCATGTGCACGATGCACAACTGCACCTCCGTCTTCGGATACACCGCCTGAATCGCTTCCGGAAACCCCTTCAGCCCATCCACGCAGGCAATCAGAATGTCCTGCACGCCGCGGTTGCGGATCTCGGTCAGAATCTGCATCCACAGCTTGGCGCCTTCGGTCGCGCTGGTCCACAGCCCCAACACTTCCTTCTGCCCCTCCTTGGTCACACCGATCGCCACGAACACCGCGCGGTTCTCCACGCGCCCTTCATGCCGCATCTTCACCATCAGCGCATCCAGGTACAGGATCATGTACAGCGGCTCCAGCGGACGGCTCTGCCAGGCACGCACGTCCTCCATCACCGCGTCGGTGACCTCACCACTGCCGGGACTCACTTCCACGCCGTAGATCTCTTGCAGATGCGCCTGAATGTCCCGCGTCGACATTCCGCGTGCGTACATCGAGATGATCTTGTCGTCAAAGCCCGTGAACCGCCGCTCGTGCTTGGGCAGAATCTTCGGCTCGAAGCTCCCGTTGCGGTCCCGCGGCACGGCGATCTCCACGCTGCCGAAATCACCCCTGCACCGTCTTGCGGCTCTTTCCGTTCCGTGCGCTTGCCGCTGCCGCGTCCTTCCGGCTCGTGCTTGTCGTAGCCCAGATGGTGCGTCAGTTCGGCGTTCATCGCCCGCTCCAAAAGTGCCTTGGTCAGTTGCTTCAGCACTCCACCAGGGCCGGCGATCTCCTCGGCGCTCTTGCCCGCCAGCAACTCGTCCAACGCCGCTTCCAGCTTCGTTCGCTCTTCCATTGCGTTCTCCCTATTCTGGGCGGAGAACGCCGCTTACACAAAATTTAGTGCACCTCGGCGGCCCCGGAAAGGCCGGGGGGGCGTGCCGGCGGCGGCGGCCGTCAGTCTTCCAGGACGAACGTGACCTTTTGAGGTTCACGCGGTATTCGACGATTTTGTTCTTGGCGATGACGACGCTCTGATCCTTCACCCAGGCGCCGGAGACATGCTTCAGCGTCTTGCACGCACGCTCCACTCCGAGCTTGACCGCATCGTCAAAACTCTTCTTCGAGGTGGCGATGATCTCGGTAACCTTTGCGACTCCCATATTGTGTCTCCTCTTCCTATGTGGTCTGTTCTCAATTGGGCGATGGATTCGCCCGTACAACCGTGACCTGACCGGCCTCGATCTTCACGGTCTCCTCATGCGGCGCTCCTTCCGCCAGCGGCACAAACCGCAGCAGGCAACTACAAGCGCCCATCACAACCGGGCGTTTACTGATCTTCCTGCTCTCTACCTGGCGAACGTGAAGCCGAGCCCGGTTGTGTAGAGCAGATCGTTGTTCTTGCGGCCGATCACCGGATTGCTCAGGTAGCGGTCGCTGATGGAGAGGTTCCAGGTGAGCCACCTGGTCAGTTGCGTCACCGCGCCGATGTCGAAGTTCACGCGATACTCGCCGGTGTTGGTGAGGTTATTAAACATGCGGAAGCCCTGCGCGAGCGTCGTCCGGTTGTTCAGCTTGTAACTGAAATCATTCCCCCAATAGGCTTCCGCCGAGTTCCTGGTGAACGCGGGCGCCGTTGCCGGGCTGAATTTCTCACGGTTCCAGGCCGCGCCGCCTACCAGTGAGAAGCGGCCGGCCCCGCCCGTCCACAGGTTGTAGCCCAAACCGCCGCCGAGCACGACGCGCAGATCGAGCGATTGGAACTGATCGTACTCATAGTCATTGAAGCCGTTGAAGAACAGCTTCTTCGTGATGTTGCGGTTATATCCCCATCCACCACGTACGGCGCGGGCGGTTTCCGCGCTCACGCCGTTGATGGTCGCTTTGGACCGAATGGAATTGAAGTAGGCGCTGGTGCGGCTGGACCGCGAGGCGCGCACAAAGTTGATGGGCGTCGTCAGCGTTGAGGTTCGCGCGTTGCCCTTGCTTCCGGCGATGTTCAGGCTGCCGCTGATCACCCACAGATCCAGAAGTCCGGGATGCAGAAAGCGCTCATAGGCCTGCTGCTCCTTGGTGTTGCGCAGCGCGACGATGTCGGCCGGCGCCACCACCTGCGGAGGCCCGCGGCGGCGACTTCAATGCGCCCTTCGCGCGTCTGCAGATTGCCCTTCACCGTGCGCTCTTCGGGCAGCACCACGTTCAGCGCCTCGTCGGTGCGAATGGTGGCAATGTCGTCCCACTTCACCGTCACGAGGCCGAAATTCTTGCTTTCGATCGTGACCGTCGCGCCGTCCTTTTTCACGATGGAACCTGTCACGCGGTCGCCATCCTTCATCACAATCTGGTCCGCCCAAGCCGCGCATGACCCGAATAAGAGGGCGAGAGACACGCCTAGCGCATGCCGTTTGAGTCTTGTCACGATGAAAACTCTCCGTCGTCTTCAACCAAGCCTAATTCAGTTGCGACGTGCAATGAGGGCAACGGGTTGCAGGGATCGGGATCGCGGTGGCGCAGAACGGGCAGTCCTTCGTTGTCGGCGCCGGCGCTTCGGCGGGCTTTTGCAGCTTGTTCGCGGTCCGCACGACGAGGAAGATGACCGCGCCGACGATCAGGAAGTTGATGATCGCGTTCAGGAAGACCCCATAGGCAATCACTGGGGCGCCAGCCGCCTTCGCCGCTGCCAGGGTGGGGTAGGATTGGCCGCTGAGGCTGATGAAGAGGTCCTTGAAATCGACGTTGCCGAGAAGCAATCCGATGGGAGGCATGAACACATCGTTCACGGCCGAAGTCACAATCGCGCCAAACGCAGCGCCAATGATCACAGCCACGGCCAGATCAAGCACGTTGCCGCGCATGATGAAGGCCTTGAATTCTTTGAGCATCGCAGATTCCTTTCGACAGTCCGGTGTGCGGCGCTCCGCAGGAGCAGGCATCTCGGCAGACATAGTGTGGCGCGAAAGCTCGCTGAAGGCAACCATGCAATCCTTCGTCCGTTGGAACATGAGTAAGTACCGGTCGCGTTCGGTGGTGGCGTAGCCGTAGAGGCGGCCACGTTTGGTTTCCGCAAAGATCTGGCGGACGGTGGCGAGGTCGGGGTTGTCGCCGGTGATGTGCTGCGTGTGGCGGCAGGCGGTGGTTGTGAAGGCACCGGTGGTTTCGTCGTGATCGGCGAAGACGAAATAGGTTTCCCCTTGGGTGAAGCTGTAGCCGACGTGGAACTCCATTTCGGTTCGCAGCGTGACGTGCTTACCGCGAACGCCGCGGTAGGCTTCGAGGACTTCGAACTTGGTGGTCTGCATGGGAGCGGAATCGTCGGGTTGGGAGTTGCCGCGGCTCTTGCGAGCGGATTCGCGGCGCCAAATTTCGAATGCGTGCTTTTCGGAGCGCGGATTCGCCTTCACGGCGCGGCCAAGGAAGACGACTTCGCTGCGCGCCACCTGGCAGATGGACGGGCCTGGGGGCAGGCACTTGGCCAGCAGGCCGGGTGCGAGGACGAGGGCGAGGGCGAGGCATGCCAACCGCATGTTCACAAACCTACCCTGGGCGCAGGTGGCGGTGGAGAAGGGAGTGGGGTTTGGAGTTGGAAGTCGGGCTGTTGCGGAGGCAGGGGTGGCGGGGATCCAAGGGCAAGGCGGGTACGACGAGGATGGCGATGTGCCAACAGGTTTGGGGTTCGATGGTGAGTTGGCGAGGTGAGTAGATTACCTCGCCGTTGAGGGTGGCGGTGAGGGTATAGAGACCGGCGGGGATGAAGGAGAAGTCGTAGGAGCCGTCGGGGGCGGTGGTGCTCGAGGGTGAAAGTGGGGAGGTGAGGGAGGCGGACGTTGGGGACGGGCTTGATGGGGCGTTCGAATTCGAAGAGGAATTGCGTGCGATCGGTGGTGGCGTAGCCGTAGAGGCGGCCTCGTTTGGTTTCGGCGAAGAGCTGGCGGATGGTGGTGAGGTCGGGGTTGTCGCCGTCGATGAGTTGGTGTAGCCGCAGCCGTTGGTGGTGAGAATGCCAGTGTTTTCGTCGCGGTCGGCGAAGACGAGGTAGGTTGCGCCTTGCTCAAAAGTGTAACCCATGTGGGGCTCCATCTTGGTGTGCAGCACGACGTTCTTACCGGAGACGCCGCGGTAGGCTTCGACGACTTCGAAGCGGGTGGTTTGGGTAGGGATGAAGTCGTCGTTCCAGTGGGAGGGGCGGTTCTTGCCGGTGAGCCTGGGCAGCCAGATTTCGATGGCGTGTTGTTTGGAGCGCGGGTAGGCTTCGACGACGCGGCCGAGGAATACGGCTTCGCTGCGGGCGTAGGAGCAGAGGGGGCCGGGGGGCGGGCAAAAGGCGTACAGGGCGTGGAGGGAACCGAGGGCGAGCGCGAAGCATGCCAACCGCATGTCCACCAATTTACTCTAAGAGTATGTTTCGTTGGTCGTTGACGAGTGCGAAGGGTGTGGAGTTTGAGTTGCGGCTGTTGGAGCCGCGGGATGCGGAGGCGTTGTATGAGTTGGCTGACGCCAATCGCGAGCACATCCGGCCTTGGCTGCCTTGGATTGCGTGGACGCATTCGGCGGGGGACGTGAAGAAGTTCATTCGCGCGGCGCTGAAGCAGTTCACCGAGGGGGATGGGTTTCATGCGGGGATCTGGGTGGGCGGTGAGATTGCGGGGTGCGTGGGGCTGCATCCGGTGGACTGGCAGAACCAGCATGTGGCGGTGGGGTACTGGCTGGGGAAGGAGTGGGAGGGTCGAGGGCTGGTGACGGAGGGGACGCGGGCGGTGGCGCGCTATTGCTTTGAGACGTACGGGCTGGAGCGGGTGGAGATTCGGGCGGCGGTGGAGAACCGGCGGAGCCGGGCGGTGGCGGAGCGGTTGGGGTTCACGCTGGAGGGTGTGCTGCGAAGGACGCAGAGGGTGGATGGGCGTTGGTTGGACAACGCGGTGTATTCGATGCTGAGGGAGGAGGCGGGGACATTGGAGGCGGGAAAGGTGGACGCGTAGGGCGCGGCGGATTCGTGCGACACTGCGGTGCATGAGACTGCTTGCCGTGGTGATTGCGATCGTGATGTGGGCGCCCGTGGGGCGCGGGGCGGAGTTATCAACGAAGGCGCAGGATGCGCTGCGGGTGTTTGACCAATGGGTGGCGGCGCGGGTGGCGGACCGGGAGCAGCCGGGGTTGTCGATTGGGATTGTGCGCGACCAGGAGTTGGTGTTCGCGAAGGGCTATGGCTACGCGGATTTGAACAACCGCATGCCGGCGACGCCGCGGACGTTGTACCGGGTGGCGTCGATTACGAAGCTCTTCACGGCGACGGCGGCGATGCAGTTGCGCGATGCGGGGAAGCTGCGGCTGGATGATGCGGTGGCGCGGCATTTGGATTGGTTCCGGCTGCGGTCGACGAAGGGCGATGTGCCGGTGCAGGTGTGGCACCTGATGACGCATTTGTCGGGGCTGCCGAGGGAGTCGGCGACGCCGTATTGGAACACGAAGCAGTTTCCGACGCGGGAGCAGGTGAGGGAGATGCTGGCGGGTCAGGAGCAGGCGTATGCGGTGGGGACGAAGTGGAAGTATTCGAATCTAGCGGTGTCGGTGGAAGGGGAGCTGGTGGCGAAGTTGAGCGGGATGGAGTGGGGCGATTACGTGACCGAGCGGGTGCTGAAGCCGCTGGGGATGAACGCGTCGCTGCCGTTGCCGAGGCCGGGGGTGTTTGGGCTGGCGGCTGGGTATGGGTCGCGGGTGGCGGGGCAGCCGAGGGAGACGGAGGAGTTCACCGATTGCAAGGGGATTGCGCCGGCGGCGAGTTTGGCGACGAATGTGGAGGACCTGGCGAAGTTTGTGAGCTTTCAGTTTCGCGGGGATGAGAAGGTGTTGAAGCTATCGACGTTGGAAGAGATGCGGAGGCCGCATTGGGTGCAGCCGACGTGGGCGTCGGGGTGGGGGTTGGGATTTTCGCTGCGGAAGTTAGGCGCGCGGACGCTGGCCGGGCATGGTGGGTCGCTGGGGGGGTATCGAACGGCGGTGGCGTTTGATGCGGAGGCGAAGATAGGCGTGATTGTGCTGACGAATTCCAATGACGGGAATCCGGAGCAGTATGTGGACAAGGCGTTTCAGTTGGTGGCGCCGGCGCTGGCGGCGGAGAAGGAGAAGATTGCGATGCGGCCGGAGTGGGAGAAGTACAAGGGGACGTACCGGTGGAAGTCGTCGGAGTTCATTGTGGATGTGATCGATGGGGAGCTGGTGGGGTATGCGCCGGATGCGGAGGATCCGCTGGATTCGCGCGTGCGGATGGAGCCGGCGGGGGAGCACAGGTTCCGGATGTTGACGGGGACGTCGTTGGGGGAGCTGGCGGTGTTTGAGGTGGATGGGGCGGGGCGAGTGGGGAGGGTTACGTTGGGGGCGTATTTTTACGTGCGGAAGTAGGTGACCGACTCGCTTACGCTCGCGGGTGCTCACCGCACGGCGTCGGAGCCTCCGGCCGAGAGAGACGGTGAGGTTGGCGGTGGTGGCCGACTCGCTTACGCTCGGTCCCGTCACGGGCGCCTGGCGGATGAGGGTGACGAAGGTGTGGAGTGAGGCACGGTGCCGAATGTGCGGGGCGGGGTTAGCCGAGCGTGTCGAGGGCGCCTTGGAGTTCGGAGCGGGTGTGCATGTCGCCGTTTTGGGTGGTGGCGTCGATGCCGCGCTGGTAGAGGGCGCGGGCGTCGTCGAGGCGGCCTAGTTTTTCGAGGGTTTGGCCGCCGTGGAAGTAGGCGGCGGAGTAGGCGGGATCGTGGGTGAGGATCTCGTTGAATTGTGTGACGGCGGCTTCGAGGTCGCCCGCGTTGGTGTATTCCATGGCGAGCATGTAGCGGAAGCGGCTGTTGGCGGGGTCTTGTTCGAGCATGCCGGTGAGGGCTTGGATGCGGCTCATAGTGTTTTTAGGATGGCCTTGGCTTCTTTGAGTTGCGGAAATTGTTTTTCGGCGGCGCGGAAGTCGCGGGTGTGGACGCAGCGGCGGGCGCCGGAGTGGTCGACGGGATGCTGGAGGTGGAGCATCTCGTGGAACATGACGTATTCGAGGGCGAGGCGGGGGACGGTGGGTGAGTCGAAGACGCGGCTGATGATGATGGCGTTGTGGGAGGGGTCGAAGTGGCCGAGGAGGCGGCGGGAGACGGTGCGGGACCAGCCGAGTTCGGGGCGTCCCATGAGGCCGTGGAAGAAACGGAGGTTGAGTTCCTCGAAGAGTGCGTCGAGGTTGTGGTGTTGGCCTTGGGGACCGCTGATGTATTTGCGGCCGCAGGACTGGCGGAGGAGGTGGAGGTGGCGGCGGACGTCGGAGCGGTTCATCCAGCGGCGGTAGCGGTCAGAGGCGGAGGGGGATTTCGCGGCGGAAGAGTTTGGCGAGGAGGATCCAGGCGAGGGCTTCCTGGATGGGGGCTGGGGCGCCCTGGAGGACGTCGGTGATGCGGGCTTCGATGACGCCGTCGCGCATGCGGATGAAGGAGTTGGCGTTGGCGAAGCGGCGGTAGTGGATGACGAAGGCGGGCATGGGGGTACGCGGGCGGAGTTCACGAAAGACCCTGGCGTAGATCTGCTCCGGGGATTCGAACAGGAGTGCGCTCTGGACTTGCATCCTAGAGAAACCTTACGATAACAGATTGGGCCCCGCGTCCGCCTGGACGAGCGCTCATTGACAACTTCATATGCCCCTACCGAAGATCTCCTCCGTGGGAACGTTCGTTCCCGACCATGTTCTGACGAATGCCGATTTGGAAAAGATGGTGGACACGTCGGACGAATGGATTCTGACGCGCACGGGAATATCCGAGCGCCACATTGCCGAGCCGAACGAAGCGACGTCGGACCTGGCGGCGCGGGCGGCGCAGTCGGCGCTGGAGCGGGCCGGGGTGTTGCCGACGGAGGTGGACGCGATCATCGTGTGCACGGTGACGCCGGACATGTTTTTTCCGGCGACGGCGTGCCTGGTGCAGCACAAGATCGGCGCGACGAAGGCGTGGGGGTTTGACCTGTCGGCGGCGTGCGCGGGATTCATCTATGGCATTACGACGGCGGCGAACCTGGTGATGGCGGGAACGAACAAGCGTGTGCTGGTGATTGGCGCGGACACGATGTCGCGGATCATCGACTACACGGACCGGGCGACGTGTGTGTTGTTCGGCGACGGGGCGGGAGCGTTTCTGATTGAGCCGTCAACGGAGGAGGGGCTGGGGTTCATTGGCTCGCACAACGAGATTGACGGATCGGGCGGGGGCTCGCTGTATGCCGGCGGGCGGATCGAAGATTCCGTCGTCGGTGGAGACGGTGCAGAAGCGGATGCATTATGTGCACCAGGACGGGCAGGCTGTGTTCAAGTTCGCGGTGCGGAAGACACAAGAGGCGTGCATGACGGTGTTGGAGAAGTTCAACGTGAAGCCGGAGCAGGTGAAGCTGCTGGTGCCGCACCAGGCGAATCAGAGGATCATCCTGGCGGCCGCTGAGCGGTTGGGGTTGAGCCGGGGAGCGGGTGGTGATCAACATCGGGCGGTTTGGGAACACGACGGCGGCGACGATTCCGCTGGCGACGCGGAGGCGCTGGACCAGGGCAAGATTGAGAAGGGCGACATTGTGTTGTTCGCGGCGGTCGGGGCGGGGTTCACGGTGGGGGCGGTGGGGGGCGTGAGGTTGTGGCGGTGGGCGTAGGGGATTAGCGGGCTGAGGAGGAGCGGCGAGCACCGCTTGCTTCCGCGCGCGGCTCTGTTGCGGGCGCGCGTTATGGTGGGGGGCGATGCGGGCTAGAAGCGGAACGTGTACTGCAGCTTCGTCGACAGTCTCACGTCACGCACGCGAAAATCGAGGCCGCCGCGTTCGTCGAGTTCCTGTACCCAGCCTTGGCCGAAGACAAAAAACAGGTCGTTGCCTGGCGCGATGGTCCAGCGTACGCGGCTCTGCAACCCCAGATTTCCCGAACGGTTGTCGAACTGAACCAGGTTTCGGAACGAGAGCAGAGGCGAGAGCGCAAAGTCGATCGTCGAGCTGAGGATGCGCGCGACGAAGTTGCCCTGGGGGAGGCTGGCGAAGGTCTGATTCGTGGTGAGGCTGATCGAGAACCTTGGCGGAAGTTGGTACCGCAGGCCCGTGGTGACTGTTTTGGCGGTGCCTGACCAAAAGTTGCCGACGGTGAGGCCGAAGTTGCCCTGGAGTTTGCGTTTCTGAGCCGAGGCAAACGAAAACCGCAAGGGGGTGAAGCGATACTGTCCTGGAGGGAGCACCACTCCGGGCGAGATCTCGAACGGTTCGAACAGCCGTTCGTAGGTCGGGTTTAGGTCCATGATGCTGTGAACGGAATCACCGGACTGGAAGTGCCAGTCGAAGATGGTGGCGTTGATGTTCCATGTCTCCACCTGGCCGTTGTCGATTCGGGTGAAGCGCCTGTAGAAGAAGTCGTGGAACATCTGCTGAACGCCGAGCTTTTGACCTTCCGGCCGGGGATTGAAGCTGAACCCCGCGCTCCACATGCGCACATTGCTGCGCTGCACGAAGCCGAGGGCCGGGTCGAAGTTCTCTTGAATCTCGCGCCACTCGACTTGCGCCTGATAGCGGTCATTGGGGAAGGCGGCCCCGAACCCGTAGGCCGCGTCCTTGCCGTGGACGCCCTGGTTGTTCGACTTCAACCCCCAGGCATTGACAAGAAAGTTTTGACTGCCGCCCAGAAAGTGCGCCGTCGCCAGACGCATGTCCGCGCCGATCATACTGCTTTCTGACGGCTCGTCCGGATTGCCGCCTGTGGCGATCGCCCCTATATACGACTGCTGCCAGAAGTTTTGCCGCACTCGGGCGGCAAAGAGGTTCTTGCCATCGGCGAGCCCGGTGTCGCGCGTGTTGACATTCAAAATGCCTACCTCGGTGCGGCCAACCTTGCCCGTCAGCTTGACGCCGTAGTCGATCGGGACTTCCTGCCCGTCGATGATGCCGATTTGGCGGCTGAAGAAGGGGAAGATGGCAGCGCCGTTGGGAGGAACGCCGCCGGGCTGCGTGATGCCCGTCGTTGCAAAGTTGAACACGCCGGCATCCTGCAGGAAGAACGTTCGCTTCTCGGGGAAGAAGATCGAGAAGCGGGTGAGATTGATCTGCCGGTCGTCGACTTCCGTCTCGCCGAAGTCGGTGTTGAACGTCGAGGTCAGCCTGAGGTTGGGCGTGATGTTGTAGAAGAGATCGAGACCGCCCTTCCCGAGAACGGTGTCTTCCCCGCCGGGCTCGCGGTGGATGTAGCGCTGGGCCACAAAGGGACGGACGTCGAGGCTGAGGCCCTGCTCCAGGTTTTGCAGGTTAGTGATCTCACCGGCTTCGGAAACCTGCTGGAACCGTGTCTGAAAGCTTACCCCCGCCCAGCGCACTTCTTCCAGCTTCCGTTGGATGTGACGGGCAATGTTGAAGCCCCAGACCGCGGAGTCGGGCGGGAAGTTCAAACTCTTGAAGGGGATGGCGAACTCCGCGCTCCAGCCCTTGTCATGGCGTCTCGCGCGCACATTCCAGATTGCGTCCCAGTCGTTGTTCGTCTCTCCGTTGGCGAAGATCAGCCCGTCGACGAAGGCACCGTTCGGGTTGGTGGCGAAGTAGAACGCGTTGCTGCGGTCATGAAAGGTGTCCAGCAGCAATTCGATGCGGTCGTCCGTGGTCATGGTGGAGTCCCGCGTCATCTGCGCGGCGAGCACCTTTGTCGGGCTCGGAGTCGTAGCACATCACGCCGATGTAGAGATTGCTCTTGTCGTAGAGGATGGTGACTTCGGTTCGTTCGCTTGCCTGCGCGCCGGAGTTGGGGATGCGCTGCACGAGGTCGCCGATTTTGGGCGAATCGCGCCAAAGCGGTTCGTCGAGCACGCCGTCCACTTCGATGCCGCCCGCTATGACCGTCGCCGGGACGGAGCGGACGGAGGCGCTTGAGCCGGCTTGCTGAGCGCAGAGACATGAAGCCCCAAGAGCCAGCACCAACGGTACGGCGGGCCAGGCAAGTGCGAGTCTGAGTTGAGCATTGGAGAATGTGGCGCGAGCTGTTTTCACGAAGGTTCCCGAGGAAAGTGAGGATAGGTGCAGTCTTGATGATACTTGCCGTGCGCGGAAGTTCGCCGCGGTTCGCGGCCTCCTTCAAGAAGCCCGTTAAGCCCACATTTCCATTGTGAGCCGCGCGTGCGAGTCTCTCGGATGCTCATCCGCATCAATGTCCATAGGGGTTTGAAGGCAATGAAGGCCCCTGTGAAGGATGACACCCAATGGGTGACAAACTAAGCCAGCCCTTTCAGCTCTCTTTCAACGGTCTTCTCAAGATCGACTTTCTCTGTTCCGCCAGTCCGTCTACAGCCGCATCGCGGGCTATGAGGATCTCAACGACGCCGAACGACTCGCGCAAGACCCGACGTTCCGGCTGATCGGTTCGGAGAAGACTTGGGATCGTGGCGCGGCCCTGACCTCCCGCTTACAGACCTTTGAGACCGGGATGCTGGCCGAGGACGAGAACATCCTGGTCTCAATCAGTAGGTTGAAAGTTCGATTCCCTCCGCGCTCACCACTCCCAATCAACAGCCTGGCGGAAAGACCTGAAACACCAGGGCGGTAGTTCGGGCATCGAATCGCGTTCCCTGGCGCGGCTCCCTCGGTGGCCGCCCAGACACTCTGTATGGAGATTGCCGCAACGCTTGCATCGGACGGCTTTAAGATCAACTAATGAACTGGAAACGGGTGGTTGTTGTTGGCATACTCACCGTGCTGCTCACCATAGCTCCGATGATATGGAACAACGCCGGGGGTGGTGGAGCGCTGGCAGATTTCGACAAGGAGTTGACGCGCGCTGGGCGGGAGCCAGCCGGGACTGGCTTTTGCAAGGATTTCGCCGAGCCGAGCGAATGTCGCACACGCATAAAGGACGTGATGACCAACGCCGCTCTGCTGTTGATGGTTGCCGATTGCGCGCGGCTGAGCGGTGATAGGGAACTGCAGGCCATGGTGGACGCCTATGTGACGACGCGGCAGGAAAGCCCGTGGCTACGCATGGTGGATCCGAAGGGCCCCTTTGTAGCCCCGAGTGCCGAGCATTGGCGCAGCCTCCTGATTACCAGCGCTGGTTCTTGTGGGCGATGGCTCCGGGCCGGATCCAACTCAGGTCGAGGAACGCGCTGACCTGGAGTCGCCCTGACCAGATGAAGCGCGGACGGCTCACACACCAGCTGATGGCCTGGGTGCTGTACCGGGAACATGCACGGCAGCACGCCGCAGTTGGAGAGGCGAGAATCCGCCATCTTGCCGAACGCGTGGCGGGCGAAGCGGTTCTCGACTTCCGCATCACGGATATGTACTTGCAGCGGGTCGCCTTTGTTTTGTATGCGGGCCATCCAGACCTGATCCCTCCGCGATGGGTGGACCGCGTTTTGAGCGGACAACAAGCCGATGGCGGCTGGAACTGGGCGTGGTATGGCTGGGGCCCGCGGTTCTTTCATCTCCGCATCCCCGAGGATCGGTCGTCCGCACATCCGACCGTGCAAGGGCTTTGGATCCTGCACATGCTGAGGTACCGCTATCCGAGTGGACGAAGCGCAACTACCGCTAACGAGCATGCGTCGAGTCGAAATCCGTTTCCGTAGCGGCAACCGTAGTGATCGCTCTCCGGAGCACTGTTTCCCTGATGCGGCCGGCTTCCTGTTGGGCTTCCAAGCAATGTGTGTGAACCGGCCTCACGCGCATCGCCCGGGGGCGGTTTTGAGCCGCACCCCGGCAATTTCGGTTTTCCTCAGCCATCACGTACAGCCAACGCCCGCAGGCAAATATGCGGCTCCATCAATTGGCTCTCTTCCCCGAAAAGGGCTTCTTGGCTCACGCGCGGAGGTCGTAGCAGAGCAGGCGGGGGCCCTTGGCGTGGAGGGCGTCGCGGGTGTGCTGGACGATGTGGAGCAGGCCGCGGAGAGGACGGGGCGACCAGGTTTCGCGGGGCGAAGAGCCAGGAGCGTGAAGATTCCTTTGTAGCCGGCGGGGGGTGAGGTCCATCCAGAGGAGGTGGCCGAGTTCGCCGAGGGCGAGGAAGCGGCCGTTGACGTGGGATCAGATTGCCGCGGTAGATGCTGATCAACTGTTCGCGGCCGTTGATGGACTCCTGCCATTCGGGGTTGTGGCGCCAGACGACTTTGCCTGTGGCGGCGTTGAGGCAGGCAAGCGAGGCGTCGGGTTCGTTGCGGCCGTCGAAGCCGTAGAGGTGGCCGTTGTGCCAGATGGGGGTGTTGAAGGGGAGGCCGAAGTCGGGGGTGGTCCAGAGGGGTTTGAAACTTGAGGTCGGGGGTGATGGCGAGCATGGCGCCGCCGGTGCGGTAGCTTGCGGATATAAAGACCTGATTGTCTGATATGACGGGACAGGAGGCGTTGACGGATTCGTAACTGCGGGCTGCGCCAGGGGAAGGTGGCGTCGATGGCGCCGGTGGCGGGGTCGAGCATGGAGGAGGCCGCCGGTGGGGCTGGGGACTCGCCGCCTGCAAAGAGGAAGACGCGGCGTTTGCCGTGGACGGTGGCGGGATGGGGAGGCGTAGCTGGGTCCCCAGGTCGTTGCCGGCGCGCCAGAGGGGTTTGCCGGAGGCGGGTCGAAGGCGGCGAGGTGGGGCCGCCGGGGGCGCCGATTTGACGATCAATTTGCCGGATTCGAGGAGGGTGTGGTGGCGACGCCGAAGAAGTCCTGCTTGACGCCGAAGGCGGAGCGGAGGTCAAGTTTCCAGGCGAGTTTGCCGGAGTCGAGATGGAGGGTGAAGGGAGGGCTTTCGGCGCTGAGGGGTGGACGAGGCCGTTGGCGATGACGGCGCTGGAGCGGGGGCCGTTGTTGTAGCCGTAGCGGTCTTCGAACTGTGGGGTAATCGAAGGACCAGAGGAGGGCTCCGGTTTCGGGGTGGAGGCACTCGACGATTTCCCGCGAGCCCATGCGGTGGAGGAAGACGAGTTTGCCTTGGGCGAGGGTGGGGGAGCTGTAGCCGGTGCCTTTGGTGCGTTCCCAGACGAGGGGCGGGCCGGCGGCGGGGAAGGAGCTGGTGAGGTGGGTTTCCGGGGAGAAGCCGTCGTGGGTGGGGCCGAGGAAGGAGGGCCAATCGGAGGTGCGGGCGGCGGGCTTGAGGGCGCGTGGAGCGCGGTGGCGGGTGGTGGCGGCGGAGGGCTGGGCGCGGAGGGCGGGGGCGGCGAGGGCGCTGAGAAAGAGACGGCGGCGCATATGGGGGTGAGGGTAAGACGAGGGGGGCGCCGTCATCGATTGGCAACGGGCGGCGTCATACAATGGCGTTTATGACACAGCGTGTGTGGATGGCGGCGGGATTCTGTGTGCTGGCGGGAGCGGCGTGGATGCGCACGGCTCCGGCGGCCAAGGAGAACAAGATTCCGGCGAAGATTCTGCATGCGCCGTCGGCGCAGCCGGACCGCGTGATTCTGACGTGGGCGGGCGATCCGAAGACGACGCGGCGGTGACGTGGCGGACGGATGTGAGCGTCGAAAAAGCGGCGGCGGAGATTGCGCTGGCCGAGGATGGTCCGCTGTTTAAAAAGAAGAAGCGCGGGGTGGAGGCGCGGACCGAGGCGTATACGTCGGACCTGGGGCCGGCGCATTATCACTCGGTGCAATTCGAGGGGCTGACGGCGGGGACGAAGTATGTGTACCGGGTAGGGGATGGGGAGAACTGGTCAGAGTGGGCGCATTTCACGACGGCGAGCGAAAAGGCGGAGCCATTTGCATTCGTGTATGTAGGCGATGCGCAGAACGACTTGTTTGAGATGTGGTCGCGGGTGATCCGGTCGGCGTATTCGGATGCGCCGAAGGTGAAGTTCCTGATGCACGCCGGGATTTGATCAACAACGCGGAGCGGGACGATCAGTGGGGCGAGTGGCACAAGGCGGCGGGTTGGATCAACATGTCGGTGCCGAGCGTGCCGGTGCCGGGCAACCATGAGTATGGAAAGCTGAACACGGGCGAACGGGGGTTGAACCGCAACTGGCGGCCGCAGTTCACGCTGCCGGGCAACGGGGTGGCGGGGTTGGAGGAGACGAATTACTACTTCGACATTCAGGGCGTGCGGGTGGTGGCGTTGAACACAAACGTGCAGCAGAAGGAGCAGGCGGAGTGGCTGGACAAGCTGCTGGCGAACAACCCGAACAAGTGGACGGTGGTGACGCACCATCATCCGATCTTTTCGACGGCCAAGGGGCGCGACAACAAGGAACTGCGCGAGGTGTTGAAGCCGGTGTATGACAAGCACCGGGTGGACCTGGTGTTAACGGGGCATGACCACTCGTATGGGCGGAGCAATGTGGTGGCGGGAGAGAACCGGCGCGAGGGGGGGACGGTGTATGTGGTGAGCGTGTCGGGTCCGAAGATGTACGAGGTGACGCCGGCGGCGTGGATGCAGCGCAAGGGCGAGGACACGCAGCTCTACCAGATCATCCGTGTGGACGGGGAGCGGCTGGTGTATGAGTCGCGGACGGCGCGTGGGAACTTGTATGACGCCTTTGAATTACGCAAACGGCGGAACGCGGCGAACGTGATGGTGAACAGGATTCCGGCTACGCCGGAGAACCGTCGGGGGGTAAGCGAGCCGAGCGGCGGCGAGTAGGCGAAAACGGGTTGTGGGGTGTTTTTCGCTGGAAATTGGTGGATCGCGGGTGCATAGTTGGGGGGAGAAGCCCTGCCGCCGATCGATGCGGGAGGGGTGACGAAACGAGTCTCTGACGAAGGAAGAAGTAACAGTCATGAGCACGTTGGAGGCGCCGCGCGGAGAGCGAGAGCGGGCAGCCATGCCGGTGGAGCCGGGGGTGAAGGCGCTCTTGGATGAGCTGCCGTTGCCTTTGCTGGCGCTGGATGAAGAGGGGCGGGTTGTGTGGTGGAACGGGGCGGCGGAGCGGCTTACGGGGCGGCCGTTGAGCGCGGCGCGGCGCTTGCGTTGGGATGACGACCTGTTGGTGACGATGGAAGGGGGGCGGCCGTTTCTGCGTCACCGTGAGGGGTATATGTCGCCGGTGGGTGCAGCGACCGGCGCCGCGGGGGTGGCTGGGCGAGGCGGCGACGCTCGTGTGCGTGACCGATGTGACGCCGTCGCTGAGCATCCTGGAATATGCGCGGCGGTTTCCGGAGCTGGACTTGACCGATCCGTTAACGAACCTGGGGAACCGGCGTCTGGCGGCGCTGGAGGTGGAGGCGCACCTGATCCGGTATCAACTGCACCGTCAAGATTTCGGGGCGGTGTTGTTCGATGTGGACCTGCTGCATTGTTTGAACGAGCGGTTGGGGTATGACTGCAGCGACCGGGCGCTGGCGGGGATTGCGCGGACGCTGAGCGGGTGTCTGGAGGAGCACGACACGATTTGCCGCTGGCGGGGGGATCAGTTTCTGGCGATGGTGGTGGGGGAGTTAGGGGCGGTGGAGGCGCGGGCGGAGTTGTGCCGGAGCGCTGTGGAAGGGGCGCGGTTGGAGGGGGGAGGAGCGGGTGGGGCTGACGGTGTCGGCGGGGGTGGAGATGGCGACGCCGGGGCGCATCCGGAGGACTTAGTGGGGCGGGCGGAGTTCCGGCTCCGCGTGAGCAAGAGGCTCGGGAGGAACCGGATTACATCCAGCCGTGGAGATCACGCAGCGTAGAAGGCGCGGGCGGCTTCGACGCCGCTCGATTTGGGGGTGAAGCCTTCGGCGCGGAAAGCGGCTTCCATGCGGTCAAGCAGGAGGAGGACGTTTTCCTCACGTGAGCCGGCGCCCATGATGCCGATGCGGAAGACCTTGCCGGCGAGGGGTCCAAAGCCGCCGAGGATTTCGATGCCGTCGCCGTCCATGAGGCGCTTGCGGATGGCCATGTCGGTGATGCCTTCGGGGACGCAGGGGTGTTCAGCGCCCAGAGGCGTTTGCCGGGGGCGACGAGCATGCTGAGGCCCATGGCTTCGAGGCCGGCGACGAAGGCCTTGTGGTTGCGTTCGTGGCGGGCGAAGCGGGCCGGGAGGCCTTCCTCGCGGATGATCTCAAGGGCTTCGCGGAGGGCGTAGAACATGGAGATAGGCGCGGTGTGGTGGTAGCGGTGGGAGGCGCCGTAGTATTCGTCGAGGAGTTTGAGATCGAGATACCAGCTTTTGTGTGAGGTGGTGCGGTTGCGGAGGGCTTCCAGGGCGCGGGGAGAGATGGAAATGGGGGCGAGTCCGGGAGGCGCGCCGAGGCCTTTCTGGCTGCAGGAGTAGGCGGCGTCGATGCCGGTTTCGTCGATGTTGCAGGGCATGGTGCCGAGGGCGGTGACGCAATCGGCGATGACGAGGGCGCCGACTTCGTGGGCGGCTTCGCAGATGGCCTTGCCGGGTTGAACGACGCCGGTGGAGGGTTCGGCCTGCGACGTAGGCGACGACGTTGGGCTGTTCGCGTTTGATGAAGTCGCGGGCTTCGTCGTCGGAGAAGTTCTCACCCCAGGGTTTTTCGAGGCGGACGACGTTGGCGCCCTGGCGCTTGCCCATTTCGGTGAGACGGTCGCAGAAGAAGCCGTTGGCGAAGACGGCCATTTTGGAGCCATCGTTGATGAAGTTGGAGACGCAAGCTTCCATGCCGGCGCTGCCGGTGCCGGAGATGGCCATGGTGAACTGGTTGGTGGTGCCGAAGGCCTGGGCGAGGAGGGTGCGGATTTCCTCGGAGATCTGGAAGAAGTAAGGATCGAGGTGGCCGACGATGGCTGTGCCATGGCGGCATAGACGCGAGGTTCCACCATGCTCGGGCCGGGGCCCATCAGGAGCCGCTTAGGCGGTGAGAGAGTACACGTCAACTGAGACATAAGGTTCTAGTCTACAATGCGGGCGGCGGGGGGCCGGGAGATTGGGGCAGGTGCGGGGGCCGGGGTCGGGCGTGGGGGCCAGGGGGCATAGGGCAGGCGCGGGGACCGGGAGATTGGGGAAGGAGGGCGGGCGGAGCGGGGGCTTGGGCGGGCATAGGGGGCTGGGGGGTGAGTGGGGATAGAATGTATGGTTCCGGTGAGCAGGAGACATTCATGACCAATCCTCGAAGAACTTTGTGAAGACGGCGGCGGCGGCGATTGCCACAGCGCGGTTCCCGATTTTAGGGGCCAACGATCGCGTGAACCTGGGGCTCGTGGGCCTGGGGGGCCGTGGCAACGACCACATGAATTTCTACGGCAAGCTGGACACCGACGCCCGCATTGCGGCGGTGTGCGACGTGAACCAGGCGGCGCGGGAACGGGCCGTGGCGAAGATCCGCAAAGAGAAGGGGCATGATCCGAAAGAAGATGCGGACATGCGGACGATGTTTGAGTCAAAGGACATCGACGCGGTGTCGGTGGCGACGCCGAACCACTGGCATGCGCTGTCGGCGATCTGGGCGGCCAGGCGGCAGGACGTGTATGTGGAGAAGTAGGCGAGCCACAACGTGTTTGAGAGCCACCAGATGGTGGCGGCGCGGAAATATAAGCCGGATGGTGCAGGTGGGTTCGCAGAGCCGGTCGATTCCGCACAAGATGAAGGCGATTCAGATGATCCGCAGGAGGGGCGATCGGGCAGTTGTATCACGTGCGCGCCCTCTGTTACCGGCGGCGGTTTCGATTGGCGTGTCGCCGGATGAGCCTATGCCAGCGGGATTGAACTGGGATCTGTTCCTCGGGCCAGCGCAGTGGAAGCCTTACAGCAAGAACAAATTTGCCTACAACTGGCACTGGTTCTGGGACACGGGCAATGGCGACATCGGGAATCAGGGGGTGCACGAGTTGGACATCGCGCTCTGGGGCTGGGGCGGACGGGGTGGCCGCAGACGGTGTCCTCGACGGGCGGCAAGTATGCGTGGAAGGACGACCAGGAGACGCCGAACACGCAGCATGCGGCATTTGAGTTTGGCGACTCTCAAATTACGTTTGACGTGAGGAACCTGCCGACGCCGCCGGAAGGGCTGACGCCGATGCGGGGTCCGAACTACGTGGGCGACCTCTTTTTTGGCGACGCCGGGTTCATTGTGCTGGACCATAGCGGGTTCTCGTTGTACAAGAGCACGGCGGGGAACATCAGCGGCGACGCGGCGCGCGGGGCGGGCGCGGGGTCGCGGGAAAAGTATGAGCTGGTGTTGACGGAGAAGCCGTCGGGCGAGGATACGATTCCGCACATGAAGAACTTCCTCGATGCGGTGCGGTCGCGCGATTACACGAAAGCTGAACGCGGAGATTGCGATTGGGGCGCGGTCGGCGTCGTTCTGCCATTTGGCGAATATCGCGTACAGGGTGGGGCGGACGCTGCGGTTGGATCAGTCCAATGGGCGGTTCCTGGGAGATGCGGAGGCGAATTCGATGCTGACGCGGGATTACCGGGCGCCGTATGAGGTGCCGGAGAAGGTGTAGGGGGGCGGGCAAGCACCGACTCGCTCACGCTCGCGGCTCCATAACGGTTGGTGTGGGTGCGGGCGGGTGTGGTGTGCTTATGCGAGGCCGCGCTATGGGCGGGCGACCTTGGTTGCCTTTGGTTTCTTGCAGAGGTTGCGGAGGGCGGCGATGTTGCGGGCGTAGTCGTCGGGGGCGTCGACGGGGGTTTCGAGGATGAAGGTCTTGGCGGCGAGTTGGGGGTGATTGAGGATGCGCTCGAAGGCGGGGAGGCCGATGTGGCCTTCGCCGATGTGTTCGTGGCGGTCGAGGTGGGAGCCGCAGGGGGCCTTTGAGTCATTCATGTGAATGACAGGGATGTGGTCGAGGCCGAGTTCGGTGTCGAGGGCGGCGACGAGGGCTTTCATGGCGGCGGGGGTGGTGAAGTCGATGCCGGCGGCGAGGGTGTGGCAGGTGTCGATGCAGTAGCCGACGGCGTAGTCGAGTTTGCCTTCGATGCGCTGGCGGAGTTGGGCGAGTTCGCTGAACTGGGAGCCGATGGAGGAGCCGGCGCCGGCGAGTTTTCCAGGAGGAGGGTGAAGGTGTGTGACTTGATGCCGCGTGAGGCTTCGAGGATGCCTTCGGCGAAGCGGTCGTAGGCGGTGTCGAGGGTTTGGTCCTTGTACGAGCCGGGGTGGAGGACGAGGTATTCGGCGCCGATGGCGAGGGCGCGTTCGAGTTCACCGCGGAAGGCGTCGATGGATTTGGGGCGGTTGGCGGGATCGATGGAGGCGAGGTTGATGAGGTAGTTGGCGTGGACGACGAGGGGGTTCACGTCGAGGCGCTGGCGGGCGTCGTTGAGCTTGGCGACGGCGGCGGGGGCGGGCATGGGGTTGCGCCAGGTGCGGGGGGAGCCGGAGAAGATCTGGGCGGTGTTGGCTCCGGCGGCGTGGGAGAGGACAGCGGCGTTTTCCAGAGCGCCGGCGGTGGAGGTGTGGGCTCCGATGCGATGGGAGAAAGCCATGCGCTATGCTCCCACCTCGGCGCGGGCTTCGGCAAACTGCTGCGCGGCCCAAGTGAGTTGCTCAGGCGTATGGCGGGCGGAGACCTGGGTGCGGATACGGGCTTTGCCGAGGGGGACGACGGGGTAGGAGAAGGCGACGACGTAGATGCCGCGGCGAGGAGGGCTTCGGCCATGCGGGAGGCGAGGACGGCGTCGCCGAGCATGACGGGGACGATGGGGTGTTCGCCGGGGAGGATGTTGAGGCCGAGTTCGGTCATGCGGGCGCGGAAGAGTTGGGTGTTCGAGCGAATGCGGGAGACGAGGGTGGTGTCGCGTTCGATGAGATCGAGAGTCTTGATGGAGGCGGCGACGATGGCGGGGGCGAGGGAGTTGGAGAAGAGATAGGGGCGGGAGCGCTGGCGGAGGAGGTCGATGATGGGCTTGCGGCCGCTGGTGTAGCCGCCGCTGGCGCCGCCGAGGGCTTTGCCGAGGGTGCCGGTGAGGATGTCGATGCGGTCCATGACGCCCCAATGTTCGGGGGTGCCGCGGCCGGTGGGGCCCATGAAGCCGACGGCGTGGGAGTCGTCGACCATGACCATCGCGCCGTATTTGTCAGCGAGGGCGCAGATGTCGCGGAGGGGGGCAAGGTAGCCGTCCATGGAGAAGACGCCGTCGGTGGCGATCAGTTTGTGGCGGGCAGAGGCGGCGGCCTGGAGCTGGGCCTCGAGGTCGTTCATGTCGCAGTTCTTGTAGCGGAAGCGCTGGGCCTTCGAGAGGCGGATGCCGTCGATGATGGAGGCGTGGTTGAGTTCGTCGGAGATGACGGCGTCTTCGGGGCCGAGGATGGTTTCAAAGAGGCCGCCGTTGGCATCGAAGCAGGAGGAGTAGAGGATGGTGTCGTCGGTGCCGAGGAAGGAGGAGAGGCGCGATTCGAGCTGCTTGTGGATCTCCTGGGTGCCGCAGATGAAGCGGACGGAGGCCATGCCGTAGCCCCAGCGGGTGAGGGCTTCCTGGGCGGCGGCGGTGATTTCGGGGTTGTCGGCGAGGCCGAGGTAGTTGTTGGCGCAGAGGACGAGAACTTCGGCGCCGTCGTGGAGGCGGACCTGGGAGGACTGGGGCGAGGCGATGACGCGCTCGGGTTTCCAGAGGCCGGAAGAACGGATGCCGTCGAGTTGGGATTGGAGGAAGGCGGCGTAGTCGGGGGTCACTTGCGGAGGTCCTCCCAATTTAAGACTACTTTGCCTGATTTTCCGGAGCGCATGGCCTGGAAGCCGAGTTCGAACTCGTCGTAGCGATAGCGGTGGGTGATGACGGGGGTGATGTCGAGGCCGGATTCGATGAGGACGGTCATCTTGTACCAGGTCTCGTACATTTCGCGGCCGTAGATGCCCTTGATGGTGAGCATGTTGAAGATGACGGTGCGCCAATCGATTTCCATGGGTTGTGAGGGGATGCCGAGCATGGCGATTTTGGCGCCGTGGGACATGTTGGCGATCATGTCGCGGAAGGCGCTGGCGTTGCCGGACATTTCGAGGCCGACGTCGAAGCCTTCGGTCATGCCGAGTTCTTTTTGGACGTCGGGGAGCTTGGTGGTGGTGGGGTTGACGGCGCGGGTGACGCCGGCGCGGCGGGCGATTTCGAGGCGGTCTTCGTTGGGGTCGGTGATGACGACGAAGCGGGCTCCGGCGTGGCGGGCGACGGCGGCGGACATGATGCCGATGGGTCCGGCGCCGGTGATGAGGACGTCTTCGCCGAGGACTTCAAAGGAGAGGGCGGTGTGGACGGCGTTGCCGAAGGGGTCAAAGATGGAGGCGACGTCGCGGTTCACATCGGGCGAGTGACGCCAGATGTTGGTCATCGGGAGGGAGAGGTATTCGGCGAAAGCGCCGGGGCGGTTGACGCCGACGCCCTTGGTGTAGGCGCACAGGTGACGGCGTCCGGCCATGCAGTTGCGGCAGCGCCCGCAGACCAGGTGCCCCTCGCCGCTGACGATGTCGCCAGGGTGGAAGTCGTTGACATTGGAGCCGACCTCGACGATCTCGCCCACGAACTCGTGGCCGATGACCATGGGGACGGGGATGGTGCGCTGGGCCCAGTCGTCCCAATCGTAGATGTGGACATCGGTGCCGCAGATGCCGGTGCGGAGGACGCGGATGAGGACATCGTTGATGCCGATGGAAGGTTCGGGGATATCTTCGAGCCAGAGGCCGGGCTCAGCGAGTTTTTTGACGAGGGCTTTCATATGGGTAAGAAGTGGATGAGTAAGAGGTGATGGATCAGGAGACGTTCCAGGTGATGAGTTTGGGTTCGGTCATCTCTTCGATGGCGTAGCGGGGGCCTTCGCGGCCGGAGCCGGAGAGTTTGACGCCGCCATAGGGCATGTTGTCGACGCGGTATTGGGGGACTTCGTTGATCATGAAGCCGCCGACGTGGACGCGGCGTGCGGCGGAGAAGGCGCGGTCGAGGTCGCGGGTGTAGATGCCGGCCTGGAGGCCGTAGTCGGAGCGGTTGATGGAGGCGATGGCGCCGTCGAGGTGGGAGTAGGAGTTGATGGCGACGACGGGGCCGAAGGCTTCGCGGCAGGAGAGGGAGACGGATTCGGGGACGCCGGCGAGGACGGCGGGGGAGATGGTGGCGCGGCGGCGCTGGCCACCGGCGAGGAGTTGGGCTCCGGCGGAGGTGGCTTCGGCGATCCAGTGTTCGACGCGTTCGGCTTCGGGGATGGTGATGAGGGAGCTGATGTCGGTGGCGGGATCGTGGGGATGGCCGAGGGTGAGCTTTGCGGTGGCGGCGAGGAAGCGATCGGTGAATTCGGAGCGGATGCTCTCATTGACGAAGATGCGCTGAACGGAGATGCAGACCTGGCCGGAGTGGGCGAAGGCTCCGGTGACGCAGCGGGGGATGGCGGCGTCGAGGTTGGCGTCGGCTTCGATGATGACGGCGGAGTTGTTGCCGAGCTCGAGGGTGACGCGCTTCATGCCGGCGAGGGAGCGCATGCGGACGCCGACTTCGGGCGAGCCGGTGAAGGTGACCATGGCGATGCCGGGGTGGGTGACGAAGGCATCGCCGATTTCGCCGCCGGGTCCGGTGACGACGTTGAGCGCGCCGGGGGGGAGGCCGCATTCCTCAAAGAGCTGGACGAGGGCGAGGGCGCTGAGGGGCGTGGTGGTGGCGGGCTTGTGGACGATGGTGTTACCGGCGGCGAGGGCGGGGCCGATTTTGTGCATCGAGAGGTTGAGGGGGAAGTTGAAGGGGGTGATGGCGGCGATGACGCCGAGGGGTTCACGGATGGTCATGGCCCAGCGGTTGCGGCCGCCGGGGTGGGCGTCGAGGGGGACGACTTCACCGGCGAGGCGGTGGGCTTCTTCGGCGGAGAAGAGGAGGGTCCAGGCGGCGCGGTCGGCTTCGAGGCGGGCTTCCTTGATGGGCTTGCCGGATTCGGAGGAGATGAGCTGGGCGAAGTGTTCGAGGGAGTCGCGGAGTTTC
Organism: Bryobacterales bacterium; assembly: GCA_016713735.1. Taxonomy (GTDB): domain Bacteria; phylum Acidobacteriota; class Terriglobia; order Bryobacterales; family Bryobacteraceae; genus JAFLBB01. The sequence continues at coordinate 58,268 of JADJOP010000004.1, forward strand.
TGATGAGCGCGGCGGAGGATGGAGGCGCGGTCCTCGCGGGACATCTCGCGCATGGCGGGGAAGGCTTGCTGCGCGGCGCGGACGGCGGAGTCGACGTGATCGCGGGTGCCGCGGAAGACTTCGCCGACGGGGGAGCCGTCGAAGGGCAACTCCACGAGCTGGGTGGCGGCGGCGCGAACGGGGCCGCCGGCGATCCACATGGGATGCTGCATGATTCCAGGATAGACGGGTGAGGTGTTTGGGGCGACAGGGGGGGCGACGGTGTGCGGGTGATTTGGGCGAGGTCAGCGGGGCTGCGGGAATTCGCCGGGGGTGAGAAGCGGAATTCGCTGGAGAGGAGTTTGCGGTAGGCGTTGAGGCGGGCGTGGGCGGTGAAGCGGCCTTCGCCGGGGAGGGCGAAGCGGAGGTCGGTTGCGTCGACGGTGAAGACCTCTTCGGGGACGACGTCGGCGCCGGTTTGCCAGAAGAGGTAGGGGGAGAAGCGGATGAGGGACTGGAAGGGTTCGGTTTGGGCGGCGGTGCGGGCGGCGGGGTTGCGTTCGGCGCCTTTGTAGAGGACGCGTCCGGCGTCGGGGTCGTATTCAGCGAGGAGGTTGACGGGGAGGATGCGGTAGGTATTGGGGAGGTCGACGAGGCCGCGCCAGTGGAAGGGGTTGACGATGTGGGGGAAGGCGGCGGTGCGGAGGGCTTCCTTGCCGTCGTAGAGGCGGGCGTTCATGGCGGCGAGGGCGCGTTCATGGAGGATGCCTCGGGCGGCGAAGTAGAGGAAGGCGAGGAGGAGGGCGGTGCGGGCCGAGCCGACGCCGTAGCGGGTGTGCGCGCCGATCTCCTGGCTGACGAGGCGGCCGAGGAGGGGCCAGAGGGTGAAGGCGAGGAGGATGGTGAACAGGAGGGGATCGAAGACGCTGGCGAGGTCGGCGCGGAACCACTGTTGGGAGAAGGGGGCGAGGAGGCGAATGCCGTAGATGTTGGTCCAGTCGAGAGCGAGGTGGGAGAGGGTGGCGGCGAGGGCGGCGGTGAAGGCGAGGAGCCAGGGGAAGGGCTGCGGGGGGGAGTGTCTGGCGGCGAAGCGGCCAATGGCGGCGCAGAGGAGGGCGATGGCGGGGGCGGCGAGGAAGCCGTGGGTGAAGCCGCGGTGGTGATCGAGATAGACGTGGGTGCCGCCGAGGGCGGAGATGACGTCGAGATCAGGGGCGTTGGCGGCGAGGATGCAGATGAGGGCGGCGCGGGGGACGCGGCTGAAGCCGGCGCGGGCGACCATGAGGGCGGTGAGGGTGTGGGTGAGGTTGTCCATGGGCGCTATTGGCCGTAGCGGTGGAGGAGGTTGGGCGGAGTGAGGAGGGTGAGGGAGTCGGGGACGGTTTCGAGGCGGCCAGGGAGCTGGCCGGCGAGTTCGCCGTCGAGTTGGACGTAGACGGTGTCGCCGTTGACGGGTTTGAGGTCGAGGGCTTCGCCGCGTTTCCAGTAGACGCCGGAGAGGTGCTGTTGGGCGCCGAGGACGATGGCGCCCATGTAGTAGCCGTAGGGCCAGGTGGTATGGCCGGGGAAGGCGGCGATTTCGAAGTCGCGGTCGAGGAGGGTGACGTGGCGGGCGATTTCAAGGTCGCCGCCGTAGTTGCGGACGCGGGCGGCGAGGGCGAAGCCGGTTTGGATGCGGTCGCCGTTCATCTTGAGGTCGATTTGGGGGAGGCGAGCGCCGAGGCGGGAGAGGGTGGCGATCCAGTAGGCGCCTTTGCCGAGGCGGCGTTTGAGTGCGGGGTCGACGCGGCGGACGATGTCGGCGTCGAAGCCGGCGCCGGCCATGAGGAGGAAGTGGCGGGGCGGGCCGCCATCGGGGCGGAAGAGGCCGAGGGTGATGCGGCGGGGGACGAGGGTGTGGAGGGAACGGACGGCCTGGCGGATGCCACCGGAGAGACGCATTTCGTTGGCGAGGACGTTGGCGGTGCCGGCGGGGAGGATGGCGAGAGGGGTTTGGGTGCCGGCGAGGCCGTTGGCGACCTCGTTGATGGTGCCGTCGCCGCCGGCGGCGATGACAAGGTCGGCTCCAGCCGCGGCGGCTTCACGAGCGAGTTCGGTGGCGTGGTGGGCGTGGGTGGTGGGGGTTTCGCGAACGGTGTGGCCGAGGGAGCGGAGGAGTTCGAGGGCGCGGTGGACGCGGTGGCCTCGAGCGCGGGTGAGACCTCCGGCCTGAGGGTTATAGATCAGGAAGGCGTTACGGTAAAAGGTCCCCAATGACTTTATTATAGAAGTTCATGCCTTCGGCCGAGGAAGTAATTGAACTGTTACGCGCGGAAATCCGGGGGCATGAGTATGCCTATTATGTTTTGGATGCGCCGCGCGTTACGGACGCCGAGTATGACGCGCTGCTGCGGAAGCTGCGGGAGTTGGAGACGGAGCATCCGGAGCTGGTGACGGCGGATTCGCCGACGCAGCGTGTGGGAGGAGCGCCGCGCGAGGGGCTGGTGGAGGCGAAGCATTCGGCGCCGATGTTGTCGTTGGACAATGCGCTGAACGAGGAAGAGCTGCGGGCGTTTGATGAGCGGGTGAGGGGGCTGCTGGGGGAGGCGCCGTATGCGTATGTGGCGGAGCTGAAGCTGGACGGGTTGTCGCTGGCGGTGCGGTATGCGGGGGGCCTGCTGCAGCAGGCGATCACGCGGGGCGATGGGGAGACGGGCGAGGATGTGACGGCGAATGCGCGGACGATGCGGAGCCTGCCGCTGCGGGTGAAGGAGACGGGGGAGTTTGAGGTGCGCGGCGAGGTGGTGATGCCGAACCGGGCGTTTCAGGCGTTGAACGAAGAGCGGGAGCAGCAGGGGTTGCCGCGGTATGCGAATCCGCGGAATTCGGCGGCGGGGTCGCTGCGGGTGTTGGATCCGGGGATTACGGCGGGGCGGCGGTTGGATTTTTATGCGTATCTGCACATGCCGGCGCTGGAGACGCAGTGGGGGGCGCTGGAGCGGTTGAAGGAGTTGGGGTTCAAGGTGGGGGCGCAATGCAGGCGGTGTGAGAGTGTGGAGGAGGTGGTGGGGTTCATTGGTGAGTGGGAGGCGGGGCGGGAGAGGCTGCCGTTTGAGATTGACGGGGTAGTGGTGAAGGTCGATTCGGTGGCGCAGCAGAAGCAGTTGGGGTGGACGGCGCGGGCGCCGCGGTGGGCGATTGCGTTCAAGTATCCGGCGCGGCAGGCGGAGACGGTGTTGCGGTCGATTGAGATTCAGGTGGGGCGGACGGGGGTGTTGACGCCGGTGGCGAATCTGGAGCCGGTGGGGGTGAGCGGGGTGATGGTGTCGCGGGCGACGCTGCACAACGAGGACGAGATTGAGCGGTTGGGGCTGGCGGCGGGCGACCGGGTGGTGATTGAACGGTCAGGCGATGTGATTCCGAAGATCGTGAAGGTGGCGCGGCATGGCGATGAGCGGGTGAAGTTCACGATGCCGAAGGAGTGCCCGGTGTGCGGGGAGGCGGTGGTGAGGGCCGAGGGGGAGGTGGCGAGCCGGTGTTTGAATCCGAACTGTCCGGCGCGGTTGAAGGAGAGCCTGCGATACTTTGCTTCGCGCGGGGTGATGGACATTGATGGGATGGGCGAGGCGTTGATTGAGCAACTGGTGGCGCAGGGATTGGTGAAAGGGATTGCGGACATTTACCTGCTGCGGCCCGAACAACTGGCGGAGTTGGAGCGGATGGGGGAGAAGAGCGCGGCGCGGATTATGCGGGGCATTGAGGCGTCGCGGACGAAGCCTATGGCGCGGTTGTTGAACGGGCTGGGCATTCCGTTTGTGGGCGAGCGGACGGCGACGCTGCTGGGCGATACGTTTGGTTCGCTGGATGCGATTGCGGCGGCGAGCGAGGAGGAGTTGCAGGCGGCGCCGGAGGTGGGGGTGAAGGTGGCGCAGGCGATCCGGCGGTTCTTTGAGAATGAACATAACCGGGAGCTGGTGGAGCGGCTGCGGGGGGCTGGGTTGACGTTCACGCAGGAGAAGAAGCGGAACGAGGCGGGGCCGTTGAGCGGGCTGACGTTTGTGATTACAGGAACGCTGCCAGGGATGAGCCGTGAGGAAGCGAAGGCGATGATTGAGAATGCGGGAGGCAAAGCGGTGGACGCGGTGTCGAAGAAGACGAGTTATGTGGTGGCGGGAGAGTCAGCGGGCTCGAAGCTGGAGAAAGCAGGGAAGCTGGGCGTGACGGTGATTGATGAAGCGGAGTTGCGGCGGATGGTGAGTGGTGAGGCGAAGCCGGAGATGATGGACGGAGGGGCAGGCGCGTGAAGAAGCTGGCGTTGTGGCTGCACTCGTGGGGGCCGGCGGGGGCGTTTATGTTGGCGCTGTTGGATTCGGCGGGGATCCCGATTCCGGGGGGCGTGGTGGCGTTGATTGTGGCGTCGGCGGCGGCGAATCCGGCGGCGGGATGGCTGACGGCGGCGGTGGCGGTGGTGGGTTCGGCGATCGGGAGCATGGTGTTGTTCGAGATTGCGCGCAAGGGCGGGCAGATGTATTTGGAGCGGCATGCGGCCACGCCGAGGGCGCAGAAGTTCCGGCATTGGTTTCAGCAGTACGGGCTGGTGACGGTGTTTGTGCCGGCGCTGATTCCGTTTCCGATGCCGCTGAAGGTGTTTGTGTTGTCGGCGGGGGCGACGGGGGTGAGGCCGCTGCCGTTTCTGGGGGTGATGCTGGCGGCGCGGATTCCGAATTACTTCGCGATGGCGTGGTTGGGGATGCGGTTGGGCGACGGGGCGCTGCCGTGGATCAAGGCGCACACGTTGGAGTTCAGCCTGGCGGGCGTGGCGTTGATTGGAGCGCTGTTGTTGTTGCTCAACCGGTTGGATCGATCCAGTACAATGACTGCGTGAATACCCACAGCAGACGGTCGTTCCTAGCGGCGGCGTTGAGCGCGCCGGCGTTTCTTTCGGCGGCGCAGAAACAGACGGACGCGCGCATTGAAGAGCTGAAGTTTTCCTACGAAGACTACCTGTACCGGACACCGATCAAGTTTGGCGGGAACGTGGTGGACCGGGTGACGCTGCTGAACGTGAACGTGACGCTGCGGAGCCGGGCGGGCAAGGTGGCGAAGGGATTCGGCTCGATGCCGTTGGGGAACGTGTGGGGCTTCCCGTCGAAGGTGCACAACTACAACGAGACGCTGGAGGCGATGAAGGCGTTGACGGTGAAGTTGAACCGGATCATCGGCGGATACAAGGAGTACGGGCATCCGCTGGATGTGGGGCATGCGCTGCTGCCGGCCTATTTGAAAGCGGCTGAAGAGGTGACGCGCGAGCAGAGGTTGAAGGAGCCGTTTCCGAAGCTGTGCACGCTGGTGACGGCGAGTCCGTTTGACGCGGCGCTGCATGACGGATTTGGCAAGCTGCACGGGCGGAGCGCGTATCAGATTCTTTCCTCTGAATTTGTGTCGCACGACCTGGCGCACTATTTGACGCCGGCGTTCAAGGGCGAATATCTGGACCGGTATGTAACGGCGAAGCCGAAGCCGGCGATGCCGCTTTATCACCTGGTGGGGGCGGTGGATCCGTTGACGGCGGCCGATATCACGAAGAAGATCGGCGATGGGATGCCGGAGACGCTGCCGGAGTGGATCGAGTATTCGGGGCTGGATCATTTGAAGATCAAGCTGAACGGGGAAGATCTGAACTGGGATGTGAACCGTGTGCTGGCGGTGGAGCGGGTGGCCGGCGAGACGCAGAAGAAGCGGAAGATTGCGCGCTGGGTGACGTCGCTCGATTTCAATGAGAAGGCGCCGAGCGCGGAGTATTTGATCGGCGTATTGCGGAAAGTGAAGGAGGCGTCGGCGACGGCGTATGAGCGGATTCAGTATGTGGAGCAGCCGACCAAGCGCGATTTGAAGGCGGACCGGGCGAACGTGATGCACGAAGCTGCGAAGCTGAAGCCGGTGGTGATTGATGAGTCGTTGACGTCGCTCGATATGTTGGATCTGGCGCGGGAGATGGGTTATTCGGGGGCGGCGTTGAAGGCGTGCAAGGGGCAGGGCGAGGCGCTGCTGATGGGGGCGGCGGTGCAGAAGTACAAGATGTTTTTGTGTGTGCAGGACCTGACGTGTCCGGGGGCGTCGCTGATTCACTCGGCGGGGCTGGCGGCGCACATTCCGACGGTGGCGGCGATTGAGTGCAACTCGCGGCAGTATGTACCGGCGGCGAACAAAGACTGGGTGGCGCGGTTCCCTGGCGTGTTCGATGTGCGCAACGGGCGGGTGAACACGGCACTGTTGGACAAGGCCGGATTGAGCGCGGTGGCATGAGCGCGGGCAGGAACGGGGGCGAGCGGACGCGGTGTTTTTGGGTGCCGCCGGAGAAGCCGTATTATGCGCAGTATCACGATGAGGAGTGGGGGGTACCGGTGCATGAGGACCGGCTGCACTTCGAGATGCTGATTCTGGAGGGCGCGCAGGCGGGGTTGAGTTGGGACACGGTGTTGCGGAAGCGGGAGAGCTACCGCGCGGCGTTCGCGGGATTTGATGCGAAGAAGGTGGCGCGGTTCACGGACGAGAAGCTGGAGAAACTGCTGCTCGATCCGGGGATTGTGCGGAACCGGTTGAAGGTGTATGGGGCGGTGAAGTGCGCGAAGGCGTTTCTGGAGGTGCGGAAGGAGTTCGGCACGTTTGACGCCTATGTGTGGCGGTTTGTGGGCGGGCAGCCGTTGGACGGGAAGCGTAAGGGGAGAGGCGATGTGCCGGCAAAGACGGCGGAGAGCGATGCGTTGTCGAAGGACCTGGCGAAGCGCGGGTTCACGTTTGTGGGGAGCACGATCATATATGCGTACATGCAGGCGGTGGGGCTGGTGAACGACCACACGGTGGATTGCTGGCGGTATCGCGAGGTGGGCGGCGGGCGGTGAGGAGTGGGCGGTCGGCCAGTGGGGCGGTGAGGCGCGGCGGTGAGGGGCGCGCGGGCGGTAGGCGCGCTTAGTAGACGATCTGGCCGTCGCGCATGTTGACGGTGCGGTGGCCGTAGGCGGCGGCTTCGGGGTTGTGGGTGATCATGAGGATGGTTTGGCCGAGGCGTTCGTTGAGGCCGCGGAGGACGTTGAGGACGGTGTCGGAGTTTTTGGTGTCGAGGTTGCCGGTGGGCTCGTCGGCGAGGAGGATGGCGGGGTGGTTGACGATGGCGCGGGCGATGGCGACGCGCTGCTGTTCGCCGCCGGACATGGCGCGGGGCTTGTGATCGAGGCGGCCGGAGATGCCGAGGAGGTCGAGGACTTCGGCGAACCAGGCGTCGTGTTCGAGGGGTTTGCCGGCGATGTGGCGGGCGATGGCGATGTTGTCGCGGGCGGAGAGGGTGGGCAGGAGGTTGTACTTCTGGAAGACGAAGCCGACCTTGGTTTTGCGCATGTTGGTGCGGCCGGAGTCGGTCATCTTCGCGAGGTCGGTGCCGTCGATGGAGACCGAGCCGGAGGAGGGCGGGGTGAGGCCGCCGAGGATGTGGAAGAGGGTGGACTTGCCGGAGCCGGAGGGTCCGCAGATGGCGACGAACTCACCGGCGGTGACTTCGAGGTCGACGCCGCGGAGAGCTTCGACCTGGACTTCGCCGACGCGGTAGACCTTGCCGAGGCCCTGGATGGAGATGAGGCTGCCGCTCTTACTCATAGGAGAGGGCCTCCAGGGCATCCTGTTTGATGGCTTTCCAACCTGGGTAGAGGGCGCCCATGACGGCGCCGGCGACGGCGATGAGGGTGGTGGTGGGCCACCAGTCGGGGGTGACCATGGCGGTGAGGGTGGCGCCGGCGAACTCGAGGATGAGCCAGCGTGTGCCATAGCTGAGGGCGATGCCGAGGACGCTGCCGATGGCGGCGAGCATGAGGGTTTCGCGGATGAGGATGGCGAGGATGTAGCCGGGCCCGGCGCCGAGGGATTTGAGGATGCCGATTTCGCGCGTGCGTTCGAGGACGGCGGTGTACATGGAGAGGAAGACGACGAGGAAGCCGACGATGACGCTGATGAGGATGACGACGTAGATGAACTGTTTTAGGCCGGGGACGTTGTTGACGGAGAAGAGCGAGGTGAACTCCTCGACGGAGTAGATGGAGTAGTCGGGGAGCTTGGCCTTGAAGTCGCGGAGGATGGCGTTGGTGAGTTTGGGGTCGTCGAGTTTGACGAAGATCTGGGTGAGTTTGCCGGTGTTGCCGGTGAGTTCCTGGAGGCGGCGGAGAGGCATCACCATGCGGGCGAGTTTTCCGGATTCAAAGATGCCGGAGATGCGCCATTGTTTGTTGAGGAGCTTGACGAAGGAGCCGACTTTGAGGCCGTTCTGCTTGGCGTAGCGTTCGTCGACCATGATGTCGTTCTGGCCCTGGAAGGGTCCGCCGGAGAGGAAGCGGAAGCCGCCGCTCAAGCGGGAGAAATGTTCGAGGTCGACGCCGGTGACGGTGTCGATGCCGCCGATGGGTTGGGCGATGGTGCCGGTGGCGACGGCGACGTGGGGTTGTTCACTGAAGAACTTGACGAGGCCTTCGGACATGGGGGCCGAGGAGAAGCTGATGGCGGAGCTGCCGGGGGGGCGGATCCAGATATCGGCGCCGACGCCGCGGGCGCGGCGGGCGGACTCGTCGAGCATGCCGCGGCTGAGGCCGACGAGGGTGAGGATCATGGTGACTTCGATGGCGATGGCGAAGATGCTCAGCATGGTGCGGACAGGCCGATGCTTGAGATTCTCCAGAACGAGCTTGTTGATCAAAGGGAGGAGTCCTTCAACGAATGAGGCGGCAACTTAATATTCTAGCGTGTGCGTGGGAAGGAGGGATATGGAGGGCGGGAAGCGGAGCGCTGGGGCAGGCGGTGTTTTCCGGGGTGAGATTCGCTTGAAGGCGGGACCGTGTTGGCGTGGAGGGGGCGGCGGCGAAGAGAGAGGGCGCGTCGACGCGCGGGGTGGGGCTGGAGAAAACGAAGGCCCCCGGTGGTTGCCGGGGGCCGTGGGGGAACCGCTCCCTTGGGGGCGCGGCTCGGTTTTGCGCGGTTGCGGCGCGGTTTTGGATGGTTGCGCCGCTGGTTTTGCGTAGTTGCGGCTGGGACTAGAAGGTCAGGCGGAGGCCGAGGCGGAGGATGCGGTCGCCGTTGGGTTCGCGGCCGCCGGAGTTGGTGCCGGTGACCTCGAAGACGCCGCCGGTGAACTGGCCCGCGGCGTTAACGACGCGGTTGTTGATGCCGGCCGAGGGGTTGTTGAACTTGGGCGTGTTGGTCCAGTTGAAGTATTCGGCGCGGAACTGGAGGGACTTCTTCTCGCTGATCTGGAAGTTGCGGAAGAGGCCGAGGTCGGTGTTGAAGAAGCTGGGGCCGCGGAGGCTATTAAAGCCGGCGGTGCCGAAGCGGGGTTCGAGGACGCGCTCGAAGGCGAAGGGATCGAAGAAGGGCACGCCGCGGCCGATGCCGCCGAGGCGGGTGACGTCCTGCTTGACCTGATCGGCGCGCTGGGTGGAGCCGGGCAGGCGGAGGGAGCCGCCGTCGGAGGTGACGCGGACGGGGGTGCCGGTCATGAAGCTGGTGAGCGTATTGAGCTGCCAGCCGCCGAGGACGGCGGCGCCGACGCCGCTGGTGGCGAACTGCTTGTTCTTGCCGAAGGGCAGTTCGTAGGTCATGGCGAGCTGGAAGTTGTGCGTGCGGTCAAAGTTGAGGGGCACGCGGTTGAGGTTGGTGTAGGAGAGGGCGGGGACGAGGGGTCCGCCGTTGTTGTCCTCGTTGCAGCACCAGCCGATGACCTTGGACCAGGTGTAGGAGGCGTTCATCTGGAAGCCGTTCTGGAAGCGGCGGTTCACAGTGGCCTGCATCGAATGGTAGTCGTTGTCGCCCATGGGGCCGATGAGGCTGGTTTCGACGGTGCGGTTGAAGCGGTTGCGGAGGGGCTGGCCGGCCTGGTCGGCGCCGATGACCTGTCCGGCGTTGAGGTTCAAGCGGCCGGAGACGCGGACGGCGCGGCTGGCGACGTAGCCGATCTGGCCGACGAAGCCCTGGCCGAGTTCGCGCTGGATGGTGAGGTTGTAGTTGAAGATGTAGCTGCGCAGGAACTCGTCGCCGGTGGTGTTGAAGGCGTAGTTGGTGGGCAGGGTGATGCGGCCGTTGGAGCCGATGACGGGGTCAGGCAGAGTGGGCAGGCCCTGGGAGAGCGTGGTGGCGTAGCCGAGGGCGGGGGGCGCGAGGTTAAAGGGCGCCAGGATGGGGTAATTGGTGCGCAGGGGGCGGGCCAGGTTCCAGGGATCCCAGTTCATGCCGAAGCCGGCGCGGACGACGGTTTTGTCGGTGGCGCGGTAGGCGATGCCGAGGCGCGGGGAGAAGTAAGCTCCGGCGACCTTGGTGCCGCAGTCTTCGGGGATGCCGCCGACGCCGCAGACGAGGACTTCGTTGGTGTTGAAGTCATAGCGTTCGGTGCCGCGGTTTTCGCGGCTGGGCATGGGGTACATTTCGATGCGGGTGCCGTAGGAGAGGGTGAGTTTGCGGTTGACCTGCCACTGGTCACGGGCATAGAAGCTGAGCATGGAGGTGCGGGTGCGGTAGATTTCGGGGACTTGGAGGATGCGGCCGCCGCCATCGACGAGGCCGAGCAGGTAGGTGCCCATGGCGTTGAACTGGTTGCCACCGGCGACGTTGCCGTTGGCGAGGCGGAGCTGCGTGGGGCCCTGTCCGAAGTTCAAGCGGCCGGAAGCGCCGCCGTTGGCGCCGGCGAACTCCGGCTGGGTGTGGTTGAGCTGGAGGAAGTAGAGGTCCATGCCGAAGCGGATGTTGTGGGAGCCCTTGAGCCAGTTGGCGTTGGCGACATACTGCTGCTGGGGGTCGGTGCGGTAGTAGGGCATGTAGCTTTCGGTGGAGCCGAAGGGGGCAAAGCCGCTGATGCCGAAGCCGGGGGAACCGGATTCGAAGAAGCGGGTGCCGTTGGTGCCGGGGATTTTGAGTTCATCGCGGCCGGTGTTGGGGCCGAGGCCGGGCTGCTCGATGTTGGTATCCATGAGCGTATAGCCGAAGTAGGCGTCGATGATGAAGGTGGGTTTGAAGGCGTAGGTGGTGGCGAGGGTGCCGGACCAGGTGTTGCCGAAGCCGAGACCGGGGTTGCCGAAGGCGATGGGCTGGCCGCCGGCGGGTCCGAAGGCGGTGGGGGCGTTGAGGCGGAAGTCGAGATAGCTCAGACGGGCGTAGGCGGTCCAGCGGTCGTTGATGTTGAAGTTGAACTTGGAGTCGAGGGTATCGCGATCGAAGGTGGCCGACCCTGTGGCGAAGTAATTATTCGTCGGGATGCCGTTGGGGGCGGGGTTGTTTTCCTGAGGCAAGCGCTGCATGAGGAGCGCGGCGGTGGGATGGATGCGAGAGGTGGGAATGCGGTTGCCGGCGAAGGGCTGACGGTCCTGACCGTTGGCGGCGCCGGTGAAGGGGTCGTAGACGGCCAGATTGGAAGTGGAGAGGTCGCCCTGGCGCATGATGGCGGTGGGGACCGAGAAGAGGCCGCCGGCGTAGCGGTGGTCGGCGGTGCGTTCGTAGCTGGCGAAGTAGAAGATCTTATCCTTCTTGATGGGCCCGCCGATGCGGCCGCCGAACTGGTTATAGACCAGTTTGGGGATGTCCTGGTTGGAGGGGAGGAAGAAGTTGCGGGCCTGGCTCCAGTTGCCTTGGTGGTAATGGAAGAGGGCGCCGTTGACTTCGTTGGAGCCGGAGCGGATGGTAACGTTGACGCTGGCGCCGCCGGCGAGGCCCTGGTCGGCATCGAAGGTGTTGGTGACGATGCTGACGGTGTCGATGGATTCAAGCGCGGGGACGTAGCTGGCGATGTGGGGGAGCCAGACGTTGGTGGCGCTGGCGCCATCGATGCGGGTGTTGTTGGAAGCGGTGTTGTTGCCGTTGGTCTGCCACTGCATGGAGCGGGAGGGGTTGGAGGGGACCGAGTGGGGGGTGGAGGGCGGCGAGATGCCAGGGACCGTCACGAAGAGGGCCTGGTAGTTGCGCTGGCCGGAGACGGGGATTTCGGTGATAGCCTTGGCGGTCATCTCCGAACGCACCTCGGCGCGGTCGGTTTGAAGCGTGGCGGCGGTGGCGGCGACGGTGATGGACTCCGAGACCTGGCCGACGGTCATCTGCAGATCGACGCGGGCGACGGTGTCGACGGAGATGGTCAAACTTTCGCGGCGGAGGGTGCGGAAGCCCTCTTTCTTTACCTCCACGTTGTAGGTGCCGTTTTGCACGGTGGGGATGTTGTACGCCCCCTGGTCATTGGTGGTGGTGGTACGGGTTGCGCCGGTCTCCACGTTGGTGATGGTGACCATGGCGTTGGGAACGGCGGCATTGCTGGCGTCAGTGACGGTGCCGACGAGAGAGCCATAGAGGGCCTGTCCATAGATTGCGAGAGAACTGAGCAACAGGAGACAGGCAATTACAAGCACAAAACGGGCGTGCTTTGACATTGTCATGTTTGTGAATACCCCTTCACGAAAATATGGCGGGAACGTAATCACCCACCAATTGGTGAGTAGTCTACATCCGAGCTGGGAGGGGTTGCAAGGAGGGGTGGGGAAATTTACGAGAGCCGCGCGGGGCGGCGGAGAGGCGTGGGGAGAAATGCCCCGGCCGGGGGGTATTGTCCGGCCGGGGCGCATGGGCCGCCACCGTTAGAAGGTGAGACGGAGCCCAAGGCGGAGGATGCGGTCGCCGTTGGGTTCGCGGCCGCCGGAGTCGGTGCCGGTAACCTCGAAGACGCCGCCCCGGTAAGAGCCGTCGGGATTGGTGAGGCGGTTGTTGATGCCGCCGGAGGGCTGGCTGAACTTAGGGGTATTGGTCCAGTTGAAGTACTCGGCGCGGAACTGGAGGGTGCGTTTCTCGCCGATCTGGAAGTTGCGGAAGAGACCGAGGTCGGTATTGAAGAACTCGGGACCGCGGAGGTTGTTGAAGGCGGCGTTGCCGAAGCGGGGTTCGACGACGCGGTCGAAGGCGAAGGGGTCGTAGTAGGCTGAGCCGCGGCCGACGTTGCCGAGTTTGTTGACGGTGGTTTTGGTTTGGTCGGCGCGCTGGGTGGAGCCGGGAAGGCGGATGGAGCCGCCGTCGGAGGTGACGCGGAAGGGGCGTCCGGTCATGAAGCTGGTGAGGGTGTTGAGCTGCCAGCCGCCGAGGAGGGCGGAGGCGACGCCGGAGGTGGCGTAGGGTTTGTTTTTGCCGAAGGGGAGTTCGTAGGTGGCGGTGAACTGGAAGTTGTGGGTACGGTCGGAGTCGAGCGGGACGCGGTTGAGGCTTTCGTAGGCGAGGGCGTTGATGAGCGGGCCGCCGTTGTTGTCGGTGTTGCAGCACCAGCCGATGAGCTTGGACCAGGTGTAGGAGAGGCTGGTTTGGAAGCCGTTGGAGAAGCGGCGGTTGAGGGACATCTGGAGGCTGTGGTAGTCGGTGTTGCCCATGGGGCCGATGATGGCGGTTTCGACGGCGCGGCCGAAGGTGGGGAAGAGGGGCTGGCCGGCGCGGTCGGCGCCGATGACCTGACCGGCGTTGGCGTTGCGGCGGCCGGAGACGCGGATGGCGCGGCTGGCGACGTAGCCGGCCTGGCCGACGAAGCCGCCGCCGAGTTCACGCTGGAGGGTGAGGTTGTAGTTGAGGATGTAGCTGCGGCGGAATTCATCCGTGGTGGTATTGAAAGCGTAGTTGACGGGCAGGGGGATGCGGCCGCTGGAATCGACCTGGGGAACAGGGAGCGTGGGGAAGCCCTGGGAGAATGTGGTGGCATAGCCGAGGGCCGCGGGGGCAAGGTTGTAAGGCGCCAGGACGGGGTAGTTGGTGCGCAGGGGGCGGGCCAAGTTCCAGGGGTCCCAGTTGATGCCAAAGCCGGTGCGGATGACGGTTTTGTCGGTGGCGCGGTAGGCGATGCCGAGGCGCGGGGAGATGTAGACGGATTTCACGTTCGTGCCGCAGTCTTTGGGGATGTTGCCGAGGCCGCAGACGAGGACCTGGTTGGTGGCGAAGTCGTAGCGCTCCATGCCGCGGTCTTCGCGCTGTGGCATGGGGTACATTTCGAAGCGAGTGCCGTAGGAGAGGGTGAGTTTGCGGTTGACCTGCCACTGATCGCGGGCATAGAAGCTGAGCATGGAGGTGCGGGTGCGGTAGATTTCGGGGACCTGGAGGAGGCGGCCGCCGCCATCGACGAGGCCGAGGAGGTAGGTGCCCATGGCGTTGAACTGGTTGCCGCCGGCGACGTTGCCGTTGGCGAGGCGAAGCTGCGTGGGGCCCTGGCCGAAGTTGAGGCGTCCAGCGGCGCCGCCGTTGGCTCCGGGGAACTCGGGCTGGGTGTGGTTGAGGCGGAGGAAGTAGAGGTCCATGCCGAAACGGATGTTGTGGGCGCCCTTGAGCCAGTTGGCGTTGGCGACGTATTGGAACTGGGGGTCGTTGCGGTAATAGGGCATGTAGTTTTCGGTGGAGCCGAAGGGGGCAAAGCCGCTGATGCCGAAGCCGGGGTAGCCGGACTCGAAGAAGCGGGTGCCGTTGGTGCCGGGGATTTTGAGTTCATCGCGGCCGCGGTTGGGGCCGAGGCCGGGCTGCTCGATGTTGGAGTCCATGAGCGTGTAGCCGAAGTAGGCGTCGATGATGAAGGTGGGTTTGAAGGCGTAGGTGGTGGCAAGAGTGCCGGACCAGGTGTTGCCGAAGCCGGTGCCGGGGTTGCCGAAAGCGATGGGCTGGCCGCCGACAGCGCCGAAGGAGGTGGGGGCGTTGAGGCGGAAGTCGAGCCAGCTCAGGCGGGCGTAGGCGGTCCAGCGGTCGTTGATGTTGAAGTTGAACTTGGAGTCGAGGGTATCGCGATCGAAGGTAGCCGACCCGGTGGCGAAGTAATTGGCGCTGGGGATGCCGTTAGGGGCAGGGTTATTTTCCTGGGGCAGGCGCGCATGAGCAGGGCCGAGGTGGGGTGGATGCGGGCGGTGGGGATGCGGTTGTTGGCGAAGGGCTGGCGGCCTTCGCCGTTGGCGGCGCCGGTGAAGGGGTCATAGACGGGGAGGCTGGATGTGGAAAGATCGCCGAGGCGCATGGGGGCAGTGGGGACTGTGTAGAGACCGCCCGCGAAGCGGTGGTCGGCGGTGCGTTCGTAGCTGGCGAAGTAGAAGATCTTGTCCTTTTTGATGGGGCCGCCGATACGGCCGCCGAACTGGTTGTAGACGAGCTTGGGGATGTCCTGATTGGAGGGGAGGAAGACATTGCGGGCCATGCTCCAGTTGCCCTGGTGGTAGTGGAAGGCGGCGCCGTTCACCTGGTTGGAGCCGGAGCGGATGGTGACGTTGACGCTGGCGCCGCCGGCGAGGCCCTGGTCGGCATCGAAGGTATTGGTGACGATGCTGACGGTGTCGATGGATTCCAGAGCCGGAACGTAGCTGGCGATGTGGGGGAGCCAGACGTTGGTGGCGCTGGCGCCGTCGATGCGGGTGTTGTTGGCGGCGGTGTTATTGCCATTGGTCTGCCACTGCATGGAGCGGGAGGGGTTGGAGGGGACCGAGTGGGGCGTGGAGGGCGGCGAGATGCCGGGCACGGTGATGAAGAGGGACTGGTAGTTGCGCTGGCCGGAGACGGGGATTTCGGTGATGGCCTTGGCGGTCATCTCCGAACGCACCTCGGCGCGGTCAGTTTGAAGCGTGGCGGCAGTGGCGGCGACGGTGATGGATTCCGAGACCTGGCCGACGGTCATCTGGATGTCAACGCGGGCGACGGTGTCGACCGAGACGAGGACGTTGTCGCGTCGGACGGTGCGGAAGCCTTCTTTCCTGATTTCGACGGTGTAAGCGCCGTTGCGGACGTTGGGGATGTTGTAGTTTCCGCGAGGGCCAGTGACGGCGGTGCGGGATGTGCCGGTTTCCAGGCTACTGACAGTGACAACGGCCTCGGGAACGGCGGCATTGCTGGCATCCGTCACGGTTCCGACCAGCGAGCCGTAGAGCGATTGGGCGGACAAACTGGCTGGGTGAAGCAGGGCCAGACAGGAGAGGGCAAGCGCGGCGCTCGCGGAGGCAAAGCAGAGTATTCTCATCACGATCCCTTTACGACAGCGGTTGAAGTGGCGGGACTGAGACCCGCGGATTGTGATTAGTGTATATTCATGAATTAAAGATTTGCAACGAAAATTTTGGGTGGGGCTGGTTGGGGGCCTGGGGCACGGACGGGGGGGGGGGGGGGGGGGGGGGGGCGGCGGCGGGGCAGCGAGGGCGGGGGGCGCGAGGAGGACGGGCTGGGCGGGGTCCGGCTCGCTTACGCTCGCGGTTCCGGAACGATTGGTTAGTAAACAGCTTAGGGGTTAGCGGGGCGTGTAGCCTAAGTCTTCGTAGTAGGCTTTGGGGCGCTCGAAGATGGGGTTGCGGAAGAAGAGGGCGACGAAGGGGTTGACGTCAGGGATGACCTCGTCGGGTGAGGCCATGAAGGCGACGGCCTCGCCCTGGGCGGCAAAGCCGATGACGGTGGCGGCGAGGGGGCCGATGCCGGCGAGGTAGGTGTGGGGGTTGCCGGCGAGGGAGGAGACCTGGGCGACGGCGAGGTCGTGGCGGTAAACGGAGGTGGATTCGAGCATGTTGGCGGCGCGGATGAGGAGGGAGTTGGAGGGGTTGTTGACGGTCTGGTCGCCGCGGGCGATTTGGAAGAGGGTGCGTTTGACGGGGACGCCGGGGAGGGTGGCGGATTTGAGGTGGGGGGCAAAGGAGAGCGGCGCGCCTGGGGATTCGGCCCATTCCATGAGGGCGATGAAGTCCTGGTAGGCGGCGAGGCGGGCGTCGTCGACGATGCGGACCTCTTCGTAGCGGAGGGGGAGTCCGGCGCCGGAGACGCCGGGAACGGAGAGGCCGAGGGAAGTGAGTAGGTCCTGGATGTCGGCGCGGCGTTCGCCGCCGTAGACGAAGGTGGGGACGGCGGAGCCGCCGCCGACGTTGAGGGTGGCGGCGCGGAGTTCAGGTTCGACGGAGTGGAGGAGGGTGCCATAGAAGGCGCCGAGGGACTGGCCGATGTAGAAGACCTGGGAGCCGTTGAGTTCGGGGCGGGCGTCGCCGTCGAGGTCGACGCCTTCGCGGAGGACGCGGAGGAGTTGCATGAGGTCGGCGGCGGTTTGGCGGAGGCAGTCGCGGGTGAGGACGAGGTTGCCGGGGAGGACTGAATGCAGCCTTCGCCGGAGTCGATGCGGCCGTCGGCGTTGAGGTCAAAGCCGCGGCCACGGGCGGGGATTTCGATGCGTTCGCCGCTGGCGCGGGTGAGGACGAGTTTGGTGTTGGGGCCGTAGCCGTGGCCGTAGGCGTTGATGGAGACGACGGCGTATCCGGCGGAGAGCTGGCCGATGGCGAGGGCGGAGGGGAAGCCGAAGCGGGTGTCGCCGAAGCCGTGTCCGGCGACGAGGACGGGGTAGCCGCCGGCGGGCATGGGTGTGGAGGGGAGGTAGATGGTGGCTTCGATTTCTTCTTCAGAGAGGGGGGCGGGCTCTTCGGCGGTGGGGGTGGCGGGGATGAGGCCGTTGTCGTCGGTGAAGAGCGGTGTGCGGAAGCTGGCCACGGCGAGGCGGCGGACGCCGGAGGCGGGCAGGATGGAGAGGGAGACGGGGAAGAGAATGTCTTCGAGGCGGCCGTTGCCGAGGTCGGTGCGGAGGAGTCCGGCGTTGATGTCGGCGATGGAGACGATGCCGGGGGTGATGCGGGTGAGGCGGGGGGCGGTGCGGAGGACGACATCGCGGGCGCGTTCGAGGAGGGCGGTGGCGCTGAGGGTGGTGAGGAGGCTGGCGCCGACGATGCGGCGCGAGGGGGGGATGACGCCACCGTAACGGGTGAGGGCTTCGCTCAAGCGGACGCAGTAGTCGCCGCCGAGGGTGCGGTCGAGGCAGGCGCGGAAGCCGGGTTCTTCTTCGACGGGGTCGCCGGCGGCATCCAGCACGGCGTCGGTGACGAGGATGGCATAGCGGCGGGCACCCTGGAAGGGCTCGTCGGGCTTGGCGTGGACGGTGTTGGTGGTGGCGTCGTAGACGACTTCGTTAATGGGGGTGAGGTGGCCGGCGGGGCGGAGTTGGTAGCGGTCGGATTGGATGGGGTCGAGCCAGAGGAAGAAGATGCCGTTGCGCAGAGTATCGGGGCGGATGGGGGCGGAGAATTTGACGGTTATGCGGGTGTTCAGCGAGAAGCCGTCGAGTTGATTGAGCGTGGCGTCGATGGGGCGGATGAAGAAGGGATTGGCGGGGAGGTTGACGCGGAGTCCGGTGATCTGGCGGGAGTCGGGGAGGGTGAGGTAGTCGGAGGGGAAGGGGCCGGTGGAGGGGGATTGGGGATCGAACTCGACGCGTGTGCCGCCGGCGAGGAGGAGGGCGGGAAGTGCGAAGAGGAGGATGGCCTTGGGGGTCACAATCACTAGGGTACGACGGGGTGGAGTGAGTGGGGAGTGGTGTGTGGAGCGGGTGTGTAGGACCTTTGCAAGACGTTGGTTTGCTGGGAGGAATCTGAAGTCGGAAAAAGGAGACGAAGGTGTGTTTGGGATCACTGGAAAAGCAGGTGACAAATACATGGCAAGTTCAGCAGCGGCGCCGGCTCGAATCCGGGAAAGCGCGCCTGTGGTCGCGCCGGCGGCGGATCAAGCTTTGGCGGGATTGGGTACGGCTATGCGGGTGGCCGAGTCGGCGGATCATGCAGTTGATGGCGCGGTTGCGGCAGTTGCGGCGGAGGCGGCAGCAGGGGGCGAGGAGGGGGTGGTGCGGGAGCGGGTTGCTTTCCGGGGTTCCACAAGTGTCTGCCCTCGCTGCTACTCGCCCAACATGGCACCTTCGCGGCGGCAGACGGTGGCGGTGAGGTTGTTGCGTGTGGTGGGAGTGGAGTTGCAGCGGTGTCATTCGTGCGGCAAGCGGAGCTGGTGGTTTTGAGGCTCGCTGCGCTGGTGGTCGGTGGGCGGGCCGGGCAGGTGGTTTGGAGGCGGGCCGGGTAGGTGGTTTTCCGCGCGGCTGGGCGCGGGTAAACCGAAGCGACAAGGGAGAGAAGGGTCCGCCTATGTTAAGTTGGGCGGATGCGATTCCTTGTTACGGGCGCGCAGGGTTGTATCGGCGCCTGGGTAGTGAAGCAACTGTTGGATCAGAACCTGCCGGTGGTGACGCTGGATCTGGGGACGAACCTGGAGCGGCTGGAGTTGATCTCCGGGCATGGCGCAAGCGGGCTGCTGGAGCGCGTGGCGGGGCGGATTGAAGACACCGAACTGCTGGCCAAGCTGGTAAAAGAGCGGGAGATCACGCACGTGATTCACCTGGCGGCGGTGTTGATGCCGTTTTGCCAGACGCAGCCGGTGGCTGGCGGGATGATCAACGTGATCGGGACGTTGAATGTGTTTCAGGCAGCGCGGGACGCGGGGCGTGCGGTGCGCGTGGTGTATGCCTCGTCGTCGGCGGTGTGGGGCCGGAGGATGCGTCTGGCGCGCGGCCGGTGGGCGAGGAGGATCCGCTCGAGCCGGGGACGCACTATGGCGTGTTCAAGATGGCCAACGAGGGGAGCGCGCGGATTTTCTACCAGACGAGCGGCATTTCGTCGATCGGGCTGCGGCCGTGGACAGTGTATGGCGTGGGGCGCGACCGGGGGTTGACGGCCGACCCGACGCTGGCGATCAAGGCGGCGGTGCTGGGCGTGCCGTTTCAGATTCGCGTGTCCGGTTTTATGGACATGCAGTATGTGGAAGACGTGGCCGAGACGTTTGTGAAGTGCGCGCAGGCGGAGATCGAGGGCGCGCATGTGTTCAACCTGGCGGGCGACATTGTGCAGATGAACGATTTGGTGGCCAAGATCGAGCACTATGCGCCGGAGGCCAAGGGGCTGCTGACGGTGGGCGGGCCGCAGGTGCCGGTGTCGTTTCACATGGACGCGACGGCGCTGCACACGGCGGTGCCGGGGATTACGCGGACGTCGCTTGATGCGGGGATTGAGAAGACGGTGAACCGGTTTGAGGCGCTGAAGATGACGGGGCGGTTGGCGGCGGAGTTGGCGTAGGGGGGGGGCGAGAGTGGACCCGAACACCGCGCCCTCACGGTCGCGGCTCCGTAACGGTGGGGGAGCGCGAGAGGCTGACTCGGCGCTGGGGGGCTGCGACTTAGGGTTTGGGGAAGTCGAGCGTGATGGCGTGGTGGGTGGCGGGGTCGTAGGTGACGGTGACTCGGCGGGGTGGTTGTTGGGGGCCGCATTGCAGTTGGCCGGGGGCGCCGGTGGTGCGGGTTTGTTGCGTGATGGTGAGGGAGTGGAGCGTGTTGTCGGCGTAGATGCGCAGGGTGGGCGCGGTATTGGGTGGGCAGTGGACTTCGCGGAGTTCTCCTTCGACGGTGGCTGGGCCTTTGGGTTGGTTCCAGGCTTGCGGAGTGGTGACGGGCGGCTTGGGAGAGCGGGCGCGGGGAGGGTGAGGCCGTCACGGAGTTGATTGAGTAGGGCTTCGGCTTGTTCGCGCTCCATTGGATTGGCGGCGGTGGCGAGGGCTTGATCGGCGGCTTTGCGGGCGGCTACTACTTGGCCTTCGGTGTTGCGGGCGTGGGCTAGGGCGTACCACATGCGCGACTGGCGGGGCAGGACGGCGACGGCGCGTTGGAGCCACTCGATGGCTTTGTCGGGGCGGCCTTGGGATTCCTCCATTTGACCGAGCAGGAAGAGCGCTTCGGCGTGGTGGGGATTGCGTCCGGCGGCTTCGGTGAGGAGTTCGCGGACGCGGGGGGAGTTTGGGCCGAGGGCGTCGCGTTCGAGGAGGGCGAGTTCGAAGAAGGACTGCGCGCGGGCGTTGCGGTGAGCGATGGCGGCGGTGAAGCGCTGGCGGGCGAGGGGTTCGTCCTTTTGCGAGAGGGCGAGGATGCCGAGTTCGTGGAGGACGTCGGGATCGTTGGGGAATTGCGTGGCGGCGTTGGTGAGGAGGGCCTGGGCGTATTTGACGCTGCCGACGCGGAGGGCGAGATCGGCAAGGACGAGTTGGGCTCGGGCGGGGTCGATGGCTTCCTCTTCAAGGCGCGGGGCGGGTTCGGCGCGGGTGCCGGTGTTGAAGCCGTTGGTGGGGCGGCGGAGGTATTGGGGGAGTTGTCCGGTGAGGGAGCGGAGGGTGGCTTCGTCGATGGGCGCGAAGGGCGGCATCAGGTGGCGCTGGGCGTTGGGTCCGGCGGAGTGGAGGGCGTGGATGAGGGCCCAGGACTGGGCGTAGAAGACGGGGATCTGGCGGCCCGTGAGCGTTGTGGTGTCGCCGCGAGCGGCGGCGGCCATGCGGGCGGCGTCGAGGAGGCCTTCCTGTTGGAGGAGGGCGAGGTGGGAAGGGATGAGGTCGCCGGTGCGGATGTCGCGCGAGCCTCGGAGGGTGGAGTGGAACTCGGCGAGACCTTCTTCCTGCCAGCGGGGGATGGTGGTGGCCGAGTGGTGGAGGACGAGGTGGACGTATTCGTGGATGACGCCGCGGAGGGTCCCGTCGCCGGAGTCCAGCAGGGCGATGGAGTCGCGCTCGGCGCCGGCCTGGAAGAAGCCCTTGGTGGTGGCCTCGGTGCGGAGGGGGGCGAACTGGCGTTCGTCAGAGAAGAGGAGGATGCGGACGGGGAGCGGGGGGAGCGACCAGGGGCGGAAGTGGTGGCGGGCGAGTTCGAGGCGTTCGAGGACGGCCTTGGCGCTGCGTTGGGGGGCGTCGGTGAAGAGTTCGAAGTGAGGCGAGGTGACGCGGCGCCAGGGGGGCGGCGTGGGCGGAGAGGACGCAGGAGCGACGGGGAGGGCGAGGCGGCGTCCGGTCATCTGGTTATTCGAGTCCGATGGCGCGGGCGGGGTTTCGTTTAGAGAGGAGGTCGAGTTCGGCGGTGGTGAGTCCGGCGCGGCGGAGGCCTTCGAAGGCCTGGAGCCAGCCGTCGGGGTGGAGGGGGTTGCCGGCCTGGCCGAAGTCGGAGGTGAGGATGACGTGGTCGAGGCCGATGGCGCGCATCTGGCGGGCGGCTTCCTCGAAGGTGGTGGATTTCAGGATGCCGAGCATGGTGTTGGCGGGGAATTCGATGTAGGCGCCGAGGGCGGCGGCCTGGCGGGCTTGTTCGATGGTCATGCCGACTTGAGGGTGGATGGGGTGGGTGACGATGATGTGGCGGATGCCGCGGCGGGTGGCTTCGCGGATGAGGAGGAGGTCTTCGGCGGGGGAGGAGTGGCCGGTGGCGAGGACGAGGCGGTGGCGGGCGATGAGATCGAGAACGGCGAGGACTTCGGGGAGGAGTTGGCCGTTGCGGCTGACGGAGACGTGGGGCTTTTCGGGGGTGCCGGCGAGGCGGGCCATGTGTTCGCTGTCGAAGGTGGGCATCCAAACGATTTTGCAGCGGGAGGTTGGGGCGGATGTCGAATTGGTGACAGCGCGGGTTTTCACGCAGTGTTCGACGGCGGCGGGGTTGACGCCACCGACGGCGCGGTTGAGAGCAATGGCTCCGAACACGGTGAGCTGGGGGGCGGCTTCGGCGGCGAGGATGGCGAGGGAGGCAGTGGATTCGTAGTGATTTTTCAGGACGATGGCGCGGAGGCCGCGCTGCTGGGCGAGGCGGGCGAGGGCGATGCCGTCGATGGAGCGGGCGGCTTGGTCGGGGGCGGAGTGGGCGTGGAGATCGACGATGCCGGCGAGGGATTGGGCTTGTGCCTGGGGGTGGGCGGACGCGGCGAGCAGTAGGGCGGCGAGGAGGGGGTAGTGGGGCGGCGGGGCGGGGCGGCATGTGCCGATTGTGTCAAATCCTGGGGCGGTTTGCCCGTATCATCAACAGGGTAAACAGCGTGTGTGTGAGGACAAAAGTTCCGATCAGCGGCATAAGAAATTTCGATTGGACCAGCCGTCATCAACGCCCCTAGGCTGGATACATGACGGCCGAACGAGGCGTATCTCAGGTCGATCTGCTGCACCGGATTAGCCGGATTGTGAGCTCCGAGGTTTCGTTGGATGAAATGCTTGGGGAAATTGTCGGGCTCACGGCGCAGGTCACAGAATGTGATGCTTGTCTGGTATACCTACTGGACGAGCCGAATGGAGAATTCGTATTGCGAGCGTCGCAGGTTCCGCACGCGCGGGAGTTGGGGACGCTGAGAATCAAACTGGGCGAAGGTGTTACGGGCTGGGTGGCCGAACACAACAGCGTGGTCGCGCTGGGCAAGAATGCCGGGACGGACAAGCGCTTTAAGCGGTTCCAGACGTTGGTGGAGGACAATTACCAGGCGTTTCTGTCGGTGCCGCTGGTGAGCGGGGGCAAGGTGATCGGCGTGATCAACGTGCACCACCGCGAGGATCACGAGCACACGGCCGAGGAGATCGCGCTGGTGACGTTCGTGGGCGAACAGATGGGCACGGCGCTGACCAAGGGACGGTTGGAAGAAGAGAACGCGCGGCTGTCAGAGGAAAAGCAGGAGATTGAGCGGGAGCTGATTACGCGCAAGCTGGTGGAGCGCGCGAAGGGCATTTTGCAGCGGAGCGAGGGCCTGACTGAGGAAGAGGCCTACTTGAAGCTGCGGAATGAAAGCCGGCGCATGCGGCGGCCGATGAAGGAACTGGCCGAAGCGATTATCTTGACGGAGGAGATGCGGCGGCGGACGGGGGATGGGCCGGCGTAGGGGGGGCTGATTCCGGCCGCAGATGAACGCGGATGGATTACAGCAACTTCTTCAGGCGGATCATCACGCGGCTGGTGTTGGGGCGGATTTGCACGACTCCGCCCGAGCCGGCGCGGGTGGAGGATTCGCGGTCGCGGGTGAGTTCGAGTTCGCCGTTGACTAACTTGCCGGTGAAGCGGACGATGCTTTCATTGATCTCGTTGCCTGATTGTTCGACGGTGGCTACCGTGAAGGTGAGTAAGTCGCCGGAGACGGTTCCTTTGACGATGGGGCTGCTGGTGTAATCGCCGTATAACTTGCCGGTAAGTTGCGCGCCTTTGTGTTCGAACTGGAAGGCGAGGTCGGTGAAGGTGTTGTTGCGGCCGGGGAGCTGGCCGATCCAGATGCCGGTGAAGTCGGCGGCGGGAAGCGCGGCGGCGAGGGCGAGCAGGGTGGCGGCGAGGGTGAGCAGAGGGCGCATGGCGGTTTCGCGTGGAGCCTAGGTGTGCAGCAGGCCGGGGAGCGGGCCGGTGCTGTCGGCGAAGCGTTCGACGGGGGTTCCGAAGGCATCGAGCATTGACACATAGAGGTTCGCCAGCGGGCTATCGACGGAGTAGGTGAGGTGCTGGCCGGAGTCGATGCGGCCGCCGCCTTTACCGGCGAGCAGCAGGGGGAGCTTGTGGGGGTCGTGGCGGTTGCCGTCGTTGAGGGCCGAGGCGAACATGACCATCGAATTGTCGAGGATGTTCGATTCGCCTTCCTTCATGCCGCGGAGCTTTTCGAGTAAGTAGGCGTACTGCTGGATGTGCCAGCGGCTGATGATTTCGTACTGGCGGAGCTTGTCGGCGTCGTTCTGGTGGTGCGAGGCGTCGTGATGGCCGATGCCGACGCCGTCGAGGAAGCGGAAGCTGACGTTGGAGACCGCGTTGCCGAACATGAAGGTGGCGACGCGGGTGATGTCGGTTTGGAAGGCGACGGCGATCATGTCGAGCATGAGGCGGACGTGTTCGGCGTGGTCGGCGGGGCGGTCAGTGGGGATGGCGGCGTCCATGGCGGCGCGGGCTTTCCAGGGGGTGACGGAGGGCTTGGTGGCGCGTTCGACGCGCTCTTCGAGGCCGCGCATGACGGAGAGGTACTCGTCTAGGCGGATCTTGTCGGCCTGGCCCACCTGGTCGCGGACGCGGCGGGCGTCGGCTTGGACACGGTCGAGGAGCAGGGCGTCCATCTTGGCGGCGTTGCCCTTGGGGCCGTTGGAGGCGCGGAAGAGACGTTCATACACCGAGCGCGGGTTGAGTTCGCGGGCGAGGGGCGTGGTCGAGTTGGCCCAGGCGATGTGGGAGCCATAGACGCGGGTGTAGCCGACGACGGCATCGACGCCGATGGCGACCGGGGTGACGCCGAGTTCGAGCGAGGGGAGCGGCGTCTGGTTGGCGATGCGCTGGGCGGCGAGTTGGTCGACGGAGATGCCGTTGGCGATGTCGGCGCCGGGGGTTTTCTTGATGGTCTGGCAGGTGAGGATGGCGGCTTCCTTCACGTAGTGGCCGTCGCCGCCTTTGGAGTTGGCGTTCCAGAGGTTGGAGAAGACGGTGAGGTAGTCGCGGAGGGGGGCGAGCGGTTGGAGGGAGGGGGAGAGGGCGAAGTTGCGTCCGGTTTCGGCGGGCCAGAAGCCGTGGATGTTGACGCCGTTGGGCATGTAGAGGAAGGCCATGCGGACGGGCGGTTTGGCTTGCGCGGGGGAGGCCATGGCTTCGAGCCAGGGGAGGCCGAGGGCGACGCCTGTGCCCCGGAGGATGGTGCGACGGGAGAGTGGTTTCATGGGCCCAATTTCCTCTTTGCAGCCGGATCCGGTGGGCGCGCTCTGGCGCCGCGTCCGGTTTCGGCGGGGGCCTGGTAGCGGAACGGCGTGCTCAACACGATGGCCTCGACGAGAGCGTGCGAGGCGTAATTCTTTGCCTTTACTGTAGCGACAATTTCGTCGACTGTACAGGAGTCGCGGAGGGTGAGTCCGCGGCCGAGGGCGAAGCCGAGCATTTTGCGGGTGAGGTTGCGGAGGAAGAGGTCCTTGCGGGCCATGAGCATGGCTTTGAGGCCGTCGGGACCTTCGAAGGTGGCGCCGTCGGCGAGCTCACCTTTGGCGTCGATGGGCTTGCCGGCGTCTTCGGCGCGCCAGCGGCCGATCACATCGAAATTCTCCATGGCGAAGCCGAGGCCGTCGATGCGGCTGTGGCAGGAGTTGCAGACGGGGTTGGAGCGGTGGCGCTCGAGGCGTTCGCGCATGGACTTGGCTGCGGCGGGGTTGTGGGCGTCTTCGAGGGCGGGGACGTCGGGCGGGGCGGCGGGGGGCGGGGTGCCGAGGATGGATTCGAGGATCCACGCGCCGCGCAGGACGGGGCTGGTGCGGTAGGGATAGGCGGAGACGGTTTGGACGGCGGGCATGCCGAGGAGGCCGCCGCGATGGGAGTTGGGCGGGAGCTCGACCCAATGGGGCTGGGTGTTGGCGTTGGGGTTGAGGGGGAGCTTCAGGTCCATGTGGCGGGCGAGGTGGCGCGTGCCGATGGTGTGGGTGGAGTCGAGGAAGTTGAGCAGGGAGAGGTTGCGGGAGAGGATTTCGCGGAAGAAGTAGACGGGCTGGAGGCGGATGTCGCCGCGGAGGTCCTCGTCCTTGGTGTAGGCGGGGAAGAGTTGGGGGTCGGGGGCTTTGTCGCCCTGCAGGTCGCGGGTGTGGAGCCACTGTTCGATGAAGCGGCGGGCGAAGACTTCGGCGCGGTCGTGGCGGAGCATGCGGGGGAGGAGTTGGCGGATGACCTCGGGGTCGTGGAGCTTGCCGCGGGCGGCGACGTCGAAGAGAAGCTCATCGGGCATGGAGCCCCAGACGAAGTAGGAGATGCGGGAGGCGAGCGAGTATTGGTCGAGGGGGCGCGGGGCGGCGGTGGGGTTGGGCGGTTCGATGCGGAAGAGGAAGAGGGGGGAGACGAGGACGCCTCGGATGGCGTAGAAAAGGGCGGGTTCGTGTTCCTGGCCTTCGGCGCGGGCGGCGCGGTAGAGGGCGAGATAGGGGTCGACTTCGGCGGCGGCGATGGGGCGGCGGAAGGCTTTGGGGAGGAGGGCGGTGAGGACGCGGCGGGCGGCGAGTTCAGGGGAGACGCCGGGGCCGGGGTGGGCGATTAGGACCTTTTGGCGCGACTTGTGTTCGCGGGCGGCGAAGTCGACGGTGAGCTTGGCGACCTCCATGTATTTTTCCGAGTGGAGGGGGGAGAGAAAGAGGGTTTCAGCGGCGTTGTCGAAGCCTTCGCCTCCGGCGCCATCGAGGGGGAGGGCGGAGCCGATGTCGAGGTGGAGGTCAAAGAGGTCCTGGATGGTGGCGGTGTATTCGTCGCGGTTGAGACGGCGGAGCGGGGCGTGGGCGGGGGTGAGGGTGGCGCCGGGGGCGCCGCAGGCTTGGGCGCGGAGGGTGGCGTTGGCCCAATCGGCGAAGCGCTGGCGGGTGTCGAGTGTGGGGGCGGGGGCGTTCTTGGGGGGCATTTCGCCGGCATGGAGACGGCGGACGGCGGCGGTCCATTTGTTGGCTTCGGCGGTGAGGGAGGACTCGGTGGAGAGGCGTTCGATGTCGAAGCCGCCGACGGCGGATTTGCCGGAGTGGCAGGCTTGGCAGTAGGTGGTGAGGAAGGTTTGGGATTGGGCGAAGTCGTAGGGCGCGGGCTGGGCGCGCAGGGCGGGGGCGAAGACGATCACCAAAGCTGCGGAGACGAGGCGGCGCATGCGGGTGATGTCTATCTTAACCCCGCATGCGTCGCAGGTGAGGCTGGGGGAAGCGCTATTTTGCCTTGTCGCGGAGGCCGGGGGTGTTGAGGCGGTCCCACCACTGGCGGAGTTCGGCGGCTTCGATGTTGTTGCCTTTGACGGTGACGAGGAAGCGTTTGCCGACGAGGACGGAGAGGTTGCCGTCCTTGGCTTCGGTTTTGTATTCCTCGCGGCCGGGGTCGTCGTTGATCTTGATGCCCTTGTTGTAGCCTTCGGTGGATTCCTGGCTGAAGTTGGCCATAAGGAAGAAGGGGGCATAGAGTTCGCGGCGGAAGGCCCAGTCGAGGATTTCGACTTCGATGTTCTTGTCGCCCATGGTGTAGCTGCGTTCGACCTGGGTGAACTTCCATTCGCCCATCTGGTTGCTCTGGCCCTGGGGCTTGGAGCCTTCCCAACCGGCGGGCGGTTCGGGGAGGAAGGGGAGCAGCTCAGTGAAGCTGATGGCTTCGACGGGCTTCATCTGTTCGAGTTCTTTTTGCATCTTCTCGATGTCGGAGCCGGCCTTCATCATTTGGGCGGCGAAGCCGACGGGGTTCTTGGAGATGTTCTCGCCTTCGACGACCTTTTCGGATTCCTTGCTACCGCCGCAGGAGGCAGGAGGCGAGGGTCAGGGCGGAGGCGATGAGCACGGACAGGAGTGGGTTCATAGCGGATTGAGTATAGGGGATGCGGGCGGTGGTGTACAGGCGGAGTGGGGTATGCTGTCGGCATGATGCGACTGTATGTTCTGACTGGGCTCATGGCGGTGGCGGCGATGGCGCAGATGCCGAAGGGATTGATTTTCCACGCTTCCTTTGAGAGCGAGGCGGCGAAGGTGGCGCGAGGCGACGGGCGGCTGTATTCGGCGGCGAATTACAAGCAGCAGAAAGACGCCAAGCCTGGGCTGGCGGCGGCTCCGAACGCGAAGCTGGCGGCGGGCGCGGGGCGGGGCGGATCAGGCGCGCTGCAGTTCACGGCGAAGAATGAGAATGCGGTGTTCTATAGGGCCGAGAAGAATGTGGCGTTCGATAGGAAGAAGTGGACGGGGACGATTTCGTTTTTCCTGAAGCTCGATCCGGAGCGGGACCTGGCGCCGGGGTTTTGCGATCCGATTCAGGTGACGGACAAGGCGTACAACGATTCGGCGATCTGGGTGGACTTCACGAAAGACGACAAGCCGCGGCATTTCCGGCTGGGGGTGTTTGGCGAATTGAAGGGCTGGAACACGAGCGGTCAGACGACGGGGGACGAATCCGTTGTTTCAACAACCGGCTGGTGGTGGTGAAACAGCCGCCGTTCACGCGTGAGAAATGGACGCATGTGGCGATTACGCACGAAGCGCTGGGCGGCGGGAAGGGGAAGGCGACGTTGTATCTGGATGGGGTGGCGATGGGGTCGACGCCGGTGATTGCGGAGGGCTTTGCGTGGGACCCGGCGCTGGGGGCGCTGCGGTTGGGGGTGAATTACGTGGGCCTGATGGACGACGTGATGGTGTTTGACCGGGCGTTGAGCGCGGGCGAGGTGAAGTCACTGGGCCGGTAGGGCGCGTGCGATAATCAAAGAACACATGGAACTGCGCGAGTATCGTCCTGAACTGGGCTCTGCCGATGGCATTTTCGACCGCATTGATCTGGCCGGCGCGCCGAGCGGGTTAGAGGAGAGCATCCTCACGACGACGGTGGATGCGGCCATCAATTGGGCACGCAAGAATTCGATCTGGCCGATGACGTTTGGGCTGGCCTGCTGCGCGATTGAGATGATGGCGATGTCGGCGTCGCGATTCGACATTTCGCGCTTTGGCGCGGAGGTGTTCCGGGGGTCGCCGCGGCAGTCGGATCTGATGATCATTGCCGGGCGGGTGTCGAACAAGATGGCCCCGGTGGTGCGGCAGTTGTACCAACAGATGCCGGAGCCGCGGTGGGTGATCTCGATGGGGGCGTGCGCGACCTCGACGGGCGTGTTCAGCAACTATGCGCTGATTCCGGTGAACCAGGTGATTCCGGTGGATGTGTATGTGCCGGGGTGTCCGCCTCGGCCGGAGCAGTTGATTTACGCGATCATGCTGTTGCAGAAGAAGATTGAGAAGGAAAAGGGCACCATGATGAAGGTGCTGAATTTGGATTAGGCGGGCGGGGCGGTCCGGGGGAAGCGGGGATTTCAAGACAACCAGCAGACGCCTGTAGTGTGTCTGGAGGTTGTGGTGAGGGGAGTTGGGGAAAGATTCAAGCTTTCGGCCATGCGTTCCGATATGAGAGTGCAGGAAGCGAGGGCGTTCGCATCCTGGGAGGTTAGAGATGGAACTCTCAGCTTCACGCATTCAACTAGCTGTGCCGGCGGATACACCCGTGCAGGAACGGCGTTTGGAATTGCAGGAACAACAACAGCTGATACAAGCAGTCAAGAAGCTCAACGAGACTGAGTTGCGAGGATCGAACCAGGAGTTGAGGATTGTTGTAGACGAGGACAGCCAGAAGCCGGCCGTGAGGCTGGTGGACCGGGAGACTCAGGAGGTCATACAACAATATCCGCCGAAGAGCATATTCCGCCGGGCGCGGCAGATGGGCTGACGCGGGCGGCGGGCAACGACCAGACTCGGGAGCCAAGAGGAAAGCTGTGAGCCGCGACAGGCAAAGTGTGTGCGGATTCCGCAGAGGGTATGGGGGAGAGCGTTGGTTATGAATCCATATGCAAGTCAGGCGTCGCTGGAGATTGAGGTGCTGCAGGCCGATCCGGTGGAGCTGATTCAGATGCTTTACCGGGGGGCACTGGAGTCGATCCGGGGGGCGCGGGAGAGCTTGGCGCAGGGCGACGCGGTGGCGCGGTCGCGGCACATCAGCCGGGCGAGCGAGATCATTGCCGAACTGATGTTGAGTGTGAACCGCGAGCAGGGCGGCGAGCTGGCGGTGAATCTGATCGAGTTATACGACTACATGATCCACCTGATCACGCAGGCTCACATTGAGCAGAAGGACAAGCAACTGGCCGAGGCGTCGCAACTGTTGCAGACGCTGTTGGAGGGCTGGGATGCGATTGCGCGGCAGCAGGCGCATATGCCGGCCGGTCAGGCCGAGGCGACGCTGGCGGGCTATTACTGAGGCGTGAGCCAGATTTCGGCGATTTGGATGCCGCGTCCGTTGCCGCCTCCACCGGGGGGGCGGGTCCAGCGGAGCTCGAGCGTGCCGGAGCGTGTGGCTTCGGCGGGGATGGCGAATTCGAGCGCTTCCGGCGGGAGCGGTTTGGGGCGGTCGGGTTGAATCACGTGGCGGCCGTTGGCGGTGAGGGTGAGCGGTGCCGCGGTGCGTTCGCCGCCGTAGACGATTTTCACTTTGTATTGTGAGGCCGGGTCGAGTCCTGTGTAGCGCAGGGTGAGGTCCTGATCCCAGAGCGTTTCGGTGTGGTTCATCCAGGAGTAGCGCCAGGTGCGGGTCATGGGGTTGGTGATGTCGGCAAAGCCGGTGAGCGGGGCGTTGCGCGATTCGAGGCCGGGGTTGGCGGGGCGGACGAGGTGGGGCGAGGCTGAGGGGTCGCCGAGGTTATCGTAGAAGCCGCCGGGGCCGGGGTTGGTCCATTCCAAGAGTTCGCCGAGGGCGGCAAGGCGTTCCTTTTCCTCTTCCAGTTTGCGAATGCGCTCGAACTGCGTGGTGAGCCAGAGGCGGTTGTTGAGCGGGGTGTCGATCAGGTCGAGGTTGGCGCCGCGGCCGGTGGCGATGGCGCCGTAGAAGGGGACGCTGAGCTGCATGCGAATGGATTGGAAGAGGGCTTCGGCGAGCTCAAAGGTGCGGGCGCGCCATTGCGGGGCGGTGCGCTGGGTGAGGGCGCGTTCGAGGATCTCTTCGGCATGTTGGATGGCGCGGAGGGAGCCGAGTTCGGAGGCGGTGCGGAGGCGGTCCATGGCTTGCTGTTCGAGCGAGGTTTCGTAGAGCAGGCGGGCGCGGGTGTAGGCGTCGTAGTGGGCGCGGTATTGGGCTTGTTGGAAGCGCCAGTTTTGTTGGACGGCGGGGGTGGCGGCGGAGTCGAGAGCTTCAAACTGCTGGAGGGTGGTGGTGACGGCGGTGTTGGTGGCGAGCGGGCCGTTCCAATTGCGTTCGAGCGAGAAGAGGCCTTCGGCGAAGCTGGCGGCCATGCGGGGGTGGATGAAGAGGCGCGAGTAGTCGCGGAGGGTTTCGTGGAGGTCGGCGTCGGGGTTCCAACCGAGGGCGCTCCAGAGGAACTTGTTGACGTCGTCGTTGCAGCCTTCCGAGTAAGTGACGAAGCCGATGGTGTGGGGGAGGGCTTCGTGGAAGATGCGCTTCATGAACTCGGGGCGGGGGTTGATGGGTTCGCGGTTGAGGGTGAGGGGGAAGGCGGTGTCCCACTCGGGGACGGGGTACTGGCAGCGGATGGTGTGGGTGATGTCGGGGTAGTTGCGGATGGGATAGCGGGCGGGGATTTGCTTGCGGAGTTCGCCGATGGGCACGCGGATTTGCGGGCCGTGGACGATGCCGGTGAGCCAGGCGGGGTTGGTGCGGACGAAGGCGTAGAACTCGCTGAGCCATTCGGCGTTGAATCCTTGCGGGGCGACCCACCAGGTGGCCTTGGGATGGTAGCGGCGGAGGGTGGCGGCCTGGCGTTCGAGCATGGGCAGGAGGTGGCGGGGGTGAGTGTGGCCGGGGTCGCCGCCGGGGACGAGGATGGCGTCGATGCGGGGGAGTTTGGCGAAGACGGCTTCCCATTCCTTTAGAGCAAAGTCGACATGTTTCGTTTCGGCGTAGTCGGGGTCGAGGGCGGGGTACCAGATCCAGAGGTCGAGGCCGTAGCGGTCGGCGATGCGGGACATGGCGATCATCATGTCCATGGGGGGAGTGGGGAAGTGGGGGGAGTCGGCGTCGTCGTCGGAGCGGGCAGGATGAGTTCGATGGCGTTGGTTCCGAAGAGCGCGAGTTCGCGGATGTACTGTTCCCATTGGGCTTCGTTCCAGCCGTCGTAGGAGTTGGTTTTGGGGCGGTAGCCGAGTTGGTGGCCGCGGAGTTTCACTTGGGGGGCGGTGGTGAGGTTGAGGGGCGAGGGGAGATTGATGCGGCCGCGTTCGAGTTCGAGTTTGCGCAGCAGGTAGCCCGCGCCGAAGAGGAGGCCGCGTTCGTCGTTGCCGTGGATGGTGACGCCGGTGGCGGTGGTTTCGATGCGGAAGCCTTCGGCGGGGGCGGTGCGGGTGTTGCGGAGGGTGATGGCGGGGCCGGCGGCGGGAGGAGCGGCGGCGGTGGAGAGCGGGAGAGTGATTTGGGCGCGGCGGGCGATCTCCTCTTGCAGGACGCGGGCGGCGAGTTGTTCGCGCGGGGTGGCGTTGGGTGCGGAGAGGATTTTGGCGTTGGAGAGATCGAGGGCCAGGGCGAGCGGGGCGCAGAGGAGGGCCGGGATGAGGCCGCGGATGAGCATGAGGTTGATTGTACTGATTTGGAGCGGCGGGCCTGGTGTGGGGCGGAGGTGAATTGGGCACAATGGGAGTTTCATGTTGCGAGCTCTCTTTCTATTTCTGGTTTCGGGGTGGGCGTTGCTGCACGGTGTGGAGGTGCGGGGCGTGGTGCGCGACGCGGTGAGCGGCGAGGCGCTGGCGCGGGTGGAGGTGGCGGTGCAGGGGGGCGGAGGGTCGGCGCGGACGGATGGGGGCGGGGCGTTTGCGTTGGAGGCGGGGAGGGCGCGACGCTAATTGTGTCGACGGTGGGCTACCGTCCGGAGCGGGTGGTGGTGAGGGGTGCGGCGGCGCTGGAGGTGCGGCTTGTGCCGGATGTGTTGCGGCGGAGCGAGACGCTGGAGGTGCGGGAGCGCGGTGATGAGCCCGAGCCGGTGGGTTCGCGGACGATGGGGGGCTGGAGTTTCAGAACACGGCGAGCGTGATTGTGAACGATCCGCTGCGGAGCGTGCAGTCGCTGCCGGGGGTGGTGGGGAACGACGACTTTCAATCGCAGTTCGCGCTGCGCGGGGCGGAATTCAGACGAATTGGTCTGATTATGGATGGCATCCTGCTCCATTCGCCGTTTCACACGGTGGCCGGGGATGCGACGTCGGCGTCGGCGACGTTGTTTGGGGGCGACATTCTGGAGGGGGTGACGTTGTATGAAGGTCCGCTGCCGGCGGGCGTGAGCGACCGTACGGCGGGGGCGGTGGCGATGACGACGCGGAGCGGGGCGCGGGACCGTGTGCGCGGGCGCGGGTCGGTGTCGATGTCGAACGTGAGCGGGTTGGTGGAGGGGCCGTTGGGGAAGCGCGGGGCGTGGCTGGTGGCGGCGCGGAAGTCGTATTTGCAGTATTTGATTGACCGGCTGTCGGACGATGACACGATCGCGTTTGCGTTCTCGGATGCGGAGTCGCGGCTGGATTACGACTTGACGGCGCGGCAGCGGGTGAAGCTGTTGTTGATGTATGGGACGTCGGGGCTGGACCGGGAGAAGGCGATTCCGACGGCGGGGTTGAACTCGATCATCACGTCAGACTATGACTTTGCGCTGGTGTCGTTGGGGCATACGTGGGCTGTGACGCCGGGTTGGTTGGCGGAGCATCGCGGGGCTTGGATCGATGAGCGGTGGGGGAACCGGAACCGCACGGCGCTGAGCCTGGGCGAGGAGCGGTATGGGGAGTGGGTGGTGAGCGGCGATCACACGGTGAGGAGCGGAGCGTGGGGCGTGGAGGGCGGCTATTCGGCGCGGCGGTTGCGGGGCGAGGGCGAGGCGCTGGTGAGACGGAATGCTCCGCTGGCGCCGCTGGTGGCCGAGCGCTATCGCGGGACGGGTGTGCGGGCGGGGGCGTATGCGACGCCGTCGGTGCGGTTGCTGGAGGGGCGGTTGACGCTGCGGGCGGGAGCGCGTTGGGACAGGCATGATGTGAGCGGGCAGACGGCGGCGAGTCCGAGCGCGTCGGTGGCCTTTGCGCCGTGGGAGCGGCTGCGGTTGTCGGCGGGTTGGGGGGCGGCGGCGCAGTTTGCGGAGTTGTCGCAGTTCTTTGGGTTGGGGGGCAGGACGACGTTGCTGGCGGAGCGCTCGCAACATGCGCAGGCGCAAGGGGAGTTGGCGCTGACGCGGACGGCGGGGCTGCGGGTGTCGTACTGGCGGCGGTGGGACCGGGATCTGTTGTTTGCCGAGCGGGCGCAGGCGTATTTGTTGAACGGGCGGGTGATTGCGCCGTTGACGACGCCGCTGTGGCGGAACCGGTTGCGGATGGCGGCGCGGGGGGCGGAGGTGATGGTGATGCGGAAGTCGGCGAATGCGCTGTCGGGGTGGATTTCGTATGCGTGGACGGATGCGCCGGTGTGTTGCGGGTTGTTGGGCGAGCGGTATCCGGCGGACTTTGAGCAGCGGCACACGGTGAATGTGTTTGGGAATTACCGTGTGCGGCCGAGCGTGAATGTGAGCGGGCGGTATAGCTATGGGTCGGGGACGCCGCTGCGGGGGTATTTCCGGGGCGAGTATCCGAATTTGTTTTTGACGGACCGGCGGAATTTGCTGCGGCTGCCGGAGTATCAGCGGTTGGGTGTGTGGGCGAATAAGACATTTCAGCGGGATCGCGTGCGGTGGACGCTGTTTGTGGAAGTGGTGAATGTGACGGGGCGGGAGAATGTGCGGGTGGATGATTTGAGCGGGTTCAACGCGGCGACGGGGGCGGCGCGGGTGCGGTTGGAGAAAACGTTTCCGGTGTTGCCGAGTGTGGGGCTGGCGGTGGAGTTTTAGGGCAGTTTCATAACCGCCGCCGATGAACGCCGATGAACGCAGATGCCGAAATTGGCTGCCTGGTCGGGTTAGTCCTTCAGAATCTCTCTTGCGCAGTTGTAGCCGGGGGCTCCCATGACGCCGCCGCCGGGGTGGGCGCCGGAGCCGCAGAGGTAGAGGCCGGGGATGGGGGTGCGGTAGCGGGCGTAGCCGGCGACGGGGCGCATGACGAACATCTGGTCGAGCGACATTTCGCCGTGGAAGATGTTGCCGCCGGAGATGCCGAAGCGGCGTTCGAGGTCGAGCGGGGTGAGGACCTGGCGGTGCTCCACAATATTTCGGATATTCGGAGCGTATTCTGCGATTAAGTCGATGACGCGGTCGGCGAAAGGGCTCGCGGAGGTCGTCCCAAGAGGCGTCGCGGAGGGTGTAGGGGGCGTATTGGAGGAAGATGCCGATGATGTGTTTGCCGGGCGGGGCAAGCGAAGGATCGTACTGGGTGGGCGAGGTCATTTCGAGCAGGGGGCGCTCAGAGGGGCGGCCGTATTTGGCGTCGTCCCAGGCGCGCTCGACGTAGTCGATGTCGGGGCAGATGTGCATGGTGGCGCGGTGTTGGGGGACCGGAGGCGCCGGGGAGGCAGGTGAAGTCGGGGAGCGCGTTGCAGGCGAGGTTGAT
The DNA here is from genome assembly GCA_016713735.1 of Bryobacterales bacterium. Classification (GTDB taxonomy): domain Bacteria; phylum Acidobacteriota; class Terriglobia; order Bryobacterales; family Bryobacteraceae; genus JAFLBB01. Next base: position 93,904 of record JADJOP010000004.1, read on the forward strand.
TTTGCAGGAGGTGCCTTCAACGCGGAAGCGGCGGATGGAGGCGAGGAAGTCGCCGGGCAGGTGGCGCTCGTCGGTGAGTTGGAGGAAGGTGACCCTGGGGTCGGCGTTGGAGGCGACGATGGGGGCGTGGAGTTCGTCGCCGTTGCCGAGGATGACGCCGGTGGCGCGGCCGTTTTCGACGAGGATTTTGGAAACAGGAGCGTTGACTCTGATTTCCGCTCCGGCGGCGCGGGCGGCCGAGGCGATGGCTTCCGAGACCGCGCCCATGCCGCCGCGAACGAAGCCCCATACGCCGCGGCGGCCGCCGACTCCGCCCATGCAGTGGTGGAGCAGGATGTAGGCCGTGCCGGCGGTGCGGGGGCCGCCGTTGGCGCCGATGACGCCGTCGGTGGCGAGGGTGACCTTGATCTCGGGGGACTCAAACCAGGCGTCGAGGAAATCGGAGGCGCTTTGGGTGAAGACCTGGACGAGGGACTTCATGTCGGCGGCGGAGAGGCCGCGGCGGCGGGCGAGGAACTTGAGCCAGTCGATGTAGTCGCCGATGCTGGCGGGCGGGAACGGGGCCGGAGTTTCAAGCAGGAGGCCTTCGGCGAAGACGGCGAGTTTTCTCAGGTGGGCTTCGTAGGCGGGGAAGCGGTCGGCGTCGCGGCGGGAGAATTTGGCGAGCTCAGCGTGGGTGCGTTTCTCGTCCTGCCAGAAGAAGAGGTGGCGGCCGTCGGGGAAGGGGGAGAAGAAGGGCGGTTCCTTGGGGTCGACGTGGTAGCCGTGGCGCTCGAGGTCGAGTTCGCGCACGATGCGCTCCTGCATGAGGCTGGAGAGGTAGGCGGCGGTGGAGACTTTGTAGCCTGGCCAGATCTCTTCGGTGACGGCGCAGCCGCCGAGGAGTTCACGGCGTTCGAGGACGCAGACGCGACGACCGGCGCGGGCGAGGTAGGCGGCGGTGACGAGGCCGTTGTGGCCTCCGCCGATGATGAGGGCGTCGGGGCATAGGGCTATGTGGGGTTGCTATGGCTGGATGGGTTTACTCCGGCGCGCCGGCGAGTTCGGCGGGGGCGAGTTCAAAGATGAGCACGGCAAGCGGAGGCAGTGTGATGGAGATGGAGGCGGGGTGGCCGTGGGAGCCGTAGGGCCCGGAGTGGACGCCTCCGGCGTTGCCCATGTTGGAGCCGCCGAACATCTCCGAGTCGGTGTTGAAGGCCTCGCGGTAGTAGCCGTGGCGGGGAACGCCGAGCGTGTAATGCCAGCGCGGGACGGGGGTGAAGTTGCAGATGACGAGGAGGAAGTTCTGGCGGCCTTCATCCCAGCGCAGGAAGCTGATGATGGAGTTCTCGACGTCGTGGAGGTCGAGCCAGTCGAAGCCCTGCCAGTTGTAGTCGACCTGCCAGAGGGCGGGGCGGGAGCGGTAGAAGCGGTTCAGTTCGCGGTTGAGGGATTGGAGTTTGCGGTGGTAGTCGAATTGAAGGAGGTCCCAGCGCAGGCTGGTATTTTCGTCCCATTCTTCGTACTGGCCGATCTCGGCGCCCATGAAGAGGAGCTTCTTGCCGGGGTGGGTGTACATGTAGGCCATGAAGAGACGGGCGTTGGCGAAGCGCCGCCACTCGTCGCCGGGCATTTTGCCGATGAAGGAGCCTTTCATGTGGACCACTTCGTCGTGGGAGATGGGCAGGACGAAGTTTTCGGTGAAGGCGTAGAGCATGGAGAAGGTGATGTCGTTGTGGTTGAACTTGCGGAATACGGGGTCGAGCTTGAAGTAGTGGAGCATGTCGTGCATCCAGCCCATGTTCCACTTCATGGTGAAGCCGAGGCCGCCGGCGTAGACGGGGTGGCTGACGGCGGGGAAGCTGGTGGACTCTTCGGCGATGGTGATGGCGCCGGGCACCTTGTGGGCCTGCTCGTTGAAGATGCGGATGAACTCGATGGCCTCGATGTTTTCGCGGCCGCCGTACTGGTTGGGGATCCATTCGCCGGGCTGGCGCGAGTAGTCGAGATAGAGCATGGAGGCGACGGCGTCGACGCGGAGGCCGTCGATGTGGTACTTCTTCAGCCAAAAGATGGCGCTGGAGATGAGGAAGCTGCGGACCTCGTTGCGGCCGAAGTTGAAGATGCGGGTGCCCCAGTCGGGGTGTTCGCGCTGGCGGATGTCGTCGTGTTCGTAGAGGTGGGTGCCGTCGAAGAAGGCGAGGCCGTGGGCATCGCGGGGGAAGTGAGCGGGGACCCAATCGACGATGACGCCGATGCCGGCCTGGTGGCAGCGGTCGACGAAAAACATGAAGTCGTCGGGGGAGCCGTGGCGCGAGGTGGGGGCGAAGTAGCCGGTGACCTGGTAGCCCCAGGAGCCGCCGAAGGGGTGTTCGCAGATGGGGAGCAGCTCGATGTGGGTGTAGCCCATGTCGACGATGTAGTTGACGAGCTTGTCGGCGAGCTGGCGGTAGGTGAGCATGTGGCCGTGCTCGTCAAGGAGCCAGGAGCCGAGGTGGACCTCGTAGATGGACATGGGCTGCTTGAGCCAGTCGGTGCGGCCGCGGCGTTCCATCCACTCGCCGTCCTGCCAGGCGTAGCGGTCGATGTTGGCGACGATGGAGCCGGTGCGGGGCGGGAGTTCGGCGAAGAGGGCGCAGGGGTCGGCCTTCATCTCGCGGTAGCCCATGTTGTGGGAGCGGACGAAGTATTTGTAGATGGCGCCGTCGGCGAGGCCGGGGATGAAGAGTTCCCAGATGCCGCCGGTGCGGAGGCGCATGGGGTGGCGGCGTTCGTCCCAGCCGTTGAAGTCGCCGGTGACGACGACGCATTCGGCGGTGGGGGCCCAGACGGCGAAGCGGACGCCGCTGACGCCGTCGACTTCGACGACGTGGGCGCCGAGCATGTTGTGGCACTCGTAGTTGGTGCCTTCGCTGTAGAGGTGGAGGTCGAATTCAGAGAGCAGGAGGGGGAAGCGGTAGGGGTCGTCGTGGTCGAGAGTGGAGCCGTCGTAGTGAGTGACGCGGAGGCGGTAGGCGCCGGGGTGGGAGGGGCACTCGCCGCAGTAGAGGCCGCTGGGGTGGATGCGCTTCATATCGAAGACGCCGGCGGAGGTGAGCAGTTGGGCGGAAGCGGCCTGGGGGAGGAAGGCGCGGACCTCCCAGGATTCGATGCCGCCGTCGTGAGTGATGGAGTGAGGACCGAGCACCCGGAAGGCGTCGCCGTGGCGGCCGCTGACGAGGGCATCAATTTCGTTTGGGTGCATGGCAGCTAATATCGTAACAATGGCGAAGGTGGAACTCGCATCGTATCTGTTTGAACTGCCGAAGGCGGAGCTGCATGTGCATCTGGAGGGGACGCTGGATGCGGCGGTGCTGGCGGAGATGGATGAGCGGGTGACGGCGGGGGAGGTGGAGCGGCGGTACCGGCGGGGGAGCTTCGATCAGTTCCTCGAGTCGTTCAAGTGGGCGGTGGGGCATTTGCGGACGCCGGAGCACTATGCGCTGGCGGCGCGGCGGTATTTCGAGAAGCTGGCGGCGCAGAATGTGCGCTATGTGGAGATGACGCTGGCGGCGGGCGTGGTGTTGTGGCGGAAGCAGGAGTTCGCGGCGGTGTATGAAGCGGTGGCGCGGGAGTGTGAGCGGGCTCCGGTGGAGGCGTGGTTGGTGTTGGACGCCGTGCGGCAGTTTGGCGCGGAGCATGTGGAGCAGGTGGCGCGGCTCGCGGTGGAGCGGGCGGGGGACCGGGTGGTGGCGTTTGGCATTGGGGGCGATGAGCGGCTGGCTCCGGCGGAGTTGTTTGCGGAGACGTTCCGGTTTGTGCGCGAGCATGGCCTGGCGCTGGTGCCGCATGCGGGCGAGACGATGGGGGCGTCGAGCGTGCGGGCGTGCGTGGAGATGGGGGCGCGGCGGATCGGGCATGGCATTCACGCGGTGGAGGACCCGGCGCTGGTGGAGGAACTGGCGCGGCGCGAGATCGCGCTGGAGGTGTGCGTGACGAGCAACGTGGCGACGGGGGCGGTGGCGCGGCTGGAGGAGCATCCGCTGCGGCGGTTGTTTGAGGCGGGGGTGGCGGTGGTGTTGAACAGCGACGATCCGGCGTTGTTCCGGACGTCGGTGTGCGAGGAGTATGCGCTGGCGGCGGATGCGTTTGGGTTTACGCGCGAGGAACTGGCGCAGGTGGCGGAGAATGGGTTCCGCCACGCGCTGCGGTTTACGGGACGGTGATGGTGAGCTTTTCGGAGTCGACGATGCCGGCGGCGTTTTTGGCGGTGAGGATGAGGGTGGTGGTTTGGTCAAACGAGGCGGCGAAGCAGGAGCGCTCGGAGGGTTCGATGGCGCGGAGGTTGGGTTCGAGCGTGACCGACGCGGCGTCCTTGGTGCCGTAGCAGAGGGTGACGGGTCGTCCTTTGAGGGCGGTGGTGGAGGAGGCCATGAAGAACTGGATGAGGGTGGTGGGTGCGGCGGCTTCGACGGCGGGGCGGGCGTTGGGGTCGACGGTGATGGTGAAGGAGGCTTCGTCCTTGCCGTCGGGGCCTTCGGCGGTGAGGGTGTAGAGAGTGGTTTTCTCCGGCTTGGCTTCGATGCAGCGGTTGATCGAGGGGGTGATGGTCTCGATGAAGGGGTCGATGCGGACGGTTTCGGCACTTTCCACGCCGTAGCAGATGGTGACGTGCTCGCCGGGGCGGATGGCGCCTTCGCCGGCGTAGAACTGGAGAACCTTGGCGGGACGCTTGACGGGCGTGTCCGGTTTGCTGGAGGAGCCGCCGCAGGAGATGAGCAGCAGCAGTGCCGGCACGACGGCCGTTACGACGAATGCGTGGCGCATGTTGGTGGCTACAGCTTATCGCGGAAGTGGGGGAAGTTTCACCTTGGCGAGGTAAATAGAGGTGCGGGCTTCGTGGGAAGAGTAGTAACTGACCCAGAGTAAGTCGTCGTGGAAGACGAGGCCGGGATAACTGGAATCGCCGCCGGAGGGGAGGGCGAGAAACTCGGTGAGGCTGGGCTCGACGGGGTTGAGCCAGAGCAGGGCGGTGCGCTGGGAGCCTTCGTAGAGGCGGCCGGCGCAGACGATGCGGCCGTCGGGGAGGCGGAGTAAGTGGGGGCCGCCGATGCGGACGCCGAGGTCTTCCCAGATCCAGCCGCGGTAGGGCGGGCGGGAGTGGCCGAGGAGGGCGGTTTTCGGTTCGCCGTCGCGGCGGGCGATGCAGGTGGCGAGGCCGGAGTTATCGAAGAGGATGGAGGTTTCGTTGGGGGCGCCGTCGGCGGCGGCGCGTTCGTTGAGAGTGAGGAAGCGGCGGCCGTCGAGGGAGAGATAGGCGCGGAGGATGGGTTCGCCGACGGTTGCGTAACCCATGGCGTAGGCCTTGCCCTGGAACCACTGGACGCGCCAGAGCCAGAAGTTGTCGTCGCCGATCTGGATGGGGGAGGTCCACTCGCGGCCGTCGTCGGAGAACCAGGCGAAGGTGCGGTGGCGGGCGTCGGAGGGCGCGTGCATGGCGCCGGCGGCGGTGAGCATGAGGGCGCCGCCGGAGTTGTGGGTGAGTTTGGGGTCGCGGAGGTCGGCGACGGGGTGATCGATGACGGACCAGGTGCGCCAGAGGGCGCCGTCGTCGGAGTGGAGGATGCGGATGCGGCCGTCGGGGGAGACGTGTTTTTGGCCTTCGCGGAAGCAGCAGAGCCACTGGCCGTTGTGTTGGATGAGATCGGTGAAGGCGGAGTGGGGGGCGCGGTCCCAGATGCGTTCGCAGGAGACGAGTTCAGGGGCGGGCGTTTTGGGGGCGGCCAGAGCGGGGAGGGTGAGGGCGGAGGAGAGGAGGCTGCGGCGGCTCAGCACGGGTGGATGATCCTTCAGTGGTCAAGACGCGGGGAGGAGGGGCCGCCGTTTCATGCGGATCACGGACGGCGGGTGGGCACGCGCTCTTCGATGAGGGTGCGGACCTGTTCTTCGAGGTGTTCGATGCGGTTGCGCAGTTCGGCCTTTTCCTGGGCTTCGGGGTCGGGCAGTTGGGCGTGTTCGAGCATGTCGGAATCGGTGCAGCCGCCGCGGCGGACGACGCGGCCGGGGATGCCGACGACCGTGGAGTGGGCGGGCACCTCGTGGATGACGACGGAGCCGGCGCCGATTTTCGAGTTGTCTCCGATGAAGATGTTGCCGAGCACTTTGGCTCCGGTGCCGACGACGACGTGGTTGCCGAGCGAGGGGTGGCGCTTGCCGCGCTCCTTGCCGGTGCCGCCGAGGGTGACGCCCTGGTAGAGGAGGCAATCGTCGCCAATGACAGTGGTTTCGCCGATGACGACGCCCATGCCGTGATCGATGAAGAAGCGGCGTCCGATCTGCGCGCCGGGGTGGATCTCGATGCCGGTGAAGAGGCGCGAGATCTGCGAAATGAAGCGCGGGACGATGGGCAGGCCGGAATTGTAGAGCCTATGGGCCAGGCGGTGGAGCAGGATGGCGTGGAAGCCGGGATAGCAGAGCACGATCTCCAGGCGGCTCTTGGCCGCGGGGTCTTCGCGGAAGATGGTTTCGAACTGTTCGCGAATGCTGGCGAGCATGGCTCTCCTTTGTATTATCGCCGATGGGCACGGGGGCGCGAGGGCCCGGTTGCGCAGTGGTTAGATGCGGGGGGTGCGGCGGGGGATGCATGGGGGCCCCTCCCTGACGGTCGGGGCTCGGAAACGCGCGGTGGTGGTTGGGCGGGCGCGGTGGTGGTGGGGGCGGGAGCGGGGGGCGCGGGATGGGGGGCGGGCGGTTGTGGGTGCGCGGCGGTTGGGTGCGCGCGGTTGTCAGAAGACGAAGTCGTAGCCGGGGTCGAGGGTGCGTTCGCCGGGGTTGGCGGCGAGGAGGAACTCGCGGATGAGGTAGGGGCTGGTGCGGCTGTTGAAGAGCTTGTTGCGGATGACCTCGACGCCGTGTTCGATGCCGGCGGCCTCGTCGATGTCGACATCGGCGGCGAACTCGTTGGTGGCGGGGTTGCGCATGAGGGTGATCTGGATGTTGGCGTGAGCGTCGTTGGATTTGAAGCTGGAGGCGAGCTGGAAATTGGGGAGCGGTTCGTGAAGGGTGTTGTGGGCGGGAGAGTAGATGGCCGGGTTTTGTTCGAGAAACTGCTGGACGGCGGGGTCGATGTCGACGAAGCAGCGGTCCTGGCGGGAGAGGCGGAGGGCGCGGAAGAACTGGAAGGCGTTGCCGGTGGTGGGCAGGTGGGAAGCCTTCTTGAAGATGTTGAGGAGGCAGCTTTGGCGCAGGGGGCCGAGAGCGTTGTAGAGGGCGTCGGCGGAGAGAGTGGCGAGGTCGCGGTCTTCGGGGTCGAGGGGGACCATGTTGGCGGCAATGAGCAGGGAGCGGAGGCTGCCGTTGAGTTTGGAGAATTCGGGGGCGGTGATGGCGGTGACGGCGCCGGGGTCGACCCAGAGGCTGGCGGGAGGGACGCGGACGTTGCCGGGTTTGACGGTCTGGAAGAAGCTGTAGGTGCGGTAGTCGTCGGTGGAGACGCGGATGAGGTAGATGGTGCCGATGCCGCCGCGGCAGGTGATGCCGGTGAGGATGAGTTCGGCGGCGCCCTTCATGTCGGGGACGGTGATTTCGAAGTGATCGCCGCCGGTGCCGGGCTCGCCGGTTTGAGGCACGATGTCGACGTGAACGGGGCCGTGGATGGGGCCGCCGCGGAGGTCAGTGAGCTTCATCTGGAGGCTGGCTTTGGGCATGGCTGGTGACTCCTAGTACAGTAGAGAGTTTATGCGATACCGCGAATTGGGTCGAACGGGTTGGCGAGTGTCCGAGGTGAGCTTCGGGGCATGGGCGATTGGGGGCTCGTGGGGCGAGGTGGACGATGGCGCTTCGATGGAGGCGCTGCATGCGGCCATCGACAGCGGGGTGAACTTTATCGACACGGCCGACGTGTATGGGATGGGGCGCAGCGAGAAGCTGGTGGCGCGGCTGAAGCGAGAGCGCAAGGACGAGATTGTGGTGGCGACCAAGGCGGGGCGGAAACTTTCGCCGCATACGGCCGATGGCTACAACAAGGCCAACCTGACGGCGTTCATCGAAGAGAGCCTGCGAAATCTGGAGGTGGAGACGCTCGACCTGGTGCAACTGCACTGTCCGCCGACGGAGGTTTACTACCGGCCCGAGGTGTTTGGGGCGCTGGATGAGCTGATGGCGGCGGGGAAGATCCGCCACTACGGGGTGAGCGTGCAGAAGGTGGAAGAGGCGCTGAAGGCGGTCGAGTATCCGAACGTGCAGACGGTGCAACTCATCTTCAACTGTTTCCGGCATCGTCCGGCGGAGCTTTTCTTTGAGCAAGCCAAGAAGCGGAAGGTGGGCATCCTGGCGCGGTGCCGCTGGCGAGCGGGATGTTGACGGGGAAGTTGAAGGCGGACTCGGCGTTTGAGGAAGGCGATCACCGGACTTTCAACCGGCACGGCGAGAAGTTCGACGTGGGAGAGACATTTTCAGGCGTGGAGTATGGCGAGGCGCTGCGGGCGGTGGAGGAGTTGCGAGAACTCGTTCCCGAGGGGATGACGATGACGCAGTTTGCGCTGCGATGGATTCTGATGTTCGATGCGGTGACGTGCGCGATTCCGGGGGGCAAGAAGGCGGGGCAGGTGAAGGAGAACTGCGCGGCTTCAGAGATGGCGGCGTTGAGCGCGGAGGCGATGGGCGGGGTGGAGCGGATTTATCAGGAGAGAATTTACGGCGGCGTACATCATCGGTGGTAGGTGGAGGCGCTCGGTGGGGGCTGCTTGGACGGGTGGTAAAAACGGCGCGCCGGGGCCGGTGCGCGGTGTTATGATGTAGGGGCGATGCCGGAAGGATATCTTCCCATTTTCGTCTTCATGGTTGTCGCCCTGTTGTTCCCGGTGGTGGCCATCGTCGCGGCCAAATTGGTCCGACCCTCCTCACCTTTTGCCACCAAGCTGGAAGCCTACGAATGCGGCATCAAAGCCGTAAGCTCCTCGCGTGGCCGGTACACAGTCCGTTTCTACATCGTGGCCATTTTGTTTGTGATTTTCGATGTGGAGACGATCTTTCTCTACCCGTGGGCCGTACGATATCAATCGCTCGGCTGGTTTGGTGTAGCGGAAGTGACGGTGTTCCTGGTCATTCTGGTTGTAGGTTACGTTTGGGCGTACAAGAAAGGCGCCTTGCAGTGGGTTTGATTCCCGCTGCGGGTTCCCCAGTGGAGCGCGTGGCGTAACCGGAATCTCTCACCTACAGAGGTCGTCGTGAAACTTACTCCCTATCTGTCTCTTGCCGCCTGTCTGCTCATTGGAGCCCAGGGGGCGCTGCTGGCGGCGCCGAAGTTGCGACTGGCCGCGACTACGGTTGGTCCGGTCTCCATCCCGGCGGGGTCCAATGGGACCGCGCAGGAGGTGGAGGTGTATAACGATGGCGACGGGTCGCTGAGCGTGTCGGCGAGCAGCGTGGCCGCGTGGGCGGCGACGTCGGTGTTGGGCGAGCGGCGCTGTTCGAACCGGGCGGGGAACTGCATTCCGGTGCGGATTGGGCTGAACACGGCGAGCCTGGCGGCGGGGCGGCATGCGACGACTGTGACGGTGACCTCGCAGGGGGCCAATGAAGGCACGCAGAACATCCTGGTGATTGTGCAGATGGGCGGCGGTGTGCCGGATGCGCTCAACCTCTACGTCTCGCCTTCGGGCGGGGCTGGGGCGACGGACGCGGCCGAGGTGGTGACCTTGAGCCGCGGGACGACGGCGGCGACGACGCAGACCGGCGGCAACTGGCTGAGCGTGGCCGTGCAGGGCGGCAGCTTCAACTTCAACATCCCCTACCAGGTCAAAGCCACCTATCAAAGCGGGATGGCCGAGGGGACCTATACGGGCGCGGTGCAGTTTGACGGCTCGACGCTGGCCAGCGACAACAAGCGCGTGGCGGTGACGCTGCGGGTGACCTCTCAGCCGATCGCGCGGCCGTCGAGCGCGTCGCTGCGGTTCCGGACTCCGCTGACGACGCCGAAGCAGTTGCAGCGGGTGGTGATCAACAATGTGAGCGGCGGGACGCTGACGCTGGGGACGATCACCGCGGCGACGGTGGCGGGCGGCAACTGGCTGACGGCGGCGCAGATTCCGGGCTTCAACATTGTGGACATCACGGCGGACCCGACGGGTGTGCAGGCCGGTGTCTATAAGGGTTCGGTGACGATTGCTTCCAACGCAGCCAATGGGAATGTGGTGATTCCGGTGGAGATCGAGGTGTTTGCGGCGGGCGCGCCGGTGTTGCCGCCGGATTCGGTGCTCAACAATGCGACGTTTGAACCGGGCGAAGTGGTGGCGCAGGGCGGCATTGTGGCGATCAAGGGCGAGCAGTTGCACTTTGGCGATCCGCAGCAGAACTCGAGTTTGCCGCTGCCGACGACGCTTGGCGAGACGCGTGTATTCGTGAACAACCAGCCGGCGGGACTTTATTACGTGAGCTACGGGCAGATCAACTTCCTGATGCCGTTTGAGACGGCGACGGGCGAGGCGGCGGTCCGCGTGGAGCGGAGCGGGCGGGCGAGCGCGAACACGACGGTGCGCGTGGTGGCCAAGAAGCCGAAGATTCTGCAGTTGCTCGATGGAGGCGACCAGGCGTTCTATGCCATCGCGCAGAACGCTTCGCGCAACAACTCGTTCCCGATTCCGGCGCGATTCGGGATTCCCAACAGCGAGCCGGCGCGGGTGGGCGACACGCTGGTGATTTACGCGCTGGGGGCGGGGCCGACGAATCCTCCGGTGGCGAGCGGGGCGGCGGCGCCGTCGGGTCCGCTGGCGCAGGCGACGGGCAACTGGCGGGTGATCTTCGGCAACGGCGTGTTCACGTCGGGCACGGAGGTTGTGCCGAGCTTTGTGGGCCTGGTGCCGGGCTTTGTCGGGTTGTATCAGATCAATGTGCAGGTGCCGGCGAATGTGACCAAGGGCGACCTGGTGTCGTTCTACGTGCAGGAAGACACGGTGGGGTCGCAGCAGGTGTTTGTGGCCATTCAGTAGGCACTCAAGTACATGCAGGGCGCGGCCCCGTGAACGAAGCGGGGTTGCGTACCATGGTGGGATGACGCGGCGGCTCTACTACGACGACAGTTACTTGCGCGGGTTTCGCGCGGAGGCTGTGAGCGTCGAGGGCCGCCGCTTGTATTTGGACGCGACGGCGTTTTATCCGTCGTCGGGCGGGCAGCCATTCGACCGGGGCACGATCAACGGGGTGGCCGTGGCCGATGTGGTGGAGGAAGACGACGGGCGGGTGGCGCATGTGGTGGAGGGCGAGGTGGCGCCGGGGCCCGTGGAGTGCGTGGTCGACTGGGGGCGGCGGTTTGACCACATGCAGCAGCACACGGGGCAGCATATTCTGTCGGCGGTGTTTGTGGAGCGGTTCGGGATGCCGACGTTGAGCTTTCACATGGGGGCCGAGGTTTCGACGATTGAGCTGGGCACGCAGGCGTTGACAGCGGAGCAGGTGGTGGAGGCCGAGCGGCGGGTGAATGAGGTGATCCACGAGGGGCGCGCGGTGACGGTGTCGTATCACGATGCCGGGGACGATCTAGGGTTGCGGAAGGCGAGCGAGCGGACGGGGACGCTGCGTGTGGTGAGCATTGCCGAACTGGATCGCAGCGCCTGCGGGGGGACGCATGTGCGGAACACGGCCGAGGTGGGGGCGGTGTTGTTGCGGAAGCTGGACAAAGTGCGGGGGAACGCGCGGGTGGAGTTTGTGTGCGGCGCGCGGGCGGTGAGGCGGGCGCGGGCCGACTATGACACGTTGAGCCGGGCGGCGCGGGTGTTTTCCTCGCCGGTGGACGATGTGGATGGGCTGGTGGCGGCGCAGGCGCAGCGGTTGATGGCGGCGGAAAAGGAGTTGAAGCGGCTGAACGCGGAGGCGGCGCAGCGCGAGGGGCGGGAGCGGTTCGCCGCGGCCGGGCGGAACGAGCGGGGCTGGGCGGTGGAGGTGCGGCGGACGGCAGGGGCGATGGGCGAAGAACACAGACTGCGGGCGGGCGCGTTTGCGGAGATGGGAGCGGGGGTGTGGGTGGAGTTGTTTGCGGGGGCGGGGGCGGGTGCGGTTTTGATTGCGGCGTCGGCGGCGACGGGAATGAACGCGGGGGCGGTGTTGAAGCCGTTGCTGGCGGCGGCGGGCGGGCGTGGCGGCGGGAGCGCGGCTCTGGCGCAGGGCAGTGTGCCGGAGGCCGGGCTGGAGGGGCTGGAAGCGGAGTTGCGGAGGCTACTCGCCTAAGGCGCCGACCCAGGCGGGTGTGGTCGTGGGTTGCGGGCTGCCGCCTTCGGGCTCCTCGGAGATGGCGAGGGCGGCGGCGGTGGCAATGGGGGCGTCGCTCTCGGTGATGAGCAGGACGCGGCCGTCGCTGAGGGGGCGGAAGATGCCGGCGCTGATGGGATTGCCTTGTTTGGGGACGACCCAGAGTTGGAGCGTGCGGCCAGGGGGTGGGACGGCGATGCCGCTGCCGGTGAGGATGAGGCCTTCGGGCTGGCTCCAGTAGGCGCGCATCTGTGGGGCCTCGGGGGCTTGGGTGGCAAGGCGGATGGTGCGCGAATCGCGGGCCATGAGGACGGCGAGGACCTTGCGCTGGACGCGAATTTCGTCGCGCAGGCGGGTGAGTTCCTGTTGGGCATCTCCGGCGGCGCGATAGAGCGAGCCGCGTTCGGAGTAGAGGAGGCCGACGCCGAGCAAAAGGGCGGCGGCGACGGCCCAGCCGGTGAAGGCGAGCAGGCGCGAGGGTTGCCGGGCGGGGGCGGGGGCAGGCGGCGCTTCGGCGCGGATGCGGTTGAGGAGTTCAGAGCGCAGCAGGGCGGGGGGCGCGGCGGGTTCGGCGGCGAAGGAGAGCTGGGCGACGAGGTCGCGGGCCTCGGCCATGGCGCGGAGGGCGTCGGGGTCGGCGGCGGCGATGAGGCGGTCGACCTCCTCACGCTCGTTCAGTTCGAGGGCGTTCAGAAGGTACAGTTCGCATTGCGAGCGGAGCGTTTCAAAGTCCATCAGCGTACCTCCTTTCCCGCGGTGAGCAGTTGGCGCAGTTTGGTCATGCCGAGGCGGATGCGTGTCTTGACGGTGCCGAGGGGCTGGCCGAGTTTTTCGGCGAGTTCGGAGTGGGAGAGGCCGCCGTAGTAGGCCAGTTCGATGGCTTCGCGCTGCTCGTCGGCCAAGGTGGCGAGGGCGAGTTTCATGTGGCGGCGCTGCTGGCCGAGGGAGGCGAGCTCTTCGGGTTGAGCGGCGGAGGAGGCCAGGGGGAGGCCGGGGTCGATGGGAGTTTCCTGACCGGTGCGGCGCTGGCGGCTGCGGAGGCGGTCGAGGGCGCGGCTACGGGCGAGCATGAGGATCCATGCGGTGGCGCTGCCGCGTTGGGGGCTGTAGTCGGCGGCGCTGCGCCAGATTTGGGTGTAGACGTCGAGGGTGACCTCTTCGGCGTCGGCGGGATTCATGAGGATGCGTTGGACGACGCCGTGGACGAGGGAAGAGGATTCGTCATAGAGCGAGGCGAGGGCGGATTGATCGCCGCGGGCGGCGGCGGCCAGGTAGGCGGGCCAGCGGGCTTCAGGCGTGGCGGGGCCCGTGGGGGGTGTGGCCTCGCTTCCGCTGGATGCCATGACCATGAACATTAACCAGGGTACGCTTCGGGGCGGCGGTGTGGATGTGCCGGGCGCTCAATTCCTGGCATAGAGCGGGGCGATGGAGATGAGGGCGAGGCCGACGACGAAGACGGGGATGGAGAGCCAGATGAAGAGGCGGCTCTTGTCCTTGGAGTCAGCGAATTCCTTCCAGACGAGGAGTCCCCAGAGGGTGCTGATGAGGACGGCGCCCTGGCCGAGGCCGTAGCTGACGGCGGGGCCGACGTGGACATCGGGGGGGACGCTGGAGGCGACGAGGTTGGCGGCGAGGCCGATGCACCAGATGATGCCGCCGGCAATGCCGAGGAAGTGCTGTCTGAAGGTGCCTTTGAAATAGGCTGAGAAGGCGACGGGTTTGCCCTGGACGGGGAAGGAGATGAAGAAGATGTTGAAGACGAAGGTGCTGAGCAGGACGCCGGTGGAAAAGACGATGAGGATGGCGTAGGGGCCCATGTCGATCTCATAGCCGCGGGTCATTTCAATCAGGGGGTAGAAGGAGCCCATAAGGAGGCCGGCAATGATGCTGAGGACCAGTCCCTTCCAGGGGGAGACTTTAACGGGCTGTTTGCGTTTGGTTTCTGGGGCGGGGGGCAGCGGGAGGCCCTTGTTGCGCTCGTCCTGGAGGAGTTTATAGGCGTAGGCGGCCAGGAAGATGGCGCCGAGAACGATGCCCATGCCGAGGAAAAGGAACGAGGGGTTGCCCGAAGGGCGGATGAAGTAACTGATGACGACGCCCAAGACGAGGGCGAGGCCGATGCCGACGGGGAAGGCGACGGCCATGCCGGCGACGGTGATGGCGGCGACGAGCAGCATGTTGGCGAGGTTGAAGACGATGCCGGCGGCGAGGGCGTAGGCGATGCTGCGGAGGCGGATGATGGTGAGGTTGTCCTGGAAGGTGATTTCGCTGCCGTAAGTGCCGAAGGTGAAGCAGATGAGCAGGGCGGCCAGGAAGACGCCGAAGGCGTAGTCAAAATAGTAGAGCTCAAAGCGCCACTTGGGAGCGAGCTTGGTGGTGTTGGCCCAACTGCCCCAGCAGAGCATGCTGAGGACGCAGAGCAACAACGCCGCCATATAGGTTGTTGGAATGGTCATGGTTCCCTCTTGGCCATTGGTGCCAAGGCCAAGCCGAGATTATAGCGTAGGCGTCGGGGAATTTCGCGTAAATGAGACAAGCTAAACGTGATACCGTACGGGAGTGGTACGCGGGCCGGTGGTGTTGTGCCTCCTGATGGCCGGATGCCTGCAGGCGGATTGGCGCCTGTTCCGGACCGGGGCGGCCGACGTGTACGCCGAGTCAGCCGAGGATGAGGCGCGGGCGGCGTTGAACCGGCTGGAGCAGGTGCGGTTTTTGGTGGGCAAGTGGAGCGGGGTGGCTGAGCCGCAGGGGCGCTGGCCGGTAAGGGTGGTGTTGTTCAAGCCGGGAAAGAACCAGGCGCTGCGGCCGACACCGGAGTTGGAGTTGCTGGATGGGGTGTGGAGCGGGGCTTGGCCGGCCAATCAGCCGCTGCCGCGGGAGTGGCTGCGGGGATATGCGCGGGAGCTGTGGGAAGCCAATGCGAAGCCGATGGCGGGCAGCTATGACGCGGCGTTGATCGATTTGCTGTCGACGCTGGAGGCCAAGGCGACGCGGATTCAGTTGGGGGCTCCACCGCCGGAAGCAGCGCGGACGAAGGAGTGGGTGCTTCTTCATTTACTGGCGACGACGGAGGAGTTCCAGGGGCGGATGCGGGTGTTGTTGTCGAACCTGCAGCAGGGGGCGGCATTGGACATTGCGTTGAAGAACTCCTACGACAAGCCACCCAAAGAGATGATGGCGCTGGCTAAGGCGCACGGTAAGAGTGGACAGTTTGCACCGGCGGAGTGGGTGGGGGCGCCGTTGAATCCGGAGCGGGATTTCCGGGCGCGGGAGATCGAGGCCGGGCTGGTGAAACTGGCGTTGGCGGGGGTGCAGTCGGGTGAGGCGCGGAGGGCGGCGTTCCGGGGGTTGTTGAACGAAGGCGTGAAGACGCCGCTGACGCTGGAGGGGGCGGGGCTGTACGCCGAGGCGGTGGAGGCGGGGAGCGAGTCGGCGGCGGCGTGGCTGCAGGCGGCGCTGGCGGAGAAGGACGCGGCGAAGCGGGAAAAGCTGCTCGTGCGGGCCAGTGAGTTGAATCCGCTTTGGGCCGAGCCGCATGCGCGGATTGCGCTGGATACGACGGAGTTGGGGCATAAGATCGGGCGGATGAAGAAAGCGGTGTCGCTGGAGCCGCGGCATGGCGACTGGTGGCGGCAGTTGGCGGAGTGGCAGTATGAGGGGCGGCTGTACCGGGACGCGGCGGCGAGCTTTCTGAGCGCGGCGCGGTGGGCGGCGACGGCGGAGGAGTCGGCGCGGATGCAGGGGCGTTGGAAGGAGTTGGAAGAGGCGCGGGGGGCGCTGGAGTCGGCCGAGCGGAAGCGGATCGAGGACGAGAAGCAGGCGGCGCTGGAGAAGTTGCGGCTGGAGTCGCTGGAGCGGATCCGGGCGGCGGAGAAGAAGGCGCGGGGGGAGATGGGCGGCGCGGAGGGAACGGAGACGGCGGTGGAGTGGTGGGAGGGTCCGGCGGCGGATGGGAAAGCCGAGGGGATGATGGAGCGGGTGGAGTGTGGGAAGCAGTTGGTGGTGCTGCATGTGAAGGGGGTGGGCGGGAAGGTGGTGAAGCTGGGGGTGGCTGATCCGGGGAAAGTGGTGTTTATGGGGGGCGGTGAGTTGACGCTGGCGTGCGGGGTTCAGAAGCCGGCGCGGCGGGTGCGGGTGGAGTACCGGACGAAGGCGGATGCGAAGACAGGCGTGGCGGGCGAAGTGGCGGTGATCGAGTTCCTGCAATGAATGAGCCGCACCGCCTGCGCTGGTTGGCCATGTTTGTGTTCACGCTGGCCAGCTCGCTGAGCTTTATTGACCGCCAGATTCTGGCGGCGCTGGCTCCGGCGATTCAGAGCGAGTTTGGCTTGACGCTGGCGCAGTATGGGGCGGTGGTGTCGGTGTTTTCGATTGTCTATGCGCTGACGGCGCCGCTGGCGGGGATGTTCATTGACCGGGCGGGGCTGAACACGGGCATTGTGGTGTCGATTGCGTTGTGGTCGGCGGTGGGCGTGACGACGGGGATGACGACGGGGTTCCTGGGATTGCTGGTGTGCCGCGGGGCACTGGGGTTTGCCGAATCGGGCAATTTGCCGGCGAGCGGGAAGGCGGGGGCGCTCTACCTGGCGGCGGGCGAGCGGGCGCTGGGATCGGCGTTCGGGCAGATTGGGATCAGCATTGGGATGGTGGCGGCGCCGGTGCTGGCGAGCGGGCTTTCCGTGACCTATGGCTGGCGGATGGCGTTTGTGGTGGCGGGGCTGTTGGGGTTTCTGTGGATCCCGCTGTGGCTGGTGACGGCGCGTTCGATTCCGCGGGCGCATGTGGAACGGCGGGGGCAGGCGGCGGGGTTGGGCGAACTGGCGCGCGACCGGCGGTTGTGGGGCCTGATTGTGGCCAACATCCTGTCGATGACGACGTACAGCCTGTGGATGAACTGGACGACGGTTTTCCTGGTGAAGGCGCGGGGGCTGACGCAGGAGGAGGCGAACCTGCAGTTTGCCTGGATTCCGCCGCTGTTTGCGGCCTTGGGCGGGCTGGCCGGCGGGGCGCTCTCGCTGCGGTTTGCGCGGGCGGGGCGCGGATTGCCGCAAGCCCGGCTGCGGGTGGCGGGGGTGGCGTCGGTGGCGCTATTGGGCACGGCGCTGGCGCCGCTGGTG
Organism: Bryobacterales bacterium; assembly: GCA_016713735.1. Classification (GTDB taxonomy): domain Bacteria; phylum Acidobacteriota; class Terriglobia; order Bryobacterales; family Bryobacteraceae; genus JAFLBB01. The sequence goes on from JADJOP010000004.1 coordinate 111,222, forward strand.
CCGACCAATGGAATGGCGACGGCGGTGATCTGTTGGAGCTATTTCTGGACGGTGGCGTTTAGCGTGAACACCTATGCGCTGCCGGTGGATTACTTCGGCGTGGAGCGGGCGGCGACGAGCATTGCGGCGCTGACGATGGCCTATGGGTTGATGCAGACGGTGTTGTCGCCGTTTGTGGGGAGCATGGTGGACCGGCATGGGTTTGTGCCGGTGTGCGCGGGTGTGGCGGTGATGCCGCTTTTGGCGTGGCTGGTGTTGCGGGCGACGGCGGGCGAGCAGGCATGACGGGGATGTTGCGGCGGTGGAAGCGGCGTGTGTTCGAAGCGCTGGGGATTGACCCGGAGCCGGTGGTGGTGACGTTGTGGAGCGGTCCGGCGGAAATGTGCGGGCGGATGCAGGCGGAGGTGGAGTCGCTGCTGCCGGAGTACCGGCATGTGGTGGTGAGCGAGGGGGGAGCGGCGGGGCGGTGTGGGCTGCGGGTAGGGCAGGGGACTCCGGTGGAGCTGGCGCTGCGGGTGAAGCAGGCGCTGCGCGGGAAGCGCATTGGGATGGTGGCGGCGCTGTTTGGGGCGGGGGCCGAGGGCGAGGCGTTGCGGCAGGCGGCGTTTCTGGTGGCGCCGTCGAAGGTGCTGGCCTACAACACACGGCTGGAGCGGCTGCATCTGCGGGTGTGGGATGCGTTGACGGCCTATCTGTTCCTGGCGGGGGTGCCGTTGGGGCGGGCGCAGGCGCGGCCTTGGTGGTGGCCGTTGCCGCACCGGCGGACGTTCGCGCCGGATGAGGTGAAGGTGGTGGAGGGGCGGGCGGCGCCGGCGGCGCGGCGGGCGGTGGCGGTGTTGACGCCGTTCCAACCGTGGCCGTTGTCGCATGGCGGCGCGGTGCGGATGTATCACCTGTTGCGCGAGGCGGCGGTGGAGTTTGACATCCATCTGTTTTGCTTCCTGGAGCCTGGAGAAGAGGCCACGCCGGGACCGCTGGGGCACTTCTGCCGCCGGATCACCTATGTGGCCAAGCCGCGGTATCACGAGCCGCGGTGGAGCACAATCGCCCCGGCTGAGACGAGGGAATACCGGTCGCCTGTGATGGAGCGGGAACTGGAGCGGTTCCGGGGGGAGCATCCAGGGGCGCCGGTGCAGGTGGAGTTCACGCAACTGGCGGGGTATCGCGGCGAGATTCTGGTGGAGCACGACATCACGTTTGACCTCTACCGGCAGATCCACGAACGGGCGCGGACGCGGGCGTCGTGGTGGGACTGGTGGCGATGGCGGCGTTTTGAGGGCAAGGCCCTGCGGCGGTTCGAGCGCGTAGTGGCGATGTCGGCGAAAGATGCGCGGATGGCGGGGCGGGCGTGCGATGTGATCCCGAATGGCGTGGACCTGGAGCGGTTTGCGTTCACGCCGGAGGGCGAGGGGCGCGAGGTGTTGTTCGTGGGTTCGTTTCGTCACTTTCCTAACGCGGCGGCGTTCCGGTTTTTGTGGAGCGAGATCTGGCCGCGGGTGCGGGCTGTGTGCCCGGAGGCGCGGCTGACGGTGGTGGCCGGTCCGGAGGCGGGGGCGCACTGGCGGGCGTTCACGGGCGAGGAGCGGCTGCCCGAGGGCGAAGGGATAGTGCTGCATGAGTTCGTCGCCGATGTGGCGCCGCTGTACCGGGCGGCGAACCTGGTGGTGATTCCGACGCTGTATTCGGCGGGAACGAATTTGAAGGCTTTGGAGGCGATGGCGAGCGGGCGGGCGATTGTGGCGACGCCGTCGGGGGTGGGCGGTCTGGGGCTGGTGGATGGCGAGAGCGTGGCGATTGCGTCGGAGGCAGAGGGCTTGGCGCGGCTGTGCGTCGAGTTGCTGGGGGATGGGGCGAGGCGGGCGCGGCTGGCGGAGGCGGCGGCTGGGGTGGCGCGGCGGGAGTTTGGCTGGGAGCAGTTGGGGAAGAAACAACGGAAGCTGTGGCGGTCGTTGGCGCCGGAGCGGCTGCGGATCAGGAAGTTGTCGCCGCAGGACGGGTTGGCGGTGAATACGATTCAGGCCGCCTCGACGCAGGCGGCGCATTGGGATTTCGCCGGCTATCCGGCGGAGACGACCTGGGTTGCAGAGACGGAGCCGGCCGGTGGGGAGGTGGCCGGTGGGGAGGCGGCCGGGGCGAAGAGCCTGGTGGTGGGGTTCGTGGCGGCGCGCTGCGTGGCGGCGGGGGAGAACGAGGTGTTGAATCTGGCGGTGGCGCCGGAGTGGCGGCGGCAGGGGGTGGCACGGCGGCTACTGGATGTGGCGTTTGGGGCGATGCCGGGGGAGTGGTTTCTGGAGGTGCGGGAATCGAATGAAGAGGCGCGGCGGCTGTATGAGTCGCTGGGCTTTCAACCTGCAGGGCGGCGGGTGGGGTATTACCGGGGCCCGGAGGAGGACGCGCTCATTCTAAAAAGGTGCTAATATCCCTTACCTATAGGGTGATGAATAATTAATGGGGATAGCTGAACCTTCATGGGGGAAGGTTGCGGCGGGGACGGCGCTGTTGTGCCTGCTCGCCTACCTTCCGTTCTTTCAACTGCCATTCATTAGCGACGACTACCTGCAGATCGGGCTGGCGCGGCAATACGGCTCGTGGGAGGGGCAGCAGGAGCTGTTTGCCGACGCGCTGTACCGCTGCCGGGCGACGGCGTTGTGGGTGGTGTGGGCGCTGGACCGGGTGTTTGGGCCGGTGGTGACGCCGCAGGCGGTGGTGTGTCTGGCGCTCCACTTCGTCAATTGCCTGCTGCTGTTTGCGCTGGCCAAGGACAACGGGTTTGGCCGGGGCCCGGCGGCTGCGGCGGCGATGTTCTTTGCGGTGTATGAGGGGCATCAGGAGGCGGTGGTGTGGATTTCGGCGATGCCGGAGCTGCTGGTGTTTCTGTTTGCGGGGGTGAGTCTGCTGGCGGGGTTGCGCTGGATGCGCGGCGGGGGAACGGGGTGGCTGGCGTTGACGGTGGTGAGCTATGGGCTGGCGCTGCTTTCCAAGGAGTCGGCAGTGGTCGTGCCGGCGCTGCTGGCCGCGTACGGGCTGATGGGGAGGATGGCGTGGCGGAGGTGGGCGCCGCTGGTGGGGGTGATGGGCGGGGTGGTGGCGACCTGGTACACGTGGTCAATCTTCCAGGCCAAGCAGAGCCATCTGCATTTCAATGATGGGACGTTCAGCCTGTCGGCGCCGTTCCTGGTGACGCTGCTGATCAGCGTGAGCCGGCTGTTCTGGTTTTGGGGACTGGCGGCGGTGCTGGTGGGGTGGTGGAGCCGGGCGGCGGAGTTTGGCCGGACGCTGGCGGTGGCCGGCGTGTGGATTGTTCTGACGTTTCTGCCGTATACGTTTCTGACGTACATGCCGAGGGTACCGAGCCGGCACACGTACTGGGCCAGCGCGGGGTTGGCGTTGGTGGTGGGTGTGGTTTTGGTTCAGGGATTGCCGCGGCTGGCCGATAGGAGGAGAGTGGCGGCGGCCGTCGTTGCCGTCATCATTCTCCACAATTGCGGATATTTGTGGACCAAGAAGCTGGGGCAGTATCAGGAACGGGCTCGTGCGACCGAGGAACTCATTGCATATAGCAGTCGGGCGAAGGGGCCCGTGCGGGTGCGGTGTTTTCCATACGGGGACGACATCATCTTCCATTGCTTGGAGATCCGGCAGGGGGCGAGAGCGGGGCGAGATTGAGATTGGCCGGCAAGAGTCTGGCGAATCATACTGTTTCGTGCCCAGGTAGGACCGATGGCGTAAGGCCCTTGGAGGCCAAGAGCTACTCCGTAGAAGCCCGGAATAGGGTATACCGTCAGTGGATATTGGCGGGGCGTCTAGGAGTTCTTCCTAATTTGTCGAGTTCCATCCGGATGGTACTTTTGACTCAGCAAGACACAAGCCCTTTGCAGGGAGAGGAGAAATAAGAGTCATGAAAAACTTTGCCAACCTGGTTTGGAAGCTGCGGATCTGGAAAGACACCCGTGGTCAGGACCTCATTGAATACGCCTTGATGGCCGGTTTCGTGGCCGTGGCCGCCGGCGCGATCATGCCCGGTGTGGCGACCAGCATCAGCACGATCTTCTCGAAGATCTCCAGCGTGATGTCGGCTGCTTCGACCCAGGGCTAAGCCCAAATCAATCAACGGAGGGGGCGCGGAGCAATTCTCGCCTCCTCTCTCCTGATGGACGGACTCACAGTGAATCCGTAGTCGGGTGATGAGAGCAATTCAGTCCGTTTCGTTTCGAGCATTGCAGGGAGAGGAAAACCGCACTATGAACAAGCTTATGAACTACGCGCTGCGCCTGAAGATCTGGAAGGACACCAAGGGCCAGGACCTCATTGAATACGCGTTGATGGCCGGCTTCGTGGCTGTCGCCGCGGGCGCTATCATGCCGAGTGTGGCGACCAGCATCAGCACGATCTTTTCGAAGATCTCCAGCGTGATGACGGCCGCTTCGACCCAGGGCTAATCATTCCTACCGAAGAGACGGGGGTGCGGGGCAACCTGCACCCCCGTTTTGCGTTTGCAGGGAGCGGCGGCCGGCTGCGGTTTCGCTGGGGCGACGATAGCGGGTGAGGGGTGGGGACGGCTTGCGCCACAGTCCGGGGGGGGCCTCGGTTGATTGACCGGTGGTGTCGTATCAGCCTGGTTTCCGGCTGGTAGGCTGGAGTGCATGAGGACCGTTCTCCTATTGGTCTGCTGCGGCATGGCCGCGGCGCAGACGATTCCCGATGCGCATGAAAAGTTGATTCCGACGCTGTGGGTGCAGACGTCGGTGGAGTGGCGCGGTTCGGCGCTGCAGGCCTACCGGGCGGCGCGGGTGTCGCTGGACCAGGCGTTGAAGGACAAGAAGTGGACGGCGGCGCTGGAGCAGACGGGGTCGTACGGGAAACTGCCGCCGGCGATCATTCTCGACATCGATGAGACTGTGCTCGACAACTCGCCGGGGCAGGCGCGGCAGGTGGTGGGGAAGACGGGGTTTGTGGTGAGGGACTGGGATGCGTGGGTGGCCGAAGCGGCGGCGGGGGAGATTCCGGGGGCGGCGGAGTTCTGCAAGTATGCGGCGTCGAAGAAGGTGACGGTGTTCTATGTGTCGAATCGCGAGGCCAAGAGCGAGGCGGATACGCGGCGCAACCTGCAGAAGTTTGGTTTTCCGCTGAGCGATGGCGTGGACACGGTGTTGCTGCGCGGGGAGAAGCCGGAGTGGGCGGCCAGTGAGAAGAGTCCGCGGCGGAAGGCGGTGGCGGAGAAGTATCGCGTGCTGCTGCTGGTGGGCGATGACTTCGGCGACTTCCTGACGGGGATCCGGACGACGGTGGAGAAGCGGGCGGAGATGGCGGCGGCGCATGCGGAGCGATGGGGCAGGGAGTGGATTGTGCTGCCGAATCCGGGGTACGGGTCGTGGGAGTCGGCGTTGCAGGAGCCGGAGCGGCCGGCGACGGCGCTGGAGCAGTTGTGGAAGCGGGAAAGCTGGCTGCGGACGAAGTAAGCGGCGTCAGTCGAGCTTTGCGGGCGGCTCGCCGGAGAGTCTGTAGTAGTTGCTGACGACGCGTTCGACGTAGTTGCGGGTTTCCGAGTAGGGCGGGATGCCGCCGTATTTTTGGACCGCACCGGCGCCGGCGTTGTAGGCGGCGAGGGCTTTGAAGGTGGAGCCGTTGTACTGGAGGAGCAGGTCGCGGAGGTGGCGGGCGCCGGCGTCGATGTTCTGCGCGGGGTCGCGTGGGTCGGCGTTGAGCTGGGCGGCGGTGGCGGGCATGAGCTGCATGACGCCGATGGCGCCTTTGTGGGAGACGGCGGGGGGGGAGTAATCAGATTCGGTGCGGGCGACGCTGTGGAGGAGCGCGGAGGGGAGGCCGTAGCGGTCGGCCGCGGCTTCGATGAGGGCCTTGGGATCGGGGCTGGCGGCGGGAGCGGGCGCGGGGGTGAGGGCGACGGTGGCGGCGGTGGGTGCCGGCGGGCGGTCGTCGCGGATGGCGCGCTCGACGAGGGCTTCGGGGAGTTCGATGACGCCGGTGGCGGTGTGAAGGCGGAGGATGCCGTTTTCGCGTTCTGTTCGTTCGGCGAACACTTCGGCTCCGGTCTTCAGAATCACGATCTCGCCGGCAGCCAGCGGGAGTGTGGCCAGCAGAAGAGAGACGGCGAGCAGGAAGAGCGGTCGCACTGATGGGTTTGACGCGCGCGGCGGGGGGAGTGTGGAGAGAAAAATGGCCAGGGGCGGGGGGCAGTGGATATGATGGGGGATTCCGCGATGACGACACTCTCCCACCTGGAATGCAGCCTGTGCAAGAAGCGCCATGAAGCCGGGCAGGCGCACAATTTATGCGAATGCGGCGGTCCGCTGCTGGTGCGGTATGACCTGCAGAAGGCGCGCGAGAACTGGAGCCGCGAATGGCTGGCGGGTTCGCCGGCGTCGATGTGGCGCTATGCGCCGGTGCTGCCGGTGGCGCAGCCGGAGAGCGTGGTGAGCCTGGGCGAGGGGTTCACGCCGCTGGTGCGGGCGGACCGGCTGGGCAACGTGATCGGCGCGAAGAATTTGTGGATCAAGGACGAGGGCGTCAATCCGACGGGCTCGTTCAAGGCGCGCGGGTTGAGTTGCGCGATCTCGATGTGCGTGGAGTTGGGCATCAAGAAAGTAGCCGTGCCGTCGGCGGGCAATGCGGCGAGCGCGACGGCGGCTTATGCGGCGGCGGCGGGGATTGAGGCGCACATCTTCATGCCGCGCGACGTGCCGCAGTCCAACTACATCGAGTGCAAGGCGATGGGCGCGCACGTGACGCTGGTGGACGGGCTGATCAGCGATTGCGGGCGGATTGTGGGCGAGCGGAAGGCGGCTGAGGGATGGTTTGAAGTTTCGACGCTGAAAGAGCCGTACCGCATCGAAGGCAAGAAGACGATGGGCTATGAGCTGGCCGAGCAGTTCCGCTGGGACCTGCCCGATGCCGTGTTCTACCCGACGGGCGGCGGCGTGGGCATGATCGGCATGTGGAAGGCGTTTGATGAGATGGAGCAGTTGGGATGGATCTCGTCGAAGCGGCCGAAGATGATCTGCATTCAGGTGGCGGGATGCCAGCCGGTGGTGCGGGCGTTTGAGCAGGGCACGCCGAGAAGCGAGTTCTGGCAGAACGCCTACACGGTGGCTAGCGGGTTGCGTGTGCCGAAGCCGCTGGGCGATTTCCTGGTGCTCGATGCGGTGCGTGAGAGCGGCGGCACGGCGATTGCGGTGACCGATGAAGAAATGCTCGATGCGGGCATTGAGCTGGCGAAGATGGAAGGCATGTTCGCGGCGCCGGAAGGTGCGGCCTGCATTGCGGGGTTGAAGAAGCTGCTGGCGAGCGGGTTCCTGAAGGCTGAGGATCGCATTGCGGTGTACAACACCGGCTCGGGGCTGAAGTATCTGGAGGCGTATTCGACGCGCTATCCGCGCATTGCGGGCGGCGAGGCGGATAAGTTGGGCGGGCTGATCACGCCGCGGTAACGGCGCGAAGGCCGGCGCGTTACGCGAGCAGGGCGGCGATCTTCTGAGGGTCGTTGGGTACGACGATGGGGGCGTTTTCGAAGGCGCCTTTGATGGGGCCGGAGTGCGCCGTGAGGCCGCCGGTGTGATAGCGGTAGATGTAGTCGGGGTCCTTCAACACGTTGCCGGTGAGGATGGCGACGACGTCGGCGTCGGGCGGCATGCGGCCCGAGGCGGTGAGCTTGCGGATGCCGGCGAGGGTGGCGGCGGAGGCGGGTTCGCAGCCGATGCCGCTGGCGCCGACGACGGCCTTGGCGTCGGCGATCTCCTGTTCGGTGACCTTCTCGACGAGTCCGCCTGAGGTGGCCACTTCGTTCCAGGCTTTGGGCCAGGAGACGGGGTCGCCGATTTTGATGGCGGTGGCGAGGGTTTCGGGGTGGTCGACGGTGGGGAAGCTGTCGTGGGTGGGGGTGTGCATGAAGGCTTCAAACGGCGCGGAACCTTCGGCCTGAATCACGGCGAGGCGGGGAAGGCGATCGATGAAGCCGGCGGCTTGGAGTTCGCGCAGAGCTTTCCCGAACGCCGAAACGTTGCCGAGATTGCCGCCGGGGACGACGACCCAATCGGGCACGTGCCAATCGCGCTGGTCGAGCATCTCGGCCATGATCGTCTTCTGGCCTTCGATGCGGAAGGGGTTGACGGAGTTGAGCAGGTAGATGCCGAGCTGTTCGGCGAGGACGCGGACGAGCTTGAGGATCTGGTCGAAGTTCGCTTCGACCTGGAGCGTCTTCGCGCCGTATTCGAGGGCCTGGGCGAGCTTGCCGTAGCTGATGTTGCCGTGGGGCAGGAAGATGATGGCCTGCATGCCGGCCTGCGCGGCGTAGGCGGCCATGGAGGCGCTGGTGTTGCCGGTGGAGACGCAGGCGACGCGCTTCATGCCGAGGCGGCGGCCTTGGGAGGCGCCGCAGGTCATGCCGTTGTCTTTGAATGAGCCCGTGGGATTAAAGCCCTGGTGTTTGAAGGTGACCGCACGCAGGCCGCCGTAGGCGGCGGCGCGCGGCGAGGCAAGCAGCGGCGTGTTGCCTTCGCGGATGGTGACGACGTGTTCGAACTGGCCGTCGAAGGGAAGCAGTTCGCGGTAGCGCCAGACGCCGCTTTGGTCGAGCGGGGCGTTGCTCATGCGGCGTTCGCGCCAGAGGGGCTTCAAGCGGGCGGGGTCGAGCGCTTCGGGCGCGGAGGCTTCGAGCAGGCCGCCGCACTTCGGGCAGTTGTAGAGGACGTCCGTGATGGGATACTGCGCGCGGCAGCTGCTATTGAAACAAACCAGATGGGAGGGCACGAATTCCTCATTATACTGGGGCTTCTATGCTCGCTGTTCACTTGGAAGGCGGCGTGGTGACGGTGAAGCGCCGCGCCGTGCCGAAACGGAAACCGGGATTTGCGTTGATTCGCCTGCTGGCGGCGGGGGTGTGCAATACCGACCTGGAATTGAAGCGTGGCTACTACGGCTTTCGCGGGACGCCGGGGCATGAGTTCATCGGCGAGGTGGTGGAGGCCGATCGGTCGGCGCTGGTGGGCAAGCGTGTGGGCGGGGAGATCAACCTGGCGTGCGGCGACTGTGAGTATTGCGCGCGCGGGTTGGGGCGGCATTGCTGGCACCGGACGGTGTTGGGCATCGTGAAGCATCCGGGGGCGTTTGCGGAGTATCTGACGCTGCCCGAGCGGAACCTGCATGTGATCCCGGCGGGGCTCAAGACGGAGGAGGCGGTGTTTGTGGAGCCGCTGGCGGCGGCGTGCGAGATTCTCGATCAGGTGAAGATCGCGCGCGGGGAGCGGGTGGCGGTGATGGGCGATGGGAAGTTGGGGATTCTGATTGCGCAGGCGCTGGGGGCGCACGGGGCTGAGGTGGTTCACTTCGGGCGGCACAAGGCGAAGTTAAAAATCGGCGGGGCGGCGGAGCAGCGGGTGGCGGGGGCGAAGCTGCCACGGATGGCGTTCGATACGGTGGTGGAGGCGACGGGGTCAGCGGAGGGGTTGCGGCAGGCGGTGGGGATGACGAAGCCGCGCGGGACGCTGGTGATGAAGTCGACCGTGCATGGGTTGGTGAGTTTGGATACGGCGCCCGTGATTGTGCATGAGATCACGCTGGTGGGTTCGCGGTGCGGGCGGTTTGCCCCGGCGCTGCGGTTGTTGAAGAGCGGGCGCGTGAATGTGGCGCCGATGATTCACGATGTGATGCCGCTGAGCGAAGCGGCGCGGGCGTTTGACCGGGCAGAGGAGCGGGGCGTGTTGAAGGTGCTGCTCAAGCCAGACTGAGCGGCTGTTGCTGCGTCATGCAGTGAAGAGTGCCGAGGCCGAGGACGAGGTCGCCGCAATAGATGGGGACGATGGTGCGCGTGGGGAAGAGGCGGGCGAGCGTGTTGAGGGCGATGCGGTCGTTGGGGTCGTTGAAGACGGGCACGAGGACGTGGCGGTTGGCGATGTAGAAGTTGGCGTAGCTGGCGGGCAGGCGCTGGCCGTCGAAATAGACGGGGGCGGGCATGGGGAGCGTGGCGATGCGGAAGGGTTGGCCGTCGAGGGTGCGCATGGCGCGCAGGAGCTTCAGGTTTTCGCGGAGCGGTTCGTGGTTGTCGTCGGCTTTGTTGGGTTCGATGACGGTGACGATGGTGCGCTCGTCGGTGAAGCGGGCGAGGTCGTCGACGTGGCCGTGGGTGTCGTCGCCGGCGATGCCGCGGTGGAGCCAGAGCGTTTGGCGGATGCCGAAGTAGCGGGCGAAGGCGGCTTCGATCTGCTCGCGTGTGCGGCCGGGGTTGCGGGCCTGGACGTCGGAGAGGAGGCATTCCTCGGTGGTGAGCAGGAGGCCGGCGCCGTTGACGTCGATGCTGCCGCCTTCCAGCACGAGGCCGGGTTCGAGACGCTCCATCTTGAGGCGCGAGGCGACGAACTTGGGGATGGCGTTGTCGCGCTTGTGGTTTGGATACTTGGCCCAGCCGTTGAAGATCCAATCGGTGGCGACGGTGCGGCCGGTGGAGTCGTGGACGAAGATGGGGCAGAAGTCGCGCGTCCAGGAGCGGTCAGTGGGGCGGAGGTAGAAGTCGATGGCGTTGAGGTTGACGCCGGCCTTGCGCAGGATGCGTTCGATGGTTTTGCGTTCGGTGGCGTCGAGGATGAGGATGCGCACTCGCTCATGGAGGGAGACGTAGCGGATGAACTCGGCGTAGACCCAGGGGACGGGGGCGAACTTGCCCGGCCAGTCAGAGCGTTCGTGCGGCCAGGCGAGCCAGGTGGCTTCGTGAGGCTCCCATTCGGCGGGCATGCGGAAGGGGGCGGTGGGGGGCGCGGGAGTGTGAGCGGACATCAGGCGAGCCACCGGTTCACGATGGGGCCGTAGGCGTCGATGCGGCGGTCGCGCAGGAAGGGCCAGCCACGGCGCACCTCTTCCATGCGCGCGGTGGAGCATTCGGCGATGAGGATCTCTTCCTTGTCGATGGGGGCTTCGGCGATGATGACGCCGAAGGGATCGCTGATGAAGGAGGAGCCCCAGAACTCGAGGCCGTTGTCGGGCGGACCTTCGAAGCCGATGCGGTTGGCGGCGGCGACGTAGATGCCGTTGGCGATGGCGTGGGAACGTTGGATGGTTTGCCAGGCGGAGCGCTGGGAGGCGCCGTGGGTGGCCTTTTCGTAGGGGTGCCAGCCGATGGCGGTGGGATAGAAGAGGATGTTGGCGCCGGCGAGGGCGGCGAGGCGCGCGCCTTCGGGATACCACTGGTCCCAGCAGATGAGCGTGGCGATGCGGCCGTAGCGTGTGTCGAAGGCGCGGAAGCCGAGGTCGCCGGGGGTGAAGTAGAATTTTTCAAAAAAGAGCGGATCGTCCGGAATGTGCATCTTGCGGTAGAGGCCGAGCGTGGAGCCGTCGGCGTCGAGGATGACGGCGGAGTTGTGATAGAGCCCGGTGGCGCGTTTTTCGAAGATGGGGACGATGATGACGACGGAGTGTTCCCTGGCCACTTTAGCGAAGGCTTCGGTGGAGGGGCCAGGGACGGTTTCGGCCCAATCGAAGAGGTCGGCGTTCTCCTCGCGGCAAAAGTAGGGCGAGCGGTACATCTCTTGCAGGCAGATGATCTGCGCGCCGCGGCGTGCGGCCTCGCGAACGAGTTCGACGTGGCGCTCGGTGTTGACGGCGGGCTCGGGGCCGCTGGTGGTCTGGATCAGGCCGACACGAAACGTGAGGCTCTGCGAATCGGGCATAGTATCATTGTCCACATTATGCGGACGCCTACGATCAGGGGTATCGTTCCCGCATTTGCGCTCGCCTCCCTGTTGAGCGCGCAAGTGCTGCTTGCGCAGGTCCCCTCGCCACGTGAACACCTGGGCTACACGCCCGGTGACGATTACAAATTGGCCGACTATGCCGACGTTTCCGGTTACTTCCGGAAGCTGGCGCAGACGAGTCCACGGATCAAGCTCGAAGAGTTCGGCAAGAGCGCCAACGGCAAGCCGATGCTGGTGGCCTACCTTTCGAGCGAAGAGAACCTGAAGCAACTGGAGCATTGGAAGGCGCTCAATCGCAAGATGGCGCTGGGGCAGGCGACCGAGGAGGAGGCGCGGCGGATGTCGCGCGAAGGCAAGGCGATCGTGTGGATCGATTCGGGGCTGCATGCCAGCGAGGTGGCTCCGGTGCAGCACAGCTTCGACCTGGCCTATCGCATGGTGACTGGTGAGGACGAGGAGACGCGGCGGATTCGCGACCGGGTGATCCTGCTGCAAGTGCCGGTGATCAATCCGGACGGGCTGGATTGGATCGCGCACTGGTACCGGCGGAACGTGGGCACGCCATATGAACTGGCGCCGCTGCCGCACCTGTATCACCAGTACGCCGGGCACGATAACAACCGCGACTGGTTCATGATGAACCTGGTTGAGACGCGGCATGTGTCGCGGATGTTCTATGAGGAGTGGTTTCCGCACATCATCTATAACCAGCACCAGTCACCGGCGTTTCCTGCGCGCATCTTTGTGCCGCCGTATGCCGAGCCGCTGAATCCGAACATTCCGCCCTCGGTGTTGGAAGGTGTGAGCATCATCGGCGCGGCCATGCGGGAGCGGTTCGCGCGCGAGGGCAAGACGGGCGTGCTGAGCTATCACGGCTACGACGCGTGGTGGAACGGCGGGCTGCGCACGGCGCCGAAGTTTCACAACATGCACGGCATTTTGACGGAGACGGCGCTGCACAGCTATGCCACGCCGGGGGAATACACGCTGAGCGATTTGCCGGAGCGGTTCGGCAACGGCATGCCGACAAAAGAGTCGAGCATCTTCTATTCGATGCCGTGGCTGGGCGGGAAGTGGGGCATCCGGCAGGCGATCGACTATATGCTGACGGCGGACTTCGCCATTTTGGAGCTGGCGGCGACGCGTTCGGATTACTTCCTGTGGAAGGCGTATGAGCTGGCGCGGGCGGCGGTGGAGAAGGGAAATCGCGGCGGGCCGTATGCGTACGTCGTGCCCGCGCAGCAGTGGGACGCGCCGGCGGCGATGGACATGATGCGGCGGCTGCAGTTGGCAGGCGTGCAGGTGGAGCGGGCGAAATCGCCGTTTCAAGCGGGCGGCAAGTCGTGGCCCGCGGGCACGTATGTGATGCGTGCGGCGCAACCGTTCCGGAACTACCTTGTCGATTTGATGGAGAAGCAGGATTATCCGGAGTTGCGCACGGGGCAGAGCGGACCGACGAAGAAGCCGTATGATGTGGCCGGTTGGACACTGCCGTTGAACATGGGCGTTGAGGTGCACCGGGTGGAAGAGGGATTTGAAGCATCGCTCGAAAGCGCGGGCGCGTTGGAGGCCACGGTGGGTTCGACGGACTACCGGCACACGGCGTCGTTCCGCACGATCGCGGAGATGCTGAGCGCGGGGAAGCGCGTGAGGCGGTCGGGCAAGGGCGAGTGGCTCGTGCACGGGCAGGCGAGCGAAAGTGAATTCGCCGGCGCGGCTTACGATGTGCGTGCGCCTCGCGTGGCGATCTACGATCCGTATGTTTCGAACATGGACGCGGGCTGGACGCAGTTTGTGTTGGACGATTTCCGCGTGCCATTCACGAAGCTGAACAACTCCGCGATGGTGGCGGGCGGATGGGTCAAGCAGTTTGACGTGCTGCTGCTGGCCGACCAGTCGATGACGTCGATCCTGCATGGTGTGCGGCCGGGGCAGCCCACCGGCACGTTGCGCGCGGCCAAGAGCATTCCGGCGCTGCAGCGGGAGGAGTTCACGGGCGGCATTGGTTTGCAGGGCGCGGGGCACATCGCGGCGTTTGTGCGCGGCGGCGGGACGCTGATCGCGTTCGACTCGGCGACGGATTTGCCGCTGCAGATGTTTCCGCTGCCGCTGCGGGTGAGCGCGCGGTCCGATGATAACGGCAACGGCTACTATTCGCCGGGGTCGATTATACGCATTCAAGTGGACACGGCGAATCCGATTGCCTGGGGCGTGCCGGAGAACGCGTATGCGTTTGCCAGCGGGGGCATGGCCTGGGATGTGTCGCTGTTGCGGGAGTTCAACAAAGACGAGCAGGAGGTGCGGAGCGTGGCGCGGTATGCGCGGCGCGACCTGCTGGCGAGCGGTTGGATTTCCGGCGAACGGGCTGTGTTGGGCAAAACCATTTTGGCCGAAGCGCGTTTCGGCAAGGGCCGCGTGGTGATGTTCGGGTTCCGGCCGCAGTTTCGCGCGCAGACGGTGGGCACCTTCAAATTCGTGCTCAACGCGATCTATCAATCGGCCGCGACGCCCGTCCAGGCGGGTGGTGTGCCGAGTGGAGGAAAAGAGTGAGCGACGTGTTCCGCATTGGAATCTCCGACGATTTCTATACCGAAGCAGCCGAGCCGCTGGACTTCGTGTGCCGGAAGAAGTTTATGGGCGTTGCGGGGATTGCGTTTGACCGGTTGCAGACGGATGCGGACAAGTTTGCAAGTCCGGAGTCGCTGGCCGGCTACGATGCGATCTTCGCGCTGGCGACGAAGGTGAATGCGGACAGTCTGCGGGGAGTGGAGCGCCTGGCGGTGGTGGCGCGTTGGGGTGTGGGCTACGACCGTATCGACGTGCCGGCGCTCACGGAAGCGGGCGTGGCGTTGACGATTACGCCGGCGGCGGTGCGGCGTCCGGTGGCCGAGGCGATCTTCACGCTGATCTTCGCGCTCTCGAAGAACCTGTTGCTGCAGGACCGCGTGGCGCGCGGCGGCGGCTGGCGCGGGAACCTGCCGAAGATGGGCATCAGCATCGGCGGGCGCACTTTGGGCTCGGTGGGCTGCGGCAACATCGGGCAGGAGATGTTCCGCGAGGCGCGCAGCCTGGGCTTCGGGCGGTTCCTTGCCTGTGATCCGCAGGTGACGCAGGAGCAGGTGAAGGACCTGGGGGTGGAACTGGTGGACATCGACACGCTGTTCCGCGAATCGGATTTCGTCACGGTGAATACGCTGCTGAACGCGCAGACGAAGGGGTTGGTGCAGGAGCGGCATTTCCGGCTGATGAAGCCGTCGGCGTATTTCATCAACACGGCGCGGGGTCCGATTGTGGAGCATGCGGCGCTGGTGAAGGCGCTGCGGGAGAACTGGATTGCCGGGGCGGGCATCGATGTATTTCCGGTGGAGCCGCCGCCGAAGGATGATCCGCTGTTCGCGCTGGACAACGTGATTGTGGCTCCGCATGCGCTGGCGTGGACCACGGAGCTGATGAACGACAACGGCACGGAGGCGAGCGATGCCGTGCTGGCGGTGGCGCGGGGAGAGATTCCGAACGGCGTGGTGAATCGTGACGTGCTGCGGCATCCGAAGTTCCTGGCCAAGCTGGAGCGGCGGCGGAAGTGAGGGTCGTCGCTGTTCCCGATGATGCGCCGGTGGTGCTGGGGCTGAGCCCTTCGTTTGCGCGGTTGCGGAGTGCGTACGCGGTGCGTCACTTCGATTCGCTGCCGGGCGCGGAGGATGTGCTGGTGGAGCGTGTGCGCGGGGCCGAGGCGATGGTGAACATCCGATCGTCGACGAAGATCACGCGGCGGGTGATGGAGCGGTGCGCGGGGCTGCGGATGGTGAGCATTTGGGGCACGGGCACGGACAATGTGGATCTCGATGCCGCGCGCGAGTTGGGGATCCGCGTGACGAACACGCCGGCGGTGTCGGCGACCTCGATTGCCGAACACACGCTGGCACTGATGCTGGCGGTGGCGCGGCGCATTCCATTGATTGACGGACGCGTGCGGGCGGGCGAGTGGCCGCGCGGGGGCATGGTGCAGTTGCATGGCAAGACGCTGGGGGTGATTGGGCTGGGCGAGATCGGGCGGCGGTTTGCGCGGCTGGGGGAAGCGATCGGGATGCGGGTGGTGACGTGGACGATGCATCCGAAGCCGGAGCTGGGATTCGCGCATGTGGCGTTGGACGAATTGCTGGCCGGGAGCGATGTGGTGAGCCTGCATCTGCGGTTGAGCGAGCAGACGCGCGGCTTTCTGGGGGCGGAGCGGATTGCAGCCATGAAGCGAGGGGCGATTCTGGTGAACACGGCGCGCGGTCCGATTGTGGAGGAAGAGGCGCTGCTGGAGGCGCTGGAGACTGGCCACCTGGCTGGCGCGGGATTGGATGTGTTCGACATCGAGCCGCTGCCGCCGGACCATGCGTTGACGCGGATGGCGAATGTGGTGCTGTCGCCGCATGCGGCGGGCATCACGCCGGAGGCGCTGGAGGCGGGGCTGGCGCTGGCTGTGGACAACGTGCTGGCGCACTTCGCGGGTGCGCCGCGGAATGTGGTGGCGTGAGGCGCTACATGTACATGCCGCCGTTGACGTCGAGCACGTGGCCGGTGATGTAGCTGGCGCCGTCGCTGGCGAGGAAGGCCACGGCGGCGGCGATGTCGTCGGGCTTGCCGAGGCGCTTCAGCGGGATGCGGCCGAGGAGGCCGGTCTTGAGATCTTCACCGAGCACGGCGGTCATGTCGGTTTCGATGAAGCCGGGGGCGACAGCATTGACGGTGATGTTGCGGCTGGCCATCTCCTGGGCAAGCGATTTGGTGAGGCCGATGAGTCCGGCCTTGGAGGCGACGTAGTTGGACTGGCCGGCGTTGCCCGCTTCGGCGACGACGGAGCTGATATTGATGATCCGGCCCCAGCGTTCGCGCATCATACCTTGCAGCACCTGTTGGATGCAGAGAAACGCACCCGTCAGATTGGTATTCAGCACAGCCTCCCAGTCCTCAAGCTTCATACGCAGGGCGAGGGTATCGCGCGTGATGCCGGCGTTGTTGACGAGGATGTGGACGGGGCCGAACTCCTTGGCCGCGGCGAAGGCCTGGACGATGGAGGCGGGCGAGGCGAGGTCGATTTCGACAACGAACGCCTCGGCGCCGAGGGCGCGGATTTCGGCGGCCACCTCTTCCAACTTCTCGCGTTGGCGCGCGGCGACGACGACGCGGGCCCCTGAGCGGGCGAGTTCGAGCGCGCAGGCGCGGCCGATTCCGCGGCTCGCGCCAGTAACAAAAGCAGTGCGATTTGTCATAGTGTGTCCCAAATTGTTTAGAGTAGACGAAAGCGGCTGTGCGCGTGAGGGAGCAGTGAATTCCGCAGGCAGGTGCATGAAGGAGAAGGCATGGCCTATCAAGATCTGAGGGCGTTCATCGCCGCGCTGGAAAAGGCGGGCGAGCTGAAGCGCATATCGCTCGAAGTGGATCCGGTGCTGGAGATTACCGAGTTTGCAGACCGGGCGGTGAAGCGCGGCGGGCCGGCGTTGTTATTCGAGAAGCCGAAGGGGCACACGATTCCGGTGCTCATTAATGCGTTTGCGAGCGACCGGCGGATGGAGATCGCCCTGGAGGTGGATTCGGTCGACCTGATTGCGCAACGGATCGCCGAATACCTGCAAATGCGCATGCCGGAGGGCATTCTCAACAAATTGAAGATGCTGCCGGTGCTGGCCGAAGTGGGCGCGTTCTTTCCGAAGATCGTCAACGACGGGCCGTGCAAGGAAGTGATCAAGCGCGAGAAATTCTCGCTGCACGACTATCCGGTGCTGACGTGCTGGCCGGGCGATGGCGGTCCGTTTGTGACGCTGCCGATGGTGTTTTCGAAGAACCCGGTGACGGGCAAGCGCAACTGCGGCTGTTACCGCATTCAAATCTACGATGAGCGCACCACGGGCATGCACTGGCAGACGCACAAACAGGGGGCGGATCACTACCGGCGGCTGAAGCAGGAAGGCAAGGTGACGCGCATGGAGGCGGCGGTGGCGATCGGGGCCGACCCGGCGACGATGTATTCGGCCATTCTGCCCTTGCCGCCTGATTTGGACGAGATGATGATCGCGGGATTCCTGCGCAAGAAGCCGGTGGAGATGGTGAAGTGCGAGACGGTGGACATCGAGGTGCCGGCCAACGCGGAGATTGTGCTGGAAGGGTATCTGGAGTTGGGCGAGTTGCGCGTGGAGGGCCCGTTCGGCGATCATACGGGATTCTACTCGCTTGAAGACGACTATCCCGTCTTCCACGTCACCTGCGTCACGCAGCGGAAGAATCCCATTTACGCGACCACGATTGTCGGTCCGCCGCCCATGGAGGATTTCTACATGGGCAAAGCGATCGAGCGGATTTTTCTTCCACTGATGCGCATGCAACTGCCCGAGGTGCGCGATATCTGCATGCCCGCCGAAGGTATTTTTCACAACCTGATTCTTGTTTCCATCAGGAAGACCTATCCCGGTCAGGCGCGCAAAGTGATGCATGCCATTTGGGGCCTGGGCCAGGCGATGTTCTCCAAGGTGATCGTCGTCGTCGATGAAGAAGTGGACGTGCAGAACGTGAGCACGACGGCCTGGCAGGCTCTCAACAATATTGACCCGCAGCGCGACATTGAGTTCGTGATGGGTCCCGTCGATTCGCTCGACCACGCCAGCCGTTTGCCGAACTACGGTTCGAAGATGGGCGTGGACGCGACGCGGAAGTGGCCCGAGGAGGGCTTCACGCGGCGCTGGCCGGGCGTGATCACGATGGCTCCCGAGGTGCGCGCGCGCGTGGATGATCTATGGAAGAAGGCCGGACTCTAACCAGCCGGCATAGAGGGAGGCCGGATGGTTCCGACGATCAAGCTGTCGGTGATACAGGTGCTCGGCCTGGCCGGGTTCGGCATCGTGCTGGGGGCATGGCTGAAGCGCATGTTTCCGGCGCTGGACCGGTTGAACATTCCGGCTTCGATCACGGGCGGGTTGCTCTATGCCATCGCCGTAGTGGCGCTGCGCGATCGCGTGGTGAACTTCGAGTTCGACATGGCGTTGCGCGACATCCTCATGATCGGCTTCTTCACCACGGTGGGCATGAGCGCGAGCCTACGGCTGTTGAAGATCGGCGGCAAGCTGGTGTTGTATGCGCTGCTGGTTTCCGTCGCCGGCGTGACGCTGGAAAACGTGCTGGGTGTTTCGCTGGCGACGGCGCTGGGGTTGCATCCGTTGATGGGGGTGCTGGCGGGTTCGGTGTCGCAAGCCGGCGGTCCGGCGACGGCGCTGGCGTTTGGCCCGACATTTGAGAGCGTGGGGGTGGCGGGCGGCACGGCGGCGGGGTTGGCGGCGGCGATCTTTGGGATCGTGGCCGGCGGACTGATGGGCGGCTGGGTGGGGGGCAAGCTCATCCGCGACAATGATCTTCATGCCAAGGCCGGCAAGGACGGCGCTTCGTTTCACATCGAGGAACCGCCCGACAGCACCTTTCTGGGGAACGTGATCGCGATCGGCATCGCGATGGCGGCCGGATCGCTGGTGAGTGCGCGATTTGAGGCCTGGGGGTTGACGCTGCCGGCCTACATCGGCGCGATGATCTGCGCGGCGGTGATCCGCAACTTCGACGATGCCACGGGGTGGTTTCACATCTCCCAGCACAAGATGGATGAAATCGGACATATTTCTCTCGAATTGTTCATGGGAATGGCGCTGCTCACGCTGAAGCTGTGGGAACTGGTTCACCTGGCGCTGCCGGTGCTGGTAATTCTGCTGGCGGAAATTGCGCTGGTGCTGTTGCTGTGCCGCTATCTTGTTTTTCGCGTGATGGGGCGCAACTATACGGCGGCGGTGATGGCAAGCGGCTACTGCGGCTTCATGCTGGGGACCTCGGCCAATGCGATTGCCTGCATGGGCGAGGTGGCGCGCAAGTTCGGTCCGGCGCCACAGGCGTTCTTTGCGATCAGCATCGTGGGGGCCTTTCTCATCGACTTCGTGAATGCGTTGATCATCAACACTTGCATCAATCTGTTGAAGTAGGTACGCCGGAAGAAGGTGCCTGGGGTTCAATGCGCGCGGGGAGCACAACGCGGAAGACGCTGCCTTCGCCGGGCGTGGATTCGACGGCGATTTTGCCGCCGTGTTCATCGATGATGCGCGAGACGATGGCGAGGCCGAGCCCGGTGCCGGAGGGCTTGGTGGTGAAGAAGGGGTTGAAGATGTTCTCGATGTGTTCGGGGGCAATGCCGGAGCCGCGGTCAATCACCGCGATTTCGACGGTGCCGTCCGAGGCGCGGGTCTTCAGCGTGATGACGCCTTCGGGCGGGCTGGCCTGGACGGCGTTCAGCAGCAGGTTGGAGACGACGCGCTCGAGCATGACGGCGTCGAGCAGGAAGGGGCGTACGGCGGTGGAGTAGTTCTTGTAGATGGTGACGTTGAAGGGGGGCTGGTGACGTTCGATTTCAGCGACAGCGCGGTCGAGCACCTCGTCGAGGCTGCGCAGTTCGTAGTGGAGCTGGAGGGGGCGTGAGAAATCGAGGAAGCGGGTGATGAGGGAGTTGAGGCGGTCGACCTCCTCGGCGATGTAGCCGGAGAGTTCGCGCACAACGGGCGGTTCGGCGGGGGCGTTGCGCACGAGGAGTTCGGCGGAGGCTTTCATGGTGCCGAGCGGGTTGCGCAGCTCGTGGGCGAGCCCGGCGGTGAGCTGGCCGAGGGCGGCGAGGCGTTCGGAGCGCCGGACGGCGGCTTCGGCGGCCTGCAAAGAGCGGTTGGCGGCGGCCAGTTTCTCGGCGGTGGCCTGATAGCGCAGCGCCTGCTGGCGGCTGGCCTTGACGAGGGTGTGGGTGAGGAAGGCGACCATGGCCAGCAGAAGCGTGCGCAGGGCGAGTTCCTGGATCTGCGAATTGGGGAGGAAGTAGCGGTCCCAATCGAGGAAGAGCAGGAACGACAGATAGCTGCCGACGGCGAGGGCGTAGATGAGCACGGTGCCCCAGGCGCCGAGCAGGGTGGCGGCCGAGACGATGGGGACGAGCAGGATGAGGTAGTAGGAAGAGTTGATGGCGCCGGTGACGCCGATGAGGAGGTAGCTGAGCAGGAGCTTGATGAAGACCGAGAGCCAGGCGCCGCGCGGGGTGTGGAGGCTGCGCCAGCGGGGCTCGGCGATTTGAAAGGCGGCCAGCGCGGTGAGCAGTTCCATCTCGGCGTCGTTGCGCGAACTGCTGGCCGCGGCGAGGCCGCCGAAGAGGGCGAGCCAGGCGACGTCCTGAAGGCGGATGCGCCAGGAGGGGGCGGCGTCGAGGGATGGATTGTCGTGCGGCGGCACTGAGCTCATGATAGAGCGTGGGAGGGTTTATGGCGGCGCGGAGTAAAGTCTTACCGGTTCCCTATTTCATTCAACCGGACCACACGACCTGCCAGGCGACCGTGCTCAAGATGTTCGCGGCCTACCTGCAATCGGGCAACGCGGGGGCGCAGGTGGCGGTGAAGGGGGAGATTCACAAGATCAAGAAGACGATCAACGAAGACCCGAAGCGCCCGCAGAAGAAGATGAAGAACGCGCACGAGAACTTCCGCTGGTGGCTGCAGGAGCAGTTTCCGCAGTATGAGTTCGAGCGGGCGTCTTTTGGCTTGTCATGGGAAGCAATCGACTGGATCGTGCAGCATATTGACGCGGGTTATCCGGTTATGACGGGAGTGAATCACGAGCGCGTGGCGGGGCACATCATCCTGATCGTGGGCTACCGCAACTACCGGCCGATGACGTCGAGCATGGACCTGGAGTTTGTTGTCCACGACCCGTACGGTAAATTCGACCCTACGCTGAAATCGAAGCAGTATGGCAACAAGCGGGAGGAAGGCGGCATGTGCGCGGCCTCGGGCGGAGAGATCGGCCCCGGGCAGGCGGTCTCGCTGGGGGCCAACGAGGTGGGGCGGCACAAGAAGAACAGTCCGCTGATGTGGTACCTGCTCTCGGCGCGGCGGCGGCAGGATGTCTACCGGTTGTAACGGCACGGGGCGTGCGAGGCGCGTGTGCGTTGTGCCAGAATGAGGGGGAACTTTAGCTTTCTCGCATGAATCCCACTGCCCCCCAAGATCCGGTTCAGAACGACCAGACCGGCTCCACCCCAGAAGAATCTTTCGGCGATATCCTCTCGCAATTTGAGAGCGAGCATCGCCACTCGACGGAAGCCGTCGGCGAATCGGTGAACGGCACGGTTGTCTCCATTGGTGAAGACGCCGTGCTGATCGACGTCGGCCGCAAGTCAGAAGGGGCGCTGGCGCTGGCCACCGTAACGGCGCCGGACGGCACCGTGATGGTGAAGCCGGGCGACCAGGTATCGGTGACCATCACCGGGCGGCATCCGGAAGGGTTCTACCTGCTGTCGAAGGTGCACGTGGCCGTTCCGAAGGATTGGAGCGGGCTGCAGCAGGCCTTCAACGACCGGGCGGTCATCTCCGGCACGGTGACCGAGGTGGTGAAGGGCGGCCTGCGCGTGGACGTGGGCGCGACGGCGTTCATGCCGGCATCGCGCAGCGGCGCGCGCGACGTGGCGGAGATGGAAAAGCTGGTGGGCACGCAGATTGAGTGCCGCGTCACGAAGCTCGATACGGAAAAAGAAGACGTGGTGGTGGACCGCCGCATTGTGCTCGAAGAGCTGGCGGCGAAGGCCAAGGAAGAGCGGTTCTCAGCCATCCAGGAAGGCACGGTGATGATGGCGACCGTGCGCAGCCTGACCGACTTTGGCGCGTTTTGCGACCTGGGCGGCGTGGACGGCTTGCTGCACATCTCCGACATGGCCTGGCAGCGCGTGGCCAAGCCCGATGAGATTGTGAAGACGGGCGAGCAGATTCAGGTGAAGGTGCTGAAGGTCCAGCGGGAGAAGAAAAAGATTTCGCTCGGCCTGAAACAGTTGACCCCGGACCCGTGGTCAGTGGCCGCCGAGACGATTCACGTGGGCGACCGCGTGAAGGGCAAGGTGGTGCGGCTGGCTGATTTCGGCGCGTTCATCGAACTGCTGCCGGGCGTGGACGGGTTGATTCACGTGACGGCGCTGAGCTGGGACAAGCGCATTCGCAAGCCGGGCGACATCCTGAAGGTGGATGAGTACGTCGAGGCGGTGGTGCTGGGCGTGAACCTGGCGGACAAGAAGATTTCGCTGAGCCTGAAGCAGGCCATCGGCGACCCGTGGGAAGAGGTGGTGCGGCAGTACCCGGTGGGTTCGATTGTGGAGAAGCCGGTAACGAGCCTGGCCAACTTCGGCGCGTTTGTCGAAGTGGAGAACGGCATCGAAGGCATGATCCACATCGGCGACATCACACGCGAGAAGCGGCTGCAGCACCCGAAGGAAGCGCTGACGGTGGGGCAGACGGTGAAGGCGCAGGTGACCGAGGTGGACAACGAGCGGCGCAGGCTGCGGCTGTCGATCAAGGCGCTGGAGCCGACCTCGGCCGATATCTTCATTACCGAGAGCGAAGTGGGCTTAGTGGTGAGCGGGCGCGTGGTGAAGATGCGCGGCGAGCGGGCCGAAGTGGAACTGGGCGAGGGCGTGCACGCGATGTGCCGGCTGTCCGGTTCGGGCTCGGGCGAAGCGGGCGCGAAGGGGAGCGGCTCGGCGGACCTGGGTTCGCTGTCGGCGATGCTGGCGGCGAAGTGGAAGTCCGGCGGGCCGTCAATGGACCCGAACGCGCTGCGCGAAGGCCAGGTGCGGCGGTTCAAGATTGTGGCGATGGATGCGCAGTCGAAGAAGATTGAGGTGGAGTTGGAGAAGTAGAGGCGTAATCCGCACTCGGGGCGCGGTTCAGCGCTGCGCCGTGGTCTTCTCCGGTCCGAACGCATACAACGCGCCGCGGGTGCGGATGTAGACAGTGTTGTCGACGATGGCCGGGGTGGCGTGGCAGATGTCGTCGAAGTCGCTTACGGCGAGGACTTCCCATTCGGGGCCGGCCTTGAGGGTGGCGAGTTTGCAGCCTTCGCTCATGACGAACACTTTGCCGTCGGCGGCGATGGGGGAGCTGTAGAAGGGCTCCTGGAGGCCGGGCAGGCGGCCTTGTTTGTGGACCTCTCCGGTTTTCGGGTCGAGCGTGGTCAGGATGCCGCTGTCTTTCACCATGTAGAGCACGCCGTTGTAGAGCAGGGGCGAGGGGACATTGGGGAGCGATTTGGAGTAAGTCCACTTGATGTTATGCGTCATGTCGCCGGAGCCGCCGAGTTTGATGGCGCGGATGCCGTTGACGACGGAGCGCTTCGATTGGTAGAGCTTCCAGTCGCGCTCGCCTAAGTAGCCGTCGACGTCGAGGTCGTAGGAGACCCATTCCTTGGGGATCTTGGGGTAGGTCGCGGCCAGCTCTTCCTTACTCAACTTACCGTCCTTGTTGGCGTCGAGTTTGTCGAGGGTTTCGCGGAAGGTGGGGATCACTTCCTGCTGGCCGGGGTCGGCCTCACCGGCCCAGCCTAGGACGTAGATATTCTCCGCGTCCATGACGGGGGTGGGCTTCAACTGCCAGGTGAGGCCGCGCGAATACCAAACCACTTCGCCTGTTTCCACCTGGTAAGCGGTGAGCTGATAGGAGCCGGCGAGCAGGACCTGGGCGGGGCCGTTGGCGGGCTTGTAGAGAATGGGCGTGGAGAAGCCGCGCGTGTATTCGGGGCGTTC
Source organism: Bryobacterales bacterium (assembly GCA_016713735.1). GTDB lineage: Bacteria > Acidobacteriota > Terriglobia > Bryobacterales > Bryobacteraceae > JAFLBB01. The sequence continues at coordinate 135,531 of JADJOP010000004.1, forward strand.
GACGCGCCATTTCACCTTGCCGGTGTCCTTGTTCACGGCGAGGAAGAAGGAGCCGGATTCGGCGTCGCAGGGCTGCAGCAGCGTGGAGCCGGAGAGGACGGGCGAGGCGGCCTGGCCAAAGGGGTTGTTGAAGGGGCCGAGCGGCAGGCGCCAGCGCTCGCGGCCGTCGTGGGTGAACGAGATGAGGCCGAAGTCGACGAAGAAGGCGTAGACGTTCTGGCCGTCGGAGGTGGGCGTGGGCGAGGCGGGGGAGTTGGTTTTGTGGAGTTCCTGGGTGCGGGGGCGGGGGATGTCGCGGCGCCAGAGTTCGCGGCCTGAGGCGCGGTCGAGGGCGATGAGGAAGAGTTTGGGGCCGTCGAAGGCGGGGAGGAAGATGTGCTTGCCGACGACGATGGGCGAGGAGTGGCCGGCGGGGAGGGCGGTTTTCCAGCGGGCGGCGGCGGGGTCGAAGGAGGCGGGGATGTTGGTGGAGGGGGAGATGCCGGCGGAGTTGGGGCCGCGGAACTGGGGCCAGTCGGCGGCCTCGCCGAGGGCACAGAGGCCGAGGGCGCAGACAAGGGTGGCGAGGGTGGTGGCTCTCAAGCGCATGGGGGCAGCATACCGCAGGTAGGGGGCCGTGCGGGCGGCGGCGGGCGCGCAGGGGTAAGGATAGACCGCATCGTGACGGGGTGTTCATGGAACCGAAACGAGGGGTCGGTACCCTAAGTTCCATATGAAGCTTTCTCAAATTGGTGGATTGCTATGTTTGGCCGGTTTGTCGGTGCTCAGCGTGCTGGGGCAGTCGACGACGGGCACGATTCTGGGGATTGTGAAGGACGCTTCGGGCTCGCTGGTGCCGTCGGCGAAGGTAGTGGTATTGAACACCGGCACGAACGCGCGCGTGGAGACATTGAGCAACAACGAGGGCGCCTACACGGCGCCGCTGCTGCCCATCGGCAGCTATGCCGTGGAGGTGACGGCGACGGGATTCAAGACCTACCGGCAGGAGGGCGTGCGGCTACAGGTGAACCAGCAGGCGCGTGTGGACGTGACGCTCTCCGTGGGCGCGTTGAGCGAGACGATCGAGGTAACGGCGGATGCGGCGGTGATCGAAACGACGACGTCGTCGGTGGGCAAGGTGGTGGACAACAAGCGCATTCGCGAGTTGCCTCTGAACACGCGCAACGTATATGAGCTGATCCGGCTGACGCCGGGGGTGACGGGCGGCATTGGAAATTCACATAATCAGGTCGGTTACTCTGTAAATGGCGTGCGCGGCGGTTTGATGGACACGCTGGTGGACGGGGCGTCGGCGGCGTTTCCGACGGTGAATGGATTCCATGGGATTTCGGTATTTCCGAGCGTGGACGCGGTGGCCGAGTTCAAGGTGCAGGCGCAGAACTACAGCGCCGAGTTCGGGCGCTCGATGGGTTCTGTGTTGAACCTGGTGTACAAGAGCGGGACGAACGAGTTTCACGGCACGGCTTACAACTTTTTGCGCAACTCGAAGTTGGACGCGAACAACTTCTTCAACAACGGGCGCGGGATCAAACTGGGCAGTTTCAAGCGGAATCAATTTGGCGGGGTGTTTGAGGGGCCGATCAAACGAGACCGGACGTTCTTCATGACGTCGCTGGAGATGTTGAGGCAGCGGAGCTTTTCCGAGGCGCAGACGACAGTGCCTACGGCGCTCGAGCGGCGCGGTGATTTTTCGCAGACGGCGGCGGGTGTGGGGCGGCCGATCCTCATTTACGATCCGCTGACGACGCGGGCCAATCCGGCGGGCAGCGGCAGCATCCGCACGGCGTTTCCGGGCAACCTGATTCCGGCCGACCGGTTTGATCCTGTGTCGCGCAACCTGCTGCGGTGGTGGCCGGAGGCGAACCAGGCTGGCATTCCGGGCACCAACCAGAACAACTTTTACAATGCAGGCTCTGCGCAGGTGGACACCGATAACTTTGACGTGCGCATTGACCATGATCTGACGGCGACCCAGCGGATCTTTGGCCGCTATTCTTACCGCCGCTCCTACCAGGCGCCGCCGCAGTTGTTTCCCGGCGAGTTGGGCGTGGCCGAAGGGCGCATCAACCTGAACGATTGGGGCACGAACGCCGTGCTCGACTACGCGAATACGCTGAACGCATCGACGATCTGGACGACGCGTGTTGCGTTCGCGCGCAACAAGTATCTGTACGAGAACAACGGTCTCGGGTTCCTGCCTTCCTCGTTGGGCTTGCCGAGTTCGATTGATACGACGGCGGACCGGGCGATGTTTCCGAGCATCGGCGTGGCGGGCCAGCGGAGTTTGGGCGGTGGCGACCACCGGCAGTCGGGCTTCAATTCGTGGAGCCTGCTGTCAAACGTGTCGCAGGTGCGCGGTAAGCACTCCCTGAAGGCGGGTTACGAGGGCCGGCTGCTGTTGATCAACGTGTGGGAGGCGCGCAACGCAGGCGCTTTCAGCTTCAACGCGGGATTCACGCAGGGGCCGAATCCGACGGTGGCGTCGGCGACGGCCGGTTACGGCTTCGCCAGCTTCCTGCTGGGCACGGGGTCGAGTGGCAACCTGCTGCAAGGCTGGAAGAACGTGGCTTCGGCGAGCACCTATCACGCCTTCTACATCCAGGACGACTGGCGCGTGACGAACAAGCTGACGTTGAACCTGGGGCTGCGCTACGACTTCGACATTCCGCGCACGGAACGCTATGACCGCATGAACTGGTTTGACCCCTCGGCGCCATCGCCGCTGAACAACGTGCCTGGGTATTCGAGTCTGACCGGCGGTGTGGTGTTCGTTGGTGTGAATGGCAATCCTCGGCGGCAGTACGAAGGCGACTACAACAACATCGCGCCGCGCGTGGGCCTTGCCTACCAGGTGGACGCAAAGACGGTGGTGCGGGCCGGATTCGGGCAACTGTTCGGACCCTCGACCATGGCCGCGCAAGGCACGGTGGGTCCGTATGGATTCCGCAATGACTATGTGTGGGTGACGAGCCTGGACAACGGGCTGACGCCGTTGAACTACCTGCGCAACCCATTTCCGAACGGCTTTCGGCCATTGCCGGGGGCGGCGGATGGATTGCTGACGGGCGCGGGGGGCACCATCGAGGCTCCCTTGCGCAACCAAGTGACGCCGTACACGCTGCAATGGAACCTGACGATACAGCGAGAGTTGCCCGGGCAGTTACTGTTTGAGATCGGGTATGTGGGTAACGGTGGGCGGCAACAGTCGCGCGGCGGTGAGGGCGGTTTCACGCTGAACCAGATCGATCCGCGGAATCTGTCGCTGGGCTCGCAACTGAACCAGCAGGTGGCCAATCCGTTCTTCGGGCGCGGGCTGGGCGGCGGGCTGGCCAACCGGACTGTGGCGCGGAGCCAGTTACTACGGCCGTATCCCCAGTTTGGCGACATTCACCCGCTGTTTTCCAACGGCGGCAACACGAGCTATCACGGCCTGCAGATGACGTTTTCCAAGCGCTACGCGCAGGGCATCACGTTTGAGGGCAACTACACGTTCTCCAAGAACCTGGCGCACGAAGAAAGCCACATGAACAGCTACGACATCTCGATCTCGAAAACAGTGACGTCGAACCACCAGCCTCACCGCGCCATCCTCAGCGGCGTGTTTGAACTGCCGTTCGGCAAGGGGCGGCGGTGGGGGAGTTCCATGTCGCGCGCGGCCGATCTGTTCGTGGGCGGATGGCAGGTGAATGGCATCGTGACGCTGCAAACCGGCACACCGCTGTCGATTGGGGCAACGAACAGCATCGGCCTTTTCACAAAGGCGGCGCGGGCCAACAACAACGGCACGAGCGGGAAGAAGGACGGGCCGATTCGCGACCGGCTGAATGCTTACTTTGATAAAAGCGTGTTCAGCCAGCCGGGGCCGTTCACGTTCGGCAATCTCGGCACACGGCTGCCGGACATCCTCAGCCCGTACGCCAACAACGTGGACTTCTCACTATTCAAGCAGTTCAGCGTCACCGAGCGCATGCGCCTGCAGTTCCGCGCCGAGGCGTTCAACGCCTTCAACCGGGTGCAATTCGGTAACCCGAATACGACGGTGACGTCGGGCTCGTTCGGGATCATTACGAGCCAGGCGAATTCGCCCGGCAACTGCAATTTGGGTTAAAGCTGCTGTTTTGATTCTTGCTGAGTGGGAGAGGGGCTGGAGACAAGTGAGTCCCCGGCCTTTCCTTTTGGCGGCTACTCGGCGATGGCGACCAGGTGGCCGCGGGTGCGGTAATAGAGCACGCCGTCGCTGGCGGCGGGGGTGGCCATGGCGATTTCCCCGAGCAGGTTCTTGCCGAGGAGTTCGAATTGGGGGCCGGCGCGGATGACGTAGACCTCGCCCTCTTCGCTGGCGAAGTAGACTTTGCCGCCGGCGGCGATGGGCGATGAGGTGAAGCCGGTGGTGCCTTCGCCGAGGCGCTGGGTGTATTGCAGCTTGCCGGTGCGGGCGTCGTAGACCTTGAGGACGCCGCGGTCAGAGCAGGAATAGAGCAGGTCGCCGAGGATGAGCGGGGTCTGCATGTAGGCGCCGTTGCGGGGCTCCATCCAGGCCAGGCCGGGGCTGGTGGTGGTGGTGGCGGCGGGGGTGATGTCGCCGTTGGCGTCGGGCTTCACGGCGTAGAGCGGGGCGGGGCCGCCGTGGGCGTTGGTGATGAAGATGAGGCCGTGGGCGAGGACGGGGGTGGGGACGACGATGTCGCCGAGGGACTTCAAGCGCCAGAGTTCCTTGCCGGTGGCGAGGTCGTAGGAAGCGATGTAGGGCCAGCCGTTGGTGACGATTTGTGTGCGGCCGGCGGCGGCGATGACGGCGGGCGTGGACCAGCTATGGTGTGAGACGCCGTCGCGGTTCACGCGCCAGATCTCCTTGCCGGTGGCGGCGTCGAGGACTACAAGGAACGAGCCCTTCTTCTGGTCGCACTGCAGGATGACCTTGTCCTGGTAGAGGACGGGCGAGCTGGCGGTGCCCCACTGCAGGTCGTAGCCCTGCGGGCCGAGGTCGAAGGCGCCGAGGTCCTTGCTCCAGAGCAGCTTGCCATCGAGCGAATAGGCGTAGACGCCCTGCGAGCCGAAGTAGGCGATGAGGCGCTTGCCGTCGGTGGCGGGGGTGGAGTTGGCGTGGGTGGCTTTGGTGTGGCGCTTGGTGCGCGGGGCGGAGGATTGGGCGGTCTGCTGCCAGAGGGTCTTGCCGGTGCGCTTGTCGAGCGCGAGGACGACCCAGTTCTGGCGGCCGTTGTCGTCGGCGGGGTCGCCCGCGCCATAGAGGCCGACCTTGAGGGGCGCGTTGCCGGATTCGCTGACGGCCGAGGTGAGGAAGATGCGGTCGTCCCAGATGATGGGCGAGGAGTGGGCGAGGCCGGGGACGGGCACGCGGAAGCGGATGTTGCGCGCCGGGCCGGCGGTGGAGTCGGCGTTCCAGGAGGAGGCCAGTTTGCCAGGCGCGGTTCCCTGGGCGGCGGCGCCCCGGAAGGCGGGCCAGTGTTCGGCCTGGGCGGCGGAGGCGAGCGTGAGCAGGGCGGTCAACGCGAGGCGATACATGTTGCGATGGTAGCGCGGGAGAAGGCTGGGATGGGGTGTGTGCTATCGTGGTTGCTGTCCCCCCGCGCGGCGTTCGTGGAGCGCAGTGCGCACGATCGGGCCGGTAGCTCAGTCGGTAGAGCATTTGACTTTTAATCAAAGGGTCGCGGGTTCGAGTCCCGCCCGGCTCACCAGTTTGTCCACCCGGACTGGTGGGTGACTGCCTCTCCTGTACGCACATGTCCGCTTTGGCTGGGAGTGGGGGTTTCCCCCTCATCAGGCAGTACCGATTGCCGTTGCCTCACGCCCCGGAACATGATAAGTTTGGGGCGGGAACGGAGACCGGTTGGCCAACGTCCCAGAGAACAGCACATGCTGCCTCAAGATCACCCACCGAGCAAACAGCACAACCTCAAAAGACTCGGCGTGGCGACCTCACCTCAAGGAGGACCCACTCGTGGAAGCACTTAAAACAGATGAAGAATTGAAGGCGCATCTGATGATGACGCACCCCGAATTCCGGCTGAACTACGAACAGCATCACGAATTCGAGCTCCGGCTGAATGATCTGGAGTCAAAAGCTCACCTGAGCGACGACGAACAGATGGAAGAGGTCCGGCTGAAGAAACTGAAGCTTCATGCCAAGGACCGGATGCTGGAGATCATGGCCCGTTTCCGTACGGAGCATGTCACTGCGTAATGATCAGATGCGCCTTTGACGCATTGCAGTTGCACTGAGAGTGAAGACTGGGGATCGTGGAAGCACGATCCCCAGTTGCATTTGGCGGGGCTTAGCGGGCCAGGAAGGAACGGATGCGTTCGACGGCATCGAGCAGATTTTCGAGAGAGTTGGCGTAGGAAAAGCGAAGATACCCTTCACCGTAAGCGCCAAAGGCAGTGCCGGCCAGGCAAGCCACGCCAGCCTGTTGGAGCAAATCATCTGCAAGCTGCTTGGCGGGGAGGCCGGTGCCGGTGATGTTCGGGAAGGCGTAAAAGGCGCCCTCAGGCATGCGGCAGCGGAAGCCGGGCAGGGTGTTGAGGGCGGCGATGAAGGCGTCGCGGCGGCGCTTGAACTCAGCCACCATTTTGGTGACATCGTCCTGAGGACCGGTGAGCGCGGCAAGTCCGGCGCGCTGGGTGAAGCTGGCGGTGCAGGAGTTGGAGTTCACCATCAGCTTGTTGACGGCTTCGGCGAGCCAGGGGGGCATGACGCCGTAGCCGAGGCGCCAGCCGGTCATGGCATGAGTCTTCGAGAAGCCGTCGAGAATGATCGTTTTTTCCTGCATGCCGGGAAAGGAGGCGATGGAGACGGGCTTTTCGCCGTAGACGATGCGGCAGTAGATTTCGTCGGAGAGGACCATCAGGTCGCGGTCGCGCAGCATGTTGGCGATTTCGGCCATGTCCTCGGGGGGGATGAGCCCGCCGGTGGGGTTCTGCGGGGAGTTGAGGACGACCATCTTCGTCTTGTCGGTGAGGCTGGAGCGGAGCACGTCGAGGTCGAAGGAGAAGCCGCGCTCTTCCACCAGCGGCACGGGTACGGGTTTGGCGCCAAGGAAGGCGATCATCGACTCATAGATGGGGAAGCCGGGGTTGGGGAAAATGACCTCGTCGCCTTCCTCGAGCAGGGCGAGCATGGGGAAAAAGATGATGGGCTTGCCGCCGGGGACGACCGAGACCATGTTGGCGCTGACGGGGATGTTGCGCGTGGAGGCGATGTGTTGGGCGATCACTTCGCGAAAATCGGGAAAGCCCTGGGTGGGGCCGTAGTGGGTCCATTCGTCATCCAACGCCTGTTTGGCGGCGGCGACCACATGGGGCGGGGTGGCGAAATCGGGCTCGCCGATTTCAAGGTGGATGATGGAGCGGCCCTGGGCTTCCAGGGCGCGGGCTTTGACGAGAACTTCAAAAGCGCCCTCCACCAGAAGGCGCGACATACGATTGGCGAGTTGCACGGTTTAGGTCCTTTGGAAGAAGGCCACGCCGGCGCGCTCTTCGACGAGCGACACTTCGTCGCCGATGGAGACCGCGGGGCCGGCGATGCGCACCGTACGGCGCGAGCCGTCGGCAAATTCCACGATGGCGAGTTGGTACGGCGCTTCGGCGGCGAGGGACTCGGGCGGGGCGTAAACGGTGGTTTCCGTGTATACGATGGCCTGCATCCACTTTGAGGATACAGCGCCGGGCAATTTTCTGATACCGGGGGGCGGCGCGGGGCGTCTGAAGAGAGGCATGATCCGGTCCGTTTTCTCCTTACTACTGGTGTGTTCGTTTGTTTGGGCGCAGGACACCGCTGGCGTCGGCGCTGTGGAGGGGGTCGTTTCGGATGCCGCGGGGGCCTCGGCGGCGGGCGTGGAAGTGTGCGTCGCCGACACGGGTCGCTGCGCGCAAACCGGGGCCGATGGCAAGTTTCGTATTGCCGACCTGAGGCCCGGCAGTTACGTCCTGGCTCTGAAGAGCGCTGGGGCGGCCGCCACTTCGAACGCGGCCGTGGAGGTGCGCGCCGGTTTGACGGCCCAGGTGGAATTGAAAATGGCCCAGTTGGAGGCGCAGCGTGAATCGGTGACGGTGACGGCCAGTGTGTTTGTCGAGCCGGAGGAAATTAAGAGCTCAAGCTTCCTGGTGACCAACGAGGAGGTGTTCAAAACGGCAGGCGCGCTGCAGGATGTGAGCCGCTACATTCAAACGCTGCCGGGCGTGGTGATCGGCTCGGACGACTTTCGCAACGACATTATCGTGCGCGGCGGCTCACCGCTGGAGAACCTGTTCATCGTCGACAACGTGGAGATCCCCAATATCAACGCCTTCGCCAACTTCGCTTCGGCTGGCGGCACGGTGGGCATTCTCGATGCGGCGCTGATTCAGGACACCACCTTCCCTCACCGGCGGCTATCCAGCGCCTTACATCAACCGCACATCGAGCGTATTGCAGGTGACGCAACGCGAGGGCAAGCGCGACGGCTTCGGCGGTAGGGCGACGCTGGGTTTTGCCGGCGCGGGCGCGATCTTCGAGGGTCCGCTGGCCAAGGGCAAGGGGGCGTGGATCAGTTCCATCCGGCGCAGCTTCCTCGATCTATTCACCGATGACATCGGCGTTGGCGGCGTACCGGCCGTCTATACGTTCAATAACAAGGTAGTCTACGATTTCTCGCCGCGCGATCGAATTTGGGGCGTGAGCATCACCGGTGTAGATCGAATCCGGCTTGGCGCCATTCAGGACAAGACTCTCGACAGCGCGGAGTTGAACAACCTCGACATCCGCTATCAGGGATGGCGCAGCGCCAACGGTTTCAACTGGCAACGGCTGTTCGGCAGTAAGGGCGTTGGCCTGTTGGGCGTGAGCCACTCGGAGGCGAGTGTCGATCAGCAGGTGAAAGACCTCGTCTACAACACCCTGCCACCGCCCGGCACGAGCGTGGAGGACCTGATCAACACGAGCCCGGTGGTGTTCCGCGATAACTCGCGCGAGGGCGAGAGCACGATCAAATATGACCTGACCTCCTATGCCGGCATGCTGGGTAAGCTGCAGGCCGGGGGAAGCGTGAAGATCTTCCGCATCAACTACGACATCGCCTCGCCGCTGGGCAGCGATTCGCCTTACTCGTTGGACCGCACGCTGAACGCGTTCGATTTGAAGCGCAGCTTCGTCACGAACCAACTGGGCGCTTATTTACAAAGCTCAGCCAATGTGACGAGCCGCCTCAATCTGACCTGGGGCGGGCGTATTGACCGCTACTCTTACCTGGATCGGGCGCGCTTCAGTCCTCGTGTGGGAGTCAGTTACCGCATCACGGACAAGCTCAGCTGGCGGGCGAATTTCGGCAGTTACTTCCAACAGCCTTACTTCGTGTTCCTCTCGGCTTTTGCCCAGAACCGCAACCTGCTGCCGTGGCGGGCCGACCACTACGTGACGGGCTTCTCTTACATCGTGAGCCCGACGCTGCGCGTGACCGTCGAGGGCTACCGGAAGAACTACAAGGACTACCCGGTGTCGTCGCAGTTCCGCACACTGACGCTGGCGAGTATCGGCGACACCTTTGATGTGCGGGAGATTCTGTTTCCGCTGACGAGCGCGGGCCGCGGCCGTGCGCAGGGTGTGGAGCTGTTCGTGGAGAAGAAGTTCACTGACCGCTGGTTTGGGCAGATGAACGTGGCCTTCTCGAAGACGCGCCATGCGGGGCTGGATGGCGTGATGCGGCCGGGTTCGTTCGACTACACGCGTGTGTTCAACGCCGTGGGCGGCTACCGGTTGACGAAGAACTGGGAGCTTTCGGCGCGCGTTGCGTATCTCACGGGCCGGCCGTACACCCCGTTCGATCTCACCGAGTCGACGCGACAGCGGCGGCCGATCTTCGATTTGCAGCGTGTCAACGCCGAGCGCCTGCCTGACTATGCGCGCATCGACGTGCGGCTCGACCGCACCTTCATCGTGCGCGACAAGCCGCTGCTCATCTTCATCGGCGCGCAGAATGTGATCAACCGGAAGAATTTGGCCAGCTATAGCTGGGACCGCCGCGCAAACACGATTCAGGAGAACGAGCAGATCGGTTTGTTCCCGCTGATCGGTATGGAGTGGCGCTTTTAGCGGCTACATCTTCACATCCGGGCGCGGGTATTGCGTCACCACTTCGCGGCCGAGCAGGTGGTCGAGATGGTGCTGCATGTGGAGCACGTAGTCGTCGATCAGGAAGCCAAGCGTGAGCGGCGGATAAGCGCCGACGCGGCATTCGGTGCCGAGCGTTTCGTCGGGGATGCGTTCGACCAGACGGGCGAGGAAGAGGTTGTAATCGCGCCAGAGGGCGATGAGCGTAGCCCAGGGTAGCTCGTCGTAGCCGTGCAGGCGAACCCATTCATCCTGTGCGTAGCCGGGCCCTTCGTATGGGCCATGGAGCGTGGCGCGGACGAAGCGCTGGTGGTTGTTGGCGGCGGAATCGAGCAGGTGGCCGAGTTCCTGTTTCACGTTCCAGGCGCCGGGTTTGGCGGCGGGTTGCGATGCCTGCTCTTCGCTCACGGCGAGAAGATGAGCTTGTTCGCGCGTGATGGTTTCCCACAGATACTGAGCAAGCTTGGCTGCCGCGATTTATGTTGCCATGGTCCTGAGGAGGCGCGGCGCGCTATGCTGGCCCCATGACTGGGATCACTCGGAGAAGCGCTCTGGCCGCACTGGCTGGCGGGGCGTTGGTGCAAGGGCAGGCTCCGGCGAACGCGGATGTAGCCATCATCGGCGCGGGTTCGGCGGGATTGAACGCGGCGCGGAGGCTGCGGGAATTGGGGCGTTCGGTCGTTGTGCTCGAAGCGCGCAACCGCATTGGCGGCAGGGCGTGGACCGAGAGCGACACGTTCGGTATTCCTTTCGACCGCGGCTGCGCGTGGCTGCACAAGGCCGACGACAACCCCTACACGCCGCTGGCGCGCGAGTGGGGCTTCACGCTGTTTGAGCACAACAATCATCTCGACGGCCTATGGCTGGGTGACCGCCGCGCTACCGATGACGAGCGCAAGCGCCAGGCGGATGAAGAGTCGCGCCTGGACGAAGTGATGATGAAGCGCGGCAAGCAGGGCAAGGACAAGTCGGGTGAGGCGTGGCTGAAGCGGCGCGGTCCGGTGGAGGATGCCGTGGCGACGTTTCATGGGCCGATGTCGTCGGCGGTGGATCTGGATGAGTTGTCGACGGTGGACTATCTGACGATCGGCACCGACGTGGAGCCGAACCTGCTCATCAAGGAAGGCTATGGCGCGCTGGTGGCGCGCTATGGGCGCGAGGTGGCGGTGGAGTTGAGCACGCCGGTGCGGACGGTGCGCTACAGCGGGCAGGGTGTGGAGTTGGAGACAGCCAAGGGGACCGTGCGGGCGAAGGCATGCATTGTGACGTCATCGACGGGTGTGCTCGCGGCGGAGAAGATCCGCTTCGACCCGGTGTTGCCGGAATGGAAGCGCGATGCGATTGCCGATGTGCCGATGGGCCTGCTGGCGAAGATCCCGCTGCAGTTTCGTGAGAGCGGGCTATTCGGGCTGAAGGACTTTGACGATCTGCTGCGCGAGCAGCGCGGCAAGCGCGACATCTACTTCCTCAGCTTCCCGTTTCACCTGCCGTTGATGGTCGGTTTCGTGGGTGGTGATTTTGCCTGGGAGCTGTCAGCGGCGGGTGAGCGCGAGGCGGTGGACTATGCGATGCATCACCTGCGCCATATGCTCGGCAGCGATGTGGACAAGCAACTGGTGAAAGGCAGCTTCACGCAATGGGCGGGCGATCCGTGGGCGCTCGGCGCCTATGCCACGGCCACGCCGGGCAACGGGCGTTCCCGCGAAGCGCTGCGGCGCACTGTGGCCGAGCGTGTGTACTTCGCGGGCGAGGCCTGCGCGTCGCGCTGGACGCAGACCTGCGGCGGCGCGGCGATCAGCGGCCGCGAGACGGCCGAGGCGGTTCACAAGGCGCTGGGAGCGGCGTGAGCATGAGGCGGCGCGAGTGGCTGGCCGGCGCGGTTGGGCTGGCGGGATGTTCGCGCGTCGAATTGAAGCCTGTCGAGCAAGGCACGCGAACCGGGACGCCGCCGCCGGCATCGCTTTCGCGGGAGCGCGTGCGCATTGAGGAATTCGCCGCCGATGGCAAGAGCCTGGGGGTGTCGGAGGTGCAGAAGATCGCGCTGCCGAACGAAGTCTGGCAGGAACGTCTGACCCGGCTGGCGTTTCAGGTGACGCGCGAGAAGGGCACGGAGATGGCCTACACGGGGAAATTCGATAAGCACTACGAGGCGGGGCTGTACCGCTGCGTGTGCTGCGGAACGGCGCTGTTCTCGTCATCGACGAAGTTCGATTCGCGCACGGGCTGGCCGAGTTTCTATGCGCCCATCGCGGCGGCGAACCTCTACACGCAGACCGACGACAGCTACGGCACGCTGCGCGACGAGGTCCTGTGCCGGCGCTGCGACGCGCACCTGGGGCATGTATTCCCCGATGGCCCCGAGCCGACGCGGCTGCGCTATTGCATGAACTCGGCCGCGTTGGCCTTCCAGCCGGCGTCAAAGAGCGCTTCCTTCGACATTCGGTAAACTAAGGCTTCGCAATGCCGAAGCTTCCTTATCCCCCCTACGAACACCCCAATCATGAGACGAAGGGCCGGCTGCGCAGCCGCAACTGGTTCGACAACCTGGCCAACGCCGACGCCACGGCGATCTACCTGGAGCGCTATCCGAATTTCGGAATCACGCGTGAGGAGATGCAAGGGGGCAGGCCCATCATCGGCATCGCGCAGACGGGCAGCGATCTTTCGCCCTGTAACCGGCATCATCTCGAACTGGCCAAGCGCATCCGCGATGGCATCCGCGACGCGGGCGGCGTGCCGTTTGAGTTTCCCGTGCATCCGATTCAGGAGAGCTGCCGGCGCCCGACGGCGGCGCTCGACCGCAATCTCGCTTACCTCGGCCTGGTCGAGGTTCTGCATGGCTATCCGCTCGACGGCGTGGTGTTGACGACGGGTTGCGACAAGACGACGCCTGCCTGCCTGATGGCGGCGGCAACGGCGAACCTGCCGTCGATCGTGTTTTCCGGCGGCCCGATGTTGAACAGCTATCACAAGGGGCAGCTCGCCGGATCCGGCATGGCGCTGTGGGATGGCCGCCGCATGATGGCCGCGGGCGAGATCGACCTGCAAGGGTTCTTTGATCTGGTGGCGGCCTCGGTGCCTTCCATCGGCCACTGCAACACGATGGGCACGGCGACGACGATGAACTCGCTCGCCGAAGCACTGGGGATGTCGCTGCCGGGCTGCGCTTCGATTCCCGCTCCCTATCGCGAGCGCGCGCAGATGGCCTATGAGACGGGGCGGCGCATTGTGGGCATGGTCCACGAAGACCTCACGCCGTCGAAGATCATGACGCGCGAGGCCTTTGAGAACGTGATCGTGGTGAACTCGGCCATTGGCGGTTCGACCAACGCTCCGCCGCACATCGCCGCCATCGCGCGGCACATTGGCCTGGAGATCGAGATCAAGGACTGGGAGACGATCGGCCATGAGATTCCGTTGCTGGTGAATTTGCAGCCGGCGGGTGAGTATCTGAGCGAGTCCTATCACCTGGCGGGCGGCGTGCCGGCCGTGTTTGGCGAGTTGATGCAGGCGGGTAAGATCCACACCGGCGCACTGACGGTGACGGGCAAGGCGATTGGCGAGAATTACGCGACGGCGCGTAGCGTGGACCACAAGGTGATCCGGCCTTACGGGCAGCCGATCAAGGAGAACGCCGGATTCCTGGTGATGACGGGCAACCTGTTCAACTCGGCGCTGATGAAGACCTCAGTGATCGGCGAGGAGTTTGCCGAGCGGTTTCTGAAGACGCCGGGCTCAGAGGGCGCGTTTACGGGCAAGGCGATCGTGTTCGATGGTCCCGAGGACTATCATTCGCGCATCAACGATGCCGATCTGGGGGCCGATGAGCACTCGATTTTGATTGTGCGCGGCGCGGGTCCGGTGGGCTATCCGGGCGCGGCCGAGGTGGTGAACATGCTGCCGCCGGCGTCGCTCGTGCAGAAGGGCGTGACGCAGTTGCCGACGCTTGGCGACGGGCGGCAGTCGGGCACTTCGGCGAGCCCGTCGATTCTGAATGCGTCGCCGGAGTCGGCCGTGGGCGGCAATCTGGCGATCCTGCGCAGCGGCGATCAGATCCGCATCGACCTCAATGCGCGGCGGGTGGACCTGTTGGTTTCCGACGAAGAGATCGCCGCCCGGCGCGCCGAGATGAAGATCGACGTGCCGCCGCACCAGACCCCGTGGCAAGAGATGTATCGCACCTACGTGGGGCAGTTGGAGAGCGGCGCCTGCCTGGAGTTCGCCGTGAAGTATCACGACGTGTGCAAGGATCTGCCGCGGCATTCGCACTGAGCGCGCAGCTTACCAGAGCCGCCTCGTTCGATATACAGTAGAGACCATGCGAATTGGAATGCTCGCGCTCGCGTTGTCTCTGCCCGCTGCCGCGCAGCCGGGTTACGACTTTGCCCGTGCGCAGGCGTTCCTCACCACTAGTTGCAAGGCCTGTCACTTTGGCAAGGGCGCCGTGGGTGGCTTCGATGTGATGAAGTTCGTCGCCGGCGAGCCCATGCTGGCGCAGCAGGGCAATTGGGCGCGGGCGGCGCTGCGCGTAAAGAATGGCGAGATGCCGCCGAAGGGCGCGCCGGCGCCGTCGTTGGATGCCAAGGAGGCCTTCACGCATTGGGTCGATACCTCGCTGCGCGTGGAAGCCTGCGCGACGGGCATCACGCCGGGGCGGGCGATGGTGCGGCGCCTGAATCGCACTGAATACACGGCCACGGTGCGCGACCTGCTGAACATCCCGGTGAACGCCGGGCGCAACCTGCCCGCCGATGGCGCGGGCGGCGAGGGATTCGACAACGCCGCCGAGACGCTGTTCCTGTCGCCCATTCACGCCGAGAAGTATCTGGAGGCCGCCAAAGAGGCGCTCGACTACGGCAACCGCGATCCGCGTTCGCGCAGCGTCATGATCCCGGTTGAGCCCGGCGGCGATGTTTCCGAACTGGAAGCGGTCTACAAGGTGCTGGAGGTTTTCGTGCCGCGCGCCTTCCGTCGTCCGGTGCGGCCGGGCGAGGTGGCGAGCTACGTGAAGCTCTACCACGCGGCGCGGGCGAAGAAGATGAACTGGGAGGAGTCGGTGCTCTACGCCATGGCGGGCGTGATGGTGTCGCCGAAGTTTCTGTTTCATGCCGAAGCGCCGAACGAGTCGGCCGAACCGCGCCTGGCCGGGCAGTATGAGATGGCCTCGCGGCTGTCGTTTTTCCTGTGGGGCTCGATGCCCGACGCCGAGCTGATGCGATTGGCGCGCGAGGGCAAACTGCAGGATGCGGAGACACTGCGGCGGCAGGTGGTGCGGATGCTGAAGGCGGAGAAGTCGCGCGAATTCGCCGAGAACTTCACCGAGCAATGGCTCGGCACGCGCGAGCTGGGCCGCGACATCAAGCCTGATGAGAAGCTCTTTCCCGAATACTATGAGCCGGAGGTGATGTCGGGCATCCGGCATGAACCGTTCCTATTTCTGCACGAGATTCTGATGGGCAACCTGCCGCTTACCGATCTGCTCGATAGCGACTGGACGGTGGTGGCGACGAAGCTGGCGCGCTACTACAATTTCGGCACCATCGAGGGGCTGCGGCAGCAGCCGATCAAGGTGAAGATCCCGCCCGGCAAGCATCGCGGCGGTTTGCTGGGCATGGCGGCGATTCACGCAGTCTCGTCGTATCCGCATCGCACGAGCCCGGTGTTGCGCGGCAAGTGGATTCTGGAAAATCTGCTGGGCACGCCCGCGCCGGCGCCGCCGCCCGACGTGCCTGAGCTCAAGGACAACCACGCGGGCGAAGCTCCCAAGACGCTGCGCGAACGGCTGGAGCTGCATCGCGCCAACCCGGTGTGCGCCTCCTGCCACAGCCGCATCGATCCGATGGGGTTCGGGCTGGAGAACTACGACGTGGTGGGACGCTGGCGCGAACAGGATGCGGGCAAGCCGATCGACGCGCGCGGCGTGCTGCCCGACGGTACGGAATTTGACGGCGTGGACGGGCTGAAGAAGGTCCTCGCCACGCGCAAGGATGAGGTGATCCGGAACCTCTCCTCGAAGATGCTCGCCTACGCGTTGGGCCGCGGCCTGAGCCTGTCGGACCGCTGCGCCGTGGACCGCATCATGGAGGCGTTGCGGCGAGATGGCTATCAGGCGCATACTTTAATACAAGAGATCGTGTTGAGCGTTCCCTTCCGGTACCAGCGCGGCAGCGACGCGCGGATCCCTGTTGGCGGCAGCGCAACTCCAAGAGAGGCGGAGCCCAGATGAGCAAGCGGACCATTTCCAGACGTACCCTTTTGCGCGGCACAGGCGCGGCACTGGGATTGCCGTGGCTGGAAGCCATGATGCCGGCGCGGGCCACCGCGGCTGAGATGTCCAAGGGCGGCGCACCGGTGCGCATGGCGGCGCTCTATGTGCCTAACGGGATGCACGAGCCGACATGGACGCCGAAGTTGAAGGGCGCGGGCAGCGAGTGGGAGTTGAGCGAAGGACTGCTGCCGCTCACCGAGTTCAAGCCTTATCTGAACGTCTTCACCAATCTGTGGAATCAGGGCAGCAAGAGCGGCGACGGGCATTATGTGAAGCTCTCCGGCTGGCTCACCTCGACGACAATTTCCAAAACTCTGGGCGTCGACATCAGCTGCAACGGCGTGAGCATGGATCAGTTGGCCGCCCGCGCGGCGGGCAAGGCCACGCCGTTTCCCTCGCTGGAACTGGCCGTCACCCCGGTGACCACGGGTGTGGATCGCAACGTCGGCTACACGCGCATCTATGGCTCGCACATTGCCTGGGCCGGGCCGACGCAGCCGCTGGCGCGCGAGATCAATCCGCGCTCGGTGTTTGAGCGGCTGTTCCGCGCCACCACGGGACAGAGCCTGGATACGGCCGAGCAGGATCAACTCCTGCTGGACCGCGTGCTCGACGACGCCAAGGAACTTCGCGGGCAGTTGGGCAAGGCCGACCAGCACCGCATGGATGAGTATTTGACGGTGGTGCGGTCGCTCGAAGCGCGCCTGGCACGCGCCTCGGCGCCCGAGCAGAGCAACTGGAAGCCGCGCGTGGCGCTGGACGAGTCGGCCAAACCGGCGGGCATTCCGAAGGACTTCCCCGAGCATGTGCGCCTGATGCTCGACATGATGGCGCTGTCTTTCCAGACCGACTCCACGCGTGTCTGCACCTTCATGTTCGGCAACGAGGTGACCAACCAGAGCTTCCGGTTCCTCGATGGCGTGGGCGGCGGTCACCATGATTCGTCGCACCACCAGAACAACGACGAGAAGCTGCGCGACTACTTCCGCATTTCGCAGTGGCACCTGCAGCAGTTCGCCTACCTGTTGGAGAAGTTGAAGAGTATGAAGGAAGGCGACTCGACCGTGCTCGATAACTCGATGCTGCTGTTTGGCGCGGGCATTCGCGATGGCAACAAGCACGATCCGCATAACCTGCCGCTCGTGCTGGCGGGCAAGGCGGGCGGACGGCTGCGCACGGACCAGCACCTGATGTACGGTCCCGATTCGCCGCTGGCAAACGTGTTCGTGTCGATGCTCGACGCATTCGGTGCTCCGGTGGAGCGGTTTGCCGACTCGACGGGTCCGGCGGCGGGTTTGCTGAACTCGTAGCAAGGCCGGGATTTCGGCTCCCCTTTACAATCAAGAAATGCACTTTGCATTCAGGTGCGCCTGTCTGTGGACGGCGACCCTACTCTGCGCTCAGACTCCCCTTTCCCAGCGCCCCACCGTCCGCAAGGCGCTGGCCTATCTCGAGGCCAGCCACGAGCGGCATCTGGCCAAGCAGGTGGAGATCGCTGAGATTGCCGCGCCGACGTTTCATGAGCAGGAGCGGGCGAAGTTCATGGCGGCGGAGTTCCGCAAGCTGGGGCTGGCCGATGTGGAGATCGACGCGCAGGGGAACGTGCTGGGTTGGCGGCGGGGCGCGTCGCCCGACACGCTCGTGATTGCCGCACACCTCGACATCGCCTTTGCGCCGGGCGTCGATGTGAAGGTGCGCAAGGAGGGGGCGCGCTGGTATGGTCCGGGGCTGGCTGATGACAGCCGCGGACTGGCGGCGCTGCTGGCGCTGGGCGAGGCGTTGAATGAAGGCGGCTTCCAGACGCGGCGCACGCTGCTCTTTGTGGCCAATGTGGGCGAAGAGGGGCTGGGAGACCTCGCCGGCGTGAAGTACCTGTTCCAGAAGAGCCCGCACAAGGACAAGCTGAAGGCGTTCATCTCCATCGACGGCACCAACCCGGCGAACATCGCCAACGGGGGTACGGGCGTGAAGCGCTACCGCGTGACGCTGCGCGGACCCGGCGGGCACAGCTACGGCAACTTTGGCCGGCCCAGCCCGATCCATGCCGCGGCGCGTGTGACGGCGCAACTGGCGGATCTCGATGTTCCGGCCACGCCGAAGACGACGTTCAACGTCGGTCGCATCAATGGCGGTACGTCGGTGAACGCCATCGCCGAGGAGTGCTGGTTTGAGGTCGATCTGCGCAGTACCGATCCGGGCCAGTTGGACAAGATCGAGCTGGCGCTCATGTCGGCCATTCGCTTAGGTGTAGAGGCGGAGAACACGAAGCGCGCGGCGTCGGGCGCGAAGGTGGAGGCGGAGACGAAACTGGTGGGGATGCGTCCTGCGGGGAAGACGGCTGAGACGGACCCGCTCACCGAGTCGGCTGCGGCCGCCATTCGCGCCTTGGGGCTGACCCCGGCGTACCGCATTGGCTCCACCGATTCCAACCTGCCGATGAGCCTGGGCATCCCGGCCGTGACGCTGGGCGGCGGCGGGCGCTCCGACAATGCCCATTCCTACAAGGAGTGGTTTGAACCCGCCCGTGCCTGGCTGGGGCCGCAGATGCTTTTGTTGACGCTTTTGGAGTACGATTCGCGCAGTATGCAGTAGGAGGAGGTACGCGCGCGGCACGCGCCGGCGTGTGCTGTAGAATCGGGAAGAAGTTCGCATGGGCTCACCAGCGGCCAGAATCGGAGATTCGTCAGTCCACGGCGGCACCATCGTCGTCGGGGCCCCGACCGTTCTCATCGGCAACAAGCCCGCCTCGCGAGTGGCCGACAACCATGTGTGCCCCATGCAGACGCCGGGCACGCCTCCCATACCCCACGTCGGCGGACCGATCGTCATGGGCGCATGGACGACCCTGGTGAGCATGATGCCGCAAGCGCGGATCGGCGACATGATGATCTGCGTCGGCCCGCCGGATGCGGTGGCGTCGGGCGAAACCACGGTGCTGGTGGGCATGGTGGGCGGCATGGGCGGCTTGGGCGCGATGCTGGGCGCGGCGATGGGGGCGCTGGGGCACGTGCTGTCCGGCGGCTTCCCGAAGGCCGTGCAACTGCCGGATGGCTCCGTGGTGACGGAGTACAGCAAGAACATCACGATCGAAGGGACGCCGGAGTTCCAGGCCAAAGTGGTGCGTGACCTGGACAAGATCAAGGAAACCGAAAGCGGCAAGAAACTGCTGAAGTCGCTTGAAGACTCGGGCAAGAAGACGCGCATCCACAAGACCGACCCCGGCGACGGCAATGCCGCCTGGACCGATCCAGGGCCGCCCACGGGCGGCGAGGGCTACCTGAAGGCCGATGGCACGAAGGGGCCTGCCGCCGATACACAGGTCTGGTATGACCCGGACAAGACGAAGCTCTCCGGGGGGCCTGGCTCGCCTTACAACACAGCCGACTGGGCGCAGGAAGGCAACCGGCCGCCCGAGGTGGGGCTCTATCACGAACTGGTCCACTGCGACGATATGCAGAAGGGCAAGTTGGACAACTCGATGGGCACGAACACGGGAGCGAAGGCGGGCACGCCCATCGAAAATTCGGAACTGCGCGCGGCGGGGCTGCCGCCTTACGACAACGAAGAGATGTCTGAGAACAAGTTCCGTGAAGAGAAGGGCCTGCCGAAACGGACGTTCTATTGAGACAGCCGTGGGCCACCGCCCTGCTCTGCCTGCTCGCGGCCGCCTGCGCCCCGGCGCAGCGCAAGGCGGCAAAGGAGATCAAGCCGATGAACGGCGATGTGCAACTGGAATCGAAGATCGAAGCCGGGGAGGGCGGTGTGAAGATCGCCTATACGCTGACCAACCTGAGCGGCGGTCCGCTGCTGGTGTTTGACCGCCTGTGGGACAACGAAAAAGGAGCGCTTGATCCGAATTGGGCCTACGTGGAGATCCGCGGCGGCCGGGCGCTGGTGAAGCGCATGATGGAGAACCCGCCGCAGGGGCTGCGCGTCTCCGAACCAAAGGTCCCGTATGGCCGCGAAGTGGCGGCCGGGGCGAAGGCGGAGGGGACGATTTCACTCGCCGCGCCGCTCACCGAGCGCGGCGCCTATGACTCGTTCACCCACACCTCGAAGCAGTTCGCCGACGCGCCAGTGAGCGCCATCGGCTTTGCGCTCGGCTACGCGGCGAAGCCCGCCAACCTCGCGCCCGCCTTTCAACCCGTGGAACTGAACGGCGAGAAGCTGTTGCTGCTGGACCGCGCGCACGTGGCGACGATCCAGAAGACGGCCACGGGGCAGCCGGCCACGGTCACGCTCACGGCCAAGGTGAAGCAGTAGGAGCCGGTCGCGATGGCATTCACGATTGAAGTGCTGACGGGCGCGGCGGCGAAACAGGCGCTGCCGGAGTCCGGTTCGCTGGTGGTAGGGCGGACGGAGAAGGCGCAGTTTCAGGTGCCGGGGGACGCGACGCTGTCGGGCTCGCATTTCGAACTGAAGGCGGAGAGCGGCAAACTGCTGCTGAGCGACTCGGGCTCGCGCGCGGGCACGTTTCTCAACGGCGGGCGCGTCAACGAGCCGGTTGAGGTGAAGGTGGGCGACCGCGTCCAGGCCGGGCAGTCCGTCTTTCTGATTGGCGAGATGCCCTCGTTCGGGAGTTGGATTCTCGACGCTTCGCCTCGGGACTGGGAAGAGTTGCCGGGCAAAGGCTACAAGGAGCGCGTCGAGGAAGGGCCGTTCAGCAGCCTGCTGTTCACCGAGGAGCCGCAGGATTCAGACAAGCCGCTCCCGGAATACGTCGCCGACCAGCAGTTGATCCTGCGCGAGCTGCGGCCGGAGTGGCAGCAACGCGAGCCTCGTCCGCTGCAGTATGCGGGGGCCGAGGAGGCGCTGGTGCTGGACATCCACGTTCCGCCCGAGGCGGGCAATCCGGGCGAGATCCGGCAACTGTACGTGCGAACCGGGAAGCGATTCGGCACGGCCACGCTCACGGCCGGGGACAACAAACTGGAGGCCGCGCGGAAGGCCATGGAGGAGGCCCTGCGGGGAGCGCGTTTTGCGCCGCCCGTGGCCGAGCCTGGTTCTGCTTAGCGTTCGAGCCAGCTCTTGGCCAGCTTCTCGGCTTTGCCCTTGAGATTCACCTCTTCGCGGCTCTTCTCCTGGCCGCTTTCGAAAAACACGGCGAAGATGCCCTTGGGCGCCGGCTGGAGTTCCATGCGCTTCTCCTTGGCTTCGAGCACGAGCGTCGAGTCGCGCCAGTGGAAGCGCACCATCGTTCGCTGGGCGTGGCCCACGACGCGCGCCGCCGTGAGCAACTCCTGGGTGAACGCGCTCGACTTCAACGCCGCCGCGTGGGGCGCCGACAGCCGCGCCGCGTCTTTGGCCGCCGCGCGCTCGGCCTGTTGCCGCGCCACCTCTTGCGGGTCGCGGGCATCGGCCGTCTCGAGCGCCTTCAGGTTGTTTTCCAAATTGACCATGAACGACACTGTTACAGGATAATAGTTCTTCACTTGAGAGGAGTGCCCCCCATGCTGAGGACCCTGTCCACCGCCCTCGCTCTGGTCTGCCCGCTGGCCGCCGCCGACCTCATTCTGCACAACGGCCGCATCGTCACCGCCGACGCCCGCTTCACCATCGCCGAGGCCATTTCCATTGAGAAAGGCCGCATCGTGCAAGTCGGCTCGAACGCCGCCGTGCTCAAGGACCGCACCGCTTCCACGCAGGTGGTGGACCTCAAGGGCCGCATGGTGCTGCCTGGTCTCATCGATGCGCACGTTCATGCGCTGGGCGCCGGCTTGAGCGAATTCAAGCGCAAGCTGCCGCCGCTGAACAGCATTGCCGATATCCAGACGTTCATTCGCGAACGCGCCCGCACGACGCCCGCCGGTGAATGGATCGTCGTGCCGCGCACGCTGCCGCCGCGGCTCAAGGAACAGCGCTTCCCGACGAAGACCGATCTCGATGTCGTCACGACCCACCCGGTGGCGTTTGACGGCAGTTATGTGTGGGGCGCGAACACGATGGCGTTGAAGCTCAGCGGCATCACGCGCGACACGCCGAACCCGCCGGGCGGGGAAGTGGTGAAAGGTCCCGATGGCGAACCGAACGGCATCCTGCGCAACGCCGCCAAGCTGTTGAAGGGAGTGCCGCGCGAAACGGCTTATTCCGATGAGGAAAAGGCTGAGGCGCTGGAGACCATGCTCACGATCTACGCCGCGGCCGGACTGACAGGCATCGGCGACCGCGCGGTGACCGAAGAGGACGTGGCCGTCTATCGCCGGTTGCACGCAGCCAAGAGATTGCCGGTGCGCTCCGTGCTGACGTGGCGCATTGACGCCTCGCGCGATGTGGAGGCCGTGGTGCGCGAGATCCGCGAGCGGCCATGGACGACGAACCAGGGCGACGACTGGTTGAAGTTCGGCAGCTTCAAGGTAACGCTCGATGGCGGGCAGAGCGTGGGCACGGCCTACCAGCGCATGCCGTATGGCGAGTATGGACGGCACCTCTACGGGCAGACCAATCCCGATGCGCGCGGCACGCTGTTTGTGGAGCCCAAGAAGCTGACGGCCATCTTCAGCGCGGCACGGGCCAAGGGCTGGCAGTTGACCTCGCACGTGCAGGGCGGCGCGGCCATCGACATTCTGCTCGACGTCTTTGAGGCGCTCGACAAAGAGAAGCCCATCCGCGAGACGCGCTCGCACGTGATGCACGGCAGCTTCATGAGCGCCGAGGCCGTGGAGCGGATGAAGCGCATGGGTGTGATTGCCGACGTGCAGGCGGGCTGGCTGCACCTGGATGTGCCGGCACTGGAGAAGGTGTTCGGCTACCGCACGATGCGCTACTTCTTTCCGCTGCAGTCGTATGTGAAGGCGGGCATCGTGATGGCGGGCGGCAGCGACCACATGATCGGCCACGACAAGGACAAAGCGGTGAACCCGTTCAATCCGTTCTTCAATATGTGGATGGCGATCACGCGGCGGACCACGGAGGGCAAGGTGATCTATCCGGAAGAGAAGATCAACCGCGAGCAGGCGCTGCGGATGTACACCAACGGCGCGGCCTATCTGCAGTTCAACGAGAAGAAAGCGGGTTCGCTCGAGCCGGGCAAGTATGCCGACCTGGTGATGATTGACCGCGATTTTCTGACCTGCCCGGAGGAGGAGATCCGCGCCATCCAGCCGCTGGCGACGATGGTGGAAGGCAAGCTGCGCTACGGGAAGTGGTGACGGGGGGAGCGATGAAGCTGGCTGCATTGGCGCTGGCGATGGCGTGCACGCTGGGCGCGGTGACGCTGGAGGAGATCGCACGGCTCGCGCCGAAGGAACCGGTGCGGCCCGCGCCGAAAGCGTTGAAGGATGCCGTGCGGGCCTGGGCGGAGCCTCAGTTTCTCACCGTGCGTAACCCGCTGCCAGTGGCCGTGGCGATGAAGGCGGCGATGGAGCGGGCGGGGTTGGGGATGGTGGTTGAGGATGTGCGGTTGCTGCATCCGTCGGGGCAGCGGGAGTTTGTGGTGCTGGTGACCAAGGTCGCGTCGAATTGCGGCAGCGACTACTCGCTCCATCTCTATCGCTGGAAGAGTACTTCGTGGCGACATCTGCTGACGAATGAGAATCACGGCGAGACTCACCGCACCGCTCCTATGTACGATCCGACGCCGTTCATCCGGTTGTCAGAGCCCGACGGTGCGGGGGAGCGACTGTTCGCAGTGGGCGGCTTTCAACAGGACTGCACGTCTTGCTGGCACACGTTCTTTTACCGGGTGTGGTTGTTGGCGGGCGAAGAACCCGAGTTACTGCTCGACCGGCGCCCCGTCGGGTACGTCTGCAGTGACGAATTCGACATCGCCGTGAGTGCGTCCAGCGTCACGGTCCGAATGATGGGTGACGGCCCCAATTCCGTAGTCCTCACCGCACCGGTCAGCGAGAGCTATGAACGAAGGGGTGCCGGTCTCTATCTGTCGCACCGAACACCGACGCGGCTCCTGGAAGACCTGGACGAAGACCTGGAGGGTGATCCGCTGCGCTACCTCCTCCAGTGGCTCGAGGAGCGCATCGCGCCTCCGGGCGACCTCGACTACCGCGTAACCGATCTCAACGCGAAGCTCGGCCGCTTCCAACTGCCGAAAGCTGTCGCCCCGGCGCGCGTCGAACTTCTGCCTGGCTCAACGCGATCACAGGCAGAACTGGTTCTCCACACGGCGGGCAAACAGACCCGCGCCACGGTGGAGTACAGAAACGGTCAATGGGAACTCGAGCCTGAGCGGCCCTAGAAGATAAACGCCAGCCCGCCGCGCAGCGAACGCGGTGACTGGATGAGCAGCACCTGGCGGCCGTCGGGTGAACAAACGGGCACATAGCCCTGCGCAAGCAGGTTGCGCAACTCGGCGGTGGCTTCCAGGCGGCCGGAGAACAGGCCCGGCACGCCGGGAATCGGCTGGCGGAGGAAGAGGTTCAAGCCGGGATCGAACACGCCGCGCTGTGTCAAGGAGAGGTGCACGGGGCTGAGCACGCTGTAGTCGGTGAGCTGGTAGCTGGAGGTGAAGTGCGTTCCGCTCCAGGGCGAACGCCCGGTGACGCGGATGTAAGCCGCGCCCCGCTGTGTGCGGCGCAGGGCAGCGCGCAGGTCATCGGGGTTCTGCGACTGCACGCGCGCCCCAGGCTCGAGCGCGCCGGCATTCTGATAGCCGACCGTGGCCGAGAGGTCCTCGCCCAACTGCTGCGTCACCGTGGCCACGTAGCCCATGCGGCGGTATCCGCCAATGTTGAACACCGAGCTGTTGGAGGC
This sequence comes from Bryobacterales bacterium, assembly GCA_016713735.1. GTDB lineage: Bacteria > Acidobacteriota > Terriglobia > Bryobacterales > Bryobacteraceae > JAFLBB01. The sequence goes on from JADJOP010000004.1 coordinate 160,607, forward strand.
GATGTCGGGCAGCAGGTCCGCGCCGCCGTAGAAGCCGGCCGGGGAGGCCATGGTCATGGCGGCGTTCGATACTGATTCACGGAACACGGCGCCGGCAAAGGTGCGTGAGCCGAACTTGCGGCGGTAGCCCAACTCAAAGTTTTCCGTGCGCTGCACACGCGCATGGCCTCCGCGCAAGGAAATGCGCGGGAACAGGCTCAGCGTGGAAAGCTGCGACTGCAGGTCGCCCTCGCCCAAACCGCCCAACAACTCTGTCGGGGGAGCGCCGCTGGAGAAGGCCAGTTCCACTGTGCCCTCCTCCTCGCTGCCCCAGGTGAGGCGGGCAAACGGGCTGAGCACATTCAGGCGGTCGAGGAAGCTCACCGATTCGAGCGTCGTTCCATATTCGAAGAGCAGGTCCTCGGTGATCTCCTGCCGGTCAGAGAGCGTGAGGGACATGGAGCGCAGCGCAGGCAAGCCGCTGGCCTGGCCCGTGCCGAGGGCACCACCGGCGCGCGAGGGCAGGAAGATCTGGCTCATCGTCAGGCTCACTTCAGGGCCGAAGGCCTCCGCGCCCGCCTGTCGTTGATAGCTGGTGCTGAAGCCGGCCGCCGGAATGCCCGCCGCCGAGCCGTAGCCCAGGTTGCCGCTGAATTGTACGCGGTTGGCGCCGAATACGGAAGTAGCCAGGGCGAAGGCAGTGCCCAGGTCGGTCTGACTGCCGGCGGCGGTCGATGCTCCGCCATCGCCGGCCGAGACGCGCACGATGCCCTGCGTGCCGGAGAACATCGACGAGGCCAGCCGCTTGCGGGCCGGATCGGAGATGTCCACATCGCCGGCGAGAATGCGCAGCACGGGGCGGGTGGCGCCTGAGCCGCGCAGCACCCACTTCCAGTCCTCGCTCATGATGGCGGCCTGACTGGGGGCGATGTACACCAACTCCACCGTGGAGAAGACGCTGGCGAGGTTAATGGCGAGGAAACTGCGCATCCCGGACTGGATGCTGATGTTGCGCTTCACTGCCGGGACGTAGCTGGCCAGTTGCACGCGCAGGGAATACGTGTCGGCGGGAATGGCGAAGAACTCAAAGTTGCCGCGGTCGGTGGTGACGGCGCGGGCCACGAGGCGGTCAAAGCGGTTGAAGAGGAGCACCGTGGCGCCCATCTGAGGCACGCCCGTGGTGTTGGAGACAAGGCCAGCCAGCGTGCCCGCGAGCACACCTGGCTCCACGGCGCGCGCCGCGGGCGCGTGCAGCAGACCCGCCAGCAGCGCTAGCGGCGTCACCCATGCGACTTTGCAGTGCCGCAGTGGACTCATCACTCTCCCAAATGAACTCTAGCCGATCACCTTAAACGTCGCCGACGGGGTCAGCGTCGTGTTGTTGTTCTTGTCGGTCACCTTCAGCCGGATCGTGTAGTCACCCGGCTCCAGGTTTTGCAGCGGCAAGATCTTCTCGATGGTGTACTGCTGGGCCGAGGCGCCCTCCATCTTCTGCACTTCCTCGGAGAACTCAAAAATCTTCTCGTTGCTGCCCGTGCGCACCACTTCGTACTCCACCAGCGCATTCGGTTTCTGCGTCTTCTCGTCCGGAACGAAGTTATAAAGCTGGACGTAGATGCCCATCTTCTCGTCGCGCTTGAAGGTCTCGGTCACGCGCGGGCGCACCTTTGAGGCGCCGATGACGAACTGCCCCGTGCCGATGGACTTGGTGGGCACCTTCTCAATCAGGTCGGCCAGCACCAGCGTCGAGCTGCCCAGCTTCTCTTCCTCGTAGCGGGGAACACTGAGCGCCATCTCGTAGTTGGTCATGTTGCCGCCCACGATGTCTTTCACCACCAGGTTCAGCCGGTAGGTGCCCGGAGGCAGCGGAATCGACTTCTGGTAGACCGAGGAGCCCTTCGAAGCTTCCTGGAGCAGTTCGGTGGGAACCTCGATGGTGACCACATCCTCAAACACGTTCACCACGCGGCGCGACATCGACGTGATGCGGCCATAGATGTTCACCACTGCCTTGGAGACGCCTTCCTTGTCGCCAAACTGCAGGTCTTTCTTTTCCAACTGCGCGGTGACGTTGGTCAGGATGGTCGAGTTGGTCATCCGCATGTAGTCGGCGCGGACCTTGATCGGCAGCAGGTTGTACTTCACCGTCGAGTTGACGGCGGCTTCCAGATCCTTAAACTTGATGCTCGGCGGCTTCTGCAGGTTCGCGAACTGCTGCAGGCGCTCGAACTGGTTCATGCGGTTGGGCAAGGGCATGGTGCCGGTGCCGAGCCGCGTGCCGTCGGTGCGGCTGAAGCGGTCGGTCTTGCTCGACATGCCCATTTGTTCGTAGAGCGTGAGCCCGGCGTTGGGGACATAGAGCAGGGCGTCTTTTTCCGACGGGTCCATCGTCATGCGGTATTCGCCGGTCATGGTCGGATCGACAAATTCGATCATCACGTCCGTGCCGATGCCCTCAATCCACCGGTAGCGCCACTTCTCAAACGGGAAGGTGGACGTGGTGCCGCCGCCTTCTTCAATGGGGCGTTCGTAGGTGCCGCCCGAGGGGTGTGACTCGACCTCGTCGGCAGGACCGTATGCAATATAGATACGGCCGCGATCGGTCTTCCAGCCGGGGATGCCGCTGGCGAAGCGCTCATTGGCGTAGGCGATGCGGCGGTAGTGCTCTTCCTTGAACTCGTTTTCGGCCGAATCGGGCGTCGGGTCGCGGCGCAGCCAGAACTGCTCGATGAACTGCTCGCGCTCTTCGTCTGTCGCCAGGCGGCGGAAGGCCTGGCGCTCCTCATCGGTGATGATGTAGGTGACGTCTTCGTTCAGCCACTTGCGGAACGGCCCTTCCAATTCCTTGCGCAGCTTTTCTTCGCGCTTGCGCCGCTCCTTTTCGCTCATCGGCTTGGCCACGGTTTCGCGGCTGCCCTCGGCCTGCCCCTTCTTTTGCGCATAGGCGCCTGGGGTCAGCAGCAGAGCCGCGCCCAGAGCGGCCACGCCACCGATCGCCACCAACCGGCCGCCACATGCCCAGATACTCGCCACAGCGGTCAAATTGTTTCTCAGCATAGAGTTCGCCACCATCTAGCTACACGATGAGCTATCATCATTCTAGGTCCCATGCCTGAGGGCGTCAAGCATTGGTTCCGGCCCTTATTGCTCTGCGTCTGAGCCTTAGACGCACCCCCACCGGCTGGTGGTTTCGAGAATCCGCTACCACTTTCCGAAGGTGTACATCACGTCAAATTCGTAAATTGGGAACCGGATTCCGCACCGTTCGGTCTAAGCTCTTCAAGACACGTGCTTTTTCTGGCGCGAAACGAATGAGACGGTTTGGTACCCGGCGTGCTGCTATCCTGGGAGGCCCTCGTGTATGCTGGGGGCACGTGGTTGGGTTGCGGTCAGGGTCCAGCGAGGACGTAAACCGAGCCGTTTAGGGATGACATGGTCCGGGACTTAAAGGGACAGCTGATCAGCGCGCTGTTGGTGGTGCTCACCGCCGCCGCCCTGATTGCTGCCGGAATCAACTTCCAGCAGCATCGCAAGTGGCCCGTTCCGGATGACGGCGTCACCTGGGTCGACCGCGCCGATGCCCAAAACAATGCCCGCGTGCAGGCGATGTACATCGCCGCCGGCAGCGCCGCCGAACGCGCCGGCATCAAGCCCGACGACGCCATACTCCAGATCAACGGGCTGCCCATCCACGCCTCCACGGATGTGGCGCGCGCGCTGCTGCGGCTGGGTGTCTGGAAATCCGCTGACTATGTGTTGAATCGCGGCGGAATCGAACTTAAGGCGAAAGTGATCATCTCGGAGCGGAGCGGCGAATCGTCGCTCTACTACCAGTATTTTGTAGGCCTGGCCTACCTCGGCATCGGTCTGTTTGTGTACTTCCGCCGCGGCCGGGCGCCCAGGGCGACCCATTTTTACATACTCTGTCTGGCTTCCTTCGTGCTCTCCACCTTCCACTACACGGGTAAGCTGAACGGCTTCGACAAGGTCATCTACTGGGGAAATGTCTCGGCCGGTCTGTTTGCCCCCACCCTGTTTCTCCATTTCTGCCTTCGCTTCCCTGACGTGCGACCGTGGTTCCGGGGCTGGTGGAAAGCGCTGCTGCTCTACACCCCGGCGCTGGCCATCGTGGCCCTCTACATCGGCTTCTCGAGCGGCGTCATGCGCTCCACCGCCCCGCTGGGCGACGTGCGCTGGGCGCTGGACCGGGTGTGGATGTTCTTTCTTGCCCTGGCCTATCTCACCGGCGCCGCCGTGGCTGCCTACGAGTTCCGCCGCACGCAGGATCCGATTGTCCGCCAGCAGATGAAGTGGATCCGCAACGGCGCCGTGCTGGGCGTGGTTCCGTTTGCCTGTCTGAACGTGCTGCCCTATGCCTTCGGTTTTGTTCCGGGACCGTACCTGAACATGGCGGTGCTGTCGCTGCTGCTTGTGCCGGCCTCCTGGGCCTACGCCATTTTGCGCTACCGCCTGATGGACGTCGATCTGATCTTCCAGCAGGGCTATGCCTACACCGTTGCCACGCTGGCCGTGATCGGCGTCTTCTACGGCCTGGTGATCACCGTCGGGCCGTTTGAGGAGTTGAACCCCGAGGCGATGGTGCTGCTCATTCTCATCGCCACCTTCATCTTCCAGCCGATCCGCAACTGGATTCAGGATGTGCTCGACCGTTACTGGTTCTACCGCGACCGCTACGACTACCGGCGCACGTTGATCGAGTTCGTGCGCGAGTTGAGTTCGGAGCGCGACCTCGGCGTGATGCTCGACTCGGTCACCGAACGGCTGAAGAGCACCCTCTACATCCAGAACGTCGAGTTCTTCCTGCTGGAGGAGAGCACGGGGCGGTTCCGGCCCATGCACGCCCACCGCAGCACGAGCGACCTGGACCTGAGCTTCCTCACGGACCGTCCGTCGGGGCCACTGTTCTTTGAACGCACGCACCATCAGTTGGATGTTGTCTTGCGCCACCTGCCGCATTCGGTGCGGCAGACGATCTCGCGCCTCGACCTTACCTATTACCTTCCGTGCAGCGTGCGCGGCCGCACGGTGGCCTATCTCGGCGTGGGCCGCACGCAGGAGGGCGACTTCCTGTCCACCGAGGACCTGGAGCTGCTGACGACCATCTCCGGCTACGTGAGCATCGCCATTGAGAACGCGCTGCTCTACCGTTCGCTTGAGCGCAAGGTGGCCGAGTATGAGCGGCTGAAGGAGTTCAGCGAGAACATCGTCGAGTCGATCAACGTGGGCATCGTCGCAGCCGATCTGGAGGATCGCGTCGAAAGCTGGAACACGCAGATGGAGGCGCTCACCGGTGTGAAGCGCGCCGACGCGGTGGGCCGCACGCTCAGTGAGTTGCTGCCGCTGCGGCTGGCGGCCACGCTCGAGCATTTGCGTGGGGAGAGCGGGATTCATCACATCTATAAGAGCGAGGTCGGGCCGGCGCCGGCGGAGTTGCATGCCGGCGGCGCGGCTGAACAGAGCGCGAACGGCAATGGCGCGCATGGCGCCTCGCAGCCCACTCTCCTTCCGGCCAAGCCGGCCATCGTGAACATCGCCGTGGCCCCGCTGGTGACCAAGGAAGGCGAGCAGATCGGCCGCCTCATCATCTTCGACAACGTCACCGAGCGTGCCGAATTGGAGCAGCAACTGTTGCAGGCCGACAAGCTGAGTTCGATCGGATTGCTCGCCGCCGGCGTGGCCCACGAGGTGAACACGCCGCTGGCCGTGATCTCCACCTACGCCCAAATGCTGGCCAAGCAGATCACCGGCGACGATCCCAAGGCCAAACTGCTGGAGAAGATCGCCAAGCAGACCTTCCGCGCCAGTGAGATCGTCAACTCGCTGCTGAACTTCTCGCGCACCTCCAAGACCGAGTATGAAGAGGTGGATCTGAATCGCGTCATCCGTGACACACTCAGCCTTATAGAGCACCAGTTGGACAAGGCGCGCGTGCGGGTGGAGGTCACGCCCGCTCCGGGTGAGATGGTCATCCGCGGCAATTCAGGTAAAATGCAGCAGGTGTTCCTGAATCTCTTCCTGAATGCGCGCGATGCCATGGATGGCGGCGGAACGCTGGGCGTTCATTGCTCGGCTGAAGACAAGACGGCGAAGATTTCCATTTCGGATTCCGGCCACGGCATCCAGCCCGAAGACCTGCCCCGCATCTTTGATCCCTTCTTTACGACCAAAGGGGCCAAGCGCGGCACGGGTCTGGGCTTGTCGGTGACGTACGGCATCGTGCGGGAACACGGCGGCACCATTGACGCGCACAGCGACCCAGGACGCGGGGCGCGCTTTGAGTTGCTCTTCCCCCTGCTGCGCCCGGCCTCGACGGCGCACGACCGCACGGCTGTCCATGCTTGATCCCCACTCCGATTCCACCACCGCGGCCATCAAGGGCCGCATCCTCGTCATCGATGACGAAGCCGATATCCGCGAGTCGCTCGAAGTCCTCCTCACGATGGAGGGCTATGAGGTGGAACTGGCTGTCAACGCCGCCGACGGCCTGGCGAAGATGGAGCGCGGCGCCTACGACTTGGTGCTGCTCGACCTGATGATGCCCGACCGCTCGGGTATCGAGGTGCTCGACGAGGTGCGCCAGCGCGACCACGAGACGCCGATCTTCCTCATTACCGCCTACGGCTCGACGCAGGTGGCCGTGAACGCCCTCAAGAGCGGCGCCAACGATTACTTCTCCAAGCCCTGGGACAACGAGAAGCTGCTGCTCGAAATCGGGCGTATGATCGGCGCCAACCGGCTGGAGCGCGAAAACGTCCAGCTCAAGCGCGCCCTCAAGCAGCGCTACGGCTTTGAGAACATCATCGGCAAGAGCGAGCGCATGATGAAGGTGCTCGACCTGGTGTCGCAGGTCGCACCCAGCCGCTCCACGGTGATGATTACCGGCGAGACCGGGACGGGCAAGGAACTGATCGCCAAGGCGATTCACTCGCACTCCCCGCGCGCGGGCCAGGTCTTCATCCCAGTGAACACGGGCGCGCTCACGCCGGAACTGCTCGAATCGACGCTCTTCGGCCACGTCAAGGGCGCTTTCACCTCGGCCATTGCGTCGCGCAAGGGCTATTTCGAGGAGGCCAACCGCGGCACCATGTTCTTCGACGAGATCTCGACCATCTCGCCGGACACGCAGGTGAAGCTGCTGCGCGTGATCCAGGAGCGGCAGTTCATGCCGCTGGGCTCGTCGGAGATCATCAACGTCGATGTCCGCCTGATCGCCGCCGCCAACGTTGATTTGAAGAAGCTGGTCGAGGAGGGGAAGTTCCGCGAGGACCTCTACTACCGCCTCAACGTCATCCCCATCCACATGCCGCCGTTGCGCGACCGCAAGGAGGACATCCCTCTGCTGGTGGCGCATTTCTTTGACAAGTACGGCCGCGAGAACGACAAATTCACCACGCCCGACGGCCATTGCGAGATCGCCTTCGACGCCGAGGCATTGCAGTTTCTGATGGACTACAACTGGCCCGGCAACGTGCGCGAGTTGGAGAACGCTGTGGAGCGCGCCGTCGTTCTTTCCTCGGGCACGAAGGTGAGCGTGGACGTACTGCCGGAGCACATCCTGGAGGCCGGCGGTTTACGCATCCGCCGCGACGCCGCCGGGGCGCTGCCTCCGGACGCCTCGCTGTTTGAGGTGGTCGCCGATTACGAACGCCGCAAGATCATCGAAGCCCTGGAAGCCTGCCACTACAGCCAGACCGAGGCCGCCGAACGGCTGCGCATTCCGCTCTCCACGCTCAACCAAAAAATTAAGCGGCTGGATATTGCGATCCGGAAACGTGGCGATAAGTAAATGAGAAGATGTCCGCCGCAGCTTTGTCCGATCTGGTCCCCCGCGTTGCCGCCTCCGTCCCGCTGCTGTATATCGGATCGGTGATGGTCACCGATGCCCGCGCCTTCGTGCGGATCGTTTTGTCGATTCCCGCCGCCTTTCGCGCGTTCCCGTTCGGCCGCCCCGAGCCGCCGCAAGAGCCTACTCCCCTTGCCACCGCGCTGGCGCGCTGCTCCGGCGTGGTGGTCTCCGCGGTGGCCTTTCTCACACTCTCCGGCCTGCTCAGCTAGCTTCCACCGCCCAGGCCGAGCGCTTCCAACGCCTGCCGCCAATCGTCCCTCGCATCCACCCGGGCCACACGGCATTCGCCTCTCCCCGATGGCTTCCATCTCTCAAAAAAGCGCTGCGACGGGGCTCCGGCGAAGAGACAGCGCAAGGGCGTACCGGCCGCGGCGGCCACGTGCTGGCCCGCCGAATCGTAGCCCACATAAAGAGGAGCACGGGCAATCTCGCGGGCGAAGGGCGCAAATGGGCCGAGCCAGGTCTCGATCTGTCCCGGCGCGGCGCCGCTGGCGGCAATCGCCTGCTCCACGCGCTGGCCCTCTTCACCGCCCATCCCTTTATCAATGAGCACCGGGCGCCCCAGGGAGGCTACCCGGCGCACCAACTCGCTTTCAAACTCCGCACCCAGTCCCTTGGCCGCATTCTCGCCCGTGCCGAGACTGATGCAGATGCGCGCCGGGCCGCCGAGCCCCTGCGCCGGCTTGGTCCAGGCGTGGCCCTCCACGCCGAGACATTCGTGGCACCAGCGCGAGGCTAACCTTCCCAATGAGTCCGCACGATCGGCGCCCGCCGTGCGGCTCTCAAAGAAAAAGTAGCGCTCTTCGTCCCACAGCGGCACCAGGCCGAGCTGCGAAAGGCGGCTGTCGGGGTCGAGCAGGAGCGTCTCGGGCGGCACCCGTTCGCGCAGGGCGCTGCCCAGTCCGGCCGAGGCGGCCAGCCGGTCGCGCAGCGATCCGCTGCGGGCATAGGGGGCAGGGAAGTGTCGCACACGCTCGGCCCCGGTAAACAGTCCGGCGTTCTTCTCATTGCCGGCCAGGTGGATGAGGGCATTGGGAAAATGGCGCAATGCCGCGTCCATGACGACGCTGGTCACCGCCACGTCGGCCCCCAGCGTCACGCGCGACAGCACGACCACATCGCGCACGCGGGCCGGATCGCCCTGAAATCGCCGCCCCCGGCGAATCCGCTCATAGCGCGCCGCCAGGCCCTCCGCGGTCCACCCGGGCAGGACGCGCGCCACCACCGCCGCAAAGCCGTCCACGTAGGCGCGCACGCCCTCTTCGGTGAACGAATCGCCGAGCGGCTCCACCCAGTCGCGAAACAACGACCGGCTGGCTGCCAGGGCCTCATCGCCCTCGCCCCAGGCCCGTTCCAGGAGCTTAGCCGGCAGCGTCTGATTCACAATCCATCCTCGATTTTCCTCCCCGCCGGATTCGATCTCCTCACGTTACTATAGTGGGGTCATGGCCAAACGCAGAGATCTCCTCGCCCTCGCCGGGCTAGCCCCCTTCGGGTTGCCCGCACTTCTCAGTGCCGCCCCCGGCACGAAACTCTCCAACGTCACCTTGCCTGCCTCGCAGGCCAAGGTGCAGAAGCACGCCTTTGGCAACCATGCGGTCTACTTCTCCGGCCCCACTGACCAGTTGAAGTTTATGGAAGCGGGCAATCTGCTCCTGAAATCGGGAATGGAGCCGCATCCGCCGCATGCTCACCCCGAGGAGGAGTTCCTGCTGGTAACCGAGGGCACCGGGGCGATCATGGTCGACGGCAAGACCACGCAGGTGGGGCCGGGCAGCATGATGTACTGCGCCGCCAACAAGAGCCACCACATCAAGAACACCGGCAAAACGTCCCTGCTCTTCTACTACTACAAGTGGCAGGCGTAAGGGCCGGTAACCGTCAAGCCCACTGAAACCCGAACCCTGGCCTGGCGCGTCACACCTGCGTCTATGATTCGCACCACGCTGCTCACCCTCGCCACCGCCGTGGCCTCATTCGCCGCCGACATTCCCGCCATCGAATACCGCGTTCTGGCCACCTCGAAAACCTCCACCATGGAAAAGGAGATGAACGAGGCGGCCGCGCAGGGCTTTCGCTTTGCCGCCGCCATGGGCGGGGAGACCGCATTCGGCGGAAAGGAAGCCGTGGTCACCATGGCCAAACCCGCGCCGGGAGCCGCCGAAAGCGCCGCATGGCGCTACCTTCTGCTGGCCACCAACCGCACCTCGACGATGCAAAAAGAGATCGCCGATGCCGCCCGCCAGGGCTACGTCTACAAAGGACAAACGGTCTTCCACTCCGCTTTCGGCGGGCAGGAGGTGGCCGTCATCCTCGAACGCGACGCGGCCAACTCCACGGCGCGCGATGAGTATCTGCTGCTGGCAACCTCGAAGACCTCCACCATGCAGAAGGAGTTGAGCGACGCCGGACGGGATGGCTATGAGTTAGTGGGCATGACCGTCGGCAAGACCGCCATGCGCGGCAGCGAGGTCCTTTGCATCTTACGTCGCCCGGCGGCGCGCTAAGTGCTCCCGCCAGCATAAGTGAGGGCTAAGTAGTCGGCTTAATGGAAGCGGCTGGGTCGGCGACCTCAAACTTAGGACCGTTTTCGTCCCAATCCTCGGCGTTGAACATGCGCCCGGCGCCCTTGGGACCGTCCAGTTCTTTCACGCTCATCATCGCCTTGGAGCCTTTCACGCGCACCCAGACGTGATGGTAGAAGCGGCCTTCCTTGAAGCCGTGGCCCTGTTCCAGAGCCTTCTCCATCGTGCCGCCGGAGCTGCCCACTTCCATGTAAGCGATGCCGTCGCGCACGATGCGCACGAAGACGTGGCCGTGGCCGCTGATGATGTGCTCGACGCCGTACTTCTTGGCAAGCTGGTGCAGCGGGAACTCGCCCGAGCCCAGCTTGAGCGGGGCAATCCAGTAAGGTTTGTGGAAGAAGACAAATTTCGGCCGCTTGTCCTTATTTGCTTCCAGATCCTTTTCGAGAAACTTGATCTGGTCCTCGGTCAGGTCGTTGGTGCGGCTGTTGTCGAGAACGGTGAAGTGCGCTTCCTGGTAGTCGAAGCTATAGAAGGTGGGCCGCTTGGATTCCTTCTCATAGAGCGCCTTCGAGGTGTCATTGAAGACGTCGTGGTTACCCGGCGTGAAGTAGAGCGGATAGTGGCTGTAGCGCTGGAAGAGCGGGCGTAGCTCGCTCCATTGCGCATCCAGGTCGGCGTCGCGGCCGCCCTGGATCGTGTCGCCGACGTTGATCACGAAGTCCGGGTGCATCAGATCCACCTCGCGCCAGATGCGCCCATAGATCTCCGGCTGCGCCCCACCGGTGCGGTCGCAGAGGATCGTGAACCGGAAATCGTTCTTCGGCTCCGTGACCGCCCGCGTCACAATCACGCCGCCAAAAAGCAGCACCACCAGTGCTGCCGCCAATTGCCCTCTTTGCTGACTCTTCACCTGAATCGCACTCCTTCTCGACGATTGTGCCACGCAACGGGCAACATTTGGTGAACGAATGCACTATTTCCGTGAGATGCCATTCTCGCTTGCGCCTCTGGACCGCGCCATTGCCGCCTGGCTCCCCCTGCTCGGCGCATGGATACTGTTGAGCGCCTTGGACGACCTGGTGCTGCTCGGGGCCTGGCTCATCGCCCGGGTCCGCGGCCAACTGCCCCGCCTGCCCAACGTCACCCAGTTGGCCGCCACCGACCACCGCCGCATCGCCATCTTTGTCCCCTGCTGGAAGGAGTCCGAGGTCATCGCCGGCATGCTTCGCCACAACCTGGCCGCCATCGGCTACGACCGGTTCGCATTTTTCGTCGGGGCCTACCCGAACGATTTGCCCACGGTGACCGCCATTGAGCAAATGGCCGCCGCCGACCCGCGCATTCACCTTGCCCTGGTCCCCCACGACGGCCCCACAAGCAAAGCCGACTGCCTGAACTGGGTCTATCAGCGAATGCTGCTGGCCGAAGAGCAGTCCGGCGAGCGCTTCGACCTCGTGCTCATGCACGACGCCGAGGACCTGATCCATCCCGAGGAGATGCGCTTTGTCAACTGGTTCGCGCGCGACTACGGCTTTATCCAGACCCCCGTGTTGCCGCTGGCCACGCCGCCCAAGATGTGGGTCCACGGCCTCTACATTGACGACTTCACCGAGTGCCATACCAAGGACCTGCCCGCGCGTTGGTGGCTGGGCGGCTTCATTCCCAGCTCCGGCGTGGGCACGGCCATGCGCCGCGATGCGATTGAAACACTCGCCGCCTCCTCGTCGAATCACATCTTCGAACCGGGCAGCCTGACCGAGGACTACGAACTTGGCTGCCGCATGTCGCGCCTCGGGGTGAGGCAACTGTTTGTGCCCGTCGAACCATCCGTTGCGCCCGAACTACCCCCGCTGGCCACACGGGAGATGTTCCCCACCACCTTTTACACGGCCCTGCGCCAACGCACGCGCTGGGTGACCGGCATTGCGCTGCAGGGCATGGAGCGTCATGGCGTGGGCCGAACGCTCGCCGAAACCTGGTGGTTCTGGCGCGACCGCAAGGGGCTGCTGGGTAACCCGTTGAGTTTGCTGGCCAACATGATGTTCCTCTATGGCCTGGCGACCTGGGCGCATGCCTCGGCGTCGCACATTCCGTGGGGGTTGGGTGAGCTCATCGCGGCGTCGGTGCCCGGTTGGATGGTCGCGGCGACGGCGCTGGCTGGCCTGATGCAGGTGGGCGCCCGGTCGTGGCTCGTATCGCGCGTTTACGGCTGGCGGATGGCCGCCCGCACACCGCTGCGTTCACTAGCCGGCAATCTACTCAACGGCGCGGCCACATTCTGTGCCGTCCACCGCTACCTGGCGGCGCGCTGGAGCGGGCGGCCGCTGGTGTGGCTGAAAACCTCGCACGACTACCCCAGCATCGAAGCGCTGCGCGAACACAAACGGCCCCTCGAGGAGGTGCTGGTGGGCTCCCGCTATCTCTCGGAGGCGGATCTGGCCGCGGCCAAACTGGCGCTGACCCCCGGCACCGACCTGCTGCCTCACCTGGTGCAGCTCGGTCTCATCACCGAGGGTGCGGCATTGGAGACGCTTTGTTTGCAACATGGCGTGGAGGCCGCCGTGGTGCCGGCCTCGGCCGTGCGGCGCGAACTAGCCCGTGCCCTGCCGCGAAGCCTCAGCGCCCGGTATCGCATTCTGCCCTACGCGATCGTGGATGGCGAACTGCAGGTGGCCAGTCCGCATATGCCGTCCGAGCAATGGCGGAATGCCCTGCGTAGACACACTACGCTTAACCTGCGTGTGGTGCTGGTGAGCGAAAGTAATTATCGGCGACTATGCGATGAATTCTTATGAAAGAACAGGTTACGAAGGATTGTAGGGACGATTTGTGGCCCGCCACTTGCACTGGGAATTCCGCCGTGGTAGTCTGAGAAGGTTGTCAGCGGGACCTGAGCCGCACGGTGCAAACCGCAGCGAGTCAGGGCAAAGCGGTTGTCGAGATCGCACTCCTCCAACGCAGTCGGATCGGAAATGACCGGCAAGCCCACGATGGCTTGAGATGAGGGTTCTGAAACGGCGGGTTGAAGCAAGATTGAGGAAAAGCTGGACAGCAAGCGCGGAACGTGGTAGTCTGAAAAGGTTGCGCGGTTGAGCGGCAAAAGCCGGTTGCAAAGCGCAGAATGGTCTGCTACAGTACATGCTGTAGAGTGAGTGAGAGCAGCGGAAGGAAGTTGGCTACAGGCCGCAATGGCCCAGTAGCCGAACGGTAAGGCCCTCAAAGCGGGGGCGATCCCGGAAGCAGTTCCTTTTTAAGTTGTTTCAGACCCCAAAAAGATTCTCAGGTTGACGTTCGCCCCTTGGGGGCTAGAGCGCGCCTGGATGCGAGTTTCGAGGTAGCAGTTGATCTGGTCCGGTTCGCCGTGCCTGATTGAATGCCAAGTTGTTTGACAATCTGGTTGGATACAAAGCAATCGTCAGATACTTTGAGTGAAGCGGGATCGAGAGCCCGCCGGAGCTAGCCCTCTGGTGTGGTTCGAATCAAACTCACAATTTTCAATGAGAGTTTGATCCCGGCTCAGAATCAACGCTGGCGGCGCGCCTAACACATGCAAGTCGAGCGAGAAAGGGGCAACCTGAGTAAAGCGGCGTACGGGTGAGTAACACGTGGATCATCTACCCTTTTGTGGGGAATAACTCTGGGAAACCGGAGCTAATACCGCATAAGTCCGAGAGGAGAAAGCAGCAATGCGCAGAAGGAGGAGTCCGCGGCTGATTAGCTAGTTGGTGGGGTAATGGCTCACCAAGGCTTCGATCGGTAGCCGGCCTGAGAGGGCACACGGCCACACTGGCACTGAGACACGGGCCAGACTCCTACGGGAGGCAGCAGTGGGGAATCTTGCACAATGGGGGAAACCCTGATGCAGCGACGCCGCGTGAGCGATGAAGCCCTTCGGGGTGTAAAGCTCTTTCGACGGGAACGATAATGACGGTACCCGGAGAAGAAGCTGCGGCTAACTACGTGCCAGCAGCCGCGGTAATACGTAGGCAGCAAGCGTTGTTCGGAGTTACTGGGCGTAAAGAGTGCGTAGGCGGTTTGCTAAGTTTGGTGTGAAATCTCCTGGCTTAACTGGGAGGGTGCGCTAGATACTGGCAGGCTTGAGTATGGGAGAGGAAAGTGGAATTCCTGGTGTAGCGGTGAAATGCGTAGATATCAGGAGGAACGCCGGTGGTGTAGACGGCTCTCTGGACCATTACTGACGCTGAGGTACGAAAGCGTGGGTAGCAAACAGGATTAGATACCCTGGTAGTCCACGCCCTAAACGATGCGGACTTGGTGTGGGCAGTTCAGTCTGTCTGTGCCGGAGCTAACGCGTTAAGTCCGCCGCCTGGGGAGTACGGTCGCAAGGCTGAAACTCAAAGGAATTGACGGGGGCCCGCACAAGCGGTGGAGCATGTGGTTTAATTCGACGCAACGCGAAGAACCTTACCTGGGCTCGAACGGCTTTTCAACGACGGTGGAAACATCGTTATCCCGCAAGGGAGTAGAGTCGAGGTGCTGCATGGCTGTCGTCAGCTCGTGTCGTGAGATGTTGGGTTAAGTCCCGCAACGAGCGCAACCCTTGTCCTGTGTTGCCATCATTCAGTTGGGCACTCTCAGGAGACCGCCAGCGATAAGTTGGAGGAAGGTGGGGATGACGTCAAGTCATCATGGCCTTTATGTCCAGGGCTACACACGTGCTACAATGGACGGTACAAAGCGCTGCAAACCCGCGAGGGGGAGCCAATCGCATAAAACCGTTCTCAGTTCGGATCGCAGGCTGCAACTCGCCTGCGTGAAGCTGGAATCGCTAGTAATGGTATATCAGAACGATACCGTGAATACGTTCCCGGGCCTTGTACACACCGCCCGTCACATCACGAAAGTGGGTTGCACTAGAAGTCCCCAGGCTAACCGCAAGGAGGCAGGGGCCCAAGGTGTGACTCATGATTGGGGTGAAGTCGTAACAAGGTAGCCGTAGGAGAACCTGCGGCTGGATCACCTCCTTTCTAAAGAGAAACGGGAGTGCAGGTGCTGAATCGGTGGGTCGTCCCGGTGTACGGGGAGGCTTGCCGGCCGGATGTCCTTCGGGGCGATCGGTAACTGTAGGCATCAGTCGTTGCACTCCACAAAAATCCCGCATCTCTTCTCGGAGTATCAATGATTGTCTGGGATGGCTGGCTGAGCCGCCTCCCGTATCCAACCAGCCTCGAAACCAGTTTGCTTGCGGCCGCGCTGCAGGCATTACCCGGCCGGATAAATCGGACCGCCGGGAGTACCAGTGGGGCTGTAGCTCAGCTGGGAGAGCACCTGCTTTGCAAGCAGGGGGTCACCGGTTCGATCCCGGTCAGCTCCACCAGCACCACCACTGGGCCTGTAGCTCAGGTGGTTAGAGCGCACCCCTGATAAGGGTGAGGTCGGTAGTTCGACTCTACCCAGGCCCACCATCATCCGGGAGGCGGGGGCGAACTGGATCGGTCAGGAAGACGGAAGCCGTAATTCTCTGTTGAGAGTCGCGACTTGCGGAGTCCTGATGGACAAAGCGAATGTTGTTTGACAACTGAATATTGACGGGCACTGCACAAGTTCGTGCCAGTCTGAAGAATGGGGAAGTTGATGTAATGATCCCATCGGAAAGACTGGTCGTGTATGAGCGCTGCTGGCGGGGAACGGATGCTGTATGAGAGCCGTTCAATGATCCGCTGGCGACCATGGACCCTTCCACGCGGTCCATGCGTCTGCTCTGTGTTGTGTGTAAATTTTATGGTCAAGCTACTAAGGGCATGCGTGTGGATGCCTAGGCGCAAGAAGGCGATGAAGGACGTGGCCAGCGGCGAAACGCCTCGGGGAGAAGCAAGCATTCTGTGATCCGGGGATATCCGAATGGAGAAATCCAGCCGGTGGGAACACCGGCTATCATACGCTGAATTCATAGGCGTATGAAGCGAACCTGGGGAAGTGAACCATCTCAGTACCCAGAGGAAGAGAAAACAACCGTGATTCCGAGAGTAGTGGCGAGCGAAATCGGAACAGCCTAAACCAGGCGATTCGAAAGGAAAGTCTGGGGTTGCAGGACCACAATATCCTGCTTGGTGATCGGGCTTCGGTCCGAGGGCTGAGCAGGTTAAAAGAGGTAATGAAAGCGATAGGAGAATGGTCTGAAGAAAGGCCAGCCATAGAGGGTAATAGCCCCGTATTCGAAATTGCAATCATGCTTCAAGTGGCTCCTAAGTACCGCGGGACACGTGAAACCCTGCGGGAATCTGCCGGGACCATCCGGTAAGGCTAAATACTCACTTGCGACCGATAGTGAACTAGTACCGTGAGGGAAAGGTGAAAAGAACCCCTGTGAGGGGAGTGAAATAGTACCTGAAACCGCATGCCTACAAGCAGTTGGAGGGCTATGGCCGCAAGGCAAAGCCTGACATCGTGCCTATTGAATAATGAGCTGGCTAGTTTGTGTTAGTGGCGAGGTTAAGCGAAAGCGAGCCGCAGCGAAAGCGAGTCTGAATAGGGCGTTGAGTCGCTGGCACAAGACGCGAAGCGGGATGATCTACCCTTGGCCAGGATGAAGTCGGTGTAACAGCCGATGGAGGTCCGAACTAGTGTTGGTTGAAAACAGCTTGGATGAGCTGAGGGTAGGGGTGAAAGGCTAATCAAATTCCGTGATAGCTCGTTCTCTCCGAAATAGCTTTAGGGCTAGCCTCGTGTGGTCCGCCCCGGTGGTAGAGATCTGGTTGAACTAGGGGGCTTCCCAGCCTACCGAATTCAGTCAAACTGCGAATGCCGGGAGCGAGCAGCACGGGAGTCAGACAGTCAGGGCTAAGCTTGATTGTCAAAAGGGGAAGAGCCCAGACCATCAACTAAGGCCCCCAAGTACATGCTAAGTGGGAAAGGAAGTCGGGAGGCTCAAACAGCGAGGAGGTTGGCTTAGAAGCAGCCATCCTTTAAAGAAAGCGTAATAGCTCACTCGTCGAGCCGCCCGGTACCGACAATCCAACGGGGCTCAAGCATGTCGCCGAAGTTATGGAAGTGCGCAAGCACTTGGTAGGAGAGCGTTCCCAACGCAGTCAAGGCCGATCGTAAGGACGGCTGGAGTGTTGGGAAGAGACTCTGCCAGCATAAGTAGCGATAAACCAGGTGAGAACCCTGGTCGCCGTAAGTCTAAGGTTTCCTGAGAAAGGTTAATCCGCTCAGGGTTAGTCGGATCCTAAGGTGAGGCCGAAAGGCGTAGCTGATGGACACACGGTTAATATTCCGTGACCTCCGTAGGAGATACCGATGCGGGGACGCAGTTCCAAGCTCGCGAGGGGCAATGGTTTCCACTCGTGGGGTAGGGAAGGTCTGGATTGGCAAATCCGCCAGGCCGTCTGCCAGGAAAAGCCGCTAAGGGCTGAAGGAGTCCGTACCACAAACCGACACAGGTGGACATGTTGAATATACTCAGGCGCTCGGGTGATTGGTTGTTCAGGAACTAGGCAAATTAACCCCGTAACTTCGGGAGAAGGGGTGCCTCAGCAATGAGGCCGCAGTGAAACGCGAAGGGCGACTGTTTAACAAAAACACAGGTCTCTGCAAAGTCTAAAACGACGTATAGGGGCTGACGCCTGCCCGGTGCTGGAAGGTTAAAAGGAGGGGTTAGCGCAAGCGAAGCTCTGAATTGAAGCCCCAGTGAACGGCGGCCGTAACTATAACGGTCCTAAGGTAGCGAAATTCCTTGTCGGGTAAGTTCCGACCTGCACGAATGGCGTAACGATCCTTCGACTGTCGTAACAACTAGCCCGGCGAACTTGTGGTTCCGGTGAAGACGCCGGATGCCCGCCACTAGACGGAAAGACCCCGTGCACCTTTACTATACTTTATCAGTGAATTATGGGTCCATCTGCGCAGGATAGGTGGGAGGCTTTGAACCCGGTTTCTTGGGATTGGGGGAGCCAACGGTGAGATACCACCCTGATGGTTCTGTGATTCTAACCTAGGTCCGTTATCCGGATCAGGGACACTGATAGACGGGTAGTTTGACTGGGGCGGTCGCCTCCTAAAATGTAACGGAGGCGCGCGAAGCTTGGTTCAGGAGGTTTGGAAATCCTCCTTCGAGTGCATTGGCATAAACCAGGTTGACTGCGAGACTTACAAGTCAAGCAGGTGCGAAAGCAGGCCAAAGTGATCCGGTGGTTCTGTATGGAAGGGCCATCGCTCAACGGATAAAAGGTACGCCGGGGATAACAGGCTGATCGGAGCCAAGAGTTCACATCGACGCTCCGGTTTGGCACCTCGATGTCGGTTCATCGCATCCTGGGGGTGTAGAAGCTCCCAAGGGTTAGGCTGTTCGCCTATTAAAGCGGTACGTGAACTGGGTTCAGAACGTCGCGAGACAGTTCGGTCCCTATCTGTGGTGGGCGTAGGAAATTTGAGAGGGCTTGGCCGTAGTACGAGAGGACCCGGCTGAACAGACCTCTTGTGATCCTGTTGTCGCGCCAGTGGCACAGCAGAGTAGCGAAGTCTGGTTAGGATAAGCGCTGAATGCATATAAGTGCGAAACCTGCCTCAAGATGAGATCTCCCAAGCGAAAGCTAAGAAGGGCCGTGGAAGACTACCACGTTGATAGGACGGATGTGGAAAGCAGTAATGCGATGAGCTTACCGATACTAATAGCCCGTTCGGCTTGACCATAAAATTTACTCATTACATAGAGCAAACGCTCATTACGTCTAGCTTGTGCACCCCGTCAATATTCAGATTCCAAAAGGTTCGGCGATGCGCCCCTAGGCGCTCAACGCCTCCAGCTTTTGGGTGGCTCTAGCGAGAAGGTCACACCCGTTCCCATCCCGAACACGGCAGTTAAGCTTCTCAGCCCCGATGGTACTGCATGGGCGACTGTGTGGGAGAGTAGGACGCCGCCCAATTAATTTCGAAAAGCCCCGCCTCGAGCGGGGCTTTTTCATTTGCAGCCTCCTCCTCACCGTGCCATAATCCCCCCGTGGCCGCCCCATCCGATTCGCCCCACTACCACTACCTCCACTTTCAATGCACGGCTGAGGGCACTCCGCTGCTCGTCCTCTACCTGAAGACCATCCTCCTCTCCATCCTCACCCTCGGCATCTATTCCTTCTGGGGACGCACGGAGATCCGCCGCTACCTGCACAACGAGGTCCTCGCTGGCGACGACCGTTTCGAATGGCACGGCACCGCGCTTGAACTCCTCATAGGTTGGCTGAAGGCTATCGCCGTCCTCATCGTCATTTACGGGCTTTTCTTCCTGGCCACGCTCAGCGGCTCGGAGGCCGTCAAGGTCGGCGCCGTCATCGCGCTTTACCTCGGCATCTTTTCCCTCATGCCCTTCATCCTGGTCGGCTCCCAGCGCTACCGGCTCAGCCGCACCTCACTGCGCGGCATCCGCTTCTCCTCCACAGCCCGCACCGGTGAGTTTGCCAAGATTTATTTCAAGGGCCTGTTTTTCACCATGCTGACGCTCGGCTTCTATTCCCCGTACTACGCCAATAATATCGTCGGCTACCTGACTCGGACCGCCCGCTACGGCGACCAGCCGTTCCACTACGACGGAGAAGGCAGGCCTCTGCTCGGCTCCTACATCGCCATGATTTTCCTCCTGGTGCCCACGCTCTACCTGATCACCTTTTGGTATCTGGCGCGCCAGCAGCGCCATTTCTGGACCCACACCACCTTCGGACCAGCGCGTTTTGAGTGCACCATCCGCGGCCGCCAGATTTTGTGGCTCATGTTCTCCAACTTCCTCCTGATCGTCTTCACCCTCGGCATCGCCTATCCCTGGACCCTCATCCGCAGCATCCGCTTGCAATGTTCCACTCTGCGGTTGTTCGGCGAAGTCGACCTGTCCACCGTGCATCAGCTCGTCACCGGTTCCACGGCCACGGGCGAGGCTCTCGGCCAAGTGCTGGAAGTGGAGAGCGATATCGGCGGGGCGTTCGGCCTGTAGCCTGCCATGACCGCCGCCTATTTCGACGGCCGCTCCGCCGTCCGCCACTCCGTGCAACTCCGCCTTGCCGCCGAAGGGTTGATGGTTACCCGCGACGATAGCCGCATCGAGCATTGGCCGTTTCACTCCTACCGCCTCCAACGCAGTCCGGGCGACCGTTTCCTGCGATTTGAGCGCGCGCCGTATCGCGGAGAATGCCTCCTGGTCGAGGACCCGGCCGACATCGCGCGCATTCTTGCCGAACTGCGCCACTCCGGTTCCTCCCCGGCGCGCCGCAAGCGCCTGGCTGCCATCCTGGTCGTGGCCACCGTCGCCATCTGCGCCGCGCTCTATGCTGCCTTCCCCCTCGTCGTCTCCGCCATCGCCCGCTTTGCCCCTGTCGCCTGGGAAGAGCGTTTGGGCCGCGCCGTTTCGCTTTCACTAGCTCCGATGTCGGCACGAATCACTGACCCCGCTGCCGCGCGCGCCATCGCCAAGGTCACCACACGTCTTCACGACGCCGATCCCGGTCCCTATCTCTATCAGGTGTCCCTCACCCGCGAGCCCACAGTGAACGCCTGGGCCGCTCCCGGCGGCTACGTGAATGTCTACTGCGGTCTTGTGCAACGGCTCGACTCCGGTGACCAGTTCGCCGCCATCCTCGCGCACGAGTTTCAGCACGTCACCCAGCGCCACTCCACGCGCAACCTTGTGCGCACGCTCCTGATCCGTACTGCGCTCACGCTGACCGGAACCGGCGGCGAGGGGCTCTTCGATACCGCCGCGATGCTCGGCGCCCTCCATCTGATGCGAACCGACGAAACTGCCGCCGACGCCCTCGGCCTCGAACTCCTCGAGCGTGCCCGCATCGATCCCCGCGCCATGGCCACAGCCTTTGAGCGCATCGACCGCGACTCAACGGACCCGCGGGGGGATCTGCCGGGCGCGCTCGATTACCTCTCCACCCACCCCAGCACGCAAAGCCGCATTGAGGCCGCGCGCCGCGCCGCCCGCCGGGGCCAGTACGAACCGGCGCTCTCCCCCGCCGAGTGGAAGCAACTCCAGCAGGCCTGCTATTCGTTGCCTGAAAGCGGCAAAGGCAAATAGTCGTAATCGACCATCATCTTCTCCGTCAACAACACCTTCAACTCGCGTTCCACCTTCGCCAGCTCCGGACGCCCGGCCAGGTTGGTCAATTCCGCCGGATCGCGCTCCAGGTCATACAACTCCATCACTGGCCGCTTGCCAAAGTAGATGCGCTCCCAATCGGCCTTCAGCGTGCCGGCCTTGTGCAGCGCCACCACCTCTTGCCAGCCCGCATCGCGCGCCGAATCCACCGGCTGATATTCCATCTGCGGCGTGCAATTGTAGATGAGCTTCCACTTCTTCGTCCGCACGCAGCGCGACAGATCGAACGTGCTGGCCTTCGTATCTTCAGCAAACGGCGCATTGCCGTGATACAGGCGCGCGCCGAACACAGCTTCCCGCGCCTTGTGCCCGCTCGCGCCCGTGAGTGCGCTGAGAAAACTGCGCCCCGTCATCTCCTTCGGTTGCTCGGCGCCCGCCGCCGCCAGCAGTGTCGGCGTGATGTCTTCGCCCGACACCAGGTCCTCACACACCTGCCCCGCTTTGACGCGCTTCGGCCATCGCACCAGCAGCGGCACATGCAAGCCGCGATCGTAGAGCGAACCTTTCCCGCGCGGCAGCGCCATGCCGTTATCGCCCATGAAGATGATGATCGTGTTCTCCGCGTCGCCGCGCGCCGCCACGGCATCCACAACCCACTGGAACTCCTCGTCCATGCGACCGATCTCGTCGTAGTAGCGCCGGTAATCCTCACGCATTCCCGGCACATCGGGCACATCGGCCGTCAAGCGCACCTTGGCCGGATCGTGCGGCTTGGCCAGCGCGTTCTTGTCCCACTGATGATGCGGATCGTTGAAGTTCACCCACAGAAAGTAGGGCCGCTTGTCCGGAATCTTGCCGAAGAACTCAGCCAGCTTCGCCTTGGTTTGCGCCCGCGACGAGTTGCCATCGAGCCAGTCCACGCGCCGCTGCCAGCTGAGCAGGTGATTGCGTTCAAACAGATCCTTGATCGTCGGACCCACACGCCCCGGCCCATCGAGATGAAACCAGCGCCGGCACACGCCCGTGAAGTAGCCCTTCGTGCGCAGCAGCTCCGGCAGCGTCACGACATCCGGCGGCAACGGCGAGGAGAACCGGCCCATGCGCGCGCCCACCGGCGACCGCCCGGTGAGCATCGCCGTGCGCGACGGCACACACTGCGGGGCCGCCGTATAGGCGTGCGCGAACCTCATCCCCTGCGAAGCAAAGCGATCCAGGTTCGGCGTACGAATCTCCGCATCACCATAGCACCCCATGTAGGGCGCACTATGGTCGTCGGAGAGAATCAGGACGATGTTCGGCGGCGGAGCCGTCGACTGTCCAAAAGCCTGCTGCCCGAGGGCAGCCATCGTTGCCAGCGCGTCGCGTCGTCTCACGCTGGCATTCTACTGCACTGCCCGTTACCGCACTACCAGCACACCCCAAGGTCCGGTTCCCACGGGAATGCTCTTTACTACCTTCTTAGCCACTACGTCCACCACCACGACCGCGTTGGACGGCCCGTCAGCGGCGAAGAGCAGCTTGCCATCCGGCGAAAGCGCAATCCCCCACGGCCGCGCGCCCACTTCGATCTCACCCTCCACGGCATTCTTCGCCGTGTCGACGATGAACACCTTCCCGCCGCGTCCCGTGCTCACATAGGCCTTCGACCCATCGCTCGACACCGCCACATCCATCGGCTTGATCACGCCCGGCTTGCCAAGCACAACCTTGCCCACCACCTTGTGCGCCACCGCGTCCACCACGCTCACAAAGCCGTCGTTCTCGTTGGTCACATAGGCGCGCTTGCCATCGGGCAGGAAGGCCACCGACCGCGGACGCCGCCCCACCTTCACGCTCTTAATCACCTTCTTGCCGGCAACATCCACCGCCGTGATCGTCCCATCGTCTTCCGACGTCACATAAAAGAACGTGCCGTCCGGGCTCGTCGTCACGCCTTCGGGCTCCTCGCCCACGGTCACCGATGCCGTCACGTTGCCCGCCGCCACATCCACGAAGCTCGCCTTGCCCACGTCCTCGTTGGAGACGAAGATCTGCGCGCCGTCCTTGCTCAAATCAAACTCTTCCGGATCGGAACCGCTCTTGATCACTCGCGCCACTTTGCCCTGCGCCACACCCTGGGCCACGTCGATCACGCCAATGCCATCAGCGCTCTTGTCGGCCGGCGGCAGCGTGCTCTCGTCCACTCCGGGAGGCGCGGGCGGTGAACCGCTCAACGCCACGTACACGAGCTTACCGTCGGGACTGGCATGAATCCCCCGTGGACGCTTGCCCACCGGGATCGTCGCCATCACCTCCATCGCGACGGGATCGATCGCGCTCACATCCCCTGAGTTCTCGTTCGTCGCATACACGACATAGGGCGGCTTGGGCCGCTCCTGCTCCGACTCGGCCTTCTTCTTCCCCACCGGCGCCGTCGAGCACGCCGCCATCACCATCACGCCCACCGCCGCCGCAATCCGCTTCATCTAGTTCTCCATCAGATCGAACACATAGAGCGACCGCCCGATCGGCATCGCCACATACTGCTTCCCATCCACAGCGTACGTCATCGGCCCTGAATTCATTGGTCCATTCGTTTTGAAGCGCCACAATAGCTCCCCCGTGGCGGCATCCAGCGCGAAGAAGTCGCCCTGCCCGATGCCCGAAAACAGCAGTCCGCCCGCGGTCGTCAAGATGCCCACGTTGAGCGGGATCTGCGTTTTGAACTCCCATTTCAGATTGCCCGTCTCCGGCTCCAGCGCGCGAATCGCGCCATACGGCTCTTCATCCGGCTTCACGCGCTGCCCGCCGCCGTTGAAGATCACGCCCGGTTTGTACTCGGCCTCGCCCTTGTAATAGAACGCGCCCTGCTCACGCGCCGGCACATAGAAGACCTTTGTCTGCGGGCCATAGGAAGGGCTCGCCCAGTTTGTCCCGCCCGCCAGCGACGGCCACACCAGGTTGCCCTCCTCGGTCGGTTCGGTGCCCGGATTCACCATCGGCCGCCCGCTGTCGTCGAGGCCCTTGGCCCACGTCTGTTTCACGAACGGTTTGCCGGCGAGGAACTTGCCGTTGTCGCGGTCCAGCACATAGAAGAACGCATTGCGGTTCGCCGTGGCCACCATCTTCTTGGCCGCGCCGCGGAATGTGCCGTCGATCAGCACCGGCACCTGCGTTGCATCCCAGTCATGCGTATCGTGTGGCGTGAACTGAAAGTGCCACTTCTTTTTGCCCGTGTCCGCATCGAGCGCCACGAACGAACAGGAGTAGAGGTTGTCGCCCAGCCGCACATCGCCGTTCCAATCCGGTCCCGGATTGCCCGTGCCCCAGATGGTCGTGTTCGTCGTTGGATCGTAAGAGCCCGTTGTCCAGATGGCTGCCGAACCGGTCTTCCAGGAATCGCCCTCCCAGGTGCCGAATTCCGGATCGCCCGGTCCGGGAATCGTGTGGAAGCGCCACACCCGCTTGCCGGTCCTGGCATCGTAGGCGTCGAGGAAGCCGCGAATGCCAAATTCGCCGCCCGCCGCGCCAATGAGGATCTTGTCCTTCACGGCCAGCGGAGCCACCGTTGACGAGTAGCCGAGCTTGTAGTCCGCCATCTCCACGTCCCACTTGATGCGCCCCGTCTTGGCATCGAGCGCGATCAGGTGAGCGTCGATGGAGCCGTAGTAGATGGTGTCGCCGAGAATGGCCACGCCGCGGTTCGGCCGCCCACAACACAGCCGCAGATCCTGCGGAATCTTCTTCTCGTAGCGCCACAGCAGATTGCCCGTGCGCGTGTCGAGCGACTTCACGATGTTCGGCCCTTCGGTGAGAAACATCACGCCGTCCACCACCAGCGGCGTCGTCTCGTGCGACTCGGTCGTGCCCGTGTGATGCACCCAGGCCACCTTCAGCCGCTTCACGTTCGACACGTTGATCTGGTCGAGGGCTGAGTGGCGCTGCCCGTTGTAATTGCCCGAGTAGGTGAGCCAGTTGTGCGGCTCCTTGTGCGCCTCCACGATGCGCGAAAACGGGACGTTTTGCGCCCACGCGGCGCTTGCCGCCAGGATCATCACGAGCAGTCTCATTGCAGCGGCTCCTTCAGCGACACCAGATAGGCAACCAGGTCATCCAACTCGGTGGCATTCAACTTCCCCTGGTAGGAGGGCATGGGCGAGCGCGAGCGGTCGGCCGTCACCTCCTTCAGGTCCTTCCTCAGGTACGAGTGGTTATTGCCGGCGAAATCGCGCAGCACCACGGCAAAGGTGTCTTCGTGCACGCGGACACCCTCGATGGCCTTGCCGGCAACGGTCACCGCCCGCGTCGGTACGAAGCCTTCCGGCAGCGACGCCGGCGGATTCACAAGCGACTCGCGCAGGTGCGCGGCGCTGCGCTTCATCCCGATGCTCGAAAGATCCGGTCCCATATAGCCGCCCGTGAAGACGCCGTTTTGCTTCAGCGTGTGGCATCCGGCGCAGCGATGCTTCTCATACAGCGCCTTGCCCGCCGCGACGTTGCCCGAAACTGCGCGCACATCCACCTTAGCCAGGCTGCGCACATAGGCCGCCACCTGCGTCACTTCGCGCCGCGTCATGTGCCAGGCCGATGGCATCTCCGTGCCGGGAATGCCCACCTCGATGATGCGCGCCAGGTCGCCATCGGTCTTGGCCTGCACCAACTCCTGGCGCGACAGGTCGGCGCCCTTGCCGCCGTCGCCCGTCGGTCCGTGGCAATAGGTGCACGAGCCGAGATAGCGCTTCTTGCCGCGAGCCAGATCCTCGGGGCTGTTTGGCAGTTTCACATCCTCTTTCGGCTGGGCCATGGCCGCGGCGGCCAACCACAGCAAACCCAGCGCCATTCGTGCGAATCGGTGTACGTCGTTGGCCCGCATCGCGTCCCTCCTCCTACTCCCAAGCCCGGTCTTTCACAAAGCCGCGGTGTTCGGCCAGTGGCCGCTCCGTGCGGAAATGCCGCTTGTAGGCGGCGATCCAATCGCTCGCCAGCGCCGTCTGCACGCTTGTCAGCTCCAACGCCCCGGAGCACACCTGGCGGCGCAGATCATCTTCCAGCGCATCTTTCACACGCGAGTTCCAGACGCCCTCGGCATAAGGCTGCGGCCACAGGTTGCGCGGCTCTTCGGCGCCGCCCAGCGCGGGGCTGATCAGGTAGTCAAGTTCATACGCCCGCGCCCGCGGCCGGGCGATCCGGTAGTCGCGGAACACGCGCCGCGCCAGTTCCACGGGAGCCTGCCGCTCTCCATCCTCCTCGGCCAGCCCGCATACCTCGGCCCGCGTCAGCGCACGCGCCGCGCCGGGCGTCAGCCGCGCATCGGGTAATGGTCCCGCCGGAGCCCGCAGGTGGGTGTTCCACATCACGCCGCCCGCCACGGCCGCCATCACACAGGCCGCCGCCGCATAGCGCAGCCAGCGGCGCGAGTGCGACTCCAATCCACGCCGCAGGTTCGCCAGCGGCTCCTCCAACGCGGGCGGCGCTACCGGGTGTCTTGACGCCAGCCAACTCGCCATGGCCTGTTCCAACTGCGCCCGCCGCTCGCCGCACCTCTCGCACGCCGCCACATGTGCGATCCATTCGGCCTGGCGCGCTCCCGCTTCGCCGTCCATCAGCAGCAGCAGTTCGTCATCCCGCAGATGTTCGTGCGCGCGCATCGCCATCAACCTCTCTCCACCACGCTGAGCTTGTTCAGCGAACGCGCCAGCGACGCCGCCACCGCGCCCAGCGACATCTCCAGCGCTTCGGCAATCTCCCGGTAGCGCAGCCCCTCGGCGCGCAGCAGCAGGCAATAGCGGTCGCGCTCGGGCAGCGCCGCCACCACGTTTTGCATGCGAGCCTGGCGCGCCTTCCAGTCGGCCTGTTCCTCGGGCGTCATGCCGCCATCCACCAGGTCGAACTCCGCCGTCTCGCATCCCCTTCGCGTCAGCCGCTTCAATGCCAGGTTGTGGCCCACGCGAAACACCCAACCGCGCAGGCAATCCCGCGGCTTTCCCTGCCGCAGGTGCTCATACAGACTGAGGAACGTCTCCTGCGCCACATCCTCACCGTCGTCCTCGCGCAGCCCCAGCGAACGCAGATAGCGCAGCAGCGGAGCCCGCAGCTCGACGAACAGGGCCGTCACTTCTTCACGCGCGCAGGGCCCCCCGCTCACGCCGATGCCGATGCGCAGACTTTCGATGATGCCGCTCAAACCCAGCCCCTCAACTCCTCAACCCGGCGTGAACCCGACTTCCTTCGTGCCCGGAAAAAAAGACTGAACACAGGCCCACCGGCAGGAATATCGTATTCTATGCCGCTTCCACGTGTCACGGCGATCTTGTTTTGGGCCCTTACCCTCCCGGCCGCCATCCGGCTGGAAGTCCGCGACCCCTCCGGCGCTCCCGTCGACGCCCGGCTCACGTTGCGCCATCTCGACTCAGGCCGGCAGGCCCAGGCGAACAGCGGGCCGCAAGGCGTCTACAACAACCCCGACCTGCCCGCCGGACGCTACCGCCTGGTCGTGTCGCGAGAGGGCTTCGCCACGCACTCCGCCTCGCTCGAAGTCCCGGCGCAGGGCAGCTCGGAGCGGACCATCACGCTCATCCTCGGTGCCCCCTCCTATGCGCTCGACGTGGTTTCCCCCACGCCGCTGGAAGGGCTCGGCCTAGCTTCCAGCGAACTCCCGGCCCCCGTGCAGACGGCCACCGCGATCGACCTCCGCGACTCCGGCGCGCTCGACCTGGCCGACTTCCTCAACCGCCGCATGAACGGCGTCTACCTCAACGAGATCCAGGCCAACCCGCTCCAGCCCGACCTCAACTACCGCGGCTACACCGCCTCGCCGCTGCTGGGCACGCCGCAGGGCGTCTCGATCTACTTTGACGGCGTGCGCATGAACCAGCCCTTCGGCGAGGTCGTCTCCTGGGACCTCATCCCCCGCGCCGCCATCGCCGAGGCCACACTGCTGCCGGGCTCCAATCCGCTCTTCGGACTGAACACGCTCGGCGGCGCCGTCTCCTTGCGCGCCAAGGATGGCCGCAGCCATCCGGGGACGTCGCTCCAACTCAGCGGCGGCAGCTTCGGCCGCAAAATGGCCGACCTCGAACACGGCGGCTCGCACGCAAACGGCCTCCACTGGCATGGCGCCTCGACGCTGCTGTTCGAAGACGGCTGGCGCGAGTCGTCGCCCTCGGCGATGCGCCAGTTCTCCGGCAAGCTCGGCTGGCAGCGCGACCGCACGGCCCTCGGCCTGACGCTCTCCTATGCCAACAACGGCCTCATCGGCAATGGCCTGCAGGAGTTCCGCCTGTTGGAGCGCGACCGCTCGAGCGTCTACACCAAACCGGACCAGACCGCCAACCGCTCGCCCTTCCTGGCCTGGTCAGCCCGACGCGAACTGACGCCGCGGGTCACCTTCTCCGGCCTCGTCTACTTCCGCTACATCCGCACGCGTACGCTGAATGGCGACATCAACGAGGAGTCGCTCGACCAGTCCGTCTACCAGCCCAACGCCGATGAAAGCGCCGCCCTCGCCGCCGCCGGTTACAGCGGTTTCCCCCTGGCCGGCGAAACCTCCGCCAACACGCCCTTCCCCCGCTGGCGCTGCATCGCCAACGTCCTGCTCGGCGACGAGCCGTCGGAGAAGTGCAACGGCCTGCTCAACCGCTCCTCCACCCATCAGCGCAACTACGGCGCCTCCGGCCAGTTCACCTGGAACGCCCAGCGCGGCGGCGTGCGCCACCAACTCACCGCGGGCGCCGCCTACGACGGCAGCCGCGCCGGCTTCTCGCAATCAAGCGAACTCGGCTACCTCAACCCCGACCGCTCCATCACCGGACTGGCCGCCTTCGGCGATGGCGTCACCGGAGGCGATGCCGACGGCGAACCCTACGACACGCGCGTCGAATTGGCCAGCCGCACCCACAACGCCAGCCTCTTTGCCACCGACACCCTCACGGCCTCGCGCGCCACGGTGACGCTCTCCGGCCGCTTCAACCGCACCATCATCGACAACCGCGACCAACTGATCCCCAGGCCAGGCACCGGCTCGCTCACCGGCCGCCATACTTTTCAACGCTTCAATCCCGCCGCCGGGCTCACCTTCCGCGCGCACCACCGCGTCAGCGCCTACGCCTCCTACTCCGAGGGCTCGCGTGCCCCGTCGTCGATCGAATTGGGCTGTGCCGACCCCGAGTCGCCCTGCAAGCTCCCCAACTCCATGGCCGGCGATCCGCCGCTGCGCCAGGTGGTGACGCGCACCTTTGAGGCCGGCGCGCGGTCTTCCTCGGAAGATCGCCTGCGCTGGTCGGCCGGCTACTTCTTCACCGCCAACCGCGACGACATCCTCTTTGTCGCCTCCGAACAGACCGGCTTCGGCTACTTCAAGAACTTCGGCCGCACCCGCCGCCAGGGCCTTGAACTCGACGCCAGCTTCCGCTGGGGCCGCCTGCTGGCCGGCGGCGGGTACACACTGCTCGACGCCACCTTCCGCAGCGCCGAACTGGTGAACGGCACCGGCAACAGCACCAACGAAGAGGCCGAAGACGGCATTCCCGGCCAGGAGGCGCCCATCGAAATCGAACCCGGTAATCAGATTCCCCTTACACCGCGCCACCTGGTGAAGCTCTACGCCGACGTGGCCGCCACCTCACGGCTGCTGATCAATGCGGGAGTCGTGGGCATTTCTCAGTCCTTTGCCCGAGGAAATGAAAACAACCTTCATGAGCCCGATGGGCGCTACTATGTAGGACCCGGCGTAGCGCCGGGTTATGCGGTGGTCAACCTCGGGGCCCGCTATCGGCTCTCCACCCGCCTGCAACTCTTCTTTCAAATCAACAACTTGTTCGACCGCCAGTACGTCACGGGGGCTCAACTCGGCCCCACCGGATTCACGCCGGAAGGCGCCTTTGTGGCCCGCCCTTTCCCGGCAATTGCTGGAGAATTCCCTGTGCGACAATCCACTTTCTTTGCAAACGGAGCGCCGAGAGCAGGATGGCTAGGGCTTCGCCTCAGTTTCTAACCGAGGACTGTCGCGAAAAACCCCTATCTCTGTTCCCGCGCCTACATCTGTATCACGGGCCAGCCGATGAACCATGCAGAGGGAATTGATATGAGTCCAGCGACACCCATTGCGGCGCACTTGGGCGGAAGCTTGCCACGGCCGGGCCGGGCGGAAGCCGCCACGGCGACGGTTTCGCGCCAACAATTGCCGCCACGCGTGAAGGGCCGCGTCAAATGCCCATGCTGTAAGTCTCCGAGAATCCGCTATTCAGCTTCCATGAGCCTGTTCGACGGCCTGATCGGCCTGCTCGGGATGCGCGCCTTGCGCTGTCACAGCTGTTACGCCAAATTCCATAAGTTCTGGGCCTAAGTCCGGAAGCGCCATTTTTCCGCCAACTCTCCCCTCCACCCATCCGTAACAATGGGTGGGAACGGGAATGAACGCCACGCCGGCAGAGATCGACCTCGAGTTGCGGCAAGCCCAAGCGGGCAGCCGCGCCGCGTTCGCCCGGATCATTGAAGCGCACCAGTCGATGGTGTTCTCGCTGCTGCTGCACATTCTGGGGGAAGCCGCCGTGGCCGAGGAGATCGCCCAGGACGTCTTCCTCGAACTCCACCGCAACCTCTCGAGCATCGAATCGCCGCCGCACCTGACGCGCTGGCTGCGCACGGTGGCCAGCCGCAGGGCCATCGACGAGGTCCGCCGCCGCAAGTTCCGTTCGCCTCACGGGCTCGATGAGTTGCCCGAGCCAAGCGTGGAATACAACCAGGGCGACATTCTGCTCACCCAGCACCTGAGCCGGCTGCTCGCCCGGCTGCCGGCCAAACACCGTGCCATCGTCGTGATGCGCTACCAGGAAGACCTCGACCCGACCGACATCGCCCGTCATCTGGAGATGCCCGTGGCCACCGTGAAAAGCACGCTCCACCGGGCCTTGGGGATGCTGCGCCGCACGTTGGAACGCAGCGGCGCCCTTCAACCCGCGCCGGTGAAGGCCATGCCGACTCTGCTCAATAGGGAAGCCGTATGAACCACGAAATCGAACAAGCGCTCCAAGAAGCGCTGAAACGCAAACAGCCGCCGCCGGACTTCGCCGCGCGCGTCATGGCCCGATTGCCGGAAACCGTTCCGGCGCGGGGGACCGTGATCGCCATGCCCGCGCGCCGCCCCTGGCTGGCCATCGCCGTGGCCGCCACGCTCGCCATCGGCTCATTCGCCGGCCTGCGCTATCAGCAGCAGTATCGCCAGGGCCAGGAAGCCAAACGCCAGCTCATGCTTGCGCTCCACATCACGAGCGAAAAGCTGACCTTGGCCCAGCACAAAGTTGTGGGGATCAGTGAGAGGAGAATCGACCAATGAAACGCACATTGGGAATCATCATCGCAATGGCCGTCAGCGCCGCCAGCGGGCTGGCGCAGGGCGTGGACTTCGACTGGTCCAAGCTCGCGCCCAAGGCCGTCGAGACCGTCGAAGTGAACCTCGACCGGAACATGCTCGAGCTGGCCTCGAAGTTCCTCGGCGGCAAGAGCGGCAACTCCGACGAGGCCGCCGTCAAGGAACTGCTGCAGAACCTGAAGGGCGTCTATGTGCGCAGCTTCCGCTTCGCCAACGCCGGCGAGTATTCGATCGCCGACGTCGACCGCTTCCGCTCCCAGTTCAACGGCGGCGGCTGGAACAAGATCGTCGACGTGCGCAGCTCCAAGGCGGGCGGCGAGAACACGGGCGTCTATCTGAAGGCCGCCGGCGATGAGGTGCAAGGCATCGTCGTCATTGCCGCCGAGGCCAAGGAACTCACCGTTGTCAACATTCAAGGCAACATCCGGCCTGACCAGATCCAGAAGCTGAGCGGCAAGCTCGGCATCCCCGACATCTCGATTTCGGATGAAGCCAAAAAGCAGATCCAAAAGCGCTCGACGAAGAAGAACGAAGACGACGAGGAGTAGCCATGAAGCCGATCCTGCTTGCCGTACTGCTTGCCTCAACGCTTCTCGCTTCGCCCGCTCGCGCCGCCGAACGCTGGTTTGCCGATGCCGTGCATGAGTTGGAAACCACGATGGGCGCCGAGCGGTTGAAAATCCCGCTGTGGGGGCTCATCCGCTTTGTCGGCGGCATCGCCACGCGTCCGGTGGGCGCGGCCGATTGGGATGTCGCCATCTTTGAGCACGTCCGCCATCCGAAGCTCGACCGCCCGTTTGCCTGGCAAGGGTTGGGCCCGGAATGGAAGCCGATGGTGCGCGTCCATTCTCCAGGCCGCGAGAGCGTGGCCGTATATGTGAAGCAGGAAGGCAGTTGGTATCGCGTCCTGGTGGCCACCGTGGAACGGCATGAAGCGGTGGTGGTGAAGTTCTCCATGAAGCCTGACCGGCTGGCGATGTGGGTGAACACCGTGCGCGACTGGACCGACAACGAGGATCGCAACCACGGCCCGGCGGATTGAACCCGGCACTGCAATGCGACAAGGGCGCGGTGATGAACCGCGCCCTTCGTGTTTGTGGCGGACTACTCGATCGACACGCGCACGGTGTTGGTGCGGTTGCCGTCCACGGTGACGATCACGGCCACGTCGCCCTTACCGGCGAGCGTGCGCGGCAGGGGGCCTGCGTTGATCTGGTCAAGCCCGGGGTATTCGCTTTGCGCTGCTGCGAAGGTGACGGGCACGGTCTCGCCGCCCACGGTCATCGTCACGTTCGAGAGATTGGCCACGTTGCGGACGCCGGTGGCATAGAGCGTGAGATAGACGCCGTCGGTGGCGGCGCCGAGTGAGAGCGGCACGGCGACGATGCTCTGCGTGGCCGCGTCGTAGCGGAAGGCCGTGAGCGCCGTCTGCGCGCCCGTGTCGCTCACGCGCACGGCGCTGAGCAGGCCCACGCCCTGGCCAGTGGCCGCGGCGGAAAACAAACCGCCGGCTGTCTTCGCAATCAGGATGTCGCCGGTAACCGCGCTGGCGCCGCTGCGCTGGACGCTCACGCGCGCCACGCCTTCCGCCGTGCCCGCCGGAACCTCGAAGTTGATCTGGCTGGGCGCGACAAAGAAGAGACCGGCGTTGCGCGCCGTGCCCGCGCTATCGGTAAGGCCAACCGTGACGCCGCCCAGTGTGGTGGGCAGCGTGGTGCTGCTGGCGGCGGTGGTCGAACCAGCCAGCGACGACCCGAAGATCGCCGCGATGGAGCCGGGGGCCACGGGCGCCAGTTGGTAGCCCGCGCCGTTGGTGATCCAGTTGGCCAGCGCGCTGGCGTTGGCCGCGCCCGGCGTAGCCTTCGCGAACAGGCTCCAGGTTTGCGCTCCGTCTGTGGTGCGGCCCACGGCCACGTCGGTGCGCTGCGGCCCGAAGCTGTAGGTGTCGATCAGCGTCGTGCCGTCGGAGGCGTAGATGCTGATCGATTCGCCATCCTTACTCAACGACCAACTGGCGTGCCGCGCGCCCTGCGCCGTTTCGCCGTCGGCCATGAACACCAGATAGCCCTTGGCGGGGATTGTGACACCGCTGGGCACCTGCCACTTCGTGTTGTTGGTCAAGCTATCCGTGATGTACATGCCGCTCATGTCGACG
Organism: Bryobacterales bacterium; assembly: GCA_016713735.1. Lineage (GTDB taxonomy): Bacteria > Acidobacteriota > Terriglobia > Bryobacterales > Bryobacteraceae > JAFLBB01. The sequence goes on from JADJOP010000004.1 coordinate 194,528, forward strand.
GCCGCCGTGCCGGGGTTGTACACCTCAAACCAGTCTTCGTAGGCGCCGCTCTCGTCCGGGTCGGCGAAGGCGCCGTCGTTGTCGGCCATGATTTCGTTGATCAGCAACTGGCCCGTGCCCGCCCCCGCGCCGCCCGAGGTGACGGCCTTGATCGTATTGGCCGCGCCCGGTGTGAGAGCGGAGGTGAGGCTCCAGTTGGTCCCGATCATGCCCACACGGGCATAGGCCTGCCCGCCGCTCATGGCCGTGTACGTCACGCTGTCAATCGGCGTGCTGGCGCTCACCGAGCTGGCATACATCGCCAGTTGGCCCGCCGCGGCGGGTTTGAAGCTGGCGTGCGTGGCGCCTTCACTCGTTTCGCCGTCGAGCCAGATCACGAGATGCTCGCCATCGGCCAGAGTGCGCTCGGGCAGTGCCCATTTGGTGGGGTTGGCCGTGTCGTCTGTAAGGTACATGCCGGAGGTGGAAACCGAACCGGGGCCGAGATTGTGAATCTCCACCCAGGCGTCGGCGTCGCCGGCTTCATCGCGCTGCGCGCCGCTGTTCACTGTGACCACTTCGTTGAGGCGAACATCAGCCTGTGAGGCCATCGCCTGCAGCAATGGTTTCAGGTAAGCCGCCCGCTCGCGCACAAACTGTGTGATGCCGTAGGTGGTGAAGTTGTTGGCTGTCACCTGGTTGGTGAGCGCTGTTTCAAACTGGGCCATCGTGTAGGCCTTGTTCGGGTCGGCTGTGTAGTCGGCGCGGATGAGGTTGGCCAGCGTCGTTGAGCGCGCGGCAAAGGAAGCCTCGTCGAACCCCTCGCGCAGATACTTGGCCAGCATCTGCAGATAAGCGCGCTTGTACGCATCCACGGCCCAGAGCTTCGTGAGCAACGGCCGCGCCGTGCCGCCCGCGCCTCCGCCGCCGGGCCCCCCCGTTCCGGCCGTGGGCAGGTAGAACATGTCCATCTGAAACGGATTGGTGAGGCGCGGTGTGCCATCGCCCGTGCTGCCAAAGGTCTCATTCAGATCCCAGTGGATATGCACAAAGCGCTTGTCGCTGGAGCGCTGGTAGAGGAAATACTCCGATGCCGTGCCGACATACGACTCCAGATTCGTGAACAGCGTATTCAGCGCCATGGCGTGCAGCACGCTTTCCACATCCATCACCGGATCGAGTTTCCCCGGCAGTTCCGCCGTCGCCGTGTTGTTCAGAATGTCGAGCATCGAGATAAGGCCGGAATAGTCGTTGGCTTCTTCATTGGTCTTCAACTCATACGCACGCGTGTAAGACGACGTTGAAGCGCCCAGATAGGCCATCGTGGCCGCCGCCGACTCGCCTGCCTCATAGAGATTGCCGTCCTCGTTGTCGCCGAAGCGCGACTGCATCATCGTTTTATCCGGCTGCTCCACGGCCTGATATAGCCCGTAATAGGCGCCGTTGATGTACAGGCGCACATAGGTGGACCGCATGGCCGCGATGTATTTACCGGCAAACTCATGGAAGAGCTTCTCGTGCATGAAGTCCGGCTGCAGATCGCCATTGTGCAGGTTCAGTTTCTTCAAGCCGTAAAAGGTGGCGTCGTCGTCGTACTCGTTGAAGTCGATCTTGAAGGGCTTCTTCACGCCGTTGCGGTTGAACGACGAGTTGCCCTTGAAGCGAATCCCGATCTGCGGAATCGACACGCCGGCCGACTCAAACGCGGCGGGAAAGTAAGGATCGTTGGCATCGCTACGGTGCGAATTGAACAGGGTGTTGTACCAGTTCGAGTCAGCGAACGTGATGCGAACTTCCTTGACCGTGGTGTCGTCGAAGAAGGCGGAAGCCTGATCCGCCCGCAGGCCCGCGCTGCCCAACACAGCAAGCGTGGCCGCCATTACCAGGCGTTGTAACGAGGTAGTCATACTCTCCCGGACGCAGGCAGCGAAACGGGGTGTACAGAAGGTCAGGAAACCTTTACGTTCTTAACTGGCCGCGGCTGAGCTACTCTCCGCCGGCGCTCGACTTGACGTACTGTTCCAGATACTTCTGCGAGAGTTTCGGATCAGCCGGCACCCCCGCCCCGCCGCGATACACCGCCGACAGATTGCGGGCCGCCAGTTTGTGACCAGCGTCGGCAGCCTTCTGCCACCAGTCGCGCGCTTGCGCCAGATCCTGCGGCGTGCCTTTGCCGATGGCAAACAGCATGCCTGCCATGGCTTGCGCGGGAACGTAGCCTGCCTGGGCCGCCTCCACGGTGAGCCGCAGGGCCTCGGCGGGCTTCAACTCCATCTCCGCGCCGGTGCCGGGATAGCGGCCGGTGAGGTAACCGCCGCCCTTGCAGTAGGTCACCACCGCCCCTTCCTTGGCGCCGACGCACGCCGAATACTCGGCGAAGTAGTCGAGGGCATCGGCTGTGGTCCGCTGCAGCCAGGCCTCCCAACCGCCGACAGGTTCCTTGTTCTCTTTACGCGTCAGGTCGCCGCGATACTCGGCGTCGCGGATCGGCGCCAGAACGTTGTTCGCCATTGTGCGCAGGCGCTCGTCGGAGTCAGTGAGCAGCTTCACCAGGGCGGTGAACAAGGCGGGGTCCTGGCGGCGGCCGTTGAGTTGCAGCCGCAGCGCGTAGGCGATGCCGTCGGCGGCAGTGAGGCGGTCATCGGCATCCACGGCGCGGCCGGGGACAAGCGCGAGATCGATCAACGCTTGCTGCGCGGCGGCTGATCGCCAGTTCGCGTGCACCGCCAGCGCGCGCAGCGCTTCCCGGCGCACGGCAGCGGACTTGTCCATCGCCGCGCGGCCCACGGCCGTCATCGTCTCCTCGTCAAAGATCGCATCCTGCGCCGTGCGCGCCGCCGCCGTTCGCACCGCCGCATCCGGCGAAGCAAGCAAGCCACGCAGCACCACGCCCGCAGGCGCGCCGCCGACCACGGAGAGGGCAGGGAAGCGGCCGCCGTGGGCGACGGGCGACTTCTGCGCCTTCTCGAGCAGCGCCTTCTCCTCCGCCGACAGCGGCATTGTCTTGTGGCGCAGCCGCGTCGCCCAGGCGATGGCGTCGTCGTTGCTCGGCTGATGATAGGTGCGCGCGCCGAGGTCGGCGAACTCGCGGAAGATGACGTGATAGCCCTTGGAGAAGCTCCGCGAATAGGCGTCGCGCACGTTGGTGAGGTGGTAAGAGAGATCGCGCAGGCCCAGCACCATGTAGACCTCGGGCATCGTCTTGGCGGCGTTCAGCGGTTCTTTGAGCTCCGGCGTCATCCGCCACCAGCCCCAGCTGTAGCTGATGGAACCGGCGGTGAGGTTCGGATAGAGCATCGAAAACTCACCCGAGATCTTGCCGCCCTCGCCCTTGCCATACATGTAGACACGGCGCGGATTGATTGGGTAGGTCTTCAGCGCCCAGGCGATCAGCTTCTGGATCGGCTCGTGGTCGTTCGGTCCGAACTTGCGCTCCCGCGGGCCGCCGGCGAGCAGAACGTAGCCTTCAAGCTGGCCCTGCCGCTTCAGCGCTTCGCGAACCGGATAGAGTTCGTCGCCCACCGGACGGTCGTGTTCGGGAAAACACAAAAACAGGCCAAGTTGTTTGGAAGGGTCGCGCTCGCCCGCGCGGGCCTCGGCTCCCTCCGGGGCCTCCACGACGTACTGGATGATCCGCGCGCCGCCGGCATCCTTCAACTCGCCTTCGACCGCGGCCAACGCCGATATGCCCGCGAAAATCCATGCCCAGATGAACTTCTTCATCACGCCTCTTCCGCGCCGTAGGCCTGATCCAATAGCTCGATCACGTGGTAAACAGGTTGCCCAGTGTTCCGCATCCGTGCCCCGGCGGCTAGCTGAATCATACATCCAGGATTGGCCGTGGCGATGGCATCGGCTCCGGTGGCCGCCACAGAGTCCATCTTCTTTTCGAGCAGCCCCATCGCCATCTCGTTTTGGACGACGTTGTAGATGCCCGCCGAGCCGCAGCAGATGTCCGAGCCCGCCATCTCCACCAGCGTCAAACCGGGAATCGCGTTCAACACCTTGCGCGGGGCGGTGCGAATCTTTTGGCCGTGCGCAAGGTGGCAGGAGTCCTGATAGGTGACGCGCAGGGGCAGCGGCCGCGCTGGTGCGCGCAGTTCGATGGAGGCGAGAAATTCGTTGATGTCCTTCACCTGCGCCGTGAAGCGCTTGGCCGCTTCGGTGCCGAGCAGGTGATCGTACTCCTTCAACGTCGAGCCGCAGCCGGCGGCGTTGGTGATGATAGCGTCGAACCCTGCGCCTGCCAGCGCCTCAACGTTCTTCGTGGCCAGCCGCCGCGCCGTTGAGCGCACCCCAGCGTGCAGCGCCAGCGCGCCGCAGCAGGTCTGCTCGTCCGGCACGTGGACTTCACAGCCATTGGCCTGCAACACGCGCACTGTGGCTTCGTTCAGCCGCGCGAAGCTGATGTTGGCAATGCAGCCGCCAAGCAGCGCCACTTTGTAGCGGCGCTCGCCGCGCGCCGGGAACACCTTGCCGTATTGAGAGAAGAAGGTCGGAAATTGCGCTTCCGGCGAGAGCGCGTCGAGCTTGTCGAGGCCGAGCGTCTTCAAGAAACCGGTGGAGCGCATCAGTTGCTGCAGGCCGCTCTTTTGGTACACAGCCAGCTTCAGCGCCACCAGCTTGAGCAGTGTGCGCGAGGGCAGCAGCGTGTCGAACACAAACCCGCGCAGCCAGCGGATATGCGCCGGGCGCGGGCGCTTCACTTCAAGCTCGGCGCGCGCGTCCTCAATCAACCGGCCATATTGCACGCCCGAAGGGCATGCCGATTCGCAGCCGCGGCAGGCCAGGCACAACTCCAAGTGCTCGACGTAGCTGTCGGTCACCGGCGCGCCCGCGGCCACCATGTTCATTTGATAGACGCGCCCGCGCGGCGAGTCCATCTCCAGGCCGAGTTCACGATACGTCGGGCACGAGTTCAGACACAGCCCGCAGTGGACGCACTTATCCAGGTCAAACTGCTGCGGCTTGTCGGTGAGAATTTCAAATCCGTCCATACAGCCGCCCCCGGTTCAGCAAGGCCCCTTCATCGAACATGCCTTTCAACTTCTCCATCAACGCGAAGTCCTTGCCCACATGCGGCCAGCGCTCGACGGCGGGAAAGCTCGCCGGCGCGGCTTCGACAACAGGCTCGAAGCCTTGGGCCGCGCGCTGCCGCATCCAGGCGAGCGCTTCCTCAGCAGTGGCGAACGCGCCATAGACGATGCCATTGCCGGCACGGGCGACACCCGCGCCGGGAAGCGTGGCCAGCAGATCCGCCGTTTGCGTGAGCGTGCAGGCCGTGCGCACAAGCACTCCGTCCGCGTGGGCATCCAGGAAGCGCGGGCCAAATTCGCGCACCTCCTCCCACAGCGACTGCTCGGCCGCGCCGTCGATCCACTCCGCGCCTGCGAGCTCACGCGCGCAGCGCTCGATGACGGCCTCCGTTCCCGCGCATTGCACCAGAAGCTTTGTCTCCTCGCCCGGCTGCTTCCACAGATCGTAGGCAACTGGCAGGAGCAGTCCGCGCTGCGCGCCATCGAGACGGGAGGCCGGCAGCAGGAAGGTCCGCGAACGCGGCGGCGTGGGCGTGAGCTTGAAGTTCACACTGACGATCGCGGCCAGTGTTCCCCAGGAGCCGATCATGAGCTTGCCCATATCGAGCCCGGCGACATTCTTCACCACCATGCCGCCGGTTTGGATCAGCTTCCCTTCCAGCGTGGCAAAGGTCATGCCGATCACCAGGTCGCGCACAGCCCCCGTCTTCAAACGCCGCGGACCGCTCATACCCGCGGCGACGACACCGCCCACGGTCGCTTGCCCAGCGCAGGGCGGATCGATGGGAACGGCCTGCCCGTTGGCGGCGAGCGTGGCTTCGAACTCGGCCCACGGCATGCCCGCCTGCACCGAAACGGTCAGATCATGCGGTTCATATTGCAGCAGGCGGTTCAGGCCCGTCGTGTTCAGGGCAACTTCGGCCTCGCCCACCGCGCCACCGAAGCGGCGCTTGGAGCCCGCTCCTTCAAGCGTGATGCGGCGGCCCGCCGCCCGCGCCTCGGCCAGCGCCTGTGCCAACTCTTCCGGTTCTCGTGGGGTCAAGCGAATATTATGGCGCACCGCGCGTGCCACGCGGCGCTACTTCTTCTTCACCATCGGCGTCAGCGTGATCTTGCGGAACTCCACCGGGCCGTGGTCGCCCTGCAGCGCCAGCGGTCCCGGCGCGGCTTCGTCGGCATCGGTGGCCATCGCCGTGAGACCCTCCACCTCAATGTGGTCATGCAGCGTTTTGCCGTTGAGCACGACGGTCAGTTCGCGGCCGATGAGCGTCATGTCGTAGGTCTGCCACTGGTCCGGCGGCAGCGTGGCGTTGATCTTCGGGATCACGCGCGAATAGAGCGCGCCGTTGCCGTGCATCGACGGCGGCTCGCCATAGTCGCCGTAGATCTGCACTTCATAGCGCGCACGCAGCCCCACGCCGGAGTTCGACTTCTGCGCCACCTTGAATTCGAGATGGAGTTTGAAGTTGCCAAACTTCGCCATGGTGGCAATGTCAGAGGCGCGCGGCTTGTTTTTCATGGCCCCGTTTTCGACGAACCACTCCATCGGGCGGCCGGGAAAGCGCGGCGCCCAGCCCGTCATGTCCTTGCCGTTGAATAGCTCCACGGGCTTGCCGGGAACCCACGAGCCGTCGTCCTTATCGCGCAACACCGGCGCGCGGCGGCCAACGAACTTCAGTGCGTCCGCTTCACCCTCGCGCTGAAACGTGCCTTCAATGGTCCCCGCCGTGGTCGTCTTCGCGCGATAGGTCAGCTTCTTGCCGCCGCGCTCGAAGACCCACACCAGTTCCTCGCCTTCCACACGCATCACCGGGATCACATCCATCTGCCCGCCCGGCGCGCCGACGAACTTGCCGCGCATGGTCCGCGTGCCGGCGGCTTCCACCTCCAGCCACCACGCGCGGCCGCGCGGCTCCTTCTCCACCGTGATGTTCCATCGACCGTTGAAATCTCCCGCTTCGGCCAGAAGCGGTGCAGCCATGAGAGCCAGTGTGGCCACAAGTCCACGACGCATGTTCATGCGTGCAGTATACTTTGCCCATGCCAGCCCCGGTTGCCTCGCGCCGCGCACGCCTGCTTACCCCCTTCGCCCTGCAAACCAACGCCGCGGCAGACCCGCTGGCCATCGCCAGCGTTCGCCTCTTTGCGGCGCCTTCACGGCTCTATGTGCGCATCGAGACGCGGTCGGGAATCAAGGGCTGGGGCGACTGCGCGCCGGCAGGCGCTGAGGCACTCACCCGTGCGCGGCAGCAGTTGTTGAACCAACCAGCAAGTGCCTACGCGGCCCTTGAGGGCGCGCTGCCCGCCGAGGTTGCGCCCGCCGCCGTCGCGGCCATGCTCGACTGCTTGGGCCAGCACACGAAAGCGCCGGTGTATCAACTGCTGGGCGGGCCGACGCGCTTCAAGGTCCGCGTGATGGCTCACGTGGCCAGCGCCGCCGAGGTCCGCGCCGCGCGTTCGTCCGGCCATCGTGCCTTCGCCCTTGCCATTCCCGCGCCGCCGTTTCCCAATAGCGGCAAGCTCTATGTGAATCGCATCCGTGCACTGTTTGATGAAGCTCGTGCCGCCGCCGGCGAAGGCTGCGACTTTGTGCTGAACGCTGGTGGCCAGCTCACCGCCGGCGATGCCGCGCAACTGGCCGCTGAATTCGAACGCACGCACCTGCTGTGGCTGGAAGAGCCCTGCCGCCACGGCAATCACGCCGCGCTGCGCAAGTTGGGCGAGGAAGCCGTAACGCCCATTGGACTTGGCCGCGACTGCCGCCACGCCTCCGAGTTCCAGGACATTCTGCGTGAAGAGACGGCCGACCTGCTGCGCCCTTCGCTCGATCACTTCTCCCTCACGCGCATCCGCAAAATCGCCGCGCTCGCCGAGACCTACTACATCGCCGTCGCCCCCACGCACACCGGCGGCATGCTCGCCACCGCCGCCGCGCTGCATGCCGCCGCCTCGATGCCCAACTTCTTCCTCACGCACCTGCCCGCGCGAGCGCCTGACGATCCAGTACGCGGGCTCGACCTCACCGTGCGCGATGGCTACCTCGGCCTGCCCACCGCGCCCGGCCTCGGCATCACGGTGGACGATGCCGCGATCGCCCGCTACGAGGTGCGCGCATGAGACGCCGCAGTTTCCTAGGCGGCATCGCCGCAACGCCCGCCCTCGCCCGCGCCGCCGACCTGTGCGCCTGCGCGCCCATGCCCCAGCTCATCCTGCCCGAAGGCTTCGCCGCTGTTGGGTCGAAGTGCCGCATCACGGGCGTGAAGGTGTTCGGCGTTTCCCTCACGCCGCAGTCGGACCGCCCCTATGTCTTCGTCAAGCTGGAAACCAACCAGGGCGTTATCGGTTGGGGCGAGGCCACGCTCGAAGGCAAAGCCGGAGCTGTCATCGCCTGCGTGAACGACTTCCGCGACTTCCTCATCGGCGCCGACCCGATGCAGGTGGAGCACATCTGGCAATCGATGTACGTGCATAGCTTCTATCGCGCCGGCCCTGTGATGGGCTCGGCGATCTCCGGCATCGACCAGGCGCTGTGGGACATTCGCGGCAAGCTGCTCAACCAGCCTGTCTACAAACTGCTCGGCGGTCCGCACCATCCCGATGGCGTGCGCGGCTACTATCACCTGCGCGCCCGCGGCCCGGAGGATTACCCGCGCCTGCGCGAAACCGCCGCCCGCGAAGGCATCACCTGCTTCAAGACCGGCATTCCCGGCTACTACGAGTGGATCGAGACCAACGCCAAGATCAGCCGCGCGATTGACGGCTTGGCCAAGCTCCGCGAAGGCATCGGCCCCACCATCGACATCGGCGTCGACTTCCATGCCAAGACCTCGCCCGCCGTGGCCAGCATCATCATCAAGGAAGTGGAGCCGCTCAACCTGCTCTTTGTTGAGGAGCCCTGCCCACCGGAGAACGTGAAGATGATGCGCAAGATCGCGCGCCGCTCCACCACACCCATCGCCACCGGCGAACGGCTCGTCGCCTCCTACTCCTGCCGCGAACTGATCGAGATGGGCGTCATCGACATCCTGCAGTGCGACATCAACCACGTCGGCGGCATCACGGCGTTGTGGAAGGCCGCCGCCGCCGCTGAGTTGAGCGGCGTCTCGATGGCCCCGCATGCCTGTGAAGGGCCCATCGGCGGACTGGCCACGGTTCACGTCGACGCAGCCATACCCAACTTCCTCGTGCAGGAGATCTGCTCCGGTGTTGAGATCGGGCCTACGGAAAAGGTGTGGCACGAGTGGCTCGGCTTCCCGGCGATGCGCATGGTGAACGGCCGCTTCCCGCTGCCGCAGAAACCAGGGCTCGGCTTCGACCTCACCGAAGACGCGCTGAAGAAGTATCCATTCGGCGGCACGCGCCCCATGGCCCGCGTCTTTCACGACGACGGCTCCGTGGCCGAGTGGTAACGCACCGCCGCGCCCAGCCGCGATATCGTGTAGAGGCCATCATGCTTCGACTCGCCTTTCTCTCTTTACTCGCCTTCACGCTCTGTGCTCAGGACCGCATTGGCACCGTCCAGGTGCGCGTCACCACCGACCGTTCCGATTGGCGCTACTCGCCCGGCCAGCCCGTGCGCTTCCGCGTCGTCGCCATTCAGGACGGCCACCCGCTCACCGGCGCGCAGGTGACCGTGCGGATTGGTCCGGAGATGCTCGCGCCCACCATCACCCGCACGGCCACCCTCACCGCCGAAGGTCTCACTGTCGACGGGGGCACGATGAAGGAGCCCGGCTTCCTGCGCGCCATCGCCACCGTGGAGCACAACGGCCGCACCTATCGCGGACTGGCCACCGCCGCCTTCCAGCCTGAGGCGATCAAGCCCACACAGCAGGACCCCGCCGGCTTCGATGCCTTCTGGGCCGAGGGCAAAGCCGCGCTGGCCAAACTGCCCATCGATGCCAAGATCACACCGCTGCCCGACTATGGCAACGCGCTGGCCGATTGCTTCCATGTGAACCTGCAAAACGTCGGTGTGGGCGCCGCGGCTTCGCGCTTCTATGGAGTGCTCTGTGAGCCCAAGGCTCCCGGCAAGTATCCGGCGCTGCTCAGCGTTCCCGGCGCGGGCGTGCGGCCTTATCGCGGCATGGCAGACATCGCTGCCAAGGGCGTCATCACGCTGCAGGTGGGCATTCACGGAATTCCCGTCACGATGGATCAGTCCGTCTATGACTCGCTCGGCGCCGGCGCGCTCTCCGGCTACAACACGTTTGGGCTCGATAACCGCGACCGCTACTACTACCGCCGCGTCTATCTCGGCTGCGTGCGCTCGAACGACTTTCTCACCAGCCATCCAAAGTGGGACGGGGCCACGCTCGCCGTCACCGGCGGCAGCCAGGGCGGCGCGCTTTCCATCGTCACTGCGGGGCTTGATCCGCGCGTGAAGGGCCTGGCCGCCTACTATCCCGCGCTGGCCGACGTCACCGGCTACCTGCACAATCGCGCCGGCGGCTGGCCGCACATGTTCCGCGCCACCGAAGGCCCGCTGGCCCACCGCTCGCCCGACAAGATCGAAACCTCGGCCTACTACGACGTGGTCAACTTCGCCCGCCGCGTGAAGGTGCCGGGCCTCTACTCCTGGGGCTTCAACGATGAAACCTGCCCGCCCACCTCGATGTACTCGGCCTACAACGTGATTCCCGGCGAAAAGAAACTGCTGCTGGCCCTTGAGACCGGCCACAACAACGTCCCTGAGCAGGTGGCCGAGGTGCAGGCGTGGCTGTTGAAGTTCCTCGGCGCCGGCGGCCGCTGAGGCGTGCCGTGCGCAACCGCGCGCCGCGCGCCGCCGTCCCACCCCGCGGGCGGCGTTGGCCCGGCGCCGCACTCCGGCCCCCCGTGGCGTAAGCTTTTCTCTGGCGGAGCCGCACACCCTTGATCCAGACGCGCGAACAACTCCTCGCCACAATCCGTGAAAGGATGGTCGCCTACGCGTCATCTCACTTAGGGAAGGAGTGGGCCGAAGACCTGGCCCAGGAAACCCTTCTCGTGCTGGAGACGAAGTATGCCGACAAGGACCGTCCCGAGGATCTGCTGCCCATCGCCTTTCAGGTGTTGCGCTTCAAGCTCACCGAGTTCCGCCGCAAGGCCACCCGCCGCGGCGAGTGGGACACGGCGCAGGTGGACGAACTGCCCATCGCCGACACCCGCGACGACCAGGCCCTCATCTTTGAGCGCAAGGAGTTGCAGGCCCGCCTCGAAGAGGCCATCGCCCAGCTCGACGGCCGCTGCCGCGACCTGTTCCGCCTCAAGCTCGAAGACAAGACCTTCGAAGAGATCCGCCGTGAAATGGGTGCGGCGGCGATCAACACGGTCTATACCTGGGACCACCGCTGCCGCCAGCGCCTGCTCGAACTGATGGGCGGAGAATGGGTGAAGGGGCGCGCGCCCGGAAAGGAGAAAGCGAGATGAACGCACGCGAACTCGAACGCCTGCTCGGCGGCTATGCCGCCGGTACGCTCACTGACTCCGAACACAGCGCCCTCATGCGCGCCGCCCTCGACGACCAGCAACTCTTCGACGCCCTTGCCGATGAAGAGGCCCTGCGCGACGCCCTGGCCGACCCCGTGTTCCGCGCCCGCCTGCGCGCACGGCTTGCGCCTGATGCCCCGCCCGCGCGCGGTCTGCGCTGGTTGTGGTGGCTTGCTCCGGCGCTCGCCGCCGGGCTGGCGCTGATGTTTGTTATCAATCGCCCGGAGTCGCCCAAGACGATGGAGATGGCCTCGGCGAAACTGCCCGCGCAGGAAGCGGCCGCGCCGCCGCAGACTCCCGCGCCCGCCCCCGATCCTGCTTCCACCGCGCAAGCCCGAAAGGCCGCCCCGGCGCTGTCCGGCCGAGCTGATCGAGAGGTCTCCACGCGGGCAAACGAAGCCGCCCCCAAGGAGCTTCGCGAAGAACTGCCACTGCCCGCCGCGGCGCAGCCCCCGCCTCCGCCACCGCCACCGCCGAAGCAGGCGCCGCCCGCCGTCGTTGCCGAATCCGTCTCCCTTAGCGCACCGGTTGCGTTGGCGGAAAAGAAGAGCGTGAAGGACGAGCGCGCCAAGGCCTCCGCCGACGCCGAAGCGCCCGCCCGCCTCGCCGCCGGGGGGGCATTAGGGGGCGCCCGGCCCGCCGCGCCGCCCGCCGCGGCCCCAAGCCCCGTCGTGGCTTCCACCGCAGCCGCCTCAGGCCCCGCCGTCGCTCCCAATCCCGCCGCCGCCGTCGAACTCGATCTGCAAATCGAGCGCGCCGTGAATGGCCGCTTTGAGTCCGCTGAACTCGGCGCGCTGCGTCAGGGCGACCGCGTGCGCTTCCGCGTCCGTCCGCCCGAGGATGGCAATCTGACCTTCGCCTTGGGCGGACGCACCACCACCACAGCCGCCCGGCGCGGACAAACCTACTACCTGCCCAACGCCGAAGGCCTGCCGCCCGGTGACGCGCCGCTGGAAGTCGCCATCGCCCTGCAGCCCGCCGCCACGGTGGAACCCGCCACGCTCTTCCGCTCGCGCCAGCAAGCCACCAACGCCCCGGCCGGCTCCTCGGTCGGCGCCATGCGCGATGCGGCCAAGGAGCAGGACGCCCTTGCTCCGCAGAAAGCCGCCGTGGCTCCGCGCGTGCTGCGGCTGCGTCTCGAATTCAAGCCCCGCTGACCGCCGCCCACCGCTGTTATATAATCCCGCCACGCTCCGTTGATTCACGGGACCCTTATGACCAAACGAGAATTCCTCACCGCCTCGGCGGCCCTTTCGCTCGCGCCCCTCGCCGCCTCCGCGCAATCCGGCAGCCGCCCCAAGCCGCGCAAGGCGAAAACCACCAAGCTCTTCAAGTGCCCCGCGGGCTTCCCCAACGGCCTCGCCGTCACGCCGCAAGGCCTCTGGATCGGCGAACAGAAGCTCGCCGGCGCGCAGGCCAATGCCTACAACCTGCCCGAGCCCGCCGACCTCACCGAGCACGCCTGGCTGGTCGATTGGAACGGCAAGGTGTTGAAGACCGTCAAGACGCCCTCGCGCAACACCAGCGGCATGGCCGTCGGCGGCGGCTACGTGTGGATGGTCGCCAACGCCGCGCCCAATGGCGTCTTCCAGGTGGACATGAACTCGAAGCTCGCCAGCCACCGCCAGATTCCCCTCGGCACGCCCAACGATGGCGGCGGCTCCCACGGCGCACACTGGCAGGACGGCAAACTCTGGATCTCCTCGCTGCGCCTGCGCGGCAACCTCCGCGTCGACCCCGTCACCTGGCAGCCCGAGTTCATGATCCCCTTCTACCAGTCGCATCCCAACTGGGTCCGCTACCACGACATCACCTGGGACAACGGCACCATGTGGCAGGTGATCGGCAACGACTCCACCGGCCACGCCGGCTACCGCCCCGGCCTTGTGCGCTACGACGCCTCGACCGGCAAGGTGCTCGAAGTGGTTGAATTCCTGCCCGGCTCAAGCGACCCCCACGGCCTCGCCATGCATGACGGCAAACTCATCGCCTGCGACGCCGGCATCCATCCCAACTGGCCCAACAGCGACAGCCCGACCGCCGGCTGGATCTTCCAGATCGACTTCGTCTGAGGTAACTTAACGAAGCCTTTACAAGCCCGTTGAGAATTCCTGTATCCAAATGGGCCCTCCGCGCATTTAACCCGGTAGGAGGGTTCATTCGGATGGTCAAACAAGAAATGATCGAAGCCAGCGCCGCCGTCTATTGCCCTGCGTGTTCGCATGTCGTGGAAGCGAAGGTCATCGCGCAACGCCGCCGCGGCTACCGCCTCACGCACGCCACGGTTCCCGGCCAGAAGTGCGCGCGGTGTTCGGGGTCGCTCGACGCCGCCGTCGTGCTACGTGCTGAATCGGCCGCCTAGAGCGCATTCCCGCTCCGGCCCTTCCTACGCCACCCGAGCCTCATTCCAGGCTTCCACCTGAGATCAATGCGCGGTGGAATCGTCTATAGTGAAGGGAGAGGGTTCATGAAGCGGAAACCAAATCGTGATGTCGAGCCGGTCGTTCCGGAGCAGATCCTGGAACAGGCTCTTGCCGCCTCGGAAACCGATAAGCGCGTGGCGCCGCCGGCGAAGTGTGTCGTCTGTGGCAGCGACACCGCTCCCACGTCGAGCGAAGGCCTGTGCTGGGTCTGCCGCCGGCTGAAGATCTCCGCCTGGCGCGACAACGACCTGCAAATGGGCGCTCAGGAGTAGAGAAACTCCAGCGGCCGTCCGCCCCCGTTCTGCTTCACCCGTTCATAGACGTAAGCCGCCGCGGCCACGTCCTGCACACCTAGTCCATTCGATTTGAAGACCGTCGCGCGAGGCTCGCCGCGCATGTAGCCGTCGCGCACCAGGCCGCCCAACTCGCGCAGCCTCGGCGTTGCCCAGTCTTCCTCGCTCCAGGCCAGCAGCAGGTCGCCTGACTCCATGCGCGCCTGCTCGATCGAATCCACCGCGATCACCTCGGCCGCGTCGATCAACTCCTTCGGCCCTTCGCGCCGCTTGGCGTTGTTCGAACCGATCAGGTTCACGTGCGCGCCCGCCTTCACCCAGCCGAAGTCGAACACCGGCTCTTTGGCATAGGTCGCTGTGACGATGAGGTCAGCGCCTTCCACGGCTTCGCGTGCCGTGGCCACCGCGCGCACGGGCAGCGACAAGCGCGCCGACTCATGCCGCGCGAAGGCGTCGCGGCCGTCGGCATGGCGGCTCCACACGCGCACATCGTCGAGCTTGCGCACGCAGGCGATTGCTTCCAACTGCGTCTTGGCCTGAAAGCCCGAGCCGATGACGCAGAGCGTCCTCGCATCCTTGGCGGCCAGCAGGTCCGTGGCCACGCCTGTTGCCGCGCCCGTGCGGATCTGGCCGAGATGATTCGCTTCGAGCAGCGCCACCGGCCTCGCCGTTGCCTGCTCATAGAGCATCACCGCGAAGTGCGCGCCATACTGCGGATGCGTGGAGTAGATCTTCGTCCCGAAGTAGGCGCCATGCGCGCCGGCGAGCGAATGCAGCACAGCGCCGCTGTCCATCACCAGCCTGCGCCGCGCGTGGTTCTGGGCTTCGCCCCGGCCCAGCGCCGCCATCGCTTCGCGCACGACGCGCACCGCTTCGCTCATCGGTAAAAACTTCAGGACATCCTGCTCGGAAATGAGTAGCATTTACCTCAATTATCCCGCACCGTTCGCGCGCGGCCGTCCGCCGCCCCGGCGAGGCCCGCGCGCGAAGATTCCTGCAACCGGCGCATCCACGCATCACGTCAGTGCAAGCGAGGAGGCAACAGGGAGATGAACACACTCAGACTCGTTCCCGCTGCTGTGCTGCTGGTCGCGCTTACCGGGTGCGGCTCGGTGAAGATCCGCCAGCTTGTGCAAAACCCGGCTCGCTACCAGAACCGCACTGTGCGCATTGAGGGCAATGTCACGCGCACCACGGGAGTCGTCGTCGCCGGGGCATATCAGGTGGATGATGGAACCGGCAAGATCACCGTGCTCTCCATGCGGCCCGTTCCGCCGAAAGGGGCCAACGTTCGCGTCAAGGGTGAGTTCACCTCCGGCATCCAGGTGCTGAACCGCTCCTTCGGCAACGTCATCCGCGAGGAAGACGTCAACGTGCGCGGACGCTGAGCCTAGGGCCGCGCCAGCAGTTGCGCCGTCGACTGTTCGTAGATGGCCTTGGCGCGCAGCCAGTCGTTCACGGCGGCGAGTTCGCGAATGGCCGCGTCCGCTGTTGCCTGCTCGCGCAGGTTCACCAGAAACAGCGTTCCTTCGCCGAGGTCGAAGCGTGCGCGTTCGGCCTCTTCGAGTTCGCGGGCCACGGTCACCTCTTCGCGCAGCAGGGACACCCGCTCGTGCGCGGCGCGCACCGCCGATGCCGCGTCGCGCACCTCGGCTTCGATCTTGTCGCGCGTCATCTTCTCTTTTTGGCGGATCTGGTTGATCTTCGCCGTCACCATCATGATCTTGCCGCTCGCCGAACGGCGTTGGAAGGGCAGCTCGAATCCGATGCCCGCTTTCAACTCGTTCGGCCCGCGCTTCACCGGCCCGCCGCCGGCCTCCGCCGTGAACCCCAGTGACAGCTCCACACCGGGCAGCATCTGGTTCTCGGCCAGTTGCAGATCCACGCGCGCCTGCTCACGCTCGGTGGCCAGGTAGCGCAACTCCGGCCGCCGCCGGATAGCCAGTTCGACATCCTCGGCCAGCGCCGCTTCCGTGATCGTCTCCGTACCCGGCAGCAGTGCCGGCAAGCGGTCCGAACCCGCCCGCACTGGTGTCCCGCTAGCGTCGCGGTAAAACAGCGACAGCTCGATGGCGGCGTTCTCCAAGCCCCGCCGCTGCTCCACCAGTTGCGACTGCCGCTGCAGAATAGCCCGCCGGTTCTCCACCGCCTCAATCGGAGGAATCTGTCCTAAATCCACCGACTCGCGCAACTGTGCGTCGCGTTGCAGCGCGATCTTCAGCAGCGCGTCGGCCACCTGGTAGCGTCGCCCGGCGGCCACCCAATCCCAGTAGCGCCGCGTGGCCATCTGCGTAATCGCAACCCGTTGCTGGTCCACACTGAGGTCGGCCAGCGTCCGCTCCAGGCGGGCCCGCTGCAGGTCGGCGCGCCGCTCATCGATGCGCCGGTCGCGGAATAGCGGCAGCTTCACGCCCCCGCGCCATTCGCCGTCGGTCCGCGTCTGCAGCTTGCCATCATAGGTGGCAAACTCGCCCCGGCCCACGCGCCAGCCGCCATACACACTCGCGCCCCAGGTCTGCAAATATTGATCGAAACCCGTGTTCAGCCGCTCATTGGAATAGAAGCCAAACTGGTCGGTATCGGCGCGCATGCCGATGCGGAAGTCGAACTTACCCAGCGCCGCCTCCACGCCGCCGGCCGCCACCTCGCGCTCCAGCACGGCGGCCAGCAGCGGCGGATAGTGCTTGTCCACCGAGGCCAGCACATCGTCCAGCGTCAGCGTCTGCGCCGAAAGCGAGCAGGCCAGGGCAAGTCCACACAGAAGCCGGCGCATGGCGATCCTCACTTGCCCTTGGCGTCCTTACCTGGCTCGGTCATGGCCACCACTGGCGGGAAGCCGTTGAACTGCCGCCACAGCTCATAGCCCAGCGGCACCACGTTCAACATCACCCAGCCGTTGGTGCGCACTCCCTGGCGTAGCCACCGCCGCGAAGGCCACGGCTCATCGTTGGCGTCCGGACCAACCAATAGGCGGAACTTGCCCAAGCCGTTGTCGGTGGCGTCCACCAGCAGCACCTTGCCGCCAAACGTACCCACGGCCACCGACGGCCATCCCACCCACTGCACGGCCGGCCAGCCTTCAAATTGCAGCCTCACCGTGTCGCCCACGGCGATCAGCGGCATGTCGTTGCCGTTCACCCACAACTCCACCACCGACTCCAGCGTATCCGGCACAAACGCCGCCAGCGGATCGCCCGACTTCAGCAGTTCACTGCCCGGCTGCGCCAGCAGCCGCAGGATCGTCCCATTGCGCGGCGCCAGCACACGCTGCGTCGATTGCCGCGCCACGCGCATGTCCATCTGCTGCATCGAACCGCGCACGTTGGCGATCTCGGATTGCGCCGATGAGCGCGAAGCCTTGGCGTCGTTGATCGAGGCGTCGAAATCGGTCAGCACCTTTTCGCGGTCGGCTTCGAGCGCCTTGCGCTCCACGCGCGCGGCTTGCAAGGCTGCCCGTGCCCGCTCCAGGTCGGCGATCGCTTTGTCGTGGTCCATCGTGGCCACTTCCACCATGCGTGTGGAAGCCAGCCCGCGCGAGGCGAGCTGCTTCTGGCGGTTGAAGTTCAACCGCGCCGCTGTGAGCGTGGCCTCGGCGCCCTCCACGGCGCGTTCGCCTTGCCGCACCCGTTCCTCGGCCATGCCGATGCGCTGCACGGCGCCGTCGAGCGCATTGCGGCGCGAACCGTCCAGTCCCTGAATGCGTTCGCCCAGCGAGCGCTCGCGATCCTCCAGGAACCGCATGCGCTGCGCCAGCGCATCGCGCTCCCGCAACAGGCGGTCGAGAATCTCCGGATCGTTATCGGTGATCTCTGCCACCAGGTCGCCTGCCTTCACCTGCGTGCCTTCAATCACATGCCAGCGGAGCACACGGCCTTCCACCGGGGTGTCGATGGTCTGCTGCCGCTCCAGCGGCGCGTAGGCCACCACCTTTCCCTCTCCGGGCAGGTTCTGCTGCCACGGCACGAAGCCCAGGGCCACCGCCATCAACAGGAAGAACACCACCATCCAACGCGACACCTTGGCCGCCCGCGGCGCCGTGCCTGCCTGTACCATCGCCGGCAGCGTGGGAAACTCCAGCATCGGGTTCATCGTCCGCCCTCGCTTTCCACAACGGCGCCCTTCACCACCTGCACCACCCGTCCGCAGCGCGCGGCGATGTCCGGCCGGTTGGTGGCCACCAGAAGCGTCCACCCCTTCGCGGAATCGAACACCGTCTGCAGCGCCTGGTCGCGGCCCACGGCGTCGTCCAACCCGTCGAGCGTTTCATCGATCAGCAGCAGCCGCGGATGTCCGGCAAAAGCCCGCGCCAGCATCAGCCGGATGGCTTGCCCGCCGGAGAGCGGCCGTCCGCCCGTGGTCAGCTCCGTATTCAACCCGTCCGGCAACGCCTCCAACTCCTGCAACAGGCCGGCGCACTCCAGTGCCTCCCGCACCCGCACGGAGTCGCATTCAGCCCGGCCCATGCGCACATTGTCCAAAATCGATCCCTGGAAAATCTCCACCCCTCGCACAAGCGCCACCATCTCGCGGAACTCGGCGATCTGTGCTACCCGTACATCCTGGCCGTTCAGCCGCACCGAGCCCGCCTCCGGCTCGCGATACCGGCAAATGATGTCAAACAGCGAGCTTTTGCCCGCTCCGCTCACGCCCATCATGGCCACGCACTCTCCTGGCGACAAACTCAGGTTGGCCTCGCGCAGGATGCCGCGCCATTCCACCCCCGCCACCACCAGCCGCGCCGGGCCGCTTACCGCATGCGGGCTCTCGGCGCCGCTGTGCTCGAGCGGCAGGTCGGTCAGATAGCCCAGTTTGTCCATCGCCGCCAATAGGTCGTAGTAAGTTTCCAGATGCTTTCCCAGCTTGGAAAACCCGCTCACCACCAGTGCCAGCACGAGCTCGGCTGCGATCAACTGGCCCAAAGTCAGCTGCCGCGAAATCACCAGCCAGCCGCCCACGCCGAGCAGGCTCGCGCTGGCAATCGCATACAACACCCAGGAGCCGATCACCTGCCGTAGCAGAATGCGGAAATGCAGATTGCGATTGTGCAAATACTCCGCCACCAACTGATCCGCCCGGCCCAAGGCAAACCACATCGACTCGCGCGCCCGGAACGCCGTCGGATGGCGCGCGATCTCCTCCAGCCAGGCCACCAGCTCATACTTGGAGCGCGACTCCTCCACCGCCGTCCTCACCGCCCCACGCCCCAGCGGGAACACGATCACCACGATCGCCGCCAGCAGCAGCAGGTCGAAGGCCAGCAGCCAGGGATGGTACACCGCCAGCAGCACCGTGCCGACAAAGGTCTGCATCACCACGCTCAGCCCGTCCACCAGCAGCGTCGCCCCGGCCTTTTGCAGCGTCACCACCTCCAGAAACCGGTTCACCAGTTCCGGTCCGTGATGGCTTTCCAGTTCATCGGTCCGCGCCCGCAACAGCCGGTTCGCCGAATCCGACGAGATGCGCACGAAGATCCGCCGCTGCAAGAGCTCCACCACGTAGAACCGCATCGTCTGCAGCACGGTCGAGAAGCCCAACAGCGCCAACACCACCAGGCTCAGCACCACCAGCGGCTGGAGCAGGTTCCCAAAGGCGATGGTGTTCACAATCGACTGCGTCGCCACCGGCACCGCCAGCGTCAGCAGCCCGATGGCCGCCGAAAAGATGACCGTCACCCATAAGTCACTCCTTTCCAATTGCAGAAGCGACATCAGCCGGTCGTAGGGATGCGTGGAATGGGAGGAAGAGGGGGAGTGGGCGCTCATGGCTTTCGTGCAATTAGTTCAGATGTTCGCATGTATGAATTATACAGGATTGGACGAATCTCCCGCGTTTCGGATGCAAAAAAAATAAAGGGACCGGCCGGAACCGGTCCCCCCTTGGAATTCACGACTCACTCCTCTTATCGGCTTATCGGCCCGTTCACCGCCGAACCGGGTCTTCTCCCTCGGTGGCCACGCCCAGCTCCTGGAACGCGGCGGCGGCCCGGTGCGCGTCGAACTTGCCCTCGCGGGCCAGCCGCGACAGCGTGGCGCAGACGATGGAATCGGCGTTCACTTCGAAGAACCGCCGCAGGTGTTCGCGGTTTTCGCTGCGTCCGAAGCCGTCGGTGCCAAGCGTCACCAGCCGGCCCGGCAGCCACGGGGCGAGCTGGTCAGGCACGATCTTCATGTAATCGGTGGCGGCGATGATTGGGCCCGGCCGGCCGTCCACCACCTGGTTGAGGTATGGCGTCCGCGGCGTCTCGGCCGGGTGCAGGCGGTTCCAGCGCTCCGTGGCCAGCGCCTCACGGCGCAGCTCGTTGTAGCTGGTTACGCTCCAGACGTCGGTCTCGATGCCAAACTTCTCGCGCAGCATCTCCTGCGCCTTGAGCGCCTCGTTGAGGATCGGGCCGCTGCCGAACAGTTGCGCCTGCGCCTCGCCATTGCCCGCGCGGTACCTGTAGAGGCCCTTCAGCACTCCCTCGCGGCAGCCCTCCGGCATCGGCGGCTGCGGGTAAAACTCGTTGTAGATGGTGATGTAGTAGAAGAGGTCTTCGTTCTCCTGGTACATCCTCCGGATGCCGTCCTGCACGATGATGGCGATCTCATAGGCGAAGGCCGGATCGTAAGTGGCGCAGGTGGGCACGGTGCTGGCCAGCACCACGCTGTGGCCGTCCTGGTGCTGCAGGCCTTCGCCGGCCAGCGTCGTGCGCCCCGCCGTGCCGCCCATCAGGAAGCCCTTGCCACGCGAATCGGCGAACGCCCAAATGAGGTCGCCAATACGCTGGAAGCCGAACATCGAGTAGTAGATGAAGAAGGGAATCATCGGCACGCCGTAGTTGGCGTACGAGGTTCCGGCGGCGGTGAACGACGCCATCGAACCGGCTTCGGTGATGCCCTCTTCGAGAATCTGGCCGTCGCGCGCTTCGCGGTAATAGAGGAACATCTCGCTATCGACCGGCTTGTAGAGCTGGCCCTGGCTGGCGTAGATGCCGCACTCGCGGAACAGTGACTCCATGCCGAACGTGCGCGCCTCATCCGGAATGATGGGCACGATGTACTTGCCCAGTTCCTTGTCCTTCAGCAGCTTGCGCAGAATTTGCACGAATCCCGAGGTGGTCATCGCGCCGCGCCCGCCCGAGCCGCCCAGCACTTCGTTAAACTGCTCCAGCTCCGGCGCCTGAATCGTGATCGGGGCCGGCCGCCGCGCCGGCACAGGGCCGCCCATGGCCTCGCGCCGCGCCCGCAGGTACTTCATCTCTTCGCTGTCCGGCGCCGGCAGGTAGAAGTTGATCTTCGACACCGCCTCGCTCGACACGGGAATATCGAAGCGCTGGCGGAAATACTCCAGCTCTTCCTCGTTCAGCTTCTTCTGCTGGTGGGTGATGTTCTTGCCTTCGCCCGCTTCGCCGAGGCCATAGCCCTTCACCGTCTTGGCGAGAATCACCGTCGGCTGGCCCTTGTGCATCCAGGCCCGCCGGTAGGCGTTGTAGACCTTCACCGGGTCGTGGCCGCCGCGCTTCAGGCCGGCCAGCTGCGCATCGCTCATGTGCTCGACCAGCTTCAGCAGCTCCGGATACTTGCCGAAAAATTCCTTGCGGATGTAAGCGCCGCCGCGGGCCTTGAAGTTCTGGAACTCGCCGTCGACGCACTCGTTCATGCGCTTCAGCAGCAGGCCCGTCTGGTCGCGCGCCAGCAGCGTGTCCCAATCGCTGCCCCACAGCAGCTTGATCACGTTCCAACCGGCGCCGCGGAAGAGGCCTTCCAGCTCTTGCACGATGCTGGCGTTGCCGCGCACCGGGCCGTCCAGCCGCTGCAGGTTGCAGTTCACCACCCAGATCAGGTTGTCGAGCTTCTCACGCGAGCCAAGCGTGATCGAACCGAGCGATTCGGGCTCGTCGCTTTCGCCGTCGCCGACAAAGGCGAACACCTTGCGGTCGGTCACCGGAATGAGTCCGCGATTCTCCAGGTAGCGCATGAAGCGCGCCTGGTAGATGGAGTTGATCGGCCCGAGGCCCATCGACACCGTCGGGAAGCTCCAAAAGTCGGGCATCAGCCACGGGTGCGGATAGGACGACAACCCCGGATGGTCGCGCAGTTCGTGGCGGAAATTCTTGAGGTGCTCTTCGCTCAGCCGGCCTTCCACGAAGGCGCGCGAGTAAACGCCCGGCGAGGCGTGGCCCTGGTAGTAGATCAGGTCGCCCTTCACACGGTCGTCGCCGGCGGCAATCGAGCCGCGGAAAAAGTGGTTGAAGGCAACCTCGCTGAGGGTAGCCAGCGAGGCGAATGTCGAGATGTGGCCGCCAATGCCGTCGTCGTACTTGTTGGCTCGCACCACCATCGCCGCGGCGTTCCAGCGGATGGCGCTCTTGATGCGGCGCTCAATCACGCGGTCGCCCGGATACGGCACTTCCTCTTCCACCGGAATCGTGTTCACGTAGGGCATCGAGGGTTTGACGGGGGAATTCACTCCCAGCAGATAGGCCCTGTCCACCAGATCCTGCAGCAGCGCCTTGACCCGTTCCGGGCCAGCCAGGTCGATCACTTCATCCAACGCTTCCAGCCACTCGCGCGTCTCTTGTGCGTTTGCGTCGAGGCTGATCTCGTCCTTCGTTTTGAGCATAGTTTCGCGGTTGCTTCCTCTACGCGCACTTGGGGTTTCGTCCAATGGTGGTTCCCAGGGGATCGGCGATGGCGCGCGCTCCCTTCAGGGTATCTTCAACCGGCGTGCGCACGCAAACGAGGCTGCCCGCCCGTTGCCCGGTCCAGCCAGCACGGGGAATCGCCCGCAAGCCGGCGGCCGCCTGGCCCCGCCGCGGCCGCTCCGTTCGACCATCGCCCCGCGCCCCGTGCCTCGCCGGCCAGCCGCGTCGGGCCGGCGGCGGGAATGCGCCTTCCGCACACGGTTCAGCGGCGTCCTGGAGACGATGTCCACGAGGGAACGGAGACTTCCCGCTCCAGACGTCCTGTATACTGACAGCCGCATCGAAGGGCGAGCTGAGCTTCACCAGAGGAGGTTCGGGAGTTCTCAAGGGGTGTTGATGATCACCAATGCCGTGAATCGGGGCCTGCGCGCGCTGGGCTATGAAATTGTCCGTTTCCCCGCGCCGAATTGGGTTCGCAACCGCCAGCTCATGAGGGTTCTGTTTCCTCGCCTTGGCATCGACTGTGTCCTCGATGTCGGCGCCAATCAGGGGCAGTTCGGCCTGACGCTGCGCGAGAGCGGATACCAGGGGCGCATCGTTTCGTTTGAACCGGGGCCCGAGGCCTTCGACGTGTTACGCCAGGTTGCCGCCCGCGACGGCAACTGGACCGCTTTTCCCTTTGCCCTGGGCGAGACCTCCGGCACGCTGGAGTTGAACATCGCCGAGGAGTCGGTGTTCTCCTCCTTCCTCACTCCGCTGGCCGCAAGCGTGGAGCAGTTTCCCACCAACCGCACCGTACGCCGCCAGACGGTCCCGGTCCGGCGTCTCGACGAGGTGTTTGCGGAATGCACCGCCGGCCACGCCTCGCCGCGGGTCTACTTGAAAATGGACACGCAGGGCTTTGACCTCGAGGTCTTCCGCGGCGCCGCGGGAGTCCTTCCCGCCATCCTCGCCATGCAGTCGGAAATCTGTTTCCAGCCGATCTATGAAGGGATGAGGGGCTACGCGGACAACCTCGCCGAGTATCACGCCAACGGGTTTGAAGTGTACGACTTTCTGGTCGTCAACCGCGACCTCAACCAGCTTGCCGTGGTGGAGATGGACTGCGTGCTCATCCGCGCCAACGCGCTCGCCGGGCCGCGCTCCTAGCGCGGAAATCTCACCAGCCATCGGCTGCGCAGCGTGATAACCGCGCGACTGCTGCGTTGCGCTCGAAGGCCATCCTCGACCTACGGTTCCCGTACGCCTGCGTCCGGCACCCTGCGCGCGCCTTGCATTCGCACGGGTCTCATCGCTCCTCGCTGCGATCGTGGTGAAGCATCCGGACTAGAACGCCTTTTCAAACGCACTGGCGAAGCGGTTCAGATCCGGCATCGTGCCGCGCACGGTTTGCATGGTGATAAACGCCCGGTCGATATTCAGCGCGATCACTCCCGGCGTGGAACGGTGTTTCTGCACTAGTTCAAACGCCGTGGCCGCCGTCTTCATCTCATAGAGAAATACAGCCGGCGCGGCCGGACCGTCATACTCGGCATGCCACCAGCCCTGCAATCCCAACGCCTGCATGTTCTGCGGCGCGTGCAAGGCGGCCAGCTGCTCCCTGGTGCGCAGCTTCCACTCCGTGCCCACCACGGCTGGCAATTCCAGCTTCCGTTCGCCGCACGCGTTCAGCGCCAGCGCCAGCGGCGCTGCCAGCATCCATCCCAACAGGTTTCGCTTCGAGACCATCGGTTCCTTATGATAGAACGAGTAGGGACCACACCCCTCCTCTCCGTTCATGGCCAAATACAAAACCGTCCGCAAAGATGGCAAAAAGGGGCAGGCTGCGTCGAACAAGCGCGGGCTCGTCAGCTGCGTCACCCTGCTCGTGCTCGGCTTCGGGCTCTTCTTCCTGCTCTTCTATGCCATGCTGAAGAATTCCTGAGAACCACCTATTCATGCGAAGCGACAACCGCGAACCCCACCAACTGCGCCCCGTGCGCATCACGCCGCACTACCTGGCCACGGCTGAAGGCTCGGCCCTGATCGAGTTCGGCCACACGCGCGTGCTCTGCGCGGCCACCATCGAAGACAGCGTTCCGGGCTTTCTGCGCGGCGCAGGCAAAGGCTGGGTGACGGCTGAATACGCCATGCTGCCCCGCGCCACCGGCACGCGCACGCCGCGCGAAGTGAACAAGGGCCGGCAGTCGGGCCGCACCATGGAGATCCAGCGCCTCATCGGCCGCGCCCTGCGCGCCGTGGTGGATATGGAAGCCTTGGGCGAACGCAGCGTCATCCTCGATTGCGATGTCATCCAGGCCGACGGCGGCACGCGCACGGCGGCCATCACCGGGGCCTGGGTCGCCCTCGCCCTCGCCGTCCAACAACTCAAGCAGTGTAAGGCCGTCGCCAAGGACCCGCTGCTCGACCACGTCGCCGCCGTCAGCGTCGGCGTCGTCAACGGCACGCCCATGCTCGACCTCTGCTACGAGGAGGACTCCGGCGCCGAGGTCGACATGAACGTCGTGCTCACCGGCGCGGGCCAGTTTGTCGAGGTCCAGGCCACCGCCGAAAAGAAGACCTTCGACGACGCCGCCCTCGGCGGTCTGCTCACACTGGCGCGCCAGGGCATCACCGAACTGGTCGCCCTGCAGCGCGCGGCCATCCAGGCATGACGCACACCCACTCATGACGCACTGCCAGGCATGACCCTCTACTGCGCCACCACCAACCCCGGCAAACTGCGCGAATTCCGCCTCGCCGCCGAGCGCTGGAGCGGGCATGCCATCACCGTGGAAACAGTGCCCGGCCTGAAGGAAATCGAGCCGCCCGAAGAGACCGGCGCCACCTTCGCCGAAAACGCCGCCCTCAAAGCCGTCTACTATTCGCGCTTCGCCCCCGGACCCGTGTTCGCCGACGACTCCGGCCTCGCCGTCGATGCCCTCGGCGGCGCTCCCGGCGTCTATTCGGCGCGCTACGCCGGCCCCGCGGCGACCGATGCCGACAACAACGCGCTTCTGCTGGAACGCATGCGGGGTGAGGCCAACCGCCGCGCCCGCTTTGTCTGCGTGATTGCTCTCGCCGCCCAGGGCGAGCTTGTGGAGACCTTCGAAGGCGCCGTGGAGGGCGAACTGCTCGACGCCCCGCGCGGCGCGGGCGGCTTCGGCTACGATCCGCTTTTTTACTACCCGCCCTTCGGCTGCACGCTGGCCGAAGCCTCAGCCGAACAGAAACTCGCCGTCAGCCATCGCGGGCAGGCCCTCAGCGCGCTGTTCCATTCCCGTTTCGGGAGCCTCTCACCTTTCGCCCCGCCGAAGAGATCCTAGGAATTCCTCAACAGGCAGAGTGTTCAGAACGTCGGCGCGTTCCAGCCACCCCCGCCGCGCCATCGTCACGCCAAACCGCATGTTGAGCAGATGCTTCACGTGGTGCGCGTCGGTGGAGATCACGAACTTGCAGCCCTTGGCCTTGGCGATTCGGATCAGCGGGGCATGCAAGTCCAGCCGCTCCGGGCTGGCGTTGATCTCCATGGCCACGCCTCGGCGGGCGGCCTCGGCGGCGATGCGCTCAAAGTCGTAGACATAGGCGTCGCGATGGAGCAGGACGCGCCCGGTGGGGTGTCCCATGATCTTCACATACGGGTTCTCGACGGCCGCCAGCAGGCGGTCGGTCATCTCGGCGCTCTCCAGGTTCATGTGGCTGTGGACGCTGGCCACGACGAGGTCGAGTTGCGCCAGCGCCTCGTCGTCCAGGTCCATGCGCCCGTCGCGCCGGATGTCGCACTCCAGCCCTGAGAGCACGCGCACCGGCAGCGCGCTCTGGTCCATCTCGCGGACCTTTTCGGCAAAGCGGATGGCCCGCGCTTCATCGAGACCATTGGCCATGGCCAGCGCCTTCGAGTGGTCGGTGATGGCGATGTAGCCATAGCCGCGCTCGGCCGCCGCCGCCGCCATCTCTTCGAGCGAGAAGCGGCCGTCGCTCTCGCGCGTGTGCATGTGCACGTCGCCCCGCATGTCGGCGAGTTCGAGCAGACGGGGCAGCGAGCGCGCCGCCGCCGCGTCCAGCTCGCCCTGGTTTTCGCGCAACTCGGGCGGAATCCAGCTGAGGCCCAGCGCCTCGTAGATCTCCTCCTCGGTTGCACCGGCGACGCGTTCACCGCCTTCCACGCGCGCCAGGCCATACTCGTTCAGCGTGTAGCCCTGCTTCAAGGCCAGCGAGCGCAGCGCCACGTTGTGCGTCTTCGAGCCGGTGAAATACTGCAGCGCCGCGCCGAAGCTCTCCGCCGGAACGGCGCGCACGTCCACCTGCAAGCCCTCGATGCCGACGCGCGCCGACGCCTTCGTCTCGCCATGGCCGAGCACCTCGCCCACGCGCGGGTGCTTCACAAAACGGTTGAGCGCGGCGGCGGCGTTGGGGCCGGTGACGAGCAGGTCGACATCGCCCACCGTCTCGCGCCCGCGCCGCAGGCTGCCCGCGGCCACCACGCGCTCCACGCCTTCGGTTTCGCCGAGGTAAGCCGTCAGCTCTTCGGCGATGGCGGCGGCAAAGTGGATGTGGAAGCGCCCGCTCGATTGGCGCAGCGCGGCGATGCCCTTGAGGATCTTCTCTTCCAGCTTGGCGCCCATGCGCGGCAGGTCGCGCAGCTTCTGTTCGCGGCAGAGGCGCTCCAGGTCGTCGAGCGTGGTGACGCGGAAGTGGGCGATGAGCGTGGCGATGGTCTTCGGGCCGAGGCCGGAGATCTTCAGCATCTCGAGCGCTGTCGGCGGATACTTCTCCAGCAACTCGTCGCGGCGGTCAAACGAGCCGCGCTCCTTGATTTCGACGAGAATGGCCGCGATGCCCTTGCCGATGCCGGGGATGTCGGTGAGCTTGCGCGCCGCATCGGCCATGATGTCGTCGATGCGCTCCGGATAGCCCTGCAGCGTGTCGGCGGCGTTGCGGTAGCTGCGGATGCGGAAGCCGTCTTCGGCGGCGATCTCCATCAGGTCGGCCGTTTCGGCGAGCAGGCGCGCGTATTCGAGGTTCTCCATGGCGGCTATCCTTAGATTGTAGGCAGCCAGCATGGTGAGTGAAGCGCGCGCCAATCCGCTCGAGCAGTTCTTTCAGGTCGCCCTGCTGGGCATGATCGCCTCGGGCTATGGCGCGGTGGCCGCTTCGGGCACGCTCGACGCCCCGACGCTGGCCGGCACCGGCGTGGCCATCCTCGCCCGCATCGCCATCGCCGCCGGACTGCTGCGCATCCCCATCGGCGAGCGTGTGGCCACGGCTCTGGCCGTCGCCTACATCGGCTTCTACCCGATCGACTACTTCTATCTCTCCGGCGAGTTCCTCACGGCCACCGTTCACCTCGTGTTCTTCATCAGCGCCGTGCTGCTGCTGAAAGCCTCCACCGGGCGCGACTACCGGCTGCTGCAACTGATCGCCTTCCTGCAGATGCTTGCCGGCAGCGTGCTTTCGATCACCTCGCTCTACCTCATCTTCCTGGCGATCTTCCTGCTCTCGGCCACGGCGGCGCTGGCGGCGGGCGAGGTGCGCGGCCGGCTCGATTCCGGAACGCGCGTCACCTATTCGACGCTGCGCGGCGCTCGGCGCGGCCTGGGCATTCTCAGCCTCTGCGCCTTTCTGGCCACGCTCGCCCTGGGGGCGGTGTTCTTCGTCCTGCTGCCGCGCACGGCCCACGCCGCCCTGCGCCACCTCATTCCCGATCGCTTCCACATCTCGGGCTTCTCCAATGAAGTGCTGCTCGGCCAGATCGGACAGTTGCGCCTCAGCTCCACGCCCGTCATGCACACGCGCATCTACAACTCGGCCGCCGGCGTCGATCTGAAATGGCGCGGCACGACGCTGGCGCAGTTTGACGGGCGGCG
Organism: Bryobacterales bacterium; assembly: GCA_016713735.1. GTDB lineage: Bacteria > Acidobacteriota > Terriglobia > Bryobacterales > Bryobacteraceae > JAFLBB01. The sequence continues at coordinate 223,196 of JADJOP010000004.1, forward strand.
CTGGTTCAATGAGATCGACCGCGGTGAGCCGGTGCTGGTCCATCGCCGCCAGGCGCGCCTGGCCACGCTCGAACAGTTGGGCCGTGTTGGCCGGCGCGTTCACTATGAGGTGCAGTTGAAGTCGGCCACCGACGATGTGCTGTTCTTCCTCGGCGTGCCCGAGGTGATCAACATCGATGCGCCGCAGATCGTGCGTACGGCGGCCAGCGGCTATCGCACCGGAGGCCTGGCGTTTTCCTCGCGCTATGAAGCCATCAGCTTTGTTGACGATCCGCTTTCGCCGCCGCTCACGCCGCCGATGATGAGCGAGGAGGCGCGGCGCGTTCACCTGCAGACGCCGCTCATGAACCCCGGCGTGGCGAGGCTGGCGCGCGAGGTGACGGCGGGCAAGCTCACCTCCGAGGCCAAGGCGCGGGCGCTGGAAACGCATCTCCGCACGCAGTACGGCTACACCACCGAACTGCTGAGCGAACCCGTGCGCGATCCGGTCGGCCACTTCCTGCTCGTCCGCCGCCAGGGGCATTGCGAATACTTCGCCTCGTCGATGGCGATCATGCTGCGCACAGTGGGCATTCCCTCGCGCGTCGCCACGGGCTTCCAAAGCGGCTCCTACAACCCCATCTCGAACTGGTATCTCATCCGCGCCTCCGACGCCCACTCCTGGGTCGAGGCCTGGATCGACGGGCGCGGCTGGGTCGCCTACGACCCCACGCCCTCCGCGCCGCCCAGCGACAACCAGGGCTTCTTGCATACGGCGGCGCTTTACCTCGACGCGATGGAGCTGTTCTGGCAGGACTGGATCATGAGCTATGACCTCGACCGCCAGATTCTGATCGCCAACCGCATCGGCCAGAACATCCGCCTGCCGGCCTGGAGCGGGCAGGGCGTGGGCGAGTATGCGCGGCAGGTGTGGCGCCGCGTCTCAGCGGCCATCGACCGGCGCACGGTGGCGACGCTGGTGGTGTGCAGCGTCATGGTGTGGCTGGTGTGGTGGTTCGCGCCGCGATTCTGGACGCTGTGGCGTCGGCAGAAGACCGATGAATGGCTGCGCGCGCGCCCCGCCCAGGCCGCCGATGCGACGCTGCTCTACCAACGGCTCCTCGACGCCCTGCGCAAGCACGGCAACGAAAAGCCGGCCTGGCTCACGCCGCGCGAGTTTGCCCGCACGCTCACACAGTCGCCGCATGCCGAACTCGTCAATGAGGCCACCGAGATCTATCACGAACTGCGCTACGGGGCGCGCCAACAGCCGGCCCACCGGCTGCTCGACATTGTGACGGCGCTCGAGAGGAGCCCTAAAGCGTGACGCCCCGAACCCTGAGCCGCCTCACCCGCCGAGGCTTTGCCACGGCCCTGGTGGGCCTGCCGCGCAAAGGCGAAGCGGCGATTCAAGGCTCGTTCGTCGACCGCACCATCGAGATGGGCCACCGCCTGCGCGATGGTGCTAAGTTTGCCCTGCCGAAGCGCGAGGAGCGCGTGCCGCTGGTGATCGTCGGCGGCGGTTGCGCGGGCCTGTGCGCGGCCTGGAAGCTGCTTAAGCGAGGCTATCGCGACTTCGTGTTGCTGGAGATGGAAGAGGCCGCCGGAGGCAACGCGCGGCATGGCGAGAACGAGGTCTCGGCTTATCCTTGGGCGGCGCATTATCTGCCCGTGCCGGGGGCGCATGCCGTTGAGGTGCGCGAGTTGTGCGAGGAGTTCGGCCTGCTGCGCGACGGGCAATGGGATGAGCGTCACCTCTGCCACTCGCCGCAGGAGCGGCTCTTCCTGCATGGCCGCTGGCAGGAGGGCATCGAGCCGGAGATCGCTTCCACCAAGCGCGACCACGAGCAGTTCCGCCGCTTTCAACAGTTGATCGCCGAGGCCGCCGCCAGCGGGCAGTACACGATTCCGATGGAGCGGGGGAGGGCCGGTGCGAAGCAGGGGAGTTCCAGCGCCGAGCGCGCCAAGCCCACGGCCACGCCCCTCGACCGCATGTCCTTCGAGCAATGGCTGCGCGCGCAGGGCTTCGATTCGGCCTATCTGCATTGGTATTGCGACTACGCGACGCGCGACGACTACGGGGCACGGGCGAGCGAAACTTCGGCCTGGGCGGGCATTCACTACTTTGCCGCGCGCGAACCCGAGGAGAAGGGTCCGCTCACATGGCCCGAGGGCAACGGCTGGCTGGTGCGCAAACTGATGGAGCGCGTGAAGCCGCATGTGCGCACAGGTCAGATGGTGCACCGCATAGAGCGGCGCGGCACGGGGCGGCGGGTGTGGACGGCCGAGACGCGCTTTGACTGCGACACGGTGATCTTCGCCGCGCCGACCTTTCTGGCGCCCTATCTCATTGAGGACGGCCCGAAGGCCTCGCCCGTGCCCACCTCGCCGTGGCTGGTGGCCAATCTCACGCTCGACCGGCCGCCCGCCGAGCGCGGCCATCCGCTGTGCTGGGACAACGTGCTCTACGGTTCCAAGGCGCTGGGGTATGTGAATGCGAACCACCAGTCGCTGCGCACGCGGCCTGACCGCTTCGTCTGGACCTACTACTGGGCGCTGGCCGACGGCGATCCGCGGGCGGTGCGCCAGACGCTGCTCGACCGGCCCTGGAGCCACTGGCGCGACCTCATCTTGAACGACCTGCAGCGGGCCCACCGCGACATCCGCGAGTGCGTGTCGCGCATCGACATCATGCGCCAGGGGCATGCCATGCCGCGTCCGGTGCCGGGGTTTCTGGAGTCGAAGGAAAGGAAGGCGCTGGCCGAGCAGGCGGGATCGTTGCTCTACGCGCACTCAGACGTGAGCGGGCTGGCGCTGTTTGAAGAGGCGCAGTATCGCGGATACCGCGCCTCCGAGAAGTTTCTGAAGAGGGTGGGGAAGGCCTAGATGGGGCTGGGAGCCGCGCCCGCTTAGCGGTATTTCCGCAGCACGGCCAGCACGCGGCCCTGCACCTGGACGTCGGAGGCCGGGCGCATGATGGGGCCCATGGTGGAGTTGGCCGGCTGCAGGCGGATCATGCCGCCGGGCTCGTTGTAGAAGCGCTTGAGGGTGGTTTCCACGCCGCCGACGAGGGCCACGACGATTTCGCCGTTGCGGGCCTGGGCGGTCTTCTCGACCAGCACGTAGTCGCCTTCACAGATGTGGTCGTCGATCATCGATTCGCCGCGCACCTGGAGGGCGTAGTTATCGCCGGAGCCGACAAAGTCGCCGAAGTTGAGGGTTTCGGTGTTTTCGAAGGTCTCCACGGGTGCGCCGGCGGCGATGCGGCCGGCCAGCGGGATTTGGAGCGAGGTCGCGGACATGCGGCCTTCGGGGCGCTCGTTGAAGTACTTCTGGGAGAGTTCGAGCGAACGGCTCTGGTTGAAGGTGCGGATCAGGTAGCCGCGCGCTTCGAGGGCCGAGATGTGCTTGTGCACCGTGGCCAGCGAGGCGAGGCCGAGTCCGCGGGCGATCTCCTCATAACTGGGGCAATATCCGTTCTGATTGACGAACGAGGCGATGAAGTCCAGAACTTCCTTTTGCCGGGGAGTGAGCGCCATAATTCTCCTTTTCTTCCAGAGGGCTTACCTCACATTGTGGCGAAGGGAGGGAAAATTTGCAAGAGAAAAGGCGAACGTACGACGAAACAAAAATCAGCGGTTTTGTTTTGGGACCCGTTTTGGAACGCCGCGGCGGGACCTGAGCGGGGGAGCGGCGACTCCCGATCAGGCGCGGGCGGTCAGGCGCGGGCGAAGCTGTCGCCGGTGAGACGGCTCCAGTCGGCGAGCATGGCGCGGTGGGCGTCGAGGATGGAGCGCGAGGCGGGGTCGGCGGCGAGGTTGAGGACTTCGCCGGGGTCGGTTTCGAGGTCGAAGAGCTGTTCGGCGCGCGCGCCGGAGCGGAAGATCGTGTATTTGTAGCGCGGCGAGCGGACCATGCGGCCGTCGCGCTCGGCGGCGCCGTAGCGGAGTTCGCTGACGACATAGGGGCGGTCGGGCGGTGTGCGGAGCGACGCGCCGCGCAGATCGGCGGGGGGCGTGATGCCGGCGTAGTCGCAGAAGGTGGGCACGATGTCGAGCAGCGAGGTGAGCTTGTTCGAGACGCCTTGGGGGACGCCGGGGCCGGCGAGGATCATGGGCACGTGGGCGCTCTCCTCATAGAAGGACGCCTTTTGGGCCCAGCGGTGCGCGCCGAGGCCTTCGCCGTGATCGGAGGTGAAGCAGATGACGGTGTTGCGGTCGAGGCCGGTGTCGCGGAGGGCTTTCAGGACGGTGCCGATGTGGTGGTCGACGTCTTCGACCATGCGGTAGTAGTCGTGGATGTATTCGCGGACGTCGTTGCGATGCCATTGGGAGGCGATGCCGACGGCCTGGGACATGAGGTCGTAGCCCTTGGCGCGGTGGAATTGGATGGGTTCGGGCTCGTGGGGATCGACGGCCATGTTGGCGGGTGCGGGCGGGAAGCGGCGCGGGTTGGCGTGCGTGCGCGTGCCGGGGTGGCGGCGGATCCAATCGCAGATGTCGTGCGGATTCATGAACGAGGCGACCATGAGGAAGGGCTGGGCGGGTTTGGCGCGGAGCCAGCGCGAACACTCATGGGCGACGGGTTCGTCCATGTCCTTGCCGAGGGCGGAGCCGCCGATCAGCTTTTCAAAACCGGTCATGCCGTCGAAGGATTTGGGGAGGTGCCATTTGCCGGCGTAGACGGTTTTGTAGGCGGCGGCGGAGAAGATTTCGCCGAGGGTGGGGATGCCGGGGCGGATGGGTTTGCCGTTGTCCTCGACGCCGGTTTCGTGGGGCATGCGCGAAGTGAAGATGCTGGAGCGGGAGGGCGAGCAGACGGGGTAGGTGCAGTAGGTTTCGGTGAAGGCAGTGCCGCGGGCGGCGAGGGAGTCGATGGCGGGGGTGCGGAGGTAGGGGTTGCCTGAGCCGGACCAGGAATCGTGGGATTGCTGGTCGGTGAGGATGAGCAGGAGGTTGGGGCGGTCCACCTGCGGAAACGCGGGCGCCGCCTGGATGGCAGCGCCCGCTAGGAGAGAACGCCTGCTGACGTTCCGGAAAGAACTCATGCCGAAATCATATCGCGAGTCTATGGCTGGCCGAGATCGAAGGAAACGTAGGTGACGGCGGCGAGGCGGGCCAAGTCGTTGAGCTTGCGGGTATCGATGGTCCCGAAGACGAGTTTGGCCTGATTGGGTTGGGCTGTGACCGTGAGTCCGGCGGCCTTCAGTTGAGCGAGGACCGCGGGGGAGGCATCGGCGAGCCAGACCTTGACGCGGACGGCGCCGGACTGGGCGGCGAGGGCCGGGTCGAGCTTGGCGTGGGCGAGGCGTTCGTCCTTGAGTTCCCGGGTGGCGAGTTCATTGTCGCGGCTCTGCTTGGGCGAAGCGTCGGGACGGGCCGGCGGAGGCGGCGGCACGGGGGCGACCGATTCGGCGACGGCCTGGCGGGTGCGGCCGATGTAGCCGCCGGCAGCCGCGGTTTGCGGCAGGAAGCCGGGCGAGGCGGCGCGGTTGTAGGCGACGGCCTTGCGGAGGGAGTCGCGTTCGCCGAAGACACCTTCGTGGCTGACGCCGGAGGGCATTTCGACGGGGACCTCAATGCGCATGGGCTGGCCGCCGCGAGTGACGGTTTGCTCTTCGACGGCGACGAAGCTGGTGAACTGGGTCATCATGCGGTAGTCGATGCCGAGTTGAGTAATGGCGGCCTTGAGTTCAGGCTTGGGGTTGCCGCGCTGGATGCCCTGCCAGTCCTGGGACATGAGGTGGTCGACTTTGGCGCGGGCCCAGAGGGTGGCCATCACTTCATGCTCGGGCTGGGTGGCGGGGAGGGAGACGCGGATGTCGCGCGACCAGGGGCGTCCGGCGAGTTTGCCGCGGAGGCGGATGGTGGCATCGCCGGGGGTGGTGTAGCGGCCCTTGATGACGAGGGGCTTGGCCGTGAAGAGATCGGGGAGGCGCTGGGGGTAGGTTTCGCTGACATCGAGGCCGGCCCAGTCGAGCTCCAGGTCAGTGAGCAGCGGGGTGTGGACGCGCTCGTGGAAGCGCCTGGCGGCGGCGGAGCCATCGTCGTTGAGGGCGACGTATTCGACTTCGCCACGGGCCTCTTCGGCCATCTTGTCGAGCAGGAAGCGGTTGACCGAGCTGCCGATGCCGAAGGAGAAGACGCGGGCGTTGGGGTGGCGCTGGACCTCGCCGATCACAGCCATGTCGTCGCCGATGTAGCCGTCGGTGAGGAAGCAGACGATGCGGAGGTGTTCCTGGGAGTCAGAGGGGTCGAGGGCGGCGCGGATGGCCTTCATCATCTCGGTGCCGCCGCCGCCGGAGCGGGAGAGCAGGAAGCGCTGGGCGGCCTGGACGTTGGCGGGGGTGGCGGGGACGGGCTGCGGGAAGAGGATGTGGGTGTCGCCGGCGAAGGTGATGAGGTTGAAGGTGTCACGCGGGTTGAGGTTGTCCATGGCGAGCTTGATGACCTCTTTGGCCTTTTCAATGGGGAAGCCGGACATGGAGCCGGAGGTGTCGAGGACGAAGACGATTTCCTTGGGGGTGATTTCGGACTGGGCGGGGCGGTCAGGCGGCTGGAGGAGGAAGGTGAAGAAGCCGCCACGGGAGTCGCGGTGGGTGAGGAAGGCGTCGTTGACGCGGCGTCCGGCGACGTCCCAGGAGAGGCGGAAGTCCTTGTTGGGGATTTCGTTGGCATTGCGGAGCCGGAGTTCGGCGCGGCTGCCGGAGCGGGCGAGGATGTCGATGGGGTGGGAGGAGGAGGCGATGGATTCCAGCGGCACGCCGGAGTCGAGCTTGAGGGCGAGGGAGAGGTCGTGGCCGGCGCGGGTGTTCTTGCGGGCGACCGGGGGAGTGATGTTGGCGGCGTCGGGGACGCGGGCGGGGTCGGCGGGGATGTAGCGGGGGCCGACGACCATGGGGAAGGAGAAGGCGTAGGAGCCATCCTCATAGAGGAGCGATTCGACGTAGGCGATCTCGATGGAGACCTTGGCGCCGGGGGGGATATTGGCTACGGATTGGGTGAAGATGTTGGGGCGTTCCTGATCGAGGAGGCTGGTGAGCTGGCCGCGGTTGCGGGCGTCCTCGTAGATCTTGCGGGCTTCTTCCTTGGGCTTGATTTTGCCTTTGACGGTGCGATCGCCGATGCGCATGGTCATGTCGTCGACGGCGGCGCGCTGGGAGAGGGGGAAGGTGTAGACGGCCTCGATGGCGGATTCGTAGGGGTTCTCGAACTCCTGGGTGACGCGGACGCGGGCGATGGGTCCGCTGACGTCGACCTTGACGTCGGTGTGCTTGAGAGGGCACTGGCCGAGGGGTTCGCCCTTGGGGCTGTGGGCGTCGAGCGCGCCGGCGCTGGCTTCATTGGCGGCGCGGGTGACGCGGGACGCGGCGGGGGCGCCGGGGCGGGTGGCGACGGCGACGCCGAAGACGGCGAGAACAGCCAGCGCGAGGGTTTTCTCGATGGCCATGATGGTCCTCCTGGGGTTGGTTGGGCTTGTCGGCCCTTCGCAGGAGGAATGACACTACGGGCGCTGGACTTTCAGGAGGGGCGCATTTTTCTTTGGCGCGGCGGCCGTGGGAAGGTGGGGCGGCCTTGCGGCCGCCGGTCAGGCGGCCTTGGGAGGGGTGGGGAAGCTGGACGGGGGGGCGTCGGGGTCGTCATCGTCGTTGACCCAGAGGAGTTCGACGGTTTGGGGCTTGGGTTTGCGCATGTTGATCTGGTGGCCGGAGCGGCGCTGGCCGGTTTCGGGGGCTTCGGGGCCGGATTCGAGTTGGAGGCGGCGGGGCGGTTTCGGCTCGGCGACCAATTTGGGGCTTTTGTTTTCAGCGCCGGTTGGGTTCGTTTCGTCAAAAAGTTCTTCCGGGGGGCTGTCGTGGCCGGCGGTGTTGGGGGAGCCGGAGGCGGGGAGGTCGAGGGCGGAGGGGTCGAGCTTTTGGGTGGCGAGGAGTTCCTTAAAGGTGCGCTCGTAGGCGCGGGAGAGGTTGGCCTCGTAGCGGGACAGGCAAGTGAAGCTTCGTTCATGGTAGGAGAAGGCGGCGGCGATGGCGGCGTTGACGACCTCGGGGCTGTCCTGGGGGTCGATCATGGGGATGCTCATGTCGAAGAGTCCGGTTTCCATGCGGGCGCAGCGGTTGAGGCGGAGGCAGAGGGTGGCGAGTTGGATGACGAGGGACTGTTCGAAGGCGGAGCGGGGGTTCCAGGATTCGGTGAAGTGCTGGATGGTGGCGGGGAGGGCCTCATAGGCTTCGCCGAGGGCGGTGAGGTCGCGGGCGGTGAGGGCGTGAGTGATGGCGTTGCGGGCGGCGATGCGTTTGCCTTCGAGGGTACGCGGGCCGGTGGATTTGAGAGCGTTGGCGCGATTGGCGCGAAGCTTGGCTTCAGACGGAGGTTTCTTTTGGGTACTCATGCCTGCAGGGTGGCATGGGGGGTGATGCGGCAGGCCCATGCTGCTGCCTAAGTGGTTGATGTTATTTACTTATTTCGTTTTGGGCGAGGCGTGAACGCAATGATGATATGGTGGTTGTTCTCTACAGTGACCGAGGCGGCGACACAACCCTGGTGGAAGAAGCGTTGGGCGGAGTTCCGTTCGCGGACGGCGGGTCCGACCGAAGACCAGTTGTTCCTGGTGCTCACGCTCATTATCGGGGCGGTGGTGGGGTTGACCGTGGTGGCGTTTGTGGCGCTGACGGAGCACTTAGGAAAGCGGCTGCTGACGGCGAGCATGGCGGAGCGGTTTTTGAGCCCGTTTATGGGGTCGCTGGTGGGCGGGTTTCTGCTGTGGCGGTTTTTTCCTGGGGCGCGGGGGAGCGGGATTCCGCAGACGCGGGTGGCGCTGTTGTTGCAGCGGGGGTTCATTCCGTTCCGGACGGTGGCGGGGAAGTTTTTGTGTTCGTCGATTAGTTTAGGGAGCGGGGTGGCGCTGGGGCGGGAGGGGCCGTCGGTGCAGATTGGGGCGGGGATTGCGTCGGTGGTGGGGCGGCGGATCGGGTTGAGCGAGGAGCGGGTACGGTCATTGATTCCGGTGGGGACGGCGGCGGCGGTGGCGGCGGCCTTTAATACGCCGCTGGCGGCGGTGTTGTTCACGCTGGAGGAGATACTGGCGGACATGCATGCGCGGGTGGTGGGGTCGGTGGTGTTGGGGGCGGCGACGTCGTGGATTGTGCTGCGGTTGATGTTGGGGGACGAGCCGTTGTTCCATGTGCCGTCGTACCAGTTGGTGCACCCGGTGGAGTTTGTGGTGTATGCGTTGTTGGGATTGTGTGGGGGGCTGATATCGGCGGGGTTTGTGAAGCTGTTGCTGGCGATCCGGTTGTGGTTTCTGCGGATGCCGGAGAGGTGGCGGCCGGTGGCTCCGGCGGCGGGCGGTTTGTTTGTGGGGGTAGTGGCGCTGTGGGCGCCGGGGGTGTTGGGGGTGGGCTACCACTTAGTGAGTGAAGCGCTGGATAGCCAGATGGCGCTGCAGATGATGGCGCTCTTACTGGTTTTGAAACTGGCGGCGACGGTGATGTGTTACAGCTCAGGGAACGCGGGCGGCATATTCGGACCGAGTCTATTCATTGGGGCGATGTTGGGCGGCGTGGTGGGGCAGGGAGCGCACATGCTGCTGCCGGACTACACGGCGAGCGCGGGGGCGTATGCGCTGGTGGGGATGGGGGCGGCGTTCGCGGGGATTATCCGGACGCCGATGACGAGCGTGATCATGATTTTCGAGGTGACGCGGGATTACTCGATTATCGTGCCGCTGATGATCGCGAACTTGTGCAGTTACTTAGTGTCGCGTAAGTTTCAGCCGGTGCCGATTTACCAGGCGCTGCAGAAGCAGGAAGGGATTGTGATGCCGTCGGAGGAGAGCCGCGAGGATCCGCTGCTGGTGGAGCAGGCGATGCGGCGTGTGGAGGCGGGCGTGGTGGCGGGCGGGGCGGCGCTGGAGCAGGCGGTGCATCCGGACGATCCGTTGGACGCGGCGCTGCAGAAGATGGGGGCGAGCGGGCGGGAGGAGTTGCCGGTGTTGGACCGGTTGGGGCTGCGGCAGATTGGGGTGATCAGCCGGCAGGATGTGTTGGGGGCTTACGGGTTGGTGGAGGGCGTGGCGCGGCGCGAGGCGAAGAAGCCGGAGGTGGCGCGGGACTTGCTGCCGGCGCTGGCGGTGTCGGCGCTGGCAGTGATGATGATTGTGGGGGGCGTGGTGTACTGGCAGCGGACGAACCGGGAGTCGAGCGCGCGGGAGGCGTATGAGGCGGGGCTGGCGCTGATGGCGCGGGGGCAGGCGCAGGACGCGGGGATTCAGTTCCGGACGGCGCTTTCGACGGAGCCGGGGAATGTGGGATTCCGGGCGGCGCTGGGGTTGGCGCTGGTGGAGAGCGGGCATGCGCGGGAGGCGGTGGTGCAACTGGAGCGGGTGGCGGCGCTGCAGCCGGGAAATGCGCTGGTATTGCGGGGGCTGGCGCGGGCGAAGGCGGAGATGGGTGAAGTAGGGGAGGCGGAGGGGGTATTCCGAAGGGCGCTGGCGGCGGAGTGGCCGGAGGGGGAGACGGGGGCGCGGAAGCAGGCGCGGCTGGAGTATGGGCGGTTGTTGGAGGCGGCGGGCAAGCGGGATGAGGCGGCGATGAATTTGCGGACGTATCTGGAGGAGTTTCCGACGGACCGGGAGGGCGGGTTGGCGGCGGGGCGGCGGTTGCGGGAGATGGGGCGGCTGCAGGCGGCTGAGGATGCGATGGAGTTGCTGGGGCGGCGGTATCCGCAGGATGGGGAGGTGTGGACGGAGTTGGGGAAGACGTGGCTGGCGGCGGGGAGGCCGGAGGCGGCGATGCAGTCGTTGCGGGCGGCGCTGCTGGTGGAGCCGGGGCGTGGGGATGCGAAGGCGGCGCTGGAGACGGCGGAGGCGATGGTGCGATTGAATCCGGCGGGGCGAGGTGTGCGGTTCCGGGAGCGGGCGGCGCGGACGGGGGAGCTGGCGAAGCGGATGCTGGCGGTGCGGGGCGGGTGTTTGGGGGCGGAGGAGAAGGGGGCGTTGGAGCGGATTGCGGGGCAGCGGTTTGTGAGCAATGAGGCGGTGGAGGGGGCGTGGGCGGAGATGGGGCGGGTGTGGCGGAAGGGCGGGGAGGGGTGTGCGGGGGATGCGGTGGTGGAGTGGGTTTTGAGGCAGGTGGGGTGAGGGGGGGCGAGTTTGTTGGAGGGAGACGAAGAATTTGTTGGCCGCCGATGAACGCAGATGAACGCAGATCTGAAAAGTGCCATGGCAATGGTTGCCATGTCTTGCCATCCTTGCTAGGTTTAGGCTGAGTGACCTTTGAGGCGCCTATGCAGACTATGAACATCTCGCTCCCGGACCAGCTTAAGGACTTCGTTGACGAACAGGTCGGATCGGGGGGCTACAGCAGCGTTAGCGAATACGTCCGTGACCTCATTCGCAACGATGAGAAGCGGAAGGCCCATGAGAAGCTCGAAGCTTTGCTCATGGAGGGTATCCAAAGTGGGGAGGCCACTGAGATGACGCGGCGGGATTGGGATGAAATCCGGAAGGAAGCAGTGAAGAAGTTCGAGGCCAGGAAGCCTCGAAAGTCAGCCTAGTGGCCCGTATTCTTACGCGCGAGGCTGCCAAGCGTGACTTTGTCGCTCAGTGGGTTTGGTAAAGGAATCTAATGGCTAGCCCACAGGAGTCATGTACATGATCCGACCTGCGTCTTGCTTTCGGTTTTCTGGAACGCGGTCGTGGACGCGGCCCAGTTCGTGCTCGAACCGGTCAAATCGGTAGTCGCCCCAATACTCCCACTGGTCGACAGCTTTCTGGATAAACACTGGGATGGGTTCGGATTGCCTCGCCAACATTTCGGCCTTGCGAGTCTGAATTGGCCCTCTGCTTACGACAATCTCCTCTGGCGCATTGGGGTTTTTGTCTTCGTGCAGGCAGGCGCAGACGATGGAGCCATTTTTTTCGAGCAGGTAGTATCCTCCCTGTTGGTCGGCGTCCCATTGGAGTCTATTCTTGAGGTCACTCCACCGATAGATGCGCCCCAACCAGAGTTTGTCGCTCTGCTCGGACGGGCGATCCATGGCGCCTTCCGCGTCGAAACGGGCTTCAGGTTCAGGCGGTTCAGGCGTTGGTGATGGGAAGGGTTGATCTGTTCTAACCTGGACGCCAGTTGAACCCAAGCTGGGCGCGTGTGTCTCCGCCCAGCGATAGGCTTCATCGTGCATTGCCACGTGCAGGAATCGCCACTCTGGTCCCTGCCGGGACAATATGGCCCGATACTTCTGATCGACACGAATGGAGAACAGCGTTGATGCAGCTAAGAGTTCCAAATTCAGGCTGGGGAGTTGAGGATTTTCATGGAAAAGCCTAGCCATAGCAGGGGAATCTTCTGGATGGTCTGCGGGGATAGGCCGGATAGGGATTTCAGGAATTCGAGAGTTACTGACAGCATGAATCACCAGCACTTCCACGCAGGCAAGCGTAATGTCAGCGCTGCCGGCGGGCGATGAGCTCGCGGACCTTGGGCACGAGGTCCACGGGGACGGCCATGACGGTTTCGGAGGGTTCGACGGCAGCTTCGTCCTCGATGACGGCTTCGTCTTCGGATTGGTTTTCGTAGAAGGCGAGGACCTCCTTCACCTTTGCTTCATCCCAGCCGGGAGGGAACTGTTGGTTGCTCATTGTGATTTCTTTCGCCTTCGGCGGCGGAAGGCCGCAAGGGGCTTTCCGGTCAGTTCATAGGCCGTGATCACGAACACGCTATCGGGTTCGGGGTCGGGAATATAGATGATGCGGAGATATCTTCCTGAGGCAGCTTGGCCGAGGGCGATGCGCGAACCCGCTCGACTAGCGCGATCCTCATAGGGATGCTCCAAGACTTCGATGACCTCCAGTTCGTCGACTTGGTGGTCGTGGATGTGCGGTAGTCCACTCACCGGATCCACAAAAAACCGGATCTTCACTCTTGCATGCCTATTCTAACGCCGGGGAGCGTGGTGTGCGAGTGGGGTGGTTGGGGTCGTGAACGAGGCGCGGTGAGAGTGTAGGGTGGAAAGGATGATGCAGGGAAGCAGAACGTATGGGTTATTGGCGAAGTATTACGACTTGATGTTGGAGGAGTCGCGGGGGCCGATGCGGGAGGCGCGGGGGCGGTTGTTGCGGAAGGTGTGGGGGAGTGTGGAGAGCGCTTGTGATTTGGGGTGTGGGACGGGGACGACGGCGGTGGAGATGGCGCGGGAGGGGCGGCGGGTGTTTGGGGTGGATTTGTCGCCGGAGATGTGCCGGTTGACGCGGGAGAAGGCAGAGGCGGCGGGGGTGAAGGTGAAGGTGATGCGGGGGGATATGCGGGACTTTGCGCTGCCGGAGGAGGTGGATCTGGTGACGTGCGAGTATGACGCGATCAATCACATTCCGGAAAAAGAAGACTTGGGGGCGGTGTTACGGTGCGTGGCGCGGGCGTTGAAGCCGGGGGGACATTTTCATTTCGATGTGAACAACCGGTTGGGGTTTGAGAGTTACTGGACGCAGACGGTGTGGTTGGAGAAGCCGGGGGTGGTGCTGGTGATGCGGAATGGGTCGGACCCGGCGAATGACCGGGCTTGGAGCGATGTGGAGTGGTTTGTGAAAGAGGGGAAGTTGTGGCATCGGCATACGGAGCGGGTGGAGGAGGTGTGTTGGAGCGAGGGGGAGATGCGGGAGGCGCTGGGGGAGGCGGGGTTTGAGTGGGTGCGGGCGTGGGATGGGTCGCGGTTCTGGGAGGGGGATTCGAGGATTGCGCGGGGGTGCCGGTCGGTGTGGCTGGCGCGGAAGGGGTGAGGGGCGATGGCGGTGGCGGCGGGGTTGTGGGCGGCGTACTGCGTGTATGAGGGGTTGATGGAGGCGCGGGTGTTGTGTTCGGGGGAGTGCAATATCCGGGTGGATTTGCTGGTGGTGTATCCGGTGTTGGTGGTGGTGAGCGGGTGGGCGGTGGTGAGGAGTTTGCGGGGGCGGTGGGGCTGATAGGATTGTGCGGATGAAACGGACACGGTTTGCGGTTTTGTTGGCGGCGTGGTGTGTGGGGGCGATGGGGCAGGTGAGGCTGCCGGAGAAGGAGAAGTTTGAGCTGTACCTGTTGGTGGGGCAGTCGAACATGGCGGGGCGGGGGGAGGTGGAGGCGCAGGACAAGGTGGAGCATGGGCGGGTGCTGATGTTGACGAAGGAAGGGACGTGGGCGGCGGCGGTGGACCCGATGCATTTTGATAAGCCGGTGGCGGGGGTTGGGTTGGGGCGGGCGTTTGGGTTGCGGATTGCGGAGGCGCGGCCGGGGGTGACGGTGGGGCTGATTCCGTGCGCGGTGGGCGGGTCGCCGATTGATGCGTGGCGGCCGGGGGAGTTTTATGAGCCGACGAAGAGCCATCCGTGGGATGACGCGATGCGGCGGGCGAAGGTGGCGTTGCGGAGCGGGGTGTTGAAAGGGATTTTGTGGCACCAGGGGGAGAGCGATTCGAACGAGAAACTGGCGGCGGGGTATGGGGCGAAGTTAGAGGATTTGGTGGCGAGGATGCGGCGGGAGTTGGGGGCGGAGGGCGTGCCGTTTGTGGCGGGGCAGATGGGGCGGTTTGAGGGGGCGGCGTGGGATGAGTGGCGGGTGATGGTGGACACGGCGCACAGGGAGTTGCCGGGGAAGGTGAGGGGGACGGCATATGTGAGCAGCGAGGGGTTGATGCACAAGGGGGACAAGGTGCACTTTGATGCGGCGTCGTACCGGGAGTTGGGGCGGCGGTATGCGGAGGCGTATTTGGGGGTGAGGTAGTAGGGGCGGCGGGGAGGCCGCCCCTGGACTGATTACAGCGGGCGGCGGATGAGGGCCAGGGCGATGGAGGCGGCCTTGGCGGTTTCGGGGTTGTGGGCGTTGACGAGCTTGGAGAGGGCGTCGACGGCCTTGGGGTCGTGGCGGACGCCGAGGGAGTTGATGGCGCCGATTAAGTTGTTGCCGCCGAGTTTGGGGAGGGCGGCGATGAGGGCTTGGGTGGCGGCGTCGCCGGGGATTTGCTCGAGGGCGGTGCGGGCGTAGATGGAGAGGTTGTTGTCGGCGAGCAGAGGGGCGATGGCGGCGACCGAGGCGGCGTCGCCGATGACGGCGAGGCGGGCGCAGGCTTTGGCCTTGGCGTAGGGGGTGGCCTGGGCGTCGGCGAGGAGCGCGTTGAGCCTGGCCGTGGGGAGGGCGCGGATGGCGGCGGCGTCACCGTATTTGGGGTCGCTCATGGCGGGGGCTTTCTGGCCTTGGGCGAGGAGCGGGGCGGGGGTGACGAGCGGGGCGGCGGCGAGAAGAGTAAACGCGGCGGCCCGGGCGATATTAAGAGCAAAGAGTCTGAAGTTCATGCCAGCCTCCAGGGGGCGCGCATGGCGCGGGAGCGCATGCGGTTGGCTTGGTCGTCGTTGATGAAGAGATCGCGAGCGGGGTCGAAGGTGAGCTTGCGGCCGAGTTGGAACGCGATGTAAGCGGCGTGGCAGGCGATGTGGGCCTGGGCGGCGGCGAGGGCGTTGGACTTGGGTTGTTTGCGGGTCTTGACGCAATCGAGGAAGTCGCGGACATGGTAGGTGGTGGAGAGCGAGGCCTCTTCGCGGGGGACGGAGAGGTTCTCCGATTTGAGGTTGTCGGAGGTGGCGACGGTGCCGGAGTCGCCGGTTTCGACCCAACCCTGATCGCCTTCGATGCGGAAGGCGCAACTGCCGAGGCCGAGGAAGCCTTTGTCGCGCATGACGAGCTTGAGGCCGTTGGCGTATTTGCAGTTGATGGTGTAGGGCGTGTCCTGGTTCATGCCGATGGGTTCGAACTCGATGGGTGCGGTTTCATCGAGGCCGCCGGCCCAGTGGCAGAGGTCGACGGTGTGGGAGCCCCATTCGAGGATGCCGCCGCCGTGGAAGTCGTAATAGCCGCGCCATTTGCCTTGGATGTAGGCGGAGTTGTAAGGGCGCCAGGGGGCGGGGCCGAGCCAGCGGTCCCAATCGACGACCTGTTTGGCGGGTTCCTCTTCGGCGGGCATCCAGGCGTGGGTGGTGATGGGGGGCCAGCGGTCGCCGGGGCCGACTTCGGCGTGGAGGGTGGTGATTTTGCCGAGTTTGCCGGAGCGGGCGAGGTTGAAGGCGTTGTTGAAATTGGTGCCGTTGCGGCGCTGGGTGCCGGCCTGGTAGATGCGGCCGAGGCGCTGGAAGGTGTCGGCGAGGTAGCGGGACTCGGCGATGGTCATGGAGCAGGGCTTTTCGCAGTAGACGTCTTTGCCGTGCTTGGCGGTCATGGTGGCGAGGAGAGTGTGCCAGCGGTCGCCGGTGGCGATGAGGACGGAGTCGATGTCCTTGCGGGCCCAGAGTTCCTCCTGGTCAGAGTACATGGAGCAATCGGAGTTTCCGTACGTTTTATCGGCCATGCTCTTGATGGCTTCGCGCTGCGAGTTGCGGACGTCGCAGATGGCGAGGAACTGGACGTCCTTTTGTATGAGGAACGACCGGAGGACGCTGGTGCCGCGGCTGCCGATGCCGAGGCCGCCGAGAGTGACGCGGTCACTGGGCGGGGTGGCACCGTTCAGGCCGAGGGCCGAGGCGGGGATGATGAGCGGCGCGTGGAGGATCTGGCGCCGGGTGAGTTTGCGTTTGGGCAAAGTGACCTCCTGTGGACCCTACATTATGTCGCGTTTGGAAGGGGACGATGAGGGGGGGATCGACGGGCAGGTTGCGCGAGGGCGGGAATGGCGGGATGATCGGAGGCGTTATGGGCGTGGAATCTGGGCCGGTATTGGTATTGGGGGCGGGAGCGACGAAGGCGTGCGATGGGCCGCTGACGAACGAGATTTTGTGGGAGGCGGATCAGTCGCACTCGATCATTGAGCGGGAAGACTATCTGTGTTTGCTGGATGAGTTTTTGCAGGTGGTGTTCCGGATGCCGGCGCGGGGGATGCGGAGCAAGTGGTCATATCCGGGTTTGCCGTTGCTGATGAGCCTGGTGGACGCCTCGATTGACCGGCTGCAGCCGCTGCACAAAGAGTTTCCGGTGCCGAAGCTGCGGAAGGTGCGCGAGGCTTTGGAGTTCACGATCTTCGCGGTGTTGGAGTTCAAGCTGCGGAGCGCGGTTCCGGATCACCATGACCGGGCGTTGAACGAGTTGTTCCCGCCGGGCGTTGAGCCGAGGGTGATTTCGCTGAACTATGACATCGTGGCCGACAACGTGATGGCGCGGCGGAACGACTCGATGTTCCCGGATTACTGCTGCGATGTTCAGACGGAGACCTACCGGATGTGGGGCAAGTGGGGGAAGCTGCTGAAGCCGCATGGATCGTTGAACTGGCTGTATTGCCCGAACTGCAACCGGCTGGACGTGGCGGTGTCGCAGGCGGGGCGGGGATTTTCGAAGGCGCTGGAGCAGTTGTACATGACGGAGGGCGGGGCGGCGAATGATTTGGATGCGCGGTATACGTGCCATGGGAGCCCGTGCCGGAACTGCGGGACTTTTGTTCGGCCGGTGATGATCACGCCGACGCAGAAGAAGGACTACCGGAATCCGCATATCGCGCAGGTTTGGTACAAGGCGGAGGAGTTGCTGCGGTCGGCGACGTCGGTGGTGTTTGTGGGGTACAGCATGCCGGCCGACGATGTGGAGGTGGTGTATCTGCTGAAGCGGGGGCTGCAGCACTTAGCGGCGCAGGAGATCACGGTGGTGGAGTATGACGGGCAGAACCGCGAAGGTGACCGAGCACGAGGTGGGGCAGCGGTATCAGAGTGTGTTTGGGGAGGGGCTTCAGTGGCACACGTGCGGGTTCGCGGGGTGGTTGGATGAGCGGGCCAAAGGGATCGGGGCGTGCGGGGGAGCGTGACGGGTTCAGCGGGGGACGCCGGCCCCGCGGGTTGCGGGACCGGCGTGGAGTGGGAGTGAGTCGCGTCAGAATTCGAAGCGAAGCGCAAACTGCATTTGGCGTGGGACGGAGGTGGTGGCGCGGACTTTGCCGAAGTCGGGGCTTTCGATGTTGGCGGTTGGGGTGCCGAGGGTGGGGGTGTTGGTGAGGTTGAAGGTTTCCCAACGGACCTGGATGCGGCGGGATTCGCCGACGGGGAAGGACTTTTTGAGGCCGATGTCAAGGTTGAAGAGGCCGTCCTCGTTGAGGATGGCGCGGCCGGCGTTGCCGAGGTACCAGACGCCTTGGGGAGTGATGGGGAGGGCGAAGGCGGAGGTGTCGAACCAGCGGTCGGCGGTGCGTTCGGAGAGGCGGGGGTCGCGGATGCGGTCAGGCCACCAGTTGCCGATGCCTGTGGCGCCGAGGCGGTTGACGGCGTTGGGGACGGTGACGGTGAAGTAGTTGCCGGTTTGCATGGAGAGGAGGTTGGAGAACTCCCATCCGCCGAACATCCCGTTGAGGATGCCGCCGCGGTTCATCCAGCGTTTGCCTTTGCCGATGGGGAGTTCGTAGGCGGAGGAGGCGATGAAGCGGTGGCGGACGTCGAAGTTGGAGTTGCCGCGGTTGAGGTCGATGTTGGTGAAGTCCATGAGGCCGCCGCCGCCGGGGCCGAACTGTTCGGGGATGTTGTCGATGGAGTGGGACCAGGTGTAGGCGGCGGAGAAGTAGAGGCCGGAGGAGTAGCGGCGTTCGAGCTGGACGTCCATGCCGTGGTAGTTGGACTGGCCGAAGGGGGAGTAAAAGCTGATGTTGTTCCAGGTGGGGATTTTGCGGCGTTGGCGTTCGGTGGCGGGGGGGCCGATGTAGGAACCGTTCCAGTTGTAGTTGGCGAGGAGGAAGTTGGAACTGGAGCCGACGTAGGCGACGGTGAGTGCGAGGTTGGTGAAGATCTCGCGTTGGATAGCGGCGTTCCACTGGTAGATGGCGGGGGCTTTGTAACCGGTGTCCCAGACGTTCCAATTGAGGTTTTGGGGAGGTGTGGTGGTGGTGCCGAGGAAGCCGGAGGGGTAGCCCTGGCTGAGGACGATGGCGGGGCGGGTGGGTGTGGACTGGGCGGTGACGGAGCGGTTATAGGGCCAGTTGTTGATGCCGCGGCCGTCGGCGCCGAGGGAGCCCTGGCCGCCGAAGAAGATGCCGCTGGAGAGGCGGAGGATGGTTTTGTCGTTGAGTTGATAGGCGAGGCCGATGCGGGGGGCCCAGTTGTTGGTATCGGTGTTGAGGAGGCCGCGGCAGGACCAGGAGGAGCAGCCACCGGCGCCGGCGAAGACGATGTTACCGAAGGTTGAGCCGGCGCCGAGGTCGAGGCGGTTGATGTTGTTGTACTTCTCCATCCAGGGGGTGGTGAGTTCGTAACGGAGGCCGAGGTTGAGGGTGAGGCGGGGGGTGAGCTTCCAATCGTCGAGGGCGTAGAACATGTAGTTCTGGAAGCGCATGGCGCCCTGGAGGAAGGTGGTGAGGGCGGCGGTGTTGGGCCAGCCGAGGAGGAAGTCGCCGAAGCTGATGCGGGTGTAGTTGCCGTTGAAGTTGAGGTTGCCATGGCCGGTGCCGCCGCCGAAGATGTCGGAGCGGTTCCAGCGGACGTCGGCGCCGAATTTGAAGTTATGATTGCCGCGGTTCCAGGAGAGGTTGTTGAGGTATTGGTGGACCTGGTGGATTTTGAAGTTGGGCATGGAGCCGGGTTCGCCGAGGCCGGTGAAGTTGAGGCCGCCGGCGAGGGCGAAGTTGGGGAGGCCGAAGAGGCGGTCACTGGCGGGGATGCCGTTGATGCCGTATTTGGCGTGCAGTTCGCTGGCGACGGTGGGGGTTAGTTCGCGCTTATCGACTTTTTGGCGGACGAAGCCGTAGCGGAACTCATTGATGAGGGTGGGGCGGAGGATTTTGGTGTAGGAGAAGGCGGCTGAGCGGGCGTCGTTGTCGTCGAAGGCGCGGTCGTTGTTCTGGCCGCCGCGGGCGGGAGCGTCGAAGACGGAGTCGCGGAGGTTATCGAAGCGATTCAGACTGAAGCGTCCGAAGATTTTGTCGTTTTCGGTGAGGTTGTGATCGACGCGGAAGTCGTACTGGTCGCGGGTGGTGTTCCAGGGGGGATTGCGGACGAAGTTCTGGCGGGTGCCGAAGCCGCCGAAGTTGGGCTGGGGCCAGAGTTCGGTGAGTTTGGCGGCGGTGGGGTCGATGCGGGATCGGGGGATGACGTTGCCGGGGAAGTTGGCGTTGGAGAGGGGATCGCGGATGAGGACGAGGGCGGGGTCGAAGATGCCGTTGCGCTGGTCGGTGGTGGGGACGATGGCGGTGTCGGTTTGGGAGCGGCGTTCGCGGCGGCCCTCGTAGGAGGCGAAGAAGAAGGGGCGGTCGCGGACGATGGGGCCGCCGAAGGTGGCGCCGAACTGGTTTTGCTTGAGGACCTCGGGGTCGGCGCGGCCGTCGCCGGTGCGGTCGACGTAGGAGAAGGTGTCGCGGGCGTCGGTGGCGTCGTTGCGGAGGTAGTTGTAGGCGGTGCCGCGGAAGGCGTTGGTGCCGGACTTGATGGAGACGATCATGACGGCGCCGGAGTTGCGGCCGAACTCGGCGGAGTAGTTGGAGGTTTGGACTTTGAACTCGGCGACGGCGTCGAGGGAGGGGGAGACGACCTGCATTTTGCGGTCCTGCATGCCCATGATGTTGTTGTTGTTGTCGATGCCGTCGATGATGAAGGAGTTTTGGGTCATGGGCTGGCCGTGGGCGTTGAAGCCGGACTCACGGTCGCGGGAACGTGTGGAGGGGATGACGCCGGAGGTGAGCCAGGCGAGCTGTTGGAAGTTGCGGCCGTTCAAGGGAAGCTCGCGCATTTCTTTTTGGCCGACGACGTGATCGAGGGAACTTGTTTCGGCGCGGAGGAGGGGGGCTTCGGCGGAGACGGAGACGCTTTCGGCGATCTGGCCGACGGTGAGCTCGACGTCGGCGCGGACACGGTCCTGCGCGGAGACGCGGAGGCCGGTGACGACGGCGCGTTTGAAGCCATCGCGTTCGACGGCGACCTGGTATTGGCCGATGCGCAAGGGGCCGACGGTGTAGCTGCCGGTGGCGGAGGTTTCGACGGCGCGGACTTCGTTGGTTTCGATGTTGGTGACGGTGACGCGGGCGTTGGGGATGGCGGCGCCGGAGGAGTCAAGGACGATGCCGGTGATGACGCCCATGTCCTGTTGAGCGAGGAGCGGGGCGGTGAAGAGGGTGAACGCGATGGTGGTGAGTGAGCGGGAGAAGTGTGAGCGAGTGAACATTCTTTAGCCTCCCTGTGGGGAAAGTATATATCACGGGGTGGGTCCTTGCGAGGCGGTTGCGCGTATAATCGCGGGCGTGATGAAGACGACGCGGATGATGGCGGTGGCGGGATTTGGGATGTTGCTGGCGGCGGCGTTGGTGAAGAGCCAGGCGCCGCCGGAGGCATCGGGGCGGGTGGAGGTGAGGACGGAGCCGGGGCTGGCGGCGCGGGTGTATGTGCTGAAGAACGGGCAGCCGTTCCGCGTGCAGCCGGTGGAGGCGCTGTTGCCGGTGAAGAGCGATACGTATTATCGCGACCGGTTGTGGCTGGAGGGGGCGGACCCGGATGTGTTGGAGGTGATCGCGAACGACCTGAGCCATTACTTCCTGCTCAAGGGGCGGGCGAATTTTCTTCTGCCGCCGGGGAAGTATGCGATGGAGGCGTACCGGGGGTTCTTCTATGAGCCGGTGAGGGTGGAGTTTGAAGTAAAGACGGGGGAGACTGCGCGGGTGACGCTGCCGTTGAAGCAGTGGGCGCGGGCGGAGGAGTGGATTTCGGCGGACGATCACATCCACTTGACTCGGACGGAGCGGGAGAATCCGGTGTATTTGGCGTGGCTGGATGCGGAGGATTTGAATGTGGGGAACTTCCTGGCGCTGCACAGGAAGAGCGACGCGGCGCCGCAGTATGCGTTTGGGAAGGCGGGCGAGTATAGGGGGAGGGGGTATGTGATCCGGAGCGGGCATGAGACGCGGAACCAGGCGTTTGGGCATGTGTTGATGCTGGGCGGGGAGAAGCTGGTGAGGCCGATGAGTACGGGGGAGGAGTTGGCGAACACGCCGGAGGATTATCCGTTTCACTCGCTGCTGTTCGATGCGGCGCGGAAGGCAGGGGCGCTGACGGGGTATGCGCATTTCCGGGAGATTCCGGTGAAGTCGACGTTCTATATGGACCTGGCGCTGGGGCATGTGCGGCTGGCGGAGGTGTTTCAGTTTGGAGTGTTGACGATGGAGCCGTGGTACGAGTTGTGGAATGCGGGGTTCCGGGTGACAGGTGTGGCGGGGAGCGATTTTCCGGTGTATCTGGACCGGCTGGGCGGGAAGTATCCGCGGCGGCTGCCGTTGTTGGGGCCGGAGCGGGCGATGGTGAAGAAGCGGGCGGGCGTGGGTGCGGCGGATGTGTTTGGAGCTTGGGCGGAGGGGGTGCGGAGCGGGGATGTGGTGGTGACGAATGGTCCGCTGGTGGAGGTGAGTGTCGAGGGTACGGAGGCGAAGGCGGTGGGAACGTTTTTCCGGCCTTTGGAGAAGTTGGAGATTGTTCGCAACGGCGTAGTGGTGGCGGCGGCGAAGGGGGATGGGGTGACGAAGCGGTTGACGGCGAGTGTGAAGTGGGAGCGGGGCGGTTGGTATGCGGCGCGGGTGAAGGGGAAGGCGGAGGAGGGAGAGCCGGAGGCTTGGGGGCACACGAATGCGGTGTATCCGAGCGGGGTGGTGTTTGAGTATGGGGCGCGGTATGAGATTGCGGAGCGGTGGGCGAAGGAGTTGAAGCGCTACCGCGAGGCGGGGATGAAGTGGGGGAGCGCGGAGCGGGAGCGGGAGTTTTTTGCGATGGGGGAGAAGGCGTTGCAGATTCTGCGGCCGGAGATGTACCGGTGAGGGTTGCGTGAGGGGCGTGGGGCGGTCATACTCTAGCGATGAATCTCAAGACTGCTTCGATGATTGCGCTGGCGGCGACGGGCGTGTGGACGATGCTGCTGGGCCTTGATCTGCTGAGCGTGATGTGGTCGCTGGTGACCGGGTACTACGGTTTCTTTGTCGGGATCAAGGTGCTGATCCGGGCGGGGCTGAATGTGCTGGTGAGCCTGGCGCTGGCGGTGTTCTTCTTTTCGTTCATGAAGGCGCAGCCGCAGTAGGGTGGTTGCGGCGCGGCTGGGGGGCGGTGGTTCAAGCGAGGCTGCCGTCTCGCGATGGTTCCGGTGCGGCTGCGGCCTCGCCGTGGTTTCGGGGCGGGTACGGCTTGTTGTGCGATTAGCCCCGGCTGCGGCCTTTGGTGCGAATGGTGTTCAGTTCGGCGGTGAGTTCGGCGACCTTGGTTGGATTGCGCAGGAAGAGGTTGTCGGACTCGGCGGGGTCGGCCATTAAGTTGTAGAGCTGGCCGGTGGGGCCGTTGGGGGTGGGGGATTCCTTTTGCGGCTCGGTGAAGCCGCCGGAGCCGAGGCCTTCGGCGAGCTTCCATTCACTGCGGCGGAGGGCGAACATGCCTTGGGCGGAGTGATGGACGATGGAGGCGCGGGCGGGGGATTTGGCGGGCGCTCCGGTGGCGGCGGCTAAGAAAGAGAAGCTGTCTTCGGCTTCGTTTTCCTTGAGGGGGATGCCGTTGATTTCGGCGGCGGTGGCGAATAAGTCAGTAAGGCAGGTGAGCTGGCCGGAGACGGTGCCGGGGGCGATGCGGCCGGGCCAGCGGGCGAGGAAGGGGATGCGGTGTCCGGCGTCGTGGATGTCGGCCTTTTGGCCGCGCCACCAGGCGTTGGCGCGGTGGGGGTAGCGGGCGCGGTCTTCGGGGGTCCAGTGGGCGCCGTTGTCGCTGGTGAGGATGAGGAGGGTGTTGTTTTCGAGGCCGTGCTGGCGGAGGGCGCCGGTGACCTGGCCGATGACGTCGTCGACCATGGCGACGAAATCACCGTAGATGCCGGCGTTGGATTTCCCTTCAAACTTACGGGTGGGGAGCCAGGGAGTATGTGGGCCGGTAAGTGGGAGGTATAAGAAGAAGGGCTTCTGGGGTTCGCGGGCGCGCTCGGCGATATAAGTGGTTGCTTTTTTGGCGAGGGTGGGGAGGACGTCTTCAAAGACGAAGGACGGGGCGACCTTGCCTTGACGCCAGAAGACGCCACGGGGGACGTTGAGGCCGGGGGTGAAGGCTGTGGGCGGGTCGACGGCGCGGTTGTTTTCGACGTAGAAGTAGGGCTCGAAGTCGAGCGAGGCGGGGATGCCGTAGTAGTAGTCGAAGCCGTGGGAGTTGGGGGAGATGTCGAAGGATTTGGAGTAGTCGACGGGTTCGGTGGAGCCGAAGCCGAGGTGCCATTTGCCGATGGCGGCGGTGTGGTAGCCGGCGGATTTGAGCATGGAGGCGACGGTGGCGCGGCCGGGCTCGATGAGGGCGCGGTGGTAGCCCTGGAGGACGCCGGATTTGCCGCCAGCAGTAGCGCCCGGTGAGGATGCCGTAGCGGGTGGGGGTGCAGACGGAGGAGGGGGAGTGGCAATCGGTGAAGCGGACGCCTTCGCGGGCGACGCGGTCGTAGTTGGGGGTGGGGACGGCGGAGGAGTCGTTGTAGCAGCGGAGGTCGCCGTATCCAAGGTCGTCGGCGAGGATGAAAACGATGTTGGGGCGCGCGGATTGCGCGGGGGCCTGTGGGGCGAGGGCGGCGGCAGTGGCGGCCGTTGTGGTGGCGAGGAAGTGGCGGCGGTTCATTGGACCTTCTTGAGGATGTCGAGGGCGATGATCTGGACGGGGCCTTGGGTGGTGACTGGGGCTGGGTTTGAGGCGAGGCCGGTTGTTTCGTCGCGGAGTTTGTCTCCGTTGCGGTGAATGACGAGGCGGCCGTCGTGGGCGGAGACGGTGATCTCGAACGTGGAGTCGGCGGGGGTGGGTTCGAGGTCGATGGAGGCTGTGCCCCATTTCAGGGAGGCTTTGCCGGTGGGGAGTTTGTAGCGGAGGCGGATGGTGGTGTTGGCGGCGCGGGCGCCGGTGGCGAGGGGTTGCCAGGCGTGGCGGCCGTTGTCAGTAATGGTGAGGTTGCGCCAGCGGACCTCGGCGGGGGAGTCGCCCTTGAAGGCGTGGACCTGGAGGCCGATGAAGCCGTCGAGGTCGAGGGGATCGACGAGGTCGGCGCAGGGGGCGCCGTTGACGAAGGTACGGATGCGGTCGGCCTGGGCTTCGATGCGGTAGCGGTTCCACTGGTTGTCCTTAAAGGCGGAGTGGCAGGGCTCTTTGCCTTGGCGGTGGTCGACCCAGCCCCGGCGGGCTTCGTCGTAGATGCTCCCAGAGGAGCCGCTGGCGGCGGTGGCGGTTTCGACCTGGTAGCCGTAGACGCGGCCGGGGGGCTGGGTGTTCTTCTTCTTGCCTTTGTTTTCGATGACGACCTGGGTTTCGCGCTTGTAGCGGTGGGCGCGGACCTGGACGCCGGAGTTGAGGCGGGGGTCGGTTTTGGTTTCGTATTCGAGGACGAAGTCGCCGTAGGAGGCTTCGGTGCAGAGGAAGGAGTTGGGGCTGCCTTCGGCGGTGGTGCCGACGATTTCACCGTTGATGACGCGGTAAGGGGCGTAGCCGTTGCAGATGGTGAAGCCGGCGAGGGTTTTGCCGTCGAAGAAGGGGGTGGGTTCGGCGGCGGGGAGTGACAGGGCGGAGAGGAGGAGGATGAAGAGGAAGGATAGGGGTCTCACGGGGTGATCTTATCATTGGGGGTGTGGGGATGGGATGTGACGGGCGTGTTGGTGGGCGACATGGAGGGTTGGGTTACTTGGATACAAGCTGGCCGAAATCGGCGAGTAAGTCGTACTTATCGAGCCAGGTGGTGTACATGATGCCTTGGGCGTTGGGGGTTTTGCGGAGTTCATCGAGCCAGGCGCGGGGGTTGTCGAGGTTATCGGCGTCGTAATAAGCGCCGGCGAGGGTGCGGAAGCCGAGTTTGGAGAAGAAGGGGAGGCTGAGGGCGCGGCGTTCGTAATACCAGGTGACGATGCCGAGGTCGCGGGGGACGTGGTTCCAGGAGCCGGTGTAGTCGCCGTGGACGAGGTAGTATTTGTCGCGGGCGTTGTGGTTGGGGTCGAGCATGTCGGACCAGATCCAGACGTCGACCTTGGGATTGACTTCGCGGAGCATCTGGAACTGGCGGGTGACGCATTCGCCGAACAACTGGCCGGGGTTGCGGCCACGGCAGGCGGCGCAGGTGCCGCCGGAGCGCATTTCGTCCATGGAGAGGACGTAGCGGGGGGAGCGGCGGCGGCGTGCATGCGGCGGGCGAGGTCGCGCCAGATCTCGTAGGTTTTGGGTTCGCCCATGCAGATGGTGGTTTGGCCGTCGTTGATGGAGAAGCCGTGGTAGTAGGAGACGCGGAGGCGCTGGCCGTTGCGGATGCGGGAGTTGGGGAGGAGGCGGATGGGCGGGCCGTCGTGGTCGAAGCGGAAGTTGAGTTGGGGATCGGCGATGGGGGCGAAGTCGCGGCCTTCCTCGTAGACGGTGGGGGCGTCGTCGGCGCGGACGGTGATGGGCGTGCCGGAGCGGCGGAGGACGTTGAGGAGGCCGACCTCTTCGACGCGGACGCGATCGATGGCGGCGGTGCCGGGGGTGTTGGGGCGGATGCCGATGGAGATGGTGACCTTGTCGTAGCCCTGCGTGTTGAAGCCCCAGGTGGTTTCGCGCCAGTCAGAGGTGGCGGGCATGCGGGCGTTCCAGGGGGTGAGGTTGCGGTTGTCGGGGGTTTGGACGGTGAGGCGGAAGGCGCCGGAGGTGAAGGGGCGGGTTTCGGGGAGGCCGGCGGTTTTGGCGCGGAAGGTGACGCGGTAACAGCGGTAGGGTTTGACGGCGAGTTCGCGGGTCCAGAGGCGATCGACAGCGGGGCCGGTGTAGTCGAGGGGGACTTCGGGGACGAGGGTGGCCTGGCCGTCGCGGACGGTGTAGAGGAGGTCGCGGACTTCGAAGCCTTCGGCGAGGTTGCGGTCGTGGGCGAGGATGGCGCCGCCGTAGCCGCCGGAGAAGATGTTGGGAATCATTTCGAGGCGGTTTTGTTTGAGGATGTCTTTGACGGATTCGAGGCGGGCGAGGTAGTCGGGGCCTTTGAGGTCGATGGAGTCGAGGCCGATGGCCATGAGGGCGCCGGTGAGGCCGTTTTCGGAGGCGATGCGGGCGAGGCGGCGGATTTTTTCGACGTCTTCGTCGGAGCGGAGTTGGGAGGAGATGCGGACCCAGCGGTGGGGGAAGGGCTGTGGTTGTTGGGCGGGGATGAGGGCGGCGAGGGCGAGGGCGAAGACGAGGGAGGGTGCGGCGGCGGCGGTGAGGAGGGTGGCGGGGCGGGGCATGTGGGGATTATATGGCGGGGGCGGGGTGAGGGGTAGCGGGGGGCGGGTGGGGCGAGGTGGGTGCGGGGGGGGATGGTACCGCTGGTGATACCATGATGCAGCGGAATCTCCGGGAATGGCGCATCGGTCGATCATGCCGGTGTATGTGCGGATGTTTGTCGATTTCGCTGGGAGGGCAGGTGAGCAGAATGAGAATTAGCAAGACAGCCGTTCTCTCTTACCCGTTTGCGATTCGTCCGCTTGGGGAGGAGGAAGGCGGCGGATTTCTGATTGATTATCCGGATTTGCCGGGGTGCGTGTCTGACGGAGAGACGCCAGAGGAGGCGATTCGCAATGGGCGGGATGCGGTGAAGGCGTACCTACTCAGTTGCGCGAAGGCGGGGGAGGAGGCTCCGAAGGCGAGTGCGACGAGCGGGCAGTGGCGGCAGCGGGTGCCGCGGAGTTTGCATGCGCGGCTGGTGTCGAGGGCGCGGCAGGAGGGGGTGAGTTTGAATACGCTGGTGACGGCGATGATTGCGGAGGGGTTGGGGCGGCGGGTGTAGGGGGCTACGCTTCGAGGACCTGGATGGCGAGATCGCGGCTGACGGTGGGGAAGCCGGTGAGGAAGTCGTCGGGGGAGTCGCCGTGTTCCAGGTAGTCGAACAGGGTCTTGACGGGGACACGGGTGCCTCGGAAGACGGGTTCGCCGTGCATGAGTTCGGGATCGCGTGTGACTGCGTCCTGCATGGCTCCATTATGGCGCGGCGGGGGTGGGGTGGTGGTTACCGCGCGCCGATGCCGCCGCGGAGGTCTCTTAGGGCGCTTAGGACGCCGGGGACCAGGGCGACGACGAAGAGGGCGGGGAGGATGAAGATGACTACGGCGAAGGTGATTTTTAGGCCGGCCTTGCCTACGGCGGCTTCGGCGCGGAGGCGGCGTTTGGTGCGGAGGGCTTCGGCGTAGACTTTGAGGGCCTGGGCGAGGCTGGTGCCGAAGCGTTCGCTTTGGACGATCATGGCGGAGAGGCTTTTGATGTCTTCGATGCCGGTGCGGCGGACTAAGGCTTGGAAGGCACGGGAGCGTTCCTGGCCGGCCTTGACCTGCATGACCACGGTGTAAAACTCGCCGGCGATTTCGGGGTAGATGTGCTGCATTTCCTCGGAGACGCGGAGGAGGGCCTGGTCGAGGGCGAGGCCGGTGCCGAGGACGATGCCGAGCATGTCGATGGTGTCGGGGAGGGCCTGGCTGAGACGTTCCTTATAGCGGCGGACGAGGCGGTAGAGGATCTGGCGAGGGAGGAGCCAGCCGAGGATGAGGGCGGCGGCGAGGCCACCGATTTTGGAGGACAGCGGGTTGTCGCGCTGCAGGTAGAGCATGCCGAAGACGCAGAGCAGCAGGAAGGCGACGTTGCCGATGGAGTAAAGCGCGATGACGGAGCGGGAGCGGACGCCGGCTTGTTGGAGTTCGCGTTCGGTGTCGCGGAGCCATTCGTCGCCGCCGGGGATGATGGAGATCAGGTAGAGAAGCGAGTTGAGGAGGCCGCCTCCGGCGCGGCGGCGGGTGCGTTTGACCTGGGCTCCGGCGGCGATGGCCTGGAGTTCGTCGAGGCGGTCGTCGAGGGGGTTCTCCTGTTGGGAGAAGAGCTGGTAGGCGGTCCAGAGGATGGCGGCGATGGTGGCGAAGACGAGGATGAAAAAGAAGATGGCGCCGGTCATGTGTGTGCTCTAGAACTTGGGGTTGGCGATCTTGCGGATGACAAGGATGCCGAGGATCTCCGAGACAATGCCGTAGGTGAGGAAGAGTTTGCCGGTTTCGTCGGTGTAGAGGATTTGGATGAAGTCGGGCTTGATGAAGAAGAAGCCGATGGCGACGACGATGGGGAGGGCGCAGAGGAGGCCGGCGGACATGCGCTGCTGGGCGGTGTGGGCCTTGAGTTTGGCGTCCATGTTGAGGCGCTCGCGGACGAGTAAGGAGAGGTTGTCGAGCACTTCGGTGAGGTTGGCGCCGGTTTGGCGTTGGAGGATGAGGCCGGTGATGAAGAACTTGAGATCGACGAGGGGGACGCGGCCGCCGAGGTTGTGAAGGGCGTCTTCGATGGGGGAGCCGAGGGCGAGCTCTTCGACGACCTTTTTGAACTCCATTTTGACGGGGTCGGTGGTTTCGTTGGCGATGGTATCGAGGCCGGAGTGGATGGTGTGGCCGGCTTTCATGGAGCGGGTGAAGAGGTCGATGGCGTCGGGGAACATCTCCTGGAACTTGTCGAGGCGGCGCTGGCGGATGCGGAGGATGAGAACGACGGGGATGGCGGCGACGACGATGCCGAAGACGATTTGGAGGGCGAGGAGGTCGAGTCCGAAGAGGCCGGTGATGAAGTAAGTGACGATGAACAGGATGAGGGAGACGACTAAGACGTCGAGGGCGCGGTAAGTGAGATTGGCCTGGTCGATGATTTCCTGGAGGCGGGTGGTGATGCGGACCCAGCCGAAGAACTGGCCGAGGAAGGAGAAGGCGCCCTTGTTTTCGGCGCGGAGGAGGTCGCCGCCGGAGGTGGCGCGGCGGGGTGCGCCGGTGCGGAGGCGGAGGTCGCGGAGGCGGGTGGAGATGGCGTCGGATTCCTGCTGTTGGGGGATGGAGAAGGCGTAGTATGCGGCGCCGAGGAGGGCGGCGGTGAAGATGAGGAAGGCGACGATGACGAACATGGCTAGTCGCGGACCTCCTGGACTTCGGAGAAGATTTCCGGCGAGATGTGGACGCCGTAGGCTTTGAGGCGGTTGAGGCACTTGGGCTTGACGCCGGAGCCTCGGAAGCGGCCGATGACGCGGCCACGGGGGCTCATGCCTTCGCGGTCGAAGGTGAAGACGTCCTGCATGTCGACGGATTCGCCGTCGGTGTCGATGACTTCGCAGATGGAGGTGACTTTGCGGGTGCCGTCCTGGAGGCGGGTGCAGTGGAGGACGATGTTGACGGCGGAGGTGAGCATCTGGCGGATGACGCGGTCAGGGATGTGCTGGGAGGCCATCATGACCATGGTTTCGAGGCGCGAGAAGGCCTCGCGGGCGGAGTTGGCGTGGACGGTGGTCATGGAGCCGTCGTGGCCGGTGTTCATGGCCTGCATCATGTCGAACGCCTCGGAGCCTCGGCACTCACCGATGATGATGCGGTCAGGGCGCATGCGGAGGGCGTTGATGACGAGGTCGCGCTGGGAGATGGCGCCGGCGCCTTCGATGTTCATGGGGCGGGTTTCGAGGCGGACGAGGTGGGATTGCTGCATTTGCAGCTCGGCGGTGTCCTCAATGGTGACGAGGCGCTCGGTGTCGGGGATGAAGCGCGACATGGTGTTGAGCATGGTCGTCTTGCCGGAGCCGGAGCCGCCGCTGACGATGATGTTGAGGCGGGCCTCGACGCAGCCGCTCAAGAAGTCGATCATGCCGGGGGTGAAGGTTTCGTTCTTCATCAGGTCGTCGACGGTGAGCAGCTTCTTGCCGAAGCGGCGGATGGACATGACGGGGCCGATGAGGGAGAGGGGCGGGATGACGGCGCACATACGGGAGCCGTCGTCGAGGCGGGCGTCGACGATGGGGGAGGAGTCGTCGATGCGGCGGCCGATGTTGGAGACGATGCGGTCGATGATCATGCGGACGTGGTTCTGGTCCTTGAAGCGGACGTTGGTTTCGACCATGATGCCGCCGCGTTCGACGTAGACGTTGTTGTAGCCGTTGACGAGGATGTCGGAGATGGTGGGGTCCTTGAGAAGGGGCTCAAGTGGGCCGAGGCCGAAGACCTCGTCGAGGATCTCTTCGATGAGGCGCTCGCGCTCGACGGCGGTCATCGGCATTTGTTCTTCGTGAACGAGGCGTTCGACGACGGTGCCGATTTGTTCGCGGGCGGCTTCGCGGTTGAGGGTTTTCAACTGCTCGGGGGTGAGCGAGTTGAGGAGGCGGCCGTGGATCTGCTGTTTAAGCAGGAACCAGCGTTCGGAACCGGCGCCGGGGCGGGCTGTGGGGCGTGTGCTCATCAGGCGCTCTTAGCGGAGTCCTTTTGGCGGCCGGTGGCTTTGTCGACGAAGCGGCGGAAGGTGGTGTCGAGTTCGCCGGCGGCCTGGCGGTCGACGACGAAGGGGCGGGCGCGGTTGATGGCGGCGGGGATGGCGGGATTGACGACGATGCGGATCTGGTCCTGAGAGAAGCCGAGGCGCATGAGGTAGGAGAGGTAGCGCTGGGCGTTGCGGATGGCGGGGAAATCCTGGGTCATGACGAGCATGATGGAGGAGGAGACCTGGAGGGCGCCGAAGATGACTTCGTTCTGGATGGAGCGGCCGGCGTCGATGACGATGTGTTCGTACTTTTCGACGAGGAAGTTAGAGAAGTCGCGGAACATGGGCTCAGAGAAGTAGCCCTGGGTTTCGAGGGATTCGGGCGGGCCGACCATGAAGAAGCCGACGGGGTCGCGCGAGACGTAGCCTTCAAAGAGGGCCTGGTCCATGCGTTCGAGGTTTTCGCCGACTTCGATCAAGGTGTACTGGGGCTGGATGCCGAGTTGGGAGGCGCAGTCGGAGGCGGTCCAATCGAGGTCGAGGAGGACGGCGGAGTGTTTGCGCTGGGCGAGGACGGAGGTGAAGTTGACGGCGAGGGTGGTGGCGCCGACGCCGCCCTTGACGCCGAGGAAGGTCCAGACTTTGCCGAGGCGGGACTGGGTGGAGCCGTGTTCGCGTTTGGGGGCGCGTTCGAAGCGGGCGATGGCGTCCTTGAATTCGAGGCGGCGGAGGGGTTGGGTGAGGAAGTCGTTGGCGCCGGCGCGGAGGGCGGCGATGACGGTTTCGCCTTCGGCGTGGTAGTTGGAGGCGATGACGTAGAGGTCGGGGACGGCCTGTTTGATTTTCTCGAGGATTTTGAAGCCGTTTTCGGCGTCGCTGGCGAGGTCGAAGATGAGGCCGGAGTCGGGGTGGCGTTCGAGGTCCTGGAGGACGCGGATGTAGAGGTTGGAGGCGACCTCGGTGTATTCGGCGACGAGGCGGGCGTTGGGTGCGTTGGCCATGCTGTCGCGTACGGTTTCGCGGAAGTGTTCGTCGGAGGAGGCGACCAGGATGGATAGCGACATGCGGTTAACGGATTCTCCCTATGATCATTCGGTACAGGTTTCCTCGTCGGGCGAGCAGCCGGCGCCTTCCATGGGCATGGAGGTGGTGAAGGGCGGCACGGAGACGGGGGCGAGGCCAAAGTAGCTGAAGAGGCCGGCGTATTGGTAGTTGGTGATGCGGACGCGGACGATGTTGGGGACGCACTCGCGGGAGCAGGAGCTGCCGTCGCAGGAGTAGTCTTCGAGCTCGCCGGTATCGGCGTTGCGGCCGAAGTAGGAGACTTCGATTTCGGCCTGGCCGTCGCGGAACTTGTCGCGGTCAAACATGATGGGCGTGTTTTGCCGCATGTAGTTGAGGACGTTGGAGCCGCCGGGCTGCCAGCAGTGGGTAGCGGCGTATTGGGCGCCCTGGCGGGTGTAGTCGCTTGTGCTGTGCCAAACCCACATCATGTTGGAGATATGGTAGAGCATCATGGTGAGCGGGAGGATGAGGGCGAGGTAGGTGAGGGCGAACTCGACGGCGGATTGGCCCGCGGCGGCGGGAGTTTAGAAGGCGCATGGGTTAGAGGCCTCCGTAGGGGATGCGCACGCGGGGGCGCAGGGGAATGGGGTCGACGTTGAGGCCGGGGATGCGGAACTGGAAGTTGAAGCCGTCGGGGAGGCTGACGACGATGTAGCTGGGGGCGACGCCGCCGTTGGCGGTATCGCAGCCGGTGGAGGAGCAGTCGCACTCGAGCAGGGAGCCGTCGTCGGGGGAGATGGCTTCGAGGGAGATTTCGATCTGGCTCGCTTCGATGCCTTGGACGGGGGGCGTGGAGGTTTCCTCGAGGCCGCCTCGGAGGGCGAAGTTGATGGCCTCGGTGCGGGTGGCGTCGTCGTCGGCGCAGAGGTTGGCCGAGGTGCTGGAGCCGACCATGCGGGCGACGGTGTAGAGGGCCTTG
The DNA here is from genome assembly GCA_016713735.1 of Bryobacterales bacterium. GTDB lineage: Bacteria > Acidobacteriota > Terriglobia > Bryobacterales > Bryobacteraceae > JAFLBB01. The sequence continues at coordinate 256,359 of JADJOP010000004.1, forward strand.
TGGACGGCGTAGTAGGTGTAGGAGACGCGGGCGAGTTCGATGGTGCCGACGAAGAGGGTGACGAGGATGGGGACCCAGAGGGCGGTTTCGAGGAGGGCGGAGGCGCGGCGGGGGCGCTGGCTGCGGAGGCGGTTCATCGGTGAAGGACCACCTTTCCGGGGCCGGTGGCGATGGAGCAGCCGGCGATGGAGCCGCCGCGGAGGGGCATGCGGGAGCCGATGTAGAGAGCGGCGAAGCGGCCGCCGGTGTCGGTGGCGTCGAGTTCGGTGGTGTTGATGTTGGGTTCGAGGAGGAACTGGCGGAAGCCGAGGACGGTCATGGCTTCGCCGCTGCCGAGGGCGTCGACGACGGCGACGGTGATGACGCGGCGGCGGTTGCCGGTGTATTCCTCGTAGGTTTCGCGGTCTTCGACGTCGGAGTCGGGCACGTAGGCGCCGCCGGCGGTGTCGATGGAGGTGATGTTGTCGCAGCCGTTGGGGATGCCGGAGACGAAGCGGGTGGCGAGTCCGCACATGAAGCCGAGGACCTGGCCGGGGACGCGGACGTTCTGGCAGGTGAGGGCGGTGGTTTCGGCCCAGCCGGATTCGACGGCGTTGACCTGGAGGCAGGCGAGGGTGGAGGTGGAACTGGCGGGGAGTCCGGCGCCGCCGATGCGGAAGGTTTGGGAGTTCTGGTCGGTGAAGACGAGGTCGTTTTCGTTGTACTTGTTGGCTAGGAGGTAAGGGATGCGCTGGGTGGTGCCGACGAGGGGGCCTGGGGCGCCTTGGCCCTGGCAGTTGTAGCCGAGGGTGTAGCGGGCGCCGGGGATGAAGCCGAAGTCGGTGGTATCGGTTTCATCGAGGGGGGCGACGGTGACGGACTCGATGCCGCAGGCGGTGCAGAGGGGGGCGCTGACGCCGGCGATGGCTTCCGAGCGGAGGGTGGCGTTCTGGCCGGTGAGGAAGGGGAGGATTTTCCAGAATGTGAGGGGGGCTTCGGCGGTGACGGTGACGCGGACGTGGCGGGCGGTGTCGGAGCCGCCGGCCTGGGAGCCGGGGGATTCGCCGGATTCGAGGGCGGCGGAGACGGTGTCGTAGAACTCGGGGGCGGGGAGTTCGCCGGCGAGGGTGCCGTTGGTTTCGCCGATGGTGAGGCCGCCGAAGTCGTATTTGTTGGCGACACCGTTGGCTTCGGTGACCGAGAGGACGTAGGCGGTGGTGGCTGCGTCGGTGGCGGTGGCGGTGCCGATGAGTTCGGAGGCGGCGGCGAGGGCCATGGCGTTGGCGGCGGTTTTGAGTTCAGCGCGGGCCATGTAGAGGCGGCCGAGGTCGACGGCGAAGCCCATGAAGGCGAAGATGACGGGGATGAGGAGGACGAGGATTTGGATGGAAGTGGCGGCGTGTTGGTGGCGGGGGTGGCGGCGGAGGGGGGCGGGGACCACTCGCTCACGCTCGTGGCTCAGTTGGGGTGTCGTTTTGAGATGGGGGGGCGTTGTGTAGATGGGGGGTGTGGTAGCGGCAGGGGAGGCGGACGTGAGTAGGCAGAGAGAGAGTGAGCCGCGGCCGTGAGGGCGCGGTGTGGCCCGGGTGAGGCGGCGCGCGACCTTACGGTTTCGGCGAATCGGGTTGTGGTTGGGTGTGACCACGGGGACCTACGAACTCCGGTTGGGTGGTTTTGTCCTTCTTCTTCTTTTTGGCTTCTTTGGCGGCGTTTTGTTCGGCGACGGTGGGGAGGAAGGCCTCGACGGTGTCGGGCAGTTTGACGGGTTCACCGGCCGGGACGGGTTTGACGAAGCGTGGGGTGATGACGACGAGGAGTTCGTCGGTGGCCTTGCGGGTGGAGCGGCTGCGGAAGAGGTTGCCGATGATGGGGATGTCGCCGAGGCCGCGGACACGGGTGAGGGTCTGGACGACGCGGTTGTCGATCAAGCCGGCGATGGCGAAGCTCTCGCCATCCTTGAGGATGACTTCTGTTTCGGCGCGGCGGGTGGCGATGGCGGGAATGAGGAAGCCCTGGAGGGTGACGGCGTTGGAGAAGTCGATGGAGCTGACTTCGGGGGTGACCTTGAGATGGATGGCGCCGCTGGGGGTGACGGTGGGTGTGAAGCCGAGTTGAACGCCGAAGGGCTGGAAGCGGACGGTGACGACGGGGGAGACGGAGCCGCCGGTGGTGGTGGCCTGGATGGTGGGGAAGGGGAACTGGCCGCCGGCGAGGAAGCTGGCCTCCTTGCCTTCGATGACGATGAGGTTGGGTTCGGCGAGGATCTGGAGGAGATTCTGGCTTTGGAGGGCCTTGATGGTGGCGCCGATGTTGAGGTCGGGGCGGAAGACGAAGAGGTTCAGGAGGTCGGCGAAGTTGAGGGTGGAGTTGGCGAACTCCTGGTCCTGGAACTGGAGCTGGGAGAAGCGGGGGGCCTGGAACTGTTGGGTGGTGAGGGAGCCGATGGTTTTGTCGTTGCGGGAGAAGTAGTTGAAGCCGAGTTCGTTGAGGCCGACGCGGTCGACGCTGGCGAATTTGACCTGGAGGAGGATCTGGCGGGGGTCGATGTGGGGGACTTCGAGGAGGTTGACGACCTTGCGGGCGTGGGTGGAGGCGAGGGCTTCGGCGCGCTTGGAGGCGTCGGCGTCCTTGACCGAGCCGGTGAGGACGACGGTTTCGGTGTTGCCGGTGATGGTGATGCCGGAGTCGCCGAGGCTTTTGGCGATATCCAGTTTCACGCCGTCGAAGGTGGAGCGGTCCTCCTTGACGTCGATCTGGTAGCGCATGGGGATGGAGCCGGTTTCCCAGACGACGATGGTGGCTTTGCCGACGCCTTTGCCGTTGACCATGACCTCGCGCGGGGAGACGACGACGGCGTCGGCGATTCGGGGTTCGCTGACGGCGACGCGGATGATGTCGGCGTTGAACTGGAGGAGTTCACCGCGGCCGACGACGAGGGCGAGTTCGCGGGGGAGAGCGGTCTGGGCCTGTACAAGGACAGGCAGGGTGGCTAAGACCGCGAGAGCCGCGAGCAGGCGGCGCTGGATGAGCATGGACGGTTCCCTCATGGAAAGATCTCTTGGACGTGTTTGTCGCCGCGGAAGACATCGACGGTGAGCTTGGGCTTAGGAGGTTCGGGTTTAGGCGGGGGGGCCTTTTTGGGTGTGCCGTCGGACTCCTCGCCGATGAGCTTGGCCCAGGCGTTTTTGTCTTTGAGGTTGATGCCGGGGGGGAGGCGTGAGCCGCGTTTGGCGGAGCGGGTGAGCAGCAGTGGATCGATTTCCTCAATGACGGCGGCTTTGGGTTCGGTGCGGGCGGTACGGTCAGAGGGGTTGCGGAGGGAGAGGCTGATTTTGCCCTGGTTTTTGCCTAGTTCGAGTAATTGCGCCTGCTCGGGGGTGACCATGAGGGTGGCGGTTTGGGTGGAGGTGGAGGAGCGGACGGCGGCTTTGGCGTTGGCGACGGTGGTTTGCTGGACCTCGGTGTTGCGGCCGACGCTGAGGACGACGACGTTTTCGAGGAGGGTGACGGTCATGGCCTCGGTGAGCGAGCCGGCGCGGGTGAAGAGGACGTCGACGTGGGAGCGGGGTTGGAGGAGGCCGGAGGCGCCGGAAGCGTCGGTGAAGGCGACCGAGACGGCGCGCATGCCGGGCTGGATGGTGGCGCTGATGCCTTCGGCGCTGCCGAGGGTGGCGAGTTTGGGGGCGGTGATGGGTTCGTTCAGGTTGACGGGGAAGAGGAGGGCGCGGTTGAGGGCGTCCTGGGGGCCGGTGAGGGCGCCGGAGGGGAGGTCGCGGGCGACGACGGTGATGAGTTTGAGGTCCTTTTGGGAGAGGAGGGAGCCGGCGGGGAGGTTGCGGGCGGCGGCGAGGATTTTGGCGGTGGCTTCGGTTTTTGGGGCCTTGGTTTTGGCGTAGAGAAACCAGGTGAGCAGGGCGGCGGAGACCCAGGCGATGCCGAAGATGGTGAGGAGTTTCTGGCGGTCCACGGGAAACCTCTTTCTAACACCGGTGCGGGGCGAAGGTTGCGCCGCGTGGCTGGAATGAATGCGCGGCGAAAATTTCGCTGCTGGGATTGGATGACTGCGCGGCGGCTGTTGCGCCGCTGGGAATGGATGAATGCGCGGCGGCTGTTGCGCCGCTGGGAGGGCGTGGAGTGGGCTGGGGGTGAGGATCATGGCTGCACCGGCGGCTGCGAGGGCGGTTGGGTCCAGAGGACGACGGTGGAATCGCGGTAGAGTTCGCGCCAGCCGAGGGTGGGCAGGACGCTGTTCAGAGAGTAGTCGAGGGGAAGGACGGCGTGGGTAAAGCCGTGGCGCTTCCAGAGCGAGAGCCAATGGGGGCGCACTTGGACGAGGGCGATGTAGTCCTTCATAAAGTCGGCGCCGTAGTAGTCGCTGCGGCCGTCGAAGAAGACAGGGCGGGTTCCCGCAAAGCGGTAGATGAGGTAGCCGCCGAATTTGTCGGGGGCGAAGAGACGGGCTTGCGGGGGTAGGGCGGCGAGTTGGGAAGAGGCCTGGACGGGAAAGTCGGAGGCGGGGAAGCCGGTGCGGGCCTGCATGTAGGGCGTGGTGAGAAAGAGATAGGAGCCGAGGGCGAAGGCGAGGGCGCAGAGAGGGCCGGAGAACTGGCGGTCGAGCGTGCGCAGGTTGGCGGCGTACTGGGTGAAGGCGGCGGGCCAGGGGAGTTGGGAGAAGGCGCGGCCGGCAAAGGGGAGAGCGGCGAGGGCCATGAGGGGCAGTCCGCGGGCGGAGCGGATGGCGATGGCGCAGAAGAGGAGCGTGACGGCGGCGCGGGTGTAGTCGCGGCGGGAGAGGAGAAGCCCCACGGCGGAGAGAGAGAGGATGAGGGCTACGGCGATCTGCGCGGCGCCGTCGGCGTGAAAGTTGAAGGACTGGAATTCGCCGATCAGGCGCAGCAGTTCGCGGTCGCGGAGGTAGTGGAAGACGTGCGTGTGGAGCGAGAGGCCGTAGGGGTTGAGCAGGGTGGAGAGGGCGGAGGCGAGAGTGGGCGTCCAGCCGAGGCGCGGTGAGTAGAGGGCGGCCAGGAGGGGGAGGAGGAAGAAACTGGCGTGGAGGTTGGCCCAGAGGGCGGCGAGGAGGGCCCAATGCCACCAGGGGCGCGGGGCGGGGTGAGGGGCGGGACGTGGGGCCGAACTCGCTGCGCCGCGTTCGAGCCAGAGGAGGGCAAGGAGGAGGAGGGTCCAACCGAAGATGTGGGGGCGCGCCAGCCAATGGATGTTGGCTGTGGAGAGCATGGGCGAGGCCAGCGCGCAGGCGATGAGGAAGTTGGAGCCCAATTGCCATTGGAGTTGAAACCAGAGCCAGGAGCATGCGGCGATCGCGACGGTGTAGAGCCAGGCGACGGCGCCGAGGCCGCCGAAGCGGTGGGCGGCGCCCATGAGGACATCCGCGCCCCATTCCCAGGCGACCCAAGCGGCGGCTGGTTTGCCGAACGAGTAGGGGTCGAGGCGGGGGAGGGTGAGCGAATCGAGGATGCGCTCGCCGGTGCGGATGTGCCAGCCCGAATCGGAGTCGCGGAAGAGCCTGTGCGGACCATCGAAGAGGAAGACGACATAGACGAGCGTAAGGAGTGCCGCCGACAAAGAGAGGTCGGGCAGGCACCAACGCCGCCAGGGGGATTCCACCGCGATGGCCAGGACGAGGCGCCGCGGCTACTGGCCGGCGGCTCCGATGCTGGCCAGACCGTCGGTGATGCTTTGGTAGAGGCTGACGACGGCTTGGGACAGGGTGTTGACGGTGGTGATGAGGGCCAGGCCGACGGCCGCCACGATGAGGGCGTATTCGACCAGGTCCTGACCGCTTTCGTCGCGCCAGATGCTGAGCAGCAGTTGTTTCATGAGGACTCTCTCCCGTTTTTCTCTTGGCCTTGGGCAGGGCTCATTGCTGGGCGGCCTGCGTGGGGCTGGTTTTCTCCCGGCTATCGGTGAAGCCGAGGGTGGATTTGAATGTCTGAGCTATTTTCGCCCAAGCCGAGGCGCGGCGCACGGAATTCGGTTCCAGTACGGCGGGCCGGCCATCGATTGAGGCGAGGGCGGCCATGTTGCGGAGGGCGGCGGGGTGGTTGGGGTCGTAGCCGAGGGCGATGTTGAGTTCGCGGCGGGCTTCGGTGTGGCGCCCGGATTCGATGTAGAGGGTGGCGAGGTTGGAGTGGGCGGCGGCGGGGCCGGCGAGGGATTTCCAGTGGGCAAGGGCGCGGGTGGGGTCGCCGGAGAGGGCGAGGGCCGTGCCGAGGTTGTTGCGGGCGGTTTCGAGGCGGCGGTCGAGGGAAAGGGCGGTTTCGAGAGCGGAGGCGGCGTCGGCGTAGCGCTTTTGGAGGAGCAGGTTGTTGCCGAGGTTGTTCTGGAGGGAGGCGAGGGTGGAGGGGGAGGCGCCTTGGGCGCGGGCGAGGGCTTCACGGTGGGACGGTTCGGCGTCGGCGTGGCGGTCGAGGGAATCTAGGAGGATGCCTTTCCAGGAGAGAAGCTGGCGGGAGGCGTGGAGGCGGAGGCCGTCTTCGGTGGCGGTGAGGGCCTGGTGAGTGAGGGCCGAATCGTGGAGGGCCGGATTGTTGAGGGAGAGGGAGTGGAGGATGCGGATGAGGTTGAGGCGGGGGGCGGAGGCTTCGGGGTGGCGGGCGAGGAGGATGCGGTAGTGTTCGACGGCGAGTTCGGGCTGGCCGGTGGATTCGTAGCGGGCGGCGAGGCGGGTGCGGGCGTCGAGGTCATCTGGGGCGGCGAGGACGCGGCGGCGGAGGGCGTCGGCTTCGAAGTCGCCGGTGGAGGCAAGCTCGGCGTTGCGGGAGAGTTGGACCTGGCGGTCCATGCCGCGCTGGACGGCGGTGGGCCAGGAGGCGGGAGCAGAGTTACGGGCGGATGAGGGGCCTCGGGAGCAGCCTTGCAGGAAGGCGAGAGCGATGAGGAGGGAGGCCAGAAGGCACGCCGGAGGTGTCATGCGAGTATCCGATTTTACTCTTTCTCCACCCGTTCGATGTCCAATTGATCGCCGACAGTAGTGCTGGTCTTTCCCGCCATCCCCGCGGGAAGTTCGAGCACGGAGTGAGCCCGAAGGCAGAAGCTGATGCGGCGTCGCGGCATTTCCGGCCTGATTTTCAGTACGACGCGTTTTTTACTGAGGTAGATGACATCGATGGGGAATTTCATGCCGAAGGTATGGACACCTTCGCAGGGGGTAATTAAAAGCCCTTCACCTTCGGGTAAGGAATCGTGTTTGAGGAGGCCGGTGCGGCGGGTGGCACTGGTATTGGCCAGGATCGCGCGGTCGGCGAGCAGAGACTGTTTTGTAAGATTCCGAATCACCAGAGTCAGGGGCAGGCTCCTATCCAACACTGAGGTTCCGAAAATGTTGCGGCGCTGTCGAAACTTCCCTAAAAGGGCAGGGTTTAGGTTATCGTATCCATGATGCTGCCGCAATTGCGTCTCCGCGCAAACCCTTTACTCGCTGTGCTGTCGATGACCGTGCTGATGCCTTTCGCCGCCTGGGGGCAGGGGCAGGGCGGGGCGCAGGTGACGCTTTCCACGGGCGCGGTGTTTGGCGAGGTGGTGTCGTTAGGGGGCACGCCGAGTGACCTGGTGTTGGATGAAGACCGGGGGCGGGTCTATGCGGTGAGTTCGGGCTCTGACCGGGTGAACATCTACGACTATGTGAACAAAGTGGTGACGGGGTCGATTCAGGTGGGGACGTTTCCCTCGTCGGCGGCGCGGAGCATGGATGGGCGTTACCTGTACGTAACCAATACAGGGAGCACGACGCTGAGCGTTGTGGATTTGAATTTGGACCGGGTGATTCAGACGGTGAGCCTGCCGGCCAAGCCAGAGGGCGTGGAGGTGGGATTCGATGGCCGTGTGTTGATCACGACGCAGGGTTCGGGGACGCAGAATGCGCAGAACACACTATTGGTGTTTGACCCGACGCTGCAGGCAGGGCAGCAGGTGTTTGCGGTGAGTTCGCCGCCGCCGATCAATACGCCGAACCCGCTGCCGGCGGTGTTCATCGGGCGGCCGTCGACGCCGTTTCCGGGGCGGTTGATCCGGACGCCGGACGGGCAGTTCATTATCGGGATGGTGGCGATCAACCAGACGACGACGTCGGCGCAGACGACGCTGTTTGTGTATGAAGCGGCATCGGGGACGGTGTTGCGGAACCGGACGGTGACGGGGCAGTCGACGGTGTTGTCGATTTCGCCGGACGGGTCGAGGTTCATGGCGGGCTCGACGATGTATGACGCCTCGACGCTGGCGGTGATCGGGCAGGTGAGCTCGGCGAATTTTCCGTTTGTGATTTCGTCGACGAATACGAACCCGGCGATCCAGACGAATTTCAATTTCGGCGGGAGTTTCTTTTCGCCGGATGGGGCGGATGTGTATGCGGCCTTCAACGTGGGGGCGAACTCGGCGACGGTGCGGCCGGTGTCGAACTACCTGCTGGTGGGTTCGAGCAAGAACCTGGGAGTGCGGCTGGGGTTGCGGCTGCAGGAGTCGATTATTGGAAAGATGGTGGGGCCATCGAGCGGGGCGGAGGTGATTGCGGCGTCGGAGTCGGGGCTGGTGCGGTTACCGATCGGTTCGCTGTTTGACTATCCGATTTTGCAGCCGGAGTCGACGGCGGTGTTTCTGGCCAACGACCCGTGCAACAAGGGGATTGCTAGGGCGGCTGTGCGGGTGAATAACCTGGGGCAGGGGAAATTGACGTACACGGTGCCGGTGGTGACGACAGCGCTGATCGCGCAGGTGGACACGGGGGTGGCGCCGTCGACGATTACATTTACGATGGAGCCGGGGCGGACGGCGGTGGTGCGGCAGGCGGGGACGAACATTTTCACCGGCGCGGGCAATGGAGGCGGGACGGCGATCAATGTGGTGCTGGCTTCGCGCGAGGCGGTGAATTTTCCCAATGTGATGCGCGTGTACATGAATTTCCGGCAGAGTGACCAGCGCGGAGTGATTTATCCGGTGGCGACTGGGTTGACGAATAACGAAGGTCTGCAGGAATTGCTGCTGGATGAGCCGCGGGGGCGGGTTTATATTGCCAACGCCGGCTTCAACCGTGTTGAGGTGTTTGACATCCGGCGGCAGCGGTTCATCGAGCCGATTGAGGTGGGGCAGTTGCCGCACTCGATGGCGATGTCGCTGGACCGTTCGACCTTGTATGTGGGCAATTCGGGGGGAGAGTCGATTTCGATTGTGGATCTGGATTTGCGGCGCGAGACGGGGAACGTGATTTTTCCGCCGATTCCACGGCCAGGCAACCAGGTGGTGGTGCGGCCGTTGTCGCTGGCGATGACGCAGTCGGGGCTTCAATTTGTGATGTCGAACGGCGGGTTGTGGCGAGTGTTTGGCAACGAAGCGACGCCTCGAGCGGCGAGCACGGTGATCAGCGGGAGTTCGACGAACACGACGCTGGGCAACTCGCCGCAGCACCAACTGGCGGCGACGCCGGAGGGCGATTACATGATCGCGCTTTCGGGGTCGACGGGGAGTGGATACTTATTCGATGCAGGGGCCGATGCGTTCACGGTGGGGCGGACGCTGTTCCAGAACCCGATTCAAAGCTATTACGGACCGCTGGCGGCGGCGCAGGAGAACTCGTACTTTTTGGCGAACGGGCTGATTTTGAGTCCCTCGCTTGCGGTGACGGGAGGAGCTGAGCGGCCGGGTGTGACGACCACGACCCCGCCGGCCGGACCGGGGCTGCCGCCGACGCAGACGACGGTGAGCGCCGGGCAGCGGCATGTGGCGAGTCTCTATGCGATCGACAAGGACATGTTTTTGCGGCTGACGCTGCCGGTGAGGCAGAACCTGACGGTGGTGACGCGGGACGATCCACGTCCGACGTTGGAGTTGGTGAATGTCCGGACCGGGGCGGAGACGCTGGCGGCGGTGGCGCCGGAGAATCCGCCGTTCACGATATTGGGAACGCAGCGGGTTGCCGTGCCGGCGCGGCAACTGGCGGTGGACAGCCAGGGGAATGCGTACCAGGTGAGCGTGTCGGGGTTGAGCGTGATATCACTGGCGAGAGACGGGGCGGCGCCGAGGCCTGCCATCACGGGCGGTTCGCGGGGAATCGTGAACGCGAACACCGGGACGGCGGCGTTCTCGCCGGGAGCTTTCATTACGGTGACAGGCGCGAACCTGGCGGGGCCGGCGGCGGCGGATCAGTTGCCGATGCCGACGGTGTTGGGCGGATCGTGTGTGACGCTGAGCGACATTCCGCTGCCGCTGTTGGAAGCCTCGAACGGGCAGATGACGGCGCAGATTCCGGACACGCTGCTGCCGGGGATTTACGTGGCGCAGGTGAGGAGCCTGGCGACGGCGACGCAGAGCGACCCGGTGGTGATTACGGTGCAGAAGCCGCGGTAAGCGGAGACTCCCTGATAGACTGGCGGCGTGATGGGGGGGCGGTTGCTTGCGTTGTTGCTGCTGGGGGCCTGCGGGGTGTGGGCTCAGGACTGGGGGCGGGTGCGTGCGCTGGCGGTGGGAACCGCGGCGGAGGTGCAGGGGGAAAACTTCATGGTGTTCCGCGGGACGGTGGCGAGGGTGACGGAGAACCAATTGGAGTTGTCGAGTGGAAACGGACGGCTGCGGGTTGGGCGATCGACGGTGCGGCGGGTGAGGGCGCAGGGGATGACGGGCTGGCGGGGGCGCTGGCTGGGGTGGCTGCCCCTGGGGTGGAAGACGGTGTACGAGAGGCGGGTGAAGCCAGTGAAGGGCGGGCGGTGATTGGCGGGAGCGGGGCTGAGCGCAAGTTATACTAGGGTCATCACGAAACCATGCAGGAGATGAGCGTATTTTGGCTGCGCGCAGCCGCGGTCCTGTATTCGCTGGGCCTGCTGCACGCGATCTTAACGATCCTGCGGCGCGAAGAGAGGTTCTTTGCGCCGGCGTTTACGGCGTTCCTGATGGGGGCGACGCTGCACGGGGTGTCGATTGTGGAGCGGTGGGTGCACAAGGGCCGCTTTCCGGTGGATAACTTCTTTGAGTCGATTGGGTTGTGCGCGTTTCTGCTGGCGACGAGTTTTCTGTTTCTGAATTGGAAGTATGAGTTCCGGTCGCTGGGTGTGTTTCTGTTACCGCTGGTGTTTCTGATGGCGCTGTTGGGGGGGATGGAATCGCCGGTTGTGGAGTGGCCGTCGACGAGCGTGCGGGGGGCGGTGTTGCTGGCGCATGTGGTGCTGGTGATGCTGGGTTATGCGGCGCTGCTGGTGACGGCGCTGGCGAGCGTGTTTTACCTGATTGAAGAGAGGCGGTTGAAGCAGAAGATCACGTCGAAGCTGTTCCGGAGGCTGCCGCCGCTTTCGACGCTGGATGCGATTATCACGCGGGCGATGGGGGCGGGGTTCACGCTGATCACGGTGGCGACGATTCTGGGCATCAGCTGGGCGCAGCGGGAGGGGCAGCAGGACTGGATCATGCAGCCGCGGATCGTGATTTCGCTGGCGACGTGGGCGCTGTGTTTGCTGATGGTGTTTCTGCGGACGTCGGTGGGCTGGCGGGGGCGGAAGGCGGCGGTGATGGCGTTGATGATTTTGGGTTGCTCGGCGCTCACGTGGGCGGCGAAGGTGTTTTTGAAGCCGTCGTAGCCGATGAATTTTCACGTCACAGGACTGAACCACACAACGGCCCCCGTTGAAGTGAGGGAGAGGCTCGCCTTTGCGCAGGAGCGGCTGGCGGAGGCGATGGCGGGGCTGCGGAACGCGGAGGGGTTGCTGGAGACGATGGTGTTGTCGACGTGCAACCGGGTGGAGATCACGGCGACGACGGATGACTCCTGCGACGCGCGGACGCAAATTGAGAGTTTTTTATCGGAATATCACCAGGTGGAGCGGGAGTGGCTGAGGCAATACCTGTATCACTTCACGGGGACCGAGGCGGTGAGGCATCTGTTCCGGGTGGCGTCGTCGCTGGACTCGATGGTGGTGGGTGAGCCGCAGATTCTGGGGCAGTTGAAGTCAGCCTATGAAACGGCGCGGACGGCGGGGACGTTGAGCACGACCCTGGAATCGATTGTGACGTCGGCGTTCCGGGTGGCCAAGCGGGTGCGGACGGAGACCGAGATCGGGCAGAGCGCGGTGAGCGTGTCGTACGCGGCGGTGGAGCTGGCGCGGCAGATTTTCGGATCGCTGGAAGGCCGGAAGGTGCTGTTGATCGGGGCGGGGAAGATGAGCGAACTGGCGGCGCGGCACCTGGCGCGGGCGGGGGCGAGCGACATCACGGTGACGAACCGTTCGGCGGAGCGGGCGCGGGCGATGGCGGAGATTTTCAACGCGCGGACGGTGCCGTATGAGAGTTTTCACACGGCGCTGGCGGGGACGGATGTGGTGTTGACGTCGTCGGGGGCGCCGCATTTTATTGTGACGCAGGAGAGCATGAAGCCGGTGGTGCATGCGCGGAAGGGGCGGCCGATGTTTTTGATCGACATCGCCGTGCCGCGCAACATTGAGCCGGCGGTGAATTCGCTCGATGGCGTGTTTCTGTATGACATCGACGATATGCAGAAGGTGGTGGCGTCGAACATGCGGGTGAGGCAGGCCGAGGCGGAAGAGGCCGAGCGGATCATTGGCGAGGAAGTGGCGCGGATGATGCAGCGGCTGCAGCAGAGGGGGGCTGCGCCGTTGATTGTGAGCTTGCAGCAGCAGTTGGAGGCGACGCGGTTGGCGGAGATGGAGAGGATGAGAGGGAAGCTGGCGACGCTGACGCCGGAGCAGCGGGAGGCGGTGGAGATTCTGACGCGGGGGATTTTGAATAAAGTAGCGCATGGTCCGATTTCGGAGTTGCGGCGGCTGGCGGCGCTGCCGGAGGGGGCGGACGGGTTAGAGGCGCTGCGGCGGGCGTTTAAGCTGGACGAGAACGGAACGAAATGACGCATATCAGGATTGGTTCGCGCGGATCGCAGTTGGCGTTGTGGCAGTCGCGGTGGGTGGCTGGTGAGTTGGAGAAGCGCGGGTTTGCGACGACGATCACGGTGATCAAGACGACGGGGGACAAGATCACGGGTGTGCCGCTGTCGCAGGTGGGGACCAAGGGTTTGTTCACGAAGGAGCTGGAAGAGGCGCTGCTGGCGGATGAGATCGACATTGCGGTGCATTCGTTGAAGGACATGCCGACGGAGCTGCCGGAGGGATTGGAGCTGGCGGCGACGCCGGTGAGGGAAGATGCGCGGGACGCGATGATCGGGAGCACGATGGAGGGGCTGAAGAAGGGGGCGAGGGTGGGGACGAGTTCGCTGCGGCGGACGGCGCAGTTGCGGCAGGCGCGGCCGGATGTGGTGATTGAGTCGGTGCGGGGGAATCTGGATACGCGGCTGCGGAAGCTGGATGAGGGGCAGTATGACGCGATTCTGCTGGCGGCGGCGGGGTTGAAGAGATTGGGTTGGGCGGAGAGGATTGCGGAGCTGTTGCCGGTGGAGGTGATGTGTCCGGCGGTGGGGCAAGGGGCGCTGGCGATTGAAGCGCGAGTGGGGGGAGGCGAGGAGTCGGCGGCGGTGCAGGCGTGCCGGGCGCTGGAGGATGCGGCGACGCGGGCGGCGGTGACGGCGGAGCGGGCGGTGTTGGCGGCGCTGGGAGGCGGATGCCAGGTGCCGATTGGTGCGCATGCGGTGGTGACGGGCGACAGGTTGGATTTGCGGGCGGTGGTGGTGGCGCCGGAAGGAAAGAGCGTGCCGCTGGTGTGCCTGATGAGCGGGGCGGTGAGTGAGGCGGCGGCGTTGGGGCAGGCGGCGGCGGAGGAGTTGTTGCAGGCCGGGGCGGACGATATTTTAGAGGCGGTGTACGGGGCGTGAGCGACGAGGCGCCGGGACTGGTATCGCTGATTGGGGCGGGTCCGGGGGATCCGGATCTGATTACGGTGCGGGGGCGGGCGGCGCTGGAACGGGCGCAGTGCGTGTTGTATGACTACCTGGCGAATGCGGTGTTGTTGAAGCTGGCGGCGGGGGCGGAGCGGATCTATGTGGGGAAGAAGCGCGCGGACCATGCGGTGACGCAGGCGGAGATTTCGGATCTATTGATCCGAAAATCGAGGCAGGGGCTGCGGGTGGCGCGGTTGAAGGGCGGCGATCCGTATTTGTTTGGGCGGGGCGGGGAGGAAGCCGAGGCGCTCGCCGGAGCGGGGATTCCGTTTGAGGTGATTCCGGGGGTGACGGCGTCGCTGGGGATTGGGGCGTATTGCGGGGTGCCGCTGACGCATCGCGATCACAATTCGGCGGTGACGTTTGTGACGGGGCATGATCCGGAGCGGATCAACTGGGCGGCGGTGGCGGCGTCGGAGACGTTGGTGGTGTATATGGGGCTGAGCACGATGGGGGAGATTGCGCGGCGGTTGAGGGAAGCGGGGCGGGCGGCGGAGACTCCGGCGATTGCGGTGCGGTGGGGAACGAGGCCGGAGCAGGCGAGTGTGCGGGGGACGCTGGGTGACATTGCGGAGCGGGTGGAGGCGGCGCGGTTGAAGCCTCCGGCGACGATCATCGTGGGGGATGTAGTTTCGCTTGCGGAGACGTTGAACTGGTACGAGCGGCTGCCGCTATTTGGGCGGCGGATTGTGTTGACGCGGGCTGAGGAGCAGGCCGGGGAGACGGTGGCTGTGCTGCGGGCGTTGGGGGCGGAGGCGGTGGAGTTGCCGACGATTGCGATCCGGCCGCCGATGGCGTGGACGGCGCTGGATACGGCGATTGAGCGGCTGGGGACGTATGACTGGCTGGTGTTCACGTCAGTGAACGGGGTGCGGTTTTTCATGGAGCGGTTGGATGCGTCGCGGCATGATGTGCGGGCGTTTCGGGGGCGGATTGCGGTGATCGGGGAGAAGACGCGGGAGGCTGTGGAGGCGCTGCACTGGAAGGTGGACTTGCTGCCGGAGGAGTATGTGGCGGAGAGTCTGCTGGCGGCGTTTGAGAAGCACGAGATGGCGGGGCAGCGGGTGTTGATTCCTCGGGCGGAGGTGGCGCGGGAGGTGTTGCCGGAGACGCTGCGGAAGCGGGGGGCGAAGGTGGATGTGGTGGCGGCGTACAGGAATGCTGTACCGGAAGATGCGGCGGGGCGGGCGGCGGAGGTGTTTGGGAAGCGGGTGGACTGGGTGACGTTTACGGCGGCTTCGACGGTGAAGAATATGCTGACGATGGTGGAGCGGGAGGCGCTGGCGGGGGTGAAGGTGGCGTCGATTGGTCCGGTGACCAGCGAGGTGTTGCGCAAGCATGGGGTGGAGGTGGCGGCTGAGGCGTCGCCGTATACGATTGCGGGGTTGATTGGGGCGATTTTGCGGGTGGAGCGGGGCGGCGGCTGAGCGGGGCGGGCGGCGGTGCAGGGCGACGGCCAGGCGCGGTTAGGATTCGCGGAGCGCGGCCATGACGGCGCGGTAGAACTCGGGGTGGGATTCCCAGGTTTGGGCGGTGATGATGCGGCCGTCGCGGACGGCCTGGCGGGGGCTCCATTCGCCTCCGGCGCGGGTGACTTCGCTCTTGACGTGTTCGTAGCAGGTGACGGTGCGCTGGGCGACGAGATCGGCGGTGACGAGGACCTGGATGCCGTGGCAGATGGCGAAGACCCATTTGCCGGTAGTGGCCATGGTGCGGACAAGGGCGATGAGGTCGTCGCGATGGCGGAGGTATTCCGGAGCGCGGCCTCCGATTAAGAGGACGGCGTCGAAGTCGTCGGGGCGGGCGTCGGCGAGGGCGAGGTCGGCGGTGGCGCCGTAGCCGGGCTGGCGTTCGATGTAGGTGTCCCAGCCGGGTTCAAAGTCGTGGATGACGAGGTGGAGGCGGCGTTTGGAGGGTGCGGCGAGGACGGCTTCGTGGCCCTCTTCGAGCATGCGGTGGATGGCGTACCAGGTTTCGTAGGATTCGCCGCCGTCGCCGGTGACGATGAGGATGCGTTTGGCCATAGCGTGGCTATTGTAGCGTGCGGGTGGGGCGTGGCACTTGCAGGGGATGCGGTGTGGGATGCTGAGGGGAGCAACTGGGCATGGCGCTGGCATTGCATGTACGGATACCGACGGGGCGGCTGGCCGCGTTTGTGAGTTCGCTGTGGGTGTCGGAGGGGACGCCGCCGGCGCACAGGCAGGAACGGGTGTTGCCGTACGGGAACGCGTCGTTGATTCTGAATCTGGCTGAGGACCGGATCTGGACGTATGAGCGGCAGAGCGGGGCGGCGGCGGAGGGGTTGAGCGGGGCGATTGTGGCGGGGCCGAGGTCGCGGTATGAGGTGATCGATACGGAGTGTCAGAAATTGCTGGCGGGAGTGACGCTGCGGCCGGAGGGGGCGGCGCTGTTGTTGGGGGCTCCGGCGGGGGAGATGACGGATTTGGATGTGCCGTTGGAGGCGCTGTGGGGGCGGGCGGCGCGGCGGTGGCGGGAGCGGGTGATGGAGGGGCGGACGGCGGAGGAGAAATTGAGGGCGCTGGAGGTGGGGCTGGTGGAGCGTTTGCCGGAGGGGGGGCCGCCGCGGGTGGTGGCCTATGGGGTGGAGGAGTTGCAGCGGGGTGGGGAAGCGGCGCGTTTGGCCGAGGTGGCGGGGGCGTCGGGGTTGTCGCAGAGGCGGTTCATTGAGCTGTTCCGGTGGCATGTGGGGGTAGGGCCGAAGGTGTTCCAGAGGGTGCAACGGTTTCAGGCGGCGCTGCGGATGGCGCATGGGGGGCGGCGGGTGTCGTGGAGCGAGTTGGCGCTCGAGTGCGGGTATTACGATCAATCGCATTTTGTGCGGGATTTTCGGGAGTTTTCCGGGATGACGCCGGGCGAGTATGCGGCGCATGTGAAGAGTTATGCGAATCATGTGGCGATGGGGTGGTGAGGGTCAATTTTTTACAAGACCGGGGGCACGGGGATGGGGCAGAATGGGGGGGCATGAGTTACAAAGCAACCGGGTTCACGGAAGTTACACCGTACTTGACGATTGAGGGCGCGGCGGCGGCGATGGAGTTTTACCGCACGGCGTTTGGGGCGGTGGAGACGTATCGCCAGATGACCGAGGACGGCAAGGTGCGGCACGCGCAGATACGGATTGGCGAGGCGATGATCATGATTTCGGACTACAAGCCGGAATATGGGTTCATCAAGAGCGTGCAGCAGAACGGGACGCCGGGGCTGTGCCTGTTCCTGTATGTGCCGGATGCGGATGCGACGTTTGCGAGCGCGCTGGCGGCGGGGGCGAACGAGGTGATGGCGATGTCGGACCAGGAGTATGGGCGGACGGGCGGGGTGCAGGACCCGTTTGGCGTGTTGTGGTGGGTGACGACGCACAAGGGTGAGTGAGGGGAGGCGGGCGCGGGGGCGCGGTAGAATGGACGCTACGCAGTATGTCGTCATCGCACACGCAGAATCCCCAACACAGTGAGACGGTGGAGGCCTCAGGGCATCTGATCGACTCGCACATTATGGAGCAGATCTTCGACACGGTGGTCGAGTTTAACGGCCGCTTCGAGGTGGAAGATTTTCATATTGGCCGGACGAATTCGGACCCGTCGCGTCTGCGGATGCGGATCGAAGCGCCGCGGCGCGAGGATCTGGACCGGATGGTGGCGCAACTGCTGGGGTTTGGCTGCACGCCGGTGGATCACGACGATGTGACGCTGGAGCGGGTGGAGCGCGACTGTTGCGCGCCGCTGGATTTCTATTCAACGACCAACCACAAGACGCAGGTGCGCTACGAGGGCGAGTGGATGGACGTGGGCAACCAGCGGATGGACGCGATGGTGGTGATCAGCGGCGGGGCGGCGGTGTGCCGGCGGCTGCGGGATCTGAAGGCCGGGGACATGGTGGTGACGGGGATGCGGGGCATCCGCGTGCTGCCGGAGTCAAAGGAGCGCGACCGGCACTCGTTCTCGTTCATGTCGAACGGGATTTCGTCGGAGCGGCAGGTGGAGACGGCGGTGCGGCAGACGGCGGCGCTGATCCGGGCGACGCGGGAGGCCGGGCTGAAGGTGGTGGTGGTGGCTGGTCCGGTGGTGGTGCACACGGGGGGTGTGAAGGCGCTGTCGGAGTTGATCCGCGGCGGCTATGTGAACGCGCTGCTGGCGGGGAACGCGCTGGGGGTGCATGACATGGAAGCGGCGCTGCTGGGCACGTCGCTGGGCGTGCGGCAGACCGACGGGCGGCAGGAAGAGCACGGGCACCGGAACCACATGCGGGCGATCAACGCGATCTATCACGCGGGGGGGATTGCAAAGGCGGTGGAGACGGGACGGTTGACGTCGGGCGTGATGTATGAGGCGGTGAAGGCGAAGATACCGTTTGTGCTGGCGGGGTCGCTGCGCGATGATGGTCCGCTGCCGGACACGATTACGGACATGAACGCGGCGCAGGATGCGTATGCGGAGAATTTGAAAGGCGCGGGGCTGGTGTTGTGCTGCGGGTCGATGCTGCATTCGATTGCGACGGGGAACATGCTGCCGAGCTGGGTGAAGATTGTGTGCGTGGACATCAATCCGGCGGTGGCGACGAAGGTGAGCGACCGGGGGACGGGCCAGGCGGTGGGTGTGGTGACGGACGTGGGGTTGTTCCTGGATCTGCTGGCGAGGAATTTGTGCCATGAGTAAGCGGCGCGGCGGCGGGGAAGGCGAGCGGAGGGAAGGCTGTGGCTGGGGTGGGTTCGCTCGGCTACACGGATGAGCATGCGGCGAGCGGGTTGGATGCGGCGCTGCCGGAGATCGAGTGCTGGCCGAACCAGTTTGCCGGGTATGAGATTGAGATTGCGAGTCCGGAGTTTACGAGCGTGTGTCCGAAGACGGGGTTGCCGGACCATGGGACGGTGACGCTGCATTACATGCCGGATGAGAAATGCCTGGAACTGAAGAGCTACAAGATGTATCTGCTGGCGTATCGCAATTTGGGGATTTTTCAGGAGAACGCGACGAACCGGATTTTGCAGGACGTGGTGCGGGCGTGCGAGCCGGTGTGGGCGAGCGTGGTGGGTGAGTTTACGCCGAGGGGTGGGGTGTATTCGAAGATCTCGGTGAGCTATTCGCGGGAAGCGGATGCGGCGGGGCGGAAGTCGCGGGGCGGCAAGCGTGGCTGAAGCGGGAGCGGGGCGCGTGGCTGAGGCAGGAACGGCGCAGGATCCGAAGCTGGCGGAGCTGGCGCAGATGGTGTCGGAGATCCGGGAGCGGGTGAAGGCGCGTCATGCGGCGACGACGGGCGGGGCGATTGATTTGCCGCTGCCGGACCTGATGCCGTTGTTTCATGCGCGGGATGCGGCGCAGGCGAAGGTGGCGGCGATTGGGAGTTTGAATCCGCGGCCGGGCGGCGTGGTGAACACGCTGATTCAGGGCGTGAAGCGGAACATTGCGCGGGGCCTGCAGTGGTTTGTGCGGGACCAGGTGGATTTCAACCGGGAGACGATCCGGGCGCTGAACGCGACGATTGAGGCGCTGGATGAATCGAACCGGACGATGGTGCGGCTGGCGGCGGTGGCGGGGGAGCGGATTGAAGCGCTGAAGCCGCAGGTGGAGCAGGTGGCGGATCTGCATGCGCACTGGCAGGCGTGGCGGGCGGAGTGGGAGCACAAGCTGGTGGTGAACGAGGCGCAGTTCACGCGGTCGGCGGCGGATCTGCAGCATGCGTTTCAGCATCGGGTGACGCTGGCCGAGGAGAGTTTCCGGCAGCAGGTGGCGGGGCAACACCGGGATTTCGTGGGTGCGTTGGAGCGGGCGACGGCGGATGTGCAAACGAAGCTGTGGGAGGATTTGGCGCGGATTCGAGGGGAGTATGAGGCGCTGATTCATCATGAGCTGCGGGTGGTGAGGCAGCGGGCGGTGGCGGGCGGCGCGGTGGCGGGCGGTGCGGTGGCGGCGAGTGGTGGCGGGGCGGGAACGGTGGCGGCTGGCGGGGCGGGGAGCGCGGTGGGATATGACTCGCCGGAGATGGACTGGTTGAAGTTTGCGGAGCGGTTTCGCGGGTCGGCGGAGTATGTGCGGGAGAATCAGCGGCAGTATGTGGAGCGGTTCCGCGGGGCGGCAGGAGAGGTGTTGGACATTGGCTGCGGGCGTGGGGAGTTTCTGGGGTTGTTGCGGGAGGCGGGGATTGCGGGGCGGGGGATTGAGGCGTCGCGGGAGCTGGTGGCGCTGTGCCGGGAGCAGGGGTTGGAAGTGGAGCAGGGGGATTTGTTTGCGCATTTGGAAGCGCTGAGCGACGGTTCGCTGGGCGGAGTGTTTTGCGCGCAGGTGGTGGAGCATTTGACGGCGGCGGATGCGCTGCGAATGGTGAAGCTGGTGGCGGCGAAGTTGAAGCGGGGCGGGTGTTTTATTGCGGAGACGCCGAATCCGGAGTGTCTGGCGATCTTCGCGACGCATTTCTACATTGACCCGACGCATACGCGGCCGATTCCCCCGGCGCTGCTGGCCTTCTATTTCGAAGAGGCGGGGTTGGGGCGGATCGAGGTGATGCGGTTGGGGCAGGCGGCGGATTCGATGCCGTCGCTGAAGGAGTTGCCGGCGAGCGTGCGGGAGGCGTTCTTTGGATCGCTCGACTACGCTTGTTTGGGCATCAAGCTCTGATAGAGCTGTTTCTGTTTTTCCCCGATGGCTTGCCAGCCGTAGAGAGCGGCGACCTGTTCGCGGGCGGCGTGTTCGCGCTGGCGGCGTAGGGTGGGGTCTTCGAGGGCGGTGATGGCGGCGGCGAACTGGGCGCCTGATTCGGCGATGGAGACGAAGGGGTGGAGGTCGTCGAGTCCGTTGACGCCGCCGGGGGTGGAGACAACCGCCTTGCCCATGGCCATGGCTTCCATGATCTTGATGTTGGTGCCGGCGCTGGCGAGCAGGGGAGCGATGACGACGGAGGCGCGGCGGTAGGCGGGACGGGGATCGGAGACGAAGGCTTCGAGTTCGATGCCGGGCTGTTGGAGCGGTGGGTGGACGCGGTCGCGGTAGCGTTCGAGGAAGAACTCGGGTTGTTTGCCGGCGATGATGTGGAGGGTGTAGCCGGAGAGGAGGGGCCAGGCTTCGCGGAGGAACCAATCGAGGGCCATGACGTTGGGGAGGTGGGCGAAGGAGCCGATGAAGAGGAGGCGGCGGGGTTCGGGTTCGTCTGGTGAGGGAGTGAAGCGATCGAGATCGACGCCGTTGGCGAGGACGAGGGAGTTGGGCTGGGCGATGGTACGCGCGTCCTTGTCGGACATGACGACAACGCGGGAGACGCGGGTCCAGGCGTCGCGTTCGAAGGTGGTCCAGCGTTCGTATTGTTGGCGGGTTTCCCAATCGTCTTTGTCGCGGAGGAGCTGGGCGTAGAGGTCGAGGGTGACGTCGTGCTCGACCATGATGGTGGGGGCGCTGCCGCAGGAGGAGGCGTATTGGGCGAGTTGGGTGAACTCAAGCTGGATGGCGGCGGGGTTCCACTTGCGGATGAGTGGAGGGAGGAGAGCGCGGAGGGTGGGGGAGTCGAACTCCTCGACGACGTCGGGGCGTGAGGTGAGGGGGTGGGCGTGGGAGCCTTCGTGGCGGACGACGGCGATTTCGGTGCAGAGGGCGGCGAGTTCGGGCGGGGGCGGGGCGAGTTCGGGGGCGAAGTAGATGAGGATTTGGTCGAAGTCGCGTGCGGCTTCGCGCATGAGGTTGAACATGCGGACGGCGCCGCCGTGGGAGAGGGGGAAGGGGGCGTAGGGGCTGACGACTACGATGCGGGGGCGGTTGGTGGCGGGTTGCGCGGGGAAGAGGGCGTGTTCGCCGGAGCCGAGGGCGAGGATGAGGGATTCGTCGGCGGAGCAGGTGGGTTGCGTGGAGGGAGGGGATTGGGCGGCGGCCCATTCGAGGGCGTCGAGGGAGGCGAGGTCAGGGCTCATGCGGGCGGCCATGTGGTTGAGGCGTTCGATGGCGGCTTGCCAGAGGCGGTTGAGGAGGGCGGGTGAGGCGATGGTGGAGGAGAGCCAGCGGAGGAAGTTGATTTGGACTGCACGGTCGAGTTCGCGAGGGGTGTAGAAGCGGGTGGTGGTGGCGCGGTGGCGGTGGATGACGCAGGCGGCGGCGACGAAGACGGTGGGCCAGTTGCGTTGCCAGGCGCGATAGCCGAGGTCGAGGTCTTCGACGTAGGCGGGGACGTATTGTTCGCCGAGGGCGCCGAGGGCGTGGAGTTTGGAAGTGTCCATGAGGGAGCAGCCGCCGCTGCCGTAGAGGACGTAGGTGTGGTCTTCGCCGAGGAGAGGGGTATCGCAGCGGAGGAAGAAGTCGTCTGGCTTGCGGTGGGCGCACCAGACGGCTTTGCCGGTTTCCTCGCGGCGGATGCCTTCGGGAAAGAGGATTTGTGCGGTGGCGCAGAAGAGGTCGGGGACGCGGTGGAAGGCATCGAGCAGGGGCGGGAAGAAGCCGGGCTCGAGGGTCATGTCGTTGTTGAGCAGGAGGAGGCGGGAGTAGCGGGCGAGGCGGATGCCGCGGTTGACGGCGACGGCGAAGGAGAGAGGGGAGTCGCTGTGTTCGACGGTGATGGCGGGATGGGAGGAGGCGAGCCAGTCGCGGGTGCCGTCGGAGGAGCCGTTGTCGACGACGATGACTTGGTGGGGGAAGGAGGCGAGTTGAGGGAGGAGGGTTTCGAAGAGGCGGGCGAGGAGGTCGCGGCCATCGCGGGAGGGGATGACGACGGTGATGCCTTCGGGGAGTGAGGAAGGTGCGAGGGGCGGGGTGTTTGGCGGGGCTGTTTGCGGGGTTGGTTGCGGTGTGCGGTGGGCGGCGATTTGGCGGCCGAGGCGGAGGGCGCGGCGGTGGAGGAGAGGGCGGCGGAAGGCGGAGGGGTGGGCGAGACGCCAGAGGAAGGTGTAGGTGGAGCCGCCGGGGCGGAGTTCCCAGCGGAGGAAGTTCTTGGTGCGCCAGAGGAGGTGCCGCGCGATGACGGGGAGGGAGCGCGGGCGGAGCATGAAGTGGTTCAGGTTTTCGTTAAAGAAGAGCGTGTTGAGGCGGCCGAAGTGGAGGGCGGCGCGGCGCATGGGCCAGTAGGGCATGCGGGGCTGGAGGATGAGGGCGCAGAGCACGATGCGGGAGTGGCGGAAGTGCCAGGAGAGTTTGTCGATGTTGTGTTGGAGGGAGCGGGCGATGTGCCAGGGGAGGCAGTCTTCGCCGGGGATGGGGAATTCGCTGACGACGATGAGGGGGAGATCGGGGCGGATCTGCTTCATGTGCTCGATGAACTCGGGCCAGAGGTCCTCGGAGCCGGAGCAGAAGGCGACTTTGATCTCGCGCACGGTTTAAATGATCGCTTCGATGCGGGGTGTGAAGTTGCCTTCGTTGCGCTGGCGCCACATGGCGAGGGCCTGGAGGCAGAAGCCGGTGGAGACGGGGTTATCGAAGGGCATGAGGACGCCGTTTTTGCGGCCGAAGCAGAAGCAGCCGTTGGGGAGTTGGAAGGAGGCGATGGAGGCGGCTTCGGCGGCGGCTTCCTCTTCGTTCAGGGGCTGGACGCCGAGGGCTTCGGCGAAGAGGCGGGCGCGGAGGAGTTGGGCGTTGACGTCGGAGCGTTCGAAGAGGGGGCGGATTTCGCGGAGGTGGTGGGAGGTGAGGGCGATGGCTTCGCGGAGGGCCTGGGCGCAGAGGGGGCGGCCGACGCGGGGGAGGATGCCTTCCATGAAGTAGCTGAAGGCGTGGAGGCGGTCCATGACGAGTTCAGGTGAGGCGGCGCCGGGGAGAAAGGAGGAGTAGTTATCGAGGGCCATGCGGAGGGCGCGTTCGTACCAGAGGGTGAAGGTGTCGTCGGAGGTGGGTTGGGCGAGGTCGTTCCAGGCCATGGCGGATTTGAGTTGGAAGCAGCCGGGTTCGCGGGACCAGCGTTTTTCGTAAGGAAGCGGGGTGCGCGAGGGCATTTGGAGGATGGGGTGGATGGCGGCTTCGGTGAGGAAGTCGCGGGCCATGGAGCGACCGCAGGCGGAGGCGACTTCGAGGAGGCGGGGGGCGTTGGTATGACGCCAGACGGCGAGGAGGCCGCGGACGATAATGCCGCAGTCGAAGAAGTAGAGGGGGGAGGCAGGGTCGTTTTCGAAGGGGAACTGCTCGATGTCGGGGCGCCAGGCGGTTTCGGTGAGGAAGCGGGCGGTGAGGACGGCGGCGTCGAGGTAGCGCTGGTCGCCGGTTTCCTCGTAGAGGACGGCGTAGGTGGAGGCGGCGTAGCCGGTGATCTCGTTGGAGACGGGCTTGTTGCGGCCGAGGTCAGAGAGGCGGTAACGGGCTACACCACCGTCGGGGTCCTGGATGCCGGAGGTGAGAAACCAGTTACCGGCGGCGGTGAGGACCTGGGGAGAGGAAGCTGATTGGGATGAAAACACCTGCAAAGGAGCGATTGTAGCATCCAGGGGCGGGTGGCCGTATAGTGGAGCCATGCGTTGGATGCTGGTGTGGCTGCTGGCGGCAGGGCAGATGACGGCGCAGGCGCCGGTGCGGCTGGTGCGAGGCGAGGTGGTGGGGTATGCGTATGCGGAGGGGACGGGGGAGATTGCGGTTCGCGATGCGCTGTACCGTGTGCACAAGTGCGGGCTGACGGCCGGGACGTGGGTGGAGATGAACAACAAGCGGCTGACGTTGGGGGACGTACGGCTGACGATGACGGCGGAGGTGGTGGCCGATACGAGGGCGGGGGCGGGGCAGTGTACGGCGCTGACGATTTACTTGCGGGAGGCGATGCCGCGGTGGCCGGCGGTGAGGCCGCTGAGTGCGGGGAGCAGCATTCTGGATAACTTGTGGCCGAGGGGGAACCTGGTGTTCACGGGGACGGTGAGGGCGCTGGGGGATGGGGAGCTGGTGGTGAGAACGCGGAAGGGGGAGGAGCAACGGATGAGGGTGAGGGAGGACACGGTGTTCAGCACGGGGGGACGCGTGGTGAAGCCGGTGGCGTTGGAATTGCAGCAGAGGGTGCAGGTGAGGGCGGGGAAGGGCTATGACGGGCGGATGGAGGTGTACCAGGTTACGTGGGGAGAGATTCTGCAACCGGAGAGTGAGCGGCAAAGCGGAGGGTCTGGTCCCAATCGGTGACGCCGGTGGTGGCGCCGATGTGGGAGACGACCATGGCGCCCATGGCGTTGGCGAGGCGGGCGGCTTCTGTTAGGGGATAACCGCGGTGGAGGGCGGCGAAGAAGGCACCGGCGAAGCAGTCGCCGGCGCCGGTGGTGTCGATGGCGGTGACGGAGAAGGCGGGGATGTGGGTGGTGGAGGGGCCGTCGTAGACGATGCAGCCGCGGGGGCCGAGTTTGAGGATGATGTCAGTGGCGCCGAGATCGCGAAGGGCGGCGGCCATTTCGTTGGGGGTGTCGCGCTGGGTGGTGGCGCGGGCTTCGTCTTCGTTCATAAAGAGGAGGTCGCAGTAGGGGAAGGCGGGGGCGAGGGTTTCCACCCATTGGGAGTCGGTGGCCCAGCCGGTGTCGATGGAGGTGGTGAGTCCGGCGGCTTTGGCGCGGCGGAGCTGTTCGCCACTGTGGCGACGTAGATTGGGGAGGGCGAAGATGTTGGCCTGGTGGTAGTGGGTGATGCCGGCGGTGACATCCGGGGGGAACGAGTAGGGTTCGGGGAAGACTTCGTGGCTCGCGCCGACGTGTTGGATGAACTGGCGGTCGCCGGCGCGGTTCATGATGACGATGGTGGTTGTGGTGGAGGCGACGGAGCGTTGGACCCAGCGGGTATCGACGCCGGCGGAGTTGAGTTTGGCGAGGACGCCGTCGCCGCGCTGGTCGGAGCCGACCATGCCGAGGAGGCGGGCGGGGAGGCCGAGGCGGGCCATGGCGTAGGAGGTGTTGGAGCCATTGCCGCCCATGTCTTCGCCGAAGTGGTCGACCCAATTGGCGGCGCCCCAACGGAAGTGTTCGACGGGGCGGACGAGGATGTCGTGGCTGATGTTGCCGGCGACGAGGACGGCCTCGGGGCGGGGAAAGGGCACGGAGAACAGCTTAGAAAGGGGGAGATGGGGCCTTTCTGGGGGAGATGGGGGGACCGGGGAGATGGGGGACGAAGGCAGCGGTCAGTGGACGGTTGGGGTGCGGTGGGGGACGGAGCGGCGGCGGGCTACGGGGCTTTGAGCGGGTGTGTTTGGCGGTTCGATGAAACGGGAGTTGCGGCGTAGGCGTCTTCTCACTGGTATACTAAGGGATTGCCCCTCGGTCATGAGCGCAGACATGGTTGGTGGGGTTGTGTGTCCGGTTCAATTCGAATGAGGCTCATCGCACTTTTTCTAACAAGCACCCTGATTGTGTCCGCGGCGGAGTTGTCCCTGACGACGGGGCAGGCCGCGCGGTTGGTGATCGGACAGCCGACGTTCACGGCGGCGACGCCCGGGGCGTCGGAGTCGCTGTTGGGGGCGATCAGCGGATTGGCGTACGCCAACGACACGCTGTTCGTCGTGGATTCCAACCGCATGGGAGCGACGCCGGTGAATCACCGTGTGTTGTTATTTCGGAATCTGAGCAACCAGCTTCCGGCCCCGGAGGCGGAGTTGGATGTAAATTTCAATCGCTGCCAGATCTGCGTGGGGGCGGCGGATGTGGTGTTGGGGCAGCCGGATTTCAGCGCGGCAGAGTTAAAGGCAGCGGCGGCGACGACGATGCGGACGCCGGGCGCGGTGGCCACGGACGGGCGGGTTCTGGCGGTATCGGATTCCGATAACAACCGGGTTCTGATCTGGCGTTCGATTCCGGCGACGAATCAGCAGCCTGCGGACGTTGTGCTGGGGCAGCCGGATTTCACGCGGGTGGTTCCGAACGATGGGGGCGGGTTCACGCCGAACAACCGGTCGATGCGCGGGCCTTCTGGTTTATGGATTCAGGATGGGCGGCTGTATGTGGCTGATTCGGGGAACAACCGGATTCTGATTTGGAACTCGATTCCGTCTTCCAACCACCAGCCGGCGGATTTGGTATTGGGCGCGCCGGACTTCAACACGGCGGTGCAGCCGGATCTGACGAAGGCCACAATTGACGCCAAGGCGACTACGCTGTTGACGCCGGTTTCGGTGACCAGCGACGGGCGGCGGGTGTTTGTGAGCGATCTGGGGCACAACCGGGTGTTGATTTGGAACACGCTGCCTTCGCGGAATCAGCAGCCGGCCGATGTGGTGATCGGCCAGAAGACGATGGAGACGGCGGTTGCGAACAACGTGACGGAGTTGTGCGAGCCCGCGGATACGGACGATGAGGGGAATCCGTTGTATTTGCCGATGTGCGCGGCGACGATGGACTTTCCGCGGTATGCGCTGTCGGACGGGACGCGGCTGTTCATTGCCGATGGCGGGAACGACCGGATTCTGGTGTACAACACGATTCCGACGGAAAACGGCAAAGCGGCGGACGCGGTGTTGGGGCAGGTTCGGGAAACGCTGAACACGGTTTCAGACTCGGCCGATCCGGATGGGATTGCGAGTTCGGGCGTGATCCGGACGCCGCTTTCGCTGGCCTTTGACGGGCGGAATTTGTATGCGAGCGATCCGTTCAACCGGCGCGTGATGGTGTTCACGTTTGCGGAGCGGCGGGTGCCGAACACGGGGGTGCGCAATTCGGCGAGCCGTGAGGTATTCGCGGTGGCGTCGGTGTCATTTGCCGGCGAAGTGAAGGAAAACGACG
The DNA here is from genome assembly GCA_016713735.1 of Bryobacterales bacterium. Classification (GTDB taxonomy): domain Bacteria; phylum Acidobacteriota; class Terriglobia; order Bryobacterales; family Bryobacteraceae; genus JAFLBB01. The sequence continues at coordinate 283,826 of JADJOP010000004.1, forward strand.
AGATCGAGGTCAAGATCCAAGACCGGTCGTACAAGTACAAGGCTGCGAAGGACGATACGTTCGGGAAGTTGATTGACGGGATCGTAGAGGCGATCAACGGGGCCAACAGCGGGGCGGGCGATCCGGATGTGCTGGCCACGCCGAACAAGGCGCTGTTTGCGATCATCTTCACGGCGAGGGTGGCGGGCGCGCCGGGCAACGATGTGGAGTTTACAGTAACGCAGACTTCGGGCACGACGATTGTTCCGACGACATCGGGAGCGTTCCTGACGGGCGGTCAGGATGCGGCCAAGATTGCTCCGGGAACGGTGGTGGCGATTCTGGGCGAGGATCTGGCTGATGAGACGGCCTCGGCGCCGGAGAACGCGGAGCAGTTGCCGCGCGAGCTGGGGGGGGTGCAGGTGTACTTCGACGGGATACGGGCGCCGCTGTATTGGGTGTCGCCGACGGAGATCCGGGCGCAGATGCCGTGGGAAGTGAGAGGCTCGCAGAGCGCGAACGCGATTGTGCGGACGGTGCGGCGGGATGGGCGGACGATTTCGGTGACGAGCGCGATTTCGGTGCCGCTGGTGGCGCAGAATCCGGGGATCTATGCCGAGGAAGGCGTGGCTGATCCGCGGCCTGGGATTGTGCTGCATGGGAGTTCGTTTGCGACGGGTACGGTGTCGGTGGACGGCTCGATCCGGGCAGGCGACGTGGCGACGGTGACGATTGAAGACCGGAAGTATGAGTACACCGTGGTGGAAGGGGATACGCTGGCATCGGTACGGGACAGGCTGATTGAACAGATCAACCAGGATCCGAAGGTGGAGGCGTTTCCGGCGGCGGCGTTCACGCGCATCCGGTTGCGGGCGAGGGTGGCGGGTCCTGAGTTCAACGGGCTGGCGATTGGCGGCAGTTCGCGGGATGGCGACGAAGTGATCATCACGGCAACGAACTCGCAATTGTGCTGTGCCAATACGGCTGGGGCGCGGGTGACCGAGGATAATCCGGCTGTGCCGGGTGAGACGATCATTGTGCTGGCGACGGGGCTGGGGGGCGTAAAGCCGGAAGAAGCTGGTTACCAGCAGGTGACGGGTAGGATCTATGAGGGCGAAGCTCTGAACGATCCGCTGGAGTTTGTGAGTTCACTGGCCGGGAGCAAGACGGCGAACGTGCTGTCGGCGGGATTGATGCCGGGAACAGTGGGGCTGTATCAGGTGGTGCTTGAGTTGAACTCAGACCTGCCGACGAATCCGCAGACGCAGATGACGATTGCGCAGGACATTTATGTCAGCAATATTGTGACGTTCCCGATTTTCAATCCGAACCCGAGCGCGACGAACTAGGGGGGCGCGGGCGCCAGCCGAGGAGCAGTACACCATCTGGGGCCTTACCGCTCCGTTCCCGCCGCGGCTCAGCTTGATGTGTGCGATTGGGGTGGTGTGTGGGTGTGGGTTGGTGTGTGCGAGCGGGTGGTGCTTGCGCGTGGGTCGTTGTGGCTCTGGGGCGGTGGTTGCGTGGGGTCGGGGCGGTGGGGAGCGCACGGGGATTCGATTCCGATTTGGCTTGCGGGCCGGAGGGGTGTCCGGGGTTCGCGATGGGTTCGATTGGGTTCGTTTAGTGGGCGGGGTGAGGAGGTAGAGGGCGGGGGCGGAGAGAAGGCGGCGGGCGATGGCGGACGGAGGGTGGGAGGTGAGGCGGCAGGTGCGTGGGCCCTGGCAGCCGTCGACGGAGAGGCCGTTGGGAGACTGTGAGACGCGGTAGGCACGGAGAGATCCCTGTTCGGCGGCGAGGCGATCGAGGGGCCAGTCGGAGTCCGCGATGAGATGGAGTTGGCCGGTAGGCTGGATGAGCAGGGTGTAAGGGGTTGGCGAGGGGGACTGGGTGGCGGTTTCGAGGATGGCGGAGGCGTCGTGGAGGAAGGGGTCGCGTGCCGGCATCACACTGTACATTTCGGAACGGGCGGGGCCGGCTTGAGGGAAACTGGTAGGCGATGCGAGTACTGGCGGTGATTTTGTGCGCGGCGGGGATGTGTTGGGGGCAAGGGATCGAGGCCCGTGTGGAGGGGTTGCTGGCGAAGTATCCGGCGGTAGCGAAGGGAAGTTGGGGGGCGTATGCGGTGGATCTGGGGACAGGGGCGGTGGTGTTTGCACGCGAGGCGGACCGTACGTTTGTGCCGGCATCGAACAACAAGCTGTTTGCGAGTGGGTATGCGTTGAGCAAGTTGGGGCCGGAGCACCGGTTTGTGACGCGGGTAGTGGCGGCGAAGGCTGTGGATGGGCAGGGAGTGGTGGACGGGGACCTGGTGCTGGAGGGGGGCGGAGACCCGTCGCTTTCCGGGCGTGAGTGGCCGTACCGAAGGAACGGGAACTGGCGAGAGGCGTATGCGCCGTTGGAGGAGATGGCGGGGCAGGTGTGGGAGCGGGGGGTGCGGCGGATACGCGGGGATGTGGTGGGGGATGACCGGGCGTATGTGCATGAGCCGTTTCCGCCGGGCTGGGGGATGGACGATACGCTCTATGACTACGGCGCGCCGGTGAGCGCGCTGGTGGTGCACGACAATTATGTGACGGTGAGGTTGGAGGCGGGGCAGGCTGGGGAGGTGGCGCATGTGCGGGTGATTCCGGAGGGGGGCTACTTTCAGATTGTCAATCGGACGGTATCGGTGGCGGCGGGGCGTTCGAGTGTGACCGAACGGCGGAGTGGGGATGGACGGGTGATTGAGTTAGAGGGGAGGGTTGCGGCGGGGTCGCCGGTGGCAATGGGGATTGCGCTGGATGATCCGGCGCGGTATGCGGCACATGTATTCCGGCGGTTGCTGCAGGCGAGGGGGATTGTGGTGGAGGGCGAGGCTCGGGCGAGGCACCGCTATGAGGCGGAGGCGGCGGGGGCTGGGGCGGAGGTGGGCGCGGAGGGGGTGGAACTGGCGCGGAGGAGTTCGCCGCCGATGGCGGAGGTGGTGCAGATGACGAATAAGTTGAGCCAGAACCTGTATGCCGAGTTGTTGCTGCGTGAGGCTGCGCGGGTGGAGGGAAAGAGCGGATCGAGGAGGGCGGCGATTGCGGGGTTGGGGGGATGGCTGAGAGGGCTGGGGGTGAAGGGGAGGAGTTTTCGTTTTTTGATGGTTCAGGGTTGACGCGGCTGGCGCTGGTGTCGCCGCAGGCAGTGATGAAGGTGTTGCAGGCGATGGCGGCGGGGCCGAGCCGGGAGGCGTGGTGGAACTCGTTGCCGGTTGGCGGGGAGGATGGGACGCTGTCGCGGCGGTTCAAGGGCTGGAAGGGGGGCGTGGTGAGGGCGAAGACGGGGACGCTGAGCCATGTGACGGGGTTGTCGGGGTATGTGGAGGCGGCGGACGGACGGACGATTGCGTTCTGAGTTCTGGCCAACAATGCGAACGCGAACGCGGCGGGGATCCGAGGGTTCGTGGATGGGCTGGTGGTGGCGCTGGCCGAGGAGGGTGCGGTGCGGGGTGCGGGCGGTTCGAGATTACAATAGAAGGTGGAGACTGCGATGCCAATTTTCGAGTATGTGTGCGAAGACTGTGGGACGAAGTTTGAGAAGCTGGTGCGGAATGGGGTGACGGTGGCATGCCCGAAGTGCGGGCAGGATCACTTGAAGCAGCAGTTTTCCACCTTTGCCGCGAAGGCGGAGAGTGGAGCGCCGGAACCGCAGATGGGCGGTTGCGGGGCGCGCCGGCGGAGGTGAGGGCGGCGGCGGCTCGCGGGAAGTCGACTGGGAGCACGTAGAAGAAAGCCCCGGCGCGGGAGGAACGGAAGAGGAGCCCGCCGACGTAGTAGTCGACCTCGATGGCGTAGTCGATGCCGGCCTGATCGAGGAGGGCCTCGACGCGCTGCGAGTGACGAAGTTTTTTGCCGATGTAGAGGAGATCGAGTTCCTGATCGCCGAAGAACTCAGGTGATTGGCGCACGTTTCTCCAGTGTAGCTGGTGAGAGGCGGTGGCCGGTTGCGGATCCTAGTAGAGGATCTGCGGGGGGACGATGAGGCCGAAGTTGAGGAAGCCGCCGAGGAGGCTGTCGCGTTCGGTGATGGAGACCCAGTCGAGGGCGGCACGCTCGCCGTTTTCGGCGAAGAAGCCGACGCCACCGCGTTTCCAGGCGGCGATCGTTCCAGGCGTCGACCAACTGACCATTGACGAGGGTGGTGAACTTATCGCCGTGGACGGTAAGCTGGACGTCGTAGGCCTTTCCGGGCTGGATATTGATGGGGATGGGCAACTGGACACGGGAGACGTTGCGTCCGCCGACGGTGGCCCAGCGGGCGATTTCGGCGCGCAGACTATCCTTATTGCGGGAGACGATGAGCTTGGCTCCGTAGTAGTTGTCGTCGTCCTGAGCGCGGTAGGCCCAGCCGACAGCTTTGGATTCGATGCGTGTTTGGAACTTGAGTTGATAGTCGGTGAGGGTGAGGGTGGGTTTCCAGAGCTTCATGGCGGCGGGGTAGATAGCTCCCGCCTTGATGACCCAATCTTCGGCGCGGGTTCCGTCGGCGTCCAGGACGGGGTTGGCGCTTTGCCAATCGCGGAGGTCCATGCTGAACTCTTCGCGGAGGCGGATGGACCCCTTAAAAGGAAGGGCGCGGGTGAGGCGGTCGCCCAAGCCGGCCGTGGGGGGCAGGTAGCTGATGGGGGATTTGGGCAAGGCCTGATCGGCATGGGGCAGCAGGAGCGTCAAGGCGAGTGTGATGACGACGAGGAGGACGCCGGAGCCGACGCCGAAGCTGGCCTGGGACTTTTTGTCGCTGCCGTGGATTTCGTTTGCCGTGACGACCCAGCCGTCTTCATAGTCGACGGAACTGCCGCGTGCGAGCCGGGCCGAGTACATGCGCTTGGCGCGGAGGCGGTGGTCGTCGGAGCAGAATTGGCGGTCCTGGAAACTCCGGAGAAGGCCGATTCGTTTCCCGCAGTGTAAACAGCGCATCGCCTTTTCCTTTCTCCCCAAACCCAGGGCCACTCAACTTAACGGAGGCTGGACTGGTGAAGTACGCCTCTGTGTTCTACGACCACATAGTATCAGCGAACGGGCAATAGTCCATATGGATAGGTAGTCTCTAAGGGAAAACTAAGGTGATTCGTGCTCAGATCAGGTGAATCACTTGGTAAGGTGTGTGCCATTGGCCCGCCATGCTAGGGCCGGAACCTCGCTTGCTGAATGAGGCTACGACCTAACCTAGAGATCGACCGTGGGGGTGGGAAACTACAGGCAAAGAAAGAGGGAAGTGGCGGGGAGGGTGGGTGAAGGGGCTTGGGGATTGGTAGAATAGAAGGTTCACGAGGAGTTTGCCGATGCCGCTGCCGGTGCGCGCCGAAGAGCGCAAGTTAAATCCAGAGATTGAACGTCTTTTGTATCAGGTGGATGTGGTGGTCCAGGAGGCCGAAGGGCTTGTGGACAAGATCGACGTTGGGCAGTTTAACTGGTCGCCTGGCAAGGGGCGTTGGAGCATTGCGGAGAATCTGGATCATCTGAATGTGACGAACGGGCTGATGATGGCTGCCTTTTCGGCGGCGGTGACGAAGGCGAGGGGGGAGGGCCGGCTGGGGGTGGGTCCGTTCACGTACGGATTCTTATCTCGTTGGTTTTACAGGAATATACAGCCGCCGGTGCGGGGCCGGTTCAGCGCGCCGAAGAAGTTTCAGCCGCGTCTGACAGGGGGCGTGGGGGTGGAGCCGGGAGTGGTGATGGAGGAGTTCCGGGCATCGCATGAACGGTTGAAGCAGTTGTTGGTGTCGGCGGATGGGGTGGATCTGGCGGCGGTGAAGGTGGAGTCGCCGGCGATGAGCCTTTTCAAGTATGAGTTAGGCATGGGGTTCTGGATCCTGTGCGGGCACGACCGGCGGCACCTGTGGCATGCGCGGAACGTACGCAACCACGCACAGTTTCCGAAGTAGAGAGCCGGCGCGGGTGCGTTTGGTAGGATAAGGGGGCATTATGCAGGATTCACGCAGGCAATTTCTCGGAACGGTGGCGAGCGGGCTGGCGACGAGCCTGGCGCCGGAGCGCGTGTTGGGGGCGAACGAGCGGATTCGATTGGGGATTATTGGTCCGGGCGCTAGGGGAATGGAACTGGTGAGAGAGGCGATGGGGTGTGCGAACACGGAGTTCGTGGCCTTCGCCGACATCTACACGCGGCGGCTGGAGGAAGCCAAGCAGGTGGCGCCCGGTGCGAAGACGTATCTGAATTACCGGGACCTGCTGGAGAACAAGGATGTGGACGCGGTGTTGATTGCGACGCCGCAGCATCTGCACTGTGAGCATTTCACTGCGGCTTTGCAGGCTGGCAAGCACGTCTACCAAGAGAAGACGATGGCGTTCACGGTGGAGCACGCCAAGAAGATGCGGGCGGCGCACCAGGCGGCGCCGAAGCAGGTGGTGCAGATCGGTCACCAGAGCTGTTCGTTCGGGATGGTGAAGGACGCCGAGGGATTTGTGCAGTCGGGCAAGTTGGGCAAGGTGACGGCGATCCATGCGCACATGTACCGGAACACGCCGCATGGGAAGCCGCAGTGGTCGCGGCCGACGTATCCGGACATGACGCCGGAGAATCTGCTGTGGAAGAGCTTTTTGGGAGATGCCCCGAGTGTGGGGTTTGACGCGAACCGGTACATCAACTGGCGATTTTACTGGGACTACTCGGGTGGGAATGTGTATGAGAATATGTGCCACCAGGTTGCCTTCTGGTATCGCGTGATGAAGCTGAACATCCCGAAAGCGGTGACGATGGTGGGCGGGGTGTATTTGTGGAAGGACGGGCGTGAGGTTCCGGACACGATGAACGTGTCGATGGAATTGCCGGAAGAGATCCTGTTCACGTGGGACTCCGGGTTTGGCAACAACCACTTTGGTTCAGACGAAGCGATCCTGGGGACGGATGGTACGGTGCTGAAGGGCCAGCGCGTGGAATTCGTGCCGCAGAAGGTGAATGCCCCGAACGAAAGGCCGGTGACGGGGACGACGCCGAATGCGCCGCGGGCACACATGCAGAACTTCCTGGACGCAATTCGGGGGACGGCGACGGTGAATTGTCCGGTGGAGATCGGGTACCGGGTTTCGATCGCATGCAGAATGGCTGTGGAAAGCTACAGACAAGGGCGGACGATGCGGTGGGATGCGGCGAAAGAAGAGATTTTGTAGAGAGTATTAGAAGCGATGAGAGGCGCGTGAGGGGGGCGGCGGTTACGGCTTCACGTTGCGGGGAATGGACGGCGCGGTGGAAGCGAACGGCGGAGTGAGCGTGGAGCGGTTGGTGGCGGGGGATGTGCGGGTGCTGGCGCGCGCGGCCACGTTTGTCGAGAATCACCGAATTGAAGCACGAGCGCTGATGCGGGAGCTGTTCCGCTCACAGGAAAGGCACTGGTGTTGGGACTTACGGGTGCACCGGGTGCGGGGAAAAGCACCCTGGCGACGGGCCTGATCCGGGAGTGGCGCGGGCAGGGGAAGCGGGTGGCGGCGATTGCGGTGGACCCGAGCAGTCCCTTTAGTGGTGGGGCCATTCTGGGGGACCGGATCCGTATGATGGAGCACCATGCGGACGAGGGCGTGTTCATCCGTTCGATGGCGAACCGGGGGCGGCTGGGTGGGGTGGCGGCGGCGACATCGGACATGACGCTGTTGTGCGAGGCGGCGGGCTTCGATGTGGTGCTGGTGGAAACGGTGGGGGTTGGGCAAGCAGAGGTAGATGTGGCGAGGGTGGTGGGGGTAACAGCAGTGGTGGTGGTGCCGGGGATGGGTGACGCGGTGCAGGCGCTGAAAGCGGGGATTCTGGAGGCGGCGAGTGTTCTGGTGGTGAACAAGTGCGATTATGCGGGTGCGGCGGATTTTGTGGGGAGTTTGCGGGGGGAGTTTCCCGCGACACCGCTTGTCGAGACGACAGCGAGCGCGGGGCGGGGAATCCGGGAATTGGCGGATGTGTTGGAGCAACGGAAGCAAGAAGGCGCGGGTCGTGCGCAGTTGTGGCGGTGGCGGATGCGGGAGATGTTATTGGAGCAACTGGCAGAGGGGATCAGCGAGGCACGGCTGCAGGAAGCAGCGGAACTCGTGGCCGGCGGGGGTGGGGATCCCTATCGAATTGTGGATGAGTGGGTAGGTTCCCTGCGGGGGTAGTTGGAGGGGTAAGAGAGCGCGGGAGTGGGGCGTGAAGTGGGCTGTGTCCTGGGGTCACTAACAATATCCGGGAGTTTCCCTTGATAATTCAATAGCTTGCGGCGAACGCCGGGCGGGCGGCGAAGGCCGGAGGTCTATGCTGGGGTTGTCTTACGGAGCGGGCGGACAGCCAGCACGGCGGTGACTTAGTTCACGGGCCGCTGCGAACCGTGGTGAGACAGGAAAGGGGGAGGGCAGGTCTGATATCCGGGACAGACACGACGGGCCAGATGGAGAAGCAGCGGAAGCGGAAGCAGGTTAAGGGAAGCAAGCGATGGGATGATTCCCGCGGCAAGGAGACAGGGTGATTAAGACGCGGACCATCCAGTACTCACCTCTTGAATCGCAGGCCAAGTTTCATACCCTGAGCACGAGGTTCAAGGGCTTCTCCGGGCCGGTGGGTTCTGGTAAGAGCAAGGCACTTTGTTATGAAGCGGTACGACTAAGTTATCTAAACTCTCACGGCGCCGGCCTATTGGGCGCCCCGAGTTATCACATGCTTCGGGATGTGACGCTGCCTGCGTTGTTCGGGATTCTGAACGAGCAGCAGATTCCCCACGACTATTACAAGAGCGAGGGGATGCTGCGGCTTTCCGAACCGGGAGTGACGATTTATCTGAGGGGGCTGTCGCAGAGCGACGCTTTGCGGGGGTTGAACCTGACCTGGTTCGGAGTGGATGAGCTTACGTACACGCAGGAAGCATCCTGGACGCAATTGGAAGCGCGGTTGCGGCAGCCGGGAGGGGCCAGTTACTGCGGGTTTGGTGTGTGGACGCCGAAGGGGCACGATTGGGTTTACCGGCGGTTTGTGGAGTCACCGGGCGAGCACTATGGCCTGGTGAAGGCGGAGCCGTTTGAGAACCGCCACATCACGAAGGGGAATCCGATCTATTACGACCTGCTCAAGCAGTCGTACAGCGAAGGTGAGTATGAGCAGGAAGTGCTGGGGCTGTACCGCGTGGATAACTCCAACCGAGTGTACAGCAGTTATGCGCGGAAAGTGAATCTGAAGGAATGCGTGTATGATCCGGCGGCGCCGCTGCTGTGGACACTGGATTTCAATGTAGACCCGATGTGTTCGGTGGTCGGCCAGCGCGTGGGACGCGAGCTCAGAGTGATTGACGAACTGGTTCTGCGCCGATCGGGCACCGAGGAGATGTGCGCCGAGTTTAACGAGCGCTACCGCAGGCAGACTGCGCCGATTACGGTGTATGGCGACGCGAGCGGGAACAACCGGAGCACGAAGGGAACGACGGACTACGAAATCGTCCGCCGGTATCTCTCGCGGAACACGCGGTTCGCGTTCCGGATCTCGGTGCCGAAGAGCAATCCAGCGGTGAGGGACCGGGTGGCGCTGGTGAACACGCTGCTGCAGAACGCGGCCGGCGACGTGCAATTGCTGATCCACCCGAAGTGCGTGGAACTGATCAAGGACCTTGAGCAACTGAAGTTCAAGGGGGATAGCTCGATTATCGACAAGGATGCCGATTCGTCGCGGAGCCACTTGTCGGATGCATTGGGTTACATGGCCTGGCAGGAGTTTACCGGCCAGTCTCCAGTGGGAGAGCGCGGGCAGCCGTTGTTGTAGAGACAGGCAGAAAGAGACATAGCAATGATCGCAGACGAAATGAGCCGCCACCAGAAGCGAACGGAGTGGCATGCCGCACGATGCCTCTACTTCGGGGGCCAGATGATGAAGCAGAACGCCGAACTGTTTCTCAACCGCCGGCAGAAAGAGCCGATTGAGGTCTATCGAGAGCGAATTGCTTCGGCGTATTACGAGAATTATATTGGCTCGATTGTCGACTGGTATGTTTCGGCTGTGTTTCGTCGTGAGCCTGTGATTTTCACACAGGGCGCCAGTGACGAAGCGAAACGGTTCCTTTCACGGTTTCTAGACAATTGCGACCGGCGCGGGACGACGTTAACGGAGTTTTTCCGGACCGTGGTCCGAGACGCGATGCTGTTTGGCAACGCACATCTGACGTTGGACTTTCCACGCTATTCGCAGGAACCGAAGACAAGGGTGGAAGCCGAACAGATGGGGGTTGACGCAGCCTACTTAGTGAACTGCGCGCCGGAGCAGGTTTGCACCTGGCGGGTGGACGAAGTGGGGACGCCGGAATTCGTACGGATCGAAGTGTCGCGCGAGCAAGAGGAAGGGGCCGGGCCGGGCACGGGAAAGCGGCTGGTGTTCGAGTACACCAAAAGCACGCTGCGGATCCAGGAACGAGTGATCGATGATTCGGGGGCGGCGAGCGAGCAGACGCTGGCCGAGTGCGGGCATTGTCTGAGTCACCGAAACACAGTTCCGGTGATTCGGCTGGAGCTTCCCCACGGGCTGTGGATGATGGAGCGGGCCGGACATGTGCAACTGGAACACTTCAACAAAGCCAATGCGCTGTCGTGGGCATTGAGCATGGGGCTGTTCGCGACGCCGGTGGTGTATTCGGATCGGGAGTGGACACAGATTGCCGGGGACAGCTACTTCATTCAGCTCTCGCCGGAGGACCGGTTTGGGTGGACGGAACCGGAGGGTAAAGTCTACCGGATCGCGGCTGAGAATCTGGAGCGGCTGAAGTCGGAGATCTTCCGGGTGTGCCACCTGGGAGCGCATGCGGGACTGGGCGGGGCGACGGTAAGCCAGTCGGGGTTGAGCAAGCAGCGTGACTTCCAGATTACGCAAGAGGTTCTGCGCGCGCTGGGGGACTGGGTGAAGAAGGGGCTGAAGCGAGTGATTGAAGCGGCGCTTCACGCCTGGGGCGAGGATGTGCTGGTGATCGTGGCGGGGATGGACCAATTTGATATTGGCGAATTCAGCGCCGAACTTACGGATGCGGAAAAGTTGCTGGCCATGAAGATTGGCTCGAGGACCCTGGAGAAGCAGATTCACAAGAAACTTGCGCTGCAGTTCCTGGGCGATATGCGGCAGGAAGTAAAAGACGCCATTGTCAGTGAAATCGAGAACGGGTGAGGGCGTATGAGTCTTGAGGAACAGTCGGCATTACACGACGCCGTGCCCGCAGGGGAAGAAGAAGCGCGGGGAGAGGCGGATGGGGCGGAGCCGCAGCAGGAAGAACGGGAGAGTACGGCGCATCGGGAACTGATTCGCGAAGAGATTGCGCGGGCGCTGGAGCGGTGGAAGACGCCGGAAGCGGAGCCGCAGCGCAGTGCAGAGGAATCGGGCGAATCGATTGAGTCGCTGAAGCAGGCCCTGGCGGCGAGCCGGGAAGAGGCAGCGGGGTTGAAGGCGGAGGCGAGCCGACTACGAAAGGACCAGTATCTCCGGCAGGCGCTATCGGCGCTGGGAGTAGAAAACCTGGAGCTTGCGGTGAAGGCAGTCCGGGAGGACATTGTCGAGGCTGGGGGCCAGAAGTGGGTGGCGCCGGGGGAGGGCGGAGACGTTCCGGCGCAAGAGTATCTGGCGGAGTTTCTGAAGAAGAACCGGGAACTACTTCCGGCGCGGCGGTTACAGGGTGGGGGTATGCCAGCCTCGAGGGTGGAATCGGGGGGGAGTGTGGACCTTGAGGAAATCCGACCGGGTATGGACCCGGTGACGCTAAAGAAAGTAAGAGATGCGATTGGGCGCGCAATGGGTGTATTCCCGCGCGGTTCCTGACGGACGCTAAGTCCGACAATGATGGCCGAACGAAGGAGACAAGAGCGTCCGGACGTTCGGGCAAGGCGGGCCGCGAGGCTCGAAACAAAGATGAAATAGGAGAGAAGACAGCATGCCAATGATTACTTCGGCGAACGTTGCACAAGCGATTGTGAAGCTTGTGGCAGCAGACGCGCTGCCGTCGTTGATGGGAAATCTGGTGATGGGAAATCTTGTCAACCGGCAGTTTGAGCCTGCGCTGGCGCAGGCTGGTGACACGATCAACGTTCCGATTCCCCCGACGCTGGTGGCGAACAACATATCGGAAGGCGGGACGGTGACGACGCAGAATCCGTCGTTGGGGAACGCGCAGATTGTGCTGAACACGCACGCTGAGGCGACGTTCCAGGTTCCGGACGTGACGAAAGTGCTGGCTGTGCCGGACCTGCTGCGGCTCTACATGGAGCCGGCGGTGGTGGCGCTGGCGGAGAAGATCGAGTCTGACCTGTTGTCGATGTACGCGCAGTTTACCGCCAACTCGGTACTGGGCAGCGGTGGCACGGCGATTACGGAAGCGGTTGTGGACCAGGCGGAGACTGCGCTGTTTAACGCCAAGGTGCCGGCGCGTGTGCCTCGGTATCTGGTGCTGGGCGGCGACGCGTACTCGCAGGTGCGGCAGATCGCCCGGTTTAGCGAGTTCAGCTCGGCGGGCGAAGCTGGGCTGCGCGCGCTGATTGACGGCAGCGTGGGCCGGATGAAGAACTTCTTCGTGTTCCGGTCGCAGTTTGTTCCGAAGACGGGCAGCACGCCGACCACTTCGCACAATTTGGCGTTTGCCAAGGACGCCATTGGCCTGGTGATGCGCCGCTTGCCGCAGCCGTTGCCGGGCACGGGCGCGATTGCCGAATATGCCGAGTTGGGTAACTTCGGCATGCGCGTGGTGATGAGTTACCAGCCGAATACGTTGTCGCAGCAGTTCACGGTGGATGTGTTGTACGGCGCCGGCGTACTGCGTAACAACCACGCGGTTGTTTTGCGGAGCTAGGAATCAGGTGGTGGAGCGGAGGGAGACCTTCGCTCCACCCTTCCACAAACGAGAGGACAGGCAATGAACGTAGCGCAGTATTACGAGAAAGTGCGTGCGGTCGAAGGCTCCTTTGCGTCGGAGTATGTGTGGATCACCAGCGAGGCGACGCGGGATGGGGGGATCGCCGGGCGGACGGTGGAGGTGAGCCGGGCGACGGCGGCGAAGTTGATCGTGCAGGGTAAGGGGAGGCTGGCCACGGCGGAGGAGTCGGAGGCAGCACGACAGCACGATGCAGCGGAGATCAGGCGAGCCGAGCTTCAGTTGCCGAGCGAATTCGTAGTCGGGGACTTAGCGGAATTGGAGTAGCCAGATGAGCCGTGAGCCATGGCAGAAGGGGTGACGTGATGGCATTGATGTTGGACGGGAAGATGTCCACGGTCGCAGACATAATTCAGCAGGACAGCGGGTGCCTGGAAGTCAGCGAAGCCGAGGCAATCAGCATTGACGGCAAGTTGGAGCTTGCCGACCGTGACTGCCGGCTTAAGCTGGCTCAGTTTGTGGTGAACCAGGGACTGGAGGACGTACTTGGCTCAAATGGCAACCTGCTCAGGCTGGACCGGATCGTCGCGAATGAGGCGATGGAGCGGTGGCACGAATTTCACACGCTCTCGCTGCTGTATTCGGACGCATATTACAGGAGCCTGAGCGACCGCTACGAGAAGAAGCTGCAGCACTATGAGGGGATGGCGAAAGCTCGCGTGGGAGGCGCTCATCGACACGGGGATCGTCTGTACGTTGGACCCAGTGCCGCGAGCTACGATTGCGGCCACAGAACTTGTGCCCGGGATGATGGCAGCGGCGGGCGCCTACTTCGTAAGCATCCAGTGGGTGAACGGGAACGGGCAACGCGGCGCCCTCAGTGAGACACAGATGAGCCATGCGGGGATAGGAATGGGGATCCAGATCACGGCGGGGGAGATACCGGCTGGGACTGCCAGCTATGACGTCTTCGCGGGGACGGAACCGGAGCGACTGTACAAGCAGAACGGACAGCCGGTGAGCGCCAACGAAGCGTTCGTGGTGTCCTCGATGGTCATAACTACAGACGAGTCGTCGGCATGGAGCGAGCCGGTGGACTTCGTTCTACGCAGAAAACGAAGGTTACTTAGGGGGTAAGTGTGTACTTCATCGGCGACCAATGCGCGCACGTCATTGCGGACTATATCGAAGCGGACGGTGGATTAGCCGAACGCATGAAAGAGGAAGTGGGGGAGCCGGAGTTCTTCCGGCTCAAGATCCGGGCAAATCCTGTCGTAAGAACACAAGTCCCCGCAGGCCTCCTGGAAAAGAGCCAAGCGGCGGTCTTCCCGATGTGCCAGGTGTACTGCCGGCAAACACAGAACAAACTGAACGACAAATTCAGCGACGTTTCGGGGACGGCGGAGATCGTTATTCAGTGCACGATGACGGGGGATACGATCGATGGCGTGATGGCCACGATGAGCGCGGCGGTGAAGTGCTTGACTGACCTTGTAGCAAAGCGGCGTGGAACCTTGATGCCGGGCGCCTACATGAACGGCGCATGGGCAGTTACGACGGAGGCCATAACGCCGGGGGGGCGCAAGTTCATCCAGTCGAGCAAATTGGTCGTGGGCGTAGACATAAAGAAGCCGGAGAGGAATTGTAAATGAGCTGCCATATCGCATCTTATGCAAATCGTAGTTACGCAGCCCTGGAGGCGGAGTTGGGCGCGGTTGCCGCGATGACGTCATCCCACAGGCTACCGCTGAGCAAGCTGGACATCCGCTCCGTGCGCGAGGCGAGCCAACGATTGGACAAGAGTGGCGGGCGGACGTTTGTCGGCGTGCCGCACAACGGGCGCGAACACACGACGATCGAATTCAGTTCGTATCTGACGGGATGGGACTCCATGAGTGGAGTGCCCGAGTTGGACGCGGCAGTGCAGGCGGTGATGGGTGGGGAGGTTCAGGCGAACGCTCCCAACGCAATCACGGATGTTTCCGGCGGCCTAACGGTGACGATGTCGGCGCCGCATGGGTTAAGCGTGGGCCAGGCGATCGCTATCGGATCTGAGATACGGTTCGTCGACAGCGTCCTAGATGACCACACGGTAGTGGTGAATTGCCCGATGCCGGCCGGCACCGGCGGGGGAACCGGAGTGGGCAGGTGTGTTACCTACCGTTTAGGCAGCCACCTGAAATCATTGACGATCTATGACTACTGGGATCCCAGCACGGCTATTCAGCGGTGCGCGGCGGGCGTGTCCGTGGATCAACTTGTGGTTTCGGTGAACGGGGATTTCCATGAGATGGTATTCAGCGGTGAAGGAAGCGGGTATTACGACTCGGCTTCCGAATTGCCCAGCTCGTCGGGGTTACAGGAGTTTCCCAGCGAGCCGGTGGGGGAGTGGGCAACTGGTGAGTTGATTCCTGGAAGCATAGGACGTGCTTGGATTGGAACAGGGGGGGAGGCGTGTAGCAACGTTCTGGTTGGCAAGCTCGCGATGAATAACCACATTGACTACCGGAGGCGGGAATTCGGCGGTCTGCGCGGCGGCTGCGTGCGAGCGGGAATTCGAGATGTCCGCTTGGATCTGCGCATTCGGGCGGAGAACTCGGACGAAGCGCGCTCGCTGTTCTCGGCGAGCAGACTGCAGCAGCCGGTGCCAGTGATGTTCCAACTGGGCGAGTCCAGCGGTCGGATGTGCGCGATGTATCTTCCTCAGGTTGTGATGGAGGTTCCGGTTTTCGATGATAGCGGTCCCTCTCTGGAGTGGATTATTCGTCAAGCGAGAGCGCAGGGGGTGTACAACGATGAACTCATCGTGGCATTCGGGTAACGAGGCAGCCGGACCGGACCAGAGTCTACCGGTCGACCTGCTGCCCTGGCGTCAGTTTCCGCGTGAAGCGAATGACGTTGGGAGGGCGCATTGAGTTATTGGAGAGGATCTACCCGCTGCTCAAAGAAGCCGAGAGTATGGCGGTCGGGGCAAGCCAGTCGGACCAAGTGCGAAACCAGTTGTGCACGCTGAAGGTCCAGGCAGCGCTGTTGTCGTGGGGGGTGCTGGAACTGAACGGGTTGTGTGTGGATGGGAATCAGATTTCCGCGGCAGAGGCGAGTGAGGGTGCTCCTGAGGAGCTTGTTCAGGAGATGCTCGGGGTGATTCAGCGTCAGATTGCGTTGACCGAGGCCGAAAGAAAAAACTAATCGTCGCATTCCATTTCCTCTCGCAACAGGACAGCAATTGGGAGTGCGGCGGATGCCGTGCGCGTGGATGGGAGAGGGCGCGGCGTTGTGGATATCTAGCGGAGTCGAATTCTAAGAATATCCGCGTGGTATGGAGCCGGAATGGGGCCGAGTCCGAAGTATGCCCCGTGTCCAGCATTTCAGGGAGGAGTGTGGCCTTGCTTGAGGAGTACGAACTCTGGAAAGCACTTGGCCGGCCGATCTCGCGTGAGCTCAGTTTGACGATGGTGGAGGCATTTACGCTGCTGACCAGCGAAGAGAGGAAGGTTCGAGATGGCGGCATATGACCAATGGACGAGGGGAGCTAACCGTGCTGAAAGTACGACCGGAGCGGAAGTAAGTGTGCTTGTGAGCCAGATTCTGGCGAGTGTGATAGGCGAGCGCCGCTTTCAGGCCGGAGAAGAGAGCGAGGTTCTCAATTCGCTGATTGCGGGAATCTCGACTGTGCTGCCAACGGAGTATGGTCCGACACCGCTTGGTGGACACAGTGGCCTTCGAGACGGGTCGCCAGCCAGGCTTGGTGCAAGAGTGGGCAATGCTGTGTTGCCCAGCGTGAACGTGTCCAGTGTCGCAGAACTGACCAGCGGAGAAAGCCTGCCCTTGCCGTTGCCCGGAGTGACCGGGTTGTTGGGGGGCTATTGGGTATCTTGCGAGGTAACTCGCCGGGGCAGGGCGGGGAGACATCGTTTGCCTCCCCTTTCGAATTTCCGGCGGTACGAGATACAAGTCTGGCAATGGGGCCAGACCGCCGAGCGGACAATGAACTGGATTACCGATATGACGGTCAGCCACGGCGAATTCTAGGTAGTGAGCCCACGGAACGACGAGTTGAGATTCACATTCAAGCCCTTGATGCGCGATCGATTCTAGACCGGAAGGAAGAACTGGCTGAAGCGGTGCGCCAAGCAATGTCCTCGGCGGGCGCTGGACAAGATGCCCTCCTGGGCTACTGAGAGAGAAACTAATGAGCGTGCTACCGGAATTAGTGAATGGCGCGTTGGTTCAGGTGCCGCTGCGGCGCGAGGAGCTAAGCGTCATGAAGCGCATCGAGTACTGGGGCGGGGGCGTACAACTGCTAACTACTCGCCGCAGGGCTGGGGCAGCATGGTTGCTTCGGTATACGGGTCTGAGCGAAGGTGAAGCATCCCGCCTGTTGCAGTTCTGCGAAGCTCGGGCGGAGGATGGCGAGTATTTGGAGTTCACCGATCCCATCACAGGAACCGTTTATGAGCAATGTGAGATTGACTTCCCCTCGCTTAGCGTTGTCAGCGACCGGAGGCCTGGCTATGAGGTGAGGTTCAGACTATACGCGGCATCGGAGTAAGCATATGCTATTTCCTCAAATTCGCACTCACGGGGTACTGCAAGATGGCGCCACGCGCAGAATGGAGCTTTTGCGAAGCGCGAATCGCCTACATAATGGTACGCGTGTTCAAGGGGCGGTGATCAAGCCCCTCACCCGGTCGTGGCGACTTAAATACGTAGGATTGACCGAGGAAGAGTTGGGTCGGTTGCGGCAACTGATCCCGGAAAGCAGAGGTTTGGCGGGCGGATTCACGTTTATCGATCCCTGGTCCAACATGCTCGGATACTCGGAAGACCTCGGGGCAGAAGCTTGGCAGTCAAGTGCGCTCGGCGAGGTGGTGAGGGTGAATCCTGGCGAACCGGGAGATGCGATCCACTCAATTCGGAGCCTATCGCTGGCGGCAGAGGGAATTGAGCAGGTGGTCTTGCTGGGTGGTGTCGGTGTGTTCTGTTTCAGTTGCGAAGTTCGCTCAGATGCTTCGGCTGCGGGGCGGATAGCGCTCCAGGGTGCATCCCAAATTGCTCAGACCAATTTCATGACGGGGCCGGCATGGCGGTTGGTTAGAGTCGTGGGGGAGTTCTCGCAACCGATTGACGAACTGCGCGCCGTGATTGAGGTGGGGCCGGGGGAGTCGTTGCTAGTACGTGGAGTCGAGTTGGACTATCAAGCAACGCCATCCCCTTACAAGCCCAGCTATGGGGCAGGCGGAGTCTACTTGGGTGCGAGAATCGTCGAGGAGGAATATGTGCAAACACTGCGTGGGCAGGGGTGGTTTGACTGTGATCTCGAAGTAAAGACAGACTAAGAGAGACAAAGGAGACTATGTCGTGCAAGACATTAGTGTTGTGAAGGAACTGCGTTCTCCAGGAGCACCCCTGTTCCTGTTTGAGTGTGTCCTGCCCAGCGGAGTAGAGTTCTACTGGTCGACTCATGCGCCCGTGGTGGAGGGGCGTACATACGAAGCGCGTGTCTTGTCACATAGCCCGATTGAGTATCGCTGCGGGGGCGGGGACGGCTCTCCGTATGTACCGACAGTCCAGATCTCGCTTGCGAACGCTGATGACGCATTGTCGGCGCTCCTGACCAGCCAACAGTGGAAGGGGGCACGACTCAATGTACGATTTGTCGTATATGACCTAGCGCAAGAAATACAGGCGAGCAACGCGGCAGAGATATTTGGCGGGATCGTCAGTTCCGCCGACGATTCTGATTACAAAACCATTCGATTGTCTGTCGCAAATCGAGTGGGTGCAATTCGGGCGCAGATTCCCAGCAGGCGAATTCAACGCCGGTGCTGTTGGGTTTTCCCCCGGACGACCGAGGAGCGGGAACAGGCATCTGACGGTGAGGGTGGGGGGAGATACAGTCCATTTCACGGGTGTGGGTATTCTGCGGATGCTGTCGGTGGAGTAGGTAACCTTAGCGATGGACAGCCGTATGTGGGCTGTGAATACACCAAAAGCTCTTGTGTGGAACGGGGCATGTTTGCCGCCGATGAGTTGGGGCGGCAAACAATGCGATTCAGCGGGTTTGAGTTTGTTCCGTTAAGTCGCACTGTGCGCGGGTATGGCGACCAGCGCAGGGAGGCGATTCCGATCGTTAGTCCGGAGGATTCCTCCGGAACGATAATTCCGATCATTTATGGGACAGCGTGGACGGAAGGAACTATTGCCCTAGCACAGTCAGATGGGAACATGCTGCGTGCGGAGGCAGTCCTGTGTGAAGGGCCGATCGCGGGAGTGATCAAAGTAATCGTGAACGGTGTTGAGTTGCCGGCTGGAAATGCCGGCAGCGACCTGACAGGGACCGGTTGGTACAATGTAATTTCGTTGGGCGGCCGAAGTGGGGCATTTAATGAAGAGTTCTTCGGAGGCGATCCATCGGGCAGGGGCGATCCGATGGCGGGCCTGGCACGCATTTCACTAGCCCTTCCCGAGTCTGATGGCGGCGTGGGGCGACTTCGCCGGATTCAGGTTCTCGTGGAAGGCTCAATCCTGCCAGTATATCATCCAAACGGCGAATTTGCGGGTGACTCGTTTACAAGCAACCCGGCGTGGGTACTGCTTGACCTGCTGCGGCGAAGTGGATATGGGCAGAACGAACTGAACATTGCGAGTTTTTCCGCGTGTGCGGCGATTTGTAGTGAAACGATCACTTCGATGGACAGACTGGGGCGCGTGTACGAAGATGTGCTTTCGGACTGCAATCTGCTGCTGAGGGAGTCGGCACCGGTGGGGGAGGTTCTTGGTGCCGTGCAGAGAGGGGCGGGCCTGCTCCTGCGTATTGGGCGTGAAGGTCGGATGGAATGTATCTACGAATCGACGATTGCCGTTCAACAACCTCAAAAGCCGATTGGATCCAACTCATTCGAGTCAATCAATGGGGGGTGGCCAGCATATGAATTTTGCAATGGCACCGCCGGGTTCGGGGGGATAGCCCTTGGGGCCAGCAAAGAGCCGAGCCTTCGGATGTACTCAAAGCCTCACAACGAAGCGACCAATCGAATATCAGTAGACTTCGTCGACCCACACAATGAGTATGTCAGTGACACGTTCACACTCACCGACGTCGACGACGTCATACAAGTCGGGCAGGAGGTGAGAAGTCGGCTGGTTACCGCTGGAGTGACGGGCGAGGCGCAAGCGCATGGGTTATGCCGGCGAATATTGGATCGACGGCTTCGTGGGAATTTGTTCGCGGAGTTCCAAAGTTCGATAAAAGCGATTCATCTTCGTCCCGGGGACCTGATCACCATTTCCCTTCCCGCGGCCGGGCTGACTCGGCAGTTGTTCCGCATTCTTACCGTGGCTCCTGGCCTGAATGGTGAGCGAGTGTCGATCGCCGCGCAATTGCATGATGATGCCTGGTATGAAGCGACGGGTACGGTCATGGTTAATCCATTGACAACCCAGAATGCGATGGATGGTGGTGAGCCTAGACCTCTGCTGGGCGATGAGAGTGATGGGGTGGGCGGATTCCGCCATAGTGTGGCCGAGGAGTTCGTGGAGTTGGCCGATGGAACGCAGTTGGCTCAACTGTCGCTCGGATTCACCGAGCCTAAGAGCGAGAAGGTAAGCCTTCACAGCCGGCCTGCAGTGGCGCGGGCCGCGGCGATTGTGCCTGGGGCAGGAAACTGGGCTGGTCATCAAATTTTGTACTATGCCATTAGCACAGTAGACGGGGCCGGGTATGAGTCCGTGGTTTCGAGTACAGCGAAGGCGGTGATTCCTCTTGGTGTGTCGGGGGCAGGAGTGCTGCTGACTGGAATTCGTCCTGGCAGTAGCGCTGTAACAATGAACGTCTACCGCGGGCCCGACCCGTGGCAACTTCGTCAGGTGGCCCAAGAGGTGCCGATCAGCGACCAGTTCAATGATTCCGGGTTGACGGCATCCCTGGTTGGGCCAGCAGATCTTAACTTCTTCAAAGCCGTAGCGGAATGGCGGGCCGAGTACCTTCCCCCCGTGGACGTGATTGCGGGAGGGCAAAGCGAGATATCGGTAGAGGCGGGGGCTTTATCGCCGGGCGCGCTTACTGGGAAGGTAGCACGGATTCAATCAGGAAAGGGAGCCGGTCAAGAGCGACTAATTAGCAATAACACCGAGTCCACGATGTCGCTCAAAGTGCCCTGGCAGATCGTTCCTGACAGCAGTGCCACGGTTTGCGTAGTTGAAAGTGGCTGGATCGCCGGCGGCAATTCAAGGACAAGTCCTTGTTTGTTGAGTTCACCGAGTCACGAGGGATCTGCCATTCAGATCAGAGTGTATGGTGTCAACGGGCGAGGTGCTCAGTCGAGAAAGGATCTGGCTGCAATCACGCGACACGTGGTGGGAAATGGAGGAAGTGGCGCCATTGATACGGCGGTTGCACCGGCGCCCAGTTTCGGATTGACGGTACGCGAAGGAGGAAATCTCGTGGTTGGTGGGATCGGATTCCCCACGCTGGACAACACAACCTCGATTTCGTCCGGCGTGTTGCAGGTTTTCTACATTAACGAGATCAGCGATGGTGTGGTTGGAGAACTTGGGGTGTCGATAGGCTCCGCAGAAGCGATTCTAACATGGGCTGTGCCAACGAGTGTTGCTGCGGGAACAGCGATGGTAGTTGGCGGAGAGATTGTCCGGTGTACTCAAGCAACACACCTGCAAATCACGTGCCCGATTGAACGGGGGATTCTCGGCGGTTCGGCTGAGGCGCATGCGGTCGGGACACCAGTGATCGCACTTGAGCAATTGACACATACATTCGCGATTCCGCGGGGGTTCTTTGGGAGCGTGGGCAGTGGTGACCTGGAGCATTCTTTTCCTTTGAGCAATTCGCGGGTAGCCGCCGCGAGTCTGTCATTCCTTAACCGGAAGGGGTTCTCTGAGGCCGGGATGGTGAATCTGACGCAATTGTCGGGATACGGATTGCGCGTGTTGCAGGGAGGGCAGATCATGCTGCAGGTGAGCGGCTTCCTGACCATCCAAACCTCTGCAGCGCCTCCCGTCGTCGTTGAGCAAGCGCGAGGAATCCGTGAAGTGTTCGCGGTGGTTGACGAAGGCCCAGTGGGCGTTCCTTTGGTGGTCCGGTTACGCAGAAATGGTGAAGAGCTATGCCAACTGACGGTCCCGCCACAGAGTAATGTATCGAATATCGTGGACGGGCTGGGGTTGCCGGCGCTCGGCGCAATGGATCGGATATCGCTTGACATCGTGGCTTTGGGAGTAGGGGAAGGGACGTTCCCAGGAAGAAACCTGACAGTATCGGTCAGGTTGTAGGAGGAGCGATGAACGAACGACTCTATAAGTTGAGTCCGCATCGTGACCTGCAGGTGTATTTCGAACGACCCTCGGCGATCGCTGCGATCAGCGGAAGTTCGGAGAACGGTTTCACCGTGTCGGGCACATGGCGTCAGCAATTTGACTGGGCCGTGGTGGAATGGAACCGGCACAATGTGATTGAGCCACATTTCATGAGATCGCTGCCCGACGGGGATTTGAGCGGCCTGACACTTAGCTATGAAGAATGCCGCCAAAACTGCATCGCCCTCGATTCGGACCTGTATCCTACAGTGGACTGGCATGTATTGCGCATCTGGACGCGAGATGGTTCCACTGAGGAGTTCTACAAAGTTGCGCTGCGGCCGCTGGCGGTGCCCGTGGAAGGCGGGTACCACTGCCCTACGCTGATTTTGGAGTTGTCGGGCACTGTTACTGCTGGGGATTACGTCGGCGTATCTCTTCTTGATGAGCACTACACGCACGCCGTGCAGGCCGGTGATACGATCGAGTCTATCGTCGCGGCGGTAAGCTCGATTGTGAATACGTTTTCGGCGTATGCCTCTGCCAGCGCGAACCAGAGAGGCTTGACGCTCACTTATCACGGTGCTGGTAGTACCGTGGCGAATAGCACGGTGGGAGCCAACGGCAATCGTGTGGGTGCGTACGGGTTCGTCTCAGGCGCAAGGACTGAGGTGTGGTTAGTGGGCAGCGGGCGGTTCTCCGGGGGCATCTCTCCGACGAAATGGCGGGTTACAATTCCTTTCGGCAATCTAACCGCGCTAGACGGGCGAGTGGTGCCCACTCAACATGTACGGAAAATGCGGTGGACATATGCCGCTGAGTTTCAAGTTGGGGAGTATGCGCGAAGCGAGTTTGGCGTTACGGTTTCCAACTGGACCGTTAGCGGGACCGCGCGAAGCTATTCGGTTACGGGAGTGCAGGGCCAACGGCTTGAGGATGAGGAGCCGCTGTGGCGGTATTCGGGTGCGTGGCAGAGCGCCATCGGCAACTTCTCGGGGGGGACCATCCGGTATAGTACGGTGGCCGGCGCAAAAGCGACGATTGGGTATCAGATGGATGAAACTCACGAGATAGCGGTGGGCACCCGATATGCCTACAATGCCGCCGTGTGTCAGGTGTGGTTGAACGGGATCCCCGTTCACACGGAGAATCTGGCGATTGCCGGAGAAGACCAGTTGTGCAGGATCATGCTTGGAGTCCAGGCGGCCGGTGCGTATGAGGTTGAAGTGCGCCACGCTGGGCCGGAAGGGTCCTATCTCTATGTCGATTTTCTAGAGTTATTCGCAAGGCGCGAGGAGTTGGATGGATTTCCTGTCGATTCGACGGTCAATCTAGCCACGGATTGGGACACTGACCATTCGCTGGCCATACCCGCGGAGAGGACCGCGTGGTTGATTCATCATCTTGGATTTCACGGGCGGGTCAATCACTATGTGGGAGCGCTTTGGTTTTATGAGCTAGTGCGGATGGGGCATTCGTATGCCTCCGCTACGATTGAGTTCGTGGGTACGCCGGTATTCAGCCAAGTTACCTCGGTCACCATCGGGCGCGACGGATATCCCGAAAGCAGCGACCTGGTAGCCGTCCATCTGAATCGAATTGGAGACACGGCCGAGTCAATTTGCAAAGCGTTTGAGCTGGAGCTCAATCGAGGCTACATGGCAGTCCGGGCCGAGGCAACAGGCACTTTGCTTGTATTGTATTCGCGAAGTATGGGGTCAGACGGGAACGCCCTTCGCGTGAGTGCCAGTCCCGCAAGCGGTGTATTCCAGGCTGTTTGCTCCGGTGACCACTTTGAGGGTGGCACGGATGGGCAATGGCGAACGGACCTTATTTCGCTTCCCCGGATCAACCGGGCTTGTCGGGATTGGTCGAGGGCCTTCTACCGACGCATGAAGGAGTATGGGTGCGAGATGACGGCCGCGTTTAGCTTGGAATTGCAGCACGGCGACGACAGCCTCGCGGCGGGAATTGCTCAGCGCTATCCGAACGGACAGGCTGTGTGGCTCAACACCCCGCTCTGCAGACCAACTTTTCGCCCCAATCCTATCAGTATTGGAAGGACGTCCATTTGGGAATGGCGGAACTGATGCACGTCGAAGGGATTACTCCGTACTTACAGTTCGGCGAAGTTCAGTGGTGGTACTTTCCTCTTGCCGGCGTCGGGATGACGTTCTACGATGAGTACTCAAAGGCTCAGTTCTTTTCGCAGTATGGTCGTCCACTGGCGACGATTGAGAGCCACGAAGTGGACCCTGCTCCCTATGTGCAGGAGGTAGGGTTCCTGTCGCAGCTAATCGGCGACTTCACCGATAGCATTATGACCTATGTGCGGGCGAGCTATCCTCAGGCCCGATTTGAGGTGCTTTATCCCACTGACGTGAATGAAACACCGCTCAACGCTCTTGTAAATTACCCGTCATCCTCTTGGACGCCGGGCGCGTTGGACTGCTTGAAGACGGAGAGTTTCACGTATACGTTCATCAAGAACGCCGACCTCGCGCGAATCACTGTTGAGTATGGAGCGACTCGCGGGTTTCCATCCTCCAAGCGGGCCTTCCTGTGCGGCATCGGAGATTCCCGGTCGTTTTGGAAGGGCGAAGTTGCGCTGGCAAAGTCGCAGCAGGTGGAGTCGGTGACATTGTTCGCCTTGGACCAGTACTGCCTGATCGGGTACTCTACGCCGCCCGCCTTTTCGAGCGGCCGAGGCAGCCAAGTGTAGGGTGCTGGCGCAAGGCGCTGTATGGTATCCTCTGTTGATACACCATGTTGGCTTCCTTTGGCTCAGCCCACCCCAGGATAGGCGCGGCTTGTTTTATCCACCAGAGCTCGCAAGTAATCGGCGACGTCGAAGTGGCGGCTTACTCCAGCGTCTGGTGTAACGCCGTAGTCCGCGGCGATGTGAATTCCATTCGCATTGGTTTGTCCACTAACATTCAGGATAACTGTGTGTTGCATGTGGAAAGTGAAATCCACTCTTTGACAATCGGCAATTATGTGACAGTGGGGCATGGCGCCATTCTGCACGGGTGCACGATAGGAGACCACTGTGTCATCGGGATTGGCGCGATTGTGCTGAACGGTGCGACAGTGGGGGAGGGTTCGGTGATTGCCGCTGGATCTTTGGTTCCGGAGGGAATGCAGATCCCCGCGAGGAGCATGGTAATGGGGTTGCCGGGCAAGGTGCGGCGCGAGGTAAGCCCTGAGGAGGTGGCGCGGTTTCGCTCGAACGCAGAACATTACGTTGAACTTGCCCGTATGTATCTGGAACAGGCAGCGAGATGATCAAAGCAATTAAAGGTACACGAGACATACTGCCACCGGCGGGCGCGCGCTGGGCTGCCGTTGAGAATGAGGTGCGCGATGTCTTCCGTGTATATCACTACGGTGAGATCCGTACTCCGATCTTCGAGGTATCGGAGCTTTTTTCCCGCAGCGTTGGTGAGGAGACCGACATCGTCTCGAAAGAGATGTATACGTTCCTCGACCGAGACGGCGAATCCATCACGCTGCGGCCCGAGAACACCGCTTCGGTGATGCGTGCTTATCTGGAGCACCGCCTGGACCAAAATGCCGGCATCTCTCGGCTCTACTACATAGGCCCCATGTTTCGGCGGGAGCGCCCGCAGCGAGGCCGTTACCGCCAGTTTCACCAGATCGGCGCCGAAGTGATCGGATCGGAGCGCCCGGAGGTCGACGCCGAGGTTGTCGTCATGGTGTCGGACCTCCTGCGCCGTGTCGAAGTGAAGGACTTCGAGATCCTCCTGAATTCGGTGGGCTGCAAGGAGTGCCGCCCGGTATTCCTCGCCGCTCTAAAGTCCAGCTTGGAGCCTGTGCAGGCGAACCTGTGCTCCGATTGCCAGCGCCGCGCCACCACGAACCCACTGCGCGTGCTCGACTGCAAGGTGCCCGCCGATCAGGAGATCATCAGCACGTTGCCCTCGATTCTCGATCATCTCTGCTCAGCTTGCCGTGGACACTTCGACCGCGTGCAACTCCTTCTCAACGACCAGCAGCTCCCCTATAGCGTCACTCCCCGCCTTGTGCGCGGGCTGGATTACTACACCCGCACCACCTTCGAGTTCACGCACGGTGAACTTGGGGCTCAGAACTCCATCCTCGGAGGCGGCCGCTACGACGGCCTGGCTGCGCAGCTCGGCTCTAAAATGCCCGCACCCGGGATCGGCTTCTCCATTGGCCAGGACCGCCTGATGCTCGCTCTGGAAAAGGAAGCTGCCAGCGCGGTCTCATCGCTCGACGTTTTCATCGCTCCGATGGGCGCCGAGGCCGCTCGCCTCGCCTTCTCGCTGGCACACGGTTTGCGCGCCCGCGGCGTGTGCGTGGAGGTCGGCCCCGACGCCAAGTTGAAGCGTTCGTTGGAGCTTGCCCACAAGTTGGTGGCCCGATATACTCTTATCATCGGCGACGAGGAGACACGCTCCGGACAGTTCCTGTTGAAGGAAATGACCACCGGCGAGCAGGTTTCTGTCACCAGGGAACTCCTCTTCAGCCGCTTCACCACCACAACCGATCATGGAATCTAGCCTCGCTCTCGATTTTCTCGGCGAACTTCGCCGCACCCATAGCTGCGGCGCTCTCCGCCTCGCCGACGCCGGCAAATCCGTCGTCCTCATGGGTTGGGTTCACCGCCGCCGCGATCTCGGCGGCGTCATCTTCATCCACCTGCGCGACCGCGAAGGCGTCACCCAGTGCGTCTTCCACGCCGAAGGCGACTCCGTCCTTCACCAGAAGGCAGAAAGCCTGCGTCCGGAATACGTCATTGCCATCCGTGGCAAGGTGGAACCCCGTACCGCCGATACCGTCAACGCCAACATCATCACCGGCGAAGTGGAAGTGGTAGCCGAAGAGATCCTCATCCTCAACGAGTCCAAGACGCCACCCTTCCCGATGGAAGACCATGTTGACGTGAGCGAAGAGGTCCGCCTCAAATACCGCTTCGTCGACCTCCGCCGCCCGCGCATGCAGCGCAACGTCATCCTGCGTTCAAAGGTCTCGCTCGCCGTGCGCAACAGCCTTGCCCAGCAGGGTTTCCTCGAAATCGAAACGCCCTTCATGACGCGTTCCACGCCGGAGGGCGCGCGCGACTTCCTCGTCCCCTGCCGCCTCCAGCCCGGCACCTTCTACGCGCTGCCGCAGTCGCCGCAGATCTTCAAGCAACTTCTCATGGTCAGCGGCTATGACCGCTACTTCCAGATCGTCCGCTGCTTCCGCGACGAAGACCTCCGCGCCGACCGCCAGCCCGAGTTCACCCAAATCGACCTTGAGATGTCCTTCCCGCAGCAGGAGCAGATCTTCGAGGTCATCGAGCCCCTCGTGCACAACGTCTGCCGCGAGGCCGGTTTCGCGGTCAGCGGCCCCATCCCGCGCCTCACCTACGACGAAGTGATTCGCTCCTACGGCGTCGACAAGCCCGACCTCCGCATGCCGCCCTTCCTCGATGTCGCCGACCTCTTCCCCGGCTCCGGCCTCACCGCCGACGGCATGCCGCTGGTCGCCATTCACATCCCCAACGTCGGTACGCTCAGCCGCAAGGACCGCGACGACGTAAAGCCCTTCGGCCAGGAGCGCGGCCTGCGCGTCTATGACGACGTGAAGCGCCTCGAACGCGACTTCGCCGCCCCCATCGCCACCGTGCGCGAACGCATGGGCGTGAAGGAAGGCGACCTGCTCTTCCTGTGCGGCGTCGGCGAACCGCCCAAATCGCCGCGCCCCGTGCAGTCTGTCTTCGAAGCCTGCGGCGCCTTCCGCACCTTCCTCGGCCAGCGCTTCAACGACCGTCACCAGCTGCTTTCGCCCACCGACTTCCGCTTCCTCTGGGTCGTCGACTTCCCGATGTTCGAATGGGACGAAGAGGACAAGCGCTGGGTCGCCGCTCACCACCCCTTCACCAGCGTGAAGGATGAGCACATCGAGAAGCTCACCACCGACCCCGCCGGCTGCCGCGCCAAGTCCTACGACCTTGTGCTGAACGGCGTCGAACTCGGCTCGGGCTCCATTCGTATTCACCGCCGCGACGTGCAGTCGAAGGTCTTCGCCGCTCTCGGCAGGAGCGACGACGAGGCCCGCCGCCGCTTCGGCTTCCTTCTTGACGCCCTCGAATACGGCGCGCCCCCGCACGGCGGCATCGCCCTCGGCCTCGACCGCCTCGTCATGCTCCTCGCCGGCGAGTCTTCGATCCGCGACGTCATCCCGTTCCCCAAAACCTCCAAGGGCACCGACCTCATGTGCGAAGCGCCCTCGGAAATCGGCGACCGCCAGCTCCGCGAAGTCGGAATCGCCCTTCGGAAATCCTAACCGGCCCGCCGCGCCGTTGTACGCTGAAGTCATGTCAGGCTCGCTTCATCCCAACTCGGGACCGCACCACGCCCCGCGTGACTACGCGCGCACCCCGCTCAACATCTACTGGGAGATGACGCAAGCCTGCGCGCTCGCCTGCCGCCACTGCCGCGCCGAGGCCATGCCCACGGCCCACCCCAACGAGCTCAACTTTGAGGAAAGCCTCGCCTTCCTCGATCAGATCGGCGACTTCGGCGACCCCCTGCCCCACCTCATCCTCACCGGCGGCGACCCGCTTAACCGCCCCGATCTCTTCATCCTCATTGAGGAAGCCCGCCGCCGCGGCATCGGCGTCTCCATCACCCCCGCCGCCACCGCCGCCCTCACCCTCGACGTCCTGCAGCGGCTCAAGGACGCCGGCGTCGAAGGCCTCGGCCTCAGTCTCGACTGCTCCACCGCCGCCGCCCACGATGCCATCCGCGGCGTCCCCGGCACCTTCGACCGCACCATGCAGGCCATCCGTTGGGGCGAAAGCCTCGGCCTCCCCATCCAAGTCAACACCCTCGCCGCCGCCGAAACCGCCCACGACATCCCCGCCGTCTACGAACTCCTCAAGCCCCACGACATCGCCCGCTGGAGCCTCTTCTTCCTCATCTCGGTCGGCCGCGGCAAGGTCCTCCAGCCCCTCTCGGCCGAAGACAGCGAACGCTTGATGACCTGGATCTTCGAAACCTCCCGCCAGGCCCCGTTCATCGTCGCCACCACGGAAGCGCCCTCCTATCGTCGCGTCGCCCTCGAACGCATGCGCGAGGAAGGCCTCACCGGCGAACAGATCAAACGCTCCGCCCCCTTGCGCGGCGCCGGCATCCGCGACGGCCACGGCATCATGTTCGTCTCCAACACGGGCGAGATCTGTCCCGCCGGCTTCCTCCCCATCTCCGCCGGCAACGTCCGCTCGCAGCGCGTCGCCGAGGTCTACCGCGAAGCCCCGCTGTTCAAGTCCCTCCACGACCCCCGCCAGTTTGAAGACCGCTGCGGCTACTGCGAATACAACGCTCTCTGCGGCGGCTCGCGCGCACGCGCCTATGAGGCCACCGGATCGCCCCTCGGCACCGACCCCCTCTGCACCTACATCCCCCCGCCCAAATCCCACGGCCCGCACACGGCCTGACCGCCGCGCCCCTACGCGCTACAATAAACACGTTCATGCGCACATTCACCCCCGCCCTTGCCCTCGCCCTGCTCGTCTTCGCGCACGGCTGCAAACGGGCCGCTCCCACCAACGTCGCCGCCGAAGTCAACGCCCGCCCGGTCCTCTTCGCCGACCTCGAAAAGCAGTTTAAGATCCAATTCTCCTCTTCCAACCCCGAGGCGAATGAAGACCTCGTCGACAACCAGAAGCTCGACATCCTGCGCAGCATGATCGACAACGAGATCATGCTCCAGCGCGCCGAAAAGCTCGGCCTCATGGCTGTCGACTCCGACGTCGAGGCCAAGTTCAACGAGCTCAAGGCCCCCTACACCCAGGAAGAGTTCCAGCGCCAGATGGACGCCCGCAAGATCACCGTCCAGGATCTCAAGGTTCAGATCCGCCGCGACCTCTCCATCGCCAAGCTCTTCAACCGCGAGATCACCTCCAAGATCTCCATCACCGACAAAGACGTCACCGACTTCTACAACGCCAACAAGGCCAGCTTCAACCTCGCCGAACCGCAGGTCCACCTGGCCACCATCCTCGTCACCCCGCAGCCCGACCCCAACGTCAAGAACCTCCGCTCCGACAAGGCGCAGAACGACGAGCAGGCCAAGCGCAAGATCCAGATGATCGAAGCCCGCCTCAAACAGGGCGAGGACTTCGCCATGATCGCCCAGAGCTTCTCCGAGGACCCCAACACCGCCCCCAACGGCGGCGACATGGGCTTCATCCCCGAATCCGCGCTCGAGCAGGCCAACGTCGAACTGCGCAAGATGGTCATGTCGCTCCAGCCCGGCCAGGTGTCGCCCATCATCGCAACCGCCGAGGGCTACCGCATCCTGCGCCTGGTCTCCAAGGAACCCGCCGGGCAGCGCGAACTGAACGACCCGCGCGTCCAGCAGACCATCCGCGAGACGCTGCTCAACCGCAAGGATCAGCTCCGCAAGGCGGCGTATTATGAGGTGGCCCGCAACGAGGCCAAGGTCACCAACTACTTCGCCCAGCAGGTGCTCGAACGCGCCCAGGGCACCCCCCCCCCCCCCCCCCCCCCCCCCCCCAGCCGCGAAGGGTGGGGGGGGGGGGGCGGCTACTCGCTGGTTCGCTGCGCCGCGCCTTGCCCGTTCGGCTGGCCGCGCCCGCCTTCCGCACCTTCTCAAAGTACTCCTGCACGAACGGCTGCAAGTCCAGCGGCACCTCGTCGCGCCGGATCTCGCTCCCCGATTCCTGGTGGGTGCTCTGCCTCTCCGAGTAAGCCGTGCGCAGTTGCTGCTGCTTGCTCGACTTGACCTCCATCATCATCTCGCCCTTGATGTTCTCGGCCCGCTTGCCGAAGATCTCGCTGATCTTCCCCATCGCCGCCGCCTGCTGGGCGTCCTGAATCTCCTTGGCCCCGTCCTGCTTGCCCATGCCGCTCTGCTGCGCCGCCTGGCTCTGCTGGTCGCTGCCCTTGTCGCCCGCCTTGCCCTGGCCCGATTGCGCCTGCTCGCTCGGCTGGCCTTCGTCGGCGCCCTCGGCGTCGTCGGTCGGCGAACCCTTGCCCTGCGTCTGCCCCTTCTGCTGGCCCGCCTGCTTGCCCTGCATCTCGCCGCCGCCCTGCGTGCCCTTCTGGTTGTTGCCCGCCTTCTGCTGCTGCCCCTGGTTGGGAATCTTCATCTTCGCCAGCAGGTTCGCCATCGCGTCGCGCATCTTGTCCATCAGGCTGGAATTGTTGTTGCCCTCCTTGCCCTGGTTGCCCTGCTTGGCCTCCTGCGGCACGCCTTTCTGCCCGTCCGGACCCGCCATCTCATTGGCCTGCGAATCGCCATCCTTGCCCTGTCCCGGCGCGCGTTCGCTGCCCTCCGGGTCCTCCTCCATCGCATCGCCTTCCTCGGCCTGCGCCTTAATCTCCTTGGTCATCGACTTCAGCAGATCCCTCGTGTCCACGCCCGCATTCACATCCGGCGTATCGGTCTCCGAGAGCGCATCCTGGCTCCCCGCGTCGAGCTCCTTCTGCTCGTCGCTCTGCTCCTCCACTGAGATCCCCATCGGCTGCTCGCCCGCCTTGCGCCCCTTCTGGCCGTTCTTGGCCCGCGTCTCCTTGCCCGGCGTGAAGAACGTCGAAAGCCCGCTCACCATCGGCGCATGCACATCGAGCGTCCCGAGCAATCCATAGCGGACTATCATCAGCCCGCCCAATCCCGCAATCAGCGCCGCCGCCACATAGGCCTGCCGCGGCAGCGACCACGGATACACCTCGGCCGCCTGCAGCCCGCGCGAGGTCTCCTCGGCCTTGGCCCGCTGCAGTTCCCACAGCTCTTGCGCCACATGCCCGCGCTTGCTCTCATCGCCAAAGTAATAGGCGGTCGAAAGCGTGTCGCTCAACTCCATCCGCCGGTCGATCTCCTGCGCCACCTGGTACGGCCCCGGGATGCGTCGCATCGTCCGGTACGCGCTCCAGCCCGCGCCCACGCCAAACAGCAGGATCAGCCAGCGCCAGTCAAACAGGTCCGAACCGGCGATCAACACCAGCGCCGCGCCGCCCAAGGCCGCGCACGCCCCCGTGATCGTCTGCTCGACGACATGGTGCATCACCGTCCGCCGCCGCGCGGCGTCCACAAGATTGATCAATGCGCTGGAGTCAGTCACGTTCCTGCCCTCATTCTATCGCCCGCCGCCGCATCCGTTTGGACGCGCCCCCCGGCGAAGCGTCGCCAAGCCCCCTGCTACCATCCTCATATGGACAAGGACGCCATCCTGCTCGCGCGCAGCGAATTCCTCTTCCCCGCCGTCTTCCATCTCTACCGCGAACCGCTCGTGCTCGCCCGCGCCAAGGACCAATACGTCTGGGACGCCGATGGCCGCCAATACCTCGACTTCTTCGGCGGCATCGTCACCGTCTCCATCGGCCACTGCAACGACGAGATCAACGCCCGCCTGCACAAGCAAATCGACACCCTCGGCCACACCTCCACGCTCTACTCCTCGGCCCCACCGATGGAGCTGGCCCGCAAGCTCGCCGCCATCTCGCCCGAAGGCAAGCTCACCCGCTCCATGTTCACAAACTCCGGCTCCGAGGCCAACGAAACCGCCATCCACGCCGCCCGCCTCTACACCGGCAACAGCGACATCATCGCCCTCCGCCACTCCTACCACGGCCGCTCGCAGCTCTCCGCCGCCCTCACCGGCAACCACACCTGGCGGCCCACGGGAGCGCCCTCGCCCAGCATCACCTTCGCCCACAATGCCTACTGTTATCGCTGCCCGTTCGGACTCACCTATCCGAATTGCGACATCCGCTGCGCCACCGACGTTCGCGATCTGATCCGCACCACCACCTCGGGCCGCATCGCCGGCATCATCGCCGAGCCCATCCAAGGCGTCGGCGGCTTCATCACGCCCCCGCCCGAGTACTTCGGCATCGTCGCCGG
This sequence comes from Bryobacterales bacterium, assembly GCA_016713735.1. Classification (GTDB taxonomy): domain Bacteria; phylum Acidobacteriota; class Terriglobia; order Bryobacterales; family Bryobacteraceae; genus JAFLBB01. Next base: position 316,842 of record JADJOP010000004.1, read on the forward strand.
CATTGTTCGCGAACACGGCGGCCTCTTCATCTCCGATGAGGTCCAAACCGCCTGGGGCCGCACCGGAACAACCTGGTTCGGCATCGAACACTGGGGCGTCACGCCCGATATCATCACCTCGGCCAAGGGACTCGCCAACGGCTTGCCCATCGGCCTTACGCTCGCCCGCGACGAGGTCGCCCGCGCCGTCCCCTCGCCCACCATTTCCACCTTTGGCGGCAACCCGCTCTCCTCCGAGGCCGCCTGCGCCGTGCTCGACTTCATCGAAGCGCACGGGCTCCGCACCCGCACCGCCGACCACGGCTGCTACCTGCGCGCCGGGCTGCGCGACCTCCAATACCGTTTCCCGATCATCGGCGACGTGCGCGGCATGGGCCTCCTGCAAGCCCTCGAACTGGTGAAGGACCCGGCCACCCGCGAACCCGCGCCCGCCGAAACCACCGCCGTTCTCGAAGCCGCCCGCGCCCAGGGACTCCTCATCGGCAAGGGCGGACTCCACGGCAACTGCCTCCGCCTCTCGCCGCCGATGAACATCGAGCGCGCCGACATTGACGAGTTCCTCTTGCGCCTCGCCCGCGCATTCGAGACAATCGGCAACTAGAAGATGGACGAGAAAGCGTTTTATACCGAATCCCGCGCCCGCAAGCCGGCGCAGTTGAACTGCCCCTTCTGCCGCACGGTGGACAGCTACGACCTGGAATGGGTGGTGCGCCGCAAGAAGGACCGCATGCCCAACGGCGGCGACGAACGCGACCGCGCCAAGTTCGCCAAGGCCCAGAGCTACATGGTGCTCATGGACAACCAGGCCAACTGCAAAAACATGCGCTGCCGGAAACGGTTCGACATCTCCGGCGTGAAGACGATGGCGTTTATCGACTGAGCCCGGCAGCGGTGGCTCGCACGGCCACGCCCCGCGCCCGCAGCTCGTCGAGCAGCACGCGCACGGCCTCCGTATTCTCGGCCGCATCGCCCACCACCCAGGCCCACGCCAGCTCTTCGCGAAAGGCCTTCGTGATCACCCGCCACGCGGCAAGCTCCGCCGGCACGGTGCGGCCAATCTGAATCACGGACCAGAAGCGCACCAGACCCCGCGCCTCGGCCTCGCTGGGCTCAGGGCCTTCCAGGATGAGATGGTTGTCGCCGAAGGCGAGAATGCCCGTCACGCCGTCACCGCGCTTCGGGCGTCACGGCGAGGCCCTCGCTGAACGGCAACTCGGTGGGTAGCGCCACCAGGTCGCCTTCCTTCAGCCCGTCGAGCACCTCGACATGCGTGATGCTCGAGACGCCCGTCTTCAGCACGCGCCGCTGCAGCTTCCCCGCCGCGGCTACATAGGCCACCGTGAGGCCGTTCTCGCGCCGCAGCGCTTCCTTGGGTGCGATGAGAGCGCCTTCCACCGTCTTGGAAAGGATAGTCGCGTTCACGTTCGCCCCGGCGGGCAAAGTGCGGTCGGCGTTCTCCACGCGGCACACCACCTCGCCCACCTGCCGCGAGCCGCTGGCTACGATGCGCGCCGGCATCTTCTCCACGCGCCCGGCCCATTTGCGCCCCGGCTGTGCGTCCCAGGTGAACTCCACCGGCATGCCCACGGCCACGCGCCCCATCTCCGGCTCATCCACGGCGACAATGGCGCGCAGCTCTTCCAGCCTGCCCACTTCGGCAATGGCCGCGCCGTTCTCCATCACCGCGCCCGGCTTCACCTCCAGGCTATACACCGTGCCCGCCATCGGACTCACCACGGCTGTCCGCGCCAGCGCCGCACGCGCCACGGCCAGCACCGATTCGGCCTCCTTCACCCGCGCCCGCGCTGAATCGACCGCCGGACGGTCGAGTTCGAGCGTGAGCCTCCGCTTGCGCAGGGCTTCGACGCGCGCCTCGGCCAGGGCCGCGCGGTCCTGGGCCTGTTCGAGTTCGAGCCGTGTGGCCGCTTGCGAGGCCACCAGCGCTTCGAGGTTCTTCACCCGTCGCCGGGCCTGCTCGCCCTCCACGCGCGCCGTGGCCAGCTCGCCTTCCAACTCGGCCACCAACTGCCGCGCCGGGCCGCGCTCAGCCGCCGCCAATCCCGCCCGCGCCTGTTCCAGCGCCGCTTCGGCCTGCACCACCGCCGCCCGCGCCGCCGCGGCATCCATCGCGCCCACGGCCTGCCCCGCACGCACGGTGTCGCCCAGTGCAATCGAAAGCGTGGCCAACTTGCCCGCCATCGGCGCACGCACCACGGCCCAGTCCATGGGCTCAATGCGCGCGTTTGTCCCCAGCGTGCTCACCAGCCGCCCGCGGCTCACCTTGGCAAAGGGGACCACCGCCGGGCCGCTGCGCCCCAGGGTCCAATACGCCAAGCCCGCCGCCGCCAACACGGCCCCGCCGACTGCGATCCACTTCATGAGCGCGGCTCCACACACCAGCCGAAGAGCAGTTCCCATTCAGCCGCTTCGATCGCCGCTACCATCATCCGTTCCGCCTCGCTGCCGCGCCGCCGCACCTGTTCATATAGATCGATGAACGCGAACGGGTCCCACTGCGTTCCATGGCTCCAGCCCAGCTCGGCCGACGCCGCGTGCAGGGCAGGGAAGAGGGCATGCCGCCCCACGCGGCGAAACCAGTAGGCCGCGTTGCCGGGGTCGGGCTCCTGGCGGTGCAGGATACCGTGCCAGTAGCTGCCCTCGGCGCTGTGGATCTCCTGCGCCACCTCGTGCGCCTTGGTCCAATCGCCCCAGCGCAGCCAGAGCCCGGCCAGGGCCGCCTCGCCCGCGCGTGCATCGGGAAACAGCTCCGCCGCCTCCAGGGGTGATCCCCCTGGCGGCTGCTTCAGCGCCAACAGATGGTCGATCCGCGGGGAGTAGGAGGACACTGGCCCCATTCTCTCAAAAACGAAACGGGGCGGACCGTAGCAGGCCCGCCCCGTTTCTTCAGATTGAGTCTCTGATCTTGTTGGTTACTTGCGCAGACGGCGACCGAAGAAGCCGAGGCCCACGAGGCCGATGCCCATCAGGGCCATCGAGGTCGGTTCCGGAACGTTGTTGTTGCCGCCACCGCAGAGCCCCTGGTCTTCGCAGCGAACGTCGAAGTCGTACAGGACCCGAACCGTGGTGCGCTGGTTGGTCTGGAGCTGCTGCAACACCGAACCGCCGGCGCTGAACGCCGAAAGGTCACTGGCGTCGATGAACACGTTGAAGGTGCCGGGGCCGACCACGCCGGTCAGATTGAAGATCTGCGCCGAGGAGCCGGAACCGACCGACGAAGTGATCGACGGCGGGGTGAAGGTGACACCCGAGGTGCCGAGGAAGTCCAGGTTGCCGTCGCTCGCCGTGGCGTTAAACGGGCCAAACGCCAGGTTGGCGTTGCCGCCAAAGCTGCCCGCCGCCGGAGCGTTCGGGTTGCCCGTGTCGGTCCCGTTGAACAGGGCACCCACGTTGACGTTGGCGCTGATCACAGCCGGATTGGAGCTGAGGTTTTCAGCGCGGGCGATCTCGCTGATCGCTTCCGTTTCGATGGAGAGCTGCCACCAGTTGAGAACGTACACTTCACCAGGAGCCAGCGCCGGGAGACCCGGAACGGACAAGAACTGGTTCAGCGTCGCCGTGAAGTCCGTGCCGGCCGAGATGGTCCCACCGACAAAGGAGTCTGTAATCTGCGTGGCGCTGGCGTTGAACGCCAGGAGGCCCGAAAGAGCCAATCCCAAGAAGAATTTTTTCATCCACTACCTCCGAAGAGAATTGTTTGCTAGTTGCTACACGTCTAGCTTCTTCGTAATGGTACGAACTAGGACCAAAAGTGTCAAGTGACAATTTGGATAAAACGCACAGAATCTTCGTGTTGGGCGGAGATGCCCGCATTGGAGGGTAGTACTAAGGCGGACGTCACAACCACCCCTGTGGGGAGGTAAGGGGGTACAGCTTCAATGGGATACTAGAACTTCTCGGTGTATTTCCTCATGGATCCCATAGTACCCTTAGGCGCATCGATTTTTGCCGCGGGTTCGCCTCCTTGGCCAGCCGTTTTGCAGGGCCGCCGGCGCCGCCATTGCCCAAAACAATTGGATCGTGATATGTTCGGGCAGCAGCGTATGCCGACCTATCGCATCTTCCGCATGAAAGACCACGTCCGACAGAGCTTCCGTTGGGCGGCCCACACTCTGGGAATGGCCAACGTGAAGCCGAGGGATTACGTGGAGCAGGAGCAAACGGTGGAGGCATCGTCGCCGTATGCGGCCTGGATGGACGTTCGCGAATCGGGCCAGCCGCTGGAGGTGGGCGACCTGCTGCAGGCCGATGCCGGGTTGCTCTATCTCTATAAGTACGTCGGGCTGGAGGAAGCCCGCTGGGTGATGCCCGAGGTCAAGCCGGAGGCGGCCGCGGCAGGTTTGGAACAGCCTACCCCCACGGGTGCTGTAACCGCATAGGACCGTGCCGAGCGGGGGCCTCGCGCAGCGCGGGCGCAACCGGGCTATTATGGATGCTGCTATGGACCTGCCTCACCGAGGCGCCGAGCGGATCAACAGTTTCGCCCTGGTCACCTACATTCCGGATCCGCTGGCGTCGTTCCTGAACAATCTGCGTGAGGAACTGGAGGCTGCCGGCCCCGCGCCTCGCGCGCATGTGACGCTGCTTCCGCCGCGTCCGATCCAATGCCCCACCTCCAACGCCGTGCGGCAACTGGGCGGCCAGGTGGCCGAGCTGGATGCCTTTGAGCTGACGCTGGGCGAGCCAGCGCTGTTTGCCGCCACCAACGTGGTCTACATCTCGATTGAGCAGGGGATGGACCAGTTGCAGCGCATCCACGGCATGCTGAACGAAGCCACGCTGGGCTACAACGAGCCATTTCCCTATCATCCGCATGTGACGCTGGCGCAGGGGCTGTCGACCTCGGCGGCGCCGCAGGCGCTGGAGTTGGCGCGCATCCGTTGGGCGCAATACAGTCAGGTGCGGCGGTTCCTCGCCGAATCGGTGGTCTTTGTCCAGAATACGCTCGACAACCAGTGGCTCGACCTGGCGGAGATTCACCTGGGGGCGAAGAACCGGCAGCCGGCGCCGGTGCTGGCCACGCGGGCGCCCCCCGGGCGGCCCCCCCGGGGGGGGGGCCTGGGCGGGGGGCGCAGCCACCGGCACTAGGAAGTGCGCGCGGCATCGCGGTGAGGAACCGCCCGGTGCTGGTCCGGCGCGCAGGCCTGCTACTCGAAGAGGCCGATCTGGCGTTGTTCGCCGTCGCGTTTGCCCTTGGATTTGGCCTGGCCGCCGATGACGCCGAGGACGCGGGCGGCGCGGAGGGCGGTGCGGGGCGCGAAGATTCGCTGGTTGTTCGCCGTTGGGTCGGGCGGAGTGTAGGTGACGCCGCCGGGTTCGACGGTGAGCAGATTATTGGGGACAACGCCCTGCAGGAGGTCGTCGTCGCGGAACTCCAATTGAATCCAGAGGCCCTCGGTTTTGGGCCGGCTGCGGAAGAGGCGCTGTTCCTGAAACGGCGCAGGGCCTTCGGTATCCCTCACAAAACAAACGAGCTTCACCTCGGCCAGGAGGATTTCGTGGAGGGCGCCCTCCGGGCTCAGCACGTGCAGGGGGCCGGAGCCGAGGGCCTCGGTGGAGTCGAGATAGCCGCCGACCGGAGCCCGGTCAAAGCGGTGGACGACCACTTTTTTGCTGGTGGATGCACTCACGAAGCCGTCGTTTCCCCTGCTGGCGGGGCGTTTCGAGGAGACACGAAACGCCTTTATGTTTCAAACAATTCCGCAAATATTGTATCATTGGCACAATGAACGTGGGCTTGAACAGAGGCAGGCGTGAGGACGTCAGTCTGCCCGTTTCGGCCCGGAAGCGCGCCACGAAGCTACCGGGAGCGCCGGAGCGGCCAGATTCCCGGCTAAACGGGCTGGTGCGGCAATTCCTGACGCATGCCCGGCTGGAGAAGGGTCTGTCGGCAAATACGCTGGAAAGCTATGGACGGGACCTGGAGCGCTATGCCGCGCACACGCTGGAGCATTTCGGCGATCAGGCTCCCACTGCTGAGAGCGTACGGGCCTATTTGGATTCTTTATACGCCGCCGGGTTGAGCAGCCGGACGATTGCCCGCCACCTGACGGCGCTGCGGACGTTCACCGTGTTTTTGCAGAAAGAGCGCATTCTCGATTCCGACCCGGTGGGGACGATTCCGCTGCCGAGGCAGTGGCGTAAGCTGCCCAAGCGGCTGTCGGAGGAGGAGATGGTCCGGCTGGCGGCGGCTCCGGACGCGGGCACGCCGACGGGCTTGCGCGACCGGGCGATGATTGAGCTGTTGTATGCCTCGGGCCCGCGCGTGAGCGAGCTCTGCGGCCTGGAGATTCGCAACCTGGACCTGGAAATGGGGCTCATTCGCGTGACGGGCAAGGGCAACAAACAGCGGCTGATTCCGTTTGCGCCTTCGGCGGGGCGGGCGATCACCGATTATCTGGCCACGGGCCGCGGGGCGCTGTTGAAGGGCCGGCCCAGCTCCTATTTATTCATTACCGCCCGGGGCGGTCCACTTACTCGCCAGGCATTCTGGCACATCATCTCTCTTGCCGGGCGCAAGGCGGGCATCGCGCAGAAACTAACCCCCCATCTGCTGCGGCACACCTTTGCGACCCATCTCTTGGAAGGAGGCGCGGACCTGCGCAGTGTGCAAACCATGCTGGGTCACGCCGACATCTCCACGACACAGATCTACACGCACGTGCTGCCATCGCGGCTGCGCGGGGCCATTGAACGCCATCATCCCCGTGGGTAGCGGGATGCGGTTAGCGAACGGAGCCCTTTCATGAGCGATTACATGTTCATGCTGGAAAGCCACATGCGGCCCCAGCAATTTGCCGTGGTGCAACAGGTGCAGGCGGCGGCCGAAGCCGCCGGGCTGAACGTCTTCCTGAGCGGCGGGGCGATGCGCGACATGTTGGGCGGTTTCCCGCTGCAGGATGTCGACTTCACGGTGGAGGGCAATCCGGCGAAGATCGTGAAGGCGCTGACGGCCAAGGACGGCGTGACGGTGCTCTCGGAGAACCCGCTGCGCAAGTCGTGGGAACTGAAGTTCCCTTCCGGCGTGGTGAGCGAGATCGGGATGGCGCAGGAGGCGCATTACGCCAAGCCGGCGTCGAAGCCGGTGGTGAAGCCGGCGACGATCCACGAAGACCTGCGGGGGCGCGATTTCACGATCAACGCCATCGCGCTGTCGCTCAACCGCACCTCGCGCGGGCTGCTGATCGACCCCACCAACGGGCAGGGCGATCTGGAAGCGCGGGAGATCCGCACGACGGGCAACTACACGCTCTACGACGATCCGGTGCGCATTCTGCGCATGCTGCGCTTCAAGGCGCGGCTGGGCTTTGAGATCAGCGCGCGGACGCAATCGCAGTATGAGAACGTGCGCGAGGCCAAGCTGGAAGAGAAGATCACGCCAGAGCAGTTGTACCGCGAGTTGCGGGCGATGGCCGATGAACCGAATCCGGGGCTGCTGATTGAGACGCTGGAGCGGGAAGGGCTGCTGACGCTGTTTTCGCCGACGATTAACGGCGCCAAGCTGAACCTGGCGGGCCATGAGAAGCTGCTCAGGCTGCGGCAGATGGTGCCGTTCGGGGCGGAGTTTCACTCGGAGAACCTGGGGCTGTTTCTGTTCGTGCTGACGGAGAATCTGACGCCGAAGGAGAAGTCGGGGCTGGTGAAGTTCCTCGGGATTCCGAAGGCCGACCTGAACGCGATGACGAAGCTGGACGCGGCGTCGAAGAAGCTGGAGTCGACGTTGAAGTCGGCGAAGCTGAACAAGGCGTCGCTGGTGTACCAGACGCTGCTGACGGCGCCGGGCGAACAGGTGTTGTACCTGGCCTACAAGTCGGGGCAGCGGCTGGTGCAGGACCGCATCAAGAAGCACCTGACGCAGTATTTGCCGGGGGTGCTGGAGATTACCGAACAGGAAGTCTCGAATTGGTGCGGGCTGTCGCCGGACGATGCGAAGTTCGCGCAGAAGCACAAGGACTACATTCTGGGGCGGCTGGATGGGCGCATTCGCAAGCCGGCGCCGGAGCCGATTCCGGAGCCTGAGCCGCCGCCGTCGGGGCGGATGTTGCGGCAGCCGAGCGCGGCGCGGGCGACGCGGTAGATCACACCGGGCGGGGAAGCGGAGCGCCGTTGCCAGGGGCCAGGCTCGAAGGGCCTGTGGGGAGGGCCTCACGGCCTTCGCCCACTTGTTGACGCCACATGGCGAAGTAGAGGCCTTTGTTGGCGAGCAGTTCATCGTGGCGGCCGGATTCGACGATGCGGCCGCGTTCCAGAACATAGATGCGGTCGGCGTGCATGACGGTGGAGAGCCGGTGCGCGATGACGCACGTGATGGCTTCGCGGCGCGAGGCGACGTTGCGGATGGTCTGGCTGATCTCTTCTTCGGTGAGGGAATCGAGGGCTGACGTGGCTTCGTCGAACACCAGCAATTCGGGTTTGCGGAGCAGGGCGCGGGCGATGGAGAGGCGCTGCTTCTCGCCGCCGGAGACCTTTACGCCGCCTTCGCCGATGACGGTGTCGAGGCCTTGACCGGCGCGGGCGAGGAGGGATTCGACGGCGGCCTGTTCGAGGACGCGGAGGCACTCGGCGTCGGTGGCGCCGGGGCGGACGAAGGTGAGGTTTTCGCGGATGGTGCCGGAGAAGAGCTGGGCGTCCTGGGTGACGAAGCCGATGCGTTCGCGGAGGGCGTCGATGTCGATTTGGTCTTCGGGCGTGCCGTTGTAGAAGATGTGGCCCGATTTCGGACGGTAGAGTCCGACTAAGAGCTTGACGAGCGTGGTTTTGCCCGCGCCGGAGGGGCCGACGAAGGCGATGGTGTCGCCGCGGCGGGCCTCAAAGCGGATGTCTTCGAGGGCGGCGGTGTGGGCCGACTGGTGTTGGAAGGTGACGTTGTCGAAGGCCAGTGTTTCCAGGGGTCCGATGGCGACGGGGTGATCGGGGCGAGGCTCGGGGGCGAGCTTCAGGATGGCCTCGAAGTTGCCGAGGGAGACCTCGGTTTCGCGGTAGATGTTGATGACGTTGCCGAGTTCCTGGAGCGGTCCGAAGATGAAGAACGAATAGATAAAGAGGGAGAAGAACTGGCCGACGGTGATGCGTTGTGTGAAGATCAGGTAGAGCATCAGGAAGAGGATGGAGGTGCGGAGGAAGTTGACGCAGGTGCCTTGGATGAAGCTGAGGCTGCGCAGGTAGCGGACCTTCTTCAGTTCGAGCTTGAGGATCTTGCTGGTGGTGGAGTTGAGGCGGCCGATCTCCTGCTGCGCGAGGCCGAGGCTTTTCACGAGCTCGATGTTGCGCAACGACTCGGTGGTGGCGCCGGCGAGCGCGGTGGTTTCGCCGACGATCTGTTTTTGAACGACCTTGATCTTGCGGCTAAGCACGGAACTGAGGCCGCCGAGCAGGGGCACGGTGAGCAGGTAGGCGGGGACGATGGACCAGTGGACGCGCACGGCGTAGAGGGTGACGAAGACGACGCCGATCAGGGTGGTGAAGACGAGGTTGATCGAGGTGGAGATGAAGCGTTCGACGTCGGTGCGGACCTTCTGCAGTTTGCCGAGTGTTTCGCCGGAGCGCTGGTCCTCAAACATCATGTAGGGGAGTTCGAGGGAGTGGCGGATGCCGTCGGCATACATGCGCGCGCCGACCTGCTGGGTGATGAGGTTGACGCAGTAATCCTGAAAGTTCTTGGCGACGCGCGAGACGAAGGCCACGCCGACGGCGGCGGCGAGCAGGACGCTGACGCCGCGGATGAACTCGGCTTGCGAGTAATCGTTGTAGCGGGTGGCGTAGGAGTCGATGATGTGGCGGAAGATGAGGGGATCGAGGAGGGAGAAGATCTGGTTGATGGCGGCGAGGACGAGCGCGCCGGCGGCGAGCTTCCAGTGTGCGCGCAGGTATTGATACAGAATGCCCATGGTTGGAATCTCTCCCGATCCGTACAGGTTCCATTGTCGCTGATGGGAGGGGGAGAAAGGAGGTAAGAGGAGACGGAAGGCTGGAATTCCCGCGCGTTCGGCGCTATTCTACGGGCGGAGCGAAGATCCAGCCACTTCCCCACCGGCTCAGGTTCGTGAGCGGGTGAACTGGAGGGTGTCATGACCGCATTTCTGAAATCACATTTCGCGTGGGGGTTCTATGGGCTCTTCCTGGGAGCCGCGTTCACGATTGCGATTGCCGTGGCGTGGACGCGCGCGGCGATTATTGAGGAGCACGAGAGTCCGTTCAACTTCGAAACGACGGTGCAGACGATCAAGGACAACGCCGTGCACGAAGGATGGCGGGCGACGCCGGTGGAGGGCATGCAGACACGGCTAGTGGAGGCCGGCTATGACGAGCCGGGGCGGATTGAAGTGATCGCGCTGTGCAACGAGCAGTACGCGTGCAGCATGTTGAAGTCGGGCAAGAAGTCGAGCCTGGCGATGATGCCGTGTTCGGTGGCGGTGTATGAGAAGGACGGCAAGGTGTACGTGGCCACCGTGAATAAGGGATTGATGGGCCGGTTGTTCCGCAATGAAGCGGCGGTGGTGCTGCGGCATGTGCGGAACGACGAGAACCGCATGCTGGCGTTTCTGCACAAGCCGTAAGCGGCGAGGAGCGGGCAGCAGGCGGGAGGGGTGTATCCGCCGCAGGGTGTTAATATCGGTTCATGAGGGCCGTAGATGCGGGTAAGCCGGCTCCGATGTTGCCGGCAGCGGCTACGGCCGCGATCAGCGACCTGAAGGAAGCCGACATTGTGATCGGCATTCCGAGCTACAACAATGCCCGCACGATCGGGCATGTGGTGCGTGCGGCGGTGGCGGGGTTGCAGAAGTATTTTCCGCAATACCGGTCGATCATCATCAACTCCGATGGCGGCTCGAAGGACGGCACGCCGCAGGCGGTGTTGGGCGTAGAGGCGGCTGATCCAAGGCTGCTGCTGCTGAACACGCCGCTGTCGGGTGTGCACCGGCTTTCCTTTCCCTATCACGGTGTGCCGGGCAAGGGCTCGGCGTTCCGCATGATCTTCCAGATGGCGTCGGACCTGAACGCGCGGGCCTGCTGCGTGGTGGATTCGGATCTGCGTTCGATCACACCGGAGTGGATCGACCTGCTGGTGCGGCCGGTGTTGCACAGCGATTTCGATTTCGTCGCGCCTTACTACCATCGCCACAAGTACGACGGCACGATCACGAATTCGATCATTTATCCACTGACCCGCGCGCTGTATGGTCCTCGGATCCGGCAGCCGATCGGCGGGGACTTCGGGCTGTCGACGGCGATGGTGCGGCGGTATCTGCAGCACGAGGATTGGGAATCGGACGTGGCGCGGTTCGGCATCGACATCTGGATGACGACGACGGCGGTGGCGGAGAGCTTTCGCGTGTGCCAGGCGTTTCTGGGGGCGAAGCTGCATGACGCCAAGGACCCGGGTTCGGATTTGTCAGCGATGCTGCAGCAAGTGTTGTCGAGCGTGTTTGCGCTGACGGCGCGCTATGAGCCGGCGTGGCGCGACCGCGCGGGCAGCCAGCCATGCGAGTTGTATGGCTTTCGGTATGACGTTGGCCTGGAGCCGATCGCGGTGAACGTGGAGCGGATGTTGACGGCCTTTGCCAAGGGCTGGGAGGATCTGCGCGATGTGTGGAAGATCGCGCTATCGGCAACCACGATGCAGGCGCTGGGCGGGCTGGCCAGGGCCGCGCGCGAGGCGGCGGCCGCGGAGAGCTTTCACATTGACGACGATTTGTGGACGGGGATTGTGTATGAGTTTGCCGCCGCCTGGCACCGGCAGCCGGTGGAGCGGGGGCATATGATGCGGTCGTTCACGCCGCTGTATATGGGGCGGGTGGCGAGCTGGGTGATCGAGACCAAGCCGCTGGATGCCGACGCGGTGGAGGAGCGAATGGAACGGCTGTGCCTGACGTTTGAGGCGATGAAGCCGTACCTGGTGGAGTTGTGGGAAAACCCGAAGGCGCCGCATCCCGGTGAGCGGGCGGCGGGCGCGCAGGAGGTGAGCCATGCTGGAAACGATTAACGAGATTGTGCAACGGACGTGGGGGCATCTGTACGCGGGGCTGACGCATTATCTGCCGCCGCTGTTTGTGGCGGTGCTGATTCTGGCCGGGGCGTGGGTGCTGGCGCATGCGGGACGGTTTGTCGTGTCGCGTGTGGTGAAGGGGCTGGCGGCGGACCGGTTTCTCAAGCGGTCGGGGTTATCGAACCTGTTGCGGCCGGAGGGCGATTTGCGCACGGGTCCGCTGGTGGCGCGGGCCGTGTTCTGGCTGCTGCTGCTGGGCGGGGTGTTGTCGGCGATCAGTGTGTTTGAGACGCAGTGGACGCAGCGGATTGTGGAAGCGGTGGTGCTGCTGGCGCCGAAGGCGGCCACGGCGGGGCTGATTCTGCTGGCGGGGATGTGGCTGAGCCTGTATCTGTCGCGGAGCACGTTGTTGTGGGCGGCCGAGGAGAAGTTGCCGGCGCCTAGGCGCTGGGCGGCGGTGGTGCGGGCGATTGTGATGTTCACGGCGGTGGTGGTGGCGGCCGATGTGTTGAACTTCGCGCCGGGGGGTGTTCTTCGCGGCGTTTGTGATTCTGGTGGGGGGAGCGGCGCTGGCGGGGGCGATCGCGTTTGGGCTGGGCGGGCAACACGCAGTGCGGCGTTGGATGGTGGGGAAACGGGAAGAGGCGGCGCGGTTGGATGAAGAGGAAGCGTCGCTGTGGCGGCACCTATAAGGATGACGCGGGGGGCTGTGCGCGGTTCACATTCGGTCGAAACAGTCCGATACTGAGTGTATGGCTTCCTCACGCCGCCCTATCCCCCAATTGGTTGTGCCCGCCGCCGCCGAGCCGCCGAAGACCGCCAAAGAGGCGGTTACCGCCGCACCGGCCGCTGCCGCACCGGTTGCCGCCGCGCGACCTGTGGAGCCGTCGAAGAAGATCAAGGAAGCCGGCATCGTTCTGACGCAGTTGGACCTGGAGCGGATCAACTCCAAAGCCGGGCTGGTGACGCTACTGCGGGAGCGGAACATCCGGCTGAAGGGCGTTCTGAGCCTGCTGCAGTATGAAGAAGAGCTGCACGTGCTGCAGGGCGAACTGGTGAAGCTGCAGCGCTGGGTGCAGGCCGAGGGCAAGCGGATCGCGATTCTATTTGAAGGGCGCGACGCGGCGGGCAAGGGCGGCACGATCCGGCGGTTCATCGAGCATATGAATCCGCGCGCGATGCGTGTGGTGGCCTTACCCAAACCGACCGAGGAAGAGCGCGGGCAGTGGTATTTTCAACGCTACATGCGGCAGTTGCCGAACGCGGGTGAGATCGTGTTCTTTGACCGCTCGTGGTACAACCGGGCCGTGGTGGAGCCGGTGAACGGCTTCTGCACGCCGGCCGAATATGAGCGGTTTATCCAACAGGTGCCGGAGTTTGAGCACATGTTGTATGAGGACGGGGTGACGATCATCAAGTTCTGGTTCTCGATCTCGAAGGAAGAGCAGCTGCGGCGGTTCGATTCGCGGCGGCACAATCCGCTGAAGCACTGGAAGCTGTCGCCGATTGACGAGCGGGCGCAGGAGCTGTGGGATCAGTACTCGTATTACAAGGAACAGATGTTCAGCAAGACGCACACCTCGTTCAGCCCGTGGGTGATTGTGCAGGCGAACAACAAGAAGCAGGCGCGGCTGGAGTCGATCCGCTACGTGCTGAACTACTGTGATTATGCCGGCAGGCAGGAGGCGGCGACGCACCTGGCGCCGGACCCGACGGCGGTGATGCGGTTCCACCGGCGGATTTCGAAGATCGACTGAGGGCGGGGCCGCGGGGCGTCCACAACCCGGATGCAGTTTCTGACCCAGACGACGGGTCCGAGCGCGACGGCCCCGAGGGGGGGAAGGCCGCCGTAGGGGAGAAGGAACCGACACCTCGGCGCCCCGGCGCCACAACGGGAGCAGCAGCCCGGGGGGCGGGGAGGGGGGGGGGGGGCGCCCCCCCACCCCCCGCCGAGCAAGCCCCGCGCCGGGCCCTCCCCCGCGGGGGGGAGGGGGGGGGGGGGGGGGGGGGGGGGCCCGGCGAAACGACAGGGGGGGGGGGTTGGGGCCGGGCCGGGGGGGGACGGGTCGGGGGGGGGGGGCCCCCGGGGGGGGGGTGGGGGGGGGGGGAGGGGGAGGAGGGCGGGGGGGGGGCCAACCCAATCAAGAGGCGGAGGCGTCCGGGCAGGCGGGGCGCGGCGGGGGGGGGCGGTGACGGCACAGTGGAATGGGTGTGACGAGGGGGGACCACTGGTGCTGGCGTGCGTTCCGACAGTTCGTGCAGTGCGGAGTCTTGGGTGACGCAGTATCCATCACCAGAAATTCGATCGCGATGGATGAGATTGTGCGTAGGATTTGAATCCAGTTGTTTACGAGCGAATGGTGTGGAATCGGGCTCCCGCCACTGTCACGAATCCAATGCCGGGAGGAAGAAGTCATGATGCAGAGAAAGCGGGTAAATCTTACTCGCTCAGTAATTTACGGGTTCATGATCCTACTGTTTTGATACAGGACAAGGAAGTGCGGCAACCACGCTCAAACTGATGGGGTGATTGAGCAGCTACCGGCGACGGGGTTGATTGGGACGTGGAAGGTGGCGGGGCGGTCGTTTGCCGTTCGCTCGTCGACGGAGATCAATCAGGAGAAGGGAAGAGTGGCGCTGGGGGCGCTGGTTTCCGTGGAAGGGGAGGGGACCTACAACGGCCTTCCGCTGGCGAAGAAGGTCGTGGTGCAGCAGGGCGCGCCGACGGGGACGCCGACGGGCAGCGGCGGCTACCGGCTGGTGGCGTGGAACGACCTGGGGATGCACTGCATGGATGCGAGCTTCGATGTGTTTGCGATTCTGCCGCCGTTCAATGACCTGAAGGCGCAGTTGATCACGAACCAGGGCAAGCTGGTGACCTCGGCGACGGGGATCACGGTGACCTACCAGGCGATGGCCGATCCGGATGGGTCGATCAACAAAACCTCGGCGGGCAAGACGAACTTCTGGTCGCAGGTGACGAACCTGTTCGGGGCCGGGCTGACGGTGGATCAGGGGCTGGCGGGCCACAACATGCCGGGGGCGTCGAACACGCCGCAACCGATGGCGTTTGACGCGGGGTTCCGCTGGTTTTCCGCCGATCGCATTCCGATCACGCCATACGATGACGCGGGGAAGAAGAACTATTACCCGATGATGCTGGTGACGGCGAAGAACACGGCGGGGCAGGTGCTGGCGCAGGCGAAGGTAGTGTTGCCGGTGTCGGATGAGATGGACTGCCGGACCTGCCATGGGTCGAACACGGTGGCGGCGGCGCGGCCGGCCAAGGGTTGGGCGAATGTGGCTGGTGATGCGGATCGCGATTACCGCTACAACGTGCTGCGGCTGCACGATGAGCGGCATCCACCGAGCGCGATTTCCGGGTTGCTGGCGACGGCGAAGTTGAACCCGGCGGGGTTGGAAGCGACGGCGCTTTCGGGCAAGGGGGTGTTGTGCGCCGGGTGCCACGCGTCGAATGCGCTGCCGGGTTCGGGCCTGGGCGGCGTGAAGCCGTTCACGCAGGCGATGCACGGCGGGCACGCGGATGTGACCGATCCGGTGAACGGGCTGCAGTTAAACAGCGCGACAAACCGGGCGGCGTGTTACCGCTGCCATCCTGGATCGGAGACGAAGTGCCTGCGCGGGGCGATGGGCAACGCAGTGGCGGCGGACGGGTCGCTGTCGATGCAGTGCCAGGACTGCCATGGTTCGATGAGCGCGGTGGGGGCGGCAACTCGCGTGGGCTGGCTGGACCAGCCGTCGTGCCAGAACTGCCACACGGGGACGGCGGTGCAGAACTCAGGGCAGATCCGGTTCCGTCGGCATTGGATGCAGGCGGCCAGCGGCGGTGGCGGCGAACCCGATTTTGCGACGAACGCGAACACGCCGGCGGCGGGGTTGATTGTACCGCTTCTCGCGCGGGCATGGCGGGCTGCAGTGCGAAGGCTGCCATGGTTCGACGCATGCCGAATATGCCTCGTCGCACCGCAACGACAACATTCAAAGCATCGAGACGCAGGGCCATGTGGGGACGATCAGCGAATGTTCGGCCTGCCATGCGACGGTGCCGAACACGGTGAGCGGCGGTCCGCACGGGATGTCCGGTGGGGGCGTCGTGGGTGTCGCGGCATGAAGATGCCGGCGAGCGCTCGGGCTCGGGGGCTTGCCGGGCTTGCCATGGCGGCGACTTGCGCGGGACGGTGTTGTCGCGCTCGCTTGCCGATCGCACGTTGAGCACGGAGTTTGGGACGAAGAACTTCTGGCGGGGCTTCACGATCGGTTGCTACAGCTGCCACAACGGCCGAACGACGATGACCGCAATTCGAACCGGGCGCCGGTGGTGACGAGCGCGGCGGCCTCCACCACGGTGGGGCGGAGCGTTTCGCTTGGGCTCGCGGCGACGGATGCGGACCGCAACACGCTCACGCTGCGGATCGTGACGCAGCCGGCGCACGGCACGGTGGGGCTGAGCGGGCGGACGGCGACCTACATCCCCGAGCCGAACTTCACGGGCAGCGACCGGTTCACGTTTGCGGCCTGGGACGGGTCGACCGAGTCGAACCTGGGAGCGGTGACGGTGACGGTGCGGTAAGCGCAGCGCCAAAAAGGAAAGGCCCCGTTCCGCCGTAGCGGAGCGGGGCCCTTTTCGTTTCCGTGGGAGCGACAGGCGCGCCCGGCGGTCTTCGCCGGGCAGCGTCCGTTGTGCGCGATCCGAGTTTAGAAGTGGAACTTCAGGCCGAACTGGATGTTGCGCGGGTTCTGGACCTGGGAACCGATGGCGCCGAAGGTGTTCGGGCTGCTGATGTTCAGGCCGGGAGGCGCCCAGCTGACATGGTTCAGAGCGTTGAAGAGCTCGACGCGGAAGTCGAAGCACTTGCGCTCCGAGATGTTGAACTGCTTGCCGACCGAGAAGTCGAGGTTGAAGAAGCCGGGGCCGCGTTCGGTGCCGATGCTGGCGTTGCCGCAGGAGCCGTCGGCGGGCTGGCCGTAGGCGCAGCGGCCGTCGTCGACGCCGGCGGCGCAGAAGGGGTTGACCGAACGGTCGTACCGAACCAGTTGTCGATGGTGCGGGCGGACTCGTTGGTTGTGAGATCGCGGTACCAGTTGGCGCGGACGTTGCCGCGGACAGCCTGGCCGGTGCGGTCCAGAGCGCGGACCGTGAGGGGCAGGCCGGTGCGGGCGGCCAGCGTGTAGTTGAGGCTCCAGCCGCCGAGGACGAGATCCACAGCCTTGCCGGAATCGGTGCCGAACTTCTGGCCCTTGCCGTAGGGCAGGGCGTAGTTGCCACCGATGGTGAAGTTGTGGCGGACGTCGAAGAAGGACGGGCCGCGGTTGGAGCGGCGGTCGTAGGCGTTCTGCCAGTAGGCGCCTTCGCTGGAGGTGAAGCCCGAGCCGTAGTAGCCGAGGTTATCGGTGAGGGTCTTGCCCCAGGTGTAGGCGGCGAGGAAGTCCAACCCCGAGGCGAAGCGCCGGCGGGCGGTCACCTGCAGCGAGTGGTAATCCATGGTCGCCGAGGATTCCGTGCGGGCGATATTGCCGAGGTTGGGCAGGATGTTGTAGAGCGGACGCCGCGTGTTGAGGTTGGTCCAGGTGGAGAAGGCGCCGGTGCCGGGCAGAGGCTGGTTGGCCTCGACGGGAGCGACCAGGTGGGTGCCCTTCTGGCCGACGTAGCCAGCCGAGAAGGCGGTGGCGTTGTCGAGCTGGTACTCAACGGTGAAGTTCAACTGCGAGGTGGTCTGGGGACGAAGATCGAGGTCCCAGGCGCGGCCCTGGAGCTGCGGCACGATGACGCCGGCCGGGCGCGGCATGTTGAGGGCGAGGTTGGCGGTGACGACGTCAGCGAAGCCCGTACCGATGGAGCCGGGGGTGCGGACGTCGTAGGAGAAGTCGGTCTCGACGAAGAAGGGCGGGTTGAGCGTGGTGCGCAGGTTGGCGCCCGTGCCTTCCATGAAGCTCTGGTAGGCGGCGCCGGCGCGGATGACGAGCTTGTTGTCGAAGCCGCCGGGAGTCCAGGCGAAGCCGACGCGGGGCATGAACTGCTTACCGTAGCCCTTGTAGCCGGCGCGGCCGTATTCACCCGAGCCAGGTGTGATGAGCTGGCCGGTAAAGGTGTTGACGTTGACCTGGCGGTCCTTCACTTCGTAGATGGGCTGCATGTATTCCCAGCGCATGCCGAGGTTGAGGGTGAAGCTCGGAGCGAGCTTGAAGTCGTCCTGGATGAACATGGCCGGACGCCAGAAGCGATGGCCCCAGGTGCCGGTGGCGGCGCCGCGGCCCTTGCGAGCGAGTTGGTCGAGGAGGAAGTCGGAGTAGTTGAGGCCAGTGTAGTTACCACCGTAGACGAACAGGCCGAGAACGCCGTTGTTGCCCGAGTAGTAGCGATTCTGCTGGTAGCGCATGAGCTGGCCGCCCATTTTGAGGAGGTGGCGGCCTTTCTGCCAGGTGAGGTTGTCGTAGATGATGTACTTGTTGTCGCCGGTGTTGGAGGTGACGCCGGTGGAGCCGATGCCGGAGAGGCCGCCACCGATGGTGACGTTGCTCAGGCCTGCGATGGGCTGGCCGCCAGGGATGCCGAACTTGGAGTTGCCGTCGAGGCCGAGCTGGCCGCTCCAGTCGACGGTGACGTCACGAATGACGACGCGCGAAAAGGCGATGCGCGCTTCGTTAACGACAGTGGCCGAAAACGTGCGATTCCAGTTGATGATGGCCGACCAGGTGGGGTTCTCCTGGCCTGAGGTCATGAACACGGGCAAGGCGGCCTGGCTGCCGCGGGACTCGTAGCTGCCGATGGACCAGCGGGCCATCAGGTTGTCCTGGTCGGAGAGGCGGTAGTCGATCTTGACATCGCCCTGGTTGTTGTTCTGCAGGGAGGCGGTTGAGCTGGCATAGTTGCCGCTGACGCCCTGCGGGCCCGCGCCGGCCTGATTGGGCAGCGGGTAGATGCTGGGGTTGGCGAACAGGAAGCGCGGCACCGCGGCAAAGCGCGACACGGGGATCTGCTTGCCGGCGAAGGGCTGGCCGTTGGTCGGGTCGACGATGTTATTGGTGAACGAGCTGAGGTTGCCGCTGCGCCAGGTCTGCGGGGCGAGCGAGGCCGAAGCCGGGCCATCAATACGCTGCCTGGTGCCCTCGTAGTTGACGAAGAAGAAGAGCTTGTTCTTCTGGATCGGGCCGCCAAGGGTGCCGCCGAAGATGTTGCGCTTGAAGCCGGTGCGCTGGGCGGTGGAGGCTACCCGGTTGCGGAAGAAACCGTTGGCGTCGAGCACCTTATTGCGGAGGAACTCAAAGACGTTGCCATGGAACTCGTTGGTGCCGCTCTTCATCTGGAGCATGACGGTGGCGCCGCCGGAGTTGCCGAATTCGGCCGCGGCGTTGCCGGTGAGCACCTTGACCTCTTCGAGGGCATCGACGCTGGGCGTGTAGCCGACGCGGTTGTCGATGGAGTCATTGACGTCGACGCCGTCGAGCAGGAAGTTGTTGGTCTGTTCGCGGTTGCCGTTGACGTAGGGACGGGCGCCGAGGCGGCCGGTCATACCCGAAGGATTGGGGCTGACGGCGCCGGGAATCAACAGCGTCAGGGAGACGAAGTTGCGGCCGTTCAACGGCAGGCTGGTGAGTTTGTTGGAGTCGATGGAGTCGCCGGTCTGGGTCGATTCGGTTTGCAGAATCGGCGCCACGCCGGTGATTTCCACAGACTGCGAGACCTCGCCGAGTTCGAGCTTCACGTCGACGCGGGCGGTCTGGTTGACGGTGATGCCGAACGGTCCGATGACGGACTTCTTGAAGCCGGAAGCCTCGGCGGTGATGGTGTAGCTGCCGACGGGCAGGAACAACAGGTTATAGCCGCCGGCTTCATGCGTAGTAGCGGTGAAGGTGACGTTGGTGCCCTGGTTGGTGCCCGTGACTTTGACGTTGGGAGCAAGAGCGCCCGTGGCGTCGGTGACGGTACCCGTGATGGAGCCCGTAATGGTCTGTGCAAACGATACCACCGTTGCGAGCAGAACCACAACGAGAAGGTGGAGGAATTGTGCTTTTCGCATAGTTGTTTAGGTTGACCCCTTACTTGACATCATAACAGCCACGTGACGTGTTTGCCCGACACCTGTGTGACCACACCCTCCGGCCCACACCATCCGGAGGAGAGAACCTTGTGATGAACGACGCGCAGACGATCGTTTCGATTGGCTGCTCATCTCCTTTAGCGCTCACATAGCGCCGATGACGAAATCCCGGCCGCCGCTGAAGGAAGAGTGACGCGCGCAGGCTATCTGCTACTAGGAGGCTACGCCAATCGGATGCCGTTGCCAAGGGGGGCGGCGGCTGGGCAGGGCGTTGGCGGTGGCTAGCGAACGGACTCCACGGTTTTGGTGTACTCTTCGACGGCGTCCCGCATGTCCTGATAGGCGAGGAAGACGACGAGGAAGCCCTGCAGAAATGCGCCTGCGCCGACCTTGAGCTTGGAGACCCCGATGCCGGTGTGAGCGGCGACGTTAGCGGAGTGGAACCGGCCCAGCGTCTGCTCCGCGCGCTGGCGGGCCTGGCCCTCGGCCATCATCTGGACCTCTTGGGCGCGGCGGCGGATGGCGGAGTTGAGAAAGGTGGCCGAGCGTTGGTGCAGGTCGCGGCTTTTGCCCGCCGTTTCGATGAAGTGATCAGCGAGCTTGCCGGGGACCTCTTTGAGGGCGGTCTTGCCGGCTTCGGCGGCGGTGGAGATAGCAAGCGCCTGGGCGTTGGGCACTTCATACCAGCTCTTCACGACGGAGCCGGTGATGCCGTAGCCCATGCCGAGAAAGCCGGCGGCCGAGGCGGTGGGCGTGAAGGCGGCGGCGCTGGCGGCGTAGCCTGCCGTGCCAAGGGCCGCGCCTGTGCCGAGCGCGAGCGAGTAGAGGCCACGCCGCCGCCGAGCAGGGTGAAGGCGATGGTGGAGGCGGCGCGGATGGCGGCCAGTTGCTGAACCACCTCTCCCAGTTCGAGGGCGACCCGCTGGTTAATGAGATGGCCGTCCTGGAGCATCGACTGGACCTTATCGCGATCGATGTCGTGAATCCGCTCGATGCGGTGGAGGCAGTTGTGCACCTCGACGGGGCCCTGGGCGAGGGAGCGGACCAGCGCCGAGAGGTACTGATCGAGCACCTGTTCGTAGCGCGGCAGAACCTCGCGGGCCGAGGCGACGTGGACATCGACGGAGCCGGGGCGCTCCTTGCCCCAGAGCGAGCCGAGCGCGTAGAGGGCGTTGAGGACGGTGCTCTCGTCGTAGGACTTCCACTCCATGCGGGCGGTTTCGGCGATGGCGTGGGTGAGCGCGGCGGCCTTGATCATTTTCAGGACTTTGTCTCCCTCAAAGGGAGCGATGGTGACAGTTCCGGGTGAGGCCATGGGGCAGGACTCCAGTCTGCTCCGCGCGGAGGTGTTCGCAGCCGCGGGGAGCGGGCGTAGCGCTGTAGGGACGCAGGGGTGGCCGGGAGGGTGGGGGGCGGTCAACAAACGTCACGGGCAGCCTCTCCTTTGCACCGGCTCGAACCAGCCGGAGTCGAGGGCCTTACAGCAGGGTTGTGTCCAGGCGCGTTTCGTCGGCCTCGGGGAGTTCCTCGGCGTGCGGGCGCGCGCCATTTAAATAAACCTGCAACTCTTCGCGCGAACCATCGAAGTGGAGCAGGAGCAGTTCCTCCACTGCGAGCCTACGCAATTCCGCTTGCGTTGCCAAGGGGGAATAGAGAAATGCCCGGCCCTGTTTGCGGCGCTGGGCGCGGCCGCGTTTGACGAGGCGTTCGAGCAAGGTCATGACGGTGGTGTAGGCGAGCTGCTTGCGGAAGAGCATCTCCTCACGCACCTGTTTGACGCTGGCCTCGCCCAGAAGCCAGAGCGATTTCATGCACTCGATTTCCAGCGGCGGGGGAAGCTCGCGCGGGGGACCGGGGCGGCGCATGGGCTAGTCTCCCTTGAGCGCGTCGTTGAGACGGCCGGCGAACAGGGAGGGGCCGGGGTCGGGGCGCTGGCGGCGGGTGGTGGAATGAGCGTCCTGAGCCGCCGGGGCGGGCGAGACGGGCGCAGGCGGCGCGGCGGGGCGGGCCGGGGCTGGGGAGTCGTCGAGGAAGCGTTCCTTTTTGCGAGCAGCAGCTTCAGTTTGGGCGGGAAGTCGCGGAGCTGGCGGATCTTGTCGTCGACCAGGGCGACGCCGATCTGGATGTGGCCGATCAACTGGCCGATGTCGGTGTAGCCGAAGCCACGGTCGTAGCTGAGCTCTTCGATTTTGCCGATGTCGTGGAGGATGGCGCCGGTGAGGACGAGGTCGCCGTCGACATGCGGGTAGTGCGGGCAGACGATCTTGCAGAGCGTGCAGAGGCTGAGCACGTGTTCGATGAGGCCGCCGAGCCAGGCGTGGTGGATGGACTTGGCGGCGGGGGCGGTCTTATAAGCGCGTGGCGATGGACTCGTCGGCGAAGATGGCTTAGAGCAGGCCACGCAGGTGGGGATTTGCCATGCCGGCGATGATCGAGCGCAACTCGGCGAGCATTTCGTCGCGGTCGCGCGAGGAGGCGGGAAAGAAGTCGCCGAAATCGACCTGGTCGTCGGAGGCACGCACCATCTTGTGGATGGTGAATTGGAGGCGGTTATTGTAGACGCTGGGCAGGCCGGAGACTCTGACGAAGTCGTTCTTCTCGAAGGTGTCGACTACCTGCTCGACGTTGTCCCACATCTTGGCGTCGATGTCGCCGGACTTGTCGGAGAGCTGCAGCGAGAGATAGGGCTCGCCTGACTTTTTCTGCCTCACCTCCTTGGACTGGACCAGGAATATGGAGGTGACTTGCGCCCCAGGTTGGAGGTCGCGGATGTAGATAGATTTCATGAAAGAGACCGGCCTCGCGCCGGTGGAACTGCGTTACTGGTCTTCCTTGGGGTGCTCTTGGTGCCGGGGATGGGGACGAGCCAGAGCAGGCGCTTGCGGCGCGGGTTGGCGGCGACCTCTTCCTTGGTGACGGTTTCGGGCTTGAGCTGGGCAGGGTCGGTCCAGCGGGTTTCCTTGCCGGGAGCGGCGGAGGAGTCGGCCCAACCGTCCTTGATTTCGAGGAAGGCGTCCTGGCGGAGGGCGGTGAGGAATTCGCGGATCTTGGGCTGGAAGCGCGTCATGTAGAGCTTTTCGGAGATCTCGCTTTCCACCTCTTCGAGGGCGGCGAGGCCGGCTTTGTGGCGCTCTTCGATCTTGAGGATGAGGAATCCGTTTTCGAGCTTAATGGGGTCAGTGACGAAGTTGCGCTGCTGGGTCCAGAGGATGTCCTCGAGCTCCTTCTTCAAGTCGCCGCGCTTGAAGGCGCCGATGAAGCCATCTTCGCGGGCCGAGGCGGCGTCGGAGTTGTCGCGGACGAGGTCAGGGAACTTTTCGCCTTTGCGGGCGCGGGCCACCAGATCGGTGGCTTTCTTTTGCGCGGCGGCGATATCGGCGGCGTCCTTGCCTTCGGTGCTGACGAGCAGTTCGCGCAGGAAGAGGCGCTCTTCGCGCTCGAAGTCCTTCTTATGCTCGTTGTAGTAGGCTTCCTTCTCAGGCTTGGGGATATTGATCTTGCTGCCGACCTCCTGCTGGATGACGCGTTGCGTGATCATCGAGTTTTTCATCTCGTTCTTGTAGTCCTCAAAGAGCTGTCCGGTCTGCTCGCGGACGAGCTTGGCCAGTTCCTCGGGGTCGGTGATCTTGTAGGTGCGCATGATCTCGTTGACCTGCTTGCTCACTTCGGCGTCGACGTTGATGCTGAGGTCGCGGCCTTTTTGCTGGAGCAGGAGCTGATCAATGCGCGAGGCGAGGATGCCCGGTTCGCGTTCCTTGAACTCGGCTTCGAGCTGTTCGCCCTTCAGTCCGCGCTGGCTGAGTTCGGCGCGAAGCTGCCGGCGCGACTTCTCAATCTCGGTGCGGGTGATGATATCGCCGTTGATCTTGGCGATAATCTCTTCGAGCAGTTCGACATCGGCGGCGCAGGCCGGCCAGAGAGCGGCGCAGGCCACGGTTGCCAGAAGGTACTTCTTCATACGCTCCATTATCCGACAAGGATCGGAGTTTTGAGAAGTGGGCGGTTTCGCCACGGGGGTGTGCGGTTGGGAGACAGGCAGGGCAAGGAAATGAAGAAGACCTACAAATTGACGTTGGAGTACGACGGGACGCGGTACAGCGGCTGGCAGGCGCAGGCCAATGCGCGGACCGTGATGGGCGATCTGATTGGCGCGGCGGAGGATTTTTTTCGCGCCGGGGTGGAGGTGATGGGCTCGGGGCGGACTGACGCCGGGGTGCATGCGGCGGCGCAGGTGGCGCATCTGCGGGTGGCGGCGCGGGAGGTTCACCCGCCGGAGCGGATTCTGGCGGAGCTGAACAAGCGGCTGCCGTATGACATCGTGTTGTTGGAAGTGGAAGAGGCGGCGGCGAGCTTTCATGCCCGGCGCGATGCGGTAGGGCGGGTCTACACCTACCAGATTGCGACGCGGAAGACAGCGTTTTCGAAGAAGTATGTGTGGTGGGTGAAGGAGCCGCTGGATGTGGGGAAGATGCGGGAGGCTGCCGCAAAACTCAGCGGGCGGCATGATTTTGCGTGCTTTCGCGCGGAGGATCCTTCCAAAGAGGGGGAATCGACGATTGTGGTGGTGGAGAGTGCGGACGTGGAGGAACAGGATGGAATGATCGTGTTTCGGATCGAGGCCTCCCATTATCTGTGGAGAATGGTGCGGCGGATTGTGGGCGTGCTGGTGAAGATCGGGCTGGGGGAGCTTTCGATGGAGCAGTTTGAGCGGCTGTTGAAGGCGCGGTGCGGGAAGGACCTGGATGTGGCGGCGTGGACGGCGCCGGCCTCGGGGTTGTTCCTGGCGGAGGTGAAGTACCGGCAGGGGAAGTGACGGGGCGGGCTGGCAGGGGGATTGCAAAGCAGAAGTGCACAGCTTGAGAGGGCCGGAGTGTGTTCCGAAGAAGGAGCCGGTCAAAATGAAGATCACGCTGTTGTGTTTCGGAGTGGCGCTGGCGATTGCGCCGAGCTTGGATGGCCAGACGGCGGCGCTGATTGGCAAAGAGGTGGCCGCGCCGAGGCACCTGGCGGCGGGCGAAGCGGGGCGGTTGCCGGTGACGGAAGTACTGCGGCATGGCCAGACCTTGTTCTCGGCCAGTTGGACGGATCAGGAGGGCGTGGGGCGTCCGCTGACGAAGGGCACGGGCAAGCCGCTGAGCGATCCGGCGTCGCCGCTGACGGGGATGCGGTCGTTCAACCGGCTGAGCGGTCCGGACGCGAATGCGTGCAGCGGGTGTCATGACGGGCCGTTTGGCATTGCGGGCGGCAGCGGGGACTTTGTGGGGAATGTGTTTGTACTGGGGCAGCGGTTTGACTTTTGTGACGCTGGACGAGAAGGATCTCATCCCAGGCCGCGGGGCGCGCGACGAGTCGGGGAAGCAGCCGACGCTGCAGGAGATGTCGAATTTCCGTGCGACGCCGGGGATGTTTGGGGCGGGCTATCTGGAGATGCTGGCGCGGCAGATGACGGCGGAGTTGCGGGCGATTCGCGACCAGATCGCGCCCGGACAGACGGCGGCGCTGCGGGCCAAGGGTGTGTACTTTGGCGAACTCTCGCGGCGGGCCGATGGGGCGTGGGATGTTTCGAAGGTGGAGGGCCTGGGGGCGCTGAGCCTGGGAACGAACGGGCAGGAGGGGCCGAGCCTGCTCATCCGGCCGTGGCACCAGGCGGGGGCGGTGGTGTCGCTGCGCGAGTTTACGAACAACGCTTACAACCATCACCATGGGATTCAATCAGTGGAGCGGTTTGGGGAGGGTGTGGATGCCGATGGCGATGGATTTGTGAATGAGTTGACGAAGGATGACGTGACGGCGGCGACGCTGTTTCAGGCGGTGATGGCCGCGCCGGGGCGGGTGATTCCCAATGTGCCGGAGGTGGAGGCGGCGGTGTTGCGCGGCGAGAAGCTGTTTGAGACGGCGGGCTGCGCTTCGTGCCACACGCCGTCGCTGCTGCTGAGCTATGGCGGGCACCAGTTCACGGAGCCGAATCCGTACAACCCGGCGGGCAACGCGACGCCGGCCGATACGCCGGTGGTGACTGTGGATCTCAACTCGGCGCTGCTGCCCTTGCCGAGGCTGCGGTTGGAGCCGTTTTCAGGCACGGTGGCTGTGCCGGCGTACACGGACATGAAGCTGCACAACATGTGCGGCGGGGCGGGCGCCCCTGGATGAACCGGAGCCGCTGGACATGCAGCAGGCGGCAGGATCGGCGGCCTTCTTTGGAGGCAATTGCCGGTTCCTGACGAAGCGGTTGTGGGACGCGGCCAACTCACCGCCCTATATGCATCACGGCATGTGCACGACGATGCGCGGTTCGATTCTGGCGCATGGCGGCGAGGGGCTGGCTTCGCGCAATGCGTTCATGGCACTGCCGGCGGCGGATCAGGACGCGATCATCGAGTTCCTGAAAACGCTGCAGGTGTTGCCGCCGGGAACGGCTCACCGCGTGGTGGACGAGAACTTCAAAGAGAAGGTGTGGCCGCCGATTCCGGACAACCAGTTGTAGGGGGCTGTTTGTAGATGAGCCTTCGCAGGCGCTACTTGGGGGCGAGGCCCACGAGCAGGCGCTCGGCGCTTTCGAGCAACGCGGCGGGTGTTGCGCCCGAGGGCAACGGCACGCGCAGGACGCCGGCGGGTGTGAACGATGCGCCCTGCGTGGCGCGGACGACCTCCATGAGCTGCATGGGGTCGACCTGCGAGCCGGGGTGGAACTTCACGTTGATGGCTCCGCCGCGGCGGTCGATGGTTTCGATGGCGAGCTTTTCGGCGCCGCTCTTCAACACGGCGAAGCGGAGCAGCAGGCGGAGGGAATCGGGCGGTGTGCCGTAGCGGTCTTCCAGTTCTTCGAGAATGGAGCGGGCCTCGTCGGCGTTGGCGGCTCCGGCGATGCGCTTGTAGGCGCGCAGGCGTTGGGTTTCGTCGCTGATGTAGGTGGTGGGGATGCGGAGGTCGAGGCCGAGGTTGAGGGTGGCGTGGATTTCGGGGGCGACGGTTTCGCCGCGTAGCTCCTGCATAGTTTGTTCGAGGAGCTTGAGGTACATGTCGTAGCCGACGGCTTCGATATGGCCGTGCTGTTCGCCGCCGAGGAGGTTGCCCGCGCCTCTGAGTTCGAGGTCGAGAGCGGCGATTTTGAAGCCGGCGCCGAGGTCGGAGAATTCGCGCAGGGCGGCGAGGCGCTTGCGGGCGACGTCGGTGAGTTCGGCGTCCTCGGGCACGAGCAGGTAGGCGTAGGCGCGGCGGTTGGAGCGGCCGACGCGGCCGCGAAGCTGGTAGAGCTCGCTCAGGCCGTGGCGTTCGGCGCGCTCAATGATGATGGTGTTGGCGAGCGGGATGTCGAGACCGTTTTCGACGATGGTGGTGGAGACGAGCATGTCGAACTCATGCTTCACGAAGCCGAGCATGACGCGCTCGAGTTCGGATTCGCCCATCTGGCCGTGGCCGACGCCGATGCGGCATTCCGGGACGAGTTCCTGGAGGAAGCTGGCGCGCATGAAGATGGAGTCGACGCGGTTGTGGAGGAAGTAGATCTGGCCGCCTCGGGCGAGTTCCTGTTCGATGGCCGTTTTGATGAGCTCGGGGTGGAAGTGGGCGACGACGGTGTTGATAGAAAGGCGGTCCTTGGGCGGGGTTTCGATGACGCTCAAGTCGCGCAGGCCGAGCATGGACATGTGGAGGGTGCGCGGGATGGGCGTGGCGCTCATGGTGAGGACGTCGAGGTTTTTGCGCATCTGCTTCAGGCGCTCTTTGTGGCGGACGCCGAAGCGCTGTTCTTCGTCGACGATGAGGAGGCCGAGGTCCTTGAACTGGACGTCGGGTGAGAAGAGGCGGTGGGTGCCGACGAGGATATCGACCTTGCCTTCGGCGACATCGTCGAGCACGGCCTTGATCTCCTTGGCCGAGCGGAAGCGCGAGACCATTTCCACGCGCACGGGGAAGGGGGCGAAGCGGCGCTTGAGGGTTTCAAAGTGCTGGAAGCAGAGCACGGTGGTGGGCGTGAGGACGGCCACCTGTTTGCCGTCGCCGAGCGCTTTGAAGGCGGCGCGCATGGCGACCTCGGTTTTGCCATAGCCGACGTCGCCGCAGAGCAGGCGGTCCATGGGCTGCTCGCTTTCCATGTCGCGCTTGATGTCTTTGACGGCGGCGAGCTGGTCCTTGGTGGCGGTGTATTCGAAGGCGTCTTCGAATTCGCGCTGCCAGTTGGAGTCGGGCGAGAAGGAGAAGCCCTCGGCGAGGCGGCGTTCGGCGTAGAGCTTGAGGAGCTCTTCGGCCATGTCGCGCATCTTTGCTTTCACGCGCGACTTGGTTTTCTGCCAGGTGGCGCCGCCGAGCTTGTCCATGGAGGGCGGCTTTTCGGCGGCGCCGCGATAGAGCTCAATCAGGTCGAGTCGTTCGAGCGGGACATAGAGCTTTGAGCCTCCGGCATATTCGAGCAGGAGGAAGTCGCCCTTTTGATCGCCCTGGGCGAGTTCCTTGACGCCGATGAACTGGCCGATGCCGTGGGTGGCGTGGACGACGTAGTCGCCGGGCTTGAGGTCGGCCAGGTCGGCGGCGAAGGCACCCATTTCGCCGATGCGGGCCGGGGGGCGGGCGACGAGATCGGAGGTGTCGAAGAGGTCTTCGGAGCCGAAGAGGGCGAGTTGGGAATCGGGGAGGAAGGCGCCGCGGCGGACGTTGCCGCGGGCGAGAAAGAGGCTGGCCGAGGAGCCGGCGAGGAACTGGCGTTCGGCGACGTAGGGCGAGGCGGTGTCGTTGGCGTCGAGGGCGAGTTGAAAGGGGACGGAATACTCTTGAAAGATGTCGGCGAGGCGTTCGATTTCGCCGACGCTGGCAGCGAAGAAGAGGACACGGTTGCCGGATTCGACGAGCGTGCGGGCTTCGGCGACGGCGACGGGCATGTTGCCGTGGAAGGCCATCGAGGGGCGGGCGGGAATGCGCAGCGGCGGGGCGGAGTCGGGCGTGGCGATGGAAAGGCCGGCGAGGTCGAGGCGCGTGGCGGTGGACATCGAATGGAGCCATTCGTCCCAGGTGAGGTAGATTTTGTCGGGCTCGATGGAGGACTCGCGGCCGGGCTCATCGATGCGCTTCCACATGCGCGCGGCGGCGGCGGCGGTGAGTTCGGGCTCGTCGATGATGACGATGGGGTTGTCCATCAACGTGGCGAGCGTGGCCGTGCGCGGGCGCTCTTCCGGGACGCGGAATTCCCAGCCGGGGTAGACTTCGCCGGAGGGCGAACCGATGCGGCGGAGGAGTTCGTGCGAGCGTGGCGATTCGGCCAGCGGGAGCAGGCGCGTGGTGCTGATCTTGAGGACGGAGCGCTGCGTTTGCGGATCGAAAGCGCGGAGAGACTCGATCGTATCGCCGAAGAACTCGATGCGCACGGGGCGGGTGGCTTCGGCGGGGAAGACGTCGACGATGCCGCCGCGGACGGAGTATTCGCCGCGCAGTTCGACGGGTTCGCGCCTTTCGTAGCCGATGCTGTCGAGGTGGGCGAGGAGGTCTTCGAGCGGAATGTCGTCGCCGGTGCGGAGTTCAAGGGCAAGCTGGCGGTAGAAGTTGGGCTGTTCGGCGCGCAGCAGAGCCGCGCCGGCGGGGGCGATGGTGAGCGAGGCCGCGCCCGTGCTCATACGGTAGAGGGCAATGGCGCGCTTTTCGCTGATGTCGGAGTGCGGCGAGAGCTTCTGCCAGGGGAGGACGTCGAGGGCGGGGAGGTATTGCGGGCGGTGGTCCTCGCGGCCGGAAACAATCAGGTGGAAAAATGTTTCGACGAGTTCGGAGAGCGTTTCGGCGGGCTTGCTGCCTTCGGTGACGACGAGGATGGGTCGCTCCACGGTTTGCCAGAGGAGGGTGAGGTAGAGAGCCTTGGCGGTGGGGGTGAGGCCTTCGAGGGTGAAGGGGCCTGTCTCGCCGCGCAGCAGCGCGCGGACGAGTTCCTGGAACGCCGGGTGGCGGCCGGGCGTGTGGAGGAGGTCGCGGATGGCGGCGTTGTTCACGGCTGCCGGCGGAGGAGTTCCTGTTCGATGTTGGTGGAGGAGTAGCCGGGTTCGAGCGGCAGGGCGTGGACGACGCCTCCGGCGGCTTCGACCTCTTCGCGGCCGGCGATGAAGTGGGACCAGTCGGCGCCCTTGACGAGCACGTCGGGGAGGATTTCGGCGATGAGTTCGCGCGGGGTGTCTTCGTCGAAGAAGGTGACGGCGTCGACGGCTTCGAGCGCGCAGGCGAGCGCGGCGCGTTCGGCCTCGGGAATGAGCGGGCGGCTGGGGCCCTTGTAGCGTGAGACGCTCGCGTCGGTGTTCAGGGCGAGAATGAGCATGTCGCCGAGGCCGCGCGAGCGTTCGAGCAGGCGCACGTGGCCGGGGTGGAGCAGGTCATAACAGCCGTTGGTGAAGACGACCTTTTTGCCGGCGGCCTTCCATTCGGCGCGGCGGAGGCTGAGTTGATCGCGGGTGAGGAGTTCTCCCATGAGATTCGTGTGGACTTCCTATTTCAAGAATCCGCTGCGGCTTTCGTTGCCGGCGGTGACGGCGTCGTTGAGCGGGTCATCGATGGCCAGCAGGTGGCGCAGGGCGGGCGGCAGCGCGGCCTGTGTTTCGGAGCGGAGTAGCTTTTTTTGATATTGCTGTTGGGGCTGGTCGCGGCGGACGTAAAAGGAGTGAAGGGCGCAGCGGGCGTGATCGGTACGGTTCTCCGTGCCACCGTGCCAGCAGTGAGCATTCATGACGACGACGGTGCCGGCGGGGGCGGTGACAACGACCTCATCGGGATGGCCGGCGGTGGGCTCGGGCAGCGCGTCTTGCGGCAGGCGGCCGAAGCGATGGGAGCCGGGGACGACGCGGATGGCGCCGTTCGCGCGCGTGAAGTCGTCGATCATCCAGACGGTGTTGCAGACCCAGTTGCCGCGGGCGTCGGGGATGGCGCCCATGTCGGCGTGGAGGGGCTGCGAGGAGCCGTTGTGCGGGTTGGCGGAGCGGGCGTTGAGGCTGCTCAATTTGTAGTCGCCAGCGAGGACGTGGCTGACGAGCGAGAGGACGGTGGGGTCGGCGACGATGCGTTGGAAGACCTCGCCTTTATCGACGAGATTGGCGAGGCGGGCCGAGCCGGGCTCCTGGCGGAACTCGCTGCCGGCGGCGTCGCCTTCGAGGGCGAAGAGGCGGGCCAGTTCGCGGCGCACCTCGGCGAGGAGGGCGGCAGACATGTAGCCGGGAAGGACGACGTAGCCCAGCTCATCCAGTTGCTGCGCTTGCTCGGCGGTCACAATTGCCATTGTAGCCGCCTGTTAGGATGAAGACGTTCCCGCATGGAGTCTCCCCACAAGCTGCTCATCCGCGCCACGAACTGGGTGGGCGATGCCGTGATGAGCCTGCCCGCGCTGCGCATGGTGCGGGCGCGGTTTCCCCAAGCGCACGTTGCCGTGCTGGCCAAGCCGTGGGTGGCCGATTTGTATGGACGCGAGACGTGGCTGAACGAAGTGATCCCGTACACGCCGCAACCGGGGCGGGGCGATTGGGCGGCGAAGTGGCGGGCGGCGCGGGAGATTGGGCGGATGGGGTTCGATGCGGCGCTGCTGCTGCCGAATTCGTTTGAGTCGGCGGCGGTGGCGTTTGCGGCGCGGATTCCGGAGCGCATCGGCTATGCGCGCGATGGGCGCGGGGTGTTGCTGACGCGGGCGCTGGCTGTTCCGAAGCCGGGCGAGATTCCGGCGCATGAGACCTTTTACTATCTGGAACTGGTGCGGCGGGCGGGGTGGTTGCGCGAGTTGCCGGCGACGGCGCATCCGGTGTTGGAGGGCCTGGAGGCGGCTCGGTCGGCGGGTGGCGTGTTGCTTGAGGAGAAAGGGCTGGGTGGGGGTGTCTTGGGGGTGAGTCCGGGGGCGGCGTTTGGGACGGCGAAACGGTGGTATCCGGAGCGGTTCGCGGCGGCGGCGTTGCGGGTGGCCGAGGAGCGCGGGTGGGGTGTGGCGCTGTTTGGGTCGGGCGGTGAGCGGGCGCTCTGTGAACAGGTGCGGGCGGCGTTGGAGGGCAAGGTGCGGGGCGTGCATAACTTCGCGGGCGAGACGACGCTGCGGCAGTTTATTGACGCCGCGGCGGCGTGCCGCGCGTTTCTCACCAACGATTCCGGGGCGATGCACATTGCCTATGCGGTGGGTGTGCCGACGGTGGCGGTGTTCGGCCCGACGGATCACATCGGGACGGGGCCTTCGGGGGAGCACACGCGGATTGTGCGCGTGCCGGTGGAGTGCAGCCCGTGCAAGCTGCGGGAATGTCCGATCGACCACCGCTGCATGAAGGGCGTGGAGGCCGACATGGTGGCGCGGACGGCCCTGGAACTGCTCAAATAGAAGGCTTGGATACACGCAGGAAGATTCTCGGTTGGAGCGATGCGCGGGCGTTGCTGGAAGCGGCCGGCGCGCCGCTGGTGACGGGCTATTTCGATCCCTTGACGGCGGACCACGCGCGGCGGCTGGCACAACTGGCCGAAACGCACGGGCCGCTTTTTGTTTTGGTGCTCGATCCGCCCGATGCGGTGCTGCCGGCGGGGGCGCGGGCGGAGCTGGTGGCTTCGCTCGCGTGTGTGAAGTGCATCGCGCTGCCTCCGGCGGAGGGGGCGCAGGCGGTGTTGGATGCGTTGGGCGAAGGGCGGTTGCTGCGCGAGGAAGCGGCCGATTTGGAGCGGCGGGCGGCGCTGACGCGCCACGTGCATGCGCGGCACGCCTCGTAGATGGAACCGGAGCGCATCCTGATTGTGCGGTTGGGCGCCTTTGGCGACATCATCCATACCCTGCCGGCAGCGGCGACGCTGAGGGCGAACTGTCCGCGCGCGAAGATCACGTGGCTGGTGGAGCCGCGTTGGGCGGCGCTGCTGGAAGGAAACCCCGACGTGGACGAGGTGATCGCGTTTGACCGGCGCGGACCACGAAGCTGGCCGCACCTGGTGGGGGCGCTGCGGCGGGCGCGATTCGATCTGGCGATCGACTTTCAGGGTCTGCTCAAGTCGGCGCTGCCGGTACGATTCAGCGGCGCACGGGTGCGTGTGGGGCTGGCTTGGGGAGCGGCGCGCGAGGCGTTGGCTTCGTTTTGTTATTCGCGCACGTGCACACCGACGGCGCGGCACATCGTGGATCAACATCTCGAACTGGCGGGCTTTGCGGTGGGCGGTGAGAGCGTGGTGCGGTTTGCGATTCCCGAGGGGCAGGCGGAGGGCGAGTTGCCGGAGCGGTTCGTGCTGGCGTGTCCGCTGGCCGGGTGGCGCTCGAAGCAGTGGCCGTTGGAGCGTTATGAAGAGCTGGCGGGGCTGGTGCGGGAGCGTCTCGATGTGCCGCTGGTATTGAATGGCGCGCCGGGGCAGGTGGAGGAGTTGCGGCGGGTGCGCCGAGCTGTCACCCATGTGTCCGGTTTGCCGGGGCTGATTGACGCGACGCGGCGGGCGCTGGCGGTGGTGGGCTTGGATAGCGGGCCAATGCACCTGGCGGCGGCGTTGCGGAAGCCGGGCGTAGCGCTGTTTGGGCCGACGGACCCGGCGCGCAATGGGCCGTATTGCGATACGATGCCGGTTCTGCGCGAGGCCGCTTCGGTGACGACATACAAACGAGGAGACGAGCATGAGCCGGGGCTGGCGTCGATTCCGGCGGCGCGCGTGATGGAGGTTCTGCTGGAGTCGTTGCGCAATCACGAAGCGGGAACGGAGGCGGCGGGATGACGCGGCGCTACTGGTTTCCCAAGCACTATGCCGACGTGGTGCAGCGGCTGCGAGTGACGGCTGGTTTCGGATTATTAGCTGCGTTTCTCTGGTTTTCTGATCCTTCGGTGACGGCGATGGCGGTGGGCCTGCCGGTTTCGCTCGCGGGGCTGGCGCTACGCGCCTGGGCGGCGGGCCATTTGGCCAAGAACGAAGCGCTGGCCGTTGCCGGACCCTATGCGCTGACGCGGAACCCGCTGTATCTGGGATCGCTGATCGTCGCACTGGGCCTGGCTGTGGCTGGGGCGAGCGTGTTTCTCACGCTGCTGTTCGTGGCGGTGTTCGTGCTCGTCTACTACCCGGTGATGGAGCTGGAAGAACAACACCTGCGGAAGTTGTTTCCGGGCTATACCGAATATGCGGACCGTGTGCCGCTGTTGTTGCCTGTGGCGGGGGCCAAGGGGCCGCTGGGGGGATTCCGCTGGGCGCTGTGGCGTCGCAACGAGGAGTACAAGGCGCTGCTCGGTTTCCTGGTGGGTGTGGCGTATCTGGCGTGGCGGGCGGGACTCATGCGCTGGCCGCTGGTTCCTTGACCATGAGCGCTTTGGTGTAGCCGATGCGGAAGCCCTGGCGTTCGTAGTTGCGCTGTGAGGAAGAGCCGGGGAGGGTGCAGGCCATGGCGAGCGTGGCGCCGTGGTCGAGAGCGTGGGCGCAGCGGGCGGCGATGAGTTGCCCCTGGTAGCCGAGGCCGCGATGGGCGGGGCGGGTGCCGTCGCCGGCGAGCACGGCGATGGGACCGGCCAGGGTGGCGCCACCGCAAGCGGTGACGGAGCCGTCCACTCGGCGAGCCAGGCGCAGGCGCCTTCGATGTTGAAGAGGGTCTGGAAGAGATCGCGCAGGGCCGGAGGCGCGCCGCCTTCGGGGAAGAATGCCTCGGCGAGAACCTCGCCGCAGGCGGGCCAATCAGCCTGGGCGGCAAGCTGAATGTGCGAGGGCTGGCCGGGGAGCGGGTCGAGCGCTCGGAAGAGGGTGTGCTCAAAGTGGGAGATGCGGTAGCCGCGGCGGCCGAGGATCTCAATGAGCGAGGGGTCGGCAAAGGGGCACAGAGAGACGGTGGTGGCGATGCCGCGTCCGGAGAAGCGCTCCTCGACCGCGGCGAACTCACTTTCTTCGACGCTGCCTTCCATGCCCGCGTGGAGGATTTGCGATAAAGGACTTCCTGGTCCGAAATCGAGGGCCCAGCCGCCCAGCGCGCGGTCCACTCGGACATCGGCGCCGGCGCTCCGGCAGGCAGCGGCGCAGCGTAGCGAGACCTCGGCCTCGGCGCGTTCCAGTTGGCGGACAAATTCGTGAGTGGTCATCGGTTGGGGGTGAGCAGTCGCAGGCGGCGGACACAGAATGCGTCGTAGTTGGGGCGTGTGCGGTTGGAGCCGCTGAAGACGAGCCAGGCATCGTTGCCGCTGATCCAGGCGGTGGGCAAACGGTAGCCGTGGGTATCGCCGAGTCCCCAATCGGGGGTGTGGAAGGCGGTGGTCCAGGGGCCCCAGGGGGTGGGTGCATCGTAGATGCCCCAGCCGCCGGAGTGATCGTAGCCAATGAGAAGGAGGTAGCGGCGCAGGCCGGGATGAAAGACGGCGTCGACGCGCTGTGCGTGGGCGGGGAAGTGCCACACGTTGCGACGGTCCTCGATGCGGGGCGACCAGCGGGGGGAAGCGCCGTCCATGCCGGCAAAGTAGTGCCAGGCGGTTGGATCGGCGATGCGGTTGCGCGGGGCGCGGGCGAGCAGGACGCCGTCATCGGAGAAGTAGGCGCTGGGGCCGCTTTGGGAATAGACGTAGACAAACTCATCCGGCGCGCCTTGGTAGTGAGGGCCGAACTGGAGGAACGAGGGCGAGCCGAAGGCGGTGGTCCACTTCCAGGCCCAGGTCCAGGTGAGGCCGCGGTCGCGCGAGTAGAGCAGTTGGGCGTTGCCGGTGTTGCGGGCGAAGGCGTAGAGGGCGCCATCGACCATGAGGAGGCCGCTCACCTTGGCCCCGGCGGGGCCGTCGCCGAGGCGTTCGCCTGTGGCGCTGCGGACGTTGGTGGCGGAGAAGTCGAGCGGGCCGCCGGTGAGGCGCGCCCAGCCGAGGAGAGTTTGCGATCGACGAAGGGCGCGAAGCCTCTGCCGTCGCCATAGGAGGTGAACTGAGAGCCGTCGTCCATCCAAGTGAGGGGCCAGTTGTCGCTGTCCTGGGCGGCGATGCGAATCTCGTCGGCGGGGGCCCACTCGACGCCGGTGATGTGTGTGCTGGCGGGGTAGGGAGCGGGCGCGCCGTGGGGGAGCACTGCGGCAACCGTGGGTGCGTAGAGGTGTTCGAGCATGGGGCCCCAGAAGTCAGCGCGGCGCTGCGCGCCATTGAGGGCCGCGCCGTTGCGGACGACGACCAGATCGAGGCTGGGAATGACGAGCAGGGTTTGGTGGCCCGCGCCGGCTCCGCAGAAGGCATCGGCGGGGATGGAGGGCCAGATGCGGTCCTCGTTGGTATACCAACCCATGGCGGGCGCCGGCACAGGATTGGTGGGCGAACGGGCGGGCAGCGCGTTGGGGTTGGCGATCTTCATTTCGGCGAGGCGTGCGGGCCGGATGAGAACGCGCTCGCCGATGCGTCCGCCATCAGCGAGGAGTTGCCCGATGCGGGCGGTGGCGCGGGGCGTGAAACTGCCGCCGCCCCAGGAGGCGTAGACGGGGAGGCCGTCCGTTTCGTAAGCGCGGCCGTAGCCGATGCTCCAGTCCTCGTCGGGGATGCCGAGGGGCAGGGTGATGCGGGTTCGCAACAAGTCGCGGAGGTTTTGTTGCGGCGCGCGGGACTCGCGCAGTGCCGCGGTGAGGGCGTAGGAGAGGGCAGCCATGCCGGTGTTGGAGTAGTGGAACTGTGTGCCGGGCTCGAAGAGGACGGGGGCGTCGTGAAGGGCGGTGAGGAAGGGGTTGGGGTCGCGCCGCCAGAAAGCGCCCATCCAGCCGGTGAGCTGCTCGTGGGTGAGGCCCTCGACTTCGGCATCCTGCAGGCCGGAGGTGTGCGAGGCGAGGTGACGGAGCGTGATGCCGCTCTTGCGTTCGTCGCCGCGCCAGGCGGGGATGTAGCGCGACGCGGGGTCGTCCCATTTCACGAGGCCGTCTTGCACAAGCAGAGTAAGCGAGAGGCCGCCGACGAGCGATTTGGCAAGCGAAGCGGTGCCCTGCTTACGCGCGGCATCGTGTCCCTCGGCGTACCATTCCAGAGCGATGCGCCCGCGGCGGGCGACGATCAGCGCGCGGGTGCCGCGGGCGGCGAGCTGTGTGCGGAGAGTTTCGAGTTTGGCGGAGTCGAGGCCGAGGGCGGTGGGCGGAGCGGTCTGCCACTGAGTTTCCGCCACGGCTGGTAAAGCGGCGAGGAGGGCGAGCCGGATGGCCCGCCCTCCCCAAAATCCGTCGCGATGGGATGCGCGAGGCATCGTGATGCCGCGACCGTTACGACCAGAGCCGGTCGTTGGTGCGGTCGGTATCCCATTCCGGCGTCGGGGCGAAGAACTGCTTGTCCTTCATGAGGTGTTGCTTGACCACCTCGTCGTTGAGCGTGACGCCGAGGCCGGGGGTGTCGGGCACGGTGGCGAAGCCTTTATCGAAGAGCGGCTTGTGGCCGTGGACGATGTCTTCCCACCAGGGGACGTCGACGGAGTGGTGTTCGAGGGCGACGAAGTTCTCAGTGGCCGCCGCGCAGTGGACGTTGGCCATGAAGCTGACCGGGGAGCCGGCGAAGTGCATGGCCATGGCCACGCCTTCCTCCTGGCAGAGGTCGCCGATGCGCTTGGTTTCAAAGAGGCCGCCCGAGGTGGCCAGGTCGGGGTGGATCATGTCGACGGCGTGCATGCGGGCGAGCTTGAGGAAGTCCTCTTTGAGGTAGATGTCCTCGCCGGTGAGGATGGGAATGTCGACCGCGTCAGTGATCTTCTTCATCAGGTCGGCGTACTGCCAGGGGATCATGTCTTCGAGCCAGGCCATGTTGTATTTTTCCAGCGCCTTGCCGAGGCGGATGCAGGAATTCAGGCCAACGTGTCCGAAATGGTCGGCGGCGAGGGGGATCTCCATGCCGATCACTTCGCGCACCTTGGCGACGTATGCGGCCATCAGTTCAATGCCCTTGGGGGTGAGTTCCATGCCGGTGAACATGTGCTGGGTGCGAGCGAGGTCGCGGCTGGTGATGCCGAGAGGGCGGGAGACAACGCCCGGGGTGCTTTCGACGAGGCCGAAGCCGAGGTCCATTTTGAGGAAGGTGAAGCCCTTGCCGTCCATGCGCTCTTTCAATCTGCGCCCGAACTCGGCGGCGTCGGCCACCTGGGTGGTGTCGGCGTAGCAGCGGACCTTATCGCGGAACTTGCCGCCCAGCAACTGGTAGGCCAGGACGTTGTAGGCCTTGCCGGCGAGGTCGCAGAGCGCCATTTCGACGCCGCAGACGCCGCCGCCCTGCCGCGCATGGCCGCCGAACTGTTTAATCCTGCGGAAGATCTTGTCGACGTTGCACGGGTTCTCCCCGAGCAGGCGGCTCTTGAGCACGAGCGCGTACTTCTCACTGGCTCCGTCGCGGACCTCGCCCAGGCCATAGATGCCCTGGTTGGTGTCGATGCGAATGAGCGGGACCATCATGGGGGCGCCGACGATGGTGGCCACGCGGAGGTCGGTGATCTTCAGATCCGACGGTTTTGGAGTTGGTGTTGACGCGCTGCTGGTAGGCTTCGATGGTCTGGTCGTCCCAGAAGCTAAAGGCGGCGGCGCCGTGGCGGCAGTGCGGAGCCAGTCGCGGCGGCTGGTTCCACCTGGGAACGAGATGCGCAGCGCGGGGCGGGTTTGTTGGCGGATAAATGAGCTCGATCGAGGAGATGAACGAGTGACGGCTTCATGCAGTACGACTCCTTCCTGTATGCGGGGGTGACACGCGTGGTCGGCTGGATTGTATCACCGGGAACGAGCGAGCGCCGCCCTTTTGGACGTACGCAAGAGTCAGGATTGGGTGGGCGAGGTTGGGATGATTGAGCGCGGCCCGCAGGCTGAGCCTCAGGAGTTCAAGGCGCTGTTGATGCGGGCAATGGCCTCGTCGATTTCGGCGGGCGATTTGTAGCCGATCGTGACGGCGTCCACCGTGCCCAGGCCCATCACGTAGCGGATGGACTTTTCGCGTTGTTCCGCATCGGTGAACTGGCCTTCGCCGATGATCTTCATGCCAATGACGCCGGTGCCCTGTTTGTGCACGTTGGCGACGTGGTTGGTGACTTCCGGGACGTTGCCCTTCTCGGAGGTGTCGTTGCGTTCCAGACGGTCCATGCGAAGCGCCGTCGTGATTGATGCGCATGAGGGCGACGTCGAGCCAGTTGTTGCCGGCGAAGGTACGCAGGGGAGAGACCGTGGCAGGAGGCGCCGTGGGCGATCAGCGTCTTCTTATGCTTGGCTCAGAGGAGGCCGTCGCGGAAGCGGGCGAACTCGCCCGACCAGTCGTGGGCGCGCACGCAGTGGAAGCAGGACGATGTCGAAGTATTCGGAGTTGGTTTCGCGGCGGAAGCGGTCAAGCGTGGCCGGCACGGTTTCGGTTTCGCGGAGGCGGAACTTGGTCATCAGGCGGTAGGTGTCGCGCGGGATGCCCTTGAGGGCGATGGCGAGCATTTCGTGCATTTCGGCGTAGTTGTCGGCGGTCTCAAAGAAGCGGATGCCGCGGTCGTAGGCGTGGCGCACGAGGCGCGTGAACTTGTCCTGGCCGAGTTCGCGCTGGACGCGTCCGCCATAGGTGCCGGTGCCGAAGGCGAGGCGCGTCACCTTCACGCCGGAGTTGCCAAGCGGGACCCAATCGGTGGCTGAGCGCTTGGCGGCGGCCGGCATGGGCAGCGTGGCGGCGGCTGCGCCGGCGGCGATCTTGAGGAAGTGGCGGCGTGAGTTCATGGCTGGTCTCCTTCTCGCTCGATACAGGGAACGGTATCAAATTGGCGGGCAGGATGCCAAGTGGGGGTGTGGGTGGCGAAGTGAGGGCGCTGTAGGGTGTGGCGGTGGGGGCGGGGAACAAAGGGGACGGTGGATCAGCGCCGCTCCGAGAGCAACTGTTCGATCGACTCCGGTGTGTGCGGACGCTCAAGAGGAAGCCCTGCACGTACTCGCAGCCGAGATCGCTCAGCACGGCCAGCTGGCACTGGTTTTCGACGCCCTCGGCGACGACGGTGAGTTGGAGCGACTGGGCCATACGGACGACAGCCTCCAACGAGGCGCGCGTTGGCTGAGTCGGTGCCGAGGTCGCGGATGAAGGAGCGGTCGATCTTGATGGCATCGACGGGGAGGTGGTGGAGATAGCTGAGCGAGGGTAGCCGGTGCCGAAGTCGTCCAGCGAAAGGCGGATGCCGGCCGCGCGCAGGAGCGTCCATTTGGGAGCGGACCAGGGCCGGGTCGCACATGAGGCAGGATTCGGTGAGTTCGAGTTCGAGCAGGGAGGATCGATGCCGGTGTAGCCGACCACCTCGAGCACGGTTTGTGTGAAGTCGGGGCGGGCAAACTGGATGGCGCTGACGTTGACGGCCATGCGCAGGCGGTAGCCCAGGGCGGCCCAGCAGGCGGCCTGGCGGCAGGCCTGTTCGAGGGCCCAGCGGCCGATGGGGACAATGACGCCGAGCGATTCGGCGATGGGAATGAAGCGGTCCGGCGGGATGAGGCCGCTTAGCGTGTCCCAGCGCAGCAGCGCTTCCACGCCAGTGATGCGGCAGGTGGAGGCGGAAAACTGCGGCTGATAGAGGAGGTGGAACTGGTTTTGCTCAAGGGCGCGGCGGAGTTGAAACTCGAGGGTGATGCGCTCGTGGATGCCGGCGCTGGCCTCGGGCGTGAAGACGTGGAAGCAGTCGCGGCCGCGGGAGCGGGCGGTATCGAGGGCGGCGTCGGCGCGGCAGAGGAGCGACTCGGCGTCGTTGGCGTGATCGGGGAAGAGGCTGACGCCGGCACTACCGGTGGCCGAGATCTCCAGTCCCTGGTAGAGGACGGGGACCGAGACCAGGCGCGCAGTTTGCAGGCGGCCTGGGCGGCCCCGTCGGGGCCGTCGACCTCGTGCAGCAGGACGGCGGATTCATCGCCCCCCATGCGGGCCACCGAGTCGGCGGCGCGGACGGCCGGGCGCAGCCGGCGGGCCACTTCGCGCAACAGGGCATCGCCGCCGCGATGGCCGAAGATGTCGTTGATGTGCTTGAAATTGTCCAGGTCGATGCGGATCAGGGCGAGGCGGTGGCCGCGGCGGCGGGCCGAGCCGACGGCCTGGCGTGTGAGGTCGTGGAAACAGAGGCGGTTGGGCAGCGAGGTGAGGGTATCGTGCTGGGCCTGGTAGGCGAGTTCGGTATAGGTGCGGCGGCTTTCCAGGGCGATGGCGGCGGTGCGGGCGGCGCCTTCGAGCAGGGGCCGCGCGTGGTCCGGCGGTGGGCCCTCCTGGGTCAGGCAGAGGCAGAGGATGGCCAGCACCTGGCCTTCGCCGCAGACGGCGGGCCAGGCCGCGCAAGCGCGGAAGCCGTGGGCCAGCAGAATCTGGCGGAACGGGTCGAGGTTGGGCAGTTGGGCTGCCGAGGGGGTGAGGACCACCTGTCCGCCGGACGCCGCGGCAGCCACCGCCGGTGAGTCGGCCTCAGGGGGGTCGGTTTGGAGGGAGGCGGCCATCTCGCCGGGGAGGCCGCGCCAAGCGGCGAGCCGCAGTCCGGCCTCGTCGCGAGTGAAGAGGGCGACCGAGGCAGCCGGGTCCTGGTGGACGATCATGCGCAGGATGGCGTCGGCCACCGCCTCCTGAGGCTCATGGCGGGCAACCAGTTCCAGGGCTGCCGCACGGTCGTGCTCATAGCGCAGTTCGGCCCCCAGCCGGTCGCGGATCTCGGCGATGGCGCGCTCGCTGCGCAGCAGCGCCTCGGCCGAGGGCTCCAACCCGACGGGGATGGGGGTAAGCGGCGATCAGGCCGGTGGAGACGGGATGAAGGCGTGTCAGCTCGCCGAGGGCGCGCAACAGCTCGGCAACGCGGTCGGCGTAGGTTTCCTGGACGGGAGGCGCGACCGGGCGCGGCGGCCGGAAGTTCGAGGCGACGGGATGTGGCCCGGTGAGGGACGACATGTGTGTTCACGCGCAGGGAGTCTGCGCCTACGATCATTTCGGCCAGGGAGAGAAAATTATGAACTCCAGTTCCACGCGGTGCAGCGGTCAGGCCTGCCGGGAGCGCAGGGCGCGCACAAGCAGCCGCGCGTCGGAGAGGCGCACCAGGCGGCGGGCCAGCAACACCGCCAGGTACACCGGCACGAATACCAGCAGGCGAAGCGGTTCAGGGATGGACCCTACCCAGAGCAGGGGAGAGGGCCAGACCCCAGGCGACGGCTTCTCCCCACGGCAGGAGGTCGAACGTGAAGGCGGTGCGCACGCGCCAAGTCGTATAGCCGCTGTAGACAGCCCCGGCCGCGAGCACAGCCCACGCCGCGCCCATGCTGCCCTGGGTGGGAACGAGCAGGTAGCTGAGTACTCCGAAGAGCAGCAACTGCAGGGCAGCGCCGATGCCGGCGGCCCGGCCGAGGTTGAAGCTAACCGACAGGACACGGGCAATCGTGGCCGGGCCGGTGAGCAGTCCGGCGATGCTCAACGGCCACAAGAGGGGGCCACGGGCCGGTAGGCTTCGCCCAGGAGACGCTCGACAGCCAGATCGGCGCAGCTATAGAGGAGCGCCGTGGCGAGCACGCCGGCAATGGCCAGGCCGACCAGCAGGCGGTTGGTCCAGGCGGCCAGCTCGTGCGTTCGCCCTTGCATCTGGAGCGAGGAAAACAGGGCACCGAAGCCGCTGATGAGCTTCCACAGCGTGGCCGAGCCGGCGAGGTAAGCGCTGAAGGCGATGGAGTAATAGCCGGCCTCGGCGTAATGGCCGGAGATGAGGCGGACGAGCGGTGTGCCGCCCTGTTGGAAGGCCATGATGAGGAGGTTGCCGGCGAAGAACACGGCGCTGAAGGAGAGATACGGCTTCATGAAGGCGCGGTCGAGGGAGAGCGTGGGCGGGGGGATGTAGCCGCGCGTCCACCACAGGCCGAGCAGGAGGAGGAGCAACTCGACTGCCAGCGGCGCCGCGCAAGCCCCGGCCAGGCCGGCCAGGTGATACCCGCCGTAGGTGAGGGGAAACAGCAGCAGGCGGCGCAGCATTTCGGCGGCGCCCCAGCGCGAGGCCAGGTTCAGACCGAGGAGGAGGGTGAAGGGCAGTCCGGAGGCGACGCGGAGCGAGATCGTCGCCGACACGAGCGCGACCGCGAGCCAGTCCAGATCGCCAAACCAGAGCGGCACGAGCGCGAAGTAGATCAGCGCGCCGGCCGCGGCTGTGCCGAGGCGGAGGGTGAGCAACGAGGCGCAGAGTTTGCGCAGGCCGGCCGAGTCGTTGCGCTGGATGAACTCGGGGACGAAGCGGGTCATCATCGACAGCGCGCCCAGTCCGCTGAGCATGCTGAACCAGAGGGAGATGGACTGGAGCGTGGTGAACTGGCCGTAGACCTCCGGTCCCATGGCACGCGGGATGAGGGCGACGTAGAGGAACCCGGCGGCGATCTGCGCGACGCGTTGCGCGGCCAGAAGGACCACCTGGCGGAGGGTGGTGCGGGATTCCTCGCTGAGAGTCCCTGGGCTGAGAGTCCCGGGGCTGAGCGTGCCTGGGGTGAGGGAGGCGGGCTCGA
Source organism: Bryobacterales bacterium (assembly GCA_016713735.1). GTDB lineage: Bacteria > Acidobacteriota > Terriglobia > Bryobacterales > Bryobacteraceae > JAFLBB01. Next base: position 360,268 of record JADJOP010000004.1, read on the forward strand.
CGCCGGCGAGCGGAGTGGGGGCGGGCGCCATGCCGGCGGGCGTGTCCGGTTGCGAGCCGGTCGTGCCGGAGGGGGGCTTACCCTGGTGGGCCATGGGGAGTTGGGGGGGAGCGATCCTCCAGGATACGACGCAGCTGCGGAGGGGCGGGGGAGTTTCGCAGGGCGGGCGCGCGGACAAACCGGGTTCAGTTGTGCGCGGACACGGCGGTGCGCGCGGCGGGTGGGGACTGCGGGCCGCCAGGGGGGAGATTTCCCGGCGCCCCCCGCACTATTCAGGGTGAGGCAAGTTATGTCCGAACGAATCAAGGCACGGCCAGCGCCCACCGGGGTGGAGCGGTTTTTCGCCGAGGATCAGATCATCGTCAGCAAGACGGATCTGAAAGGCATCATCACTTATGCCAACGAGGTATTTGTCGGCATCTCCGGCTACAGCGAAGAGGAGTTGCTGGGCCAGCCGCACAACCTGATCCGCCATCCCGACATGCCGCGGGCGGTGTTTCAGTTGCTCTGGGAGACGGTGGGGGCCGGGCGCGAGATTTTCGCGTATGTGAAGAATATGTGCCGCTCGGGCGATCACTACTGGGTGCTGGCCCATGTAACGCCAACGTTTGACGAAGCGGGGCGGATTATGGGGTATCACTCCAACCGCCGCGTGCCGGAGCGCAAGGCGGTGGAGCAGTGCGAGGAGTTGTACCGGCTGCTGTTGGCCGAAGAGCAGCGGCACGCCAACGCGGGCGAGGGGATGAAGGCCTCGCTGCGGCTGTTGGAAGCGGCCCTGGCCGAAGCCGGGAAACCGTATGAGGAGTTTGTGTTTGCGCTATGAAACCGAAGGCCGTGGCACCCACAGAAGATAAGGAACAACTGGCACACTACCGGCACTGGTTTGAGGAGGCGGTGCGCGTGTGCGAACGGGCCGCCAAGGGCGACCTGGAGCCGCGCATGCTGCATCTGCCCGAAGCGGGCGAGGCGGCGAGGCTGGGCCATGCCATCAACCAGATGCTGGACATGACGGATGCGTTTGTGCGCGAATCGCGGGCCTCGCTCGATCACGCCGCGCATGGCAAGTTCTTCCGGCGTGTGCTGTTGCGGGGCATGCAAGGCAGTTTCCGGCACGCTTCGGGCGTGATCAACGCCGCCACCGACGAGATGGCGCGGCAGGCGGCGGCGCTGAAGGACTCCGAGCGGCAGCGGCGGGAACTGGCCGGCGAGTTGGATCAGATCATCGCCACGCTGGCCTCGTCGGCGACCGAGATGAGGGCCACGGCCAAACAGCTATCGGGCATGGCCGGGCATACCACCGACGAAGCGAATCTGCTGGCGGCGGCCAGCGAGCAGTCCTCGGTGAGCATGTCGAGCGTGGCCCAGGCCACGCAGCGCATCAGCGCGTCCTTCAGTGAGGTGGCCGGCCAGACGCGGGAGTGCGCGACGCTGGCCCAGGAGGCCTCGCGGCATGCCACCGGCGCCAGCCCGGTGATGGAGCAGCTTACGGCTGTGTCGTCGCGCGTGGGCGGGGTGGTGCGGATGATCTCGCAGATTGCCCGCAAACCAACCTGCTGGCGCTGAATGCGACCATTGAGGCGGCGCGCACGGGCGAGTAAGCCGCCGCGGTTTGCCGTGGTTGCCGCCGAAGTGAAAGAGCTGGCCCGCAAGACGACCTCGGCGACCGAGGAGATCTCCACTGAAATCGCGCGCATGCATGATGCCACGGGAGGCGTGACCAAGGCCCTGCAGACGATCTGCGACCAGATTGCGGACATTGACCAGATTGCCGGGGCCATTGCCGGTTCGGTGGGCGAGCAGCGCGAATCAGCCGAGGCCATTTCGGCCAACATGACGCAGGCGGCCCAGGGGACCAAGGAACTGGCGCGGACGGTGCAATCAGTGAGTTCGGTGGCCGCCGAAACGCGCGACTGCGCGAGCCAGTTGCTGCAGGCCGCCGACGAGCTGTCGCGTCAGTCGAGCACCTGCGGGCGAACATGTCGCGCATGCTATCCGGGTTGCAGTAGGCGCGGCCGGTCAGGGGGCCGGCTCGTAGACGACGCTGTTGTTGACCACGCGCGAGCGGAATAGCGCCGATTCCCCGAGCAGCGTTTCGGCCGAGCCGAGAAGCAAGGTGCCGTCGGAGGCCATGTGGCGCTTGACGTTGGCCAGGATGGCGAGCTTGGTGGCCTGCTCCATGTAGATGAGTACGTTGCGGATGAAGACGACGTCGTAGAGGCCGAGGCCGGCCCAGGAGCCGATGAGGTTCAACTCGCGGAAGTCGACCAGCTTGCGGAGGCGCTCCTGGAGCACCCAGTCCTTGCCGTCGGCCTGAAAGTAGCGGATGAGGTAGGACGCGGGCAGCCCGCGGTTGACCTCGAAGCTTGGAATAGCGGCCGAGGCGGGCGCGGGCGAGCACGGTGGGCGAGATGTCGGTAGCGAGGATCTGGATGTTCCAGGCGGCCAGTTGCGGGAAGTGTTCGAGCAGCATCATGGCCAGGCTGTAGGGTTCCTGGCCGGTGGAGCAGGCCGCCGACCAGATGGAGAGCCGGCGCAGCGAGGCGCGGCGTTCGATCAACTCGGGCAGGATGTGCAGGCGGAGCGTCTCAAAGGGATGGAAGTCGCGGAAGAAAAGCGTCTCGTTGGTGGTGAGAGCATCGATCACCTGCCCGGACAGGGGGCCGCGGCCGTTTTCAGCGCGGAGCCGCACGCACAGCGCTTCCAGGCTGGTGCAGCCGGCCTGGGCCGCCACCAGGGCCAGGCGTGACTCGACCAGGTACTCCTTTCCCTCGTCCAGTTCCAGGGCTGAGACAGACTTGGCCAACCCGGAAATGTAGGTGAAATCCGCAGCTGTGACTTTCATCGAACCAGGGTTCCTTCCCGGGGCGGAGGCGCGGGGCAGGGGCGAACCCGGGCCGCGATCTCCTTTCCCATTTCGCACAACGGGATGACCGCATCCTCCAGGCCAGCCTCGTGCACGGCGCGGGGCATGCCCCAGACCACGCAACTGGCCTCGTCCTGCACCAGCACTTCGCCGCCGGCGGCCTTCGCCGCGACGCAACCGTCGCGCCGCACTTCCATGTGAAAACCACCCGGGGCGAGGTAGCCCTGGCCGGGCTCGACGCGCATTCCCTCGGCGCCTTCCCGCACGGGAATCGGCGACTGGGCACTGAGCCGTTCGGCGAGCATACGCGTGAACGTGGGCGGCATGTGCTGGACGATGAGCACCGGAGCGTTGAGCCCGGCGGGTAACCCCTGAACGACCGCCGCCAGCGCGTTCGGGCCGCCCGTCGAGGTGCCGATGCAGACCGCTGTGGCCAGGCGCGGCCCCCTCTGCCTGCGGGCCGTCCCGACAGGCCGCACGGAGGGGGCAGCGATGACGGGGCGGGGCCGGGCACGCGCGGCGTGGATCTTAATTTTGGGAATCAGCTCGGAGGCGAGCACGCCGAGCGCCGAGGCCGGGTCTCCTCCCTTCGGTTTGCCGACATAGTCGGCGGCCCCCCGGGCCAGCGCTTCCAGCGTTTCGGCGGCCCCCTTGAGGGTGAGCGCGCTGAGCATGATCACCGGCACGTTGGGGTAGCCCGCCTGCAGTTCGGCGAGCGTTTGCAGGCCATCCATTTCCGGCATCTCGAAATCAAGGGTGACCACATGGGGGCGCAGTTGGGCCATCTTGGCCAGCGCAATGCGGCCGTTGGCGGCCACACCGGCCACCTCAAGGTCGGGATCCGAGGCCAGCACGTGGGAGATGGTGGTACGCATCAGAACGGAGTCGTCCACTACGAGGACGCGAGTCTTTTCCACGGTCGTCCTTTCTCTCTACGGTTGGAGACCGACCATGCGCATTTTCTCGGTGAGCATTTCGCGGTCCACCGGCTTCATGAGGAAATCGTCGGCGCCGGACTGCAGCGCCTCGACGACCTCATCGCCGGAATCGCGCGCCGTGACCATAATCACCTTCATGGCCTGGTAACGGGCATCGGCGCGGACGTGGCGGAGGAACTCCATGCCATCCATCACGGGCATGTCCCAGTCCACCAGCGCCAGCTCGAACGGCCGCGGCCCTTCGAGCAGCTCCAGCGCCTCACGGCCATGTTCGGCCACGCTGGCCTGATGGGTCATCTCTTGCAGCAGCGAGGCCATCCACATGCGCATGGCGCGCGAATCATCCACAACCAGTACACGCATGCTCGGTTTCCCCTTCTTTCCCTACTACCGGGCCATTCCCCGAACCCCCGTGGTGATACGGCGCTTACCCGATTGACCGGTGCGAACCACCTGCCGGAAGATCCTTGCAGGGACTTCCCACCTTCCTCTTCGTCGCAAACGGGGAAACTCAGAGAGGAACGTTCGCCGCCGACCCACTGAAATAGAGACGCCGTAGCGGCCGCTTTTCGCGCCGGCGGCAGAGAGAGCAGAGTATGTCCTCCGCAGTTGTTCCCAGAGCTGGCGCCGTCCGGCAGTTTGCCACCTTTCACGTAGGCGGTTTGTATTTCGGCGTGGATGTCGTGAAGGTGCAGGAGGTGCTGGCCGCCCAGCCGATGACACGTGTGCCGCAGGCGCACGGGGTGGTGCGCGGGCTGATCAACCTGCGCGGCCAGATTGTCACCGCCATTGACATGCGGAGGAGGCTGGGGTTGGAGCCGCCCGGTGGGGGTGAAGTGCCGATGAACGTTGTCCTACGCTCGGAAGAGGGCGCGGTGAGCCTGCTGGTGGACGAGATTGGCGACGTGGTGGAAGTGCCTGCACAGGAAAGCGACACGCCGCCGCCGAATCTGGCGCCGGAGTGGCGGGAACTGATCGAGGCTGTGTTCCCGCTGGCTGACCGGTTGTTGCTGGTGCTGGCCTGCGAGCGAGCCGTGGAGTTGCCGGCGGCGTGATGGTCCACCCCTGGCCGGGGGGTGGCCGAGGAGGCGAGCGACGCAGATGAGGAAGCGAGAAGGAGTGGTTACCTTGCAATCGACAACGAAATCCATGACGGCCGTGCTGGCCGAACCCACCGCGCAGGAGGCCGCGCCAGGGAAAGCGAACCGCAAGAGCGGCGCTGGGCGGGCGGCACGCGGCGCAGACACGCCGGCGCTGCTCGAACGCCAGATTCTTGACAACACGCCGACACACATCCTGTTTGCCGGCCGCGACCTGGTGATCCGCTACGCCAATCAGGCCTCGCTGCGCACGCTGAAGCGCCTGGAACATCTGCTGCCGGTGAAGGCCAGCGAGGTGGTGGGCAGCTCGATCGATATCTTCCACAAGCATCCCGAGCATCAGCGTCGGATGCTGGCCGACCCGGCCAATCTGCCGCACCGGGCGACGATCGGGCTGGGACCGGAGTGGCTCGACCTGCTGGTGAGCCCGATGTTCGGAGCCGATGGGGAGTATATCGGCCCGATGGTGACCTGGGAGGTGGTGACCGCGCGCGTGCAACTGGAAGAAGAGGCCGCGCGGGTGACCTCCATGATGGAGAACATGCCGATCAACGCCATGTTCTGCGACCTCGATCTGGTGATCCGCTACCAGAACCCGGCCTCGAAGAAGACGCTGAAGCGGATTGAACACCTGCTGCCGTGCCGCGCCGACGATGTGGTTGGGCAGTGCATCGACATCTTCCACAAGAATCCGGCCCACCAGCGCAAGATGCTGGCCGATCCGAAGAACCTGCCGCACCGGGCCTCAATCAAGCTGGGTCCGGAGACACTTGACCTGCAGGTGAGCGCCATTTTCAACGCCAAGGGTGAGTATGCCGGGGCGATGGTGACCTGGGAGGTGATCACGAAGGTGACCGAGATGCTCGACGTGGTGCGGGCGGCGACGCAGGGCGACCTGACGCGCGAGATCACGGCCTCCGGGCGCGATCCGCTGGGCCAGGTGGGCGAGAACCTGAAGCTGTTTGTCGGCTCGCTGCGGGAGAACCTGGTGCAGATCGCCGAGTCGGCCTCGACGCTGGGAGCCTCGAGCGAGGAGTTGACGGCGATCAGCCAGCAGATGGCCTCCGGGGCCGAGGAGACGGCGGTGCAGGCCAACATGGTTTCGGCGGCCAGCGAAGAAGTATCGCGCAATGTGACCGTGGTGGCCACCGGTTCCGAGGAGATGCTGGCCTCGATCCGTGAGATCGCCAAGAACGCCACCGAGGCCTCGCGCGTGGCCCGGCAGGCGGTGAGCATGGCCGAGACGACCACGGCCACGATGGCCAAGCTGGGCGACTCGAGCGTGGAGATCGGCAAGGTGATCAAGGTGATCACCTCGATTGCCCAGCAGACCAACCTGCTGGCGCTGAACGCCACCATCGAGGCGGCGCGGGCCGGCGAGGCGGGCAAGGGGTTTGCCGTCGTGGCCAACGAGGTGAAGGAGCTGGCCAAGGCCACCGCCAAGGCGACCGAGGAGATCGGCCAGAAGATCGAGGCCATTCAATCCGACACGCGGCATGCCGTGGAAGCGATCACCTCGATCGGCGGCATCATCGCCCAGATCAACGACATTTCGGGCACGATTGCCTCGGCCGTGGAGGAGCAGACGGCGACCACCAACCAGATCGGGCGCAACGTGGGCGAGGCGGCCAAGGGCACGGCTGACATTGCGCGCAACATCGCCCACGTGGCCACGGCCGCCCAAAGCACGACACAGGGGGCCACCGACACCGAGAAAGCGGCCACGGCCTTGAGCCAGATCGCCTCGGAGTTGCAGGCCCTGGTGGGCCGGTTTCAGTTGTAGCCGGAGAAGGTGGAATCCGTCATGAATGCCGACATGAACCAGTTCCGCGAGGTGTTCTTTGAGGAATCCGCCGAGCATGTAGCCAGCATGGAAGCGGCCCTGCTCGCGCTGGAAACCGATCCGGACCCGGCCGAGTTGTTGAAGCAGATTTTCCGGTCCGCGCACACGATCAAGGGCGGATCGGGGATGTTCGGGCTCTCCGAACTGGGCCGCTTCACGCACACGATGGAGAACCTGTTGGACCGCATGCGCAATGGCCTCATCGCCCCCTCGGCGCCGCTGGTGAGCCTGTTGCTGCGCTGCTGCGACACGGTGAAGGAACTGCTGGCGGCGGCCCGTACGGGCGGAGCCATCCCCTGAGGACGGCGAGCGGTTGATGGCTGAACTCGACGCGGCGCGCCAGGCCCCGGCCGGGCCTGCCGCCGGCGAGCCTGCCCCGCCGGACCGGAAGCAGCCGCCGGGGGCGGCGAGCAGAGAATGCGCCGGAGGTGGAAGATCCGCTTCACGCCGTCGCGGGATTCGCTGCGCCAGGGGCTGGAGCCGTTGCTGGTGTTGCGCGAACTGGCCACGCTGGGCACGGTGTCCTCAATCGAAGTGGACACGCGGCAGTTGCCGGCGCTGGGCGATCTCGATCCGGCCTCGTGTTACCTGGGCTGGAAGCTGACGCTGGAATCAGCCGCCACGGCGGCTGAGCTCGAAGATGTGTTTGCCTTTGTCGAGCGCGGCGCCGAGTATGAGTTCGAGGAGGCCGGCGGAACGCCGCCGGCGGCCGCGGCCGGTGCGGGGGAGGCGGCCGAACTTGGCGCCGCCGCACCCACTCACGCCGAGCCCGCAGCGACCCAGGTCGCGCCTGATCGCGGCGAGGCACCGCCCGTGGCTGCTCGGTCAACGCCGCCGTCATCCGCGCCTTCTCCGCCGCCGGCTTCCGTACCTTCCACGCCGGCGGGGGCCGATGGCCGCCGCGCGGCCGGGGCCGGCGACTCGACCATCCGCGTCGATGTGGGCCTGCTGGACCGCATCATGAACACGGTGGGCGAGCTGGTGCTGGCGCGGAACCAGATTCTCCAGTTCACGTTGAACATCGAAGACGCCAACTTGCAGGCCGCCTCGCAGCGCCTGAACCTGATCGCCAGCGAGCTGCAGGAAGGGGTCATGAAGACGCGCATGCAGCCGATTGCGATGGTGTTCGGCATGATGCCGCGGCTGGTGCGGGACCTGGCGCACGACACGGGCAAACAGATCCGGCTGGAGATCGAAGGCGCCGAGCCGGAGTTGGACCGGACGCTACTGGAAGCCATCAAGGACCCGCTCACGCACATTGTGCGCAACTCCTGCGATCACGGCGTGGAAGCGCCGGAGGTGCGCGAGCGGCGGGGCAAGGCGGCCGAAGGGCGGCTGCTGCTGGGCCTACCACGAGGGCGGGCACGTGATCATTGAAATGACCGACGATGGCGGCGGCATCGATCCGGCGCGGGTGCGGGCCAAGGCGGTGGAGCGCGGGCTGGTGGCGGCCGAACAGGCGGCCCGCATGAGCGACCGCGACGCGCAGCAACTGATCTTTCTGCCGGGGTTTTCCACCGCCGAGAAGGTGACCGGGATCTCCGGCCGCGGCGTGGGGATGGATGTCGTGAAGACGAACATCGACCGAATTGGCGGGGCGATCGACCTGGTGTCGCAGGCCGGCCGGGGCACCACGGTGAAGCTGAAGATCCCGCTCACGCTGGCCATCATTCCCGGGCTGGTGGTGAACAGCGGGGGCGAGCGGTTTGTCATTCCCCAGGTGAGCCTGCTCGAGTTGGTGCGGCTGGAGGGTGAAGCGTGCCGGACGCGCATTGAGCGCGTCCATGCGGCTCCGGTCTACCGGCGGCGGGGAACGCTGCTGCCGCTGGTGTACCTGAATCAGATTCTGGGGCTTCCCTCGCCGCAGGATCCGCCGGTGGTGAACATCATCGTGCTGCAGGCCGAGGAGAAGGCCTTCCGGGCTGGTGGTGGACGACATCCACGACACGCAGGAGATCGTCGTCAAGCCGCTGGGCAAACAGATGAAAGCCCTGCCCTGCTACTCCGGGGCGACGATCATGGGCGATGGCCGGGTATCGCTGATCCTGGATGTGCTGGGGGTGGCCCAACAGGCGGGCCTGCTGGAGAGTGTCGGCGAGGCAGGCGCGGGGGAAGCCGAGGCGGCGGCCGGGGCGGTTTCCGAACGCCAGACGCTGCTGTTGTTCCGCGCCGCGGGCTTGCCGCAGGCCGCCGTGCCGCTGTCGCTGGTGGCGCGCTTGGAGGAGTTTCCCCGCAGCCGCGTGGAGGGAAGCGGAAGCCGCCAGGTGGTGCAATACCGGGACCGCATCCTGCCCCTGGTGAGCATGGCCGGGCCGCTGGGCGAGGAAATCACCAGGGAGCCGGGGGCCGATCCGCTGCCGGTGATTGTCTTCACCGAGGGAGGGGCCAGTGTGGGGCTGATCGTGGAGGAGATCCTCGACGTGGTGGAGGAGGAGGTGCGCATCCGCGACAACACGCGCCGGCCGGGTGTGCTCGGCGCGGCCATTGTCGCCGGCAAGGTGACCGACTTTCTCGACCTGCGCGTTGTGCTTGCCTCGGGCGGCATGGGCGGGGGGGCGGCAACGGGGCGGCGGCTGGAGATCCTGCTTGCCGAGCCCTCGGCGTTCCAGCGCGCGCTGATGCGCAACGACCTGGAGATGGCCGGCCATCGCGTGATTGAGGCCGCCTCGGCCGAGGAGGCCGCGCGTAAGCTGACCGGGGCCGTCGATATTCTGGCGGCCGACGTGTCGATGGTGGATCCGCCCGGTGGCGGGGAAGGCGCGGGGCGCTCGCGCTTCCCGCTTCGCCAGCACGCCTCCGAGTTTGGCGTGGGCGTATTGGCGCTGCAGGGCGGGGCGGTGACCGAATCGGTGGCGGCTGGCGGCGAGGTGAGCTGCAAGTATGACCGTGAGGCAGTGCTGGCTTCCATCCAGCGGCTGGCGGCGGCGTTGGAACGAAGCGCGCCGGCTACGGCAGCACGCGCGCAATCACCTGCAGGAGCCGTTCCGGCTGGAAGGGTTTGACGATCCAGCCGGTGGCGCCGGCGGCCTTGCCGACCTGTTTCTTGCCATCCTCGCTCTCGGTGGTCAGCATGAGGATCGGCGTGGCCCGGAAGCCAGGCTGGGCGCGCACGCCGCGGATGAAATCCAACCCGTCCATGTTGGGCATGTTGAGGTCGGTGATGATGAGGTCAGGCCTGGCCGAGGCGAGTTGCTTCAGCCCCTCGCGGCCATCGGAGCCTTCGGCGACGGCAAAGCCAGCCTTCTGCAAAGTGAATTTGAGCATCTGCCGCATCGAAGTGGAATCGTCCACGATCAGTACATTTTTTCCCACGAATGTCTTACTCCTCCTGGCCTGCCGGCCGATTCCCTGGGGTCCGACTTCCGGACCGGGCGCCTGGGCTCTCCAGGAACCAGCCGCGCATGCCGGCCTGATCAAAGTTGACTCCGACGGCATCCGGGACATGGGTCAGGCGCATCGTTCTGCCTTGTAGGGCAAGGGCCGCTTCGGCGGCGAGCAGAAGCTGCAGCCCGCCCGCACCGGTTCGCTGCCAGCGGGCGCAGGAGACGAGGAGCACGGAGTCGGTGCCCTCGATTTGGGCGCAGAGTTGTTGGTGCGCCGCCAGCAGGCCTTCGGGCGAGTCGACGCCTTCCAATTCCAACGGCCGCGGCCGGCCGCCCTCCGCTGCCGTGCCTTCGCTCATGATTCGCCACCTGTTTCCGGCATGTTTCCGCCTGTTTCCGGCGTTTCCGCCGGCTTCCGGCACGCTGCGGCCTGTCGCGGGGGCCGCTTGGGGCTCCGGACGCTGGCTTGGCGTGCCTCTGTCCACTTGCTCATCGGCGGAATCGGCCTGCTCTTTATGCAGGGGATTCCCGGTTCAAGACCGAAGAGAGAAGGTGAGTGCAGGTGGAGCCTAACCCCTTGATGAGACCGCTCAGCGCCGGCCTGGACCAAACCGCGCCCGCCCCGGATCAGCCCGGTGAGGCGCCGCCGGAGGCGAGTTGCCAGGGTGTGTCCGCGGCCGCGTTGGGCCGCGCGGTTGAGCCGCTGCCGTCATCCCCGGAGGGGAGCGCCCGGTGTTTTCCGCGCATCCGCGCCGCCGGTGTCGTCCTGCTGGTGGAAGACGACGCGGTGACGCGGCTGGCTTTCCAGCGGATTCTGGAAAAACAGGGATATTGCGTACGGACGGCCAGCAATGGCGCGGAAGCGCACGAACGATTGCGCCATGCCGAGGAGATCGACGCGGCCATTCTCGACTACGCGCTGCCGGATACCAATGGGATCGAGATTCTGGACGCCATCCGGCTGCGAGATCCGCGCGTGGCCGCGAGCCTGGTGACGGCGCTCGGCGAAAAGGAGATCATTGCGAGCGCGTTGAGCAACGGCGCCTTTGGGTTTCTGGAAAAGCCGGTGCGCGGGGCGGAACTGACGCGCGAGGTGAAGAAGCTGGTCTCGACGACGCGGCGCAACCGGCGGCTGGCGCGCATGGTGGAAGAGGTTCACCAGGTGAGCCTGATTCTGAGCGCGCATCAGAAGGCGCGCCTGGAGGCTCCGCTGGCCGGCTGGCCGTTGGAGGTGCGCGCGGTTCACCATCCGCTGTATGAAGTGGGCGGCGACTATCTTCTGCAGCACCGCCTGGGCGAGCGGGAGTGGCTCTTGATCTCGGTGGACATCAGCGGGCACGACCTGAGCGCGGCGTGCACGCTGGCCTACTTTCAGGGCATTGCCTCGGGCATTCTGGCGCAGGGCGGTACACCGGAGCAGCTGGTGCGCGCGTTCCATGCCGGTCTGCCTGGAGCAGCAGGCGCTGATGGACGATGGCGGGGCCATGGTCTCGGCCGCGCTGTGCTGCCTGGTGTTTCGTCCGGGGCAGGTGGAGGTGGCCTGTTTCGGCGCGCCGCAGCCGGTGTTATCGCTGCCGGACAAGCTGACGCGGCGGGTAGGCTGCAGTCAGGCGCCGCTGGGCTGGTTTGAGCCGTTGGCGTGGAATCCGCAGGTGCACGAGTTTCCGCCGGGAGCAACGGTGAGCCTGTGGACCGACGGGCTGGAGGATCTGGCGGCCTATCACGGCATTGACACCCTGGCACTGGCCCACACGCTGCTGCTGACGGGGCTGAGGCCGCCGCCAGCGGGCTGGAGGACGCCGCCGACGACGTGATGCTGGTGACCGTGTCGCACCACGGCGAGCAAGCCGGTGAAGCGCCGGGGTGGTCCTGTGTGCTCAAGCAGCGTTACCGGGCCGCGCAACGGGGAGGAGATAGACGCGCTGCAGCAGCTCTGGCAGCGCTCGCTGCTGTGGGCGCTGCCGGCGGTCACCTCCGAGCGCCTGCACGACATTCTACTGTGCTGCCGCGAGGCGGTCATCAATTCACTTCTTCATGGCTGCGGCCGGGACGAACACGTGCATTTGGAGGCGATGCACAACGCCCGGGCCGGCCGTCTGCGGGTGCAGGTAAAGGACTGCGGTAAGGGCCATCAGGCCGACTGGCGGGGGGCGTTGGAGGACACCGGCGATGGACTGCGCGAGTTCAGCCGGGGGCTGTTGCTGATCCACGCTGTGCCGGCCGAGGTGCGCGTTCTGGGCGATGGCGCGCACCTGATCATGGAATTCGAACTGAGGTGAGGACGAGGAACACCATGGACAAAAACAACACCGGACACATTCAATTTTCCATCCAGGGCGACTTGTTGAGTACGAACGCGGCGGCCATGCGCAGCCAGTTGGATGCGTTTCTGGCCGTGAGCCGGGGCGGAGTGGGCTGGGAGGTGCTGGAACTGGACCTGCGCCGGGCGGCGATGGTCGATTCGGTCGGTTTGAATTTTCTGGTCTCCCTGCACAAGCGGCTGGCGGGGGACGGCAAACGGCTGCGGGTGCTCATTCTGAGCGAGAGCGTGCGGCGGATTCTGCGCTTCACGCGTTTGGATCAATATGTCGAAGTGGCGGAAGGGTAGGGGCGTCGAGCCATGACAGGGGTCACTCATCGCACGGCTCAGGAAGAGGCTTCCGGCGCGGCAGGGCCGAGGAGCGCGGCGCGCCTGAAGGCGGCCTACTTCCTGGCTGGGGCCAGCGGCTGGGCGGGCCGCCATGGAGGCTACGGACGGGGAACGCTGTTGCAGCGCCAACTGTCGCCGCACCTGACCGGACTGTCGTCGTCGGCGGCGGCCATCGGCGGCTATATGAAGCAGTTGGAGGGCCGCTTTGCAGGGTTCGGCGAGGACATGGGCGAGCTGAGCGCGGCCAGCCGGCAACTGGTGGACCAGTGTTCGTCGCTGTTGGAGCTTTCCGTCGGCACCGGGGAGACCCACGCGTTGGCGCGGAGCGCACTGGAGCTGCTGGAAGAGCCGCTGCGGTTTCTCACCGGGCAGGCCGAGTCGATCGAGGTGCAGGAGCGGGAGTTGGAGGAGTGCCGGGCGGCGATCCACGAGGTGTTGTGCGCCGATGTGAGGCTTTCCGAGGCGGTGGCGCCGCTACGCTACATCCGCACGATGTTCCGCACCGAGTCGGCTCGCCTGGATGAGAGCATTCAGGCCATGTTCCACGCCCTGACCGATCAGATGCGGGCGCTGCAGGAGCGGGTGGAAGGCGCGTTTGGGGCCAACTACTCCTCGCTGCGGGAGACGCAAGAGACCGGCTTGCGCGTGTCACGGACGCTGCGCGAGCGTTCGCAGCTGTTGAGCGAGGGCGGCGCGGCGAGCGGGCTTAGCGTGGCCCGTTCGCGCGAGTCGCTGATCGAATCGCTGCGGCGGAACGAGGGCAAGACGGTGGAGCTCACCGAGGTGGCGCAAGGGATTGAGTCCTTCGTGCAGTCGATGGTGGTTTCGATGCAGGTGCACGACATCGTGAACCAGAAGCTGGATCATGTGCGCGGTGCGATGGGAAACCTGCGCGAGCTGGCGGCGCGGATGGCGGCCTCCGAGGGCAGCCAGGCGGCCTCGCTGCTGGTGACGCTGAGCCGTCTGGCGCGAGTCCAGGAGGCGCAGTTGGAGGGCGCGGCCGAAGAGCTGCGGCATTCGGCGGCTGAGTTTGGCGCAGCCTGCTCGCAGGTGGTGGTGAAGGTGGAGGATCTGGACCAGCGCTGCCTTCAACTGAAGGAGTTCGATGAGATTACGGCCTCGGCCGATGGGATGATCGAGGTGCTGGTGCACTCCATCGGCGAGGTGCGGCGGCTGGCCGCCGAGGAGCGCGAGGTGATGCGCGGCGTGTTGGAGCGCGTGCGGTGGATGGGCGAACAGGCGGCGCCGTTGGGGCGGGGCATGGTCGAGGTGGCCGAGCAGATGCGGCGCATTGCAGTGAACACGCAGGTGTACGCGATCCAGATGGGGAACGGGACGGGACTGGAGGCGTTGTCGGCCGAGAGTGTGCAGGTGGCGGCGCGGGTGGCTGGGGTGAGCTCGGATGTGGTGGCGGCGCTGGCCCGGCTCAATACGCTGCTGGTGGATCTGTCGGCGGCGTTGGAGGACCGGCAGGAGACCGCGGCGCGGATCGAGGCCGCGATGAATGGCCGGGGCTGCGAACTGGAAGCCGCGCTGCACGCCACGCGGGACCGCATGATCGGACTCGTCCTTGAGGTCGGCAACAGCATGGAGCGGGCGCGCGCGATTGGCTCGCGGGTACAAGCGCACGTGCAGGCCGAGGAGATGTTCACGGGCGGCATTGCCGAGGCGCTGGGGGCGGTACGCTCGTTTGCCTCCACCTGCGGCTGGCTCATCGAGCAGTTGGGCATGAACGATGTCGCACCAGACGCCTCGTTGCTGACGGACCGCTATACGATGCAGTCCGAGCGGCGCATTCACGCCCAGGCGGCGGGCAAGGAAGGGTCTTTCGGCGGCGCTGCCGAAGGCGGGGGGCAGGGCGGGGAGGGACGGTCGATCGCCGCTCCGGTCACCCCAGCGGGCGACGACCTGGGCGAGAACGTCGAGTTGTTCTGAGGCCGGCACAGGGCTGATTCGCGGCCCGGCCTGCGTCAGCGGCAGGGCCTCGCGGCACGGGCGGCGGATCAACCCTCCGGCAGCCGGGATCGCGCTGTGGGTTCGGGGCGGCCTCCAGCCTCGCGGTGGCATCTGGTTGCTACTCTGGATGACAGGCTGCACACACCACTGCGAGGAGATTGGAAGATGACGATACGAGTGCGAGCGGCGCTGCTGCTCACCCTGGCCTCGGCCGCGGGTTGGACCCAGGTCAATGTGGGCGGACAAAAACCCGAAGCCACGCTGCCGTTCCAGATGACCACAACGGCCACATTCGGGCTGCCCTGGCGGATTGCGTTCCTTCCCGATGGCCGCATGCTGGTGACCGAAAAGATCGGTCCCATCTGGCTCGTGTCGCCGCAGGGGGAGAAGATCGCCCCGCTGGGCGGTACGCCTCCCGTTTACTGGCAGGGGCAGAACGGCATGCTCGGCATTTTCGTCTCGCCCCGGTTTGCCACCGACGAAAGCGTGTATCTCACCTACATCGAGCCGGGCGAGTACGGCGGCAGCCAGGTGTTGGCGCGGGCCAAGCTCAACACAGGCCGTGTGCCGCGGTTGCAAGAGCTGCAGGTGTTGTGGCGGCAAATGCCGCGCGGCAAAGGCGGCCAGGCGGGCGGACAGATCGCCTTCTCCCCCGATGGCGAAACTCTGTTCATGAGCGTCGGCGACCGCCAGCGCATGACGCCCGCCCAGGACCCCAACCAGCCGGTCGGCAAGATTCTGCGCCTCACGCTGGACGGCAAACCGGCGCCCGGCAATCCCGACTTCGGCAAGACCGGCGCCGCCACGATTGCCCTCATCGATCCGCCGCGCGACACCGAGCTTGCCAAGCGGGCCCCGGTGGTGAGCACCTACACGTTTCCCAGCCCGAACCTGACGCCCGCGGAAACCTGGGCGGTGGGATTTCGGGCACCGTACGGCTTAGCCATTTCGCCCGCCGGCGAGTTGTGGGAGGTGGAGCACGGCCCGCGCGGGGGTGACGAACTGAACCTCATCGAGAAGGGTAAGAACTACGGCTGGCCGCTGGTCTCCTACGGCATGAACTACAACGAGGTGCCGATTCCGAGCCATGACACGCGGCCCGAGTTCACCAAGCCAGTGCTCTATTGGGTGCCCGTGATTGCCCCCGGCAATCTGATGTTTTACCGCGGCAAGCAGACCTTCCCGCAGTGGGACGGCAGCGGCTTCATCAGCGGGCTGGGGAGCCATACGCTCAACCGCATCCTATTCGACGGCAAGGGCGGAGCCAAGCCCGCCGAACGCTGGGATGTCGGCAAACGCATCCGTGATGTGGAGCAGGCCCCGGACGGTTCGCTATGGATGCTCGAAGACGCCAATCCAGGCGCGTTGATTCACGTAACGCCGAAGTAACCGCCGTGGGCCGGAGTTTGCCCGTGGGGGCTCAGGAATCGGACAGGCTGACCGCTGAAGCCGGGTGAGCGCGCGTGCGCGACCAGCGACGTCAGGACCAATCGCGGAAATTCAGGTAAAGAGTGAGTCTGCTCGACCGAAATGAGTAGACGAGATGCTGACGGCGATCATCGTTAGTGAGAATCCAGAACTGGTGCAGTATCTCCGTCAGCTGATCGCCGAATTTGGCGACATTTGCGTCTACAAGCACATGGATGGAGGGTCGCGGCGCTATGACATCGCGGCCACGCTCTCTTCCTACGAGCCCGACGTCGCCTTTGTCGATATCACCCACCTCGAAAGGCCGGACTCGCTGGCGGCGGTGTGCCTGCAGGAGTTGCTGCCGGGACGGCTGCGCACGGTTCTGGTTCCGTTTGCCCGGGCGCCCCAGCCGGTTTCCTCGGAAAGGGCATTGGGTGCGCTGGCCGGGCCCGTCCTGACGCCTCCGTTCGACGCCGACGAGTTGGACCGGGCAGTGCGTGGGGCTTTGCGCCGGAAGGCGTCCAAGGCAACGTCTCTGGTGCTTGCCGTGCTGCCGGCCAAACCCGGGGATGGGGCCAGCACTCTGGCCATCAACCTTGCCGGCGCCGCCGTGAATACGTTCGGCAAGAAGACGCTTTACATCGAGGCCGATCTGCGTTCCGGGGCGATCTGCTACCGGCTGAACCTGCAGCCGCGATTCCCGGCGGGCGACATTTTTGTCAACGCCGGCAGTTTACAGGAAGGTTGGAGCGGCGCCGTCAGTCCCAGCCACGGCATCGACATTCTGCCCACGGGCGGCTCGCCGCAAACGCTCCGTGGCGCGCGTTGGGATTTCTACCGACTGCTGCGATTTGCTCGCGAGCAGTATGAAGTGGTTGTGGTGGACCTGCCGGCCGCCATCGACGAAGTTGCCGAATCGGTGATTGCCGAGGCCGACCGTGTGGTGATGGTGTGTACGCCGGAAACCTCCTCGCTTGGCCTTATTTCGCGGCGCGTGCGGGATCTGGAAGCGGGCGGGACGCGCCATGGGCATTTGCGGTTGCTGGTGAACCGCTACGCCGCCGGCGACCCGGCTCCCGGCGATATGTCCCGACTGGCCCGGCGCGAGGTGACCGCGCTTCTTCCCGAGGACATCCTGGCGGCGAAAACCTCATGCCGAGCCAGCACGCTGCTCAGCCCGGACTCACGTCTTCAAACGGGGATCATGGACCTGGCCGGGGCTCTACTGCAAATGGAACCGCCCGGGCGCTCGGTGTCGTTGCTCGACCGCCTGAAACGGACCGTCCGGCAGATAGTGGGCAATCACTCCCAGCCTGGTGGTACTACCTCAGCAATCAATTGGAATGTGGAGCAGAACAGTGTCGCATGTGATCTTCGTGGTAGAAGATAATCCGATCGCCGGCGAGATCGTCCAAACCGCGTTAGAGAGCCGCGGCCATTCCGTGGCGCTCGTTGCGACAGGGCGGAACGCCATAGAGTGGCTGTCCAACAACCAGTGCCAGTTGATCCTGCTGGACCTGATGCTGCCCGACGCTGACGGGGGACAACTCGTGGAGGTCTTCCGCAGACTGCCGCACGGAGCCGGCATCCCCATCCTGGCCTTTTCGGCCTTTGCCTCCAAGCTTGCTGACCTCCGTCGCAGCGGGGCCCCGTTTGACGGCTACATTGCTAAGCCCGTTGAACCCGAGGAACTGATCCGCATCGTGGAGCAATACCTCCAACCCGCCACGGTTTAAGCGCGGCGCTCGCCCACTCTTGAAGCGGGCCGCGGGGGGAGCCGCGCGCTGGCACGGCGCCCGCGGCGCACAGGCACGACACGGTCCGGCCGGCGCCTGGGCGCCGTCATCTCCTTGCGGGCCGCAGGAATGCCGGTGCGGACGAGTGCGGGTGCGCATGATCCCGGGTGAATGATGCGTACCCGTGGGAACAGTACGCCGGGGACCTGCTTCCATCAGCACGCCGCGAGTGCGCGGCGCTGACTAACTTCCTCCGCGCTGCCTAATTTTGAGCCAATTAGGGCGGCGCTACATCGTGCTTGGCGGGTATCCGCCGCATTTTCAGACGTTCTTCCCGTTCCTGAGAATGACCAGGAGAGAAGTTACATTCCTGATTGACTCCTCTATAGATATGGTTGCCCGAGCAGGTTCAAGCATAAAAGACCGTAAAGTCCGAATTCCAGGCAAGGGGAAGGCGCAGGAGATCCCGCTGGGGACGCCGAAATGTCCCACCGGCATCCGGGGTCTGGACGAGCTCACCTCGGGGGGCTTGCCGCGTGGGCGGCCCACGCTGGTATGCGGAGGCGCCGGTTGCGGCAAGACCCTCTTGTCGGTGGAGTTCCTGGTTCGAGGAGCCATGGAGTATGGGGAGCCAGGCGTGCTGGTGATTTTCGAAGAGTCCGCGGAGGACGTGGCGCGCAATGTCGCCTCCCTGGGGCTGGATCTGGACGATCTGGTTGCACGGAATCTGCTGCGGATCGACTACATCCACATCGATCCGGTGGCCCCGGTGGAGAGCGGCGATTACGATCTTGAGGGTCTGTTTGTCCGCATTCAGTGCGCCATCGACGAGGTGGGGGCCAAGCGCATCGCGCTGGACTCGATCGAGAACCTGTTCGGCGCATCGACAAGCGACTTCCTTGTCCGCGGCGAGTTGAGGCGTCTGTTCGCCTGGTTCAAGGAACTGGAATTGACGGCCATCATCACCGGTGAGCGCGGCGATGGGGAACTGACCCGCCGGGGCATTGAAGAATACGTCTCCGACTGTGTGATTCTGCTCGACCACAGGGTGTCCGACCAACTGGCGACGCGCCGCTTGCGGGTGGTGAAGTACCGCGGCTCGCAGCACGGAACCAACGAGTACCCGTTCATGATCGACAACCGCGGGCTGGTTGTCGTCCCCCTCACCTCGCTGCAATTGGAACAGCCGGCCTCGGCCACGTTTATCTCCACCGGCCTGCCGCAGTTGGACGACATGTTGGGGGGGGCCGGTTATTACAGCGGCAGCACGGTGTTGGTTTCGGGTTCTTCGGGCACGGGCAAGACAAGCCTGGCCTCCTCGTTTGTCAATCACGCCTGCAGCCAGGGAAGCCGCGCGCTGTACTTCGCCTATGAGGAGTCGCCGGACCAGATTCAGAGGGGGATGCGCGCGATCAGTCTTGACCTGGAGCGGTGGGTCCGCCGTGGGCTGCTTCGCTTTCATTGTGTCCGCCCGCACTACCACGGTTTAGAGATGCACCTGGCCGCGATGCACTCGGCGATTCTGGAGTTTGATCCGCAGGTGGTAGTGGTGGATCTTCCGATGCCGGCTCGTCGGTGGGCATCTCGTCGCTGATCGACACCTGGATCGAGCTGCGCGATGTAGAACAGATCGGCGAACGGAACCGGGCGATCTATGTGCGAAAGGCCCGCGGGATTGCTCATTCCAACCAGGTGCGGGAGTTCCTGATCACCAGCCAGGGCCTTCGTCTGGTGGATGTGTGCATCGGGCCGGAGGGAGTGTTGACGGGGTCGGCGCGGAAGAGCTATGAGGCCCGCCTGTGCAGTGAACATGTGGTGGCGAGCCGGCGTGCGGAGACGATGAAAAAGGAGCTGCTCTACCGGGAGGAGATCCTCACCTCGCGCATCGCCGCCCTCAAAGCTGAGTTCGAGTCCGAACGCTCCCGCATTGAAACCGATTTCGCATTTCTGGCATGGGAAGAAGAGACCATTCGCGGAAACCGGGATGCGATTGCCAGAACACGGACGCTGTCCGGGGGGAATGTCCGCCCGGCCTTAAAGGAGATCGAATGACCAGGAAATCGCCCGCTGCCGGCAAGAAAGCCCGGTGCGCCGCCCCACTTCCGGAACCGCCCGAGACGCCACAGGTTCACCGCTATCTGCTGCGTCTGTATGTGGCCGGGCTGACGGCCCGCTCCACCACGGCCTTGGCGAACCTGAAGACCGTGTGTGAGTCGCACCTGAAGGGACGCTATGAGCTGGAGGTATGCGACATTTACCAGCAGCCGGAGTTGGCCCGGCGGGAACAGGTGGTGGCTGTGCCGACCCTGATCCGGCGGCTGCCGCCGCCAGTGCGCCGTGTCATCGGTGACATGTCGCGCGAAGACCGCGTCCTCATTGGGCTGGATATTCTGCCGGAACTGTAAATGGCGAAGGCGGCGCGAATCGCTCCTCGCAGACCCGCCCCCCCGGACTTACCAGGGGGGATCGCCGATGCGATTGCCGCCATCGCCGCCGGGGAGGTGGACGCGCTGGTTTTACGCACGCCGGCAGGTGAGCAGATCTTCTCCGCAGTGACTGAGGAGCATCCCTACCGGGCACTTGTGGAGGCGATGCGGGAAGGCGCCCTCACCCTGACCCGCGACAGTATGGTTGTCTATGCCAACTCAGCGTTCGCCTCGTTGGTGGGGCTGGGCCTGGAAAAGGTGATTGGAAGCAACTTCAAGCGCTTTGTCTGCCGCCGGGACGCGCCCAGGATCGAGGCTTTGCTCCGGGAGGCCAGAACGGCTCCAACCCGCGCCGAGATCTCGCTCCAGGCGCCCTCTGGCCGCTGCGTGCCCGCCCAAATCTCCATCCAGTCGCTGCCTGGACGGACGCCGGAGAAGTTTTGCGCCGTGGTCACGGATCTGACCGAGGTGGAGGTGAACCATCAATCGCAGGCGCGCCTGGCCTCGATCGTGGCAACCTCTTCGGATGCCATCGCCAGCGTCCTACTAGACGGAACCGTGCTCAGCTGGAATCGGGGAGCGGAGCAACTTCTGGGTTACCCGGCGGGCGAGATCATTGGGCGGCCTGTGCTGGGGATCTTCCCGGCCCGGGCGGGGGGCGAGTTTCAGGCCATGCTGGCGCGCACGGCCCTGGGCGAGGCCGTGGCCAGCCTGGAGACGGCCGCTACCCGCAAGGACGGTTTGGAAATCGACGTCCTTCTCACGCTTTCTCCGGTCCACGACCGGGAGGGAAAAGTGGTGGCAGCCAGCGCCATTGCACGGGACTTCACCGAGCGGCGCAGGGCTGACCGGCGCTTGCTCGGCGTGTTGGAGTCGGCGCCCGATGCCATCGTCGTTGTCGATCTTGCCGGTCTGGTGGTCATGGTGAACAGCCAGGCTGAGACGCTGTTCGGCTCGCGCCGCGAGCATCTCGTCGGCAAGGCGTTGACATCGCTGCTCTCCCGCGACTTCAGCGAGCAGTTCGCGGAGTGGCTCCGGTTGGGGCCAGTGAAGGTGTGGCCGGCCGGCCACCGCGAATTCACGGTATTTCGCGCGGGCGGAGGCAGCTTGCCCGCCGAGATTGCCATTGGCGCGGTGGAGACCGGCGAGGGCATCCTGCTGTGCGCCACGCTGCGCGACGTCAGCGAGCGGCGGCTCTTCCAAACCGCCTTGCAGGAACGGAACTTGCAACTGGAGGAGGCCCTGCTGGCCAAGGACCGCTTCCTGGCTGCCATGTCGCATGAACTGCGCACTCCCCTGACGGCCATCACCGGCCTCACCGGCCTGCTGCTGATGAGGACCGCCGGGCCGCTGCAGGATGCCCAGGTCCGGCACCTGGAGCGGATTCTCGGCAGCAGCCGCCACCTGAAGACGCTCATCAGCGACTTGCTCGACCTGGCACGCCTGGAGTCGGGGAATGCCACCCTCCAGATCACACAGGTCGGCTGCGACGAACTGGTGGAAGAGGTGATGCAGGAACTGGCCTCTCAGGCCGAGCACAAGGGCTTGGCGCTGGTGGCGGGCAGCTGCAGCGGTCATGTGACGGTGCAGACTGACCGGCGCTACCTGCGCCAGATTCTGTCCAATCTGGTGGGCAACTCCGTCAAGTACACCACCCAGGGCGAAGTTGTTGTCTCGTTCCGGAAAGAGAACGACGGCAGGCGCGACCTGGTTCGATTCGCGGTTCGCGATACCGGCGTCGGCATCTGTGCGGAGGACCTTACCCGGTTGTTCTCCGAGTTCTGGCGCGCCCAAAGCGCCACCGGAAGCCGCAGCGAAGGAACCGGCATTGGACTGTATCTCAGCCAGCGCCTGGCTTCGCTGTTGGGCGGCCGGATTACCGTCGAGAGCGAGCCCGGCCGTGGCAGCACGTTCACGCTGAGCCTCCCTTTGCACGCCCCCGATGGCTAGGCTCCGCGCCTGCTGGTGGCCCAGCCCGATTCCAACCCGAAGACTCCCGCGGGCTTTTCCGCCGCTAGGCGCCGATGACCCCGGCCCGCGGGGCTCACTGATCGAAGGCGCAAGACCGTTCCAGGCCGGCCACGGGCGGCATCAAGAGTAGGAGTGTGGCCGGCCGGAATGTCCTTGGTGCGGCAGTTGCATGTGGGGCGCTGGCGAATTTGGCCAGGGCGCTCACCAGGCGCGGCGGCTGAGGCGGCCCCTCTCAAGCAGCGAGAGCAGCAGCTCGATCGTACGGCTCACATCCTCCCCTCAGCGAGCCACGGCAAGCCACACGCTCATGTAGGGCACGCCGCGGTTGTTCCAGGCATAGTAGGGGATGAGCCGAAGCGGAACGCTCTCCGGTTTGCCCGGCCGGAGCGGCCGGTAGAGCTGGTTGGTCCAGTCTCCCTGCCGGACAAGACGGCCTTCGCCCTCAATCACAGTGACCCCGCCGAGGAGGGAACGGTCGTATCGGGCCGTGAGCTTAGCATTCACCGGCAACGCCACGTCGGAGGGCTTGACGCCCGCGGGCAGGTCGAACGACTCGAGCGCATAGACCACCGGCCCGCGCGCCACGGCCACTTGGTTGCGGGCTTCCTCCACTTTCGGGTTGGCCTCCAGAAGGCGCGGCTGCATGGGGAGGCCGAGCTCGATGGTGTCGCCCGCTTTCCACACACGACTCACCTCGGCGTAGGCGCCCGGCCGGAGGGCGGCCTTGGCCGTGCTGCCGTTCACCTTCAGCGTCGCGCTCTCGGCCCAGGCCGGAATGCGCAGGCGCACGGCCAAGGCTTGCGCCGTGCCTTGTTGGAAGGTGAACTTGATCTGCCCTTGCCACGGATATTCCGTCTGCTGCACCAGGTCGACGACGGCGCCCGAAGGCAGTTGCGTCTTCAGCGTATTGCTGCCGTAGAAGTGCACCCACACGGTGTTGTCCGACCAGCCATAGGCCCAGCCAGCAAGCTCGGCCACCGTCCGCGCCACATTTGGCGGGCAGCAGAAACAGTAGGGCGCGCCCGGGGTTGTCGTTGCCGGCCATCGATCCCAACTATCGTTGCGGAGCAGCCGGTCCTCCTTGCCGTCGCGGCGCAGCACGTTGGCATAGCAGTAAGTCGTGCCGTCCAGCCCCCAGCCGGAGAGGAAGGTGTTGTAGAGCACCTGCTCGACGACATCGGCATAGCGCGCCTCGCCCGAGATACCCAACATCCGCCAGCTCCACATGGCATGTGCGATGTTGGCGCAGGTTTCGTTATAAGCGATCGAGTTCGGAAGCTGGTAGCGGAATCCGAACGCCTCGTGAACAGGATCGCCGCGGAACGAGACGCCGTTGTTGATGGCGGCGATTCCACCGGTGACATACATTTTGCGGTAGCTGACGTCTTCCCATAACCGGACCAGCGATGTCCACAGTTCGGCTTCGCCTGTTTCGGCGTAGACATCCGTCGCTCCGGCCCACAGGTAGGGCCCGGTTACGGAGTGGCCCACGGCTTCGGTTTCCTGGCGCATCGGAATGCGAGCCTGATTCTGGTCGGTGCCGCCCGGGCGCGCTCCCCGCATGAGTGTGTAGATATGGGCCAGATCGAGGTGTTTCGGATCGCCCGTCAGGCGGTACAGCTCGACCAACCCCATCACCTGCGAGGGGTTGAAGTCGAAATGCACGAGCTCCGGCGGGCGCGGCTTGAAGACGCCATAGAGATAGTCGGCCGTTTTGCGGGCCACGGCAAGGAAGTTGTCCTTGCCCGTGATGCGCTTGTGCACGCACGCGGCCGTGATCAGGTGGCCCATGTTGTACAGCTCGTGGTAGCGCAGGCTGCCCCAGCGCTTCTTCGAGGTGAGTTGCGTTTGGGTGCCGATGTAGCCTTCCGGCGTCTGCGCTTTGGCGATGATCGAGATGGCCTCGTCCATCTGCCGGTCCAGGTTCGGGTCCTTGGTATGGAGCCAAACCGCGGCCAACGTCTCGATCACCTTGTAGACATCGCCATCGCTCCAGTCGTTGCCGTGGAACTGGCCCTTCTCCAGGCCGGCGGCGATCTTCAGATTGACCAGATTGGCCGAGTTGCCCGGATCCTGGATGGTCTTCCACAGCCCGGGAACGCTCTTTTCGCTGACCGTCCGGAAGCGGTCACCCCAGAAGCCCTCCGTCCACCGCACGGCGTCGAGGTCAAAGGTCCTCACCTTCACATGCGGGCTCGCCGTGGTGTCGATGACACCGCGATTGCGTGCTTGCGCCGACAGAGCAAGGGCCGAGAGCAAAACCAGCAGAGTCATCCGCATGGTGCAGCCTCCTCCTCAGAAGTTGATCTTCAGTCCAATTTGGATGATACGCGCGGCGCCGGCCGAATTGATCGTCCCGAATGCCGGGCTTCCCAGCGCCGTGGCCGGAAGTCCGAAATTCGTGTTGTTGAAGGCATTGAACGCTTCCCCTCGCAGTTGGGCGCGAAAGCGCTCGGTGAGGGCGATGTTCTTGAGCAGCGAGAGGTCGAAATTGATGTTGGCTGGGCCGCGAACGTCGGGCAGTGTGCGCCCCAGGTTGCCGAACGTGAAGGGGGCAGGCTGCGTGAATGCCGAGGTGTCAAAGTACCGGTTGAGGCGGTCCACCACCGGGCCTGTGAGCTTGGCGCTCACGCCCGTACTATTCGGCCGCGAACCGCCGCCGTAGGAATTAGTGTTATTGACCTGCGTGGTAAGCGTGAGCGGAATGCCGCTTTGGAAGGAGGCCAACCCGTTCAACTGCCAGCCGCCCACGATCATATTGGCGACGGCCGGCAGCGAGGAGCCGATGGCCTTGCCGCGCCCGATGGGCAGTTCGTAGCCGCCGGCGACGGTGAAGCGCTGCGGGCCCTGCTGCGAATTCAGGCTGCGTTCGGAGCGGCGGTCGTTGTGGTTCTGGAAGTTGGGCACATCACCGATCCAGGCAATCCGGCTTCCCGGCGCGCCGTCGTCGATCATCTTGTTGAAGGTATAGCTGATCAGGAAGTTCAGCCCGTGGGAGAAGCGCTTATCCGCGCGGATCTCAATCGCATGGAAGGTAGAACTGCCTGATGTCGAGCCAATGGTGTTCACCCCTGTGAACTGTGGATAGGGACGCAGCAGTTGACCATAGGTGGTGGTGGCCGCTCCCAATGCTTGCGCCGCCGGAATCGTGCCCCGGAACGGGTTGGCCACCACGCGCTGCAAGTCGGTTCTGAGGGAAAGAAATTGGTCGGGCAGTTGGTTGTACTGCAGGTTCTGCCAGAGATGCGTCCCTTTGCTGCCCGCATAGGCCATGTCGAGACCGATGTCGCCTGGAAGTTGGCGTTGGATGCTGAAGTTCCAGTGCTGCATATAGAGGCCCTGTTGGTCCCGGTCGGGAGCGCTGATGCCGCCTCCGATGTTGGTCAGCAACCCGAGACTGGAACCCGTAGGGGCGACGAAGCCATTGGGGAACGGATCGGAGTAGTAAGTGGCGATGTTCACGCCATCGGCGCTGGCCACATGAGGAGTTGTCGCCGAGAAACCGGTCTGGCCAAGTTGATTGAAATCCCAACCCGTGCGCGGCGCGAAAAAGATGCCATAGCCGCCGCGAACCACCGTCATGTCATTCACCTGGTAGGCGAAGCCGAATCTCGGTGAGAAGTTATGATTCACCGCCGCTTGTTCACGCGGGATGCCGCCCACGTTCACAAAGCCCAAGCCGCCGCGCAGCGGGCCGACGCCGGCAACCTGCAACGGAACCTGGCTGTTGTAGTCGAGTATGTTCAACCTGTCGTAACGGTCCGTGCGCAGGTTCTCGATCTCAAAGCGCAGCCCGAGGTTCAGGGTCAGTTTCGGTGTGAGCTTGTAATCGTCCTGCACGAACGCACCGTAGTAGTAGCTCTGGATATCCTGCGTGGCGTTGTTCTGCGCGTTCCCCGCGCCGGCCAGGCCGAGCAGAAAACTGGCCACACTATGGCCGGCCGTGGCGCTGCCCTGCAGCGGATTTGGCCCCTGTGTGAGGCCAGGGCTGAAGGTGAAGTTGGGCAGTGTCGGCCGGTAGCCGCCAGAGCGGAACAGCCGGCCCTCAAACCCCGCCTTCCACACGTGCCTGCCCCGCGTGTGCGTGACGTCGCTTTGCGCGGTGTAGGCGTTGGAGATGTTGTTGATGATCGTGGTGTTCACCGGACCAATACTGCTCGTGCCGAAGCCAATATTGCTCACTGAATAGCCGTTGACGGTGATGGACGGAAACACGGGAGCGGCTTGCGCGTCGCGGAAGTACCGCGGGAAACCCAGTTGCGTTGAGTCGAAGTCGGTGTCAAAGGGGTTGTTGTTATCCCGCAGGCGGGTCCAGCCCACGCGGAACGTGGCAAACGTCGTTGGCGAAAACGAGTGGGTATCGTTGATGGCCAGATTGCGCTGCGTGAACAGCTGCGGTCCGGAGGAGGGGTTCGCGCTGGCGCTGTTGAAGATGGTGGGCGGAGTCACTTCGGACTCGTTCCAGGAGAACCTGCCGAAGATGCGGTTGGCGTTGTTGAACGTGTGGTCGACCCGCATGTTGAGCTGGTTCACCATGTACTTTTCCGGCTGGTTGCTGATGAAGTTGTTGATCTGGGTCACCGCATTGCCCGGCAAGTTCGGCTCCATCCAGTGCGGCAGAATGTTGCGGCTGACCGTGTTGAAACGGTTAGCGGGAATCCTGTTGCCGGGAAACGCCTGGCGCTGGAAGCCTGTCCCCACCGGGGCGGCAGTGAGCGGATCGAAGATCTCGATGAGCCGTCCGTTCTGTGCCAGGGTGCGGCTGAAGTCTCCCACACGCTGCTCGGCGGTGGGTACGGAGTATAAGAAGGTGCGGCCTGTCGTGCGGCGCAGCCCTTCGTAGTTAGCGAAGTAAAACGTTCTGTCCTTGCGCACGGGCCCGCCCACGCTGACGCCAAATTGATTGAACCGGAACGGCGGCTTGGCCTGCCCAGAGCGGTTGTTGATCCAGGAGTTGGAGTCGAGCGCATCGTTGCGCAGAAAGTTGTAGACCGTGCCGTGGACCTGGTTGGTGCCGCTCTTCATCACCACATTCACTACGCCGCCGGCTGTGCGGCCGAACTCCGCCGCCATGTTGTTGGTCTTCACCTCGAACTCCTGCACGGCATCAATCGAGGGGACCACCGTGAACTGGTTGTACTGCGGCGACGTGCTGGGAATGCCATCCAGAAGGACCTCGTTAGCCATCGCCGGCCCGCCATTGATGGAGAGATTCGAAAGTGGGATGTTGTTGCCCGGCAGCGAGGTGCGGCGATAGGCCTGAGTGCCCGGCGCCAGGAAGATCAGATCGAAGGGATTGCGCCCATTCAAGGGCAGTTCGACGATCTTGCGGTTGTCCACCACCGAACGGAGCGACGACTCCCCTGTTTGCAGCAACGGCAAGTCGGCCGTTACCGAAACCGATTCACTCACGCTTCCGAGCGGCATGACGAAATCCAGCCGCACCGTCGAGTTGACGCTGAGCGTGATGCCGGAACGTTCCGCCGTGCGGAAGCCCTCTTTCTGAACCGTCACCGAGTAGGAGCCCGGCTCCAGCAGCGGCACCGAGTAGTTACCCGACTCGTTGCTCGCCGTTTGGCGAATCACACCGGTGGCGGTGTTTCTGGCTACCACGCTGGCCGCGGGGACAGCGGCCCCGGTGGGGTCGGTGACGATGCCTGTGATTTGACCGGCCGTGGTCTGGGCGATTGCGGAAATGGGGGCGAGGCTGAGTGCCAGGAAGGCGAGGGTGCGAGCAGACATGGCGCGAGGCTCCTTTCGATTGGTAGATCCAATATATTCCCAGGTGGGCTTCGTCAATGCATATTGTTGATATTTTTATTAATTATTGACAAAGGTTCAGCTCTAAACCTAAAATTGGAACGACCAATATGGCATGCTGCATCATCCCGTCGAACCTTCTGGTCATCCTCGCCGTCTGCGCGGCTACCGGCCACTGGGCTGCCGTTTCGTCCCCCTCTGTGCGCCCCCACGCGGCCGCCAAAACAGAGGCGTTTCCCGTATGTCGCCCCGCACACCCGGCGCTATGGAGCTATGGAAATGAATGACTCCTACCTTCCCTTCGTTCTCGTCCTCATGGCCAGCTTCTTTCAGGGATCGTTTGGCTTGGGGATGAAGAAGACGAGCCCGCTGGCCTGGGAGGTCTGGTGGTTCCTCTACGCCGCCGTGGGCATGGTGGCCGTTCCCTGCCTATGGGCAAGCCTGGTCGTCCCGTCGCTTGGTGCGGCGATCACGACGGCCGGTGCAACCCCAGTGGCTCTTGCCGCTTTCTTCGGTTTCCTGTGGGGCGTGGGAGGCATCCTGTTCGGCCTCAGCGTCTCCTATGTCGGCATCTCGCTCACCTACGGCATAGTCATGGGGCTGGCCGGTTCCGTAGGGTCAGTGGTTCCGCTGGTGCAAGGCGGAGGCATGGGCGGACCGGCTGCGCCCTATGTGCTGGCCGGCGTGGGTGTGATGATCGCCGGAGTGGCCGTGGTCGCCTCGGCCGGCATGCAGCGTGACCGGGCGGTTGAGGTGCAAGGCGTCACGCGCGGTAAACAGTTTCGCCTCGGCATGCTCATCGCCGTGTTGAGCGGCGTGCTGTCAGCCCTGCTCAACGTCGGCTTCGCCAATGCCGCGCCGGTAGCGCGTGCCGCTGAGTTGGGTGGCGCCAACGCGCGCAACGCCAGCCTCGCGGCTTGGGTGGTTGTGCTGGGCGGAGCGTTCCTCATGAACGCCGCCTACTGCGTCATGCTGCTGCTACGAGGCCGCAGGATAAAGGTTCCGCACGCAGAGGGAAGCGCTGCGGTCGCTGCCGGATGGGCGGTGCTGACGGGAGTGCTCTGGTTCGCCGCGCTCGGTGTTTATGGGCAGGGCGCATCCCTGATGGGATCCCTCGGGCCGGTGATCGGCTGGCCCATGCTGCTGGGGCTGGCGCTCATCATTAGTAACCTTTGGGCGATTCATGCCGGGGAATGGAAGGGCGCGCCAGGTCCCATGCGCCTCATGTTTGCGGGCGTGGCGATCCTCATCGCCGCATGCGCGCTCTTGGGCTATTCGAACGGGCTGCAGGGAGCTTGAGGAGCAACCATGGAACATGGCTACCGGCGACTGTATATCAACGGAGAACTACGCGACGCCGAAGGCGGCAGACGCCGCACCGTGGTGTGTCCGGCGACCGAGGAACCGGCCGGCGAAATCGCCTGGGCTACGCAACGGGATGCTCTCGCCGCGCTCGAAAGCGCTCGCCAGGCCTTCCGCTCCTGGTCGAAAACTTCGATCGAGGAGCGCTCACGCTGGATGAGCTTGCTGCGTGAGGCAGTCATCGCCAGGGAAGAGGACCTGCGCCTGGCCGTCATGAATGAGATGGGCAAGCCGTGGGATGCCACCGCGGAAGACTACCAGACTGTCGTGAACTCACTCCAATGGTATGCCGAGGAGATGCGCCGCAACCGTGACCTCGTGCTGCCCGATGTGCAGGGCTCGCACCGCCATGAGGTGATCACCCAGCCCGCCGGTGTCGTGGGTGCGTTCCTGGCGTGGAACTTCCCGCTGCTCAATGTCGGATTCAAGCTCGGCCCGGCGCTTGCGGCCGGCTGCAGCATCATTCTGAGGCCATCGTCGTCATCGCCGTTATCAGCCTATGTGCTGGGTGAAATCTGCGCGCAGGTCAACTTCCCGCCCGGCGTGATCAATATCCTCTGCGGTCCGGCGGACGAAGTGGCCGAGACGATTTCCACCAGCAGCATCCCGCGCGTACTGACCATGATCGGGTCATCGGAGACCGGACGCCGGCTCATTGCGCAAAGCGCCACCAGCGTGAAGCGGCTGAGCATGGAGTTGGGCGGCAATGCCCCCGTCCTCGTGTTCGAGGATGCCGATGCGGAAACGGCCGCGCGCGAAACCGCGGCGCTCAAATTTGGCAATTGCGGGCAGATCTGCGTCGCGCCCAACCGCATCTTTGTTCACGAGCAGGTCTATGAGCGATTCACCGCCCTCTTTCTGGAGCATGCAAAAGCAGTCAAGGTCGGCTTTGGCCGCCACTCCGGGGCGACGATGGGACCCTTGATCGACGCCAGGTCGCGGGAGCGCGTCGAGGGAATGGTGGCATCGGCCATCGATGCCGGGGCACAACTCTCCTTCGGGGGAGCCCGCCCGCCCCATCTTTCCAAAGGCTACTTTCTTGAACCCACGGTATTGGAAGCCGTGACGCCTTCCATGCGTGTTTTCCGCGAGGAGATCTTCGGCCCCGTCGCGGCGCTCCTGCGGTTCCGTGAGGAGCGCGAGGTTCTCGATCTGGCCAACGATACCGAGTATGGTTTGGTGGCCTACGTTCACACCCGCGATGGCGCGCGGGCGCGCAGAGTGGCCGAAGAACTGGAATTCGGCGAAGTCATGGTGAATGGCTTCAAGTATGCAATCGACTTGCCGCACGGGGGAATCAAAGAAAGCGGTATCGGCAAGGACTGCTCACACTACGCGCTGGAGGACTACCTGATCCGCAAGCGCATCACGACCCGGATATAGGCCGATATATTGGTCCTACAGATATGCCCAGGCAGACAGTCAAACCCGCGGACAAAGACGGCGTCACCAACCAGCTGATTTCCCGATTGAAAGACCTCATTTCTCGCGGCGTGCTCGCGCCCGGCGCCAAACTGCCGCCCGAACGCGAACTGGCGCCGGCCTTTGGCGTCAGCCGCTCTTCGCTGCGCCACGCCCTGAAGGCGATGGAGATCATGGGCGTGCTCACGCAGCGGGTCGGCGACGGCACCTACCTCGCGGGCGACGCCGAGGGCATCCTGCGCGAACCGTTCGAGCTGCTCATGTTGATCGACGGCATCTCGCTCGACGATCTGTTGGAGACGCGCCTGATTGTCGAGCCTGAACTCGCCGCCCGTGCCGCCGAGCGCGCGACCTCGGAGGACCTGCGCAAGATGAGCGCCACGCTGGCGGTGAACCGGCGCGGCGCCGATCCGTCCGCCATGATTGAAGCGGACCTAGCCTTCCACAAAGCGATCTTCCAGGCGGCCCGCAATCCCATCTGCAACCGCCTCTTTTCCCTTGTTCATCGCGCCATGGCGAGCAGCATCGGCTTGACCTCCCAACTCGTGGACTGGAATCACACGCTCGAATTCCACCGCCCCATCTTCGACGCCATTGAGAAGCGTCGCCCCGTGGATGCGCGCGTGGCGATGATCGCGCATCTCTCCGATGCGCGGACCTTGTTGGGCATGGTCGAGGAGAAGGCCAAGCGCATCGACGTCACCTCGGCGATTGAACCGATTGGCGCCCCACTGCGTGTGGTGAAGCGCGCAAGGAAATGAAATGAGGAGATACCAGTGTTGCGTCTGATTGTGTGGTTGCCTTGGATCGTGGGCCTGGCGGCGATGGCAGCGCCGCATGCGGTCCTCTCGCCCGCTCCGGTTGGCGCGGTGCGTTGGACGCAGGGCTTTTGGGCCGACCGGTTCACTCTCTCCCACGAAGTCGTGGCTCCGGAGATGGCCAAAACGCTCGAGCTTGCCGGGAATGGCGCCAACCTGGTGAACCTCAAGATTGCGGCCGGCCTGCAACCAGGCGAGTTCAAAGGAAACAACTGGTCAGACGGCGATGTCTACAAATGGCTGGAGGGCATGGCCCATTTGTACGCCCGGACGAAGGACGCAAAGATCGACGCCCAAATGGATGCCGTCATCAGCCTCATCGCCAAGGCGCAGCAGCCCGATGGCTATGTGTCGACCAACATCACGCTGCGTGGCTTGCAGCGCTGGCAGTTGCCCAAGAACCACGAGATGTACAACATGGGCCACCTGTTGGCGGCGGCAGCGGCGCACCATAAAGCCACCGGCAAGCAGAGCCTGCTCGCCATCGCCGCCAAGGTGACCGATCTTCTCTACCCGCTGCTGCAACCGAGGCCCGGGAGTATGGCCCACTTTGGTGCGCCCTCCAACGTGATGGGCTTCCTCGACCTGTATCGCGTGACCGGCGACCGTCGCTTGCTCGAACTGGCCCAAATCCTGGTCGACTCGCGCGGTTCGGCCCCCGGTGGAACGGACCATTTTCAAACCCGCATTCCTCTGCGTAAAGAGACGCAGGCCGTCGGGCACGCCGTGCACGCCACCTATCTGTTCGCCAGCGCCGCCGACGTCGCGGCCGAAACGGGCGAACCGGCGCTGCGTGAGGCCGTCGAGCGCATGTGGCACGACGTGGCAAGCCACAGGGTCTACATCACGGGGGCGGTCGGACCGCAGGATCCTGGCCTCACTCTGCGCCGCGACATCGCCTATGAGGCGTTCGGGGCCGACTACGAACTTCCCAACCGCCGCGGATACAACGAAACCTGCGCCAACATCGGCAACGCTTTGTGGAATTGGCGCATGCTCGCGATGAGCGGTGACGCGAAGTACGCCGACGCCTTTGAGAACGTGCTGTACAACAGCATGCTCTCCGGGATGAGCATCGATGGACGCACCTGGTTTTATGCCAATGTCCACCGACGTTACGGAGATGAGGCCAAGCTGTTGCGCAATGAAACGCTTGTCCGGTGGCACGATACGGCGCAGAAGCCCGGCGCCGACAGCTATTGCTGCCCGCCTAACGTCCTGCGCATGCTGGCCTCGCTCGACTCCCATGCTTACGGCCTCTCCGCCAACACGATTTGGGTGAACCTCTATGGAGCGAGCACGCTCGACGCGAAGGGCATGAAGCTCGTGCAAGAGACCGCCTATCCCTGGGAAGGGCGCGTGAAACTGATCGTGAAGGCCGCCCCGACCGGGCAGGTCGCGTTGCGCCTGCGCATTCCGGGCTGGTCCGGACAAAATACCCTTTCGGTGAACGGCACAGCAGAGGCCGCCCCTTCGGCGGGCCGCTATGTGGAACTCCGCAGGCGCTGGTCGCCCGGTGATGTGGTGGAGTTGCAGTTGGACATGCGGCCACGGCTGATGGAAGCCCATCCGCTGTTAGAGACCTCGCGCAACCAGGCCGCCGTGATGAGGGGACCGCTGGTGTATTGCCTGGAATCGCCTGACCTTCCCGCCGGCGTGCGCGTGTCCGAGGTCCATCTTCCGCGCCGCATGCAACTGACCCCGAAATTCCACCCTGCGCTCCTCGGTGGTGTTACCGTTTTGGAAGGCATAGGCGTGCGGTACGCGGAGAGAAGTTGGGCCAGTCTCTATTCCGCCTTGCGCCCGGACCAACCAGAGCGAGTCGCTGTGCGCCTGGTTCCGTACTATGCGTGGGCCAACCGGGGCGTGACGCACATGACGGTGTGGATCCCGCTGTCGGATTGAGAATACGGAGGCACCGTGAAGACCGACGTAGATGTCGAAACGAGTCAGATGAGGAGGGAAGCGGCTCCCAGGATCAGAATCACCGGAGTCAACATCCACCAGCTGCGCGCGCCCTTGTCGCGCCGCTTCGGCTGGTCACTGAATTGGACCGACCATCGCACGGCAACGCTGGTCGAGGTGACCACCGATGCCGGACTCACCGGTTGGGGAGATGGCAACTGGGGAGGCGAGCGGCTGCTCCAACACCCCTGAGCTGGTCATCGGAAGGTCGCCCTTCGAGGTGGAGTCCATCTTCGATGACCTGCGTCCGGAAGCCGGACACCAGACACGCGTCGGCGAAGCCTCGGCCGGAGGTTTGGATGTCGCCTTGTGGGACCTCTGCGGCAAGATCCTCCAGACCCCCGTGTGCGACCTGCTGGGACGCCGCCATCGCAGCCGCGTCACGCCCTACCTCACCGCTCTCTACCGGCAAGACTGGCCCGACCTTGCCGAGGGACTTGCCGAGGAGGCGCGCAATTGGAAGAGCCGCGGCTGGCGCGCCATGAAGATGAAGATCGGATATGGCCCGGAAACCGACGTCCGCGTGGTGCGGGCCGTGCGTGAGGCCGTTGGAGGCGAGATCGAACTGGGTGTTGATTCCAACTGCGCCTACGACGTGGGCACCGCGCTCGCGCTGGGGCGGCGGCTCGCCGAGTTCAACCTGATGTGGTGGGAGGAGCCCATCCTGGCCGAAGATCTCACCGGCTATGCGCGCCTGGCCAAGGCCATCGAGACGGTCGGGCTCACCGGCGGGCGGCGGTTGTCCTATCTCTGCTGGCTCAATCATGTCCGCCTCATTCCCCATCACTGGGGCACCGCCATTCGTGCGGCCAGCACGCTGCACTGGATGGCGGCGACACCCGCGCTCACTTCCGGACTTCATGCCCCTCCCGTTGCGTTCGAATTCGACCAGACGGAAAGCCCGTTCCGGGACGCAGTCATCCGGCAGAAGATCGAACCCAGCCCCGAGGATGGCATGATCGCCGTGCCCGCCGGCCCTGGTCTAGGTGTCGATGTGGACCCGCTCGCCGTCGAGGAGTACCGCGCGCGTCTCATCGAAGTCCGTTAGTTCGAGGAAATCGTGAGGCGGACGCTCCTCGCCCGGGCGCCTGCCGATGGCTTGTTGCGCGCAGATCCAACCGGCAGCAAGCACTGCCTTGCCGCGAACATTTCTAACTGGTTGTGTTTCGTGGGTCGGCGTGGAAGTCTGCCCGGTGAAGCGCTCCGTGCTTGCGCGGCCGGTGGCAATCGTCGAGAACTGGCGTAAACAGGAAGCGGCGCGCAAGTTGCTGCGCGACTCGTTGCCGCCAGAGTATCGGCGACAGTCTCCTCTACGGCGGCGCAAGCCGTATGCCTGGACCGGGACGATCGGCCGCATTCCGCAGCAGGACAAGCCCTGAGGTATCCACCGACTGCATCACGCCAAACCGATTCTCGACTCGCTGCCGAAAGTGAGCCGGAGCGAGATGTGCTCACCTTGGAGCATGCAGCCGGGGCGAGCGTAGCGAGGCCCAGGAGGAAGCGAAGGGTTAGCCCGCATATGGTGAGAATTCCACCATATTTACATGGTTGAGGGTTACTCGTGGTAC
Organism: Bryobacterales bacterium; assembly: GCA_016713735.1. GTDB lineage: Bacteria > Acidobacteriota > Terriglobia > Bryobacterales > Bryobacteraceae > JAFLBB01. Next base: position 395,379 of record JADJOP010000004.1, read on the forward strand.
TTGCTGGTACTGGGGTATGGGTTAGTTTGCTTTCAAAAGCAAGCGCCCGATTCCTATCAATCTCATAACTCAGTTTTGCGGCAACCAGCTCATTTACGGGCGACCCAGGGCAGGGGAGAATGACTGGCCTTGAGGTGAAAGCACTACATTCTCCAGTAAATTAGTACTAGAACCTAAGTACGCAATGCGTTTGTGTTGACAATGCATTCCTGACGCCTCTAAGCTGGATCAATCCATATTCTGGTTAGAGGGATTTTGTGATGGTTGCAATCAAAGACCTGGACTTTGTGTTTTCAGAGGCTGGCTTTGACTGCGACGCTTACCGGTCATTTCCACTGGCGTTGCAGAGCCGCGCAGAACAAGCAACTCCGGAGGCGGCCTCCGATGTGCCTCAAGGTGCGCCAAGCGCTCATGCGCGCCGTGTCAGTAGTGCGGCTGCGGGTAGCGCCAGTCATCACGCCGCGAGTGTAGTCGATTCCCCGTCCACGCAGCATCGGCCTCCGGTTTTAAGCGGCCTTTTGTCCCCATCCTACGAGGGGGCGCAGGCCGGGGCGGCGGTGTTTGGCCGCACCATTACGGTCATGGGCGCCGCTGGCGGAGTCGGAACCACGACCATCGCTGTGACGCTGGCCCGTCTTGCCTCGCGCCGCGGTGGCAATGTGTTCCTCCTGGATGCCGCCGAAGAGAGCATCGTCCCGCTCTATCTGGGCGCGGGCCGGGTGATTTCGGGTGTCTCCGCGGGATGGTCGTTCCTTCCCCATCCGGAGTCGCGGCAAGGTGTGATTTCCGTGGTTGCCTGTGGTGATGCAGTCGCCGCGCCGGGTGAGCACTCCCCGTGGAACAGGGCGCGCCATCTGGGCGGCGCTTCTCATGACACGGTCATTGATTCCGGCTCGCATCGCCATCTGGATTGTTCTCCGGAAACCGTGCACAACACCACGAGCCTTGTTGTTCTTTCCCCCGACATTCGATCCGTTTTGCAGGTTCGTCACATCGAACGGAAGTTCGCCGGCCGTGATGCAAACTCCCTTCCACTCTATCTTCTAAACCAGTTTCATTCCGAAATACCCCTGCACCAGGAAGTGCGTGCTTCGCTGTCGAATCATCTGGGCAAGCGGTTAGCGCCCATGACGGTCCGCGGCGCTTGGGAGATTCCCCAGGCGCTCTCCGAAGGGCTCACCGTGCTCGACTTTGCCCCGGATAGCCCAGTTGCGAGCGATATCGTCCAGGTGGCCGAATGGTTGCGACGCAGCGCCACGTTTGACGCCCAACCCAAGCAGTCCGCCGCCGTGGCTGGACTGTAGCAGCGCACTCAATCAGGAGCTTTTGCCCGTGAGTTCAACTACCACTGTCACTAAACGTCCCGTGTCTTCCCCCTCCCGCCTTCCCCGGCTGGCCCTGGCGCTGCTGATGACCGCCATGCTCTTGATGCTGGCCACTGTTCCGCTGGACTGGAAGGACCAAGCTGTGCTCGGGGCGGTTCTGTTTGTCGCGGCGCTGTTCATCAGCAAGCGCTTTGCCGGCGAACGGGCGACCTCCGTGCTCATCGTCATTTCGCTGTTCTGCGCCACGCGCTATTTCTGGTGGCGCGTCACCGAAACCATCCAATACTTCATCGCCAATGGCTCGCAGGTTCCTCTGCTGGACATATTCTTCGTCGTGCTCCTGTTAGGCGCCGAAGCCTACGCCGTCGTGATCCTGGTGCTCGGCTATTTCCAAAACGCCCGCCCGTTGCGGCGCAAGCCGGCCCCGTTACCCGACGATCTTTCGCTGTGGCCGAGCGTCGACATTCTCATCCCCACCTACAACGAACCGCTGGAGATTGTGCGCACGACCATGCTCGGAGCGATGAACATCGACTGGCCCAGGGACCGGCTGAATGTGTACATCCTCGACGACGGCAAGCGTGTCGAAGTCCACAGATTGGCGGAGGAGGCCGGCTGCGCCTACATCGCGCGCCTGGACAACGTCGGCGCGAAGGCGGGTAACATCAACCACGCGCTCGCGCGCACCACGGGCGAGTTTGTGGCGATCTTTGATTCCGATCACGTGCCCACGCGCTCGTTCCTCCAACTCACCATGGGCTGGTTCGGGAAAGACCCGCGACTGGCCATGGTGCAGACGCCGCACCACTTCTACTCTCCAGATCCCTTTGAGAAGAACCTCGGCACGTTCCGCAAGGTGCCCAATGAAGAGGAGCTCTTCTATGGGACGCTGCAGGATGGCAACGATTTCTGGAACGGCATGATCTTCTGCGGCTCGTGCGCGGTGTTGCGCCGCTCGGCCCTGGACGAGGTCGGCGGCATCGCTACCGAAACCGTAACCGAGGATTCCCACACCTCGTTGCGCCTGCTCAAGCTGGGTTGGAACACGGCCTACATCAACATCCCGCAAGCGGCCGGGCTGGCCGCCTCCAACGTGTCCGATCACATCGGCCAGCGCATCCGCTGGGCGCGTGGCATGGTCCAGATCCTGCGGATGGAGAACCCGCTGTTTGCCAAAGGGCTCACCTGGCCGCAGCGCCTGTGCTATTTCAACGCGACCATTCACTTTCTGCACGCCATCCCGCGCCTGGTGTTTCTCACCGCGCCCCTGGTCTTCCTGCTCCTCGGCCGTTCAAACGTGTATGGCTACTCGTGGGCCATCCTGGCCTACGTCATCCCCTACGTGTTGATGGCCACTCTCACCAACTCGCGGGCGCACGGCAAGTTCCGCCACTCGTTTTGGAACGAGGTGTTTGAAACTCTGCTCGCGCCCTACATCCTGGTTCCCACCGTGCTCGCGCTGGTCAACCCCCGTTGGGGAAAGTTCAACGTGACGCCGAAGGGCGCGCTCGTCCACAAGAAGTACTTCGATTTCGCCATCGCCACCCCGTTCCTGGTGTTGTTCGGCCTCAACGTGGCCGGGCTGATTTCGGGGTTGATGCAGACCCTGTCGGGCATTGAGGACAACGGGACGATTCTCGTCAACCTCACCTGGACGTTATTCAACACGCTCATTCTCGGCGCGACGCTTGCCGTGCCGTGGGAGTCGCGCCAGACGCGGTCGGCCGAACGGATTCCGCTACGCATGCCCATCCGTTTGCGCAAGCGCAACGGCGTGGAGCTGAACGGATTCACGCTCGACATTTCCACCTCGGGCACATCCCTGCAACTCGATACGCCGGGGGAGCTCAACGTCAACGATGGGGCCGACCTCATTTTTCATCTCTCCGGCGAGGAGTACGCGCTTCCCGTGCAGGTGCGCCGGTCGCGCGGACTGGTGGTGGGCTTGCAGTTCCAGTTCACCAGCCTGCTGGAACACGAAGCGCTGGTGCGCGTCATCTTTGGGCGCGCCGATTCGTGGGTGAATTGGGGGGCGGGACGTCATGATGACCGGCTGCTGTGGAGTTTCGGGCGCGTGCTATGGGTGGCCTTGCGTGGTATTGCTCTGCTGCCCAAGGGGCTGATCTCCTCGCCGCCGAGCGCGGTGGAGGAAGAGCCGGAGGCCTTGCCTGAGGCTCTGCCGGAAGCCGGAGCGCCGTCGGTTCTGCGGGGCCGCGTGGTGCCGTTGTCGGTGCTGCTGATCGCCGCCGTGCTGCTCGCCATCGGGGTGGCCCGCGCTAACGAACCATTTGCCGAAACCCGCGATTGGGCCGAACTGGGCCACCGCCAGCCGATCACGTTTCAAGCCGGAGAAGGGCGGGTCAACCTCGCCTTCACCGTGCCCCTGACGAAACTGGTCACCCATGGCACGCTCGTGGTTCAGTACAAGTCCTCGGGCGGGTTCCGCGACGGCAGCGCATTGAATGTGTCCCTAAATGGCGTTGCTCTGACATCGATCAACCCCCAAGTGAAGCCAGGCGCGGCCGGCGTGCTCCAGCAGGTGGAGATCCCGCTCCCGTCCGATCTTGTGGTGAGTGAGAACACTCTGGCCCTGCAACTGGCCGCCACCTGCCAGGGGGGCTGTAAGGACAGGGTGCACTGGGTGCAGGTGGATCCCTTGACGACCATCCGGCTCTCCGGCGAGATGCTGCCGCTGCCCGACAGCCTGCGTGTATTGCCGGCGCCGTTCGTCGACTCCACCACACGACGCATGTCGCGCGTGACGATGGTGCTCGGCGGCGAAATGCGCAATGAGACGCTCGAAGCCGCGGGCGTGGTTGCTTCCTGGCTCGGCGCCATTGCCGACGACCGCGGCAGCCAGTTCACCGTGCGCACGGGCAGCATTCAGCGCGGCAATGCCATTGTGTTTGCCACCAGTGAATCGGAACTCATCCGCTCGCTCGGCCTTGAGGCTGTGCAGGGGCCGGAGATCGCCATCCGCACCAATCCGCTCGACCCGTTCGGCAAGCTGCTGGTGATTACAGGCCGCACGGGCGCTGAATTGCGCACCGCCGCGCAGATCCTGGCCGCGGGCAACTTTCCCAAGGATGGCGACCGCGCCGCGCTCACCGGAATCCGCGTGCCGCCACCCGCGGCCGCCTACGATGCGCCTCGCTGGCTCAATCCGCTGCGCTCCAAAGGCCTCGGCGAGTCACTGAGCCCTGAGATGCTGCGCTGGTATGGCGCCGGAGCGGTGAACCTCTATTTCCGCCTGCCACCCGATCTTGCCTTCGGTCAGCGCTCCACGGTTCCGCTGCGGCTGGGCTTTCGCACGACGGCTTCCGTCGAACAGTCCGGAGAGCTGCGAGTGACTCTGAACGGAGGCCGCGTCAGCACCACGCGCTTCACCATCAGCGAAGGGGCCACCTCGCACCATCGCACGGTCTATCTGCCCGTACCCTCGCTCTACACCGGCAACACACTCACGATCGAGTTCCACCTCAATGCGCCGGCCAACAGCGCCGCCAGCAGCTATCCCGAGATCAACGTGCTGCCGAACTCGTCCATCGAACTGCGCGGCATTCCCCGTTTCGTCCGCCTGCCGCGCCTCGATCTCTTTGCCAACGCCGGCTTCCCGTTCACGCGCCTGGCTGACCTCTCCGGAACGGCCGTGCTGCTGCCCGACAACCCCACCACCGATGAGGTTGCCTGTTACCTCGGCCTGCTCGGGCGCTTTGGCGGACAAACTGGTTCGCCCACCTACCGCGTGACGGTGCTCGGCGCCAGTGAGGCCCGCAAGGCGCAGGACAAGGAGTTGCTGGTGATCGGTTCCACCAGCGATCACCCCCTGTTCCAGCAATGGGCGGCGCATCTTCCAGTGAGCATCAACGAGCAGTTGCGGCCCAATAAGCCGCCCGGCCTGTGGAGCCTGCTGGCCGATCTTCCATTTACCACCACGGGCCGCGAGTATCGCCGCCTGAGCGACACGCTGTTTGAGGGGGCTTCGCCGGAAGGGGTCGTCCAGGCCATCGCCTCGCCGCTCGATAGCCGCCGCAACGCGGTGTTGGTGGCCGTGGGCGACCAGCAGAACTTCGATTTCTTCATGCAATCGCTGCACAGCAGCGCGTCCAAGGATGTGAAGGGCAGCGTGGCCCTGTTCTCCAACGGCCGCTTTCAATCGTTCGAATTCGCCAGCACCACCACCCATTTGGGTGAACTCAGCCTCCTGGAGAGCTTCTACACGTGGGTTGGGCGCAATTTTTTCCTCATCGTGTTTGTCGTCATCGGCTTCGCCATCCCCCTGTCGCGGTGGTTCGCCGAATGGTGCGATCAGCACGCCGCCGTGCGGCTCCAAGGAAGCCGTTGAGGTGTGGCGTAGAGAGGCAACCAGAATTCTAATGGCTGCGATTCCGCTGTATCCGCTCGAAGCCTCCGGCGGCTGGCCGCTCTGGACCAGCTATGCGGCCCGTTTTCTGTCCATCGACGGCCGCATTGCCGATCCCGCCATCCAGGGCCAGACCACTTCCGAGGGACAGGCCTATGCTCTCTTCTTCGCGCTCGTGGCGAACGACCGGCCGCGGTTTGAGCGCGTGTTGGAATGGACGCAGAACAACCTCGCCGGGGGTGACCTGACGCGCAATCTGCCCGCGTGGCACTGGGGCAAGTCACCTTCTGGCGCCTGGACCGTGCTCGATCGCAACTCCGCTTCCGACGCTGATCTCTGGATCGCCTACACACTGCTTGAGGCGGCCCGGTATTGGGGCGAACCGCGCTACCAAGCTCTGGGCGAGGGCCTGGCTGCGATCATTGCCCGCTTTGAGGTCGAGGATCTGCCGGGATTCGGAGCGATGCTGCTCCCCGGCTACCGTGATTTCCATGTCGGAGACACGTTCTTCTTGAACCCAAGCTATGTCCCGGTCCAGCTTCTGCTGGGCCTGGCCGCGCATTGTCCGCAAGGCCCCTGGCGCGCCATCGCCGCCAATGTGCCGCGGTTGGTGAAGGCCAGCGCGCCGCGAGGCTTTGCCCTCGATTGGGTGAGCTATCGGCCCGGCCACGGGTTCGGCTTTGAAGCGCCCGCCGGCAAGAAGCCGCTTGCCAGCTACGACGCGATTCGCGTCTACCTCTGGGCCGGCACGTTGCCGGCCGCTGTGAGCGCGCGCCAGACAATACTCGATGCGCTGCCTGGCATGGCCCGCGCTCTTTCTCAAGCCGCGGCGCCGCCTGCCGTTGTGAACCTCGATGGAACCATCGCCAACCCTCACAGCGGCCCCGGTTTCTCCGCATCCGTGGCTCCCTACCTACTGGCGCGCGGAGAACGCGACCGCGCCGCGGCGCAACGGCGGCGTGTATCCGAAGCATTCCACCGGGACAGCGGCCTGTATGGCCCGTCACCCGACTATTACGAGCAGAACTTGATCCTCTTTTCCGAGGGGTGGTTGCAAAACCGCTATCTGTTCACAACCACTGGCCACCTTGACCTGTTATGGAGACGAAAGTGACCCGCCTGATTTTTACAGCCTTCTTCGCCTGGGTGTTGATTGCGCCCTCCGCGATGCCACTGTTTGCCCAGAGCGCCAGTGACGCCCTTGTCGAAAAGGCACGAGCTCTGGAGGGCCGCGGCCGTCCCGATCTCGCCGCCCAGACCTGGCAACAGGTGCTGCTCTCCGATCCCAAACATCAAGAGGCGCTCGCCACCCTGGCTCGCTTCGCCAAACAAGGCGGCAAGGCCGAGGAGTCGCGCGCCTACATGAACCGCCTGCGCGCAGTGAACCCCTCGCATCCGGCGCTCCAACAGTTGCAGACCATGCCGGTGCTGGTGCAGCAGCAGGCCAGGCTGCGTGAAGCGGCGCGGTTGGCCGCCAACGAGCAGTTCGATCAGGCCATGCAGATCTACCGCCAGGTGTTCGGCGATGAACCGCCTCCCGGTGCGATGGCGATTGCTTATTACGAAACGCAGGCCTCCGTGCCGGGCGGTTGGGAGACGGCCACGGCCGGTCTTCAGAAGATGATGGCGGCCTATCCGGCCGTGGAAGACTACAAGCTTTCGCTCGGCAAGCTGTGGACCTACCGCCCCTCCACGCGGCTGGCCGGCATGCGCCTGTTGGAGTCGATCAAAGGCGGCAGCGACGCCGTCTCCAAGGCCCGGCAAGCCTGGCGGCAGGCGCTGATCTGGGAAGGGTCCAATCCGGCCGTGCTGCCTTCGGCGCGAGCCTATCTGTCCCGCCATCCGGATGTGGAATTGGGCAGGCTCTTTGAGAACGTCGCCCCGGCGGCCAGCACCGCGGCGCACGCCGGCACGGTTCGCAGCAACGCCGAACATCAGGCCTATGCGGCCCTCAAGGCAAACAAAGTGAAGGACGCCGAGACGCTCTTTGAAACCGCCCTCCAGCAGAGCCCGAAAAGCTCCAGTTCGCTAGCCGGCCTCGGCTTTGTGCGCATGAAGCAGGAGCGGTTCGGCGATGCGGTGGCCATGTTTGAAGCGGCCGCCAACGAGGCTCCCAAGGATAAGGACATTGCCGACGGACTGGAGACCGCGCGCTTCTGGGCGGCCATGGACGATGGCTCGAAGGCGTTCACCGCCGACCAGTTGACCGAGTCCGCCGCGCACTTTCGCAAAGCCCTCGAACTGCGTCCCAACAGCCCCGAGGCACTGCAATCTCTGGGCGGGGCGTTGATGAAGGCCGGCGATCCGATCGCCGCCGCGCAGCACTTTGAGAAGTTGACCGAACAGCAGCCGCAAAACGAACAGGCCTGGTACGAGTTGGTGAACGCGCGGTACCGCGGCGTGAGCGCTGAGTCGGCGCTTGCTACTGTGCGCCAGTTGCCCGGCTCGGTGCGGCTGGGCTTGTCGCGCAACATCCAGTACCTGGCCATGATGTCGTCGGCGGCCAGCGACGCGGGCAATGCCGCCGATTCCAAGCGGTATCTCTACGAGGCCATTGAACTGTCGAACTCCAAGGGCCTGGCGCTTTCAGCTTCGATTCAGCTCCAGTTTGCCGGACTGTATCTGCGGCACGGCCACATCGCGGAGGCCGCCGCCGTCTTCCAGAAGGTGGTCGACGCCGATCCGCGCAACGCCGACGCCTGGGAAGGTCTGCTCACCGCGCTCATTCAGACCCACCAGGAAGGCCGCGCCGCGCGGCTCCTTGAGCAGATGCCCGCCAAGGTCTTTGAAGTGGCTGCCACCAGGCCCGGGGCGCTTCGCTCGCTGGCGGCAATCGCGGAGTCGATGGGGCAGCTTGAAGACGCCGAGAAGTACCTGGAAAAAGCGATCAGCCTCGACACCAAGGTGAATGAAGCCTCCCATACCGCCGTGCAACTGCAATTGGCGCACCTGTGGCTGGCGCAAGGTCACAATCAGCGTGCCGAAGCGCTGCTGCGCGACATGACGGCGATGCAGCCGGATAATCCCGACGCCTGGAAAGCATTGGTCGCCGCGCTCCACAAGCAGAACAACGACCATGCGGCGTTGAAGGAATCGGGCCGCCTGCCCAAGTCCGTCTCCTCGACGCTCGCCGACGACACCGACTATGTCAGCCTGCTGGCTTCGGTGTACAACTCGCTGGGGCGCTTCCCCGAAGCTCTGCGGCTGGTGCGGCGCGCCTCGGCCCTGATGCGCCAGCAGGAGCGCACGCCGCCCGCCGACCTGGAACTGCAACTGGCCTGGCTGCTGCTGAACACCAACGGTGAGGATCGCGAACTGTACTCCCTGCTCACCGAAGTGGGCGCCCGCCCGGATCTGAGCATGATCCAGCAGGACAGCGTCTCGGAGTTGTGGTCCACCTGGATCTTGCGCCGCGCCAATGTCGCGGCCAATGCCGGCGACGTCATGCGCGCGATGGCGATTCTCGAAGCCGGCACGCGCATGCTGCCTCGCGACACGGCCCTGCGTTCCAGCTACGCCGGTACGTTGCTCCAGGCCGGTGAGCCGGCCAAAGCGCTCGGCGTTTACAAGGCGTGGGGGCTGGCCGGCGCCGGTGCGCTCGACTTTGAAGGAGCGGTCGGAGCGGCCATGGGCGCGGGCGATATGAACACGGCCACCGTGTGGCTGCGTACCGCGCTGAACCGCTGGCCCAACAACGCGGGCATGCTGAACCTGGCCGGAAAACTATCCGCGGCCAAAGGCGACTACAAGGCCGCGCAGCGTTTTTGGAACGCGGCTCTGGCCGCCACGCCAGTGCCGGCCGAAGTGTCCAGGCCGTCCATGGGAGCACGCGAACTGAAACCGGCCGATGACCGGCCCGCCGCCGAGGTGTTGGGTGAGCTTCTGTTGGGCAGCGAGGCCGGACAGCAGCGGCGCGTCCCGCCGCAGCCGCCGGCAGAGCTCGCTCCGGCGCGCGAGTTGGGTTCTCCGGCGGCCCTGAGCCCGGCGCTGAAACCGGCGGCGGCCATCCCTGTTCCGTCCGCTACTCTTCCGTCCGCCACGGGCAGGCCGTTGCCGGCGAACGTGGTGAACGTGGCAGGCCGTGCGCCCGACGCCATCGTCCGTCCTCGCGCTACCGCGCCAGCGGTTGGTCCGCTGCTCGCAGAGAGGTCCGGGCTGCCGCGGCCAGCCGTTGCCGGCTCGGAGATCCCCATCACGTTGCCGAGAACGGCTGCCCAGACGCAAGCCCCGGTGGAAACGGCCAATGCGCTGCCCGCCGTGGTTGTGCCGGCCTTTATCGATGCCCCGAAGCCCACGCGCGACGCTTCCGCCATGCGATCGGAGATTCAGGACCGCCTCGATGCCATCCAGTCACGGAACTCCTCTTACTTCGGCAGCGGCGGCGACGTCCGCGCCCGCAGCGGCGAGCAGGGCTTTGACCGCATGATCCTCGAACAGGCCAACCTCGAAGCCAGCTATGTGGTCGGCGGCGGCGTGCGCATCGGCGTGATTGCCCGCCCCACCTACATCGAATCGGGGACGCCCGACGGCGCCAGCGAACGCCGCTTCGGCCTGCTCCCGGCCGGCTCTACTTTCGACGCCCAATCGGCCAGCGGCGTCGGCGGTGAAGTGCAGATCTCCACGTCAACCTTCGGCCTGCGGTTCGGCTCCACGCCGCGCAAATTCCTCGTCAGCAACTTCATCGGCGGGCTCCGCTTCCGGCCCGGCAATGGCCCCATCACCCTGCTTGTCGAACGCGACGCGCTGCGCGACTCCATGCTCTCATTCGCCGGTGTCCGCGATCCGGTCACCAATCGCGTCTGGGGCGGCGTCATTGCCAACACCTTCTCCGCGCAGGGCAACTGGGGCGGAGCCAAGACGGGCTTCTATACCAGCTTTGGCTTCCAAACCCTCACCGGCCAGCAGGTGCAATCCAACACGCGCGTGGAGGGCAACCTCGGCATGTACTTCAAGGTTCTTGAGAACCCGTCGGGCAAACTCACAGCCGGATTCAACCTCACCGGCATCCACTATGAGAAGAACCTGCGCTACTTCACGCTCGGCCATGGCGGCTACTTCAGCCCCCAGCAGTACATGCTTGCCAACGTGCCCGTGCAGTGGCGCGGCCTCTATAACCAGAAGGTGCAGTACATGATCAACGCCAGCCTGGGCGCGCAACACTTCCAGGAAAACGCCGCACCGTACTTCCCCACGCTGCCCACGCTGCAAGGCCGCAACGGCCCCTACTACCCCAAGCAGGTTTCCACCGGAGCCAACTACAGCGTCGACATCCAGTCAGCCGTGCCGCTCACCCCGCTCTGGCACTTGGGCATCTTCGCGAACATGAACAACACGCGCAACTTCCACTCCGCCGCCGCCGGTGTCTTCCTCCGCTTCAGCACACGGCCGCGTCCGCTGAACCAGGAGCTTCAGGTGCCGTCGGTTCCCGATTGGCGTGGCGTGGAGCCCTTCCGCCTTTACTAAACAATGACCATCCGAATCTCATTTGCGCTGTGTCTGCTCGGCTGCGCCACACTCGCCGCGCAGTCTCCGATGACCTGCCGTCTGGTGGACATCCCGGCGCAGACCATTCGGGCCGAAGGCCTGTCGGAACTGCTGAGCGATGTGCTGATCTCCTGCACCGGCGGCACTCCCGTGGCGTCAGGCATGGCCCCGCAGTATCAACTGCTGGTCGTCTCCAACACCCCGCTGAGTCCGCGCCTCGTGCCGCCGCCCAAGCCGGATTCGACCCTCATCCTCGACGGCCCGCTGCAGACGACGGTGAAGCTCACTGACGTCCTCGCGGTGATCGATGAACCCTCGGCCGCCGATCAGAGGCCGTGTGCGCCGCTGGCGCCGGAAACACACTGCCTGGTGGACGCCCGCTCGGCTGCCGCGGGGCCAAACGTCTTCCAAGGCACGCTGCTGCAGGACAACGCCGTGCTGTTTTCCAAGCTGCCCGTCAATCCGCCGGGGGAAGGGAAGACGCGGTTCATCCGCATCACCAACCTGCGCGCCTCGGCCCGCAACATCCCCAAACTGCCTGATCCGGACAGCATCACCCTCAACGCTCAGTTGTTCGACAGCGCCGGGCGCGAGGTGGCCATGCAGAACAACCGCCAGGTTGCCGCCATCGCCAAGCCCGGCATCCTCGCCTCGGTGCGCACCATTCACGACGAGGGCGTCGGCCCGAACACACCGGCGCTCATCGTCACCCCGGCGATGCTGCCGCAAAGCCAGCCCACCCGCGAGCAGGCGTTCCTGGTGAAATTCACTGAGGGGTTTGCCTCTGCCTTCAAGCGCAGGAACCTCGGGACGACCTCCGCCGACCCCGGCTATGTGTTGACGCAAGCCGATCCGGGCGGTCCGGCCAACACCGAGTCCGGCTTCTACAACGCCGCCTTCCCATCCACCCATGGTCTCGATCAGGCCGGCTTGGCCGACTCCGGCACGCGGCTCAAAGTCGTGCTCACCGGCATCCCCGAAAACGTCCACATCTGGGCCAGCGCGCGCGATTCCGAAAGCGGCGCCACTAACTATTCCGAAACCACCCCGCGCGCATTGCTCACCTACGCCACCAGGTCAGGCGGCGGTCCATTCGCCAAGAACAATCCGGGCCATGAGACTTTCTCGCTTTTCTACCCGGAAAATGGTTCGGTCACGCTGGTGTGGGAGGTGATGGCCGCCGATGCCGGTGCCATTGAGAGCCTCAGCTTCGAGATCCGCGCGTTTGCGCCCAACGGCGTGGCCCGGCTGGGCACTGCCTCTGTCCATGCCGGACCAGCGCCCATTCCAGGGGACGGGGCCGATGCGACCGGCGCCGTTGCGGCCGCGGCCGTGCCGGGCTTTCTGGAAAACCCGGATGACCCCGTGCCGGCGTTTCAAGTCGTCCCGACGCTCAGCTCCACCGCCGCCACGGCTGTTTCCGCGGCCAGCCTCTCCGGCACCGCCGTGGCCCCCGATTCGCTCGTCTCGCTGTTCGGAGCCGGGCTTGCGCCCGTGACGGCAACCTCCGGGGCCGCGCCGGTGACGCCGCTGGCCGAAGTGCGCGTCGAGGTGATCGACAATTCCGGCACGCGCCGCTCCGCGCCTTTGCTGCTGGTGTCGCCCACGCAAATCAACCTCCTGCTCAATCCCGACACTACTCTCGGCCAAGCCGCTGTCATTGTGCGCAACGGTTCGCGTGAAGTGGCCACGGGCACTTTGCGCGTGAACGCCGTCGCCCCCGGACTGTTCTCCGCCGCCGGATCGGGTATGGGCCTTGCTACGGGCCAGGCCATCACCGTCACGGAAAGCGCCACCCGGACGGCCGACCTGGCGCGATTCGACGCCGCGCGCAATCAGTGGCTGAGCATTCCCGTGGTGCTCGCGCCCGCTTCGGGCACCTTCCTCCGCCTGTATGGAAGCGGCATTCGCGGCGCCGGCAGTCTGGCGGCGGTCAGCCTCCGCGTCGGCGAGCAGAGCGTGCCCGTCACCCGCACCGGGCCGTCCGGGATTGCAGGCATCGATCTGATCGAAGCCGGACCCCTGCCGCAGTCGTTGTCCGGCCGCGGCGAAGTGGCCGTCAATCTAACTGTCGAAGGCAGAGCCGCCAATCCGTTAACCATATTCATCCAATGAAACAACTTTTCCAGACCGCCGCCTGGTTGGTGCTCACCGCGCTGTGCGGCTCGCTGGCGCCTCTTGCCGCCCAGTCCACCAACCAATTCAACTACGCCGAAGCGCTGCAGAAGTCGATCTACTTCTACGAAGCGCAGCGTTCCGGGCCTCTGCCGGCGGACAACCGGGTGGCCTGGCGTGCTGGTTCGGCGCTCACCGACGGCGCCGACAACTCCGTGGACCTCACTGGCGGCTGGTACGACGCCGGCGACCATGTGAAGTTCGGCTTCCCCATGGCCTCAAGCGCTACGCTGCTGGCCTGGGGCGCGCTCGACTATCGCGCCGGATACATCGACAGCAAACAGATGCCGCACCTGCTCGCGAACCTGCGCTGGGTGAGCGACTACTTCCTCAAGGCCAGCGCCACGCCCAACCAGCTCTGGGGACAGGTGGGCGACGGCAATGCTGACCATGCCTTCTGGGGCGCCGCCGAGATCATGCCCATGCCCCGGCCCTCGTTCAAGATCAGCGAAGAATGCCCAGGGTCCGATCTTGCTGGTGAAACAGCCGCGGCGCTCGCTGCCGCCTCGCTCGTCTTCCGCGCCCAGGGCGACACGGCGTATGCGACCAAACTGCTGGAACGCGCCGAGTCGCTCTTCACCTTCGCCAACACCTACCGCGGCAAATACTCCGACTGCATTCAAAATGCCCGCGCCTTTTACCAATCCCACAACGGCTATATCGACGAACTGGCCTGGAGCGCGGCCTGGCTCTATCGCGCCACCGGCAGGGCCGACTACCTCGTCAAGGCCAACGCCTTTTACGAGCAACTCCCCCTCGAAGCGGGCACGCAGTTCAAATCGTATGCCTGGACGCATAACTGGGATGACAAAAGCTACGGCACCTACGTGCTGCTGACCCAGATCACAGGGAGACAGGATTACCGCGCCGACCTCGAACGCTGGCTCGATTTCTGGACCACCGGCTTCCAGGGGCGCCGCGTCCGCTACACGCCCGGCGGGCTGGCCTGGCTCGATCAGTGGGGCTCGCTCCGTTACAGCGCCAACACCTCGTTCCTGGCCATGATCTACAGCGACTGGCTGCGCGCGCAGAACCTTGACGCCGACCGCGCCACTCGCTATCGCGCCTTCGCCGAACGGCAGGTGAATTACATGCTTGGGGAAAATCCACGCGGCGCCAGCTATGTGGTGGGCTTCGGACAGCGCCCCCCGCGCAACCCGCATCACCGCACCGCGCACGGCTCATGGGCCGACGACATCAACACGCCGCGGGAGTCCGTGCACACTCTCTACGGAGCACTGGTGGGCGGCCCGGATGCCCTCGACAACTACACGGACTCGCGCACCGACTACGTCAAGAACGAAGTGGCCACCGACTACAACGCCGCCTTCACGGGGCTGCTGGCGGCCATGTTCCAGCGCTATGGCGGAACGCCGCTGGCCGACTTCCCCCCGCCCGTCACGCCTTCGCGCGAGGAGGTCTTTGTCGAAGCCTCGGTGAATGCCTCGGGCGAGAACTTCATCGAAATCGCCGCCATCGTGGCCAACCAGACCGCATGGCCCGCCCGCGCCATCGACAGCCTCACCCTGCGCTACTTCTTCACGCTGCCGTCGGAGAATCCCGACGACATCACCGTCAGCACTGGATTCAACCAGTGCGAGAGTCCCAGCGCGCCGCAGTCGTGGTCCGGCCAGGTGTACTACGTGGAGATCCGCTGCGGCCGGATCTCACCCGGCGGCCAGCAGGCGTTTCGCCGGCAGACGCAGTTCCGCATCGCCAGCAGCACGCCGCGCAAGCCCGATGCGGATTGGTCGTTCAGCGGCCTCGCCATTCCCTCCAGCGGCTTCACGCGGGCGCGGAACATCACCGTCTATGAGAACGGCCGCCTCGCCTGGGGGCAGGAGCCTCCCGGCGGCGCGCCGCAACCGCTGCGCATCGTCAGCGCGGAGGCGCTCCCCGAAGGCACCGTGGGCGAACGCTATCAGCATCGCTGGCAGGCCTCTGGCGGCGCACCGCCGTATCTGAAATGGGAGGTCTCCGGCGGTGCGTTGCGCGAAGGGCTGCTGCTCGACTCGGCCACCGGTGTGCTCGCGGGTGTTCCGGAAAAAGAAGGCGTCTCGACCTTTACTCTTCGTGTGACCGACAGTCTGGAGGCGTTCACGGAGAAGGAATTCCGGCTCACCATCAATCCCCCCGCGCCGTTGCTGGTCACCACCCGCCTGCTCCGCTCGGCTTACCTCGGAACGCCTTACAGCGCCACACTGGAAGCCAGCGGCGGCGTGCAGCCCTACCAATGGAACATCGTCGAAGGCACACTGCCCGAGGGCTTCTCGCTGTCGTCCAACACCATCGTCGGCTCCACCGCGGCGGGCGGCGACTTCCTGTTGACGGTTGAAGTCACCGACGGCGCGGGCTCAAAATCGCGGCGGGCGTTTGTGCTGAACGTGATCGCGGCCCCGGCCACAGAAGGACTCAAGCTCTCCTATCGCGCCAACTTTCCCGATCCCGTCGCCAACCAGGCCGGCCCCCAGTTCAGGCTCCTCAACGCCGGCGCCGCCACCGTGCCCTTTGCTGAACTCAAGGTGCGCTACTACTTCACCACCACCGAGTCCAAGCCGCTCAACCTATGGTGCGACTATGCCACCATCGGCTGTGACAACGTCTCGGGCCGTTTCATCGACCTCGGCAACGGCCAGC
Source organism: Bryobacterales bacterium (assembly GCA_016713735.1). Lineage (GTDB taxonomy): Bacteria > Acidobacteriota > Terriglobia > Bryobacterales > Bryobacteraceae > JAFLBB01. The sequence goes on from JADJOP010000004.1 coordinate 411,363, forward strand.
GCTGGCTCGAAGTGAGCTTCGCCGGCGAAGCGGCGATTGCTCCCGGTGCTGACGGCGGCGAGGTCCAGCTTCGCTTTGCGCAGGACGACTGGTCCAATTTCAGCCAGGCCGATGACTATTCCTTCGACCCGTCCAAGCGCGCCTATGCCGAGTGGGACCGCATCACCGTCTATCGCAACGGCGCGCTGGTGTGGGGAGTGCCGCCGCCTGACTATGCGGCGACGGACTCCCCCACAACACAAGCCGAAGCGAGCAGCTTCCTTACTGGCAAGCCGCGCCGTAAACCGTGAACAGGCTCGGCCGCGGGTTGCTCCCGCTGTAGGTGCCCTGGAAGCCCACTGACACCGTGCCGCCCGGCGCGATCTGGCCGTTGTAAGCCGCGTTTCGCACCGAGACCGCCGACCCTGCCTGGCTTACCGTTCCATTCCACAAGCTCGTCACACGCTGCGTGCCGCCAAAGGCCCAGGCCAGGTTCCACCCGTTCCATGCCTTCGACGAGCGGTTTGTGATCGTCATGTTGGTGACAAAGCCGTTGCCCCAATCGCTGGTTACCGTATAGAGCACCGAACAGGCGCCTGAGGTGGGCGGTGTCGGTGGCGGCGGAGGAGGCGGTTGGGCCCCGCTGCCACCGGAGCAGGCAGTGCCGTTTAGAGTGAATGCCGCCGGCTTCGTATTTGTCCCCGTGTACTGCGCGTTGAAGCCGAACGTGTAGTTGCCGCCTGCCGGAATCGTGGCCCAGCCAGGATCGCGCACAGCCACGGCCTGCGCGTTCTGGGTGAAGTTGGCGTTCCAGATCTGCGTAAGCTTCTGATTGCCACCAAAGCTCCACGCCAGTTGCCAGTTCGATAGCGCCGTGCCGCCGGTCTGCGAGATCTTCACGTCGGCCGTGAAGCCGGAGCCCCAATCGTTGCGATTCACATAGCTGATCGCGCAACTAAACGTAGTGGGCGGTGTGGGCGGTGTGGGCGGATTGGGAGGTGTCGGCGGTGTGACCGGTGGCGTTGTCCCCGTCCCCCCGCTTCCCAGTGCAAACTGGATGGTTGCCAGCTTGGTCTGCTTGGCCTGCTGCACGCTGTACCAGTCGTCGGCGAGGATCCCGCCCGTATCGCCCGAGTTCGGATTCCAACTCCAGAAGGTCCAGTGGAACCCGCCCTCGCCCGTGCCCAGGTAGTTCACCATCGTGTTGAACCACTGCTGGTCCGACGCGGTCTGCAACTTCGTGCCAAACTCACCCAGCAACACCGGAGCGATGTTGTTCTTCTTCAGGTATCCCCAGTGACGGTCCCAGATGTCGGCCAGGTTGTTGGGGTAGTTCGATGAGGAAAAGTAGCTCTGCGGATAGACCGAAGCGGGGTAGTCGTGCGCCGAGTAGACGACGCGATCAGGCAGGCTGAGTTGCACCGGGGCCGTGCCCGCGCCCATCAGGTTGCCGCCCCACCAGTAGTAACTGCCGTTGTGCGACTCCACGCCCTCGACGATGATCAGCCACTCCGGATTCACCGAGAGAATGGCGTCACCGGCCCGCTGCGCCGCGAGCCGCCAATCCACCGCCGCGTTGCCGCACCCCCAGCAGGCCGGCCCGTGCGGCTCATTGTGCAGGTCGGCTCCCACCACGGTGTCGTTGCCGGCATAGCGTGCAGCCAGCATCTTCCAGTCGGCAATCCAGCGGCTTTCCGGGTAGGCGCCGGTGTACCAAAGTTCCGACTGGCCTCCGGCATCGGGGCGGTGGCGATCAAGAATCACCTTCAACCCCAATTGCCCGGCGTAGGCGACGACCTTGTCCATGATCTGGAGCCCCGTCAGGCCCGCCAGATCCGCGTTCTTGCCGAAATCGATCCCATTGGGCACGCTGCCCGCATTGAACAGTTGATTCGAATACGGCAGCCGGATCGTGTTGTAGCCCAGACTCTTCATCTGGTCCATCATTTCCTTGTAGCCGCGCGCCCAAAGCCCGTGAGGCGCGTAGTTACCGGTTTCCAGGCCGAACCAGTTGACGCCGGCGATGCGCACGACTTTGCCGTTGGAGTCGACTATCTGGCTGCCCCGCGTGCGCCAGCCCGCCGCCGCCGCATTCGAGGCCAGCAACAAGGTCATCGCGCCCGCCAGCCAGCGGCCGCGCAATCGCCACCGTTGGGTTGAATTCTCCGAGTGTGTGAGTGCCATGAGGCATACATCGGCATGGGAATGCCTTAGCAACCTGGGGAGTATCTCCCTGAGGGTCCGACTTGGATACCTAGCTCGGATGAGAGAAACCGCGTAGGACTGCTCGGTATCTTCCCCTAGTTGCCAGTGTCCCGTGGTCTCGTTATGTAGCTCCGCCGAGAGGCCGCGCTCGCGCCTCTCCGCTGGCTGCGGCGCCATTGCTGGCCTCGCCACTGCGCGGGTTGAACGTTACGGCTGGCGGCTCCGGTTGCGGCGGGCTCTCACCACGCATGTCCTGGCGAAGGGAAATCCCTGTGGTCGCCATCCAGCGCGTGGGCGGGTCTCCCGGCACATTCCGCGCAAAGCCGCTACGGTGAATGGGCTTCACGAAGGAGAACTCGCGCCCGGCCGCCGCCAACTGGTCGTGTTCACGCGCGCGTGCCAGGTCCTTTGATCGTCGCTTCCGGTGTATAGTGCGGTCCTGGAATTCACGCCAGACCTGATCCGGAAACTCCATGCTTTGGCGCCAAGGCACACGAGGGTGATGCAGAGCTGCGGAAGCGTCGAGAAAGCGGGCTCGCCCGCCTTGTGCCAATCGCACCGCACCGCTTCCAAGCTGGTCAACCTCGGCTCTGCGCAGCCGGTCTTGATCGCGGCACCGAAACCGGCCCTGGCCCCAGCGCTCCACTCCTGGGCGTCCCGCAACGCTCACCCCAGGGCGAATCTGGTCCGGAACCAGATTTCACCTGGCTACGGTGTCCGCCTCCGCCGCGTCCACTCCCGAGGTGTTCAGCGGAATGGCCTCCAAGCCGTTCCTATCGACTCCGGGGGTGAGGAACGTGGCCCAACCATGTGCTTTCTCCGTATCGCGGCCGTCGCGGATTTCCGCCTCCACCCGAACCCTGCGCTTGCGCTTCTCCACCACCCATGCCCGCACCGTCAAGTGGTCGCCCGGCGTCACGGACTGCCGCAGCCGCACCTCCAGATGACACGTCAAGCCCGGCATTCCCGTCGAGGCCACCGCCTTCGACATGGCTTCATCCAGGACGGTGGTGACAACTCCGCCGTGGATGATCCCTTGGAACCCCTCCCAGTCAGCCGAAGGTCGCCATTCCGAGGCCACACGTCCAGCCTCTTCGATCCGGAACTGGAGCTTCAGCCCGTGCGGATGCTGTGCGCCACAGGCGAAGCACCTTGTTTGCGTTTGAATGTCGCCATTCATGATGATCACTCCGATAGCAGCTTCAACACCGAGGCGCGTAGGGCATCTTCGCCGCGCCAGCCGACCTCCCTGGCGGTGATGTTCCCACGGCGGTCCAACAACACCAGCGTTGGCACGAACATGGGCTTCATCGGGGAATGCTCAAGATAAGAGATGACCTCGCCGCGCGGCGCCGTGCCCAGCGGAAATGTCAGCGACAGCGCGTGCCGGTAGCCGTCAAGTGCGGCCGGATGAACCACGTCCAATGCGATGGCGACGGGCCGGAAGCCCTTGGCGCCAAGCTCCCGGTACACGCGCTCTATGCCGGCCGAGGCCACTTTGCAGGTGGGGCAGCCCGTAGTCATGAAATCAAGCAGGACTACCTTGCCCTGCTGCTGGTGGACCTTGATCACCGCCCCAGTCAGCGTGCTGACCGCCAGCGCCGGGCTGGGCTTGCGCGGCGGCGGAAGTGAGCCGGCGGCCTCCCTGGCAGCCGCTCCGCGGCTCCCTCCCGCCACGCCTCCCGCCACCATCGTTAAGAATCCGCGCCGGTCCACGTGCCATCTTCTCCTTGCGGCGGATCTCCGCCACGGGTTCCAGAATATCAGCAAATGCACTCTAAGTGCAAATTACATCTAATTGCTGAGCGACTACTTCAGCAGTGCGCTCAACATCCACAAAGCCTTCCGCTCCTGATCGCGGATGCCCTCCAACAGATTCACCGTCCCGCGGTTGTCTTCCTTCTCGGCCGCTCGCACCCCGTCGTTGATCGCCTCCACGAGGCGGCTCAGGTCTCCGACGATGGTTTCCACCATCGCGCGCGCATCCAAGGCCTCTTCCACTTCTTCGATCCTGGCGCGCTTGGCTACCGCCGTCAGTGACAGCAGAGGCTTGCCGCCGTTGATGACCATCTGCTCGGCGAGTGCATCGATATGCTCGGCCCAGCGCGTGTAAATCGCTTCGAACTGCTCGTGCAGCGAAAAGAAGCGCTCCCCTGTGACGGTCCAATGGAAGGCGCGCGCCTTGTGGTAAAAGACCGTGGCGTCAGCCTGGAGTTGAGTCAATCGTTCGTGGGTTTGGTTCATGATGTATCTCCTGTGCAAGTGCGGACGCTGACTATATAAGCAAACCAGTGGCCAATGCCCGTGGCGAGGCTTCTCCATTGGAATTGTGGTTTTGGGCTCGTCCGGTCCCACGTGTAGACGAAATATCGACAGCATGGGATGATATATCGTAAATGGCGAAATATCATGTCGGCTCTGGATAGCATTCTCGATTCCGCCCTCCAGATCGTCCCGGCGGATCTCGCGGCCCTCCTCTCCCTGGCGGGCGACGGGCAGCTTCATGTGATGGCCTCGACTGGTCCGCTCGCCACTCCCCTGCTGACGAAACTGCGGATCGATCTTGCCCATCGGCCGGCACTGCGCTCGGCTTTGGAGAGGAGTGTACCGACGATCCTCCACAGCGAGCCGGGCGAAGAGATCGACGAGCCCGACACCTACCAAGGAGCGGTCACGTTGCCCGGTGATCACTCCTGCCTGGTGGCGCCGCTCCGGTTTGACGGGAAACTGGAAGGGCTGCTCACGCTGGATGTCTCCGTGTGCCGGGCCTTTCAGCCGGCACAGGTGACGGCAATCGGGACGCTCGCCGACCTCGCCGCGCGGTTGATCCACGAAGAGCGGCGCGCCGGGGAACTCTCCTGGGAACTGGATCGTCTGGCCAGCGTTCGTGCCGGACTGCGGGAGGACGGTGAAGCAGGCGCGGTCTTGGCCGGAACTTCGCGCGCCTGGTTGGACGTGGTGGAACGGGCCCGCCTGGCCGCGCCGACCCATGTCACTGTGGTCATCACCGGGGAAACCGGAACGGGCAAGGAACAGGTGGCGCGTGCCCTCCACCAATGGTCGCTGCGGGCCGCCGGACCATTTGTAGCACTCAACTGCTCGGCCGTGGTGCCGGAGTTGGCCAGCAGCGAACTGTTCGGCCACGAGCGAGGCGCCTTCACGGGAGCCGACAGGCGGCGCGAGGGCCGGTTCGCCCTTGCTGAGAAAGGTACTCTCTTTCTCGACGAGGTGGCCGACCTGCCCGCCGCAGTGCAGGCGCAGTTGTTGCGCGTGATTCAGGAGCGTGTGTACGAGCGGGTGGGCGGCGCCGGAACGCTGCTGCGCGCCGATGTCCGGCTCATCGCGGCGACACACAAAAATCTGCTCGGCGAAGTGGCATCCGGCCGCTTTCGCGAAGACCTGTACTTCCGGCTGAATAGCTTTCCAATTGAGGTGCCTCCGCTGCGCGAACGCGCAGGTGATATCCCCGTCCTGGCCGCGCACCTGCTGCGGCGGATCGCCAGGGAACTCGATCTCCCTCATCTCACCATCGGCCCGGCAGCCATCCGCGCTTTGGAGCGACGATCGTGGCCGGGCAATGTTCGCGAATTGCGCAACGCCCTGGAGCGGGCTGCGATTCTCTCACAAGGTCAGACGATACAACCGAAGCATCTGGATTCCGACGGTCCGGCGGTCAGGCACAGCCCGTCGCGGCAGGCAGTCCATTCGCCTGATGATCCGCGCATTCCGGCCGCGTTGAACCGTCTCGACAAGGCGATCGCCACCGAGGTGCTCACCGCGCTGGATGAATCGGGGGGAAAGGTCGCTGGCGCCGGGGGGGCGGCTGTCCGGCTCGGTTTGCCGTCGACAACGCTGCACAGTTTGATGAAACGGCTTGGCTTGCGGCGCACCGCCAGGCTGTGAGGTCCGCCGCCGGGTGGAGGCGGGGCTGTGACGGGGGCTTGCATCCAGCAAACGGGCGAGACAAGGTGGAGAAGCATGCATGGGAAGGGATTGCGACTCCACCTGCGAACATATCTCCTGCCAGCCCTGGCGGCGCTGCTCATTCCCGGGTGTTTGCCTGGGCAGTCGCGGGATTCCACGAAGGAGGCCGCGCTTGCCGAGGCGCGACAGATTTCCGGGGAACTCACGGACAGGCTGCGCGGCCTGTTGGGCCGCGAGATGGCGCAAGGCGGATTCGCGGGGGCGGTGCGTGTCTGCTCGGAAGTGGCCCTCAATTCGACCACCGAGTTCAGCCAGAAAAAGGGACGCTATGTCCGCCGCGTGAGCCTTCGCAGCCGCAATCCGGAGAACTCCCCGGATGAGTATGAGCGGCGAATACTCGAACGGTTTGCACGGCAACAGCGCGAGGGAAGCTTGCCGCTGAGTATAGTGAGATCGTCAGCGGCGGTGGGCGGGACACGCTCTTTTACTTCAAGCCCGTGCTCATGGCCCCGGTGTGCCTGAGTTGTCATGGGCCGGCCGGATCGATTCCCCCGGAGGTCAAGAAGATCCTCACGGAACGCTACCCTCACGACACGGCAACCGGCTATGCCAGCGGAGAGGTTCGCGGCGCGATTGCCGTCAAGGTTCCGTTGCAGCGTGAAACGTCGCGCTAGGCCGAAGTGCCCGGCGATTCAGGCCCTGGGCTAGTGGTCGCAGGTGTTGCGGCCGGTTGTGAGAGTGCCCGCAAGGTACCGGCTGGCAATGGCCTCGGCCGGCCCCGGCTCAGCGCCCGTCAGGACATCGATCGACACTTCCTCGAACAGCGTCCGGGCGCGTGAACCCATATTTCCGGCGATCACGTGGGTAACGCCACGCTCCTTCAGCCAGCCAGGCAGAAGTCCGGGCTGATGCTCGGGCGCCTCCACCTCAGCCGTGCTCCGGATCGAGTCTCCCGATGCATCCACCTCGATCACGGCGAACTTCTCGCAATGGCCAAAGTGTTCGCACAACACTCCGTTCGATACAGGGATCGCAATGCGCATAGTGAATTCCTATCCTTCGTTGGACGGTGTGAGTTCAGTCAACTGCCCGCGCTGCCAGAGGGCAACCGCCTCCTCGGCGGGAACGCTGCCGGCGCGGTACATCTTGAGGCCCGCGGCCGCCAACACGGCGAACGCCCGCTCGCAGACATGGCCGCTGATCAGGGCGTCCGCGCCCAAACCCCGCAGTTTCCCGGCGGCTTTGACTCCGCCGCCTTGGCCGTGCGCGGCGTGCTCGTTCTGAGCGTTCTCCACGCCAAGCCATGTCTTTGCCTCCGTGTCGTAGAGCAACAGGAAGCGTGCTCTGCCCAATCGGGGATCCAGGGCGCTGGTGGGCTGGTTGCCTTGTGCGCTGACGGCGATCTTCATTCTATTGGTCTTTCCGGTTACACTATAGGTGTAACTAACATCTATAGTACAACACACCCTAAACTTCACCGTCAATACCAAGACCATGAGCGACGAACCCTTCACCCACTCCTTCCCCCCTACCATCCCCGGTCCGCCATCGAGCGCCAGTACTGGCGGCGTGGCCGCGGCGTCAGCCCCGCTCTCACGCTGGCGTGCCGTGGCAGCCGCAACCGCCGGCGTTGCCTTGAGCTTGCTGTTTCTCGCATCGGGCCTGTGGAAGCTCCTCGACCTCGACGCGGCTTCCGAGCGCATGGTGCAATCACTTGTGCCCGCGCCGATCAGCGCTGCGGCGGCCATGGCAGTGGCGGCGTTGGAAGCTCTCGCCGGCATTCTGCTCGTGCTTCCGCGCTCCCGGCGATGGGGTGCTTGGCTCGCGGCTGTCATGTTGATCGCCTTCATGGTCTACATTGGCGTTTTCTACAACCGGTTGCTCGGTGACGACTGCAACTGCTTTCCCTGGATCAAACGCGTCGTTGGCCCCGCGTTCTTTGCCGGTGATGCCGCCATGCTGCTTCTCGCCCTGATCGCCGGCATCTGGTCCGGACCATCGGCGGGTCTGCGTCAGGCCGGCGTCGCCCTCGCCGTGGTCTGCTCGCTTGTGCTGGGCTCTTATGGCGCCGCCTCTTTCCGTCGAGGGCGGACATCGGCTCCGGCGCTGGTCACCGTCGACGGCAAGACGATCCGGCTGCGCGAGGGCAGGGTGCTGCTCTACTTCTTCGATCCCGAGTGCACGCACTGCTACGCGGTGGCCGAACAACTGGCCAGGCAGAGTTGGGGCGCCACGCGAATCGTCGTGGTCCCCACGCGCGAGCCGCAATTCGCCACGAATTTTCTCGAAGTCACGCGGCTCAAGGCGGGCGTCTCACCTGACGTTCAGTTGCTGCGCGATGCTCTGCCGTTCACTGACCCACCCTATGCCGTGGCGCTCCACGACGGCAACATCGCGGCGCGGTTCCACTCAGGCGAAATGGAACAGAGTTCGTTCCTCGACAGACTGAGACGGTTGGGGCATGTGCGATGAGATCATCCAACCAAGGCTGCCTGGAAAAACCGCTCTGGAACGCGCGGACTCCACCCCTGAAAGGACGTCATGAACAGTGAGTTCATCCTGAGGCCCATTGGAGTGATTCACACGCCGTTTCCCAGCGCGGCGGACACTCCCATTCAACCCTCTCGCGCCGGCGACGCCAGAGGCGAAGTCCTTGTCGACATGGCCTATCGCGAAGGACTGCGGGATCTCGAAGGTTTCGAACGCGTTTGGTTGGTCTACTGGTTTCATCAATCGGGGCCGCCCGCGCTGCTGGTGACGCCCTTCCTCGATACGCAGCGGCATGGGGTGTTTGCCACGCGGGCTCCGGCGCGCCCTTCTCCCATTGGGATCTCCGCCGTCCGCCTCCTCGCCGTCCGCGGCGGAGTTCTGGACGTCTCCGGCGTGGACATGCTCGATGGAACGCCGCTGCTGGATGTGAAGCCGTATGTTCCGGAGTTCGACTCCTACCCGGAGGCCCGGGCAGGATGGTTTGACGAGTCCCGGTCGCAGCGTACGCTGGGGGATGCCCGCTTCATAAAGCCCACCCCTCCGCGAAGCGAGAGTTGAAGAAAGGAGCCGGATGCATCGCAGAATCGGAATTCTCGGCGGCATGAGCCCTGAGTCCACAGCCGTCTACTACGAGCACATCACCCGCACATACACCGGGCGCTTTGGCGACTACGGTTATCCGGAGATTCTCATCTACAGCGTCAACTTCCAGAAGTTCGTCGAGTGGCAAAGAGCGGGACGATGGCGCGAAGCGGCCCTGGAAATGGCTTCGGCGCTGAACCGCCTGCGCCTGGCCGGCGCGGAGTTCGGGCTGATCGCCACCAACACGATGCACATCGTCTTCGATGAGGTGCAACAGGCCGTTCCGATGCCCCTGCTCAGCATCGTCGACGCGACCGCGGAAGCAATTCGCGCTGCCGGTGTGCATTCGGTGGGACTGCTCGGAACAGTGTTCACCATGCGCGAGCGCTTCTTCCGCGACGGGCTGGCTGCCGCCGGCGTTGAGGTCTTGACACCCCAGCCCGATGAACAGGATCAGATGAACCAAGTCATTTACGAGCAGTTGTGCCGCGGGCAGATTCTGGACGAATCACGGCGCCTGTTTCTCGGCATCATCGAACGGCTCCAACACAAAGGAGCACAAGGCATCGTGCTCGGGTGCACGGAGATTCCGCTGCTTGTGCAGCCGCGGGATTCTCCCCTGCCCGTTTTCAATACCACGCTGCTTCATGCGGAAACAGCGCTTGCTTACTCGCTCCGTCCTACTGACGCGCCGGCAAAGCTGGGAGAATAGAGGCAAGCCATGCCGGACCGCCCACAGGACGAAGGCTCCCGCGACCCCGCTGCGGATACGGCCCCGGCAGCGCCGCACTCCGTCATTCTCGACTCCCTCACCGAAGGTGTCTTCACCGTCGGTCACGACTGGACGATCACCTGCTTCAACCGGGCGGCCGAGCGGATCACCGGCATTCCCAAGGAGCGCGCCCTGGATAAGCCGTGCAAGGACATTTTCCGGGCCAACATTTGCGAGTCCGAGTGCACGCTCAGGCAGACCATCGAAACCGGTGTGCCCATCATCGGCAAGCGGATCACCATTTTGGATGCCCAGGGAAACCGCAAGCCCGTCAGCATCTCCACGGCCATCCTGCGCGATGAGTCAGGCCGCGTCGTGGGGGGCGTGGAAACCTTCCGCGACCTGACCGCCATCGAACACCTGCGCAAACAACTGCGGCGCGATTTCCGATTCGAGGACATCATCAGTTCGAGTCCGCGGATGCACGAGTTGTTCACCCTGCTTCCTGACGTCTCCGACAGCCAGTCGACGGTTCTGATTGAAGGCGAAACCGGCACCGGAAAGGAACTTGTGGCGCGCGCCATTCACAACCAAAGCCGCCGCTGCCAGAGGCCATTCGTGGCTGTCAACTGCGGCGCGCTTCCCGACACTCTTCTTGAGTCGGAGTTGTTTGGCTACAAGGCCGGCGCGTTTACCGACGCTCGAAAGGACAAGCTGGGCCGGTTCGCGCTGGCTGACGGGGGGACGCTCTTCCTGGATGAGATCGGCGACGTATCTCCCGCTCTCCAGGTCCGCTTGCTGCGGGTGTTGCAGGAGCGCGTCTATGAGCCTTTGGGTTCCGTGCATCCGGTGAAGGCCGATGTGCGCATCATCACCGCCACCAACAAAACCCTCTCGCAACTGGTGTCCAAGGGGCAGTTTCGCGAAGACCTCTACTACCGGATCAATGTGGTCCGGCTGGAGATCCCGCCGCTCCGGGAACGGATGGAGGACATCCCACTGTTGGTGGAGCACTTCATTGACAGGCTCAACTCGCTGCAGGGCAGGGAAGTGGCCGGCATTTCCGACGACGCCCTGGCTTGCCTAATGGCGCACGCCTTTCCAGGGAACATCCGGGAATTGGAGAACATCATCGAGCGGGCTTTCGTCGTCTGCCATTCCGGTTGGATCCAGCCTGCGCATCTCCCCGTCAACCTCTGCGCGGCGCTCCACCCGGATTCCACCGCCAGCCCGTCCATGAATTCCTTCGAGCAGGTGGAGGCTTCGTTCCTCCTCTCGGCCCTTCGCCGCAACAAGTGGAGCCGGCTCGAAACGGCGCGCCAGCTTGGCATTCACAAAACCACCCTGTTCCGCAAGATGAAATCACTGGGCATCCAAGCGCCGGGCGCCAAACCTGCCCGTTCTCAAGCCGTCGACGGCCACGCCAGGCGCACTCGCGCCCGCTGAGCCGGTTCGGCTCACTTGACGTCCCGTGCACGGCATCACCGCGCGCCCGCGCCGTCGAATTAGCGCGCGAAGAGCCCACTGCTACGACGGCCGCTGCCTGGGTGCGCCGGCCGATCCCGTATTCTGCCTCGCTCCGGGGCCCTCTCCACCGTGCGGCATGCGCGGCCAGTGAGGGTGCTCCCGCACAGCCTTCCAGTCGGCTTCGAAGCTCTTGCGCACGCCGTCAGGAAGTTCCGCAATTGCGGCTTCCAACTCCTTTGCCGCGTAGGGCGAACAGTAGCCTGTGGCCAGCTTCATCGAGACCACAGTCAGCTTCCTTGCCAGCTCCCGAGGGAGTTTCGCTTCGAGCCGGTCGATCAATCGCAGCAGTTCCCTCCGTTCCGGTGATCGCGGACTCGATCCCTCTTCCTGCATACTCACCCGTGCCCCCCCGCCCTCGACCCGGTCCAGCAACGGCGCGCCCCATCCCACTACCGCAAGCAGGACTCCCAGGCTTGAATAGTGAACGGCGCGCATGCCATTCTCAGTGCAAGCGGCAAGCCATCTTCCCCAAACAGCCTCGGCGATGAGGGCCGGCAAGCAAAATCGCCACTGGCTCCTTACCGCCAAGTCGCGCTTCTGCTACCTGGCGGTGGTCATCACCGATCCCCTCCCGTTGCGAAACGTCGCTTCGCTTCCGCGTTTCGTCAGCATGGACCTCAAACTGCACTCATCCCCCCGCTGTGCGCTATGAAACATGATGCTGGCCGGTCAAACATGAGTGGATCGCATGCGGGGGCGAGGAGCAAACTGGTGGTGCTCGTCATCTCTCCCTACGTTGAAGAGCGTGCGTTTCTGTTTCGGGCTCTGCGAGGATTGGATTGCGTCTTTCACAGCGCCCAAACCCTGGTCGAGTCGCTGCACCTGCTTTCCAGCCGCCACCTCGCCGCCGTACTGTGCTCGGAAACCCTATTGGACGGCGATTGGAAATGCATCCTGTCCAACCTCACCAAATCCTCGTCGAGGGCGAAGCTGTTCGTCACCTCCCGCCGCGCCGATGACACACTGTGGGCCGACGTGCTCAACCGTGGAGGGTATGATGTCCTCGCCAGGCCGTTCGACGCGGCCGAGGTGTGCCGGGTCATCGAGTCCGCCTGCGAGGAGAGCGAGGCATGGGGAGCGGAATCCAGCTACGACGGCCGCCTCAACTCTGCAAGCCTGGAATCACCGCCATAAGCAACTGGCCGGTGAACTCGATCCGCTGCGCTCCCCCCCCGACCATTGCACAGGATCTCTTCGCCATGGCCGACGAGCTGCACCGGTGGGCGCGGGTGAAAGCGCCCGCCATCCTGGCCCACAACTGCCTGTTTCCTGAGTCACAGAAGGTGGCCGGCGCCTTCGGCGGCTCACTTGGCCTGTGCCGGTTGGCTGGCCTCGGAACGCCGCGCCGGCTTGATTTCGTGGCGTCTGGTTCACGGGCGAAACCGCGAAGCTCCGTCGTTGCCGCGATGGCAAGCCGCGCCCGCTCACCAATGCATCACATGCATGCGGTTCCGTAAGCGGGCCTTACGCATGTCTACGCTCCGGACATGCCCTCGGTGCGCGATGCGTTTCCGCAACGCCCCCTGACGCCAAACAGTGGTTCGGCCCGGGAATCCCTCCGCCCTTTCCCGGCGATTGCAGGTCGACTCCCGACCCGCGGCGGCGGTGGCAGTCGCCTTGCTCGGAGATCAGTGAGGCCGCATGAGAGTCGCCATTCCGGTATCCGAGGACGCAGTGGCTACCACGATCGACTTCGCACACGAAGTCCTCGTCGTGGACTGCGAAGCATCTCGGGAAATGCGTCGCAAGCGGCACGCCCTGGCAGATGGGCTCCCCACGAATCTGGCCAATCGAATCGCACGGCTTGGCATTCAGGTGTTGCTGTGCGGCGCCATCTCGCGGCCACTCGCTGTCTTGATGAGGGAAGCCGGCATTCGGGTGATCCCGCTCGTCAGTGGAACCGCCGACGAGGTTCTCGCCGCGTTCCTCGAGAATCGCCTCGAAGACCCCCGCTTCCTCCTGCCCGGTTGCACGGAGGGCGACCGGAAGCGGCTGTCGCGGAGCCCGGCCTCGCGCTGGACCGGGTGACGCTCAGATGCCCTGGATCACCCTGGATCTCGTCGAAACCTCCCTCCTGATCACGGCCTTCGTCGCTGTGATGATGCTGCTCATTGAGTATCTGAACGTGCTGACCGGCGGAGCATGGCGGCAACGACTGTCCGGCCATCGTTGGGGGCAATATCTCCTGGCCGCCCTGCTCGGCGCCACGCCTGGTTGTCTTGGCGCGTTCGTCGTTGTCGCCATGTACTCCCACGGCGCGCTGACGTTGGGCGCGCTCGTCACGGCCATGATTGCCGCCAGCGGCGACGAAGCCTTCGTCATGCTGGCGCTGATCCCCCGGCAGGCCCTGGTAATCATGGCCATCCTGGTGGCTGCCGGCATCGCCGCGGGTGCGCTCGTGGATGGGCTTTCCGGCAACCGGCGCACAAGCCAACCCGCCGAATGCCTCAAACTTCACCTGCGCCAGTTATGTGATTGCCTGCCGAAGGGACAACTGCTTCAGCAGTGGCGGGAGTGCTCCGCGGCGCGAGGTGCCCTCGCCATCGCGCTGGCACTGTTCCTGGCGGCCGTGGTTGCGGGCCGTCTGGGGCCAGCCGGGTGGAACTGGATCCGGGTAAGTCTGGTTCTGATCTCCGCAATCGCCCTCCTCATCGTGAGCACAGTGCCCGACCACTTCCTGGAGGAACACCTGTGGCGGCATGTGGTCAAGCGTCATGCGCCGCGAGTGTTTCTGTGGACGCTCGGCGCTCTCATCACCATGCAGTTGCTGACCAGCGTTCTCCACCTGAAGACGCTCTCCCAGGAAGGGAAGTGGGGGCTCCTGGTTGCCGCCTGCCTCATCGGTTTGATCCCCGAATCGGGCCCGCATCTGATTTTCGTGACGCTGTACGCCAACGCCTCATTACCTTTTAGCGTTCTGCTGGCAAGCTCGGTTGTGCAGGACGGCCATGGCATGCTGCCCATGTTGGCGCACTCAAGGCGAGAGTTCGTTCTCGTGAAAGCGATCAACTTCGTCGCCGGCCTCGCGCTCGGCGCTCTGGCCATGGCGGCAGGGTATTGACCTTGGCGGGCAATCCACTCGTGCCCGGCCGTGGCCCGGAATGGCGCCAGTCGCACGGCGCCGCGATCTCGACGTCCAGTGACAGGAATGAGGAATGTGATGGCTTATGTGATTACTGATACATGCACCAAGGACGGGTATTGCATCGATGCGTGCCCGGTCGACTGCATCCACCCCAAACTCGAGGAATCGGACTTCGACGCGGTTCCACATCTCTACATCGATCCCGAACAATGCATCGATTGTGGAGCTTGCATCCCGGTCTGTCCTACTAACTCCATCTTTGTCCTGGAGGAACTGCCGGCGGAATTAGCCGCCTTTGCCGGCCGCAATGCCGCCTACTACGGACACTGAACCTGCAGGAGCCGCCTCTCAGACCGCCGGCAATGAGATCCGGTCGAGCGCCTCCAACCGGCGCGACACCAACTGAGCGTTTTGATCATCGCCGGAGCTGAGAAATCCGTCCAGGGCTTCATGAAAACACTGGGAGGCTCGACGCAGGCTGGGAACACTCTCGCAAAACGCCAGCAGGAGATAGCCCTGCCCGCGGTTGAACTGCGTCACCGCATAGTCGTGCGGACGGTTGTCTTTGCTCCGGAACCGGAGGGCCCGCGCGTAATGCCGCAGTGCCCGCCTTACATTCTTACAGGGCGCCTCCTGGCTATCGGGCAGGTGCAGGAAGGCGTTGCCGAGGTTGTTGTGCAAGTCCGCGCATCTTCCCCCCAGGTGCAGCGCGACACAGGCCCGAAAAGCAGCGCTGTAACACCCGATCGCGTGGCGAAGATTGTCCCTCCGGTCTCCGCTCGGAAGCTCTCGATACGCGGTACCGAGGTTCTGCACCGTGGCCGCGAATCGCACCAGATCGTCGCGCTCCGTCCTTACATGCAGCGCGTTGACGTAGTGCTGAACCGCCTGCTCCCACTGCGAGGAATCTCCCGCCCCGGCAAGCTCGCAACACACGTTGCCGAGGTTGTATTCCGTGCGCGCCCAATCCTCCTCCAACCCCAGGTCGCGGTAGATCCGTAGCGCCTCCGCCAGCACCGGCAGCGCCTCGGCGGCGCGGTGGCCTGCCCTGCGCGCATTGCCAAGGGAATCGAGATACTTGGCGCGCACCGCGCGTGATCCCCTCGCTTCAGCCAGCGCAAGCGCCCGCTCGAAATAGGCCGCCGCCATCGGCAGGTTCACAAGGCTGTGCCGTCTGCAGGCGCCGCTGTAGCAAATACCGATCTGGTGGCAAAGCTCCGCATTACAGGGCTGTTCGGCGAATGCCGCTTCGAGCGACGAGATGGCGTCCTCGCACTGTTGCGCGCAACACTGCGCTGCCGCCGGTTCTCCCGCGCCACACATTGCTTGGTCCATACTCACTCCTTGCCGCCGCGGACAAGGAAAGCGGCCCGCGGTTATCCCCTCACCTGGCTGCCCCCGCCTCTTCCCGGCGTCGGACTGAGGCTCTTTCGCCGTGGGAATCGCGTTCACATCAGCGGCAGTGTTCTTCTTCGCGTTGCAAGCCCGGCAAACTGGACAAAAGCGGCTTCGCACTCGCGCCAAATCTCCTGGATCTCCCGCATCAGTGCTGGATGCCGCACGAACTCATGCAGTATCTCTTCGCTGCAGACCCGGCCAACCTCAATGTCGATCCGATTTCGCCGCGGCCCCGCCAGCACAATGAAAACTGAAGGCTGCCCCTCATGGACGAGCAGGGAAAGCTCGGCGTTCCACTTCCCACCGGCCATCCCTCGCACACAACCAACGTCCCCGGATGATGCCTCAGGAAGTCAGCTGCCTCACTGCACGTGGTACAACACTGCAACTGCCGCTTTCCTTCCCGGAAGCTAAGTTCGGCAAACAGCACCCCCAGCCCACACGGGCCGAAGGCAAGCACATTGAGTTCGCTCATGGCGCAACTCCTTGCCCGGTCACCCTCGGATCCACTCCCAGGGCTTCCTACTCTTTTGGATGCGGCGCCTGGACCGGGGTGACATCGGCCGCAGCAATTCCCGTCTTTCCCAGCACCTCCTCTTGAGAAGCGTCTTCATTCACCCCGCTCTCCTGCTGCCCCTGCACGTCAGCGCGCTGGTGCATGGCGGAACTCTGCTCCACCATCCGGAAAGCGCGCATCGCCGCCCGCCGCAGCGAATCAACCTCCACCTTGCCGAAGCGGCATAAACCCCAAACCAGTTCCGACGCCGTCAGCAGCGGCTTGGCCAAGCCCTCGGTTGCGTGGCCGGTTGTATTGGCAATGATGTGGTACAGCTCATGCGCAACCACGCGCCCAAGCGCCTTGCCATATAGAAATTCCCGCGTCTCAACAGGCAGGTGCCGGATGTTTGGGTCCACCACATGGCGCACGCGATCACAATCGACGACGCAGAACGGCAGGATTTCTCCATCTGTGCTGTGGGTCCAGCCAAGCGGTGCTAATGGACCTGCCGCACGGCAGCGACCCTCACTGCGGCAGGCGCCCTCAAGTGTGAGAACAACCAGTGCAGGCACCGGTTCGGCGCATTGCGCATGGTGGAAGTGCCGCCACACCAGCCTGATCCCCGCCGGCCGCATGATGCCGCCCGCTTCGGCCTGCATCTCACTCAATAGCCGCGAGGAACATTCCCCAGCATCTCTCATGTACACCGTGAGGACCGCCGGCGGCGCATCCTGGCTGCCGCAGAGCGTTCCGGCTGAGAGGAATAGCAAACCAACATAAGCCACCCAGTGCTGGCTTGTCGGAACCCCTTCCCACAGGGCGCTGCCTTTCTCGCCGGGGGTAATCCTCTCGGTGGCCGGTGCGGGAGTCATCTGCTCTCCCTTCTGCTGCGCCAAGATGATGAGCACTCGGCTTGCCACGGCAGTTTGCGTGGTCGCCGCCTGCCCCGTTGAGAGAGCGAACGGCCCCTCGTCCTGTTTCGATGCCGCTCCGCCGCCAACCAGCCTGCGCATCGCACGGGCGCATGTCCGCCGGTCCATCGCCGGCGCTTCACCAGCGTGAGTTGCGAATTTGCAACGCCACCCCTGCTCTCAGCGTGCGGAATTGCATCTCGCGAGCCGGGTTCTTCCAGCACCGATCCTCAGGAAGCTCCGCCCGCGCTTGTCGGCAACACTCTCACTGCGTCTTGGAACCACGAGTGCTCTTCCAAGACAGGTACGGCGTCAGGCGTCACCTGCTTGCCTGCCGAAAGGATAAACAAATGGCTCGTTTCGCGAGGCTGAAGGTGCTCAATACGATGGTCGAAACGGGCGTGATCCCCGTTTTCTACGACTCCGATGTCGAGGTCGCGAAACAGGTCGCGGCCGCGGTGATGGCCGGCGGATGCCCGCTGCTGGAATTCACCAACCGCGGTGACCACGCCTGGGAGGTCTTCTCGGAACTGGAAAGGCATTGCTCGCGGACCCTGCCCGGCCTGATTCTCGGCGTCGGATCCGTGGTCGACCCCGGCACGGCAGCGCTCTACATCAACTGCGGCGCGAACTTCGTCGTCGGCCCCGTTCTGAATCCCGACGTGGCGCGCGCCTGCAATCGCCGCAAGATCTCCTATTCCCCTGGTTGCGGGAGCGCCTCCGAAATCTCGCAGGCCGAGGAACTTGGCTGTGAAATCGTGAAGGTCTTTCCCGGCGCCGAGGTGGGCGGGCCGGCTTTCGTTAAGGCGGTCAAAGCGCCCTGCCCGTGGGTGTCCATCATGCCGACCGGCGGGGTAGAGAATTCCGAGGCCTCGCTCCGGGCCTGGTTCCAGGCCGGTGTAACCTGCGTCGGGATGGGTTCCAGCCTGGTCACAAAAGACCTGCTCAAGGCCGGTGACTACAAAGGCATCGCCGCCCGTGTCCGCTCGACATTGGAACTGGTCCGCGCCATTCGCGGAGGAAAGTGAACCATGGCCATCCAGATCAAACCCCAGGACCACTGCCGCTGGGACGCGGCTGCGCTCGGTGAAGTGATGATCCGGCTCGATCCCGGCGACGTGCGCATCCGCACGGCGCGCACCCTCCGCGTCTGGGAGGGCGGCGGCGAGTACAACGTAATGCGCGGCCTGCGCCGCTGCTTCGGTCTTCGCACCACCGTGGTCACCTCGATTGTCGACAACGAGATCGGCCGCTTGCTGGAGGACCTCATGCTCCAGGGAGGCGTCGACCTCTCCCACATCGCCTGGGTTCCCTTTGACGGCATCGGCAACGCCGCGCGCGTGGGGTTGAATTTCACCGAGCGCGGATTCGGGATCCGAGGCGCGGTTGGCTGCTCTGACCGGGCTCGCTCGGCGGCTTCCCAACTCAAGCCGGGCGATGTCGACTGGAAGCGCCTCTTCCACGACGAGGGCGTGCGGTGGTTTCATTGCGGCGGCATCTTTGCGGCCCTCTCCGCCTCAACCGCCGACATCACCATCGAAGCGATGCGGGCCGCTCGCGAAGCCGGCACCGTCGTTTCCTACGACCTCAATTTCCGCCCTTCCCTCTGGAAGTCCCAGGGCGGCACGGCGCGCGCCATGGAGGTCAATCGCCGCATCGCCTCGCTCGTCGATGTCATGATCGGCAACGAAGAGGACTTCACCGCCGCCCTCGGCTTCCAGGTGCCCGGGATGGATGAGCACATCTCCAAGCTCGACCCGGCCAACTTCAAGAAGATGATTGCCGAGGTCTGCCGGATGTACCCCAACTTCCAGGCCGTGGCCACCACCCTCCGCAATGCGAAGACCGCAACCGTGAATGACTGGGGCGCCGTGCTCTGGACCGGCGGCCAGTTCCATGAAGCCCCCCTTCGCGAAAACCTCGAAATCTACGACCGCGTCGGCGGCGGCGACAGCTTCGCCTCCGGCCTCATCTACGGCTTCCTCGCGGGCAAGTCCGCGCAGGAGGCCGTCAATTATGGCGCCGCTCATGGCGCGCTGGCGATGACCACGCCAGGCGACACCACCATGGCCTCGCTGAAGGAAGTGGAGTCGGCCATGAAGGGCAAGGGCGCGCGCGTGGTCCGCTGACCGGCCACACGGTGCGCCCCACTGCTGCTGCCCGCGCTCTTGCCTGCGAAAAGAGGAACTATGTCACTTACTCCGGAAGTTTTGCGCGAACGCATGAAGGCTGTCGTGATCGTGCAGACCACGCCATTCAACAAGGATGGCAGCCTCGACCTGGAGGGCCTCAAGGCAAACACCAGCTTTCTCGTCGAGCGCTGCGCGGGAAAGCGCTTCGTGCTTGTCCCCACCGGCAGCACCGGCGAGGCCTATGCCCTCTCCGATGATGAGCGTCTGCGAGTCATCGAAACGGTGGTGAACACCGTCGCCGGCAAACTTCCCGTACTTGGTGGGACCGGCGCCGCCGCCACCGGGCGCGTGATTGAACTTTCGCGCGCCGCCGAACGCGCCGGGGCCGATGGCGTCCAAGTGGTGCTGCCTTACTACCATGTGCCCAGCGAAGAGGGCCTCGTCACCCACTATCTGCGCATCGCCGACGCCCTCCGCATCGGCATCATCATCTATAACAACGCCGCCGTCTCCAAACTCTGGATGCCGCCGCATCTCATGGCGCGCTGCGCCGAACACCCCAACATCATCGGCGACAAGGAGAACACCAGCGACCCGGCCCTGTACAAAGCTATGCGCGATACCATCGACCCGGCGAAGATGACGGTGGTGTGCGGCATCGGCGAAGTGCAATTCGCCTGTGAGGCGGCCCTTGGCTGCCCGGGATACGTCACCTCGCTGGCAAACCTCGCTCCGGAATTGACCCTCGCCCTCTTGGAGGCCGCCGATCGCCTCGACTTCGCCGCCGTGCGCCTGCTCATCAAGCGCATCGAGCCGTGGCACAACTTCATCGCTGAGTGCGCGCAACCGCGGCAGGGATCCCTGGCTGATGACCGGCTTCTCCGCCGGGCATATCTACGTCGGAGTCACGAAAGCGGCGATGGATCTTCTCGGGCTTGCCGGCGGCCTCGTGCGCGGTCCAGGCGACGACCTCTCTCCCGCCGAACGGGACCAGCTTCGCGACGTGCTATCCAGCATGGGGCTGCTGGACGCCTAGACGCTCGCCGCCTCCTGGCCGCGCGCCGCCGTCCAGCCGCAAGGCTGATCGTCCGTCTCACCGCTACCGTTCTATGGTGCCCATCCGCTTTGGCGCTGGGCAGATAGTCAGCCCCGGCTATTCCGCCTTTGCGCGTTCGTTCGCCCCACAACGCCGCAATTCCGCCTTGGCCGTGCCGCCGCATTCGGACATAGTCACACGCCGGACCACGCGCCGTTGTAAGGCTAAGCAGGCGGGGCGGCGGATGTGCAACGAAATCACCAAGATCGATGGAGGGACATGCGGCAGAGGCCAATTAGGTGGAACTTGCATCTATGCGATGCCGCTGCTATCCTGCTGATTGTCCGGCGCCTGCGGGCGCAATCTTCTCGCACTTGGAGTGTCCGGTTTGCCTCGTCGAATTTGTCAGCGGCATGGTAAAGACTTCCCCTGCACTTGCGCCATGGGCAATCTCTCCCGCTTCGTCGAGCCGGTCGTCCTCTTCCTGCTGAAGAAGAAGGGCCGCTCCTACGGCTACGATCTCTCCAACGATCTCCAACAGCATGCCCTCACCGACGCTGAGATCGAGCGTGCCGCCTTATACCGCACACTGAGGCAGTTGGAGGCCAATGGCAATGTCAGCTCCGAGTGGGATACCGAGCAAGGCGGCCCTGCCCGCCGTGTCTACCGGCTCACACAGCAAGGCCGTCGGCATCTCGACGAATGGACCGAAGTGCTCGAACACGTCTCCCAGTCGATGGCGCGTTTCGTCAAGGAAACCAAGAGTCTCCACGATGGCAAGGGCGCTCCCAAGGCCAAATCGTCCCGCCTCGCCACACGCTCCGCCGGCGGGTAGCCTGTGCCGGAGTCGCCTTCTCCGCGCGCAACGGTGTGGTTCCCCTCGTGGACTCGCGCTGAACCTTCGTGGCCTGCCCGCCGCTGGGGGTTCGGGCGGCGTTATTTCGGTTTCACGCCTACTCCCCACTTCCAGTTGAGCCTCGGAGCGCCACGCAAGCGCTTGGACGGTGTCATGCGAATGGGGTGCGGATCACCAGCCTGCCATCCTCCTGCCCGTTGCTGCGCGCCTCACACCATCGAGTTCCAGCGGCAGATTCGTTGGCGCTAGTGCAGCCCAATCGAACTCACGTTGCCGGCCTGCCGTGGCCAGTGGATTCTCGAAAACGAAGGGGCGCGACTCGTGTGTCGGCGTTGCAGTATTCACCCACCACCTGGGTGCTGAGCTTGCCCGAGCCCAGTGTCGCTCGAACCCCGGTGCCTACTGCCGCGAATGCCATCGCTTACACTCAAACTACATGCTCAACCGTGGATATGCCTACACCACAGTCATCCTCAGCAAGTACCACGGGCACACCCTGCTCTCCCACCTGGCAAGCCTTTACCCCCACTCCACCCCACAAGCCTGGCAAGAAAAACTGAACAACGGCGAAGTCACCCTCAATGGCATCACCGCCACGGGAAACGAATCGGTCACCGCAGGCCAAACCCTTGTCTGGCGTCGTCCACCGTGGATCGAACCAGACTCCCCCCAGCACTTCGAAGTCTTGTTCGAAGACCCACATCTGTTGGCCGTAAACAAACCTAGCGGGATGCCGACCCTCCCCGGTGGCGGCTTCCTGGAGAACACCCTCCTGCGCTTGGTGCAAAAGCAAACCCCCGGCGCAAATCCTGTCCACCGCTTGGGCCGAGGCACATCCGGCATCGTCCTCTTCGCCAAGACAACGCACGCGGCCTCCAGTCTATTCGCTAACTGGAACACACCCAAAATTCAAAAACTCTACCGGGCGCTGGCTCAAAATAGCGCCCAGCACGACACTTACGAAATCCTCACGCCAATCGGCCTCGTGCCGCACCCGCGCATTGGTTCCGTGTGGGCCGCCCACCCAGATGGCAAACCGTCAAAGTCATTGGCAAACGTGATCTCCCGCGCCGCCGGCACCACAACATTTGAGATAAGCCTGTACTCGGGGCGCCCTCATCAAATCAGAATCCACCTGGCATCCATCGGCCATCCACTGGTAGGCGATCCTCTGTACGGCCTCACCGGCCGGCCTCTGGAAAATCTCCCCGGTCTCCCCGGCGATGGAGGATATCTCCTCCACGCCCAGTTCTTGAAATTTCACCACCCATTACTGGAGAGCAAATCAGTCTTGAGGCAGCTTTGCCACCCGGACTCTTAGCGCATCAGGAGTCCGCGGCGGGAGTCCAATCGGTGCGGCCGTGTCCCCCCGCGGTTCCGTCATTCCGACTCCTAACAAGGTAAGTGTAGGTACAGTCCGCCAATGGCGGTTATCGCAACACGCACGCTACTCTTCTGATGCTGGTTGCCCAACTTGTTAATTGAACGAAACTGTATGTTGTCCATTAACAGCGACCTAACTTGACCGCGAAAGGCCCCGCCGAATCGCGACTGCAGCCTCCTGGGTTGCTCCGGAGTACCGGTAACCCCGGCGTATACCTCCGCTACGGTCACCTCTCAAGAGCGCGTACTCCGCCCGCGAGGGCAATCGCCCGCTTCCCACCCTGTTCGCCCAGAGCCGCCACCGTTCTCTCCGCGCGCTGCAGCGCCATGACGGGCTACCCTGGAATTGCTCTTTGCCGATCACCATTCCAGATTCCGAACTGACCATCACCTTCGTTCGCGCCTCGGGTCCGGGCGGCCAGAACGTCAACAAAGTGTCCACCGCCGTTCAGTTGCGCTTCGATGCCGGCCACTCTCGCTTGCTTCCCGACGACGTACGGCAGCGCCTCTTGAAGATAGCTGGCAATCGCGCCACTAAAGATGGCGTGTTGATCATCACGTCCCACGTTCACCGCACGCAGGAGGCAAATAGAGCCGAGGCCCGGGCGAGACTGGATGAACTCGTCGCCCGCGCTCAAGTTGTACCGAAAGCCCGCCGCCCAAGCCGGCCTACGCTTGGCTCCAAGATTCGCCGGCTCAAGGAGAAATCTCAACGATCCGCCTCCAAGAAATTCCGCGGCCGGGCGAACGACGACTGAGCGGGTTCATACTGCCCCGCAATGCATTGCTGAGACTGTCTGGAAGGCCGCCGCGGATGGCCCCGGTCCGAAAGGCCCACGATCCGCGGCATCACGCAATGCATCCCAATAGGATCGGACGTCCGGCCAACGGCAACCTGCGGCCCAACGGCCCACCGTGCCCCTTCAACCACCTGGAGTGGCGGAAGGGCGGAGTTACCCTCCGCGCGATCAGGCGCTACCTGCTCATCGAGTTGGAAAGAGCCGCCGCATTCCACGCCGAAGCGGCAATGGCTACGGCGTCGGCGCCGGAATCGCGCCAGAGGATCTCCGCGGTTACAACCTTCGACTCGCCGGGGGCCAGCCAGAAGTAATTGTCGGAAGCGAAGAAGGAGCGCCTCGCGCCTGTGATATCGACCTTCACGGGAAATGCCGGGTGCTTGCCCGTGTTCCGGATGCGCACCTGAATCTCCGTCCGCCCTTGCGCGGCGGGCTTCTTGTGAAGCATCTCAAGCGCCAGCGAGGTGGCGTTGGCGGCGACCGCCGGCTTGAGCCAGGGCCCCCTGTCGAGCGACGGCCACTCTTTGGGGGCTTGCCGGAACCCGGCCAGGACGTTCGGGTCGGAGAGCATGTTGAGAATTCTCGGGTGGTACACCGATCGCGAAACGAGAGCGCCGGAGGCATCGCGGAGTTCCATCAACAGGAAGATGTAGCAGTCGCCCTTTGCCGGCAGCGGGAAGGCGCCAAGCGACGCCGTGGCGACCGATGGGCCAGGCTTCAACACCACCGGCGCGCTGCGCTTCCAGATCTCCGTGAAGCGTTCGTCGAGAATGCGCGCGCTGACGGTAAGGCCTGCGCGTCCCGCCGCCTCTGCGTTGGTCACCGCCGCCTGGATGGGAATGGTCTCGCCCGGCGCGAGCAGAAGATGCTCCAGTTTCGCCAGCACGTGGACAGGCTCGTAGGTGCGCTTCAGGAAATAGTAAGGCGCGGTGGGGTGGCCGAAGCCGTCCACCAACTGGATGGCAACGACCGGCCAGGGACGTTTGAATACCCATGGCATCAGTCCCGCCGTGGTCGGGTAGTTGGCCTGCAAGAGTTCCGACAGCACCTGGTAGAACTCGCCCGCGCCGATCTGCGTGGCTTCCGAGAGAACCTCCAGCGACGGCTCGGCCGTATCTTCAATGTGGCTTGCGCGGCTCAACATGCGCGGCACGCGGCTCGGCGCGTACTCGACAAAATGATGGCGGAAGTCAGGGAAACGGTCGGCAAAGTCCTTGTCGAACATGCGCGAGAGGGGCTTGGTGAGTTCCCGTGCATCCACCACCTCGCGCAGCGTCTCGGCGTTCGGAATGTTGTGCATCCCGGTTTCGCTCATGTAAGGCAGGAAGGGGAACTTGCGCCCATACCATGTGGGGTCCATGTCCGGATAGTCGTGCATGCTGCCGTTGTCGGGCGAGGTGCGGCGGAAGGGCCGGCTGGGGTCAAAGTCGGCGAACGAGCGTTCCATGATTCCCACCGCGGCGGCGTTGCCCTCGGCATACGGATTGAATTCGTTGCCGCCGCAGTAAAGCGCCAGCGCGGGGTGATTTCGTAAGCGGAAGATGGTCTGCATCACCTGGGCCTCCCACACCGGCTGCGGCAAGTCAGGATTGATGCCGTTGCCGATCGGGAAGTCCTGCCAGACGAGGATGCCGAGTTCATTCGCCGCCGAGTAAAACGACTCCGGCTCGAGGATGCCTCCGCCCCAGATGCGCACCATCTGAATGCCGGCGTTGCGGGCGGCGCTGAGCAGCCAGTGATACTTGTCGCGGTTAACGTCCAGCAGCATGTCGGCGGGCATCCAGTTCACGCCCTTCATGAAAAACTTGCGGCCGTTGACTGAGAACTGCCATTCCGACCATCGGTCGGCCTGCCGCGGGCCAGGCGTCATTTCGAGGTTCAGTGTGCGGATGCCGTAATCGAACTCGATCGCATCCACCGCGGTGGTCCCATCGCGTAGCGTGAGCCGGGCACGGTAGAGGTGCGGTTTGCCCAGGCCGTTCGGCCACCAGAGCTTGGGCGCCGGAACCACGACGTCCCTCTCCACCCAATTCCGGCCGGTGAGAGCCGATGTCTTGATGGTGGTCTTGAATTCCGGCTTCCCGCTGGCGCGGTCGAGCAGTTCGAAGTCCACAGCCAGCGGCTTCGTGTTCTGGAGGTCCTTCCAATACTCGCGGTAATAGCGCATCTGCTCGTTGCCGGTGGCATGGAGTTTGTATTCCAACGAATGGGCGCCGCGCATGAGTTCCACGCTGAGATGAAGAGTCGCCTGCGCCGCGGTGGCGGCCTTGGTTGTAAGAAACGGCCGCTCCAGATGCTCCGGGCCGGTGAAGTCGAGCCGCGCTCCCTGCCACATCCCGACCGAGAAGAACATCTCGCCGCCCGTGCCGCCTGAAATCACCCAGGGCTTGATCGTGCGGCCGGGGTTACGCGGGTCGTAAGTTGCTTTCCTTCCCCAATTGCCGGCGCGGACCTCCACGAGGATCTCGTTCTCAACCCCGGGCTTGATGCGCTTTGCCACCTCCACCACCGGCCCGCCGAACATCCCTTCGTGCTCGCCGAGCAGCGCGCCATTCATCCAGATGCGTGCGAAATAGTCGATGCCCTCAAAGGTGAGAAACGCATAGCCGCCCGCCGGCATCGCAGGCGCAACAAATCGCTTCTTGTAATACCAGACCTTCTCGTCGACCCAAGCGTATTTCGACGAGTTCAGGTTGTGATAGGGGTGCGGCAGTTCGCCCGCCTTGTGCAGCGCCATCTGCACCGATGTCGGCTCGGAAACTCTGATCCACTTCGAAACTTCTGAAACTCCGGCAGCATCGGCGGCTTGCCGATCCAGCCAGCCGAGTTGCCAGTCCCGGGAGAGGTCGACATGGCTGGCCCCGCTGCGCGGGAATGCGTAATACGGCTGCCAAAGCTCCTTAGAGGGTGCGGCGCACAGGGTCGCCATCGCGAACAGAATGCATGCTGCGGAGCGCATATTAAAGCCTCTTGTGCCTCTCAAATACTGCAACGGGGTCGTCGCCTCGGGCGAACTCCACCCGCGCCGTGTCTTCGATGCCGATAATGCGCTCGCACTCTTCCAGAACCGGAATCGTGAGATCGCGCGGGATGACGACCACGCCATCGAAGTCGCCGAAGATGAAGTCGCCGGGGTGGACGATGATCGATTCGCTCAATTCGCCGTGGATGCGGATGGGCACCTGGTAGTCGAGCATCATCCAGCGCCCGAACGCTTCCACCGGGTTGCGGTAGCGGCAAAAGACCGGGAACTCCATCTTCACAAGGTGCGAGCTGTCGCGGACCCCGCCATCGACCAGCGCCCCCACGGCGCCGTGCGCGCGGGCCGTCGTAGCGCTCAATTCGCCATACAGGGCGACATGAAACGGCGTGCCCGCATCGCGCACTTCAATACACGGGAAGCTCATCTGCTTGATCATGGCGAGCCGCTTATAACGCTTGGACTCGTCCTTTTCCGTGGAGACCGTTCCTTTCACGGTGAAGGCCGGGCCGGCGAGTTTCATCTCCGCATGCAGCGCCGTGAGCTTGTGCGACACAGCCTGGTTCGGATGCCCCATGTGCTCCAGGACATCGAAGATGAGACCTCCATAGAGCTTGCGGTAGCGTTCACAAATCGAGGCCATCTCAGTGTGGCCCCCGTTGGTTGAGTTGGCAGGATTCATAGGAGAAGACCTCCGTCTATATAAAAAGTCGAGCCGGTAATGTAGCTTCCTTCGGCTGAGACCAGCAGCACGGCCGCCGCCGTCAGATCGTCTACCGAGCCGATCCGCCGCAGCGGGATCATCTCGATCACTCGTTGTTTGTACGCGTCGTCGGCGAGGACGGCGCGGTTGATGTCGGTGAGGATGGCGCCCGGCGAAAGCGAGTTCACCCGGATGCCCAGCGGCGCCCATTCCAGCGCCATGCAGCGCGTCATCAGCTTCATGCCGCCCTTGGCTATGGTGTAGATCGAGTTGTTGCGATGCGCCTGCTCGTCGTGGACGCTGGCGATGTTCAACACCGCCCCGCCGCCCGTCTTCGCCATCTCGCTCGCCGCGCGCTGCGCCAGGAAATAAGCGCCGCGGAGGTTGACGTTGAACACGGCGTCCCATTGTTCCGGAGCCGCATCGAGGATGGGAACGCGCCTGTCGATCGCCGCGTTATTGACCAGGATGTCCACCCGGCCGAAGTGTGTGAGCGCGCACTGAACGAGACCTTCGTGGCTGGCAAGGTTGCCCACATCAGCCTGATGCGCGACGGCTCGGCCGCCAACGCTTTCGATCGTTTGGACCACGCCCGCCGCGGCCTCCGCCGAAGCCGAGTAATTCACCACCACGGCCGCGCCTTCCCGCGCGTATGCCTGCGCGATGGCCGCGCCAATGCCGCGCCCCGCCCCCGTCACAATAGCTACCTTGTCCTTGAGCTTCACGCAGCCTCCTTCCGATGCAGCAGCCGGCTGAGCCTGCCCGTCTCGCGCGAGTACTGCGGCTCACCTGCCACGTTCACGTTCTCCCCAGGGTCAGTTGCGTGGTCGTACAACTCGATCGCCTCCGGCGCTTGCCCCGGCGCGGCCCATTCCGTATAGCGAAAGCGGCCATCGGTGACCGACCGTCCCATCCGCTTCCCCCGCGGGTACTGCGTGTAGGCCACGCGTTGCCAGCGCATTTCCGGTCCGGCCATGGCGCGCCTCACGTCTTCGCCCTCGATGGCGGCCGGCGGTTTGAGCCCGCACAGCCCGGCCACGGTCGGATAGACATCCAGGAGCTCAACCACCGTCCTCGATCGGAACCCGCGCCCGAAACGAGGCGGCGCGATGAGGAGTGGAACGCGAGCCGAGGTCTCGAAGTTAGTGTGCTTGCGGCCCCACATGTCGTGTTCGCCGATCTGGTAGCCGTTATCGCCCAGCAGGACGACGAGAGTCTTGTCGCGCAAGCCAAGCCTGTCGAGTTCATCCAGCACAAGGCCGATCTGCGCGTCGACGTAGCTGATGGAGGCGAGATAACCATGCAGCAGCTTCCTGCCCAGCTCTTCCGTGATCGGGCCTTCCTTGGGGATGTCGGTAAAGTGACGCAGCTCGGAGGTGTCCACCACCGAGTACGGGGGCGCCCCCCGCGGCGTGAAGCGGTTGTCCGGCAGTCGCAGATCCTCACGCCTGTAAAGGTCCCAATACTTCGTTGGAGCGACGAAAGGAAGATGCGGCTTGTAGAAGCCGACTCCCAGGAAGAACGGCTCGTTCCCCCGCTTGCGCAGGAAGGCCATGGCGCGTTGTGCCACCTCGCCATCGCTCAATTCGCCGTCGGCAACGGTGGTCCGCTCCATCGCCAGCGAACGAATCGGCCGTATGATCCCGGCCGCGCGGTCCTTGCGGTACGACTCCATATCGGCATCCAGCAGCGCCTTGCCTTCGGGGCCATACACTGACCTCACCGGAAGCTCTTGCCCGTCGCTCCAACTCGCCGCGTCATCCATGTTGCCGATCGTTGGCGCGGTTCCGGCGAGGTGGAAGATCTTGTAGATCCCGTGCGCGTAGTAGCCGTTGTTCTTGTACAACTGGGGCAGCGTCACGGCAGCGGGCACCGTGGATCGGAAGTGCGTCGTGAGGTCGTAGACCTTCGTCGTGTCCGGCCGCAAGCCGGTGAGAAACGAAGTGCGCGACGGCGAACACAAGGCCATCTGGCAGTAGGCGCGTTCGAACGCCACGCCCCGCGCCGCAAGCCGGTCGATGTTCGGCGACTTCACCACGCGATCTCCGTAGCAGCCCAGCTGCGGCCGCAGATCGTCCACTGTGATGAAGAGCACGTTCGGCCGCTCAGGTGCGAGCAAAGAAGCCAGCAGCGCCCTGCGCGAAAGACTCACAGGCCCTCCACACGTAAGGCCTGCGTGGACGTGCCCTTTTTCAAATCGAACTCAACCACCGTCTCCTTGCCGCCACGGCGCACCTTGGCGCGGTAGCCGCCACGGAAGCCGCGAAACGTGACCGAACCCGCTCCGTCCGCCGTTCCGCTGAACTTCGTCGTCCACTCCTCGCGAATCAGCTTGCGCAGCGCGGCATACGAGGGCTTCTCGCTGAAATCACGGCGCAGCAGTCCGCCCCGCCACTTGTCCTCGCCAGGCACGGCTGTGTCATCGACCAGGTTCCACCACGTCACCGCTTCCACGTTGGGATGACTGAACCAGGCGCGGTAGAAGTCGCGCGTCATCTCGGCCTGCGCCTGTTCGCCATCGGCCGTGGCGGGCAGCGTGGGGATGGTGATCTCGGTCACATGCAGCGGCTTGCCGAACCGGCCATAGAGATCCAGGATGCGGAAGACCTTGTCCGGCGTCAGCGCCCGGCCCTCACGGACATCCTGGTGCTGGCCCTCGGAAAAGAAGTGGAACTGCAGACCGATCGCGTCCACACGCGCGCCCCGCGCCATCAGGTTGGAGATGAGCAGGTAGTACGGACTGTATTCGTCGCGGTCGTTTGACCACAGCGCCGTGGTTTCGTTGATCAGCAGCGTGGCCTCCGGCGGAAAAAGCCGGTTGGCGAGTTCAAAGGCGCGAAACACATAGTCGCGAGGCATCGGCACGTTGATGTGCCGGGCGATTGATTCGTTGACGACATCCCAAACGGGAATCCGGCGGCCGTACCGCGAAACCGTTCGCTCCACGCTCTGCCAGATCAGCCGTTCCCGCTCGCGAGGATTCTCTGTCAGCCACTCCGGCAGCTGGTGCGTCGGGTTGTCCCACACCAGTGTGTGGCCCTTGGTGGTCAGCCCATGCTTGGCCGCCCAGGCCAGAACGGTCTCCGGCGGCGGGCGGCGGTAGATCGGTTCGCTCGTTGAGTCGTAGCGGACCACGCCCGGCCGCGGCTCGATGCCCCGCCAGTAGAACGGAATGGTCACGAAGTTGAACAGGCCTGTGAAGGCGCGCGCGAACTGTTCGTTTTCTTCGCGCTTCGAAAAACCATCGACCATAAACCCGTTGGCGCCGAAGAGAAACTCATGGCGCACGAGTTCAGCCTCAACGCTCGCTCCGGAAACCGGTTTGCCCTGTGCGTCGACCACGCGCAGCGTCACCCAACTGGTGCGATTGGCGCGGATTCCTTCCTCGATGCGCGCCGTCACCTCGGGCTTTGCCCAGGCCGCGCGCCTCACCTCGTCCTGGGCCAGCAGCGGCAACGCGAGCAGCGGCAGCAGCAGGAGTTTCATCGAGCTACCACCCCGGATTGATCGGGAACCAGTCCGCGTTGCGGGTGTCTTCATGGAACCGCGCATAGTAGTCGCCTTCTTTCTCAAATAGCTCCGTGTAGCGGCCCATCCGGTCTTCGTCGAGCGTCACGCCGAGACCGGGGCCAGTGGGGACCTTATAGCGCCCCTCTTCGGGCTGCATCAGGCCGCCTTCGATGATGTCGTCCAGCAAGTGGTGGTAATGCGCATCGGCGTCGTAGCTCAGGTTGGGCAGCGTCGCGCAGGTGTGGATCATCGCCGCCATCGTCACACCCAGCTCGCTTCCGCTGTGCATCGACAACCCCCAGCGGAAGCAGTCGCACAGTGTGGAGAGCGTCTTCACCCCGCGCACGCCTTCCCAGTAGTAGATGTCGCTCAGGATGATGTCCACCGAGTTCATGGCGATCCCGGCGGCGACATGCTCGAAGTTCGTCACGCACATGTTCGTGGCCAGCGGCAGCGAGGTGCGCTCTTTCACGCGTGCCATCCCCTCCAGACCCCACGTCGGGTCTTCCAGGTACTCCAGCCGGCACTCTTCCAGCGCGTGCGCCACATGAATCGCCGTGCCCCGCGACCAGTATCCATTCGGATCCAGCCGCAGCCCGAACCGCGGCCCGAACTCCGCGCGCAGCGCCTTGATCACGTCCACGTCGTGGTCTGGAGGCAGCACGCCGCACTTCAGCTTGGCCGACTTGAATCCATACCGGGCCACGAGCTCGCGCGTCCAGCGCACCATCTGCTCCGGCGTTGTCTCTCCGCCCTTGCCGCCCTCTTCATACCGGTAGAAGAGATAGGCGCTGAAGGGAACCGAGTCGTGCAGCTTGCCGCCGATGAGATCGCACAGCGGCAGGTTAGCCGCCTTGGCTTGAATATCGAGACACGCCAGCTCAATGGCCGCATAGAGCCGGGGATTCGATAGGTAATAAATCTGCCGCAGCGTCTTCTGCTTGATGCGCTCCAGTGCGTAGGGGCTCTCGCCGATGAGACGCGGCTTCAACTTCAGCAGCGCGCCACGTTGGTCCCCGCCGCCCACTTCGCCGAGGCCGACAATGCCTTCGTCCGTGAAGATCTCCAGGATC
The DNA here is from genome assembly GCA_016713735.1 of Bryobacterales bacterium. GTDB lineage: Bacteria > Acidobacteriota > Terriglobia > Bryobacterales > Bryobacteraceae > JAFLBB01. The sequence continues at coordinate 443,145 of JADJOP010000004.1, forward strand.
GTGCGGATGAAGCGCGCCGGATGGACCCCCGTGGAGTGCCGCAACGGCGCCTCCAACGGCAGCAGCACCGTTCTCACGCGCATGTCCGTGATTGTCATATCGTGTACATCTCCATCTCGTCCTCCCGCAGCGCCCGGCTGAACACGGCAAGCCCGCCGAGGGCGCCTTGAAACCAATTCCCCATCTCGCCGGAGCGATCGACCGCGCCCACCGTGAAGTCCGCCCCGTCCCGCCCTCCATCAAAAAGACCCAGCTCGTAGACGTAGGGATTGCGGCCGTCGCGGGCATCGAGCCGGCCATTGAAGTACGACTTGGCGACGCGGCCGTCATAGGTGAAACCGGCGCAACACCACGCGCCCAATGGCACAGGCGTGGCGCCAATCGAGGCATCCATGCACCAGCGCTGGCCCGGCGTCGGTCCGCCCACGCCCGAAACATGGCCGCACACCTGGTCGGCGCTTTCGAAAATACGAAGGTTGAGAAAGAGGCAGTATTGCCTCCGCGCCCGCGTCTCATTCCACATGCCCGCCACCGCCTCGCACTGGCCGGGGATTAGCGCCTTCTGCTCGCGCTTCAGCCAGGCCACCACGGTCACCTGTGCATGAGGGCCATGCAGGTTCAGCGCTGGGCAATCGGCCCGGGCGGCGCGCAACCACTGCCCCGCGCCCAAAAGCGCTGCATGAGGCCCGAAGACGCCCTCATCGACCCGCCGCACGGGCCCGGCCATCTCTTCGAGCAGGTAGGCATGACGTCCCGCGCTCACCCTCGGCTCTCCGGCCTTCTCGTGAAAATCCCACAAGCTGATGAGGCCGGGCGTGGCAACGACATCGCAGGATTTCATGCCTGCCTCCCAGCGCGGATCACTACCGATCGCTGGAATTCCGCGAGTCCGAGTGTTCCCCTGCGCGCCTCACCGCGGCTCCACACATTGCGCCAGGGATCGTAGATGCGGACCCCTCCCGCCTCGCTCCAGGACAGGCGTGTAGCTCGCCGGGGGGCCGCCGGCCGTCCTTCCGCGATCTCGGTCCGCCAATCGCTTTGTGCATCCCTCACCCAGAGCAACGTATTCTTCCGGCCGCGCAGCGTATAGAGGCGCAGGGAGTCCTGCTCGCTGAAGGAAGCCTCAAAGCGCTCGCTCCGCGGGTCGATCCCTTTGATCGCTTCGGCAAACCTGCCGAAATGCCACCAGAGGTTGTGCTTCTCCACGTAGTGATCCCAATGCCAGGCCTGCCCGGGGCCCGCCGCGCCGCAGAAAAACGGCGCAAACAGCAGGTCGTGCAGAAGCGTGCCCCGTGCGTCCCGCTCGTAGAGTTTCCACGGGCCGGCATGCCGGGGCTCCACCGCGCCCACTTCCGACAGCACCACCGGACGCCCCGGTTGGTACGACTGCAACTCCCGCACGGCATCCGCGGCCAGCACATCCATCGGACCCTTGCACACATCCAACTGCGCGCCGAGATCCAGATAGCGATGAATCTGCGCCACCTCGTTGCCGGCGGCGGTGCTGATGCCGCGGTAATACTCGCGAGCCCCCTCGCGGTCAAAACTGCCCAGGCTCTGCATGGCGAGGTGGTTCGGAAATCGCCGTTTCAACTCCGGCAGCATGGTCGTGGTCCACTCGATCCAGCCCTTGCCCCGCACGGCGTTGATCTCGTTCCACAACTCCCAGCCAAAGATGGCAGGCTCGTCCTTCCACCTCTGCGCGTAGAAATCGAGCTTGCGCAGGAACGCCTCTTTGCCTTCCTGGGACGTGAAGTAATGCGTCATGTCCGCGAACGGCCCGCCCTTGCCCGTGCCGAACTCCGCCCGCGACATCGAAACCGAGCCGGGGAAGGCCGGCGGCGCGTAGTCCATCGAACGAAAGTGCTCCAGGCAGAGTTTTACGCGGATGCCGTGCCGCCGCGCGATGGCCAGCAACTGCTCCAGGTGGCGCGCCGACCCCGCGTTGAAGTCGCCCGGACGGCCCGGCTCGAGGTCATAGAATGGCGAACTGAGCCAGAGCCGCGTGAAGTTGCCCCCGTTGGCGGCGAGCGCGCGATAGCGCCCCTCCATCTTCGCCAGCACAGCCTTCTCTTCGGTCAGGTATCGCTCCCAGCAGATGTTGTTGCCGATGGGGATAAAGGGCGAGCCATCGCTGAGTTCGAAGTACCGCTGGTCTGCCCGGCTCACCCGCACAAAGGCCCGGCCAGGCTTGCCCTGCGCGGCAAGCGCCGCCGAATAGAGCAGTTCTCTGCGCGTCACAACTGTGCTCCTGCAACCGCTGCGCCCGCCGTCGTGTAGGCGGACATGGTCGGAACGGCGCGCCGCGTCGTCATTCGGCAGCCCCCATCGCTTTCCGCGCATCGTTGCGGAAGTACATCACCGTGGCAAGGCCTATGGCCGCCGCCGCGAACAGGTAGCAGGCCGACGTCGAAGCCAGCGCCGTTCCCAACGTGAAGCGCTTCCCCAGCCAGCCGATGATCACGGGGGCGAATCCTCCGCCTAGGAACGCCACGGCCAGCATCAGTCCCGTCGCAGTGGCGCGCGAGGCGGGCCGGATCACTTCGTAGAGTGAGGTGAACAGGTTCGAATCATAGAGTCCGCGGAACACACCGAAGAGCGTCAGTGCAGCGAAGACGACGTTGCGCTCCGAGGCTGTCCCCAGGAGGTAAATGAACGGCGCTCCCAGCAGCAGCCCCACCACCTGTATGCGGGGCCTCCAGATGCGATCCCTCACTGCCAGGTGGTCTGTCAATCTGCCGCCCGCCAGAACGCCCACCGCCGCCCCGATGTGGTGCCAGAACGTGGCATGGAATCCCGCCTCGGCCAGGCTCATGCCGAACTTGCGGTAGAGCAGCGTGGGGGTCCACGTGAGGTAAGCGGCGTTCACCAGAATGAAGCCGAGGAAGGCGGCCGTCAGCAGCAACCCGGTCGGGCAGGCCAGCATTTCGCGGATGCGCTCACCCAGGGGGATGCTCTCTACGTGCGATTGATCGGCGGCGCCCCGGCGGGTTCTTTCAACGTGGTGACGGCCAGCACGGCCACCACCAGGCCGACTCCTCCGAAGAAGTAGAACGCGGGCCGCCAGCCGTAGGTCTGGCCTATCCAGCCGGCCGCGGCCCCGCTCACCACCGTTCCGAAATAGACGCTCGTCTGGTGAATCGCCATCGCCGTGGCCCGCGTTCGCGTCCCATGGAAGTCCGAGAGGATGGAGTTGGCCGAAGGGTAGTAGAAAGCCTCACCGAACGCCGTGAAACCGCGAAGGCTTACCAGCATCAGAAAGCCGATGGCGAACCCTGAAGAGAAGGTGGCCGCGCTCCACACCACCAGCGCCGTGACGATGATCTTCTTCCGGCTCCAGGAGTCCCCCAGCACGCCGGCCACGGGCACGAGGATTCCGTAGATCCAGAAAAAGACCGAGCCAAACAGTCCCAGCAAGGCGTCGTCCAGCGCCAGTTCCGTCTTCACCAGCGGCATGACGGAGAAAATCACCTGCCGGTCCGCCTGGTTCAGGAAGTAGATCATCCAGAACAGGCACACCGTCCACCATGCTTGCTTCATGACGCCGCCTTTCGAACCCTCGGTTCCGGCGCTCAGAAGTACAGCTTCAGTCCCAATTGGATCTGGCGCGGTTGCGTGTTCGTGGCGATGCCGGTGATCTGCCCGAAGTTGCCGGCGTTGATGTTCGTGCCCGGATTGCCAAACGTCGGCGTGTTCGTCAGGTTGAAGAACTCACCGCGGAACTGCAGCTTGAATCGTTCCGTGATGCGGAAGTTCTTCAACACGGAGAAGTCCCACTGAAAGCCCCCACGACATTGGGACGGTTCCCGCCAAAGGCGGGCGCGTTGGCGGTCACCGACAAGACGTTTCCGCTCTGCGCCTGCACAATCGAGTTCAACTGCCAGCCGTGCACCATGTGGCGGACCGCGCCCGTCGTGCCTGTGCCAAACGGCAATTCATAACTGAAGGAGACCACCACCCGCTGCGGCAGGTCACTGGTGGACACCGCGCGTTCGGCGGCCAGGTCTTCCCAATTCTGCACAGCGTTGGATCCGCTGTCAGCAAAGCCGTTGCCACCGTTGCCCAGGTTGTTGTCGATGAGCTTCGAGTATGTGTAGCTGACGATGGTGCTCAGGCCCTGCGAGAACCGCTTCTCCACGCGCACCGTCGCCGCATGATAGATGGAGTCGGCCCAGGAATCGAGCCCGCTGGCGCCGAGAAACTGTGGATAGGTGTCCAGCAATGTGGCTCTCGAAACCGTAGGAAGGCTCAGGTTGCCCACCGTCACGATGCCGAAGAACGGATTCGCTACCTGCGTCTGCAGGTCGTTCCCCAGCGCGCGGTAGATGTTTGGCAGATAGTCGAACGTCGCGTTCACCGGCATCCCAGTGCCCCGGTTGCCCATGTAGCCAAGTTCCACCACCCACTGCCCCGGCAATTCGCGCTGGACGTTGAAATTCCATTGCTGGCTGTATCCCCTCTTCAGTCCGCGATAGTTGCCACCCACGCCCAGCCCCAGCCCCGTGAGTAGCCCAAGACTGCTCTTGGTGGGCTCCAGCACTCCATTGGAAAACGGGTTGGAGAGCGTCTCGACAGGCAGGAAATCCTGGCTCGCGATCATCGGCGTATTGAGTGCGAAACCGGTTCGAGGGTAGGTCACTGTGTGGCCGCTCGTCGGCAGGAAGGATATGCCGTAACCGGCGCGGATCACCGTTCTCGGCAACACCTGCCAGGCCAGGCCCAACCGTGGCTGCCAGTTCGTCCACTCGGTGTCACGATGGCCGCGGTCGACTCCGCCCACGCCCGGAAACACGATGCCGCCGCGCAGCGGTACATTTCCTGCTCGAGAGGTTGCCACCGGATCGAAATTGGTGATCGCGTCAAAGCGGTCGGTCATGCCCGGCTCGACTTCCCAACGCAGCCCGAGATTCAGGGTCAGGTTGGGACGAACCTTCCAGTCGTCCTGCACGAAGAGCGCGAAGTTCTTCACCGTGTAGGTCGAGGTCGCCCACCGGCCAATGTTGCCGGAGGTGGCGTAGCCTAGCATCATGGTTGCCGCGCCATAACCGGAATTGCTGGCGGCCACGTTGGGGTTGGGCCCTTGCGTCAACGCCCGGCCCATGTCGAATTGCAGCGGAACGGCCCCGCTGATCTGCGTGTTGTTGAGCTGATAGACCCGGTTCTCCGAGCCCATCTTGATGGAGTGCGCCCCGCGAATCCACGTCACCGAACCGGCGAAGGAGTAAGCATAGTTGGCCTGAATCAGCGCATCGTCGGCGCCGGTCCCCAATCCGGTCAAGTCCCCTGGTCGCAACGTGGGAAACACACGCATCTGCATCTGCTCATTCAGCCGCGAGGGAAGCCCGATTTTGGTCTGATCGAATCCCAAACTGCGCGGCACTCGCTTTGCCCCATACCGGTTCAGTCCCGCCCGCATCTCGAGCAACCAGTTCGAGGCCAGCGAGTCCGTGTAATTCACCATCACGCTGTCGCGGTCAAACGGCAGCGGAGAATTCTGGAGCTCTGCTTCACTGCCATAGAAATTCGCCGCGCCGCGCAGAGTGTAGTCGTACGTGTAGCGGCCCGCGATGCGGCGGCTAGGCGTGAAGTAATGGTCGATCCGGATGCCGTAAATGTCCTTGTCCTGCGGAGCCGAGCCAAGCCCGAGGAAGTTGTTGGCCTCGGTGAACTGCGCGCCGGTGGTGTTCGGAGCCGGATAGTAGCCCATCATGGCCCGCGCGGCAGCCGAAACTCTGCTTGCGGGAAGCACGTTTCCGGCGAATGCGGTTCTGATCCGCTGCGCCGGGTTGGCCGGGTTCACCGCCGTCGTGAGCGGATCATAGATCACCGTCAGCCGGCCCTGATTGTCCAGCGTGCGCGAAAAATCGCCGGCCTTCTGCAGCGCCGTCGGCACCGTCCGGAACGTCTGCGCCACCCGGCGGTCACTGAACACCTCCCAATTGAAGAAGAAGAAGGTCTTATCCTTTTTGATCGGCCCCCCAATCGTCGCCCCATACTGATTGAAGGTCAGCGACGCCTTGGGCCGCCCGGCGCGGTTCAGGAAGAAGTCCGTCGCATTCATGTTCTCGTTGCGGTGGAAGAAATAGGCCGAGCCGTGGAACTCGTTCGTCCCGCTCTTGCTGATCAGGTTGACCACGCCCCCGCCCGTTCGCCCATACTCGGCCGAAGGGTTGCGCACAATGATGCGGAACTCCTCGGTGGCGTCCACCGAAAGCGGTGTCTGCAATCCGCCCGAGGTGAAGTTCTCCGCCGCGATTCCATCCACCATGTAGTTGTTGCCGCTCGGGCTGCCGCCGCCGATCGAAGCGCGCGATCCGTCAAATGCGCTCACCGGCAGGTCGCCGAACAAACCAACCGCCCGCACGCCGGGAACCAGCAGCGCGAACTGGAGCGGGTTCCTGCCCGCCGTCGGCAAATCGAGAATCTTCTGGTTCGTGATCACCGTGCTCAACGTCGGCCGCTCTGTCTCCAGCAGCGGCGCCGCCCCGCTCACCTCCACTGACTCGGTCACCGCGCCCACCTCCAGCACGAAGTCCGTGCGCAGCGAGCCGCCTTCGTCGAGCGTCATGCCGTCGCGAACCGCGCTCTTGAAGCCCGCCTGCTGCACCTCCACGCGGTACGTCCCGCGCGTCAGCAGCGGCGCCGTGAAGTAGCCCTCACTGTTCGTCGCGACCTCTCTCCGGACGCCGGTCTCTGTGTTTGTAACAAACACCTTGGCGCCCACCATTACCGATTGCGTTGTGTCCGTAATGCGTCCCGTGATTTGTGCGGTCTGCGCCGGCAGCACGGAAGCAAACAGGAGCGCAGCCACAAGGCTTGATAGAAAGCAGCGAGGTTTCATCACGTTGAAACATGACGCAGGTTTGGCGTGAGCACAAGCGAAAGTTTGTCACTGATCGTTTACCATTAGGAAAGAATGAATCTGGACCCCCTCCGGACGTTGTCTGTGCTCGCCGAAACGGGTAGTCTGGCGGCCACCGCGCGGCAACTCCACTTGACCCCCGCCGCGGTCCACAAACAGTTGAAGCAAATCGAATATGAGCTCGGCGTGCGGCTCTATGCCAAGGCCGGCCGCGGCATTCAGTTGAGCGCCGCCGCCCAGGTCCTGCTGCCCTACGCCAAAAGCGTCCTCGCTCAAGTCGAAGCGGGCAAACTCGCCATCGAGGAGTGGCGCGGTCTGCGCCGCGGTGTGGTCCGCGTTGGCAGCGGGCCCACGTTGAGCAGCCACTGGCTGCCGCAACTCCTGCGCCGCTTCCGCGCCCGCTTCCCCGAGGTCCGCCTGACGGTGGAAACCGGCGCCAGCGATGAACTGCTCACCAGCGCCCGGCAGGGCCGCCTCGACCTCGCCTTACTGGTCGCGCCGTTGCGAAAAATCGAGCCTGGGTTCGAGGTTCTGGCTCGCTGGAACTTCGGTCTCGCCCTGGTCACCGGCGATCCCGCCATTCCTCCCCGTCCGCTGCTCCCCCAACTGGCCAAGGCCTCTTTCATCGGCTTTCGCAAAGGCAGCCGCCTCGATCTCCTGATCGAGCAGTTCTTCGACCGCCAACGCCTGGAGCCCAACACCATCATGCGATTCGACAACGCCGACGCGATTCGCGCCGTCCTCCGCGCCGGCATCGGCTACTCGCTTCTGCCCGGCTGGACGCTGAAGGAAGACCTTGCCGCTCAGTCGCTGCGTCTGATCCCCACACGCGCCAAGCCCCCCGTGGGCGTGGTCGAAATGGTCCGCCACGAGTCGTCGCCCCTGGCGCCCGCTGCTCGTGAATTCATCGCCATCGCCAGGACGCTTCCGCTGGAGTAGCCCGCGCCGCGGCCTGCCCTGTCACCCGTGACGCCGGTTTCCCGTGTCGTGCATTCCCCCCCTTACTGCGCGCCGCCGCCGCTGCTCCCCGGTGATACGATCGCGGTATGGTCACCGTGCCCATCGGTGTCCGTCCTCCGTGCCTCAGCCGGCGCGAAAGGTCGCCCGTACGCCGCGGCAAGTTCCTTCTGCTGCCCGCACCGCCGGCAAGGAAACTCATACCATGACCCACTCCCGACGCAACTTCCTCCAGGCCGCCGGCCTCGCCGCCGCGCCCGCGCCCCGCGCCGAGTATGATGTCGCCGTCTATGGCGGCGTCCCCTGCGGCATCGCCGCTGCCATCGCCGCCGCCCGTGAAGGCGCCCGCGTTGTCCTCATCGAACCCACCCGGCACATCGGCGGCCTCAGCACCAGCGGCATCAATACCGCCGAATCCGAGCACATGCTCGTTTGGACCATCGGCGGCATCGCCCTGGAGTTCTACCGCCGCCTCGGCGATCACTATGCCACCGGCAAGCCCGAGTTCTATTTCGAATCCTCCGTCGCCGAAAAGATCTACCTCGACATGCTCCGCGAAGCCGGCGTCGCCGTGAAATTCGGCCTGCGCGTGGAAAAGGCCGCCACCGCCGGCGCGCGCATCACCTCCGTCACCCTCTCTGACCGCTCCACCCTTTCCGCTTCCGTCTTCATCGACGCCGGCTACGAGGGCGACCTCATGGCCCGCGCCGGCGTCCCCTACCGCTTCGGCCGCGAATCCCGCGCCGAGTTCAACGAAGAGGCGGCCGGTGTCCGCTTTGAGACCACTCCTGTCCAGGCCGCCACCGTCGACGCCAAGGGCAACCTGCTGCCCGCCATCACCGCCTGGGCGCGCGACCTTAAGGAAGGCGATGCCCACCGCGGCGTCATGAACTACAACTTCCGCCCCACCTTCGCCAACGACCCCGCCCTGCGCGTCGCCATCCCCAAGCCGGAGCGCTACGACCCGGCCCGCTTCGCCCTGCTCGAAAACTGGCTCACCGCCTCCTCCGCCGCCGGCCGGCCCGTCAAACTCGGCCAGATCCTCGACTTCTACGCCCGCCGCCACGGCAAGTTCGAGGTCAACAACAAACCCGCCGCCATCATCTCCCTCGGCCACTTCGGCGGACAGTTCGACTACCCCGATGCCTCCTACGCGCAGCGCGAGCGCATCATCGCCGATCACTGGGACTATACCTTCGGCCTCTTCCACTTCCTCGTCACTCACCCCCGCGTGCCCGCCGCCGTCCAGGCCGAGATGCAAGCCTGGGGCCTTCATCGCGAGGAGTTCGCCGATAACCGCAACCTGCCCTACCAGCTCTATATCCGTGAGGCCCGCCGCATGCGCGGCGCCGTCGTCGTCACGCAGCACGACGTCACCACCGATCGCCGCAAGCCCGACGCCATCGGCATCAGCTCGCACTTCATCGACAGCCACCACGTTCAGCGCGTCGCCGTTTCGCCCCACGCCTTCGTCAATGAGGGCCGCATTTGGCGCACCTCCATGGCCTACCAGATCCCCTACCGAGCCCTCACACCAGAGCCCAAACACTGCACCAACCTGCTTGTCCCCGGAGCAGCCTCCTTTACCCACGTCGCCTTCAGCAGCTATCGCCTGGAGAGCGTCTGGATGATCGCCGGCCACGCCGCCGGCCTCGCTGCCGCCCTGGCCGTGAGCCGCCGCCAGTCCGTGCAACGCATCGAGGTCAAGACCCTCCAGGAGAAGTTGCGCGCCCAGCGCCAGGTGGTGGATTTCGTCCCCGGCCAGCCGGAACGCTGGACCGATATTCGCAAGGACACCGGCGGCCCGCCCGTGGTGTAGCCGGCGCGCCCGCGGGCGACGGACTGCTCTCCCGGCTACTTGCGCCTCGACTGCATCCGGTGGCTGGTTTCACTTCCGGGCAGTGTCCAGTACAAACGGTTTCCACTGCCCGCAAAAGTCCAACTTGTCGCGCCAGTTTGGTGATCCGAACCAGGCTTGACGGAGTTCGATAATTCCATTATTATCGAATTATGAGAGATGTGGACAGGCGCCTTACCTCCCGGCCCGACCCGCTTGCAAGCCCTCCCGACGACGCGGCCCCGCCGGAAGCCGATCGCACCCGCCCGTGTGCTGGCATCCTGCCCTTTGACTGGGGAGTGCACCCGCGCTTCTCAACAAACGGCTTGCCCAGCCATGCGGCCATCCCCTCCACCCTCCAAGCCCCCGCCGGCCACAGCGGGCTCAGGGCATTGGTCGGGAGCACATCATGACTGCGGAAGCTCTCACTCCGGCCGCGCCGGCCAAGCGGTTGAACCTGTTCGAACGCTACCTGAGCCTGTGGGTCGGCCTGTGCATGGTTGCCGGAATCGCCCTCGGCAAACTGCTCCCCTCTCTGGTCGATGGCTTGCGGCGCATGGAGTTCGGTGAGTCCAGCCAGATCAACGCGCCCATCGCCGTTCTCATCTGGCTCATGATCATCCCCATGATGATGAAGGTGGACTTCGCCGCCATACGCGGCATCGGCAAACGTCCCCGTGGCCTGTTCGTGACGTTGTTCGTCAATTGGATGGTGAAGCCATTCTCCATGGCGTTCTTCGCCTGGCTGTTCTTCCGTCACGTGTTTGCCCCCTGGATCGCGCCCGCCGACGCCGACCAGTACATCGCCGGCGCAATCATCCTCGCCGCGGCTCCCTGCACGGCCATGGTGTTCGTGTGGAGTTACCTCACCGACGGCGATCCCGCCTACACGCTCGTTCAGGTTTCCGTGAACGACCTCATCATGCTCGTGCTGTTCGCGCCCATCGTCCGCTACCTGGTCAGCGGCGCCTCCTCGCTGGAGGTCCCGTTCCACGTCCTGCTTTACTCCGTGGCCATCTTCATCGTCATTCCACTCGTCATCGGAGTCCTGGCGCGCCACTGGCTCATTGGGCGCCATGGAGCCGCCTGGTTTGAACAACAACTGCTGCCCCGCTTCGCCCCGGTCAGCATGGCCGCGTTGCTGGCCACGCTCGTCCTCATCTTCGCCTTCCAGGCCGACAACATCACCGGCAAGTTTCTGCATGTCGTCCTCATCGCCGTCCCCATTCTGATCCAGGTGTACTTCAATTCCTCGTTGGCCTATGGCCTCATGCGGTTGCTGCGTGTGGAGTATGCCGTCGCCGCTCCCGGCGCCCTGATCGGCGCCAGCAACTTCTTCGAACTCGCCGTGGCCACCGCCATCGCCCTATTCGGACCCGGCTCGGGCGCGGCGCTCGCTACCGTCGTCGGCGTGCTGATCGAAGTGCCGGTCATGCTCTCGGTCTGCGGCATTTGCAATAGGACCAGGCACTGGTTCCCCGTCCCGGAGCGTACATAGGGGAAAGCCGTGTTAGCGGTGGACAGATCCTATCTTTTCGATATTCTAGAAATATAGTACTATTCCCAAGGGAACCTGCCATGGCCAAAGCCGATCCCGCTGACTCCACACGCTTCGCCGACATGTTCGCGGCCATGGGCACGGAAGCCCGGTTGCGCATCATCCGCCTGCTGCTGGCCGCTCATCCCGATGGCTTGGTCGTCGGCGACATCCAGGCCGAACTGGGCATCCCTCCCTCCACGCTGTCACACCACCTGGAGAAGCTGAAGAACGAGGACCTCGTGACCGTCGAACGCCAGGGAACCTTTCTCTGGTACCGCGCCAATACCGAAACGCTGCAGGAACTGCTCACCTTCCTCTATGCGGAATGCTGCACCCGCAACAAAGCCGTGAAGCCTCACCTGATCGTCAAACTCTGCAAATAGTCCACCCCTCAACAGGAGAGCCATCTTGACTCACAACCGCCGCACATTGCTTCTGTCCGCACTCACCGTTCCGCTCAGCCGCCTCGCCGCGGCGGCCGCGGGCAAAACAACGGTCCTCGTTCTCTGCACGGGAAACTCCGCCCGCAGCCAGATGACGCACGGCTTCCTGCAGTCGCTCGATCCCAAACTCGAGGTGTTCTCTGCGGGCACCAACCCCGCCCCGCGCGTCAATCCCTTCGCCGTGCAGGTGATGAAGGAGATCGGCATCGACATCTCCCATCACACGCCCAAACACGTCCGCCAGTATCTCGGCCAGTCCTTCGACTTCGTTGTCACCGTGTGCGACGACGCCGATAAGAACTGCCCCAACTTCAGCGGAAAGGTCGGCAAACGCCTTCACATCGGCTTTCCTGACCCGGCCCGCGCTACAGGCGCCGACGCCGAAAAGCTGGCCGTCTTCCGCAAAGTCCGCGACGACATCCGCGCGCAATTCCAGAGCTTCTACGCAACTCACATCCAGGGGCGCAAATAATCCCATGTCCAAGCAGCGCGTGCTCATCCTCTGCACGGGCAACTCCGCCCGCAGCCAGATGGCCGAAGGCCTCCTCCGGTCGATGGCCGGCGACCGCTTCGACGTCTTCAGCGCCGGAACCAGGCCCAGCATCGTGCGCCCCGAAGCCATCGCCGCCATGCGCGACCTCGGCGTCGACATCACCTCGCACCGTTCGAAATCCGTCGACGAGTTTGCCGGCTCCGCGTTCGACTACGTGATCACGGTCTGCGACAACGCCCGCGAAAGCTGCCCCGTGTTTCCCGCCGACACCCGGCGCCTCCACTGGAGCTTCGAAGACCCCGCCGCCGTGGAAGGCGAAGAGGCCGTCCGTCTGGCGGCCTTCCGCGACGTCCGCGACCAGATCGCGGCCCGGTTTCGGCAGTTCCTCGAAGGAAGCCGCACGTAGACGCGCTACGGTTGGAGCCAGGCCCGGCGGGTGGTGTATCACCGCGAGTGGAGCCGGCGAATCCCAAGCCGGAAGGCTCGCGATGGCTCGTCAACCGTCGCAACGGCCACCCAATGTCGCAACGGCCACCCAAAGGCAGAACTCAGCCAACGGTGATCCCATACGGGCCCCTCTTGCCTGCTTCGCTTGCCTGCTTTGTTCAGGTGAGAAAAGATCGTTAGACTCGCCGTGCCGCCTTGCCCGCACCATCCCTGGGCATCCCTCGCTGCCAGGGTATTTCTGCACGCTCACGTCCTCCGAATTCGCTGACGCAACGCACCCTTCTCGCATACAATCCATAGAGAGAAATGGCGGCGGCACCAGACCAACACCGGCTTCTTTTGGAGGAGCGCCGCCGCGCCATTCTCGACATGGTCGAGCAGCGTGGCCGCATCAAAATCGCCGACCTGGTGAGCCGCTTTGAGATCTCCGCCGTCACCGCCCGCGCCGACCTCGATGCGATTTCAGAAACCGGCGCCATCGTCCGCTGCCATGGCGGCGCCGTTCGCGCCCTGGAACCCACGCGCGACTACCCCGTCGCCTTCAAGGCCGCCATTCACCGGCCCGAGAAGATCCGCATCGGTCAGGCGGCCGCCAAACTCGTCCGCCCCAACGACACCATCATTCTCGACAGCGGCACCACCACCCTCGAAGTCGCCCGCCACCTAAAGACCATGAACCTGCGCGGCGTCACCGTCATCACCAACGCACTCAACGTCGCCACGGAACTCGCCGACGATGCCGGCATTACGCTGATCATGGTCGGCGGCATTTACCGCCCGATCTCGGCCTCTTTTGTCGGTCCGCAAGCCGAGGCCATGCTGCGCGAACTCCACGCCGACCGCTTTTTCCTCGCCGTCGATGGCCTGGACACCGAATACGGTCCCACCACGCCCGACATGTTCGAGGCGCAGTTGAACGGCCGCATGATGGAGATCGCCAAGGAGACCGTGGTCGTCAGCGACTCCAGCAAGCTCGGCCGCCGCAGCCTCTCACGCATCGGGCCCATCGAAAAGGTAAGCCGCGTCATCACCGACAAGCGCGCCCCCGAGGATTGTGTCCGTTCCCTCCGCGGTAAAGGCATCGAAGTCGTCCTGGCTTGAGCACCCCACCGCGGCCATTCTCAACCGGAACCTGCGCATGAAACAAGCGGCGCACCGTCGCCGGCACGCCGCGTATGAGCCGCCATGGCGTGCGCCGGGCCGCCTCCGGGTTCGAGTCCCGTCCGGTGGCCCGGCCCGTGACTAGAACGTGATGCGCAGCCGCAGCCGGATCGTGCGCCGGCTGTCCACGCCCTCCTGCTGGTAGCTGGTGATCAGCCGGCCAAAGTCCGGGTTCCGCTGCACGTCCTGGACGACCGGCTTCAGCGTCTTCGGATCGACCGCCAGCGTGAAGTTGCCCAGCGCGCCGATGTCGTAGTTATCCGGCGACAGCAGCGGGTGGTTCAGGATGTTGTTCATATCGGCGCCCACCTCCAAGCGGTAGCGTTCCCGGAAGCGGAAGTTCTTGCGCACGCCCATGCTCAGGCCGAGAGTGCCCGGCCCTGAGAGCAGGTTGCGCACGGCCAGGTTCGGATTCGTGAACAGGTCCGCGCCCAGCGGCATCAGCGCGAAGGCGTCCGGGTTCCACAACCGGTCGCCGCTCTTCACGTTCGCATCGCCGCTCACCACCGGCCGGAACGTCGTGCCGTAGAAGCCGCCCGTGGCGTCCACCGAACCCGATGCCAGATTGCCCGGCGTGATCGGATCGCAGTTGTCGCAGATCCAGAACGGCGTGAAGCCGGTGCCGGACTTGGCGAACGCCTGCCAGGAAATCTGCCACCCGCCGGCGATCGCGTCCCACCATTGCGGAATATCCGCTCCGAATTTCGCGCCCCGGCCGTACGGCGTCTGGAAGATGCCATAGGTCACCAGCCGGTGGCGCGAGGTGAAGGCGTCCATGCCGTAATCGGCCGACGGATTGAACTGGTTGTAGGCCGTGCCGCCCAGGCTCGAGTTGCCCGTGTCGGGCGAGGTCGATTTCTGGTCGAGCAGCGTATAGGAAACGTTGAATGTGAGCCCGCCCGAGAAGCGGCGGTTCATCTCCATCTGGAAGGCGTTGCTGCGGCCGTGGCCGAAGTTTTGGAAGGCCGTCAGGTAGGTGCCCAAACCGGGGTAGGGAAGCCGCGCCAGGTCGGCGGCCGAGTAGTCGCAGTCGAAGTCGTCCGGTGTACAGGGCGTCACGCCGTCGCCGATCGTCGTCGCCATCGGTGTGTCGCTGGGCGGAATCAGGTTGTAGTCCACGCCCGAGATCAGCCGCTGCATGCGGGTTCCCAGGTAGGACAGGCGCAGGCCCGTCTGCCAGCCGAGCGTCCGCTCGAAGGTCACGTTGTATTGGTGCACCCGCGGCTGCTTGAGCCCGAACGGCACCCAGTTGCCCGAAGTGATGCCGCTCAGCGCGCTCGTGACGCCGCCCGACACCGGGCTCCGCGCCGCGCCGCTGCCCGTGGGCCAGCCGCTCAATGGCGCGTCCGCGGTCGAGTTCTTCGTCAAGCCCACCTGGAACGAGTTGGTCGCCAGCGGATCGCGAATGCCCTGCGCCGCCGCCGTCGGATAAAACAGCCCGTAGCCGCCGCGCAGCACCGTCGTGTCGGTCACGCGCCAGGCCAGGCCCACGCGCGGCGCGATGTTTCCGTAGTCGGTCCTCACCAGCGAACGCGGCAAGCCGAGCTTGTCGGCCGTCGTCACGCCGTAGGCGAGAAAACGCGGATCCACGAACTTTAGCGTGCGTTCGCTCGGCACCACATACTGCCCCTTCTTGCCGCCCGCGCCGACGAAGTCCGGATCGAAGTTCACCAGCAGGTCGTTGTTCTCCGTGAATGGGCTGACGATCTCATAGCGCAGCCCCAGGTTCAACGTCACCCGCGAGGTGATCTTGAAGTCGTCCTGCCCGAAGTAGCCCTGCTCCCAGTTGTGCACGTCCATCGGCGGGCGGAACTGGTTCACGTAGCTCACCGTGTTGGCCGGCATGCCCATCAGGAAGCGCGCCAGCGGGTCGGTGCTCGCGCCGGAGTAGTTGATCAGCCCGCGCGGATTGCCGCGGCCGCTCGTGAAGCCGTCGGTGGCCGCGTTGCGCACCCAGTCGGCGCCGAACTTCAACGTGTGCCGGCCCTTCACCCAGGTCAGCGTGTTGCCGAAGGTGATGAGGTTCTGGTCCTGCGGCCGGTAGGTGTTGCGCCCCCCGTTGCTCAGGCCCTGGAACGCCGAGCCGATGTTCACCGCTGGATGGCCATAGGTATCCAGGGCGCCCTGCCCGATGACGTCGCCGTAGGCCTGAATGTCGCCTTCGCTGAATCCGATGCCCTGCAGGAAGTTGCGCATCACCGTGTTGCTGCGGCGCAGCAGCGGAACGCGGTTGAAACCGCCGCGCACCTCGTTGATCACCGTGGGCCCGAACAGGTGGGTCTCGGAAACCGACACCGTGTCGGCGCGCTGCTCGTTCTGCGTCAACCCAAGCGGTGTGAACGGCGCGGCCACCAGGCTCGTGGCGAACTCGCGGCTTTGCGCGTTGTAGACCACATACATGCGGTCGTTCTCGTTGAAGTCGTGGTCCACGCGCAGCGTGCCCAGGTTGCGGTTTGACTGCCCCGGCATCGTCGTCGAGAAGTCGGCCAGCCGCCCGTTGCCCGCCACGATCGGCGCATCCACGCTCACCTGCGGGAAGTAGCTCTGCACCAGCTTCGACGTGATCGGGTTCATCAGCCGGCTCGGAATGCGGACAAAGCGCACGCCCGCGCCGTTCAAGGTGTTCTGCGCCACCTCGGCGGCATTCAGCGTCACCGCCGCCGGCACCAGCGGCTTGATTGAGTCGGCGACCTTCGAGAAATCGCCCGCCAGCAGCGACGGATGCGGCAGCCGTGTGTTGCGCACGTACACCGGGGTGCGCAGATACTGCTTTTCAAAGGCCAGGAAGAAGAAGGTGTTCTTCACCTTCGGCACCGGCCCGCCGAAGGAGCCGCCGAACTCGTTCAGGTTGAACCGCGGCGTCGGGTACGATGCCTGCGCCGGCGATGGCGTGAACGCCGCCTGCCCGTTCTTGTCGCGCAGGTCCCACGCCGCTAGGGCGAAGTTCTTGTTGTCATGGAAGAGCGAGCCGTGATATTCGCTCCCGCCCCGCTTCGTGCTGATGCGGACGTTGGCGATGCCGGCATATTCGGCCGTGAACGTGTTCGATAGCACCGTCAACTCGCCGATGGTCTCCAGCGACGGCTGGCTCACCGTCGGTCCGCCGAACACGCCGCCGTTGGTGCGCTGGCCATCCAGCGCGAAGCTGGCGCCGTAGCTCTGCGCCCCGAGAAACTTGAAACCGTTCGTCCCGCTCTGCGTGATGTTCGGATTCAGGTAGAGAAACGATGAGTAGTCGCGGCTGTCGCGCGGCAACTCGGTCACCTGTTGGTTGTTCAGCGTCCCGCCCACCGTCGGGTTGTCCGTCTGCACCACCGGCGCCTCTTCGCGCACCACGATCGTTTCGGCCGACCGCGACACTTCCAACCGCCCGTCCACGCGCGCCGTCGTTGCGCCGCGCAACGTCACGCCGTCCAGTTCCAGCGAGTTAAACCCCTTGGCCGCGATCGTCAGGCGGTAGGTCCCCGACTTCAGGCCCGCCGCCTCATACTCGCCAAAGGCGTTCGTCTCCAACTTCCGGCTGATCTGTGTCCCCTGGTCGAGGATCGTCACCGATGCCCCCGGAATCACGCCACCGGTGCTATCCACCACGGAGCCCCGGATGGCGCCGAGATCGGTTCCCTGTCCGTACGCGCACAGACAGAGAAAGAAAAGAGCGGCTGCAATTCGCAACACTGGCTTGTGACCCATGACTGGTCCTCCTTGACTGGTACCAGAGAACGAATACCATAAAAAGAAACCAATCGCAAGCAAGATGAAATAAACAGATACTACTCGTTAATGCCAGGCAGTCGCCGCCACGCCGGAACCGGACCCGTCAGCGGACCTGCGTAC
This sequence comes from Bryobacterales bacterium, assembly GCA_016713735.1. Taxonomy (GTDB): domain Bacteria; phylum Acidobacteriota; class Terriglobia; order Bryobacterales; family Bryobacteraceae; genus JAFLBB01. The sequence goes on from JADJOP010000004.1 coordinate 460,719, forward strand.
TCCAGGAACTCCCGCGTCACATCCATTCCCCCCGCCGCGATCCACGGCTCCGGCAGCAGCCGCTCGCGCCCCGCCACCTCGCCGAGAGCGACTGTGAATACGCTCGTTTCGTAAGGATCGTCACACTCGCGGCGCAGCGCAACCATCACGCCGGACTCGCCGATGGCCGCGGCCCGTGCCGCGCCCGCTCCGCAGCGATAGGCGCTTTGCCGATCCGCAAGTGAGGCAAATAAACCGCAAGAGCGGCCCACCAGCCCCGGCTTCTCCGCCCGCGCGCGAATCCCCAGCTTCGCCGTCAGCGCCAGCGCCAGCGTGTGACCCAGGTTGGAGGCCAATTCGTGCACCGGGCTGCCTGGACGGTCGACATGCGCGCCAAAGGTCAAGCCCTGCTCGTCGCGCTGGCCTTCGCACACCACCACAAAGGCGCGGCCCAACCGGCGGTACACCTGCTCCACCTCCGCCGCGATGGCCTCCAGGCTCAAGCGACGTTCGGGCAGCAGGATCACATGCGGCGCATCATCTTCCGCGTGGCGCGCCAGCGCCGTCGCCGCCGCAATCCAGCCGGCGTTACGGCCCAGCACCTCCAGAATGCAGATGGGTGAGGGCAGGGAGCGGTTGTCCTCGCCGGCGTCGCGCGCGGCGCAGGCAAAGAAGCGCGCCGTCGAACCGTAGCCGGGGGAATGGTCGGTGACGAGCAGGTCGTTGTCGATCGTCTTGGGAATGCCGATCACCTGCAACTCATAGCCAAGCTCGCGCGCGCAGTGCTCGATGCGCAGCGCCGTGCCCATGCTGCCGTTGCCGCCGGTGTAAAAGAAGCGCCGCACGTCGAGCCGACGGAACTGCTCCACGATGCGCTCGCAATCGCCCTCTGCGAGCGGCCGCCGGCTGGACCCCAGCGCCGAACCCGGCGCCTGCGCAATCTCGTCCCACAGCCCGTCGCCGCCGAGCGAAGTGAGTTCCGTAAAGCGCGCATCGAGCAGCCCCGCAATGCCCCCCACCGCGCCGAACAGCGTGTCGCCGGAGCGCTGGTGCGCCTTCACGAGGCCCGCCAGGCTCGCGTTAATGACCGCCGTCGGCCCGCCGCCGTGCCCGACGACGCCCTTGACGCGGGCCATCTACGGAAGCCTGGCCTCGGGCGACACAATATCCTCCTCCGCCCGCGGATCGCCGCCGGCCGGCCCATACCAGACCCCGCCGCCAAATGTGTTCACGAAGATCTTGCCCTCCCGGAAGGGATCCACCACCACGCGATGTCCCCACTTGAAGTTATAGCCCCGCAGACGGCTCCATGTCGCGCCCTTGTCGTTTGAGCGCCACACCGAGGAGCCGAATCCGCAGGCATAGAGCACCTTCGGATGGCGCGGGTCCTGCGTCACGTCGTAGATGTTCCGGTCGCCGTCGAGCGACGGCTTCCATGTGCGCCCGCCGTCGGTGGAGAGCAGCACGCCGCCGTCGCGATTCACCGGCCGTGCCGCGCGGCCCCACAGCGAGAGATACAGCCGCTGCGGGTCCTCGGCGTCCACCGTCAGCGCATTGGGCCCGTTCACCCCCGGCGGCAGCGCCACGCGTGCCCAATGCTCCGCTCCGTCGGTCGAGCGGTAAAGCGCGCCATCGCCCGCGTTGCCCGTGCTGCCGTCTTCGCTGCGGCGGGCCACCACCAGCCACAACGCGCCCTCCTTCGGCGACGGCGTCAGACGCCAGGCAAACGGCTCTGTGCCCTCGATGCCCTGGTTCTTGAGCGCCCACGTGCGTCCGCCGTCGGTGGACTTGTACACACCACGGCCGTACATCGTCACATAAAGCGTGCGCGCCTCCACCGGACTCTTCGGATCCATCCAGAGGTGCGTCGCCGCGCCTTGCGGCAGGTTCGTCGACAGCACCTTCCACGTGTTGCCGCCGTCGGAGGATTCCGCCACTCCGCCGCCGAAGCGCGACACGGGCGTGCGCCGCCACATCTTCGGCCGCGGCAGGTCGTGCGTGCCGCTAAGCGCCACCCACACGCGCCCCTTCACGGCCGGATCGAACTCCATGGCGTAGGCCGTATTCACCCAGCGATCGGGAATGCCCTGCGAGGAAGACAGCCACGTGCTGCCGCCGTCCTCGCTGCGGAACAGGCCGATGTCGGTGAAGTCGACAAACATGCGCCGCGGCGCGTGCGGATCGAAATGAATGCCGTAGGAGGTGGTCACCTCAAGTCCCGTCGACGCCCACCCGCCGGACGCTGTGCGCGAATAGACCGCCCGCCAGTTCTGGCCGCCGTCGGTGGAGCGCATGGCGCGGCCAAGGTCGGTCGTGTAGACAAGGTTGGGATCGCGCGGGGAGACGCCAATGGTCAGCGGGAAGTCGCCCCAGGTGGGGCCGAAGCGCTCGTTGATCCAGGCGTCGCGCACGTTCGCGGCCGCGTTCTTAGGGGTGTCGCGCCAGACGGGTGTCCACGTCGCGCCGCCATCGCTCGTCTTGGCCACACCGAAGGCGCGGTCGCCGCGGCGTCCTTCCGTGAACGAGAGGTAGGCGGTGAGCGGATGCTCGCGCGAAGTGGCGATGGCGGGGAAATGGCCGCCCGGAATGCCGGACGTGGCCACCTGCCACGTGGCGCCGAGATCCGCCGAGTAATGAACCGCCCCTCCGCTGGTGGCGTAGATCCTCGACTGCCCCTGCGCGCCGAATCCCGCCGACACATCGATCAGCGCCGCCGGCGTGGCATGCGTGGCGAACCGGCCGGGCTCGTCTTCCACAAGAATCGCCGCGGGGGTGGCGACGATCAACGTGCGCGTCCCCGGCGCGACCCACATTTTCATGGCCGGGGCGGGCAGCGTGGCATGCTGCGTCCAGGTGGCGCCTCCGTCATTCGAGCGTTGGATCGAAGCCCCGCCCTGCGCCTCGTGGACCGCCAGGTAGACGCGCTTGGAATCCGCCGGATCAATCGCCATCGCGTCCATCTCCGGACGGCCGCCGCCCTTCATCACCACGGCTTCGCTGGCATGGTCGCCCGTGCTTTCGATGTGATCCAACCGCGACGGCGGCGGATAGGCCATCCTCCACGTCTTGCCGCGGTCGGCGCTGCGCCACAGCGCAATCGTGGCCGCGTACATCACGTTCGCCTCGCGCGGATCATGCTCAAAGAACGCTACCGTCCCTCGCAGGTTGAACATGCGCCAGCTCTCGCCGCCATCCAGCGACAGGTACGCGCCGCCCATGTCGCAGCGCAACAACACGACGCGCGGGTCGTGCGGACTGATGGTGGGGAAATACAGGGCGCCGCCACCGCCAGGGCCCAATACGCGCCATTTGTCCAGCCGCGGCGCGCCGGCGCTCCTCGGTTCGGCCGTGGGCGGCGCTGCCGTCCATGCGACGGTGGCGGCAGTCAACAGAAGAAGGGCGAACTTTCGTTTTCTTTCCATCATACTTTCCTATGCTTGCTTATTTGGTAGATTGTAGTATACAAGAATGGGGAAGGGAGAAACCCTGACATGGTTCCCTTGAGGCGACGCGGCCTGCTCAAGGCCGGTGTGGGTGTGGCGGCGGCAGCCGCGACGGGTGGAAGCGATCGGGCGCGGGCCGATGTGCCCACTCATCGCTGGGACGGCTACGATTTCGGGCCCGGACCTCATGTCGCGAACCGCTTGAACCAAGGACCCTTCGGCATCGAGCAGGACGACGGCTGGTTTACCGTGGCCGCCACCTCGGCCTCGCGCAAGCCGCTGCGCAACTTCGGCTGCGGGCTGGTCGGCTACACCTGGGAGGAAGGCGGACCCTCGCTGGCCGCGCGCAAAGGCGAAGAGACGCTTGAGCGTCACGTCGAGCAGATGGCCACGCTCGGCTTCGCCGACGTTCTCTACATTCGCTGCGATTGGCGCGACGTGCAGCAGCGCCCCGGCCGGCTCGACCTGAACCCCGTCTTTCCCCTGACCCTCGACGCCGCCCGCCGCCACGGCCTCCGCGTGGCCTTTCGCATCCAGTTGTCGAATACGGAGTTCCAACCCGGCCGGCTGGCCATGCCGGACTTCGTCAGCGCGAAGGTTCCCGTCAAGGCCATCGGCCGCACCTACCGTTCGAACTTCGACTACCGCGAGCCGCTCTATCATCACCCTGAATTCCTGAAGGCCTTCCGCGAGCTCACCGAGTTGCTCGCCGCCGAGTTCGACTCACATCCCCTCGTCGAATTCATGGACCTCATGCAATACGGCTTCTGGGGCGAGGGGCACACCTCCAACCTGCCAAGTCCGTTCCCGGACTATCTTACGGCTGAGCGCACCTGCGTCGAGATGACGCGCCTGCAACTCGAAGCCTTCCGCCGTCTGCAACTGGCCGTGAACACCGAGCCCGACATCAGCAAGACGGGCAATCGCGAAGTGATCGACATGGCCGTGCGCGCCGGATGCTGGCTCCGCTCCGACAGCATTCTCGTTGAGGAACCGGAGCAGATCGAAGCCCTCTCCAACCGTCCCCCATGGCTCGGCTGCGTCATGGAGGATGGCTACTTCCGCCACTACCGCACCGATCGCGACTACCTGCCCGTGGACGCGGCCGGCGTGAACCGGCTCGACCTTTCCATGCTCCACACGCTCGACCTCGGCGCCACCCACTGGAGCCTGTGGACCGAAACAGCCAACCTCCGGCGCTACCGCGAGGCCTATCCCGACGCGCTCGGGCAATTGCAGGCCCGCCTCGGCTACCGCCTGCGCCCGTCCTGGATCTGGCAGCGCAAACGCCTCGGCGCGCGCGAATTCATCGTCGCCGTGGCCAACGACGGCGTGGCCGGCGTGCCCGGCGTCCTGCGCCTGACGCTGCGCGATCCGCACGGCAGCTTCCGCATGGAGGGCGGCCTCGACGCCGGCCATCCGCATGGCGGCCGCCTGCGCCAGGCTTCGTTCCTCGTGCCCCGCGACGTCACGGCGAAGCTCCTCCATCTCTCCGCCGAACTCGAAACCAAGGGCGGCGTGCGCCGGCCCGTCCAGTGGGCCTGCGCGCAACCACTGGCCCCGGACGGCGCCTTCGCCATCCCGGTGAAGGACGACGCCGACCGCGACTGGAGGAAAAATGTGTAGCTCCGGGCGATCTTCGTTTGCCGGTGACTTGCGCGGTCTGGGAGAATCGCAGATTGGACCGCATGGAAATTAATTCACCTACGGGCTCAGCTCTGCTCGACACCTTGGTCCGCGGCCGCACCGAGGCGGCGCGGCTGGTGGACGGCTGCGCCTCGGAAACCTCCGGCTGCCACCACACGCTGCGCGAAATCTGCCAGCAGCCGGACACCTGGCGCGATACGGCCGAACGAATGCCCCGGCATGCGGGCCTCATCCGCGAGGTGCTCCACGGCGCGCGCTCGGTAACGCTCACCGGTTCGGGCAGCTCGGAATATGCGGGCGAATGTGTGCGCATCGCCCTGCAACGCGAACTCGCCATCGACTGCCAGACGCTCGGCGGCGGCGTCATTCTCACACAAGGCGCGGAGGCCCTTCCCACGGGGCGGCCGGGCGTGATGGTGTCTCTGGCGCGCTCCGGCGACAGCCCGGAAAGCGTCGGCGCGCTGCGGCTTCTGCGCTCCGCCGATGCCGGCATCCGGCATCTGATTCTCACCTGCAACGAGCGCGGCAGCCTCGCCCGCGAGCAGGAAAGCGCCGCCGTCGTGGTGCTCGACGCGCGCACCAACGACCGCAGCCTGGTCATGACAAGCAGCTTCACCAACCTCTGTCTGGCGGCGCGTTTCCTCGGCTTCGCGGGCTCGCCGGCGGGCGTGGCGCGCTTCCGCGAACTCGGCGGCAAGCTCGCCGCGGCCTGCGAAGCGATGCTGGAAACGCACTTCGACGCCATCGCGCGCATGGCCCGGCTCCCCTTCCGGCGGGCCGTGTTCCTCGGCGGCGGTGAGCGCTACGGGGCCGCCCGCGAGGCCGCCCTCAAGCTGCTCGAAATGACGGCCGGACGCCTTCCCACGCTCGCCGAATCGTTCCTCGGGTTGCGCCATGGCCCTATGGCCTATGTGCACGACGACACCCTGCTCGTCTGCTTCCTGTCCACCGATCCCCTGCAGCGGCGCTATGAGTATGACCTCATCGCGGAGTTGAATGAGAAGGGCGTCGGCGAGGCGAAGCTGCTGGTGGGCGAAGCGGTGCCGCGCGAATTGGCGCGGCCCGGCGATCATGTCATCGAAATCCCGGGCTTGGCCGCGCTCGGCGATGCCAACTCCGCCGTGCTGCCCGTCGTGGTGGGCCAGTTGCTCGCCTTCTTCCGCTGCCTGGCCGAAGGGCTCGATCCGGACTCGCCGTCGAAGAACGGTGTCATCAACCGCGTGGTGAACAGCTTCACCACTCACGGCGTCCCCGCGCCATGAGGGTCCTGATTGCCGGTGAGCTGAACGTCGATCTCGTGCTCGGCGGCTACAACGCCTTTCCCGAGTTGGGCAAGGAGGTGCTCGCCAGCAGCATGTCGCTCACTCTCGGCAGCTCCTCGGCCATCTGCGCTTCGGCGCTTGCCACGCTGGGCGTGCCGGTGACCTTCATCGGCCGCGCCGGGTGCGACATGTGGGGCGACATCGCCCTCGCCCGCCTGCGCGAGTTGGGCGTCGAGGTGGCCCCCGTCATCCGCGACGCGAATGTGCCCACCGGCATCACCGTTTCGATCTCCTCGGAAACCGATCGCGCCATGGTCACCTACCTCGGCTCAATCGAAACCCTGCGGCAGGCCGACATCGACGTGCCAGCCTTCGCCGCGCGCGGCGTCACGCACCTCCACGTGTCTTCCTACTACCTGCAGCGCGGCCTGCGCGCCGGCCTGCGCGGGCTCTTCGCTCAGGCGCACGCCGCGGGCCTCACCACCTCGCTCGATCCGGGTTGCGACCCCGAAGGCGCGTGGGACCGCCCGGCCATCGTCGACGTGCTGCGTGAAGTCGATGTGTTCTTCCCCAATCGCGAGGAACTGCTGGCCATTGCCGGCGAAGGAGAGGCCCGGCCCGAGGACGCCATGCGGCGGTTGGGTGCCGCGCGCGTCGTCGCCGCCAAACTGGGCCGCGAAGGCGCGTTGGGCTGGCAGCACAGCGCGCTGCTGCGCCAGGATGCCTTCTCCATCACGCCTGTCGACACGACCGGCGCGGGCGATTCGTTTAACGCCGGCTTCCTTTCGTCCTGGCTGCGCGACGGCGACCTGAGGGAAGCCCTGCGCATGGGCGCCGCCTGCGGTGCGCTCTCCACGCGCGCCATCGGCGGCACGGCGGCGTTGCCCACGGTGGTCGAGGCGCGCGAGTTTCTGGAGCGGCAGGGAGCACGCCCGGCGGTCAAATAACTGAGTAAGTGGAGTGAGCGATCGCGTCAAATTTCAGCGAATTCGGCTCTTCCGAGGCCCCAATTTGGTTATAGAGTAGACGGCGAGAATCACGCGCCCGGATCACGTTCCTCTTTCTCGCCGCACTCTGTCCACTGGCGCAACCGGCGCTCGCCGCGGCCACCGCCTTGGATCACCGCGACATGCGCCACCCGGCCCGCCCGCCGCTGACGGCAACGCCCCCGCGCCCATCCGCGGCCCCAGCGCGCGGAGTGCAAACTGAGCGGCGCGCCTCACGCCCGCCAGGCTGCGCAGACAGGAGAACACGCACCACTCCCACACGGTCGTGACACGGCAACCGGCCGCAAACAGAGGACGCTGCCTCTGACCCGCAGCTGTGAGCTTTTGTCCCACCTCGCGATCGCCGTGGGAATCGGAAACAGCTCGAGCGAGCGCGCCTCACCTCGGCGCCGGCCCCGTTGGTTGAGGCCCCGGCTTCGCGCTCTCCTCATCGAACAGCCGCTCGTAGTCTTCCCAACGCGACACCATGATCTTCACCTTGCGGCGCAGTTGTTCGGCCAGATCCGGACCCAGCACGCGGATGCTCTCCTCTTGCGGCGTCCTGGCGGTTTCAAGCAGCACCGCCTGCGTGGAACCGAGCAGGTCGGCAAGCAGAATGCTGTTGTCCATCTCCCGCCGCGCCAGGTCCTTGATGGCGCGCCATTCGGTGATGTCGGTGAGGTGCTCCTGGAACTCGACCGGGCGGCGCAGCCTTCCGTCGCGGGCGAAGTCGAGCAGGTATTGATACTCGAGCGCGCCGCGGCAGTTGTCGATCAGGATGCCGAAAGCCTGCATGCGCTTGTCGAGCAGCTCAAGTTCGGCCTTCATGGCCGGCGCGTTGATCGAGCGCAGCTCAGCGCGGGCGCGGCTCATCTCCGCCTGCATGCGGGCGAGGATGTTGCCGGATACGGCCATGCCGCCGAGTCCCTGATATTGGCGAGTGCCTTGGATGTCGCCGAGGTCCTGTGCCCGCACTTCGCTGCGCGCCTGAAAGAGGAACCTGCGGTAATAGCTGGTTTCCGAGTCGGACAGCTCCTGGGGAAAGGGCACCCACGGCCGCGTCAACCAGCGCTGGTGCACCGAGGCGATGTAGAAGAGCGTACCGCCGAAGTTCAGCATGTCGGCATCGCGCTGGATGCGGTGCAGCGCCATCCAGGCGCTCACCAGGGCCCCGGCGTTGGCCTCGCCGGCGCGCGCCGCGGCGATGCCGCGAAGCAGTTGAGCGCGGCTGGCGTCATCGGTGGTCGGTTTCTTGCGGAACTGGTTGTAGATCTCCAGGTAGAGCGGCGTGTCGTGGCGGTCGCCAATGAGATAGAACAGCCGTGGCGCTTCCGTCCTGGCGGCCTGCTCCAGTTCCTCCAGATAGCGGACGGGCAAGGGCAGTCCCTGCGCGGGATAGAACGGGTAGAAGTAATCCAGCAGAAAGCCGGCGACAGCTTTGTAGCGCGTGGCGTTGGGTCCCTCGAAATTCGCCACCGCCATGCCAGGCCCCAGCTTGGTGGCAACCAGCTCCGGGGCCGGCTCGCGGACCCACTCCGCGTCAATCTCCAGCGGACCGGGGCGGGCATCGCGCGCTCCTGCCTGCAGGGCCGCGAAGAAGTCGTGGTAGCGCTGGTGCATCTTGCGTTCACGAAAGAGGAAGCTGCCGTTAGGCCCCTGATAGACGCCCGTGGACCAACTCATCCCCGACCCGGAGTCGTTCGTGTGCAGCGAGAGCAACTCGATTTCCGGGCACACGGCGAGGAGCTTGTGGATCGACTCGCGATACAGGGCCAGCACCTCCGGATGGTCGATCGAGGGCGCAAAGCGCGGGACGCGCGAACGCAGCGGGTGATCCACCTGCGGGCCGCGCCACAGCGGATGAGCTTCATACACTCGCTCCGGCAGAATCTGCGGTTCAAACGTCGTAAAGGCCGCCTTGAGTCCAAGCTTGCGCAACACGTCGCACCGCTCGCGGAGGATGGCCAGAACGCGCGCGGAATAATCCTTCGGAAGGAAGGGCTCAAGGGCGGCGGGGATGGAGACCTTCAGCAGGCCGACGTTGGAGACGGCCCAGGCCGGATAGGGGTCGCCCGGCGTGTCCATCTGCCACATCGCCCAGGGAAGATCCTCAGCCGTGATTACGATATGAGTGGCGCCGGATTGCTTGGCCTGGCGGGCGAAGGATTCAAAGGAGGCGATGGAGTCGGAGTAGCGTCCGAAGACGACCGTCTTGAAGCGGGCATTCACGGCGTGAGCGGTGGTTGCGGTGGTGATGATGAGGAGGAGGAGGGAGGTCAGTCGCGTCATGATGAGAGTCCTCGGATCGGGAAGCACGGGAAATGGATCCGTCTCGATTGCAGCATACCTGATCCACGCCGCACATCGGATGCGCCATCGCGCGGGGAATGGCTTGCACCTGGCCTTACCGCGCGCGCCCCGATGTTGACGCGACGGCCACGCGGAGCAGAGAGCAGAACTGGCTTCCCGTCGTGGATACGGTTCGAACTGTCTCGCTGCAATCATAAGTGCTTACTGGCCCCAGTCCCGGACTCCACAGTCTCGGCAAGCCGTTCTGATCGTGGGTCAAACAACCAATAACGGCGGCTTCAGCGAGCGGTGATGGGGCCGATCGTCCGAAGTACTCTGGGACCGCCAGTCAGGGTCGAACCGGCTGTCGTGCACCAGAATCAACCGCTTTCGTTCGTTCTGCTCACAACCGCACACGGCTTCTCAACAACTTCCCTCCACCGAGGCCCAGCACCCACCGTCCTCATCCGGCCGGCAATCGAAAAAATAACAACTCTCAGTGGCAGGAATTCGCCTCTTCGACTCCCTTATGCCTTCGAGGAGTAACTGTGTCCGTCACCCGGAATGTCTTCACGCTTGCCATCGTTGGACTCGCCGCCGCCGCGTTGTGCCGGGCCCAACTGCCCCTTCCCGACGCGCCTGTGGGGCTGAAGCCCGGCAACCCGCCCCAACTTCTGTGGGATCAGTGCGGCGGAGAGGGCGAGCGGGCCTGCTCCCTCAGTGATCCTTCCTTCCTCTATCTGCCGCAGAAACTGCCGGGTTTCGCCTGCGACCGTGCGCTCGACGTCGCTCCTCTCTTCCCTTCTGTCTCCGGAGTGCCCTTCCGCTGCGTGGATCTGGGGGGGCGGAGCAAACCCGCCATCCGCGCCCGCCTGAGTCCGATCAGCCGGTCGCAACAGAACGACCAATACGGCAGCATCTCCGCCGACCTGCCCATCAATCTCATCCCCATCCTGGGAACGCACAACTCCTACAGCAACGCCGTCGATGGCTCCGAGACCTGGTTCTCCAAGAACCAGGAGCACTCCATTACCGATCAGCTCTGGCTCGGCGCACGCCACATCCGGATGGATCCCATGAACCATCCCACTCGCCAGTTCCTCTGCCACATGTCGCCGGATACCCAGAACAACGGCTTCTTCAACTTCCTACGCTCCTTCAATTCCGACATCCCCACCACTGAGGTCGGCCTCTGCGGTGTCAGCGTCGCCGGAATCGCTCCCGGCGGGTTTCGCGGACGCATCTCCTACTTGCGGCCTTTCTACATGGCGCTGCGGGAGTTCCGCCGCTGGCTCGAGCGCAACCCGGGAGAAGTGGTCTTCCTGCTTATCAACAACTTCTGGGAGGAGAGCAATAGCGCCTACTCGTCTCCGGCGGAACTCGAACTCGTCATCCGCCACGAACTCGAGCCGCTGCTCTACTGGAGGAACGGCGCCAACACCTGGCCCACCCTGCGCCAGATCCGCTCCGAAGGCAAACAGGTCATCGTGACCATGGCCAATGTGACGGGCATTAGCGGCGCGGCATGGCCGGTTGGGCTGGGAGGCCGTGCGCTGAGCCACTCCACCAACAATGCGGGATTCTACGTCTGCCGCGCAAATCCATCGCGAGCCGAACCGCTGGGCACCCAGGCCATCGGAATCGACGACGACCACAATCACCTCACCCCCGAGTCCATCGGCGAGGGCCGCACCATCGCCGACAAGTTCACCGGGCTCGCGCTGATCGGCAACGGCGAAATGGACATCGCCGTCTACTGCGGATTCAACCGCATCGGCCTCGACTACTTCTATGCTCTGAACAAAGCGCCCAGCTCTCCCTTTGCCGGAGTCACCGATTTCACCGACGGAGTCAACAATGATTGCACCGTCTGCGACGACCGCCCCCGCCGCATCGTCTGGTCGTGGCGCGACGCTGAGTTCCCCGTGGCTGGCCGGCCGGTCTCTGAGCTCAGCGTCTTTCCTCCCGTGAATAACGGCCTCCCCCCTTCGTTGACCGAAGTCAGCACCTACCGCTGGACGCAGAACGTCCCCTCCGGCGGCTTGACCCACGCATGTGCCAGCCTTGCCGACCCCAGCCAGCCCTTCCCCAGCCCTGACAATCCCTGGAACTACCAGTGGACCATCACCGCCAACAGCGGCCCCTGGCAAAACGGTGAAGCGGCCTGCCAGCAACTGGGCCCGAACTACCACTTCTGGCGCCCCATGTCTTCCCCGGAGAATCAGCGCCTCATCTCGGCGATGAAAGTCACAGGCATACGGCAGGTCTGGATCAATCACCTGCCATGGCAGACCTCGGCCCTCGCCGGTGTGCCGAACGCAACCTTCGATGCCGCCTCGGACTTTCAGGAAAGCGTCGTCGTCTCCAGCGGCTTCGGCGGCAAGATCACGACGTCGTTTGTGGGCCTAGGATCCAACTTCCTCACCGTGACTCAATCCAAACCCGGCTCCAATCTCTTCACCATCGCCAAAACCAATCCGCTCCCCACATTGCCCAATGGCGTCTACAACGCCACCGTCCGCTTCACCGAAGAGCGTCCCGACGGTCAAGGCGCCGGCACCTCCGACGTCTTCGTCACGATGCGGGTTGGCGACACCGCCTCGCTCCGGGCAACGCCGGCCGCGGTCAACTTCGTCAGCGGCTTGACTCAGCAGGTCGACATCACATCAAGTGATCCGTCGAGCGGCCAGATCACCTTCCGCCTGGTCCCCCTTACCGAGACCTGGATCACCGCCTCCCTCAACCAGACCACCACCCCCGCAAGGCTGACCCTCACCCTGAATCCGGCGCTGGCCCCGCCCGCCGCATCGCTTCGTGTGCGGCTGGAAGGCGCCGGCGGCAATAGCTCCAGTGTCGAGGTGCCGGTCTCGGCGATCCTCGTCCGCGCGTCTGTCCAAACCACCCCGGTTCCCATCCCCATGCAGATCGACGGCGCGCAAACCACCACGCCCCTCACCCGGTCGTGGGTCGCCGGCTCAACCCATCAACTCGATGCCCTAAGCTCCTACGAAACCGGAAACACCCTCTATACGTTCGAAGGCTGGACCGACAGCAGCGGCGTCACCACCCCCTCCAGAACGGTCGCCCCCTCCACCGATTCCGCCTATATCGCCCGCTACGCCGTGCGGCACCGGCTTACCCTCTCTGCCAGCCCCGCCAACGGTGGCACGGTTGCCGTGCAGAACCCATCGCCGGACGGAACCTACCCCGAGGGCGGCACAGTCACCATCATCGCCACACCAGCGCAGGGCTATGCCTTCCGCCAGTTCACGGGCGCTTCGGTGAGCCAGCAGTCACCAGTGACTCTTGCCATGAATGCGCCCAAATCGGTGCAGGCTCTCTTTGTACAGGCCCAGGCAGCCACTCGCTTCGAAACCGTACCCCCTGGCCTGCCGATCCTGGTTGATGGCGTTGCCTATGCGACTCCGGCCAGCTTCCCCTGGCCCCCCGGGGAGAGCCATTCGGTCTCGGCGCCCGACACCCAGCCCGGCCGCGACTTCACCCGCTACGCATTCGCCCGCTGGGGAGACAACCTGATCACCAATCCGAGGACCTTCAGCGGCTCCGCCACCGAAGTCACGCATACGGTGTTCTTCAAGACGCAGCACCGGGTCTCGGCCACCGTTTCGCCTGCCGCGGCAGGGACGGTTACCGGAGCTGGATGGTACGACGCCGGCTCGACCGCCCAACTACGGGCGACTCCAGCGGCGGGCTTCCAGTTCGTATCGTTTGCCGGCTTCACCGGCAACCCGGTCAATCTGACGGTCAACGCGCCCGTGGACACGATGGCGAACTTCACCGCCCTCGGCAGGCCCACCTTATACGCCTCTTCCTCAGGCCGCACCGACCTCGGCGGTGGGAATGTCGCGGTCCCCATCGTCCTATCCAACCTCGGATCCGGACCGGCCGGAGATGCCGTCATCACCGCCATTGAAGGCTTCCAGGTCCCGCAGGGCGGAGGGGCCGTCTCTGTCACCCTTCCGCCTGGCGGCATCGCGATTGGCACCATCCTGCCCAGGGGCAAGGCCTCCGCCATCGTCAACTTCTCCTGGTCGCCCACGGCTACGAGAGTTACATTTACCGTCCGCTACACCGCCAACGGAGGCACATACTCCGGCGCGAACACAATTACGTTATTCCGCTAAGTCAGTGGAAGGAGAAACTTCGACATGCATTGTTTTCACAAGATCATTCGCAACGCGGCCCTCTTGGTCTTAGCGGGAGCGTCGCTGCCACTGCACGCGGCTCCTTTGTTCTCGCTCACGCCGCCATCCGGCGCCATTTCCGGCGCCCCCGGCGCAACCGCTGGCTGGGGGTTCACCGTTACTCCCGATCCCACTTACTGGACTTCGGTGGTAGGCACGGTACTCCTGGACGAAACAAACCCGGCGCTGGGCATCTTCACGGACCTGATCAGCCCGCAGGGAGGCCCCACCTTCGGAGTTCTCGCTCCCGGCGCTGCCGACTGGACCCAGTCGTTTGACCTCCTCAACGGCACCGGCTTCGGCGCCTACTCGATCGATCCCGGAGCGGCGCCTGGCGATTCCAACTCGGGCCAGTTTCTGCTGCTCTACGAGTTGTTCTCGGCCAACCCCAGCACCTGCGGTTCCTGCTTCGTGGAGTCCAACACCGCTACGCTCGGCTTCACCGTCACCGCCACCGCCACAGCCGTTCCCGAGCCCACCACGCTGGCCATGATCGGCACGGCGCTCGCCCTGGTCTGGTTCCGCAGGCGCTAAGCCTCAGCCATCGAGCGTCGACAGATGCGTTGCCAGCCACTCCCGGATGAACGTCCATCGCCGGTACACCGTTCGCAGCGGGATCTCCAACTCGGCCGCAATCTCCTCCATCGAGAGCCCCTCGAGCACCTTCATTTCGGTGATCGTGCGGAAAATCGGATCGATCCGCTCCAGATCCAGCAGCGTATCTTCGACCACGCGCAGGTCCTCATCAGCGGGAACCTGGATCTCGATCGCGCCGGCAACGGGGGCGACTTCCATCCTCCTGGCCAGGGGCCGCGCATGATGAATCAGCAGCCTGCGCATCAGGTGTGCCGCCAGCCGCAGAAAAGCGGCCTTGGCGTCCTCATCGGCGTCGTCCTTGCGGAGCCCCTTGACCTTGAGCAGTTCAAGGTACAACTGGTTCACCAGAACCGTCGGCTGCCAGGTGTGCCGCGCCCGCTCCCCCCGCATCCGCGATCGGGCCAGCCGCCGCAACTCCGGATAGAACATCGCCACCAGTTGGCCGGCGGCTTCCTTGTCGCCTTGACGCAACTTGTCCATCAGCTCCGAGACTTGGCCCCCGTTCGTCTGCATGTGGATGAGGCCGATTCTAGCATCGAACCTCCGGGTCCCCGCCCGGTATAATTTGAAACCGGACATGACCCCGCATCTCGGCGAAAATGCCATCGGGCGCGCTGACCTGTGGCGGAGGGCCTACGCCCTGTTCGACCACGCGCTCGACCTGCCGCCCGCCGAGAGAACGCTGCTGGTCGAGCGCGAATCGCAAGGCGAACCCGGCCTCTCCCAGCTTGTCTTCAGCCTGCTCGATCGCTCCGCCGCCGAAGATGGCATGGCCGCCATCGACCCGCTGGCAAGGATCGGCCGCCACATCGGGCGCTACGAACTCACGGCAATTCTCGGACGCGGCGGCATGGGACAGGTCTACGCCGCTCGCGACACCGAGCTCGATCGCATGGTGGCATTGAAGTTCCTCGCCACCGAATTCCTCGCCGGCCCGCGCGGCGCCGCCAAACTGATCCAGGAAGCCAAATCCGCCTCCGCCCTCAACCATCCCAACATCGTCACCATTTACGACGTGGTGCGGCATGAAAGCGAGATTGCGCTGGCAATGGAACTGGTGGAAGGCGTCGCGTTGCGCGAGCACTGCTCCCAGCCGCAACCGCCCGCCTTTGTCGCACGCGTCGGCCGCCAGATCGCGCAGGCCCTTGAGGCGACCCACCAGCGCGGCATCGTCCACCGCGACATCAAGCCGGAAAACGTCATGATCCGCGCCGACGGAGGCATCAAGGTGCTCGACTTCGGCCTCGCCTGGAGGACTCCCTTCGACGACGCTAACGACGTCGAACCCGTAGCCAGCGCCTCCGGCGTCCTCGGCGGCACGCTCAACTACATGTCCCCCGAGCAGACACACGGCAAAGCGGCCACACCGGCCAGCGATATCTTCTCGCTCGGCGCCGTGCTCTACGAAACATTGTGCGGGCGCCATCCCTTCTCCCGCCCTTCCCCAGTCGATACCGCGCATGCGATCGCCTACGAACCGGCCCCCGCTCCCGCTGTTGCTGTTCCAGCAGAACTGGCCGCACTGCTCCAAGCCATGCTGGACAAGGAGCCAGCCCGGCGCCCCACGGCCCACCAGGTGCAACGCCGCCTGTCAGAGATCGACGTCAGTACGCCCCCCAAAGCTCCCCGCCCGGGGCGGCGGTCCACCATTCGCCGCTTTGCCCTTCGGGCCGGCATCGCGGCAGGCCTTTGTGTCGGCGCGGTTGTTGCCTGGCGCCTGTTGTTTCCGCAGCCGCCGCTGCGGCTTGTCCCCCTCGCCGGGCTCGACGAGAGCGGTCTCACCATTGCCTGCGTTTCACCGGATGGCAAATCGTTGGCCTACGCCGCCGCGGATTCCGTTGCCATCCGTAGGCTCGATGACGGGACGACACTGCGCCTGGCTGCTCCCAGGAATCTCCATGCCACGCGCATCGCCTGGTTCGCCGATCAGAGCCGCCTGCTGGTCAGCGGTACAGCGGGCGAGGAAAACACCTCTTCCGTTTGGGTTCTCCCCGCCGAGCCCTCCCGGCCGCCTCTGTCCGTCTTTGTCGGAGGCCGGGATGCGACGCCTTCCCCGGCGGGCGATCGCATTGCTCTGACCAGCGCCGATGGCGGGCGCATCTGGGTGGCCGGCACCAGCGGAAGCAGCCCAAGGGTTGTCCGCGCGGCTGCGCCCAACGTCAGCTACTCTTCCCTCACCTGGTCGCCCGACGGCCGCAAGCTATCCTACATGGTGCTCCAGCCGGCGCGATATGAAGAGGCTCGCGGCCGCGGCCTTGCCCAGTCGTTCCAGATCCTCGACATCGAGACAGGTAAGCTCGTCGATGAAGTGGCTGACCTCGCCCCTTACGCAAGCACGGCGCTTTCTGACGGCCGCATCATTGCCCTGGAATGGGCCTATCCGTCCAACTCCCACGGCGGTCAGTTGCTGGAGATCCGCACCGATCCCGTCTCCGGCAGGTTCCTCGGCCAGTCGCGCCGTCCGATGCCGTATGTCTGGGACGGGCTCTACTCCAGTTTCTCCGCCTCCCGTGATGGTTCCGTCATGTCGCTGGTGTCCACCAGCGCCTACCTGACCCTCCATCTTGCCGCTGTCAAACGCGACGGCTCACGAGTCTCGCTTGCCAGCGTGGAGCGTCTCACCGGCGGAGCGGCCGAAGACTATCCGCACGCCTGGTCTCGCGACAGCAGGGAAGTCATCTTTGAGTCCACGCGAGGCTACCCCAATTACAGCCTCTTCCGCGTCCGCCTCGACCGCCGCGTACCGGAGCCGCTCTTCAATTCCTCGTTCGCTTCCGCACTGCCTCACACCAGTCCCGATGGAAACTGGATCCTGTTCCGCAATCACCACGACGAGAAGACACGGAACCTCTCTCGCCTGCCCATCGGCGGAGGCGCCGCGCACACCACCGTTCCCGATCTGCAACTGTCCGACGAATTCCGCTGCGGGCAGATCCCCGGTTCACGCTGTGTTCTCCGATCCACCCAAGCCGACCAGTTTGTCTATCGCGAACTGGATCCGCTGCACGGCGTGGGGCGGGAGTTAGTGCGCACGCCGGCCAGCCACCAGTTGTTCTTCGACTGGGATTTGTCCCCGGATGGCCGCACCGTTGCCAATCCAAACCACGATCCCAAGTCGGCCCACATTCAGTTGATTCCCCTCGATGTCTCGGCCGGCGCACAGGAGAGAATCGTGCCCATCCCCGGCATGCGCAATCTGCAGGCCGTGGCATGGGATCCGGCCGGAACCGGGCTGTTCGTCACCGCGCACACGGAATCGGGCGGTGTGCTGTTCCACTGCGATCTCAATGGCACAACACAAAAACTCCTGGAGACACGCCGGGTGACCTTTCCGGTTCCCTCTCCCGATGGCAACTGGATCGTGTTCCCGGAACGCAACCAGGCCAGCCGCGTGGAGAGGCTCCAGGCCCCGTAGATCACCCTCGCTTGCGGCTCCAGCCTGCCCGCTCCCGCGCCTCTTCGCAGCGGGCGGCCCTAAGAGCGCAGCGGCGCCCAGAGCGCTCCCCATGGCCCCGCAACCTCAATCAGCCCACGGCACGGGACACTGGGCAGGCCAATCGGTGGGCGAGCGCCGCGACGATCGCATCAGCCCCGTTCCCATCCACCGTGCCGGTATGCTGACCTGGAATCTCCCCAGCCACGCTCCGGCCCGCTGCCTAAAGCGGACAAGCGCAATCCCCCCATACGGCCTTTCCCCAGCGGGGAATCGGAGTCCGTGTCCCCGCTAGCGGAGGAGTGCCGCCGCGGGAAGTAGTGCACACGCGGAGCCGGCAAACGGCAGTTCGTACGAATCGCACATACGAAATCTCAGGAAGCTCATCTAGACCACGGGTTTTGCAGGGAGTCTGGTTCCCCCAGGTGGATGCGTTTCGAACGGTTTCGTTGCAATCACAAGCACTTGCCGCTCAAGGGTGAATGCCTCGCTCATCGGCGATTCTGTCTGAACCTGAGTGCCGCCTGCGTTGGACTGGACCCCTCAGGCATCTCTGCCGATAGAGCATTGAGTCCACATGCTCGGCCTGCTGGTTGTTTTCCTCCTAGCCCTTCCCGCAACCGCGTTGACGGTCGACCAGACAATGTTGGGAGCCGCTGCCGACGAATCGGCATGCGCGGTCTCAAGGCCCTCCGCTCGTTTTGAGAACACGAGCGACCAGGTGTACTTCCGCTTTGTTGCTCGAGGGCTCCGCGCCGGCGACCGGCTCGCCGTCGAGTGGATCGAGCCCGGCGGCCACATCCACTCGTCATCGGCGTATGACCCGCTTCCGGCCGCCTCGTCGCTGTGCTTCGTCACCGGCCTGCCCCTGGGCGGGTTCCCAGCCTCGCAGTTGCCCGGCATCTGGACCGTTCGAGTCACCCGTGGCGCCGCCGTACTCGCATCGCGCACGTTCGAAGTCACCGCATCGTTCGATCCTTCCGCCCCGCGCATCACCGGTATCGATCGCGCCGAGGCCGAGGGCCGGCATACCGATCTCGAAATTCGCGGTCAAGGTTTCGTCAGCGATTCGATCGTCAACGTCGCGCAATATACGAAGGAAGGTGGCTGGAAATACATTGCGATGCTGCTTCCCTCAGGCTCGAACGGGGAGCGTATGGCAGTTCGGTTGTCGACGCTGCCCGCCGCCGAGTATTTGGTGATCGTGAAGAACCCGGACGGCCGGCAGAGTCCGCCCGTGCGATTTCTGATTTCCAGCCCTGCCGCATATAAGCTCCCCACACCGGCCGGACAAACGTGGACCATTACACAAGGGCCGTACGGTGGATTCTCGCACTATGGACGAAGCCGCCATGCCTGGGACATTGCGCCAAAGTCTGGATCATGCATCGTGGCCATGCGGGCGGGGGTCGCACACACCTTCGACCTCAAGCTGGGCCAGACGCCCAACCGTCGAATCTTCGGCAATTACATCACGGTACAGCACGATGACGGCGAGTACAGCCACTACGCCCATCTGAAGACAGGGTCGTTTCGAGTAAAGGAAGGCGAACGCGTCGTCCAGGGCCAGCCGCTCGCAACCGCCGGGAACAGCGGCTATACGGTAGGGCAGGGTGGCGGACATCATGTTCACGTCCACGTCACTAGGGCGCCTTCTATCTCATCCCCGAGCCTGCCGTTCCGCTTCGACGACCTTCCAGCGCGCGGCTATAGAGGCGGGATATTCGACGTGTCGTCAACAAACGCCGCCACGGGAGACTGCGCCGGCACATCCGGCCAAACCTACGCCGGAAGCGTCGCGGTGACCGAGGTGTGGAGCCAACTGATCACCGCCGGCCCGCGTGTGCGCTCGTTCGTGGTGCGGCTCGAAGGCCAAACGGAAACCGCGGCGTTGGACCTCTCCCTGGTTAGCCCTAGCGGCCACCATTATGCGAGCTACGCCGATCCCGCGGGATTTGATCCGGCAGGAGTCACGTTCCGGTTGTCTCAGCCTGAGCGTGGCTCCTGGCGCGTTCTGGTCCGCGGGATGAAGGGGAGCGGGGAACGAGTCGAGTTTCGCGTCATTGCGGAGATGGCCGAGCAGGATCCCGCACAAAGAGGAATCCCGGCCGCGCGCATTTCCGCGGGCGGCCTGACTCCTCGCTAGCCCGGAAGTTTCACCACGATCGCAGCGAGGAGCGATGAGAGCCGTGCGAATGCAAGGCGCGCGAAGCAGGTGGGACGTTGGCGTACTTGAACACTACGTTGAGGACCACCGTCGAGCGCAACGCAGCAGGCGCACGGCTATCGCGCTCCGCAGCCGATGGCTGGTGAAATTTTCGGGCTAGGGTCGTGTCCAACAGCGAGTTGGCTGCCGAATGATCTCCAGGTGCACGAGTAGTCGTGACCAGTGAAATCCAACCACCTGTCTTGTCCCACGACGAGCGGTGACAACGGAAGCGCCGGAGTGTGGAGGGGGAGTGGTGGCGCACGTGCGATCCAGCGGCTCCAACTGCCTACTCCTACAATTGATTTCTACCGGCCGATGAATTCATTCCTTCGGGCGGTCATCAAGTTTCGGTTCGCTTGGAAATGGCTCCCCGTGGTGGATGCAGTTCAAACTGCTTCATTGCTGGCAAATATACTTGCGGGCAATGACTGCGCAGCTCCATAAAGTCTCCGGCTGGATTCCACTGCAATCCAGGATCTGGGCGACGGAGGACAACTTTCAGCGGCAAGGGTGGCATACATGCCCGTTGGGGATTTCGGCCACTTCACTCACCGCCTGAGTTGACTTCCTCGGGGGGCCGGCCGCCGCCATGCAGGCAAACGATGGCGGGAAACGGACCCGTGCCGGAGGGCCGGGCGAGGTCCATCTTCAGCTCTATGCCGGCAGCGGGTGTACAGACGATCTTGCTGGATCATAGGACAGTCACCGGGTCTCCGGTGTCCTTCATCCATCTCTCGAGCAGCTTCTGCATCTCTGGTATGCGGCGCCTCCCATCCGGAGTGTCCGCCAGGTTCTTCAACTCGTACGGGTCTTTCCGCAGGTGGAACAACTGCACGGGGCCCGGTGTAGAGGTGCGGTAGCGAATGAACTTCCAGTCGCCGGTCGTCACGGCACGCTGGAGCTCCCGGTAGGCGAGGAACAACGAATCGCGGAGCACGGCATCGGGGCGTGTAAAGGCCGGTGCCAGACTTAGGCCTTCAAGCGTTGGCGGCGCGGGCAGGTCGCAGAGCGAACACAAAGTGGGAAAGACATCGAGCAGGTAGCAGAGCGAGTCACTCCGCCGGTTCTTGGGCACACCGCGTCCCGAGAAGATCAGCGGCACGCGGACGCTGTGGTCGTATAGATTCTGCTTCCCCATCAGGCCGTGGCGTCCCACTGCGAGCCCGTTGTCCGATGCGAAGACAACAATTGTGTCGGCGGCGCGCCCGGTGCGCTCCAGCGTGTCCAGAATCCGCCCGATCTGAGCGTCCATATGGGTGACCATCGCGTAGTAGTCGCTAATCTGTTGGCGGACGATTTCCGGGGTGCGCGGGAACGGGGCCAGCATCTCGTCGCGGATCTTCAGTTCTCCGTTGTCGAAGGGGTGCTCCGGAAGAAAGCTCTCGGGCAGGCGGATGCGGCCGGGCGGGTAGGCCCTGTGCGCTTCGCTTGGGGCGTTGCGCGGATCGTGTGGCGCCGCGTAGGCTACATAGGCAAGGAAGGGATCGGAAGAGGTGTGGGTCTCGATGAAGCGCACCGCTGCATCCGTGAACAACTGAGAGGAGTGTGCGCTGCCGATGCGGTCGGGTGCGGCGGGATAGCGCCCGTCCGGCCGGAAGTCGTGCAGCGGTACCTTGAAGTGATCCGTCATGCCGCCGAAGAAGATGTTCCCTCCGGCGGAAAAACTGCGCGCATAGAGCGGAGCGCGGTTGTGCCATTTGCCCGTTCCGAATGTTTTGTAGCCCTGACTGCGGAAGTATTCGGGCAGGAGGTGAAACGGACCTCGGCGGCCGCGGCCGGTGACTTCCGCGGTGAGCCGCTCGTCGGCACGAAAAAGCGTCTGTCCGCTGAGGAACATCGCCCGGCTGGCCACGCAAACCGCGGGCGCAATTCCGCCCATGATGTGAGCCCGTGTGAAGGCGACACCGCTGCGCACCATGCGATCGAGATTGGGCGTACGAATCTCCCGGTTGCCGAGCGCGGCCACGGTGCTGTAGGTCTGGTCGTCGCTCAGCAGGACGACGACGTTCGGCCGGCGCTGGCCCGCTTGCAGTGCGCGAGGCGCGGCCGCGGAGGAGCATAGGAAGTTGCGGCGGCTTGAGATGCTCATGGGTGTTTTTTGTAGTCTGCTCCAGCATTGCTTTGGCGGCACGATTCCCGCCAGGCGGTGAGAATTCCACGCATTCGGTGCGTCTCCGAGGGCAGGTGCAACGCCAGGTTCTTGGTCTCGGACGGGTCGGCAAGCAGGTCCCACAAGAGGTCGTCCCTGCTGTCCAGATTGGTCAGGAGTTTGTACCTGTTTTCGATCAGTGCCAGTCTGGGTGACCCGCGGGTGACCTTGGTCGTCTCGAACGCCAACGCCCGGGCGCCTGCGTGCTCTCCATCGCGCAACGTCGCAAGCAGACTGATGCCATCCAACGGACGCCGGTGCGGTGCGGGCAGGCCGAGCGCGTCGACGATGGTAGGGAAGTAGTCGGAGGTGGAGGCCATGCTCTTCACTACGCTGGACCGCTTGATGACGTCCGGCCACTCCAACATCCCTGGCACACGGATACCTCCTTCGAAGAGGCTGGCCTTGCGCCCCCGGAACGGACGCGCCGTTCCCGGCCACTCCGCGTCCTCCTGATCTCCTTCCGGCCCGTTATCGCTGGCATACCACAGCATCGTGTTGCCGGCCACGCCATGACGCCGCAGCCCGGAACGAAGGCGTCCGACCTGCTCGTCCATCGCCGTGATCGCGCCCCAATAGTGCTGCTGGGTTTCCGTGAACCCGCGATATTTCGCCCGGTGCTCCGCTGTCGCGACCACAGGCAGATGCGGAGTGTGCAGCCAGACCACGGCGAGGAACGGATCCTTACCCTTCGCGCTGCGCTCAATGAACGCGAGGGCGCGATCCATGATGATCCGGGAATCATCGCCACGCAGTGTCTCCGTCACGGGCTTGCCGTTTTCCCAGTACTCGCCGGAGGGCGGATCGACCGTGGGCACTTTGCGCACGGTCGAGAACCACTCGCTGAAACCATGATCCGAAGGCGATGAACGTTTCGGTCCGTCGAAGTCACCCAGGTGCCACTTGCCAAAATGGCCAGTGCGATAGCCGAGCGGTTTGACTACCTCGGCGATCGTGACTTCCTCATGCGGCAGCGCATATTCGGAAGGCTGGCCCTCGCGGCCGGCGTTGGCGAAGAACACTCCATAGCGGAAAGGGTGGCGTCCGGTGAGGCAGCTGCCCCGAGTAGGCGAGCACACAGGGGCGCCGGAGTAGAAGCGGTCAAAGCGAACGCCGCTGCGTGCCATGTCGTCAAGGTGGGGCGTCCGAAGCGTGGGATGGCCGTTGTACCCGGTGTCTCCCCAGCCCTGATCGTCGGCCATCACGAGGATGATGTTCGGACGTCTGGCAGCGGCGCGCAGGCCCGCCGGCAGTGCGCTGACGCAGGCCCCGGTGATCCACTGCCGTCTGGTGAATGCGGTCATCGGCTCACCCGGCAGCGCTCCAGTGCGGAACCGACCGCGGCAGACACCTGTTGCCCCAGGATCCAATTGGCCGCCGGCCTGTAATGTACATTCCCCGGAGCCACGAACTGCGCGGGAGCGAACGCTGTAGTGACCGCGTGGAGGTCATTGATCGGGATGGCGTTCGCGGCCATGATCCGGGCAGCGATGTCGTTATACGTGCGCTCGTCGCCATTATTGCGCCCAGGCTCGCCGGGCGGGACCACTGTGGTGTGGGCCCATACCAGGCAGGCCCCTGTGCGCTTCAAGCGCGATACCAGCTCACTGAGGTTTTTCTCATACTGAACCGGAGTTACGGAGATCCTGCCTCGAACCTTGTCTAATTGACCAACCGACTTCAGTTCCGGATTGCGGTAGGCGAGGTCGTGTAAACCGAAGTTGAAATGGATCACGCTCCATTTCGTTGATCCGAGCCAGTCATCCAGTTGGAGAAGTCCCTGCTCGGTGGAGCGGCAGTTGGCCGGCTCGTCCTTCTCCGGCACGACGGGACGCACAACGTTGGCGCGGCCGCGCAGCAGATGCCTGACCTCTCTCGTGTAGCCGATGGATATCGAGTCGCCGAGGATGAGGACATGGGGAAGGGCCGGATCCAAGGGGGCTGACCAGCCGCCCTTCCCCATCACGGGCAGGTTCTCCTTAGGCGAAGCAGCGCCGCCTTTCCGCATCACCGCATCGGCCCAGTTGTCCGAGCGCAAGGGAGACGCCGGCAATCCGGTGGCGCTTTCGAGGTTCGCATCCGGGTTGTCGGCCCAGGCATAGCGCACAGCGGCGGGCCGAGCTACGGCCTTGCTGGTCACCACCACGGTGTTGCCGTCGATTCGGGCTTCGGCCGGTTCGAACACTTTGTCGGAACTGGCGACGGCGAAACCGCGCAGCGGCTGATTGGCGCGCGCCCGCAAGCCGGCGGCGCCTGAAAACCAGATCCGAAGCGAGCTGTCTTCCGTGGTCGCGCGCAAAAACAGAGGCCCCGAGGACTCAACAGACTCACCATACGCGATGGACCGCGCGGCCAAGGCCAGACGCCGGCCGACGGTCTTTTTGTCCTTCGGGTGGATGTCTTGCGCGTCCCCGACATCAATCGTGACCGTCATTCCCGTGCTCGGGACCCGGTTCAGGGTGAACAACTGTGAGTCACGCAATTCGGGCCATTCCGTGCCCGGTCCGGTGCCTACACCTTCGTAGTTCGCCAATTGCACGAACAGGAAGGGAAAGCGGCCGATGCCCCAGCGATCACGCCAACCCTCCATCATCGCGGGAAAGAGAGACCGATAGAGTCGGGCCTCGGCGCGTGAGGCGTTGGTTTCGCCCTGATACCAAATCGCGCCGCGGATCGCATAGGGCGTGAGCGGCGCAATCATGCCGTTAAACAGGCCGCTGGGCACATGGGCGCTGCCCGGTCCTAAGGGAGCACGGGGCCGTTGGGTCTCGATCTTACCCGCCAGCTCCCAGTGACGCATCTCCGATTCGTGACGCTTCATCGCTTCCGGGTACTCGGCGAACAGCCGGGCCCACTTGGTGAGGTAGAACTGGAGTTCAGGAGCGGCCAGCAACTCCTCGCGGCCCGTCCACGATTCAGCGGGAGTTCCACCACGGGCGGCCTGAATCAAACCAATGGGCACGTTCAGATGCTGGTGAAGGTCGCGTCCGAAAAAATAGGCGATAGCGGAGAAATCCGGAGTGCTCTCGGGCGAGCACTCGCGCCACTGGGCCTGCACGTCTGTCATCGGCGCTTCCGCAATACGGTGCGGGACTTTGAAGAGGCGGATCTTCGGGTGGCTTGCCGCCGCGATCTCCTCCTTGCCGCCCCGCGAAAGATTGAGGCGCCACTCCATGTTCGATTGGCCCGAGGCCAGCCACACTTCGCCTACCAGCACATCCCGCAGCGCCAGTTCATTCGTTCCGGATACCTTCACCTCGTCTGGACCGCCCGCCTGTTGCGGCGGAAGGAAAAGCTCCCAGCGCCCGCGCGGATCGGCGATCGCAAGGCGCTCCGTGCCGCGGAAGCGCACGGTCACACGCTCACCCGGCTCAGCCGTTCCCCAGAAACGCAAGGGTACGTCGCGCTGCAGGACCATTCGATCCGAAAGCAGCGCCGGGAGCTTCACAGCGCCTTGCAGGGAGAACGGTGTTCCCGAGAGGCACCACAGCAGGGCGGCCGAGGCCAGTGGACAGACTCGAAGCAATGTCATCAATCACCTTTCTTTTGGGCGGCCGGGCCGAGGGGATACCATGGCTTCCCCAACACCACTTCGATCACCGGAACCCACGGCGCATCCGGGCGTGCCTGCAGGGCAAACACCGTGTTGCCATTCTCGCGCCGAACGCCGATCGACCGCCCGCTCGACAGGAACCGGGCCTGCTTGATGACCGCGGGCAGCCGGGGCACTACGAGTTTTCCGTCCGATGGCCATTCAAAGACGTGCAGGAAAATGCGATCCCCCTTCGCGGTGGAGCGGACGGCCGGCAGCCCTTGCACAGGGCCGTAACTGGTGCCGTAGATCGCGGCGCCGTTCGCTTTCAGCCACCGGCCGATGTCGCGAAGGCGCTCCACCACTTCGGACTGAATTGTGCCGTCCGGCTTCGGTCCGACGTTGAGCAGGAAGTTGCCTCCGCGACTGGCCACCTCCACTAAAATTCTGATGAGCTCATCGGACGACTTGAACTCGTGGTCATTCGGGTTATAGGTCCAGGTTTCGTTCATCGGGATGCACATCTCCCAGGGACGAAACTCGTCGAACGGAGGAACCGCGTCGGAGATGTCCGCGCGCACGATCCGGCTTGGCGTACCTTGGACGATCGGCCTGCTTTTGGTGGGGATTCTGCGAGGAAAGACGTTTTCGCTAATGTCGAAATCGCCGGCGCTGCCGAGGCGATTGTTGATCAACGCTTGCGGCTGCAGCCGGCGTACGATCCGTTCCATGCGGCCGGGGCTGTAGGGCGTCTCCTTGAATCCGTCAAACCAAACCATCGGGACCTTGCCGTAACGGGTCAACAGTTCTTCCAGGTGAAGCTCCATGTACGAGAGATAGAGCGGCCATTCGGGCCGGTCCGGCTCGCCCAGGTAGTTGTCCTTGGCGGGGCGGGAGGTGTCGCGATAGCCGGGGTGATCCAGATCCGGCGGGGAGTAGTAGAGGCCCAGCGGCATTCCCGCCTTGTCGCAGGCCGCGGACAATTGCGCCAGCACATCCTTGCCATACGGACTGTTGGTCACCTTGAACTTCGTGTAGCGGGAGTCGAACATGCAGTAGCCGTCGTGATGCTTGGTGGTGAACACCATGTAGCGCTGCCCTGCCTCCTCCGCGAGGCGGATCCAATTTCCCGGGTCGAACTTGTCGGGGTTGAAGCGTTTGGCGAAATCGCGATACTCCGCGTCGGTGACATTGCCCAGCTTCGGCATTGCTCCCGGTAGCATCATGGGCCACGAGCCTTCCAGCCCGGCGACCGAAGCGATACTCCAGTGCACGAACATCCCAAAGCGCGCCTTCTGGAACCAGCGCATGGTGTCAGCACGGGCCTCGTCGCCCGAGGGAGGCTGCGCGCCCGCGGCTGCGGCCATGAGGAACAGACAGGGCAGAAGGGGCTTGCATCTCCTCACTCGCATTGCGTTCGCCATAGTCTCTTCTATCGAAAGCTCAATTCCAGCCGTTCGCCGCGTTTCATTTTCAGCGTCAGCGTGCGGCCTGCCGTATCGATCCCGGGAACCACCTGATCTCTGGAACGGACGGCCGATACACGCAGTCCATCGGGCACGCGGACGCGTTGTGTGCCATCCGCGGAGGATGTGAGCACGGCCTGACTCAGACGGCCTCCCGTCCAACTGGCGTCCACCGTCAATCCGCCACGGGCACGCAGTCCACGGAATTGTCCGGCCTTCCAGTCGGGTGGGATTGCCGGCAGGAACTCGACCTCGCCTTCCTGGCTCTGGAGCAGCATCTCAGCGATGCCTGCCGTCCCGCCGAAATTCGCGTCGATCTGAAACGGCAGCGGGCGTCCGGCGTAACAGCCGTCGAAGAGATTGGGGTTGGTGTGCTCCCGCAGCAGGGCAGCCAGCATGGCGCCGGCGCGGCCCCGGTCCCGCAGCCGCGCATAAAGGCTCATCATCCAGGCGCGGGACCAGCCGACATTGCCGTCGCCGCGCAGTTCCAGAGACCTCGCCGCTGCCGCCGCCAATTCCGGTGTGTGCCGCGGCGAGATCGCACGGCCAGGGAAAAGCGCAAAGAGGTGCGACACGTGGCGATGAGCCGGCTCCTGTTCCGGGTAGTCTTCGAGCCACTCTTGTAACTGCCCGCGACGGCCGATGCGGAATGCGGGCAGGCGCGACCGGGCTGCTTTCAACTTCTCGCGATAGCCGGCGTCGATTCCCAGGATCTGACTCGCCTCAATCACCCTCCCGAACAGAGTGCGCGTGATCTCGGTGTCCATGGTGGCGCCCATCGTCATGGTGCCTTTGGTTCCATCCGGCATCACATAACCCACCTCTGGTGAGATGGATGGCCCCAGCAGCAGCTCACCCTTGCCGTTATCGGTGAGGTTCTCCAGGAGAAACTGCGACGCCTCCTTGAGCACCGGATAGGCGCGCTGCTCCAGAAAGCGCCGGTCGCCGCTGAACTCGTAGTGATCCCAGAAATGGAGTGACAACCATGCACCGCCGGTCATCCATGTGCCCCAGATGGCGCCATCCACCGGAACGGTATCCGCCCAGATATTCGTGTTGTGATGCGCGACAAATCCGCTGGTGCCGTAGAGCCGCCGCGCCGTGTCCCTGCCCGTGACGCGCATGCGATCCACCAGGTCGAAGAGGGGAAGATGCATCTCGGGCAGGTTGGCAACCTCCGCTGCCCAGTAGTTCATTTGCGTGTTGATGTTGATGGTGTACTTGCTCTCCCAATTGGGGTCCAGGCGCTCATTCCAGATGCCTTGCAGGTTAGCGGGCAGCGAACCGGGGCGGCTGGACGCCATCAGCAGGTAACGTCCGAACTGGAAGTAAAGCGCAGCCAGTTGTGGATCGCTCTGACCGGCACGAAACTGCCGGATCCGCTCGTCGGTGGGGATGCCGGATCGGTCCTCCGATCCCAATTGCAGATCCACGCGGCGGAACAGTTGCTCATGTTCGGCACGATGCGCCGCGCGCACGGAAGCGTAATCCGCCGGCACTGCTCTGACCATATTCCGGCAGGTGGAGGCCGGTTCCTCGGCGCGGAATCGGGTCGATGCGGCCAAAACCAGCGTGACCGCATCGGCCCCCTCCACATGCAGGCGGCCTGCCTCGCTGCGCACCGTTCCGCCTTCCGCCCGTGCTTCCAACAGCGCGGCGAAGCCAGTGCCGACCCGCCGCTCGTCCGGATGCCGGGCATCGCGGGCAATCGCTTCGCCCAGCATCAGAATCGAATGCGGTCCGGCCGTTGCCGCTGTGGCGTCGGCCGGACGAGTCAAGGTTGCCTGGAAACGAATGGCTCCAGGACGGTTTGCGGTGAGGCGGATCATCAGCACGCCGTGAACCGCGGTAGCGAATACTTCCCGCTCGTGTGTGACGCCCCCGGCGGTGAAACGGCTGTTCACCAGCCCGGTTTCCAGGTCCAACGATCGCTGGTAATCGACCGGTTCGCCGTCCACCTTGGCAAACTCGATCTGCAGATCGCCGAGCGTCTGATATGGCGGCAGGCGCTTCGGAATTGCAATCATCGTGCGTTCCGCCAGTTCCTCGGCCTCGCGTGGTTTCCCTTCCAGCAACAGGCGCCGGATGATCGCGATGTGCTTGAGTCCCTCAGGGTTAAGCCGGTCGCGCTTCTCGCCGGACCAGACAGAGTCCTCATTGAGCTGGATTCGCTCCGAAACAGCCCCGCCGAAAACCATGGCGCCTAAACGGCCGTTGCCTACCGGCATCGCCTCCACCCATTCCGCGGCCGCCTGCCGGTACCATAGGCGATTCGGTTGTGCGTTCAGTGAAGCGACGGCCATCAGCAAGACGATTTTGCGCATTGTGTTACCGCGTCACCCTAACAAAGAATGGCGAGGCGCAAGCGACGCCTGCTGTCGGATTGCCGGTGTCAGTTTCCGCCGTCACCACGAACCAATGATGACCTAACCGGACGGGTCGCGCGACTGGCCGTGTCCGCGACTTCGGCCAACCACGGGTGGCTAACACCATCCCAGTCGCCGCCAAGTTTCGCTATGACGCCGCCAAGAAGGTGGCTGCGGCCTGACTGCACAAGTCGAGGCCGCACTCAGCACCATCGGGATCCTACTTCTTGAAGAGGCGGCCGATGGTGCATATGCTCTGCTTCAATCTCGTTGGGACAAGAAGGGGCAGATGATTAGCGGCGAAGCTCTGCTGATCGCCGCCCAGGCCATCGCCCTTGGCTCCACCCTCGTCACCGCCAACGAACGCGAGTTCTCCAAACTGCATAACCTCCGCTGCGAGGACTGGATGGATCAGGTTCCCGTCTATAGCGCTGGTGCACAGCCCGATCCTGAACGGACCGCCGCCGCAGCATGGAATTCCAACGCGATTCCTCCGTTGTGCTCCCATACAGGCGCGAGCCATGCGCGAAGTTGACACTGCCAAAGGCAGGATCTTATGCGACGCCTCGGCGAGAAGATCTTCCTCCGATGGCTATCGAGATGTCAGACTGCCAGGCGTCACATTCGGAAATCGCGGCAACCCACTGCACAATCGGGCACGATCAAAACTATGCAAGGGCGGTTGGCAACTACCGGAGGTAGAGCGACTTTCGCTTTTGGTCCAAGAGCTTGATGAAGTTGCGCTTGATCTTGTACTTCTGCCGCAGTGATTCCAGGTGGCGCACGAAGTCATCGCTCTGGTTCATACGTTTCATGGCCTCCGCGGCCTTCACCAGCAGGCCGACGGGCTCGTCGTACCGTGAATTACGAACCGCGGCAAGGGCACGTTCGGCCTGCTCGAGAAAAATGGGCGCCGCATCCTCGGGATGACTCTTCATTCGGGACTCGGCAAGCTGTAACCACAAGCCATCGGAGCAGCCTCCTTCACGCGCTTCGCGCCACGCTGCGTCGGCGTTGCCTTCGTACAGGAAGATCTCGACGAGCAGGGAGTGGTCCTCGTTGGGCTGCATCCAGCGAGACTGCGCCTGCCCCTTCAAAGCTTTCCTGCCCGCGGCGATGCGCTGCCGGATTTCGGTCAGCGCGCGATCCCGCCACTCTGGCCACGCCTTTGCCTTTGCAGCATGACGCTCCAAGATCCGATAGGTTTCCAGGCACGTCTGTTCGGAGAACCTGGCCCACATCAACTTCACCGCTTCGTCGTGCCGCCGCCGGCGATGGTACTCCTCGGCCGCGAACTCCCGCAGCCGTCCGTCGGTCCGCTTGGGAAAGGCCTCTAATCCCTTCTCCGCCCAGAGGAGGGCCTGATCGTGCTGCCGCGCCTCTCGGTACACCTCGGCGATTCTCAGATAGCTGTAGGCATGCGAGAGATCCCGCCTGATCACGGCGACGAGTTCCTCAACATCGCCCGCCGCTCTAGCCAGCGCCTCCATAATATGGGTGATCCTGAAGTGCCGTCCCCAATCGGCCTGCTCATGGCCCGCGGTTCGCTGCGGTACCTTCTTCCATTCGGCCTCGGCAAGACGGCGGTATTCCTTCAGCCCTCTGGCTCCAAGGATCCTGGAGTAACCTTCGGCGGCGCCAAGAAACACCTCCAATTCGCTCTGCATCTCAAACTGGAAGAGCCGTCTAGCGAGTGCAACCGGCTCGGGACGAGCCTTCTGGCATGCTCGATAGTGGATCTCCTGCAACCGCTCCCGCAAGGTGGTGAGATGCCCATCGGAATCGTCGATAGCGCCCCCGGCCGCGTCTAGTTGCTGCAAGGCGGTCTCGCAAAGTTCGATGACCGCGGCAGCCTGGCCTTCCGCAAGCAACAGGGCGAAATTGTCAACAGCGTCGTCCACGCCGCGCGCCCAGCCGTTTGCCTCCCGGTATGGAACGAATCCGTGCACTCTCACCGCCTTCTTGAACGACTGGCGTGCGGAATCGACACCGGCCTCGGGTCCCGAGCGGCGAGCTGCGAACTGGAGAAGCCGTTCCTGCAACCGTTCGTCTTGTATGGCCCAGTCGATGACCATTCGGACAAATGCCCCATGATCCTCCGCCAGCAAGGCCTTCTCCGCGTCGAGCAGCGTCACCGCTGGCATTTGGCGGCGGTCCTTCGGCCCAGCCAGCTCTGCGCCGCCGCGCAACCATGCGAGGGCAGTGGCGACGCAGTGTTTGCAGAAAGCGCCCTCGCTGGCGTGTGGACACTCGCAGGAGTAGTCGAGCACTCCCTCGTCGGACGTGAGTTTGACCTCATAGTTCCGAGTGCCGCACACCACGGCCCGGATTCCGTCGGCCACCTTTTCCAGAGTCTCCACGCAGCCATCTTGGTAGTAGTCTTCGCCTCGTTGATACGAGCGTTCTCCCGCCAGACGGCGGACCACCGCATCGTTGAGGGCGACGAAGAGATCGCTCATGAGGAACATGATCGCGCAGTCGGCCGCAGTGAATCGTGAGTCGCGGCAGATACGGCGCGTGCCCGACGTGCTGGAGGCGCAGGAAAGGCTGGCCAGCCTGGTCTCGGACTCGATCCGCCCTCGCCTGGTTCCGAACCTCAAAGGTGGTGCGGTAGCGGAACTTGAACATGATTGCCGTTCAGGTCCATCCCAGCAATACTTGTCCCCACTATCTCCAGCGGCTGGGGCCGGAAAGCGGCGTCATCCTCCCGTGGGCTCGGCCAGTTGCAGGGCCGAGGCGCTGCGGATCGAGGAGTTGAAGCGTTGGAACCGGATGGACTCGCTTGGCGGGCAGGCCATCCCTGACCTGAAGCCGGACGCCATCGACTTCCGAGCTGCTTCCGAGTTCTTTGCGCCGTTCCGGAAACTGACGCCCAAAGCGTGGAGCACGCTGCGGGTGACCACGAAACACCAGGGCCGCGATGTGGCGACGGCCGGCGGACTGCTCCTCTCTGGCAAGGACAGGTTTTCCCGGTATCCGGATGCGCGGCTGCGGGTTATGCTTTTGGCGACTGGAGCGATTCAAAGAAGCGGCTGACACTTTCAACCGTATGCTGTGGCTCAATCCATTGGACAATCAGGGCGTGCGATTCATCCTCGCTGAGGTACGGGCGGAGCGCCTTGGAGGGAGGCATGATGTCCGCGCACACCGTGCGGCGCGGATGGCGCGATTCGCCAAGGCGCCGGCCTTGTCCCCGGGTCAGTTGGCCCCAATTGTGTGCAGCGATCGCCTCTCCACCTGGCCAGCGGTCGCTCCGCCGCGCATGAGGGGATAGCGATCCGGGATCAAACTCTTTCGTCCATCGGAGGTCTGCGCCCGCGGTCAGCGCACTGGACGAGGCTCGGTGGCATCAGGCAGGCGGTGGCTGGCCACCACTTCCACCCGGCTCGGCGATCCGGCCATCGTCCGCACCTGGAGCAGGAGTTGGAATGGATGCGCGGGGCCCGAGGGGTCGATGCCATGCGTTCGCAGGGTGCGCGCGAATTCGCCGCTGTTGGCCACCATTTGGCCCGCCGCCTCCGTGCTTTCGGCATTGGTGCCCGCTACCAGCAGCACCTTGCCCGCCTGGTTCGGGTTGCTCACCAAGGCGATCGTCGCGAAGGCATGCCCGGTGTCCCAACCACGAGCCGTCGGGACGTAGCGCGGTAGTTCTCCGGGTTGAATGCGCTTATTGCGAATCACCTCCCCCTTCACCTCGGGGTCATGCACAAAGTCGAAGTCCAGCTGGTCCTCAAACAACGAGTTCCAGGGGTTGGAGCGGGGACTGCCCAAGATGATGAAGTCGTCGTCACTCTTGAAACTGCCCATGTGCAGACTGCGCGCAGGGTTGATCTTTAGCCGCGCCCGGTGGTCGCCGGCAAGCCGGGATACGGCCAGTGCAATGCCCACGTCGACCGCTGCCACGTTGACGCCCCGCAAAAGGTGTAGGGCCCGCCGCATGTCGCCCCCGGCCGATTCCGGAATCGACAGGTAGCTCCGGTTGGCATAGTCGGAGAGCGAGATCCGCGATCCTGTGAGTTCCTGGATCGCCGAAACATCCACATCGGCGAAGACAAGCTGGATCTGGTGCCCGCTCTGCAAGAGGGCGGACCAGGGAAGTACCTGATGTGGGGCCTGGATTGCTGGCGCGCGGTTCCGCTGCCATACGACCGTCGCCGAACTGACGGCGGCTACCAGCAGCAACCCCGCCAGGATCGCACGCTGTCGCCACCTGCTCCCGGCCACGGCGGAGGCCGGCGCCACTAACGGCGGCTTCTGGCTGGCGATGGCGTGGAAATGCGGGGTGTAGGAGCCCGAGGGAATTTCGATGCGGTAGGCTGAAGGGGTCTCAGAATAGAACTGATGCAGCCGCTTACGGACGTCTGAGGCCGTCACGCGCACGATGGCGTCTTGACCCGTGTCGTAGGCGGGGGTACGCCCAAACAGCTCCACCCCGAGATTGCGCTCCTTGAGCTCGTCCCCATGCCCCGTCAGCGCTTTTTCCACGATGTACTCGAGGAACTGCTGGCCCCGCCTGCTCCCCTTGAAGGCCTGGCTCTCCACCAGCTCGCGTAGATGAGTACGCAGAGCCGGCGCCGCGGCGGCGATCTCAAAGGACATTCCCGCCTCTCGGTCCATCGACATTCTCACCCGGGCACAGAATATCACGCCGTAGGTACCGTTAGAAACGGAACCCAGATCCTGACCTTTTGCTCTCAATTTGTTAGCGTCCGTTAGCATTTCGGCCTAACGTTGAACTGGCGGGCATTGCGGTCTAGCTTCGAGTAGTGGTGGAATCCAGGGGACCGAGGTGATCCCCTGTCGAGAAAGAGGTTTGTCATGACACAGGAACTGAGGCTGCTCGCTCGCTCGATAGCCCTCGTGAGCGCATTCAGCCTGATCTGCTTCGGCCAGGTAGAGCGAGGCGGGATCTCAGGCGTGGTGCTTGACCCCACCGGCGCCTCCATGATCAAGGTGCGAGTCAGCGCCACAAACCAGGCAACCGGCACGGTCACACGTGTCGAAACCACGGCCGACGGGTACTACAAGATCCCTTACAATTTTCCACCCACAGAGTGGCGGACGTCCCCGTGCTGGTGGGCCAGATCACCACCATCGATGTCTCGCTCAAACCGGGTACGTTGCAACAGGAAATCTCCGTGTCCGCGAACGCCCTCGCCGTAGAGCAGGTGAGCTCTTCCCTGGGCTACGTCACCAGCGCCAAACAGATAATCGAGTTGCCCACCGGGCGCAGTCCGTATTCCCTGCTCACGCTGTCGCCCGGCGTCATCGCCACCGGCAACGCAGGCACCGGACCCATCGTCAGCGGCGGCCGGTCCAATACCTCCGCCATCCTGTTCGACGGTCAGGACACCCGCAACAATTCCACACTCGACAACGCCTACACGCCTCCGCAGGAGGCCGTGGCCGAGGTGCGGTTCATCACCAATAGCTTCTCGGCCGAGTACGGGCGCTCGGCGGGCGGCGTGGTTGTTGCGGCCGGACGCTCCGGAAGCAACCAGTTCCACGGCAGCGCCTATGATTACTTGCGCAACGACAAACTGAACGCCAACTCTTGGGCCAACAACCGCAATAACGTGAGGCGTGGCCGCCAGCGGCGCAACGACTATGGCTTCACCGTGTCAGGCCCGGTGACGCTGCCTAAACTCTACGACGGCCGCAACAAGACATTCTTCTTCTTCAATTGGGAACAGAACAACGACCACGGCGTGAGCACCCCCACCGCCAACGTGCCGACCGCCCTGCAAAAGAGCGGTGATTTCTCGCAAACCCGGACCAGCGCCGGCGCCGTCATCCGCATCTTCGATCCCCTCACAACGGTGGCCGACCCCTCGCAGCGCAGCGGCTATGGCCGTCTGCCATTTGCCGGCAACCTGCTGCCGGCCAGCCGCATGGACCCGATCACGAAGAAGATCCTCGGCTACTACCCGGAGCCGACCTTGCCCGTCTCGCCCACAATCAATGTGAACTGGTCGCAAAACTTCGCCAACATCGTCAAAACCACCCGCTGGTTCGTTCGCGGCGATCAGAACTTCGGAGACAAGAACAGGCTCTTCATCCGCTTCGGTCATGAGAACACCCCGCGCACGAGCCCGTACACGAATATCGCCTTCCCTGGCGAGGGGACAAATGGTGGCGGAAACCAAAGTTCAACCGGCCACACTGCGGCCATCAGCGACACCCACACCTTCTCACCCAACCTCATCGGCGAATTCCGCGCCGGATACACGCGCCGGGTGATCCAGCTGACCCCGCTCAGCGTCGGGTTCGATATCACCACACTGGGCTTGCCCCAGTATTTGAAAGCCGCTTCCGGCGACGCCCTCTTCCCGCGGTTCAACATCACCGACTTCACCTCCATCGGCCCGGACCGTGCCTCACACAACGTGGACGCCGAGACAACGCCCGAGTTCCAGGCCCACATCACCTGGCTGAAGGGCTCACATGCCATCAAGACGGGATATGACGTCTTGATCTGCTCCTTCAATACCTTCCGCCCGAACTACCCGTCAGGGCTGTTCGGCTTCGGTCGGGCCTTCACGCAAGGGCCGGATCCCGCCACGGCATCGGCAACCGCCGGCTATGGCCTCGCCAGCGCCATGCTGGGCATTCCCGACTCCGGCCAGTTCACCATCGGCCCGTCACTGGCGCTCCTGCAACCAAGCAACAACTTCTACCTCCAGGACGACTGGAAGGTCCGCCGCAACCTCACCATCAACCTTGGCCTGCGTTTCGAATACCAGACGCCGTTCAAGGAGCGCTACAATCAACTCGCCTTCTTTGATCCGGCCGGCATTGAGCCGGTCACCGGACGTACCGGTGTGCTCACCATGACAAGTGCCAGCCACCGCTACCCCAGCAATCCGAACTACAATTGGGCGCCCCGCATCGGCTTGGCTTGGACGTTTTTGCCACAAACTGTCTTCCGGGCCGGATACGGCATCTTCTATGCCCCCGGTAGCGGTGGTGTCGGCGCCAGTCCGGGCGACCTCGGCAGCGGATCGTCCGTCACCACAAATGTCTTCTTCGGCCAGCCGCCGGCGGCACCCAATACGCCCATCCCTGGATCGTCGCTAGCGAATCCCTTCGTGACCGGACTGCGTCCCTATCCCAATTCGCTCGTCGGCAGCGGCATCAGCGCCATCTGGCCGGAGTGGCCGACGCCCACCAACTACATGTGGAACGCCAACGTGCAGCGGAGTATTGGCTCCAACTTCCTGGTGGAAGCGGCCTATATCGGCAGCCGCGGCCTGCGCATCTGGAACAACACCAACCGCAACGCCACCTTCCCGCAGTTCCTCTCCATGGGGTCGCAGCTAAATAGCTTGGTGCCCAACCCCTTCTTCGGCAAAATCTCCATTGGCACCATGAGCACAGCCACCGTGCGTCAGGGCCTGCTGCTGACGCCCTATCAGCATTACGCCGGCAGCATCAGCCAGATTCGTGCCTCTGTCGGCGACTCCGCCTATCACGCCTTCACCCTGCGCGCCGAACGGTCGTTCTCCAAGGGCCTGATGTTCCAGGTCTCCTTCACCGGCGCCAAGTTGATCGACAACGTCAATGAGCGCTTCCTGGGAGGGGCGAACTTCATCAACCCCTACGACCTTTCCCTCTCGCGCTCGCTCTCCGCCGCCGACATCAGCCGGCGCCTGGTGGCCAACTGGGTCTATGAGTTGCCCTTCGGTCACGGCAAGGACTTCCTCTCCAACGGCATCATCGGCAAGATCCTCGGCAACTGGCAGACCAGCGGCATCCTCTCCGCCCAGACGGGCTCGCCAATTGCCATCTCGGCCGCCTGCACCATGCCCGGCGTCTCCGGCCTCGGCTGCTATGCGGATCGCTTCAGGGATGCCAACCTGCCCGGCGGCCAGCAGAGCATGGATCGCTGGTTCGACACCACCGCCTACGCCAATCCCGGCCCCTACTCGTTCGGCAGCGGCTCTCGCACAGAGCCGAACCTGCGCAACCCGGGGACATTCGGCTTCGACACCGTCTTCAGCCGCTGGCAACCAATCAAGGAACGGCTGCGGCTGCAGTTCCGGGCCGAATTCTACAACCTCCTGAACCATCCCAACCTGGGTGCCCCCACTACAGGCATTACCTCCTCCACCTTCGGGGTCATCACGTCGAAGGCCGGCAACCGGACGGTGGTGATGGCGCTGAGGCTTGAGTTCTAGCCGCCCAAGAGGCACATCATGCTCACACGAATCTCCCTCGTCCATTTGCTGGCGGCCGGCGCGTTGTTGGCGGCGGCTCCGGGCGATCCCGACCCGAAGACCCTCGACCGGAAGGTGCTGTTCGGCTACCAGGGCTGGTTCAATTGCGCCGGCGATGGCGCCCCGGAGAATCACTGGCGCAGTTGGGCCCGCGGTGTCCCCGCACCGGAAACCCTGACGGTCGACATGTACCCTGACTTGAGTGAATTCGCCCCCGGCGAACTCTGCGCTGTCCCCGGCATGACCATCGCCGGTAAGCCCGCTTACCTCTACTCCGCGTGGAATCCCAAGGTGGTGGCCCGCCATTTCCAATGGATGAAGGACTATGGCCTCGACGGCGTGCTCATGCAGCGCTTCGTCACCACCATCGCCCGCAAACGTGCCTCCGGCGACGTCGTGCTGAAGAATGTCCTTGCCGCCGCCGCGGCAACCGGCCGCGTCGTCGCCATTGAGTACGACGTCACCGGCTCTAACCTCGCCACCTTCGTCGACGTGATGAAGGAGGACTGGAAGTACCTCGTCGATGAATTGAAGATCACCGCGCACCCTGGCTACCTGCACCACAACGGCAAGCCTGTGCTCTCCATCTGGGGCCCCGGCCTGCATGAGGACCGCCACGTTCCCCACGACCCCGCCGTGGCGCACCAGATGATCGACTGGTTCCGCGCCGGCGCTCCGCCCGCCTACCGGGTCACCTACATGGGCGGCACGCCGTCGCGCTGGCGGACCCTCACCAACGACGCCCGCCCCGACCCCGGCTGGTCGGATGCCTACCGCAGGATGGATGTCGTGCAGCCGTGGACCGCCGGCCGCTATCGCGACGCCGCCGGCGTGGACCGCTGGAAGGACGACATGATCGTCCCTGATCTCGCGCTCGCCGCCAAGAACAAGCAGATCTACATGCCGGTGATCTTTCCTGGTTTCTCCTGGAACAATCTGAAACGCGAAGCCCCGAAAAACGCCATCCCCCGCCATCGTGGCGAATTTCTGTGGCGCCAGGCCTACAACGCCAAGGTGTCAGGCGCGACCGTACTGAAGATCGCCATGTTCGACGAGGTGAATGAGAGCACTGCCATGTTCAAGATCGCCGCTCGCCGCCAGGACGCCCCGGACCAGGGCTACTGGCTCACCCTCGACGCCGACGGCGCCGCTTTACCCAGCGACTGGTACCTGCGGCTGGCTGGCGAAATCACGCGCATGTTCCACGGCGAGATCCCGCCTGACCCTAAGCTGCCCGCAAAGCCGGGCCCGCCCTGGAACCAGCCCGCGCGCCGGTAGCGCAAACAGGATGCGGCGCGCCCTCCCCCTCCTGCTGCTTGCCGTGGTTGGCGCCCGTGCGCAGAACCCTGATCCCTCGACGCTCGACGGAAAGGTAGTGCTCGGCTACCAGGGGTGGTTCCGCTGTCCCGGCGGCGGTGCGATGGGTACAAACTGGAGCCACTGGGCCAATGGAATGCCAACGGCCGCTAGCCTCGTGATCGACATGTATCCCGATCTGCGCGAGTTCGAGCCCGGTGAAACCTGCATCGTGCCGGGCATGACCAGCGGTGGGAATCCGGTCTCGCTCTTCAGCTCCGGCAACAGCGCCACGGTCGACCGGCATTTTCTCTGGATGCGGCAATACGGCATCGACGGCGTGCTCGTGCAGCGCTTTGTCACCGACATCGCCCGCAACCGCGACGGCGGCGACATCGTGCTCAGAAACGTGATGGACGCCGCCCGCCGCCATCGACGCGTGTTCGCCATCGAATACGACATCAGCGGCGCCAATGCGGCCACGCTCCTCACCACGCTGCAAAATGACTGGAAGTACCTCGTGGAATCGCTCGCCGTGACCGCCCATCCTGGTTACCTCCACCACAACGGCAAGCCCCTTCTCGCGGTATGGGGCATCGGGCTCAACGACGCCAAGCACCCACCCAACGACCCGCAAGCCGCGCTGCAACTCATCCAGTGGTTCCGCAGCGAGGCGCAGGTGAGCTATCTAGGCGGCACGCCTGCTTACTGGCGCACGCTGTCGAACGACGCGGCCACCGGCTCACAATGGAACGGCGTCTACCAGGCCATGGATGCAATTCAGCCCTGGACCGTAGGGCGCTATAGCACGCTGGCCGCCGTTGAACGCTGGAAACGGGAACGCATCGAGCCCGACCTCGCCGTAACAAACCAGCGCGGGCAGATCTACATGCCCGTCATTTTCCCCGGTTTCTCTTGGTACAACCTGAACCGCACCGCTCCGCAAAATCAGATTCCGCGCAACCGCGGCGAGTTTCTCTGGCGGCAGGCCTACAACGCCAGATCGGCCGGTGCGCGCATCCTCAAAATCGCCATGTTCGACGAGGTGAACGAGAGCACGGCCATGTTCAAACTGGCGGCACGCCGCGCCGACGCCCCAGACCAGGGCTACTGGCTCACCCTCGATGCCGACGGATTCACCCTGCCGAGTGACTGGTATCTGCGCCTGGCCGGAGAAATTGCACGCATGTTTCGCGAGCCAGCGCCGCCGGCGCCCGCGATGCCCTCCAACCCCGGCCCTCCGTTCACCGCCGCCGGCGCACCGCCGCTGTCTGCTGTCAATGCAGCCAGTTTCAGCGGCCAGGCAGTGGCTGCCGCATCGCTCGCCACCGTCTACGGCGAGGGACTCAGCGTGGAAGCAGGCGCCTTGCCATCCGGCCTGACCTTAATCGATGCGAGCGGCAGGGGGCACTCCCCCACGGTCCTCTATGCCTCCGCCAATCAGATGAACATCGTGGTTCCGGCGGAAATCGCCACCGGCCCGGCAACGCTTGTGGCAGAGCGCGGCGAGGGAGTCCTCGCCTACGCACGAATCGAAATCACGCCGGTTGCGCCTGGAGTGTTCTCCGCCAACTCGACCGGCCACGGACCAGCGGCGGCACAGGTGCGCCTCGTTCGGCCCGACGGCACGCAATCATCGCACCTTGTTTCGGAATGCACGCCGGCCGGCGGCTGCCGGGCCGTCCCCGTCGATCTTGGTCCCGAAGGCAGCGTGGCAGTTCTGGAGTTGTATGGCACGGGGATTCGCGGGCGCACCTCGCTCGAGGCGGTAACCTGCACGGTTGGCGGCATCGCCGCGCCCGTCCTCTACGCCGGAGCACAGGGCGGCTTCGCGGGGTTGGACCAGGTGAACGTTCTTCTGCCGCGGAGCCTGGCCGGCCGTGGACTGGCAGACATCGGCTTATCCGTGAATGCCATCGCCGCGAACGCTGTTCAGATCAGCATCCGCTAGCCCGTGCTCGTGTCGCAGCTCGC
The DNA here is from genome assembly GCA_016713735.1 of Bryobacterales bacterium. Classification (GTDB taxonomy): domain Bacteria; phylum Acidobacteriota; class Terriglobia; order Bryobacterales; family Bryobacteraceae; genus JAFLBB01. The sequence goes on from JADJOP010000004.1 coordinate 501,768, forward strand.
CGCTTACTACCCCCCTTCGACTGCACCCCTACCGCCGAGGAGCCCCCTGACCATCTCGCCATCGAACGCGGAAGCCTCGCCTACCTCAGGATGAAGCAGCCCCTCGCCCTTGTCTGCGGTGACCCGTCCCGGGCGTCCCTGGCCGCCGATGCAACCTGTCACTAAAACGGACTTTGGCTGGCCACTTCTCCCTTACAGGCCCTTGGTTGGTGCGCTGTCGGAGCCCACGGCTGGTAAGGTCCCTCGATCGGTCCCATGGTCATGCCTCGCCCAGCCCGTCCGGCCAAGTCGGGTCAGCCACCCGAACGGTGTGGTCAGACGCTCTATTCCTCGGGAAAAGGGCCAGTATCGATTCGAACAGATAACCCGCTTAGAATCGAAGCCAGTAAGCATGGTGCGAGCTCATGTTCTTTATTTGTACTTGGAGAAATGGCTCCCCCTGATGGATGCGTTTCGAACGGTTCCGTTGCAAATGCAGAGCTTAGCGGCAGTCTGATTGTGCCTCTCGGTTTGCGCTGGGGGTTGTTCATCGCGACAATGGAGCAGGAGCGTGGTTCATGAGCATGACTGTCAAGTCCCGATCCCGGACGATCTATCCCTCGGCGGGCAGAAAGCCCGAAGCGTGGCCGTGAACGTACGTTCGCGCCCTCGTGTCCCGTGACTTGTCCGGCCCGCGCGTTAGACGAAATTCTGGGCGGCTTTCGGGAGGAAGTCTCAGCTAGCGGCATCTCGGACCCGGAACTAGATCAACTGTTTGAATCTGCCCGCCAGGACTCGCTCTCTGGACGCAAACATATCCGCCCGAAATAGCAGATGCCAGAACAGCGACCGCGCGTTGTGTTCGACTGCATGATCTTCCTGCATGCCGCCGCGCGGCGAGCGAGTCCATCTGGTGCCTGCCTTGCCTTGGCCGAACAAGGTCTCTTGGAACTCTACGTCAGCCCGGCGATCCTCGCTGAGGTGCAAGATGTGATCAGCCGACCTAGAATTCGCGCCAAGTTCCCACAACTGACCGATGCCGTAGTCGCCGAGTTCATCGCAATTGAACGCCACCTCAATCTGGCTGCCGAGTGTCAGGCCGAATATCTCGTTTCGCGCGATCGCGACCTTCTTGACGGTGCGGACGCCATCGCCATTAGGTTGCCAAGGCTTCGAATCGTTGACCCGGTCACATTCTTGGTCGAGCTCCGAGCACAGCTTGAAAGCAATTCCTAACTTGACCCCTGGATGGATTCGAACCGAATTCTCAAGGACTTAGAGGCTTCAAGAAATGCAAGTTATTTGTTTTCAATGCGAAGATGTTTGGCTCCCCGGCATGGATTCGAACCACGATTCACGGCTCCAAAGGCCGCTGTCCTACCATTAGACGACCGGGGAATTGAGTGTTCAGCCGAACAGCCCAACTTCCTCATTCTAGCAGCCATCCCATCGCACGCGCATCGGTGATACGATCAACGATTCCTATGCTCCACAGACGCCATTTCCTCCAATCCCTTCTCACTGCCCCGCTCGCCGCTCCCCTCGCCGCCCAAACCGCCAAACGCCCCAACATCCTCTTCTGCATCCACGACGATTGGGGCCACCAGCACGCCGGCGCTTACGGCTGCTCCTGGGTCAAAACCCCAGCCTTCGACCGCATCGCCCGCGAAGGCGTCCTCTTCTCCAACTGCTTCACCTCCAACCCCAAATGCTCCCCCTGCCGCGCCACCATCCTCACCGGCCGCAACTCCTGGCAGCTCAAGGAAGCCGTCAGCCACTTCAGCATCTTCCCCAATGAATTTGCCGTCTACCCCGACGTCCTCGAAAAAGCCGGCTACTTCGTCGGCATGACCGGCAAAGGCTGGGGCCCCGGCGACTACCAAACCACCGGCTGGCCCCACAACCCCGCAGGCAAGGAATTCCAGAAGCGCACCCTGAAGCCTCCCTATAGCGGCATCGCCAATCGCGACTACGCCGGCAACTTCGACGACTTCCTCGCCCAGCGCCCCGCCAACACCCCCTTCTGCTTCTGGCTCGGCGGCCAGGAACCCCACCGCGCCTACGAACAAGGCTCCGGCCTCCGCGCCGGCCGCAACCCCGCCGAGGTCACCGTCCCCAAATACTGGCCCGACACCCCCGCCGTCCGCAGCGATCTGCTCGACTACGCCCTCGAGGTCGAATGGTTCGACTCCCACATCGGCCGCGCCCTCAAAAAACTCGAAGAACTCGGCGAACTCGACAACACCCTCGTCATCTCCACCTCCGATCACGGCATGCCCTTCCCGCGCGTCAAAGGCCAGATCTACGAAGACGGCTTCCACCTCCCGCTCGCCGTCCGCTGGGGCTCCCGCGTCAAAGGCGGCCGCGTCGTCGACGACTTCATCAACACCCGCGACTTCGCCCCCACCATCTGCGAAGCCGCCGGCGTCGCCTCCGCCCCCACCGTCACCGGCAAAGCTTCGTCGACGTCCTCACTTCCGGCAAAGCCGGCACCGTCGACCCCACCCGCAACGTCATGCTCGTCGGCAAGGAGCGCCACGACCTCGGCCGCCCCAACGACGCCGGCTACCCCGTCCGCGCCATGCGCACCCCCGAATACCTCTACGTCCGCAACTACGAACCAGACGCATGGCCCGCCGGCAACCCCGAAACAGGCTACCGCAATGTCGACGACTCACCCACCAAAACCCTCCTCATCAGCGGCTTCGACAAGTACTACCGCATGTCCTTCGGCAAACGCCCCGCCGAAGAGCTCTACGACATGCGCACCGACAAGGAGTGCTTGAACAACCTCGCCGCCGACCCCAAACTCGCCCAGGTGAAACGCAAAATGCTCGAGCGCATGGAGGAAACCCTGCGTGGCGAAGGCGACCCCCGCATGCTCGGCCGCGCCGACTTCTTTGACACCATCCGTTACACCGGCGCCCGCAAACACTCCTACGACGAATGGCTCAAGAACATCCGCCCCTAACCGGCCACCCAAGGAACTCTCATATGTGGATACCCGCTCTGCTCACCCTCGGCGCGCTCGCTCTCTCCGCCGCAGCCGCCACGCGCTCTGACGACATCGCCTTCAAGAAACATCACCTCGACCCCGGCGCCTCCGAAGCCTGCGCCTTCGCCGACATCAATGGCGACGGCCGCCTCGACATCGTCTCCGGCGAACACTGGTTTGAGGCCCCCAAGTGGACCCGCCACAAGTTCCGCGAAATCCTCTTCCAGAACAACTACATCGACGACTTCAGCGACCTCCCCCTCGATGTTGACAATGACGGCCACATCGACCTCGTCACCGCCCACTGGTTCAGCCGCAAAGTCTCCTGGTGGAAAAACCCGGGGAAGGGAAAGGGCGTCTGGAAGGAAGGCGCCGTCGACACCGGCATGAACACTGAGTTCGCCTTCCTCGTCGATATGGATGGCGACGGCAAGGCCCGCGAAATCCTCCCCCAATACGGCGGCAAAGCCATCACCGCCTGGTATGAGTTCAAGGGCGGCCAGTGGGTCCGCCACCAGGTTGCCGACCAGTCCCACGGCCACGGCATCGGCGCCGGCGACGTCAACGGCGACGGCCGCATCGACATCCTCACCCCCAAGGGCTGGCTCGAAGCCCCCGCCCCCGGCGTCACCGGCAACTGGGTCCACCACCCCGATTGGGAGTTCAAGGAGCACCTCGGCTTCCTCTACGTCCACGATGTCAACGGCGACGGCAAGACCGACGTCATCAGCTCCAACGCCCACGACTACGGCCTCTTCTGGCTCGAACGCACCACCACCGGCTGGAAGAAAAACGTCTTTGAAGATGTCTGGTCCCAACCCCACGCCACCGCGCTCATTGACCTCAACGGCGACGGCCGCAAGGACTTCATCAGCGGCAAACGCTTCCTCGCCCACGACCACGACCCCGGCGCCCGCGACCCCCTCGGCATCTACTGGTACGAAACCGTCCCCGGCCCCCAAGGCAAAGGCATCTACTGGGCCCGCCACATCATCGACTACGGCTCCATGGCTGGCGGCGGCATGCAAATCGCCCTCGCCGACCTCGACGGCGACGGCGACCTCGACTTCGCCACCGGCGGCAAAGGCGGCCTCTATTTATTCGAGAACCTCACCAAACAACCCAAGCCCGCAAAGTAGGCCCGCCAAATAGGCCCGCCTCCCGCAGCCCCGTCACCGGCAGCCCCGGCCCCAAAAAAAAGCGGGCGAAGATCCCTCCTCCTCCAGAGGGGCCTTCGCCCATAAATGAACGGACCTTGGCGGCGCTGCGCGCTCTACCGTGCCCGTTCACAGCCATGTTGTAACGGCGGCCCCTTCACCCTCCTCCAGGATGGCAGGGCCGCCTGGTGGGAGCCCCCGTGCGCGGGTAGGGAGCTCCCGGTGTGCCCGGACTGTGCTGGGGACAGGCACCGGACACAACTAGAGAGTAGAATCTCCCCCCGCACGCCAACAGAATCTCTGGTACTGAACAGACCCCATCCCGTACTGGTGAATTCAGTCACCCCGCCGCCGGAACAAAGGTTCTAAGGCGAGCGCCTGAGTTGCCCCGCAAAACGCATCGCTCGCCGGTGCCACCCCAGTTGGCGCCCCAGGACGGGACTTGCTTTCCCTGTCACTCGTATATACGCTTGTATTGACCGATGCAGTTCGAGTGGGACGCGAACAAGAATCGAGCCAACCTCCGCAAGCACGGCATCGATTTCGCCACCGCCGCACGGGTCTTCGCTGACCCTGACTGCATGCTTATAGAAGACCGTATCGATGACACCGGCGAGCGGCGCTGGCACGCCCTCGGAACAGCGGGCGGCTTGGAGCCGGTTTTGATCGTCGTTCATGTCTATCGGGAGTTAAGCGATGGCGAAGAAATCATCCGCATCATCTCAGCAAGAAAAGCGCGTGCGAGTGAAAGCCGAGCGTATTTTCAGTAAGCCGCTCACCAAACAGCAGAGCACCCGGCTCGGCCTCCTCGCCAAGAAGCCCGATGCGGAAATCGACGTTTCCGACATTCCGCCTTTGACCGACGAGCAACTGGCCGCCATGGTGCCTGCCCGGATGCGCTCCAAGACCACACTGATTTCACTACGCGTCCAGAATGATGTCCTCGCCTGGCTGAAATCCAAAGGGCCAGGTCATCTCAGCCGCATCAATGCAATCCTCGCGAACGTGATGGACGCCGAGCACCGCCTAAGGAACCAGTGACCGGCAACTCTGAGCCGGAGACTCAGCGCAAGGCGCGTTCCAATCCACGTGCTCATTCGCGACTCTTCGTACCTTGAAAGTGCACGACGTTGGCCGCGGTGTCTGACTGGATGTCGACTTGCTTTGGCGTCAACGTGACTATCCTGGAAGCGATGGGCCTGTTTAAGCGATAGTACACCCCTGGTCTTGAATCCGGCATGACTCTGAAGGAATGGGATGCTCTATACGGAGAAGCCGCTCAACTCAAGCGGTGTGCGCGATTCCGGCGCCCGGCCGTGGCATTTGGCCTCCTGCTTATCGGGACTATTGTTTCGGCATTTTCCATCGACTCGGAGGCGGTCAGGTTCTGGGGAGCAACCATGGGAACGATCGCCTTGGTTGGGTGCGTGTTCAGCGCGGCTATCTACTTCATGCCCAAATTCTTGGACCTTTGCAGACCCGCCTAAAGTCGAGCAACTGGATGCGTCCGGTCGGCGAAGGAAGCGCAGGAAAGAGCCTCTTCGCCGTGGCTTACCCTGCCAGACTTTGTAGCGGCTGCTCCCAACGATGCGGCGCCGAATCTCCGCCCCCCCCCCACTACCCCCGCGACTCCCCCGCCCCGCCAGCGGCTTCACCAACCCCGCCCCGCACACCGCCACGCCGGTATTCAGCAGCGCATTCAGAAAATTGAACAACACCCCATACAAACTCTGCTCGTTCACCGGATTCTTCCCCGGCAGTTGGAAACTCGGCGGCAGCTCCTTGGCAATCTGCACCCGCAGCGCATTCGGAATCGGATGCCCTCGCCCGTCCCGCACATTCGCAATCCGGATCGGCGTCTGCAACACCGTTGCCGTCTTGCCGTCCACATAAAACTGGCACCGCGAAAACCACCCCAGGTTCCCCGGATCGGCTGCATCGAACAGCAGCAGCGGCGCCTGCCGCCCCGGCACCTGCAGATCCAGCGTCAGCACGCGCAGATCGTTCGTCATCCGTGCTTCAATCCCCAGCTGGTTGAGGATCTCCTGGATCACCTCTTCCTCCAACTCGAGATAAAGAAGCTTGTGCGCGCCTGCCTGCAATACCTGCATCCTGCCCCTATTGTACGGGTCGCCCCCTCACAGCCGCCAGCGCCATTTCATACGCCGCCAGCGTTGCAGCGTCAAACAGCACAAACGTCACCTCGCGCAACACCCCCGCCCCCGCCGCCAGATGCCGCGCCACCACGCCCACCGCCACCTCCGCCGCCTGCTCCACCGGATAGCCGTACACACCCGTGCTGATCGAAGGAAACGTCAGCGCCGCCGCCTTGTGCTCCTCGGCCAGCCGCAGACACGCGCGATAAGCGCTCGCCAGCAACTCCGCCTCCCCCATCCCCCCGCCGCGCCACACCGGACCCACCGCGTGAAACACATGCCGCGCCGGCAACCTCCCCGCCGACGTCGCCACCGCGCTCCCCGTCGGGCATCCCCCAGCCGCCTCGCGAATCGCATCCAGCTCGCGCATAATCGTCGGCCCGCCCGCCCGGTGAATCGCCCCGTCTACTCCCCCACCCCCCGCCAGCCGCGAATTCGCCGCATTCGCCATCGCATCCGCCGCGATCTTCGTAATGTCGCCCTGCACCAGCGCCAGCCGCGCGCCCGATGGAAACGTCATCTCCATAGCTTCCTCCTATTCCACCCGCCCCGCGCACCTCACCGCCTCCAACAACTTCACCGCCCCCGGACACGTCCGCTCCACCGCATACGCCAGCCCGCACACCGTCGCCAGCACCGCCCCAAACGGCAGCGCCGTACTCGCCACCAGCCCCTTCACCCATCCCGCCGCCTCCGCCTCCCGCGCCCGCCGCTTCAAACTCGAGGCCAGCAACGCGCTCACCGCGATCTCCGGCAAAATCTCCGGCGCCGCCCAAATCAAATACGCCCCCGCCCCGCACACCACCAGCACCACCGCCGCCAGCGCCAGTAGAATCCACGTCCCCTCATCGCTGTCGAGGTTCAAATCCCAACTCCCCCCCTCCCCGACGCCCCTCCGCACGCCCCTCACCCCCGCATCCACCACTCCATCAGCCACCTCCACCGCCACATCCTCGGCCACCTCCTCCGCCACATCTCCGGCCACATCCCCCGCCCTCTCCGCGTACCCCGGCCCCTCCCCACGAACCTTCACCACATACCGGATCCACAACCCCGCCATCCCCAAGAACATCACGTAGGCGATCACCACCGCCAGCGGATACCGCACCATCACCCCGCTCACCCCCATGTCCAGCAACCCCTTGCTCGCCACCAACCCCGCCGCCGCCGTCGCCGCCAAAATCAACCCCATGTGCAGCCGCACAAAATGCCGCCGCACAATGCGCCGCTTCAACCGCACCGCCACCGGCTGGTGCTCACCCCCAGCCAACGCACGCTCCCGCCCCCCCGCACGCTCCCCGCCCCCGCGTCCGCGTTCTCCGCCGCTCCGCCGGAGTCCCCCCATGGAAGAAGACTTATTCATCATTCGCTATAGTATGAAGAGAGGGGAATCTCCGAGTCTAGTGGCCGCCGCCGTAGTCCTGTTCGACATTGATGGCACGTTGATTCGACGCGCGGGGCCGCACCATCGGGTAGCACTCGAAGCCGCCGCTCTCCGTGTCACCGGCCGCCCCTGCTCCACCGATGGCATCCCCGTCCAAGGCATGCTCGACGGCGACATCCTCACCGCCATGCTCCAACGCGCCGGCCTCAGCTCACCCGCCATCCGCCACGCCCTGCCCGCCATCATGGCCCAGGCCCAGCGCATCTACCTTCACACCGCCCCGCGCGACCTCCACGCCCGCGTCTGCCCCGGCGCCAAAGCCCTCCTCCGCCGCCTCCGCCGCCAGGGCATCCCCGCCGGCCTCGTCACCGGAAACCTCTCCCGCATCGCCTGGCGCAAAATGGAAAGCGCCGGCCTCCGCTCCTACCTCTCCTTCGGCGCCTTCGCTGAAATGGGCCGCACCCGTGCCGCCCTCGCCTCCCTCGCCCTTTCGCAAGCCCGCCGCCGTGGCTGGATCTCTCCCCACACCCGCCTCTGGCTCATCGGCGACCACCCCAACGACGTCAACGCCGCCCGCGCCAACTCCATCCAGTCCATCGCCGTCCAAACCGGCCTCAGCTCCGCCGATGAGCTCGCCGGCCACTCCCCTGACCTCTTGCTCGAAGACCTTCGATCCCTCGACCACCGGAGCCTCCTCGCATGATCTCCTTCACCCCGCGCCTCGCCCTCCTCAGCGCCGCCGCTCTCCTCCTCGCCGCCTGTTCCGAGCCCGCCCCCACCGGCCCCCAAGTCCTCATCGGCGCCACACTTCTTGACTCCTCCACCCGCTCAACCATCGACCGCGCCGTCGTCATCGTCGAACACGACCGCTTCAAAGCCGTCGGCGATCAGCCCACGCTCCCCATCCCCCCCGGCTCCCACAAGCTCGACCTCACCGGCCGCTTCCTCATCCCCACGCCCGTGGAATTGCCCTCCAATACGAAATTCGTGCACGTCAAAACTCTCGCCGAGATGCAGAAACTACTCATCGGCGGGGCCAAGGTCATCCATGGTCTCCCGCTCGATGCCGCCACGCTCGAAGCAGCGCTCTTACAGGATTGGAAGCGGGATGAGATCATCGTCTTCCCCTGGCTGAATTCTCTCGAAGTCCAACCCCATTACCTCAAGCGGGGCAGGGAACTCGCCAAGGCCCTCTTTGACTCGGGCGTAAAGCTCGGCGTCAGCGGCGTCGAGTCCGCACACCGCGAATGGAAGTTCCTCTCCGAAGCCGGACTCCCCGCCGAAGCCATCATCCAGGCCACCACCCTCCACGCCGCCCAAGCCATCTCAGGCCCAAGCGCCTCTTCCGGCCGCATCGCCGCCGGCCTCCCGGCTGACCTCTACGTCCTCAAGTGCGACCCCCGCGACGACATCGCCTGCCTCGTCAAAGTCGAACGCGCCATGAAAAACGGCCAGTGGGTCCAACCCCCCGCTCTCGGCGAAAATTGAAAGGACCCTCACACACCATGGAAGCCCAGTCGCTCTCCGTCAAGCGCGCCCAGGTGGAGTTCCACAACTTCGCCTCGCTTGGCGAACCCGATCGCGCCGCCCGCGTCTACGCCGAAGAGAACGCCCGTCGCGGCTCGCTCCTCTCCAAACACCTCGCCTTCGCCGGCCCCCTCTCCCCCTTCCTTGAAATCGGCGCCAACGCCGGCCACACCAGCTACATGCTCTGCAACGAGTACAACGCCGAAGGCTTCGCCCTCGACATTTCCGCCGATGCCCTCCGCCATGGCATCGCCCTTCAGGACCGCTGGGGCCTCGCCCGCGCCCCCGTCCGCGTCGCCGGCGACGCCCTCAACCTCCCCTTCGCCGACAACTCCCTCCAAATGGTCTGCGCCTTCCAGATGCTCAGCCAGTTCATGAACATTGAAAGCGTCTTCCTCGAAGTGAAGCGCGTCCTCGCCCCAGGCGGCGTCTTTTACTTCGCCGAAGAGCCCCTCAAGCGCCTCCTCACCCTAAGCCTCTACCGCGCCCCCTATCTCGACACCATGCGCCCCTGGGAGCGCAGCCTCTACGAGCAGGGCCTCCTCGGCTATATCGTCCAAGACGTCATCGGCGCCCATCAGGAAGAGTCCTTCGGCATCCGCCAGAACCACTCCATGTACCTCCGCGACTGGCGCCGCCTCATCGAAAAACACTTCGCCTCGGTCGAGTACGAGGTCTTCGTCCGCTCCCACGGCTGGGGCGAATCCTCCATGCGCTCCCTCGCCCGCCGCTTTGACCGCCATGGCTCCGACTGGGTTCCGGCCCGCCTCCTCGGCGGCACCCTCGCCGCCTTCTGCAAGAAAGCCGGCGCCCCGCCCAACGAACCCCTGACCTTAACCGCTTCGAACGCTACCTCCGCTGCCCCGATTGCCACGGCACCCTCTCCCGCGACGCCGCCGAAACCCTCCGCTGCGCCGCGTGCGGCTACGACGCCCCCAACGAAGGCGGCGTCTACAACGTCCTCAAAGCCGCCGACCGCAAGGAGCTCTACCCCGGCGACCGCGACGACCTCATCGACTTCTCCCTCCCCGGCCACGAAACCAAACTCCGCGACGGCTGGTACGACCTCGAAGGCGTCTTCGGCAACAAATACCGCTGGATCGGCGCCCGCGCCACCGCCCACCTCCGCCGCACCAAACCCGGCCCCCACCACATCCGCATCCGCGGCCACGCCCACGAACAGTGCTTCCAACAAGGCGCCCCCGTCACTCTCACCCTCCGTGTCAACGGCGGCCCCGAACGCCTCTGGCCGCTCGAACGCAACGGCCTCTTCGTCATCGAACAACCCGTCCCCGACGCCCCCGAATACACCCTCGAAATCGCCGCCTCCCCCCTCTGGTCCGTCCCCTCCGACGACCGCCAGTTCACCGTCAACATCAGCATGATCCGCTTAGTCGACGACGCCTCGTAACCCCGCCCCCGCCCGCGGGACTGCCACTTTGTTCGCCGCGCCCGCCCTCCGTTGCGGCACCTGCGGCGCGCCCCCACCCCCCCTCCCCGACCACTTCCCACACCCGGCCCGGCCCCCCCGCGCCCCTTGCCGGCCAACCCGCGTAACCCCGGGGGGAGCAAGAGTCACTGCTACTTCCTCACATAGTAATACGCCCCCAACGTCACCCTCCCCACGCGCCCCGCCCCATCCACCTCAAACACAGCCAGCTCCCCCAACGACGTCCCCGTCAACATACGAAACTTATGCTCCCCCGCCGGTTTCATTCGCCCCCCCGTATCCAGCGGATCCTCCGCATCCGGCGCATACCCCACCATCTCCCCATCGATCACATCCACAATGAACTCCGACGTCTTCCAACGATACGTGCCCTTGTACTTCTCCCACTCCGGCCGCATCGCAATCTTCTCCTTCTCCGCCGCCAGCGCCGGCGCCACCAACTGAAACGCCTTGTCCACATACTGCTCCGGATTCCCGTCATTGGAATTCGTCAGCACAATTACGCCCACCTTCGCCTCCGCATCAAACGCCACCGCCGTTCGGTACCCGCCCAGCGACCCACCATGCCCGGCCAGCGTCCGCGCCCCCAACTTCCGCAACGAAAACCCCAACCCCCACCCCGACGCCCACGACGGCTGCACCCAATGTGGCCGCCGCATCTCTTCGAGCGTTGACAGCTTCAACACCTTCTCATCCCCGCGAAACTGAAAGCTCACAAACTTCGCCAGGTCCTCCACATTCGTCGCCAAACTCGCCGCCGGCGCAATCCCCTGCAATCGGTGAACTCCTCCGTCTCCCTCATCTGCCCCGCCACCCGCGACCCATACCCGCCGCCAGCCCAAACACCCCCGGCCTCGGCAACGGCAGCGACGCATTCATCCCCAGCGGCTTCAGCACCCGCTCGGTCACGTAATCGCCCCACTCCATCCCGCTCAACTTCGCCACCAGCTCCCCTTCCACCGACACCGCTAGATTCGAATACTTCCACTTCGTCCCCACCGCATAGGCCTGCTCCTGCCCCGCCAGCATCTCCCTCACCTGCTCCCGCGTCGGAAACTGCTTCGTGTTCCAATACGGCGTCGCCGACTCCCTCGGCAGCCCCGACAAATGCGTCATCAGGTGCCACACCTGCACCGGCACATCGCCCTTCGTCGACCGCAGCCGGAACCAATCCAAATGCCGCGCCACCGCATCATCCAGCCGCAGCTTCCCCGCATCGCGCAACTGCATCGCCGCCGTCGCCGTGAACAGCTTCGTGATCGACGCCACCCGGTACAACGTCTGCGGCGTCGCCGGCATCCGGTTGTTCAGATCCGCGTAGCCATAGCCCTTCGCAAACACCAGCTCCTGGTCGCGCACAATCCCAATCGACAACCCCGGCTGCTCCCGGTCCGCCGCCCGCGCCGCCACCCATTGGTCAAATACCCGCAGCGCATCCTGGGCCTTCGTCGATAACTCCGCCCCGCGCCCCACCGGCGCCCACATCACGATCGCAATCACCACGGCAAGCAGTCTCATGCACCGCAGTGTCGCACGAATCCGCCGCGCCCTACGAGTCCCGCCCGCCCGCCTCCAGCTTCCCCGCCTCCTCCCGCAGCATCGAATACACCGCGTTGTCCAACCACCGCCCATCCACCCTCTGCGTCCTTCGCAACACCCCCTCCAGCGTGAACCCCAACCGCTCCGCCACCGCCCGGCTCCGCCGGTTCTCCACCGCCGCCCGAATCTCCACCCGCTCCAGCCCGTACGTCGCAAAGCAAAACCGCGCCACCGCCCGCGTCCCTTCCGTCACCAGCCCGCGACCCTCCCACTCCCGCCCCAGCCAATATCCGATCGCCACATGCTGGTTCTGCCAGTCCACCGGATGCAGCCCCACGCACCCCGCAATCTCACCGCCCACCCAGATCCCCGCATGAAACCCATCCCCCTCGGTGAACTGCTTCAGCGCCGCGCGAATGAACTTCTTCACGTCCCCCGCCGAATGCGTCCACGCAATCCAAGGCAGCCAAGGCCGGATGTGCTCGCGATTGGCCTCCGTCAGCGCATACAACGCCTCCGCATCCCGCAACTCCAACAGCCGCAACTCAAACTCCACACCCTTCGCAGTCTTCAACGGCCAGCGAAACATACATCCAGGGTAAATTGGTGGGCATGCGGTTGGCATCCCTCGCGCTCGCCCTCGCACCCGGCCTGCTGGCTAAGTGCTTCCCCCCCGGCCCGTCCATCTGCCAGGTGGCGCGCAGCGAAGTCGTCTTCCTCGGCCGTGCCGTGAAAGCGAGCCCGCGCTCCGAAAAGCACGCCATCGAAATCTGGCGCCGCGAATCCGCTCGCAAGAACCGCGGCACCTCCCAACCCGACGATTCCGCTCCCATGCAGACCACCAAGTTCGAAGTCCTCGAAGCCTACCGCGGCGCCCGCGGTAGGCACGTCACGCTGCGCACCGAAATGGAGTTCCACGTCGGCTACAGCTTCACCCAAGGCGCAACCTACCTCATCTTTGCCGACCGCGACGAAGCCACCGGCGCCCTCACAACCACCGGCTGCCGCCACACGCAGCCCATCACCGGCGACAACCCCGACCTCGCCACCGTCCGCCAGCTCTTCGCCGAAACCAAACGAGGCCGCCTCTACGGCTACGCCACCACCGATCGCACGCAATTCCTCTTCGAGCGCACCAACCAGCCCGCCCCCAACGTCACCGTCACCCTCACCTCCCCCGCACTCACCCTCCAACGCACCACCGCTCCCGACGGCACCTACGACTTCTCCTTCATCCCCGCCGGCTCCTACACCCTCACCACCCACCTCAAAGGCCAAGCCATCTCACTCCCTCGGCAACTCACCATCGAGCCCCAATCCTGCTCCCTCGTCCCCATCCCCGTCCCGCCACACCCCATCCCCCGTCACCTCCCCTCACCCCAATAACTCCCGCAACCCCAAATTCCGCACCAGCCGCAACAACGAATTCGGATGAATTCCCAGTAGCTTCGCCGCCCCTTTGTAATCCCCTTTCGCCTGCCCCCACGCCCGCACAATCGCCTCCCGTTTCGCTTCCCCCACGTTCTTCTGATACGCCCCCGCAATCCCGTCGCCCGACGCCGCATCCACCACGCTTTCCGGCAAATCCTCCGGACCCACCTCCCCCGACTCACACAACACCGCCGCCCGCTCCATCGCGTTCTCTAACTCCCGCACATTCCCCGGCCACGAATACCGCACCAAACACTCCACCGCCGTCTCGCTCAACCGCAGCCCCTTCCGCCCAAACCGCTCCCCGCTCAGCGCCAGGAAATGCCCCGCCAGCTCTGGAATGTCCTGCGCCCGTTCCCGCAGCGCCGGCAACCGCAGCGTCACCACATTCAACCGGTGAAACAGATCCTCGCGGAACCGTCCCTCCTTCACCTCATCCTTTAACTCGCGATTCGTCGCCGCCACCAGCCGGATGTCCAACGGAATCGTCCGCGTCCCGCCTACCCGCTCAAATTCCCTCTGCTGCAGCACGCGCAACAGCTTCGCCTGCATCGCCATCGGCAGCTCGCCAATCTCATCGAGCAACACCGTTCCCCCCCGCCGCCATCTCCAGCTTCCCTTCTTCTGCCCCGCCGCCCCCGTGAACGCTCCCTTCTCGTGACCAAACAACTCGCTCTCCACCAGGTTCTCCGGCAACGCCGCGCAGTTGATCGCCACAAACGCCCCCATCCCGCCGCCCACTCGCCGCATGCAGCGCCCGCGCCGCCAGCTCCTTCCCGTCCCCGTCTCCCCCAACACCAGCACCGTCACATCCTGCGGACCCACCCGGTCAATCACCTTCAACACGCGCTCCATCTGCGCGCTCCGCCCCACCATCCCCGACCGACTATTCAGCCGCTCCGCCAGCAGCGCATTCTGCGTCTGCAGCGACTCCACCTCGCGCATTCTCCAGCGCCAGCGCCGTCATCAGCGCAATCTCGCTCCACCCCTCCACCCCCCGCGCCCTCACGCAGCCGCAATCCCAACACGCCCCCCAAACTCCCCCGCACATACAGCGGCAACAACTGCCAGTGCCCCCCCGGCGCCACCGCCACCTCATCGTGATCCATCAACTCCAGCGCCGCGCACAACGCCCCCGCGTCCTCTTCCCACTCCACCCGCTCGCGCAGCTGTGCCCGCAGGCTCTCCACCGCCGCCCCCAGCAGCAGAAACCCCGCATCGCATGGCAGCAGCTCGCACATCAGCGCAATCGCCTGCGCCTCCAGAAGCCGCGCCACCTGCGCATCCGCCGCCATCGCCATCGAGCGCACCAGCGTCTGCACCGTGCATGCTTTCAGCAACGCCTCGCCCGATGGACTCGTCCCCAGGCCCGCGCCTGCCCCCACGGCAGCGCCCGGCCCCAGGCCCGCGCTCATTCCCACACCCGCGCCCGCGCCGTCAGCTTCGCAATAGACAAACCGGCTCGCCCCGATGGAGATCTGGTCTCCATTGGTCAGCACACTCTCTAATACGTGCCGGCCGTTCAAAAAGGTCCCTCCAGGCGACTTAAAATCGTGCAGCCTGTCCCTGCCCTCTTCACCACGGATCGCGCAATGCCGCCACCCGCACACATCCTCCGCCAGCGTCAGCCCCAATCCCGGCGCCCGCCCAATCAGCAACTCGCCCGCCCCAGGCGCCTGTTCTACCCTCGATCAACCCAATGGCTCACGGCCATGAACCCTACGGTTCACAAAATCCCCCCTGCCGCCGCGCACACCTCTCCCAACCCATTGAATCTACATGCGCCCCACCGCCCGCGCCCCTTCGGCCACCAAATCGCTTACTAACTACGCGTCGCCAGAGGAGGCGAAAGCTCATGAAGAACATCACGTCCCGCATCTTCCAGATCGCGGCCATCTCCGCCGTGACCATGGCCGCCACCCAACTCCAGGCGGCTTCCGCCCCCGAATTGACGGTTGCCGTGCCGTTTGATTTCATCATCTCCGGCAAGGCTCTCCCCGCCGGCAATTACAAGGTCGTCTCCGTCCCCACCGGCTCCGGCATCTCCGCCTTTGCAGTCAGGAACAACTCCACCAAGCACGCCGCCCTCATCGTCATGGGCGGACGCGCCCCCGAAGCGGCCTCCCCCGCCACGGGCGCCAAGGTCGGCTTCGCCTGCCGCGCCGGCTCCTGCTACTGGCACACAGTCGCCATCCCCGGCCGCGATACCTTCGTCGGTTCGCTGCCGCGCATCAGCCCCGGTGAACAGGAACGCATGGTCGCCCTCGACGCCCGCACCATCGCCGCCGGCCGCTGATCCTCAGGATCGCCACCCCCGCGCGCCACTCCCCTTCCACGCCCCGTCAGCACACAAGAGCGAGCCCACCCCACGGGCTCGCTCTTCGTTTCTCCCCTTCCACAAACCACACGGTTCATCCCCACTAACCATCCGGTTCACAACATCCCACTCTGCCCGCACCCTCCACCGCTATCTTCTTGATTCCCCATTCCCCCTCCGCCCGCCAACGCTTTGGCCCCCCGCATGCCTTAGTCATACCGACGCCAAAAAGGAGGCGCTAAGCAAAATGACTCGCACTCCCCTTTGACTTCACCGTCGCCGGCAAAACCCTCCCCGCCGGCGCCTACTCCCTCATCCAGGCCAACGCCCCCTCCGGCGTGCCCACCTTCATCATGCGCAATGAGCGCACCCGCAAGGGCGTTTACGTCGTCATGTCCCAACGCGCCGCCGCCGACGCCGCCAACAACCAGGCCCAGGCCGTCTTCACCTGCCGCGCCGCCGACTGCTACTTCCGCGAAATCAAAGTCCCCGGCATGGACAACTTCCTCGCCCCCATCCCCAAACACACCCCCGCGCAGACCGAGAAGTTGATCTCCCTCAACCTCGCCCGCTAACCGAAGCGCCTCCGCGTCGCAACGCGGACAACCTATCCGCGGAAGGTCACCCTTCCGCGGATGATTCATTTCACCCCCCTCACGGCCTCATCCCAAACAAATCCGCCCTCACCCGCCTCCACATAAACCGCTGCGGATTGATCGCCGTCGCCCCCGGCGTATCCACCTCAATGATCTCCCCGCCACCGGCTCATACGCCGCCCGAAACGCCACCGCCGCCTTCACCACCAGAATCTTCTGCCGCTCCGGCAGAATCCCGCGCTGATCAACTGGTGCAGCGAAAACGGCACCATCCGCTTTCGTCGTCAGCAACACATAGCTCCCCACATCCCGCGTCGACCCCTCCACCTCCACCACCGCCGACAACCCCTGGTCGTAATACATCTGCCCGCCATGCCGGATCTCCGTCTCGCGAAACTTCCCGTCATAAATCGTCTTCACCACGCCCCGCACCCGCACCGGCTCGCCATGCATCTTGTCCGTCTTCCCGCCCACCAGCCCATCGAACCTCGCCCCCACGCCCGCCTTCACCGCCATCGCCACAGCCTCCGGATCGGCCACCGACACGCTCCACCCCGTCGCCTTCTGCTTCATCAACTCGCCCAACAAAAACGTCGAGTCCCCCGCCGAACCCCCGCCAATGTTGTCCCCCATCTCCACCAGCACCACCGGCGACTTCCCGCTCGCCATCGCCCTCCTCACCGCCTCCGCCGGCTCCGGCACGTTTAGCTTCAACTGATCCCGCGTCGCCCACAACATGTCGCTCAGCTTCTTCGCCATCCCCTCCGCCTGCGCCCTGTTCCCATCGGTCGCCACAATCACGCTCGCCCCCATCGCCGGCACATCGGCATACTGATACCCACCCGCCACGCTCACCGCCAGCACCCCCGGCTCTTTCTCTAATCGGAGTTCTTCATCGTAAATCGGCCGCAACGGCGCCACGCTCGTGTATTGATACCGGATGTTGTAGAGCATCCCCGGCTTCACCAGCGCCTGCACCGGCTTCACCTCGCCCCGCACAATCCGCCCCATGATCTCCGCCGCCTGCAACCCCCGCTCTTTCTGATCAATATGCGGGCACGTCTTGTAGGTCAGCAGCACCGTCGTCTGCTTCACGATCTCCGGCGACACATTGGCATGGAAATCATGCGTCACCACCAGCGGAATCGTGTCCCCCATCGCCGCCCGCACCCGCCGCACAATCTCCGCATCCCCATGCGGAAAGCTCTCCGTCACCATCGCCCCATGCAGCGCCAGCAAAATCCCATCCAACTTCGGCGCCGCCTTCAACTTCGCAATCAACTCCCCCGTCAGCGCATCCAACGCCGCATCCGTCACCGGACCCGACGGCGTCGCCCGCGCCGCAATCGCCGGCACCAACTCCAACCCCGCCTTCCGCCCCCCCTGCACATACCCCGCAATCTCATCCAAATTGTCCGCCCACAAATCGAGCGTCGCCTCCGCCGTCGCCCCCGCCGGCCGCCGGAAATCCTCCAGCTTCGTCTTCACCGAATGAAATGAATTCGACTCATGCAGAATCCCCCCCACCGCCACCACCGGCCTCTGGCCGAACGCCACCGCCTGCATCACAACAAACGCCGCCAACCCAGCTCGCATCATGCGAGTTAGCATAATACGATCCATGCTTCGCCGCTCCTTCTGCACACTCGCCGCCGCGCCCCTCGCCTCCGCCGCCGCGCCCGCTAAACCAAAAATCGCCCTCATCATCACCGAATACCGCAAGAACTCCCACGCCGACGTCATCGCCGGACGCCTCCTCGGCGGCTACGAATACTACGGCAAACGCATCGAGCCCCGCCTCCACGCCGTCTCCATGTTCACTGATCAGGTCCCCGCCAACGACATGAGCCGCGACATGGCCGCCCGCCACAACGTCAAAATCTACGACGACGTCCGCTCCGCCCTCACCCTCGGCGGCTCCACCCTCGCCGTCGACGGCGTCGTCCTCATCGGCGAACACGGCAACTACCCCGACAACGAAAAAGGCCAAAAGCTCTACCCCCGCCACCGCCTCTTTTCCGACATCGTCCGCGTCTACGAAGCCTCCGGCCGCGCCGTCCCCACCTTCTGCGACAAACACCTCTCCACCGACTGGGACAAAGCCAAGTGGATGTACGACGCCTCGCGCCGCCTCAAGTTTCCCTTCCTCGCCGGATCATCGGTCCCCATCGCCTGGCGCAAACCCGAACTCGAATTCCCCAACGGCGTCCGTATCCGCAACGCCGTCGCCACCGCATACGGCGGCAAGGAGGCCTACGGCTTCCACGCCCTCGAATCGCTCCAGGTCATGCTCGAACGCCGCCAGGGCGGGGAATCCGGCGTCGCCCGCGTCCAATGCCTCGACGGCCCCGCCGTCTGGAACTGGGCCGACGCCCACCCCTGGTCCCTCAAGCTCATGAACGCCGCCAACGCCCGCTCCGAAAGGATCACGCCCGGCAACGTCCGCGACAACGTCAAGTCCCCCTCCGTCTTCCTCCTCACCTATCGCGACGGCCTCGAAGCCGCCGTCTTTCTCTTAAACGGCCACATCGAAGGCTTCCACTTCGCCGCCGACGTCATCGGCCAACCCGAGCCCGAGTCCACCCTTATGTGGCTCCAACCCGGCCGCTACTACGCCCACTTCTCCACCCTCACCCACTACATCGAGGAACTCATCCTCCAACGCAAGGAACCCTACCCCGTCGAACGAACCCTCCTCACCACCGGCATCCTCGCCGCCGCCATGGACTCCGCCTACCAACAAGGCAAACCCCTCGACACCCCGCACCTCGCCATCCGCTACCGCGCCCCCAAGCAGTCTCTCTACAACCGAGGCCCCGTCCCCGCCCTGGAGCAAGCCTGATGCGCCGCACACTCCTCGCCCTCAGTCTCGCCACGATCGCCGCCGCGCAATCCACACCCACCGCCGCCGGGCAAACCACCCCCCGTGCCGAGTCCCCCATCTCCCCCCGCGCCGCCAAACTCCACCGCGACGCCTTCGTCTTCGACGGCCACGTCCACGTCATCAGCCGCCAACTCTACGACGGCACCGACATCGGCAAACCCCTCCCCGACGGCCAGGTCGACCTCCCCCGCATGCTCGCCGGCGGCCTCGACGCCGCCATGTTCACCCTCTTCGTCCCCGAACAGTATTACCCCGGCCGCCACGAATCCCGCCAGGCCCTCCGCCTCATCGATCTCGCCCTCGCCCAAATCGCCGCCAACTCCTCCCGCGTCGAACTCGCCCTCAACGCCCCCGACATCGCCCGCATTAACCGCTCCGGCAAACTCGCCGCCATCCTCGACCTCGAAGGCGGCTTCCACCTCGACGGCGACCTCGCCATCCTCCGCGCCCTTTACCTCTCCGGCCTCCGCATGGCCCAACTCCCCGCCCACAACTGGGCCAACACCTTCGCCGAATCCTGCTGCGCCGCCCAATCGAAATTCACCGGACTCACCCCTCACGGCCGCGCCGTCGTCCGCGAAATGAACCGCCTCGGCATGGTCATCCAGGTCTCCCACGCCTCCGACGCCACCATCGAACAGGTCCTCGAACTCAGCTCTCAGCCCATCCTCGCCTCCCACCACGGCCTCCGCCACCGCAACAACATCGCCCGCAACATGCCCGATGCGCTCATACGCAAACTCGCAGCCAAAGGCGGTGTCATCGGCTTCCACATCGGCAACGAGTTCCACAACCGCCCCATGTTCGAATGGCGCTCCAGCCACGCCGGCAAGCCCTTCTGGGACACCAGCGCCATCGGCAAGCGCGAATCCGAACTCACCATCACCGAAATCGACCGCCTCGTCGCCAAAACACTTCCCATGGTCGGCGTTCCGGCCCCCAACGAGATCCTGTTCGAACCCGAAGACTGGATCGCCGTCATCGAAGAAGCCATCGCCCTCGCCGGCGAAGACCACGTCTCCCTCGGCAGCGACTTCGACGGCGGCCCCACCCCACCCCGCGGCATGAAGGATATCGCCGACCTCCCCCGCCTCACCGAAGCCATGCTCCGCCGAGGCTGGAGCGAACCCCGCATCAAAAAATTCCTAGGCGGCAACCTCCTCCGCCTCTTCACCGAAGTACAAACCAAAATAGTCCGCCGATCAAACTCAGCCGTCCTATCTGCGTTCATCGGCGTTAATCGGCGACCGAATTGTTCGTTCTCCTGCTGCAACAACCCGTCAAGCCCGCGCTACGATAGCTGAGACAACAGGCCCCCACCTCATGTCCGACCACCCCACCCTCACCAGCGCCATCACCGCCGCCCTGGCCACCGCCCACTACGAACAACTCGAAGACGGCACCTACTCCGGCCGCATCCCCAACTACCCCGGAGTCCTCGCCTTCGCCCCCACCCTCGCCGCCTGCCGCAACGAACTCCAAACCACCCTCCAAGACTGGCTCTTCCTCGGCCTCAAACTCGGCCATCCCCTCCCCGCCGAAGGCCCCAAACAATCGACGCACTCAACCCCAGGCAGTCGCCACCTACTACCCTCACTCTCCCCATCAGAACAGGCGGAACTCCGACGAATGGGCCGACTTCGCCACCCACGAATTCACACGGCACCAATCTCACCGCGCCCCTGGGTGTGGGGCCTCCGCTCCTCAGCTGTTCCCGCTCCGCACGCCCCACCGGCGCCGTCGCGCCTATCGGGTGCGGAGACAGCCTCTTCGGAACCAGTCAACCGTGCACCCCGAAGCAGCCTGCCGGCGACCTCCCCGGCGTGCCGGCAGCACCAAGGGGCTCGCCATCCCTCCTCATCCGGGCATTGTGGGCAGAGAGCCTCATCCGTCATCGGTCCACCCTTGATGCCTGAAGGTGGAAAATCGAGGCAATAACCACGCGGCCACAGAGCATGCCTCTCCCAACCCGTGAATGGCACGCTGAGCAGCACGGTCTTGGTTCATCGCCGCCACCCGCGCAGCGCGAAGCCAGCGGCGCCAGCCGCCCTCCCCGCCAGGAGGTTCCCCCCATCCCCTAAAACGGAATATCGTCGTCCGTAATCCCCGGATCAAACTCCTGCTCCGGCCCCCGCTGCTGCTGCGCCGGCGGCGCGCTCTGCCGCCCGCCCCCCGCGCTCCGCGGCATCGACACCGGCCGCCCCGACGCCTGCCCGCCCCCTTCAAAATCCCCGCCTTCCCCACGCCCGCCCAGCAACAACACATCATCGGCCATCACCTCGGTGACATACCGCTTGTTGCCGTCTTTATCGTCATACGAGCGCGTCTTCAGCTTGCCTTCCACATATACCTGTTTCCCCTTCGTCAGGTAGTTGGCAAGATTCTCCGCCCGCCACAACACCACGTTGTGCCAGTCCGTCTCTTCTTTCCATTCCCCCGTCTGCTGGTCCTTCCAGCGCCGGTTCGTCGCCACCGTGAAGTTCGTCACCGATGCCCCCGACGGGGTGAACCTCGTCTCGGCGTCCTTACCGAGGTGGCCAAGCAAAATCACTTTATTCACAGAACGGGAAGCCATAGTTTACTTGTGCAGGCTAGCACACTCGGCCCCCGCATCACCCCCCCCCCCTCGCCGCCCGCCAGCCAACCCCGCAAGTCCTCCACAATCGCCCGCGCCACCGTCAACGGCCTCGCGTCCCGCACACGCCCCTCCCCGTCCCACTCCCGCTGCACCGCTCTCTGCGCCTCATGCAGCCCCGTCTGAATCTGAATCAGCCGCCCGTCTTCGATTTCCTCCCCCGCCCGAAAGTTCAGTTCACAGGCAAACACATTTTGTGGCTTGTCCGGATTCCACAACGGCATCCCATACTTCCGGCAGATGAACGGCCGCCACTCATACACCGTGCACACCCCGTCCTCCAACGCAGGGCAGGGAAGCCGCGTCCCCTCCGGCGGCAACCCGCCCCAGGCCTCCTGCTCCCCCTTCGCCGCCACCAGCCGCGCCCGCGCCTCGTTGTAGGCAAGCGCCCGCTCGCGCAGTTGATTTTGCCGCTCTTCCGGCAACGTCCGCACCCCCGCCGAGAGCGCCGCCGCCTCAAGCTCCGTGATCTGGAACAGTTGCGAACAACAATCCGCGCACCCCGGACCACACCGCATCCTCGCCCCATGCAGCGCACGGTTCCGCGCAAACTCCTCCCCAATCGCGTTACAGATTCGTCGAAAGCTGCCGATCATGTGTAATGTTGCCGCCGTTGCCGCCTCTGCCGGCGCGCGCGAAATCCTGCGTCCCCACGCCGCTGGAGGATGTCATAGAATCTAGGTCGAGAGCGGAACGATTTTTGTTGCGCTCTCACGATCTTTCACCATAATAAGGACTATCCGCTTTCGCACGCGGCCCGGTGGGGAAACCGGGCCGGGAAGCAACCATGTGGGAGGAGCAGCGAAAGCGTAAAACAAGATAGAGATCGGAGCGGTTGGGATGATGGGCTTCGGTATGTGCGGAGCGCCACAAGGCGCCCGCGGAATCGTAACGTTTCTGGCGGCAAGCGCTCTCTGCCTGCCCGCCTTCCCTCAGGTGCTGGTTGCTCCGGCGGGCAACCGGGGAGCCATCCGGCTCCACAACACCGACCTCGCCGTCATGGAAGCAGGCGAAGAACGCAAAGACCTCCCCTGCCTTGTCGTACCCGAAAAGCCCTTCCTCGGCTTTGACCTGAAGTTCCACTCCGGCTACGACATCTCCATCCCGCTTGAGGAACTCGCCGGCAACGAGGATCTCCTCACCATCGTCTTCCGCGTCGTCCCCGACGGCCGCGCCGACCAGCCCACCTACTTCACCCAGAAAATCCGCGTCCCCGCCATCGAAGAGGAAGCCAAGGGCGACGCCCTCCTCCAGGGCGGCTTCGACGTTGGCGTCGGCAAATACAAAGTCGACCTCCTCGTCCGCGACCGCGCCGAACGCATCTGCTCCCTCTCCTGGGACATCGAAGCCAAGCTCCCCACCAAGGACGCCCAAATCGCCCTCACCATGGGCGAAGGCGCCGTCGAACCCGTCGAGGCCGCTCAGTTCCGCGAAGAACCCCCCGCCTCCCGCTCCTCCCAACAGGACCCCCTCAACCTCAAAATCCTCATCAACTTCGCCCCCCAAAAGGCCCTCGCCTCCTCCCTCCGCCCCGTCGACACCGCCGCCCTCGTCAGCCTCCTCCGCACCCTCGCCCGCGACCCCCGCGTCGGCCGCTTCTCCCTCGTCGCCTTCAACCTCCACGAACAGCGCGTCCTCTTCCGCCAGGACTCGGCCGACCGCATCGACTTCCCCGGCCTCGGCAAGTCCCTGGAATCCCTCAACCTCGGCACCGTCGACCTCAAGCGCCTCTCCAACAAAAACGGCGGCGCCGAGTTCCTCACCGAACTCATGGCCAAGGAGTTCGCCAACACCGAACGCGCCGACGCCGTCGTCTTCGCCGGACCCAAAGCCATGCTCGAAGCCAACATCCCCTCTGAGCAGTTGCGCCGCCTCGGCGAGTTCGAGGTCCCCGTCTTTTACATGAACTACATCCTGAACCCCTACGCCAACCCCTGGCGCGACACCATCGGCCAGGCCGTCAAGCCCCTCAAAGGCGACGAGTTCACCATCAGCCGTCCCCGCGACCTCTGGTTTGCCGTCACCGACATGGTCGCCCGCCTCGTGAAAACGCGAAACGCAAAACAAGTCGCATCAGTCAAAGTACAATAGAGGTAGGGTCACTCAAAGGTTATGCGTACACTCGCGGTTTTGCCATCCGTGTTCCTCCTGGCCGCCCCTTGGCTCGCTCAGGCTCAGATCCCCGGCATCGGCGCCCAGGTCAAACCAAACCGCCTCGCCCCCTTCGTCCCCTCTCCGCAAAACGTCGTCGACGAAATGCTCCGCGCCGCCAATGTGAAGGTCGGTGAAACCGTCTACGACCTCGGCTCCGGCGACGGCCGCATCGTCATCACCGCCGCCCAAAAGTTCGGCGCCAAAGCCGTCGGCATCGAAATCAGCCCCAAGGAAGCCAAACTCTCCCGCGAACGAATCGCCAACGCCAAACTCGAAGACCGCGTCAAAATCGTCGAAGCCGACGCCCTCACCGCCGACCTCTCCCAGGCCGACGTCGTCACCCTCTACTTCCTCACCTCCTCAAACGACCTCCTCCGCCCCCACCTCGAGAAGTCCCTCAAACCCGGCGCCCGCGTCGTCTCCCACGACTACCCCATCCGAGGCTGGAAAGAAACCCGCATCGAAAAGGTCGAATCCTACAAGCGCGTCCACCACCTCTACGTCTACGAAATCCCCGCCAAGTAGCCAGCCCCCGCTCCCGCCGCGCCCCGTCGCCCTTCCTCTGCGCGTCGAATCCAGAAGGAGGTCGCGATGAGCAAACGAGTACCAAAACCCAAAGTGGAGTGCAGCGCCTGCGGCGCACCCGCCAAGATAGTCCGCGGCAGCTACCCCTTCCGGGAATGCGGTCTCCCCAACGTCGTCCTTCAGGGCGTCGAGTTAATCCGCTGCTCCCAGTGCGGCAACGAAGACCCCGTCATCCCCCGCCTCAACCAACTCATGCGCGTCCTGGCTCTCGCCGTTGTCTGCAAGCCATACCGCCTGCGCGGCGAAGACGTCCGCTTCCTCCGCAAATACCTCAAGATGACCAGCGATGAGTTCGCCCGGCTCCTCCACATCGACAAAACCAACCTCTCGAAATGGGAGAACAACCACGACCGCATCGGACCCCAAAGCGACCGCCTCATCCGCATGATGGCCGTCGCGCTCGGTGAAGGTCTCGGCGACGAACTCCAGAACGTAATCGCGTCCTTCCCCAGGATCCAACAAGCCCGCTCCACCGTCCGCATCGACATGGACGCCGCCAACGGCTCCTACCAATACGCCTGACGCGCCGCCCCCTACCGCAACTTCTCCGTCAACACCCCCGCCAGCCGGTAAGCCGCCTTCGCCGCCTGCGCCTGCGCCACCCGCAGCGATTCTTCCTCATACCCCACCGTCCGCCGGAACGGCTTCTCCCGCGTCCCTTGCTCCGCCGCCATCCCCGCATACGCCTTGTCCCGCGCCAGCGCAAACCCCTCATCAATCCACACATCCGGCTCCAAACTCAACCGCGCCGGCTTCCGGTGCGCCTTCCGCAACCGCGCCGCCATCCAGTCAATGTACGCCTCATCCCGCGTCACCCCCAGCAGGTCATCCCACACCGCATGCAGATTCGTGTAGCCGTCCACCACCGTCAGGTTCCCCCCCAAATCCGACGTCGGCTTCCCCGCGCGATCCACGATGTGTTTCGTCAACCGCGACACGCAATGCATCGGCTGGTGAATATCGCCTTCCACGTGCAACAGCCACACCAGGTGATACCAGCCCAACTCCCCCGTCAGCCCCGCAATCATCTTCGGCAACTGCGTCTTCGCGCTCGGCTCCGGCGTCTTCGGCAGCGGCGAACCATCCGGCGAAAAATACAGGTTCACGTAATGCCAGTTCGTATGCCGCTTCATCTCCGGAAACGGCTGCAGCGCCCTCGTCGCCTTGGCGTCGCGCCGCGTGTCGTCCCAGAACCGCTCATCGCCCTTGATGTCATCCGCCCACGCCGCCGCGTGAATGAACGCCCACCGCGCCATGTGCTTCGCATCCCCCCGCACGCCCTCGGTGAACTTCCCATAGTCCGGATGCTTCCGGATCACCTCATCCACCCGCGCCCGCGTCTTCTTCGGCAACTGGTCATACGCCATCGCCGCGATGATCCGGTGGCCCACCGGATGCCACCCCCATGCCGGAGCCGCCAGCCCCCCCGCCACAGTCAGTGCCACGCACAACGCCACGATTTGCCGCATCGTCACATCCTCAATTGATATCCCGCCGCCTTCACCGCCTCGATCATCCCCTCGCGCAGCCCCGTAATCTCCTCGGCCGCCAGCGTATGGTCCGCCGCCCCCACCGTCACCCGGAAGCTCACACTCTTCTCATCCTCCGCCAGCGGCGCTCCCGTGTACTGCCGCACAAACTCCACCCCCAACACCTGCACGCCCCCATGCCGCGCAATCAGCGCCCGCACCACACCCACCTCTTCCCGTAGCGGCGTCAACACCGACAAATCAAACTCGCTCACCGGGAACCGCCGCAGCGCCTTGTGCCGCGCTCCTGCCGGCTTCAGCCGGTACAGCGCCTCCACATCCACATCCAACACCGCCCCCCGCCCCGCCTCACACTGCGACGGATGCAGCTCAAACAACCGCCCCACCACCTCGCCCTGCCAGCGCAGCCGCCACACCCGCTTCGGATGCTCAAACCCGCGCGCCTCGTCCGCCCGCTCCACCTCCACGCCCGGCGCCACAATCTCCGCCAGCCGCTTCAGCTCAAACAACCCCGCCTGCCCGTCGCCCTCTTTCGAAAAAACCGCCGCCGCCAAATGCGGAATCTGCCGCGGCAAGGCCGCGCCACTCCCCGCGCCGCCCGCCGCGCCACTCCCCGCCCCACCCGCCGCCCCAGCCGCCTTATGCACCTCGTTCCCAATCTCAAACAGCCGGAACTCCCCCATGTGCCGCGCATTGTCCTCAATGTTCTGCACAATCCGAGGGATCAGCGACACCCGCATCAATCCCTGGTCGCTCGCAATCGGATTCAACACGTGCACATGCTCGGCCTCGGCAAACCCAAACCGCGCCGCCCGCTCCTCGCTCAAAAACGAGTAGTTGTAAACCTCCGTGAACCCCTGCGCCGCCACTTGCAACCGCAGCGCATACTGGAACTCCCGCTCCGGAGATGCCGGGGGCGGAGCCGCAGGAACCAGCGGCGGTTGCGGCGGAATCGAGCTATACCCGATCATCCGCCCAATCTCCTCCACCAGATCCTCGGCAATCGAAACATCCTTCGTCGCCCGCCACGACGGCACCGTCACCGTCAACACACCCGCCCCCGCTTCCTCCACGCCAAACTCGAGCGAGCGCAAGATCCGCGCCACTTCGCCCGGCTCCACCACCCGCCCAATCTTCCGGTTCAACCAATCCAGTTCCAGCCGGATCACCGGCGCGGCCTTCATCGGCGCGGCGTTATCAATCAACCCGCCCACCAGCCGGATGCCCGGCGACACCACCTGGAACAGCTCCCAACACCGCGCCAGCGCCCGCACCGTGTTCCGCGGGTCCTGCGCCTTCTCAAACCGCATGCTCGCATCCGTGCGCAGCTTCAACCGCGACGACGTCTTGCGAATCGAGGCCGCCTGAAAATTGGCTGACTCCAACACCACCCGCTTCGTCCCGTCATGATCCCCGTCGGCCGCCCGCCAATCACGCCCGCAATCGCCTCCGCCCCCCGCATCGGCAATCACTAGCGCCTGCTCATCCAGCGTGTACTCTTCCTCATTCAGCGCACGCACACGCTCGCCCGCCCGCGCCCGCCGCACGTAAATCGTCTCGCCCTTCAGCAAATCCGCATCGAACGCATGCGTCGGCTGCGCCAGCTCCGCCATCACGAAATTCGTCACATCCACGATGTTCGAAATCGGATTCAGCCCAATCGCCTCCAGCCTGTACTGCAGCCACAACGGCGACGGCCCAATCGTCACATTTTCAAACACCAGCGCCGAATACCGAGGGCACAACTCGTAATCCTCGATCTCCACCTGCAGCGCCGGCGCGCCATCCCAGCTCACCTGCGGCGCCGGATCGCGCAGAGCCATCCCCGTAATCGCCGCCACCTCGCGCGCCATCCCGTGATGACCCCACAGGTCCGGCCGGTGCGTGAGGCTCTTGTTGTCGATCTCAATCACGTGGTCCGGCACAATCCCCGCCAGACGCGCCCCCGGCTCGCCTTCGCTGAATTCCAGAATCCCGTCATGCTCGCGGTTCACGCCGATCTCATCGCCCGCCGCCAGCATCCCTTCGCTCTCGTGGCCGCTCACCTTGGCCTTGCCGATCTTCTTGCCACCGGCCAGTTCCGCCCCCGGCATCACCCACGCCGCCAGAATCCCGGCTCTGCAATTCGGCGCCCCGCACACCACGTTCTTCATCCCCAGCGGCCCGGCGTCGATCGTCGCATAGACGTTCTTCGACCCCTCAATCGCCTTCACATCCACCACGCGCACCAGCCGCACATGATCGAGAAACGGCGCATACGCCTCCGTCCCCTCACACTCGGCCGTCTTCGTCGTGATCAACGTGCCCAGCTCCTGCGGCGACACCGCAAGCCCCGGCACAAGTTCGGAAATCCAGTTAGCGGAAAACTTCATCGGAATTGGTTTAGAAATCGCAAATCGCCCGACTGCAACAGCCGGATATCATCAATGCCATAGCGCATCATCGCCAGGCGTGTCAGTCCCAGCCCAAACGCAAAGCCGTTCCACTCCGCCGGATCGATGCCCCCCGCCCGCAACACGTTCGGATGCACCAGCCCGCACGGCAACAGCTCCACCCAGCCCGTCTGCTTGCACACCGCGCATCCCGCGCCGCCGCACAACGAGCATTGAATGTCCAACTCAAACCCCGGCTCGACAAACGGGAAATACCCCGGCCGCAGCCGCACCGTCACCTCACGCTGGAAAATCTCCCTGAGCAGCGTCTGCATGAAGTACAGCATGTGCGCGATCGACACTTCGCGATCCACCATCATGCCTTCCAGTTGATAAAACGTGTGCTCGTGCGACGGGTCTACCTCTTCATTTCGGAACACCCGCCCCGGCGCAATCATCCGCAACGGCGCCCCCAGCCGCTTCATCCCTCGCACCTGCACCGGCGACGTGTGCGTCCGCAGCAGGTTCCCCTGCTCCAGCCAGAACGTGTCCTGCATGTCCCGCGCCGGATGCGTCGGCGGAATGTTCAGCGCATCGAAGTTATGCCACTCCGTCTCCACCTCCGGACCGCTCAACACCGCGAATCCCATCGACGTGAATACCTCTTCCAGATACCGCTGCACCTGCGTCACCGGATGCAGCGCCCCGGCTTCACCCCCGGCGCTGGCGCCGTCAGGTCCATCCACTCCGCGTCCAGCCGCTGCTCCAACGCCGCCGCCGCAAACGCCCCTGTCCGCTCCTCTAGCGCCGACTCAATCGCCGTCTTCACGGCGTTGAGCAACTGCCCCATCGCCGCCCGCTCTTCCTTGGCCACCTTGGCCATTTCCTTGCCGGCATTGGCCAGCACACCCTTGCGCCCCACCGCCTCCACACGAATCGCTTCCAATTCGTCAAGCGTCGTCGCCAGCGCGATCCACCCAGGCGCGCTCTCTTTCAACTCTTGTAGCGTGACTGCCAGACTCATCGACGCAACCGCCCTACGCCGCCGCGCCCGCCGGCACAAACAGCGCCGACTCCGCGTCCACCTCATGCGCCAGGTGGTTCAAATAGAATGTGAGCACCGCCTCCGGATACTGCGCCTGGAACTCCCCGTACGCCCGCGACTGCCAGCCCTCCGCGAGGTGCTTGGCCAACTCGGCGTCCTTCTCAAAGAACCCCTCGTTGTGCGGTACCCCCAGGAAATTCAGCACAGCCACAATCATGTCCAAATGCGACACCAGAATCGCCTGCGCCAGCTCCACCGCGAACTCCTCGGCCTGCGCCCGCATGCGCTCAAGAAACTTCTGCGCCGCCTTCCGCAGCGAATCCTGGGTCAGCTTCGTCAGCCGCGCGCGCACCTTGAAGCGCTCAAACAATTGGTAGGTTTTCAGTTTTCCCAACGAGATCTGGCGAAGGCACGCCTCCAGGCGCTCCTGCCCCAGCCCGAGGAACACATCGGAGAGGGTCATTCCCCGTTAGTGTACCAAGCGGCTCCCCGCCCCCGCCCTACTTCCCCCCGCCGCCCGGCTTCCCGTCCTCGCACTTCGCGGCCCGCCGCTTGCTCGGCCACCCGCCTTGGCCACCTGCCGCGCCCGCCCCAGCGCCAGCGTGTCCTCCGCCACCGCCTCCGTAATCACCGACCCCGCCGCAATGTAGCTCCCCTCGCCCACCTCCACCGGAGCCACCAGCGTCGAGTTGCTTCCCACAAACGCCCCCGCCCCAATCTTCGTCTGGTGCTTCTTCATCCCGTCGTAGTTGCACGTGATCGTCCCCGCGCCGATGTTCACGTTCTCCCCGATCGTCGAATCGCCCAGATACGCCAGGTGCTGCGCC
The DNA here is from genome assembly GCA_016713735.1 of Bryobacterales bacterium. Lineage (GTDB taxonomy): Bacteria > Acidobacteriota > Terriglobia > Bryobacterales > Bryobacteraceae > JAFLBB01. Next base: position 532,291 of record JADJOP010000004.1, read on the forward strand.
TTGCTGCCCGCCCCCAGCCTCGTCTTCTTCAACTCCACACCAGCCGCGCCCCTTCCCCAGCCGCGAATCGGCCATCACGCTGAACGCCTCCACCACCGCCCCATCCTCCACCACCGCGTTCGTCAAAATGCTCGCCGACCCGATCCGGCACTCCTCGCCAATCACACACCGCCCGCGAATCTGCGCAAACGCCTCCACCACCGTGTCCTGTCCAATCACCACGCCCGCGTCGATGCTCACCGTCTCCGGCTTCTCAATCGTCACCCCCGCCAGCATGTGAGCTTTCACCGTCCGCTCGCGCAACATGCGGTCCACCATCGCCAGTTCCACCCGCGTATTGATCCCCAGCAGCTCGCTCGCGTCCTCGATCAAATACGCCGCCCCCGATACCCGCTCGCCACCAGTTGCTCCACCAGGTCGGTCAAGTAAATCTCGCCCGACGCCGGATTCGGCTCCAACCGCGCCAGCCCTGGCCACAACAACGCCCCTTCAAAACAATAGATCCCCGAATTGATCTCCCGCACCCGCAGCTGCTCCGCCGTCGCCGCCTTCTGCTCCACAATCCCCACCACATCGCCCGCGGCGTTCTTTAGAATCCGCCCATACCCCGTCGGATCCTCAAGCTCCGTCGTAATCACCGTGCACGCCGCCCCCTGCTCCCGGTGCCGCGCCACCAGCGCCTCCAGCGTCTCGGCCCGCAGCAGCGGACAATCCCCCACCGACACAATCACCAGCCCCCCCGCCCCTTCCAGCGTCTCCCGGCAACAGAGCAGCGCATGCCCCGTCCCCTTCTGCTCCGGCCTGCAGCGCAAACCGCACCCCATAGCCCGCCAGCAGCTCCTTCACCCGCTCCGCCTGATGACCCACCACCACGGCCACCTGCTCCGGCCGCGCCAGCCGCAGCGCCGCCTCCACCACGTGCGCCACCAGGGCCTTCCCGCCCGCCTCGTGCATCACCTTGGCTTTCTTCGAACGCATCCGCGTCCCCAGCCCCGCCGCCAGTATGGCTACTGAAATCGTCTCAGACATGTCTCTCCTGCTCCCCCCTCCATCGGCCTACCCGCTCCCCTTCTACAGCCGCCCTCCCGCTACTGCCCCGCCACCCGCGCCCGCTGCCCTCGACTGCCTCCGCGCCTGCCGCCAGGTGCACCGCCACCTCCGCAATCGCCGCCGAATTGTGCCTCACCTTCTCCCATCCGTCCAGCAGGTTCTGCCCGATCGTTTTCACCCCCATCTCCCGCAACGTCGGCGTGTCGTTCTCCACCGGAAACACCCGCTCGGCCGCATACCTCCGCCTCATCGCCCCCGTCACCGGCCGCGTATTCACCACCGCGAAATTCACCAGCCCCTTCCGCGCATGCCGCTCAATCGCCCGCACATGGTCGCTCGCCTTGTAGTTCATCGTCTCGCCAGGCTGCCACATCAGGTTCACGAAATACACAATCGGCGCCTTGGCCTCCACCAGCGCCTCCGGAATCCCTGCACCAGCAGATTCGGAATCACGCTCGTATACAGCGACCCCGGCCCCAGGCAAATCAAATCCGCCCTCCGGATCGCCTCCAGCGTCTCCGGCAGCGGCTTCACCCGCCGCGGCTTCAACGCCACCCGCTGAATCCTCACCCGGCTCCGGCTGATCTTGGTCTCCCCCGCCACCCCCGTGCCGTCCTCCAACCACCCCTCCAGCGACACATTCGCCGCCGTCGACGGAAAAATCCGCCCCCGCGTCGCCAGCACCTCGCTGCTCAACGCCACCGCCTTCGCAAAGTCCCCCGTCAACTGCGTCATCGCCGTCAGAAACAGGTTCCCGAAGCTGTGCCCCTTCAACGTCCGCCCCGTGTCAAAGCGATGTTGAAACAGCCGCGACAGCAGCCCTTCGTCCTCGCTCAGCGCCACCATGCAGCTGCGAATGTCCCCCGGCGGCAAAATGTCCAACTCCCGCCGCAGCCGCCCTGAACTCCCCCATCGTCGGTCACCGTCACCACCGCCGTAATGTCGATCTCCGGCGTCCGCGCCACCTCCTGTCCCCAGGTCGCCCCCCACGTGCGGCGCGCATTCTGCTCCAGCCTCCGCTCGCACATCGCCAAATGCGTGCGCGCGGTGTGCGCAATATCCCGCGCCGGCCCCGTCGCCGCCTGCGCAAACAACGGCGCGGCTTCAGCCAGCTGGCGCTGATGGAACAGCTTCATGGCCTGCGCGAACAGATCCACCTGTCCCTGCGTATCTAGTCGCGCGGCTCCGCCTTTTGTGTCAGTCGATCGTGTGTTTGTTTCACCGCCCCTGCCCGGGGCGGCATTCGATGATGATGCCTGTGGCTTCACGGAACTCATCCCAGTTACTTGAGAAGACACCGCCACCAGAGTCCTGCGCGCCCGCGAAGCCTACTGCTCCTCCACGGTCTGGGCTCCACCTCCGATAAGCTCCACCCCGGCCTTGGCCCATCCTCACCGGCAGCTCGTACTTCTCTGCTTTCTATCCTACAACGCTCCCCAGCGCTCCACCGCACCACAAATCACCGCCCGTGCCCCTCCGCCCATTTCCCATTCCTACAATCTGAAAGCCATGCCCACCCGCCGCACCTTCGCCGCCTCCCTCCTGGCCGCCCCCCCTTCGCCCAATCCCCTTCGCCCCGCCCCGCCGGCCTCCCCAAACTCACCATCACAGGAGCCAAAGTGATCGCCACCTCCGGCGGCTCCAACTACCGCTGGATCTTCCTCAAGCTCCTCACCTCCGAACCCGGCCTCTACGGCATCGGCTCGGCTTCAATCACTATCAAACCCACGCCGTCATCGCCGCCCTCCAACACCACCTCATCCCCTGGCTCATCGGCAAGGACGCCTCGCAGATCGAAGACCTCTGGCAAAGCTCCCACCTCCGCACCTACTGGCGCAACGGCCCCGTCAACAACAACGTCCTCTCCGCCCTCGACATGGCCCTCTGGGACATCAAGGGCAAAGCGCGCCAACATGCCCGTCTTTGACCTCCTCGGCGGCAAGGTCCGCGACGCCGTCCCCTGCTACGACCACGTCGGCGGCCGCGACGCCGCCGAAGCCTCCGAAAACGTCCTCAAATCCCAGGCCTCCGGCTACCGCCACATCCGCGTCCAGTTCGGCGGCTACGGCGGCGGCGGTTTCATCCCCGCGGGGCAGGAAGCCCCGCCACCAGCGGCTACGCAGGCCCGGCCTTCGACGAAAGAGCTCTACGTCGACCGGTCCCCAAGATGTTCGAGCAGATCCGCGCCAAGGTCGGCTTCGCCCCCAAGCTCTGCCGACGTCCACTCCACCTCACCGGCATGAACGCCGCCGAATTCTCCCGCCGCATGCAGCCCCTGCAAATGTTCTTCGTCGAAGACGTCCTCCCCCGAACAACTCGCATGGTACCGCGAACTCCGCCAGGTCTGCACCACCCCGCAAGCGGTCGGCGAACTCTTCACCCACCCCTTCGAATACTACCCCCTCATCTCCCAGCGCCTCATCGATTTCGTCCGCTGCCGCGTCTCCTCCATCGGCGGCATCACCCCGCCAAAAAGGTCGCCGTCATGTGCGAAATCTTTGGCTGCAAAACCGCCTTCCAGGAGGGCGGCGAAAACGACCCCGTCAACCAGCTCGCCGCCTACCACGTCGACATCTCCAGCCCCGCCTTCGGCATCCAGGAAGAAAACCACTTCCCCATCGTCCACGAACTCCTCCCCGGCACCGCCGCCCTCGCGCCGGCTACCTCTGCAGGGCCAACACCCCCGGCCTCGGCATCGACATCAACGAATCCCTCGCCGCCAAAAGCACCCCTCAAGCCCATCCCCTCCGGCAGCGTCTACCGCCTCGACCGCGCCCTCGACGGCTCCGTCGTCAAACCCCTAACCCCATGCACCGCGCCCTCGCCGTCCCCCCGCCCCTCCGCGCCCCGCCACTCCGCGCTCCAATTCCCTGCGCCCCATCCCTCCGCGCTCCATCCGTCCGTTCCCCATCTCCCCGCCGCCCATCTCCACCGCGCCCCGGAACTGAGCCGCGCGCGTAAGCAAGCGGTCTCCTCCACCCCCCGCCCTGTCCCCTTTTTCACCCCCCTGGGAAGAAACCGCCCCCCCGCTCCGTCTTCCTGGTTGAGGAACAGAACATGGGCTCGGCGCTCCAAGTCATCGCCACAACAACACCCGCTCTCGTGAAACCACCCCCGACATCGAAGATCTCTACTCCCGCTACGCGGACACCCGTCTACCAGGCCGCCCTCGCGTCGCCGGCAACTCGGCCGATGCCGAAGACGTCCTCAGGCCGTCTTCCTCCGCCTCCTCAACAACCGCCCCGCCACCGCCGACTCCTCGAAAGCTACTTCCGCCGCGCCGCCATCAACGCCGCCATCGACATCCTCCGCCGCAAAAATGGCGGTCGAAGTCGAGCTCGACCCGGCCGCGAATACTCCGCCAAGGACAGCACCGCGCTCCTCAAGGAACGCATCCGCCGCTCCTGGCCAAACTCCCCCAGACGACGCCGAGCTCTTCGTCATGTGCTACCTCGAAGGCTTCTCTTACGACGAACTCGCCGCCCACATGAACGTCGAACGCGGCACCATCGGCAGCCGCCTCACCGCATCCGCGCGGTGCTCAAGAAAGGATCTCCAGCGGGTAAAGGAGAAGGGCCGCGACCGACCAACAATTTGACGACCTCCTCAACGAAATGCGCGACGAACGCGCCCCGAAGACCAATCCGCCGAGGCCCGCCAGCGTGTCTGGCAGCGATCACCACACCACCTCGCTTGCCTGCGCTGAGTTCCGCCCGGAATTCGGCGCTTACCACCGGTGAACTCTCCGCCGCCCGCCGCCTCCTCCTCGACGACCACCTCGCCCGCTGCGCCGATGCCGCCACATCCTCGATGGCTCGGCGCAGGCCCCCGCGTCGTCGCCATGCCCGAACCCCGCCGCCGCGCTTCATCCCCGCGCGCTGGCTCTCCTACGCCGCCGCCGCCGCCCTCCTCGCCTTTGGCGTGTACATGACGCGCGACAACATCGACCGCGCCCTCGCCCCCTCCGGCCCCCGCGCCACCATCGCTTCCATCGACGGCGCCCTCCACAACATCCCCGGCGACGCCCTCTCCGCCGGCGCCACTCTCTCCGAAGGCGAACTCGTCCGCACCGGCGCCGGCTCGCGCGCCATCCTCACCCTCGCCGACGGCTCCCGCCTCGCACTTAACCAGCGCACCGAGCTCTCCCTCTCCGCCCCCTGGAGCGGTCAAACCGTCCGCCTCCACCACGGCGACCTCATCGTCAGGCCGCCAAACAGCGCCGCGGCTACCTCGCGTCGTCACCCGCGACTCGGTTGCCTCCGTCAAAGGCACCATCTTCGCCGTCTCCAGCGGCTCAGCCGGCTCGCTCGTCTCCGTCGTCGAAGGCGCGGTCGACGTCTCCCAGCCCGGCAAACACTCCTCCTCACCGCCGGCAAACGGTCGGCCCCAACCCCGCCCTCGCCGAGGTCCACGTCCGCAGGGCCTTCGCCTGGAGCCAGGAAAACTGAACGCTACTTCGCCCTCCTCGCCGAATTCGCCGGCATCGAACAACAACTCGCCGCGCTTCCACCGCCTCCCCGCGCACCGAAGCCAAGCTCCTCCGCTACCTCCCCGCCACCCCATCATCTACTTCGCCATCCCCAACCCCTCGACGGCACCCTCCGCGAAGCCCTCCGCCTCGTTGAGGACCGCGCCCGCGCCAACTCCGCCCTCGGCGATTGGTGGAACTCCGACACGGCCACCACGTCCGCGACGCCGCTGACCGCATGCAGACCCTCATGCCCCTCCTCGGCGATGAGGTCGTCTTCGTCCTCTCCGCCACCCCGATGGCAAACACTCGCCCCTCATGCTCGCCCAGGTCGCCCCTGACCGCGAAGCCCGCCTCACCGGGGCCCTCAACCGCCTCGCCACCGATCTCAAGGCCAGCTCCCTTCAAAATCGCCAACGGCCTCACTCCTGATTTCCGATAGCGACCCCACCTCGCCCTCGCCACCTCGCAGCTCGGCGCCGGCGCCGCCTCGCCCTTCGCCGCCGAAATCGCCACCCGCTACCGCGCCGGCGCCGGCTGGCTCCTCGGCATCAACTTCGCCGGAGCCGCTCCCCAGCGCTCCCCCTCCGACAAAGCGCACCCTCGGCCTCCAGAACGCCCGCTCCGTCTTCTTCCGGAACAGCGCCAGTCCGGCGGCGATGCCGAAAGCTCCGCCACCCTCACCTTCCGGGGCCCCGCACCGGCCTCGCCTCGCTGCTCTCCGCCGCCAGGCCCCGCCGCTTCGGCCAAGTTCATCTCCGCCGGGGCCGTCTTCGCCCTCTCGGCCTCAACCGCGACCCCACCAGGCCCTCGAAGGAAGCTTCGCCGCCCTACCGGCATCAACGCCGACACTCGCCAGGTTCGGGTCCGCCACCGGCGCTCAGCGTCACCTCCGACATCGCCGGTTCGCTCCGGCACCGACTTCTCCTTCGCCATCGGGCACCCCTCCCTCCCATCCCCGGTTGGAGTCGCCGCCGTCGAGTCGTCCGCCCCGCCGTCCTCGACTCGGCCATCCGCCGCCTCGTCGACGCCTTCAACAACAAGCTCTCCACGGAACAGGCCGCCAACCGCGTCACCCCCTCAAACAGGAATCCGTCAACGGTAGCACCTGGCTCACGGCTCCAAACCAGCCTCGCCCCCTGGGTCCTCTCCTGGACCTACGAAGGCGGCCTCATCGCCTCCACCGATGCGCCCGCCGCCCGCGCCACTTCGCCCACCCAACACCAGCGCCTCGCTCCTCCGCTCCTCCAAGTTCACAGCGCTTCCGGCCACACCGGCGCCCTCCACCACGCCGCCTTCGTCTGGCTCAGCCCACCGGGCCCTCGCCGACGTCGCCGCCCTCGTCAAAACCCGGCCATCAAGTCCACTGCTGGAAAACCGCGACCCGTTTTAGTGGTTCTCGACACTTTTGGAAACGGAGAATGCGCGCCGTCAATAGTACTCGATTGACGAGCCTTCTTCTCGACGCCATGCTGTTAAGTGGTCTGGAAGGGCAACGGCACGCCCCGCGCCAATCGCACCGTGTCGAAACTGAACTCGCGGCTACTGACCCCAGTCATCGGAACTCAACCAAACCGTCACGGCGTCAAACTCGGTAAGCGGGAGATCCTCAGGGCATCTCCTGCCGCCTTGCGCCCTTCCGGCTCCAGTAAAGCCATCAGCACTCCTCGACACCAACAGCGCCGACAGAATCCCTC
>JADJOP010000005.1 GCA_016713735.1 Bryobacterales bacterium
TCCGGCTGAATCGCCCGCGCCACCCGCACAATCTCCGCCCCCGCGCTCGGCGCATGCCGCACAATCAGCTCCGCCTCCACCCCCGCCTCGCGCAACCGCGCCAAAATCTGCCCAAAATACCCCAGCCCCCGCTCCACCTCCGCCGTCGACGCGATCTCCCCATACACCTGGCTCGTCACCCCTTCTTCCACGTGCACCAGCACGATCTTCGCCCCATGCGCCTTGGCCAAGGCGAGCGCGTGGCTCACCGCCTCCTGGTCGGCTCCACTGTGGTCCAATGGCACCATTAAGGTCCGATATTGTGGTGCGCTGACCTCAGTAAGCGCCGCCACCGGCTCCGGCAGCGGAATCCCCGATCTCCCCAATTTCTTCAGGTGCTCCGGCAGCCAAGGATGCAGCGATACCCACAGCAGCAGCGCCCCCAGCGCCGCCGCCAGCGGACCCAGCAGAATCCACAACCACGCCCCCGCCGCCCCAATCCACTCCCCAAACGTCTGGATCACCAGCCAGATGTTCAACCCCACAATAATTGCCGCCGCCGTCCACGCCAGCGCCTTCACCCAGCGCGCGTTGGCAAACTCGCCCATCAGCGCCCGGTCGCTCGAAAAATGAATCAGCGGAATCACCGCGAACGGCAGTTGCAAACTCAAAATCACCTGGCTCAGGATCAGCAGTTGATAGCTCCCCGCCTCACCGGCGTAGTAAACGGTGAACGCCGCCGGAATGATCGCCAGCGTCCGCGTGATCAACCGCCGCAGCCACGGCCGCATGCGGAAGTTCAGGAACCCCTCCATCACAATCTGCCCCGCCATCGTCCCCGTCATCGTCGACGATTGCCCGCTGGCCAGCAGCGCAATCGCAAACGCCGCGCTCGCCAGCGTCGTGCCCAACAGTGGCGACAGCATCTCGTGCGCCTGCTCGATCTCGCTCACCACGATCCCCCGCGAGTAAAACGTCGAAGCGGCCAGAATCAGAATCGCCCCGTTCACCAGCAGCGCCGCGTTCAGCGCCACCACCGAATCGATCAGGTTATACCGGCAGGCCACCTTCTTCTCCGCCGCTGACTTGCCGATGCGCCGCGTCTGCACCAGCGCCCCATGCAAATACAGGTTGTGCGGCATCACCGTCGCCCCCAGAATGCCGATGGCCACATAGAGGCTCTCGCCATTGAGCCGCGGCACAAGGCCCTTCACCAGTTCGCCCAACACCGGCTGCGCCAGCCACATCTCCAGCAGGAAACAGCCTGCAATGATCGAGATCAGCGACAAAATAAAGGCTTCAAACAGCCGGATGCCGAAATGCATGAACCACAGGATCAGCAGCGTATCCAATGCCGTTAGCAGCACGCCCGTCAGCAGCGGAATCCCAAACAGCAGCTTGAGCCCGATCGCCGCCCCCAACACCTCGGCCAGGTCCATCGCCGCAATCGCGATCTCGCACAACACCCACAACGCCAGCGACACCGGCCGCGGATACGCCTCGCGGCACGCCTGCGCCAAATCCCGCCCCGCCACGATGCCCAGCCGCGCGCTCAGCGTCTGCAGCAAAATCGCCATCGCGTTCGACACCACCAGCACCCACAACAACTGGTAGCCAAACCGCGCCCCACCCTCCAGATCCGTCGCCCAGTTCCCCGGATCCATGTACCCCACGCTTACCAGGTACGCCGGCCCCGCGAACGCAAAAATGCGCTTCCGGATCGACGGCTGCGTCGTCTCCACCGAGGCGTGAACCTCGGGCAGTGAGGGCAGGGAATTCGGCGTTCCGCTCATATAACCTAGGCTGAAACGATCTATTTAACCATAGTTCATATCACCCGTCCAGTCCCCTTCTCCCCACCGCACCCGCCCCTGGCCCGGTCTTTTTGACAAAACGAACCCAAACTGCCGTTGCAAACAAAGCCACTTCCACAATTCGCCCCCCAGTCAGAAGCCAAACCTCCCTTGACACCCACCCCCGGATTCCCTACAGTCACCCTCATGGCGCCAAGTAAAGCGTTTACTCTTGCTCTCACTTTTTCCGCGGCCCTGCTCGCCCAGAACGCCCAAATCACAGGCCGTGTCACCGACAGCCTGCAGGCCGTCGTCGTCGGAGCCGAGGTCACGGCAACCAATGCCGATACGCAGGTCCCCCGGCGCACCGTCACCAATGAACAGGGGCTCTACTCCATCCCCGGCCTCGCCCCCGGCCCCTACAACCTCTCCATCGCCAAGTCCGGCTTCCGCACCGAAACCCGCAACGGCCTGCGGCTGATCGTCGACCAGACCGCCACGCTCGACTTCCAGCTCCAGGTGGGCGGCGTCACCGAGAGCATCGAGGTCTCGGCCCAGGCCGCTCTGCTCGACGCGCAAACCTCCTCGCTCGGCCAGATCATCGACAACACCAAGATCCAGAACATCCCCCTCAATGGCCGCAGCGCCTTCCGCCTCGTCCAACTCACGCCCGGCGTGCTCACCACCACCGCCGCCTTCGGCCAGTTCGGCGACATCCCCGTCAATACAACCTGGGACACCAACTTCTCCATCAACGGCGGCCGCGCCCAGAGCAATGAGGTGCAAATCGACGGCGTGCCGGCCACGGCCGGCTTCTTCAACCAGATCACCACCATCCCCTCGATCGAATCCACCCAGGAGTTTAAGGTCCAGAGCAACAACCTGTCGGCCGAGTGGGGGCGCTTCGGCGGCGGCGTGCTCAACGTCAGCACGCGCTCGGGTACCAACGAGTTCCATGGCTCTGTGTTTGAGTTCCTCCGCAACAGCGCCTTCGACGCCAACGAGTTCTTCAATAAGCGTTCCGGCCGCGACATCCCGCCCTTCCGCATGAACCAGTTCGGCGGCGCGTTGGGCGGCCCGGTGGTGAAGAACAAGACCTTCTTCTTCGGCGACTACCAGGGCACACGCTACCGCCGCGGCGACGTCTTCCGCACCTCCCTGCCGACGGCGCTGGAGCGCGCGGGCGACTTCAGTCAAACGTTTGCCGCGAATGGCGCGCTGGTAACGATTTATGACCCGCTCAGTTCCTCCACCGCGCGGCTTCCGTTCGCCGGCAACAGGCTGCCCTCGAACCGCGTCAGCCCGATCGCCCAGAAGCTCATCGCCTACTACCCGCAGCCCAACGTGCAGGGCGATCCGTTCACCAACTTCAACAACTTCATCTCCAACGCCGGCCGCGCCATCGATAGCGACCAGTTTTCCGTCAAGGTCGACCACAACTTCAGCGAAACCTGGCGCACCTTCGGCCGCTTCGCGCGCAACAAGACGACGCTGGCCCAGCCCGACTACTTCAACAACGTCGCCACCTCAGGCACGGGCGCCGTCGGCACGACACCCTTCACGCAGCACACCGCCGCGCTCGACAACACCTTCGTCCTCAGCCCCACCACGCTGCTGAGCGTGCGCTACGGCTTCGCCCGCTGGTATCAACTGCGCCAGACGCGCAGCTATGGCTTTGACCAGCGCGAAGTCGGCTTGCCTGCGAGTCTGGTGAGCCAGTTCCAGGTGCCCGTGTTTCCCCACCACCAACGTCGAACAGTATGCCGCCCTCGGCGGCCAAAGCGTGCTCGACAACGGCAACGACACGCACAGCCTGCTTGCCTCGGTGACCAAGACCATCGGACGCCACAATCTGAAATGGGGCGGCGATGTGCGCCTGAAGCGCATCAACTTCTTCAATCTCGGCAACGGCGGCGGCGTCTACAATTACACCCGCGTCTTCACGCGCGGCCCCAATCCGAACGTGTTCACCAACACGGGCAGCGCCGTGGCCAGCCTCCTGTTGGGCATTCCCGCTTCCGGCAACGTGCCCTCCACCGTCGGCACGGCCATGCAGAACTACTACTACGGCTTCTACCTGCAGGACGACATCCGGTTGACGAACAAGCTCACCATGAACATCGGTCTGCGCTATGAAACCGAGTCGCCCTACACCGAGCGCTACAACCAGATGAACGCCTTCGATGTCGATGTCGCCTCGCCCGTGCGCAACGCCGCCTTCCCAAACCTCAGCGGCGGGTTGCGCTTCGCCGGCAACGACCTCGGCAGCCGCTATGTCTACAGCTGGGATAAAAACAACATCGCGCCGAGGCTGGGCTTTGCCTACGCGCTCGGCGCCAAGACCGTGTTGCGCTGGGGCGCCGGCGTCTTTTTCTCTCCCCTCGACATCTCGAACAACGCCGTGGGCTTCACGCCTCCAACGGCTACAGCGCCACCACGCCGATGCTCGCCTCGCTCGACAATGGCGTCACGCCATTCCGGACGCTGGCTAATCCGTATCCTGACGGGCTCGTGCCGCCCAGCCGCGACAGCCTCGGCACCTCTACCTTCCTCGGCCAGGCGCCGCAGGTGTGGGACTCACGCCCCATCACCGGCGAGAACTACCAATGGAACTTCAACGTCCAGCGCGAACTGCCGTGGGGCGTGCTGGCCGACGTGAGCTACGCCGGCAGCCGCGGCGTCCACCTCGGCTTCCGCAACCGCGAGATGAACGCGCTCGACCCGCAATATCTCTCGCTCGGCACGGGTCTGAACACGCTGGTCGACAACCCGTTCTTCGGCCGCATCCCGGTGGGCACGCTCAGCCAGCAGCGCGTAGCGCGGCGGCAACTGCTGCTGCCCATGCCGCAGTTCACCAGCGTCAACAACGTCAACATGACGATGGCCAACTCGGTCTACCACTCGCTGCAGGTGAAGGCCGAGCGGCGGTTTTCGCGCGGCATCAGTGCGCTGGTGGCCTACACGGCTGGCAAGCTGATCACCGACGCCGCCAGCCAGGTGGCCCCCATCGGGCCGACGGCGCTGGGCACGGTGCAGAACTGGTATGACCTGAGGTCCGAGCGCGGGCTTTCCGACATGGACGTTGCGCAGTCGCTCACGGTGAGCTTCGTCGCCGAACTGCCGTTTGGCCCTGGCAAAGCCATCGGCGGCACGGCCAAGGGCGTGGCGGCGAAGCTGTTGGAGGGCTGGCAGCTCAACGGGGTCACCAGCTACCGCGGCGGCGTCCCGCTGGCGCTTTCGGCGCCCATCCCCGGCGGCGGCAACCGCCCCAACTCCACAGGCCTCAGCGCCCGCCTCCCCGGCGGCCGCACCCGTGGCGAACAGATTACCCGCTGGTTCGACACCACCCAGTTCACGCTCCCGGCCTCCTTCAGCAATGGCAACGTCGGCCGCGCCCTGCCCGACGTGCGCGGGCCGGAATTCAAAAACACCGACCTGTCGCTGATCAAGAACACCACGATCAGGGAGCGCTACACGCTGCAGTTCCGCGCCGAATATTTCAACCTCTTCAACCGCGCCAATCTCGGCTTGCCGAACACGGCCTTCGGCAGCGGCCAGTTTGGGGCGATCACAGGGACGGTGGGCCTGCCGCGCGTCGGCCAATTGGCCCTGAAACTGAATTTTTGATCGAATCCCGCACAACGGAGCCGGGCGGCAGAAGACGCCGCCACGGCCCTGTGCGGGCTTGACCGCCACCGCGCACAAAGGAGCCGGGCGGCAAACCGCGACGCCACGGCCCTGTGCGCTCGTAAATTCACCCCTCTACTTCTTCTTCTCCCGGTTCCACAACTCGCGCGACAGCGACCGCCCGCAAAACGGGCAATAGTGCAACCCCACATAGCTCGGCCTCTCCTCGCCAAAGCAGAGAAAATAGTCCGTATCAATCTCGGTCAGGATGCGCCCGTTGGCGAGCTTGTGGATAGGCTCGTTGACCACAAAACCCCGCGAGGCCATTTCGCCAAGCTGTTCGCAGCAGAACATGGGCCGATTGTAACGTGTGGCCGGGGAAAGCGCCGCACGGGCCATGAATCCGTAACTTTGCGCAACGGCGGGCGTCCAATATGAGTCGGGCGTGATATGGTATGGAACAGTTGAGGGCTGGCTCATGAAACTTCGCACAATTGCGACGGTGGCCGCCTTGGGTTTAACGCTCTGGAGCGGCCTGTCCGCGTTCCAGCGAGGTCGCGGATTGCGATCCTTCCTCGACGAAGAAGACAACCCGGCGCCCTTCCCCGCCGACGGCAACGACAAAACCGAATTCGTGTTCGCGCGCCTGCGCTACCCGGCCATGCGCAACGGTTACTGGGGCCGCGCCGGCGGAAGCTGGGCCACGGACTACCCCAAGGCCGACCGCCAGTTCGTCCAAGGCGTGCGCCGCCTCACGCGCCTCAACATCCGCAGCGTCGAGCACGTGGTCGATCTCGAGTCCGACGAAATCTACAACTATCCCTGGATCTACGCCACCGAAGTGGGCCGCTGGGGCCTCAACGACGCCCAGGTGAAGAAGCTGCGCGAGTACCTGCTCAAGGGCGGCTTCATGATGACCGACGACTTCCACGGCACCTTCGAATGGGACATCTTCATGGCCAGCATGCAGAAGGTGTTCCCTGACCGGCCCGTGGTCGAACTGGAGAACAAGGATCAGATCTTCCACGCTCTGTACGATCTGGACGACCGCTTTCAGGTGCCGGGCATCCAATATCTCTTCACCGGCCGCGTGGCCGAAAACGACGGCTTTCTCGGCCGCTGGCGCGGCATCTACGACGACAAGGGCCGCCTCATGGTCGGCATCTGCCACAATATGGACCTCGGCGACGCCTGGGAATGGGCCGACCACCCGCAATATCCCGAGCGTTATGCCTCGCTCGCCTACCGCGTGGGCATCAACTACATTGTCTATTCCATGACGCACTAGGACTCGATGTTCGAACTCCTCTTCCGCTATCCACTCTCGGCGTACGCAAAAGGCGAATGGGTCTTTCTGGCCCGCTGGCCGCTGTGGATGCTGGCGGTGGCGATGCTGGCGGGCGCGGGCGCGTTGGGGTGGATGTGGTGGCGGCGTCAGGGCGACACGGTGAGCGCCGTGCGCGGCTGGCGCAGTGCAATTTTGTGGGCCTTGCAGGCCGGGCTGTTGGTTGCGCTCCTGCTGCTGTTGTGGCAGCCCGCCCTCACGCTCACCTCGCTCAAGCCGCAGCAAAACATTGTCGCCGTGGTCGTCGACGACTCGCGCAGCATGGCCATCAGCGAAGACGGCAAGCGCCGCGGCGAGGCCGCTCGGGCAGCGCTCGAAAGCGGCACGCTCGATGCCTTGAAGAGAAAGTTCCAAACGCGCATCTACCGCACCAGCGATGTGTTGGAGCGCGTCGACGATTTGAAGGGCCTCACCATGGCCGGCAAGTCGACGCAACTCGGCGCGTCGCTGCAGCAGTTGGCCAAGGAGTCGGCCGGACTGCCGCTGGGGGCCGTGGTGCTGGTCACCGATGGCGCGGAAAACTCGGGCGGCCTGGACGCCTCGGCGCTGGCCGACATCCGCTCGCGCCGCATTCCCATTCACACCGTGGGCGTGGGCAAGGAGCGGCCCTCGCTTGATATCGAGATCGCCGACGTGGTGGCCCCGGCGCGGGCACTGGCCGAGTCGCGCATCTCCGTGCAGGTGAACCTGAGCAGCTATGGCGCGGCCGGGCGCAAGGTCCGCGTCACGGCCAAGGACGGCGGCAAGGTGGTGGCGAGCAAGGAAGTCGAGATCCAGGGCGACGGGCGCGTGCAAAGCGAGACGCTCACCTTCAGCGCCGGAGCGGCCGGGGCGCGCGGCTTCACCTTTTCGGCCGACCCGCTGCAAGGCGAGGAGAACACGCTCAACAACGCCGTGCTGCGCCTGGTGAACCTCACCGGCACCAAGCCCAAGGTCCTCTACATTGAGGGCGAGCCGCGCTGGGAGTTCAAGTTCATCCGCCGCGCCGTGGAAGAGGACAAGTCGATCCAACTGGTGAGCCTGCTGCGCACGACGCAGAACAAGAACTACATCCAGGGCGTCGACAACGGCAACCGCGACCTCGAACAGGGCTTCCCGGCGAGCGTCGATGAGCTGTTCGGCTACCAGGCGGTGATCATCGGCAGCGTCGAGCTGAATTACTTCACCACCGCGCAGCAGGAGCTTCTGAAGCAGTTTGTTGACCGCCGCGGCGGCGGGCTCCTCATGCTCGCCGGGCGTTCGGCGATGAGCGAAGGCGGCTGGGCGCGCTCGGCGCTCGCCGAAATGCTGCCCGTTTCGCTGCCCGACCGAAAGGGAACCTTCCACCGCGACATGTTGCCAGTAGAGTTAACGGCGGCGGGCGTGGAAAGTCCGCTCGTCCGGTTGGAAGAAGATTCCGTGAAGAACGCCGCGCGTTGGAAGAAGTTGCCCGCGTTGATGTCCTGGCAGGAGGTGGGCGCGCCCAAGCCGGGCGCCTCGGTGCTGGCCGAAGTGTCGGGCAAGCGTTCGCCGTTCCTGGTGGTGCAAAACTACGGGCGCGGGCGCACGGCCGTGGTCGCCGGCGATACCTGGCGCTGGCAGATGCAGCAGCCGGTGGAAGACATGACGCACGAGGTGTTCTGGCGGCAACTGCTGCGCTGGGCCGTGAGCGAATCGCCGGGCCGCGTGGTGTCGTCCACGCCACGGCAGGTGCTGGTGGATGAAGCGAAGTTGAAGCTCAATGTGGATGTGCGTGACCGCAACTATCTGCCCGCCGCCGACGCCAAGGTGGAGGTGCGGATTCTCGGCCCGGGAGCCAGCGGCGGCGTTGTCGAGTTGCAGCCCGACCCGGTGACGCCGGGCCAGTATGCCGGCGAGTGGATGACCGATCGCCCCGGCCAGTTTGTGGCCGAAGCTGTCGCCAAACGCGGCGAGGAAGAAGTGGGCCGCGACGTGTTCACCTTCGAGCGCCAGGACGGCGTGGCCGAGAACTTCCACACGCAGCAGAACCGCGACCTGCTGGAGAAGCTGGCCGCGATGACGGGCGGCAAATACTGGCGGCCGAACGATTTGAGCAAGCTGCCCGATGAAGTCTCGCTCTCCGAGGCCGGCATCACCGTGCGCGAGACAAAAGACCTGTGGAATCTGCCGGTGGTGTTCCTGCTGCTGTGCCTGCTCAAGGGCGCCGAGTGGCTGCTGCGGCGGAAGTGGGGCGTGGTATGAGGATTGCCTTTCTGGCCTGTGCGCTGGCGGCCTGGCCGCTGGCGGCGGCAACGCATTATCTGACCATCTCCGGACTGGGCGGCGAGAAGGACTACGAGCAGCGCTTCTCGGCCCAGGCCAAGGACGTTGAGAAGCTGTTGCGTGGCAGCGGCGGCGATGTGAACGTGGTCACGCTCTCCGGCAGCGATGCCACGCGCGACCAGATCAAGGCCGCGTTTGAGAAGATCGCCGCCACGGCCAAGGCCGAGGACGCCTTCGTGCTGCTGCTGATCGGCCACGGCAGCTTTGATGGGGCCGAATACAAGTTCAACATCCCCGGGCCGGATTACTCGGGCACGGAACTGGCCGCGCTGTGCGATAAGGTGCCGGCCGGGCGGCA
This sequence comes from Bryobacterales bacterium, assembly GCA_016713735.1. Lineage (GTDB taxonomy): Bacteria > Acidobacteriota > Terriglobia > Bryobacterales > Bryobacteraceae > JAFLBB01. The sequence continues at coordinate 9,326 of JADJOP010000005.1, forward strand.
GTTGGTTGTGAACACGACCAGCGCCAGCGGCGGCTCGCTCGAAGCCCTGCAGCGCGCCAAGCGCGCCGTGATCCTGGCCACCAAGGCGGGCAGCGAACGCAACGCCACCGTGTTTGCCCGCTACTGGGTGGAGGCGCTGCGCGATCCGTCGGCCGATTCGGACAAGAACGAAGTGGTCTCGGCGCTGGAAGCCTACCGCTTTGCCGACCGCAAGACGGTGGAGTTCTACGAAACGAATAAGCGGCTGGCCACCGAGCACGCCGTGATGGAAGACACAGGCGCGGGCGAAGGCGTCCGCGCGCCTTCGACGGCCAACGGCCAGGGATTGCTCGCGGCCTCGTTCCCGCTATTGCGCATTGGCAGCGCGCAGAGGGCGGCGGCTGATCCGGCCAAGCGCCAGTTGCTCGTGCGCAAGGAGCAGATCGAACAGCGCATTGACAAGCTGAAGTATGAGAAGGCGGCGATGGCGCTCGAGGATTACCGCAAGCAGATGTCGGCGGCGCTGATCGAGCTTGCGCGTCTGCAAGAGGAGTTGGATAAATAAGCGATGGGAAGGCGTATGGCCATTCCGGTTGGCGTGTCGGCTGTTGTCGTGGCCGTGGCGTTGCTCGCGGGGTTGAGCGCGCAGCAATCGGAGAAGCCGCGCCAGGCGGGCTCGCGCGAGGTGATGACGGCGGCGGCGAAGGCCTGCTGGCAGGCGCGTCATCTGGGCCAGGAGAGCCAGGCCGAAAGCTGCTTTGAGAAGCTGCTCGACAGCCGCAGCGCCGCCGAACGGGCCGAAGGGGCCTGGGGCATCGGCGATTACAAGAGCGCCAACGCGCAGTTCAAACAGGCCGCCGAAGCAGCGCCGAAAGACGCCAACGTGCGCGTGCGGTGGGGCCGGCTGTTCCTGGAGCGCTTCAACCTCGACGACGCGGTGAAACTGTTCCAGGAGGCGCTGGAGCTCGACGAGAAGAACGCCCATGCCATGCTCGGCATGGCGCTGGTGTCGGCGGAGAGCTTTTCCAGCAAGTCGCTTGAGCTGGCGCACAAGGCGGTGGAAGAGGACCCCAATCTGGTGGAGGGCCGCGAACTGCTGGCCAACCTCGCGCTTGAGGATTCCGACGAAAAGCGCGCCCTGGCCGAGGCCGACAAAGCGCTCGCCATTTCGCCTAACGCCTTCGACGCCATCGCCGTGAAGGCAGCCATCGAGGCGCTGGCTGACCGCTCGCCCGACGCGCTGCTGGAGCAGGTGTGGAAGGTGAACCCGCACTACGGCGAGGCGCATGCCATCGTCGCCCATCATCTTGTGTTGAACCGCCGCTACGAGGACGGCATCGCGCACTACCGCAAGGCCATCGAGCGCGACCCCAAGAACTGGGCGGCGCGCAGCGAGATGGGCATCAACCTGATGCGCGTAGGCAAGGACGAAGAGGCGCGGCAGCAGTTGGAGCTTTGCTTCAACAACAAGTACGACAACAACCCGACGATCAACTCACTGCGGCTGCTCGACAGCTACGCCAATTTCATCACCTATACGACGCCGAAGACGATTCTCAAGCTGCATAAGAAGGAAGCCGACCAGTTGCGCGTCTACTTCCAGCCGGAGTTGGAAAAGGCGGTGGCGACGTTTGAGAAGAAGTACAAACTCACCATAGGCGCGCCGGTGCAACTGGAGGTCTATCCCGATCACGAAGACTTCGCCGTGCGCACGATGGGCATGCCGGGGTTGGGCGCGCTCGGCGTGACGTTCGGCAACGTGGTGGCGATGGATTCACCCTCGGGCCGCAAGCCGGGGACGTTCCACTGGGCCAGCACACTGTGGCACGAGTTGAGCCACGTCTTTGTGCTCACGGCGACCAAACACCGCGTGCCGCGCTGGTTCACCGAAGGGCTGGCCGTGCACGAAGAGACGGCCATCGAACCCGATTGGGGCGACCGCATGACGCCCGATATTCTCGGCGCGATCAAGGGCAAGCAGTTGCTGCCGGTGGCTGAGCTTGACCGCGGCTTCATCCGCCCGAAGTACCCGCAGCAGGTGGTGGTGAGCTACTTCCAGGCCGGGCGCATCTGCGATTACATCAACGGCAAATGGGGCTACGACAAGCTGCTCGAAATGATGCACCTGTTCGCCAAGCGCAAGACGACGCCCGAGGTGATCGAGCAGGCGCTGGGTATGAAGCCCGAGGCCTTCGATAAAGAGTTCCTCGCCTGGGTGGAAAAGGAAGCCGGGCAGGCCGTGACGAAGTATGACGACTGGCGCAAGGGCATGACGGCGCTGGCGACGCTGAAGCGCGCCTCCGATCACGCGGCGATGGTGGCCAAGGCCAAGGAGTTGATCGAGATCTATCCGGACTTTGTTGAGCCGGGCAGCGTGTATGAAATCGGCGCCGATTCCTACCTCGAGTTGAAGGACAAGCCGAACGCGCGCAAGCTGCTCGAGCAGTATGCGAACAAGGGCGGCAAGATGCCCGAGACGCTGAAGAAGCTGGCCGGCCTGCAGGAAGAGGCGGGCGACAAGGCGGCCGCGGCGCGCACGCTCACCAAGATCAACTACATCTATCCGCTCAAGGATGAGCCGATGCACCGCAAGCTGGGCGAGTTGAGCCTGGCGCTGGGCCATGTGCCGGATGCCATTCGCGAGTTTGAAGCCGTGGTGGCGGGCGGGCCGATTGACGCCGCCTCGGCGCACTATGATCTGGCCAAGGCGTATTTGCAGGCGGGCCAGCGGTCAAAGGCCGGGGAACAGGTGTTTCTGGCCCTGGAGGCCGCGCCGGGATTCAAGCCGGCGCAGAAGTTGATGCTCGAATTGAACGCGGGCGATGCTGGGCAGAAGGAGAAACGATAACAACATGTCGACGATGACGGAACTGAATCTGGACAGCGCCGAATTGAAGGCGCGCGTCGACCGCTTCCAGCAGTGCTACGCGGACATCACGCAGCAGGTGCGCCGTGTGATTGTCGGCCAGGAAGAGGTTCTGGAACAAATTCTCATTGCCTTGTTCGTGGGTGGCCACTGCCTGATCACGGGCCTGCCGGGCACGGCCAAGACGCTTATGGTGCGCACCATCGCCACCACGCTCGGCCTGGAGTTCAAGCGCATCCAATTCACGCCTGACCTGATGCCCACCGACATCACCGGCACCGACATCATCGAGGAGGATCCGACGACGGGCCACCGCACGTGGACCTTCGTGAAGGGGCCGATCTTCGGCAACATTCTGCTCGCCGACGAAATCAACCGCACGCCGCCCAAGACGCAATCGGCGCTGCTCGAAGCGATGCAAGAGCGTTCCTGCACGGTGCGCGGCAATCACTACAATCTGCCGGCGCCGTTCTTTGTGCTGGCCACGCAAAACCCGATAGAACTCGAAGGCACCTACCCGCTGCCCGAAGCGCAGCTCGACCGCTTCCTCTTCAACACCGTGCTCGACTACCTGAGCGCCGAGGATGAACTGTCGGTGATCGGGCTGACCACGACGACGCACGAAGCCAAGCTCGAGGTGGTAACCAACGCCGAGGAGATCGTCGGCTACCAGAAGCTGGTGCGCATGGTGCCGATCGCCGAGTCGGTGGCCAAGTACGCCATTCAGCTCGTGCGGGCGACGCGCTTTTCCACCACTGAAGCGCCGGAGATCGTGAAGAAGTATGTGAATTACGGCGCCAGCGTGCGCGCGGCGCAGTTCCTCGTGCTGGCGGCCAAGGCCCGCGCGCTCACGCGGAAGCGCTACCACGTCACCTATGAGGACATCACGGCGCTGGCGATCCCCGTGCTGCGCCACCGCATTCTGCTCAACTTCCACGCCGAGAGCGAACGGCTCACCTCGGACGCGCTGTTGAAGAAGGTCCTCGAACAGATTCCCCCGCCGAGGGCATAAGCCCGGAAGGCACGACAACCATGCTGCAACGATACCTGGAGCCGAGAGTTCTGGCGGCGGTCAACGGCCTTGACCTGGTGGCCAAGACCGTGGTCGACGGCTTCGTAGCGGGCCTGCACCGCTCGCCCGATTTCGGCTTCTCGCAGGAGTTCGCCGAATACCGCAGCTACACGCCCGGCGACGACCTGCGGCAGGTGGATTGGAACGTCTACGCGCGTTCCGAGCGCATCGTGCTGAAGCGCTACCGCGGCGAGACGAATTCTCAGTTGACCGTGCTGCTCGATGCGAGCAACTCGATGGCCTACGGGTCGCACGCGGTGAACAAGATGGACTACGCGCGCTTCCTGGCGGCGTCGCTTTGCTACATGGCCTCGCAGCAGCGCGACGCCTGCGGGCTGATCGTGTTTGACGACGAGGTGCGCAACTTCATTCCGCCTTCCACGCGGCAAGGCCAACTGCACCGCCTGCTGCACGGTGTGGAGAAGGCCGAGCCAAGGGCGCGCACGGACTTCCTGCGGCCGTTCGAACATTTCCAGGAGTTTATGAAGCGGCGCGGCATTGCGGCGGTGATCAGCGATTTCTGGGCCCAGCCCGAGGAGATCGTCAAGGCCGTGGCGCCGCTGCGGTTCCGGGGCAACGAGGTGATCCTCTTTCATGTCCTCGACCCGCAAGAGGTGCGGCCGAAGCTGCGCGGTCCGGCGATCCTCATCGATATGGAGACGAACGATTCGATGGAGGTGTCGCCCGACTACGCGCAGGGGGAGTACCGCGAGAAGATCGACGCGCACATCCAGTCGATGCGCGACAGCGCCAAGCGCGGTGGTATGGATTACTTCCAGGTGACCACGGACCGGCCGCTGGACGAAGCGCTGCGCGAGTATCTCAGCATCCGCCAGGGGAGGTTCTAGCATGGGCTTCCTCGCGCCATGGTTTCTCGCCGGACTGGCCGCGCTGGGCCTGCCCATTTACGTTCACCTGCTGCGCCAGCATAAGACCGAGCCGCTGCCGTTCAGCTCGCTGATGTTTTTTGAGCAGCGCACGCAGAGTTCGATCAAACACCGGCGGCTGCGCTATCTGCTGTTGATGGCCCTGCGGCTGCTGCTGCTGTTCCTCATCGTGCTGGCCTTCGCCAATCCGTTCTGGAAGAGCATGACGCCGGTGAACCGCGGCGAAGCGCTGCTGGTGGTGGCCGTGGACAACAGCTTCAGCATGCGCGCGGGCACGCGGCTGGCCGATGCGAAACAGGGCGCGGCGGGCATCATCGCCGGCAAGGGCGGCAAGCGCGTGCAGGTGATCGCGCTGGGCAACCAGGCCGACATCCTCACCAAGCCCGAGCAGGACGCGGGGGCGCTGCGGGCGGCGATTGAGTCGATCCGCCCCGGCGACGGCAAGACGAATTTCGGCGAGTTCTCGCGCGCCGTGCGCAGCATCTCCAACGCCGCCCGCGCGCCGCTGGAGGTGCACCTGTTCAGCGATTTCCAACGCACGGGCCTGCCGGCCGGATTCAACGACCTGCAAATGCCCACCGGGGCCGAGTTGAAGCTGCATGCGGTGGCCAACGGCGCTGAGGGCAACTTCGCCGTGGAGACGGTGAACGCGCCGGCCACGGTGTGGGATACCAAGAAGGCCCGCGTGCAGGCGACGGTGGCGGGTTACGAGACACAGGCGGCCAAGAAGAACGTGTCGCTGGTGGTGAATGGGCGCGTGCTGCAAACCAAGCCTGTTGAACTGGCGGCGGGCGGCCGGGCGACGGTGGAGTTCATTGGGCTGGAGGCCAACTACGGCTTCGCCAAGGGCGAGGTGCGCGTGGATGGCAACGATGCGCTGCCCGGCGATGACCGTATGTTGTTCGCCGTCGAGCGCGCCGATCCGAAGAAGGCGCTGATGGTGCACGAAGGGCGCGACAGCCGCTCGCCGCTGTACTATCGCGCGGCGCTGGGCGCGGCCAGCGAGTCGGCGTTCACGCTCGATGCGATGCCGGTGGAGCAGGCGGGCGGGCTTAACCTGTCGCGCTATGCCTTCGTCGTCGTTGCCGACGTGTTGTCGCTGCCGGCAGCGTTCGAGGAGTCGCTCACCAAGTATGTGCAGACGGGCGGCAGCGTGATGCTCGCGCTCGGGCCGTCGTCGGCGCGGCGCAACCGGCTGCCGGTGATCGGCGATCCGGTCACCGAGGGCAAGTACTATTCGCGCGATGGGGCGCGGTTTGATTCGGTGGGCTATGTAGATTCCACGTTTGCCCCGCTGGCGAAAGCGGGCGGTTGGCAGGGCGTGCGATTTTACTATGCCGTGCGCACGCCGGCGGCGGGCACGCGGATGCTGGCGCGGCTCACCGATGAAACGCCGCTGCTCTATGAAAAGCGTGTCGGCGAAGGGCGCGTGCTCGTGTTCGCCTCGGGGCTCGACAACCTGACCAACGACTTTCCGCTGTCGCCCGCCTTTGTCGCCTTTGCCGAACAGTCGGCGCGCTACATGGCGGGCGTCGACGAGCGGCAAAGCGTGGCCGCCGTGGGCACGAGCATCGAGTTGCGTGCGCAGCGGGAAACGGCGCTGGGCGTAGAGGTGATGGATCCGGACGGCAAGCGAGCCCTGTCGCTCTCCGAGGCCTCGCGCGCGGCGAGCTTCCGCGTGGAGCGCGAAGGCTACTTTGAAATCCGGCGAGCCAATGGCAGACATGAGATGATCGCAGTAAACGCGGACCGCCGCGAATCCGACCTGGGTCTCATTCCGGACGAGACCCGGCAACTGTGGAGCGGTTCCGCCTCCGGTGACGCGAGGGCTGGCGAGGGGCCGGCCGCAACGGGCAAAAAAGAAGAAGAGCAGGTGCATCCTTTCTGGTGGCATCTTTTATTGGCCGCGCTGCTGGCCGCGGTCATCGAGTCAGTGTTTTCCAGCCGGTATCTGGGAGTGGAGCAGGAGGCGTAATGAGGCCGCTCGACGAATTGAACGCGTATTTGGACCGGATGCAAAGCAGGCTGCGGACTGGGAACCGCGCTGCGCGGCGCACTGGTGCTGGCGGCGGTGGCGCTGGGTGTTACCTTGCTGCTGGTGGCCGTGCTCAATGCGCTGGCCTTTGCCAGCGGTCCGGTGACGGTGGCCCGTGTGCTGTTGTGGGCGGCGCTGATCGCCGTCGTGGTGCTGGCCTTGTGGCGGCCCATCAAGCGGCTGAATAAGTTCGTGGCCGCGCGGCGGGCCGAGCAGGCGTTTCCCGATTTTCAGCAGCGGCTGCTGACGGTGGCCGAGCGCGAGCGGGAGAATCCCGACGATCCGTTCCTCAATCTGCTGGCCGCCGACACGATGCGCGTGGCCGAGCGCAGCCAACCGGAAGAATTGGTGCCGTCGGGCCGCCTGGCGGCGTGGTTATCAGGCGCCGTGGCGGGCGTGGGCATCCTCATTTATCTGATTGTGGCCGGGCCTGGCTACTGGGGCCATGGCGCATCGCTGTTGTGGGCGGGCGCGCCCAAGGGCGGCGCGCCGGCGTTCTACGACTTGAAGGTGCAGCCGGGCAATACGGCCGTGCGGCGCAATGCCGACCAGTTGATCAAAGCCGAGCCGATGGGCTTCAATCCGCGCGAGGTGCGGCTGTTTGCCAAGTACGCAAGCAGCGCGAAGTGGGAGCCGGTGGCGATGAACCGCGCGCCCGGCAGCGCGGCGTATGAGTTCCTCTTTGCCGGGCTGGCCGAGAACGTCGAGTATTACGTCCAAAGCGGCGCGCTGCAATCGAAGACGTTCACCATCCGCGTGCTCGATTTGCCGCGCGTGAAGGGCATCAAGGTCAGCTATAAGTTTCCGGCGTGGACGGGCATGCAGCCGGTGGTGGAAGAGCGCGGAGGCGATCTGCGCGCAGTGGAAGGCACCGAAGCAACGCTCGAGGTGGAGACCGACAAGCCGATCGCCGAAGGGGCGATCATCGTCGACGGACAGAGCCGCATGGCGCTGGAGAAGATCAACGACACCCGCTACCGCGCCCTGCTGCGCATCACCAAGGACGGCATGTACCACGTGGCGGCGATCGACCGTGGCGAGACGGTGCGCCTCACCGAAGACTTCTTCATCGAGGTGCGCACCGAGAACGAGCCGGAGATCCGCATCTCGCGCCCGGGGCGCGACTACAAGGCCAGCCCGATTGAAGAGGTGGCCGTGCAGGTGGAGGCGAGCGACGATTTCGGACTGAACGAGGTGAACCTCCACTACTCGGTGAACGGCGGAGCGGAGCAGACCAAGAGCGTGCTGGCGCGGCGCGGCGAGCGCGACGCGAAGGGCTCGGTGCTGCTGGCGCTGGAGGAGTTCAACCTGGTGCCGGGCGACCTGGTGAGCGTCTACGCCACGGCCAAGGACGCCCGCACGACGGCGCGCACCGACATGTACTTCATCGAAGCGCAGCCGTTTGAGCGCGAGTATTCGCAGGCCCAGCAATCGGGCGGTGGCGGCGGTGGCGGTGGCGGCGAGCAGGACCAGAACAACATCTCGGCGCGGCAGAAGGAGATCATCGCGGCGACCTTCAACCAGACGAAGGAGAAGAAGCAGACTCCGGCCGAAGCGGCCGAGGTGGGCAAGTTCCTCTCCGATGTGCAGGCCAAGCTGAAGGACCAGGCGCTGTCGCTCTCCACGCGCATGCAGCGGCGCGAGCTGACCGGGGAGAACCAGGAGTTCGCCTCGTTCCAGACGAACATGAAGGAAGCGGCGGCGGCGATGGGTGCGGCGGCTGAGAAGCTAAAGGGCCTGAAGTGGCAAACGGCGCTGCCCGACGAACAGAAAGCGCTGCAACACCTGCTGCGGGCCGAGGCCATTTTCCGGCAGATCCAGGTGGCCTTCGGTTCACGCGGCGGCGGCGGGGGCGGCGGCGGCGCCGGCCGCGACCTTGAAAACCTGTTCGACCTCGAACTCGACACCGAGAAGAACCAGTATGAGACCGGCTCGCAGCGCTCAGGCCAAAACCAGCGCGAGCAGGAAGTGGACGAAGCGCTGCAGAAGCTGGAGCAACTGGCGCGTCGTCAGCAAGAGCTGGCGCAGCAGCAACAGAAGAACAAGCAGACCTTCCAACAGCGCTGGCAGCAGGAGATGCTGCGGCGCGAGGCCGAGGAGTTGCAACGCCAGATGGAGCGGCTCTCACGCGGGCAATCGGGCCAGCAGCAGGGCCAGCAACAGCAGGGTCAACAGGGCCAGCAGGGACAACAAGGACAACAGGGGCAGCAAGGGCAGCAGGGCCAACAAGGCCAGCAGGGCCAACAAGGCCAGCAGGGCCAACAGTCAGCCTCGGGCCAGCAGGGCGGGCAATCGGGCCAGCAACAGCAGCAGGCCGGGCAGCGCGGCCAGTCGGGCCAGCAGCAGGGCCAGCAACAGATGCGGCCGCAGGTGAGCCGCAACCGCGAGAACGACCGCATCGATCCCCGTGTCGAGCGCGCGTTGGAGCGTTTGAAGCAGGCGACCGAGGATATGCGGCGCGCGGCCTCGTCGCAGGCGGGCCAGGAACAGGGTGCGCAGGGCAACGAAGCCGAAGCGCGGCGCGCGGCTGAGCGGTTGCGCGAAGCGGCCGACGCCATCTCCGGCATGCGGCGTCAGGACGCGGGCAACCGCATGGACCGCATCGCCGAGCGCGCCGAGGCGCTGGCCAACCAGCAGCGCGAGTTGACCAACAAGCTGCGCCAGGCCTACGGCACTCCGGGCGCGCTGGAGCAACAGCGGCAGAATCCGGCGGGCAGCCGCCGCCAGAACGAAGAGCTGGCCGGACAGCGCCAGGGCATGGCCGATGAACTGAACCGCCTCGAAAAGGAGATGCAGGAGACAACGCGCAGTATGGCCTCCACCGATCGCCCGGCAGCGACGAAGCTGCGCGAGGCGTTGGGCGAGATGCAACAGAACGAACTCGGCCTGCGGCTGAAGTACAGCGCCGACGCCATTCGCAACGGCATGGGACAGTATGCTTACCTGCGCGAGGCTCCGGTGACGCAGATGCTCGACAAGCTGCGCGACCAGGTGAAGGAAGCGCAGCGCATGCTCGGACAGGGCGGCAAGCAGGATCCCAAAGAGAAGGGCCTGGAGAGCGCCCTCGACCGCGTGGAGCGCATGCGCCAGCAGATGGAAGCGGCCGGGCGCCGCGGCGGGCAGCAACAGGGCCAGGGTCAGCGTCCGGGCGACGGGCAGCGCGGTGAAGGCCAGCAGGGCCAGGGGCAGGGGCAGAACCAGCAAAGCCAGGGTCAGCCGGGGCAAGGCCAGCAGGGGCAAGGCCAGCGCGGCCAGGGCCAGCAAAGCGCTTCGCAGCAGGGGCAGGGCCAGCAAGGCCAGCAGGGCCAGGGCAACCAGGGCGGACAGCAGCCCGGCAACGCCGCGGCCGGAGGTCAGGGCGGCCGCCAGAGCGGCCAGGCCCAGGGCGGCAACGATGGGTTCCGCACGTTTTCAGGCGGCTCGCGCGGCGAGGGCAACAACGATTCGGCGATGAACGACGGCACGAATTCACCCACGGCGCCGGGTGGCCGCGGCGTGGCCGATCCGCGCGCCGTCGAGCAGTCCTTCCGCGAGAGCATGCGCGATCTGCAGTCGATGCGCGGGCAGTTGAGCGGCGAGAGTCCGGAGCTGTCACGCGAGGTGAACGATCTGATTCGCGAGATGCAGCGGCTCGATCCGGCGCGTTTCCGAGGCAATCCGCAGTTGGTCGAGCAGTTGCGTTCGCAGGTGCTGGCCGGCCTCGAACAAATCGAACTGCAGCTCAGGCGGGAACTCGACGACAAGAACGCCGGCCAGGTGCGCAGCACGGTGACGCGGCCGGTGCCGCCGGGCTATCAGGAGTCAGTGGCGGAGTACTTCCGGCGCTTAAGCAAGGGAAACAAGTAGAACTCGACGTTGACGCCCGCGGCCCTGGATCAACTGGCCGCCGCGCTCTGGCGGCGGATGAGGCGCACGGCTTCATCCTCGTCCAGCGGCTGGTAAAGGTAATAGCCCTGGACAAACTCGCAGCCGGCCTCCCGCAACAGTTGCGCCTGCTGTTCCGATTCCACGCCTTCGACGATGGTGGCCATGTTCAGGTCGCGGGCCAGCGTGAGCATGGCGCGCAGCACGACGGGATCGGACTTGTTGGTGCCGAGCGACTCGAGAAAGCTGCGGTCGATTTTGAGCGCGTCGATGGGCAGGCGGCTGAGGCGGCTCAGCGACGAAAAGCCGATGCCGAAGTCGTCGAGCATGATCGAGGCGCCCAGCGTGCGGATGCGGCGCAGCAGCGCGGCGGCCTCCTCAATGTTGCTCGAAATGGCGGTCTCGGTGATCTCCAGGTGCAGCGCGCCGGGCGGCAACTGCGACTCGCGCAATTGGGCGCCGATGTGGGCAGCGAAGTCGGGCTGACTGAACTGGCGGCCGTCGATATTGATGCTGAGGTACAAGGTGGGATGGATGCGGCGCCATTCCGACAACCGCGCGCAGGCCGTGCGCAACACCCAGCCGCTGACCTGTTCCATCAACCCGGCCTCGAAGGCCTCGTGCAGGAAGTCGGCCGGTGAGAGCAGGCCGCGTTCGGGGTGGCGCCAGCGCAGCAGGCATTCAAAGCCGGCCACGGCGCGCGATTCCAGGTAGCAGATGGGCTGATAGAGCAGCTCGAACTGGTTGGACTGCTGGGCGGCGCGCAGTTCGGATTCCAGCCGCAAGCGTCCGGCGCTGCTGCTATGTTCGGCGGCATTGAAGACGCGATAGGAGCCGCGGCTGTGCTGCTTGGCGCTGGAGAGGGCCATTTCGGCCTCGCGCATCATCTCGCGCGGGTCGGCCGAACCGGGATGGGAGAGCGAGATGCCGACGCTGGCCGAGAGGTGGACGGGTTGCGAGAGCCCTTCCACGGGCTGGCTGACGGTGGCCAGCAGGCGGCCGGCCACCAGGTGGGCTTCGGCGGGGGCCTGCAGCCCTTCGATCAATACGCCGAACTCATCGCTGCCGAAGCGGGCCACGGTGTCGCCTTCGCGCACGCAGAGCTCCAGGCGGCGGGCCAGGGCCACCAGCACGGTGTCGCCGGCCTTGTGGCCAAGCCCGTCGTTGATGCGTTGAAAGCGGTCAAGGTCGAGCAGCAGCACGGCCAGGATCTGTCCCGGTTCGCGTTGCGCGCGGCGGGAGGCCTGCTCCAGGCGCTCTTCAAACAGGATGCGGTTGGGCAGCGACGTTTGGCGGTCGTGCAGGGCGCTATAGAGCAGCTCCTGCTCGAGGCGGATGTTCTCGCTGATGTCGTGGGCGACGCCCAAAATCTGCTTGGCGGCGCCGGAGATGCCGCGCTGGAACACCGTCTCGCGGCCGCTGAACCAGCGGTAGCTGCCGTCTTCCTGCCGCAGGCGGAACGACGTGGTGATGGAACCGCCACTTTCCCCGCCGGCCAGTTGTCGGCGGAGCACGCGCAGCTTCACGAGGTCGGAGGGGTGGATGGCCTTGAGCGGATCGATGCCATCGGGGTCGGATTCGGCGAGGCTGGTCTGGAACATCTCGCGCGAATACTGGTTCACCAGCGAGAGGCGGCCCTCTTCGAGATCCCACAGGTAGAGCAGGGCGGGCAGGGCGTTGGCCACGGTGAGCACAAACTGCTGGCTCTCCCAAAGGGCTTCCAGCGAGAGCTTTTCGTCGGTGACGTCGCGGCTCACTCCGATCACGCGTTCGCATTCGCCGCCCGGCCCGGTGACCGGGAACGAGCGGTCGCGAATCCAGCGCGTCGCCCCGTCGCCGCCGGCGATCTGGAATTCGCGCGTGAGCGGAATCTCGTGCAACAGCTCCGACTGCGAGGTGATCAGATCGCGCCACTGCGCGCTGTCCGGGATGGCCTCCGGCGAAGCACCCCAGATGCGTTCAAACGAAGGGCTGGCGTAGGCCAGCCTGTGCTGCGCCGCGTCCATCACCCAGAAGCCGTCCTGAATGGTCTCGGCGATCTGCCGGAAGCGCTCTTCGCCCTCGGCCAGACGGCGCTGTTCGCGCAGGCGCTCAAACTCGATCGAGGCGCGGCTCACCACGATCTCCACCATGGCGGCAAAGCGCCGCAACTCCGGCTGTGGTTCGGCGAAGAGCAACACAAGCAGGCCCGACACCTTGCCCAGGCTGTCGAGCAGGGGGACTCCGAAATAGGCCTGCAAGCGGTCCCTGGCCAGCAGCGGATCGCGCGGATAGAGCGTCTGCACGTCACTGTTGTGGATGCAGGTCTCCCCAAGCCAGACACGCTCGCAAGGCGTGTCCTTCACCGGGTAATCGAAATTCTCCGCCACCGCAGCGCCCCGGCGCGCGGCAAAGGTGCGAACCAGCGGACCCTCGTGGTTTTCCTCAAATCCGCCCACGAAACCGAAATCGGCCCGCGTGGAGGTAACCAGCGCCGCCAGCACCTGGGTGAAGAAGTCCAGCCCGGCGCAGGCCCAGGCGCTCCACACATCCTCCTTGAACCGCATCAGCCGCGCGGCTGGTCCGGCTCCGACCACCAGGATGCCCGCCAGCGGGTAGTCCGGGTACATCGGAATGGGCTCGCAGAGGAACTCCTCCCGCGCCTCGAACCACTCCCCATTCCGCGACTGGAAGGGATAGCTGACCGTGCCGCTCCCCTCGCGCGCGGCCCGCGTGAGGGCGTCGAGGTAGTGCTCCTGGTCAGACTCGGCGATGCGCCCCAACCAGAAACCGGGGCGGGCGAACTCTTCGGGTTCCCATCCAAACTCCCTACAAAATACGTTGGAAGGATTGATTCGCTTGGCCCGCCCATCCGGACTCGAGTAGGTTAAGAGCAAATGGCTGCGGGAGTCATTCCCGGGGCCTGCCATAGGGGCTTCCTTCCACGCTCAGCGCGCTTGGCGGCCACGCGCGAGTATAATGCGAGTTGTAGGGCATGTCGCTCATCGGCTCCCCTGACGGTGATGGGGCTGCGTGACCCCCGTCCACAAGCTGCCCCAAGTCGGCTGCAGCGCTTGGCCGGTATCCTCCTGCCACTGCAATTATCATACGAAGCGCCAGCGATGCAAGCCCAATTTCGGCGGGAAAGCCATCTATGATTCTACAGGAGATCCCATGGCGATGAGTTTTGAGAACACTGCGCCCGCGGCGGCCTTTCTTTTAGCCATGCTGACAGCGCTGCCTGGCCACGGCCAGTCTGACCCGCCACGTCTGCGCCCCCTGCCGGCGGTAAGCAACGGTTTGCAGTCGGGGCCGGAGGTGGGCCAGCGCGTGCCGGACTTCCGCCTTGCCGATCAGACCGGCGCCCTGCGCGATCTGGCTTCTCTGCGTGGTAAGAACGGCTTGCTGCTGGCCTTTGTGCGGTCGGCCGATTGGTGACCGTACTGCAAGACCCAACTGGTCGAGTTGGGGCAAAAAGCGCCCGAGTTTGAAGCGCGGGGCATTCGCCTTGCCGCTGTCACCTACGATAGCCCCGCGATGCTGGCTCACTTTGCGACCCGCGCGGGCATCGGATTTCCTCTTCTTGGTGATGCGAAATCGGAAGTAATTCGGAGATTTGGAATCTTAAATACGAATATTCCCGCCGATAGCCCGTTTCACGGAGTCCCGTTTCCGGTCACCTATCTGCTCGACGCCCAGGGTGTGGTCCGCAAGAAATATTTCGAGGAGGACTACCGCGAACGGCTCACGGCGGGAGCCATCCTGACGCGCGAGTTTCCCGATGCCGCCGGCGATCTCGTGCAAGAGACCACTACGCCCCACCTCACGCTTCGCGCCAGGGCCAGCAACGCCGCCGTGTGGCCGGGCAGCGTCATTACGCTGCGCCTGGAAGTGGAACTGAAGCCGCGCATGCATGTCTATGCTCCCGAGGTGAGCGGCTATCTGCCCGTGCGTTGGACGATGCCGGGCGGGGCCGCATGGCTGGCCGGCAAACCGCGCTTCCCGGCCTCGCGTATGCTAAGTCTGCCGGCTATCGGCGAGACGGTGGCGGTGTATGAACACCGCTTCGCCGTGGAGCGTGAATTCACCGTGGGGCAAGCCAACGAACTGCGCGCCGTGCTGGGCGACGCCAAGGAACTGGTGGTGAGCGGCGAGTTCTTCTACCAGGCCTGCGACGACAAGGTGTGTTACGTGCCGCAGCGGATTCCGCTTACTTTCCGGCTGAGGCTGGGAGAGCTGGACCGTCAGCGCGTCCCGGCTGAGGTGAGGGCAGGGAAGGGGCCGGCCTGAGCAGGGCGGCCGGGTCGGGCGTGCCGGTCAGGCAGAGGTGCCAGCCAAAGGCCCGCTCGGCGAGGCGGAACACGGGCGCGGGCATCCAGCGGAAATACCAGACCCTCTTATACTCAAATCGCTTGTATTCCTCGATCGAGTAGGGAAAGATGTGGTCGGCGGCAACGCGCTCGACGCGGATGCCGTGGCGCTCCATCCAACTTCGCGCCGAAGAGCGCGAATATGTGTAGGTGACCGGGCAGCCGGTTTGAGCCTCGGAATGTTCGGCCACGATGCGGTCCAGATCCCAGCGCCGGACACCGCCCTGGGTGCACCAGATCCACAACACCTTCCATGACCAGCGGTGGTACACCATCAGGCGGACCGAGGTGCCGGGCGCCAGATAGGCGCGCAGTTGCTCCAGGGCGCGGTCCGGGTGCGGCGTGTGATGGAGCACGCCGAAGGAGTAAATGAGGTCGAACGGTTCGGGCGGCAGGGCCTGGTTCAACTCCTCGGCGTTGGCCAGGACGAAGCGGATGCGGTCTTCGAGTCCATAGACGCGAGCCCGCTGGCGGGCTAAGGCCAGAGTTCTCGGTGAGGTCGACGGCGGTGACGAGGGCCCCGGCGCGGGCGAAATTGATGGTGTCGGTGCCGATGCCGCAGCCAATCTCGAGCACCTTTTGCCGCGCCAGCGCGTGAAATCGGCGAACGCGGGGATGTGGGGCTCGACGCGGTACTTGCGCGCTTCGACCTCGTCGAAATACTCGCGCGTGCCGACAGGCAGCGGCGAATGGCGGATGTTGCACGGGCGCGCGTTCCAATATGCAGCCACGCGCTCGATCGGCTCGGCGGCAAACGCCCTCCGTTTGCGAAATCCTTCACTCTCTAAAAATAGAACTTCGCGGCGATTTGCACAATGCGCGCGTCGGCGGCGCCGTTGATGAGGCCGAAGGTAGCCAGGCCTAGCGTATTGCCCGGAGCGCCGAAAAAGGGCGTGTTGGAGGCGTTAAAGAACTCGCCGCGGAGTTGCAGGTAGCGCGATTCGTCGAAGCGGAACACCTTGTACATGGCCAGGTCGAGGTTGCGCAGGCCGGGCGCCTGCACCAGGTTGCGGCCGGCATTGCCGAAGGTGAAGTTGGGCTGGCGGACGAAGGCGGCGGTGTTAAACCAGCGGGCCAGGGTGCGTTCCTCGCCCGGCAGGTTGGGTGATTGGCCGGGCACGGCGTTGGGCCGCGCTGATGACGCGGTGCCGACGTTGGCCGGGTCGCCCTGGACGCCGATGTTGACGCGGCGGCCGGAGTTGAAGGTGAGAATCCCGCCCACGGCCCACTGGCCGATGATGAGGTCGGCCCAGCGGGGCATACCCGCGCCGAACGTCCGGCCGCGGCCGAACGGCACGTCGTAGTTGGAACTCATCACGAAGCGATGCGGGAAGTGCTCGTCGGCAAGCGACTTTTCGGCCTGGAAGTTGTTCTTGTCCTGTACGGCGTTGGGCGCCGTGCCGCCGGCATCGGCGCCGCCGCGGGCGTCGCTGATCGTCTTTGACCAAACGTAGGAGGCGAGCAGGCTGAGCCCGGCCGACATGCGCTTTTCCACCTTGATCTGCATGGCGTTGTAGTTCGAGTTGGCGCTGAACTCGCGGCGGAAAGTGTCGGCCAGCGACGGGATGATGTAGCTCAGCCCCGGCACCTCCAGCGTGGTCACCGGGCGGCGGGCGTTGATGTTTCCCGCGCCGGGCGCCGGGGCGTTGGAGTCGTAACGCTGCAGCAGGCGGTTGCCCTTCGTGCCGGCATAGCCCACTTCCAGGGCGATGTTGTTGCCAAGTTCGCGCTGGATGGTGAAGTTCCACTGCTGGGAGTAGGTGCGCGATTGGTGCGGTCCTGCGAGATGGTCTGCAGGTTGAGACGCGAGATGAGGTCGCGCCCTCCGGGGAAACCATTGCGCAGCAGGATGGTGGGGTTGATGGAGTCGTTGTTGAAACCGGACTGGTAGAAGAATGGCGCGCTGGCGTGCAGGAAGCGGTCGCCGATGTGGTCCACGCCGCCGTAGTAAATGCCGTAGCCGCTGCGAATCACGGTGCGGGCGCCGAGGCGGTAGGCGAAGCCGATGCGCGGGGCGAAGTTGGTGAAATCGGGGCGCACGGTGGAGCGCTCGGCGATGCCGCCGTCGGTGGCCAGGCGCAGTTCCGGGCGGGCGCGGTTGGCGTCGATGTCGAAGTTGGAGTAACGGTTGTACTTTTCAAACCACGGACAATTGCGAATTGAACGGAATGCCCAGCAGGAAGTCGGCAAAGGAGTTGCCGAAGGTGTTGTTTGCGCTCTGGCGCGAGAAATTGCCGTTGAAGGTGAAGGTGCCGTTGGATTGGAACGCCTGCAGGTGGGGCGACTGGATGAACATGAAGTTGCCGCCGAACTTCAGCGTGTGGTGGCCGCGCGTCCAGAGCATGTCGTTGGTGAGCTGGCGCGTCTGCGAATCGGAGAACTGCGGGTTGTTGGCCGGCGGCCCCAGCGGGGCGTAGCCGTTGATGCTGAAGAGCGCGAAGCCCGACAACTCCGTGTTGGCGCCCTTCAGGCCGATCTCCGGGTTCAGGTTGCCATCCAGCGGCGAGGAACGGTTGGTGAGCAGCCGGTTCCAGGAAACCTTGAGGGTGTTGAACAGGTTCGGCGTGAAGATGTGGCCGTGGCTGATGACGAACGACTGCGGCTCGTTCTTGTTCAGCGCCGGATCGCCGCCGCCAAAGGCCGGTGCGGGCAAGTTTGACTCCGGCGTGAGCAGATAGTCCTGGCGGCTGTAGCGGCCGTAGATGGTGTCGTTGGGGCCAAAGGTGTGGTCGATGCGGATGTCGCCCTTGTGCGTGGTGGCGTTTGAGCGCGGGTTGGAAAAGTAGTTGTTGATGATGCTGCCGCGGTTGGGGTTGGGGCGAGTAGGAGGCCACCTTGGCGGCCACGCCATCGATCCGCGCCGCGGGGATGATGTTGCCGGCAAAGGGCAGGCGGGCCCGGGTGGTGGCGTTATAGGTGGCCGGGTCGAAGATCTGCGTCGGCTGGTTGTTGAAGTACGAGCCCGAGAAATCGCCGCGCCGCTCGGCCGCCGTGGCCACTGTGGATTGCGCCGTGCCGGCGGTGTACTCTTTCGTGCCTTCATAATCGACAAAGAAGAAGGTCTTGTTCTTCACAATCGGCCCGCCGAAGAAGCCGCCAAACTGGTTGCGGCGGAACACGGGGATCTCAGTGCCCGGCGACTGAAGAAGTTGCGCGCGTTGAACGCCTCGTTGCGGACGAATTCAAAGACGCCGCCGTGGAACTCGTTGGTGCCCGATTTGATCACCACGTTCACCACGCCGCCGACGTTGCGGCCGAACTCGGCCGAGTAGTTCGTCGTCTGCACTTTGAATTCCTGCACGGCGTCGATGGAGGGCGAGATCACCTGCGGCGTGCGCCCCTGCGCGGCGTGCTGGTTGGAGTTGTTGTCCATGCCGTCGAGCAGGTAGTTGTTGTGGCTCACACGGAAGCCGCCTGAGCTGAAGCCCTGGAAGCGCGAACCGGGGGGCGGCACGTTGGTGCCGGCCGTGAGCAGGGCCAGTTGCAGATAGTCGCGGCCGTTGAGCGGCAGGTCGACGATCTTCTTGTTCTCGATCACCTGGCCGCGCGAGGCTTCGGTGGTTTGCAGAAGGGCGGCGTCGGCGGTGACGGTGATCTGCTCGGTCGCCGTGCCGACCTCAAGGGTGAGGTCGAGGCGCACCTCGTCTTGAATCTGCAGCGTGACGCCGGAGCGCACCAGCTTCTTGAAGCCCGCCGCCTCCACGCTGACGCTGTAGACGCCCGTGCGCAGGGGCACGGAGCGGAAGCCGCCATCGGCGCCCGTGCGGGTCACCTGCGTGACGTTGGTGGACAGGTTGGCCATGGTGACCGTGGCGCCGGTAACGCGCGCGCCCGATTGATCGGACACCGTGCCGAGAAGGATGCCTTGCTCCACCTGGGCGCGCAGTCCTGCTGCGGCAGCCAGGAGAACGCTAGAGAGAAGATGACGAAACGCAAGGAAGTAAACATGCGATACCCCAAAGAATCCGATGGCGTGAAATCGGAGGCATCCCTACGGGTTCCGGAGGGGCCGGGGAGTCGGGTTACTGAGCGATTTCCCAGTCGATGAGGATGGCCGTCACCGGACGCGAACCGGCGCGGAAGAGCACCCGCTGCCAGTTGTTGTCGGCTGAGGGCGCTTCGGCCACAACCAGTTCGGAGGCGCGCCGCGGGTCGTAGCGGTAGGCGGTGCGCTGCCAGCCGTTCTGTGGGCCGGGCTGCTCGACAATGTTGCCGCGCGAGTGGCGCGCACTGGAGCTAAAGGCGGTGAAACCCTGGCCGCCCAACTCGGCGGCGTAGGCGCCGATGCGCAGCGGCGCGGCCGGCAGCGAGCCGGTGATGGTGCCCAGCGAGGCCTGCTTGCCTGTGATGACGAGTGTGCCGCCGGGGGCAGGCTGCCCGTCCAGATGACGCGGCCTGAGCGCGGCCCCTGGTAGGCCGGGGCCGTGCTGGTGCTCTGCGGTTGGGCGGCCGGGCGCGGCGTTGGGGCACGGTCAGTGAAACGCGGCGCGGTGCTCTCCACTTGACCGGCGGGCGGAGCCGACGGCGGCCTGACCGCTTGCCCGGCCAAGCCCGGCGGCGCATCGAGCGGAGTCGACGAGGCGGTGTTCGCCGCCGGAGGAGGCGGCAACGGCGGCTCCGGTGAAGCAGCCGCCTGGCTGGGCGGAAGCTGAACCACTGGCCGCGCGCCCGTTTCGGCGCCTCCCTTGCTGGCCTTGTCGAGTTGCTGGCGGACCACGGCCAGCAGTGACTCACGACGGATCTCGAGGGCGTTGTTGGCCTCGATCATCTCCTGCAACCGGCGCTGCTTTTCCTCCAGCCGCGCCTGTGTCTCCACCGATGCCGTATCGGCCGCCACGGGGCGAACCACGCGCGCCGAAGCGCCGGGATCGAAGTAGCGCACTGACTCCACATGCTCACCCGAGGCGCCCAGCCGCAGCTTCACCATGACGTTTTCCGACGTCGTCAGCACGCGCCACTGGCCGCCGCGCAACAGCGTCTCGTTCATCACATAGCGGCGCGGCTCGCCATCGTCCACTTCGAGTGCGCCACCCGTCTTTCCCTCCAGCAGTTTGGCGCTGCCGTCCCACTCCGCCAGCAGAAAGCCGTTGCGCTCCACCAGTCGCAGGCCCACCGATTGACGCGGTCCGCTGAGGCGCCGCGCCGTGCGCATGTAGACAATGAGCGAGCCCAGCACGGCAATCGCCGCCAACGCCGCCGCCAGCGTTTTCCAGGGCCAGGGATGGCGTTTGGGCCGGTCCACCAGATCTTCGGGAACCGTCCAGCCGGGCTCGTGCGCCGCGGCCGGCTCTTCCAGTTCGTCCCCTTCGGTTTCTTCCGGCGGGCGAATCGGAACCACCGCTGCCGTGCGCTGCGGAATGGCCGCTTCGCGTTCGGCGCGCGACATCGGCCGCAAGCCCGCCTCCGACGCCGGCGCCGCCTCAAACTCGCGGTGTGTCATCAGCGTCTGCAACCCGCCATCGGGTTCGCGCACGAAATAGCCCGCCCGCGTCGGCAGGCCGCGCGCCACCTTTACCACCAGCACCACCTGCTGCGGCTCGGGGAAATACTTCTCAAACAGCCGAACATCGTCCTCGGTGAGCGATAGGTTCTGTTTTGTCCGGGAAACGTAGAAGCCCACCGGAGCCAGCCCGGCCAGCTCCGGCTCCTCCTTGTAATAGGAAAGCAGCCGCTCCAGCCGCGACTCGTCGGCTTCGTTCAGCTGGAATACATGCCCTTTGGCGTGGGCGCAGCTCAATTCGCGCGAAGCCGTGATGCGCACTTCGCTCTCATCGGCCGTGCCGAACAGCACCCCCCCAACCTCGAGGCCCACGCCCGGCATGCTGTGCAACCCGTCGAGCGCGCGCAGCACAATGTCGTGCATGACGGCCTGCGAGTACACGACCTCGATCTCGTGTCCCGGTGCCCGCCATGTGGAGAAGGCTGCCTGCCGCTTGGCCTGAAACATGTTCCATTTCCGCGCCGCCGGTCCCTCTCCAGCTACGCCCGCGTAACCCTACATCCTACCGCGATAGCGCACCATGGCGCGCCACCCGCCCAGTACCAGTTGGCTAGTACCGGGCGGGTTTGCCTGGATGTCAGAATTCGAAGCGCACGCTCATCTGGATGAGCCGCCCCGTGCCGATGGTGGAGTTCACGCGGCCAAAGTCGCCGCGGCCGCGCACGGAGGCGGGGGAAGCGAAGTTGGGCCGGTTGGGCACATTGTAGACGTCGGTGCGGAAGAGCAGGCCGTAGCGTTCGGTGAGCGCCCAGCGCTTGGTCACCGAGGCGTCGATGCCGACGAAGCCCGGCCCGAAGCCGACGTTGCGGGCGGCGTTGCCGAAGATGCCCGTGCCGGGAGCCGAGAAGCAGGAGGTGTTGAAGTACTGCGCCAGGTAGTCCGCGCGCGAACGGCCGCTATCGAGCGCCGGGTCGCAGCTCAGGTTCGGCCGCTGCGACGAGGAGTAAGTATTGGTGGTGTTCGTCAGTTCCACCGCGCCCCACGGAGCCCCCGTGCGCATCTCGGCGATCACGCCCAGTGACCAGCCCCCGCGATGGCGTTGGCCACCGCATTGTCCACGTTCACGCTCCGGCCCTTGCCGATGGGAAGCTCATACACCGAACTGGCGATGACGCGATGGCGCAGGTCGTTGCCGGAGTAGCTCTTGTCCAGGTTGCGCAGCGAGATGTGCGTGTAGCCGTTGCCTTCGCCGCCGGCCACTTCGTTGCCCGCCTCCACATCGTCGAGGAACTTCGACCAGGTGTAGTTCATCAGGAAGTTCAGGCCGTTGGAGTAGCGCTTTTCCACCTTCACGTTCAGCGCGTGATAGTGGAATTGCCCCACGGCGGCGAGATCAGGGTGACGTTGTTGAACTGCGGAACGGGCGCGCGGCCTGGCTTTGCGCGGCCGGGCCGCGGCCGTTCACCAGCGGAATCTGGTTGACGTTCACGTTCACGCCGCCGAGCTTGTGGCTCAGGTTGGCGATGTAGGCGGCCTCCAACAAGAGGTTGCCGGGCAGTTCTTTCTGGATCGTGAAGTTGTACTGGTGCGAGTAGGCGTTGACGTGGTCTTGCTGAATGTAGTCCGGCGCGAAGCGCGGCGCCTGGCCCACGCGAACGGCGCCGAAGCCCGGCCCCAGCGCTTCGCGCGTGATGGCCGGCATTCCGTCGCGGAACGAGAAGGCGCGCGTGAAGCCGCCGTCGGTCGAGGTGAAGCTGCCGTTCAGGCTGAAGCCGGCGATGAGGGGATTGGCCACCGCGCCCTGGTAGGCACCGTTATAAGCGATGGCGTAGCCGCCGCGGATCACCGTTCCCCTGGGCAGCTTGTAAGCGAAACCGAAGCGCGGGCTGAAGTTGTTCTTGTCGAAGTCGTGCGCGTACTTCGAGCGCCCGTCGCGGCCGGAGAACACGATCACGCCCGGCGTGCCCGACACCGGGTTGATGGGGGCAAAGGCAAAGCCGCTCTGGCGGTTGTCTCGCTCTCCCAGCGCGGGGTGTCCATCTCCCAGCGCAGGCCGAGGTTGAAGGTGAGGTTCTTGGTCACCTTCCAGTCGTCCTGGATGAAGAAGCCGTAGTAGTCGGTGCGGGCCACCAGGTCGTCGGTCTGGTTGAAGGTCGCTCCGGTCACGTGTCCGAGCAGCATCGAGGCCATGCCGCTGCCCGTGGCGCGGTCGCTAAACGTGAACGAGCCGTTGGTGGACTGCCGGAACCGGTCCTTGTTGCCGGAAAGGCGCCACTCGCCGCCGAACTTGATGGAGTGGTTGCCGCGGATCCAGGTCAGGTTGTTCACCCACTGATGGGTGAGGATCGGGTCCTGAATGCGCTCCACCGGAACCGTGCCGAGGTTGCTCTGCCCGGTGGCGATCATTTGCGCGAAGTCCGTCGCCGAAACGCCCTTCACTCCCAGCTCCCCGTTCTTGCCGCTGTCGGTTCCGAACGAGCGGTTGATGAAACGGCGCGTCGCATAGTTGTAGCGGAACTCGTTTAAGAAGGTTGCCGAGAAGGAGTGAATCCAGGTGGCCACGAAGTTGTGAATCCGGTGGTCGCGCGGCCCGCTGCGGTAATCGGCAAAGGCGTTGGGATAGACCGGCGACAGCTCCTGTGGGGCCTTAATGATGGAATAGCGGCCGCTGATGCGGTCCGAGTTGCCGATGTTGTGATCCACCTTGAGCGTCCCCATGTCCTGCGTCAGTTTGTCGGAGACGTTGACGATGTAGTTGGCCGCCGGAGCGCGCGTGGGGTCGCTGGCCACGTTCGGCGCCGGATAGAAGGCGGCAAAGGCGCGCGCCACCGGGGTCGATGCGGCTCTGCGGAATGATGTTGCCGACGAAGGGCTGCCGGTTGAGCGGGTCGATCAGGCTGAAGCCGGTACGCGCCGAAAAGTCGCCCTGCACCTCGGCCGGGCGGGGCACGATGGTGTTGGCGATAGTCGTGCCGTCGCGGCGCCGCGCTCCCTCGTAGTTAGCGAAGAAAAACGTCTTGTCGCGGCGGATGGGTCCGCCGAACGACGCGCCGAAGATGTTGTAGCGCAGCGGGGCTTTGCTCTGCGCGAAGAACGTCCGCGTATCCAAAGCCTGGTTGCGCAGGAACTCATAGGCCGCGCCGTGGAATTCGTTGCTGCCTGAGCGCGTCGTCATCTGGATCAGCCGCCGCCGGTGCGCCCGAACTCCGCCGAATAGTTGTTGGCCTCGGCCTTGAACTCCTGCAGCGACTCGGCAGGCGGATTCACCTGCAACTGCGGCACGCCAAGCGTTGTGTTCTGCACATTGCCGCCGTCGAGCACCCAGATCTGGTTCTGGCTGCGCCCACCGGCCATGCTGAACAATGGCACCTGCTCGGCGCCGGACTCTTCGCGGAAGGCGACCATGCCCATCAGCTTCACCAGTCCGGCTGTGCGTCTGCTCTGCAGCGGCATGTTGAACACCGTGGTGCGTTCGATGAACTGGCCTACCGATGAGGTCTCCGATTCGAGCAAAGGCACGGTGGCGTTCACCTCAACCGACTCGGTGACCGCGCCGACCTCAAGCGTAAAGTCCAGGCTGCGCGTGGTGGCAGTTTCCAGCACCACCCCCGAGCGCACGGCTTTCTTGAAGCCCTGCAGTTCGCACGCGACCTCATATTCGGCCGGCGGCAGAAACGGAAACAGGTAACCGCCCGACGGGTTCGATACGGCTTCCGTAGTGACACCTGTGGACACATTTCTCGCCGTGACTTTTGCGCCGGAAACCACGGCCCCGGTGTTGTCTGTGACGGTCCCCGTTAACCTGGCCAGCGATTGCGCCCACACCGGGGCACACGCCGCCATGATTCCCAGAAGCAAAGTGAAACGAAGCATGCCGGTATTCTATATCGACCGCATGAGCCGGTGTGCGGCAGACCCAACCGGCCCGGTCCCCGTACCGGTCGGCGAATACCGGTCGCATATTCCCCTCATTATTCGGGATACACAACGTCCACCGGCACACTACAATACAGAGAAGAATTATCGCCCCCCGGCGATCGGAAAGGTCCGATGACTCAACGGTACCGTTCTCGAGCCCCCCTGGGTTGGCTCGCCGTTCTTGCCCTGACCGGCGTTGGCTTCGGAGGCCAGTTGGCCACCACTCCGCCTGTTGGACTCAAACTGACCATCGTCGAGGGCGATGGCGCCATCAACAACATCACCGAAGGCCGGGCGCGCGACCCCATTGTGCGCGTCACCGATGATGAGGGCAGGCCGCTATCCAGCGCCGCCGTCACCTTCCTGCTGCCCGACCTCGGCGCGGGCGGCATCTTCCCCACGGGCTCTTCGGTAACTGTGACCACCAACGAGGATGGCCTCGCTATCGCCCGCGGCCTGAAGCCTAATAATGTAGCCGGGCAGTTTCAAATCCGCGTCACGGCGTCGTATCGCACGCTGGTGGCGCGGGCGTCGATCACGCAGACCAACGCCGCTCCTCCGCCCACGCCCACGGCGCGCAAATCGAACGGCAAGCTGCTGGCCATTGTCGCCATCATCGGCGGCGGGGCTGCGGCGGGCGCGGCGCTGGCGCTTTCGGGCGGCAGCGGCTCGGCTCCCTCGCCCGGCGGCGGCACTCCGGTGACGCCCACCCGGCCCCCAGCCACGATTACTCCCGGTGGCGGCAGCTTCGGCGCGCCCTAGTCTGGAGCCACCATGATGCGACTCCGCTTTTTTGGCTTCGCCCTGGCGCTGCTGGCGCTGCCGGCCACCGCGCAGGTGACCCTCTCCAGTTCCCCCTCCCCGCTGCCCGCGGGCACCTTGGGCGTCGCCTATCCGGCCGCCTCGATCACGGCTGCGGGCGGCACGGCGCCGTATTCCTACCTGGTCACGTCCACCACGCCCAACATCCTGCCGCCGGGGGTCTCGCTGGCCACCTCCGGCGCGCTGTCGGGGACGCCGAGTAGCGCCGGCACCTTCACCTTTACCGTCACCGCCACTGACTCCACGGCGGGCACGGCGCTCACCGGTTCGCAGTCGTTTTCGATCACCATCAATCCCGCGCCTTCCATCACCACCGCCACGCTGCCGGCGTGGTCCGCTGGAGCCACCACGCCCTACTCGCAAACACTCGCCGCCACCGGAGGCACAGGCGCGCTCACCTACTCGCTCACGGGCGGCGCATTGCCCACGGGGCTTTCGCTCTCCTCGGGCGGCGCGATTACAGGCACGCCCTCGGCGGCAGGCACGGCGAATTTCACCGTGACGGTCACCGATTCGCTCGGAGCCAGCGGGCCGAAGGCGCTCTCGATCACCATCAACGCCGCACCCACCATCTCCACCGCCTCGCCGCTGCCCTCCGGCGCGCAGACGATCGCCTATTCCACCTCGCTTGCGGCCACGGGCGGCACCGGCGCGCTCACGTTTGCCGCCTCCACGCCCGTCCCCGCCGGGCTCACCATCAGCAGCGCCGGCGTTCTCTCCGGCACCCCCACCGTCTCCGGCGACTTCAACATCACGTTCCGCGTCACCGACTCGCTCGGTGCGTTCAGCGAGAAGCTCCTCGCGCTGTCCCTTGTGCCGCAACCGGTCATCAGCGGCCTCTCTCCCTCCTCGGCCCCGGCTTAAGGCGTCGCCGATGTCGCCCTCACCATCACCGGCACCGGCTTCTCGCCAAACGTCACGGTGAACTTCGGCGCCACCCCCATCGCCGTGGCCAGTACAAGTGCCACGCAAATCAACGTCACCATCCCCGTGGCCGCCATCACCACGCCCGGCTCAACCAACGTCACCGTCAACAACCTCTCGCTCATCACCTCGGCGCCCTCCGCGTTCACCGTCAGTGGCCCTTCCATCACCTCGCTCGCCCCCACTTCGGCCTTCGCCGGCGGGCCCGCGTTCACCCTCACCGTGAACGGAGCGAACTTCGTCAACGGCTCCACCTATAAATCCGAAATCCGCTGGAATGGCAGCGCGCTGGCCACCACCTTCGTCAGCACGGGGCAACTCACCGCGCAGGTGCCCGCCAACCTAATCGCCGCCGCGGGCACGGCCGCCGTCACCGTCGCCAGCACGCCCAACGCCATCTCGACGCCGGCGAACTTCACCATCTCCCCGCCGCCCACCATCAGCTCGCTGGCCCCGTCGTCGATCTCGGCCGGCGCGCCGGGATTCAACCTCACCGTCTCCGGCACGGGCTTCGTCGCCGCCTCGGTGGTCCACTGGGCCGGCACCGCGCTCACCACGGCCTACATCAGCGCAACCCAACTTACCGCCGCCGTGCCCGCCGGATTGCTGCTGAATCCAGGCGCCGTGAACGTGACCGTCGTCAATCCAGGCCCGGTCACCTCGCCTACGGCCACCTTCACGGTAGGCGCCGCGCCGACGATCACCACCATCGCGCCGGTCGCCGTCACAGCCGGCGCGCCGACGTTCAACCTTGTTGTCAACGGCGCGGGCTTCAACGCCACCTCGGTCATCCGCATTTCCGGGCAGGCGCTGGTGACCACCTTCCTCTCGGCGACTCAACTCTCGGCCCTGGTCACGCCGACGCTCATTCCTCGGCCGGTTCGGCCGCGATCACCGTGGTGAACTCCGGCCCCGTCAGCTCCAATTCGGTGACGCTGCTCATCAATCCTCCGGCGCAGTTTGTCACCAGCACGCTCACCACCGGACTCATCGGCGTCCCCTACACGCAGGCCATCAATATCACCGGCGGCACACCGCCGTTCCTGTTCGCCTTCGCCAACGGTGTCTTCCCCCCGGCCTTTCGCTGAACGGCACGACGGGCGCCATCACCGGCGTTCCCACCACCTCCGGCTTGTACGACTTCACGCTGCAGGTCACCGATGCCTCGGGCTTTGTCGTGACGCGGCTCTACACGCTGGTCGTCGCCCCGCCGCTTTCCATCACCACGGCCGAGGCGCTGCCCACCGCCGCCGTCGGGCTAGCCTACTCCACCCAACTGGTGGCTGCCGGCGGAGCGCCGCCCTATGTGAACTGGGTGGTGACCACGGGCAGCCTGCCGCCGGGCATCGCCCTCAACGCCGCCACCGGACTGCTCTCCGGCACGCCCACCACCACCGGTTCGTTCGCCTTCCTCGTGCAGGTCCGCGACAGCGCCAACCAGACCGCCAGCAAAGGCTTCACACTGGTGGTGAACGCCGGACTCTCGATCACCACCACGGCACAACCGCCCACCGGCACCCTCGGCACGGCCTATACCTTTGCCCTCGCCGCGGCCGGGGGCACGCAGCCCTACACCTGGTCGGTCGCCACCGGATCGCTTCCCTCTGGGCTCAGCCTGAACACCACCACCGGCGCCATCACCGGCACGCCCACGGCGGCGGGTTCCACCACCTTCACCATTGAGGTGAAGGATGCCGCCGGGCAAACCGCGCGCGCGCCCTACACGATTGGAGGTCCTCTCAGGCCTCTCCATCACCAATCCCACCGCGCTGCCCACGGCCACGGCCCGCGCCCCTACACGGTCACCTTCCTGGCCTCCGGCGGCACGACGCCGTATGCGAACTGGCGCATCATCTCCGGCTCCGTGCCGGCGGCGTTGGTTCTCAACGCCGCTACGGGCGTACTCTCCGGCGCCCCGGCTGCCGCCGGCGACTTCTCCTTCACCATCGCCGTCAACGACGCCACCGCGCGCACCGTCTCCAAGGCCTTCACGCTCACCGTCCTGCCCCCCGGGCTCAGCATCACCACCCCGGCGGCGCTTCCGGCGGCCATCTTCGGCAGCGCCTATAGTGTCAACCTCCAGGCCGACGGCGGCACGCCCCCCTACCGCTGGCTGCTCACCACCGGCACGCTGCCGGCCGGACTTACACTAGCCTCGGGCGGTGCTCTCAGCGGCACGCCCACAGTCCTCGGTTCCACCACCTTTGGCCTCACCGTAATCGACTCCAATACACGCTCGGTGACGCGCGACTTCACGCTGGCCGTGACCTCCCCGGCGCTGCCGTCCTTTACCCTTGCCGGTCCGGCCGACACCGTCGAGCCGGGCACCCAGCCGCGGCTCTCGCTCGAACTCGCCGCGCCTTATCCCTCGGCGCTGAGCGGAGCCATCGTCATTACCTTTACCCCGGACACGGTGAACACGCCGGCCTCGCCCGCCGATGACCCCGCCTTGCAATTCGCCAACGGCTCGCGCACGCTGCGCTTTTCGATTCCCGCCGGTTCCACGGCGGCGGAGTTTGAGAGCACAGCCGCGTTTCAGACCGGAACGGTCGCCGGGACCATCACACTCACTCCGTCGTTCACCTCCGGCGGCACGGCGCTCTCCGGCGCCAGCCCGCGCCTCATCCGCATCCTGCGCAGCGCGCCCGCGCTGCGCGCGGCCACGGTGACGCGCACGGCAAGCGGCTTCGATGTCGCCATCACCGGCTTTGCCACGCCGAGGGAGGTCACGCAAGCCGTCTTCCGGTTCACCGCGGCCTCGGGCGCCAACCTGCAAACCACCGAACTCACCATTCCCCTCAGCGCCACTAGCGCCACCTGGTTTTCGAGCGACAGTGCGCGCGCTTTCGGCAGCCAGTTCACCTACCGCCAGCCGTTCACGCTGGCAGGCGATACGGCGGCGGTGTCGTCGCTCTCGGTCACTCTCTCCAACTCTGTGGGCGCCTCGCAGCCGGTGACGGCCAACGTGCCGTAGGCGGCGTTTCGCACCCCAGCGAAAAAAGGATTCACTGGTATTGCAATCTGTTAGCGGCCATGCGGGGCGTGGGGCGCGGTCCATTGCCGCATCCTGGGGCAGCGCGGAGGACCTCCGCGCTACAGGAAAACCGTGGACAGACTCAGCCAAATCCGGGCCATTCGCCTCCCAGGCCTGCCGTCCGGGAAGCGCTGGCGGAAAAATCATCAGTTTCAGGGCCGCCGCCCCCACACTTTCTTGAGGTGGGCCGATACGAGTCAAGTGAGGATGGCCCGGCCAAGAAAAACCGAACCCGACCTCCTTCTGGCGATCAGCCCTGACGGTAGTGTCGACGTCCTCAGCGGCAAACCGCGGGCGCTCACTCCGCGTGTATTCCGCCAACTGGTCACGCACGCCGAGTCGACGCTGGCCAGCGGCCGCCAATCCCGCTTCCGGTTCACTCGCGGCCGCGGGCCCGGTGCACGGCAGTTTGAGGTCACCCTCATGCCGGTGCAGTCACCGCCCGCGCTGGCCGTGATCCGCGAAGTGACCTCCGAGCAAAACGCCCGCGCCGGGGCGGCGCGCATTCGCCGCAACCTGATCCGCTTGAGCCAAGCGCTGTCGTTGTCGTCGCGGCGGTTGGTCGAGCATGACGACTTCGATGTGGCGTTGCGCGAAATCACCGCCTCCTCGGCAACCGCCCTCAGTGTTCTCCAGGCCAGCATCTGGATTCTCTCCGAGGACTGGTCGCGCATGGAATGCCGCGAACACTATCACAGCGGCACACAGGCGCATTCGAGCGGCGCAATCCTGTGGGCCACTCAATTTCCGGCCTACTTTGAAGCGCTTCGCTCTGAACGCACGATCGCCGCCGTGGATGCGCGCACCGACCCGCGCACGGCTGATTTCCGCGACAGCTATCTGGACCCCAACAACATCGGTGCCATGCTCGACTCCCCCATCCGGCGAATGGGCCGTCTGCGCGGCGTGGTCTGTTTTGAACACGCCGGCGAGCCCCGGGGCTGGACCACCGAGGAGGAGGTGTTTGCCGCCTCGGTCGCCGACATGATCGCGCTGATCCTTGAGGAAGAGGACCGCCGCCATGTGCTCACGCGCCTGGAGCGGGAAGTGAACGAAGATTCCCTCACCGGCCTGGCCAACCGCCGCGCCATGCTGCAGTGGATCGAAGAGAGCGCCACGCGCGCTTTCAGCAAGGAAGATGCTCCCTCCCTCATGATCGTGGAGATCGACCGCCTGGAGGCCGTCAACGAAGCCCTCGGCCACACCGCCGGCGACAAGTTGCTCCACCAGTGCGCCCGCTCGCTCGCCGATGGCATTCGCGGCGCCGACCGGCTGGCCCGTATCGGCGGCGACCAGTTCGCCATCCTGCTCGGCGCGCCCGCTGAACACGACGCCGCCCTCGCCATGGCCAGGCGCATCCAGGATCTGCTGCACCAGCCGATGGAGATCGACGGCCGCGTCATCAAGGTCCAGGCCAGCATTGGCATTGCCTTTGCCGCCGATGGTCCAGAGGCCTCCAAGGACCTCTACCGCTGCGCCAGCCTGGCCACCTCGCGCGCCAAACAGCGCGGCGGAGGGCGCGTGGAGATCTTCAAACCCTCCATGCACGACTCGGCCCTGCAACGCCTCAACCTCGAAGCCGAGATGCGCCAGGGGCTCGACCGTGGCGAGTTCGAGCCGTTCCTGCAGCCCATCCTCTCGCTCTCCGACGGCACCATCCACTCCTTTGAGGCGCTGCTGCGCTGGCGCCACCCCTGCGGCCGCATCATCTCCCCCGGCGAGTTTCTCAACGAAGCCGAGGAGACCGGGCTGAGCATCCCCATCGGATGGTCCACGCTGCGCCAGGTCTGTTCGTGGATCAAGACTATGCAGTCCACCACCGGCGCGCCCGTGCACGTTTCGTTCAACCTTTCGCAAAAACAGTTCCAATCGCCTGACCTGCTTGACCGGTTGGCCTCCATCGTCCATCATGCCCAGGTCGATCCGGGGCTGATTCAAATCGAGGTCACTGAAACGGTGGTCTCCACCTACGCCGAAACGGCGCTGCGGCTTGCCGCGCTCAAGACGCACGGCTTCGCCCTGGCCGTGGATGATTTCGGGACCGGATACTCATCGCTGTCCCTGCTCCACACCTTTGCCCTCGACGTTCTCAAAATCGACCGCAGCTTCATTGCCCGCATGGACTCGGGCGGGCTCGAGATCGTCCGCACCATCGTCGCGCTGGCCCGCGCGCTGGGCATGAAGGTGGTGGCCGAGGGAATCGAAACCGTCCATCAGGCCCGCCAGGTGGCAGAGCTCGGCTGCGAATACGGCCAGGGCTACTGGCTCGGCAAGCCCATGGATATTCACGCCGCCGCCTCGCTGCTCATTCACCGCGGCTCGCAGCCGGCCCCGCTGAAGCGGCAGGAAAAACAGGCGGCTGAGCTGCGCGAACTGGCCCCGGTGAACTAACCCACACCCGCGTCGAGCCGCGCTGCCAAGTCGGCCAGCGTTTCCAGGCCGGGCGGGAAACTCAACCCGGGCGCAGCCACCCAGCGCAGTCCCACCGCTCCCGCCAGCAGGCCCACAATTCCGCCCACCAGCATGCTGCTGGGAATGTGCACTCCCAAGGTGCGCAAAAAAGCCAGCAGGAAGAGCGCTCCCAGAAAGCCGCCGGCAAACCAGCCCATCTTCGTACTGAGCGGATGATCGAGCGCCGGCAACGGCAGCGGGCACGCCTGCTGCCATTGCCGCCAGGCTTCGATCCGCCGCGCTTCGGGGAACAGGTCGGCCAGGCGCGACTCCCCCGGCACCGCCTCCACGCTCACCCCCAGCACCTGGGCCAGCGACTCGCGCAGCCTCGTCTCCGTGCTCCGCTCTGCCTCATCGTTCATCCTCATTCACTATAGAATGGACGCGATCATGAACCGCCGTGCTTTTCTCGGAGCCTCGCTCGCCGCCGGCGCCGCCGCCCAGCCCGCACCCAAGCGCCCCAACGTCATCTTCCTGTTCGCCGACGACATGGGCTACGGCGACCTGCAGTGCTACGGCCATCCCACCATCCGCACCCCGAACCTCGACCGCATGGCCGAAGAGGGCCTCCGCTTCACCTCCTACTACGCCGCCGCCCCCTTCTGCACTCCCTCGCGCGTCGGCCTGCTCACCGGCCGTTATCCCATCCGCGCCGGCCTGCCCAACAACCTCGGCCCCGATTCGGTGAACGGCCTGCCGCTCACCGAGATCACCCTCGCCCAGCACCTCCAATCCGCCGGCTACCGCACCAAGGCCATCGGCAAATGGCACCTTGGCCACAACCCCGAATCCTACCTGCCCACCTCGCGCGGCTTCGACTCCTACTTCGGCATCCTCTACTCCAACGACATGGAGCCGCCCTATGTGAAGACCGAAACGCCGCTCCAGCTCTACCGCGACAAAGCGCCGGTGGAATATCCCGTCAACCAGTCCACGCTCACCGAGCGCTACACGGACGAGGCCGTGCGCTTCATCCGCGACAACCGCTCGCAGCCCTTCTTCCTCTACCTGCCCTACGCCATGCCCCACCTGCCCGTCAGCGCCTCGTCGCGATTGGGCAAGTCGCGCGCGGGTTTGTATGGCGATGTGATCGAAACCATCGACTGGTCAGCCGGCGAGATTCTCAAGACACTGCGCGAGCTGGGCCTCGACTCCAACACCATGGTCGCCTTCATGAGCGACAACGGCCCCTGGCTCAACCTGCCCGCGCGCATGCTGGCCAAGGAAAATCAACCCTGGCACACCGGCTTCAAGAGCCTGCTGCGCGGCGCCAAGGGAAACACCTATGAGGGCGGCCAGCGCGTGCCGGGCATTGTCCGCTGGCCGGGCATGATCCCCGCGCGCCAGGTGAACGCCGACATCGCCTCGACGCTCGACATGTTCCCCACTGTTTGCGCCGCCGCCTCGCTGCCCCTGCCCAAGGACCGCGTCTACGACGGTGTCAACCTGCTCCCCACCCTGCAAGGCAAAGCGCCCTCGCCGCGCGACCACTTCTTTTACTTCCGCTCGAACATCCTCGAGGCCTACCGCGAAGGCTCGTGGAAGGTGCGCCACGCGCGCTTTGAGTCGCCGCTGAAGCCCGGCGAACCGATCGTGCCCGAGTTGTTCAACCTCGACGACGATCCGGCCGAGCAATACAACCGCTATGAGCGCAACCGCGCGCTGGGCGACAAGATGCTCGCCCGCCTGCGCGCCTTCGCCGCCGAGCGGGGCGCGCGCCTGGATGCCTGATGCGACGAGCGCCGGTTGCCGCACTGCTGTGTGTCTACCCGCTGGCGCTCGCCGGCCAGAGTCCCGCCCTGCATACGATTCGCGTGCTGGATGACCAGACCGGCCGCGGCGTTCCACTGGTTGAGCTGTGCACCACCTCGGCGGTTTGCTTCCTTACCGACAGCGCCGGCGTCATCGCCCTGGATGAACCGGCCTACTTCAACCGCGAGGTCGCGTTCACTATCGATCCGCACGGCGGCTACACCGCGCCCAAGGACTTCTTTGGCTCCCCGGTACGACCCTTCCCATCCGGCGCGGGGGTATCAGCGCCATCAAACTGCGCCGCGAGCAGGCCGCCGAACGCCTCTACCGCGCCACCGGCGAGGGTATCTTCCGCGACTCTGCGCGGGCGGGCCTTCCCATTCCCCTTCCCCGCCACGCGCTCAACGCCCGCGTCACCGGTCTGGACACCGTGATGCACGCGCCCTATCGCGGATTGCTGTTCTGGATCTTCGGCGACACCAACGATCTCTCGGCCCCGCTCGGCAACTTCGCCGCCACCGCCGCCACGTCGCCGCTCACTCCGCGCGCGATCCAGGAGGCCGATCGCGCGGTCGAACTGAACTATGTCGCGCCGGTCGGCGGCTTCGTCACGCCCGCCGCCGCGATTCAGGGCCCAGGGCTGAAATGGCTCTACGCGCTGATGGTCCTGCGCGATCCCACCGGGCAAGAGCGCTTGCTCGCTCGCTACGACCGCCACAAGTCGCTCACCGAAGTGCAGGACTCCGGTCTTGCTATATTCAACGACCACGAACGGCGCTTTGAGCCGCTGGTGAGCTTTGGCCCCATGCCGCGCGTGGGTCCGCATGGACGCCCGACGCGTGCCGCCGTGAATGGCCGCGACTACTTCCATTTCTCCTGGCCACACTCGATTCCCTCCGTGCGCGTGCCGGCCGAATGGGCCGCCGTGCAGAACCTGGCCAGTTATGAGGCCTACACCTGCGACCCCGAACCCTGCCGCTGGGCCCGCGGGGCGAGCGCCGCACTCGCCGCGATTCGTCGACCAGGCCACTGGCCAGTCCTTCGCCGGCCACGCCACCAGTGTCTATTGGAATCACTACCTGGGGTGTTGGCTGGCCGTCGTGCAAGGGCCGCCGGGCGATGTCTATCTCGCGACGGCGCCCGCGCCCGAAGGCCCCTACTCCCCGGCGCGGCGCGTGATGCAGCACACGCGCTACAACTTCTACTGGCCCACGCAGCTGCCCTACTTCGACCAGGATGGCGGGCGGCGCATACTGATCATGGGCACCTACACGCAGTCGTTCTCCGATGCGGCTGTGAAGGTCCCCCGCTACGACTACAACCAATTGGTGTACGGCGTCTCGCTCGACGATCCGCGCCTGGGGCTGGCACGAGAGAAAAAATAATGCGGGCGTTGTCGAGAACCTGCCCCCGCACCCGTTATCCCGGTGCAGTCTACACGGCACAAGGAGACACACAATGAAGCAGTACATCCTCTTCCTGCACGAACCGCCGGCGATGAACATGGACATCTCGCCGGAACAGATGCAGCAGATCATTGCCCGCTACATCGCCTGGCGCGAACAGGTGGCCGCCAAGGGACACATGGTGGGCGGCCAGAAGCTGCGCGATGGCGAGGGCCGCCTGCTGCGCGCCGCCAACGGCAAGGTGTCGGTCACCGACGGCCCATTCGCCGAAGCCAAGGAAGTGGTGGGCGGCTTCTTTCACATTCAGGCCGAAAACTACGATCAGGCCGTTGAGATTGCCAGCACCTGCCCGCACCTCGACTTCGGCGCCATTGAAGTCCGCGAGGTGGAACCCACTCACGGATGAGCGGCGCCGGCCACACCGGCGCGGCCGAGGCGGGGCGCATGGTGGAACATCTGTTCCGCCATCAACACGCCCCCATTCTCGGCGCGCTTGTCCGCCAGTTCGGACCGGCTCATCTGGCCCTGGCCGAAGAATGTCTGCAGGACGCGTTTCTCCGCGCCCTGCAAACCTGGCCCTTCCACGGCATTCCGCCCAACCCCGCGGCCTGGCTCACCCTGGTGGCCAAGCGCCGCGCCTTGGATCAGTTGCGACGGCCGGCGGCGACGGCCACCGCCGAACCAGCCGTGCCGCCCCAGGCGCTCCCCACACTCGGCGACGATACGCTTGAACTCATCTTCCTCTGCTGCCACCCGACGCTCGCGCCTGACGCCCAACTGGCTTTGACCCTCAAATCCGTCGCCGGCCTCTCTACCGCTGAGATCGCGCGCGCCTTTTTTACGCAGGAAGCAACGGTGGCCCAGCGCATCGTCCGCGCCAAGCGCGCCATCGCTGAAGGCGGCCTCTCCTTCGACGTGCCCTTCGACGCCCACCTCGCGCCGCTGCTCGATTCGGTGTGCCGCGTGCTCTACCTGATGTTCAACGAAGGCTACTCGGCCAGTGGCGGCGACCGCCTGTTGCGCGAAGATCTCTGCCAGGAAGCGATCCGCCTCGTCGCGCTGCTCACCATCAACCCCGCCACCGGCCGCCCCGCCGTCCACGCCCTGGCGGCACTGTTCTGCCTGCAAGCGGCTCGCCTGCCCGCGCGCGTCGACGATGCCGGCGACCTGCTCACCCTCGACGTGCAGGACCGTTCCCGTGGGACCGCCGCCTGCTCGCCGGCTTCCATCACCTCGGCCTCTCCGCCTGCGGCGACGCGCTCACCGCCTGGCACCTGGAAGCCGAGATCGCCTCGCTGCACGCCTCCGCGCCCGGCTTCGCCGCTACGGATTGGCCCCGCATGGCGGCCGCCTATGCGACTCTGTTCTCACTCTCGCCCTCGCCCGCCGTGCGGCTCTCCTGGGCCGTCGCCCTCAGCTATGCGCAGTCGCCCGCCGCCGCGCTGGCGCTGATGGCTCCACTCGCCGGCGATCCGGCCATGTAACGGTATCACCTCCACGCCGCGATCCTCGCCGATCTCCACGCGCGCCTCGGCGACACCGCCACCGCGCGCGCCTGCCTCGAACGCGCCCTCGCCCTCGCGCCCACGCCCGCCGAGCGCCACCTGCTTGCGTGCCGCCTCGCCCTGTTCCCATAGTGGTGCAGGAGAATCTCATGCTGGCCAATGCCTTCATCGGCCACGCCGAAGCCCCCAGCGAAGCGGAACTGCTGCACACGCTCGGAGCCCGCGCGGTCAAGACCTGGAATCAAATCGTCGAACACCTGCTCGCCCAAGGAACCGTGGACCGGCAGGAGTGGAACTCCTACTCGATCAAGTACGGCTGGGCGCTACGGCTCAAACACAAGAAGCGCAACATCCTCTATCTCAGCCCCAACGCGCGCGCCTTCACGGCGAGCTTCATTTTCGGGCAGCGCGCCGTCGCCGCGGCGCTCGCCGAGCCGCTGCCGGAAGAGGTGCTGGCGGCGGTCCGCGAGGGTAAACGCTACCCGGAAGGCACTGGCGTTTACTTCGAGGTGCGGAACGCCGCCATCGCCCGCGCCGTGGAAGCGCTGGCCGCGATCAAGGCGGCTCACTGAGATCGGCTCCCCGAGCCGCGCTCCCCGAGCCCTAAATAATCTTGAAGGTGGACACCGGCACGGCCGCGGCGCTCGCGCCCATGGCCATCGGCTGCGCCACCTCTTCGGCCCAACCATCGGGCAGGTCGCCGTTGTCTTCGCGCAGGAAACGCCAGTGCTGCCGCTTGATGGTGGAGAGCAGTTCCTTGCGGCTCTTCACCTGCATCGGCTTGCCGCGGTAGATCTTGCCCATCTTTTCCATCAGCCATTCAGGCACGGCGCTGGAGAACATCAGCAGCGGCCAGGTGAAGTTCGGGCCGTTCATCTTGCGCAGCTTCCACATCCACGCCCCCACCGCGCCGATGCGCCACGCCGTCGGCCCCCACCAACTGCGCAGGGCCGGCTTTGAGGCTCATCTTCCAGCACTTCATCATCACCTGCCACTGCAGCGGCGTCATCTCGCGGCTTTCGGCCACGCCCTGCTTCTTGCCCATGCGCGTGTCCTCAAGCGGTGTGAAGATCGACGGCACGAAGAAGGCAAACAGCCCGCGCCGCTCCACTTCATAGAGCAGGTCGAGCGTCGCCCGGCAATCGTCGTCGGTCTCGCCCGGATTGCCGATCATCAGCGTGATCACCGGGAACCAGTTGTTCTTGTTGAGAATCTCCAGCCCCTGCACGAGCACGCTCGGCCATTCCTCAATGGGGAAGGGAACTCCCTTGCCGGGCATGATCTTGCGCGCCATACTCACCGAGGCCGTCTCCATGCCGACGAGCGGCGAGAGGATGCGCCCCTCGGGATGCGAACTCACCGACGGCAGCTTCACCGGGCTCTTGTCGAGCAGCACGGCGCTCAACTCCTCAATCATCTTCGGGTCCACTACAGCCGGCGCCATCGTCGAGTGGCTTAGCAGGTGATGATCGACGCCAGGCGTCTCCACCACGGACCTGTAGAGATCCACCAGCGCCTCGCGGTTGGGGAAATAGAACGGCGTGCCCGTGCCCACCTGCCCCCAGATGAACATGTCCTCGGTGGCAAGCGAGATCTGGCGGTTGCCCTCGGCCACGTTGGCATGCACGGCGTCCATGATCTTGTCTTTGGGAAAGTCGATCTGCGGATTGAGGTCAGGCAGGCAGAACTGGCAGCGGCGCCGCAGCCGGTGGTCATCTCCACAACGCCGAATGTGGTGCGCTTGAGGGCGTGAGCAGGCCCGCGCGCTCCTTCGGGTGGGCCACTTCCATGAAGCGCGGCAGCCGTTCGCCGCGCAGGGCCTGAGCAACGAGGGCGAGCACGTCATCGCTTTCGCTGCGCCCATCCACCACGCAATCGACGCCCAGTTCGTCGTAACTGTCGGTCTGCGAAATCTGCCAGCCGCCCGAGCCACCCACGATCACCTGGAACTGATGCCGGTGCGGGCTCTCCTTGAGCGTGGCGAACAGCTTCTTGGCGTAATGGGAATTGATGGGCTCGCGCGACGAACCGAAAATCGAGGCATACACACCAGCGGCGAAGGTGACGCCGAGCGGATTGTGCGTCGAGACGCCGACGACGCGCGTGCGCGGGCCGATGAACTTCGGCAGGTCGTCCGGGGAGCAGCAGATGATGTCGTCAGCGCTCACCTGCCGCAGCAGCGAGGCTTCCACCAACCGCACCCCGGCCGGCATAAAGCGCGCCGAGCCGTCGGAGTTGCGCTCCAGCTCCCGCCACTTCGGGTACTTCTGGTCAATCACCTTCTCCATCTTCATCGGCATCGATGCCAGTGCCATCTGGATGAAGTAACCCGCGTGATCGATGGTCTCCGTCAACGGAGCTGTCAGGACAATTGGCTTGCCGCCGTCTGCGTGTGACACAGAACCTCCTGAATCCGCGCGCGAACCGCTCAAAGCGTCTTTGGTCTTAACGATACCCAGTTCTCGCATTGTACCGTTCCTGATTCGAGCGGGTATTCTGTGGCTATGCGCCTGGCCGCGCTTGTGCTGCTGATGGCTGTCGAAGTGACAGGCTTCGGTCAAAGTGCTCGCTCTGCGATGTGTTTCCGGATATCGACCGGCACGCGGGGAAGCCGATCACACTGCGTGGGAGTTGTTCCTTGACGAGGAATCACCTTCCTGGGGGCGAACTGCACGGACCGATGGCAGCGGCATAGTGCCAACCACTATTTGTGGCCAACCGCCGTCGAGGTGCAGAGAGAGAGGGGGTGTGCGGATAGAGCAGGTCCGCGCGCAAGTGATCGAGGCACGCAATCAGGGGAAGCGGCTGGACGTCCAGGCAACCATCACGGGGATCTTCAGGACGCGCAGTGCGAACCCGGAGGCTGTGCCGCCACGCGCCAGTGGCTTTGGCCCCGGGTGGCTACATGCCTGCCCGCATAGAACTGGGAGATCTGGACGACATTACCGTTCAGGAAATCTCCCCGTCACGCGCTGTGCCCGTGCTGTCGCTGTGCGAAGTGCTAAAGAACCGCATGGCGTATCAAGGCAAACGAGTGGCCATCCGAGGTGAGTACGTGACTGGATTGGAAGGGACATGGCTGACAGAGCAGTGCCCGGAACCACTCATTACGGACCGCTACGTGTGGTGGCACTCCGTTTCCGTCGGGGCTCCAGACTACACGCACGTGCGTTCGGGACGGCAACGGATGGAACGCCCAGGGGGCGCGTCCCCACCTTGCCGCCCGAACGTGACGTGCCCGACTCCCGCTACTACCGAAATACCATCACTTTGGTTGGGGTATTTCGGACACGCTCGCATTTCGATATCCAATGCGGGGGATCGTCTGATTATGCGGCGGGCTTCGGCCATCTGAATAGTGCACCAGCGGAACTACTGCTTGAGGATGTATACGGATACCGGTCGGAGCGCCGCACGAAGCCAGTTCCGGATCCCTCCTCAACGGTGAACCGCTGTTTGCCCGCAAAATGAAAAGGCCGCCCCCAACCGGGGACAGCCTCTCCATTCCTGACTGCCTTGTCCTTACAGCAATTCCGAGCCCGTGAAGAAGAACGGAATCTCCACCGCCGCCGTCTCCGGGGCGTCGCTGCCGTGGACGGCGTTGCGCTCAATGTTCTCGGCGAACCGTTTGCGCAGCGTGCCCGCGTCGGCCTTCTCGGGGTTGGTGGCGCCCATCAGCTTGCGCCAGTCGGCGATCGCGTTTTCCTTCTCCAGCACCATCACCACCACAGGACCCTCGGTCATGAACTTCACCAGGTCGTTGTAGAAGGGGCGCTCCTTGTGCACGGCGTAAAACGCCTGCGCCTGCGCCAGGCTGAGGCGCGTCTTCTTGAAGCCCACCAGCGTGAAGCCGTTCTCTTCAATCGCGGCGAGAATGGCTCCGGCGTGGCCTTTGGCCACCGCATCGGGCTTGATGATTCCAAACGTACGTTCCATATCGCTCCAGTAATTTGATTACTTCAACAGTTTCGCGACCGTCGCGCCGATCACGGCCGGCGTATCGCAGACATGAATGCCGGCCTCGCGCATGGCGGCCATCTTGTCGCTGGCCTTGCCCGAACCGCCGGAGATGATCGCGCCGGCGTGGCCCATGCGGCGTCCCGGAGGCGCCGTCTGGCCGGCGATGAATCCGACCACGGGCTTCTTCACATGCTCTTTGATGTAGGCCGCGGCGGTCTCCTCGGCGCTGCCGCCGATCTCGCCGATCATCACGATCACGTGCGTGTCCGGATCTTCGTTGAACAGTTGGATCGCGTCCAGGTGCGTCGTGCCGATGATTGGGTCGCCGCCGATGCCGATGCAGGTCGATTGCCCGATGCCCAGCACGCTCAACTTTCGGTGATGCAGACGATCACCTCGATGCCCGCGTCCACCGCTTCCAGAATGCCGTCGGCGGCAAACGGCGGCGGCACGAAAATCACGCTCGCGTTGGCGCCCGTGTCCTTCACGGCCTGCGCCACCGTGTCGAACACCGGACGGTCCAGATGCTTCTGCCCGCCCTTGCCCGGCGTCACGCCGCCCACCACGTTCGTGCCGTACTCGATGGACTTCTGCGCGTGGAAGGTGCCCTGCGAACCCGTATAGCCCTGCACCAGCAGGCGTGTTTGTTTGTTGACCAGTACGCTCATGGATCGTTTCTCCTCGCCTGCCTGCTACTTGCCGTTCGCAACCGCAACCACCTTCTCGGCGGCGTCCTTCATGTCCTCGGCCACCGTGAAGTTGAGCCCGCTTTCCTTCAGGATGCGCTTGCCTTCCTCCACGTTCGTGCCCTCCATACGCACCACGATGGGCACGGCCACATGCAGTTCGCGCGTGGCGTTCACTACGCCCGCGGCCAGAATGTCGCAGCGCAGAATGCCGCCGAAGATGTTGATCAGCACCGCCTTCACGGCTTCGTCGCTCAACAGGATGCGGAACGCATTCTTGATCTGCTCCTCGTTGGCGCCGCCGCCCACGTCGAGGAAGTTGGCCGGTTCGCCGCCGGCGTACTTGATGATGTCCATCGTCGCCATGGCGAGGCCCGCGCCGTTCACCATGCAGGCGATGTTGCCGTCGAGCTTGATGTAGTTCAGGCTGAACTTCGAGGCCTCGACCTCAAGCGGGTCTTCCTCGGCCAGGTCGCGCAGGTCAATGAACTCCTTGTGGCGGAACATGGCGTTGTCGTCGAGATTGATCTTGGCGTCGAGCGCCAGCGTGCGGCCGTCCTTGGTGAGGATGAACGGGTTGATCTCGGCCAGCGAAGCGTCGCACTCTTCGTACGCCTTGGCCAGTTGCATCATCGCCTTGGCCGCGCCGTTCACGGCCGCCGCCGGAATGCCGATGCCGAAGGCCAGCTTGCGCGCCTGGTAGGCGCTCAGCCCCATGCCCGGCTCCATCGTCTCCTTGAGGATCTTCTCCGGCGTCTTGGCGGCCACCACTTCAATCTCCATGCCGCCTTCGCTCGACGCCATGAACACGTTCTTGCCGCTGGCGCGGTCCAGCGTGATGCCGAGATAGTATTCCTTCTCAATCGGCAGCGCCTCTTCGACGAGCAGCCGCTGCACCTTCTGCCCCGCCGGGCCCGTCTGGTGCGTCACCAACTGCATGCCGAGGATGGCGCGGATGTGCTGGCCGGCATCCTCAAGCGTCTTGGCCACCTTCACGCCGCCGCCCTTGCCGCGCCCGCCGGCGTGGATCTGCGCTTTGACAACCACAAAGCCGCCCAACTCCTTGGCCGCGGTTTCAGCTTCTTCCACCGTGAAGGCGACCATGCCTTTCGGCACCGGTACTCCATACTGGGCCAGGATTGTCTTGGCCTGATACTCATGGATTTTCATTCAGAGTCCTCAAATCCTCCCACACGTATGTCCCCTGGTTCTCTGCAGCTCAATAGGGCGTATGGGAACGATTTTTTCCGGCTGTGCTAGGATGCGGAGACAGTCGAAACTTCAATATAACATGCCCTTTCTCGACTACCTGCACCAGGCGGCCGGCCGCATGTCGCTCTCGGCCGATCAAGCCGAGGACGCGCTCAATCTGATCCTCGCCGGCGAGGCCACGGTGCCTCAAATCGCCGCCCTGCTCACGGCCCTGCGCGTGAAGGGCGAGACCGCCGCCGAACTCACCGGCTTCGCCCGCGCCATGCGCAAACACGCCGCCGTCATCCCCACCACGGGCGTCGAACGGCCGCTGGTGGACACCTGCGGCACCGGCGGCGACGGGCATGGCACCTTCAACATCTCCACCGTCACGGCCTTTGTCATCGCCGGCGCTGGCCTGAGCGTGGCCAAGCACGGCAACCGCAGCATCTCTTCGCGCTGCGGCAGCGCCGACATTCTCGAAGCCCTCGGCGTGCACATCGCGCAAACGCCCGATCAGATGGGCGAGGCGCTGCGCCAATGCGGCATTGCGTTCCTCTTTGCCCCCGCCGTGCATCCTTCGATGAAGCACGTCCAACCGGCGCGCCTGGAGTTGAAGATGCGCACGATCTTCAATTACCTCGGGCCGCTCACCAATCCCGCCCGCGCCGATGTGCAACTCATTGGCGCTCCCTCGGCCACCGCGGCGGAGTTGATGGCCAACGCGCTGATGCGCCTGCCGGTGCAACGCGCCCTTGTCGTCCACGGCTCCGACGGCCTGGATGAGATCACCACCACCGGGCTCACCATCGCCTTTGACGTCTCGCGCGGCGAAGTGCAGCAACGCTCGCTCATGCCGATGGAGTTCGGCCTGCCGCTGGCCTCGCTCACCGACCTCGCCGGCGGCGACGCGCACGACAACGCCGCCATCGCCCGCGCCATTCTCTCCGGCGCTCAAGGCCCGCACCGCGACATCGTCGTGGCCAACGCCGCCGCGGCCATCCACATTGCCGGACGCGCCGCCTCGTTTGCCGAAGGGGCGCAACTCGCCGCCGAGTCCATTGACTCCGGCGCCGCGCGGGCCAAGCTGGAAGCGCTCACTGAGTTCACCCGCGCCGCCGCCGTCACAGCGGCTAACCTGGCCGCCGGTGTTGCGCGCCACCGCCTTGTCGCCCTCCTCCTTGCTCCCGTGCGAAACTGGGGAATCGTGGGATGTCCCCGGCGGCCGCTGGCATCCGAGCTTGAACGCCGCTTCTCGCCGGCCAGCCGCGCCACACCACCGCGACGATTCATCAGTTGAGGCCCTAATGCTTTTTCGTGGAAACCCGCGCACTCTCCTCATCTCCGCCCTCGTCATGGGCGTCTGCTTCGTGGCCGGTCTCTGACCCGCGGCCGAAGCTGCGGCCCATGGCGCAGGTGCGCCCTGGGTGCCCGCCCGACGCCGCCAGCCACGTCCCGGTCCCCGCGAAAATCCTCGCCAATGGCGTCAAGCTCGGCCCGCCCATGCCGCGGTTTGAGCCCGGCGTCGCCGTCGCCGGCGCCAGATCTATCTCCTCAGCGGGTTCATCGACAACGACCTCCACATCACCCAAAGCGCCGAGGTATACGATACCGAATCCGGCGTCTGGAGTCGGATTGCCGATTCGCCCCGCCGCCGTCACCCATGCCGGCATCGCCATCGTGGGCGACGAAGTCTGGGTCGCGGGCGGCTTCATCGGCCATCACCCCGGCCCGGTCACCCGCGCCGTCTGGCGCTACCACATGCCCACTGACCAATGGATGACAGGCCCCCTGCTCCCCGAAGCGCGCGGCTCCGGCGGACTCGCCTACCTCGATGGCCAGCTGCACTACTTCGGCGGCGTGAAGTCCGACCGCCACACCGACTCTGCCG
Organism: Bryobacterales bacterium; assembly: GCA_016713735.1. Classification (GTDB taxonomy): domain Bacteria; phylum Acidobacteriota; class Terriglobia; order Bryobacterales; family Bryobacteraceae; genus JAFLBB01. The sequence continues at coordinate 53,358 of JADJOP010000005.1, forward strand.
ACCACTGGTCACTCACCCCCGGCCCCGATGCCGTGTGGACGCCGCGCGCTCCGTTGCTCACCGCCAAGAACCACTTCGGTCTCGTGGTCCGCGAGGGCATGGTTCACCTGCTGGGCGGCCAGTTCGGCCACGACAACGACCCCAAGGACATCGACGACCATCAGGTCTACCACGCGGCCACCGACTCCTGGCGCACCGCTGCTCCCCTGGCGCGTAAACGCTCGCACATGGAGCCTGGCAGCTTCGTTCACCAGGGCAAAATCGTCGTCTCCGGCGGGCGCTCCAATCTGATTCCGGTCCTGCACGACGTGAGCGCCTACGACCCGGCCTCCGACACCTGGACCGATCTTCCCGGACTGCCCGAACCCATGCGCGCCCCCGTGCTGCGCGTGGTTGGCTCCGCCTTGTTCGGCGGATTGGGCGGCGTGACCGCAACCGGCACCATGCCGAGCCAGCTCTGGATGAAGTATCCGGCCAGCGCACTCGGTTTGCCTGCAGCCCCCGCGGAGCGCTGATCCCGTGTTGCGGTCGCTCCGGTTCCGCGCCCTCTGTCTGCTCGTGCTGGCCTGCGCGGCCGCCGTCGCCGCCCGGCGCGCCTACACCATCCAGGTGCAGCAATTAAAACAAGGGCCGCTCTACGACGCCAGCCGCTTCCGGTTCGGCGCCCTCGCCGGCGCGGACATCACCAACCCCACCGTGCTCCAGTTCGGGCCCGACGGCGCCCTCTACATCGCCACCCGCCGCGGCTCCCTCCACCGTCTCGCCCTCACCCGCCACCAGGGGCTCTATCGCGCCGCCCGCGCCGAGACCATCGACCTCGTGGCCCAGCTCCCCAACCACGACGACCAGGGCCGCCCCCAACCCGGCATCCGCGGACGGCTCATCACCGGCTTAGCCGTTGCCGGCAGCGCGCAAGCGCCCGTTCTCTACGTGACCTCCTCGGATCCGCGCGTGGAGCGGCCCGAGATCGACACCAACAGCGGCATCCTGTCGCGGCTCACCCTCACCAACGCCGGCTGGCGGCGCGACGACCTGCTGCGCGGCCTCCCCCGTTCCCGCAACGACCACGCCCCCAACGGCGTCGCCCTGGATCGCGACGGCCGCACGCTGTATCTCTCCATCGGCAGCGCCACCAACATGGGCGCTCCCTCGGAAGCCTTCCTCGGCATGAGCGAAACGCCGCTCACCGCCGCCGTCCTCGCCCTCGATCTGGCGCGCCTCGGCGGCGCCACACTCGACCTGCCGACGCTCGATGACCCGGCGCGTCCCGGCCCGCAGGATGGCAACGATCCCTTCGGCGGCAATCGCGGCGCTAACCTGGCCACACTGCCCGCCAACGGCCCACTGCGCCTCTATGCCGAGGGCTTGCGCAATGCCTATGACCTGCTGCCAACCCCGGCCGGCCTCGTCACCATCGACAACGGTCCCAACGCCGGCTTCGGCGGCCCGCCGCGCGGCCTCTCCGCGCGCCATCGTGATGAGGCGGTGGAGGGCGGCGAATCCCTGCCTAACCCGCTCTATCTGATCCCCCGCGCCGGGCTCTACTTCGGCCATCCCAACCCGGCGCGCCCCGCACCCGCCGCTGCCGCTGAACGCCCCCTGATGCACTTCTCCACCTCAACCAACGGCCTCGCCTCATGGCCCGAAGCTCCCGCCAGCGGACGCATCTCGTTCCTCACGGTCAGCCTCGACCGCAGCCTCAGCCTCGTCACCCTCGACGCAGGGGGCCGCTTCCTGAATCGCCGCCTGCTCCTCGCTGAGTTCGGCGGCATGCCGCTCGACGTCGCCCTGGGCGCCGCGCCCGCCGTCACGCCGGGCTCCATCTGGATCGCCGATATGGGCGAGAGCGCCATCCATGTTCTGGAGCCCGTCCAGGACCAGCCGCTTCTCTCCTCGCCCTTGCTGCGCCAGCCCGCGCGCACGCTCATGGCACGCTTCCTGTTGTGGTGGACACCCGTGCGCGAAGGCATTGTCGAAACCCAACGCCTTCTGCGGGTGCGCTGGGCCTCGCGCTGACTACCCGATCGTCATCTTGCTCTTGTTCACGCTCAGCCACTCCGCGAAGCTCTGCAACGCCGGATTCACCGAACGGGAGAACTCCAGGCTCCGCGCGGCGCAAAACTCCTCCGCGCAGTCATGGTTGAACTGGAACATGTTTCCCAGGTCGTCGGCGCCGGGAAAACCGAAGCCGCGGTAGGCGTCAAACGAGGGCGAGAAGTAATCCACCTCTTCGCCCAGCGCCTGGCTCAGTTTCGCCGCCATCTCCGCGCCCGTCAGGTGTTCGCCGGCGATGCCCACGCGCTTGCCGATGAGTTCCCCGCCGCGCTGGAAAATGCCATACGCACAGCGGCCAATGTCTTCGGCGGCGATCTGTGGCAGCTTGGCTTCGCCCATCGGCATCATGAACACGAGCTTGCCATTCCCGCCCCGCTTCGGCGCCATGCCGAACATGATGAGGTTGTCCCAATAGAACGAGGTCAACAGGTAGGTGGCGGGCAGGGACAGCAAACAGGGCGTCGGCCTCGGCCTTGGCGTCAAAGTGCGGCACCTTATAGCGGCCCTGCAGCGTGGGCATGCGCGCATCGTCAAGCGGGATGAACTTTCGCGAGTCCTCGAGCGTCGACCAGATGACATGAGCCGCCCCGGCCGCTTGCGCCGCGCCGGCAATCGCCGCAGCCTGCGCCTTCTCCCGCTCGGGTGAAAAGTGGTCCCAGAAAAACGTGACCCCGTAGACGCCGTAGGCCCCTTCACAGGCCGCACGCACTGAGTCGGCGTCGTCCACGTTGCAGGCCACCACCTCGGCGCCCAGCGCGGCCAGCGCCAGTGCCTTCTCCGAGTTCGGGTCGCGCGTCAGCGCACGGGCGCGGAATTCGCCCGATGCGTCGGCGCAGATGGCGCGCACCAGGCCGCCGCCTTGCGAACCGGTCGCGCCCACAACCGCAATGATCTTGTTTGCCACAGTGTGTTCCCCTTCCCAAAAATGCTAACGCAGATAGCGCTTGTCGGAGGGCGCGAAAAAACCCTTGACGCGTTCCGCCTCTGGTGCTACTTTTCTAGCAGAGTGGTAGAAAACTAGCATGAGCAGCGCAGCCCCCATCCCGCTTTCCCGCCGCGAACGCCAGATTATGGACGTTTTGTTCAAGCATGGCAAGGCCACGGCGGCCGACATTCAGGCCGGCATGCCCGATCCGCCCTCCTACTCCGCCGTCCGCGCCATGTTGCGGACGCTCGAGGATAAGGGCCACATCCGCCACCAGGTGGACGGACCGCGCTATGTCTATTCGCCGACCATCGCCAAGGAGCGCGCCAAGCGTTCCGCGCTGCGGCACATGGTGGAAACGTTTTTCGACGGCTCGGTGGAACTGGCCGTGGCCGCCTTACTGGACGGCGGCGCCCGAAAACTCACGCCGAGTGAGCTCGAGCGGCTCGAGTCGCTCGTGCGCGGCGCATCCACCCACTCAGTAGAAGAGGAGAAGAAGTCATGATCACCCTTGCCCTGCAATCCCTGTTCCTCATGGGCCTCGCCTTCACCGCCGCCGTACTGGTTCACCGCCGTCCGGCTGCGCTCCAGCGGCTGCTCTGGCTGAGCGTGTTCGCCGTGCTGGCGGTGCTGCCCTTCCTGGTGAGCTTGCCGAAGCCGGTTTCGGTGAGCGCCCCGGCCATGATCGCGCCCATCGTGGTCGACGTCACCGCCGCCGCCGAATCCCCGCGCGATTGGATGTTCACCCTCTGGGCCGCCGGCTGCCTGCTGTTGCTGCTGCGCATCGCCCTGGGCCTGGCCGCCATCGCCTGGCGCACGGCGCAGGCCGAGACCTCGCCGTTCCGCATTCCCGGCGCGCGTGTGCTGCTCTCGCGCCACATCGACGCTCCCTTTACCTGGGGCATCTTCCGCCACACCGTGCTCCTGCCGGCCGAAGCGGTGAACTGGAGTGAGGACCGGTTGCGCTCCACGCTCGTCCATGAGTCGGTCCACGTGAACCGCTTCGACGCTCTCTTCCGCCTCGGTTCGCAGGTGCTCTGCGCGCTCTACTGGCCGAACCTGCTCGTCTGGCTGGCGGCGGGTAAGCTGCATGCGGCCATGGAGCAGTCCTGCGACGACGCGGTGCTGGAGACCGGCATCGCCGCGCGTGACTATGCCACCCACTTGCTCGATGTCTCCCGCGCCGCCTCGCTCGGCGATGTCGCCGCCGGCACGGTGGCCATGGCCGGCGCGGCGCAACTGGAAGCGCGCCTGCGCTCCATTCTCGACGGCTCGCGTCACCGCGCCCCGCTCTCCCGCGCCGCGACGGCGGCCGCCGCCCTGGCTGCCCTCGCCGTGCTCGCTCCGGTTGGCGTCACCCGCCTCACCGCCCAGAACAGCGGCGCGGCCATGGTATCGGGCACAGTCGCCGATGCCAGCGGCGGGCGCGTGCCCAAGGCGCTGGTAACCCTCGCCGAAACCAAGACAGGGAAAATGGAGGCCGTCTATTCGGCCGAAGACGGCAGCTACCTGTTCAAGACCGTGCCCGCCGGCGAATACACGCTGCAGGTCCGCAAGAGCGGCTTCGCCCTCTACGTGGATGGCCAGCCGATGCGGCTCAAAGGCGGCGACGCGGCCACCTTCGATGTCGTGCTCCGTGTCGGACAGATCAGCGAGATGATGGAGATTGTCGGAACGCGCGTCACCCCGGCTCCTCCAGCGCAGAACACGGGCGCGCCGCAACGCATCCGGGTGGGCGGCAATGTGCAGGCGGCCAAGGTCCGCAAGATGGTGCGCCCGGCCTATCCCGACACGGCCAAGGCACGCGGCGTCGAAGGCCCGGTGCTGCTGCGCGCCGTCATCACCCGTGAAGGCGACATCGCCTCGCTCGATCTGCTCAACAGCACGGCCGACGCTGAACTGGCCGCCGCGGCCATCGAAGCCGTGAAGCAGTGGAAGTATGAAACCACGCTGCTCAACGGCAATCCCGTCGAGGTGATCACCCAGATCACCATCAACTACACCCTGAGCAAGTAACGCAGGCGGCGGCTATCCTGGGAGCGTGACCGGTTTCTCCGACCCCACGCTCCCCCCCGCCGCCGCATCCCCCTCCGGCCCGGCTCTCCCCGCGCGCCCCGTCCGCGATTCCTACTTCGAATACTCCGAACTCACCCTGCCCAACGATGCCAATCCGTTGGGCACTTTGTTTGGCGGCAAGCTCATGCAGTGGGTCGACCTGGCCGCCTCCATCTCCGCCGCCCGCCATGCCCGCTGCGCCGTGGTCACCGCGTCCATCGACTCGCTCACCTTCCTCCGCCCCGTCAAGATCGGCCAGTTGGTGATCCTGAAATCCGCCGTCAACCGCGTCTTCCGCAGCTCGATGGAGATCGGCGTCAAGGTGTTCGTCGAGGATCTGCACACCGGCGATGTGCAGCATGTCAGCTCCGCCTACCTCACCTTTGTCGCCATCACGGAGAAGGGCGTGAACGCGGGCATTCCCGCTGTGACGCCCGAAAGCGATGAGGAACGGCGGCGGTATGAAGAGGCAGGTCAGCGGCGCGCCTACCGGCTGGCGACGCGCCTGCAGCGGTGAGTGGCGCCTGCGGCGGTGAATAGCACCCGCGGTGCTGAATCGAGCCTGCGGCTTTTAGAAAAGCGCCGCGGCTACTTCTCGTCCTTGTACATCATGCGAATGCCCGCCTTGTAAACCATCACCGCCGGCTCTTCCTCGCGGGCCACGCGGATGGCGTATTTGTCATACCACTCAATGCGGCCGCGGATCTCTTCGCCGCCCTTGAGCAACACCACCATCGGCGTCTTCTGCTGAATCTGCTTGGCGTAGTAAAAGTTCTCGGCGTTGGTGTGTTCGTTCGGCCCCGCCTTGGGCTTGTCGCCCTGCGGCTTGCGCTCCGGGGCGCTCTCCACAGTCCGCTTGAGCGGCGGCCGTAACGTCTTGCGCATCATTTCCATGAGGTTGTTCCTCGATCCTGTCTTGCTACCGGGCGGCGCTCACGGAGTTCGTGGCCGCCATCGAACGCTCGATGTCGGCTGCCGTCAACGTCACCAGCGGTTTCTCCATGTCCTCTCCGCTTTCGATCATCCGCTTCAGGTGATCGACGGCCACCTTCAGGCACAGCGGGTCGCTCAGCGACACGCCCGCCTGTTCGGTGAGCGACACCATCAGAGGATGCGGAAGGGCAATCACCTTTTCGTCCGAGTAGGCGCCGTCACTGACAACGAACTTAATGTCCACCGTATCGGCATGCCGGATGGAGATCCCTGTCTGCAGCCACACAAACTTCACCTGCCAGGTGCGGCCAAACGGATCGGGCCCAGCCTCGAATTCACGAAGATTGGAGAGCATTTCCCTCATTGTAGCGAAGGCGGGCAGGGTGACGGGTGGCTGTGGACCCCGCCCGATTCACCGCGGTCCCGTGCCCGCGCTTAGCCCAGGCTCTTCTGCACCAGGCTCAGAAACTCCTGCCGCGTCTCCCGGTTGCGCTTGAAGGCCCCGCGCATGGCGCTCGTGGTAGTGGAGCTGCTCTGCTTTTCCACGCCCCGCATCATCATGCAGAAATGGCGAGCCTCGCAGATCACCGCCACGCCGCGCGGCTCGCAGATCTCCTCCAGCGCCTCGGCCACCTCCTGCGTCAGCCTCTCCTGCACCTGCAGCCGGCGTGCGAACACATCCACAATACGCGGGATCTTGCTCAGCCCGATGACGCGGTTGTTAGGCAAATACGCCACGTGCATCTTGCCGAAAAACGGCAGCATGTGGTGCTCGCACAGGCTGTAGAATTCGATGTCCTTGACGATCACCATCTCGTCGGTCTTCACCTGAAACAGTGCGCCGTTGACGATCTCCTTCAAATTCTCCGTGTAGCCGCTTGTGAGGAAGCGCAGGGCTTTCTCACTACGCTCTGGTGTGCGCAGTAACCCCTCGCGCGCCGGGTCTTCGCCCAGGTTCTTCAACACGCCTTCCATGGCTTCAGCAATCGAACCACGTTCACGTTGGGGCGTCATCACCTTCACCACGGCATTCTTTCTCATATACGTCCTTATGATTCAAATGTGTTCCGTCTGGTTTCAAGAACGCGCACCGCCTCCAACGCCGGCCCGCGCCCTCCGAACGCATCCTGCCACGCCCCGCACAACCGCCGCCGCGCCTCCAGAGCAACGTTCTCTGAGGTCGGCACCACGGTGGCAAAGGCCGCCACCTGCGTGTTCAGGTCCTTCATATGAAAGTCGTCCAGCACGGCCCGCTTCACCAGCGCGTCCAACCGGCCCTGATCCACGGCAAGCCCCGTCGACTCGTCGATGCGGCCTCGCACGCGCACCTCAAGGATGAAGTCGTGCCCGTGGCCATACGGGTTGTTGCACTTCCCATACAACTCGCGGTTCTCCGCCTCGCTCAGCGAGGCCGCGTGCAGCCGGTGGGACGCCGCGAACCGGTAGCGCTTCGTCAGCCGGATCACGCCTCGTCCCCTCCATAGTCCACATACACATCGGCCGTTTCCCACAACCGCACGTTGTGCAAGCGCGGACCCTCGCCGCCCGGGAAATGCGGGGCAAGCCTGTTCCAGATTTCGCGCGCCACGTTCTCCGTCGTCGGCACGATGCGGTCAAACGGCGCCACCTCGTGGTTCAGATGGCGGTGGTCAAAGGGGGCGATCACCTCGCGCTGCAGGATCTCCTTCAACTCCTTCAAGTCCATCACCATGCCCGTCACCGGGTGAGGCTCGCCTTCGAGCGTCACTTCGAGTTCATAATTGTGCCCGTGGCCCGGCTGGTTGGCCGAATCGCCATACACACGCGCGTTCTCCTCCGCCGTCCAATCCGGTCGCGCGGTGAAGTGGGAAGCGGAGAATTCTGCCTTGCGGGTGATGAGCATATCGTCAACTCTCTTTAGATGACCAATATCCCGATTCGATTCCAGTTAAAATAATAGCTTCCATGCCCAACGGCAAAAACGACCGCATCTTCCTCGCCATCCTTCTCCTCTCTGTCTGCGCCCTGGCCTTCGCCGTGGCCGACTCGCTGCGCGACCGCGTCATCCGCGCCGGCGACCAGGCGCCCCACTTCTCCCTGCGCGCCGACAACGGCCTCACCATCACGCCTACCGAATTCGGCGGCAAGGTGCTGATCGTCAACTTCTGGGCCACCTGGTGCCCGCCCTGCGTCCAGGAGACGCCCTCAATGGTGGCCTTCGCCAACCAGTACCGCGACAAGGGCGTCGTCGTGCTCGGCGTCTCGGTCGACAAGTCGCAGAAGAACTACGACAACTTCCTCCGCCGCTTCTCCATTCCCTTCCTCACCACGCGCGATCCGGAAGCCAAGGTTAGCGATTCCTTCGGCACCTACGTCTACCCGGAAAGCTACGTGATCAACCGCGAAGGCAAAGTGGTGCAGAAGATCATCGGCGGCACCAACTGGACCGACCCCAACCTGGCCCGCTTCGTCGAAGGGCTTCTCTAGCCGCGCGCTCGCGCGGCCCTCACTGCTCGGCCGGGATCACCCGCTGCGCCGCCGCCTTCGGCTTTGCCGCCGCGTTGGCCACATCCCAGCTCGACTGGTACACCAGCCGCGCAATCCGCTCCACCTTGCCATACTCGATCTTCTCCGGCCGGTCGCCCATGCGGTGATAGTCCGGATGCAGCCCGGTGTGAAAGAACACAGCCGGCACCCCGCTTTGCAGGAACGGCCACTGATCGCTGCGCCGCACCAGGTTGCCGCGGTTGTTGTCATACTCCATGCGCAGCGTCAGATCGATCTCGCTGTTGGCCTGCTTCACCATCGCCGCCAGCTCCGGGCTGTAGCTGTAGCCCATCACGTGCACGCTGTTCGCGTTGGCCGAGGCCTGCTGCGGCTTGAGGCCATAGAAGCGCCGCCCGCCGCCTTCGGGCACCTCCTCGCTCCGCCCGATCATGTCCATGTTCAGCGCCGCCGCGGTCTGCTCGAGCGGCCACAACGGACGGTCGAGCCAGGCATAGGAGCCCAGCAGGCCGCGTTCCTCCGAACCCCACAGGGCAAAGATCACCGTGCGCGCCGGCAGCTTGCCGCTCTTGGCCGCCGCCACGTAGGCCTCGGCAATATCGAGCACCGCCACCGTGCCCGAGCCGTTATCGTCGGCGCCGTTGAACACCTGCGACTCGTCGGCCCCATCGTGATCGTGATGCGCCGAGATGATCACCGCCTCGCCCTTGCGCCGCGGGTCGCCGCCCTCGATCTTCGCTAGCAGGTTGCGGTCGACAATGCTCGTCCGCGCCACCGCCGTCTTCATCTCCACCGGCAGCGGGGCGGGGAACTGCGCGCCGCCGCCCTGCTGGTCGGCCTTGGCGCGCAGCGGCGCAACCGGTGTGCCCAGAATGTGCTCGGCCAGCGCTTCGGAGATGCGCGCCACGGGGATGCGGATGCGTTGGACGCGGCTCGCCAACTCATAGCGCTCAATGCGCGGCGGCTTGGCCGGCCAGTCGGCCGCGGCCATGCTGGCAAACGTGCGCCTGCGCCCCGCGGCGGTTTCGCTCGGCACCAGCAACACACCCGCCGCGCCCTGCTCCTGCGCCATCTGGAGCTTCCGCCACAGGTGCCATACTCCGAACTGACGACGCCGTCAAACACGCTCCGCGCGTTGCCCTCCTGCGGGTCGCCTTCGAACACCATCACCAGCTTGCCCTTCACGTCCAGGCCGCGATAGTCGTCCCAGTCCAGTTTCGGAGCGTGTATTCCGAAACCAGCCAGCACCACCCCCGCCCTTCACCTCACCGTTGGCCGAGTGCAACACCGGGTAGAACTCCTCGAGCAGCCGCGCCGTCCGCCGCGACGCCCCATCGCCCACCACCATCCGGTTGCCCTCGCCGAGCCTGCCAGACACAAGCTCGAACTCCTGGAAGTACTCGCCGTTGTCGCCCGCCGGCTTCAGCCCCAGCCGTTGGAAGCGCGACACAATCCACTCCGCCGCCAGCCGGTACTCCGGCGTGTTCGTCAACCGCCCGCGCATCTCGTCCGAGGCCAGGAAGAACAGATCCGCCTTCATCTCCCCGCGCTGGATCGATTCAATCTCCGGCGCGCGGCTTTGCGCGCAAAGCGCCGCCGCTGTCATCAACACGGCCACCGCCGTCGTGAGCATTCGCATGCGCGCAGGGTAGCATGCCCCGGCCCGCCCGCCCGCCCGCACGCCCCCGGCTCCCCCCTACGGAATCCCGTTATAGAAGAACCACGCCCCGGCCGTGGTCGTCGGCAAGCGGTTGATGCGCGTGTAGAGCTCCGTCAAGTCGTCGCTCTTGATGCTCCGCCCGGCCAGAATGTCGATGGCGATGTTGCCCGCCGTGGTGAGCACATCGGCCGTGGGCGCATAGGTGACCTCGCGAATGTGCCTTCCCGTGAGCTTGCGGTAGTACACGCATTGCGCGATGTGGCCCACGGCCTCACCTTCTTCCACCGGCATCGCCGAGCCGCGCTTGTCGCAGATGGCATGCACGGCCTCGTGCACAACAACTGACTTCTGCAGTGACGTCGTCGGTTTAAAGAACCCCGTCTCCAACTTGTCCTTCAAGTGGAAATAAGCCGCGCTGTCGCCCGCCCCAGGGTTCCAGTCGAGCTCGATCTTGCGGTCGCGGATGAACTCCTTGATCGGTTTGAAATCGCCCGGCTGATAGCGCTTGCCGTTGAGCCTGAAGTCAATCGCGTTGATCTGCGGGCTCTCCAGCACTTCGACAATCGCCATCCGCAACTCGTCCAGCGGATCGCCCTTCATCGATTGCCAGGTGGGTCCGTTCAGCGCGTCGATGGTCTGCCCCACTGCGTCCACCCGCCCGTCCGGGTTCATCCAACCGAACTTCAGCCGCTGGAACAGGTCAATCGCGCCCTTGGTCTTCGAGCCGCAATCGCCATCCACCACCAGCACGTCGATTTCGAGCACCTTGGCCGTGATGAACTTGTTCAGAAGCGTCTGCACCACCACGACATCCGCGGAGTGGTTCGTCCCGTATTTGCCGACCGATTTCTTGATGCTTGCCATGTCTGCGTTCCTGACACTGATCGCGACGCTTGCGCCCGTCTGGGATCAGCCGCCTTGCTACAATCCCCTCGTGGCTGCTACCACCACTCCTGCCCCGACACTCTCCGACGCCGCGCGCAACGAACTCGCCGCGATCGTCGGTCCGCGCCACGCCCTGACGCGTCCCGAGGACCTCGTCCTCTATGAGTACGACGGCGGCGTGGACAAGGCGCGCCCGGAGATGGTTGTCTTCCCCGCCAACACCGAACAGGTGGCCCAACTGGTGCGCACCGCCATCCGCCATGAGCTGCCGCTCACCGGCCGCGGCGCCGGCACCGGCCTTTCCGGCGGCGCCATCCCCCGCCGCGGTGGCCTCACCATCGCCTTCTCGCGCATGAACCGCATCCTCGAAATCGATCTCCCCAACGAGCGCATGCGTGTCCAGCCCGGCGTGGTCAATCTCGAAATGTCGCTCGCCGTGGCCCGCGACAAGTTCTTCTACGCGCCCGATCCCTCCTCGCAACGCGCCTGCACCATCGGCGGCAACGTCGCCGAAAACGCCGGCGGCCCGCACACCCTCGCCTACGGCGTCACCACCAACCACGTCACCGGCGTCGAAATGGTGCTCGCCGACGGCTCCATCGTCCGCGCCGGCGGCAAGGCGACCGACGCGCCGGGCTACGACCTCACCGGTCTCTTCACCGGCTCGGAAGGAACCATGGCCCTCATCACTGAGGTCACCGTGCGCCTCATGCGCGCTCCCGAGGCCATCAAGACCATCCTCGTCATCTTCGACTCGGCCATCGACTGCGGCCGCACCGTCTCCGGCATCACCGCCAAGTCCATCACGCCCGTCGCCGTCGAAATGCTCGATGGCGTCATGCTGCGCATGGTCGAAGAAGCCACCCATGCCGGCTTCCCCATGGATGCCGAGGCCGTGCTGCTCATCGAATTGGAAGGCCTGCGTGAACAGGTGGACGAGCAGGCCGAACAGATTCGCGAGGTCTGCGCCTCATGCGGCGCGCGCGAGTTCCGCATCGCCCGCTCGGCCGAAGAGCGCGACCTGCTCTGGAAGGGCCGCAAAAACGCCTTCGGCGCCGTCGGCCGCGTCAGCCCGTTTTACTACGTGCAGGACGGCGTCGTGCCGCGCACCAAGATCGCCGCCGCGCTCGACTTCATCCGCCAGACGGCCGCCAAATACGGTCTCACCATCTCCAACATCTTCCACGCCGGCGATGGCAACCTCCACCCCATCATCCTCTTCGATATGCGCAAGCCGGGCGATCTCGAAAAGGCCCAGCACGCCGGTGAAGACATCCTCGACTTCTGCATCTCTGCCGGCGGCTCCATCACCGGCGAACACGGCGTGGGCATGGAGAAGATGGAACTGATGGCCCACCAGTTCCCCCCCGATTCGCTCGATCTCATCGCCTCGATCAAACGCCTCTTCGATCCCTATTGCAATCTGAATCCCGGCAAGGTGCTGCCCACCGGACGCGGTTGTATGGAGATCCGCCAAAAGCCGCTCTCGGCCACTACGGAGATCTGAGCGTGCCGCGCGTCGCGCCTTAGCGCGATGTCTCCGACGGGTAGCCCTTCGACGTCCAATCGTCGGCCAGCCGCGTCGGCAACTCCAACAACTTGATATTGGTGAAGCCCGCGCCCTTCAGCGCTTTGATGGCCGGCCGGATGTTCGGGCACACGTTCATCGGGCAGCAGCCGCAATAGAAGATGATCTCCGTGCCCGGTGCCTTGCCTTTCACCAATGCCAGCAGGCTTTGAATGCCCTCCGGTTTGGCCGCCATGCCGGCGTCAACCGCCCCGGCGATGTGCTTGGCGCGATACAGGTAGTTCGGCCCTACATAGATGATGAACGGCTTCTCGCCGCCCTTCAGCCGCTGCGCCAGCTGCGCCGGCGGCAGCAGTTCCTTCGCGGTCCAGGGCTCGCCGCTGGCGGGCAGCACGGGCTGCCAAACAGCCGCTGTCAAAAGGGCAAGGGTGAGAATGCGTAGTCTTCATAATCCAGGTGCCTACAAGCCGAGTGTAGCGGCTCCCGGCCCCAGCGCGCTACGGGCCGGGCCATCGGGTAGAATCAGAGCGCCATGCACTTCGCCCTGCTGCTGCTCGCCATGCTCCAGGACCCCGCGCAGACACCTGCCCCGGCCCCGCAGGAACAGAAGCCCCCGCCGCCCGACCCCAATCACAAATACGATCCCGTCAACCGCAACGACCCCAACGATCTGCACACCCGCAACCCGTTTGAGACCTCGCAGCGCACCGTGCTCATCCGCGGCCGCGTCACCAGCGCCGCCGGCGGCGCTCTGCCCGCTCCCGCGTCCATCGAGACCATCTGCGCCGGTTCCCACAACCAGTCCATCTTCGCCAAGGACGAGTTCCGCATCGCCATCTCCAGCAATACGCCCTGCCACCTGCGCATATCGCTTGCCGGCCATCAGCCGGTTGTCACGCCCGCGGTCGGCGGCGCTGGTCTGGAATTGGACCTCGGCGTCATCATCCTCCGCCCCCGCTCCGGCGTCAGCGGCGAAACCTATTCGGCCACCAGTCTCTATGCACCGGAGAAGGCCCGCAACGCTTTTGAGAAAGGCCGTGAGCTCGCGCGCCGAGGCAAACTCAAAGAGGCGCGCAAGGAACTGGAAGCCGCCACCCGGCTTCATCCCAAATATGCCGAAGCCTGGTGCGAACTGGGCGATGTGCTCAACCGCCTAACACTCAACGCCGAAGCCCGTGCCGCCTACAACAAAGCCAGCGAGTCCGATCCCCAATTCCTCCGCCCCACCGTCCACCTCGCCATGCTCGCCGCCAGCGAACGCCAGTGGAAGGAATCCGTCCAACTCACTGACCAGGTCATCGCCCGCAACCCGCACGACTACCCCGAAGCCTTCCTCTACAACGCCGCCGCCCTCTTCAACCTCGGCCTTGCCGGCCCCGCGGAGCAGGCCGTCCGCCGCGCCATCGAACTCGACCAGGCACACCTCTTCCCCAAAAGCTACCACCTGCTGGCGGCAATCCTCGAGGCCCGCGGCCAGAAACGGGAAGCCGCCGCCAACCTGCGCCTGTTCCTCCAACACGCGCCAAATGCGCCCGAGGCTGATCAGGTCAGGCGGCGGCTCACCGAACTCGCTACCGCACCGTAACCGTCTTCACGCTCAAGCTGCCGTGAATCACCATGGCCGCATCCAGGCCGCTCGCCTGGAACATGGTGAGGTTCTGGTTCGGCAGCGTGCCGAACACGATGCCCGACAACGACTCATCGCTGCTCGCCCCGGCCCGCGTCACCGGCACGTTGGCCAGCGCCGAAGCCGGAACCGTGAACTGCCCGTCAGCCACGCTCACCAGACACACAAAGCCACCCGAGGCCTTGGTCGTCTGGTCTGTCCCGCCGCCGGCAATCAACACCGACTGCTGCGCCGGGTCGCCGCCGCTCCAGGTAAACCTCAGCCCGTTGGAGCGGTCAATCTGCGTGATCTGCGCCTTGTTCGTCCACGTCACCGCCGGAGGCAGCGTGTAGTTCACCGAAAACGCGCCGACATCCTTGCCGCCCGTGCCGGAAAGCGTGTAACTCCCCGCATCCAGGAACAGCGGATCGCCGCCCGTGAGGCCGGGAATCGCGCCGCCCAACAGACTCAGGTACGGCCCTGTCTTCGCCGTCGTGTCGATGTGCTCAATCGTGCGCGAACCCAGCGGTCCGCGCAGCGTGAGCATGTCGCCCGCGTCGAGCTCACGCCCCAGGAACTGGTTGTCCGGCACGCCGCTCGCGCCGCTGCCCACGCCAAGAAGACTGGATACATCAAGCGATCCCGTCGTGCCCGCGCACGAGCCTTGCGGCGGAATCGACGACAGCGGGTTGTAGGCCAGCGCGCCCGTCGCCTTGGCTTCATAAAACGCCGCCGCGCCCAAATCAATGGTGGCCTGCAACGGCGGCTGGCCAGCCTGCACCGCCGCATCCACCTCGGCCCGGATCAGCGCCAGCACGCCCACCTTCCCGCCACCCGTCGTGATGTTGCTCAACGGATTCACCGCGTCCTTGCAGGGCGAGCCATCGGCGCTGATGGCCATCGTCGCCGTGTTCGAGTAGCTCTGGCCCACCCGCACCTGCACCGGCACGAAGCAGCCCAGCGGCGCATCGGCCGGCACCTCGAAGTTGATCTGGTCCACACCCGCAATGCCCGGCGCGCGCCCGCTATAGAGCCTCTTCGCCGTCTTGCCTCCGATGTAGACCTCCACCGTCACCGGCAGGTCGCCCACCGGCGGCGCCTGGTTGTCCGCCGCGTTGATCGGTCCCATGCCTGTGCCGAGCAGGATCTCCACCTGCCCCGGCCGCGCCGATACGCTCGGCATGTTCAACGGCAGGTCCACCGGCGAAACGTAGTTCTGGATGATCCCCGGACCGCGCCCGCCCGACGTCGTGAAGATGCCGAAGTAGTGGTCGACCACCTTGATCCTCATCGCCGGGCTGCGCACGCCCTGGTACTCCACAATCATGTCGGCATCGCCCAACGGCGCGTTCGAAGGCAGAATGGCGTTGATCTGCGTCGCCGAAACGAAGTAAAGCACCGCCTCCACCGTCGCGCTGCCCTGCGTCACCAGAATCCGCACGCCGCCCATGTTGGTGAGCAGCGGGAACTGCGTCCTCACCTGGTACTGCTGCGGCCCCAGCCCACTGCCGTAGAGCGAGAAGAACGAACCGCGCGCGATGCCCGCGCCGGGAAAGTTCGCCGACACGTTGCTCGCCGCATTCGTCACGCCGCTGATCGACGGGCCCGTCGTGCTCGCCGCCCCTGCTTGCGTCACCGTGAACGCCACGCCGGCGATCGTGATCGTGCCGGTCCGCGACGCTGTGGCCGTATTCGCCGCCACGGTATAGTTGAGCCGCCCCGAGCCCGTGCCCGGAATGCCTCCCGTGATCGTGATCCAGGAAGCTGTCGTCGTCGCCGTCCAGGGGCAGGTCGATGTCGTCGCCGTCACCAGCACACCTCCCGCTCCGCCCGTGGCGGCAAAGGAAGCGCTGCTGGGCGAAAGTGTGAACGAACAGCCCGACCCACCGCCGCCCGGGTTCTGCGTCACCGTGTGCGTCTGGTTGGCAATGGTGATCGTGCCCGTGCGCGCCGTCGGGCTGGGGTTGGCCGGAACGGTGTAGCTCACCGCGCCGCTGCCCATGCTCGACCCGCCCGCCGGCGCATCGATGCGAATCCATGCATCATTGCTGCGCACGCCCCAGGCGCACGCCGCCGCCGTATTCACCAGCACCAGGCCCGTCCCGCCCGTGCCCGTGATCGTCTGGTTCGGCGGGTTGATGAAGTAGTTGCAGCCCGGCGTCACAATCACACCGCCGCCACCACCACCGCCGCCGCCTCCTCCGCCACCGCCCGAGGCGCAGGGCTTGGCCGTCGTGGTCGCCTGCGCCGACAGCGATCCCTGCGACACCGTAATCTTGATCGCGTTCGGATTCACCGCGCCCGTTGCCGTGTAAGTGATTTCATACTGGCTCGAGATCACCGCGCCGATGCTCTGCAACAGCTTCTGCAACTCCGCCGAGGTCGTCCCCTGCGAATAGGTGCCGCCGGTCTCGCGCGCAATCTGCGCCAGTTCCGCCGTGTCGATGCCGCTGCCGAACCCTACCGTGAACACCGGAGCGCCCGCCGCCTTGGCCGCCGCAATCGCCTCGGCCAGCGTCGCGCCGCCGACGGTATCCTGCCCGTCGGTCATCAGCACCATCGCCCTCCGGCCCGGCCGCGCCATCAGGCTCTGCGCCGCCGTCTTGATGCTCTGATACAACGCCGTGCTGCCCGTGCGCGACAGTCCATCAATGGCCGCGTTCAGCGAGCTCTTGTTGGTCGTGTAGTCGAGCACTAACTTGGGCGTGCTGCCCAGTGAAAACAGCGCCGCCGAGTCGCTCGCGCCTAACTGGCTGATCAACTGCTTGGCCGCAATCTGCTCATTGGCCAGGTCCGACGCGCTCAGCGAGGTGCTGATATCCACCACCAGCGCCAGCGACAACGCGCTGCCCGCCGATCCCGAACTCACCGGCGTCACCGTGATCGCCCGCGATTCGCCGTTCTCGGTCAGTGTGAAGTTCGATGCCGTCAACCCCGTCACCGGGTTGCCCGCGCTGTCGGTGACCGACACGATCACCTTGTTCGTCGGGCAATTGGCGTCGATCACCTGGTTCACCGCCAGGTTCAATCCGCCGCCGCCGCCGCCGCCGCCGCCCGTGCTGCCGCCTATGGCAAACGACAGGTTATCCGCGTAGCCGTCGTTCCAACTGCCGCTGGTGCGCGACATCTGCAGCAGCACCTCCACGCGCCGCGTCCCCACCGGAACCTGCCCGGTGGCGGTCTTCGAGAAGAGGCCCGTCACTCCATTGCGCTCAGCTGCCAGCACCGGGCCGACCTGCGCCGTGCCCAGCGCCCCGCCACCTGCATTGCGGAAGGTCACCTTGAGCATGGCGTTGTCATCCTGCCCGCTGAAGCCTCCCAGCCAGCCGGAAAGCGTGTACCCCACACCCGCGTCAATCGTCGACGCCAGCGAACTCACATCGATCGTCGTCGTGCCCGTCGACGTTCCATCGCCCTGGCCGCCCGAATAGACATACTGCCCGCGGTCGCTCGGCCCCGGATCGCCGGCCGCCACAATCCCTGAGGTGCCGTACTTGCACACCTGCAGGTTGCCCGTATAGCTCCAGCCGGGGAAGGCGGCGGGGCGGCAGCCTTCGAACGCCGCCGTCTGTTCCGCCGTACCGCCGGATATCAGATTCGTGCCGGTCGTTCCGCCACCGCCCCCTCCTCCGCCACCTCCGGAACCGGGCGGCAGTATGTTAAAGGTGAAGTCAAAAAACGTGTTCGAGTTCAGCGTCGCGTGCGCTTTCCACGTGCCCGTCACCGTCGCCGGCAGCGCGCCCGCAACATCAAAACGCCAGGTGAAACAGTAGTTGCCCGAGGCCGTCGTCGGGTCAAACGAGCCGCTGCCGTTGAACCAGTATTTGCCGTCCGGCTGGTACATCTCGATCTCGATCAGATCGCCCACCGCAATGCCGCTGGCGCTGAACCACACGTACGCGCTGGCATCCGTCGTCGCGATATACGCCACCGATGCCGGAGGACTGGCAAAAGCGGTTTGGCAGGATGGAGGCGGTGCGTTCAGAATCCGAATCGCTTCCACTTTCGCCGCCCCAAACAGCGGGAATGAAGACAGAAGAGTAAGTATAGAAAGTGCGCTTGCCACCGTGAATCGTAGAGACATACATGTTCTCCTGCGGAACTACAGAAGCGGCTTCATTTTAGGCCTAAATTGTTGATTTAGCAAGGTCTAAACAGGTTCACTCCCGCTCCCGATCAGGCCATGAGCTAGCGTGATATACCACTTAGTCCGGACTATTGTTGCCGCGATTTTCTCCATCCAGTTAGTGCCGCCCCCATTCCGCTTGCTCACAACAGTCTCACTCGGCAACTACTTACTCTCAGAGGCCCTAACTTTCTCCACCAGTCCGGATTGATCCCCCCTGCTCGTCCAACTCCCCACTAGTCGTTGAATTTTCCCCCTTCCCGCCGCAACCCCGCACCCCCCTCACACGTAACACCAATCAACCGTTCAAAGGTGCAGACATGAGAATCGCGCTGCTTTTGCCCGCCCTCGCGCTGGCCTGCCAGGCCCAATGGAACCTCGTGGGCGATGCCCGCCCGCTCGGCTCCGGCGTCCGCCTCACGCGCGCCAGCAACGACTTAGGCGGCGCCATGTGGCGCACGGACAAGGAACCCCTCGCCTCCGGCTTCGACACACGCTTTCGCTTCCGCATCTCCGACCCCGGCGGCCTCGACAATGGCGCCGACGGCTTCGCCTTCGTCATCCAAAACCACGGCAACCACGCCTTGGGCGGCTTCGGCGGCGCGGGCGGCTTTGCCACCGGCGGCGACATCCACGAGGCCGCCGCCGCCGGCATCCCCTTCACCCTCGCCGTCTTCTTCGATACCCATAAGAACGACGAGTCCCGCGACCCCTCAGGCAACTTCCTCACCGTCGTCATGAACGGCCACCCCGAAGCCGTCCTGTGGCCGCCCAAGCGCCTCGCCCTCGTCAAGAACCTGCCCTTCAAATTGAAAGACGGCAAAGAGCACCAGGCCCGCATTCGCTTTGAGCCGCCCCTCCTCACTGTCTACCTGGATGACCGCCCCGCCCCAGTTCTCCGCACCGTTGTCGATCTCCGCCCCGTGCTCGACCCCGAAGGCAAAGCCTACGTCGGCTTCACCGCCTCCACCGGCGCCGGCTGGGCCAACCACGACATCCTGGAGTGGGAGTGGCGCCCCGCCGTCTCTTCCACCATCTCCGTGGTCACCTCTCAAATCACCTTTGCCGCTCACGACTGCCTGCCGGACCGCAACCTCTGCACTCCGCCCCAGCCGCGCATCACCCCGCTTGAGCCCGGGCGCTATCGCATCGTCTTGCCTGCTCACCAGCCCGCCGGAGCCGCGCTGCCCAATCCGCGCCAACTGCCCGTCCAACTCCTCTCCGCCACCGGCATCGTCTGTGGCGCAGGCGGCCCCAACGGCTCGCCCTCCTGCTCCGGCCCGCAGGATCGCGTCGCCATCCGCACCGCACAGGGGCGATCCACCTTCACCATTGAGGGCATCCCCGGCCCCCACCAGGGCTTCTTCGAACTGGAGGTCGCACTTGATCCGGGCAAGCGGCTTCCCGCGCCGTCCTCGCCGCGTGACACCGAGCCGGGGTAAACGGCCTGTCCATCGCCCGGCGCGCCGCGCCCGCCGCCTCCCAGAGGCGCCCTACGCCTTACACTGTGCCGATCCGCTCGCCCGGCCGTACAATCCAGCAGCTTTCATGACGCGTGAACCCGACGCGCGGGTAGTAGTCCACCGCCTTCGGCGCCGCCAGCAGAATCAGCATCGCCCGCGGCGCCGCCTCCTGCGTCCGCCGCATCAACTCCATGCCGATGCCGCTCTTCTGATGTGACAGCCGCACCGCCAGGTCAGAGAGATAGGTGCAGTACACGCCGTCGGTGAGCGACCGCGCGATGCCCACCAGCTGCTCGCCGTCCCAGGCCGTGATCACCAGGTTGGCGCTCTCCAGCATCGCCTTCATCCGCTCCCGCTCCTCCACCGGCCGCCGCTCGCCCAACGTCGAGGCCACATACAACTCAATCACCTGGTCCAGGTCCACATCGTTTCCCGTGCGATAGTGCATGGGAATAGGATCGCGCAAGAGCATATTCGCATGCCTCCGCCCTGCTCAACCGCGCCTCCACTCTGCTAAACCGCGCCTTCGCCCTGCTAAACTAAAAGTTTCATTCCGCCCATCTTTCAGGGCCACACTCAGGAGTCATCATGGCAAAACGCATCGGCATCCTCACCGGCGGAGGCGACGTCCCAGGCCTCAACTCCGTCATCAAAGGCGTCACCTACCGCGCCACCGAAGCAGGTTTCGAAGTCACCGGCATCCGCCGCGGCTGGGAAGGCCTCACTCACGTCAATCTGGCCGACCCCGGCTCCCGCAACCGCTACGTGCTGGGGCTGACGCGCGAGAACACGCGCACCATCGACCGCACCGGCGGCACCTTCCTTCACTCCTCGCGCACCAATCCCGTCAAGATGAAGTCTCTTCCGCCCTTCCTCCAGGGCCAGCAGTTTCCCTGGAAGGAAGTGGAAAAGGACGGCAAGAAGAACGTCACCTACGACGTCACCGACCAGGTGAAGAAGAACCTCAAGGAACTCAACGTCGACTACCTCGTCGCCATCGGCGGTGACGATACCCTCTCCTACGCCGCCCACTTGAACAACGCCGGCGTGCCCGTCGTCGCCATCCCCAAAACGATGGACAACGACGTCCGCAACACCGAATACTGCATCGGCTTTTCCACCGCCATCACGCGCGCCATGGATGCCATCAACCGCCAGCGCTCCACCGTTGGCTCCCACGAACGCATCGGCGTCTTCCGCGTCTTCGGCCGCGACGCCGGCTACACTTCGCTCTACACCGCCTTTGTCACCAGCGTCCGCTGCGCCATCCCCGAATACCAGTTCGATCTCGAAAAGATGATCGACCTGCTCGTCAACGACAAGCGCAACAACCCCTCCAACTACTCCCTCGTCGTGCTCAGCGAAGGCGCCGAATGGCAGGGCTACGAGGTGCTACACTACGGCGCCGAAGACGCCTACGGCCACCGCAAAAAGATGAACGTCGGCGAAGCCTTCTCCGACAAACTCAAGGCCGCCACCGGCGAGGAGACCATCGTCAGCGACCTCACCTACGACCTCCGCTCCGGCGAAGCCGACTTCGTCGACAAGATGGTCGCCTCCACCTTCGCCGGCATGGCCTTTGACGCCATCGTCGAAGGCAAGTCCGGCATCATGACCGCCATCGTCAACGGCTGCTACACCCTGTCGCCCATCCCCGATCCGCGCCTCGGACCGCGTAAGGTCGAAGTCGAAACGATGTACAACACCGAGCGCTACCGCCCCACCTACAACAACAAACTCGGCCTGCCCATCTTCCTCACCAAGGCCTGAGGCTTCGGGTGGCCCTGCTTCACACACTCCTCCGGAAATGGCGCAAACGGGGCGCGGTCCACACGGCCGCGCCCTTGCCGCTTTCCCCCGAGTTGGAGCGCCGCATCCGCGCTTCCTTTGAAGACGCCGCCCACGACGAAGAACACTTCCCCTCCACCATCGACCCGCGCATCGAACACGTGCGCCTGCTCGTCAGGGAGTTCTCCACGCTGCCCGCTCCGTTGATCGCCGACATCGGCTGCGGCAAGGGCCGCTTCGCCCGCGTCCTCGCCGGCGAAATCCCCGGCTCCCGCCTCGTCTGCTCCGACGTCTCGCTCAACATGCTCGCCCACGCCGGCCCGCCCCTGGCCCCCTGCGCCGCTTCCATGACCGCCCTCCCCTTCCGCGACTCCTGCTTCGATGCCGCCTATGCCACCGAATCACTCGAGCACGCCGTCGACATCCCCGCCGCCGTGGCCCACATCTGCCGCATCGTCCGCCCCGGCGGACGCATCGTCATCATCGACAAGAACAAGGACCACTGGGGCAAACTGAAAACGCCGGAATGGGAACGCTGGTTCGGCCGCCAGGAACTGGAGCAACTGCTCGCCCGCCACTGCCGCCTCGTGCGTTCGCAGTTCCTCTCCTATTGGGAAGACGTCGAACCCGACGGCATGTTCCTCGCCTGGATCGCCGAACGATAGCTCAGTCGCCTTGCCGCCCCCCCAACGGCGCCTCGCCAGCCGGCGCCCCCTCGCCCTGCCTCCCGTTCACCTCGGCCAGCAGCGCCACCAGCGCCGCCACCATCACCGGCTTCGGCAGGTACGCGTCCATGCCCTGCGCCAGGCACTGCTCGCGGTCGCCCTCCATCGCATTGGCCGTCATGGCCACAATCGGCAGCCGCCTGCCGCCATTCTCCTCCGCCTCTAAGCGCCTGATCTCGCGCGTCGCCTCAAAGCCGTCCATCTCCGGCATCTGCACATCCATCAACACCAGGTCGTAGCGTGCACGCCCCACAGCCTCCACCGCCGCACGCCCGTTGCCGGCCACATCCACCACGTGCCCGCGCCTCTCCAGCATGCGTTTGGCCAGCACCTGGTTGATCGCGTTATCCTCGGCCACCAGCACCCGCAGCGGCCGCTCCCGCGTCTCCTCGCGCGACGGCGCCCACGCTCCCTCACCCCTGCCCGGCGCCGCCGCCACAAGAAACGGCGCATGAAACCGGAACGTGCTCCCCTCGCCCGGCCTCGACTCCACCTTGATTCCGCCCCCCATCATCTCCGCCAACTTGCGCGAAATGCTCAACCCCAAACCCGTTCCCCCAAACCTCCGCGCCATCCGCTTGTCGGCCTGCGTGAAGGCCTCGAAAATCGTCTCGGTCTGCTCCGGCGATATCCCAATCCCCGTGTCGGCGACCGCAAACTCGATCTCCGCCACCACATCCTCTCCCTCCCTCCTCATGCCCGCCGCGCTTACCCGCAACTCCACGCTTCCCGCTTCGGTGAACTTAATCGCATTGCCCACCAGGTTGAGCAAAATCTGCCTCACCCTGCCCGCATCGGCCGCCACATACTCCGGCACATCGCCGGCCACCGCGAACTCCAATCGCAACCCCTTCTGCGACGCCACTGCCCGCAGCGCCCTCACCGGGCTTTCGGCCACCTCCCGGATGGCGCACGGCGCCGCCTCCATCTCAATCTTGCCCGCTTCCACCTTGGAGAAGTCCAACACGTCGTTGATCACCCCCAACAGCCCCTCGGCCGAAACCTTGCTCAATTGCAGAAGCTCGACCTGTTCCTTGTCCACTCGCGTGCCCAGCAGCAACTGCGTCATGCCGAGAATCCCGTTCAACGGCGTCCGGATCTCATGGCTCATGTGCGCCAGAAACCACGACTTGGCTTCATTGGCCGCCTCCGCTCTCTGCTTGGCCGCCTCCAGTTCCGCCGTCCGCTCGGTCACCGCCGCCTGCAGCCGCATCCGCGCCCGCCGCAGCGCCGTCATGCTCCACCAGTGCGCCAGCCAGACCACAGCCCCCAGCAACAAACCCACGGCGATCGCAAACCACCCCGTCTGCCACCACGCCGGCAGCACCGCAAACCGGAATTGCGCCGGCTCAACGCTCCACAGGCCCCGCGCGTTCCTCGCCTTCACCTCAAACACATACTCGCCCGGCGGCAGGCTCGGGTAGCGCAACACCCGCTCGTTGGTCTCCTCCCATTGTGCCGACGGCAGCCCTTGCATGCGGTAGGCAAACCGCACCGCCTCCGGGTTCTCAAACACGATCGCCGAATACCCGATCGCCAGCGGCCCCGGCGCCAGTTGCAGTCCCTCAAACCCCGCCGCCCACCTCCGCGTGCCATGCGAAACGTCGTGAATCAGCGCCCGCGGCGGCTGCACCTTCGTGCGGTGCGGAAAGAACGACGCCAGCCCCTTGCTCGTTCCCACCCACACCGTGCGGTCAGCGTCGGCCCAAAATGCGTTCCCGTTCGTGTCGTCCCACACCAGCCCATCTCCCACGCCATGGTGAGTCCAACGCTTGCCGTCAAACACGTCCACTCCGTTGTCGCTCCCATACCAGACGCGCCCCTCCGTGTCCACGCCTGTCAGCATGCAGTAATCCGAGGCCAGCCCGTCCCGCGTCGTGAAGTGCTCCATCCGCGGCCGGTCCTGCCCATCAAAGGTCAACTTCGTCAGCCCCACCGCCTCGCGATACCCGATCCAATAGGCCCCATCCCGCTCGACCGCAATCGCTCCCACAATGTTCGACGGCAACCCCTCACGCCGCCCCAACACGCGCCAGCTTCCATTCTTCCGCCGTGCCAGTCCATGCCGCGTGGCCACCCAAATCGTTCCGTCGGCCTCGGCCAGTACACTCAGGCTCCTCACATCGGCCGGCAGCCCCGCAATCTCCACCCGCTCCCAGCGCCGGCCCTTCACCCCATCGATGCGGTACACCCCCTGCTTTGTCGCCGCCCACACATACCCCTCCCCGTCCGTCCCCATCCCTTGCACGCCCCCATCGTTCAATCCCTCGGCCACGCCAAAACGCCTCACCGCGCCCGTCCGCGGATCCAGCCGCGCCGCCCCACCCACGAAAAACCCGATCCACACCCCGCCATCGGCCGCCACCGTAATCGCCCGCGCCTGGTCCTCGGTCAACCCCTCGCGCTCGCCGTAGATCGTCGTCCGCACGCGCCGGTCCTCGATCTCCCGCATGCGGTGAACCCCATTGCCCGTAGCCACCCACAGCTCACCCTCAGGCGACCGCGCCATCGCCCAAACCACCTGGCTCCGCATGCCGTCCTTGGCCGTGTAATGCGTCCACTGCCCGTAGCCCTTGAGGCGCGCCAGTCCGCCCCCGGCCAGGCCAAACCACAGGATGCCATCGCGATCCCGGATGATCGTCGTTCCCAGCCCTCCCTCAATCCCCCACGCCTCCCCATACACCGCCCAGTGATCCTTCCGCCAGATCGCCCCCCCGGCATCGGTCGCCACCGCAATGCCCAGCCTCTCCACCCACTGGATGCCCCCGTTTGTAGTCGATACAGGCAATCCCCGGCTGCGGTCCACCCACTGCCCCGTCGACGGAGTCACCACCACCAGCCCCGTCCGGCTGCGCAGCCAAAGCTGACCCTCCGGATCCCCCGCAAGCGAGTTCCACGGCCCCGGCGGCAGCCGCCAGCCTCGCCCCGGCACATCCAGCACCCCACGCCCCGCATCCCACCGGCACAACTCCTCTCCACACCCATACCAAACCACGCCGTCCGCGCCCGTCCACGGCCCTCGCGCCGCCTCCCGCGCCAGCGCCCCCGATCCCACCACGCGCCCCCGGAATTCTCCCCCCGTCCCCACCAACTCCACCAGCCCCCTCTTGGTCGCCGCGTACACCCTCGACGACGACGGACAGCTCATCACTCGGCCCTGCTCCACATCCATCCCCTCCGGCAGCGCCACCTCCTGGAAACGCTCCCCCTGCAGATAGGCCAGCCCCCCGGGGGTCGCCGCCCACAACCGCCCATCCGGCGCCACGCACAATTGAAAGACGGTGTTCGACGGCAATCCCTCCGCCAGCCCGTACTCGCGGAACCGGCTCCCGTCAAACCGGAATACCCCGTTCTCGGTCCCCAGCCACAGGAACCCCTCGTGGTCCTGCACAATGTCCTGCACCGACAGGTTCTTCAACCCCTCGGCCTGCCCGTAATATTGCACCGGATAGCGCTGCGCACACACCTCGCCCGCACCCAACAGCAACAACCCCACGCACGCCCCGATTACCCCCGCACGCAGTCGCCGCACGGGTTGGGCTCCGGCTGCCAACTCAGCTCGGACCCTGGGCGCGTACTCCAATTCCAAGTGACGCATTCGGACAATGGGACTCTTCAGAATATATCGGCCAGATCGCCGCGATCATCGCCGCCATGTGGGCCGCCATGTGGGCCGCCATGTCGCGGCCATGCCGCCAACCAGGCCATGTCGCCGCCAACTGCCGATTCAGCGCTTTGTGATAGCATGTCCGGCTTCGCCATGAAAATCACCCAAGTGGAAACCATCTACCTTCGCCAGCCTGACGTGAAATTCCAATGCGATTCAGGACAGGATGCTCTGATTGTACGCGTCCACACCGACGCTGGCATCACCGGCATCGGCGAGGTCGACTCCGCACCCCTCGCCGCCAAAGCCGCCATCGACGGCCCCTTCTCCCACACCACCGCCTGCGGCCTCGGCCAGCTCGTCGTCGGCGAAGACCCTTCGAAACCGAAAAGCTGTGGCACAAAATGTATCGCGGCAACATCTACGGCGGCCGCCGCGGCGTCGGCTTCCACGCCATCTCCGGCATCGACATGGCCCTCTGGGACATTAAAGGCAAAGCCCTCGGCATGCCCGTGTGGAAACTCCTCGGCGGCGGCTTCTGCGACAAGATCCGCTGCTACGCCTCCTCACTATGGGGACCCACCCCCGAGGCCACCTACGAACTCGCCGGCCGCTACCGCGACCAGGGCTTCACCGCCGTCAAGTTCGGTTGGGATACATGGGCCGCGACGAAGCCACCGACATCGCCCTCGTCCGCGAAGCCCGCCGCGGCCTCGGCGAATCGAACGACCTCATGATCGACGCCGGCCTCGTCTGGGACGCCAAAACCGCCATCCAGCGCGCCCGCGCCTTCGAGCAGTACCACCCCTTCTGGCTCGAAGAACCCCTCCGCCCCGACGACTACGAAGGCTACGCCAAGCTCTCCGCCGCCACTGACCTCCGCATCGCCGCCGGCGAAGAAGAATCCTCCCGCGCCACCTTCATCGAACTCATGGACCGCGGCCGCGTCGACCTCATCCAGGTCGACCTCACCCGCTGCGGCGGCTTCACCGAAGCCATCAAAATCGCCGCCCTCGCCTGGGACCGCGGCCTCCCCGTCGCCAACCACGGCTTCACCACCTACATCAACGTCGCCGCCGCGCTCCACTTCCTGGCCAGCATCCCCAACGCCCTCATCCTCGAATTCGTCGCCGAAGAGGAAACCAACCTCCGCGAATCAATCACCAAACAAAAGCTCCGCGCCATCGACGGCTACGTCGCCATCCCCGACTCGCCCGGCCTCGGCGTCGATCTCGATGAAGAGGCCATCGCGCCGTTTGTCGTGAAGGGATAATAGCTAGGTCTATGCTCTCCGTGACTGAATTCCGTGAAAGGATTCGCCAGCGACACTTTGATTACCTCATTGAGAATGTTTACCTCTCCTCAGATGCCGTGCACGTCACGAAGGCTAATCTTGATCACCTCAGAGCGCGCATCTCGTCTAAGTTCAGCGTGAATGTTGGGCTCACCAACGCATGGGTGGTGGGTTCAGCAAAACTCGGATTTGCCGTTACCTCCAAACCACAGAGAGGTGGAGTGCCCCTTCCCATATACAGGCCGTTTTCGCCGGACTCAGACATTGACGTAGCAATCGTCTCGCCCCCGATTTTCAACCAAATCTGGGAAGAGCTTTCAACTCACGCTCATCGGGCAACAAGGCTTCCTTGGGATTCTGGCCTCCTTGGTGACTATCTAGTCTATGGTTGGCTCAGGCCAGATCACTTTCCCAGGAGACCGCGGCTCCGGAGATGCGATGACTGGTGGGACGTATTCTGTTCTTTATCGGCGGATCTGCGTTACGGGCGAAGAAGGGTGCGGGGTGGTCTGTTTTTTTCAGAGGTCCACATGAGACAGTACTTTCTCCGAGGCTTGAGTCAATGTGCGAATGAGGAGTCGCTAGCCGTATGAAAACAGCAGCAACGAACAAGAAGATTCGCGAGATTATCCAGGTCGTCCGCGAGGGCAAGTTGGTGCCGCGCCCTGAATTTCAGCGCCGATTGGTATGGTCTCGAGATGACAAGAATCACTTCCTCGATACAATTCTTCGCGGGTACCCTTTCACTGAAATATACTTTGCAGATGGGGATGTGAACCTCGAAACAGGTGAGGGAACCCAACTGCTTGTAGATGGTTTACAGCGGGTAAGTACGATTATTCAGTACTTTGATGGTGACTCTGAGCTAAAGCTCACCTCCGTTGTGCCTTATCGCGACTTGACTTGAGCGAAAACGAGAAGCGTGAGTTTCTTCAGTACGATGTTGCAGTACGTGACCTCGGATCAATTGGTCGCGAGGAGGTGATTGAAGTTTTAAGAGGCTGAATGCGACCAAGTATTCACTTCTGGACATCGAGGTCAATAACGCCGTCTATGCGGGTGCCCTTAAGAGATACGCCGAACGCGTCGCTGAGAAGCCATTTTTCTCGAATCACGGAGTGTTCAACGCGCTGGATCTCAAACGAATGGGTGACCTCAGATACGCCTTGACCATCATCATCACTATGATGTCCGGCTACTTCAACCGAGACGACGCTTTTGGCGATTTCTTGGAGCGGTACAACGACGATTTCCCGCACGAGCCAGAAATCGATCTGCGGATTACGCGAACACTGGAGTTTATCGATGAGTGCGGCTTCCAATCAAAGTCGCGTGTTTGGCGAAAGGCTGATCTGTTCTCCTTCATAGTTGAGCTAGACAATGTCTTGATGCTGAAGGAAGTCGTCGTGCAGCCCAGTCATGTGTTGGACCGAATTGATAGCTTCTATAGTAGGATTGACACTTCTGGCGATATGGTTGGTCTTCCGGCGATTTACTATAAGGCTGCCTTGCAGGCCTCGAATGACCGAGCAAATAGGGTCCGTCGAGGAACGATTCTTTTCGGAGTGCTTAAAGGGCAATCTGACGATCAAATCCTAGCTTCTCTCGACAACTACCTGCTGCAAATGTGAATCGCGGGGCGCGTAAGCGCATTCCACACCTCTGCAAGTCTATGGTGACCAATTGACTTGGCGAGATTGGGGAGTGCGGAACCTTATGACGTCCCGGCAATTGCTGTTGCCAGAACTGCAGCTTGGGTGTGATTTCGCCTTACTGCAGTTCCAAGTCGGCCTGCCCGTTCTCGCCTTCATCCTCGGCTTCCGGCACCAGGCTCGCCGCGGCCACCGCGTCGCCTTCCTCCATCCGCACCAGCCGCACGCCCTGCGTCGAGCGCCCCGCCTGCCGGATGTTGTCTGATTCGATGCGGATGATCTTGCCGTCCTTGGTGATGATCATCAGGTCGGTCGTCTCTTTCACCCGCAGCACGGCCACCACGTTGCCCGTCTTCTTGGTCGTCTTCATGTTGATGACGCCCTTGCCGCCGCGCGTTTGCAGCCGGTAGCTGTTCACCGGCGTCCGCTTGCCGTAGCCCAGCTCCGAGATCGACAGCACCAGGTCATCCTTGTCCACAATCTCGGTCGACACCACGTGGTCTTGCGCCGACAGCGAAATGCCGCGCACGCCGCGCGCCGCACGGCCCATCGGCCTCACATCGTCTTCGTTGAAGCGGATCGCCATGCCCGTCCGCGTGGCAATGAACACCTCCTGCGCCCCCGTGGATAGCTGCGCCGAGATCAACTCGTCGCCATCATCCACCGACAGCGCAATGATGCCCACCGAACGCGGATTGTCAAACTCCGACAGCGCGCTCTTCTTGATCACGCCGTTGCGCGTAATCATCACCACGTGGACGCCCTCGGGGAAGTCCTTCGTCATCAGGAACGCCTTCGGCGTCTCATCGGCCTGCAGGTTGATCAGGCCGTTCACGTTCTTGCCCTTGCCCGTCGTCCCGGCGTCGGGGAATCGTGTAGGCCTTCGTCCAATACACGCGCCCCTTCGAGGTGAACGTCATCACGTAGGCGTGCGTCGAGCCCACCAGCAGGTGCTCGACGACATCCTCGCTGCGCGTCGACATCCCGATGCGGCCCTTGCCCCCGCGCGACTGCCGCCGGTAGGTGTCCACCGCCGTGCGCTTCAGATAGCCGCCGCGCGTCACCGTGATCGCGACGTCTTCCTCCTGCACCAGGTCCTCGAGCATGATCTCGCCCGGGTCCTCCACGATCTGCGTCCGCCGCTCATCGCCGAACGACGTGCGGACCTCTTTCACAGCTCGTCGAGGATCTTCTGCTGCTCCATGCCGGTCAGCCGTTGCAGTTGCAGTTCGATGATCGCCTGCGCCTGCCGCTCGCTGAACCGAGGGCCGCGCGGATCAGCCCCCACCAACTGCGCGTACTCGGCGGCCTCCTCCGGCGTGATGAACTCCATCAACGAATCGCGCGCCTCGCGCGGCGTCTTCGAGGCCCGGATCAACGCGATCACCTGGTCGATGTTCCGCAACGCCCGCTGGAAGCCCAGCAACAAATGCTCGCGCTCGCGCGCCTTGCGCAACAGGTAATCCGTGCGCCGGCGCACCACCTCGATGCGATGGTCGATGAACCGCTTCAACATGTCGACCAGGCCCAGCTCCCTCGGCTGCCCGTTGACGATCGACAGCATGATGATGCCGAAGTTCATCTGCATCTGCGTCTGCTTGAACAGATTGTTCAGCACCACTTCGGCGTTCTCGCCGCGCTTCAGCTCGATCACGATCCGCATGCCGTCGCGGTCGCTCTCGTCGCGCACATCGGAAATCCCTTCCAGCTTCTTATCGCCCACCAGTTCGGCGATCTGCTGGATCAGCCGCGACTTGTTCACCTGGAACGGAATCTCGTTCACGATGATCGCTTCGCGGTCTTTGCCTGACTTCTCCGTGGCCGCCTTGGCCCGCATCTTCACCGAGCCGCGCCCGGTGGAATACGCATTGAAGATGCCTTCGCGCCCTAGAATGAAGCCGCCGCCGGGGAAGTCAGGCCCCTGCACGTGCTTCATCATGTCCGCCAGCGTCGCCTTCGGGTTGTTCACCAACTCGATGGTCGCGTTCACGATCTCGGTCAGGTTGTGCGGAGGAATGCGCGTCGCCATGCCCACCGCGATGCCCTCGGCGCCGTTCAGCAGCAGGTTCGGCAGCCGCGTCGGCAACACCTCCGGCTCGCGCGACGATTCATCGTAATTGGGTCGGAAATCCACCGTCTCTTTATCGAGATCGTCCAGCAGCGCCGCCGAAATCTTCGCCAGCCGCGCTTCGGTATACCGCATCGCCGCCGGCGGATCGCCGTCAATCGAGCCGAAGTTCCCCTGCCCGTCAATCAGCGGATAGCGCATCGAAAACGGCTGCGCCAACCGCACCAGCGTGTCGTAAATCGCCGAGTCCCCGTGCGGGTGATAGTTGCCCATCACCTCGCCGACAATCTTG
This sequence comes from Bryobacterales bacterium, assembly GCA_016713735.1. GTDB lineage: Bacteria > Acidobacteriota > Terriglobia > Bryobacterales > Bryobacteraceae > JAFLBB01. Next base: position 84,504 of record JADJOP010000005.1, read on the forward strand.
GCGCACTTGCGCGTCGGCTTGTTCGGCGCCAGCCCCATCTCGTCCATCGCATAGAGAATGCGCCGGTGCACGGGCTTCAATCCGTCGCGCACATCGGGCAGCGCGCGGCTCACGATCACGCTCATCGCGTAATCGATATACGACCGCCGCATCTCGTCTTCGATGTTGATCGGGACGATGTTCTTCGCGTCAGGACCTAGCGGTAGCAACCCGCCATTTTCAGGCGGCACGGGGAGGATCTTGCTCAGCCAAATGGACTCCTTCGGATTCGGCCCTTCGGAAAGCACGCCAGGGGAGGAATGCGGCCTCTCCGACAGGCCGGTGAATCCTTTATTTTAGCAGGAAACTAAGGTGTTTCGCCGCCCCGAATCCGCCGCGGCCGCACCCGGGAGCCCTACCGCCCGCCGCAACTCTCCGCTCGCACCTTCATCGCCTCCGGCATCCACTCCTGGAACTGCCGGATGCGCGTCTCATGCGACGGGTGCGTCGACATAAACTCACTCGGCGCGCCCTTGCTCGCCTCTCCCATCCGCACCCACAGCTTCGGGGCCTCTTGTGGATCGAAGCACGCCCGCGCCACATAGATCAGCCCCATGTAGTCGGCCTCGCTCTCGTGTTCGCGCGAAAACGGCAGCAAAATGCCGAACTGCGCCCCCACGCCCAGCGCCCCTAACACCAACTGCCGCTGCCGCGGCTCCATGTCGCCCACTGCAACCGACGTCGCCATCGCGCCGATCTGCACCAGCTTCTGGTGCGCCATGCGCTCGGCCCCGTGCCGCGCAATGGCGTGCGCAATCTCGTGCCCCATCACCACCGCCAGCCCGTTTTCGTTCTGCGTAATCGGCAAAATGCCGGTGTAGACCGCCACCTTCCCGCCCGGCAGGCAAAACGCGTTCGCCTGGTTGTCGTCGATCAACTCGTACTGCCACTCAAACCCTGGGTCCTCGCTCACCTTCGCAATGCGCTGGCCGATCGATTTCACCAGCGCCGCCTCCGGCCCGGAACGCACCACCGCCGACTGCCGCAGAATCTGCCGGTAGCTCGACAGCCCCAGCGACGCTTCCTGCTCGCGGCTGATGTCCACCAGTTGCTTCCGCCCCGTCAGCGGCACCTCTTCGCGGTTGGCGATGAAGTAGTAACCCAGGTACAGCCCGAACAACACAATCGGCAGCAGCCGGAATCCGCCTCTGCGATTCATACGCGCCTACTTCAGGAACATCTTCGACACAAAACCCAGCACGTCATCCGCCGCCGAGCCGTCGCCATCCCGGTCCAGCATCGGCGTGATCATGTCCAGAATGCCGCCGCCCCCCTGCGGCGCCGACGCCGCCATCGCATTGCCGCCCGTCTGCTTGCTCAACGCCCCCATCGCCATCGCCGCCACCACCGGCAGCATCTGCTTCAGAATGTCCGAACCAATGCCCGTGCGCTCAGCGGCGTGGCTCGCCACCTGCCGGCTCACATCCTTGCTCCCGAACAGGTGCCCCAGGATGCCGTTGCCGTCCTGCCGCATCTCTTCCGGATCGAGCGCTTCCGGCTCATCCACATACCGTTGATGGTTGCCGTTCATGAGCGCTCCCAGCAGGCCCTCCAGCCCGCCTTCCTGGCTCACGTTGCGCTGCATGCCCCCGGCAATGGCCGGCAACAACTGCTGCAGCGCCGCCATCGTCTGGTCCTGCCCCAGCCCAAACTGGTTCGACAACTGGCGCACCGCGCCTCCGCCCTGCGCATTCATCAGTGCCTGTAAAAGGTCCATGAACAATCCTCCGATTTCGCCCGCGAGGCTATCCTCCCCCGCGGCCCGCATCCTAGTATAGAAGGAACCGGGCGCGTTGCTTCTCTCGCGCACCGGCCATCGGAAGGAGACCCATTCACATGAGCGTGGAAGCCCTCAAGGCCAAGTACAAACCCGTCATCGATTTCCTCAGCACCCGCGGTGCCCTGATTCACCACCTGCACGAAGAGGCAGGCAAGCTCGTCCTCGACGCCAGCGTCCACGACGAAGCCGAAAAGAACCGCGTATGGGACCAGATCAAGGGCGTCGACGGCAACTATGACGACCTCAAGGCCGACATCAAAGTCGACGCCAACGTCCCGGCCCCCGTCGTCACCTACACCGTCCAGGGCGGCGACACGCTGTCCAAAATCAGCAAACAGTTCTACGGCAGCGCCAACCAATACATGAAGATCTTCGAGGCCAACAAGGACCAGCTCTCCGACCCCGACAAGATCAAACCCGGCCAGGTCCTCAAAATCCCCAACGCCTGAGCCCGCTCCTCTTCTCGCCCTGGGACCGGCCCCGCGCCGGTCCCTCACCGCTCACCCCTGCGGTTACACTGGTACCAGATGCTCTCCATCGTCGTCCCCATTCACAACGAAGAGCCGGCGATCCTCCCCCTCTACGACCGCCTCACCGCCGTCCTCCTCCGCGTCCAGCGCCCCTACGAGATCATCTTCGTCGACGACGCCTCTACTGACCGCAGCTTCGATCTCCTCGCCAACCTCGTCGAAACCGACGCCCGCCTCAAAGTGATGCGTCTCCGCCGCAACTTCGGCCAAACCGCCGCCCTCGCCGCCGGATTCGACGAAGCCCAGGGCAACATCATCATCTCCCTCGACGGCGACCTCCAGCACGACCCCGACGACATCCCCGCCCTCCTCTCCAAACTCGACGAAGGCTACGACATCGCCAGCGGCTGGCGCAAAAACCGCGTCGACAACGCCATCACACGCAAGATCCCTTCGCGCATCGCCAACTGGCTCATGGCCAAGGCCAGCGGCGTCGACCTGCGCGACTTCGGCACCACCTTCAAGGCCTACCGCGCCGAAATCCTCAAGGACATCAACCTCTACGGCGAACTCCACCGCTTCATCCCCGCCCTGGCCAGCTTCTACGGCGCCCGCATCGCCGAGGTCCCCATCCGCAACATCCCCCGCCCCAGCGGCCACTCCCACTACGGCCTCAGCCGCACCTTCGGCGTCCTCTTCGACATCCTCACCATCAAGTTCCTGCTCAGCTACTTCACCCGCCCCATGCACTTCTTCGGCAAGCTCGGCATGGCCGGCACCACCATCGGCGGCCTCATCATGCTCTACCTCGCCGCCTTCAAACTCACCGGCGGCGAACTCGTCGCCGAGCACGGCCCGCTCATGATCGCCGGCGCCTTGCTCCTGCTCGCAGGCATCATGATGTTCTCCACCGGAATCCTCGGCGAAGTGATGATCCGCACCTACTTTGAAAGCCAGGGCCGCCGCATCTACGCCGTCCGCGAGATCCGCTGCAAGAAGGAATCCAAGGACAAATCCCGCGGCACCGTGGCCTGAGCCGCCAGGGTCACCGAGCGGTCCCCCCCTTACCGCGTCAGCGTCTCCTCAAAAAACCGCACCGCCCGCGGATCCTTCGACTGCCCCAGCCAGAACATCGCCTGCTTCCGCACCGCTGGATTCGCGTTGCTCCGCGCCAGTTGAATCAGCAACGGCGTTCCCTCGTCCTTCGGCAACTGCGTCAGTGCGAACACGGCCTTCTTCTTCACCTCCGTGTTCGGGTCCTTCTCGATGGCCTCCGTGATCGCCCCCTTGGCCGCTCCCGACGCCTTCTGCGCCAGCCAGAACAACGCCTGCCCGCGCACATGCGTGCTCTTGTCTTCCTTCGCCGCCCGCACGATCGCCGCCACCGCGCCCTGCGCCCGGCTCTGCGTCAATGCATAGACGGCCCGCTCGCGCACCCTCTCTGAAGGATCCTCACGCAGCACCCGCGCCACAACGCGATATCCCTCCTCGCCCCGCGAGTTCCCCAGCCAGAACAACGCCTGCCGCCGAGTCTTCTCCCCCGTGGCCGACAAAGCCAACTTCTCCAGCGCCTGCAGCGCCTCGTCGCCCGCATGCTGCGCAATCGCATGAATCGCCCCATCGGCTTTGCGCTGCTCCTCGCGCGCCGTGCCCGTCTGCGACACCTGCGCCGCCAAAAACGCCACGCTCTCCGCCGCACTCACCCCCGTCAACCAGTGGAACGGCAGCCCGCCCGCATCCAGCGGACAGTCATCCGAATACGACCGGATCCTCCCAATCGACCCGCCCTCCACCCGCAACAGCACATGCTCCTGCGTCGGCCCTTCCAGCTTCACCGCGCCCCTCGCCGCCGCGGCCATTACCTTCTGGCCCTCCAGCCCGCAGCCATAGCCGCCGCGATCCCCCAACAGCACGACTGCCCGTCGCTGGGAACCCGCTTCACGGCCCAACCGATCCACACCGCCCCCGCCTGCTTCGTCATGGCCGCCTTCACGGCCCGCTCCAATCCACCCTGCGCCTGCGCCGTTACCAGCTTCGCGTTTGTCACCGGCGGCTGCTGCCCCACCAGCGCCCCCGTAACGAAAATAGTCACCAACAAGAGAGGCCATGTCAATTTCATCGCGCTGCTCTCCTACTTGTTCAACAACTCCACCAGGAAATCCGTCGCTTCCTTGCTCTTCATCATTGAGAGCATCTCCACCGCCGTGCGCTTCAACTCCACATTCGTTTCCTTCCGCGCAATGTCGATCAGCGGCTGCGGACTCCTCTGCCCGCCCAGCGCGCGCAGAATCCGCTTCTTCGTCTCCACCTCCGGCGTCGCACTGTACATCTCCACCAGCGCCGTCAGCGTCTCCGGGCTCTTGCTGTGCGCCAGCATCCCAATCGCCCGCTCGCGCAGCTTCGCGTCTTTCTCCGTGCGCGCAATCTCCAGAATCTTCGCCGTGCTATTGGCCGCCATCATCCCGTTCAGAATCTCGGCCCGCAGGTCCACTGACTGCTCGGCCGCATACATCGCCGCCAGTTCGTTGGCCCCGCCCATCGCCCCCAGATACCGGATCGCTTCTTTCCGCAGAGCAAGGTTCGGCTCGCTCTTGGCCAGCCGCCAGCATCCGCTCCCGCGCCCCCGTCGCCATGTAGCCCTGCAGAATCTGCTTCTTCACCGCCGCATCGTTCGTCGACGAGTACACCTCGCTCAACAACGTCTGGTTCTCCGCGCTCTTCACCACGCCCAGGTTGCGCAGCGCCAGCAATTGCAGGTCCGGGTTCAACGACCCCTTCGCCACCCGCACCACCGCCTCGCGCGCCTTCGTCGAGTTGCTCTGGCTCAGCACAAACAGCGCCCGCTCCCGCAACTGCGGCGACGACTTCGTCTGCAACAGCTTCTCCAGCAGCGGCACTGACCGCTCCGGATCGCTCTGCATCAGGCTGTTGATCGCCATCAGTTTAATCTCGTCATCGGCCGCTTCCTCCGGCGTCACCGGACGCCCGCTCGCCTGCGCCAACTCCACCCGCAGCGCCTTCGAGTCGTTCAACCACCCGCTCTGCGGATGCGCCTTCGCCAGTTGATCCAGCGCCGCCGTCGCCTCCGCCGTCCGCCCCAGCTTGCCCAGCGCGTAGGCTTTCCAATAGAGCGCCCCATCGGCCCGCTCCGTGCCCCCGGCCGCTTCGGTGAACTGCTTCACCGCCTCGTCGTACTCCCGCCGGTCCAGCGCCCGCGCCCCGCGGTCATACGCCGACCCACCCCACCCCCGCGTGCGCATCTTCGTCTGCAGCAGGAGGTTCATCCTCGGCGCCATCGCCCCCAGCTGCATCTCGATCCTCGGCAGCATCGCCGTCATATCCATCTTCACCACCGGCTCGATCTTCTTCAGCTCCAGATCGACCTGCGCCTTCACGCCGGCCACATCGATCTCCACCTGCTGCGCCATTCCCAGCGCCGAAAAGCCCATCAGCATCACAACAGTTCTCATATCCAATCAACCTTTCCTGTCCGCCCGCGCCGCCCGCGGCGGCTCGCGCAAACGGAACTGCAAAATTCTCAGTTTGAAGACCAGCTCCTGGTCCAGAATCCGATCCTGAAGCCCGGCCGGTTGTGCTCCCTCCGGCGCATGCGCCAGTTCGATCAACACCCGCTCCAGGTCCTCCAACACAGCCGCCAGCGCCAGTTGCCCCTGCCGCGCCGCCGTCATGCGGTACAGCCGGTTCGCATCCACCAGCGCATCGGCCCTCACCCGTTGTGAATCCCAACCCGCGTCATCCACACCGCTATTCACAACATCCAACAAGATCCTCTCCGAACTCGCCAGGTGCCCCTCCAGCGCCGCCGCCAGCACGCTCTTCTGCGCCTCCGGCCCGTTGCCCGCGCTTGCCGCCGGAGCGGTCACATTCTGGCTATAACGCCACGCCAGGCACGACACCGCCACCATCGCCGCCATCGCGCCCATCAGTGCCCACACCCGCAACGCTCCCCATCGCGGCCACCAGCCACTCCGCCGCGCCAACCGCGGTTCGGCCGCCGCCAACCGCGCCCACACCTGATCCTCATACCCGTCCCCGCGCCGCGGCGTCTCCAATTGGCTCACCACCGCCAGTTCGCGCTTCAACTGCTCCAGCGCCCCACGGCACTCCGCGCAACCCGCCACGTGCGCCGCCGTCTCCGCGCCCGGCTCCTCGCACCCGTAATAATGCGCGAGCAACTCCTCCTCGCCCGGATGCCCGTTCGCCCTCACGCCTTCCATGCCCACTCTCCCTCCACCTCGGCCATCGCTCTTCTCACCTTCCGCACCGCGCGGAAAATCGCATGCTTCACCGCGTTCTCGCTCGTCTCCAACACCTCGCAGATCTCGGCAATCGGCAGCTCTTCGTAATGCCGCAGCGTGAACGCCGTCCGCTCCTGCTCGGTCAATCCCGCCAGCGCCTCGCGCAACCGCTGCTGCAGCCCCGCGCTCGCCGCCAGCCGCTCCGGGTTCGGACGCCCGTCGGCCACCGCTTCCGCCAGCGGCCGCGCGCCCTCCTCCTGGTCCGACAGGCTCGCCGCCGGACGCGCCTTCCTCACCCGCAACAGGTCCAGCGAATAGTTGTGCGCAATCCGGAACAGCCAGCTCGCAAACGCCGCCCGCCCGTCGTAGGATTCCAGGTTGCGAAACGCCCGCAAGAAGCTCTCCTGCACCACGTCCTCCGCGTCCTGTTCATTGCCCGTCATCCGGTAGGCCACCCGGAAGAGATAGCGCCCGTAGCGGTCCACAAGCACACGAAAGGCGTCACCATCGCCGTTTCGCGCTTGCTCGACCGCTTGCGCGTCGCTCAACTCCATCCGCCCGTTAGACAGCGTGCGCTCCCCGCCGGTTAGCGGCCGCCCCTAAATATCGGCCGCCTGCCCCGCCGTGAATCCCCCGTCCACCGGCAGCGCCACCCCCGTGATCCACCCCGCGTCCTCCGAGGCCAGAAACACCGCCGCCCGCGCCACATCCTCCGGCTCGCCCAGCCTCCCCAACGGGTGCAGCGCCGTGAACCGCGCCTCCCGCTCCGGGTCCGCAAACAGCTTCTCCGTCAACGGCGTACGCGTAAATCCGGGACAAATGCAATTCACCCGGATCCGCCGTCCGGCGTAGTCCAGCGCCATGTTCCGCGTCAGCGCCACAATCGCGCCCTTCGTCGCCGTGTACACCGCCCGGTTGCGCGTGCCCGTCAACCCCACTACCGAGGCCATGTGCACGATCGCCGCCCCGCTCCCCATGTGCGGCAGCGCGTACTTCGACGCCAGAAACACCCCCCGCAGATTCACCGCAATCACGCGGTCCCAGTCATGGCTCTCCAACTCCTCCACCGGTTTGCGAACGGCAATCCCCGCATTGGTCGACAAAATGTCGACGCGCCCCCACCGCTCCACCACCGCCGCCACCGCGCCCCGTACGGCCTCTTCGTCCGTGACATCCGCCTCCAGGGAAAGTTCGCAGCCGCTCGGCCGCAGATCAATCCCCGCCACCCGCGCCCCCTCGGCCGCAAACGCCTCCGCAATTGCCGCGCCGATTCCCGACGCCGATCCGGTCACCACGGCGATTCTGCCTTCCAGTTTCATCCCTAGCAGCGTAGCCCAATCGCCGCCGAAATGTTCCTGCCCCCGCCGCTGCCCGCGATCCCGCCGCCCGCGCCTGCGATCCCCCCGTCCGCGCCTACGATCCCGTCGCCCCCCCTGCGGTCCCGCCGCCCCCTCCGCGATCCCGTCGCCCCCGCCTGCAGTCCCGCCGTCCGCGCCTACGATCCCGTCGCCCCCCGGTCCCGCCGTCCCCGCGATCCCGTCGCCCCCCTGCGGTCCCGCCGTCCCCTCCGCGATCCCGTCGCCCCCGCCTGCAGTCCCGCCGTCCGTGCCCGCGATCCCGTCGCCCCCGCCTGCAGTCCCGCCCCCCCCGTCCGGTCCCGCCGTCCCCTCCCGCTACCCCAGATAGTCGAGCAGCGTCCGCCGGTTCAGCAACTGCGCCTGCGCCCCCAGCGCCGCGCTCTGCTGCAACTGCGCCTGGTTCAGTTCGAGAATCGCCTCGGTCAAGTCCGCATCCTCAATCGACGAGATCTCGCTCTTCAGCCGCAACTCCTGCTTGAAGGCCACATCCAACCCCTCGGCCACCTGGTTCTGCGCCGCCCCATAGAAGGCCAGCTTGTTGTTCATGTGCGTGCTCGATTGCCTCACCCGCCCCAAGGCGTCCTTGATCTGCGTCGAGTCGTTGGCCAGCAGCGCCTTCCGCAGGTCGTTCACCGAAGCCAGCACGTTCTGGTTCGGATCGGCATCCTCGAAGATCTCCTCAGCCGTCAGCGATACCTGAATCCGCGCCCCGCTCGGATGCTCGATCTTGCGCGACGAGGCCGCCCCCTGATACGGGCTATAGGGCGGATCGCTGCCCAGGTCCACCGTGTACGGCGCCGTCGTGTCCGTGTCGCCGGAAAAAATGTACCGCCCATCCACCTTCGTGGCGGCAATGTTCACCAGTTGCTCCAGCAGCGCCCCCAACTCATCGGCCAGGCTCAACCGGCTGTCGGCCGTGATCGTGTCCGTGGCCCCCTGCGTGCCCAGAACTGTCACCCGGTCCAGCACATTTACCGCTTGCGACAGCGCCGCCTCGGAGGCATCCACCTCGCCTTTTACCCGGTTCAGATTGCTGTGGATCTGTTCGCTCGCCGCCAATTGGCTGCGCACCGCCAGCAGATGCGAAATCTGGTCCGGACCGTCGGACACCACGTTGATCTTGCGGCCCGACGTAATCTGATACTGCGCCCTCTCCAGCCGGCTCGCAATGCGCTCAATGTCGCTGAGAAACCGCGACGTCTGCGCGTCAAAGACTCCGATTGCCATCTCGTTTCCTCTCCTTGCCCGGCTTCACCGCGCCCTCCGGCCCGCGCTCCACGTGCCCGCTCGCCCGGCCCTACCGCTCGCCTAGCTATGCCTGTCGCCCGGCCCTACCGCTCGCCCGGCCCTACCGCACGCCCGGCCCTACCGCTTGATGTTGATCAGCGTCTCGGTCATCTCATCCAACGTCCGGATCAACTGCGCCGCCGCTTCATACGCCCTCTGGAACACAATCAGGTTGGCCGCCTCCTCGTCCAGCGAAACGCCGCTCGCCTCGGCCCGCAGCGCCTTGGACTGCGCCACCAACTGCGTCTGCGCCTGCGCATCCTGCCGCGCCACGTCCAACAGCTTGCCCACGCGCCCGGCAATCTCGCCGAAATACTGCGTGAACGTGAAATTATTCACCGCCCGCGAATTGAACAGCCCGGCCAGGTTCAGCGTGTTGCCGTTGCCTCCCGGCGCCTCCGGCAGCGCCGCCGCCAGCTCCTCCGGAGCAATATCGGTCACGCTCATCGTCACCGCCTCGCCGCGCGTCGGGTCGTAGGTAAACAGATCCCGGAACGGCGGTTGCCCGTTCAGGTCCACGCCGGCCTGTAGCTGCAGGTTGATGCCGTCGGCCACCTGCGCGGCGAGAAAATCCAGATCCGTTTGCAGGCCCTCCAATACCTCATTGCGAAACTCCACCAGCGCCCGCAGCTTCCCGCCGCCAATCTGCCCCGTGATGTCCTTGCCCGAGCTATCCAGAATCGCCGGCGACCCCGTCGACAGATCCGCCGACAGCTCATACAGGTTCTCCCCCATCACCAGCGGCGTCTGCCCGCCGATCAACACCGTGAACGTGCCGTCATCGGCCCGCAGCACGTTGAAATCGACAATCTCAGCCAGCTCCTCCAGCGACGAGTGCACCTGCGCATCCAACCCCGGGTCGGTCAGCTTGCGCGCGTCCGAGCGGAACTCCACGTTCAGGTTCCGCATCACCTGCCCAATGCGGTTGATCGTGTTCACTGACTGCGTCAGCTCCGTGTTCGTGTTCGTCGCCGCGTTGGCCAGCGCCGAGGCCGTGAAGTTGAACGCATGGGCCACATCCTGGGCCCGCCGCAACACTCCCTGCCGCGCCGGCAAATCGTTCGGCGTCACCGAAAGTTGGGAAAAGGCCTGCTGCAGCCCGTCCAAAGCTCCCGCCACCCCCGAGGAGGCCGCAATATCGAAAATCGGTTCGGCCTGCTCCAGGTTGAACGCCTGCTGCGTGTGATACCCTCCCGTCCCAGCTGCAACCGTACGCCCTGCTCCAGATACGCCTTGCGCGAACTCAGCAGATCCCCCGCCGCCACACCGCCCGGCAGCCCCATCTCCGGCACCATCCGCTGCGCCAGCAGCGTCAGGCTCTGCCGCGCAAACCCCGGCGTCTGCGCGTTCGTGATGTTGTTGCTCGCCACCCCCAGCGCCGACTCAAACGCCTTCAGCGACCGCGCCGCGCTGCCCATCGTAGCGAATAAATTTCCCATCCCGTCCCGCCGTGCCTTTCTCTGCCGTCCGGTCTCTGCTTTCCGTCCTTCGTCTTCCGCGCCCTGCTTTCCGCTCTCTGTAGGGCGCTAACCGACACACTCCCACGAGGTCGGCGCCGGATTGGCCAGCTCCCCGCTCGCCGTATATCCCATCTCCTGCGCCGTCAACTGCCGCAGCAAGCCCATCCTCCGCCGCGCCGCATGCTCCACCAGCCGCTGCACCTGGCTCAACCCGCGCTTCATCCGCAGTAACTCCTCCCTCTCCGCGCCCCCGGCCTCCCCTGGCCAGCCCGCCCGGATCTCCTCCAGCCGCGCCCGCACCTGCTCCAACGCAGCCGCCGTCCCCGGAACCGCCGCCCCGGCAGCCTCCTCCAAAATCGCCACGAAGCTCCGCCCCTGCTCCATCTCACCTTCCTCTTCCGGCACCAGCCTCTTACGGCATCAGCAGATCGTCCACCAGCGAACGCGCAATGTCGGCCGGCTTCGGGTTGTACTCCCCGGCATTCACCTGCTGCTCCAGCCGCGCCAAATACGCCGCCCGCTCCGGCGTGTCCTCGGTCTGCGTCCGCAATAGCTGGCTCAGCCCCGATAACTGCGCCGAATCCGTCGACGCCCCCGCCGCCGCCGCCTTCGACTTCTCCCCGCCCCCTTCCACTCCCGACACTCCCCCAGCCTGCTGCCCCTGACCCGCCTTGCTCAACTCCACGCGGTCCTGCGCCGGGGGGATCCCGCTCAGTTGCCCCGCATTCGGGTTCGGTGAATCAATCTTCATTGCAGTCCTTTCCGATGGCAGAGCTCATCTCACCTTCAGCCGCGCTTCCTCGCAAGCTGCTGCCGTACTCCGGCCCCGCTTCCTAAACCAGCAATCCAGGGGCCATTACTCCTGCCGCGCCTACTGCCGTCTCCAATCCCGCGGACCGGACCTGCTCCTCGTCCTACCTCCCTCTTCGGACTTTGGAGCAAATTGTTGAATCTTTCTTCGAACCTAGCCTACGCTCCTCACCTTAACCCCTCTCCTCAGGTATCCCCCGCCCAACGCCCACTCTCTGCCCGCACTGCCCACTCTCTGCCACGCGCCATCTTCCTGTCACCTCCCTCTGTTCCACCGCGGTACGCCCCCGCCCATTCCCCGTCCCATCTTGAAACCTCCCCCCGTGCGCCGACACCGCCCCCGCTCTCCCCACCGCCCCCGCTCTCCCCATTCACCAAATCTTCAAACCCGAATCTCTACTTTCCCGCGTATATTGAAAGAAGGAGCATCGATGATCCGCACCCTGGGCCTCACTTCCCTCTACCTGTCCGCCGCCTTCGCCGTCTCGGCCGCCACCCCCCCAATCACTTATTACAAACACGCCCTCCCGGTCATCCAGAAGAACTGCCAGGGCTGCCACCGTCCCGGCGAACCCGCCCCCATGGCCTTCCTCACCTATGAGGGCACCCGCCCCTGGGCCAAGGCCATGAAACAGGCCGTCCTCCGCAAGTCGATGCCCCCCTGGTTCGCCGATCCCCACGTCGGCAAGTTCACCAACGACCGCTCCATGAGCGAGGCCGACGTGAAGACCCTCGTCTCCTGGGTCGACTCCGGCGCCCCCGCCGGCAACCCCAAGGACGCCCCCGCCCCCCTCACCTTCACCGAAGGCTGGTCCATCGGCAAGCCCGACCTCATCGTCGAAATCCCCGAAGCCATCCCCGTCCCGGCCAGCGGCACCATCGAATACACCTACGTCATCGTCCCCACCGGACTCACCGAAGACAAATGGGTCCAGATGGCTGAAGCCCGTCCCGAGCAGCGCGCCCAGGTCCACCACATCATCGCCTTCGTCCGCCAGCCCGGCAACAAGTGGTTCCGCGAATACCCCGTCGGCAAGCCCTTCATCCCCAAAAGAGGCGGCGACATGGGCATGGGCGAGTTCCTCACCGGCTACGCCCCCGGCTCACCGCCTGAAGTGCTCCGTCCCGGCCAGGCCAAGCTCATCAAGGCCGGCGCCGAACTCGTCTTCCAGATGCACTTCACAGCCAACGGCAAGGCCACCGCTGACCGCAGCCGCGTCGGCCTCGTCTTCTCCACCGAGCCCGTCAAACAGCGCGTCCTCACCCTCGCCGCAAGCGACCACAAGTTCGTCATCCCCCCTGGCGCGCCCAACCACCGCGTCGACGGCGCCATCACCCTCCACAAGCCAAGCGAACTGATCAGCCTCCTCCCCCATATGCACCTCCGCGGCAAGGCCATGGAGATCAGCGCCGTCTACCCCACCGGCGAACGCGAAAAGCTCCTCTGGGTGCCCAACTACGATTTCAACTGGCAGCTCTGGTACCAACTGCCCCAAGGCAAAATCCTGCCCGCCGGCACCAGGATCGAAGCCACCGGCTACTTCGATAACTCGCCCAACAACAAGGCCAACCCCGACCCCACCCAAGCCGTCCGCTACGGCGACCAAAGCTGGGAAGAGATGATGTTCGGCTTCTTCGATATCGCCATCGACGCGAATATGAATCCGATGGACCTGTTGCGGGCGCCCAAAAAGGCTCCGGCCTCAGGCGCCGGAGCCGAATAACTCACCCCATCCCCACGGCCGGAGCCCCGCCCCAAGCCAGCGCATCCTCGCTGCTAAAATTGGGCGTGACCCTCCGGCCGTTTCTCTTTCTGCTGCCCCTCTGCCTTGCCTTCTCCGGGCATGCCTTCTCCCAGGAGCTCACCCTCCGCCCCACCCTTCAGGTCGACGACACCTTCGAACTCGAAATCATTCGCCTCCGCGAAGACTCCCGCCGCCCCCAGGTGAACGGCCGCAGCCGCACCCCCATCCACGTCCGCGTCCTCGAGTCCAACCCCAAGGGCCTCCTCCTGGAATGGAAGCAGGGCGCCACCGCGTTCGACAACCCCGAGATCATCAAGAACCCCATCGCCGCCGCTGCCTCCAACGCCGTCAAGGACCTCGTCCTCCAACTCGAACTCAACCCCGCCGGCCAGTTCGCCCGCCTCCGCAACGAAGCCGAAGTCACGGCCAAATTGCAAACCGTCATGAAGTCCCTGCTCACCGCCCTCGGCCGTCAAATCCCCGACACCAATCAGCGCCAGCAGGTCGAGTCCCTCGTCCGCCGCCTCATGTCGCCCCCTGTCCTGCTCGCCTCGGCCACCCGCGACGCCCAAACCTACTTCGCCCTCAACGGCGCCACGGTCAACAAGGACCAGCCCTTCACCGCCGACCTCCAGCAGCCCTCCCCCTTCGGCGGCGGCGCCATCCCCGCCCGCTTCCGCCTCACGCTGGATTCCCTCGACGCCCACTCCGCCTCGCTTGCCACCACCACCACCTACGATCCCCAGGCCGTGGCCCGCTTCAGCGCCCAGCTTCTCGCCCAGGCCGCCCCGGCCTCTGCCCAATCCCCCGCCGCCAAGCCCCCCGCCCTCCACATCGAAGACTCCGCCGCCTACACCTACAACCGCGCCTTCGGCCTCATGAGCGATGTCGTCGTCCGCCGCCGCGTCTCCGCCTCCGGCGCCCTCAATGCCCTCGACGGCTGGGACATCCGCCTAACCCGCCGCCCCGGCCAGTAGGCTCCGCCGCCCCGCCGCCGCGCCTGCCCCCTCCCCCCCGCATGGCATGATGGAAGGCTCGTGCCCGCCCCCATCAACGAACCCATTGGACTCCGCAGCGCCCTCCTCGCCCTGCTCGTGTCCCTGCTCTGGGCCGGCAACGTCGCCGCCTTGAAGCTCGGGCTCGTCGTCTTCCCGCCTTTCTGGAACGCCTTCTGGCGCATGCTCTTCGGCATCGCTGCCCTGCTCGCCTGGGCCTGGTGGCGCCGCATCCCCCTCCGCCCACCTCCCGCCGAGCGCCGCCGCCTCGTCCAACTCGGGCTTCTCTTCGCCGTCCAGATCGCCCTGCTCAACGCCGGCGCCGACCTCACCTCGCCCGCCTACGCCGTCGTCCTCATCAACGCCCACCCCATCTTCGCCAACATCTTCGGCCACTTCGCCGCCCACGAACAACGCCTCGGCGGCGTGCGGCTCGCCGGCCTCACCCTCGCCTTCGCCGGTATGTGCGTCCTCGTTCTGGGAAAACCCGCCGTCGCCCTCGCTCCCAACCCCCTGCTCGGTAACGCCATGCTCGCCGTCTCGGCCGCTCTGCTCGGCCTCAGAGGCGTCTACACCCGCCAACTCGTGCAAGGCATCGACCCTGTCCGCGCCCTCACCTGGCAATGCCTCGTTTCCACCGCCGTGTTCCTCATTGCCGCCGCGCTCTTCGAGCCCATGCTCCTCGGCCCGCCCACCCCCATCGCCGTCGGCGGACTCGCCTACCAGGGCATCATCGTCGCCGGCTTCTGCTTCGTCGTCTGGACCGAACTCCTCCGCCGCCACAGCGCCGGAACCCTCTCCATGTTCGCCTTCACCATCCCCTTTTTCGGTGTCCTGGTCTCGGCCGCCATCTTCGGCGAAGCCGTCACCCCGCGCATCATCCTCAGCGGGGCTATGGTCACCCTCGGCATCGGCATCGTCACCCGCCGCTCGTAGCCCGTGGCCCCCCGTCCCCCGGCGCCGTCAGATCCGCGCGTGCCGCCAGCCCGCCTTCGCCAGCCGCGCCGCATCCAAAAACAGCCGCCCGTCCAGCAGAAACGGCGACCGCGCCGACTTCGCCATCGCCTCCCAATCCAAATCCTGAAACTCCGCCCACTCGGTCACCAGCACCACCGCATCGGCCCCTTCGGCCACCTGCTCCGCCGTCTGGCAATACTTGATGCCCGCATCGGCCCACTCGCTCTTGGCCCGCTCCATCGCCACCGGATCAAACGCCGTCACCGTGACGCCCCGCGCCACCAGCGCCCGCGCAATGTCCAGCGCCGGCGCATCGCGCAGATCGTCCGTGTTGGGCTTGAACGCCAGCCCCAGCAGCCCCACCGTCTTGCCCTTGATGATCTTCAACTCCCCAAGCAACTTCTCCACCACGCGCTCGCGCTGCTGCTGGTTCACCGTCCGCGCCGCCGCCACAATCGGCATCGCCAGCCCATAGTCAGCCGCCGTCACCACCAGCGCCGCCGTGTCCTTGGCAAAACACGACCCGCCCCACCCCAGCCCGGCCTGCAAAAACCGCGTCCCGATGCGCGCATCCAGCCCCATCCCCTTGGCCACCAGCGTCACATCCGCCCCTACTTTTCCGCCAGCCGCCCAATTTCATTGATGTAGCTGATCTTCAGCGCCAAAAACGAATTCGCCGCATACTTGATCAGTTCCGCCGACGCCAGGTCCGTCGTCACCAGCGGCGCCGCCGCCATCCCCTCCGGCCTCTTCAAATAGCTCGGCGCGATGAAGCTCTGCTCCAAAATCGGCCGGTACAGGTTCGTCAGCACATCCACCGCCCGCGGCGAATCGGCCCCCACCACAATCCGGTCCGGATACAGACTGTCCTGCAGCGCGCTCCCCTCCCGCAAAAACTCCGGGTTCGACGCCACCGCAAACTCCACCTTCCCGTTCCGCCCCCCGCGCGACTCCCGGATCAGCGACTCCACCCAGTTCCCGCTTCCAATCGGCACCGTCGACTTGTTCACCACCACCGTGAACCCCTCGCCCAAGTGCTCCCCAATCGACGCCGCCGCCTCGCGCAAATACCGCAAATCCGGCGACCCGTCCGCCATCGACGGCGTCCCCACCGCGATGAACACCACATCGGCCCCCGGAATCGCCTCGGCGTAGGACTGCGTGAAGCGCATCCGGTCCTTCGCCTCTTCCAAAATCTCCTCGATAAACGGCTCAAAGATCGGCACTTTGCCCTGCCGCAACGTCTCGACCTTCGCCGCATTATTGTCCAGGCACGTCACCTCGTGCCCAATCGCGGCCAGACAAGCCCCCGTGGTCAACCCCACATAACCGGTCCCAATGATGGCAATGCGCATACTCTCTAGTATCCTTCGGCAACCCCGCCGGAGGCCAATAGGGTAGCCCGCTGTTTGCCCCCCCTTCCGCCCGCCCGCGCCCACGACTCCCCCTTCACACAAGCCCGCAATTCGCCCCCTCACCCGCGCCCGCGACTCCCGATCCACCCGCGCCCTCAGCTCGCCAATCAACCGCGCCCGCAGTTCGCCGCTTTACCCGCGCGCGCTACTCCCCCTTCACCCGCCGCACCCAGATGTTCCGGTACCGCACCGGATGCCCATGGTCCTGCAAACTCAACGGCTCCTCCTCATGCGCCTTGTACACCCCCGTCCTCCTGTGCGCCGCCGGCCCCAGGATCTCCTTGTGATGCTGCACCAGCACCCCGTTGTGCACCACCGTCACCACCGCCGGCTTCACCAGCTTCTCCCCTTCAAACCGCGGCGCCTCAAAGAAGATGTCATACGAGTTCCACTCGCCCTTCCGCGGCGACACATTCACCAGCGGCGGATACTGCCCGTAAATCGACGCCGCCTGCCCGTCGGCATACGTCACGTTCTCATACGACTCCAGCACCTGCACCTCATACCGCGACATCAGCTCCACCCCGCTGTTGCCCCCCGCCTGCCCCTTGCCATTCACCTCCGCCGGAATCATCCACTCCAGGTGCAACTGGCAATCGCCGTACTTCTCCTTGGTCACCAAATTCCACCGCATGCCCTTCGGTGACACGATCTCGACATACCCGTTCTCCACCTTCCAATTCGCCGGCGCAAACTCCCCCGCCCGGCTCTTCATCTGCCACTTCTCCAAGCTCCCGCCGTCAAACAGAATCTCCGCATCCCCCGGCGCCGGCAGGCTCGCCAGCGGCCGCCCCGGAGCCACCTTCACCGGCCTCGGCCGCGCCGCATCATGAACCTTCCACGTCTGCCCCGGAATGACCGGCGTGTCGGTATACCCCCGCACATCATCCCCAGCCTCCCGGCCCCGGCCTCCCCCCGGCCGGGCCCTGGCCAAACATCGAAACCGCAAGAAGCAAGCAAAGCGAAAGTCGCATATGGGGACAGTGTATGCGATGTGGAGTGGAAGTAGTCTACGGCCCTGCCGTGATTTCGTTTATGCTTCCGGGGGCGTGGCGGTGAGATCCGCCTTGAGAGCCTGTGCGGCCACTTCGAGTGCACCGAGATCCTGACTCACAATCGTCCAAATCGTCTCGAAGTCAACGTCGAAATACGCGTGCACCAGCACGTTACGCAGGCCCGCGATCCCCTTCCAATCCACTTCCGGATGACGGTCCTTCCACACTTGCGAGAGTCGCTGCGTCGACTCGCACATCACCTGGAGATTGCGCACAATCGCGTCCTGCAAAGTCTGCGAGGCAAACACCGCCTCTCTCCCGCCGCGTGAATCCTCACGGATTCGCCCAATGCAGTGCAGCACGTGCTCGACGTAAGCGAGGTCCGATTTCACAGCGGCGAAGCGTCCTTCAACACCGACTCTCGAATCAACGGACTCAACGACCTTCGCGTCACCACCTGCACCCGCCGCCCCAACATCTCTTCCAACTCCGCCACCAGCCCGCCTGGAAACCAAGGGCTCGTCGGACCCGCAACATCGATCAGCAAATCGACATCGCTCTCAGCCGTCTCCTCCCCCCGCGCCACCGACCCAAAGACAGAGAGGTTCCCCGCTCCATGCCGCGCCGCGACTTGGAGGATCTCGGTCTTCCTGCTGCGTAACTCCTCTGCCAGGCTCATCTCATCCGACATTCTAGCCTCGCCCAGCCTCCCCCGCCAACCCCACTCACTCCCCCTCCGCAGTAGTCAAAATTATGATTACCCGCTCCCGTCGTCCCCTGATCGCGTGTAACTCCACGACAAGCCCGCTCGAAACCAATATCTCGTCGGACCCGCAACATCGCGCGTGTTGCCCATCGTCGGAGCCGCACCTTGACTCAGACGGTCTTGCGGGCGACATCGATGCCGGGGTCATATATGCTGATGCTTGCTGAAGCGGTCCGCCGTTGTTGCTCTTGCCATCGAGCGTGGGTGTCGCGGAGATTGGCGAGGCTACAGAGAATGGGAAGCGATGGCGTAAGTTGCCATGGGGATTCGCTCCTTTAGTTGTACAGTTGAAATTGTGTCTGTGCGGAATGTCGTCGCCGGTCTCTTGCTCGCGGCTGTCGCTGCCTTCGCCTGCTCGATGTCCTTCCCTCGAAAGCTGTGGGCCAAACTGCCCGGCTCGCAGTCAAAGCTATTTGCCTTCGAACGAGACGGGCGAGTGGGCTTCATCGACCACGAAGGGAAGGTCATCATTCCGCCTACCATCGATGCGCCGATTGAGGAGGTCGGGGACTTCTCGGACGGATTGGCGCGCGTGAGCACCCAAGGTTTCATGGATCAGTCTGGGCGCTGGATCATTAAACGGAACTCCTGGGGAGCACGTGATTACTCAGACGGACTCGTTTGGGCGCTTGTGAACTCAAGGAGGCGACAAGAACGGACCGCAGACAGTCCTTTTCGACCGATCAGGCACTACGGTTGCGACCCGGTCGGACTTTCGCGTGCGGGATTTTTCCGAAGGCTTGGCCGCGTTCGAAGCGGCCGGCGAGCCGGGTGTCCGCCGCTTCGAGCCTCGGAACTTCGTCTATCTCGACTTCCCCGGCCTCAAGGGCTTTCTGAACCGCCAGGGGCAGGTAGCAATTGAGCCGTCGTTCGCCGAAGTCGGGCCGTTCCGCGATGGTCTCGCCGTGGCCGTACTGGACGGCTACTGCCACATCGCAACGCCGAATGGTGGTCGCGAGGGCAGCCCGACCAGCGGATATCCGACTTCTTGCGGAGGCGCACCCGCTGATGCCATTGCTCCATGCCGCGCCGGATTTATTGATCGCTCCGGGCGGTTCGCCATCGAGGCGCGCTTCGACGCTGCCCAGGACTTCCAGGAGAAGCTCGCCGCCGTGCGCATCGATGGCCTGTGGGGATTCATCGACGCCACTGGTGCCATCGTCATCCCGCCTCGGTTTGAGCAGGTGCAGTCGTTCAGCGAGGGGCTGGCGGCGGTGAAGATCGGGGACAAATGGGGATTTGTCGATCCCAGCGGGCTAATCGCAATTCCACCAACGTTCGACGAGGTCCAGCAGTTCTCAGATTCGCGCGCGCTCGTCTACTCTAATCGGGGGGCGTTCTACATCGACAAGCAGGGAAGAACCGCCATTCCAGGTCCGTTCAAGGAAGCGACACCGTTCGTGAATGGGCTCGCCGCCGTGCTCCTCTCCGATACGCACGTCGCCTACATCGACCATGCCGGGAAGACTGTGTTTCAGTACCGGCGCCGGCGATAGCGGACCCGCTGTGGGAAGCCTATCAGTCGGACGAATCCGCCGATGTCGACAATCAGCAAATCGACATCACCAGCAGCGGGTTCCTCCCCCCGCGCCACCGAGCCAAACACAGCGAAGTTGCCCGATCCCCGTCGCGCCACGACGTGAAGGGGCCCGGAATTCCTGCTACGCAACTCCACTACCAAGGTCATCTCCTCCGACACTCTAGCCTCATCCACGCCAGTGAACGCACCACCACCCCACCCACTCCCCCATCCGCCATAATCAAAATCATGACCACCCGCATCCTAGCCCTCCCCGCGCTGGCCCTGCTGCTCACCGGCTGCACCGCCACCACGGGCAAACCCTCCGCCGCCGACGCCGCCAAGTTCCTCGACTCCGCCGAAACCCGCCTGCTCGCCGCCTCCAATGAGGCCGGCCGCGCCTCCTGGGTCTACTCCACCCACATCACGGAGGACACCGAAGCCATCTCCGCCCTCGCCAACGAACGCCAGATCGGCCTCGCCGTCGAGCTCGCCAAGGAAGCCGCCAAATACGACGGCCTCACCCTCCCGCCTGATCAGGCCCGCAAGATGAAGCTCCTCAAGCTCTCCCTTTCCCTCGCCGCGCCCGCTGATCCCAAACTCCGCGAGGAGACCACCAAGCTCGCCGCCGCCATGGAAGGCGCCTATGGCAAGTTCAAGGTCTGCCCCGAAGGCGTCACCCCGCCCAACGAAAAGTGCATCGCCGAATCCCAAATCTCCCGCATCATGGCCGAAAGCCGCGACCCCAAGGAACTCCTCCGCGTCTGGAACGGCTGGCACAGCAACGCCCCGCCCATGCGCAAGGACTACGCCCGCTTCGTCTCGCTCGCCAACCAGGGCGCCAAGGAACTCGGCTTTGCCGACTCCGGCGCCATGTGGCGCTCCAAATACGACATGCCCCCCGATGAGTTCGCCAAGGAACTCGACCGCCTCTGGGGCCAGGTCAAGCCCCTCTACGACTCCCTCCACACCTACGCCCGCAAACGCCTCCGCGCCAAATACGGCGACGCCGTCCCCGCCACCGGACCCATCCCCGCCCACCTCCTCGGCAACCTCTGGTCTCAATCCTGGGACAACGTCTACCCCCTCATCGCCCCCGCCGGCTCCGACATGGGCTTCGACCTCACCCAGATCCTCAAAGCCAAGAAGTACGACGAGCGCGAAATGGCCCGCGCCGGCGAGCGCTTCTTCACCTCCCTAGGCTTTGAAAAGCTCCCCCCCACCTTCTGGGAACGCAGCATGTTCGCCAAACCGCGCGACCGCGAAGTCGTCTGCCACGCCTCCGCCTGGGACGTCGACAACGTCAACGACCTCCGCATCAAAATGTGCATCCAGATCACCGGCGAAGAGTTCGCCGTCGTCCACCACGAGCTCGGCCACAACTTCTACCAGCGCGCCTACAACACGCAGCCCTTCCTCTTCCGCGACTCCGCCAACGACGGCTTCCACGAAGCCATCGGCGACACCATCGCCCTCTCCATCACGCCTGAATATCTCGTGAAGCTCGGCTTCCTCGCCAAGCCCACCGATCCCTCCAAAGACACCGGACTCCTCCTCCACCGCGCCCTCGAAAAGGTCGCCTTCCTGCCCTTCGGTCTCTTGGTCGATCAATGGCGCTGGAAGGTATTCTCCGGCGAAGTGAAGCCCGACAACTACAACACCGCCTGGTGGGAGCTGAAGAAGAAGTATCAAGGCGTCGTCCCGGCCACCGCCCGCGCCGAAGAGTTCTTCGATCCCGGCGCCAAGTATCACGTCCCCGGCAACGTCCCCTACACGCGCTACTTCCTCGCCCACATCCTCCAGTTCCAATTCCACCGCGCCCTCGCCAAGGCCGCCGGATGCACCCAGCCGCTCCACCGCTGCTCCATCTACGAAAGCAAGGAAGCCGGCGCCAAGCTCCAACAGATGCTCGCCCTCGGCGCCAGCAAGCCCTGGCCCGAAGCCCTCAAGGCCATGACCGGCGAAGACAAAATCGACGCCACCGCCATCCTCGATTACTTCGCCCCCCTCAAGCAGTGGCTCGACGAACAGAACAAGGGCGAAACCGTGGGATGGTAGCCCGCGCGGCCATCCGCCATCACCCTCGCCCTCTCACTCGCCCTATCCCTAGCGGCGGCAACTCAGCTTGCCGCCGCACCCCCCACCTTCCACCGCGACATCGAGCCCATCCTCCAGCGTCGCTGCCAAACCTGCCACCGCCCCGGCGAAATCGGACCCTTTTCTCTCATTTCCTATTCCGACGCCCGCCCCCGCGCCCGCGCCATCCGCGCCGCCCTCCTCCGCCGCACCATGCCCCCCTGGTTCGCCGCCGAAGCCTCCCATCCGTTCGCCAACGACCCTTCGCTCACCCCCGCCGAACGCGAAACCCTCCTCGCCTGGGTCGCCGCCTCCGCCCCACGCGGCAACCCCGCCGACGCCCCGCCCCCCGCCGCCTTCACCCCCGGCTGGAACATCCCCGCCCCGGACGCCGTCTCTCGAACCGCCCGCCCCCTTCGATGTCCCCGCCCAAGCCACCATTGATTACCTCCACACCGTCCTCCCCACCGGCTTCACCGAAGACAAGTGGATCCAGGCCGTCGAGGTCCGCCCCAGCTTCCGCGCCGCCGTCCACCACGTCGTCGTCTACATCCGCCCTCCCGGCTCCCCCTGGCTCGCCCACGCCAAACCCGGCGTCCCCACTCCCGCCCTCCGCAACGGCCCCAGCCAAGGACTCGCTCAGGTCCTCACCATCTACGCCCCCGGCATGACCCCCGACCACTGGCCCCCCGGCACCGCCAAGCTCATCCCCAAAGGCTGGGACATCATCCTCCAACACCACTACACCCCCACCGGCAAGCCCGGCCCTGACCGCACCCGCATCGGCCTCCGCTTCGCCACCGCCCCCGTCACGCACCGCGTCACCACCATGTCCATGATGAACGTCCGCCTCCGCATCCCTCCCGGCGAACCCAACTACCGCGCCGAGGGCCGCGGCTTCATCCCCGCCGGAGCCGACATCCTCAGCTTCTTCCCCCACATGCACCTCCGCGGCAAGGCCTTCGAATACCGCGCCATCCACCCCGACGGCACCCGCGAAACCCTCCTCCGCGTCGACCCCTACCGCTTCCACTGGCAACTCGCCTACCGCCTCGCCGCCCCCCTCCGCCTCCCCGCCGGCACCCGCATAGAATGCTCCGCCTGGTATGACAACTCCCCCAACAATCCCTTCAATCCCGACCCCGCCGCCACCGTACAATGGGGCGAGCAAAGCTGGGACGAGATGATGGCCGGTTTCTTCGACCTACGCTACGACGCCCGCCTCACCCTCGAAGAGCTATTCCGGCAAAAAGGCCCCGATACTCCGAAATGACCCGCCTCGCCCTGGCCCTCTTCCTCTGCGCCGCCGCCGCCCGCGCCCACGACCCCATCACCACCAAGCTCACCTTCACCAAGGAAATCGTCCGCCTCTTCCACAAACACTGCGCCAACTGCCACCGCGACGGCGGCCCCGCCCCCTTCTCCCTGATGACCTACGAATCCGCCCGCCCCTGGGCCACCGCCATTAAGGAAGAGGTCCTCGCCCGCCGCATGCCCCCCTGGGGCGCCGTCAAAGGCTTCGGCGAATTCCAAGGCGACCTCGGCCTCACCCAGGAAGAGCTCCACCTCATCGCCGACTGGATCGAAGGCGGCGCCCCCGAAGGCGATCCCGTCTTCCTCCCCCAATACCCCAACCTCTTCATGCCCGAAACCGACTTCGACTACCCCGGCCCCGTCATCGCCCGCACCCACAAACTCCGCCGCCCTCACCCTCCACGCCGTCCGCCCCGAAACCGCCCCGCCCGACAACACCAAGCTCATCGCCCGTCTCCCCACCGGCGAAATCCGCCCCATCATCTGGTTCTACGGCCTCCAGCCCAAGTTCCTCCGCCAGTTCTGGCTCCGCACCCCCCTCCGCCTCCCCGCCGGCGCCGAACTCACCCTCACCGGCGACGCCGCCCTCCGCCTCATCACCAAACCTAAATAGGGACAGCCTCCTATTTCGCCCCCCTCCCGCGCCCCCCCCCACCCACCGCCGCCCCCGCCCCCCATCACTCCCGCAACCCAACCCCGCCCGTCAGGGAGCGCCCCTCGGGTCCCCCTCCAAAACCGCTTCTCCATATAAATCGTGTGCTCGCTGATCACCTCATACCCCATCCGCTCATACACCGGCTTCCCCGCCGCCGTCGCATGCAGCACTGTCGGCGACTCCCCATGCCGTTCCGCCGCCATCTCCAGCGCCCGCCGCATCGCCGCATCGGCATAGCCCTTCCGCTGATGCCCCGGCTGCGTCGCCACAAACGCCACGTAGCGGTAACCCTCCACCATCATCACCGCCGTGCAACTCACCGCCTCCTCCCCCCGCATCCCCACCACGCCCACATGCTCCCGCCAGAACCGCGCTCGCCCAATCGCCTCCATCCCCGCGCTCAGGTCCATCCCATAAGCCGCCGAGTTGATGTTCACCACCGCCTCGCTCGTCGCCTCATCCTCAGCCAGCCGCAACTCCAACCCGTCCGGCACACTCTCCACCCCCGCCACCTTCCCCGCTATCATCCCCGTCAGCGGCATCAACGGCGCCAGCCCGCACTCGTCCAACACCGCATTCGCCTCCACGCCCTCCACCAACAACTCATGCGTCGTCACGAAAAACCAAGGCACGCCCTTGTCCGCTGCCCACGCGCACGCCCGCCGCGCTCTTTCGCTCAACCCCTCCGCCGATTCCTCCCGCGCCGCCGCCATCGCAATGTTGAAAAACGGAATCGGAATCCCGCTGAACCGGTACTCCGTCCCCTCTTCACTCGCCAGTGCATGCCCCGGCGCGGCTTTGCACAACACCTCCCACGCCCCCGCAAACTGCCCTACACTCAACGCAACTCGATCGCTCATGCCCAGTGCCCTCTCCTCTTCGTCGCCCGAAATCCTAACACGCCTCAACGCACATTCTCGATCAACGTCTCCTGCCTGTCCAGCTTCCACCCCGCCAGATACCCAATCGCCATCGAGCCCCACGCACCCGCTGCAATCGCCGCGCCTCCCTCCGCCCCCTGCTCCGGCAAATCCCCCGCCGCCGCCGCAATCGCACTCACCAGAACCACCGGCGCCACAAGGGTCAGAATCACCCGCCACTTCCACCCGCTCCGGTGCAGCTTCACCACGCTCACCTGGTCGCGCGCAATCAACCGCTCCCCCTTGGCCACCGCCGCCTCGTTCGATGTACGGCTCACCTTCATCCGCAACCCGTCATCCTCGACGGCCAGCACCTTCCCCCGGATCTCCGTCCCATCCGGCATCACCATCGAGATGTTCTTCCCCTCAACCGCTTCCCCCAACGCCTCCCACGCCAATCGCTGCTGCCTCGGTCCCCGCGCCTCGGCGGAAGACACCACGAGCCCCAGCAACAAAACAACAGATACAGAAGTACGGCCCATACCGCGCCTCCTTCCCGGCCAAACCCTGCCAGGACCTCAGCCGCGCGTCAAGCCCCCCGTCACTCCCCCAAATCCGCCTCGTAAATCTTCTCGCACAACCGCGACAACGCCAGGCACCGCGGCCTCGACAACCGCGCCCCAAACCACCCATGGAAGCCCTTGATGTCCTCTTCCATCGTCGCCACCAGTTGCAGCCCCTTCTCCGTGATCTTCGTCAACGACAGCCGCCGGTCCTCGGCCGAACGGTCCCGCTCCACCAGCCCGTTCTTCTCCATCCGGTCCACCAGCCGCGTCACGTCCGGCGCGTGCTCCACCAGCCGGTCGATGATCTCGCAGCGGGGGTGCCCGTTCGGGTGCACCCCCCGCAAGATGCGCAGCACATTGTATTGCGCCTGGGTCACGCCATGCCGTTCGCACAGCTTCTCCATCCGCAACCGCACCGCATCGGCCGCAATCAATAGATTGAGCATCGCCTCCATCTCGGCGGATTCCATCCGCGAAGACTTCAGCCGTTTGAGTATGGCTTTCCCCATGTACCCCGCTATTCTTCCTCCTCCTCCTTGCCCACACCTGCCGCCCGAGCCGCCGAAATGATCTTATCGGCCTGCAACTGCGGCACAAAATCGTAGTGGTCGAACTCCATCGTGTACGAAGCCCGCCCCTGCGTCATCGAGATCAGGTCGTTGGCGTAGGTCAACATCTCCGCCATCGGCACCTGCGCGCGGATCACTTGCATGTTCCCTTTGGTGTCCATGCCGCCCACGCGTCCGCGCCTCCCGTTGAAATCACCCATCAGGTCGCCCGCATACTCGTTCGGGGCCACCACCTCCACATTCACAATCGGTTCCAGCAGCGCCGGCCTGGCCTGTTCCATCGCCAGCTTGAACGCCTTCCGGCCCGCCATCTTGAAACTCATTTCGTTCGAGTCGACGTCGTGGTAGGAGCCATCATACAGATCCACCTGGAAGTCCACAACCGGAAATCCCGCCAGATAGCCCTTCTCCGATGCCTCTACAATCCCTTTCTCCACAGCCGGAATGAACTGCCGCGGAATCGACCCGCCGAAAATCGAGTTCACAAACTTGAACTTCTCCCCGCGCGGCAACGGCGACATCCGGATGCGGCAATCGCCAAACTGCCCGTGCCCGCCCGTCTGCTTCTTGTGCCGCCCATGCACATCGGCCGATCCGCGAATCGTCTCGCGATAGGGAATCTTCGGCGCCTTCAACTCCACGTCCACGTTGTAGCGCTTCTTCAAGCGCGACACCACGATCTCCACATGCTGCTGCCCCGTCCCGGCCAGCAGAAACTCGTTCGTCGCCTGATCGCGGTAAAACCGCAGCGACGTGTCCTCTTCGAGAATCCTCGTCAGCGCGTTCCCCATCCGGTCTTCGTCTTGCCGCGTCTTGGCCGACACCGCGTACGCAATCGACGGCTCGGCCAGTGTAACCGGAGGATAAATAATCGGAAACCCCTTCTCGGCCAGCGTGTCGCCCGTCAGCGTCTCCTTCAACTTCGCGATCACGCCAATATCGCCCGCGTGCAGCTCCTTCACCTCGGTCATCGACTTGCCCAGCGGACACGCAATATGCGCCAACCGTTCATCTGAGCCGTTGCGCGAATTGATGATGTGGCTATCGGCGGCAATCACCCCCGACATCACCTTGAAATACGACATCCGGCCCGCAAACGCGTCGGCCGTCGTCTTGAACACATAAATCGAGGCATGCTCGGAATCCGAAATCAGCCGCTTCTCTTCATGCCCGTCCTGAATCCCGATCATCTCCGTCCGCTTCAACGCCGACGGCAAATGGTCGGAAATGAAATCCGCCACCAGGTCCGTGCCGATGTTCAGCAGCGCCGAGCAGCACATGATCGGAAAGATCGTCCCCGCCCGCATCTCATCGTCGATCCCCGAACGCACATGCTCAGCCGCCAGCGTCCCGGTCTCGAAAAACTCCTCCATCAACTCGTCTTCGCCTTCAGCCACGGCCTCCACCAGCGCCGCATGCGCCTGCTGCGCCGCCTCGGCATACTCGGCCGGAATGGGGATCTCTTTCCCTTTCCCATTCCCGTTCGGCGTGTACTCAAACGCCTTCATCTCAATCAAATCGATCACACCCCGGAAGTCCCGCTCCTTCCCAATCGGCATGTGCACCGCCACGCAATGCTTGCCGAAAAACTCCGTGCACGACGCCACGGCCTGCTCAAAGTCCGCCCGGTCCCGGTCCAGCTTGTTCACCACAATCGCCCGCGGCAGATGATATTCCTCGGCGATCTCCCACGCCTTCTCCGTCTGCACCTCCACGCCCGCCACCCCATCCACCACCACCAGCGCCGAATCGGCCGCCACTAGCGACGATCTCACATCATTAATGAAAATGTTGATCCCCGGCGCATCCAACAGGTTGATCTTCGTCTTCTTCCATTCCGCATACGCGACCGCCGTGGAGATCGTAATCTTCCGCGCCGTCTCCTCATCGTCGAAATCGGTGACCGTGTTGCCTTCGTCCACTCTTGTCAGGCGGTTGGTCGCCCCGGTCAAATACAGCAGCCCCGCCGCCAGTGTGGTCTTCCCACAGTTCAAATGGCCGACGAGGCCCACGTTCCGGATATCATTGCCGTCGTATGTTTTCAGCATCGCTGCTCCTGGAAGTACAGTATTCGCAGCGGCAAACCCGGCCGGTTGTTCTTTAACCCGGCCGGCTGCTCCGGTTGGAGCGCCGCTGGCGGGTGTTACAAAAATCGACCATGATCGTAACACACAGCCGCGCCCCACTCTCCCCCGCCGGCCACCCCCGCCTCTGGCCTCCATCCCCCACCCCAACTCTGCTATCGTGTCTGGCGATGACCCGCAAATCCCTCCTCTTCGCCCTCCTCCCCCTCACCGCCCTCCTCGCCGCCGACCCCGCCGCCGCACCCCCTCCTCCACTGACCCCGCCCGCCTCGCCCGCATCGCCCCCCGCATGAAAGCCTTCGTCGACCAGGGCGCCATCTCCGGCGCCGTCACCCTCCTCCTCCACAACGGCAAACTCGTCCACCACGAAGCCGTCGGCATGGCCGACCTCGAAGCCCGCAAGCCCATGGCCAAGGACTCCATCTTCCAGATCATGTCCATGACCAAGCCCACCGTCGCCGTCTGCATCATGATGCTCGTCGAGGAAGGCCGCATCGCCCTCACCGACCCCGTCGAAAAACACCTCCCCGAGTTCCGCGGCCAGCTCCTCATCGCCGCCAAATCCCCCGACGGCGCCCTCACCCTCAAAAAACCCTCCCGCCCCATCACCATCCGCGACCTCCTCACCCACACCTCCGGCCTCGCCCCCAACCCGCCCGATGGCCTCAAGGAGCTCTATCAGAAAATGGACCGCCCCCTCCGCGAAGCCGTCCTCGTCTACTCCCAAACGCCCCTCATCTTCGAACCCGGCGCCCAGTGGTCCTACTCCAACATGGGCATCGCCACCCTCGGCCGCATCGTCGAAGCCGTCGCCGACCAGCCCTTCGAACAGTTCCTCGCCAACCGCGTCCTTGCCCCCCTCGGCATGAAGGACAGCTTCATCTTCCCCCCCGAAGACAAAAAGCCCCGCATCGCCGCTCTTTACGATCTGAAGAACGGCAAACTCACCAAGGCCGGCCCCGAAAAACTCGGCGGCGATGCCATGCACTACCGCAAAGGCGCCGTCTACTCCGCCCCCGAATTCGGCCTCTACTCCACCGCCTCTGACCTCTCAGCTTTCTATGAAATGACCCGCCTCGGCGGCGTCGTCCCCTCCTGGGTCCAAGGCCCCGGCACAACCCCCGGCAAGCGCCTCCTCTCCCCCGCCTCCGTCGCCGTCATGACCAAGCTCCACACCGCCGGCATCAAGGCCGGCCACAACCCCGGCACCGGCTTCGGCCTCGCCTGGGAGGTCGTCCAATCCGAACAAGGCGAGCTCAACCTCTGGTCCGTCGGCTCCTATGGCCACGGCGGCGCCTTCGGCACCCACGGCTGGATCGACCCCGCCAAACACCTCGTCGGCGTCTTCCTCATCCAAGGCGGCGACGCCACCACGGTCAAATACTCGTTCCTTAACCTGGCGGGGGCTTCGGTTCAGTAACCGCTCAGCCATCGTACCCAGCTTCGACCTGAGGGACTGCCTGTTGCTTCCGTTCCGCATCCAGCTGACTAAGTGGAGTAACTGCTGCTCCTCGGTAGTAACAATCATAAGCCCGCCGTCCTCGCCGCCTGGGCACTCCTTCCGCGCCCTGGGGCACCCCGCAAACGGTGCGGCGGGTTCTCGTCCAGCATACCCTCACGGCCGGTGACAGTCCTCAGGCCTCGCCCGCACTACGCGGTGGCCAGGCGACGAAGGAATCCATCCAAATCATCGCATTTCTGCAACCTCGCGCCGGCAGAAACTCCGTTGACAGCTCATAGCGGGTAACATGAGGGGAGTCTGAACCAACGGGCGTCCCGAAAGCTTGTAATGATAAGATGTGCCCGATAAGCTCGTTCACGCCGCCAGTCGGAGCTATAGTCCGGCCTGCTCGACCTCTTACGCAATATCGCCAATCTGAGGAAAAATTGGCTCAATCCGCCAGCGGCGGAACCGCGCCCGATCGGCCCGCGTCCATCAATTCAAACCGATATGAACGGCGTCAAACTTCACTACCTCGGATGGGAGGCCAGGAGAGGTCTTGATGTCCTTCCCGTCCGCGCTGGGGCTGCTGGCGACTTTCAGCCGCTGGCAGTCCGCCTCACGGACAGGTCAGGTCCTTGGGCTCATAACCCGGGGAAGCTCAATCAGAGAACCCGGATACTTGTTCATCGGATCCGTCGCAGTTGGTTGAAGACTTAAGGACGTCGTGGACTCTTCAGAAGGTCGAGCGCGCAACCCTCGGCTTTGAATCCGGATAAATGACTTGTCCGCGACTCTGCATCCTGATTCCGCAACGGGTCGTAAGCTCAATTTACTTGACGCAGCCTACTAACCTTCCCGAAGAACGCTGAACTGGCCGAAGGCACGCAGCAAGACATCCTCCGCTCCCAGGTGCCGCAAAATGGATGTTGAACGGTCATCGCCCGCTCAAGCAACCACCACCCCGACTACAAACCAATTCAAGCTCCAGCGCTCGAGGGTTTGCCAACACCTCGGCGAACCGCGCGTCGCTCTCTCCGACGCCGCTGGTTGGAGGGAGATGCTCAACGACGCACTGTAAGCAGACCGGTGGCCCTCACTAAGAAGGAACAGGACCGGGCCGAATGCACATTCGCGCACCCCCGCAGGCCATGAGGAACGGCAAGGCCGCATGTTGGGCTAACTCAACTCATGGCGGCTTCCTCTTCGATCAAAAAGTTCAACAGGAAATGCCCTCCTGCCCGACCTGAGCGCGGCCTGCGCGTCACGATCCCCGCAACCTCCTGGCCCAGGAGATGCGCCAACCCTGCCCGCGACCGGTCTCTCCCGGCTCATCCGCGCCCTAGTTCAAACCCGAAGGCCCTGGAATCGCATCGCGATCCCGCGCATCGAGCCAGGTGCATCTGCAGCGGGCCCCCCATCCGCGCTCCTGGTCCGTGTGCGGCCGCAGCGACGCCCGGAAGGTCAGGCGCGTAAGCCCCATAACCCGTGGAAGACTTCCTGGGCCGAGAACTCCTCTTTTGTCGACGTCGAGCCCCCCCTACCGCCGCAACCCAAACACAAACAACCCATTCCCCGCCGCCACCGCCACATACTGCTGCCCGTTCACCGCATACGTAATCGGCCCGTTCGCCATCGCCCCGCCCAGCGACGTCCGCCACAACACCTTCCCCGTCCTCGCATCGATCGCAAAGAAATGCTCCTCCCGGTTGCCCGTGAACAACAAATCCGATGCCGTCGTCAAAATCCCCGAATCCGTCACATCAATAAAATCCAACTGCCACTTCTTCTCCCCCGTCGCCCCATCCACCGCCATCACCGCCCCATGCCCTTGATCCGGCTTCCGCGTATTCACCTGCGTCCCCCGGCTCAAGCCAAAGCTGGATCGCGGATAACCACCCAGAAACCTCTGCCCCTCCACATACTTGTCCGGCGCCTTCACAAAGGTCGAGTAACTCCCGTTCCACGCAGAAAAGTAAAACAGGCCCGTCCTCGGACTATAAGAAGGCGAATACCAGTTCGTGCCTCCCTGCACCCCCGGATAAATCAGCGTTCCTTCCTTCGACGGCGCCGCGCCCTCCACCTTCTTCGGACGGCCCCTCGCATCAAACCCAACCATCCACGTCACCTTGGTGAACGGCTTTCCCGTCAGAAACTCGCCCGTCTTCCGGTCCAGCACGTAGTACAGCCCATTGCGGTTGGCCCACATGATCACCGCCCGCGTGCGCCCCTGCACCTCGAGATCGCCCAGCACCGGCACCTGCACCGCGTCATAGTCCAACTCATCGTGCGGCGTGAATTGATAGTGCCACTTCAGCTTCCCGGTATCGGCATCCAGCGCCACCACGCAATCCGAATACAGGTTGTCGCCCAACCGCCCATCGCCATTCCAATCCGGACCCGGATTGCCAATCCCCCAGTAAGTCAGGTTCGTAGCCGCATCATACGACCCGGTTACCCAAACCGAGCCTCCACCCGTCTTCCACGAATCCCCCGCCCACGTCTCATTGCCCGGTTCGCCCGGCCCTGGGGCCGTGTGGAACCGCCACAACTCCTTACCCGTTGCCGCCTCATAAGCAGCCAGGTAGCCCCGAATGCCATACTCGCCCCCAGCCACACCCACGATCACCTTGTCCTTCACAACTAACGGCGCATGAGTCAACGAATACCCGGCCTCCGGCTTGTCCACGGCGACGTTCCACACCGCCTTGCCGCTCTTGGCATCCACGGCGATCAACCGCCCGTCGATCGTCCCCATGAACAGCGAATCGCCCAGCACGGCCAAGCCCCGGTTCACCCGCCCGCAACACACCCGGCTCTCTTTCGACGGCGTATGGCTATAGGTCCAGAAAATCCGTCCTGTCGCCGCATCCATCGCCACAATGTCGTTCGGCGCCTGCACCGTATAGAGGATCCCGTCCACCACCAGCGGCGTCGCTTCAAACTTCTCAAACGAAGCCGCCTGAAACACCCACTTCAATTCCAGATCGCGCACGTTCCCCGGATGAATCGATGTAAGCGTGCTATACCGCTGGCTCAGGTTCGTGCCCGAGTACGTGAGCCAGTTCTGCGGCTCCCGCTCGGCATTCTTCAGCCGCTCCCAACTCACCTGCCCCTGGCAAATACAAACACTCAACGCCGCTACCAATAAACTCGATCTCATTGCGCACCCTTCTGTTTCGCCAGATAGGCGATCAGGTCAGCCAGCTCCTGGGCGCTAAACCGTCCCTGGTAAGAAGGCATCCACGACCGCGCCGGCCCCTCTTCCTTCACCTCGCTCCGGTCAATCGATCGCAACGCGCCCTCCTGGTCCACTAACTGCAAACTATACATATCCTGATTCAGCAGTAACCCCGACAACGCCGCGCCGGACTTACGAATCACCCGCACCGGCCGCGTCCCCATCGGATAGGCCGCATCGGCCTCAAGAATGGCGGTTTCAATCTCAATCGCCCGCAGCAGGTGCCCCACATCGCTCAGGTCCGGCCCCGAGCGTCCCCCTGCCCCCTGAATTCGATGACATCCGCTGCAGCCGCCCTGCTTCTCAAACAATACCCTCCCCCGGCCCGCATCTCCCTTCTCCGCCGCAATCGACCGCCGGCTCTTCGTGTCATGCATCGTCCGCAGATACGCCACAATCATCTTCGCCCGCACCGGCGCAATCGGCGTCGCCGGCATCGCCGTCCCCGGCACGCCGTTGATGATGATCCGGATCAGGTCTTCATCGGTCTGCGCAATCTTGAACTTACCCCGCCCAAGGTCAATCCCCGACACCGACGCCCCGTCCCCGCCATGACAACCGACACAATTCATGCGATAGGTCTGCCCGCCGACCTCAATATCGCCCTGCGTATAGCTATGGTCCTGGCCAAGCGCAAGGCGGGCCAACGCCAGCAAACCGAAAACCCAGAATCGAAGTGTCACGCCTGCTTATGGTAGCTGCATTCCCCTCCGCCTCGCCACGCGTGAGTCACCCTCACATTTCCTGCCTCCCCGTCCCCGCTGTCCACTCCCGAGCCCCTCCCACGAAACACGCCCTTGTCCCTTCGTCCTCTCCCGCCAACACCGCCCTCCCCTCCCACTCAAGCCACCAACGCGCCCTCCCCCGTTCCTCCTCTCCCGCCAACACCGCCCTCCCCTCCCATTGCACCCACTCACACGCCCTTCCCCCTTGCTCCCGGCCTCTCGCCACAACCCTTGTATAAAACTGCGACAAATCCCGGACAATATCGTACGTTTACAAATGTT
Source organism: Bryobacterales bacterium (assembly GCA_016713735.1). Classification (GTDB taxonomy): domain Bacteria; phylum Acidobacteriota; class Terriglobia; order Bryobacterales; family Bryobacteraceae; genus JAFLBB01. Next base: position 118,172 of record JADJOP010000005.1, read on the forward strand.
AAATGTAACAAGAAACAATCAAGTAACAACGATGGTCGTTATAACGTTAGTAAGTCTGCTGTGCTATGCTAAACGCTTTAAACCCCGTTGTTCGCTGGAGTGTTTCAGATTTTAGGAGCCGAAAGCCTGGGCCAAGTAGGCTAACCCGCTCCTCTCTCCAGCGGCACAGGAGGACGGGAGGTTTGCTAGTGCCAGGAAAAATCAGCGCGGAGATTCGCCTGTCGAAATCACCAATCGAACCGGAAGTCGAAGCCTTTCTCAATATCCAGCGGACAGCCGAGATCCAACTTGGGCAGTTGACTCAGCTCCTCCGCCCCCTTGGGCTTTCACCCGCCCAATATAATGTCCTCAGAATCCTCCGCGGCGCCGGAGAGCAAGGCCTTCCTTGTGGCGAAATCGCCACCCGCATGATCTCTCGCGACCCCGACATCACGCGCCTCATCGACCGCATGGAGCAGCGTGGCTGGGTCACCCGCACCCGCTCGAACCAGGACCGCCGCGTCGTCACCGTGAGCGCTCAACCCGCCGCCCTCGAGATCCTCGCCGCGCTCGACGAGCAGGTGGCCATCCTCCACCGGTCCCAGTTCTCCCCATTCAACGCCTCGCGAGTGCTCACCCTCATCTCGCTGCTCGAAGAATTGCGCTAACCCTCTCCGCGGCCGTTCCCACCCCCACCCCAGCCCCCGTGCGCCCATCGGAATGATCGCCTTTTCTTCGCCAATTCCCCCGTACACACATTTTGTGACAAAACGAACCCAAACTTCTATTGCAAACAAACAACTTTCCTCTCAGCCCCATCCCTGCATCTCACGCCCTTCCTCCTCTCCCCCCTACCCTTCGCCTGCACCCCCACCGTCCCAACCCTGCCACCAGACCCTCACCCCAACTCGCCCCTTCCCACCACCTCCGCCCCGCCACCCCCCGTTCGCCCTCCCCTCGCCAGGCCTCACCCCGCACCGCGCCCCTCCCCCCCTCCCCGCCGCTTGCCCTCCCCGCCGCTTGCCCTCCCCTTCGCCCCTTCGATAGGATGGTAGATTCCCACGATGTTCCGCTTCGAAACCGCCGGCGAGTCCCACGGTCAGTGCCTCGTCGCCACACTCACCGGCCTGCCCGCCCACGTGCCCGTCTCCCTCGACGCCCTCAACCATGAGCTCTGGCGCCGCCAGCAGGGCTTCGGCCGCGGCGGCCGCATGAAGATCGAGACCGACACCGTGGAACTCGTCTCCGGCGTCCGCCACGGCATCACCATCGGCTCCCCCATCGCCATGCTCATCCAGAACCGCGACTGGAAGAACTGGACCGAGGTGCTCCCCGTTGAGGACTACGAAGGCAGCGCCGACAAGAAGAAGCCCGTCACCCGCCCCCGCCCCGGCCACGCCGACCTCGCCGGCGGCATCAAATACGACTTCCCTGACGCCCGCTACATCCTCGAACGCGCCAGCGCCCGCGAAACCACCGCCCGCGTCGCCGTCGGCGCCCTCTGCAAGCAGTTCCTCAAACAGTTCGGCGTCGAGGTCCTCAGCCATGTCATCGCCGTCGGCCCCGTGCGCCTCGAACGCTCCGCCACCTGGGACGAAGTCGCCGCCCTCGCCCGCAAGGAAGAGGTCCTGCTCGGCTGCGTCGACCCCGAAACTGAAGCCCGCATGAAAGAAGCCGTCGACGTCGCCTACCGCACCGGCGACACCATCGGCGCTATCTTCGAAGTGGTGGCACACAACGTCCCAACCGGCCTCGGCTCGCACATCACCTGGGACTCCCGCCTCGACGGCCGCCTCGCCCAGGCCATCGTCTCCATGCAGGCCGTGAAAGGCGTGGAAGTCGGCTACGCCGAAGAGGGCGCCTTGAGCTACGGCTCCAAGGTCCAGGACACCATCCACTACAACAAGGAAGAGCGCGCCTTCACCCGCGGCGCCAACCGCGCCGGTGGCCTCGAAGGCGGCATGACCAACGGTCAGGACATCCTCGTCCGCGGCTTCCTCAAACCCATCTCCACCCTCCGCCGCCCGCTCGAATCCGTCGACCTCACCACGCGCGAGCCCAAGGAGGCTGCCTACGAACGCTCCGACGTCTGCGTCGCCCCGGCCGCCGGCGTCATCGGAGAAGCTATGGTCGCTATCGTCCTCGCCCAGGCTTTCCTCGAAAAGTTCGGCGGCGACTCACTTCAGGAAACCTGCCGCAACTTCCAGGGCTACCGCGAGCAGGTACGGAACTACTAATGGCTTACAAGATCGTCAAACTCGGCCACCCCGTCCTCGAACAGGTCGCCGAACCCGTCCAGCAATTCGACACCCCCGAACTCCGTGAACTCGTCGACGGCATGTTCGAGACCATGTACGCCAACAAAGGCGTCGGTCTCGCCGCCCCGCAGGTCAACGTCAGCCAGCGCGTCACCGTCATCGACACCTCCAACGGCGAGGACCCCGACGCCAAGGTCGTCCTCATCAATCCCGAGATCACCAAGCTCGAAGGCACGCAGCTCGGTGAAGAGGGCTGCCTCTCCATCCCCGGCTTCCGCGAAGACGTGAAGCGCGCCATGAAGGCCACCATCCGCGCCCGCAACGTCAAGGGCGAGGAGTTCGAAATCACCGGCGAGGAACTGCTCGCCCGCGCCATGCAGCACGAGATCGACCACCTCAACGGCATCCTCTTCCTGCAGCACCTCAGCGCCCTCAAGCGCGATCTCATCCGCCGCAAGATCCGCAAGCTCCAAAAAGCCGGCGAGTGGGATTGATCCGCCATGCGGCTGATCTTCATGGGAACCCCCGCCTTCGCCGTGCCTACCTTGGAGGCATGCATCGAGGCGGGCCACGAGATCGCCGCCGTCTTCACCCAGCCTGACCGCCCCAAAGGCCGCGGCGGCGCGCTCGCCCAGCCCCCGGTGAAGGAATGCGCCCTCGCCCACAACCTCCCCGTCCACCAGCCCCGCCGCGTACGCTTTCCTGAGGTCGTCGAAGAGATCCGCGCCATCGCCCCGCGCGCCATCGTCGTCGTCGGCTACGGACAAATCATTCCGCAATCGATCATCGACATCCCCCCGCTCGGCATCCTCAACGTCCACGCCTCGCTGCTGCCGCTCTATCGCGGCGCCGCCCCCATCCAGTGGGCCATTGCCAACGGCGAGACCGAAACCGGAGTCACCATCATGCGCATCGACGCCGGCCTCGACACCGGCGACATGCTGCTCACCGCCTCCACCGCCATCGGCCCGGAGGAAACCGCGCCTGAACTCTCCGCGCGCCTCGCCACCACCGGCGCGGCTCTCTTGCTCGATGCCCTGCGCGGCCTCGACGCCGGCACGCTCCCGGCCACGCCGCAGGACCACGCCCGCCACACCCTCGCCCCCATCCTCACGAAGGAAGACGGCCGCATCGATTGGACCACCCCGGCCCAGGTCATCTACAACCGCCTGCGCGGCTTCAACCCCTGGCCCGGCGCCTGGACCACCTTCCGAGGCCAGCAACTCCACATCCTCGCCGCGCGGCCCTCCCCTGAACCCGCCGCCGCCGCGCCCGGCACGCTGCTGCCCGCCAAAAACAGCCTGCGCGCCGCTTGCGGCGACGGCACCGCACTCGATATCCTCGAACTCCAGTTGGAGGGCCGCAAGCGAATTCCCACAGCCGCCTTCCTCAACGGGCATCGTTTGACCGACAATGAACGATTAGGAGATTCCCCGACTTGACACTCCCTCTCGGATATCGCTACGCCAGTTCTTACGCCAAGATCCGCAAGGTGGCCAAGGACGACCTGGCCCTGATCGTCTCCGATACGCCCGCGTCGGCCGCCGCCGTCTTCACCGCCAATCAAGTGGCCGCGGCGCCAGTCGTGCTCTCGCGCCAGCACCTGGCCGCCACCAAGGGCAAGCTCCGCGCCTTCCTCATCAATGCAGGCAACGCCAACTGCGCCACCCGCACCGGCATGGAGGTGGCCCAGCAAACCGTTGCCGCCGCCGCCGCCGCCTTGAACATCCCCGCCAACCAGGTGCTGCCCACCTCCACCGGCGTCATCGGCGTGGAGTTGAAAGCCTCGCTCATCACCAAGGCCCTGCCGAAGCTGGTCAAGCAGCTCACCCCCGATGGCTTTCAGAAGGTGGCCGAAGCGATCATGACCACCGACCTCGTGCCCAAGACCGCCACCGCCGAGCTTTCCCTCAAGGGCGGCACCGTGTGCATCGCCGGCATGACCAAAGGCTCCGGCATGATCATGCCCAACATGGCCACCACGCTCGGCTTCCTCATGACCGACGCCGCTCTGCCCGCGCCCGTGTTGAAGAAGATGCTCACCGCCGCCACCGAGGAGAGCTACCACCGCCTCAGCGTCGATGGCGACACTTCCACCAACGACACCGTCGCCATCATGGCCAACGGCGCCTCCGGCATCACGCTGAAACCTGCCGACTATCCGCTCTTCCAACAGGCCCTCACCAAGCTCATGCAGGACCTCGCCGCCAAGATCGCCCGCGACGGCGAAGGCGCCACCAAGCTCGTCACCATCCATGTTTCCGGCGCGCGCACCAACGACGAAGCCGCCCGCATCGCCCGCTCCATCGCCAACTCGCCGCTGGTCAAAACCGCCATCGCCGGCTCTGATCCCAACTGGGGCCGCATCATCTGCGCCGCCGGCTATGCCGGCGTGAAGTTCGATCCGGCGCAGGTCGACATCGCCATGCAAGGCCTGCTCGTCTGCCAGGGCGGCCTCGCCGCGCCTTTCCGCGAGAAGGAACTCAAGAAGCGCCTCGATGAGAAAGACGTCCACATCGAGTTCGCCTTCCGCGGCAAGCGGCCCGGCCGCGCCAAGTTCTGGACCTGCGACCTCACCGAGGGCTACATTCGCATCAACGCCAGCTACCGGACCTAGTCTGGCTGCATCCAATCATCGAGGACTGATCCGTGCAACCATCTCAACCGCCTGACGCCCCCAAACCGCCCATCCCCGGCATCCGCCACATGATCGCCGTGGGTTCCGGCAAAGGCGGCGTCGGCAAGACCACCGTTTCGGTGAACCTGGCCATCGCGCTCTCCAAGCTCGGCTACCGCACCGGCCTGCTCGACGCCGACGTCTACGGGCCCAACATCCCGCTCATGCTGGGCATCCAGCAACAGCCCTACGCCGTGGAGAACCGCATCATCCCGCTGGAGAAGGAAGGCCTGAAGCTCATGTCGATGGGCTTCCTCAACCCCGGCGACAAGCCGCTCATCTGGCGCGGCCCGATGCTGCACAGCGTCATCGGCCAGTTCCTGCGCGGCACCGAGTGGGGCGAACTCGATTACCTCGTCATCGACCTGCCGCCCGGCACCGGCGACGTCCAGCTTTCGCTCATCCAGACCGCGCCGCTCACCGGCGCCATCGTCGTCACCACGCCCTCCGATGTCTCGCTCGAAGACTGCCGCAAGGCCGTCAACATGTTCCGCCAGGTGCGCGTGCCGCTGCTCGGCCTCGTCGAAAACATGAGCTATCTCATCGCCCCGCAATCTGGCGAACGCATCGATGTGTTCGGCACCGGAGGCGGCCGGCGCACGGCCGAGGCGATGGAGGTTCACTTCCTGGGTGAACTGCCGCTCGATCCGCAAATCCGCATCGGCGGCGACTCCGGCAACGCCGTCGGCTGGCGCGGCGAACAGGACTCCACTGCTTCCGGCTTCTTCCGCATGGCCCGCGAAGCCGCCCAGCGCGCCGAAGCCAGCGCCGCGGAGAGCGGACCGAGCATCACCATCGAAGACTAAGACGGCCCACGCCCGGTCCGTTCAGATGATCAGCCGCACGCCCCCCAGCTCCGCGAGATTGTGGGGAAACCGGTCGCCGGGCGTGCCGATGAACATGTAGTTCCGCGGCACCCGCATGCGTTCCGACAGCCGGCCGATCAGGTCCGGCCCGAACTGGCCCCTCACGAACACAACGTCGATGCGCAGGCTGGGATAGATCTTGTCGATCGTCCGCAGGTGCTCAGCCAGCGCCGGCGGAATCTCCTCCTCGCTGCCATAGACGTGAACGACGATTAGCCTCTTGCTGTGCTCGTTTTCCATCACGTAGCGCGCGGCGTTGTTCAACGTCTCGAGGTTATCGCCCTTGGAAAAGTAGATCACCCGGAAGCCGCGGACCAGCCGGATGGAGCGCACAAGCCGGATATTCACATACCGGCTCCAGCGCAGGAAACCCGTAACCGCCGCGCGGAGCATGGCCAGCAATACGGCGAGAATCTGCAAGCGCACCAACATCACGCCGATCGCCAGCACAGCGATGCCGAAGTAGACGCCGAACACTCGCACATACTCCGGATTCAACAACAGGTTGCCCACAATGCCCATGGCCACGGCGAGGCCTCCCAACACGAGGGCCCCCCACGAGGCCTTCTCCTCGCGGGGCAGCTTCGCGCGCCGCATTTTCAACAGCATGTTTCCGGCGGCGAAGAGCAACATCACGCCCAGGAAGCTGAGCGTGTAGACGCCGGCCAGCAGTTCCACCTGCCCGCCGCTCACCAGCAAAATCGAGCAGCACAAGGTGAAAAACAGCACGATGATCCAGTGGTTTGTGTGGCGCCAGCCGTTCTCCTTGAGTAGAACCTGCGGCAGACAGCGGTCCAGCGTGAGCCGCCGCACCAGGCCGGTGACGCCAACATAACTGGTCAGCACCGCGCCTGAAAGTACAAGCACGGCATCCACGCTCACCAGCGCGCTTAGCCATCCGCCGGCCGCGCGGTGTCCCATCTCGGCCAACAGTCCTTCCTTGTGCGCGCCGAATTGAGCCAGCGGCACCATGCCGAGCGAGAGCAGACTGATGAGCGGATTGAACACCGCCACCGCCAGCCACATGTTGCGCAGCGTCAGCCGGAACACGCCCTTCTGCTGCTCCTCGATGAAGTTGGCCGAGCTCTCAAAACCGCTGATGCCCAGCATGGCCGCGGCGAAGCCGAAGAACAGCGCCTTCACCGGATCATACTGGCCGGCGAGCGACCAGTTGGCCCGCAGCACCTCGGGCGATTGCAGCACCACCGCGCCGCACACCAAGGCGAGGATCGTCAGCGTCGCCAGATGGAAGCCGAACAGGCCGACAGCCACCGCGCCCGATTCGCTGATGCCCCACACATTCAGCAGCGCGAACAAGCCGAGCAGCGCGATCGTGGCCGCGATGATGGGCAGCCCGTGCACCATGTGCGCGGCGTAATGCATCGCCTCATTGGCGCTGATCACGGCCGTGGCGATGTAGCTGAGCAGCGTCAGGCAGGCGGCCACGGCGGCTTTGCTCTTCGACGTCGTGTTCAGCAGCGCGTTGTAGGCTCCGCCGTTCAATGGCAGCGCCGAGCCCACTTCGCCGTAAATGCCGCGGAACAGGTACAGCACGGCCGCCACCAGGGCCAGCGCCAGCGGCGCGTACGGCCCGGCCTGCAATGCACAGAGGGCTGACACGTACAGGCAACTCGACGTGATGTCGTTCCCGCAGATGGCAGTCGACTTCCAAGCGCCGAGCTTGTGCACGGCATGCGCGCCGGGTGCGGCCGGGGGCGCGCTGTCGGAAAGATCCGTCAGGCGTTCCGCCGTGCCCCACCCTGGAAACTCCCAACTCGCATCGGTGAATGAGTGACGATCACCCCTGCGAGGCTGCCCGGTACTTTCTCCCATGATTCTCTGCCATGGTACCGAACCCCCGCAGCCATGGCCCTGCGCCCCCAAAATAAAGGCCGCGCCCCCCGTGGCGAACGCGGCCTCGTGTATTGCCGGCTTCTGTTAGAACCGCAAGCGCAGTTGGTAGCGCATCACGCGCCCGCCGCCGTCAGCGAACTGCGGTTGCAGGAAGCGCCCCGCGGGCGAGGTGGCCACGTTCGCCGAGATGCCCGACTGCGCCGGCGAAAACGGGCTGATCGACGGGTTGCCGTATTGCGGCGTGTTGAACACGTTGAACGCATCAGCGCGCAGCTGCAGGTTGAACCGTTCGCTGAGGCGGATCGACTTGGACAGCGCCACGTTCCAGTTCTTCTGCCCCGGCACGAATTCGGTGTTCCGGCCCGCGTTGCCGCCCGGCAGAACAGTCGCACCCGTATTGGCCGCCACGCCGATATAGCGCGCATCGCTCGGGTTGATCGGCGTCCGGATGAAGCCCGTGCCGTTCGGATTGGGCACATCCGGGTTGACGTAGCCGGTGGGGCTGCTGGGGTCCACCAGCGCGCGCACGCCGGCGCGGCCGCTCGGATTGACCAGCGGACGGTCCACCCCGCCGCCTCCGAGTCCATCGGCATCGAGGCCGTTGGTCACGTTCAGCGGCACACCCGTTTCAAACGTCGTGATGCCGCTCAACTGCCAGCCGCCCAGCACCCGGCCCGCTACGCCCTTCTGCGCCTGGAACACGGGCACATCGTAGACGTAGCTGAACACCAGCCGGTGCGCGCGGTGGAAGAGGCTGAGGCCGCGTTCGCGCTGCAATCCGCCGAACGCGGGCGGCACTACCTGCGTGGCAATCAGATTGGCCCCGGCCTGCCCGAAGATCTCGCTGCCGTTGTCGATCGTCTTGCCCCAGGTGTAGGCCGCGCTCGCCTGGAATCCGCGTGAGAAGCGGCGATTGGCCGACATCTGCATCGAATGGAAGCTCGACGAACCGCCGTTGGTGCGGATGTTGCGCGGACCCTGCAGGTTGTCCAGGCGCCCGGTCAGGCGGGCTGCCGCAATCGGCGTCGAGGTCGCCGGCGTGATGCGCAGCGAACTCGGCACCAGCGGATTCAGATCCTCGGTCAGGAACAGCTTCGTCCCCTTCGAACCAACATAGCTGATGTCGTAGATCACGTTGCCCGGCAACTCGCGCTGGATGCCGAACGACCAGCGCTGGATGTACGGGTTCACCAGGTCGCCGGCAATCAGCGTCTGGCTGTCGGTCGGGCTCGGGTTACGCGCCGTGCGCGGAATCGACTGCAGCGGATTGGCCAACCCGCGCGGCTCCGACGGCTGTGAGTTCAAATTCGTCGCGATCACGTTCGGCGTCGAGGCCTGCGCGTTCGAGGCGATGTTGTTGAAGAAGCTGTCGTAGCCGATCTGGTAGCCGGTGCGGATGACGCTCTTCTTGTTGCCGAACACCCGCCCCAACAGCCCGTCGTTGTAGCTGGGCGACCAGGCCAGGCCAACCGACGGCGAGAAGTTGTTGGTGTCCTTGGCCACCTTCGACGGCTGGCTGAACGGTCCCGTGAACGTCACCGGATCGACGTTAAACAACCCGCCCCAGGCCGCCTTGCTCACCGAGTTCATTGGCTGGCCGAAATACTCATACCGCCCGCCCAGCGTCAGCGTCAGGTTCGACGTCATGCGCCAGCGGTCGCTGAGGAACAGCGCCATGCGGTTCATGTTCGGATAGTAGGCCGCGCTGCCGAAGGTGCGCTGCACGCTGCCGGCCGAGCCGGCAAAGCCGTCCACCCAGTTGGCAAACGACGAGAAGCCCGTGCTGGCGCGGATGTCCAGCGCGCCGCGCGAGGCGATGGGGGCAAACTGTTTGGAGCGCTGGTGCAGGATGTCGCCGCCAAACCGGATGCTGTGCTTGCCTCGCACCAGTGTCGCGGTGTCCTGAATCTGGTAGTTGTTGCCGTAGCGTCCCTGCGGGAAGCGGTTGTCCAGGCCGACTTGCGTCAAGCCGGCGATGTTGATCTGCGGCGCCGTTTGCACCAGCGGGTTGTCGGGGTTCAACACGGGGAAGAGCGGGTTCAGCCGCATGTAGTTCAGTCGCAATTCGTTGGTGAACGTCGGCGAGAAGATGTGTGTTTCCGTAATGGAAGCGCTGACGTTCTTCGTGACCGCACTGGCTTCGAAGCCGGGGAACACGTTCAGCAGCGCCCCGCCCGGCGAGTCGATCTTCTGATAGATGAAGCGGCCGGAGATTTGATCGGATTCGCGCAGGCGGTGATCCACGCGGCCCAGGTATTGGTGATCGAGCGTCGAGGTGGAGAGCCCCTGCACGGCCGTGCCGAACTCCAGCGCGGGCCGCCCATTGCCCAACTCCTGGTTGAAGAATTGCGAGGTGGCCTCCACGCCCGCCGTCAGGTCGTTGTAGAGATCGACGTTGGCGTTCGCGCCCTTGGGGTAGAGCGAGTTCAGCGTCGCCCGGCCGCGCGCCGACAGCGTGTTCAGCACACGCGTTGAGTTCGAACGCTGGCGGTCCTCCTGAAAGGCGCCGAAGAAGAAGGTGCGGTTCTTCACGATCGGCCCGCCGAAGGTGCCGCCCCAGAATTGCTGGATGCCGAAGGCCGGCCGCCCGCGCGCCTGCAGCGCGGTGGAAAGCGACTGCGTATTCGTCAGCGCGTCGTCGTAGGTGGAATCGAGCACGTAGTTCAGCGTGCCGCGATGTTCATTGTTGCCGCTCTTGGTGATCACGTTGACCACGGCGCCGGCCGAGCGCCCGAACTCGGCGTCGAAGTTCGTGGTCTGGATGCTCACCTCGGCGACTACATCGGGGTTGGAAATGGTCAGGCCTTCGCCGGAGACGGAGATGTCGTTGTTCTCCGTGCCGTCGATCATGAAGTTGTTGGAGCGCTGGCGCGCGCCGTTCACCGAGAAACCGTTGAGCACGCTGTTGCTTGAGAAGCGGTTGCTCACCACGCCGGGGATGGTAAAGGCGAGGTTGGTCGGCCGCCGCGTCGGCAGCGGCAGATTGGTGATCTCGCGCGCGCCCATGTTGCCGCCGCGCACCGGAGCTTCATACTGCAAGGCGCTCTCGGTTTGCGCCACGACCTCCACGGTCTGCTGCGTTTCGCCGATCTCCAACTGCACGTCGACCGAAACGGTCTGCGCCGCGCTGACGGGAATCTGGCGTTTGGAATAGGTGCGGAATCCGGGAGCCTGCACGGCCACCAGGTACGGTCCGGGATCTACGGCATCGAAGCGATACAACCCCGCTTCGTTGGCTGTCGTCGCGCGGCGCACATTGGTGCTCTCATTCGTGAGGGCAACCTGCGCGCCGGCCATCGCCGCGCCCTGCGCGTCGGTGACGATTCCTGTGAGTGTGCCGCGGCTTGTTTGTGCGCCCAGGCTCGCGACCGTTACGACCACTGCGATGACCCATCTTGCGATGGATCGGATAGATGTTCCCTTTGTCGGGGTTTCCATCTGTGACCTCCCACCATGGAGAAACCCCAACCATCCAATGCTGCTATTTCAATCTAACAGTAACCAAACGGTCTTGAATTTGCAAACCCACCCACTGGTGGATGCGCCGGGCGAAGCCGGTCCGGCTCAGGTGACCGGGCCCGGGTTGAACGGCGCCAGGGCGTTGTGCAAACCCCAGTGGTCGGCCCATGTCTGTTTGCGGCAGCTGGCGACGTCGAGCATGAGATGGAACAGTTCCCAGCCGACGTCCTCAATCGTTGCTTCGCCGGTGGCGATGCGGCCGGCGTCGACGTCAATAAGGTCGTGCCAGCGTTCGGCCAGGGCGGTGCGCGAGCTCACCTTGATCACCGGCGCCAGCGCCAGCCCATAGGGCGAACCCTCGCCCGTGGTGAAGATGTGCAGGTTCATGCCGGCCGCCAGTTGCTCGGTGCCGCAGATGAAATCGCTGGCCGGCGTGGCGGCGAAAATGAGGCCGCGCGAGGTGACGCGTTCGCCGGGCGAGGTGACCGCGGCCAGCGCCGAAGTGCCCGCCTTGGCTACGCTGCCGAGCGCTTTTTCGACAACGTTCGACAGCCCGCCGCGTTTGTTGCCAGGCGTGGGGTTGGCGCTGCGGTCGGCGGAGCCGCGCGCCAGGTAGTCGTCATACCAGCGCATCTCGCGGATCAACGCCCGCGCCACGTGGCGGCGCGCGGCGTGAGCAGGTGGACGGCGTCGCGCACCTCGGTCACTTCGCTGAACATCACGGTGGCCCCTGCGCGCACGAGCAGATCGGCCGCGTAGCCCACGGCGGGGTTACAGGTGACTCCGGAGAACGCATCGCTGCCGCCGCATTGCAGGCCCACCACCAGATCGCTGGCCGGGCATTCCGTGCGCTGCCGCCGGTTCAGCTCCTCCAACCGCTGCTCGGCGTAGCGCATGATGGAGCCGACGATGCTGCCGAAGCCCTTCAAGTCGGCATCCTGCATGCGCACCACATGCGGCTCGCCCTCGAGCACCGGCAGCGACGCGCCCGACGGGGCAGGGAAGAGCCGCTGCGGTTGCATCTTTTCACAACCCAGGCTCACCACCAGCGGCCAGCCGCCGAGGTTGGCGTGCGTGCTGATGTTGCGGATGGTGCGGATGGGCATGGCCGCGCCCGGCGCGTCGATGGCCACGCCGCAACCATAGGTGTGCGTGATGGCCACCACGTCGTCGACGTTGGGGTAGCGCGGCAGCAGCTCGGCCTTGATGCGGCGCACGGCGAACTCAACCGTCGGGGCGACGCACTGCACCGTGGTCGTGATGCCAAGGATGTTCTTCGTGCCCACGCTGCCATCGGCATTGCGGTATCCGGCGAAGGTGTGGCCTTCGAGCGGAGGCAGCGGCGGAGGCGTAGCCGTGGCCAGCGGCAGTTCGTCGAGCGGCGGCGGTTGGGGCAGCGCGAGCATCTCCTCACGCACCCAGTCACCGGCCTCGATAGGGCGCGTGGCCAGCCCGATCACCTCGCCGTAGCGCACGATGGGCGCACCCTCCGCGATGCCGGTGAGGGCCACTTTGTGCGACTGTGGAATCGCCTCGCGCAACCGCAGGCCGCTGTCGAACACGGTCCCCGCCGCAAGCCCTTCGGCGTTCACAATAATGGCGACGTTGTCGCGTGGATGCACGCGCACATACAGCGGTTTCATGCGCGCCTTACGGCTGGTCGTAGCCCTTCAACCGCCGCACCCAGACGTTGCGGTAGCGCACCGGCACGTCGTGATCCTGCAGCGCCAGCGGCTCTTCCGGCCCATGGCCCTTGTAGACGCCCACCACCTTGTGCGCCATCTCGCCGATCACCTCTTTGCGGTTGTGCAGCAGCACGCCGTTCAGGAACACCGTCACATAGGCGGGCCGGGTGAGCTTGCCGTTCTCAAACGCCGGCGCCTCCCACACGATGTCGTAGGCGTTCCACTGGCCGCGTTTGCGGACCGGGTTGACCATCGGCGGCCACTGGCCGTAGATGGCGCCCGCCTGGCCGTCGGCATAGGTCGGATTGTTGTCGCTGTCGAGCACCTGAATCTCATAGCGGCCCATGATCAGTACGCCGCTGTTGCCGCGCCACTGGCTGTCACCATACAGGACCTCGGTCGAGGCCCATTCCAGGTGCAGTTGCATGTCGCCGAACTTCTCTTTCGTCTGCAGGGTTCCGGCGCCGGGGGCGATTTCAAAATAGCCGTTCTCCACTTTCCACGAGGTGGGCCGCGGACGCTCCACACCCTTTTTCTTGCGGCCCGGCGGACGCGGCGGAATCTCCCACTTCGACAGATCCTTGCCGTCAAAGAGCACGATGGCATCCGACGGCGCATCGCCCAGCCTGGCTCCCGGCGTCACCACGACCGGGCGAGGACGGTCAATGTCATGCACCTTCCACTTCTGGCCGGGCAGCACGGGCGTGTCGTTGTAGCCCGTGGCCGAGGTGCGGTAGTTCGGCGCTTTCTTCGGTTCGGGGTCGGCCGCGCCGGCCGTCCAGAGCAGCGCAACGGCGCTCAGCGCGCCGGCGGCCATGAGCATTCGCAAGTGTTGGTTCATGAGAAGCACCTCCTCGATGGGAATCTGCCACTGTATCAAACGCGTCACGCCCTTGCCTTGCACTTCGCGCCGCGATTTGCGATACACTCCCCTCCCATGACCACACGCCGCAACGCCCTCGCCGCCCTTGCCGCCGCTTTTGCCTCCCGCGCCGCCGCGGCACAGAAGGCCACCGCCTACGCGCTCATCGGAGACCGCTATCACAACTCCGACTACATCCGCACCGGCCTCACGCGCACCATTCAGGACGGGCTCGGCGTGACCATCGATTTCAATGACAACTACAAGGCGCTCACCTCGGAAACCCTCGACGGCTACAAGCTGCTCATCATCCTCCGCGACGGCATGATCTGGCCCGACGGCTACCCCGACGAAAACACCAACGCCGCCTGGGTGGCCACCGGCAAGCCGCCTCTGGTCTCCGAACCGCCCGTGCCCAAGACCGCCGCCAAGCCCGCGTTCTGGATCAAGCCTGATCAGGGCAAGGCCGTGCGCGCGTTTGTCGAAAACGGCGGTTCGGCGCTGTTCCTCCACAACGTCACCCACGTCGGCCTCACCGACCCCGACTTCCGCCACACGCTGGGCGCCGCCTATGCCGGACACCCGCCCATCCGCACCTTCAAAGTGAAGATCACCAATCCCAACCACCCCATCGCCAAGGGCGTCAACGACTTCATCGTCACCGATGAGCAGCACTACATGATCTATGACAAGGACCGCAAGCACATCTTCGCCGAGAGCGTGAACGAGCAGGGCCTTGACTACAACAAGCAGGGCGCCACGGCTCCCGCCGGCTGGGCCTACGACCTCGGCAAGGGCCGCGTCTGCTACCTCTCGCCGGGCCACCTGCTGAACGTGATCTGGAATCCCGAATACGTCAAACTGCAGCAGAACGCCGTGCGCTGGTTGATGCGCAAGGGCAGCTAGCCCGGTTCCTTGCTCCGCCCCAGCGCCGACTTGAGCCACGCCTTGGCCATGCGCAATTCGCGATCCACGGTGGCCTCGCTGAGCCCCATCTCCACGGCGATTTCGGCGTAGGAGAGCCCCCCGAAATAGTGCATCTCGACGATCCGCGCCTTGCGCTCGTCCTGCGCTTCGAGCCGCGAGAGCACGTCATCGAGTTCCAACAGCGTCTCGCTGCGCTCTTGAATCGCCATGCCCTCGTCGAGCGTGGCTTGCTGCGCGCCGCCGCCGCGCTTGGCCCGCCCCGCCGCGCGCAAGGTGTCGACAACGACCATCCTCATAGCGCGCGAGGCGACCGCCAGGAAGTGGGTCCGGCCGCGGTAGCCGACCTCCGCGCCCGCCAGCTTCAGATAGGCTTCGTGCGCCAGCACGGTGGGTTGGATGGAGCCGGAACCGCCCGCCTGCTTGCGTGCCAGCCGGCGCAGTTCCTCATACAAGCGTGGCGAGACCTCCAGGTGCGCGGGCTTGTCGTCCCGCGGCTCCCCGGCCTCGAATTCTCCGCTTGGCCGCTCCTTCGTTGACACTTTATGGAAAAAACCTCATGATCGCTACATAAGCATACTGCGTGACGGAGGGAATCGTGGAGCCACATCGCTGGCAACGGCTGCAACAACTGTTTGAACGGGCGCGCGAACTACCCCTGGAGAAGCGCAATCAGTGGCTGGCCGAGGTGTGTCCAGACGATCCGGACCTGCGCCGCCGCGCTGAATCGCTCCTCTGGCACGACGAAGACCCCACCAACATCTTCGACGTCTTTCGCGCCGCCAACTCCGAACACACGCTGCTGTGGGAGCCGCTGCCGGGCGACCGCATTGGTCCCTATAGCGTCATCCGCCAGTTGGGCCGGGGCGGCATGGGCGCGGTGTATCTGGCCGAGCGCGACGACGAGCAGTTCCGCAAACAGGTGGCCATCAAACTGGTGAGCTCCGGCCTTTTGCTGATGCCCGAGGTGATGGCGCGCTTCCGTTCCGAACGGCAGATTCTGGCCAGCCTCGACCACCCCAACATCGCCCGGCTGCTCGATGGCGGCACCGCCCCCAACGGCACGCCCTATGTCGTCATGGAGTACATCGACGGCACCCCGATCGACCAGTATTGCCGCGCCCGCGCCCTGCCGCTGGAGGATCGCCTGCGGCTGTTCCGCAAGATCTGTTCCGCCGTCCACTATGCCCACCAGAACCTGATCGTGCATCGCGACATCAAACCGGACAACGTGATGGTGACCGCCGAGGGCGAGCCCAAACTGCTCGATTTCGGCATCGCCAAGCTGCTCGACCCGGCCGCGGTGAAGCAGACGCGGACCCGCGCGCGGGTGATGACGCCCGATTACGCCAGCCCCGAGCAGGTGCGCGGCGAAGCCGTCACCACGGCCACCGACGTCTACGGTCTGGGCGTGCTGTTGTTTGAGCTGCTCACCGGAAAGCTCCCCTACCAACTGGCCACCGACGACGCCTACGAGCTCGAACAGGCCATCTGCAACGCCGAACCGATGCGTCCCTCCACCCTCCGCGTAGACCTGCGCGGCGACCTGGAGAACATCCTCTTGAAGGCTCTGCGCAAGGATCCGGCGCGGCGTTATGCCTCCGCCGAGCAGTTCTCCGACGACATCCGCCGCTATCTGGAAGGCTATCCGGTCATCGCCCAGGCCGACAGCTGGAGCTACCGCGCCGGGAAGTTCCTGCGCCGCAACGCCGCCGCGTCGGCCGCCGCCCTGATGGCCACGCTGCTGCTGGCCGCCTTCGCCATCAGCATGACCGTGCAGGCCCAGCGCATCGCCCGCGAACGCGACGTGGCGGCCCAGGAGCGCCGGAAGTCGCAGCAGGTGGCCGGGTTCCTCACCGACCTCTTCCGCCTGGCTGACCCGGCGCGCACCAAGGGCGGCACGGTGACGGCGCGCGAACTGCTCGACAATGGCGCCAAGCGTCTGGAAACCGAACTCGCCGGGCAGCCTGAACTGCAGGCCACCATGTTGAACGAGATCGGCAACGTCCACCGCAGTCTCGGCCTGTACACCGAAGCCCGGGTGCACCTGGAGAAGGCGCTTGCACTACGCCGCCGCGCGCTCGGCCCGCGTCACGCCGAGGTCGCCGCCAGCCTCCAGTCACTGTCCCAGGTGCTGCGCGATCTGAACGAATACGAATCCGCCATGGCGGCGGCCCGCGAGTCCCTTGCCATCCGGCGGGAACGCCTCGGCAACCAGCATCCCGATCTCGCTCCCAGCTTGAATGCGCTCGCCGTGCTGCTCGAAGACAAGGCTGAATACGCGCAGTCGGAGAAGCTGCACCGCGAAGCGATCGCCATCTTGCGCGCGCAACCGGAACTGGACGAACGTATGCTCGCCGTGAGCCTCAATAACCTCGCCGGCGTGCTCGGCCGCATGGGGAATTCGCGCCAGGTCGTCCCGCTGTTTGAAGAGGCGCTGGCCCTGCGCCGCAAGGTTCTCGGCCGCGACCACATGGAGACCAGCCAGACGCTGAACAACCTCGCCAATCTCTACCGCGACCGCGGCGACACCGCCGCCGCCGAGGCCGGGTTCAACGAAGTGCTCAGTATCCGCCGCGGGCTGTTCGGGCCGGATCACCCGGAGGTCGCCAAGGCGCTCACCAACCTTGCCGCCACCTACACCCAGGAGAAACGCTACGACGAGGCGATTCAACTGCTCAACCAGGCCGAAACGATCTTCCGCCAGCGCCTTGGCCCAGATCACTTAAACGTTGCCTTCGTGCTCGACAACATTGCCTCCGTCCACCACGCCAAGGGCGACTATGCCGCCGCCCAGCCCTACTACGACCGCACGAAGGAACGCTTCCGTGCCCGCTTCGGAGATAACCACCCTGAGACGGCCACCAGCGATTACAACACCGCGGGCAATTATCTGGCCTGGGGCAAGCTCGACCTGGCCGAGCAGCACGCCCGCCTGGCCGAGCGCGTGTACCGCGCCAAGACTGGCCCAGGAAGCCCGGCCCGGCTGCGAGCGCAGTTGCGGCTGGCCGAGATCCTCGCCAAGAAGCGCGACTGGATCGCCGCGGCGGCCGCCTACCGCGCCGCGCTCGGCGACAAGGCGAAGAACTGGAGCGCTACCGGACAGATTCGCATCGCCGCCCTCTCCGGTTTGGGCGAAGCCCTTACCGCCAGCGGGTCTCTGGCCGAGGCCGAGCCCGTGCTGTTGGAGTGTCACGCCCTGCTGGCCAAAGAGGGCAAGGACCAGGACGCCCTCCGGCAGTTGCGCGATCAGATCGCCGCCCTCTATCAGAAGCAGCGCCAACCGGAGAAAGCGCGCGCGTTCCTGCGGGAACAGACCTCCGCCACGGCGCGCGCGGCCGGCCCCGCTACAGCACCTTCGCCAGCGCCTGCCCAATAGCGATTCCGAACGAGGCGATGTTGTCCGGCCGCAGCCGCACCTCCAGGGTGGAGCGCTTGCCCTGCTGCAGCACGATCACCTGGTAGATCCACTCCACCTGGCCCAGCGGGAAGCGGAAGCCGATGCTTTCCACGCGCGGGATGGCCGCCGTGATGCCTTTCTCAATCGCCTCGCCGGTCTGCCGCAGAATCTCGCGCTTGGGGAGCCGGTTCCAGGCATCCTCGGCGCTCACCTTGCGCGTGCTGACTTCCGGCAGGGCGCGTACGCCGGCCAGCGCCAGATTGAGCCGCGACGTCATGGTGGCGTCGATGATCACGTCGTCGAAAATCGTGATGTTGGTCCCGATCACCGGCACGCGGTAGGTGATGCGCAGCCGCGGGTTGGCCAGTACGGCGCGGATGGCGGCATCCAGCGCCGCGCGCACCGTGGCGCTGTCTCCGCTTTGCACCCGCCGCTTCAACTCGCGCAGCCGCGCCTCGTGCGGATCGGCCTGCGAGCGAGCGTAGCTCAGCGCAGCGCTCTTGCCCGGCGCCTCAATGCGCCCAAAGATCGTGTTCGTCTTCGGCCAGCGCGCGTTCAGGTTGGAGACGATCTTACGGTCGATCTCGGCGATGATGGCGTCGGTGGCGGGCGGGATCACCGTTCTCATGCCACGCAGGCTCAGTTCGAACTCGAAGTCCTTGGTGGCCTTCTGATAGGCCGAGAGCGTGCGGTCCAGCTCTTGCTGCGCCTCGCTGGCGGCCTTCTTGATTTCCGACTGGAAGTCAGGCTGAATCCCGTCGGGCACCGACATGTTGCCGTAGACGAACGGCTGGCCGTTTTGCGGTTTCTGCACGCCGCCGTTGACGGTCAGCTCAAATTTCGGCGCGGTGGTTCTTCCCGTGATCGCCAGCCCGCTGCGCGACACCCGGCTCACGGCGTTCATCCCCAACCCGGCGAACTGCATCTCTCCGGCAAGCTGATAGAACGAGTTTTCCGGAGCGTTGGCTGGAATCTCCAGCTCCGTGCTCAGCCGTGCATTCGATTTCAGCGGACCGGCATTGACGCCCGCTTCGCTCAAGCCGCGCACGAACAGGCCCGTGTGGTCAGCCCGCAGGCTGGCTTCGATGCGCATCAGGTTGCCCACGTCGAAGCCCGCCATCTTCCCGAATTCGCTCGCGCCAACGGTGTACTTGCCTTCCATGAAAAGCCGGTTTTCGCGCGGCTCGGCGCTCACCGCCGCGGCCACCTTCAACTCGCCGTCCTGGGCCAGAAACAGCCCGGCCTGGAATTTCTCGGCCGGGTCGAGAATGCCGCTGAGGTAGGCCAGTTGCCGTCCGTTGACAATCTCCACGGCCGCCGTGGCCTTGCCCAGCGGGATGGTCAAATTGATGATCTTGCCCAGCCCGGTCACCTTGAGGTAATCCAACGAGAGCGCGAACCGGCCGTTGGCGCCGGCCTGCGCCGCCGGGCCGAAGCCGATCCCCAGCGGATCGATGGCCAATTCACCCGTGGCGAACGGATCGAGATTCGTAATCAGGTGTCCGCGCACCTGCACGGGCAGGCCGAACAGAGGAAACGTGCCGGTCTTGATGCGATGTCCAGTAAACTCGCGCGCCACATCCTCGATGCCCCACTTCACCAGCGGGCGAAAGGGGAACAACCCCTTCACGGAGCTGCCGGAGCCGGTGATGATGCCGTCGTCTTCGGCCTCGCCCTCGCCTGTGCCTGGTTCCTTGCCGGAGCCCTCGGAACCCTCAGCGCCGCCGCCTTCGCCGCCTTCGCCGTCCTGCTTCGGCTTCTTGTTGGGATAGCTGACGCCACCGGCGAAATAGTACATCGGGTCGAGCGGGTCCACGACGATGCGCGCCGTCGCCCCTGCCGGGAAAGAGATGGTGAACGAGGTGTCCTCTTCTTCCTCCAGGTCCTCCGGCGGCGCCTTGCCGACCCGCATCGTGAGGCCGGCGTCGAAGCGGAAGAACAGGTAGCCTCGTGTGTCCTGGAGCGGAACGCCGAGGTCGCGCAGGTTGGCGCCGCGATCGTAGCCCACCTCGGCCATCACGGGTTCGTCGATGGACACCGCTTCGCCGCTCAGCGGGGTGGGCACGAAGGACTTTCCCCTCACCGTTTCCACACGCTCGGTGCCCTCGGCATAGCCAAACCATAACTCCGACTGCGCCAGCACCATCCGGCCGAGCGGGGTCACCAGCGACGCATCGCCGACATACTGAATGCCGCCCGGCAGCCGCATTGCCCCGCTGGCACGCAGCTCAAACTGCATCAGGTCGGTTCCCGCCGGCCCCACGTCAACGGTAATCGTCTCCTGCGCCCAGACGTGCCCCGCCGAGACGGCGCACACAGTCAACAGCCAGCCCAGTTTGTTCATCAGCGTCAATCCTCTATACAAGGAATCGAGGATTCCCCACCAATCCCCTCACGGCTACCGAAAAATTGTTTGCTTCAGGCGCCCACGCCATTCCCAGGGGGGCAGAATCCCAACATTGTACCGGACACCCTGTCCTGGCTGCCCCGGAGCGCCAGTGCCGGGCCCTCATCCTGTCACAGAGCGAGATGCAAAACCACCCCCCCCTGCCTCGCCCAGTTGCAACCGGGCAACGTGAGTGCTCCCGCAGACTCAGGGCGGCGAATCCCAAACTGCGCGCTCAGGCGATTTTCCCGCCGCAACGCGATCATCATCACCGATCTTTGTCGCTATCCCCAGTGAGGACCACTATGACTCTACGCATGCTCAGCGCACTGCTGCTCACAGTTTCCCTTTGGGCGCCCTCGGCCGGCGCGACAATTCTGGCAGGCACATCGCAGACCACTCCGCTGCCCTTCAATCAGTTCAATACGTTCGCTCAGATCGGCGTCCAGCCCAACGGGAACCGGCCGGAGATGGGCTTTCTCTTCACCATTCCCGGCGACGGGCCTGACTACTTCCTGGATAATCTGATCGTTCCCTTGCGCTCCATCACCGACGACAACACGGTCCGCTTCTCACTCTACGATCAGGACCCGAACTTCCTGCGTCCCGGTTCGGTGCTGGAGTCCGCGGAGATGTTCATTGAGGAGGTGTACACCTACAGCCTGCGCACCTTCCTCTTCACCGGCACCACGAAGCTGGAAGCCGGCCGGAACTACTTCCTCATCGGCAGCATCACGGACCCCACCAGCCAGGGGATTCAACAGATCGACTGGGCCGGTTCCAGTCCGGCGGCCACCGTGCAGCAGTTCTATCGCGTCACTCCTCCCGGCGGCTGGAACACGATCACCAACAACAACGGTCCGGCCTTTCAGATCAACGCGACCGAGGGCGAGTCCTCGCCCGTTCCCGAACCAGGCATGTTTCCCCTGCTCACGGCGGGGATGTTTGCCTTGGTTGTGGGCAAAGGCGTGAGAAAGGGCTTGCGCAAACGGCGGAATCGGGTATTCTGAACGGTGCCATGCCTCGTGAACTCGCCGCATTTCTGATTGCCGGCGCCCTTCTGACGATCTCACTGGCCTTGCTTGCCTGGCCCGGCCACATTCTGAAGTCGCAGACCCGGCTCCAACAGCGGCTCTCTCTGCTGCTGGCGCCGGGTCTGGCCACGGCTCTGGCGCTGGTCACCCTGTTCCGTTCGCTGCTGCCCGCGCATTCGCTGCGCGCCGCCAACCCGCTCACCTGGATTCCCATCGGCCTCTCCTCGCTCGGCGCGCTTCTGGTGCAATCGTCCGTATTCGGCCTCGTGTTGTGGCTTGTTTCGCTACCCTTGGTCCCGCTGGAACCGCTGTTCCGGTGATAGAGTAACGGGAACCATGAGTTCCCTTTCGCGACGCCACTTTCTCGGAACCCTTCCCGCGGCCGCGGCGGCACAGGCTAACGCGGCCCGTCCCAATGTGCTCATGATCATGGCCGATGACCTCGGCTTTGAGACGCTCAACTGCAACGGCGGCACCTCCTACAAAACGCCAAACCTCGATCGCCTCGCCCGCGAAGGCGTCCGTTTCACCCATGCCTATGCGCAGCCGCTGTGCACCCCGACGCGCGTCCAGTTGATGACCGGCCAGCTCAATTTCCGCAACTGGAAGGGCTTCGGCCTGATGGACCCCAACGAGAAGACTTACGGCCACATGATGCAGCGCGCTGGCTACCGCACGGCCATCATGGGCAAGTGGCAGTTCTACAGCTACGAGGCCAAGGGATCGCCGCGCTACCGCACCGGCATGCGCCCCGAACAGTCGGGCTTTGATGAGTACCTGCTCTGGCACGACCTTGACACCGAGGACAAGGGCTCGCGCTTCGCCGATCCCGTCTACAACGAAAACGGCAAGAAGCGCACGGATACGAAAGGCAAGTACGGCCCCGATCTCGAAGTCGAGTTCCTCAAGAACTTCCTGGATCGCAACCGCCGCAATCCGTTCTTTGCCTATTACTCGATGACGCTCACGCACGCGCCCTTCAACCCCACACCCAAGAGCGCCGATTGGGCCACCGGTAACCGCCTGAAGGACGATCCGAAATATTACGCCGACATGGTTGAATACATGGACTTCACCATCGGCCAGATCATGGATCACCTGGAGCGCACGGGGCTGGCCTCGAACACGCTGGTCATGTTCTACGCCGACAATGGCACGCCGCGTGAGATCACCGCGTCACGCATGGGCAGCCGCGTCGTTCCCGGCGGAAAGGGCCTCACCACCGACGCCGGCATGCACGTGCCGATGATCGCCCGCTGGCAAGGCGTCTCAGGCGCGGGCAAGGTCTGCCCGGACCTGGTCGACTCCACTGACTTTCTGCCCACCATCATGGACGCCACCGGCGCCAAGTGGTTCGATGGCCGTCCGCTCGATGGCCGCAGCTTCCTGCCGCAACTGCGCGGGCAGAAGGGCAACCCGCGGCAGTGGGCGTTTTCGCACTTTGATCCGCACCCCGGCTGCAAGGTGAACTTCACGCCCACGCGCCTCACCTGGGACCATCGCCACAAGCTCTATCTCGACGGGCGGCTCTTCGATCTCGCGCAGGACATCGACGAGAGGAACCCCATCCCGGCGACCTCCACCGACGCCGCTCACCGCGCCGCGCGCAAGAAACTGCAGGCCGGACTCGATGAGATGGCCCGCGTCATGCCGCCGAAGTTCAACAAATTCGCCACCGACGGCCGCACGGCTTATTGAGGCGGTATGCGTTCGGCGTGAAACCAGAGCTGCACGTCGAACGGCACGCGGTCTGTCGCCTTCACGCCCGCCGCCTGTAATTGCGCGAAGAACGGTAGCTTGCCGGCCGGCGACACCAGCGCCTTCTCTACGCTCGTCACGCGCAACCGCCAGCCCTCAGCGGCGAAGGCGGCGCGCAGCTCCTCATAGAGCTTGCCCTCTTCCAACGCCCGCGCCACCCACGCCTCGCGCCCCCCTCTCACAGGCCGCCCCGTGCGCACGTTCCAATCACTGGCTCGCTTCGCCGCTGTGGCCACGCGCACGCCAAGTGTGAACTCGCGCGCACCGTCGGAAACCAGGCGGCCCCAGGAGAGCGTGCGGAACTGCCTCGCAACGACTGGCTCCTGCATCGCCCGGCTCAGCAAGCTCCGCACGAGGGGCGCCTGGCCGGCCAAATCGAGAGCGCAATCGGAGCGGTGACGGATGGCGCCGGCATTCAACTCGCTCTCGTAAATCGTCCAGGTGATGCGGCAATCGCCTTCCTTCAGTATGAGGGTTGTCTCACGCAAGGTCGGCGTCGCGGGTGACCTCAACTTCTCCCGCCGAAGCCGTCCACAACCCTGTCCACAACAGGCCAACGAGAATCCTGCCCATCGTTGAGAATTCTTCCACAACGCAACGCTGCGCGCCTGCCCGAATTGTGATCAGCTATTCGCATGCACACGCGCCGCGACTTCCTCGCGCAAACCGCGCTGGCCACCGCGACCCTTACGCCCTCCGCCGCACAAATGCCCGCCGCCGCAGTCCCTTGGTACAACCGCCCCATGCGCTGGGCCCAACTCACGCTCGTCGAAGACGACCCCGGCAACTACGACCCCGCGTTCTGGCTCGACTACTTCCGCCGCACACACTCCGACGCCGCCTGCCTTTCCGCCGGCGGTTGCGTCGCCTACTATCCGACGAAGGTCCCGCTGCATTACCGCAGCAAGTTCCTCGGCGATCGCGATTCGTTCGGTGAACTCGTCGCAGGGTGCCGCAAACTCGGGATGAACGTCGTTGCCCGCACCGATCCCCACGCCGCCCACCAGGATGTCTACGATGCCCATCCCGATTGGATCGCCGTCGAGGCCAACGGCACGCCGCGCCGCCATTGGGCCGACCCGACGCTGTGGGTCACCTGCGGCCTCGGCCCTTACAACTTTGAGTTCATGACCGGCGTGACGCGCGAGATCATGCAGCTCTATCGCGTCGACGGTATCTTCTCCAACCGCTGGGACGGCTCCGGCATGTGCTACTGCCGCCATTGCCAGCAAAATTTCCGCGCCTTCTGCGGCCTCGAACTGCCGCGTACGGGCGACCCGCGCAACGAAGCGCGCCGGCAGTACATCGTCTGGAGGCAGAAGCGGCTCTTCGATCTCTGGCATCTGTGGGACGGCGAGATCAAGAAGATCAACCCCAACGCGGCATTCATCGCCAACGCCGGAGGCGGCGCCCTCAGCGATCTCGACATGAAGACCATCGGCGAACTTGCGCCGACGCTCTTCGCCGACCGCCAGGCCCGCCGCGGCCTCATGCCCCCGTGGACCAACGGCAAGAACGGCAAGGAGTACGGCGCCACGCTCGGCAACAAGGCCATCGCCGGCATCTTCAGCATGGGCGTTGAGGAACAGTACCGCTGGAAAGACTCCGTGCAGGGCGCCGAGGAGATCCGCCTCTGGGTGGCCGACGGCATTGCCCACAACCTGCGCCCCTGGTTCACCAAGTTCAACGGCAAGGTGATCGACCACCGTTGGGTCAAAGTGGTCGAGGACATCTACACCTGGCACCACCGCAACGAACGTTACCTGCGCAACGAGCGCTCGCTGGCCCGCGTGGCGCTCGTCTACTCGCAGCAGACGGCCTCGTTCTATGGCGGCGAACGGGCCCGGGCGAAGGTGGAGGATCACGCGCTCGGTTTCTATCAGGCGCTTGTCGAAGCGCGCGTGCCGTTCGACATGGTGCACGATCTGCTTCTCGACCCCGTGCATCTCGCCCTCTACCGCACGCTCATCCTCCCCAACATCGCCGCGCTCTCCGATGCCCAGTGCCGGCAACTGACGCAGTTCGTGGAGGCGGGCGGCAACCTTATCGCCACGCACGAAACATCCCTTTATGACGAATGGGGCCGGCCACGCCGCGATTTCGGACTGGCAGCTCTCTTTGGCGCACGCTACGAGGGGCGCGTCGAGCAACGTGTCCAAAATTCTTATCTCAACGTCGACAAGGACGCGCGCTCCGGCCAGTTCCATCCGCTCGTGCGCGGACTCGAAGACGCCACGCGCATTGTGAACGGCGCGGGTTGGGTCCACGCGGCGCCTGCCACTCCGCTCGATGCCGTGCCGCTCACGCTCGTGCCTTCCTACCCGGACCTGCCCATGGAACAGGTCTTCCCGCGTGTGCCTCGGACCAACACGCCGGGTGTCTACATGCGTCAGGTGGGCCGTGGCCGCGTTGTCTATTTCCCCTTCGATCTTGACCGTACCTTCTGGGAGGTCCTCGCGCCCGACCACGGCCAGTTGCTGCGCAACGCCGTCGCTTGGGCGCACAACGAACCGCAACCGCTCAGCGTCGAAGGCAAGGGCGTGCTCGACGTCTCGCTCTGGCAACAAAAGGACTCCCTGGCAGCGCACCTGGTGAACCTCACCAACCCGATGATGATGAAAGGGCCCGTACGCGAGATCATCCCCTCGCCGCCGCAAACGGCCCGCATCCGCCTGACTGAAGGACAGCGTGCGCGGCGCGTCCACTTCCTCGTCAGCGGCAAGCCCGCCCCGCATCGCATCGCCAGCGGCGTCATCACCGTCGAAGTGCCTCCCATCGGTGTCCATGAAGTGATCGCCGTCGACTTTGCCTAAGGAGCCGCTATGCACAACCGCCTCATTGCCGCGTTGCTCTGCCCCCTTGCTGTGTGCGCCCAGGAAGGCTGGTGGATGGCCGAGCCCATTCGCTGGGTGCAAACCAATCTGCGCCAGGTGGACGCCACACTCGATGCCGCGCGTCACGCTCAGCAGCTCGCCGATATGCGCGCCAACGTCTGCCTGATGGGCATGGGCGGCATCGCCGCCTACTATCCCACGACAACCGAATTCCACTACGCCAGCCCGCAGCTTCCACCCGGCCGCGACATGTTCGGCGACTTTCTGCGCGAAGCCCACGCGCGCAAGATCCGCGTCGTCGGCCGATACGACTTGAGCAAGACGCGCAAGGAGGTCTTCGACGCTCACCCCGAATGGTTCTTTCGCCAGCGCAACGGCGAGCCCGTCATCTACAACGGCCTCTATTCGACCTGCATCAACGGCGGCTACTATCGCACGCAGGCGATGAAGATCCTCGCCGAAGGGCTCGACAAGTACGACGTCGACGGCCTCTTCTTCAACATGTTCGGCAACCAGGCGCGCGACTACAGCGGCCGCTACGTCGGCCTCTGCCATTGCGACAACTGCCGCCGCCTCTATCGCCAGCAATTCGGCAAGGAAATCCCCGAATCGCCCGACGACGACTACCGCAAGTTCATGTTCACCTCGTCGCGCGAAGTGGCCGCCGCCATCGGCGCGCTCATCCGCGAGAAGCGCCCACGCGCGGGCTACTTCAACTACATCCAGGAACACACCGACGGCATCATGTCGGAATCGAATACGGCCATCGCCCGCCCGCTGCCGCTGTGGCCTTACTCAGCAAGCGACCGCGTGAACCGTGCTCGCAACAGCCAGCCCGCGAAGATGAGCGTGAATCTGAACATGCAGTTCGTCGATTACTGGTGGCGCTTCGCCACGGTGCCCGCCGGCGAAATTGCGCTGCGCTCCTGGCAGAACATCTCTCACGGCGGCGCGCTCACCTTCGAGGTGAACGGCACGCTTGACCAGCAGGACCGCCAGGCGCTCGAAACAGCGAAGCCCGTCTTTCGCTGGGTGGCCGAGCACGAGCAGTTCTATGCGGGCCAATCGAGCGCCGCGCGTGTGCTGTTGCTCGGTTCGCCCGCCGGTACGGGCCGCACCTACAGCGAAGAGCCCTATCGCGGAGCTTTCCGGCTGCTCAGTGAGGAGCACATTCCCTTCGCCGTCTCCGACAACCTGGACTGGCTCGGCAAACGCGCGTTCGATCTCGTGGTCGCCACTGAATGGGCCCCGGCCGAACTGCGACGTTACGTCGAAGACGGCGGCAACCTGCTACTCCTCTCCGCCGCCCCTCCAGCGTTCGAACTCGCTCCCGTCGTCCGCACCACCCCCGACCTGCGCGGCTACATCCGAGTCCGCGACCACGCCGCCTTCCCCTCGCTTCGCGATGCCGGTCTCCTCCTGCTCACCGGACCGTTCACCGAACTCAGCGCCTCGCCCGGTGCGCCACTCACGCTCATTCCGCCCTCGCTCTTCGGTCCGCCTGAGTTCGTCCACATCGACATGAAGGACACCAGCACGCCCGCCATCGTCACGCGTCAATTGGGTAAAGGAAGCGTCACATGGCTGCCGTGGAACCTCGCCAGTATGTATCAACGCCTCAGCCTGCCCGCGCACGCGGCGCTGTTCCGCGATCTCGTGCGCACGCTCCACCCGCGCCGCCAATTGGAAACCAACGCCCACCCGCTCGTCGAGATGTCGCTCATGCGGCAAAAGGGCCACACGCTGCTCCACCTGATCAACCTGAGCGGCCATTCGCAGACGGCCTACTTTGCGCCAGTGCCGATGACGGGGGTCGAAGTGCGCGTCGAAGGCGCGTTCACCTCGGCCCGCGCGCAACGCACGCCCGCACGTCTCCCCATCAAGCGCGCCGCCGGTTACTCCACCTTCACCGTCCCGAGCCTTTCGGATTACGAACTGATCGCGCTCGAATAACCCCTACCGCTGCGCCGCGCCGCTGCGGCCCATGATCGGCCACACGTCCACAATCTGATCGCCCTTGGCGACGTAGTAGCGGTCGTAGCAGTTCGTGCTCATATCGAGATTGCTGCAGTAAATCTCCAGCCGGTCGCCGACCTTCAACTCGCCGCCGCCGTCCTTCCAGCGCAGAATGCCGTACTCGGCCCCCTGCCGGTCCACCTGCAGCCACGACATGCCCTTCACCTGGTCCGTCGTCTGGATCATCGCCTTGTTGCCATAGTCGATGGTCACCTGCCCTGCATGATGCTTGCTGTCCACCGTCACGAGCACGGACATGGCGTTCTCAAAATCCGTATAGACTGTGTCGTCTGACTTGCCGCCAATCCGCCGGTAGATGGAATCCATGAACACGTAGGAGCCGCATTCAAGTTCCGTCAGGCCAAGCTCGTGGTCCATGTTGTAGGTGCCCGTCGAGCCGCCGCTCACGATGCCCACCGGCAGCCCGGCTTTCTTGGCCAGCGCCACCGTTTCCTGCACGCCCGAGAGATCGTCGGCCGATTTCTTGCGCCGCGCCGCGAAGCCCTTCGTGTGCGAGGCGCCGCCGGAATAGGCCATGAAACCTTCCAGCGCCATGTTCTTCGAGGAGTGAATCCTCTGCGCCAGTTCGAGCGCCGGTTTGCCGTTGGCGATGCCTTGACGCGTCAGTCCCGCGTACACAGCCACCGCCACGCGGCATTTCACCTTGGCCGCGCCGGCGGCTTCTTCCACCTGGTCAGCCACGCGCGGATCGTCGATCACAAACATAAACGTCGGATCGCGTTTTGAGAGCGCCACCGCCCGCAGCAGGTTGTTCATGCTCGCCGGCTGCTTGGTCCACAGCACGCCCTTGATGCCCGCGTTCGACATCAACTCCGACTCGGCAATCGTCGCCGTCGTCACGCCAATCGCTCCCAGCGCCACCTGGCGCTTGGCCACGTCCACGCTCTTGTGCACCTTCACGTGCGGCCGCAGCAGAATCGGCGAGGCCTTGGCGCTTGCCGCCATCGTCCTCACGTTCTTCTCAAACAGATCGATGTCCACCACCATGCTCGGCGTGGGCAGCACGTCTTTCGTCATGCCGCGGAAGTCCTTCCGCGCGATGCGCTGCTCAAACTCCGCGTACGGAAAACCCTTGGCATCGGCGCGCGCCACGCGAGCGGCGGCCCCCAGTGCGAGGCCCGTGGCCCCGGCGGCAATGAACTGTCGGCGTGAAGTCATGCGTCCACTCTCCTTGGTTCGTACAGGATACCGCCCCAAGGGGGAACGCCGCTTAGCGGGCGCGCCTTACGCTTTCAAGGCCGCCCCGTGCACCTTGCGAAAGGCCGCGATCACGTCGTCGGTGTCGCGCCGCGTAAACTTCGGATCCATGGCCACGCCGGCAAAACGGCTCAAGATGTCGAGCGTCCTCGGGCACGCCTCGGCCCCATAGCGGATCGCCTTGCCGCGAGTCGAAGTGAACGACGGCCATGCCGGATGCACCGTCGCCTTGCCCTCAATGTAGGGCTGCACCGGCAGGATCACCGAGCCCGATGGCGGACGCGCCGGGACGTTCTCGGCACGCATCAACTCCATGAACTTGTCGCGCTGCCGTTGCGAGGCGAAGCCCGCGAACACAGCCGTGCCGATGTCGCCTTCCACGTCGTTGCGCAGGCGCGTCTTCAGCCCCGGCAAATCCGCGATGCCCGCATACACGCGCGCCGCGTTCGCGCGCACCCCGCCGACGATCTTGTCCAACTTGCGCAGCTGCGCCAACAGTACGCCGCCGCTGAATTCATTCATGCGGAAGTTCGTCCCCACGAACGGGCTCAATTGCGGCTTGCCCACCCATTGCTCATGCGGCGCGCGGAAGCCGCCCACATCGTGAAAGCGCGACGCCCGCTCCAGCAGCAGCGGATCACTCGTCACCACCGCGCCGCCCTCGCCCGCCGTGATCGACTTGTTCAATTGCAGACTGTAAATTCCGATATCGCCCATCGACCCCAGCGGCTTGCCCTTGTAGCTGCCGCCCACGCTCTGCGCGCAATCTTCCAGCACCTTCACCTTGCGCCGCCGCGCCACCTCCAACACGCGGTCCATATTGGCCGGCATCCCCTGCAGGTGCACCGCCATCACCGCTTTCGTGCGCGGCGTGATTTTGCGGTCGAGGTCGTCCGGATCGATGTCGAACGACTCGTCGATTTCGGCAAACACCGGCAGCGCCCCGGCCAGCACAATCGCCGCATAGCAGGAATGCCACGTCCAGGCCGGCAACACGACCTCATCGCCCGGCCCCACCTCAAGCGCCGCCATCGCGCACTGCAGCGCCGCAGTGCCTGAGGTCACCGCCAGCGCATACTTCGCCCCCATGCGCGCGGCGAACTCCTTCTCAAACGTGGCTACTTTATCCGGCGCCTGGCGGCCCGTGCCATACCAGCGGAACGGCCGCCGCGTCTCGAGCACGTTCATCAACTGCTCGCGCTCTTCTTCGCCGTAGAACTGCGTGCCCCAGTAGCCCGCGTTCAGCGGTTCGGTCCTCACCGGCGCGCCGCCTTCGGCCGCCAGCGCCGGTGTGGCGCTCAAACCAGCCGCCGCGCTGGCCGTCACACTCGCCGCCACGAACTTCCTGCGATCCATCGCCCACCTCCCCTTACATGTTGTTCCGGCCGTCATACGGCGTCGCCGACGCCATCATCTCGTCCCACGTCACCACGCGCTCGCGCGCCGCGGCCATGCGGCCCAAAATGCCGGTGTAGTTCGATTGCGCCGACTCCGCGCCATTGTTCAACACCGGGCTGCCCGACTTCACGGCGTGGATGAAGTCCTTGATGTTCTGGATCGCGCCGCCGGTAAACGTGTTGTCCTTTTCGCTGCCCGTCCAGGGCTGCTCGCCGGTGATGCGCACCAAGCCGTTGTAATGCGCGTCGCACGTTCCGGCCGACCCGTAGAGCCGCATGCACAAGTCGCTGTAGCCCTTGGTGAATTGCACGCTGCTGAAATCCACCTTCACGCCGCGATCAAACCAATAAGTCACCTGGTAGACGTCGGACACATCGCCCACCTTGCGCGCCATCTGGCCGCAGGTGCCGATGGCCTTCAGCGGATGCCCCTTCAGATACCAGCAGCCGACATCGAGCACATGCACGTTCTGCTCCACGATGATGTCGCCCGACAGCTTCTTCGAATGCAGCCAACCCTTCACCTCGGCCATCTTGGCGTCGAGTCCCGTGGTTTCCGGCGCGCGGTTGCGCCCGGCGTGATAGTAGATGTGGCCGAACACCGGATCGCCGATGCCGCCGTTGTGCACGCGCGACACGGCTTCCTTGAACACATCGCGGTTGCGCGTCTGGAAGTCGACCAGGAAGTTCAGCTTCTTCTTCGCCGCCAGTTCGGAGGCCTGCACGAACCGCTTGGTGCCGGGCACATCGCTGGCCACCGGTTTGGCGCAGTAGACATGCTTGCCCGCTTCCACCGCCGCCATGGCGTGGTCAGGATG
Source organism: Bryobacterales bacterium (assembly GCA_016713735.1). Taxonomy (GTDB): domain Bacteria; phylum Acidobacteriota; class Terriglobia; order Bryobacterales; family Bryobacteraceae; genus JAFLBB01. The sequence continues at coordinate 149,597 of JADJOP010000005.1, forward strand.
AAAGTAGGGTGGCGACTCGATCACCACCGCATCCACCTTCTGCTTCACCATCTCGCGGAAGCCATCGAGCCCCGCGAACGAGCGTTTCTCGCTCACCCCGAACTTCTCGCGAAACGCCGCCAGCGGCGGTTCAAACGCATCGGCAATCGCCGTCACCTTGGCGCCTGTTTGCTCCAGAAAGTGGCCCGTAATCCACACGCCGCGGTTGCCGCAGCCGATCAAGCCCAACTCCGGCGTCGAGTTGGCCTGCGAACCAAAGGCGGTCTCGGGCCGCAATATCAGAAGTCCTGCTCCTGTTTCCAAAAATGCCCGGCGATTGCTCATGAAGGCTCTCCCTGGCCGCGCGCGGCGCGGCTTCAGTATGTTCAGCATCACCATACAGCCATCGCGCGGGGAAGGGAAGCGCCCCCAAGTTGTACGAAACAGTCCAGTAAGCCCGCGCCAATCCGCACAAAAGGGCATGGGATTCCAGCGCGCGCAACTATATACTGAACTTGCCATGCAGGCCTCCCCTCCGGCCCCCGCGAGCCGCCCCAAGGAGTCGATGCTCGCCTCCGCCACTTACGACTCCACTCCCCGCGTCGGTCTTGTTCTCTCCTCATTCAAGGAAGGAATGGAACATGACGGCACCGCCCTCCCCGGCCTTGCCCAACCCGCCGCCACCGATCAACCTCTCACCCCTGCGCAGATGTCCGCTCTGCTCACGCGCGCTCAGGAACTCGCCATGCGCGGCAATCCGCGCCGTGGCGGCCGTAGCGGACCAGGTTCGGAGGACTGGATCGTCTTCCTCGTCACCCGCACCGAGCAGATCGTCACTGACCCGCTGCTGCTCTCCCGTCTGCTCGATCAATACGCCACACAGAAGCGCGGCAAGCGATTCACCGTCGCCGCCGCGGGCGCGCCGCCCTCGGGCTATGAGGCCATGCTGGGCGAACTCGCCAAGCGTTATCCCACCATCCTGTTTCAATACGCCGACCTCGCTCGCGAGCCCTATCTCCAAGTTCCCGCCACGCGCCGCACCTTTGCCGCGAAGAACCCTAACTCCGAATACGCGATTCCCAAGGTGATCCGCGAGTGTGACCGCCTCATCTCCGTTGCCCCGTTGCAGACCTCGCCGCTCACCGGCGTTGCGCTCACCATCGGCAACTACTGGGCGCTAGCGCCTGAGAGCGTCTACGGCGCGCGGCACGAAAAGCTCTTCGCGATGGGCGATCCCGTCGACCTGCTCACCGATCTCTATCTGCACCACCCGGCCGACTACGCCATCCTCGGCGGCCCTGTTCACCGCGACGCCGCCGGCGAGATCCGCCACAATATCGTCATTGCCGGCACGAACGCGCTCTCCGTGGATGCTATTGGCGCGGCCGTCATGGGCTTCGATGCCCTCAAGCTTCCTCTGCTCGACAAACTCGAACTCCGCGGCTTCGGCGTGCGCGATCCCGATCTCATCTGGACGCGCGGCAATGAACTCGACGAAGCCCGCAAACCGTTCCGCAAACCCCAGGGTTGGGAGAAATCATGAACCGCCGCCACTTCCTGATGAGTTCCGCCGCCGTCCCGGTGGCCGCGCCGCTGCTGGCCGCGCCCGATACACGCGCCCGGCTCGGCCTGGTCCGCTCCACTCACGCCAAGCTCCGCCAACCCGCGCCGCTCGACGACGGGCTCACCTATGAGCAGGTGCGCGACATGGTCCACTCGGCGATTCGCTATGGCGCGCCGCAAGCCGGATCGCTGGAGAAGAAGATCAAACCCGGCTCGTGGGTCGTGATCAAGCCGAACATCGTCTTCCTGCGCCCGGCCCGTGGCTATGCGCCGGGCGACATCACGGACTTCCGCGTCACCCGCGCCGTTCTTGAATACGTCGCCACGCATTCGCAGGCCGCCCGCATCACCATCGCTGAGGGCGGCACCTATCGCAACCACAAGGACAAGGCCGAAGACAATGTCGTCACCCAGGACGGCCGCCGTGTCAACGCCTACGATTTCGATTGGGGACCCGACGAGTTCCCCGGCTTCAACGGTTCTGTTGGCTCGATGTTGAAAGAGATGTCGCGCCTCCATCCGGGCAAACGCTTCGACTTCGTGGACCTCTCCTACGACGCCGTCCGCGGCCCCGATGGCAAGTTCCAGCGCATCGTCGTCCCCAAAGCCTCGAACGGCATTGGCGCCTTTGGCGGCCGCGCCGATTACTTCGTCACCAATACCATCACCAAGTGCGACTTCCTGATTTCCGTTCCGGTCATGAAGGTCCACCTGCAATGCGGCATCACGGCCAGCCTGAAGAACTACGTCGGCACCGCGCCGCGCCAGGCCTACGCTACGCCTGGCCTGTTTCACAACGCCAACCTTCATTCGGAACATTCCGCCGGCGAACGCATTGATCCGTTCATCGTCGATCTGGCCGCCTTCCATCCGCCTGACTTCTGCGTCGTCGATGGCATTCGCGGCCTGCAAGCCCAGGAGCACTCCGCCCACCGCGCCGATCAGACCGTGCGCTCCAATCTCGTCTTCGCCACCGAGGACCCCGTTGCCGCCGATGCCATGGCCGCCCGCCTGCTCGGCTTCAATCCCTACGACATTGAACACCTCCACATGGCCGCCCGGCGCGGCATGGGCACGCTCGAACTGAGCCGCATTGACCACCGCGGCGATGAGCCCGACCGGTCCACGCGCAAGTGGGAAAAACCGCGCCAGTGGTATGGCCGCTGCAATCGCGAATGGACGCTCTCAGCCGGCTCGGCGCCGCCACGCGCCCACTCCGCGCCTTACGACACGCTCGACCTGCCCGCGGCTACCGGTGTTGCGCCTTCGAATGGCACAAGCTATCGCGCCGCCGTCAACGTCCAGTCGCAGGGCCATCACAATGGCTACCTCTGGCTTGGCCTGCGCGGACGCCTCACCGCCCGCGTGAACGGCGAAACGGTCGCCACCACGGAGTCGCAGACGCGCTACCGCACCGGCCAGTTCCAATTCCCCGTCGCCCTTCGCCCCGGCATGAACCGCGTCGAATTCGACGTGCAACCCCTCGCCGGCCAGGCCAAGCTCAGCGTCCTGCTCACCAACTCGCGCAACGATGGCGACTCCATCGATGGCATTCGTTGGGTGAAGGCGTAATGAAGCTCCAGCGACGTCAGTTTCTCGCCGCCACGGCGATGGCCGCCGGGCATTTACCTGCTGCGCTCGCGCCTGCCGCGCAAGCCGCCAAGACGCGCCTCGGCCTGGTCGCCTCCACCCACTCCGCGCTGCGCCAGCCCGCGCCGCTCGACGCCACGCTCACGCTCGATCAAGTGCGCGCCATGGTCTTCCGCGCCATCTCGCTCGGCTCGCCGAACGCCGGCTCGCTCGAAGAGAAGATCAAGCCCGGCGCCTGGGTCGTCATCAAACCGAACATCGTCGCCCTGCGGCCGCGCCCCACATATCGTCTCGGCGACATCACCGACTTCCGCGTCACCCAGGCCGTCCTCGAGTATGTAGCCGCCCGCTCGCGCGCCGGGCGCATCACCATTGCCGAAGGCGGCTCCTACCGCCGCCCCAACGACCCCGCCGAAGACAACGCCACCATCCAGGACGGCCGCCGCGTCAGCGCCTACGACTTCGATTGGGGCCCCGACGAATTCCCTGGCTTCCATGGCTCCATCCAATCGATGCTTACCGTGCTGGCCCGCCGCCACCCCGACAAGAAGTTCGACTACATCGACCTCTCCTACGATTGCGTGCGCGACCCCGCCGGCCGATTCCGCCGCATCATTGTCCCCAAGTCCGCCAACGGCACCGGCGCCTTCGGCGGCCGCCCCGATTACTTCGTCACCAACACCATCCTCAACTGCGACTTCCTCATCACCGTGCCCGTGATGAAGTGTCACCTCCAGTGCGGCATCACGGCCAGCCTGAAGAACTACGTCGGCACGGCCCCGCGCGAGGCGTATACCCTGCCCGGCATCTTCTCGAACCACACGCTCCACTCGGAACACTCCGCCGGCGGGCGCATCGACCCCTTCATCGTCGATCTGGCTGCCTTCCATCCGCCCGACTACTGCGTCGTCGATGGCCTCCGCGGCCTGCAATCACAGGAGCACTCCAACGGCAGGCCGGACCAGATGGTGCAATCCAATCTCGTCCTCGCCGGCGAAGATCCCGTTGCCGCCGACTCGCTCGTGGCGCAACTGCTCGGCTTCAACACGCACGACATGGAGTTCCTCCACATGGCCGCCCGCCGCGGCATGGGCACGATGGATGCTGCGCGCATCGACGTGCGCGGCGACGATGCCGACCGCCACATGCGCCGCTGGGAACGCCCGCACCACTGGTATGGCCGCTGCAACCGCGAGTGGCTCATCCAGGACGCCTCGGGCCGCTGGACGCGCACCGAAGCCCGCTTCGACACGCTCGATCTCGTCGAATCGACCGGCCGCAAGCCCGCGCCAGGCACGGTCTACACTGCCGCCGCGCAGTTTGACTCCCCCGGTCACGCCCGCGGCCTGCTGTGGCTGGGCGCCCGCGGCGAGGTGAGCGTCCGCATCAACGGTGAAGCCGTGGCCTCATTCACCGCCGCCACCAGCTATCGCGTTGGCCAGTATCAGTTCCCCATCTCGGCGCGCCCTGGAGCGAATCGCATCGAAGTCACCGTCGCTCCGTTGGGCGGCAGGGCCCTGCTCAGCCTGCTCGTCACCGGCCGTTCCAATGATGGCGGCACGCTCGCAGGCTTGCGTTGGAGCACGCCCAGCGCCGCTTAGCGCGACCAGAGAATCCACACAAAGAACGGCCCGCCCAACAGCGCCGTGGCCACGCCCACCGGGATCTCCACCGGCGCCAGCACGCTGCGCGAGATCGTGTCGCAGACGACGAGAAACGCCCCGCCGCCAAAGATCGACGCGGGCAGCAGCAACCGGTAATCGGGCCCCACGATGCGCCGCAGCAGGTGCGGCACGATCAAGCCCACGAACGCGATCGGCCCGGTCACCGCCGTCGTCGTCCCCACCAGCACCGTGCCCGCAATGAACCCGCGCAGCGTCACACGCCGGCAATCCACGCCTCGCCCCGCCGCCCAAGCCTCGCCGTAGGAGATCACGTTCAACACCCGCGCCAGCCTGAGCACCCATAGGCTCACCGGCACAATCACCAGCGCCAGCAGCGCAAGCACCGGATACTCCACCGCCGCGATGCCTCCCATTAGCCAGTGCGTGATTTGGAACGCCTTCGTGATGCCCGCCAGGCTGTGCAGCAGCAGGATCAACGCCGAGCAGATGCCATTCACCGCAATGCCCGTCAGCAGCAGCGTGAACGCCGAGAAGCGCTTGTGCGAACGGCTCAACGCCGCCACCAGTGCGATCACGGCTCCCGCGCCCGCCAGCGCCGAGATCCACACCACGGGGAACCACGAGGTCTCGCTGGGGAAGAACGCAATGGCCACCACCGCGCCCAGCGCCGATGCCGCCGTTACGCCGAGGCTCGATGGCGTCGCCAGCGCATCGCGCAACAGCGCTTGAAACATCGCGCCAGAGCCGGAAAGCGCCGCCCCGGCGAGCAAGGCCAGCAGCGCCCGCGGCAGCCGCAGGTTCGCAAAGATGGGCCAATCCGGCGACTGCCCCGCCCATACGTTCCCGTAATCCAAGCCCGAGCCGCCCACCAGCGGACACACCGCCACGCTCACCGCCGCCGCCAGCAGCGACAACACAAACACGGTGCGCGCACGCGTGCGGAGTTCAGTGGCCATAACCCAGGAACACCCGCCCTTCTCCATTCACATGGCGGTGAAACGGCACGCTGAACACGCGCTCCAACAATCCCGGCTCCAGCGCCGTATCGGGCGCTCCATCGGCGGCCAGTTTGCCGTGATGCAACACCAGCACCCGGTCCGCATGCCGCGCCGCCAGCGCCAGGTGATGTGTCACCACCATCACCAGCCGGCCCGTGGCGCGCAACTCGCCCAACAGATTCCACAACTGCGCCTGGTTTTCGGGGTCAAGATGCGCGCTTGGCTCATCCAGCAGCAACACCGGCGATTGCTGGCACAACGCCGCCGCCAGCAACACACGCTGCTTCTCGCCCCCGCTCAACGAATCAAATCGCCGCCGGCGAAACTCCTGCAGCCGCATGCGCCCGATAGCCTGCTCCATCGCCTCATGATCCTCATCGTTCTCATACAAGCCGCGCCCATAGGGAATGCGGCCCGTCAACACCACCTCTTCCACCGTGAAGGGAATCCCCGACGGCGTCTGCTGCGGTACGTGCGCCACCATGCGGCACACCTCATCGCGGCCGGCGCGATTCACATCCAAGCCGTTCACCAGACACTGGCCCGCCTCGGCCGCTTCAGGCCCGCCACCACGTCCAGCAGCGTCGACTTTCCGGCGCCATTCGGACCCACCACGGCCACCAGCGCCGCATCCCGCGCCTCCACGCTGATGCCGTCCAACACCGCCGGCGCGCCCGGATAGCGGAAACTCACGTCCGTCAATCGCAGTAGGCTCATCGTCCCGGCGCCTTGCTCAACATCGCCGCGAACGCTTCGGCGGCTTCCACCACGCGCGGTCCCGGCACAACAAAGATGTCATCGGCCACAGCGAACACTGTCTTCTGTTTCACGGCGCGCACCACCGGCTGGCCTTCCCAGAGCCGCACCACCGCGCGCTTGTGTTCCTCGCTCACGCCCTCGGTCGCCGTCATGTCGCCCATGTCCACAATCACGTCCGGATCCAGCCGGATCACTCCTTCCAGCGAAATCTGCGGATAGGCCACGCGCGAATCGTCGAGCACGTTGCGGCCCCCGGCGATGCGCATCAACTCGTTCAAGTACGACCCGCTGCCCACCGCCATCATGCCGTCCAGCCGCCCCGGCGTTCGTCCCACGACAAACAGCAGCGTCCGCCTCGGCCGGGTCTTGCTTCGTTCTTCAATCGCCCGCAGCCGCGCGCGCAACTCGCTTTCCAGCCTCGTTCCTTCGCGCGCCAGGCCCAACGCCGTGCCGATCTGCCGCACCGACGCCATCGTGTCTTCGAGCGTCGTGTTGCGCAGCGTGAGAACGCGGATGCCCATCGCCGTCAGTTGGCCCGCCGCCTGCCGTTGCTCGGTATGCAGCAACACCAGGCCAGGCTTCAACCGCGCAATGGCCTCCACATTCGGGTCCAGGTAGTTGCCGATCTTCGGCAGCCGGTTCACCTCAGGCGGATAGTGACAGTAGTTGGAGACCGCCACCAACCGCTTCCCCGCGCCCAAGGCAAAGACGGTCTCAGTGAAACTCGGCGCCGTCGACACCACCGTCGCCGGTTGCGCCATCGCCCCCGCCGCGCTCAGCAGCCACGCCACGGCCAACCCGGCGCCCATGGCCACACTTCGACCCAGGCCGTTGTCTCTTCCTCGGATCGTGCGCGATTGCATTCCCTCTGCCCCTCCTTCGAGAGCAAGGTTGAGTTCGGCGATGCGCCGTTCCCAGGCAGGTCTTCGGACTCATGGGCTTCCTACCAACCGCGACTTCCCGGCCTTCCCTGCCAGTGTCGTGTGCGGCCTTCGTTCCCAATTACCGCTGCGGGACAGTCCCGGATTCGCACCGGGTTCCCTTTTCAACGCTCCGTCGCCGGGGCGTACCTGAGAAGTTTCGAGCTTAACAGATTGCGCCACGCATCATCAGCCGGGAACGATCTCGTTCAACACCAGCCGCAGCGCCGCGCCACAGGCCGTGCACGCCAGTTCGTCATCGGTGAGCATGTACACCTTCGTCGAATCGCACTTCACGCAGGCCACCGTCGGGTCAGCCGCCTCGGGCAGCGGCTGCGGCGGCATTGCGCCACTCACCGTCTTGCCCAGGGCCTCCGTCGCCGGCTCAAACGTCGTGAAGCATTCCCCGCAGACGTGGTTGAAACAGCAACTCGGCGAGCAGCTATAGGAGATGTCCAGCGAACCGCACTGCGGGCAGGCAATCGTCAGCTTGCGCGTTTGCATCATCTACTCCAGTATTCCAGCTTCCGTCCTGCGGCCCGCCGGCGCAAAAGTTCGCCAACCCCGCGCGATCCAATTTCAATCGCCGCCGCGCGTGTTCGTGTGGATACCCATGAACATCATTCGCAACGCAGCCTTTGCCCTCGCATTGGGCACTCTCGGAGCCGCTTCCTCCTTTGCCGCCGTCAAGCTGACGGCCCTGCAAATCAACTCCACCGACGCCGAAGGCAAGATCCAGGGCGTCGGCGCGCACCGCTTCAAGACCACGCAGCAGGGCGGCCACCCCACCATCTTCCTCGTGAAAGGTGACGACATCGACGGCGAGATCATCAACGGCCCCAAGGCCTCCGACGCCAACATCAATCTCGACCTCCCCGTTGGCACCCACACCTACACCATCTACACCGAGAAGCTGAACTCCTACGATTGGAACTACTACACGATCAATTTCTACTTCGACCGCGCCAATGCGCCGCAGATTTCCGCGTATGCGCCGCTCAACGTCACCTCCACGCAGTTCTTCCCGCCCTTCTCCGTCAACCCCGGCGCGAAAACCGAGAACCTCGCCGGCCACCAGATCGACACGCCCAAAACCCTCATCTACAAAAACGGGCCCACCGAAGTGAAGGTCACGGCGTTCAACTTCTCCGATCCCAGCCTCTTTAAGAAAGACCGCGTGCACGCCCACGAAATTCGCGCCGACAAAATTCTCGATTTCGTCGGCCAGTTCACCGTCGAGGTCACCGCCCCGCCCACCATCTCCGCCGGCGGCGTCGTCAACGCGGCCAGCTTCATGCCCCGCGTCGCACCCGGCGCGCTGGTGAGCATCTTCGGCAACGACCTCGCCACCGGCACCTTCAGCGCCTCCAGCGTGCCCCTGCCCACTGAGATCGCCGGCACCTCAGTGAAGATCGGCGGCAAGGACGCCCCGCTCGTCTTCGTCAGCGCCGGCCAGATCAATGCGCAGATGCCCTTCGAAGTGGCCGAGGGTGCCAGTGTCCCTGTGATCGTTAAAGTGAATGGCGTCGCGAGCCCTGCCGGCAGCGTCGCCGTCGCGCCCGCCGCCCCTGGCGTCTTCCAGTTCGGTAACAAACGCGCCGTCGTCCAGAACGCCGACTACACGGTGAACGACGCCAGCAACGGCGCGCCCTCGGGCAGCTACGCCGTCGCCTACATGACCGGTTGCGGTGCGCTCGACAACCCCGTGGCCACCGGCACGCCCGCCGGCAGCGAGCCCCTCTCGCGCCCCCGCGGCTCGGTCTCGGCCACCATCAACAACGCCCCCGTCGAAATCGCCTTCGCCGGCCTCACCCCCGGCTTCATCGGCCTCATGCAGATGAACTTCAAGGTCCCCTCGATGGCCCCCGGCAGCTACCCGCTCGTGGTCACCATCAACGGCGAAAAAAGCAACGCCGCCATGGTCACCATCAAGTAGCGCCACGCGCAACTCAACTCACTCACCGGAGCGCGCCCGCTGGGCCGCTCCGGTTTTTGCTAGATCCCCGCGTACCACGAGTAGCCTCTCGCTCGCGAGGGCAAATTCAGGCTATCGGTCACCGTCAGCCGGTTGATGTACTTCACGCTCTTGTAGCCGAGTTGTCGCGGCACGCGCATCCGCAGCGGCCCGCCATGACCGGTTGGCAACTCGCCCCCGTTCATCCCATAGATGACCAGCGTTTGCGGATGCAGGGCGTCCGCCATATCCACGCTGTTGCGCCAACGTTTCTGGAACGACTGGTAGGTCACGAATCGCGCCTGCGGCAGGATGCCCACGGCCGCCAGCAGATCGGCCAGCACCACCCCAGTCCATTCGGCGATGAACGACCAGCCTTCCTCACACGCCAATTGCGTGATCTGGCTACGCGCCGGCATGCTCTTCAACTCGGCTAACGTGAAGCTCGCCGGCCGCGCCACCAGTCCTTCCACGCTCAACCGCCACTCGCTGAATCCCCCCCCTGCAGCCGCAGAAACTCCGCCTCTTGCAGCGGCTTCCCATTGGCGAACGGCCGCGCCGAAATCTGGCTGCGTGAGAACTCACGCGCCATCGAGCCTTCGGTCAACAGCCGCTGCGTGGCGTAGGTCAACGCCGCCCCAGGGCCGTAGATGTGCCCCGCATCCGGTGGGATCAGGCCATGCCGGTCCGCGAGCCGCGCGGCCACGGCGAGGCCCGAAGCGCCCGCCGCCGCCCCGAGCCCTGCCAGCATCCACTTCCGGCGCGATGTGTTGCTCATCACTGCTCCTTCCCTTCTGCTCCGCCGCCCGTGATCATCGCCCCCACCCTTTGTCGGAATCCCGCGCGCCACACCATCACCACATGGGCGACGGAGAACAGTACGAGATACCACATCGCGAAAAAGTGAATCGTGCGCGCCGATTGGTGTCCGCCCAGGATCGTCACCGTACTCGGGAACGCCGACGTGAATCCCGGCGACATGGCGAGTCCCGTCCAGATCATCAAGGGAAACGCGACGAACACCACACTCAGATACGAGAGCCGTTGCAGCACGTTGTACGACCACGCCGTGTCCGCGCCCGGACGCTCGAACCGAAGGTGTTCCCGAATGGCTGCCGAAAGCGGCTTCCACGCCAAATCGCCGCGAGCAGGCAGCAGATGAGCGCGGAAGTGCCGCGTGAACAGCCCGAAGAGCACATACAGCAGCCCCGTCAGAACAACCAACCACGCGGCCTGAAAATGCAGCGACCGGCTCCAACCATTCTGATCCGGCAGGACAAAGCTGTAAGCCGTCGGCACCGTGTCACGCGAGGCTGGAATCGGCAGCACGAAGAGCGGCGTGGTGAGCGAGTTGCCCTCCTCACCCCAGTAAAACCTCGGATGCGAGATCACAATCTCGATTCCGCTCACGAACAACCCAAGGAAACAAAGCGCCGTGATCCAATGCGTCACCCGGACAAGGGCGGAATGACGTGGCGCGGCCATCGGCGTTGCGCCCGCAGACGGAATTCCAGCGGCCCAGGCGGTATCTGCCATCCGGGGATCGTACCACCTCTGTCACCCGAACGTTGCCCGCCACCGCCACTGATACCATAACCCCGTGAAGCTCACTGACCGGTTCACAGCCGAATCCGGCCACCATTACCTCACCGGCATCCAGGCCCTCGTCCGCCTGCCCATGGACCAGATGCGCCTCGACCGCCGCGCCCGCCTCCGCACCGGCGCCTTCATCACCGGCTACGAAGGCTCCCCCCTCGGCGGCTACGACATGGCGCTCGCCCGCGTCTCCCCACTCCTCGCCGGACTTGACATCCACTTCCGCCCCGCCGTCAATGAAGACCTCGCCGCCACCGCCGTGCTCGGCACGCAAATCCTCTCCGCCGCCGGCCCGGCGCGCGTCGATGCCGTCGTCGGCATCTGGTATGGCAAAGGCCCCGGCGTCGACCGCTCCGGTGATGCCCTCCGCCACGCCAACCTCGCCGGCACCTCGGGCCTCTCCGCCGCACTCGTCCTCGCCGGCGACGACCACGCCTGCAAGAGTTCCTCCATCCCGCATCACTCCGACTTCAGCCTCCTCAACGTCGGCATCCCCATCCTGCAGCCCGGCACGCCGCAAGAGATCCTCGACTTCGGCCTCTACGCCATCGCCCTCTCGCGCCACTCCGGCGCGTGGACCTCCCTCAAACTCGTCACCAACACCTGCGACGGCGGCGGCACGGTGGACGTCAACCTCGACCGCCACTCGTTCACGATCCCCGAAGGCTATCGCAAGGTCTCCAGCGGCATGCTCGTGCCCACCGTCGCCAACAGCCTCGAAGTCGAGGCCTACGTTCGCCGCATGGACGCCGTGCGCGCCTTCCACGATCTCAACCCCATCGACCGCATCCACGGCGCCCCCAACGCCCGCTTCGGCATCGCCGCCGCCGGCAAGGCATACTACGACCTCCGCCAGGCTCTTGACGATCTCGGCCTCGACGATGCCGCTCTGCGCGCCCTCGGCATCCGCATCGCCCAATACGCCATCACCTACCCCGTCTCGGCCTCCTTCACGCGCGAGTTCGCCGCCGGCCTCGAAATCCTGCTCGTCCTCGAAGAAAAGCGCAGCTTCCTCGAACTGCAAATCAAGGACGCCCTCTTCAACTCCGCCCAGCGCCCCACCGTCATCGGCAAACTCGATGCCGCCGGCCAGCCGCTCGTTCCTCTCACCGGCGAACTCGACCCCGACCTCATCGCCCGCCTGCTGCTGCGCTGTCTTCCTCCGCTGCCTGCCGAACTCGATGCTCGCGCCCGCCGCCGCATCGCCGCCCTTGATGCCGCCGCCGCGCTTGCCATTCCCGCCGCCACCATTCGCACGCCCAACTACTGCCCCGGCTGCCCGCACAACCGCAGCACGCTGCTGCTCGAAGGTCAGATCTCCGGCGGCGGCATTGGGTGTCACGGCATGGGCATGCTGCTCGGCGAAGTGCATCGTGGCTATGAGTTCGCCGCCCAGATGGGATCCGAAGGCGCCGCCTGGATCGGCATGTCGCCCTTCACCGAACGCCGCCACATCTTCCAGAACATGGGCGACGGCACGCTCTTCCACTCCGGCATCCTCGCCATCGAAGCCGCCATCGCCGCCGGCGTCAACATCACCTACCGCATCCTCTACAACGGCCACGTCGCCATGACCGGCGGCCAGGATGCCATCGGCGCCATCCCCATCCCTGCCCTCACCCGCAAGCTCGAAGCCGAAGGCGTCAAACGCACCGTCATCCTCGCCGAAGACACAGCCAGCTACTACGATCAGCCCCTCGCCGCCAACGCCATCCTGCGCGACCGCTCGGCGATTGAAGAAACGCTGCGCGAACTCGAGCGCATCCAAGGCGTCACCGTCCTCATCTACGACCAGGAATGCGCCGCCGAAAAGCGCCGCAAGCGTTCGCGAGGCATCTACACCGAGCCCTCCTCGCGCCTGGTCATCCACCCGCGCGTCTGCGAAGGTTGCGGCGATTGCCTCCGCCAGTCCAATTGCATGAGCCTCGTGCCGCAGCAAACGCCCTACGGCGAACGCATGGCCATTCACCAGTCCTCTTGTAATAAGGATGAGTCCTGCGCCCTTGGCGACTGCCCCAGCTTTGTCCGCATCCACCTCAAGCCCGGTGGTGGTCCGCGCCGCACAGCGCTCAACGTCGTCCCCCAGTTTGACCCGCCTCCGCCCGTTCCCTCACCCGCGCTCGAAACCCCGTGGCGCATGCTCGCCCCCGGCATCGGCGGCACCGGCGTCGTCACCATCAACGCCATCCTCGCCGCCGCGGCCACGATGCAGGGCCTCCACGCCACCACGCTCGATCAGACCGGGCTCGCGCAAAAGGGCGGCGCCGTCGTTTCGCACCTCACCCTAACGCCCGCCGCCTCCAGCCCGCCGCCGCGCATCAACGTCGCCAACACCCATCTCCTGCTGGCCTACGATCCCCTCGGTGCGGCCAGCTCCGCTAACCTGCCCCTGCTCACCGCGGCCCTCACCCGCGCCGTCGTCAACACCGCCCTCACGCCCACCGCCGCCAGCCTGCGCACCCGCTTCGTTCTCTTCGGCGAACCCGACCCCGTCACGCCGCTCGATACGATTGTTTCAAACACAAAGTCACAGATATGTTTGGACGCCACAGCCCTCGCCGAAACCCACTTCGGCTCCCATATGTTCGCCAACATGATCCTCCTCGGCGCGGCGCTGCAGGAAGGGCTCATCCCGCTCCCGCTCGCCGCCATCGAATCAGCCATTCGCCTCAACAACGTCGACGTCGAACGCAACCTTGCCGCGCTCGCCTGCGGCCGCGATTGGCGCCGCCAGTCCGCCCCGCGTGAGCCTGCCTCGCCCGCCGCCCTTACCCACGCGCAGCGCCTCGCCGAACTAACCGCTTATCAAAATGCCGCCTGGGCCGCCCGCTACGACACGCTCATCCAGCGCGTCCGTGCCGCCCGCCCCGAACTCGCCCCCACCGCCGAGCAAGCTCTCTTCACGCTCATGACCTACAAAGACGAGTACGAAGTCGCCCGTCTGCTCCTGCTTCCTGAATTCACCACGCAACTCAACGCCGATTGGCGCCAGATCGAGCGCGTAGAGTTCCTCCTCCATCCCCCCCTTCTGCGCCGTTGGGGACTGTCGCGCAAGATGTCGCTCGGCCCCGCCGCCCGCCCCCTGCTAGCCCTGCTCTCCTCGCTCAAGTTCCTCCGCGGCGGCCCGCTCGACCTCTTCGGCGCCACCGCCCACCGCCGCCGCGAACGCTCTCTCATCACCTGGTACGAAGACATCCTGGAGCGGCTGCTCACCGCGCCTCCCACCCCGGCCGCCGCTGAACTCGCCTCCCTGCCTCTCACCATCCGGGGCTACGAATCCCTAAAGGACCGCCACATCGAAACCGCCCGCGCCCGCGCCGTCACCATTCTGGAACAAATCAACTCGCCACGCGAGCTTTCACTTTCGACATAAACCCTCCATCCGCCATTCATCCGCAATTCAAACATCACCCGTATAACTTGTTTGATGCGCCTCGCCACGGAACGTCCTCTTCAGGGTTCAGACGTTCTCGGCAACTGGCTGCCCGACGCTCCGCCCTTTGCCGGCCGCCTGATTGAGCGCCTCCTCGGCGTCGATCGCCTCGTTGATCTCTATTCCAGCGCCGAGCGCGATCCGGACAAGACGCTCTTTTCCGCGCTCCTCAATCAGCTCTCCGCTCACTGCCATGTCGAGCAGGAGGAATTGAACCGCATCCCCGCGCAAGGCCCCGTGGTGGTGGTCTCCAATCATCCCTTCGGCATGCTCGATGGCGTTGCCCTCGGCGCGATTCTCGTCGGTCTGCGCAAGGACGCCCGCCTGCTGGCCAATCGCATGCTCGGCATCGCCCCCGGCTTTGCCCGCCACTGCATCTTCGTCGACCCCTTCGGCACGCGTCAGGCGAAGGTCTCTAACGTCCGCGCCTACCGCGAGGCCACCCGCTTCCTCACCAACGGCGGTCTGCTGGGCGTGTTCCCCGCCGGTGAAGTTGCTTCCTGGGACCCGGCGCGGCAATCCGTCGTCGAGCGCCCCTGGTCGCCCGCCATCGCCGCTCTCATCCGCCGCACGGGAGCCACGGTGGTCCCCGTGCATTTCGAGGGCGCCAATAGCCTGCCGTTTCATCTCCTCGGTATGGTCCATCCCTTCCTGCGCACGGCGCGCCTGCCGCATGAGTTCTTCAACAAGGCAGGCCAGACCATCCGCCTGCGCATCGGCCATCCCATCGCTCCAGCCAAGCTCGCCACGTTCGACACCGATGTCGACGCCATCCAATACCTCCGCTGGCGCACCGAACTGCTTGCCCATCGCCGCGCCATCTCCATACGCTCCGCGCCGCAACGCCAGGCTCCGCTGGCCATCCCTGTCTCGCCCACGGCGCTGCGCCGCGAACTCGACGCTCTGCCCCCCGCCGCTACGGTCGAAGCCAACTCCGGCTGGCGCGTCATCATCTCTCCGGCGCAACCCATGCCGCTCGTCATGCAGGAAATCGGACGCGTGCGCGAACTCACCTTCCGCGCCGCCGGCGAAGGCACGGGAGAACCCGCTGACCTCGACCGCTTCGATCCCCACTACCTCCATCTCGTCCTCTGGAATGAGGCCGATCAACGCATTGCCGGCGGTTATCGCCTTGGCCTCACGCCTGACCTGCTGGCCCGTGGCGGTGTTCGCGCCCTATATACGAGCACGCTCTTCCACTTCGACCCGCGGTTCTTCTCGCACATCGGCCCGGCCGTCGAGTTGGGCCGCAGCTTCGTTCACCCGGCCTACCAAAAACAATTCGCCCCGCTTCTGTTGTTGTGGAAGGGCATCGGCGCCTGGCTCGCCCGCCACCCCGAAACGCCCGTCCTCTTCGGAGCCGTCAGCATCAGCAACGAATACACCGACGCCAGCCGCCGCCTCATCGTCGAATACAGCCGCGCCCAGATCGACCGCGACCCTCTCTCCCGCCTCGTGCGCCCGCGCTGCCCGTTCCGCCCCCAGTTCCACACACGCCTCGACACCACAGCCCTGCGCCGCTTTGCCCAAACCCTCGACGACCTGCAAGCCCCGCTCGCCGATCTCGAACCTGATGGCAAAGGCGTACCCATCCTCCTCCGTCAATACGCCAAGCTCGGCGGACGCCTCCTCGGCTACCACGTCGACTCGCGCTTCTCTGACACCCTCGATGGCCTCATCCTGGTCGACCTGCGCCAATCCGAACCGCAAGCTCTGGAACGCTACATGACCCGCGCCGGCGCCGCCGCCTTCCTTGCCTACCACGCCGATTCCTCCGCTCCGAGGCTCGCCGGGTGAACTTCCAACACTGGAACTACAAGTCGGCGCTGTT
Source organism: Bryobacterales bacterium (assembly GCA_016713735.1). Classification (GTDB taxonomy): domain Bacteria; phylum Acidobacteriota; class Terriglobia; order Bryobacterales; family Bryobacteraceae; genus JAFLBB01. The sequence goes on from JADJOP010000005.1 coordinate 165,845, forward strand.
CAGCTCCACCATCCGCGCCCTCCTCTTCCTGCTCGCCAACCTCCGCTCCGGCTGGCACGCGGCCACCGGCGCCATGCTCGCCGAGTTCACCTACCGCGCCATTACGGCCGGCTTCTACGGCGCCCTCACGCAGTCCTTCCGGCGCGTCCAACCGCCCTGGAAGGGCACCCTCGGCGCGCTCCTCATCGTGCCCCTCATCACACACAGCATCGAGTTCACCATCCACTACCTGCGCGGCACGCCCAATCTGAAAACCTCCATGATCGCCTCCCTCTGCTTCACCCTGGTTTCCACCAGCTTCAACCTCTTCGCCATGCGCCGCGGCGCTCTCGTCAGCGGACGCGACGCATGGTCCATCGCCGACGACATGCGCGCACTTCCCGCACTCATCGCCGGATTCCTCGGCGCCGGCCCGATGTGGCTCTGGCGCTGCGCGGCGCGAAAGCCCGCCCGATGAAGACCCTCCATTTCACCAATTCCTGGCATGAACGCTCTGGAGGAATCCGCACCTTCTACCTCCAACTCATGCGCCACGCGCCCGCGCACAATCACGAAATGTGCATGGTCGTGCCCGCCGCCCAGGACGGCATCGAAGAGATCAACTCCCACGCCCGCGTCCGCTACCTGCGCTCCTGGCATGCGCCCTTCAACCGCGCCTACCGCATGCTCGCGCCGCACGGTTACCTCGCGCCGCGCTCCCCCATTGCCCGCATTCTGAATGAGGAATCGCCCGACCTCGTCGAGATCTGCGACAAATACTCGCTGCCCTATCTCGGCGGCCTCATTCGCATCGGCCTGCTTCCCGGCTACCGCGCGCGTCCCACCGTCACTGCGCTCTCCTGCGAACGGCTCGACGAAAACATCGCCGCCTACCTCGGCCTTGGCCCTTCCGCCAGCGCCCTTGCTCCGCACCTTCTGCGCTGGCTCTACTTCCCCCTCGCCGATCACCACATCGCCGTCAGCCGCCACACCGCCGGTGAGCTGCACGAGGTCTCCAACGGCCACAAAGTCACCCGCGGCCTTTGGTTAGGCCCCATGGGCGTTGACCTTGACACCTTCTCTCCCTCCCTGCGCACGCGCCCCTACGCCGCCGGCGGCGAGTTGAATTTGCTCTACGCCGGCCGCCTGGTTCCGGAAAAAAACACGCAGTTGCTGCTCGACACCATGGCCCGCCTCGGCGACACCATCTCCGCCCGCCTCCTCATTGCCGGCGACGGCATTCTGCGCCCACAGTTGCAGCGCGCCGCCGCCACGCTGGCTCCCGGACGCGTCGTCTTCCTCGGCCACATCACCTCACGCCAGGAACTGGCCCGCCTGATCGCCAACGCCGATGCCTTCCTTCATCCCAACCCGCGTGAACCGTTCGGCATCGCCCCGCTGGAAGCCATGGCCTCCGGCGCCCCTCTCGTCGCGCCCACCACAGGCGGCGTCACCACCTACGCCCACCCCGGCAACGCCTGGCTCAGTGAACCCACCGGCGATGCCTTCGCCTCCGCCATCCGTTCCATCTTCTTCGAACCCGAGGACCGCCAGCGCCGCGTTGCCGAGGCCCTGCTCACCGCCTCGCGCTTCGGCTGGCCTGAAGCCGCCGCCCACTTCTTCCGCCTCTACGCCGCCCTCCACGCCATCCGCCTCGGATCTTCCCCGGAACATTTTCCTCCTGCGTTGTTTTATTCCACGACACACCGTTCCTGTTTTGACCCGTCCGGACTCGCGAGCAGCGGTCTTTACAACAAATTCACAGGGAAATGATTTGAGCGTAACTCCCTTCCTTCATCCTCAACCCGTGCCCCACCATTCCCTCACGTTCGCCTGGAAGCACCAAGCCGCCGCCGCTTCGTTCCGCACCGGCGTCTCCCTGCACAGCCACACGCTCCACTCCGTCGAGAGCCTCACCTTCATCCCGCGCGTGGCCTCGCGCATCCCGGTCCTCATGAGCGCCATTGACCGGCAGCGCGACAAATACCGCGCCCTGCATGGACGCGATCTCGATCTCCACAACGCCCACTGGACCCCGCCGCTCTCGGCCCAGCAGGCCTACTCCATCGAATCCGCCCAGATCGAGGCCCTCGGCCTGGCCCCGCTGGTTTCCCTTTCCGACCACGACAACATCGACGCCGCCGGTCGCCTTCACATGGTTGAGGAAACCCGCCACGTTCCCATCTCTGTGGAGTGGACCGTCCCGTTCGGCGATAGCTTCTTCCACCTTGGCATCCACAACCTGCCCGCCGCCTCCGCCCACGCCATGATGGAGGCGATGGCGGAATATACCGCCGCCGCCACACCGCCGCGCCTCGGCGAGATCCTCGAGTGGATCGCCTGGAACGAGGAGGTTCTCGTCGTCTTCAACCACCCTTGCTGGGATGAAAAAGGCGTCGGAGCCGAACGCCACGACTTCCTCTCTCGGCGCTTCCTCCAACGCTGCGGCCGATGGGTCCACGCCCTCGAACTGAACGGCCTGCGCCCCTGGGCCGAAAACAAGCGCGCCATGGCCCTGGCCTCTGATTTCGACCGCCCCGTCCTATCCGGCGGCGACCGCCACGGCTGCGAGCCCAATGCCAACATCAACCTCACCAACGCCGCCACCTTTGGCGAATTCGTCGGCGAGGTCCGCGCCCAGGGCCTCAGCAACGTTCACTTCCTCCCCCAATACGCCGACTCCCTCGTCTACCGCCAGATCCAATGCATCGCCGATGTGCTCGGTGATCAGCCCGCCCATTCGCTTGGCTGGATGCGTTGGAACGACCGCATCTTCTACCGTCTCCCCTCGGGCGAGTTGCAGCCGCTGAGCCGCCTCTGGACTCGCGGCGCCCCCTGGATCGTCGCCTCGTTCGTCAACCTCATCCGCGCCTCACAGCAGCGCCACATGCGCAGCGCCCTCAAGGTGTGGCTCCCCCCGCAGCGGGAGTTTGCCCGATGACGCACCGCCCCCGCATCGCCCTCTTCACCGACACCTTCCACGAGGTGAATGGCGTTGCCCTCACCTGCCGCCAGTTCGCCGCCCATGCCGCCGCACACGGCGCGCCCTTCCTGCGCGTCCACCCCGGCACGCACACCAGGACCTTTCGCGAAGGCGCGCAATCGGTGTGCGAACTGGCTGCCTCGCCGCTCTCCATTCGCTTTGAGACCGACCTGCGTTTCGACCTCCTCTTTCTCCGCCACAAAGCCCTCCTCCGCGATCAGCTTGAGCGGTTCCAGCCCGGCTGGATTCACGTCACCTCACCCGGCCACATCTCCATCCTGGGCGTCATCCTGGCTCACGAAATGAGCATCCCGCTGGCCGCCAGCTGGCACACCAACGTTCATCAGTTCGGCGCCCAACGTCTGGCCAAACTCCTGGCCCCCCTGCCGGAGCGGCTTCGCGCACCCGCCGTCCAGCGCGCCGAATCCGCGATCCTCTCCCTCACCGCGCGTTACTACCGCATCGCGCGGCTGCTGTTTGCGCCTAACCCCGAACTCTGCCAGATGCTCGCCGCCCGCACCGGCAAACCCGTCCATCCCATGCATCGCGGCGTCGACCTCTCGCTCTACCGTCCCCGCCCCGTCGCGCGGTCCGCCGGCGCGCCGCTCACCATCGGCTACGTCGGCCGCCTCACTCCGGAGAAAAACCTGCGCCTGCTCGCCGCCGTGCAAGGTCACCTGCGCGAGCGCGGCATTCCCGCCCGCTTCCTCATCGTCGGCCAGGGCAGTGAAACCGCCTGGCTCCGCGCCAACCTCCCCGGCGCTGAACTCCCGGGCGTCCTCCGCGGCGAGGCCCTCGCCCACGCCTACGCCTCCATGGACATCTTTGCCTTCCCCTCCCAAACCGACACCTACGGCAATGTCGTTCAGGAGGCGAAAGCCTGCGGAGTGCCCGTCGTGGTGACCTCCGGCGGCGGACCTAAATTCCTCGTTGACCATGGCGTCGACGGCATCGTCACCGACACCGCCGATGAGTTCATCCAGGCCATCCTGCTGCTCGCTCAGGACCACGGCCTGCGCGCGCGCATGGGCGACTCCGCCTTCTCATCCGCGCAGTCCCTGAGTTGGGACGCCGTCTTCAACTCCGTCTACCAGGCCTACCAGGGGGCCACGCTCCCGCTCGCAAACTCCCCCGCGCGGTTGCTTCCCGCCCTGGCTCCCCTCAGCCGGCTGCCTCGGCACGAAAATCAGGCCTAGTGGCCGCAACGGCCCGCACTCGAGCTTAGTGGCCGTCGCCCGGCGGTTCTCCTTGCGGAATCAAGCTCGAGTTGCTCGCCGTCGGCCGCCCCCCCACCGGCGCCCGGTAGCGCTCTTCCAGGTCATCCCACTCCACCACCAGAGACGAGCCGAGCTCCTCATGCTGCTTGCGCCAGTTGTGAATCAGCTCCAAACAGGCATGATCGATGTAGTTCAACTTCTCAAAATGCAGGTGCACACTCTGGCCCGACGGTACCGAATCGAGTTCCTTGGCCAGCTTCGGCAGCGCCACGAACGTCGCCGCCCCCTCCAGATAGAGGTCCATCCGCCGGTCGGCCTCGCAGGCCACGCAGCGCACCGACAGATGCGTGAAGGTGTAGAGCAGCTTGCCCACGGCCAGCACCACGCCCAACACTACGCCCGTCAGCAGATCGGTCACCACAATGCCCAGCAGCGTCACGGCATAGACGGCCACTTCGGCCCTGCCGAAGCGCGCCAGTATTCGCACCCTGGCCGGGTTGAACAGCTTGAAACCGGTGTACACCAGAATCGCCGCCAACCCCGATGTCGGAATCAGCCGCAGCACATTCGGCAGCGCCACGATCGTGAGCAGCAGCCAGAAGCCATGCAAAATCGCTGACCACTTGGTCGTCGCGCCGGCATTCACGTTGGCGCTGGAGCGCACAATCACCCCCGTCATCGGCAGCGCCCCCACAAATCCGCACAGCATGTTGCCCACCCCCTGCGCCGCCAGTTCCCGGTCGTAGTCGGCGCGCGGCCCCTTGTGCATCTGGTCCACCGCCGACGTCGACAGCAGCGTCTCCGCGCTGGCGATAAAGGCCAGCGCCGCCGCCACACCCAGCATCTCTTTCGAGAGCATCTTCCCGAGCGTCTCCGCCGTCGGGTACAGGAAGGAGTCCACCAGCGCGTCGGGCACCTTCACGTAGCTGATGTCCAGCTTCAGGATCATCGCGATCCCCGACACCAGCAGGATCGCCAGCAGCGGCCCTGGCACGTTGGTCAGCCTCGACGGCCGGAACTTCTCCCACAACACCATCGTCACGATCGTGATCACTCCGATCATGGCTGCAATGTGGTGGCTCGTCCCATCCAGCGGAAAGATCCCCTTATACACCGACTCCGGAATCGACATCAGGTTGGCCAGCCCCGTCCCGCGCGGCTGGTCGTCCACCATGATGTGAAACTGCGAGGCGAAGATCAGCACCCCGATCCCCGCCAGCATGCCGTGAATCACCGATGGCGAAATCGCCCGGAACCACTGCCCCGTCTTGAACAGCCCCGCCGCCAACTGCATCACTCCGGCCACCAGCACTACCGTCCCCAGCATCGGCAACCCGTAGTTCTGCACCAGTTCCCACACCAGCACCGTCAGGCCCGCCGCCGGACCACTCACCTGCAGCGGCGCTCCCCCAATCAGCCCCACCAGTACGCCGCCCACAATCCCCGCCACCAGCCCCGCCGCCGGCGGTACGCCCGAAGCAATCGCCACGCCCATGCACAGCGGCAACGCTACAAGGAACACCACCACCGAGGCCAGCACGTCCTTCCCTGGTGGAAGGGCCAGTCCGCGCGCTTGGTTCGTTGTCTTCATGTCCAGTCTCCTCAATCGGCAAATGCCGGGTTCCCCGCTGTTCGCATCCGCGGCAGCATCCGCGCCGGCATGGCGTTCTCACTCGCCGCCGCCTTGACCCGTTCCCGCGGAAACATATCTGACTCGAGATGTTCAATTCCCCGATGATTCTTGTCCATGGCTCTCGCGCTGGATCGTTCCCTCGGTTCCCTCGCCGCCTTCGACTTCCGGCCCGCTCGCCGCTGCGCACTCGCGCAACGCTTCTCAGGCGGACCCGGGGCCCTGCGCCGGCCGGCGCTGTGTGGCGACGAGCGGCTGTGTTCCTGTTTCGATGGGGGGGGGAACTAGGAGTGACGCACAGGTGGGGCGCGTCCAGGTGGCGTCAGGTGGAAAGCCGGCTTACGCTTGAACACCAGCCGCGCCGAGTCAGTGCACGACCATGAGGCCGCTGTGCCCATTTCCGGGCAAGCCGCGGTCAGGCCATCAGCGCCAGCCCCATGCCCGCTCGAGCCCTGCTCGCGCGGAACCAGTACGTGCGGGGTCTCTTCGTGGTGGTGGTCGCCGTCCAGCCGGATACCGCCGGATCGCGCCGGCCGTTGAACCCGGTTTCGATTCGGTGAGTGCGACTGGCTACGATGCGTGGACGCGGGCGCCCGTACCGCTAGCAGGCATGCCAGCAGCGGCAGGAGACTGACCCAGAGCCGCGTCTTTCTTCGCATCAATCATCAGTTGGCTCCATTCGAACCGGAACCGTGCCGCCCGTTGGAGACCAGATCACACGGGCCTGTTCCACCGCCGCACGCATCTCGTGCTCTTGTGTCAGGTCCCGCTCTATGAAGTCTAATCCACCCCGCACCCACTCCGCCAGCTTCGCCTGCGTCAGCCGGTAAAATACGTGCCGGCCCTCGCGGCGTTCGGCCACAATCCGGTGCGCCCGCAACACCGCCAGGTGTTGCGAAACGCTGGAATGGCTGATGCCCAGCGCCTTCTGCAGCCCGTTTACATCCACTTCGCCCTCGCGCAACTCCTCCACCAGCCGCACGCGATGGGGATTGGCAAGCACTGCAAACAGCGACGATAATTCCCGACTGACAGTAACCCTGGCCGGCACGTAGTTCGACCTCCAAAGTTATAGATTCGCATATTTGAATGTAATGATGCAAACCCTCCACTCGCGAACCCGCCGCTTCGAGCAGGGCCCCTCCCCCTGTTCACTCGTGGACTTTTCGCTCCTCGGCGCCCACCAAGGGCCGGCGACGAACCGGGCCAGCCGCCACAGCGCCGCGCGCCACGGCTCCAGCGCGTCCCTCTTTCGATGCGATCCGGCAATCCGCCCCATCCAACGGCAGCAAGGCTGACGCCGCGGCTCTATAGCCCCGCCGGGGCCTTTGCCACGCGCCCTTCCTTCATCACCAGCGTCACCCGCTCCGTCGCCCGCACGTCCTGCAGCGGATTGCCAGTCATGGCCACGATATCGGCCAGCTTGCCCGCCTGCAGCGTCCCCAACCGGTCGCTCACGCCCAACAGCTCCGCCGCCACGCTCGTCGCCGACTTCAGCCCCTCGATCGGCTTCAGCCCCCGCGCCGCCATCAGCCGGAACTCCTCGGCGTTCCGCCCATGCTGCGACACGCCCGAATCGGTGCCGAACGCAATCTTCACCCCCATGCGGATCGCCTTGCTCACCGTTACATCGAGCGCGTCCATCGCCAGCCGCGCCTTGCGCTCCGTACGCGGATCCATGCGCCCGCCCTTGGCCAGCTGCTCGCGGATGCTCTCCACGGCCATCAACGTCGGCACCAGGTACGTGCCCTTGTCCACCATCATCCGCAACGCCTCGTCATCGAGAAACGAACCATGCTCGATCGAGTCGATCCCTGCGCGAATGGCCCTCTTGGCCGCCTCGGCCCCGTGTGAATGCGCCGCCGCCTTCTTCCGCTTCGAGTGCGCCTCGTCCACCAGCGCGTTCAACTCCTCCTGCGTCAGTTGCGGCGAATCCACGTCGTCGTTTAACGACAAAACGCCCCCCGACGCCGTCACCTTGATCACATCGGCGCCGAACTTCACCGCCCACCGCACCGCGTTCCGCATCCCATCCGGACCGCTCGCCACGTTTGGCATCATCGAGTCCGGATGCAGGAAACCGAACCGGTATCCGTTCGTCCCGTCGCAGTGCCCGCCCAGCGTACAGATGCTCCGCACGGCCACCAGCATCCGCGGCCCTTCCGTGTAGCCCTTGTTGATCGCGTTGCGCAGCCCCACGTCGATGAAGTCCGCCCCGCCCAAATCGCGCACCGTCGTGAAGCCCGCCATCAGCGTCTTTCTGGTATAGGTCGCCGCAATCAACGCCCGTTCGGCCGGAGTCTCTTCCAACTGCCGGATGCGGTCGTCGCGCGCATCCGCCGAGCGCTCAAACCGCAGGTGCGTGTGCGAATCCATGAAGCCGGGCGACAACGTCGCATCGCCCAAATCAATCACCTTCGCCCCCGCCGGAATCGCCGATTGTGGCCCCACGCTTTCAATCCGCACGCCGTTCACCACCACCACACCCGGCGTCTGCAGCGTCTCCGAGCGCCCGTCAAACAGACGCGCCGCCTTCAACACGGTGACGCCCTGCGCCGGCGTCTGTGCCTGCGCCGTCCCCGCGCTCAACAGCAACGCCGTCAGCGCCACCGGCAGGTAGCGCCGGATGCCCATGTCATACAGCAGCGCCCCCAGCACGCCGCCAATCAGCGGCCCGATGAGCGGCACCCAGAACACGCCCGTGCCATCCGTCAGCCCGTTGTTCCGGAAGCCCGCCGCCACCGTGAACAGCCTCGGACCCAAGTCGCGCGCCGGGTTGATCGCATAGCCGTGCAGCGTGCCCCAGCACATGCCGATGGCCACCACCACCAGCCCCACCGCGAACGGCGTGAACCAACCCACCGGCTGGTTCTTCTCATCCGTGATCGCCAGCACTAGCAACACCAGCAGCGCCGTGCCGACAATCTGATCCACCCAGCCCGACATCGGCGCCGCCGGAAACGTCGGGAACGTGCAGAAGATGCCCGCCGTCTTCTCCAGCGCCGGATCGAACTTCAGGAACGCCGCGTGATAGCCCAGAAACACGATCGCCGCCCCGGCAAACGCGCCCGCCGTCTGCGCCAGCGAATAGGGCAACACCTTGCCCCATGGGAATCCGCGCCGCACCGCCAGCGCCACCGTCACCGCCGGATTCAAATGCGCCCCCGTCACCTTCCCGGCCACGAAGATGCCCATCGTGACTCCGAGTCCCCAGCCAAGGTTGATATTCGTGAAACCGCCGTTCACGATCTCGCCCGGCGTGCCCGTGCCAAACAACACCACCGAGGCCACCACGCCCGCGCCAAACATCAGCAACACCATCGTGCCGAGGAACTCGGCGATCAATTCACCTGCCATACCGGCTTTTTGCATACGGTAGGCGAGTGTACCAGACTACGCGGACTTCATTGCGGCCTGCCTCCGTCTCGGCTACACTCAACGGGTCCCGCCAGACGGGAATCCGACCTCGAAAGGACCCAGCCATGCCGAAATATCTCGTGCAAGCCGCCTACACCGCCGAAGGCAGAAAAGGCCTCATGAAGGACAAAGCCTCCGGCCGCAAAGCCGCCGTCGCCGCCGCCGTGAAAGCCGTCAAGGGCAAGCTCGAAGCCTTCTACTTCACCTTCGGCTCCGACGACGCCGTGCTCATCATCGACGTCCCCGATAACGCCACCGCCGCGGCCATCTCGCTCACCGCCAGCGCCTCCGGCCTCGTGAACCTGAAAACCACCCCCCTGCTCACCGTCGACGAAGTCGACCAGGCCATCGCCATGCCCGCCAAATACCGAGCGCCCGGCCAGTAGAGCCAGGCGCTTCGGGTTTCGTCTCTCGATGGCCGTCCTCTATACCAGGACGGCCATTCTCTCTTCCATGCCCGGGACCAGCGCCACCAGCACATCATGAATGTGCGCGGCGAACACAAACTCCATCTCCGGCCGGATCTCCTCCGGCACGTTGCGCAGGTCCTTCTCATTCGCCTTGGGCAGCACAATCCTGCGGATGCCCGCACGCCGCGCCGCCAGCACCTTCTCCTTCACGCCGCCAATCGGCAGCACCAGTCCGGCCAGCGTGATCTCACCCGTCATCGCCGTGTCCATCCGCACAGGCAGCCCCGTGTAGAGCGACGCCAGCGCCACCGCCATCGTCACGCCCGCTGATGGGCCGTCTTTCGGAATCGCCCCCGCCGGCACGTGCACATGCAGTCCCGAATCGGAGAACCGCTTGGCGTCGATTCCAAAATCAGCCGCATGCGACCACAAATAGCTCTGCGCCGCCTTCACTGACTCCTGCATCACATCGCCTAACTGCCCAGTGAGAGTGAGACCCTTCCCATCCGGCAGCAGCGTCGCCTCTATGTACAGCACATCGCCGCCCGTCTCCGTCCAGGCCAGCCCCGCCGCCACGCCAGGAGGCGAGTTGCGCCGCGCCTGCTCCATCGTGAACGGCTGCGGCCCCAGCAGATCGATCAACTCCTCCTCGCCGATCAGCAGCGGCTCTGTCCGCCCTTCGGCGAACTTCAACGCCGACTTCCGCATCACCCGGCCAATGGCCCGCTCCAGGCGCCGCAGCCCCGCCTCGCGCGTGTAGTTGCGGATGAGGCTTGTCAGCGCTTCCTCGCTCAACTTCACCTTCTCCTCGCCCAGCCCGGTCTCTTTCATCTGCCGCGGAATCAGATAGCGGTGCGCAATCTGCGTCTTCTCTTCCTCTGTGTAGCCGCTCAGCCGCAACACTTCCATGCGGTCCAGCAGCGCGCTCGGAATCGTGTCCAGCGTGTTCGCCGTCGTGATGAACAACACCTTCGACAGGTCAAACGCCAGGTCGAGGTAATTGTCGCGGAACGTGTTGTTCTGCTCCGGATCGAGCACCTCCAGCAGCGCGCTGGCCGGATCGCCCCGGTAGTCGCGCCCCAGCTTGTCGATCTCATCCAGCATGATCACCGGGTTCCGTGCCCCGGCCCTTCTCATGGCCTGAATCAGCCGCCCCGGCAGCGCCCCGATGTAGGTGCGCCGGTGGCCGCGCAACTCCGCCTCGTCGTGCATCGCCCCCAGCGAGAAGCGCTCAAAGCCACGCCCCAACGCCCGCGCAATCGACTTGCCCAGCGACGTCTTGCCCACTCCCGGAGGCCCCACGAAACAGAGAATGGGAGCCTTCGCCGACGGGTTCATGTGCAGCACTCCGAGGTGCTCCAGAATGCGCTCCTTCACTTCCTTCAGGTCGAAGTGATCCTCGTCCAACACCTGCCGCGCATGGCCGATGTCCAGGTTGTCCTCGGTCGCCTTCGTCCACGGCAGCTCGATCACAATGTCCAGCCACGTGCGGATCACGTTGTACTCAGGCGACGCCGCCGGAATCCGCTCCAGCCGCTTCAACTCGCGCTCGGCCTCCTTGCGCACCTCCTCCGGCAGCTCCGCCGCCGCCAGCTTCTTGCGCAACTCCTCGGCCTCGGCCTTATCGGCGTCCTGCTCGCCCAACTCGTCCTGAATCGCCCGCAACTGCTGCCTCAGAACGTAGTCCTTCTGCTCCTTCGACATCTCATCGCGCGCCTTGGTCGAGATGTTGTTGCGGATCTCCATCACCTGCAACTCGCGCGACAGGTAGCTGTGCAGCAGCCGGAACGCATCGGCCACTGACTGCGCCTCCAGCAGCGTCTGCTCCTTCTCCAAATCCAGGTGCACGATCGAGCTCAGCAGGTACACCACCCGGATCGGGTCCTTGTCCTGCACAATCAACTGCGTCAGCTCAACCGGCAGTTGAATGTTCGACAACTCCACCAGCTTCGCCGTCACGTCCAGCACGCTGCGCTGCAGCGCCTCGATCTCCGGCGTAATCTCGCCCTCCACCACGGCCCGCTGCACGCGCGCCTTCAGATAGGGCTCCGTCGACTCCAGCTTGAGCAGCATCACCCGCTCCAGCCCTTGCACCAGCACCTCAATCAGTTCGCCGCTTTGCTGCGACTTGCGGATCACCGCCCGCGTCCCGTACGTGTAGAGATCGTTCTGCCCCGGCTCCTCCACCGACGACTCTTTCTGCGACAGCAGCACGACCTCTTTCGATTCCGTGGCCAGCGCCGCCTCCACCGCCGCCCGCGAGCGCGAACGCCCCACCGACAACGGCATCAGCAGATGCGGGAACAACGCCGTGTTCTTCATCGGAATCACCGGCAGCGTCAGGATCAGTTCTTGTTTGCTCATGGTCCTCCCGTCGTTCCACCAACTCGTGTCAGCTTGTTAGATGCGCGCCGCCGGCATCTCGCTTCGTTTGGCTGCAAACACCAGCCCACCGCCCGCGGCATCAGCCACCACCGTCTGCCCGTCGCGCACCTCGCCGGCCAGAATCTGCCGCGCCAGCGGCGTTTCCACCTCGCGCTGCAAGGCCCGCTTCAGCGGCCGGGCCCCATAGCCCGGTTCATAGCCCGTCTCCACCAGATGTGCCAGAGCGGCCTCGGTCAGCTCCAGTTGAATGTGCCGCTCGGCCAGCCGCTGCCGCAGCCCGCCTAACTGGATGTCCACAATCCGCCGCAGGTGCGAGCGGTCCAGCGCGTGGAACACAATCATCTCGTCCACACGGTTCAAAAACTCCGGCCGGAAGTGCCGCCGCATCTCCTCCACCACGGCCTCTCGCATGCGATCAAAATCGGCCGTGCCCACATCGCCGCGGAACTCCAACACCCTGTGGCTGCCGATGTTCGACGTCATGATGATCAGCGTGTTCTTGAAGTCCACCACGCGCCCCTGGCCGTCGGTCAGCCGCCCATCGTCCAGAATCTGCAGCATCACGTTGAACACATCCGGATGCGCCTTCTCAATCTCGTCAAACAGAAGCACCGAATACGGCCGCCGCCGCACCGCCTCGGTCAACTGCCCGCCTTCGTCATAGCCGACATATCCCGGAGGCGCGCCAATCAGCCTCGCCACGTTGTGCTTTTCCTGGTATTCGCTCAAATCGATGCGGATCATCGCCCGCTCATCGTCAAACAACGACTGCGCCAGCGCCCGCGCCAACTCCGTCTTGCCCACGCCCGTCGGTCCCAGGAAGATGAAACTGCCGATCGGCCGCTGCGGGTCCTTCAACCCCGCCCGCGCCCGCAACACCGCCTCGGCCACCGCCGTCACCGCCTGGTCCTGGCCCACCACGCGCTGATGCAACTGGTCTTCCAGGTGCAACAGCTTCTGCAACTCGCCCTCCAGCAGCTTCGACACCGGAACGCCCGTCCAGCGACTCACCACCTCGGCGATGTCTTCCTCATCCACCTCTTCCTTCATCAGCCGCGGACCCGCCGCCGTCGCCGTCGCGATCTTCTCCTCGGCCTCCTTCAACTCCCGCTCCAGCGCCGTCAGCGTGCCGTACTTCAACTCGGCAGCTTTGTTCAGATCGTAGGCGCGCTCGGCCTTGTCAATCTCCACGCGCACCTGCTCCATCCGCTCACGCAGCGTGCGCAGCTTGCCGATGGCTTCCTTCTCCGATTTCCAGCGCGCCTGCAAACCCTGCGTCGTCGACTGCAACTCGGCCAGCTCCTTTTCGAGCTTCGCCAGCCGGTCCTTCGACGCCGCATCGGATTCCTTCTTCAACGCCTCGCGCTCAATCTCCAACTGCATCGACCGCCGCATCGCCTCGTCCAGCTCCGACGGCATCGAGTCAATCTCCGTCCGCAGCCGCGCCGCCGACTCATCCATCAAATCGATCGCCTTGTCCGGTAAGAAACGGTCCGTAATGTAGCGGTGCGACAACACCGCCGCCGACACCAGCGCTGAGTCCTTGATCCGCACCCCGTGGTGCAGCTCATAGCGCTCACGCAGCCCGCGCAGAATCGAAATCGTGTCCTCCACGCTCGGCTGGTCCACCACCACCGGCTGGAAGCGCCGCTCCAGCGCCGCGTCCTTCTCGATGTGCTTGCGGTATTCATCGAGCGTCGTCGCCCCGATGCAATGCAACTCGCCCCGCGCCAGCATCGGCTTCAACAGGTTGCCCGCATCCATCGCCCCCTCGGCCTTGCCCGCGCCCACCACCGTGTGGAGTTCATCGATGAACAGAATCACCTCGCCGTTGGCATCCAACACCTCCTTGAGCACGGCCTTCAGCCGCTCCTCAAACTCGCCGCGGAACTTCGCCCCCGCAATCAGCGCGCCCATATCGAGCGAGATGATCTTCCGGTTCTTCAGCCCCTCCGGCACATCGCCGCGCATGATGCGCTGCGCCAAACCCTCGGCAATCGCCGTCTTGCCCACACCCGGTTCGCCAATCAACACCGGGTTGTTCTTCGTCCGCCGCGACAACACCTGAATCACCCGCCGGATCTCCTCATCGCGCCCAATCACCGGATCGAGCTTCCCCTGCGCCGCCAGCGCCGTCAGGTCGCGGCCATACTTCTCCAGCGATTGATAGGTCGCCTCCGGATTCTGCGTCGTCACCCTCTGGCTCCCCCTCACCTCCTGCAGCGTCCGCATCAGCCGGTCGCGCGTCACGCCCAAATTGTTCAGCACCCGCCCCGCCGCGCCCGTGTCCTCAATTGCCGCCAGCAGTACATGCTCCACTGAGATGTACTCGTCGCGCAGCTTCTTGGCCTCCTCTTCGGCCGACACCAGCAACTTCTGCAGCCGCCCCGTCACGTACACCTGGTCCGCCGGCGCCCCCGCCATCGACACCTTCGGCATCCGCTCCAACTCGCCCGCCAACTGCCGGTGCAACTCCGGCAGCGGCACCGAGGCCCGCAGCAAAATCGCCGCCGCCAGCCCCTCGCTCTGCTCCAACAGCGCCACCAGCAGATGCTCCACGTCGATCTGTTGATGGCTGTGCCGTACGGCCAGCGACTGCGCGCCCCGCGTGGCTTCCTGCAACTTCTCGGTGAAACGGTTCATATCCATGGCTCAATGCTCCGGCTCAATGCTCCAGTTGGGCGCGGGAGCTTCCCGTGCCTGAGATGAGCATAGCACATGAGCGAATTCATGTTCAATGATCTGAGTATGGTTGTATCAGGTTATTTCCCTGTAGCACACTCCCCACTTCTTCTCTACCCTCCTACCTCCCGCCATGCGACACTATCCAAAGGGCTTACCATGTTTGTTTTCTTCACCGACCTCGACGGCACCCTCCTCGACCACCACTCCTACGACTGGCAACCCGCCCGCCCCGCCATCCAGCGCCTCCAAGCCCTCCACCACGCCCTCGTCCTCACCACCAGCAAAGCCCGCGCCGAAGTCACCCAACTCCATGCCTCCATGGGACTTACCGATCCCATCATCGTCGAAAACGGAGGCGCCCTCTGCCTCCCGCCCGGCTATTTCGGTGCTCCCCCCCAGGGTGCCCTCCACCGCGACGGCTGGGACATCCTCGAGCTCGGTACCCCCTACCCCGTCCTGGTCGACGCCCTCCGCCGCGCCGCCGCCAGTTCCAGGGTCCACGCCCGCGGTTTCTCCGAAATGGACATTGAAGAAGTCGCCCGCCGCACCGGCCTGCCCCCCGAAACCGCCCGCCTCTCCCATCAGCGCGAATACGACGAGCCCTTCGTCGTCGAAGAAGGTGACCCCGCCATGCTCTGCTCAGCCATCGAAGCCGCCGGCTTTCAATGGACCCGCGGCGGCCGCTTCTTCCACATCATCCAGGGTTGCGACAAAGCCAAAGCCGTCCACGCCCTCACCGCCCTCTACCGCCTCCACCGCCCCCTGCAGCGCACCATCGGCCTCGGCGATGGACTCAACGACGCCAAATTCCTCCGCGCCGTCGACTCGGCCTGGCTCATCCCCTCGGCGCAAACCGCCCAGCTCGCCCTGCTCGTCCCCAACGCCCGCATCGCTCCCCACCCCGGCCCCACCGGCTGGGCCCACGCCGTCACTTCAGAACTCGCTGCTTAGCGGCTCCTCCCCGTCCCCTCCACCTGCATGTCCGCTGTCGCCCGCAACAGCCGCGAATAGAAATCCGGAATCGCGCTCAACACGCGGTTCCAGTTGGAAATCTGCGGCAGCGCCAGCGGATCGGCCGTGAACTCCTGCGCCGCGTCGCGAATGCTCCGCGCAAAGGCGTTCAGTGCCAGGTTCTCCTGGTGCAGGTCAAACTCCAGCCCGTTGATGATCGCATCGGCATGGAAGCGCCTCACCGTGTCTTCGGCAAATCTCGTGTAATACACCTCCAGCGTGCGGAAATGGTCCGTCGTCAAAACGGTCCCCTGCTGCGCCATCGTCCGGAAGAGGTGCTTGGCGATGTCGCACGTCATGCGCCTCAGCCCCTTGCTTGTGTCGTCCGCCGAAAGCTCCTGGTGCTTGTGCTCATAGTTGTCGGCGATGTCCACCTGCGCCACTCGCCCCAACGCGCAACTCCGGTACACCTCCGACAACACGCCCACCTCCAGCCCCCAGTCCGACGGAATCCGGATCACCCGCGCCAGGTCGGCGTCCATCGCAAACTCCCCTGACAGCGCATACCGAAAACTGTCCAGAAACCGCAGGTACGGAATCTCCGGCGTCATCGACTGAATCGCCCGCACCACCGGCGAAAAGAACAGCCGCGTCACCCGCCCATGCATCTTCGACGACACTCGCGCATAGTACGCCTTTGAAAACTCAAACCCCAGGTTCGGATGCGCCACCGGGTAGATCAGCCGGTTCAGCATATGCCGCGTGTAGTTCAGAATGTCGCAATCGTGCAGCGCAATCACATCCACATCGCCCGCCGCCAGCAGATATCCGTACGACAACCAGCACGTCCGCCCCTTGCCGTACTCGCCCGTGCGCACACCCTCGTCGCGCAGCAGTTGCAACAACCCTTCAATGCGCGGATCCTCCACCCAGATCGCCGTCACCGGCGTCCGGAACCCTTCGAAAAACGCCCGCGCCTTCAGATACTCCTCGTGCGAACACTTCCCGATCGCCACCACAATCCGCCCCAGGTAGTCCACCTCGCGCAACTGGTCGCAGATCACCTTCATCGCCGGCGTCTCAAACTCGCTGTACAATGCGGGCAAGACCAATCCCACCGGCCGGTACGTCCGGAATGCACGCAGTTCGGCCTCCAGCCGCTCTGCTCCATCGTCGCGCAGCTTATGCAGCGTCGTAATTACACCGGGCTGGAAGAAGTCTGCCATGACCTCAAGTCTATAATGCTCATTCGCGAACCGTTCCTCTTATTTTTCCTGGCCCTCACGGCCGCCGCCCAAACCGTGCCCGGAACCCGGCCCCTCACCGGCGACGGCGACCAGGCCGCCCTCATGCTCGACGGCATCCACTCCTGGCTCGACCGCGGCCTTGCCCAAGCCCCCGCCCGCCGCGAGGCCCTGCCGCCCGCCGCCGCCCGCCTCGCCCTCGCCGAAGCCCTCGGCGCTCACCAGCAGCGCGCCGCCTTCACCCAACTCGATCTCTCCCCAGCCATCGGCTCCGCGCCCGGCCTCACCATCCACCGCGCCCAGTGGCCCGTCCTCTTCGAAGCCGGCGCCGAACTCACCGCCGCCGGGCTCTACCTCATCCCCACCGCCGCTCCCCGCTGCCAGGCCGTCGTCCTCCCGGATGCCAGTGAAACCCCCGAACAGCACGCCGGCCTCGCCCCAGGCCTCGCCGCTGATCGCCAGTTCGCCCTACGCCTGGCCGCCTCCGGCTGCGCCGTTCTCGTCCCCGCGCTCATCGATCGCAACTCCGCCCTCAGCGGAGCTCCCGGCGTAAAGGAGACCAACCAGACCCATCGCGAATTCATCCACCGCATGGCCTACCAGATGGGCCGCCACATCATCGGCTATGAGGTCCAAAAAGCCCTCGCCGCCGTCGACTGGATGACTCGCACCCATCCGCAACTCCCCACCGGCATCCTCGGCTACGGCGAAGGCGGACTGCTCGCCCTCTACGCCGCCGCCCTTGACCAGCGCCTCACATCCATCACCATCAGCGGCTACTTCGGCCCCCGCGAACAGCTTTGGCAAGAGCCCCTCTACCGCAACGTCCATGGCCTCCTGCTTCACTTCGGCGACGCTGAACTCGCCCGCCTCATCGCTCCCCGCGCCCTCGTCGTCGAAGCCGGCGTCGGCCCCGTCATCGACGGACCTCCCCCCGCCACGCCTGACCGTCGCGGCGCAGCCCCCGGCTCGCTCCGCATCGTCCCCGTCGCGCAGGCCCAAGCCGAACTCAACCGCGCCAACCACCCCCACGCCCACCTTGTCGACGCCGACCCTACCGCCACCCTCGCCCACTTCCTCCAAGGCCTCGGCCTCAACTCACCCCCCGCCGCCGCGCCCCCCGCCACGACAACAGCCACGCCCGCCGCCCCCCTCGACCCCGCCACCCGCCACCGCCGCCAGTTCGCCCAAATGGTCGCCTTCACCCAGGCCCTCGTGCGCGCCGCCGATCAACAGCGCGCCCACTATTGGCGCGAATACAACCCCGCCCAGCCCGCCACCGCCGCCCCCTACCAGGCCCGCTTCGCCGATTGGATCGGCATCCTCCCCGTCACCCCGTCCACGCAGCCCGTCCTCACCCGCCTCGCCTACGACACCCCCGCCTTCCGAGGCTACGAAGTGAAGCTCCCTGTCACCGGCGAGGTCTTCGCCTACGGCATCCTCCTCCTGCCCAAGGACCTCAAACCCGGCGAACGCCGCCCCGTCGTCGTCGCTCAACACGGCCTCGAAGGCCGCCCGCAACTCCTCATCGATCCCCTCGACAACGCCCGCGAGCGCGAAACCTACCGCCTCTTCGCCGCCCAACTCGCCGAACGCGGCTACATCGTCTACGCCCCCCAGAACCCCTACCTCCTCGGCGACCGCTTCCGCCAGGCCCAGCGCAAAGCCAATCCCCTCGGCCTCTCGCTGTTCAGCTTCGTCGTCGCCCAACACCGCCGCACCCTCGACTGGTTGAAAGAACTCCCCATGGTCGACCCCGCCCGCATCGGCTTCTACGGCCTCAGCTACGGCGGCTTCACCGCCATGCGCGTCCCCGCCCTGCTCTCCGACTACGCCGCCGTCATCTCCTCCGGCAACTTCAACGAATGGACCTGGAAGACCACCAGCATCGCCGCGCCGTTCAGCTACATGTTCACCGCCGAATACGAGATCTTCGAGTTCGCCCAAGGCGCCCGCTTCGGCCACGCCGAAATGGCCCGCCTCATCGCCCCCCGCCCCTTCATGATCGAGCGCGGCCACCGCGACGGCGTCGGCATCGACGAATGGATCGCCTACGAACACGCCAAGGTCGCCCGCGACTACCGCACCCGCGGCATCCCCGAGCGCTTCTCCATCGAATACTTCGACGGCCCCCACCGCATCAACGGCGACGGCACCTTCCGCTTCCTCGACCGCTGGCTCAACTGGACGCCAACATCACCCCCAACGCCGGCGGCTCAGAAATAATACGGAGTCTTCCGCGCCCACTCGCTCTTCGGATACATCTTGTGCAGCAGCCGGAACGCCGCCCGCGACGCCGCCGATGTCGAATCGTCCGTGCCGCAGCCATACCGCGTCGCCCGCACCGCCAGGTGCAGCAACTCCCCGTTCCGCGCCTCGCCCGGCGTAGCCTGCGCCAACTCCGCCGCCCGCCGCGCCAACCATGTCGCCGCCGAAGGCATCGCCCGCAACGCCGCCAGCTCCCTCTGCGCCTCCGCCTTGGCCGCCGCCGGCAGCCACTCCGGAATCGCCGGCGTCTCGCGCTCGCCCCACGCGCACCACCAGTTGTCGCGGTAGTTATCAATCTCCGACGGATCGTCCGGACGCCGGTCCAGTCCATCCGTCACATACGGCTGCATCGCCGGTGTCCGCAACAGCGTGTAGATCTCCTCGTAGGTCCCGCCCGTGAGCACAATCCGCCGCGTCCGCACCGCAGTCTCCAACTGCGCGCGCATCCCCGCCGGCAGCTTCGCATCCGCCGCAGCCTTCTGCAGCAGGCTCAACGGCAGCCCGCGATTGGCCTGCACCGCCGCATCGCTATCGAACAACGGCTCCGGCTTCTCCGCCGCCTCGCCCATCGCTTCGCCTTCAAACTCGGTAGCCACCGGCACCCTCGGCGCAAACGCCACCCACTCCGCATACCCCTGCGCCGTCTCCAACCGCTGCGCCTTGAACGCATTCACCGCCGACAGCGGCAACTCTTTCCTTGCCAGCGCCTCATCCAACTCCTTCCGCGCCGTAGCCTGATCCTTAGCCGCCAGCAACAGCCGCACCCGGTGATACCGCACACTCGCATACGCCGGAGACGCCGGACCCACCGCCCGCGCCGCCTCCAGCAACTCCGCCACGCCGCTATCGCCCTGCTTGGCATGCATCAGCGCCGCCACCAGCCAGGCCACTTTCTTCGACTCCCGCCACCGCCGCCCCGGCTCCCCGCTGCCCGCCTGCACCGCCGCAATCCACTCCGTCATCTCATCCCCGGTAAAAGTCGCATTCTCACGGTCCAGCATCCACGTGTAATCGGTGAGCGACTGCGCAAACGTCGCCTCCAATTTCGGATCATTCAGTCTCTTCGCCATCTCCCGCCGGTGCTCATCCGGACGCAGCTTCGCCCGCACGAACCCCAACAACGGCGAATCCCCCAACTTGCGCAACTCCTGTTCTGCCCGCTCCAGCGCCGCGCGATCCTGCACCACAACCGTTCCCTGCCGGATCAAGCAACGCGCCGCCAGGTACGGCTCGCCGATCTCACGGAACTCCCGCTCGGCCATTTCGTACCGCATCGCATAAAAATGCGCCGCCGCAATCTGGTACTTGCGCTCCTTCACCAGTGCCGCTGGCAACCCCGCCTCCGGCGCGGCCGGCACTTGGTCACCGCCCGAGCAATTGGCGAACACCACATCCTGCGCCTTCTTCCACGCCGCTACGCCCGCATGCTTCTCGCCCAACTGCTTCGTCAACTCGGCAAACTTCCCTTCGGCCCGCCGGAACGCATCCTCGCCGCAGTTCACAAAGCTGTGATACGTGCCCCCCGACACTTCCCGCTCCGGGTGCACCTCTTTCCACATCGTGCGCGTGAAGCCCTGCTGCGCCCGGTCGCCTCCCAAGAACGCCTTCTGTTCCACCGCCGTCAGCGGCCTGCCTTCAAACGACCGCCACGCCACCACCAGAAACCTCCGCCAGTACGTCGGCCACACAATGCCGATCTTCCCCGACACATACTCGCCTTCAGGAAACCTCGGATAGCTCACCGGCGTGAACACCGCATGCGGGAAAAAAGGACCGCACGAAAGCACAATCAGGGCCGATACCGCCCCCGCCAGAACCAGTCTTGGAAATGTCATCGCAAACTCTCTAACGCGGCGTCGTACGCCTCTTTGGTCCACGGTTTCGGATGAAACAGGTACACCCGCCCCCGCCACCGCGGCGGCACCTGCAGCGACTCATCCGTCGACAACCCCAAACTCGTCCGGCACAGCGGCTCAGTCAACACTTCGCCCCGGTTCAACTGCCGCCGGATCTCCTCGGCGTCCGGCCCCATGCGGAACAACATCGGCACCGCTTCATCCACAGGCAACCCGCCAATCCAGCGGTCCCCTTCACACCAGCTCGCCAGCGCCGTCATCGTAATCGGCACCCGCTTCGGCAGCGCCCCCCGCAGCCGCGTCATGATCATCGAATAAAACGCCCGGTCGATCTCGCCCGCGTCAAAGTCGATCTGCACCGCCTTCAGCACCGCATCGTCGAACACCCGCATCAGGTGCTCCGCCACTTTGTCGGCCTGCAGCGGATTGCCATCGATCTTTTTGGCCTCAATCCGCACCACCGCCATCAACGGCGTCTTCGGCGTCAACAACAGCGGCTGCTTGCGCCGCTCCAGCCGGGGCTCCCCCTCGCCTTCAATGAAAATGTGCCCCAATAGCACGGCAATGCCCGCTTCCTCTGGATCGAGGAACCGCAAATCCTCCGGCCGCTCCCAGGCCCACAACACCACATCCGGCATCCCGTCCATCGACGGCGTCCACATCCGCATTAACTGCGGCATCACCAAGTTCAGCCCATTGCCGATCAGAACAAACGCCACGACGAGCACGACCCCGCGCAGCCACCCCGGCCAGTGCTTCATACCTCACCCGCCGGCGTAGACGTTCAGCGAGGCCCGCTCCGTGTTCCGCTTCCAGTCCTCCAAATCAGGACCCTTCAGCTTGTCGGCCCGCTGCCGCAGCGACGACATCATCGTGTCGCTCAACGGCTCGAACTCCTTCGCAATCCGCACATCGTCTTCAAGCTGCCCGATCGTCGTGCACCCCACCGCCGCCGTGTGAATCTGCAGCGTCAGCGCATAGCGCAGGCAATCGCGCACGCTGAACGACTGCAGCAGCTTCGCGTTGGCCAGCGTCTTCATCGCCTGCACGCCCAACTCCTGCTTGTTGGCCTCGCGCAACACGATGCGCTCAAAGCTCAAGTACCCCGTATCGGCGATGTGCAGCGGCATCAGAATCGTATCGAAGCCCTTGTAGCGCTTCAGCATCTCGGCGTGCACGTTCGGATCGCGGTGCCCCGTGAAGCCGATAAACCGGCACTTGCCCTCCTTCTTCGCCGCCTCAAACGCCTCAATCGCCCCGCCCGGCGCAAAGATCTTGTCCACCTCTTCCATCTCGCCCACGGCGTGAATCTGCCACAAGTCGAGATAGTCCGTCTTCAATCGCTTCAGCGACTCTTCCAGCTGCTTGCGCGCCCCGTCGCGTGTGCGGTCCATCGCCTTCGAGGTGACGAACACTTCCTTGCGCACGCCCTCCAGCGCCTTGCCATACACCTCTTCCGAACGCCCATCCCAGTACACATGCGCGTTGTCGAAGTAGTTCAGGCCGAGGTCATACGCCCGCCGCGTGATCGCCACCGCTTCCTCAAACGTGCACAGCGGAAACCGCCCGCCCGCCTGCCCGATCACGGTTAGCTCCACGCCCGTCTTGCCAAACTTGCGTTTCGGAATCCCGCCGCCGCTCGGCTTGGCCGCACTCTTCGCCGGGGCCTGCGCCTGCAGCGCCGCCGCCGACATCACGCCGCCCACAAACACTCGTCGCTTCATCCCAGTCCTCCCCTCACACTCTCTTGCGAACCCTACGCCGAAGCCAGTCCCCGCAGGTTCCAGCCGCAAATCTTGCTGGCCTCCATCTTATCCCCGTCCGGCCCCGGCCAATGCGTTTCCAAACTCAACCAGCCCTGGTAGCCATCGGCCATCAACGCCGCGATCTGTCCCTTCCAATCGATGCTCCGCGTGCCCAGCGGACCCCACACCGGCTTGTGCCCTTCCATGTGGCAGTCCTTCGTATGCACATGCACAATGCGGTTCTTCGGCAGCAAGCCATAGCCATACGGGAACGGATTCTCACCCGCGCACACGCTGTTCGCCGGATCCCACACCAGCTTCACGTTCTCATTCGGAATCGCCTTCAACGCCGCCGCCGCTTCCGTCGCCGTAGCCACGTTGCAGGCATGCTCGTTTTCCAGCCCGATGATCAGGCCCGTCGACTTCACCTGCTCGGCCAGCCCGCTCACCGCCGTCACCACGGCGTCAAAGCACTGCGGCGGATCCACCGTCCGCCAGTATGTGAACACGCGGATGATCTTCGCCCCCGTCTTCTCGCAGACCTTCACCGCATGCTCCAACAGCCGCGGCTGATCGGCAAACGTGTGCTTGGCGTTGAAGGTGTCCTGCTGGAACCGCGGGTCGATCTCCGGCCCTCCCGGCAGCACGCACTTCAGAATCGGCGACGCAATCGAGATGATCTCCATCCCATACCGGCCGCACAACTCCACCGTCTTATCGAGCTCCTCATCGCTCAGGTCCATGATGTTCTTGCCCCACACAACGCGCAGCTCCGCGCCCGTCATGCCGATGGACTTCATGGCCTCCAGCGCCAGCCCCAGTTGAGGCGAAAATTCGTCCGTGATCGATGCAATACGCAGTTTGGGATTCATACGAATCCACTAGTGTATCGCTACCGCGCGATCCCGCTCGACTCGTCCACCACCAGGTGTTGATTCGCTTTCACCCCGCTGAAACGCTGCTTCACCCCCGACGGCCACTCCACGCTCAACGTCACCGCCGCGTCTCGCGCCAGCCCGAAATGCACCGCCAGATCGCTCGCCGAACAATAGCTCGATCCGCTCCGCGCCAACTGTGCCTGCTTGCCCCCGCCTGACTCTACCCGCACCACCGCGCCCAGCCCGTTCCGGTTCGACTTCGTCCCCCGCAGCCGCACGCTCAGCCAGTTGTTCGCCGACCCGCCATCGTTGCGCAGCAGGTAACCCGGCCCATGATTCGTGCTCACCAGCAAATCCAAATCCCCGTCGCGATCAAAGTCCCCATACGCCGCCCCGCGCCCCACCACCGGCCGCTGCAAGTGTGGCCCCGCCGCCTTCGTCACCTCTTCAAACTTGCCCTTACCCACATTGCGGAACAGATGCGGCGCCTGCGCGAACGCCACCTTCGGCTGCACGCGCTGAATCTCCTCCTCGATATGCCCGTTGGCCGCAAACAAATCCAGCCACCCGTCGTTATCGAAATCCCAAAAGAACACCGCGAACGCCAGTGACAACAGCGATGCCCGCCCCACATTCGACCGCGGTGCCTCGTCCACAAACAACCCGTTCCCCTCGTTGTGATACAGCCCCAACATCTGGTTCGAAAAATTCCCCACCAGCAAATGCGCCCGCCCCGACCGGTCATAATCCGCCGCATCCACACCCATCGCCCCGCGCGCCACGCCATCCTCGCCAAACGCCACCCCCGCCGCTAGCCCCTCTTCCTTGAACTTCCCGTTCTTCAAATTCCGGTACAACTTATTCGGCTGCGTATCGTTGGCCACAAACAAATCCGGCCACGAATCCCCATCCACATCCAACACCGCCACCCCTAGCGATTTCGATGTCGCATCCGCCACGCCCGCCTGCACGCTGGCATCCGCAAACTTCCCGCCCCCCAAATTGCGATACAACTTCGACGGCGAAGCCTTATACGACTCCGGCGTGCAATACGACTTCTTCGCCCCATCCAGCGAACACCACAAATCGGCCTTCACTGACCACTGCACATAGTTCGCCACAAACAAATCCAGCAGCCCGTCTTTGTCATAGTCCACCCACGCCGCCGACGTCCCGAACGCCGCGTTCTTGATCCCGCTCGCCGCCGTCACATCGCGGAACCGCCCGCCCTCATTGCGGAATAAACGGTCCCCTTCAAGAAACGTGATGTAGACATCATCCCGCCCGTCGTTGTCGTAATCCCCCACCGCCACGCCCATCCCATAGCCTTCCACCTGCAACCCGCTCTGCGCCGTGATGTTCGTGAACGTCCCGTTGCGGTTGTTTCGATACAACGCCGGATACGACCTCTTCCCCCGAGGCGTCCAATCCCGCGAATTTACGAACAGCACGTCCAGCCAGCCGTCGCCATCCACATCCAGAAACGCGCACCCCGCCCCCATCGTCTCCGGCAAATACTTCTTCCCCGTCTTGCCCGCGTTATGCCGGAATTGAATCCCCGCCGCCGCCGTCACATCGGTGAACTTCACCTGCGCCATCGCGCACGCCGCCACCGCCGCCAGCATCACCACCCGTTTCATCGCACCCTCGCTGAGCTCTCATGTTCATGAATCATCTGCCGCTCGTTGTTGTCCTCCGGACTCAACGCCCGCTGCTTGAACGTCCCCTCCTGCGACGACTCGTCCGCCTTGAACCGCCGGAACAACTTCTCCTCCCGCTCCGCCAGCTCCATCTTTCCCAACCCCCGGTAACACAGCATCAGCGTGTAGTGCGCCTGCAAGTCCTCCGGGTCGATCAACAACACCCGCTCCAGCGTCCCCACCGCCTCGCCATACTTTTTTTGCAGGAACTGCACCCGCGCAATCTGGTTCAACACCACCCGGTCGCGCGGATACTGCGCCTCCACCTTCGCCAGCGCCGCCACCGCCTTGTCATACTCCCCGGCGGCCTTCTCAATCATCGCCTGGAAGAAGTGAATCCGCCCCAGCTTGGAATCGCGCCGCAGCGCCTCCTCGATCAACGGCCGCGCCGCCTCCGTCTCGCCCTCCTGAATCAACGCCCGCGCCACGTTCAACCACCCATCGGCATACTCGGGCTCGGCCTCGGTCACCTTGCGGAACGCATACTCGGCGGCCTTCAAATCCCCCTGCAGCAGCAGCCCGATGCCCCAATCGTTCCACCGCTCGCGGTCCTGCTTCGTCGCCAACGGCTTCCACTCCGTCGCCTCGCCCGCCCCCGCCAGGTTCATCGTCGCCTTGCCCGTCGCCAGCGTCACAATCGGCAAATCCGGAATCTCGCCCTTGATCGCCCCCGAAACATTCTTCGGGATATTTGTTTTTGCGAACGTGTACGCGCGCGAATCATGGTTCTTGTCCGCGTTCGTATCGCCGGCCACCGGCTGCCCCGCATACGCATACTGCGTGTAGTAGTGCGAAAACTTGCGGTAATTCAACTTCGCCTCAAACTGCACCGGCCCCTTCGCATCCTTCGGAATGTTCACCCGGTAGTGCGCCACATCGGCCGCGCCCGGCGGAATCATCCGCACATACAACACGCTCCGCGTCTGCCACGCATTCCTCTTATTCACCGGATTGCCCGCGCCATCCAATTGATAGCTGCGGTAAAAATGCGCCCCCGGCTCCACCGGACCCTTCCCGCCCTCCTCCACATCACCGCTCAAAAAGACCGTCTTCCCCGTCGCATCCTTGCCCGTCACCTCCAGCCAGATATCGAAGGAGTCCACCGTCCCCGCCGGAAAGAAGTGCCCGATCTTCCGCGTCCGCACCACCACATCCAGCCGCACCGAACTCCCCGGTTGGAACTTCACGCCCGCGCGGTCCACCGGCGCCGCCACCTGCCCCACCTCGCGCAAGAAGTACGGACCGCCGCCCTCTGCCTCCTCCCCCTGCGCAAACGTCGAACTCAACACCGGCGCATCCGCCCGCCGCCGCATCTCCACCTCGCGCTTGTCCTCATTCACCGGCGACGCCGCGAAAATATCCACCGAAATGAAGCCCGACTTCAGGAACTTCTCCGTCTCGGCCAACTGCTTCGCATCCTTGTTCACATACGCCACCGCCGTGTTCGCCGCCGCGAAACGATGGTTGTGCACCTTGCCATTCCGGTTCCCCGGATCTCTCGAATCCACCAGCGGCATGTGGCAGTCGTTGCACGTGCTCGTCTGCGCCGGATAGTAGAAGCTCCGCGCCCCTTGGCCTGAAACGCCGCTCGCCTGCCAGTTGTCGTAATCGTTAAACCCGCGCAGCCAGCGGTAATTGTTCACCGGCTCATCCAGGTGCACCTTGTGGCACGCCGAACAATACTCCGCGCTGTCAGCCCGCATGAACGGCTTCAAAAACGTGCGCCGGTGCGGCTCCGGATCGAGATACGTCAGAAACTCATCCAGCTTGCGGATATACGGATTCCTACTCGACGCCAACTCATGCAGCGGCGGATACTCCACGACGAACCCGCTGTTCCCCATCGTCCCGCTCACGTGCGAAATCGCATGACAGCTCAAACACCCCAACCCCGTCTGCGCCTCCGGCGTGTCGATCTGATCCTTGATCGGCTGATCAAACCGCCCATTGAAAAACACCGCGTGGTCATGGCACGCCGCGCACCACTTCGAACCCTTCGTCCCGCTCAACTCCTGCATGTGCTCAATCGACTTCCGGTAGAACTGGTTGTTGAACGACGCGAAGTGGTGCATCGAGCTTTCCCACTGCTCGTAAATGTCCTTGTGGCAACTCCCGCACAGCTTCGAGTCCATGAAGAAGTTCGACGGAATGATCCCATTCACGTTCGTGTTCGCCGACGACGGCCAGAACGGCGACTTCGGCCCCGCCCCTTCTTCCTCCATCGACGTCGGCACCACCAGCGAATTCCGGATGCGCAGCTTCGGGTCCGGGAAGAACCGCTCATACCCCCGCGCGCCCACCGCCAGCAACAGCGCCGCCGCCAGCGCCACGCGATACTCCCGCGACGGCACACGCAACAACAACACCAACCCCACCAGCCCAATCACAATGTGCGCGCCAAGAATCGCCTGGTTCTCTAACACCGCGCCCTTCCACGTCAGGTACGCCCCCAGCAACGTCGAAGCGCCCAGCGCCGCCAGCGCCGCTTTCGGCAACCAACGCGCCCCCGCCACAAACAACGCCGCGCCCAAAAACACATGCGCCAGAACATTCGTCATGTAGAAAATGCTGGCCGTGGCGAAGCCCGCAATGTAGCCCGTGCTCACCAGCCACGCAAGAAACAGAATGCCAACGACCTGCTTCAACCGCTCACTCCTTACCGCTTCATTCCGTCACCCGGCCGCCCCGCACCAACGCCCGCAACGGCCGCAGTGCAGGCCTTGTATTGTACGTCTGGCGCCAGCGGAGATGCTCCTCCGAATTCGGAAACCGCTCGCCCGCCCCATACGGATAGCCCGTCATCCCGCGAAACGGCAGCGGCTCCACCGTCTGCGAATACGCCGTGTTCGCATCCTGGTCCTTTGCCCAACCCTCCACCACCAGCACAAAGCTCCGCGTCATCCCCTCCGCCAGCCGGGGCAGGGAAGCGCCGTCAAACCGCAACACCGCCTCATCCCCCGAACCCATAATCACCAACCGGTCATCCGCGCGCCCCAACAAGTCATCGAGCGCCCCATACCGCGTATACAACCCCGCCGTCGGATTCCACATCCCCTCCGCCAGCGGCCCCTCGTAATGAAACATTTCCGGCTCTTTCCGTTCCGGATGAATCGTCGCCCGCGAAAACCCGCGGAACCGCAGCTCCGTCTCCGCCAACCGCAGCTCGCGCCCCACCACCTCCGCCGTGCTCTCGGCCACCGCCGCCGCCGTCCAATGCAACGCCAGGTTCGTGCTCACCCGCAATCGCCGCGTTCCCTCCGGCAACCGCCCCGCCAGTTCCACCGCAATCGTCTTCGGCTTCCCCGCCGGCATGCCCATCTCTTCATACACCGTGTGCCAGCGCCCATCCGCCGTCTGCGCCTCCAGCTTCGGCAGCGCCAATGCCTTGCCCCGCTGCGCCAGCCCGAGGAACGTACTCCCATCGGCCCAATCCACCCAACCCGTCATCACCAGCACCGGCTGCTGCCACCGCGCCGCCGCCTCCGGCCACTCCATCTCGGCCCCCCATCGGCCCCCGTGCAACCGCAGCGCCACAAGCCCGCGCGCCACCGCCAGCTTCATCGCCGGATACGGCGGCGATTGAAACTTCTCATTGCTCACCAACCGCGTCCCCCGCGCATGATCCACCGCCAGCAGCCGCACCCGGTCCAGATACGTCACCTCGGCCAGCTCTTCTGTGATCCGCACCTCATACCGCCCGTCGCGCTCCCGCAACGCCCCCTCCGGCAACACCACGGCCTCTTCGCGATCCGTCGGAAAATACTCCCCGCCCCCCGCCGCCGCGCCCAGTGGAGCCACGCCCAACACATCCGTGATGTACTGAAACTCCCGCCCATTCCACGTCCACACCGTCGGGCACGACCCCGACAACCGCTGCGCCTCCTTGAACACCAGCGCCCGGTTCACCGGCTGCCGCGCCTCGCTCTGAATCAATCCATTCGGCCACGTGATCCGCACCGCATCCAGCGTCTTCACCGCCGGCACGTCGAACCGCAGCGGCTCGCCCCGGTAAATCCGCTTGCGATAAAAACTCCCCGCCTTCACCTCCACCTCGGCCCCCTCGGCCAATTTCAGATTCTTCACTCCGATGAGCCGCACGCTCACCCAGCCGCCCCCGGCGGGCTTGGCCTCCGCCCCTGCCGCGGCAAATCGTGGCGCCCCCGTCGCCTCATACTTCCCCGCCAGCCGGTCGCGATACAACACGCTCGCCCGCCCCTCGTAATGCACCAGCAAATCCATCCCCCGCGTGTCCGGCACATACCGGAACGCCACCCCCGACCGCGCCTCCCCCGCCACAAACGGAAACTCCGCCGTCGCGTCCTCAAACCCCTGCTCCATCCGGTTCCGCATCAACGCGCAGCGATCTCCTAACAACACCAGGTCGAGATCATAGTCATGGTCGAAATCCAACCACACCGCCGCCCGGTACACGCCCTCCGGCGCACCCAGCTTCTGCTCCACAAACCCCTTCCCCGCCGCCCGCAACAACACCGGCTTGCCCGCGCGAAACACCACCTTGTCCCGCAAGCCATCATTGTTGAAATCCCCCCGCGCCTCCGCAAGCGGCTCCGGCGCAACCGGCGGCGGCGCCTCCGGCCGCTCATCGATCACCTCGGAATAGAAGCTCCACTCCATGTCCTCCGGAACCGGCGAGGCCTCGGCCTCCTTCTTCGCCTGCTGGAACAGCGCCAACCTCCGCCGCGCCTCTTCCATCTCGCCCGCCTGACGCAACAAATTGAACAACTGAAAATGCGGTGCCGCCAACTGCGGAGCCAGCTTCGCCGCCAGCTCAAACTCCCGCCGCGCCTCGTTCAACCGCCCCGCCAGCTTGTGCAGCGCCCCCAGGTTGTACCGCGTCACCGGCTCATCCGGCGCCAGCCGCGCCATCTCCTCCAACTGCCGCTGCGCCTTTTCATACTCCCCAGCCTTTTTATACTGAATCCCCAAATTGAACCACGTCTGCGGAATCTTCCCGTCCAACTTCTGCGCCCGCTCTAGCTCCGCCACGCCCTCGCTCGTCTTCCCCGCCGCGAGCAACGCAATGCCCAGGTTCACCCGGTCTTCCACTGCCGCGCCCGCCGTCGCCACCGCCTGCCGGAACTGCGCCACCGCCAGCTCATGCGTCGTCGGATTCTCAAAGAACGCCTTGCCCAAATTGCGAAACCGCGCCAGGCTCTCGCCCGCCCGCCCACCCAAATGCCCGCCCGTCTGCCCGCCCGCCATCATCACGGCGAGCAGCACTACAGCGCCACGGATCAACTGCGGCATCGGCGAACAGCGTCCTTCCATCCATCATAAAGATGCTCCCGCTCGCTCTCCGGCATCTTCGGTTCAAACACCCGCTCCGCCTTCCAGAACTTCTCCACCTCCTCGGTCCCGCTCCAGAACCCCACCGCCAGCCCCGCCAGATACGCCGCCCCCAACGCCGTCGTCTCAATATCGGCCGGCCGCACAATTGGCTTCCCCAGCACATCGGCCTGGAACTGCATCAGGAAACGGTTCGCCGTCGCCCCGCCATCCACGCGCAACTCCACCAACTCCTGCCCCGAGTCGGCCTCCATCGCCTCCACCAGCCCGCGCGTCTGATACGCAATGCTCTCCAACGCCGCCCGCACAATGTGCGCCCGCGTCGCCCCGCGCGTCAACCCGCTGATCAACCCCCGCGCATGCCCGTCCCAATGCGGCGCGCCCAACCCCACAAACGCGGGCACCATATAGACGCCCGCCGAATCGCTCACCGACGTCGCCACCGCTTCGCTCTCCGCCGCCGTCGAAATCAAACCCAACCCGTCGCGCAGCCACTGCACCGCCGCCCCCGCCACAAACACCGAACCCTCAATCGCAAACTGCGCCCCGCCATCCAACTGCGCCGCCCGCGTGGCCAACAATTTGTGCGCCGACACCGGCTGCCGCCCGCCCGTATGCAGCAACGCGAAACATCCCGTCCCGTAAGTGTTCTTGCTCAACCCCGCCCGGAAACAAGCCTGCCCGAACAGCGCCGCCTGTTGATCCCCCGCAATCCCCGCAATCGGAATCTCCGCTCCTAAATGCGACGCCCCCGCCATGCCCACCACTTCGCTCGACCGCGCAATCCGCGGCATCATCCCGCGCGGAATCCCAAACATCCCCAGCAGCTCGTCATCCCAGTCGCCGCTCGCCAGATTCATCAGCATCGTCCGCGACGCGTTCGACACATCCGTCACATGCGACGCCCCGCCCGTCAGCTTCCAGATCAGCCACGTGTCAATGTTGCCGAACAATAAATCGCCCGCCGCCGCCCGCTCGCGCGCCCCCGGCACATGGTCGAGAATCCACCGGATCTTGCTCCCCGAAAAATAGGCGTCCACCACCAGCCCCGTCTTCTCCGTAATCAACGCCCCGCTTCGCGCCGCCAGTTCCTGACACCAACTCGCCGTCCTCCGGCACTGCCACACAATCGCCGGCGCAATCGGCTCGCCCGTCGCCCGGTCCCACACCACCGTCGTCTCGCGCTGGTTGGTAATCCCGATCGCCGCCACGTTCGAAGCCGCCACTTGCGCCTTCTGCAGCGTCCGCCGCGCCGCGTCCAACTGCTGCTCCCAAATCGCCAGCGCCCCCTGCTCCACCCAGCCCGCGTTCGGATAGTGGCACTCTATCGGGTTCGATTCCATCGCCACCCGCCGCCCTTCTCGGTCATACAGTGCCGCCCGCGCGCTCGTCGTGCCTTCGTCCAGGGAAAGAATGTAGTCAGCCATGATCGGTACCTGCGAATTATAATGGAATCACACCTATGTTCTTTCGCCGGGAAAAACCACGCGTCCTCAGTTTCTCTGATCGCATCGACCAGGCCCGCTCCGCCGGCTTCCAGGTCTCCGCCGGTGCGCAGGGCGCCACCCGCGTCAGCCGCGACGGCATCGCCTGCGATGTCCGCGAAGCCTCCGGCGGCATGCCCGACCTCTCCCTCACCGGAGCCCTCGCCGGCAATGAAATCGCCCCGCTCGTCGAACTCGGCTATCAGAAGATCTGGCAGACCTCCACCGGCAAGCGCTTCCCCGCCACCGCCGAACACCTCAAGTCCCTCCACGCCTTCACCGAAGACCTCCGCCAAGCCCTCGACCTCACCAGCCTCTACAACGAAGGCCTCGGCACCGTAAACCAGGTCCACCTCTACGACCGCGTCGTCGACCGCGACGTCAAGCGCGACAAGAAGCCCTGGGAAGTCGCCCTTCGAGGCTAAACCCGCGCCGCCGCGCTCACACTGTCCGCCGCGAGATCCCTGCGTCTCCACCCTTGCTCTCCACCCCGCCGTTCTCCCACCCCTCGCTTCCACCCCCAATAGGCGTACTGTATGTGGCCAAGGAGGTGGACTTTGTTCCCCATTTCTCGCCGCCGCCTCAACCGGCGCATCTTCCTTGCTCGTACCGCCGCCTTCGCCGGACTGTTCAAACTCACCGAAGGCTCGTCATCCGCGCAATCATCCCGGCCCGTCGCGCTGAATAAAAACTCAGCCCCCAGCCAACTAAAAATCACCGACATGCGATCCGTCCTGATCGCATCCAACTACGACTACCCCGTCATCCGCATCGATACCAACCAGGGCGTCTACGGCCTTGGCGAAGTCCGCGACGCCGGACGCGAAGGCACTGCCCTCGTTCTTAAGCCCCACATCATCGGCAAGAACCCGCTCGCCATCGAGCCCATCCTCGATTCCCTCCGCAACTTCGCCGGCCAGCAGCGCCTCGGCGGCGGCTACAGCGCCATCGACATGGCCCTCCACGATATCGCCGGCAAAGTCCACGGCGTCCCCGCCTGGCGCCTCATCGGTTCCAAATACCGCGACCGCATCCGCGTCTATTGCGACACCGACCAAAGCGAAGACCCCGCCGTCTTCGCCACACGCCTCAAAAAGCGCAAAGAGAACGGCTTCACCTACTTCAAAATGGACCTCGGCACCCGCCTCGTCGCCAAACGCCCCGGCGCCGTCAACGCCCGCGGCACGGCCACGGTCAAAGGCCTCGAATACCTCTGCGAATACATCCAGGCCGTCCGCGACGCCATCGGCTTTGAAGCCCCGCTCGCCACCGACCATTTCGGACCTCTCGATCTGAATGACAGCATCCGCTACGCCCGCGCCTTCGAAAAATACGACCTCGCCTGGGCCGAAGACATGATTCAGATCGGCCATCTCGGACCCGGCGGCGATGCCCCCATGAACTGGCGCGCCTACCGCGATCTCTGCGACGCCACCGTCACCCCCATCGCCACCGGCGAAAGCCTCTTCGGCCTCGAGGAAGGCTTCAAGGAACTCATCGATAACCGCGCCGTCGACATCATCCACCCCGATCCGCTTACCTCCGGCGCCATCCGCGAAACCAAACGCATCGCCGACTACGCCTCGCTCCACGGCGTCCAAACCGCCATCCACTTTGCAGGCTCCCCTGTCGGCTGCCTCGCCAGCGTCCACATGATCGCCACCCTCAAGGATTTCCTCGCCATGGAAAACCACGCCGTCGACATCCCCTGGTGGGACTCGCTCGTCACCGGCCCCTCCAAGCCCATCGTCAACCGCGGCTTCATCACCGTCCCCGACACCCCCGGCCTCGGCATCGAACTCGACGAGGCCCGCATCAAGGAGCACATCCGCAAAGGCGGCTACTTCGAACCCACGCCCCAATACGACGACTTCATCCTCGACCGTTTCCGCCGTGGCGGCCCCTACCCCCACATCGATGAAAACGGCAAACTGGTGAACTCGCTCTAGCGGGCTGCACCACCCCACACCCCAGGGCGTGATGACGATCCTCTGTTTGCTACCAAAGCCACCACGTGAGATCCTCGGACCACTCCAGGAGGTGATCGTATCCATGAAACGTAGAAGCATGCTGGGCGGCCTCGCCGCCGGAGCCGCGTCCGCTCTTGCCCAGCAGGGCGCCCTGCAACGTCCCGCCCGCAACGGCAACAAGCCGCGCAACGTCATCTTCATCCTCTCTGACGATCACCGCTACGACGCCATGGGTTTTCTCAAGGGCCAGGAATGGCTCGAAACCCCGCAAATGGACCGCATGGCCCGCGAAGGCTGCCACTTCCCCAACGCCTTTGTCACCACCGCCCTCTGCAGCCCCAGCCGCGCCTCCGTCCTCACCGGCAAATACGCCCACAAACACCGCATCATCGACAACAACACCTCCATCCCGCCCGGCACCACGCTCTTCCCCCAATACCTCCAACAGGCCGGCTACTCCACCGCCTTCATCGGCAAGTTCCACATGGGCGGCGAAACCGACGCCCCGCAACCCGGCTTCGATCACTGGGTCAGCTTCCGCGGCCAAGGCACCTACTCGCCTTCGCCCAACGGCCTTAACGTCAACGGCAAGAAGGTCCCGCAAAAGGGCTACATCACCGACGAACTCACTGACTACGCCGTCGACTGGCTCAACTCCCGCAAGAAGGACCAGCCCTACTTCCTCTACCTCTCCCACAAAGCCGTCCACGCCGAATTCGAAGTCGCCGAGCGCCACAAAGGCAAGTACGACGGCAAGGAATTCAAGTATCCCGCCACCATGGCCGCCACCGGCGACATGGCCCGAGGCCGCCCCATGTGGGTCCAGAACCAGCGCAACTCCTGGCACGGCGTCGAATACCCCTATCACTCCAACCTCGACATCGCCCACTTCTACAAGCAATACGCCGAAGCCCTCTGCTCCGTCGACGACTCCATCGGCCGCGTCTTCGACACCCTCAAGCAACGCGGCGAACTCGACTCTACCCTCGTCATTTACATGGGCGACAACGGCTTCGCCTTCGGCGAACACGGCCTCATCGACAAACGCACCGCCTACGAAGAGTCGATGCGCGTCCCCCTCCTCGCCCGCTGCCCTGAGCTCTTCTCCGGCGGACGCACCGCCCGCGAAGTCGTCGCCGGACTCGACATCATGCCCACCGTCTTCGACGCGATGGGCCTCACTGCTCCCTCCGGCGGCGACGGCCAAAGCTGGCTCCCCGTCGCTTCCGGCAACGCTCCCGCCAACTGGCGCAAGGAACTCCTCTACGAATACTACTGGGAACGCAACTTCCCCCAAACGCCCACCATCCACGCCCTCCGAGGCGACCGCTACAAGTTCATCCGCTACCACGGCATCTGGGATACCGACGAGCTCTACGACCTCCAGCAAGACCCGCTCGAATCCAACAACCTCATCTTCAGCGAGGCCCACCAGCCCACCATCAACCAGATGCGCAAACGCCTCTTCGAAGTCCTTGAGGAAACCGGAGGAATGCAGATGCCCCTCTGGCCCGATCGCGGCAACGCGCAAAACCTCCGCAGCCCCAAGGCCTCCCGCTCAGCCGACTTCCCCGACGGCCTCAAGCGCCCCCCGCGCCGCCCCGCCGTTCATCGCTGAGAGGCGGCTGCAGTCGCGGGCGCGCCACCGCGGCCGCCCACCGCGCGCCTACGCCTTCATCCGCGCCAGCACGGACTCAAACCGCCCCCGCACCGCCCGCATCTCCGGCGTCAGCTCCGCGATCGGCGTCTTCTCTTCTACATCGCGCTGCAGATCGAAGAACCGCCCGTCGCCATACAGCTTCCACCTCTTGTCCATCACCCATCGCGCCGCGGTTCGCCCGCCCCAGCGCGGATCGTAGTGGCAGAAAATCCACTCCCGCGGGTTCCCCTTCTTGCCCTCGATCTGCGCCAGAAAGCTCCGCCCATCGCGCGGATGATCTTCCGGCATCCTTGCGCCCGTGGCCTCGGCCATCGTCGGCATCACATCGGTGAAATCGATCAGGTCCTCATTCACCTTCCCCTCGGCCCCGCGCCCGCGCCACGCCGTGATCAGCGGCACATGCGTCCCGTTCATCAGCGTCCCGCCCTTGCCGCCCTTGTACGGTCCGTTCACCGTCGGCGTCGTAATCGACGGATGCGTCCCGTTGTCGCCCGTGAACAGAATCAGCGTGTCCCGCCCAAGCCCCAGCTTGTCCACCTGCGCAATCACCTGCCCGGCCTTCTCATCCATGTACGCCGTGAAATCGGCAAACCACTTCGGATCGCTCCGCCGCTTGTCCTCTTCGCGAAAGCCCTTGCTCCGCGGCGTCGCCAAAAACGGATCATGCGTCAACGCCATCGGGTAATACAGGAAGAACGGCCGCGCCCGGTTCGTCTCCATGAACTGCGCCGCAAACTCCGCGAACACATCCGGCCCAAACTGCCCCTTCTTCTCCGGCAGCGCCTTGCCGTTGGCCACTAGCACCGGATCCCAATACCGCTCCCCCCGCGTCTTCACCTGCCACAGGCAATGCTCATCGAACCCCGCCTCGTCCGGCAACTGCCCCACGCCGCGCTGCTTGGTCCCCGGCACGCTGCCAGCCAGTTGCCACTTACCCACCGCGCACGTCCGGTAGCCCGCCTTCTGCATCATGTGCGCAAACGTGAACTCACCCGGCTTCAGCGCCCCAAACTCCGTGTAGTTGCGATGGTTGTACTTCCCCGTCATCAACTGCACCCGCGTCGGCGTGCACAGCGGCGTCGCATGCGCGTTCGTGTATCGCACCCCCCGCCGCGCCAGCGCATCCAGGTTCGGCGTCTTGTACGTTGTCGCCCCGTTGCAGCCCAAACACTCATAGCCGAAATCATCGGCCATGATCAAAACCACATTGGGCTTGCGGGCGGGCTGGGCCGTCGCCAGCCCAGCCCCCGCGAATCCCGCGCCCACCCCGCCGGCCAAAAACTCCCGCCGCCTCACGCCAGCGCTTCCTTGCAGTACTGCACGCACTTCTTCACCTCGGCGATCACACTCGACCCCTCCGGCGTCTCATACTCATACTCAATGCTGCCCGGGAACTTGTAGCCCTTCTTCTTCATCACCTGCAGCAGCTCCTTCAACGGAGTCCCGCCCTGCCCCCAAGGCGCGTTCGCCCCGCCCCGCCCGCCTTCCGGCGCTTTGCGGTCCTTCAGGTGCAGACTCTTGATCCGCGCCTGATACTTCTCCACGATGGGCACCGGCGACTCGCCCGTCACCCCAAAGTAGTGCCCCACATCCAAATTCAACGCCGTGTACGCCGACGCCCCCAGCACCTTATCGAACATCGTCGATCCGCCCTGCCCGTGCGTGTGAAACGCAATCGCCAGCTTCCGCTTCGCCGCATATGCCGCCACGCGCGCCAGCAACGCATCGTTCTCCGGCAACTCCATCGTGATGTGGTCCGCCCCCAGCGTCTCGGCTACATTCCAGATGTACTCATACTCCCCATCCGGCATCTCGAGCGTCGGCGGCAGCTTGAAGCAGTAGATCTTCACCCCCGCGTCTTCATACATCTTCCGGAACGCCTTGTACTTCGCCATCGGCGCCTTCAACCGCCACGCCGACACCGCCTCGGCTGCCTTCTTCCGCTCCGCGATCTGCTCCGGCGTCGGACCCATCTTCTTCCCGCCGCCGCCCTTCTTCATCCCGCCCACCATCGGCCGCATCACCGGCAACGGCGCCCCCGCATAGCTCTCGGCCACCGTGCTCATCAGCTCAATCTGGCTGATGCCGCAATCGGTGATGTGTTTCAGCGTCTCCTCCGCGCTCCCCGGCAACGCCCGGAAGCTGTACGTGATCACCCCGATCCGCACGCCGCCAAACGTCGAATTCGGCTTCGCCATCAACGGCCCCGCCGCCATCGCCGCCGCCGTCATCCGCCCTAAATCGCGTCTCGTCAAACTCATCTCGATCTCCTATCCTCGGGCCTCCGGCCGTCGGCCCGCTGCTGCCGTACATCATAATGGAATTGGAGCCATGAAACCCGCACTCCTTGCACTCGCCGCCTTCCTCCTCGCCGCCTGCGCCTACCAGAAACCCGTCACCTACTCCCAATTCGCTCTCACTGGCGAAATCACCCGCCTCGACCCCTCCAAGAACATCGCCGAAATCAAACACGACGACATCAAAAACGACGCCGGCAAACTCTGGATGGCCGCCATGACCATGGAGTTCCCCGTCAAGGACCCCGCCGAGTTCGCCCGCCTCCACACCGGCCAGCGCATCAAAGCCACCGTCCACCAGAACGACGCCGACCTCTCCTACTGGATCGCCGGCATCACCGAACTCCCGCCCCCCGCCAAACCCTAGCCCTCAGTTCCGCCGCCGATCGCCCGGAGAGCCGAACACCCGGTACGATGCCCTGATTCGTGCCGGTTTGTCCATCCTGTGCCACTTCCCGCGAGTATTCGGCATCTCGCACCAATTGGTAAGATATTGGCGTGGCATCAGACCAAGTCCTTCGACGGGTTCTGAGCGGGACAGCCGACGCCGCGATTCGTTTCGACGACTTGTGTCATCTACTTGAGAGCTTGGGTTTTGACAAGCGTGTACGCGGCAGCCATCACATGTTTCGCAAGAACGGTGTTGCCGCCAAAATCAACCTCCAACGAGCCGGCGCGCACGCCAAGCCTTATCAGGTGAAACAAGTCAGGGCAGTGATTCTCGAAGCAAAATTAGGTGGCGAATGACCAAGTATGAAGTGATCATCTACTGGAGTAAGGAAGACGACGCCTACATTGCGGAGGTCCCTCAACTTGCCGGGTGCGCGGCTCACGGCGACTCACAGGAGGAAGCCTTGCGCAACGCCCAAGAGGCCATGAGCTTGTGGATTGAGACCGCCAAGGAATTTGGTGATCCGATCCCGGAGCCCATCGGCCGGCGTCTGGTTTTTGCCTAGGCGGGCGACGATCCTGGACGACGCGATCGGCGCGTTTACTGCTAAGGCACGCTGGTATTGCGCATTTGTGGAGGACACCTGCGCTGCCAACTCGTGGATCTTCGCCCAAGCGTGCTTGAATGAGGTGCTTGGCCTTTACCACCTGGAGTAAGCTGCTTCCAGGAGACATCCGTTACCCCACGGCGGCCCGATGACTCGCGCAAGACGCCACCGCGTCACGAAGATCCGTACCCCCCCTCCCCACTCCCACTCCCGGACACCCGCTGCAGGCAGTCCTCACAATCCAGCATCAGCCGCCAGCCCGGTCTCGCGCAGCCCCGTTCCCCCCCCGCGCCGCCACCGCCCCCCTGCGCCATATCCCCCTAATCCCTTGTCTCCCAACAACATCCCAAAGTTACACCCACGTAAACGTGGTTCCCATCTCAACTAGTTGAAAAATAGTGCTTGACGAGCACTTCGCCCAGGTGCAAACTCAGGCTAGGAAGAGCGCTTATTCGGTTATTAACGCATCGAATACTTCGCATCAACGCCATGAGCTGGCTCAACGAATACCAATCCAAACTCACCACCGCCGACCGCGCCATGGAGGCCGTCTGCTCCGGCGACACCGTCTACATCCACCCCGGCAGCGGCACCTCCAACGCCCTCGTCGAGGCCCTCGTCCGCCAGGCCCCCGCCTCCGCAACGTCGAAATCGTGCACATGCTCACCCTGGGCAACGCCGATTACACGCGCCCCGAGTTTGAAGGCATCTTCCGCGCCAACGCCCTCTTCATCGGCGCCAACGTCCGCGGCGCCGTCAACGAAGGCCGCGCCGACTACACGCCCATCTTCCTCCACGAAATCGAAGGCCTCTTCTCCAGCGGTGCCAAGGAACTCGATGTCGTCCTCCTCCAGGTCTCCCCGCCCGACCGCTTCGGCAACATGAGCCTCGGCGTCAGCGTCGATTGCACCCTCACCGCCGCCAAGCACGGCAAGTTCGTCATCGCACAGGTCAACCCGCGCATGCCCCGCGCCATGGGTGACAGCTTCCTTCATGTGCAAGACGTCCACGCCATCGTCGAAGCCGAACACGAACTCCCTGAACTCACCGTCGAAAAGGCCGACCCCGTCCAACTCCGCATCGCCGCCCACGTCGCCTCCCTCATTCCCAATGGCGCCACGCTCCAGATGGGCATCGGCGCCATCCCCGACGCCGTCCTCGCCTGCCTCGCCCACCACCGCAACCTCGGCCTCCACACCGAGATGTTCTCCGACGGCATCATCCCCTTGATCGAAAGCGGCGTCATGAACGGCGCCCGCAAGAGCCTCCACCCGGCAAACTCATCGCCGGCTTCATGCTCGGCACACGCAAGCTATTTGACTTCATCGACAACAATTCGCTCTTCGAATTCCACCCCATCAAATACACCAACGATCCGTTCATCATTGCCCGCAACGACCGCATGGTCGCCATCAACTCCGCCCTCCAAATCGACCTCACCGGCCAGGTCTGCTCCGACTCCATCGGCACTCATCCTTACTCCGGCTTCGGCGGCCAAGTCGACTTCATCCGAGGCGCGGCCCACTCCCGAGGCGGCCTCCCCATCATCGCCCTCCCCTCCACCGCCAAGAACGGAACCATCTCCCGCATCGCCCCCGTGCTCGACCCCGGCGCCGGCGTCGTCACCTCCCGCGCCGACGTCCACTACGTCATCACCGAACACGGCATCGCCAACCTCCACGGCAAAACCCTTCGCCAGCGCGCCGAAGCCCTCATCCAGATCGCCGAACCCAAGTTCCGCGACCAGTTGTACGACTTCGCCGTCCGCGCCCGTTACCTCGATCCCAAACCCGTCCTGATGAAGTGAGGAACAACGATGTTCATTGAGAATGCCAACGGCGACCGCGGCTACGTCGAGATCAACCCCGAAGAGTGCAAAGGCTGCGGCCTCTGCGTCGCCTCCTGCGTCCCCAAGGTCCTCCACATGGCCGATCGCCTCAACCACCTCGGCTACCATCCCGCTCAATACCTCGGCCACGGCTGCAACGGCTGCGGACTCTGCTTCTACACCTGCCCCGAACCCGGCGCCCTCCGCGTCTTCAAGCGCGAAGCCGCCGCCGCGTGAGAAAGGAACACGCCATGGCCAAACAACTCCTCAAGGGCAACGAAGCCATCGTCAAAGGCGCCATCCTCGCCGGCTGCCGCGCCTTCTACGGCTACCCCATCACGCCGGCCAATGAGATCACCGAAGCCGCCGCCTGGTACATGCCGCAATCGGGCGGCGTCTTCCTCCAGGCCGAAAGCGAAGTCGCCGCCATCAACATGGTCTACGGCGCCGCCGCCTCCGGACAACGCGTCATGACCGCCTCCAGCGGCCCCGGTATCAGCCTCATGAGCGAAGGCATCAGCTACCTCGCCGGCGCCGAGCTGCCCTGCGTCATCGCCGACATCATGCGCGGCGGCCCCGGCCTCGGCAACATCGCCCCCGAACAAAGCGACTACCTGCAAGTGGTCAAAAACGGCGGCCACGGCTGCTACCGCACCCTCGTCCTCGCCCCCGCCTCCGTCCAGGAGATGTCCGATCTCACCCGCCTCGCCTTCGAACTCGCCGATCAATACCGCAACCCCGTCTTCGTCCTCACCGACGGCGTCATCGGCCAGATGATGGAACCCGTCGAGTTCCCCGATGCCCCCGTCCTGCCTCCGCCGCCCGAATGGTCCGTCCGTGGCGACGCCGCCACCCGCAAGAATCTCGTCAGCAGCATCTTCCTCCAACCCGACGAGCTTGAGGAACACATCCGCCATCTCGAACACAAATACAAACTCGCCGAACGCAATGAGGTTCGCTTTGAGCGCTACCGTACCGACGATGCCGACTACATCCTCGTCGGCTACGGCATCGTCGCCCGCATCCTCAAACACGTCGTCGAGGACCTTCGCGCGCGGCATCGCGGTGGGTCTCCTTCGTCCCATAACCCTGTACCCTTTCCCGGATGAAGAGATCCGCCGCCTTGCCAAACGCGCCCACCACTTCTTTGTCTCCGAAATGAGCACCGGCCAGATGGTCGACGACGTCCGCCTCGCCCTTGCCGGCCGCGCCCCCGTCGACTTCTACG
The DNA here is from genome assembly GCA_016713735.1 of Bryobacterales bacterium. GTDB lineage: Bacteria > Acidobacteriota > Terriglobia > Bryobacterales > Bryobacteraceae > JAFLBB01. The sequence continues at coordinate 207,965 of JADJOP010000005.1, forward strand.
GCCGTTGCGGCGGCAACCTCCCCACCGCCGAAGAGATCGCATCGTTCGTCCTGCGCCGCGTCCGCGAAGAGGTGACCCTCCATGCCTAACTACGCCATCCTCCACGAAAAGCCCGAGTGCCTCTACGAGGACTATGAACGCAAAAGCGAACTCCACCGCCAGACTCACTACTGCCCCGGCTGCGGCCACGGCATCGTCCACAAGCTCCTCGCCGAAGCCATCACCGACCTCGGCATTCAGGACCGTACGATCTTAATCTCCCCCGTCGGCTGCTCCGTCTTCGCCTATTACTACTTCGACGTCGGCAACGTCCAGGTCGCCCACGGCCGCGCCGCCGCCGTCGCCACCGCCGTCAAACGCGCCCACCCCCATGCCATCGTCATCTCCTACCAGGGCGACGGCGACCTCGCCGCCATCGGTTCGGCCGAAATCCTCCACGCCGCCAACCGCGGCGAAAACATCACCACCATCTTCGTCAACAACGCCATCTACGGCATGACCGGCGGCCAGATGGCCCCACCACCCTCCTCGGCCAAAAGACCACCACCTCACCCACCGGCCGCGACTTCCACCACGACGGCGCCCCCATGAAGGTCGGCGAAATGCTCTCCGCCCTCGACGGCCCCACCTACATCGAACGCGTCTCGCTCGGCAACGTGAAGCAGATCATGCTCGCCCGCAAGGCCATCCGCAAAGCGCTCGAAACCCAGATCGCCGGCCTCGGCTTCTCCCTCGTCGAGTTCCTCAGCCCCTGCCCCACCATCTGGAAGCTCGACCCCGTCGACGCCCAAAAGCACGTCCACGACGTCATGGAAAAAAGCTTCCCCCTCGGCGTGAAATGCGACCGCACCGCCGAACGCACCGCGCCCCCCGAGCCCGCCCGGATGACGCGCCTCACCGAACTCCCGCGCATCCTCCGCCTCCCCTCCGCCGAACCCACGCCCCCGCACGCCTCCGACGAGCCTCTCGACTGGCGCATCCGCGTCGCCGGCTTCGGCGGCCAGGGCGTTCTTCTCCTCGGCCAGCTCCTCGCCGAAGCAGGCATGGACGCCGGCCTCCACGTCAGTTGGCTCCCCAGCTACGGCCCCGAAATGCGCAGCGGCACCTCCAACTGCCACGTCCGCCTCTGCTCGAACGAAATCGACTCCCCCGTCGTCTCCCGCCCCAACGCCCTCCTCGCCCTCAACGAACCCAGCCTGCGCAAATTCATCGCCTCGGTCGAGCCCGGCGGCGTCGTCATCTACAACGGCGATTCCATCCCCGCCGACTGCGCCCGCCACGACCTCCGCGTCGTCGCCCAGCCCTTCGCCGAAATCGCCGACTCCCTCGGCAGCGCCAAGGCCCTCAACATCGTCATGCTCGGCGCCTTCCTCAGCCTCTCCCACGCCCTGCCCGATTCCCCCATCGAAAGCGCCCTCAAGCGTCTCATCAAGTCCGACCGCTGGCTGGAACTCGACCGCCGCGCCCTCGCCGTCGGCCGCGAACGCGTTCCCGCCGAGGAGTTCGTCCATGCTTGAAACCAACCCCGATACCCTCGTCTACTTTGAGAACGACATCGTCCCCCTCTCCCAGGCCCGCGTCCCGGTGTTGACCCACGCCTTCCACTACGGCACCGGCGTCTTTGAAGGCATCCGCGGCTACTGGTCCGCCGAACGCGAAGAGATGTTCCTTGTCCGTTGCGAAGAACACTACCGCCGCTGGATCGCCAACTGCCGCATCCTCGGCATCGACCCCGGCAAGCCCCCGCGAACTTGTCGAGCTCACCTGCGAACTCATCCGCCTCAACCACTTCCGCGCCGACCTCTACGTCCGCCCGCTCTGCTACATGTCCACCCCCAAAATCGGCGTCAAACCCGACGGCAAATCCAACTTCCTCATCGCCGCCATGCCCTTCGGCGTCTACCTCCCCAGCGACAACGGCATCCACGCCTGCGTCTCCTCCTGGCGTCGCCTCGAAGACAACGCCATCCCCAGCCGCGCCAAAATCTGCGGAGCCTACGTCAACAGCGTGCTGGCCACCATGGAAGCCCAGGCAAACGGCTTCGACGAAGCCATCTTCCTCAACGAAAGCGGCCACGTCGCCGAAGGCTCGGCCTGCAATCTCTTCCTCGTTCGCAACGGTGCCCTCGTCACCCCCGCCGCGTCAGAGAACATCCTCGAAGGCATCACCCGCGCCTCCGTCATCGAACTCGCCCACCAGGAACTCCACATGGACGTGATCGAGCGCCCCGTCGACCGCACCGAGCTCTACATCGCCGACGAGGTCTTCCTCACCGGCACCGCCGTCGAAATCGCCCCCGTCACCCGCGTCGATCACCGCCTCGTCGGCGACGGCACGGTCGGCCCCGTCGCTCGCCGCATGCGCGCCGTCTACGCCGCCGCCGTTCACGGCCGCAATGAACGCTACGCCAAGTGGTTGAAGCCCGTCTACCAGCACGTGCTCGCCGGCCTGCGGCATTGAGGGTCGGCCTGCGCCCCTGCTAAAATCAGGGCTTGCCCTGAGGTCCTCAACCTCGGAGTCATCGGCGCAGGCTATGCCGCCGAACACCTCCATTGGCCCGCCTTCCGCAGGCTCCTCAACTCCGCGTCCGCCTCGTCCACGACGCCGACCCCGCCCGCGCCGCCAAACTCGCCTCTCAACTCCCCGCCGCCGCCCCCTGCGGCTCCCCCCAACGCCTCATCGCCGACCCTCCTCGACGCCATCGCCATCCTCACTCCCCGCCTCACACGCCGAACTCCTCCTCGCCGCCCTCGACTCCGGTAAACACGTCTTCGTCGAAAAGCCCCTCACCTCCCTCCCCGATCAGATCCCCCAACTCATCGCCCGCGCCGAATCTTCCGGCCGTGTCGTCGCCGTTGGTCACAACCTCCGCTGCCACCGCCTCGTCCGCAAAGCTAAAGCCATCCTCCACTCCGGCGCCCTCGGCCAACTCTTCGCCCTCCGCGGCGTCTGGATCTCTCCCACCCGCCCCCGCGCCCCCTGGAACCACGACCCCGGCATCGCCGGCTCCGTCCTCATGGACATCGGCGTCCACCACATCGACCTCTTCGCCTTCCTCGCCGGCTCCCCCATCCAAACCGCCCACGCCTCCCTCCTCAGCAGCAATCGCGATTCCGAGAGCGCCGCTATCTCCGGCTCGCTCGCAAACGGCACGCTCTTCACCACCGTCATGGCCCGCCAGGGCCTTAATGACCACAACCTCCACATCGCCAGCAGCCGCGCCTCCATCGAGTTCTCTTGCCAGCGCGCCAACGCCTTCCGCCTCACGGAACCCCACCACCTCGGCCTCCACGCCCAACTCGCCGAAATCACCCAATACCTCTCCCAACTCCCCGCGCTCCTCGTGAGCCTCCGCACCGGAGGCGACTGGCTTGACTCCTACTACATCCAATGGAGCGAATTCGCCGCTGCCATCCACACCGGCTCGCGTGTGCCCTGCACCATCCGCGAAGCCGCCGCCGCCGTCGAGGTATGCGCCCCGCTCGCCATCCGGCAAACCGGAGCCCACGCTTGACCCCAGCCCTCTCCGTCATCCTCGCCGCCTCTGGCGGCTACCCCGCTATCCGTGCCACCGTCCAACGCCTTAAACGCCAGGAAGCCGCCTCCTCCCTTGAGCTCGTCATCATCGCCATGAACGGCCCCGCCGAGGTCCCCCCGCACGACGCCGCCCCTTTCCACTCCATCACCACCGTCACCCTTCCCGCCGAAGTCTCCGTCGCCGCCGCCAACGCCGAAGGCGTCCGCCGCGCCTCCGCCCCCCTCGTCGTCTTCGGCGAAGACCACTGCTTCCCCGACCCCGGCTGGGCCCAAGCCCTCATCGACGCCCACCAGCACCCCTACTCCGTCGTCGGACCCGTCTTCCGCAACGGCAACCCCGGCTCCGTCGTCAGTTGGTGCGACTTCCTCATCGCCTACAGCGCCTGGATGGACCCCTCTCCCGCCGGCCTCCGCCCCTTCCTCCCCGGCCATAACTCCAGCTACAAGCGCGGCGAACTGCTCGCCTACGGTCCCCAACTCGCCGAAAAGCTCGAAGCCGAAACCGTCCTCCACTACGAGATGTCCGCCGCCGGCCGCCGGCTTTTCCTCGAACCCAGAGCCCGCGTCGCCCACCTCAACTTCGCCCAGTTCCCCATTTGGACCAAGGTCCAGTTCTACGGCGGCTGGCGCTTTGGCGGTTACCGCGCCGCCTCCTGGCCGCTCCCCCGCAAACTCTTTTACGCCGCCGCCTCACCGCTCATCCCCTCGTCCGCTTCGCCCGCATCGCCCGCGAACTCCTCCTCCCCCCGGCCGCCCCTCTTCGCTCCTCCTCCGCATCGCTCCCATGCTCTGGTTCGGACTCGCCATCGACGGACTCGGCCAGTTCCTCGGTTACCTCACCGGCCCCGGCCGCTCCGCCGAAATCCTCAGCGACTTCGAGTACAACCGCGTCCGCTTCCTTTCCTTAGCCGACCGAAAGCAGGTGCTCTCCCCCGATGCCTGAGGCCGTCGACTACTCCGTCATCGTCACCACGCGCGATCGCCCCGCCCAGCTCCACGCCCTTCTCGGCTTCCTCGCCGCGCTCGACTTCCCCCGCCACCGCTTCGAAGTCATCGTCGTCGACGACGGCAGCGCCTCCCCACTCCACCTCCAACCGCCCCCTGGCCTCAACCTCCGCCTGTTCACCTGCCCTCACGCCGGCCCCGCTTATGGCCGCAACCTCGGCGCGCAGCACGCCGCCGGCCGCTACCTCGCCTTCATCGACGACGATTGCGAACCCACCCCCGCCTGGCTCACCGCTTTCCACCACGCCCACACCACTGCACCCAACGCACTCCTCGGCGGCCGCACCCTCAATGGACTCCCTGCCAACCCCTACTCCGAAGCCAGCCAGTTCATCGTCGAAATCGTCTACGCCTTCTATAACCCCGACCCCACCCACGCCCGCTTCTTCGCCACAAACAACATGGCCCTTCCCCGGGCAACCTTCCTCGCCCTCGGCGGCTTCGACGAGCGTTACCGCTTCGCCTCCGAAGACCGCGACCTCTGCGCCCGCTGGCTCGAAGGCGGCCACCCCATGCGCTACGTCCCCGGCGCCCTTATCCGCCACTGCCACCCGCTCGACTGCGCCTCCTTCTGCCGCCAGCACTTCTCCTACGGCCAGGGCGCCAACCGTTTTCACCGCACCACCGGCGAACGCGGCACTGGCCGCCTACGCGACCACTTCGGATTCCACCTCCAACTCCCCCGCTGGTTTGCCATCGCCTGGCAGCGCCACCCCGGCCTGCCCGCACTGCGCCTGTGGTCACTGCTCCTGCTCTGGCAACTCGCCAACCTCGCCGGCTATCTCACCGCACGCTTTGGCCGTGGCTGACCCCGCCCTCCCTCCGTTCGCTCACTCCCCCCGCAGCCACTTCCTCGCAAACCGCGCGAACACGATCCGCTCATACGGACCCTGCTCCCCGCACTCATACAAACACCCCAAATCCCGCTTGCCCACCGTCGCCAGCGACGAATACGCCGCCGGACCCGCGTGCAATACCCGCTCCACCCACGTCGCGCCCTCATCCCGCGAGGCGCGCACCGTCATCCGCTCCCGCTTCGTCGACGCCGGATTCGAAAAATACAGCACGCCCCCCGCCGCAATCAGACTCGCCTCGCACACCGGCTCCACCAGCGCCTCATCCCATCGCGTCTCGCCCACGTCAACCCGCCATCCACACTCACCGCCACCGCCCGCCGGTTCTTCCCGTGATAGCTCCGCATGTTCAACAGCAGCGAACCATCCCGCAACTCCACCACCGCGCACTCGTTCGTCCCAGCCCCCGCCCTGCCGCCGATCCTCCACGTCTCCCCGCCGTCGTCGCTATAGATCACGTGCGAGTACTTCTCCTTCGTCCCCTCCTCCACGTGATCGCACGGAATCACAATCCGCCCCTTCTTCGTCTGAATGCCGTTCCCCCGGACCCGTCGCATACCACGTCCAATCCGCCCGCCGCGTCTGCTCCGTAATCTCCCTAGGCGCGCTCCACCGCTTCCCATCATCGTCGCTGTGGCAGAGAACACCGTCCGCCGCGCCTCCACCGCGCGGTCGATCATCTGCTTCTCCGTCACGTTCCCCAGATTGAACGTGAGCGGCAGCAAGATCCGCCCCGTCTTGCGATCCTGCACCGGACACGGATTCCCAATCGTGTTCGGACCCATGTCCGAAATCACCTGCACCGCGCCCCACGTCTTCCCCCGTCCGTGCTCCGCTTCAGCAACAGGTCAATATCGCCCGTATCGCTCCTCGACCCCGCCGCCCCTCGCAAAACGCCAACAGTGTCCCTTTCTTCGTCTCCAACAACGCCGGAATGCGATACGTGTGATACCCGCCCTCGCCCGCGCGGAACACCTCCCCCGTCGTCACCGCTTCCGCATCCGGAGCGCCCCACGCGCACGCCGCTCCCACCAGGCCGCTCACCGCCTGCCGTCTCGTCCACATCTTGGTCTTCATTGCGTTGTCAGGATACCAGCGGCTTGATCACGTGCCCCGCCACATCCGTCAGCCGGAAGTCGCGCCCCATGAAGCGGTACGTCAGCTTCTCGTGATCCAGCCCCAGCAGATGCAGAATCGTTGCCTGCACATCGTGCACGTCAATCCGATCGCCCGTCGGGCTGAACCCAAACTCGTCCGTCCCGCCCACCACACGCCCCGGCGGCAACCCGCCCCCGGCAAACATCATCGTGAACGCATCGATATGGTGATTGCGCCCGATCTTGCCCTTCTCGCGCACCTCGCCCATCGGCGTCCGCCCAAACTCGCCGCCCCAAATCACCAGCGTCCGCTCCGACAGCCCGCGCTGCTTCAAGTCGGGGATCAGCGCCATCGTCGGCCGGTCCACTTCCTTGCACACGCTCGTCAGCGGCTCGTCCAAATCCTGGTGGTGATCCCAATCGGCGTGATACAACTGCACAAACCGCACGCCCCGCTCCACCAGCCGCCGCGCCAGCAGGCAGTTGTTCGCATACGACGCCTTCCCCGGCTCGGCCCCGTACATCTCCATCGTCGCCGCGCTCTCTTTCGAGAAATCGATCAGCTCCGGACCGCTCGACTGCATCCGGTAGGCCATCTCATATTGAGAAATTCGGGTCTGAATCTCCGAATCTCCCGTCTCGGCCAGCTCCAGTTGGTTGATGTCGCCAATCAGGTCGAGCGTCGCCTTCTGCTCATGCGCGTCCACTCCTCCTGGAGTCGACAAATTCAAAATCGGATCGCCCGCCGACCGGAACGGCACCCCTGGTACGACGTCGGCAAAAATCCCGACGCCCACACCGCGGCTCCGCCCCTTGGTCCCCGCGGCCCCGACTGCAACACCACATACCCCGGCAAATCGTTCGACTCGCTCCCAATCCCATACGTCACCCACGAGCCCATGCTCGGCCGCCCCGGCCGCACCGAACCCGTGTTCGAGAACAGCTTCGCCGGACCGTGATTGAAGTTCTCCGTCGAAATCCCGCTCACCATCGTCACATCATCGGCAATCGAACCAATGTGCGAAAACAGATCGGAAAACCACAGCCCGCTTTTGCCATGCTGCTGGAACTTCCGCCGGCTCCCCAACAGCTTCGGCGTCTCCTTGGCAAACGTGTCCATGAAGGCGAACCGCTTGCCCTTCATAAACGCATCCGGCGCCGGCTTGGCGTCCCACTTCTGCAACTCCGGCTTATAGTCAAACAACTCGAACTGGCTCGGCGCGCCCGCCATGAAACAGTAAATGACGCTGTCGATCTTCGGCGGGAAATGCGGCTTCCGCGTCGCCCCCATCGTGTTGCCCACCAGCAGGCTCGCCAGCGCCGCCTTGCCCACGCCCACACCGCAGTCGCGGAACAACTGCCGCCGCGTGCGCACTCGCATATACCGTTCGTCGTAGGTCATCGCCCTCTTACTCCCGCGTCATGAACTCGTCGAGATTCAGCAGCGCCCGCGCCGCCGCGTTCCACACCTTCTCCTCCGCCGCCCCGCCCGCCACCGCGTCGCGCCGCGCCTGGATAAATCGGAGGAATCGCTCCTGTTCCGTCTGCCGCGGCTCCCGCGCCAGCGCATACAGGTAGCCCAGCTTCAACCGCTCCGCATCCGTCGCCGCTTCCTTCCTCACCCGCGCCGAAAGCGCCGCCGCGAACTCCACATGCGCTTCATCGTTCAACAGCGTCAGCGCCTGCAGCGGCGTATTCGACCGCACCCGCCGCGTACACGAAACCGACCCGTCCGGCGCGTCAAACACAATCAACCCCGGATGCCCCGCCGACCGCTGGAAGTACGTGTACAGCCCGCGCCGGTAACGGTCCTCGCCCGTGGCCGTCGCCCACTCGCGCTTCACCTGCGTCACCGAATTCGCCCCCGCCGGAATCGGCGGATACACGCTCGGCCCGCCCACCTTGGCCGCAAACAACCCGCTGGCCACCAGCGACGCATCGCGAATGATCTCCGCATCCAGCCGCAGCCGGTTCTGCCGCGCCAGCAGCCGGTTGTCCGGATCCACCGCCGCCGCGTCTTTGCGGTACTTCGACGCCTGCCGGTAGGTCGCCGACATCACAATCATCCGGTGCATCGCCTTCTGGCTCCATCCGCTTTGGACAAACTCCAGCGCCAGGTGATCGAGCAGTTCCGGGTGCGTCGGCTTATCACCCTGCGTCCCGAAATCATTCTCCGTGTCCACAATCCCGCGCCCGAAATAGCGCTGCCACAGCCGGTTCACCGTCACCCGCGCCGTCAGCGGATGATCCGGCCTCACCAGCCACTTCGCCAAATCCAGCCGCGTCGGCTTCTCCCCCGTCAGCGTCAACGGAGGCGTCAATCCCGCCGCCGGCACACCCGGCTCCACCGTCGCGCCCTTGCGCAGAAAATCACCGCCCAGGTGAATGTAGCTCTGCCTCGGCTCAGTCCGGTCGCGCATCACCAGCGCCCGCACCACCGGCGGCTTCTTCCGCCGCAGCGCCCCGGCCTCCTTGCGCATCGCCTTCAACTTCTCGTCTTTCTCGGCATCGCCCACAAACTGCCCGATGTAGATGTTGATCTTGTCCTCAAGATCCTTCACCTGCTCTTCCCACGCGTTGTACTTGGCGATCTGTTCTTCCGTCCCGATGTCGAGGAACGGCCGGTTGAAATACTTGCGATCAGCTTCTTTATCCACCTCATCCACGTTGTTCAGAAACGCGAACATCTGGTAATACTCGCGCTGGCTCACCGGATCGTACTTGTGGTCGTGGCACCGCGCGCACCCCAGCGTCAGCCCCAAAAACACAGCGCCGGTTGTATTCACCCTGTCCGCCACCGCCTCCACGCGATACTGCTCGAAATCGATGCCGCCCTCGTAATTGCTCGGCGTGTTGCGATGAAAGCCCGTCGCAATGATCTGGTCCCGCGTCGCGTTCGGCAGCAAATCACCCGCGAACTGCTCAATCACAAACCGGTCAAACGGCATGTCCGCGTTCATCGCCCGGATCACCCAATCGCGATACGGCCACATATCGCGCGGCGCATCGATCGTGTAGCCATCGCTATCGGCATACCGCGCCATGTCCAACCAGTCCCGCGCCCAGCGTTCGCCATAATGCGGCGAAGCCAGCAACTGGTCCACCACGCGCTCATAGGCATCGGGCCGCGTGTCAGCCAAAAATGCGTTCAACTCCTCCCGCGTCGGCGGCAAGCCAACCAGATCGAGACTCACCCGCCGCAGCAGCGTCGCCTTATCCGCCTCAGGCGAAGGCGCGAGATTCGCCGCTTCAATCTTCGCCAGCACCCACCGGTCAATCGCATTCCGCGCCCACTGCGCGTTCTTCACCTCCGGCAGCGGCGCCCGCTTCGGCGCTTGAAACGCCCAGTGGTCCGCCCCCAGCCGCTTGGCCTTGCGATACTTCTCCGGCATCGCCATGCCGTCCTTCACCCACTTCTCCACCGCCGCAATCTTCGCCTCGTCCAGCTTCTTTCCCGGCGGCATCTTCACGTCGCCCTCGTGCCGCAAAGCTCTGACGAGCAGGCTCTTCTCCGGCGCCCCCGGTTCCACCACCGCGCCGCGATTGCCGCCCTTCAATAGCGACTCCCGCGTCTCCACGGACAACCCGCTATTCACGTTTTTGTCGGTATGGCAGGCGTAGCAGTTCGTGCGCAGAATGGGGCGCACCGTCGATTCGTAGAACGCCTCTCCCGCGTCTGATCCGGCCGTTTGCGCGACGGCCTGGGCGAGCACAAGCCCAGTGCCCAGGCACACGATCCTCAGTGTGTGCATTTGCCACAAATCATATCAGCAACCACACGCCGCGCGCCCGCCAACCCCGCCGCGCCCCCCCGCCGCCGCGTCCCTCGCCGCCTACCCGATCTCGCTCAGCTTCACCGCCCGCTTCTCATCATGCGAACGCCGCGCCGCCATCCCCATCACCACCGGAATGCGCCCGTCCATCCCCGTCACCGCAGTCGCCGTGTCCTTCACCACCGCCTCCACAAACGCCCGCAGCTCATTCGCGAAGCTCTCCGTGTAGCGGTCCATGAAGAAGTTCAACGGCAAATCCCGCCGCACCTCCGTCGCCGTGCTCACCACCGCCTGGTTCGGATAGCAGTTCCCCGTCGCAATCGAGCCCTTGCTGCCGAGCACCTCCACGCGCTGGTCGTAGCCATACACCGCCTTGCGGCTGTTGTCGATCGTCCCAATCGCGCCGTTGGCAAACCGCAGCGTCACCACCGCCGTATCCACATCGCCCGCCTCGCCAATGGCCGGATCCACCATCACCGCCGCGGCCGTATAGACCTCCTCCACCTCGCAGCCCATCAGGAACCGCGCCATGTCGAAGTCGTGAATCGTCATGTCGAGAAACATCCCGCCCGACACCTTCACGTAACTGATCGGGGGCGGCCCCGGATCGCGGCTGATGATGTGCATCAACTGCGGCACGCCAATCTCCCCGCTCGCCACCGCTGCCTTCACCCGCGCGAAGTTCGCGTCAAACCGCCGGTTAAAGCCAATTTGCAGCTTCACCCCGGCCTTCTTCACCGCTGCCAGCGCCCGGTCGATCTTCTCCAGGCTATGGTCAATCGGCTTCTCGCAGAAGATATGCTTACCCGCCTCGGCCGCCTTCACCACAAGATCGGCATGCGTGTCCGTCGACGAGCAGATCAACACCGCTTCAATATCCGGCCGCGCCAGAATCTCCTCGGCGCTCGCCGCCACCGTCGGAATCCCGCACCGCGCCGCCACATCCTCGGCCGCCGCCCGGTTCACATCGGCAATCGCCAGCGGCGTCACCTCCGGCAGCCGGAACGCCAGCGTCTCGGCATGCACACGTCCAATGCGTCCGGCGCCGATGATCCCGGCGCCGAGTCTCTTCGTCATCTCTTAGCTCCTTGTCCCCACCACGCTCGCTTCCAGCGAACGCAAATACTCCCGGTTCCGCCGCGCGCTCTTTCGGCGCGCCCATCCCCGGCAACACATCCTGCTCCACCAGCGCATAGCCCTCATAGCCGCGCTCATCCAACCACCGCAGCACGCCGCCGAAATCCACACAGCCCTTGCCCAATTCGCAAAACACGCCGTGCTTGAGCGAGGTGAAGTAATCCCACCCCTCCGCCCTCGACCGCCGCGCCACCTCCGGCTCGCAGTCCTTCAAATGCACATACCAAACCCGCTCGGCAAACCGCCGCAACGCGCCCACCACGTCCACATCCTGCGCGCCAAAGCAGTAGTGCCCCGTATCGAACACCAGCCCGATCACCGACGCATCCGTCAGATCGAGAAACGTCGCAATCTCACCCGGCGTCTCCACGTAGCCCGCGCAGTGATGATGAAACACCGTCCGCAGACCCGTCTCCCCATGCACCGCCCGCGCCACTTCATTCGCCCCCGCCGCAAACGTCTTCCACTCCGCCGCGCTCAAACCCATCGCCGCCGTCACCCGGCCCGCATTCCGCGTCCGCTCGGCCACCGTGCCATTGTTATCGGCCAGCACCAGGTAAGGCAGCGGCTCCGTCGCCACGGCCTTCAATAGCCGCGCCGTCTTGACAGCGTTTGCAACGCCAGACGCATGTGCGCTCGCCTCCTTCAACGCAACCGGAACGAACGCCCCCAGCATCACCAGCGCGCGCTTGCTCAACTCCGCCCGCAGCGCCTCCGGCTCTGAAGGCATATAGCCCCAATCGCCCAACTCCGTGCCCGTGTAGCCCGTCTCGGCCAGCTCATCGAGCATCTGGGCAAAGCCAATCTGCTCGCCCTTCGCATCTTCAAATTCCAACGTGCCCCACGAACACGGGGCGTTTCCAAACCGGAATCCCGGCATCGAACGTCACCTTTCCGCGGCCCACGCCGCACCACCCACTAAAACTTCCGGCTCCAGTCCCTCGGCCACCGCTCCACCACCACCTTCGTCTGCGTGTAAAACTCCACGCCGTGGTGCGACTGCGCATGCAGATCGCCAAAGAAACTCTCGCCCCAACCGCTAAACGGAAAATACGCCATCGGCGCCGCCACACCCACGTTGATGCCCACGTTGCCCGCGTTCACCTCGTAGCGGAACCGCCGCGCACTCGCGCCATCGCTCGTGAAAATGCACGCCATGTTGCCATACGCGCGCTCATTCACCAGCGCAATCGCTTCGTCCATCGTCTGCGCGTGCATCAAACTCAACACCGGCCCGAAAATCTCCGTCCGCGCAATCTCACCCGCCGGCGGCACATTGTCCAGAATCGTCGGGAACACGAAGAACCCGTCCTCGCACCCCGACACCTTCCGCCCGCGCCCATCCACCATCAACGACGCGCCTTCTTCCACGCCCTTCCCAATCAACCCTTCGATCCGCGCCTTGCTCTCGGCCGAAATCACCGGTCCCATCTCCACGCTGCTCTCCAACCCGTAGCCCACCTTGCGCGTCCGCGCAATCTCGGCCATCCGCTCGCTCACTTCCTTCCGCGCCCCGCCTACCGGAATCGCCACCGACGCCGCCAGGCAACGCTGCCCCGCGCAGCCAAACGCCGAATCGGCCAGGATCTTCGTCGTCATCTCCATATCGGCGTCCGGCATGATCACCACCGGATTCTTCGCCCCGCCCTGACACTGCGCCCGCTTGCCATTCGCCGACGCCCGCGAGTAGATATACCGCGCCGTCGCCGTCGATCCCACAAAGCTCACCGCCTTGATCTCCGGATGATCCAGAATCGCGTTCACCGTCTCGCGCCCGCCGTTCACCAACTGCACCACGCCCTTCGGAAAGCCCGCCTTCTCGATCAGCGCAAACAGCTTCGCCGACGTCATCGGCACCCGCTCCGACGGCTTCAGTAAAAAGCAATTCCCCGTCGCCACGCCATACGGTAAAAACCAAAACGGAATCATCCCCGGAAAGTTGAACGGCGTGATCGCCGCCACCACGCCCAGCGGCTGCCGGATCATGTGCTCATCAATCCCCGGCGCGATGTCTTCGTTGTTCACGCCCTGCATCAACGACGGAATCCCGCAGGCCACCTCCACGTTCTCAATCGCCCGCCGCATCTCGCCGACGCTCTCGTTGTACGTCTTGCCGCACTCCTCCGTAATCGTCCGCGCGATCGCGTCGAGGTTCTCCTCCATCAACATCTTCAGCTTGAACAACGGTTGAATCCGTTCGCCCGCCGGCGTCCGCCGCCACTCGCGAAACGCCGCCGCCCCCGCCTTCGCCGCCGCATCCACCGCCTCGGCCGGCGACAACGGAGCCTCCGCCAACACGCGCGCCGTCGCTGGATTCAGCACATCCACACACGCCGCCGCGCCCGCATCCCGCCAGCCGCCGTCGATGAAATTCTGCAACCGTTCCGCCATCTCTGCTTCTCCTGTCTCCTCAGCCTCGCAGCCCACCTTACAGGTGATACCGCTCCTTCTTCCGCGCCTCTTCATACGCCGCGCGCGCCGCACGCACGCTCTCCGACTCCGACACCTCGGCCACCGCCACATCCCACCACGACTCGTAGCCCGGCACCTTCGCGCTCGTGTCCGTCTCCACCACAATCACCGTCGTCCGCGCATTCGACTTCGCCGTCTCCAGCGCCGCCTTCAACTCCGCCAGCGTCGCCACCGGAATCGCCTCCGCCCCCAAACTCCGCGCATTGGCCGCAAAGTCCACCTTCAACACATCACCATCCAGCAGGCCCGACTGCGCGCTCCGGTGCCGGTAGCTCGTCCCAAACCCCTCCTGCCCCAGCGACCGGCTCAGCCCGCCAATGCTCGCGAAGCCGTGGTTGTCCACCAGCACGATGATGATCTTCACGCCCTCCTGCACCGACGTCACAATCTCGCTCGGCATCATCAGGTACGTCCCATCGCCGAGAAACACAAACACCTCGCGCGTCGGATCGGCCAGCTTCGCCCCCATTGCCCCCGGGATCTCATAGCCCATGCACGAATACCCGTACTCCATGTGGTACCCGTTCGGCGTCCGCGTCCGCCACAGCTTGTGCAAATCGCCCGGATGGCTCCCCGCCGCCGACAGCAAAATATCGCGCGGCCCCGAAGCCTCCCACATCGCCCCGATCACCTCGCTCTGTGCCGGCTTGGGTGTGTGGCCCAAATGAAACAGCCGCTCCACCTCGTTGTCCCACTCGCGATGCAGCGCCGCCGCTTCGTTCGCATACGCCTCCGGCACCGTGTAATCCCGCAACGCCGCCGCCAGCTTCTCCAACGCCACCCGCGCATCGCACACCAGCGGCACCGCGCCCACCTTGTAGGCGTCAAACTCCGCCGTGTTGATGTTCACGAACTTCACATCTGGGTTCTGAAACGCAGTCATCGACGCCGTCGTGAAATCCGAATACCGCGTCCCCACGCCGATAATCAAATCCGCCTCGCGCGCCAACCGGTTCGCCGCCAGCGTCCCCGTCGCCCCCACCGCGCCCATGCACTGCGCATGGTCGTAGGGCAGGGAACCCTTGCCCGCCTGCGTCTCACACTCCGCAATCCCCGTCTGCGCGCAAAACGCCGCCAGCGCCTCCGACGCCTCGCTAAACAACACACCGCCGCCCGCCACAATCAGCGGCTTCTTGCTCCCGCGAATCGCCGCCACCGCGCGCCCAAACGACTCGCCATCTGCCTCCGGCCGCCGGATCAACCACACCCGCTTCTCCCACAACTCCTCCGGAAAATCCCACGCCTCGGCCTGCACATCCTGCGGCATCGCCAGCGTCACCGCCCCGCAATCGGACGGCGACGTCAACACCCGCATCACCTCCGGCAGCGCCGTGATCAACTGCTCCGGCCTGTAAATCCGATCCCAATACCGCGACACCGGCTTGAAGCAATCATTCACGCCAATGTCCTGCGTCGCGGGTGACTCCAACTGCTGCAACACCGGCGCCACATTCCTCCGCGCAAAGATATCGCCCGGCAACAGCAGCACCGGCAGCCGGTTGATCGTCGCCATCGCCGCGCCCGTGATCATGTTCGTCGCCCCCGGCCCAATCGACGACGTACACACGTACGTCTTCAGCCGGTTGCTCGTCTTCGCGAACGCCGCCGCCAGGTGCACCGACGACTGCTCGTTGCGCATCATCACATACGGAAAGTCCGGGTTCTGCTGCAGCGCCTGCCCGATGCCCGCCACATTCCCATGCCCGAAAATCCCCAGCACGCCGGCAAAGAACTTCGTCTCCCTGCCATCCCGCTCCACATACTGGTTCTTCAAAAAGCCAATCAAGGCCTGCGCAACCGTGGCGCGACGTGTTCTCACCGTGAACCTCCTTGCCTCATCCCGCAAACACCCTCGACAACCGGTCCATCTCCCGCCCCCTCGCCGCCGCCATCGACTCCAGCGCCTTCTCCACCGTCCACCCTTCGTGCACAATGCCGCCCGCGCCCTCAGCCATCGCCAGCGGATCCTCCGCGCCCGGATACAACACGTTCCGTCCCACCAGCGCCCCGCGCACACTCGGCCCCGCCTGCATCGCCGCGCCCAACTGCCGCAGGAACGGCGACGGATCGCCCGCCGACTCCCCGCCCAACAAAAGAATCGGAAGCGTCGTCGCATTCGCCACCGTCTCATAGCCCTCGCAATACGGCAGCTTCAACCACATCAGCCGGCTTGAATCCCCCAGCGCCGACGCCACGCCCGCCAGCTTTGCCAGAGCCTCCTTCGTCTTCACCACCACGTAGCCCTTCTCCGTCTTCGTCACCGGCAGCGGCTCCAGAAACGTCGGCAACCCCAGCGCATTTGCCTCCGTCACCGCCTTCGCGCAATCGAGCATCGTCTTCAACGACCCCGCCTCGCCATCCTCCACCCGCAGCAACAGCTTTGTTCCATCCAGCCGCCACGCCGCGCACGCAGCCGAGGTCGGACCCGTCACCGGATCGTCCATCTCCCAGCACGCCCCCGCCAGCCCGCCGCGGTTCAAACTCCCCAGCAGCACCTTGCCATCCAACAACGGCGCCGCCCCGCGCTCCTTCAGCAACCCGTCCACCGTCAACAGGTCTTCCAGAATGTCCATCGTCGCCATCACGCCATCCACGCGCTCGCTCAACAGCACGCGCAGAATCCGCGCCAGGTAATCGCGCCGGTCGGCCATGGCCAGCCCGTCATCGCCCACCTTCGTCACCCGCCGCGCCGGATGATCCGCCGCCAGGATGTTCAACTTCCCATCCGGCGCCATCTTCGTCCGCTTCACCCGCGCCTGCGCCGCGCGCCAGCTATACTCCGCGTCATTCACCCGCACATCGGTCAACCGCGCAAGCAACGAATCAGGAAGAAACTCTCTGCTGATAAACATGGTCACTATCCTAAACCGGCTGGCCTAAACCGCCTGCCGCCGCAGCAATTCCTCCACTTCTGGAAGCGTCGGCATCGCCTCCGAACAACTCAACCGGCTCACCACGATCGCCGCCGACGCATTCCCATAGCGCAAGCAATCCCGCAATCCCAACCCGCGCAGCATCGCCGCCAGAAATCCCGACGCAAACCCATCGCCCGCCCCAATCGTGCTCAACACCTCCACCTTGCACGGCGGCTCAAACACCGGCTCGCCCTCGGTCCACACACACGTCCCTTCATCGCCCAACTTCGACACCAGCATCGGCACCTTCGCCTTCAGCAGCTTCGCCCGCGCGGCATCGAGATCGTCCAACCCCGCCACCAACTTCAACTCCAACTGGTTCCCGATCAGCACATCGATAAACGGCAGCGCCAGCCGCACCGCCAGCCCCGCCTCTTCCGGACTCGCCCACGACATCGCCCGGAAATCCACATCGAACACTACCTTCAACCCCGCCTCTTTCGCCCGCTCCAGCGCCTTGTACGTGCTCTCCCGCGACGGCGAGGCGCACAGCGACGTCCCGTTCGTGATGAACATCCGCCCCGTGTTCACATAGTCCAAATCCGCCGCCGTCGCCCGCAGCATCACATCCACCGGATCATGCCGGTAGAACACCTGCGGAAAATGGTCCGGCGGCGTAATCTCCGTAATCGCCAGCGACGGCAAATATCCCGCCACCCGCTGCACATGCCCCGTGTCCACCTTTTCCTGTTGCAGGAAGTCCACCAGGTAATCGCTCAGGCTGTCCGTGCCCAGGCTCGCAATCATGCCCACCTGCGCGCCCTGCCGCGCCAACCCCACCGCCATGTTCGCGCTCGATCCGCCTAAATACCGCGAAAAGGTGCGCACCTGCTTCAGCGGCACATTCGGTTCTTCCGAATACAGGTCATAGCCAATCCGGCCCAAAATAATCGCGTCCATCGTCGTCTCCCTCGTCGGCACACTTACACCAACGGCACCCGCGGATCCTTGTCCTTCCACGCCCCACGCACCCACGCATACTGCGGATCATCCGACGCCGCCATCGACCGCGCCGGCCCCGCCAGCGCATTCAGGTAATACACGTTGTACCCATGCGCCGCCACCACCGGATGGTAGCCCTCCGGTATCAACACCAACTCCCCGCTCCGCACCGTGATCGTCTCATCCAACTTCTTATCCGCCGTGTACACCCGCTGAATCGCATACCCCTCCGGCTGGTCGATCTTGTAGTAGTAAATCTCCTCCAGATCCACCTCGCCCGGCGGATTGTGCACATCATGCTTATGCGGCGGATAACTCGACCAGTTCCCCGACGGCGTGTACACCTCCACAATCAACAACCGCTGCGCCGCAAACTCCGGCTTCAACATGTGGTTGATCTGCCGCGTCGCATTCCCCCCGCCGCGCACCTCCACCTCCACCTCTTCCGGCCTCACCAACCGCGCCGGAAACTTCTCCTCTGCCTTGCAGTAACACAACGCCACTTCCAAATCGCTCTCCGCCTTCACCTCAAACTCCGTCCCCACCGGCAAATACAGCGTCCACGGCTTCCCATCAAACACGTTCTTCCGCCCGCCAATCGGGCCCCACTCGCCCGCGCTCGACTTCACCGAGCAAACCCCGCCCAACACCACCATCGCCAGTTCGTTCCCGCCCGTCGCCCCGGCAAACCCGCCGCCCGCGCTCACCGTCCGCGTCTCAAACGACAAATACTCAAATCCAAAATCATTCCGCACGCCCGCGAAACTCTCGGCACTCATCAATAGCTTGCTCATCTCTTCTCCCATGGCGGGCACGTCGAGGCCCGCACAATCAACTCTCCCGGCACCTTCACAATCTGGCTCGAGGCTTCTTTCGTGATCAGCCGCAGCAGCGTATGCGTCGCTAGCCGTCCCATCTCCCCCATCGGCTGCCTCACCGTCGTCAACGGCGGATTCAAATATTGGCTGATGTACAAATCATCGAACCCCACCAGCGACAAGTCCTCCGGCACCAGCAACCCCCGCGCCCGCGCCTCGTGCATCGCCCCCAGCGCCGACATGTCGTTGTAGCAGAACACCGCCGTCGGCGGCGCCTCCAACTGCAGCAGCTGCCCCAGCGCCTCCCGCGCTCCCTCCGGCTTGCCGTCGCCCTTCACCACCAGCGCCGCATCATAGGCGATACCCATCTCCGCCAGCGCCCGCTCATACCCCCCACGCCGCTCCGCATCCGACTGATGCCCGTTGCGGTCGCCGATATACCCAATCCGCCTGTGCCCCAACCGCGCCAAATGCATCGCCGCCGCATAACTCCCGCCCTCGTTGTCGATCATCACCGAATGCGCCGCCTCGCTCGGATGCTGGTTGTTCAGCAACACCAGCGGCACCTCCATCTGCGTCAACATCGGCACATGCAGCGCCCCCACCCGCGACGACGTCACGATGATCCCGTCCACCCGCCGCTCTTCAAAACTCCGCACCACCCGCATCTCGCGCGCCGGCTCCGCGTTCGAGTTCGCCAGGAACACGCTATAGCCCCGTTCCTCGGCCGCATCCTCAATCCCGCCCACCACACCGGCCACAAATGGGTCCGAAATGTTCGTCACCACCACGCCAATCGTGTCCGTCCGCCGCGTCACCAGGCTCCGCGCCGCCGCGCTCCGGTACCCCGCCTCCTCCGCCAACTTCCGGATCAACTCCCCCGTCTCCCGGTTCACCAGCGGCGAGTTCCGCAACGCCCGCGACACCGTCGAATTCGACACCGACGCAGTCTTCGCAATGTCCTTAATGGAAAGTCGTTTCACGGCGTTCTTTCAGCATAATGCAAACGTTGCCAAAACGACAGCCCCAGCCGCTGATCCCCCCACATCCCCGCATCGCCAGCCCCTCCGAGCTACACTGTCTCCACATGCCGCGCGCCCTGCTGCTACTCACTCTCACCATCTGCGCCTTCGCCCAGGCCCCCGCCCCCCAGAAGCCCTTCACCCCCAACGCCCAACTCAAGGTCCCCGCCCGCGTCGGCTACGACGCCGTGATCATCGGCACCAAGCAAAAGCTCGAACAGGGCGGCACGCGCGAACTCACCATCACCTCCGCCGAACTCGCCCTCACCTTCCCCAACCGCGTCGAAAACGTCATCGCCACCGCCGCCGAAAAGCTCCTCATCATCCGAGGCTCCCTCCGCAACGCCGAAAAGACCTCCAACATCAACCTCGGCCCCAGCGCCGTCATCGGCCTCCGCCTCCCCCAGCGCTACACCGGAACCGGCAAGTTCGCCTTCGTCCGCCACTACGACCCCGTCACGCTCAACCACGTCAGGCACAATCTCAAAGGCGGCCAGTCCGGCTCCTTCGTCGGCGTCTGGCGCATCCCCGCCGACTTCACTGACTTCCGCCTCGGCTTCACCTCCGACACCCCCAAATACGTTGCCTGGTACGACTTCACCTCCACCATCACCCGCCTCAAATCCATCCACGCCGCCCCCGACGGCCTCACCACCAACCCTCCGCCCAGGTCCCCGCCAACACGCGCTTCTCGCTCGACGGCCTCACCATCCAACCCGGCCCCCTCACCCGCCCCGCCCGCATCGCCGGCGCCGCCACTGACCTCTCCAAACCCTTCTACGTCGTCAACCTCAACGTCACCAACTCCCTCCTCCTGCCCGCCCGCTGGGGCTGGCAATACATCAACGCCGAGTTCATCGGAGCCGACGGCTCCGCCACCAAGTTCTACCCGAACATCATCAACCAAGCCAACGACACCCCCTGGTCCGGCGACCTCGACCCCGGCGCCACCGCCCCCTCCCAACTCCTCTTCTACCCCGCTACCCCCATCACCCCCCGCGCCCTCCGCCTCACCCTGATCGCCACCGGCCGCTCCCCCCAATTCACCCACGCCCTCTCCCTCGCGCGATAATCACACCAGCCACATCAATCACTCCGCCGCCGAAAGGAGCCCGCCCATGCACCGCCGCACCTTCTCCGGAGCCGTCTTCGCCGGACTCGGTCTCACCTCCCAATCCGCCCGCGCCGCCAAACCCAAACCCGGCGCCACCCCCATGCGCGATTTCGGACGCACCGGTGTGAAACTGTCCGTCGTCGGCCAGGGCGGCGCACGCCTCGCCCTCCTCCGCACCAAGGAAGCCGCCCGCGCCCACGTCCGCTACGCCTACGACCTCGGCCTCAACTACTTCGACTGCGCCCACTCCTACTGGGAAGGCCACTCCGAAGAGGTCTACGGCGACGTCCTCTCCGATGTCCGCAAAAAGGTCTTCATCACCACCAAGTCCTCCAAACGCACCCGCCGCGAAGCCGAATCCGAACTCCACGCCTCCCTCAAAAGCCTCAAAACCGACTACCTCGACCTCTGGCAAATGCACGGCGTCCAATCCCAGGACGACATCGACCGCATCTTCTCCCCCGGCGGCGCACTCGAAGCCTTCGAAGCCGCCAAGTCCGCCGGCAAATGCCGCTTCTTCGGCTTCACCGGCCACTACGATCCCAACATCCACGCCGCCATGCTCAAGGCCTACCCCAAGTGGGACTCCATCCTCATGCCCCTCCACGCCGCCGACCCCTCCTACCTCAGCTTCGAAAACATCGCCCTCCCCGCCGCCGTCCAGCGCGGCATCGGCATCCAGGCCATGAAGGTCTTCGGCAATGCGTTCCTACTCCGCGTCCTCAACGCCGAGGAATGCCTCCGCTACGCCCTCTCCCTCCCCATCTCCTGCGCCACCGTCGGCTGCTCCACCCCCGGCCAGCTCGACGACGACGTCCGCATCGCCCAATCCTTCAAACCCTACACCCCCGAAGAAATGGCCGCCCTCCGCCACCGCGCCATCACCGCCGGCCCCGGAGGCCTCAAAGGCCCCGCCCTCGAATACTGGAAACAAGGCGGCGTCTGGAAATAGCATCTGCGTTCATCTGCGTTCATCGGCGGCCAAAATCATTCCCACGCCCTTGCCTCATCGCCCCCGATCCCAAGGCATGGCAAACGTCGGCCGCCCCGCATACCGCGTCATCTTGCACTCCAACACCGCCCCCGCCCCAGCCTCCAATCGCACCGTCACCACCGGCCCACCCACCGCCACCGTCTTCCCATTCACCGTCACCGCATCCAACCGGTGCTCCCCATACCCGCCCCCTTGCACCACCACCTCCCGCGCCTCCGTCTGGTTCACATTCACCAGCGTCACCGTCGCCGAATCCGCCCCCAGCTTCGACACCAACGCCGCCACATCCTCCGGCAACCCCGCCCGCCGCTTCACCGGATCGAAATACCGGAACCGGCTATGCAGCGTCCACACCCGCCCGCCCGCGAAATACCCGCCCAGCGTCAAATTCGTCAGGCCATTCGTCGTCGCCGGATTCAAATCCAGTAAGTAATCCGCCAGCCGCGTATCCGCCGTCGTCTCATCCGTGCGAATCATCTCCGCCCGCCGCCGCACCCGCTGTAAGTCCGCCTCCAGCGCCTTCTCCGGAAACGCCGCGAACTTACCTTCCAAATACCCCAACCACGCCGCCGACCGGTCCGCCTCCTCATACCCGCCCCCGCGCCCGCCCCGCGCCATCTCCGCCGCCACCGGCAACCGCTCCATGTCCTTCCGGTCCATTGACCACAAGTAAATCTCCATCAACCGGTCCGTATGCAGCCGAGGCGAATACTGATACCAACTCGGCGCGCCATTGTACTTGTACCCGCGCGGATCGCCATACATCGTCGGCAGCATCACCCGCCCGTTCTCCACCTTCTTCTGCGCATAAATCAAATCCAACTGTTTCCGCAGCACCCCCACAAATGACTGATCGCCGCTCAACAACAGCGCATTCCCAAACCCCGGCCACGACCCCGCCGTAAAGTAATTCCGGTGCGCAATCTGCCCCAACTCCCCATCGAAGATCGTAAAGTTCCAACCATACGTCCCCTTCCACCACTGCCCGTTGTACTCGCCGCCAATCTTCCCGTTCAGTCCCACATTACTCGGAATCATCCCCCCGGCTTCTTCCGTCCGCTGCTTCCACGCGCCCACATAATCCAACACCCACTGCCTGTACTTTTCATCGCCCGTCAACGCATACGCATTCAACCCCAAAATCGTCGACGCTAAGTTCAGCGAGTTATCGCCGACACTATCCAAATACTCATCGCAGTGCGCCAACATCTTCTTATAATTCGCCTCCAGGTCCAGCATCTTCCCGCGCCCCGCCGGATTGTGCAGTAAGTGAAACGACCCCGGCACCGGGTCGCCCACCCAGTCATACGTCGTCGCCTTCCGCAGCATCGGACCCAAACTCCCCGTCCAAATGCTCTTGATCACCTTCACCGCCGGATCGTAATTCGGCGCCTCCGGATCCTCGCCCATATACATCGCCGCAAACCGCTTCATCCGCGCCTTGTACAGTTCATCGTTCGGGTCCGACAACCCCTGCAACAGAAACGCCCGCATCCCCTCCGCCGTGTGAAACCAATCCGACTGCGTAATGAACTCCCGCCGGTACGCCCCGTTCTTCGCTAAATCGGTCAATTTAGTCCGCAATTCGCCATACTGCCGCAGGTGCCCCTCCTGCCCCTTCTTGAACAACTGCAGCGACGAGTCCGCGCCCCCCAGCGCATGCAGCAGCGTCCAGTTCCAATACGTCTCAATCGCATCGTCCGGACCATCCAGCGTCCCCCACCGAGGCGTATGTGCCAGGTACCCCCGCTCGTCCACGAACTTCTCCGCGAACAACTCCACGGCCCGCGAATTCGCCCGCAGCAACTCCCGCTCCAGCAGCGCCCAATGCGGCGGTGCCATCGGCGTCTTCACCTGAATCGTCTGCGCGGCGCACAACGCCGCCAATATCATCCCGGCACTCAACGTCAGCTTCATGGCCAAACACGATATCAGCTTTGATACGATCGCTCACACCCCATGCGCCCAGCCCTCTGCCTCCTCGCAATCTTCATCACCCTCGCCCCCACTCTCGCAAAAGCCCAACCCCGCGTCATCACGCCCGCCAACGCCCGCCCGCCCGTCGGCCCCTACAGCCCCGGCATCTTCGCCGGCGACTTCCTCTACGTCTCCGGCCAAGGCGCCGCCCGCCTCGACGGCACCTTCCCCGACACCCCCGAAGCCCAGGTCGAACAATCCCTCGCCCGCGTCCGTGCCATCGTCGAAGCCGCCGGCCTCACCATGCGCCACGTCGTCTACGCCCATCTCTATCTCAAGGACATCACCGCCTACGACGCCGCCAACCGCGCCTGGTCCCGCGCCTTCCCCACCGATCCCCCCGCCCGCGCCGTCCTCGGCGTCGCCCAAATGCCCACCGGCACCCCCGTCGAAATCACCGTCGTCGCCTACCGCCACCTCGACCGCCGCCGCATAGTCACGCCCCCCAATCACACCCCCACCGAACCCGTCTCCCCCGCCGTCATCGCCGGCGACCGCCTCTATCTCTCCGGCATCCTCGGCCAAGGCCCCACCCCCGCCGCGCAATTAGAGAGCGCCTTTTCCGAAATCGACACCATCCTCACCGCCGCCAGAATCGACCGCCGCCACCTCGCCTTCGTCAACCCCTACCTCACCGAAGCCATGCCCATGGACGCCATGAACCGCGTCTACGCCACCAAATTCGAATTCGGCAACACCCCCGCCCGCGCCACCATCCGCGTCAACGCCCTCCCCCGCAACGCCGCCATCTCCTTCACCGGAGTCGCCGCCCTCGACCTTGCCCAACGCCGCGCCGTCCGCCCCAAAAACATGCCGCCCAGCCCCACCGCCAGCCCCTGCGTCTTCATCGCCGACACCTTCTACTGCTCCGCCAAATCCGGTTTCATCCCCGGCCCGAACTCCGGCATCTACGCCCACACCGTCGAAACCCAACTCCGCCAAACCATGCGCAACCTCCTCGACGGCTTAGAAGAAGCCGGCCTGACTTTCTCAAACATCGTCGCCACTAACGTCTACCTCGACTCGATCGACGACTTCGCCCCCATGAACAAAACCTACGCCGAATACTTCTCCACCGCGCCCCCCACCCGCACCACCGTCCAGCAAATCCCCTCCGCCCCCCGCACCCCCGACCCCCGTGGCCGCTACCCCACCCTCGAACAAATCTCCCTCATCGCCGTAAAGTAGCCTCCGCAACGCCTCCGCGCCCACCCCCCAAAACCCACTACAGTAGAACAGAGGTCACCATGCTTCCCAACTTTTTCCGCACCCTCCTCGAGCGCCGCATGCCCGCGCTCACCCGCCGCAACCTCCTCACCGCCACCACCCGCCGCGGCCGCGCAATTCACCCCGCTCCCCACCACTCAAGCCGCCGAAGGCGGCCCCCTCCAAATCGGCCCCAACATCTTCCAATCCATCGGCGTCCGCCCCCTCATCAACTGCAAGGGCACCTTCACCATCGTCACCGGCTCGCAAAGCCTCCCCGAAGTGAAGCAGGCCATGATGGAGGCCAGCAAACACTACGTCCACCTCGACGAGCTCATGGACGCCGTCGGCCGCCGCCTCGCCGCCATCACCCAGGCCGAATGGGGCATCATCACCAACGGCTGCGCCGCCGCCCTCACCCACGCCACCGCCGCCTCCATCGCCGGCACCGATCCCGAAAAGCTCCAGCGCGTCCCCGACCTCACCGGCCTCAAGAACGAAGTCATCGCCCCCCGCCACTCGCGCAACGTCTACGACCACGCCATCCGCATGCTCGGCGTCAAAATCATCGAGGTCGACTCCCTCGCCGAACTCGAGCGCGCCTTCAATCCCCGCACCGCCATGGTCATGATCCTCGCCTCCCCCGCCGCCGACCGCGAGCCCCTCTCCACCCAAACCGTCTGCCGCGTCGCCGCCCAGCACAACGTCCCCGTCATCGTCGACGCCGCCGCCGAAATCCTCACCATCCCCAATAAGCACCTCCTCGCCGGCGCCACCATGGTCGCCTACAGCGGCGGCAAGTGCCTCCGCGGACCCCAGGCCGCCGGACTCCTCCTCGGCCGCAAAGACATCGTCCAGGCCGCCTGGCTCCACTCCGCCCCCCACCATGCCTTCGGCCGCTCCCTCAAGGTCGGCAAGGAAGAGATCATGGGCATGCTCGCCGCCGTCGAAGCCTGGGTCAAGCGCGACTACCAGGCCGAATTCCGCACCTGGGAATCCTGGCTCGCCGACATCGCCAAGGCCGTCGAATCCGTCCCCGGCGTCACCACCCAGGTCCGCCAGCCCAACAGCCTCTCCAACCACGCTCCCACCCTCACCATCCGTTGGGACGCCGCCAAAATCGGAGTTTCGGGCCGTGAACTCGAAAAATACGCCTACGACAACGACCCCCGCATCGTCCTCGGCTCCGCCTCCGGCGACATGGGCTCCTCCGAACCCAGCACCATCGGCATCCAGCCCTACATGATGATGCCCGGCGAACACAAACTCGTCGCCCAGCGTCTCCAGGCCCTGCTCTCCAAGCCCCCCAAAATCGACCGCGCCCCCAAGCCCGCCGGCCCCAACGCCAACATCGACGGCCAGTGGCAACTCTCCATTCAATACTCCCGAGGCTCGGCCACCCACCACCTCGTCTTCGAACAATCCGAAGCCAAACTCGCCGGCACCCATCGCGGCGACATCACCTCCGGCGAACTCCGCGGCAACGTCGAAGGCCCCCAGGTCACCTTCAACAGCCGCCACCGCTACGAAGGCACCATGCTCACCTACGCCTTCACCGGAAAACTCGACGGCGACAAACTCTCCGGCACCGTCAACATGGGCGAATACGGCAACGCCCAATGGACCGCCCAGCGCGTCCAATACGGCGCCAACAACCGCCGTCGGCCTGGTCCAAGCCCCGCCCTCTCCTGACCTACTCACCCCGTAACTGAGCCGCGCCTGTAAGGGCGCGGTTCTGGCTTTCTACCTCTTCTTAACCTCCAACGGCATCCGCACCTCGCCCCCCTGCGCATCCCGCACCACAATCGCCTCATACCCCAACGGCTGAATCCGCATCACATCCCCATCGATCTCCACACTCAAGAACTGGTGCGTCGGACTCGTCCCCACAATATTCGCCAGGTCCATCTCCTTCCGCACATCCCCATCCCGCAACTCCCCGCCCGACCCCGACACCACATACTGCACACCCCCCGTCGCCTCGTTCCGCTTCACAATCTGCAAATTGTGCTCATGCCCGTTGAACACCGCCTCCACCCCCGCCTTCGACATCATCTCCACCGCATCCTGCATCCACGCCAAACTCGCCTCGTGCCTCGGACCCGCCGTGAACGGCGGATGATGCCAGTAAGCAATCCGCCACGGCGCCGCCGCCTTGGCCAACTCCCCCGCCAGCCACTGCTTCTGCTCCCCGCTCTTCCACATATTCCGCCGCGGCCCCTGCGCCGCGCACTCCGTCGAATCCAGCGCATAAAACTGCGCCAGCCCGCCCACCTCAAACGCATACCACCGCTCGCCCTTCCCCGCCGGAGAAAAGAAGTTGTCCAGGTACACCTCCAAATCCCCCCGGTTCTCGCTCTCGTTGCCGTCATGATTCCCCAGCGACGCGTAAAATGGCATCCGCCGCAGCAACCCCGCATACGGCACAAAAAACTTCTTCTGCCAGTGCTTGTCCTTGTCCCCCGAACTCTTCGTGAACAGCCCGAACGGCACCCCGTAAATGTTGTCCCCCGTCGTGATCAGAAATCGGACAGGATTGTCCGATTTCTCGTGCCGCGCAAACTCCGCTTCCATCGCCCGCGCAATCTTGTACTGCGGATCGCTCCCCGTCCCGTAATCCCCCATCACGAAAAACCGCAGCTTCCGCGCCTGCTCCGGCATCGTCCGCAACTCCCCATCCCCAAACGCTGCCCCGTTCACCACCACCCGGAACGGATACGCCCGGTCCGGCTCCAACCCCGTCACATGCATCCAATTCAACTTCGTCTCGTGCCGCTTGCCCCCGATCTCCACCACCGCCGCCCCCAGCGGCTTGCTCGCGCGCCCGATCGTGTTCCCGCTGCCCCCCGTCGTCCCCCACGCAATCCACGCCTCGCGCGCCGTCACCGCGCCTACGTAGACATGCTTCTTCTCGGCCGCCTGTGCCTTACCAGCCCCGCTCCAAACCCACCACGTTCCAACCGCCAGAGCCGCGCCGCAAATATACCGTAACTGTCTTCTTCGCATCGTCACCCTTCACCAGCGCCTTCATATACGACGCCCCCGGCGCTTCCGGAACCGTCAGCCCCGTCGCGCCCAGCGCCGTCGCCGCGCCACTCCCATTATCGAAGAGACTCCACTCCACCTTGTAGCCCATGTCCTCGGTCCTGTATCCCGGACTCTTCGCCAACCCATGCTTCGCCGCCAAATCATCAAACGCCAGTTTCCCCCCCTCCACGCGAAACCGGTCCAGCGGCAACACCTGCGTTAGAAACGCCCGCCCAATCTTGTCCCGCCGTTCGATCAACGCATCGGCCACCCACTTCTCGGCCCCCGGATCGCTATACTCCCCCGTCTTCACAATCGCCCGGATCTCTTCATCCGTAAACGCCATCACCTGCTTCGCCGCCCAGAAATTGTCGTCCGCCAGCCGGTTCACAAACGCCGGATTCGGATACTCCGGCACCCACTCCGCCGCCCGGAACAGCTTCGACTCAAACCGCCCCACGCTCTTGTACGCCGGATACTCCGCCCGCGCCCAATACGGCACAGCCAGCCCCAGGCTGAAGAAATTCTTCGCCGCCGCCCCCCGCTCAAACAGATACTCAAACCCCGACCGCGGCGAATTCGGCCCATAGCTCGCGCTCCCCAGCGTCGACCCAAAATCAATCAGGTAGTGCTTCACAAACGTGACCCCGCCCTCCGTGTGCAGCATGTCCAGCGAATTCACCGCCCGCGAATCGTCATGCGCCACCCACGCGCAAAACACACCCAGCCCTCGCAAATCCCGCCGGTGCTCATGCGGCACAATATCGTTCGGATCATCCCGCCGCATCCCCGAATACTTATACGGACCCACCGGCTTCCCCGGCAGATACAAACTCGCCCCGCCCCGGTACAACCCCTCCTTCGTCCGCGGCACCCGCATCAATAGCTCCGTCACATCCCGCTGCGTCATCTTCCGAGGCTTGCCCTTGGCATCCAGAATCTGCACATCCTCGCCCAACACCAGGTCCTCGCGCGTGAACTGCACAATGTAGTTCTCCGGCACGTTGTAGCCCAGCGCATAAAACAGCTTCGACACCAGCGCATCCGGCGCCGTCGCAATCTCCGGGTACTCCAGCGGATCGAACTTCAATACATACCGCCGCTTCTTCGCATCCAGAATCTCAAACCCCGGCGTCACCCCCTCGCTCTTGGCCTTCACCACCGTCCACTTGCCCTCTTTCGAAGGCGCATTCTCATTGCCCGCCCCGCGCACCAACTCCGCCACGCTCATCTTCTTGTAGTAATGCCGCGGCTCCCACCACGCGCTCGCCATCGGCTCGCCCAGCGTGTTCACCGCCCGCGCCGGAATCGGCGGCGTCACCTTCCCATTCACTTTCTCGCCCACCTGCTCGCCCGGCTTGGCAAACATATGCGCAAAGAAATCGTAGTAGTCGCTGATCTTCCGCCGAATCGCCTTCGATGCATCCCGCGCCTTAGGCTCCGCCATCAACGGATCATCCGCATAAAACCTCGCCGGCCCCTCCGCCCCCGCCGCCAAAAACAGCCCCATCTGCAGCACGCCCGCCATCGCCCATCCTCTTTCATTGCTCGTTCATGGTCATCCCCCGCGCGAAAATGAATGCGGGCGCGGAACTGCCAAACGGCCGCTGCGCAAACACATCGTTGAACTTGAACCACACCTGAAAGCCCTCATGGCTGAAGCCCACATCAATCCGGATAAACGTCGCGTTCCGCGCATTGAACCTCATCCCAAATCCCACCGCGCTCTCCAGATTCTTAAAATCCAACTGGCTCCGCTTCGCCGTCACCTTCCCGGCATCGGCGAAAATCGCCATGTCCATCCCCGAGAACACCTCCCACCGGTACTCCGCGTTCATCACCAGCATGTTCTCGTCATAAAACCGGTACGGACGAAATCCTCTTAAATCCTGCGACCCGCCCAACACGCTCTGCAAATAGAACGGCACCGTCTGATCCGCGTCATGCACCGTCATCACCGTCCGCCCGCGCAGCACAATCACCCGCCGCTTGTTGAACAGCGGCAAATACTGCTGCGCCTCCAAATCCACCCGCTGAAACCCGTGCCGCTTCAGCCCGCGGTCGTTGTAGCTGTCATACCGCATCGTGTAATTGCCGCCCTGCCGCGGACCCGTCTTCGAGTCCCGGTAATCGGCCTGCGCAAACACACCCCAGCGGTAGAAATCCGTCTGTTGGTCAATCCCCGATGCCTGCCCCACCGGAAACACCTTCTCCGCGCTCGCATACCGCTCATCCTGCCCCGGACCCACGTTGTTCCACATGTAGCCCGACGAAAACCCCGCCCGCAGCCACTTGTTGATGTGCACCCCCACCAGCCCATCGGCCGCCGTGTTCTCCAACCGGTAATTCGTCCGCCGCACCTTCTCCGAATCCGGACCCTGCCCATAAAATGGCAGGCTGTTGTAGTTGTGATGCAGCGCCCGCGCCTCCCAGAACAACCGCCCGTTGGCCGTCTTCGGCTGCCCCATCGCCGCCTCCAGCCTCACCCACTGCCGCGTCGACGCCTGCGCCGACGCATCCACAAACATCGTCCCCCGCGCCAAATCCGTCCTCAGATACTGCGGACCCAACCCAAACCCGCCGCCCGTTCCCAATCCCCCCAGCTTCACCCGAAACCCGCCAATCCCCGCCGTCAGCCTCTCCAACACCTTCGCGTCTTTGATATAAATCAGCCGCTCCTCGATCTTCGACGGCGCATCCGGCTCCAGCTTCGCCGTCTTCTTGTCGCGCTCCGCCTCGATCTCTTCCACGCGCGTCTGCTGCCCCGCCAGAGGCAGCCCTAGCAGCCACACCACCCCTACCACAACCCCAATCCTGACCAATCTTGACTGTTTACTCATGTAGCCCCAAATTACTAGCTTCGCACATCGCTTGCATCACACTTCCTACGTCCGCACCGCTACACTGGATTGCATGCAACTCACCTTCTGGGGGGCGGCTCAAACCGTCACCGGCTCCATGCATGAGCTCTCCATCAACGGTCAACGCTACCTCCTCGATTGCGGCCTCTACCAAGGCCGCCGCGCCGAAACCTTCGAGCGCAACCGCCACTTCCCCATGCCGGTCAAATCCCTCTCCGGCGTCGTCCTCTCCCACGCCCACATCGACCATAGCGGCAACCTCCCCTCCCTCGCCCGCGACGGCTACTCCGGCGATATCCATTCCACCCCCACCACTCTCGATCTCTGCAAGAAGATGCTCCTGGACTCGGCTTACCTGCAACAAAAAGACGCGGAATTCCTCAACAAACGCGCTCAACGCCGCCGCGCCGTCCTCCAACACAATGGCGACGCCCCCGCCGAACCCCTCTACTCCATCGCCGACGCCGAACGCATCCTCACTCACTTCCGTACCGCCGGCTACCACGCCCCCGCCCAACTCTCCGATGAGGTCGACTTCGAATTCGCCGACGCCGGCCACCTCCTCGGCTCCGCCAGCGTCCTGCTCAACCTCAAATCCAAAGGCAAACACCTCCGCCTCCTCTTCTCAGGCGACGTCGGCCGCCCCAACCTCCCCATCATCCGCGACCCCGAACCCGCCCCCGAAGCCGACTACCTCATCCTCGAATCCACCTACGGCGGACGCCTCCACAAGCACGACGAAATCGTCTTCGACAAACTCCGCGACACCATCAACCGCACCGCCGCACGCGGCGGCCGCATCATCATCCCCGCCTTCGCCGTCGGCCGCACCCAGCAAATCGTCTTCCTCCTCCATCAGATGTGCTGCGGCCAAGGCATCCCCGACATCCCCATCTTTGTCGACTCCCCCCTCGCCATCAACGCTACCGACGCCTACCGCGCCCACCCCGAATGCTTCGACGCCGAAACCATGGCCTACCTCGACAACCACGACGACCCCTTCGGCTTCCGCCGCCTCCGCTACGTCCGCGAAGCCTCCGAATCCAAGGCGCTCAATGACCTCCGCGGCCCCATGATCGTCATCTCCGCCTCCGGCATGTGCGAAGCCGGACGCATCCTCCACCACCTCCGCAACAACATCGAGGACCCCCGCAATACCATCTTGATCGTGGGCTTCCAGGCCGAACACACCCTCGGCCGCAAAATCGTCGAACGCCGCGCCGAAGTCCCCATCTTCGGCGAACCCATGCGCCTCCGCGCCGAAGTCGTCACCATCCAGGAACTCTCCGGCCACGCCGACCAGGCCGAACTCCTCCACTGGATCAAACCCACCGCCCGCCGCCTCAAAGGCATCTTCCTCGTCCACGGCGAACCAACCAACCAGGAAGCCCTCAAAACCGCCATCGAAGAACGCTACAACGTCCCCGTCCACATCCCCCATCGTGGCGAAACCATCCAGCTCCACTAACCAGACAACACACCACAACCCATGAGCGCCGCCTCCCAAACTCTACCGCCCCCCAACCGCACTCTCCTCGACCGCCTCCTCGCCCCCTTCTCCCAGGTCCAGGGCGGCGAAGGCGCCGGCGCTCTCCTCCTCGCCGCCAACGTCTTCCTCCTCCTCGGCTCCTACTACGTCCTCAAAACCGTACGCGAAGCCCTCATCCTCTCCGAATCCGGCGCCGCCGTGAAAAGCTACGCCTCCGCCGGACAGGCCGTCCTCATGTTCCTCCTCGTCCCCGCCTACAGTTGGTTCGGCTCCCGCGTCGGCCGCCTCACCCTCGTCGCCGGCTCCACCCTGTTCTTCGCCGCCCACCTCGCCGTCTTCTTCCTGCTCGGCCAATCCGGCGTCAGGATTGGTGTCCCCTTCTACCTCTGGCTCGGCGTCTACAACATGTTCGTCGTCGCCCAGTTCTGGGCCTTCTCCAACGACCTCTACACCGAAGAGCAAGGCAAACGCCTCTTCCCCATCATCGGCGTTGGCGCCTCCCTCGGCGCCTGGCTCGGCGCCCTCGCCGCCAAGGAACTCTTCAAACTCTTCTCCCCCTACCAACTCATGTTGATCGTCATCGGCATCCTCGCCGCCTGTGTCGCCCTCACCTATCTCAGCCACCTCCGCTCGCAACGCCAGTCCGCCGCCACCACCGCCAAGGCCGCCGAAGCTCCCCTCGACCGCGCCGGCGGCTTCGCCCTCGTCTTCCAAAACCGCTACCTGCTCTTAATCGCCTTCCTCGTTCTCCTCCTCAATCTCGTCAACACCACCGGCGAATTCCTCCTCGGTGACTTCGTCGCCAATCAGGCCACCGCCCGCTTCGGCCCCGGCCCCGACGCCGCCGCCCAGCGCGGCGCCTTCATCGGCCAGTTCTATGGCGACTTCTTCGGCTGGGTCAACCTCCTCGGCTTCCTCATCCAAACCTTCCTCGTCTCCCTCATCTTCAAATACGCCGGCATCGGCGCCGCCCTCTTCATCCTCCCCGTCATCGCCCTCCTCGGCTACAGCTTCCTCATCTTCGTCCCCGTTCTCGCCATCGTTCGCGCCGCCAAAATCCTCGAAAACTCCACCGACTACTCCCTCAACAACACCGTCCGCCACGCCCTCTTCCTGAACACCTCCCGCGAAGCCAAATACAAAGCCAAAGCCGCCATCGACACCTTCTTCGTCCGCTTCGGCGACCTCATCCAAGCCGCCGTCGTCTTCACCGGCACCACCCTCCTCTGGACCACCAAAAACTTCGCCCTCCTCAACGCCATCTTCGTCCTCGTCTGGCTGGTCATCGCCTGGCAAATCTACCGCCTCTACAAACAGCAGGAACCGGCCGCACCCGCCGCCAACCCCGCCCCCGAAAAATAAAAGGAGCTGGAAGTCCGAAAACTCCCCGCTCCACGCCGGCCCTCCCGTTCCTCGCGCTCACGTCCGTCGCCCACACACCCGTCACACACACATTGCTGAGCCGCGACCGTGAGGGAGCGGTTCTTCCTCACTCAAAACATAATTCGCAACGACAACTGAATCCGCCCTGGATGTCCCACATTCGGCCACCTCCACACAGTGATAAAATTCCCCCAGTTCCGCCATGCAACCTAGGCTCGCGTTGATCCCCGCCCTCTCCCTCTCTCTCCTTGCCCTCTCCTTCGCCGCCCCTCTCCGCGCCGAAATCACCCCCGCCCAATCCGAACACTTCGAACTCAAAATCCGCCCCCTCCTCGCCAAAAACTGCTTCTCCTGCCACACCCAATCCAAAATGGGCGGCCTCGCCCTCAACTCCCGCGAAGCCCTCCTCACCGGCGGCAAATCCGGACCCGCCATCAAATCCGGCGCCCCCACCGAAAGCCTCCTCATCCAGGCCCTCCACTACGCCAACCCCAACCTCAAAATGCCCCCCGCCGGCAAACTCCCCGACGCCGACATCGAACTCCTCGCCTCCTGGATCAAGGACGGCGCCTACTGGCCCGAACACAAAGCCGCCCCCCACCCCGCAAGCCACCGCCTACCGCATCACCCCCGAACAGCGCGCCTGGTGGAGCTTCCAACCCATCCGCAAACCCGCCCCGCCTGCGCCCTCCACGAAAGCCGCCAACCGCAACTGGCCCCAAACCAACATCGACCGCTTCCTCCTCGCCCGCATGGAAAAGGAAGGCCTCCAACCCGTCGCCCCCGCTGACCGCCGCACCCTCCTCCGCCGCCTCACCTACGACCTCACCGGCCTCCCGCCCACTCCCGAAGAAGTCACCGCCTTCCTCAACGACAAATCCCCCAACGCCTACGCCGCCGTCGTCGACCGCCTCCTCGCCTCCCCCCGCTACGGCGAACGCTGGGGCCGCCACTGGCTCGACGTCGCCCGCTACGCCGACGAAAAATACTCATCCACCGAAGACGCCCCCTACCCCAACGCCTGGCGCTATCGCGACTGGGTCATCCAGGCCATGAACGACGACATGCCGTTCGACAAATTCCTCAAAGCCCAAATCGCTGGCGACCTCATCGACCCCGCCAACAAATCCCGCTACATCGCCGGCCTCGGCTTCTTCTCCCTCTCCCCCGAACAGCAGGACGACCGCGTCGACGCCCTCTCCCGAGGCCTCCTCGGCCTCACCGTCGCCTGCGCCCAATGCCACGACCACAAATTCGATCCCATCCCCACCAAGGATTACTACTCACTCCTGGGCATCTTCCGCTCCACCAAACTCGACACCTACCCCCTCGTCCCCTCTGAAGTCGTCGCCGAATATGACAAGCGCAAAGCCGCCTCCGACGCCGGCAAAAAGAAACTCGACGAATACCTCGACCAGCAATCCCTCCAACTCGCCGAAATCCTCGCCTCCCAATCGGCCGCCTACCTCACCGCCATCCGCGAAGACCGCCCCAACGCCGCCCTTGACCCCGACACCCTCGACCGCCTCAAAACCTACCTCGCGCAACCCAAGCTCGAACACCCCTTCCTCGCCGACTGGCGCAGCCCCAAGTTCGACCTCGACTCCTTCCAAGCCAAACTCCTCGCCGTCTACGCCGACAAAAAGCGAATCGATCGCGAAAACATGATCGCCCTCGGCGGCAAAACCGACAACCGCAGCGTCCGCGTCATTGAAGTCAAATCCCTCCCCCGCGACGACTACTTCCTCTACCGCGACTTCTTCAACTCCACCCGCGTCGGCAAATCAGACTCCGGTGTCTTCTACTACAAGGACGCCAAGCTCGACCGCTGGCTCTCCCCCGCCTTCCTCGCCCACGCCAACCACCTCCGCGCCGAAGCCAAGCGCCTCAAGGAAGCCATCCCCGAGATGTACCCCTTCCTCCAAACCGTCGCCGACACCGACAAGCCCCGCAACATCCGCGTCGAAATCAAGGGCAACCGCGACAACCTCGGCGAAGAAGCCCCCCGCCGCTTCCTCGAAGTCCTCTGCGACGGCGAACCCAAGCCGTTTACCCAAGGCAGCGGCCGCCTCGAACTCGCCCAAGCCATCGCCAGCCCTACTAACCCCCTCCCCGCCCGCGTCATCGTCAACCGCATCTGGCACGGCCACTTCGGCCGCGGCATCGTCCCCAGCCTCTCCAACTTCGGCCAGCTCGGCGAAAAACCCACCCACCCCGAACTCCTCGATTACCTCGCCGCCCGCCTCATCGAACAAAACTGGTCCCTCAAATCCCTCCACCGCGAAATCGTCTTGAGCGCTGC
The DNA here is from genome assembly GCA_016713735.1 of Bryobacterales bacterium. GTDB lineage: Bacteria > Acidobacteriota > Terriglobia > Bryobacterales > Bryobacteraceae > JAFLBB01. The sequence goes on from JADJOP010000005.1 coordinate 243,891, forward strand.
CTATCAACTCTCCGCCCAAAACGCCGAACCCAACCTCACCAAGGACCCCTCCAACACCCTCCTCTGGCATTGGGCCCGCTACCGCCTCGACGTCGAACCCCTCCGCGACACCCTCCTCTACCTCACCGGCGAACTCGACACCACCCTCGGCGGCAAACCCGAAAAACTCTCTGACCCCGCCGCCCGCCGCCGCACCGTCTACGGCTCCATCTCCCGCCGCAAACTCGACGGCACCCTCGCCCTCTTCGACTTCCCCAACCCCGTCGCTACCTCTGAACAGCGCATCCAAACCGCCACCCCCCTCCAGCAGCTCTTCTTCCTCAACTCCGAATTCATCCAGGCCCGCGCCGAAGCGCTCTCCAAGCGCGTCGCCGCCGCCGCCCCCACTGACCCCGCCCGCATCGCCGCCGCCTACCGCACGCTCTTCCAACGCGACCCCGCCCCCGACGAACTCAAAATCGGACTCGAATATCTGAAATCCCCCGGCGCCACCTGGCCCCGCTACGCCCAGGCCCTCCTCAGCTCCAACGAACTCCTCTTCATCAACTAAAGGAACCACCCGTCATCGAACCCCCCACCGCGCCCAACCACCCCCACCCGCCGCCACCTCCTCCAAACCCTCGGCACCGGCTTCGGCGCCATGTCCATGAACGCCCTCCTCGCCGAACCCGCCACCACCGGCTCCAACGAGGGCCTCCTCGCCCCCCGCGCCCCCCACTTCCCCGCCAAAGCCAAACACGTCATCTTTCTCTTCTTAAACGGCGGCCCCTCCCAGGTCGACACCTTCGACCCCAAGCCGATGCTCACCAAGTACCACGGCACCCTCGCCCCCTCCGGCAACCTCAAAACCGAACGCAAAACCGGAACTCTCCTCAAGTCCCCCTTCACCTTCCACCGCCACGGCCAGTCCGGCCTCGAAATCTCCGAAATCTTCTCCAAGCTCGGCGAACACGCCGACGACCTCTGCGTCATCCGCTCCATGCACGTCGAGCGCCCCAACCACGAACCCTCCCTCCTCCGCCTCAACACCGGCCACCAGATCGCCGGCCACCCCTCCATGGGCGCCTGGCTCACCTACGGCCTCGGCACCCTCAATCAAAACCTCCCCGGCTACGTCGTCCTCTGCCCCGGACTCCCCGTCATCGGCCCCCAACTCTGGTCCAACGGCTACCTCCCCGGCATCCACCAGGGCACCCACCTGCCCAACAACGAAAGCGTCCCCGAAAAGCTCATCCAACACCTCCGCAACAAGCAGGTCAACGCCGACGACCAGCGCCGCCAGCTCAACCTCATCCACTCCCTCAACAAATCCCACCTCGCCCGCGAAGGCGCCGACCCCCAGCTCGAAGCCCGCATCGCCACCATGGAAGTCGCCTACCGCATGCAAACCGAGGCCACCGACGCCTTCGACCTCACCAAGGAAACCGACGCCACCCGCGCCCGCTACGGCAAAGGCGACTTCGCCCGCGGCTGCCTCCTCGCCCGCCGCCTCGTCGAACGCGGCGTCCGCATGGTCCAGGTCTACTACGGCAACCAGCAGCCCTGGGACTCCCACGACGACATCCTCGCCCACGCCAAACTCGCCGCCGACAGCGACCCGCCCATCGGCGCCCTCCTCCACGACCTCAAAGCCTCCGGCCTCCTCAAGGAAACCATCGTCATCATCAGCGGCGAATTCGGCCGCACCCCCTCGGTCGAAGTCTCCGCCGTCGCCCGCATCCACAACGGCCGCGACCACAACAACCACGGCTTCTCCACCGTCGTCGCCGGCGGCGGCTTCAAAGGCGGCTTCGCCTACGGCTCCACCGACGACTTCGGCTTCAAAGCCGTCGACAAACCCGTCCACCCCCACGACCTCCAGGCCACCATCCTCCACCAAATGGGCCTCGACCACCTCAAACTCACCTACCGCCACTCCGGCCGCGACTTCCGCCTAACCGACGTCGGCGGCAACGTCATCAACGACCTGGTCGGTTGAACGAGATTCTCTCTAACAATTTGCCTTGCAGCAATGGCCTTCGCCACTGCTGCTCCGTGGTGCCTTGGTGATAAACTGAGCAGCGGTTAACAAAGATGGCACTCGATCTCATTTCTGTAAGCGCCCTTGTTTGTGAAAGGTTTCTTGCGGAGGAGGACCATGTCTTTAGCGCCATTCGAATTGTCGACATCTTTTATGTCCCGATGCCTCCTCCATCTCAAGCACAGGACTTGCCCGTACAGATCATCCCCGTCTACGTTCTGATCTTCATCAAGGCATGGAATGCAGGCGAAGTCGGATTTCGGCTGAGGCTAAAGAAACCTTCAGGAGAGGAGAAGGTCTTCGACGCCCCCCAAGTCCCCCAGAGGATCGAGATCTCACCACGGCACCCGGAGCCGGGGCTTCCCCTCGGAGCGTCAATCGGTCTCACGATTCACGTCAGATCCAGCGACTTGGGAACCCATGTCCTGCTGATTGAGGTCGATGGGAAGACCGAGGCGAAAGTGCCTTTTACGCTACTAGCCCAACAGTCAAAGCAGGGCTAGACGAAGCGGCCCTGACCCATGCCGACCCAATCTCAATCTGCATTGAGTCTGCATAAACCCGTTGCAGAACATATGGGTGGATGGCACTGCACACCCTCGCCCCAAACTCTGCTGAATCGAACTCTTCCAGTTCGAATTCGGTCAGAACCATGTCAATGTCCGCAAGTGCATCGGCGATCCGGTCCCCTTGTGCTCCGCGATGCCCAAAGGCATAGTCAGAGAACCAATCCTGGAACGCCTCTGGCTCCAGAACTCCGACACGCACGGCGCGTGCCCTATCGGCTATTGCTTGCAGGCTAAACATGGCTGACCCACCGGCGACCATTATACCTCCACGGCCAATTCGTGTTTGCCCAGAGCATTTGTGCAAGCTCTTCAATGAGCATCGCATCTGGGAAAGGGCTCAGGCCGGGGAACTGAAGTTCAGAATAGACTCTAAGCCAAAAAGTGAGAATTTCACGGACCACAACGGGCTTGTTTGCACAACCAATGAACTGTTGACCGTCTGGGATGATCGCTTTGAATCAGGGGACATCCGCCGTGAGGTCGCCGCGCGGGTTCACCGACACGTCACTGCTGATGGCGTCCTAGGCGGAAGTAAGAAATGGGACCCATCTAAAGGCGAACTCCATATCAACGGCCGACGGTACAGACGCTTTAAGACAACCGATGGCAGGCCTCCGGTATGTGAACTCTGCGAGGGGGGAGATCCGATACCAGCGCAAGAGCGGTTCTTCGACTCCACGTATCGTCCGGAGTGATACCTAGTGCCTCCCCCCTACATCTCCACCAACCCCACAAACCCCCCATAAGCCATCCGCTTCACATCAAACGGCGCCGCCCCCGGCTTACACATCTCCGCCAACCGCGCATCCGCCATAACCTTCTTCTTCACCTTGTCCCGGTGTGCCCGCGACTTAAACGTAATCCACGAAAACACCACCACCTCGCCCTTCTTCGCCCCCGCCGCCTTCACAAACGACGCCAGCCCCTTGTGCTCCAAATCATCCCCCACGTTCTCGCGATACTCCAATGCCCCATGCTCCAGCCACACCTTCCCCGCCTTCCTCGAAACCGCCTTGTAAGCCGCCAAGTTCTTCTTCGGAACCGGAATCAGAAACCCATCGATGTAAGCCATCCCGCCATTGTAATCCCGCCTCTCACCGCCCCAACATCACCGGCTCACTCACATCCACCGCCCCCGCCGGCCGCCCAAACGCCACCGCCTCCTCCGACGCCGCCCCCGGCTTCCCATACCCCCGATCCGTCTGCTTCCGCCTGCCCCCACCGCCGCAATCCACCACAAAATGGCCTCAAACCTCGCCACCAGCGACGGCGAACGCCGCTTCCTCACCCGCCGCCTTAAAGAAACACAACAAAATGAACTTCTCCTATTGCGCCGCGCCCACCCGCACCATAAAATACCTTCATCCGCTTGGTTGGGTGAGTTCGATTCAATGTGTTTGGGCAGCCCGCCGCCGCTCGCGGGCTGACGAGGGAAATCATGAACGGTCATTCCGCGGCTCTCCGGCCCGCGAGTAAGTTTCCATACAGTCTCACTGTCTTCTTCCCGGCCTATAACGACGCCCCGTCGCTCCCCGGCCTCATCTCCAAAACCTTCGACGTCCTCCGGGCCCACGCCACTGACTTCGAAGTCGTCGTCGTCAACGACGGCAGCCACGACAACACCGCCGAAGTCCTCGAATCCCTCCGCGCCCAATACCATCCCTACATGCGCGTCGTCACACACGAAGCCAACCGCGGCTACGGCGGCGCCCTCCGCTCCGGCTTCGCCGCCGCCACCCGCGACTTCGTCTTCTACACCGACGGCGACGGCCAGTACGACGTCTCCGAACTCCCCAAACTCATGGCCCTCGTCGACGACTCCGTCGGCCTCGTCAACGGCTTCAAACTCCAGCGCAACGACCCCTGGCACCGCATCTTCATCGGCAAAACCTACAACCGCTTCGCCCGCTTCCTGTTCGGCGTCAAACTCTCCGACATCGACTGCGACTTCCGCCTCATCCGCCGCACCATCATGGACGACATCCAACTCGTCTCCACCTCCGGCACCATCTGCGTCGAACTCGTCCGCAAAATCGAGATGAGCCCCTACGCCGTCCGCGAAACCGGCGTCAGCCACCTCCCCCGCCTCCACGGCCGCTCCCAGTTCTTCCGCCTCAAGAGCCTCTTCAACACCTTCTATCAACTCCTCCGCCTCTACACCCAAATCGTCATTCTCGGCCGCTGGCGCAGCCCCAAGAAACACGAGGCTCCAGCAGCACATACCGTCGAGCATTACTAACGTAGAAGCTCCCCAGCAGCCGCCCCGGCAACAACCCGCCCCGCCGCCTCCCCGCCACCACACCCGCGCGCACTCCTCTCCACATCCGCCCCCCCACCTCCACGCTCTCCAGCTTCACCACCTCGGCCCTCGACTCCCGCGCCGCCGTCCGCAACACCGCCGTGCCCATCGCCGCCGGCCCCGCTCCGCCCTCCTCCCACCCCAACAAAATCACATCCGACGCCCCCGTATCCACCACCATCCGCCGCTTCTCCCCTCGCAGCTGCCCCCCACCGCCATCCGCTCCGCCGCCGCCACCGGAACAACTGTAACCCCGCTTACACTCTCAACCTCCACCGCATACCGCGCCCGCAGCCCCGCCCCCTCCGCCAACCCCGGCCGCAAGCTCACCGATTCCGCCCCCGTATCCACCAACATCCGGTACGGCCCCGTCCCGTTCACCCACACCCCGCCCACCACCGCATACCCCCCCTTCACCTCCATCTCCACCTCGCCCACTGCCACTCCGCCCCTCCCCGCCGGTCCCCCCGCCCCAGCCACCCCGCCACCCTCCGCAGGGCCTCCCGCCCATACCCCCCCAACAAAAAGTGACAAAACGAACCCAAACAAGCCCAGTCGAATCAACATGCAGCCAGCATGCCCGTCCCCCCGCATGATGGTCGTGACGGAACCCTGACCTTCCGCGTATGATGCAGTAGGCTTTCATGATTCCAGCCACCGCCCCCCGCTACCAGTTCGACGGCGTCCTCGTCGACCCCGTCGCCTTCCGCGCCACCCGCGCCGGCCAACCCCTCACCCTAGAACCCCGCGCCTTCCACCTCCTCCTCTACCTGGTCGAAAACCCCAACCGCCTCATTACAAAAGAGGAACTCATCCAATCCGTCTGGTCCGGCGCCTTCGTCACCGACAACGCCCTCACCCGCGTCATCGCCCAACTCCGCCGCGAACTCGGCGACAATCCCAAGTCCCCCCGCTACATCGAGACCATCCCCACCCAGGGCTATCGCTTCCTCGCCACCGTCGAAATCGCCCCCGCGCCTGCCGCCCCCAAACCCGCCCCCTCAGCGCCTCCCCCCGCCCGCCGGCTCCCCCGTCTCCCCCTAGCCATCTCCGCCGCCCTCCTCCTCGCCGCGGGAGCCTTCCTCGCCGGCCGCCAGACTAACCCCATCTCCCCCACTAACCTCCAAACCCTCCAATTCACCACCGGCGAAGGCCTCCAACTCGGCGCCGCCTTCTCCCCCGACGGCAACACCCTCGCCTACGCCTCCGACAAATCCGGCCGCTTCGAACTCTACATCCGCCCCCTCACCCCCGGCGCCCGCGAAATCCCCCTCACCTCCGACGGCCTCATGAACATCATGCCCGCCTGGTCCCCCGACGGCCGCTGGATCGCCTACCACTCCGCCGCCCTCAACGCCCTCCGCCTCATCCCCGCCACCGGCGGCACCCCCCGCACCCTCTCTGACTTCGGCCTCGAACCCGCCTGGGCCCCCGACTCCCAGCGCCTCGTCTTCCGTTCCGGCGTCTACCTCTCTCCCGTCACCGCCGACTTCGGCTCCCTCCGCGCCTCACGCCTTTTCCTCGTCAACCTCTCCGGCGGCGCGCCCACCCCCATTACCGACCTCCCCCTCGGCCACGGCGGCCACACCAGCCCCTGCTGGTCCTCCGGCAGCAACTCCGTCTACTTCCTCACCGCCAGCTCCCTCACCGCCACCACCCTCTGGCGTCTCCCCATGGACCGCCCCTCACAACCCGAACCTCTGCACCGCGCCAATTCCCAAACCTGGTTCTCCCTCGCCTGCGCCCCCGGCGGCCGCGACCTCTACCTCTCCTCGGCCACCCCCGCCTTCGAATTCTCTATCTCCCGCCTCTCCACCGGCGCTCCCGCCGCCCTCCCTCAGCCCATCCTCCAAACCGGCCTCCTCGTCCCCCGCAACCTCGCCGTCTCCTCCACCGGCAAACTCGCCTACACCCTCATGGCCCTCTCCAGCAACCTCCACCGCCTTCCCCTCGACCCCGCCACCGGACTCCCCTCCGGCCCTCCCACCGAGCTCACCCGCGAAACCGGTACCCGCGTCACCCTCCCCACCTTCTCCCCTGATGGTTCCCTGGTCGCTTACAACGCCCGCCGCCTCGGCGTCCAGTCCGACATCTACGTCGTCCCCTCCACCGGCGGCGAACCCGAACAGATCACCACCAACCCCGCCCCCGAGGTCATGCCCAACTGGCTCGCCGATAGCCGCACCCTCGTCTTCACCCGCAAGTCCGGCAACTCCGCCTCCCTCGTCAAGGTCTCTGTCGGCGACGCCCGCACCACCGAACTCACCCCCCTCGTTCACGGCCCCAACATGGCCCGCGTCTCCCCCACCGGCGACCGCTTCCTCTTCCAATCCTGGGCCTCCGGCCACCTCGGCCTCTATCTCTCCGGCATGGAGCAACAACCGCCTCTCCGACTCACGCCCCCCAACCTCGACATCGGCTACGCCTCCTGGTCTCCCAACGGCGCCCGCATCGCCGCCGAACTCTTCGAAAACGACTTCACCCACCTCATCGTCCTCGACGCCAAGGGCGGACCCCTCCGCCGCCTCACCCGCGTCCCCGGCCAATCCTGGCCCAATAGCTGGGCCCCCGACAACGACCGCATCGCCATCGCCGGCCAGCGCAACGGCCTCTGGGGCCTCTACTCCATCTCCGCCTCCACCGGCAAAGAAGTCACCCTCCTCCCGCCCGCCCTCGCCCGAGGCTTCGTGCGCTATCCTGGTTGGTCCCCGCGCGGCGACAGCCTCGTCTACGAACGCGCCGAAGCCCGCGGCAACCTGTTCATCCTCGACTTACCCTGAGATGCCCGTCCCCGCCGTCAACCTCAAACCCTGCCTCGACTCGACCGAGCCCGCCTGGCGCGCCCACCTCGACGACCTCTTCGCCCGCTCCCACTTCATCCTCGGCCACCACGTCCGCTCGCTCGAAGCCGAACTCGCCCCCGCCTTCCAAGCCCGCCACGCCATCACCGTCGGCAACGGCACCGCCGCCATCGAACTCTCCCTCCGCGACGCCGGCATCACCAAGCCCTCGCAGGAAGTCCTCACCACCGCCCTCACCGCCCCCTTCACCGGAGTCGCCATCGCCACTCCCGGCTGCCGCATCCGCTTCGCCGACGTCGACCCCGACACCCTCCTCCTCGACCCCACCGACGCCGCCAACCGCGCCACCAAACGCACCGCCGCCATCGTCCCCGTCCATCTCTACGGCCAGCCCGTCCCCCTCGCCCCCTTCCGCAAACTTGCCCGCGAATGCAAAGCCGTCCTGATTCAGGACGCCTGCCAGGCCCACGGCGCCCAGCACAACGGCAAGCCCCTCACCGCCTACGGCCCCTACGTCTGCTACAGCTTCTACCCCACCAAAAACCTCGGCTGCCTCGGCGACGGCGGCGCCATCATGACCAACTCCCCCGCCATCGCCAAGCGCCTCCTCTCCCGTCGCGACGGCGGCCGCCGCGGTGGCCAAATTGCCTACCTCCCCGGCATCAACTCCCGCCTCGACGAAATGCAGGCCTGCTACCTCCGCGCCTTCCTCCCCCACCTTGACGACTGGAACAACATGCGCCGCCGCACCGCCGCCCTCTACGAAGAAGGCCTCCGCGACTGCCCCGGCGTCACCCTCCTCCGCACCTCCCCCGAATCCGTCCGCCACCTCTTCGTCATCCGCGCCCAACGCCGCGACCGCCTCCGCGACCACCTCACCGCCCACGCCATCGGCACCGGCATCCACTACCCCGCACCGCTCCACCTCATGCCCGCCTTCCGCGACGCCGGCCTCCGCCGAGGCGACCTCCCCCACGCCGAACGCGCCGTCAAGGAAATCCTCTCCCTCCCCATCTACCCCTACCTCCCCGACTCTGCCGCCCACGAAGTCATCGACGCCATCCGCGCCTACTTTAAATAAGGACAGTCACCGCAATTCCCCAATCCTAAATCCCCCATCCGCGTTCCTCGGCGTTCATCGGCGGCCCCTAAAATAGCCCCACCCCAACCGCGCAGTCACCGCCAATCCACCCCTATTTCTCCCCCAATATCAACCTGCTTAAAAATCACCCGCCAATTTCCTTCCCCGCCGGTACGAAACTCGGCCCAGGAGAACGATCCTATGCATTCCGCCACCGCGGCAATCGAAACAATCGAACAGCGCACCGAAATCCTCGCCCACGCCTACAGCGCCAAAGGCGCCCTCGAACGCAACTTCTGCCGCGACCTCGCCTCCAGCCAGGTCACCGCCGAATCCTACGAACGCACTATCCTCCAGCTTCAGGAAGCCCAACCCTCCAACGGCCGCGAAGTCCACCGCTTCCAACTCGCCAAATCCCACGCCCTCCGCGACGGCCGCAACGCCCTCAAGGAACTCAAAGCCCTCCAGGACCGCCGCAACGAAATCGAACGCTTCCCCGACCAAACCACCGACTGCCCCCCGCTGGCCAACCACGCCCCCTACGTCGGTGCGCTCCCCAAAATCAAACCCATCTCCCCCATCCTCCGCTCCACCATGGCCAAACCCACCGACAACACACAGCGCCACCCCATCAAACACTCCCAAGACAAGGAACTCGACGCCATCCTCAACGGCAAATTCCCCCCACCTCCCGGCAAGAAACCCACCCAGGACATCAACCCCACCCTCAAACACCCGTAACGCCACGAGCACCGCGGCCCATCCATCCCAGACCCAGGAGCCACCCCACTCAAACATCACGCAATCACACTTCGCGCAGTCGGGCGCAGCCCTGGCGGCGCCGTCCGCGCCCTGGGCCCGGGGCCGGGGACCAAGCCGGTGGGCGGTGGCTGGCCTCGGCCTGCGTTCAGGCGGCGGCAGCCGGACGGTAACGGAGCGGTCCCGTCCCCAAAGGCACACTGCCTCTCGGCCAGAGGCCGGCTGCCGTGCGGCTAGCACCGGCTAGCACCGGTTAGCGCCGCTGCCAATCTCGCGCGATCCGTTCCCCCACCCGGAACCCCAGCGCCATAATCGTCAGCGACGGATTGAACCCGCCGTTGGTCACATGCAAACTCCCATCGGCCACATACACGTTATCCACGCCATGCATCCGCCCATAGGAATCGGTCACGCTCGTCTTGGCGTCCTTGCCCATGCGGCACGTCCCGGCCTGGTGCTGGCCGCCCGTCCCGCTTAACCCGGCCACCGACATCCACGTCTCCACCGCGCCGGCGGCCTTCAACCACTCCGCCGCCCGCTCGGCCATGAACCTGCCCGTCTCGGCGTCTTTCGGATGCCGCCGCGTCGTGATCGCCGCCACCGGAATGCCCCACTGATCCTTCACCGCTTCATCCACCTCCACGCGGTTCTCCCACAAAGGCATCTCCTGCACCGGACCCTTCACCCCCGCCGTCCGCTTATACGCCTCGCGCACCCATTTCTTATACTCCAGCCCATACCGCGGCACACGCGCCGGCCGCACCCCACGCGCAAACAGATACGGCATCCGGATGAACTCATTCGCCAGCATCGAGCCGCCCACCACATCCTTGTTCCCATGATTGAAATCGCACAAGGCAACCCGCGCCGCCGGACCCGTCCCGTCAAACACCTCGTCCTCAAAAAGACCATACGCTCCGGAATAGGCGTGCCCCTGCAGGTTCCGCCCCACCCAGTCGTTGGCATTGCCCAGCCCCTTGGGGTGCATCTTCGACTTCGAATTCAGCAGCAGCCGCGGCGTCTCCGTCGCTGAACACGCCACCACCACCACCCGCGCCGGCTGCTCCACGAGCTCGCCCTTGTGGAAGTACGCCACCCCCGTCGCCTTCCCCTGCTCGTTCGTCATCACCTCTTTCGCCACCGCCTCCGTGAGCAGCGTGCAATTGCCCGTCTTCACCGCCCGCGCCACCACCGTGTTCTGCGTCCCGTTCTTCGCGTCCGCCTCGCAGCCAAAGCCCACGCAGTGCGGACACGCAATGCACCCCGCGCGCCCATCGCGCTCCACCGAGTTGATCAGCATCGGAATCGGAAACGGATGCCAGCCCTTCTTGCGCGCCGCCCCGGCCAGCAGCGTCGCCTCTTTATTGAACGGCAGCGGCGGCATCGGATAGCCCTTCTTCCTCGGACCATCAAACGGATTCGACCCCGACTTCCCCGACACCCCGATCTCATACTCCGCTTTCTCGTAGTGTGGCTCCAGCTCCTCGTACGTGATCGGCCAGTCCTCCAGCGTCGACCCCGCCACCAGCCCGTAGGTCGACAGCATCCGGAAGTCTTTGGGATGGAACCGCCACGCCATCGCCCCGTAGCTCGCCGTCCCCCCGCCCACGCACGCCGCCACGTTGTTATACGCGCTCTCGTTGGCCCGCACCTTGTAGAACTTCCCCGTCAGCGGACTGTTGATCATCCGCACCTGCTCCGCGTCCGGCCCAAACGCATTGCCCAACACCGTCGTCCGCTGGCTCCGCAGCTCATCGTGCCCGCTCTCTTCATACGGGATCTGCCGCCCGCGCTCCAGCAACACCACGCGCCACCCGGCCTTCGCCAGCACATAGGCCACCACGCCGCCTCCGGCGCCCGCGCCCACCACCACCGCATCCACAGGATCGAGCTTCACTTCGCCACCCCCTTCGCCTTATGGCCCGCATGATCCCAGTTGCCCATCACGTCCTCGATCTTGAGCATCGTCCACGACGCCTGCTTCCAGTTCCCCCCATGCTCCGGCGAACCGAAATACCCTTGCAGCGTCAGGTCGTACATCAGGTCAAAAATGGGCCGCAGCGCCGGCACCTGCCCCTGCGCGATCCCGTCAATGAATGCCTTCTGCTCCTCCGGCTTCAACAACAAAAAGCTCCGGTTCTGAAACTGGTGCTTGGCCACCGAGTTGAACGTGAACAGCCCCGTCCGCCACTCTTCCAACTTGTGCTTCAATGGGCCCTGCATCTGCTTGTCGATGTAGTACGCCGCCCCCGCGTCGCCCGCGCCCGGATACTCATCCGGCGGGATGATCACGTTGGCGAAGATCTCCACCAGCTTCGCCCCCGCCGGCGTGAAGAACCCCAATTTCGGCGGCTCCGCCGGCCCTTGCGCCTCCAGTGGCAATACAAACGCGGCCAGCGCCGCTGCGGCTTCTCGTCGTGTCATGGACATGGTTTGACGATCCCCATGCTACCCTGAAAAGACCCTGGGGTTCATGGGCGACTCATCCATTCCGTCATCGTCTGATCAGCCTTCCTCGCACGCTCACGCGGCGCAAGCCTTCGCGCGGCTGCTCTCCCTCATGGCCCAACTCCGCGCCGAAAACGGCTGCCCCTGGGACCGCGAACAAACCTTCGATTCCATCAAGCCCTACACCCTCGAGGAGACCTACGAGGTCCTCGACGCCATCGACCGCCGCGACTTCCCCGGCCTCTGCGAAGAGCTCGGCGACTTCGTCCTTCAAGCCGTCTTCCACGCCCAGATGGCCTCCGAACAGGGCCTCTTCACCATCGCCGACTCGCTCGACGCCATCAACGAGAAGCTCGTCCGCCGCCACCCCCACATCTTCGCCGAAGCCATCGCCGAAACCTCGGCCGACGTCAAACACCGCTGGGACGAAATCAAGAAGCAGGAGAAGGCCGCCAAGGGCATTGAGGAGCAAAGCCTCCTCGATGGCGTCCTCCGCTCCGCGCCCGCACTCGTCGAAGCCCAGGAGATCTCCAAGCGCGCCGCCAAGGTCGGCTTCGACTGGCCCGACATCTCCCAGGTGGCCGCCAAAGTCCGCGAAGAGCTCGATGAACTCGCCGAAGCCCGCGACGCCCAGGACGCCGCCCACATTGAAGAGGAGTTCGGCGACCTCCTCTTCTCCGCCGTCAATCTTGCCCGCTTCCTCCACGTCGACGCCGAACAGGCCCTGCGCAAAGCCAACGCCAAGTTCCGCCGCCGCTTCGCCCACGTCGAACACGCCCTCGCCGCCGAAGGCAAACAACTCAAGGACTCCACCCTCGACGAAATGGAAGCCAAATGGATCGAGGCCAAACAACAATCATGAGCACCTCCGCCACACCCTCCGGCATTACCGTCCGCGCCCTCCACGACCCCAAGGAGATGGACGAAGCCGTCGCCCTGCAAAAGAGCATCTGGGGCTTCGAGGACGTTGACCTGCTGCCCGCGCGCCTCTTCGTGGTCGCCACCAAAATCGGCGGCCAGGCCTTTGGCGCCTACGACGGCTCGCGCATGGTCGGCTACTGCCTCTCCATCCCCGGCCTCAAACCCGGCGGCCTCTATTACCTCCACAGCCACATGCTCGGCGTGCTCGACGAATACCGCGACCAAGGCGTCGGCCGCAGCCTCAAACTCGCTCAGCGCGACGACGCCCTCTCGCGCGGCGTCGACCTCATGGAGTGGACCTTCGATCCGCTTCAGGTCAAAAACGCCTTCTTCAACATGGAGCGCCTCGGCGCCGTCGTCCGCCGCTTCGTCCGCAACCAGTACGGCATCACCTCCAGCCAGTTTGACCAGGGCATGCCCACTGACCGTTGCACCGCCGAATGGTGGATGCGCCACCCGCGCGTCCTGCAAACCCTCGCCGGCACGCCGCCGCCGCGCCCGCCCATCGAACGCCGCATCGAAGTCTCGCTCTCTTTCCCTGAGTGGCGCCGCAACGATCCCAAACGCGCCCGCGAGGAACAGGCCCGCGTCAGCGACCAGTTCCAGGAAGCCCTCGATGCCGGACTCGCCGTCGTCGGCGTCGAGCGCGGCCCCGGGCTAGGCGCCTATCTGCTCGCCAAGTGGTCGCCCACGGAGTAACCCATCCCCATGCCCTTTACCATCGAACGCGTCACCCTGCGGCAGATCAAGATGCCGCTCGTCCACTTCTTTGAAACCAGCTTCGGCCGCACCTATGAGCGCCACATGGTGCTCGTCGAAGTCCACGGCGAAGGCCTCTCCGGCTGGGGCGAAGTCACCGCCGGCGAAAACCCGTTCTACAACGAAGAGTGGACCGAATCGGCCTGGCGCATTGTGCGCGACTACGCCGCCCCACGCATCGTCAACCACCCGCTCGACTCCGCCCACGGCGTCTCGCCGCGCACCGCCCACATCCGAGGCCACAACATGGCCCGCGGCGGACTCGAAGCCGCCGTGTGGGACCTTGAAGCCCGCCGCAACAACCTGCCCCTGTGGCAACACATCGGTGGCGGTGCGCGCCGCGAAATCCCCTGCGGCGTCTCCATCGGCATCCAGGACTCCGTCGCCCAACTCCTCGACAAGATCGAAACCGAACTCAACGCCGGCTACCAGCGCATCAAGATCAAGATCAAACCCGGCTGGGATGTCGACGTCATCCGCGAGGTCCGCAAGAAGTTCCCCAACATCCTCCTCATGGGCGACGCCAATTCCGCCTACACCCTTGCCGACATCGACCGCCTCAAGGCGCTGGACGAGTTCAACCTCATGATGCTCGAACAGCCGCTCGCCCACGACGAGATCATCGATCACGTCCAGCTCCAGGCCGCGCTGAAGACGCCCATCTGCCTCGACGAGTGCCTGCGCAACGCCCACCAGGCCGAACAGGCCATCCGCATGAACGCCTGCCGCATCATCAACATCAAGCTCGGCCGCGTCGGCGGCTTCTCGGAAGCCAAGAAGCTGCATGACGTCGCCCAGGCGCACGGCATCCCCGTTTGGTGCGGCGGCATGCTCGAAGCCGGCATCGGCCGCGCCCACAACGTCGCCCTCGCCTCGCTCCCCAACTTCACGCTCCCCGGCGACGTCTCGGCCAGCAAGCGCTACTGGAAGCGCGACATCATCGAGCCGTGGGTGGAAACCTCGCCCGCCGGCACCATCACACTGCGCGATGAGCCCGGCTTCGGCTACGCGATCGACCACGACTTCCTCAAATCCATCACCATCCGCGAGGAAGCGGTCGCGTGAGCGACCCCGCGCATCCTCATCCCTCCAACGCCAAGCTCTACGGCTTGCTCGCGCTGATGCTCCTGCTCTGGTCGGCCAACTACATCGTCGGCAAGGTCATCCTGCGCGAAGTGCCCGCCGTCCTTGCCAGCGGCTTGCGCCTGCTGTTTTCCTCCCTCGGCATGGTGCCCATCTACCTCTGGTCGCGCCACCGCGGCGTGTCGCAGCCCCACCCTGGCCGATCCCTGCTCAAGCTCTCCCTGCTCGGCATCATCGGCGTCGGGCTCAATCAACTCACCTTCCTCGCTGGACTCTCCCGCACCAGCGTCGGCCACGGCGCATTGATCATCGCCCTCACACCCGCTCTCGTCCTGCTCATTGCCGCGCTCGTCGGCCTGGAGAAAATCAATCGTTGGAAGCTCGGCGGCCTTGCCCTCGCCATCGCCGGCGTCGGCGTCCTCCAACTCCAGCCCGGCAAGTTCGAAGGCGCCTCGCTCCTCGGCGACTTCCTCATGTTCCTCTGCGCGCTTTCCTTTGCCGGCTTCACCGTTGCCGGCAAAGGCATCACCGCGCGCTTCGATACCGTCACCGTCACCACCTTCGCGTATTGCGCCAGCGGCCTCACCGTCTCCCCCGTCATCCTCGCCTACTACCGCGACTTCCCCTTCGCCTCCATCAGCGCTCTCTCCTGGACCGCCATGATCTACATGGCTTGGATCCCCTCGTTGCTCGGCCTGTCGATTTACTACTACGCGCTCCGCTACATCCCCGCCTCGCGCGTCTCGCTGCAAAGTTACGCCCAACCACTGGTGGCCACGCTGCTGGCCGTCGTTCTTCTCGGTGAGCCCATCACCGCCGGCCTGCTCGCCAGCGGCGGGCTTGTGCTGAGCGGCGTCTTCGTCGCGGGACGGCGCTAGATGCGCGACTTCTGGCTGCTCCTCCAACGCAACCGCGGCTACCGCTACCTCTGGCTCGGCCAAATCGTCAGCGAAATCGGCGACCACTTCAACACCATCGCCGTCTTCCACCTTGCGCTCGAAATGACCGGCTCCGGCTTTGTCGTCAGCGGCGTCCTGCTCTCACGCGCCATCGCCGTTGTCTCCGCTGGACCGCTCGCCGGTGTCCTGCTTGACCGCATGGACCGCCGCCGCCTCATGATCGCGAGCGACCTCTTCCGCGCCGCCATCGCCGTCTGCTTCCTCCTCGCCTTGCGCTATCCGCACGTCTGGCTGCTCTACCTGCTCAGCGCCCTGCTCATGTTCGCCTCGCCCTTCTTCACCAGCGGACGCGCCTCCATCCTGCCCGTCATCGCCAGCAAGGACGAACTCCACACCGCCAACTCCCTCACCCAAACCACGCAGTGGACCGCTCTGACACTCGGCACGCTGCTTGGCGGCACCAGCGTGATGGGTTTCGGCTACGCCGCCGCGTTCCTCTTTAACGCCGGCTCCTTCCTTGTCTCCGCGTGGTGCATCTCGCGCATCCGCGCCGAACGCTCGTTCACCGCGCGCCAGCTTGCCGAACGCGCCCGCCGCTCCACTAAGCCGCTCGAAGAGTATCTCGACGGCTGGCGCTACCTGCGCAGCGTGCCTCTGCTCTTCGCCCTCGCCCTCGTCAACGTGGGTTGGGCCAGCGGCGGGGGCACGGCGCAAGTCATGTTCAGCCTCTTCGGCGAAAAGGTGTTCAACCAGGGCGCGGCGGGAACGGGCATCATCTGGAGCTGCGCCGGCGTCGGCCTGCTCTGCGGCGCGCCCATCGGCCACTACCTCGGCCGCACGCTCAGCTTTGCCCACTACCGCCGCGCAATCGCTATCTGCTATTTCATTCACGGCGCAAGCTACGTGCTCTTCGCGCAGTCGGGTGGCTTCGCCGCAGCCTGCTTCTGGATCGGCGTCTCGCGCGCCGCCGTCGGCATCACCAGCGTCCTCAACATGGCCAAGCTGCTTCGCCACGTCGACGACAGCTACCGAGGCCGCGTCTTCTCCACCCTGGAATCGCTCAACTGGGGCACCATGATGCTCTCCATGACCGCCGCCGGCGCCGCCTCTGATTTCTACCCCATCCGCACCATCGCCAGCGTCGCCGGCATCCTCAGCGGCTCCACCTCGCTATTCTGGGCGTGGGCCAGTTGGCGCGGCAAGATCCCCGAGCCACCGCCCGCGAATGACCGCCATGGATGACGCCTTCCCCCTCTCCGGCAAACGCGTGCTCGTCACCGGAGCCGCCCGCCGCATCGGCCGCGGCATCGCGCTGGCTCTCGCCGCCGAAGGCGCGCGCGTGGCCATCCACTACTCCAGTTCGCGCAACGAAGCCGCCGAAACCGCCGCTGAATGCCGGCGCCTCTCCGGCCACGAACCGCTGCTCGTCCATGCGCGGCTCGATCAGGTCGCCCAGATCGCGGCCATGTTTGAGACCATCCGCTCCGCTTGGAACGGCCTCGACGCGCTGGTGAACAACGCCGCCCGCTTCACGCGCCGCAACGTCTTCGACATCACCGAAGCCGATTGGGACGAGGTCCACAACGTCAACCTCAAGGCCGCCTTCTTCTGTGCCCAACACGCCGCCCGCCTCATGCGCGCTGAAGGCGTTCCCGGCCGCATCGTGAACATGAGCTCTCTCGGCGGTTTGCAGGCGTGGGCCGAGCATGTCCACTACAACGCCTCCAAAGCCGGCGTCATCCACATGACCCGCGCACTGGCCAAAGCCTTCGCGCCGGACATCACGGTGAATTCCGTCGCCCCCGGCTTCATCCCTTTCGAGGAACGCGACTACTCGCAAACCAGCGAAGGCGCCGTCAGCCGCACGCCCGTGCAACGCGCCGGCCGCGTGGAAGAAGTGGCGGACGCCGTGCTCTTCTTTCTGCGCTCGGCCAATTACATCACCGGGCAGACGCTGGCTGTGGATGGTGGCTTGAGTATCCGCTGACGCCCGCGGCCGGCGCGGTCAGAACTCGATGCTGGCGAAGAGTTCGCTTGGCTTCTTGTCAAACGCCCGGCAGATGGCGAGCATGCTCTCCACGCTCGGCAAATGCGCCCCGCGCTCAATCGAGCTGATCTGCGACACGCTCAGCTTCGTGATCGAGGCCAGGTCCTTGAGTGACCATCCGCGCTCGGTCCGCAGCAGCTTGATGCGCTGGCCCAGGCGTTCGCGCAAACGGTCTAACTGCGTCCGCCCCAGCCCGAACGTCTCGATGGCGTTGGCCAGCGCGGCGCGCAGATCGGCTAGCGAAAACGGCTTCGACAGATAATCGAACACCTTTTTCTTAAACGTCGCCCGCATGTCCTCAAGCGACGGAAAGCCGGTGATCACAATCACGCACAGGTTCGGCCAGCGCACCAGCAACTGGTCAATCACTTCGCCGCCCTGAAACTCGCCCATCTTCATGTCGATGAGGACGATGTCGGGAATGCGCGCCTCGGCCGCCTCGAACAGCTCTTGCGGCAGCGCGAACGAACGCACGTTGTAGAGCCCCTCGTCGCGCAGCAGATCCTCGACATACTGCCGGAAGTCCGCGTCGTCGTCGAGGATCGACACGTCCACCAGCGAATTGTCCAAAACATCTTCAGGCGTTCGCGCCTCGGGCTTCTCGGGGTTCATGGATGAGCCGACTGTAACAATGTATCAGGCCCGGCGGCCACCTCCGGCGCCACCGGTAACCGGACCTCGATGCGCGCTCCGCCCTCGGCCCGGTTCTCGGCGCGGATGGTTCCGTGATGCTGCTGCACGATGCCCTCGGCCACCGTCAGGCCCAGCCCGGTGCCGCGCGCATCGAGCCGCGTCGTCACAAAGGCGTTGAAGATGTGCGGCAGCACGTCTTCCGGAATGCCCGGTCCGTTATCCTCGACGGCGATCACCTGGACCGCGCGCCCGTCCTCGCGCCGCAACTCGGCGCGCACGCCCACGCAGCCCGGCTTACTCACGGCGTGCAGCGCATTGCGGAGCAGGTTTACGAACACCTGCACTAGGCGGTCCTGGTTGCCATACACGAGCGCCTCGGCGGCCACGGCGTTTTCAAACTTCACCTCGCCAGCCTTCTCGTCGATGCCCACCAGCCCCCACGATTCTTCAATCAATTCCCGCAACCCGATGGGCGAAAACTCGTCCTTGCGCACACGCGCGAAATCGAGCAGGCTCTCGCTGATCTTGCGCAGCCGCCCGGCCACGCGCAGCATCCGCGCCAGCCGCTCAATGGTCGGCATATCGCGCGCCGTTTCGAGCAGCTTTTCGATCGAGCCGTGCAACACCGCCAGCGGCGTGTTCATCTCGTGCGCCACGCTGGCGCTGAGCATGCCGAGGCTGGCCAGGCGGTCCTGCTCCACCATGCTGCGCCGCGCCGTTTCGAGCATCACGTTCTTGCGCATCAGGTCTTCATTGATCGCTTCCACCTGCAGCATGGCCATCTGCAACTCGGCTTCGTGACGCCGCAACTCGTCCTCATGCCGCCGCAGTTCGGCCACGCTGGCGTTGCGCGAGCGCATGATCTGGCCGATCTCGTCGCCGAGGATTTCGCTTTCGGCCACCATCTCCTCACCCCGCTCGCCCCGCTGCACCGCTTCGTCAGCCTGGATCATCGCCTGAATCGGGCGGTAGACATAGCGCGGCATGATGAACAGCTCGAGCAGCAGCACGGCCAGCACATACACGAGGCCCAACACGGCAAACAGCGTCCAGCGCGCCCGCTCGAGCACCTCTTCATAAAAGCTGTATGGCAGCCGGATGCGCCGGAACATCCCGTCCTGTGTCGAATAGCGGAAGGCAAAGGTGCGGTCGGCCGGGTCGAGCCGCACGATGCCCGGATTGGCGCGCAGCACGCCGCGCAGCGATGGCGGCACGTTTAATTGATCGGGATCGCCCTGCCGGTAGTCATACACGGCCAGCTCAGGGTGCGAATTGCCCTGCGAGAAGAGGCGCGTGATGAGCGTGATCTCGCGCGTGCGCGCCTGCAACACGCGCTGTTCGAGCAGCGGCATGAGTGAAAAATAGACGGCGCAGGTGAGCACGATGAAGAAGATGTTGTGCAGCACCATCAGCTTCGGCCGCACCTTCAGGTCGCCGAACAGCTTGCCCAGTTTGCGCGTCACCTTCATGGCAACGCCCGGTAGGCGCGCATCACGATGCGTACACGGTCAAGCGGCAGCGCCTCCACGGTGCGCCCGTTGCCGGTTGTGGTGACGGCGCGGAAGAGTGAGTTGAGGATCGCCTCTTCCGTGGCTTCAATCGCCGCCAGGAACAGCGGCGACATGTGGTCGTTCGTGACCGCCTCGCCGCCCCGCTGCGTCGAAAAGGCGATGGCGTAATCGCCGCTACCGTTGGAGCCCGAAGCGCCCGTGCGCGCCAGGCCCATGATGGCGCGCAGGCCGAGGCGGCGCAGGTTGCGATGGTCGAGCGGCGCATCGGTGGCCACCACGATCATGATGCTGCCGTCGCCGGCGCCTTCCTGGGTGCGCTGCAACTCGCGGCCCACCGGAACGCCGGCGATCATGAGGTCGCCGCCAAAGTTCGATTGCACGAGCACGCCCACCGTGTGCCCCGCCGGCGTTGTGCGCGACGAGGTGCCGATGCCGCCCTTGAAGCCGAAGGCCACCGTCCCCGTGCCCGCGCCGACGCAGCCTTCCTCGACGGCGCCGGCATTGGTGGGGGCGCTGGCGGCCGAGCGCAATGCTTCCATCACGTGAGCCTTCGTCACCGGGCGCGAGCGGATGTCGTTCAGCCCGCCATCGTTTGTCTCGCCCACCAGCACATTCAGGGACCGTACGTTCTCATTGCCCGGCAGCGCCAGCATATGGTCGAGCAGCGCGTCGGCCACGCGCGCGACATTCAACGTCGAGGTGAGCGCAATGGGCGACTCGATCTCGCCCAACTCGTTCACCTGCGTCGAGCCCATCAGCTTGCCGAACGCGTTGCCGACGAACACGGCTGCCGGCACCTTTTCGCGGAACAGGTTGCCCCCATGCGGCAGCACCACCGTGACGCCCGTGCGCACGTTCGGGCCTTCGACCACCGTGGCATGGCCCACACGCACGCCCGCCACGTCGGTGATGGCGTTCGCCGCGCCCGGCGGTAGCGTGCCCAGCCGCAGGCCGAACTCACGTGCCCGCGGCCGCCGCTCTTGCGCGGACAGCAACGCCGCCGCCGTGCCCAGCGCCGTTCGCCTGCTGATGCGCACGCTCACGCCCTCGGATACCGCGGCGAATAGAGCGTCGACTCCGGCCGCAGCGCCAGGTTGCCGCCCTTCACAAACGCATCGCCGCGCGGTTCCAGGTGGCGCAGCATACGCCCGCGCCACTCGCGCAGTTTCGCCGCATGGGCCGCGTCGCCGGCGAGGTTCTTCATCTCATGCGGGTCCGAGGTGAGATCAAACAGCATCTCCTCGCCGTCGCGCGCATGATAGATGTACTTCTCGCGGCCGTCGGTGAGCGCACTCCAATGGTTGGCCTTGTCGTAGCAGACGTCGTGTTCGAGGTCGATCCACTCACGCCAGCCCTTGCCGTCGTTGGCCACGCAATCGACGAGGCTGCGGCCGTCGATGGGCGCGGGCAGCTTCGCCCCGCCCGCCGCGAGGATGGTCCCAGGGATGTCGCGCAACTCCGTGGGCTCCATGCGCACCTGCCCGCGCTTGGCCCCGATCATCCCCTTCGGCCAGCGAATCATCATCGGCACGCGCGCCGACGCTTCGTAGGCATATGACTTGCGCCACAGGTGGTGGTCGCCCGTCATGTCGCCGTGGTCGCTTGTGTAGAGAATGAGCGTCTCTTCGAGCAGCCCGCGCTTCTCCAGCGCTTCGAGAATCCGCCCGATCTGCTCATCGACGAAACCGACCGAGCCGTGATAGGCCTGCCGCGCCGTGCGCGTTTCGGTTTCGCTCACGCGGCCATGCCAGATGTCGTCGCGCGCCGAGTTGCGCTCCACGTAACGCTCGGCCCACGGCGCCACGCGCGGCTCTGGCACGCCGTCGCGAAAGCGGTCCATCCAGCGTTGCGGCGGATCATACGGGCTGTGCGGCCGGGCGAATGACACTTTGAGGAAGAACGGCTCCGGCCGCTGGTAGGTCTCCAGGAAGTGCGTCGCCACGTCGGCGGTCCAGCGCGTCGGATGGAGGCGTTCGGGCAGCACGTAGGCTTTGCCCTTATAGTCGTTCCAGCCCACGCCGGTGGCATCGGGATTGAGGTTCGGCGCCTCGGTGTGAAACCATGCGCGGTAGTCGCTGCGGAAGTCGATGCTCTCCGAGCGGCCCGACTCATCGAGCAGCGCGAGGTCATAGCCGTGATAGTTGCGCTGCGGCGTGTAGTGCAGCTTGCCGACGGCGGCCGTGAAGTAGCCGGCCTCTTTCATCTGCCTCGGCAGTTCCACCGGATATTTTTGCGCCACGCGCCCGTAGCCGAGCATGCCGTGATTCCACGGCGACATGCCGGTGAGGAGGCAGGCCCGCGCCGGCGTACACGTCGGCGTCGAGGAATAAGCGCATCGGAAGCGCGCGCCTTCGTTGCCGAGGCGGTCGAGATTGGGCGTGATGGCCGCGCGGTTGCCGTCGGCGCGCAGACAATCGCCGCGATGCTGATCGGCCATCAGAAACAGGATGTTGGGCTTTGATGCCCCACGCTGTACTTGTCCCGCCGCGCCTCGTGCAAACGATGCCGCGCCGAGCGCCTGCGCCAGTTGCCGCCTTGTCATTTCCATGCAGCTATTGTCTATCAGGCGGAGGTTCCGGGAACCAAGGGTATTTGCGCCCGCCTTCGTCCGGATGGAGGACGACCATGCTCCAGCCCGGCAGGTCGCGCTTCATACACCGCCGGCAACTCAGCTCCGCGTGCGGCGTATCCTCGCGTGAGCGCTCCGATACGTACCGCTCGACATACTCCACGAAGGAAGGCAAGTCAAACCGCCTGCCGCAGCTTCCGTTCGTGGATCTGGCACAGCGCCCATACCGCGCGCCCCGTGCCGGAGGTGGCGAGCAACTGGGTGCGCACGCCCGCCGCGCGCATGGCCGCCTCCACGGGACGCAGATGTTCGCACGCGGCCGTGGCCTGCGTGTCGCTCGCGTAGGCCTGCTGTTCGGCGGCAATCCGGGCCATCGCCTCTTCCTGTCCGGGGGCGGTCCATCGCTCCGGCCGCGGCCTGGGAAACGCGCCCGTGAACAGGCAGTACAACGCGACGGCGATCACCGGAATGCCGATGCCGAGAATCGCGCCAAAGGCATCGTCGGAAAGCCCGGCCAGCCTCGGACGCAACACAAACCCCGCCGGGATCCCCATCCCGAAGGCCAGGCCCACCGCCACCACCACTGCAATATTCGTGCGCAAAAGCTCAGTATAGGCCCCCCCTCGCCGGACCCCTGTGTTACTCTCGAATTTCCTATGGCAGACCTGCCCCTCCGCGTTGTACCGCTTGGAGGCCTTGGCGAGTTCGGTATGAACTGCATGGCCCTGTGCTACGGCGACGACATTATTGTCCTCGACGCCGGCATGATGTTTCCCGACGACGAACTGCTAGGTGTCGATAGCGTCATTCCTGACTGGTCATGGCTCGAAGAACGCCGCGAACACGTGCGCGCGCTCTTCCTTACCCACGGCCACGAAGACCACATCGGCGCCGTCCCGTTCTTCATTTCGGAGTTCGCCGTCCCTGTTTATGGGACCGCCTTCACGCTCGCCCTCTCCGAACGCAAGCTGGATGAGCACGACCTGATGAGCGAAGCCAAGCTCAACGTTGTCGAGTACAACCAGGTGATCGAGGCCGGGCCGTTCAAGGTCGAGTTCATCCGCGTCACCCACTCCATCGTCCAGGCGGCCGCGCTGGCCATCACCACCCCGCTAGGCGTGGTCGTCCACACGGGCGACTTCAAGGTGGACCCCACACCCACCGACAACCAACTGTTCGACCTCCACTCGTTCGCCGAATACGGCAAGCGCGGCGTGTTGCTGCTGATGAGCGATTCCACCAACGCCGACCGCCCCGGCTATACGCCGAGCGAGCGCGCCGTTCGCCCGCGATTGGAGGAGATCATCGCGCGCGCCGAACACCGCGTCGTGGTGAGTTCGTTCTCCACCTCCATCCACCGCATGCAGCAGATCATCGATCTCTCGCACGAGTACGGCCGCAAGGTCGGCCTGCTGGGGCGCAGCATGCTGGAGGTCACAGAGATTGCCCACAACCTGGGCAAGCTGAGCATTCCCGACAACCTGTTGCTGCGGCCTCAGGACATCATGTCGGTGGCCCGCAGCAAGGTCACCGTGATGCTCTCGGGCACGCAGGGCGAGCCGATGTCGGCCATGTCGCGGGTGGCCGTGGACAACCACCGCCAGTTCTCCGTATCGCCCGGCGACACGGTGGTGTTGAGCGCGCGCATGATTCCCGGCAACGAGAAGGCCATTTACCGCATGATCAACCACTATGCCCGCCGCGGCGTGGAGTTGGTTTACGGCAACATGACGCCGCCGGTGCACGTCTCCGGCCACGCCAGCGCCGAGGAGTGCAAACTGCTGCTCAATCTTCTGCGCCCGAAATATTTTCTTCCCATCCACGGTGAATACCGCCAGATGTCGATCCACGCCTCGCACGCCCAGCACATGCGGGTGAACGGCGTCGAGGAGAGCTTTATTCTCGAAACCGGCGACACGCTGGAAATCGACAAGCGCGGCGCGCGCAAGGGCGCCAAGGTGCAGGTGGGCCGCGTGTGCATCGACTCGGGCTCCATCGACGAGTTCGTCGACGACATCGTCATCCGCGACCGCCGCCACCTCTCCGAGGACGGCTTCGTGCTGCCCATCATCGCCATCAACAAGCACAGCGGCAAAGCCGAAGGACTGCCGGAGATCGTCTCCCGCGGCTTCATGTCGAAGATGGAGAATGGGGCCGACCTGATGCAGGGGGCGCGCCAGGTGGTGGCCAAGACGCTGGAATCCTCGTCGCCGGAAGAGCGCGGCGATTGGGGCGTGATGCAGGAGAAGATCCGCGCCGACCTGAAGCGCTACATCTCCAAGCAAACCTCGCGCCGTCCGCTCATCATGCCCGTCATCCTCGAGGTGTAGGTGCGGGACGCCTCCGGATACACCGGCCATGCGGACCGCGAATTCTCACCCGCCACCCCCCACGAACTGGCAGCGCTTCTCGCCGAGGCGCACGACGCTTGCACGCCCGTCACCATCGCAGGCTCGGCCACCGGCGTCACTGGCGGCTGCTGCCCGCACGGCGGCTGGCTCATTCACACGCGCCAGTTCAACCAACTGGTAGTCGAACGCGGGCGCGCGCTGGCCGGCGCCGCGGTGACGCTGCGCGACCTGAACGAAGCCGCCGCCCGCACAGGCCAGTTCTACGCGCCCGACCCCACCGAGTGGACTGCTTCCGTGGGCGGATCCATCGCCACCAACGCCAGCGGCTCGCGCAGTTTCCGCTATGGGGCCACGCGCCGCCACATCCTCTCGCTCGACGCCGCCTTCGCTGACGGCACGCTGCGCCGCTTCCGCCGAGGCGAGGCGATTGACTTCAACGTGCCCGCCATCGCGTTGCCCGCCACCACGAAGAACACCGCCGGCTATCCGCTTGCCCCCGGCATGGATTGGATCGACCTCATCGCCGGCTCGGAGGGCACGCTCGCCGTGGTGGTCGAAGCCGAACTGCAGCTGCTGCCCACGCCGCCGGTGATCGCCGCCGCCGTGCTCTTTTTCGACGACGATGCCGCCGCGCTCGATGCCGTGGACGCCTGCCGCCCCGAGCCCTCGCTGCGCATGCTCGAATACCTCGACCGCAACTCGCTCGGCCTGCTCGGCGAAGCGGCCGGCGCCGCGCTCATCGTCGAATCCACGTCGGAGGAGTGGCTGCATGCGCTTGACCTTGCCGGCCTGCGCGACGATTCCTGGGTGGCCCAATCGCCGGCCGACCGCGAACGCTTTCGCGCCTTCCGCCACTCACTGCCCGAGCGCGTGAACGAGATCGTCCGCCGCAACGGATTTCAGAAGCTGGGCTCCGATTTCGCCGTGCCCCTCGAACAGAACCGCGCCATGACGGCTCATTACCACGCCACGCTCACGCGCGAATTCCCCGGCCAGTACGTTCTGTTCGGACACATCGGCGACGCACATCTGCACGCCAACATCCTGCCTGAAACCCAGGAACAGGACGCCCTGGGCAGGGAACTCATGCTCACCCTGGCCCGCCACGCCGTCGCGCTTGGCGGCACTGTCAGCGCTGAACACGGCCTCGGCAAACGGAAGGCGAATCTGCTGCCAATCCAATACCCCGCCGCGGTGATCGACGCCATGCGCGCTGTGAAGCTGCGGCTCGACCCTCACGGCATTCTCGGCCGCGGTACTCTCTTCGTCTGAACTGCTCCGCGAATCAGGAATCTTCACCTTCGTGGTATGATTCAACAAGGATTCGAATCCAGCGCTGCTGGCAACCCCGGCGGCAAGTTTGGGGAGGTACGCATGAAGAAAGTTGCTCTCTTGGCCGCATTCGCGCTCTCGGCTTTCGCCGCTGAGTGGACCGGCGCGATTTCCGAAGCCGGCTGCGGCGCCAAGCACGTCGACGGCTCCGAGAAGTCCATCGCCTGCGTGAAGGGCTGCGTGAAGAAGGGCGCCGCGCCGGTGTTTGTCACCGCTGACGGCAAAGTGGTGAAGATCGCCAACCCCGACAAGGTGACCGAGCACCTCGGCCACAAGGTGAAGGTGACCGGCAAGCTGGAAGGCGAGTCGCTCACCATCGACACCGTGACGATGGCTCAGTAACCCGATCCACATATCTGAATCGAACACCCGGCCGGTTCGCCACCTGCCGGGTGTTCTGTTTATGCTGGCCTATTGCAGCTTGCCGCGCGCTTCCACCTTCCACACCTCTTCCACCACGCCATTGCGCACGCCGTAGACCTGCTCATGCAGGTTCATCACGACGCAGACATGGTTCATCAGCACGCGTACCTGCTCGCCCACTTCGAATTTGCGATGGCAGCGATGGACATCGACGAAGCCGTGCTCTTCCATCAGCTTCGTGAAGATGGCTTCGGGCGCATCGATCAATTCGCCGAAACCGGCGTCGGCGCCGGTGGCCAGACGGTCGGAGGAGAAGGTCTTCGAGCCGCCATCGAGAATGATCTGTCCCGGCTGGGCTGTTGAGACCACCGTGCAGAGCACCGTGGCGGCGCAATCCTTCATGGCGCAGGAGCCGAGTTCGAGGGTGTTACGGTCGTTGAACACATAGGTGCCGGGGCGGATCTCGTTCAACGCCGCCACATGGTGGGAATGATAGAGCGCCGGCGTGGAGCCTCCGCTGACGATGGGCGGCTTCAGCCCCGCCGCGGTCAGATCGTCCACCAGCGACTCGACGTCGCCGGAGAGCTTCCTGATGGCCGCCATGCCCGTCTCGTCCATCATCTTGATGTGGCCCGGATACATGGCCACTCCTTCATAGCGCAGGTGAGGGAGACGCAGCACGCTCCTGGTGAACGCCACGGCGTCCTTCGGGGCTACGCCGACGCGCTTCAACCCCATGTCCACTTCCATCAACACGCCGACCTCACGGCGGTGTTCGCGCGCCGCGTCGGAGAGTTGATGGGCCGCCACGACGCTATCCACGGCCACCGTGATGCGCGTGTTGCCGGCGAGCGCCATGAGGCGCTCCAGTTTACGGTGGCCGATCACGGGGTAAGCCACCAGCAGGTCGTCGGGCGCGGCCGTCATCATCACTTCGGCCTCGCCCACCTTGGCCACGGTGAGGCCTACGGCCCCGAGGTCCAACTGCCGCCGGGCGATGATCGGGCTCTTGTGCGTCTTGGTGTGCGGGCGCAGTCGCAAAGCGTGATCCTGAGCGTACTTGGCCACGTGCGCCAGGTTGCGCTCCATGATGTCGAGATCCACCACCACTGCCGGCGTTTCGATCTCAGAGAGTTTCATGCTCTCTATTTTGGCTCAAGAAACCGGATGTCGAGTTTGCCGCCTGGTCCGCGGTAGTGAAGCTCGAGTTGCTTCACCTTATGCTTGCCCTCCATCAGCAGGTAGAGAAGGCCTTCCAGCGGCTCCTTGGTCTCCTTGCTATCGACGAGCACCTTCTGTTCCAAGGCCAGCAGCAGGGGGCTTTTGCCCTCACCCTCTTTTCCCTTCTCGAAGGTCGCGGTGGCTTCCTCAATGGTCGCCGAGTTGCCCATTTGATTGGACTGGCCGGGCATGCGGCCGATGCCGCCGCCGCCGATGCCGCCCCACACCGGGCCGCGGTTTTCCGAAGCCACTGATCCGCCGTCGACGCCGCGGCTGGAGATGCGCATGGCGCCCGTCCCGGCCAACTGCGACGGCGAATAGGGTGTGGCCTTCTGCCCGTCTTTATCCGAGCGCAGGAAGAAGTGGTCGCGGTCAATGCGCAGCGGGTCTTCGGTGATCGGCGTGATCTTCACGGCCACCACCATGAAACCCTCGTCGAGATCGAAGCCGATCAATTGCTTCACCGACTCTTTGTCCGGATAGAGCGAGGCTTCGACGCGCAGCTTCGTGTTCGCCGCCGAACCGGTGGGCGTGCCTTTTTGGGGGCGGCCTGCATGGGCGCAGCCAGCATCGCCAACAGGCCCAGCAGTCCCACGGCACAGTACTTCATGCCCGAATTATATCGGTTTCACCAGCGCATAGTGCGCGATTTTCCACGCTTCGCCCTGTTTGTAACGAAACAGCTCGGCGCAGGCGAGGAAGAAGACACGCCAGCGCACGAGCCATTTCAGCTCCTGGCCGCGGCCATAGGTTTGCGCAAACAGCTCCAGCACCTCGGCGCGGTTGGCGTCGAGCCGCTCCAGCCACTGCTCGCAGGTGCGCCAGTAATGGGTGCCGTTCACGCGCCAGCTTTGCTCCAGCTTCAGGTGATCGCTCATGCGCTCCATCTGGTCGAAGCTGGGCATGATGCCGCCGGTGAAGAAGTGCTCGGCCATCCAGTCGCTGGAGTCGCGCACCTCGTAGGGATAGGCGAAGCGTTCGTGGCAGAAGTTGTGCACAAACAAGCGGCCGCCGGGGACGAGCCACGTCGAGATGCGCCGCAGCAGTTCGCGCCAGTTGCGGATGTGCTCGAACATCTCGACCGACACGACACGGTCAAAAGCCGACTCGCCAAAGCCCGCCTCGCCGAATGCCTCGGCCGGATCGAAGTCCACCATGTCGCGCGTGGCTACGCGTAGGTTGGGCAGCGCGCGCAGGCGGGCCTGGCTTTCGATGTGCTCGCGTTGCGTGCGCGAATTCGACACGACGCGGATCGTGCTGTTCGGATAGCGCGCCGCCATGTAGAGGCTGAGCGAACCCCAGCCGCAGCCCAGCTCGAGCACGCGCTGCCCGTCGGCCAGCCCCGCGCGCTCGCAGGTGAGGCGCAGCATCGCTTCCTCGGCTTCGGCCAGCGTCTCGTTGCCGGTGGGATAGAGCGCGCAGGAGTATTTGCGGTGCGGGCCTAGGACGAGTTCATAGAAGCGCGTGGGCACCTCGTAGTGCTGCAGGTTGGCGTCGCGCGTGTTCACGGCCACGGCCCCGGCGCGCCACTGGGCAAAGGTGTCGTCCTTACGCCGTTGCCAGTCGCCCACACCGGCCTCG
Source organism: Bryobacterales bacterium (assembly GCA_016713735.1). Taxonomy (GTDB): domain Bacteria; phylum Acidobacteriota; class Terriglobia; order Bryobacterales; family Bryobacteraceae; genus JAFLBB01. The sequence continues at coordinate 273,138 of JADJOP010000005.1, forward strand.
CTCTCGCGCTGGCGCAGCAGTTGGCGGATGCCGGCGCGAATGAGCCAGTCGGGCGCGAGGTCGCGCTCCAGCAGCTGTTCCCACCAGCTCACGCCCGCCGCACCGGCATCGGCACGAAGGCGCTGGTGCGCTCCTGATACCGCCGGTAGGCCTCGCCCTTGGAACGCAGGGCCTGCGCCTCGGTGGCCGGAATCCCGGTCACGCGAAACAGGAAGTACAACATCAGGGCCGGTGACAGCCATCCCATCCATCCTCCCGGCGACGTTGCGCCATAGAGCGCCCACGCCACCCAGATCAACCATTCAAAGAAGTAGTTCGGGTGCCGCGAGTAGCGCCACAACCCTTCGTCGCAGACGCGGCCTTTGTTCTCCGCGCGCGACTTGAAACGATGCAATTGCCAGTCGGCGAGGCTTTCGCCGAGCTTGGCCACAACCCACAGGGCCAGCGCCGCCCACTCCACGGCGCGTATCTCCGGCGCCGGGTTCATGGCCGCGGCCAGAAACGGCAGCGAGAGCAGCACGGCCATCACGGCCTGGAACTCGTAGAAGACGAGAAACCGCAGCGTTGCGTTGGGCGCCCACTCGCGCCGCAGCTCGACATAGCGTCCCTCTTCGGGATGCCCCCAGATGCGCGTGGTGAAGAGATAGAGCGACAGCCTCAGCCCGTAGACGATCACTGTCGCCGCCAGCAGCCAGCGGCGTTCGGCCAGACCCTCGCCCATCACGGCGTAGGTGGCCGCCAGCGTGGCCAGCGCCGTCCCCCAGCCCACGTCGACAATGGCCGCGTTGCGCAGGGGCAGGTGGATCAGCCACAGCACGAACATGAACCCGCACACCAGCGAGAGGCCGGTCAGCACCAGCGGCAGTGCGGCGTGCCAGTCGATCACCGCGCGCTCTCCGCCATGCGCCGCAACGGAGCCACCAGGCCGGCGTAAAGCAATGCGCCCGCCGCGCCGCCCACCAGCAGCCAGGCCACAATCGCCCGCATCGTTGCCCACCACAAAGTGGCGATGGCGCCCAGCACGTCGGCCTGGATCAGCGCCACGATCGTCTCCACGCTGAGCGCCGACGCCGGGACGCCGAACAGCCATTCGCCGCAGCGGATGAAGGGAATGAGCAGGGCCAGTTGCAGCGGGTAGGCGACCCAGTTCACCAGTTGAATCGCCGGCAGGTTCAAGCGCAGCATCCACGCCGCCGCCGTGCAGAGCAGCGTCGTCCAGCCGAGGGCAGGGAAGACGCCCAGCACGAGCCCGACGGCCAGGCTGAGGGCCAGCTTCTCCGGCGTCACACCGCCCACCAGAAGCTCACGCAGCCTTTCGCGTAAAGAGCGCATCCACGCCTTGCCCCTCCTTGAGCGCCGCCAGTTGCCACAAAATGTACGCCGACATGGCGATGTTGCCGAGGCCCATCACGAGCAGGAACCACACCAGGCGCGCCGCCCAGCCCCGTTCGCGCCAGGCCAGCCAGACGTAGAAGGTGAGGAATCCGCAATAGGCGTCAAACAGCGTCGCGATCGTCCAGCGGTCGCCCGCGAACTGCGGCCAGGAGTTCCACACCGCCACCTGCATCCCGGCCCACGAAGTGACCGCGACCATGGCCGCCAGAATCGCTCCAAACAGCACAAACAACCCGCTTCTCATGACGCACCTCTTGTGATGCCGCCCGCCGCACCTTCCACTCAAGAATTTTCAAACTTCTTTCGGCCTCATTGCATCATCCTAGAGTCTTGAACCGCATTGCCGTAGTCGGCGCCGGCATCTCCGGCATGGCCGCCGCCTACTACCTCAGCCGACAATTCGAAGTCACCCTGTTTGAGCGCGAACCGCGCCTCGGGGGCCATACGCACACGCATCAGATCAAGACCACGCTTGGCCCGCGGCCCATCGACACGGGGTTCATCGTCCACAACGAGCACACCTACCCCAATCTGATCCGCCTCTTTGCCGAACTGGGTGTGGAGACCGAGTGGTCCGATATGAGTTTCTCGGTTTTTTCGCCGCGCACGGGCTATGAGTGGTCGAGCCGCGGCCTTGGTGGATTTCTCGCCAACCCTGCGCATCTCCTCAACCCGCGCCACCTCAACCTCGGCCGCGAAATTCTCCGCTTCAACCGCTCGGCGCGCGCCCTGCTTGACTCTCCGGCCAACCCCACGCTGGGGGAATACGTCGCCGCCGAGGGCTTCGGCGAGTATTTCCGCGAGCGCTATCTGTGGCCGATGGTGGCCGCCGTGTGGTCCACCGCCCCGGCGCGGGTGAACGAGTTCCCCGCCAAAACGCTCATTCGTTTTCTCGGCAACCACGGCCTGCTGAGCGTCACCGGACAGCCGCGCTGGAAGGTGATCAAGGGTGGCTCCAGCCAGTACATCGCCCCGCTCACGGCGCCCTATGCGCAGCGCATCCATCTCAACGCGCGCATCGATGCCATACGCCGTTCGCCCGCCGCCGTCACCATCGCCTGGAATGGCCGCGTGGAGAGCTTCGATCACGTCGTCTTCGCGTGCCATGGCGACCAGGTGTTGCCCCTGCTGGCCGATGCGACCGAAGCCGAACGCGACGTGCTGGGCCACTTCCAGACGAGCGAGAACCCCACCGTCCTGCACACCGACGAGCGCCACCTGCCGCGCCGCGCCGCTGCCCGCGCCTCGTGGAACTACGATATTGACGGCGCGCAGGCATCCGGAGCGGCCGGAGTCACCGTAACCTACCATATGAACCGCCTGCAGCATATCGAGACGCCGGAGCAATACTGCGTCACGCTCAACGCCGGCGGGCGCATCGATTCCGGGGCCATCCTCCGCTCGCTCGACTACCGCCACCCGCTCTACACTCACGACGCCGTGGCCGCCCAGCAGCGCTGGAGCGAGATCAGCGGCCATAGCCGCACGCACTTCTGCGGCGCATACTGGTTTTATGGGTTCCACGAAGACGGCCTCAACTCCGCCTTGCGCGTCGCCCGCTCACTCGGAGTGAATTGCTGACGATGGACTCCGCGCTCTACATCGGCACTCTGCGCCACCGCCGCTTCTCACCGAAACGCCACGAGTTCACCTATCCCGTCTTCCAGGTATTCCTCGATATTGACCGCATCCCGGAGTTGATGGCCGCCTCGCGCCTCACCTCCTACAACCGCTTCCACTGGGCCGCCTTTCATGAGCGCGACCACCTGGGCGACCCTGCGCTTCCCCTGCGCCAGCGTCTTGCCGCCGACGCCGCCGCGCACGGCCTTGCGCTGCCCGACGGCCCCATCTTCCTGCTCACCAACCTGCGCTACCTCGGCTACGTCTTCAACCCGGTCAGCTTTTTTTATTGCTACAACCGCGAGGGCACGCTCGTGCGCGTGATGGCCGAGGTGAACAGCACGTTCGGTGAGTCGCACAATTACTGGGTCGAACCGCAATCGCGCCAGGCCAAGCAGCTTTTCGTCTCGCCGTTCATGGGCATGGAGCACGACTATCGCTTCCGCCTCACCACGCCCGGCGCATCGCTCACGGCCCACATGGACGTGCTCACCGGCGATGCGCCACTGCTGGATGCCACGCTCACCCTGGCCCGCCGCCCGTGGTGCGCCGCTGAAATTCGCCGCGCCCTGCTGCGCTTTCCCATGACCACGGCCAAGGTGACCGCCGCCATCCACTGGGAAGCCCTGAAACTGTGGGCCAAGGGCGTGCCCGTCTTTTCTCATCCCGCCAAGCCCGCCGCGGCATCTGATACAGGACAGGACCACATCCGCGCATGAGCAGCTACGCCCAATCCCTTGTTTTCCAACTGATGAGCCGCCTCCGCCACGGCTCGCTCACCGTGCTGTGCGGGGGCCAGACGCACGCTTTCGGCGATGCGAACTCCGATCTGCAGGCCGTCATCGAGGTCCGCAACCCGCGCTTCTTTACGCGCCTGCTGCATGAAGGCGAAACCGGCGCCGGCACGAGCTATCAGGATGGCGACTGGAGTTCGCCCGACCTGGTCGCCGTCGTTCGCCTGGCCTGCCGCAATATGGGCGCGATCGAGTCGACCAACCTTGTCTGGAGCGCGCTCGGCCGTTTTGTTCAGAAGCTGCGCCACAAGCTGCGGCCGAACTCGATCGACGGCGCGCGGCAGAACATTGCCGACCACTACGACCTGTCGAACGATCTCTTCCGCCTCTTCCTCGATGAGCGCATGATGTACTCCAGCGCCGTCTACGACCACGCCGGCCAGTCGCTTGAAGAGGCGCAGTTCAACAAGATTGACCGCATCTGCCGCAAGCTGCAGTTGAAGCCCGGCGATCATGTGCTGGAGATCGGCACCGGTTGGGGCGGCTTCGCCCTGCACGCCGCGCGCGAGTACGGCTGCCGTGTGACCACCACCACCATTAGCCGCCAGCAGCACGCCTACGCCCAGGCGCTGTTGAGCGAACAGCTTTCCGATCCCTCGCGCGTCACGCTGCTGCTGGAGGACTACCGCAACCTGCGCGGCCGCTTTGACCGCATCGTCTCCATCGAGATGTTCGAAGCCGTCGGCCTGCGCTACTACGACGATTTCTTCTCCGCCTGCGACCGCCTGCTGGCCCCGCACGGCGCCATGCTGCTGCAAACCATCGCCATGCAGGAGCAGCGCTTCGACGCCTACCGCGCCAACGCCGACTGGATCCAGAAGGTCATCTTCCCCGGCGGCGAGTTGGCCTCCATCCGCCATATCCTGGCTTCGCTCGGCCGCGCCACCACACTCAACCTCGGCCACGCCGAGGACATCGGCCTGAGCTACGCCCTCACGCTCGAAGAGTGGCGACGCCGCTTCCTCTCGAAGCTGCCCGAGGTGTTCGCCCTCGGCTTCGACGAACGCTTCGCGCGCACCTGGGAATACTATCTCGCCTACTGCGAAGGGGCCTTCCGCGAGCGCCACGTGCAGACCTTCCAGCTCCTGTTGACCAAGCACCGCAACCTCGACCGGCTCTTCCACGAGCCGGTGGACGCCCTCAGCGAGCACGCCCACGCTTGCCCGCCGCGCGCCCGTGCCCGACAATAGCGGTATTGTGACCGCTGCTGGGCCCGCCACCATCACGCCCGTTTCCCGCGAAGAGCGCATCCCGGCGCTCGATGCCCTGCGCGGCGTCGCCCTGCTCGGCATCCTGCTGATGAACATCTCGGGCTTCGGCCTGCACACGGCCGCCTATGGCGACCCCACCGTGGCCGGCGGCGCCGAGGGCTCCAACCTCTGGTTCTGGATCGTCAATCACATCCTGTTCGACGGCAAGATGCGGGCCTTGTTTTCGATGCTCTTCGGCGCCGGCGTGCTCGTGCTCACCGAACGCGGCGAAGCAAAGGGCGTTCCGATGGCCGACATCTACTACCGCCGCCTGTTCTGGCTGCTGCTGTTCGGCGTCCTGCACGCCTACCTGCTGTGGTGGGGCGAGATCCTCTACCCGTACGCGCTCTGCGGCCTCTTCCTCTTCCCGTTCCGCCATGTGCGCCCGAAGCGGCTGCTCATCACCGCCGGCATCTGCCTGCTGCTGATGACCGGCTTCTTCGTCGCCGATGCCTTCGACAGGCGCGACCTGTTCGCCAAGGCCGCCCAGGCCGCGCAGTTGCGCAAGGAAGGCAAGCCGGTCAGCGACGAGTTGAAGAAGCTCGAAGAGAAGCACGCCAACTTCCTGAAAGAAAACAAGCCCACGCCGGCGCAGGTGAAGGAAGACTCCGCGCGCTGGACCGGCGGCTTCCTCTCCGCCCTCAAGCGCCGCGCCGAAATCGTCGCCGTCTGGCACAGCGTGCCGGTGTATTTTCCCTTCAACTTCGACCTGTTCGGCATGATGTTCCTCGGCATGGCGCTGTTCCGGCTGGGCGTGCTGAGCGCCGCGCGCAGTGTGAAGTTCTATGCCGTCACGGCGCTGGTTGGCTACGCGAGCGGCATCCCGCTGCACGCCTACACGGCTTCGCTCGTGGTGAAGAGCGGCTTCGACCCGGTCACCTTGGCCTTCGCCTTCACGCCCTACGAGTTCGGCCGCGTAGTTCTCGCGCTGGCCCACCTCAGCGTCCTCATGCTGGTGATGAAGGCCGGACTGCTGCGCTGGCTCACGTCCGCACTGGCCGCCGTCGGCCAGATGGCCTTCACGAATTACGTGATGCACTCGGTGATCTGCGCCACGTTCTTTTACACGCTCGGCTGGCACGGCAAGCTGCAGCGCATCGAACTGCTCTACTTCACGCTGGCCATCTGGACCTTCCAACTCATTGCCAGCCCGCTGTGGCTGCGCGCGTTCCGCTTCGGTCCGCTCGAATGGCTGTGGCGCTCGCTCACCTACTGGAAGCGCCAGCCGTTCCTGCTGGCCGCCGCCGCGGCCGTTCCCGCCGCCTCCGATGCAGCCGCGTCCGACTCCGCCGAACCCGCCTCCGGCACCGCCGCGGCCGACGGCGAATGATGCCCGGCGCGCGCCCTGACGTTACCATGGTGAGTTGAGCGATTCGTTTGCGCCGTTCCGCCCGGTGTTCCGCAACCCGCATCTGGCGACGGTCCTCACCAGCTTCTGGCCCCGCCGTTTCGAGGAACGCCGCTTCCCCGTCCAGACGCGCCTCTTCCACACCGAGCCCGGCACGCAGGTGCTCATCCATTCTCAGCGCCCGCAAGGCGCGACTCAGCGCCAGCCCGAGCCACGCGGCGAGGTGGTCCTGGTTCACGGGCTGGAGGGCTCCTCGATGGCCCCCTACATGCTCTCCATGGCGCAGTCGCTGCTCGATGCCGGCTTCGCCGTCCATCGCACCAACATCCGCAGTTGCGGCGGCACCGAGTTCCTCTGCTCCACCCTCTACCACGCCGGGCTGACCAAGGACATCTTCAGCATCCTCACTGACCTTGACCGCCAGCGCCGCACGCCCGTCTACCTGGTCGGCTTCTCTCTCGGCGGCAACCAGTGCCTGAAACTGGCCGGTGAACTCGGCGACGACGCCCACCGCCTGCTGGCCGGCGTGGCCGCCATCTCCGCGCCCATCGATCTCGCCGCTTGTTGCCGCGCCCTCGCCCGCCCCTCCAACCGCCTCTACCAATGGCGCTTCCTCTCCTCCATGCGCAAACGCCTGCGCCTGCGCCGCCCGGCCATCGCCGCCGCGCTGCCCTACGACCGCCTCGACCGCGTCCGCTCCGTTTGGGAGTTCGACCATCTCTTCACCGGGCCCTCGTTCGGTTTTGACGGGGCCGAGCACTATTACTCCACCCAATCCTCCAACCGCTATCTCGACGCCATCCGCGTTCCCACCCTCGTCATCCAGGCGCAGGACGACCCGATGATTCCCTTCGCCGTTTTTTCTCACTCCGCCTTCCACACCAACCCGCAACTGACGCTCGCCGCTACAGCCCATGGCGGCCACCTCGGCTTTCTCAGCTCCCGCTCGCCGCGCATTTGGGTCGATTCCGCTGTAACGAATTGGATCACTTCGAGAAGTTAGCCTTCCGGCGGAACAAAACCCCTCGCGCCGTCGTCTTCATGTTGTGCATTCCGGTGCCTCCTTCGGCGAAGCCGTGCGGGTTGCGTTCGCCTCGCTTCAATCGAGCAAGCTGCGCAGCTTCCTCACCCTGCTCGGCATCATCCTCGCCACGGCCACGCTGATTGCCGTGATGAGCATCATCCACGGCATGGATGTCTACATCGCCCAGAACGTGAGCGACATGGGGGCCGACGGCTTCCGCGTGGTGCGCATGGCCTTCATTGGCAACTGGGACGCGAAGAAGTATCTCGAACTGGAGCGGAAGAATCCGCAGTTGAACCGCGAGGAATACGAATTCCTGCGCCAGAAGTCGCAACTCACGCGCGGCGTGGGCATGATGGTGGGCCGCCGCGGAACGGCGGTGTTCGGCAGCGACAAACTCGAAGATGTGCAACTGCGCGGCTCCACGGCCAACGTGGCCGCCATGACCAACGTCCAGATTGAGCTGGGCCGCGCCTTCACCGACATGGAAAACGCGCGCCACGTTCCGGTCTGCATCATTGGCGCCGACCTCAAGGACGCCTTCTTCCCCCAGGTGGAGCCTGTCGGCAAGTCGATCAAGATCGACGGCCGCCCGTTCACCGTCGTCGGCGTGGCGCGCAAGCAGGGCAGCGCGTTTGGGCAGTCGCTCGACAGCTTTGCCATGTTCCCCATCGAGGCCTATTTCCGTACCTACGGCTCGCGCATGGGGATCAGCTACGTCCTGCAGGCGCAATCCACCGGGCAATTGTTCCAGGCGCAGGAAGAGATTCAACTGCTGCTGCGCGCCTATCGCCAGTTGCGGCCGAAGGAAGAGGACAACTTCATGATCGTGAGCTCGGATTCGCTGGTTTCGGCCTGGGGCCAGATGACCAGCGCCATCGCCGCCACGGCCATGGCCGTGGTGAGCATCTTCATGGTCGTGGGCGGCGTGGTGATCATGAACATCATGCTGGCCGTGGTCACCGAGCGCACGCAGGAAATCGGCATCCGCAAGTCGGTGGGCGCGCGGCGGCGCGACATCATGTGGCAGTTCCTCGTCGAATCGGCCACGCTCTCGGCTGTTGGCGGCGCCATCGGTGTCCTGTTCGCCTTCTGCGTCACGCTGGCCGGCAACGCCTTCACGCCGCTGCCGATGTCGATGCCCTGGATCTCGGTCTTCCTGGGCGTCTTCCTCTCGGCCGCGGTCGGCCTCTTTTTCGGCATCTACCCGGCGCATCGCGCCTCCAAGCTCGATCCCATCCGGGCCCTGCAGGTGGAACGATGAAAGTGCGCGCTTCCAGCTTCGGCTCCGGCATTCCGCTGGCGTTCAAAGCGCTGCGCGAACATAAGCTGCGCGCCGCCCTCACCGTGCTCGGCGTGGTCATCGGCACGGGCACCATCATCGGCGTCGGCTCCATCCTGGCCGGCTTTGACGGCGCGGTGTCGAACGTCATGTCGAGCTTCGGCACCGACAAGCTGGTGGTGTTCAAGTTCAAGGTCGGCTTCCGCACCGGGCGCCTCTCGCCGGAGGAGCGCAACCGCAAGCCGCTCACGCTCGATAACGTCCGCGCCATCCGTGAACGCTGCCCGTCGGTGCGCGCGGTGGTGCCGCAGATGTTCGCCCCGTGGGAGATGATCCACCGCGTGCGCTACAAGTCCAACGACATTGCCGGCGTGAACATCAACGGCGTCGAGGAGGGCTTCACCGAGGTCGGCGGCATTGAGATGTCGCAGGGCCGCTTCTTCAGCGGGGCCGAGGACCTGCACCGCCTTCCCGTGGTCGTCATCGGCGAAGACGCGCATTCGGCGCTGTTCGGCACTGAGCCCGCCGTGGGCAAGGAGATCGAGGTGGATGGCCATAAGGTGACCGTTCTCGGTGTGATGAAGCGGCCCGCCGCCTCCATGCCCGGTGAAACCGACCGCCGCATCCTGCTGCCCTATTACACGCTGCGCAAGATGTTCCCCAACGCCAAGGAGCACCTGCTCTTCGTCGCCGCCTACCCCGGCCTGCAGGCCGCCGCCGCCGACGAGGTCCGCTCCGTGCTGCGCCAGGAACGCCGCGTCAAACACAACGACCCTGACAACTTCCACATCTCCACGCCCGAACAGATCATTGAGGACTTCCGCAAGATCACCTCCACCACGGCGCTGGTGATGATTGTGCTCAGCTCCATCGGCCTGCTGGTGGGCGGCATCGGCGTGATGAACATCATGCTCGTCAGCGTCACCGAGCGGACGCGCGAAATCGGCATCCGCAAGGCCATCGGCGCGCGGCGCATGGACATCGTCGTGCAGTTCCTCACCGAAGCCGTCGTGCTCACGCTGGCCGGAGGCATCGTGGGGATGATTCTCGGCTACGGCATCTCGCTGGCGGCCAGGCTCATCTTCCCTTCGCTGCCGACACAGGTGCCGATGTGGGCCGTGGCCATGGGTGTGTGCGTCTCTGTGGGTGTCGGCCTCTTTTTCGGCATCTGGCCGGCCAGCAAGGCCGCCCGGCTCGACCCGGTGGACGCGCTGCGCTACGAATAGCCGTTGGGCCTGCGAGCGCTGCCGCAACCGCCCTCCGGCGGCGCCGCGGCGCCGCGAACCCATTACACTGGAAGGACATGAGATTTTTCCTTCGCGTCTGGGCGCTCACCCTGTCCGCGCTGTTGCTCACCAGTGCCGCCGGAGCCGCCCTGCGTCTGGAGCCTTTTGCCGCCCGCGTCCACGAGTTCACCCTTGCCAACGGCCTCCGGGTGGTGCTGGTGGAAGACCACGGCGCCCCGGTCGTCACGGCCTGCTTCACGGCCCGGGGCGGCTACGCCGACGATCCCAAAGGGATGCGCGGCATCTCCCACCTGGTGGCGTTCCTGCTGGAGGAAGGCCCCGAAGCGCTGGGCTCAAAGAACCTCACCGCCGAGCGCGCCGCCCTGAAGACGATGAACACCGCCGTTGCCGCCTACCGTGCCCTGGCCAACAAGCCCGGCGCGGGCGGCGAGCTTGACCGCATCGATGCCGAAGGCAAAGCCCGCCTCGCCGCCGGCCAGGCCGAAGCGCTGGCCAAGGCCCGCTTCAGCACCAGGGCGCTGGAACTCTACGGCGTCCAGGACCTGCAGATCACGGCCAATGCCGACTACCTGCAATGGTCAGGCCGCCTGCCCGCCCACCGCATTGACGCCTTCCTCCTGCTCTACGGTGAGTGGCTGAAGAAACCTCTCCCGCGCATGGTGTACTCCAATCGCGACCGCTTGATCCGCCAGCACGCCGACGCCCCGCCGACGCAGGAACAGATTCTGCGCCGGGCCCTGCTGGCGCCCGCGTTCGGCCCGCAGGGCTACGGCTTGCCGCCTCTCGAGGGCGCGGAACTCGCCAGGCTGTTCCACCCTGAGATCGAGTCGTTCCTGCAGTCGCGTTTGGTGGCCTCCAACCTCACGCTTTCACTTGCCGGCGACCTCACGCCGGCCGAGGCCCAGGCGCTGGCCGCCCGCTACCTGGCTGCGATTCCCACCGGCCAGCCCTTCGCCGCCCCTGCTCCGCCAGCCTATTCCACCAAGGAGACCCGCCTCGCCCCGCCCAGCGAACTATCGAGCCTGCTCGGCATTGGCTACCGCCGTCCGCCCGACAGCAGCGCCGACGACCCCGTGTTCGACCTCATCTCCGACCTCCTGGTGGACAACCCGTTGAGCCGTATCCGCACCTCCTTTGCCAAGGCCAACCCGCTGTTTCCCCCGCCGGTCGTGTTTCCTTCCCTCCCCGGTGTGCGGCAGGGCGGCCTCATGGTCACCCTGGCTAACTACCATCCCTCGCGCACGCCGGAGGAATGGGCGGCCTCGCTCTGCGACCTCTTTGAAAGCCTCGGCACGACGCCTCCCACGGCGGAGGAACTGGAGTTCGCCCGCAGGTCAAACGAGCGCAAGCTGATCATGGTGCTGTCCGAGCCTGCCGCCGCCGCCCGTTACCTGGGCCAGATGGGCGGTTGGAAGCCGGTCGAGGCGCTTGTCGCGGCCTGGGGCAAGGCCACACCGGCCGACGTGCAGCGTGTTGCCGCCGAATACCTCCGCCCCGAGCGCCGCCTCATCGTGCAGCCAGGCTACGTTGCCCAGGCCGCCGCGGGAGGCGCGCAATGAGCACCATGCGCCTGACGCTTCTGCTCACCGCCTTTGCCGCGCTTTCGCTCGCCCAGGTGCCTCGTCCGGCGCAGTCGGCGGCGCCGAAACCGGATCCCGCCACGCCGGCCGCTCCACGGGTCCGGGTGACTCTGCCGCGTACCTCGCCCGCCAAGCCCGCCGAGACTTCGTTCAGCCTTCCGCTGCCCGACACCGTTCCGCCCCTGGCCAAACTGCCCTCCGCCGCCGTCCAAAGCCTGCCCAACGGGCTGCGCCTGGTCCACTCGCCCAACCCCAGCCTCCCCATCGTCGACGTCTACCTCACCTCCGCCCTCGGCTACACCCACGACCCCGCCGGCAAACGCGGCCTCAACCGCGCCCTTGCCCATGCCATCCGCTACGGCGGAACGGCGACGCGCACGCGGGAGAAGGTGGAAGAGTTCCTCAACCAGCGCCAGATCACGCTCCAGGCCGCAGCCGGCCCCGAACTGATCGAATGGGCTGGACGCTGCCGCAGCGAGGATCTGGCTGAGTTCCTCGCTCTGTTAGGCGAGATGTTTGCCCGCCCCGCCTTCCGCCGCTCCGCCATTGAGGAGTTTCAGGCGCAGGAGAGGCTGGCCATCCAAGCCTACGGCCGCAACATCGAATTCACGGCTGACCGCGAAGCGGAGAACGCCTGGTTCGGTCCGCAATCGCCCTGGAACCGCCGCCACACCTACGACGAGATCCGCGCCATTGACCGCGATGGCGTTCTGGCCCACTACAAGGCCCACTTCGGGCCTGCCCGCGTCCTGCTCGGCCTGCAGGGCGATGTCGACGCCGCCACCGCCATGGCGCTGGCCGTGAAGAGCTTTGGCGCCTGGCCGGCAACGCCGCTGCCTGCCTCCGCTCCCGCGCCGCTGCCCGTTCCCGCCCGCACGCTGATTTCAGCGCAACTGCCCAACGCCACCTCGGTCCGCCTGTTGCTGGTGCTGCCCTGGAAGCAGCGCATGGCCGAGCGCACGCCCGCCGTCACCGCCGCTCTTGGCTTGTTCGCCGCCAACTGGGAGGACCGCCAGCCGGAGAGCCTCGCTGCCCTGCTCAAACCCTTTGATTCCGAGGACGCCCGTCCGCGTATCTTCACCGGCCTGGCCACGGGCGGCATCCCGGCCCTTCAACTGATGGCCGCGGTGCGACCGCGCGAAGCCATCGACGCCGCCGTGGTCCTTTGGAAGCAGGTGGAAAAACTCCGCGCCGAAGCGATGACGCCGGCCCGCCTCGATGCGCTCCGCCGCCACTATCTGCGATCGCTCATCTTCCAGGCCGCCAACCCCCAGTTCCGCTTCCGCCTGTTGCTGCAAGCCCACGCGCTGGCCCTTCCGGCCGGCCATTTCGAGGCCATCCAACAGGCCGCCGCCACCCTCACGCCGGCTGACTACTCGCGGATCCTCGCCGAGCAATTGAACCTCGATGCCGCCCAACTTGTCCTGCTGGGCGATGAGGGCGATTACCGCTCCTCGCCCGATTCCATCGGTTTCACCGTCGTCCACACCAAGCCCGCGCCGCCCGCCGAAGCCGAGTACAAGCCCGATGAGAGCGAGGCCAGCCGTGCCCGCGCTCTGGAAATTCTCGCCCAGGCCGCTACAGCCATGGGCGGCGCCGAGCGCCTCGACGCCATCAGCGACGCGGTTTGGGACTACGAGGCCACGCTCACTCGCGCCTCGCCTCCCGTGGTCATCAAACAGCACAACTCCTGGCTGCAGCCACGCCTCTACCGCCAGGAACAGTCATCCCCCGCCGGCAGCGCCATCAGCTTCTATGACGGCTCGCTGGGTTGGATCCATGCCAACCGCGCCCTGCAAAACCTCGCGCCGCTCATCGCCCAGCAGTATCGCAATGAGGTCATCCGCCTGCTCTTCCGCCTTGTGCGCGCCGAACGGCTGGAAGGCTATCAGCTCTTTCACGCCGGGCCCGCCCTGGCCGTCATCCGCTCGCCGGAAAACTACGCCGTGGAACTGGCGCTCGACTTTGACACCCACCTGCCGGAGCGCATCCGCTTCCTCGAACAACGCCCCAACGACGGGGGCCTGGTGCGCGTCGAGGAACGGCTCTCCGATTACAAAGTATCAGACGGTGTACTCATGCCCCACCGCATCGCCGTCATACAAAACGGGCAGCAGTTCGCCGAGTTTGTCATGACCAGCATCCGCTTCAACACAGGACTGACCGAAGAGGAGATTTCCCGCAAGCCATGAACCGGCGACAGCTTCTTGCCCTGCTGCCGGCCGCCGCCTGGGGCCAAAGCGCCGCCATGCGCCGCGGCCGGGAAATTGTCGATCAGGTGGTGGCCGCCCTGGGCGGCGACAAGTTCCTCGGCATGGAGGACCGCACCGAAGCCGGCCGCATGTACTCGTTTTACCGCGAACAGCTCCGGGGCCTCTCCAAAGCCACGCTCTACACGCGCTACCTCACGCCGCCCGATGGTCCGCCCGACGGCAAGGTCTACGCCCGCGAACGCCAGAGCTTTTACCGCGACGCGAAAAAAGAAGACTACGCGATCTTGTTTGATGAGCAGAAGGGCTGGTCCATCACCTACCGCGGCGCCTCGCCGCTGCCGGTGGAAACCATCAACCGCTACCGCGACACCACCCTGCGCAATCTCTTCTACATCCTCCGCCAGCGGCTGAAGGAGCCGGGCCTCATCATCGAGTTCACCGGCTCGGAGATCGTCGACAACATTCCCGTCGACCGCGTCACTTTCACCGACTCGGACAACACCTCGGTTGTCGCCGACTTCCACAAGTCCACCCACCTGCCCGTGCGCCAGGTCTTTTACCGCCGCGACCCGGTCACCCGCGAGCGCCACGAAGAGCTCACGCGCTTCGACAAATACCGCGACGTGGGCGGCGTGCAGTGGCCTTACAATTTCCAGCGCGAACGCGACGGCGAACGCATCTTCCAGCTCTTTTCGGAAAGCGTCACCATCAACAACGACCTCACCGACAGCCTGTTCACGCTTTCCACCGACATGAAGGTGTTGCCCGCGCCGCGCTGAGCGCCGCCGCGCCACTCCCCTCATCCCGCGCCGCTCTCATCGCGACTCCCCGCGACAGAGCCGCCGCCCGTCAGGGCGCGGCCCGCCGTCCTGGCGCGCCGCCCCTACGGCGCTCCCAACGTCACCAGCGGATCGCCCACCATAATGTTCATCCACCCCAGCGCCGCAATCGACACATAGAAGCTCTCGGCCAGGTTTCTGCCCGCCAGATAGGCCGGAAACAAAAGCTCCGGATGCGGCGTGTAGCCCAGCATCGGCTCCTCGGTGTGGCCCGGAGGCTCCGCTGGCGCCGTCGGCGATCAGGTCCGCCGTGAGCGACTGCTTGCTGCCGCCAAACTCTTGGCCAAACCGCCAGTCAGCGGGCGGCTTGCGGAACGTCCGCCCGTTGGTGGAGACAAACTCGGTGGCAATCGCCCCGGGCAGCCACTGAAAGCCCAACCGCCGCTGCTTGCGCTGCTTGTCGTTTGAGCCCCAGGAGGCATGGCCGATGGCGTTGCGCTTTCCGTACCAGACCTCCTTGGTCTGCTCCAGCTCCGAACGCCCGGCTGGCAGCAGAATGTGCGCATCGCGAAGCCACGACTCGCCGGCTTCATCAGAGCCCTCCTGCATGTCCAGGTACACCATGCCCCGGTTGCGCGCCGCCAGTCCGCGGTCAATCATCGCCTTCACCCCGGCCACATCGTAGGCCGCCAGCCGCGTCACCAGGTAGATCGGATAGGCGCGGTGGTTGAACGGCGCGTCGGTCTGGCGGAACATCGGGTTGCGCTGCGGGCCGGGCACCGATACGGTCTGCCCTTTCATGCGCGCATACAGCAGCGTCAACTCGGAATCGACGCTGCCGGCGGTGCCCTCGCGGCCGATGGTGCCCTGGATGTGCAGGGGTACGCCAAGCGTCGTCACCAGGTAAAAGACCTGCTCGCTCAGCCCGCGCCCGGCCAGGCACCGCCGCACCGGAGCTTCCACCAGGCGCTCATACTCCGTACGTGCGATCTGCTCGCCTTCCGGCGCGGCGATCACACACACCTGCTTCGGCGGAATCTTCCGCTTGGCCGCATAGTAGGTGGCGATCTCGCCCGAGGCGGCGCTGTTGCGGTTGGTGACGAGCAGCACGCGCTCCGGCCCGGTGGCCCAGGCGGCCGCCGCCAGCACTGTTCCCGCCGCCAACACCCGTCCCGCCGCCGGCAGCCTCATCGGGACGGCGCGCTATTTCAGCGTCTGCAGGAAGGCCACGATGGCCGCCGCGTCGGCTTCCTTCAGCTTATAGGTGGGCATCGGCGGACCGGCCGGCCGCCCCGAGGGCGTCAACCCGGTCATGAGGTACTTCTTCATCGCCTCGGCCCCGCCCCAGCGCGTCCACAGCCGCCCCGACGGCGTGATGTCGGGCGCCGTCTTGTGCCAGTGCTCGATCGTCTCAATCGGTTGCACTTCCATGACCTTGCCCTTCATGTACTTGCTCTGGTCGAGCTTCCCGTCGGCCACGCTGGGCGTGTGGCAGTCAGCGCATTTTGCCACTTCTTCGGCCAGGTATTTCCCATAATTCACCTGGTCGTCGGCCGCCCAAACCGGCATAAGTCCAAGAACACAAAGGAGGAGAGCCCCGCGCAGGGGGGTAATGATTCCCATGACTCATGGTATGCTGATAGAATCAGGTCCGCAACCGCTACCCGGTAGTAACTCAGTATGGACTTAGACCAACTGCGCACATTTCTGGAAATTGTGCGGCTGAAGAGCTTCTCCAAGGCTGCTCAGACCTGTTTCCGCACACAGCCCGCCATCTCCGCGCAGGTCCGCCAGTTGGAACAGGAACTGAACGCCCCCCTGTTTGAGCGCCTTGGCACCCGCATCGCCCTCACCCCCGCTGGCCGCATCTTCGCCGAGTACGCCGAACAGATTCTCGACCTCCGCCGCCGCGCCCAGGACACCATCAGTGAACTCGAGCGCGCCCCCAAGGGCGAACTGGTCATTGCCGCCAACGAGGCCACCTGCATCTACGTCCTGCCCGAGGTTTTCTCGGAATACAAACAGCAGTTTCCCAACGTCCAACTCCAGGTGGAGCGCAGCTACGGCTCGGCCATCGTCGAGGCCATTGTCAACAACCAGGCCGACTTCGGCATCACCCAAATGCCGGTGAGCGACAAGCGCCTGCAGGTGGCTCCCATCCACTCCGACGAGATCAAGCTCATCGTGCCGGTGGACCATCCGCTGGCCGCCAAGCCGCACATCGTTGCCCGCGATCTGCTCGGCCAGCAACTGCTGCTGCCTAAGTCCGGCACCACGCGGGCCCGCCTCAACGAGTGGTTTGAGCTGGTAGAGCCCGACCTGCAGATCTCCATGGAGCTGGACGCCACCGAGATGACCAAGCGTTTCGTGCTGGCCCGCCTCGGCATCAGTTTTCTCGCCGCCTCGCACTGCGCCGAGGAGGTGGAGCAGGGCCGCCTGGCCGCCGTAAGCCTTGGACCCGAGCCCCTCATTAGAAGGCTCGCGTTGGTATACCGCAAAGATAAGTCACTTTCCAAGGCCGCTCTCGGGTTTATCCAGGTGATGCTCGAACATTCCGATGCCGCCGCCGCGGGTTCCCGTGTACCGCAGGCCCTCAGTAGCCGATAGGGTAGAGTAGGTCACAGATGAGCAAGTTGATGCAGAAAGTCTCCACCATTGTGGTGGGCGCGGGCAATACGGTGCGTACATACCGCTCGCCGGAAGAGATGCCGCCCGCCGTGCAGGAACAGATGGAACGCGCCCTTTCCGGCGAGAACTCA
Source organism: Bryobacterales bacterium (assembly GCA_016713735.1). Classification (GTDB taxonomy): domain Bacteria; phylum Acidobacteriota; class Terriglobia; order Bryobacterales; family Bryobacteraceae; genus JAFLBB01. The sequence goes on from JADJOP010000005.1 coordinate 290,429, forward strand.
GCCACGCTGCTGATTGCCGATGAACGCGGCCGCCAGGAGATTCTGCGCTCGTTGCGCGGCCAGGAATCGGCCCTCGATTCCCGCCTCATCTCGGCGCTCGCCGCACGCAAAAAGGAACAACCTGCCCCGCGCCGCTGGCGCCTCTCCACGCGCGGCTGGGTGGAACTGGGCGTGCTGGTGGCCATCGCCCTCCTGCTGTGGCTGATCGCCGCCTGGCGTTAGGGCGCTTACTCTTTCCCTCACACTTCCCGGCCCGCTGCCGATACGCCCCATATGGAGCGCCGCGCAGAATCCCGTATCCCCTTCGACTGTCCCGTCCGCGTCACCCTGCTCAGCTCTCCGCCCGAGCAGTTTGACGGGATTCTCGTCAACGTCTCCGGCCGCGGCGCCCGGCTCCGCGTCCCCCGTCGCATCGAATGCGACGCCGCCCTGCGCATCGACCTCGACAACGCCATGCTCCTCGGCGAAGTCTGCTACTGCGCCAACGACGGCGACGGCTACGGCATCGGCGTTCAATTGGAACACTCCCTGCTCAACCTCGCCGAAGTGCTGCGCCGCCGCGAGCATCTGCTGGAGGAAGCCGAACCCGCGCCTCGCGCTTCCCGCCGCGCCTGATCCAGGCCTGCCACGGCGGTCAACGTCCCGCCGCGCCTGATCCCGGCCTGCCACGGCGGTCAACGTCCCGCCGCGTCTGATCCCGCCCCGCCGCGCCATTCCCGCGCACGGGCCTCCCGCGATACCCTAAAACAGTCATGCGCAAGGTCCTCATCTTCGGCTCGGCCGGTCAGCTCGGCGTTGAACTCGTCTCCACATTCCGCTCCGCCGGCTTCCAGGTCCACCCCCTCACCCGGGCCAACCTCGACATCACCGACGCCGCCGCCGTCGAACACCACATCACCTCCATCGAGCCCGACATCGTCGTCAACTCGGCCGCCTACAACATGGTGGACGTGGCCGAACAGGAGCCCCTCGCCGCCTTCCAGGTGAATGCCCTCGCCGTACGTCACATGGCCGTCACCTGCCGCCAGGTGGACTCCCTGCTCGTGCACTTCTCCACCGATTACGTCTTTGACGGCACGGCCGGCCGCCCCTACACGGAAACCGACGCCGTCCATCCCCTCGGCGCCTACGCCGTCTCCAAGCTTGCCGGCGAATCCTACGCCCAGGCCTATCTCGACCGCGTGCTCGTGCTCCGCGTTTCCGGTGTGTTCGGAGCCGCGGGCGTGCGCACGGCCCGCTCCAACTTCCCTGAGCTCATGCTCCGCCTCGCCGACGGCGGCAAGGAGATCCGCGTCGTTGAGGACCACGTCGCTTCGCCCTCGTTTGCTCCGGCCATCGCCGAACGCACGCTGGAGCTGGTGAACCGCGGCATTCTCGGCGTCGTCCACCTCGGCGGCGGCACACCCATCAGTTGGTATGACTGGGCGCAGATGATCTTCCGCGCCTCCGGCCGCAGCCCGCAACTGAAGGCCACCAACGAGCGCGAATACCGCACCGCGGCCCGCCGCCCCAAATACTCCGCCCTTGCCAACGAGCGGCTCGCCACGCTGGGCATCACCCCCATGCCGCCGCTGGAAGAGACGATCGAGGCCTACATGCAGCAGCGCCGCGTCTACACCGCGGCCGGCGCCTAAGGCGCGCCTCAGCCCTTGCCGGCGAAGTAGCCCTTGCGCGCCTGCACCTTCTGATCCTTCACCATCGTGCGGATCTCCACCTTGCGGTAGCCGCCATCGCGCACCGCGTTGTTCGGCGAATAGCCCAGCGCATATTGGCTGCGCATCTCCTCCTGCAACTGCGTGAACACGTCGTCGAGCGAGTTCTTGCGGTCGACATGAAACACGCGCCCGCCGGTCTCCTCGGCCATCTTTTTCAAGTCGCCGTCGGAGGCCCCGAAACCGCCGAAGCCATAACCATACGCCGCCATGTCGGCGTAGTAGATGCCGTAGATGATCGCATCGGCCTTCTGCGCCGCCGAGATGGCATCCTCGCGCGAGTAGTGGCTGCCGTAGTCCATGCCGTCGGTGAGCAGGATGATCGCCTTGCGCCCCACCTCGCCGCGCAGCTTCTCGGTGGCGGCCAGTTGCACGGCGTCATAGAGGATGGTCCCCTTGGGCTTGCGGCTGCTGGGAATCGTGCCCGTGTGCATGGCCCCCACGTCGACGCTGATTTTCAGATCGTTCAATCCTTTTTCAAGAAGCCGCGCCGAATTCGTCAGATCCTGCAGCAACTCGGCGTCGGCCCCGAACTGGATCAGGAACGCCAGGTCCTTCTGCCGCAACATGCTGCGGAAAAACGCGCTCGCCGCCCGCCGCTCAATGTCGAGCAGCCGCTCCTGGCTCTTGCTCACATCCACCAGCAGGCCCATCGTCAGCGGCAAATCCGTTTCGCGCGCGAAGTAGCGGATCTCCTGCTTCTTGCCGTCCTCGAAGACTGTAAAGTCTTCTTTATTGAGGCCGCGCACGTAGCCGCCCCGCTTGTCGCGCACCGAACACAGCAGGTTCACCAGCTCGACGTCGATCTTGATCACCTGGTCGTCCTGCGCCCGCGCCGCGCTCCAAGCGCCGCCGCCCAGCAGCGCCAGCACCCAGTACTGCCGCCGGTTGCACTGCATGCTCACTACAATAGCCTCATTACAATAACTATGATGCGCCCCGCCGCGATTCTGTTTCCATGAGCCCCCACACTTTACGCAAAGCCGCCGCCCACCTCAAGAGTTCGGCCACGCCGCTGGCCGCCGTCGTCCAGCGCGTCGGCCCCTGCCGCATGACGTTCACTGAGCCCAGCTTCCCCGCTCTGGTCCGCTGCATCGTCTACCAGCAGCTCAACGGCAAAGCCGCCGCCTCCATCCACACCCGCTTCCAGGCCGCCTGCGGACGCCCCGGCGTCACCCCCCGCGCCGTCCTCCGCCTCGGTCCGGAAGGACTGCGCGCCGCCGGCATCTCCTCCCAAAAGGCCAGCTACCTCCTCGACCTCGCCGACCACACCGCCTCCCGCCGCCTCAACTTCGCCCGCCTGCCCTCGCTGCCCGACGAAGAGGTGACCGCCCACCTCACCCAGGTGAAAGGCATCGGCGAGTGGACCTCGCACATGTTCCTCATGTTCAGCCTCCAGCGCCCCGACATCCTCCCCGTGGGCGACTACGGCATCCGCGCCGCCGTGCAAAAGCTGTATGGCCTCGACGCCCTGCCCAAGCCCACCGAAATGGAACAGATCGCCCAGCCATGGCGCCCCTGGTGTACGGTGGCGAGTTGGTATCTGTGGCGGAGTTTGGAACTGCCGGAGTGACGCCACCATCCCCATATCCACTAAACTGATGGACATGGGGACCTTTCCCATCACCCTCGATCCCACCCACCTCGACGGCCTGCCCGCCGACCACCTCCTGCGCCTCTTCCTCGGCCATTTCGGCCCGGGCTTCGCCGTCTCCACCTCGTTCCAGCGCGACGGCCTCGTCATCATCGACATGGCCCTCCGCATCGACCCCGCCACCCGCATCTTCACCCTCGACACCGGCCGCCTGCCGCAGGAAACCTACGAGATCATGGAGGCCGTCCGCGCCAAGTACGGCGCGCGCATCGAACTGGTCTACCCCGACACCGCCGAACTGGAATCCATGACCACGCGCTTCGGCCCCGACCTCTTCCGCCACTCCGTCGCCCAGCGCAAGCTCTGCTGCCAGATCCGCAAGGTCCGCCCCATGGAGCGCAAACTGGCGGAACTGGACGCCTACGCCGTCGGCCTGCGCCGGGGCCAATCGGGTGAGCGCGCCGAAACCCCCAAGGCCCAGCTCATCGACGGCAAGTGGAAGCTCGCCCCCATCGCCGATTGGACCTCGCAACAGGTGGAAGACTACCTCACCGCCAACGACGTCCCGCGCCATCCGCTGGAGTCGCGCGGCTACCCCTCCATCGGCTGCGCCCCCTGCACGCGCCCCGTCGCCCCCGGCGAACACGAGCGCGCCGGCCGCTGGTGGTGGGAAGCCGAGGGCGGCAAGGAGTGCGGCCTGCACGTCACGCCCGAAGGCAAAATGAAGCGCGAACTCGACGTCCTGCTCGACGAGGTGCTGGCCCCGCGCCGCTGACCGGCCGCCTTCCCGCCGGCTCTCATCCGCTACACTGAAGGTTTCCCACCGGAGACCCGTTTGATCGACCTGCATACCCACACCACAGCCTCCGACGGCACCTACACCCCCGAACAACTGGTCCGCGCCGCGAAAGAGGCCGGCCTCGAAGCGCTCGCCATCACCGACCACGACACCTTCTCCGGCTACGAGGAAGCCCGCCCCATCGCCGCCGCGCTCGGCCTGGAACTCATCTGCGGCATCGAGCTCTCCACGAAGATGCCCGTCCCCGGCCGCCCGCATGGCAAAAGCGTCCACCTGCTCGGCTACTTCCCCATCAAGCCGCCCTCAGACGAACTGCACGAGTGGATCGCACACCTGCAGGCCTCCCGCCGCGACCGCAACCTCCGCCTCGCAGCCCGCCTTCGGGAACTCAACCTCGACGTCACCTTCGAGGAAGCCGCCGCCGTCGGTGGCTCGATGACCGGACGCCCCCACTTCGCCCGCGTCCTCATGGAGAAGGGCTACGTCTCCAGCCTCCAGGAGGCGTTCGATAAGTATCTCGACGAATCCGCCGAAGCCTATGTTGATCGCGAAGAACCCACGCTCGCCGAAGGCATCCGACGCATCGCCGATGGCGGCGGTGTTCCCTCCATCGCCCACCCCATCCGCCTCGGCCGCCGCACCCCGCAGCAGGAAGAGGACCTCATCCGTCAGATGAGCAAGATGGGTCTGCAAGCCGTCGAAGCCTACCACTCTGATCACGGTCCGCGCGAGCTGGAGCGCTACCAGCTTCTGGCCCGCCGCTACGGCCTCGCCGTCTCCGGCGGCACCGACTTCCACGGCGACAACAAGCCCGACGTCAAACTCGGCACCGGCCGCGACAACAACGTCACCGTGCCCAACAAGGTGCTCGACCGGCTGAAGCAGCTCGCCGCGCGGTTAGCGGTACGTCTTGTCGTCCACCTTGTCCAGGCTCACGTTGTTGCCGAACACCCCCAGCGTCACAATCGCGAACGTGAACACGCTGTTGCCCTTCTCGATGTGGCCGCCAAAGGCCTGCTCGCCGTTGGTCAGCGTCATGTGCGCGTGAATGCGCCCGTCGATCACATAGCCGTTCACGCTGATGATGTCGGCCGGCGTCTCCTTGTCCTCCACGAAGCGGTTCTTCGAGGGGAACGTCCGGTTGCTCACCGAGTGAATGTGATAGTTCCGCACCGAGCCTACGCCCGAGAGAATCACCGCGTTGCGAATGCCCTGCTGCTGCACCAGCTTCTCCATTCCCGTCAGCAGGTCGGCCTCATATTTGAACCGCAACACCACGATGCGCTCAAACTGCCCTGAGATCGCATAGGCCTCCGGCACCGCCGCGCTGTTCGGTTTCGAATCATCGTGCGGCGTCGTCGCCTTCGTGATTTCGGTGATCTTCTTCTCAGCCAGGGCAGGCAGCGCCACGGCGCACAGCACGAGCAGGGCAGGGAATCGCGTCATGGACGCGAGCTTATCACTGGATGGGTTTCACCGGCGCGGGCACAGTGGGCCTGGCCGTGGGCGGCATCGGCGTCCCATAGGGCGAGATGTTGCCGCCGCCTTCGCTCTGCTCAGGAATCGGCAGCCCCGCCGCGCGCATCACCTTGTGAAACGCCGCCACCGTCACCGCCGACGGTTTGTAGTTGCCGAAGCGGTAGCCCTCGGCAATGCGCAGCGGTGTCCAGCCGAAGCGGTTTCGCTTGCTCCATACCTCGGGCTTCGCGCCGCGCGCCGCCAGAAACTCCACCGCCGCCGGAGCGTTCTTGTACGCCGCCCCGTGCATCGCCGTCTCGCCGTTCTTGTCCACCGCGTTGATGTCGTTGCCCAGCTTCAGCGCCACTTCGAGCGCCTCCACCACTTCGCTCTCCGTGCCCGCATCCTCGCCCGGCGAACGCGTGCCCAGCCCGGCCGCCGCCATCAGCGGCGTCGCGCCGTCGGCATTCGGAATCAGCGGATCGGCCCCCAATTCGGCCAGAAGCTTCATCAACTCCGCATCCGCCGTCTTCGACGCCAGGAAAAACGGCGTCGCCCCCAGCGTATTCAGACTCGTCAGTCCGAAACCAACCTTCTTCGTCATGCGAGCGTTCAGGTTCGCGCCCTTGGCCGCCAGCGTGCGCACAAACGCCAGGCTCGTCATCGTGCCCGAACCCTGCGGCGGCGGATCGTTATCCCCGCCCCCCGGCTTCCGCACGTTCGTCACCATGTGCAGCGCCGTGTAGCCCGTTCCGGCCGCATTCGCATCAGCCCCGGCATCAAGCAGATACGCAGCCACCTCGAAATGCGCGCTGCCGGTAGCAAACATCAGCGCCGTCGTCCCAAGCTTCGGCACATCCTTCCTCGGCAGCCGACCCTTACGCCCGCTCAGCGGAATCGCATCATTCACATTCGCGCCCGCCTTCAGCAGCGCCTTCACCGCCGCCAGATGCCCCTCGCGCGCCGCAAACAGAATCGCCGTGAACCCGGAATCAAGCCGCGCATTCACATCAGCGCCCGCCGCCGCCAGCGCTTCGATCACCTCGGCATTGCCCTCGGCCGCCGCCCAAATCAGTGCGTTTTGTCCGAATTGGCTCTCTCGCGCCGCCACATCCGCCCCGGCGGCGAGCAGCGCCCGCACCGCCTCCAGGCGTCCCGTGCGGGAAGCCGTCATCAGCGGTGTCTCCCCGCCCGGCAGCGCCAGGTTCACATTCGCCCCGGCTTGAATGAGCAACCGCACCAGCGCCGCGTTGCCGTTCTGGCAGGCCATCGACAACGGCGTCATGCCATAGCGGTTCGTCGCATCGACCTTCGCCCCGGCCTTCACCAGCGCCGCGGCCAACTCCCCATCGTCGTTGTAGGACGCCCAATGCAGCGCTGTTGAACCATCCACTTGCGGTGAGTTCGCATCGGCCTTTTGTGCGAGCATCGCCACCACCGCCGCACGGTCGCCCGCCTTGGCCGCATCGGCCAGCTTCGATTCCACGCCCGCCCACGCCACGCAGGCCACCGCCGCCAACCACAGTGTCCGCATAGTCACCTACAGCGCCAGCGGCTCAGCCAGCTCAGGAATCTTGCCCGTGCTGTCGGCAAACTTGTCGAGCTTCACGCCCGCGCGATCGAGCAGTGTCAAATGCAGATTCGCCATCGGCGTGGGCTTCTCATAGCGGATGTGCCGCCCGCCATTCGCCCCGCCGCCCGCCACCAGCACCGGCAGGTTCACATGATCATGCTTGTCCGCGTTGCTCATGCCGCTGCCATACAAAATCAGCGCATGGTCGAGCAGCGACCCATCTCCATCCGGTGTGGCCTTCAGCTTCTCCAGGAAGTACGCGAACAGCGACACATGGAACGCATTGATCTTGGCCACCTTCGCCAACTTCTCCGGATCGCCGCCGTTGTGCGTCAACGGATGATGCGGCTCGGTGACGCCCGTCTCCGGATACACGCGCGTGCTCGCCTCGCGCGCCAGTTGGAACGTGATCACCCGCGTCGCATCGCCCTGCATCGCCAGCACCTGCAAATCGAACATCAACCGCGCATGGTCGGCATACGACGCCGGCACGCCCACCGGGCGGTCAAGATCAGGCAGCTTCGAATCCGCCGCCGCCGCTTCAGCCTTCTGAATGCGCCGCTCCACCTCGCGCACCGTGTCCAGATAATCGTTCACCTTCGTGCGGTCGCTTGGCCCCACCTTGCTCTGCAGACGCGCAATGTCGTCGCGCACCCAATCGAGCAGGCTCGCGTTCTTGCGCAACTCCGCGCGCCGGTCCGCCGTGCTGCCGCCTTCGCCAAACAACCGCTCAAAGGCCACGCGCGGATGCGCTTCGGCCGGCAGCGGCGTCGTCGGCGACGACCACGACAAATTGTTCTGATACACGCAGGCGTAGCCGTTGTCGCACTGGCCCACCGTCGTCAGCAGATCCATCGCCAGCTCGATCGACGGCAGCCGCGTCTCCTGCCCCATCTGCTTCGCCGCGATCTGATCCACCGTCGTGCCGAGATAGTAGTCCGTGCTCTCGGTCCACTTCGCCGTGGCCGCGCTCAGGAAGGCCGCGTTCGACGTTGCATGCGTCCCCGGATAGGCGTTGCGCAGTTCGAGATTGGTGACCACCGTCAGCTGATCGAGCACGGGCGCGAGTGCCCGCAGCGATGGCGATAGCTCCGTCAGCCGCCCCGTCTGTTGCGGCGTCCACTCCGGCATATGCGCGCCCATCGGCATGTAGACGAAGCCCAGCCGCTTCACCGGCCGCGCCGGACTTGCCGCCAGCGCCGTCATCGCCGGCATCATCGCGTCCAGCAACGGCAGCGACACCGCCGCGCCCATGCCGCGCAGCAGCGTGCGGCGCGCGAGCGCCTTCTTGGTCACGATCATTGTGCCCTCCTCATCTGAAACGGGACACTCTCCACGATGCCCAGCACGAACGACGAAAAGCGCCAATCCTGTTTCTGGGCCTGTGCTGTGATCTTTCGTATGGCGGGCGCGTCAAAATGCTCTACGCCCCGTCCCAACGCATACGTCAACAGCTTCTCTGTAACGGTTGTAGCAAATACTTCGGGCCGCCGCAGAATCGCCTCGCGCAGTCCTGCCGCCCCCTGAACTTACTGCCGTCCGGCAAGCCGCCATCCACATCCACCGCGATGCCTTCCTCAGCCGTCCGCCAGCGCCCCACAGCGTCGAAATTCTCCAGCGCAAAGCCGGGCGGGTCCATCAATTGATGGCAGCCCGAACAGGCCGGATTGTCGCGGTGCGAGGCCAGCCGCGCCCGCATGGTGAGGAACTTCCCGCCCGTGCGCCGTTCGGCCAGCGCCGGAACCACCGCAGGTGGCGGTGGCGGCGGCACGCCGAGAATGTTCTCGAGAATCCACTTGCCGCGAATCACTGGCGAGGTGCGAGTCGAGTATGAGGTCACCGTAAGCACGCTGCCCTGGCCCAGCAAGCCGCCGCGTGCCGAGCCAGGGGGGAACTCCACCCGACGAAAGCGGCTGCCATACACGTTGGGAATCCCGTAGTGCTTGGCCAACCGCTCGTTCACATAGCTGTAGTTGGCGCTGAGCAACTCCATCACGCTGCGGTCCTCGCGCATCACGTGTTCAAAGAACAGCTCGGATTCCTTGCGGAAGGCCTGCCGCAAGTTGTCGTCGAAATCCGGGAACTGCCGCATATCCGGAGTAATCGACGCTAAATTCCGCAAATAGAGCCACTGCCCGGCGAAATTCGTCACCATCGCCCGCGCCTTTGCGTCGCGCAGCATCCGCTTCACCTGCGCCTCCAGCACCCCTGGCTGCCGCAGACGTCCAGCAATTGCCACATCGAGCAACTCATCATCCGGAATGCTGCTCCACAGAAAGAACGACAGCCGCGAGGCCAGCGCCACGTCGCTCAATTTATATGCCTCGCCGCGCGCCACGTTGGCCGGGTCCTGCTCCACGCGGAACAGAAACTCCGGACTCACCAACACTGCCCGCAGCGCCAGCTCAATGCCGTGATCGAAGCCGCCCTCTTTGCGCCCCTCAGCGAAGAACCGCATCGGCGCCCGCACATCCGCCTCACTCACCGCGCGCCGGTACGCCCGCCGCATCACGGTCGAGAGAATCCGCTTCGCGCAGGCCTCCTCCTCGCCCACGCTCTTCGGCGTGCAAATCATCAACCGCCGCCGGCTCGGCGTGTCGCCCGGACCCTTCACCTCATACGGCCCGTTGATCGACACCGAATACACGGCCGGCTGAATGCGCGGATGGCGGTCCATGTTGAAGTGCGCCTGATACGGCTGCCGCTCGGTCTCCAGCAGCGCCGCGCTCTTCATCGGAAACGCCGCCGACACCACATGCGGTCCGGCCTTCACCGCGAGCCGCACGTTCAACTCACGATCCACCACGCTGTGATCCATGCCCCCGCGCGGCGGCCGCACGCGGAACATCTTCACCCGCTCGCCGTCGAGCATCAGTTCCACATCATGCTCGCCCACCAGCCCTTCGACATGCTCGTTGCGGTCCCGCGCCAGCCGCAGTTGAAACTCATACACCGCATCCACCGGAAACGTGTACTTCACGCGCAGCCCGCCGCGCGTGCCCAGCGGCATCTCCTCGAAGTGCGTCTCCTGCGTCAGGTCCGGCGGCAGCGTCACCGTCTCGCCGCCCGGCTGCTTGCCCGTGATTCCCACCGCCAGCCGGCTGATCTTCTGCGCGGCTGTGAGATAGCGTTCCAGCAGTGTCGGCGACAACTCTCCCACCGTGACGTTGTCAAACCCGTGGCTCGCCTCATCGGCCGGCAGCAGCGACGTCACATCGACATCCAGCGCCAGCAGGTCGCGCACCGCGTTCTGATATTCGGTGCGATTCAACCGACGGAACGTATCGGGCCGGCCAGGATTCGGTTTCGCCCGCGCCGCCGCATCCAACTGCGCCGTGAGCGACGACATTACCGCCGCATAAGTAGACTCATTGGGGCGGGGAAGTCCCGCTGGCGGCATCGTCCGCCCGCGCAGCCGCCGCACCACCTTTTCCCACACCGCCGCATGCCCCGCCGCCGCGCCCGCATCCAGGCCTTCCAGCGACAGCCCGCCCGACTTCAGCTTCGCGCTATGGCACCCCACGCAATAGCGCTTCACCACCGCCTGCGTCTCCTGCGCGCACGCCCAGCCCGCACTCAGACACACGGCCAACACGGCGCTCGCAACGCGGCTCATACAGGGACTATATGTGGTTGTCCAGCAGCGCGCAACCACCGGGGGCGCCGCGGCGCCTCCCCTGACCCGCTATCGGCCAGCCCCGCGCCGGCGGCGGGAGGCTCCTCTGCCAGCTGCCGGCGGGAAGGCGCGGCCGCCGCCCCGGCGGGGCGCCGGAGCCGCGTGCGCGCCGCCGGTGCGTGGGCCACAGCTGCGGCCACATCGGCGCGGGCGCTGGCGATTCCTGCGCGCTCTTCCGCCGCGCGACCGCTCTGCCCCTCTGGCTCGGGCACGGCCGCGTTGCGCTCTTGCCCTGCATCCCCGGCGTTCTCCTCACGGCCCGGGCCACCAGCCCCAGTCCTCGCCGGCGCGCTCTGCCTTGCGCGGCCCTTGCTAGCCGCCGCCCCCCCTAGCGCGGGGCTTCTGGCCGCCTTCCTCCCGCCGGCCTGCCGAATCACCTGCAGTCCTGGCCTGGCCCTGCGACTAACCCGCCCGCTACAGCTCCCGCACCACCAGCCCCCGCCAGCGCATCTCCAGCGGCGGCCCCGAATGCAGTTGCAGCGCAACAAACCCGCTCTGCTCGATCCCCGCCTCGGCCTCCGTGTACTCCACCGTCACCATGCCGTTCAACCTCAGCACAATGCGCGGCCCGCGCGCCTCCACCTCATACACGTTCCATGCCGCCTTGTCGATCTTCGCGATCACGCTCTCCGGCGCCTGCACCAGCACCTTCCTCCTCCGCGACTCGTCGTACAGGCACCCCCAGTAGTTCATCCCCAAATCCGCCTGATAGCCCACCACCTCGTGCGACGGCGGTTCGGTTTCCTTGCTGCGGAACTGAATGCCCGAATTCGCCTTCCCCGTCGGGTCCGTCATGCGAAACTCGGCCTTCAGGTGGAAATCCCCGTAGCTCTTCTTCGTACGCAGGAACTCGTTGTAGCGGATGCCCGGCGAACGTCCGACGATCATCCCCTCCTCGACACTCCACAACTCCGGCGTGTCGATGCGGAAATCGGACAAATTGCTCCCATTCCACAGCGGACGGAACCCCGCCTGCGCGAACGCCGGGCTCCCCGCCATCGCGCCCGCCGCCGTTCCTACAAACTCTCTGCGTCTCATGTCAGTGTGATCCCCAACCGGTTGATGCCATCGAACGCCGCCACTTTATAACACTCAGCGAACGTTGGGTAGTTGAACACCGTCTTGATGAAGTAGTCGATCGTCCCGTGGAAGCTCAACACCGCCTGCCCGATGTGCACCAACTCGGTCGCCCCCTCGCCGATGATGTGCACGCCCAGCAACTCGCGCGTCTCGGCGTGGAAGATCAGCTTCAGCAGCCCGTTCTCATCACCCAAAATCTGCCCGCGCGCGATCTCCTTATACTGCGCCTTGCCGATCTCGTAGGGCACGCCTTCCTTGGTCAACTCCTCCTCGCTCTTGCCCACCATCGAAATCTCGGGAATCGTGTAGATGCCATACGGGAACAGCTCCGGCTTGCTCTTGGCCTCCACGCCGAAGGCATGGCAGGCAGCCAGCCGCCCCTGCTCCATTGAGGTCGACGCCAGCGCCGGAAAGCCGATGATGTCGCCCACGGCGTAGATGTGCGGCTGCGCGGTCTGGTAAAACTCGTTCACCTTGAACCGCCCGCGGTCGTCCGCCGCCAGTCCCGCCGTTTCCGGCGTAATGTGCGCCGCCGCTCCCGTGCGTCCGATCGAATAGAGCACGCTCTCGCACATCACCGTCTTGCCGCTGTTCAAATAGATCTTCACCTTGCAGCCATGCTCGTCGGCCACCTCTTCCATCGCCCCCACCTCCTCGCCCAACCGCAGCGTCACACGGTTCTCGCGCAGGTTGTAGGCCAGGTGATCGCTCAACTCGTCATCGACGAACCCCAACAGCTCATTCCGCTTGTCGATGATTGTCACCCGCACGCCCAGAGCGGCGAACATCGAAGCATACTCGCAGCCGATCACGCCCGCCCCGGCCACGGCCATCGTCCGCGGCAGATTCTTCAGCGAAAAGATGTCGTCGCTCGTGAAAATCGTCTGCCCGTTGAAGGGAATGTGCGGGTCCTTGGTCGCCTCGGTGCCGATCGCGATGACGATCTTCTCCGCCGTCAGTTCCAGGTGGCTGTGCCCGTCCGTGGTGTCCACGCGCAGCGTGTGCGCATCCTGAAACCGCGCCTTGCCGTTGATCACCTCCACCTTGTTGCGCATCAACTGGTGCCGCGTCACGTCGATCTCATGCCGCGTCACATGGTCGATGCGCAGCAGCAGATCGGCCATTGTGATGTTCTGCTTCACCGTGTAGCTGGCCCCATACACGCCCCGCTCGCGATAGCCCGACAGATACAGCACGGCCTCGCGCAGCGTCTTCGATGGAATCGTCCCCAGGTTCACTGACGTGCCGCCCACCACGCCCTTTTTCTCGATCACGGCCACGCGCTTATCGAGCTTCGCCGCCTGAATCGACGCGCGCTGCCCGGCCGGGCCCGAGCCAATCACCAGCAGATCGTAGTCGTAAGAGGACATTCCCCTAGTTTGTGGCCGCGGACTCCTGTTTGTCTCGCCCCAAGCCCAAAGCCTTGATCCGCTTGTGCAAATTCGTCCGCTCCAGCCCCAGCATCCGCGCCGACGCGCTCACGTTTCCTCCCGTCGCCGCCAGCGCCCGCCGGATCTGCTCCCGCTCGGCGTCCTGCCGCGCCTGATGCAGCGCGCTCCGCGCCTCGCCGCCGGCCTCCTCGCGCATCTCCGCCGGCACAGCCTCGGCCCCGATCTCCGGGCTCACCGTCAGAATCGCCATCCGCTCCACGGCGTTTCGCAGCTCGCGCGCGTTTCCCGGCCAGCCGTAGCGCGCCAACACGCGCAGCGCTTCCTGTTCAAAACGTTTCTGCCGGAAATTGTTCCGCGTGCAGAACTCTCCGAGAAAATACTCCGCCAGCGCCGCAATGTCGGAGGCCCGCTCGCGCAGCGCCGGCATGCGCAGCGGCACCACGCACAGCCGGTAATAGAGGTCCTCGCGAAACTCCCCCCGCCGCGCCATCGCCCCCAGATCGCGGTTGGTGGCCGCCATCACCCGCACCTTCACCCGCAGCGTCCGTTCCCCGCCCACGCGCTGCAGCTCGCCCTCCTGCAACACGCGCAACAGCTTCGCCTGCGCCGCCACCGGCAAGTCGCCGACCTCATCGAGAAAGATCGACCCCCATGCGCCAGCTCAAACTTCCCCTTGCGCGCCCCGGCCGCTCCCGTGAACGCCCCCTTCTCATGGCCGAACAACTCGCTTTCCACCAGCTCCGCCGGAATCGCCGCGCAGTTCACCTTCACAAACGGCCCCCCGGCAAACGGGCTCTCGGCGTGAATGTGCGCCGCCAGCAGTTCCTTCCCCGTCCCCGACTCGCCCATGATCAGCACCCGCGCATCGCTCCGCGCCGCCATCGTCGCCTGCTCCACCACCGCCAGAAACGCCGGATGATTGCCGATCATCCGCGCCGCCGCCGTCTCCTCCAGCTTCACCCGCAACTGCTCGTTCTCTGTCCGCAGTTGCCGCTGCTCAAGCGCATTGCGCACGGCCACCAGAATGCGGTCGCGGCTCAGCGGCTTCTCGAGAAAATCAAACGCCCCCGCCCGCGTCGCCTCCACCGCATCGGCGATGGTCGCCTGCCCGGAGATGATCAGCACCGGCGTCTCCGGCGCGCGCTGCTTGCGCTCTTTCAACAACTCCACGCCGTTGCCGTCCGGCAGCCGCACATCGAGCAACACCAGGTCCGGCTCCTCCACCTCGGCCCGCGCCTCGGCCACGCTCCGCGCCAGCGCCACCTCGTGACCCTCGCGCTCCAGAATCAACCGCAGCGAGCGTCCAATGTTCTCCTCATCGTCCACCACCAAAATGCGCGCCATCAGGCAGCCTCCAGCCGGACTTCAAAGCAAGCTCCCCTGAGCGGCCCCGTTGTCACCGCAATGTCGCCCCCGCACAGCAGCGCGCTCTTGCGCGCAATCGACAACCCGATGCCCATGCCCCCCGGCTTAAATGAAATCGCCGGTTCAAACAGCGCCGCACGCACCGCTTCACTCAACCCCGGACCCGAATCGTTCACCCACACCCGCACCTCGCGCCCTTCGCGCCACCCCCGTACGGCCACCTCGCCGCCGCCGGCGCAGGCCTCGGCGGCATTCTCCAACAGGTTCGTGAAGATCGCCCGCAGCAGGTCCTCATCGGCACGCACGCAGCCCACCCCTTCGCCCCACTCCTCGCGCCAGCGCACCGCCCCATACGCCGGTTGCAGCAGCGTCATGCGCTCGTGAATCATCCGCCCCAGGTCCACGCGCTCCATCTCCACCGGCGGCTCGGCCGCCAGCTCGCTGAACGCCCGCACGCGCCGCTCCAGGCTGCTCACCTCTTCCACGATGATCTCGGAGGCCTGCTTGTGAAACTGCGCGTCGGCTGATCCATTGCGCGCCGCCAGTTCTTCCACCGTCAGCCGGATCGGCGTCAACGAGTTCTTCACCTCATGCGCCATCTTGCGCGCCAGCGCCTGCCAGCTCTCGATACGCGCCAGGTAGAGCAGCCGCTCGCGGCTCGACTCGAGCTCCGCCGCCATCCCGTTGAACGCCTCCATCGCCCGCGCCATCTCCTCTTCGCCGGCCGGCTGCAAGCGCACGTTCGCTTCGCCGCTGCCCACACGCCGCAATCCCCGCGTCAGGCTCTGGATCGGCCGGCTCAACCGCCGCACCGCCCAGATCAACACGCCGAGCGTCGCCACCCACGGCAGCGCCGCCAAGAGCAGGAACAGCGTCGTCGCCCCACGCCGCGCCGCTCCAGAACGCGCCTGCGCCACGCGTTCCCGCGCCGCCGCATATTCCCGCTCAAGCGTTTTATAAGGAACACCCAGCGCCCGCGCATACACCGTCACACCCTGCGCGCCGCGCTGCATCCACTCCAATTGCTCCCCGTGAGCGCCCCCCAGCCGCGATTGCTCCCCCGCCCCCGAGTCCCAAAACTCCGCCACCTCGCGCGGCCACTTCGCCCGCTCCCCAACCGCGAACCACTCGCCCTTCACGCGCCCCGCCTCAGCATCCCGCCGCAGCGCCTGGCTCTCGGCTTTGTAATGGGCCCGCGCCGCTTCCTGCATCCGCGCCGACACGCGGTCCAACTCCCCCACCGGCGCCAGCTCAATGCCGTGTTCAATCAGCCTGTGTCCCAGCCACAGCGTCAGCGCCAGCGGCACGATCGTCAGCGCCAGCCACGCTGAAACCAGCTTGCCCCGCAGTGTCTTCATGGCGTGCGCGCCTGCGCTAGTTCCTGCAGCCGGAAAGGACCCGCTTCCCGCACCCACTCCTCCGGCTTCTTCTCGCCCTTGCCTCCCAGCACGTCAATCAGACGCCCCAGGTTCACCCCCTCCTCGCTCAACCACTCCTCGCTCGCCTTGCCCCGCGCCACCCGCACCTCCAACTTCAGCCAGAACGGCTCATCGGCCCGCAACCCCGCCGTCGCCACCGGCAGATGATCCAGACACCACTTCTCCACCTCCCGCGCTCCCAGCCGCGCCGCCGCCGACCGTGGATTGCGCAGCGTGCTGACCGTGTAGTTCTCCTCCCACAAATCGTAGCTGAGCGTGAACCGCTCATAGCTCCGCTTCCGCGCCACCGTCCGGCTGTCCGCAAACAGCGCCAGGTGGTAATCCAGCGCCACCCCTACCCCGTTCTTCAGCCGCTCCGCCAGCGCTCCTTCGATCACCCGCAAATCCGGCGCCGCCACAAACACATCCTGCGCCGCCGCCCGTGGACGCAGCGATAGCGGCTGCTCCACCGGAAGCAGCAACCCCGCCGTCAGGCAGGTCCCGCCGATCCACGCCATCACCCACCGGCGCATGCACAGTCCATTCCGCGGCGCCCCGGCAACCCGCGACCGCCGGCGATTAACCCGTAACCGCTCGCGCTTAACCCGCAACCGCCCGTGACTGAGCCGCGACCGTTAGGGAGCGGTCCCCCCGCCACGTCCCGCATCCGGCTCACCTCGGCCTCATCATCTAAAAATTCATCCCCAGCAGAAAAATCGGCTCAATGCGCCCTTCCCGCAGCGGAAACGCCACCAGAAATCCAAACCCGCGCCCATAGCCGACCGCTACCGAATGCCGCAATCTCCTCATCCCTCCAAAGGCCCGCGACGAACCAGCGTCATAGACAACCCGGAACTCCCGGTACGAGTAATCCACCGACGCATGCGCCACCTGGTCGGAGCCAAGCGGCGCCACATCCCACTTTGACCACCCGCGCAGCGTCCGGCTGTTGCCCAGTACGAAGCGCTCATACAACGGCGCCCGCCCGCTCAACCAGCCCGCCATCGCCGAGGCGATCAACACGTCGTGCTCCGATTCAAAGCGGTATGACGCGCCGGCCGCGTGTCTGCGGTACGAAAAATCGCTCCCCAGACCGCCTGCCCCCACCCGGAACTCATAGTCCGCCGCCACCTTATGTTCCGCATCCGAGACTTTCCAGCGCCGCACCAGGCGCAGAGATGTGTATGCAGCGCTGGAAAGCTCGTGCCGCGCCCCTGGCGACTGCAAGGAAAGGCGGTGCATACTGACGCCCGCTTCCCACTCCAAGGGCTCGACCAACTTGACCGCCACGAACGGACGAAATTGCGTCCTCGTGCGGTATATTTCGATATCCTGTTCCCCGATTCCCCCCTCCGCCGGCGCGGCCAGCGCGCTCTCCACAGTCGGGTTCCACTGCGTACGCCACAGCTCCACACCCATCCCGAATCGCACCCGGTCGTCCCACAGGCCCTGCCGTTGCGCGCCAAACCGGATGCCCGAATAGCGCTCGGTGAGCTCATCCTGATCCGTCAGCGCCCCGGCCGTAAACAAAATGCCCTCGTGCCGGACGTTGACATCGGCCCCAAAGGTGAAGTTCTGCTTGCTGTGGTAGCCAAACCGCGGCACCACCACCTCGCGCCCGCTCCCCCTCCGGATGAGTTCGTAGGTCACCCGCAACTGCTCCCGCTCATCCCCCCGCGCCACTTTCAACACCACTTGATAGGAGGGCAGTTGCTTGCGGATCCGCTCGGCCAGCTCCTCCACCGCCGCCGCGTCAAAGGCCTGCCCCGGCAGCGCCTTCACGCGCGCCAGCAGCGCATGCGTCAGCTTTTCCTGCAAGCTCTCCGGTTGGATCTCAGCCCGCTCCACCACGTAACGCGAATTCACGTTGCCGGCCGTCTGCAGGCTATCCGCCGCGCCGGCCTGCGCCCACAGCAGTCCTCCTCCACACCAGGCCGTAATCAGAATCGCCAACCGCATGAAGCCTGTCCATGCAAGGCCCATGCCAAACTGAAACTGCTAGGAAACAATGGGCTTAGCGCCCGCCTGCCTGTGCCGTTCCCGCACAGGTGTGCGCCCCAGTCACGGTTCCTCGGCCACGCTCCGCAACAACTACGCCGAGGTCACGTGCACCGCCCCCCGCTGCAGCTCAATCCACCCCTTGCGCTCAAACAGGTTGAGAATCGTCGATGTCGTCTCGCGCGTCGAGCCCACCATCGACGCCATCTCCCCCTGCGTCAACGGAATCGCCACACGCCCGCCCTCGCCTGACCCGTTTGCCCGCTCCGCCAGGTCGGCCAGCGTCAACAACAGCCTCTGCTCCAGCCGGCAGGAATGCATCAACTCCAACTGCCGTTCAATTCGCTTCACCCGCTCCCGCAATTGCCCCACAACCCAGCCCATCAGCTTCGCGTCTTTCGCCGCCGACCGCTGGAATTCCCTCACTGGGAACCTGTGCATCCGCGTCACCGTCGCGGTTTCCGCGCTCGTTGACCAGATATCGCCGCCCGAATGCAGCATTTCCCCCCAAAGCTCGCCCGAATGCACCAGGCTCAATAATGGCTGCCTTGTGTAAGAAATCTTACTAATTTTCGTCGTGCCGGACTCGACCAGGTACACATGAGTTGCCTTCTCTCCCGCCGAATGCAATCGCGTTCTACGGCCAAACTGCTGCGCCGGAAAGCGCTCTTGCAAGGCGTGGAGTGAGGCCGGTGCATCCGGGTAAGAAGCGGCCATCGTCTCAGCCAGTAATCGTCAGCCATACCGCTCCATCCCCGATCCGACTAAGTCACTGCTTCCGGCGGCGGGGCCGCATCCATGGCCGATTCAGTGTAATTTTAATTTACGGGCGCGTATTGCGCAACGATTGGGCAAAAATACTGCCGATTTCGAACGGATCCCGCATGGCATCGTTGCCAATGCGGTTTTTCACTTGCTCCAGCGTGCGCTGCATCTGCTCGATCGCCCCCACAATCTCGCTCCCATTCGTCCGCAGAATGTCGTCCCAAATCTCAAAGGAACTCATCGCCAGCCGCGACATGTCCAGCAGCCCCGGCCCAGCGCCGGTCCGTGCCGCCGCCCCCAGCGTCTCACGCAACGTTACCGATAACGCGGTCGATAATAACTGCGGTAAGTGCGACGTGTGCGCCACCAAATGATCGTGCGCCGCCGGCGAAATAGGAACCACGTTGGCCCCCAGCTTCCGCAGCCACCCCACAAAGGCCGCCGCCACGGGTGTGTCCAATTCCGCCACTTCGCGCGGCGTCACGAAGTAAGTTCGGCCTCGGAATAATCCTGCTTCCGCCGCTCCTGCCCCCGGCTCTCCTTCCCCGCCATCGGGTGTCCGCCCAGGAACTGAGCCGCCAGTTTCGACTCCCGCGCCCGCTCCGCGATCATCCCTTTCGTACTTCCCGCGTCAGTAATGAGCGTACCGGAACCTGCCCCGCCTAACTTCGGAATAACTTCCAGTATCTTCGAAATCGGCTGCGCCAGGTAAAGCAGTGACGATGTCGCCGCCGCCTCTTCCAGCGTCACCCCGCGGTCAATCGCTCCCCGCGCCACACCCTCCGCAATCGACCGCTCCGAGCTCACTCCCACGATCGGCCCCGCAAAGCCCGCCTCGCGCAGCGCCAGCCCAAAGCTCCCGCCGATCAACCCCACCCCGACAATAGCGACACTCTCCATGATGTCCGCCGGCTGCATCTTCCTGCCGACCGCCGGAGCGATCATCTGCAACTGCCGCGACAACTCGATCAACTGCTCCGGCCGCAGCGACTGCGCCCCGTCGCTCAGGGCATGGTCTGGGTCCGGATGCATCTCCACCAGCAGCCCGTCGGCCCCGGCCGCCACCGCCGCCCGCGCCATCGGAATCACCTGGTCGCGCCGCCCCGTCCCATGCGACGGATCAGCCACGATCGGCAGATGCGACAGCTTGTGCACCACCGGAATCGCCGACAGATCCATAGTGTTCCGCGTGTAACTTTCAAACGTGCGGATGCCCCGCTCGCACAGGATCACCTCGTAATTGCCCCCCGACAGCACATACTCGGCCGACAGCAGCAGCTCCTCAATCGTCGCCGCGATGCCCCGCTTCAACAGAATCGGCTTGCGGATCTTGCTCAGCTCGCGCAGCAGGTTGAAGTTCTGCATGTTGCGCGCCCCCACCTGCAACAGGTCGGAGTAGCGCATCATCAGCGGAATCTGCGACGAGTCCATCACCTCGCTGATCACCAGCAGCCCGTGCGCATCGGCCGCCTCGCGCATCATCTGCAAGCCTTCCTCGCCCAGCCCCTGAAAGCTATAGGGCGACGACCGCGGCTTAAACGCACCGCCGCGAATCACCTTCCCGCCCGCCTCGGCCACCACCTCCGCGCAGCGCCGGATCTGCTCCTTGCTCTCCACGCTGCACGGCCCGGCCATCAACACCATCTCCTCGCCGCCAATCTCCACGTCGCGCACCCTCACCACCGTCCCCCCCGGACGGAAGTGCCGGCTCGCCAGCTTGTACGGCGACATGATGCGGTGCGCTTCCTTGACGCCCTCCATCACTTCGAACTCTTGCGGGTCGATCCGCTCCTCCGGCCCCACGCCGCCCAACACCGTGTGCACCAGCCCCGTCGAACGGTGGACCGTGAACTCCATCTCCACCATCCGGTCAATCACCTGTTGCACCAGTGCTTCGCTGGCGCCCTCTTCCATCACCACAATCATGATTGCGACTCCTCCGTGCTCCGCATGCGGTCCCGCTGCAGCGTCCGCATCTCGTCCATAATCCGCTCATACACCCGGCTCAGCGCTTCATTCGACAGCGGACCGCCGTTGCAGCGTGCCACATTGGCCATCACTTCCTGTTCCCGCTTCGGCTCATAGACGCGCATCGTCAGCCGCTGCTTGGCCTCGCCGATCACCTCGACCACCTTCGCCCGTTCATTCAATAACTTTGTGATGCCGCCGTCGATCTCATCGATGCGCTTTCTCGCCTTGTCCAGCGTCTCCAACGCCTGGTCGGGCGAGGCCAGGTTGGCCCAAGCGGGCAGATCCAAACCTCTGTTCTCCATCAGCTGTTCTCCATCAGCTCACCATTCCCGCCTTCAACTCACGCGAAAATTGCTCCAGCTTTGCCTCAAGCTCCGGCCCTTGCCCGTGCGCCTCCACCAGCCGCACAAACGCGCTGCCCACCACCACGCCATCGGCCAGCTTCGCCGTCTCGCCGGCCTGCTCCGGCTTGGAAATGCCAAAGCCCACCGCCAGCGGCAGCTTCGTCAGCCCGCGCAACTGCTCCACCAGCGGACCCACCGATGCCGATAGCCGCGCCTGTTCGCCCGTCACGCCTGTCCGCGATACAAGATACACGAATCCGGAGGAGTGCTCGGCCACCAGCCGCAGCCGCTCCTCGGGCGAGGTCGGCGCGGCCAGAAACACCGTATCCAATCCCGCCGCCCGCATCGGCGCCACAAACTCGGCCGCCTCTTCCACACTTACGTCCGTCAACAAACAGCCATCCACGCCCGCCGCCTTGGCCTCCGCGGCCAGTTTCTCAAACCCGTACCGCATCAGCGGATTTAAGTAACTGAACAATAAGATCGGAATGTCGGAATGGGCGCGAATCGCCCGCGCAATCTCCAACACCTTTCGCAGCGTCGTCCCGGCCGCCAGCGCCCGCTCGCTCGCCTTCATGATCACCGGACCGTCGGCGATCGGGTCGGAAAACGGCACGCCCAGCTCAATCAAATCCACGCCGCCGCGCTCCATCGCCGCCACCATCCCCGGCGTCCGCTCGGGCGTTGGATCACCCGCCGTAATGTAGCCAACCAGCACGGACTGCCCCGCCGCCTTCTTTGTCGCGAATAACTCAGCAATCCGGCTCACGCGGCCCCTCCCTCTTCTTCGCGGTCCAATTCCGGAAAATTCGCCCGGTAAATATCAATATCCTTGTCCCCGCGCCCGGAGAGATTCACTAAGTACACCTTGCCCTTCTCACCAGGCGCGCGCCGGATCGCCTCGGCCAGCCCATGCGAACTCTCGAGAGCCGGAATAATCCCTTCGGTCCGGCACAATCGCAGCGCCGCCTCCAGCGCCGCCCCGTCCTCGCAATGCGCATAGCTCGCCCGCCCCTGGTCATGCAGCCAGGCATGCTCCGGACCCACCATCGCGTAATCCAGTCCCGCCGACACCGAATGCGTCAGCATCACCTGCCCGTCCTCGTTCTGCAGCAGGTAACTCCGCGCCCCCTGCAACACGCCCGGCGAACCGCCGTCGAACCGCGCCGCATGTTGGCCCGGCATGATCCCTCGCCCGCCCGCCTCCACGCCCACCAGTTCAACCCCCTCATCGGGAATGAAGGCATGAAACGCGCCAATCGCGTTGCTGCCCCCGCCCACGCAGGCAAACACCGTGTCCGGCAGCCGACCGATGCGCTCCAACATCTGCTCCCGCGCCTCCAGTCCAATGCAGCGATGGAAATCGCGCACCATTACCGGATACGGATGCGCCCCCAGCGCCGACCCCAACAGGTAATGCGTCGTCCCGATGTTGGTCACCCAATCGCGCATTGCTTCGCTGATGGCGTCCTTCAGCGTTTGCGAGCCATACGTCACGCCTACCACCTTCGCGCCCAGCAGCCGCATGCGGAACACGTTCAACCGCTGCCGCTTCATGTCCTCGGCGCCCATATAGACCACGCACTCCATGCCGAACAGCGCGCACACCGTCGCCGTCGCCACGCCGTGCTGCCCGGCGCCCGTCTCGGCGATGATCCGCTTCTTGCCCATCCGCCGCGCCAGCAACACCTGCCCCAGGCAGTTGTTGATCTTGTGCGCCCCCGTGTGCAGCAGGTCTTCGCGCTTCAGGAAAATCCGCGCCCCGCCCAGCGCCTCGCTCAGCCGTTTGGCCTCATAGAGCGCCGTCGGACGCCCCGCGAAGTTGTGCAGCAAATCCCGCAGCTCCGCTTGAAACGCCGGGTCCTCGCGCGACTCCCGCCACGCCCGCTCCACATCCTCCAGCGGCGCCATCAACGTCTCGGGCACATAGCGCCCGCCATAGGGACCAAAATGCCCCTGTGCGTCCGGTTCGAAAGTCGTCATCTTCATTTCGTATTGGTTTCCATCAACGCAAATGCCCCCCGCGCCGCCGCCACAAACGCTTCTACCTTCGCGCGATCTTTCCTGCCCGGCGCCGATTCCAGCCGCGAACACGCATCCACGCCCCACGGCCGCGCCACCTCGATCGCCCGCGCCACGTTGCCGCCATCCAACCCGCCCGCCAACACAATCCGCCGCCGCAGTCCGCGCACCAGCGCCCAGTCAAACGTCGTCCCCGTACCGCCATAGAGCGCCCCGGCCGGCGCATCGAGTAACCACGCTTCGGGCAGCCCGGTCTCCGGCCCCTCCATCAACTCCCCGGCCCGGAACGCGCCATCCACACTCCGCGCCAGCCACGTCCGCACGCCCATCACCGCGGCCTCGCCATGCAGTTGGGCCACATCCAACCGGCACTGCTCGACAACCTCAGCCACCCGCGCCGCGCTCTCATTCACAAACACGCCCACGCGTAGAACCGGCTCGCCCGCCTCCGTCACACCCGGCGCCTCATCCACCCACGCGGCCAGCGCCTCCGGCTCCACAAACCGCGGGCTCTTCGCAAAGAAGTTGAATCCCAGCGCCGTCGCTCCCGCGTCCACCGCCGCGCGCGCATCCTCCACGCTTGTAATGCCGCACACCTTTATGAGCATGTCAGAGCCCGCAGCGATGCCACCGGGTCCTCCGCCTTCATCAGGTGCTCCCCCACCAGAAACGCTTGATACCCCGCGCCCATCAGCATCCGCACATCGTCCACCGAATGAATTCCGCTCTCGCTCACCCGCACCAGCCCCTTCGGAATCCGCGACGCCAGCTTGATCGACGTCTCCAGCCGCACCTCAAACGTGTTCAGGTCGCGGTTGTTCACACCCAAAATCTCCGCTCCCGAACCAAGCGCCCGCTCCAACTCCTCGCCGTCGTGCACTTCCACCAGCGCATCCACGCCAAAGCGCGCCGCCAGCTCACGGAACCGCCGCATCTCCTCCACCGTCAGCAGCGCCGCGATCAGCAGAATTGCATCCGCCCCCGCCGCCGCCGCTTCCAGCACATGCCGCTCGTCGATGGTGAAATCCTTGCGCAACACCGGCAGCTTCGTGTGCTCACGCGCCGCCTGCATGTCGGCCAGCGAGCCCTGAAAAAACTGCTCATCGGTCAACACCGACATCGCCGCCGCCCCGCCCCGCGCATACAACTCCGCGATCTCCGCCGCATCATAGTCCGCATGCAGCACACCCTTGCTCGGCGACGCTTTCTTCGCTTCGGCAATGATGGCCGGCCGCTTTGCCCGCAGCGCCCGCGCAAAGCCTCGCCGCCCAGGCTTTCGTGCCTCGGCCTCGCGCTCCAACGCCGCAACGTCCCACTCGCGCGCCGCTAATTCAGCGCGCTTGTGATCCGCAATTCGCGACAATATGCCCGGTACGGTCTGCAACATGAGGGGAATCTCCCATGCTAACAAATGCCGCGGGCTCGCCATCCTGCCAACCCGGAGCGCCGCCGTTATATCATGCCCCCGGACGGACCATCATGCCTCACTCATTCCCCCCCTCTTCCCGCATCCCCCGACGCTCGATCCTGCAAACGTTCGCCGCGCTAGGCGCCGCCTCGCCCGCCTTCCCGCAAGGCCGCCAGGGCCCCAACCTCTCCAAGGCCCTTCCTGAAGGCGTCACCCCCGGCTCCGCTCTCCTCGCCGCCGGCTGCCTCGACGTCACCCAAGCCCCCTACCTCGCCGACCCCTCCGGCAAGCGCGACGCCACCGCCGCCATCCAGCGCGCCGTCAACGACGCCCGCGACCACCAGCTCGTCTGCTTCTTCCCCACCGGCACCTACCTCCTCTCGGACACCATCTCCTGCCAGCAGCCCGTTGAGAAAGCCGCCAAACCCCGCTTCACCGACGGCATGCGCCAATCCTATTGGGACATCCCCAACCGCACCTGCATCCTCATCGGCTCCACCGCCGGCCGCCGCCCCGTGCTGAAGCTCGCCCCCACCGCCAAGGGCTTCGACGACCCCGCCAAGCCCAAGAACCTCGTCCACATCTGGGCTCAAACGCGCAACGACGCTCCCGGCAAGGAAGAGCCCGAGTGGGGCAAGGAGCAGCCCAACATCTCCTTCGGCCACACCTTCCGCGGCATCGACATCGATGTGCGCGGCCACGCGGGCGCGGTCGGCATCCGCCACACCGGTTCGCAAGGCGCCACCATGCTCGACGTCCGCATCCTCGCCGAAGGCGCCTACGCCGGCATGAACAACTGTCCCGGCCAGGGCGGCGGCACCTACAACATCGAAGTCATCGGCGGCCAGTATGGCCTGCTCTCCGGCCCCGAATGCCGCTTCCCGATGCTCGCCGCCTGCGTCTTCGAAGGCCAGACCACAGCCCCCGTCAGCCACGCCTCGCAAAGCCCGCCCATGCTGCTCGTCGGCTGCCGCATCGACACCTCCGCCCCCGCCGCCATCGACCTCACCAAGAACCCCGCCCTCACCGCCGTCAGCCTCGTCGATTGCGTCATCCGCCTGCGTAAACCAGGCCGCGTCTTCGCCGTCCACGGCCGCGAAAACCTCTTCCTCGAAGACTGCTTCGTCCAAGGCGCCATCGCCGCGCGCGAAGGCGGCGCCAGCATTCCCCAACCCGAGCGCTGGACCAAGGTCACACGCTACGTCGCCGCCGTCGCCAAGTCCGCCATCTGCCGCAACGGCGAGGTCACCACCGAAGGCGAAGTCGCCGAATGGTCCGCCACCCCTGCCGCGCCTGACTACGCCGCCCTCCACGCCCGCCACTGGAGCCGCACGCCTTCCTTTGAAGACCGCGACGCCGTCAACGTGCGCAGCCTCGGCGCCAAGGGCGACGGCACAACCGACGACACCGCCGCCCTTGAAGCCGCTCTCGCCAAAGGCGGCAAGCTCTTCCTGCCGCGCGGCATCTACCGCGTCAGCAAGCCGCTCGCCCTCCGCGCCGGCACGGCCCTCTTCGGCCTCCATCGCTCACTCGCTTCTCTCCGCTTCGACGGCCTCGACCCCGAACGCCCCGTCGCCACCATGCCCGACGACCCCGCCGCCCAAGTCAGCTTCACCTTCGTCTCCCTCGGCGGCCTCGTCGATTGGACCGCCGGCCGTGGCCTCGTCTTCCTCTCCCCCGCCGTCCTTCGCATTCGCGGCAACGGCGGCGGACGCTTCTGCGGCGTCACCGGCATCGGCCGCGGCTTCCGCGTCGACGGCACCCGCGAGCGCGTCGCCTTCTACTCCCTCAACGTCGAACGCATCCGCACCAACCCGCAATCGGAGATCCGCAACGCCCGCAACGTCCGCATCTATTACCTAAAGGTCGAAGCCGCCCCGCACGGCTACGGCGTCGGCGTCGCCGAAGGCACCGGCAACACGCCCCTCGGCATCACCGATTCCCGCGACATCCGCCTCTACGGCGTCAACGGCAACGTCGTGACAGCCGAAAAGCGCCCCATGATCGACATCACGAATTCAGACCAAATCCTCGTTTTTCACGCGAAATCGTTCAAGACCGGCGACTTCGCCCAAATCCGTGAAACCCGCGCCGGCAAGAGCGTCGAAATCCCATCCGACCGCGCCGCCGCCCTGCTCATCCGCGACTAAGGAGCCCTCATGTTGAACCGCCGTCAATGGATGATCCGCGCCCTCCACCTCCCCGCCGGAGCCTGGATGGCCCGCTACAACTCCCTCACCGCCCAGGACCGCCGCAAGGTCAAAATCACCGCCATCAAGGCCATGCAGGTGAAAGGCATCGCCGGCAACTGCCTCATCCGCGTCGAAACCGACTCCGGCCTCACCGGCTATGGCGAAGCCGGCGCCACCGGCCCCATCGCACGCGCCCGCATCCAACAGATCACCAGCACCGGCATGCTCCTCGGCCAGGACCCGCTCTCCATCGAGAAACACTTTCACGAGATGACCACGCGGATGTACACCTACCGCCCGCACATCCCCACCATCTCCGGCATCGACATCGCCCTCTGGGATCTCGCCGGCAAAATCACCGGCCAGCCCGTCAACTACCTCCTCGGCGGCCCCTTCCGCGACACCATCCAGCTCTACTCCCACGGTGGCGGCACAAATCCCCTCGACCCCGCCGCCTGCCGCGCCTGGGTCGATCGCGTCAAGGCCGCTCCCGAAGGCTTCACGGCGTTCAAGGTTGTGTTCTCCCGCATCGCCGGCATTCAAGGCTTCCGCGAATCGGTCACCCTCAGCCCCGAACAGGTCCGCCGCGTCGAGCGCGCCATGCGCAATCTCAAGGAGGCCGCCGGCGACTCCATCGACATCGCCCTCCACTGCCACGGCGAGATGGATGTGCCCAGCTCCATCCAAGTCGCCAAGGCCATCGAACCGTACAATCCCCTCTTTTACGAAGACCCCATGCAGGTCCTCTTCAGCGATGGCTGGCGCGCCCTGCGCCGCTCCACCCGCCTCACCATCCTCACCGGCGAAAAGCTCGAACTCCTGCGCGAGTTCCGCGAGTTCATCGACGCCCAGGTCACCGACATCATCCACCCCGACCTCGCCTTCTCCGGCGGCCTCACCGGCACCAAGAAGATCGCCGAATACGCCCAAACCTGCCGCATCCCCGTCGCCCTTCACAACGTCGGCAGCCTCATCCTCTGCTACGCCAGCGCCCATTTCGGCTCGGCCATTCACAACTTCTACCGCTCCGAATCCGCCCTCGGCCGCCCCAACGGCGCCATTGAAAAAATGTCCGCCGCCGGAGCGCCCACCGTGAAGAACAGCCACCTCACCGTGCCCACCGCCCCCGGCCTCGGCTTCGTGCCCAATGAAGAGTTCCTCAAGACGCAACTCGAACCCGGCGAGCCCTTCTGGAGCTGACGCGCCACCGCGCCGCACACCCCTCACCTCTGCCCCTTGATATGCTGCTAAGCGATGAACCGCCGCAGCTTTCTTTCCACGTCGCTTACCAGCGCCCCCGCCATCATCTCCGCCCACTCGCTCCGCGCCGCCGCCTCCACCAAGCCCAA
Source organism: Bryobacterales bacterium (assembly GCA_016713735.1). Classification (GTDB taxonomy): domain Bacteria; phylum Acidobacteriota; class Terriglobia; order Bryobacterales; family Bryobacteraceae; genus JAFLBB01. The sequence continues at coordinate 318,544 of JADJOP010000005.1, forward strand.
CATCATCTGGATCATCGGCGAGGACATGGGCAAACAACTCGGTTGCTATGGCCAGCCCGAGGTCCGCACGCCCAACCTCGACCGTCTCGCCAGTGAAGGCGTCCGCTTCGACCACTGTTTCACCACCGCCCCCGTCTGCTCAGCCTCGCGCTCCGGCTTCAACACCGGCGTCTATCAAATCCACTCCGGCGCTCACAACCACCGCTCCCATCGCAAAGACGGCTTCCGCCTCCCCGCCGGCATCGAACTCATCTCCCACCGCATGCAGCGCGCCGGCTACTACACCACCAACGTCCGCAAGATCACCGACAAGGTCGCTGCCTCCGGCAAAACCGACTACAACTTCACCGTCGAAAACGCCTGGGATGGCCCCCACTGGAGCGGCCGCAAGCCCGGCCAGCCCGTCTACGCCCAGGTCAATTTCACCGCGCCCCACAAAGGGCCGCAGTTCCCCCGCGCACGCCGCGAAAACAAGTACCTCGTTGATCCCGCCAAAGTCGCCCTGCCCCCCTACTGGCCCGATCACCCCACCGTCCGCGACGAATACGCCAACTTCCTCGACGCCGTCAACCTGCTCGACTCCGACGTCGGCGTCCTCTGGCAGCAGATGAAGAACGACGGCCTGCTCGACAACGCCCTCGTCTTCTTCTTCGGCGACAACGGCCGCTGCCTCATCCGCGGCAAGCAGTGGCTCTACGATTCTGGCATCAGCGTCCCCATGATCGCCTGGGCCTCCGGCGACGCCGCCAAAGCGCTCAACCTCCGCGGCGGCCAGGTCCGCAACGATCTCTGCATCTCTCTCGACATCAACGCCACCTCGCTCGCCGCCGCCGGCATCGAAACACCCAAGCCCTTCCACGGCCGCCCGCTCTTCGGCTCCGCCGCCCGCCCGCGCCAGGAAATCTACGCCGCCCGCGACCGCTGCGACATGACCGTCGACCGCATCCGCTGCGTCCGCACCGCGCGCCACAAGCTCATCCGCAACTTCATGCCCGAGCGCCCCTACACGCAGTACAACCAGTACATCGAAACCAGCTACCCCACGCTCGGCGTGATGAAGGAACTCCATGCGGCCGGCAAGCTCAACGCCACCCAGTCGCTCTTCATGGCCCCGCGCAAGCCCGACTTCGAACTCTACGACGTGCAAGCCGACCCGCACGAAGTGAACAACCTCGCCGGCATGCCGGCCCACAAGAAGGTGCAGGCCGAACTTACCGCCAAGCTCGACAAGTGGCTCGTCGACATCGACGACAAAGGCCGCTTCCCCGAAGATCCCAAGGCCGCGGATTGTAACGGAGCGCCCCGCGTCAGTCGCAGCCACCACGCGCGAAGCGCCCGTCACGCCGCCCTACGCACCGCCCCCCTCACTTCTGAAACGCCGGATTGTACTTCCCCTGCTCGGCAAACCCGCCCAGCTCCGGCCGCATCGGCGAATGCCGCGGATAGCTATCCCACACATCGCCCTTGCCCGTAATGCGCGAATCGCCCGTGCGCCGCAACTCGCCCTCCAGCCGCTTCCGCAACTCCGCCGCCACCGCCGGCTGCTCCGTCGCCAGGTTCCGCAAACATCCCGCGTCCTGCCGCACGTTGTACAACTCCTCGCCCGGCATCTTCCCAAACGCCGCCTGGAACAAAGGCTTCACCGCCGCTTCGTCGCGGTGCGCCATCATCCACTGCTTCGTCGGCCCGTCGTCGATGTCGTGATACTTCGGCGGATCGCCCGCCATCCACAAATCCGGCTTGAAATTGCGGATGTAGAGGTGCTCCCGCGTCCGCACCGCCCGCGTCGGATACCCCAGGTTGTCGCGCCGCGCATGCGAATGCCGCTCGCGCCCCGCGTACACCGCGTCCCATTTCGGATCAATCACTCCGCTTTTGGTCGAACCCAGCAGCCCCAGCATGCTCCGCCCCAACATCCCCGCCGGACGCGCCACGCCCGCCGCTTCGAGAAACGTCGGCGCCAGGTCAGTGAAGCTCACCAAATCCTCGCTCACACGCCCGCCGCGGAACCGCCCCTTGCCCATCACCGCCAGCGGCACATGCCAGCCGAAATCCTTCATCGTCGCCTTCGCACCGGGGAACGACATCCCGTTGTCGGCCGTCACCACGACGATCGTGTTCTCCAACTCGCCTGACTTCTCCAGCGCATCCAGCATCCGCCCCAGGTGCTGGTCGAAATGCTCGACTTCGGTCAGATAATCCGCGATGTCGCTGCGCACCTCCAGCGTATCGGGCAGATACGGCGGCACCACGATCTTGTCCAGCCGCTTGCCGCTGGCCACGCCGATGCCTTTCTTATACGTCCGGTGCGGTTCCTGGCAGCCGTACCAAAAACAGAACGGCGTCCCCTTCGGCCGCTTCTCCAGGAACTTCCCGAAATTGGCCGCGTAATCGTGCGCGCTCATCCCTTCCTTGGCCGGCGACTCCTTCACCAGGTCAAACGACGGTCCCGCCGGATTGTGCGGCCACCCCTTGTCGCGGAAGTTGCACGGCCCCGCGCCCTTCCCTGTCAGCCCCACGAAATAGCCGGCCTTCTGCAGCAATTCAGGATAAACAGCTAGGTTTCTCGGAAAATAGCTGGCGTGCGTCCCAGCCTCGCCAAGCGTCCAGATGTGCCGCCCGGTGAGCAGCCCGGCCCGCGAAGGCGCGCACCCCGGCGCGCCCGTGAACCCGTTGCGGAACAGCACTCCGCCCTCGGCCACGCGGTCAAACGCCGGCGTCTTTACCACCGGATCGCCCATCGCCGACGTGTGCGGATAGCTCTGGTCGTCGGAAATCGCAAACAAAATATTCGGCCGTTGCGCCTTCTGCCCGCGCACAATCGCCGGAGCCAACCCCGCCACAAACGCCCTTCGCCCGATCATAGTGAGCTCTCCTTGATCCCGAAAATCCCCCGGTGCGCCACCGGCAGCTTGCGCGGCTTCATGTCCGCGCCCAAAAACGCATGCTTCGTGTGCCCGGTCGCCAGCACCACATCCGTCTCGGCGTTGCGCATCTCGTAGCCGAACTTCACCAGCCGCGGATTCGCTTCGGCGATCCACGCCTTCACGATCACCTCGTCATCGTACAGCGCCGGCCTCGCGAACCGGCAGTCCACCTCGACCACCGCCAGGTGCACCTGCTCGTTCCGCTCCAGATCCCGGTACCGCAACCCCAGCGCCCGGCACAACTCCACCCGCCCCACTTCCATCCAAATGATGTAGTTGGCGTGGTAGACCACACCCATCTGATCGGTCTCGGCATACCGCACCCGCAACCGTGTCTCGTTCACACGCTGAACTGCCACATCCATAAGGTCACGAGTATACCGCCCGCCCCATCCTGCGAAACCACAGCCCATCCAAACGCGTCTGCTACGATACCGAACGTGCGAGTTAAGGTCTTATTCTTTGGCCAGGTGAAGGACATCATCGGCCGTGCCGCTGACGAACTCGAACTGCCCCCAGGCTCCACCCTGCAGTCCGTCTTCGATCACTACGCCGCCCCCGCGCCCCGCCTCCGGCAGATGGAATCGAGCATCCTCATGGCCCGCAACCAGGAATTCTCCCCGCGCGGCGCGGCGCTCGCCGATGGCGACGAAATCGCCTTCCTGCCCCCCGTGAGCGGCGGCTCAACGCCTCATTGGACCCACCACATCACCACCCCCGAAGGCCACTTCTTCGCCCTCACCCGCCAGCCGCTCGACGGCGGCGCCGTCGCCCGCCAGATCCTCGCCCCCACCGACGGCGCCTTCGTCAACTTCGAAGGTGTTGTCCGCAACAACTCCAAAGGCCGCGCCACGCGCTACCTCGACTATGAATGCTACGAAGCCATGGCCATTCAGGTGATGGCCCGCATCGGCGCTGAGATCGCCGCCGCCCACGACATCGGCCGCATCGCCCTCGTCCACCGCCTCGGCCGCCTCGAAATCGGCGAGACCAGCGTCGCCGTCGTCGTCGCCTCGCCTCACCGCCGTGCCGCCTTCGACGCCGCCCTGGAAGGCATCAACCGCCTCAAGAAAACGGTCCCAATCTGGAAGAAGGAACACTTCGCCGACGGCGAGGTGTGGGTGGAGGGCGAATGGGACGACTCCCTGCTCTCGCGCTAAGCCTCCTGGCAACCGGGCTCGCCGCCGGCCTCGCCCAAACCCCCACCTTCCGCGCCGACGTCCGCCTCGTCCGCCTCCTGGTCACCGTCAAGGACTCCACCGGCGCCCTCGTCGGCAGCCTCTCCCAGGACGACTTCGAAGTCCGCGACTCCGGCGTCGCGCAAACCATCTCCGTCTTCGAGCGCACCACCTCCCAGCCTCTCTCCATCTCCCTGCTCGTTGACACCTCCGGCTCCACCGCCAAGGACCTCAAGTACGAAACCGAAGCCGCCGGCCGCTTCCTCCGCGCCATCACCCGCGAAGGCAATGCGCAGGACTCCCTCTCGCTCTACTCCTTCAATCACGACGTCACCCAGGTCGCCAACTTCACCCGCGACGCTGGCCGCATTGAACGCGGCCTCCGCTCCCTCTCCTCCTCCGCCGGAACCTCCCTCTACGACGCCCTCCTGCTCTCCAGCGAGCGCCTCGAATCCCGCGACGGCCGCCACGTCATCATCGTCATCAGCGACGGCGGCGACACGACCAGCACCACCGACTACCACGGCGCCCTGCGCGCCCTCCACCGCGCCGACGCCGTCCTCTACCCCATCGTCGTCATCCCCATCACCAGCGACGCCGGCCGCAACATCGGCGGCGAAAACGCCCTCATCCAACTCGCCCGCTCCACCGGCGGACGCGCCTTCTTCCCCGGCATCTCCAAACTCGACGACACCTTTTCGGAGATCCTCCGCGACCTCCGCACGCAATACCTGCTGGCCTATTACCCCAAGGCCCTGCCCGCCGCCCCGCCTCGCTCGTTCCGCACCATCGAGGTCAAACCCAAACCGCCCGGTTTGCGAGCCGTCTCCCGTGGCGGCTATTATGAGGAATAACCCCCGTGGAGCCCTCCTTGATCACGAAACCCCCCGCGAAGAACGCAGCAGCCAAAGCCAAAGCGCGTCCTCCCGAGCAAACGTTCGAAGAAATTCGCTACCTCCGTCACCTCATCGACGATGGCATCACCGTCACCGTCAAGCTCATTGAGGGCGAAGTGTTCACCGGCGTCATCGAATACTACGACGCCAACTTCATCCGCCTCACCCGCGCCGGCGAACCCAATCTCTTCATCTTCAAACACGACATCATGTACCTCTTCGAGGCCGCCCCGGAAGCTGAAGACGAATAGATGGCCTCCTATCTCGAGTCCGCCGTCTCCATCGCCCGCGAAGCCGGTTCTCTGCTGCTTCAATTCGCCGAACGCCGCCCCGCCTTTGAACTCAAGGGCGAGTTCGATCTCGTCACCGCCGCCGACCGCGCCAGCGAAGCGCTCATCCTCGACCGCCTCCGCTCCCGCTTCCCCACTCACTCCATCCTCGCCGAGGAAACCGGCGCCCACGCCGCCTCAAGCGATTTCCGCTGGTACGTCGACCCCCTCGACGGCACCACCAACTTCGCCCACAGCTTCCCCATGTGGAACGTCACGCTCGCCCTCGAGCAGGCCGGCCAGATGATCGCCGGCGTTGTCTACGATCCCCTTCGCGACGAGATGTTCACCGCCGAACGCGGCGCCGGGGCTTACCTCAACGGCCGCCGCATCCACGTCTCCAAGGCCGCCCGCTTCGAGGAATCGCTCCTCGCCACCGGCTTCCCCAGCCGCCGCCGCCACGAAAACGTCAACGTCCACTTCTTCCACCAGGCCGCCATGTTCAGCCACGGCATCCGCCGCGCCGGCGCCGCCGCCCTCGACCTCGCCTACGTCGCCTGCGGCCGCCTCGACGGCTTCTGGGAGTTCGGCCTCAACCCCTGGGATATGGCCGCCGGAACCCTCATGGTCATCGAAGCCGGCGGCGCCTGCTCCGACATGAAGGGCCAACCCCACTCCGTCGGCGGCCCCCACCTCATCGCCTCCAACGGCCTCATCCACGAAGGCATCGTCAGCCTCTTCGCCGAGGTCTGGAACGGCAAACCGCGCATCCCGCTTCCGCAAATCGGCCCCGAATAACGCCCCGCCCAGCACCGCTGCCGGCCCCCACCGTCACCAGTCCCCGTCCCGCAGCCCCGCAGCCCCAGGCCTGCACCCCAGGCCCGCCAGTCCCCACGGCGCTCCGCCCAAACAAAACACCCTCACTCCGTCTCCGCTCAGTAGCCAATCTGTAACAGTTCTGTAACAATGAGAAGGTGCGCTTCCGGGACGCTCTCCTCCTTTTTCTCGCCGCCTCCTCCCTCCCCGCCGTCGACTTCGGCACCCTCAACCTCGCCGACGCCCGCCTCCCTCTCCACAACCGCTTCGTCCTCACTGCCCATTCCCGCTACCGCTCCGACCACGACTTCTCCCGCTACCTCCAGTCCCGCGCCGGAGCCATCGGCGTCACCCAATTCACCTCCAACATCGGCCTCGTCACCGGCTACTACTTCATCGACCAGGGCCGCCCCTCCCAGACCGGCCGCGACTCCTGGCACCGCTTCTTCACCGGACCCCTCATCCACCCTATCCGTAAACATAACTTCGTCCTTGAATCCCGCACCCTCTACGAACGCTTCCTCTCCGTCCCCTCCGGCGACTTCAACCGCTTCCGCCAACGCCTATGGGTCGACCTCCCACGCACCCCCCTTCAACCCTGGATGCAGGTCGAAGGCCTCGTCACCCGCGTCCCCGGCGCCGGTGGCGTCATCGCCAACCGCTTCACACGCCGCTACGGCGGCGGCATCGGCCTCCAGGCACCCAACAGCATGCGCATCCGCCTCGGTGTCGAGTACCGCCAGAACATCGGCGCACCCGGCATGGTCAACCTCGTCTCCATCGTCGAATGGCGCCCCGCCAAACTGCGCTAACCCCTCCCCCAATCCCCCCGCGCCGCCCCTCCTCCTTGCCATCCTCCCGTTTTCTTCCCTACTCGCCTTTACTTTCAACCAGATAACGTGATACCCTTACCAATTCATGCGTACTGTCGACCTCATTCAGCGCAAACGCGACGGCGAAGAACTCTCCGCCGAAGAAATTCAGTTTTTGATCAATGGCTACACGCAGGATCAAATCCCTGACTACCAGATGTCGGCGTTCCTCATGGCCACCTTCTATTCCGGCATGAACGACAATGAGGTCACTGCGCTCTGCAACACGATGCTCGCCTCCGGCGCGGTCATCGATCTCTCCTCGGTCCCCGGCGTGAAGGTCGACAAACACTCCACCGGTGGCGTGGGCGATAAGACCAGCCTCATCGCCGCACCGCTCGCCGCCGCTGCCGGCGCCATGGTTCCCATGATTAGCGGCCGCGCCCTCGGCCACACCGGCGGCACGCTCGATAAGCTCGAATCCATCCCCGGCTTCCGCACCAACCTCACCGTCGACGAGTTCCGCGAACAGTTGCGCATGTACAACCTGGCCTTCATGGGAGCTACCCCTGAGGTCGCCCCCGCCGACGCCAAGCTCTACGCCCTGCGCGATGCCACCGCCACCGTCGAGTCCATCCCCCTCGTCGCCTCGAGCATCATGTCCAAGAAGATTGCCGAAGGCGTCGACTCGCTTGTGCTCGACGTCAAGGTCGGCACCGGCGCGTTCATGAAGCGCCAGGTCGATGCCCGCCGCCTTGCCCAGATGATGGTCTCCATCGGCCGCCGCGCCGATAAGCGCGTCGTCGCCCTCATCACCGACATGAACCAGCCGCTCGGCTTCGCCGTCGGCAATGCGCTTGAAGTGATGGAGGTCTCGCAAACCCTCCAGAACGCCGGCCCCACCGATCTCACCCGCCTCTCGCTTGAACTCGCCGCCCGCATGATCTTCCTCGGCCGCATCACCATGACCCTCGACGATGCCCGCGAGATGGCCCAGAAGATGCTCCTCGACGGCTCCGGCTACCGCAAGTTCAAGGAAGTGATCAAGGCCCAGGGCGGCGACCCCAACGTCCTCGACCGCTTCGACCTGCTGCCCAACGCCACCGGCGTCCGCGAAATCGCCTCACCCCGCGCCGGCTACATCTCCGCCATCGACGCCGAACTCATCGGCCGCGCCGCCGGCCTCATCGGCGCCGGCCGCGATACCAAGGAAGACTCCATCGACCCCGCCGTCGGCGTCATCCTCGAAGTCAAGACCGGCATGAAGGTCGAATCCGGCTCCGTCCTCTGCCGTCTCTACTACACCACCGAGGACCGCCTCGAAGACGCCGCCGACCTCATCGAAGATTCCTTCCGCCTCTCCAAGGAAGCCCCGGAAGACCGCGAGCTCATCCTCGAAGTCGTCAGCTAACACGAGCGCTCCATGGACCGATTCACCGGGCTCCTGGGTCTGGCCGCGGTCCTCACCGTCTGCTACATCCTCTCCGCGAACCGCAAGGCCATCCGCTGGCGTCCCGTTGCCATCGGCCTCGCCCTGCAACTAGCCTTCGCCTTCCTCGTCCTCAACACCCCCTTCGGCCGCGCCTTTCAGGCCGCCTCCACCGCCGTCAACGCCCTACTGGAATACGCCGCCGTCGGCTCCCAGTTCGTCTTCGGTCCCATGGGCTCGCGCGAGGGCGGCTTCGGCGTCGTCTTCGCGTTTCAAGTGCTCCCCATCGTCATCTTCATCAGCTCGCTCTTTTCCATCCTCTATTACTTCGGCGTCATGCAGATCGTCGTCCGCTGGATGGCCGTCTTCATGCAGCGCTTCATGGGCGTCTCCGGCGCCGAGTCCACCAACGTCGCCGCCTCCATCTTCATGGGCCAAACCGAAGCCCCGCTCACCATCAAGCCCTTCCTGCCCCGCCTCACCGAGAGTGAACTGTTCACCATCATGGTCTCCGGCATGGCCCACGTCTCCGGCGCCGTCATGGCCGCTTACGTCTCCATGGCCGGCGTCTCCATCGAACATCTCCTCACCGCCGTCATCATGACCGCCCCTGCCACGCTCGTGCTCGCCAAGATGCTCATCCCCGAAACCGGCACCCCTGAAACCGCCGGCTCCGTGAAGGTCGAAGTCGAAAAGCCCGGCGTCAACGTCATCGACGCCGCCGCTACCGGAGCCCGCGACGGCCTCTTCCTCGCCCTCAACATTGGCGGCATGCTCATCGCCTTCCTCGCCCTCATCGCCCTCGTCAATGGCATCTTCGGACTCGTGCAGGGCATCCCTGGCATGTCCTGGATGCCTAACTCCCTGCAGCAGCTCCTCGGCTGGATCTTCTCCCCCGCCGCCTGGCTCATGGGCGTCTCCTGGAAGGATGCCTCCGCCATCGGCCAGCTCCTCGGCACGCGCCTCGTCCTCAACGAATTCGTCGCCTTCATCGACCTCGGCAAGCTCCGCGAAACCCTCGACCCCAAGAGCTTCACCATCGCCACCTACGCCCTCTGCGGCTTTGCGAATCTCGCCTCCATCGCCATCCAGATCGGCGGCATCGGCGCCCTGGCCCCCACCCGCAAATCCGACCTCGCCCGCCTCGGCCTCCGCGCCGTCATGGCCGGCACCCTGGCCAACGTCATGTTTTTTTCTCCCGCCCCCTCCCCCCCCCCCCCCCCCCCCTTCCCCCCCTTTTCCCCCCTTTCCGCCTGCATCGCCTGCATGCTATAGCCGCCCCTTCCTGGGGCGTCACCTGCTCCGCGCTAACATGGAGCTGCGTGACGACTTCAGTTGGTGGTCGAACAGGGGGTCCCTGGTTCATCGCTCGCCGCCCGAAGTCCCCGGCGCCAAGGCCGGCCAGGCGTCACGCCGTGAGAGCCCTCGCCAATCCCGCCGACGCCGTCGCCCTCACTGCCCAACACCGCCGCCTCCGTCTGCGCCATCAAGCCCCCCCCAGCGCCCTCCCGCCCCCCGCCGCCCTTCGCCGCCGTCTGGTTCTTCGCCCTCCTCGCCGTCGCCATCTTCCCACGCTTCCTCCCCCCCGGCCCCGCCTGGAGCGCCGCCATCACCATCCTCCCCCTCGCCCTGCTCGCCCTCTTCGCCACGGGCGGCCTCGGCGCGCTCTACTTCCTCATCCGCGCACGCCGCTAGCAGCAGACAGCCTCACGCACCACCGGCGGAAACCGCCGTAGGCGGGCCGCGAGGGGGGGCCGGGCCCGCCCGCCCGGCCGCGGCCCCTGGCCGAGCGGTTAGCGCCCGCGCGGCTCCTCCACCGTCACCTGCACTGCCTGCTCCTCTGACGAACCCCGGTCCCACACATACACCTCCGCCTCCAGCGCATCCTTCTTTGCCCAGATCCGCCACCCCCCCCTCGCGCCGCGCCGGCTCCACCGTCCACCCTGCCTGCTCAAACCCCCGCTCGTGATACGCCAACGCCTCCTGTGCCCGCGCATGCGCCCAGTAGTCCAGCTTCCAATACGTCTTCTTCTCCCGTGGCAACACCCGCGTCGCCACCACCTGCCGGTTCGGCAACAGCGGCACACTCGACGGAAACCCCACCGGCACCGGCCCATCCCCATACGGATACGACTGCTCCACATCGCCCGCCCGCTCGCCCGCCTCGGCCAGCCGCAGCGCCATGTTCCCATCCCGCCCGCGATACCAGTCCACGCCCCGCTTCAGCGCCCAACTCGTCCCCAAACACACACCCCACCGAATCAATTGCCGCCGGATCATGTCCCCACAATAAAGGAACCCCCGCTCCGCTTCACTCGGCGAAACACCTGAGGGCATCGCATCGCATCCACTCGCGCATGGGTCGCGGCAATCCGGCGGAGCCGGTCACGCCAGTGTCGCGGAAGCCCGCCGGAGGCGGCCTGCTACTCTGTAATTTTGCACCCCATGCACACCGCCTCCCGCCGCACCGTCCTCACCCGCCGTGTCGACCAGGTCGCCTCCCTCGACGAGCTCTTCCGCCACTGCCTGCCCGCCTTCGGCGGCGCCTTCCTTCGCCGCATCTACACCATCCTCGACGCCGCCATCGGCCACGGCTGCCCCCTCACCCTCGCCATCGCCGGACCCGTCACCGTCAGCGGCCAGCACCAAACCTGGCTCATCCCCCTCCTCGAAGCCGGCTACGTCGCCTACCTCTCCACCACCGACGCCGTCTGCTACCACGACGGCCACCGCTCCCTCACCGGCCGCCGCAACCCCGTCCACGAAGTCCCCATCTTCGGCGACGACGCCGCCCTCCGCGACGAACACACCATCCGCGTCACCGACATGGCCTTCGACGAAGATGTCCTCCTCGATCAGGACCGCTTCCTCTCCGCCCTCCTCCAACTCCCCGAATTCCAGCGCAAGATGTCCGGCCCCGAGTTCCGCCACCTCCTCGGCGCGCGCTACGCCGCCCAGGAAGCCCGCACCGGCGTCGAACCCGGCCTCCTCTCCACCTGCCACCGCCTCGCCATCCCCGTCTTCGTCGGCGCCCCCGGCGACGGCAGCGTCTTCCTCAACTCCATGAAGCTCTGGGCCATGCGCGAAGCGGGCCTCCTCCCCTCTTACAACTTCGACCTCGACCTCCACCTCGAAGTCTTCGAATCCTGCGCCTACCACCACTGGGGGCTCTTCGAAAGCCCTGCCCGCGCGCTGGCCACGCTCATCCTCGGCGGCGGCGTCCCCAAGAACTTCAACCTCCAGCCCGAACCCGCCCTCGGCCAGATCCTCGGCCTCCCCAACGTCCGCGGCTACAACTTCGACATCCAGATCGTCTCCTCGCCCGTCACCGACGGCTCCCTCAGCTCCTGCTTCCCCGCCGAAGCCGTCACCTGGGGCAAGGTCGATAAGGACACCTACCTGGAAGCCACCGAAAGCATGCAGGCCGACTACTCCACCCTCATGCCCTTCATCGTGAAAGCCCTGCTCGACAACCGCGCCCGCTACGAGGCCCGCGCCGCCGAAATCGGAGAAGAAGCTCTCTTTGCCGAGGAGCCCAAGGCCCGAGGCTACCTCCGCCCCCGCGCAGGCTACCGCCTCTACGACGAACGCGACCGCCTGCTGGCCACCCTCAAGGAATCGCTCCGCGCCAACGGCGACTGGCTCCGCGAAACCCTCAGCTACCCGCTCTAGCGGCTGCTAATTGCTCGGTGTAGCCGCCACACCCGGCGCCGTCACCTTAAACAGAAAACTCTGCTCCGCCCCGCGCGCCGACACCTTGCTCGATCCATCCGTCACCGGCAGATCCGACGAATTGCTCAACCCCGTGATGAACAGCCCGCCATCGGGCGCCACCGCCACGCCATAGCCCACGTCAATCGAACCGCCGCCCACCGGCCGCGACACCACCAGCGCCGCGCCCTCGGCCCGCGCCGGATCGATCACCGTCACAAACGCGTCCACCGCCTGCCCGCGGCCCGTCGCCGTCGAGTCCACCAGCGGAAAGTCCGTCGACAGCGTGTAGCCCGTCAGCGCCACGCGCCCGCCCGGAACCAGCGCCATGCCATACGCAATGTCCGTCCCCGTCCCGCCCAGATACGTCGAATAGGTGATCTGCTCACCCAGCGGCTTGCTCAGGTCAAACCGCATCAGGAACACATCGGCCTCGCCCGCGGGCGACGCACGGTGCGCTGTCGCCGTCACGGGGAAATCGGTCGACGTCGTATAGCCCGTCAGCCACACGCCGCCCTCGGCGTCCACCTTCAGATCCTGCGGCGCGTCCAAACCGCTGCCGCCCGCCAGCCGCCCATACCGCAGCACATCCAAACCCGTCCGCGTCGTGTCCAACTGCAGCAGGAACGCATCGATCGCATACTGCGCCTTCTCGCCCTGGTCCACCGTGATCGGAAAGTCCGTCGACGCCGTGTAGCCGCTCACCAGCAGCGTCTGGTCCGGCGCAATCGCCATGCCCGTAATCACGTCCGTCGAGTTGCCGCCGAGAAACGTCGCATACTGCAAAGCATCCGACGTGAACAGGTTTACCTTGATCAGCCAGCCTTCCCAACCGCCGCGCACCGAACCCTGCAGATTACTCGGCGACTCCGCCGTGATCCCCGGCAGAGCCTCCGACGTCGTGTAGCCGCCCACATAGATGTTGCCCGCCTCATCCACCGCCAGCGCGCTCGCCACGTCCTTCCCAATCCCGCCGTAGGTCTGGCTGAACCAAACCTGCTCGCCGTTGGGGTCCTCCGGCCGCAGCACCACCACGAACGCATCCACATTCGACGTGATCAGCGTCGTGTCATCGGTCGTCGTGACCTTCGGCAGCGCATTGCCCGCGCCCGGAAAATCAAAGGAATCGGTCGTCCCCGCCAGGTAGAGGAACCCATCGCGCCCCAACACCATCTTCGTCACGTCATCGTTGCCCGTGCCGCCGAAGAACGTGTAGTAGGCCAGCTTCATCGTCCCGTCAGCCTGCGGCTCAAACTTCGCTAAAAACGCATCGCGCTGCCCGTTGGGAAGGTCCTGCACCGGCGTCAGCGGCGGCGTCACCGCCACCGTCGTATTCGCATAGCCGGACACCCAAACGTGCCCCCGCGCATCCACCGCCGTCGAAGTCGCTCCGTCCAGCACATCGCCGCCAAAGTAGCCGCCAAACACCACCGGGTCCACCACCAGTTCCTCACCACGGTCATACCGGCCCACTTCCAGCCGCGCCTCGCCGCCCTTCAACGCATACCGAACATCCACCGCGCGCCGCACACCGGCAATCATCTGATACGCCACCGGACGCTTCACGCGAATCTCGCCTTCGCTCATCCGCGCCACCAGTTCGCCATCCACCAGCCGCAGCCCGCGCACGCCGTCCACCTTCAGGCGAACCTGCTTCGCATCCGCTCCCGGCGCCACCACAAAATCGAATTCAAACCGCCCGTCCTGCCAGTAGTAGACAGCATCCACGCCGTCGTACACACCCGCCGCCCGCACCTTCGCATAGTGCGGCACATCCGATTTCCACTGCTCCCGCGCGCCCACGAAATACTGCGACTTCGAACCCAGCGCGCCCACGCCCTCAGCCGCCGCGCCCCGCGAACCCGCCCACTGCAGGCCCAACGTCTCGCCGCCCTTGCGGTAACGCACGCCGTCGCGCATCACCTCCACGGTCGCCTCGGCCGTCCGCGCCACAAACAACGAATCGCCCGCAAACTGCCCCCGGTTGGGTTCAAACCACCGCGCCGGCGCGCCCCACATCCACAACGGCATCACTCCGGCGATCACGCTCAAACGCAACAATTGCATGGAAAACCAAACTCCCTGATCTGCGAACGTAAGATGGTCAGACGGCGCGCCTGGCTCTCGGGTTTCTTTCCCCTGCCTGGGCGTTCCTTCTATTCTAACGCCTCACAATCTAAACTGGTTATTTCCCCATGTACCAGCCCGCCCTCGACGCCATCCGCCAGCGCACCCCGCTCACCCCGCAAATCGCCCTCGTCCTCGGCTCCGGCCTCGGCGCCTTCGCCAATGAGGTCGAAAATGCCGTCACCATCCCCTACTCCGACATCCCCGGCTGGCCCGTCTCCACCGCCATCGGCCACGCCGGCCAACTCGTCGTCGGCACTGTCGCCGGCACGCCCATCGCCGTCATGAGCGGCCGCGTCCACCTCTACGAAGGCTACTCCGCCCAACAGGTCGTCTTCGGCACCCGCGTCCTCGGCAAACTCGGCGTCAAAACCCTCATCCTCACCAACGCCGCCGGCGGCCTCCACCCCGACTACGGCCAGGGCTCCCTCGTCCTCATCAACGACCACATCAACCTCATGGCCGAAAACCCCTGCCTCGGCCCCAACGACGACTCCCTCGGCCCCCGCTTCTTCGACATGACCGACGCCTACTCCGCCGACCTCCGCGCCCGCGTCCTGGCCAAAGCCGCCGCCCTCAACATCCCCCTCCACCAGGGCGTCTATCTCGCCCTCAAAGGCCCCAACTTCGAAACTCCCGCCGAAATCCGCGCCTTCGCCCGCCTCGGCGCCGACCTCGTCGGCATGTCCACCGTCCCTGAAGTCCTCGCCGCCAACCACATGGGCCTCCGCTGCCTCGCCATCTCCTGCGTCACCAACCTCGCCGCCGGCATCTCCACCGAAAAGCTCTCCCACGAAGAGGTCCTCGAAACCGGCCGCCGCGTCCGCGACACCTTCGTCCGCCTCCTCAAAGCCATCATCCCCGAGGTCGCCGCATGAACTCGCCCACACACGCCGACCTCATCGCCGCCGCCCTCGAAGCTCGCCAGCGCGCCCACGCCCCCTACTCCAAATTCCTCGTCGGCGCTGCCCTTGAAGACGAACACGGCCGCATCCACACCGGCTGCAACATCGAAAGCGCCTCCTACGGCCTCACCATCTGCGCCGAACGCACCGCCCTCTTCAAAGCCATCAGCATGGGCGTCCGCAACTTCCGCCGCATCGCCGTCGCCGCCGACTCGCCCCAACTCACGCCCCCCTGCGGCGCCTGCCGCCAGGTCCTCCGCGACCACTGCCGCGAACTCGAAGTCATCCTCTGCAACCCGCGCGGCGAATCCAAAGTCTTCCAACTCTCCGAACTCTTCCCCTACCCCTTCCATGACGACTTCCTTGCATAATCTCATCCTCCGCGCCGCGCTCGCGCTATCCGCCGCCCTCGCCCTCTCCGCCGCCGAACCCGCTGATTGGCTCCTCTCCGCCCGCTGGGTCCTTCCCATGGACCCCTCCCGCGCCATCCTCGAAAACGCCGCTGTCGCCATCAAGGGCGATGCCATTCTCGCCGTCGGCCCCCGCGCCGAACTCCTCAAGCGCTTCACCCCCAAGCAAACCCTCCACCGCCCCGACGCCATCCTCCTCCCCGGCCTCATCAACACCCACACCCACGCCCCCATGTCCCTCTTCCGGGGCATCGCCGACGACCTCCGCCTCCAGGAGTGGCTCGAGAAATTCATCTTCCCCGCCGAAGCCCGCAACGTTACGCCCGACTTCGTCCGCGCCGGCACGCAACTCGCCGCCCTCGAAATGATCCTCGGCGGCACCACCACCTTCACCGACATGTATTACTTCGAAGAGGTGATCGCCGAAGCCACCAAAGCCGCCGGCCTGCGCGGCGTCCTCGGCCAAACCATCATCGGCTTCCCCGTCCCCGACGCCAAAACCCCCGCCGACGGACTCACCCGCACCGAGGCCTTCTTCAAACGCTTCGCCAACGACCCCCTCATCGTCCCCGCCGTCGCTCCCCACGCCCTCTACACCAATTCAGATGAAACGCTCCGCAATTGCCGCGCCCTCGCCAACCGCTACAACGCCCCCCTCGTCATCCATCTCTCCGAAACCAAGCGCGAAAACGACGACATCCACGCCCAGCGCGCCAAGTCGCCCACCGCCGTCCTGGAAGAACTCGGCGTCCTCACCGGCCGCACCGTCGCCGCCCACGGCGTCTGGCTCGACGACGCCGACCTCGCCATCCTCAAGCGCCGCGGCACCGGCATCGCTCACTGCCCGTCATCCAACATGAAGCTCGCCTCCGGCGTCGCCCCCATCATGAAGATGCTCGCCCTCGGCATCCCCGTCGGCCTCGGCCCCGACGGCCCCGCCGGCTCCAACAACGACTTCTCGATGTTTGAAGAGATGGACCTCGCCGCCAAACTCGCCAAGGTCTTCACCGGCGACCCCCAAGCCCTCTCCGCCCAAAAGGCCCTCGAAATGGCCACCATCGACGGCGCCCGCGCCCTCGGCATGGACAAGCTCATCGGCTCCCTCGAGCCCGGCAAACGCGCCGACCTCATCTTCGTCCGCGCCAACGCCCCCCACGCCGTCCCGCTTTACAACGCTTACTCGCAACTCGCCTACGCGCTCAAAACCACCGACGTCTCCGACGTCATGGTCAACGGCCGCTGGCTCCTCCGCGCCCGCATCCCCCAAACCCTCAACCAGGCAGCAGTCCTCGCCGCCGCCCGCGCCTACCAGCGCCGCATCCTCGAATCGCTCAAAACGCCCCCTACCCCAGCCCGCTAGCCGCATCACGATACAATCTCCCCCATGCGAGCCACCGCGCTCTTCGCCCTCACCATGACCCTCCTCCCCTCCGCCCCCGCGCAGGACCGCACCCAGGCCCGCTCCCAAGTCATCACCCAGCGCGGCATCGCCGCCACCAGCCAAACCCTCGCCTCCCAGGCCGGCGCCATCATCCTCGCCCGTGGCGGCTCCGCCGTCGACGCCGCCATCGCCGCCAACGCCACCCTCACCGTCGTCGAACCCATGATGAACGGCATCGGCGGCGACCTCTTCGCCATCGTCCGCGAACCCTCCGGCAAACTCACCGGCCTCAACTCCTCCGGCCCCGCCCCCCGCGCCCTCACCCCCGACGCCCTCCGCGCCAAAGGCCACACCACCGTCCCCGAAGAAGGCATCTGGGGCGTCACCGTCCCCGGCTGCGTCGAAGGCTGGGCCCAACTCCACCGCAAATACGGCAAGCTCCCCTGGGCCGACCTCTTCGCCCCCGCCATCCACTACGCCCGCCACGGCTACCCCGTCACCGAATGGATCGCCTCCGCCTGGCAATCCGGCGTCCCCAAGCTCACCAACGACGACAACGCCCGCCGCGTCTTCCTCCGCGACGGCCTCGCCCCCAAGGTCGGCGAACTCTTCCGCAACCCCTCGCTCGCCGCCGCCCTCGAACTCATCGCCAAACAAGGCCCCGACGCCTTCTACAAAGGCGACATCGCCAAAGCCATCGTCAAGACCGCCCGCCGCCACGGCGGCCCCCTCGCCGCCGCCGACCTCGCCTCCTACCAGGCCGAATGGGTCGAACCCATCTCCACCGACTACCGCGGCTGGCGCGTCTTCGAACTCCCCCCCAACTCCCAAGGCCTCGCCGCCCTCTCCATGCTCAACCTCATGGAGCGCTTCGACCTCCCCTCCTACGACCCCTTCTCCGCCTCCGCCTTCCACCTCAAAATCGAAGCCCAAAAGCTCGCCTACGCCGACCTCAACCGCTACGTCGGCGAACCCCGCACCTCCCGCATCTCCACCGCCCAGCTCATCTCCAAACCCTACGCCGCCGCCCGCGCCGCCCTCATCAACCCCGACAAAGCCGCCTGCGAATTCGACGCCGGCTCCCCCCAACTCCCCTCCGCCGGCGACACCATCTATCTCTCCACGGTCGACTCCAGCGGCATGGTCGTGTCCCTCATCCAAAGCATCTACCTCAGCTTCGGCTCCGGCGTCGTCGTCGACGACTACGGCTTCCACCTCCACAACCGGGGCGCCCTCTTCACCCTCGACAAAGGCCACCCCAACGAACTCGCCCCCGGCAAGCGCCCCTTCCACACCATCATCCCCGGCTACATGGAGAAGGGAACCCAACACATCGGCTTCGGCATCATGGGCGGACTCAACCAGGCCCAGGCCCACGCCCAGTTTGTCTCCTACATAGTCGACCACGGCATGAACATACAAGCCGCCATGGAAGCCCCCCGCTTCACTAAGTTGAACTTCTCCGGCTGCGACGTCAAAATCGAACGCCGCCTTCCCACCAACATCATCGAGAACTTACGCGACCGTGGCCACTACGTCCAACTCGAACCCAGCTTCGCCTCCGCCATGGGCGGCGGCCAAGCCGTCATCCACGACTCCGCCCACAAAGTAAACTACGGCGCCAGCGACCCCCGCAAAGACGGCGCCGCCGTGCCGGAACCGGACGCCTGGTTCCCCAAGCGCTGATCCAACGTCGCCAACACCTCCGATTTCCACAACGGCAACCCACTCTAAGTAAGTCCAGCAGGACAACTGATATCAGGGGAATACCGTAGAAAGCGCTACTTCGCCCTCATCCACACCACCTGAAGGCAGCCCTCGTGCCTGCCGGAAAGACCACCACTTGCCTTGCGGTTCCAAGAAATGTGACGAATTCGTTATAAGTAACCAGGATTACATAGGGAAATCCCTCAAAATAAACCCTTGTATTCCGCATCTCCCCATGCTATTCATGCTGTCATGAGGATTCATAGTCTTCTTCCATTCTTATTCCTCAACGCAGGCTGTGCGCTGTATGCGCAGACTGCAAACCCAGAACTCACGATTAACCCGGGTTCGGCCTGGCTGTCGGCGAATCCGACGACAGTGGTGTTCACTGCCGACATCGTTTCGCCGCAAAATCCCCTCGGGGTGACACTCTACCTTGTGGATGACTCCGACGCGGTTCTCTCCACCCAAGGCGAACTCCGTGACGACGGCATCTCGCCCGATCAGGTGGCGGGCGACAAGAAATTCGCATACGAAATGGAGCTTCCGATCGACAAGATAGGGCTGTTTTGGTTTATCGTTCGGGCGGAGTTCCCCAGCCCAATAGGTGTTCGACAATCGGTGTCGAAGGCGTTTGCAGTGAAGTCAGAAACCCCGACCAATGCCGAGAGGGATCTTTGGGCCACTCCAACGGAGGATGGAACCTGGGTGCATTTCATAACTGAAGAAGCAGGCATAAGAAAAGTAAAGCTGTTTAGAGCGAATTCTTCGGGAGGCCCGTGGATGCTGATTGCCGACGTCGACTATCCGGGAGGGAACGGCGTGGAGAAAGGGGAGATCTTCGCCCCGGATACCGGGGTGGCAGCTAGTAGCTTCTATTACAAGATGGATCAGTACGACGCGAACGCCGTGCTCAAGTACACTTCTCGCCTCTGTTCGTGCCCCAGCTACGGGCGTCGGACCGTGTGCTCGTTTTATCCGGTTCACCGCCGCGATCCGCGGTGCACGTTGCAGACCATGGGGCGGCTAAAAAAAAACCGATGAGCCAACGCAAAAGTCAGCGCTAAGCGCGGAGCCTTGGAATTGGGCGTTCGTGAGCGACGAGGACTTCAACTGCGCCGGATGCATGAGCTTGTTACAGATTCGGGAACTCTTTTCCTTCCATGGGAGCTTTCTTTCCGGAGTAATTCCGGATGTAGACGGGCAGCCCATCGATCCCGCACAGCTAGTGTATGATGCATCACAGACATACGGAATCAATCCTCAAATATTGATTGCGAGGATGCAAACGGAACAGTCAGCCGTCACAATGCGTCCGAGGCCGAAAATAGAATCGTTGATGCGATTGACTGGTTGCCTAACGCCGGCCGTCATGCGAGTCCAAATCGCCTGTGCCGCACTCAAGCTGCGCGAGTACTTCGATGCGCAGTTGCCGCCCAACGGCCACACCGTCAGTGGTTGGCGCGTTGGGGAGCCGCGTCAGACAGGGAATACAAATCCAAATAATATAGACCCGCCGGAGGGCCTTTGGGTCACACCGGCAACTATGGCGGTGGCTGCGCTGTACACCTTCACCCCGTACCGCGGTCGAGGATGGAATGGCTCTTCGGAGGCTGGTGGCAACCAACTCCTGGTTCGGATGATTCGGAAGAAACTCAAACTTCACGCCCTCATGCCGTACTTCACCGGCCATGAACTATACGACGAACAGGGAAACGTGACTTTCAGGTTCTTGACGCCCAATCCCAGAGACTGGTGAATATACATTCACGTGGAGCTATGATCTTCCATATGTTTACGACACATGGACTTGGTTCGATGGTTTGATAACAGGCATCGTCGGCTACCTCCCCGGACAGTCTACGTATTCTGCCCAGGTGAAGTGGGACCTCTTGTCCTATGACTACTGCAAGCGTGATACAGACCCCGGATATCCACTGGACTACAATTTCTACAACGGTGATTGTTTCGTGGCCGCCATCGCCGATCAACCCTACGATGAATTGAGGTGGTCGTGGCCTGCCAACGAAATTACCTTTTACCCCTATTCTGCCAACATCACGGCTCACCCCGGCTTTGTGTCACTCGAAGGTCGTGTAGACAAACCGCCCAATGAAGGTCCGTACCAGGGGCGTCAGTTTGACTCTCGAAGCTCCATCGTTCAGCGGTCGGTCCCTGGAAGCCCCGCAGAAGGCCGAATCCTCAGCGTGGTTCAGGACTCCGAGTACAGGCCTGAACTGCCGACCTTCCCGTCGTGGGGCACGGTAACCATCAAGGTCAAATAGCGCGAGCATGGAGTGGAAGGCGCGGCACGTGCTGGCTGCGCCTTCCACGGCCCTACTCCAGCTCCGGCCACCCCTTCACATCCGGCTCCACCCACTCATACCGCGCCTCTACGCTCGTCAACAAATCAAACCCGTAATACTCCTTCCACAACTCCGCCTTCCCCCCAAACTCCGCCGCCATCGCCCGCACCCGCGTCAGCACATCCCCCTTCGCTGACTCCAGCGCCTTGGCCAGCACATGCACCCAAAACACCGTCAGCGTCTCGTGATACCCGCTCGTCGCCGTATTCTGCCCGCCCTGCGCCAGGTTGTACCGCTGAATCCCCGCCCGGATCGTCGGCATCGCCTCAAACCGGGTCAGGTGCATCAGATACCACGACGCCATAATCACATGGTCGCGGTGCTTCCACTGCGCCACCGGGTAAGTCCCCGCCTCAAACTCCCCGATAAACCGCTCCAAATTCGCCTGCGATTCCAGTGCATCATAACTCATCGTAAGTACTCCATCAGCCTGCCGCGTAATCTCACCGCCGTCTCGTTGTCCGGCGCCACCACCAGAATCGTGTCGTCGCCCGCAATCGTCCCCACCACCTCGCTCCAATCGGCCCGGTCCAGCGCCACCGCCAGCGCATTCGCATTCCCCGGCGACGTCTTCAACACCATCAAATTCTGCGCCACCCGCACATCCTGCAAAAACTCCGCCGCCACCGTCGCGAAATCCGGACCTCGCGCCGCCGCGCCCAACTGCCTATACCCATCCGCCGTCTTCGCGATCCCCAACTCCTGAATATCGCGCGACAGCGTCGCCTGCGTCGTCTGAATGCCCAACTCCGCCAGCCCCCGCGCCAGCTCCTCCTGCGTATGCACGCGCCCCCGCTGGATCAGCTTCACAATCTGCCCGTGGCGGAAGGCTTTCGTCATCGTTCTATCCCCGCAGCGCCTGCAACCTCTCGGCCGCCTCCGCCATCGCCGCGCGCACCGACGACGGCGCCGTGCCGCCCTTCACCACGCGCGTCTTCATGCCCTCGCGCGGATCGAGCAACCGCGCCAGCTCTTCACTCAAACCCGGCTTGGCAAACTCCGGCGCAAACTCCGCCAGCGACGCCGCATCCCACTGCGACGGCGTCTTGCCCGCGCGCACACTCTCCAACACCAGCCGCCCCACCACCTGGTGCGCCGCGTGAAATGGCAGCCCGTGCCGCGACAACGCCTCAGCCAGATCCGTGGCGACCACCCAGCTCTGCTCAGCCGCGGCCAGCGGCGGACCTTCCTTCAACACAGCCGACTCCGCCACCGTCCGCGCCATGTCGAGCGACGCCAGCATCGTGTCCACGGCGTCGAACAACTGCTCTTTGTCTTCCTGCATGTCGCGGTTGTAAGTCGTCGGCAGGCCCTTCAGGATATAGAGCATCGCATTCAGACTGCCCAACACCCGCCCCGACTTACCCCTGCAGCAACTCCAGCGAATCCGGATTCTTCTTCTGCGGCATCAGTGACGAACCGCTCGTCACTCCATCGCTCAACTCCAGCCACCCAAACTCCTCGCTCGAATAGAGAATCCAATCCTCGGCCAGCCGCGCCAGGTGAATCATGCACACCGACGCCGCATACAAGTAATCCAACACAAAGTCGCGGTCCGCCGAAACATCCATCGAGTTCCGCGTCACCGCCTCAAATCCCAGGTCCTGCGCAATCGCCTCGCGGTCAAACGGAAACCCGCTCCCAGCCAGCGCGCCCGAGCCCAGCGGCAGCACATTCGCCGCCCGCCGCGCATTCTCAAACCGCTGCCAGTCCCGCGCCAGCATCTCGAAATACGCCAGCACATAGTGCGGCCACAACACCGCCTGCGCCCGCCGCAAATGCGTATACCCCGGCACCACCGCGCTCTCATGCCGCCGCGCCAACTGCAGCAGCGCCTCCATCAGCGCCGCCAGCTTCTGCTGCGTCAACACACACGCCTCGCGCAGCCACAGCCGCGTATCGAGCGACACCTGCTCGTTCCGGCTCCGCCCCGTGTGAATCTTATCCGCCAGCCCCGCCACCTTTTCCTTCAACTTACGGATCACGAACGTATGCACGTCCTCATCCGGCGCTCCATCGAAGTAAGTCGGCTCCTCGGCCTCCCTGCGGATCTCCGCAAACGCCGCCTCCAGCCGCGCACACTCCTCCGCCGTCAGAATCCCCACACGCGACAGCGCCCGCGCAAACGCCTGCGAACCCCGCGTGTCGGCCTCCACCAGCCTCTTATCGAAATGCAGCGACCACGAATACTTCTCAAACACCTCGGAGGGACCGCTCTCAAAGCGGCCCCCCCACAGTTTCATCCCGCTCATGGGACTCCTTAGCGCTTCTTACTCTTCTTCTTCAGCCCGGCCTTAACAGCGATCGGAAGGCCGTTCAACTTGATGAACCCGCGCGCGTCCTTCTGGTCATACTCGGCGCCCATCGTGAAGCTCGCGATATCCAGCGAATAAAGCGAATTCGGCGACACCCGGCTTACCGCATCGCAGTGGCCCTTGAACAGCTTCATCTTGATCTCGCCCGTCACATCCTTCGCCGTCGACTCAAAGAACGCATCCAGCGCCTCGCGCAGCGGCGTGAACCAGAACCCGTTGTAGACCAACTCCGCGTAATCGAGCGCCAACTTCTGCTTGTAGTGCAGCGTGTTCTTATCCAGAACCAGCGACTCCAGTTCCTTATAAGCCGTCATGAGAATCGTCCCGCCCGGCGTCTCATACGCCCCGCGCGACTTCATCCCCACAAACCGGTTCTCCACCAGGTCAATGCGGCCCACGCCATGCTGCCCGCCCAACTTATTCAAGGTTTCAAGCAACTTCACCGGCGCCACCGGCTTGCCGTTCAATGCCACCGGACGGCCCTTCTCAAAGCCCACCGTCACGTAACCCGGCTTGTCCGGCGCCGCCCACGGATGCGTCGTCAGCATCCACACATCGTCCGGCACGGCGTTGATCGGGTCTTCCAGCTTCCCGCCTTCATGCGAAATATGCCAGATGTTCCGGTCGCGCGAGTAAATCTTCTTCGTCGTCTGCGAAATCGGCACGTTGTGCTTGGCGGCATACTCAATCGCCGCCTCGCGCGACAGAATGTCCCACTCCCGCCACGGCGCAATCACCGGAAGATCCGGCGCAATCGCCATGTAAGTCAGCTCAAACCGCACCTGGTCATTGCCCTTGCCCGTGCACCCGTGCGACAGCGCATCGCAACCCGTCGCCAGCGCCACCTCAGCCTGCTTCTTCGCCAGCAGCGGCCGCGCAATCGACGTCCCCAGCAGGTACTTGTGCTCATACACCGCGCCCGAACGCAGCATCGGCCACAGATATTCGGTGACAAACTCCTCGCGCATGTCCTCGACATACACCTCGCTCGCCCCCGTCGCCTTGGCCTTCGCCTTCAAGCCCTTCAGCTCGTCCGGACCCTGCCCGATGTCGCCGCACACCGCCACCACCGCGCACCCGTAGTTCTCCTTCAACCACGGAATGATGATCGACGTATCCAACCCGCCTGAGTAAGCAAGCGCAACTTTCTTGTAAGTAGCCATAAGAATCCTTTCCAAATCCCGCGGCCCCGCGCCGCTCAACCGCCCGCGCACCTATGCGCCGAGCAACATCAACAACAGCGCCTTCTGCGCATGCAGCCGGTTCTCCGCCTGGTCATAAATCACTGACCCGGCCGACTCCATCACCTCATGCACCGTCTCCTGCCCGCGCTTGGCCGGCAAACAGTGCATGAACAGCGCACCCGCCTTGGCCCGCGCCATCAGCGCCTCATTCACCTGGTACGGCGCAAACACCCGCCGCCTCTCTTCCGCCTCTTTCTCTTGACCCATGCTCGCCCACACATCCGTGTACACCGCATCGGCCCCGTCCACGGCCGCCGCCGCGTCGTAGGCATGCGCAATCCGCGCGCCGGTCTTTTCGCCTTCCAAACGCGCTTCCTCGAAAATGTTCTGGTTCGGCTCGTAGCCCTGCGGCGTAGCCACCGTCATGTGCACACCCAGCCGCGCGCAGTTCAGCATCAGCGAATGCGCCACATTATTCCCATCGCCGACAAACACCACCTTGCGCCCCGCCGGATCGCCAAAGCGTTCCCACAGCGTCTGCAAATCCGCGAACGCCTGGCACGGATGATACAAATCGCTCAGCGCATTCACCACCGGCACCTGCCCGAAATGCGCCAAATCGTCCACCGTCTGCTGCAGAAACACGCGCGCCACAATCCCCTGCGTCCAACGCGCCAGGTTCCGCGCCACATCCATCACCGGCTCCCGCTCGGCAATCGGCCCGATCGACACCACGCAATCCCCACCCAACTGCTTCACCGCCAGCTCAAACGTCAACCGCGTCCGCAGCGACGGCTTCTCAAACAGCAGCGTCACATACTTCCCGTCCAGCGCTTTTCTATAACGCCCCGGCGACCGCTTCACATCCGCCGCCAGCGCCAGCAGCCGCCGCAACTCCTCCGCCGTCAGATCCTGATCACGCCTGCACTGCCCGCTCCCAATACGCGGCAGCGCATCATCCACCGGCAATACTCGGGCAGGCATGGCCACGGCATCCTCCAGCGCAGAGGATTGCTCTGCATGTTTATTCACTCCCTTGCATAATTACACACGCCGCCCACCAGCGCAAGGATCGCCCCCTCTCCCTTGCTCCCCCGCACACAACCATGTATAGTCACTCCCGCCCCAAGGCGCTCGCCCACCGGCGCGCCACTTCTCGCCAGGAGGCCCACCATGCATCGCCGCCACTTCCTCAACACCACGCTCGGCGCCACCGCCCTTGCCAACGCCGCCCCCGCCGCCACCCCCGCCATCCGCTTCGCCACCAGCGGCTTCATCTGGCAAAACGCAATCGAGGAAGGCATCCGGACCACCGCCCGCTTTGGCTTCCCTGGCATCGAACCCTTCCGCCAGCATCTCACCAAATACGTCTCCGATCCCCTCGCCCTCAAGCGCCAACTCGACGACGCCGGCATCTCCCTCGTCACCTGCTCCAACGGCGGCCCCGGCATGTCCGTCAACTTCATCGATCCCGCCGCAACCGCCAAGACCATCGACGATCACGTCGCCTTCGCCCGCGACTTCCTCCGCCCCTTCGGCTGCCGCCACTTCAAAATCAACCTCGGTCGCCGCCCGCCCGCCAAGCCCACCGCCGCCCAACTCGAAACCATGGCCTCCACACTCAACGCCATTGGCAAACGCACCCTTGAGTTCGGCATCAAGCTCGCCCCGCATCCCCACATCTGGGCGCCCCTCGAACGCGAAGACGAAGTCCGCCGCGTCATGGAACTCACTGACCCCCGCTACGTCTTCCTCACTACCGACACCGCCCACCTCACCCTCGGCGGCATGGACCCACTCAAGATCATCACCGACTACTTCCCCCGCGTCGCCGCCATCCACTTCAAAGACACCGAACCCAAATACCGCGGCCACACCGGATCCACCCCCACCCAGGAAGAGCACCGCAAAGTGAACCTCTATAAAAACCTCGGCGCCGGCGGCGTCAATTTCCCCGCCATCTACCAACTCCTCCAGCGCCGCGGCTTCCAGGGCTGGATCACCCTCGACCTCGATCCGCCCCGCCCCGGCGACGGCACCATCGAAGAGAACCTCGAGATCAACAAGCGTTACCTGCTCCGCGATCTTAATGTGAAGCTCTAACCTGCGCCCAGCACAAACCTGGCGGCCCCGCCACCTCCTTGTGCTCGCTCCTCACGGCCTCTCCCCCTCAATGAATCCAACCCCGCGCCCCCCGCCCCGCATCTTATCCGGTAGAGGTGCCCCACTTCTCCCAATCCACCCTCCTCGACGCCCCCGTCGAAACCGTCTTCGCCTTCCACGAACGCCCCGACGCCCTCACCCTCCTCTCGCCCCCCTTCCCGCCCGTCCGCCTCCTCTCCCGTACCGGCCTCGGCATCGAAGCCGGCTCCGAACTCGAACTCCGCATCGGCCCCCTCCGCTGGCTCGCCCGCCACACCCGCTACGAGCCCAACCGCTTCTTCGTCGACGAACAAATCGCCGGCCCCTTCGCCCGCTGGATCCACCGCCACGAATTCGAACCCGCCGGCGCCGGAACCCGCCTCACTGACCACATCGACTTCCAACTCCCCGGCGGCCCGCTCGTCAACTCCCTCCTCGCCTGGGCCGTCAAACTCGCCCTCCGCAACATGTTCACCCACCGCCACCGAGTTACCCGCCAACTCACCCACCCGCCCCTTCACCCACCCACCCCACCCACACCAACCCTGTAACGAGCCGACGGTAACCCCCCCCCCCCCCCGGAGACGGTGCCCTTCAATCCGATCCGCCTCTTTAGGCGACCTCCTCACAATCACCCCCGCCTTCCGCTTCGCCCCCACCACCAACTCCAACACCCCACCCTTATCCGGCCGCGCCTCAACCATCTCCTCGTCATCCCCCTCCACGTCATACGGCATCTCCGGCGTCAGCCCCGAACACATAGTAGTTCGACTTCTCCTCGCCCGTCTCCACCCCAAACCGCCCGTTCGCCGGCAGCGTCAACAGCGTCGTGTTCCCCATCACCACCGGCTGATCCAGCGCCGCTTTGTCCAGGTTCACAACCTTCCCCTCACGAAACATCTGCCGCGTTCCGCCGCTTTGGTAAAACCACACCGCATCCTCTTCCCACGTCGACCGCACCACCAGCCGACCACTTACAGGATCGTGAAAGATATTCGGTAAGTAGTGGTAACTCAACCCCGGCTGATACGGATTCGCCCACAAAAACTCATACGGAATCGAATACGGCCCGCGCATCAGAAACCGGTCCTGAATCAACCACCCCTGCAGAAACTGGCTCTCCTGCGCGTTGGAATCATAGGCCACCATCGCCAGCGCCGCCGCCCGGCTCAACGCCGCCACCCGCAGGTCCGGCTCCCCATGTGCCTTCATGATCGGAATCCGCCACTCGTTTCTCTGACCCCGGATACGGCGCCGGATAGTGCGCCAGAATGTGAAACACCGGCAACGTCGCGAAATACTTCGCCGCGCTCTCCCGCAAATCCAAATCCAGGTTGTCCCGCATCACGTGAAACAACTCATACAGCGCGAAATGCTCCTGCGGCTGGAACACCATCTCCCCGGCCTTTAGCTTCGCCGCGATCGTCCCCTCCCACCAGCCCTCAAACAACCCCTCCACCGTCTTCGACAGCACATCCGCCCCATGCCCGGCCAGCGCCACCGCCGCGAACAACCGCGACCGCCACGCCTCAACCCCCGTCCCCACCCCCGGCCCCGTCCCCGCCTCCTTCGCCAACCCCGCCCGCAACTTCGCCTCCAGCCGCCCCAGTTCCTCCTTCGACATCAACAACTGGCACCAATCAAACACAATCGCCAACTGCCGCAAATCGCTCCCCGCCCCCAGCGCCCACTCCACCGCCTGCCGCCCCCGTTCCTGGTTCCCACTCGCCATGTAATAGGTCGCCAGCGCAAACCCAGGCTCCGGGAACTTCGTCCCCCCCTCCACCAGCGTCTTGAACTGCGACCACCGCATCGTGTCGCGCTCCTGCTCCCGCCGGATCAGCCGCGCCCGCCTCTGCGGCAACAACAGCCGCGGATGCTCCACGTCCACCCTGTACTTCGCCCCCGCCTGCCCCCACGCTCGCACCTCGCCCAGCCCGGCGGCAATCGCCCCTCCGGCCCCTGCCAGCCTCATCAGCTCCCGCCGTGTCGCCATCCTCTGCTTCATCCGGTCCGCCCCATCCGGTCTGATTGTGTCACACCGACACACATGCCGCACCCTGTCACACCGCTCCAACCCACTCCACATCCCTCCTCGCACTGAAAACAAAGACCTTACCACCCACACACCTTTGGCATACCCCGTGCACAAGTAAAACCGAATTGATGGAGTTCACTCTGTAAACCTGAACCCTCTGCTGCAACGGGTAGGCGTGATGAGGAACCTGGGTTTTCCCCAGTGCTCACGGGATGTAGATTTTATGCAACGCCCATCCGAATCTGATTACCAGTTGCATCAGAGGGGCTTTTTTTGTGGTTCATACGCCTGGCCGGGGCGCTCCACCACTCCAAGTGAACCTGAGGGATTTCTTATCCGGCCTGCCAGAGCGGTGCTGTCGGTTTTGTCGCAGCTCCCGGGTGGGAACTATATTGGACGCGGGCCCATCTGTGCGGAGCGCTTCGGGTCGAGAGGCCCCCTGTAAACCAGCGGCATAGCTTCAACCCCGATACCTCGGGGGGCGGACCGCATCGGAATGTGGAATTGTCGCAGACTCTCCATTCCGATGCGGTTTTTTTATCTCCCCACACAAGCCTTGCAGGCGTGAGGGCGCCTACCAGGCCAGCGTTCCCGTTCGCGGCGTCTCCTCCGGATTCGGCAAATACAGCGTCTTGCACTTCTCGCAGCGATAGACTTCCGCCTCGTCGCCGTACTTCGCCTTTACCTCATCCCCAAAGAAATACCACCGCTTCAAATGTCCCGCACACAGCTTGCCCTTCGCGTCTTTCTCATTACAAGCCCGCATCCGCGGCGCGCGCAGCTTCACCTTTGTGCCGTCTGAGAGCGTTCCCACCTCTTTGGCTTCAATGATTTCGCGCTTCGCCTCGGCGTATTTTGGACTGGCCATAAATTTCCGCTAAGCCGGATCATACCATAGCTCCGCCCCCGCGCTTAACACTCTTAACAAAGCCGCCCCGCCGCCGCGCCCGCCTACCCCAGATACCGCCCCACAATCTCCCCCACCTTCGTCGAAAACACACTCCGCGCCAATACCTCCGTCACCCCCGCCGCCTCGGCTTCGCGCTTCAAATCCACCTGCACATGCGACAGGAACCCCACCACCGGAAGCGCTTGCAGCGCCGCCTCCGACCGCAACGCCGCCACCAACTCCAGGGCAGGGAACCCGCGGTCGTTCAAATCCACCACCACCAGCGCTGCCCCCGCCCGCGCCCCTCCAGCGCCTCCGCCGCCGTCCGTGCCAACTTCATCTCCGCCCCCGCCGCCTTGATTGCGTCATGCACCTTCGCCAGAAAGAACACGTCGTTGATTGCCACCACAACAGTCGCCATACAGCCATCCTAGCGAACCCCCCGCCAATCCCCACCCCTCGCAGGCACTCTCCGGTATGAAATGATAAGAGCGAACCATGCGTCTCACCCCCGCCTCCCTCTTACTGCTCGCCTTCCTCTCCGCGGCTCACGCCCAACCGCCCGCCGCCTCCCGCGCCCCGCAAGCCTCTGCCCAGCAACCCCCCGCCGCCGCAGCGCGCCCCCTCTCCCCCGCCGACAAGGCCCAATTCGAAGCCCTCATCCGCGACTACCTCCTCCGCAACCCCTCCGTCATCCGCGACGCCATCATGGCCCTCCAGGAACAGGAACGCGCCGCCGCCGCCGAACGCGCCACCAAAGCCGCCCGCGCCTCCCGCGCCGACCTCTTTGACGCCCCCGGCCTCCAATTCATGGGCAGCGCCACCCCCGACATGAACCTCGCCATCTTCTTCGACTACCGCTGCGGCTACTGCAAACAAGTCGCCCCCTCGCTCGAAAAACTGGTGGAAAACGATCCCAAACTCCGCATCGTCCTCCTCGAACTCCCCGTCCTCGGCCCCGACTCCCAGTTCGCCGCCAAAGCCGCCCTCGCCGCCCGCGCCCACGGCAAATACCTCCCCTTCCACAAAGCCCTCATGGCCAGCCGCGACCTCAAGGAATCCAACGTCCGCCAGATGGCCCGCGACCAAGGCCTCCCCGACACGATCTTCTCCCAACTCGACTCCCCGCCATCGCCGCCACCCTCCAAAAAACCGCCGCCCTCGCCGAACGCCTAGAAATTACCGGAACCCCCGGCTTCGTCGTCGGCGACACCATCCTCCCCGGCGCCGTCAGCTACGAAGTCCTCACCCAAGTCATCCAACAGGAACGCGAAAAAGCCAAGGCGAAGTAGCGACGCCGCCTCACACGATGCCGCCCCGCACCACCACTACGACCTCCACCAGCAGCGATCACACTGGCCAAGACCAAACGAAGCTGAACTGGCTCCGCAACGCCGTGAAGCAGGGACTCGACGAAATCGAGCACGGCCAGGCATCGAATTCTCCTCCATGGCCCAGTTGGAGGAAGCGATCCATCAAATCGCGACAGAAACCACCGCCCACACAACACGGCAAGTTGCGGAAACCAGTCCTCCCGCACGCAAAGCCCCCCGTCGCGACCCCATACGCCGTGCCCCCCTTTGACCCCTCTTTCACCGGCCCGCTAACATGAGAGAGTCCGAGCAGGCATCCAGGCGCACTCATGACGATCGAGATCCACAACGCAGAACTTGAGTCGATCCTCCGCCAATACCTCATTTCAGGCCAACTGCCACTGGTCGAGGACCTCCTCCTCAAGACTCTCAAGGCATCGCACGCGCCTGTATCCGTCGCCGCCGATCCTCACGCCCAAGCCACCGCTGCCGCCGCTCAAATCCGCCATCTCCGCACCGGCATCACCCTCGATCGCCCTCCCTGCGCCTCCCTCCGCGACTACGCCCACGCCGGTCATCGCTTCTGATGGATGCCGTGGTCCTCGACGTCCCTATCTGCATGCCCTGGTGCTGCGAAGACGAAGTCTCCGCCCTCTCCGAACAACCCTCGATCATGCCGCCGCACTCCACCCTCTGCACGTACCCTCCATCTGGCCCTGGGAGATCACGAACGCACTTCTCGTCGCAACTCGCCGCAAGCGCATCACCGACGAACATGCTGCCCAGTTCCTCACCATTCTCTCCCGGTTTGATATCCATATTGCACCCCTCTCCCGCAATTCTGGATCTCCCGCGCCTAACCTCGCTTGCCCAGCGCAATAACCTCACCACCTACGACGCTTCGTACCTCGACCTCGCCATCCGCCTCGCCGCGCCCCTCGCCACTCTGGATGACGCCCTTCGTAAGGCCGCGCTCGCTGAAGGTCTCCCGGTTCTCTAATCCCCCGCTACCTTATACCCAATACGCCCCGCCAACCCGTCCACAACCCCTCCGCTTCGAACGCCAACATCAGGGCCGAGCGCCGCCAGATCTTTTGATGCACGCTGCCCTCCACGTTACGGTGGCCCATCCACCCAACGGGAAGGTATCACTCGAGTGACCATGGACAACCAGTGTCCTCGTGAGCCACTATCCGTTCATAGTTCGGGACGCCCAATCGTCGAATGAGTCAGCGGTTTCGTTGTTCAGCTGGTCCTGCAGGTGTTTAAGTACCGTACCCGGGTACATCGTTCTGGCTCGAAAAATTGCAGCAACTCCCCGTCAGCCAGTTCACCCACGGTCTTGCTCCCGACGAGGTAGTCCGTGGAGGCGCCGATCACGGCGTCCCGAGAGTCAGTCCAGCCAGCCAGATCAGGACTATCCGGGATGAGGTTCCGAAACCTCAACTCCGAGACAACTCGCGCCGCGTATACGAACGCCATCTCTCGCTCCAGCCTGACATCGGCGGAGTGGACAATCGGTGCGGGAACCCCGTTCTCCGACATGATCCGGGAGATGGGCATGTCAAGAGCAACATTGACACCAGGGAATTGCGTAAGCGGCGTGAGCGCTGTATCCACCCTCAACACCCACCTGAGCAATCGCAGCTGTCACACCAAGCCACCATAACTGCTGCTTGTTGGTCCGTAGTCCACGATCCTCCAGGAGCGCGCATCACCTCCCTCTCGTTCTCTTCCAGTTTGTCCCACAATCCCTGCTCTCGGAGAAGCTTGTTCTGAACCTGTCGCGCGAATTCTCCTGCGCGGTGATTGGCTCTTTCTGGTTTTTGAGACTGTATCTCTGCTCCAGCCCGCGCGACGAGAGTCGCCAGTATCACAGCGCGTTCGGTCAAATAGCCGTGAAAGGCATCGCTGTTTGGCTCACTGCAGATGCTGGCGTCCAATAAGTCACGGCCCGTCGTCAAGGAGAATCGGAGTTCCTGACTAGATCGAGCGCCGCGCCGGCGAAAGATGAAAAATGCGATCAGCCCCGTTCCCCAAGGGATGAAAGCCCGGAACCAAGCGCGACGCGGGGGGGGGGCCGGGCGGCCCGGGGGGGGGGGGCCCCCGGCCGGGGGGGGCGGGGGGGCCGCGGGGGCCCGCCCCGGGGGGGGGGGGGGGGCCCCCGGGGGGCCCCGCCCGCCGCGGGGGGGCGGCCCCCCGGGGGCCCGGCCCCCCCCCCCCCCCCCCCCGCGGGGGGGCCCCCGCCCCGCCGGGGGGGGGCCCCCCCCCGCCGGGGGCGGCCGCCCCCGGCCCCCCGGGGCCCCCCCCCCCCCCCCCCCCGGGGCGGGGGGGGCCGGCGGGGGGCCCGGGCCCCCCGGCGGACCAGAATGGGACCACGATGCCGAACAACACCAGAAAGGCTACAACATACACCACCAGGCTGGTGATCCTTGAGAACAAATCCCTTGCTTCTGCGATCGAATGTAAAGCGTGCGCAACCTGCGTTCCAGTACGACCGTAAGACCTGTCTCCACATCGCCTTCAGTTGCTAGCCCTATTGAAGCACTATCTCGACGGACACTCGCGCACTCAAATCCGCGTTTGTCCTGACCACCCGGTCAGAAGCAACGGTCCCTCCGCGCCCCCTGCTACCCTATACCCAATGGGCCCCAACAACCCGTTCCACGACCCCCTCCGCTTCGAACGCCAGGTCAAACCCTGCTCCCTGGTCATCTTCGGAGCCAACGGCGACCTCACCAAACGCAAACTCATCCCCGCCCTCTACCGCCTCGCCTTCGAACGCCGCCTCCCCTCCGGCTTCTCCATCATCGGCAACTCCCGCACCGAAATGTCCGACGACGCCTACCGCGAAAAAATGCGCCAAAGCGTCATCCAGTTCCTCGAAGAATCCCCCTTCGACGAATCCGTCTGGCGCGACTTCGCCGCCGGCCTCTTCTACATCTCCGGCGACCTCCGCGACCCCGCCCTCTACTCCAGCCTCGCCGCCAAACTCGCCGAACTCGACCAAACCCGCCTCACCGGCTCCAACGCCCTCTTCTACCTCTCCACTCAACCCTCCCACTACGCCCCCGTCATCGAAGGCCTCGGTGCCGCCGGACTCCACTCCGCCGCCCCCACCGCCACCAACCCCTCCCCCTGGCGCCGCCTCGTCGTCGAAAAACCCTTCGGCCACGACCTCGCCTCCTCCCGCGAACTCGACGCCATCGTCCACCGCGTCTTCAACGAAGACGCCGTCTACCGCATCGACCACTACCTCGGCAAGGAAACCGTCCAGAACATCCTCGCCTTCCGCTTCGGCAACGGCATCTTCGAACCCCTCTGGGACCGCCGCTACGTCAACCACGTCCAAATCACCGCCGCCGAATCCATCGGCGTCGAAGGCCGCGGCGGCTATTACGAAGAAGCCGGCGCCCTCCGCGACATGATCCAGAACCACCTTCTGCAGATCCTCGCCACCGTCGCCATGGAGCCCCCCGCCCTCTTCGAAGCCACCGCCGTCCGCGACGAACGCGCCAAGCTCCTCCGCTCCATCCGCATCCTCAAACACGACGAGGTCCCCACCCACGCCGTCAAAGGCCAATACGGTCCCGCCGACGTCGGCGGCCCGTCCCTCCCCGGCTTCCGCCAGGAACAAGGCGTCTCCCCCGCTTCCCAAACCGACACCTACGCCGCCGTCACCTTCTTCATCGACAATTGGCGCTGGGCCGGCGTCCCCTTCTACGTCCGCTCCGGCAAACGCCTCGCCAAACGCGTCACCGACATCGCCATCTCCTTCAACCCCGCCCCCACCGCGTCTTTGCCGACTCCGCCCCGGCGCCGGACCCGCCGACCTCGCCCCCAACCTCCTCATCCTCCGCGTCCAGCCCGAAGAAGGCATCTCCCTCCGCTTCCTCTCCAAACAACCCGGCAGCGGCATGCAACTCCGCCCCGTCTCCATGGACTTCAAATACGGCTCCAGCTTCGGCATGCGCTCGCCCACCGCCTACGAAACCCTCCTCGTCGACGCCCTCACCGGCGATGCCACCCTCTACTCCCGCCAGGACATGGTCGAAGCCTCCTGGCAAGCCGTCCACCCCATCCTCGAAGTCTGGAACAACACCACCTTCGACTTCCCCAACTACCCCTCCGGCTCCTGGGGACCCGCCGCCTCTGACGACATGCTCGCCCTCCGCGGCCACACCTGGAGGGTCCCCTAATGGCCTCCGCCATCCGCCCCGAACGCATCCTCAAAGAACTCGACGAGCTCTGGGTCAACCTCGGCCAGCAATCCGAAGGCTCCGGCGTCCTCCGCGCCTGCGCCATGACGCTCATCGTCATCACCCCCGACGAAGGCGCCGACGCCCTCGGCGAAACCCTCGCCAAGCTCATGCGCGAACACCCCAGCCGCCTCGTCGTCCTCCGCGTCAAGCCCGGCTCTGAGGCCTCGCTCACCGAACGCGTCCTCGCCCAATGCTGGATGCCCTTCGGCTCCCGCCAGCAAATCTGCTGCGAGCAAATCGAAATCACCACCACCGAAGCCGGACTCAAGGATGTCCCCGCCGTCGTCCGCGCCCTCGAGGCCCCTGACCTCCCCGTCGTCATCTGGACCCGCATCCACGGCCTCCTCCTCCGCCCCGAATGTGCCCCCCTCCTCGAACTTGCCGACAAGGTCATCGTCGACTCCCAAGGCTACCCCCACACCCGCGACAAACTCCGCGCCATCCGCGCCACCCTCCCCTCCCGCCTCGTCGCCGACCTCGAATGGACCCGCCTCACCCGCTGGCGTCACATGCTCTCCCAGGAATTCGACAACCCCGCCCATCTCTCCCGCCTCCACGAACTCCAAACCGCCACCATCGGCTACGATGGTTCCTTCGTTCCCATGCGCGCTCTCTATCTTGCCGGCTGGCTCCGCTCCACGCTCCCCCCGCACGTCGCCATCACGCTCGAGAAATCCGGCGACGCCCCCACCCCCCGCCTCCACACCGTCACTCTCGACGGCGGCTCGCTCCACTTCCATATCAACGTCGAACCCACCCGCGCTTCGGAAATGCGCATCTGCTCCCAACAAGCCCACCCGCACATGCCCGCTTTGAACGATGATGAATTGATGCGCGAGGAACTGGGAGTCACCTCCCGCGACGCTGCCTTTGAAGCCTCGCTCGCCTACGCCACGGAGATCGCTGAGTGAAGGGCCACTACTGGGTTTACACCGACGCCGCCACCGCCGCCGCTGCCGCCGCCACCCACATCGCCGAACGCCTCGATGAGGCCATCCGCGAGCGCGGCCGCGCCACCTTCGCCATTTCCGGAGGAAATTCTCCGAAACCCATGTTCCGCGAGCTTATCAAAACCGGAGTCGACTGGAAACAGGTCCACCTCTTCTTCGCCGACGAGCGCCACGTCCCCTCCGATTCGCCCGATTCCAACTACGCCATGGCCCTCGAGCATCTCATCCGCCCCGCCGGCATGACCGAGGCCAACGTCACCCGCATCGAAACCGAACGCCCCCCCGCCGAAGCCGCCGCCCAATACAACCGCGTCCTCCGCGACAGCTTCCCCGGCGCCGCCATCCCCGTCTTCGACGTCGTCCACCTCGGCATGGGCCCCGACGCCCACACCGCCAGCCTCTTCCCCGGCGAGCCGCTCATCAACGACCGCAAACAACTCGTCGCCGCCGTCCACGTCGACAAGCTCAACGCCGACCGCATCACCCTCCTCCCCATCGTGCTCCACCTCGCGCGCTGCTTAATCGTTTTCTGCCCCGGCGCCGACAAAGCCCCCGCCCTCAAGCAAGTCTTCGAAGGCCCCCGCGACCCCCTCCAATTCCCCGCCCAAATCCTCGACATCCGCACCGCCGAAACCACCTGGTTCCTCGACGAAGACGCCGCCGCCCAACTCACCCCCCAAGACTGACCACCCCCAGCGTAAGCGCCCCCCCGCCCCCCACCACCCCTCCCACACCCCCACCCCCGGCACCCGCGAGCCGGAGCGTAAGCGAGCCGGTCAGGGCGTCTGCCGCCGGATCAACATCGCCGTCCCCGACATCAACCCCACCTCCGCCCCCGCCTCCGTCGTATGCCAGCTCACCTGCATCTGGTGATCCCCCACCCGCCGCAGCCGCACCTCCCCCTTCGCCCCCCCATTCCCCGACCACACAAACTCCCCCGCCTCCTCCCCCGCCGCCCCTTCAAACTGAAACCGCACCTCCGGCGAAATCGCCCGGTCCGCCACCTGGTACCGCGCCAGGTACCGCCCCTTCACCACCCCGCCCGTCTCCCGCAGCGTCAACTCAATGAACTCCGGCGGATAGCTGTTCGCCGCCGCCGTCACCCGCGAAGGCTTCAAATACACCCACAACCCCGCCATCCCCGGCTTCACCACCGCCGGCAGCGGCGTCGCCACCTGCGCCACCACCTCCGGCAGCGCAATCAACTCACTCTCCGCCCGCTTCACCTCCGGCGGCGCAATCCAAACCGGCTTCTTCACCACAGGCCCCGGCAAATACACAATCTCCCCCGGTGTCACCGCCCGTGCCTGCGCCGCCCGCCCCGCCCGCGCCCGCTCCACCGGCTTGTCTTTGTCCGACGGCGCCACCTCCGCCGCCACCTCCGCCCTCGCCACCTCGACCCGCGCCACTTCGATCCGCGCCGGCTCCCGCGCCGCTTCCTTCACCGCCGCCCGCACCCGCGTCTTCCCCCGCGTCCCCCCTTTCGGCGCCGCCTTCACCGCCTCCGGCATCGGCGCCGCCGCCGTCCGCCGCGCCGCCGGAGCCCCCTGCCACAAAGTAAGGTAGATGACAGTCAACCCCGCCACCGTCCCCGCCCCCACAGGGCATTCCTCTTCGCCCAATCCCAATTCGCCCGCTTCTCCACCCACCTCTGCCAGCCCCCCGCCGCCTGCCCCTTCCGCTCCCCGCCGCCGCCGCCGCCGCCGCCGCCGCCGCCCCCCGCAATGTCCAACTCCCGCTCCAACCCCCGGTCATACGCCATCCGCCGCCGCGAATAGCTCAACACCGCAAACGCCGAATTGATCTTCTTCAACGTCGTCTCGGCCAACTGCCGCGTCAACTCATCCTGAATCCGGTCCGGATGCAGCAACCGCGCCAAAGCCTTATGCGCCGCCCGAATCTCCTCCGGCGTCGCCCCCCGAGCCACCCCTAAATCGTCATACAAAGACAAGACAGACTCTTCCTCACGTAGATAGTGCAAGGAACCCCACCGAATTCGCCGGGAAAGATGCGGCCCGCCCCGCCACCCATCACTTACCACGCCCCGCGCCCCGCTTCGTCCAGCAGACCTACTCCATGGGCGACCCCAGTTTCCCCATCCCCAAAGCCCTCGCCACCGCCGACGCAATGGAGGACGAG
>JADJOP010000006.1 GCA_016713735.1 Bryobacterales bacterium
GGGAGAGCCTTCCACGGGCTGGCTGACGGTGGCCAGCAGACGGCCGGCCACGGTGGAGGCTTCGGCGGGGCCTGCAGCCCTTCGATCAATACGCCGAACTCATCGCTTCCGAAGCAGACCACGGTGTCGCCTTCGCGCACGCAGAGCTCCAGGCGGCGGGCCAGAGCCACCAGCACGGTGTCGCCGGCCGCTGTGGCTGAAGCCCGTCGTTGATGCGTTGAAAGCGGTCAAGGTCGAGCAACGGCACGACCAGGATCTGTCCCGGTTCGCGTTGCGCTACGGCGGGAGGCCTACTCCAGGCGCTCTTCAAACAGGATGCGGTTGGGCAGCGACGTCGCGGCGGTCGTGCAGGGCGCTATAGAGCAGCTCCTGTTCCAGGCGGATGTTCTCCACTGATGTCGTGGGCGACGCCCGAAATCTGTTTGGCAGCGCCGGAGATGCCGCGCTGGAAGACACCGTCTCGCGGCCGCAGACCAGCGGTAGCTGCCGTCCTCCTGCCGCAGGCGGAACGACGTGGTAGAATGGAACCGCCACTTTCCCCGCCGGCCGGTTGTCGGCGGGCACGCGCAGCTTCACGAGGTCGGAGGGGTGGATGGCGCCGGGCGGATCGATGCCGCATCAGGGTCCGGATTCGGCGAGGCTGGTCTGGAACATCTCGCGCGAATACTGGTTCATCAGCCGGAGGCGGCCCTCTTCGAGATCACAAATGAGAGCAGGGCGGGCAGAGCGTTGTTTACGGTGAGCACAAACTGGGCTCCCTCACAGCGCCTCAAGCGAGAGCTTCTCGTCGGTGACGTCGCGGCTCACGCGCCGATGATGCGCTCCCTCCTCCCGGGCCGGTCACCGGGAAGGAGCGATCGCGAATCCGAGCGCGTCGCCCGTCGCCGCCAGCGATCTGGAATTCGCGCGTGAGCGGAATCTCGTCTGCCAACAGCTCCGACTGCGAGGTGATCAGATCAGCGCCACTCCGCGCTGTCGGGATGTTAGCCTCCGGCGAAGCACCCCAGATGCACGTTCAAACGAAGGGCTGGCGTAGGCCAGCCTGTGCTACGCGCGTCCATCACCCAGAAGCCGTCCTGAATGGTCTCGGCGATCTGCCGGAAGCGCTCTTCGCCCTCGGCCAGACGGCGCTGTTCAGCACGGGCGCTCAATCGATCGAGGCGCGGCTCACCACGATCTCCACCATGGCGGCAAAGCGCCACCAGCCCGGCGCTGTGGTTCGGCGAAGGCAACACAAGCAGGCTGACTTACCTTGCCCAGGCTGTCGAGCAGGGGACTCCGAAATAGGCCTGCAAGCGGTCCCTGGCCAGCAGCGGATCGCGCGGATACAGGCGTCTGCACGTCACTGTTGTGGATGCAAGGAATGTCCCCAAGCCCAGACACGCTCGCAGGCGTGTCCTTCACCAGGTAATCAAGGAAATTCTCCGCCACCACAGCGCCTGACGCGCGGCAAAGTGCAACCAGCGGACCCTCGTGGTTTTCCTCAAATCCGCCCACGAAACCGAAATCGGCCCGCGTGGAGGTCATCAGCGCCGCCAGCACCTGGGCGAAGAAGTCCCAGCCCGGCGCAGGCCCAGGCGCTCCACATCCTCAGCGAACCGCATCAGCCGCGCGGCTGGTCCGGCTCCGACCACCAGGATGCACTCCAACGGGTAGTCCGGGTACATCAGAATGGGCTCGCCGGAGAACTCCTCCCGCGCCTCGAACCACTCCCCATTCCGCGACTGGAAGGGATAGCTGACCGTGCCGCTCCTCGCGCGGCCCGCGTGAGGGCGTCGAGGTAGTGCTCCTGGGTCAGACTCAGCGATGCGCCCCAACCAGAAACCGGGGCGGGCGAACTCTTCGGGTTCCCATCCAAACTCCCTACAAAATACGTTGGAAGGATTGATTCGCTTGGCCCGCCCATCCGGACTCGAGTAGGTTAAGAGCAAATGGCTGCGGGAGTCATTCCCGGGGCCTGCCATAGGGGCTTCCTTCCACGCTCAGCGCGCTTGGCGGCCACGCGCGAGTATAATGCGAGTTGTAGGGCATGTCGCTCATCGGCTCCCCTGACGGTGATGGGGCTGCGTGACCCCCGTCCACAAGCTGCCCCAAGTCGGCTGCAGCGCTTGGCCGGTATCCTCCTGCCACTGCAATTATCATACGAAGCGCCAGCGATGCAAGCCCAATTTCGGCGGGAAAGCCATCTATGATTCTACAGGAGATCCCATGGCGATGAGTTTCGAGAACACTGCGCCCGCGGCGGCCTTTCTTTTTAGCCATGCTGACAGCGCTGCCTGGCCACGGCCAGTCTGACCCGCCACGTCTGCGCCCCCTGCCGGCGGTAAGCGGTTTTGCAGTCGGGGCCGGAGGTGGGCCAGCGCGTGCCGGACTTCCGCCTTGCCGATCAGTCCGGCGCCCTGCGCGATCTGGCTTCTCTGCGTGGTAAGAACGGCTTGCTGCTGGTTTTCGTGCGGTCGGCCGATTGGTGACCGTACTGCAAGACCCAACTGGTCGAGTTGGGGCAGCAAGCGCGTGAGTTTGAAGCGCGGGGCATTCGCCTTGCCGCTGTCACCTACGATAGCCCCGCGATGCTGGCTCACTTTGCGACCCGCGCGGGCATCGGATTTCCTCTTCTTGGTGATGCGAAATCGGAAGTAATTCGGAGATTTGGAATCTTAAATACGAATATTCCCGCCGATAGCCCGTTTCACGGAGTCCCGTTTCCGGTCACCTATCTGCTCGACGCCCAGGGTGTGGTACGCAAGAAATATTTCGAGGAGGACTACCGCGAACGGCTCACGGCGGGAGCCATCCTGACGCGCGAGTTTCCCGATGCCGCCGGCGAGCTCGTGCAAGAGACCACCACGCCGCATCTCACCCTGCGCGCCAAGGCCAGCAACGCCGCCGTGTGGCCGGGCAGTGTCATTACGCTGCGCCTGGAAGTGGAACTAAAGCCGCGCATGCACGTGTACGCCCCCGAAGTGAGCGGCTATCTGCCCGTGCGCTGGACGATGCCCAGCGGGGCCGCGTGGCTGGCCGGCAAACCCGCGCTTCCCGGCCTCGCGTATGCTAAGTCTGCCCGCTATCGGCGAGACGGTGGCGGTGTGGCTGATCACCGCTTCGCCGTGGAGCGCGAATTCACCGTGGGGCAGGCCAACGAGCTGCGTGCCGTGCTGGGCGACGCCAGGAACTGGTGGTGGGCGGTGAGTTCTTTTACCGGCCTGCGACGACAAGGGGTGTGTTACGTGCCGCAGCGGATTCCGCTCACGTTCCGGTTGCCGTTGGGCGAGCTGGACCGTCAGCGTGTCCCGGCTGAGGTGAGGGCGGGGAAGGGGCCTGCCTGAGCAGGGCGGCCGGGTCGGGCGTGCCGGTCAGGCAGAGGTGCCAGCCAAAGGCCCGCTCGGCGAGGCGGAACACGGGCGCGGGCATCCAGCGGAAATACCAGACCCTCTTATACTCAAATCGCTTGTATTCCTCGATTGAGTAGGGAAAGATGTGGTCGGCGGCAACGCGCTCGACGCGGATGCCGTGGCGCTCCATCCAACTTCGCGCCGAAGAGCGCGAATATGTGTAGGTGACCGGGCAGCCGGTTTGAGCCTCGGAATGTTCGGCCACGATGCGGTCCAGATCCCAGCGCCGGACACCGCCCTGGGTGCACCAGATCCACAACACCTTCCATGACCAGCGGTGGTACACCATCAGGCGGACCGAGGTGCCGGGCGCCAGATAGGCGCGCAGTTGCTCCAGGGCGCGGTCCGGGTGCGGCGTGTGATGGAGCACGCCGAAGGAGTAAATGAGGTCGAACGGTTCGGGCGGCAGGGCCTGGTTCAACTCCTCGGCGTTGGCGTGCACGAAGCGGATGCGGTCTTCGAGTCCATAGACGCGAGCCCGCTGGCGGGCTAAGGCCAGAGAGTTCTCGGTGAGGTCGACGGCGGTGACCCGCGCCCCGGCGCGGGCGAAATTGATGGTGTCGGTGCCGATGCCGCAGCCAATCTCGAGCACCTTTTTGCCGCGCCAGCGCGTGAAATCGGCGAACGCGGGGATGTGGGGCTCGACGCGGTACTTGCGCGCTTCGACTTCGTCGAAATACTCGCGCGTGCCGACAGGCAGCGGCGAATGGCGGATGTTGCACGGGCGGGCGTTCCAATACGCAGCCACCCGCTCGATCGGCTCGGCGGCAAACGCCCCTCCGTTTGCGAAATCCGTCACCCTTTAAAAATAGAACTTCGCGGCGATTTGCACAATGCGCGCGTCGGCGGCGCTGTTGACCAGTCCGAAGGTAGCCAGGCCGAGCGTATTGCCCGGAGCGCCGAAAAAGGGCGTGTTGGAGGCGTTGAAGAACTCGCCGCGCAGCTGCAGGTAGCGCGATTCGTCGAAGCGGAACACCTTGTACATGGCCAGGTCGAGGTTGCGCAGCCCGGGCGCCTGCACCAGGTTGCGGCCGGCATTGCCGAAGGTGAAGTTGGGCTGGCGGACGAAGGCGGCGGTGTTAAACCAGCGGGCCAGGGTGCGTTCCTCGCCCGGCAGGTTGGGTGATTGGCCGGGCACGGCGTTGGGCCGCGCTGATGACGCGGTGCCGACGTTGGCCGGGTCGCCCTGGACGCCGATGTTGACGCGGCGGCCGGAGTTGAAGGTGAGAATCCCGCCCACGGCCCACTGGCCGATGATGAGGTCGGCCCAGCCGGGGCATACCCGCGCCGAAGCTGCGGCCGCGGCCCAAGGGCACGTCGTAATTGGAACTCATCACGAAGCGGTGAGGGAAGTGCTCGTCGGCAAGCGATTTCTCGGCCTGGAAGTTGTTCATGTCCTGGACGGCGTTTGGCGCCGTGCCGCCGGAATCGGCGCCGCCGCGGGCGTCGCTGATCGTCTTTGACCAAACGTAGGAGGCGAGCAGGCTGAGCCCGGCCGACATGCGCTTTTCCACCTTGATCTGCATGGCGTTGTAGTTCGAGTTGGCGCTGAACTCGCGGCGGAAAGTGTCGGCCAGCGACGGGATGATGTAGCTCAGCCCCGGCACCTCCAGCGTGGTCACCGGGCGGCGGGCGTTGATGTTTCCCGCGCCGGGCGCCGGGGGCGTTGGAGTCGTAACGCTGCAGCAGGCGGTTGCCCTTCGTGCCGGCATAGCCCACTTCCAGGGCGATGTTGTTGCCAAGTTCGCGCTGGATGGTGAAGTTCCACTGCTGGGAGTAGGGTGCGCGATTGGTGCGGTCCTGCGAGATGGTCTGCAGGTTGGAGACGCGAGATGAGGTCGCGCCCTCCGGGAAACCATCGCGCAGCACGATGGTGGGGTTGATGGAGTCGGTGTTGAAGCCGGACTGGAAGAAAAATGGGGCGCTGCGCGTGCAGGTAGCGGTCGCCGATGTGATCCACGCCTCCGTAGTAGATGCCGTAGCCGCTGCGGATCACGGTGCCGGCGCCGAGGCGGTAGGCAAAGCCGACGCGCGGGGCGAAGTTGGTGAAGTCAGGCCTGAGCGTGGAGCGCTCGGCAATGCCG
Organism: Bryobacterales bacterium; assembly: GCA_016713735.1. Lineage (GTDB taxonomy): Bacteria > Acidobacteriota > Terriglobia > Bryobacterales > Bryobacteraceae > JAFLBB01. Next base: position 5,477 of record JADJOP010000006.1, read on the forward strand.
CCGTCGGTGGCCAGGCGCAGTTGCGGCCGGGCGCGGTTGGCGTCAATGTCGAAATTGGAATAGCGGTTGTACTTTTCAAACCACGGCCCGATGTACTCATAGCGCAAGCCGATGTTGAGCGTGAGGCGCTCGCTCACCTTGAAATCGTCCTGCACGTAGCCGGCGTGGATGCGCCGCCTTTGGTTGCCCTGGGCCACCGTCGACAACTGCGAGTTAAAGGGAATGCCCAGCAGGAAGTCGGCAAACGAGTTGCCGAAGGTGTTGTTCGAACTCTGGCGCGAGAAATTGCCGTTGAAGGTGAAGGTGCCGTTGGATTGGAACGCCTGCAGGTGGGGCGACTGGATGAACATGAAGTTGCCGCCGAACTTCAGCGTGTGGCGGCCGCGCGTCCAGAGCATGTCGTTGGTGATCTGGCGCGTCTGCGAATCGGAGAACTGCGGGTTGTTGGCCGGCGGCCCCAGCGGAGCGTAGCCATTGATGCTGAACAGGGCGAAGCCCGACAACTCCGTGTTGGCGCCCTTCAGGCCGATCTCCGGGTTCAGGTTGCCATCCAGCGGCGAGGAACGGTTGGTGAGCAGCCGGTTCCAGGAAACGTTGAGGGTGTTGAACAGGTTCGGCGTGAAGATGTGGCCGTGGCTGATGACGAACGACTGCGGCTCGTTCTTGTTCAGCGCCGGATCGCCGCCGCCAAAGGCAGGCGCGGGCAGGTTCGACTCCGGCGTCAGCAGGTAGTCCTGGCGGCTGTAACGGCCGTAGATGGTGTCGTTGGGGCCAAAGGTGTGGTCAATGCGAATGTCGCCCTTGTGCGTGGTGGCGTTTGAGCGCGGGTTGGAAAAGTAGTTGTTGATGATGCTGCCGCGGTTGGGGTTGGGCGAGTAGGAGGCCACCTTGGCGGCCACGCCGTCGATGCGCGCCGAGGGGATGATGTTGCCGGCGAAGGGCAGGCGGGCGCGCGTGGTGGCGTTATAGGTGGCCGGGTCGAAGATTTGCGTCGGCTGGTTGTTGAAGAACGAGCTCGAAAAATCGCCTCGCCGTTCGGCCGCCGTGGCCACCGTGGATTGCGCCGTGCCGGCGGTGTACTCTTTCGTGCCTTCGTAGTCGACGAAAAAGAAGGTCTTGTTCTTCGCAATCGGCCCGCCGAAGAAGCCGCCAAACTGGTTGCGGCGGAACACGGGAATCTCCGTGCCCGGCGACTGGAAGAAGTTGCGCGCGTTGAACGCCTCGTTGCGCACGAACTCAAAGACGCCGCCGTGGAACTCGTTGGTGCCCGACTTGATCACCACGTTCACCACGCCGCCGACGTTGCGGCCGAACTCGGCCGAGTAGTTCGTCGTCTGTACCTTGAACTCCTGCACGGCGTCGATGGAGGGCGAGATCACCTGCGGCGTGCGCCCTTGCGCGGCGTGCTGGTTGGAGTTGTTGTCCATGCCGTCGAGCAGGTAGTTGTTGTGGCTCACGCGGAAGCCGCCCGAGCTGAAGCCCTGGAAGCGCGAGCCGGGCGGCGGCACGTTGGTGCCGGCCGTGAGCAGGGCCAGTTGCAGATAGTCGCGGCCGTTGAGCGGCAGGTCGACGATCTTCTTGTTCTCGATCACCTGGCCGCGCGAGGCTTCGGTGGTTTGCAGCAGCGCGGCGTCGGCGGTGACGGTGATCTGTTCGGTCGCCGTGCCCACCTCGAGGGTCAGATCCAGCCGCACCTCGTCTTGAATCTGCAGCGTGACGCCGGAGCGCACCAGCTTCTTGAAGCCGGCCGCCTCCACGGTGACGCTGTAGACGCCCGTGCGCAGGGGCACGGAGCGGAAGCCGCCATCGGCCCCGGTGCGGGTCACCTGCGTGACGTTGGTGGACAGGTTGGCCATGGTGACCGTGGCCCCGGTAACGCGTGCCCGATTGATCGGACACCGTGCCGAGAAGGATGCCTTGCTCCACCTGGGCGCGCAGTCCTGCCGCGGCAGCCAGGAGAACGCCGAGAGAGAAGATGACGAAACGTAAGGAAGTAAACATGTCGATACCCCAAAGAATCATACAGGAAAGGGCCGTGCGAGGCATGCCTACGGGTTCCCGAGGGGAGTAAGCGGCGGAGCCGTGCTACTGGGCGATTTCCCAGTCGATGAGGATCGCCGTCACCGGACGCGAACCGGCGCGGAAGAGAACCCGCTGCCAGCCGTTGTCGGCCGAAGGAGCCTCGGCCACCACTAGATCGGAGGCGCGCCGCGGGTCGTAGCGGTAGGCGGTGCGCTGCCAGCCGTTCTGCGGGCCGGGCTGCTCGACAACGTTGCCGCGTGAGTGGCGCGCACTGGAGCTGTAGGCGGTGAAACCCTGGCCGCCCAACTCGGCGGCGTAGGCGCCGATGCGCAGCGGCGCCGCCGGCATGGAGCCCGTGAGGGCGCCCAGAGAGGCCTGTCTGCCCGTGATGAGGAGCGTGCCGCCCGGGGCCAGGCTGCCCGTCCAGATCACGCGGCCCGATCGTGGCCCCTGGTAGGCCGGGGGTGTGCTGGCGGCCTGCGGTTGGGCGGCCGGGCGCGGCGTTGTGGCACGGTCGGGAAAACGCGGCGCGGCGCTCTCCACTTGACCGGCAGGCGGCGCCGACGGCGGCCTGACCGCTTGTCCGGCCAAGCCCGGCGGCGCATCGAGCGGCGTCGACGAGGCGGTGTTCGCCGCCGGCGGCGGAGGCAATGGCTGCTCCGGTGAAGCAGCCGCTTGGTTGGGCGGAAGCTGAACCACCGGCCGCGCGCCCGTTTCGGCGCCTCCTTTGCTGGCCTGGTCCAGTTGCTGGCGCACCACGGCCAGCAGCGACTCGCGGCGGATGTCGAGCGCATTGTTGGCCTCGATCATCTCCTGCAGCCGGCGCTGCTTTTCCTCCAGCCGCGTCTGCGTCTCCAGCGACACCGCGTCGGCCGCGGGGCGAACCACGCGCGCCGAGGCGCCGGGATCGAAGTAGCGCACTGACTCCACATGCTCACCCGAGGCGCCCAGCCGCAGTTTCACCATCACGTTTTCCGACGTCGTCAGCACGCGCCACTGGCCGCCGCGCAACAGCGTCTCGTTCATCACATACCGGCGCGGCTCACCGTCGTCCACCTCCAGCGCGCCGCCTGTCTTTCCCTCCAGCAGCTTGGCGTTACCGTTCCACTCGGCCAGCAGAAAGCCGTTACGCTCCACCACGCGAAGGCCCACCGACTGCCTCGGGCCGCTGGTGCGCCGCGCCGTGCGCATGTAGACAATAAGCGAACCCAACACGGCAATCGCCGCCATCGCCGCCGCCAGCGTTTTCCACGGCCAGGGATGGCGTTTGGGCCGGTCCACCAGATCTTCGGGAACCGTCCAGCCGGGCTCGTGCGTCGCCGCCGGCTCGTCCAGTTCGTCCCCTTCGGTCTCCTCCGGCGGGCGAATCGGAACCACCTCCGCCGTGCGCTGCGGGATCGCTGCCTCGCGTTCGGCCCGCGACATCGGCCGCAAGCCCGCCTCCGACGCCGGCGCCGCCTCAAACTCGCGGTGCGTCATCAGCGTCTGCAACCCGCCATCGGGTTCGCGCACGAAAAAGCCCGCCCTCGTCGGCAGGCCGCGCGCCACCTTCACCACCAGCACCACCTGCTGCGGCTCGGGGAAATACTTCGCAAACAGCCGCACGTCGTCTTCGGTGAGCGAGAGGTTCTGTTTCGTGCGGGACACATAGAAGCCCACCGGGGCCAGCCCGGCCAGCTCCGGTTCCTCTTTGTAGTAGGAAAGCAGCCGCTCCAGCCGCGACTCGTCGGCCTCGTTCAACTGGAACACATGACCCTTGGCATGAGCGCAGGACAACTCGCGGGAAGCCGTGATGCGCACCTCGCTCTCATCGGCCGTGCCGAACAGCACGCCCCCCACCTCGAGGCCCACGCCCGGCATGCTGTGCAACCCGTCAAGGGAGCGCAGCACGATGTCGTGCATGACGGCCTGCGAGTACACGACCTCGATCTCGTGTCCCGGTGCCCGCCATGTGGAGAAGGCTGCCTGCCGCTTGGCCTGAAACATGTTCCATTTCCGCGCCGCCGGTCCCTCTCCAGCTACGCCCGCGTAACCCTACATCCTACCGCGATCGCGTTGCGGTGTGCGCCACCCGCCCAGTACCAGTTGGCTAGTACCGGGCGGGCGGCGTGCGGTCTCAGAACTCGAAACGGAGGCTCATCTGAATGAGCCGCCCCGTGCCGATGGTGGAGTTCACGCGCCCAAAGTCTCCGCGGCCGCGTACGGCTGCCGGCGAAGCGAAGTTGGGCCTGTTGGGAACATTGTAGACGTCGGTGCGGAACAGCAGGCCGTAGCGCTCGGTGAGCGCCCAGCGCTTGGTGATGGAGGCGTCGATGCCGACAAAGCCGGGGCCGAAGCCAAGGTTGCGGGCCGCGCTGCCGAAGTTCCCCGTGCCGGGAGCCGAGAAGCAGGAGGTGTTGAAATACTGAGCCAGGTAGTCGGCGCGCGAGCGGCCGCTATCGAGCGCCGGGTCGCAGCTCAGGTTCGGACGCTGGGCCGCCGAAAAGGTGTTGGTGGTGTTGGTGAGTTCGACCGAGCCCCACGGCGCGCCCGAACGCATCTCGGCGATGACGCCCAGCGACCAGCCTCCTGCGATGGCGTTGGCCACCGGGTTCTCGATGCTCACCAGCCGGCCCTTGCCGATGGGAAGCTCATACACGGAACTGGCGATGACGCGGTGGCGCAGGTCGTTGCCCGAGTAGCTCTTGTCCAGGTTGCGCAGCGAGATGTGCGTGTAGCCGTTGCCCTCGCCGCCGGCCACTTCGTTGCCTGCTTCCACATCGTCGAGGAACTTCGACCATGTGTAGCTGGCCAAAAAGTTCAAGCCGTTGGAGTAGCGCTTTTCCACCTTCACGTTGAGGGCGTGATAGGTCGAATTGCCCCACGGCGGCGAGATCAGGGTGATGTTGTTGAACTGCGGGAACGGGCGCGCCGCCTGGCTCTGCGCGGCCGGGCCGCGGCCGTTCACCAGCGGAATCTGGTTGATGTTCACGCTCACTCCGCCCAGCTTATGGCTCAGGTTGGCGATGTAGGCTGCTTCCAGCAGCAGGCTGCCGGGCAGCTCTTTCTGGATCGTGAAGTTGTACTGGTGCGAGTAGGCGTTGACGTGATCCTGCTGGATGTAATCCGGCGCGAAGCGCGGCGCCTGCCCGACGCGAACCGAGCCGAATCCGGGGCCCAGCGGCTCGCGCGTAATCGTGGGCAGGCCGTCGCGGAACGAGAAGGCGCGCGTGAAGCCGCCATCGGTGGAGGTGAAGCTGCCGTTCAGGCTGAAGCCGGCGATGAGGGGATTGGCCACCGCGCCCTGGTAGGCGCCGTTATAGGCGATGGCGTAGCCGCCGCGGATCACCGTGCCCCTGGGCGCCTTGTAGGCGAAGCCGAAGCGCGGGCTGAAGTTGTTCTTGTCAAAGTCATGCGCGTACTTCGAGCGCCCGTCGCGGCCGGAGAACACGATTACGCCCGGCGTGCCCGACACCGGGTTGATGGGCGCAAAGGCAAACCCGCTCTGGCGGTTGTCTTCGCTCTCCCAGCGCGGGGTGTCCATCTCCCAGCGAAGTCCGATGTTGAACGTGAGGTTCTTGGTTACCTTCCAGTCGTCCTGGAGGAAGAAGCCGAAGTAATCGGTGCGGGCCACGAGGTTGTCGGTCTGGTTGAAGCTCGCCCCGGTGACATGGCCGAGCAGCATGGAGGCCATGCCGCTGCCCGTGGCGCGGTCGCTAAACGTGAACGAGCCGCCGGTGGACTGCCGGAACTGGTCCTTGTTGCCCGAAAGGCGCCACTCGCCGCCGAACTTGATGGAGTGGTTGCCGCGGATCCAGGTCAGGTTGTTTACCCACTGGTGCGTGAGAATCGGATCCTGAATGCGCTCCACCGGCAGCACGCCGAGGTTGCTTTGACCGGTGGAGATGAGTTGAGGGAAATCCGTCGCCGAAACGCCTTTCAGGCCAAGCTCCCCGTTCTTGCCGCTGTCGGTGCCGAGCGAGCGGTTGATGAAGCGGCGGGTTGCGTAGTTATAGCGAAACTCATTGAGAAACGTTGCCGAGAAGGAGTGAATCCAGGTGCCCACGAGGTTGTGAATGCGGTGGTCGCGCGGGCCGGCGCGCAGATCGGCAAAGGCGTTCGGATAGACGGCCGACAACTCCTGCGGGGCTTTGATGATGGAATAGCGGCCGCTGATGCGGTCCGAGTTGCCGATGTTGTGGTCCACCTTGAGCGTGCCCATGTCCTGTGTCAGCTTGTCGGAGACATTGACGATGTAGTTCGCCGCTGGCGCGCGCGTGGGGTCGCTGGCCACGTTCGGCGCCGGATAGAAGGCGGCAAAGGCGCGCGACACCGGGTCGATGCGGCTCTGAGGAATGATGTTGCCGGCAAACGGCTGGCGGTTCAGCGGGTCGATCAGGCTGAAACCGGTGCGCGCGGAAAAGTCGCCCTGCACCTCGGCCGGGCGCGGCACGATGGTGTTGGCGATGGTGGTGCCGTCGCGGCGGCGAGCGCCTTCGTAGTTGGCGAAGAAGAAGGTCTTGTCGCGGCGGATGGGGCCGCCGAACGATGCTCCGAAGATGTTGTAGCGCAGCGGGGCCTTCCGCTGGGCGAAGAATGTGCGTGTGTCTAGCGCCTGGTTGCGCAGAAACTCATAGGCCGCGCCGTGGAATTCGTTGCTGCCTGAGCGCGTCGTCATCTGAATCAGTCCGCCGCCGGTGCGCCCGAACTCGGCCGAATAGTTGTTCGCCTCGGCCTTGAACTCCTGCAGCGACTCGGCCGGCGGATTCAACTGCAACTGCGGAACCCCCAGCGTTGTATTCTGCACGTTGCCGCCGTCAAGCACCCAGATCTGGTTCTGGCTGCGCCCGCCGGCCATGCTGAACATCGGCACCTGCTCGGCGCCGGTCTCCTCGCGGAAGGCAACCATGCCCATCAGCTTCACCAGTCCGGCCGTGCGCCGGCTTTCCAGCGGCATGTTGAACACCGTGGTGCGCTCGATGAACTGGCCTACCGATGAGGTCTCCGATTCAAGCAGCGGCACGGTGGCGTTCACCTCCACCGACTCGGTGACCGCGCCGACCTCCAACGTGAAATCAAGGCTGCGTGTCGTGGCCGTTTCCAGCACCACGCCCGAGCGAACCGCCTTCTTGAAGCCCTGCAGTTCGCAATCGACCTCATATTCGGCCGGCGGCAGAAACGGAAACAGAAAGACGCCCGACGGATTCGATACGGCCTCCGTCGTGACGCCTGTCGACACATTCCTCGCCGTCACCTTCGCGCCGGAAACCACGGCGCCCGTGTTGTCTGTGACTGTCCCTGTTAACCTGGCCAGCGATTGCGCCCACACCGGGGCGCACGCTGCCATCATTCCCATAAGCAAAGCGAAACGAAGCATGGCGGTATTTTATACCCTGAAGATGCAGTCATGCGAGGCGCCAGGCGCGGGCCGTGTTACCGCACGTGGACGGCGACAGGCGCCGAGTATGTGCTGGAGCCGCGCGTGATCACTTGCAGATAGGCGCGCCCGTCGAGTCCCAGGCCCGCACCAGGGGGAATGGGGTTGGGCAGACGAACATTGATCTGAGCCACGCCGGCCACCAGTCCCGGCGCCGCACCGGCATATTCGACGGCGAGTTCGTTTGCACTCCCCGAGAGATCGCGTACGATGGGCGGGTACTCGAGCGGGCGCAACCCGGACGGCGTGACGCCTCCGGCCACGCTCGGCGGAACGGTCGCGCCGCCGCCGGTTCCGAATAACACCACCACCGAGCCTGGGCGGGCAGGGTTCGAGGCCGAGTTTACCGTTCCGTCTTCGTTTAGCGCCGCCGCCCAGGCAACCTCGGATTCGACCGTGTGGAAGATCGTGATGCCAGCCCGCTGGACGAGTGAGTTCTTCAGCACGTTTCCCGGTGCGCCCGGCCGGACCACCTGGATCTCCGGCCGGGCATTCTCCGCCAGCGTATAGGGAAGTACGGCGTTGATCTGGCCGTAGGAGACATAGAGGAGCGGGATCGGGTCGCCATTCACGAAGACGCGCGTGCCGCCGAGTTCGGTGGGCAACCGCCCGTCCACGAGTTGAAACGTGACGCCCTCTCGCGGCCCCATCTGGCTGCCGAAGAGTGTGACGATGGCGCCGGGAGAGAGCACATCGGCATTGGCATAACTGGCCGCGTCCACCACGCAGCCGGTGTACACGCCCGCATCGGCGTTCTCATCCACCTCATACAACTCGTCCTCGCCGCGCCGCAACAGCGGCAAACCGCGTGCGCTACTTCCGGTAAAGTCGTATTCGAACCAGTAGGGAAGATACGTGGCGAACACAGTTTCGCCGGCAGCGTTGAGCCGTACATACGATCCCGCGCCACACGGAGAGCCGAGGAAGGCGCTGACCGTGGCGGGCACGGAGCCATACGCCTTGGCGAATACGCCGCCATCGGGCGCGGCGGCGAGGTCATAGATGGGCAGGGGGCGTTCGGCCAGCAGGCGTTCGCCCTTGGCGTCGAGCCGCACCAGGCGGTGAGTTTCCGCGCTGATGTCAGCCCAGACGCTGCCATCCGTGGGCACGGCCATGCGCAGGATCGTCTCCGGCCCCGGGCCGCCGATGTAGGTGGCGAACAGCAGGCGTGTGCCGGTGGCGTCGAGCCGTCCGATAATGGCGTCGTGCTGGCCGGCGTTCAGGCGCTGGTAGGCGCCGGGTGTGGTGGGGAAGCCCGCCTCGGCCCCGCCCGCGAAGTAGAGGCTGCCGTCGGTGTGCAGCACACTGGTCGCGCCCGGAGAGCCGGGCAGGTAGGTGCCGTAGAGCAACTGATCGAGCGATGGTGAAAGCCGGGCCGCGTAGCTGTTCAGGCAAGGCGTGCCCGCGCACGCCCCGAGCAGCGCTCCGCGCGTGGTGGGCATCCCAGGGCTGGTGGGCGTCAGCCATTTGTGAAAGAGGTGCAGCGAGCCATCGTCCCCCAGCGCCGCCGCGCCGAAACTGTCGGCCTCGGGGCCACCGAGAAAGGTACTCGTGAGCAGCGTTCCGGTATGTGCGTTGAGCCGCGTGGCAAACAGATCGCCCATCACGCGGGATGCCGAGCCTTGCGCCAAGGTAGGCGCGGGGCCGGCGTACGCGGGTTGCTGCGCGCCCCCCGTGGACGGGAAGTCAGAGGAATTCGTGCCTCCGGCAACTACAAGCGCGCCTCCGGGCGCGAGCGCGAGGAACTCCGGCTGCTCGCTGGTTCTGCCCGCCAGGTAAGTCACCCAGGCGAGTGTGCCGTCCGCCTGAAATTTTGAGACCGACACGTCGGTGCACGCTTTCGGCGTGGCGATCTGGCTACCGCAGCCGTCAAAGCCCGATTGCGGAAACGGCGCGTTCTTGCCGGTGGCGTCGGCGATCATGGCCGCCACGTAGATCTCGCCGGTTGCCGTGCGGACGCTGGAGCGTTCGGCTATGTCGTAAAGAGGCGGCGCGTCGACGATGAACTCGATCGTCAAGGGCAGAGCGGGATCGCGCCCTTCGACGGTGATCGCGAAGCGCTGCGTCGATCGGACGCCGTAGCGTGCCGTTAACTGCAGTGGCCCCGAACTCCCCATCTGAACGGCCAAGGGAGGTGGAAAAACGATGCGCGGGCTGAGGCGGAAATCCGTGCCGAAGTAGATGGTCAGGGTGCCGCCGACAGGGCGCGCCAAGCCGGACTTTTCCACCAGGAAGCCAACGCTCGCCGGATCGACGCCCGCCGCCAGGTGGAGCCGCAGATGCAAGCGCCCGTCGGCGGCCAGCGTATACTCCGCATCCACGCCTGCAAAGATGCCGTTGACTCGGGCCGAGCGGTAACGCGGCACATTGGTCACCCAGGCGGCGGGCGATGCGCCTATGAAATAGTTCGCCACGCCAGGCAGCGGGCCTGCGTATGCCAAGGAACCGCCCGGCAGGCTGCCCTCAAACTGCAGCTTCGCGGCAAAGGGCGAAAGCAGGATGCCGTCGCGAGCCACGGCGAGGTTCGACAGGCCGCGCCCGAGGAAGAGGATGCTGGGAGCCGCCTGGCCACGGTTCGGCTCGAAGCCCGGCGTGGCCAGGCGCGACGGAAGCGCCGGTACGGGCACGAGTGCCGCCGCTTGCACGCCGGTATTCGCCCAGAAGAGGGTCGATAGAAGAAGCAGAACGGTGCGCATCACATCCAAAGACCCTTCTACCATGCCAAACGGCCACGGCGAACAGAGCCCGGAGAAGTAGCAGCGAAAACCGCTCCCATATTCCCCTCATTATTCGGGATACACAACGCCCACCGGCACACTACAATACAGAGAAGAATTATCGCCCCCCGGCGATCGGAAAGGTCCGATGACTCAACGGTACCGTTCTCGAGCCCCACTGGGTTGGCTCGCCGTTCTTGCCCTGACCGGCGTTGGCTTCGGAGGCCAGTTGGCCACCACTCCGCCTGTTGGACTCAAACTGACCATCGTCGAGGGCGATGGCGCCATCAACAACATCACCGAAGGCCGGGCGCGCGACCCCATTGTGCGCGTCACCGATGATGAGGGCAGGCCGCTTTCCAGCGCCGCCGTCACCTTCCTGCTGCCTGACCTCGGCGCGGGCGGCGTCTTCCCCACCGGCTCTTCGGTAACCGTCACCACCAACGACGACGGCCTCGCCATGGCCCGCGGCCTGAAGCCTAATAATGTAGCCGGGCAGTTTCAAATCCGCGTCACGGCGTCGTATCGCACGCTGGTGGCGCGGGCGTCGATCACGCAGACCAACGCCGCTCCTCCGCCCACGCCCACGGCTCGCAAATCGAACGGCAAGCTGCTGGCCATTGTCGCCATCATCGGCGGCGGGGCTGCGGCGGGCGCGGCGCTGGCGCTTTCGGGCGGCAGCGGTTCCACGCCCTCGCCGGGAGGCGGAACGCCGGTGACGCCCAGCCGGCCCCCAACCACGATTACACCCGGCGGCGGCGGCTTTGGCGCGCCCTAGTCTGGAGCCACCATGATGCGACTCCGCTTTTTTGGCTTCGCCCTGGCGATGCTGGCGCTGCCCGCCGCCGCGCAGGTGACGCTCTCCAGTTCCCCCACGCCGCTGCCCGCGGGCACAGTGGGCGTCGCCTATCCCGCCGCTTCAATCACGGCCTCGGGCGGCACGGCGCCTTACTCCTACCTCGTCACGTCCTCTTCGCCGAACATCCTGCCGCCCGGCCTCTCGCTGGCCACCTCCGGCGCGCTCTCCGGCACGCCCAGCAGCGCCGGCACCTTCACCTTTACCGTCACCGCCACTGACTCCACGGCGGGCACGGCGCTCACCGGTTCGCAGTCATTTTCGATCACGATCAATCCAGCGCCTTCCATCACGACATCTACGCTGCCCGCATGGTCCGCCGGCGCAACCACGCCCTATTCGCAAACGCTCGCCGCCACCGGCGGCACAGGCGCGCTCACCTACTCGCTCACGGGCGGCTCGTTGCCCACGGGGCTCTCGCTCTCCTCGGGCGGCGCGATTACAGGCACGCCCTCGGCGGCAGGCACGGCGAATTTCACCGTGACGGTGACCGATTCGCTCGGCGCGACCGGATCGAAGCTGCTCTCGATCACCATCAACGCCGCACCCACCATCTCCACCGCCTCGCCGCTGCCCTCCGGCGCGCAGACGATCGCCTATTCCACCTCGCTTGCGGCCACGGGCGGCACCGGCGCGCGCTCACGTTTGCCGCCTCCACGCCCGTCCCCGCCGGGCTCGCTATCACGACTGTTGCGGGCGCCGGCGTTCTCTCCGGCACGCCCACCGTCTCCGGAACCTTCAACATCACCTTCCGCGTCACCGACTCCCTGGGCGCGTTTACTGAAACCTCCCCCCCACTCGCGCTGTCCCTCGTGCCGCAACCGGTCATCAGCGGGCTCTCGCCTTCCTCGGCCCCAGCCGGCGTCGCCGATGTCGCCCTCACCATCACCGGCACCGGCTTCTCGCCCAACGTCACGGTGAACTTCGGCGCCACAGCCATCGCTGTCGCCAGCGCGAGCGCCACGCAGATCAACGTCACCATCCCCGTGGCCGCCATCACCACGCCCGGCTCCATCAACGTCACCGTCAACAACCTCTCGCTCATCACCTCGGCGCCCTCCGCGTTCACCGTCAACGGCCCCTCCATCACCTCGCTCGCCCCCACTTCGGCCTTCGCCGGCGGACCCGCCTTCACCCTCACCGTGAACGGAGCGAACTTCGTCAACGGCTCTACCTACAAATCCGAAATCCGCTGGAACGGCAACGCGCTCACCACCACCTTCGTCAGCAATGCCCAACTCACCGCCCAGGTGCCCGCGAACCTGCTCGCCGCCGCGGGCACGGCCGCCGTCACCGTCGCCAGCACGCCCAACGCCATCTCGGCGCCGGCGAACTTCACCATCTCGCCGCCGCCCACCATCAGCTCGCTCGCCCCGTCGTCGATCTCCGCCGGCGCGCCTGGATTCAACCTCACCGTCTCCGGCACGGGCTTCGTCGCCGCCTCGGTGGTCCACTGGGCCGGCACCGCGCTCACCACGGCCTACATCAGCGCGACCCAGCTCACCGCCGCCGTGCCCGCCGGATTGCTGCTCAACCCAGGCGCGGTGAACGTCACCGTCGTGAATCCGGGCCCGGTCACCTCCGCGCCGGCCACCTTCACCGTGGGCGCCGCGCCCACCATCACTACCATCGCACCGGTGGCCGTTACGGCCGGCGCGCCGACGTTCAACCTCGTTGTGAACGGCGCGGGCTTCAACGCCACCTCGGTCATCCGCATTTCCGGGCAGGCGCTGGTGACCACCTTCCTCTCGGCGACTCAACTCTCGGCCCTGGTCACGCCGGCGCTCATCCCCTCAGCCGGTTCGGCCTCGATCACTGTGGTGAACTCCGGTCCGGTCAGCTCCAATTCGGTGACGCTGCTCATCCATCCGCCGGCGCAGTTTGTCACCAGCGCGCTCACCACCGGGCTCATCGGCATCCCCTACACGCAGGCCATCAATATCACCGGCGGCACACCGCCCTTCCTGTTCGCCTTCGCCAACGGTGTCTTTCCCCCCGGCCTTTCGCTGAACGGCACGACGGGCGCCATCACCGGCGTTCCCACCACCTCCGGCCTCTACGACTTCACGCTGCAGGTCACCGATGCCTCGGGCTTTGTCGTGACGCGGCTCTACACGCTGGTCGTCGCCCCGCCGCTTTCCATCACCACGGCCGAGGCGCTGCCCACCGCCGCCGCCGGTCTCGCCTACTCCACCCAACTGGTGGCCGCCGGAGGTGCGCCGCCCTACGTGAACTGGGTGGTCACCACGGGCAGCCTGCCGCCGGGCATCGCCCTCAACGCCGCCACCGGACTGCTGTCGGGCACGCCCACCACCACCGGCTCGTTTGCCTTCCTCGTGCAGGTCCGCGACAGCGCCAACCAGACCGCCAGCAAGGGCTTCACTCTGGTGGTGAACGCCGGCCTCTCCATCACCACCACGGCGCAACCGCCCACGGGGACCCTCGGCACAGCCTATACCTTTGCCCTCGCCGCGGCCGGGGGCACACAGCCCTACACCTGGTCGGTCGCCACCGGATCGCTTCCCGCCGGGCTGAGCTTGAACACCACCACCGGCGCCATCACCGGAACGCCCACGGCGGCGGGTTCCACCACCTTCACCATCGAGGTGACGGATGCCGCCGGCCAAACCGCGCGCGCGCCCTATACGATTGAGGTCCTCTCCGGACTCTCCATCACCAATCCCACCGCGCTGCCCACAGCCACGGCCCGCGCCCCCTATACGGTCACCTTCCTCGCCTCGGGCGGCACAACGCCGTATGCCAACTGGCGCATCATCTCCGGCTCTGTGCCCGCGGCGCTGGTTCTCAACGCGGCCACGGGCATACTCTCCGGCGCCCCGGCCGCCGCCGGCGACTTCACCTTCACCATCGCCGTCAACGACGCCACCGCGCGCACCGTCTCCAAGGCCTTCACGCTCACCGTACTGCCGCCCGGCCTCAGCATCACCACCCCGGCGGCGCTTTCGGCGGCCATCTTCGGCAGCGCCTACAGCGTCAACCTTCAGGCCGACGGCGGCACGCCCCCTTACCGCTGGCTGCTCACCACCGGCACGCTGCCGGCCGGACTCACATTGGAGGCGGGCGGCGCACTCAGCGGTACGCCCACCGCCCTCGGATCCACCACCTTCGGCCTCACCGTGATCGACTCCAGTACGCGCTCGCTGACGCGCGACTTTACGCTGGCCGTGACCTCCCCGGCGCTGCCGTCCTTTACCCTTGCCGGTCCGGCCGACACCGTCGAGCCGGGCACCCAGCCGCGCCTTACGCTCGAACTCGCCGCGGCTTACCCCTCGGCGCTGAGCGGAGCCATCGTCATTAGCTTTGCTCCAGACACGGTGAACACGCCGGCCTCGCCCGCCGATGACCCCGCCCTGCAATTCGCCAACGGCTCGCGCACGCTGCGATTTTCAATTCCCGCCGGATCCACGGCGGCGGAGTTCGAGAGCACGGCCGCGTTCCAGACCGGAACCGTCGCCGGGACCATCACACTCACTCCGTCGTTCACCTCCGGTGGCACAGCGCTCTCTGGCGCTGCCCCGCGCCTCATCCGCATTTTGCGCAGCGCGCCTGCGCTGCGTGCCGCCACGGTGACGCGCACGGCCAGCGGCTTCGACGTCGCCATTACCGGCTTCGCCACACCCAGGGAGGTCACGCAAGCCATCTTCCGGTTCACGGCGGCCTCGGGCGCCAACCTGCAAACCACCGAACTCACCATTCCGCTCACCGCCCCGAGCGCCACCTGGTTTTCCAGTGACGGCGCGCGCGCCTTCGGCAGCCAGTTCACCTACCGCCAGCCGTTCACGCTGGCAGGCGATGCGGCGGCGGTGTCGTCGCTCTCGGTTACCTTGTCCAACTCCGTCGGCGCCTCACAGCCGGTGACGGCCAACGTGCCGTAGGCGGCGTTCGCACCCCAGCGAAAAAAGGATTCACTGGTATTGCAATCTGTTAGCGGCCATGCGGGGCGTGGGGTGTTGCCCTATGCCGCATCCTGGGGCATCGCGGAGGGCCTCCGCGCTACAGGAAAATCGTGGACAGACTCAGCCAAATCCGGGCCATTCGCCTCCTCAGCCCGACGTCCTGGGAGCGTTGGCGGAAAAATCATCAGTTCACGGGCCTCCGCCCCCACACTTTTGTGAGGTGGGCCGATACGAGTGAAGTGAGGATGGCCCGGCCAAGAAAAACCGAACCCGACCTCCTTCTGGCCATCAGCCCCGATGGTAGTGTCGACGTCCTCAGCGGCAAGCCGCGAGCTCTCGCTCCGCGTGTGTTCCGCCAACTGGTGACGCACGCCGAGTCGACCTTGGCCAGCGGCCGCCAATCCCGCTTCCGGTTCACTCGCGGCCGCGGGCCAGGCGCGCGGCAGTTTGAGGTCACCCTCATGCCCGTGCAGTCCCCTCCCGCGTTGGCCGTGATCCGCGAAGTGACCTCCGAGCAAAACGCCCGCGCCGGGGCGGCGCGCATCCGCCGAAACCTGATCCGCTTGAGCCATTCGCTGTCGTTGTCGTCGCGGCGGCTCGTCGAGCATGACGACTTCGAGGTGGCGTTGCGCGAAATCACCGCCTCCTCGGCAACCGCTCTCAGCGTTCTCCAGGCCAGCATCTGGATTCTCTCCGAGGACTGGTCGCGCATGGAATGCCGCGAACAATACCACAGCGGCACACAGGCGCACTCCAGCGGCGCCGTCCTGCGGGCCAGTCAATTTCCAGCCTACTTTGAAGCGCTTCGCTCCGGCCGCACGATCGCCGCCATGGATGCGCGCACCGATCCGCGCACGGCCGATTTCCGCGACAGTTATCTCGACCCCAACAACATCGGCGCCATGCTCGACTCCCCCATCCGGCGAATGGGCCGGCTGCGCGGGGTGGTCTGCTTTGAACACGCCGGCGAGCCCCGGGGCTGGACCACCGAGGAGGAGGTGTTTGCCGCCTCGGTCGCCGATATGATCGCGCTGATCCTTGAGGAGGAGGACCGCCGCCATGTGCTCACGCGCCTGGAGCGGGAAGTGAACGAGGATTCCCTCACCGGCCTGGCCAACCGCCGCGCCATGCTGCAGTGGATCGAAGAGAGCGACACGCGGGCCTCCGGCAAGGAGGACGGTCCCTCCCTGATGATCGTGGAGATCGACCGCCTGGAGGCGGTCAACGAAGCCCTCGGCCACGCCGCCGGCGACAAGTTGCTCCACCAGTGCGCCCGCTCGCTTGCTGATGGCATTCGCGGCGCCGATCGTCTGGCTCGCATCGGCGGCGACCAGTTCGCCATCCTGCTCGGCGCGCCCGCTGAACACGACGCCGCCCTCGCCATGGCCAAGCGCATTCAGGATCTTCTCCACCAGCCGATGGAGATTGACGGCCGCGTCATCAAGGTCCAGGCCAGCATCGGCATCGCCTTTGCCGCCGACGGTCCGGAGGCCTCCAAGGACCTTTACCGCTGCGCCAGCCTCGCCACCTCACGCGCCAAACAGCGCGGCGGAGGGCGCGTGGAGATCTTCAAACCCTCCATGCACGACTCGGCCCTGCAACGCCTCAACCTCGAAGCCGAGATGCGCCAGGGGCTCGACCGTGGCGAGTTCGAGCCGTTCCTGCAGCCTATCCTCTCGCTCTCCGACGGCGCCATCCACTCCTTCGAGGCGCTGCTGCGTTGGCGCCACCCCTGCAGCGCATCATCTCCCCGGCGAGTTTCTCAACGAAGCCGAGGAGACCGGGCTGAGCATCCCCATCGGATGGTCCACGCTGCGCCAGGTCTGCTCGTGGATCAAGACCATGCAGTCCACCACCGGCGCGCCCGTGCACGTTTCGTTCAACCTCTCACAAAAACAGTTCCAATCGCCTGACCTGCTTGACCGCTTGGCCTCCATCGTCCATCACGCCCAGGTCGATCCGGGGCTGATTCAAATCGAGGTCACCGAAACGGTGGTCTCCACCTACGCCGAAACGGCGCTGCGGCTGGCCGCGCTCAAGACGCACGGCTTCGCCCTGGCCGTGGACGATTTTGGAACCGGATACTCGTCGCTGTCCCTGCTCCACACCTTTGCCCTCGACGTTCTCAAAATCGACCGCAGCTTCATTGCCCGCATGGACTCAGGCGGGCTGGAGATCGTCCGCACCATCGTCGCGCTGGCCCGCGCGCTGGGCATGAAGGTGGTGGCCGAGGGCATCGAAACCGTCCAGCAGGCCCGCCAGGTGGCCGAACTGGGCTGCGAATACGGCCAGGGCTACTGGCTCGGCAAGCCCATGGACATTCACGCCGCCGCCTCGCTGCTCATTCACCGCGGCTCACAGCCGGCCCCGCTCAAGCGGCAGGAAAACAGGCGGCTGAGCTGCGCCGAGCTGGCCGGTGAACTAACGCACACCCGCGTCGAGCCGCGCTGCCAGGTCGGCCAGTGTTACCAGGCCCGGCGGGAAGCTCCTCCCCGGAGCGGCCAGCCAGCGCAACCCCACCGCTCCCGCCAGCAGGCCCACGATTCCGCCCACCAGCATGCTGCTGGGAATGTGCACCCCCAAAGTGCGCAAAAAAGCCAGTAGGAAGAGCGCTCCCAGAAAGCCGCCGGCAAACCAGCCCATCTTCGTACTGAGCGGATGATCGAGCGCCGGCAGCGGCACCGGACAGGCCTGCTGCCATTGCCGCCAGGCTTCGATCCGCCGCGCTTCGGGGAACAACTCGGCCAGGCGCGCCTCCGCCGGCACGGACTCCACGCTCACCCCCAACACCTGGGCCAGCGACTCGCGCAGCCTCGTCTCC
Source organism: Bryobacterales bacterium (assembly GCA_016713735.1). Taxonomy (GTDB): domain Bacteria; phylum Acidobacteriota; class Terriglobia; order Bryobacterales; family Bryobacteraceae; genus JAFLBB01. Next base: position 23,226 of record JADJOP010000006.1, read on the forward strand.
GTGCTCCGCTCTGCATCGTCGTTCATCCTCATTCACTATAGAATGGACGCGATCAGGAACCGCCCTGCCTTCCCCGGCGCCGCCCCTGCCGGCACCGCCGCCGCCGCCGCCGAGCGGAACGCCCGGGTGGATGCCTGACGCCTCACCGCTTGCCGGGCGCGCTGGAAATATTGGTGCGGGCCATGTCGATATCCAGCCCCCGCATCCGTTATCCCGGTGCAGTCTACACGGCACAAGGAGACACACAATGAAGCAATACATCCTCTTCCTGCACGAACCCCCGGCGATGAGTATGGACATCTCGCCGGAACAGATGCAGCAGATCATTGCCCGCTACATCGCCTGGCGCGAAGAAGTCGCCGCCAAGGGTCACATGGTGGGCGGCCAGAAACTGCGCGATGGCGAGGGCCGCCTGTTGCGCGCCGCCAACGGCAAGGTGTCAGTCACCGACGGCCCGTTCGCCGAAGCCAAGGAGGTGGTGGGCGGCTTCTTTCACATCCAGGCCGCAGACTACGATCAGGCCGTTGAGATTGCCAGCACCTGCCCCCACCTCGACTTCGGCGCCATTGAAGTCCGCGAGGTGGAACCCACTCACGGATGAGCGGCGCTGACCCCACCGGCGCGGCCGAGGCGGGGCGCCTGGTGGAACATCTGTTCCGCCACCAACACGCCCCCATCCTCGGCGCGCTCATCCGGCAATTCGGACCGGCCCATCTGGCACTGGCCGAAGAGTGTCTGCAGGATGCGTTTCTCCGCGCCCTGCAGACCTGGCCCTTCCATGGCATTCCGCCCAACCCCGCCGCCTGGCTCACGCTGGTGGCCAAGCGCCGCGCCTTGGATCAGTTGCGCCGCCCGGCGTCGATGGCCACCGCCGAACCATCCGTGCCTCACCATCCGCTCCCCACGCTCGGCGACGATACGCTCGAACTCATCTTCCTCTGCTGCCACCCGTCGCTTGCGCCCGACGCCCAACTGGCTTTAACACTCAAATCCGTCGCCGGCCTCTCCACCGCTGAGATCGCGCGCGCCTTCTTCACGCACGAGGCAACGGTGGCCCAGCGCATCGTACGCGCCAAGCGCGCCATCTCCGACGGCGGCCTCTCCTTCGACGTGCCCTTCGACGCGCACCTCGCGCCACGGCTCGATTCGGTGTGCCGCGTGCTCTACCTGATGTTCAACGAAGGCTACTCGGCCAGCGGCGGCGACCGCCTGTTGCGCGAGGACCTCTGCCACGAAGCCATCCGCCTCGTCGCGCTGCTCACCGCCAACCCCGCCACCGGCCGCCCGGCGGTGCACGCCCTGGCCGCGTTGTTCTGTCTGCAGGCAGCACGCCTGCCGGCGCGCGTCGACGATGCCGGCGACCTGCTCACCCTCGATTTGCAGGACCGTTCCCTCTGGGACCGCCGCCTGCTCGCCGCCGGCTTTCACCACCTCGGCCTCTCCGCCTGCGGCGACGCGCTCACCGCCTGGCATCTGGAAGCCGAGATCGCCTCGCTGCACGCCTCCGCGCCCACCTTCGCAGCCACCGACTGGCCTCGCATGACGGCCGCCTATGCGACTCTGTTCTCACTCTCGCCCTCGCCCGCCGTGCGGCTCTCCTGGGCCGTCGCCCTCAGCTATGCGCAATCGCCCGCCGCCGCGCTGGCGCTGATGGCTCCACTCGCAGGCGATGCGGCCATGCAGCGGTATCACCTCTACTCCGCCGTACTCGCCGATCTCCACGCCAGCCTCGGCGACGCCGCCACCGCGCGCGCCTGCCTCGAACGCGCCCTTGCCCTCGCACCCACGCCCGCCGAGCGCCACCTGCTTGCGCGCCGCCTCGTCCTGTTCCCATAGTGGTCTAGGAGAATCTCATGCTGGCTAATGCCTTCATCGGCCACGCCGAAGCCCCCAGCGAAGCGGAACTGCTGCACACGCTCGGAGCCCGCGCGGTCAAGACCTGGAATCAAATCATCGAACACCTGCTCGCCCAAGGAACCGTGGACCGGCAGGAGTGGAACTCCTACTCCATCAAGTACGGCTGGGCGCTGCGGCTCAAACACAAGAAGCGCAATATCCTGTATCTCAGCCCCAACGCGCGCGCCTTCACGGCGAGCTTCATTTTCGGGCAGCGCGCCGTCGCCGCGGCGCTCGCCGAGCCGCTGCCGGAAGAGGTGCTGGCGGCGGTCCGCGAGGGGAAACGCTACCCGGAAGGCACCGGCGTTTATTTCGAGGTGCGGAACGCCGCCACGGCCCGCGCCGTGGAAACGCTGGCCGCGATCAAAGCGGCTCACTAAGCTCGGCTCCCCGCGCCGCGCTCCCCGAGCCGCGCTCCCCGAGCCGCGCTCCCCGAGCCCTAAATAATCTTGAAGGTGGACACCGGCACGGCCGCGGCGCTCGCGCCCATCGCCATCGGCTGCGCCACCTCTTCGGCCCAACCGTCGGGCAGGTCGCCGTTGTCTTCGCGCAGGAACCGCCAGTGCTGCCGCTTGATGGTGGAGAGCAGTTCCTTGCGGCTCTTCACCTGCATCGGCTTGCCGCGGTAGATCTTGCCCATCTTCTCCATCAGCCACTCGGGCACGGCGCTGGAGAACATCAGCAGCGGCCACGTGAAGTTCGGGCCGTTCATCTTGCGCAGCTTCCACATCCACGCCCCCACCGCTCCGATGCGCCACGCCGTCGGTCCCCACCAACTGCGCAGGGCCGGCTTGAGGCTCATCTTCCAGCACTTCATCATCACCTGCCACTGCAGCGGCGTCATCTCGCGGCTTTCGGCCACGCCCTGCTTCTTGCCCATGCGCGTGTCCTCAAGCGGCGTGAAGATCGACGGCACGAAGAACGCGAACAGCCCGCGCCGCTCCACTTCATAGAGCAGGTCAAGCGTGGCCCGGCAATCGTCGTCGGTCTCGCCCGGATTGCCAATCATGAGCGTGATCACCGGGAACCAGTTGTTCTTGTTCAGAATCTCGAGCCCCTGCACGAGCACGCTTGGCCACTCCTCGATGGGGAAGGGAACTCCCTTGCCGGGCATGATCTTGCGCGCCATGCTCACCGACGCCGTCTCCATGCCGACCAGTGGCGAGAGGATGCGCCCCTCGGGGTGCGAACTCACCGACGGCAGCTTCACCGGGCTCTTGTCGAGCAGCACGGCGCTCAACTCCTCAATCATCTTCGGGTCCACTACAGCCGGCGCCATCGTCGAGTGGCTCAGCAGGTGATGATCGACGCCGGGCGTTTCCACCACGGACTTGTAGAGATCCACCAGCGCCTCGCGATTGGGGAAGTAGAACGGCGTGCCCGTGCCCACCTGCCCCCAGATGAACATGTCCTCGGTGGCAAGCGAGATCTGGCGGTTGCCCTCGGCCACGTTGGCATGCACGGCGTCCATGATCTTGTCTTTGGGAAAGTCGATCTGCGGATTGAGGTCGGGCAGGCAGAACTGGCAGCGCCGCCCGCAGCCGGTGGTCATCTCCACAACGCCGAAGGTGGTGCGCTTGGAGGGCGTGAGCAGGCCCGCGCGCTCCTTCGGGTGGGCCACTTCCATGAAGCGCGGCAGCCGTTCGCCGCGCAGGGCCTGCGCAACGAGGGCGAGCACATCGTCGCTCTCGCTGCGGCCATCCACCACGCAATCGACGCCCAGTTCGTCGTAACTGTCGGTCTGCGAAATCTGCCAGCCGCCCGAGCCGCCCACGATCACCTGGAACTGATGCCGGTGCGGGCTCGCCTTGAGCGTGGCGAACAGCTTCTTGGCGTAATGGGAATTGATGGGCTCGCGCGACGAGCCAAAGATCGAGGCATAGACGCCCGCGGCGAAGGTGACGCCAAGCGGATTGTGCGTCGAGACGCCGACCACGCGCGTGCGCGGGCCGATGAACTTCGGCAGGTCGTCCGGGTAGCAGCAGATGATGTCGTCAGCGCTCACCTGGCGCAGCAGCGAGGCTTCCACCAGCCGCACCCCGGCCGGCATGAAGCGCGCCAGAGCCGTCGGCGTTACGCTCCAGTTCCCGCCACTTCGGGTACTTCTGGTCAATCACCTTCTCCATCTTCATCGGCATCGATGCCAATGCCATCTGGATGAAGTAACCCGCGTGATCGATGGTCTCCGTCAACGGAGCCGTCAGAACAATTGGCTTGCCGCCGTCGTTCATCCCTGCCTCCTCGGTCCTGAGGAGTATTTTAGCGTCTGACGCGGACCCGCTTCAGGATCTCCTTGCCCGCGGCGTCACGCGCAAGGTCGAGTTCGTAGTTCGATTGCAGGTTGATCCAGAACTGCGCCGTGGTGGCGAAATGCCGCGCCAGTCGCAGCGCCGTGTCCGCCGAGATGGCGCGGCGCTCGTTGACGATCTCGTGGATGCGCGTGGCCGGAACGTGAAGCTCCAGCGCCAGCCGGTTCGCCGTCATGCCTAACGGGGCGAGATACTCCTCGCGCAGGATCTCAACGGGGTGAATGGGGTCCATGGTCTTGGCTGTTGTGCTCATTGGTTGGCTGTGCAAAGTGAAAGGCCGCCCCCCCAAGCGGGGACGGCCTCTCGATCTCGCTACTGCCAACCCTTACAGCAATCCCGAGCCGTGAAGAAGAACGGAATCTCCACCGCCGCCGTCTCCGGGGCGTCGCTGCCGTGGACGGCGTTGCGCTCGATGTTCTCGGCGAACCGCTTGCGCAGCGTCCCCGCGTCGGCCTTCTCGGGGTTGGTGGCGCCCATCAGCTTGCGCCATTCGGCGATCGCGTTTTCCTTCTCCAGCACCATCACCACCACAGGACCCTCGGTCATGAACTTCACCAGGCCGTCGTAGAAGGGCCGCTCCTTGTGCACGGCGTAAAACGCCTGCGCCTGCGCCAGGCTGAGGCGCGTCTTTTTGAAGCCCACCAGCGTGAAGCCGTTCTCTTCAATCGCGGCGAAGAATGGCTCCGGCGTGGCCTTTGGCCACCGCATCGGGCTTGATGATTCCAAACGTACGTTCCATATCGCTCCAGTAATTTGATTACTTCAACAGTTTCGCGACCGTCGCGCCGATCACGGCCGGCGTATCGCAGACATGAATGCCTGCCTCGCGCATGGCGTCCATCTTGTCGCTGGCCTTGCCCGAACCGCCGGAGATGATCGCGCCGGCGTGGCCCATGCGGCGTCCCGGAGGCGCCGTCTGGCCGGCGATGAATCCGACCACCGGCTTCTTCACATGCTCTTTGATGTAAGCCGCGGCGGTCTCCTCGGCGCTGCCGCCGATCTCCCCGATCATCACGATCACGTGCGTGTCCGGATCTTCGTTGAACAGTTGGATCGCGTCCAGGTGCGTCGTGCCGATGATCGGGTCGCCGCCGATGCCGATGCAGGTCGATTGCCCGATGCCCAGCACGCTCAACTGGCCCACCGCCTCATAGGTCAGCGTGCCCGAGCGCGAAACCACGCCCACGTTGCCCTTCTTGTGAATGTGGCCCGGCATGATGCCGATGCGGCACTCTTCCGGTGTAATGATGCCAGGGCAGTTGGGGCCGATCAGCCGCACCTTCTTGCCCGAAGCGGCGCGCTCGTCGATGACGCGCTTCACCGGAATCATGTCGCGAACCGGGATGCCTTCGGTGATGCAGACGATCACCTCGATGCCCGCGTCCACCGCTTCCAGAATGCCGTCGGCGGCAAACGGCGGCGGCACGAAAATCACGCTCGCGTTGGCGCCCGTGTCCTTCACGGCCTGCGCCACCGTGTCGAACACCGGACGGTCCAGATGCTTCTGCCCGCCCTTGCCCGGCGTCACGCCGCCCACCACGTTCGTGCCGTATTCGATGGACTTCTGCGCGTGGAAGGTGCCCTGCGAACCCGTGTAGCCCTGCACCAGCAGGCGTATTTTTATTGACCAATACGCTCATGGATCGTTTCTCCTCGCCTGCCTGCTACTTGCCGTTGGCAACCGCAACCACCTTCTCGGCGGCGTCCTTCATGTCCTCAGCCACCGTGAAGTTGAGCCCGCTTTCCTTCAGGATGCGCTTGCCTTCCTCCACGTTCGTGCCCTCCATACGCACCACGATCGGCACGGCCACATGCAGTTCGCGCGTCGCGTTCACCACGCCCGCGGCCAAAATGTCGCAGCGCAGAATGCCGCCAAAGATGTTGATCAATACCGCCTTCACGGCTTCGTCGCTGAGCAGGATGCGAAACGCATTCTTGATCTGCTCCTCATTGGCGCCGCCGCCCACGTCGAGGAAGTTCGCCGGGCTCCCGCCGGCGTACTGGATGATGTCCATCGTCGACATCGCCAGGCCCGCGCCGTTCACCATGCAGCCGACGTTGCCGTCGAGCGCGATGTAGTTGAGGTTGAACTTCGAGGCCTCGACCTCAAGCGGGTCTTCTCGCGGTCGCGCAAGTCGATGAACTCCTTGCGGCGGAACATGGCGTTGTCGTCGAGATTGATCTTGGCGTCGAGCGCCAGCGTGCGGCCGTCCTTGGTGAGGATAAACGGGTTGATCCGGCCAGAGAAGCGTCGCACACTCTTCGTACGCCTTGGCCAGTTGCATCATCGCCTTGGCCGCGCCGTTCACGGCCGCCGCCGGAATGCCGATGCCGAAGGCCAGCTTGCGCGCCTGGTAGGCGCTCAGCCCCATGCCCGGCTCCATCGTCTCCTTGAGGATCTTCTCCGGCGTCTTGGCGGCCACCACTTCGATCTCCATGCCGCCTTCGCTGGAAGCCATGAACACGTTCTTGCCCGTCGCCCGGTCCAGCGTGATGCCGAGATAGTATTCCTTCTCGATCGGCAGCGCCTCTTCGACGAGCAGCCGCAGCACCTTCTGCCCCGCCGGGCCCGTCTGGTGCGTCACCAACTGCATGCCGAGGATGGCGCGGATGTGCTGCCCGGCATCCTCAAGCGTCTTGGCCACCTTCACGCCGCCGCCCGCTTGCCGCGCCCGCCGGCGTGGATCTGCGCTTTGACAACCAGAAAGCCGCCCAATTCCTTCGGCCGCGGTTTCAGCTTCTTCCACCGTGAAGGGACCATGCCTTTCGGCACAGTACTACACTGGGCCAGGATTGTCTCGGCCTGATACTCTCGATTTTCAACCAGAGTCCTCAAATCCTCCCCACGAGCCCCCTGGTTCTCTGCAGCTCAATAGGGCGTATGGGACGATTTTTTCCGGCTTGTGCTGGGATGCGAGACAGTCGAAACTTCAATATAACATGACCTTTCTCGACTACTCATATTCGTGCGGCCGGCCGCATGCTGTCGCTCCGGCCGACCGCCGAGGACGCGTTTCAATTCGATCCTCGCCGGCGATGCCACGGTGCTCTAAATGGCCGCCCTGCCTTACGGCCCTGTGGTGCGTGAAGGGCGAGACCGCCGCCGAACCTTTCACTGGTTTTGCCTCTGGGCGCTTATGCGGCAAACACGCCGCCGTCATCCCTACTCCTCGATGGCGTTTAACGGCCGCTGGTGGACACCTGCGGCACCGGCGGCGACGGGCATGGCACCTTCAACATCTCCACTCTGTCACGGTTTTGTCATCGCCGGCGCTGGCCTGAGCCGTGGCTGGGCACGGCAATTGCAGATCCGCGTCGCGCTGGTGGCAGCGCTGACATTCTTCGAAGCCCTCGGCGTGCAAGCATCGCGCAAACGCCTGGATCAGATGGGCGAGGCGCTGCGCCAATGCGGCATTGCGTTCCTCTTGCCCCCGCTGCATCCTTCGATGAAGCACGTCCAACTGGCG
>JADJOP010000007.1 GCA_016713735.1 Bryobacterales bacterium
ATCTTCCTGAAGTGATCGGCATCAGTCAATCTTTTTGTGTTGGAGCGGGGAGTAGGGGTGTGGGGCGAGGGGGCGGCGTTTGAGCCCCCTTGCCCCGCCCCAGCACGTATTGACCAGCGCGGTCGGAGCACTTCATGCATTCTCCTTCCCTCCTTTCGGGCCGCGCTTGCGGCGCAGCGACTCGCCCTTGAGCTCGATACGGTGAGCGTTGTGGACCAACCGGTCGAGGATTGAATCGGCGACCGTCGGGTCGCCGATCTGGGCGTGCCAGTTGGCCACCGGCAGTTGGCTGGTGAGCAGCGTGGAACGGGTCTGGTAGCGTGCGTCGCAGATTTCGAGGAAGTCGCGACGCTCGGCTTCGGCCATGGGCGCCATACAGAAGTCGTCGACGATCAGCAGATCGATGCGGCTGAGCGAATAGAGCAGCTTGGAATGGCTACCGTCGGCGCGGGCGGTGGCGAGGCTCCGAAATAGTTCGGCCGCTTTCTGGAACAGCGCGGTGTAGCCGTCGCGGCAGGCCTTCTGGGCGAAGGCGCGGGCCAACCAGGTCTTGCCGATGCCGGTGGGCCCGATCAGAAACAGATGCTGGTGTTCGCGCACCCAGGCCGACTCCTGCGTGAGCGAGCGCACCAGTGGCCGGTCCAGCCCTCGTGGAGTACGGTAGTCGATGTCCTCGATGCAGGCCGGGCCTTGAAGGCGGCCGTTGCGCAGGCGCCGCTCCAGAGCGCGGTTTTCGCGCCAGTTCCACTGGCGGTCGATGAGCAGGCCGAAGCGCTCTTCGAAACTCAAGCGATGAAGGTCGGCACTTTCCTGTTGTTCACGAAAAGCTTCGGCCATGCCGCGCAGGCGCATGGTGATCAGTTTGTCGATAGTGGGTTGTGTGAGCATGAGTCCTCTTTCCTGGTTCACTGCAAGTTGTTGTAGTAATCGGGGCCGCGCAGGTTGGGGTGGTCGATGGGCGGCGAGGGATCGAGCGGGGTTTCTGGAGCCTGGCCGTCGAGATTGTTCTCCAGGATGGCTTTCAGGCTTTGATAGGTGCAGACGTTCAGGGCCACGGCACGCCGCGCGGCGGCTTCGACGCGGGGGTGGGGATATTTGTCGCCAAGACGGATGACGCCAAGGCAAGACCGGTAGCCTTGCTCGGGGTGGCGGTTGCCGTTGAGAATGCGCTCGACCACCCGCGCGGTGGCCTCACCGATGGTGGCCGACCACTCGACGATCCGCGACGGCGTCCACTCCAGGTGGCGCTGATGCGCCTTGGGCCGGTGCTCGTGCGTGGTCGTGTGGCGGTGCGGGACGTGCGAGCGCGCATGCGAAGCCACCCTGATCCCATGGTGGAAGATCTCGATGGTGGAGACCGTAGCGCGGATCTCCACCTGGCACTGCGTGAGATGGTAGGGCACGCTGTACCAGTGCCGGTCGAATTCGACGTGATAGTCGATGTTGACGCGCACCCGCTTCCACTCGCCATAGGGGTAGCGCTCGGCCGGCAGCGGGCGCAGAGCCGGTTTGTCGATGGTTTCAAACAGGCTGCTGCGCGAGCCTTCGCGCTTGCGGAAAGGTCGCTCGTTGAGCCGGACCAGCAGCTCGGCGATGGCCTCGTTCAATGCGCCAAGAGAGAAGAAAGTGCGCTTGCGCAGAGCGGCCAGAATCCAGCGCTCGACCACCAGTACCCCGGCTTCGACCTTGGCCTTGTCGCGCGGCTTGCGCGGCCGGGCCGGCACCACGGCGACGCCGTAGTGCTGCGCCATCTCCTCATAGGTGACATTGATGCCGGGTTCGTAACGGCACGCCTTGGTCACGCCGGACTTCAGGTTGTCCGGCACCACGATTGCCGGAACAGACCCAAGAAACTCGAAGGCGCGGATGTGCGAGCCGATCCAGTCCCCCAGCCCTTGCGTCCAGGTGGCCTCGGCAAAGGTGTAGTTGCTGGCGCCGAGGACCGCCACAAAAAGCTGTGCCTGGCGCGTTTCGCCGGTGGCCGGGTCCTGCACCGGAATCGTCCGACCGGCGTAGTCGACAAACAGCTTTTCGCCAGCACGATGCTCCTGGCGCAGCACCACTTCCAACTTGCGCCGCCAGCGCTGGTATAACTCGCAGAAACGGCTGTAGCGGTAACCGCCCGGATGCTGCGCGCGATACTCCTCCCAGGCCAGTTGCAGCGTCAGGTGTTTGTCCTGCTGCAATTCGGCGTGGATGGCGGCGTAGTCCGGCCTGGGCAGGCGGTTTGGCTCCGACTCCTCGGCCGGCTTCCGCAGCAGCGCCGCGGCCAGGCGCGATTCATCCCACTCAGCCACCTCCGGCCAGCCGAGCCCCGCCGCCTCGGCCGTATGAATGTATTCAGAAACCGTGCTCTGGCCGATCGAGCAACTGCGGGCAATCTGGCGCTGCTTCAGCCCGAGTGATTGTAGTCTGAGAACTTCTTTGATCTTGCGCATGGACAACCTTTCTTGCGGCAACCTGTTTCCTCCACCTCCCAGTGGAGACAAACAGGCCCGCTGGCTTGTCCAGCGCGCTTCGTGAAGATGGCCCTAGGATTCCATTCCGGGGATGCCGATCAACATTCCGGGATCGCCCATTTGCTGATCGGCATCAGCCCGGAATCGTGATCGCCATCACCCCGGAATCCTGATCGGCATGACCCCGGAATCGTGATCGGCTTCATCCCGGAACGCTGATCGGCAACCTGTCCTTGGTCTTGATAAGAGAGACTTCGTCCTGACGGACGAAAAGGCTCTTCAGGAGATCGTGTCGTTCTCACACGAGAATGCCTCAGTATCCATCGGCATCGTGTTCGACCTCAGCGGGAGCATGACGAACAAGATTGCGAAGGCGCGATCGGCAGTTCGAGAGTTCCTGCGGTACATCGAGGTGCAGGATGAGGTCTTCCTGGTGACGTTTAGCGATCGAGCCCAACAGCGGACCGAATTTGCCTCCGACGATACCGCCGTCCTCAATGAACTTCTCTTTGCGCAGCCTAACGGCAACACGGCTCTGTTCGATGCCGTGGCTATTGCAGTTCGCGCGATGCGAAAGGCTCGCAATGATCGCAGGGTGTTGCTTGTGGTCTCTGATGGAGAGGACAATCACAGCCGCTTTTCCGAACGCGAACTGCGGCGAGTCGTTGAAGAAACGGAGATTCAGATTCACGCACTGGGAATCCATGACCGCGGGCCAGGCATGCGGCACACAGGGGGACCTCAGATTCTTGAGGACCTCGCGAAGATGACCGGAGGAGAGCACCATATGGTCGGTGACGCCGGCGAGTTGCCCGGCTTGGCTGCGAAAATGGGATTGTCGCTGCATGACAGGTATCTGCTGGGCTACCGGCCAACGCCGCCAGCAGTGGGGGGAAAGTGGCGGAGAATCCGGGTGAAGCTGCCAGCGGCTCCACTGTCCTATCAGATCTACGCTCGTACCGGCTATCGAGTGCCGTGAGGAGCTTCGGCAACATCGACCTTGACGTCCGGCAACTCCGGCGAACCCGGAGCCGGTCGAATCGACTGCATGTTGAGTTCACGCTGAAACTCCTGCTCGAACAACACAGGGATCTCGTCCAGTAGCTTGGCTGCGAGGTCGAGGCGCGCCCGGTTCGCGTCGTCAACGCAGACTTCGCTGCTGCCCACGTTGCGTTCGGACGCGCGTATGAGATCTGCGGCCGCCACCGCCTTTCTCACCAGTGACTGTCCCAAGAGGGCCATTCCCGACAGCTTCGAAGTCGCAGCAAACTGATGCACTGTCATAGTGAGTTGCCCGCCGAGATCGTTGAACGCCGCCGTCAATTCGCCGATCTCGTCTCTGCTGCGAACCGGGACTGGGGTGTGCCAGTTTCCGCGCCTCATGTAGTTGATGTGGCGCAGCAATTCAGTCAACGGCCCCAACACGGTTCGACTCCAGACCATGTTCAGCGCCACGACCAGAGCCGTTACGGTCAGAATTCCGTGGATTAGGTGCAATGTCGCGAGTCGCGAAAGGAGAACTTGACCACCCTGCCGCAGTTCCGCCAATGCCAGCCCATGGTTCATCTCGGTTGCCATATTAGTCTCGTGGGCATTGAGAAACAGGCTCGTTTGCCGGAAGCCGATCCATTCAGCAGTTCCAAGGACCCCGAGGACAACCAGGGAACTTGCGAGTAGCACCTTTGTCTTGAGCTTCATCTTGAAAAGTAATGCAGCAACTTGCGTGCCGAAGTTATTGTTGAGTCGTTGAGTCGCGACATAGGGAGCAAAGGGAATGCCGGTTTCGCGATGGTCCGCCTCCGCCGGTACTCATTCAGTCATCCTTCCGGAGGTTGAACTTCTCCATGCGGTAGATCAGCATCTTGCGGCTGATGTCAAGGCATTCGGCCGCCTTGGTCTGGTTCCAGTTGAAGCGCTGGAGCGCACGGAGAACAAGTTCTCGCTCGACAGCCTCGATGCTGATTCCTTGGGGTGGCAACTCCAGACGGATGGCCTCCATTGCCGGCCGCTCCCGCACAAGGAAGTCGGGCAGGTCGGTCACAGTCACCTCGTCCCCGGGCGACAGAACTACGAAGCGCTCGACGACGTTCTCCAGTTCGCGCACATTGCCGGGCCATCGATACGTGGAGAAATACGGAAGCAATGACGGGGGTAGTTTCAATCCAGGCCGATTGAGGCGCTCCTTGAATTTCGCGAAGAAGATGGCGACCAGCTCTGCGATGTCGTCGGGGCGCTCCCTAAGCGGAGGTAGCGTCAAAGGGATGACGTTGAGCCGATAGTAGAGGTCTTCGCGAAACGTACCATCCTCGACCATGGCCTGAAGATTCCGATGGGTAGCCGCGATGATGCGGACATTGACCTTGGTCGGAGCCGCTGCCCCGATCTTCTCGATCTCTCGCTCCTGGATCAGCCGGAGGAGCTTCACCTGCAGTTCCAGGGGCATCTCGCCGATTTCATCGAGGAAGAGAGAGCCCTGATCGGCCATCTCGATCTTGCCCTGTTTGTTGGCGAGCGCCCCGGTGAATGATCCCTTGGTGTGTCCGAACAGTTCAGATTCCAGTAGTTCCTTGGGGATCGCACCGCAATTGATCACGATGATGGGCCGATCACGGCGAGGGCTGTTGAAGTGGATGGCCTTCGCCAGGAGTTCCTTGCCGGTGCCCGTTTCGCCGCGAATGAGCACGGTGGAGTCGCTCTGCGCGGCTCGCGAGGCGTTGTCCAAGGTCGTCAGGAGGCTTTTGGACTGGCCAACGATATTTTCGAATCCGAACTTGCGGTCGATCGCGGAGCGGAGGTTTCTGACTTCTTCCTGGAGCCGATGATGCTCCAAGGCCCTGGAAACGATCAGCTTTAAGGCGTCGGAATTGACCGGCTTGATGATGTAGTCGTACGCCCCCAGGCGCATCGCTTCCACCGCGCTTTCAATGGTGCCGTACGCCGTCACGACTACGACGATGACCTCGGGGTACTCCTCCTTGACCTTCCGCAGCAGGTCGATGCCCGACATTCCTGGCATTTTGAGGTCCGTGAGAACGAGGTCCTGGGGATGCTTGGAGAGGACGTCAAGAGCCTGCGAAGCATCGCTCGCGGTCAAGGCCTCGTAGCCCGCCTGCTGCAACTTCAACTGAGTGACCCGGCGGAGGTTCTCTTCGTCGTCCACGACCAGAATTCGTTTGCCAATCATGCCAGATCACCTCGCGATTGCGGAAAGAACAGATTGAATGTTGTACCCTTGTCCGGGTTCCTGCTCACCATGATGGTCCCTCCATGCTGTGTGACGATCTGGTGAGCCACCGAAAGCCCAAGGCCGGTCCCCGTGTCCTTTGTCGTAAAGAACGGGTCGAAGATCTTGTCCAGGTTCTCCTCAGGAATTCCCGCCCCCTGGTCTTTGATCTGGATCATGATGCCATCCTCGTCTTGACGTGCCGTCAGCCAGACATCGCCACCCTCTGGCATCGCCTGGGCGGCGTTGAGAGTCAGGTTGAGCATCACCTGAGTCAATTGTTCCTGATCCCCAACGAGTCGAAGGATCTCGCGCGGCGTCTCCTTGTGGAACCGGATGCCTTTCCCTGCGGAGTGGCTCACCAGATCGATGACCGAGTCCATCACCCGGCAGAGTTCCACTTCGCGCCACTCGGGGCGGCGGGGCCGCGCGAAGTCCAGCAGACCCGTCAGAAGCCGGTTCAGGCGAGAACACTCCTTCCGGATGATGCTCACCGTCTCCTTACGCAATTCGGGCCGCTCGTCAGCCTCGTCCAGCACCTCGGCGGCGCCGTCGATGCTCGCCAAAGGATTTCGGATCTCATGGGCTAATCCCGCCGCCAGTTGGCCGATCGCTGAGAGGCGGTGAGCCCGCTTGACCTGTTCAAAAGTGTCCTGGAGTTCCCGGTACACCTGACTCAGTTTTCGCGCCGTGATCTGAAGCTCGTTGCGTCGTTTCCGCTCCCGATCCGACAGCACCCCGGTCACAATGCCAACCGCGAGGAACATGAAGATCTCCGCGTACTGTTCCATCGCGTAGTGTTGTTCGTGGCCCCACATCATGACGATGTGTGGGATGTAGAGGAGGGCCGCGGCGACGGCCGCCGCCAGGCCGCCGATCCATCCAAAAGCGATTGCTGCTTAGACGACCGGAAGGTAGTAGAGCCGCTGGAAGATGCCGTGCCAGAGCCTCATGTCGCGAGGCGTGAGGTAGTGGCCCGCGCTGGTCAGCGCGATCCCTGCGAGTACTAGGGCAATGGCCCGCCAATTCAATGTCGGACGTTCGCTATCCATACTCCGCGTCACCTCATCCAGCGCATCGGCATCAACGCGAGAGCGAGAAAGGGGCGAGTGCGATCTTGGCCGCTCGTTTGGTTGTGTCGCCATATGCGTTTAGTCCATTCTCCATCGTGGAGCCTTCCCCGAGGAACTGCGCCGCCAGAACAGCTGGTACATAGGCTTGGGTTTCGCGCGGCAGCACGCCGAGTGCTGCGAGGCGCCAGAAGTCGCGATCCTGCACTCGCTCAATGGCGTTTCGAACCCTCGCCTCGCCAGCGTTGTAGGCAGCCAGCGTTAGTGCCCAGTCTCCAAACCGGCCATAGAGAAACCTGAGGTAGCGTGCCGCGGCCCTCGTGGACCTCTCCGGGTCCGTTCGCTCGTCCCGCGGGGAGACGGAGAGCCCAAACGTCGCGGCCGTTTCCGGCATCAGTTGCCAGATCCCGCGCGCGTTCTTGGGCGATCTCGCGCCCGGGTCGTAACCACTTTCAACAAGTCCGATCCACATCATTTCCGGTGGAAGCCCCTCCTCTTGAAGTACCCGGGAGATCATCGAACGGTACGCCTGGAGCCGATTCAGTGACGCCCGGTAGTGCTTTGCACCTGAGCCTCGAAAATAGCGGACGTAGCCATGGACGTCGGGACGAAGTTCCCGATTGCCAGTCGCCGACGCGGGAGCGCCGCGATCCGGGATAGCCAGAATTCGCGGACTAGTCATATCCCTGGACCTCTGCTCCTGCTCTGCGCGGTCGAGCACTTCATTTAGCACCTGTTCCCATCGAGGGATGCCCTCCACGCCCAACAGCGTCGGCGCTGAAAGCGTAGTGAGGAGCCACAACGCCAGCGCAAGGCGGCCACGGAAGATGTTCTTCGAGTTCATCAGTACTGCAAGCAGTTGGATAGGCACTTCCACCGCCACTCTTTGTCCGGATCGCTAACCGGCATAGTTCCATACGCTTACGCCGGGTCCTGCCGGCGGTGGCCGCCGCTTTCGACTGCCCAGTGCCGAATATTGTCCAACTGGAGTCCGAGAATCTCCAATTCGGGCCGGCCAAATGCGATCAACGGCGCTCCGCGCTGACCGATAAGAGCTTGCAGGTGAACAGGTTGGCCCACCCCGCACCGAATTGGAACTGATCGTGCCTTTAGAGGTCCAGTGGCAACCAGGAAGGACAACACGGTGAGATCACCTCTAGTGAGCCGGGCGCTTCTGCTCGTGCCATTCCTCGCCTCCGGGCTCTGGGCGCAGTCAGATCGGACGGATCTCGAGGATCTCCTGGCCGAAGCCCTGAGCAACAACCCGGAAATCGTAGCGGCGCAAAAGCGTTACGAGGCTTCGCGGCAGAGGCCGAGTCAGGTGAGCAGTCTTCCCGATCCGATGTTCTCGCCCGGCTACAACAGCAGTGGGAGACCGTGGCCTGGCGCTGGGCTGGGAACCGAGGTCACCAGCAACATTGGTGTGATGATCTCGCAAGAGATCCCTTTCCCAGGCAAGCGGAAGCTGGCCGGGGATATGGCCGTTAAGGAATCAGAGGCGGAGTGGCAACAGTATGAGCAAACGAAGCTCAGCATCGTTTCGCGCATCAAGCAGGCGTACTATCGCAGGGCCTATGCGTTCGCCGCCGCTGACGTCTTGACCAAGAACCTCGACTTGCTTCGGAAGTTCTTGAAGATCACCGAGGCCCGGTACTCGGTGGGGAAGGCAGCGCAGCAGGATATCTTCAAGGCGCAGACGCAAATCTCAATCCTCGAAACCAAACGGGTGCAGCTCGAGCGCGAGAAACGAGCCCGAGCGGCGGAGATCAACAGCTTAGTGAACCGAGCACCCGGGTCGCCCTTTGGCCGGCCGGCAGATCTTCGAGTGTTCGATTTGCCCGCCGGACTCCAGGACCTTTACACCTCGGCGAGGGAGAATTCTCCGATGCTGCGCCGCGACGAGAAGATGATCCAGCGCTCCGAGTTGGCGGTCAACATGGCGCGCAAAGAATACTATCCGGACTTCACCCTGAACGGTGGCTACTACAACATGGGCGGCATGGCCCCGATGTACATGTTCCGGGCAGATTTCAAGATTCCGCTCTATTACTTCCGCAAACAACGCGCTGCCGTAACAGAACAATCCCAAACGCTGGCGCAGTCTCGAAAGACGTACGAGGCCACCAATCAAGGAATCCACTACCGGATCCAGGATGACTATTCGATGGCGGAGACGGCGTCGCAACTCGTGAAGCTCTATGACAAGGCTGTGATTCCGCAAGCCAGCATGGCCTTGGAATCTTCCCTGTCCTCATACGAGACCGGAACGGTCGACTTCCTGACCGTCTTCATGAACTACACCACGGTTGTTGAGTACCAGATGAACTACTACGACGAACTCCAGAACTTCTATCTCGCGCTCGCCCGACTCGAAGAGATGACGGGGCGTCCGCTGGTCCAATGAGGAAGGACAACATGAAAACTCTTCGCTTTCTTCTCTTCATTGGGTTGGTCGCCATCGGGTTTGTTGGCGGCTTCGGGTACGGCCGGTGGTATGGACCGCACAGTCACAAGGAAACCACGGCGACGAAGCCCAAAGGCTACCACTGCCCGATGCATCCGAACTATCACTCCGACAAGCCCGGCGACTGCCCCATCTGCGGCATGAAGCTCGTGCCGGACGAGGACTCCGCTCATCCGGCCGACGCGGCGGCGCAAAAGCCGTCCGGCAAGATTCTCTACTACAGCGACCCAAAGGCTCCCAATTTCAAGTCTGACAAGCCTGGTATCAACCCCGAAACCGGGAGCGACCTGGAGCCGGTCTACGAGAACGATCCGGCTGCGATGCCGATGGGCACCATCCGGGTTAGTCCCGAAAAGCAGCAGGTAATCGGCGTTAAGTTCGGAGAAGTCACGTCCGGCGCCGGTACCCACACCTTCCGGTCCGTGGGGAAGGTCACGATGGACGAAACGCGATTCTCAAAAGTTCAAACCAGAATCGAAGGCTGGATCGAAAAGGTCTATGTCGATTTCGCGGGCAAGCTGGTGGAGAAAGGCCAGCCTCTCTTGACGCTTTACAGCCCGGAAATGTTAGCCAGCCAGCAGGAGTACCTGCTGGCGATTCGAAGTCGCGAAATCATGAAGGACAGCCCTCTGGCCGGCTCGCAACAGCAGAGTGATTCGCTGCTGGCCGCGGCGCGCAAGCGGCTTGAACTCTTCTCTCTGAGTGAAGCCCAGATTGAGGAGATCACACGCGCCGGGAAGCCGCTGACGAACATCACGATCTACTCGCCCATCAGCGGTTACGTCATGATGCGCAATGCATTTCCGAAGCAGCGCATTACGCCGGAAACCGAGCTCTATACGATAGTCGACCTAAGCAAGGTGTGGATCATGGCCGACGTCTTTGAGAGCGAGGCTTCGATGATCCGGATCGGAATGCCAGCGCGCGTGAGCCTTTCGTATGGGAGCGGCAAGAAGATCAACGGTCGGGTGAGTTACATCCAGCCCGAAGTCGACCCCACTACTCGCACATTGAAGGTCCGCATCGAGGCCGACAACCCGGATATGCAACTCAGGCCCGACATGTTCGTGGATGTCGACTTCAGCGTCGCCAGGTCCGCTCGCATGACCGTGCCAGCGGAAGCGGTACTCGACACCGGGCTGAAGAAGACGGTGTTCGTTGACCGCGGCAACGGCTACATAGAGCCTCGGCAAGTCGAAACTGGAGAGCGGATCGGGGATCGCATAGAGATCACAAAGGGGCTGACCGCCAGTGAGCGTATTGTCATCTCAGGCAACTTCCTGATCGATTCCGAAAGCCAGCTGAAGTCGTCGGCCGCCGGAATGGCCGGGCATCAGCACGGTGGAACGTCATCGAAACCGGCGGCGAGCATTCCGGCACTTGCCCCTGCGGAGCACAAACATGATTGACCACATCATCGAGTTCTCCGGCAGGAACAAGTTCCTGGTCTTCATCCTCATCGGGTTTGCAGTTGTAGCCGGCATCTACTCGATGAGGACAATTCCGCTGGACGCGCTCCCGGACCTGAGCGATACGCAGGTGATCGTTTACTCGCGCTGGGATCGAAGCCCCGACATCATGGAGGACCAGGTCACATACCCAATCGTCACCAGCATGCTGGGGGCGCCGAAGGTGAAAGACGTGCGAGGGTTCTCGGACTTCGGCTATTCGTTCGTCTACATCATCTTCGAAGAGGGGACTGACATCTATTGGGCGCGATCACGGACTCTGGAATACTTGTCCGCGGTCCTCCAACAGCTTCCGCAGGGCGTGAAGACGGAGTTAGGTCCCGACGCTTCGGGCGTTGGTTGGGTCTTTCAGTATGTGCTGATCGACAAGAGCGGAAAACATTCGCTCTCTGAACTCCGTTCGTTGCAGGACTGGTTTCTCCGCTATCAATTGAAGTCCGTGCCCGGAGTCGCCGAGGTTGCGCCCTTAGGTGGGTTCGTCAGGCAATACCAGGTGAACGTAGATCCCAACCGGCTCCAGGCATACAAGATTCCAATCATGAACGTGGTGGAAGCAGTCCGCAAGGGCAACAATGATGTTGGCGGCCGGCTTGTTGAGTTCAGCGGTACCGAATACATGGTGCGCGGGCGCGGCTACGCCAAGAGCGTCGACGACATCGGCAACATCGTCTTGCTGAGCACGGAAGGCGGCGTACCTGTTCGGGTCAAGGACGTGGGCAATGTTGTCCTGGGCCCCGATATTCGACGAGGCATCGCCGACTGGAATGGCGAAGGCGACGTGGTCTCGGGCATCGTCGTCATGCGGCAAGGCGAGAACGCACTCGAGGTCATTGAGAGAGTCAAGGCCAAGATCAAAGACCTCGAGCCCGGGCTGCCGGAAGGAGTAAAGATCGTCTCCGCGTATGACCGTTCCGATCTGATTCTTCGTTCGGTCGAAAACCTGAAGGTGACGATCACCGAGGAAATGGTGATTGTGGCCCTGGTGATCTTCATTTTCCTCTGGCACATCCCGAGCGCGATCATCCCGGTATTCACGATTCCCATCGCCATCATCATTTCGTTCATCCCGATGAAGATGATGGGCGTCAGCGCCAACATCATGTCCCTCGGCGGCATCGCGATCGCGATCGGCGCGATGGTGGACGCCGCCATCGTGGTGGTGGAGCAGACTCACAAGAAGCTTGAGGAGTGGGAGAGGACCGGACGCAAGGAAGACTACCACCGGGTAGTCATTGATGCAGTGAAAGAAGTGGGTGGTCCCAGCTTTTTCGCACTGCTTGTTATCGCGGTCGCGTTCTTGCCGGTATTGACCCTGGAGGCGCAGGAAGGCCGGCTCTTTAAGCCGTTAGCCTATACAAAGAACCTGTCCATGATCATCGCCGCCGTATTGGCCATCACCCTGGACCCGGCGATGAGGCTGTTATTCACGCACATGGAGAATTTTCGCTTCCGGCCGCGTTGGTTGGCGCGTGTAGTGAATGCCGTGTTGGTTGGCAAGATCCACTCCGAGGAGAGCCACCCGATCAGCAGGATTCTGATAAAACTCTACGACCCCGTCTGCCGCTGGTCTCTGCGCTGGAAATACGTGGTCATCGCGGGAGCAGTTGCCATGGTCGTGGTGACCATCCCGATTTACGAGAAGCTCGGGTCCGAGTTCATGCCCCCCCTCGATGAAGGCACGTTGCTCTACATGCCGTCGACGCTCCCTGGCATCTCGGTGGCGGAAGCGCAAAAGCTCATGCAGGCCCAGAACAGGATCATCAAGAAGTTTCCCGAAGTCCTCACCGTACTGGGCAAGTCCGGCCGGGCTGAAACGTCCACCGATCCGGCGCCGTTTTCGATGATGGAAACCACGATCGTCTTGAAGCCGCAGGACCAGTGGCGCAAAGTCGACACCTGGTACTCGAAGTGGAACTGGGCGCCACGCTGGCTCAAGAACGCATTCGGGCACATCACTCCGGACCACATCTCAAGCGAACAACTCGTTGACGAGATGAACACGGCCTTGCAGATGCCTGGTGTCTCGAACGCCTGGACGATGCCCATCAAGGGCCGTACCGACATGCTGACCACCGGAGTGCGCACCCCCGTGGGCATCAAGGTCTATGGCTCCGATCTGAAGCAAATCGAACAGATCGGCACGAACATTGAGAGCGTCCTGCCGAAAGTGCGCGGAACTCGAAGCGTATTTGCGGAGAGAACGGGGGGAGGCTACTTCCTGGACTTCGATTGGAAGCGCGAGGAGATGGCCCGCTACGGTCTCAGCATGGAGGATGTGCAAGGAGTGGTGATGAGCGCCGTGGGTGGGGAAAACGTGACCACCACCATCGAAGGCCGGGAACGCTACCCGGTCAATGTGCGGTATCTGCAGGACTTTCGCAGCGACATCAACCGGCTCAGCCGCGTTCTGGTGCCGACTATGGATGGCAAAACGCAGATCCCGGTTTCGCAACTTGCCGACATTAAGCTTTCGAGCGGTCCCGCCATGTTGCGCGATGAGAACGGGATGCTCAATGGCTACGTTTACGTTGATGTCGCAGGGCGCGACGTTGGCGGGTATGTGGAAGAAGCCAAAGATCTGATCCGCGAGAACGTGAAACTTCCGGCCGGGTACACCCTGGTCTGGAGCGGACAGTACGAGTCCATGCAGCGGGTCCGGGAGAGACTAACGGTCATCCTGCCTCTGACGCTCTTCCTCATCATGATGTTGCTCTATATGAACACCAAGTCGATCACAGAGACCATGTTGATCATCCTGGCTGTCCCGTTCTCTGCGGTGGGTGCGATCTGGTTCCTGTACTTCCTGGGCTACAACATGAGCATCGGGGTGTGGGTGGGCCTGATCGCTCTGCTTGGTGTCGATGCCGAAACGGCAATCTTCATGCTTCTTTACCTGAACATCGCCTATGAAGGCGCGAAGAAGGAAGGGAAGATGAACAGCTTGGCGGACCTGCAAAACGCGATCCACGACGGCGCCGTCAAGCGCATCCGTCCGAAGTTCATGACGGTTGCCGTGATGTTCATGGGGCTGGTCCCGATCATGTGGTCTACGGGAGCCGGCGCGGATGTGATGAGGCGCATCGCGGCTCCGATGATCGGTGGAATCTTCACGTCCTTCATTCTCGAATTGGTGGTCTACCCCGCAATTTATGAGGTCTGGAAATGGAACACAGAAGTCAAAAAACTAGTCGTTTCGTAGGTTTGGTCGCAGCGGCCCTCGCGCTCGTCCCAGCGGGGGCGGCCGAACTCACCTACCAAGTTCGCCACGATCGCCCGCTGCACGATCACCGTAGAATTTTCAAAACCAAAGTCAGCGAAGGCGTGCTGACCATCAACGACCAGGGTGTCGGCTACCAGCAGGTAATCCCCGAGGAGAAGCGAAAGAAGAACCGGCCAAAGCCACCGAAACTGGTCAGCTTCAGGTTTGACTATCAGGACATCCAGGAGCTCTGGGTGTCCCCGGAGAAGCTGGTGCTCGTCACCTACAAGGATCGGAAGTGGCTCCTCGGCATCGACAAGGAATTCGAGTTCCTCTTACCCAAGGGAAGTCGTTTGAAGACGCCTTCGCGGTGTTGAAGGACAAGCTGGACAGGCGGTTCGTCGCGGCGATGGCCGATCCCCAACCGAACGCGCTCTGGGAACTGCCCGTGAAACTCCTGGGGACCATCAAAGGGTCGGAAGGCCTGCTGCAGGTCGGATCGGATCGAATCGTGTACAAGACGGACAGTCCTCGCCAGTCGCGCACTTGGCTGTATCAGGACATTGAGAACGTCAGCACCTCAGACCGTTACCAGCTCACGCTCACGACCTACGAACGGGCCAAGACGCACTACGGCAGCATGAAGGGTTTCAACTTCCAGCTCAAACAACCGCTGGACGAGAAGCGATTTGACTCGCTCTGGAAACGGCTGAACCAGGACAAGGGACTTCAGTATTTGACATCGATCGAAGAAAGGAACACCTCGAAATGAAGAAGACCATATGCACTCTGATCCTTGGCGCGGCATTCCTCGCCGCCGCCGACAAACCACAAACATTCACTGGTGTTATCACCGACACGATGTGCGGCGCGAAGCACACCATGGGCATCACCCCGGACGAGAAGTGCGTCCGGGAGTGCGTGAAAATGGATTCCAAAACGAAGTACGCGCTTCTGGTAGGCAAGGACATCTACGTCTTGAGCGATCAGCAGACTCCGGAGAAGTTCGCGGCCCAGAAGGTAACCGTAACCGGAACTCTGTTCGAGAAGACGAAGGTCCTCAAAGTCGACAAGATTGAAGCTGCACCAGCGGCCAGCGGACACGCCGGCCATTCGCACTAGGGAGACACCAATGAAAAGCAATCTTCAGGCAGGATTTGTACTTCTGTTCGTGATGGGGGCGGGCGGCGCGTTCGCCTGGCAAGAGCATTCGCATGAACACCAAGGCGGGAAGACCGCCCAGATCACTGGCCAGGTGGTCGACATCGCCTGCTTTGTTGGCCACAACAGTTCGGGGCCGAGTCATGCAAAGTGCGCCGAGGCCTGCGCTCGCGCCGGAAATCCCCTCGCCATCTACGACGAGGCCACGAAGACCCTGTACTTGCCTGTGTCTATGGATCACAAGAACCCGAACGCGAAGTTGATGGGCTTCATCGAGAAGAAGGTCAAGGTCTCGGGTACCGTGATGGAGAAGGCCGGGCTCAAGGGTATCGCCATCGAGAAAGTGGAAGCGTTCCAGTAGAGCCTCGACGCAGTTGGTTCCAGCCTGTTGCGAACAAGCGTTGGCACAAGCCGGCACGGGCCCGAGCGCAGGCCGTCGAGGGCAGTCGAGCCGTAAGGCCTTGTCTCGATGGAATAGAGAGGAAGGAGGTCGTCGTATGGAGCACAAGCAAGGGGGGCACTCCGCGCATCGCCGCGAGTTGCCGCCAAGCGAACCATCACGTGATCCGGTCTGTGGCATGAGCGTGGACCCGGCGTCCACCAGTCTGACGGAATCCTCCGGCGGGCGAGCCTATTACTTCTGCAGCCAGCACTGCTTGGAGAAGTTCCGGAGCGAGCCAGGAAGGTACGTCGTTCAACCACCTGCCCCGTCGCCCGCAATGGCATCGGGTTCCGCTTCGACTGCGGCTGAGTACACGTGTCCGATGCATCCCGAGATCCTCCAGCCAGGACCTGGCTCCTGTCCGAAGTGCGGAATGGCCCTAGAACCTGCCACGCCGTCGTCGGCTAGCCGCACGGAGTACGTATGCCCCATGCACACGGAAATCGTGCGAAGCGAGCCAGGAAGCTGTCCGATCTGCGGCATGGCGCTCGAACCCAAAGGTGGTTTCGGCGGACGAGGAACAGAACCCCGAGCTGGCTGGCATGACCCGACGGTTCTGGGTCAGCCTCGTCCTGACCATCCCGGTAGTGGTCGCCGCCATGGGAGAGATGATCCCCGGACAGCCTCTGCAACAACTGGCCTCGAAGGAAACCTGGGCATGGATTGAACTCCTCTTCAGCACTCCTGTGATCCTCTGGGGCGGCTGGCCGTTCTTTGTCCGCGGCTGGCAATCGGTTGTCAACCGGAGCCTGAATATGTTCACTCTCATCGGCCTCGGCGTGTCGGTCGCGTACATGTACAGTCTTGTCGCTACGCTGGCGCCCGGAGGGTTCCCTGCCGCCTTCCGGGACAATGGAGGCAACGTGGCAGTTTACTACGAGGCTGCCGCTGTGATTGTCACGTTGGTTCTACTCGGCCAGGTCCTGGAACTGAGGGCACGCAGCCAGACGGGGGCAGCCATCAAGGCCCTTCTCGGCCTTGCACCGCAGACTGCACGTCTGGTACGCGACGACGGTTCAGAAGCGGATGTACCGCTGGACCATGTGCAGGTTGGGGCGCATCTCCGCATCCGGCCAGGAGAAAAAGTTCCCGTGGATGGCGTGGTTGTGGAGGGGAAGAGCAGTGTGGACGAGTCCATGATCACCGGCGAACCGATTCCGGTTGAAAAGGGTGCTGGCGATCGGGTGACCGGGGCCACTTTGAATGGTACCGGGACCCTGGTAATGCGGGCCGACCGCGTCGGCTCGGAGACTATGCTGGCGCAGATCGTGCGAATGGTGTCTGAAGCGCAGAGGAGCCGCGCACCGATTCAAGAGCTCGCCGATCAGGTGGCAGGCTACTTCGTACCCATCGTGGTCGGTATCTCCGTATTGACGTTCGTCATTTGGTCTCTGGTGGGACCGCAACCTCGAATGGCCCACGCTTTGATCGCGGCGGTGGCAGTGCTGATCATTGCTTGCCCATGCGCATTGGGTTTGGCGACGCCGATGTCGATCATGGTTGCGGCGGGCAAAGGCGCAACCATGGGTGTGCTGTTCAAGAACGCCGAAGCCATCGAATTCATGCGCCAGGTCGACACCCTGGTTGTAGACAAGACCGGAACGCTCACCGAAGGCAAGCCGAGACTGTTCGCGGTGAAACCTGCGCCCGGCTTTGATGAGGCGCGGCTGCTACAACTGGCTGCGAGTCTTGAGCGTGCGAGTGAACACCCCCCTTGCAGCCGCCATCGTGGCTGGAGCGGAGGTGCGCGGCATTTCCGGTTCTCGCCGCTGTGAGCTTTGAATCTGTGACGGGCAAAGGCGTTAGGGCACGCGTGGATGGGTTGGAAGTGCTCCTCGGCAACCGCCGGTTGATGGAGGACTCAGGTGTCACTCCGGAGAGCATGACTGGCGAGGCTGAGACGATGCGCGCGGACGGCCAGACCGTCATGTTCGTTGCAGTCGACGGCAAACTCGTAGGGCTGATCGGCGTTGCGGATCCGATCAAGGCGACCACTGCGGAAGCCATTCGGCAGTTGCACAACGAAAACATCCGGATTGTCATGCTGACGGGAGACAGCCAAACAACTGCCCAGGCAGTTGCCAGCAAACTCGGGATCGACGAGGTGGTTGCCGAGGTGCTGCCGGAAGACAAGAGCCACGCGGTAAAGCGGCTCCAAGACTTGGGCCGGTTCGTTGCGATGGCTGGCGACGGGATTAACGATGCACCGGCGCTGGCGAAAGCCCATATCGGCATCGCCATGGGAACGGGCACTGACGTTGCGATGGAGAGCGCCGGTGTGACTCTGGTCAAAGGCGATCTTGGAGGCATCGTGCGCGCGCGCAGGCTGAGCCGTGCAACGATGCGCAACATCAAGGAGAACTTGTTCTTCGCCTTCGTCTACAACGCGCTTGGCGTGCCCGTGGCGGCCGGAGTGCTCTACCCATTCTTTGGGTTGTTGTTGAGTCCGATGATCGCTGCTGCCGCGATGAGTTTCAGTTCGGTCTCTGTGGTGGGCAACGCCCTGCGCCTCCGGCGCGCAAGGGCGTGAACCGTCTATCTGCAAACTGGGTAACAGCGACCCTCGATGAGAGGCGCCTCAAAAGTAGAAGAATCTTACCGCTGGAAGTCCGAGGCGAACTCGGAAAACCTGACGACTTGGCCTCCGTGCTCATTTGCGAAGGTACTCGCCGACCGCTGGTCACTGAAGGCGAGGACGCTCGGCGAGCAACGATCGAAGTGCGATTCAAGGGGTTGTTGGCTTTCGCCGACGGCAGGATTGTGCTGCAGGCACGGGTTCACGTCGCTGTTTCGGACCAAGTAGCTGCTTTCCGGCTTCAGCGGGCTATTGGTGAGGTAGTCTGTCAACTCGACGACCTGCACCGGCTTGCCAGATTGTTGATGAACTGATAGCGCACACGCCGGGCAGCAGTATACGGATCGCTTGCCGTCAACGAGTCCCACTGTCTTCATGTGTGAGTGGACGGGACGCGTGCATGCCTTGCAGGATTGCGCGTTCCGCGCCTGGACGTAACGCCAGCCCGCGAGTCCAAGCCCGGCAAGCACAACAATAACAACGAATCCCAAGACCAAGCTCTTTCTCGGCATTGCAATCCCTCTTGGGCTCATCGTACACCCAGCAATTCACTTGCGGAATCCGGAGTCCGGCTACCGCTTAGTCTCCGCTGCCCCTGGCTCTCCAATCGCTGGCCCTGTTAGTCCATCCGCAAATGGTTCTCACTCGGCCCGCCACTCACAAGTGCCCTGTCTACAACACGTTATCTATCGTTCCAGGATTGGCAGGCGAGCTGCATTTGGCCAGGGTGTCAGAGCTCACCAAGTCGCTGAGCGGGCAACACAAGGAGAGACTGAAATGAAAAACGGAATGAATTGGAAACAAGCCATAACCTCCGCGATGGTTCTGGCTGCAGTGATCGCGATCTCAGCCCCGCAGGCAACGGCCGTGGAAATGAAAGGGATGCTGAAATCCAAGGAGGTCAAGGCGCTCGTGGCCAATGCCAAGACGCCGGCCGACCACATGAAACTGGCCCGCCATTTCAACGCGATGGCCGAGAAGCACGAGGCCGAGGCCCTGGAGCATGAGGCGCTGGCGGTTGAGTACACGCGGAATCCGAGGATGGGTTCCTCAAAGACTCCGATGTCGCCGAATTCGGCGGAGCACTGCAAGTACTTCGCCGAACACTGCCGAAAGGCGGCCAAGGAGATGCGTGCCATGGCCGCGGCCCACGAGGCAATGGCGAGAGAGATCGGGAAGTAGCGGCCCCGCCGGTCCTTGTCGACACAAGCAGGAGTCGTCCGAGCTACTCTCGGGCAAACATTTGAATCACCTGTAACGCACCGGCGCCCAGAAGGGTTGCCGGTGCGTTACATTTTGGAGCGGCGACGAGAGCCCGACTCAGAGTCAGTTTCCGGGAGAATCCGACGCAGGCGAAGTGGCGAGCGTTAGTGCGCTCCTAGTGCCGGCTTGAACAAGTCAGGCCGCCCGACAGCTATCGCGAAGTAGCCTTAGCGCATTCGCCATAACGAGTAGCGATACGCCCATGTCCGCCGCGATGGCCGCCCAAAGTGACGCGTGACCCGCAAGTGTGAGCCCGACGAACAGCGCCTTCACCGCCAGGGATAGAAAAATGTTCACGCGGATGATGGCCAGCATCCGCCGGGAGTGCTGAACTAACCAGGGAAGCTTGGTGAGGTCGTCCGACATCAGCGCGATGTCGGCGGTTTCGATGGCCGTATCACTTCCACCGGCTCCCATCGCGATGCCAAGCGAGGCGCGCGCCAATGCCGGTGCGTCGTTGATGCCGTCACCGACCATCGCCACAGTCTGGTGTTTGCCCACAAGGCTCTCCACCGCGGTCACTTTTTCTTCAGGCAGCAACTCCGCCTCGACTTCAATCACGCCGGCCTCTCTCGCAATGGCCTCCGCCGTACCTCGGTTGTCGCCAGTCAGCATCACCAGATGATCGACACCCAACGAGCGGAGTTGTCTGATCGATGTCGCGGCCTCAGGTCGAATTCGGTCCGCCAGGGCGAAGAACCCACACATGCGCGTCATTTCCATCAACGACGACCGTGTGGCCGGTTGCGGACAGCGATTCGAGTTGCTCGTGCACCTCAGGTGTCTCCTGACCAAGTTCCTCCAGCAGGCGATGCGAGCCTAGCCAGAACTCCCGGCCATCCCATCGGCCTCGACTTCCCTTACCGGGGACAGCCCGAACATCCGAAGCGGCTTGAACAGCGACTCCCTGACTAATTGAATACTCCAAGAATGGCGACGGCCAAAGGATGATCGCTGTGCATCTCCATGGCTGCAGCTCTCTCCAGCAACTCAGTTTCTGAATGCCCGTTCAGAGCACTCACTTGCACCACCGCAGGCTTGCCCTCCGTCAGCGTACCGGTTTTGTCGAATGCCATCGCCTTGATTCTGCCGGGGATTTCCATATGGGCCCCGCCCTTGATCAGGACACCGTGCCGGGCGGCGGCGGCAACCGCGGCGACGACACTGACTGGCGTCGAGATGACCAATGCGCAAGGGCAGGCGATGACCAACAGAACGAGCGCCTGATAAAGCCATCGATCGAGGGGCTGGCCCCACATCAGAACTGGAACGACGATAACGAGCAAGGCGAGTGCCATGACCGCGGGGGTGTAATGACGGGCAAATCGATCCACCCACTGTTCGGAGGGGGATTTCTTCTGCTGCGCCTCGGAAACGAGGCGGATGATTCGGGCCAGGGTCGTGTCGCCGCTCAGCTTGGTGGAGCGGATTTCCAGTACGCCTTGGCCATTCATCGACCCCGCAAAGACGAGAGATCCTGGACCTTTCGAAACTGGAAGGCTTTCACCCGTGATGGGCGCCTGATTGACATCGCTCGTCCCAGCCAACACTTCGCCATCGAGCGGCATTCGCTCACCGGGTCGAACGACTAACCGTGAATCAACCGGAACGGTCTCAGGCGGCAACTCCTGGATTGTACCGTCGCTCCCAACCACCCTGACGACCGCCGGTGCAAGATCCAGAAGCTTCTCGATCGCGCGCCGGGCGCGGCCAATACTCCACGACTCGAGCGTGAGCGAGAGAGAGAACAGGAAGGAGACCGTCGCGGCCTCAAACCACTCGTCGATCATGACCGCGCCAAGGACCGCGATTACCATCAAGAGATTCATGTCCGGCCGCACGCGCCGGACGGCGAAGAGCGCCTTCGGCAGGACGAAGTAGATCCCCGCCGCGATTGCCAGGAGGTAGAGGAACCGCGCCGCAAGCGGCGCCGCCTCAGCGTGGCCCAAGCCCTCCGATCCGATCGCCAAAGTGAGGCCGCCTGCAATCAGCACGTGAACTGCAAAGGCTGCGGCCGTCAAGATGCCGCTGGTTGCTGTCAGCGCCAATCGGCCTCGCCGTGCCCACCATGTGGACTCGTGCGGAACGCGCGCCGGCACGATAGGCCGAGCGCGCATACCCGTTCGCCCGATGGCTTCGATCAGCCGTCCTTGATCTTCGGGGGCCAGACCAGCGACGCTCATCACGCCGTTCAGGACATCGAAAGCGAGCCGGTCGTCACCCCCGACCATCGGGCCAATTTCCCGCCTGAGGATGCCAACCTCTTCGGCGCAATCCATGCCTTCGATCTTGTACCTGAGAACCGGTTGAATGGGACGTGCCATTGCGTCAATCCCCCTTCCTTGATTCCCAACTCAACACCATTGTCGGCAGCACGAGCAGGGTGAGGAGCGTGGAGGTAGCCAGTCCGCCGATCACGACGGTGGCCAACGGCCGCTGCACCTCCGCACCTGCGCTGGACGACAGCGCCATCGGCAGGAAACCGAAACTCGCGACAGCCGCCGTCATCAGCACGGGCCGGAGCCTCGCCGAGGCTCCGCTTCGAACCGCTTCGGCCCAACTCACGCCGGATTGCTTGTGTTGGTTGATGAACGCCATCATCACGACTCCGTTCAATACGGCCACGCCCGAGACGGCGATGAATCCGACGCCAGCGCTCATCGAGAACGTCAGGTCGCGTGCAAGCAGCGATAGGACCCCGCCCGTGATGGCGAAGGGAATCCCCGTGAACACCAGAGCGGCTTGCCCGACGGAGTGGAAGGTGATGAACAGCAGAACGAAGATGAGGAGGAAGGTGAGGGGCACCACCACCATCAGGCGAGCCCTGCCGGAATCGAGGTGCTCGAACAAGCCACCCCAGACCATGAGGTATCCGGGCTTGAGTTTCACCGATTGCTGGACTCTGGACTGCGCTCCCGCCACGAAGCTGCCGACGTCGCGTCCCCGCACGTTCGCCTCGATCGAGATTCGGCGCTGGCCGTTCTCCCGGCTGACCTCGAGTGGACCCTCCTCGCTCTTCAAACTCGCGAGTTGAGCCAGCGGAATGTTCTGCCCCGTGGGCGTTGCCACCAGCAGATTGGCGAAGTCGCTCGCGCTAGAGCGTACTGAAGGGTCGAGCCGCACGACGAGGCCGAAGCGCTTGAATCCCTCAAGGACACGGCCCGCCTCGGAGCCCGCAATCGCCGTCTGGATCAATTCCTGAACGTCGGAAACGTTGATCCCATGGCGCGCGATGGCCTCGCGGTTCGCCTTGATGCTGAGCACCGGCTGACCGCTCAACTGCTGAACCTTCAGGTCAGCAACGCCTCTCACGCCGGCTACAACTTTGGCGACCCGGCCGGCCTGCTCGCGCAATTCGTCGAGGTCCTCCCCGAAGATCTTGATGACGACATCGGAGCGTGAGCCAACGCCTTCGATCAATTCCATCATTCGGAACTCTATCGGTTGAGAAAAGGTGTAGGCCATCGTCGGAAGCTCCTTCAGCTTGGCCTCCATCTTTTCCACCAGTTCTTCGCGCGATGCCGCGGAGGTCCACTGTTCCCGCGGCTTCAGCAGGACGTAGGTATCGCTGAGGTTGATGCCCATCGGATCGGTGGCGATCTCCGGCCGGCCAATGCGCGTCACGGTCTCAGTGACCTCCGGGAACTCCTGCAGCGCCTGCTCCATGGAGTTGGTCATGTTCACCGACTCCAGGCAGGAGACGCCAGGAAGTCTGGCGGCATTGATCGCGAGAGCACCCTCCTCGAGCTTTGGCAGGAACTCCGACCCAAGCCGCGTGGCCAGGGCGCTACAGACGATGACGAACGCCAGCGCGATGCCGATCGTCAGCCTTCGATGGTTAAGCGTGAATTCGAGAACCGGCACATAGAGGCGCTGCAGGCGCCTACGACCAGGTTCTCTCTCCATCTCGCCCTCCGTCTGTGCCGTCTGGTGCGGCGACTTTCCCTCCTTGAGGAAGATGGCGCACAGCGCTGGAATCAGCGTCAGGCTCAGAACGAGCGCTCCCGAAAGCGCGAGGATCACCGTGAGCCCCATGGGGCGGAACATCTTGCCCTCTATCCCAACCAGCGAGACGATCGGCAGGTAGGCCGCAATGATCAGGATTTCGCCGAACTGACTCGCCTTGCGCACCTCGACGCTGGCGGCCAGAATCGCCGCGCGGCGTTCCTGGCCGCTCAACGCCCGGCCGAGCCGATGGCGCTCCTGCCCGCCTCACGCAGTTCTCGACGATGATCACCGCCGCATCGACAATCAGCCCGAAGTCGATCGCGCCGAGGCTCATCAGGTTTGCCGAGATGTTGAATTGCCTCATGCCGATGATGGCGACCAGCATCGATAGAGGGATCGCGGCCGACACGATCAGGCCCGCTCGGATCTGCAGCAGGAAAAGGAACAGCACCGCGACGACGATCAAGCCGCCCTCCGCGAGGTTTTTCACCGCCGTACGCACGGTGCGGTCCACCAGATCCCTCCGGTCATAGAAGATGTTGATTCCGACTCCAGGCGGCATCGCCTTCTCTAACTGCTTGAGTCTTTCCACGACGCGCCCAGCGACCTGCCGGCTGTTCTCGCCCTTGAGCATCATCGCCACGCCCATGACGGTCTCGCCCTTGCCGTTACGCGTCGCCGCACCCTGCCGGATCTGCGATCCGTATCGCACCGTAGCCACCGAGCGCACATACACTGGTGTTCCTCCGCCTGCGGCCAACACCACATTCTCCCAATGTCGCGCAGCACTCAATCATGCCGACGCCCCCGGATCAGTTGCTGCTTCGCCGCCGCGCTCCAGGATACGCACCGCCGACATTCAGGTTGTTGCTGGAAGGCGCCTCGATCACCTGCGGCACCGTGAGCCGGAAGCCGACCAGCTTCGCTGGGTCCGCAGAACTTCGTACTGCTGCTCTTCGCCCCCATAGCTGTTGACCTCAATCACGCCCAGGACGGTCAAGAAGCTGAGGCTTGAGGGAACCAGTCGAGCACCGTCCGGAGTTCCATCAGGCTGTACCTCTTGGGCGAGCCGGGCTGAACTTCAAGGGTGGAGCACGATCTCCCCCAGACCAGTGCTCACCGGAGGAGGTGCCCGTTCAGGAATGACTCCATCGGGCAACTGCTGCTGCCTCAGCAGCCTCTCGAGCACGAGTTGCCGGGCGCGGTGAATATCGACGCCGTCATCGAACACCACGATTACCTGCGACAGCCCGAACTGCGAGATCGAACGCACTTCCTCTTTCTGCGGAAGGTTGCTCATTGCGACCTCGATCGGGGAAAGGTGACGTACTGCTCCATTTCGAGTGGCGTGAACGGGGGCGCTTTTCCTGATGATCTGCACCTGATTGGTGGTGACATCAGGAACTGCGTCCACGGGGAAGATCGAGCGCGGCGTAGGCGCCGGCGATCACCAACAATCCTGCCAGCGCCACTACGGCGTAGCGGTAACGAAAATGCTCCAGGCCAATGCGCGATCAATCATGGCCGTGCTCCGATTCCAGTTCGCCCGGCCCAGGAACGCCGACGAGCTGGAACGCGCCCTTCACGACGACGGGTTCTCCTTCCTTCAGGCCCCGCTGATCTCGAGCCGGACGCCATCGCCCAGCACCTGTACTTCGCGCGCCTCAAGTGCAGATCCGCCTTCCCTGACCAAAAACGACCTGCCTGCGGTTGATGGTCTGGACCGCTGGAGGGTACGGTCAGCGCCATGTGCGTGTCCGTGGTCGGGATCGCGAGATTCACCGCGAACATCTCGAGTTTCAATTTGCACTCCAGGGTTGCAAGTTCGCAGCGGACGGCAGCCGTGCGCGCGTCTGCCGGATTGAGGATGTCATGATCGCCGCCACCCTGGCCTCAAGATCTCGCCGGCGTAAAGAATCCACAGTGATGAACACAGGCTGATTGATCCGGATCCGGCCAAAGTCCTTCTCATGCACCTGAGCCTCGACATACACGCGGCTGAGGTCGGCGACCGAAAGAGGATGCTGCTCCAGATCAGTTACATCGCCCGGCGCGGCTTCGGTCTTGATGACGACGTAAGCAAAGGGCGCACACGAATCGTCGTCAGGGGATGCGTCACCGTTGAAAGGAGGCCCCGAAGCGATTTGGGCCGGGTCTCGATCCCCGCCAGGGTGCTCTGCTGCGCGCGTACGGCCTCTTCCAGCGCCCTGGCTTCGGACTCGGCGGCTTCATATTCCGCCCTGGCCGGAACAGCGCCGACCTCCAGGAGGTTTCGGGCTCTGTCGGCTGACGCCGGGAATTCGCCATTGGATTCCGGATGCGCTGAAGTTCCGGCGCGTACGGCATCGATCTGACTCGATAGCTCGCCAGCCTCGATGTTGTCGAAGTGGGCCAACACCTGGTCCTTTTCCACGCGGTCGCCGATCCTGGCCGGCACCCGCATAACGCGTCCGCGCGCCAGAAGGCGGAGGTGAACAATGCCTGCGGCTGTCGATGGAGCTTGCACCGTTCCGGTCGCCTTGATCTGGACCTCGACCTTGCCGGCTTCACCTCCTCGATGACGGCCCAGCGCGGCGCTGGGCTTCGGCGCTCAACTCGACGACGTTCGCTTCTTCCGATGTGTTTTTCGGCGTGCGCTTCGTCGCCCGTTCTTTCAGGCCTGACGGCTTCCGCCGCCTCCTTCCTCGCGCAGGATGCCAGGGCAAGGCACAGGACAAGCAGTATTCCGTATCTCATTGCGGTTCTCCCTCCGCTTCGCCGCCCTTTCGAGGTCCGCCATTCCGCGTTCCACTTCGAGCTTTCCGTCCACCGCCGCCAGTTGCGGCCATCGAGCAGCCGGCGCTGCTCGCGAATTACGTCTAACCAAGCGGGGTGGTAGCCGAGCCGGTAAGGCGCTCTGGATCACTTCCAGGTACGCGCCGGCTTGTCTCAATACGGTCTGATCACAACATTAGATAGGCTTGGCGCGCTGTGCACCACCAGAAGCCGACTCGACCTCAGCCGGAATGGAACGTTCGAAAACTCACGCCGGTACTGCGCGCCTCGCGTTCTCTCGCCACCGCGGCTTCGATGTTGCCGAGGTTGCGGCTGCGCCCGAACAGTGGAATCGGGACTCCGACAGTTACTTGCACGTCGTCGCGGTCGCTGCAGGACGGTTGGGGATACCTCCCGGCGGCGTCAGCCCCAGTTGCTCGTGGATATCGCGAATAGACGCGGTTGTATCGACCGAGCGTGGGCAATCCGCTTTTCGCCTTCGGTCTGCGCCTGGCGACCGCCCAAGCCTCGCCCTGTTCCCGGACGGAAGGTTGCGGCTCTCAGGATCGGGGGCGTTGCGCTAACGACTACAACGAGTTCCCCAAGATCCAGCCGGACTTCCGCAAGAAGCGACCCGCTGACTGGCGGTTCCAACAGCCGCGAATCCTACAGGAGTCCGCGAGCTTGGCCAGTTGGCAGCGCGCCTCGACATCCTTCCGGCGATCGCCGCGCGGTGCCGCCTCGGTCCCAGCCAACTCAACGGAGGAGGGTCTCGTTCGAGCGCCGCCGCATCGCCCTGTTCGACGCGGGGCCTCCGTCAATTCCAGCGAACGGCGGTAAGGCACTATTGGAAATGACAACGATCTACAGTCCGCTCGTCCTCGGCGGCATACTCTCGCGTATCAGGCACGGACCTCCAGAATCGAAGCTGGCGAACCCGTTCGTCACGTACTCCGCCCTCGGCGAGGGCAAGCTGTTTCTCAAGCGACCAGATCAGCGGAGGCCGCTTTCAGCGAGTCTCCAAAGTCTGCGAGATACCTGCGCCGAACTGCTCCCTCGCCGACCAGGCCGCCGAGCGCCCGGCCGGTGGTCCCGCTCACTTCCAACAGGGCGCAGGCCCGGACGCCCGCCTGGCGCAGCAAGCCTCGCGCCTCGTCGATCCGCTGACTGACAGCCAGCGGATCCCGGTTGCTCTCTATCGCTTTTGCCAGCAACGCGCTTGGGGACGAATCCGGCTTGGTTTGAGCCGAACCAGGGACTGCCAACCATGCGGCTGCCAGGCCGACAGTGAGAGTCCGGATGGTAGACACACGAACCTCCAGGAATCGGATTTCGGATTCGGCGGAAGTCAGGGCTTTGGGTGGGTGGTATTAGATCGGGGAGGGCTGCCGCTCGACTTAGCGAGGTTCAATGGGGTCGAGACTTATGATAGCCAAGACGCTGGCATCGAGCAGCACTCGGTTGGACGACAATCAGGCGAAGCGCAACTGCCCGATGCGTTGTCATCGCTTTGCTGGAGTTGCCGTCCTGCGGGTAGCCGAAGCTCTCCGCGCTGCTCCGGCGCAAAGCACTTCGCACGCGGCACAATTCGCACACGTGACAGCGAGAGAAGCACCGCACAAACCGGAAATGGACGAACGAGTCCATTCAACCCTCCTCATCTTACTGAGTTGTTCCCTCTTCGAACAAACGTTTTAAATCCAAACATCGAAGCGCCGGTTGCTTGAGATCCTCCACTGGGCTGGAGATGCGGGCGTCGCACAAATAAAGTAGAAGGTTCACGTTTGGGGGTAGGCTGCGCATACTCAAGAAGCCCACGCTCGCTCATTCAGGGGCTGGTTACAATTGAGTGGTGTTTTCGCTGCCTTTGCTCTATCGAGAATGAGAGACGGAACACGCAAGCAGGGCTTCCCCGCTGGACATATGGCGGCGTCTTCACATTCTCACACTCGCTCCTTTGGCTCTGGGCCGTGGAAGGGCCGTGCCCGTCATCGCTGGGACCGCTCAACCTCCGGTATTTAAACGGATCCTGGCAAGCGCCGCCGTGATCCTCTCTTTAGCCCGCGAGGAGTTCATGGCGCCCAAAGCCCCCGATGGACTGCTCAATCCGGCTCCATCATCGAGAAGTAGTGAGCCGGGCCGGACCCGCCTCAGCCTACCGAGCCAACGGCCTCGGCGCTGGCACCCCGAGCAGGATCTCGTTCGCCATAGGAAGTCTCCTGAATTGGGGCATCTTCGATCCGATGACGCAC
Organism: Bryobacterales bacterium; assembly: GCA_016713735.1. GTDB lineage: Bacteria > Acidobacteriota > Terriglobia > Bryobacterales > Bryobacteraceae > JAFLBB01. The sequence goes on from JADJOP010000007.1 coordinate 28,280, forward strand.
CGGCCTTCTCTCTGACGCATCCTGGCTCCTTACTGTCGGCTTCTCAGATTTCCGTTCGAACTTCGTCTTGCTGGAAATTACTTCACTACGCGATGCCCGTCGCAGTCCTAAGGTCGAAACCGTCCAACGCACGTGCTCATCGCTCACCGCGTCGTCAGGATATCGGATCCGGGCGGGCCGGGTTTGATCTCCGCTACGAGGAAAGTGCGTGTTCGGACCACAGAAAAGGGCTTGGAGCAAAAAGGCAAAAGAAAAAAAAGGACATGGGGAAAGAGAGAACGGAGAAAGGAAGACCAGAAGAGAAGACAACAGAGGTTGCAGCATTTTAATGAAGTTGGAGTCTATTCAACGAAGAAATTAATTCCTGATAGGGGGCAGCTAGCGCGAACCCCTCTACGAGACTGGGTGCCTTGGGGTTACTGACCGAGCGAGCAGATTCCCCAAGTTGTTGAAAACAGAGCAATCAGTATAGAGCCATTGGATGGTTTGGAACCGGTTCCTGTACTTCGTAATCAGCAGGTCGCCGGTTCGATTCCGGCGGGTGGCTCCAGAAGTTATTGATAAATAAGGCGTTATGAGGCCGGATTCCTTCGGGAGACCGGCTTTTGCGTTTTCGGCTGTGCCCCCCCCGAACCTCACGCTCACCTGTGCCAAAACCAGGATGATCGGGCAAGCCTTTGAAGGACAGCGGTTTGCCTCGATTGGCCAGGTTCGCGGCAGGACTTGGCGCCAAGATCCGGCCGGTTGGCAGGTTCTCTCGACGAGCCGCGGTCGATGTTCTGCCAGAGATTGAAGAAGATCCACTTACGGGAAATTTCCGCGGTGCTTGTGACTGTGGACCTGCTGAGCGGAGGAGCGGAGTGATGCGCGCGGTTGGAGCTGACAGATGGCACGATCGGACCGGACGAGACGCCGGCCAGCACGCAGGAAGTCCAGGCGGGCAGAAGCCGGCGTGATGATGGCCTGGCGGACGGCGGATGCCGAACAGGACGCCGGTGGCAGAGTTTGTCGGCGCCGGGTCTATTCGATGCAGAGAACCTCGTGATCGAGGATGCCAGGCAGCAGGAGTTCGAGCACGCCGTGGCGGAGAGTGAAGTTGCGGGCGCCGCCCGAGACGAGGAGACGGGCCGTGGTGGGGCGGAGGCCGCTGGGGAGTTGGAGAGTCGCTTCGATCGGCCCGACGGGGATCAGTTCCTCGAGCGGCGCGCGCCAGGTGGCGGCGCTGGTGAGGTTGACGATGTGGAGGATGAGGCGTGACTGCTGGCGGTAGAGGTGGCAGTCAAGAAAGCCGGGACCTTTCACGGAGAAGGGCAGGCTGTCGCCGGCGGCCCAGCGGATGAGGTTGGCAAGGAGGTCGCCATGATCGGTGAGGTGCTCGCGGGCGAAGCGGCGGTCGAGGTCGGCGGGAAGGAAGGCGATGCGGGAAGGGCCGCGGGAGGAGAGCACGAGCCCGGGGATTTCTGTTTTGGGCTGGCGCATCCAGGAGGTTTCCGGAGGGTAGGTGGGAAACGGCGGCACGAAGGTGAGTGGGACGTGCACGCCGGGGTCGAGGCGCAGTTCCTCCAGCATGCCGCCGTAGGGGAGGATGTCGGTTTCGTCGAAGCCGTGGAGCACGGGGTGGCGCGTGCCTTGGACGGGGGGCTCGTCGCCGGACTTCGGGCCGTCGACGTTGGCGCGGAGTTCGGGAATGAGGCGGAGGTAGGTGTGGCCGTCGGGCGATGACCATTCCGCAGCGCCACGCCGGGCCGGCCGCGTGGCGGGCAGAGCGGGCGCGGGAGTGATGCGGTGGGCGCCGAAGAGGTCGCTGAGCGCATAGTCGGGCCGCGCGTCGCCCCACTCGTTGTAGAGGGAGGTGAGGCCGGTGGCGAGCAGCGAGCCACCGCGTTCGACGTAGGAGCGGATGGCGGCACATTGGGCATCGGAGAGGGCGCCGAGGTTGGGCAGGATGAGCAGGGAGAAGCGGCCGCTGTCGCGCTCGAGGTCATCGATGTGTACGGGCAGATAGGGGAGGCGGGCGCGCACGAGGGCGTGCATGAAGCCGGTGTAGGGGGCATCGACGCGTTCGGCGGCTTCGTCGCGGCCGAAGAAGTCAGTGTTGCGCTGCGACCAGACAACGCCGATGGAGGCGACGGGTGTGCGGTTCACCAGATAGCGTTCGTTGGCCTTGGCCCAGGTCATGACGGGTTCGGCGGTGCGGTACATGCGGCGGTCTTCGTGATAAGCCGAGACGTGGTGCCACCAGGGCTGGATGCCGCCGGCGAGGCCGGCGATCATCCACATGCGGGCTTCCGCTGGGGTCTTGCTGGCGAGGCGGAAGTAGCCGGGGCCGGACTGGTAGAGGGCCATGCTTTCCGGCGCGAGCTTGTCCCAGCCCATCAGTTCATGCACGCGCTTGCCGGTGTCGCCGTTTTGCTGGAAGCCGGTGTCGCCGTCGCGGCGCTGGTGGTCGAGCATGAGGATGTGGGCGCGACGCGAGATCTCGCGCAGATCGCGGAACGAGCGCGCCTGTGAAGAAACCGAGCCGCTGTTCATGCCTGACCAGATGCAATCGAGGCCGCCGGCGGCTTGCGTGACGCGGTTGTTCAACTCCCAGACTTCGATGCGCCGCGCGTAGCTCCAGAGAATCCATTGGCGATAGGCAGGGTCGTTCCAGTTGGCTTCGCGGGGCAGGTCGAGGCGGGCGTGTTCGCGGAAGCTGCGCACGCAGTTGGCGCAGTAGCAGATGTTCTCACGGCCCATGCCTGCCCAACTGTTGTCGGTGATGCCGTCGGGGCGGGAGCGCTCGATGATCTCGCGCAGGACGCCGGGGAGGTAGTCGTCGTAGTAGGGGCTGTGGATGCAGGTGATGTACTTATCGGCCGCGCGGTAGGGCTGTCCGCCGCGGTCGCGGGTGAACCAATCGGGATGGGCGCGGTAGAAGTCCTCGGTGGTGCGGTTGGAGTCCATGCGGGCCATGACGAAGATGCCGTCTTTGTGCGCGGCCGCGGTGAGCTCGCCGAACAGGTCGCGGCCATTGAGGAACTGAGCGCGGTAGTGGAGGGGGAATTTGCTGGGATAGTAGGCGACGATGCCGCCGGCGTTGATGATGACGGCTTGGACGTGGGTGCGCTTCCAGTATTTCCGCCACCAGTCGATGTCGTAGCGGGCGGGATCGTTTTCGGTGATGTTGGTCTGGCCCCAGCGGTAGGCGCGGCGATACCAGGGGAGAGGAGCACCGGGGACTTGCGATGGGGAAGCGGCGGCAGCGGCGGTGGAGAGGAGGAAGTGGCGGCGGCGCATAGCGGCTGATGAGGAATGTACCGCAGGCGGAGTTGGATGGTAAGCGGGTGGGGCGGGAGAGAGGCACGGAAAAAGAGCGCGGACCAAGGGTTTGCGCTCTCAGTCCGCGCGGAGGAGAACCGGTGATGGTTGCCCGTTAATTGTGGCCGGGCGGGTCGTCGGAGCCGCCACCTTTGCCGGAGCCGGAATCGCTACCGCCAGAGTTGGAGCCGCCCGAGTTGCTGCCGCCGGAGCCGGAGTTCGACGAGCCGGAACCGCTGTTGCTTGATCCCGAACCGCTGTTGGAGGAACCTGAACCGGAGTTGCTTGAACCCGAGCCGCTATTGGATGAGCCCGAACCACTGTTGCTCGAACCGGAGCCGCTGTTGGAGGAGCCGCCCGAACCAGAGTTGCTTGAGCCCGAACCGCTGTTGGAGGAGCCCGAACCGCTGTTGCTAGAACCCGAACCACTGTTGGAGGAACCAGAGCCGCTGTTGCTCGAACCAGAGCCGCTATTGGAGGAGCCCGAGCCGCTGTTGCCGGAGTTGCCGCCGCGGTCGTCGCCTGCTTGATTGGCGTTGGAGTTGGAGCCGCCGGAGTTGCCGGAGTTACCCGAGCCGGCAGCCGGGGGAACGGGGGGCACTTCGCTGAAGGAGAAGGTCTGGACGACGCCGGTGACGAGGACGCCCTGGGCCGCGGTACGGATGGTGATCTGGTCGCCAGGGCGGATGGCGGGCACGGTGGCGCCGTCGTTGGTGTTGAGTTCGAGTTCGCCTCCGCGCATGGGGGGCGGGCCGACGGTGATGGTGCCGATGCGCTGGTTGCCTACGAAGACGTCGACGACCGAGCCGGGGGGCAGGTTGACGTCTTCGATTTCGACGTTGAGCCGGCTGCCCGCGCCGCGGACACGGAAGTCGGCCTTGCCGCTGGGCTGGAGTCCGTTCACGGCGCCGCCGGCGAGGGGGGTGCGGACGCGCGTTTCCCCGTTACCACCGGTCGTGGGGGAGGTGGAGGAAGGGGTGGTGGCGCCGGCATTGGAGTTGGCGGTGGTAGAGGGCGTGATGAGTTGGATGCCGCCGGAGAGGATGGGGCCGTTGGGGCTGAGGATGCGCACGCCCGCACCGGCGCGGATCTGGTTGACGAGATCGCCGTTGCGGCTGTCCAGTTCGAGTTCGGCGAAGCCGCCGGGGCCGAGGCGGAAGGTGGTGACAACGCGGCCTTCGATCTCGACTTGGAGGACGGTGCCGGCGGGGAGGTTGACGTCTTCCACCTCGACGCTGAGCCGGGTGAAGCCGCGGGCCGAGTCGGTACGGAAGTCGAGGTGGCCGGAGGGCTGGAGGCCGGCGAGTGCGCCGCCGGTGAGGGGAGTGCGGAGGCGTGCCGGCTCCTGGCCGGTGAGTTGCGGCAGGGAGGCGCCGGCGGAGGCGGCGGGAACGGTGGAACGCGGCGGGGAGTTGCGGAGGGAATCGATGAGAGGAGTGGTTTGGAGGACACCGCTGAGGAGGACGGCCGAGCCGGCGCGGACCTCGATGACGTCACCGGCTTTGAGGGCAGGCACCTGGGCGCCGTCCTGTGTGTTCAGTTCCAGTTCCGCGCCCATGGCGGGCGGGCCGGAGACGGCCATTTGGCCGACGTAGGCGCCATTCACGAGGATGTCGAGGCGTGTGCCGGTGGGGAGCTGCACATCCTCCACTTCGACGGAGAAGGCCATGGAGCCGCGCGAGGGGCGCAGCTTGAAGTCCGCGTGGCCATCGGGGACAACGCCCCGAATCGGCCCGCCAGCCAAAGAGGTGCGCAGGCGCAACTCGTCCGGATCAGCAGCCGCCAGCAGGGCGGGCAGCATCATGCATGCAAGTATCGTTTTCATATTCACTCCATTTCCCATCTGTTGTCTTGATGAACTCGGGGCGGGCGCTGGCAGCGAGGCTCGTCTGGCTGGAACTGAGCACGCGCGGCGAGTGGAAGCGGGCGCAGCCCAAGTGCGCCCGCTCGCCCGCTGTTGGCGGTTAGAACACTCCGGCTACGACGGCGCTGGGGCCGTTTTTGACCACGACGAGCGCGCCGGCCTTCAGCGCGGGCACCATGTCGCCGTCGTTTGAGTTGAGTTCGAGTTCACCGCCGAGGGTGACCGGGGCGACAGTGATGGTGCCGATCTGCGCGCCATCGAGGTAGACATCAAGGACGGTGCCGGGGGCCACGTTGACGTCTTCGACCTCGACATTGAGGCGCGAGCTTCCCTGGCGGGCGCGGAAGTCGGCGTGGCCGGAGGGGGTCAAGCTGTTGATGCGTGCGCCGGTCAAGGCGGCGCGAAGGCGGGTTTCGGCGGCGCCCTTGGCCTCCATCAGGACCGGCACGGCGAGCAGGAATGCGGCCGCGCAGAGGCTGAAGAATCGTCTGTTGAGTGTCATGTTGGTGTCTCCGTTTCTTGGCTGAGCGCTCAAGAGCCCAGTTGCACGGTAGGACAGCGCGGAGGGAGGGGCGGAACAGCCGGGAGCGGAAAAATTGCGAGTTTACGAGCGTGAACAGTTTTGCGGGCAGTTGTGACATTTCTTGTTCCGGAGCCATTTCAGGGCTGTCTGAACGGATGGAGGGACCGATGGAGAGCTATACTGACCGGAATGCAGCACCTCGGCGACGAGGAACTGATCTTCCGATTCCGCTCAGGCGAAGGCCCTCCGCGGAACGATCCCTACTTGAACGAGTTGTTCAGCCGGTATTCCGAGCGGGTGGCGGCGTGGTGTTGGCGCCACACCGGAGACCGCGAACTGGCCACCGACCTTGCCCAGGAGATCTTTCTTCGCGTATTCGAACGACTGGACAGCTTCGAGGGGAACGCGCGCTTCAGCACGTGGCTGTACACCGTGGCCCGCAACCATTGCCTCAACTCAGTGAAGGCGAGGGCGGTGCGCAGAGAGGACGCCATGGAGCCAATCGTGGTGGAACCGCTGGACGAGGCCACGCCCAGCGCCGAGCAGGAATTGATCCGGCGGGGGCGCGTTGACGAGATGCGGCGCCTGATGCGGGACGAACTCGATGAGACCGAGCAGCGGGTGATGGTGATGCACTATGGCGAGGAACTCAGCCTGGAAGCGGTGACGCGCGCGCTGGGGTTGGAGAATGCAAGCGGCGCAAAGGCCTTCATCGTGAGCGCGCGGCGAAAGCTGCAGAGGGCGCTGGAACGTGGCGGCGGAGCGAAGAAGGGAGGGATCTGAGCATGTCCACACCTCAACAGCCGGACGGGGAGCACCTGATTCGGGAAGCCGTCTCGGCGACTGCGCATTGCCTCACAATCGAGCAGTTGGATGCGTATGCGCGCGCGGCGGCGGCGAAGGAACAGATGCAGGTGTTCAGCTCGCACCTTGCGTCGTGCGCGCGATGCGGCAACGAACTGGCCATGCTGCGGGAGTTCCTAGGCGCCGAGGTTCCGGAAGGGCAACGGGAGGATGTGCGCGCGGTGGCGCGAGCCCTCGGAGGGGATCGTGAACGGCTACTGTCGGCCGCGCCCGGGCGTGTGGAGAGAACGCCCTCCTGGTGGGGATCGCTGACGGCGCTGTTCACGCTGCCGCGGCTCTCTTTCGCAGGCGCGGCGCTGGTGTTGGCCGTCAGCGTGGGGTTGTACGTGCGGCACGGGCGGATGGTGGACACGGGCGGCGAGTTCAGCGGGAGTGGTGTTTACCGTTCGGGCAAGGTCACCGGGATCACACCTTCCGGCGACGTTTCCGTTGTGCCGTCCGTGGTGACGTGGACCGCCGTGCCGGGCGCGCAGCGGTATCACGTCAGGATGCTGGAGGTGGATGGTAACGAACTCTGGAAGACGGCGGTTGCCGGGACTTCAGCGCCGTTGCCGGCGGCGGCGAGAATTCACATTGCTTTTACAAAAACACTCTTGTTCGAAGTGGCGGCGGTTGATCAAGCTGGTAAGCAGATTGCCATTTCGGAGGCGACGCGCTTCCGCCTGATGTCGCGTCGCAGATAAGGTTTCTCATGTCCGCACCACACACCCGGTTCGTGTCTCTATCGTTTCTCGTGATGCTTGCGCCCGCGTTTGGGCAACAGCAGATTGGCCTGCGGGTCAGTGAGGAGGTGGCGCCGGCGGGCAGCGTGGCGCAGATCAAGGTCAGCGTCACGGAGCCCAAGCCGATCATCCACGGGAACATGGAGATGGACATGGACTTCTCGTTTGATCTGCTGGGCATTGCGCTGTACAGCTCGCGGGGAACCGTGAGCGGCATTGCCTATCGTAAACAGGGCGGGTTGCAGGTGCGGTTCAACGATCCCAGCGCGACGCTGGGCATGGAGCCCGATTATCCGGTGCTCACGATCGCCGTGGGGGTGCCGCGAAACGCCTTGCCCGGGGCACGAATGCCGGTGAGTGTCAACCTCGACACGTCGCAGTGGCTCAGCCCGTTGGGGCTTCCCTACGCGGAGGAGTCCAAGCCGGGGTCGGTGACTGTGGGGGGGAGCGTGGCCGTGAACAATGTCGTGCCGGGCGGCGGCAGGATCGCCGCGGGAGAGTCGTTCCGCATCCTCGGCACGGGGTTTCAGCCGGACGTCAGGGTGGACCTGGAGTATGTCGAAGATCTGGAGACGCGGTTCGTCAACTCAGGGGAGATCCTCATGACCGCACGGACGGCGTTCGACCTGGACGGCAAGAGAATTCGGGTCCGGCAGCGCAATCAGCCGAACGTCTTCTACTTCTCCTATTTGCGCGGTGAGCGGCGGACGGCAAGCACGCTGCCGCTGCTGGAACAAAGCGAGCCCATTTTCGCCATGCGGAGCGCTGCGGCGGCGATTGGCGTGTATCCGTTTTTGCGTCCGAACCAGGTGGCGGGAATCGCGTTGCAGAACCCGAACCGGACGGCGGCCACGGTCACGGTGTCGGTGCTGTCCCCCTTTTTGAAGCCAATCGCCTCGGCGACGGTGACGCTGGCTCCAGGGGAGGAGTTTGTGAAGTCGCTGCCGGAGTTGATGACGGTGCCGCCGGGCTGCGTGGCGTTCCTGCGCATCTATTCCGGGCTGCCGGTTCAGTATGTGCCGCTGGTGGCTGATCCCGCCGCCGGGGATATCCAACCACTCATGTTCGCTTCGCTGCCGCCCGCCTCAAACTAAGGCGCGCGGCGGCGATTGCGGCAAGCGACAGCGCCACCGCGAGGGCGGCGCCCAGCCACCACCAGGGCACGACGGGCGGCAACGGCGACCAGCCATCGCCGGTCAGGACGAAGGCGCTCCAGTAGGCGGGGTGGCGCCGGGCGGAGTCGCCGTGCAGAAGGCGCAATTTGGCCTGGCGCAGAGCCTCGGATTTGCTTAGCCCCGCGCTGAGCCCGGCATAGAATTCCCGCATGAGTTCGGCCGTGGCGGCGTCCTCCACTTGCCACAGCGTGCTCACGGCAGCGCGCGCACCCGCCAGCAGGAAGGCGTTGGCAAGGCTCTGTGAGCCCTCGCCCCTGACGATGCGCCCGTGCCCGGTTTCGCAGGCGGAGAGTGTGACCAGGTGAACCTGTTGCAGCGGGATGGAGGCGATCTCGCCGCGGAACAGATACTCCCAGGACTGGGTTCCGGCTCCGGCCAGCAGGAGCCGCGAGCGCTGGGCATCCTCGGAGTCAGAGACGGCGTGCGTGGCGAGGTGAACCACGGTGTGCTCATTGGCCTGGCGCAGGAGGAGCGTCTTGCGCGCGTCCGCGCCGGTGGCTACGGTGCTGTGTCCCGGCAACACGGCGGCGATGGCTCGCGCCTCCCGTTCCGCGTTGGGCAGCGGCTTCCAATTTTGGTCGCCGAGCAGCAGGAACGAGCTTGACGCGACAGCCGACCCGCTGGGATTGGCCAGCGCGAGCAGTTGCCGCTGCCAGGGCAGACGCCACCCGGAGCGAGGGCCTGGGGCAAGTAAGAGCGCGGCGGCCGGCAGATAGGTCACGCTGGCGTGCTCGATGACAAACCGCCCGCCAGACAGGGGCAACGCCTCAAAGGGGGATCGCGCCGATGTTGCCATCGGTGACGATGAGCCAATGGCGGAAGCCTGGATCATGGATCGGTAGGTTGGAGGGCAATAACTCCGCCGCGATGCGGGAGCGCCAGGCGGTGGTGTCCACGTCGGCTTCGGCAAGTTCCCGGAGGCGCGGGTCGAACTGGCTGTCGTTGAGGGCTTCGCTGTTGAGGGCCCTGACGCCCCAGTGCGCGCGTGTGATCCAGAGGAGAGCGGCAGAGGCGCCGCCGCGCCAGTAGAGAAGCAGGAGCGAGTCGGGGTCGAGTTTGGCCTGTAACGCTGCCAGGCTGGGCCTTGGGGTGGGAATGCGGTCCTGCAAGAGGCGCGACCGGGAGCGTTCCATCCAGCGCAACAGATCGTCAGCCTGGGTGGGGGAGCGCACGCCTTGCCGTATGAGGAGGGCGATGGCATCGTCATACACGCGGCGTTTGTCCGACATGAAGTCAGAGCGCAAGCTGGAATCGTGGAGGTCCACGCGGCTCGCCTCGATGAGTTGCGCCGCCTCACTGAGGTGGGCCATGGCATCGGCGTCCCGCCCTTCGGCCAGGGCCACCCTTGCCAGGCCGTGGAGGGCCTTCCAGCGTTCCTCGCCGGTCTTCAACTGGCGGCTCAGGGCCTCGGCCTGGGCGAACTCGAGCCCGGCCTCTTTGCGCCGGCCGGTCCGTAAGAGAGTTTCTCCCAGGTAAAGGTGGGCCTGCATCTCTTCGCGGCGGCTGCCGGTGAGCACGGCGAGTTCGGCGGTTTGCCGGAAACTCTGCTCGGCGAGAGCGGCTTCTTCGACTTCGAACAACTGCACGATGCCGATGTTTTTTGTGAGGCCGAGGAGGGTGTCGGAGTTGGGCTGTTTGGACAGGAGCCCTCGGGCGGCCTCATATTGCGCGAGGGCCTTGGGCGGGTCGCCCAGCCGCCGGTAGAGGGCGCCGAGGTTGGCAAGCAGTTGAGCTTCCTCCTCAGGCCGCAGCGCTTCCGATGAGGATCGGATCTGGCGATAGAGCTTGAGGGCCTCCAGGTCGCGTCCGAGGCGCTGGTTGAGCATGGCCTGGTTGGCCAGGGTGAGGCGCCGGGGCCCGGCCGTCCAACCGGCTTGCGGGGCGGCGAGGATGAGCCGTTCGGCGGCTTGGAAGCACTGGAACGATTCGTAATACTGGCCACGGTAATACTGGGCGCCACCGAGGTTGTTCCAGGCGTAGGCCTGGGCTTGGGGGTCTCCGGCGGCGACGGCGAGGTCGCGAACACGAGCGAAGCTCTGGACAGCATCGGCGTAGGAGCCTGAGTAGAGCTGAGCCTGGCCGAGGGTATTCCAGGCGCGTCTGGCTTCGGGTCCGGAGGCAGGACACTCGCTCGTGGCCGCATCAGCATGGCGCGACGCCGCGGGGTAGTCGCCCTCCGCACGGCGTGTGAGGCCAGGGCGTTTCTGGCCTCGCAGAGTTGAGCGGGCGAACGGGGAGGCGGAGGCCATTTCCAGGACGCGCTGGTAGAGTTCGGCGGCTTTGTTAACGTTTCCGGCGACGGCAAGTGCGCGCGCCTCGGCCAGCGTGGCCGCCGCATCCGTCGCGGCGGATGCGAGGGGTGCGAGGCCCAGCGCCAGCAGGAAGAAACACATGAACAGCCGCAGCAATGGATCCAGATTAGCAAGCAGGACCACGCGCGGCCAGAGCCGTTGAAGAGCGGGGGAGACATTCACTACCGGAACTCGGAAGCGCCGAGTGCGCACTGCGGCGCTCAGCCCGCAGGAGTGGTGTCAAAAAACTTTGCGCCGGCGGAATCCTGGGCACGGCTCGTGGCTCTCTCTCAGCAGAAGGAGACAAACAGTATGTTCAACAGGAATGAAGGCGGCCTGGACCGCGCGGTTCGGATTCTGGCAGGGCTTGGCGGACTGGCCATGACGCAGGTGGGTCCGCAAACGGCCTGGGGTTACATTGGCATCGTGCCGCTCATCACTGGGCTGGCCGGGACATGTCCCTTGTATTCTGTGTTCGGATGGAACACTTGCCCGCTGAGGAAGAGCTAGCCCCAGGCAGCCGCTTTGCGGCCTATCGTCCCGCGCTGATGGCCTACGCCCGCTGCCTGGCCGGTTCGGTATCGGACGCGGAGGACCTGGTGCAGGCGACGCTGCTGGCGGCGATCGAACACGCGGGCCAGCTTGCGCACGCCGATGATCCGCGGCCGTGGCTGTTCACGATCCTTCGTAATCGCTTCCATCGCGGGGCACGGCAGCGTGAGGTGGTGATCAGTGATGGAGAGTGGGCCGATCTGGCGGTGGGCGCGGGGTGGGCGGCGCGTTTGCCCGACCCCTTCGCCCAGGCAGCGGCCCTGGAGCGGACGAAGCAATTGGAAGCCGCGTTTCTCATTCTGGAGGGCGAGGACCGGGAGATTCTGCTTTTGCGCGACATCGAAGAGATGAGCGGCGAGCAGACCGCGGATCTGCTCGGGCTTACGCTCCCGGCCATGAAGAGCCGGCTGCATCGCGCCCGGATGCGGTTGCTGGCGGCGATGAGACGGGCCGAGGCGGTGGGGCCGGGCAAGTCGCTCGCACTGTCGTGCCTCGAGGTGCTGCAATGCCTGCCGCACTACGCTGACCGGTCGCTGTCGCCGGAGGGCAAGATCGCCGTCGAACGACATGTGGCGGAGTGCCAGGCGTGCGCCCATTTTGGCCGCCGATACGCGGAACTCCTGCAGGCCTTGCCGGTGCTTGGCCACGGCGGGGGAACCGGCGCGTGAGGCGCCCACGGTGGTGTCAGCCACCTTAGGACGCTGTTGCCGATCTCGCGTCGAGCTTCCAGTGATGGAGCGCCGACGCCGATTGCGGCCCGGAGGTGGGACTGCGTAATAGACTGGAGCGCGGCGACACATACATTCGGGAGGGGTTTCGCACAGTGGAGAATGATGCAGCTGGGTTTGTGCTCGACGCCGGGGCGGTGGGGACGATTGAGGAGCAAATGCGGATGCTGGGCTGGGACGCCGGGGGAGGGCTGGTTTCTACCGAGCGGGTGGGCGACGGGAATATGAACATGACGGTGCGGGTGCGCGCACGGGGGCGAGTTTCGTTCTGAAGCAGGCGCTACCGTGGGTGGTGAAGTATCCGCAGATTCCGGCGCCGGTGGAGCGGGCGGAGGTGGAGGCGGCGTTCTATGGGGCCGTGGGCGGGGTGGCGGAGGTGTCGCGGAGGATGCCGCGGTTGCGGGGATTCGATGGGGAGTCGCACCTGCTGTGGCTGGAGGACATGGGCGAGGGCAGCGACTTGACGCATTTGTACCGGACCGGAGAGTTCACCGTGGAGGAGTGCGCGGAGCTGACGCGGTACCTCGTGGAGTTACACCGGGTGGAGGTGACGGCGAGTGAGGCGCTTGTGTTTCAGAACCGGGCGATGCGGGCGCTGAACCACGAGCATCAGTACGATTTTCCGCTGCGGGCAGGGAACGGGCTGGATCTGGAGCGGATCACGCCGGGGCTGGCGCAGGAGGCGGAGAGGCTGCAGCGGGACAGGACGTACTGCGCGCGGGTGGCGGAGTTGGGGAGGCTGTATCTGGCCGATGGCACGGTGCTGGTGCATGGAGACTACTTTCCGGGGAGCTGGCTGCGAGGGGAGGATGGGATCGCGGTGATCGACCCGGAGTTCTGTTTTCTGGGGATGGCGGAGTATGACCTTGGCGTATTCGTGGCGCACCTGGAACTGATGGGTGCGGGGGGGCATGGCGCGCTTGTGCGGGAGGTTTATGGCGAAGGGGTGGACTGGCGGCTGGCGCGGGCGTTCGCGGGGGCGGAGTTGATGCGGAGGTTGATCGGCGTGGCGCAGCTTCCGCTGGCGGCTGGTCTGGCGGCGAAACGGGGATGGTTGGAGTTGTCGAGGGAGTGGGTATGCGCGGCGTAGTGCTGTGTGTGTGGATGGTGGGAGTGGCTTGGGCGCAGACGCGCGTGCCGGTGTGGATCGATACCGATCCGTCGGTGGCGCGGGGCGGCAAAGAGGTGGATGACGGGATCGCGTTGCTGCAGGCGTTCGCGTCGCCGGAGCTGGAGATTCGCGGGGTGAGCATTGTGTTCGGCAATGCGGATCTGGCGGCGGCGAGCAGGATTGGGCGCGAGATTGTGGGGAGGTTCGGGCCGGAGGGGCTGTCGGTTCACGACGGGGCGGCGGGGAGTAGCGAACTAGGGAAGGAGACGGCGGCGAGCCGGGCGCTGGCGGCGGAGTTGAGGCGGGGGCCGCTGACGGTGTTGGCGCTGGGTCCGGCGACGAACGTAGCGACGGTGGTGCGGCGGCATCCGGAACTGGTGGGGCGAATTGAGCGGGTGGTGGCGGTGGCAGGTCGGCGGCCGGGGCAGAGTTTCCGGGCGGGGCCGAAGCAGAAGACGCCGTTTCGCGATTTGAATTTCGAGTTGGATGCGGAGGCGTTTCGCGTGTTGCTGGCGGCGCGTGTGCCGCTGGTGCTGGCGCCGTGGGAGATTTCCTCGGGCGTGTGGGTGACGCGCGGGGATTTGGAGAAAGCAGCGAAGCGGAATGCGGGGATGGAGTGGATGCTGCCGGCGCTGCTGGACTGGATTGAGTTGTGGAAGCGGGAGTTTGGCGCGGAGGGTTTCAATCCGTTTGATGCGCTGGCGGTGGGATATCTGGTGAAGCCGGAAACGCTTGAGTGCTCGCCGATGCGGGCGCGGGTGGAAGAAGCGGCGGACGACACGGGGACGGCTGTTCGCAAGCCATATCTGCTGGTGGAGGCGGCGTGGGGCGGTGGCGATGAGGTGACGTACTGCTCACTGGCAACGCCGGAGTTTAAGAGCGATTTGTTGCGGCGGTTGAGCGGGAGCGGCGTTGATGCCGGCACGCTGGGAGCGGTGCGGCTGCTGTTCTGGGTGGCGAGTTTTTATCCACTGTATATGGCGGCGCAGGTGTGGATCTGGGTGGCGCCGGCGTACATGTTGCATTGGCTGGCAGGGGCGGAGGTGGGGCCGTTCAGAGTGGATCCGCTGTTTGTGTCGGCGGGCGCGCGGGGAGGCTCGGGCGCGGGTGGGTGGTTTGGGCAGCAGGGGATGGCGGCGGCGATGGGTGTGGCGGCGTGGGTGGTGCTGGGCTTTGCGCGGAGACGGTGGCCCGATGTGGCGGGGCGGGCGCTGGCGCTGGTTGGGTTCGTTTTGTGCGGGAACTGGTTGGTTGCCATGTTCTTCCGGGGAGGCTTGCTGGGCCGGGGCGTGTGGGCCGGGTTGGCGGGAATGGTGCTGGTGGTGGTGGGAGCGCGGTGGGCGGCGGCGACGGTGGCGGGAGGGTATTGGAAGCGGGCGGGGATGGTGGCGGTGGGGTTGGCGGGACCGGCGGCGTTGTTGCCCGTGCTGCTTGGCGGCGGGGGGAGAGCCTGGATGATTGCCGCTGCGGCGGGCGTGCTGCTGGTGGGATCGGCGATGGTGTTTCGATTGAGAGTGGTGGTAGGGGAGGTGCGGGCAGGCTGGGCGGTGGTTGGGGCGGTGGCGTCGGTCCTCATGTTTGGGATGCTGCGTCAGGGGCGCGAGTGGCAGGCGGCACAGCGCGAGGCCGAAGTGAAGCGCGTGCTGGCGGAGTTGCCGAGGCCGGAGGAGGGCGCGCCGTTTCCGAAGTTGTACTTTCATCGCGGGGTGAATTTCACGGCGAATGGATATGGGTATGAGTCGGAGCAGGCGCGGACGTTGCTGCGGCGGCTGCCGGAGTATGGGATTCGGTCGATCGCGGTGGTGCCGTATGGCGGGATGGACCGGGGGACGATGCGGATGGCGCCGGCGCGGGCGGGGTCGTGGGAGAGCGATGCGGGGGTGGAGATCATTGCGGCCACGGCGCGCGGGCTGGGCATGAAGGTGATGTTGAAGCCGCATGTGTGGCGACCTGCAGGGGGATCAGCCGCTCACGGGGCAACAGCGCGAGTTGTGGTTTCGGGAGTATGGCGTGTTTGTGGAGCACTACGCGCGAATGGCGAAACGGATCCATGCGGACACGTTTTGCATTGGGGTGGAGTTTGGGCCGTTGACGGAGGATGAGGCGCAATGGCGCGCGTTGGTTGCGCGGGTGCGGGCGATCTATGCGGGGCCGCTGGTGTATGCGGCGAACTTTGGGAAGGAGTTTGAGTCGATCCGGTTTTGGGATGCGCTCGACTACATCGGGCTGGACAATTACTACCCGCTGCCGGATGACTATTCGGCGGCGGCGATTGTGGAGAAGGTGGAGCGGGTGGCGAAGCAATATGGGAAGCCGGTGTTGTTGACTGAGGCCGGGTATTCGTCGGCGGTGGGGTCGCATCGGACGCCGTGGGCGGATCATCCGCCGAGCCCGGTATCGATGGAGGAGCAGGTGAAGTCGTATGAGGCGATCTTCGCGGGGTTTTCGGAGAAGCCCTGGTTTGCAGGCGTTTACTGGTGGAAGATTGAGACCGATGGCGTGGGCGGGCCTGCGGACAACAGTATGGTGCCGTGGGGGAAGCCGGCGATGGAGACGCTGAAGAAGTGGTATGGGCTGCCTGATGATTTCGTTCGCGGCTATGAGGAGTGGGTGGGGACGGTTCGTTAGGGCGTGGGGCTGGCGGGGAGCGGAGGCAGCGATGTCCGTGGCCAATCACGGCAAGGTCTTCTAGCGGGCGGCACAGAGGGTGAGGACAAGGCCGTTGGGCTAAGCCCCATACTGTTCACTTAATGATCCTGATGCGTTCGGCGACATTGAGGCGGGTACGAGCGTTGCCTCTTTCGTGGTCGCAGCGGATAGTTGCTCATTTTGCGCTTCACGCCACGCGGGTTGACCCGGTTGCGGCTGGAACTGACGCTCTTGCAGAATTTCGTCGAGGATCGCCTTATGCAGGGCTTTCCAGTGCCGAGGGGGGAAAGCGACGGCGCGGGCCATGCGCCGTTGGACCACGCGCACGGAGTGCAAGAACGAGAGCCGGTCGGGGTCCTCGCCGGCTTGCAAGGCAGCCTCGTGCATCAAGCCGCGGATGGCAAAGTGGGCCATGAGCAGGCCCCAGAACTCTTGTTCCACCAACTCGGGCGTCTTGCTGCGGAGGACGATTTGGGCTCCACGCAGATGGGTCTTGAGTTCATCCAGCGCGGTTTCAATCTCCCAGCGCTCATGGTAGAGCGCGGCCAGTTCTTTGGCCGGAGCCTGGGCCGGATCCAGGATGGTGGTGATCAACTGGTAGAGCGGTTCGGCATCCCGGACATCTTTCAGGCAATAATCGATCACACGGACCATGATTGCCTCACGCTGGTTCCGGCGATCCGAAGTCGAGCGGTAAATGCGGCTGAGATAGGAGCCGTCGGGCAGACGCCGGTCAATCTCCAGACGGGCATTCCGGCGGGCACGCCACAACAAATCCGCACCGCTGCGTGCCGCCGTTCGCCAAAGTTTGTAGCTGGGGAAGAACCGGTCGGCCAAGCACAGCATGCCCTTGCTCAGCGCGGGCACGACGTCCTCAGCCAGGGTGAGTTCATCGGTGGCATACCGGCTCACTCGCGCCGCCCACAAGACATGCGTACCGTTCTCCAGCAGCGCAACGAAGCGGATCTTGGGGAACGCACTGGAGCCGCGACTGGCGCCGGGACGCCCAAAAGCCTTGTCGTTTTCCACCGTGTCGGCGGTGTCCAACGTGCTGCCGTCTAGACTGACCAATCGCCACTGGCGATACCAGGCGCCCTTGGTTTGCTTCGTCGCGATCGGGGCCACGATGGCCTCATACAGGTGCCGGAGGGGTTCCGGTCCCAGACGGCTGCGGGCCTGCGAGATGCCCGACTTGCCGGCCACCTTCACGGCAGCCGATGGATCCAGCAACCACTGCACACCCTCCAGCAGGCAGCGCAGCACCTCGCGGTAGGAGGAACGCATATACAACGCCAGGGCGATAACGTAATAGACCACAACATGAGCCGGCAAATCACGTTCGCGCTCGCTGGCGCGCCCGGTTTGCCGCAGTGCCGCGTCTACAGTCTGTCGCGGAAAAAACTTGGCAATCACACCCAAACTGATGTAGTCGGTGATGCGGCTGCCAGCAGGCAAAGTTGCAACGGTTCGGGCCATTCCCGGGGCCTCCCACCCCAAACAGAATAGCATGGAAATGTTGTTAAGTGAACAGTATTGGGTCTAAGCCAACTGGAACTGATCGAAGTGAACCATCCGAAACCGAAGGAGGTGGAAGTTGGCGCCGCCACGGTCGCCAGCGATGGCTTCGACGGTGATCGATTCGCGGAGTCAGTAGGTCGGGCGGTTGCGCATCTCAGAACCTCGGCTGGCGCGTTTGGGAGGGTTGTGAGAAGCCGGGCGGCAGGTGGGGATGGCTGGGATGGAGAGGGCGGCTCAGGCCGCGGCGCGGTACTGGCGAGGTAGCCTCCGGCGATGGAGGCAAGCATGGCGAGGCCGTGAAAGACGAGAAGGTGGCCGGATTCGTGATCGGGGCAGGAAATCTGGAGGGCGAGGAGAGCTACCGTGCCGCCGAAGGCGCCGATGAGGGTTCCGGTGAGGGGCCAATTGAGCGGGTAACCACGACGAGCGAAGGAGAAGGTGATGGCTGAGGTGAGCAGGGCGATCATGATGCCGCCGGAGAGGCAGGCAATGCCCTCGGCGAAGAAATGCTGCTGGGGATAAGCGTCAAAGAGGAAGACCACCAGGGAAGCGAAGCCGAGAGGGAGCAGAAGAAGCGGCGCGAGCGCAGGGACGAATGAGCGCAGCCGGGCGGAGGGTGACGTTGAGGCTCAGCGCCGCGAGGATGACGATGGCGGCAAACAGGGCGCCGAGACTGAGCGACTGCACAAGGGAGAGAGCCCGCCATCCTTGCGCTCCCAGAGTCAGCATGTGGAGGCCGGCCATTGCGACGGCGAAGGCGATGGCGCCGGTGACCACCGCGGGAGTTGAGGGCAGCGGACGAACGGGCTTCAGGTCGGCATGGATGAGAGTGCGCACGCGCGCGGCGGCTTCGCTGCCGAGGGCGGGATCCGGCGAGGGGGACTCGGCCCAGCGGAGGAGTTCATCGCAGCGCCCGCAGGTGCGGAGGTGATCGCTCACGGCGGCGATCTGTTTCAATTCGGCGATGGGAGTTCCCTCACTGAGGAGGCGGTCGACATCAGCGCAGGTCATCGGAATTCTCTCCCTTCCCTTGGCGCAAGCCCAGCGCCTGACGGATGGACTGGTAGGCGCGATAGGCCTTTTGCTTGACGGCGGCTGTGGTGGATCCGGTGGCGCGCGCGACCTCGTCGACGCTCATGCCGCTCACCTTGAGCATGAGGAGCACCTCGCGCTGAGCTTCGGGCAGAGATTGCATGGCGGCGAGGACGGTATTGGCTTCGAGGCGGTTTTCCATGGCGGAGCGGGGGTCAGCCTGGGGATGGCGATCGATGGCGTCGATGCTGGATTCACGGCCGGAGGTTCGCTGCCAGCGGCGATACTGATCGACGCGGGTGTGGCGGGCGATGGCGAGGACCCAGGGCAGGACGGGATCGCCGGGGCGGTAGGTGTGGCGGGCGCGGTGGATGCGGAGCCAGCATTCCTGCAGGAGGTCTTCGACGAGACGGGCGTTCCCGGTGAGGGCGTAGTAGAAGCGGGTGAGGATGGGATGGAGGCGGGCGACGAGTTCATCGGCGGCGGCGGGGTCAGCCTGCTGGTAGCGAGACATGAGGCCGGAGAGGATTTCGGAGGACTCTCTCCTGTATTCCGCGTCCGGTTCCGCCGATGCTTGCTGGGCCTCTTCGGGGTTGGTCATGGGGGGATCGCTCGACGGCCACGCCGGCAGGGCCACCTTTAGAGTGTGCACTGTAGACCATGACGTGGGCAAGGGAGCGAAGATTCCGGTTTGGGCCATCGTCGATGCTCAGATTAGCGGCCTAGCCGTGGAGGCGGGCTGGATTTGGATGAGGATAGACTCCTGCGGGTCGTGGTGGCTCTTGTTCTCCAGACGCAGAACGCCGCGGGGGCAGACTTCGGCGCAGAGACCGCAGCCGACGCAGGAAGCGCGGGTGAAGCTCTTGCCGGCCTGGGCGTAGGAGCGGACGTCGATGCCCATTTCGCAGTACTTCGAGCACATGCCGCAGGAGATGCACATGTTCTCCTTCACGGTGATGCGGTAGCGGCCGAATTTCTGTACGAGGCCGAGCAGGGCGGCCATGGGGCAGAAGAAGCGGCACCAGAGGCGCGTGCCGCCGAGGGGATAGAGGCCGACGCCGACCACGCCGGCGAGCATCGAGGAGACGATGAGTCCATAGAAGGACTGGAAGCCAACGGTGAAGCGGGCGAGTTCGGGATGGCTTTTGCCCGCGCCCCAACTGATGAAGAGCAGGGCGGTAAGGAGGAGGCTGGTTCCGAGCACGGTGTGGATGGTGATTTTCTCGATCTTCCAGGAGGTCGACGATTTGTCTGAGAGGTGACGCCAGGGTTCGCCGAAGGTGTTAGCGAGGCCGCCGCAGCCGCAGATCCAGGAGCAG
Organism: Bryobacterales bacterium; assembly: GCA_016713735.1. Taxonomy (GTDB): domain Bacteria; phylum Acidobacteriota; class Terriglobia; order Bryobacterales; family Bryobacteraceae; genus JAFLBB01. The sequence continues at coordinate 47,928 of JADJOP010000007.1, forward strand.
TACCAGCGCTTGCCGAAGAAGGCGGCGAAGATGGGGACCATGAGCGCGGAACCAAGGAAGCTATAGAGGATGAAGGGCAGCGGCAGGGAGAAGATGTAGGACGGCGTGAGGTAGTCCATCTTCAAGGGCCACAGGTAGCTGAAGTAGTACTCGGGTTGGTGGAGGAACTTGAGCAGGTGGGGGGATGGAGAAGGCGAAGGTGGCCTGGACGAAGATGACGACCGAGGTACGGACGATCTGGTAGCGGTTGTGGCGGTATTTGCGGATCACCCAGAGTCCGCCGGCGGTGACGGCGAGGGTGTAGAGGAGGCCGTAGAGGGTCCACTTGCTATCGAGCCCGATGGCGCGGGCGGGGGGTGTGAACCATTCGGTGAAATAGAGCACGAGGTAGAAGGCGGTGAGCAGGGCGCTGAGGAGCCATGCGGTGATGCCGCGGTTCTTGACGTCGTGGAGGAGCCAGTGGGCGTTGCCGGCTTTGATCATGGTGATTCCTTATGCCGCCTGGAGCCCGTCGCGGCGTTGGTATTCAGTGAAGGCGACGCGGGCGCTTTCGAGGTTGGCACGGCCGAATTCGACATCGAACTGGGCGAGGTGGAGTTGCGGCATCACGTCAGCCATGGAGCGGCGTTCGGCGATCCAGCGTTCGAAAAAGGTGTGATCCCAGCGTGAGCCGAGCATGTTGAAACCGATGACGGCGCCGTTGCGTTCGATGAAGCGGATGCTGGCGTGCGGGCCGGAAAGGCGGTGAAAGAAGCTGCGGGCGTCGTCGGGGAGGCGGGTGACGTCGCCGACAGTGGTGTATTCGATTTCGAAGAACTTGGCGCTGTTGTAGAAGAGCGGCGGGCGGTATTCGACGGCGTCGCCGAGCATGGCCCTGGCGGCTTGCTCGCCCTGGCGCTTGGCGGCGTACCAGATCTGTTCGACCTGGGGTGAGCCGTCGGGCCGTGTGAACTCGGCGCAATCGCCGGCGGCGTAGACATCGGGAAGCGGGGTTTGGAAGGACTGGTTGACGCGGATGCCGCGGCCGATGGCGGGGGGCGTGGCGACCTCCTTCAGCCAATCCGTGGCGGGGCGGACGCCGATGCAGATGCCGAGCATCTGGCAGGGGAGGTCGAGGCCCTGGTTAGTGCGAACGCCGGCGACGCGGCCGTTGGGGGTGGCGGTTACGGCGCTTACTTCGTGCTCCAGGTGGAGGTGGACGCCGTGTGCTCTGATGTGCCCGGCGATGATTTCGCCTTCCTCGCGGGCGAGGGCCATGGGCCAGTACCAGGAGTCGCGCACGAGGAAGTGGACCTCGACGCCGTGGTGGACGAGACACTCGACCAGTTCCACGCCGATGAGTCCGCCGCCCACGACGACGGCCTGCTGGGTGGTGGGCGTGAGTCGCTCGCACTCGGCGAGGTGTTGGAGGGAGACGAAGTGAACGGCGCCCTCCTTTACGTCACTGAGGCCGGGCCACTCGAAGCGGTTGGGGACGGAGCCGGTGGCAAGCAGGAGTTTGTCGTAGGTGAGTTCGCGGCCGCCGGCGAGGCGCAGCAAGTGGCGGCTTGCGTCGAGATCGCGCACCCAGGCCCGGACGCGTTCAATGCGCTGTTTCTCGTAGGCTTTGCGCTCGAAGGGTTCGAGGTCGCGGAGGTTCATGCGGTCCATGTAGGCGTACATGAGGGCGGTGCGCGAGATGAAGTAGTCACTTTCGCCGCTGATGACGGTGATGCGGGCGCGTGAGTCGCGCTGGCGCAGAGTGAGGGCGGCGGTAATGCCGGCGACGCCGTTGCCGATGATGACGTAGTGCATGGTGTAAGTTGACCTTTTAGGGGGTGCGCGGGGGACGCTGGCGCAGGCCGAGGCGGGCGAGCGCGGCTTCGCCGCCGGGCTTGTTCATTTCCCAATACTTGAGGCGGTCGGATTTGACGAGGACGCCACGTTCGCCATCCGAGGAGCGCCATTCGAGGATGCGGTGGGGGGCGGCGGCTTCGACTGTAAAGGTGAAGCTGGTTCCGTCTTGTACTTCGGCGCGCAAGGTAACGGCTTCGAGCGTTCCGGCGGGGACAGTGACGCGGACGGGTTTGGCCTCGCGGGTGAAGCGAGCTTTTAACCAGGCGGCCTCGCGGTGGCTGTGGCGTTCCTGCTGCAACGAGCGGCGGAAGGGAAGCGTCACTTCGCCTCCGGGTTCGAGACGGGGTTCGGCCATGCCGCGAGCCCAGAACCAGAGTTGTTCTTCGGTGATTCCCGCGGCGGGCGCGGGGACGATGGTGGCGCGATCGGCTTCGCCGTCGAAGTAGCTGTGGCCGGTGTAGTGGAGGCCATCGGGTTGGCGCAGCCATTGCGCCCAGGAGTGGCCGCACCATTCCTGACTGGAGAAGGAGACCTTGGTGAGGTGTCCGCCGGGCTGTTGTGGGAGCGAGGCCAGGGCGAGGAAGCTGCTGGTTTGTTCGTTGTAGTCGTAGATGCCGGTTTGAAAATCCTGAACGAGGTTGAGCTTCATGACGGGGAAGACGTCGCTGGGGGCGTGTTTGCCTGGGTCGGCTTTGACGCGGGCCTCGTGGGAGAAGGGCTCGGTGACGAAGATGGCGACGGCGACACCGGAGCGGGGGGAGCCGTAGCGGGGGTAGGTGAGGTCGTAGGTGGAGATCTCGGCCTGGCCGTCGCCCCAGTGGGACCAGAAGGCTTGGTGCATATAAGGTTTGGCGGGGGCGGCAGGTTTTGGTTGGGGTGCGGCGGTTGGCTGGGGCACGGGCGCTGGGGCGCAGGAGGCTGCAAGCAGGGCCATGGCCAGGAGAAAGACACGAGTGGATTGAGGACGCGCCATCGAAACATGGTATTCGCCAGGAGGCGGAATCCGGTAACGCACGGCGCTCACTTTGCGGCGCGACGGAGATTTTCGCGGTTCGCCGTTACCGTTTGGGGCGAGGCGGCGAATCCCTATCACGTCGGGCCGGCGATTTCAAACGACGAGTGGCTGGCTCGGATCTCACGAGATTCGATAAGGAGAACCCAACTGATGACTCGACGGAACTTTGGAACCCGGCTGGCGGCGGCCGTGGCGGGAATTGGCGCAGCGGCGACCGCGACGGCGGCGCTGGCGGCGGAGAAGCAGGCCAAGCATGTCTGCAAAGGGATGAACGACTGCAAGGGGCAGGGCGGCGGGCCGAAGGGTGTGGCCGGCAAGAACGACTGCAAGGGCCATGGCGAGTGCGCCACGGTGGCCAAGCATGACTGCAAGGGCATGAACGAATGCAAGGGCGAAGGCGGCTGTTCGAGCGGCGAGAACGGCTGCGCGGGCAAGAACTCGTGCAAAGGCAAGGGTGGCTGCCAGGTGCCATTGAAGGCGAAGAAGACGCTCCGGCTGCGGCGCGAGAGCACTGAATTGGCATAGTGGATTCCCTCTCCTCGCCGGGGCTCCTCCGAACCCGGCGAGTGTGTCCGCCGGGCGCCGTGGGGTCGCCCGGGTGGAATCGGCCCGCCGTGATGACTTCTCCAAATGCCGCGGCGGGCCGGATTTTTGTTCTTGAAACGAGGTGCTACGCAGTATGGCGAATCGATGGAACCTACCGGATTTGGGCTTCGGCATCGGGCTACGGACGGTGCATTTTCCTCACATTCTGGCGGAGTGGCCGGAGATGGACTGGTTCGAGATCCTCTCGGAAAACTTCATGGACACCGGGGGGCGGCCGGCGTATGTGCTGGACCGGGTGGCCGAGCGGTATCCGGTGGTGATGCATGGGGTGTCGATGTCGGTGGGCAGCACGGACCCGGTCAACTTCGAGTACCTGAAGAAGCTGAAGGCGCTGGCCAAGCGGACGAAGGCGCGTTGGATTTCCGATCACCTCTGCTGGACGGGCGTTTCGGGGAAGAACACGCACGACCTGCTGCCGATGCCCTATACGGACGAGTCGCTGCGGCATGTGGCGGCGCGGGTGAAGACGATCATGGACTATCTGGAGCAGCCGGTGTTTCTGGAGAATCCGTCGAGCTACCTGGAGTTCACAAGCTCGACATGGACGGAGTGTGAGTTTCTATCGCAGGTGGCCGAGCAGAGCGGCTGCGGGATTTTGCTGGATGTGAACAACGTCTACGTGAGCGCGTTCAACCATGGCTTTGATGCGGGTGAATATGTGGACCGGATTCCGGCGGACCGGATCGCGCAGATTCACCTGGCCGGGCACACAAACAAGGGCACGCACATTCTCGATACGCATAGTGACCACGTGGTGGATGAGGTGTGGCAGTTGTACCGGCGGGTCTGCCAGCGGGCGGGCGGGGTTTCGACGCTGATCGAATGGGACGAAGCGGTGCCCTCGTTTGACACGGTGCGGGCCGAGGCATGGAAGGCGAGAGCCTACCGGGAGGGCAGCGATGCGCGCGGCAGCCAGGCGGCGTAACGAGACCGAGGCTCCAGAGTTGGGCAGGATGCAGCGCTGGATGCAGGCCTGCATCATGGCCGAAGGGCCGGTGGAGCAGGCGATTGAAACGCAGGCGGCGGTATTGGAAGTTCCCGTCAGCAGGGCGCCAGGACTCATCCGCGCTTCGCGGACCCTGGCGCCCCTTGAGCGGCTGGACATCTACCGGGGCATGTATGAGCTGCGGTTGGTGGAGGCCTTGAAGGTTGACTATCCGGGGTTGCGCAAGCTGTGGGGCGAGGAGATGTTTGAGGAACTGGCGCGGCTGTATGTGGCGGCGCATCCTTCGCGGAGTTATACGCTGAACCGGTTGGGCGACAGGCTGCCGGAGTTCGTGCCACAGGTGGAGGGCTTGCCGAGGGCGCGCTTTGCGTGGGACCTGGCGCGGCTGGAATTGGCCGAGACGCTGGTGTTCGATGAAGAGGAGTCAGCCGTGGCGGAGGCCGGTGCGATCGCGGGCGTGACGGAGGCGCAGTGGGGGCGGCTGCGGTTCCATCCGGTGCGGGCACTTCGGATGCTGCGGATGCACTATCCGGCGCATGAGTACATGCAGGCGGTGCGGCGGGACGAGACGCCGGCCGTGCCGCGCCCGAGGAGGACGAATCTGATCGTCTACCGGCGCGATCATGCGCTGCTGCATCTGCCGATGGCGGCGCCGGGCTATGCGCTATTTGAGGCGCTGGCACAGGGTTGCACGCTGGCCGAAGGCATGGAGGCGATGCAGGAGACGGGCGGCGGGTCGCCGAAGCAGGTATTTGAGTATTTCCGAGTGTGGTTTGGAGAAAGGCTATTTTCGCGTGTTGAGATTCAGTAAGTCGGTGTTTGTGTGGGGCGTTCTGTTGATGCCGGGTGGGGCTTGGGCCCAGACGGCTGGCGCCGCATTGACGGGCCGCGTGGCGGATGCGCAGGGCCAAGCGATGCGCGATGTGAAGGTGGAGGCGCTGCGTGTGGAGGCTGGTACCGGGTTCAGCGCAGTGACGAACGAGAACGGCGCATACCGGATCGCTTCGCTACCTGTGGGGCGGTATGTGGTGCGCTTTGCGCTGGCGGGGTTTCAGAGCGTGGAAGTGCAAGACGTGGAGTTGCACGTCGGGCAGGAGCGGCCGTTGGATGCGCGGCTGGCGGTGGCGGGCCAGCGGGAGACGTTGACGGTGACGGCGCCAACGAGCGCGCTGGACACGCAGGCGTCGGCGGCGTCGCGCACGGTGCTGGTTGAACGGGCGGCAGTTGCAGAACCTGGCATTGCTGGCGCCGGGCATTGCGGCTGGCTGGAACTGGTCCACCGCGGCCAACCGTTATGGCAAGGCGAGAGAGAACCTGGAAGGCGCGTTCAATGTGAACGGGGCGCGGGCGCGGTCGAACAACTTCACGCTGGATGGGATCACGCTTAACCTGCGGCAGTATGGGGTGATCAATTTCGAGCCTTCGGTGGAGGCGGTTCAGGAGTTCCGTCTTGTGATGGGAACGCCGGCGGCGGAGTATGGTTCGACGATGGGCTCGGCGGTGACGTTGGTGACGCGCAGCGGCGGCGAGCGGTACCGGGGAAGCCTGTATGAGTTCTTCCGCAACGACTGGCTGGACGCGAACAATCCGTTCAACAAGGCGGCCGGGCTGCGGCGCGGCAAGCTGCGGCAGAACCAGTTTGGCGGTTCGCTGGGCGGGCCGATTTATGGGAAGTCGCACTTATTCTTTGTGAACACGGAGCTGCTGCGCATTATCGAGGGCTTGGAGACGCGGTTGACGAGCGTGCCCACGGCGGAGGAAAGCCGCGGGCTGCTGGCGATCCAGGACGCGGGCGGGCCGCGCACGCTCGATCTTTCCTCGCGCATCAATCCCACGAGCCGCAACCTGCTGAGCCTGTTCCCCGCCCCGAACAGCGGCGGCGCGGCGGCGTTGAATTACAGTTCGTCGCTGCTGATCCGGTTGAACGATTACCAGACGCACGCGCGCACGGACCATTACCTGAGCGCGAAGGATCTGGTGACGGTGCGGTTTTCGTGGAACCTGAACGATCAGGAGTATGTGATCAACCGCTTTGGCGGTCCGTTTATTCCGGGGTTTTCGCTGCCGAATCCGGAGAAGACGGTGAACGCGGGCGTTGGCTACACGCGCACGATTGGCGCGTCGATGGTGAACGAGTTGCGCTTGGGTGTGAACCGGTATCGGAATCCGCTGGCAAATGGCGATCCGCGCTCGGCCGAGGAGTTCGGCCTTCCCAATGGGAGCGTTGCGAATGGGATCCCTTCGATCGAATTCCGGGGCGGGACGCTGGAAAGCCTGGGCGGGTTGGCTTGGTTCAACCGCGATCAGAACGAGACCACCTACCAGGTGTCGGACTCACTGAGCGTTCTGGTGGGCGGGCACAGCTTGAAGTTTGGCGGCACGCTGCTGCGCCAGCACATGAATACACGCGGCGCGTATAACCAGCGCGGCACGGTGCGGTTCGATGGCACGCGGAACACGTTGGTGCCACGGCTGGCCGGTAACGAGCGCGCGGCGCTGCTGGCTGATTTTCTGCTGGGGTTGCCGTCGGAGGCAGCGATCACGATCGGTCAGTTTGGGCGCGGCTTCCGGCAATGGAACGGATCATGGTTTGTGCAGGACAGCTGGCGCGCGACGGCGCGGCTGACATTGAACCTCGGGCTCCGATTCGACTACACGGCGCCGTGGACCGAGGTGAATCAGAAGCTATCCAACGTCGTCGCCGGGGGCGGGCTTGTGACAGCGGGCGAGGCGGCGTTTCCCGGCTTGTATGCGGGCGACCGCAATAACTTCGCGCCGCGGCTTGGCTTTGCCTACGATGTGGGCGGACAGGGCAGAACGGTGGTGCGCGGCGGATTCGGCATTCTCTACGAGACGCTGCTGCAGGCCAACTCGGTGGAGTTGGTCGAAAACAACGCACCGTTCTCGTCGTCGGCGATCACGCGTTCGCCCGTGCCGTTTGCGGCCAGTGGACCTTCCCGCACGCTGCTGGATTTGGCGGCGCTGGCTGCGCCGTCGCGCAGCCTGGGCGCGGTGGGCAGTTTCCGGAATCCGTACACGATGCAGTTCAGCTTCGGCATCCAGCACAGTCTGGCGTCGAACTGGATGCTGGAGATCGGTTATGCGGGCGCGCGTGGCGTGCGGTTGCCGGTGTACCGCAATGGAAACCAGGTACCGCTGGAAACACTGACGGCGGCGCAGAGAGGGCTGATTGGCGCGGCGGCGTCGGCGGGGCAGGACACGACGGCGTTGCTGCAACCGCTGCGGGCGTACCCGCAGTTTGACAACATCACGCTGAGCGAGAACATCGCGTCGTCGGTGTATCACAGCGGCCAGGTGCGCCTTACGCGGCGGTTCCACAGCGGTCTGCTGTTAGATGCCTCTTACACGTTCGCCAAGTCGATCGACAATGCGAGCGACTTCAATTCAGGCGACGCGTCCGAGCAGGTGTTGAACGCTTACGATCTGCGGCGGCAGCGCGCGGTGTCGAGCTTTGACGTGCCGCACCGGTTCACGGCGAGCGTGCAGTATGCCGTGCCCGTGCCTGGCTCGTTGAGCGGGATGGCGCGGACAGCGCTTTCCGGCTGGACGCTGAACGGGTTGATCACGCTGCAATCGGGGCAGCCGTTCACGCCCTACCTGCCGCTGTTCGATCCGTTCCGGAACGAAGCGTTCAACCGGCCGGATGCGGTGGGCGATCCGAATGCGGGTGTGCCGGAGGGAATGGCGTTCAATCCGGCTGCGTTCGCGGCACCGGCGCGCGGCACGTTCGGGAATGCGGGGCGCAACATCGTGCGTGGGGATGGTTATCAGAGCTTCGACCTTTCGGTGTTCCGTACATTCCGCCTCGGCGACAGGCTTTCGCTGCAGTTGCGCGGCGAGTGGATGAATGCGTTCAACACGGTGAACTATCAGGGGCCGGTCACTGATCTAACGGCGACGCCGGGTGCGTTCATTGCCGCCGCGCCGCCGCGGGTGGCTCAGTTGGGGCTGAAGCTGCAATTCTAGCGAGCGTGTATGAGACGATTGGCCCCGTGAACAGGCTCGACGCATGGCGGGATCGAGGTTCGTTGGCGGCGGGCGCGTTGATGCTGCTGGGGGCGTGGCTGATGCGTCCTTACGGCAACCTTGGTGATGCGGCGAATGTGCCGTGGTTTCTCGCGGCTGCGGGCGTGATGGGCGCGGGCTTTCTGGCGGGACTTGGGTGCGGGCGGGTGAGTCCGGCGTGGTTCTGGATGGTGGCGGTTGCGGCCAGGCTTGCGCTGTTTGGAATGACGCCTGGGAACGACATCTACCGCTACCTGTGGGAAGGGGAACTGCAAGGCGCCGGCTATTGTCCATACTGCTTTGCGCCGGCGGCGATGGAGCTTGCGCCGTTACGCGATGCGCATTGGAGGTTGCTGGAGCACAAGGAGGTGTCCGCCATCTATCCGCCGCTGGCGGAGCTGTTGTTTCGGATTGTGACGTCGGTTTCGGCGAGCGTAGCGGCGATGAAGGCGCTGTTCGTGGCGGCGGACTTGGCCGTGTGCTGGTTGCTGGTGCGGCGCTATGGTGTCGGCCTGGCGTTGGGCTACGCGTGGAATCCGCTGGTGATTTGTAGCTTCTCCGGCGGAGGCCACTATGACAGCTTGTTTCTGTTGGCGATCGTGGGGGCGGTCATGCAATGGGAGGGCAGCGATTCGGCCGGGCGACGGTTGCGCGGGGCGTTGCTGCTGGGCGCGGGAGTGGCGCTGAAGTGGCTGAGCCTGCCGCTGTTGGGTTGGGCTTTGTGGAGGGCGCTGCGGTTGGATGGAGTGAAGCGACTTGTGGTGGTGGGAGCGGCGGCGGGAGCGCCCTTCGCCATCGCGTGGCTTGTGGTGGCCTGGGGGAGTTGGGGCTGCCCACTCGTGCCGAGGGACTTCACGCAGGTTGCGCGCAGCGCGGAGGCCTTGCCGGCGTTGGTTGCCTGGCTTCTGCCGCCCGAGCACTTGCTGAACCAGAACTCCAGTTACCTGGTGATCTTTCTAGTCACGGCGGCGATTCTGTTGTGGCGGCAAACGGAGATGCCACGCGCCGCGCATGTGACGCTCTCGGCGGCGTTGCTGACGACGCCCATGTTTCATGCCTGGTATGGCACGTGGATCACGGCGCTGCTGCCGGCAACGAGGAGCCGGGCGGCGATTGCGTTGAGCCTGTCGGCGTTTGTGTACTTCTGGCTCCATCACACAGTGGGACAGCCTGGCGGCATCTGGCGGCAGACGGTGTGGGAGAAACTGTTGCTCTGGGGACCGTTTGTGATGGGGTTGATTGTGGATGAATGGGCGCGAAGGCGCGTCCGGAAAGAAGGGATGGCATGACACGGACACAATTTGTGCGGCTGGCTGGGATGGGATTGGGCGCTTGGACCGCGTGGGCCGCGGGCGAGAGGGAACGCTTCGTGCTCGAGGTGCGGCACCTGATTTGAGAGGAATGCCGCCACTCGGTCGAGGAGGCATTGCGGAAGGTGAAGGGTGTTGTGGACGTGTACGCCGATTTGCAGACAAGCGAGGTGGAGGTGATTGCGGAGAAGGGCGCGGTGACAGCGCGTGTGCTGGTGGAGACGGTGAACCGGACAGAGGACAGTTCTCATAGCTTCCAGGCGAAGTTGAAGCTCGGTCCGGAGCCAGTGAAATGAGAGACCGGGGCGGACGGCCGCTGGTAATTCTGTTTGCCAAGGCGCCGCTGGCGGGGCGGGTGAAGACGCGCCTGCTGCCCGTGCTGACGGCGCAACAAGCGGCGGATCTGCATGCGGCGCTGGTGGCGGACATGCTGCGGATGCTGGGGGCGTTGGCGTCGACGGTGGAGTTGGAACTGCACACGGATGTGGCGACGGCGGCATGGCCTGAGTTTGAAGGAACTAGGAGGCTGCAGGCGCCGGGAGGGCTGGGTGAGAAGCTGATGGCGGCGATGGAGGCGGGTTTGTCGCACGGGCATGAAACGGTGCTGGTGCTGGGGAGCGATTCGCCAGGGCTGCCGTGTTCGCATGTGGAGGAGTTGTTGCGCGGGGAGACCGACGTGAAGCTAGGGCCGGCGGAAGATGGCGGCTACTATGGCATTCAGGCGCGGCGAATGGCGGTGGGCATGTTGGATGGGGTGCGCTGGTCGACGGCGCTCACGATGGCCGACACGGTGGCGGCGGTGGAACGCAGGGGCCTGTCGGTGAGTTTGGGCAGCGGTTGGTTTGACGTCGATGAGCCGGGCGACCTGCGGAGAATGGGCGGCGTGGTCAAGCCTGGAAGCGCGGTGGCGCGGTGGCTGGAGGATGCCGATGTTCAGCTACGTTTGGCGCAGTGGATGGCGCGGGCGGCGGCGCAGGAAGAGCGCGGCGAGGGTCGAGAGGATTTTGGCTCCGGCGCGAATGCCGCCGAGAAGTGAACCGCCGATTTTCGATTGGCCGCCTTGGCGCGGGAGCGAACGTACGGGGAGTTCGGTAATGCGGAGACCTTCCTCGATGGCGCGGACCTGCATTTCGAGCGTCCAGCCCCAGGTTCGATCGCGCATGTGAATGCGTTCGAGCGCGTCGCGACGGATGAGTCGGAAAGGCCCCATGTCGCGGTAGCGATGGCCCCAACCGAGGGCCATGCCGGTGGTGGCGATGGCGTTGCCGATGCGCTGCGCCCAACTCACGCCGGAGGCCTCGGCGGGGGAGGACTGGCGCGCGCCGAGGATGAAGTCGAACTCGCGGGTGAGGTGTAGGAATTCGGGCAGGCGGGCGAGATCGTCGCTGCCGTCGGCGTCGCAGAAGAGTATCCAGTCGATGGCCGCTGGCAGATCCTGCAAGCCTCGCCAGCAGGCGGCGCCGTAGCCTCGGGCGGGTTCGGTAAGCACTTCGGCGCCGCTTTGGCGTGCGATGGCGGCGGTTGCGTCGGTGCTGCCGTTGTCGACGACGCGCACATGGTGAATGCCGAGGCGCAGGAGCGCCTGCACCACGTGGGCGATGGACTCGGCCTCGTTGAGTGCGGGGATAATGGCGGCGACCACGGGTGGCCGCGGCGCTGTGGCTGCGGGATCACTCATGGCGTGGACTCACCGTTGGGCGGCGTGTTTCGCAGCTTGTCGAGAATCCGGGTTGCCAAAGCCGTTCCGTGGCCGTGCGATGATTCCTCAACGAAGGTGGCGCGGAGCCGCGATGCCGCCTGGCGCATCTGTTCGAGTTGCCGGCGGAGCCGGGCACACGGGCCACACATGGAGAGGTGGAGGCCGAGGTGGATTCGCCGCCAGAGGCCGAGGGTCTGCGCCTCGCCGGAATGGAGGAGCGTGGCGGCTTGTTTGCAGGTCATCATTCGGCGTTCCCCCATCCTTTCCCTTCCAGGCATTCGCGCAGGCGGTTGCGGGCTCGAAACATGGTCACCCCTAAGTTGGTGACGGTGAGGCCGATGATGTTACAGACCTCGGCGCTGGAGAGTTCCTCCATTTCCCGCAGGACAAAGACGGAGCGCTGAAGCGGAGAGAGGCCATCGAGGCAGTGGGCGATGGCCTCGCCGATCTGCCGGGCTTGCTGGAGGCGGAGGAGGTCGGCGGGAGGGGCGCTCCACGAACCGGCCGAGTCGAAGCGGGACTCGAAGACATCGTCTATGGGATCGTGCTGATCGTCGCGGACGCGTTTCCGGCGGCGTTCCATGCTTTTGTGGTGGAGGATGCCGAAGAGCCAGGTGCTGGGTTGGGAGCGGCCTTCGAAACGGTCGAGGGTGGACAGGAAGGTGAGGAAAACCTCCTGGAGGAGATCTTCGGCCTCGTCTTCGGTGAACCCCATGCCGCGGGCGGCGCGGTAGAGCGGGCGGCTATGCTCGTTCACCAGCGCGGCGAGGGCTTCCGGGTCGCGGCGTTTGAGCCGGACGAGATCGCCGGCGAGAGGCGTTTCCGAAGGAGGCATGGGAGCTGGAACAGTCCTATTCTGGCAAGAGTGGGCCGGTGACGGTGGTGGAAAGCTGTGGGACGTGGCGGTGGGTGTAAGAAAGAAGAGCGCCGGGTCACTCACTTCTCCTGGGCCGCGGGTGCGGGCGCGGCGGGCATGAACATGATCACGGTCATCATTCCGGCGTTGAACGAGGAGCGGGAAATCGCGGGGACGATTGCGTGCGTGCGGGACATGGAGGGGGTGAGTGAGGTGATCGTGGTGGATGGGGGCAGCCGGGATGGCACGGTAGGCATTGCGCAGACGATGGGCGCGGTGGTGGTGGAGTGTGAACGGGGCAGAGGCCGGCAAATGCACGCCGGAGCGCTGGCGGCGAGTGGTGAGGTGTTGTGGTTTGTCCATGCCGATACGCGCCCCGAGCGCAATGCGACGCGGCAGATGGTGGCGGCGCTTGGAGATGCTTCGGCTGCGGGAGGGAATTGCACGTTGGCCTTTGATGGTGAGACGTGGGGCGCGCGGCTGTTGAACGCGGTGCAGCCGCTCATGAAGCTGCTTGGTGTCTACTATGGCGATTCGACGATTTTCGTACTGCGCTCGGTGTATTGCGCGGCGGGTGGGTGCAGGCCATATCCTCTGTTTGAGGATTCCGACCTGATTCAACGCATCCGCAGACTAGGGAGGTTCGTTTCGTTGGAGGCGAGGGTGGTCACCTCGTCGCGGCGGTTTGAACAGAGGGGCTTTCTGCGGACCTGCTTCCTGTGGACGAGCCTGCAAATGCTGTTCTGGTGCGGTGTGCCGGCCGAGCGGCTGGGCAGATGGTATGCGCCGGTTCGACGGCACACTGTGTAAGATTTGGCGGCTGGCGGACACTCACGGTTGACGATGAAACTCCTTCGGATAGTGACGTTGTGGATGATGAGCGTGCCGCTGCTGGCGCAGCCGGGCGGGCCGGATGCGGCGCTGTGGGACTCGCTCGTGAAGCGGCATGTGAACGAGGAGGCGCGGGTAGACTATGGCCGCTGGAAGCGGGAGGGGCTGGCCGAGTTGGACGCGTTTCTGGCGCAGGTAGCCGAGCCCTGGCCAGCGGGCATGGAGGCGAGTGCGCGCAAGGCGGCGTTGATCAACGCGTACAACGCGCTCACGGTGCGTTGGGTGCTGACGCACTATCCCGTGCAGAGCATCATGAAGACGCCCAACCCGTTTCGCGCGGCGCGCCACACGGTGGACGGGCGGAAGCTGTCGCTCGACGCAGTGGAGTCGCAACTGCGCAAGATGGGTGATCCGCGTGTGCATTCGGTGCTGGTGTGCGCGGCGCGAAGTTGTCCGCCGCTGCGGCGCGAAGCCTACACGGCGGAGCGGTTGGAGACGCAATTGGACGACAACACGCGCGTATGGCTGGCGAACGCGAAGCTGAACGAGTTCGCTCCCGAACGGAATGCGGCGGCGGTGAGTTCGATCTTCAAGTGGTACAAGGGCGACTTTGGCACTGAGCAACAGTTGCGGGCGTTTCTGGCGCGCTACTCGCCGGAGGGCCGGGGCGAGTTTCTCCTGCAGCCCAAGGCCAAGCTGGCGTTCAATGACTATGACTGGGGCCTCAACGATGCGTCGATCGTCGGCAAGGGCTATACGCAGTGGAGGTTGTACTGGGATGTGGCGACGCACTACCCGCCGGTGGGATTGGGCGCGCTGGCGTTGCTCGGGGCGGCTCTCGGCGGAGTGTGGTGGGTGTGGGCCGTGAGAAGAACGCGCGCCGCATGAGGCACGAATACGATCTGCTGGTGATTGGCGGCGGTGCGGCGGGTTTGACGGCGGCGGGAATGGCAGCCAGCCTGGGCGCGAAGACGGCGCTGGTGGAGGCGGGTAAGCTGGGCGGAGACTGCACGTGGCATGGCTGCGTGCCGAGCAAGAGTCTGCTGAAGGCCGCGCACGTGGCGCAGGCGATGCGTGATGCGGAGCGCTTCGGGCTGACCGCGGTTACGGTGGAGCACGATTTCCGGCGGGTGATGGAGCGTGTTCGTGCGATCCGGCAGCAGGTGTATGAGGACGCCGATTCACCGCCGAACCTGGAAAAAGTGGGCGTGGAGGTGATTGCGGGGTGGGCGCGGCTCGTTTCGTCCCATGTGGTGGCGGTGAGCGGCGCGGGCGGCGAGCGTGAACTGAGCGCATCGCGCATTGTGATTGCCACCGGCACTTCGCCACGCCGCATCGAGATTCCGGGGATGGACTCGGTGCGCATGTTGACCAATGAGACGTTGTTTGAGCTGGATGAACTGCCTCGGCGATTGTTGGTGATCGGTGGGGGACCGATTGGTGTGGAGATGGCGCAGGCGTTCTCGCGGTTGGGTTCACGGGTGACCGTGGTGAGCGCGTCCGCACAGATATTGCCCAAGGATGATGCGGAACTGAGCCAGATGCTGCTGGAACGGTTGCGCGCGGAGGGAGTCCGCGTGCTCCTGAACACGGAGGTGCTCGAGTTCGCGGGGGGCGTGGCGGTGACATCCACGGGCGAGCGAATCGAAGCCGGCATGGTTCTGGTGGCGGTTGGGCGAACGCCAAACCTGACTGGACTGAATCTGGAGGCCGCGGGGGTTCGATACGGTGATCGAGGCATTGAGGTGGACCAGCGCTGCCGCACCTCGGCGCGGCATATCTATGCCGCCGGCGATGTGGCCGGGCGTCAGATGTTCACGCACATGGCCGAGCAGATGGCGCGCGTGGCCGTCACCAACGCCGTGCTGCGGATGCCGTCGCGGATCGAAGAGGCGGTGGTTCCGTGGACGACCTTCACCGACCCTGAACTGGCCCACGTGGGACGCACGGAGGAGCAGTTGCGCCGCGAGGGTGTTCGCTACAAGGTCTTCCGTTTTCCCTATTCGCAGTTGGACCGTGCGATCACGGATTCAGAAGAGACGGGGATGGTGAAGGTCATCGCCAGTAGCTGGGGGCGGATACTAGGCGTGAGCATACTCGGCGCTCATGCGGGGGAGCTGATCGCCGAGTATGCGCTGGCGATGAAGAGCGGGATCAGGCTGGACCAGGTGTCAGCGACGATTCATGCTTACCCGACGTACAGCCTCGCCAACCGCCGCGCCGCCGATCTTTTCGTGATGTCGAAGTTCACCCCGGCGCTGGCAAAGTGGATGCGGTGGGCGTTGCGGTTGCGAGGGCGGGGCGGGGTGAGAGAGGCGTAACGCCACCTCAGGTGCGTCCTGCCGTGACACCGCCGTCGACGGGAAGCACGGCGCCGGTAATCCAGGAGGCCTCATCGGAAGCGAGGAAGAGGATGGCCTGTGCGACATCGATTGCCTGGCCGTTGCGACCGATGGGATGAAAGGAGTGGAAGGTGGGCAGCACCTTGGCCACCTCTTCGGGGTTGAGAAAAGTGTTGTAGACGGGAGTCTCGACCACGGCGGGGGCGACGGCGTTGATGCGGATGTGGAAGGGCGCCAGTTCCAGAGCGAGATTCCGGACCAGCGCATGCACACCGGCGTTGGCCGCCGAGTAGGCGCTGGAGGGGGTGGCTCCGACCGCCATCAATCCCCACATGGATCCGGTGTGGACAATGGCTCCGCCGCCGCGCTTGCGCATGGCATTCGCCGCCGCCTGAGCCATGAAGAACTTGCCCTTGAGGATGATGTCGAGGAAACGGTCGTACTCCTGTTCGGTGATCTCGAGGAACGGCTTGGGCTGGAAGATGCCGGCGTTGTTGATCAGGATGTCGACGCCGCCGAAGCGACTCTCGGCCTCCTCCACCAGCCGGAGGGAAACCTCCGGCTGGCTGATGTCGCCCGCGACCACGGCCGCGTTGTGGGTTCCGAGCGATGCGGCGGCGGAGTGAAGCATCTCTTCGCGGCGGCCGTTGAGAACGACGCGCGCGCCTTCGGCAACAAGTTGGCGGGCGGTCTCCAGCCCGATGCCAGTGGCGCCTCCGGTGATGATCGCGACCTTGCCGTCAAATCGATGGCTCATAGCTTACCTGCCCTGACGGACTTCATGCGGTCGAGAGCCTCAACTGTGCTCCAGACGTCGGAGGCCAACATGCGGAAGTTGACGAAAGCGGCTTCGTAACCGTCGTAGCCAGGGAGCTTGGCGGCCGCCGAGGCGTCGGCAGCCACCACCACTTCGAGACCCTGCTCGAGGAGTTCGCGCAGGTGCGATTCGGTGCACAGGTTGGCCGACATTCCGGCGAGAATCACCTGGTCGATTCCGGCTTTGCGGAGTTGGAGGACGAGGTCGTTGCTCTCGGGGCCATAGAGTTTGTGCGGGCTGGAGACAACCGTTTTGCCGTCGTTGATGTAAGGTTTGTAGCGATCGAGCCAGTCGGCCCCAGAGCCGGTGAAGCCGTCGGTGGTCAAGGAGCCTTTGCGGTCGAACATTCCGATCTTGTGCATCAACGCTTCGAGAGCGCCCTCGAACTTCCACTGGTGGTCCTGCTGATAGTAGTAGTGGGGGCTGATGAAGACGGGGATGGCGGCGGCTTTGGCGGTTTGGAAAAGCGACTCCAGATTTTCGATGGTGCGGTTTTCCGTGACGCTCTTGCCCACGACGCCCCAGGCAACGCCCTTGGGGTGGAGGAAGTCGTTCTGCGGATCGGTGACGACGAGTGCGACGCGGCCGGGTTTCAGTATCATGCCGGGGCGCGGAAGCGGGGCATCGGCACGCGGTCCCTGGATGTAGTGAATGGTGGTGGCAGCCGGGGTTTGTGAGATGGCGGGCGAGGCGAGCCAGGCAAGCGAGGCCATGGCGGCCAGGGTACGGGCAGTGGGTGTGTTCATTACGTTCTCCTTGGATTGGTTGTGGGGTGAATGGTGACGAGGGCGTGCCGTGACTTACCCTCTCGGGGTCGATCCCGCTGCCGGGGGGCGGGGATTGTAGGGAGACGCGTCGAGGAATTCCCAGCGGACCTGGGTGGGGAGGGGCAGGATGAGCCAGCGTTCGAGCTGGAAGGTCCAGAACCGGCCGGTGCCAGCGGTGAGACCTTGTTCGTCGGGCTGATTCCATTCCACCTTCGCGGCGCCCGTCATCTGCAACATGCGATTGGCAGTGAAGTCCATCACCGTGACACCGGCGCGCGGGTCCACGATCAAGTTGCCGAGAGTATTGAAGAGGCTATTTCCGGTGTAGTCGGGCACACGGAACGTAGTGGCGTGCAGGCGTTGCAGGAAGCCCGGGTGGCCACCGCGATGGGAGACATCGACGCCCCGCTCGGCGTGGACGCTGGCGATGAAGAGCGTATCGACGGCGTCGATCATGCGGGCGGCTTCGACGGACAAGTCAGAGCCGGAGCTGACTTCTGGGGCGAACTCCGCCGGGGCTTCGTCGATCCACGACATGGTGCGGCGTTGAATGTACTTGGGGCAGTTCGGAAAGGCCTCCCGCACGGCGAGGACGAATTCGGTGTCGAGCACCCGTTCGAAAACTCCATTGACGCGCAGCCGCCGCCGCGTGGCGAGGTCGATTGCCAGCATGCCGGCGCGCGCGCCGGTGCGGAGATTTCGCCAGAAGATGTCGGCTTGAGAGGACCGGATCAGTTGCTGGTCGAAACGCAGGGTGCGCGGGTCCTCAGGGATGATCAAGCCCGGCGAGCCAAAGAGAGGTGATGCCCACAGCGCGCCGTCGTCGGATTCGGTTCCGAGCACAACCATCCGTTGTTGCTTCAGGAAAGGCAGCGCGCCGGCGATGATGGCATCGGAGATCACGGCGCTATTGCGTTGGGCGATGGCGGATTCACCGGCCATACGTTGCGCGTCGAGTTCGCCCGCGTGAAAGGGACTTTCGATCTTCATTGGTGTCTCGTGCTGTTAGGAGACGGCCGCGGGTTGCGGCACCGGATTGCGGCCGTCTCCGGCGGCGCATGGTTAGAAGAGGAATACCTGGTATCCGTCGTTGACGAACTTGCGGACGCTGGCAACGCCGGAGGTGCCGGGGATGGCGAGATCCTTGATGATCGCGAAACCCTTGTTCTCGGCTTCCTCGTGGGAGCCGAAGACGTCCGAGCAACCACAAGAAACACCGGCGACGGTATCGAGAACGGCGTTGAATAAGGCGTGGAGGGGGTGCTCGGGCTTCGACAGTTCGGCCACCCAGCGTGTACCGGCGCCTTGGAATGTGACGCTGGTTGTGTCGCCTGCCTGTTTGTATTCGTAGGCCGTGGCGAGCGCGTTGAAGACCCGGCCCAGCGCCTCTTCGCCGCCGCTTTTCGGGTCGGACAGAACAAAGATTGCTGCTTTCATCGTGGGAACTCCTTTGGGGTATCGCTTGTGATGTGGGCCGCTCAAGCGGCCACGGTGATGACAGGGCAAGAGCGGGGCCAAACTCCGGCGCCGAGGGAAACCGACAGAAAAGGAGGGGTTCGCGTGGCTACCGGCGGATTGGCCAACGGGCTGTCAACGATTTTTCGTGACGACAAGTGGTGGAGTTGGAACGATATATCGAGGCGGCGAAGGGACGCGGCGTGCGCGGGGAGGCGGGCTTCCCGCTGTTGCTTTACGAAATATCGTGGTAATCTCGGGGCGATGTATCTGGATCTACTGTCGCGGGTCGCGCTGACGGTTGCGGCAAGCCGCCACGAATGCGACACTCTGCTGCAAATCGTGAATGGACTGGTGGATGAGGCGGGGTTGGCCTTGGCGCGGATCTGGCTTCGCACGAAGGGCGTGGAAGCGGGGGGCGAGCATCTGGAGTTGCGGGCCAGCGCGGGAAGGTCGGCTGTTGGGCGCAAAGAGGACTGGGGCAATCTTAAGGGGCGATTCAGCCGGTTCGAATTGGGCGCCCGCAAGATTGGCGAAGTGGGCAGTTCGGGAGAACCTGTGCTCATTGAGAATTTGGGAAAGCACCCGGCTTGGGTGGCAGACCCCGAGTGGGTGGCCAGGGAGGGCATGGCGTCCTTCGCCGCGCACCCACTGATCTATCAGGGGCAGATCATCGGCGTGCTGGGTGTGTTCAGCCGGCGGACGATGAACCGCAAGCAACTGGAAGGATTGCGGGCCTTTGCCGATCATGCCGCGGTGAGCATCGCCAATGCGCGCGCATTCGAAGAGTTGCAGGAGTTGCGCGGGAAGTTGGAGTTGGAGAACACGTACCTGCAGGAAGAGGTGCGTGAGGCGATGCGCTACCACGACATCGTGGGCGCGAGCCCGGCGCTGGCGAGGATCCTGCAGCAGGTGGAACTGGTGGCTCCCACCGACGCGGCGGTGCTCATCATGGGGGAATCGGGGACGGGGAAGGAGTTGATTGCGAGAGCGATCCACGAACGGAGCCAGCGAAGGGCGCGGCCGCTGGTGAAGGTAAACTGCGCCTCCATTCCGCGAGAGCTGTTTGAGAGCGAGTTCTTCGGGCATGTGAAGGGAGCGTTCACGGGAGCGGTAAGGGACCGTGTGGGCCGCTTTCAACTGGCTGACCACGGAACGCTCTTTCTCGATGAGGTTGGCGAGATTCCTCTGGATTTGCAGGGCAAACTGCTGCGTGTGTTACAGGAGGGCGAGTTCGAGCGGGTTGGCGAGGATGCAACGCGCCGCGTGAATGTCCGCGTGGTGGCGGCGACGAACCGTGAGTTGGGCAAGGAAGCCGAGGGCAGGCAGTTTCGCCAGGATCTGTATTACAGGCTAAGTGTGTTTCCGATGGTCGTGCCCCCTCTGCGCGATCGGCGGGACGACATTCCTCAATTGGCGGCGCACTTCATCCGGCATTCCTGCCGGAGGATGGGGCTTCCGGAGCCACGGCTCACCGAGGGCGCGGTGCGCGCGATGCAGGCCTATGATTGGCCCGGAAACATTCGCGAACTGCAGCATGTCATCGAGCGCGCCGTCATTCTGGGCCGTGGGCACTCGCTTCCCATGGACCTGCGGGCGACCGGGAGGCACCTATCCGCGCCGGAGGCGAAGGAAGAACGCAGTCCGGCGGCTGGCACAGTAACAACTAGGAATGCGGGGACGGTCCTCACCATGGCGCAACTCCACGAGTTGGAGGTATCCAATTACCGGGCCGCGCTCGAACGGTCAAGCGGGAAAGTGTACGGGGCGGCCGGCGCGGCGGCGTTGCTCGGGATTCCGCCGACAACCTTGGCGTCGCGACTGAAGTCGCTGGGAATCCTGGCAGGCTGAGCGGTCTCCACCACGAGATTCCGTCACGAGATGGCAGCGCTGCGGAGGCGGCCATTCGGCATGCTTCTTGCACGGAACGGACTGCCGGACCCGTCGCCATGCCCATGACATATCCCCACGCCGCAATCCAGGACGCCGAGATCCCGCGAGCCCGTGAGCAGATGATGCAGCACGCACTCGACACGTACGCGAGCGAGACGAACAGGGTCTACTCCGTGTGGACGAGTTTCGCCGCCGAGCATCTCGACTTCAGGCCTCATTCGAAGTCCAGCAGTGTGGCCGAGATTATGCGGCACCAGTTGTTTTCCGAACGCCGCTTCTTTGGAGAATTCCTCGGGGCACCGGAGGCTCCGGCGGCGGACGTGATGCCAAGGGAACCAACAGCGGAGGAGTTCGCCCAACGGCTCGTCGTCCTGGCGCGGCCGCGGCTTGCCTTCCTCGCCGAGCAACCAAGGCAGTGGTGGCTGACGCGAGTCTCCTTTTTCGATGTCGAGCGCGAGCGAGTTTGGGTGCTCTGGCGCCGTGTTCTGCACACGGCACACCACCGGACGCAACTCACCGTCTACCAGCGATTGCTGGATTCGCCTGTGCTCGCCACCTATGGTCCAACCGCGGACGTGACGTGGGAGGGCGCGGACCCGACGCACACCGTTGAGGCGGCGTCGCGGGCCGGGGGGATGGAGTGACCGCGCGGAGAACGAACCACTCGCATCGGACTTGGCGTGCGCACCTTCAGGTGGCAGCAGCGAGGGGGATCGAGCTTGCGCGCGCTATTACCAGGTTGTTCGACAGCCACTCGTTCAATGTGGCGGCGAGGCGCCTTTCCAGGGCTCTTCTACATTAGTGGACAACCCGTGGCTTGATCAGCACGTGCGCGCCAAGGGCCCGCTGGGGGCGTTGTACCCCATGACGAAATTTCTCATGGAAGGCGACACGCCGAGTTTTCTGTATTTGATTGAGAACGGGCTCGGCGATGCGGAACGGCCGGACTGGGGGAGTTGGGGAGGGCGCTACGAACTCTACACGCCGAGGCCGCGCAAGTGGCACATCGAGGCCGAGAGCAGGCCCATTTGGACCGACACCGAGGATGAGGCGATGGGGCTTGACGGCAATTGGCACACGGGCAACAAGGTGACCATCTGGCGGTGGCGGGAAGCGTATCAGAACGACTTCGCGGCGCGCCTGGACTGGACGATCAAGCCGCACGCGGAGGCCAATCACCCGCTGGTGGCGAAACTCAGCCACGCGAACCGCGTGCGGGCGCGGAGCGGGGAGCGGGTGGCGCTGAGCGCGGAGGGAAGTACCGATCCGGACGGCAATGCTCTGCGCTATTCATGGTTTTACTATGGTGAGCTGGGGACTTTTGTGATTTCGAATTCGCGAACGGGCGCGCCGGTGAAAATCGAGGACAGCGACCAGGCGCCGGCGTGGTTCACGGCGCCCAAGGTGAGCAAGCCGGAGACGATGCACATCATCCTGGCGGTGACCGATTCCGGCACGCCGGCGCTGACGCGGTATCAACGGGTAGTCGTCACCGTGTATCCGTGAGTGTTGCAGTTGAAGGCCCACGGGATCATTGAAGCCGCGCGAACGCCATGAGGGAGCGAGACGTGGCGCGATTTGGTGGGCGCCTCCGCGGCTGCCGCCGAGGAACTCGTGAAAGCGGGACGCGATCTGATCCTATAGCATCGGGAGGCACGCGGCGCCGGCGGTCCGGCGAGCGCCGGGCACGGCAGCGAAGCGCGGAGCGTGTCTGCCCGCGTGTCAGGACCCGTAACCGCACTGATTGTAGCCGCAGCTTAGAATGCCTGGCCGATGCTGAAGAAGAGACGGCCTGTGCGCTCGCCTTCACGGCGATCCAGTTTCAGACCATAATCCAACCGGAGCAAGAACCACGGCGTGCGGATGCGAAGGCCGACGCCCGCGGTCTCCCTCAGGTCGCCAAAGCGGAAGTCGCGCACTTTCCCATAGACGTTGCCCACGTCCACGAAGCCAACGCCGTCGAAGATGCTGAACAGGGGAACGCGGAGCTCGTTATTGATCACGAGCATGCCTTCGCCGCCCAGAGGCTGGCGCCCAGCGATGGGCCCGACGGTGTTTTGTTCGAAGCCACGAATCGTGGTTGCGCCGCCGGCGAAGAAGCGCTCGCTCAGCGGGACCTCCTGGCCGCCGAATCCCGTGGCGAGTCCGACCCTGATTCCGCCCGCATACACGAGGCGCGGCCGCTTCACTTCGTTTGTAAAGAGCTCGATGCGGGGTTTCTGTAGCGGCACATAGCGGAAGTACTGGCCGAAATACTTGAGGAAGCTGAGTTCGGAACCGAGCTTCCGCGGTGAGAACTGGACCGCGTGGGACATGAAGCTCCCGCGCGTGGCATCCAGAATCTCGTCGCGTGTCTCGCGTGAGAGTGAGGTCGTCAGCGAGGCAATGCGCAAGGGAATATCGAAGAAGGCGTCCGGGCCCGGATCGTATGTCCGGCTCTTTTCGATTCGGTATCCGTAATTGAGGAGAAGGCTGTCGCGAAGCCGCGCGTCCTGCTGGAAGGAAATCCCGATCCGGTCGACGTTGAACGGGTCCGTATCCGAGGTGGATGGATTGCGCTCCTGACGCCAGAACGGGCTCACGATTGACTTAAGTGGAAACTGCCGCAGTACGGGCTGGCTGAAGTAGCCGCGAACCTCGCGCAATTGCGAATCGTAACGGCCGCGAATCCCTAACACCCTCGCACTCCCTAACGAGTTGCGGTTTGCCAGATCGACGATGACGCCGGGACCGTTTTCGGTATCGTAGAAAGCCCCATAGCGCAGCTCGAACGGTTGAATCTCCCGCACGCGCACGCGCAACCGCATGGGCTTGTCGACGGCAGAGGCACCGGCAGAGGCACCGGCAGAGTCGGCCGGACCGCCGTCGATGGGTTCATTGGTGATGTCCACGAGTGAGTACGCGCCGGTGTCATACAAGTGGCGGCGGGATTCGCCGACCTTCTCTAGACTCAACGCTTCGCCCGGACCGATCACCAACTGCGTGCGGATCATGTCCTCGCTGGTCTTGTCATGTCCCTCGACGAGGATTTCGCGAACAACGCCTCGCGGTCCCTCCTCAATGCGAAACGTCACATTGACCACACCATCGGACTCGCTGCGCCGCGTGAGGAACTGCGTCTCGACGTCGTTGTATCCTTCGCGCCAGTACTCCGCCTTCAGCCGCCCCAAGGCATTTTCGCGAAGCACCGGCTTGTAGACTTCGCCGGTGGGCAGGGGCGCGGCTTGCGCCAACCGTTCGTTGCTGATGGCCTTGTTGCCTTCGAATGTGACCACCCCTATGCGGTAGCGCGGGCCTTCCTGGACGGGGAAGACGACCCTGCCTGTTCGAGCCGCGGCATCCAGTTCGTATCTGGGCGATGAGACGACGGCATCCAGATAGCCGAGTTCCTGGTAGTAACGCGTGAGGAGTTCGGTGACGCGCGCGGGCTTGGTGTAGACCTCGATCTCCAAATTCTGCTCATCGATGACGTCGCGCAGATCGGAGGCTTGTTTGTCCGCCGCGCCCTCAAAGGCAAGCTTCACGTCCTGGTAGCGCGCGCCGGGGTCGATATCGAATAACACGCGTTTCGATTCCAGACCTTCGGCGGCCATCGAGTATTCAATAAATGGCCGCAGGTACTTTTCGCGCGCGAGCCAATCCAGGATCGTGCCGCGGGCCTCCTCGGCGCGCTGTGTATCGAAGACGCCGGTGTGCCAGACTTCCCTGACGCGCTTCCGCACATCCGCCGGAATCGAGATCCCTTCGAATACGAAGTCGACCTTCGGGCCGCGCTCCACGTTCAACTTCAAATTGACGGCCTGGTTGCGGGGCTCGCGGCGCAAGCGCACCTTCGCTTCGAGCAGTCCCTCATCCATGTACAGCTTCGTGACGCGGTCCACGCCTTTGCGGGATTTAAAGAAGTCGTACTTGCCGCCCGGCTTCAATTTCAAGCGATCGAGAATGGTGGCCTGGGGAAAGAAGGGATTTCCGGTGAGGGTCACCTCGCCGATGCGCCGGGCAATCCGCTTGGTATTGCGCCGGGGTTCCGGCACACCGCCAAAGCGGAGGTCGTGCCGGAAGTCCATGCGGAAGCTGCCATCGGATTGCCGCACGCCGCGCGTGGTGAATCGTTTGGTGAGGTCGTACTCGGCGACGTAGATCTGATCGGAGCTGTCCACGAGGTCCATGGAGTAGACCAGCTCCAGGTTTCGCGTGATGTCCTGACCGACGGTGAGCCGCGCGCTGGGGTCGGTCTCGGAGGCAATCAGGTTCGGCTCCAGGCGCACTGTACTGAGGCCGGTTGCGCTCTGAATTCCCCGCCCCAGCGTGGTTCCGACGCGTCCGGCGAGATAGGAGAGCACCTGTTCGCGCGCCACGGCGAACTCCTGGCCTTGCATCTCGTCCATCGTCTTGCCGGTGATCAGCATGGATAAAATATCGGGCTCCGGCAGGGAGGGATCGGAGGTGAGAATCGTCCGCGTCTTACCCGGCGGGCCCTGAATCTCCAGCCGGATGTCGTAGCCGCCCACCGTGGTTGTAGCCGCCACGTTCAACTCCGGTTCGATGCGCCGTTCATTGTTGAACGTGATGATGCCGCGCTCGACCAGATACTGGCGTTCCTGCAAGCGGATCTCGCCTTCTTCCTCAATCTCCATGCGCCCGGCAAGGCCGACGTCATAGGGGGTGCCCACAATGCGAAGGTCGGCGCTCACCTCGCCCTTGGCCAGGTTGTTCTCGACCATCAGCGGGTTCGCGGTCCGCACGCCGATGTTCAGCCGCAAGCTCTGCAGCAACTGGTCGCGCTCTTCGGTGAGATCGATCGAGGAGGGCGCCGTCACCGCCGCCAGGATGCCCCGGTCGAGGTTCAAGTCGTCGGCGAAGCCTCCTTCCTGAATCACCACCTGGCCGCCCAACACGGGACCGCTCGGCGTGCTCTGCAGCCGCAGCTCGAAATCGGAGAGAGTCTTCAGCCCCTCGGGGAAGTTGAAGTAGACATCCTCGGCCTTCATCGTGAGGTTTGTATTTGCCAGCCGGCCGCCTTCGTAGCCGATGGCGCCCGACCCGGACAGGCTGCCGCCGTTGAGCGAGCCCTCCAGCTTCGTCAGTTCGAATCGCTTCCCTTTCAGTTCCAGCCGCGCATCGAGGTTTTCGGCCGCCAGCAGAGGACTCTTCATGGCCACCTGGCCATCGGACAACTCGACGAAGCCGTTCACCATGGGCTGTTGCACGGTTCCGGTGAGGGCCGTTTGCAGAGTCACAGAGCCGTTTGCCGACACTTGCGCGGAGACCGCCGAAGCGAGCGACGCATCGGCGGTTCCGCGCAGTTGCAGATTCAACGCACGAAGGCCCGTCAACTCCGCGCTCCCGGTTAGTCGCAGATCGGTCAACGGACCGGCGAGCGCAAACTCCTCAACTGTCGCCACGCCGCCGTGGATCCCAATGCGCGAAGGCGTTTTCTGCTCCACGGCATACTGACGCACGGCCAGCTTCAGTTCGGGAAACGTGAGCGTTCCGCTGAGCGATGCCAGATCCGCCCTGGGAGCCGAGGCCGTCAGCGACACGCTCATCGTGCCGCCCACTCCCTCCGGCAGAACGCCTAGGGTGCTCAAGTCGGCCGACTTTAAATCGGCCTGAACCTGCGCGGGGCCCTGACGCCTTGCCAGCTCGACGGGCAGTTCCGGCAAGAGTCCGAAGGGAATCACGCCGGAAGCGCTGAACGCCGCCGGCCCGAGCGCCGCGGCCGCTGAATGCAGTTCGAACGCTCCGTCGCGGACGGCTCCGCGCATCTCCACGTTGGTGACCGGGGCGTTCATTTGAGGCGCGAAATAGCTGCCGGCTTGGAGAGTGAATTGCAGATCAGGATCGATCCGCCGCAGTGTGCCGCGAATCGTTCCGTCGATCGTCAGGGTTCCGGCGGCGGCCACGGGCTGCTCCACGGGCAAATACAAAGGCAACGTGGCGAGGTCAAGTCCGGCTGTCAGTTTGATGGAGCCGGCGCCCGCAGCCTCCGTCAGGGGAAGCCTACCTTGGAGGCTCATGCGCGAATCGGGCGCGAGGATGGTGGCCTGTTCGATTGTGAGAAGGTCGTTCGCGTAACTCGCCCGCAGCGGTCCGTCCGTGCGCAGGGGCTGGCCGCGCCACTTCAGGTCCGCGGCGTCGACGTGCGCGGTGGCTTCGCCTTGCGCGTACTCTTCGATCGTTCCAGCGCCTTTCACGGTGCCCGTGATGGTTCCCGAAAGTTCGACTTGCGGGGGCAGCGGGAGACGGCTCACGTCCGCATTCTTCGCCGTTACTTCAAAGGCGCCGGCGTAGGGAGCCGCGGTGGCTACCTTCGCGGTTCCGGCCAACGAATATTTCGGAGCGACTACGCGCAGATCCGCGAGTTTCCCGGCGACATGCGCCGCGGCCTCTATGGGCCCAAGCTCCTGGCCGCGAAACGCGGCGGAATCCGCGTTCATGGTCAACTGAAGCGCCGGGTCGTCCACACTGCCCTGCCCTTTCGCCGTGGCCACCAGCGCCTTCACGCGCACGGCGGAGCCATCGGGCAGCGTCAGTTGCTCGAGATCCACGCCGCTGGCCGATAGGTCCAGCGCATACTGGCGCGAGTCGAGGTTGTAGGTTCCGGACCCACGCAGGACGCCGCCGCCGCTCTGTTGCGGCTTCTCCCATTTCAACTCTTCGATGCGCGCCATCGGCCCGCTCAGGCCACCTCGAAGTTTCATCGTGCCCAGCGGCTCGCGATAGGCCGTGAGGTTCGCGCCGGTCACCTGGAACCGGGCTTCGGGATTCCGCACCGTGCCAGTGACATTCGCCTGGAATGAGGCGGTGCCGTCCACTGGGAGCGTGGAGCGATTGAAGCCGGCAAGCACCTGCGCAATCGAGACGCGATGCGCTTGCGCCTGCAGACTCACGATTTGCTCTTGACCGCCTAGACCCAACTCACCTGATGCTGTTACCGTCTGGTTCTGCCAGGACACAGCCATCTGGTCGAACTTCACCCGTGCGGGTTCGTAGCTGCCTTGGGCGTGGACGGAGATGCCAGTGAGTGTTCCCGCCTGCAGCGACGGTGCATCCACAACCGCTTGCGCGGAAGGATTGCTCGTTGTTCCTCCCAGCGTTGCCGCCACATTCACCTGGCCTTGGAGAGGAGTGCCTAGCAAGGCGCCCGCGGGCTTTCCCAGAAACGCCTCCAGTTGCGCCACCGTGGCCCCCGCATCGAGGGCGCGCGCCTGCAACTCGCCGCTCAGCCGCGCGCCGTCCTCCACTGTCACCTGGCCCGTCAGCATCGTCCCCATCGCGTGCAGGTCGGGAATGCCGGCCACGAATCGATTGCCTTGCGACTTCACGTTCAACTGTCCCGACACCGGCACGACGCCTTTGGCCACTGCGTTCGTGGATGCGCGCAATCGAACGGCCGCATCCGCGCCGGCCTTCTCAACGGCAAGCCCGGGCCACTTTGCCGCGATTTCTCCATCGGCGATTGACGCTACAGGCGCCGCTTGACCAAATATGGTCATCGCAGCGGCTACGTCCACTCCGGCTAGCGCCAGGTTCGCGGTGCTGGTCCCAGCCGCCTCCGAGAGCGCCACATCAGCCTTCCCTCGAAGCGCGCCCAGGTTGGAGCTCACATCAATGGAATCCAGCCGCACCCGGGACGCCGCAGAGTCGTAGACCGCTTCGGCTTTCACCTCCACGTTGCGAAGGCGATCCAACGTCAAGTCCTGTCCTTCGATGCGCGCCGCCGCCTTCAATTGCGCCAGCGGGCCGGTGATGGTCCAAGCCACATTCACCGTTCCCGATGCCTGCCGCTCGAGGCCGCCCGCACGCAGCAGCGGACCCAGCGCCAGCGCACTGTTTGCCTTCAAGTCGAACCGAGGATTGTCGAAGCGGTCCACGCGGCCCGAAAGAGTCAGCGCAGAGCCGGCGATCATGAACGCGACGTTGCGCACATTCATCGCGTCGTCTTCCAGTTCGAGATCGGCGCTCAAGGCACCCAGCGGGATCGTCCGCCCCTCCACACTCGCCGTGCCACCCGGCAGTGTGCTCAAGCGGATGTTGTGATTGCCGGTGATGGGATTCCCGTTCACCTCGCCGCGTTCGATGGCGACCTGCAGCGTCGTCCTTTGCCGCCGGTCCTCGAACTGAAAGGTGCCGTTAGTGACGAGAAAGTGGTTGATGAAGTGATTGGCCGTGCCGCCCTGCGTTTTCGGCGGACGAGGGATGTTGTCGCGCCCTGACTCGTCGATCACGACGTGGATGCGCGGGTCCGCCACTGCCGCGTCCTCCAGGTGGTAGTCGCCCTGAATCAGCTTCCGCAGACTCAAGTCGAGCGACACTTCGGAGGCTGTGAGCAGCGGCGGCAGGTCAGGCGCTTGCGGCGACCGGACAACCACCTGGCGAAGCGACGCCGACAAGCCCAACAGGTTGTAGTTGAGACTCGATGCCTGGAAGTCGATGCCCTGGCGGCGCAAGATGACGGCCGCCTGCTTAGCCGCGTAACGCCTGGCGGGGAGCGTGTGCAGCATCACGATCACAAGCACGAGGACCAGCAGCACTCCGCTGCCGATCCACACAATCAGGCGCAATCGTCGCAAGCCTGTTCCCGGCATCCGCTTTACCGGCCCGTTTGCAGCACTGCCCGTACCTTTCGAGCTTCCGGAGCATCCGGCTTCAGGCGAAGAAACATTTCGAAATGGGAGAGCATCTTGTCTTTCCGCCGCGAGCCGTTGTAGGCCATGCCCGCGTAGTAGTGCGCGTAGGCGTGGCTGGGGTTGCTCTCGGTATACGTCTCAAGGGTTCGCGCCGATTCTTCGAATTGCTTCTTATGCAAGAGCAGAAGGGCGCGTGCGTAGTCGGCATCCTCGCCGCTCGCCCCTTCGAGCGCGCTCTCCACCTGATCGTATTCCTTCTTTTCGGCGTGAAGCCGCGCGATTGCGCCTTTCGCCTCGGCGCCCGGCTCCAACTCCGCGGCCCGGTTGAGTTCAGTGGCCGCTTCATCGAACTTCCGTTCCTCCAGCATGGCGAGCCCAAGGAATCGCCGCGCTCGTGCATCTTTGTCATGTTCGGCCACGACAGTGCGAAGTTCTGACTCAGCCTCAGAAAATTTTCCCTGCTTGTAGAGATCGATCCCACGATCGAGATCGGCGGCCAAGATGAGCCCTGCTACCCAGAAACCCGAAAGAAGTCGTTTCATGTCAGCTCCTCGTTTGGTCATCGTGCAAGTGCTGCTTGCATTTTATCTGCCATAGAGATGCGCTCCGGCGGCACTTCGGGTACGGCGACTGCGCGGCGGCAATCGCCGCCTTGGCTGGGACCTTGGTTGAGAAAGGTGAGCGGCCCGTGGCATCTTGGCGCGGTTTCACCAACTCCTTGGCTGTCGCCAGACGGGGATTCGCGGCAACCGGCAAAGCTCTGCCCCTTTGCGTAAGGCGCGGGAACAGGCCGGCTGAGGCCTGCAACCTCCCAAGGCGGTTCGTCCTCTCCGGCCTCGCGCTGGACGCTCGCCGTGCGCAGGCGGACTGTGTGGGTTGAGCCATCGTGGATGAGAGGGGACGCGGCTGCCCGGGACAACGGCGCTATCGAACTCCAGTTCGGTGGCACTGGCATCGCCGGCTACCTTTGTTCCGTGCGTCTTCGCCACATCGAGTTGTTTGTCGTCACGCTCGTGATCGAATGGAGTACGAGCACCGTCGGCCCGAGTCGTCAGTTGCGCCAGTGGATCTAGCCGCGGGTCCTGAGTGCTCAACACTTGGAAATCGGTCAGATGAATACTCCCCCGTACACCGGACCGCGCTCCCGCCCCCTCGCCGCCACGATCAACTGCGCCTCAACCAGCCTGCGCCGCGACTCCGGCTCCTCCCCAGTCACACTGATCGCCCAACCCTCTTCGCGATCATCCGCCGTGCCGATGACCTGAACATACAGTGCCGGCATGCAGTGCGGGCTTTCGAAACAACACCAGTACCGCCTCCGCCCCCATACCGGGACATCCACCGTTCCCGCCGCCGCGACGCCCGCCACCCACGAACTGACCGCCCACATACTCCCCTACATACTCGCCTAACCTGACTCTCATCCTCCCCAGGACACAGGGCCGCGGCTGCCACGTGGTGAGCGGCCGGTCAGGCCCCCCGGGTGCTACAGTACCCTCATGCTCGCCCTTCGCGGCATTTCCAAGGAATACCCCTCCACGGCCGGACCTCTCCGCGTCCTCAACGCCCTCTCGCTCGACCTCCCCCCCGGCTCCACCGCCTCCATCATGGGCCCCTCGGGCTGCGGCAAATCCACCCTGCTCTCCATCCTCGGCGGCCTCGACGCCCCCTCCTCCGGCGAATACACGCTGAACGGCGCCAACCCCTACACCCTCTCCCTCGACGCCCTGGCCCGCTTCCGCAACTCCTCCATCGGCTTCGTCTTCCAGGACCACTGCCTGCTGCCCCAACTCACCGTCCTGGAAAACGTCCTCGCCCCCACGCTGGCCTCGGCAGCCACGCCCGGCGCCGACGAACGCGCCCGCCACCTCCTCCACCAGGTTGGCCTCCGCGCCCGCCTTGACCACTTTCCGGCCCAGCTTTCCGGCGGCGAGAAGCAGCGCGCCGCCATCGCCCGCGCCCTCATTCTCGACCCGCCCCTCGTCCTTTGCGACGAACCCACTGGCAACCTCGACCACGCCTCCGCCACCTCAGTCGCCGACCTCCTTCTCTCCCTGGCCGCCTCCGGCGAACGCATCGTCATCACCGTCACCCACTCCGCCGAACTGGCCGGGCGCTTCCACCGTCACTTCACCCTGCACGATGGTGCGCTCCAGACGGACTGACCCGACCCCATGCCGCTCTCCCCCGCCATGCTCCTCCGCCGCTCACTGGCCCACTACTGGCGCACCTCCTCGGCGGTCGTGGCCGGAGTTCTCATTGCCGTTGCCGTGCTTGGCGGCGCGCTGCTCACCGGCTCCAGCGTCCGCGCCAGCCTCCGCCGCATCGCGCTGGAACGCCTCGGCAACACCCACACCATCCTCACCGCCTCCACCCTCTTCCGGGAACAGCTCGCCGTCTCCATCCCCCGCTCCGCCCCGCTGCTCTCCTTTGAAGGGCTCCTGACGCACCCCACCTCCCGCCGCCGCGCCGGACAGATTCTCGTCTACGGCGTCGACGAGCGCTTCTGGCAGTTCCACAACCTCCCCGCCCCCGCCATGGGCGACCGCTCCGCCTATCTCAGCCCCGCACTCGCCGCCGAACTCGCCCCGGCCCCCTCCGACACGCTTTTGCTGCGCCTGGAAAAGCCCGGCGACATCCCCGCCGAGTCCATTCACGGACGCAAGGACGAGGCCGCCGCCATCCGCCTCCGCTACGAAGGCCCGCTCGCCGCCGATCATCTCGGCGAGTTCGCGCTGCGTCCTTCGCAAGGCGCCATCCGCGCCGTGTTCGTGCCGCTCCGCCGCCTTCAATCCGACCTCGACGCCGCCGGCCGCGTCAACCTCCTCCTCACCGCCGAAGGCACAGACGCCGCCGCCGAACTCCGCCGCCACTTCACCCTTGCCGACCTCGGCATCCGCACCAAGCCCGCCGGTGACGCCCTCCACCTCGACACCCTCAGCGGCGTCCTCTCGCCCGCCCTCGCCGCTGCCGCCACCCACATCGCCCGCGACGCCGGCTTCACGGTCACCCCCGTCCTCACCTACCTCGCCAACACGATCCGCGCCAACGGCCGCACCGTGCCTTACTCGCTCGTCGCCGCGCTTCCGCTCCACCAGATCACCCCCGCCGCCACTACCCCCGAGCCCCATCGTCCTCAACGACTGGGCCGCCCGCGACCTCAACGCCAAACCCGGCGACACCATCTCGCTCGACTACTACGTCTGGAAAGACGACGGCCGCCTCATCACCGAATCGGCTGACTTCACGCTCGCCGCCATCGTTCCCATCAGTGGCCTCGCCGCCGACCGCGACCTCGCCCCCGAATACCCCGGCATCACCGACGCCGACACCATCGGCGACTGGGACCCTCCCTTCCCCATGAACCTCTCCCTCGTCCGCCCCCGCGACGAGGACTTCTGGGACCGCTACCGCACCACCTCCAAAGCCTTCCTCCCCATTGAAGCCGGCCAGCGCCTCTGGTCCACCCGCTGGGGCAACACCTCCGCCCTTCGCCTCTCCGGCGGCGACGTCTCCCACGAAGAGTTCCTCACTCGCCTCCGCAACTCGCTCGACCCCACTCGCTACGGCATCACCATCACGCCCATCCGCGAGCAATCGCTCTCGGCCTCGCGTGGGGCGACCGACTTCGGCGAATACTTCCTCTACTTCTCGTTCTTCCTTGTCGTCTCCGCGCTGCTGCTGGCCGGGCTCTTCTTCCGCCTCGGCGTGGAACAGCGCGCCCGCGAACTCGGCCTGCTCGAAGCGGTCGGCTTCACGCGCCTGCGCGCCGCGCGGCCCTTCTTCCTCGAAGGTCTCGTGCTGGCCGCCGCCGGTTCCGCGCTCGGCCTCGCCGCCGGACTCGGCTATGCCGCCCTCATCCTGCACGGCCTGAACACCTGGTGGTCCGGCGCGGTGGGAACGAACAACCTGCGCCTCGCCGTCGAACCCACGCCGCTGGCCGCCGCCCTCGCCTTCGGGCTCCTCATGGGCGCCGCCGTCACCGCGCTCACCCTGCGCCGCCTGTTGCGCGAGACCCCGCGCAGCTTGCTGTTGGGCGGTTGGGAGCTACCCGCTGCCGCGCGCCGCTCGCGGGCCAGGCTCTACGCCATCGTCTTCTTCCTCCTCTCGCTCGCCCTGGCCGCTGCCGGAGCGCGCGCCGCTATTCCCGCCGTGGCCGCCTTCTTCGGCTCCGGCTTCTGCCTGCTCATCGCCGCGCTCACCTTCCTGCGCGCCCGGCTCACTCCTGGCGCTTCTTCCTCCATCGCCTCGCCCCGCGCTTCGCTCTGGACGCTCGCTTTCCGCAACCTCTCCATCCGCCCCGGCCGCACGCTCCTCGTCGCCTCGCTCATCGCCTCGGCCACCTTCCTCGTCATCTCGGTCGAGAGCTTCCGCCGCGAAGGCGCTTCCTCCACCGCGCGTAGCTCGGGCACTGGCGGCTATGGCCTGATCGCCGAAAGCGTCCGCCCCCTCTACTACAACCTCAACGACACCGCCGGCCGCGAGTCCCTCAACCTCATCGATCTCAACGACGCCAACTTCGCCAGCTTCCGCCTCAAGCCCGGCGACGACGCCAGTTGCCTCAACCTCTACGAGCCGCGCAACCCGCGCATCCTCGGCGCGCCCTCTGACTTCCTCTCGCAAGGCCGCTTCGCCTTTGCCGCCTCGCTCGCTCTCACCCCTGAGGACAAGGCCAACCCGTGGCGCCTGCTGGAACGCCAGGCGCTCGATGCCGCCATCATCCCCGCCGCCGCTGACGCCAACTCGCTGCAGTACGTGCTGCATAAGAAGGTCGGCGACATCCTCGAAGTCCCCGGCACGCGCGGTGAACCGGTGCGTCTGCAGATCGTCGCCGCGCTTGCCGACTCGCTCTTCCAGGGCGAACTGCTCATCTCCGAGGCGAACTTCCGCCGCGCCTTCCCCGACGTGCAGGGCTACCGCGTCTTCCTCATCGACACCCCCGCCGCGCGCGCCGCCGCCACCAGCGCCACGCTCGAAGATGCGCTCTCCGATTCCGGCTTCGACGCGCAAGGAGCGGGCGAAAAACTGGCCGCCTTCCACCGCGTCGAGAACACCTACCTCGCCACCTTCCAGGCTCTCGGCGCGCTCGGCCTGCTGCTCGGCACGCTGGGCCTGGCCACCGTGCTCATGCGCAACATTCTCGAGCGCCGCCGCGAATTCGCCCTGCTTGCCGCCGTCGGCTTCTCGCCCGCGCGCCTGCGTTCGCTCGTCTGGCGCGAAAGCCTCCTCATGCTCGCCGCCGGCCAGTTCACCGGCATCCTCGCCGCCGCCCTCGCCATCGCCCCCGTGGCCGCCGAACGCGGCTTCACCGGCTCGCTGGTTTCGATGTCGGCGATGATGGCCGCCATCTTCCTCACCGGAGCCCTTGCCTGCCGACTCGCCGCCGCTTACGTCGCGCGGTTGCCGTTGACGGAAGCGTTGCGGGCGGAGTAGAGGGAGCGCCTGTTCGCCCTCCGCCGCCCGCGCCGAATCCGTTCGACAATACAAACAGTGGTCCGTTCCGCCTTCCTCGCCCTCATCCTCGCCTTCGTGTGCGCGCTGGCCGCGCTCGGGCAGACGCGCCTCATGCCTCTGGCTGAAGTGCGCGCCGGGATGAAGGGCAACGGCCGCACGGTCTTCTCGGGCGACCGTATTGAAGAGTTCAACGTCGAAATCCTCGGCGTGCTGGAGAACACGGGACCGAAGCAATCGATCATCCTGGCGCGGCTCTCCGGCGGTCCGGTGGAGCGCACCGGCGTGATGCAAGGCATGAGCGGCAGCCCGGTTTACATCCAGGGCCGCCTGGTGGGCGCCATCTCAAGCGCCTTTCCCTTTGCCAAGGAACCGGTCGCCGGCATCCAGCCCATCGAACAGATGCTGGCCATCCCCAACACGCCGCCCGAAGCGCCGCGCGCTGTCGCACGCAATCTCGAACACGTGGCCTCGCCCGCTGACCTGCTGCCCGCCTCCACGCGCGCCGAACACCGCTTCGGCGACACGCGCCTGGTCGAACTCTCCTCGCCGCTCTCGCTGGCCGGCTTCACGCAGACAGCCATTGACCACTTCACGCCGCAGTTTCGAACGCTGGGGTGGGAACCGCGCCAGGGCTCCGCTTCAGGCGCCGCACGCGCGCCGATGGGCGACCCAACGCGCATCCGCCCCGGCTCCATGATCAGCGTGCAACTGATGCGCGGCGACCTCACCATGGGCGCCGACGGCACCGTGACCCACGTCGACGGCAACCGCATCTACGCCTTCGGCCACCGCTTCCTCTCCACCGGCGGCACGGAGTTGCCCTTTGCGCGCGCCGAGGTGCTCACGCTGCTGCCCAATCTCTCCACCAGTTTCAAGCTCTCTTCGGCCCGCGAACCGATGGGAGTCATCACGCGCGATGCCACCGCGGGCGTCACCGGCACGCTCGGCCGCGCGGCGCGCATGGTGCCGCTCACAGCCCTCGTCGAAGGCCCCGGCGGCACGCACGAATACCGCATCGAGATCGCGCGCGACCGCCTGCTCACGCCCTTCCTCACGCAGATTGCCACCTTCTCCGTGCTCGACGCCACCGAGCGGCTCTCCGGCGCGGCCACCATCGCCGTGAACGCGCAGATCGACTTCGAGGGCTCGGCCACGCCGCTCAAGATCGACAACATCTACTCAGCCGACACCGCCGCCGGACTCATCGCCGCGCTCGGCACCGCGCTGCCGCTCACCTACGCCGTGCAATCGGACTTCGACGAACTCACGCCACGCGCCATCCGCGTCCACCTGCGCGCCAGCGAGCGCAAGCAGCAGTGGACCATCGCCGCCATCCACGCCTCGCCGATGAAGGCCAAACCCGGCGAGACGCTGCGCCTCACCGCGACGCTGCGCGGTCCGGCGGGTGAGGACCTGGCGCGCGAGTTCACCTGGCGCATTCCGGCCGGCACGCCCTCCGGCTCGGCGCAGATTCAACTCACCGATGCCGTGACCGCGAACCTCTCCGAGTTCGCCTCCACCATCGGCCAGCAACAGGCCACGCCCGAGGCGACGGTCGAGTATCTGAACGCCATGCGCACCAACCAGCGCGCCTACCTGCGTGTGCTGCTCACGCGCCCCGGCTTCACGCTGAACGGACGGCCGATGAACACGCCCCCGGCCTCGCTCGCGCTGCTCATGAAGGACTGGCAGCCGGCCATCGGCGCCAACCTGCTCATGCAGTCGGCCGCCGCCGAGTTCTCCTTTGCCCCTGCCGGCGGGGCCGTGAGCGGCTCCAAGTACATCAACATCGAGATCCAAGACTAATGCGCATCGCCTCGCTTCTTCTCACTGTCTCCGCCGCGCTGGCCGCCACGCCGCAAGCCTGGGAACTCTCCTCCTACGAAGACTTTCTCAAGGGCACGCCGAGCGGCCTGTCGATCGGGCGCAACGGCCGACTCGCCCTCGCGCCCAAGCCGGCGGAGGTGTTCGCTTCCTCGCAAGGCGCGATCTATGCCATGGCCCGCGCCGCCGACGGCACGCTCTACCTCGCCACTGGCCATTTAGGCAAGCTGTACCGCATCGCGCCGGGCAGCCAGGGTGAGGTGATCTTCACCGCGCCGGAACCGGAGATCTTCGCGCTTGCCCTCGACGCGCAGGGACGACTCTATGCGGCCACCTCGCCCAACGGCAAGATCTACCGCATTGAGAACGGCCGCGCCAGCGAGTACTTCAAGCCCTGGACGCGCTACATCTGGAGCCTCGCCGCCGCGCCCGACGGCACGCTCTACGCCGGCACGGGCGACCAGGGCCGCATCTACCGCATCACCGGACCGGGCCAGGGCGAAATCTACTTCGACACCGAGCAACTGCACGTCACCTCGCTTGCCCTAGACGCCAAGAGCCGCCTGCTGGCGGGCACCGAGCCCAACGGCATTCTCTATCGCGTGGACGCCAAGGACCGCGCCTTTGCGCTCTACGACTCCGATCTGCCCGAGATCCGCGCCATCCTGCCCAACGCCGACGGCAGTGTGTATGTGGCCGCGCTCGGCGGTTCGCTCGTGCGCTCGCATTCGGCGCCCTGGCGCGGGAGGCGGCGCGCCCCCCGCTACGCCGCAAGCCACGACGCCCACCGTCTCGGTGACCGTAACCGAAGAGGGCGTGCAGCGCGGCCAGCCGCCCGCGCCCAAGCCGCCGCCCACGCCACAACCGGATGCCCAGTCGGCCATGGCCGCCGCCTCGCCCATCGTCGAGTATCCAGGCGTGGAGAAGGCCGCGCTCTATCGCATCGCCGCCGATAACACGGCTGAGACGCTGTGGTCGTCAAAAGAAGAGAACCTCTACGATGTGGCGCAGCAAGGCAATCGCCTCTTCCTGGCCACCGACCACAACGCCCGCATCTATGAACTGGGGCGCGACAAGAAGACCCGCCTCATCGCCGAGACGCGCGAAGGCGAGGCGGTGCGGCTGCTCGCCGACGGGCAGTCGCTGCTGGTGGCCACCTCGCCCGCGGCGCGCCTCCTGCGCTATGCCGAAGCGGCGGCTGAGGGCGAGTTTGAATCGCCCATTCACGATGCCACCACGGTCGCCCGTTGGGGCCGCCTCTCGTGGCGCGCCGAGACCTGCGCCAACTGCAAAATCGCCCTGCGCGTGCGCACCGGCAATTCGCCGCGCCCGGACAAGACGTGGTCCGAGTGGAGCGCGCCGCTCACCAGCGCCGAGGGTTCGGCGATCCCCAATCCGAACGCGCGCTACGTGCAATGGAAGGCCACGCTCAATGGATCGGCCGGCAAGTCGCCCGTGCTTGATTCGGTGCGCCTGGCTTATCTGCCGCAGAACACCGCGCCCACATTGACCGCGCTCACGGTGAGCGCGTTGTCGTCTTCGGTCGCCGTGCCCGCCGCCAAGCCCACCGCGGCGGCGCAGCCGGCCTACAGCATCACGGTGACCGAGAGCGGCGAAGAGGGCGCCTCGAGCAGTTCCGGCACGCCGACGCAGCCGGTGACGCGTTCGACGGTGGAGCAGATTCAGATCGCCTGGTCGGGTGAGGACACCGACGCCGACAGGCTCGCCTACAAGATCGAGTTCCGCGCCGAGGGCCAGTCGTCGTGGACCTTTCTCAAGGGCAACCTCACCGAGACGACTCACCTCGTGGAGGCCGAAGCGTTCGCCGATGGCCGCTACCAGTTCCGCGTGACGGCAACCGATGCGGCGTCGAACTCCGTGGCCACGGCGCGCGAGACGGATCTGGAGAGCGCCCCGATTCTGATTGACCGCACACCGCCCGCGGTGACGTTTTCGGCTCCCAAGCGCGCCGGCGCGAACAACCAGACCATCGACTTCACGGTGGAGGCGCGCGATGCGGCCTCGCCGTTGACACGCTGCGAATATTCGATCAACGCCGGCCCCTGGCGCACGATCGACCCCGACGATGGCGTGATCGATTCGCCGGAAGAGAAGTTCCCCCTGCGGTTGACCAACCTGCCCGCGGGAGAGCATCTGGTGGTGGTGCGGGCCTATGATTCGGGCAACAATGCCGGCCTCGCGCGCGTGTTGGTGAAGTAGGGAGGCGGCCCCGCGCTCCTGGACCGCCCGGGGCCGGCCGGTCAGGCCTAGAACACCTGGTGCAGCTTCATCATGTTCGTCGTGCCGGGCCGACCGATGGGCTGGCCGGCGACGAAGGCCACGGTGTCGCCCGGCTTCACCAATCCCTGTTCGAGCAAATGGCGGTCCATCATGGCCATCATCTCGTCGGTGGAGGCCAGCTCCGGAGCCACCTGCCCGTGGACGCCGAACAGCACGCTCAACTGGCGCGCCCGTTCCACCGAAGGCGTGAAGGCGTAGATCGGCACCGAGGGCCGGTAGCGGGCCACCAGGCGCGCGCTCGTTCCCGTGGCGGTGAAGACGACAATGGCGGCGGCGCCCATGAGCACAGCGGCGCGGTAGGAGAGATAGGCGATCATCTCCGGACTGGTGCGGTGCTCGGGGCGGCCCAGATCGTGCCCGCCAAACTCGCCGAGTTTCAAGTCCGTCTCGGTGGCCACGCGCTCCATCATGCGCACGCTCTCCACCGGGTATTTGCCGACCGAGGTCTCGGCTGAGAGCATCACGGCGTCGGTGCCGTCGTGGATGGCGTTGGCTACGTCGCTCACCTCGGCCCTCGTGGGGAAGGGGTTGGCGATCATCGATTCGAGCATCTGCGTGGCCGTGATGACGAAGCGGCCCATGAGGCGCGCACGGTGGATGATTGACTTCTGAATGTAGGGCACCTGCTCGAGCGCCATCTCCACGCCCAGGTCGCCGCGGGCCACCATCACGCCGTCGGAGGCTTCGAGAATCTCGTCGAGATTGTCCCACGCCTCGGGCTTTTCGATCTTTGAGATGATCGGAATCTTCGCCTCGTGCTCTTCCAGAAGGTGGCGCAGGCGCAGCACATCGTCGCGCTTGCGCACAAACGACAGGGCCACCATGTCGATGCCGCATTCCAGGGCCTGGCGCAAATCGGCCATATCCTTGCGCGTGAGTGAGGGCGTGGACAATTTCACGCCGGGCAGGTTGATGCCCTTGCGGTCACTGATGCGTCCGCCGTTGACGACGGTGCACTTCACGGCCACGCCATTGCTGGCCAGCGCTTTCAGCTCAATGGCCCCGTCGGCGAGCAGCACGCGGTCGCCGGTGCGCAGATCGCGGGCGAAATCGGCGTAGCTGGTGGAGGCCACCTGGCAGTTGCCGGTCACCTGTTCGGTGGTGATGGTGAACTCCTGCCCGGTTTCGAGGACACAGCCGCCGCCCTCGAAGCGGCCGAGCCGGATCTTGGGGCCCTGCAGGTCCAGCAGAACGCCGCATGGCTTGCCGGCAGCATGAGCCGCCGTGCGCACCGCATCGATGCGCGCCGCGTGCTCGGGCGCCGAGCCGTGGCTGGCGTTGATGCGGAAGACGTCGGTGCCGGCGCGCAACAGCGCTTCCAGCGTGGATTGTTCGGTCGATGACGGACCGAGTGTGGCTACGATTTTGGTATTTCGCATGTCGGAAGTGCGCTACGATGGCCTACTGCCCATTATGTCGTTGATACATGTGATCATTCTTGCGTTTGTTCAAGGAATCACTGAATTTTTACCGATCAGTAGCAGTGCGCATCTGGCGCTGGCCCCGTGGCTCCTCGGCTGGGAGGATCAGGGCCTGGCCTTTGACATTGCCCTGCACTTCGGCACACTGCTCGCCGTGCTGGTCTACTTTTTTCGCGATTGGGTCCAGATCATCCTGCAAGGATTCGGCCTGCGCGGAGGTCATGATCCGGAATTGAAGCGCAACCGGGCGCTGTTGTGGTATCTGGCCGTGGGCTCCCTGCCCATCGGTTTCTTTGGTCTCCTCCTAAAAGAGCACGCCGAAACGACTCTGCGCAACCCGGTCATCATCGGCTCCATGCTGATTCTCATCGGCATCGTGATGGCCATTGCCGACCGCGCCGGCCGCCACCAGAAGACCATTGAGCACGTGAACCTGTTTGACGCCCTGGTCATCGGCCTGGCCCAGGCCCTGGCCATCGTCCCCGGCACATCGCGCTCCGGCATCACCATCACAGCCGGCCTGTTCCGCAACTTTGAGCGCTCCGCCGCGGCCCGCTTCTCCTTTCTCCTTTCCACGCCAGCCATCGTCGCCGCCGCCGGCAAAGCCTACTACGACCTGCACAAAGCCGGCGGCATTCCGCCAGGCATGTTGCTGCCGGTCGTCCTCGGCGTGTTCTTCTCGGCGCTCACCGGACTGGCCACCATTGCCTTCTTCCTCGAGTTCCTCCGCCACCGCACCCTGAAGTTCTTCATTTACTACCGCATCATTTTTGGCATACTAGTAATCGCTCTCGCAGTTTTCCTCCGCAAACCCGGAGGATGAAGATTCTTGGACCCACACCGTTCGATCGCTTGAACGAAGCAGGGGGCCTTGTGTGCCTGTCCGCTTCCCTCGCGTTCACCCTCTCTCTGATTTCCTATAACCCGCTCGATCCCAGCTGGAATACGGCCAGCGGCGCGGCACGTGCCCAGAATCTTATCGGCAATACAGGCGCCTGGTTTGCCGATGTTTTGCTGCAGACCTTCGGGCTTTCGGCCTACCTCCTGCCGCTCTTCCTCTTGGCCCTGTCCTGGAAGTGGATCCGCTCGTCGCCTATCGAGACGCAGTGGGCCAAGATCACCGGCGCGTTCACACTCGGCCTGGCCAGTTGCTCGATGCTCAGCTTGAGCGGCGACTGGGGCACGCAACCTGTGAGCGTAACCCCGGGAGGCGTGGTGGGCGGAATTCTCGCCGGCTGGCTGCTCAGGGCGTTCAACCTGACTGGCGCCGTGTTGCTGTGCTCGACGCTGCTGTTGCTCTCCCTCTACCTGATCTCCACGTTTTCCCTCCAGCGCTTTCCGGAGTGGGCGCTGACGCCGCTGCGGGCCTGGCGTGAGTTCCGCGCGGGCTTTGAGGCCTGGCGCGAATCGATGCGCCGCAAAAGCGAACAGCGTGCCCTGGCGCGTATGGAAGCGCGCCGCCGCGCGGCCTCAGGCGATGACGACGACCTTTCACTGCGCCCGCGCCGACGCCGCGGCGATGTAAACGACGACCTCCATCCCGTGGAGCCACGTGTTTCCCCGCTCGCCCCCGCCCCGTCAGGCGCAGGCACGGCCACGGCGGCGCGCCGCAGGACCGAGCTCTACACCGTAGTCTCGACGCTCGACGACCAAATTCCCATCCGCACGCTCGACCAGGAAACCGAGGACGGCCAATTGGCCCCAGCGGCGCGAACGGGAACATCAGACGCCCCGCCGTTTGACCCAACCTCCGCGCCGGCCTACGAGCGCCACGCGGCGCCTGAACCCGCCACGCTGGAGCCGGCCGTGGTGGAATACGTCCCGCCGCCTCCGGCAGCCGAACCGATTCCCGCACGTCCCGTGGCCGCGGCGATTCCTGGCGCGCATTCCAAGTCGCCGGCGCACTTCCTTCTGCCCCCCACCGAACTGCTCAACGAACCCGAGGCGCGCTCGGCCTTCGACACTGAAGAGCTGAAGACGATCGCCGGGCGCATCAAATCCAAGTTTGAAGAGTTCAACGTGCTCGGCTCGGTGACGCAGATTAATCCCGGCCCGGTGGTGACGACCTTTGAGTTCAAACCCGAGGCGGGCATCAAATATTCGCGCATCACGACGCTCACCGAGGACCTCTGCCTGGGCCTGCAGGCCGAGTCGATCCTGATCGAACGCATTCCGGGCAAACCGACCGTGGGCATCGAGGTGCCCAACTCCAAGCGCGAGGTGATCGCGCTGCGCCAGATTCTCGAAAGCGACGAGTTCCGCAACGCGCCCTCGAAGCTGACGATTGCGCTCGGCAAGGACATCTCGGGCCGCATCCGCGTGACGCAGCTCGAACAGATGCCCCACCTGCTCATTGCCGGCTCCACCGGTTCGGGCAAGTCGGTGATGCTGAACTCGCTCATCATGAGCGTGCTCTACAAGTCGACGCCGCACGAGGTGCGCATGGTGCTCATCGACCCCAAGCGCGTCGAGATGGGCATGTATGAAGGCGTGCCGCACCTGCTCACGCCGGTGATCACCGATCCGCGCAAGGCCACCAACGCGCTGCGCAACGCCGTGGCCGAGATGGAGCGGCGGTTGAAGCTGCTCGCCTCGCAGGGCGTGCGCAATATCGACCAGTTCAACAAGAAGATCAAGCAGAAGCTGAGCCAGCCGCGGAGCTTGTTTGAGGAAGAGTCGCCGAGCTACGTGGAAGAGTTGCAGCCGCTGCCCTACATCCTCATCGTCATCGACGAGCTGGCTGACCTGATGATGCTCGAGAAGGGCAACGTCGAGGAATCGGTAACACGGCTGGCGCAGATGGCGCGCGCGGTGGGCATGCACCTGGTGGTGGCCACGCAGCGGCCAAGCGTGGACGTGATCACCGGCCTGATCAAGGCCAACTTCCCGGCGCGCATCTCGTTCCGCGTGGCCACGCGCGTGGACTCGCGCACGATTCTCGACGTGATGGGCGCCGAGCACTTGTTGGGCAAGGGCGACATGTTGCACCTGCCGCCCGGTTCGGCGCGGTTGACGCGCGTGCACGCCGCCTATGTGACCGAAAACGAGATCTGCGGCGTGGTGGACTTCTGGAAGGACCAGGCGCAGCCGGAGTACGACGAGAGCTACCTGATGGCTCCGCCGGCCGACGATGCGGCCGTGGGCGAGGGCGACGAAGAGTTCCAGGGCGCCGAGGACCCGGCCTACCAGGACGCCGTGCGCGTCGTGCTGGAAGTAGGCAAGGCGTCGACCTCGATTCTGCAGCGCCGCTTGCGGCTGGGCTACGGCCGCGCCGCGCGCCTGCTCGACATGATGCAGAAGGAAGGCATCATCGGGCCGCCCGACGGCAGCCGTCCGCGCGAAGTGCTGAAGCGTCCTGACTGGATGGACGAGATCGACAACTCGCTGCGGTAGGCGCGCGGGCCCTGCGCTGTCCGCTCGAGCCCGGCTCCGTCTATGATGGAGCGATGCGAATTCCGCTTCTGCTCGCCCTTGTTGCGCTGCCCGTGCTGGCCCAGGACGGGCCGGTAATGCAGTCGATTCTGCCGCGCTTCCAGGCGGCCAAGCTCAATCTGATCGAGACCGCTGAGTTCATGCCGGCAGAGAAGTACAGCTACCGGCTGACGCCCCCGCAGCGCACCTTCGGCGCCTGGATGGAGCACAACATCCAGATGAACTACGGCTCCTGCGGCATGATCGCGGCTGAGCGCAAGCCGGCGCCGAAGTTGGAGAACGCGAGCAAAGAGCAGCTCATCGCCGCTCTCAAGGAGAGCTTCGATTACTGCGAACTGGCGTTCAAGGCGCAAACCGAGGAGACGGCGGTGAAGACCCTCCAGGTGGCCGGACGCCCGGTGTCGCCGGTGAATGTGATGGTGGGCCTGGTGGTGAACTGGAACGAACACTACGGCAACCTGGTGGGCTACCTGCGCTCGAACAACATTGTTCCGCCGACGACGGCACGGGCGCAAAAGGCGAAGAAGTAGGCGCGCGGTCGAGCAGGCCTCAGCCCTTCGCGCCGGCCACTTTGGGCGCGATGAACCAGCGCAGCACGCCGCGAGGGCGCGGACCGAACTGGTCCACCTCAATACGCATCAGCGCGCCCTTCTTGAAATCGACGCGCAGCGAGGGAGCGTCGAGCAGGTAGCTCGACAGGTGGCTGAACAGGGGCTCGTGGCCAACCAGCAGCAATTGGCCGCCGTCGCGATGGACGCGCAGTTCGTCCCACACAAGTTCGGGCCGTGAGTCGGGCACCAGCGCCTGTGTATGGAGCAGTTCGCCTTTGTAGCCGAGCACCTCGGCGGCGATTTCGGCGGTTTGTAGCGCGCGGGCATAGGGACTGCTGAGTATGTAGTCGGGCTTGACGCCCGCCCACTGCGCCAGCTTCATCACTTCGCGCGTTTTCTTGCGTCCCTCCACGGTCAACTCCCGTTCGGCGTCGGGCATGCCGGGCCGGCCGTTTTCCGCGACACCATGACGCAATAGAAACACATCCATGGCTCTGCTCCCTCACCCCCGGGAACGATTCCCAGGTGCCTCCATGAACATTCTCACATAGAATTGTTGTTGTACGGCGCTTGCCCGCCGGCAGACCCAACGTGAACCTCAACCGGATCGCCCTCTATCTCGCCTTCGGCTCGGCCGTGGCCTCGCTTGTCTCCATCGCCGTGTGCCACTCGCTGCTGGCGCTGGCCTTTGCCGCGCTGCTGCTGAGCGGCACGCCGATGCGCTTGCCGCGCTTCTGGCCGGCGCTGGCCGTGCTGGTGGCCTGGACGGTGCTGGCCGCGTTGCTCTCGGAGTCGCCCTGGGAGGCGCGGCCGGCGCTGCGCAAGTTCTATTGCCTGCTGACTCTGCTCACGCTGTGTTCGACGCTCACGCTCGAATGGGCCCGGCGGTTGCTGATTGCGCTGGCGGCGGCCGGGACG
Source organism: Bryobacterales bacterium (assembly GCA_016713735.1). GTDB lineage: Bacteria > Acidobacteriota > Terriglobia > Bryobacterales > Bryobacteraceae > JAFLBB01. Next base: position 92,861 of record JADJOP010000007.1, read on the forward strand.
TTCAGCGCGGCCAAGGGACTGGTGCAGTTCTGGCAGAAATGGGAGGCGGCGCGCGCTGGCGGGCAGCCCTTCTACCAGAGCTACGTCGGCGACCGCATCACCGGCTTCATGAGCCACTGGATGACCTTCGGCGGCGAGATGATGATCGTGCTGGTGGTCATCGCCGCGTGGATCTTCTTCTCCGGCGACCGGCAGCGCATTGTGATCTGGTGGGTGGCCGCCGGGCTCGTGTTCGCGGCCATTCTGCTCGGCTTCACGCGCAGCATCTGGCCGGCGACGGCGGCGGCGGGCCTCTATCTGATGTGGTTCTGGCGGCGCTGGCTGGTGGTGGTGGCGCCGGTGGTGATGGTGGCGGGACTTCTGCTGGCTCCGCCGCCGGTGAGCGAACGCGTGCGGTCCATCTGGAACCCGGACAAGAAACTCGATTCCAACGAACACCGCGAGGCGCTGCGCGCGGCGGGCTACCGCATGATTGCCGCGCACCCGCTGTTTGGGATTGGTCCCGAGCACACCCAGCGCGAGTTTCCGAAGTATGTGCCGGATCAATACAAGCCGATTCCCAAGGAGTGGTGGTACGGCCACCTGCACAACATCTATCTCGACTTCGCGGCCGAGCGCGGCATTCCGGCGCTGCTGGCGTTTCTCGTCATGATCGGCTGGGCGCTGCGCGATTATCTGCGCCGCGTGCTGGCGCTGGCGCCCGAGGAGCATACGCGGCGCATGCTGCTGCACGCAGTGATCGCGGGCGTGATTGCCATCCTTGTCGGCGGCCTGCTGGAGCGCAACCTCGGAGACAGCGAGGTGCTGACCCTGTTCTGGACCCTGCTGGCATTGGGCCACGTGGCGCTGCAGCGCGAGGAGACAGCGCATGAGCACGCTGCCTAACCGCACCATCGTGCTCGCCGGGGGCGCGGGCGGACTGGGCTCGGCCACGGCGCGGGCGCTGGCGGCCGAAGGCGCGCGGCTGGTGGTGAGCTATCGCCAGAACGCTGCGCGCGCGGAGGCGCTCAGCGGAATCGCCACATTGGTGCAGGCCGACCTGGCGCGCAAGGACGATCGCGCACGGCTGCTCGATGCGGCGCCGGACATTTACGGTTTGGTGGTGTTCGCGGGCAATCCTTCGCGCGTGGCTTCGCCCGATCAGTTGGACGAGGCGCTGCGCTTGTCGCATGAGGTGAACTGCCTCGGTCCGCTGCTGCTGGCGCGTGAGGCGGCGGCACGCATGAAGGACGCCGGTACGCCAGGAGCGATTGTGCTCTTCTCGACCATGCAGGCCGTGGCGTTGTTTCCAGGCTCAACGGCCTACGCCGTGGAGAAGGCTGCGCTCATTCAAGGCGCGCGCATCCTGGCCAAGGAGATGCGCGGGCCGGCGAACATCCGCGTCAACGTGATCGCGCCGGGTGTGACGCAGGCGGGCATGGCCGAGGCCTCCATCGCCGCGGGCAAGTATCAACGGTATCTCGATGACGGCGTCATTGCCCGCTATGGCCGCGCCGAAGACATCACGCGCGCGGTGCGGTTCTTTCTCGAGCCGGACAATTTCATCACAGGACAGGTGCTCACCGTGGATGGAGGACTCACTCTATGACGACCCTCACGCGCCGAAGCCTGCTGGCCATGGCCCCGGCGGCGTTCGCGCAACCGCGCCAGGAGCCGCTGTTCAACGGCAAGAATCTGGACGGCTGGTATCGCGCCGCCTTCGGCATCTGGCGGATTGAGAACGGGGAGTTGACCGGCACGTCGGACCACACGCTGCCGGGGCCCGGCTACCTCATGACGCAACGTGCGTTTCGCGATTTCGACCTGCGGCTGGAGTTCTGGATTTCACGCGGCGGCAACAGCGGCGTCTACATTCGCGAACCGCACCGCGCCTGGGGCTCGAAAGGCGACCTGCGCCCGGCGCATGGCAAGTCGCGCGGCTATGAGATCCAGATCGACTACAACGACCGGAAGAACCTCACCGGCTCGGTGTACGACTTGAAGAAGCCAGACCGTGTGCTGGGCGGCGAAGAGCGCTGGAACCGCTATCGCATCGTGTGCCGCGCCAAGCGCGTGGAGATCTGGTTGAACGGCGAACAGGCAAACGCCTTCGACGGCATCGAATCCGCCGAAGGCGCGATTGGGTTTCAGATTCACGGCCAGCAGCCGCATGACCACAGGGTGAAGTTCCGCAACATCGAGATCATCAGCCTGTGAGCGCGGGGCCAGCACGGCGCGGACTTGCTGGCTAGGCTTCGGTGATGGTCACCGACTTAAGCGTGTCGCCCTGTTGCGTGGCGTTGACGATGTCCTGACCCGAGGTGACCTGGCCGAAGACGGTGTGCTTGCCGTCGAGCCAGTCGGTGGCGATGTGGGTGATGAAGAACTGGCTGCCGTTGGTGTTCGGCCCGGCATTGGCCATGGAGAGCGAGCCCACTTTGTGGCGGTGCGGATTGCCCTTGCACTCGTCGGCGAAACGGTAACCGGGGCCGCCGCGGCCGGTGCCGGTGGGGTCACCGCCCTGGATCATGAAGTCGGCGATGACGCGGTGGAAGATTGTGCCGTCGTAGAACTTGTCGCGGGCGAGGAAGACGAAGTTGCTCACGGTGTTCGGCGCGTCGGCGGCGAAGAGCTCGCAGACGATCGTGCCGCGCGACGTTTCAAACGTGGCCGTGTACTTCTTGCTCGAATCAATCGACATCGGCGGCGGGGCCGCATACTGTTTCATATCTCTTCAGTGTAGCGGTTTCAGGAGCGTGCGGCCCTGTTGGCGCGGCCTTGGCGGGGCCGCCCTCCACGCCCGTCTTGATACGCTAGGACCGTCATCATGAAACGCCGATCCCTTTTGAAGACCGTCGCCGCCGCGCCCTTGGCGGCGCAACTCCGCGCACAGGGCAAGCAAGCCTGGCTGGGCCCCGACTATTGGGCCAATCCGCTGCAGGACTGGCGGCGCGTGGGCGACCGCATCGAGTGCCACGTCTCCGGCGGCGACCGCAACGTCTACTGGCTGACGCGCGAAACTGCTCCCGGCGCGCCGTTCACGATGTCGGTGCGGCTCGGCAAACTGGCCTCCGACGCGGGCAAGAGCGAAGGCTATGCCGGCTTCCGCTTCGGCATGCGCGGCCACTTCAACGACTATCGCGACACGGCGCTGCGCGGCCTCGGCATCGACGCGGGCATCACCACGCGGGGCAAGCTGTTCATCGGCACGCTGGGCAACAGCCCCGTGATCAACTCGCTCGACGACGTGACGCTGACGCTCACCGTGGAAGGCACGGAGGCGACGCTCGAAGCCGGCGGCGTGAAGATCAAAGCGACCGTGCCGGAGGCGTGGACCGGCGGCGGCGTGGCCCTGGTGGCGCATCATGGCGCGCCGCCGAAAGCGCTGCCTGTGATGCGCGAACCGGCCGCGCCGAACGCAGGCAAGCAGCCGCAGGAGCGCGGCGGCGACACGCGCTTCTGGTTCAGCGATTGGAAGCTCGCCGGCGCGGGCGTACGCGAGTTGCCGGTGCGGGCGTGGGGACCGATCCTGTTTCTTCAATACACGCTGTCGCGGAGGACGTTGAAGCTGACGGCGCAACTGGCTCCAGTGGAGGTGGATCAGAAGCAGCCGCCGGTAGAGTTGCGCGTCAACGGCAAGACCATCGCCAAGGCGCAGGTGGAGCCCTATTCGTCAACGGCGCTGTTCCGCATCGCCAAATGGGACGACACCCGCGACACGAAGTTCACGCTGCATTGGCGCGGGGCGACCTATGACGGCGTGGTGAAGCGCGATCCGAAGGAGAAGCAGAAGCTGGTGGTGGGAGCGCTCACCTGCCAGGGCGAGTTCGGATTCCCGCATCAGTTGATGGCGGCGAACCTCCACCGCATCAAGCCCGACATTCTCTTCTTCACCGGCGACCAGTTGTATGAGGCCAACGGCGGCTATGGCATTCAGCGCGGCCCGGCCGAAGCGGCGCGGCTCGATTATCTGCGCAAGTGGTTCATGTATGGCTGGGCGTGGGGTTCGTTGACGCGCGAGATCCCCACGGTGAGCCACCCCGACGATCACGATGTGTATCACGGCAACATCTGGGGCGCGGGCGGGCGCAAGGCGGTGTTGAGCGATCCGCCGCCGGGCTCGCCCGGTTCGCCGCACCAGATGGGACAGGATTCAGGCGGCTACCTGATGCCGCCCGAGTGGGTGACCATCGTCGAGCGCACGCAGTCGTCGCATCTGCCCGATGATCCCGATTCGAAGCCCATTGAACAAGGCATTCCCGTGCATTTCGGGCAACTGGTGTGGGGCGGCGTGAGCTTCGCGATCATTGAGGACCGCAAGTGGAAGTCGGCGCCGAAGGACTTCCTGGCTGAGGCTCGCATCTGGAACGGCTGGGCGCAGAATCCGATGTGGAACGCGCCTACGATGGGCGACGTGAAGGGCGCGCAGTTGTTGGGCGAGCGGCAGGAACAGTTCCTCGAGCGCTGGGCGCGCGATTGGGACGGCGTCACGATGAAGGCCGCCGTGTCGGGCACCATCTTCTGCAACCTGGCGACGCTGCCGCGCGAGATGATGAGCGACGCCGGAACGCCGCGCATTCCCGTGGAGCCCATCGGCGGCTACGCGCGCAACGACAAGGCCGTGGCCGATCATGATTCCAACGGCTGGCCGCAGACGCCGCGCAACCGCGCGCTGCGGCTGCTGCGCACGTGCCAGGCCGTGCACATCGCGGGCGATCAACATCTGGCGAGCACGGTGCAGTACGGCATCGATGATTGGAACGACGGTTCCTATTCGATCTGCACGCCGGCGATTTCGAACGTGTTCCCGCGCCGCTGGTTCCCGCCCGATGAGGGCAAGAACCGCAAGCAGGGACAGACGCGCAACATGGGCGAGTTTGTCGACGGCTTCGGCAACAAGGTCACGGTGCATGCGGTGGCCAATCCGGCGCGCTTCGGCGTGGCTCCGGCGGCGCTGAATGAGCGCGCTCCGGGCTTTGGCGTCGTGGAGTTCGATAAGACGGCGCGCACGATCACGCTCATCAACTACGCGCGCTGGACCGACCTCGCGCAGCCGGACGCCAAACCGTATCCGGGCTGGCCGATTACCATCGCCGAGTCCGATAACGGACTGAACGGTGCGAAATTCGAGCTGGCGCTTCCGGCGAAGGTCGAAGGCGTGGTGGAGGTGTTCGCCGAGGGACAAACGGCGCCGGTGCTGTCGTGGCGGCTGCCCGCGGCAACCGACCGGCTGCGCGTGTGGGCGGCGGGCACGTATACGGTGAAGGCGGGCAAGCGTACATTTGCGAAGGTGAAGGCCGAGCCGCGTGCGTAGCGTGCGCCGCTACACGTCGCAGATCGTCAACGCCGTATCAAGCGAGGTGAGGGCATCCTTGAGCGGCGAGTATTCGTGCGAGAGCCAGCCGGTGAAGCCGAGGTCGACGATGGCCTGGGCGATGCCGCGGTAGCTGAGCTCTTGCGTCTCGTCGAACTCGTGGCGGCCCGGATTGCCGGCGGTGTGGAAGTGGGCCATGATGCCGAAGTGCTGGCGGATGGTGCGGATGATGTCGCCTTCCATGATTTGCGCGTGATAGATGTCGTAGAGAATCTTCACGCGCGGTGAGTTCACGCGCTTGCACATCTCGGCGGCGAAGGCGATGTTGTCGAACTGGTAGTCGGGGTGGTTCACCTTGGAGTTCAAATACTCCATGCAGATGGTGACGCCTTTGTCCTCGGCGTGCGCCTTCACCTTGTTCAGGAACAGCACGCAGTTCTCGATGGCCTCGGGGTCGCCCATGCCGGCGCGGTTGCCGCTGAAGGTGATCACGTTGGGCACGCCGTTGGCGGCGGCTTTGTCGAGGTTGGCGCGCATGGTCTTTTCGAGCGCGGCGTGGTTCTCCTTTCGATTGAGCCCGTCCTTGATCGACCCCGCGCCGGGGGCCATCGTGGGCACAAGGCCGTGCTTCTTGAGCGTGGGCCAGTCGGCCTCACCGATCAGGTCAAATCCGGTGGCGCCGAGGCGGGCGGCGTGGCGCGCCATGTCGTCGAGGGTGAACTTCGTGCCGCGGAAGCACCCTCGCGTGACGCCTTGTTTCAGACGCCCCTTGCGGTTGGACTTCTGCTCCATCAGGGTTTGGGCGGCCGCGGGAGTGGCGGCCAGGAGGGATACAGCCTCACGTCGATTCATGCCCACATGCTACATCCACGCGGCGCGGGCAGCTACCCTACGAATATGCTCACGGCATTGTGTGTCTATTGCGGCTCGAACAGCGGCGCGTCGCCGGTCTACAAGGAGTCGGCCGCGGCCCTCGGGCGCGAACTGGCGCGGCGCGGAATCAGGCTCGTGTACGGCGGTTCGGATCGCGGCACCATGGGCGCGCTGGCCGATGCCGTGCTGAGCGCGGGCGGCCGCGTGACGGGCATCATTCCCTCGGGCTACCTCGAAAACGAAGCGGCGCACAGGGGGCTGGCCGACCTGCGCGTGGTGGGCTCGATGCATGAACGCAAGGCGCTGATGACCGAGCTATGCGATGCGTTTCTCACCATGCCCGGCGGCTTCGGCACGTTCGATGAGCTATGCGAGGCGCTCAGTTGGGCGCAGTTGCGAATTCACGCCAAGCCGGTAGGCCTGTGGAACATCAACGGCTTCTTCGATCCCTTCCTCGCACAGCTTGACCTGGCCGTGCGCGAGGGCTTCCTCAAGCACGAGCACCGCGCGCTGGTGCAGCCGAGCCACGACATGAACGCACTGCTCGATCACCTGGCACTGGCCACGCCCACGGCCGCGCCCACGCCGGAGGCCAAGTGGCTCTGAGCCGCGCTACACCCAGCCGCCGTCGTCTTCGCGCTGGAATTTACGCAAGCCTTCTTCGCTGAGGTCAACGCCGAGGCCGGGGCGGTCCGGCGCAGTGATGTAGCCTTCCTTCACCGGCGGCGCATTGGTGGCCATGTCCAGCACGTTGTCCGAGCCGAGGCGCGTTTCGCTGGTGAGAAAGTCGAAGTGCGCATGGCCGAGGTGGGCGCTGGCCATGGTGAGCAGCACGCCGCCAACGTTGTGCGTGGCCAGCGGCACGCGATAGAGCGAGGCCAGAGTGCCGATTTTACGCGCGCCTGTGATGCCGCCGCAAAAGGCGAGGTCCGGATAGACAAAATCCAGCACTTGATGTTGCAGGAAGGGCCAGAAGCCCTTGGGCATTTCCAGTTTTTCGCCGGTGAGCAGCGGCACGCGCGCCTGCTGGCGCAGCGACACCCAGCTTTCGCTGAACTCGACCGGCAGCGGATCTTCGAGCCACTTCGGCTGGATGCCTTCGACGGCCTTGGCCACGCCGACCGCGCTCGGCAGATCGTATTCGTTGTGGCAGTGGGCCATGATGTCGTAGTTGGGGCCGAGGGCGGCGCGCACGTTTTCAAAGGCGGTGCGGATCTTGGCGAAGTCGCGCGCATCAAGCGCCGTGGAGTAGACACCGCTGGGCTTGCCGATGGGCGCGGTGGTGTTCATCTTCACCTGCGTGAAGCCCATCGGGCTGGCCTTGAATTTTGCCGCCCACTCGTTCACAACGGACTTGTCGAGCATGTCGCGCGGGGCGGAGTTGACGAAGACCGGGACGCGCTCGCGATAGGGCCCGCCGAGCAGCGAATACACGGGCCGTCCGGTGATCTTACCGGCGAGATCCCACAGCGCCATGTCGACGCCGCTGAGGGCGGGGATGTTGGCCATGTAAGGGTGGATCTGCGTGGCCATGCGCATGTGGAGGGCTTCGATGGCGAGGGGGTCTTTGCCCATGAGGACGGGCTTGTAGCGTTCGCGCCAGGCATGCATCATGGGGCCGCTCACGCCCGACTCGCCATAGCCGGTCAGGCCGGCGTCGGTTTCGATCTTGATGTAGGTGTGAGCGAGGCGTGAGACGGGGCGGATCTGGAAGCCGGTGATCTTCACCTTGCCCGCGTGTTGGGCAGCCGCGCGTTCGAGGACCGTAAGCGTTGCGGGCAGGCCGAGCGCCGCTTTCAGGAGGGTGCGCCGATTCATGACGCGTATTGTATGCCCGGCGCGCGCCGGACTCATCCCATCTCGAGTTTGCCCCCCGCCTGGACGCACCCACTCAGCCCGGTCGTCACCTTGCCCTCCTTGCATCTCGATCGAACCTCCCGCCTCCTCGTCGAGGTACAGATCCTTCGGGCTGAGGAATTGCCCCTTCACCTCCAATCGCTGGAGGCGCGGCCGGGCGCGACAACGGCGCTTGCTCCCCTCTGCGATTCCAGACGGGGAGCGCCTCGGCGTGAATGACCGAGCCGCCGACTATCCAACTGGGCACAACCGGGCTCGCGGGTGGATGCTTCGCTCTGGCCGTCAGCCCAAAATGACGCGAACAGGGCGCCGCGGGGCAGCGCCCCCGCGCGTTACCTCCGCCGCCGCCAGGCCAGAAACGCCAGCCCGGCTCCCATCAGCGCGTAAGTCGATGGCTCCGGCACCGCTCCCGGGTCCCCGCCGCCGTCCCCGTCCCCATCCCCATCCCCATCGTCCGGAAGCTGACCTGTGTGGTAGCTCAGTAGATTCACACCGAGGTTCCAATCCGTCCCTAACTGCAACTTCAACACCGGAGCCGTCACGCCCACATGGATCAGCGCCGCCGCCGCGCTGGCCGCATAGTTGTACGGTTCGGAACTCCATAGGACCGTGCCCTCCCCGTCGGTGACGCGCAACACTTCGGCCGTCCGCGCAGGACCTAAGAAGTACGACCCCAAATAGAAACTGTCCAGAGTCACATCTGCATATCCGACCGGCGTCAGCGTAATTTCCAGAATTTTGAGGTTAGCCGCGGCCAACACCGCCGCCGGCAAATCCGAGTAGCCTTCGTTCCAAAATGCCGCGTTGGGAAGGAACACGCTGAAGTCCTCGTTCAGCGTCTGGTAGCTGACCGCCAGATCCGGCTGGTCCGTGTCTCCGGCCTCAACCGGCGAGTAACCGCCCAGTGGCTTCAGCGACGCAAAGTCGATCACCCCCCCATACGCCACGCACGCCGCGAGGCCCAACAACCCTACTCTCAATAATGCCGTCCACATATTCTTCCTCCTGGTCTTTTTGTCGTTCGCCCCGGCTTTGCCTCTGTTCCATTGCTTCATTCGGTTTCGCCCGGACGGGAAATTCTGTCAACTGACACGCGCAAAAATCCCCCGCCACGGACCACCCCCATTTCGCTCATAGTTCCAGTACTTCCCGCCACAAACCTCCGCGCGCTATTCTGAATGAACCGCAATGGAGCTTGAGGACGCCGACATCACCGAGCTACTCCAGCAATGGTCGGGCGGCGACCCCGCTGCCTTCGACCGCCTGCTCCCATTCGTCTACGTTGAACTCCGGCGCCTCGCCGGCTCCTTCCTCCGCTTCGAGCGCTCCTCGCACACCCTCCCGCCCACCGCCCTCGTCCACGAGCTCTACCTCAAACTCGTCGATCAGCAACGCGCCCAGTGGACCGACCGCGAACACTTCTTCCGCATCTCCGCCCGGCTGATGCGCCGGATCATGGTCGATCACGCCCGCAGACGCGCCTCAGACAAGCGCGGCAACGCCCCCGCCCACCTCCCCCTCGACGACGCCCTCGACGCCCCGGCCTCCTCCGAATCCACCCTCCTCGCCGTCGATGCAGCACTCACCCGCTTCTCCGCCATTGACCCCCGCGCCTCTCAAATCGTCGAAATGCGCTACTTCGGCGGCTTCGAACTCGAGGAAATCGCCACCCTCCTCCGCATCTCCCGTACCACCGTCAAACGCCAGTGGAACGTAGCCCGTATGTGGCTCCACCGCGACTTAGCGTCGGAATTCGATGGATCCGGACGGCGGGAAAGCGTTTAGCGAACTCGCCGCCCTCGGCGACAAAGGCGAACCCCTCCGTTATTCGCCGAATGCGAACAGCTTGCCGTCCTGGCTGCCGATGACAAGCCTGCCGGCAGCCACAGCGGGCGAAGCGCTGAGGCCCGCGCCGGCCTCGTACTCCCACACCTTCTTGCCGCTCACGGCATCGAGCGCGTAGATGCGGCCATCGTTCGAACCGAAGAAGACGCGATCAGCCTGGCCATCTGCGCCCTTCACGTAGACAGGCGAGGATTCAATGCGTGCCTTCGTCATGAACGTCCACAGCGGCTTGCCGTTCTTCGTGTTCAGGCAGTGGAGCATCTTGTCGCGGCCACCGACGTAGACGCGATCGGCAAAGACGGCGGGCGAGGCGTAGAAGGGAAACTTGCGCTGCGGATGCTCGTAGCGCCACACCACTTTCTTCTGCGCGAGGCTGACGCCGAGCACCTGGTTGTCGAACGTGCCGAAGAAGGCCATCGTGGCCGTGAGCGCGGGCGACGCGCCAGTATAGGCTTGCGAGGCGATCTGGTAAACCTCCTTGCCGTCGCTGACGCGGATGGCATGGAAGATCTCATCGCAACCGGCGACGAAGGTGACGCCGTTGGCCAGACCCGGCGTGGAGTGGACCTGGGCGGTGGTTTGGAACGTCCACACGGGTTTGCCGGTCTTGACGGAGAGCGCGTAGAGGCGCGAATCGTAGCTCCCGATGAGGACCTTGTCGCCGCTGACGACGGGTGAGGATTTGATTTCGCTGCCTGTCTTGTGGGTCCAGATGAGCTTGCCGTCGGCGGCGCTGACGGCGTGCACGGTGCCCGCGAGATCTCCAATGTAGACGACGCCGCCGGAGACGGCAGGCGAGGACTCGCCGATTTCGGCTCCGGTTTTGTAACGCCACTTGAGCTTGCCAGTGTTGAGATCGAGCGCGACGAGATCGCCCGACATGGCCGCGGCATAGACCGTCCCGTTCACGATGGCGGCGCTCGATTCGATGGATTCGCCCATGTCGAAGGTCCACACGGGGCGCAGATTGGCGGGCAGCGTGGAAGAGGCGACGCCGGTGAGTTGCGGATTGCCGCGGAACTGCGGCCAGTCGCCGTTGGCGGGGGACTGCGCCATCACCAGCGCGGCTGAAAGAAATGCCATCAGAATGCGCATAGGTACAACTCCTGGGCCGCGGCGGCGTCGAATTTCCGCGGGTTGAATGTGCCGGTCCACTGCTCGGCGGCCCGCTCGCTCAATTCAGCGAGCGAATCCATCTCCACACCCGCAGCGCTGAGGGAGCGCGGCAGTGCGGCGGCATCGCGCATCTCTTCGATGCGCAGGGCGAGCTCGGGGTGGAGGTCGGAATAGCGGCCTTGCACGGCGGGCGTGTTCCAGCGCACAACGTGCGGCAGCAGCATCGCCAGCGCGTGGCCGTGCGTCGTGCCGTAGCGCTGCGTGAGCGGGTTGGCGCAGGCGTGCGCGGCGCCAAGCATGGAGTGTTCGATAGCCGCACCAGCGAGATAGGAAGCCACCTGCATGCGGCCGGCGATCTCCACGCCGGCGCCGTTGAGGGCGCGCTCAAAGTTCTCGTGGATGAGGCGCCAGGCCTCACGGGCAAAACAATCGGACATGGCGTTGGCGCGCGTCGACACCCAGGTTTCCACGGCGTGGGCGAGCGCATCGAAGCCCGATGCGGCCAGCACGCGGCGCGGCTGCATCATGGCGAGTTCGGGATCGAGCAGGGCGAGTTTCGCGGCGGCTGACGGATCGCCGCAGGCCATCTTGCGATGCGTGCGCGCGTCGGAGATGACGGCGTAGCTCTGCGCTTCGCTGCCCGTGCCCGTGGTGGTGGGAACGGCGATCATCGGCAGCAGCGGACGGCGCGCTTTGCCATAGCCCCAGTAGTCGTGCATCGCGGCGCCGTTGGTGACGAGGAAGTTCACGGCCTTGGCGGCATCGAGCGAAGAGCCGCCGCCGAGGCCGATGATGGAATCCACCCGCAGCGGCGCGGCAAAGGCGCGGCCCGCTTCGGCGGCATCGGTATCGGGGTTCTCGCCGAAGCCATGCCAAGGTGTGACATGCACACCGGCTTCTTCGAGCGATCGCACGGCGCGGGCGACGAAGCCCGCCTTCACCATGCCCTCATCGGCCACCAGCAACGTGCGCGCGAAGTTGTGCCCGCGAGCGAATTCGCCCAGGCGGCCAAGGGCTCCGGATTCACACACGACGCTGGTGCGCGCGTGCGAGGTGAATGGCGTCATCGCGGCTTGTTCTCCGCGGCCCGGGCGCGGTCTACGACCTGCTTCACCTCGCTCATCAGGCGCGGGGCGTTGTACGGGATGCCGTCCTTGATCACCCACTGGATGGCGCCGGAGTCGGGGCGCATGATCTTGAGGTTGGCGAGCGGATTGCCTTTCACGACAACGAGGTCGGCAAGCCAGCCCGCACGCACGCGGCCGAGTTCGCTTTCCTTGCCCAGAACGCGAGCGCCGTTGGTGGTGGCGTGCTGGATCACTTCGAGCGGGGCGAAGCCGGCCTCCTGATGCAGTTCGAGTTCGCGCGCGTAGCCGAAGCCCTGCATCTGGTAGATGAAGCCCGCGTCCTCGCCCGTGGTGACAGTGCCGCCCCGGCGCGCGAAGTCCTTCACGGCGGCCATCCACAGGCGGTAGTTTTCTTTCCAGAAGACCTCGTCCTCGGTGCTCCAGCCGAAGAAGAAGCTGCCGTGGTTGTCGCGCGAAGGCGCGAAGAACGCCGCCAGCGCCGGATGGAGCAGCGCGGCGAATTGCGGCTGGCTCTCGTAGCGCTGCAAGTCGCGCGCCGCTTCGTAGATGCTCAGCGTGGGATTCCAGGCGACGCCTTTGTCCACCATGCGCTGCAGCACGCGGCCGAGCTTCTCGGGATCGGCTTCGCGCCACAGCCGGCCGGCATAGCGGAAACGATGCGTCTCGTCGTTGTAGTTGAACTCGGGCGGAAAGGCCTGCCCGCCTTCGCGCAGCGCGGCGTCGGGAATGCCGTACCAGTGCTCGATGGTGGTGATGCCGGCATCGGCGGCGTGCACGGCGTGCGAATCCTCGACGCCCATGTGGATGGCTGTGCGCAGGCCCTGCGCGCGTGCCTCTTCGAGCGCGGCGTTCAGGATGTCGCGATAGGTTTGGTGGAACTTGATGCCGTCGCCGCCGGTGGCTTTGATTTCGCGCACGCGCTCAAGGGCCTTCTCCGGCGTCTCGGGGCGGCCGAACCAGGCGTAGAGCAGCAGTCGCGGCGCGGCGCGTCTGCCGGCGGCGCTTTCCTCGCGCAGGCGCTTGGAGAGTTCAAACGTCGAGCCGACATCGCGCACGGTGGTGATGCCGGAGGCGAGCCACAGCTTGAGGCAGTAGTCGACGTCCATCGCCATGCGGCCGCGGTTTTCCTGCACATGGCCGTGCATGTTGATGAGTCCGGGCAGCACGTAAGCGCCGCGACCGTCGATCTCAACGCCTTGCCAGCCGGCCGGCAGGCGGCCCACCTGCGTGATGTGGTTGCCTTCCACCACAACATCCAGCGGTCCGCGCGCAGGCATGCCGGGACCTTCGACGACCATCGCGCTGCGAATGGCCATTCGCGCCGGGCGCTGCGCATGCGTGGGTGCGGTTTGCGCGGAAAGGGCCGCGGCAACGATGAGCGCGACGAAGGCCGCTCTCATCGTGCTACTTCACCTTGCCGTCCCACTTGGCGCCTTCCTGAATCGCGACCAACTGATTGCGGTTGGTCACGTAGAGCTTGCCGTTGGCGGCGATGAAGGTACCGTAGACGCTCGACCCCATGTTCACTTCCGAAAGCACTTCCTTGCTCTTGCCGTGCTGCATCACAACCACGTCGCCGTCCTCATCGCCCAGGTAGACCTTGCCATCCACAACAAACGGCGAGGCCCACACGGCGGCGAGCATGTCGTGCACCCAATAGGGCTTGCCCGTGGCCGCGTCGAGCGCATGCAGGAAGCCGGAGAAGTCGGCGTAGTAGAGAATGCCATCCACCAGCGCGCCGGTGGAAATCGAGCGGCGAATCTTGTCGTAGTGCCAGACCAGCCCTTCCTTGGTGATGTCGCCGCGCTTGGTGGCGTCGATGCAATAGAGGTGGCCCACGCCTTCGCCGTGTTCGGGGTCCTGCCCGTTGGCGATGTAGACCTTGTCGTTCAGGATGACCGGCGTCGAGATCACCTCGTTGCGGTTCTTCGGCCACACCGTGTCCTTCGGGTTCGTATCGAACTCCCAGAGCAGCTTGCCGTCGGCCACCTGGTAGCCGCGGACCCAACCATCGCCCTGCGCCGAAACGACCATATCCACACCCGCGACCTTCCCTACGGCGGGCGACGACCACTGGCCGTGCAGAATCTTCTCGCCGACGCGATTGTCTTCCCACACCACCTGGCCGGTCTTCTTGTTGACGGCGATCAGCGCCGGAGCGCGCGGCGACGGGATGTGGACGTGGCTTTCGTCATGGCCATTGGCCGTCATGAGCAGGATCAAATCGCCATAAGGCACGGGCGAGGAGTTGGCGAGGTTGTGCGGAAAGACGGCGAGCTCTTCCATCATGTCGAGCTTCCACACAATGTCGGCGCTGGTTTTGGCGGTGAGCTTCTCGTCCTTATACGGGCCGTCGTTTTCGTCGTCGTGGAAGCCCTCCACGTCGAGGCAAAGCAGCTCGGCGCGATTGTTCACGTAGTAGAGGCGGTCGCCTTCGATGAGCGGCGAACTGGCGACGCCCTGGAACGGCCAGTCGTTCACACGGCCTGCCGCGAGCTTTTCGGTGGCGTGCTGCCAGAGAAACGTCCCGTCGCTTTCTTTAAACGCCATGAGCACGCCGCGGTCGCCCGTGAGCGCCTTCTCGCGCAGACCCTCATTGTTGGTGCCGACAAACACCTTGCCCCCGGCCACGGTCGGGTTGCCGTACGTCTGCGAACCGACAGCGGAGACCCAGGCGACATTCGTTCCCTTAGTCACGTCCCAGGTCTTGGGCAGGCCCTTCATCGTGCGCGTCATGTTGCGCTCGGGCGAGCCGCCCCACATCGGCCAGTCGGCCGTGCCGGGGTCTCCCGCGTTCAGGGCCACGGAGCCCGCGGCCAGCAAGGCGGCCGTGGCCATCATCGAAACGTTCTTGGCTCGCATCAGTTCTTCACCACCTTGATGTTGTCAAAGAAGACTTCGTTGGGCGCATCGGCATAGATGCCCGGAGCGCCTTCGCGGCTTCCGACGGGGTCGATCTTCTCAATGGTCCACTTGTCGGGCTCCGGTTCGCCCACGGGCCAGGCCTTGCCTTGCGCGCGCACGGTGCCGTTCGAGAGGTTCTCCACACGCAGCTTGAGGCGATACCAGGTGTCCTTCTTCCAGGCGAAGTCGACGCTGGCGGTGCGCTTGGGTTCGGCCTGCCAGGGCTGGATCTCCAGGCGCTGGTGGTTGCCATACAAGGTGAGCGCATAGCGCTGCGCCACCACGCCCGCGTCGCCCATGTTGCGGCGGCGGTCAATGGCGCGGACGTCGGCTTCCACGGTGTAGTCATGCTCGTCGGTGTGACCGAAGAAGGTGCGGGCGCGCTTGGTGAAGGCGTTGTCGGCCAGCTTGGCCAGCACCTTGCTGCCGTCCATCTCGCGGATGGTGTACTTGCCCAGCGCGTTCACCCAGAACGGCGGCGGCGGGCCATCCACCTTGCTCATCTCGAAATCGACGCCCAGCGGAGCCACCGGCAGCACGCGCACACGGGCCTCCACCGTTTGGTCGCCGATCTTGGCCGTGATCTTGCCCGCCTGCACGCGCGTCTCGGCATCGGAGGTAAACTTGCCGTCGCCGCTGATCGAACCCTTCATCGTCGTCGACCATTCCGCCTTCTCATTCTTCAGGAAGTTGCCCTTCTCGTCGAAGGAGCGCACGGTGAAGCTGGCGCTCTGCCCGGCGCGCAGGATGACCTCAACAGGCACCGCCTGCAACTGCGCGCCTTTATCGACCACCGAGCGTGCCAGTCCGGCCACGCGCGCGGCGATGGGCGTTGCCTTGGCCACTCCCCGGCTCGTCGTGGTGCGCGCGGCGCCGAGCCGCGAGGGCTTGCCAAATACGTACATCGCCTTTTCCGATACGACGAAGATGCGGCCTTCGCTAACGGCGACCGAGGCCACCACCTGTTCCGGCTCCTTGCCATCGCCAAGGGTAACCTTGCTCAACACCTCGGCCTTCTCGCGGCTCACCTTCACGATGTAGACGACTCCGCTTTCGGTGGCGATGTAGAGCTTGCCGTCGGCCCACACGGGCGTGCCCTTCTGCAAATTGCCGAGGTTCTGTTTCCACAACTCCTGGCCAGTCGCCGGGTCGTAGGCAAAGAGATTCGAGGAGTTGTCGATCTGATACAGGACGCCCTCGGCAAAGACGGGATTGGAGTAGCCCATTTGCGGGCCGTAGTCTTTCCACTTCAGGTCGGCGATCTTCAATTCGCCAGTCTTTGTGCCATCGAGAGCAGCCACCAGGCCCATCTCGTTATCTTCCAGGTTCTCTTCGGAGTGGCTGACGAACACTGTCGTGCCGTCAACGGCAACGCCGGTGTTCATCCCGCGCTTGGAGACCGGCAGGCTCCACACCTTCTTGCCCGTGCTCACCTGCATGGCGTGCACGGCGCCGTCGCCGCCGCCGGCAATGAGCAACCGCTGGCCGCCGATCTCGGCGATGATGGGCGGCGAATAGGTGGTGTCATACGGGCGCTGGCCGGGTTGCACGAGCCACACCATGGCCCCGGTCTTCTTGTCGAAGGCGGCGTAGCGGTGGCCGGCGCGGGCGTTTTCTCCCCAAGCGCTGAGGATGGCGCTGACAATCACCAGTTCGCCATCAATCACCGGGCTGACGGTGCGGCCGCCGTGCGTGGAGACGTAGCCGTACTCTTCGTTCAACGAGCGGTCCCACACCTTCTTGCCGTTCTTGTCCACGGCGATGAGGTGGCCGTCCACGCCAAAGATGTAGATGTTCCCGGTTTCCGCATCCACCGCCGGGGCCGACCAGGCAACGCGGTGGGCCGGGGCGTCGGAATGGAAGACGGTATTGAAGTACTCCCAGACAACCTTGCCCGTGGTGGCGTCAAAGCACATCAGGCGCTCCTGCACGGTGTCCTCTTTGCCCGAGGCATTGAAAAGGTAGACGCGGTTGCCAAAGGTTACCGGCGCGGAGCGGCCGCCGTAAGGGGCCTTCCACAGAAAGTTACGGCCATCCAGCGACCAGTCGTTAACGAGGTTCTTTTCCGGGGACTTGCCGTCGCGGTTGGGTCCACGGTAGTCGGTCCAATCCGCGGCGTGCAACAGAGCAGTCGCGGCGAGCAGGGTCAGCAGACACAATCGGCGCATAGTTGTTTCGACGAAGGGCACACCTGAATTGTAACCCTGGAGTGTGGATTGGGGACGAGGGGAGGGCCGCGGGCGACGCCCGCTCGGGGCTAGAACGCCTGGGGGAAAACCGAGAATTCGTAGCCGCGCGGATCCTGCCCGCGCGCTTCGAGGTGGCGAATGCACTCGGCGGCCGAATCGCCGATGGCGTCGATCACCTTCAGGGGCAGCGTCTCGGGGGTGTAGAGCTCGAGCGCGATCCACTTGCCCGCCAGCGCCATGCGCTCCTTGAGCGAGAGCGATTCGGGCGGCCTGCCGAGAAGGTCGTTGGGAAGAAGTGCAGCCGGGGCCATAGGAAGCGTTAGCATAGCAAACGCGGATGGGGCCGTGCCGGTATTCCCGCTCCAGGACGGGCTACGGTGCGGGGCAGTACGCCGCCTAGAAGCGCTTCAGCTCTTCCACCAGCGCCTGCAGGCCGCGCTTGCGGTAAATAGAGGTGAGGCGTTGTTCCTCGCCCGAAGGAGCCATCGCTCTGCGCATGACGGCATCCTGCAGGACGGCGCGGGCGGGCACCCACAAGCCGCCGTCGCCGAACTCCACCTGGCTCACGAACGCGGTGAGCGAATCGATGGTGACGGGCAACCCGGCCGCTTCGGTGAATTTGAGCACGCCATCCTGTTTCACCTGGGCGCTCGAATGCGGGAGCAAGGTCAGCCCGCAGGGGCATCGACCCGGCCGAGTACTCGCGGCCGCGGCTGTCGCGCAGCATCCAGCCGATCTCCACCGAGCGCACCGCGCGGTCACTGTGGTTGCGAATGTCGACGTGAGCCACCGAGGCCATCCCGATGGCGGCGGTGGCGGCTCCGCTCACGGCCTCCACGGGCGAATCGGGCAGGCGCAGGAAGGCCACTTCCACCTTGCGCGCGGGCTGCGCCGTCACGCGCTGGCCGCGAGCCAGTTGCACATCGAGGCGCTGCGTCTCGGCCTGGCGGGCCAGGCTTGCCACGCACTCCTTGCGCAGCCCGTCGGGGCCTTCTTTTTCCAACACCTGGCGGAACCACAGGCGGTCGCGCTGCGCTTCCATCTCCCAGGCCGTGAGCGCGCGCCGCGAGGCAAATCGGTTCGGGCCATAGAAGCTCAGGTCGTCAAATAGCACGCCGTCGAGGGTCACCTCCACCAGCGGCCCGGTGCCTTTTTGCAGCGGACGCAGCAGCAGCAGGTCGATCTTCACCGGGAAGTTCTCACCGGGGGCGACATCGAGGGAAACCTTGGTCACGCTGGCCCGCCCGCCGGGAGTCACCTCCTGCGAAGCCACCAGCAGCGTCAGCCCGCGCACACGCCTCGGCGAGGAGTTGCGCAGGCTCATCACGGAATGGAGATCCACCACCAGCGCGCCGCCGCGTTCGCTCGTCGTGGTGCCGCCCCAATCGGCCGAAACCAGCGTCACCGGCGAATCGTCGGGCAGCGTGATCTTCACCTGCGCCAGCGCCGCCGGGGCGCACAACACAAGCGCGAGGAGAAGGGCTTTACTCGGCGTAGACATGATGGATCGTCACCTCGCCGGTGTCCTCGTCCACGTATTGCGCGCGGAGTGAGGTTGCCTGCACCGTGGCGCCGCTGGAGACCTCAACCGCCATGGGCTTGCCGCCCTGGTGGTAAAGAGTCATGGCCGTCGCGCCATTCTTGAGTTCAATGCCTTCCCCCGTCGTCCCCACCAGCACGCCGGCCTGCGGCGCGGGCTTCTGCGCACGGTTGCTCAGCATCCACGTGGCGCCGTAGAGAACGACGGCCACCGAGGCCAGCGCCACCACGGGCTTGAAGAACGAGCCATAGCCCTCCGGCTGCAAGTCGTCATCGACGGTGCGCTCACGCCCGCCGCCCGCCGGAGCGACGATTTCGCCCGCTTCCAGGCCGAGACGGATGTTGGCCTTCATCTCGGCCGCCATGCGGTCCCAGTTCAACTGCGACGGCATCTCCTGGGCCAGGTCGGTCAGGGCCAGCCGCGTCTCGCGCAGGGATTCCAGTTCCAACCGGCAGTCGCGGCAGCCGCCTACATGGCGGTTCATCCGGAAGCGCTCCCACCAGTTCAGCTCGCCACCGGCCAGCAGTGCCAGTTTGCGCGCGCTGGGATGTCCGCGGCGGCGGTTCATACTCCGGTCCTTTCGAGAAACCTGCGGAATTTCACCCGGGCGTTGGCGATGTGCGAACGCACGGTGGCCTTGGAACACTTCAGTTGGCGCGCCACCTCTTCGGCCGGCAGCCCTTCCACGTCGCGCAGCAGCAGGGCCATGCGCTCGCGCGGGCTCAACCGGCGCAGGCCGGCCTCCAGGCGCGTGCGCTGCTCGGTGCGAATGGCATAGTGCTCCGGGCTTTCCTCATCCTGCGTCGCCAGGGGCTCGCTGAGGTCTTCCATCGCCGTCAGGTTGACACGGCCATGGCGGCGGAGAAAATCAATGGCGGTGTTGGTGGCCACGCGGCTCAGCCAGTGGGCGGCGCGTTCGGCGTCTCGAATCTGGTCGCCGCGTTGCAACACCTTAATGAAGACTTCCTGGGTCAGATCCTGCGCGTGATCCTGGTCGCCCACCATGCGGTAAATCTGTAGGTAAATGCGGCGGAGGTTCTGCTCGACAAAGCGGTCGCGCGCCTCTTGCGTCTCCGCGGCCACAGGCCCCCGCGCATCGCTCATGTCTGCCATTACCTCTTGGACGTATGCCGCCATGAACAGGATACTCTTCCTGTTTCTGGTTGACGGCGCCTCTCCCCCAAACGTGCAGGTGTTTTTTCACCTGTCACTTTCTCTGTTTGTTTGCCGGAACAGTCCAGCCAGGCCCGTCGGCCAGATCTTTGACAACCGGCAGCGGCTCCGAATACGGGCGAGTACTGGGGCTATCGGCACGCGGGATGCCGCGCGCGCCGGTCCATAATCAGGGAGGACTCTTATGCGCCCAGTCGCCATCATCGGTGCCGGCAAGACGCCCTTCGGAGCGTTTCCAGACCAGAACATCCTCTCGCTCGCCCTGGCCGCCTGCCGCGGCGCACTGGCCGACGCTTCCCTGGAACCCAATGCCATCGAGGCGCTCTACGTAGGCAATTTCGCCTCGCCCGGCTTCACCGGGCAAAACCACCTCGCGCCGCTCATCGCCTCCTCGCTCGGCGCGCCGGGCATTCCGGCAACGCGCTTTGAAGCCGCCTGCGCCAGTTCCGGCAGCGCCTTCTTCCATGCCTGGTCAGCCGTGGCGGCCGGCGTCTACGACCTCGTGCTGGTGTGCGGCGTGGAGAAAATGACCAGCCAGACCACCGCGCGCGTGGCCGAGATCCTCGCCGGCGCGGGCGACCTCAATGGCGAGGTCCGCGCCGGGGCCACCTTCCCTGCCCTCTTCGCCATGATCGCCAAGCGCCACATGCACGAGTTCGAAACCACGCGCGAACACCTCGCCCAGGTCGCCGTCAAGAACCATGCGCACGGCGCGCTCAACCCCGAAGCCCACCTGCGCAAGCGCATCACGCTCGAGCAGGCCTTGCAGGGGCGTCCGGTATGCGACCCGCTGACTCTTTATGACTGCTCGCTGGTCTCCGATGGCGCGGCCGCCGTGTTGCTGGCCCCCTTGCAGGATGCCGCCCGCTACACCACCAAACCGGTGCGTGTGCGCGGCGTGGCCCAGACCTCCGATCATCTGGCGTTGGACCGGAAACTGGACATCACGAGTTTCCCCGCCGTGGCGGCGGCGGGCCATCAGGCCATGCGCATGGCGGGCGCCGGCCCCAAGGACATCCATACGGCGGAGTTGCACGATTGCTTCACCATCGCCGAGATCATCGCCTTGGAGGACCTCGGCTTTTGCGGAAGAGGCGAGGGCGGTCCGTTTCACGGCCACGGGAGCGACGGCGCTGGGCGGCGCCATGCCCGTCAATCCTTCGGGCGGCCTCAAATCAAAGGGACATCCGGTGGGGGCAACAGGCGTCGCACAACTGTGCGAACTCGCCCTTCAGTTGCGCGGCGAAGCGGGCCAGCGCCAGGTCGCCGGCGCTTCCCTTGCGCTGGCAGAAAACCTCGGCGGATCCGGCGCAACCTGCGTAGTCACGATTCTTGAAGGGTGTTAGCGGCGGCCCATCAGGCGGCCGCCCCGCTTGAACCTCGTTTTCCAACCTGTTACAGTGGCGTGTTTACTCATGAAACTAGTCGACGCTCGCCGCGTGGCCATTGAACAGGATGCTCGTATCCGGTTTGCGATTGCGGGCGGCGCGGAGTGCACGATCGACGAACACGGCGTCGCCCGCGTTGCGTCGTTGCGCGCGGCCCCCCAGTGGACGCTCGAAGAGGCGTTTGCCTCGGCCGGGGAATTTGTGCTGGAACCCACCGCCCGCGGCAAGGCGGGCAAGCCGCGGCCCTCGCGGCGGCTCTCGCGTGCCGACTTTGAGAAGCTGTGCGAAAGGAAAGAGTTGGCGGCCCATGCAGCCGCCGGCCAGGATCACGATGAATAACGCCTCCTCACCTGCTCCCATTCCAGGACGTCCGGCGGCACCCCGCCGCCCCGCGGATGCGGCCAATGGCGCCGACTACGGCCGGCCTGAGCCGCTGGCGCCCCGGGTTCCTGCCCAGCCCGCCCATCCCGAGCTTCCGGCCACCGCCGGCGCGGGCGGCCACGACGGGGAAGTGATGTACAATCGGGTGAACAGGGTGCCCCAAGTTCCCTCCACAGAAACGAATAGCCCTAGCGGGCCAAAGGAAAGTCAGATGGAGAAACTTCCCCAAAACATCCAAGAGGCGTTTCTCAACGCCGCCCGGAAAGAGCGGACCTTCCTCACCATCTACCTCATGAGCGGAGTCAAACTCTCGGGCCGGATCCGCAGCTTCGACAAGTACAGCGTGGTTCTGGAATCCAATAACCAGGAGCAGCTGATCTTCAAACACGCCATCTCCACGGTCGTGGTGGCCAAGCCGGCGCATCATCCCTCCGGACCGCATCATTCCTCCTCGGCGCCGGGCGTGCCCGGGCAGGTGGTGGGCGTGTCGGCGGGCGACGCCTCTGAGAACTGATCTGGCCGTCACACAGATCGCCCCCGAACGGGCCATTCTCGTCGGGCTGGACACACACAAAGCCGCACGCAAGAGCGCCGCGCCCGGTTCCCCTCCCTACGACGCCTCCGAATCCCTGGAAGAGCTGGTCGTGCTCGCGCGCAGCGCCGGAGCCGAGGTATTGCAGAGCATCCTGCAAACACGGCCCGCCCCCGATGCGGCCACGCTCATCGGCGCGGGCAAGGTGGCCGAACTGGCTGAACTGGTAGCCGCCTCGCAAGCCGATGTCGTGCTGTTTGACCGCGACCTCGCCGGCCCTCAAACACGCAACCTCGAGCGCGAACTCAAGTGCAAGGTGCTCGACCGCACCCAGCTCATCCTCGACATCTTCGCCCACCGCGCCCGCACCCGCGAGGGCCAGTTGCAAGTGGAGTTGGCGCAGTTAAATTACCTGTTGCCGCGGCTCACCGGCAAGGGCCTGGCCATGTCGCGGCTCGGCGGCGGCATCGGCACGCGCGGCCCCGGCGAAACCAAGCTCGAAACCGACCGCCGGCGCATCTGGACGCGCATCAGCAAAATCGAACAGCAATTGAAAACCGTGCGCTCCACGCGCACCATCCAGCGCAAGAAACGCGAGAGCGTGCCGCTGGCCACCGTGGCCCTGGTTGGCTACACCAACGCCGGCAAGTCGTCGCTCTTCAACCGCCTCACCGGCGCAGGCGTCCTGGCCGACGCCAAGATGTTCGCCACGCTTGATCCGACGGTGCGCCACATCGTGCTCCCCTCGCGCCGCCGCGCGCTGCTCTCCGATACGGTCGGCTTCATCCGCAACCTGCCGACCACGCTCGTGAATGCCTTCCGCGCGACGCTCGAGGAGGTGACCGAGGCGGCCCTGCTGCTGCACGTCGTCGATGCGGCCTCGCCCCATGCCGAGGCGCATTTCGCCCATGTGCTGGAAGTTCTCGATGAGATTGGCGCCGCCGGTACGCCACAACTGGTTGTGCTGAACAAAACGGATCTGCTGCCCGGAGAAGCGGCGGCCGAGATGGCGGCCTCATTGGGAAACCGGCTGGCGGCCCAACGCGGCGGCAGCGGTCCGGCGCTGGAGTTGCACCAGGTAACCTCGGCCTCGGCCCGCACCGGCGAGGGGCTCGACCGGCTGCGCGACCTCATGGACTCCATGCTCGACCTGGACCGCGTCTCCGAAGTGCGGCTCCACCTGCCCGCCAGCGACGGCGCGGCGCTGCACATGATTCACGAATATGGCCGCCCGCGTGAGATCCGCTACGACGAGTCCGGCGTCTGGATTATCGCCGACCTGCCGCAATCGGTGCAGCTCCGGCTTAAGCGTTATTTGCGCCGGACGCAGCCCGTGGAAGAACCCACCCAAGCGTTGATATAGTTGGAGAGCGGATGAACCTGCCCAACCTACTCACGTTGCTGCGCATCTTCTTCGTGCCGCTCCTCGTTGCGGCGCTGGTGCAGGAAAGCTGGGGCATCGAGTGGGGCCGCCAGACGGTGAACAACGAGATTGTCGCCCTGGCCATCTTCCTGTTTGCCGCGGCCACTGACCTGTTGGACGGCTATCTCGCCCGGCGCTGGAAACAGGTGACCACCGTCGGCACCTTGCTCGACCCCATCGCCGACAAGCTGCTCATCTCAGCGGCCCTCATCTCCCTCGTGCAAGTGCGCGCGCTGCCTGGTTGGATGGCCATTCTCATCATCGGCCGTGAGTTCGCCGTCACCGGGCTGCGCTCCATCGCCGCCGCGGCCGGCTATACGATCAAGGCGAGCGACCTCGGCAAAACGAAAATGGTGGCCCAGGTAGTGTCGGTGTCGCTGGTCATGCTCAGCGTCCGCAACCCCGCCCTGGCCCCCTATTCGCTCATCGGCATGTGGGTCGTCGTCTTCTTCAGCGTCGTCTCGGCCGTCATGTACTTCCTCAAGTTCTGGCGCAAGGTGGATGTGAACGTGAAGCTGCGCAGCCGGCGCGACCTGCTCCGCATGGAGCGGCGTCAGAAGCGGGCCGAGATGCTGGCCATGAAGGAACACGCCAAGCAGGCGCTGGAAAAACAGGCCGCCATGAAGCGCGCCACAATGAACTAGGCAGGAGCCGAACTAGGAGGCCGCCGAATTGAGCCGGCGCCGCCGGCTGCCTGAAGTTAGTCCGTGGACGAGGTCGTGTTCGAGCCGGATTCGCTAGGTGATTTGGCCTTGCGCAGAATCTGCGGACCATCCGGCGAGAGGATCACCACGCGAACCTGCCCCGAGGGGCCGATCGGCCCGATGGACTTGCCGTCGGTGAGAATCTCAATGCCGCCGGCATTGCCCACCACCAGCTTCGCGCGGGCCACGCCGCTGATCAGCTTGCGCTGATTGGGCTCCAGAATCCCCGAGAAGATCTGCTTCCCGTTAGCCGTCATCGAAACCCAGGTGGCTTCACTCGCCACCACCTGTACGGCCATGCCGTCAGCTGAAATGGTGATGCTCGACTCCACGCCGGAGTTGGGCTGTGCGGCGGTGAGCGCCACCTCCTGCGCTGCCGCCGGATTAGGCGCGGTGGGCGCCGTGGACCGGTTCGGTGGCTGCGGTCGGCGCCGGCTGCTGCGTGCGCGCCGCCAGGCGGGCTTCAGCGAAGATTCCGCCCATCTCCTGCCAGCCCATGTAGATGGCTGAACTGGCGCCAAGTACGGCAACCAGGGCAAGCGTCGACCAGCGGGCACGGCGCCAACTGCTGCTGTCAAATGTAAATGAGTCCTTCAGAGGCTGAAAATCGATGTGGCCGTGCTGGGTGCTCTGCTGCTCGAGGACCGGGTCGGGTTCCTTGGGGAAGGCCTGGTCCAGGTTCTTCTCGATTTGAATGGGGTCGAGGCCGACGTGGGCCGCATACTGGCGCGCGAAATTGCGCGCGAAGAGAGCCCCTGGAAGCGTCTTAAAGTCTTCCTTTTCAAGGGCTTCTAGATAGCGTGAACTAATACGCGTCTCGCTGGCAATTTCATGGATGTCGATTCCACGGGCCAGACGCGCCTGACGGAGCTGCTCGCCGATTCCGGACATAGCCACATGATTGTACCGCAACGGTATAATGCGAGGCGAGTGTTCTCACCGGAGCGCCCCGCGCCCCTCCCCTCCCCGCCCTCCCTCGTCACGGTCGTTGTCGTCAACTGGAACCGGCGTGAGCTGTTGCGCGCCTGCCTGGCTTCGCTCGAACGGCAAACAGGATGCAACGCGCGGTTCGATCTCGTGCTGGTGGATAACGGCAGCGCCGACCAGAGCGTAGAGATGGCCAGGCGCGAGTTTGGCCGCTCGCCCGCCTTTACGCTGCGGGTGATCGAAAACAGCGACAACCGCGGCTTCTGCGCCGCCAACAACCAGGGCATGGCCGTGGCGGAAACGCCCTACATCGCTCTGCTCAACAACGACGCCGAAGCCGAACCAGGCTGGCTGGCGGCGCTGTGCGAGGCGCTTGAGCGGCCGCCCCGAAGCAGGCATGGCCGCGTCGAAGATCCTCGTCTGGGAATCACCAGAGCGCATCGACAAAGCCGGCCACCTCATCTACCTCGACGGCCAGAACCGCGGCCGCGGCACCGGAGAACTCGACCGCGGGCAGTACGACCAGGAAGAAGAGGTGCTCTGGCCCGACGGCTGCGCCTGCCTCTACCGCCGTCGCATGATCGAAGAGATCGGCGGCTTCGACGAGGACTTCTTCGCCTACGCCGACGACGCCGAACTCGGCCTGCGCGCTAGAATAGCGGGATGGGGCTGCGTCTATGTCCCCACGGCCGTTGTCCGGCACCATCGCGGCGCCACACTCGGACTGGCCAATCTCCGACGGCTGGAGCTCATTGAACGCAATCGTGTCCTGCTCGTGGCTAAACTCTTCCCGTGGAGATTGGTGTGGCTAAACGGCGCACTCTATCTCGCAAGGCTCGCCGCCGGAGCCCTGGCGGCGGCCCGCAACCGGGGGGAGATCAACCGGTTTCCTGGGCTAAGCGGGAAGCTGCGGGTGTTGTGGACGATGTGCAAGGCCGATTGCCAGGCCTTGTGGATGATCCCGCGCATGTTGTCCAAGAGGAGACATCTGAGCCCCCTCCGCAAATTGAACGGGAGCCAGATTACGCGCCTCCTCTGGAAACACCGCATCCCGCTGCGCGAGCTGAGCGAGCAGTCGAATTAGAGCCCCTACGGCCCCGGCCGCGGTCGAACCGCCCGCCCCGGTCCGGTCACTCCACCCGCCCCGGCCGCGCCCATCGAAGCCGAGCCCTCCTACGACACCGTCCGCGACCCTTGCCCGGCCTGCGGCTGCGACACCGCCCTCATCCTCATCGAGGGCAGCGACCGCCTCTATGGCACAACCGAACGCGTCTTCCACGTCGTCGAATGCCAGGCCTGCCAGTTGATCCGCCTCCATCCCTGGCCCACGCCCGCCGAACTGCGCCACTACTATCCCGGCGACTACTGGTTCGTGCCCGAACAGGACACCGTCTCACGGCTTGAGGAAACCTACCGCCGCTTCGTCCTGCGCGACCATGTCGGCTTCGTCTCCAAGGCCCTGCAGAACGCCGCCGTGGATGGCCCCGTGCTCGATGTCGGCTGCGGCGGCGGCTTGTTCCTGCGCATGCTGGCCGAGCGCGGCCGTCCCGTGGTCGGTCTCGACTTCGCTCTCGGCGCGGCCGATGCGGCGTGGAATCAGAACGGCGTGCCCGCCGTGTGCGGATCGCTCGCGCGCCCGCCCTTTGCGCCCGCGAGCTTTGCCGCCGTCACCATGTTTCACGTCATCGAGCATCTCTACGATCCGGTGGGCTACCTCGAAGCCGCGCAATATCTGCTCAAGCCCGGCGGGCGCCTCATCGTCCAGGTGCCCAACGCCGCCTGCTGGCAGTTCCTGCTGCTCGGCGAAGGCTGGAACGGCGTCGACATCCCGCGCCACCTGATCAATTACCGCGCCCGCGACCTGGAAATCCTCCTCGACCGCTGCGGCTTCGAGGTGACGCGCACCAAGTACTTCTCCCTGCGCGACAATCCTGCCGGACTCGCTTCGAGCCTTGCGCCAACGCTCGATCCCATGGCGCGGCGCATCCGCGCGGCCCAGGAGTCGCCCCGCGCGCGCATGGCCAAGGACCTGCTTTACCTCGCGCTCGTCGTGGCCAGCGTGCCGTTCACCCTGCTCGAAGCGGCCTGCCACGCCGGTTCCACCGTCATGGTGGAAGCGCGCAAAAAGGCCTGAGCGATGAACAATCCCTCGCCCGCGCGCTGGCTGCCCGCCCCGCTGCGGCGCTATATTCTCCACTTCGAAACAGCGATTGAAGAGGCGGTGATCCGATTCGCCGGCGGCCTGCCGGCCAGCGCCCGCGTGCTCGACGCCGGCGCCGGCGAAGGGCAGTACGCACACCACTTCACGCGGCTCCGCTACACCGGCATCGACCTCGGCATCGGCGACGCCGCCTGGAACTACGCAGGCTCGATTGCGTCGGCAACCTCGAGCAACTTCCCTTCCCCGACGGCCAGTTCGACGCCTGCGTGAACATCGTCACGCTCGAACATGTGATGGACCCACCGAGCGTATTGAAGGAATTGGGCCGCGTGTTGAAGCCCGGCGGCGAACTGCTGCTGGTGGCCCCGCACGAGTGGGAAGAACACCAGACGCCGCACGACTATTGGCGCTTCACGCGCTATGGCCTGCGCCTGCTGCTGGAGCGCGCCGGCTTCGCGCATGTCGAGGTGGAACCCGTGGGCGGCTTCTTCCGCCTGCTGGCCCGGCGGCTGGCGCACTCACCGCGCATGCTGCCCGCTCCGCTGGCGCTGTTAATGCTGCTCGCCGTCGTGGTGCCCGTGTTCCTGCTGCCGCTGCTCGACGCCTTCGACCACCGCCGCAACTTCACGCTCGGCTTTATTTGCCGCGCGCGGAAAGGGACGCCGGCTTCGACGTAGGTCGCGGCGTTTGGCGCGCGCCGAAATCCTTCGCACACCGGAATCCAATCGTGGCGCTGCGTTCGCCAGGCCTGGCCCAACTGCGGTAGCTCACCATCAGAAACAGGCCCGGCTGATCGAACCACGAGCCGCCGCGCAACACGCGATACAGGCCGCTCTCGGGCCCCGTGGGATTGCGCGCCGGGCCTTCGGCGTAATAGGCGCGGCCATACCAGTCGTCCGTCCACTCCCATACGTTGCCGGTCATGTCGCACAGGCCGAAGTAGTTCTTCGCCTTGGAACACACCGGCAGTGGCGCCTCGGCGTTATAGCGCGCGTCGGCGGGCTTGGGCTCGCGGTCGCCCCAGGCGTAGAGCGCCCCTTCCGCGTTGCCGCGCGCGGCGCGCTCCCATTCGGCCTCGGTGGGCAAACGCCGCCCGCGCCATTCGCAAAAGGCAACCGCATCGTCCCAACTCACATTCACCACCGGATGACGCTCTTTGCCCTCAGGCAGCGCGCCCTTGCGCCAGTGGTACGGCGTGCGATGGCGCGCGGACTTGGCAAACGCGGCGTAGGCTTCGTTGGTGACCTCGGCTTCGTCGAGATAGAACGGTTCGAGCGTCACGAGGCGGGCGGGCTGGTCATCTTTATGCGCCGTCGGATACCACTTCACCTCGGTGTCCGGCAGCCGCGCCGCGCGGCCTTGCTGGAACTCGCCGCCGGGGATGAAGACCATGCCCGGTTCGGCTGCGATCAGCGTCGCGGTGAACGCCGCGACGGTCAGCGCCTGCCGCATCAGCCGTAGATCCCCGACAGCTCGTCGATAGGGATGATGCCGTTGGCCCCCAGCGGATCGACATACGGATAGGCGCGGCCGGAGGGCGTGTTGTGCACCTCCTTCGTCCAATCGATGCCCAGCGCGGAGTAGATGGTGGCGACGACGTTCTCAATGCGCGGCTGCTCTTTGTGATTCCAACCGGTGTCGACGCACAGGCGGCCCTCCGAATCGCTCGCCCCGCGCACCGTGCCGCCCTTCACGCCCGCCCCGGCGAACATGGCCGGGAAGACATGCTTGTGATGGTCGCGCCCGGCGATGAAATTGAGCGGACCCGGCGTGCGCCCGAACTCGCTCATGAAGACAACGAGCGTTTCATCGAGCAGCGTCTTGCCCGGCGCGCCCTTCGCGGGCGAAGCCGCAAGGTCTTCGATGAGCGCCGCCAGCGCCGGATCGAAATCGCGAATCAGGTTGTAGTGGTTATCGTCCGAGGTGCGGTCCCAGATGCGGCGGTGGTGATCCCAACCGTGCTGGCAGATGTGGATGTAGCGCGTGCCGGCGTCCTGCCGCAGCAGGTTGCGCGCCAGCGCGCACGAGATGCCCGGCGCGGAGTTGCCGTAGCGCGTGCGGTCCTCTTCGGAAATCTGAAACGCAGCCGGCCAGCGCGCGTCGGTGAGCAGCTTCTTGCCGGTGACGCTGAAGTCCTCATACGCCTCCACGCCGCGCCCGAAGCCGTTCATGCGTTCGCGATTTAAGGCGCGCAAGCCTTCCAGCACGCGCCAGCGCTCTTCGAGCAACTCCGTCGCTTTCTGGTCGAGCGACATGCCCTTCAGTGCCTGTTGCGGATTGAGATCGAACACCGAGTGCTGCGGCGGCAAGAAACCCGTAGAGAGCGCGCCCACCTGGTTGGTTTCCAGGTTGAACGAAACGTAGCTGGGGAAGGTGTCGCTCTCGCGGCGGCGCGATTCCAACTCGGAAGCAACCACCGAACCGAGCGACGGAATCTCCTTGGCAAACGCCACGTTCAGCGGACGCCCCGCCTGCACGTAGTATTGCCCGCGCAGGTGCACCTCTTCATGGCTCACCAGCGAGCGCACAATGGCCACGCGGTCCATCACGCGCGTCAGGTTGGGGAAGAAGTTCGTCGGGAACTGGATGCCCGTGGAGAGCTTCGTTACCTGAATGTCCTTCGGGTTGCCCGGGCTTTCTTTGAAGTCGAAGGATTCGAGATGACTGATCGCGCCGGAGATTTCGTAGAAGACCACGTTCTTCGCCGTGCCGCGCGGCGTCACCTTCTTCGACGCCGCCGAGGCGCGGACGCACAGCGGTCCAAAGGTCTCCGCCGAGGCCGCGGCAAGCCCCAGGCCGCCAAAGCGCAGCAGGTCGCGCCGCGTGGGGAGCAGGTCACTAATGGTGCGGATCGGCTTCATGGCGCTCCTCAGAAGTTATAGAGAAACTCGACGAGGTTGAGCAGGGCCCACTGCACGTTCTGCGCGCCTTCGACGCGGTTGCGGGCCATCACCGAGGTGGCCAGCGTGCGCTCCTCTGCGTGCGGGGCGCGAGCGAGCGTCGCCAGGAACAACTCATCCACAACCTTGCCATCGTCCTTGTAGGAGTCGAGCAGCCGTTGCACGCGGCTGTCCTTGGCCGCCAGCACACGGTCGGTCACCACGGGCGAACGCATGAGCATGATCGGCTGCAGCGGCGAGGGCTGCGAGGGCCGCGCCGGCGTGCCCCGGTTGGCCTGCCCGAAGGCCTGCATGAAGCTCTTCAACTCGCCCGAGTTGCGCGGCACGGCCACTTGCATCGCCATGCCCACCGGCTGCGGGGCCTCCTCGCCTTCGGCTCCGCGCTTGCCGCCGCCGAAGTTGCCGGGGCGTCCGGTGGCCGTGGCAATGGCATCGTGCAGCTCCTCGGCGCTCAGCATCCGGACGAACTTGCGCGCGTAGTATTTCGTGTAGCTCTCCTTCCACTCGCCGGGGAATCGCGCCGAAAGCTGGTAGGCGCTCGAGTTGCAGATGAGCGAAAAGAGCCGGTGCAGGCTGTGGCCGTTCTTGCGGAAGTCGGCGGCCAGGGCGTTGAGCAACTCCGGATGCGATGGCTGCAGCTCCCACCCGGCGGGGACGTTCTTCGGGTCCTGCCGCGCCAGGTCGAACTCATCATAGGGATCGACAATGCCCACGCCCATCAACTTGGCCCAAAACATATTCACCGTCGCGCGTGCGAACTGCGGATCGGCCGTGAGCATCCGCGCCAGTTCCTCGCGGGCATGCGCGCCGGGCTTCGGCGCCTCATCGGTGAGCACGAACTTGGGCGCACTCGGCCCGCCAAAGCGCTTGATGCGCAGCATCGAGTCGCCCTTGGTATCGTAGCCCGGCGCCAGGTCGTCCACGGTAAAGTGGCCCATCTTGGCTTCGCGCCCCTCCACGTGCGGGATGTAGCGCGTGTTGCCCATGAAGGCGGCCATGCGGAAAAAGTCCGTGCGCTTTTTCGAGGCGAGATAGACGTTCACCTTCTCCAGATGCCCCTTGCCGTCGTGGCAGGCAATGCAGGAGAGGTTCATACCCAGGAACACTTTGCCGAACAGGATCGCCAGCTCGTCGTGCGTGTCCATCTGGTGGATCTTGCGCAGGTCGTCGGCGTGGTCGGCTTCGCCCGGTTTGCCTTCGACGTGTTCGCGCACGATGGGGTTGGCCGCGGCCACCACGTAGTTGCTCTTGGCCGAGGCGGCGATCACCGAGCGCGCCAGGTCGTCGTAGGGACGGTCGGCTGCCAGGCTGTCCTTGAGCATGGAGTGGAACAACGACACCCCGCGCATCATCTTGCCGTTGGCGCGGAAGGTGTCCATCAAAAAATAGGCCCACTTGTCGGCGAACTCGGGGCTTTCGATGAGCCGCGCCACCAGCCGTTCGCGGCGGTCGGGCGCGGCGTCATTCAGAAACGCCGTGACATCGGCGGACGAGGGGATGCGCCCGGTGAGGTCGAGCGTGACGCGGCGGATGAACTCGCGGTCCGTGGCCAGCGGCGCGTGCGGAATGCCGTCGCGCTGCATGCGGCCGAAGATCTGCTCATCAATGAAATTGCGCACGGGAACACCAGCCGCGGCGGGCTTGGCCATACCTGCGGTGACGCGCTCGGTGAGAGCCCCCGCTTGCGGCGGTTTCTTCCCTTGAAAGAGCGGCGCATGGATCGACGCCGGCATCTCCGAAATGTCAGGCTTGGCCTGTGTGGATGGCTTGTCGGCGGCGACCAGGCAGACCGAGACGAGCAGCAGTAAATGGATGTGCTTCTTGGCACACATAGGCGTTCCCCTCTCCCGCGCGACCGGGAGTTGTGCGCAGTATGAAACCGCAAATGGTGGGTGTCAAGGGGGATAGCCCTTCAGGCGGGCATCGGCCCCGGCGCGGCGCGATACGATAGTGGCCCAGATGCTCACCCGCCGATCCGCTCTTCGCACCGCCGCCGGCGCGCTCGCCTCGGCCGCGCTTGCCCCTGCCCAGCGCCGCCATCCCAACGTCCTGTTCATCCTCGCCGACGACATGGGCTGGGGCGACCTGAGCTGCTACGGCAACCCGCGCATCAAAACACCCAACCTCGACAAGCTCGCCGCCGAGGGCACGCTCTTCACCCAGTTCTACGTCAATGGCTCCGTCTGCAGCCCGACGCGCTCGGCTTTCATGACCGGCATGTTCCCCGCCCGCAACCGCCTCCACGGCCATCTCGCCACCGAGGAGCTGAACCGCCAGCGCAACATGCCGAACTTCCTTGACCCGCAGGTGCCCAACGTGCCCCGCATGCTCAAGGCGGCGGGCTATCGCACGGCCCACTTCGGCAAGTGGCACCTCGGCCGTTGGACGGGCGCGCCGCTACCCGATGCCTACGGCTTTGACCACCACATGTCGGTCTCGTCCAACGAAACCCGTTGGGATGAGATGGGCCCCGGCTTCCGCGCCAAATCGTCGCAGTGGATTGTCGACAACGCCCTCGAGTTCATCCGCCAGGGACCCCGCGATACGCCCTTCTACACGCAGTGTTGGATGCTGCTGCCGCACGCCCCTCTGGCCCCCACGCCGGAACAGATGCAGCCCTTCGCGCGCCTGCAACCCGGCCCGCATGTGCCGTGGCCGGGCGCGCAACAGGTCTACAACGCCTCGCTCCGCGATCTCGATACGCAACTCGGCCGCCTGTTCACGGAACTCGAAAAGGACGGCCTCGCCAAGGACACCATCGTCATCTTCTCCTCCGACAACGGGCCCGAGGACATCCACATCGGCAACGCCTCGCATGCGGCCTTCGGCACGCCCGGCCCGTTCCGCGGACGCAAGCGCAGCCTCTATGAAGGCGGCGTCCGCGTGCCCGGCATCGTGCGCTGGCCGGAGCGCATTCCCGCCGGCCGCGTGGAAACCAAAGCTGCAGTCTCCGCCGTCGACATCCTGCCTACACTCGCCCGCGTCGTTGGCGCCAAGGCCCCGGCCAATATCGACGGCGAAGATGTCACCGACATCTGCCGAGGCTCCTCTCGCGCGCGCCGCAAGCCGCTGCATTGGGAGTGGCGCTTCAACGTCGCCGGCTATGCGGTGAACCGCAGCCCCATCCTCTCCCTGCGCGACGGCGATTGGAAGCTGCTCATG
The DNA here is from genome assembly GCA_016713735.1 of Bryobacterales bacterium. Lineage (GTDB taxonomy): Bacteria > Acidobacteriota > Terriglobia > Bryobacterales > Bryobacteraceae > JAFLBB01. The sequence goes on from JADJOP010000007.1 coordinate 126,317, forward strand.
AATCCCGACCGCAGCCGCGTCGAGCTCTACAACATTCCCGCCGACCCCGGCGAAGCGAACAACCTCGCCCCGGCGCAGCCCGACCTCGTTAAGAAGATGAGCGACCTGTCGCTGGCCTGGCAGAAGACGCTGCCCCCCGGCCCAATGGACCCCACCGCCGGCCGCAACGATTGGAACTGGCCGCGCGCCAGCGAAGGGCGGCGATAGCCCAGGGCGCACCCGGCGCCGCCCGGCCCCACCTTTTTTCAGACTACGTGAGCGGATTTGGGCAGGCTTTCCGCCTGTACCTATGAGAACCAGGAGGAATCAGACATGGGATTGAATGAACGGCGCAAGATCAAGGAGCTGCAGGAAACGACGTTCCCCGAGCGCGTGAAGGAAATCGAAGAGATCACCGGCGTGGCCATCCCCTATGAAGTGGATTGGGAAAGCATGGCCGACGACGCCGAGGCGCTGCGGTTCATTGACAACATCAGCTGCCACCGCCTGAACATGGCCCTGCGCGTGATCTGCGCTGACCAGATGGGCAAGGAAGCCGTCCGCGACGGCCTGAAGCTGGTGAAGCTTAAGAACGTCAAGGAAGTCGCCGGCATGAAGATGGACTTCTCCGGCGGCGTGCTGGAAATGCACTGCGCCTACGCCCAGGGCACCACCGGCATGTTCAGCGACAACGCCATCCGCCAGTTGCTCGAACAGAAGCTGTAAGCCATGCCGGTTCCCGAAGAGCACCGGGCGGAGATTGAGCGCTTTCCGCCCGTGCTGCTGGCGTTGATACTCGCCGAACTCGCCGCCGGCAATCACATCGTCGAGGTGGGACACACCTTTCCGGCGGCTCCCATCGGCGCCTACGTGCTGCTCGACGCCCCCGTCACCACACGCCCGCGCGCCAAGGATGCCGAGATCAAGTTCCATGACTACGACACGCGCCACCACTCCGGCCGCTTCACTGACCAGACCGGCCACTTCTTCGTCCTCGAACCGCCGCATCCGCCCCCGCCGCCGCCCGACATGGACGCCATCCGCGCAGCCATGAACCCGCCGCCCTTCGAACCCGTGCGCGAGTACGACTCCACCTTGTACGAGCGTTTCCGCAAGAGCATGTGGATCGACTACGACAAGTGGCGCGAGGGCGAAGGCTATGATCTCGACGCCATCCGCCAGGCGAACAAGTATGACCTGATGGGCATCGAGCGGCTCGTTCTGCAACACTCCCCGCGCGATTGGCGCGACGTCGAGGCCATGGCCGCGCTCGGCACGGAGAAGTGCATCGCCGAGATGAAGGCCATTCTCAAAGGCCGCGACTTCCAATTGAAGCAGGCCGTTGAAAACCATGCGCCGGAGTTAGTCACAAAGAAGACACGCACCGCCACGCTCGTGAAGGCGCTCAACGAGGGCGTCATCTACGGCGGCCTCACCCAGGCCCTCGACACTCTGCCTGAGTTTCATCCGCCCGAGGCGATGAAGGCTCTTTTCCGCGGGGCTCTGCATCGCGAAGGCGAAGTGGCCGTTCACTTCGCGGCCATGCTCTATTACTTGCACGGCAAGGCCAAGGTGCCGTTCGATTGGGATCACCGGCCCTTCTTCCTCAAGTTCCACGCGCCGGTTGGCCCGGAGCGCGAGGCGCTCTTCCGCGAACTCTGCGCGCACATCGGCGTCGATCCCACGCCCTATTTGAAGGCACGCTGAGCCGGCGAGCCGCTCCGTTGTCCGCGTGTTCCTCAAAACCGCCAGCGCAGCGAGGCCTGCACCGAACGCGGCCCGCCCACCTGGAAGTTCGGGCTCAGTCCACTTGCCGGCGTTCCCGTGCCCAGCATCACGTTCAACATAGACGACGACTGCCCAAAGAGCGGACTGGCCAGAAAGCGCACCGGATCGCCAAATTGAGCGTTGTTGAACACGTTGAAGGCGTCCATCCGGAATTGCAGCCGCTGCCGCGCGCCGAGCGCGAATTCCCGGCTCAGCGAGAGATCGGTTTGCGCCATGCCCAACCCCGCAATCGCATTGCGGCCGAGCGTGCCTTGCCTCACGCCGCCGGGCTCAACAAAGGCCGCGCGGTTCAACTCACGGCCGCCTGGTGAGCCCGCGCTGGCGAGCCACAGCGGAGCCCCGGCGACAAGATCGGGCCGGAAGATGTTCGCAAACGACGCCCCCATGGCCGCTTCGGCCAGTTGCACGTTGATAGGAAATCCGCTCCGCGCGCGGAAGAAGCCTTGCAGCGACCATTCCCGCAGCAACGGCGAACGGCGCTGGCCGCTCTCGGCGCGGAAAGCCGCGCTCAGAGCGTGGCGCGCATCGAAATCCGACGAGCCGTAGTCGTTGCGCGGCGAATAGCCATCGCCCGCCCAATGCAGCATCGAATCGGTGGAGGCATTGTCCAGCGAGTGCGACCAGCTATAAGAGACCATGGCCTGCAATCGGCGCGACATACGGCGGCGCAACTGCACCTGCAAGCCGTGATAGTTGGCCTCGCCGCGGTTGGTGAGCTCAGCCGACCGCACGAGGTTGGAGCCCAGCGCCCCGTCCACCTCGCGGCGCAGCAGCAGCCGTCCGGCCGAACCGACATAAGCCATCGAGAGCACGCTGGAGCCGTTCAGCGAACGCTCGATGGAGGCATTCCATTGCCACACCTTGGGCAGCCGCAAGTCAGCCGGAAAGCCGTAGCTGATCAGCGAGCGCATCGAGCCGGTGGTCTCCGGCAGCGGGCTGGCCACCTGCCACAGCGTGAACGGAATGCCGTTCAACAGATCGGAGGCCGCCGCTAGGCTCGAATCAAAGTAGAGCCCGGCGCCGCCGCGCAACACGGTACGGCCTTCCTGGTCGAGCCGGTAGGCAACGCCCAGGCGCGGCGCGAAGTTGGTGAGCCGGCCCTTCCACAACGGCGGATCGGCGCGCGGACCGAACAGGTCCGACGGGCGGCGGTCGCGCTGGATGGGGTTCTGCGCCACCGGCGGCGGGCCATACTCCCAGCGCACACCGGGCGTCAGCGTGAGCCGCGCCGTGGGCCTCCAGTTGTCCTGCGCAAACAGCGACAGCTCCTGCATGTCGATGCGGTTGGGCTTCAGTTCGGTTTCCGAGATCCACAAGTTGCGCAGCGCCAGCAGGTCAGCCAGGCTGTCGGACATGACGGTGAAGATGTTGCCCGAGGCCGGACGCTGCGGCGCCATACGCCGGTAGTCGCCGCCCAATTGGAGCTGGTGCGAGTCCCAGGCGATGGTGAGGTTCTCCACCAGGTTCGTCTGCGGCTGGCGGTATTCGTTCTCGCGCCCGACACGATCTGCCCCAGCCCGCTGGCGGCGAAGCGGAACAGCGAACCGCAATTCGTCTTGCTCGAAAACACCACCGAGGCCAGCTCGTGAAACGCGCACTCGGCCAAGGGCTGCTGCTGCCGCCACGTCGAACTGGCCGACGCGCCGGTGGCGCTGAAGCGGATGTCGTTCACGATGCCCGGCCGCAGTTGCCAGTTCATACCGAGCGAGGCCGAGCGAAACTCGGCGCGCAACTCGTTCACCTGGGCGCTGCCGAAATCGGATTCCGAGGGCGTGCGGCTCAGGCGGCCAAACAGCGTCATGCGCTGCGTCAACGCGTGGTCAATGCGCAGGCTTGGGCTCGACATGCCGGAGGGCCGGACGCTCTGGCCGATCCACTCACCCGTGCCGTTGCCGAGGCTCGCCCCGTTGGCCTGCGGGTAGAGATCGAGCAGCGGCGCCGACCATGCCGGCGCGCTCTGGCGCGTCTCCTCAAGCGGCACCGGAGTGCGCCACGTCGCCGGCTGGCGGAAGCGCAGCCATTCATAGGCGGCAAAGAAGAAGGTGCGGTCCTTCACCAGCGGTCCGCCAAGCGAACCGGCGAAGTTCGAAACGCGATTGGGCGCCGTGCCCAGCGCGTGGCGGTTGGCAAACCAGTCGTTGGCGCTGAAGCGTTCGTGGCGGCCGTGAAAGGCGGCCGAGCCGTGAAATTCGTTCGTCCCCGAGCGCGTGCTGAGTGAGATCTGCGCCCCCGGCAGGCGGGCCAGCGTGGCGCCGGTGGTCGATGTCTGAATGCGGAACTCTTCCAGCGCATCGAGCGTCACCAGGTTGTGAAAGCTGCCGAACGCGGTCATCCCCGGCAGCGTGCCGCCGGAGGGCTGCGCGGGCTGTCCGCCGCCGAGCACGCCCGTGTTCAGGCTCACGCCGTCGATGGTGAAGTAGTTCGCATTGGGCCGCTGCCCGCTGGCGGAAAACTGTCCGGCCTCGCCGCGCGTGGCCGGCGTGGCCAGCGTGCCGGGAGCCAGGTCGAGCAGGCTCGCCAGTCCGCGCCCGTTGAGCGGCAGGCGGTCCACCCAGTCGCGGTTCACCAGCGTGCCGATCGAGGCGTCTTCGGTCTGCAGCGGCGAAGCGCCTGACTCCACCGTGATCGTCTCCGACACGCTGCCCAGCAGCAGTTGGAAGTCCACCTGCGCCGGTTCGCTCACATCCAGCTTCAGCCGCGTGCGGACCACGCTGCGAAAGCCCTCCTTGCGCACGATCACCTTGTAGAAGCCCGGCTGCAGCGAGGCCAGCGTGTAGCGGCCCTGCGAGTTGGAAAGGGCGGCGCGGCGGAAGCCGTTGTCCTCGTTGACGATGGAAATGGTGGCGCCGGAAACGGCCCGCTCCATGGGGTCCTTCACCAGGCCGGTGAGGAAGGTGTACTGCTGGGCGTGCGCGGGCGCGGTGAGAAACCACACACCGACGATGGCCACCACGTACGTCCGGAGCATCGGCCTTCCTATTGTGACGCTATTCGCGGGATTCCGTTCCCGGATTTGCCAGCTGCCGCCGCGCCAGCCTCTGCACCTGGGCCAGCCGCTCGAGCAGGCGCGCCGGGAGTTGGCGCGCCTCGCCGCTCGCCTCCGCCCCGCCAAAGAGCATCGAGACCGAGCGTTCCAGCGAATAGGAGGCGGCAAACAGGTTGCGCTCGCCCTCCGATGCGCCTCGCGCCGCGCCCATCGATTGCAGCGCCGGGCCGAGCAGACGGTCCAATTGCGCGGCATGGGTGAGCAGGGCGTTCAGGTGATCGCGCTCAATGCCGGAAAGTGTGCCCGCTCCATTCTCCGCAAGCCCGCCCCCGCCGGAGGGGAAGCGTTCGCGAAGACGGCGCAGGGCATAGGCGCGGGCCATCAACGCGTCGGCATGGTCGAGCGCCTCGGTGGCCACCTGGTCCACCAGGGCGCGGCTGCCGAAGGCGCGTTCCAATTCAGCGGCCAGCGGCGATTCGCCAGAGCGCAACGTGGCCCGGGGCACAGCCGCCTCGGCCGGAGCCGGCGCCGGGTTGGAGAAGCGCACCTCCACCCGCGGCATCGCGGCCAGTTCCGCGGCGATCTCCTGCTGGCGTTCTTCGGCCAGCCCCACACCGCTCACGCGCACCTTGCCTTCGGAGCGGGTGATCTCCACCGGCTCGCCAAGGTCGGCGTTCAAGCGATGCAGCAGCGCCCACACCTTCAGTTCATCGGCATCGGTGGCCGCATCGGCGGCTGCGGGCGAGGCCTCGATTGGGTTCGTTTTGTCAAAAAATATTGCAGGAGCGGCAGGCGCTTCCGCCGTGGCGGCCAGCGCCGGCGCGGCGTCGAGTTCGGTCACCTCCACCCACTCGTCATCCTGGAAGCGGAAGGTGCCCTCGACGGCATGCAGGTCGTCGCGCCGCAGGCGCATCGAGGCCTCGCGCAACTCACCCGCGTAGGCGCGCGTGAGAATGCGGAAGCCGTCGCCGTCTTCGGAAACCACATCCTCTTTCCGATCCAACGCATCGCGCCACGCCCCAAAGGAACGCGCGCTCAACGGGTCCTGCCAGTCGTAGTTGGCCTTGGCGAAGAGCTGGGCCACCGGAGACGGACCTCCAGCGGGCAGCAGCCGCGTAAAGCTCGCGCTGCGCGTGCGGATGCGCAACCGTTTGGCCGCCTGCGGAGCTTTGCGCTCGGCGGCGGCGGCCCGTTCGAGCAGCTCGGCGGCCTGCGCGGCGGGCGTGTCGCGGAACAGCACGAAGGCCAGCAGCAGCGCGGCGGCCGCTCCAGCCGGAATGGCAATGCGCGGTTGGGCCGCCTCGCTGAGCCAGCCCAGCGCCCTCCGCCACAGTGGCGGCGGCGCCATCGCGGCGTCGATGCGGTCCATCTGCGTATAGATGTCTTTCCACGGTTCTGGCGGCGGCGGCAGGTGCTCCCGAAGCACCGTGCGGCGGAACTCCACGCAATCGGCGATGGTCTGCTGGAGCCGGTCGTGCTCGGCGCGGCACTCCCAACAAGCTTCAAGATGACTTCGGACGCGGGCCGTCTCCGCAGGGGACAGCTCGCCATCGCAGTAGCGCATCAGCTGGTCTCCGTCGCAGTGAGATCGCTGTGTCTTGCTCATGGCTGGCCTTTCTTCAGCGCGGATTGCAGACGCGCCAAAGCGCGCCTGAGAAACTCACCCACCGTCGACGGGCTGATGCCCAAGGCCTCGCCGATTTCCGGATAGCGCAGCCCTTCCATGCGCAGCAATAAACAACGCCGCTGCTGTTCGGAGAGCCCTTCGATGGCATGATACAGATTCGCCATTCGTTCGCGCCGCGCCAGTCCTCGTTCGGGGTCGGGTTCGGCGGAGGTGAGTTTTTGTTCGAGTGCGGGGTCGAAAGCGTGCGTGCGATTTTGGTTCGTGCGCACCTTCAACCCATAGTTGTGAGCCACGCGGAAGATCCAGGCGCGGGGGTTCTCAATCTCCACGCCTTTCAGCAGCGTGGTGTAGAGACGGAGGAAGACCTCCTGCGTAGCCTCCTGCGCCTGCGGCGGGTGCAGCCCGATGAGGAGCAGGTAACGGTAGACGTCGTCGCGGGCCTCTTCAAAAAGCTGCGCCACCAGTTGTTGCGCGCCGCCGGGCTGGCGGGCCGAGGTGATCGAGTTCAGTTTCGCGGCCAAGCTCAGAGACACCATGACGAGTGATCGACGCCATCCATCAACCCAAAGACCGGGCCACCGGCCGCCCGCCTACAGGGGTGTCCTTTATTTTCGCCCCTGGGAAAGACCTTCGTGCGGGGTAGATCTCCTCGTCCGGGTGTAGGCGATTCCGCCCCGGGCGGGTCTTTGCGGTGTACATGCCCACCGCTCCTGTCGCCGTTACCATCGTCACCTACAACAGCGAGTGGTACATCCGGGCCTGCCTCGACTCGGTTCTGGCGCTTCGATCCGGCTCCGCGCGAGGTCGTCGTCATCGACAACTGCTCGCGCGACGGCACGCGCGCCGTGCTCCGGGAGTTCGAGGGTCGCGTACGCGTCGTCCACAATGCTGTGAACACCGGCTTTTGCGCCGCCCAGAACCAGGCCATCGCCCTCACCAGCGCCGATTGGGTGTTGACGCTGAATCCTGACGCGCAGCTGGCCCTCGATTTCCTCGCCCGCCTGCTCGAAGAGGCCGAGGACCGGCCCGAGGTGGGCACGCTGTGCGGCCGGCTGCTGTCGCTCCATCGCGATTTGAGTTCCGTCGAGCCGCCCGTGTTCGACTCCACCGGCATGGTGTTCAACGAGCAGCTCCGCCACTTTGACCGCGGCTGGGGCGAGCCCGACGATGGCCGCTACGGCGAGGTCGAAGAGGTGTTTGGCGCAAGCGCCGCCGCCGCCCTCTACCGCCGCCGCATGATCGCCGAGCTCGCCGACGGCGAGGACTTCTTCGACCCCGCCTTCTTTGCCTACCGCGAAGACGCCGACGTCGCCTGGCGGGCTCAGCTCATGGGCTGGCGCTGCCTCTACGTGCCGGCCGCCGTGGGCCATCACGTGCGCCAACTCCGCCCCGGCAGCCGGCGCGGCAATGCCCCCGCGCTGAACATGCACTCGGTGAAGAACCGCTTCCTCATGCGTGTGAAGAACCTCACCTGGCCCGTATGGCGGCTCTGCTGGCTGCCTGCCCTGCTGCGCGACGCGGCCGTCGTAGGCGGATGCCTGCTCACCGAACCCTCGTCGCTGCCGGCCTTCTGGCGCTTCGCCCGGGCGCTGCCCCGAGCCCTGCGCCAGCGCCGCCGCATCATGGCGCGCCTGGGCCCGCAGGCGGCCCGCATCGAGCGCTGGTTTCGCTCCGGCGAAGGCCAAACCGTTGAGCAGGAAGGTCCGGCGCGGCGCAAAGAAAATTTCGCGGCGGCTGTCGTTGATCCGCACGTGCGGGGGTCTTAGGGTCAGGACGCAGTAGCACCGCGGCGGGCGGAGGAGCAATCGCATTTCCCTCCTCCCCCGCCGCGGGCTCAGCAGCGCCGGCCCCTACACCTTCACACCTCGGGATTCTACTTCCTGCGAATGGCGCGAATCGCGTAAAACGGCGTGAGCCGCTGGTCGCCCTGCGCCACGGCCGCAGCCCCGGCGCCGCTCGGCCCGGCGGGCGCGGCGTGAATGCGGCGGACCACATCCATCCCCTTGGTCACGCGTCCGAAGACGGCAAAGCCCTGGCCGTCGGGATTGCGCTTGCCGCCGAAATCGAGCGAGGGCTGCGGGCCGACGCAAATGAAGAAGCTGCTGGTGGCCGAGTCGGCCTTGTCACCGCGGGCCATGGAGAGCGCGCCGTCGGCGTGCAGCAGGCCGGTCTTCGAGGTGCGTTCGAGGGCGATGGGCGGGTAGGGGTCCTTCGTGCCCAGTTTGATGCCGGCCTGGATGACGTCGATCTTCACCGGCGACATGGGCTGGTTATCGGGCTTGGAGCGCACGGTGCGGTAGAAGGCGCCGCCAAGGTAGTGGCCCGCGTCCACGTAGCGGAGGAAGTTGGCGACCGTGACGGGCGCGTGGCGGTCGTCGAGCGTTGCCTCGATGATGCCCGCCTCGGATTCAATGACGATGGCGATCTCGGCGCGCGCGGCCAGCGCGGCCAGCAACAACACCGCCGCGAGTTTCACGCCAGAATCGCCTTCACCGGCGCGGCCTTTTCAACGCCCGTGAGCCGGACATCGAGGCCCTGGTAGCCGTAGCTCAACCGTTGGTGGTCGATGCCGAACAGGTGGAGGATGGTGGCCTGGAAGTCGCGCACGTGCACCGGGTCCTGCGTGATGTTGTAGCTGAAGTCGTCGGTTTCGCCATGGACGACGCCGCCCTTGATGCCGCCGCCGGCCATCCACAGCGAGAAGCAGCGCGGATGGTGGTCGCGGCCGTAGTCGGTGTCGGTGAGCTTGCCCTGGGAATAGATGGTGCGGCCGAATTCGCCGGCGAGGATGACGAGCGTGTCGTCGAGCATGCCGCGCTGTTTGAGGTCCTGGACCAGCGCGTAGCAGGGCTGGTCGATCTCCTTGCACTGGCTGGGCAGCACCTCGGGCAGGTTGCCGTGGACGTCCCAACCGCGGTGGTAGACCTGCACGAAGCGCACGCCGCGTTCGAGCAAACGGCGCGACATGAGGCAGGTTTGCGCGAACGAGCCGGCCTTGCGCGCGTCCTCGCCATACGCGCTCCAGGTGGAGGCGGGCTCTTTCGAGAGGTCGGTGAGTTCGGGCACCGAGGCTTGCATGCGGAACGCCATCTCGTATTGCGCGATGCGCGTTTTGGTTTCGGGATCGCCGAGCTTCTGGTAGCCAAGCTGATTCATTTGGCCCAACGCATCGAGCATCTGGCGGCGCACCGTGGTGGGCACGCCGTCGGGGTTGCTGATGAACAGCACCGGGTCGCCGGCGCTGCGCAGGCCGACGCCGGAGTACTGGCCGGAGAGGAAGCCCGCGCTCCACAGGCGCGCCGAGATGGCCTGCACGTTGGCCTTGGGGTGGTTGTGCTTGGCCTGCAGGACGACGAAGGTGGGCAGGTCCTGGTTCATCGAGCCGAGGCCGTAGCTGAGCCACGAACCGATGCAGGGGCGGCCGGCGATCATGGAGCCGGTTTGGAAAAACGTAATGGCCGGTTCGTGATTGATGGCCTCGGTGTGCATGCTGCGGATGATGGCGATGTCGTCGGCCATCTTGCCGATGTTGGGCAGCAGGTCAGAGATCCAGGCGCCGGATTTGCCGTATTGCTTGAAGCCGAAGATGGAGGGCGCGATGGGGAAGCGGCTCTGGCCGCTGGTCATGGTGGTGAGGCGCTGACCTTTGCGGATGGAGTCGGGGAGGTCCTTGTTGAACCACTCCTTCATCTGCGGCTTGTAGTCGTAGGTCTCCAATTGCGGCGGCGAGCCGACGAGGTGGAGATAGATGCAGCGTTTGGCCTTGGGCGCAAAGTGCGGCAGGCCGGGCAGGCCGCCAATCGACGGGCGGTCGGCGCTGGCGGCGTTGGCGCGATCGCCCAACAGCGACGCCAGCGCAAGCGCGCCGATGCCGCGCGCGCCACGGCTGAAGAAGCGGCGGCGCGACTCTTCGCGGACCATCTCGCGGGCGATGGCGTCGACGGGATGACTGCCTTCCGCAAAGCGGCGGTGCAGCGCGGCATCGAGCGCGTGGGTGTGCGGCGAGTAGTGGCCTTCGTCGTCGGGCCTGAGCAGGTTCACGCGATCGCTCATTTGTTCAACACCTCATCGAGATTGAGAAGCTGGTTGGCCAGCATGGTCATGGCCGCGAAGTCGGCCTGGGCGAGCGACGGGTCGTGCTTGCGTTCGCCCACGGCGAGCAGCTTTTCGGCGTCGGCTTCGTGAGCCTGGTAGTGGGCGCGGAAGTTGTCGAACGCTTTCTTCGCCACGGCGCGTTCGGCGAGCGTCAGCGGGCGGGCGAGCACGCGCGTGCTCATGAAATCGAGCTGGGCATCGAAGGCGGGCTCGTTCTGCATGCTTTGTTCGGCGAGCACCTTGGCGGCTTCGACGAACTGCACGTCGTTCATGGTGGCCAGCGCCTGCAGCGGCGTATTGGTGCGCTCGCGCTTCATCGTGCAGGCTTCGCGCGTGGGGGCGTTGAAGATCTCCATGGCCGGCGGCGGGGCGCTGCGCTTCCAGAAGGTGTAGAGCGAGCGGCGGTAGAGGCCGTCGCCGGAGTCCTGCTTATAGAAGCGCGTGTTGGAGCCGAGCATGGCGACGGCTTCCCAGATGCCTTCGGGTTGATAGGGGCGAACGCTGGCGCCACCCAACTGGCGCACCAGCAGGCCGCTGGAGGCGAGCGCGTAGTCGCGGACCATTTCGCCATCCATGCGGAAGCGCGGGCCTCGGCTGACGAGGCGGTTGTCGGGGTCCTTGGCGAGCTTGGCGGGTGTGACGCTCGAGCGCTGGCGGTAGGCGGCCGACATGAGGATCTGCTTGTAGAAGCGCTTCATGTCCCAGCCGCTTTCGCGGAAGTCGACGGCGAGCCAATCGAGCAGTTCGGGGTGCGAGGGAGGTTCGCCCTGGCTGCCGAAGTCGTCGGCGGTTTTGACGATGCCGGCGCCGAAGATCTCCTGCCACATGCGGTTGACGGTGACGCGCGCGGTGAGCGGGTGTTCGGGGCGGAAGAGCCATTGAGCAAAGCCGAGGCGGTTGCGCGGCAGGTCGGCCGGCATGGCGGGGAGGATGGAAGGCGTGGCGGCGGGCACCTCGTCGCGGCGCTGATCATAGGCGCCGCGATAGAGCACCCAGGCCTTGGGCTTGCCGTCGTTGCGCTCGTGCATGACGTGGGTGATGGCGCCTTTGCGGGCAATCACCTTGGCCTCGTCGTTGAGCTTGTTCTGTTCGTCGACGAGGGCGCGGAAGGGGGCGTGTTCCTTGAGCAGGAAGTAGGTGAGCAGGGCGTCGCGATCGTTGGCCGTAAGCTGCGCGGGGTCCTTGCGCAGCGCGCCTTCGATGGCCACCCACTCGTGCATCATCTTCGCTTCGCTCTCGCTGAGGACGCGGTTGAAGATGCGGAAGTCGGCAATGGCGCCTCCCTCGAAGTTGCGGCCGAGGGTGATGGGCAGGCCGGTGTCGATGGAGCCGGGCAGCTCGACGTTCTGGTTGCCGCCGCCTTGGGTGGGGATGGCCACGCCGTTCACATAGAGGGCCATGCCGGACTGGTGGCGCGAGCCGTCGTAGCTGAACGTGACCTGGTTCCAGGAGCCGTGCTTGAGCTGTTCGAGGTGGCCGGAGCGGATCTCGATGTTGCGCTCGTTGTCGCCGTAGAGGCGCATGCGGACGAGGCGGCCGCTGATGTCGAGGAACCAGCCGCGGTTCTTGTCCTTGGTGAGGAGCTGCGAGGCGAGGCCGTTGCTCTGCTCGCCTTGGGGGAAGAAGAAGAGGATCGACATCGAGAAGGGCTTGGCCGCGTCGAGCTTGGGCGGCTTGGCAATTTTGACGCCTTCCTCCTTCACGAAGTGGATAGCGGGCATGCCTGCGACCGAGGAGTCGCCGGGCTTGACGGCATCGCCGGAATTGGCCAGCGCGGCGATGTCGGCCTGGAGGAGTTGGGCTTTGGCCTCCAGCGGCTGCGGGGCGTCGACCTTGGCGCGCGTGTCGAGCCATTGGGCGAAGGCCGTGGCGGCTCCGGCGCGCGTGGCGGTCATCTCCGTGCGGACGCGGCTTTGGCCGGCGGTGATGGCGGCCCAGTTCTCGCGATCCTGCTTGCGGGGCACGATGAGGACGGGCGGGGTGTCGGGGATGTTGCCGTCCATCACACGCTGCGAGGTGTTGCGGAAGAAGGCGCCGAGGGAGTAGAAGTCGCGCTGGGAGATGGGGTCGAACTTATGGTCGTGGCAGGTGGCGCAGCCGACGGTGAGGCCGAGCCAGACGGCGCCGGTGGTGTCGGCGCGGTCCTTGGCGTAGATCTCTTCGTACTCGTCCTCGATGATGCCGGCTTCGTTGGTGGTGACGTTGCAGCGGTGGAAGCCGGTGGCGATCTTCTGGTCGAGAGTGGGGTTGGGGAGCATGTCGCCGGCGAGTTGCTCGATGCTGAACTGATCGAAGGGGAGGTTGCGGTTGAAGGCCTGGATGACCCAGTCGCGGTAGGGCCAGATCTCGCGGTAGTTGTCGACGTGGATGCCGTGGGTGTCGCCGTAGCGGGCAGCGTCGAGCCAGTAGCGGCCGCGGTGTTCGCCGTAGTGGGGCGAGGCGAGGTAGCGGTCGACCATCTTCTCGTAGGCTTGCGGGGAGAGGTCGTTGAGGTAGGCGTCGAGTTCAGCGGGCTTGGGGGGCAGGCCGGTGAGATCGAGTGCGACGCGGCGGATGAGGGTGCGCTTGTCGGCGGCGGGTTCGGGGGCGAGTCCGGCGGCTTCGAGTTTGGCGAGGACGAAGCGGTCAATGGGCGTGCGGGGCCAGGCGGCGTTCTTGGCGTTCTTGGCGTTCTTCACCGCGGGCGGCTTGGCCTTGACGGGGGCACGGAAGGACCAGTGTTCGCTCCACGGCGCGCCGTCGGTGATCCATTGTTTGAGCAGGGCGATCTGGTCGGGCGTGAGCTTCTTGTGCGACGAGGCGGGCGGCATGCGCAGAGCTTGCTTCTGCTCGACGATGCGCAGATAGAGGAGGCTCTTGTCCGGTTTGCCGGGGACAATGGCGGCGCCGCGCGGGCGCGCTTCGAGAGCGGCGTCCTTGAGGTCGAGACGCAGGCCGGCCATGCGCGACTTGGAGTCGGGGCCGTGGCAGGCGAAGCAGTTGTCGGAGAGGACGGGGCGGATGTCCTTCTGGAAGTCGATGGGTTTGGCCTGAGAGAGCGCTCCGACGGAGCCCAGGGCCAGCAATGCCGCGAGTCGCATAGTGGTAAGGATGTAGAGATTATCCGTCCACGCGGGGGTGGACGGCAAATGGCGCTACAGTTCGGGGATTGTGCGGCGCCAGGTGAGGAGGGCGCGGGCGAGGCGTTCGGCCACTTGGGGGTGTTGGGCGGCGACGTTCGACTCTTCGTTTTGGGCGGCTTGGAAGTCGTAGAGCTCGCGGCGGGAGCCGTCGTCATTCATGAGGAGTTTCCAGCGGCCGTCGCGGATGGCGAGGTTGGGCGACTGGTCGTGCTCCTTGCCGGGCTTGAGGTAGGCGGGGGTGCGGCCGTATTCCCAGAAGAGCGGGCGCTTGCGCTGGCGGGGCTTGCCGAGGAGGGCGGAGCTCATGTCTTCGCCGTCGAAGGGGACCTTGGGAGCAGAGACGCGGCAGAGGGAGGTGAAGGTGGGGAAGAGGTCGACGGCGCCGAGGATGGTGGAGTCGTCGCGTTTGCCGGCGGGGGTGTGGCCGGGCCAGCGGACGATGAAGGGGAGGCGGATGCCGCCTTCGTAGAGGCTCCACTTGCGGCCGCGGAAGTTGGCCTGGGAGCCGGGGGGCTCGAAGCCTTCCTTGTAGTAGCGGGGCCAGGCGGTGGGGCCGTTGTCGCCGGTGAGGGCGACGATGGTGTTGTCGGCGAGGCCGAGGGAGTCGAGTTCGGCGAGGAGGCGGCCGATCTGGCGGTCGAACTCGTCGAGGACGGCGTAGAAGCGCTGGACGTAGGGGTTGTCGGAGAACTTCTTGTACTTCTCGAGGAGGTCGGGGCGGGGCTGGTGAGCGTCGTGGACGTCGCAGGGCCAGAGGTGGATGTAGAAGGGCTTTTCGCGGTTGCGGCGGAGGAAGGCGATGGTGCGGTCGACGTACATCTCGGTGAGCTTGTGTTTGGGGGCCCAATCGATGCGGCCTCGGCCGAGGGCGGCGCTTTGCTTGGAGAGGTTGTCGCCTTCGATGAGGGGGCGGTCGCCGAGGCCTTCGAAGGAGGTGTAGGAGTCGTCGAAGCCGTAGGCCTGGGGGAGCGGGGCGTCGCCGACGTCGCGGCCGCCGCCCATGTGCCATTTGCCGAAGTGGCCGGTGGCGTAGCCGGCTTGCTGGAAGGCGCGGGCGACGCAGGGGGCTTTGGGGTCGAGCCAGTCGCGCATGCGGAGATCGGCGTTGGACTGGCGCGAAGCAAGGTAGGAGTGGATGAGGTGGCGGGCAGGATACTGGCCGGTGGTGACGCCGACGCGCGAGGGCGAGCAGATGGGCGAGGCGACGTAGAACTGAGAGAAGAGGGTGCCTTGGGAGGCGAGGCGATCGATGTTGGGGGTGGGGACGTCGCGGTTGCCGGTGACGCCGAAGTCGCCGAAGCCGAGGTCGTCGACGAAGATGAAGAGGACGTTGGGGCGGCGGGTGGATTGGGTGAAGGCGGAGGGCGGCGGCGGCGAGGGCGGAGGCGAGAAAGCTGCGGCGGGGGAGCATCGGGACCATGGTAGCGCCGGGGGGTGTGAGGCGGCGCGCGGGAGTGAGAGGATGAAGGTCATGCCGACATGGGGCGCGGAGTGGATGGCGACGCTGGTGGATGAGCGGACACGGCGGACGCGGCAGACGATGGTGAGTCCGACGGTGGAGGGGCTGGATGTGCGGACGGAGGAGGGGGAGTGGCGGCAGTGGCCGTGGTCGCGGGTGACGCAAGGGGTGGGGAGCAAGAGCGAGGTGGAGTTGCGGTGCGGGGGGGAGTATGTGCGGGTGGCGGATTGGACGATGATCGACTCGATCCACCGCATTGCTCCGGTGACGCGGGGGCGGTTGAAGAGCCAGGCGGGGAAGAAGCTGGGCCAGATTGCGGCGTTGTATGTGGGGGCGATTGTGGGCGGGTTGGTGGCGGCTTGGTTGGCGATTGGATGGGCGGGGGCGTGGGCGGCGGCGGCGGCACCGAGGTCGTGGGAGAAGAAGATTGGCGAGGCGGCGGTGGGGCAGTTCGCGCCGTCAGAGAAGCTGTGCGGGGACCGCGATGTGTACCTGGCGATGCAGGCGATTGCGGGGCGGTTGCGGGAAGGGGTTCCGGCGGAGGCGGGGGCGTTCGACATCCGGGTGGTGGATGATCCGCTGGTGAATGCGGTGACGCTGCCGGGGGGATACATCGTGGTGTACCGGGGGTTGCTGCGGGCGTCGGACACGCCGGAGGAACTGGCGGGCGTGCTGGCGCACGAGATGCAACATGCGGTGCAGCGGCATTCGATGAAGGCGCTGGGGCGGCAGGCGGCGTTGTGGAGCGTGGTGGCGTGGGTGACGGGCGGGGCGGATGTGGGGGTGGGACAGTTGGCGGGCGAGCTGGCGGGATTGAAGATGCAGCGCGAGGACGAGCTGGCGGCGGATGCGGGGGCGCTGGCGATGTTGGAAGCGGCGCGGATCGATGCGGGCGGGTTTGCGGCGTTCTTCGAAAAGCTGGGGCGGCAGGAGGGGAGCGTGCCGTGGTTGGGGCAGGCGGTGTCGACGCATCCGGAGAGCCAGGAGCGGCTGCGGCGGATCAGGGAATGGCGGGCGGGCGCGGCGGTATGCGGTGCAGCCGTTGTTGGATGGGGAGCGGTGGCGCGAGGTGCGGGTGAGGTGCCGGTAAGGAGATGATGGAGCGATGAACGCAGCCGTGTTGGAGGAGTTTGGGAAGCCGCTGGTGATGGTGGAGCGGGAGAAGCCGGTGGCGGGTCCGGGCGAGGTGTTGATCCGGGTGGAGGCGTGCGGGGCGTGCCATTCGGATGTGCACGTGGCGGATGGGGACTGGGAGTCGATGAAGAGGGCGGCGAAGCTGCCGCTGGTGTTGGGTCACGAGGTGGCGGGGGTGATTGAGTCGAACAATGCGCGGGTGGGAGTGCCGTGGTTGGGGTGGAGTTGCGGGGCGTGTGAGTATTGCATGGGCGGCAGGGAGTCGTTGTGCCAGAAGCAGCGGATCACGGGGGTGATGACGGATGGGGGGTATGCGCAGTATATGGTGGCGCCGATCACGCATGTGATCCGAATTCCGGAAGGGTTGTCGGCGGTGGAGGCGGCGCCGTTGTTTTGCGCGGGGGTGACGGTGTTCAAGGCGATCAAGTCGAGCGGGCTTGGGCGGGGGCAGAAGGTGGTGGTGTTTGGCGCGGGGGGATTGGGGCACCTGGCGATTCAGATTGCGCGGGAGTTGGGGGCGGTGGTGTGCGCGGTGGATGTGAGCGTGGAGAAGTTGACGATGGCGATGGAGTGCGGGGCGCACATGGTGTTGGACTCGTCGGCGGAGGCGCCGGAGAAGGCGCTGCGGACGTGGGGTGCGGAGGTGGCGCTGGTGACGGCGGCGTCGGCGGGGGCGTACCGGTCGGCGGTGCGGGGGGTGAAGCGGGGCGGGACGGTGATGGTGGTGGGGATGCCGGCGGAGGATTTGCAGTTGCCGGTGATTCCGATTGTGGGGGGCGAGTTGCGGATCATTGGGTCGGCGGTGGGGACGCGGCAGGATGTAAGGGACATGCTGGCGCTGGCGGCGCGGTCGAAGATCCGGTGCCATACGGAGACGCAGCCGCTGGAGAAGGTGAATGAGGTGTTTGGGCGGTTGCGGCGGGGGGAGGTGTTGGGGCGGATTGTTCTGACGCCGGACCGCTAGCCGCTAACCGCGGGGCATGCGCGGCCCTGGCGCGCCGGCTCCGCCGGTTTGCCGCGGCCCTGGCGCGTGGGGATGTTGCGCTGCGAGCGGAGGGGGGGACCGGCTCCCTTACGGTCGCGGTTCGGGTGGGGCGCTGGGGGGTGGGGGTGGAGGGTGGGTTGGGTTGGGGAGAAGCGGGTTGGGGGTGTTGGGGGCGGCGGGTGGGGGGGCGGGGTTTGGGGGTGGGGGCGCGAGGGGGTGGGTCGAGGAACTGTTCGAGGCTGGTGAACTGGGTGAGGGGGGATTTGTGGTTGGAGCCTGGGGGCGGGGTGGGGCGGCCCTGGAGGAGGGCAGGGGCGGGGTTGATTTTGGGGGGTGTGCCGATGAAGGGGGAGTGGTCGGCGAGGGGCGCGGTTTCCTTGACTTGGGCGGGGTAGCGTTCGGCGAGGTTGCGGCGGCTCCTGGAGGTCCTTGAGGTCGTTGAGGGCGTTGGCCTGGTGGCGGAGGACGCGGGTTTGGGCGAGGGTGAGGCGGTCGAGGAGGCGGCGGTGGGGGTCGGATTCGGGGGTGAGGCGGAGGATGTCGTCCTGGATGGAGTTGGCGGTGATTTCGGCGGCGGCGCGGGTGGATGTGATTGATTTTGCGGGGGTAGGGATTTTTTGGGGGAGGTGTGAACGGAGGGGAAGGGGGGTGAGGAAAGTGTGGTCGAGTGGGCCGAGCTGTCGGGATGCGGGCGTGTGGGGGCGTCTTCACAATCGAGCACTGTCACTTCGAGGATGTTGGTGCGGATCTCTTATTAGGTTTCGGCGTGGGTGGAGATGGCGGGGCCGAGGGTGCGGGATGAGGGAGCCGAGGTGTATGTTGGTGGGAGGTGGCTACATCCATGAAGTACGCTGTCGCGCTGGTTCAAACGGAAGAGGGGTTTAGTGTTTCGTGTCCGGGGCTGCCTGGCTGCTGGTCACAAGGGGCGACGGAGGATGAGGCGCTGGAGAATATCCGCGAGGCGATTCAGGAGTATGTGGCGGTGGCGCGGGAGTTGGCCGGGGAGCGGGAGTTGCGCGAGGTTGAGGTGCAGGGGTAGGGGTGGGCAAGATTGCGGGGGTTCCGCATTTGCGGGCGGTTCGTGCGCTGGAGCGGGCGGGGTTTCGCATCATGCGGCAGGGGAAGCACATCGTGATGACCGATGGGACGCGGATCGTCACGATTCCGCGGCATGATCTCGTGGATGCCTACACGATGGGGGCATTGTTCGCGATGCGGGGTTGACGGAGAGGCGGTTTCGGGGGTTTTTGTAGGGCCGTTCGGAGCCCCTGTGATCACCCTGACGCGCAAGTGGGGCAGGCGGGATCGCTGTTTCGCTTCCTCGATGCTACCCTCGAGACGTGGCTAGCCGAGTGGTGGGGATTGTCAAAGAGTTGCACCGCTATGCCGTGAAGTCGATGGCAGCGCAGGCTCTGGAATCGGTACCGGTTTCCTGGCATGGGCTGGCGGGGGACCGGCGGTGGGCGTTCATCCGGCCGGGGGCGGAGCGGAGCGGGTTTCCGTGGCTGACGATTCGCGAGAAGCCGGATTTGTGGCGCTATGAGCCGCGGTTTGAGGATGCGGACAATGTGGAAGGTTCGCGGACGATGGTGCGGACGCCGGAGGGGGTGGAATTAGAAGTCGCAGACCCGGAGCTGGCGAAGCAACTGGGGGAGGGTGTGCGGGTGATCAAGCAGTATGGCGGCGTGTTCGACACGTTTCCGCTTTCGGTGCTGACGGTGCAGAGTGTGGAGAGCCTGGGCGGGTTGGTGGGGCAGGCGCTGTCGCCGATGCGTTTCCGGCCGAACATCCTGATTGATGCAGGGGAGCCGGGGGGCGTTTCCGCCGGGCGCGTTTCCCGAAGATGAGTGGTGCGGCGGGATTCTGCGGCTGGGGACGCTGCGGTGCCGGCTGGACAAGCGCGACAAGCGGTGCGTGATGGTGAACGTGGATCCGGCTGACCCGGCCGCGTCGCAGGCCGATGTGCTGCGGGCGATCGCGCAGGAGCGGGGGGCGCATTTCGGGATGTACGGCACGACGGTGGAGCCGGGGGTGGTTTCGGTGGGCGACCCGGTGTATTGGGAGGCGTGAGGGCGGCAGCGGGGGGTGACCGGGACAGGGTTGGGGGGGGGGGGAGGGGGGGCGGGGAGGGGGGGGGCGGGCAGAGGACGGGGCGCAGCCGGTGGTTTGGGGGGGGGGGGGGGGGGGGGGCGGCGCGCGGGGCCGGGGGGCGGCGGCTGGGGGGGGGGCGGGGCGGGCGCGGGGAACCGAGCGTGTTTTGGGGGACGTCGGCTATTTGAGCACCATTTTGTCGAGGCCTGGGGTGGTGGGGGTGAGGGGGGTGCCGCGGGCGGGGCGGTAGCCGTTGACCTCGAGGATGTAGGCGACGATGTTGGCGTAGGTTTCGGCGGGGAGGGAGCCGGGGGCGGGTGGGGGGCATGGTTTTGCGGGAGCGGTCGAGGAGGGCGGCGACGGTTTGGTTGGCCCATTTGGTTTGGAAGGCCTGGCCGGCGAGGGGGGTGCCGTAGGCTCCGTTGGTGAGGGTGGTGCCGTGGCAGACGGCGCAGGAGGCGGTGTAGGCGGCCTTGCCGGTGGCGGCCTGTTCGGTGGTGAAGCGTGGGGCGGTGGCGCCGGGGATGGGAGCGGCGGGGGCGGCGGAGATGGTGGCGGTGGCCGGGCTGGGGGCGGCGGGTTCAGGGGCTCCCTCGCCGGTATAGGTGAAGGCGACGATGGCGCCGGGATCCGCCATTTTGGTGGCCATGGCGGCGTCGGCGGCCGCGGCCATGCCGCCGGGGTCGGTGGCGAGGTAGATGGTGCGGCGGTCGGGGCTGACGGCGGAGTCGCGGAAGCGGTTTTCAGATTGGAAGTAGCGGGAGAAGGGTCCGGCGGCGGATTTGCCGTTGGGGGTGAGGGGGAGGACGTAGAGGGAGCCGCGCTTGAGGGTGGGGACGAGGAGGACGTGGTCCCAGCCGGGGATGCCGGAGCCTTGGGAGGCGTAGTATTCGACGCTGGAGACGCCGGTGGTGGGCCAGCAGATGACGTCGGCGCCTTTGCAGATGGGGTTGGCGAAGTTGAAGCCGGTGGGGACGGTGAACATGGTGGCCAGCGGGTTGGCGAAGGGCTTGGTGAAGGCGGATTCCTGGTCCTGGGGGACGGAGGGGTGGAAGTTGATGTCGTCGTAGGTGAGTTGGGCGCAGGGGGTGGAAGAGGCGCCCCAGCGGGCGTAGGTGTAGGCTTTGTCGTCGCGGAGTCCGGCGACGTGGGGCCAGCCGTAGTTGGCGCCGGGGGTGAGGATGTTGACCTCGTCGTCGGTTTTGGGGCCGTGTTCGGAGGAGTAGATGACGCCGTTGGCGGCGACGTCGAGGCCTTGGGGGTTGCGGTGGCCGTAGGTGTAGACGTGGCTGCGGACGCCGTTGAGGGTGGGGTTATCGGCAGGGATGGAGCCGTCGAGGTTGAGGCGGAGGGATTTGCCAACGTAGGCGGAGTAGTCGCGGGCGGCGAGTTCGGCGCGGGTGGGGAGGCGTTGGGATTCGATGGGGAGGCAGAAGTTGCCGAACTGGTTGTGGCCCTGGTCGCCGGTGGTGAGGAAGAGTTTGTTGTTGGGGCCGAATTTGATGCGGCCGCCGTTGTGGTCGTCGCCGAAGGGGAGGCCGGTGAGGATGGGGGTGGGCGAGGTGAGGGTTTGGGTGGCGGGGTCGTAGCGGAAGCGGACGACTTTGCCGTAGAGGTAGCGGAAGGGGCTGGCGGGGTCGGGGACGTTGGCGTCGGGGCCTTTGGCTTTGTCCTGGTAGGTGTAGGCGATGTAGACGAAGTCGTTGCCGGTGCCTTTGAGGAGTTGGGGGTGGAAGGTGAGGCCGAGGAGGCCGTCCTGGCCGCCGGGGGCGGAGACTTCGTCGATGGTGGCGGCGACGTGTTGGGCGCCGGTTTTGGGGTCGACGCGGAGGATGCGTTTGCCGGTGCGTTCGGTGACCCAGAGCATGTTGTCGGGGCCCCAGGCGAGTTCCCAGGGGCCTTTGAGGCCGGTGGTGAGGACGCGCTTTTGGAAGCGCTTGGAGGGGGGGAGGACGGATTCGGGGCCGAGCTGGGCGTGGGCGGCGGTGAGGAGGGCGAGGGCGGCGAGGAGGGCGGCGGCGGCTCGGGGCGAGAAGCGGGTGGTTGGCATGGTGATTTCGATCAGTTGGTTTGGGGGCCAGTGCGGCGCGGAGTGGGCGGGCGACGGGACCAGGAATTATTTGACATTAGTGGGGGTGGGTGATGCAAGTTGGGGGGCGCTTATTCGCTCGTGAAGAGATGGAGGAAGCGCCTGGGCGTGACGATCCGCGTTTCGCGCCAATGGGTGGGGAAGTGCTTGGTGTTGCCTGTGACGAGGTAGGCGGCGCTGCTGGCCTGGCAGCATTCGAGGAAGGGGTCGTCGTCGGGGTCCGAGCAGACGCGCACCGGTTCGATGGGTCGAACCCAATGGGACTTGGCGCGGATGGCATCGAGGGCGGCGCGAATGGTGGCTTCGCTGAGGCGGAACCAGGGGCCTGCGGATCACTTCCTCATACTCGGCGTAGATGGCGCCGGTGACACAGACTTGAATCGCGCCGCCGAGGGCGAGCAGGAAGATACGAGCGGAGGGGCCGAGAGGCTGGAGGAGCGCCGAGACGACGATGTTGGTATCCAGGACGACGCGGATCATGCGCCGGGTTGTGGATTGCCGGTGCGGCGATTGCGCCTCGCGGCGGAGATTTCGGCTTCGATTTCATCGAAGGACAACTGGCCGAGGCCGGCCTGTTCGGCGTTGGACCAGGAGTTGCGGAGCCAGTCGGGCGCGAGGTCGCGCTCGATGAGCTGGCGCGCGTACTGTTCCGGGGTGAGACCTTGCGCGTGGGCCTTTTCTTGCAGGACCCGGGAGTCGGGGTCGGGGAGGGGGATGGTGAGGTTCACGCGGGCGTTCCTTCTGGCTTCAGGGTAGCGGATGGAGGATAGGAGCAGTGGCGCGGGGCGGGTTCCGGCAGCGGAGGGAGCGGGACGCGGCCATGCAATGCATATACAATGGAGATGCGGTGTTTGATTGGGACGCGAGCAACCTGCGCAAGATCCGGGCGCACCGGATTAAGCGGGAAGAGGCGGAAGAGGCGCTGGCGAATGGTCCGATCGCGATTTACGAGCAGGATGTAGAGGGCGAGATTCGCTACGTGTAATCCGGCGAGACGGACGCGGGACGCTTACTGGCAGTGATCGTGGTGGAGCGCGGGGAGAGGATTCGAGTGGTCACCGCGTATGACTTGGATACCGGGCAGAAGCAGGATTATCTATTGCGGCGGTTGCGGGGGGAATGACAGCGATGAAGAAGAAGAAACCGATTGTGATGCCGAAATTCGTGGATGCGAGAGCGGAGGCGGATTGGTGGGCGAGCCGGGAGGGGCGGGAGTTTGTGAAGGAGAAGGCGGCTGGCTCGGGGCAGACGGGCGGCGCGGCGAAGGGTTCGCGGCTGGTGGGGCGACTGAAGAAGGCGGCGAGTGTGCAGATTGCGTTGCGGCTGCCGGAACCTGATTTAGCGCAGGCGCGGGAGCTGGCGGCGCGGAAGGGGATTGGGTGGGGTGGGGGCCGGTGGAGGGGTTGGGCGGGGGGCCCGGGGGGGGGGGGGGGGGGGGGGCCCGCCGACGGGTGGGGGGCGGGGGCGGGGGGCCCCCGGGGGGGCCAGGGGGAGGCCCCCGGGGGGGCCCGGGGGGCCGCGGGGGGCCCCCGCCCAAAGGGGCGGGGGGGGGGGGGGGGCCCCGCGCGCCGGCGGGGCGGCCGGGGGGGGGGGGCCCCGCGCACCCCCGGGGGGCGCGCCGGCGCCCCCGGCCCCCCCGCGCCGACGGGCCGGGGGGGGGCCCGGCCCCCCGCGGGGGGGGGGGGGGGCCGGCCCGGGGCGGGGGGGGGGGGGCCCGGCGGGGGGGGGGGGGGGGGGGGGGAGGGGGGGGGGCCCCCCGGGCCCCGCCGGGGGGGGCGGGGGGGGGGGGGGGGCCCCCCCCCCGCCCCCGGGGGGGGCTGGGGGGGGGGGGGGGGGGGGGGGGGGGGGGGGGGGGGGGGCGGGGGGCGGGGGGGGGGGGGGGGGGGGGGGGGGGGGGGGGGGGGGGGGGGGGGGGGGGGGGGGGGGGGGGGGGGGGGGGGCCCGGGGGGGGGGGGGGGGGGGGGGGCGGGGGGGGGGGGGGGGGGGGGGGGGGGGGGGGGGGGGGGGGGGGGGGGGGGGGGGGGGGGGGGGGGGGGGGGGGGGGGGGGGGGGGGGGGGGGGGGGGGGGGGGGGGGGGGGGGGGGGGGCGGGGGGGGGGGGGGGGGGGGGGGGGGGGGGGGGGGGGTTTCTGTCGGGGCGGGGGGGGGGGGGGGCGGGGGGGGGGGCCCGGGGGGGGGGGGGGGGCCGCCCCCCCGCCCCGGGTGGGGCGGGCCGGGGAGGGGGGGGGGGGGGGGGGGGGGGGGGGGGGGGGGGGGGGGGCGGGGGGGGCACCGGCGGGGGGGGGGGGGGGGGGTGGGGGGGGGATTGGGGGGGGCCCCGCGCGGGCCTGGGCCCGGGGGGGGGCGGGGGGGGGGGGGGGGGCGCGGCGGGGGGGGGGGGGGGGCCGGGGGGGGGGGGGGGGGGGGCGGCAGGGTAAAGGGGGGGGGGGGGGGGGGGGGGGGGCGGGGGGGGGGGGGGGCGCCCGGGGGGGGGGGGGGGGGGGGGGTCCGCGGGGTGGTCGGGGGGTGGGGGGGGGGGGGGGGGGGGGGGGGGGGGGGGGGGGGGGGGGGGGGGGGGGGGGGGGGGGGGGGGGGGGGGGGGGGGGGGGGGGGGGAGGGGGGGGGGGGGGGGGGGGGGGGGGGGGGGGGGGGGGGGGGGGGGGGGGGGGGGGGGGGGGGGGGGGGGGGGGGGGGGGGGGGGGGGGGGGGGGGGGGGGGGGGGGGGGGGGGGGGGGGGGGGGGGGGGGGGGGGGGGGGGGGGGGGGGGGGGGGGGGGGGGGGGGGGGGGGGGGGGGGGGGGGGGGGGTGTTGGGATGGCGGCGTGATTTCGAAACCGGCGGTGGGGAGTGCGTGAGGGAGGCGTGACGTGTGGCCGGGTGGTTCGTCTACCCTGGGGACATGCGGCGAGCTTACTTTGTGGTTTTGCATCTTTGCGCGGTGGGGTTCTTTGTTTTGGGGGCGGGGGCGGCGCGGGATTACCGGCGGGAGATTATGGAGGCGGACCGGGCGTTTGACGCCGCGGTTCATGAGGCCGGGACAGGGGGTGCGGGGGCTTGGGCGGGGTGGTTTGCTGAAGATGGGGGGATGAACAGCATTCCGCTTGTGCGGGGGCGGGAGGCGGTGCGGGGGGCGATGGAGCCGTTTTTCTCGAAGGCGGGGAATGTGCTGCGGTGGCAGCCGGACTTTGCCGATGTGGCGCGGAGCGGGGACCTTGGCTACACGCTGGGGAAGTCGCAGCGGTCGTGGACGGGGAAGGATGGGGAGCGGTTAGAGAGCGAGGGGCGGTATATCACGATCTGGAAGCGGCAGAAGGACGGGCGGTGGAAGATTGTGATGGATGGCGGGGTGAATGCGCCGCCACGGGTGGTGGCGGCGCGGCCGTAAGGGGTGGCTGGCGCCGTTATTCCTTGGTGAAGACGAGCTTGCGTTCGACTTCGCCGAAGCTGCCTTTGATTTTTGAGGTGACGGTGGAGCCTTTGCCTTCGTTGGTGAGCGCCCAGCGGTCCTCGATGTCGATTTCGCCGGCCTGGGGGGAGTTCACCTTGTATTTGACGACGAGGATGTCGCCTTCCCAGGTGGCGTTGGACTTCACTTCGCCCATCTGGGTTTTGTTGATGCTGTCCTTGCCGTCGGTGGTGTATTTGAGTTCAGTGGTGAGTTCGCCGCGCTGGCCGACCTGGGTGGTTTTGATTTGAATGCTCGGCTCTTCGTGCTGGATGACGCGGGTCATGGAGGTGGGGCCGGGCATGGGGCCGAAGTCGCTGGCGGCGGAGTCGAGTTTCCAGGTGCCGGCGAAGTTGGGTTTGGCGTAGGCGGCGGCCGAGAGGGCGCAGACGAGGGCGAGGCGCAGGGCGGCCGTGCGTAGTGAAGTCATGGGGGTATTGTAGCGCCGCGCGGGGGCGGCGCTGGCTGTGAGAATGCCTTAGTGGGCGGCTGGGGGCTTGCCCTGAGAGGCGGCGAGTCCGGCGTTGACCTTGCCGAGGTTGCTGTGGCTGCGGCTATAGGCGAAGAAGACGACGAAGCCGAGGGCCATCCAGACGAAGAGGCGCATCCAGTTTTCCCAACCGAGGCCGAACATGAGGGCGAGGTTGGCGAGGATGCCGAGGATGGGGACGAGGGGGACCAGCGGCGTCTTGAAGGGGCGCGGCAGGTTGGGATGCGTTTTGCGCATGACGAGGATGCCGGCGCTGACCAGGACGAAGGCGAACAGCGTGCCGATGGAGGTCATCTCGCCAACGATTTGAATGGGCGCGAGGGCGGCGAAGAGGGCGACGAAGACCATGAAGAGGAGGTTGCTCTTATAGGGCGTGCGGTATTTGGGGTGGAGATCGGAGAAGAGCTTGGGGAGGAGGCCGTCGCGGGACATGGAGTAGAAGACGCGGGACTGACCGAGCAACATGACGAGGATGACCGAGGTGTAGCCGGCGATGATGGCGAGCTTGATGGCTGTTTTGAGCCAGGTGTAGGGGGTGCGGTCGACGGCGATGGCGACGGGGGCGGCGTCGTCGAGGAGTTTGTAGGGGACGATGCCAGTGAGGACGTGGGCGAACAGGACGTAGAGGATGGTGCAGACGACGAGGGAGCCGATGATGCCGATGGGCATGTCGCGCTGGGGGTTTTTGGCTTCCTGGGCGGCGGTGGAGACGGCGTCGAAGCCGATGAAGGCGAAGAAGACGACGCCGGCGGCGCGCAGGACGCCGGAGAAGCCGAACTGGCCGGAGACGCCGGTGTTGGGGGGGATGTAGGGGACGTAGTTGTCTTTATTGATGTAGGCCCAGCCGAAGCAGATGAAGAGGATGACGACGGTGACCTTGAGGAAGACGATGACGGTGTTGACGCGGGCCGATTCCTGGATGCCAACGATGAGGAGCGTGGACATCATGGCGACGACGATGATGGCGGGGAGGTTGATGAGGGCGCTGCCGCCGCCGGGGAGTTGGACGAAGGGGGAGTTGACCCATTCGGCGGGGAGTTCGATGCCGAAGTCGTGGCAGAGGGAGACCACGTAGCGGGACCAGGAGACAGCGACGGTGGCGGCGCCGACGGCGTATTCGAGGACGAGGTCCCAGCCGATGATCCAGGCCATGAACTCGCCCATGGTGGCGTAGGAGTAGGTGTAGGCGCTGCCGGCGATGGGGATCATGGTGGAGAACTCTGAGTAGCAGAGTCCGGCGAAGGCGCAGCCGAAGGCGGCGAGGACGAAGGAGAGGGTGACGGCGGGGCCGGCGTGGTGGGCGGCGGCGATGCCGGTGAGGGAGAAGAGTCCGGCGCCGATGATGGCGCCGATGCCCAGGGCGACCAGTTGGGAAGCCGTGAGGGTGCGCTTGAGTGAGTGTTCGCCCTTGCTTTCGGCGACGATCGTTTCGAGCGGTTTTGTGGCAAAGAGGCTCATACCGTGATCTCCCGTTTCCTCCAATAGATGTAGACCGGCACGCCCAGCATGACGATGATGAGACCCGGCCAGGTGTAGTTTGGCTTGTACAACAAGAGCAGAATTTCGATTAAACCCGCAACGAGGATATAGAGGGCCGGCAGGACGGGGTAGCCGATCGCGCGGTAGGGGCGATCCATACCGGGACGGTTGCGGCGCAACACGAAGAGCCCCGCAATGGTCAGGATATAGAAGAGCAAGACTGCGAATATAACATAGTCGAGCAGATCGCTGTAGGTGCCGGTGAGGGTGAGGGCGCAGGCCCAGAGGCATTGGACCCAGAGCGAGGTGACGGGCGTGTGGCGGGTGGGGTGGATGCGGGCGACCTGGCGGAAGAAGAGGCCGTCCAGCGCCATGGCGTAGTAGACGCGGGCGCCGGCGAGGATGAGTCCGTTGACGCAGCCGAAGGTGGAGACCATGATGGCGGCGGCCATGAGTTGAACGGCGGAGGAGCCGAAGACGGCGCGGGCGGCTTCGGTGCCGACACGGTCGGCGGGGGCGTTCTGGATGGCCTCGAGGGGCAGGACGAGCAGGTAGCCGTAGTTGCAGGCGAGGTAGATGAGGGAGACAATGCCGACGCCGAGGGCGAGCGAGAGGGGGACGGTGCGACTGGGGTTGCGCATTTCGCCGGCGGTGAAGGTGACGCTGTTCCAGGCGTCGGAGGAGAAGAGGGCGCCGACCATGGCGACGCCGACGAGGCGGAGCATGTTGAGGTCGAGGCCGGTTCCCCAGAAAGCGCCGGAGGAGAAGTTGCGGGCGATGGCGGCGTCGTTGCGGCCGGCGAAGAGGCAGGCGGCGACGAGGCCGATGAGGGCGGCGGTTTTGGCGAAGGTGAAGACGTTTTGGACGAGCGCGCCGGCGCGGACGCCCTGGGAGTTGACCCAGGTGAGGAGGACGACGACGGCGATGGCGATGAGCTGCTGCGATTGCAGACCGAACGATCCGATTTGGAGGAGGATGTTATCGGCGGCGATCCAGGGGAGGTAGACGCCGGCGAACTTGGCAAAGGCCACGGCGACGGCGGCGATGGTGCCGGTTTGGATGACGAGGAACATGGTCCAACCGAACAGGAAACCGAACAGGGGGCCGAAGGCTTCGCGGAGGTAGACGTACTGACCGCCGGCGTGGGGCATGGCGGCGGCGAGTTCGCCATAGCTGAGGGCGGCGATGAGGGTGAGCACGGCGGTGATGACCCAGGTGAGGAGCATGGGGCCGGGAGCGCCGACCTGGCGGGAGATGTCGGCGGCGACGATGAAGACGCCGGAGCCGATCATGGAGCCCATGACGAGGGTGGTGCCGTCGAGGAGGCCGAGGGATTTTTCGAGAGTGGCGGGGGCGCTTGCGGTGCGGGCGTTAGTGGCGGGGGTGTTGGCGTTGGGTGGCGGCTGGGGCATGAGTGTGGGGGCCTTATCCGGTGATGCGGGTCCAATCGCGGACGCGTTGGCGGAGGAGCGAGGGGTCGCAGGGGTCGGGGTAGAGGTCGGCGATGATGGCGACGGAGTCGGCTCCGGCGTCGAGGACGGATTCGGCGTTGTCGCGGGTGATGCCGCCGATGGCGATCAGGGGGAGGTTGGTGAGCTGGCGGACGTGGGCGAGGGTTTCGAGGCCGACTTCGGGGTCGGGGTTGTCCTTGGTGGCGGTGGCGAAGATAGGGCCGATGGCGAGGTAGTCGACGGGCTCGAGGGTGGCGGCGCGGAGTTGGGCGGGGTTGTGGGTGGAGAGGCCGATAATGGCCGTCTCGCCGAGGAGGCCGCGGGCGGTGGTGGCGGGCATGTCGTCCTGGCCGAGGTGGAGGCCGGCGCTGGTGAGGAGGGCGAGGTCGGCGCGATCGTTGACGATCCAGATGACGCCGTGGCGGCGGCAGAGTTCGGAGACGGAGTCGGCGTCTTCGAGGTGGCGCTGGGAGGGGTTTTCCTTGAGGCGGAGCTGGAGGATGCGTGCGCCACCGTCGATCATGGCGGCGGCGGCTTCGGGGAGGGAGAGGCCGCGGCGGCGGAGGGTGGTGACGTCGAGGATGGGATAGAAGCGGGGGAAGGCGGTCATTTGAGGTGCCGTTCGAAGAATTCGCCGGTGCGGCGGAAGGCGTCGCGGAGGGTTTCGTCGCGGACGAAGCCGTGGTCTTCCTGGGGGTAGTAGAAGTGCTCGAAGGACTTGCCTTCGTGGATGAGTTTTTCGGTGAGCTGGACGGCGTCCTGGAAGAGGACGTTGGAGTCGACCATGCCGTGGATGATGAGGAGGGGGTTTTTGAGATTGCCGGAGAAGGTGATGGGAGAGGAGCGGCGGTAGGCTTCGGGGTTGGACTTGGGGGTATTGAGGCGCTGCTGGGTGTAGCCGGCGTTGTAGTTTTCCCAGTCGTTGACGGAGGCCCAGCCGGAACCGGCGCGGAAGGTGTCGGGGGAGCGGAACATGGCCATATTGGTCATGAAGCCGCCGTAGCTGACGCCCCAGATGCCGAGGCGTTTGGTGTCGATGTTGCCGAGGGAGGCGAGGTAGTCGACGCCGCCGAGGACGTCGTCGAGGTCGAGGCCGCCCATGTGGAGGTAGACGCCGGTGCGCCAGTCGCGGCCGTAGCCGGTGGAGCCGCGGTAGTCGAGGTCGAGGACAACGAAGCCGCGGGCGGTGAGCCAGGCGTTGAAGACCGAGCGGAGTTCCTGGTAGCTGCCCCATTGTTCGAGGACGCTGGTGGCGATGCCTGCGCCGTGGACGTAGACGATGGCGGGGTATGGTTTGGCTGAGCGGGCGCGGGGGTCGTAGCCGGGGGGGAACATGAGTTTGGCTTTGACCTGGGCTTTGTCGCCGCGCGAGGGGAAGGCGACGAATTCGGTTTTGGGCCAGGGGACGGAGGCGAATTCGGGGCGGGGGGATTGGGTGACGCGGCGGCCGTCGAGGAAGAGGTCGAAGGGTTGGGCGTCGGTGGCCTGCATGAGGGCGCGGTGTGCGCCGTCGTTGCTTGCGAGGCCGCAGTTGACGCCGCCGGTGGGGGAGAGGCGTTCCTTGGCGGAGGCGTCGGGGCGGATGCGGTAGAAGTGGCGCTGGGCGGTGGAGGCTTCGGTGGAGTTGAAGTAGATCCAGTTGTCGTCGCGCCAGTGGGGGTCGTAGCAGGTGAAGCCGGTGGTTTCGCCTCGGGTTTCCCAGCGGCCGGAGGTGAGTTGCTTCAGATCCTTGCCGTCGGGGGTGACGGTGTAGAGGTGGGCGAAGCCGTCGCGTTCGCTATTGAAGAGGAGGCGGGAGGAATCAGGGGACCAGTCGGTGGCGCTTTGGAAGACCCAGCGTTCGTCGTTGTCTTCGGCGGCGATGGTGACGTCGCCCGAGGCGGCGTCGTAGGCGAGGATTTGTTGCTTCTTGTGGTCGGGGCTGATGACGGTCCAGGCGATGCGTTTGCCGTCGGGGGACCAGAGGGGGGAATCGGGCCAGAGTTTGCGGCCGAGGGGGGCGGGTTTAAGGGGGCGGGGTTTGCCGCCGGCGGCGGGGATGAGGTAGAGCGAGGCTTCGAGGGGTTCGTCGGAGGCGACGGAGCGGTTGAAGGGAGGAGCGGAGACGAACTGGCCGGAGTAGTTGGGGAGGGGGAGCTGGCGGGTGGCGCCTTTGGTGGCGAGGAGGAGGAATTCGGAGCCGGTGGGGGACCAGTCGTAGAAGCGGATGGCGCCTTCGGTGGTGGGGGTGAAGTCGGTGACCTGCCAGAGCTGGCCGGTGGTGAGGTCGAGGGTGTGGAGCTGGCCGGAGCGGAGGGTGGCGAGGAGTTTGCCGTTGGGGGAGAAGCGGGGGGCGGCTTCGGGGGCTTTGGTGCGGGTCCAGCGGAAGGGAGGGGCGGAGGCGTCGGTGGGGACGGTGAAGAGGTCGCCTTTGTAGAGGAAGGCGGCGCGGGAGCCGTCGTCGGAGAGGGTGAAGGAGGCGAGGCCCGGTTCGGGCATGAGGTAGTTTTTGCGGCGGGAGTCGAGGGCTTCGGGGGAGAGCCAGAAGTCGTCTTTGAGGGTTGCGAGGTGGGTGAGGCGGAGGCGGCGGTTGGTGGCGGGGTGGTGGCAGTAGAGGTCGAGGAAGCGGTTGCCCTCTTCGTTCCAGAGGAAGCAGGCGATGGGGGCTTTGCGGGCCCAGGTGAGGTGATCGGGGCGGGTGCCCCAGACGAAGGGGCGCGTGTAGAGGCGTTCCAGGGGCCACATGGGGCCTTGGGCGTGGAGGGCGCCGAGTGTGAAGAGCAGACACAGCCACCGCATAAGGGAATGGACCATGATAGCCTGCCGGATGGCTGTGAGAAACGAAACGGTTGTGAGAAAAAGCGATGGGAATTGCGACGCGATTCGCCGGTTGGAGGGGATTCCGAAGCTGCGGCTTGGGCATTTCCACCCCGCTGGCTGCTATGCCCCGATTGCGGAGGGCGGTAGGGGAGGAGCGGGAGTTGTGGATCAAGCATGACGATTATGGGGGACCTGGATTTGGGGGGAATAAGATCCGGAAACTGGAGTTTGAGCTGGCGGCGGCGCTGGGGGCGGGGGCGCGGGGGGGGGGGGGGGGGGGGGGGGGGGGGGGGGGGGGGGGGGGGGGGGGGGGGGGGGGGGGGGGGGGGGGGGGGGGGGGCGGGGGCGGAGCTGGGGGAAGGGGCGACGGTGGTGTTGACGACGGGGGGGCTGCGGTCAAACCACTGCCGGATTACGGCGGCGCTGGCGGCGCGGTTGGGGTTGGAGTGTCATCTGGTGTTGAACGGGGAGAAGCCGGGGGAAGGCGCCGAGCCGGCGAGCCATGCGTTGGACCGGATGTATGGGGCGGAGCTGCATTACGTGAAGCGGGGTGTGGACCGTGCGCCGGCGATGGCGGAGCTGGCGCGGGAGCTGGCGGGGCGAGGGGAGAGGCCGTATGTGATCCCGCTGGGGGCGTCGACGGCGCTGGGGGCGTGCGGGTTTGCGGCGGCGGTGTTGGAATTGAAAGCGCAGTGCGAGGGGCTGGGGATGCGGCCGGGGGCGATTGTGCATGCGACGTCGTCGGCGGGGACGCAGGCGGGGCTGGCGGCGGGGCTGGTGATGGCGGGATGGGAGGATGTGGCGCTGGTGGGGGTGAGCGCGGATGACAGCGCGGAGGAGATTGGGAGCGCGGCGGAGCGGATCGTGGCGGGGATGGAGGAGTTGCTTGGAGTGGAGGCGGGCGGGTTGCGGAGGCCGCCGCGGGTAGAGGATGGCTTTGTGGGGGCGGGGTATGGGATTCCGAGTGAGGCCGGGGAGAGGGCGCTGGCTTTGTTGGCGCGGGAGGAGGGGGTGGTGTTGGACCCGGTGTATACGGCGAAGGCGATGGCGGGGACGTTGACTATTTTGCCTTCCCTTCCCCCGGGTCCGGTGGTGTTTTGGCACACAGGGGGGCAGATGGCGTTATTTGGTTGGGCGTGAGGGCAAAAAAGAGGATAACTTCCGTAAAGAAAACAGTTGGACTCAAGATTGCAGTGAGTTGGCCGTTGAGTAAAGCGAGAAGGCGAGGGATCTCTCTCTGAAGTACTCATGGCTGGCTCGACCGCGCGCTTGGGTGGGCGTGGTTGTGTTGGCGGGCCTGGTTGCAGGCGCCGTTTGGTATGGCGGGCGGAAAGGGCCGAAGATCCGGTCGGCGAGGATTGGTGTGGATGAAGCCGCCCCGTATCAGAGTTGGGATGCGGAGTTGGGGGCGGTGGGGTTCAGCGTAGAGGTGATCAACGAGGCGGCGCGGCGGCGGGGGATTGCGTTGACGTGGGTGAATGTGCCGGAGGGTCCGTATTTTGGGATCAACACGGGGGTAGTGGACCTTTGGCCGCTGTTGATGACGAGGCGGTCGGATGTATCGCCGGAGCATTTCACGAAGCCGTGGCTGCAGAACCAGTATGCGGTGATGTGGTTGGGTGCGCCGGGGTCGGAGGAGCCGAGCCGGAGCGGGATGCTGGTGAGTCATTTGGCGGCGCCGCAAGCGACGCGGATGGTGCGGGAGCGGTATCCGCGGGCGGGCTATATGCCGTTGAAGAACCGGGAGCAAGCGCTGCAGGCGTTGTGCAGGGGGACGGTGCAATTGAGCTTCATGGAGTTGCGGCTGATGGAGGCGTTTCTCATGAGGCGGCCGGCGGGGTGTGAACAGGCGATGCTGCGGGTGCGGGTGTTGAGCGACGAATCGAGCGCGCTGGCGCTGGCTTCGAAGCGGAAGTATGCGGCGGTGGCGGATGAGCTGCGGGAGGGGATTGAGGAGCTGATCCAGGAGGGGCGGATTTACAGCTACATGGACCGCTGGTTTGTGTTCACGAGCATTGAAGCGCGGTCGCTGGTGGCTGTGGAGGACGCGCGGCGGCGGAGTTGGATGCTGGGAGGGGTGATTGCGGGGCTGGCGTTCTTTCTGGCGATTCTGTTGCGGTTGTTGCGGCGTGTGCGGGCCGAGCGGAGGGTGGCCGAGCGGGCCAATGCGGCCAAGAGCGAGTTTCTGGCCAATGTAAGCCACGAGGTGCGGACGCCGATGAACGGCGTGATCGGGATGACGGAGATATTGCTGGAGACGCCGCTTGATGAGCAGCAGCGGGAGTTTGCGTGCACGATCCGGGAATCGGCGTTGTCGCAACTGGCGATATTGAACGACATCCTGGACCTGGCCAAGGCGGAGTCAGGGAAGCTGACGTTGGAGTCGATTCCGTTTTCACCGGAGCGTGTGTTGGAGCAGGTGGGTTCGATGTTTGCGCAGGCGGCCGGGAGCAAGGGGCTGCAGTTCCGGCTGGTGGTGGAGCCGACGCTGCCGGATTCGGTGCGGGGCGATCCGTTGCGCATCCGGCAGGTGTTGGCGAACCTGGCGGGGAACGCGGTGAAGTTCACCGAAGCGGGATTTGTGGAGGTAGGCGGGAGGGCGAGCACGGAGGGAGGGACGGCGCGGCTGGAGTTCTGGGTGCGCGACTCGGGGGTGGGAATTTCCTCGGAGGCGCAGGCGCGGATCTTTGAGAAGTTCACGCAGGGGGACTCCTCGACGACGCGGCGGTTTGGGGGGACGGGGCTGGGGCTGTCGATTTGCCGGGATTTGACGAAGCTGATGCGGGGGCGGCTGGACCTGGAGAGCGCGCCGGGTAAAGGGAGCCATTTCCGGTTGCGATTGGCGCTGCCGCTGGAGAGCGGAGGAGAGGCGGAGGGGAGCGGGGAGGAGACGGCCGGGGAGGTGGCGCGGCCGCCGTGCGCGACGCGGATTCTGGTGGTGGAAGACAATGCGATCAACCGCAGGGTGGCGGGCGAGTTGCTGACGCGGCTGGGCTACCAGGTGGTGTATGCGTTCAACGGGAGCGAGGCGCTGGACCGGTGTGAGGAGGCGAAGTTTGACCTGATTCTGATGGACTGCCACATGCCGGTGATGGACGGGTATGAGGCGACGCGGCGGATTCGGGGGCTGGATTCGATGACGCGGTATGTGCCGATTGTGGCGCTGACGGCGGGGGCGACGGCGAGCGACCGGCAGCGGGCGCTGGCGGCGGGGATGGATGATTATCTTCCTAAGCCGGTGAGGCGGGAGGAGCTGGGGGCGCTGTTGGAGCGGTGGCTGGTGGGCCAACCGGGGGGCAAGCGGGTGAAGCGGGTGTGAACAGGGCGAGGGCGGCGGCGACGACGGTGAGGCCGGGGGGAAGTGGAGCAGGCGGGGGAGAAGGGGGATCGAGGGTGAGGCGAAGGGGCTCCCACTGTTCGCGGCTGAGGCCGGCGTAGTTGAGGGAGCAGGGATCGAGCCTGGTGCCGTCGAGGGTGACGGCGAAGCCGAAGGTGCGGCAGGCGACGGGGCGGTGGTGGTAGAGTTCGCAGGCGCCGGATTCGAGGTCGAGGGCGGGACAGGGGAGCATCTGGAGGGTGGGTGAGTAGAGGGTTTGTTCGGCGGCGGATTCGTCGAGAGTGGCGGTGGCGGGGTTGCCGGGAAAATGGGGGAGGAGGGCGGCCCAGGCTTCGGCGGCGCGGGCGGAGAGGCGGAGGGCGCGTGGGGGGTCGGCGAGGTGGAGGGCGTCGAGGCCGCGTTGGAGGCGGAGGGCGTCGAGGGCGGTGATGGGGAAGGGGCCGAGGCAGCAGGAGAAGCAGCCGCGGTGGCAGTGGGCGTGTTCACCGGCGCGGGCGTGGGCTTGGGCGAGGCCCTGGCCGAGGATGCGGAGTTCTTGGGCGTCCCAGACCCAGAGTTGGTTCATGAGTTGTTGGTTCATGAGTTGCGGGGCAGTGGCCGTGGCAGGCTATCTTGGAAGGGGTTCCTCATGCGAGCGATTGTACTGGTTCTGATGTTGGCGTTGGTGGCGGGGGCTGAGCACCGGCTGTATGTGTGCGGCTCGATTTCGAAGGGGTTTGTGGTGGGGCGGAAGTTGGAGCCGAGCGGGTTGTACCGGCGGGTGGCCGGTGGCGGGGGGGCGGGCTTTGAGCATTTAGGGTTCATTCATCCCTACCTGGTGACGGTGGCGGCCGATCCGGGCGATGCGGGGACGCTGTATGCGGCGGCGGGGAATGGGGTGATCCGGATGACGGCGGAGGGGGGCGAGTGGAAGATTCTCACCGATTGGCGGCACACGGAGTTTCAGGACGTGGCGGTGGAGGGGGGGGGGCGGGGAACGGCGGAGGCGGGTGGAAGGCGGGGGGGCGGCGACGGATGGGATCGTTGCCTCCGATGATGGGGGGGAGACGTGGCGGGAGGCGTCGGTGGGGTTGCGGCGGCGGTATATGCAGACGATCGCGGT
This sequence comes from Bryobacterales bacterium, assembly GCA_016713735.1. GTDB lineage: Bacteria > Acidobacteriota > Terriglobia > Bryobacterales > Bryobacteraceae > JAFLBB01. Next base: position 161,752 of record JADJOP010000007.1, read on the forward strand.
GGACCGGACGGCGGCGGGGGTGTTGCTGGCGGGGGGTGAGGATGGGTTGTACCGGAGCACGGATGGGGCGCGGAGGTGGGAGGCGGTGGAGAGTGGGGCGCGGCGGGTGACCGATGTGGCGCAGTCGCCGCATGACGGGCGGGTGTGGACGGCGGCGACACAGGATCATGGGATCTTTTTATCGCGGGATGGGGGGCGGACGTGGGGGCGGTTGGAGGGAGTGCCGGGGGCGGGGATGACGTGGAATCACGTGGCGTTTTCGCCGCACAAGGAGGGCGTGTTGGCGGCGGCGGCGTTCAGCCAGGGGGTGTGGGTGTCGGAGGATATGGGGAAGAGCTGGGTGGACCGGAGCGCGGGGTTGCCGAGCCGGCAGGTGTGGCGGGTGCGGTTTGATCCGGATGCGGCGGGCCGGCTGTATGCGAGCGTGCATGAGGAGGCGGTGTTTGTGAGCGAGGATGGAGGGCGGTCGGGGTGGAAACGGGTGGGGTTAGAGGGATCGCTGGCGATGGATTTGGTGTTTGTGCCGGTGGTGAAGGGAGGCGGGAAATGAGGGGCGCCTGGTTGATGTCGGTTTTGCCGTTGATGGTGTTGCCGGTGATGGCGGCGGCGCAGGACGATGGGGCTTTGGAGCGCGGGTTCCGGCAGCGGGCGGCGGCGGTGGTGGCGGAGCATGCGTCGCGGCGGGGGGCGGCGGCGGGGTATAACGCGATTGCCGCGGCGCTCAACCGGAAAGAGCAAGGGGCGTGGGCTTCGCAGCGGACGATGGAGCTGTTGCGCGAGCCGTGGGGGGACATGTTCTGGCAGTTTCCGGTGATCGCGGTGATGTACAACGACCAGGGGCAGTTGACGGCGGAGGCGCGGCGGGCGCTGCGGGAGGCCTGGCGGACCTACATGCCGTACCGGGGCGACACGGAGAACCACTGGCTGCTCTATTACACGTCGCTGTATCTGGCGGCGCAGATGTATCCGAATGAGGCGGGCGGGAGGTGGTTCACGGGAAAATCGAGCGGGGAGAACCTGCGCGAGAGCCGGGAGTGGATTTACCACTGGATGGACCTGACGGTGACCAAGGGGCAGGGCGAGTATGATTGCACACACTACATTGGCGTGTACCTGCTGCCGTTGTCGTATTTGGCGCAGTGGTCAGAGGACCCGGTGATGAAGCGGCGGGCGGTGAAGATGCTGGACTGGCTGATTGCGGATTTCGCGGTGGAGCTGACGGGGGGCTCGTGGGGCGGGTCGCATTCGCGGACGGACGATTTTGCGGTGCTGGAGCCGGGGGTGAATGTGGCGGCGGATTTCGCGTGGCTGTTCTTTGGGCTGGGCAAGCCGATGACGGGGTATTCGGGGTATGTGCTGTATTACCTGACGGCGGCGGCGTACCGGCCGCCGGCGGTGTTGCATGCGATTGCGACGGACCGCGGCGCGCCGTATGTGCACCGGGAGCGGAAGCGGACACGGAACCGGTGGCGGTTCACGGATGAGAAGCATGCGGGGGTGTACCGGACGGCGTACCTGAGCAAGTCATACGGGGTGGGATCGGACCAGGGCGGGTTGTTGCAGCCGGTGCAGCAGCATTCGTGGGATTTGACGTGGCGGGTGGAGGAGGCGGCGGGGGTGAACAACACGATTTTCTCGCTGCATCCGTATTCGGGGCTGCATGAGCTGCAGATGTATTTCACGATGCATCCGGATTATGCGGTGGAGGCGGTGGCGCGGTCGAAGCGGAGCTATGATTCGCCGGATAAGTTGCTGGGCGGTTCGCCGTATGAGCAGATTGCGCAGGTGGAGGATACGGTGGTGGCGCTGTACAACATTGCGGAGGGGGAGAGGTTTCCGCATGTGAACGGATTTTTCTCGAAGGATTTGCGGGAGGTGGTGGAAACGGGGCGGGTGGCGGAGGCGGGCGGTGTTGCGGAGACGGGCGGTGTTGCGGGAACGGGAAGGGTGAAGGAGGCGGGCGGTGTTGCGGAGGCGGGGGTGCGAGCGGAGCCGGGGTGGATTTTCGCGCGTGGGGGGAAGGCGTTTATCGCGTATCTGCCGCTGGCTGGGTATGAGTGGCGGGCGTTGGAGCGTCATGCGTGGATGCCGGTGTCGGCGATGGGGGGGCGGCGGTTGTACAGTCCGCACAGGAAGAACGGGACGATTCTGGTGGCGGCCGAGGAGAGCGAGTATGCGTCGTACGAGGCGTTTCAGAAAGCGGTGCGGGCGTTGCCGCTGGAGGTGACGCTGGAGCCGGCGCCGAAGGTGAAGATGCGGACGCTGCGGGGGCGGGTGTTGGAGGCGGTGTGGGAGGAGGCGCCGCGGGTGGATGGGGTGGCGGTGAGGCGGGAGGATGAGCGGTTGTTTGAGGGGCCGTATGTGAATGCGACGCCGCGGCGGATGACGATGGAGCACGGGGCGATGCGGCACGAGGTGGATTTGAGCGAGTTGGCGGCGGGTGGGGGGCGGTGAGGGGCCGGCTCAGGAATCGCGGGCAGCGAGTAGACGGAGGCTGAGGAGTTCGACCTCGGCGAAAGCGGGCTCGTCCCAGGTTTGGAGAATGAGGAGGCCGGCTTTGGAGAGGTCGTCGATGGGGATGTTGACGACCTGGGTTGCCTCCATGGCGCGGAGGTGGGCGCGGAAGAGGTAGTGAGGGCCGTCGCGGTTGAGGAGTCCGACGCCGATGCGGCCGGTTTTGACGAGGAGTTCGACGCGCATGAGCAGTTCGCCCTGGTGTTTGCTGGGGCGGCGGAAGCGGAGCTCGGCGGCATAGTGCCAGGGAGTGGGCTTGGTGTGGAGGCTGAGGTTGCTTTGGAAGCGGGCGAGTTTGCCGCAGCCGGCGTGGATTTTGCTGCCGCTGTAGTGCCAGCCGGAGGCGACGCATTTCAACTCGCTGTCGGGCATGGCGGAGAGGTAGAAGCTATCGTCGCCGACAACGTGCTGGCCGTCGGCGTTGCGGGGTTGAGCCACGGAGGGGAGGTTTTCCCACATTTCGCGGAGGGCGCTCCAGGAGTCGATGGGGGACTGGGGGAGGCGGTATTTGCCGCTGAGGCGGGTGTGGAGGGAAAAGAGGTCCTCATAGCGGCGGGGGTGGAAGGCGACCGAGGCGCGGCCGGCATGGCCGAGTTCGCTCACGCTGGTGGCGGCGTGGGAAAACACGGGGCGGGTCTGCAGGAGCAGGGCGAGGATGAGGAAGCTGTCTTCGGCGGAGTGGATGTGGGGATCGTAGAGGAGGTCTTCGTGGAGCAGGTCGCGGGAAGCGACGAAGGCGTTGGTGGCGATGGCGCCGGCGATCTGGTCGAGGCTGTTGCTGTCGGGGAGGCCGAAGCGGGAGATGTGGCGGTTGTCGAGGCCGGCGCCCATGACGACGCGGGCTTCGGCTTCGATGGAGACCGAGCCGGAGAAGGCGAAGAAGTGGGGCTGAGGGGCGCTGGGGAAGGGGCGGAAGAGCTGTTCGAAGTGGTTGGAGAAGAGCCAGTCGTCGTCGTCGAGGACGGAGAAGTAATCGCCCTGAACGGCGTTGAGACCGGCCCAGAGGCTGGTGCTGCAGTCGCCGCCGGGGCATTCGACGATTTCGATTTTCTCGATGTTGGGCCAGGACTGGGATTGGATGGAGGAGAGGTCGATTTCCTGATGGCGGACGAGGATGAGGTGGAAGCGGCCGTAGGTTTGGCGGGCGATTGAGGCGACGGCGCGGTGGACGAAATCGACCGAACGCGAGCCGCAGCGGATAATGACGCTGATGAGCGGCCAGTAGCGCTGGCGGGCGCGGGCGATGGAATCGTTGCGGCGGCTGTCGATGAGGCGGTGATGCTCGACGGCGTTGGCGAGGAGGACTTCGCCGCAGAAATGGCGTTCGAAGACCTGGCGGGCGTGGGCGGCGCGCTGGAGAGCGGCGGCGGGGTCGCGGTACATCTCGTCGCGGGCGGCGAGGATTTGTTTGAGGAGGAGTGGGTCAGGGAGGCGTTGATCGACGTAGTAGAGGCTGTCGCCGAAGTGTTCCCGCAGCCAGGGGGTATCGCAGGAGATGGCGAGGGCGCCGACGGAGGTGACCTCGAGGACACGATTGGAGATGACGTCGTCGCGGAAGTGTTTTTCGGAGAGCAGGCAGAGGCCGGCGCCGCATTCGGCGTATTTGGCCTGGACGGAGTCGCCGTCAAAGGGCAACTCGCCGCAGTAGCTTTTGGGATCGATGTCAGGCCAGGACTCGGGCGGGCCGCCGATGACGATGCCTTCCTCCTGGCTCAGCGTGCGGAACATGCGGGAGCGGCGCTTATCCCAGTTGGTGCCGAAGTAGGCGATGCGGAGGCGGCGTTCGCGGAGGAGGGTGGCCAGATCGGTGGACCGCTCCTGGCGCTGGCAGGTGTTGTAGTAGACGCCGATCTCCTGGTGGCGGCCGACGGAGAAGGCGACATCACGGGCGAAGTGGATCATGGAGCTGGCCAGAGCCACCCAGCCGTCGTGGGTGCGGAGGTTGGTAAAGAAGGGCCGCTCCTGGAGGTAGCTTTCGCGGGGATCGTGGAGGACCCCATAGTGAGGGAAGTCGTTCAGCTTGGGGCGCGTGGAGGCGGGGGCGAGGACGAAATCGGGCTGGCAGGCTTCCACTTCGGCGCTGCTGGCGCAATGGACCAGTTCATGTCCGAGGCGCTCAGCGACCATGCGGAGTGATTGGTAGGCCTGATTTTCGGCGGCGTTTTGGAACTGGTTGACGAAGGCGATCTTCATACAAACGGCAGGTCCTGCAGGGAGCTGAGATGGGCCGCCTGGAGGCGGGGACTCCTGAAACGGGGGATCAAGTTCTTATCGTAGCTGAAGCGGATGAGAGATTCAGCGAATTAGCATTGGCTAATGAGCGGCGGCCGCGGGGTGGGTGGAGCCGATCAGCGGTAGACGAGTTCGACGCGGCGATTGCGGGCGCGGCCGGGGTCAGTGGAGTTGGGGGCGATGGGGGCGTAGGGGCCGACGCCGGCGGCGGTGAGGCGGGCGCCGTCGATGCCGCGGCGGGAGACGAGTTCGTCGACGACGGCAAGGGCGCGGCGCATGGAGAGGTCGAGGTTGGAGGTGGCGTCGCCGGTGTCGTCGGTGTGGCCGACGACGTAGAGCTTCATGGCGGGCTGCGCCTTGAGGAGGGCGGTGATTTCGAGGAGGGTGGGTTCGGATTCGGGTTTGATGACGGCCTTGGCGGTGTCGAAGTAGATGCCGTAGAGGGCGACGTGGCCTTCCTCGCCGAGGGCGGTTTGCATTTGGGCGGCGGTGACTTTGCCCTCCTCCATGGCGGCGGCTTCGATGATGTCGAGTTGGAGGACGACCTGGCCTTTTTCGAGGCTGACGCCTTCGGGGATGATGCCGTTTTCGTATTCGGTGAGATAGAGGGCGATGGTGGCGCGGGAGGCGGGGGTGGTGAGGCGTCCGGCGTAGAAGCGCTGGGCGTTGTAGCTGTATTGGAGAATCTGGCCGGTTTGCTGCATGGGGAGGTCGACGTAGCGGACGCCGAACATGCCGAGGGGGCGGTCGCCGGCGCCTTCAAAGAGGGTTTGGGCTTTGAGGCGGGCCAGGGCGGCGGTGTAGTTGCGGTAGACCTCGAGGGCGGTGCGGCCCTTGGGGAGGACGTAGGTGATGCGGGTGAGTTTGCCTTCGACCTTTTCGCTTTTGGTGTAGGTGGTGGGGGGAGTGACGTCGACGATGCGGCCGAGGGGGAGGGTGTATTCGTCGAAGGGTTTGACGAGGTAGCCGATGATTTGGGCGCCTTCGTAGCGGGAGAGGAGGGGGTGGTCCTGGGAGCCGGGGAGGTCAGCGGCGGGGGCGGCGGCGGCGAGGAGGAGAGCGAGGCCCAGGGGAGTGCGGCGGAACATGTACACAGGCTAGCGGGTGTGGGGGGTGGCGTCTATAGCCCTTCGATTACACTAAGAGGATTCTCATGGCGAAGATGACCGGGCGGCGATCGTATTGCCGGCGGGGCGGCGGCGGGGGCTGGCGGGGCGGGGCGGGGGAGCTGGGGGAGGGCGGGGCGGGAGAGGAGGGCGTGGCGTCGCTCGACGAGGTGTCGCTGACGGAGCTGGCCGAGGGGCTGAGCAGTGGACGCTGGAACTCGGTGCAACTGGTGGAGGCCTACATGCAGCGGGCGTTGGAGATCGACTCGGCGGGGCCGATGCTGCGGTCGATTTTGGAGGTGAATCCCGATGCGCGTGACGAAGCCTGGCGGCGGGATGAGGAGCGGCGGGCGGGGCGTGTGCGGGGGCGGCTGCATGGGATTCCGATTCTGGTGAAGGACAACATTGCGACGGCGGGGCGGATGATGACGACGGCGGGGTCGCTGGCGCTGATGGGCTGGCGGTCGCCGGTGGATGCGCACGTGGTGAGGAAGCTGCGGGGGGCGGGGGCGGTGATTCTGGGGAAGACGAATTTGAGCGAGTGGGCGAACTTCCGGTCGACGAAATCGACGAGCGGGTGGAGCGGGCGGGGCGGGCAGACGCGGAACCCGTATGCGGTGGACCGGAATCCGTCGGGGTCGAGTTCGGGGTCGGCGGTGGCGGCGGCGGCGAGTTTGTGCGCGGCGTCGATTGGGACGGAGACGGACGGGTCGATTGTGAGTCCGGCGTCGGTGAACGGCATTGTGGGGATCAAGCCGACAGTGGGGCTGGTGAGCCGGTCGGGGATTATTCCGATTGCGCATTCGCAGGACACGGCGGGGCCGATGGCGCGGTGTGTGATGGATGCCACGATTTTGCTGGATGCCTTGGCGGGCGAGGATGCAGGCGATGAAGCGACGTTGGGACAGCGCGGGCAGGCGGTGGGGCATTACACGGAGGCGCTGGATGCGACGGCGCTGCGCGGGGCGAGGCTGGGGGTGGTGCGGTCGTTCATGACGAATCATGCGGCGGTGGAGAAGGTGTTGGAGGAGACTTTGCGGGTGTTGCGGGACAAGGGGGCGACGGTGGTGGAGGTGACGCTGGAGGGGGGCGACAAGTTGGGTGCGGCGGAGTTTGAGGTGTTGCTGTATGAATTCAAAGCGGACCTGGAGCGGTTCCTGGCGGGGCTGCCGGAGGGGCGGCCGCGGACGCTGGCGGCGCTGATCGAATTCAACAAGAGCAACGCGGCGGCGGAGATGCCGTGGTTTGGGCAGGAGATTTTCGAGTTGGCGGCTAAGAAGGGGCCTTTGACGGAGCCGGCGTACCAGGAGGCGCGGCGGACGTGTTTGCGGATCAGCCGCGAGGAGGGGATTGACGCGGTGATGGCGAAGCACTCGTTGAACGCGCTGGTGGGGATGACGGATGGTCCGGCGTGGCCGACGGACTGGATCAACGGGGATCATTTCAGCGGGGGCTCGTCGACATGGGCGGCGGTGGCGGGGTATCCGCATGTGACGGCGCCGGCGGGGTTCGTGCACGGGCTTCCGGTGGGGTTCAGCTTCATTGGCAAAGCGTGGAGTGAGCGGGAGTTGGTGCGGTTGGCGGGCGCGTTTGAGCACGCGACGGAGGCGAGGCGGAAGCCGCGGTTTCTGGCCAAGGCGGTGTAGGCGGAGGGCGGAGAGCTTACGGTCTCCTTACCCCACGGGCGCAATTGCGACCGAACTTTTTGGGGAGGAGTCCGTCTGTAGGTCAAACAGCATTGCCAGCGGGGGCTGACGGAAGTGGCGCCCGCACGACGATTCCCATGATGACCGCAACCGCCATGTCCGCGTGTCCGAGCCACGACGAAGTGAAGCAGGCGCTGGAGCGTCTGCTGGCGAGCCGGCGCTTTGCGCGGGCCGAGCGGCATGCGCGGTTTCTGCGGTTTGTGGTGGAGGAGACGCTGAACGGCAACGGGCACCAGTTGAAGGAGAGCCTGCTGGGAGCGGAGGTATTTGGGCGAGCGCCGGGGTACGATCCGCGGGTGGATCCGGTGGTGCGGGTGGAGGCGACGAAGCTGCGGGGGCGGCTGGAGGAATATTACCGGCTGGATGCGGCGGAGGAGCAGGTGGTGATCGATTTTCCGCGTGGCGGGTATGTGCCGCAGTTCCGGTATCGGGAAGCGGCGGTGGTTGGGGAGCGGCGAGGGCGGCGGAGGAGGGCGAAGAGGCGGGGCAGGCCCAGGTGGAGCCGGTGGCGGCGCGGGGGGTGAACGCATGGCGGCAGCGGGTGTTCCGGTTGGGGCTGGCGATGGCGGCGGCTGGCTTGGTGGCGCTGGGGGCGTGGGGGTGGTTTGGGGCGCAACAGCGGTTGGGGGCGGGAGAGCATGTGATTGCCGTGCTGCCTCTGGAGGATTTGACGGCGGGTCGGTATGGGCCGGTGTCGGAGACGCTGACGGCGGAGTTGCGGACGCGGCTGAGCAAGGGGGCGGGGGTGCGGGTGGTGTCGAAGACGAGTTCGCGGGCGGTGGTGAAGGGGCAGGCGGGCGGGCAGGGGGGGCAGGATGCGCCGAGCATTGGGCGGGAGTTGGGGGCGGACCTGTTGTTGGAGGGGTCGCTGCGGCCGTTGCGCGAGGGCGACGGGGCGCGGGTGGCGGTGATGCTGCAACTGGTGGATGCGCGGAGCGGGCTGGTGGTGTGGACGGCGCGGTTTGAGTGTGCGCCGTCGTTGGGGGATGAGCCGGCGTTGGAGTCGATGGCGGGGGCGGTGCGGACGGCGGCGCGGGCGCGGGGGGCATAGGCGGGCGGGCCTAGCGGATGATGAGGTGGCGGCTTGCTTTGGGCCGCTCAGCCGTGATCCAATGCCCCTCATGCGAATTTCCATTTCCTTGGTTGTTTTTGCCGCGTTGAGCAGCGCTGCGTTTGGGCAGCAGGACCACAGTTCGACGGCGGCGAGCACGCGGACGTATCAGAAGAATATTGGGGGCTATGTGCAGCGGGCGGCGGAGAAGGTGGGCGAGGCCGACTATGCGTTTAAGGCGACGCCGGAAGTGCGGAGCCTGGGGCAACTGATTGGGCACATTGCCGATGCGAACAACAATTACTGCGCGGCGGCGATGGGCGAGGCGAACCCGAACCCGGGCATCGAGAAGAGCAAGACTTCGAAGGCCGATTTGACGGCGGCGCTGAAGGCATCGCTCGATTATTGCGGCAAGGCGTATGACGCGCTGACGAACGAGAACGGGAACCTGATGATGAAGTTCCGGAATGCGGAGCGGTCAAAGCTGAGCCTGCTGATGTTCAACACGATTCACATGAACGAGCATTACGGGAACATCGTGACGTACATGCGGTTGAAGGGGATGACGCCGCCGTCGTCGGAGCGGTAAGGGGCGCGGAGTCGCCGGGGGCGGCGCGGGGCGCCGTTATTCCGAGAGCGTGATGCCTAGGCGGGCTGCCGTCGGTTTGAGGCGGCCCGGCTCATGGCAGGAGATGCACATGTTGTCGGCTTCGTTGGTGAGGGCGGGGAGGGTGGCCCAGCGTTCGGCGCGTTTGGCGTAGAGGGAGCCGGCGAGTTTTTCGCGCATGAGGGCGATGACGCGGTCGCGTTCGGGGCGGTCGCCGAGGCGGTCGGAAGCGAAGGCGATGGAGGACCAGAGTTCGCCGCGCATGTGGGGCGGGAGGGTGTCGAAGGCGCCCTTCTGGAGTTCGGGGACTTTGGCGAGCATGGCGCGGCCGTCGCGGTACATCCAGGGTTTGTCGGCTTCGCGGGCCCAGAATGCGCCGCTGACGAGTGTGCTGCCGACGATGATGTGGGCGCCGGACTGGGGGGCGCGGCCGTTCCAGATGGCGTCGCGGGTGGCGGCGGCGGTGGCCATGGCTTTGTCGTAGGCGGCGGCGTCACCGGCGGCCTGGGCTTTGCGCATGGCGTACATTTCGGCCATGTAGCGCCAGGCGAGGGCGTTTTCGTCGGTGGGGTTGGCGGCGAGGAAGCGGTCGAGCTTGGCGACGCCACGGGCGAGGGCGGCTTCGTCGCGGGCGATCCAGCCGGCGAAGATGTCTTCGCGGACCCAGGTGTGAATGGTGAGCTTTTCGGGCTTGTCGAGCGAGGCGGCGAAGGCGAGCAGAGGCAGGGCGAGGGCGAGCAGGCAACGCGAGGCGGACATGGGGTTGAGTGTAGCGCGGGGGGCGTTAGGGGACAACGAGGGCGGCGAGTTGTTTCCAGTCGAGCTCTTCCCACATGGGGACGAGTTTGAAACAGCCTTGCGGGGGGACGTCGGGGCGCGGGCGATCACGCAAGGTGAGTTTGCCGTTGGCAATGGTGGCGCAGTAGCTGATGTTGCGGATGAGCAATAGCTGAGGGGTGACGCGGGGGAGTTTGGGGTCAAAGTAGTCCCAGTTGTCAGTGACGAGATCGGTGCAGGCGGGGGTGGAGCCGGAGGGCTGGATCATGCCTTTGATTCCGTAGCGGCCGTCCTGGCTGGGGGAGGGCGCGAAGCAGGCGGTGCGGGCGGCGTCGGCGGGGGTGAGGGCGGCGAGGCGTTTGGCGGCTTCGGCGTGGGCGTCGAGGGGGTTCCAATACCAGAGGCCGTCTTTGTCGCGCTGGGGGTTGGCCTTTTTGGCGGCGAGGTCGCGGTTGTAGAGGAGTTCGCGCTCCATGCCGGCGACACGGCCCTGCCACTTTTGGGGATTGGAGGTGCGGAACTCGCCGGAGTATTTTTCCAGGTGGGCGCGCATCTCTTGTTCGTAGGCGGGGGACTGGACGCGTTCGTTTTCCTTTTTCAGACCAGCGAGTCTGTTTTCGGCGGTGGCGCGGTCCTGTTCAAAGAGGGTCATGGCGGCCTTGAGGACGCGGGCGTAGGGGGCGGCGATCCAGGGGTCGCGGTTGGGGCGGGCGATGACGAGGTCGCCGCCGTCGTAGATGGGCCAGCCCTGGTAGCGGCCGATCTCCTTGGGGCGGGGGTAGAAGTCGATGGAGTCGCGGTCGCCGTTGGGCTCCCTGGCGACGGGCTGTTGCTTTTGTTGGCCGGGGAGGACGTTGAAGTAGTGGTAGACGGGGGTGGTTTCGCCGGCGGTGACGGGGACGAAGACGCCGTTTTTGATCACGTCGGTGGTGTAGAAGGGGAAGATGCCGATGTCGTAGGGGAGCGGGGCGCGGGCGAGGGGGAAGGTAGACGGCAAGCCGGAGGGGTTGGGGTAATTGTAGTTGCGGCTTTCCAGGACGAAGAAGCCGATACGGGCGGCGCCGGTGGGGGTGGCCTGATAGAGGTCACTGAGTTTGTCGAAGGAGGCGCGGATGGCGGTGAGTTCGGCGGCGGTGATGGCGGCGGAGGCGCCTTTGGAGCTTTGGGTTTGGAAGGGCTTGCGGGTCCAGGTTCCCTTGCGGAGCCAGGCGTAGCGGCCGGTTTTGTTGGGATACATGACGAGGCCTTCGGGATTATCGGGTCCGAAGGTGGGCATTTGGGCCCAGAGGGAGACGGCGGTGAGGCCCAGGAGCAGAGCGCGCATAGGGCCAGGATAGACTAGTGGATGTTCGCGCGCGTACTGTTTTCCGCATGTCCCTCCGCCGTAAACCCGAAGTGATGGCTCCGGCCGGTTACTGGCCACAGTTGCGCGCGGCGGTGGAGGCGGGGGCGGATTCGGTGTATTTCGGGCTGCACCATTTCACGGCGCGGGCGAAGGTGGGGTTTGCGCTGGGCGAGTTGCGGGAGGTGTTCCGGACGCTGCACGGGCGTGGGGTGCGGGGGTTTGTCACGTTCAACACGCTGGTGTTTGACCATGAGTGGCGGGAGGCGGCGCGGGCGCTGGAGGCGATTGCGGAGGCGGGGGCGGACGCGGTGATCGTGCAGGATGTGGGGGTGCTGCGGCTGGCGCGGGAGTTGTGTCCGGATTTGGAGCTGCATGCCTCGACGCAGATGAGCATTACGGATGCGCGGGGGGCGGAGTGGGCGCGCGAGATGGGGGCGTCGCGGGTGACGCTGGCGCGGGAGTTGTCGCTCGAGGAGATTGGGGCGATTGCGCGGGCGACGGCGGCCGAGGTTGAGGTGTTCGTGCATGGGGCGCTGTGCGTGGCGTATTCGGGGCAGTGTTTTTCGTCGGAGGCGTGGGGCGGGCGGAGCGCGAACCGGGGGCAGTGCGCGCAGGCGTGCCGGTTGCCGTACGAGATGGTGGTGGATGGGGTGCTGAAGCCGTTGGGGGATGCGCGGTATTTGTTGTCGCCGGGGGATTTGTATGCGCTGCACCAGGTGCCGGAGTTGATCGAATGCGGCGTGGCGGCGTTGAAGATTGAGGGGCGGTACAAGGACGCCGATTATGTGGCGGCGGCGACAAGGGCGTACCGGCGGGCGGTGGATGAGGCTTGGGAGAAGCGGCCGTTGTCGGTGACGAAGGCCGAGGAGTTGGCTCTGGAGCAGGTGTATTCGAGAGGGATGGGTCCGTTTTTCATGACGGGGACCGATCATCAGGCGGTGGTGCGGGGGCGGGCGCCGAGGCATCGCGGGGTGTTGATGGGGCGGGTGGCGGCGGTGGAGGCGGCGGGCGTGGTGGTGGAACCGGGGGAGGCGCATGCGATTGCGCCGTTGAAGGCGGGCGATGGGGTGGTGTTCGATGCGGCGGATTGGCGCGATCCGGGCGAGGAGGAAGAGGGCGGGCGGGTGTATGAGGTGACGGCGCGGGTGGCGGGGAGAGTGGAACTGCGGTTTGGCGGGGGCGATGTGCGGTTGGGGCGAATCCGGGTGGGAGATTGGGTGTGGCGGACGCACGATCCGGCGGTGGACAAGGCGCTGAAGCCTTACCTGGAGGCAAATGCGCCGGTGCAGCGGCAGGCGGTGAACGTGGTGGTGACGGCGCGGGCGGGCGAGGTGTTGCGGACGGTGTGGACGCTGGAGGAGCGGCCGGGGGTGCGGGTGGAGGTGGCGTCGGAGGAGACGCTGGCGGCGGCGCAGAACCGGGCGTTGGATGAGGAGATGTTGCGGGCACAGTTTGAGCGGCTGGGCGGGACGGCGTACCGGCTGGGGGCGTTGACGTTGGAGTGTGAAGGCGCGGTGTTTGCGGCGGCATCGATGTTGAATGCGGTGCGGCGGCGGGCGGTGGAGGGGCTGCGGGCATTGCAGGAGGCGCCGGCGGCGCGCGTGGTGGGCGATGCGGGGGCGGTGGCGGAGAGGCTATGGGGAGCAGAGGCGGCGGTGGTGGGTGTGGAGATGCCGCGGTTGCACCTGTTGGTGCGGACGGCGGAGCAGTTGGAGGCGGCGGTGGCGGTGAGGCCGGATTCGATCACGCTCGACTATTTGGATCTGTATGGCTTGAAGCCATCGGTGGAGCGGGTGCGGGCGGCGGGGATTGCGGTGCGGGTGGCAACGCCTCGGGTGTTGAAGCCGGGCGAGGAGAAGATTGTCGAGTTCCTTTTAAGGCTGGGGTGTGCGCTGCTGGTGCGGCCGGCGGGGTTGTTGCATCATTTGGCAGCGTTTGAGGATGGGCCAGCGTTGACGGGGGATTTTTCGTTGAATGCGGCCAATGCGGTTTCGGCGCGGTTGTTGCTGGAGCAGAGGCTGGAGCGGATCACGCCGACGCATGACTTGAATGCGGATCAGGTGGCCACGCTGGCGCGCGAGGTGGGGGCGCATCGCCTGGAGGCGGTAGCGTATCAGCACCTGCCGGTGTTTCATACGGAGCATTGTGTGTTTGCTCGGTTCCTTTCGACGGGGAAGAGTTTTGAGGATTGCGGGCGGCCGTGCGAGCGGCATCGTGTGGAGTTGCGCGATGTGGGCCGGAGGGCGCATCCGGTGCTGGCCGATGTGGGGTGCCGGAACACGGTGTTTGGAGCGGAGGCGCAGGAGGCGAGCGGGCATTTGGAAGCGTGGCTGGCGGCGGGGATTGGGCATTACCGGTTGGAGTTTGCGCATGAGTCGGCGGGGGAGGTGCGGGAGGTGAGCGAAGCGTTCCGGTTGGCGCTGGGCGGGGCGATTACGGGGAAGCAGTTGGCGCACCGGTTGCGGCGGGCGGCGCCGCAGGGGACGACGGAGGGCAGCTTGTTTGTGCCGGCGAATTATTTGACGCTGCCGATTTTGCAATGAGCCGGGCGGAGATTCACAAGGCCGGGTTGTTGTGCGTGCGCGCGGGGAAGGTGTTGTTGTGCAGGAACCACAAGTCGCCGGCGCTGATGTTGCCGGGGGGAAAGATTGAGAAGGGAGAAACGCCGGAGGAGGCCTTGCGGCGCGAGGTGGCCGAGGAGTTGAGCGGGGCCGCGGTGACGGGGGTGTGGTTTGTGGGGACGTATGACCATGAGGCGGGGGCGGCGGAGCGGGCGGCGGGATGGCGGTCGATCCGGGTGGAGTTGTTTGGGGGGGAGTTGGAGGGGGAGCCGAGGCCATCGGCGGAGTTGGCGGCGGTGGAGTGGTTTGGCGAAGAGGGCGATGCGGGGCGGCTGGCGCCGAGTTTACGTCACACGATCTTCACGGATCTGATTGCGCGGCGTATTTTGCCGTGGGGTGGCGGGCGATACACTTGATTCGATGCAACTGAGCCGAATCGTACTGGCCCTGGCGCTTGCCACGGCCCTCAACGCCGCGCCGAAGCCGGGCAAGCGGGCTAAGAACGTGATTGTGTTTCTGGCCGATGCGGGGGGGGTGCCGACGGTGTCGGCGGCGTCGCTGCATGGCTATGGGGAGCCGCAGAAGCTGTTTGTGCAGAGCTGGCCGCACGTGGGGCTGTCCGATACGTCGACGGCTTCGAGCTGGGTGACCGATTCGGCGGCGGGGATGACGGCGATCGTGACCGGGCAGAAGACGCACAACGGCGTGATCTCGATGGACGCGTCGACGGTGCGGGGCAAGCAGGATGGGAAGTCGCTGAAGACTTTGTTGGAGTACGCCGAGGAGCGGGGGCTTTCGACGGGCGTGGTGTCGAACGTGTCGATTGCGGATGCGACGCCGGCGGCTTGCTATGGACATGCGAATGATCGCGGGAAGCAGGCGGAGTTATATCAGCAGATCTTCACGCCGAAGTTTGGCGATGGCGTGGACATCGTGATTGGCGGGGGGCGGAAGAAGATCTACGACGATACGAAGAAGCTGGGGAAGGACCTGGACGCGATGGCGGCCGAGCACAAGCGGCCGATTTATGCGAGCGTGGGGGCGATTCCAGCGAGTGAGATGCGGCCGCTGGCGCTGTTGGACGATACGGCCGATGTGCCGGCGATGGCGTTTGCGGCGCTGGACCGGTTGAAGAAGAGCAAGAAGGGCTACTTCCTGATGGTGGAGTGGGACGCGCACACGGACAATCCGGAGAAGGGGCTGAACAACCTGGTAAATTTCGACAAGTTGATCCGGGAGATCGCGGGGAAAGTGGATTTGCGCGACACGTTGTTGGTGTTTACGGCGGACCACTCGTTTGAATTGCGCAATGTGGGTGGGAAGCGCGGGGAGCCGTTACTGAAGGGTTTCGACGAGTGGCAAAAGACCCACCAGGCGCGCGAGGTGGTGACGATCCCCGCACTGAGGGTGGGGCATTCGCACACGGGGGAAGAGGTGTTGGCGACGGCGATGGGTCCGGGGGCGGAGCGGGTAAAGGGCTTCTTTCCCAACACGCACCTCTTCCAGGTGCTGCTTGGGGCGTATGGGTGGAGGGCGGACAAGTAGCGTTGGCAACGGGCGTGCAGTTGTGAGGGCGTGGGAAGGTTCTGTGCTCTGACGATTGTGGGGATCTTCCTCATTGGCGGAAGTGTACCGGGCGGGAGCGCTTGGGCGGAGGAAGCCGCGGCGAGCGCAGCCGGTCCGGCGGAGGCGGCGCCGCGATTTAGCGGTTCGTTGCAGGTGGGGGTGGCTTCGGCGTTTCAGTTGTCGCTGGGGGGCTGGTATGGCGATGCGCCGACGCCGCAGAATAGGGCGACATTCAATGTGGATCGTGTACTGAACCGGGCGGACACGCTTTCGGTGTCGGGCTTTTCGTCGCATCATTTGGGCGTGGGGCATGTGAACACGGAACTGGCGGTGAACTACCGGACGCCGGTGGGGAAGGCGCTGGGCGGTTCGTTCACGTGGATGGGCGGGTTCCGGCGTTGGAGCTTTCCTTCGGTGCTGAACGGGACGACGGATTACGTGGTGGAGAGCGCGGTGCATTACACGCGGCAGGGGAAGGTGCCGTTCCGGTTGACGGCGAATCCGATGGTGTTGACGCATTCGACGCTGGGGCGGGGGGCGTTGTTGTTATTCCAGGGGCAGACGGAGCAGAAGCTGTTGCGGCGGCGTCCGGTGACGGTGGCGTTACGGCATGGTCCGGTGTTCATTCATTCGGTGGATGTGTATCACCGGGGCGGGCCGCGGGTGTTGCGGTATTCGGCGAGCGTGGTGGTGTCGCATGGGGCGTACACATGGGAGGCGTGCCTGCGGCCGCAGCTGGGGTTGCAGGATTCGGTGAAGAACTACCGGTTCTGGAGCGTTTCGCTGACGCGGTATTTTGGGGGGTGAGAAGTTCACAAGTCCGGTGAGCCTTCTTGAGCGCTGGTCACGCGCGGATCAGAAGAGAGCAATCTATGACCAGCATGACCCTTGCCCCGATTTCGGTTCAGGCCGTTCCTTCGCATCAACGTGAGCAGGCGGTGACGACGATTGTCGCGGCGTTTGCGAGCGATCCGGTGGCGCGGTGGGTGTATCCAAGCGCGGCCGGTTACTTTGCGGGCTTTCCGTCGTTTGTGCGGGCGTTTGCGGGGCGGGCGTTTGTGCACAACACGGCGTTCATGACCGGCCATGCGGCGGCTTTGTGGCTGCCGCCGGGGGTGGAGCCGGATGCGGATGCGATGGTGGCGTGTATGCAGCAGACGGTGCCGCCGGCGATGCAGCCGGAGTTGTTTGGGCTGATCGAGGAGATGGACCGGTTTCATCCGAAGGAGCCGCACTGGTACTTGCCGATGATCGGGACCGATCCGGTGTATCAGGGGATTGGGTTCGGGGCGGCGTTGCTGCGGCATACGCTGGCAATGTGCGACCGGGAGCGGTTGCCGGCGTATTTGGAGTCGAGCAATCCGCGGAACATCACGCTCTATGAGCGGCATGGGTTTGAGCGGGTGGGGGTGATTCAGTTTGGGTCGTCGCCGGAGATGGTGGTGATGAGGCGGGAGGCGGGGGCGAGCGCTCGCCGAGGCGCGCCACCGCTTGCTGACGCGCGCGGCTCCGTTACGGGGTGCGTGCGCGGGTGATGGAGGCGGGTGAGTGAGGGCGCGCGCGGGCGGGGGGTGGCGGCGTGGTGTTCCCCGGCGGTGCGTAAAGGGCTCCTAGTGTTTGCCTTTGCCTTTACCCTTGACCTTGGGTTGGGCCGGGGTAGGGTCAGGGGGCCAGGGGAGGAACTGGCCGGCCTTTTGGTTCCAGGCGCGGACGACGCCGGTTTCGATGTCGAACATCCAGCCGTGAAGGCCGATGTCGCCGCGTTTGTAGGCTTTGGCGACTGCGGGGTGGGTTTTGAGGTTCTCGATCTGCATGAGGACGTTGAGCTCGGTGAGGACGCGGAGGCGTTCGGCGGGGTCGTCGATGCCCTCGACCTCTTCGAGCTTGGGTCCGAAGGCGAGCCAATGGGCGACGGCGGCGAGCTTCTTGACGGACTTGAAATCGAGGATGCCCTTCATGGCGCCGCAATCGGAGTGGCCGCAGACGATGATGTTGGGCACTTTGAGGATGGCGACGGCGTATTCGATGGTGGCCGAGACGCCGCCCATGGCGGTTTTGTCGTAGATGGGGGAGATGTTGCCGGGGTTGCGTTCGATGAAGAGTTCGCCGGGGCGGGTGTCGGTGATGAGGTTGGGGACGACGCGGGAGTCAGAGCAGGAGATCATGAGGGCGTGGGGCTGCTGGCCTTCGGCGAGTTCGCCGAACATGCCGCGGAGGTGGGGGTAGATGTAGTTGCGGAAGCGGTGGACGCCGGCGGCGATTTTCTCCATGGTAGGGATTTTATCAGTTTGAAGGTTTGAATGTATCGAGGGGGCGGGTGATGAGGAGATGTTTAGGGAGGAATTGAGGAAGGCGAGGGTGCGGGTGCGGTATTCGTCGGGCTGGACGACGGAGGCGCGGACGTGGCGGGCGTTGGGGACGAGCCAGAGCTGGGTGTTGGTGGGGCGGGTGTTGTAGAGGGTTTGGGAGTGATGGGGCGGGGTGCGGTCGTCGGCGAGGCCGTGGATGAGGAGGACGGGTTGGGGGGCTCGGGCGAGGGTGGAGGAGGGGTCGGCGGCGGGGAGCCAGATGCCGTGGCGGAGGTGGGCGTAGAGGAAAGCGGGTTCGATGAGGGGAGCGAGGGCGAGGCCGGCGGCGCGGGGGAGGTTGAACAGAGCGGGGACGCGATCGTAGGCGATGGAGCGGAAGTTGGAGTAGGGGCATTCGGCGATGACGGCGCGGAGGGTGGGGTCGTCGAGGGCAAGGAGGGCGACGGAGGCTCCCATGGACATGCCGATGGCGGCGATGGAGTTGGCGTGCTGGGTGGTGGAGAGCCAGTGGAGCCAGCGGCGGAGGTCGTGGGCTTCGAGGACGCCGTAGGTGATGGTGTCGCCGCCGGATGTGCCGTGGGCGCGGGAGTCGGGGAGGAGGACGGAGAAGCCTTGTTCGTGATAATAAGCGGCGAAGCCACGCATGCCGCGGCGGGTGTCGCCGAGGCCGTGGAGGAGGACGAGGGCGCGGCCGTTGGAGCCGGGGCGGAAGTCGGCGCGGAGGGGCACACCGTCGGCGGCGGGGATTTCGACTTGTGTGTAGCCGGGGGCGGGTGGGGATTCGACGCGGCGGCTTGCGGGGAGGCGCAGCGCGGTCTCAGTGAGCGACCAGGCGGCGCCGCCGATGAGGAGGACGGCGGCGATGGCGGCGATGCGGAGTTTCACGCGGGGCGGCTATTTTGCGGCGAGCAGGGAGACGGAGACGAGCGCGGGGTAGCGGCCGTTGACGGCGTCGCGGGAGGCGACGGGGGGGTTGGGGCCGATGGTGGTGCGAGTGGGGGGCGCGTCTTTGGGGAAGAAAGCGCCGTAAGCCGCGTTCATTTTGGCGAAGTCGTCGACGTTGTCGAGGCGGACGTTGGTGGCAACTGTGTCGGCGAGGGTGTAGCCGGCCTTTTTGAGATGGGCGGCGAGTTGTTCGAGGACGAGCTTGGTTTGCTCTTCGACGGTGGCGGCGGTGGGGGCCGAGGCGGAGCAGATGACGCCGCCGGGGGCTTTGCGGCAACCGGGCTTGTCGGACTGGGCGGGGAGGATCATCTTGGCGGCCTTGGGTTTGAGGGCGAGGTCGCGGATGGCGATGGCGTTGACCTCGACGGGGATGTCGAGCGGAAGGCGGTGAGAGGTGAAGACGGCGCGGCGGGGCGAGTTGTTGGGGAAGGTCTCGTTCCACACCTTCTCCATTTCCGATTGCGGCACGGAGGAGTGGAGGTAGACGTGGGCGAAGACGATGTGTTCCATGGTGAGGCCGGCGGCTTCGACGATGGCGCGGATGTTGCGCAGGGTTTGGCGCATGTTGGCTTGGGGGGTGTCGCCGTATTTTCCGTTGGCGTCGCGGGGGCCCTGGCCGGAGACGTAGAGGAAGTCGCCGGAGAGGACGCCGGGGGAGTAGGGTCCGGCGGGCTTGATGCCGGGGGGGAAGATGGAGCGGCGTTCGGCGGGCTGCGCGAGGAGGGCGCCGGCGGCCAGGAGAATGAGAGTGATTGGTCTCATTTTCCGCTCGCCAGGGGCCGGGTTACGACCGCGTGTTCGACAGGCTTCAGGGTTTTGAGAAAAGCAAAGATGGCTTTCAAGTCGTCGTCCTCCACACCATTGAACGACAGCCAGGGCATGACTGTGAAGTTTTCGGGGGTAATGGGCGGGGCTTTGCCTTCGGCGTAGTCCTTGAACTGGTGGAATTTGTCGAGGAACTGTTTTTCGTCCCAGGTGCCGATGCCGGTGTTGTTGTTGGGGGTGAGGTTGTAGCTGACGGAGGCCATGTTTTTGCCGGCGAGTTCGAAGCGTTCTCCGCCGGCGTACTCCATGCCGGGCTTGGGCGAGCCATGTTCGGTGGGTGTGTGGCAGGTGCGGCAGCCGCCGATGATGGAGAGGTAGCGGCCGTAGGCGACGCGGTCGTTCTTGTCAGGCATGGGGACGGGGCTGGTGACGGGTTGCGGCACGGACTTGATCATGAGGTCGACGGGGAAGTTGACCTTGGTGATTTCCTGGCGGCGGCTGGCGGCGGGGATGGTGCGCATGTAGGCGACGAGGGCTTCGACGTCGTCGTCGCTCATGTTGCGGAACTCGGTGTAGGGCATGAGGGGGAACAGGACGCGGCCGTCGCGTGAGACGCCTTCGCGGATGGCGCGGATGATTTCGCCGTCGGTCCAATTGCCGAGGCCGGTGTCTTTGTCGGAGGTGAGGTTGGGGGAGTAGAAGTCGCCGGGGAGGCCGAGTTCGGGGGGCCAATGGCGGCCGACGGCGTAGCCGTTCTCCTTGATGGGAGTGGCAAAGCGGGTCCAGTCGACGTCGGAGTGGCAATCGGCGCAATTGGCGACGGCGTCAAAGAGATACTTGCCTCGGGCGAGGCGTTCGGGAGTGCGCTGGACTTCGCGCGTGGAGGCGGGTTGCATGGCGGGTTTCTTGAAGGTGAGGTAAGCGAGACCGCCGCCGAGGGTGACGACGATGAGTCCCAGAACGAGGAGCGCCAGTTTTTTAAGCATTGGGGATAACGATACTATTCCTGAATGGCAATTCTCAAGACGAATGATGGGGCGAAGCGGTTTGCCGGGCCGTTGCGCCTGGGGATGATCGGGGCGGGGTTCGCCTCGAAGTTCCACATGGAGAACATACCGGCGGGGAAAGCGGTGGTGGTGGGCGTGACGTCGCCGCGCGCGGAAAGCAGGGAAGGGTTCGCGAAGCAGTATGGCATCGAGGCGTATGCGTCAGTGGAGGAGATGCTGCCGCATGTGGATGCCGTGGACATCTGCTCACCACCATCCTCACACGCGCGGTATATGAAGCTGGCGGCTCAGGCGGGGGTGCACATCATCATCGAGAAGCCGTTTCACGGGTTCTTTGGGTCGCCGGAGACGAACACGAAGCAGCAGATGCTGGAGGCGGTGCATGGGGAGCTGGCGGAGCTGCGGGAGGTAATTGTGGGGTCCGGCGTGACGCTGGGCTATGCGGAGAATTGCGTGTATGCGCCTTCGGTGCAGAAAGAGCGCGAGGTGGTGGAGCGGACGAAGGCGCAGATTCTGCGGATGCAGGGCGAGGAGTCGCACAGCGGGTCGCATTCGCCGGTGTATGGGATCTGGTCGGTGCAGGGGGGCGGGTCGCTGATTGCGAAGGGGTGTCATCCGCTGACGCCGATTTTGTATTTGAAGCGCAAGGAGGGGATGGCGCGGCTGGGGCGGCCGATTCGTCCGGCGGCGGTGAGCGCGCGGACGCACACGATTACGAAGCTGCCGGGTTTTGAGGACCGGGGCTTTCTGCGGACGACGTATCAGGACACGGAAGACTACGCGTTTTTGCACGTGGTGTTCGATGACGGGACGGTGGCCGACATTACCGCGAGCGAGCTGGTGTTGGGCGGGATACACGACTACGTGGAGGTGTTTGCGAATAACCATCGGACGCGCTGCCACATATCGCCGGTGCATGTGGCCGATGTGTATTCGCCGAGCAAGGAGATTACGAAGGACATCTATTTCGTGGAGAAGATCACGACGAACGAGGGGTGGATTCCCTGCCCCGGCAACGACAACTGGGCCAACGGGCGCGAGGGCGAACTGGTGGACATCATCGGGGCGATTCACGAGGGGCGCGTGCCGGAGTGTGACCTGGAGCTGGCGATCGACACAACGCTCGCGTTGTATGCAGGGTATGTGTCGGCCGATGACCTGGGGCGGGAGGTGCGGGTGCCGTTGTTATAGAATCGACGAACCCCGTATGAACGAAACCCACAAAGGCCGGCTGTTTGCGGCGAGCTGCGTTGCCATCGTGACCACTTCGATGGTGTTTTCCATTCGCGGCGACATCATGGATGCGCTGGCGGTGGACTTTCACCTGACGAAAGAACAGGTAGGGCTGATCTTGAGCCCGGCGTTCTGGGGATTTACGCTGTCGATTCTGATTGGCGGGTCGCTGGTGGATTTTCTAGGGATGCGGCGGCTGCTGCTGATGTCGTCGGCGGGCTATGTGGCGGCGGTGCTGGCGATCATTTTTTCGCCGCGGCCGGCAGCGCAGGTGACCTCGTTGTGGGACTCGCCGGAGCTGCTGGTGTTGCATGCGGCGATGCTGACGCTGGGGTTGTCGCAGGGGCTGGTGGAGGGCGTGGTGAATCCGCTGATTGCGACGCTGTATCCGCAGGAGAAGATTTCGAAGCTGAATATCTTGCACGCGTGGTGGCCGGCGGGGCTGATCATCGGCGGGCTGTTGAGCTATGGGATCACGAAGGTGATGGGGCTCGACGTGGCGGGTGTGGCGGCGGGGGCGGCGACGTTGGGCTGGCAGGTGAAGCTGTCGCTGATTCTGATTCCGGCGGTGGCGTTCTTTGTGCTCAGCGTGCGCGAGAAGTTTCCGCAGACCGAGCGTGTGACGGCGGGCATATCGAACTCGGCGATGGTGAAGGAGTGTTTTCAGCCCATGTTCATCCTGTGGTGGGTGTTGATGTGGCTGACGGCGGCGACGGAGTTGGGTCCGGACCAGTGGGTGCCGTCGTTGATCACGAACCTGGCGGGGATGCAGGGGATTGTGATTCTGGTGTGGACGGCGGGGATCATGTTTGGGCTGCGGTTCTTTGCCGGGCCGTTGTCGCATGCGATGTCGCCGTTGGGATTGCTTGCGGTGTCGTCGGTGTTGAGCGCGGTGGGGCTGTACATGTTGGGCGGCGTGAGTTCGCCGATGTCGGCGGTGGCGGCGGCGACTGTGTTTGGCGTGGGCAAGACGTTTTTCTGGCCGACGATGCTGGCGTTTGCGAGCGAGCGGTTCCCGAAGAGCGGGCCGCTGGGGATGGCGGTGATTGGCGGGACGGGGATGCTGTCGGCGGCGTTCATCCTGCCGGTGATGGGCGGTTGGTATGACGCTTATGGGGCGGCGGCGACGTTCCGGTATGTGGGCGTGCTGCCGGTGATTTTGACGGTGGTGTTTGGCGGGTTGTTCCTCTACTTCAAGATGCGAGGTGGGTATCGTGCGGTCCAACTGGAAACAGCGGCTGAAGGCGACTAAAGAGAAGGCGATTGACCGGCGGGGGTTCCTGGCGGCGGCGGGGTTGACGGCGGCGTGTTCGTCGGGGACCAAGCCGGCGGGGGAAGAGGAGATGCCGAGCGAGTTGGGCTCAGCGGTGAGCGCGTATGGGGAGCGCTCGAAGCATGAGACGGCGAAGCGGCTGGTGCCGGATTTGAAGCGGCCGCAGATTGGGTCGACGACGACGCCGCTGGCCGATACCGAAGGCATGATCACGCCGGCGTCGCTGCATTTTGAGCGTCATCATGCGGGGGTGCCGGAGATTGATCCGGCCAAGCATACGCTGCTGGTGCACGGGTTGGTGGAACGGCCGACGGTGTTCACGATGGAGGATTTGAAGCGGCTGCCGTCGGTGTCGCGGATTCACTTTGTGGAGTGTTCGGGGAACTCGGGGCGGGAGTGGAAGTCGCCGGGGGCGGGCGATGTGCAGAAGGGCTTTGGGCTGGCCAGTTGCAGCGAGTGGACGGGCGTGCCGGTGAAGCTGCTGTTGGAAGAGGTGGGGCGGAAGGCGGAGGGCAAGTGGGTGTTGGCCGAGGGGGCCGATGCGTGCCGGATGTTCCGCAGCCTGCCGGTGGAGAAGGTGATTTCGGATGGAATTGTCGTGTATGCGCAGAACGGCGAGGCGATCCGGCCGTCGCAGGGGTATCCGCTGCGGCTGCTGGTGCCGGGCTATGAGGGCAACACGAATGTGAAGTGGCTGCGGCAGTTGAAGGTGGTGGACCAGGCGTACATGGCCAAGGATGAGACGTCGAAGTACACGGACCTGATGCCGGATGGGAAGGCGCGGATGTTCACGTTCGTGATGGATGCGAAGAGCGTGATCACGACGCCGAGCGGCGGGCGGAAGGTGAGTGGCCCGGGGTTCCACGAGATTCGCGGGCTGGCGTGGACCGGGCGCGGGCGGATTGAGAAGGTGGAGGTGAGCGTGGATGGCGGGAAGACATGGAAGGCGGCGGAGTTGCAAGAACCGCGGCTGCCGATGGCGTTTACGCGGTTTCGCATGGCGTGGGAGTGGGATGGGCAGCCGGTGGAGATTATGAGCCGGGCGACGGATGAGAGCGGCTATGTGCAGCCGTCGCGGGAGGAATTGACGGCGGCGCGGGGGATGAATTCGAACTATCACTACAACGGGATCAAGACGTGGCGGGTGAAGGCGGGCGGGGAGGTGGAGAGTGTTTAGGCTACGGCGAGGCGGAGAGTGTTTCAAGTTGCGCTGGCGGTGATGATGGTGGTGGGCGTGGCGGCGGGGCAGTCGCCGAAGTACAAGGTGGGGCGCGCGGCGACGGCGGCGGATGTGAGCGAGAAAGACACGTTCGTGGCGCCGGATGGGAAGGGGTTGCCGGCGGGCAAGGGGACGGCGGCGGAGGGGAAGGAGGTTTTTGAGCGGCGGTGCGCGCGGTGTCATGGTTCGGATGGGAAGGGGAAGGAGGAGGCGGCGCTGGTGGGGGGCCAGGGGACGCTGGCGACGGCGAAGCCGCTGAAGACGGTGGGGAGCTACTGGCCGCATGCGACAACGCTGATGGATTACGTGCACCGGGCGATGCCGTTTGACAATCCGGGGCTGCTGACGCGGGACCAGGAGTATGCGGTGGTGGCGCTGATTTTGCATTGGAACGGGATCATTGGGGAGAAGGACGTGATGGATGCGGGGACGCTGGCGAAGGTGAAGATGCCGAACCGGGATGGGTTTGTGGCGGATGGGCGGCCGGACACGGGGAAGAAGGCGGGGCGGAAGTAAAGGCGGCGGAAGGTAAGGGGGATTGGCTTCATGGAGATTTTCTTGTTTCGAGAAACGAGAAATGAGATTCTGGTATGATGAAATCAAATGCAAATGAGACCGCAGGACGTAGTGGTGGCGCTCAAGCTGTGCGCCCATCCGGAGCGGGTGCCGGTGCTGATTCCACTGTCGGTGGAGTTGGGAATTAGTTTGTCCAATGCTCATGGGGCGTTGAAGCGGATATGGAAGTCGGGGTTGCTGGTGTTGAGTGAAGAAGGCGAAGTGCTGGGGCAACAGAAGCTCTTTGACTTCCTGGTTCATGGGCTGCCGTATGTGTGGCCGGCGGAGTTGGGGGCGACTGCGAGGGGCTTGGCGACGGCGCATAGCGCGCCGCCGCTGGAGAGCAGAATCGTTCACTCTTCCGCGGATGTGTTGGTTTGGCCTGACGCGAGAGGGAGCGTACGTGGCCAGAGCATCAAGCCGTTGATTCCCAGCGTGGCGGCCGCGGCGCGGCGGGACGGGGAACTGTACGAACTTCTCGCGCTCACCGATGCATTGCGCGCAGGTAGGGCGAGAGAGCGGAAACTGGCGGCGGAGTTGTTGGAGAAACGGTTATTGGCGAACGCCGGCGCACCAGGCCGGGCACGGACGGCCCGGGCGGTGCGTTAATAGAGGGCATGGAACGACGGACGGTTTTGATGGCGGGGCCGGCGGTGCTGGCGGCGGCGGGGATGGCGGCGGGGCGGTTCAAGCTGTGCCTGGCGGGGTTGACGCATGGGCATGCGCGGGGATTCCTCAACGCCCTGGTGAAGCGGAGCGATGTGGAGTTGGCGGGGATTGCCGAGCCGGATGTGGAGCTGCATGCGCGGTATGGGAAGTTGTTTTCGCTGAAGCCGGAGACGTTTCACACGAAGCTGGGGGCGATGCTCGATGCGGTGAAGCCGGATGCGGTGGGGGCGTTTTCGTCGACGTTCGATCACCTGGAGGTGGTGCGCGAGTGCGCCCAGCGGCGGATTCCGGTGATGATGGAAAAGCCGCTGGCGGTGAGCAACGAGCATGCGCGGGCGATGCGGGAAGCGGCCGAGCGGGCGGGGATTGCGGTGGTGGTGAACTACGAGACGACTTGGTACCGGAGCCATGCGCGGTTGAAGGCGGAGATGGAGGGGGCAGGTGGCTTTGGGAAGATCCGCAAGATGGTGGCTATGGACGGGCACCAGGGTCCGAAGGAGATTGGGGTGGGCCCGGAGTTTTTGGGGTGGCTGACGGACCCGGTGAAGAACGGCGCCGGGGCGCTGTTCGATTTCGGATGTTATGGTGCGAATTTGATGACGTGGATGCTGGGCAACCAGCGGCCGGAGGCGGTGACGGCGCGGGTGCAGACGTGCAAGCCGCAGATCTACGCGAAGGTCGACGACGAGGCGACGGTGGTGGTGGATTACGCCGGGGCGCAGGGGATCATTCAGGGGTCGTGGAACTGGCCGTTCAGCCGGAAGGACTTCGAGGTGTATGCCGAGCATGGGTATGCGCATGCGATTGGGGGGAACAAGCTGAGGCTGCGGCGGCCGAAGGGGCAGGAGATGGAGGTTGCGGAGTTGGCGGAGTTAGCGGTGGATGAGCGCGATCCGGTTTCCTATTTGATGGCGGTGGCGCAGGGGCGGGTGAAGGCGGGCGGGTTGTCGTCGCTGGAGAACAACATGATTGCGACGGAGATTCTGGTGGCGGCGCGGGAGTCGGCGAAGAGCGGGCGGACGGTGGTGTTGCGGCGGGCGTAGGGATGTGGACGCGGCGTGCGGCGTTGTGGATGGTGGCGGGCGTCGCGGGACGCGCGGAGACGGCGGTGGATGCCGTCGTGGTGCGCAAGGCCAAGCGCGAGATGCTGCTCGAGAGCGGCGGTAAGGTGGTGCGGCGCTATCGTGTGGCGCTGGGGCGTGAACCGGTGGGGGCGAAGCTGCGGCAGGGGGATGGGAAGACGCCGGAGGGCGAGTACACGATCACGGGGCGGAACCGGTGGAGCGCGTATCATCGCTCGCTGCGCATTTCGTATCCGAACGCGGCGGACCGGGAGCGGGCGCGGCGGGAGAGAGCAGCGCCGGGGGGCGACATCATGATTCACGGATTGCCGAACGGGCAGGGGCGTTGGGGCGCGGCGCACACGCGGTGGGATTGGACCGAGGGGTGCATCGCGGTGACCAACGAGGAGATTGAGGAGATCTGGCGGATGGTGGCCGATGGGACGCCGCTGCGGATCGAGCCGTGAGCGGGCCGTGTGCGGGAGGTGAGCGGGCGTGTAGAATGCCGGAGGAGGATTTCTCATGTTCACGGCCACGGCCAATCTCATTCTGCCCAGCACTGTTACCGGATCGTTCCCGCGCCCGCGTTGGTTTGACGTGAGCATGTGGGGGAGACCGCTGGATACGTGCATGCTCGATGTGCATTTCCGCGAGAAGTTCCAGGATGCGCTGGCGGTGGTGATCAGCGACCAGGAGCGGGCGGGGCTGGACGTTTTGTGCCACGGCGATTTCCATGTGGATGAAGACATGGCGGGTCGGGCGTGGCATCACTATCCGCTGCAGCGCTGGGCGGGGTTTGAGGGCGACCATTTGCAGCCGGAAGAGACGACGGCGCCGTGGCTGCACTATCCGCCGGGGACGCTGTTGAACGAGATCTACATGGGGTGGCGGTGGCCGCACGTGGTGGACAAGATTGAGCACCGGCCGCTGGATTATCCGAAGTTGTGGCGCATTGCGCAGGGCAAGACGCGGAAGCCGGTGAAGTTCGGCACCTGCTGTTCGCAGGTGATGGCGCTGTTTCTGGACATTCACACGCCGAAGTACAAGGACAAGCGCGAGGTGATCTGGGACATGGCGGTGGCCATGAACAAGGAGTTGCTGGCGCTGCGCGATGCCGGGTGCCGGGTGATGCAGATTGAGGAGCCGACGTTCCACTTCATGGCGAACACGTATGGGAAGGATCATGACGAGGTGAAGTTCATGATCGATGCGTTCAACCGCGAGGTGGACGGGTTGGACGATGTGGAGTTGTGGATTCACACCTGCTGGGGGAATCCGAACATGCAGCGGGTGATGGACGATACGAGCTACGCGAACTCGATTGAGATTTACCTGGAGCGTTGCAAGGGCGATGTGTGGACGCTGGAGATGAAGGACCGCAACCAGCGGGACATTGAGCTGTTTGCGCCGTTCAAGAATAGTCTGAAGAAGAAGATTGCGATTGGGGCGGTGAGCCACCGGAGTTTGCAGGCGGACCGGCCGGAGGATGTGGCGGCGGAGATTCGCAAGGCGCTGCAGTACATTCCGGCGGAGAAGTTGATTGTGTCGAGCGATTGCGGCTTTGGGCGGCAGGGGTGTAATCGCGAGATCGCGTTTTATAAAGCGAGCGCGATTGCGCAGGGATGCAATATTGTGCGGAAGGAGTTGGGGCTGGCGACGACGGAGATTCCGGCGACGGATCCGAAGTTGCAGATTGACGTGGTGCCGGGGAGGAAGCGGTAAGCCACCGCGCCCTTACGGGCGGCGGCTCAGTTACGGGGTTAGGTTGTGGCGGGGGAGTGTGCGTGGTGCCGGGGGAGTGTGCGTGGCCGGTGCGCGTCGGGCGTGGCGGCGCGATTATGAGGCGCGGCGGGCGGCTTTGTCGGCGTACATGGCGGAGTCGGCGCGGCCGATGAGGGATTGGACGTTGTCGCTGGGTTGGGAGGCGGCGGTGCCGATGGCGCCGCCGATGGGGACTTTGGCGGGGCCGGTGGGGGTGTCGACGGAGTAGTCGCCGAAGACCCACTGGCGGATGCGTTCGACGAGGGGAGTGATCTCGCCGGGTTCGCAGCCGGCGACGACGATGAACTCATCGCCGCCCCAGCGGCCGACGGCATCGGTGGGGCGGAACAGCGGGCGGAGTTCGGCGGCGAACTGTTTGAGGATGCTGTCGCCGGCGATGTGGCCGTATTGGTCGTTGACGGGCTTGAAGCCGTTGAGGTCGATGAGGATGACGGTGAAGGGCTGGCCGCGGGCGAGCAGCAGTTCGATGTTGTGTTCGATGCCGAGGCGGTTGTCGAGTCCGGTGAGGGGGTCGCGGGCGGCGAGGCGTTCGGTTTCGGCGAGGCGGGCCTGGTAGGAGTCGATTTGGGATTTGAGGCTGGCCACGGATTGCTGGCCTTCGCTGACCATGCGTTCGACCGAGGCGTTGACATTGCGGATGCTCTCCGAGAGTGATTGGCGCATCTGCTGGAGGTTGTCGAGCGCGGCGACCTCGGTGAGTTTCTGGCTGATTTCGGTGAACTGGCCGGCGTAGCGCTGGTCGCGTTCAGCGAGGGACTGGACGCTTTCGGCGACGGACTTGACCAGGTCGCGGACCTCGGTGGTGGTGCGGGCGAGGTAGTCGGAGGCGGTTTTGGTCCACTGGTCGAGTTCAGCTTCGACGCGGCGTGAGGTTTCGGCGAGGCTTTGGGGGGAGGCGGTGGGGGAGACCTGTTCCTTGAGGTTGAGGAGGCTTTGTTCGAATTGCGGGCCTGCCAGCGGGCAGACCTGGGCGCCGCCCCTGGCAAAGGCGGCGAGGGCGGAGCGGTAGCCGTCGACGGCGACGGGGAGGAGAGATTCAGCGGGGGAGTCGAGGTAGCGCTTGAGCGAGATCACATAGGGGCTTATCGGATTGAGGGCTCGGTTTTGTGGGGGGGAATTGGGGCGGGGCGCGGGCGGGCGGTGCGCGCGGGCGGTGGGGGCGGTGGTGGTGGGAGTTGGGGCGGGGGCGAGGGCGATCTGTGGGGGCGGCGGCGTGGCGCGCGGGCGTGGGGGCGGGTAGAATCAGAAGCGTATGCGGAAACTTGTGTTGTTTGCCCTTTCGGCCACCTTGCTGTGCGCCGCTGACAAGCCGGAGAAAGGCTTCAAGAGCCTGTTCAACGGCAAAGACATGGACGGTTGGACGATTGCGAAGGAGAACGAAGCGACGTTCTCTGTGAAGGACGGCGCGATCGTGGCCAACGGGCCGCGCTGCCATCTGTATTACACGGGGAAGGTGGGCAACCACACGTTCACGGACTTCGAGTTGAAGGTGGACGTGATGACGAAGGCGAACTCGAACGGCGGGATCTACTTTGCCACGCAATACCAGGAAAAGGGCTGGCCGGACAAGGGCTTTGAGGTGCAGGTGAACAACACGTTTGAGAAGGACTTCCGCAAGACGGGGAGCCTGTACATGGTGCAGGACAACAAAGAGAAGCCGGCCGATGACGACAAGTGGTTTACCGAGCACATCATTGTGAAGGGCAAGAATGTGCAGGTGTTGGTGGACGGCAAGAAGATTGTGGACTGGACGCAGCCGGAGGATTGGAAGGGCGCCAACAACAGCGTGGGGCGGATGATTGCGCCGGGGACGTTTGCGTTGCAGGGGCACGATCCGGGCTCGACGGTGTATTACAAGAATATTCGTGTCAAAATGCTGAAGTAGGCGCGGCGTCGAGCTGTGCTCAACGGGAAAGGGCGGTCCGTGTGGGGGACCGCCCTTTTGCTGTTTGGACTCGGGTAAGGGCCGGGTATCGGGGGCGGGCGGTCTTTGCGTAGGATATTAGTGGATGAACACAGATCCATCCGCGATTACGCGATTGCTGGCGCAGTGCAGGGAGGGCGACCGGGGGGCCCTGGACGCGCTGATTCCGCATGTCTATGAGCAATTGCACGGGATGGCGGAGAAGTGTTTCCGGGGGGAGCGGGAGAGCCACACGCTGCGGGCGACGGCGCTGGTGCATGAGGCGTATCTGCGGCTGGCCGGTTCGGAGGTGGACTGGCAGAGCCGGGCGCATTTCTTTGCGGTGGCGGCGCGGGTGATGCGGCGGATCCTGGTGGACCATGCGCGTTCGCAGCAGCGGCAGAAGCGCGGGGGCGGGGCGTGGAAGCTGTCGCTGGACGATACGCCGACGGTGGGCGCGGAGAAGCCGGCGATGATGGTGGCGCTGGATGATGCGTTGACGGCGCTGGCGCGGATGGACGGGCGGAAGAGCGAGACGCTGGAGATGATCTACTTTGGCGGATTGACGTATGAGGAGGCGGCGGCGGTGCTGGGGGTGTCGGTGCCGACGGTGCAGCGGGATTTGCGGATGGCCAAGGCGTGGATTTACCGGGAGATGCAGAAGGACGGGCCGGAGCCGCCGGCGGGGGATGGCTGAGGTGGGTGAGCGGGGCGACGCCGGGCGGTGGCAGAGAGTGGAGGATGTGTTCCAGGCGGCGCTGGACCTGGAGGGGGAGGCGCGCGAGCGGCTGCTGGCCGAGACCTGCGCCGGGGATGAGGCGCTGCGGCTGGAGGTGGACTCACTGCTGCGAGCCTATGAGAGCGCCGATGGGGTGATTGGGGGGGCGATTCGGGATACGGCGCGGCAGGTGGTGGGGCATGGGGAGCTGGTGGAGGGGCAACAGATTGGGGCCTACCGGATTTTGAGCAAGCTGGCGCGGGGCGGGATGGGGGCGGTGTACCTGGCCGAGCGGGCCGATGGGCTGTATGAGGCGCGGGTGGCGATCAAGGTGATCCGGCCGGAGTATGCGACGAGCGAGTCGTTGTGGCAGCGGTTCCGGGCCGAGCAGCGGATACTGGCCACGCTGACGCATCCGAACATCGGGCGGATGTTGGATGCCGGGATCACGGAGCAACGGTCGCCCTATGTGGTGATGGAGTATATCGACGGGGCGCCGCTGCACCGGTATTGCCGGAAGCGGGAGATGAGCCTGCGGGAGCGGTTGGAGCTGTTCCGGACGGTGTGCGGGGCGGTGGCGTATGCGCACCGGAACCTGGTGATCCACCGCGACATCAAGCCGCCGAATATTTTGGTGACCGAGGACGGGACGCCGAAGCTGCTGGATTTCGGGATTGCGAAGCTGCTGGAGCAGGACGGGGCGGAGGCGGGGTTGACGCGGGCGGGCGAGCGGATGATGACGCCGGAGTATGCGAGTCCGGAGGCGATCCGGGGCGAGCCGGCGACGACGCAGGTGGATGTGTTTGCGCTGGGGGTGGTGTTGTATGAGCTGCTGACGGGGGAGCATCCGTTCATCCGGGAGAACCAGACGCAGTGGGACCTGGAGCAGACGATTGTGCGGGAAGAGGCGCGGCCGCCGAGCACGCGCGGGGGTGTGCTGGCCAAGGCGCGGCGGGATGAGCGGGCGGACCTGGACGCGATTGTGATGACGGCGATGCGCAAGGAGCCGGCCGAGCGGTATGCGTCGGTGGAGGCGCTGAGCGAGGATGTGCGGCGGTTTCTGGCGGGTGAGACGGTGGAGGCGGCGCGGAGTTCGCGCTGGTATGCGGCGAAGAAGTTTGTGCGGCGCAACAAGCTGGCGGTGGCGGCGGGGGCGATGGTGGTGGTGATGCTGGCTGGGGTGGCGGTGTCGATGAGTCTGCTGGCGGCGCGGGCGGAGCGGGAGAGGCGGCTGGCCGAGCAGTCGGCGGCGTTTTTGCGGAGCATGTTCCAGAACGCCGATCCGCACATGGCGCCGGGGCGGATGTTGACGGCGCGGGATTTGATGGACCGGGGTTCGGAGCGGATGCAGAAGGAGCTGGCCGGGCAGCCGTATCTGCAGGGGCAGTTGCTGGATACGATGGTGGCGGCGTATAAGAACCTGGGCGAGTATGAGCGGGCGGAGCTGGCGGTGAGGGCGGAGATTGCGGCGCACCAGAGGGCCTATGGGAAGGACAGCGCGCAGGAGGCGAATGCGCTGCGGCAACTGGCCGACATCATGCGGTTGCGGGGCAAGCCGGGGGAGGCCGAGCAGGCGTTGCGGCGGGCGCTGGAGATCCAGCGGCGGACGCTCAAGCCAGGGGATGCGCAGCTGGGTCATGCGCTGAACAACCTGGGGCTGGTGGTGCAATCGCAGGGGAAGGCTGAGGAGGCGGTGGCGCTGTTCCGGCAGGCGGTGGAGATCACGGCGCAGTCGCCTGACCCGGCGCAGGAGGTGGAGGCTCTGACGATGCGGGGGAACATGGCGCAGGCGTTGTCGGACGCCGGGCGGCGGGAGGAGGGGGTGAAGCTGGCGCGGGAGGTGTTGGCGGCGCGGAAGAAGCGGCTGGGGGAGGATCATCCGCAGGTGGCGCGGAGCATGTACCGGCTGGCGGTGCAGTTGGATCGGGCGGGCGAGGTGGAGGAGGCGATGGCGTTGACACGTGGGGCGGTGGGGCTGGCGAGGAAGCTGGTGGGCGAGACGCATCCGGATGTGTTTATCTATCGCAACCTGGGGGCGAAGTTGATGTTGGAAAAAGGGGATGTAGAGGGGGCCGAGCGGGAGTATCAGGCGGTGATTGCGGGGGCGGTGCGGCGGTTTGGGGCCGGGCATGCGGAGGCGGTGTACTTCAGGATGGGGCTGGCGGGGTTGAGGGTGAAGCAGGGGCGGCTGGAGGAGGCCGAGAAGCTGTACCGCGAAGGGTATGAGCTGTTCCGGCGGACGCTGGGGGAGAACGGGCCGCGGACACGGGCGGCGAAGAAGGGGCTGGAGACGGTGGCGGAGCGGCGCGGGGCGGCTCCACCAAGGTGATGAGAGGCGGTTATTTCGAGCAGAGGATGGAAGCCCGAACAGCGCGGGGGTCGTCGCCGGTGTTCGTCATGATGCATAACCAACTGCTTGTGGGGGAATCGGGATTGGGGCCGGAGTAGTTCACGGTGATGTCTTTGGCTGCGTTGTTGATGTCGCGGTGGCCGCAGCCGCCCGTCAGCAGGACCGGGTGAGTGCTGGGGCAATTACGGGTGCGAGTCCAGCGGGAGCCGCCATCGAGCGATGAAGTGGCGGTGGAGTAGTTGGTGAGTCCATTTAGTGAGGACGGTCCGGCGGGTCCTGGGTTGCCCTGAGGACCTTGCTGGCCGGTGAGGCCGCGCGGGCCTTGTGCCCCGGTGGCTCCTGTTGCTCCAGTGGCTCCTGTTGCTCCGGGAGGTCCCTGCGGGCCGGCGAGGACGACGGAGAGGACGGCGGGGTGGCTGGTGGCGGTGTTTTCCTTGCTGTCGAGGAAGGCGGAGAGAGGCGTGGAGGCAGTGAACTGGAGGTCGAGGCTGGCGGAAGTGGGATATTCGAGCGCGGGCGAGAGGAAGGCGGTGAGGTCGACGCTATACCAGGAGTTGGCCTCCTGGATGGGGATGGCGATGAAGGGCGTGGAGGGAGAGGGGCCAGAGGCGTGGGTGACCGTGTTTTCCTGCCAGGCGCCGGGAACCGGGGCGACTTGGAGGGAGCCGGGCGTGATGAGCCGGCCAACGAAGAAGCGAAGGGTGACCTTGGCGACCGGGACGGGGCTGGCTGTCTGCGGGAGCGCCGAGAGGTCAAAGCGAAGCAGGGCGCGCGAGGTGGCGTCGACCTGCAGTTGCGGGAGTGCGCCGAAATTGGAGGCCGGTTGCGTGGTGCGCAGGGTGGCGTCGGCGGTGATGGGGAGTTCGATGGCGTAGGCCGCCGGGAGGAGGGCGGCGAGCAATAGGGTGAAGCGGTTCATGGATGCTACCTGGATTAGCGTGTGCGTTTGCGGGTGAGGGCGAGAGCGGAGAGGCCGGCGGCGAGGAGGGCGGCGGTGGCCGGTTCGGGGACCTGGTTAGTGGGGGCCGAGACGGGGCCGTTGATTTCCACTTCCCAGTCGCCGGTGCGGGTGTCGCCGAAGATGTCGAGGAAGGGGCCGCCGGTGAAGTTGCCGTTGCCCTGTTGGGAGAAGCCGTCGGCGAGGGTGGGGCCGACGGGGAAGTTGCCGGACTGGGTGAGGGCAAGGATGTAGCTGCCGGGGGTGGTGAGGGTGATGAGGGAGTCGAGGCAGCCGCAGCCGGGCTCGTCTTCGTTGAGGTCGAGCAGGAGTTGCGTGCCGGTGGCGTCGAAGAGGGAGAGATAGGGGTCGAAGCCGCCGTTGGCGGCCGAGAGCGTATGGATCTCGGTGGTGCCGGGGGCGTTCATGGTGAAGCCGAAGAAGGCGACGCCGTCGTCGGAATCGAACATGCCGGAGTAGGTGAGTACGGCGGCGGGGAGGTGAGCGGCCATCAGGATGGCGAGGAAGAGTACGCGCGGATTCATAATCAATTTCTCCTTAAGGATGGGATGGGGACTACTTTGCACAGATGACCCACATGCGGACGGCGCGGGAGTCGGAGCTTTCGTTGTTCACCATGCAGCGCCACCCTTCGCCGCTGGCTGACATCGGGCCGGTGTAGTTCACGTGAATGTCCCTCGATGCGGAATTGCTGTCGCGGTGGCCGCAGCCGCCCCCAATGGCCTGCGGATGGCTGGGGGGGCAGGTGAGAGCCATCCAGGTGGTGTAGTTGCCGGGGCTGGAGAAGTCATTTTTCCCGTAGAGGAGGAGCCCGGTCAGGGTGGAAGGGCCGGCGGGTCCGGTGGCGCCGGTGGGGCCGGTGGGGCCGGTGAACCCTCGCGGCCCCTGGATGCCCTGAATGCCTTGCGGACCCTGGGCTCCGGTTTCGCCCTTGGGGCCCGGAGCTCCGGCGGGACCGTTGAGGATGACGCTGAGCACCGCGGGCCGGCTGGTTCCCGTGGATTCCTTGCTGTCGAAGAAGACAGAAGTAGGGGATGGCGCGGTGAGAAGAATGCCGTGGTTCTGGGTGGGATTGGCGAGCCAGGCGGCGACGAGCGCGGTGGCGTCGAACATGTGGTAGGAATGGGCGTCGCTGACGGGGAAAGACTGCAAAGCGGCGCCAACGTTCGGCATCGCAGCGGCCGTGACGAACGATTCGGACCAAGAGCTGGTCACTGCGCTTACGGTAACCGCCCCGGGTGTGACGACGCGATTGACATAAAGCCGGATGGAGGCGCTGGCCACAGAGGCGGCGGTCGTGCCTGGAGGCAGCGCGCTGAGGTCGAAGCGGATGAGGGCGTGGGTGGCGCTGTCCACCTGCAATTGGGGCAGCGCGCCATAATTGTTGGCGGGCATTGCTGTACGCACTGTGGCGTCAGCGGCGGCGGGCAGTTCAATCGCCTGGGCAGCAAAGGCCAGGCACAGAAGACAGGCCAGGTATCGAGTGAGACGCATCGTGTTTCCTCCAGTTGTCTTCCGGCTGGGGCCGGAGTGGTGTCTGCTTGTATAGCGCGGCGAGTGGGCGCGGATGATCAGGGGCTCAAGAAAATATTCGAGCCGGACGGCGCCTTATTTGGCGCAGGTGACCAGTACGGTGACCGTCTGGGTGGAGCCGGTCTTATTGGTAACAATGCATTGGTATGTCCCGTAGGGGGACAACGGGGCGGGGCCTGTAAAGGTCACGGCGAAGTTGTCGAGGCCGCGAGCCGCCTGACCACAACCTCTCCCCAGAAGCCGGGGAAAGGCGGTGGGGCACTGCTGTGTGTAGCGGGCAGACGTGGAGCTGGGCAAATCCAGGGTCTGTTGAATGGTCGTGACCAGGTTGAGGAGAGGCTGGCGGGCCCGGGATCGCCATTGCGGCCCGGCGCACCCGTGACGCCGGGGACGCCCCGAATCCCTTGCGGGCCTTGCGGGCCCTGGGGCCTAGAAAAGATGAGGGTGAGGGTGGGGGCGTGGCTGGTGGCGGTGTTTTTCTTGCTGTCGATGAAGATGGCGCCGGGGGAAACCAGGGAGATACCGTAGGCGCTGAATTCCGGCGTGGCGAGCCAGCTGGCGACGGCGCTGGTGACGTCGATGGTGTAGAATTTGCCCGCTTCACTGGCATCGAAGGAAGTGAGCGTGCCGGCCCCGCCAGGCTGCGTGTTGTTGGTCACAGCGGCTTCCTGCCAAGGGCTGGAGTTGCCGAGTATAGTGACGCCGCCAGGGGTTATGACGCGGCTGGCGTACAGGTTGAGCGAGGCGCGGACGAGCGAGGCGGCATTGAGTGAAGCTGGCAGCGAGGAGAGATCGAATTTGAGAAGGGCGCGGGAGGTCGGGTCGGCCTGGAGTTGGGGGAGGGCGCCAAAATTCGCGGCGGGCAAGGTGGTGCGGACGACAGCGTCGGCGGCAACCGGGAGGTCGATGGCGGCGGCGGTGAATGCGCAACCGAAGGCGCAGAGGACAGACCGAGGCCGGTGCATCGGGGGAACTCCTTCCTGGGGCGGCAGCGAGGGCCACGGAAAGGTCTTCACCAGGCAAAGCGCCGCGCGGGGAGCGGAATGATCATGGAGGGCAAAGAAGAAGCCGCCCGGCAAGGGGCGGCTTCGTCGTGGATGGGTTGGGTGCCGGCGATCAGGCCATGTCGAACTTCTCGGGATGGATGAGACCGTCGGAGGTGACAAGCACGGGGCGGCCGAGGATCTCTTCGAGCTCCTCGAGGTACTGGTTGCCGGTGGACTGGATGAGGTTGGCGACGTCGGGGTGGACGCGGAGGAGCACCTCCTTGCCTTCGAGCGCGGGAGCAATCTTGTAGGCTTCGGTGATGATCTCGCTCATGACGGTGGCCGAGCTCTTGATGTAGCCGGAGCCTTCGCAGGTGGAGCAGGGCTGGCAGAGGGCGCGCTCGAGCGACTGTTTGACGCGGCGGCGGGTGATGGCGACGAGTCCGAAGTCGTTGAACTGGAGAATTTTGTAAGGCGCGCGGTCGGTGCGCATGGCCTCTTCGAGGGCCTGCATCACCTTTTGGCGGTTGCGGCGTTCGTCCATGTCGATGAAGTCGACGACGATGATGCCGCCGAGGTCGCGGAGGCGGATCTGGCGGGCGATCTCCTTGACGGCCTCGGTGTTGGTTTTGACGATCGTGTCTTCGAGGCGGTTGGACTTGCCGACATACTTGCCGGTGTTGACGTCGATGGCGACGAGGGCCTCGGTCTGGTTGATGACGATGTAGCCGCCGGATTTGAGCCAGACCTTGGGGCGGAGGGCATTATCGAGCTCTTCGGTGATTTTAAAGGCGTCGAAGATGGGAATGGGGCGCGTGTAGAGCTTGACGCGGCTGACCATGGCGGGCTGGAAGCGTTCGAGGAAGGCGAGGATGGATTCGAAGGTTTCTTCGTTATCGACCCAGACGGCCTTGAAGCTGTCGCTGACCTGGTCGCGGAGGGTGCGCTGGACGAGCTCGAGGTCGTGGTGGAGGAGGTTCGGGGCGGGGCGCTTTTCGGCCTTTTTGCGGATGTCGAGCCAGAGGTTGTAGAGGAAGTTCATGTCGGCGGCGATTTCGGCTTCGGGTTTGCCTTCGCCGGCGGTGCGGACAATGAAGCCTCCGGTCATGCCCTGGGAGTGAGTGGAGAGGATGCGCTTGAGGCGGATGCGTTCGTCGTCGGTGCCGACCTTGCGGGAGACGCCGTTGTGGTCGAGGGTGGGCATGTAGACGACGTAGCGGCCGGGGATGGCGACGTGGGAGGTGATGCGGGCGCCCTTTTGGCCGAGGGGTTCCTTGGCGATCTGGACGATGATCTCCTGGCCTTCCTTGAGGAGGTCGGTGATGAGGGGGAGGGGGGGACGGTCGCGGTCGCGGTCGCGGCGGTCGCGGGGACCACGGTCGTCACGGGGACCACGGTCGTCACGGGGGCTGCGGTCTTCGCGGGGGGCCCTGTCGTCGCGGGGGCCACGGGCCTCGCGGTCGGGACGGCCTTCGCGGTCGGGACGGGGTTCGCGGACTTCGCGCAGTTCAGTGGGCGGGGCTTCGTCGATGGGGTCGAGGGCGCCTTCGAGGTCGCGGCCTTCGGGGAGAACGAAGGAGGCAGCAGGGCGTTCGGTGCGCTCGGGGGCGCGGTCGCCGGGTTGGTCAGCGGGGCGGTCGCCGGGACGGTCAGCGCGGTCGCCGCGTCCGCCGCGGCGTCCACGGCGGCGCATGCGGCCGGAGCGGGGCTGGATGTAGCGGGCGGCGGGCTGTTCGCGGACGGCGGCTGAGGCTTCGGAGGGCTCGGCGTCGCCGGAGGCGGCTTCGCTTTCCTGGTCGTCGTCGGAGGAGGCGGAGGCTTCGGCGGAGGCTTCGCCGTCGCCCGAGCCGGCTTCTTCGTCACCCGAGGCGGCTTCGGCGGCCTCGACGGACTCGGACTCATCAAAGGGGTCGTGGGTGGGCCTGGCGAAGGGCTCTTCGGTGTCGTCCTCGGCGGCGTCCTCGTCGGAGGCATCGGAGGCGGCGAGGATCTCTTCGGCGATGTCGCCCTCGGTGGGGTCAAGCGAGGATTCGGCCTCGACCTCGGTGGAAACGTGGGGGTCGACGCTGTCTTCGGCTTCGTCCTGGGCGTCTTCGACCTCGTCGTCGTCTTCGCCATACTCCTCAAGGCGGGCTTCGACGGCGGCTTCGATGGCCTCGGTGACCTCGTCTTCGCTCATCGGGGTGGCGTCGTCTTCGTCATGTTGGGCGACGACCTCGGGGTCGAGGGTGGCGGTGATGGGCTCGTCGGGATCATCGTCGTCGGCCGAGGCGGGACGGCCGCGGTATTTGGCGAGGGACTCACCGGGAAGGACGAGCGGCTCGTCGTCGATTTCGGGAGCGGCGTCGAAGGCGCCCTCCTCGGGATCGCGGGCGGGGGCCTCGTCGGTGGGGCTGGCGAACTTGGTTTCGGGGAAGCCGCGGCCATTGCCATTGCGGCGGCGGCGGCGGGAGCGGCGGCCACCCCGGCGGTCGCCGTAGTCGCCGCGATCACCGGAATCGGGGCGGGCGGCGCGGGCTTCAGGAGATGCGGACTCTTCGGTGGGGGCGGCGGCGGCTTCGCCTTCGATGAGGGCAGGGGCGGGGGGAAGGGCGGCGGCTTCGGGGCGGTCGGAGCGCTCGGGGCGATCCCCGCGCTCGGGACGGTCGGAACGATCGGGGCGGCCAAAGCGGCCGCGTCCTCCGCGTTCGCCGCGGTCACTGCGCTCGCCGCGTTCGGGGCGTTCGCCGGTTTCGGGGGCCTCGCCACGGTCGCGGCCACGGCGAGGGTGGTCGTCGCCGGAGCCGACGCGTTCGTAGTCCTCACCGGTCTCTTCAAAGAAGTCAGAGACGTAGAGGAAGGCATCGCGGTCGAGCCCGATGTTCACGAAGGCGCTTTGCATGCCTGGGAGCACGCGGGTGACGCGGCCTTTGTGGATGCTCCCTACTAGGGAGTATTCATTGGCGCGTTGAAAATAGACCTCGACCAGTTGGCCGTCCTCGAGGAGGGCGAGTTTGGTTTCGTGGCGATTGGTGGAAATCACCAGCTCTTTCGTCATCAGGAATCTCCGTTCGGAAGACGGAGCGCGGAAGGAACAGGGGCGGGAACAGGGAGGGGGAACCCGGGGGGCCGTCCCAAACGACGGGAACAGCCACCAGTGGGCCGGAGCAACCGGCGGAGAGGCGCGCGAACGCTGGCGCGCCGAACGAACCCGATGCATCGTCGAGACCGCGCGGGTTGATCCTCGGCGGCCTCCTATCCTGTTTCCGGAGAGCCGCCCACGGCAGTGTCATACGCCCTAGCCTTCGTGCAGCCGCTTCCATCTAGTTCACAAATCGCCGGAGCCGGACATTATTCACGAGCCCCAGCATCAAAAAAGTCGACAACATATTGGAACCGCCGGAGGACATCAGCGGCAGTGGAATGCCCGTGACGGGCATCAATCCGACCACCATGCCGATGTTCACCAGCAGGTGAAACAGCAAGAGAGAGGCGACTCCCATACAGATGTACATGCCCGCCCGGTCAGGCGCCGTCTGCGCATTTTGAACGATCTGCATGAGGAGCCAAAAATACAAAATCAGAACTACGACAACTCCTACAAAACCGTGCTCTTCGCCAAAGGTGGCGAACACAAAATCCGTATGAGGTACGGGGAGGAAGCGCAATTGGGTCTGCGAACCCTGCGTCACTCCTCGACCCCACATGCCGCCGGATCCAATCGCGATCTTGGATTGGACCACCTGGTAGCCGGATCCACGGGGATCCGACTCCGGGTTGAGAAAGCTTACGATCCTTTCGCGCTGGTAGTCAGCCAGCACATGGTGGTAGGAAATCCAAGCCACTCCCACCAGGAGGACCGCCGATATTATGATGTAGCGCGCCCGGAGTCCGGCCAGAAAAACGCCAACGGCCAGAACCGGCAAGTACGTCAGCGAGGTTCCCAAATCGGGCTCGCGTTGGACGAGCACCCAGGGAACCGCCACTAACGCCCCTAGTTTCAATAACTCCCGAACCTCCAGGGTGTCCCGCCGGAGCTCCGTCAGAAACCGGGCTACCAGCAATATTATCATCAGTTTGGCGAACTCGGATACCTGAAACAAAAAGCCTGGCAATTGAATCCAGCGGCGGGCGCCGGCGATGGATTTGCCGGAGACCAGGACGACGATGAGAAGCAGGACGGTGACGATGTAGAGGATGGGGACCTGGCCGAGGAGGGTGTGGTAGTCAATGGAGGCGATGAACCACATGAGGGCGAGTCCGACGGCGATATAGAGAACCTGCCGCCACCAGGCGCTGCCCCAGATGGCGATGTCGTGGGTGGCGGAGTAGATCTGGAGGACACCGATGGCGGCGATGGTGAGGGCGATGGCCAGGAGGCCCCAGTCCAGGTCGCGGAAGGATCGGTAAGAGGACATGATGCTGCGACGGGCCTAAACGGCGCCGGGGCGGGCGCGGGGAGAGAATGCGGAGTGGCGCCGGCTCCAGACCTTATTATGGGCGAAGAGGGGCACGGAGAGGCAGGGGCGGCGGGGAAATTATTGGGCAGCAACGCACCTGCCGACCGGCCCACCGGACCTGAAATACTGAACGAATGAAGTCCATATGGTGTTGGCGATGCAAAGCGGAAGTGCCAATGCTTGATGAGGCAGAGTTCGAGGCGTGCTTTGCCGATGACGGCCCATTCCTTGATGCGATTGAGGGG
Organism: Bryobacterales bacterium; assembly: GCA_016713735.1. Lineage (GTDB taxonomy): Bacteria > Acidobacteriota > Terriglobia > Bryobacterales > Bryobacteraceae > JAFLBB01. Next base: position 203,167 of record JADJOP010000007.1, read on the forward strand.
AGAATGGCAAACCCCGTTCTGGCCAAGGAACGATGGCATCTGCGTGTACTTGAGAGGTATCGAGGACTCACTGGTTTCTATGAGACGAACATTAATGCTGTGTATCACCACCGTCTAGCGCTCTACGGCCAGCCCTGTCCTGCTTGCGGCAAGCCATTTCGAACCACACAGGCGCGATTCTGCGCATCGTGCGGATTCCGGTCGATGGTTGTGTAGAGTATGTGATTCCTAAATTATTCGGCAACGCGGAGGCCGAGGTGGGTGGCGAAGGGGTCGAAGTCGTGATCGTCGTGGAGGAGGGGGAGACCGTCGGCGATGCAGCGGGTGGCGATGACTGTGTCGATGGTTTTGCGGATGGTGATGCCGAGGAGGCGGAGGTGGCGGAAGTTGCGGGCAGCCTGGACGGCGATGGCGGGGCCGCCGAGGGAGATGATGATGAGGGATTCGAGGAGGGCGCGGGCTTGCTCGAAGTCGTCGTCGCGGTCGAAGCCCTGGAGGACTTCGGTGAGGATGAGGTCGCCGATGGCGAGGGGTTCGGCGCCGAGGAGGCGGTCGAGGAGGTTGGTTTGGGGGGTGATGTCGCCGCGGAAGTAGCCGATCCAGACGCTCGAGTCGACGAGGATCATGAGTCGCGGCGGAGAGATTCGAGGTCGCCGGTCCAGTGCAGTTTGCCGCGCAACTGGCGGATTTGGGCCTGCTGGTGGAGTTTGAGGAGGGTGCGGAGGCCGATTTCGACAGCTTCGCGCTTGGTGCGGATTCCTGTGGCGCGGAGGGTGTCCTGCATGAGCTGGTCGTCGATGACGATGTTGGTGCGCATGATGTGTATGACTTATGACTTCTATACACATCATACGTCAGAAGGTGGCCTGGCGGGCCGGGGAATTCCTCGATTTGCGGCGGAAATGCGGTTTTGCCTGATAGACTTAGGGGGAAGGCCGCGGGCCTGGAACGATGGCCGTTGTTGGTGTACTGACGCTCGAACTGCATATTGAAGGCGCTCATTCGTTAAAGGATAAGCGTCATCTTGTGAAGGGTTTAAAGGACCGTTTGCGGTCGCGGCACAATGTCGCGGTGGCGGAGACGGATTTTCACGATGCCTGGCAGCGGTCGCGGCTGATGGCGGTGACGGTGTCGGGCGACAAGACGCGGGCCGAGCAGGTGTTGCAGGCCGTGGAGCGCGACGCGACGCACATTGCGGGCGGGGCGCTGGTAGGGGCCTGGACGGAGTGGATTGAATAAGATATGGAAGCCCGGCGGTCAGAACGCGTAGCCGAGGCGCTGCGCGACGAACTTGGCGAGATCATTAATTATGAGCTGGACGACCGGCGGATCACGGCTGTGGCCGTGACCGAGGTGTTCTTTCCGCCGGGAGCGCGGCAGGTGCACGTGCGGCTGACCATCCAGGGGACGCCGGCGGAGCAGGACGAGTGCCTGAAGGCGATCCAGAACGCCTGTGGATTCATCAAGATCCGGGTGGCTGAGCGGATCGATATGTTCCGTATGCCGGAGTTGAAGTTCTTTGCCGATTTGGATCCGGAGACGCGCAAGCGGCAAGGGGAGCTGCTGCGGCGGATCAGGCGTGGGCGGCCGAGGGAAGAGGCGGCGGGGCCGGAAAAAAAAGAGGGTTCATGATCGCTGCACCCAAAGGCTTTGTGCTACGTTTGTGGTTGGCATCGGCCCTTTTGGGGCTGGCGCCGGGCTGGGCGGCAGAACCATTACGGATCGAGTCCAGTTTGGATGCCATGGGAACCACATTCACGGTGGTGGCCTATGGTGAAAGCCGTGTGCAGTTGGAGACGGCGGTGGATCTGGCATTTGAAGAAGTGCGCCGGATCAACGAGTTGATTTCCAACTATTTGCCGCGGAGTGAGTGGAGTCAGGTGAACCGCGAGGCGGCGAACCGGGCGGTAAGGGTCAGTCCCGAGCTGTTTGACTTCCTCAAAACTTGTTTGGAATACAGCCGGCAGAGCGGCGGCACGTTTGACATAACGGTTGGGCCGCTGGTGAGGGTCTGGGGCTTTTACAAGGGCACCGGGCGATTGCCGCACCGCGCTGAGATTCGCGGGGCGCTGGCCCGTGTGGGATATCAGAAGGTGCTGCTGGATGAGGCGAACCAGTCGGTGCGGTTTACGCGCACGGGCGTGGAGATCGACCCTGGCGGCATCGGCAAGGGCTACGCGGTGGATCGCGTCGTGGAGATCCTCAAAGAGAGGGGCATCCGGTCGGCGTTGATCAGCGCGGGAGGTTCGAGCATCTATGGCCTGGGTGCTCCGCCGGGAGAGGCGGGCTGGCCGGTGAAAATCCGGCATCCGCGGACTCCGAAGCAGACGGTGGCCGATTTGGTTTTGCGTGATCTGTCGATGTCGACTTCGGGCACGTCGGAGAAGTTCTTCGTGGCCGGAGGGAAGATCTACAGCCATGTATTCGACCCGCGGACCGGGTATCCGGCGCAGGGCGTGCTTTCGGTATCGGTGACCGCGCCGCGGACGATCGATAGTGAAGCCTGGACGAAGCCGTATTTCATCCAGGGGAAGCGGCCAGTGGCCGGCGCGCCGAAGTCGTTGAAAGTCTTTTTGTGTGAGGACAAGGCGGAATTAGCATGCGCGTGGCTCCGATGAACAGCCGGTTTTTGGATGCTTGCCGGCGGCGGCCGACCGATGTGCGGCCAGTGTGGTTTATGAGGCAGGCCGGACGGTACATGAAGCAGTACCGCGAGGTGAGGGCTCACCACTCGATTTTGGAGATCTGCAAGCGGCCTGATCTGGCGGCGACGGTGACGTTGCAGCCGATTGAGATCCTCGATGTGGACGCGGCGATTATTTTCGCCGATCTGCTGCTGCCTGTGGAACCTATGGGCCTGAAGCTGGAGTTTGTCGAAGGCAAGGGTCCGATGATTGAGAACCCGGTGCGGACGTCGTCGGACGTCGACTCGCTTTCGATTTCCAACACGGACGAACTGGGCTACGTGGACGAAGCGATCCAGATGACGGTGAAGGCGCTGGCGTGCAGCGTGCCGCTGATCGGGTTTGTGGGCGCGCCGTTCACGATGGCGAGCTACATGATCGAGGGCGGGCCGTCGAAGACGTTTCTGCGCACGAAGCAGATGATGTACCGCGATGAGACGCTGTGGCGGCGGCTGATGGGCAAGCTGGTGGATGTGCTGGGCCCGTTTGCGTTGTCGCAGGTGGCGGCCGGGGCGCGCGTGATCCAGGTGTTCGACAGCTGGGTGGGGGCGCTCGGTTCAGACGATTATGTGCGCTACGTGCAGCCCTATTCACGGGCGCTGATTGAGCGCATCCGTTCGGCGGGCGTGCCGGTGATTCACTTCGGCACGGGCACGGGCGGCTATTTCCGCGAGCTGCATGCGGCCGGGGGCGATGTGATCGGCGTCGACTGGCGCATCAACATCGACCAGGCGTGGATGGACATGAGCTACCGCGCGGCGATTCAGGGCAACCTCGATCCGGCGGTGCTGATGGCTCCGCTGCCGGAGCTGAAGGTGCGCGTGCATGAGCTGCTAAAGCGCACGGGCACGCGCCCGGGACACATCTTCAACACGGGCCATGGCATTATGCCGGAGACTCCGGTGGAGAATGTGAAGGCCGTGGTGCAGATGGTGCGCGAGTTCAGGCCGTAGCGAGGCGAGCCCCGATGCGGCGGCGGGAGTTTCTGGCTGGCGCGGCGGGTGCCTGTGGGGCATTCGGCACGGCGGGCGCGCAGGCGCAGCGGCGGCCGAACATTGTGTGGATCATGGCCGACCAGTTGCGGTATGACTGCGTCGGGGCCAACGGCAACCAGCTGATCCAGACGCCGAACATTGACCGGCTGGCGGCACGGTCAGCGAGTTTTTCCCATGCGTTTGTGCAGTCGCCGGTGTGCGTGCCGTCGCGGGTGAGTTACTTCACGGGGCGCTATCCGCACAGCCACAAGAACCGGGTGAACTACACGCCGCTGGATGAGCGCGAGGTGCTGATCCAACGGATGCTGCGGGACGCCGGGTATCGCACGGGTTCGGTGGGCAAGCTGCACTACTTTCCTCCGACGGCGGAGCATGCGCGGGCGACGGGGTTTGACGCGGTGCGGTTGGACGACGGCATTTCGGCCACCGATCCCTATTCGGATTATGTGAAGTGGCGGAATGCCCATGATCCGAAGGCGAAGCTGCACTACCAGGCGACGGAAGCGAAGCCGGGGGGCAATCCGTTTCGCGGGGCGATTGAATACCAGTATACGCCGACGGCTTGGGTGGGGAGCGAGTCGCGCGCGGTGTTGCGGGAGTTGGCGGGCGGGGCGCAGCCGTTCTTTTTGTTCAGTTCCTTTTTCAAACCGCATTCGCCGTACACGGTGCCGGAGCCGTACGATGCGATGTTTGACGGCGTGGAGATTCCGCTGCCGAGGCAGGTGACGCTGGCCGACATCGAGAAGCTGCCGCTGCCGGTGCGGACGCAGATTTTACGCGGGCGTGCGCAGTATGGGATGGACCGGCGGAGGCTGCAGTGGATCTACCGCTCGTATTATGCGTCGGTGAAGATGATCGATGACGAGGTGGGGCGGCTGTTGGAGACGCTGCGCGAGACGGGGCAGGAGGAGAACACGATTGTGGTGTTCAGCACGGATCATGGCGATCAGTTGCTGGCGCACGGGCTGGAGGGGAAGAACGTGTTCTTTGAGGAGTCGGTGCGGGTGCCGTTTATGATCGCGCAGCCGGGGCGGGTAAAGGCCGGGCGGAGGGATGAGCTGATCGAGATGGTGGATGTGCTGCCGACGCTGCTCGATTTGGGCGGGGTGGCGGCGCCGGAGCGGGTGCAGGGGCGGTCGTTCGCGGGGCTGTTGACGGGGGGCGCATATGAGCCGCGCGAGTTTGTGTTTGCCGAAAATGTGATTCCGGAAGTGATCACGAACCGGAGCTTGGATTTACCGTTTGAGCGGGGCAAGGGCGTGGGGGGAGTGCGGCATCCGGACGCCAAGATGATCCGCACGCGGCGATGGAAATACAACCATTACACGGGCCATGGGGGCGAGTTGTACGACCTGGAGGCGGATCCGGGTGAGGAGCGGAACCTGATTGCCGATGCGGGGCAGGCGGGGCGGGTGCGGGAGATGCGGGAGCGGCTGTTGGATGTGATGATCACGGCCGATGAAGTGGACCAGATTGCGCCGCGGTGGCGGTTGCAGTAGCGAGGGGCAGGGGGCGGACGCTAGACTGGAATTTCTGGGTAGGACACTCGTTTCTTGAACAAGCAAGCACCTGTAGCCGTCGTGGGAGGCGGCATCACCGGACTGAGCGCCGCGTATTACCTGAACCGCGCGGGCGTGGAGGTGACGCTCATCGAGCAGGCTCCCCGGCTGGGCGGGGTGATTACGACGGAGACGGTGGAGGGGTGTGTGATCGAGGGCGGGCCGGACAGCTTTCTGGCGGCCAAGCCGGCGGCGATGGAGTTGATCCGCGAGCTGGGGATGGCCGATGAGGTGATCGGTTCGAACGACCACCAGCGGGTGACCTACATCCGGCGCGGGGGGCGGATGATTCCGCTGCCCGATGGGCTGATGATGATGGTGCCGACGCGGGTGATGCCGATGGCGATGAGTTCGCTGCTGGGCTGGGGAGCGAAGGCGCGGATGGGGCTGGAGTGGTTCCGCAAGCCGTCGCCGAGGAATGGCGACCGTTCGGTGGCCGAGTTCATTCGCGAGCATTACGGGCAGGAGACGGTGGATTACCTGGTGGAGCCGCTGCTGTCGGGCGTGTATGGGGGCGATCCGGAGCATTTGAGCGCGGCCAGTGTGCTGCCGCGGTTTGTGGAGTTTGAGACGAAATATGGGAGTCTCACGCGGGGGACGCTGATCGAGATGGCGCATGGCGGGGGGAAGCCGAAGGGGGCGGCGGGGGGCGCGAAGCCGCCGTTGTTCCGTACGCTGAAGCGGGGATTGGGTTCGCTGGCGACGGCGGTGGAGAGGGCGCTGGACCGGACGCGGGTGGTGCGCGGGGCGGTGGAGGCGGTGGAAGAGGGCCGGGTGCGGGTGAACGGGGAGTGGCTGGAGGCGGGTCACGTGGTGGTGGCCTGTCCGGCGCATGCGGCGGCAAAGCTGGTGGCGATTCCGGAGCTGGGGCAGATTGCGTATTCGTCGTCGATGACGGTGGCCTTGGGCTATCGCAAGAGCAAGCTGAGCGGGTTGCCGCCGGGGTTTGGGTTTTTGATTCCGGCGCGGGAGCGGGGGCGGATGGTGGCCTGCACGTTTGTGGGGACGAAGTTCGCGCATCGCTGTCCGGAGGAGATGGGGCTGCTGCGTTGTTTCTTTGGCGGGGCGGGCGACCACGCGGTGCTGGATTTGGACGACACGGCGGTGACGGCGCTGGCGAAGGCGGAGTTGCGGACGATTCTGGGGTTGGAAGCGGAGCCGGATTTTGTGCGCATCAGCCGCTGGCCGCGGTCGATGGCGCAGTATACGGTGGGGCATGGGGAGCGGTTGAAGGCGATTCAGGCGGCGGCGGCGGGGATGCCGTGGCTGACGCTGGTGGGCAATGCGTACAACGGGATTGGGATTCCGGATTGCATTGCGATGTCGCGGGCGGCGGCGGAGCGAATTGCGGCGGCAGGGGCGGCGGCGGGGCGGTAGGCGTTCTGTAATCCAGCAGACAGTAGCTCATACTTCCCTCTCTTTGTCCGAAATGACAGTCAATGGCCGGCGGGACACACCTGTTCCGGGCCGCAAGCAGACGGTTCTGTCTGAGAGAGGGAACGAGGGGAGACCACAAGCCTGGGACTGCGGGAGGAGTGCGGGCAGATGGAAAGGCAGCTGGAGAGGCAGATGGAGCGAAGGAGAGGTTGCCGTGCCGCCGAAGGGTGGAAGGCCCGCGGAAGGGAGGCGGAGAAAGGGACATGTGGGCGAGCAGGAAGGCACTATCGCTGGCGGAGGCAGGGGGATGGGCGGCCGTTGCGGCGGGGTCTCCGTGTGGCTAGGGAAGCGGGTTGGTGGGCGGCTGTTCGACACGCAGAAGGATCCGCACGGGCAGGGGCCGCGGACGAACAGGTTGATTGCGAGCACCGGCTTGCAAATCCAGGCTTCGGCGGAGGAGACAGGAGAGCGAGATGAAGAGATGGATGGCGAGGGTCGTATGGGTGCTGGCGGCGGCCGTGCCGGTGTGGGCCGAGCTGGCCGTGGTGGCCAACGCCAGCGTCGGCGTGAACGAGATCTCGGCGGATGAATTGAAGCGGGTATTTTTGGGGGCGAAGAGTTCGTTGCAGGACGGCAGCGCGGTGGAGCCGGTGCTGATGCGCTCGGGCGCTGCGCACGATGCGTTTTTGAAGGACTACGTAGGCAAGACGGACGCGGCGCTGCGGAATCATTTCAAGAGCCTGGTGTTCACGGGCAGGGGATCGATGCCGAAGAGCTTTTCCACCGATGCCGATGTCGTGGCGTATGTGGCCAAGACGAAGGGGGCGATCGGGTATGTGGGCAATGCGGCGGCGGCAGCGGGCGTGAAGCGCCTGGCGGTGAAGTGAGCTGAGGTTGGCAAGGAGAGAGAGACATGAAACGTTTTGGCATTGCCGGGAAGATCTGGATGAGTATCGGGATCTTCATCACCGGTTTTCTAGCCTCGATCGTGCTGGGCCAGATTCAGGGTTATCAGACGGAGGGGAGGTTGCGAGCGACGGCGGAGTCGTTGTTTCCGGCCGCGCAGCGGAGCCAGGAGGCGGAGTCGGCATTTGCGCGGGCGATCAAGAGTTACCGCGACGCGGTGATGCTGGAGGATGCGGCGGCGATGGAGGCCGGCGGGGCATCGATGGAGGAGGTGGTGAAGTCGCTGCGGGCGGTGGCGGCGCTGGAGGGCCTGGGCGATGGGCATGGCGAGGCGGCTGGGAGGTTGGCCACGGAGGTGGAGCGGCTGCGGACGGATTCGGCGGCGATCTACGGGCAGTTTCTCAAGGCGGCGGGCAACATCACCGATCAGATGATGCGGCAGAGCAAGGAGGTGGCGGCGCACAACGAGGCGGTGACGAAGGGTTTGGCCGGGTTGCGCGAGGGGCTGTCGAAGCAGTTGCGCGAGGATTTGAACGCCGAGGCGGCCAATTCGAGCCGGCAGCGGATGATCGGGCTGGCGGTGTTTCTGCTGACGATCGCGGTGGCGCTGGTGGTGGTGACGCTGACGATCCGGCGGTCGATCACGGGACCGGTATTCCACGTGGTGAAGGGCGTGCTGGACGCGGCTGATGAGGCGGCGTCGGCGTCGTCGCAGATGGCCAAATCGGGGCAGGTGGTGGCCCACGGGGCCAACGAGCAGGCGTCGTATTTGACCGAGACCTCGGCGTCGCTGGAGGAGATTGCGCAGCACACGCGGGAGAACGCGGGGCGGGCGGCGTCGGCCGATGAGCTGATGCGGAACACGCGCTCGGTGGTGGAGCGGGCGGCGCGGGCGATGGAGGAGCTACGGGCGTCGATGGGTGAGATCTCGACGGCGTCGCACGAGGTGGCGGGCGTGTTGAAGACGATCGACGAGATTGCGTTCCACACGAACATCCTGGCGTTGAACGCGGCGGTGGAGGCGGCGCGGGCGGGTGAAAGCGGGGCCGGGTTCAGCGTGGTGGCCGATGAGGTGCGGGCGCTGGCGGCGCGGTCAGCCGAGGCGGCGCGCAATTCGGCGACGTTGATTGAAGAGACGCTGGGCAAGGTGGAAGGCGGCGTGAAGCTGGTGGCCTCGGCGCATGGTTCGTTCCAGGAGATTTCCAAGGCCGTGGAGAGCGGCAGTTCGCTGGTGAGCGAGATTGCGGTGAACAACGAGAAGCAGTCAGAGGGCATCGGCCAGGTGAACGGGATGATGTCGCGCATGGAGGGCATCACGCAGGGCAACGCGGCCAATGCGGAGGAGTCGGCTTCGGCGGCTTCGGCGATGACCGAGCAGGTGGAGCGGACGCGGCAGTACATCAACGAGCTGGCCGAGTTGATCGGCACGCGGTCGGCGTAGTGAACCGCGAGCGTTGCGGAGCAGTGATGGCGGCCGTTGTGTGAGCCGGGCTAGCGGCGCTGTTCGCTGCGGGCCATGTCGTAGAGGGCCTTGATGTAGCCGAGCGAGTAGCTCCAGCCGGCGTAGCGGCCGCCCTTCATCTCCGGGACGTGGTCGGCGATGAGGTTGCCGCGGAAGTCAATTTCGACGAGGGTGCGCATGAGTTTTTTCATGTCGGTGTAGCCGTCGTCGACGTAGGTTGCGACGAAGTTGGGGATGGGGCCGGTGACGTTGCGGAAGTGGATCTTCCAGAGCTTGCCGAGCTTCTGGAATTCGCGGGCGGCCTCAAAGCAGTCGCGGCCCATGAACTTGCCGCCTTCCATCCAGGTGCCGCAGCAGAGGCAGACGCCGACGTTGGGGGAGCTGGCGATGTCGAGGGCCTTCATGTAGCCGTCGAAGTTGCCGAAGATGTTGCGGGGGACGCCGCCGAGTTCGGGCACGGGCGGGTCATCGGGGTGGATGCCGATGCGGATGCCGTTTTCTTCGGCGACGGGGACGACCTGTTTGATGAAGTAGGTGTAGTTTTCCCAGATCTCTTCCTTGGAGTATTTGCGGCCGTGGGAGAGCGGAGCCTCGAACACCTTGCCGGCCCAGTGGCCTTTGGCGGTGTTCTGGTGGAAGGCGCGGGCGGAGGCGCCGCCGCGGGTGGTTTCGCGTTCGCTCGACCAGATGCCGTTGCCCATGTGGGCGTAGGTGGTGTAGGTGAGGCCGGCGGCGGAGAGGTCGCGGAGGAACTGTTTGTATTCGGCGATTTTGGCGTCGCGGCCGGGGAGGTTGAGGGTGACCTCGGGCATGTTATGGACGCTGCCGTTGGAGATGTTCCAGACCTTGAGTCCGGCGGCGGCGGCTTTGGCGACGATGGCCTTATAGCTGGCGGCGTTGGCGGGGTTGGCGCCGCTGCCGACGTTGAGCCATTCGAGGCCCATTTGTTTGACCCAGATGAGTTCGTCGTCGGGGAGGGAAGAGGAGGTTTGGAGGGAGATTTTGATGCCTGGGGTGAGCGGGGCGAGCGGTTTCTTCGCGGCCACGAGGGGCGTGGCGACGGCGGCGGCGGCGGCGGCCAGGAAGCCGCGGCGGGTGGGGATGACGGACATGGGGATGCTCCTCACGGAAGTGTCGGTTCGGGGATAGTCTATGTCATCCGAGGGGGGTGATGGGGCGGCGGTGGTCCTGGACGGCATAGGTCGAGGATAGGATTTCCCTGAGCAAATCAGGAATCCACAGTCTTGATATGCTGAGAGGGCTATCTAGCGGTGTCGGAAAGCGTCGCGAAGCCCGCTGGTGAGGAGGCGTTGTGGTGTCTCTTGGTGCGGTGAGGGGACGGCTGAAGGCCGTTGTCCCGTCGATTGTTCTTCTCTCGTTGTGTCTGGCGCAGGCCAGCTCTGTCTATACGGTGAACTGCACCTACACGCAGGACCCGGAGCAATATACGGAGCAGGATGCGCGGGCTCGCGAAGATGCGTTTCAGCGGGCGGCAAAGTTCGGCCTGAAGAGGGCCGTGGGCGAAGCGCCCAAGGCGGTGCCACCGGGGTCGATTCCGCGGCGCAACCTGATTGACGACGCGATCTTCGACAAGCTGCAGGAAGTGGGCGTGGACTCGGCTCCGCTGACCACGGACGAGGAGTTTCTGCGGCGCATCACGCTCGACCTGACGGGGCGGATTCCGACGCCGGAGCAGGTGCGGGCGTTTGTGGCGAATGAGGATCCGGACAAGCGCAACGTGGTGATCGACCAGTTGCTGTTCTCGCCGGAGTTCACACACAAGTGGACGATGTGGCTCGGCGACCTGCTGCAGAACACGCGCAACTCGGCGAACTTCTCGCGGCAGTTCCGCGGGCGCAACGCGATGTATGACTGGATGCGGGCGTCGATCACCGAAAACAAGCCTCTGAAGGACATTGTGTTTGAGGCCTTGACCGGGCGCGGGAATAACTACGAGAGCGCGACGGGAGCGGCGAATTACGTATTGGGCGGCCTTTCGACGGGCCCGGCGCAGGACACCTACGACCTGATGATGACGCGCTCGGCGTCGATGTTCCTCGGCATGGGGCACTATGACTGCCTGGTGTGCCACGACGGGCGGCGGCATTTGGATGTGTTGAGCGTGTGGGGCAAGTCGGCGACGCGGTTGGATGCGTATCGCATGTCGGCGTTCTTTTCGCGGACGCGGCGGGCGCAGAACAACGACCGGGCGAGCGACTCGTACCAGAGCAACACGGTGACCGACGCCGGTAGTGGGACGTATGATCTGACGACGAATTTCGGCAACCGGCCGAACCGGACACCGATTGGGACGCTGCGCAACCTGACGCCGGAGTATCACTTCACGGGGGCCAAACCGGCCACGGCCGACTGGCGGGCGGCGTTTGCCGAGAACGTGATGACGGACCCGATGCTGGCGCGGAATTTCGTCAACCGGCTGTGGAAGTCGATGTTCAACCACGGGCTGGTGGAGCCGGTAGACGGGTTGGATCCGGCGCGGCTCGACCCGAAGAATCCGCCGCCGGCTCCGTGGACGCTGCAGGCCTCGCATCCGCAGTTGCTGGAGGACCTGGCGCAGCGGATGCGCGATGACAACTACAACCTGCGGGAGTATTTACGGTTGATCGCGCAGTCGTCGGCCTACCAGTTGAGCGCGCGCTATGACGGCGAGTGGGACCTGACGAAGGTGCCGCTGTTTGCCCGGCACTATCCCCGGCGGCTGATGGGCGAAGAGGTGCACGACGCGCTGCAGATGGCCACCGGGATCGTGGCGAACTACACGGTGGAGGGGTGGTCGGAGACGGCAAAGTGGGCGATGGAGCTGCCTGAGCCGGTGGAGCCGCGCTCCAACGGCGGGGCCAACAACTTCATGAACACGTTTCTGCGAGGCAACCGCGACACCTTGGAGCGGCGCACGGCGGGGAGCATTCTGCAGCAACTGGCGCTGATGAACGACGCACAGGTGATCAACCGCGTGCGGGTGACGGCCTCGCCCGTGCTGCGGCGGATCGCGGGCATTCCTGACAATGAGGCGGTCGTCGAGGAGATGTTCCTCACCTTCCTCGGCCGCAAACCGAGTGAGTATGAGAAGGGCAAGGCGCAGGAGTTCCTCAAGCGCTATGCGACAACGGCGGCGACGCGGAACACGTCGATCGAGGATCTGGGGTGGGCCCTGGTGAACAAGGTCGAGTTCCTGTTCAGCTATTAGAGGCGGGGAGAGACGACGATGCGCGACCGATTTGGAATTGACTGGAGCGAGATGCCGGGGGTGCACCTGCTGCGGCGTCCCCATTTGACGCGGCGGTGGTTTTTCCGGCATGCGGCGTCGGCGGTGGGCGGCTACGCCTTGCTGCCGTCGCGGCCGATGGAGACCGTGGCGCAGGCGGCGGCGCAGCCGAAGGGCACGGCGAAGTATGTGGTGATGGTGAACATGACGGGCGGTCCGTCGCACATTGACACGTTTGATCTGAAGGAAGGGGCGTGGACGCCTTCGGCCTTCGAGCCGACGAGCTTCAACGGTGTGCGGTGGCCGCGCGGGCTGTTTCCGAAGCTGGCCGGGCAGTTGGAGTCGGCGGTGCTGGTGCGCAGCGTGCAGAGTTGGTCGGCTGTGCACGGGCTGAGCCAGGCGTGGATGCAGATTGGCCGCAATCCGGTGCCGTCGGTGAACAAGTATGCGCCGCATATCGGTTCGGTGGTGTCGCTGGAGCTTGCCGCTGAGACGGCGGACAAGCCGCTGCCGGCGTTCCTGTCGCTGAACTCGGGGAACGGTCCGGAAAACGGGTATCTGGCGCCGGAGCATGGGCCGTTTTATGTGAACCCTGGCGGCAACGGATTGGGCAACACGGCGCATCCGGCGGGTCCGGCGGCGTATGACCGGCGGTATGAACTGCTGATGCAGTTGGACGCCGAGGAGCGGGCGCTGCAGACGCTGGGGGCGGGCACGGCGGAGATGGTGAGCTGGAACCTGGCGGCGCGGCGGCTGATGTACAACAGCGAGGTGGACGGGGCGTTCCGGTTCACGACCGAGGAGCGGGCGCGGTATGGCAATTCGGGCTTCGGCAATGCCTGCCTTGCGGCGCGGAACCTGTTGAAGGCGGGCCTGGGGCCGCGGTTCATTCAGATCAACATTGGCGGTTGGGACAACCACAACAACATCTACACGGGGCCGTTCAACGCGGCCAACGCGGCCTCACTGGCGCGGCAGTTTGACGCCGGGCTGGCGACGCTGATGGAGGACCTGAAGGGCGCCGGGCTGTTTGACCAGACGCTGGTGTTGGCGCTGGGTGAGTTTGGACGGACGATCGGGGCGCTGAACACGACCTCAGGGCGCGACCACTTCCTGCAGCAGGCGGTGTTCATGGCGGGCGCGGGGATTCAGGGCGGCAGGGCAATTGGCAGCACGGACACGCAGGGCCGGGCGACGGCCGAGCCGGGCTGGAGCTACGCGCGCGACATTCGCAGCGAGGATATCGAAGCGACGATCTATTCGGCGCTGGGGATCGATTGGACGAAGATCCGCTACGACTATCCGGCGGGACGCGGCTTTGAGTATGTGCCGCGGGTGAACAACGAGGAGTTTTACTACCCGATTCACGAGTTGTGGGGGTAGGCGGGGCTTGGGAGCGTACCAGGCTCCGCTCCCTTACGGTCGCGGCTCATCTCGGTTTGCGTTTGTGAGGGGTCTCGTGTGTTCGTTTCGGGGCGGGGGCGTGTGCATGCACTTAGGGGTGTGCGGGAGAGCAGAGTTGCGCTGAGACTGCGCGCTTGCGTAGTGGTGGGGGCTGCGGGCTGGGGAGCTGACTAGCCTTTGCGGGCGGCCAAAATGCGGGAGTGGTAGCCGGACTGGCGGACGTGGCGTTCGTCGTAGATGTGGAGGCGGCAGGCGCCCACGAGTTCATTCACGCGGCCGTCGACGGAGCGTCCCCAGAAGGCGGGGGCAACGTGGGCGGCGGCGCGGTAGAGCTTATTGAAGATGGGGCCGTTGACGCCGATGTTGACCAGCGTGAGCGTGCCGCCGGGGCGGAGTACGCGGCGGATCTCTTCGAGTGTGAGGATGATGTCCGGGGTGGAGAGCAGTTCGAGCAGATAGCAGCAGACGACGGCATCGTAGACGCCGTCGGCGAAGGGGAGATAGCGGGCGTCGACGGCCTGGCAGTGGGCATCGACGCCGGGATACTCGGCGCGCATCTGGCGGTAGGTTTTCGAGGCCATGTTGGGCGAAAGGTCGACCCCGACGGTGGCGCCGTGGCGGTTGGCGCGGACGAGGCGGCGGAACATCTCGCCGCTGCCGGTGGCCACTTCCAGGACGCGCATGCCGTTGCGGATGCCCGACATTTCGAGGGCGATCTTATGGGCGCGGGAGTGGAAGCAATAGGTGGAGAGGGGGTAGACGGTGGACAGGACGTCGTAGACGCGCCTGGTTTTCCCGGCAATGGTGCGGGGTAGCCGGTTGTCGCGGGTAAAGGTGAGGAACGGCGCCTCGAATTCCTTCAACAGGGGTTTGATCATGAATATTTGTACCGGCCTTCCTCAGGAAACCGCCGCCAGGCTGGAGGCATGGGAGGGGACTTCAATCCCTGTTCGCGTTCCTTCACCTGGTTTACTGTCAATCCACATACGGTACTCGTCTCCGAACAGAACTTGCAACCTCTCATTGACATTACTTACGCCAATTCCCTGCTCGAAGATCCGGTTGAGTCGCGGCTCGGGAATTCCGACGCCGTCATCCTCGATCTCCAAGTGTAACTTCCCTTCGGCCTCCCAGGCACGGAGGCGGATGGTGCCGCCGTCGATCTTGTCGGCCAGACCGTGCTTGAGCGAGTTTTCGACGATGGGCTGGAGGATCATGCTGGGGACGCGGAGATCGAGCACGGAGCCGTCGACCTCCTTGATGAAGCGGAGCTTGCTGCCGAAGCGGACCATTTCAATGGCGATGTAGTCCTCAATGAAATTGAGCTCTTCGCGCAGGGTGATGGTGTTCTCGGTTTTTTTCATGAGGCGGCGGAGGATGGTGGAGAGCTTGACGATGACCTGGCGGGCGCCGTCGGGGTTGGTGCGGATGAGCGAGGAGATGGAGTTGAGGGTGTTGAAGAGGAAGTGGGGGTTGATTTGGGAGGTGAGGGCGCGGAGGCGGGCTTCCTGGAGGAGGGTGGCCTGGATTTCGACGAGGCGCTCGGTGCGGGCGTTGGCCCAGATTTTGAGCGGGAGCAGGACGGCGAACATGGTGGAGAACCAGACGGCGACGTAGTGCCAGAAGCCGGCGCCATCGGGGTAGAGGACGAAGACGCCGCCTTCGTGGATGCGGCTCATGGCAAAGCGGAGGGGTTCGAGCGACATGAGGGCGCCGATGAGGATGAGGTGGAAGACGAGGCGGCGGTTGCCGCTCCACTTGCGGATGGCGCGGATGAGGTTCATTTCGAGGAAGGGGGAGACGCGCCAGATCTCTTCCAGTTCGGGGGCGGCGTCGCGGAGCATGCCGGCCAGGACGCCGACGGCGGCGAAGAGGGGCATGGTGAGGAGTTCGCCGTTGAACATGGCGGGCAGGGAGATAAGGACGCCGCCGAGGAGTCCGGGGACGTAGCCGCCGACCAGACCGGCCAGGAAACTGGCCTCGAGGCCGAGGTCGGTGGCCTTGTAGGTGCCGGTGATGACGCGGGTTCCGACGCAGCCGCCAAAGGCGATGGTGAAGGCCAAGGTGAGCTGGAGGCGTTGGTAAATGGTGCGTTCTTCGCGCAGCAGAAGGCGCTTGAAAGCCTCAAAGCGGACGAGGAAACTCGCCACGCTGGCCGCGATGGCCAGCTTCACCAGCAGGATGACGAGGTGCTGATCGACCATTTCGGCTTCCCACCATTATAAAATGGGAGTTTGCCCTCAAACCATGAACTGGCCCTGGTAAAAGTAGCCGAGGCCGACTTTCCCACACGATTCGGTCATTTCCGCCTGTTTGCCTTCCGGCTCACGCTCGCCGACGGCACCGAGGAGGAGGCGATCGCGGTGCGCATGGGCGAATTGGCGGGCGAACCGCCGGTGGTGCGCATTCATTCGCAGTGCTTGACGGGCGACGTCTTTCACAGCCTGCGCTGCGATTGCCGCGAGCAGTTGGAGATCGCGCTGGTGCGGATTGCCGAGGAGGGGCGGGGGATGGTGATCTACGAGCCAAAGGAAGGGCGCGGGATCGGGCTGGTGAACAAGGTGCGGGCCTACGAGTTGCAGGACCAGGGCGCGGACACGGTGGAGGCCAACGAGGCGTTGGGGTTTGCCGCCGATTTGCGGGAGTATCTGCTGCCGGGGTTGATTTTGCGCTATTTCGGGGTGGAGAGCGTGCGGCTGCTGTCGAACAATCCGGAGAAGATCCAGGCCCTGGAGCGGGCCGGGGTGCGGGTGGCCGAGCGGATTCCGATTCAGGCCACCGAGGCCGAGCACGCGCGGCGGTATTTAGATACCAAGCGCGTGAAAATGGGGCACTTAATCGACGGTTTTTAAGGCGATTCCCTGTCGGAAGCGGGCTTGGCGTCCGATAGGGGAGTGAATGCGACTCCTGCTCGGCTTAGCGCCGCTTCTGTTGCTGGCCGCCTCATCTCAACCGCAACGCAACGAACAATATCGGGCTTTTTGGGTGGACGCCTACCATGCCGGTTACAAGACCGCCGGGGAGGTGGACCGTTTGGTGGAGGACGTGGCGGCCTCGCACTGCAACGCGATTTTCGTGCAGGTGAGGCGGCGGGCCGATAGCTATTACCTGAAGACGCTGGAGGTGCCGGCGCAGGATGTGACCTATCAGCCGGACTTTGACGCGCTGGGATATTTGACCGAACGGGCGCATGCGCGGGGCATCGAGATACATGCGTGGTTTGTGGTGTATCCGCTGTGGCAGCCGAACCTGCCGCCGCCGGTGGATGGGCGGCACCTGTATCACCAGCATGGTCCGGGGAAGTTCGGACGGGACTTGTGGCTGTCGTTTTCGAGCGCGGGGCGGATTGGGAATTCGCTTGAGCCGGGGCATCCGGATGTGCAGCGCTACCTGGCGGCGGTGATCACCGACCCGCTGCGGCACTACGACCTGGACGGGATTCACCTGGACTACATCCGCTATGAAGAGGGCGCCGATTACGGGTATCACTATTTGGCGGTGGAGCGGTTCCGGCGGTTGACGAATGCGAACGCGGCCGAGCCACCACAGGCGAGCGCGGCGGCGTGGAATGCGTTCCGGCGGGAGCAGGTGACGGCGCTGACGCGGCAGATCTACCTGCGGGCGCATGAGGCCAAGCCGGGCGTGAAGGTGAGCGCGGCGTTGATCAGTTGGGGCAATGCTCCGGTGGATGAGGCGGGGTTTCAGGCCAGCGCGTCGTATGGGAAGGTGTTTCAGGATTGGATCGGGTGGATGAAGGAGGGCATTCTCGATTTGGGGGTGCCGATGCACTATTTCCGCGATCCGGCGGCGGCGCCGAAGCTGGAGCGCTGGTTTGAGTTTGCGCGGGCTCACCAATATAAGCGGCGCTACATTCCGGGCATTGGGTTGTATCTGAATCCGGTGAGCGCTTCGCAGCGGCAGATGACGCGGTTGTTGAAGGTCAGCTTGAATGGCTCGACCCCGGCGGGGATTGGGCTGTATAGCTATGCCAGCACAAGCCGCTTGAACGCGGCCGGCGCGCCGACGCAGCCGAACCAGGTGTTTCTCAACACCGCGGCGGCATTTTTCCAACAGCCGGCGGTGGTGCCGGCGCTGCCGTGGCTGGAGCAGCCCGAAGCGGGGCATGTGGCGGGCGCGTTGACGGCCACGGGCGGGCAGGACTGGTGGTTGGATGGCGTCGAGGTGACGCTGCGCGGCGAAAGCGGCGAAGAGCGCAGGGCGGCGACGGATGCGACGGGATTCTTCGGCTTTGTGGATGTGGCGGCGGGGCGGTACCAGATTGTGCTGCGGCGCGGCGGCTGGGTGCTGCATGAGTCGGCGGGAGTGGATGTGACGCCAGGGCGGGTGACGCGCTATGACGTGGCGCTGCGCGAGGAGGAGTTGCGGGCGGCGCTGCCGCGCGTGACGGCGACAGGCCGGGCCGTCTATGCGCCGGGCGATGTGGTCACTCTGGCGGGTGTGAACCTGGCGGCGGAAACGGCCGAGGCGGCGGGGGCCGGCGAAACGCTGCTGGGCGGTGTGCGGGTGTACCGGAAAGACGGGATGGCGGTGGCGTTGCGGCGCGTGTCGCCGGAGCGGATTGAGTTTGTGCTGCCGGAGCGGGTGAGCGCGGTGGAGACGTTCACGCTGCGGCATTCAGGGATGGATTCGGCCAACGTGACCGTGCGGACGGGGGCGGCGGCGCCTGTGATTGAACAGGTGAAGCCGTTGGGGCAAGGGGCGTTTGAACTGTTGGCCAGCGGCGCGGGGGCGGCGGCGGGGAAACTGCGCGTGCTGTATGCGGGCGGCGCGGCCGATGTGTTGGAGACGGTGGCGGTGGAGGGACGGCCGGGGGCGGTGCGGATCAGCGTGATGGTGGAGCCGGAGGCGAAGGGGGAGTTCCGCCTGGACGCGGGGGGCGTGGTTTCCCCGCCCTTCCCGTTTTAAGCTGGTGGACCGGTGAATCTGGAGGAACAGCTTCGACAACTGAACGAGCGCATGGAGGCGCTGACGGAGGCCAACGCGCGGCTGTTGCGGCGCGTGGGTGATCTGGAGCGGCAGGTGCGGGCGTTGAGCGGGGAGGCCTGGCAGCCGCCCGTGCCGCCGGCGGCGCCGCCGGTGCATGCGGAACAGCCTCAGTTTGAGCCGGCGGATCTGCCCGCATCCGTGCCGGTTGAAGCCGAGGCCGCGGCGGAGCCGGAGACGCGGACGCTCGAATCGAAGCTGGGCCTGGCGTGGGTGAACCGCGTGGCGGTGATCACCTGCATTTTCGCGGCGGCGTTTTTCTTCAAGTACGCGGCTGATAACGAGTGGATCGGGCCGAGCGGGCGCGTGGCGTTGGGGCTGGTGGCCGGGTGCGTATCGATTGCGCTGGCCGAACGCTTCCATGGGCGCGGCGAGCGGATCTATTCGCAGGGGTTGTGCGGGCTGGGCGTGTCGCTGCTCTATCTGTCGTTCTTCGCGGCGTTCCATTACTACGCGCTGTTGCCGCAGGCGCCGGTGTTCGCGCTGATGGCGCTGACTATCGCGCTGGGCGGGGTGCTGGCGCTGCGTTTCCGCTCGCAGGCGATTGCGGGGCTGGCGCTGGTGGGCGGATTGCTCACGCCGCCGCTGCTGTCGACAGGACAGTTCAACGCGGCGTTCTTCTATGCGTATCTGCTGACGCTGGTGGGGGCGGCGCAGTGGTTGGCGCGGCGCGAGAGCTGGCGCGCGCTGGATGTGGGCTCGCAGGCGGGCGCGGTGTGGTTTGTGCTGGGATCGATGAACCAGATGCAGCGGGCGAATGGCGAAGGTTGGTTCGTGGCGTTTGCGGTGGCGGCGTTTGCGCTGTTCCTGGGCTCGGGCGTGCGCTGGGCAGGCTATGTGGCGCTGGGGTTGTGGCCGGTGTTGCTGTATGGCGGCGAGGACGCGGGCTTCGCGCCGTTCGCGGCGGCGCTGATGATGATGACGGCGGGCGGGTTGGCGTGGGGCCGGGCAAAGGCGTGGGAGCATGCGCTGCCTGTGGTGTATGGAGCGGTGTCGTTGTCGTTCTACTTATGGCTGCTGGAGTCGAGCAGCGACAACGCGCTCACGCAGAACGTGCCGCTGGCGGCAGTGTTGTTCCTCCTGTTCCTGGCGTGGATTCCGCTACGGGTGCGCGATGGCCTGGCGCTGCGCACGGTGGACCTGGCGGTGACGGCGGCCAATGCGTTCACGTTTTTCGGAACGGTGTATGTGTCGTTTGAAGAGAGGGCCAAGGGCTGGCTGGGCGTGGCGGCGATTGTGACGGCGCTGGTGCACCTGGGCGCGGCGCGGCTGGCGCGTGTGGATGCGCGGGGGGCGCTGCTGTTCCTGGGCTTGACGCTGGGGCTGGCGACGGTGGCCGTGCCGCTCCAATTCTCAGCCTTCCACATTGCGATTGCCTGGGCGCTGGAAGCGGCGGCGCTGGCGTGGGTGGCGGCGCGGATGCGTTCGGCGCAAGGGGCGGCGCTGTCGTTGCTGGTGGGGATGTTGGCGGTGATGGATGTGCTCTTTGAGTTTCACGGGCCGCGTTTGTATTTCGCGGAAGGCGAGGCGATTCCGGCGGCGCTATTCAACACGCGCATGTTGACGATGGCGGTGTGCGCGGGTTCGTTGTGGCTGATGGCGCGGTGGCTGGGGCGTTGGGTGGAGATGGCGCGGCTGGCGGCGGCGCCTTATGTGACGGGGCACCTCATGTTGGCCTACGCGCTGACGTTGGAGGTGATGGAGTGGGCGCATCGCGGCGAGGCGGAGAACGCGTTGAGTGTGGCGCGGCTGTCGGTGACGATCCTCTATGCGGTGTATGGCGTAGCGCTGATTTCGATTGGCGTGGCGGCGCGTTCGGCGTTGAACCGTGTGCTGGGGCTGCTGGCGATCGCGTTCGTGATCCTGAAGCTGTATCTCTACGATGTGTGGAACCTGGCCACGGTGTACCGCGTGATTGCGTTTGGGGCGCTGGGCGGGCTGCTGCTGCTGACGTCGTTTCTCTATTCGCGCTACCGGGGCAAGATCGAATCGCTGTGGCAGGGCGACAATAGGTAGGTGCGCAGTTTTCTGATTTTCGTGGGGCTGGCGGGGTGGCTGATGGCGGAGACGCCTGACCCCGCGCAGTGGGAGTATCGCCGCAAGGTGGCGGTGCATTCGCCGGGAGTGCTGCATCTGGTGCGCATTGGTCCGGAGATTCTCGCCCATGCGCAGCCGAGCCTAGCCGATGTGCGGGTGATGTGGCAGGACGCGGCGCTGCCGTATGCGATCGAGACGCTGTCGGGGTCGGTGGAGGAGCAGAGGTTTGCGGCGCGGCTGACGGACAAGGTGAAGACGGCGGAGGGGGCGCTGCGCTTCACGCTGCAGGCGCCCGAGGCGACGCGGCATTCGCGGGTGCGGATTGAGACGGCGGAGCGCGGCTTCCGGCGGAAGGTGAAGCTCGAGTCGTCGGATGACGGCAAGGCGTGGGACACGGTGGTCGATGACGGCTATGTGATGGTGCATGAGCAGGACGGGTCGGTGTGGGAGGCGTTGGAGGTGGATTATCCGGCTTCGACGCGGCCCTACCTGCGGGTGACGATTGCCGACTGGCCGGATGTGAAGACGCTGGGGGGCGCGGCGCTGTTGCTGCGTAAGGTGCGGGCGCCGCTGCGGCAAACGGTGAAGGAGTTCACGCCCGCGATAGAGAAGGGCGAGAACGCAAAGGAGTCGCTGCTGCGGATGGATTTCGGCGAGAAGCCGGCGCCGTGGTCGAGCGTGCGCGTGGAGACGGCGGCGAAGGCGTTTCACCGTCCGGCGCGGGTGAGCGTGAGCGACGACGGCAAGTTGTGGCGGACGGCGTGCGCGGGGATTCTGTTTCGGATCGGAAAGTCTGAAACCGTGACGCTCGATTGCGGCGAGCAGCGGGTGCGGTTTGCGCGGCTGCACATTTATAACCGCGACGACGAGCCGCTGGCGGTGACGAAGGTGGAGTTTGAGGCGCTGGTGAGAATGGTGCGCTTCATTCCGCGCGAAGAGGGCGAGCACTCGTTGTGGTACGGCAACCCCAAGGCCAAGCCGGTTTCCTACGACCTGGCGATTGTGTTGGACCGCAACGCGCCGATCGAGCGCATCGTGCTGATCCCTGGACCGGAGCGGCGCTATGGCGATTTCCTGGGCGAGATCAAGCCGTGGACGGAGAAGAACCCGGTGGTGCTCTACACGGCCGTGTTCGCGGCGGCGGCGCTCATTGCCGCTTTTACCTTGCGCGCGATGAAGAAGATCGCGGCGAAAGAACAGAAAGGTTCCTGAACATTGCGAGTGATTTTTGTTGCGTGGCTGATGGCGGCCACGCTGATGGGGCAAACTGTCACGAGTTCGGTGTCGGGTTACGTGTGGGACTCCTCGCGCGCGGTGATGCCGGGCGCGGCGGTGGAGGCGCGGCAAGAAGCGACGGGGCGGAGCGTGGAGGCGCGCACGGATGCGGCGGGCTTCTACCGGCTGGCGGCGCTCGAGCCGGGCGAGTACGTGGTGACGGCGAGCACTGCCGGGTTCAGCCCGCAGAGGCAGCGGTTGACGTTGACGGTGGACGCGCGGCTGCGGTTGGACTTCGCGCTCGCTCCGGCGGCGGAGTCGACGGTGGTGACGGTGGCCGAGACGGTTTCCGAGAGTGTGTCGACGGGCGTGACGCTGGAACGGTCGCGGATTGCGAACCTGCCGCTGAACCGGCGCGACTTTTTGCAACTGAGCCTGCTGGCGCCGGGTGTGGCGCCGCCGGTGCCGGGTTCGGAGTTGAGTACGGATGGCTCGTTTGCGATGCATGCGGGTGGGGCGCGGGAGGAGTTCAACAACTTCACGATTGACGGCGTGGACAACAACGACGGCTACACGAACCGCTATGTGCTGCAGCCGCCGGTGGAATCGATTGCCGAGTTCCGCGTGCTGACGGGATCGTATGGCGCTGAGTATGGGCGCAGCGCGGGGGCGCAGGTGAACGTGCTGACGCGGGCGGGGACGAACGCCTTTCACGGCGCGGCGTATGAGTATCTGCGCAACCGGCGCATGGATGCGCGGAACTTTTTCGATGGCGCCGAGAAGCCGAAGTATGCGCGGAACCAGGCTGGAGGGTCGCTGGGCGGCCCGGTGAAATCGGACACAGCATTCTTTTTTGTGAACTATGAGGCGCTGCGCGAGCGGCAGGGCGTGACGCGGCTGGCCACGGTGCCGCCGGCCGCGCAGCGGGCGGGCAACTTTGGCGCTACGGGCGAGGCAGTGATCGATCCGTTCACGCAGCGGCCGTTTCCGAACGCGGTGATTCCGGCGTCGCGCATCTCGCCGCTGGCAGGGCGCGTATTGGCGCTGTTTCCGGCGGCGAGTTCGGCGGCGGCATCGGGGAACTACCTGGCGCAGCCGGTGTTGCGCGATACGCTCGACCAGTTGATTGCGCGCTACGACCACAAACTCGGCGCGCGCGATGCCGTGACGCTGCGCTATGGCTTTGGGCGCGGCAACGTGTTTGAGCCGTTTTCGGCGGGCGCGGCGACGGTGCCTGGCTTTGGCAACTTCAACAACAACACGGGGCATAACTTTACGACGCAGTGGACGCGGACGGTGTCGGCCTCGGTGGTGACGGCGATGCGGTTTGCGTATGCGCGGTCGTTCCGCGAGGCCAAGCAGGAGAACTACCGCACGAACGTGGGCGCCGAGTGGGGCGTGAACTGGCTGAATGTGCGGCCGCGCGACTCTGGGTATCCGTCGATGGAGGTGGCTGGCTTTTCGTCGATCGGCGACGCAGATTTGTTTCCGCTGCAGCGCAAGACCTCGACATGGCAGTGGCGGCCGTCGGTGCAATGGGTGCGCGGGCGGCATGCGGTGCGCGTGGGCGGCGATGCGCGGCGATTCACGGCCAAGGGGTATCTCGATTACTTCGCGCGCGGGTCGTTGAGTTTTTCGGGAGCTTTGACGACGAACGGGCTGGCCGACCTGTTGCTGGGGCTGCCGACGTTCGGCATTCAGTCGCAGTTCGACAACCGGCAGGATTTAGGAACGTACGCTCTGAATCTCTACGCGCAGGACGACTGGCGGGTGACGCCGGCGCTCACGTTCAACTACGGCGTGCGGTATGAATTCAACGCGCCGGCGGTGGACCCGGAAGATCGGATGTATGCGTTCAACCTCGGCGCGCTGCGACTGGACCAGGTGGGCACGAACGGCGTGCCGCGCGGCGGGATGCGGGCGGACCGCAACAATCTCGCACCGCGCGTGGGGCTGGCGTGGACGCCGTGGGCGCGGACGACGGTGCGGGCCGGGTATGGGTTCTTCTATGACGCGAACATGCTGGTGGTGTCGAGTTCGCTCTACTTCAATCCGCCGCTGTTCAACGTGCGCGTGTTCTTTCCGACGGCGCAATCGCTGTTGACGCTGAACAACCCGTTTCCCACGACGGGGCCTTGTGCCGCCGCCGAGCCCGAACACGATCTCGCCAGACATGGTGACGGGTTCGCTGCAACACTGGAACCTCACGCTTGAGCGCGAGGTGGGCGCGTCGAGCACGGTGAGCGTGGGCTATGTGGCGTCGAAAGGCACGCACCTGAACCGGTCGCGCGATTTGAACCAGGCCGCGCCGGGGCCGGGCGAGGTGTTTCTGCGGCGGCCGCTGCCGGCGTTCGGCAGCATCTTCTTCACGGAGTCGGGCGGCAACTCGGCGTATCACTCGCTGCAGGCGACGTGGAACCGGCGCTTCGCGGGCGGCGTGTCGCTGCTGGCGGCCTACACGTGGGCGAAGTCGATTGACGATACGTCGGCGTTTCTGGCGACGAATGCGGATTCGAACTTCCCGCAGAATAGCCGCGACTATGGCGCGGAGCGGGCGCGGTCAAGCTACGACGTGCGGCAGCGGCTGAGTGCGGCGGCGGTGTGGTCAGCGTGGCGCGGCGTGGAGGTGCGGGCGATTGCGACGGCGCAGACGGGCGCGCCATTCACGCCGATTCTGCGCTTCGACAATTCGAACACCGGCAACGCGAGCGGCAATGTGGGGTACGACCGGCCCAACGTGGCGGGTGATCCGCGATTGAGCGAGCGCACGCCGGAGCGGTGGTTCCACACGAGCGCGTTCACGATTGCTCCGCCTTTCACGTTTGGCAATGCGGGGCGGAACATTGTGGATGGGCCGGGGTTGGTGAATCTCGATCTCGCGGTCGCGCGGACCTTCCCGCTACGCGAGAAGCTGAAGCTGACCGCCGAGGCGCAGGCGTTCAACGTGACGAACACGGCGCACTTCAATTTGCCGGAGCGGTATGCGGATGAGCCGTCGACGTTCGGGCGGATCTTCTCGGCGCGCGCTCCGCGGCAGATGCAGCTAGTCCTGCGGCTGCATTTCTGAGTAGAGCCCGGCGGCGGCTTTCAGCAGGCGGGCAATCTCGTCATCAGTGAACGTGCGCTCGGTGTGATTGGCGACGCCCAGCACGCCGGTGACGCGGCCTTCGACGAGCATGGGGATGGCGATGGAGCCTTGCAGTCCGGTGGCTTTCGCGCCGGGGCGCACATCGCCGCTGGTGTCGCTTTGGATGTTGCAGATGTTGACCGGCTCTTTGCGTTCGGCGGCGAGCCCGGCCATGCCTTTGCCGATGGGGATGGTTTGAATCACCTCCAGCACAGGGTCGGGAATGCCGATGGCGGCGACGAGGTAAAGCTGGCCGTCGGAGCCCATGAGGTGGACGGTTCCGGAGTCGGCGGCGAATTGTTTGAGGATGGCGGCGAGGCGTTCTCTCATGCGATGAGTTCCTTCACCACGTTACCGTGAACGTCGGTGAGGCGCATGTCGCGGCCGCTGTAACGGAAGTTGAGGCGTTTGTGGTCCATGCCGAGCAGGTGGAGCATGGTGGCGTGGAGGTCGTGGATGTGGATCTTGTTTTCGACGGCGAAGTAGCCGAAGTCGTCGGTGGCGCCGATGACCTGGCCGCCTTTGACGCCGCCGCCGGCCATCCACATGGTGAAGCCGAAGGGATTGTGGTCGCGGCCGACGTTGGTGACGTAGTTGCCGTCTGGGAACTGGGCGCAGGGGGTGCGGCCGAATTCCCCGCCCCAAACGACGAGAGTGGAATCGAACAGGCCGCGTGACTTGAGGTCCTTCAACAGGCCGGCGATGGGGAGATCGGTCGACTGCGCGTTGATGCGGTGGCCGTTCTCGATGCCGGAGTGCTGATCCCAGCGGTCGAGGCCTTTGCGCGCGGGGGTGAGCAGTTCGATGAAGCGGACGCCGCGTTCGACGAGCCGGCGGGCGAGCAGGCATTCACGGCCGAACTCATCGGTGAGTTCGCCGCCGATGCCGTAGAGCTTTTTCGTCGCTTCGCTTTCCTTGGAGATGTCGAGCAGGTCGGGCACTTCGCTTTGCATGCGGTAGGCGAGTTCGTAGTTCTGAATGGTGGCGTCGATTTCGCTCACTTCGCCGAAGCGCTGGACGACGCCGCGATTGAGCTTGGCGAGCAGGTCGAGTTTGACGCGCTGGCCCGAGCGGTCGCCGCCCGCGGGCTGAAGATCGGCGATGGGATGTTCGCCTTTGCGGAAGAGTGTGCCCTGATAGGTGGCGGGCAGAAAGCCGCTGCCGAAGCAGTCCATGCCGCCGGGCGGGATGAGTCCGCTTTCGAGGACGATGAAGCCAGGCAGGTTGTCACTGGCGCTGCCGAGGCCGTAGTTGATCCAGGCGCCCATGCTCGGGCGGCCCTGGAAGCCGGAGCCGGAGTGGATGAAGTAGTTGGCGGCGGTGTGTTCGCTATGGTCGGCGACCATGGAGCGGATGATGGCGATGTCGTCGGCGCATTCGGCGGTGTGGCGGAAGAGGTCGCTGATGGCGGCGCCGCTTGGGCCGTAGCGTTTGAACTCGAAGGGCGAGCCGAGGAGCTTGTCGCTGATGTTGAAGACGGTGGTGGGCGGCTTGAAGGGGAGCGGTTTGCCGTGATCGGCGCGGAGGCGGGGCTTGGGGTCGAAGGTGTCCATCTGCGAAGGGCCGCCATCCATGAAGAGGAAGATGACGCTCTTGGCTTTCGCGGGGAAGTGAGGGGCGCGCGCGGCACCGTGGGCCGAATCGCGCGCGAGCATGGAGAGAAGGGCGAGTCCGCCGAAGCCGTTGGCGCAGCGGCAGAGGGCGGCTCTTCTTGTGAGGATGGGGCGAGTGAGCGCGGCGCTTGTGTGCGCGGGGCGGGCGTGCTTACTGGACATAGAGAAACTCCGCTGAATTGAAGAGCGTGTGGGCGGCTTCTTTCCAACCGCGTTCGCGGGCGAAGGCGGCGACCTCGCGCACCTCCCACGCGTCGGCGGGCCGCGCGAAGGCCTCTTGGAACATGCGCTGGACGCGGGCGTTTTCGTCGGGCAGTTCGGCTTCGAGACGCCTGGCCCAGCGTTCGGCGCAGAGCAGGACGAACTCGTTGTTCAGCATCATGAGCGCCTGCGAGGGGACGGTGGAGGCGCCGCGCGCGCCGGTGGTGGAAACAGGCAGCGGGTAGTCGAAGGCGAGGAAGAACGGCGTGAGGAAGTTGCGGCGCACCTGAATGTAGAGGCTGCGGCGGTTGGCGCCATCGAGCGGGCCGGACTTGGGCTTGCCGCGGCCGTCCTGATATTTGCTGATGTGGGGCGTGATGCTGGGGCCGTAGAGCGTGGCATCAAGACTGCCCGACACGGCGAGCAGGGCGTCGCGAATGGCTTCAGCCTCGAGGCGGCGCACAGGGAACTTGGCTGCGCGGTAGGCAGGGCTGAGGACGATTTCGCGGTGCATCGCCTTCACGCTCCAGCCGCTTTCGATGAAGCGGGCGGCGAGCCAGTCGAGAAGTTCGGGGGTGGTGGGACGGTCGCCCGTCATGCCGAAGTTGTCGGTGGTGGGGACGATGCCTTTGCCGAAGTGGTGGGCCCAGATGCGGTTCACCATGACGCGGGCGGTGAGCGGGTTCTGTTCGCTCGCCATCCATTCGGCGAGGGCGAGGCGGCCGCTTGTGCCGGGCGGGATGGGCGTCTGCTCTTCGCCGGCGATCACGCGCAGGAAGCGGCGCGGGGCGATGTCGCCGAGGTTCTTGTGCGAGCCGCGGATGTGGATGCGCGTGTCGGCGGGGGCTTCGTCCATGGCGATCATGGCGAAGGTGGAGGGCGGGACGGAGGGCTGCGCGGGCAAGTAGTCACGGTGATCGTCGTTGCCGAAGAGGAGGCCTTCGGGCGGCTTCTCGTCATCGGAGAAGACGATGCGATCGACCTGGATGTAGCCGTTGCGGTCGCGGTCGACGATTTCGAAATAGCAGATGCGGCCGATCTCCTTGGTCATGCGCACGGTGATCCATTCCCAGCCCTTGCCGCCAGGATAGAAGTGCTCGCTCTTGTGGTCGTCGGCGACGACGGTGACGCGCAGCGGGCGCGCTCCTTGAGGCCCTTCTCCGTCTTCGTGCCGCGCAGTCGGACGTGGACCCAGAGCTTGGGCATGGTGAACTTGGGCGAGGTGTAGGAGCCGGTGAACTCCAGCGCGCCGGCGGCGTCGGGGACGCCCTGCACGGTCCAGCCGTCCGGGACGCGGTTATCGAAACTGGCGAAGAGAAGGTCGTTGGGACGGAGGGGAAACTCGGGCTGCCGCTCGTGACTGACGCGCGAGACCTTGGCCCGGGCGGCGGCGATGTCGCGCTTCCGCTGCGGCGAATCGATGACGGCTTCCTGCATCGAGGTGCTGTGCAGATAGCCGGCGAGCGAGTAGTAATCCATCGTCGGGATGGGATCGAACTTGTGGTCGTGGCAGCGGGCGCAGGCGACGGTGAGGCCGAGGAAGGTCTTGCCCATGACGTCGATTTGATTGTCGACCTGGTCGGTGCGCGACTTCACGGAATCGACGGCGCTGTTGAGCACCTCGCCGAACCAGTAGAAGCCGGTGCCGAGGGGCGATTCCCAGAAGGCGCCGTCGCGCGAGAGGCGCTTGGCGGGCAGCAGGTCGCCGGCGATGTGTTCGCGGACGAGCTGGTTGTAGGGCACGTCTTCGTTGAAGGCGCGGATGATGTAGTCGCGGAATTGCCAAGCGTCGAGCTTGTCGTTGTCGAACTCGTGGCCGTTGGTTTCGGCGAAGCGGACGAGGTCGAGCCAGTGGCGGCCCCAGCGTTCGCCGTAGTGGGGCGAGGCGAGGAGGCGGTCGACGACGCGGCGGTCGGCGTTGGGCGAGTTGTCGGCGAGGTAAGCGGCGATCTCAGCGCGCGTGGGCGGCAGGCCGGTGAGGTCGTAGGTGACGCGGCGCAGCCAGACGCGCTTCGATGCGGGCTCGCCGGCGGGGAGTTCGGGGCGCGCGGCGGGCTTGGCGATGGGCTTGAAGGCCCAGTGGCGTTTGCCGCGTTCGAGGTCGAGCGCGCGCGGCGCCGAGACAGCGGAGGCGTTGGTGCGCGGGTCAGGCGCGCCCATGTCGATCCACTGTTTCAGGGCGGCGATTTCGGCGTCGCTCAACTTGCCGGTGGGGGGCATGCGGAGGTCGAGGTTAGTGTAGGAGACGGCCTTCAGGAGGAGGCTGGAGGAAGAGTCGCCGGGGACGAGGACGGGTCCGGTGTCGCCGCCTTTGCGCAGGCCATCGCGCGAATCGAGGCGCAGGTGGGCGCGGACGGGGTTGGCTTGCGGGCCGTGGCAGCCGTAGCATTTCGTGGCGAGGATGGGGCGGATCTGTTTCTCGAAGAATTCGAGTTGCTGCGCGGTTTGCGCACAGAGGGGAGCGGCGATGGCGAGGAGGGCGGCCCAACGCATGGTGACTATCTTAATGCGGGGCGCGGGCTGGCTGCGGCGGGGGCAGGAGCGCCAACCGGCGAACCTGGCCGCAGAGAGGGCGAAAATACACGCGGCATGGAGACACTGGGCGCGACCGGGCAAGATGGGGTGTCATTTGGGCTGAGTTTCCGCGAACTTACGCTTGTCAAACCCCGTATAATGAGGGGGTCGGGGCGAGACGCCGCCTCTCAAACAACATGATCAGCGCGCCAACACTGTTTGCGTTTCTCTTCTCGAGTTCGTTGAGCGACCAGATTTCCCGGACGTTTTTTGATGACACATTCGCGGGCATCCACCAGTTGGGGTGGTTTGACTACGCGCTGCTGATTCCCTACTTTGCCCTGTTGACCATTCTGTCGTTCTACGGGCTGCATCGCTATGAGACAATCCGCGGCTATCTGAAGAACCGCAAAAATATTCCCACCGAGCCGCCGCAGCGCTACGCCGAACTGCCGAAGGTGACCATCCAGTTGCCGCTGTTCAACGAGCGCTTCGTGGTGGAGCGGCTGCTGGAAACGGTGACGCAGATCGACTATCCGCGCGAGCTGCTGCAGATTCAGGTGCTCGACGATTCCACCGACGAGACGCACCCGTTCACCGAGCGGCTGGTGAACGAATACCGCGCGCAGGGCTTCCCGGTGGAATACCATCACCGCACGAACCGTTACGGCTACAAGGCGGGCGCGCTCGAAGAGGGCCTCAAAACAGCGACGGGCGAGGTGGTGGCGGTGTTTGACGCCGACTTCGTGCCGCCGAAGGATTTCCTGCAGCGGACAATTCACCACTTTGCCGATCCGCGGGTGGGTGTGGTGCAGACGCGGTGGAGCTATCTGAACCGCGACTACAATACGCTGACTGAGGTCCAGGCCATGCTGCTGGACGGCCACTTTGTGCTGGAGCACGTGGCGCGCGCCGGGCATGGGCTCTACTTCAACTTCAACGGCACGGCGGGGCTGCTCCGCGTGGCCATGATCCGCGACGCGGGCGGCTGGCAGCACGACACCTTGACCGAGGATTCCGACCTCAGCTACCGCGCGCAGTTGAAGGGCTGGCGGTTTGTCTACCTGCCCGACGTGGAGTGCCCGAGCGAGCTGCCGGTGGATTTGCAGGGCTTCCAGGTGCAGCAGTTCCGCTGGGCGAAAGGTTTGACGCAGGTGGGCATGAAGCTGCTGCGCGACGTGATGCGGGCTCCGGTGCCGTGGCGGGTGAAGTTGGAGGCGTTCTGCCACATGACGCCGAACATCGCTTACCCGATGATGATCGCCGTAACGGCGCTGATGATGCCGGTGATGATCGTGCGCTTCTACTCGGGCTGGCACCAGTTGCTGCTGATCGACCTGCCGTTCATGCTGACGAATTTCTTCAGCGTGTTTGTGTTCTACATATACACGCAGTATGCGCGCAAGGAAGGCAGCGTGTGGAAGGCGATCAAGCACATGCCGGCGCTGCTGTCGGCGGGCGTGGCGCTGACGCTGTCCAATACGCGGGCTGTGATTGAGGCGTTGGTGGGCCACCAGACGGCCTTTGTGCGCACGCCGAAATACGCCATCACGGGGAGCGAGAAGAAGACGAACGTTCCGGTGAAGTACCGCTCGAAAGTGGGCTGGCTGCCATGGGTGGAACTGGCGTTTGGCACCTACTTCCTGGTGATGATCCTCTATGCGATCGACACGTACAACTTCATCGCGGCGCCGCTGCTGAGCATGTTCGTGGTGGGCTACTACTGGTCGGCGTTTGCGAAGCTGCATGCCGATTTCAAACAGCGGCTGGCGTGGGAGAGAGCGCGGCGGCTGGCTGAGCAGGCGCAGTAGGGGGACCGACTCGCTTACGCTCGCGGCTCCGCTACGCGATGTGCGGGACGGGGTGTGGGTGAGATGGCGAGGGTGATGTGGGGGTGGCTGAACGGCTCTCCGGCCGATTTTGGCTCCGGCTTCGACTTTTTGCGGGCGCGGCGCGTCTCATCCTGCAGCGGATATGATGACTTCCATGGCGCGTCTTTTTGTTCCCGCCCTTTTTCTGGGCCTTGTGCTGCCTGCATGGCCCGCCGCGGCGGAGGGTCCGAACGCGGATTTGAATTCGGTGGGGACGGTGTATGTGCTGCCGATGGCAAGCGGGCTGGAGCAGTTCATCGCGCACCAGGTGGCCAAACAGGGCATCTACGAGGTGACCACCGATCCGCTGCGGGCCGATGCCTTCATCAGCGATTTCGTCGGCGCGTCGTTTGAGATCCGTGTCGACGATCTGCTCAAGGCGGCGCGCGACAAGAAGGAGAAGGAAGCCGCGGAACTGGCCAAGAAAGAGGCCGAGAAGTCAGGCGAAGCGGTGAAGAAGCCCGCCAAGAAAGCCAAGGACGACGACGAAGAGGCCGATGGCGGCTTTCAGATGGAGAGCATGGCTTCGGGACGGGTAGGGGCGTTTGGGCGGGGCAAGGGAAACATCTTCCTGGTGGAGGCCAGGACGCGGCGCGTGTTGTGGACGGGGTTTGATATTCCGAAGAACACGCGGGCCGATGCGCTGCAAAAGTCGGCGGAGAAGCTGGCGTCGCAGTTGCGCAAGGAAAAGACGGGCAAGAGCAAGTAGCGGGGGCTACTGCTTGATCGCCAGCACGCTGCCATCGGGGTCGAGGGTGACTTTGAGCGGGGCGGCGCGCAGGCGCAGGGAGTGGGTGACGGGTTCGTTGCTGCTCTGCAGCCAGATGGTGAGCGGCTTCTGGCGGGCAACTTCAACGACGACGGGCACGGGAGTGCTGAAGTTATCTTCGACGCCGGACTGGCGGAGAGTCAGCTCCAGGCGCAGGTTGGGGGCCTTGCCGGTGAGCTTGCGGGTGAGGGTGAGCGTGGGGATTCCGGTGCCTTCGACCCAGCTTTCAAAGAAGGCTTCCAGTTTGGGGTCGTCAGCGTCCTTGGGCATGTACTCCTGGGCGAGTGTGCGGAACTGCTCGGCGGTGACGGACTGAAAGCGGTAGCGGCGGGCGAAGTCGCCCAGCAGGGCGCGGAAGTTCTGGTCGCCCATGCGGGCGCGGAGCATGTGGAGAACCCACGAGCCTTTGTCGTAGAGGATGTTGCGCCAGGCGGTGGGGTTTTGTGAGCTTTGCAGGCGGAGGCCGAGGCGGAGGGGGCCGGTGGATTCCACGGTTTGGCCCGCTTCGTCCTTGGCGAGCAGCATTTCCTTGTATTGCTCGAGCACGCGCTGGCGGTCGCGCGCTCCTTTCTTCTTTTCCAGAACCATCAGGGCGGCGTAGTTGGCCATCGACTCCATCAGCCAGTCGTCCTGTTGGGCAACCGAGGTGACGACGTTGCCCCACCACTGGTGGGCGGTTTCGTGGGCGTGGAGGAGTTCGCTGAAAAAGAGGTTGTTCTGCTGGTCGCGAGACGCGGGGCGGTCGCGGGCTTCGAGATAGGTGAGCGTGGAGAGATAGAGCAAGCCGGGGAAGCCCTGGCCGAAGCGGCCTGGGATGGGGGAGACGAGGAGGTTGGGCAGGGCGGGCGGGCCGAAGTCCTGGGCGAACATCTCGTAGGCGGAGGCGATTTCGTCGGCCAGCAGTTGGAGACGGGCCAGCGGGTTGGGCTGGGCCGCGGGAATGGTGACTATCTCGGGCTGGCGCGGGAGGCGGGCGCGCGGGAAGGGCGAGGGCGGGACCTGGATGACGACCTCGGGCGGGCGCTGCAGGGCGCGTTCGGCCTTCCTGTTGGCGAACACCTCGACGCTGAGCGCTCCCTTGGTGACGCGTGCCGATTCGTAGAGGCCGAGGTTGAAGCCGGCGAGACGGATGGGCTCGCGGGGGACGCGGCGCGTGGTGCGGAGGCCGCCTTCGGTTTTGTCCTCTTTGACCTCGCCGGGGAAGAGCAGTTGGAGCGCCTCAGGAAAGGTGAAGGTGATGTCGTGGCGGGCGAAGGTGAAACCGGCGCGGGGATACCAGTTGGCGCGCGAGCCGACGAAGTAGACATCCTCGCCGGCCTTTAGAATGACGTCGCCTTCGTGCTCAAATTCGGCCTCGTAGGCCAGGCCGGGTTCGAGCGGACGGGCCGGGGCGACGAGAAACACAGACGTGCCGTTGCCGCCGCGGAGGAGGTTGGCGCGGAGCGATTCGCGCTCCAGCACCTCAGCCTCCTCGCCGTTGATGCGCACGGCGCCGACCTTCATGCGCGAGGAGATTTCAAAGGCCAGCATGGTGAGCGGGCGGCGGGGCTGGATGGTGGTGCGGGTAACGGCGCGCAGGTGGAGGTTCTCTTCGAGCACGGCCTCAATGCGGATGTTGTCCATGGCGAAAGAGGGCGGCAGGGGCTGGCGCTGGCCGGTGCGGAAGGGGCGCGACGGGAAGGTGGTCCAGATGTCGTAGTAGGGAACGTTGTCGCGGTAGGCGAGGCGGCCGGCGTAGAGCTGGTCGAGGGCGCCGGGGTCGTGGAAGAGGTCGAAGTTGCCCAGCGTGCGGCCGGTGAGTCCGGCATAGAAGAAGCCGTCGGCGATGGGCCATTCGCCGTAGACGTGATCGACGAGTTTGGAGAGGAAGCTGGTGGTGAGGTTGACCACCGGGTCGCGCCATTTCGCGGCCAGCAGGTGGCCCATTTCGGCGCTGAGCTTGGGTTCGCCCTGATCGCGGATGAGCTGCAGGAGGCGGTTGCCGGTGTCGTCGGAGAAGATGAGGATGGCCTGGTGAAGATGCTCGTTGAGATTCGGCGAGCCGGTGAATTTGGCGAGCGAGATGCGTTCGCCCTTGGAGGGGGGCAGCAGGAGGACCTCGGCGTCGCCCGATTCGGCCTCGCGTTCGAAGACGGCGGTGTGATAGCGGCCATTGATGGGCTTGCCGAAGATGAGCCAGCCGTCGGTGAAATAGAAGCGGAGGTCTTCGCGGGAGAAGGCGAGGTCGCGGACGCGGTAGCAGGCGGAGGGGTCAAGCTCTGGCTTGCGCAGTTGCTCGGCGACTTCGCGGGCGCTATCGGCGGCCACGAGAGGCAGAGCGGCGGCGAGGAGGGCGAGCCAGATCACCTTTTCAGTCTAATGCCCTGCCCTCTTGGCGGCGGGGGTTGGCCCGGCCCCATTGGCGGCGGCGTCGGCTTCGGCGAACACCTGGGCTTCGAAGACATAGAGGCGGGCGTCGCGGCGCTTGAAGGAATCGGGCGGGACGCCGGCTTTGAGCGAGAGGTTCTTGAGGAACTCGTCGCGGCCCCAGCCGTTTTCGGCGGCGATTTGCGGCAGCAGGAGGCCGCCCTGCTGCTGGCCATCCTTGTCCTTCACCATCAGGACGGCGCCCATGCCCGGTTGCCAGGCGCGCCAATCGGGCAGGCGGCGGAGCGGGGTGAGCAGCGAGAGTTCGAGGGTGACGGGGCCTTCGCTAGCCGTGTAGGGCGGGAAGCGGGGATCGGATTTGGCGGCGGCGAGGGTGCGGTCAGCGATGGTGGCGGGAAGGGCGGTGCGGGGGGAGAGGGTGCCGATGCAGCCGCGCAGTTCGCCCTTCTTCTTGAGCGTGACGAAGACGCCGGTGCGCTGCTTCAGATGGGCGAGCGGGGCGTCGGCGGGCTTGCCGGAGTCGAGCGTGGCACGGGCGTGGGCGAGCAGCGCCTTGCGGTCAGGCTCGGCGACGCCGAACGATTGCGCCGGGTGGAAGGCGAGCGCGCCGTAGCTGACGGCCAGGCTCCAGTCGCGCGTAAGCTGGCCGGGGTTCACATAATAGAACGTGGACATATAGACGCGGCCCTGAGGGAGGCGGGCGGCGTGGAGCGTGGCCATCAGCAGGCGGATGGGGTGGACGCCGCAGATGGTGTCGCCGGTTTCGGCGAGGAAACGGTCAAAGAGCGGAACGTCGAGCGAGCCGATGTGCTCGAAGGCTTCGAGGGCGCGGTCGCGGAGTTGTTCGGGGAGAGTGTCGTTTTGCGGGAAGGGCTGGTAGCCGTAGGCGGCGCCGTGATGGGTGAAGTCGCTGGAGGCGACAATGAGATCCCCCTGGGCGGCGCGGGCGGCGAGCTTCTTTGCGGCGGCGTCGAGTTCCGAGGGCGTGAGCGGGCCGACGTAGAGCGGCACGAAGCCCGCTTCGCCAACGATGCCGTGGAGGAAGGGAAGCTGGTTTTCGAGCGAGTGGTCGCAAAGCTCGCCTTCGGCCACCTGGGGGAAACCAAGCTCGGCGGCAACGCGGGTGTTGACGGGGATGGTTCCGAGCGGCGTCTTGTAGGCGCTGACCTTGGGCGAGACGACGCCGCGTGGGCCGCCTTTGTGGGAGAAGGCAAGCAGGATGATGGTGCGGTTGCGCGGATGGGCGGCGGCGAGTTGCCAGGCTTCGGCGGCGACGGCGCCGGAGTAGTCGAGGCCGGCGTGGGGGACGATGAGTCCGGCGAGGTGGGGACGCGGGGTGAGATTGCCTTGACGGGCTGTGGCCAGCGTGTGGGCCTGGGCCACCTGCTTCTTCAGGCCTTCAGCATCAGCGGAAAACCAGCGCCCGGACATGGGCGTGGCGTGGACCTGCGCCGGGGCAGCGCAGGCCAGAGCGAGCGCGAGTAGGACAAGCCGCATCTACTTCCAGAATTGATACCACTTCCGGCCGCCGGTTGCCGTGGCGGCGCCGGTTGCCAGGATGGTGGCGGGGTCGGGCAGGGGCTCGCTGCGGATGACGGCGCCGGGGTTGGCAACGCAGAGGCGCTCGGCGAGGGCTTCGGATTTCTCGCGCGCCAGCCACTCATAGGCTTCGCCCAGATTGGGCGGGCGGTGCTGGGTGTCGTGGGCGTCGCTGGCGACGACGTGGACGAGATCCTCGTCGAGCAGGAGGCGGCTGAAGCGTTCGGCGCGGCGTCCGAAGCGGCCGTTGAACGACTGCGCGGTGACCTGCAGCAGGCAGCCCATCGCCGCCCATTCGCGCAGCTTGTCGAGCTTCTGCTGGAGCAGCGTGTTGCGCTCGGGATGAGTGATTACAGGGATCATGCCTGCGTCGAGGAGGCGGGCGAAGATCTCGGTGGTGTTGGGGAAGATGACGAGGTCGCTGAATTCGACCAGCAGGTAGCGGCCATGGTTGATGGTGTATTTGGTGGGGTGGGCGACGGCGTCCTGGATGTTGTCGAACGAGAGGTGGAAGTCGCAGCCGTAGTGGAGGCGTGGCGCGGTGTCGCCTGCGGCTTCGCGCAGTTCAGCAAGGCGGGATTCGACCACGGCGGGGTCGAACTTGTATTCGAGGTTGGAGTGGGGTGAGGCGACGATGTCGGTGGTGCCCCATTCGGCGGCCAGCCGGACCATGGCCAGGCTTACGTCGAAGGTGGCCGCTCCGTCGTCCAACCCGTGGAGAATATGGGAGTGGACGTCAATCATTGCGGGGATGGCGCCCCAGGTGGGGAGAGGTTGGGAGAGGTTGCGTGGCCCCTCAAATGAACATCTCTTCGTCGGCGGTGGCCTGCGCCACCGAAGGCCGGCCGCCCTTGAGCAAGGAGCTAAGCGCGGCGCGCACGCCAAGGGCGAGCGCATTCACTTCGCGGACCGGCCTCAACACACCGTCGTTCAACTCCATGACCGTGCCGTGGACACGGCTCAGGGTGTCGTCGACTATCATCTCGACGCGTTCCAGTTGAACCTTGGCGCGGCCGGTGGCGTCGGTGACGACGGTGTCGATCCGAGTGAGCTGCGTTTGGGCGGCATCCATCATGGTGCGCGCCTTGGTGGTGATGTCCTTGATTTCGGCGCGGCTTTCGTTGAGCGATTTTTCAGCCGAGCCGAGCAGCACTTCGGCCTTGGGCAGGAACACGTTCATCTTGTCGCGCAGTTCCTTGGCCGCCTTGTACATGCCAAAGACCATGGCGGCCTGAAACAGCACCGCGACCGCGACGATGCACATCGCGATGGAGACGATTACGTTGCTGACTTGCGGTTCCATGCGGAGTCCCTGCCTTTATGATCGGTTGCGCCGCCCATGGTCATTAGGCGGCGCGGGAATTCACCTGAGAAACGGACCTTAGCCCATCTCGGCGTCGCCGGTGACGGCTTCGCGATAGGCCTGTTTGCCGGCTTCGACGGCGGCCGAAAGCTGTTCCTTCTGACGCCCAACGGCGGTGCGTCCGCGCTCCACCCATTCAGTGGCCGACTCGCGGGCTTCCTCGCCGCGGCGCTTCAGAAAATCTTTGCCCTCACCCGCTTTGGAGCGGATCAGTTCGCGGGTCTCTTCGCCCGACTTGGGGGCAAACAGGATCCCCACAGCAACGCCGATCCCCATTCCGAGGAAGAAATACGAAAGCTTCTTATCTTCGTCCATGGTGAAATCCTTTCTTGGTGTCTCCAGTTTACTCCAGTAGTATGAGGGATGTCAGGTAGAGATGGGTTTCAAAAAAGCTGCCACAAAGCGCGCCGCGCCGCCGCAACTGGATGAGCCGAAGCTGCTCGATTACGCGCTGAAGTCACTCAGCGTGAAGGCGCAAACGGAACGGGAACTGCGCACGCGGCTGAAGCGGCGGGCCGAGTCGGCGGCGGCCATCGACGCCGTGGTAGCCAAACTGCGCGAGTACGGCTACGTGGACGATGCGCGCTTTGCCGAAGGGTATGCTTCGGCCCGACTGGAGAGCCGGGGGCATGGCAAACAGCGCGTGATGCGCGATCTGCGGGCGCGCAGCGTGGACGCGAATAAGGCCGAAAAGGCGGTGGCCAAGGTCTTCGAGGGGACCGACGAGGTGGCGCTCATCGAACAATACCTGGCGCGGAAGTTCCGCGGGAAGGTGCTGCCGGAGTACCTGGCCGAGCCGAAGAACCTGGCGGCGGCGTTCCGGCGGCTGCGGTATGCGGGGTTTTCCAGCGCGGCGAGCATTCAGGCGCTGCGGCGGCATTCCGAGCAGGCCGATGAGTTGGAGGGGACGGAGGCGGGCGACCACGAGGAAGAGTAGCCGCGCCTTCCTGGGTGAACCACGCGCCCCTAGCTGAACCACTCCCGCTGGCGCACCAGGTTGCCGTTCAGCACGCTCAGCGCGATGTTCACGTCGTCCACAACCTGGAAGTCGTACATGCCGACGCAGATGAAGTCGGCGCCCTGCTCGAAGGCGTAGCGGAAGCCGGCCTCGGGTTTGAGGGCTCCGGCGGCGAGGACCTTGAAGGCGATCCAGGGTTCCTTGAGGCCGCGCATGTAAGCGGCGGTCTCGGCGGGATCGGTGCACCAGATGTTGTCGTGCTCGTCCTTGGGCTGGGCTGACCAGTAGTTGCAGGTGTGCAGCGTCTTCATCCAGAAGTCGGGGCGGAGGCCCTTATCAACACAGCCCTGGATGGTGGCCAGTTTGTGGCCGCCGATGCCGGCCGGGAGGCCGTTCTTGCGAATCAGGTCGAGGCCGGCGGCGATGGTGTCGAAGCGGCCCTTGGCCACCAGTTCGTCGGCCACCGCGCCCTGGATGTAGCAGGCCGCCGCGCCGCGGTCGATGGAGCGCTGGATCATGGCCAGCACATCCTTGCCGCCGCAATCGGAGATGAACTTGATCTTGCCGCCGTTGCGCCAGTAGTCGTTGATCGTGTCGCAGAGCAGCGGGTTGGTGAGGATGGCGTTGACGCCGCACTGCTCGGCGATGGCGAAGGTTTCAAAGATCTTCTCGCGGTGGTGGTAGGCCTTGACGAGCTTGGAGACGTAGATCAGGTCGCGGGCGTGCGCCCAGCCGCCGATGAGGTTGCCGCCGAGGATCATGCGGCTGAAGGGGAGACCCTTGATCTGGCCCATGGGGAGGCGGCCCTTGAGGTCGCGGACGCTGGTGAAGGAGAAGCTGCGGATGGTGGCCCCGGCGGTGGCTTTGTTGCCCTCCACTGTACGGCGAGTGAGGTTCATCTCTTCAAAGCTGCGGTAGCCATGTTTGCGGAAGACGCTCCAGACGAAGGCGCCGAGGACGGGCACGCCGGCCAGCGCGGCCAACACTTCGCGGCGGGAGGCGCCGGCGAGGTTGGCCGCTCCGGCGGCGACACCCGAGCGGAGACGGGCCAGGGCGTCCAAGCCAAACCGTGTGCCGGGGACGGAGGCGACCAGGGCCAGGGCGAAGATCTCGATCAGGTTGCGGTTGACGATGAGGAAGTGGCCGTCGCCATTGCCGCCGCCGACGGGAGCAAACAGGGGCGGGTAGGAGAGGTAGTAGGTGAGGAGCATCACTACGCCTCCGGCCGCTGCCGTGCGCGTAAGCACACCCAACATGAGGCCAAGACCCACCGCGATGAGCCCCCAGATGTTGAGGAAATCCACTACCGGCATGAGAGAGGTCTGTGCGCCCAGCCATTGGAAGAGGGCTGCTGAAGGGGCCGACACTGCCCTTCAGGTAGCCGGCTGAGGTCCAACCGGGGTACATCAGTTTGACCAGGCCTTCGTAGAGGAAGTGCCAGCCGATGACGATGCGGACCATGGCGGCCAGATATTCAACTCTTGACACGCGCGCCCTCCTTCCCAGGAGCAGAAGTTATTGCATCCGGTCTGCCAAACCGGGCGTGCCGGGGCGGAGGAGGATTTTGGCTGAGCGCGGGGGGAGTTCGAAACGCTGCGAGACGAGGCGGGTGGCGGGGTCGAGGAGCGAGGAGTCGAGGCGGAGGGTCTGCTGGACGTCGGTGGGATTGACGGCGACGAGGCCGTTGGCGAAGCGGCGCTGGTAGATCGAGGTGCCGGGGGCTTTCATGCGGTCAAGCTGCTGGGGCGGGGTGGTTTCGGTGGGTTCGCCGATGGGCCACGCGAAGTGCTCCTCCAGTTCGGCGAGGGGGCACGACGAGGCGGACAGGGGCGGTGGGGGATTTCGACTCGACGCCCAGCAGATAGGTGGCGTAGGCGAAGAGGTTGGGCGTGGCGGCTTCGACATGGAGCGGCCACTGGCTCTGGGCGGCCTGGAGGAGGAGGCGGAGGTGATCCAGCCAAGCCTCGCCCGTGCCGGGGAAGCCGGTGAGGGCGACAGCGGCGGGGGGAGTGGGCTTTTCAGGCGTGGGCAGGAAGAAGAGCGACGCGCGCGGGCCCTTGGCGGCGAAGCCGGCGGCGGTGAGGCCGTTGATGTGGAGCAGGGGCGCGGGGCCGGGCTGGGCTTTCATCCACTCCTGGATGTTGCGGATGGTGAGCTCGGAGGCCTCGCGCTCGGCGGGGGTGGAGGCGGAGAGGCGCAGGGCCACGCCATCGAAGCCGGCGGAGCGGGCCGAGAGCAGGGCGTAGTACGCCTGTTCGGGGGTAGCGGGGCCGAGATCGCGGAGAAAGGTGGTGGAGGGGGCGATGGGAGCGGGTCGTCCGCGCCGGCCGCGGATGTGGGTGAAGAGCGGGGCGAGCAGGGTCAGGTCGGCGGCGCCGTTGTCGACCGCGGTGAGCGGGTATTCGGGGCGGCGGGTGAATTCGGGGTCGGCGAAGGCAAGTTTGTCGCCGTTGACGGCGATGAGACGGGCGTCGAAGGCGGCGTGGGGGGAGTTGGGAGCGCGGCGGGCGTCGATGGTGATCAGGTTGTCGCCGTTGCGGAGGGCGGGGTGGCTCTTGAGCGAGAGGAAGGCCGCGCCTTCAGGACCGTCGCCGCTGGCATGCAGCACGGGCTCGCCATTGAGCCGCACGTCGAGTTGCGCGCCGCGAATGGCCCAGTGCACGAGGTAGGGCTCGGCGGCGGAGGGGGCGAAGCGGAAGTTGCGGCGCAGACGCATGGCGGGGGCGGTCCAGGGGGTGCCCGGTTGGACGTTGCGGAAGGCTGTGCCGAAACTGCCCGCCCCGGTGCGCCACCCTTCGCGCGCGGCCCCGGCTTCGGAGAGGGTGAACTCCCAGGGCTCGTCGCCGCCGGCGAGTTGTTCCACGGCGGGCGAGTTGGTGAGCATGCGCTGGTGGAGCGCCGTGAGCCACTCTTCGCCGGCGCGGGTTGTGAACTGGGCGTGGCTGGCGTGGCTGGCGGGGTTGGCGGGGTTGGCGGGGTTGGCGGGCGAATAGATGGCGCCGGAGAGGCCGATGGCGCGGTAGAGGCTGAGCTTGCCCATGAGGGCACGGTAGTCGCGGCGGAGTTCCGCGCGTGTGGCGGCGGCGAGCTGGCCGTAGCGGGCGAGGAGGGAGGCGCGGCGCGGGCCGGGGTCGAACATGGCCGGGCCGGGGGAGAAGTGCAGCGCGCGCACCTGGCCGTTGCCGGTGTCAAACCAGCCGCTGGCGCCGTTGACGAGGCGGGCCGGGTCGAGGCGGGCGATTTCGCCGGCCAGGGAGCGGGCCGCGTCGAGGCCGAGGGCTTCCTGACCGTTGCCTTCGTCGAAGAGAGTCCACAGGGCAAGCGAGGGAACACACGCAGCGCTTCCACGACGGCGAGCGTGGCGGCACGCGAGACGGGCACGGGCAGGTCCTGCCAGACGAGCAGGCCGGCGCGGTCGCAGGCGGAATACCAGGCAGGCGGGGCGATGGCGCGCAGGCGGACCGTGTTGTAGCCGAGGCGCTTGATGGCGGCCGGGTCGGGCCACTGGGCGGCATCGATGCCTTGTAACTCCATCCCGTGGAAAAAGACCGGCTGCCCGTTGAGGTGCGTGCGCAGCACCCCGCGCGCATCCTTGGCGACGGTGACGGTGCGCAGGGCGGCGTAGCTGGCAACGCTGTCGCCTGAGTCAAGGTGAACGCTGAGCTGATACAGAAACGGATCGGACGGCGACCACAAGCGCGGGCGGGCGGGCTTGAGCCACAGCTTCTCTCCGGCGGCTCCTTTGGCGGCGGCCACCACCTGCGCGCCATCGCGGAGTTCGACGTCCACCACGCCGGGCGAGTTCGCGCTGACGGTGACATTCAGTGCCTCTGCCGTGGGCACTGTGTCGGCCAGCACGCGCGTGATGCGATGCGCCGGAGCCACCTCCCACCAGCCGGCGGCGAGCGCGCGGGCGGCGTGGGGAGCGCGCAGCGAAACCTGCTGCTCCTTGCCGGGACGCAGCGCGCTCGTGATGTCGACGCCGGCGCCGTGCGTGGCCCCCGGCAGCGCCAGCACGGTTTCGTTCACTCGCAGTTCTCCCTCGCCGCTTTCGAGATGCAGGAACACCTGCTGGCCGTTGCCGGGCGGAGTAAGTGCGACGCGCTGCGTGCATGCGGCGGTCTCGTTCGCCCGTGCCGGCGCGCAGGACGAGGCCGCCGCCAGAGGCTGCCATTTGCGGCGCATGAGCTGCGGACGGGGGTGCGGGGAAGGCTGGGCAGCAAGAAAAGACACGCTGGCGAGGGCAATGTAAAGGAGCAGCCGGTGGGGAACAAGGAACATCGCGAGCGTCGTGGATCAATTATCTCTTACAGATCGGCGTAAATATGAGGAAAGTTTTACAATGCCACCTTTAACTTTCCTAACAATCTCTTTTACGAAATACCCGGTAACTCAATGACTTAGAGAGAGCATCTCTACAGTGTGGTCATGCAGTTTTCTATTCGTGCCTTCCTTTTGGCGATGACGCTGGCGACGGCAAGCATCGCACAGAATGTGCAGGTGAAGTCCGCCGACGCGGTCTACATGCCGGGCGGCGTGGATTCCAATAGCCCGGTGTGGTGGTCCGACGCCGGCTTCCGCATGTTGAACTCAACCGGCTACTCGCTGGTGAGCACGGGTTGGAATCAATTCTACTTCGAGACGACGGAATGGGTGGACGGGTTGCAGATGCAGCATCTGCCGTTCTGGATGGAAGCGGTGTGGAAGGATCCCGATGGCGTGTTGTTCGCCTGGTATCACCATGAACCGGGCGGGGTGTGTGCGAACGGGCTGACCTCGCCTGAAATTGGCGCGGCGGTCTCGTTCGACAACGGGCTTACCTGGCAGGACCTGGGCATCGTGATGACGGCCGCCGATGCGCCGGACTGTTCAGCCAAGAACGGCTTCTTCGCGGGCGGGCATGGAGACTTCTCAGTAATTGCCGACCGCGCGGGCGAGTATCTCTACTTCTACTTCGGCAACTATGGCGGCGCGGTGGAAGGCCAGGGCATCTCGGTGGCGCGCATGGCCGTGGGCGACCGCTGGGGTCCGGCGGGAGCGGTGTGGAAGTGGCGCGACGGCGATTGGGGCGAACCGGGGCTCGGAGGACTGGTGACGCCCATTCTGCCGGCGAAGGTGGCCTGGCAGGCCGCCAACACGGACTCCTTCTGGGGACCATCGCTGCACTACAATACGCACCTCGGGCAGTATGTGATGCTGCTCAGCAAGTCCTGCTGCGGCGAACGCTGGCCGCAGGAGGGCATCTACATTGCCTTCGCGGGCGACGTGGCCGATCCGGCCTCGTGGAGCGAGCCGAGGAAGATCATCGACGATGTGGGCTATGGTCCGGGCTGGTATCCGCAGGTGATCGGCGTGGAGGAAGGCGAGACGGACACGCTTGCCGGACGCAAGGCGCGTCTCTACATCCATGGCATATCGCTATGGGAGCTGGAGTTTGTACCGGCGCCGGCGCCAGTGGATCAATGAGCGGCCGGGCCGGGCTTGAGCCAGCGTGAAAGGTCGGGCAGCAGGAGATCGCGGATCTCCGGGCGTGACAGGTCGGCCGCGGTAACCAGTTCGATGCCGGAGTCTATTTCCGTCGCGGGCGCTCGCCCGGCCAGTTTCTCACCAATCGCTTTCGTCGATTCGTAGCCCATCTTGAAGGGGTTCTGGGCGACGATGGCATCGATCCAGCCTTGGCGCAGATCGTTCACTAACTGTTCGGAAGCATCGAAGGCGACCAGCTTCACATGGCGGGCGTTGCGCGACTTGAGTGCCTGGACCGCGCCGGATGAGCTGGATTCG
Source organism: Bryobacterales bacterium (assembly GCA_016713735.1). Classification (GTDB taxonomy): domain Bacteria; phylum Acidobacteriota; class Terriglobia; order Bryobacterales; family Bryobacteraceae; genus JAFLBB01. Next base: position 247,142 of record JADJOP010000007.1, read on the forward strand.
TTGTCGGCGAAGAGAGCGTTCAGGTCGGGATGGGCGGCCATCATGTTCTCGGCGGCGGCCATGGCTTTGGCGCGGTTGGCCATGCCGAACTGGAGACCGGCGAGGGCGATGCCGGGGAACTTGGCCTTCAGCTCTTCCTCGAACCCCTCTTCGCGCTCCATGGTGGAGGCGCTGCCGGGCATGAAGCCGATGATGCCGGCCTTGCCCTTGCCGCCCAGGACGGCGCCGATGCGGCGGGCGGCGATGCGTCCGCCTTCGCGGTTGTTGGTGGCGACATAGGTGAGGCGCTGGGGCGTGTCGATGGCCGAATCGAAGATGGAGACGGGGATGGCGAGCTTGGCCGCGCGTTCGACGACGGAGACGAGCGCTGTGCGATCCACCGGCGCCAGGACGATGCCGGCCAGGCGGCGGTTCACCATCGACTCGACGATCTCGATCTGGCGGCTGGAATCCACCTCGAGCGTGGGGGCGTTCCATTCGATCTCAAAGCCGTATTCACTGGCCGCCTGCAGCGCGCCGGCGTGAACGGTTTGCCAGAAGATGTGGTTGGCGCCCTTGGGCACGACGCCGACGACGGGTTTGCCCGAGCGGTGGCAGGCAGTGAGCGCGGCGAGCCCGCCCGCGAGTCCGCCCGCCCAAGAGAAGCCTACGGCGATGCATGCGCAGCGGGCCTCAGGAGCGTTCGCGGAAGAGGCGGGGCAGGAAGTCGCGCAGGTAGAGGCGCCAGTTCTTCCAGACGTGGCCGCCGTCGGTGAGGCGGAAGTCGGTCTGGATGCCGCTCTCTTTCAGCACGGCAAGCATGGAATTGTTGGATTCCAGCAGGAAGTCGTCCTTGCCGATGCCGACCCAGAACAGGCGGATCTGCTTGTTCCACTCGGCGCCCTTGCTGAGCACGGCGGCGTGCTGCTTCTTGAACTCGTCAGTGGAGCCGCTGGAACCGAAGATGCCCGAGCTGAAGACGCCGATGTAGGCGAACTTGTCGAGGTGGCGGAGGCTGATGTTGAGCGTCTGCGCGCCGCCCATGGAGAGGCCGGCGATGGCGCGCGAGCCGCGGTCGGCCTGCACACGGTAGGTCTTTTCGACGAGCGGCAGGATGTCGCCCATGAGGTCGGCCTCAAACAGCTCGGTGTTGCGCGAGCGGGCGGCGCGGTCGCCTGATTTCACGGCGTGGCCGTCGGGCATGACGATGATCATGGGGCGCACGCGGCCGTCGGTGAGCAGGTTGTCGGCGATCATGCCGGCGCGGCCCACGGTGGCCCATTCGGCGTCGGTGTCGCCGGAGCCGTGCAGCAGGTAGAGCACGGGGAAGGCGTCCTTCGACGACTCATAGCCGGGCGGCGTATAGACGTGCACGCGGCGGTTGGCGTGAACGGCCTTGGAGTAGTAGTGATGAACGTGGACGGTGCCGTGCGGCACATCGCGCCAGGCAAAGAAGTTGACCGGCGGGCCCAGGATGTCGACCATGCTCGTCGGGCCGCGGTTGCCTTCCTTCAGCAGCGGGTTTGCCGGATCGACCATCGAGGCGCCGTCGACGATGAAGCTATAGGTATAGAGCTCCGGCGTGAGCGGACCGACGGTGACCGACCAGACGCCGTCTTCTGACTTCGTCATGGCCTCGGTCGTGTTGGCGGCCATCCACTCGCCGCGCAGGGCGACGGCGGTGGCCTTGGGCGCGCGCAACCGGAAGCTGACGCGGGCATCGGGGTGGATTTCAGGCGACTGGATAGGAGCGGGCTGCGGAGCGCGCTGGGCGAACGCGGCGGTGGCGAGCAGTGTGCAGGCGAGAAGACGCATGCCAGGACTCTATCGAGTCGCGGCGGGCAGCGCAAGCTCCGGGGCATCGCGCCACAACCGGTCGAGGTCGTAATAGGCGCGCGCCGACTCGGTGAAGACGTGAACCACCATGTCGCCGTAGTCCATCAGGACCCACTCGGCGTTGCTGTAGCCTTCCACCGAGTTGGGGCGCTCGCCCACTTGCTTGAGCGACTTTTCCACCTCGTCGGCGATGGCCTGAATCTGGCGCTGGTTGGCGCCGCTGCAGAGCACGAACCAGTCAGCAAACGTGGTGACCGGACGCAGATCGAGCGCACGGACCCCGCTGGCCTTCTTGTTCAGGGCGGCTTCCACGGCGATGAGCCAGTTGGGCGGCGGCGGTGCTTCCAGGGCGGCGACGGCGGCTGAGGGCGGTGGGGTGGCTTTCTTGGCCGGCTTGCGGCGGACGGTTTTTGCGGCGGCGGACCCTGCGGTCTTTTTCGTGGCTATGTGCGATGCTCCTCTGCCTCATCGTACTAAAATGGAGGTGCATGCGTTTGACTGCCATCGCCGCGGGATTGGTGTGCGCCGCCGCACTGTGCGCCCAATCCGCGCCCGGCGCCGCTTCCGAGCAGGAACTGGCGCGCGAGGTGGAACGCCTGCAAGAGCTGGTGGCCACGGGGGCGGCGCCGCGGTTGGCGCTCGATCACCTGCTGAAGAAGAGGGACGACCTCAAGGACGAGGCCATCCTGCGCGAGACGCTCTACGGCAAGCTGGAAGTGGAAGAGCTCACGCCCGAGCAGGCCGATGAGATGGTGGCGGCGGCCGAGCGGCGGCTGGCGCGGCGGCGCGAAGCCGTCGAGCAGGCCAAGGAAAAGGTGGAGGCCGGCGCGGCCTCGCGCGTCAGCCTGACGCCGTTTCTGGAAGACATGGACCGCATGAAGCGGGCGTTCGACGCGGCCACGACGCGGGCCCAGTTGCTCAAGGAGATCTCAGAGATCGCGCGCCGCGAAGCCGAATATGAGCAGCGCGAAGAGGATGTGCCGCTCGTGCCCTATGGTCCGCTGCCGGTGGCCGAGAAGTTCTCCGGCGACGGCGTGTTTCTCACCTCGCACTGGCGCGACACCGTGCTGGCGTTTGAGGCTCGGTTCGGACGCGGCATTCCGGTGAGCGCCAAGGGCGAGACGGCCTTCCATAAGGCGCTGGGCTACGACCACCGAGGGCGCATCGACGTAGCCGTGGACCCGGATTCGGCCGAAGGGCAGTGGCTGCGAAAGCATCTGGAATCGCTGCGCGTGCCCTACTTCCTGTTCCGCGCTCCGGTGCGCGGCAAAGCCTCGGCGGCGCACATCCACATCGGGCCGCCGAGCGGGCGCATCCGCCGCGCCGACTAGCAGCACTGGCTGATCGCAGGGGCCGGCCGCCGGGCCCGATCGCAACGGCATCGTCACGGGCGCTTGGTACAATCGTGCTTCCATGCCCGAGCCCTCCGAAAGCAAGCTGCGAGTTCTGATTCCCCGCGACAAGATCCACGCCCGCATCCAGGAGATGGGCGAGCAGATCCACAAGGACTACCCGGAAGGGCCGATCTACATGATCGGCATTCTCAAGGGCTCATGGATCTTTTTGGCTGACCTCGTGCGCGCCATTCCGCGCCACGTGCGCGTGGAGTTCATCGGCATCAGCAGCTACGGCCGGGGGAAGACGTCGTCGGGCGAGGTGCGGCTGACCAAGGACATCGACGTGTCGCTGGAAGGCATGGACATCATCGTCGTCGAGGACATCGTCGACACCGGGGTGACGCTGACCTATCTGATTCACCTGCTCGAGCAGCGCAAGCCGCGTTCGATCAAAGTGGCCACGCTGCTCGACAAACCGTCGCGGCGGCTGCGGCCGATTCAGGCCACCTACTGCGGGTTCACGGTGCCCGATGAGTTCGTGGTGGGCTATGGGCTCGACTTCGCCGAGGACTACCGCAACCTGCCTGAAATTTGCGTGGTGGAGTAGCGCGGCGGCCGCGCCCACGCACGCGGCTCGTTTCCAAGCCGCGAGCGCAAGCGAGCCGGCCCTTACACCTTCTCGGGCACTACATACGGCGCCCGGTAATCCCGCGTCAGCAACGAATTGGCCTCCGCATCACCGAGGAACCGCCCGCTCGACTGGTCCATCCGCAGCGTCCGCTTCACGCGGTACGCAATGTTCGCCAGATGGCAGAACGACGCCGACCGCGCCCCAATGGCAATCTCCGCGTTCAGCTTCGTGTAATCGCGCGACCGCACCGCATCGAGGAAGTTTTTCATGTGCGGAATCGTGTCTTCGCCTGACGGCTTCTCGGTCAACACCAGTTCATACTTCTCGCGCGAACCCGCGCCCGACCCGCGCGCCGCGTCGCCGCTGATGTTGCCCGCCGTGCTCTTGTACAACTGGAACCCGCCATGGTCCATCACGATGAACCCGCCATCGCCGAAGAAGATATCGCCTACGTAATTGGGGCCCCGCATCGGCGCCAGGCCTTCGGGCGGCGTCGGCAGGTTGCGCACGTCAAAGGTAATTTGAGAGTCGCCGAACTCAAAGGCCGCATGCTGCGTGTTCGGCGTCTCCTGGTCGTCTTTCCACGCATACTTGCCGCCCGTCGCGGAGACCGTTTGCGGCCAACCCGTCCGCCCCAGCCCCCACAGCGCAATGTCCATCTCGTGCACGCCCTGGTTGCCGATGTCGCCGTTGCCGGTGTCCCAGAACCAGTGCCAGTTGTAGGCGAATTTGTTCTTGCTGTAGGGCTTCCACTGCGCCGGCCCGAGGAACAGATCCCAATCCAAACCGGCCGGCACGGGCTCATCGGGCGACACTCCCATCGAAAACCGCCGCCGGTAACAGAGGCCGCGCACATGGTACAACTGCCCGATGGCCCCTTCGCGGATCATCTGAATCGCCTTCATCTTGTGGGGAATCGACCGGCTCTGCGAACCCACCTGCACCATCCGCTTATACTTCCGCGCCGCCGCCACCATCTGGTGGCTCTCAAACACGTTGTGGCTCGCCGGCTTCTCCACATACACGTCCTTGCCCGCCTGGCACGCCCAGATCGCCGACAGCGCATGCCAGTGGTTCGGCGTCGCCACCGACACCGCGTCGATGTCCTTTGACTCAAACATCGTCCGCATGTCCGCATACTCCTTCGGATCATGCCCCTGCTCTTTCTTGATCTTCGCCACCGCCCGCTCGCGCGCCGCCTGGTTCACGTCGCACACCGCCGCAATGCGCGCCTCCGTGCTCAGCTTCCCGTAAAAATTCATGTGGTCGTTCCCGCGTCCCCCCAGGCCCACCAGCCCCAGGTTCACGCGATCGTTCGCCCCTAAAATCGGGAACCGCGCCGTCGCAATTGCCGCCGCCGCCGTCTTCACAAAGGTTCTTCGAGGATTGGTCATGAATGTCTCCTGCTCACCGGAACCATACATTCTATCCCCACCCGCGCCCCGCGCTCGCGAGCCCGCCCGTACCCGCCCCCCGCCACCAACGCTCCCCCAATATTCCAGCCCGCCGCCGCCCGCATTGTAGACTAGAACCTTATGTCTCAGTCGACGTGTACTCTCACGCCGCCCAAGCGGCTCCTGATGGGCCCCGGCCCGAGCATGGTGGAACCTCGCGTCTACGCCGCCATGGCACAGCCCATCGTCGGCCACCTCGATCCCTACTTCTTCCAGATCTCCGAGGAGATCCGCACCCTCCTCGCCCAGGCCTTCGGCACCACCAACCAGTTCACCATGGCCATCTCCGGCACCGGCAGCGCCGGCATGGAAGCCTGCGTCTCTAACTTCATCGACGACGGCTCGAAAATGGCCGTCCTCGCCAACGGCTTCTTCTGCGACCGCCTCACCGAAATGGGCAAACGCCAGGGCGCCAACGTCGTCCGCCTGGAGAAACCCTGGGGCGAAAACTTCTCCGACGACGAAGCCCGCGATTTCATCAAACGCGAGCAACCCAACGTCGTCGCCTACGTCATGGCCGAAACCTCCACCGGCGTCGTCCAGCCCGGCAAGGCCATCTGCGAAGCCGCTCACGAAGTGGGCGCGCTCGTCATCGCCGATTGCGTCACCGCGCTCGGCACCATGCCCTGCAACATCGACGAAACCGGCATCGACGCCGCCTTACTCCTGCAGCCAGAAAGGCCTCGGCGCGCCTCCCGGACTGGCCCCCATCTCCATCTCTCCCCGCGCCCTGGAAGCCCTGCGCAACCGCACCTCCTCACACAAGAGCTGGTATCTCGACCTCAAACTCCTCGACGAATACTACGGCGCCTCCCACCGCTACCACCACACCGCGCCCATCTCGATGTTCTACGCCGTGCGCGAAGCCCTCGAGATCATCCGCGAAGAAGGGCTCCCGGCGCGCTTTGCCCGCCACGAGCGCAATCACAAAGCCTTCGTCGCCGGCCTCGAAGCGATGGGCCTCAGCATGCTCGTCGCCCCCGGCAAGCGCCTCTGGGCGCTGAACACCCCCTGCGTCCCCGAAGGCATCACCGACATGGCCATCCGCAAGCGCCTCATGGACGGCGACGGCATCGAAATCCTCGGCGGCTTTGGACCCCTCGCCGGCAAAGTCTTCCGGATCGGCATCATGGGCGCCGGCTCGCGTGAGGAAAACGTCCTCCTGCTGCTCGACCGAATGGAAGCCGCGTTCCGCGCCGAAGGCTTCACCCCCAAGGCAAGCGGCGTAGAAGCCGCCCGCGCCTTCTACGCCGCGTGATCCGAACGGCTGGATGTGATCCGGTTCCGCCCGAGCCTCTTGCTCATGCGGAGCCGGAACTCCGCCCGCCCCACCAGGTCCTCCAGGATGCGCCCCCGGCGTCGCCATCTCAATTCCCGCCGACACCGTCAGCGCCACACTCTCGTCGCCCCACTCCAGCCGCGCCTGCTCCACGGCGCACCGGCACAACTCCGCCCGCCCCTCCACCGTCGCCGCATCGCCCACCACCAGCGCCAGATACTGATCGCCTCCCCACCGGCAGAGCGTGTCGTGCTCCTCCAGACACCCGCACAACGTCCGCGCCACTCCCGCCAGCGCCCGGTCGCTGCAGTCATACCCTAACCGCTCGTTCACGCAATGCACCATGTCCACGTCGAACAGCACCGCCCCGAAATCCTGACGGTGCAGTTGATACCGGATCAGATGCGACTCCACCTCCAGCCCCGCCAGCCTCCGGTTCCCCACCTGCGTCAACGGATCCGTCAAATCCAGTTCCGGAAACCGCCGCGCATACTCCAGAATGCTCAGCGACGGGGTCGCATCCGTCACGCACAGCAACTCGCTCCCCTCGCCTAACAGCGCCCGCCGCGGCCCCAGCCGCTGCACCCGCACCGGCGACAGATACCCCTCACGGTGACGCAGAAACGGCCGCGCGCCTTCCATGGTCACCAACAGATCCTCGTCCCAACGCAACCGCCTCACCGCGCTCAAGGGCCTCCCCGATAACCGCTCCGCCGCACGGTTCGACCACACAATGCGACCGTCCTCATCGAGCGCCAGCAAGGGCACCGGCAGCTCATCCAAGAGCGCCTTTACCCCCGGCTCCACCGGCATGGCTGCCGGCTCACGCTCTCCGCGCGGCGCCTCCAACGTGCTCATGACTTCCACTTCTTCCTTCGTCAGAGAGGGGTTTCGCCACCCCTCCCGCATCGATCGGCGGCAGGGCTTCTCCCCCCAACTATGCGCCCGCGATCCGCCAATTTCCAGCGAAAAACGCCGCTCGCCTCCCTTTCGCCTACTCGCCGCCGCTCGGCTCAATCACTCCCCGCCGGTTCTCCGGCCGCGCCGGAATCTTGTTCACCATCACGTTCGCCGCGTTCCGCCGTTTGCGTAACTCAAACGCGTCATACACATCCCCCCGCGCCGTCCGCGACTCATACACCAACCGATCCCCATCCACCCGGATGATCTGGTACAGTTGCGTGTCCTCCGCCTTCCTCTGCATCCACGCCGCCGGCGTCACCTCGTACATCTTCGGACCCGACACGCTTACCACATACACCGTCCCGCCCTCGCGCCGGTTCTCCCCGCCACCACATTGCTCCGCCCATACGAATGATCGTGCCCCGTCAACACCAGGTCCACCCGGTGCTTGTCATACACCGGCTTCAACGCCGCGCGCAGATCCTTGTTGTCGCGCCCCTTCGCCGTCGAGAAGATCGGATGATGGTGCGTCACCACCGTCCACTTGTTCGGGTTGTTCTCCAGCAGCTTGTCCAGCCACTCGGCCTGCTCCTTCTGCTGCACGTTCGTGTTCAACGCCACCACGCGAACGCCCTGGATGTCCACGTAATAATTCGTCTCATCCAACCCCGCCACTCCGTTGCCCGGCAGCGTGAACTGCGGCCGCCAGTTGCGGTTCAACCCCCGCTCGCCCGTGCTCAACTTCCCATACTCATGGTTCCCCGGCACCGGCACGCTTGGCACCGACATGTTGATCCACCCCGCCGCCTTGTGCCACTCGCCCCACTGCTCGTCGCGCTCCGCCGTGTTGATCAAATCCCCCGCGTGAATCATGAACTTCAGCTTCGGCGCATCCGAGTACGCTGACCGGATCACCCGCGACCACATCTCAAACAGGTCGTTCTGCGCATCGCCCACATAGGCGAACGCAAACGGCTCGGCCTTCTCACTCGCCGTCGTGAAATGCGCCCACTCTGACCAGTTCTCCCCGTCGCCCACCCGGTACACATACTTCGTCGATGGCGTCAGCCTCGAATTGCACCGAGTGATAATGCGCCGGCCCCAGGTCCGACGTGTACGCCTCGGTCCTTGCCTCCACTTCGCGCTTCTTCTTCTTAAACAGCGGACCATCCTCGGCCACCGCAATCTCCGCCGCCGCCTTCGCCACGCTCACATCGGTCCGCCACGTCACCGCCTGCGTCGTCTTCGGATCCCCCGCCCACGTCAGGATCACGCGGTCCGGCTGCGCCGTCGGCGCATGCAGAATCTTCGCCGGAATCTTGTTGTCCTTCGCCGCCGGAGCCGTGCGCATCCACGCCAACCCCGCCAGCACACAAAATCCCGCCGCCATCGACACACGAAGTTTCATAAGTCACATTGTATGACTTCGACAATTGCCAACCGATGACAGCCCGCCCGCATGGTACGCTCCCCTTCATGCGCCGCCGCCACTTCCTCGCCTCCCTCGCCGCTACCTCTCTACGCGCGCAAGACACCGCCGCCACCACCCGCCACCGCGCCCCACGCGCCCTCAACCCCGCCGCCCGCACCTCCGATTGGCCCAACTTCCTCGGCCCCACCCACAACGGCTTCTCCCCGGAAACCCACCTCGCCAAGTCCTTCCCTGCTTCCGGCCCGCCCCTCGTCTGGGAACGCACCAAGGGCACCGGCTATAGCTCCCCCTCCCTCGCCAAAGGCAAACTCGTCTTCCTCCACCGCCTCGGCAACCGCGAAATCGTCGAGTGCCTCCACCCCGAAACCGGAGCCCTCCTCTGGTCCTTCGATTACCCCACCCAGTTCGAAGACCGCTACGGCTACAACAACGGCCCCCGCTCCAGCGCCGTCATCGCCAACGGCCTCGTCCACACCCTCAGCGCCGAAAGCCTCCTCCACACCCTCCACCTCGACTCCGGCAAACCCGCCTGGAAACTCGACCTCCGCGCCTCCTTCGGCGTCAAACAGGACTTCTTCGGCGTCGCCACCACACCCCTCCTCGAATCCGGCAAGCTGATCGTCCAAATCGGCGCCCCCGGCGGCCCCACCCTCGCCGCCTTCGACCCCGCCTCCGGCAAACCCCTCTGGCGCGCCGGCAACGACTGGGGACCCAGCTACGCCTCTCCCATCCCCGCCACCGTCCACGGCAAACGCCGCGTCTTCCTCTTTGCCGGCGGCGAATCCCAGCCCCCCACCGGCGGACTCCTCATGCTCGATCCCGTCACCGGCGCCATCGACGCCACCTTCCCCTGGCGCAGCCGGAGCTACGAATCCGTCAACGCCTCCTGCCCTGTCATTGCAGACAATCAGGTCTTTATCTCCGCAAGCTACCGCACCGGCGGCGCCATGCTCGCCATCACCCCTGACCTCAAGCTGAAGCCCCTCTGGACCACCCCCGACTTCGGCCTCCACTTCAACACCCCCATCTGGCACAACGGCCACCTCTACGGCTTCGACGGCCGCAACGAACCCGACGCCTCGCTGGCCTGCCTCGACGCCAAAACCGGCAAAGTCGTCTGGCGCCACACCCCCGAATGGAAGGAATCCATCAACGGCCGCGAACAGTTGCTCAGCACCTACCGCGGCAACCTGATCCACGTCAACGGCCGCTTCCTCGCCCTCGGCGAACTCGGCCACTTGCTGTGGATGGACCTCACACCCGCCGGCTACAAGGAATCCTCACGCGCCTGGCTCTTCGCCGCCCGCGAAACCTGGTCGCCCCCTGTCCTCTCCCGCGGCCTGCTCTACATCGTCCAGCACACCCGCGACGCTCTTCACGCCAAGGGGCCTCGCCTGCTCTGCTACGACCTTCGGGCCTGAGCCCTCACGCTCCGCGGCGCAACGAATTTCCGCCCGCGGCGACGATCATCTAGACTGTACCTTTCATCACCAACCTCGGGTCCCCTCGTGAAAACAGCTCGTACGGCATTCTCCACTTCGCAACTCAGACTCTCACCATCCTGGCTTGCCCTACCGTTGGCGCTGGCGCTCGGGGCTGCCTCCCTCTGCGCCCAACAAGCCGGCCCCAGCGCCTCCATCCGCTCCGTCCCGGCGACCCTCATAACGGGCGGCATCGAAGTGGACGGCGTGCTCGACGAACCGCTTTGGCGCGATTCGCCCAAGATAGGCGAGTTGGTCCAGCGCATCCCCAACTCCGGCGCGCAGGCCAGCGAACGAACCGAAGTCACCATCCTCTACGACAAGGCCAACCTCTACATCGGCGTCATGTGCTACGACTCCGAGCCAAACAAGGTGCTCGCCGCTCAAATGACCCGCGACTCCACCATGAACACCGACGACCGCGTCGAACTCCTCCTCGACACCTTTCACGACCGCACCAATGCCTTCTACTTCGCCACCAACCCCAACGGCGCCTTCGTCGACGGCCTCATCTTTGCCAACGGAGAGACCAATAATGACTGGGACGCCATCTGGAACGTGCGCGCCCGCCGCCATGACAAGGGGTGGAGCGCGGAGTTCGCCATTCCCTTCAAGAGCCTGAACTTCCCGCCCGACGGCGCCGTCTGGGGCTTCAACATCGCCCGCCACATCCAGCGCAAACTGGAGGAAGCGCGCTGGACCGCCGTCAGCTTTCAAACGCGCTTCCAGCAGGTCTCAGAAGCCGGCGAGATCACTGGCTTACAAAACCTCGAACAGGGCCTCAGCCTCGACGTTCGTCCCTTTGTGGCCCAGCGCTACATCCACCGCGAACCCGGCGGTGAGGACACCATCCTCGGTAAGGGCGGTCTCGATCTCTTCTACAACATCACCCCCAACCTCCGGCTGACGTCCACCTTCAACACCGACTTCGGCGAAACCGAAGTCGACGACCGGCAAATCAATCTCACCCGCTTCTCGATCTTCTTCCCCGAAAAGCGAACCTTCTTCCTCCAGGATGCCGGCGTGTTCAACTTCGCCACCACGGGCATCACGCAGCCCGGCGGCGTTCCTCCCAACGGCGCCGCCATCTTCCCCTTCTTCAGCCGCCGCATCGGCATCATCGACGGACAGGAAGTCCCCATCGACTACGGCGTCAAGCTGACGGGCAAGGTTGGCCGCACCGAGGTTGGCATCCTCAACGTCAACACCCGCGACAACGCGCTCGCCGGCGGCACCAACCTCTTCGCCGCCCGCATCCGCCAAAACTTCTGGCAGCAGTCCTACATCGGGGCGATCGTCACCGGCGGCAATCCGGGCGAACGGCTGGACAGCAGCATGCTCGGCGCCGACATGCGCCTGGCAACGGCTCACTTCCTCGGCGGCGATCAAAACTTTCTCGTCAATGCCTGGGGACTCAAGTCAAACAACCAGGGCGTCCACGGCAAAGACGCCGCCTACGGCTTCGGCGCGGCCTTCCCCAACGACCGCTATCAGGCGCAAGTCGAGTGGCGCGAGATTCAAGAGAACTTCGATCCCGCCCTGGGCTTCGTGCAGCGCAGCAACGTCCGCATGTGGAGCGCCGGGTTCAGCTTCAATCCCCGGCCGAAAGAGCAAAAGCTCGGCGTTCAGCAGATGTTCCACGACTTCTTCTACAGGCGCTTCACCCGCATCGACAACGGCCAGGTGGAGACCTGGAACATCAACGCCACCATCTTCGACTGGCACTTCCAGTCCGGCGATTCCGTTCACAGCATCATGGACCTGAACCCAACCTACGAACGCCTGTTCGAACCGTTCGAAATCTCACCCGGCGTCGTGCTCCCTCCAGGAGAGTATCGCTTCACCCCGTTCCGGTTTTCGTTTGCCTCGGCGCAGAAACGCAAACTCCAGGGCAACTTCGGCCTCACCGTCGGCAACTTCTGGTCGGGCACCGCCAAAACCGTCACCACGGGACTGCGCTACCAGCTCCCGCCCAGATTCGCCATCAGCCTCACCACCAATCAGACCTTCGCCAGCCTCCCCCAGGGCAACTTCGTCGCGCGCATCCTCAGCTCGACCATCGACTTTGCGCTCTCGCCTCTGCTCACATTCCGAAACCTCGTCCAGTTCGACAACCGTTCGGGGAATCTGGGCTTGCAGAGCCGCGTACGCTGGACCATCGCGCCGGGGAACGACCTGTTTTTCGTCTTCGGCCAGGGCTGGGTGCAGGAACTCGACGAACGCGGCGGGCTGGATTTTCGCGTGCGTGATGTCCGGCTGGCAACGAAGCTGCAGTACACGTTCCGCTTCTAGCCCGCATCGCCCCCCACCATAACGCGCGCCCGCAACAGACCCGCGCGCGCGAGCAGGCGGTGCTCGCCGCTCCTCCTCAGCCCGCTAACCCCTACGTCCACCGCTACCCCCTCACGTCCACCGCCACAAACTCACGCCCAGCGCCAGAGGCTCGCCCCCACCGTGAACCCGGCCCCCACCGCCGCGAACAGCACAATATCGCCCTTCTCGATCTTGCCCTGGTCCAGCGCCTCGCGCGTTGCCAGCGGAATCGTTGCCGCCGTCGTGTTGCCAAATCGCCCGATGTTGATCACCACCCGCTCGCGGCTCAACCCCAAGCGCTCCGCCGCCGCCAGAATAATCCTCTGATTCGCCTGGTGCGGCACCAGCAGCTTCACCTGCTCCGGCTTCACGTTGAACTTGTCGAGTACCGTCAGGCACGCCTCCTGCGTCTTCCGCACGGCGAATTTGAACACCGCCTGCCCGTCCTGGTGCACATAATGCATCCGCTTCTGCACCGTCTCCACCGACGACGGGATCTTGGAACCGCCCGCGGGCATATACAGCGAACCTCCGCCCGAACCGTCAATCTCGTTGTGCGAGCCGATGAAGCCCAGCCCGTCTTCGGTCGAAGGCTCGATCAAAAACGCCCCCGCCCCGTCGCCGAACAACACGCATGTCGCCCGGTCCGTGTAGTCGATGATCCGCGACATCGTGTCGGCGCCAATCACCAGCACGCGCTTGTTCGTCCCCGCCATCACCAGGTTCGCCGCCGTCGTGATGCCGTATATGAACCCCGCGCACGCCGCCGAGAGGTCAAACCCCCACGCCTTCGTCGCGCCGATCTTGTGCTGCACCAGGCACGCCGTGGCTGGAAAGAACATGTCCGGCGTCACCGTGCACACAATGATCGCATCCACCTCCGACGCCGCCACGCCCGCTCTCTCCAACGCTGACTGCGCCGCCCGCGCCGCCAGGTCCGACGTCGCTTCGTTCGGCTCGGCAATGTGGCGCTCGGATATTCCAGTGCGCGTCAGAATCCATTCATCCGACGTGTCCACCATCTTTTCCAAATCGGCATTCGTCAGAACATGGTCGGGAACGAACGTTCCCACGGCGGAGATCTTCGGTAGGGGCATATGAAGTTGTCACTGAGCGCTCGTCCCGGCGGACGGAAGGCCCAATCTGTTATCGTAAGGTTTCTCTAGGATGCAAGTCCAGAGCGCACTCCTGTTCGAATCCCCGGAGCAGATCTACGCCAGGGTCTTTCGCGAACTCCGACCGCGCACTCCCATGCCCGAGTTCGTCATCCACTACCGCCGCTTCGCCAACGCCAATTCCTTCATCCGCATGCGCGACGGCATCATCGAAGCGCGCATCACCGACGTCCTCCAGGGCGCCCCCGCCCCCATCCAGGAGGCCCTCGCCTGGATCCTCCTCGCCAAACTCTTCCGCCGCGAAATCCCCCCCGCCGCCTCTGACCGCTACCGCCGCTGGATGAACCGCTCCGACGTCCGCCGCCACCTCCACCTGCTGCGCCAAGCCCGCGGCCGCAAATACATCAGCGGACCCCAAGGCCAACACCATAACCTCGACGAACTCTTCGAGGAGCTCAACCTCCGCTTCTTCCACGGCCTCATGGGACGCCCCGAGCTCGGCTGGTCGCGCAGCGTCTCGCGCCGGTTGCTCGGCCACTTCGACCCTTCCCACAACGCCATCATCATCAGCCGCATCTTCGATTCCCCCGCCGTCCCCCGCCTCGCCCTCGGAATATGTCGTGTTCCACGAGATGCTCCACCTCCAACATCCGTCGACCACTCGGCGCCCGCCGCTGCGTCCACACCGCGACTTCCGCGCCGCCGAAAAACAATTTCCCGCAACTTAAAGAAGCCAAGGCCATCCTAAAAACACTATGAGCCGCATCCAAGCCCTCACCGGCATGCTCGAACAAGACCCAGCCAACAGCCGCTTCCGCTACATGCTCGCCATGGAATACACCAACGCGGGCGACCTCGAAGCCGCCGTCACCCAGTTCCACGAGATCCTCACCCACGACCCCGCCTACTCCGCCGCCTACTTCCACGGCGGCCAAACGCTGGAAAAATTGGGCCGCCTCGACGACGCCCGCGCCCTCTACCAGCGCGGCATCGAAGCTACCACCCAAAACGGCGACATGCACACCCGCTCCGAACTCCAGGGCGCCCTCGACATGCTGGGCTAACACGCCCCACCCCAGCGAACCCGAGGAGGCGTTCCCCACTCCTCCAACATAAAGTTCCGTCCCACCCCCGCCGATTCTTCCCTCGGAGGCACCAAACCATGCGTCGGACTGTGCTGGGGATTCTCTTTGTCTGGGCGGCCGCACTTTGCGTCCCGTCTCCTGTCGCGGCCAAAGTCCGCGGCTCCGAGGTCATGTACCTCAGCGGCACCGTGCGCGAGGTGCCGCTGAAGACTGAAGGCCTCCTCTTTCAACCCAAGAACAGCGAGTTGGAATTCCGCTCCGGCGAAGGCGAGATCCTCATTCCGCTCTCCCGCGTGCGCTCAGCCAAATACCGCGAGACGTTCGTCGACAAAAGCGCCGCGGCCAAGGCCTCCGCGCCCAAGAAACAGGTGAAGATCCCGCTCCTTCCCGCTCTGCCCGGCCTGCCCAGCCTCAACCCCTTCGGCGAAGACAAACAGCGCGTCCTCACGCTCGTCTACGCCGACAAAAAGGGCGCCGAACAGACCGTCGTCCTCCTGCTCGCCCGCAAAATGGTCGCCCCGGTCATCTACGCCATCGAGAACTACGGCAGTCTCGAAGTCGAACTCGAGCCCGGCGACTACGAACTCGACGGTGAAGAGTAACCAGCACCTCGCGCCGCCGCGCCTGCGGCCGTAGCCCGCGCTCCCGCGCGCCTGCTACGCCCGGTTCAGCCCCGCCGCCACCCCCGCCCGCCCACTACTCCCGGTTCAGCGCCGCCACCCGGTAATACGGCTTGCCCTTCTCGGCCGGGTCCATCGTGAACACCTGCCCCGTCTTGGCCGGATCATAATCCCGCCACAACCACACCATCGACGCCGGCAAATCCGCATTCCCCTGCACGCCGTTGTGCTGCGCATTGCCGAACGAGAAAAAGAAGTCGTATTCCCGCATCTTCAGCGAATTCGCCAGCTGGATGTTCTGCAGCGGCCACGAACCATGCGAATTCTCCAGATCCTCGCTCCCATCGGTCATATGCACCCGGATGTTCCGCTTCGGCATCTTCCGCACCATGTTCGGATACACGTTCCCGCCATCCAGCACCCCCGGCTTCCACTGAATCGAGGTGAAGCTCCCCACCCGGCTCAACACCCGGCTGAACGCATCCGGCATCCACCACGCCGCGTTGAACGCGCAGATCCCCCCCGACGAGTTCCCCGCGATCGCCCTGCTGTAGCCGTCCATCCGGATCTTATATTTCTTTGCCACCTCCGCCAGAATCTCGTCACGCAGATACCGCGCAAACGTGTCGTTCACCGAGTCGTACTGAATGCTCCTCCAGCGCTGCCCGTTCACCGTCCCCGGATTGATGAAGATGGAAATCATCACCGGAATCTTCTTCCCATGCGTCAGGTTGTCGATCACGTTCAACGTCCGCGACGGCCCCGTCCGCCGCGTGTGCCCCTCGCCGTCCTGCCAGATCATCACCGCCATCGGCGTCACCCCGTCATACTGCGCCGGCACATACGTCCACCAGTCATACGTCATGCCTGGATAGATCTTGCTCTCGCCCGTCATCTTCTCCGACAACGTCCCCTGCGGCACGCCCGCCACCGGGTAGTTCTCCGGCAGATACGCCGGCTGATCCACGCGCGGCCCCGCCGTCACGCCATCCGCAAACCACTGCATCGAATGAGAGCGCCCGGTCTTCAACACCGCGCGGTGCCAGCGCAGCGCGCCCTTTGTCTCCAGCGCCGCCGGCTTGTCATCCACCAGCAGTTTCGCCTTCGGCGCGCCTTCAATTACGTAGAGGAACTCCCCGCCATACGACATCGACGTCCCTTCCTTCAGCGCCTTCTCCGTCACCGCTGCCGCCAGCGCCGCGCGGAACTCCGCCGCCGGAGTTGCCTTCTTCCGCATCGCCAGCACCTTCTGGTTCTCGGCGTCGCCCGCTACCGCCAGCAGCGGCATCATCAGAGCCAGCGCTCCCATCAACACAATCGGTTTGCTCTTCATCGCGCCACATTGTATCAGCAAGAAACACCCATCCCGCCACGGTTCCCACTCTGGAACCGGCCCACTCTCACGGTGCGGAAGTCCCTTTTCTTCATCGCTCCACGTTTGGCACACAGCGTGCTCAATCAAGGCCGTGATGAACACGACAAGGGCTCAAGGGAGCAAGGTTGCTCCTCCTCGAATTGCAACGTAGTACCGACCCACCTGTTCGTTTCCTCTGAAGACTCACCCTAGACACCCACCCAACCATTTCCCATGAGCCCTTTTGGTTGTTGAAAGTAGCCCGGCATCAGCCTCCTGCGGATCCAGGAGGTAACCCTAACCGGGTAAGAATTGACCGTTCGGAAGTTTCTTAAAGCCCCCGCCTTCGGTCTGCCCGTTGCGTCAGACGACTGACGGAAATTCACCGCCGCGCTAAAGATTTCCGTGAAACATCCGATAGGCCCACTTGACTATACTTCCAGGATCGCTTGACGATCCTCGCAGAAGAGGGACAGCATCATGAGGGATAAAGAACTTCGCGAAACCATGGCCTTCCAGCTCAGCCTCCTCCGGCTCGTCACCGCCCCCCACAAGGGCAATGAGCCCGTGCCCGGCAAAGTGGAGGGCGAAGAACAGTTGGAACGCCTCGTCCAACTCGCCGCCTACGGTTACCAGCACTAACGCCGCCTTAGCCACCCGCCACCAGTCTGCTCCGTACCAGCGCCACCAGTTCGCCTGGGCGGTCCAGCTCCACCCCAATCTCCAACCACCACAGCGGAATCGCCGCGCAGAGAGCCGCGGCCTCCGCCGGCAGGTTCTGCACATCCTTGGCTGTCGTCAACATGGCGTCGGCCCCCAGCACCTGGGCCTGGGCCGCCAACCGCCGCACCTCCATCGGCCGGTACCTGTGATGGTCTCCAAACCGCCACCGCCGCGCCGTGCGAATCCCCAGCCCCGCCAGCGTGCTCCAGAACGACGCCGGATTCCCTAGCCCGCAGAACGCCACCGGACGTTTCGCCCCCAGCGCCTCCGCCGCTCGCTCCTCCGCGCACCCGCCGTCAGGCCCCAGCCGCCGCCACCCGCGAGCCACAAACCGGCTGTAGAACACCGGCGCGCTGGTGTGCCGTGCAATCATCCTCTCCAGCCCCGGCCACCGCCGCATTCCCCGCGTCACCACCACCGCATGCGCCCGCCCCAGCGCCTCAAAGCTCTCCCGCTGCCGTCCCAACGGAAAACCCGCCCCACCGCTCAGCGGGTCCAGCGCATCGAGCAACACCACGTCGCACACCCGCCGCAGCCGCCAGTGCTGAAATCCATCGTCCATCACCAGCGCATCCACCTCGTGCCCGCGCAGCAGCGCCTCGCCCGCCAGCCGCCGGTCCGCCCCAATCCCCAACGGCCCCAACCCTGACCGCAACAGCAACTGCGCCTCGTCCCCGGTCACCGTCACCGCCACCGTCGCCCCCGCCTCAATCACCACCACCTTTTCAAGCGACTGCCGCCGGTAGCCGCGCGTCAGAAACCCCGGCCGAACCCCCGCCGCCCGCAGCTCCGAGGCCAGCCAGATCGCCATCGGCGTCTTCCCTGCTCCCCCATTCCCAGCCCGCCGATCGACACCACGGGCTTCGCCACCCCCCGCGCTCCCGGTATTCGTTTAGCCCGCCGCCGCTTCACGCCCGCTGACCACAACGCCGCCCACGGCCCCAACCAAAACGTCGACCACGCCCCATGCGCCCGCCTCGGCACCGCCTCGCCAAACAGCTCCACACACACCCGCGCCGCCAGCGCGGTCGCCCCCCGCTTCGCCTCCGCCAGCCGCCGCGCCTTCTCCCCAACCTCCCGCGCGTAGACCTCGTCCTCCAATACACGCCCCACCGCCCCCGCCAACTCGCCCGTGCCGCTCACCGTGATCACCGCCCCCGCCGCCCGAAACTCCCCGGCCATCTCCGCGAAGTTCTCCATCGAAGGCCCTGTCACCACCGCCTTCCCCGCAAACGCCGGTTCGAGAATGTTATGCCCCCCGCGCCGCACCAGCGTCCCCCCCATGAACACCGCATCCGCCATCGCAAACAGACTGCTCAACTCCCCGATCGAGTCCAACACCAGCGCCCCCGGCAACTCCAGCGTCTCGTCCCCCTCCAGCCTCGACCGCCTCAGCGTCCGCACCCCCGCCCTCTCTAGCCGCTCCGCCGCCTGGTCAAACAACTCCGGCTTCCTCGGCGCCAGCACCAGCAGCAGCCGCTCATGCCGCCGCGCCAGCTCCTGGAACGTCGCAATCACCGCTTCGTCCTCTTCCGGATCGCCCGCCACCGCCGGCGGCATCGTGCTCGCCGCAATCCAGATCTTCTCCGGCCGCGTCCGCTCCACCAGCCCCCGCACCACCTCCGGCGCCCCCGCCCACGCCCCAGCCCCCGCCCCCACCCGATCGAAGTCGTACTTCAAGTTCCCCCCCACCCCGCTCCGCTCCACCGGCGCGCCCAACTCCCGGAAGCGCGCCAGCGACAACTCCCCCTGCGCCAGCACCCGGTCCGGCAACTCCAACACACCCCGGAAGAACCACGCGAGCATCTTGTATTTCGGGAACGCCTTGTCCGAAATCCGCCCGTTCACCACCACCAGCCCCGCCCCAAACCGCTTGGCCTCGTTCCACAAATTCGGCCAGATCTCGGTCTCCTGCACGATCAACACCCGAGGCCGCATCCGCCGCATCACCCGCCGCACCACAAACGCGAAATCCAGCGGCGCATAGAACACCGCATCGGCCACCCCGGCCAGTTTCTCATCGGCCAGCGCCCGCCCCGCCAGCGTCGACACCGACACATACAACCGCGCCCCCGGCAGCTCCACGCGCAACTCGCGCAGCAGCCGCACGCTCGTCAACACCTCGCCCACCGACACCGCGTGCAACCACACGCACCCCTCCCCCGTCTGAATCACCGTGGAGGGCACGCGCCCGAACCGCTCGGCCAGCGTCGCCCAATACCGCCGGTCCCGCCAGCCACGCAGGCCAAGATACAGTAGGAGGAACGGGAACGCCGCCCATTGCAGCGTCCGGTAGAGAGCTATGGTGAAAATGCGTCGCAACGCCGCTTGCCTGTTATTCTGCGCCCCCCTCCTGTTGTGGGGAATCGGCGAGAAAGATCAGTTTACCCCGCCCGACCCCGCCAAGATGGAAAAACAGACCATCTCCGCCGTCACCATCTCCGCCCAGGCCTTCGACACCGAGACCCTCACCAAGCCCCCCTTCGGCAAGGCAAACCCCAATAAATACGGCGTCCTCCCCGTCTGGGTCCACATCAAAAACGGCTCGCAGAAGTCGGTCAAACTCGACACGGCCCTCTTCCAATACATCGACCTCAACCGCCGCAAAATCGAAGCCACCCCCGCCGCCGAGGTCAAATACGCCAACTCCCCCAAACGCCCCAACATGAGGCCTAACCCGCTGCCCATCCCACGAGGCAAACCCAAGAACCCGCTGGAAGCCTTCGAAATCGAAGGCCGCGCCCTGGCCGCCAAGATGCTCCCCCCCGGCGAATCCGCCCAAGGCTTCGTCTACTTCCAAACCGACCACCGCGGCTCAGCCACCCTCTACATCACCGGCCTCCGCGACGCCGCCTCCGGCGAAGACCTCTTCTACTTCGAAATCCCGCTCCCGGCGCATTAGCCCGCCCGACCATCCGGCCCGTTCACCCAGATCACCCGCCAGGATCACCCGTAACTTGCTCAGCGGCTCTTGCCGGGCCGTCCCATCTTGGCCCCGATCGCCTCGGCAATGATGGCCGTGACAAAGCTATTGATACTCACTCCTTCGCTCTCCGCCTGTTTGGTCAGCTTCGAATACAGCGTGCGAGGCAGGCGCTGACGCCACTGGGCGGCGGAAACCTCCGGTTTGGGCGCCTTGCGTCCGGACTCTCTCAACACATCGAGACAATCGCGCAGCGCCTCCTTGCCGTTGGCAATCGCTTCTTCGATCGTTTCCCCGTCGGACATACATCCGGGAATCTCCGGGTACTCCACCAAATAGCCGCCACCCTCTTCCTTCGACAGCGGACGGACGGTGAACTGATATGCGTCCAGATTACCCTTCGGCTTATTTCTCACGTTGCTTCACCTCACTGGCTGCATCGATCAAGGCAAGAAAATGCTTGATGTAAACGGGCTTGATCGGGCGCTTCGCCGGCACGGATACGATCTGCCGGACACCGGCTGCGCCGCGCAAGAACGCCATGCGGCAACCCATCGCGAAAACAACGGTCCAACGCTCTCCCCGCCAGCCGGGCGCGCCCCCAGCTACTTCGTCACCGGAGCCACCGTCTTCTTCGTGGTCGCAGGCGCCGCGCTCTTCTTCGTCGCCGGCGTTACCGTCTTTTTCGTCGCCGGCGCCGCCTTCTTCGACGTCACCGCCTTTTTCACCGCCGGCCTCCCCACCGCCGGACCCGGCCCAATCCGCTGCACCGTCACCCGCGTCATCACCACCGGCGTCTCCGGCCTGTCATTCCCCCCACGCGGCAGCCGCGCAATCGACTCCACCAGCCCCTGCCCCTCCACCACCTGCCCGAAAATCGTATGCCGCCCCGTCAAATGCGGCGTCGGCGCCTCGGTCAGGAAGAACTGGCATGACCCCGTACCCGGACCCGCATTCGCCATCGCCACCCGCCCCGGAATGTCGAACTTCAGCTCTGGATGAAACTCATCCGGAATCGGCTCCGTCCGCCCCATCCCCGTCCCCGTCGGATCGCCCCCCTGGATCATGAACCCCGGAATCACACGGTGAAACGTCAGCCCGTTATAGAGCGGCTTCTTCGACGTCTCGCCCGTCTCCGGATGCGTCCACTCCTTCAACCCCAACGCCAAATCCGTGAAGTTCTTCACCGTCACCGGCGACTCTTTCTCATAAAACTTGATCACGATCCGCCCCAACGGCGTCGCCCCGTGCGACACCGCGATCGTCGCATACAAACCCGCTGGCTTGGCCGGAGCCACCACCTTGGGTGCGGCCGTCTTGGGCGCAGCGGTCTTTGGGGCAACCGCCTTGGGCGCAACCGCCTTGGGCGCCGCTGCTTTCGGCGCCGCCCCTGTCTTCGTCGTAGTGGCCTTCTTCGCCGCCGGAGCCGTGCCCGTCTGCGCCATCAGCGGCAATACCGCCGCCAATACACCAATCGCAACTCTCATGAATGACCCTCGCACCTGATTTCCAGACAATCCTTCGCCCGCCCCGCGCGCCCTACACCAGAATCGTGAACGCCGCCTCACTCCGCTCCACCGCCCGGTACAGCGTGTCGCGCTCAAACGGAACCCGCCCGGCCTCCGTGATCAGCCGCAGCAACTCGTTCCGACGCAGCGACTGGCTCGTCGTCGCCCCGGCATCGTGGTAGATCTTCTCCTCCACCACCGTGCCGTCAATATCATCGGCCCCAAACCGCTGCGCAATCTGCGCGATCCTCGGCGTCATCATCACCCAGTACGCCTTCATGTGCTCGATGTTGTCCAGCATCAGCCGCGCCACGGCGATGTTCTTCAAATCATCGAACCCCGTCGTCCGGTCAATGTGCGCCAGCGCCGTGTTGTCCGGATGAAACGCCAGCGGAATGTAGGTCTGAAACCCGCCCGTCTCATCCTGCAATGCCCGCAGCTTCACCAGGTGATCCACCCGGTCCTCCTCGGTCTCCACATGCCCATACAACATCGTGCAGTTCGACTTGATCCCCAGCTTGTGCGCCTGCCGCGCCACATCGATCCACTCGCCGCCGTCGATCTTGTGATCGCAGATGATCCGCCGCACGCGCTCGGAGAAAACCTCCGCCCCGCCGCCCGGCATCGAATCCATCCCCGCTTCCTTCAACTTCACCAGCGTGTCGTGGATGCTGCGCTTATCCCGCCGCGCCAGATACGCGATCTCCACCATCGTGAACGCCTTCAAATGCACCTGCGGAAACCGCTGCTTCAACCCCCGCAGCATCTCGCAATACCAATCCAGCGTCAGCTCCGGATGCAGCCCGCCGACAATGTGAAACTCCGTGATCGACTCTGACCAGCCCTCGCCCGCCCGGTGCCAGATCTCATCCAGCGACCACGTGTACGCCGTCGGGTCTTTCTTCTTCTTCCCAAACGCGCACAGCTTGCAACTGGCCACACACACATCCGTGGGATTGATGTGCCGGTTCACATTGAAATACGTCCGGTCGCCGTGCAAACGCTCGCGCACCACGTTCGCCATCCACCCCACCGCCAGCAAATCCGGCGAGCGGTAGAGCGCAATCCCGTCGTCAAAGCTCAGCCGTTCGCCCGCCTTCACCTTGTCGAGAATAGGCAGCAATCGCGAGTCGTCGATGATCGGTTCAGAACGCACACTTACCCCCAGTGTCCCAGTGCCACATCAGCGGCCCAAAATACGAAGAATAGCACGCTTACATACCCGTTTACGGTGAAGAACGCCGCGTTCACCCGCGACAAATCGTCCTTCCGCACCAGCCTGTGCTCATACACCAGCAGCCCCGCAATCGCCGCAATCCCGGCCGCCCCCAGCGCGCCTAACGCAAACTCCTTCCACAGCATCACCAGGCACCCCACCATCACCGCATGCAGCAGCCGCGACACCCACAACGCCCCGCCCACCCCCAGCGCCTTAGGAAGGCTGAACAGCTTCTCCGTCTTGTCGAAGTCCACATCCTGGCACGAATAGATGATGTCGAACCCCGCCGTCCAGAACGTCACCGCCGCCGTCAGCCACAAAATCCGCACATCCAGCGCCCCGCGAATCGCAATCCACGCCGCAGCCGGCGCAATCCCCAGCGCAAATCCCAACACCAGGTGCGACATCGACGTGAAGCGCTTCGTCAGCGAATAGCCCATCACGATCAACAACGCCACCGGCGACAGCATCAGGCACAGCGGATTCAACGCCCACGCCGCCGCCACAAACACCCCCACCGCCGCCACCAGAAACACCCACGCAAACCGCTTCGACAACAACCCCGCCGGAATGTGCCGCTCCCGTGTCCGCGGATTCCGCGCGTCAATCGCCGCGTCCACAATCCGGTTAAACGTCATCCCCGCCGACCGCGCCCCCACCATCGCCACTACGATCAGCCCCAGCTTCCCCCACACCTCGCCCCAACTCATCCCGCCATCGGAAATCGCCAGCAACGCCCCCGTCAGCGCAAACGGCAGCGCGAAAATCGAATGCTCGAACTTAATCATGTCGAGCGTTAAGCGGAGTGTACCCAGGCCCAAACCTCTATTTTACGGCACCGCCCCATCCCCGATATCATGGAGGTTCGCTCCACCCAGCCACACCCATGGACCAGACCCATCTCAAAAACCTCCTCGAACAGGTGCGCTCCGGCGCCGTCTCCACCGACGACGCCCTCGCCCGCCTCAAACACATGCCCTTCGAGGACCTCGGCTTCGCCAAACTCGACCACCACCGCGCCATCCGCGTCGGCATGCCCGAAGTCATCTTCGGCAAAGGCAAAGCCCCCGACCACCTCCTCCAAATCGCCACCCACCTCCTCGACCGCACCCCCAACCTTCTCGCCACGCGTGTCGAACCCCGCGCCGCCGACCTCGTCCGCGAGCGCTTCCCCGACGCCGAATACCACCCCCTGAGCGGCGTCCTCCGCGTCTGGCGCGACAAGACCATCCACGGCAAAGGCCCCCTCATCATCGCCTGCGCCGGCACCAGTGACCTTCCCGTCGCCGAAGAGGCCTTCCTCACCGCCCAGATCATGGGCAACGACATCGAACTCATCGCCGACATCGGCGTGGCCGGCATCCACCGCCTCATGTCCAACCGCGAACGCCTCACCCAGGCCCGCGTCTGCGTCGTCTGCGCAGGCATGGAAGGCGCTCTGCCCAGCGTCGTCGGCGGACTCGTCTCCTGTCCCGTCATCGCCGTGCCCACCAGCGTCGGCTACGGCGCCAGTTTCCATGGCCTCGCCGCCCTGCTCGCGATGCTCAACTCCTGCGCCTCCAACGTCACCGTGGTCAACATCGACAACGGCTTCGGCGGCGGCTACGTGGCCAGCCTCATCAACCGCCTCGGCTAAGCCGGCGCATCCGTTTCGGCGTGATCGCCATGGGTGGTGGGTCAACAGCGCTCTTCGGTCGGATTGCGCGGGGGAGTGCCGCCTGCAACCCCAACCCTGGCGGTGGGGGTTTCGAGCCGGTGGATTCACAGCATCATGAGCGAGCTAACCAGCCCGCTGCCGTCAGTCGCCCGCTCGTTTCGCTGCGCGCGCGCGCGGCGCGGCCGGCAGCTTCAGCCCGCCGAAGAGTTGCGCGATGGAGCGCTGCAGGTCGGCAAAGATGGCCTCCGGGGAGCGCGAGGCGTCGATGGTGACAAAGCCGTAGCGGTCCGACATGCTGTCCAGCGCGCGGATGAGCTTGGCCTGGTATTTGACGAAGCTCTCGTACATGTCCTTGGCCAGGCCGAGGTCCATGCCGCTTTCCCAATAGTCGAACTGGCCGCGGCCGACGACAACGCGCGAGACGAGGTCGGGCACGTCGGCGCGGAGGTAGTAGACCACGTGCGGGACGAGGGCGAAGCTAGCCACGTTTTCGATCCAGCGGCGGTCTTCTCCGCGGGCGATGGCGCGGGCGATGATGGAAAAAATGTAGCGGTCAGTGAGCACGACGAAGCCGGCGCGGAGGGCGGGAATGATCTCGTTTTCCAGGCGGTCGGCGAAGTCGGTGGCGTAGAACAGCGTCATCGTGATGGGGCCGAACGTGTTGCCGTCCTTGGCCTGCTGGATGCCCTTGCCGGCGAGCGCGGAACGGGCCATGCCGGTGTCGAGCACGGCGTGGCCCGAGGCTTCCAGCCACGCCCGCAGCCGCTCCACCTGGGTCGTGCGGCCAACGGCGTCGGGGCCTTCAATCACGATGAGCTTGCCCTGCAACTCCGAGAGGTCGACGTCGGGCAGCGCGTCTCCATAAAACTGCAGCGGAGTAAGATTCATTGCGCCGGGCCCTCCGCCCTTGGCGCCGAACGCCGGCGGGGAGGCGACGCGGGCGGAGACGCGTTGAGCTCACGGTCGACGATGGCGCGCATCTGCTGCTGCTGTTTTTCAATGGAGCCGGTGGCGTCGATGATGTGGAAACCCATCTCCTCGGCCATCCCGTCGTACTCTTCGAGGATGCGGCCCTGAAAGAGGCGGAAGCTCTCCACGATGTTGCGGCTGAGGCCCACGTCCATGCCGGCTTCGTAATACTTGATCGCGTCGCGTCCGCCCAGGATGCGGCCGATGGCGACTTCCAGCGGCACGCGGAAATAGAAGGCGAGATTCGGTTTCACGGCGAAGCGGTAGAGGTTGCGCACCCACTGGCGGCTCACCCCGCGCACCACGTCGCGGGCAAAAGCGGTGAAAGCGTAGCGGTCGGCGCACACCACGGCGCCGGCCTTGAGCATGGGCAGAATGTAGCGCTCCATGCGGTCGGCAAAGTCGGTGGCATGGATCAGGCTGAAGGTGGTGGGCGTGAACATCTCCTTCTTCTTGCCGCGGCGCGTGGTCTCCTTCACCAGCGGCGAGGAGTTCCAGGCGCTGAAGGCGACCGGCTTGCCCTGCGCCCGGAGGTATTGCGCGAGCAGGGAAAGCTGTGTCGACTTGCCTGATCCGTCGATGCCTTCGACGATGATGAGCTTGCCTTTATGGCGGTTCGGTTGCAACGGGGGAAGGGGCATGGAAAGGAAGCCAGTATTATAGCCATATGCCCCGATATGCCGCTATCGACATCGGCTCCAACTCGGTTCGCATGTTGGCCGCCGATGTCGACTCGCACGGTAACCTCATACAACTCGCCAGTGAGCGCCAGGTGACGCGCCTCGGCGAAAGCGTGTTTGGCCAGGGCATTATTTCCGAACAGGCGATGACGCTGGCCTGCGGTGTGCTGGCGCGCATGGCGCAGAGCTATCGCAAACATGACATCAAGGCCGTGCGCGCCGTGGCCACGGCGGCCGTGCGCGACGCAAGCAACCAGCGGATCTTCCTCGACCGCGCCAGCGAGGCCATCGGTTCACCGGTGGAAATTGTTTCCGGGCAGGAAGAGGCGCGGCTGATTCACCTCGGCGTGCAGATGCGCTGGCCGCATCCGCGCAGCCGGATTCTGATCATCGACATTGGCGGCGGCAGCGCGGAGATCATCGCCGGCGAGAACGGGAAGTTTCGCGATGCCTTTTCGCGGCCGCTGGGGGCGGTGCGGTTGACGGGCATGTTTTGCAAGCACGATCCGCCGGGGACCGATGAACTGGCCGCGCTGCACGAGTGGATTGAAGAGAAGGCCTCGGTGGCGATCGAGAAGTTCCGGCGGCTGCAGTTCCAGCGCGTCATCGCGACATCGGCGACGGCATCAGCGATTGTGTGCGCGGCCAACCGCATTCCACGAGCGCGGCGCGAGGAGGCCGACCGGAGGCGGGCCACGGCGGCGCAGATCCGCAAGCTCTTTCGCGACCTCTCCGCGCGCGACCTGGCGCAGCGGCGGCGCATCACCGGCATCGGCCCGCGGCGTTCGGAGATCATCGTGCCCGGCGCGGCCGTGCTCATGCACGTGCTCGATCAATTGAAGCAGCCGGCGCTCTACTACTGCGCGGCCGGCGTGCGCGAGGGCATCATTGCCGACCTGTCGCAGCGGCGCGTGGGCGAGGAACTCTCGCAGCTTTCGGCCGAGCAGCGGGCCGTGATTGAGCAGACAGCGCGGCGCTTTGGCGTGGACATCGCCCACGTGCGCAAGATCGCCTCGCTCGCGCATATTCTCTTTGAATCGCTCGAGCCGCTGCACCGCCTCACGCCCGACGCGGGCAAGCTGCTGGAGGCGGCGGCGTACCTCTACGACATCGGCCACTACATCAGCGACACCGGGCACCACAAGCATTCCGAATACATCGTGCAGAACGCCGAGTTGCCGGGGTTCACGGCGCGCGAGCGTTTGCTGGTGGCTTCGTTGTGCCGCTTTCACCGCAAGTCGATGCCCGGCGCGCGGCATTTCGTGTTTCAGTCGCTGCCGGCCGAGGACCGGCGCATGCTGCTCATGCTGATTCCCCTGCTGCGGCTGGCCGACGCGCTCGACCGCGGCAAGGAGCAGCGCGTGCAGGCGCTGAAGTGTACGCTCAACAATGGAGCGGTGCAGTTGCGCATCAATTCGCAAAAGGGCATCGACCTGGAGGCCTGGGCGAGCGGCCGGGTGGCGGAGATTTTCGAGCAGATTTATGGACGGAGCCTTACGGTCACAACGGCACGCGGCTAGCCGGCTCACGCTGCGGCAGTATGCCCACGAGACGCTGCGCAGCCGGCTCGGACGCGTGGCGTTTGAACTGCGCCATACGCGGCAGTCGCTCGATGAGGAGCGGATCCATGACCTGCGCGTGTCCATCCGCCGGCTGGGCGCGGCCATGCGCATCTTCCGCGATACGCTGCCCGCCGCCGAGGCCAAGCGGGTAAGGGGCGAGTTGAAGGAGATCATGGAGCAGGCCGGGGCGGTGCGTGAGTTGGACATCGCGCTGGAGCTGGCGGCCAAGGCCGGGGTGGCCGAGTCGTCGCCGCTGGTGGCGATTCTGCGGGCGCAGCGCGGCGAAGGGGAGCGGCGGCTGCTGGAGGCGGTACGTTCGGCCTGGCGCGGGAATGCAAGCCTGCGCTGGCGCGAACGGCTGCAATTGCACGCATGAAAGGACTGGCGCATCCGGCGTGGCAACTCGAAGAGCTCACTCCGGTGAACGCGGCGCGTGTGTTGCCGGAGCTGGCCGAAAGCTATTTCAAACGAGGCGACAAGGCCGCGCGCGAGGGCACGAGCGAGGAGAAACTGCATGGCTTCCGGCTCAACACCAAGGAGTTCCGCTATACGCTGGAGGCCTTTCGCCCGCTCTATGGTCCGGCAATGGACCGGCACATCGCGCACGTGCGGCGCGTGCAGACGGTGCTGGGCGATTTAAACGACTGCCGGGCCACGGCGGCGCTGCTGGAGCCATATGAAGCGGTGGCGGTGGCCGAGGTGGGGCTGATGCGGCGCTTTCTCGACGCCGAGCGCGAGCGGCTGCGGGCGCGGTTTGCCGAGGTGTGGGCGGAGTTGTATGGCGAGGAGCGGAAACGGCGCCTGCTGAGCCAGTATTTGCGGACCCGAGTGGCGGCGGGCGCGAGCGCTGAATTATAATGGGCATTGTGCCTCCTGCTGGGAGGTCGTCTAACGGTAAGACTGCGGACTCTGGATCCGCCTATCGGGGTTCGAATCCCTGCCTCCCAGCCAATCGCTACTCCCCCTCCTCCGCTTTCCTGTTTCCTCCCCTGTTTGAGCGCCCCAGCGCCGGATTTGAGCGCTCACGCCCCCGGTTCGCGCGTTTTCCCATGGGAGATCACAATGCTGAAAACCCGTCGCGGCGATGAGATCTGGCTGGTAACGCAACCCGACCATGCCGCGCTGGCCGGATTGCTGGCGGCGCACTGGGGGAACGCCGAGTTCGCGCGCCCGGGGCGTTTGCCGCCTCGCCGGATGAAGAGAGTGCGGCATGAAGTGGTGCTCGCAGTCGCTGAGCACGACAACGGCTGGTGGGAGTGGGAAGCGGACCCGGAGTTGTCGGTCGAAGATGGCCTGCCCCAGGGCTTGAGCGAAGTGCTGCGGGACCCCATCTCCGGCATGCAACGCTGGCGGCTGGGCGTGCCGAGGCTGGCGGCGCGGCATCCCTACGCGAGCCTGCTCATCGGCGACCATGCGCAATGGCTCTACGCGGCGCAGTTTGAAGCCGGCCACCCGGCCGAGCTGACGCATCCCCTGCAGCGCGGGCGCTCGGCCTATCCGCGCGAACTGAAGCCGGCGGCGGAGCGGTTCATCGCCGAGATGCGTGAGATGCAGGAGGGCTTCCGCTGGCGCATGTCGCAAGATCCGCTGTGGCGGAGTGCGCTTGAGCCCGAGCACCGCCTGCCGCATGCGCGGATGGTGCAAATCCTCGATGCGCTCTCGCTGGCGCTGTGCTCGGACGTGATTCCGCCCGCAGGCGGCGGCGCGAGCGGCCTGGGCCGGGACGCGCTGGAGTTTGCCGATGTGCCTCGCGGCGAATGGGGCGACCGGGTGACGATGCGGCTGCGCCCGATCAGCGAGGGGCGCATCGCCGTCGAACCCTATCCGTTTGCTGAGCCGGAGTTGCGCGTGGCGGTGGCGGCGCGGGTGGCGGCGGCGGGGGCGGACTGGCGCGCGGCCGAGCGGCGATTGATGAGCTTCACCTTCGTGCGGCCGTAAGCCGCTACGCGCCCACGGCGGCGCGCGCTTCGGCCACGGCGCCTTCCATCTCGGCGCGGTATTGGGCCAGGAGATCGGGCGTGGTGGCTTCAAAGCGCAGCACAAGCACGGGCTGCGTGTTGGAGGCCCGCGCCAGTCCCCAGCCGTGCTCAAAGAGCACGCGCACGCCGTCGACGCTGATCACCTTGTGCGACTTTGAGTAGCGCTCCGAGACGCGGCGGATGATCTCAAACTTCGTCTCGTCGGTGCAATCGACGCGGATCTCCGGCGTGGAGACGGTGACGGGCAGGCCGGCTGTTTGGGCCGAGAGCGGCTTGCCGGA
Organism: Bryobacterales bacterium; assembly: GCA_016713735.1. Lineage (GTDB taxonomy): Bacteria > Acidobacteriota > Terriglobia > Bryobacterales > Bryobacteraceae > JAFLBB01. The sequence goes on from JADJOP010000007.1 coordinate 277,462, forward strand.
GTTAGCGACGATTTCGATGAGGCGGCAGGCGGCGTAGAGGGCGTCGTCGTAGCCGTGGTAGCGGTCGGCGAAGAACATGTGGCCGGACATCTCGCCGGCCAGTTCGGCGTGCTCCTCTTTCATCTTGGCCTTGATGAGCGAGTGGCCGGTCTTGTACATGATCGGGTTGCCGCCGAGCTTTTCGATCTCGTCGTACATGACCTGCGAACACTTCACTTCGCCGATGAACTTGGCGCCGGGCTTGCGGGTGAGAATCTCGCGGGCGTAGATGAGCAGCAGGTAGTCGCCCCAGATGACGTTGCCGTGCTCGTCGACGGCGCCGATGCGGTCGGCGTCGCCATCGAAGGCAATGCCGAGTTCGGCGCCTTCGCGGCGGACGGCCTCCTGCAGCAGGTGGAGGTTCTCTTCGACGGTCGGGTCGGGATGGTGGTTGGGGAAGTTGCCGTCCATCTCGAAGTAGAGCTCGGTGGCGTCGACGTTGAGTGTGCGCAGCAAGCGCGTCATGGCCGGACCGGCGGTGCCGTTGCCGGCGTCGATGACCACCTTCACCTTGCGTTCCCAATTGAAGAACGACGCCACGTCGGCCACGTAGTCGGCGATGATGTCGAGGTGCGTGACGCTTCCCTGCCCCGAGGCATAGTCGCCGCCTCGGATGATGCGGTAGAGCTCCTGGATCTCATCGCCGTGGATGGTGGAGGCGCCGCAGACGACCTTGAAGCCGTTATAGTCCTTGGGATTGTGGCTGCCGGTGATCTGGATGCCGCCGTCGGCCTTGAGATGCATGCAGGAGAAGTAGAGGGCGGGCGTGGGCACGACGCCGACATCGGTAACGTCGCATCCCGAGGCCACGAGCCCGGCGGCCAGGGCGTCGCGGAGGCGGCCGCCGGAGAGGCGGCAATCGCGGCCTAAATTGACGCGCTTGCCGGACTTGCGCTGGAGGTAGGTGCCGATGGCGCGGCCAAGCAGTTCAATGCCTTCGCTGGGCAGATCAACGTCGGCGATGCCGCGAATGTCGTACTCGCGGAAGATAGTGGGTTTGAGCATTCCCTCTGACGTTACCAGAGATACCGGCAGAGGGGTGAGCGAGGCTTAGTCGACCTGGCGGAGTTTCTCGTGCACGTAATCGAGGGCGGCCTGCAACTGGGCCACGCGGCGGGGATGCGTGGCGGCTGCTAATTCGCGTTCAATGCGCGCCACGTCTAGCTGCAAAAGGTGGACCCGCGCATTGCGTTCCAGTTGTTCGGCTGTGATTCTTGATTTTCGAGCGCGCATCGACTCCTCGGCCAGCGCCTGCTGGGATTCGACTTCTTTACTTTCCCAACCGCGAGCCATATTGACCCGTATCCAGGATAGCGCTTCCCAGGGTGGGCGGGGGAACAAACTACGCGATGAGCCCTAATTGTTCGCGGGCGAAGGCGAGGCAGGTCTTCACATTGTTCTCCTCGTCGCGGGCCTGGGCGGCCTGGGGCAGGCGGCTCAGCCAGGGCAGCCCTTGCAGGGGCTTGTGCTGGCGGGCGCGGCGCAGAGCGGCGGCGAGCAGCGCGGCGTCGCGGCCGGGCATGGTGACCCAATACTTCTCCGTCAGGCAGGGGATCTTCAGCGGATCGCGCGTGATCATCTCCAAGGTGAACTTCGTCGCCGGGCGGTGGCGGCGGACGAGTTCGATGGCGCGTTTGAGATTCACATAGCCCGCGCCGAAGGTGACCTCAGAGAGCAGAAAGCCGTCGGCGTAGGGCTCCACGCCCATGTCTTTGATGTGCGTGGAGAGGGCGTAGGGGGCGAGGGCTTCGATGAAGGCGTCGGCGTCGTCGAGCAGCGAGACGTTGTTGCCGGTGTCGAGGCAGAGGCCGAAATAAGGGCTCTCGAATTCCTTGAGGAGCTTGAGCAGCTCTTCCTGCGTCCAGTCCTTGTGGTTCTCGATGGCGATGGGGACCTTGTGCTTTTCGGCGAGCGGGATGGTGCGGGCGAGTTTGGCGCGCGAGTCGGCGACAAAGCGCTTCCAGGCGTCCATGGTGGCGAAGGTCTCATAGCGGCGGCCGCTCAGGCAGGTGGAGCGGAGGCAGAGAGCGCCGGCTTCCCTGGCTGTGCGCAACTGGGCCTCGTAGGCGGCAGTGTCGTCGCCGGCAAGCGCCGCCATGCCTTCGTAGTACATGCCGAGCTGTTCGCAGCGGGCGCGCAGTTTGGCCGCCGTACCGGGTGTGGGCAGCGGGGCCTGAATGCCGCCCGCGCCGAGGCCGTGACACATTTCCAGGAAGGCATGCGGATCGCGGATGCGCTTGATGGTGAGGTAGCTGTTGCTGGCCACGCCCATCGAGGTGCGTAAGGGAGCGGTGCTGAGCGGCGCGGCGGTGAGTGGAGCGGCGCTCGGCGCGGCCACCGCCGCGGCGGTGGTGAGAAACTCGCGGCGCTTCATGCCAGCAGGCTCTTCAGCACGCCGTCCCAGGGCTTGCGGTAGGGGCGTTCGAGCATCGCCGCGGCTTCCTTGTCGCCGATGATCTCTTCCTTCGCCGGGTCCCACTTCAACTTGCGGCCAAGGCGCAGGCTGATGTTGGCGAGGTGGCAGGCGACGGCGACGCGATGTCCATCTTCGACCTCGGAAATAGGCTTCTGGCGCGACTTGACGCAATCGAGGAAGTTGCGCGCGTGCAGATCAAACTGCTCGTCCGAGGAGCCGGGTTGCTTCAATTCCATCGTCCACGGCTCGGGCTTCACCTGCTGGCGTTGCGCGCCGCCCACGGCCGCGCCCTTGAATCGCGGAATGGCGTTTTCCGGCGGGAACTTCATGTCGGAGACGACATCAAAGCCGCCGCGGCCCACTTGCAGGCTGCCCTTAGTCCCATAGAAGCAGAGGCTGGGACCGCCGCGGTGGCCGAGGCTCGCCTCGCGGCAGGAGTAGATGGCCGTGAAGCCTGGATACTCATAGATGGCGTCCTGCGTGTCGGGCGTTTCGCCGTTGTCTTCGAGGGCGAAGCGGCCTCCGGCGCTGTAGACGCTTGTGGGCCCCAGCACGTCCAGGAAGAAGTGGACGATGTCGATGTGGTGCGCGCCGAGGTTGGTCATCTGGCCGCCGGAGTAGTCCCAGAACCAGCGGAAATGGTAGATGCCGCGCTTGGGATTAAAGGGCCGTTTGGGGGCGGGGCCGAGCCACATGTCGTAATCGAAGTCGGCCGGGGCGGCGCCATCGGGCGGCGCGCCAAAGCCGGGCATGATGTTGCGGAACGAACTCATGCGGACCGACATCACTTTGCCGAGGTGGCCGTTGCGGATGATCTCGCGGGCCTTTTGATAGTGCAGGCCGGAGCGCTGCTGCGTGCCCGTCTGCACGACGCGCTTGTGTTTGCGGGCGACCTGCGTCATCCAGCGGCCTTCGCGGGCAAAGAGCGTGAGCGGCTTTTCTACGTAAACGTCCTTGCCCGAGGCGCAGGCCATCATGGTGTGCAAGGCGTGCCAGTGGTCGGGCGTGGAGACGACGACGGCTTGCACATCTTTGTCCTCGAGCATTTTGCGGAAGTCGCGATAGGGCTTGGCGCGGCCGCCGAGTTCGGCGACGCCCTGGTCGAGGCGCGGCTGATAGGTTTCGGCCATGGCCACCATGTCGGCGTCCTTCTGGCGCTTGAAATCGAAGACATGCTGCGCGCCAATGAGGCCGTAGCCGATGAAGCCGACGCCGACGCGGTCGTTGGCGCCGAGGATGCGCTGGTAGCTGGAAGCGGCGATCGCCGTCAACGCGGTACGGCGGGAGAGATCGTTCATGGTGGAGAGATTTTATAACAGCGGGAATTCCGCCGCAGACTCGAACAACAGGCGTTCGTGCGTGACGGGATGGGAGAAGCCGAGGCGCCAGGCATGCAGGCAGAGACGCGGCGCGGGCGGGCCGCCGTAGATGGTGTCGCCGACGATGGGATGGCCGATGTGGAGGCAGTGGATGCGCAGTTGATTGGTGCGTCCGGTGATGGGGGTGAGGGCGAGCAGCGTGCGGTCCGCTTCGCGGCGGAGGACTTCGAGGCGCGATTGCGCGGCGCGGCCTTCTTCGCGAACACCCCATTGCGGGCGGGCCAGGCGGTCGCGTCCGATGGGGGCATCGACCAGTTGTTCATCAGCGGCGACGAGCCCGGCAACGAGGGCGAGGTAACGCTTCTCCACCGTGCGATGGAGAAACTGGAGCGCCAGCGAGTGAACAGCGTGGGCGGTTTTGGTGACGACCATGAGGCCAGAGGTGTGGCGATCGAGGCGGTGCGGCAGGCGGATGGCTTCGGCGGCGGGGGCGTGATGGAGCAGGCCGTTCATGAGCGTGCCGGAGCGTTCGCGCACGCTGGGGTGGACGAGCATGCCCGAGGGCTTATTGACGACGAGGAGGTGATCGTCTTCAAAGAGGATGTCGAGCGTGATCGGTTCGGGCGCGGCGGCGAGCGGGCTCATCGCGGCGGCAGGCAGAGCTTGCCGAGAATGGCGGCGTAACGAGCGCCGGTGGCCGAGGGGACGTTGGAGGGCCGCTTGCGCCAGGTTTCGTAAGCGAGCAGGGCGAAGGCGATGGCCTCTTTGGCGTGGGCGTCGAGGCCGAATTCGCTGGATGTGGACATGCGTACGCCGGGCAGGAAGGCGGCAAGTTGGGCCATGAGGAAGGGATTGCGCGCGCCGCCGCCGCTGGCGATGAGGTCGTGAACGGGCGTTGGTGAGAAGCGATGAATGGCCTGAGCGATGGTGGCGGCGGTGAGCGCGGCGGCGGTGGCAAGCAGGTCGTTCAGCGGGAGCGCGGTGGCGAGCAGGCGGGCGAGGAACTCGACGCCATACTCTTCGCGGCCGGCGGATTTCGGCGGGCGGCGTCGGTAGAACGGCGCGCGCAGCAATTGAGAGAGAAGGGGGCGGTTGACATGGCCGCGCGCGGCCATGCGGCCATCGCGATCGTAGCGGAGGCGGCCATTGGTGGCGTGGGCGGCGAGGGCGTCCATCACCATGTTGCCGGGGCCGGTGTCCATGGCGATGACGTCAGCGAGCCGCGCACCGGCGGGGATGATGCTGATGTTGGCGATGCCGCCGATGTTGAGGGCGACGCGCGTGCGGCGCGGATGGCGGAAGAAGCGGTAATCGACGAACGGCACCAGCGGCGCGCCTTCGCCACCGGCGGCAATGTCGGCGGGGCGGAAGTCGCAGACGACGGGCGCTCCGGCGCGGGCGGCGAGCACACTGCCGTCGCCGATTTGCAGCGTGGCGCGGCGGCCTTCGTGATAGATGGTCTGGCCGTGGCAGCCGATGAGATCGACGCGGCGCGGGATGGCTTTGGCGTAGAGCTCGGCGAGTTCAAAGTGAAGGCGGGCGATGTCGCGCGTGTGGCAGGCGGCGTTGGAGACGGCGAGCAGTCTTCGGCGCAGAGCGGCGGGGTAGGCGCACGAGCGGAAATCGAGGAGCCTGGCCGAGGGCATGTCGACGATGGCGACGTCGATGCCGTCGAGCGAGGTGCCGCTCATGATGCCGGCGACGATCATGAGCCGCGCAGCTCCCGCTGCAGTTCGGCGAGCAGGTTGAGTGCGTCGATGGGACGCAGTTCGTCGAGCCGCAACTGGCGGATGCGTTCGGCCAACTGGCCGCCGACGGGTTCGAAGAGCTGGATCTGGATGGGGCCGGCGGGCTCATCGCGCGGGGCGAGATCGAGGGCGGCCTTGTGCTCAACGCGTTCGTGCATGGCGAGCACCTCCTTGGCGCGGTCGACCACGGTGTGCGGCAGGCCGGCCAGGCGCGCGACTTCGATGCCGAAGCTCTTTTCGGCAGCGCCCGGTTCGACGCGGCGGAGGAAGATGATCTGGTCGCCAGCTTCCTTCACGGTGACGTGGAGGTTGGTGACGCCGTCGAGCCGGTCAGCCAGTTCGGTGAGTTCGTGATAGTGGGTGGCAAAGAGCGTCTTGGCGCGAATGCGCGAGTGGATGTATTCGACGACGGACCAGGCCAGCGCAAGGCCGTCGTAGGTGGCCGTGCCGCGGCCGATTTCGTCGAGAACAAGAAAGCTGTTTTCCGTGGCCGTGCTGAGAATGGCGGCGGTTTCGGTCATCTCGACCATGAAGGTGGAGCGGCCGCGGGCGAGGTTGTCGGCGGCGCCGATGCGGGTGAAGACGCGGTCGACCAGCGGCAACAGGGCTGATTGCGCCGGGACGAACGAACCGGTCTGGGCGAGGATGAGCATGAGCGCGGCCTGGCGCAGGTAGGTCGATTTGCCGCCCATGTTGGGACCGGTGATGACGGCGAGGAACTTGCCGCCGGGTTCGAGGTAGAGGTCGTTGGGGATGAAGCGCTGCGCTTCGCGCTCGGCGAGGCGTTCGATGACGGGGTGGCGGCCGGCTTCGACGCGGATGACGCCGGTCGAGTCGAAGCGCGGGCGCGTGAAGCGGTTGACGACGGCGGTTTCGGCGAGGCCGCAGGTGACGTCGAGTTCGGCAATCGAAGCGGCGCATTCGCGGATGCGTGTGGCTTCGGCGGCGGCCTGCTGGCGGAGGCGGGTGAAGACGTCGCGCTCGAGGGCGATCATCTTTTCCTCGGCGTCGAGGATCTTCGATTCGAGGTCTTTCAGCTCGGGCGTGGTGAAGCGCTCGGCGTTGACCAGCGTCTGTTTGCGCTCGTAATCGGGGGGCGCGAGGTGTTGGTTCGCCTTCGAGATTTCGATGTAGTAGCCGAAGACGTTGTTGAAGCGGATCTTGAGCGAACCGATGCCGGTGCGGGTGCGCTCGCGGGCTTCGATCTCGGCGAGATAGCGTTTGGAGTTGCGGCTGATGTCGCGCAGCTCATCGAGGGCGGCGTCGAAGCCGTCGCGGATGAAGCCGCCGTCGGCGAGCGTGGCGGGGACCTCATCGGCCAGGGCGTTGAGGATGGCGTCGCGCACGTCGGCCACTTCGTCCATGCGTTCGCGGATGGACTGGAGGCGGGCGGCGCGCGTGGGTTCGAGCGCTTTGCGGAGGCCGGGGACGAGGGCGAGCGAGCGGCCGAGCGAGTGCATTTCGCGGGGTCCGGCCGAGCCGAGCGTGACTTTGGCGAGCAGGCGTTCGAGGTCGAGCACCTGGGTGAGGGTTTTGCGCAGTTCGCCGCGCAGGATGGTGGCGGCGATCAGTTCCTCAACGGCATCGAGGCGGGCTTCGATTTCGTCGCGTTCGATGGAGGGGCGCAGCAGGCGGCGGCGCAGCAGGCGCGCGCCCATGCCGGTGGCGGTGAGGTCGACGGCGCTGAGCAGGGTGACCTCGCGCGACTCGCCGGCAAAGAGCGGCTCGACGAGTTCGAGGTTGCGCACGGTGACGGCGTCGAGCATCATCGCGGCGGAGCGTTCGAAGAACGAGGGGCGGTCGAGGTGGTCGAGGGCGGTGCGCTGGGTTTCGCGCAGGTATTGGAGAACGGCTCCGGCGGCGCGCACGGCCTGCACATGGCCGGCGAGGCCGCAGCCATCGAGTGAGAGGAGGCGGAAGTGGTCGCGCAGGCCGCGCTCGTTGTTGTCGTAGTCGAAGTTCCAGGGTTCCTGAATGGTGCGGACGCCGGGCATGGACGAGTCGTCGGAGGCGAGCAGGACTTCACGCACGTTCAGGCTTTCGAGGAACGGAGCGACGTCGGCGCGGGGCATCTCCGTGGCGCGGAACTCGCCGGTGGAGATGTCGACGTAGGCGATGCCGGCGAGCGTGGCGTCGCGGTCAGAGGCGGTGGAGGCGACGGCGGCGAGGTAGTTGTTCTCGCGCGTGCGCAGGACGTTGTCGCCGATGGCGGTGCCGGGGGTGACGACGCGGGCGATGTCGCGGCGGACGAGGCCCTTGACGGACTTGGGGTCCTCCATCTGGTCGCAGACAGCGACGCGGTAGCCCTTCTGGACAAGGCGCGCGATGTAGTTTTCCGCCGAGTGGCGGGGCACGCCGCACATGGGCACGGGCTCACCCTTCTCTTTGTTGCGCGAGGTGAGGGTGATCTCGAGCGCCTGGGCGGCGGTGACGGCGTCCTCGTAGAAGAGCTCGTAGAAGTCGCCCAGGTGAAACATGAGCAGGGCGCCGGGCACCTGCTGTTTCAGAGCGTGATATTGCCGCATGAGCGGCGTGGTGGGGGAATCCGCCGCCATCAGCTAAGCGTACAATCCCCGGAGCTTGATGGCGAAGGCGACACGGTCAAGGGCGAGCATGTAGGCCGCGGTGCGGTTGTGCACGCCGTGGGTGTCGCCGTATTTGGTGACGGCGCTGAAGCCCTCCACCATCAGTTCGGTGAGGCGTTCGTTGACGAGCTGTTCGTTCCAGAAGTAGCCCTGGCGGTCCTGCACCCATTCGAAGTAGGAGACGGTGACGCCGCCGGCGTTGGCGAGGATGTCGGGGATGACGAAGACGCCCTTCTGCTGGAGGATCTCGTCGGCGGGCGCGGTGGTGGGGCCGTTGGCGCCTTCGACGATGATCTTGCAGTTGAGCTTGGGCGCGGTGCGCGAGGTGATGACGTTCTCCTTGGCGGCGGGCAGCAGGATGTCGCAGGGCAGATAGAGGGCCTCGTGCGGATCGATGCTGTCGGCGCCGGGGAATTCGTTGATGGAGCCGGTCTCTTTGCGGTGTTCCATGAGGGCGTCGATGTCGAGGCCGTTGGCGTTGTAAAGGGCGCCGTCGTATTCAATGATGCTGATCACCTTGAAGCCGGCGCGGGCCATGAGCATGGCGGCCATGCCGCCGACGTTGCCGAAGCCCTGGATGACGACGCGGGTTTCCTCGGGCTTCATGCCGAACTTCTTGAGGGCCTCGAGAGCGACGATCATGCAGCCGCGGCCGGTGGCTTCCTTGCGCCCGCGCGAGCCGCCCAGGTCGAGCGGTTTGCCGGTGACGACGGCGGTGGTGGTCTGGCGGTTGTGCATGGAGTAGGTGTCCATCATCCAGGCCATCACCTGCTCATTGGTGTTCATGTCGGGAGCGGGGATGTCCTTCTCGGGGCCAATGAATTCGAGGATGTCGGCGGTGTAGCGGCGGGTGATGCGCTCGAGTTCGCTCTGGCTGAGGAGGGAGGGGGTGCAGATAACGCCGCCTTTGCCGCCGCCAAAGGGGATGTTGGCGACGGCGCACTTCCAGGTCATCCAGGAGGCCAGGGCGCGGACCTCTTCGAGGGTGACGTCGGGGGCATAGCGCAGGCCGCCTTTGGCCGGGCCGCGGGCGATGGAGTGTTGAACGCGGTAGCCGGTGAAGACTTCGATGCGTCCGTCGTCCATCATGACGGGAATGTATACGGTGATTTCGCGCGAGGGTGTGCGCAGGACCTTTTGCAGTCCTTCATCCATTCCCAGTCGCTCGGCGGCGATGTTGAAGCGGGCCTCGGCGGCGAGCCATGGGTTGAGTTCCTGTTCCCAGGCAAGGTCGCTGGCGGTGAGGGTCTCTCGTTCTTGGGCTTCGGTGGAAGCTGGGTAGACAGTAGACATAAGAAAGAGTGGTTACTCCGCCCCCATTATGGCACTGGGAGTTGCGGGCGGCGATGGGGGGGCGTGGCGGTGGGAGGGCGCCGGGGGGCGGCGGGGGATGGCAGAGGGCGGTGCGGGCGATGGGGGGCGGCGGAGGGGTGGCTCGGAGCGAAGATGGGCGGCTGGGGGTTGATGGTGGGATGGGCGGCGGGGGGCGGCATGGTGGGTTTGGCGGGCTGGGGTGCGGGAAAGGCCTTTGGTTGCAGCGGCGGTTTGGGTTCGTTTTGTCAAAAAAGTAGGGGGGAGGGTGGAGAGGAGGGTGGAGGGGGGAGGTGGGGCGGGGAGAGGTGGGGCAGGGAGAGGTGGCTGGTGCGCCCGGAGGGGGGGGCCGGGAAGGGCTGGGAACCTCGGCCACCGGTTGGAGCGGGGAGGGGGAAGATAAGGCGTTGGACGAAGAATAGACGAAGAAGGCCTACGACAGGATGTGGCTGAAATTCTTACTAACCACTATATGTAGTGGCAGGCGGATCACTTTCCTCCATTAGCAGGAGTGTGGATGTCGTGCATTCATCAAACGGGTGTATCCGTCTCGCAAGTCTAGATTTAGCTTGCGAGAGCGGAGGGAATGGATGTAGATTTGATCAGTGGCTCGGAGTAGCTCCACCGTCCCAAAAAATGGCTGACCATCCCAAATTCGGCAGCAGCGAGGTCCCGCAGCAGGCGGTGATCCCGCCGATGTACGCCGAGGACTCGTCGGTGGACGACAAGGGGCGGCTGAAGTTGCCGGCGGCGTTCCAGCGGTATTTGGGAGCGGCTGCGGGTGCGGAGTTCATGGCCACGACGAATGATTTGAAGACGGCCATAGTATACACCTCCTCGGACTATTTGCAGTACCGGAATGACGTGAAGATGCAGTTGGGACCGGAGAAGGCCGAGCCGCTGCTGGTGGTGATGGAGCGCTTTGGCGGCACCTCGAAACTGGACGGCGAAGGGCGGCTGTCGCTGCCCGGGACGCTGCGGCAGCAGTTGGGGCTGAGCGGGCGGCAAAAGGTGTGGCTGCGGTTCCGGAACCGGCGCATTGAGATTTTGCGGGACGAGGATTACGAGCAGGAGTTCCAGGCGGCGAAGGTCTCGCTGGCCGAGTCGTTGAAATTGCTGAAGGGGACGGGGCTTTAATGCGCGGCCATGGAACACTACCCCGTCATGCTGGCCGAGTCGTTGGAATGGCTGGCGGTGCGTCCGGAGGGCCTGTATCTGGACGTGACGGCGGGCATGGGCAATCATTCAAAGGCCATTGCCTCGCGACTGACCACCGGGCGGCTGATGATGCACGACCGGGACGGGGAGTCGCTCGAGAGGGCCAAGGCATTCACGGCGGAGTATGCGGCGCGGATCACGCCGGTGCGGGGGCGGTTTTCCACCTTACGGGAGACGCTGGACGCGCTGGGCATATCGCGAGTGGACGGCCTGCTGGCCGATCTCGGCGTTTCGCGGCCGCAGTTGACCGAAGCCGAACGGGGCTTCTCGTTCATGAACGACGGCGCGCTGGATATGCGCATGTCGCGCGAGGAGAACGTGGAGACGGCGGCGGAGATCGTGAATTTCAGTTCGGAACAAGACCTTGCCCGGATCATTGCGGATCTGGGCGAAGAAAGGAGGTTCGCGAGGAAAATTGCCAGAGCCCTGATTCGCGCCCGGCCGATCCAGACCACCGGGCAGCTAGCCCGCGCGGTGGAGTCGGCCGTGCCGCGGACAGGTCGGTTGAGCCCGAGCACGCAGGTGTTTATGGCTCTCAGGCTGGCGGTGAATGGAGAACTGGACGAGGTGGAGGCGTTGATGCGCCTGCTGCCGGAGGTAGTAGCGACGGGCGGACGGGTGGTGGTGATCAGCTTCCACTCGCTCGAAGACCGGATCGTGAAGCATGGGTTTCAATCGCTCCAGAGAGCTGAGAGCGCGCGGATTCTGACGCGGCATGTGGTGAGGCCGGCAGAAGAAGAGGTGAGGGCGAACGCGGCATCGCGGTCGGCGAAGTTGCGGGCCCTGGAGATGGTGTAAGGGGAGAGAGAACGATGGCAACGATGGCTCAGTGGATGGAAGGCGACGAGGCGAACCTGCCCGTACGGCTGGGCGACGGAGGGCGGCAGGACAGTTTTGTGCGGGCATTGCCGAACGAGGACGTGTGTTTGTGGATCAAGACGATCGACAACTCGCGCGTGGCGCGGCATGCGGACCCGAAGGTGCGCAACGCCTGCTGGCGCTTCATTGGAATTGCCTCGATTGTGGTTGTGCTGGTGGTGGGGCAACTGTTGCCGGCGGCCTACCGGATGTTGGCGGGCTATCAATTGAACCGGCTGGAAAAGCAGCATGCCGAGCTGATGGAGTTGCGGCGGACGCTGCAGTTGGACAACGCGGTTCTGCGCAGTCCGCAGAACCTGGAGCGGCTGGCCAAGGCGCATGGGATGAAGCCCGCGCCGAGCCGCGTGCATGACATTGCTCCAGCGAATGAGGAATCGCTGGCGCTGAACCGGGGCACGCGCTAAGCGCGCGCCTCCCCCTACCCTACCCGCGCGTTCCGAGAGAGCAACACGATGAGCTGGATGGACAGCACGCCCGCGGCGACCGGCGCGGGACACAAGCGATTGAAGATTCTGGCCCGAATCGGCGCCGTCTGGGCGGTGGTGATTTTCGGGCGGCTGGTGTATTTGCAGGTGGTCGACCGCGAGAGTTATGTGGAACGGGCGGCCGGGCAGCACGAGATGGAGCAGGAGGTGCAGGCGCCGCGGGGGGAGATTCTGGACGCGCAGGGGCGGCGGCTGGCGATGAGCGTAATGCTCGATTCGGTGGCGTTGAACCCGCGCGTGGTGGAGAACCCGGCGGCGGCGGCCAAGACGCTGGCGGGCGTGCTGCACGTGAACGCGAAGGATCTGCGAGCGAAGATTGAGGACTACCGGAGGCGCAACAAGGCGTTCATGTGGGTGAAGCGGACGATTCCGCGGGAGGAAAGCGAAGCGCTGCGTGCGTTGCACCTGGACTGGATCGACTGGCGGCGCGAGGGCAAGCGTGTGTATCCCAACGGCCGGCTGGCGGCGAACCTGATCGGCGCGGTGGACCAGGAACAGAGCGGGAACGCGGGCATTGAAGCGGGGTTGAACGAAGACCTGCGGGGCCGCAACGGGCGTGTGCGGATGACGACCGATGTGAAGCGGCGGGGGTTGGATGCGCAGGTGGAGGTGGCTCCGGTGGCGGGGCGTTCGGTGGCGCTGACGATCGACAGCCGGCTGCAGTATGTCGCCGACCAGGCGCTGGCGGCGGCGGTGGAGCGCAACGGTTGTACGAGTGGGAGCGTGGTGATCATGGACCCGCGCAACGGGCATGTGCTGGCGATGTCGAGTGTGCCGACGTTTGACCCGAACGAAGCGCCGGCGTCGAAGGCCGACCTGGCGCGGCGGGTGAACCAGGCGACGAGCGTTCCGTTTGAGCCGGGCTCGATCTTCAAGACCTTTTCGTGGGCGACGGCCTACGAGGTGACGCGGCTGCGGCCGACCGACGGCTTCAGCGGCGGGGGCGGGTTGATCAACGTGTTCGGGCAGGTGATTCACGATCATCACCGCTTTGGGGCGTTGACGATGGAAGAAGGGTTTGTGCAGTCGAGCAACGTGGTGGCGGCGCAGATCGGGCTGGCGGTGCGGGCGCAGAACCTGTTCCGGTATCTGACCGAGCGGTTCGGATTCGGCAAGCGGACGGGGCTGCCTGTGCCGGGCGAGTCGCCGGGGATGGTGCGGCCGATCGGGCGCTGGAACAAGGGTTCGGTGGCGTATGTGTCGATGGGCCACGAGATCGGCGCGACGACGGTGCAACTGGCGCAGGGCGTGGCGGCGATTGCCAACGGCGGGTTTCTGGTGAAGCCGAAGCTGGTGTTGTGGAAGAAGCGGCCGGGGGAAGAGCCGGTGATGGAAGCGGCGGCGAAGCCGGAGCAGATTCTGAAGCCGGAGACGGCGATCCTGATGCGGCGGCTGATGGAGCAGGTGGTGTTGCGGGGCACGGGCAAGAAGGCCAAGGTGGACGGGTTTACGGCGGGGGGCAAGACGGGCTCGGCGCAGATTTTCGACTTGGAGACGCGGCGCTACACGCACATCTACAACGCCTCGTTCATGGGCTTCGCGCCGGTGATGAATCCGGATGTGGTGATTGTGGTGACGCTGAACGGGGCGAAGGAATTTGGCGGAGTGCTGGCGGCGCCGGTGTTCCGCGAGATTGCCGAGGCGACGCTGCGCATCCGGCGGGTGGCGCGGGACATTCCGGAGATGGAGCCGGAGAAGCCGGCGGGGCCTGAGCCGCAGCGGATGCTGGCCGATGCGAGCGATGCGCCGGCGCAGGCCGACCGGGAGTTTGCGGCGGCGCTGCAGCAGGCCGCCGATACGGCATCGAACGGCGTGGTGGTGGGCCACAGGCTGCCGGATTTCGCGGGGATGACGCTGAGCGCGGTGTTGCGCGAGTGCGTGCTGCTGGGCTTGGAACTGGACCCGGTGGGCCGAGGACTGGCGCGCGGGCAGCATCCGGCGCCGGGACAACTGATTGCGGGCGGAGACCGTGTGCGCGTGACGTTTGCGCGATAGGAAAGGACGAAAGACGATTCCGGAAGCAATGCAACTCGAGTCGCTGCTGGCGGGCGTGGCGCTGCGCGCGCCGCTCGCGGAGCAGGCTCGCGGGCTGCGTGTAAGCGGGTTGTGCTTTGATTCGCGCAAGGCGGGCGAAGGGAAAGTGTTCGTGGCCTTTGTGGGAGCGAAGGCGGATGGGCGGGCGTTTGCGCGGCAGGCGATGGAGCGGGGCTGCGTGGCTGTGGTGAGCGAACTGGAGGCGCCGGCTGACTTCGAGGGCTTGTGGATTGTGGTGGAGCACGGGCGGAAGGCGCTGGCGCGGATGGCGCGGACGCTCTACGCGGCGGCAGCGTATGCGATCCGGTTGTGCGCGGTGACGGGGACGAACGGCAAGACGACGACGAGCTACCTGATCGATTCGATTTTGCGCGCGGCCGGATTGACGACGGCGATGGTGGGCACGATTGAGTATCACGTGGGCGAGGCGGTGAAGCCGGCGCCGAACACGACGCCGGAGTCGCTGGAGATTTACGAGTTGTTGGAGGAGTTGCGGCAGATTGGCGGCACGGACGCGGTGATGGAGGTGAGCTCGCACGCGCTGGAGTTGGGGCGTGTGTGGGGGATGGCGTTTCACACGGCGGTGTTCACGAACCTGACGCGGGACCACCTGGATTTTCACGTGACGATGGAGCGGTATTTCGCGGCCAAGGAGTCGCTGTTTCTGGGGCAGGAGGGGCCGGCGCCGCGGGTGGCGGTGTTGAACGCCGACGATGCGTGGGCGCACAAGCTGCGGCTGGCCGAGACGACCGAGGTGATCTGGTATTCGCCGTCGGGGCAGATGGCGGGCGAGCGTGTGCTGCGGGCGCGCGAGGTGGAGACGGGCTTTGACGGGCTGCGGATGCGGGTGGAGTGGAAGGGCATGCAGCATCCGCTGCGGTCGCAGATGGTGGCGCGGATCAACGTGGCGAACCTGCTGGCGGCGTTTGGCGCGGGGCTGGCGCACGGGATTGCGCCGGAGGTGATTGTGCGCGGGCTGGAGGCGTGCAAGGCGGTGCCGGGGCGCTTTGAGCGGATCGATGAAGGGCAGCCGTTCCTGGTGGCGGTGGATTACGCGCACACCGACGACGCGCTGCGCAACACGCTGCGGGCGGCGCGCGAGTTGAACCCGGGGCGGATCATCACGGTGTTTGGCTGCGGCGGCGACCGCGACCGGGCGAAGCGGCCGTTGATGGGGCTGGCGGCGGGCGAGTTGAGCAACTATGTGGTGTTGACGAGCGACAATCCGCGCAGTGAGGATCCGCTGGCGATCATCAACGATGCGCTGGTGGGGCTGCGGCGGACCGATACGCCGCATGTGTGCGAACCGGACCGCGAGCGTGCCATCCGGCGGGCGATTCAGGAAGCCGGGCCGCGCGACCTGGTGGTGATCGCGGGCAAGGGGCACGAGACGTATCAGCAGATTCAGGACCGGAAACTCGATTTTGATGACCGGGTGACGGCCCGCAGGATTTTACACGCTTTTGGCTACCGCAAGGAGGCGCACGCATGAGCGGGGCGCGGCTTGCGGCGGCACACGAGCTTAGCCACTGGGCTGAGTGCGCGCGCGCATGGCGGCAACCCTGCCATGCGGGCCGCTTGTATCCCGTGCTCATTGGGAGAGCAGGCGCCGTTTCCTCCACTACCGGTGGATCTTGGGACGCAGCCGAGATTCAGGCACGCCAGATGGGGCATGCACGAGACGGCGCCTATCTTTTTACCAACGCGGCTTACGCCGCGGTTTTGAGCGCGGTGAGCGCGGTGGCGGGCAGCCGGGGGGCGGGGCGGTAACGATGCTCTACTGGCTGCTGTTTGAACTGCTGGCTCCGGTGTGGGGGCCGCTGCGTCTGTTTGGGTATGTGACGTTCCGCACGGCGTTCGCGGCGCTGACGGCGCTGCTGATCAGTTGGATGCTGGGGCCGCTGGTGATTTCGCGGCTGCGGCGGTTTCAGTTCACGCAGTACATCCGCGAGGAGGGGCCGCGTTCGCATCAGAAGAAGGCGGGCACGCCGACGATGGGCGGGCTGCTGATCATCGCGTCGATCGTGGCGCCGACGCTGCTGTGGGCGAACCTGCGGAACTTCTATGTGTGGATCGCGCTGTTCGGGCTGGTGAGCTACGGGGCGATCGGGTTTCTCGACGATTACACGAAGGTGGTGAAGAAGCGGAACCTGGGGCTGACAGCGGCGGCGAAGTTTGCGCTGCAGTGCGTGCCGGCGACGATCATTGGGATTTTCCTGCTGCTGCTGCATGCGCGCGGGCAGTACAGCACGGCGATGAACGTGCCGTTCTTCAAGTCGCTGAAGCCGGATCTGCTGGTGGATTCGCTGCTGGGTTCGCCGTTCACCTATCCGCTGGCATTCATTTTCTTCTTCGGATTTTTGCTGTTCATGCTGGTGGGTTCGGCCAATGCGGTGAATCTGACCGATGGGCTGGACGGGCTGGCGAGCGGGCTGATGATCATCGCCGCGGGGGCGATGACGGTGTTGTGCTACGTGAGCGGGCATCGCGAATTCTCCACCTACCTGGGGCTGGAGAGGCTGGCGGGCTCGGCCGAGTTGAGCATTTTCTGCGCGTCGACGACGGGGGCGGCGCTGGGATTTTTGTGGTTCAATGCGCACCCGGCGGAGGTGTTCATGGGCGATGTCGGCTCGCTGGCGCTGGGCGGGGCGATGGGCACGGTGGCGGTGCTGATCAAACAGGAACTGCTGCTTCCGTTTTTGGGCGGCGTGTATGTGGTGGAGGTGCTGTCGGTGATTGTGCAGGTGGCGAGCGTGCGGTTTCGCGGGCGGCGGGTGTTTTTGATGGCGCCGCTGCATCATCACTTTGAGCAGTTGGGCTGGGATGAGGCGAAGGTGATCACGCGGTTCTGGATTGTGGGTTTGGTGATGGCGCTGTTTGCGCTGACGACGTTGAAGTTGAGGTAGTGAGGAAACGGTGAAGGTCGCAGGCATTGAGTTACAGGGCGCGCGGGTGGCCGTGGTTGGTCTGGCGAAATCCGGACTGAGCGCGGTGGCACTGTTGCGTGCGCAGGGCGCCCTGGTGACCGCCTCGGACGAGAAGCCGCTGGCCGGGCTGCCGGAAGCGGCGCGGGCCGCGCTCAAGGGCGTGGCCTTTGTGCAACAGGTTGACGATCCCACGTTGGGTCAGGACCTCGTCGTCCTTTCTCCCGGCGTGCCGGATGACCTGGCGATGGTGACGGCGGCGCGCGGGCGCGGCGTGAAGGTGATCGGCGAGCTGGAGCTGGCGAGCTACTTTCTGGTGGGTCCGGTGATTGGCGTGACGGGGTCGAACGGGAAGACGACGACGACGGCGCTGATCGGGCACATTTTGCAGCAGAGCGGCATTGACGCGCTGGTGGGCGGCAACATTGGGACGCCGCCGACGGCGATGGTGGGGATGTCGAACGAGGACGCGTGGCTGGTGCTGGAGCTATCGAGTTTTCAGTTGGAGACGGCGGAGCACTTCACGGCGAAGATCGGCGTGTGCCTGAACGTGACGCCGGATCATCTTGATCGCCACAAGACGATGGAAGCTTACAAAGCGGCCAAGGGGCGGCTGTTTGCGACGCAGCGCGGGGGCAGCTTCGCGGTGTTGAACGCCGAGGACGAGGCCTGCACGGAGTATGCGGGGCTGACGCCGGGCTGGCCGGTGTGGTTCAGCCAGGAGCGCGCAGTGACGCCGGGGCTGCATGTGCGCGAGGGCGTGATTGTGCTCGATGACGACCCGGTGATGGCGGTGAGCGAGATTCCGCTGCGCGGGCGGCACAATGTGGAGAATGTGCTGGCGGCGACGGCGGCGGCGCACCTGGCGGGGGCGACGCTCGACCAGATCGCGGCGGCGGTGAAGACGTTTCCGGGCGTGGAGCACCGCATTGAGTTTGTGCGCGAACGCGCGGGCGTGGCCTGGTACAACGACTCGAAGGCGACCAACGTGGATGCGGCGCTGAAGGCCGTGGAGGCGTTTGAGCAGCGGCTGTGGATCATTCTGGGCGGCAAGGATAAGGGCAGCGACTACCGGCCGCTGGCGGCGGCGCTGCAGGGACATGTGGCGGGGGTGCTGTTGATTGGCGCGGCGGCGGAGAAGATTTCCGGCCAGTTGGGTGGGCCCGGCGAGGCAGGCGGCGCTATTCCCCTGGTGGCCTGCGGGACGATTGAGGCCGCGGTGGAGCATGCGGCGCGGCATGCGGTGGCGGGCGACGTGGTGCTGCTGGCGCCGGCGTGCGCGAGTTTCGATCAATTCACGAGCTATGAGCATCGGGGGCGGGTGTTCAAGGAACTGGTTCGCGGTTTGAACGATGCGACGAGGGGAGGAACTGAATGGCGCGCGGGCGAATGGACTGGGTGCTCTTCTTCACGGTGCTGGCGATGGCCGTCTTCGGGCTGGTGATGGTGTTCAGCGCGAGTTCGATTGTGGCCGAGATCCGCTTTAAAGAACATAGCTACTACTTTGCGTTGCGGCAGGCGGCGGCGGCGCTGATCGGGCTGGTGGTGATGACGCTGCTGAGCCAGAAGGATTACCGCAAGCTGGCCTCGCCGTCGGTGGCGTTCACGGGGCTGGGGCTGACGCTGGTGCTGCTGATTGTGGCCTACATCACCGATGGGAGGACGCATCGCTGGATCCGGCTGGGGTTCACCAACATACAGCCGTCGGAGCTGGCCAAGCCGGCGATGATCATCTTCATCGCCTGGATGACGACGGTGCGGGCGGGCTTTGTGAACTCGCGGCACACGCTGATGCAGGTGTCGCTGGCGGTGGTGGCGATTGGCGGCGTGATTTTGCTGCCTGACTTTGGGACGGCGGTGGTGCTGGTGGGCACGGTGTTCTCGATCCTCTATATCGGCGGCATTGCGCGGCGCTACCTGATGATGGCGGCGCTGGGCGGGCTGCTGGTGTTGAGCGTGGCCGTGGTGAGCAAGCCGTACCGGCTGTTGCGGGTGATCAGCTTTGCCGATCCGGAGTTCCAGCAGATCACCAAGACGGAGCTGGGGCGGAAGGTGCTGCACTATGCGCAGTCGGGTTCGAAGGTGCAGGACACGGCGTATCACGGCTTGCAGTCGCGCATTGCGGTGGCTACAGGGGGCGTGATGGGGCTGGGATTGATGAACAGCAAGCAGAAGCTGATGTTCCTGCCGGAGGCGCACACCGATTACGTCTACGCGATTCTGGCCGAGGAAACGGGACTGGTGGGCGCGACGCTGATTCTGGCCGGGTTCGTGGTGCTGCTATGGCGAGGCTACCGGCTGTATTGGACGGCGCTGGATGACTTTGGGCGCTACCTGGCGGTGGGCATTACGACATGCATTCTGCTGCAGGCCTTTATGAATATGAGCGTGGTGCTGGACCTGGGTCCGGCGAAAGGCATACCGCTGCCGCTGGTGAGTTATGGCGGCAGTTCGCTGGTGACGACGATGATCCTGGCGGGGCTGCTGTTGAGCGTGAGCGACCGGGCGGTGGAGACGGAAGGGATCGAGGACTAAGCGAGCACGATGGGACTGCACTTCCTCATGGCGGGCGGCGGAACAGGCGGGCACGTGATGCCGGCGCTGGCCGTGGCGCGCGAACTGGCGGCGCGGGGCCATGCGGTGACGTTCCTGGGCACGCGCACGGGGATGGAGGCGCGGCTGGTGCCGGCGGCGGGCTTCGGCATCGAGTGGGTGCAGATTGGCGGTTTGAACGCGGTGGGCGTGGTGAGAAAGCTGCGGTCACTGGCGCAGTTGCCGGTGGCGATCGGGCGGGCGTGGCGGCTGATGAGGCGGCTGCGGATCGCGGCGGTGTTTTCGATGGGCGGCTATGTGGCTGGTCCGGCGGTGGCGGCGGCGATTCTGGCGCGCATTCCGCTGGCGGTGATGGAGCCGAACGCGACGCCGGGCTTTACGAATCGCGTGGCGGCGCGGTGGGTGCGCAAGGCGCTGCTGAGTTTTGAAGAGACGGCGCGGTGGTTTCCGGCGGGCCGGGCGGAGATGACCGGGCGGCCGGTGCGGGCGGAGTTTTTCGCCGTGCCGGAGAAGGCGCCGGGCGGCGTATTCACGGTGTTGATCACGGGGGCAAGCCAGGGTTCGCGGACGCTGAACCGGGCGGCGCGGGAGAGCTGGCCGCTGCTGGCCGCCTCAGGCGCGCGGGTGCACCTGATCATGCAGACCGGACGCACGCAGGCGGAGGAGATGGAGAAGGCCTGGGCGGCGTTTGCGAAGCCGGCAACGCTGACCGGCGAAGTGACGGCCTTTATCGACAACATGCCGGGCGCCTATGCGCGGGCCGATGTGGTGGTGAGCCGTTCGGGCGGAGCGGTGGCGGAGCTGGCGGCGGCGGGCAAGCCGAGCCTGCTGGTTCCCTTCCCGTTCGCCGCCGACGATCACCAGACGCGCAACGCCGAGGCGATGGCGCGGGCCGGAGCAGCGGTGATGGTGAGCGACGGCGAGATGACGGGCGCGCGGCTGGAGGAGGAATTGCGGAGGTTTGCCAGTGAGCCGGAGCGGCTGCGCGAGATGAGCGCGGCGGCGCGGCGGTTGGCGCGGCCGGAGGCAACGCGGCGGGCGGCGGCGATTCTGGAAGAGATCGCCCAAGAAAGCTTACGGAAGGATTGACACGGCCCTGTCAAAGCCGAAACAATACGAGGTAAAAATGTTTTTTAGATCCCAGCATCTCCACTTCGTGGGGATCGGCGGCATCGGAATGAGCGGCATCGCCGAGGTGCTGTTGAACCTCGGCTACCGGATCAGCGGCTCTGACCTGAAGCGGAGCGCGATCACGGACCGGCTGGCCTCGCTGGGAGCGACGATCATGGAGGGCCACGCGGCTTCGAACGTGGGCGACGCGCAGGCGATCGTGATCACATCGGCGGTGAAGGCGGACAACCCGGAGGTGGCCGAAGCTGTTCGCAAGGGGATTCCGGTGATCCCTCGGGGCGAGCTGCTGGCCGAGCTGATGCGGTTGAAGTTCGGCATTGCGATGGCGGGCAGCCACGGCAAGACGTCGACGACGTCGATGGTGGCGACGGTGTTGAGCCACGCCGGGCTGGACCCGACAGTGGTGGTGGGCGGGCGTGTGGAGACGATGGGCGGCTCCAATGCGCGGGTGGGCCAGAGCGACCTGCTGGTGGTGGAGTCAGACGAAAGCGACGGGAGCTTCCTGAAGCTGGCGCCGATTCTGGCGGTGGTGACCAACATCGACCGCGAGCACCTGGACCATTACGGGACGCTCGATGCGGTGTTGCAGGCGTTCATCGACTTCGTAAACAAGGTTCCGTTTTATGGCGCGGCCATTGTGTGCCTGGATGACGAGAACGTGCAGCGCATCCTTCCTTCGATCAAGCGGCGGGTGGTGACGTATGGCACGAGTTCGCAGGCGGACATCGAGATTCGCGACATCGTGATGATCGCCGGGGCGAGCCGCTTCCAACTGCGGCGGCGCGGCGAGGAGCTAGGCACGTTTGAGCTGCACGTGCCGGGCCTGCACAACATTTTGAATGCGACGGCGGCGGTGGCGATCGGTTTGGAGATGGCGCTGTCGGCCGATCAGATCCGCGCCGGCCTGGAACAATACCGCGGCGTGGACCGGCGGTTCCAATTGCGCGGGACGGTGGACGGCGTGCGGGTGGTGGACGACTACGGGCATCATCCGACGGAGATCCGGGCGACGCTGCAGGCGGCGCGGATGGGCGTGGAGCGGGTGCTGGTGTTGTTCCAGCCGCACCGCTACACGCGGACGCAGGCGCTGATGGAAGACTTCGCGCGGAGCTTCCACCAGGCCGATTGCGTGTGGGTAACCGATATCTATGCCGCCAGCGAGCAGCCGATTGCAGGCGTGACGGCCGAGGCGCTGGTGGAGGCGATGCGGCAGTTCGGGCATCGCGGCGCGGAGTATCGCGGCGGGATCGCGGCGGCGGTGGAGAGCGCGGTGGCCGAAGCCAAGCCGGGCGACCTGGTGTTGACGCTGGGCGCGGGAAGCATTTCGCAGGCCGGCGAAGGGCTGCTGCGGGGTTTGGAATCCAAACTCGGGGAGGCGCGCAACTGATGCCTCGCCGGGAAGCGTTTGTGATGGAGGAGAAGGGTCCGGCGCCGCGCATTCTGCGGGCGCTGGTGTTGCCGGTGATTGCGCTGACGCTGATTGGCGTGACGGTGGCGGTGGCCGTGCACATGGCGGAGAGTTTTCTGCTGCACGACCGGCGGTTCGCCTTCCTGCTGCCTCCGGTGCCGGGCGAGCCGAGCACGCTGGCCGTGGCCGGGCTGGGGCGGACCGAGGAAGAGACGATCCGGCGCGTGTTCCGCACCGATGCGGGCAAGAGCGTGTATGAGATTCCGCTGGCCGACCGGCGCAAGGGCGTGGAGCAGTTGGATTGGGTGCGCCAGGCGACGATCGCGCGGCGGTGGCCGAACCGGATTGAGGTGTATGTGAGCGAGCGGCAGCCGGCTGCCTTTGTGCAATTGCTGGCGGCGCGCGGGCGCTACCGGACGAGCTTCATCGACGCCGAGGGATACCTGATGCCGGTGCAGGAGCGGGACCGGAAGCGCTACGAACTGCCGACGTTGTTTGGCGTGCGCGAAGACCAGAAGCCGGAAGAGCGGGCGCTGCGGGTGCGGCAGATGCAGCGGTTTTACCGCCAGGCGAGGCAATCGGGGCTGGTGATTCCCGAGGTTCACCTGGAGAAGCTGGAGAACCTGAAGTGCCGGGTGAAGCTCGGCGACCGGAGCTATCTGCTGTTGATGGGCAAGGAGGATTTCGCTTTCAATCTCGACCGCTTCCGGCAACATTTACCCGAGATCGAACGCCGCATGCCGGATGCGGCGGTGCTGGATTTGCGCATCCGGGACACGATTACGGCATCGGACGGAGGCAGCGATGGCGAGTAAGACGAAGATCGCCGTCGGCCTGGACGCGGGCAGTTCGCGGACGCGCTGCGTGGTGTGCGCGCTGGAGGACGGGAAGCTGCGGTTTCTGGGCGCGGGCTCGTCGCCATCGACGGGCTGGTATCGCGGGCGCATTGCCGACCCGGACGCGGTGAGCGATAGTATTTCGCTGGCCGTGCGCGAAGCCGAGACGAACGCACAGGTATTGGTGGAATCAGTGGCCGCGGGCCTCGGCGGGCCTTCGGTGGAGGGTTTGCAGGGACGTGGTCTCTACGAATTCAGCCGGGCGAGGGAGTTGGAAAGCAACGACCTTGCCTACGCCGTGGAGTTAGGCACTCGTATGCGGCTTGAGGAAGACCGCATGCTGTGCCATGTGCTGCCGCAAGACTTCACGGTGGACGGAAAGCCAGGCTACCGCAGGCCGGTGGGCGTGGGCTGTACGAGGCTGGAGGCGAACCTGCAGTTGATCACAGCGTCGGCACAAGAGCACCAGTGCCTTGTGTCGGCGCTGCATCAAGCGCATCTGGCGGTGGAAGAGACTGTGTTTGAGCCGATCGCGGCGGCCTATGCGACGGTGGTGGCCGAGGAACGCGGGCGGGGCGCGGCGGTGGTGGATGTGGGCATTCACTCGACCGGCGTGGCCATCTATGACGGCGAAGCGATGGTGGGAGCGGCGAGCCTGCCGGTGTCGGCCGACCACCTGACGCGCGACCTGACGCTGGGCCTGCGGGCCGCCTATGGGGTGTCGATTTCCTATGAGGATGCCGAGTCGTTGAAGCGCGAGTATGGCTGCGCGATGCTCGGGCTGACCTCAGACAACGCGCTGCTGGAGATTCCCTCGCCGGAAGGCCGGGGGATTCAGGAGATCACGCGGCGGCAGGTGAACGAAATTCTGGAAGCGCGCGCCGAGGAGCTGTTCCTCTATGTGAGGCGCGAACTGGTGCGGGCCGGGATGGAGAACGCCCTGCTGGAGGGTGTGTTCCTGACCGGCGGCGGAGCCCGGCTGTCGGGC
Organism: Bryobacterales bacterium; assembly: GCA_016713735.1. GTDB lineage: Bacteria > Acidobacteriota > Terriglobia > Bryobacterales > Bryobacteraceae > JAFLBB01. Next base: position 301,336 of record JADJOP010000007.1, read on the forward strand.
ATGTGCGATATGGCGGAGAAGGTGCTCAATTGCCCGGCCAAGTTTGGCTTGACGCGGGGGATTGAGGCCTGGCCGCAGAACTTTGAGGATCCGGCCTGGGCGACGGCGGCGGGGCTGTGCATGTATTCGGCACGGCTCAAGATGCACCGCGGCGGGCGGAAGAAACCTCCGGGCCTGCTGGGATTACTGGGCTGGTAGGAGGCGTGGCGAGGAGAACGATGGAACCACAGCAGGCGGCTCAAACGCCGCGGCGCGCATGATGCAGAGCGGGCTGACCGGGGTGGAGTTCTATGTGCTCAACACCGACGTGCAGGCGCTGCAGGCCTCGCCGGTGCCGAACAAGCTGGCCATTGGGGCAAAGATCACGAGCGGGCTGGGCGCGGGGTCAGACCCGGCCATTGGGCGGCAGGCGGCGCTTGAGGACACCGAGAAGATCATTGAGCTGCTGGAAGGCGCGGATATGGTGTTCGTGACGGCGGGCCTCGGCGGCGGTACGGGCACCGGGGCGGCTCCGGTGGTGGCGGCGCTGGCCAAGGAGCTGGGCGCGCTGACGGTGGCCGTGGTGACCAAGCCGTTTGAGTTTGAAGGCCGGCCGCGCATGCGCATGGCCGAAAAGGGCCTCGCCGAGCTGGCCGGGACCGTGGACACGGTGATCACGATTCCGAACGAGAAGCTGCTCGACATTGCGCCCGAAGACGCGAGCTTCGTGGAAGGCTTCCAGATTGCCGACGACGTGCTGCGGCAGGGCGTGCAGGGCATCAGCGACATCATCACGCGGCCGGGGCTGATCAACCGCGACTTCAGCGACGTGCGCTCGATCATGCTCGGCATGGGCTACGCGATGATGGGCACGGCGACGGCGAAGGGCACGGGGCGGCGGTGGAGGCGGCGCGGCATGCCATTTCCAGCCCGCTGCTCGAAGAGGGCGGCATTCGCGGGGCGCGCGGCATTCTGATGAACATCACCGGGCCGGAGAAGATGTTGCGGCTGCGCGATGTGCAGAAGGCCTGCAACCTGATCCGCGAGGCCGTGGACGATGAAGAGGTGCCGATCAGCTTTGGGTTGGTGCTCGACGATGCGATGGGCGAAGAGGTGAAGATCACGGTGATCGCGACGGGATTCCAGCGGGCCAATGCGGCGCTGGAAGGCTTCCGGGTGAATCCGCCGCAGGTGCAGCCGCAGGCGCCGCAGATCGCCGCGCCGGTCCCTTTTGAAGAGCCGGTGCGAACGATGGCTGCCGCCGCCGCATCGGAGTATCGCGAGGAACGCCGGCAGGAAGCTGAACCGCGGTTTGAAGAGACGGTGGACGAGCCGGTGGAGACCAGCTACCAGGCCTCGGCGCCGGTAGCCGAGCCGCCGCCGGTGGTGTATCCGCAAGCCAGCGCTGCGGCGGCCGAGACGCAGTATCCGCATCCCAGCGCGCAGCAGGCGGCGCGGGGCGAGGCGATGCCGTCGAGCGACCTGGATACGCCGTCGATTTTCCGCCGCGGAACGCGCCGGTTGTTCCAGTAGGCCAACAGTTCTCCTCCTCCCTCCGCGGCTGAGTTCCGGTGACGGGGCTCAGCTGGCGAGGATTCGGGGCCGTCCAGGAAGATTCCTCCAGTTTCTTTCCGGACGGCCTATTTTTTTGTGCTCTGGACGAGCCGCGGAGCGTCCTAGAGCGTCGACTGGTGGGAGGTGACGACTGCCTCTTCGATGAGGTGGGTGGCTTCTTCGCGGCCGAGGAAACGGTCGATGACGCCGTGGGCGACATAGAGGAGCGGGGTGATGGAGAGGGCGATCAAGAACTTGTAGGTGTAGTTGGTGAAGGCGAGGCCGAGGAAGTCAGAGGTGGCGATTTTGCCGGGGAGCCAGAAGGCGATGCCGAGGACGATGAAGGTGTCGATCAACTGGCTGACGGCGGTGGAGCCGGTGGCGCGGAGCCAGAGGTGGCGGCCGCCGGTGCGGTCACGGAAGGTCCAGAAGACGAGAACGTCGATCAACTGCGAGGTAAGGAAGGCGGTAACGCTGCCGACGATGATCCAGAGGGACTGGCCGAGGACATTGGTGAAGGAGCGGTCGTCGACCGGGGAGATGGCGGCGGCGGGGATCTGCATGGCGGCGAAGATGATGGCGAAGGCGTAGAGGATGAGGCCGACGGTGAGCATGGTGAGCTTGCGGACACCGGATTTGCCGAAGTATTCGTTGATGAGGTCGGTGGTGAGGAAGACGACAGGCCAGGGGAGGACGCCCATGCTCATCACATAGGGGCCCACCTGGATGAGTTTGCCGCCAAGGATTTCGCCGAGTAACGCATTGGTGACGAAGATGCCGCCGAGGATGAGGTAGACGAGTTCCTTGCGTGATCCGGTGAGCACGGGTTTCCTTTCGAGTGTGGCGCGGCCGGAGCTAGAGCGCTTCGGCGGCGGCGCCGGCGGTGAGCGGCACGGTGATCTTCACGGACCGGCCGTTGCGGAAGAGGGTCAGCTCGACCGAGTCGCCGACGAGCTTGCGCGACATGGCGCGGGAGATGGCGTCGGGGCGGTCCACGGCGCGGCCGTCGATGGCCATGATGAGGTCGCCGCCGATGCCGACCTCGACGTTGCCGATGACGACGAAGCGGCGGGCGCCGCGGATGCCGACGCGGGCGGCGGGCGAGCCGTCGGCGACGTCATAGACGAGGAAGCCGCCCTGGGCGGGGAGTTCGATGGCTTCGGCGAGGTCGCCGGAGATGAGGGTGCCGGAGACGCCGAGGCGGGGGCGGGTCATCTTCTTGCCGGCCTTGACGGCGTCGAGCATCACCTTGGCGCGGTTGATGGGCATGGCAAAGCCGATGCCGATGTTGCCGCCGGGGCCGTAGATGGCGGTGTTGACGCCGATGACCGAGCCGGCGGAGTCGAGCAGGGGGCCGCCGGAATTGCCGGGGTTGATGGCGGCGTCGGTTTGGACCATTCCTTCGAGCGTGCGCCCGCTTTCATCGCGGATGTCGCGGCCCATGGAGGAGATGATGCCGGTGGTGAGGGTGCCTTCGAGGCCAAACGGATTGCCGATGGCGAGGACCTTCTGGCCCACCTGCAGCTTTTCGGAATCGCCCAGCAGGAGCGGGGTGACCTTGGCTTTGGGGGTGATGCGGATGAGGGCGAGGTCGTTGGCGGGGTCGCGTTCGAGGATCTCGGCTTTGTAGCGGGTCTGGTCATGGAGGGTCACCTGGACGTCGGCCGAGCCGGAGATGACGTGGTTGTTGGTGATGATGAGTCCCTCGGCGTTGACGAAGAAGCCGGAGCCGGATTCCTTGACGGGGTAGACCTCAAAGAAGAAGTTGCGGCGGTAGACGGTGGAGGTGATATTGACGGTGGCGGTGTGGGCAGCCTTGTAGATATCGATGTTGTTGAGCTCGTCGGAGCTGAGGCCGGCGCCGCGAACCGAGTCAGGGCCGGACCAGAGGGGGGCCGAGGAGGAGATGGCGTCGCGGCCGAGGAAGGCGGGGCGCCAGCCGGCGCGGGAGGTGACGAGGACGAAGGCGGCGATGAGGAGGGCGGCGGCGATCAGGATGCGGGCTTTCATATCACTTCTGAGTCTCCAGTATGCGCTGAATGCTTGGATTGCTCGAGGGCGCGGAGGGATTCATAGACCTGGCGCGCGCGGAGCGTGGTTTCTTCCTTGGTGTGGTCGGTGTCGACGATGAAGTGGGCGTAGGGAATTTTCTCCGCGAGCGGCATTTGGCGGGCGAGGCGGGCTTCCACTTCCTCGCGGGTGAGATGATCGCGGCGCATGGCGCGGGCGATCTGGGTTTCGCGGGCGCAGAGGGCGAGGAGGATGGTGTCGTAGCGGGTGTAGGAGCCGGTTTCGATCATGATGGCGGCCTCAACGACGACGATGGCGCGCGGTTGGGCGGCGGCGATAGCGGCAATTTTCTCGTCTTGGAGAGCGAAGACATGGGGGTGGACGAGTGAGTTGAGGCGCTCCAGAAGGGCCGGATCGCCGAAGACGAGCGCGCCCAGGCGCCGGCGGTCAATGGTTCCCTCTTCTGTCAGGATATCGGAGCCAAAGGCGTGGAGCACGGGGTCGTGTGCGGGGCCGCCGGGGGCGAGCACCTGGTGGCCGAGCTCATCGGCGTGGATGAGGCGGCAGCCGCAGTCTTCGAGCACATGGCCGATGAAGCTCTTGCCTGAGGCAAGTCCGCCGGTGAGGCCGACCAGAAGCATGGCTAGCCGAGGCGGAGCCGCCGTTCGGCGAGGCCGACGGTGTTGGACATGAGCATGGCGATGGTGAGCGGGCCGACGCCGCCGGGGACGGGGGTGAAGGCCGAGGCGGCCTCGACTTCGAGCGGGATGGACATCGCCGACGAGGGCGCTGTGTTTGCGGTCGAAGTCGGCGAGGCGGGCGGCGAGGTCGGGGGCGGCGGACCAGATGGACTCGACCTCGGCGCGATCGCTCAGGCGGTTGATGCCGACGTCGATGACGGTGGCGCCGGGTTTGATGAAGTCGCGGCGGACGAAGGCGGGGCGGCCGATGGCGGCGACGAGGATGTCGGCGCGGCGGCAGGTTTCGGCGAGGTCAGGCGTCTTGGAGTGGCAGATGGTGACGGTGGCATGGGCGTGCAGCAGAAGCAGCGCCATGGGCTTGCCGACGATGTCGCTGCGGCCGACGACGACGGCGTGTTTACCCGCGACCTCGATGGAGTGGCGGCGCAGCATCTCCATGACGCCGGCGGGGGTGCAGGCGCGGGGCGCGGGGAGGTTGGCCACGAGGCGGCCGACGGAGATGGGATGGAAGCCGTCGGCGTCCTTATCGGGGGAGATGGCATCGAGGATGCGGCGCGAGTCGACCTGCTTGGGGAGCGGCATCTGGACGAGGATGCCGTCGACGGCGGGGTCGTAGTTGAGCTTGCCGATGACGCCGAGCAACTCTTCGGTGGAGACCGATTCGGGCGGCATCACCTGGACGGAGTGAAAGCCGAGGGCCTCGCAGGCCTTGACCTTATTGCGGACGTAGATCTGGCTGGCCGGGTCGCTGCCGACGAGGACGACGGCGAGGCCGGGCGGGCGGCCGGCTTGGGTGAGGCAGCGCTCCACGCGCGGTTTGAGTTCGGCGAGGATGTCGTCGCGGACCTTGTTTCCATTGAGTAGTGTCGGCATGTCTCAGGCTTGTTTGTGGCGCAGGTGGTAGTGATAGACGGCGGCGCCGCTGATGATGGTGAGCACGGCGGCGAGGGCGATGCGGGGTTGGAGGGTGGCTCCGACGGCGGTGGCCACGGCGCCGACGACGAAGAAGATGAGCGGCAGCAGGGGCCAGGCGAAGCTGACGACGCGGATCTTTTGCCAGCCGGGCTGTTTGCGGAATTTGAAGAGCGAGGCGACGGTCATCATGGCGAAGAAGTTCAACGCGAAGCCGATGTAGATGATGAGGTCGGGGAAGGGAGTCATGGTGATGAGCATGCTCACGAGGCCCTGGCAGGCGATGGCGATGACGGGGGCGTGGGAGCGTTCATTGACCTTGGCGGCGGCGGCAAAGAAGGCGCCGTTCTTGGCCATGGCGTAATAGACGCGCGGCCCGATGGTGACCATGGCGTTGACCGTGGACATGAGGGAGACGGCCATGAGGAGGGCGAAGATGCCGGCGACCTCGGGGCCGAAGAGCTTGGAGGCGGCGAGCGAGCCGATGGCGATGACGCCCTTCATCTCTTCGAGCGGGACGGCATAGATGAAGACGACGTTGAGGCCGAGGTAGAGGAGCGCGACAAGGGCCGTGCCGAGGGCTAGAGCGATGGGCAGCGTGCGCGATGGCTCTTTCAATTCCTCAGCGACGTAGGTGGCGGCGTTCCAGCCGGAGTAGCTGACGTAGATGAAGAAGAGGCTGATGGCGAACTGCGCGGGCAGGGCCGTCGTGCTGCCGCGGACGGCGGGCTGGGAGAAGTGAGACCAGTCGCCGTTGCCAATGGCGAGTCCGAAGACGATGAGGCCGAGGATGACGGCGACCTTGGTGGTGGTGAGCGTGTTCTGCACGGCGGCGACGAGTTTGACGCCATAGAAGTTGAGCACGGTGAAGACGGCGATGAGGGCGCTGGCGCAGAGCTGCGCGCCGCCTATTTTCAGAGTCGTGAATCCGATATCGAGAGCGTAGAACGCGTTGTCCTGTTTCAACACCGGCCAGAAGTAGGCGAGGTAATCGGAGAAGGCGAGCGAGGCGGCGGCGATGGGCGCGGAGAAGCCGGCGAAGAAGCTGATCCAGCCGGTCATGAAGCCCCAGGTGGGGCCGTAGGCGCGGGTGAGGTAGACGTATTCGCCGCCGGAGGAGGGGAAGTTGACGCCGAGCTCGGAGTAGCAGAAGGCGCCGGCGAGGGCGCAGAGGGCGCCGACGATCCAGATGAGGAAGATGATGCCGGCCGAGCCGAGGTCAGAAGCGAGGAAACCGGTGGTGGTGAAGATGCCGGTTCCGATCATGTTGGAGACGACCAGCGCGGTGGCCGAGACGATGCCGAGCTGGCGGAGGAGCGAGACGACGGGGCTCGCCGGAGAGGCAGCAGGAGGTTGCGGTGCGCTCGCGGCGGAGGGGGTCATCTCAATATTGTAACGAGGCGGGGGGAGGCGGGATGCCGGGCGGCGAATGTCACGCGGGCACTGACAATCCGCAGGTGTCACCTGATGCCGGTCAACAGAGAGGGGTGCTTATGGGCCGCATTCTGAAACTGGGCATGAGCGGGCCGGATGTGCGAGCGGTGCAGGACGCACTGAACTTCCACGTGCGGCCGGCGGGGCCGCTGGTGGTGGACGGGCAGTTCGGGCCGAAGACGGAAGCGCGCGTGCGGATGTTCCAAACCTCGAACCGGCTGCAGGTGGATGGCGCGGTGGGGCCGCAAACCGAAGGGGCGCTGTTTGAGGTGACCGAGGTGCCGCTGCAGATCGGGCTGATGCCGCGGCTGCAATTGACGCTGCCGCGGACTGGTCCGGCGCCGCCCAGGCTGGGGGGCATCGGGCCGTTGATCCCGCCGCTGCAGTTGCCGGGCACGGACCTGAGCTGGATCGGCAAGCTCACGGTGGGTCCGAAGCTGAGCCTGCCCGAGGCGACGCGACTGGGCTTTGTGATGCAGCCGCAGCCGTTCCTGGTGTTGAACCTGAAACTCACCGTGCCGACGCGCAAGGACCCGCTGGACCCGGCGCTGCAGACCTTCAACACGCTGGTTGGCTTTGTGAACCAGATGCCGGTCAATTCTCAGGTGAAGGCGTTTCTGCTCTCGCAGATTCCCAACCCGGTGAAGAAGATTGAGCCGCCGGGAACGGGCTTCAAGTGGGGCCTGGAGCCGGTGTTCGATCCGACCAAGCCGACGGTGTTCGGCGTGAAGGGGAACGCCGAGTTCAACGTGCGCGTGACGAGCGGGAACGGCGGCAAGCCGCAGATCTTCTTTTCGGCGTGGGGCGACGGCAAGGCGACTGTGGATTTGGATAAGAAGCAGGGCGAGTCGCTGCCGAGGGCGGCGGCCGAGGGCGAGATCTGGCTGGGGTTCAGGGGCGTGTTTTAGCAGCCTCGGCGGCGGCGAGGTGATGGGCCGAGGGTTCGCCGATTTCGGACACGAACCGCTGCAGGAGAGGCTGCCAGGTGTCGTCGTGTCTGTTCAGGACAGGCTTGCAGAAGTGGTCGCAGTAGAAGCGCGCGGCGGGGGCGAAGAAGTCGAGCGCGAGCGAGTTATCGATGTACTGCCTGGCCTTGAGCTTGGCCCAGGTGTCGTAGAAGAAGAGCACGGTATAGAGGCTGGAGATCTCGTCGAGGCGGAGGGTTTGGCTGGGGGTGAGGGGCTGGCCGGCGGAGATGCGGGCGCGAATGGCCACCTGTTCGGTCTCCAGTTCGCTCAGCGTGGGAGGCGGTCCGGCAAGGCCCTTCACGAGGGCCGAGGCTTGGCTGCGGGCGCGGCGCATGTCGGGTGAGTTGTAGGTTTCCACAAGCCACATGGTGCGGTTGTGGCGGGTGCGTTTGGACTCTTCGGCGAGCTGCTGATCAAAGAGCTTCTGTTGCAGCGAGACGGAGTCCTTCTGCGCCTGGACGGCCTCGAGTTGCTTGCCGATGGTGAACAGCAGCAGCAGCGTGGTGACGCCGGAGAAGACGCTGGTGAGCAGGCCGTAGCTATCACCGAGCGTGCCCATGTTGCCGAGGTCGACCTGCTGCGCGTGGGTGAGCCACCAGGCGAACTTGTGGATGGCCAGCGGCCACAACAGGGACACGAGCAGCACGATGAGGGCGATGGCGATTTTGTCTTGCCGGGTCATCGGGGCATGATAGCGTGCCCTGCCGTGGAGCGCTCCGGCGGTTCTCAATGAAGAGCGCGGCGGCCCGTTTGCGGGCTCGTTCGCCGGAAGGGCGCGCCTCAGTTGGCCGGCGGGGCGAGCGTTACCGCGCCGGTGGCCGCCCATTCAGCGCCGCGCAGGAAGGTGGCGATGAAGGCGGGGTTGGCGATGGCGGCGAGGTCGTGGCCGAGGGCGTTGACGAAGACGCGGCCCTTGCCGGGCTCATGGACCCAGAGCATGGGCTGGTCGAGGCCCGCGCCGGGGATGGGCTGGCGGGCCTTGCCCAGGTAGAGGGCGTGATCGTCGTAGGCGGTGGCGAGGATGCGGTAGTTCTCTTTGGGCTGCCAGCGGAGGTTGGCGTAGAGTTCGTCGCTCTTGACGATCATCTCGGCGGGCAGGCCGCGCGTGATGGGGTGCGAGGCGTCGGTGACCTTGAGGGTGAAGTCGTGGCGCGCCGAGTGGTGGCCGTTGCCGGGCCGCCAGTTGCCGCCGCTCAGTTGTTCGAACTCGGGCCAGCCGTCGAAGGCGGCGAGCGAGAAGTGGTAGATGACGAGGCCCTTGCCCTTCCCCTTCACATAATCGACGAGGGCCTTTTCGGCCTGCGCGCCCCAGCGCCAGTCTGGGAGATTTTTGTTCTCGTAGTTGAGAATGACCAGGTCGTAGCGGGCGAGGGTGTCGTCGCTGGCGCCGCGGAACTCTTCGGTGATGCGGACCTCGAAGCGGCCGGTGTCTTCGAGCAGTTTGCGCAACTGCGGCGGAGACGGCGCGCCAGTCGTGGCGGTTCTGGCCGGTGATGAGGAGCGTCTGGATCTTTGCGGGGGGGGGCGGGTGGTGGCCGGCGTCTGGGCCGGGAGCGCGGAAAGAAAGCCAGCCAGGCCCGCGAGCAGGCATGCGGATCGATGCATGAGAGAGGTCTCCTGTGAATCGTGGCTCCGCTGGCTGGACGGAAGCTCTGCTCTCAGGATACGGCGGCTGGGTGTGGAAGGGAAGGCGGTGGGAGACGGGGGGCCGGGCGGGGGAAGGGAAGGCGGGGGCCGGGCGGCTAGAAGGTTTGCGAGAGCATGAGGCTCCAGAAGCGGTTGTCGGGGATGCGCTGCTGGAGACCGTATTGGGGGCGGTAGCCGGCCTCAAACGACATCTTGCCGTGGGTGAGGACGAGCGCGCCGGCGTAGCGCACGACGCGGTGGCCGTGGGTGCCGTAGAAGTTCCAGGAGTAGGTGTGTTGGGGGCCGTGGCGGAGGGTGACGTTCAACCAGTCAGAGCCGTAGAGAGGGTGCGAGGCCCAGACCTGCGTATGCACGAGCGAGCCTTTGCGGAGCGAGGAGTGAAGCAGCGTCCAGGCGTTGGACTGGACGGTGATGGGGATGCGGCCGGGGCGCGCGGTGTAGGTGCCGGCATAGCCGAGCAACCAGTCCTGAGCGCCGCTGAGGACCGAGGGGAAGCGCCAGCGTTCAAACGAGAAGGCGCCGGTGAGCTGCTGGTTGCCGCGCGTAAGGAGGCGGGTTTTGTAGCTGACCGAGGCGAGCCAGTCGGGATGGTGGCCGGCGGTGTCGAGCGTGGCGAAGCCGGAGAGGGAAGCAGCGTCGCCTTTGCGGAAGAGGTTGCCGACACTGATGGTGGCGCGGTTTTGCCAGGCCGGGCCGGCGCCGAAGACGCCGCCGAGGGTGAGCTGGAAGGTTTCGGCGAAGCCGCTTTGGAGGTTGACCGAGACGGGGTGTTGGGGGGGATCGGGGGTTGGGGATTGAGCAAGGCAAGCCGCCGCCAGCAGCACGGCGAGGCCCATGGCAAGCGCGGCGGGACGTCGCGGGAAGCACTGAGATCGCATGATAACTGGCTTATCGGGAGGAGGCCGGAATTGAAGAGCGAATTGTTGTTTTCCTCACGCAGGCCTTAATAGACACTGGCCGGGGAACGATAAGGGAAAGGGAGGAGACGACCCATGACGAAGTGGAGTATCAAAAAGCGCCTGGGCCTGGCGCTGGCATTTCTTGGACTGTTGTCCACGGTGACAGCGGCCGGGGTAGCCTGGCAGTTGAGGGAGTCAGCCGAGGCGGTGGGGACCATCGACCGGCACGAACTGCCGACGCTGGTGGCGGCCAACGATTTCGGGCGCGAGATGCTGAATACGCGCATTCACATGGTCTATCACCTGCTGGCGCAGCGCCCTGGGGCGCTGGACCAGGGCTGGCAACGGTATCGCGCGGCGGGAGAGCGATTGCAGGAGATCGAGCGGCTCCAGGCCAATGAGGCGGGGGCGGAGCGCATTCTCGTGCAAGAGTTGCGGGCGCGCTACGACGCGTATGGCGAGACGGCGCGGGTGGTGAGCGGCTACATCGCCAAGGGCGACCTGACGAGCCCGGAGTTCGAACGGGCCCGATCGGAGTGGACGGCGCTGGGCGGCAAGCTGGCTGAGTTGTCGGGCAAGATTGCCGAGTCGAGCCAGAAAGAGGTGGTGCATCTGACGGGTGCGACCACGGCAAACCTGGCCGCCAACGTGGTGCTGCTCGGCGCCGGGCTGGGCATCTCCCTGCTGCTGGGGCTGAGCGCGAGCATGTGGATTGTGGTCAACGTGAACCGGATTCTGGCGAAGGTGAGCTCGGCGGTTACGGGCGGAGCCTCGGAGGTAAAGACGGCCTCGGGGCAATTCGCGGCCACCTCGACGCATTTGAGCGAAGGGGCGGCGAGGCAGGCGGCGGCGATTGAGGAGACCTCGGCGTCGCTGCATGAGTTGTCTTCGATGGTGAAGCAGAGCATTGAGATGGCCGAGAATGCGTCGTCGCTGATGGAGGAGGCGTCGGGCAAATCGCAACGCGCGGCCGAGACGCTGGCGCGCATGACCGGAGCGATGGAGGAGTTGAAGCGGGCCAACGACAAGAGCCAGACGATCATCAAGGTGATCGACGAGATCGCCTTCCAGACGAACATCCTGGCGTTGAACGCGGCGGTGGAGGCGGCGCGGGCGGGCGAGGCGGGGATGGGGTTTGCGGTGGTGGCGGACGAGGTCCGCAACCTCGCGCAGCGTTCGGCCGAGGCGGCGCGGGAGATCTCGGGCATTATTGAAACCTCGGTGCAGAAGTCGAGCGTGGGCGTGCAGAACATGGGCGAGGTGAACGAGACGATTCAGGCCATCATCGAGATCACGCAGCGCATGAAGCCGCTGGTGGACGAATGCCACAGCGGGGGGCGCGAGCAGAACACGGGCATGGAGCAGATCACGCGCGCGGTGCGGGAGATCGAGAGCGTGGCCCAGATGATGAGCGCCAGCTCAGAGGAGAACGCCGCCGCGGCCGAGGAGCTGGTGGGCCAGGCGAAATCGCTGGACATCTCCTCGAACGAGTTGGACATTCTGGTGAGCGGCCAGCGCTGAGCGCGGCGCAATCAGTCGTGCTGGTGGCCCTCTTCGGTGGAGAACACCGGTTTGAGGCCGTGCATTTCCAGGCGCAGGTCGAGGGCCTGCATGACGGTTTTCACTTCCTCCTCATCGAGGCCGTTGGCGAGCTTGTCGATCTGGCGGAGGAGCTTCTTCATGAAGTGGCGTGAGACCTCGGTGCGGCAGCAGAGGGCGTAGGCAAAGAGGGCGTCGTCGCGGAAGTCGGGGTCCTGGAACTGTTTTTCCAGGCGTGCCGATTCGGCGCCGAGGCCGAGGTAGCCGGAGGCGAGGATGGCCTGCTGGCGGACTTCGGAATCGGGGTCTTCGAGGAAGGGCGAGACGAAGGGTTCGAAGGTCTTATCGAAGCTGCGCCACATGGCTTCGATGGCGCGGGCGCGGCCTTCGGGCAGGGTGTGCAACTGCTCGATGGCTTCGCGGATGCCGGGCTCGGCCATGTGCTGGGAGAGGGCCACGGCGATGCCGCCGCGTTCGTCGAAGTCGGCCTGTTTGTCGGCGAGTTTGGCGGCCATTTCACGGCGCAGTTCCTTGTCGCTCGAGACGCAGGATTCCAGGGCCTGCCAGGCGAGGCCGCGGACCATGGGGTGTTCGTCGCCGCGGGCCGAGGTGAGCAGGGCGGGGATGGACTTTTCGTCGAGTTCGGCGTCGATGAAGCTGGCGGCGGCGGCGAGGCGGTAGTTCACGTCGGCGGAGGTGAGGAACTCGACGCGGCGGGGGACGGGAAGGTAGCGGAGGTCGGGGGCGGCCTCTTCGGGGTAGTCCTGGAAGATGTCGTAGGCCTCAAACTCACCCGCGCCGCCGGTGATGACTTCGCGCAGGAACTTGCCGTCCTCGGGGTCGGCGGCGGCGACGGATTCGACGATGGCGTCGATGCGGGGATCGGGGATGTGGAGGCAGACCAGGGCGAAGGGGATCTCGCCGGGATCCTCCTTTTTCTCCTCATAGAGGGCGAGCAGGGGGTCGAGCGCGGGCGCGCCGAGGCGGTTGAGGGCTTCGATGAGTTCCTCGGGGATGTCGTCGTGATACTGGCGGGCGAACTCGGTGAGGAAGGGCAGGGCGGCGGGCGTGGGCTTCTGGCAGAACAGCTCGAGCAGCTCGTTGAGGATGTCGTTGTCGAGGTTCTGGGCGGCCCAGGCGGCGACGCCGTCGATGTCGGCCAGCAGGGCGCGGATGAGGCGGTGGTCAAAGGCGATCTCGGCGTTTTCGTAGGCGTCGAGCAGTTGGGCCGCGGTGGCGGAGTGGTATTGTTCGGGTGTGATCACTGCCTACCAGCTTAGACGACGGCGCGGGTGAAGGCAGTGGCCGAAGGGCGGCTGGAGGTTTAGTATGTCGCCAGCCGCCGCTGGCGTCGTAGCACTGGGCGGTGACAAAGGAGCAGTCGGGCGAGGCGAGGAAGTGGACGACGGCGGCGATTTCCTCGGGCAGTCCGGTACGGCGCATGGGGATGCGGGCGGTCATGTAGTCGACCTGTTCGGGGGTGAGTTGTTCGAGGATTTTGGTGCGGACCACGGCGGGCGAGACGGCGTTGACGCAGATGCCGTCGGTGGCCACCTCTTTGCCGAGCGACTTGGTGAAGCCGATCACGGCGGCCTTGGTGGCCGAGTAGCCGGTCATGTTGGGGTTGCCTTCCTTGCCGGCGATGGAGGCGATGCTGACGACGCGGCCGTACTGGTGTTCGCGCATGTGGGGGATGACGGCCTTGGAGAAGTTGAAGATGCCGTCCATGTTGATGCGGATGATGTGGTGCCAGTCATCGAGGGACTGTTCCCAGAGAGGTGCCGCTTTGCCGCCGATGCCGGCGTTGTTGACCAGGATGTGGATGCGGCCGGTGCGCTGGAGGACCTCGCCGACGGCGCGGGCGACACTGGCCGGGTCAGTGATGTCGACCTGAACGGCGAAGGAGCCATTGCCGAGGGTGGAAGCGACGGCAGCGGCTCCTTCGAGATTGAGGTCGGCGACCACGACGGTGGCGCCGGCTTTGGCTAATCGAGTGGCGATGGCCTCGCCGATGCCGGTGGCGGCGCCGGTGACGATCGCGGTGTGTGCGGTCAGGTCGAAGAATCCCATGAAGGGATTATTTTACTCCGCCCGGGTGCGGCAGCAACGGCCGGGCGCGGCAGTAACCGCTTGGTGCGGCAGCAACGGCCTGAGGGGGCAGCTGCCGCCTGGTGTGGCGGCAGCTGCCGGGTGGGCGCGGCGGCTAAGCCTCGCGGATGACGTTGACAGTGATCTCGACCGTGACTTCCTTATGCAGCCTGATGGGGACCTTGTATTCGCCGAGGGCGCGGATGGGGTCGGGCATCTGGATTTTGCGGCGGTCGATGGAGTACTTCTGTGCTTCGAGGGCGTGGGCGATGTCCTGGGCAGTGACCGAACCGAAGAGGTGGGCGGCCTCGCCTTCCTTTTCCTCGCCAGCCTTGGCGGGCATGGTGAGGACGATGGTGGACATGAGCTTGGCCAGTTCCTGGGCCTCGGAGGCTTCCTTGGCCTCTTTGCGCAGCCAGGACTGGCGTTCCTGTTCGATGATCTTCTTGTTGGACTCGGTGGCGAGCACGGCCATCCGCTTCGGCAGCAGGAAGTTGCGGGCGTAGCCGGGAGCCACTTTGACGAGCTGGCCGCGTTGGCCGAGCTTTTCGATATCTTCGCGGAGAATGACTTCCATGATTTCCTCCTGGACTCCTAGCGCTCGGTCCCGCTGGCAAACGGGAGCAGGGCGATGTTGCGGGCCTGCTTGATGGCGTCGCTCAGGCGGCGCTGGCAGGGCGTGCAGACGCCGGAGATGCGGCGGGGGACGATTTTGCCGCGTTCGCTGATGAACTGATTCAGCAGCTTGGTGTCTTTGTAATCGATGAGGTCGATCTTGTCGACGCAGAACTTGCACACCTTACGGCGGCGGAAGAACTGCCGCTTGCCCATCTGGGCTTTGTCGCCGCCGGTGGGGCGTTGGGATTGGGCGATCGGACGTCCGCCGCCACGCTGTTCAGCCATATAGGATCTCCTTGTTCAATACCGTGGGTTGCTGGGCGATGGGCTGGACTATTCGGCCGCCGGTTTGTCCACCGGTTCGGCCGCCGGTGCAGCCGCCGAATCGGGGGCCGGTTCGGAGGCGGCGGGCGGTGGGGGCGCGGCAGCTTCCTCGACCGGAGCGGCGGGCAACGGAGAAGCCGGGGCGCCAGGGGCTCCCGGAGCGGGTGCGCCCGGAGCGCCGGGCGCGGCCGGGGCGGCCATGGGAGCGGCGGGGGGCGGAGCGGCCGGCGGCGGCTTGCGGGCGGCGCGCTTTTCGCGGGCCTTCTTGCGCTTTTCCAGCCACTTCAACTTTTCGTCCATGCGCACGGTGAGCCACTTCAGCACAAGGTCGGAGACGCGCAGGCGGCGCTCCACTTCCTTGATGCCGGCGGCGGTGGTGGTAATGACGAGCAGGATGTAGAAACCCTCGGCGCGTTTGTCGACCTTGTAGGCGAGCTTGCGCACGCCCCATTTGTCGGCCTTGTCGAGCTTGCCGCCGGAGGCGGTGATGGTGGTTTCCAACTGCGAAAGGAAGGTGTCGATGTCTTCCTCCGGCGCGTCGTGCTTCACGATGAACAACTCTTCGTAGATCCTCATTGAGCCTCTTCGTTCTGGCCTGGGGCGCGACGATTGAACCTCGTCATGGCCTTTTCGGCGCCTTCGGCGATTATGGACTCGACTGCGTCGGACGCGGCGTCCAGCAGCTCATCCAACTCTTTCAATTGCGCCCGCCGGAAAGGGTCGAGCACAAACTTGGCTCCATCCCCGATGGGATGACCGGGGTGGATCCCCAGCCGGAGCCGGGGAAACTCTTGCGTGCCACAGGCGGCGATGACGCTTTTCACGCCGTTGTGGCCCGCCGCTGAACCGGACGGGCGTACCCGGAGGTTCAGCCAGGGCAGCGCCAGCTCGTCGTAGACGAGAAGGAGCCGCCCGGTGGGAATCTGTTCTTTCACCAGCATGCCTTTGACTGCCTGGCCGCTGAGGTTCATGAACGTTTGCGGCTTCATCAGGATGACCGGCTGACCGGCGAGGCGTCCCGAGCCGACCAGCGACATGGCTTCCTTGCGCGTGACGCGGATGGCGTGACGGGCAGCCAAACGGTCGACGACGAGGAACCCCAGGTTGTGCGGGGTCAACTCGTACTGCGGACCGGGGTTGCCGAGCCCGGCAATGAGCCAGGGGCCGTCGGAAGCCGGAGACATGGTCGGCTAGGGGCGCGCGGCTACTTTTTGGCGGCCGGCTTCTTCTCGGCAGGCTTTTTCTCGGCCGCCTTCTTGTCGCCGGCAGCCGGAGCAGCCTCGTCCTTCTTACCCTTTTTGGACACTTCCGGTTCCTTGCTGGCATCGCCTTCGACGGCGGCCGCATCGGTGATCGAGTCGCGCAGGGCGACGACGTGGCAGACGACGGTATCGGCCGGGCTGAGCAGTTTCATGGAACCGCTCACCGGCAGGTCGCTGGCGCGGATGCTCTGGCCGATCATGAGCGGGGTCACGTCGACGGTGATCGATTCGGGGATATCGTCGGGCAGGCACTCAAACTCGATTTCGCGGAAGACGAACTCGAAGTGGCCGCCGTGGATCTTGACGCCCCTGGCTCTCGCCGGTGGTGTGGATGGGCACCTTCACGCGGATGGCCTGGCGAGGTCGATGCGCATGAGGTCGATGTGCATCAAGGTGTCCTTGATGGGGTGGTGGAGCCAGTCGATGACCATGACAGGGGTGGTTTCCTGTCCGGGCAGATCGAGGTTGAAGATGGTGTTGTGACCCGAGCCGGTGTGAAGAATCTTGTTCACTTCCTTCGGGCTGACGGTGACTGCACCGCTGTCTTTACCAGCGCCATACAGCACCGCGTGGGGATCTTGCCTTCCACCCTCAGGCGGCGGGCGGCATTTTTGCCACGCAATTCGCGGGCGTCCGCGGTAATCGTAATGTCCTTACGCATCCGCTCTCTCTTCCCTGGAGCGTAGCCTGCAGGCAGCAGGAGCCCTCTGCCTCAGGCCACGGTGTCCAGCGGTGGGTATCGTTCGGATCGTTTCGGGAGGGTTCCCTAGACGAACAGGGTGCTGACCGAGGCTCTCTTCGTGAATCGACTGGATGGCGCGGGCCAAGCAACGCGCCACCGACATCGAACGGATTTTGCCGCAGGCAGCAGTGGATCCGCTCAACGGAATGGAGTCGATGACCACCTCTTCCAACCGCGAATTCGTAATGCGCTCCACGGCGGACCGGAAAGAACCCGTGCGTTGCGCAGGCCGAAACCTGGGCCGCCCCGTTGGCGAGCAGGGCCTTCGGCGCCTTTGCAGTGTACCAGCAGTATCGATGATGTCGTCGACGATGAGGCAGTGGTTGACGGCGTCGTCGCCGATGATGTTGCATCCCTCGGCCACGTGGATGTCGGTGCGGCGTTTATCAATGATGGCCAGCGGGGCGTCCATGCGTTTGGCGAAGGCGCGGGCGCGTTCGACGCCGCCGGCGTCAGGCTGACCACGACAGATCCCTCGTTGACGAGGTGGTCGAGAAGCTTCGATGAGGACGGGAGCGGCGGAAGAGGTGGTCGACGGGGATGTCGAAGAAGCTTCTGGATGGGGGGCGGCGTGGAGGTCGAGGGCGAGGACGCGGTCGATACCGGCGCGTTCGAGCATGCTGGCGACTGAGTTTGGCGGAGATGGGGACGCGGGGGGTGGTCCTTGCGGTCCCGGTGGGCGTAGCCGTAATAGGGCAGGACGGCGGTGATGCGGTCAGCCGAGCGCGCTTGAGGAGGGCGTCAGCCATGAGGAGACCTCAAAGAGGTTGCGCCCACGGTGCGGTGGGCTGGACGACGAAGACGTCGGCGCCGCGGACGTTCTCCTGGATCTGGAGGTGAATTTCGCCGTCGGAGAAGTTGCGCACGACGGCGTCGCCGAGATGGACGTCCAGGCACTGGCAAATCTCCTGTGCGAGGGCGGAGTTGGCGTTTCCGGTGAAGATTTTCAAACGGTCAAAGCTCATGGCGGGTTCAACGAATCTTGCCCAGGGACATCCGGTTCTTCCCTGGGCGAGGAAGCGTTGGAGGCGAATAGCTGAAGCGGCGGCCATTGTGTGGTGTCGACGATTTCAGCCAGGCGCTGCACCAGGCGGCCCGGTACTGGGCTGATTCAAACGCGTTCCGATCGAGTCCACGCCGGCGAGGAGCCCGTGCTGTGCGCAGAAGCCCAGCGGTTGGGAAACACCCGGCACAACGTCGACCCAGAGCCACTCATCCGGGCCAGGCTCCGCTCCGCCGCGCCGCAGCTTTCGCCGTAGCGCCGCTAACCGAGGATGCTGCCCGAAGACGGTCTCCTCAAAATCATTTTCGCAGAAACCGCGCCAACCGGCCCCGGCGTGCCG
>JADJOP010000008.1 GCA_016713735.1 Bryobacterales bacterium
GGGGGCACTTCGCTGAAGGAGAAGTGTCTGACGACGCCGGTGACGAGGACGCCCCGGGCCGCGGTACGGATGGTGATCTGGTCGCCAGGGCGGATGGCGGCATGGTGGCGCCGTCGTTGGTGTTGAGTTCGAGCCGCCTCCGCGCATGGGGGCGGGCCGACGGTGATGGTGCCGATGTGCTGGTTGCCGACGAAGACGTGTCGACGACCGAGCCAGGCAGGTTGACGTCTTCTGATTTCGACGTTGAGTTGCCGGCTGCCCGCGCCGCGGACACGGAAGTCGGCCTTGCCGCTGGGCTGGAGTCCGTTCACGGCGCCGCCGGCGAGGGGTGCGGACGCGCGTTTCCGTTACCGCCGGTCGTGGGGAGGGAGGAAGGTGGTGGCGCCGGCATTGGAGTTGGCGGTGGCAGAGGGCGTGATGAGTTGACGCCGCCGGAGTAGTGATGGGGCCGTTGGGGCTGGCAGGATGCGCACGCCCGCGCCGGCGCGGATCTGGTTGACGATCGCCGTTGGTGCTGTCCAGTTCGAGTTCGGCGTACCGCCGGGGCCGAGGCGGAAGGGTGGCGACAACGCGGCCTTCGATCTCGACTTGGAGTGACGGTGCCGGCGGGGAGGTTGACATCTTCGACCTCGACGCTGAGCCGGGTGAAGCCGCGGGCCGAGTCGGTACGGAAGTCGAGGTGGCCGTGGAGGGCTGGGAGGGGCGCCGGCGGAGCGCGCCGCCGGTGAGAGGGGAGTGCGGAGGCGTGCCGGTCCCTGGCCGGTGAGCTGCGGCAGGGAGGCGCCGGCGGAGGCGGCGGGAACGGTGGAACGCGGCGGGGGAGTTGCGGAGGGAATCGATGAGAGGAGTGGGTTTGAGGACACTGCTGAGGAGGACGCACGAGCCGGCGCGGGACTTCGATGACGTCACCGGCTTTGAGGTGGTGGCGTACCCGGGCGCCGTCCTGTGTTCAGTTCCAGTTCCGCGCCCATGGCGGGCGGGCCGAGACGGCCATTTGGCCGACGTAGGCGCCATTCACGAGGATGTCGAGGCGTGTGCCGGTGGGGAGCTGCACATCCTCCACTTCGACGGAGAAGGGGCTATGGAGTCCGCGCGAGGGGCGCAGTTGAAGTCCGCGTGCGGCTATCGGGGACAACGCCCCGAATCGGCTCAGCAAGGCTAGCCAAAGAGGTGCGCACGCGCAACTCGTCCGGATCAGCAGCGGCCAGCAGGGCGGGCAGCATCATGGCCAAGTATCGTTTCGCTATTCACTCCATTTCCCATCTGCTGTCTTGATGAACTCGGGGCGGCGCTGGCAGCGAGCTCGTCTGGCTGGGTCCGAGCACGCGAGCGGAAGCGGGCGCAGCCCAAGTGCGCCCGCTCGCCGTTGGCGGTTAGAACACTCCGGCTACGACGGCGCTGGGGCTGCTTTTGCAGCACGACGAGCGCGCGCCGGCCTTCAGCGCGGCACCATTACTGTCGCCGTCGTTTGAGTTGGGTTCGAGTTCACCGCCGAGGTGACCGGGGCGACGGTGATGGTTGCCGATCGCGCGCCATCGAGTGAAGACATGGGGCACGGTGCCGGGGCCAGTTGTTGACGTCTTCGACCTCGGGACATGACCCAAGGAAGCGCGAGCTTCTGGCGGGCGGGGGGTCGGCGGGCGGGAGGGGGTCGTTGCTAAAATGACTGCGCGCCGGTCAAGGCGGCGCGAAGGCGGGTTTCGGCGGCGCCTCGGCCTATCAGACCGGCACGGGAGCAGGAATGCGGAAGCGCTGAGGGCGGAAGAATCGTCTGTGGCAGGTGTCATGACCCCCCGGTGTTCCGTTTCTTGGCTGGAAAGCCTCAAGAGCCCAGTTGCACGGTAGGACAGCGCGGAGGGAGAGAGGCGAACAGCCGGAGCGGAAAATTTCGCAGAGTTTACGAGCGTGAACAGTTTTGCGGCAGTTGCGACTATTCTCTGTTCCCGGGCTTTACCAGGGCTGCTTCGGGAACGGATGGAGGGACCGATGGAGAGCCATACTGGCCAGAATGCACTGCATGCGGCGACGACGAACTGATCTTCCGATTCCGCCCAAGGCGCGAAGGCCCTCCTCAGAACGATCCCTATGCAACCCAGTTGTTCAGCCGGTATTCCGAGCAGGTGGCGGAGTGGTGTGGCGCCACACCGAGACCAACTGGCCACCGACCAGCCCGGGAGATCTTTCTTCCCCCGCGTATTCGAACGACTGGACAGCTTCGAGGGGAACGCGCTTCAGCACGTGGCTGCACCTGGCCCGAAAACCATTGCCTCAACTCAGTGAAGGCGAGGGCGGGCCCTTTGCGCAGAGATTACAT
The DNA here is from genome assembly GCA_016713735.1 of Bryobacterales bacterium. GTDB lineage: Bacteria > Acidobacteriota > Terriglobia > Bryobacterales > Bryobacteraceae > JAFLBB01. Next base: position 2,315 of record JADJOP010000008.1, read on the forward strand.
GGAGCCAATCGTGGTACCTGGAACCGCTGGACGAGGGCCACGCCCAGCGCCGAGCGCAGGAATTGATCTCCGGCGGGGTGCGTTGACGAGATGCGGCGCCTGATGCAGGACGGAACTCGATATGAGACCGAGCACGCGGGTGAAGGCGATGCACTGGCGAGGAACTCAGCCTGGAAGCGGTGACGCGCGCGCTGGGTTGGAGAATACAAGCGGCGCCAAGGCCTTCATCTAAGCGCGCGGCGAAGCCGTGGTGAGGGCGCTGGAACGTGGCGGCGGAGCGAAGAAGGGAGGGATCGAGCATGTCCACACCTCAACAGCCGGACGGGGAGCACCTGATTCCCAGGAAGCCGTCTCGGGCGACGCGCTTTGACGCGCCAACCGAGAAGTTGGATGCGTGTGAGCGCGGCGGCGGCGAAGGAACAGATGCAGGGTGTTCAGCTCGCACCTTGCGTGCGCGCGCGATGCGGCAACGAACTGGCCATCTTGCCGGGAGTCTTTGCAAAGGCCGCCGAGGTTCCGGAAGGGCAACGGGAGGATGTGCGCTGGCATGATGGCGAGCCTGAAGGGGATCGTGAACGGGCTACTGTCACCGCGCCCGGGCGTGGAGAGAACGCCCTGATGGGATCGCTGACGGCGCCTAGTTCACGCGCCGCGGCTGCTCTCTCTCGCAGGCGCGGCTGTTGTGTTGGCCGCCAGCGCGTGGGTTGCCTTTACGTGCGGCACCGGGCGGCGGATGGTGGACACGGGCGGCACGGGAGTTCAGCGGGAGTGGTGTTTACCGCCATTCGGGCAAGGTCACCGGGATCTACCTTCCTTCGCGCGACGTTTCCGTTAACCGCTTCGGCATTGTGCCGTCCGTGGTGACGACCGCCATGCCGGGCGCGCAGCGCGTATCACGTCAGGATGCTGGAGGTGGATGGTAACGAACTCTGAAGACGGCGGTTGCCGGGACTTCAGCCGCCTACGTTGCCGGCGGCGGCGAGGTCCGATTGCTTTACTAAAACACTCTTGTTCGAAGTGGCGGCGGTTGATCAAGCGTGAGTGCTAGATTGCCATTTCGGAGGCGACGCGCTTCCGCCTGATGTCGCGTCGCAGATAAAGTTTCTGCCCACACCACACCCACCCGGTCGTCTCTCTATTCTTTTGTTTCTCGTGATGCCCGCCCGCGCGTTTGCGACGGCAACAGCAGATTGGCCTGCGGGTCAGTGGGAGGAGGTGGCATGGCGGGCAGCGTGGCGCAGATCAAAGGTCAGCGTCACGGAGCCAAGCCCGTCATCCACGGGAACATGAGAGATGGACATGGACTTCTCGTTTGATCTGCTGGGCATTGCGCTGTACAGCTCGCGGGAACCGTGGCGGCATTGCCTATCGTAAACAGGGCGGGTTGCAGGTGGGGTTCAACGATCCCAGCGCGACGCTGGGCATGAGCCCGATTATCCGGTGCTCGATCGCCGTAGGGGTGACGTGACACGCCTTGCCCGAAGCACGAATGCCGGTGAGTGTCAACCTCGACACGTTGCTGTGGTCCAGCCCGTTGGGGCCTGGGAGCTTGCCGAGGAGCCGAAGCCGGGTCAGTGACGGGGGGCGTGGCCGTGAACAAAAATCATGCCGGGCGGCGGCAGGATCGCCGCGGAGAGTCGTTCCCGCATCCTCGGCACGGGGTTTCAGCCGGATCGCAGGGTGGACCTGGAGTATGTCGAAGATCTGGAGACGGGTTCGTCAACTCAGGAGATCCTCATGACCGCACGGACGGCGTTCGACCTGGACCGGAAGAGAAGGTGGTCCGGCAGCGCAATCAGCCGAACGTCTTCTACTTCTCCTATTTGCGCGGTGAGGCGGACGGCAAGCACGCTGCCGCTGCTGGAACAAAGCGAGCCCATTTTCGCCATGCGGGCGCTGCGGCGGCGATTGGCGTGTATCCGCTCTTGCGTCCGAACCAGGTGGCGGGAATCGCGTTGCAGAACCCGAACCGGACGGCGGCCACGGTCACGGTGTCGGTGCTGTCCCCTTTGAAGCCAATCGTCCTCGGCGACGGTGACGCTGGCTCCAGGGAGGAGTTTGTGAAGTCGCTGCCGGAGTTGATGACGGTGCCGCCGGGCTGCGTGGCGTTCCTGCGCATCTATTCCGGGCTGCCGGTTCAGTATGTGCCGCTGGTGGCTGATCCCGCCGCCGGGGATATCCAACCACTCATGCCCGCTTCGCTGCCGCCCGCCTCAAACTAAGGCGCGCGGCGGCGATTGCGGGCAAGCGACAGCGCCACCGCGAGGGTGGCGCCCAGCCACCAACAGGGCACGACGGGCGGCAACGGCGACCAGCCATCGCCGGTCAGGACGAAGGCGCTCCAGTAGGCGGGTGGCGCCGGGCGGAGTCGCCGTGCAGAAGGCGCAATTTGGCCTGGCGCAGAGCCTCGATTTGCTTAGCCCCGCGCTGAGCCCGGCAGAATTCCCGCATGAGTTCGGCCGTGGCGGCGTCCTCCACTTGCCACAGCGTGCTCACGGCAGCGCGCGCACCCGCCAGCAGGAAGGCGTTGGCAAGGCTCTGTGAGCCCTCGCCCTGACGATGCGCCCGTGCCCGGTTTCGCGGCGGAGAGTGTGACCAGGTGAACCTGTTGCAGCGGGATGGAGGCGATCTCGCCGCGGAACAGATACTCCCAGGACTGGGTTCCGGCTCCCGGCCAGCAGGAGCCGCGAGCGCTGGGCATCCTCGGAGTCAGAGACGGCGTGCGTGGCGAGGTGAACCACGGCGTGCTCATTGGCCTGGCGCAGGAGGAGCGTCTTGCGCGCGTCCGCGCCGGTGGCTACGGTGCTGTGTCCCGGCAACACGGCGGCGATGGCTCGCGCCTCCCGTTCCGCGTTGGGCAGCGGCTTCCAATTTTGATCGCCGAGCAGCAGGAACGCGCTTGAGGCACCGGCCGCCCCGCTGGGGTTGGCCAACGCGAGCAGTTGGCGCTGCCAGGGCAGACGCCAACCGGACGGAGGCCTTGAGGCAAGTAAGAGCGCGGCGGCCGGCAGATAGGTTACGCTGGCGTGCTCGATGACCAGACGCCCGCCAGACAGGGGCAGCGCCTCAAAGGGGATCGCGCCGATGTTGCCATCGGTGACGATGAGCCAATGGCGGAAGCTTCGGATCATGGATCGGTAGGTTGGAGGGCAATAACTCCGCCGCGATGCGGGAGCGCCAGGCGGTGGTGTCCACGTCGGCTTCGGCAAGTTCCCGGAGGCGCGGGTCGAACTGGCTGTCGTTGAGGGCTTCGGTGTTGAGGGCGCTGACGCCCCGGTGGGAGCGTGTGATCCAGAAGAGAGCGGCTGAGGCGCCGCCGCGCCAGTAGAGAAGCAGCAACGAACCGGGGTCGAGTTTGGCCTGCAATGCGGCCAGGCTGGGCTTGGGGGTAGGAATGCGATCCTGCAAGAGCCGCGACCGGGAGCGTTCCATCCAGCGCAACAGATCATCAGCCTGGGTGGGGAGCGCACGCCTTTGCCGTATGAGGAGGGCGATGGCATCGTCATACACGCGGCGTTTGTCCGACATGAAGTCAGAGCGCAAGCTGGAATCGTGGAGGTCCACGCGGCTCGCCTCGATGAGTTGCGCCGCCTCACTGAGGTGGGCCATGGCATCGGCGTCCCGCCCTTCGGCCAGGGCCACCCTTGCCAGGCCGTGGAGGGCCTTCCAGCGTTCCTCGCCGGTCTTCAACTGGCGGCTCAGGGCCCGGCCTGGCGAATCCGGAGCCCGGCCTCTTTGCGCCGGCCGGTCCGTAAGAGAGTTTCTCCCAGGTAAAGGTGGGCCTGCATCTCTTCGCGGCGGCTGCCGGTGAGCACGGCGAGTTCGGCGGTGTGCCGGAAACTCTGCTCGGCGAGAGCGGCTTCTTCGACTTCGAACAACTGCACGATGCCGATGTTTTTTGTGAGACCGAGGAGCGTGTCGGAGTTGGGCTGCTTCGCCAGGAGCTGCCGGGCGGCCTCATATTGCGCGAGGGCCTTGGGCGGGTCGCCCAGCCGCCGGTACAAGGCGCCGAGGTTGGCCAGTAGTTGGGCTTCCTCTTCAGGCCGCAGTGATTCCGATGAGGAGCGGATCTGGCGATAGAGTTTGAGGGCCTCCAGGTCGCGTCCGAGACGCTGGTTGAGCATGGCCTGGCTGGCCAGTGTGAGACGCGGCGGGGCCGGCCGTCCAACCGGCTTGCGGGGCGGCGAGGATGAGCCGTTCGGCGGCTTGGAAACACTGGAACGAGTCGAGTAATGGCCTCGGTAATACTGGGCGCCACCAAGATTGTTCCAGGCGTAGGCTTGGGCTTGGGGGTCTCCGGCGGCGACGGCGAGGTCGCGAACACGAGCGAAGCTCTGGACAGCATCGGCGTAGGAGCCTGAGTAGAGCTGAGCCTGGCCGAGGGTATTCCAGGCGCGTCTGGCTTCGGGTCCGGAGGCAGGACACTCGCTCGTGGCCGCATCAGCGTGGCGAGACGCCGCGGGGTAGTCGCCCCTCCGCACGGCGTGTGAGGCCAGGGCGTTTCTGGCCTCGCAGAGTTGAGCGGGCGAACGGGAGGCGGAGGCCATTTCCAGGACGCGCTGGTAGAGTTCGGCGGCTTTGTTAACGTTTCCGGCGACGGCAAGTGCGCGCGCCTCGGCCAGCGTGGCCGCCGCATCCGTCGCGGCGGATGCGAGGGGTGCGAGGCCCAGCGCCAGCAGGAAGAAACATTACGAACAGCCGCAGCAATGGATCCAGATTAGCAAGCAGGACCACGCGCGGCCAGAGCCGTTGAAGAGCGGGGGAGACAATCACGGCCGGAACTCGGAAGCGCCGAGTGCGCACTGCGGCGCTCAGCCCGCAGGAGTGGTGTCAAAAAACTTTGCGCCGGCGGAATCCTGGGCACGGCTCGTGGCTCTCTCTCAGCAGAAGGAGACAAACAGTATGTTCAACAGGAATGAAGGCGGCCTGGACCGCGCGGTTCGGATTCTGGCAGGGCTTGGCGGACTGGCCATGACGCAGGTGGGTCCGCAAACGGCTTGGGGTTACATCGGCATCGTGCCGCTCATCACCGGGCTGGCCGGGACATGTCCCTTGTATTCTATGTTCGGATGGAACACTTGCCCGCTGAGGAAGAGCTAGCCCCAGGCAGCCGCTTTGCGGCCTATCGTCCCGCGCTGATGGCCTACGCCCGCTGCCTGGCCGGTTCGGTATCGGACGCGGAGGCACCTGGTGCAGGCGACGCTGCTGGCGGCGATCGAACACGCGGGCCAGCTTGCGCACGCCGATGATCCGCGGCCGTGGCTGTTCACGATCTACTTCGTAAACGCTTTCATCGCGGTGGACGGCAGCGTGAGGTGGTATTAAGTGAACGAGAGTGGGCCGATCTGGCGGTGGGCGCGGGGTGGGCGGCGCGTTTGCCCGACCCCTTCGCCCAGGCAGCGGCCCTGGAGCGGACGAAGCAATTGGAAGCCGCGTTTCTCATTCTGGAGGGCGAGGACCGGGAGATTCTGCTTTTGCGCGACATCGAAGAGATGAGCGGCGAGCAGACCGCGGATCTGCTCGGGCTTACGCTCACGGCCATGAAAAGCCGGCTGCATCGCGCCCGGATGCGGTTGCTGGCGGCGATGAGACGGGCCGAGGCGGTGGGGCCGGGCAAGTCGCTCGCACTGTCGTGCCTCGAGGTGCTGCAATGCCTGCCGCACTACGCTGACCGGTCGCTGTCGCCGGAGGGCAAGATCGCCGTCGAACGACATGTGGCGGAGTGCCAGGCGTGCGCCCATTTTGGCCGCCGATACGCGGAACTCCTGCAGGCCTTGCCGGTGCTTGGCCACGGCGGGGGAACAGGCGCGTGAGGCGCCCACAGTGGTGTCAGCCACCTTAGGACGCTGTTGCCGATCTCGCGTCGAGCTTCCAGTGATGGAGCGCCGACGCCGATTGCGGCCCGGAGGTGGGACTGCGTAATAGACTGGAGCCCGGCGACACATACATTCGGGGAGGGTTTCGCACAGTGGAGAATGATGCAGCTGGGTTTGTGCTCGACGCCGGGGCGGTGGGGACGATTGAGGAGCAAATGCGGATGCTGGGCTGGGACGCCGGGGGAGGGCTGGTTTCGGCCGAGCGGGTGGGCGACGGGAATATGAACATGACGGTGCGGGTGCGCACGGCGGGGGCGAGTTTCGTTCTGAAGCAGGCGCGGCCGTGGGTGGTGAAGTATCCGCAGATTCCGGCGCCGGTGGAGCGGGCGGAGGTGGAGGCGGCGTTCTATGGGGCCGTGGGCGGGGTGGCGGAGGTGTCGCGGAGGATGCCGCGGTTGCGGGGATTCGATGGGGAGTCGCACCTGCTGTGGCTGGAGGACATGGGCGAGGGCGGCGACTTGACGCCTCTCTACCGGACTGGCGAGTTCACCGTGGAGGAGTGCGCGGAGCTGACGCGGTACCTCGTGGAGTTACACCGGGTGGAGGTGACGGCGAGTGAGGCGCTTGTGTTTCAGAACCGGGCGATGCGGGCGCTGAACCACGAGCATCAGTACGATTTTCCGCTGCGGGCAGGGAACGGGCTGGATCTGGAGCGGATCACGCCGGGGCTGGCGCAGGAGGCGGAGAGGATGCAGCGGGACAGGACGTACTGCGCGCGGGTGGCGGAGTTGGGGAGGCTGTATCTGGCCGATGGCACGGTGCTGGTGCATGGAGACTACTTTCCGGGGAGCTGGCTGCGAGGGGAGGATGGGATCGCGGTGATCGACCCGGAGTTCTGTTTTCTGGGGATGGCGGAGTATGACCTGGGTGTGTTTCTGGCGCACCTGGAGCTGATGGGCGCGGGGCGGCATGGCGCGCTTGTGCGGGAGGTTTATGGCGAAGGGGTGGACTGGCGGCTGGCGCGGGCGTTCGCGGGGGCGGAGTTGATGCGGAGGTTGATTGGGGTGGCGCAGCTACCGCTGGCGGCGGGGATCGCAGCAAAGCGGGGATGGTTGGAGTTGTCCAAGGAGTGGGTATGCGCGGTGTAGTGTTGGCGGTGTGGATGGTGGGCGTGGCGGGGGCGCAGACGCGCGTGCCGGTGTGGATCGACACCGACCCTTCTGTGGCGCGGGGCGGCAAAGAGGTGGATGACGGGATCGCGTTGCTGCAGGCGTTCGCGTCGCCGGAGCTGGAGATTCGCGGGGTGAGCATTGTGTTCGGCAATGCGGATCTGGCGGCGGCGAGCAGGATTGGGCGCGAGATTGTGGGGAGGTTTGGGCCGAAGGGGGTGGTGGTTCACGACGGGGCGGCAGGGGGAAGTGAGTTGGGGAAGGAGACGGCGGCGAGCCGGGCGCTGGCGGCGGAGTTGAGGCGGGGGCCGCTGACGGTGTTGGCGCTGGGTCCGGCGACGAACGTAGCGACGGTGGTGCGGCGGCATCCGGAACTGGTGGGGCGAATTGAGCGGGTGGTGGCGGTGGCAGGTCGGCGGCCAGGGCAGCGCTTTAGGGCGGGGCCGAAGCAGAAGACGCCGTTTCGCGATTTGAATTTCGAGTTGGATCCGGAGGCGTTTCGCGTGTTGCTGGCGGCGCGTGTGCCGCTGGTGCTGGCGCCGTGGAGATTTCCTCGGGCGTGTGGGTGACGCGCGGGGATTTGGAGAAAGCAGCGAAGCGGAATGCGGGGATGGAGTGGATGCTGCCGGCGCTGCTGGACTGGATTGAGTTGTGGAAGCGGGAGTTTGGCGCGGAGGGTTTCAATCCGTTTGATGCGCTGGCGGTGGGATATCTGGTGAAGCCGGGTTCGCTTGAGTGCTCACGGATGTGGGCGCGGGTGGAAGAAGCGGCAGACGACACGGGGACGGCTGTTCGCAAGCCATATCTGCTGGTGGAGGCGGCGTGGGGCGGTGGCGATGAGGTGACGTACTGCTCACTGGCAACGCCGGAGTTTAAGAGCGATTTGTTGCGGCGGTTGAGCGGGGAGCGGCGCTGATGCCGGCACGCTGGGAGCGGGTGCGGCTGCTGTTCTGGGTGGCGAGTTTTTATCCACTGTATATGGCGGCGCAGGTGTGGGTGCGCGTGGCACCGGCGTACTTGTTGCACTGGCTGACGGGGGCGGAGGTGGGGCCGTTCAGAGTGGATCCGCTGTTTGTGTCGGCTGGCGCGCGGGGAGGCTCGGGCGCGGGTGGGTGGTTTGGGCAACAGGGGATGGCGGTGGCGATGGGTGTGGCGGCGTGGGTGGTGCTGGGCTTTGCGCGGAGACGGTGGCCCGATGTGGCGGGGCGGGCGCTGGCGCTGGTTGGGTTCGTTTTGTGCGGGAACTGGTTGGTTGCCATGTTCTTCCGGGGAGGCTTGCTGGGCCGGGGCGTGTGGGCCGGGTTGGCGGGAATGGTGCTGGTGGTGGTGGGAGCGCGGTGGGCGGCGGCGACGGTGGCGGGAGGGTATTGGAAGCGGGCGGGGATGGTGGCGGTGGGTTTGGCGGCGCCGGCGGCGTTGTTGCCCGTGCTGCTTGGCGGCGGGGGGAGAGCCTGGATGATTGCCGCCGCGGCGGGCGTGCTGCTGGTGGGATCGGCGATGGTGTTTCGATTGAGAGTGGTGGTAGGGGAGGTGCGGGCAGGCTGGGCGGTGGTTGGGGCGGTGGCGTCGGTCCTCATGTTTGGGATGCTGCATCAGGGGCGCGAGTGGCAGGCGGCACAGCGCGAGGCCGAAGTGAAGCGCGTGCTGGCGGAGTTGCCGAGGCCGGAGGAGGGCGCGCCGTTTCCGAAGTTGTACTTTCATCACGGGGTGAATTTCACGGCGAATGGATATGGGTATGAGTCGGAGCAGGCGCGGACGTTGCTGCGGCGGCTGCCGGAGTATGGGATTCGGTCGATCGCGGTGGTGCCGTATGGCGGGATGGACCGGGGACGATGCGGATGGCGCCGGCGCGGGCGGGGTCGTGGGAGAGCGATGCGGGGGTGGAGATCATTGCGGCCACGGCGCGCGGGCTGGGCATGAAGGTGATGTTGAAGCCGCATGTGTGGCGGCCGCAGGGGGATCAGCCGCTCACGGGGCAACAGCGCGAGTTGTGGTTTCGGGAGTATGGCGTGTTTGTGGAGCACTACGCGCGAATGGCGAAACGGATCCATGCGGACACGTTTTGCATTGGGGTGGAGTTTGGGCCGTTGACGGAGGATGAGGCGCAATGGCGCGCGTTGGTTGCGCGGGTGCGGGCGATCTATGCGGGGCCGCTGGTGTATGCGGCGAACTTCGGGAAGGAGTTTGAGTCGATCCGGTTTTGGGATGCGCTCGACTACATCGGGCTGGACAATTACTACCCTCTGCCGGACGACTATTCGGCGGCGGCGATTGTGGAGAAGGTGGAGCGGGTGGCGAAGCACTATGGGAAGCCGGTGTTGTTGACTGAGGCCGGGTATTCGTCGGCGGTGGGGTCGCATCGGACGCCGTGGGCGGATCATCCGCCGAGCCCGGTATCGATGGAGGAGCAGGTGAAGTCGTATGAGGCGATCTTCGCGGGGTTTTCGGAGAAGCCTTGGTTTGCAGGCGTTTACTGGTGGAAGATTGAGACCGATGGCTCGGGCGGGCCTGCGGACAACAGTATGGTGCCTTGGGGGAAGCCGGCGATGGGGACGCTGAAGAAGTGGTATGGGCGGCCGGATGATTTCGTTCGCGGCTATGAGGACTGGGCGGGGACGGTTCGTTAGGGCGTGGGGCTGGCGGGGAGGGGAGGCTCGCCGACGATGACGGTATCGGGCTGGAAGGCGAGCCAGGCGAAGGTGAAGAAGACGCCGTGTTCGATGGGCTGGAGGGATTTGCCTTTGTGGGGGCCTTCGATGGCTGAGCCGGTGATGTTCCAGACGCTGCCTGATTGGCGGTCTTCAATGCGGTTGTTGGCGCGGCGGAAGCGGATGCGGCTGGTAGCATCTTCAGCGCGGAAGACGCCGATGGAGCCGGTGGCGCGGGATTGCGCCATGCGAGGGGCGTCGACGGGGCTGAGGCCATCCTGGCTGTAGAAGAGCACGATGGGTTGGCCGTCGAGTTTGTCTTCGAGGACGCCGTGGCGGGCGAGTTGGGAGACGGGCCAGGCTCGGTAGCCCTTCCCGTTTTTGACGACGACGAGTTTGTCCATGGGGCGCAGGGTGGTGGCGCGGGAAGGGCGGACGGGCATGATGGGGCCTTTGCCGAATTCGTAGCCGGTGTAGGGGTTGCGGCCGTAGTCGCGCTGGAAACCCGTGTCGCGGCTGAGGACGAGTCCGTTGGGGTAGGACTGCTGGAACTGGTCGAAGGGGATCATCTGCGAGGGGAGGATGCGGAGCGTTGCGCCGGTGTGGTGGCCGACGATGGCATCGCCGGTGATTTGTTGCCAGAGCGAGTCGGTTTGGCGATCGTACATCACCATGTCGCTGTTGCGGAGCATGCCGGAGACGCCGAATTCGAGCGTCGAGCCTGAGACGCGGCGGTCAAAGACGAGCGCGCTGTTGCAAAGCGGGCAGTAGCTGACGAGGATGGGCTGTTCGCCTGCGGTGTCGTTGACGAGTTCGTGCCACATGAGGACTTGCAGTGGGTAGGCGCGGGGCTGGCCGGTGGAGGTGAAGGCGATGACGAGTTCCTTGGGGGCGAGCCAGTCGACGGTGGCGGCGGGGAGGAAGCGGGGTTTGTCGATGGAGGGGATGCCGTCCTTGGGCGGGCCTCCGCGAAGGAGTTCCGAGAGCTGGATGGAGCGTTTGGAGGTGTCGGTCTTCCATTCGCCTTGCGCCAATTGCGCGCGGATGGGGAAGGTGAGGAACAGGAAGAGGAGTACGGGGAGGCACTTCATGGCTGTGAGTGAGTTCGCTGAACGAGGGGGAACGGTAACGGTGGACGGGTCATCTGGCGGCGAGGATGAGAACGGTGGCCGTCGTTGCGAAGAAGAACCAGATGAGGAGAGCCGCGAGTCCGCGTTTCTCGCGGGGGAGGAAGCGGAGGCGGTCAGCGACCGTGGCCATGAGGGCGACGGGGAGAGCCATTTTCCAGAAGTCGGCGCGGGCTCCGCGACCGGCATCGTTCAGGACAGGAGTGGTGTAGCCGACCGATTTGAGGATGGCGGGCAAGGTGCGGGTGGCGGTGAGCGCGGGAGGCGCGCAGCCGGAGGTGACGGCGGCGAGGGCTTCGTCGATGGCGGCGGTTTCGTTGGCCCACTGGGCGCGGAAGAGGATGGTGCCTGAGGGCGAGAGGAGATAGGCGCTGTTGGGGCGGCCGCCGAGGGTTTGGTGGAGTGCGCCGTCGATCGTGTCGACAGCGACATCGAAGGGCAGCCGGCAGACGCGCTTGAGTTCGATGGCGTGTTGCATCTTCTGCTCGAAGGTGTGAGGCTGCGGAATGCGTTCGCCGGGGTGGGCCTCGCGGACTTGCACTAGGACGAAGTGGACGTGGGCGCCATAGCGGGCGTGGAGTTGCTTCAGGCCGTCGACGCCGCTGACCATGACGGGGCAGGAGCGTGAGCCGAAGATGAGGAGCAGCGGTTTACGCTGGGCGGCTAGGGAGGCGCTGGTGAGAGCGCCTCCGTTGGTGAGGGGGAGGTGGAAGTCGCCGAGGATGTCGCGCGGACCGGGTTCACCATCGTGGATGAACATATCGCGGAGGACATCCTGGATGCCGGGATGTTCAAAGCGATAGGGGTGCGGCGAAGCGGACGGGGGCGTGTGAGCAGTTGCGGGGGCTTGGGGCATGGGGTGGCTTCCTGTTCAGTTGCCGGCGTGGTGGCTGAAGAACTGTTCGGCGACGGTGATGAAGCGGATGGGTTCTTCGGCCATGGGGTGGTGGCCGGAGCCTTCCAGCACTTCGAGGGTGAAGTTGGGGAACCATGCGCCGAGGGTGCCTTGGATGGCTTCCGGGCCGAAGGCGGGGAAGTCGTGCCGGCCGACGACGGCGAGGACTGGGACGGGGAGTTGCTTGACCTCGCGATGGAAGTCGGTGGCCGACCACATGCGGAGGAAGCCGGTGGCAGCGGCGGGGTTTACCTGGCTGCGGAACTCGTGGAGATTGGATTCATGCCAGAGCGGGGTGAGGCGGTTGCCAGTGATCATGTGGGCGATGGTCTTCCAGTCGCCGTCGTCGCCGATGGCGGAGGAGAAGAGGGCCTGGCCGGCGGCGTCGAGAGGGACGCCGCTGGCGGGGACCGGGGTGACGGCGATCAACGACTTCACACGATCGGGGGCGTTGGCGGCGAGGCGCTGGGCGACCATGCCGCTCATGGAGTGGCCCATGACGTGGAAGCGCTGCCAGCCGAGTTCAGTGGCGAGGCGGAGGCCGTCGGTGGCGGCCTCCTGGGCGGTGTAGTCACCGGCGATGTGCATGGAGAGGCCATAGCCGCGGTGGTCCATGAACGCGTAGGTGAAGCGCTGCTGGTCGAGCAGCGGCCAAACGGGCTGGAAGCTGCGGTGGGTCGCCATCCAGTTGTGCATGACGAGCACCTTTTCCGGCCCGTGGCCGATGAGGGTGTGACCGTTGGGTGAGGGCATGAGGCGTCCTTATGCCTTGGCGGCGACGGCGGGTTCCCAGGCGGCGGGCGCGAACTGCGGATCGAGCGGGGTGCGCGCGAGGTGGTTGGTGTAGTTGGAGAGCGTCTTCATGCCGACGCCGAGAACGACTTCGAGGGCCTGCTCGCTGGTGTAGCCGGCGGCGAGGAAGCGCTCATAGGAGGCGGCGGAGGGCCAGCCACGGCGCTCGACGACTTCCCTGGTGAAAATGCGCAGGGCTTCGAGTTTGGAGTCGGCGATGGGTTCGCCATTGCGAATGGCGTTGACGACTTGCGAGGACACCTTCTGCATGCCGGAGATGGCGGTGTGCGCTGCGACGCAATAGCCGCAGGCGTTTTCGGTGCTGACGGTGAGCAGGACGACCTGGCGCTCGGTGGGGTTGAGCGAAGTTTGATCAAAGAGCGCGCCGACGGCGAGGTAGGCCTTGAGGAGCGTGGGGGCGTTGGCCATGTTGCCGAGCAGGTTCGGGATGAAGCCGAAGCTCTTCTTGGTTTGGGCGAGCACTTCGCGGGCAGGCTCGGGGGCGTTTTGTTCGTTGCGTGGTTTGAGGTTGGTCATGTGAGTTTTTCCTTTCGGTTGGTTGGATGTTCTGTCTGGAACAAACGTTCCAGACTAGAGTAAAAAAATTCGTGTCTTCATGTGAGCAGGCGCGACACCTGGTTGACGACGGACTCCAGTGTGGTTTTGGGCGCCTGCGAGCGCAGGAGGACCATCAGGCCGACGAGCTGGCTCATGAGTGTGCGGCCCATGTCGGTGGGGTCGATGTGTTTGGGAATCTGGCCCTGCTCCTGGCCGGCGCGGACCAGATCGGCGAAGAAGCGTTCGACGTCGCGGAGGCCTTCGCGGACAATGAGGGAGACCTCTTCATCCTGCGGGGCGACCTCAAGGGCAGAGTTGACCAGGAAGCAGCCGAGGCGGCCCAGAGGGCCACGGGAGCCATCGATCATGCTGCGAAAGACGGCGGTGATGGCTTCGCGGGGAGGGTATCCGGCGGCGGCGGCGCGAATGGCGGAGGCGCGGTTGTCGGTGTCGTAGCGGCGCAGTGAGCGGATGAGGACGTCGCGTTTGCTTTTGAACGTATCGTAGAAGCTGCCGCGGTTTATGCCCATGGCCTTGAGGAGCATCTCCATCGAGGTCGCCTCATAGCCGTGGGTCCAGAAGACCTCCTTGGCTTTGTCCAGCGCCACGTCGATGTCGAACTGTTTATCCCAGGGCATGAGGAACTCGTTCCGGCCATTCACAGCTTCCCATGTTTGGAACGATCAGTCAAGACAAAGTTCGGATCAGTTGCGGTGGGCTGGCTGGGGCGGATGTGAGGCTCAGGCGGCGGGGATGGCGGGGTTAGCGGCGGGGCTCAGGCCGCGGCGCGGCGGCCGGCGAGGTAGCCTCCGGCGATGGAGGCGAGCATGGCGAGGCCGTGAAAGACGAGAAGGTGGCCGGATTCGTGATCGGGGCAGGAAATCTGGAGGGCGAGGAGAGCTACCGTGCCGCCGAAGGCGCCGATGAGGGTTCCGGTGAGGGGCCAATTGAGCGGGTAACCACGACGAGCGAAGGAGAAGGTGATGGCTGAGGTGAGCAGGGCGATCATGATGCCGCCGGAGAGGCAGGCAATGCCCTCGGCGAAGAAATGCTGCTGGGGATAAGCGTCAAAGAGGAAGACCACCAGGGAAGCGAAGCCGAGAGGGAGCAGAAGAAGCGGCGCGAGCGCAGGGACGAATGAGCGCGCGGCCGGGCGGAGGGTGACGTTGAGGCTCAGCGCCGCGAGGATGACGATGGCGGCAAACAGGGCGCCGAGACTGAGCGACTGCAGAAGGGAAAGCGCGCCATCCCTGCGCCCCATCGTCAACAGATGCAAGCCGGCAATGGCGGAGGCCAAGGCGATGGCGCCGATGACGACTACGGGAGTTGAGGGCAGCGGATGAACGGGCTTCAGGTCGGCGTGAATGAGCGTGCGCGCGCGGGCGGCGGCTTCGCTGCCGAGGCCTGAGCCGGGCAGCGGGGACTCGGCCCAGCGGAGGAATTCTTCGCAGCGCCCGCAGGTGCGGAGGTGATCGCTCACGGCGGCGATCTGTTTCAATTCGGCGATGGGAGTTCCCTCACTGAGGAGGCGGTCGACATCAGCGCAGGTCATCGGAATTCTCTCCCTTCCCTTGGCGCAGGCCCAGCGCCTGACGGATGGACTGGTAGGCGCGATAGGCCTTTTGCTTGACGGCGGCTGTGGTGGAGCCGGTGGCGCGCGCGACCTCGTCGACACTCATGCCGCTCACCTTGAGCATGAGGAGCACCTCGCGCTGAGCTTCGGGCAGAGATTGCATGGCGGCGAGGACGGTATTGGCTTCGAGGCGGTTTTCCATGGCGGAGCGGGATCAGCCTGGGGATGGCGGTCGATGCCGTCGATGCTCGATTCGCGGCCGGAGGTTCGCTGCCAGCGGCGGTACTGATCGACGCGGGTGTGACGGGCAATGGCGAGGACCCAGGGCAGGACGGGATCGCCGGGGCGGTAGGTGTGGCGGGCGCGGTGGATGCGGAGCCAGCATTCCTGCAGGAGGTCTTCGACGAGACGGGCATTCCCGGTGAGGGCGTAGTAGAAGCGGGTGAGGATGGGATGGAGGCGGGCGACGAGTTCATCGGCGGCGGCGGGGTCAGCCTGCTGGTAGCGAGACATGAGGCCGGAGAGGATTTCGGAGGACTGCTCCTGGTTTCCACGTCCGGTTCCGCCGATGCTTGCTGGGCCTCTTCGGGGTTGGTCATGGGGGATCGCTCGACGGGCGCAGCGGCAGGGCCACCTCTAGAGTGTGCACCGTAGACCACGGGATGGGCAACGAGGATGGCGGGCCGGATTGGGTGATCGTCGATGGCTCAGATTAGCGGCCCCCGCGGAGGCGGGCTGGATTTGGATGAGGATGGACTCTTGCGGGTCGCTGTGGCTCTTGTTCTCCAGACGCAAAACGCCGCGGGGGCACACTTCAGCGCAGAGACCGCAGCCGACGCAGGAGGCACGGGTGAAGCTTGTGCCGGCCTGGGCGTAGGAGCGGACGTCGATGCCCATTTCGCAGTACTTCGAGCACATGCCGCAGGAGATGCACATGTTCTCCTTCACGGTGATGCGGTAGCGGCCGAATTTCTGCACGAGGCCGAGCAGGGCGGCCATGGGGCAGAAGAAGCGGCACCAGAGGCGCGTGCCGCCGAGGGGATAGAGGCCGACGCCGACCACGCCGGCGAGCATCGAGGAGACGATGAGTCCATAGAAGGACTGGAAGCCAACGGTGAAGCGGGCCAGTTCGGGATGGCTCTTGCCCGCGCCCCAACTGATGAAGAGAAGCGCTGTGAGGAGGAGGCTGGTTCCGAGCACGGTGTGGATGGTGATTTTCTCGATCTTCCAGGAGGTCGACGATTTGTCTGAGAGGTGACGCCAGGGTTCGCCGAAGGTGTTGGCGAGGCCGCCGCAGCCGCAGATCCAGGAGCAGTACCAGCGCTTGCCGAAGAAGGCGGCGAAGAGAGGGACCACGAGCGCCGAGCCAAGGAAGCCGTAGAGGATGAAGGGCAGCGGCAGGGAGAAGATGTAGGACGGCGTGAGGTAGTCCATCTTCAGGGGCCACAGGTAGCTGAAGTAGTACTCGGATTGGTGGAGGAACTTGAGCAGGTGGGGGATGGAGAAGGCGAAGGTGGCCTGGACGAAGATGACGACCGAGGTGCGGACGATCTGGTAGCGGTTGTGGCGGTATTTGCGGATCACCCAGAGTCCGCCGGCGGTGACGGCGAGGGTGTAGAGGAGGCCGTAGAGGGTCCACTTGCTATCGAGCCCGATGGCGCGGGCGGGGGGTGTGAACCATTCGGTGAAATAGAGCACGAGGTAGAAGGCGGTGAGCAGGGCGCTGAGGAGCCATGCGGTGATGCCGCGGTTCTTGACGTCGTGGAGGAGCCAGTGGGCGGTGCCGGCTTTGATCATGAGGAGTCCTTATGCCGCCTGGAGCCCGTTGCGGCGCTGGTATTCGGCGAAGGCGACGCGCGCGCTGTCGAGGTGGGCGCGGCCGAATTCGACATCGAACTGGGCGAGGTGGAGTTGCGGCATCACGTCAGCCATGGAGCGGCGTTCGGCGATCCAGCGTTCGAAGAAGGTGTGATCCCAGCGTGAGCCGAGCATGTTGAAGCCGATGACGGCGCCGTTGCGTTCGATGAGGCGGATGCTGGCGTGCGGGCCGGGAAGGCGGTGAAAGAAGCTGCGGGCGTCGTCAGGGAGGCGGGTGACGTCGCCAACGGTGGTGTATTCGATTTCGAAAAACTTGGCGCTGTTGTAGAAGAGCGGCGGGCGGTATTCGACGGCGTCGCCGAGCATGGCCCTGGCGGCTTGCTCGCCCTGGCGCTTGGCGGCGTACCAGATCTGTTCGACCTGGGGTGAGCCGTCGGGCCGTGTGAACTCGGCGCAATCGCCGGCGGCGTAGACATCGGGGAGCGGAGTTTGGAAGGACGGGGTGATGCGAATGCCGCGGCCGATGGCGGGCGGCGTGGCGACCTCCTTCAACCAGTCCGTGGCGGGGCGGACGCCGATGCAGATGCCGAGCATCTGGCAGGGGAGGTCGAGGCCGTGGTTGGTGCGGATGCCGGCGATGCGGCCGTTGGGGGCGGCGGTGACGGCGCTTACTTCGTGCTCCAGGTGGAGGTGGACGCCGTGTGCTCTGATGTGCCCGGCGATGATTTCGCCTTCCTCGCGGGCGAGGGCCATGGGCCAGTACCAGGATTCGCGCACGAGGAAATCGACCTCGACGCCGTGATGGACGAGACATTCGACCAGTTCCACGCCGATGAGTCCGCCACCCACGACGACGGCTTGCTTTGTGGTGGGCGTCAGGCGCTCGCACTCGGCGAGGTGTTGGAGGGAGACGAAGTGAACGGCGCCCTCCTTTACGTCACTGAGGCCGGGCCACTCGAAGCGGTTGGGGACGGAGCCGGTGGCAAGCAGGAGTTTGTCGTAGGTGAGTTCGCGGCCGCCGGCGAGGCGCAGCAAGTGGCGGCTTGCGTCGAGATCGCGCACCAGGCCCGGACGCGTTCAATGCGCTGTTTATCGTAGGCTTTGCGCTCGAAGGTTCGAGGTCGCGGAGGTTCATGCGGTCCATGTAGGCGTACATGAGGGCGGTGCGCGAGATGAAGTAGTCACTTTCGCCGCTGATGACGGTGATGCGGGCGCGTGAGTCGCGCTGGCGCAGAGTGAGGGCGGCGGTGATGCCGGCGACGCCGTTGCCGATGATGACGTAGTGCATGGTGTAAGTTGACCTTTTAGGGGGTGCGCGGGGGACGCTGGCGCAGGCCGAGGCGGGCGAGCGCGGCTTCGCCGCCGGGCTTGTTCATTTCCCAATACTTGAGGCGGTCGGATTTGACGAGGACGCCACGTTCGCCATCCGAGGAGCGCCATTCGAGGATGCGGTGGGGGGCGGCGGCTTCGACTGTAAAGGTGAAGCTGGTTCCGTCCTGTTCTTCGACGCGCCAGGTTTCGGCTCCGAACGTTCCGGCGGGGACAGTGACGCGGACGGGTTTGGCCTCGCGGGTGAAGCGAGCTTTTACGCAGGCGGCCTCGCGGTGGCTGTGGCGTTCCTGCTGCAACGAGCGGCGGAAGGGAAGCGTCACTTCGCCTCCGGGTTCGAGACGGGGTTCGGCCATGCCGCGAGCCCAGAACCAGAGTTGTTCTTCGGTGATTCCCGCGGCGGGCGCGGGGACGATGGTGGCGCGATCGGCTTCGCCGTCGAAGTAGCTGTGGCCGGTGTAGTGGAGGCCATCGGGCCGGCGCAGCCATTGCGCCCAGGAGTGGCCGCACCATTCCTGGCTGGAGAAGGAGACCTTCGTGAGGTGTCCGCCGGGCTGTTGTGGGAGCGAGGCCAGGGCGAGGAAGCTGCTGGTTTGTTCGTTGTAGTCGTAGATGCCGGTTGGGAAGTCTTGCACGAGGTTGAGCTTCATGACGGGGAAGACGTCGCTGGTGGCGTGTTTACCTGGGTCGGCTTTGACGCGGGCCTCGAAAGAAAAGGGCTCGGTGACGAAGATGGCGACGGCGACACCGGAGCGGGGCGCGCCGTAGCGGGGGTAGGTGAGATCGTAGGTGGAGATTTCGGCCTGGCCGTCGCCCCAGAGGGACCAGAAGGCTTGGTCCATATAAGGTTTGGCGGGGGCGGGAGACTTCGAATGTGGTGTAGGGGTTGGCTGGGGCACGGGCGCTGGAGCGCAGGAGGCTGCGAGCAGGGCCATGACCAGGAGAAGCACACAAGTGGATTGAGGACGCGCCATCGAAACATGGTATTCGCCAGGAGGCGCGAAGAGGTAACGCACGAATCGAGGATTGGCAGGGGGAAAGAAATCTGTTCGGGTTGCCGTTACCGTTTGGGGCGAGGCGGCGAATCCCTCTCACGTCGGGCCGGCGATTTCAGACGACGAGTGGCTGGCTCGAATCTCACGAGATTCGATAAGGAGAACCTACTGATGACTCGACGGAACTTTGGAACCCGGCTGGCCGCGGCCGTGGCGGGAATTGGCGCAGCGGCGACCGCGACGGCGGCGCTGGCGGCGGAGAAGCAGGCCAAGCATGTCTGCAAAGGGATGAACGACTGCAAGGGGCAGGGCGGCGGGCCGAAGGGTGTGGCCGGCAAGAACGACTGCAAGGGCCATGGCGAGTGCGCCACCGCCATTGAAGGCGAAAAAGACGCTCCGGCTGCGGCGCGAGAGCACTGAATTGGCATAATGGATTCCCTCTCTCGCCGGGGCTCCTCCGAACCCGGCGAGTGTGTCCGCCGGGCGCCTGGGGTCGCCCGGGTGGAATCGGCCCGCCGTGATGACTTCTCCAAATGCCACGGCGGGCCGGATTTTTGTTCTTGAAACGAGGTGCAGCGCACTATGACGAATCGATGGAACCTACCGGATTTGGGCTTCGGCATCGGGCTACGGACGGTGCATTTTCCTCACATTCTGGCGGGTGGCCGGAGATGGACTGGTTCGAGATCCTCTCGGAAACTTCATGGACACCGGGGGCGGCCGGCGTATGTGCTGGACCGGGTGGCCGAGCGGTATCCGGTGGTGATGCATGGGGTGTCGATGTCGGTGGGCGCACGGACCCGGTCAACTTCAGTACCTGACGAAGCTGAAGGCGCTGGCCAAGCGGACGAAGGCGCGTTGGATTTCCGATCACCTCTGCTGGACGGGCGTTTCGGGGAAGAACACGCACGACCTGCTGCCGATGCCCTATACGGACGAGTCGCTGCGGCATGTGGCGGCGCGGGTGAAGACGATCATGGACTATCTGGAGCAGCCGGTGTTTCTGGAGAATCCGTCGAGCTACCTGGAGTTCACAAGCTCGACATGGACGGAGTGTGAGTTTCTATCGCAGGTGGCCGAGCAGAGCGGCTGCGGGATTTTGCTGGATGTGAACAACGTCTACGTGAGCGCGTTCAACCATGGCTTTGATGCGGGTGAATATGTGGACCGGATTCCGGCGGACCGGATCGCGCAGATTCACCTGGCCGGGCATACGAATAAAGGCACGCATATTCTCGATACTCATAGTGACTCCGTGGTGGATGAGGTGTGGCAGTTGTACCGGCGGGTCTGCCAGCGGGCGGGCGGGGTTTCGACGCTGATCGAATGGGACGAAGCGGTGCCCTCGTTTGACACGGTGCGGGCCGAGGCATGGAAGGCGAGAGCCTACCGGGAGGGTGGCGATGCGCGCGGCAGCCAGGCGGCGTAACGAGACCGAGGCTCCGGAGTTAGGCAGGATGCAGCGCTGGATGCAGGCTTGCATCATGGCCGAAGGGCCGGTGGAGCAGGCGATTGAAACGCAGGCGGCGGTATTGGAAGTTCCCGTCAGCAGGGCGCCAGGACTCATCCGCGCTTCCCGGACCCTGGCGCCCCTTGAGCGGCTGGACATCTACCGGGGCATGTATGAGCTGCGGTTGGTGGAGGCCTTGAAGGTTGACTATCCGGGGTTGCGCAAGCTGTGGGGCGAGGAGATGTTTGAGGAACTGGCGCGGCTGTTCGTAGCGACGCATCCATCGGAGAGCTACACGCTGAACCGGCTGGGGGATCGGCTGCCGGAGTTCGTGCCACAGGTGGAGGGCTTGGCGAAGGCGCGTTTTGCGTGGGACCTGGCGCGACTGGAGTTGGCCGAAACGCTGGTGTTCGATGAAAAGGAGCCAGCCGTGGCGGAGGCCGGTTCGAGCGCGGGCGTGACGGAGGCGCAGTGGGGGGCGGCTGCGGTTCCATCCGGTGCGGGCACTGCGGATGCTGCGGATGCACTATCCGGCGCATGAGTACATGCAGGCGGTGCGGCGGGACGAGACGCCGGCCGTGCCGCGCCCGAGGAGGACGAATCTGATCGTCTACCGGCGCGATCATGCGCTGCTGCATCTGCCGATGGCGGCGCCGGGTTTTTTTTCTTCCCCCTCTCCCCCCCCTCCACATGCGCTATTTGAGGCGCTGGCACAGGGTTGCACGCTGGCCGAAGGCATGGAGGCGATGCAGGAGACGGGCGGCGGGTCGCCGAAGCAGGTATTTGAGTATTTCCGAGTGTGGTTTGGAGAAAGGCTATTTTCGCGTGTTGAGATTCAGTAAGTGGGTGTTTGTGTGGGGCGTTCTGTTCGTGCCGGGCGGGGCTTGGGCCCAGACGGCTGGCGCCGCGTTGACGGGCCGCGTGGCAGATGCGCAGGGCCAGGCGATGCGCGATGTGAAGGTGGAGGCGCGGCGCGTGGAGGCGGGAACCGGGTTCAGCGCGGTGACGAACGAGAGCGGCGCTTACCGGATCGCTTCGCTACCTGTGGGGCGGTATGTGGTGCGCTTTGCGCTGGCGGGGTTTCAGAGCGTGGAAGTGCAAGACGTGAAGTTGCACGTCGGGCAGGAGCGGCAGTTGGACGCGCGGCTGGAGGTGGCAGGCCAGCGGGAGACGTTGACGGTGACGGCGCCGGCGAGCGCGCTGGACACGCAAGCGTCGTCGTCGTCGCGCACGGTGCTCGAGGAGGAGGTTCAGAATCTGCCGTTGAACGGGCGGCAGTTGCAGAACCTGGCATTGCTGGCGCCGGGCATTGCGGCTGGCTGGAACTGGTCCACCGCGGCCAACCGTTATGGCAAGGCGAGAGAGAACCTGGAAGGCGCGTTCAATGTGAACGGGGCGCGGCGCGGTCGAACAACTTCACGCTGGATGGGATCACGCTTAACCTGCGGCAGTATGGGGTGATCAATTTCGAGCCTTCGGTGGAGGCGGTTCAGGAGTTCCGTCTTGTGATGGGAACGCCGGCGGCGGAGTATGGTTCGACGATGGGCTCGGCGGTGACGTTGGTGACGCGCAGCGGCGGCGAGCGGCACCGGGGGAGCCTGTATGAGTTCTTCCGCAACGACTGGCTGGACGCGAACAATCCGTTCAACAAGGCGGCGGGCTGCGGCGCGGCAAGCTGCGGCAGAACCAGTTTGGCGGTTCGCTGGGCGGGCCGATTTATGGGAAGTCGCACTTATTCTTTGTGAACACGGAGCTGCTGCGCATTGTCGAGGGCGTGGAGACGCGGCTGACGAGCGTGCCCACGGCTGAGGAGAGCCGAGGAGTGCTGGCGATTCAGGATGCGGGCGGGCCGCGCAGGCTGGATCTTTCCTCGCATCAATCCCACGAGCCGCAACCTGCTGAGCCTGTTCCCGCCCCGAACAGCGTGGTGACGGTGCGGTTTTCGTGGAACCTGAACGATCAGGAGTATGTGATCAACCGCTTTGGCGGTCCGTTTATTCCGGGGTTTTCGCTGCCGAATCCGGAGAAGACGGTGAACGCGGGCGTTGGCTACACGCGCACGATTGGCGCGTCGATGGTGAACGAGTTGCGGGTAGGCGTGAACAGGTATCGGAACCCGCTGGCCAACGGCGATCCGCGCTCGGCCGAGGAGTTCGGTATTCCGAATGGCAGTGTGGCGAATGGCATTCCCTCGATCGAGTTCCGGGGCGGGACGCTGGAAAGCCTGGGCGGGTTGGCCTGGTTCAACCGCGATCAGAATGAGACGACCTACCAGGTGTCGGACTCGCTGAGCGTTCTGGTGGGTGGGCACAGCCTGAAGCTGGGCGGCACGCTGCTGCGCCAGCACATGAATACGCGCGGGGCATACAACCAGCGCGGCACAGTACGGTTCGATGGAACGCGGAACACGTTGGTGCCACGATTGGCGGGTAACGAACGCGCGGCGCTGCTGGCTGATTTTTTGCCGGGGTTGCCGTCGGAGGCGGTGATCACGATCGGTCAGTTTGGGCGCGGCTTCCGGCAATGGAACGGATCATGGTTTGTGCAGGACAGCTGGCGCGCGACGGCGCGGCTGACATTGAACCTCGGGCTCCGATTCGACTACACGGCGCCGTGGACCGAGGTGAATCGGGAAGCTTCCAACGTCACGTCGCAGGGGCGGGCTTCTGACGGCGGGCGAGGCGGCGTTTCCCGGCTTGTACCTTGCGGGCGACCGTATAACCTTCGCGCCGCGGCTTGGCTTTGCCTACGATGTGGGCGGACAGGGAGATTGTGGTGCGCGGCGGATTCGGCATTCTCTACGAGACGCTGCTGCAGGCCACTCGGTGGAGTTGGTGGAGAACAACAACGCCGTTTTCGTCGTCGGCGATCACGCGTTCGCCCGTGCCGTTTGCGGGCAGTGGACCTTCCGCACGCTGCTGGATTTGGCGCGCTTAGCTGCGCCGTCCGCAGCCTTCGGGTGCGGTGGGCAGATTCCGGAATCCGTACACGATGCAGTTCAAAGCTTGGGCATCCAGCACAGGCTGGCGTCGAACTGGATGCTGGAGATCGGTTAGCTGCGGGCGCGCGTGGCGTGCGGTTGCCGGTGTACCGCAACGGAAACCAGGTGCCGCTGGAATCGCTGACGGCGGCGCAGAGAGGGCTGATTGGCGCGGCGGCGTCGGCCGGGCAGGACACGACGGCGCTACTGCAGCCGCTGCGTCCGTACCTGCAGTTTGACAACATCACGCTGAGCGAGAACATCGCGTCGTCGGTGTATCACAGCGGCGGTGCGCCTTACGCGGCGGGTCCACAGCGGCCTGCTGTTAGATGCCTCCTACACGTTCGCCAGTCGATTGACAATGCGAGCGACTTCAATTCTGGCGACGCGTCCGCGAGCAGGTGTTGAACGCTCACGATCTGCGGCGGCAGCGCGCGGTGTCGAGCTTCTGACGCCCGCACCGGTTCACGGCGAGCGTGCAGTATGCCGTGCCCGTGCCTGGCTCGTTGAGCGGGATGCGCGGACAGCGCCGTCCGGCTGGACGCTGGAACGGGTTGATCACGCTGCACCAGGGCGCCGTTCACGCCCTACCTGCCGCTGTTCGATCCGTTCCGGAACGAAGCGTTCAACCAGCCGGATGTGGTGGGCGATCCGAATGCGGGGTGCCGGAGGAATTGGCGTTCAACCCGGCTGCGTTCGCGGCTCCGGCGCGCGGCACGTTCGGAATGCGGGGCGCAACATCGCGCGTGGGGATGGCTATCAGAGCTCCGACCTCTCGGTGTTCCGTACATTCCGCCTCGGCGAAGGCTTTCGCTGCAGTTGCGCGGCGAGTGGATGAATGCGTTCAACACGGTGAACTATCAGGGCCGGTCACTGATCTAACGGCGACGCCGGGTGCGGTCATTGCCGCCGCGCCGCCAGGGGTGGCTCAGTTGGGGCTGAAGCTGCAATTCTAGCGAGCGTGTATGCGAGACGATTGGCCCCGTGAACAGGCTCGACGCTGGCGGGATCGAGGTTTGGGGGCGGCGGCGCGTTGATGCTGCTGGGGGCGTGGCTGATGCGTCCTTACGGCAACCGCGGTGAGGCGGCAAATGCGCCATCGGTTTCTCGCCGCTGCCGGGGTGATGTGCGCGGGCTTTCTGGCGAGGACTTGGGTGCGGGCGGGTGAGCCCGGCGTGGTTCTGGATGGTGGCGGTGGCGGCCAGGCTTGCGCTGTTTGGCATGACGCCTGGGAATGACATCTACCGCTACCTATGGGAAGGGGAGTTGCAAGGCGCCGGCTATTGTCCGTACTGCTTTGCTCCGGCGGCGATAGAGCTTGCGCCGTTACGCGATGCGCATTGGAGGATGCTGGAGCACAAGAGGTGTCCGACATCTATCCGCCACTGGCGAGCTGGTGTTCCGATTGTGACGTCGGTTTCGGCGAGCGTAGCGGCGATGAAGGCGCTGTTCGTGGCGGCGGACCTGTGTTGCGCTGCTGGCTGCTGGTACGGCGCGTTATGGAGCGGGGCTGGCGTTGGGCTACGCGTGGAATCCACTGGTGATTTATAGCTTCTCCGGCGGAGGGCACTATGACAGCTTGTTTCTTTTGGCGATCGTGGGGGCAATCATGCAGTGGGAGGCGGCGATTCGGCCGGGCGATCTTGCGCGGCGCCTTGCTGCTGGGCGAGGGGTGGCGCTGAAGTGGCTGAGCCTGCCGCTGTTGGGTTGGGCTTTTGTCAGGAGAGCGCTGCGGTTGGATGGAGTGGAAGCGGCTTGTGGTGGTGGGAGCGGCGGCGGGAGCGCCCTTCGGCGTCGCGTGGCTTGTGGTGGCCTGGGGGAGTTGGAGCTTGGACCTCGGTCCGAGGACTTCGCAGGTTGCTCCGGAGCGCAGAGGCGTTGCCGGCGCTGGGTTCCTGGCTCCTGCCGCCCGAGCACTTGCTGAACCAGAACTCCAGTTACCTGGTGGTCTTTCTCGTCGCGGCGGCGATTCTGCTGTGGCGGCAAACGGAGATGCCACGCGCCGCGCATGTGACGTTCTCGGCGGCGTTGCTGACGACGCCCATGTTTCCGTGCCTGGTATGGGACGTGGATCACAGCGCTGCTGGGCAACGAGGAGCCGGGCGGCGATTGCGTTGAGCCTGTCGGCGTTTGTGTACTTCTGGCTCCATCACACGGTGGGACGCAGCCTGGCGGCATCTGGCGGCAGACGGTAAGGGAGAAAACTTTTGCTCTGGGGACCGTTTGTGATGGGGTTGATCGTGGATGAAATGGCGCGAAGGGCTCCGGAAAGAAGGGATGGCATGACACGGACACAATTTGTGCGGCTTTGGCTGGGATGGGGATTGGGCGCTTGGACCGCGTGGGCCGGGGGCGGAGGGGAAGTTTCGTGCTCGAGGTGCGGCACCTGATTTGAGAGGATGCCGCCACTCGGTCGAGGAGGCATTGCGGAAGGTGAAGGTGTTGTGGACGTGTACGCCGACTTGCAGACAAGCGAGGTGGAGGTGATTGCGGAAAGAGGGCGCGGTGACAGCGCGTGTGCTGGATGGAGACGGTGAACCGGACAGAGGACAGTTCCACAGCTTTCAGGCGAAACTGGAAGCGCGGTCCGGAGCCGGTGGAATGAGGGGCCAGGGCGGGCGGTCGCTTGCTGATTCTGTTTGCCAAAGCGCCGCTGGCAGGGGCGGGTGAAGACGCGACTGCTGCCCGTGCTGACGACGCAACTAAGCGGCGGATCTGCATGCGGCGCTGGTGGCGGACATGCTACGGATGTTGGGGCGTTGGCGTCGACGGTGGAGTGGAACTGCACACGGTATTGGCGACGGAGGCACTGGCCTGAGTTTGAAGGAACCGAGGGCTGCAGGCGCCGGGAGGGCTGGGCGAGAAGCTGATGGCGGCCATGGAGGCGGGTTTGTCGCATCGGGCATGAAACGGTGTTGGTGTTGCAGAGCGATTCGCCGGGGGCTGCCGTGTTCGTACGTGGAGGAGTTGTTGCGCGGGAGACCGACGCGGGGTTAGGCCGGCGGAAGATGGCGGCTACTATGGCATTCAGGCGCGCGAATGGCGGCGGGGGGGATGTTGGATGGGGTGCGGGGGTATCAACGGAGTTGAATAATGATGGCCGACACGGTGGCGGCGGTGGCCTTCAGGGGCCCGTCGGTGAGTTTGGGCAGCGGTTGGTTTGACGTCGACAGAGCCGGGCGACATGCGGAGAATGGGCGGCGTAGGGAACCTGGGGGAGCGGTGGCGCGGTGGCTGGAGGATGCCGATGTCCAGCTACGTTTGGCGCACTGGCTGGCGAGGGCCGCGGCGAAGGAAGAGGCTGCCGAGGGTCCAGAGGATTTTAGCTCCGGCGCGAATGCCGCCGAGAAGTGAACCGCCAATTTTCGAGTGGCCGCCTTTGGCGCGGAGCGATGAACGGGGAGGTCGCATTGATGCGTAGACCTTCCTCAACAGCGTGACCTGCATTTCGAGCGTCCAGCCCCAGGTTCGATCGGGCATCTGAATCCGGTCGAGCGCGTCGCGGCGGATCAGGCGGAAGGGTCCCATGTCGCGGGGGTAGCGGCGGCCCCAACCGAGGCCAGCGCCGGTGGTGGCGATGGCGTTGCCGATGCGCTGCGCTCCAACTCACGCCTGAGGCCCCCGGCGGGGGAAGACTCCGGGCGCCGAGGACGAAGTCGAACTCGCGGGTGAGCCTGAGTACCCGGGCAGGCGGGTGAGATCCCCGTCGCTACCGTCGGCGTCGCAAAAGAGGATCCAGTCGACGGCTTCTGGGAGATCCTGCAAGTCCCGCCAGCATCGGTCGCGCCAGCCTCGGGCTGGTTCTGTGAGCACCCTCGGCGCCGCTTTGGCGTGCGATGGCGGCGGTTGCGTCGGTGCTGCCATTGTCGACGACGCGCACATGGTGAATGCCGAAGCGCAGGAGCGCCTGCACCACGGGGGCGATGGACCCGGCCTCGTTGAGGGCGGGGATGATGGCGGCGACCACGTACCCGCGGCGCTGTGGCTGCGGGATCATCCATGGCGTGGACTCACCGTTGGGCGGCGTGTTTCGCAGCTTGTCGATAATCCGGGTTGCCAAAGCAGCTCCGTGGCCGTGCGATGATTCCTCGGCGAAGGTGGCGCACAGTTGCAAAGTCCGCATGGCGCATCTGTTCCAAATTGCCGGCGGGAGCCGGGGCACACGCCACACCATGGAGAGGTGAAGGCCGAGGTGGATTCGTTGCCAGAGGCCGGAGAGTCTGCGCCTCGCCGGAATGGAGGAGCGGCGGTCTGTTTGCAGGTCATCATTCGGCGTTCCCCATCCTTTCCCTTTCCAGGCATTCTTGCAGGCGGTTGCGGCTTCGAAACATGGTCACCCCCAGGTTGGTGACGGTGGGAGGTCCAGGATCTTGCTGGTGACCTCGGCGCTGGAGAGTTGCTCCATTTCCCGCAGAACAAAGACGGAGTTGAAGCGGAGAGAGGCCATCGAGGCAGTGGGCGATGGCCTCGCCGGATCTGCCGGGCCTGCTGGCGGGAGGAGGTCGGCGGGGAGGGCGCTCCACGAACCGGCCGGGAGTCGAAGCGGGACTCGAAGACAGCGTCGATGGGATCGTGCTGCTCGTCGCGGACGCGTTTCCGGCGGCGTTCCATGGTTTTGTGGTGGAGGATGCCGAAGAGCCAGGTGCTGGTTTGCGAGCGGCCTTCAAAGCGATGGAGGCTGGAGAGGAAAGTGAGGAAGACATCCTGGATAAGGTCTTCGGCCTCGTCTTCAGTGAACCCCATGCCGCGGGCGGCGCGATAGAGCGGGCGGCTATGCTCTCGTTCACCAGCGCGGCGAGGGCTTCCGGGTCGCGGCGTTTGAGCCGGGCGAGATCGCCTGCGAGAGGCGTTTCGAAGGAGGCATGGGAGCTGGAACAGTCCTATTCTGGCAAGACGTGGGCCGGGTGACGGTGGTGGAAAGCTGTGGGACGTGGCGGTGGGGTGTAAGAAAGAAGAGCGCCGGGTCACTCACTTTCTGCCGCGGGTGCGGGCGCGGCGGGCGAACATGATCACGGTTATCATTCCAGCATTGAACGAGGAGCGGGAAATCGCGGGACGATTGCGCGCGTGCGGGACATGGAGAGGGCGAGCGAGGTGATCGTGGTGATGGGGGCAGCCGGGATGGCGACGGTGGGCATTGCGCGGACGATGGGCGCGGTGGTGG
>JADJOP010000009.1 GCA_016713735.1 Bryobacterales bacterium
CTATTTTGGCATGCGGTAGAGGTGGAAGTTTTTGCCTTTGCTGTTCATGAGGATGAGGAAATCGGGGGCGGCTTCGAGGCCGTCGGTGGAGTCGGCGGAGGTGGTGAAGACCCCGAGGGAGCGGGAGGGGTCCTGGCGCGAAAAGAGGTGGAGGCGGGTGGCGTTGGGGATTTGATCGGAGCAGACGATGATGCCGGTGCCGTCGGGGTTGGCGATGATGGCGATGCCTTCGCGGTCGCCCTGGAAGCCGGAGGTGGCGAAGTGGGCGAGTTCGCGGGCGGCGTCGGGGTGGTCGGGGTCGGCGTGGTATTTGCGGATGCCGCTGAGTTCGTCGGCGTAATAGACAAAGCCGAGAGCGTCGTCGACGGCGACGGCTTCGATTTCGCCGGCGCCGCTGAAGCGGCCGAAGGAGCGGACAAGGGTGGCTCGGACCTTGCCATCAGGAGAGGCGTCGAGGCGGTATTGGCCGAGGTAGCCATCGGCGGGGCCGGTTTTGGGGGCGACGATGGCGAAGAGCGCGCCGTCGGAGGGGCGTTTGTAGAGGCCGACGCCCATGGGGGCTTCCTTGACGAGTGTGCCGCCGGGGGCGGTGACGTCGGTGAGTGTGCCGGTGACGGGATCGATGCGGAAGATTCGGAGCTGGTTTTTGTAGCGCTCGGCGACGACGGCGAGGTTGTCCTGGACGTCGACGTTGTTGGGGCGGTCAAGGCCGGTGATGGTTTGGCGGATCCTGCCGTCGAGGGAGAAGACGACGAGCGCGCCGGTGGGGGCGGGGGCCTTGTTGGTGCCGAGGATGAGGTTGCGGGTTGGATCGGTGGGGTGGAGCCAGATGGCGGGGTCGTCAGCGTCGTCGGTGACGGCGGCGGTTTCGAGGAAGGGACGGAGGATGGTTGAGGGGGGAGCCGCGATGCGGCAGCCCCCCGCGATCAGGATGAGCAGGAGCGGCAGTGAGTGGCGCACAGCTAGAAGGATAGCCTGAGGGCGAATTGGAGCTGGCGCGAGGTGCCGGCGCGGTGGCGCCGCTGTTGGCGGTGGTGAGGATGCGGCCGAAGGTGGAGTTGGCGATGTTGTTCACCGGGTTGCCGTATTGGGCGCGGTTGAAGAGGTTGAAGAACTCGGTGCGGAAGTCGAGGTTGACGGCTTCGGTGATGTTGAACTTTTTGGAGAGCCCGAGGTCGAACTGCGTGAGGCCGGGGCCGTAAAACGCGTTGCGGCCGGAGTTGCCGAAGGTGCCGGCGGCGGGGGCGGCGAAGGCGGCGCGGTTGAGCCAGCCGTCGGGGCCGGGGTTGGCGAAGTAGGCATCGCCGCCGAGGTAGTCGGCGCGCTGGTTCTGGGTTTGGCCGGAGGGGACGACACCGGCGGCGCGGGTGACGAGGACGGAGAAGGGGCGGCCGGTGCGGGCGGTGAAGAGGCCGCTGAGGTCCCAACCGCCGTACCACTGGGAGCGGGCGAAGGGAACCTGGTAGACGTAGTTGGCGGTGAAGGTCTGGCGAATGTCGTAGTCGGCGGGGCCTTTGTCGCAGGCGCGGCAGGCGACGTTCTGGATCTGGCCGCCTTCGCCGGAGCCGGCGTTGTCGGAGATGGCCTTGCCATAGAGGTATTGGGCCTGGAAGAGAAGGCCGCGGGTGAAGGAGCGAGAGAGCGAGGCCTGGAGGCCATTGAAGCTGGTGACGCCGTCGAAGCGCTTTTCGTCGATCTGGCCGAAGGTGGTCAAGGGGCGGCGGCGGGTGATGGGGTCGAGCGTGTTGACGTAGGTGCGGGTGAGCTGATTGCGGCCTACGTTGCCGACGTAAGTGACCTGGGCGAGGAAGCTGGCGGGAGCTGGTGTTGGATGGAAAAGGTCCACATGTGGGACTCAGGCTCTTTGCGGTCGCTGGACGCTGCGGGGGGCCGGGCCTTGGCCGCGAAGCTGGCCGAGGAAGCTGGTGGGCGGGTAGGTGAGGCCGGGAGCGTCGGCGATGGAGAGGAGATGTTCTCCGGGAGGCTGTCGATGGCGGCGGTGACGTCGTCGTTCTGGCCGGGGCCGAAGTAGCGGCCGTAGCCGGCGCGGAGGACGGTTTTGCCGCCGAGGGCGGTGGGGGACCAGGCAAAGGAGACGCGCGGGGCGATGTTGTCGTTGTCGCTAAAGAACCAAGGGGTGCCGGCGGGGCAGAAGCCCTGGCAGCGGACGAGGTCGAAGACGCGGCCGCGGCCGTAGACGTCCTTAGAGACGGTGTATTGCTCATAGCGGAAGCCGACGTTGAGGGTGAAGGTGGAGGAGACGCGGATCTCGTCCTGGAGGTAGGTGGAGTAGAAGGTACGGCGGACGCCGACGGTATCGAGGCGGCTGCCGATCTGGACGCGGTCGAGGACGTTGTTGAGGAAGTTGGGCAGGCTCGAGAAGGTGACGCTGGTGGCCGGGCCGTTGCCGACGTTGAGGTGGATGCGGCGGACCTCGCCGCCGGCCTTGATGGTGTGGCGGCCGCGGATCCAGGAGAGGTTGTCAACGATGGAGTAGGCGCTGGGCTTTTCGATGATGTAAGAGGTGGGCTGGGTGGTGGTGAAGCCGGGGATGGAGACGCCTTCGGGGATGCTGCCGACATCGTTGCGGGTGAGGGCGGAGCGGTTGAAGCCGAGCTTGATTTCGTTGAGGAGGGTGGTGCTCCAGATCTGTTGCCACTGGGTGGTGATGTTGGTGGGGCGCAGCAGCGAGTCGCGGGTTTCCAGCAGGCCGTTGCGGATTTCGCTGATGAGGCCGTCGGTCATGGCGAAGCGGAAGAAGAGGGAGTGTTTGTCATTGATGCGCTGATCGACGCGCATCATGCCGCTGTGTTCGTTGCGGCGCTCGGGGTTTGGGCGATGAGGCGGTCGACGTTGGCGTTGGGGCCGGGGGCGGTGCCGACGGGGTAAGCGTTGATGAGGCCGCGGAGGGCAGTGGGCGTGCTGTTACGGAAGGAGGCGCTGGGGACGAGGCCGTCGGCGCGGGTGATGGTGAGGCGCTGGAGGAGGCCTTCGTAGTTGGCGAAGAAGAAGGTGCGGTCCTTGACGATGGGGCCGCCGAAATTGCCGCCGAACTGATTGAGGCGGAAGGGCGGCGGGTTGGCGCCGTCGAAGGGGCGGCGGGCGTCGAGGGCGCTATTGCGGAAGAACTCGAAGACGGAGCCATGGAACTGGTTGGTGCCGGTCTTGGAGACGAGGTTGATTTGGGCGCCGCCGCCGACGCCGCCTTCGGCGGTGAAGGGGAGCGAGTTGACGCGGAACTCGGCAATGGAGTCGGTGGAGATGACGAGGCGGAGGTTGCCTTCCTGGCGGGGGTCCTTGATGCCGGTGGCGTCGACACCGTCAAAGGTCCAGTTGTTGTCGTCGCGGGGGCGGCCGAAGAAGCGGATGGCGTTCTGATTGCCTTCCCCGACGTTCACGGCGCCGGGGGCGAGGGCCATGAGGGCGGCCCAGTGGCGTCCGTTGAGGGGAATGTTGCGGATCTGCTGTTCGGCGATGGCGGCGCCGATTTCGGCGTTGGTTTGCTCCAGCGGCGTGACGGCGGAAGTGACTTCAATGGCGGTGGCGACGGCGCCGACAGTGAGCTGAGCGTCGAGAGTGCGGGTTTGGCCAACGCGGAGGATGGTGTTGTCGATCTTCACGGACTGGAAGCCGGACTTTTCGAAGGTGATGGTGTAGGCGCCGATGACGAGGCCGGGGAGGCGGTAGACGCCGGCGTCGGTGGTGGTGGTTTGCCGGCGGAAACCGGTGGCGGAGGCTTCCACGGTGACGGTGGCGCCGGAGATGGCCGAGCCGGAGGCGTCACTGACGGTGCCGGTGAGAGTGGCGCGGTCAACCTGGGCGTGGAGAGGAATACAGAGAAAAAGAGACCCGAATATCGAAGCGGTGCGTAGGCGCATATAGATCAGTGTAGGCAGGCGCTTGTTACGATTCCGCGTGCGGCAGATGTCGAATGCGTGACACGAGTGCACATTGAGATTAAGGGGCTTTTAGGTGAATTGGCGGGTTGGGAAGAGGCAGGGCCTGGGGAAGTGGTGGAAGGTTGCAGGACACGGTGGGAGGAGCGCGCCGGTGGGGGATGACGGGCGTGTGAACATTTTTCGAACCAGGGTTCTTACTTAGTCATCGAAGAACATAGCTGGGCAGACACTGTGTGGGTCTCGCCTACGCCTCTTCTCACTCAACTGATTTAAGGAGCAACCATGTTAGGAAAGTTGTGTCTCACCGCGGCCGTGTCTGTGCTGGGCGTGTCGATGGCGTTTGCGCAGGCGACCACGGGCCGTGTTCGTGTCTTGCATGCCTCGCCGGATGCACCGGCTGTGGACGTTTTGGTGGACGGCGCGAAGGTTCTGGAGAACCTGCCGTACAAAGAATATTCCGAGTATCTGGCGCTGCCCGCCGGGACTCATGAGATCCGCGTCAACGTGACGGGGACGTCAACGACCGTGCTGCAGGCTTCGCCGAACGTTGCCGCGGGCACGGATTACACGGCCATTGCCGTGGGCTTCGCGGGCAAGACGCCGGCGTTGAAGCTGCTGCTGCTGCAGGACAACAATGCTCTGCCGATGGGCAACAACATCAAGGTGCGCGTGGTGCATGGCGCGGCCAGCGCTCCGGCAGTGGACGTCTATGTGACGACGCCGTTTGAGACGCTGGACGGGAAGAACTCGGTGTTGAGCAACGTGCCGTTTGAAGCGGCTTCGGGCTACCTGGAGGTTCCGGCGAGCCTCTACCAGGCGCGCGTGGCGGTGGCCGGGACGAAGACGATTGCCATTGATTCGCACCGCCTGGTGACGTGGCCGGGCATCATCCGCACGATCGTGGCGGTGGATGCGAAGAACGGCGGGGCGCCGTTTGATCTGATCGTGCTGCCGGACCGCAACTAGCGGCGGGGCGAACGAAGTGTGGGGAGACGGCCGTCCTTCGGGGCGGCCGTTTTGCTTTAGGACGGCGGGGGGGGGCCCGGGGGGGGGGGGGGGGGGGGGGGGGGGGGGGGGGGGCGGGGGGGGGGGGGGGCGCGCCCAAGCGGGGGGGGGGGGGGGGGGCCGGGGGGGGGGGGGGGGGGGGGGGGGGGGGGGGGGGGGGTTGGGGGGGGGGGGGGGGGGGGGGGGGGGGGGGGGGGGGGGGGGGGGGGGGGGGGGGGGGGGGGGGGGGGGGGGGGGGGGGGGGGGGGGGGGGGGGGGGGGGGGGGGGGGGGGGGGGGGGGGGGGGGAGGAGTTGCTGTAGGATAGCTTCTCCGATGGTCAACAAATTTCGATACGAAGAGTTCACGTGGCCCGAGATTCGGGAGGCGGTGGCCGAGCAGCGGGTGGCGGTGTTGCCGGTGGGGACGATTGAGCAGCATGGTCCGCATTTGCCGCTGGTGACCGATGTGTTGTGCGCGACCGAGATTGCGCGCAAGGCGGTGGAGGCGATTCCACGTGAAGCCGTGCTGCTGCCGAGCGTGTTCTATGCCTTCAACGAGCATCACCTGGATTTTCCGGGGACGATCGCGGTGGAGGGCGATACCTTCATCAAGTACGTGACCGACATTGGAAAGAGCCTGGCGTATCACGGCTTCCGGAAGATCCTGCTGGTGAACGGGCATGGGTCGAATGTGCCGTTCCTGGATATCTGCGCGCGGAACATCACGAATCATTCGGCGGCGATTTGCGCGATGGTGCCGTGGTGGAGCCTGGTGCCGAAGCCGCTGTTCACGGAGCTGCGGGAGTCGGCGTATCCGGGCGGCATGGCGCATGGGTGTGAGTTGGAGACGAGCGTGCTGCTCTATCTGCGCGGCGACCTGGTGCAGATGGAGAAGGCCGAGCCGGATTTTCCGCCGACGCGGAGTGAGTTTTTCTATTGGGATTTGCAGGCGCCGTCGCCGGTGTTCTTTCAGGAGTTCTTCAGCCGGTATTCAAAGACGGGGACGTCGGGCGACCCGACGAAGGCGAGCCAGGAGAAGGGACGGCGGTTTGTGGAGGGGGTAGTGGAGAACATGGTGCGGCTGATCCGGGAGTTGCGGGAGAAGGAGATTGCGCCGCGGGTGGATCACCAGCCGAAGTCCTCCAGCCATGTTGCCGCGGCTCTGGCGCGCGATTCAGCGCTCGAGCGGGGTTGGCACCACTGCCGTCCTGGTCGAACTGGCTCTGAAACGCCTGCGTCCGGCACCCTTGGCGCGCGGTTTGATTGCGGCGGGCTCTTCGCTCGCCGGCGTTAGTTTGGGTGAAACGCGGTTGGGTCTGGGCCTAGGCTTGATGCCGGCACTGGCGCGCGGAGGGCGCGGGCTGTCGGGCCATGGAGCGAGGTGGGGGGATGGGGCAGTCGGGTGCGTTTAGAATTCGCTGCCGGCTTCGGCTTCGAGGGCTTTGGGGTCGAGGATTTCGATGAGGCTGCGTTCGGTGCGGAGGATGCCTTCGTTCTGGAAGCGGGAGAGGTTGCGGGAGACGACTTCGCGGACGGTGCCGAGTTGGAAGGCGAGTTCCTCGTGGGTGAGCTTGAGGGTGAAGCGGTCAGAGCGCATTTCGAGGCTGGTTTGCATGAGGTGGCGGGCGAGGCGCTGGCGGACGCTGCCGAAGGTGACGGCTTCGACGAGGGCGACGAGGTGGCGGAGACGGCGGCCGGCGAGGGCGAGGATCTTGAGGGGGACGGCGGGGTGTTCCATGCAGAAGCGGGTGAAGTCGGCGGTGCGGAGGAGGAGGACGGTGCAGGGGGAGAGGGCGACGGCGGTGGCGGGGTAGGGTCCGCCGTCGAAGAGGGGGACTTCGGCGATGGAGGAAGGGGGGCCGTCGACGGCGAGGGTGATTTCGCGGCCGGAGGGGGAGACTTTGACGAGTTTGACGCGGCCTTGGGCGATGATGTGCATGCCGTCGCAGGGCTGGCCTTCCTGGAAGAGGGTTTCGCCGGCGTCGAAGCGGCGTTCGAGGCACATTTCGGCGAGCGGGTGACGCTCCTCGGGGGTGAGGTTGGCGAACATGGGGGCGCGGTCAAAGAGGGCGGCGCGGAGTGGGGGGGTGAGAGGTTCCAATTGCTTCATGTTACGTGATGGGCGGGGTGGGTGTGAGGAGGGCGGGGTGGGGTGTGAGCGGAGTGAGGTGGACGCGGAGTGAGGTGTGGACCTTACGGCCATAGGGGAGCGTATTGGTGGGAATAAGGCGTCCGCCTTATTGGAAGCGAGGGGCGTACTGTCGAAGATGTATGCAGGGCAGAGTGTCCGCGTGACGGAGACCTGCTGAAGAGAGGAACACAGCGATGGGAAGCCGACTGCGATCCAAAGAGCTACGCCGCAAGGGCATGGCGGTGATCATAACCGCGATTATGCTCGTGTTTGTGATTCCGGTGGTGGGGCTGGCCATTGACGCCGCCGTGTTGTACACGATCAAGGCGCGGCTGCAGACGGCGGTGGACGCGGGGGCGGTGGCGGCGGCGCGCACGTTGAACAAGGGGCTGACGCTGGCCGAGCAGGCAGGCAACGCGCAGGCCAAGGCGCAGTCGTATTTCAACGCCAACTTCCCCGAAGGGGAGATGGGGGCGACACAGGTGACGGTGCCGACGCCGGATGTGAGCGAGTCGGGGTTCCGGCGCAGAACGGTGACGGTGCAGGGCTCGGCGATGGCGCCGACGTACTTCATGCGGGTGTTCGGCTATACGAGGACGATGGTGCGGGCGACGGGAACGGCGACGCGGCGCGACGTGAACATCATCATGGTGATGGACCGTTCGGGGTCGATGCAGAACACGGGGTCGTGCACGCCGATGAAGGAAGCGGCGAAGGACTTCGTGAGCCTGTTTGCCAACGGGCGCGATCGCATCGGGGTGATCAGTTACAGCACTTCGTATTACAACGCGTTCAATCACACGATGGATTTTCTGACGACGTCGCCGAATATCAATTCGAGAATCGACGCCATTACCTGCGCTGGGTGGACGAATTCGGCAACGGCGATTTCCGAAGCGTATAACCAGATTTATGCGATTGACGAGCCGGGCGTGTTGAACATTATTCTGTTCTTCACCGACGGACTGCCGACGGCTGGAACGGCCAATTTCCCCATTAAGCGGCTGGCGGATACACGGTACGGGTATGGAGTGAATTCGTCGAGCAGCAGCCCGCCGAACGGGACCTACCGGAGCACCACGGACGCGAGTTTGAACAATAAGGAGCAGTTCAACAGCAGCGGCACGAACTACGCCAACATGCCACCCAGCCCGTGCCGCCACACCGTGGGGGGCACCTACTACACTTGGTATCAGACCAACGGGGGAGGCACGAAATACCTGCAAACCTCCCCGAACCCGAATTGGACGCCGGCGTCCAAACTGGGTGTGCTGGCAGGGGGCAGTGGTAACAGCACGGGAACCACGCAGGGATTGTATGCTCCGCTGGCTACAAGCATTACCGCGCAGAACGGCGGGACGCTCTCAGGGAGCACGGGATGCCGGTATACGAGCAGCACTAACTATGTTCGCCGCGACATCTCGTTCATCCCGGACTTGGATGCCTACGGCAATTCGACGCGCGGGTTTGTGAGCATGTCGGGCGAGGAGTTTTCCAGCGGCAGTTACTCCGGGCAGATCCGGCCGGACAAGCCCATCGCCATTGCGAAGGCCTTCAAGAATGCGACTTACAATGCGGCGATCCGAATTCGCGGCGATACGCGCATCCAGCCGGTGTTCTACATTATCGGACTGGGCGACCCGAATGCGACCGATCCCTACACGGCGGTGGATACGGACTTGCTGCTGCGGATGTCGAACGATACGACGAGTCCGGAGTACACCGATACGCAGCCCACGGGGATGTTCGTGTTCGCACCGGACAACTCGCAGTTGAACGCGGCGTTTGTGCGCGTGGCGTCGGAAATTCTGCGCATCGCCAACTGAGGCGCAGAGCCATCGGAGGCACAGAGAGGCGGCTGGGGCTTAACGCCCGGCCGCCTTTTCCGTTTTGGCGGCGACGGCTTCGACCTGGCGCATGAGGCGGAGGAGGTTGCCGCCGTAGATTTTGTGGATGTCGGAGGCGGTGTAGCCGCGTTCGAGCAGGGCGCGGGTGAGGTTGGGGAAGCGCGAGTTGTCTTCGAGGCCGGTGGGGGTGCAGGTGACGCCGTCGTAGTCGGAGCCGATGCCGATGGCGTCGATACCTGCGAGCTGCTTGACGTGGTCGATGTGGGCGACGACTTCGGCGAGGGTGGCGGGGATCATTTTCGAGCCACGGGGGGCTTTGCCGGTCCAGGAGGAGGTGTCGGCGGAGCGCTGGGAGATGAACTCGCAGCCGAAGTTGATCTGGATGACGCCGCCCTTCTTCGCGAGGGCGCGGATCATGTCGTCGGTCATGTTGCGGGGGATGTTGCTGAGGGAGCGGCAGGAGGAGTGGGAGGCGAAGGGGGGCGCGGTGGAAGCGGCGAGGACGTCGTAGAAGGTGGGGTCGGAGACGTGGGAGATGTCGACGATCATGCCGAGGCGGTTCATTTCGCGGACGATTTCGCGGCCGAGCGGGGTGAGTCCCTGGGTTTTGCCGGCTTCGTCGCCGGAGCTGCCGGCCCAGGTGTTGGTGTTGGAGTGGGTGAGGGTCATGTAGCGGACGCCGAGGTTGAAGAACTGGCGGAGGAGGCGGGGGGAATCTTCAATGGCGTGGCCGCCTTCGATGCCGATGAGGGCGGCGATCTTCCCTGCCCCGCGGGCGCGCTCGATTTCGGCGGCGGTGGTGGCGAGGGCGAAGTCGGCGGGATGGCGTTCGACGATGTCGTGGCGGATGGTGTCGATCATCTCCAGGGCGCGGTGGGCGGACTGGTTGGTTTTGGCGAAAGCGCCGGAGACGTAAGCGGCAAAGAAGACGGCGCCGACGTTGCCCTGGCGGAGGCGGGCGAGGTCGGTGTGGCCGGTGGTGCGGGATTTGGTGATGTCGAGGCCCTTGACGGTGTCGCTGGTGACGTCGTTATGGGTGTCGATGAGGAGGGCGGATTGGTGGACGCGGGCGACCTCGGCGTCGGTGACGGTGCGGGTGGCTTGGGCGTAGGAGAGTAGGGGAATGATGAGGGAAACGAGAAGGGCAGTTCTCATTTCGCTAGGGTAGCAGGCGAGGCGGAAACGGCCCGATTGCGGGAATTGTGGAGGGCGGCGGCGGAGAAGACACCGGCCATGCCGAAATTGGCGACGGCGGCATAGGGAGCGGCCTGGGGCGAACGGCGGACGAGGAACCACTGGCCGGCGAGCGAGGAGCCGGTGACGAGGGATTTGATGGCGACGCCGCGTGCGCCGAAGCGGCCGTCGGCGGAGCGGAGGGCGGGGTTCAACTCGCGCTTGCCGAGGGAGGTGGCCAGATCGGCGGCGGTGGCGATGGCGAGGGCGGCGAGGGAGGCTTTCCAGAGACGGGTGGGTGGGGCGAGGGGACGTTGGGGCGGGGGTTCGGTGCGGAGGCGTTCGACGAGGGCGGGGCTGAGGGTGGAGGCGGCGTGGCTGGGTTCGCCGGGGGTGGGGTCGGCGGCGTGGAGGGGGAGGAGGGCGAGAGCTAACAAGAGGGCAATTGTTCGCATGTGAGCACCAGTGGACTGGGCGCGGCCGCATACAAACGTATACGCCCTGTAGTGCGATTGTTAGGCTTTTGGGGGCGGGCGGCAATTCGGGAGTTTCCCAGGGCTAGGCCGTTGGGGGTAGGCGGTGGGGGTGCGGGAGGGAGAGTTGGAGAGGGATGGTGGGGCGGGGGGCGGGCGGGGTAAAATGGAGGGCGGAGGAATGGCTGAGCGGTTTAAAGCGGCGGTCTTGAAAACCGTTGACGGGGTAACTCGTCCGGGGGTTCGAATCCCTCTTCCTCCGCCACTTTTAAAATGACTCGGCTTCGGTCCGTCATCTGAAAAACCTGTTCCAAATGCGATTTGCCTTTGCTAATCCTGAGGTGAACAGGACCGGACTGGGTCGCCGCCCGCCCGGCCCCGTCAATTTTTCGCACAGGCGCGATTGGTAAGCGGATCGCGCTCAGGTGGTCATGGTGATGGTCATCGTCGACCGCGACAACATGGGGCGCGGGCGGAACTGCGGTCGGCCTTCAGCCGGATGCAGGGGGGTCTTCGACCAGCTCTCGCGCTTTCTCGCCTCGATTTTCGCCAAATTCTGAACGCGCCATTGCACGGCCGGTAGCTTTTCCGCACCGGGCAAGTCGAGCAGACTCCAGTCCGGCCTCCCCTCCTCGAAGGACAGAAAGAACCGGCGGTGCTCATCGGGCATCTTTCCGACAAGCTCCGCGATGAAGATTTCGCGCGTTCTGTTGAGATCATCAAGCGTGACCGCCGTCTCCACCATGCCGTCGAAGCCGCGCGCGAATTCCTGCCCTACATCCAGACGCGCTGGCGCGAGCACTTCGGACATGGGCCGGTTGTGGCTGAGGATATACACGACGAAGGCTTTCCGCAATTCATCGTTTATACCTTCGTTCGCGAGAAGATCGCGCACATCGAAGAGGTCGCGCGGATGCTGGCGGTCGAGCGCCGCAACGAGCTTGCCGGCGTAAAGGTCAGCAAAGCTGACGACCTGGATTTCAGCGAAGCCGAACTGGTCCTGGACTTTCGGCGTTGTCGCCCGTTTCGCGGGTTTGTAGACGCAGCCGCGCAGGACAGGCGTCACCTCGATCTTGATTTGCAGGCCGTCCTGTTCCACGAAATGCTTGGTGACGATGTTCTCGCCCTTCAGCCTTACAGCGGTCACCTGCGCGCCGCGAAGTTTATCGGCGATGCGTTCCCCGATCCGCTTCATGGCCGCGTCGATCTCGGCAAGCGAACCGGCACGGTCCTTCACCGGTAGGTAGGTCAGGTCGATGTCCACCGAGAGGCGCGGCATGTTGCGAAGGAAGAGGTTGATGGCCGCCGCAGAGGGGAAGCACGCCTCCTCGGCCACGAAGGGTAGGGTCCGGATGAGCAGAGCGGCCTGGCGGCGGTATTGTTCAGAGACCGCCATCGAGGTTCTCCGGCACGGTGATGTTGTATCGTGTCAAGCTTGCCGCCGGCCCAACAGCGCTTGCCTTGCCAAGGTCGATGCCGGGCGGTCAGGCTTCTCAAGCCATGCGTGATGATGGCGTTCCGCGACCAGAAGAGACGTTTGACCTTGACGTTTTGCAATCAGCCAGCAGCGCGTGAAGCCGCTTGGGGCTGAGGTTGCGAAGTCCCTCCATCAGCATGTCTGTCTGATGGAAGGTTTCACGGTTCGGGACTTCATCCAGGAGTTCGAGGATTCCGCGTTCCGGCGTTGACAGGGTCAGCTTCCACGTGGCCCCACGGCGCTGCGTGAGACCGGCACCCGCCAACGCAGGCTCGCCTGGGGGTCCGCATGTGAGGGCCGGATTTGACCGAGTCTGAACACCTCTTCGCATTGTGACCGGCGGTGTGCTGACCGGCACCTTGGAGACCCATCCCGGCAGGGGCCTGTTGGCGTAGAGATGGACTTCACGCGGGCCGGCGGCCGCGAGGTAATGGCCGAAGCCCTGCAATTCTAGGGCGGTCCGTGCGCCGACGGCGACAGGCACATCTAGCAAACTGCCAAGCGAGACGACAAGCTGCTGCCAGGGATATTCTTTGCTGGAGCCTGACTGCACGGGCCTCGCGTAGACGCCTCTTGCGAGGGAGTGCAGCCAGCCGTTCATGACGTACTTGCGCCGGAGCTGGCGCGAGACGTCGTGACGTTCAAACCAGCCTGCATCGGCCACCAGCCCTTCCGGGAGGTTGCGTTGCAGCCAGTTCAGCTTTCCCTGGTTGTGACTACCCATGGTTTACAAAATACACTGTGTTCAAACTTCGCGCAAGTTTGAAAAAGCATCCCAATGTCAACCATAGGCTTACATGTAAAAGCCTCTATAAACTCCCGGGGGCGTTTGCGGGGATTAGAGGCCTTGTTCTGGCCATTCCGGACCACTCCCAGAGGTTTTGGCTCACTGTGCGAGCCGTGCCTGAAAGCGAGGGCTAGATCTGAAAGGCTCTGCCCAAAGCGGACGAAGTCGGGGGGCACGCCGTACCCATGATGCGGTTGGACAGCGCGGCGGCCGGATAGCGCAGTTCGCTGAGAGGAAGGGTGCAACGGGACGAAGGCGTTTCCCGAGGCAACTGTTGCTGCGATTTCACTGGCATCAGCGCCGATGCAACACTCAAGATGACCAAAAACGGGCTGTGGAGAGTTTTCATCAATTCGTTCTGAGCACCGGCGGCGGGGTTGAATGTCCTGAGCGCGCGGGTTCGCTACAACTCCGCCACTGTCTCCGCCACTGCGTCGCCATTGCGGAAGGCTTCTTCGCGGAGTTCGACGCCCAAGCCGGGGCCTTCGGGGGCGGTGACGTAGCCATCCTTTGGGACGGGGACGTTTTGGATGAAGTGGGGGAAGAGGTCGTTGTAGAGGTGGTAGACGCTCTCCATGATGTAGAAGTTGGTGAGCGTGGTGGCGGTGTGGATGGAGCTGAACCAGAGGAGCGGGCCGCCGCCGGTGTGGGGTGAGGTGGGGATCTTGTAGGTGTCGGCGAGGTCGGAGATTTTCTTGGCTTCGCTGATGCCGCCGCACCAGGTGACGTCGTACATGCAGACGTCGACGGCGCGGGCTTCAAACATTTCGCGGAAGCGGAAGCGGGTGGTGAGGCGTTCGCTGATGCAGATGGGGATGGAGGTTTCGCGGGCAAGCGAGGCGTAGGCTTCGAGGTTGTCGGGCAGCATGGGGTCCTCGAAATAGAGGATGCCGTAGGGTTCGAGGGTGCGGGCGATTTGCATGGAACAGGGGAGGTTCCACTTGCTGCTGAGGTCGAGGGCGATGTTCATCTCGTCGCCGGCGGCTTTGCGGATGCGCTGGATGGGTTCGAGGGACTGCTTCAGTTCGGAGGGCGTGATGAAGGTGCCGCCGTGGCGGGCGAAGGCGTTGACGGGGCCGCGGTCGTAGGGATAGAGCTTGATGGCGCGGATGCCGCGGGCGAGGAGGAATTCGGTGATCTTCTCGGGTTCGTCGTGT
Source organism: Bryobacterales bacterium (assembly GCA_016713735.1). Taxonomy (GTDB): domain Bacteria; phylum Acidobacteriota; class Terriglobia; order Bryobacterales; family Bryobacteraceae; genus JAFLBB01. The sequence continues at coordinate 13,930 of JADJOP010000009.1, forward strand.
TCGCGCATGCCGTTGATGGTCCAGCCGTTCATGGTGTTGTAGACCATCAGCCTTTCCTGCGCCTTGCCGCCGAGGAGTTTGTAGAGGGGCAGGCCCGCGGTTTTGCCGAGGATGTCCCACTGGGCGATGTTGAGGGCGGTGAGGACGCGGTTTTCGGCGCCGCCGACGGGCTGGTAGGAGGTGCGGTAGTAGATGTCCTGCCAGAGGCGCTCGATGCGGGTGGGGTCCTTGCCGATGACGTAGGGGGCGATCTCTTTGAGCGCGCCGAGGTGGGCTTCGGTGCCGGGGTAGGATTCGCCGAGGCCGGTGATGCCGGCGTCGGTGTGGAGTCGGACCCAGAACCAGTTGGGGCTGACGTCGCGGATGCGGAGGTCGCGGCGGAAGCGGATGAATTCGATTTTGGTGATCTTCATCGGCGCGGCGGCGCGGGCGGCGCGCTGGGCGGCCGGTGAGACGGCGGCGGCGAAGGGCAGGCGGAGGAGGTCGCGGCGGGTGGGGTTAGTGGTGGGCATGGGTCAGGTCCTGGCGACGGTTTCGACGAGGGCGTCGCCGTTACTGAAAAGTTCGGGTTTGATTTCAGCGCCGATGCCGGGCGTTTCGGGCGGCGTGACGTGGCCGTCCTTGGGCACCGGGACGTGACCGACGAAGTAGGGGAACTGGTGGGTGTACTTCCAGTAGTTGCTCTCCATGATGAGGAAGTTCTGGAGGGCCGTGCAGAGGTGGACGGAGCTGAGATAGAGCAGCGGGCCGCCGCAGGTGTGGGGCGAGGAGGGCAGGAAGTAGGTGTCGCCCATGTCGGAGATGCGCTTGGCTGGACGGGCCGCCGCACCAGGAGAGGTCGTACATGATGACGTCGGCGGCTTCGAGTTCGAAGTATTCGCGGTATTCGTAGCGGGTGGCGAGGGTTTCGCTCATGCAGATGGGCACGCTGGTTTCGCGGGCCAGGCGCGCGTAGGCGCGGGCGTTGTTCATGAGCATGGCGTCTTCGAGGTACATGATGCCGTGGGGTTCGAGGGCCTTGGCGATGCGCAGGGCGCTGGGGAGATCGAAGCGGCCCCAGCAGTCGACGCAGATGTCCATCTTCATGCCGGCGCGGTCGCGGATGTCCTTGATCCAGCCGAGGCCGCGGTCGAGGGCGGCGTTGGACAGGTAGTGATCGGGGGCGCTGAAGGGGTAGATCTTCATGGCCGTGATGCCGCGCTTGAGGAGGAAGTCGACGATGCGCGTGGTGTCGGGGCCCATCTTCATTTCGTTGATGGCCCAGTAGTCGGTGGTGGTGTTGTAGACGCGGACGCGGGGGCGGGTGCGGCCGCCAAGGAGGCGGTAGAGAGGGAGTCCGGTGGCCTGGCCGAGGAGGTCGAGTTGGGCCATGTTGACGGCGCTGAGGACGCGCATGTCGGCGCCGCCGGCGTTGCGCATGGCCATGGCGTGGTAGAGGGAGCGCCAGAGGCCGTCGAGGTCGCGGGCGTCCTTGCCGATGATCATGCGGGCGTAGTACTTGAGCGCGCCCATTTCGCCTTGGTGGAAGGGGTAGGTTTCGCCGGGCCGGTGAGGCCGTTGGAGGTGTGGAGGCGGACCCAGCAGAACTCGGCGCCATCGGAGCCGCCCGAGCCGCCGCCGATCTTGATGTCCTTGCGAAACGTGACGGCGTCGATTTGTTTGATGATGAGCGGTTCGGACTGAGCGGCGGCGGCGCGCATCTGGGGGGTGAAGAAGGCCGCGCCTGCGGCCGCGCCTGCGGCCGAAGCGAGGAAGCCGCGGCGGGTGAGGTTAGAGCGGGATGGCATGACGGTTGACATAGTCGTCCACCTTGGAGAGTTCGGGGGTGCGCTGGTCGATGTAGTAATAGCGCTCGGCGTATTGCATGCCGTAAGGGTGAGCGGCTTCGCGTTCGTCGTCGAGCATGAAGTGGCGGATGTATTCGCGGTCGGCGGTGCGGTCGTCGTTGCCGAGGATGGCGAGGCGTTTGCCTTGCGCGGCGAGTTTGGCGCGGAGCAGCGAACCGTAGTTGCCGCCGCCCTGGGGAGCGGCATTCGACGATGCTCGATCTTCTTCGCGATGTGGGTGGAGATGTCGACGACGCGGTTGAAAGTCTGGCCGGGCGGGCGTAGAAGTAGTAGCGCTCCTTGACGGGGTGCGGCAGGATGCCGGCTTCGGCGTGCTCGGGATAGTCGACATCCATGCCGGACATCCAGGCGGCCTCTTCGGCGGCGCGTCCGGTGACGGAGTGGTCGGGGTTCTCTTCGCCGTGACCCCAGGGGTTGAAGGTGACGATGGTGTCGACCTTGAGGAATCGGTAAAGGAAGATGAGGCGGGCACGGAGGTCGAGCGTGGAGATGTTATTCAGCTCGTGGTTCTGGTAATAGAAGTGGAACACCTCTTTGAAGCCGATCGCTTCGCCGACTTTGTAGTGTTCCTGCTCGTTGCTGAGGATGTTCTCGGCGGTGGTGTGGCCGCCGCATTTTTCATCGTTGGTGGTGCGGATGAGGTAGCCGGTGTAGCCTTCGGCGATGAGCTTGGCGCAGAGACCTCCGGCGTAGAGCGGGACGTCGTCGAGATGGGCGTGGATGGCGGCGAAGACCTTGCCCCTGTGGGGCTGGCCGGGCTGGTCGCGGTCGAGAACAATTTCTTTCACATCGGCGCGTGCCATGTCATGCCTCCTAGAGCGTCACCGCGTTGGCGTCGACGTACTTGCGGATCTGTTCGGTGTAGCCAGGCTCGGGGCCGATGTAGCGGAACGCTTCGGCATATTGCAGACCGAAGCGCTGGCCGAGCAGACGCCAGTCTTCCATGAGGAAGTGCTTCACGTATTGGTGGTTGGCTGACTCGTCGTTGCCGCCGAGGATGGGGAGGCGTTTGCCTTGCTTGGCCAATTCGGCGCGGAGGCGTGAGCCAGATTCGCCGGCTGGGCCTTTGCCTTTGTTGGCGACGTTGCCCTTGACCTTGGTGTCGATGTAGGGGCCGATGTCGACGATGCGGTTCACCAGGTTGTGGCCGTTGGGCGAGCGGGCGTGGTAGTACTTCTCGCGGACGCGCGCGGGTTTGAGGCCGGCGCGGTAGTGTTCGGGGTAGTCCTTGCCGGCGCCGGAGAGCCAGCAGGCGGCCTCGGCGGCGCGGCCGGCGACGAGGTGGTCGGGGTTCTCTTCGTAGTGGTTGTAGGGGTCCATGGTGATGAGGGTGTCCACCTGGAGGACGCGGAAGAGGAAGATGAGGCGGGCGCGGATTTCGATTTCGGCGCAGTCGTCCATGCGGTGGTTGCGGTAGTAGAACGAGAACGACTTCTTGCAGCCGAGGGCCTTGCCGACCTCGATGTTGTCGATCTCGTTTTGGACGACGCCGTAGCCGAGGGTTTTGCCGGCGGCTTCGTCGTTGGAGATGCGGATGAGGTAGCCGGTGTAGCCCTCGTCGATGAGCTTGGCGACGAGACCGCCGGCGTAGAGGGGGATGTCGTCGGAGTGGGCTTGGACGGCGGCGAAGACCTTGCCCTGGTGCGGCTTGCCGGGGACGGGGCGTTCGATTTTGAGGTCGTCCGAGTAGCTGTAGTAATCGGGAACGGTGAAGGGGCTGTAGCCGGAGCGCTTGTTGGCGTAGGCGGCGGCGGTGGCTTTGGCGGGGAGCGGAAGCGGGGCTACGCCGGGGGCGGCTTTGGCGGCGGCTGGGGGAAGCGTTGCGGATTGGGCCGCAGCGGCGGGCAGGGCGGCTCCGGCTGCGGCTGTGGCGGCGGATTGCGTCAGGAATTTGCGTCGCTTCATTTGCATCTCCTCGCGGGCGTCTCCTCGCGGAGCCGGTGGCGCGGTTGGGTGGTGCGGGCCGCGTGGCGGCGTGAAAGCATCCAGGGGCCGGGGCGGCCAGCGCAGTGGAGAAGGGGTGACGAGTGGGGGGTGAGGTTTCCGCTTGACCTGTCTACAGCTTTACAGTGGAAGCTGGTCACGACGCGATGCTTACCATCACCGCATTCGCCCGCCAGGCCGGTTTGAGCCGGACGGCGGTGCTCTATTACGAATCGATCGGCCTGCTGCCCAAGGCGGCGCGTACGGCGGGTAACTACCGGACTTATGGCGAACCACATTTGGAGCGGTTGCGGCAGATCCGGGCGTACCGCAACGCGGGGCTGAAGCTGGAGGACATCCGGGCGTTGCTGGGTCAACCGGCGGGGGCCGGAGCGACGGGCGTGCTGGAGCGGCGGCTGGGGGAACTCAGCCGGGAGATCGAACGGCTGCAAGACCACCAGCGGGCGATTGTGCGGCTGCTGGGGCATCGCGATTCCCTGCGAAGGAGACGTGACATGACGAAAGACAAATGGGTGGCCATCATGCGGGCGACCGGATTCACGGACGACGACATGCACCGGTGGCACCGGGAGTTTGAGCGGGAGGCGCCGGCCGACCACCAGGAGTTCCTGGAATACCTGAAGATTCCGGGGGCGGAGATTGAGCGCATCCGGGCGTGGAGCCAGGGGGAGGCGGCGGAGTCGCCAGGCGAAGCGGCGAAGTAGGCAGGCGGAGGCAAGAGAAAGGCGGGGTGCGGGCGGGCGGCCGGTGCTATGCTGATGCGCATGTTGAAACTGACGCTCCTCTGCCTGGCCTGCACCCTTGTGCTGGGCGCTGTTGAACTGCCCTCGAAGAAGTTTCTCGACCTGGGGGCGATTAAGAAACTGGTGGCCACGGCGGAAGCCGAAGCGGCCAAACGCAACGTGCAGGTGACGCTGTGCATCATGGACGAGAGCGGGAACCTGCTGTTTCTGCAGAAGGCCGACGGGGCGGGGCTGAACACGATTCAGTTTGCGCAGAAAAAGGCCCGTTACGCCGCTTTGTACGGACGGCCGTCGAAAGCCGCCGCCGATGCGCTGGCGGGCGGGAACTTGCAGGTGCTGGCCTTTCCGGACGGATTTCCCAATCAGGGCGGGTTGCCGATTAAGGTGGATGGGCGCACGATTGGGTCGATGGCGGCCAGCGGTGCGCCGTCGGAGGTGGATGAGGCGATTTGCCAGGCGGCGATTGACGCACTGTTGAAGTAAACAACGGGGCGGTGCTCAACATGGCCCTAATCGTGCAAAGGCCTATGTAGGGTAAACCTCCATGTTGACACTCAACTCAAACCGGTTGTTCTTAATCGCGTTGCTCGTGACGGGGGCCATGTTGCTCGTCTTCCCGTATGCTCTGGCAGCGCAAAACAAAGAAATCAAGCAGGTGCCGATCACGGGCTCAGACCCGAGCAGCGGCGCGGCGATGTATAAGACGTACTGTGCTGTGTGCCACGGCACGGCGGGCAAAGGTGATGGTCCAGCGGCAGCGGCGCTGAAGGTTGCGCCGGGTGACTTGACCCGATTGTCCAGAAACAACGGCGGGAAATTCCCCGAATTGCGGGTGTACGGAATCCTCGAAGGCACGGTAACTCTGCCGTCGCACGGAAACCGTGAAATGCCCATGTGGGGCGATCTGTTCCGTTCGTTGCAACGCAGCGACAGCTCGAACATCCAGCTGCGGCTGCGGAACCTGACCGAGTATGTGAAGTCGATTCAAGCGAAGTAGGCGTGAGGGCCGCCGGGCGCGATGCAATGCCCGGCGGCCGGCGCCTTAGCGCCAGTGCTTGAGGAAGTCGAGGACGAAGGCGTCCCGGCGTTCGCGGACAGCGGTGGCGTCGCGCTTGGTCCAGTCGTAAAACCCGCGGCCGGTGGAGACTCCTGTCTCGCCGGCCTCGATTTTTTGGGAGATGAGGACGGGGGGCGAGGGCAGGTTGTAGAGGTCGCGGGCGGCGTTGGTCATGACGGCGTTGGCCAGGGGGAGGCCGACCATGTCGGCGTGTTCGAACATGCCGTAGACGGGCAGGCGGAGACCGAAGCCGAGTTTGGCCGCCATGTCGATGTCCTCGACGTCGGCGATGCCTTCCTGGGCGATGTAGACGGCTTCGCGCCAGAGAGCCATCTGGAGACGGTTGCCGAGCTGGCCGGGGCGATCCTTTTTCACCATGACGACGGCTTTGCCGCATTGGGTGAGCAGGGTGCGGAGCTGTTCGGCGAGGGCGGGGTCGGTCTTTTCGCCGCGGACGATTTCCACGAGCGGCATGATGTGGGGAGGATTCCAGAAGTGCGAGGTCATGACGCGCTCGGGGTGGGCGCACTGAGAGGCGATTTCGGTGATGCTAAGGCCGGAGGTATTGCTGGCGAGGATGGTCTCCGGAGGGGCCAAGGTGTCGAGCTGGGCAAAGAGCGACTGCTTGAAGGCCATGTCCTCGGGGGCGGACTCGATGATGAGGTCGGCGTGGCGGGCGGAGTCTTCGAGGTCGTCGCCCGAGGTGAGCGATTCGCGGGCAAAGGCGCTCTGTTCGGGCGTGACCAGGCCGTGGGCTTCGAGGATGCCGAGTTGGGCGTGGGCCTTGGCGAGGCCTTCGCGGGCGGTTGCTTCGCTGCGGCTGATGATGCGCGCCCAGACGCCGCCGAGGGCGAGGGTGAGGGCGATGCCCGGCCCCATCATGCCGGTGCCGATGACGGCGGCGCGGTCGAAACGTCCGCCAGCCATCAGAGGCGGTCCTTCAGTTCGATGAGCAGGGAGCGGTAGGGCTTGGCGCCGAGGTTCTTGAGCACGGGGGCGTCTTCGCCGCGGTCGTGCCAGAGGACCTCGCCGGATTTGCGCGTGCGGACGGTCTTTTCGCCGGTCTTGGAGTCGGTGCGTTCGTATTCGCAATCGTCGAGGAAGACGATCACCTGGTCAGTGGGCCGGATGTGGCGCTGGCGCGGCTTTCCGGGTTCATAGGTGACCTCGGAGACGCGGACGCGGACATTCTCAAGAAGCAGCTTTTTGGCCATGGAGTTCATTATCCTTTGGGGACGTATTTCTCGCGCACGAGGAAGACGTAGGAGGCGATGCCGGTCATGAGGAAGAAGCAGATGGCCCACATGGGGGCGTCGTAGCTTCCGGTCCATTTCAGGAGGTAGCCGGTGAGGCTGGCGGCGACGATGCCGGGGACGTTGGCGGCGAAGTTCTGAACGCCGACGAGGCGGCCGATGGCGGCGCCAGGGAGGAGGGTCTGGGTGAGGGCCCAGTAGTTGGCGGTGACCAGGCCGAGACCGCTGAGGGAGAAGATGGCGAAGAAGAGGGCGACGTCCTGGGAGTTAGACAGCGCGCCGATGATCTCAGTGGAGGCGGTGAGGAAGCCGGCGATGATGAAGCCTTTGCGGACGCGGACGGGATCCCAGCCGCGGTCAATAAGGCGGTCGGCGGCAAAGCCGGCGAGTGTGGCGACGACGGCCATGCCGAGCAAACTGAACGCGGTGTAGCTGCCGGTGGCTTTGAGATCGAGGCCGCGGCGTTCGGCGAAGTAGGAGGGCAGCCAGGTCATGGAGAAGTAGGTGAAGTACTGGTAGCAGAAGGTGCCGATGAGGGTGCCGATGATGACGGGGCTGCGCAGGAGGCGGCCGAAGGGTACGGTGGAGCCGGGAGAGGCGGACTTTTTGGCTTCCGCTTCCAGTTCGCGGTCGTTGTCCTTAACGAGGAGGATCCAGGGGCCAATCCAGATGAGGCAGCCGAGGCCGAGGATGAGGAACATATTCTGCCAGCCGAAGTTGGCCAGCAGGTGGGCGGCGAGGTAGGTGCCGATGGCCGGGCCGAGCTTGGCGGCGCCCATGAAGAGGCCGATCATAAGGCCGCGCTGGTTTTCGGCGAAGTTGTAGCGGATCCAGCGCATGCCGGCGGGGGTGATGCAGGCTTCGCCGACGCCAAGCATGAGGCGGATGGCGAACAGTTGCCAGAAGCCGCCGACGAAAGCGGTGGCGGCCGAGAGCAGGCTCCAGAAGGTGAAGCTCCAGACCCAGGGCCATTTCACGCCAAAGCGGTCAACGAACCAGCCGGCGGGGATCTGGAGGAGGGCGTAGGTGATGAAGAAGCCGGAGTTGAGCCAGCCGCGGGACTCGGGAGTGAGGTCAAAGAAGAGCTGGAAGTCCTTTTGGGCGAGGGCGACGGAGAGGTTGACGCGGTCAAAGTAGGCCACCATGTAGCCAAGGCAGAGCCAGATCATGATGAGCCAGCGGCGGGAGATGGTGGTGGTGTTACCGGCCGGGGGAGCTGTGGAGGATGCTTGCATGGGAAGTTGTCAACGATATCACGGCGGGGCGGGGGGGTGCCGGCGGGCGGGGGGGGGGGGGGGGGGGGGGGGGGGGGGGGGGGGGGGGGGGGGGGGGGGGGGGGGGGGGGGGGGGGGGGGGGGGGGGGGGGGGGGGGGGGGGGGGGGGGGGGGGGGGGGGGGGGGGGGGGGGGGGGGGGGGGGGGGGGGGGGGGGGGGGGGGGGGGGGGGGGGGGGGGGGGGGGGGGGGGGGGGGGGGGGGGGGGGGGGGGGGGGGGGGGGGGGGCGGGGGGGGGGGGGGGGGGGGGGGGGGGGCGGGGGGGGGGGGGGCGCGCCCGGGGGGGGGGGGGGGCCGCGCGGGGGCGGGGCCCCGCCGCCGCCCCGGGGGGGCGGGGGGGGGCCGGGGGGGGGGGGGGGGGGGGCCCGGGGGGGGGGGGGGGGCCCGGGCGGCGCCGGGGGGGGGGGGGGGCCCGGGGGGGGGGGGGGGGGGGGGGGGGGGGGGGGGGGGGGGGGGGGGGGGGGGGCGCGGGGGGGGGGGGGGGGGGGGGGGGGGGGGGGGGGGGGGGGGGGGGGGGGGGGGGGGGGCCCGGGGGGGGGGGGGGGGGGGGGGGGGGGGGGGGGGGGGGGGGGGGGGGGGGGGGGGGGGGGGGGGGGGGCGGGGGGGGGGGGGGGGGGGGGGGGGGGGGGGGGGGGGGGGGGGGGGGGGGGGGGGGGGGGGGCCGGGGGGGGGCCGCCCGGGGCGGGGGGGGGGGGGGGGGGGGGGGGCCGGGGGGGGGGGGGGAGGGGGGGGGCGGGGGGGGGGGGGGGGGGCGGGGCGGGGGGGGGGGCCGGGGCCCGGGGGGGGGGCCCCGGGGGGGCCCCGGGGGGGGGGCCCCCGGGGGGCCGGGGGGGGGGGGGGGGGGGGGCGCCGCCGGGGGGGGGGGCCGCCCGGGGGGGCCCCCGGGGGGGGGGGGGGGGGGCCCCGGGGGGGGGGGGGCGGGGGGCCGGGGGGGGGGGGGGGGGGGGGGGGGGGGGGGGGGGGGGGGGGGGGGGGGGGGGGGGGGGGGGGGCGGGCGGGGGGGGCCGGGGGGCGGGGCGGGGGGGGGGGGGGGGGGGGGGGGGGGGGGGGGGGGGGGGGGGGGGGGGGCCGCCCCCCCCGGCGGGCGGGGGGGGGGGGCCCCGCCGGCGGGGGGGGGGGGGGGGGGGGGGGGGGGGGGGGGGGGGGGGGGGGGGGGGGGGGGGGGGGGGGGGGGGGGGGGGGGGGGGGGGGGGGGGGGGGGGGGGGGGGGGGGGGGGGGGGGCGGGGGCGGGGGGCGGCGTGGGGCGGGGGGGGGGGGGGGGGGGGGGGGGGGGGGGGGGGGGGGGGGGGGGGGGGGGGGGGGGGGGGGGGGGGGGGGGGGGGGGGGGGGGGGGGGGGGGGGGCAGGGGGGGGGAGGGGGGGGGGGGGGGGGGGGGGGGGGGGGGGGGGCGGGCGGGGCGGGGGGGGGGCGGGGGGGGGGGGGGGGGGGGGGGGCGGGGGAGGGGGGGGGGGGGGGGGGGGGGGGGGGGGGCGGGGGGGGCGCCGGGGCCCGGGCCCGGGGCGGGGCCGGGGGGCGGGGGGGGGGCCGGGGCGGGGGGGGGGGGCGGGGGCGGGGGGGGCCGGCCGGGGGGGGCGGGGGGGGGGGGGGGGGCCGGGGGCCCGGGGCCCCCGGGGGGGGGGGGGGGGGGGGGGGGGGGGGGGGGGGGGGGGGGGGGGCCGCGGCCGTTGGTCCGTGGGGGGAAGCGGGGGCCGCCCGCCCCGGGAAACAATCCTTGTCAGACATGTTTCACTTGCCGCCCTGCACGAAGATGTAGAGAATATAGGTGGTTGTGTTTCCCAGAGGTAGGGAGTTGACCACGGGCAGTAGGAAATGAGGCAATCATGCAATTGAGAGTGCTGGCGTTTGTGCTCGCCGGAGGCAAAGGCACGAGACTGTACCCGTTGACCAAGGAGCGCGCCAAGCCCGCGGTGCCCTTTGGCGGCCAGTACAGGATCGTCGATTTTGTCTTGAGCAACCTGGTGAATTCGGGAATCTATTCGGTTTATGTGCTGATTCAGTTCAAGAGCCAGTCGCTGTTGCAGCACATGCGGGACGGGTGGGAGTTCAATCACCTGTTGAAGAGCCATTTCGTGATTCCCGTGCCGGCGCAGATGCGGACGCAGGGGGAGAACTGGTATCGCGGCACGGCCGACGCCATCTACCAGAACATCAATCTGATTGAGCAGGCCGATCCGCATGTGGTGGCGATTTTCGGCGCCGACCACATCTACCGCATGAACATCCGCGAAATGATCGAGTTTCACGAACGGAAGCGGGCCGAAGTTTCGATCGCGGCGATTCCGGTGGCCAAGGAATACGCCAAGGAGTTCGGCGTGATCGAGGCCGACGCCGATGGCAATATTCTCAGCTTTATCGAGAAACGGGCCGATGCGCCGACGATTCCGGGCGACCCGGAGCGCGTGTACGCCTCGATGGGCAACTATGTGTTCTCGACACGGACGCTGCTGCGCGAGTTGTATGCCGACGCGCAGGACGAGAACTCGTCGCACGATTTCGGGCGCGACATTCTGCCGCGGCTGATCGGGCGCTGCCCGATGTACGCCTACGATTTTCAGACGAACCGCATTCCGGGCGATCCGATCGACGGCGAGGTGTACTGGCGAGATGTGGGGACCATCGATGCCTACTACGAGGCCAACATGGACTTGCGCGCGGTTTCGCCGGCGCTGAACCTGTTCAACCGGCAGTGGCCGCTGCGCACGGCCGGCTACGACGACCCGCCGGCCAAGTTCACCTTTGACGAAGACGGGCGGCGCGGCCAGGCCATCGACTCGGTGGTTGCCGGCGGTTCGATTCTGAGCGGCGGCACGGCGCGCAACTGCGTGATTGGGCGCGGCGTGAAGATGCATGCCGGCTCGCTGGTGGAGAACTCGATCATCTTCGACAACTGCGACATTGGGCGGCGGGCGAAGGTGCGCAACGCGATTCTCGATAAGAACGTGCGCATCCCGTCGGACACGATGATCGGCTACGACCTGGCAAGCGATCGCAAGCTGTATCACGTCACCGAATCGGGGATCGTGGTGGTGGAAGGCAACCGTTCGGCGGTGGACATCGCGTCGATTCAGATCTAATGACGGGAATCCTGCTGGTGGCCGTGGGGAGCGCGGCGGGCGGTGTGTGCCGCCTGCTGATGTCGCGCTGGATGCTGCACGCGTTGGGTGATGTGTTCCCGTGGGCGATTCTCTTCGTCAACGTGAGCGGCAGTTTTCTGATCGGCTATTTCACGGGGCTGCGCATGCCGAGCCCGCAGCAACTGCTGCTGACGACGGGTTTCTGCGGCGGGTTCACGACGTTTTCCACGTTCAGCTTTGAGCTGCTCGACCTGGTGCGCCGGGGGCACACAACCAAGGCCGCGCTGTACGCGGTGGTGTCGGTGGTGGTCTGTCTGGCGGCTACGTGGCTTGGCTGGCGGTGGGGTTCCTCGGCAGCACAACACTGAGCAGCAATCCGGCGGCGACAACGGCGACGGCGCCGATGACGTTGTACCAAAGGAAGGCGACCTTCCACGTGAGGTGGACGGTGACGACGGCGGCTTCCCCGGCGAGGATGGCGAGGAAGGCGGCGTGCGCGCCCACGCGGGGTGCGTAGAAGGCCAGGATGAAGGCCCCGAGCAGGCTGCCGTAGAAGAACGAACCGACCATGTTCACGGCTTCCACCAGCGAGCCGAGCGAACGGCCGAAACCGGCGGCGAAGACGGCGTAGGTTCCCCACATGGCCGTGAAGAGGCGCGAGGCCCAGAGATAGTGGTGGTCGGTGGCGTTGCCTCGGAAATGGCGTTTGTAGACGTCGATGACTGTGACGGTGGCAAGCGAATTCACTTCAGCCGAGATGGTGGACATGGCGGCGGCAAAGATGGCGGCCATGATGAGACCGACGACGCCGGCGGGCAGGTAGGTGGTGACAAAGGTGAGGAAGATGAAGTTGGTGTCGTTGGTGGCGCCGGTGGACTTGCGGACGGTGTCGATTTCGGCCTGGGCGGCGGTGAAGGCGGCCTCGTCGCGTCCGGCGGCGTTGCGGCGGGCCTGCCAGGCACGGTCGTAGCGCTGCTGCAACTGCGGGGCGTCGGCGCGCTGTTCCACCTTGGCCATCTCGCCGGGGTGGAAGATCAACGGCGGCTGGACATAGATGTAAAAGACGAAGACCATGGCGCCGGTGAAGAGGATGAGGAACTGCATGGGCAGTTTGGCCACGGCGTTGAAGAGCAGGCTGAGGCGGCTGTGGGTGATGGAGCGGCCGGTGAGGTAGCGCTGCACCTGCGACTGATCGCAGCCGAAGTAGGCAAGCGCGAGGAAGAGGCCGCCGATGAGGCCGCTGAAGAGGTTGTACTGGTCGCGCACGTCGAAGGTGGTGACCAGCGCGTTGAGGCGGCCGGCAACACCGGCGGTGCGCACGGCGTCGAGGAAGGTGACGTCGGCGGGCAGCATCCAAATGGCGCTGGCGAGGGCGGCGAGGAGGCCGGCCATCATGATGAGCATTTGCTGGAAGTCGGTCCAGGTGACGGCGCGAATGCCGCCGAGTGTGGTGTAGACGACGACGAGGACGCCCATGATGGCGGTGGTGATGTAGTCAGGCCAGCCGAAGATGACGGTGAGGACGATGGCGGGGGCGTAGAGGGCGACGCCGGCGCCGAGGCCGCGCTGGATGAGGAAGACGATGCTGACCAGCGTGCGCGTCTTGGCGTCGAAGCGCTGTTCCAGATACTCGTACGCGGTGTAGACGCGGGCGCGGTGGAAGATGGGGACGGCGGTGGCCGAGATGAGGATCATGGCCAGGGGCAGGCCGAGATACATCTGAAGGAAACGCATGCCGTCGGCGTAAGCCTGGCCGGTGGTGGAGATGAAGGTGATGGCGCTGGCCTGGGTGGCCATGATGGAAAGCGCCATGGCGTACCAGGGCATCTCGCGGTTGGCGAGCAGGAAATCGTCGGTGGTGCTGGTGCGGCGGCTGCGCCAGAGGCCGTAGCCGATAACGAAGACGAGCGAGACGACGAGGACGATCCAGTCGAGAGTTCTCATCGGTGGAAGCCCCAGGTGAAGAAGGCGAGCAGGGCGATGAAGCCGCAGAGATAGAGGGCGACGGCGAGGTAGACGCGGCGCCAGGCGCCGAGGAAGGGCGGCGGCTCTTCGGCGCGGCGGCGCCGGGCAGCGGCGGTGTGTGCGGGGCGTTACTGGGCAAGGAGTTTCCCCGCGCTGACGAGGTTGGCGAAGATGCGGTGAGCGCCGGGGACGCCGGCGGGCAGTTGGCGGAACCAGCTCATGGGCGTGAACACGTAGACGCCTTTGCCGTGGCGGGTCCAGAGGGTTGCGCCTTGGGAGGGCTTTTCGCCGGGGTCGTTGGCTTCCCAGAGCGGCTGGTAGCGCTCGTCCCATTTCGAGGAGAAGTAGAGGCCGCGCTCCTGGACCCAGCCTTCGTAGTCGGCGGGCGCGATGCGGTTGGGGGCGCTGAGCAGGGGGCTGTCGGGCTTCACCGGCGTGAGCGGGGCTTCCTCGACGGTGACGCGTTCGCGGCCCACGGTGAGCGGGAAGGGGCCGATGCGGTCGAGTTCATTGGAGGCACGGCCGAAGGGTCCGCCGGTGGCGACGTTGTACTGCACGAGGTAGGTGCCGCCGTTGCTGACGTAGGCGAGCAGGCGGTCGTGATTGGCGCGGAGATCGGCGCGGGTGTTGTAGGCGCGGACGCCGGCGATGATGGCGTCGTAACGGGAGAGGTCGGCGCGCGTGAGGTCGTCTTCGGAGAGCAGGGTCACCTCGGCGCCCCACTGGCGGAGGGCTTGCGGGACGTCGTCGCCGGCGCCCATGACATAGCCGATGCGCTTGGCGAGCGACTGCACGTCGGCGCGGACGAGGCGCACGGAGGCGGTGGGAAAGAGGGTTTGGGGCGGGATGTGGTCGTAGGCGATGGTGGTCATGCCCTGGGCGCCGTCGACGCGGAGTTCGCCGAGGGAGGCAGCGGCGGGGGGCGTGATCTGGAAGGAGAGCGTTGCCTGTTCGCCGGCACGGGCGATGGAATAGGGACGGGCGGCGGGCTCGACGGTCCAGCCGGCGGGGGCTTGTGGGCGAATCTCACCGGCGGCCTGATTCACATTGGCGCGGACGGCGACCTCGACGGTGCGGGCGGCGCGTTGGGGAAAAAGGAGTGATTTCTCCGCAAACGTGACGGCGACCTTGGGGGCGATGAGGAAGGGACGCCAGAGTTCGCCGCGCACGGGATCGACATAGCGGTGGACGACGGGACGGACGAGCGTGACGGGCACGCCGCCGATGCGGAGGTGGAAGCGAAGCTGGAGTTCGGGGGCCGAATCGGCATCGCCGCGTTGGGCGAGGGCGGGCACGTCGTAGAGATTGCCTTGTTGCGGAGCGCGCAGCCAATAGCGCTGCGAGGGCTTGGCAGCGGAGGGGATGGCGACGCGGAGGGTGTGCGACCAGGGCTTGTTGGCGCCGGCGGCAGCGTTGGCGGCATCGATGTTTTGCTGGACCAAGCCGGTGAGTTCGAGGCGTTCGACGATCACCGGGGCGTCGTTGCGGCCGACGACGCGGACCTGGACCAGGGCTTCGCTGCCGGGTGTGGCCAGCCACTGCGTGGCGCTGGCATCGGCGGCGACACCGGCGGCGGCGGCGACCAGCTCATCGAGTTCGGTGAGCTTGCGCTGGGCCAGCGGGTGAGTGAGGGCGGCGATGAGTGTGCGGGCCTTGGCGAGGGCGGGCAGGATGCGATCGGTGTGGCGGATGTCGTAAGCGGCGCTGGCTTCGGCGAGGGCGGCGGCGACGGCGGCTCCGCCGGGAATGCGGCTCCAGGTGGTGTCGACGCCTGCGAATGGATCGCCTTCGGCGGCCTCACCGGCCACGGTGACGAAGTAGTTGGGCATGGAGCCTTTGCGTTCGGCAGCGCCCATGCCCTGGCTGCGGTGCATGCTGCGGCTCATGCCGGCGATCTCGCCGTAGGAATAACCGAGTAAGGGGTCGAATTCTCCCGTATCAATCATCATGCGCGCGGTGCGGGCGGCCTCCTGTTCCATCTCGCGGTTGAACGAGAACGAGTTCCAGATGACGCGTTTGGCGCGCCAGGGCTGGACGAAGGGGAGTTGTTCGGGGAAGCGCGCGGGGTCGGCGGCGGCCTCCCAGGCCTCTTTGCCGAGCATGGCCGAGGATTGATGATGGCCGTGGCCGTCGCGCGGGGTGCCGCTGAAGCGCAGGATGATGACGTCGGGCTGGAAGCGGCGGATGACCCAGACGGCGTCGCCCAACACCTCGTTGCGTCCCCATTTGTCGAGCGTTTCGGCGGCGGTCTTGGAAAAACCGAAGTCGATGGCGCGGGAGAAGAACTGCTCGGCGCCGTCGAGCCTGCGGGCGGCCAGCAGTTCCTGGGTGCGGATGAGGCCCATCAGTTCGCCCTGCTCGGAGCCGATGAGGTTCTGGCCGCCTTCGCCCCGGGTGAGAGAAAGATAGGCAGCGCGGTAGTGGCGGCCGCGGCCGAAGTAGGCCAGCACGGCGGTGTTCTCGTCGTCGGGGTGGGCGGCGATCATGAGGACGCTGCCGACGACCTGAAGACGGTCAAGACGGGCGCGCACATCGGCCGCGCCGGAGACCAGCGGACGCTCCTGCGCGCACAGCGAGAGGGAGACCAAGCACACCAACAGCAGGATGGTGAAACGGCGCATAGACCTCAGTGTAGTAGATTGCCATTGATGGGCGATTCCGAAGAACAGTCAGCCGTGCGGGGCCGCCAGGCGCGCCAACGGGGCGAGAGCAGCCTGTGGCGATTTCTGTATGGGAGCGGGGATGGCTATCGCCGCAGCAAGGTGGGTTTGGCCCTGGGCGGGGGGTTCGCGCGCGGCATTGCTCACCTGGGAGTGCTGCAGGTGTTGGAAGAGAATCGCATTCCGCTGGCCTGCATCACGGGCGTCAGTTCGGGTTCCATGATGGCGGCGGCGTATGCCAGCGGCACACCGTTGCACCGGCTGGACGAGTTGGCGCGGCGGATGAAGTTCAAGGATGTGGCGGGTTGGACGCTGTCGAAGATGGGGCTGATGACGAGCGACCGTATGGACGCGTTTTTACGCAGTTTGCTTGCCGTGCATCGCTTTGAGGACATGCGCATCCCGCTGGGCGTGGTGGCGTGTGATTTGAAGACGGGCGAACCGGTGCTCTATTCGCAGCGCGGCGACGTGGTGCCGGCGGTGCGCGCCAGTTGCGCGTATCCGGGCTTGTTCCGGCCGATTGCGATTGAGGGGCGGCTGCTGGTGGATGGGGGCATGGCCGAGGATGTGCCGGCGCCGTCGGCGAAGAAGCTCGGGGCGGCGAAGGTGATCGCGGTGTCGCTAGAGATGGATGAGGTGCCCGACGATCCGACCAACCTGGCGCAGGTGATTAACCGCTGCTTCCAGATTCTGCAGGCACAGACCGGGCCGACGTGGCGACCCTCGGCGGATCTGGTGTTGACGCCGAAGATCAATACATTCGGTTGGGATTCGTTCGATCAGACAGAGCGGATGATCGAGGCGGGGCGACGGGCGGCCGAAGCCGCCCTGCCGGAAATCAAAGGGTGGTTGGGGGGGAACTGAGCGCAGCTAGCTCTTGCCGCCGTCTTCGTGGATCTGCGTGGCGAGGTAGTTCTGGATGCCCATCTCTTCGATCATGTGGAGCTGGGCTTCGAGCCAATCGACGTGCTCTTCTTCATCGACGAGAATCTCTTCAAAGAGTTCGCGCGAACCGTTGTCGGCGGCCTCGGTGGCGGCGGCGATGGCTTTGTTCAGGCGCGGCAGGGCTTCCAGTTCGAGCGCGAGGTCGTTCTGGAACTGCTCCTTCACGTTCTGGCCGATGCGGAGCTGAAAAAGCTCACTCATGTTGGGCGCGCCGTCGAGGTAGAGCATACGCTCCAGCACCTTTTCGGCGTGGACCATCTCCTCGATGGACTCCTTGCGGGTGTATTTATACAGCCGCTGATAGCCCCAGTTATTCAACATCTCGGCGTGGAGGAAGTATTGGTTGATGGCGGTGAGTTCCGCCTTCAACACTTCTTGTAAATATGCGAGAACCTGCGGGTTTCCCTTCATGACGATTCGAGTGTAGCACGCGAAGGTATAGATTCCGCCTGCCGCGCAGGAGGGCGGGTGACAGGCGCGGCGTCGGGCTTTCGCGGCGTGGGACAATAGGGGATTCCCCCGAACCCGCTCACATGCTCAAACGCATCACCGTGCATGGCGCACGCCAGCACAATCTGAAGAACATCGACGTCGAGATCCCCCGGAACTCGTTGACGGTGATCACTGGCCTGAGCGGATCGGGCAAGTCGTCGCTCGCCTTCGACACGATCTACGCCGAGGGGCAGCGGCGCTACGTGGAAACGCTTTCGCCCTACGCGCGGCAGTTCCTCGACCAGATGGAGCGGCCCGATGTGGACTCGATTGACGGGCTGAGCCCGGCGATCTCGATTGAGCAGAAGACGACCAATCGCAGCCCGCGCTCGACGGTGGGGACGATCACAGAGATCTACGACTACCTGCGCCTTTTGTACGCCTCCATCGGCGTGCCGCATTGCCCGGATTGCGGCATCGAGATCGTGCCGCGCAAGACGGGGCAGATCGTCGATCAGATTCTCAGCGAGCGGCAGAACGAACGGATCATGATCCTGGCGCCGATTGTGCGCGGCCGCAAGGGTGAGTACAAGAAAGACCTGGAGAAGCTGTCGCGGCAGGGCTTTGTGCGGGCGCGCATCGATGGCGAACTGCGCGGACTTGAGGAAGAGATCACTCTCGACAAGCGGCGCAACCACACGATTGAGGTGGTGGTGGACCGGCTGCTGATCAAGCCGGGCGTGGAGCAGCGGCTGGAGGCTTCGATCGAGACGGCGACGAAGCTGGCCGATGGTCTGGTGATGGTGTGTGTGGTGGGGGGCGCGGGCGGCGAGTCAAAGGAAGAGCATCTCTTTTCGCAGAAGCTGGCGTGTCCGGAATGCGGCGGAAGCATACCGAAGCTGGAGCCGCGTTCCTTCTCGTTCAACAGTCCGTATGGGGCGTGTGAAACGTGCAACGGGTTGGGGAGCCGGTGGGGATTCGATGCGGACAAGGTGATTGTCGATCCGGGGCGGCCGTTGTTGGAAGGCGGGCTGGGGCCGGGCGGCTCGTCGGCGGGCATGGCGCACCGGGTGAACGAGTTTGCGCGGCGCAACAAGATCAAGGTCGAGAAGCCGTTTGAGGATCTGCCGGCGAAATCGCGCAAGCTGCTGCTGGAAGGGGCGGCGGGGTTCCCGGGGGTGCTCGGCATTTTGCAGGAGACCTTCGACGAAACGGGCGATACCTATCGCGAGCATCTGATCGCGTATATGTCGGCGGCGCCGTGCGAAAGCTGCCACGGGGCGCGGTTGAAGCGCGGCCACCTGGCGGTGCAGGTGAAGGGTGTGGCGATTGGCGAGTTCACGGCGCTGGGGCTGTCGCGGGCGCTGGCATTGGTGAAGACGTGGACGCTGGAGGAGCGCGAGAAGGCGATCGCCGAGCGCATTGTGGAGGAGATTCGCGACCGGCTGGAGTTTCTGTGCGCGGTGGGGTTGGATTACCTCAGCTTGCAGCGCTCGGCGGCGACGCTTTCGGGCGGCGAATCGCAGCGCATCCGGCTGGCCACGCAGATTGGGACGAAGCTGCGCGGTGTGTTGTATGTGCTCGATGAGCCTTCGATCGGGCTGCATCCGCGCGACAACGAGCGGCTGCTGGAGACACTCGGTGAGTTGCGCGACCTGGGCAATACGGTGCTGGTGGTGGAGCACGACGAGGACACGATCGAGCGCGCCGATTACGTCGTGGATCTAGGCCCGGGCGCGGGACGGTTGGGCGGTGAACTGGTGGCGGCGGGCACGCCGGAGATGATTCGCAAGAGCAAAGCCTCGCTCACCGGGCAGTATCTCTCCGGCAAGCGCACGATTGCCGTGCCGAGCTTCCGGCGTAAAGGAAACGGCGAGGCGATTGTGGTGAAGGGGGCGACGGAGCACAACCTGAAGAGCCTCGACGTGGAGTTTCCGCTGGGGATGCTGATTGCGGTGACGGGCGTTTCGGGCAGCGGGAAATCGACGCTGGTGAATGACATTCTCTACCGCGCTCTTGCCGAGGAGATCTATGGCGCGCGGCGGTCGCCGGGGGCGCACGGCAAAGTGGTGGGGATGAACCTGGTCGACAAGGTGATCGAGATCGACCAGACGCCGATTGGGCGCACGCCGCGGTCGAACCCGGCGACGTATACGGGAGTGTTTGGTCCGATTCGTGATCTCTTTGCGATGCTGCCGGAGTCGCGCGAGCGGGGCTACAAGCCGGGGCGGTTCAGCTTCAACGTGAAGGGCGGGCGCTGCGAGGGCTGCCAGGGCGACGGCATGAAGCGCATTGAGATGAACTTCCTGCCGGATGTGTTTGTCACCTGCGACCTGTGCCGGGGGCGGCGCTACAACCATGAGACGCTGCAGGTGAAGTTCAAGAACCTGTCGATCGCCGATTTGTTGGAATCGACGGTGGAAGATGCGCTGCCGCTGCTGGAAAACTTCCCGGCGATCAAGGCCAAGCTGGAAACGCTGCACGACGTGGGCTTGGGCTACCTGCACCTGGGGCAGTCGTCGACGACGCTTTCCGGCGGCGAAGCGCAGCGCATCAAGCTGGCGCGCGAGTTGAGCCGGAGGCAGACGGGCAAGACCTTCTACATCCTGGACGAACCGACGACGGGGCTGCATTTCGAGGATGTGAACCGGCTGCTCGACGTGCTACAAAGGCTTGTGGAGTTGGGCAATACGGTGGTCGTGATTGAGCACCATTTGGATGTGATCAAGTCGGCCGACTGGGTGATCGATCTGGGGCCGGAGGGCGGCGAAGGAGGCGGGCAGATCGTGGTGATGGGAACACCGGAGCAGGTGGCGCGCAACCGCCGCAGCCACACGGGCCGCGCGCTGGACCGCGTTCTGGGAAGGAAGCCGGCGTGAGCCGCTACTCGCAAGAACCGACCGATCTCACGGGCTTGAAGACCGTTTCGCTGCATGGGCGCGGCGGGAAGGTGCACACGGGTTTGTTTGCGCGTCCGCACGCGGCGGGCACGGGCGTCGGGGGGTGGCTCGATTCCCTGCCCCGGCTGCTGGCGGCCGATTCGCTGCGCGCCGTGGCCGATGCGATTTGGAATGCGCGGCAGGCGGGCAAGCCGGTGATGTGGGGCCTTGGCGGGCATGTGATCAAATGCGGGCTTGCGCCGCTGCTGCTGGATTTGGCCTCGCGCGGCATGGCCACCTCGTTTTCGATGAACGGCGCGGCGGCGATTCACGATTTGGAGATCGCGCTGGCGGGCTACACGAGCGAAGACGTGGAAGCGGTGTTGCCCGACGGCAGTTTTGGTTCGGCGGAAGAGACGGGCCGCGAGTTTAACCAGGCGCTGATTGAAGCCGCACGCGATGGCATCGGCGCGGGCGAAGGGCTGGCGCGGAAGGCGAGCGAACTGGCGAATCCGGAGTTCGCGCCGTTCAGTTTGTTGTGCGGGGCGCACGCGGCAGCCATTCCCGTCACCGTGCACATTGCGGTGGGCACGGACACGCCGCATACGCATCCGCATGTGGACGCCGCGGCGATGGGAACGGCCACGCATCACGACTTCCGCCTCATCTGCACGCTCGTGCGCGGGCTGGATGGCGGCGGCGTGTATGTGAACCTCGGTTCGGCGGTGGTGATGCCGGAGGTGTTTCTCAAAGCGCTTTCCACGGTGCGCAACCTGGGCCACGGCGTTCGCCACTTCACGACGGCCAATTTCGATTTTCTGCAGCACTACCGGCCAAAGGTGAACGTGGTGGACCGGCCGCACGCGCAGGCCGGCGGGAAGGGCTACGCGATCACCGGCCATCATGAGATACTGCTGCCGCTGCTGGCGGCGCTGCTGGTGGAACGCGAGGCGGCGGGTCGATGAGCGATTGGAGCCAGGCCGCCGTGCCGGAGCGCGAACCGGAGCCGGAAGAGGAGCTACAGGCGCCGGCGGCATATCCGTTCTGGGGCTATGACGATTTGGGTATGTTCCTCGGCGCGGCGCTGCCCTGCATGCTGGTGAGCATTGCCGTGATGGCGGCGCTGCCGTATGTGCTGCCAGCCGGGAGCGGACGGGCGCTGCCGTTGCTGCTGGGCCAGTTCACGGGCTATGCGCTGTGGTTCGCTGCGCTCTATTTGATTCTGCGCGTGCGCTACGGGCAGCCGTTCTGGTCCTCGTTGTCGTGGAGTTCCTCCAAGCGCGGCATGGCGTTGTGCCTGATGCTGGGTCCGGCGGTGGCGTTGAGCATGGCGATTCTGGGCGTGATTTTGCGCGCGCCGGAGACGCCGACGCCGATGAATGATCTGTTGCGCGACCGGGGCAGCATCTTCGCCTTGGGAGTGTTTGCCACCACGCTGGGGCCGTTGTGCGAGGAGCTGGCGTTTCGCGGTTTCCTGCTGCCGCTGCTGTCGCGCTCGATCGGCTCGTTGGCGGCGGTGGTGGTGGCCGCGATGCCGTTCGCGATTCTGCACGGACCGCAATACAGCTGGTCGTGGGTGCATGTCGTGCTGGTGGGTTTTGCCGGCTGCTGTTTCGGGCTGGCGCGCGTAGCCACGGGCTCGACGGCGGCGGCGGTGGGCATGCATGCCACTTACAATTTGACGTTTTTCAGCGCATTTCTCATACAGGGAGGCTATACTCTCAGCCCATGGTAGAAACCATTCAATGGACCCAGGCGGGCGTCGTCATGATCGACCAGACGAAGCTGCCGCGCGAGGTCGTCTACGTTACCTGCAAGAACTACGAAGAGGTGGCTGTGGCCATCGTCGATATGATCATCCGCGGTGCGCCGGCGATTGGCGTGGCGGCGGCGATGGGCGTGGCCATTGGCGCGCTCAAGGCCGACCCGGCGCGGATGGACGAAGAGATGGAGCGCATCTGCGCGCGGCTGGCGGGCACGCGTCCGACGGCGGTGAATCTCTTCTGGGCGATTGACCGCATGAAGCGGCTCTACGCCACGCTGCGCGGCAAGCCGGTGGAGGAGATCCGCGCGGCGCTGGTGGCCGAAGCGCAGTTGGTGAAGGTGGAAGACATCGAGATCAACCGCGCCATGGGACGCCACGGCGCGCCGCTGGTGCCCGAAGGCAAGACCGTGCTCACGCACTGCAACGCGGGCGCGCTGGCCACGGCGGGTTACGGCACGGCGCTGGGCGTGATCCGCGCGGCGATTGAGGCGGGCAAGAAGATCGACGTGTTCGCTGACGAGACGCGGCCGTTCTTGCAAGGGGCGCGGCTCACGGCGTGGGAGTTGCAGCAGGACGGCATTCCGACGACGCTGATCACCGACAACATGGCCGGATACTTCATGCGGCAAGGGCGCATTGGCTGCGTCGTGGTGGGGGCCGATCGCATTGCCTCGAACGGCGATGTGGCGAATAAGGTGGGCACCTATTCGGTGGCCGTGCTGGCGAAGGAGAACGGCGTGCCATTTTATGTGGCCGCGCCCATCTCCACGCTCGACCTGACGCTGGCTTCGGGCGATGAGATCCCCATTGAGCAGCGTTCAGCCAAGGAAGTGACGGAGGTGTTCGGCGTGCCGGTGGCCCCGGAAGGCATTGCCGTGCAGAATCCGGCGTTCGATGTGACGCCTTCGAAGTATGTGACGGCCATCATCACCGAGCGCGGTGTGGCGCGGGCGCCGTTTGTGGATTCGCTTCGTATGCTCGCAGGGGGGTAAAATCAGCGGGACATGTCCCGCACCCTCCTTCTGCTCTTCGTCTCCACGGCCCTGCTGTGGGGGCAGTCCAAATCGAACCAGGTTCGCCAACTGCTTGAGCCTCCGCTGACGAACGCCGATCTGGCGGCGCAGGAGTTGCGGCAGTATTTCTTTGCGCGCATTCCCAAGCTTCCGGCGCAGCCGACGGCTGCTTCGTGGACGGCGGAGCAGAAGCGCATCCGCGAGAAGGTGCTGCGCGAGGTGGTCTACAACGGCTGGCCTCAGGAGTGGGTGAATGCGCCGCTGAAGGTGGAAGAGCGCGGCGTGATCCAGGGCAAAGGCTACCGCGTTCGCAAGCTG
Source organism: Bryobacterales bacterium (assembly GCA_016713735.1). Taxonomy (GTDB): domain Bacteria; phylum Acidobacteriota; class Terriglobia; order Bryobacterales; family Bryobacteraceae; genus JAFLBB01. Next base: position 37,098 of record JADJOP010000009.1, read on the forward strand.
CGCTATGAGATTGTGCCCGGTTTCTGGGGCGCGGCGCTGCTCTATGAGCCGGAAAAGCCCGCCCTGAACGCCCAGGGCAAAGCGCCCGGCATCGTCAACGTGAACGGGCATGTTGGGCCGATCGGCAAAGCCGTCGACTACAAGCAAAAGCGCTGCATTCAATACGCCCGTATGGGCATGTATGCCGTGAACCTGGAGTGGCTGCAGTATGGCGAGCTATCGGGCGACGGCAACATCCATTACAACGGCGCGCATCTGGACCTGATCGGGATGAACGGCCTGGGCATCTTTTACCTGACGATGCGCAAGGGCGTCGACATCCTGTGGGAGCATGCCAACGTGGACCGCGCGCGGATTGGCGTCACCGGGCTGAGCGGCGGGGGATGGCAGACGATCACGCTGAGTTCGCTTGAAGAGCGCGTGGCGGCGGCGATGCCGGTGGCGGGGTATTCGGCGATGATCTCAAAGCTCGAGCGCACGGCGGACATGGGCGACCACGAGCAGTCGGCCACCGATCTGCTGGCAGGGCAGGAGTACACGCATTTCACGGCCATGCTGGCGCCGCGGCCGGCGCTGATCGCGCACAACGCCGAGGACGACTGCTGTTTCCGGGCTCCGCTGGTGAAGCCGCACATCTATGACGCCATCGTGCCGTTCTACCGGGCATACGGGAAAGAGAGCCTGTTCGAGTGGCACGAGAACCGCGACCCGGCCGACCATAACTACGAGTGGGACAACCGCATGGCGTCGTATCGCTTCTTCGCTAAATCGTTTGGGCTCAAGGCACCGGAGAAGGAATCTGATATGTCGGGTGAAATCCGCACGCGCGAGGAGTTGACGGTCGGCCTGCCAGGAGACAACCTGTCGATTCTCGGCCTGGCGCGGCGTGAGGCGGCGAAGCTTGGTCCGCGTCAGGGAACCGCCGCCGAGTTGAAGACGCTGCTGCGCTATCAGCCGGTGGAGGTGCGCCATGCGTGGGCTTTGCGCGGCACCAAATCAAAGGGCGTGGAGAGCACCGGGTACCGCATCGACTTCGCCAACGGGTTGTCGGCCACCGCCGTGTGGCTGGCCAACTACGAACGCCCCGCCGGCCGCGACGTCACGATCATGCTGGCCGATGGCGGGAAGAAGGAATTGGCCACCGAGGCCAGTGACCGGCTGAACGGCGGCGACTCGGTGCTGGTTGTCGACCCCATGCTGATCGGCGATGAGACGCCGGTGCGTTCCGGGTCGAGCGGGGCGGGGCTCTACGCACGCTTCTTCTACATGACCGGCGAGCGGCCCCTGGCCGTGCAAGCGGCGCAGTTGGCGGCGGTGGCGCGGTGGGCCAAGGCGACCTTTGGGGCGGCGCAGGTTCGCGTGGTCACCAAGGGACCGCGGAGCCAGATGATCGGGCTGGCGGCGAAAGCGTTGGAGTCTGTACAGATTACCGAAATCAATAGCCTGCAGGGAATGGCCACACTGGGTGAGTTGCTGGAGCGGCCGGGCAACTACCTGGAGACGCCGGAGGTGTTCTCTTTCGGTTTGTATAAGACATTCGATATCAATCGGTTGGGTGGTATTCGCTAAACCGCGGCTAGAGGTCAGTGTAGCGGTTTGACTCGGTGAATGTGGCTTGACAACCCCTTCCAGAATTGGTAGCCTAATGTTCGTTCTAAACAAGCGATGTCTGACGGCCGATCAGTGCATTATATGCTCGTGCCGGGCAGATAGACGGATGGTTTCGCGGAACACGACATTCGTTCCCGAGTAGTCCGTGCAGTGGCTCCACATGAAGGTCCAGCTTCGAGCCCGGCGGGAACTCCGACCCGCACCCAGAACGCAATGAAGCAGCAATCATATTTTATCGTTGTGCTCGCCCACTCCTTCCATGGGCGTTTGCGGCGACTCCACATCCCCCACCAGGCAGTCTACGTAGTCCTGGCTTTTGCTTTTCTCGGTTTGTTCTCCGTCCTTGGCGCGGTGGGCAGTTATGCCCGCATGGCGTGGAAGGTGGCGAACTACAATTCCTTGCAAAAGCAATTCGACACCCTGCGGCAGCAGTATGCGCGGCTGGAGAAGTCGAACGTCCAGACGAACGAACAACTGGCTACGCTTCAGATGCTGGCCAGCGAAGTGACCCTGGCTTACGGCGTGAAGCAGAAGTTGGAAGGCCCCAGCGACATCTCGGCCGAAGGCGCCCTGATGCCCAGCTTCAAAGAGACGCTGGACAGCTACGACTTCCTGAAAACGGCGCAGTTGTCGCGCAGCTTCCACAAGTACCCGAGGCTGTGGCAAATGAATGTGCGGCCCAGCCTGTGGCCGTTGCAGGGGCGGTTGCTTTCCACGTTTGGCAAGCGCATCGATCCCTTCTCGGGTGAGGGCGCGTTCCATACGGGAGTCGATCTTTCAGCCTCCGTGGGCACCGCGGTGAAAGCCGCTGCCGATGGCGTCATCTCCGTGGCTGAGTTTTATGGCGGCTATGGACGACTGGTGGTGGTCGATCACGGCAACGGCATGCAGACCTACTACGCGCACCTGTCGCGGATCAATGTGATCCCGGGACAGGAGGTGCGCCGAGGCCAGATCGTGGGGCTTTCAGGCGCCAGCGGCCGCGTCACCTCGCCTCACCTGCACTACGAGGTGCGCCAGGGCGGCACGCCGATTAACCCCTACATCTTCCTGGCGAAATCGGCCACAGGCGCCGGTACGGCCAAAGACCTGCCGTTCTAGGCGGCGGTCGCTTCCTCCTCATTTCACTTACAGATCGCATCCACCGCTTGCTTACGCGCGCGGCTCAGTTTCTGAGCCATGCGGGTTGCGGTAGCCATCTAACGGGAGAGAAGAGGCAAACCATCCAGATCGAAAGCGAACGAGCGGCCGCGGGCGAACCACGGGAGAGGCCACGCGTTGCTGTGGCCGGTGCGAGCGGCTACATTGGGGGGCGGCTGACGCGGCGGCTGCTGGAGTCGGGCTACACGGTGCGGTGTCTGGCGAGACATCCGGGTAAGATTTTGGGACGCGAGTGGGCGGCCGATGCGAAGCTTGAGGTGAGGCAGACGGATCTGGGGAATCCAGAATCGCTGACGCCGGCGCTGGAAGGCTGCGAGGCGGCCTTTTACCTGGTCCACTCGATGACATCGGCGGGCGGAAGCTATGCGGAGCAGGACAGGGATCTGGCGCTGCGGTTTGCGCGCGCGGCCAAGGAAGCCGGAGTGGGGCGCATCCTTTATCTGGGCGGGCTGGGCGAAACGGGACCGGAGTTGAGCGAACACCTGGCGTCGAGGCGCGAGGTGGAGGCAGCGCTGGCCTCGACGGGCGTCCCGGTGACGGTGTTTCGCGCGGCGATGATCATCGGTTCCGGTTCGGCGTCGTTTGAAATCCTGCGGTACCTGGTGGAGCGGCTTCCGGTGATGATCACGCCGAAGTGGGTGAGCACGCCGTGCCAGCCGATCGCCGTGAGGAACGTCATCGAGTACCTTACCGGCGCGCTGGCCACGCCCGCCACCACGGGCGGCACATTCGACATTGGTGGTCCCGAAGCGCTGCGCTATCTCGACATTCTGCGCATCATGGCCGAAGAGTTGGGCCTGCGGCGGCGGTGGATCATTCCGGTGCCGGTGCTGACGCCGCGGTTGAGCAGCTACTGGATCCACCTGGTGACGCCGCTCAGCCACGACATTGCGCGCCCGCTGGCCGAGGGGCTGAAGAACCCGGTGGTGTGCCGCGAGAACCGCATCACCACGCTCATACCGCAGCAGTTGCTCACCGTGCGCGAGTCGATCCGAGCGGCTTTGAGCAAGATGGCCGAGCATCATGTGGAGACCAACTGGGCGATGGCGGGGCCGATTCCCGGCGATCCGGACTGGGCCGGGGGGACGGTGTTCCGGGACACGCGAACCGTCACGATCAGCGCGCCGCCGCCGGCTGTGTTCCAGGCTGTCTGCCGCGTTGGCGGGGGACATGGTTGGTATTCGGCGGACTGGCTGTGGACGGTGCGCGGCTGGCTGGACCGTTTGGTGGGAGGGCCTGGACTGCGCCGGGGGCGCCGCGATCCCGAAGAGGTGACCTTCGGCGAGGCGTTGGATTTCTGGCGCGTGGTGGGTTACGAAAAGAACCGCCGTCTGGCGTTGCGGGCGGAGATGAAGTTGCCTGGGGAGGCGCTGCTGGAGTTTGTCATCGAACCGGAGGGCGAAGGCCGGTGCAGCCTACGGCAACAGGCATCGTTCCAGCCGCGCGGGCTGCTCGGCCTCCTCTACTGGTATTCGGTGGTTCCGCTGCATCATATTGTGTTCCGGGGGATGTTGCAGGGCATCACACAAGAAGCATTGCGGCGTGCCGCGCTGGAGGGCAAAGCCAAGAGCGAGGGGAGACAACCATGAGCGTGGAGAACTGCCGGTTTGTGATCATTGGCGCGTCCGGAGGCATCGGCTCGGCACTGGCGCGGCGATTGAAGGCAGCGGGCGCGAGCCTGATGCTCATGGGCCGCACGGGCGAGCGGCTGGCTGCGCTGGGGGCGGAGTTGAGCGCGGAAACGCGGGTGATCGACGCGACCAGCGCGGCGGAGTTGGAGCAGGCGGTGGCGGAGTGCGGCGCGATCCAGGGCATTGTGAATTGCGCGGGCAGTCTGCTGTTGAAGCCGGCGCACCTGACCACGGAGGCCGAGTGGAGGCACACCATCGAGGCGAACCTCACCACGGCCTATGCGACGGTGAGAGCGGGGGCCAAGGCGATGTGGTCAGGCGGGGGTTCGATCGTGCTCTGCGCGACGGCGGCGGCGCGGACAGGCCTGGCCAACCACGAGGCGATCGCGGCGGCCAAGGGCGGCGTGATGGGATTGGCGCTCTCGGCCGCGGCGACCTATGCCGGGCGGAACATCCGCGTCAACTGCGTGGCGCCGGGGCTGACGGACACGCCGCTGGCGGCGCGCATCACCTCAAACGAGGCGGCGCTGAAGGCTTCGGCCTCGCTGCACGCCTTGGGGCGCATCGGCCGCCCGGAGGATGTGGCTTCGGGAATCGCATGGCTGCTCGATCCGGAGAATAGCTGGGTCACGGGGCAGGTGATCGGCATTGATGGCGGACTGGGGACGGTTCGAGCGCGGTAGGAGAGCGGAGGTTGTGGGGCCAGACTGACGACACCACCTTGGTGACGGCGCGGAGAAAGAAGTGGGCTGCCTATCCGTTTGCGTCGATCAGTTCATCCCAGGCCAGGGCATACCCGACGGCCCGCTTCACTTCTCGAATTCTTCGCGCCGGGATCCGCGAGATCTTTTCCACGAGGTGGACCTTGGAAATGGTGCGAAGGTTATCGCAGTTCACCACGCAGGGCTTGAGCATGCCTTCCCCTTTGCCGAGCGGAACTTCGATGGGAATGTGGCGGATGGTGGCCGTGATCTCAGCGGCCACGAATTTGCTGAGAACGCCGTAGGCATCGTCGCGGCTCAGCAGCAGCACGGGCCGGCGGCCGGCGGGCTTGGGCAGGTCGGCCCACCAGATCTCGTACTGCTTCACGCTTTCCACTCCTCGGCGTTCGACCAGTCATCGGCATCGCCGGGTGTGTCCGGCTGCCGGAGATAGGCCTCGCGGATGGCCTCATACTCGCGCTTCCGGATCGCCTCTTTCACGGCCTGCCGGATGAATTCCGCCCGCTGCCGCTTGGCCGCCGGAGCCACCTTGTTCAAGGACTTGAGCAGCGGCTCGTCAAGATGGATCAATATGGAAGGCATTCAGCCGCGAGTATATCATCGCTAGATATAGAGGGGAGGAGTGTGGAAGTTGCCCGTGCCTGGAGCCGGAACGATGGCATCACCGTGGCCGCGGCGAGGAGAATGACGATGATTCAGGTTGGGCGTGAACAGCAGCGAATGGGGGGGGGTGCTCAGTGTGTTGAGCGAACAAGGTTGGGATGGTGGGCCTGACAGAACTCGAATCTGTGACCTCTACCGTGTCAAGGTAGCGCTCTAACCAACTGAGCTACAGGCCCGAAACCGCTATTGTAGCACGGGCGCGCGGGGGTACACTGATACCGAATGCGAATCGATTTGAGCGGCAAAACGGCCGTCGTCACCGGCGGCGCCAACGGCATTGGAAACGCCTGCGCGAGGGCTCTAGCGGGGGCCGGGGCCACCGTTTGGGTGTTCGACTTGGAAGAGGCGAAGCCCGAGGCTGCGGCGGCGGAATTCGGCGCGCGCGGCCATGCGATGGACGTCACCCGCGCCGCCGATGTCGAAGCCGCCTTTGCCGCCGCCGGGCCGGTGGACATCGCCATTTTGAACGCCGGCATCTGCCGTTTTCATCCGCTTCTGGAAACCTCGTGGGAGGTGTGGCAACAGACGCTGGCGGTGAACCTCTCAGGCGTCTTTCTCTGCCTGCAAGCGGCGGCGGCGTCGATGCGCCCGCGCCGTGAAGGGTCGATCGTCATCACCGCCTCCACCAACAGCTACGACGGCGAAGCGTTGCATATGGCTTACAACGCCACCAAGGCCGGCGTGCTGGGCCTGCTGCACACCTCGGCGAACGAACTCGGCCCGCACGGCATTCGCGTCAACGCCGTGTGTCCGGGCATGATCCGGACGCGCCTCACGGCGGCCGCCTTCGAGCAGGAGGCCATCGGCAAGCCCTACTTCCAGCAGATTCCGCTGGGCCGTGGCGGAGAGCCCCAGGAGGTGGCTAACGCGGTCGCGTTCCTCGCCTCGCCGCTGGCCTCGTTCATCACGGGTGCGGCTCTGCTGGTGGACGGCGGCCAGATGGCCTGCAAGTTCGGCACCTGGGAGGAATCGAGCGCCGTCTATCGCGGTGATCATTGGGAACTGTTGTAGGGCCGCCCCGGCGAGGCCGCTAAGATAGGTTCATGGCAATGAAACTGCCGGCCGCCCTGGTCGCGGCCGCTCTTGCGTGGACGGCTTCGGAGGCCTCCGCGCAAATTGTGATGAATCAGCCGGTGAATCTGGTGGCGTTTCTGCCCACCACACCGCCGGCCATTCTCACCACGGTCGGCCCGGGCTTGTTCCGCGCCACCAACAGCAACTTCCAGCTATTGGGGACCGATTTCCAGACGGTTTACTTCCGGCAGCCGGGCACGCCGCAGCCCCGGATCACGAAATTCCTCTATCACCCCTCGGCGCCGCAAATCGTGTACGCAGCCACGGATACGGCGGATGGAGGCATCTGGAAATCCACTGACGCGGGATTGACATGGGCCGTCGCCAACAAAGGCCTGCCCCCCGCCGCCGGGCTGGTGGTGGGGCTGCAGTTCCTTCCCGGCAACACCGCGACGCTTTACTGCGCCGTGGAGCGTGAGGTCTACCGTTCGAGCGACGCTGGCGCCAATTGGGAAAAGGTGTCCACGCTGCCCGCCGTGGCCAACCAGTTTCTCATCTCGCCGCACGATACGAACTTGTGGGTGGCCTCCGACGAGAATCAGATGCGCCGTTCGATCGACGGCGGGCAGAACTGGCTGACCAGCGCCACCATCTCGCTGGGCGCGGGCACGGTGATCACCGGCCTCGTTGCCGACGTGAACAACCCGGCGCTGATGATCGTCACCGCGGCGGGCACCGGCAGCGGGTTCGGCGTCTACCATGTGGACGTGGTGAATCGAGGCAATGTCAGCGTGCGGCGCTATGCCGCGCAGGCCTTTCAGATCTTCTATCCCTCGGCCGAATCGAAGCTGCCCATTGTGAGCACGCTCGGCGCCGGCGGCGCTTCCTGCTACGACCTTCCCGTGAATCAGGGCCTGACGCAGTGGGTGCGCGGCTGTATCAACAACAGCTTCGGGCCGCCGCTATTGGCCATCAATCCGGCCAATCTGGCGCAGACCTTCGCCGGCACCAGCAGCGGGCTCTTCAAGAGTGAGAACGGACTAGGCCCCTGGAACACCAGCTTCGGCACGGTGCGTCCCACGCTGGCTGTCCCCAATGGCGCCTATGAGTTCACGCTCGAAGCCGGCCGCGCGGGCAGCCTTGCCCTGGCGCTGCGGTCGGTGGAGTTTCAGTCGTGGGTGTTGCCGCTGGATGTCACGACGACGGGCGGTTCGTGGCTTACCGTTTCCAACGTCACAGGGTCCACACCAGCCAACGCCACGGTGAGCGTATCGGCCGCGGGGCTGGCGGCGGGCAACTATGAGGGCGCCGTCACGGTGCGCTCGACGCTGGCCGGGAATTCGCCGCTGCTCATTCCGGTGAAGCTCACCGTGACGGCGGCGGTTGCTGACCCTGGCTACATCATCCAGACGATCGCCGGAACGGGCACGCCGGCCAGTACGGGCGAAGATGGTCCGGCGGCGTTGGCCACACTGAATAGCCCGGACTCCGTAGTTGTGGAAAGCGATGGTTCGGTGATTGTGGTGGACAGTGGGAACCATGCGGTGAAGGCCGTGCGGCCCGACGGGCGGTTGCGGCGCGTGGCGGGCACGGGACTTCCCGGCGTCTCGGGTGATGGCGGCGATCCCATGCTGGCCTCCTTTCGCGGACCTCGTGGCATTGCCACTGCGCCAGGCGGCTACTACATCACCGATGCCGGCAACCGGCGCGTGCGGCGCATTCTCGGCTCCACGATCAACACCTATCTGAGCGGGCCGGAGAATCTGCGCGGCATCGCCGTCAGCCCGAGCGGGACCGTCTATCTGGCGCTGGCCACCGATCATGTGGTGATCGCCGTGGAAGGCGATATCACGCAGTCGCGCGTGATCGCCGGACGCATCGGCGTGTCCGGATTCCGCGGCGATGGCGGGCCGGCCACGGGCTCGTTGCTCAGTTCGCCTTCCGAGCTGTTCCTGGACGCCAAGGGCGACCTCTACATTGCCGACACCGACAACCACCGCATCCGCGTCGTCTCGGCCGCCGACAAGACCATTCGCACTGTTGCCGGCAGCGGGCTGGGAGGATTCCAGGCAGAGACCGGCAACGCCCTGGCCGTGGCCCTGAACAAACCCACCGGCGTCGCAATCGATGCCGGTGGAAACCTCGCCATCGCCGACTCCGGCAACCACCGCATTCGCCTGGTCACACCCGACGGCCAGTTGCGCACCATCGCCGGGACCGGTGAGCCCGGGTTTGCGGGCGAAGGCACGGCGGCCATCCAGGCCCTGGTGCGCAGCCCCTCCGATGTTGCCCTGGGCGCCAACGGCCGCATCTACTTCAGCGATACGCAGAACCACCGTTTGCGCGCGCTCACGCCACGGTCGAGTTCCCTGCCCGCCATCACTGACGGCGGCGTGGTGAGCGCCGCCGATGGGCGCGTCACTCTCGCTCCAGGCGGCCTGTTTAGCGTGTATGGCGCGAACCTGGCCACGGACACCGCCACGGCCAGCGAAGTCCCCTGGCCGGCGACGTTGCGCGGCGTGCAGGTGTCGATGAATGGTCAGCCCGTGCCGGTGTATTTCGTCAGCACAGGACAGATCAACGGCCAGGCGCCGTTTGAGCTGGGGCCTGGCGAGGTGGACGTGACGGTGACCATCGATGGGGCCACGTCGGCGCCGCGCAAAGCTGTTGTGCAGTCGGCCGCGCCGGGCGTTCTCCAGTACGGTGTGAATCGCGCCGTCGTGCAGAACTCCAATGGCTCAGTGAACGCCGCGAACAATCCGGCCCGCGCCGGCGAAGCGATTACGATTTACCTCACCGGCATCGGCGCGCTGGATAACGCCGTGGCCACCGGAGCCGCCGCGCCTGGCGATCCCTTGTCGCGTGCCTCGGCGACGGCGCGTATCACGGTTGGGGGCGTGGACGCGCAGGTGTTGTTCGTCGGCCTCACGCCGGGCTTCGTCGGACTGGCGCAGGCCAACATCGTCGTGCCGCAGTTGGGAGCAGGCGAGTATCCGCTGGAGATCACCATCGGCGGCGTTGCCAGCAACAAGCCGGTGATCACGGTGCGGAACTGAAGACGAGGGCGCGCCAGCGTTCGCGCTCGAGCGTGGCCTGGCAGGAGAAGCCCGCGCTTGTATAGCTTGCATGCAAGCGCGCGCGCCAGCGTTCGGTGAAGCCGGAGAGGATGAGCCTGCCGCCGGGCCGCAGCACGCGCGCCAGCTCCGGACGGAGCAGGTCAAGCGTGACACCGTTCATATTGGCCGCGATGAGCGTGGCCGAGGCCGAAGCCATCGAGCGCGGCGAACCGATCCAGAGGTGCGCCGGAATGCCGTCGGCGGCGAGGTTGGCCTGGGCGATGAGCGCGGCGGCGCGGTCGATCTCGCAGCCGTAGAGAGCCCGCGCGCCGAGAGCGTCGGCGGCGGCAAGCAGAATTCCTGTGCCCGCGCCGACGTCGAGCACGGAATCATCTTCATGCAGAAATGTTTCTAACGCCATCAGCGCTAATTGTGTCGGCGCATGATAGCCCGTGCCGGAGGCCTGCCCTGGCCGCACGCGCACGATGCGCCGCTCGCTGTGCTCCTCGGGCGGCTGCATCCAGGCGGGCAGCAGCAGGAGCTTCTCGCCCACCGGCAGCGGCTCCCACGCCTCCCGCCAGCCGCTCTCCCAATCGGGCGTGCCTTCGTCGCGCCAGCTCACGGCCCCGGGCAGCGTCGCAAGCGGAAACAGCTCATCGAAGAAGGCGCGCAGCTCCCATGCTCCGGCGGGCAGCTCAGTTTCCAGCACACCGGTTGTGCCGCGCTCCCAGAGCTCGGTCACCAGCAGGTCTTTGTCCGCCGCGTCGCAGCGCAGCAGCAGCGAATGCATCAGCCTTGCACGCGCTTGGCGCGCCCGGCCCAGAACGATTCGCGCAGGATGTTCTTGCGGATTTTGCCCGTACCCGTTTTCGGCAGCGCGTCCTCAGAGAAGCGGATCACGCGCGGCAATTTGAAGCGCCCCAAGCGTTCGCCAAGAAAGGCCAGCAGGGCCTCTTCGCTCAGCTCGGCTCCGGGCTTGCGCACCACAATCGCCGCCGGCACCTCGCCCCACTTCTCATCCGGCGCTGCCACCACGGCGCATTCCAGCACCGCCTCGTGCGCGAAAATAGCGCGCTCCACCTCCAGCGAAGAGATGTTCTCGCCGCCGGAAATGATGATCTCCTTCTTGCGATCGACGATGTGGACGAAGCCTTCGTTGTCCCACACGGCCATGTCGCCGGTGTGGATCCACGCTCCCGACATCACCGCCGCGGTCTGCTCCGGCTCACGGTAGTAGCCGTCCATGATGTGGTCGCCGCGCGCGATCACCTCGCCGATGGACTCCATGTCGCGCGGCACATCCTCAAGGTTGGAGTCGACCACACGAACCTCCACGCCGGGCACAGGCCAGCCGGCCATGGCGTGGCGCCGCGCGCGATCGGCATCCGAGGCAGGGGTGACACCGCGCTTCGGCGACGACGTGGTGAGCACCGGCGCCGTCTCCGTCATGCCGTAGCCGCAGCAGACCATGCAGCCGAAGGCCTTCTCCAGCCGCTGCACCAGCTCCGGGCTGGCCGCCGCGCCGCCAATCATGATCTGCTTCAGGCTCGTTGTTTCGTGCTGGCCGAGTTCGGTATGATTCAGCAGCGCATTGGCCATCGTCGGCACCAGGCACATGTGAGTGGCCTTGTGTTCGGCGATGAGGCGAAAGACGTGGCCGGGTTCGAAGCGCCGCACCATCACCTGCTTCACGCCGAGCATCGTCGACATCTGCGGGCGTCCCCAACCGTTGGCGTGGAACAACGGGATAGTGTGCAGGTCGACCATGCTCTCCAATTCGCGGAACCCGGTGATGATGTCGAGTGCGTGCAGGTAGAGCGTGCGGTGGCTGAGCATCACGCCTTTTGGCGTGCCCGTGCTGCCCGAGGTATAGAAGAGCTCGGCGATCGAGGACTCGTCATAGGAGAAGATGTCGGCGCGCTTGCTTTCGGCGGCGGCGAGCAACGCATCGTATTCGTCTTCGATGGAGATCCAGCGGTTCACCGAACCGCAGTCGGGCTTGAGGGCTTCCACCAGGGGCGCGAAATCGTTCTCAAAGAACACCACCTTCGCCCCGGCATGGTTGAGAATGCCCGTCATCTCCTGCTGCGAGAGGCGCACGTTGAGCGGCATGACGATGGCCCGCGCCTGGATGACGCCGTAATAGCCCTCCATCAGTGCGTTGTTGTTGAAGCTGATGAAGGCCACGCGGTCGCCGGGCTGCACGCCCAGGCCTTCGAGCGCCGAGGCCAGGCGTTGCGCGCGGCCGGCAAACTCGGCGTAGGTGAAGGTGCGGTCGCCGGAGACGATGGCCGTGTGGTGGCCAAACACATCGGCGGCGCGGTGGAGGAAGCGTAACGGAGTGAGCGGAACGAACATGCGAGGGCTGATTGTATCGAAAGTGGCGCCCCGCGTGCGGCCGCGACCAGGCCCGCCGACCGGCCCGCGTCATTGCCCCGCGAAGCGCTTGAAGAAGCTCTTGCCGTTCCAACGCGGACGCTTCTGGTCGCCGTCGATCTCGCGCACCAGTTGCGTCACCAAGCGGTTGAAGGTGACCACCGCCGTGAAGTCGACAGGCTGAGCCAGGTCGTCGGAGACAGCGTGGTAGCGGGTGCGTGTCCAGTTCTTCTGGATCTGCTCTTCGGGCGAACCCGGAGCGTAGCCCACCTTCAACGCCAGCGCCGGAACACCGCGCAGGATGAAGTTGTACTGGTCGCTGCGGATGAAGCGGTTGCGCAGCGGTTCGGGATCGCTCATCACGGCCACGTTCGCGGCGCGCGCGGCCCGCTCCAACGGCTGGCGCAGGGTTGACTCTTCGAGGCCGAAGGCCAGCACATGCTTCATGGCGTGCAGCGGCAGGAACATATCGAAGTTCACATTGGCCACGAGCTGGGAGGCCGGCACGGTTGGCTGCGCGGCGAAATAGCGCGAGCCGAGGAGGCCCTTTTCTTCGCCCGTCACGGCGAGGAAGAGGATCGAGCGGGCCGGCTTGCGCAACTGGCGCGGACCGGCAAAATCGCGCGCCACCTCGATGAGCGTAGCGATGCCCGAAGCATTGTCCATGGCCCCGTTGAAGATCTGGTCGCCTTGCAGCGAAGGGTTCACGCCCGTATGGTCGAGATGCGCGCTGAGTACGATGTACTCGTTCTTCAGTTTTGGGTCAGAGCCTTCGAGCACGGCGGCAACGTTGGGGCTGGTCACCTCGCTCGTGTTGAGCGCCACCTTGGCCCGCAGTGAAGCCTTGAGGGGGAAGCGCGGCAGCGGCTTGCCCGCCGACGCCATCGCCACCAGATCATCGAACGAGTTCGGCGCGCCCTCAAACAGCATCGGCGCATGAGCCGGATTGAATACGACGCCGAGCCGCACCAGGGTGCTCACGTCGAGCTTGGGGTCAGCCAGCGTCATTGCCGGCTGTGTGCGCGCCGCGCTGGAGCGCTCCCAGGGCGTCTCGGCGCTCTTCGGGTTGGCGATGCTCACGAAGCCCACCGCGCCCGCCGCCGCCAGCGCCTTGTTCCGTTCCGCCGCCGAGGAGAAGTGCGCCTGCACCGCCCCAGGCAGTAACGATGGTGCGCCGCTCAGGTAGACGGCCACTTTCCCCTTCAGGTCAAGCGATTTGAGATCGTCATGTCCGAAATCAGGTACCGACAGCCCGTAGCCGGCAAACACCAGCTCGGCTTCGGTGTGCGGAGCCAGCGCCACACGGCTGTTGAAATAGGCATGCGTGCCGAGCGTGAGGCCGCGCGCCGCACCGTTGCGCACCAGTTCAAGAGATGAGCCGGCTTCGTCCACCTGCCGCGTGAGCAACGACACCGGCTGATAGAAGCCTTCCGTGCCCGCGGGTTTAAGCCCCAGCGTGTCAAACTGCCCGGCCACGTAGCGCGCCGCCACGAGATACTCCTCGCTGCCCGTATTGCGCCCGCGCATGTTGTCGGCGGCGAGCGTGGTGACATGCGCCCACCAGCGAATGGCGGCGGGGTCAGTGGGCGCGTTCTGCGCCACAAGCACGGCGGGAATGAGGAGCGCGCTAAGCGCCTTTGCGGAATTCACGATATTTCTCCCGGACGGTTTGGATCTGGCGGGCGTGGTTTTCCCCATGCTCCGTATAGATGCGCAACAACTCGTGCAGGGTTACCAATCCTCGTTCGGTATGGCGGCCCGTGCGCGCGAAGGTCTCAACCGGGAGATCGTGCAGCAGTTCACAATTCATGGCGCGCAGGGCGCGGAAGCTGTCCAGCGCTTCGGCGAGTTTGCGTTCGCCGTAGTTCAATCGGGCGCTCCAGGCGTTCTGATCGAAGCCCGTCAACAGGGGCTCCTCCTCGGCGATCACGAGCCGGAAGCGGTGCGCGCCCACGAGTTCAGAGTCGGCAAGGTGGCAGGCAATCTGGCGGATGGACCAGGCGCCGGGCGCGGGCACAAAGTCCGCTTCGGCGTTGGAGACACCAGCGGCTACGGCGGCCGCCTTTTCGGCGCCGACGCGGAAGCGCTCCATCAGGGCATCAATTTCGGCTTGTAGGCCGCCAACCGGCGTGACAGGCATGGGGGAAGCGCGTCTCCTAGTAGTAGTCGGCGCAGCTCATGTAGTATCCGCAGCGCTCGCAGATGAGTTTGCATTTCAGCTCAACAAGCCGGGCATTGCATCGCGGGCAGTACAACATGGGTTCCTGCTCGCGCGGGTCAGACGCCGGTTTTTCCGGAGGAGGCGGCGCCTGTGGCTTCATCGAGTCCACTGACAATTATAATGACGACTATGAAGCGCAACCGCGCGTGGGTACTTTTCGCGGCCTGGGCCGCCACGGCTTGTGCGCAGGCGCCGGCTCCTCCGCAGCCCGCGCCGGTGCAACAAAAGATGGTGTGGGACCGCCCGGCGCGCCACCCCTCACGCGGTGTGCGCGGCGCCGTCGCCGGCGGCACCGAGGCCAGCGTGGAGGCCGGAATGCGCATGCTCCACGCCGGCGGCAATGCCGTCGATGCGGGCGTCGCCTCGATGTTCGCCGCCATGGTCACCGAGTTTTCCCACTTTGGTTTCGGCGGCGAAGCGCCTATCCTCATTCGCACCAAGGAGGGCCGTGTGCTCTCCATCGCCGGCATCGGCACTATGCCGCAGTCGGCCACGGCTGACTTCTTCCGCGGCCGCCGCCTGCGCATGGGCGAAGTGATGGAGCTGGAGCCGAACGGCCTGCGCGCAATGGTCCCCGTGGCCGGTGTGATGGCGGCTGTCGTGCCCGGCGCGATTGACGCGCAGTTGCTCGCGTTGCGCGAATTCGGCACCAAGAGCGCCGCTGAGGTGATGGCTCCCGCGCTCGAACTCGCCGACGGTATGCCGCTCGACGAAATGCGCGCCGGCGCCATCTCCTACTCGCGCCGCTTCTTCGAGCTGTGGCCCGACGCCATGAACATGTTCATGCCCGGCGGCAAGCGCCCCATCATCGGCGAAGTGTTCCGCCAGACCGACCTGGCCCGTACGATGCGCGCCATGATCGACGCCGAACGTAAGGCGAAAGCAGCGGGGCAGAAACGCGAAGCCGCCATCGACGCCGTACGCGATTACTTCTATCGCGGCGAACCGGCGCGTAAGATTGACGCCTTCATGAAGGCCAACGGCGGACTGCTGCGCTACGAAGACATGGCCGCCTTCCGCCTCACCGTGGAAGAGCCCGTGATGGGCACCTACAAGGGCCTGAAGGTTTACAAGCCCGGCTTCTGGAGCCAGGGGCCGGTGATGATCCAGGCCCTCAACCTTCTCGAAGGCATCGACCTGCGCTCCATGCGCCTCAACTCCACCGATTACATTCACACCGTCACCGAGGCCTTCAAGCTCGCCCTTGCCGATCGCGACACCTACTATGGCGACCCGAAGTTCGTCACCGTGCCCGCCGCGCAACTGCTGTCGAAGGAGTACGCCGCAGAACGCCGCCAGTTGATCGGCCCGCGTGCGTCGCTTGAGTTTCGCCCCGGCACGGTGGGCGACAAGCCGGCGCGGCATCCCAGTGAAAGCGAAGCCGCGCGCGTGAGCCTCGACGACTGGCTCGTTTCGCGCGACACCACCTGCGTGAACGTGATCGACAAGGACGGCATCATGTTTTCGGCCACACCTTCGGGCGCATCGCTGCCGACCATCGTCGCCGGAGACACCGGCATTGCCATCTCCAACCGCGCGCAGAGCTTCTACCTCGTCCCCGGTCACGCCAATGAACTGGCGCCGGGCAAGCGCCCGCGCATCACGCTTTCGCCCACCGTCGTGCTGCGCAACGACAAGCCGTACCTGGCGCTCTCCACGCCCGGCGGCGACAACCAGGACCAGGCGCTCGTGCAGCTGTTGCTCAACGTCGTTGAGTTCGGCATGGACGCCCAAGCGGCCACGGAAAGCCCGCGGCTGCAGACGCGCCACTACGTTTCCAGCTTCGACAACCACGCCATGTATCCGGGTGATCTGCTGCTGGATGACCGCGTCTCACCGGTCACCGCGCGCGAACTGGCGGGCCGTGGCCACAAGACGCAGCAGCGCTCCAAGTGGAGCTCCGGCGCGGCGCCCGTGCTCATCCGCGTGCAGTTGAACAATGTGATCGAAGCCGGTGCCGACCCCTTCGGCTACCGCAACTCGCAGGCGTGGTAAGGGCGCTTAGCGCTTCGCCTTGGCCCGGGCTTCGGCCAGCGCGGCATCCAACTCCTGCTCCGTCGGGAAGCGGTCAAACCCGCGCGTGGCGGGCTTGCCCAGCAGGTGGTGATCGGCGAAGTCCATCATCGCCGTCCAATCTTCATCGGTGAAGGCATGCCCGTGGTGCGCATAGTGCACGCCCAGCCGCTGCTTGGCCCCAAGCAACTCATATGCCGGCATCGCGCCGAGCATGGATTGTCGCACCGCCTCGGGCAGCGAGATCGTATCGGTGTTGCCTTCAAGCGCGATGAACGGCCGCGGCGCCGCAAGTGCGAGGAACCAGTGCTGATCGAACGGCAGCTTCTCCTTCTGCCCCCAGAACTGATGCAGGTTCGGTGAAAACCAGTTCGGATACTTCTTCTGCATGACGTCGAGCGTTTCGCTGTTGCGCGGCCCGGCGTGGCGATAGGCGCCGACACCGCCGCCGCCAGTCACCACCGGAGCGCCCAGGAAGCGTTCATCAAACGCCGCCGCAATCATCGACGCCTTGCCGTTGCGCGAGGCGCCCGTGATGATGAGCTTCTTCGCATCGATCGCTGTATCGCTTTCCAGATAATCGGCCACGCGCGAGGCGCCCCACGCCCAGGCCGCCAGAATGCCCCAGTCGTAGTCGGGATACGGCGGAAAGAAGCGCGTGTTGCGAAAGGCCCAGCTTCCATCCTGGTTGCGCAGCGTTGTGTCCTCGGCGCAGTCATTCGGATTGAAGGTCACGAGTGCATAGCCGCGCCGGAACACCTCGGCATGGCGCGTGGCCAGCGACTGCGCCGTTGCCGGCGGCGGCATTGCGCGCGGGGGTGCACTGGTGGCGGGCCCCGGCCCCACAAGCAGCAACACATTCTCCCCGCGGCCCTGGTTCGGACCTTGCGGCTGCCTTGGCAACGCTTCAGCGCCGGGCGGCGTTCCGCTGAAGTAGACAATGGCCGGAAACTTGCCGCCGCGCGCCGGCGTGAACACACCAACGTTCAGTGAAAGCTTCGCCCCCGGACCGAACGTCAACCGCATCAGCCGGTATAAGACTGTTCCATCCGAAATCGATTCCCGGGCCAGTTCCCTGCCCTTCACATTGCCCGGCGCGGGCGGCGCGTGCCCCGTGGCGTAATATTCGAGAATTCGCCGCATCTCTTGGCGACGCCGCTGCCATTGCTTCGGCGTCGTCACGCGGCTGCCGTCGTTCATCACCAGCACCGGCGGCATCTCCGCGCGCAGCGGCAACTCGCGCACGCCCGGCAACGGGCCTGCTTTCGTGCGGATGGGCGGCACGGGAATCTCGCGCGGGTCAGGACCGCTCGCCTGCCCCCACAAGACCGCTGACCACAACCACAGGACCGTCCACCGTGCGTGCATGCCCGGCCACTCTATCACGCGGCTTCGCGCACCACCTCGCGTGCGATCCTGGAAGCAATCCATGGTCTTTCTCGCTTGGTTCCTTCTGGCCTCCAGCCTGCTGGCCCAGCAGACGCAGCCTCCCGCCGCGGCATCGCAGGATGGCAGCGGTGGCACGCCCGCTGAAGCCGCCGCGCCCCCAGCCGCGCCTGCCTCATCCAACGCGCGCACGGACTTGAACCTTCTCGGCCAAACCGACACAGGCAAGGGCGAAAGCCGCCGCAATGAGAATGTGCAGTTCAACCTCATCGACAACAACGCGCTCAAGGAGATCAACCAGCGCCTCGGCGTGACGCCCACCGTCGTCAGCGAGTTCCAGGCCGAACGCAACTACTACGGCTCGGAGTTCGGCACCTCGCCCGGCTCCTCGATCCTGCTCGCGCCCAAGCAGCCCACATCCTGGCACGGCCAGTTCAATTGGATGCACCTCAACAGCATCGTCACGGCGCGCGCCTTCTTCCAGGTGGGCCCCGTCAAGCCGGCGCGCGAGAACAGCGTCAGCATCGGCGCCGCGGGCAACCTATGGCGCGGCGCGCACCTCACGCTCGACGGCACACGCCAGTTGATCCGCGGCATGGTGAACGGCAATGTGCAAGTGCCCGCGCCCGATGAACGCACGCCGCTGGCCGCCGACCCGCGCGTGCGCGCCTTCCTCCAGCGCATCTTTGACTCCTACCCTTCCGAGCTTCCCAACCGCACCGACATTGACTCGCGCATGTTGAACACCAACGCCCCGCAGCGCGTGAACAACGATCAGGCCACGCTGCGGCTGGACCAACAGCTCGGCGAGCGCGACACGATCACCGCGCACTACACGCATGTCGCCGCGCGCGTCGTTGCCTTCCAGCTCATCCGCGGCCAGAACCCGAACACCACGACGATGTCGCACCAGGCGGGCCTGCAGTGGCGCCGCGACTGGTCAGCCCGCACGCAGACCCTCGCCGCCCTGCGCTTTGACCGCACGCGTTCGCTCATCACGCTCGAGAACAACGCCCTGCCCTACCAGATCTTCACCAGCGGCCTGCTGCGCGCCATCAACGACAACAACGCCGTGCCCATTGACCGCGCGCAAAACCTCTGGAAGCCCGCCGCCCAGCTCTCCCACGCCGCCGGCCGCCTCAACTTCAAAGCCGGCTTCGAACTGCTCCGACGCCAGATGAACGGCCGCGAATCCGACGCGCACGTGAACGCCTTCGCCTTCTTCAACAACTTCGGCAACCCCACCATCACCAACCTCCGCCTCGGCATCCCCTCCACCTATTGGATCGCGCAAGGCGACCTCCACCGCGGCTACCGCAACTGGGACAACTGGTTCTACGCCGCCGCCAAGTGGACGGCCACGGCCAACCTCACCGTCAACATGACGCTCGGCTACCGCCCCATCTCGCGCCCGGTGGAAGTGAATGGGCGCGACCAGGTGCCCTACTTCTCCGACTACAACAACCTCGGCCCCACGCTGGGCCTCGCTTATCGCTTGCCCCGCCGCTTCGGCGTGTGGCGCGCCGGCTACGGGCTGCACTATGGCGAGGTGTTCCCGGTCACCTTCCAACAGATCCGCTTCAACCCGCCGAACAACTACAAAGCTGTCATCCAGGACCCGGACATGCTGCGCGCCATCACCGGCGGCTACGACATTCGAGCCAACCCGCCGCGCCAGTCGGTGTTCTACGACTACCAGCCCAACCTCGTCAGCCCCTACTCGCAGCAATTCCACGCCGTGTGGGAGTTCGCGCCGGCCCCGGCCTGGACGTGGCAGCTTGCGTATGTCGGCAGCCGCTCCATCAAGGTGCTCAACCACTGGTATCTGAACCGCGCCCATCCCAGCGCCACGCTGCCGCTCAACACGGCCACCATCGACGCCCGCCGCGCCATTCAGGATAAGGGCGAGATTCGCCGCGTGATGAACTCCTCGCGCGGCTACTTTGACGCCTTCCGCACCACACTCTCCTCACGCTCATATCGCGGACTGACGCTCGAGGCCTCCTATTGGTTCAGCAAAGCGATCGACCTCGGCGGCGACTACACCAACACCGCCCACGATGTCGATTCGTTCCGCTACCGCAGCCAGACCGAGTTTGACGTGATCGGCGACCTGCGCGGCCTGAGCCGCTTCGACTCCCCGCACGCGCTGCTCGTGAAAGCCGACTACCGCCTGCCCTCGCTCCTCCTGCGCCGCCTGCCCTCCTGGGCCGGACGCTGGCAGATCGACTCCGTCTCGCTGCTCAAAACCGGCACGCCCTTCAACATTCAAACCGGCTCCGACGCTCCCGGCTTCGGCAACGTCGACGGCATCAGCGGCGACCGTCCCCATCTGCTCGACCCCTCCGTGCTCGGCCGCACCATCTCCCACCCCGACCTCTCGCGCCAACAGATGCCCCGCTCCGCGTTCGCCTTTGTTCAGCCCGGCGACGCGCGCGGCAACCTCGGCCGCCACGTCTTCCGCCGCGCCTCGATTCGCAACTGGAACGCCGGGCTCACCGGCCAGTGGGCCGTGCGTCAGGACTATACGGTCGCGCTGCGCGTGGAGTCGATCAACCTCACCAACACACCCCAATTCGCCGAACCGGGCATCTCGCTCACCGACCCTAACTTCGGCGTCATTACGAACACCCTGAACGACGGCCGCACCTTCCGCTTCTCGCTCCGCGTCAGCCGCTGAGCGACCCGCGCGCCGCGCGCTTTAATCCAACCGCCGGATGACCGCGCGCACGACGCCCTGAATCACCAGGTCGGCCCGTGGATGCAACTCCGGATAATCGGGGTTCTCCGCCTTCAGGAAGAACCGCCCCTTCACCCGCACCAGCCGCTTCAGTGTGCTCTCGCCATCGATCAGCGCGGCCACGATCTGGTTCTCCCGCGGCGATGCGTTGGGCTCCACCACCACGGTGTCGCCGCTGAAGATGCCCGCGTTCTTCATCGAATCACCGCGCACCTTCAAGGCAAAACACCCCGGCTTGGGCTGGAAGCCGAGCGTCAGTTCATCCACGCGCAACGTCCCCTCCGGCCCCTCGCTCGTGATCATCTCCGGCATGCCCGCCGCAATGGAACCATACACCGGCAGCGCATGCACCTGCGCCGCGGCCGCGTCGCCCACCGGATCGATGTTCCTCGACCCGCGCTCGCTGCGCCGCAGCATGCCCTTCGTGATGAGCGCATTCAAGTGCCCGGCGATGCCGTTCGGGCTGCGGATCTCGAAGGCTTTTTGCAGCTCAGGGATCGATGGGGAGCAGCCGTTGTCACGCCGGAAGGCAAGAATGAAATCGTAAATTTCCCTCTGGCGTTCCGTCAGCATTACGTATAAACTTTTACACGAGGAGGGGCAGCGTGTCAATGCCCGGCTTATTTGACGAAATCCCCGAGCGCCGCCGGCGTCTCGCCGAACGTCTCCACCAACTCGCCCAGCGCAACGTCTGGATCGGTACCAGTTCCTGGAAGTATCCCGGCTGGCTCGGCCAGATCTACACGCCCGAGCGCTACCAGACGCGCGGCAAGTTCTCACAAAAGAAGTTCGACGACACCTGCCTGGCCGAATACGCCGAGACCTTCCCCGTGGTCTGCGGCGACTTCGCCTTTTACCAGTTCCCTTCCCCTGAATACTGGGCCAAGCTCTTCCTGGGCTCGCCCTCGTCGCTTCATTTCGGATTCAAAGTTCCGGAACACATCACGGTGAAGACCTGGCCCGGCCACGCCCGCTACGGGCAGCGCGCCGGGCTCGATAACGAACACTTCCTCGACGCCTCGTTGTTTGAGGCCGCCTTCACGCGCGCGCTCGATGCCCACCGCGACCGCGTCGGCGTGCTCATGTTCGAGTTCGGCACCTTCAACAAGAAGCAGTTCCCCACGGCCGCCGATTTCCTCGCCGCGCTCGATCCGTTTCTCGCCGCGCTGCCCAAGGGCTGGCGCTATGGCGTGGAGATCCGCAATCCGGAATACCTGGGCCCGGAATACCTCGCCTGCCTGCGCTCGCATGGCGTGGCGCACGTCTACAACTCCTGGACGCGCATGCCCGAGTTGGGCACGCAACTGGCGCTGAAGGACTCGCAGACGGCGCCCTTCACGGTCACGCGCGCCCTGCTGCGGCCGGGGCGCAGCTACGAGCAGGCGGTGCAGAAGTTCGAGCCCTACCAGCGCGTTCAGGAGCCGCAGGACAGCGCGCGCGATGCGTTACGCGAAATCGTGAGCCGCGGCGAGGCCAATGGCAAGGGCGCTTTCGTCTTCGTCAACAACCGCCTGGAAGGCAACGCCCCGGAAACCATCGAGGCCATTTTGGGGCTCAGCGAGTGACGTGATTTCCCTTCGATCTTCCCTATCCCTTCGCGCACAGGCGCGTCAACCCATGGTCAGCCATCTCACAGCCAGGAGATTCTCATGAAAGCGATCAACGTCTATCTCACGTTCGACGGCAATTGCCTCGAAGCCATGACCTTCTATGCCCAGTGCCTCGGCGGCAAACTGGAGTCCCACTCCTTCGCCGAAATCCCCGGCGGCGTGCCTCCGGGAGCGGAGACGCGCACCATGCACGCCTCGGTGACCAAGGGGCCGCTTGCCATCATGGCATCGGACACCATGCCCGGCATGCCGTTCACGCCTGGCAACAACTTTTCCATCTCCATCGCCCCTGATAGCAAGGAAGAGACGGACCAGCTCTTCGCCGCGCTCTCAGAAGGCGGGCAGGCCGTGATGCCCCTTGGCGACCAGTTCTGGGGCGCCTACTTCGGCATGCTCAAGGACCGCTTCGGCGTGCAGTGGATGCTGAACTACGAGCTTCCCCGCTCATAGCGTGCGCGGCGGTCCGGCGTGCCGCGCCGGGCCGCCTCCCCAACGAAGGAGACACCGCATGAACCTTTCCCGATGGACCGCACTGTCCGGTCCGTTCCAAAGCCTGCTGCGCATCGTCGCGGCGTTCATCTTTATGCAGTCCGGCACGATGAAGACGTTCGCCTTCCCCATTGGCGTTCCCCCCAACGGCGGCACGGTGCCGCTGGCCTCGCAAGTGGGCGTAGGCGGCGTTCTGGAAGTCGTCTGCGGCGCCATGCTGCTCCTCGGCTGGTACACGCGCCCAAACGCTTTCCTGATGTCGGGCATGATGGCCGTGGCGTACTTCCAATTCCACGCCCCCAACGGCTTCTGGCCCGTCGTGAACGGTGGTATCGCCGCCGCGCTCTACTGCTTCCTCTGGCTCTACTTCTCCGCCGCCGGGGGAGGACCGTGGAGCATCGATGCCCTGCGCCGTCGAGCGTAACGCGCCGTTCGCTCCGGCGCCGCGCCCGCCCCGTGCTACGGTGGGGAAATGCGTCCTGATCTTCCGCACACGTTAGGCGCACTGCGCCGGAGCGAATTCTCCGAAGCGAAACTGGGCCGTCGTACCGTGAAGGATGAGCTGCGCTCAAACCTCATGGCACGTCTTAAAGCCGGCGGCGAGCTCTTCCCCGGCATTGTCGGCTACGAAGACTCGGTGGTGCCGCAAATCGTCAACGCCGTTCTCTCGCGCCACAACTTCATCCTGCTCGGGTTGCGCGGCCAAGCCAAGACGCGGCTCGTGCGCATGCTCACCACGCTGCTCGACGAGGCCATCCCCTACGTCGCCGGCACCGAGACGCGCGACAACCCCTACCATCCCCTCTCGCGGCAGGCCAAGCTCGCCATTGCCGAGATGGGCGACGACACGCCCATCGACTGGCTCACGCGCGAACAGCGCTACGTGGAAAAGCTGGCCACGCCCGACGTCACCATCGCCGACATGATCGGCGACATCGACCCCATCAAAGCCGCCCGCCACGGCCACAACATCAGTGACGAACTCACCATGCACTATGGCCTGCTGCCGCGCGCCAACCGCGGCATCTTCGCCATCAACGAACTGCCCGATCTGGCAGGCAAGATCCAGGTGGGCCTGTTCAACATCATGCAAGAGGGCGACGTCCAAATTAAGGGCTACCCGGTGCGGCTCGCCCTCGACGTGATGCTCGTCTTCACCGCCAACCCGGAAGACTACACGGCGCGCGGCAAGATCATCACGCCGCTCAAGGACCGCATCGGCAGCGAGATCCGCACCCACTACCCGGCCACACTCGAACACGGCATGGCCATCACGCAGCAGGAGGCCTGGACGCGCCGCGACAAGACCGTCGACGTCACCATCCCGGCGTTCCTGCGGGAAGTGGTCGAGTCGATCGCCTTCCTGGCCCGCGACGATAAGAAGATCGACAAGCGCTCCGGCGTCTCACAGCGCCTGCCCATCACGGTGCTCGAAAACGCTGTCTCCAACGCTGAACGCCGCGCCCTGAAGGCCGGCGAGGACGAGACCGCCGCCCGCATTGTCGACATCTTCGCCGCCATGCCCTCGATGACCGGCAAGATCGAGCTCGAATACGAAGGCGAACTCAAGGGCGGCGATGCCGTGGCGCGCGAACTGATCCGCGGCGCTGTGGGACGAGTCTTCACCAACTACTACGACGGCGTTGACTTCAAGAACATCATCAAGTGGTTTGACCTCGGCGGCTCGCTTCAGCTTGACGAAGCCCTGCCGGCCAAGAAGCTCATCAAGGAGCTTGACGCCATTGGCGGCCTGATGGAGAAGACCGCCGCCGTGGGTATCGGTCCCGGCGCATCGAATGCCGAACGCGCCGCCGCCGCCGAGTTCATCCTCGAAGGCCTCTACGCCCATCGCCGCATCAGCCGCAGTGAAGACCGCATCTTCACCGCCGACGCCAAACGCCGCGAGGAGCCGCGCCCCCGCGAAGAACAGCGCGACGAGCAGCGCCGCCGCTCCAAGCGGGACTTCCAATGAAGCGCATCACCTACTCGCGCTACACCGGAGAAGACCTCGGCGTCTCGGCCGAGGATCTCATGCGCGCGCTGTCTGACTTCTTCCTCGAATCGGGCTTCCAGTCGCAATACTACGGCTTCCAGGAGTTCGATCCGAACTCATTGGAGGCCCTGAAACAGGCCATCGAACGCGCCCTGGAAAGCGGCGAGTTGTTTGACCAGGCCGAGGCCGACCGCATGCGCGAACGCCTGGAAAACATGACGCTCGAAGACCGCGAGAACCTCCTCAACCGCCTCGTGCAGAAGATGGTCGACGAAGGCTATCTCACCGTAGAAGACAACGGCGATCCGCAACAGCAATCCGGCCAGGGCGGCGTCGGCGAGGCCAGCGAGGCCCGCTTCGAGATCACCGATCAGTCGGTCGACTTCCTCGGCTTCAAGACGCTGAAGGACCTTCTTGGCTCGCTCGGCCGGGCCAGCTTCGGCGCCCACGACACGCGCGAACTGGCCACCGGCGTCGATGCCAGCGGCGGCTCCAAGCCCTACGAATTCGGTGACACGCTCAACCTCGACATCTCGGCCACGCTCTTTTCGGCCATGCAGCGCGAAGGCGTCCGCGTGCCGCTCAATCTCGAATACCCCGACCTCCAGGTCCACCAGAGCGAATACCAAAGCTCGTGCGCCACCGTCGTCATGCTCGACTGCTCACACAGCATGATCCTCTACGGAGAAGACCGCTTCACCCCCGCCAAGCGCGTCGCTCTTGCCCTGGCGCATCTCATCCGCACGCAATACCCCAACGACTCGCTGGACTGCGTGCTCTTCCACGACTCCGCCGAACACCTGCGCGTGAGCGAACTCGCCCGCGCCCAGGTGGGGCCCTATTACACAAACACCCGCGACGGCCTCATCCTCGCCCAACGCCTGCTGGAGCGCCAGAAGAAGGACATGAAGCAGATCGTCATGATCACCGACGGCAAGCCCTCGGCGCTTACGCTCGACGACGGCCGCATCTACAAGAACGCCTTCGGCCTCGATCCGCTCGTCATTTCGAAAACGCTCGAAGAGGTGAACCACTGCAAGCGGCGCGGCATCCTGATCAACACCTTCATGCTGGCCAGCGATTATCACCTCGTGCAGTTCGTCCAGCAGGTGACCGAGATGTGCCGCGGCAAGGCCTACTTCACCACGCCTTACACTCTTGGTCAGTACTTACTCATGGATTACATGAACCGTAAGACGCGCACCGTTCACTAACGCGTGCACACCGCCCGGTTGCCGCGCAGGATGATGCGCGCGAATGAGTGCGACGCGCCCGCCGCGCCGGTTTCCTTCGAGAAGAACGTCAGGTGTACGATGTCGCCCAACTCGGCGCGCCCGGTGACGCGATGCTTCACGTCATACGACGGCGTCTTGTCGTGAATGCGCTGCGGATCGAACAGGTATTCGAACTTCCCGCCGACGACGGGGATCGTCCCCTGGTCAATCACCGCCCCAGGAATCACCGCCGCGAACGACACCGCGCTCGCCGTGGAGCGGCCCGTGATGCGGAACGGCAGCGCCGGATTGAACGTGCTCTCCACCGGCAGATCAAACTGCATCTCCGGCGCGCCCGCCGCCTTCGCCTTCTCCACCACATACAACTCGCCGCCCTCGGCGGGCAATCCCGGCATCATGCCCTGATGCCCTTCCCAACTGGCCTCTAGGTTGAATCGATAAATGCCCGGCTCATCGAGCGTCCAGCGCGAACCCACCCACGAGCCCGACGCATCACCCTTACCCTCCGTCGTCACCACCTTGCCGCTGGGGAACCGCAGAGTGAACTTCAAATCGCACGGCACCATCGGGTCAATCTGCACGGCCGGACCAAACGACGTGCCGGTCTCATACATCATGCCCGGCCGCGTGCCCACTAAGAAGAAGCGCGCCAGCTTACCCGTCGGCCCGAGCAGGTCTTCCTGACCCGGCGCAATCACGCGGTTGTTGTGCGTCCCGCCCGGCATCACAAAGCCGCTCGCGGTGTAGCCCGCATAGAGCGGCGTCTGGCCCTTCTTGCGCAACACCACGCCGCCCAGCAGTCGGTAGATGTCGCCCGGCATGTCGCCGTTGGACGAGGTCCCATACTGCCCGCCAAAACTGTTCGGACTCAGCGACCAATACGGCGCATGAATCCCGTGCTCTCAATCAGGAATCGCGACATGAAGCCGGGCCGAGGACCTGACGCATAAAAGTACGCCCAGTCCTGAATGAACTCCGGCCACATATGCGGCGAATACGTCTTCGACGACGTGATCTTGAGATTCGTCGACGAGATGCTGTTCAGGCTGGTGTCCCACTTCGCCGGGGGTTTGTCCTTCTCTTCGTAGATCAGCACCGGCGTGATCTTATTCGCGCTCTGCCCCTCGCTGGCAATCAGCAGAGCGTCGCCGGGGTTATATGGATAGTTGAAGTGGACTAACTGCCCGATGGCCAGCGCCGTATCATAGTAGCCTTCGAAGCTCGTCTCGCCGCGCTCCACATAGTCTTTGCCGACGAGAAACTTCTTGCCCCGCGCCACAATCGGACTGTCCGCCGGAAACACCACGCCCGCATGGCGCATCGAGCATACCCACAGGTGGCCCTTCTCATCGGTGTAGGTGGCCAGGATGTGCGCCGCATACTCGCCCGGCGCATCAAACGGCAGCGACTTCGCTCCCTGCGCCGAACCATACACGCCGGCGGGCGATGCCTTGCCGCACCACTTGTCCCGCCGCGCCTGTGCCGCATCGGAGTTGACGTACAACACGGCCTCCACGCACACATCGGCAGGCACCGCTGGAGCAAACCCGATGTCGCGCCCGTAGCGGTTGCCCACCGGGTACGCCTGCCCCTGGAAGGTCGCCGTGGCCATCGTCATGCGGTTGGCGATCCAGAAGCGGAACGTCCCGCCGCCTTCATACGAATTGCCCCAGATGTCCTGCAGCCGCCCGGTGAGCTTCACCGTGTACTGCCCGTAGGCCGCGGGCTTCCAAGCCGTCAGCGCCGAGTTCTTCGTCGTCGGCCACTGCCCGTTGCTGCCCGCATAGGCAAACGTGCCGAGTTTCTTCGTGACGCCATCGGGCTGCGTGATTTCCACGGTCACCTCGCCCTTGGTGTGATCCCAGGGAATGTTGTTGGCCAGCTCCAGCGTGTCGGCCGGAAATCGCGGTTCCAGCGAGTACGTGATCGCCTTCCCCGCCGTATCGAAGCGCGGCAGAATCACGTCGTCCTGAATCAGGTTGCGCGAGGCGATGTTGAAGCGGTGCGCGTCCTCCTCAGCCACCACGCCGCGATAGCCATTGGAGTTGTAAGCATGGAGCAGCGCGAAGGGAATGCGCGGCGTGAGGGTGGAGGCGTCGATGAACTTACCGCCGGCGTCGGGGCCCGAGGCGCGGAAAAGCGGACTGTATTGATGCGATTGGACCTCTTTACCGCCGACGGAAAAGCCATACGCGGCAAATGTCCGCGCCTGCAGCGAGTAATAGCGCGTGCCCACCGTGACGCCATAGTCGAGCCGCAGCCGGTAGATGCCGGGCGGCAGGTCGGCGGCCAGCACGCCCTCGGCGTTGAAGGTGGTCTCCACCCGCCCATCAATACGCTCGGAGGCCGTCAGCGGCACCTTCACCAGGACGTCGAGCGGCGTTTGAAACGGCCCGCCGAAGCGCTTTGAAATGGCTCCCCGCGTGCCGCCCTCAATCGGCAATCCGGCCGGAGTGAGCAGCGTCGACATGCGGTCGTCGGCGCCGAAGCGCAGCCAGCCGGTTGCGTCAAATGTGCGCTCCGCCGTCACCAGCAGGGCGAAGCCGTCGACGTTGATCTTGTCCTCGGCCAGACTGCGCAGATGCTGCTCGCCGATGGTGAGCTTGGTCCGCACCCGGACACGCTCACCCGGCTTCCATTCCGCGGGCGAGGCGCTCCCCTCCGCCCACCAGGGGCCATAGGTTGTGTGTCCGGTATTGGTGAAGGTTTGCTGCGCTTGACCAGCGCCTGTCAGGAAGAGTACCGTTGCTGCGAGTCGGGCAGCGGATGGGAGCAGTGAGGTAGTCCGCATAAGAATGGAGGCGTCCAGTTCTTACATAACACGAACCACCGATATCCACTCGGTCTAACTACACTTAGTCTGAAGATACTGCACACGGCCGTGCGCTGGCAGATGTCTGCGGAATTATTCTGCACCACCGCACCGCATCCCAGCGCCCGCAACCAATCAGTACTTCTTCGGAAAGGGCGTGAAGCCCAGGCCCTTCAGCTTGGCCTCAGCCTCCAGCATCGGCTGTCCTGCTTCCAGCGGGCCAACCAACACGCGGTACAACCCCGCCGAGGCGCCCGGTGCACGACGCGCCGCGAAGCCCTTCTCTTGCAGGTATTGCACCGACACATCGGCCATGCCCTTGTCCACGCTCGCCACCTGGAAGAACACCGTCCCCGCCGCCGGAGGCAGTTCGGGGTTCCACGGAGCGGTCACCACGGGCGCCGCCACTGCGGGCGCTGCCGCGGCCGGCTTGGGCTCCACGATAATCACCTGCTCGGCTACCTGTTCGGCCACTTGCTGGGGCACTTGCGGGGCCGACTGCGCCGGCGCCGCCACAGCCTGCACGGCGCTTCCCGCCGCCGCCGGAGCGCGGTCACCCGTCGAACGCCCCACCACATAACTCAACGTGGCAATCACCGTAATCAGCGTCAGCACCACGAATGCCGTCGCCGCCATCTGTTTGTTCCCCAGAACCAGGCGCGATTCCTCCACCCCCGGTGTGGCTGCGGCGGCCGGCGCGGCCTGCTGCGGGATCGCTTCGCGCAATGTCGTTTCCGATACGGTGCTGAACACGGATCTACCTCCTCAACCTAATTCCATGGCCAAAGCCCAGAGTGCATCGCCAGTCACTGGTACCATCGGTCTCGCCCCGCCCCGGCTTTAGGGGGCATACGAAAAATACCTTACGACCTTCTAAGTACGCTCCCGCACCCCAGCTCTCCCCCCGGTCACACGGCCCGGCACACAATCGACCTTTTGTTTTGTTGTTCTTACAAGTTTTCTGAACAACGCCGCACCGCCTCGCCCCCTACAGTGAGGGGGCGAGGAAGCTGCCATGAAAAGCACCAAACGAACCCAACCCAAACGTGGCTCCCGCAAGCGAACGCCTCAGGACGCCCTCACGCTGCTCGACCGCGCTGCCCGGCGCCGCACCGCCCCCGACGGGGCCCTCGAACTGGCCGTCGCCCTGGCCAGCCTCACCGCGCTTGTCACCGTCGACATCCGCCAGGAGCCCTTTCGCACCGAACCGGCCGACCTCTTCGACCTTACCTTCGCCGCCGTCGGGATCGACGAGCCGCAGATGGGCTTCCTGCGCGAACAACTGAAACACCTGCTGCCGGGCATCGCGGCCGACCTCGACGCCAACTCGCAGGTCCTTGACCAGCCCAACCACCGCATCGGCGACTATGCCCAATTCCTGAAAGTCGCCCTGCTCCTGAACACCAAATAGGAGCCATCCGGAGAGGACCGTCTCATGCTGTCAAACGCCAGATTGTGGGGCATGCTATGCCTGGCTGCCCTCATCGCCTGCCTGCACTGCCGCGCCAGGGAGCTTCCTACGCTCAACGCCGTGCAGGTCTACGCTACCGCCCAACCGCCCCACGTCGACCTCACCTTCACCGCACCGCTGGAGGCCAACTCGGCCCCGCTGCTCACGCTCTTCTCGGCGCCGGAGCAAGGCGGCTGGAGTCCGCTCGGCATCACGACGGTGGAGGCTCTCGGAGGCCGCCCGCGCATGCTGCGTGTCCACTTTGGAGCGCCTCTCCCTGAGGGGCACACCCAACTGCGCGCCTGCACCGCCAACAGCGCGTGTGTGGAGGCCCGCATCGCAAGCCCGGCTGATGCCGCCGCCGCCATCCTGAAACAGCTCGGCGCGCTGCCCGCCGCGCAGCAGGACAAATCGCTCCTGGCGAGTCTCTTCTTTGGACGCGCTTCCGGCCTCAACGTCGGCGCGGCTGACCTCAACGTCGTCCGCTCCGACCCCGGCACGAAGGACCTCAGCTACTTTCTCCGCCTGAAGCGCGGCGCGGCACCCGGCATGGACCCGCGCCACTTCGAAGCAGGCGCTCACTGGCGGCGCAACTTCCTTCTTCATGGCGGCCGCCGTGCCGCCGTCGCCGCCGCGTTACGCGGCCGGCCCGCCGAGGCGCAGACGCTGCTCGACGATCTGCAAAAGAAGTGGTGGGCCGGGCACACGCTCGACATCGGCGTAAAGGTCGAAGGCGACGCCTCCGGCCAGCAGCAATGGATTGGACTTGTGGACGCGGGATGGGGCCTGCAGTCCACAACCCGGCGGGTGGCTCTGCCGGGCGCGCCTGGATGGCTCCGCTTCCGGTGGTTGGCCGGAGGCGTCGAAGCCGGTAGGGACCAGGCGCGACTCAAGATGGGGGCCGACGCAGCGCTTGTCATCCAGGCGCGCGAGGAAACGGCCCCCATTCGCCGCTTTGAGTTCGTGGCGCATTCGACGGCCCGCTGGCTGGCCCGCCCGGAACTGGGTGTGCGCGGCGTCCGCCCCTGGACGCAGCTCGACGCCAAGCTCTTTCTGCTGGAATCGGGCAGCTTGCGCTATGGCCTGCGCCTCAGTTTGCAACGCGGCAGCCTGCCGCCGCTCTTTGAACGGGTGAACAGCATCCACCTCGGCTTTGTCGTGGAATCGCGCGACGGCGGGGAGTGACGGCGCTCAGACCTCGTGACCGATCTCAGCCCTCGTGCCGCCGAATGCGCCCATAGAGCCCGCCGTGCAGGTAGTTCTGCACAAATGGGCGGCGCAGGAACTCGTGCGGGAAGCCCAAGTCGATTGCCGTTGCCTTGTCCAGGCGGTCAAGCGCAATCGGCGGCAGTTCCACGCCCAGGCAGCCGAGGTTGTCCTCCATCTGCTTCGGCGTGCGCGCGCCAATGATGGGGATCATGTTTGGCCGCGAACGCATCCAGGCCATGGCCAACTGTGAAGGCTTGCAGGCCAACTCAGCCGCGACGTCGCCGGCCAGATCGGCGATGCCCAAGTTGCGCTCGGTGAGCGGCGTGAACTCGGTCTTGTCGAGCCGGCGCGCATCCTCGCGCGCGGCGTTACGATATTTGCCCGTCAGGATACCGCTGCCCAGAACACCCCAGGCCGTTACGCCCAGCCCCAGCGCCTGCGCCATCGGCAACAACTCGCGCTCGGCCGTGCGCTCCAGCAGGCTGTACTCCAGTTGCAAGCCCACGAAGCGCGTCCAGCCGCGCAACTCAGCCAGCGTATTGGCCTGGCTCACCACCCACGCCGGTGTATCCGACACGCCGGCATAGAGGATCTTGCCCGCCCTCACCAGGTCATCGAGCGCCCGCATTACTTCGTCAACCGGCGTGAACTGATCCCAGGCGTGCATCCAATAGAGGTCGACATACTCCAGGCCCAAGCGTTTCAGGCTCGCTTCGAGCGCCTCCACCATGTGCTTGCGATGATTGCCTCCGGCGTTGGCGTCGCCCGGCCTCGTGCTGAAGCTGAACTTCGTCGCCACCACGTAGCGGTCACGCTCCGAGGCCAGAAACGAACCAAGCAGCCGCTCGCTCGAACCGTTCGTGTAGCCGTTGGCCGTGTCGAAAAAATTGCCGCCCGCTTCGACGAAGGCGTCGAACACCTTGCGGCTCTCGGCTTCGGTGGAACCCCAGCCCCATTCCTCGCCAAAGGTCATCGTGCCCAGGCAGAGTTCGGAGACACGCAGTCCGGAGCGGCCAAGCAGCCTATAGTTCATGCCCATTCCGATATGGTAGCGAAGCCGCTCTTAGCGCACCGGCCGCAGCACGGCTTTGTCCACCGCGCACTGGTCGCGCACATCGCGCCCGCAGGGCCGCGGCTTGCCCTCTTTAGTCAGGCAGACGCGCAGCTCGCGCAGGTTGCGTCCCGAACACAGCACGGCCAGCGACTCCGCATTCATCCCCGTGTTCGCTTCCAGAAAGCGCTTCTTCAACTCACCCGGTTCGATGAGTATCGTCTTCTCCGGCTCCTGAAACGCCTTCGGAATGCGAATGGCCGCGTAGTAGCGCCGCACAACGTCGAAGTACACGCCCGGCGTGAGGCCCGAACAGGTCCCATGCGAGCGCCACTCGTGGCGCACCAGTCCCGGACTCGGCATGATGTCGAGCATCCGCTGCACCGTGTCGTAGGAAGGCTCGCCCGTCCCCCGGCAGTTGCGCGGGAAGCCCTTCTCAAACTGCGGCCACAGGCCATGCGTGACGAAGCCATAGCGCCGGTCCACACACTGCAGCTTGTCGCGCGCGCCGCCCTGCGAAGCGCAATACTCGGGCGACCACGACAGCGCCAGCACGTAATAATCAAACCGCCCCGGCTCGGGACCAATCTCGCGCCGCTGCCCCCACAGGCACGCCGCGGCCAGCGCGAACGCCAACAGCCATCTCATACGCCTAATCTCCCCGCGGATAGCATCCCAGCACTTTCAGCATGTCGGACAGCTCGCGCAGGTGCGACAGCGCGTTGCGCACCGCCGGCTCATCGGTGTGGCCGAGGAAGTCCACATAGAAGAGATACTCCCAACGCCGTCCCTTGAATGGCCGCGACTCGATCTTATTCAAATCGATGTCGCGCAGCGCCAGCGCGCTCAAGGCCCGGAAGAGCACGCCGGGTGCGTTGCGCACCGTGAACACGAGCGAAGTCTTGTAGCCGCGCTGGGCTTCCACCGGCGTCTTCGGCGCCTTGCGGCGGAGAAGGAAGAAGCGCGTGAAGTTCTCCTTGTCGTCTTCGATGGAGCGCTTCAGGATGCGGCAGCCGTACAACTCCGCCGCCAGGGAACTGGCGATCGCGGCCGCATCGGCGGGCTTCTCTTCGGCGAGCATTTTCACGCTGCCCGCCGTGTCGTAATAAGTCACCTTTTCCAACTCCGGATGGTCGCGGAAGAACTGCAGGCACTGGTTGAGCGCCACCGGGTGAGAGTAGACGCGGCGGACGTCCCTCGCCTTCACCCCTGGCAGCGCGATCAGGTTGTGCACAATGCGCACGCTCGTCTCGCCGACGATGGGCAGGTCAAAGCGGAGCAGGTGGTCGTAGTTCTCATGCACCGAGCCGTGCAGCGTGTTTTCGATCGGCACCATCGCGCCATCCACCCGCCCCGCGGCGAGCGCCTGGAACATGGCTTCAAACGTGGGACAAGCG
Source organism: Bryobacterales bacterium (assembly GCA_016713735.1). Classification (GTDB taxonomy): domain Bacteria; phylum Acidobacteriota; class Terriglobia; order Bryobacterales; family Bryobacteraceae; genus JAFLBB01. The sequence continues at coordinate 70,938 of JADJOP010000009.1, forward strand.
ATCGCCCGCGCCTCGGGTCCCATCAGTTGCCGGATGGCCATGTGGCTGAAAGCGCCGAGTTCTCCCTGGAATGCGATGCGGTCGGGGCGTGAAGACATGTGCGGGCCGTTTCTTCAGTGTACGGCGGCTCACTCGCCTTCGCTCTTCTCCGCGCGCGGATCCCAGCGCTTGGCCTCGGGCGTCGGGCAGCCGATCAGGTCCATCACCCGCTCCACGGAGTGGTCCACAATGTCGAGCACGCTTTGCGGATTGTGATAGAAGCCGGGAATCGGCGGGGCGATGATCGCTCCCATCTCGGTCAGCGCGGCCATCGAGCGCAGGTGGCCCAGATGGAAGGGCGTCTCGCGGACCATCAGCACCACCCGGCGGCGCTCCTTCAAAGCGACGTCGGCAGCCCGGATGAGCAGGTTCGACGTGATGCCGGCGGCCAGCGCGCTCATCGTATGAATCGAGCAGGGCGCGATCACCAGCGCGTCGGCAGGCGAGGAACCGGAGGCGATGCTGGCGCCGATGTCCTCCACCGGGTAGTGGAAGTCGGCCAGGGCCCTGATGTCGGCGGCCAGCTTCCCTGTCTCCAGATACGCCGTCCGCTCCCCGCTCCGAGTGAGAATCAGGTGGGTTTCCACGCCTCCCTGGGCGCGCAGACGCTCCAGCAGGCGGATTCCATAAATTGAGCCCGAAGCTCCCGAGATCCCTACTACGATTTTTTTCGAATTGGGCATATTTCTCCAAAGGCTGTTCCGATTCTGGAACAATTCCAGGCCGGCCCCTTCTTGCGGCGCTCAGATGCGCCGAGTATACTACGGGAAGCGTAGCCGTGCCGACGTTTGTGTTCCGTTTTCGGGCGCGCTGTATCCTTCTGAAGACACGGCGCAAATCTCCTGCGCAGCCGTGACGCGCACGAGCGTGGTGAGCTAACCCTTCTCGCCCGCATCCGGCGCCTCATGCGTCGCCGAGCCAGACGCCCCCCCGCGAGGTGTGACATCGAGGAAGCCGGCCAAAAACTGAAACGGGTGCGCGAACGCCTCAACATGCGCTTCCGCGACGTCGAGGAAGCGAGCTTGCGGGTGGCCGAACGGCGCAAAAGCGACGAGTTTGCCATCCCCATCAGCCGTCTCTCCGACATTGAGAACAAGGGTGTTGTCCCACCCATCTTCCGCCTGTACACGCTCAGCGCCATCTATCGTCTCGACTTCGCCGAACTCCTTCAATGGTATGGTGTGGATCTGGCGCAACTGCCCGCCGACGTCGCCGCCCTGCCCATCGAACGCACTCACCTGGTGGGATTTCCAACACCAGAACACGGATCCGCCGTCTTTCCGCTGGCCCTTGATCCCGGCATCGATACTTCGAAAACCACCTACCTCAGCCGGCTCATTCAGCGTTGGGGCACACTCCCTTTGATGCTGCTCACCGGGCTCGACCCCAAAAATCATCGCTATGCCTTTGTCGGCACTGAGGATTGGACCATGTATCCCATCCTCCAGCCGGGCGCCCTCGTGCAGATCGACGAAACCCGCCGCCGGGTGGTGAATCACGGCTGGAGCAATGAATTCGAACGGCCGATCTACTTCCTCGAACATCGCGACGGCTACATCTGTTCCTGGTGCGCCGTGGTCGACGACAAACTGATGGTGGTCCCCCATCCGGCCTCCGAGGTCGCACCGCGGCTGTTTGCCCTCGACGGCGTCGACGTCATCGGCCAGGTGTCGGGCATCGCTACTCGCTGGGATCTGGGTGTTCGACGCCGTACTCATTCCTGAGAACAGCTAGCAGCGCCCGGACATCGGCCAAAAACAGCTCCCGCTCTTCGCTCTGCGCCTCGGCCGGCATCAGGTTGTGATAGGAGGTCAGCTTCGTCCAAGTGGCCACGATCACGCCTACATCCGCTTCCTGGTCGGAAAAATAGACCGCTAAATCGCCGTGCTGCTCTTCGAGCGTGAGGAGGATCCATTGGCGAAACACCTCCACATGGCTCGCGGCCAATGTCTGGGCGGCCGTTTCGGCCCCCGCCATCATGGCCAGGCCGTGATGCTGATACACCCCTGTATTGGCGTCGCGCAACGAAGCCAGATACACCATCCGGCCAAACTGACTGCGGATTTGCGAGAGGGTGTGCTTCCACAAATCCGTCGCAGCCTTTTCCCGCTCCGGGAAACTGGCCAGATCCCGCATCGACGCCTCCTCAAAAACCCAAGAATAGCATGGCCATTTCCGCACCGGAACGCCTCGCGCGCTTGGCGCTCGCCTGCCCGCCGGCCCTCCTTCCGCAACACATCTTCCACGCCGCATCCCACGGGCAGGAGGTGAAATGATGAGCAAAAGCCCGCCTGCCTCACACCAATCAAGCGAGGGTTGCATTTTCGACGCACGTGCCGCCGCGCCATCCCCGCCACTGCCCACCTTTGGGGGTATTTCTACAGGAAATAGGGTCACGTGTTCTGAAAGGAGAAAATGTAAACCCCCTAGCCCCCATTGGTGATTTGCTCTAGTACGTTCAGAACTGTCGATTGTCCCTTCGGGCACAACGAGTTTTACGAACGAAAAGGAGCTACCCCATGAAAAAGATGTTCTTCGCGATGATGATGACGCTGGTGTTGGGTTCGGTCGTCAACACGGCCACCGCGGACATGCCCTTCCCGACCTGCTACCCCTGCGACAACGTCGCCGTGAGCAGCAAGTAGGATTCCTCGCGCCCGGCAGGGTGCCTGGCCCAGAGGCATTCGTGGCGGGCCGGTTGATTGAACCGGCCCTTTCCACGGCCTGTTGCTCTGTTCTCACACCTGCGCAAGAATGAGGGGGTCGCCGCTTTCCGTTGCTCGGGTTGCCGGCGATCGCTGCTTGCATGCCGACCTTCCGCGCGGACACCGTCGTCGCCATCTCCTCCTATGTGGAGTGGGCCAATGTTGTGGCCTGTCTGGCCTTGGCGTTCCGCATGTTCCGCATTGGCCTCATTCGGCGCTATCCGGCCCTGGCGGTGTTTCTCTTCATGAGCCCGCTGGTGTTAGCGATTCTTCAGTTTCTTCCCCGCAATACGAATCTTTACGCCAAAGTCTATTTCACCCTGATTCCACTCCAGTGGGGGCTTTACTTTGCCTTGGCCTACGAGGCCTACCGGCGGGTTCTGGAAGAACACACCGGCATTGCCTCGGCCGGCCGCTGGCTGGTGAGCGTGGGGATGGCATTGTCGCTGGCGGTTACCGCACTGAGCCTGACGGCCGAAATGGGGGCGGCGGACCAGCGCTTTCCCATTCTGCTCGCCATCCATACGGCAGAGCGCGCCATCGATACGGCCCTCACTTTGCTGCTGGCCATTCTGCTCGTCTTCACACTGTATTTCCCCGTCCTGTTGCGACGCAACTCGCTGCTGCTGGTCACCGGGCTGACCGCCTACTTTCTCAGCAAGTCCCTCATTCTGCTACTACGCAACCTGCTCGGTCCGGAAACGGCCGAGGTCTTCAGCCTGGGAAACCAACTGGTGAATCTGGCCGTGGTGAGCGTGTGGATGATGCAGTTGGTGAAGCCGGAGTCGGACCGCGAAAGTGGTCCCCGGGCCTCGGTGCCCCGCGAACGCGCCGAGCAGATGCTGCGCCAATTGGGGGCGCTCAACCAGGTGCTGCTGCGCGGCAACGGCCGCTAGGCGGCCGAATTCAATCTATTTCGGATTAATCCAAGAAAAAAATCGCGCCATTTTCACATCTACGATTGCCCGGCGGCGACAATTCGAGTATTGTTGCTCTATGAACGCCTTGTTCGCAAACCCAGTTCTGGTAGCGGCGGTCACACTTTGCGGGACCGCGTTGCTGGGCACTCTCTTCCTGATTCACCACCATCTGCGCGCGACTCGCCTCCGCGATGCCATCGACTGGAAGCGCGTCCAGGGCTTCCGGGGCGACAGCTACCGGCCGCTGGTGCGGTTGCTGTCGGCGGACGACTACGTGTTTCTGCAGCGCCTCCCCGGGTATCAGCCCGTGATTGCCAGCCAGCTTCGCCGCGAACGCCGCCGCATTCAACGGCGCTTTCTGAAACGGCTGGAAGCAGACTTTACCCAACTCCACCTCGTCGCCCGCACCTTGGTCCGCGACCAGGAACACGACCGGCCGGAACTGGTTCTGGCCCTGGTTCGCACCGGCGCCGAATTCCGCTGGAATCTGTTCCGCATCCGCCTCGGCCTGGCCCTTGAGCCGCTCGGCCTGCCCGCCCTCGCGCTCCGCCCGGCCGACACCGAGCGCCTGGTCGACGCCGCCATCTGGATGCAGGCCCAGGTTAAGTTCTTGTACGCTCCGTCCGCGGTCCCCGTGGCCGGTTAACGCGTACCCTCTGTCTCCTCCGAAGCAAGACAGAACATACTCCGGGATGGTTCGCTGGGAACCATCCCGGCTTTTTTTTGAGATTGCCCTGGTTTGACTACCCCGGTTTGTTTTGGTTCGTCGGCCCCGGTTCGCCACGGTCTGACCTCCTCGCGCGGCCCGGCCGGAACGCTCGCCGCGCCGCCTAATTGAGGAAGTAGGTGCGGTAGAGCGTATCGCGCTGGTGCGGGCGAAAGCCGGCGTCGCGGATCATGCGGCGCAGGTCCTCTTCGCTGGCATGGTTGCGGGCGCCGGCGGCGGACACGACGTTTTCCTCGATCATGATGCTGCCCACGTCGTTGCCGCCAAAACGCAGGCCGACCTGGCAAGTCTTCAGCCCCTGGGTGACCCAACTGGATTGAACGTTCACGATGTTGTCCAGGTAAAGCCGCGAAATGGCGAGCGTTTTCAGGTATTCCACCGCTGTCGCCTCTTCCTTCACAAAGCGCCCCAGCGAGGTGTTTTCGCGCTGGAAGCTCCACGGAATGAAAGCTGTGAACCCGCCCGTTTCTTCCTGAATGTTGCGGATGATCTCGAGGTGGTTCATGCGCTGCTCGATGGTTTCGCCGCAGCCGAACATCATGGTGGCCGTGGTCCGCATGCCGAGCCGGTGAGCCGTCAGGTGAACATCCACCCACTCCTGCGAGCGGCACTTCAAGCGGGCAATGCGGTGGCGCACATCGTCGTCGAGGATCTCCGCCCCGCCGCCGGGGATCGAATCCAATCCGGCATCGCGCAGGCGGGCGATGGTGTCGTGCAGGGAAAGGCCGCTCACCTCGGCGATGTTGGTGATCTCGGGCGCCGAAAAGCAGTGCAGCCAGATGCTGGGATAACGCGCCTTGATCGCGCGCAGCATCTCTTCATACCATTCAATCTTCAACTCCGGATGCAGACCGCCCTGCATGAGCACGCCCGTGCCGCCAAGCTCGATCGTCTCGCGAATCTTGTCGAGGATCACTTCGATCGGCTGGATGTAGCCCTCCTTGTGCCCCATCGGGCGGTAGAAGGCGCAGAACGAACAGTATTCCGTGCAGAAGTTCGTGTAATTGATGTTGCGATCAATGATGTAGGTGACCACGCCTTCGGGGTGAAAGCGGCGGCGAAGGGCGTCGGCTTCCATGCCGATTCCGAGCAGGTCGTTGCTTGCAAACAGCTCCAGCGCCTGGCTGCGCGTTATGTTCATCGCGAGGTCTCCATGGAAACGGCCGGTTCGCCGGCCGCAGTCTCCCACTCTTTCAGATGCTGCAAATACAGATCGCGGCCGGCCAGTTCATCGGGGCCGAGGGTGAACACGACGTTGCGCGTCAGGTAGCGCTCGACCAGGGCCGGCTCAAAGCCGCGCGAGGCTGATTCGCTGGCCACCAGTTCGGCCATGTGATCGAGGCCATAGGCGAGAGAGCCGTCGAAAACCTCGGCCAGGCGCTCGCGGCCATAGCGCTCGATCGCCGCCGCCGGGCCGGACCAGGTGGCAAACACCATCGGCAGGCCGGTCCAGGACAACCACTCGGCGCCGAGGTCGAGCACGGGATAGGGAAGCAATGAGGGGTCCAGGCGCAGCGCGGCGTCGCCGATCAGGAGCGCGGCATCGCATTCGGCGAGCATCGCATCGAGCTGCGGAGCGCGTTCGACCACGCGCGGATGCGAGCCGTAGCGGCCGCCGAGCAGAATGCGAGCCAGCATCACGGAGCTGCGCGAGCCGCGGTCGGCGGCCAGCGTCTCCACGCGGTTCCAGGGCTTGCGCGAAACCAGCAGAATGCTGCGCACCTCGCCGCGGCAGGCAATGCAGGCGCCGGGCACGGTGTCCCAACCGTTGCGCCACACCTCGGCCACGGGCACGATGCCGAGATCGGCGCGGCCTTCGGCCAGTTCGCGGGCGCACAGGCTAGGGAGGTCGAAATGAAGGTCAAACAGGTCCTGCTGCGGGCCGTGGAGCATGCCCCAGACGAGCGGAACGGTGTTCAGATAGCCCACGGCGGCCACGCGCGGCGGGCGTTCGGCCCGGCCGGGCGCACCCGTGGCGGGAAATAGGGAGGGCTTAGACAAATTCCAGTTTACCACCCGCCGGTGGCCCGGTTATCCGCCGGAGAACGCGGGTTGGCGCCGCCGCGGGCAGTTTTGCGGGGTAACCGCCGGCTGCGGGACGCCTGGGCCAGATGCGGGACGCCTGCGCCGGTTGCGGGCCGGCCGGGCCAAACGGTTCCGGCGCGGCCCTTGACGGATTCCAACTTTAGATTTAGTCTAAATATTGTGAGCGACGTCAAAGCGCAACTTCAGGAGGCCTTCGAGCGGACCGGCCTGCGGCAAACCCCGCAGCGGTACGACGTGCTGGCCTGGCTGGTGCGCCACAAGAAGCACGCCACGGCCGAGGAGATTTTCGACGCCGTGAACCGCACCAACCAGCGGTTGTCGCGGGCCACCGTGTACAACGCCCTGCATGCCCTCGTCGAAAGCGGACTCGTTCGTCCGGTTGCCGGCGAGGGGGCCGCGGCGCGCTTTGACGCCACGCTTGACCGTCATCATCATTTCATTTGCGACCGCTGCGGTTCCATCGAGGATCTCACCTGGTTCGATCTGCCGTCGAAGGCCATGCAGGCCGCCGCCGGCGGGCGTTCGGTACGGCAAGTGGAGATCACCTTGCATGGAATCTGCCAGCGGTGCGCCCGTGGAAAAACCAAGCAAGCCACAGCATCCGTCTAACCACCGAGGAGAATCACACACATGTTGAGTGTTGGAAGCAAGTTCCCGGACTTCAAAGTGTCCGCCACCGTGAGCCTGGAAAAGGGCAAGGAGTTCAGCGACATCTCGCAGGACACCTACGCCGGCAAGTGGAAGTGCTACTTCTTCTGGCCGAAGGACTTCACCTTCGTCTGCCCGACCGAAATCGCCGCCTTCGGCAAGGCCAACAAGGAGTTCGCTGACCGCGATTGCCAGGTGCTCGGCGGCAGCACCGATAGCGAATGGGTCCACCACGCATGGCGCACGCACCACGCCGACCTGAAGGGCCTGCCCTTCCCCATGCTGGCCGACATTAAGCGTGAGCTTTCAAGCGCCCTCGGCATCCTCGACCCCAACGCCGGCGTCTGCCAGCGCGCCACCTTCATCGTCGATCCGGAGAACATCATCCGCTTCGTGATGGTCACCGACCTGAGCGTGGGCCGCAACCCGAATGAAGTGATCCGCGTGCTCGACGCCCTGCAGACCGACGAGCTGTGCCCCTGCAACTGGACCAAGGGCCAGGACACCCTTAAGGTCTAGCGTCACCCCGCCCCCAAATGGGGACAGTCACCGCTGTCCCCATTTTTTTGCAAGGAAACCAATGAATCTGGAACAACTGAGGGACTCGCTCCCTGACTACGCCAAAGACATGAAGCTGAACCTGGGCAACGTATTGGCCCAGCAGGAGCTCAACGAACAACAGTTGTGGGGCACGGCGCTGGCCTGCGCCATGGCCTCGGGCTCGCCCACGTTGCTGGCCGCCATTGCCGCCGAGGCGAAAACGAAGCTCACGCCGGTGGCCTTCACCGCCGCGCAATCGGCCGCCACCGTGATGGGCATGAACAACATCTACTATCGCTTCCTGCACATGGTGAGCGATGAGAAGTACAAGACCATCCCGGCCCGCCTGCGCATGAATGTCATCCGTACCCATGGCGTCGAGCATGCCGATTTCGAACTGTGGTGCCTCGCCGTGTCGGCCATCAACAACTGCCAGGCCTGCGTCGGTTCGCATGAGGCCGTAGTGAAGGAAAAGGGACTGAGCCAGGAACAGGTGGTCGCCGCGGTGCGCATCGCCGCCGTGATCCACGCCGTGGCCGGAGTTGTGGAGACCGAGAAGGTGGTGGCGGGCTGAGCCGCCACACCCTCACGCGCGTTTATTCGGTGACCGTCACCTTGCCGCTGAAGCGGCGGAAGAGGAAGACGAAGTAGCCTGTCGTCAAGGCCAGCGCCGGCACCCACCACCACAGCGCCACGGTCTGGCCGTAGCTGGAGGTGCTGGCGTTGCTGATGGTAAGGCTGAGCGCGGCGTCGGGCCGGGCCGGCAGCACGTTGGGATAAACGCTGTTGGCCGCGCTTGTGAGCAGGCCCACGATGAAGAGGCAGGAGCTGAGGAACGCCGCCAGTTCCCCGCCCTTCCGGCGCAGGTTCACTCCCATCAGGGCGATTCCCGCCAGCGAAAGTAGCGGAAACACCGCGCTCCAGGGCCGCGCCGAGAGGCTCGCCGGCGCCTGTGGCTGCACGCTGAACGTCACCGCTGTCACCACGGCCGTGAGCGCCACTACGCCGATCAACAGCGGCCGTGCAAACGCTACCGTCCGCTCTTGCAAGGGACCAGCAACGCGGAAACTCACCCACAACGCCCCGTGTAGGGCGAGCGTGGCCGCCGCCAGCAGACCCACCAGAACCGTGTACCAATCGAGAATCCCCAGCTCGCCGGTGATCTGGAAGTTCGTCCACAGCGGCAGGAAGAAAATGCCCTCGGCGTTCAACGGCACACCGCGCACCACGTTGCCCAGCGCCGCTCCGTAGAAGACCGTCAGCAGGATGCTGGCAAAGGCAAAGCCGGTGTCCCAAAAGCTGCGCCACAGCGGATTGCTGAGATGGCTGCCGAATTCAATGGCGATGCCGCGCAGAATGAGCAGCCACAGCACCATCATCAAGGGCAGATAGAACCCCGCGAAGCTCGAAGCGTAGAGCTTGGGGAAGGCGAAGTAAAGCACGCCGCCGCCGGCCAGCAGCCAGACCTCGTTGCCATCCCAGAACGGGCCGATGGAGTGAATCACGGCGCGCCGTTCGCCCGGCGTTTTGGCGACAAAGGCGCTCACGAATCCGGCTCCTAAATCGAAGCCGTCCAGCACAACATAGGCGGCGATCATCACCGCGACAATCATGAACCAAAGTGTCTCCATGGTGATCTCCTCCTAGTGAGCTCCCTCGCCGGCCGCGCCGCCTGGACCATGTTCAATCTCGCGGTGCACGAGGAACAGAAAGAGGATGCCCAGCAGCAGGTAGATGCCCATGAACCCGAGCAGCGTGAACAGCGTGTTGCCGCTGGAAACCTGCATCGAGGCGCCATCGGCGGTGCGCATGAGGCCGTAGATGAGCCACGGCTGGCGGCCCAGCTCGGCCGTCATCCAACCCGCCGTGTTGGCGATGTAGGGGAACGGCAGCAGCAGCATCAACACCCACAGGATGGGGCGGAAGCTGAACAGCATGCCGCGCCACAGCAGAAATGCCGCCAGGCTCATGATGCCGATGAAGATCGTACCCAGTCCGACCATGATGTGGAAGCTGTAGAAGAGCAGCGGCACCTGATCAGGCCACTGGTCGCGGGGAAACGAGTTCAACCCGCGCACCTCGGCCCCCCAGCGCTTATACGTGATGAAGCTGAGAGCGCCGGGGATGGTGAGCGGATTATCGAGCTTGCCCTGGTTCATGTCAGGCTGGCCCATGATGGCCACCGGCGCGCCCGATTCGGTATCGAACAGCCCTTCCATGGCCGCCAGGGTGAGCGGCTGATGCTTGGAGATCATCTGCCCCTGGCCGTCGCCGGTGGGAAACAACATCAGAATGCTGGCCGCGCAACCGGCCACAACGCCCGTGCGCAGGAAGGTGCGCGCCGGTTCCTCATGCTTGCGGGCCAGCAGATAGTAAGCGCCGATGGCGGCGACCACGAAGCTGGCCGTCACCACCGAGCCGATCATATTGTGCAGGTATTGCCAGAACGTCCACGGATTGAGCAGCAGCGCGGCAAAGCTCTCCAGGACGATTTTGCCCTCGCCGTCGATGCGATAGCCCACCGGGTGTTGCATCCAGGCGTCGGTGGCGATGATGAAGAAGCCGCTCAGCCACGATCCGAGAAACACGCCGAGCGAAGCCAGCCAGTGGACGAAACGGCTCACCTTCCCCTCTCCATAGAGCAGAATGCCGAGAAAGGTGGATTCCAGGAAGAAGCTGTACATGCCCTCCATGGCCAGCGTCTGGCCAATGACGCCGCCGGCGGCCTCGGAGAACTTCGACCAGTTGGTGCCGAACTGAAACTCCATCGGGATGCCCGTCACCACCCCCATGACGAAGTTCAGTCCGAAAATCTTCAGCCAGAAGCGGGCCACACCGTCGAGGTGAGCGGCGCCGGCCGGGTCGCTGGCCGCCATGCGCCAGGCCCGCGTCTTCCAGAAGAAGATGAGCAGCGCCAGGCCCATGGTCAGTTGGGGGAATAGGTAGTGATAGGTGATGGTGAAGGCGAAATGAAGTCGATGCAGAGTTAAGGGTGTATCCATGTTGCGAAGGTCACGGCCGAGAATTGACTCAAAAGTAAATGATTCAGAACCACTCTGGCTGGTGACATTGGCTCGCGGGCGGGAGCGTATTTCCCAAAAACACCCCCACAAATGACGCGAGGTCCCGGGCCTGGGCAACCCGGGACCTCATTATGAGGGGCAGGCGATGAACTGGGCTTCATCGCCGGGAATGTACCGGTCGTTGCGACCGATGCATGATGCCTTTAACTATGCAGCTAGCGTGCCAAACCGGAATCCCGCTGTAATGTGTATATTTTCCGCAACGGGCCCAGCTCCCGCCAAACCGGTGGGTCTTGTGGCGCGACGCCCCCTGGGTGGGATGCCACGGGGCGGGTGTGCGTGCGCACCGCTACGGGACGCTGCCCCCAGCCGCGCTTTCACCGCCTGATAGCATGGGCTCATGCAGGCCCCTCATGGCGCGCCGGAAATCGAAATCAAGCTGCGCCTGGCCAGCGCCGCCGATGGGCGCAAGAAACTTGCCGCCGCCGGCTTCCTCGAACGCTCCCCCCGCTGCCTGGAGCGCAACACTATATATGATGACGACCAGCAGAGCCTCCGGCAGCGCGGCGAGCTCGTGCGGGTCCGCCACTACGGGGAACAGGTGGTGCTTACCTTCAAGGGCCGCGGCGTCGAGGTGGCAGGCAGCGTGGCCGGCAGTCTTCACAAGCATCGCCCGGAAATGGAGACCGTCGTGGCGCACGGAGCCCCCCTGGTTGCCGTGCTCCAGGCGGCAGGCCTGCGACCAGTACTGCGCTATGAAAAGTACCGCACGGTGTTCGCCCGCCCGGGCGAGCCGGGGTTGGCGCTACTCGACGAAACCCCCATCGGTCCGTTCCTGGAGCTGGAAGGACCGCCCGAGTGGATCGACCGCTGCGCCGCCGCCATGGGCTTCCACGTCGCCGACTACCTCACGCAGAGCTATCTCAGCCTGAACCAGGAAGATTGCCGCAAGCGGGGCGTGGCGGTGTCCGATATGGTGTTTCGGCAGGGGCTGGAGGGTGACCGTGAAGGCCGGCCTGAGGCGGCGGCAGAGGATGGCCAATAGCCTGCTGCTGAATGGGTGCAACAAGCCCATCCCTAGTACGCACTTAGAAACGCACTTAGAACCACGAAGTTGCTTGGGGCCACACACGCTCTGGTGCTATTCTGCCTGTGACGAAGAGATCCACTTGTAACAGCGTGAGTGGCCCGTCAGCGTAAAGGAAGCTTAGGAACGAACAAATGCTTGCAAGCATCATCATCATCGCGGTTTCAGCCGCGTTGTTCGTCTACTGGTTCCGGTACAGCTGCGTATTGATCTTGAACACAAAGACAATCCAGAGCTATGCGGCCGAAGTGGCGCAGAGTAAGGAACTGAATTTTCTAGAAGTGCAGCGCGCCTTGGCCGGGGAAGAACCGGCGCAGTTGGACCAGTTGCGCGGCGAACTGCAGCGCGACTACAGCCGCATCAGCGGCCTGTTGAGCGACAGCATCAAGAGCGCCTCCGACGAGAATAGCGACGGCTATATGTTGGAGCGGGCCATGCTCGGCATGAGCTTCCGCTGGCTCAACGTGCAATATCAGGTCGCCTCCCGCTTCTCCGAGCGCACCGCCCGCGCGGCCCTGCTGGAGATGTCGCAGATCGTGGAACACCACGCCAATGCCTTTGGCGAAGCCCTCGCCGCACAGCGCTGCTAAGCGCGCCCGGCTTCCAACAGATTCACCCCGGCCCGCCGCCAGCGGGCCTTTTTCTTTTCCCCGCCCCGCCGCCCCCCTCCACGACACTTGCTTGACATAAACCCTTCCGCCTGCCCCGCCCCGTTGCATACAATAGACACGTGCCCACCGAAGCCGTCATGCAGTCCGCCACTGCGCAACTGGAACAAGTCCGCCGCGAGATCGGCAAGATCATCGTTGGCCAGAACGAAGTCGTCGACGGCGTGCTCATCTGCATGCTCGCCGGAGGCCACGTGTTGCTCGAAGGCGTCCCCGGCCTGGGCAAGACCACTCTGCTGCGAACGCTCGGCCGCGTCCTGAACCTGAAATACTCCCGCATCCAGTTCACCCCCGACCTCATGCCCGGCGACATCGTGGGCAGCATGATGATGGAGTCCGACGAGCGCGGCATGAAAGCCCTGCGCTTCCAGCCCGGCCCCATTTTCTCTAACCTCGTGCTCGCCGACGAGATCAACCGCGCCACGCCGAAAACGCAATCAGCCCTGCTTGAAGCCATGCAGGAGCGCACCGTCACCAGCGGCCACACCACGCATCAACTGGAAGCGCCCTTCCTTGTCATGGCCACGCAAAACCCCATCGAGATGGAAGGCACCTACCCGCTGCCGGAAGCGCAACTGGACCGCTTCCTGATGAAGATCCTCGTCGAATACCCGTCGCGCGATGAACTCTACCGCATCGTGGAACGCACCATCGTCAAGGAAGAGACCGCGGTGACGCAGATGCTCTCCCGCGACGAGATCCTGCAACTGCGCCGCGTCTGCCACCAGGTGATGGTGGCGCAGCATGTGCAGGATTACGCCATCGACCTGGTGATGGCCACCCAACCCACCTCGGAGAACGCCCCCGATACGACACGCAAATACATCCGCTATGGCAGTTCCCCGCGCGGCGCCCAGGCCCTGGTGGAGTGCGGCCGCGTGCTGGCGCTCATGCGCGGGCGCTTCCACCTGAGCGTCGACGATGTGCGCCAGGTGGCCCCCGCGGTCCTGCGCCACCGCGTCATTTTAAACTTCGACGCGCACGCCGACGGCATGGGCACCGAGACGCTGCTGCAGAATGTGATCAACTCCGTGGCCGCCTCCAAACCGGCAGCGAACTAAGCGGAAGGCGAAGGCGGCAGCACACTTGGCCCAAGGTCCATTCATCGACAAACACTTTCTGGAACGCCTGGAGCGGCTCGCCATCCACTGGCAGAAGTCGTTCGGCGGCATTGTCGGCGGTCACAACACGTCGCGCTTCTCCGGTCCCGGCCAGGAGTTTCTCGACCACCGCCACTTCCACCACGGTGACGACCTGCGCGCGGTTAACTGGCGCGCCTACATGCGCCTGGAGAAGATGTTCCTGAAGATGTTCCAGATCGAGCCGCGCGTGCCGGTGCGCCTGCTGCTCGACGCCAGCGCCTCCATGGAAGCGCCCACACCGGCCAAGTTCCTCGCCGCACGCCGCCTGGCCGCCGCGCTGGTCTATGTCGGCCTCGTGCGGCTCGACACCATCATCCTGAACACCTTTTCCAACTCGCTCGGCGATGCCCGCGTCTGCTCCGGCGGCCGCCACCGCTTCGGCCCGGTTTCAGATTTCCTCAGCACCGCCGAAGCCCGCGGCGCAACCGATTTCCTCGCCGTCTCCAAGCAGTTCGTCGAGCGCTACTCCCAGCGCGGCCTGCTCATCATCATCTCCGACTTCCTCACCGACGCCGACAACACGAAGTCGTTTGATTACCTCGCCGAGTTCGGCCACGAGTTGCTGCTGCTGCAGGTCTACGCCGACGAGGACCGCGTGCCGCCCTGGGATGGCGAACTTGAGCTCGAAGAAGCCGAATCCGGCGCGCGCCTGGAGATGGACTTTGACTTTGAAGCCCGCCAGCGCTACACGGCGGCCTTTGACGAATGGAGCGAACAGCTTCGCCGCGCCGCCTTGCGGCATGGGGGCCGCTTCACCGCCATCCCCACATCGCTGCCTGTCGAGGAGGCTGTCTTTGGACCGCTTGTGCGCGTCCAAGGAGTCAGGTAAGCCCCCGCCATGCATCTGCTCAACCTCAGCCTCGCCGAGTTCTTCACGCTCTTCTCGGCGGCCACCGCCGTAGTCGTCGCGCTCTACCTGCTCGACCGTTCGCGCCGCACCGTGCGCGTGGCCACGCTGCGCTTTTGGAACGAAGCGCAACGGCCCGTGGAATCGGCCCAGCGCCGGCGCATCCGCCAGTGGCCCTCGCTGCTGCTGCAACTGCTGAGCATCGCCCTGCTGCTGCTGGCCGTCAGCCAGTTGCGCTGGGGCAGCCGCGAAACCGGCGCGCGCGATCACGTCCTGCTGGTGGACACCTCGGCCTGGGGCGGGGCGCTGGTGGCCGCCGGCGCCGCGACGGAATCCCTTCTTGATCAGTCGAAAAGCATGGCCCTGGCCTACACACGCGCCCTGCCCGCCGTGGACCGTGTGATGGTCGTGTATGCCGACGGCCTGGCGACGCCGGTCACCGCGTTTGAATCCGACCACCGCAAAGTGGAAGAGGCCATCCGCCGCGCCACCGCCGGCGCCTCGGCGCTGAATCTCGCCCAGGCCCTGGAGTTTGCACGCGGCACACTGGCACGCCATGCCCGCGCGGCCGGGGAAATCGTGCTCGCCGGCGGCGGACGTGCCCTCACCAGCGAGACTGCCCTGCCCCAGGAGTGGCCCGCCAACCTGCGCCTGCTCACCCCCAAAGGCAGTCCGGAAAACGTCGGCATCCGCAAGCTCGGCCTCCGCCCTTCGCCCGACGACCCCGGCCTGTGGCGCATCCTCGTCTCGGTCCGCAACTTCGGCCTGCGCCCGCACGCCGCCGACCTCACGCTCACCTTTGGCGGAGCCCCCGCCGCCGGCCGCACGCTGCAACTCAACCCCGGCCAGGAAGTGGAAACGGCCTTTGAGTACCGCACCCGCGCCGCCGGCTTGATCGAAGCCCGCCTGCGCACCCGCGGCGATCGCTTCAGCGCCGATGACCGCGCCGTGCTCGAACTCCCCGCGCAACCCGAACTCGACGTCACCGTGTGCACCGACGAGCCCGACCTGCTGCGCCCCCTATTGAGCAGCCTGCCCGTGCTGGCCGTCACCACCCGCTCACGCGCCCAGTGCCTTGCCCAGCCGCCCCAAGGCGTCGCTGTGTATGACCGCTTCGTCCCGCCCGGCGCGCTGCAGGGCCCGTCGCTGCTGCTGGAGCCGCCCATCGACCGTTCGCCCATTCCCATCGCCAAGTCCGGCGTGAACGAACGCATTGAGCGCTGGGAGCAGAGCCATCCCCTCGCCGCCGGGCTACGCGCGCAGGACTTCCGCCTCACCCAGGCCCTCGTCTTCCGCCCCGCCCAAGGCGATACGCCCATCGCCTTCTCCGCTTCCGGCCCTGTGCTGGTTGCGCGTGAAGCCGCCGGTCAGCCCAAGCTCGTCGTCGCCGGATTCCATCCGCTGCGCAGCCAGCTGAAATTCGAACTGGCCACTCCCCTACTCTTCGCCAACATCCTGCGCTGGTTCGCACCCGAAGCCTTCCGCCGCGGCGAGGTCTTCGCGGGCACCGTCGGCGCGGTCACCTCACCCGTGCACACCGGCGGCGAGTTGCGCGTGATCGATGAAAGCGGGCAGGCTTTGCCCTACACGCTGCGCGATGAGCAGGTGCGCTTCTACACAGCCCGCATGGGCACGGTGCGCGTCATGCAGGATGGCCGCGAACAAACCTACTCGCTGGCCCTGCCTGAGATTCCCGATGCCGTTTGGACGCCTCCCCAGCGCGCCCGCCGCGGCGTTCCCTCAGCCGCCGGTGGTTTGGCCCAGGCGCGCGATCTCTGGGTCTGGCTGGCCGTGCTCGGCGCGCTCGGCCTCTTGCTCGACTGGCTGTTGTTTGCCCCCGCAGGCTCCGGCCATAGCTTCGGCTTGCGCAACTGGGCCCCGCTGCAGCGCTTGCAGAGGAGGGCGTCGTGACGTTCGAGCGCGCCTGGTGTCTGCTCCTCGTGCCGCTGCCCTTTGCCTGGATGTGGTGGCAGTGGCGTCACGTCACGCGCAAACGCGCGCTGGTGTTGAAGACCATCTGCTTCGCCCTCATCGCGCTGGCCCTGGCCGGACCGGTGATGAGCGTGAGCGAAACCAAGGTCGCTCTCACCGTGCTGGCCGACACCTCGGCGAGCATCTCCGAGCAGGACCTCAAGCAGTCCTCCTCGCTCATCACATCGCTGCAACGGGCGCGCGGGCGCAATGAAGTCCGTGTGCTGCCCTTCGCTCGCGGCGTGCGGCCCTGGAGCACAACCGAAGAAACAGGCAAGGCCTCGCTCACCCTCGCCGCTGGTTCAGCCGGCCGCGCCACCGATATCGAGGCCGCCCTTCGCGACGCCGTGGCCGCTTCGCCCGAAGGCCTTGTTCCGCGCATCGCCCTGATCAGCGACGGCAACGAAAACGAGGGCAGCATCACGCGCGCCGTGTGGCAGGCGCGTTCACTCGGCGTGCCGGTCGATACGTACAAACTCAACGGCCGCCAGCGTCCTGAACTGCGCCTGGAGAGCGTGCGCATGCCCACCATCGCCTTCACCGGCGAGCGCTTCCCCATCGAACTCACTGTCCAGTCGCCGCGCGCCGTCAGCGCCAACGTCAAGCTCGTTGCCGAAGGCCGCACGCTCGGCGAAACGCGCACGGAACTCACTGCCGGAGCAAACTCGCTCGCCCTACAGGCCAGCCTCGCCGCCGCCGGCGTGGTGGAACTGAGCGGCTCGCTCAGCGCCGAAGGCATGGGCGAGGTGCGCTTCACCCAGGCCGTCACGCTGCGCCGCCCCAAGCTCCTCCTGCTCAGCCAGGACCCGGCCGGCGTCGATTCCCACTGGCGCCAGGCCATGCAACAATCCCAGTTCGATGCCGCCGAAGCGCGCGCCTGGCCCACCACGCCGCTGGACGAATTCCAGGTGCTCGTCTTCAACAACTGGGATCTCGAATCGCTCAACCCCTCGCAGAAATCCAATTTGGAAGCCTACGTCCAGGCCGGCGGCGGGCTGCTCGTCATCGGCGGCGAACGCAACGTCTACGTCGACAAGAAGGGCATCGAGGATGCGCTTGACCGCGTCCTGCCCGCCAAGGTCGCACCGCCGCGCTCGCCCGAAGGCACCACGGTGGTTCTCATCATCGACAAGTCTTCTTCCATGGAAGGCAAGAAGATGGAGCTGGCCCGCATCGCCGCCATCGGCGTGGTCGAAAACGTGCGCCCCATCGATCTCATCGGCGTCCTCATCTTCGACAACTCCTTCCAATGGGCCGTGCCCATCCGCAAGGCCGAGGACAAGCCGCTCATCAAGCGCCTCGTGGCCGGCATCACGCCCGACGGCGGCACGCAGATCGCTCCCGCTCTCACCGAAGGCTACCGCCGCATCGCGCCCGTCCAGGCCACCTTCAAACACATCGTGCTGCTCACCGATGGCATCTCCGAGGAGGGCGACAGCATCGCGCTCGCTAAGGAAGCAGCCCTCAACAAAACGACCATCTCCACCGTCGGCCTCGGCCAGGACGTGAACCGCGCGTACCTCGAAAAGGTAGCCACCTTCGCCAAGGGCAAGTCGTACTTCCTCACCGACCCGTCGGGCCTCGAGCAAATCCTGCTGCGCGACGTCATGGAGCACACCGGTTCCACCGCCGTCGAAAAGCCCATCGTGCCCATCATCGCCCGCGAAGCCGAGGTGCTCGAAGGCGTGCCCATGGCCAAGGCCCCGCCGCTGAAAGGCTACGTGCGCTTCACCTCGAAGCCCACCGCCGAGACCATTCTTAAGGTGGAAGAGAGGGACCCGCTCTTCGTGCGTTGGCAATACGGCCTCGGGCGCGCCGCTGTCTTCACCTCCGACGCCAAAGCACGCTGGGCCGCCGATTGGGTCGGCTGGGAAGGGTTTGATCGCTTCTGGGCCAACGTCACGCGCGACCTGTTGCCGCACGCCCAACCCGTCGAAGCCTGGCTCGAACACGACAGCGCGGCCAATGAGGTGATCGCTCATTACCGCCTCGGCCGCGGCATGGCGGAGCCCGATCGCGCGCCGGAGGTCTTCCTCTTCGGCCCCGGTGGCTTCCAGCGCCCGCTGCCGCTGCGCAAAGTGGCCGCCGCTACATGGCAGGGCTCGGTGCCCGTCGGTGCGCGCAAAGGCCTCTTCCGAGCCCGCCCGCTGGCTGATTCACGCGCCTTCCCCGAAGTGGGACTCTATCTCGAAGAGCGCGAGCTGAACGAATACGGCTCCAATGAAGCGCTACTGCGCCAGGTGGCCGCCTTCACCGGAGGCCGCTTCCAGCCCGCCCTCGCGCAAGCGTTCGACGACGCCGGACGCAGCGTGCCCTCCACGTTGCGCCTGTGGCCCGGCCTGCTACTGCTGGCCGTGCTCTTCAACATCGCCGAGCTGATCGACCGCAAGTGGAAGGGCCTTGTCGAGATGGCCCAGCGCTGGCGCGGCTGACCGCGGCGCTATCTACCGCCCGAAGATGTAGCGCCCGCGCCGCGGGTCCGCACCGCCATCGAGCACTCCGTCGTGAATCATGATCATCACCGGAGCCGAACCGTTGCTCCATTCACCGCGCACCTCAACCTGGTGGCCCAGCGCTTTGAGCGCGTCAATCGTCTGCGCCGGAATCCGCCGCTCCAGGTTCACCCGCCCCGGCGCGAACTCATGCGTCGCAAACGAGGTGTAGAAATGCTCGGTCTGAAAGCGCGGCGCCTCGGCCGCCTGCTGCGCGTTCATGCCGAACTCGATGATGTTCAGTAACACCTGCGCCATCGCCTGGTCCTGGTTGTCGCCGCCCGGCGTGGACATGATCAGGAACGGCTCGCCGTCCTTCAACACCATCGTCGGGCTCAGCGTCACGCGCGGCCGTTTGCCCGGCGCGATGCGGTTGGCGTGGCCTTCGGTTAAAACAAAACTCTGCCCGCGTGTGCTGAGCGGAATCCCTGTGTCGCCGGCAATCACCGAAGGCAGCCAGGCCCCGCTCGGGGTTGCCGAAAAGGCGTTCCCCCAGCGGTCCACCACATCCACTGAGGTCGTATCGGTGGCATACTCGTTGTCCTTGGCGTCACCTGTCCGCCGCGCCGAGGCCGGCAGCGGCGCCACGCCGGCAATCACACCAGGCCGGTGATCCATCGACGCCCGCGCCGGATCGATCATCCGCCGCCGCGTGGCCGCATAGTCGCCGCTCAGCAGCGTCGCAGCCGGAATCGAACTGAACTTCGGATCGCCATAATAGCGGTCGCGGTCCGCAAAGGCCAGCTTCACCGCCTCGATCACCGTATGCAAATACTGCGGCGAGTTGTGCCCCATCGCCTTGAGGTCGAAGCCTTCGAGCAACTGCAGCGCCTGGATCATCACCGGCCCCTGCGTCCAGAAGCCCGGCTTCACGATCGTGTAGCCGCGATAGGTCCCCGTCACCGGCTCATCAAACGAAGCCCGGCTCGCCACCATATCCTCATAGCGGATTAACCCATTGTTCTTCTCGCTGAACTCCGCGATGCGCTTGGCAATCGGCCCCTTATAGAAGTAGTCGCGCACGGCCATGATCTTTTTGGCGCGATTGCCGCGCGCCTTTTTCTCCACGGCCGCCAGTTCGCGCAGCGTCTTGGCGATCACCGGCTGGCGAAACAGCGACCCCACCGGCGGCGGCTGCCCATTCACGAAGAAGTAGTCGCGCGAGGTGGGCCACAGCCCGATGAGCCGCTGGTGCGTGAAAATGAAGTTCGCATACTCCTCGCCGATTGGGAACCCGTCGGCATACTCGATGGCCGGCGCCACCACCTCGGCAAAGCTCTTCGTGCCGTAGGTTTCCAGCGCCAGCATCAGCCCGTCGAACACACCCGGCGTGATCGCGGCCAGGATGCCGACAGCGGGAATCGGGCTCATCCGCTGCGCGTCTTCCCAAGGCTCCGGCGGACGCTTGGCATAGAACTCCGGCGTCGCCAGCTTCGGCGCAATGCCCACGCCGCTCACGATGCGCACCGGCTTGCCCTTCATCTTGATGATGAGCGGCATTTCCCCGCCCAGCCCAAAGCGCGCCTGCTCGGTGACCGCCGCCGCCAGCGTCGCCGCCACCCCAGCGTCAATCGCGTTGCCGCCCTGAGCCAGCATGCGGAAGCCCGCCTCGACCTCGAAGTTGTTGGCCGCGCCTACCATCTCGCGCGTGCCGCGCACCGGCCAGTGCATCAGCTGTTGGGCGAAACAGGCGCCGCTCAGCAGGAGGACAAGGGACGCGCTGACGAACCGTCTGGTCATACGGGAGATTGTACGACTAACCGCTGCCTCCGCAGCAGCTCATAAAACACAACACCCGCCGCCGTGGCTACGTTCAGTGACCGTTTGATGCCGTGCATCGGCAGGCTCACGCGCACATCGCACATATCGAGCATCGCCGGCGACACGCCCTCCACCTCGTTGCCGAACACCACCGCCAGGGGAAATTCGGGCTGCCAGTCAAACAGATCCACCGCTCCCTCGCCCGTCTCAATCGCCGCCACGCGATAGCCCGCCAGGCGCAGCCGCGCCAACGCCGCCACGCCGTTACGCGATTGCTCCCAGGCCACGCGCTCATCGGCCCCCAGCGCTGTTTTGCGAAGCGCCAGCGACGCCTTGCCCAGGAAAGGCTGCGGCGCGGCCGTGATGCCGCACAGGATCAACCGCTCCACGCCGGCCGCGTCGGCCGTGCGGAAAATGCTCCCCACGTTGTAGAGGCTGCGGATGTTGTCGAGAACGGCGCAAACTGGCAGTGGCAACTTCTCAGTTTAGGTGGAGACGAAGACGTCGAGCCGCGTCGAGTAGCGAAAGCCCATCCGGCGGTAGAGAGGCTGCCCGGCCCGCGTGGCGTGCAAGATAAACGGCTGCAGCCCGGTCGCCGTGCGCGCCTCACACAGCGCATGCCGCGTAATCGATTCGCCGAACCCGCGTCCCCGGAAGCTCGGATGCGTGGCCACGCTGTAGACGCCAATCACACCCGCCGCCGGCTCGGTGGCCGCGCAACACACGGCGTGGCCGTTCCAGTAACCGACCCAGGCCGACATGGTGCCGCGCCAAAAGCCCTGCTGGCCATACACGGCCGTGGAAATGGGCGCGGGCAGATCGAACACCGAACTCGACAAGCGCGCAAAGTGCGCCCGCGTGACGCGGTCAAACACCCGCCGGAACTCCAGCGCCGGCAGCTCGCGCCGCGGTTCTGCCAGATCGCCGGCCACCATCCCCTCATGCTGCGCCACCCAGCGCAAGCCGCTTGCCCGGATGGCCACGCTCGACGACTCCCGCACCGGCGCGGCCACAATCTCATCCGGCATCCAGAAACTCCACGGCATCTTCTCGCTGTGGAAATAGCGCTGCGCCGCCCGCAACCGAGCCTGCAAATCCGAAGGCCGCTCCACCGCCGGGCCGCTCAGCAGCGCCGCGTTAAATGCGGAAAACGAAACGCCCGAGTTCACCAGCGTCAAACCGCCCTGTTCACTCACCGCCCCGCCGCTGGTCGCCAGCGCGTAGTTGGTCATCATCGCGCGCAAATTCTCCGAACTCACCCACGGGCTCGGAAGTTGCGCCGCCAACACCATCGCCGGGATTACACCATAGTCGCCCGCCCGACACAAGTTCTCCACGTTACCGCCACACCTGCCGCCCCTCCCTCTGTTACACTCAATCATCCACAGTCATCGCTCGTGACCCACGGCGCCGCTCGCCGATTTTGCACTGGCGTTCAACTCTGAAAGGAACGAGACCTCATTGCGCATTCACCTTGTCAATCCAAGCGACGTTGCGTTCGGGACCGCGGTCATCACCCCGCGCTGGCTCTTCGTGTTGGCCGCCGCCACTCCCCGTAAGTACGGCGATCCGGTCATCGTCGACGAGACGATCACCTCCATCAATCTCGACAGCGTGCAGGCCGGCGACATTGTCGGCATCGGCGTCCACACCGCCAACGTTCTGCGCGGCATGGAAGTAGGCCGCCTGGCACGTGAGAAAGGCGCTTGGGTCGTCTATGGCGGCATCCACGCCACGCTCTACCCGGAAGAACTGCGCGAACACGGCGGCGCGCACGCCGTCGTCAAGGGCGATGGCGATGAGATCTGGGCCCGCGTCATCGCCGATTGCGCCGCCGGCAACCCGCAGCCGCTCTACGATGGCGGCCGCGTGGAAGGCGCCAACCTCCGCGCCGCCCGCTGGGATCTCATCCCCAAGGACAACTACATGTGGGCCTCCGTGCAAACCGTGCGCGGCTGCCCCAAGCACTGCTCCTTCTGTTCGGTGTGGAAAACCGACGGCCAGAAACCGCGCCAGCGCACCAACGACCTCGTCATTCAGGAAATCGTCGAGCTGCGCCGCATCGGCTACCGCTTCATCGCGCTGGCCGATGACAACTTCTACCCCGTCACCCTCACCGACATCCGCCTCGCCGAACGCCAGGGCAACCAGGACCGCATCCACGAACTCACCTCCATGCGCGAAGAGCGCTTCGACCTCATGCGCCGCATGGCCGACCTGCCCTCGGACATGATCTTCTTCACGCAGATCACCATGGAGGCCGCCGAGGATACCGAGTTCCTCGACGCCATGCGCAACGCCCGCATCAAGGGCGCCCTGGTCGGCGTTGAAGCCGTCACCGAAGAAGGCCTCAAGGCCGTCTTCAAGGACTTCAACCAGTCCGGCGAAAACCTCACCGCGCAGTTGCAGACCTTCAAGAACCACGGCGTCCACGTCCTCGGCTCCTTCATCTTCGGCCTGCCCACTGACCGCGCCGACACCTTCGAAGCCACCGCCAAGCTAGCGCAGGAGGCCAAGGTCACCTTCGCCCAGTTCGTGATGATGACCCCCTTCCCCGGCACCGTCGACTTCCAGCGCTGGGAAAAGGAGCAAGGCGACGCCATCGCCAAGGTGGATGGCGTGCCGCTCACCCGCTACTGGCGCATCCCCGGTTGGAAGCGGCCCAAGCTCTACATGCCGCACCCCACCATGAGCGCCGAAGAGATCCGCATGCGCACGCAAAAGGTGTGGGACGACTTCTACAGCCTCACCAACATCTGGAAGCGAGCCGATTGCGTGAAGAGCCTCAAGGCGCGCCTCGCCTTCGTGCTCATTTCCAAACTCTACCGCCAGATGTACGCCAACACCGGCATCGCCGCCGACAGCGCCCGCCGCAAGAGCTCCAATCGCTGGGCCCGCTGGATCGCCAAGCCCTGCCGCAAGCTCTTCACAGCGAAACCGATGCCCGACCTCCAGGTTCCCGGTGGCGAGCGTGCCCCCATGGCCGCCTTCAACATCATCGGCAGCTAAATCAAATCCATCTCGGGGACTCAACGGCTCGCCGGCGGGTCCCCTTCCCTACTTCACTTTCTTCCGCGCGAACTTCATCCCCGTCCAATCCGCATCCACCGCGCAGATCTTGTAATCCACCAGCCCGTTGGCCAACCCCACCGCCCGCACCGTGTTCTGGTTCACATCGGCTTTGATGCGCCCCGCCGCCTTCGGATACACCATCCACACCGACACGCCCTCGGGCAAGCGCGCCGCCAGAAACGGCGTCTCCCCTTCCAACTCACGGTTCGACCGGATGAACCACATCACCAGTTGCGTCGCCGCGTTCACCCTTGGCGTGAACGTGAGTCCTTCGGGCAGATCGCCCAGCGTCTCTTCAAAGCCATCGGGCGCGCCCAGCAGCGCCACCTTCATCCCGTCCTTGAAACCGAGCTTCTTGGTGAGCGGCGTGCCCTCGAACTTCTTCATGTAGGGTTCCGGCTTCAGCGGCTCGGCGGGCGCATTGCGAATGGCCGCCCGTATCGCCGCCGGAGCCTTGGCCCACTCCGTGTACGCCGCATCGGGCAACTCGGCCCGCACCTTGCCACCTTCTCCGCCGCCCCGCCCACGAACACAATCGGAATCCTGCAAATCGACGGATGCAAACGCAACGCCTTGGCGATCATGTGACCGTGCGACGGCCGCAGATCGAGGTCAATCACCAGCGCATCGGGATTCACGCTCTTGAAGTGCGCCACGAACTTCGTCACCGTCATGGGCTCAGCGTTCACCACAAACCCCGCCGCCTCAAGCGCCGCCGCCCGCTCCGCCGCCACCTCCGGCTTCCAGCACACCAACCGCAGCTTCAAAGCCCGCTTCGCCATCCACCCTCCCGCCGGTCACTCGGCTTCCTCCCCAGTGTACCGGCAGCCGAATTCCCGGCTCTGTTCTTATCTGCGCCCGGTTCATCTGCGGCGGGAGGCGAAGGGGGAAGAGGGGGGGGCGGGGGGGGGGGGGGGGGATGGGGCGCCGTCCTCGTGTATCCACACCTTCGGTGCTGGATTCCTGGAAAAGGTCTACCAGCGTGCACTGCTCCACAAACTCCAACTGCGCGGGATCGCGGCCTCGGCGGAAGCTTCGATCCCTGTCACCTACAAGGGCCACGGCGTGGGAGAGTATTTCGCTGACATCCTGGTGGAGGAGGTCCTCGTCATTGAGTTGAAGTGCGCCGAACGTCTCACCAACGACCACATGGCGGTGCTCAACACTGGAGCCTCCGGCGGCGCTCTGCCTGCTCGTCAATTTCCGACCCAGAGGGAGTGGGGGATCGTCCTCGGCTTTAGGATGGCGCCCAGCCACCCCTACCCCTCCTGAAACTTCCGCCTCGAACGCGCCACCGCCGCTTTGGCCTCGGCCTCATTCTCGCGCTGCTTGATCGACTCGCGCTTATCGTGGTGCTGTTTGCCCTTGGCCAGCGCCAGTTCCACCTTCACCAGGCCGTTCTTCAAATACACCTTCGTCGGCACCAGCGTGAAGCCCCGCTCCCGTGTCTTCGCCCCCAGCTTCTCAATCTCGCCCTTGTGCAGCAGCAGCTTCCGCTTCCGCATCTCGGCATGGTTAGCCCGGTTGCCATGCGAATACGGCGAAAAGTGGGCGTTCACCAGCCACGCCTCGCCGCCCACTATCTCGGCGTAGGAGTCCACCAGTTGCACCTTGCCCTCGCGCGCCGACTTCACCTCGGTCCCGGTCAGCGCCAACCCCGCCTCCAGGAAATCCGAAAGGAAGTAGTTGTGCCGTGCCTGCCGGTTGTCGGCCAGAATTTTAAACTGCTGTTTCTCGGTGGCGGCCATATGGTGAAAGTTCCCCTGCACGCTCGCAAGGGGTTGCCCGTCAATGGATTAGATGGGCCCGAGGTCCATCCTAACACGTGCGCGCATGTTGAACTCTAAGCCATTTATCATCAATGCATTGGCGATACTTTTGAGCGTAACGCTTACGCTTTCGCCGCTGGACGCCCGCACAAAGAAGGGCGAAAAGTTCCTCAAGGACGGCAAACTGGCCGAGTCCAAAAAGGACTACGACAAAGCCCTGGAGCTCTTCGAGCAGGCCCTCGCCGAAGACCCCCAGGACGCCGCCTACCAGATGTCGGCCCAGCGCGTCCGCTTCCAGGCCGGCCTCAAACACGCCGACGCCGCCAAAGCCCTGCGCGACGAAGGCAAGCTGGAAGAAGCCGCCGCTGAATTCCGCAAAGCCGTCGCCATCGACCCCTCCAGCGTCCTCGCCCGCACCGAACTTAAGCGCACCCTCGATATGATCGAACGCGCCAAGGGTGGCAAACCCGCCGCCGGCGTCCTTACCCCCGCCGAGCAGGCCCAGCAGGAAACCGAGCGCCGCATCGCCGCCATCCAGGATGTGCCGGTCCTCAAACCCCTCTCCCGCCAGGTCTCCCAACTGCGCATGAACAACCAGCCGATCAAGGTCCTCTATGAGACCCTCGGCAAGCTCACCGGCGTCAACGTCGTCTTCGACCCCGAGTTCCAGAACCCCGGCAAGAACTACTCGATGGACGTCACCCGCATCTCGCTCGAACAGGCGCTCGACCAGCTCGGCGTCCTCACCAAGACCTACTGGAAGCCCCTCAGCGACACCACCATCTTCGTCACCAACGACAACGTCACCAAGCTGCGCGACTTCCAGGACATGGTCGTGAAGACCTTCTACATCAAGAACGTCACCACGCCCCAGGAACTCCAGGAGATCGCCACCGCCCTGCGCACGCTCACCGATATCCGCCGCGTGCTCACCTACAACACCCACAGCGCGCTCATGGTCCGCGGCACCGTCGACCAGGTCGCCCTGGCCGAAAAAGTCGTCTCCGACCTCGACAAACCGAAGAGCGAAGTCGTCATCGACGTCCTCGTGATGGAAGCCAACCGCACCCGCACGCGCGATCTCGCCGCCAGCATCGTCAACGGCGGCACCTCCGGCATCCGCATCCCGGTCGGTTTCAGCCCGCGTTCCTCCATCACCTCGCCTGGAACGACCACCTCCGCTGACGACACCACCACCTCCACCAACACCAACATCCCGCTCTCCAACCTCAATCGCATCACCTCCAAGGACTTTTCCCTCACCCTGCCCGGCGCCCTGCTCCAGGCCCTCATGAGCGACCGCGGCACGCGCGTCCTGCAATCGCCCCAGGTGCGCGCCGTCGACAGCGTCAAGTCGTCGTTGAAGATTGGCGACCGATATCCTTACGCCACGGGCAGTTTTCAGCCCGGCGTCGGCAGCGTCGGCGTCTCCCCCCTTGTCTCCACCCAGTTCAACTTCGCCGATGTCGGCGTAAACGTCGACATCACCCCCAAGATCCACACCGCCGACGAGGTCAGCCTGCAGGTGGAAATCGACGTCTCCAACATCCGCGACCAGATCGACGTCGGCGGCCTCACCCAGCCCGTCATCGGCCAGCGCAAATTGAGCCACAACGTCCGCCTGCGGCAAGGCGAAATGAGCATCCTCGGCGGCCTCGTGCAGGACCAGGACACCAAGACCATGAGCGGGATTCCCGGCCTCGGTCAGGTGCCGATTCTCGGCCGCCTCTTCTCCAGCGAGTCCATCGAACGCGGCCAGAGCGAACTCATGATCGTCCTCATCCCGCACATCATCCGCAGCCTCAACGTGGATGAGCAAAATCTCAAAGGCGTAGCCGCCGGCTCGGAGCAGGTCGTCAAGCTCACCTACGCCCCGCGCGAGGAAGAACCCGTTGCCCAGCGCACCGGCCAGCCGCTGGCGCCACCGCCGCAGAACCTGATGGGCCAGCTCATGGCCGGTCCCAAGCCGCCCGCCCCGGCCGCCACCGCTACCCCCGAACCCACGCCGCAGCCCGCCCCCAGCGCCGTTGAACCGCCCCCACCGCCGGCCCCCGAACCGACCCCCACTCCGCAGCCGCCTGCCGCCCCCGCCCCACCGCCCGCCGCCGGAGGCGTCGCGGTCCGTTTCCTCCCCGCCGAATCCCGTGCCACACTCGGCGGCATGATCGTCCTCACCCTCAACGCGGAAGGCGTCAGTGACCTCTTCGGCTCGCCCATGGGCGTCTCGTTCGATCCTAAAATCCTCCGCCTCAACGATGTCGTGCGCGGCAACCTGATGGCCTCCGACGGCCAGACGCCGCTGTTCTCACGCAACATCCGCAACGACGCCGGCGAAGCTTCGATTCTGCTCAGCCGCCTCCCCGGCACGCCCGGCGTGAATGGCTCGGGCGGCCTGGTGTCGCTCATGTTCCAGGTCGTCGGCAAGGGAACCACCGAGGTCCGCCTCACCGAACTCACGCTGCGCAACTCTCAGATGCAGACCCTCAACGCCGCGCCGCCCGTCGCGAGGGTGGTGGTGGAGTAAGCCATGCGCGCGCCGCGCACGTTCACGCGACGCCAGGCGGGCATGACGCTCGTCGAAGTCATCGTCGCCTTCACCATCCTCATGCTGCTGGCCACCATGGCCGTGCCCCTGGCCCGCTATAAAGTGCGCCGCGACAAGGAGCGCGAACTGCGCTGGGCCTTGCGCGAAATCCACACCGCCATCGACAAATATAAGGACGCCGCCGACGCCAACATGCTCGGCCAGCAGAAGATCGACACCGACAACTACCCAGAGTCGCTCGAAGTGCTCGTCGAAGGCGTCAAGGTCAGCGGCCAGGTCGAAAAGAAGGTGAAGTTCCTCCGCCGCATCCCCAAGGACCCCTTTACCGGACGCGCCGAATGGGGCATGCGCTCCACCCGCGACGACCCCAAATCCACCAGTTGGGGCGGCCAGAACGTCTTTGCCGTCTACTCACTCACCTATGAGAAGGCCGCCGACGGAACCCCTATTCGGAGTGGTAACCACGATGACCCCACGCCTCACACGCCGCCGCGCCGGCTACACCCTGATCGAGATCATCATCGTGATGACCATCATCTCGATCCTCGTCTCCATCGCCGTGCCCATCTACCAGAAGATGGTCCAGCGCACCAAGGAAACCGTCCTCCGCAACAACCTCTTCACCATCCGCACCGTCATCGACGAGTTCACCTACGACAAGCAGAAGGGCCCCCAGTCGCTCGAAGACCTCGTCCAGGCCGGCTACCTCCGCCAGGTTCCCGAAGACCCCATAACCGGCTCCAACTCCACCTGGAAGATCATCATGGAGGACGCCCTCACCAGCGTCAGCCAGACCGAACCCGGCATCTACGACGTCCGCAGCGGCAGCGACAAAACCAGCCTCGAAGGCACGCCCTACGCCGAGTGGTAGACGCGTGCCTGGCGGGGGGGGGGGGGGGGGGGGGGGGGGGGGGGGGGGGGGGGGGGGGGGGGGGGGGGGGGGGGGGGGGGGGGGGGGGGGGGGGGGGGGGGGGGGGGGGGGGGGGGGGGGGGGGGGGGGGGGGGGGGGGGGGGGGGGGGGGGGGGGGGGGGGGGGGGGGGGGGGGGGGGGGGGGGGGGGGGGGGGGGGGGGGGGGGGGGGGGGGGGGGGGGGGGGGGGGGGGGGGGGGGGGGGGGGGGGGGGGGGGGGGGGGGGGGGGGGGGGGGGGGGGGGGGGGGGGGGGGGGGGGGGGGGGGGGGGGGGGGGGGGGGGGGGGGGGGGGGGGGGGGGGGGGGGGGGGGGGGGGGGGGGGGGGGGGGGGGGGGGGGGGGGGGGGGGGGGGGGGGGGGGGGGGGGGGGGGGGGGGGGGGGGGGGGGGGGGGGGGGGGGGGGGGGGGGGGGGGGGGGGGGGGGGGGGGGGGGGGGGGGGGGGGGGGGGGGGGGGGGGGGGGGGGGGGGGGGGGGGGGGGGGGGGGGGGGGGGGGGGGGGGGGGGGGGGGGGGGGGGGGGTGGTTCCAGCGGGGGACGGCCACCATAGAGACGAGGATCGGCGGAATCGACACACCATCAGGATTGAGAGATGACTGCGGCCTCAGGATGGTGAATAGGCGGGGGGATTTTCCGCTTCGTCGTGGGACCCTGGACTGCGTCTTGGGCGCTCTCAGGTAAGGCATCGTCCCCGGTTGGGCAGTCCACAAGTCCGATTTTCAGCCAGTTCCGCGCCCGGCAGCACCCCCTTCTGGTACCCCCTCTCTAGACCTCCCCCTGCCCCGTACTCCACTCGTACAGGTACTCGATTCGGTACCTTTGTCCAGCTTGGTCTACCCCGCCCCGCCCCCTACACTAGCCTCAGACCGGCAGTGACCGGCGACCACCGATTTCGGAGAACCCAGATGATTCGCGCGATTATTATTTCCCCCTCGCCCACGACGATCAGCCAATTGGAGGCCTCGCTCGCCGGCACGGGTGAACCCATTGAACTGGCTAAGGAATACACCCGCTACCCGACCAGTGACGAACTGGCCCGCGTCATCAGCGGGCTGGCCGCCAACGTCGTCTTCCTCGACCTGGACAACGCCACCGCCGCCGCGCGCATCCTGGAGGCCATCGGCACTCTCCCCACGCGTCCGGCCCTGGTCGCCATCCACAGCTCCACCGCCGGCATCGTCGAGGCCATGCGCCACGGCATCCGCGACTACCTCATCGCACCCTTTGACCAACCTATGGTCGACTCCTGCGTGAAGCTCCTGCTGGGCATCCTCGACCCCAAGAACGGCTTCCAGACTGCTGAATCCGGAACCAAGATCATCAGCTTCATGCCCGCCAAGCCCGGCGCCGGCGCCTCCACCATCGCCCTCAATACCTGCGCCGCCATGGCCATGCGCCAGCGCGCCTTGCTGGTCGACGCCGACCCCTTCAACGGCCAGCTCGCCTTCATGCTGAAACAGGACAACAGCTTTTCGGTGCGCCACGCCCTCGAGCGCGCCGGCCAGCTCGATGAAGACGTCTGGGACAAGATGGTCCGCTCCTTCGGCCAGCTCGACGTGCTCTCCGGCGAGGACTACCTCGGCGCCCACGCCGCGGAAGCCGCCCCGCTCCGCCGCGTCCTCGATTTCGCCCGCGCCTACTACGACGTGGTCGCCTGCGACCTGCCCGGCTCGCTCGACGAAACCGCCCAGATCGTCCTCCAGCAAAGCTCCAAAATCGTCCTCGTCGCCACCCCCGACGTCGCCTCCCTGCGGCTGGCCTACTGCAAGCTCCACCTGCTTGATGGCCTCGGCTGCGCCAAGAAGGTCACCCTCGTGCTGAACCGCACCAACTCGCGCGCCGAGTTCCGCAAATCCGACGTCGAACGCTCACTCGGCCTGCCTGTTTCCTGCGAGGTGCCGGCGCACAACACCGCCGTCCACCGCGCCCTGATCGAGGGTAAACCGGTGCGCGAATGGGCCCCCCGCTTCCAGGCTTTTGCCTCGCAGTTGGCCGGCCGCCCCGTGGAAGCCACCAAACCGCGCTACCGCCGCCGCTTCCTCCAGTTTTTCTCCATCGGCCGCTCCGCCACTGCGCCCGTGGCCCTGCTTGGCGACGGCCGCAAATAACACCTCGCGATCCGTGATAGCATCGCCTCGCGATGCCCGCGCTCAATCGCCGCAATTTTCTCCACTCCCTGTCTATCACCGCCGCCCCCGTTCTCCTTGGGGCGGCGGATTCTTTTTTCCGCGTCACGCGCCACGCCGGACGCTGGTGGTTCCTCGACCCTTCCGGCAAACACACCTTCTCGCTCGGCCTCAACCACCTCGACCCGGCCACCCTCCGCTATGGCCCCGACGGCGGCCTGTGGCACTCCCGCTACTCCAACAACATGGAGCGCTGGCTGCGCGACAAAGTCCGCCCAGACCTCCTGCGCTGGGGCTTCAACTGCCTCGGCTGGAACCAGGAGGTCATCGTCCGCGGTCCAACCAATCACAGCCACTCCCGCCCCTTCACGTTTGATGAGTACCAGTGGCTCGGCCTGCCGTACTGCCACTTACTCCCCTTTACGGAATTCCACCAGTGGGAGGCCCAAACCCGACACCCCGACCTCTTCGCCACTGAGTTCGAAGACTGGTGCGACCACGTCGCCCGCGAACACTGCGTCCCCTTCGCGCGCGACCCCAAGCTCATCGGCTATTTCTATGTCGATTGCCCCACCTGGGTCCACACCCGCCCCGAAAACGAATGGAAGGGACCGCTCTTCGACCCCGCCCGCCTCACCACCGAAGCCGGCCGCAAGGAGCTCACCGCCCTCGCCACGCGCTACTACAAGGTGACCCACGATGCCATTCGACGCTACGATCGCAACCACCTCATCCTCGGCGACCGCTACGAAGCCGCAGCCGCCCTGCCCGAAGAAGTTGTCCTCGCCGCCCGCCCCTATATCGACGTCCTCAGCTTCCAGCAGTTCGGCGCTCCCGCAAAGGTCCGCGCCGATTTCGACAAATGGCGCGGCGTCGTCGACCTCCCCATCCTCCTCGCCGACGGCGCCGGCAACCTGCGCACCCCCAGCGGCGTCGTGCGCCACGACACGAAGAAGTACGCCGACGTGATGGCCGTCCTCCGCGACAACCCCAACTGCGTCGGCTTCCACCTCTGCGGCGCCTACCAGGCCAACCGCGTCCGCCGCCGCGGCCTCCTTGATGAACAGGAGCGCCCCGACGAAGAGGTGGTCGCCGCCATCACCGCCGTCAACCGCGAAACCACACGTTGGGCCGAACGCGCCGCGCACTGACCTCCGCGCCCCGCCCACCCACCGCCGGCCCACGCCGCGCACCTGGCCCACCGCCACGCACCGCCGCGTGAGTCATTCCCCCTGCCGATTGCGCCAACACGGGCATGAGGGCAATCGGCATCATCCTGGCGGTTCTGGTTCTCGGAGGCTGCTCGGCGGCGCAGCGAAAGCTCGCCGAAGTGAGCGGCGACTGGACCTCCGCCTGGCACGAAGACCCCGACGGCTTCCGCATCCGCGTTCCCTCGGGCTGGAAGGTGCAGAAGCTCGGCAACGGCCAGGTGGCCGTCGTTTCAGGCGACCGCAAATCCTATATAGTCGTCGCCCCCGTCGTCGGCCGCCTCGATAGCTGCGGCTCGCTGCTCCAGGGCGCGATGTCTAACGGTTGGGGCGCATTCCCCAATGCCACGGGCGTCAGCGTCCGCCCTCGGAACCGCGGCAGCGCCCTCGCCGAGTTCACCATGCACGCGGGCCAGATTCGCGCCGCTGTTCTCTGTTCGGCCGCCGGACCCAACGCCGCTATGCTCTTCGGGCTCGCCGCCCCCGCCGTTGAGTTCGCTTCCACCCGCCCCCAACTGCTCTCGCTGCTGCGCAGTTTCTCCTATGCCACGCCCACCTCGCCCTCTGCCCCCAGCGCTCCGGCCGAACCTCCGCTGGAGCAGTGGCGCGACCCCACCGAAAGTGCATTCTCCGTCATGAAACCCGCTGGCTGGCGCGCCGAAGGCGGCATCACTCGCGTTAGCAACCTCGACGTCCGCGCCGCCTTCCGCTTCACCAGTCCCGACGGCCTGTCCACGCTCTGGATCGGTGACTCGCGGCTGGCCACCTGCATGGTGCCCGGCCCGCAAACCATGCAGGTCCCCGGCACCGGCGGCTACGGCGGCTGGTGCCAATACGCCACCGGTACCCAACTCGCCGAAAGCTACGTCCAGCGCGGCCTCGGGAGCGACTATGGCCTCAGCGCCATCCAGATCACCAACCGCCGCGACCGCACCGACCTCTCGCAAGACGCCGACCGCCTGCCCGCCAACGCCGGCCTGCGCGGCGTGCGCAATGCGTTCGGCGAAGTCGACTTCACCGCCACCCGCAACGGCACGCCCGTCGCCGGACGCATCGCCGCCAACACCACCTTCATGCCCTCGGTCGATCCCAACCTCCTCGCCGGCAGCCTCCAGCGCAACATCAACGGCTTCATCGCCGCACAAGGGAATGAGGCCCAAGGCGCGCGCCTCATGGCCCGCGTCATCGCCTCCCTGCAATGGAATGTGCAATGGGTGATGGCCAACCGCGGCGCGGCGCAGAAGGACGCCAACGCCACCATGAACTACCTGCGCGGCCAGGCCGAACTCGGCCAGCGCATGTTTGAGGAACGCATGGAGTCCTCAGGCCGCCGCGCCGAGGCCAGGGGCGACCTGCTCAGCGGCACCGTCCGCATGCAGGACTCCCAAGGCAACCGCTATCAGGCCAAGGCCGGCAGTAACTTCTATTACGCCGTCGAACAAGGCCTCGCCGTCGAAAGCGACCCCAACCGCGCCGTCCTGGGCACCGACCAATGGGCCCCGCTCCACAACGGCTCCATCGACCTCCGGCCGCTCGAAGTGATTCAGTAACTCAAACTAACTCGACACCGCCGCCCCGGCAATCTCCACAAACGCGTTGCGCCCTGTATCCGGCCCCGGCCCCATGCGCTGGATCAGGTACACCAGCACAGCGTTGTTCTTCGGATCCACCATGCCCAGCGTGCCAAACGCCCCGCCGTGCCCGTAAGCGCCCTCGGGCGTCAGCATCAGCTCGCCCAGCGGCTCCTTCACCACCGCCCACGACAGCCCGTAGCCCTGCCCCGTATTGTGCGCCGCCGGGGTCATGCCCAGGTTGTGCCACTTCGTCATCACATCTACCGACGCCGGAGCCAGCAGCCGCTTGCCGTTGTAAGTGCCCCGGTTGAGGTTCATCTGGTAGAACGCGAGTAAGTCCGTTGCCGTGGAATACAGCCCGCCCTCTGGCATCGGGTACTTCGACCCTTTGCGAAAGATGCGATCCCCCATCCCCACCGGCTTTGCGTTCGGCACACCCACCATCACATCGGCAATGCGCGCATGCTTGGCCGCCGGAGGAAAGAAGAAACTGTCGGTCATCCCCAGCGGCGTGAAGATGCGCTCGGCCAGGAAATCCTCATACTTCTGCCCCGAGACGACCTCCACAATCCGCCCCAGCGCCGCGATGCCAGGGTTCGAATACTGCCACTTCGTCCCCGGCTCAAACAGTAAGTTCGACTGCGACCACTGCAGCACGGCCTCGGCCAGCGTCAAATTCATCTTGGAGTAAAACGCACCGCCCTCAGGCCCATACTCGGGCAGCCCGGAAGTATGTGTGAGTAAGTCGCGCAGCGTGATCAGCCGCGACGGCTTGCGCAGCGTCAGGCTTCCGTCGGCGTGCCGTTCGGAGATCACCTTTAGCCCGCGAAACTCGGGCAGGTGCTTCTCCACAGAATCGGTCAGCGCCAGCCGGCCTTCCTCGGCCAGCATCATCACGGCCACGCCCGTCACCGGCTTGGTCATCGACATGATCTGGAAGATCGAGTCCTTGGCCATAGGCTTGGACTTAGGCACATCCAGCGAACCCACCGCCTCGTGATGCACCACCTTGCCGCCTTGCGCCACCAACGTCACCGCGCCGCACACACCGCCACGGGCCACGGCTTCTTCCATGCGCGTGCGGATCAACGCCAGCCGGCCGGCATCGGCCGCACCGGCCCGCGAAACAAAGGGAGCAGCAATCAAAGGAAAAACGTGACGGCGTCGCATAGCGCGTTCCAGTATACCGGACGCACCCGCGCCCCCTACGCCGGCTGCAGCGTATTCAACTCCACATCCTTCTTCGCTTCGTACGCTTCAATCGCCGGCATCTGCTTCAGGATGTAACCCAGCTCATCCACGCCCTCAAGCAAGCAATGCTTCGAGAACCCATCCACCGGGAACTCCACCTTCGTGCCATCGGGCAGCGCCACCGTCTGCGACGCCAGGTCGATCGTCACCTGCGCCTGCGGGTCCTTCTCCACCAGAGCAAACAGCTTCGCGTGGACCTCGCGCGAAACCACCACCGGCACCAGCCCGTTCTTCAGCGCGTTGCTCTTGAAGATGTCGGCGAACGATGTGGAGACAATCGCCCGGAAGCCCCACTGCGTGAGCGCCCACGGCGCATGCTCGCGCGAGCTGCCGCAGCCGAAGTTATCGCCTGCGAGCAGAATCGCCACGCCCTGCCATTCCGGAGCGTTCAGGATGAAATCCGGTTTCGGCTTGCCCTCGGCGTCGTAGCGCCAGTCGTTGAAGAGCTGCTTGTCCAGCCCTTCCTTGGAAATCGTCTTCAGGAAGCGCGCCGGGATGATCTGGTCGGTATCGATGTTATCCACCGCCATCGGCATCATGCGGCTCGTCAAGGTCGTGAACTTGGCCATGGTGTTGTGCTTCCTCTCTCTTAGCTCTTGAGCGTGCGGATGTCGGTCACCACGCCAGTCACGGCGCTGGCGGCGGCGGTCAACGGCGAGGCCAGGAACGTGCGCCCGCCTTTGCCCTGCCGGCCTTCGAAGTTGCGGTTCGAGGTCGACACGCTATACTCACCCGGCTGCAACTGGTCGCCGTTCATGGCGATGCACATCGAGCAACCGGCTTCGCGCCAGTCCGCCCCGGCTTCGCGGAACACCTTGTCCAAGCCCTCGGCTTCGGCCTGCCGCTTGATCTCCATCGACCCCGGCACCACCATCATGCGGACCTTCGGGTTCACCTTGCGGCCCTTCAATACGCCCGCAGCCGCGCGCAAATCGCTCATGCGCGAGTTCGTGCAACTGCCCACAAACACCACGTTGATCGGCTGCCCGGCCAGCGGCTTGCCCGGCTGCAGGTCCATGTACTTGAGCGCCTTGGTGAGCGAATCGCGCTCCAGCGGATCACCGATGGAGGCCGGATCAGGCACCACGCCCGACACCGGAATCCCCATGCCCGGGTTGGTTCCGAAGGTGATCATCGGCTCAAGCGTATTGGCGTCGATCGAAATCGTGTGGTCGTAGGTCGCGCCGTCATCGGTGGGCAGCGTCTTCCAACGAGCCACGGCGGCGTCCCAGCCGGCGCCTTTGGGTACAAAGGCCTTGCCGGCCAGGAACTGGTAGGTGGCATCATCAGGTGCGATGAGGCCAGCCCGCGCGCCGCCTTCGATCGACATATTGCAGACCGTCATGCGCTCTTCCATCGTCAGCGCGCTGATTGCCGATCCGCGATACTCAAACACACAGCCAGTGCCGCCACCCACGCCGATACGGGCGATAAGAGCGAGAATGATGTCCTTGGCCGTCACGCCGGGTTTCAGCGTTCCGTCCACGCGCACTTCGTAGGTTCGCGACGTGCGTTGCAAGAGACATTGGGTGGCGAGCACCATTTCGACCTCGGAGGTCCCGATGCCGAACGCCAAAGCGCCAAAGGCGCCGTGCGTGGCCGTGTGCGAATCCCCGCAAACCACCGTCATCCCCGGTTGGGTCAGGCCGTTTTCGGGTCCGATTACGTGTACGATACCCTGTTTCGGACTCTGAAATCCGAAATAGGGAATCCCGAATTCCTTGCAGTTGGTCTCCAACTGCTCCACCTGCGCCTTGGCGATCGGATCGACAATCGGCAGCGCCCGCGGCGTCGTCGGCGTCGAATGGTCCGTCGTGGCGAAGGTGTTCTGCGGCCGGCGCACCTTCAGGCCACGCGCCCGCAATCCGGCGAACGCCTGCGGCGACGTGACCTCGTGCACCAGGTGCAGGTCAATGTAGATCAGGCTCGGCGCGCCTTCGCGCTCGGCCACAACGTGGGAATCCCACAGCTTCTCGATGATCGTGCGTGGTTGGGGCATGTCGTTAGATCGCCTCGCAAACGCCCGCGCCCACCTGCTCAGTGGTCGCCGGCGCGCCTTTCGGTTTCAGGTCCGCGGTCACGCGGCCGCTGTTCAACACGGCTTCCATGGCGCGGTTCACCGCCGCCGCTTCTTCCTTCAAATTGAAGCTGTACTCCAGCATCGCCGCCACCGAGCCGATCGCGCCCAGCGGATTCGCCTTGTTCTGCCCCGCGATGTCCGGCGCCGAGCCATGCACCGGTTCGTACAAGCCCACCCACACGCCCGACGGCCGCCGGGCGCCGATCGAAGCCGAGGGCAACATGCCGATCGACCCGGCCAGCACCGCGCCTTCGTCCGACAGAATGTCGCCGAACATGTTCTCGGTCACCATCACGTCGAACCGCCTTGGGTTCAACACCAACTGCATCGCCGCGTTGTCCACCAGCAGGTGGTCGAGCGTCACGTCCGGATAGTCCTTGGCCACATCGACGATCACCCGCCGCCACAGCTGCGAGTTTTCCAGCACGTTCGACTTGTCCACGCTGGTCAGTTTCTTGCGCCGGTTGCGCGCCAGTTCAAAGGCCATCCGCGACACCCGCTCAATCTCGGCCCGCGTGTAGGTCATCGTATTCACCGCGCGCTCTTCCGGCCCCTCGCCGGAAACCCCGCGCGGCGTCCCGTAATAGATGCCGCCCGTCAGCTCGCGCACGATGATCATGTCCGTGCCTTCCACCAGCGCGTTCTTCAGCGGCGAGCTGTCGATCAGCGCCGCATAGGTCCGCACCGGGCGCAGGTTGGCATAGACGCCCATCGCCTTGCGAATCCCCAACAGCCCCTTCTCCGGCCGCTTTTCCGGCGGCGCTTCGTCAAACTCCGGCAAGCCCACCGCGCCCATCAGCGTCGCGTCGCATTCCAAACACAACTTCTCGGTCTCGGCCGGAAACGGCCCGCCCGTCTTGTGAATCGCAATGCCGCCCAGCAGCGCTTCCCGCGTTTCCACCGTGTGGCCGAACTTCTCGGCGACACGGTTCAGCACGCGCACGGCTTCGCGCGTCACTTCGGGCCCGATGCCGTCACCGGGCAGAATGAGAACGTTAAGGTTCATGGTTTCCTTTGGTTGGTTGGCGCGGCCGCGTTAGTCGGCGCAGGCGCCCTCTTTCGTCCGCGCGATCACATCCTGAATCATCTGCGTGATCTCGTCGTTGCGTACGCCCTTCTTCCGGTCGGCGACCGCTGTGAAGTGATTATAGATCTCGTTCAACTGCTCTTTCGTCAACCGGAAGCCCAGGTCGTTGCAGCGCTGCGCCAGCGCATGACGCCCGCTGTGCTTGCCCAACACCAGCCTCGACTCCGGCACGCCCACCTCGGACGGCTCAATGATCTCGTAGGTCGACTTGTGCTTCAGGTAGCCGTCCTGGTGAATGCCCGCCTCGTGTGCAAAGGCGTTCTCGCCCACCACAGCCTTATTGGGTTGCGGGCCAAACGTGATGATCGAGCTTAACAACTGGCTGGCCGGGTAGAGCAGCTTCGTGTCAATGCCCGTCGTGTACGGCAAGCGGTCGTTCCGCACCTTCATCGCCACCACGATTTCTTCGAGCGACGCGTTCCCCGCCCGCTCGCCGATGCCGTTGATCGTGCACTCAATCTGCCGCGCGCCCGCCTTCACCGCCGCCAGCGAGTTGGCCACCGCCAGCCCCAGGTCGTCGTGGCAGTGCACGCTGATCACCGCGCGCCCGTTCACCGCCTTTACCATGCGGGCGATCATCTCGCCATACTCGTCCGGCGTCGACCATCCCACTGTGTCCGGCAGATTCACGCAGGTCGCCCCGGCGTCCACCATGGCCACCGTCACCTGCTCCATATAGTCGCCGTCGGTACGCGTGGCGTCCTCGGCCGAAAACTCGACATCGTCACAGAACGTCTTGGCGTAGGCAACCGCCTTGATCGCCTCTTCCAGAATCTGTTCGCGCGACTTGTTGAACTTGTACTTGAGGTGAATGTCGCTCGTGGCGATAAACGTGTGAATGCGCGGCGACTTCGCCTTCTCCAGTGCCTTGGCCGACCGCTCAATGTCGATCTTCACCGCCCGCGACAGCGCCGCCACGCGCACGCCCGTGAACTCCGCTGAGACCGCCTTCACGGCCTCAAAATCGCCATCGCTCGCAATCGGGAAGCCCGCTTCCAGGTAATCCACACCCATGTCCACCAGCTTGCGGGCCATCGCCAGCTTCTCGTGGACCGTCATCGAACAGCCGGGCGACTGCTCCCCGTCGCGCAGCGTCGTGTCAAAAATGATAATGCGGTTGTTGTCTGACATTGCCTCTCCGTACCAAAAGGGAGTGAACGACTCATGGGAGAGGCAGGTTCGCCCCAGCGGCTGCGGAACGGTTCGTCCCGAGGTCGCCTGTCGATGATTATGCCAAAGGCCTGTTCAATTTGGCAAATTTATAATCGTGCAAAAAGAAATAACAGCGCCGGATAACATTTGCCTACCTTATGCGTCTATTCCCATTCGATCGCCTATATTAAGGACCCGTGCCATGACCCTACGACTACTCCTTTTCTTCGCCTGCGCCGCCAGCCAGACACTTTTTAGCCAAACGAACCCAAACTCGGATTGGAAACATTACTGTTTCGGCTTTCTGAACGCGCATCCCGACCGCGAAGAGATCCCCCAGGCCGAGGTGATGGAGATCCAGAAAGGTCACATGGCCCATGGGGAAGATGGCCGAAGCCGGCAAGCTACTCGTCGCCGGACCCTTCATGACCGGGGCCAGCCCCCGGGGTGTCGTGATTTACAACTGCGCCACCGTCGCCGAAGCCCAGGCCAACACCGCGCCCGACCCCGCCGTCGTCAACAAGCGCCTCTCCATGGAGTTCTACCGCATGCACTCCGTCCCCGGCATGGGCGAACCCTATGCCAGCAAGGCCAAAGCCGACCCCAGCTTCAAACCCACCATGGCCCAGTTCCCCTTCTTCATCCTGTCCAAAACCGACAAGTTGACTACCGCTCCCCTGCCCCCCGCAGTCGGCCAAGCCCACTTCATGCGTTCCATGAAGCTGATGGGCGAGGGCAAAATCCGCTTCTTCGGCCGCTTCGAAGACTCGCCCGAAAAGCTCGGCGTCTACGTCTTCAACAAGATGCCCATGGACGAAGCCCGCAAACTCATCGATGAGGATGAGCTCGTGAAAAAAGGCTTCGCCAGCGTCCACGCCATCATGTGGATGGCCGCCGACGAAGCCGTTCCCGGCATCAAATAGGCCGCTCTACTTCACCGGATTCACTGTCAGTTCCAACTGCATCTTCCGCTTGGAATCGAGGTCGTCGGAGGAGAAGAGCGTTGTTGCTTTGCCGATGACCACAACGACGTTGCCAGTCCACTTGTTCTGCCGCACTACGGGCGGCAGCGGCGAGTTCGGCTCCCGCCCCGTCGGCAGACTGCTAATCTCAGCCGAAACCACGAGGCTGAGCTGAGTGCCCGTCTCCGTTGCCGTGTTGCAGTCAATGTTTACGCCGACGTCGTAGTACTGATACTGGAATTTCTCGTTGTTCGCAGCGCTCCATCTGCACCGGCACCCGATTCCCCATCCGGATCGAACACCCGCGCGAGGGCCGCCCCGTGGCCACCATCGCTGAGTAGGTCCGCGCCGACACCGTCCGCGTCTCATCCAGCTCTTTCACTACGAAGTCGAGCTTGAAGTACTTCATCTCCGGCTCTTTGAGCGGGTCCTGCGCCCACACCGGAGCCGCCAGGCACACCACGAGCATCGCAATCATCCATCTCATCGCTTTAGTTCTCCTCGCCGCCCGAAGCGGCCAATGGTTCAATCGAAATCGGTGCCACCTCAAGCGGAGCCACCGACACCGGCTCCGCCATTCGCAACGGCGCTTCCACAAACACCTGCCGCGCCACTTCCGGGTTCGCCTGCACGAAACGCAGCAGCCGGGCTTCACGCGGCGTCAATCTGCGATCGACCGGTCGCCGCGCCGGTGGCCGCTTTGCCGCTACCACCACGCGCACCTCCGGCGCTTTCGGCGCACGCACCACCAACGGAGGCGCCGCGATCTCCCCACCGCCGCCCTGCGACGCATTCATCGCCACCATCGCCACCGCCAACCCCGCCGCAGCCGCCAAGCCCCGCCGCCCAAGGCCACACGCGCCGCCGCGCCGCGCTCCACCACACGTCCCGCAAGCCCATCCGCCGGCTCCGCCACATATGCAGGCAACGCCGCATCCAGCAACTGATCCAGTTCCCGCTCCGTCATGACCTTCTCTCCAACCGCTGCTCCAACTTCTCCTTCAACAACCGCCGCGCCCTCAGGATGCGCGTCCGCACCGTGCCCTCGGGAATGCCCATCACGGCGGCAATCTCGACCGATGTCATCTCCTCCACCGCCGCCAGCGCCAGCGGCAGCCGGAACTCCTCGGGCAGCGCATCCATCAACTGGTGCACCAGCCCGTGCAAATCGCCATCGATCATCGCCTGCTCATGCGACGGCGCGGCCATCTCGGGCACAACGCCCAGCCGCCGCCCGCGCCGCCGGTCCACCGCCAGCCGCCAAGCTGCACGAGCCAGAAATGCCCGCTCGTCCACCATCCCGCGCCACGCGCCAGTGCGGTGCAGTTTCAGAAACGTGTCCTGCACCACCTCCTCGGCGTCATGCGCATTCCGCAGCACCGAATACGCAACCTGAAACACAAACCGCGACTGCCGCTCGACCAGCGAAGTGAACCTCGTCCTCGCGCGCCGACTCCGCACCCGATGCCGCCATCGTCAGCCCCGCCACGCCGGTCTGTCCGCTGATCTCCATGCCGTCTCAGCCACGTTCACCAGGTATGACCGCGCCGCCATTCGGTGCGTTCAGTTATTTTTGCGAACGGCCCACGCACCCTCGCTACACTGGTACTTTATCGTC
This sequence comes from Bryobacterales bacterium, assembly GCA_016713735.1. Classification (GTDB taxonomy): domain Bacteria; phylum Acidobacteriota; class Terriglobia; order Bryobacterales; family Bryobacteraceae; genus JAFLBB01. The sequence continues at coordinate 112,905 of JADJOP010000009.1, forward strand.
CGCATGTCCGACCACCAGGAAGAACAAAAACTCGGCAAAGTCTACGACGGCCAGCTCATGCGCCGCCTCAGCGTCTTCTTGCTGCCCTACAAACTCGCCGTCTTTGCCGCCGTCGTCTTCCTCATCGCCAACTCGCTGCTGCAAATCGCCGGGCCGTGGCTCACCAAGCTCGCCGTGGACCGCTTTCTCGCCCCCGCGCCGCACTCGGTTCCTCCCTGGCTGGAAGCCTGGCTGTCGCGCGATGCCTACACCGGGCTCACGCAGATCTCCGGCCTCTTCCTCGGCGTCATGGTTCTCGGCCTGCTGCTCAACTTCCTCCAGGGCTACCTGATGCAGTGGGTCGGCCAGCACGCCATGTTCGACCTACGCCGCACGATCGTCGAACATCTTCAACGTGTGGACGTCGCCTATTACGACCGCACGCCCGTGGGCCGCCTGCTGACGCGCGTCACCAGCGACGTCGATGCCCTCAATGAACTCTTCGCCTCGGGCGTTGTGGCCATCCTCGGCGACGTGTGCGTCATCGCCTTCCTGCTCACGGCCATGATCCAGATGAGCCCCGGCCTGACGCTGCTGCTGCTCGCCGTCACCCCGCTCATCCTGCTCGTCACCCTCCGCTTCCGCCGCGCCGTGCGCGATTCCAACCGCCGCATCCGCACCGCAATCGCCCGCATCAACGCCTTCCTCCAGGAACATGTCACCGGCGTCAGCGTGGTCCAGCTCTTCAACCGCGAAGCCCGCGCCTCGGACGACTTCGAGACGCACAACCGCGAACACATGGACGCCTTCAAGGAAGCCATCACCGCGTACGGCTGGTTCTATCCCGTGGTCGAGTTCCTCGGCATGCTGGCCCTGGCCGCGCTGCTCTCCTATGGCGGCTACCGCATCCGCGAGAACGCGCTCACTCTGGGCGCGCTGATCGCCTTCTTCCAATACGCGATGCGCTTCTTCCGTCCCATCCAGGACCTGAGCGAGAAGTACAACATCCTGCAAACCGCCATGGCCGCCGCTGAGCGCACCTTCCAACTGCTCGACACGCAGCCCGGCGTCACCGCGCCCGCCCAGGCCGCTTCCCTGCCCCCTGGCCCGCTTACCGTCGAGTTCGATCACGTCTGGTTCGCTTACAAGGACGAAGATTGGGTGCTGCGGGACTTGAGCTTTCGCATCGAACCGGGCGAGACGATCGCCGTGGTCGGCCACACCGGCGCGGGCAAGACGACGCTCACCAACCTGCTGCTGCGCTTCTACGACATCCAGAAGGGCGCGATCCGGCTGGGCGGGGTGGACATCCGCACGCTCGATCCGCGCGAACTGCGGCGGCATTTCGGCATCGTCCTGCAGGACCCCTTCCTCTTCACGGGCACACTCGCTTCGAACATCCGCCTCGGCACCGCCGCCATCACGGATGACCAGCTCCGCGAAGCCGCCGAGCGCGTCAACCTCGCGGATTTCGTCGAGTCGCTCGACGCCGGCTTCGAACACGAGGTGCGCGAACGCGGCGCCGGGCTTTCCACCGGGCAGAAGCAGCTCATCAGCTTCGCCCGCGCGCTGGCGCACAACCCGCGCTTCCTCATTCTCGACGAGGCCACGTCGAGCGTCGATACCGAAACCGAGCAGAAGATCCGCGACGCCCTGGCCAATTTGATTGAAGGCCGCACGTCGATCGTCATCGCCCACCGGCTCTCCACCATCCAGCGCGCCGACCGTATTTTCGTGATGCACAAAGGGCAGTTGCGCGAATCGGGCACGCACCAGCAACTGCTCACGCAGCGAGGCTTATACTGGCGTCTGTATCAGCTCCAGTACAAGGACCAGGAGATCAGCCGAGCATGAAGAAGAGCAAGGAAGTGGACGCCTACATCGCCGCCGCGCCCGAGGAACACCAGCCGCTATTGAAGAAGCTTCGCGCCGCCGTTCGCAAGGCGCTGCCTTCGGCCGAGGAGACGTTCGAATCGAAGATGCCTGTCTATAAGGTGAACGGCGAGTGGTTCTCCGCCTTTGCCTGGCGCGCCAAGGGCGTGATGTTCTACATCTGCCGCACCGGGGTGGTTGACGGCTTCGCCGCACGGCTTGGCAAACACCGCAGCGGCAAATCGTGCATTGAGATGAAACCGAGCAAGGCGCTGAGCTCGGCTGAGCTGGAATCGCTCGCTACGGAGATGCTCGCCGCACTGGGGAAACTTGCATGACAACACGCCGATCGTTCCTTGCCGCCTCGCTGAGCGCCACGGCCGCCGTCGCCCAACCGAAGCGCCCCAACATCCTCCTGATCATGGCCGATGACATGGGGGCAACTGACCTCTCCTGCTACCAGTGCCCTGACATCAAGACTCCGAACATCGACGCTCTGGCCAAGGAAGGCGTTCGCTTCACGCACGCCTACGCCAACGCGCCCGAGTGTTCGCCGACGCGCGCGGGCTTGCTCACGGGCCGCTACCAGCAGCGCGTCGGGGGTCTGGAATGCGCCATCGGCGTGGGCAACGTCGGACGCTACGATGAAGCCGCGTGGCTGGAGAAACGCGGCGAACTCGGCCTGCCGCTCAGCGAGACCACCTTCGCGACGATGCTCAAGAACGCAGGTTACGCCACCGCCTGCATCGGCAAGTGGCACCTCGGCTATGGCGAGAAGTTCTCAGCCAATCGCCATGGCTTCGACGAGTACTTCGGCATCCTTGGCGGCAACGCCGACCACTTCACCCACCGCGAAGAAGACGGCACGAACGTTCTCAACCACAACGGCAAGCCCGTCGAACGCGCGGGCCACACAACGGATATCTTCACCGACCACGCCATCCAGTGGATGGAGCAGGCCGCTCGCGGCGCAAAGCCGTGGCTGCTGTACGTGCCTTACACCGCGCCGCACACGCCCGTGCAAGGCCCGAACGATGGACCCGTCGCTGACAAATCCAAGTGGAATGCTGGCACGCGCGCCACCTACGTGCAGATGGTGGAGCACATGGACCGCCGCGTCGGCGACCTGATGGCGGCCCTGCGCCGCACTGGCCAACTGAACAACACGCTGGTCATCTTCAAGAGCGACAACGGCGGCTACAACCGCTCGAACAACTACCCGTTCCGTGGCTTCAAGAGCTCGGTATTCGAGGGCGGCCTTCGCATTCCGCTGATCATGCAATGGCCCGGTGTGCTGGCCCGCGCCACCACCACGCCGCAGGTGACGATTTCGATGGACGTCACCGCCACCATCCTCGCCGCGGCCCAGGTGAAGCCCACGCGCGCGCTGGACGGGATCAACCTGCTGCTCGGCTTGCGCGGCCGCCGGGGGCCGGTGCCGCGCACGCTCTATTGGAGCTACAAACGCGGCGAACAGCGCCGCTGGGCCGTGCGTGAGGGTGACTGGAAGTACATTGTCGACAACGGCAACGAGTATCTCTACAACCTTGCCCTCGACGAAGTGGAGAAGATCAACCTTAAGGAAGCCGAGCCCGCGCGGTTCCAGCGGCTCCGCACAATGCTCGAAGCGTGGAAACGCGACACAGCGCCTGAGCGCCTGAAGACCTTTTTCGCCGAAACGGCCTGACCTATACTGGGGCCATGCGGACCGTCGCATTGGCTCTGCTCCCCACTTTGCTGGCGGCCCAGACGACCTTTTCGCCCGACCGCGAAACCGCTTTGATCCGCGCCGTGTCGGATGAATACCGCAAACGCGTCACCGTGGTTGATCATGACGCCGCGCGCGAGTATTTGAGCGCGCTCGCCGCGTCGTTCCGCCCACTGCTGCCAGACAAGGTGCCAGCATTCACCACCGCGCTCACGCGGCCCTCGATCCGCCAGCCTAGCCGTGCGCCGGCAGGCCTTCCCGATGGTGATGTGATGGTGCCCATTCCGGCGATCACCGCCGCGACCGACGAAGCTGAGTTCGCCCGCCACTTCGCGCACGCCATCGCGCACATCGCGCTGCGCCATGGCTTCCGCACCGCGGATCGCACGACGACCAACTCAGGGGGAATTCCGCTGATCTTCTTCGGCGGCTGGCTCTGCAGCTACGAGCAACAATTGGTTCCCATCGCCTGGCGCGCCAAGATGCAGGAGCACGAGGCCGAGGCCGACGCCTACGCTGCCCGCCTTATGGAAGCCTTCCGCCCAAACCCCGCCTTTGCCGCGCTCCAGGCCGAACTCCGCGCGCTCACCCCGCCCCCGCGGCCGCCGACTCTACGCCGTGCAAGCGAAGCGCGCTGATCGCCCTGCTAATACCCCAGCGCCTTCTGAATCGCCGCCTCCACCGACTTTGCGTCCGGTGTTGCATCCACATTCACGAGTTGCTTTTTGTAGTGACCCTTGAGAAAGGCCTCTTCCTTGCGATATTCGGCGAGGCGGCCCGGTGTGAGTCCAGCCTTGTCATCGGCGCGGCCGCGTGACTTCGTGCGCGCCAGCGCGGCGTCATCGCTAATCTCAAGCACGACCACCCTCGGCGGCGGGAACCCGCGCGCGAGCAGTGTGCGATCAAGAAAGCCCGCCTGCGACTGCGTGAGTGGATAGCCGTCGAGAATGAAGCCGCCATTGGTATCGGCCTCGTACAATCGCCGCTCCATCATGTCGTTCACCAGGTCGGCGCGCAGTAGCTGGCCGGACTCAATGGCCGCGCGCAGACTTTTGCCCTCGGGTGACTTGGCGTCGATCTCGCGCTTGAGCACATCGCTCACGCTGACCACCGGAATGCGCAGCCGCCGCTTCAGCGCCTCGGCCTGCGTCGACTTCCCCGCCCCAGGAGGACCGAGCAGGAGGATCACTGGTTTCGACTGCGCCACCAGCAACAGCGGCGCTAACCCAAGGAGAAGCGTGCGTCGAATCATTCCCTGATCATCGCACGGAGGCGGCGGCGGTACTTAATGCTTCCGTAGCTTCGGCACTGTTCGCGCACACAGGCCCGTCATTCGACAGCCGGCGGCAGAAGCCAACAGATCTTTTGACAAAGAAGAAAGGGAACTTCCGAGTCACCTTTTCCTCGCCACAGGCGATGGTGTACGGCATCGGCGCGAACACATTCCAGGCGGTTTCGTTCACCCGCTCCGCGCGCGACCAGTGACGGTCAGAATGGCAGCCAAGCAGGGTGAACGTGACAATGACCTCTCTCGACAGCCCGAGGCATGAGCCTGGAGTGGGAGACGCACCAATCGCCTGCACCACCGCCCCACGAAGAAGAGGGTGCCCAGTCAAAGGGGTCACCAGCGGCACTCCTTCGTCCCCGTAGGCCACTTGCACCCTCACAGGACCGGATAAACGAGCCTGTGGTGCGATCCGCGGATACACGATGCTGAGTTCCGGCAGTGTGCAGGCAAAGCCCGTACAACCCATCAGCAGGAGGATCAGCGCAACTGGCAGACTCACATGCTAATCCTCATCATGCTGCGCGGCGAGCTTGGTCACCACGCCGAAATCCTCGAGCGTTGTCACGTCGCCTGACACGGTGTGCGAGGTCACGATTTCGCGCAGCAGCCGCCGCATGATTTTGCCGGAGCGGGTCTTGGGCAGGCCTTCGGTGAAGCGGATCTCATCGGGACGGGCGAAGGCGCCGATCTCATGGGCCACCCATTTGCGCAGTTCCAGACCGAGTTCGTGGTGATCATAGTTGCCCTGCTTGAGCGTGACGAAGCAGCACACGGCCTGCCCGGTGATCTCGTGCGGCTTGCCGACCACGGCGGCTTCGGCCACGGCGGGGTGCTTTACCAACGCCGACTCCACTTCCATGGTCGACAAGCGGTGGCCGCTGACGTTCATGACGTCGTCGACGCGGCCGAGGATCCAGATGTAGCCGTCCTTGTCGCGCCGCGCCGCATCGCCGGTGAAATAGACGCCCGGCACACGCGACCAATACTGCTCCTCGTAGCGCTTCGGGTCGCCCCAGATGGTGCGCAGCATGGCCGGCCAGGGCCGCTTCAACACGAGATAACCCCTCGGCCTCGGGCGCAACGGGGTTGCCGTCGAGGTCGATCACATCCGGCAGCACGCCGGGCATGGGGAATGTGCCTGAGCCTGGCTTCAAGGCCACGGCGCCGGGCATGGGGGCAATGAGAATGCCGCCCGTCTCGGTCTGCCACCAGGTGTCCACGATCGGGCAGCGCGAGCCGCCGATGACGCGGTGATACCACTCCCAAGCGGCCGGATTGATCGGCTCGCCGACCGAGCCCAGGAGGCGCAGGGAGCTGAGGTCGTACTTGTTGGGCCACTCGTCGCCCTGCCGGATGAGAGCGCGGATGGCTGTCGGCGAGGTGTAGAGAATGGTCGCCTTGTACTTTTCCACGATGGACCACCAGCGGCCGAAGTCGGGCGTATCCGGGGCGCCTTCGTACATGATGCTGGTGGCGCCCGCGCTGAGCGGACCGTAGACGATGTAGCTGTGGCCGGTGACCCAGCCGATGTCGGCCGAACACCAGTAAACGTCCGACGGCTTGAGGTCAAACACCCACTTCATGGTCATGTGCGTGTAGAGGTTATAGCCGGCCGTGGTGTGCAGAATGCCCTTCGGCTTGCCGGTGGTGCCGGAGGTGTAGAGCACATAGAGCGGATGCTCGGAATCCAGCTCCACCGCCGGACACTCGTCGGCCGTGGCCGGATCGAGCGCCGCTTCCAGATCCTGCCAGTAAGCATCGCGCCCGTCTTGCATCGTCACCGGCGTGCCGGTGCGCTTGTAGACGATCACCGTGTGGATCGTGTCGCAGCCTGGGAGCGACTCATCGACGGCGTCCTTAAGCCGGACCTCTTTCTTGCGCCGCCAACCGCCGTCGGCCGTGATGACGGCCTGCGCCCCTAGGTCCTGAATGCGCGCCCGCAGGGCTTCGGCGCTGAAGCCGCCGAAGACCACCGAATGCGTGATGCCCAGCCGCGCGCAGGCGAGCATGGCCACGGCCGCTTCGGGCACCATGGGCATGTAGATGATGGCCCGGTCGCCCGTGTTCAGCCCGCGGCTCTTCAGCACGTTGGCAAAGCGGCACACGAGGCGGTGCAACTCGCCGTAGGTGATGGTTCGCGTGTCGCCCGGCTCGCCTTCCCAGTGGAATGCCACCTTGTCCCGCTTGTCGGCGAGGTGGCGGTCGAGGCAATTGTAGGCGAGGTTCGTCTTGCCCCCGGTGAACCACTTCACAAACGGCGGGTGCCATTCGAAGACGTTGGTGTAGGGCGCAAACCAGTGCAGTTCCTGTTTGGCCAGAGCGCCCCAGAACTCTTCCGGCGTCTCGGCGGCCTGGCGGCACAACTCCTGATAGGCCTCAATCGATGGCACGTGCGCCTGGGCAGCGAATGAGGGCGGCGGGGGATAGATGGCTTCCTGGCTCATGGTGATCCTCGTGGATGTGAAGTGAAAAGGGCATTGTATCGAACCCGGCAAGCCCGGCCGGCCGCAACGCCTTTTATTCCCGTGGCGCTTTACGCTCCCACCGCTTCTTAACATGAAGCTGACTTCACACGGCGAGAATCATGAGGATATAATGTGGAAGCATTGGGCGCCTGAGGTGTCAGCGCGCTATCCGTTAGTAACAGGGGTCTGTACATGAATCGAGTAATCGCGTCATTGCTCTTGGTTAGCTCTTGCGCCATGGCGCAAGAATACCGTTCCACCATTTCCGGCCGCGTCACCGATCCGAGTGGATCGGCTGTCGCCGCGGCCAAGATCACCGCTGTCGAGCGGAACACGGGGGCCCGGTCAGAGACCGAGTCCGGTTCCGACGGCAGCTATTCACTGCCGTTCCTCTCTCCCGGTCCTTACACGCTGTCAGCCGAGGTGAGCGGCTTTAAGAAATACATCCAGGAAGGCCTCAACGTTGGCACCAACCAGCGCATCGCCCTCGACATTGCGCTCCAGCTCGGCAGCCAGGTCGAATCGGTCACGGTCTCAGCCGACGTTGCCATGCTGCAAACGGCCACCGCTTCCGTCGGCCAGGTGATCGGGGAAAACGAGATCTCTGTGTTGCCGATGAATGGCCGCACGCCGCTCACGCTGGCCCAGCTTTCCTTCGGGGTGACGCCGTCGTCTGATCCGCGTTTCACGCGCCCGTTCGATAACGCCGGTCCCTCCGGCTTTTCGATGGGAGGCGGCCAGGCGCAGACCAACGAGCTTCTGCTGGACGGCTCGCCCGACATGACCAAGAACCGCCGCGTGGCGTACAACCCGCCTGTTGACGCGGTGGCCGAAATCAAAGTAGAAGCCTTCCAGCCCGACGCCGCGTATGGCAACACGGGCGGCGGTACGGTGAACGTCACCATGAAGGGCGGCACGAACGAACTGCACGGGTCGCTCTATGAGTTTCACCAGAACCAGCGTCTCAAGGCCACGCCGTTCTTCACCAACGCCGCCAACCAACGTAAGCCGGTGACGCGCTTCAACCAGTACGGCATGACGATTGGCGGTCCGATCTGGCTGCCGAAGATCATGGATGGCCGCAACAAGCTGTTCTTCTTCTTTGGAGCGGAAGGCATCCGCCAGTCCGAGCCCGAACCGACCTTCTCCACCATCCCCACCACGGCCCAGCGGACGGGCGATTTTTCGCAGTTGCTCAGCGTCGCTTCCACCTACCAGATCTATGATCCGATGACGGGTGTCACCGAAGGCAGCCGCATCCGCCGGCAGCCGTTCGCCGGGAACATCATTCCCGGCTCGCGGCTCAGTTCGATTTCCAGGAATTTCCTCCAGTTCCTACCGACGCCCAACAACGTGGGCGGCGCCGACGGCACCAATAACTACTTCAACAACGCCGTCCGCTCCGATGTGTTCTCCTCGTTCATGGGCCGTATTGACTGGAACGTGAGCGACAGCCACAAGCTGTTCCTCTCCGGCCGCTATAACGACCGCATTGAGAACCGCGGCAACCGATTCAGCAACATCGCCACCGGCAACAACCTGCTGCGCCAGAACTGGGGCGTCACGCTCGACGACGTCTACACCCTGACGCCGACCATGTTCCTGAACACGCGCCTCAACTGGACCCGCTTCACGGAAGGCGGCATCCGCAACAGCGATGGTTTCGACTGGACCACGCTGGGGCTGCCCAGCTCGCTTGCGACCAACAGCGCCAAGTTCGTTCTGCCCCGCATCGACTTTTCGAACGCGCAGGACTTCGGCGACAGCGGCGGCGACCGCACGCCCTTTGACAGCTACCAGATCTTCATGGCCGCCACCAAAATTCTCGGCCAGCACACCCTGAAGTTCGGCACCGACTTGCGCACCCAGCGCGAAAGCTCCAACAGCTTCGGCAACTCCTCGGGCCTGTACCAGTTCAATCAGAGCTGGACGCGCGGGCCGCTGGACAACTCACCCACGGCCCCGCTCGGCCAGGATATCGCCGCCTTCATGCTCGGCATGCCCACCGGCGGCAGCTTCGACGTGAACGCCACCCGCACGCAATCGGCCAAGTATGTCGCCTTCTTCCTCCAGGACGACTGGCGCGTGAAGACCAACCTCTCCCTCAATCTTGGCCTGCGCTACGAAAAGGAAACCGGTAACATCGAGCGCTGGAACCGCGCCGTGCGCGGCTTCGACAATGGGGCGAGCCTGAACCTCACCAGCGCCGCCCGCGCCGCCTATGCCGCCGCCCCCAGTCCGCTGCTCCCGGCCGCGCAATTCAACCCCGTGGGCGGGATCCTCTATGCCGACCCGAGCAACCGCTCGCTTTACGGCACGCCCAGCAAAAACATCAGCCCGCGCTTCGGCTTCTCCTGGTCGCCCAACATGTTCGGCGGCAAGACCGTCTTCCGCGGCGGCATCGGCCTCTTCTTCAACACGGCCGGCACACAGCTGACCGTCAACCAGCCGGGCTTCAGCCAGTCCACACCGCTGGTGGCCACTCTCGACAACTTCCGCACCCCGGCGGCCACTTTCGCCAATCCCTTCCCCAACGGCATCATCCAGCCGGCGGGCAACGCCAATGGCGTGAACACCTTCCTGGGCCAGAGCATCCGCTACGTAACGCCCGTCCTTGGCCGGTCGTACAACTGGCGTTGGAACTTGAACATCCAGCGCGAGCTCGCCAAGAACCTGCTGCTCGAACTCGGCTACATTGGCGCTGACGGCAACGGTTTGCCCATTGACCGCGAACGCAACGCCGTTCCGGCCCAGTTCCTGTCCACTTCGCCGACGCGCGACCAGGCCACCATTGACCGACTCACCGCAGTCGTTCCCAACCCCTTCCGCGGCCTCATCCCTGGCACCGGATTGAACGGCAACACGATCGGCACCGAGAACCTTCTGCGCCCCTTCGCGCAGTTCTCCGGCGACGGCGGCGTTCGCGAAGATGCGCAGCCGATGGGCTTCTCCAAGTTCCACATGTTCCAAGTACGATTGGATAAGCGCTTCTCCAACGGCTTCCAGTTCCTGACCAATTTCCAGTGGTCGAAATTCATGGAGGCCACCAGCTATCTCTACTCGGCGGCTCCCGCGCCGGAGTACCGCATCGCCGGTGAAGACCGCCCCTTCCGCTTCGTCGGCTCGGCCAACTATGAGCTGCCGTTCGGTAAGGGCAAGGCGGTCGGCTCGGACGCCGGTCCCCTGGCTCAACCGTCTCATCGGCGGCTGGCAGATGGCGGGCATTCTCAACCTCCAGTCCGGCGCGCCCGTCGGCTGGGGCAACGTGATCTACTTTGGCGGCGACCTCAATTGGGACGCCCGCAATCTCAACCAGACCTTCAATACGTCGCGCTTCGAACGCAGCGCCGCGCGCGTTCTGAACCGCAATGCGCGCGCCTTCCCGAGCGCCTTCTCCGGCTACCGCTCGGACAAGATTTACAACATCGACTTGTCACTCATCAAGTCGATCCAGATCGTTGAACGCGTCAAGCTTCAGTTCCGCGCCGAGACGTTCAACCTGTTCAACCACGCCATTTTCAATGGCCCCAACACCGATCCGGTGAACGCCAACTTCGGCCGCATTACCTCGCAGTCCAACCTGCCCCGCACCACGCAGTTGGCCCTGCGCGCCGGCGGCGGGCCCGCGCCTACCACAGCCGGCGCGCGCCGTGCGCTCCAAGCCCATTCCGCGCACAACGGACGCTGCCCGGCCAACCACAGCCGGGCGCGCCTGTGCGCTCCAAGCCCATTCCGCGCACAACGGACGCTGCCCGGCCAACCACAGCCGGGCGCGCCTGTGCGCTCCGAGCCCATTCCGCGCACAAAACACAAAGGCCGGCTCCCCCCCAACCGGGAGGGGAGCCGGCCTTTCGATTTGCCCGTCCCGCCTTTACCGCCGCGGCTCGCTTGAGGGCGGCACAATACCCTTTAGCCGCAGGTAGGTCACCTGGTTCCCGTAATGCTCATTGGCGTGCGACACGTTCACGAACAGTGCCGTGATCTTCGTGCGGTCGCGGCCGAAGAGCTTGATCATCTTCAACCCGTCAGCGTCGGTCATCGCCTCGTAAGCCGCATCGCAGTAGGCAATGGACTCCTGCAGCGCGGCGATGATCTCCGCCTTGGTTGTCTTGGTCTTTTCCGCCGCAGGCCGTTGCGCCTCACCCTTGGCGCCGCCACAGATGAGCATGTTGCCGTCGGCGATGTGGGCCACCAGTTGCCCGTAGCTGCGGACCTCCGGCGTCGGCTTGAAGCCATACTCGCTCTCCGGCATCTTCTCGGCGGCCTTCAGGTTGTTCGTCTTGATCTGCGCCCAGAGGGCCTTGGCGTCGGCGCTCAGCGGGTTTGCCGCCTGCGCAAATAGAGCCGGCATCGCCAGGGCGGCGGCCAGCAACAGTCGTCCAGTCATTCGTCACTCCTTCTCTGCCAGTTTGCCTCAGGCCGGCTGTAATTCCAGCTTCCGGCCCGCTACTCCCAAATTTTCTTCGACGTGCGCGGTGTCCCAAAGGTTAGAGATCACTGCCGTCAGGTCAGGATTCTGCAGCGCCCACAGGTAGGCCTTCACGGGCGCCTTTTGCTCGCCCGGAATGATGCGGTGGATCTTGTCGATGCGCCACCGCGGCACCGGTTGCAGCGACTTGTGATGGGTGGCCACGCTCATGGCCACCTTCATGGCGATGACCCCCATATCCTTGGCGCGGGCCTCGCGGATGCTGCGCTCAAGGTAACCCGCGTTCAATATGTTGTAGGCCACCATGGCGCAATCATAGTGCTCCATTTGCGCCGCGCGGGCGAGCACGCCGCCAGGGTCGGTCTGCGACGTGAAACCGAGGAAGCGCACCTTGCCATCCTGCTTCAGCTTTTCGAAGGTGCGGAGGATCTCGGGAATTTCCAGTTCCTCGGGCGAATTCGTTCCGTGCGGGCACATCAGGATGTCGAAGTAGTCGGTTCCGACCCGCTTCAGGGAACCTTCCAGCGAGGTGAGGATGAAGTCGCGGAAGCGCGCGCTGCCTTCCACCTTGTGGGCGTACTCGGGCCGCATGGCGTTGGCGATGTAGGTCAACTCGATCGGATTGGCCTGCCCCGGATAGTAAGTGAAGAAGTAACCGGGCTTCAGCACGCCGCGCTGCTCGCGCATCTCCAGCGCGCGCTTGCGGATTGCCTCCTGTTTAGCGCCCGGCAGGCCGTCGAAGATCTCCTTGTACATCGCGTTGCGGACGCCGCTGAAGCCGCTCACCTTGGTGGTGAGGAACACCTTCTCGCGCTGCCCGGAACCGGCGATGAGCCGGCCGTAGGCTTCCTCGGTCTGGCCCTTGTTGTAAGCGGGGGCCATGTCGAGGTAGTTGAGCCCCTTTCCAAGGCCAGCTTCAGATGCTCATAGTTGGAAAGGGTGATCGGATCGCCCCCGCTGACGACCTCGCTCACCATCAGGCTGGTGCGCCCCAGGCGGCGGTAGCTCATCCCGGCCTGCCGGTTGCGCCACTCCGGCGCTCTGGACCCACCCACCTGAGCCCCGGCGGACCCGGTGGCAGCAACGCTGGCGGCGACGCCGATGCCGGTTTCTAAAAAGGTTCGCCTGTTCTGCATTCGCATGGCCTCCTCGAATGCAGCCCATGATAGCAGCCGCCCCGCCGCGGGCCCGCTACTGGGACGCGCGCACCATGCCGATGGTGGTCACCACGATCTTGCCCCGCTCGTTGTACTGATTCAGATAGGCAAACCCGCCCTTGGTCAACGTCGCGTCGGTCCAGCGGTCGATCACCTTGCCCTGCAGGGTGGTGACGATCTGATCGCCGCGCACATCGAGCTTCACTGTGTATTGCTCGTTGCTCGGCAGGCGCATTTCCAGGGGCAGGACGGTTTCCGGCCCCGCCTCGCCGTTGGTGACGCGCCAGCGGATGAGGGAGAGCCGGGCCGTACCGGTGGCGTTGCGGCGCAGCTTGGCGGCGTAATAGTTGCCGGGATTCTGGACCCTTACGGCCCAACCCAGCGCGCGGTGATCAACGGTGCCGACGAACTCCACTCGGTAGTTGGTGAGCTCCATGGAGGCCTTGTGGAGGGTCAACGTCCGCCCTGCGGCCAGCGCTTCGGGGCCCGCCGCCTTCACGGTGGTCCACTCCGTGGGCGCCATATTGAGAGGCTGCACCTCATCCATCTTGCGCTTGATCGGGGCTGGAGCCGCTTCTGTCTGCGCACTCCACCAGGCATAGCCGCCCCCGGCGGCCACGAGCATGGCCAGCGCGGCTTTGGCATACCAGGGCACACGCTCCCACGCTCCGGCTTCCGGTATTGCCAGGGCCGGCGGCGAAACTTCGATCCTGAAATCCGAACTCGGCTTCACCAGCCTGGCGGCGCTGGCGGGCAAGGTGGGGTTAGCCTCGGGACTGCTCATGGCGGCCACTGCGGGCCGGGCCTGCGGACGAACCGGATCCTCCGCCGGCGGCGGATCGAGCATCGGCTCGGCCACCCGGCGCACGGCCACGGTGCGGTCCTGTTCCGGGATGGCGGCGGGAGCCGCTTTGGTCGACGCGGGCACAACCGGAGCTGTGGCGGGTGCGGCCTTGGCGACGGGCGGCTCAGCTTTCGCCGGCACTGGTGCAGCCTTGGGGAGCACCGGTTGCGGCCTGGCTTCGACCGGGGCTGCCTGTACGGCTGCTTGTGCCGCGCCGTTTGTTGCCGCCGCTTCGGGCCTGGCTGCGGCGGCCGGGGCCCCGCTTCTGGCTTTTGCCTTCGGCTTTCTCCGCACAGCCAGCGCGGTGGTCGTCTGGTCGCTGGCAATCCGTTCGCGCGCCTGCCGCAGCAGGTTGCTGAGACTGGCGTTGTCGGTTTTCGTGATCGCTCCGAGCCCAGGAATGGTTGTCGGGTGCGCCCCCGTGGCTTCGCCGAGAACGCTCAGCGCCCGTTCCGGCGCAACGCCCCGGCCCACGACCACTTCCGTCTCAACCTCGGTCGCCGTCTGCGTGTCGCGGCGCACACCGCGCAACGGCGGCGCGGCCACCAAGCCCGGCGGCGGACCCGCTTGCAGCACCGCGCCGTGCCCCACGGCGGACTGCGCGCTGCGCAACCTTTCCACCGTCTCGCGCTGGATTTGCTCCTGGTAGCGTTGCCTGTGATCCTCGTTGCAGAAGTCAGAGGGTCGCCCGCCCGGCTCTCCGGCCGGCAGCGCTGTGTCACAGAATCGGCAGAACTTGACCGTCATGCCCGTTCCCTGATGCGGATCTCCTCTCACCCATCTTGGGGGAAGTGGCGACGCGAAAATACACCATCAGTGCTAGCAACCCCGCCCCTCAGCCGATTAAGGCGTTCCCTCTACGGTGAAACCCTGCCCTCAGGCTGGCTTTGCCGGGAACTAGTCCCCTTCCTCCGGCGAAGAAGCCTTCCCGCCACTCCCCGCTGAACGCCCAGCCTCGCGCAGAGCCCGCCGCAGCACAAACTCCATCTGCCCGTTCAGGCTCCGCAACTCGTCGTCGGCCCAGCGGCGCAACGCTTCGAGCAAGTCGGCGTCCAGGCGCACCAGGAATGACTTCTTCTCTGCCATCAGGGCCTACTAGTGGTGAATGGTCCCCGTGTTGACCACTGGTTGGGTCGCCCGTTCGCCGCACAGCACGACGAGCAGATTGCTCACCATGGCCGCCTTGCGCTCTTCGTCGAGCGTCACCACCTTGTTCTTGGCGAGCATCTCCAAGGCCATTTCCACCATCCCCACGGCGCCTTCCACGATCTTCTGCCGTGCCGCGATGATCGCCCCGGCCTGCTGGCGCTGGAGCATCGCCGCGGCAATCTCAGGTGCGTAGGCAAGATGGCTGATGCGGGCTTCCAGGATATCGACTCCGGCCACCTCTAGCCGGTCGTGAATCTCCCGTTTGAGGTGTTCAGCCACGGCGGCCGTATGCCCGCGCAGCGACATCACGTGCTCTTCATGGGAATCGTACGGATAGGCCGTTGCCAGGTTGCGGACCGCCGCCTCGCTTTGCACGTGCACGTAGTTCTCGTAATCGTCCACCTGGAAGGCAGCCTGCGCCGTGTCCACCACCTTCCATACCACCACCGCACCGATCTCCACTGGATTGCCGTCCTGGTCGTTCACCTTGAGCTTGTTGGTCTCAAAGTTGCGCACCCTCAGCGAAACCGGCTTTTTCGAGTAAAACGGGTTGGCGAAGCGGAGGCCTTCGTCGCGCACCGTGCCGATGTAACGCCCGAACAACTGCAGCACAACCCCATGATTTGGCTGGACTACGAACAATCCGCCGAGCGCGATCAGGTCAGCCACCAACACGCAGCACCAGAGCAGGATGGCGAGCGCCCCTCCGTCACCATGTTTAGCCGCGATAATCGCCGCCACAATCGCATAACCGGAATAGGCGAGCAGGGCCAGCAGAACCACCAACGACCCGACGCCGTTCATTGCTGAGATCAGTTTCTCTTTCATACTATCGGAATGATATCACTTCAATATCACAAGTCAATGACAATCGGAGGCGGCAAACACACGAGTCTCGTCCTTGCCCCGACCTCCCTTCTCGCCCTATGCTGGTAAGGCCGTGCCCGCACCCAGCCTCTACGAACAAGCCGGCGGCGACGCCACCCTTCGCCCCGCGGTTGAGTTGTTTTATCGCAAAGTATTCCAGGACGCCGCGCTTCTCCCCTTCTTTGACGGCATTGACCGGGAGAGACTGAAGGCACACCAACTGGCCTTCATCAGCCAAGCACTCGGCGGCCCGGGCCAATACGAAGGCCGGGAACTCCGCGACGCACACGCCGCCCACCCCATCGAACAGCGCCACTTTGACAGCCTCACGCTGCACATGGAAATTGCCTTCCTCGAAATGGGCCTGAGCGAAGAAGTTGTCGCCCAGGCGCTCAGGGCGATCAAAGCCGCCACGGGCGATATCGTCAATACGCGCTAGAGGCGCCGCGCGGCAGAAACCGGATAGACGGCATTGCGGCCGACTTCGCCGCCTATCGCCGTGCCGGGCGAGTAACTGGCGCGCGGGACAGGATCAAGCCGCAATTGCCCTGCGCGGGGCATTCAAAAACCTGGGTAGATTCTCGAGAAGTCGACGCCGATCGCCCGGTACAACTGCTTCATCTCGCCAAGCGTTGTGGCGCGGACAATTTGGCCATCTGGAAGAATCGCCGTGATCGTCTTTCCGTTGCCGATCTGCGGGCCATAGTTTGGACCCGCCTTGGACAGGATGTTGCGATCCAGCCATACATCGTGCGGTCCATGCACAACGCCGCGGTCAAAGAGGCCGCAATCGAGTTCCCCCTGCAACTCGCTGGACCAGCCCGATGCGCCGTCCCGGTTGTACACGCCGTGCAAATCGATGTCGCTATAGTAGGCGTTACCCTGCCGATCGCGAATCACTTCGAACTCCGAGGGAGATCCGATGGAGTACCCGCGGTCGGTCAGCGCTTTCCGTTCCGCCGCCGAAAGGCCGCGGGCGGAGGCGAGGCCCTCATATTGCGCCGCCATGCCCGCGGGCAATTCCGCACGCGTCAGCGACTTGCCCTTCACATCCATGGGCTTCGGTTTATACCCGGAGCGGCCCACCCAGCGCAGCGCACCAGGATTGGCGTCACGAATGATGAAGGTCTGCTGCCGCGCGGCGGCGAGGCGTTCAAAGAACTTCTGATCGGCCAGCAACAGTCCCCGCTGCAAGGGAGAAAGCGGCTTCGGCAGGTTCACCTTGGGAAGATAGGGATTCGCTTTCTGAATCACGCCGACTTCCGCGGAGGCGCACGCCGCGCCCGCGCCGCCAGACCCGCGGGGAGGAACAATGCATTTTCCGGCGGCAACGGCGCATTCGCTGGCGACCGGAATCAGCGCCCAGGTACAAATGCGCAACGCATGGCGGCGGCCCTTCTCGAACTCCGACACGGGCCGGCCGCGTTGGTCCAGAACCTGCGTGTTGGCGAGGTCGTTCCACAGCGCCTTGAGCGCATCGCCGACAAAACGAACGCCGGCGTCCGAACTGGTGGCGCCCAGAATGCGCGCCGCCGACACGGCATCGCCGCGTTCCAGCGCCTGGTAGGCTCGCCACATGGTTTCAAACGGCTTGCCGCAGAGCTTGAACCCGTCCCGAAGGCCGTCCGCGTAGCCGGGATCGCCTAACGGCTGATAACCGGGAGGCGGTGAGTCTGCCGATGGACGGCGATTCGGATTGCCACCTTCCCCATTGCATTCCGGCCGCCGGCGGAGCGCTTCGATTTGGGGGCGGAAGGGACGGTTGGGGTCCACCTGGCAAGGGCCCGGTTGAGGTGCGTCGCGCGTTTCCGGCGGAGGCCGAGTGATCACGCCGCCAGACAGCGGCGGGCCATCCTCATCGCAGAGAAGTTTGCCGCGATCCCACGGATGCGACCCGCAACGCACGGCGCTGCCCTGCAAGCGCCGGTACTTGGCATCCTCCATAGTCACCACAACGGCGCGCAGCGGTGTGCGGAAAGGCGCGAAGTAGTAACAGGTGGTGGGCGTCTCGCGCACCAACACCCACGACCGGTTGGGCGGAATGCACTTGCGAACCCGCCCGTGTAAGGCTGGCGGCATGATGGCGGGTTTGCCGCGCAGCGGATCCTGGTCCGCGTAGATCTCGGCCCAGGACGGTTCGCCGAAAGTGGAAACGCCACCCCGGAGTTGGGGACCGGCGTAGAGTCCGGAGGTCATTAGCAGGGCGCAGAGAACGAGGAGCATCACTGAAAGTGTGCGCCAAACGCGAAACATCACGGGCGGCGGGACAGCCTGGGACGCCCGTCACCACCAGCCCGCCCATCGCACCTCGCCGGATGGCTTCCGGGATCGTCGATTTATAATGAAGAGATGTCTTTCCCTTCCGAAGAGTTCTACCGCATCGGCAAGCTGCCGCCTTACGTGTTCGCTCAAGTGAATGAGATGAAGGCACGCCTGCGCGCAGCCCAGTACGATGTAGTCGACTTCGGCATGGGCAACCCGGACGGCGCCACGCCGCGCCTCATCGTCCAGAAGATGGCCGAGGCCGCCCGCGACAAGCGTAACCACCGCTACTCGATGTCGAAGGGCATCCCCAACCTGCGCCTGGAGATCTGCAAGCGCTACGAGCGCAACTACGGCGTCAAGCTCGACCCTGAAACGGAGACCATCGCCACCATCGGGGCCAAGGACGCACTGGCGCACCTGCTCTTTGCCGTCATCGGTCCTGGCGATGCCGTCGTGTCGCCCAACCCCGCTTATCCGATCCACCAGTGGGGCGTGATTATGGCCGAGGGCCACGCCTGCATGCTGCCCATGCCCACGCCGGCCGAGTTCCTCAACCAGTTGAAGGACCTCTACGCCAAGTCGGCGCGCAAGCCGAAGATGATCCTCATCAGCTTCCCGCACAACCCGACCACGCATTGCGTCGACCTCGACTTCATGAAGGAGATTGTTGCGCTGGCGCGCGAGCACGGCACGATGGTGGTCCACGACTTCGCCTATGCCGACATCGCGTTTGACGGCTATAAGCCGCCGAGCATCCTCCAGGTGGAAGGCGCCAAAGAGAACTGCGTGGAGATCTTCTCGATGTCCAAGAGCTACAACATGGCGGGGTGGCGCATGGGCTTCTGCCTGGGCAATCCGCGCATGATCCAGGCGCTTGGCCGCATTAAGAGCTACCTCGACTATGGCATCTTTCAGCCGCTGCAGATCGGCGGCATCATCGCATTGCGCGATTGCGAAGAGGAGCCGCACAAGATTTGCGAGGTGTACCGGAAGCGCCGCGACTCGCTGGTGAAGGGCCTCAACCGCGCAGGCTGGGAGGTGGAGCCGCCCAAGGGCACTATGTTCCTGTGGGCGCGCATCCCGGAGCAATATCAGAAGATGGGTTCGCTGGAGTTCTCCAAGCGCCTGCTGGAGAAATCGCTCGTTGCCGTTTCGCCCGGCATCGGCTTTGGCCCCTTGGGCGAGGGGCACGTGCGCTTCTCGTTCATTGAAAACGAACACCGCACGCGGCAGGCCATCCGCTCGATCGCGCAGTTCCTCAAGACCGACAAGCCGGAGTAGCGATCACTCGATCACGGCATTCCCTACCGGCGTCCCGCACGCGCCTTGTACACCGCACCACCCGCTCGCACGTAGAGGGAATTATGAAGTACCTATTCGGAGCGATTCTGCTGGCCGTCCCCTTGGCGGCGCAGAACATTTCCCTCGGTTTTAAGGGCGGTGTCCCATTCACGCAGGCGTTCAAGACATCAGATGGTCTGGAGATCGCCTACAAGTCCCTGCTGAAGCCTTACACCTTCGGCCCCTCGCTGGAAGTCCGGCTTCCGCTCAGGCTCAGCGTGTCGGTCGACGTGCTCTACAAGCGGCTCGCCTATGACGGCGCATTCCGCTTCTCGGAACTGAACGCGCGCGCCAACCAGTTCGAGTTCCCCGTCATGATCAAGTACCGCCTCAAGGACGGGCTCTGGTCACCTTATGTCGCCGCCGGTCCGTCGTTCAGCAAGATCACGGGTGTGACGCGAACCATCACCAATCCCAGCCAGTTCTTCCAGCCCGACGAATTCCAGAACTCTTCCAGCGGCGGGTTCGCCTTCGGAGGCGGACTGGAGTTCAAGCCTGTCGTCCGCATCACCACCGAGTTCCGGTGGACGCGCCGCGGCACGAAGAACTTCTTCTCCGCCGCCAGCGGCCTGCTGGAGAGCAACCTGAATCAAGCTGAATTTCTTGTGGGGATTCACTTCTGAAGTTGGCCGGGCGCCGTCAAGCATGTCGGCCCGCCAACCCATCGCCGCCATCATGCGTACAATGAAGCATGAAACATTTCCTCGGAGTTCTGTTGTTGGCCGCGCCGCTTGCGGCCCAGCACATATCCCTGGGCGTGAAGGGCGGCGTACCCGTTACGGAGGCGTTCAAAACTTCGGGCGGTCCGCTTTTCAACTACCGTTCCTTCCGCAACCCCTACACCGTCGGCCCTTCTCTGGAGGTGCGCCTGCCGCTACGGCTCAGCATTTCGCTCGACGTGCTCTACAAGCGCCTTTCCTACGCCGCCAACGCGGGGCCCACGGAACTCAATGTGAAAGCCAACCAGTTCGAGTTCCCGGTGATGGTGAAGTACCGCTTCAAGGAGGGGCTGTGGACGCCCTATGTCGCCGCCGGCCCTTCGTTCAACAAGATCACCGGCGTCGCTCGAACCATCTCCAATCCAGGGCAGTTCCTCTCGCCAGACGAGTTTCAGAACTCATCGAGCGGCGGCTTCGCTTTTGGCGGGGGTATGGAGTTCAAACCGGTCGTCCGCATCACCACCGAGGTCCGCTTTACGCGACGCGGCACGAAGAACTTCTTCTCGGCCGCCTCGGGGCTGCTGGAAAGTAATCTCAACCAGGCGGAATTTCTCGTTGGCGTCCACTTCTAGAGCGCGGCGGCCGGCGCGGAGCCGGATGCGCAGCGGAGCCGCGCCGTGCGCATAGGAACGAAGAGCTACATCTCGCCGGCCACCATTGTGGAGCAGGTGCGCAACACCGCGCCATTCCTCAACGTGGTTCGCATCGATGATGGCCACCGCCTCATTGCGTGCCGCGAATACCTCGACATTCTGGCCCGAGGGGAAGCACTCGCCGGGGCCTCACTCGACGACGATGCCATGATCGAGGACTACTTCGCCCTCTGCCTCGCCGCGCATCATGCCACAGTGGCCACCTTCGTCCCGACCGATGTCGATACGAAGATCCGCGGCCTGCTGTGGCGCGACATTCGCTCGAAGGCCTCGCTGGAAAGCATGTTCCGCTTCGCCCGCCACGTCATGACGTGGTCCATCGAAGGCATCTCGACGCGGGCCACCGCATTGGCGGGCGTAGGCCCTGTGAGCGGCCACAACGGCGAACAGCTCAGTGTCCTCGCCGCCGCGCTCGGCTCGTTCCTTCACGTGGGCGACTCCGCTCTGGCCGAAGAAGCCGCCAGCGCCATCGACGACGAACTCCGCCGCGAGGCCACCGAATTCCAGCACGCGCTCCAAACACGCGGCTGCGAACTCGACGCGCTCTGCCTGGCGGCCTCGCTGACACACAACGCGGGCGACCTCGACCAAGGCATCACCTTCTGGCCCTCCTCGGCGACCCACCGCGACGCCAAGCTGCGCTTCGGCCGCCTCGCCCACGAGAACACCACGCCCTACAACGGCGCCTACCACACCGCCGCCCGCATCTACAAAGCCGTGATGTCCTGCGAAGGCCACCGCCACTATCCGTTGCGCGGCGTGCGCGCCTTGCGGCAATCGCCCGACCTCCTGCTTCCCCTCGGCCCGTTCCTCGACGACTGGGGCGCACGCATCGCCCGCCACCCCGCGCTCACCAGCGAGGACCGTGCAGATACCCTGGCCGCGCTCCTGGCCGGATGCCGAAAGCTCGAAGGCCAACGCGGATACTACCGCGCTATCCACGGCATGAGCGAGGCCCTCGGCGGGAGCATGGACGCCCTCGCCAAGCAACTTCCCAAAACCGCACGCGACGATTGGAAGAACGCCGAGACGCGCAAGCTCATCAGCGTCCCCCGCGTCAGCTTCGAATCAATGATGCGCAAGATGCTCCTCGCCGCGCTGCGCTAAGGCCGCCCGCCAAACTCCACGCTCAGCAACGGCCTCGTCAGCCGTACCGACCATCTCGCCCAAGGCATTTCCGGCTCGTGCCGGCGCGCCCTCTGCTGCGCAGGGCAGAGCGCCATACAATAGCGGCCATGCGCCCGTTGCTCCTTCTGCTCAGCGCCGCCACGCTGCTTGCCCAGCCCTCAGTGGACCTCTCGCACGGCCCGCTGCGCGTCTCTGAAAGCAAGCGCTTCCTCGTTCACGACGACGGCACGCCCTTCTTCTACCTCGGCGACACCGCCTGGGAACTCTTCCACCGCCTCAACCGCGAGGAGGCCGAGCGCTACCTGGAAGACCGCCGCGCCCGCCGCTTCACCGTCATCCAGGCCGTCGCCCTGGCTGAACTGGACGGCCTCAACACGCCCAACCCTTACGGGCACAAATCGCTCCACGACAACGACCCGGCGCGCCCCAACGATGCGTACTTCGAGCACGTCGATTGGATCGTGAAGCGCGCAGCCGAGAAGGGGCTCATCATCGGACTGTTGCCGACCTGGGGCCGCTATGTCCGCCGAGGCTCGTGGGAAAAGGAAAGCGCCGCCATCTTCACCGAAAGCAACGCCTACGCCTACGGCAAGTGGATCGGCGCGCGCTATGCCGCCGCGCCCAACCTGATCTGGATTCTCGGAGGTGACCGCACGCCGGAAGGCGTCGTCGTCATCTGGCGCGCCATGGCCCGAGGCATCCGTGAGTCCGACACCGGCCGCCACCTGATCACCTTCCACCCCCAGGGCCGCCAGTCGTCCTCACAGCTCCTTCACAACGAAGACTGGCTGGACTTCAACATGTTCCAGAGCGGCCACAACCAGCGCGACAAGCGCAACGATGAGATGACCGACTACGATTACTCGCGCCTGCCCGTGAAACCGGTCGTCGACGGCGAACCACGCTACGAAAACCACCCCATCGACTGGCGTCCCAAGGAGAACGGCTTCTTCGACGACTTCGACGTGCGCCAGGCCGCATGGTGGAGCGTGCTGGCCGGCGCCGCCGGTCACACCTACGGCTGCCACGACATCTGGCAGATGCTCGCCCCTGGCCGCGAGCCCGTCGGCTTCGCCCGAGGCACCTGGCAGTCCTCACTCGCGCTGCCCGGCGCCGATCAGATGCGCTATCTCCGCGCGCTCATCGAATCGCACGATCCGCTCACACGCGTTCCCGCGCAACCCCTGCTTGCCAGCGGCGCGCAGCAGGCCGGCTCGCCGATTCGTGTGGCCCTGGGCAAAGGCTACCTGCTCGCGTATACGCCGTTTGGCGAAGCCATCCAGCTTCTCGCCGCGCCGGAGCTCGGTAAGACCGTCCGCGCCTCCTGGTTCGATCCGCGCACCGGACAATCACGCCCCATCGGCACACGCCCTAACGCCCCCCGCCGCTGGCTGCCCCCAGGCAAGTTGGGCCGCGGGCAGGATTGGGTGCTGGTACTCGAAACCCACCGCTAAGGCTTCAGATACTTCGCCAAAAAGGCGTAAATCTCCTTGCGCGACTCCCGGGCCAGGGGCGTGTCAATCCGGTTGAACGAATGCCCGCCCGGTGCAGCCTCGTAGATCTTGTACTCAAACTGCTTCCCCTCGGCTTTGAGCGCTGAGATCAGCCGCCTCACCTCGAGCACATTCACATCCTCGTCAATCGTGTTTGTGTGAATCAGCAGCGGTGTGCGCAGCTTCGCCGCATGCTCCACCGGGGAACGCCGCAGGTACTCGGCCACATTGTCTTCGGCGCTTTTGCCAATGTGATACGAGGCCGAAAACTGCCGCCGGTAGCTGTCGCTCTTGTAGCCCATGCGCGCCACCAGGTCGCTCACCGGCACGCCCGCGTAGCCCACGGCAAACTCCTCGCCGTGTTCAAACAGGTTCATGAGCGTGATCAGCCCGCCATGGCTCCAGCCAATCAAACCCACGCGGGTGGCATCGAGAAAAGGATAGGTCTCCAGCATCCACTGGCGCGCCCGGTAGACATCGTCCACCTCGCGCCCGCCGTAGTCGATCAGCTCATAATAGCCGCGCCCATAGCCCGTCGAGCCGCGGTAGTCCGGCGCGATCACCGCATAGCCCTGTTCGAGCAATTCGCGTACGATGTGGGCCGATCCGGTGTTGAAGTTCGCATGCACTCCGCCATGCGAAAAGACCAGGAACGGATGCTTCTTCGTCCGGTCCATCTTCTTCGGCAGAAACGTGTAGGCCGTAATGATCACCGGATTCCCCGCCCCCTGCCCGGTCGGATTCGCAATCCGCGCAGGCGGCAGCCCGGTGTACTTCACAATGTCGATGTCGGCCACGCCGCCGAGCATCTGGAACCACATCACATCGTCGACGGCCTTGCGCGTCGATGCCGCCGAGTGATCGTACTCGCGGCCCGCCGACGCCGGCGCAGCGGCAGTCTGCGCGCACAACGGCGCACCCAGCAACGCCACCATCCAAACCCACCGGGAAGCCTTCATCCCCCGATGATCGCACGCCGCTCGATCGCCCGCCGGCTCAGTCCCCCGCTGCTGGCGACTCCTCCCAATCGAGCAGCGCCTGCTTCCGCGCCACGCCCCAACGGTAGCCGCCCAACTCGCCATCGCCCCGCAACACACGATGGCAGGGAATCAGCAGGGCAAGCCGGTTCGACGCGCACGCCCGCGCCACCGCCCGCGCCGCCGACGGGCGCCCGATCTCCCGCGCCACCTCCTGATAGCTGCGTGTCTCGCCGCGCGGAATGGTGCGCAGGTAGTTCCACACCAGCGTCTGAAAGGCCGTCGCCCGCACGGTGAGCGGCAAATCCAACACCGCCCGCCGGTCCTCCAGATAAGCCTCCAACGCAGCGGCCCAATCGTGAAAGGGCTGTGGATACGGCTGCGCCAGCGGCGTCATCGTCGCCTTGGGGAATTCGCACCGCACCCGGTCCACCATCTCCGCCTCGCCGGCCCCAAACTCCACTGCGCACAGGCCCGTATCGGTCGCCGCAACCAGGAGCAACCCGAACCGAGTCCGCATCACCGCCCATGTGATGGCGAGCCCGGCCCCGCCCTTGCCATACTGCGCCGGCGTCATTCCCAGCGCCGCCCCAGCGCCTTCATACACGCGGCTCATCGAACCATACCCGGCGGCAAACACCGCCTCGGTTACCGAAGTTCCGACGCGCAGTCCGGTCTTCAAGAGCGCCATCCGGCACTGATGCACATACTGCCGGGGCGTAAGTCCCGTGGCCGCCTTGAACTGCCTCTGCAGGTGAAACGCGCTCACCCCTGCCATGCGGCTCAATTCGGCCAGCGGCAGCGGCTCGTCGCAGCGGGCTTCGATGCGCCGGCACAACCCGGCCAGCCAGTCCGGCTGGCGCGATTCGGCCTGCTTGGGGCGGCAGCGCAGACACTCCCGAAGACCGTCCGCCTCGGCGGCCTGCCACGACTCGTAGAACCGCACGTTTTCCCGCCGCGGCCTGCGCGAAGCGCACGACGGCCGGCAGTAGACGCGTGTCGTCAGGACGCCGTAGAGAAACCTGCCATCCTGGAACCGGTCCCGTTCGCGGACGGCCGCCCAGCAGATTTCCTCGTTCAACAGCATCTGGAGTTGCGTCACACCCTGATGACAACATAACTCCCATGGCGCCGGCTATCCGGTTCTTGCTCTGGAATTCGGACCGAACTCACCCGAATCGGCTCACAGTCACCACGCTTGCGCCGATGAGGCAGGGGAGGAACCGAACGGTCCGCATAAGACCCGGAAAATCCCGTGACGATGGCCAACGAGCACGAGTTTGCAGACGGGGGCGGAGTGTTCTGGGCTGAAGGCTTATCCTCCTGCGAGAGTGTCAAACTGTGGCGCGTCACCAGCGAGGAGGAATGGATCGAGCTCCACTTGAACGGCGCCTGGCGACGCTACCGCTACCAGGAGCTACTGACGCCGGACTCTCTGCACGACATGCGGGGCTGGCTTGCGGTCGGCGCAGTGGGCCCCCTGCGGATCCAACTGCAACGTGGCCCCTGGGCCTGGCGGGCCGCGCTTCTGGAGCGTGTGCTTGCCGCCGGTCCCCTTGCCGGCATCCTCACTCCGCGCCCTGCCGAAACGCAGAGCGAACCGGAATGCCACGCCCTGATCTCGGACGGGCCCGCCCTTGCGGTATTTGATGACGGCCTGCGCCTGCTCCGGTTCAGCTCGCAGTGGGCCCAGATGCATCAGCTCGACCCGGCCAGACTGTCGGGGGCTTATCTCTACGACCTGTTTCCCAGCACGCGCGAGACGCACGCCGCCCTACTGGAACGCTGCCTGGCGGGAGATCAGGCCCCATCCATTCCCACCCATCTGACGCTGGCCGACGGGACCACTTTGCGTACACGCTGGGATGTCTGGCCCTGGCGCGACCAGAAGGGCGACATTGGCGGTCTGCTCCTGCTCTCCGCTCCGGCATCTTGCCGGCTGGACGAGCACGGCCTGGCGCGCAGCCAGCAGATGCTGCAACTGGCCGTGGACATCCTCGAACAGCGGATCTTTTGGAAGGACCGCGACGGCCGCTACCTGGGGTGCAACCAGGCCTTCGCCCGCGATGCCGGGCTTTCCGATCCGACCCAGATCCTAGGCCTAACAGACCTCGATCTGCCGTGGTCCGACTTCGCGGCCGCATTTCAAGCCGATGACCAGGCGGTGATGGCCTCGGGCTCGCCGCGCCTCAATTACGAACAGTGCGCCGTGACTGCGGCCGGCCCCATCTTGGTTCGCATCTCAAAGGTCCCCCTGCTTGACAGAGAGGGACAAGTGCGCGGCTGTCTGGGCCTGTTTCAGGACATCTCCGAAGAGCGCCGCAGGCGCGATGATCTCCGCCAGGCGCGCGACGCGGCGGAGAAGGCCAACCGAATCAAAAGCGAGTTCCTCGCCAGCATCAGCCACGAATTGCGCACTCCGATGCACGGCATTCTGGGGATGGCCGAACTGGTGCTGGATTCCACGCTCACGCCTGACCAGCAGGAGTGCGTCGAGGCGATTCACTCCTCGGCCAAAGTGCTGCTCCACATCATCAACGACATCCTGGATCTCTCCAAGATCGAGGCCGGTAAACTGCATCTCAGCCCCGGTCCTCTCGATCTGGCGGCGTTCCTCAAGAGCAATCTCCGTCTGCTGGAATCCACGGCCCGCGGCAAGGGCCTTGAGTTCACCGTTGTCATAGAGGAAGGAACTCCGTCCCACTGGCGCGGCGACCAGATTCGCCTGGCCCAAATCCTCACCAACCTCGTCGGCAATGCCGTCAAGTTCACCCACGAGGGCGGCTCAGTGACCGTCCGCGTCTCCGCCGGCGGCTCAGAGGAACGCCGGCGCCTTCTTCACCTGGAGGTGGCCGACACCGGCATCGGCATCTCCCCATCCAAGCTCGGTGTCATCTTCGACGCCTTCACGCAGGCCGACGGAGCCACCACCAAACAGTTTGGCGGCACCGGGCTGGGCCTCACCATTACGCGCCAACTGGCGGAGCTCATGGGCGGCCGCATTTCTGTGGAAAGCGAACTCGGCAAGGGCAGCACCTTCCGATGCTCCTGCCGTCTCGAAGCCCTAAGTGAGGAGGAGTTTCTCGCCGCCGCTGCCCCGGAACAGCCCAGGCCGGCCCGCGCCGCACCTCCCGCCTCCACGCCGCCGCTGGAAATCCTGCTCGTCGAGGACAACAAGGTCAACCAGCGGATTGCGCAGCGGCTGCTGGAAAAAGAAGGCGCCGTGGTCACCATCGCCAACGACGGCTGGGAAGCGCTCGAACTGCTCG
Organism: Bryobacterales bacterium; assembly: GCA_016713735.1. GTDB lineage: Bacteria > Acidobacteriota > Terriglobia > Bryobacterales > Bryobacteraceae > JAFLBB01. The sequence continues at coordinate 140,508 of JADJOP010000009.1, forward strand.
ACCGCGAAGGCCTCCACGGGCGCTTCGATCTGGTTCTGATGGACTGCCTGATGCCGGTCATGAACGGATGGGACGCCACGCGCGCCATCCGCCAGCGGGAGGAAGGCAGCCCCGGCCACTTACACGTGATGGCCCTCACGGCCAGCGTCATGGAGTCGGACCGCGAGTTGTGCCGGCAGGCCGGTATGGATGATGTTCTGGCCAAGCCCATCGACCAGTCGCACCTCCACAACGCCCTTGATCAGGTCCGCCGCGCGCGGGACCTGGCCCGGCTCTCGTACAATCTTCAATAGATGTTTGATTCCCTCTCGGAAAAACTCCAACGGGTTTTTAAGAATTTGCGCGGCGAAGGCAAGCTGACGCCGGAGAACATGGAGGCCGCGCTGCGCGAAATCCGTGTCGCCCTCCTGGAAGCCGACGTTCACTTCAAGGTGGTCAAGCAGCTCATTGAGAACATCAAGGTGAAGGCCATGGGCCAGGAGGTGATGTCGTCACTCACCCCAGGCCAGCAGGTGATCAAGATCGTTCGCGACGAACTGGTCGAAATCCTGGGCAAACACCAGTCCCGCATCCGCACCGCCAATGAGCCGCCCACCGTGGTGATGATCGTGGGCTTGCAGGGTTCCGGCAAAACCACCTCCACGGCCAAGCTCGCCCGCCACCTGTTCAAGGCCAGCCACAATCCGCTGCTGGTGTCGGTGGACGTCTACCGCCCGGCCGCGCGCGACCAGTTGAAGATCCTGGCCCGCGACCTGAAGCTTCCCATCTACGAAGGCGAGCCGGGCAACAACATTCCGCTCGAACTGGCCAAGGGGGCGCGCCGCGAGGCCATCCAGACGGGCAAGGACTTTGTCCTGGTGGACACCGCCGGCCGCCTCCACATCGACGAGGATCTGATGGTGGAGTTGCAGACCCTCAAGGAAACCCTCAATCCGACCGAGATCCTCTTTGTGGCCGACGCCATGACGGGCCAGGATGCCGTTAAGTCCGCCGACGAGTTTCATAAGCGCCTCGGCATCACGGGCATCGTTCTGACGAAGATGGACGGCGATGCGCGCGGCGGCGCGGCGCTTTCCATCCGGCAGGTGACCGGCCAGCCGCTGAAGTTTGTCGGTGTCGGGGAAAAGGCCGATGCGCTGGAAGCCTTTCACCCGGAACGCGTCGCCTCGCGCATCCTCGGCATGGGCGACGTGCTCTCGCTCATCGAAAAAGTGCAAGAGCAGGTGGACACCAAGAACGCAGAGGAGATGCAACGCAAACTCCTCGACGACGAGTTCACGCTGGCCGACTTCCGCGACCAGATGAAGCAGCTGGCCAAGCTCGGACCGCTGGAGTCGCTGCTCGGCATGATGCCGAACATCGGACCCATGAAGCAGCTCAAGGACGTCAAGGTCGACCCTAAGGAGATGACGCGCGTCATCGCCATCATCGACTCGATGACGCCCCACGAGCGTTCCAACCACATGGTGATCAACGGCCCGCGCCGCCGCCGCATCGCCAAGGGCTCCGGAACTACGGTTCAGGAGGTAAACAACCTTCTGAAGCAATACGCCCAGGCGCGTAAAATGATGAAGAGCTTCACAGGAGGCATGGGCAAGGGCTTTCTCGGCAAGCGCCTTGGCAAAATGAAGATGCCCGATCTGGACAGCTTCCTCAAGGGGGGCGGCTTCTGAACAGGCCGCTTTTTGCCCTGGGGATCGCGTTTGCAGGCTGTGAGTGGGCTAGAAGCGGCCCCTGCGGATGCATTGCCGCCCATCATTCGCTATAGTATTGATTGAGGAGATTTGCGACTGTAATGTTGAAGATTCGTCTGGCCCGTGTTGGCGCGAAAAAGAAGCCGTCCTATCGAGTGGTTGTGATGGAGGATTGGCGCGCTCGCGACAGCCGCTGTGTGGAGATTGTGGGCCAGTACAACCCTGTTGTGAACCCCGCCGAGGTGAAGCTTAATCACGAACGGATCGACCACTGGATCGGCCAGGGCGCGCAGCCCACCGACATCGTGAAGCGGCTCATCAAGTCCAACCCCGCCGTTCCCGTAAGCGCCTGAGACCCTCCGGCATCAAGCTGGGGCTTACCTGTAAATATATTATTCACCGGCGCCCCACCGCAGGCATCGCAGTAGTAGCGGTGTTATCCTTCGATTGAGGTGAAGCTGTAATGGACGGGATGTCTGTTCGTACACTCGTAGAAGAAATCGCGAAAGCTCTTGTTGACATCCCCGAGAACGTCAGTGTGCGCGAAGTGGAAGGGGAACAGGTCACTGTTCTCGAGCTTCGCGTGGACCCCAGCGACCTCGGGAAAGTAATCGGCAAGCAGGGCAGGACGGCGCGAAGCGTGCGCACTCTCTTAGGCGCCGCGGGCATGAAGTTGAACCGCCGGTTCACCCTCGAAATTCTTGAGTAGGCCGCTCCGCCAGCGGGTCCCACTCGGCACGGTGGTTCGCGCGCGAGGATTGCGAGGAGAGATGATCCTCGACCGCACCGTGCATCGGCGATACACGCCGGGGTTGAGTGTCCAGGTGGACGCCCGCCCGTATCGTCTGCTCTCGCTTCGCCCCCATCAGGACCGCGCCCTGTTGCAGTTGGAAGGTATCTCCAACATTGAGCAGGCCGAAGCCCTCCGCGGCGGCGAACTCTCCGTGGCTCGCGCCGATGTCGCGCTGGAACCTGGTGAATACCTACTTCAGGACCTCATCGGCTGCGACGTGATCGACCACGTGAGCGGCCACCTCTACGGCGAGGTCGACGAGTGGCAGGAAACCGGCCTGCAGACACTTTTGGAAGTCCGCACGCCGGCCGTTCCGCTGCTCATTCCGCTCGTACCGGCCATTTGCGTTGAGATCCGCCCTGCCGATCGGCTCATCCGTGTCACACTGCCGGAAGGCCTCGCCCAGCTCAACGACTCCACGGCCGCGCCATGACCTTTCACCTCGTCACCATCTTCCCTGAGTTCTTCCAGGGCTTCCTCTCCAACGGCATCGTGGCCAAGGCCATCGAGGCCGGTGTTGTGCGCGTACAGGTCCACAACCTTCGCGATTGGACGCAGGACCGCCATAAGACGGTGGACGACCGGCCGTTCGGCGGCGGCGAAGGCATGCTCATGAAGTGCCAGCCGCTCTTCGATGCCGTCGAAGCGATCCTGCCGGAGCGCAGCGAGCACACGCGCATCGTCCTGCTGAGCGCCCAGGGCCGCAAATTCGATCAGGAATGCGCGCGCCGCCTCTCGGCATGCTCGGAGATCGTCTTCCTCTGTGGCCGCTATGAAGGCGTTGATGAGAGAGTCGCCGAGCACCTTGCCGACGAAGAACTCTCCATCGGCGACTTTGTGGTGAGCGGCGGCGAACTTCCGGCCGCGTTGATCCTGGACTCCGTCGCCCGCCTCGTTCCGGGCGTGGTTGGCAACGAAGCTTCCACTGAGAACGAGAGCTTCAACCGCGAGCTTCCCGAGGGCGGCCGCCTGCTGGACTGCCCGCAATACACGCGCCCCGCCGAGTTTCGAGGCTGGCCCGTGCCCGACGTGCTGTTGAGCGGCCATCACGGTGAGATCGTAAAGTGGCGCCGCGAAGCCGCGCTCGCCAAGACCCGCCGCATGAGGCCCGATCTCCTGCCCTGATATACTGCACTCGCTATGTTCCCTCGGCGAGTTCTCCTTCTCACCCTGACCCTGCTCTGCGCGTTCCCTCTTACCGCGCAGCAATCCCTCGTCTACCTCGGCACGTATACCGTCCGGGCGGGCGGCGCTACCAAGGACCCCACGAGCAAGGGCATTTATGTTTCCAAGTTCGACCTGGCCTCAGGCAAGATGGGCGACCCTGAGCTGGCAGCCGAAACCACCAACCCCAGCTTCTTCGCCATTCACCCGAACGCCAAGTTCCTCTACGCCGTCGGCGAGACCTACGGTTCGTCGGGCAAGCCCGGCGGCACCGTCACGGCCTTCTCCATTGATGCTGCCAGCGGCAAGCTGACCCAACTGAACCAGGTTGGCTCGGAAGGCGGCGGGCCTTGCTTTGCCACCGTCGATAAGACGGGCCGCTGGCTGCTGGTGGCCAACTACGGCACGGGATCGGTGGCCAGCTTCGCTCTCGACGCCGACGGGAAGCTCGGCGCGGCGGCGAGCGTCATCCAGCACAAAGGCTCGGGCGCCAACCCCCAACGGCAGAAGGGGCCGCACGCCCACTCCATCAATCTCGACCCGCGCAACCGCTTCGCCATCGCCGCCGACCTCGGCACCGACCGCCTTTACATCTACAAATTCGATCAGAAAACCGGCAAGCTGTCCGAGCACGGCGAATTTCAGATGAAGCCCGGCGCCGGACCGCGCCACTTCAGCTTTCATCCTTCCGGCAAGTACGCTTTCGCCATTAACGAAATGCACATGACGCTTACCTCCATGTACTGGGACGGCGCCGCCGGCAAACTGGTCGAAATCGCCACGCTGCCGACGATCCCCGGCCAGGTGGAGCAAGGCATGTCCACGGCCGAGGTGCTCGCGCATCCGTCGGGCAACTTCGTCTATGGCTCCAACCGCGGCCACGACACCATCGCCGTGTTCAACGTCGATAAGCGCGGTCGACTCGCGCGCACGTCGAACGAGCCGACCGAAGGTAAGACGCCACGCAACTTCGGCATCTCTCCGGACGGCAACTGGCTCATCGCCGCCAACCAGAATTCAGACTCCGTGGTCGTTTTTAAGATCGATCCCGCGACCGGAGTCCTCACGCCGACCGGACAGAAGCTGAGCGTTCCCATGCCGGTCTGCGTCCGCTTCCGCGTTGAGCCCAAGGGCGGAATCTTCGGCAAGTAGGGCGGCGGCGTTTTTCCTCACGCGCCGAGGGCCCGCATCACCAGATACACGCCCAGCGCCGGCAATCCCGGCACTAGCAGCACAAGCAGTGAAAAGGCCTGGAACTGCGCATCGCGCCGCACCAGCGCGATCACGCCCGACACGCACGACGCCGCCATGGTCCACCCGGCCACATGCGCAGCCACGGCCGTGCCATCGCGCAGCAGCCACCAAGCAGCGAACGGCAGCAGCGCGTAGAACAGCACCCACTTTGCCGTGCTCACCGGAGCCACCGGCAGATCCAACGCCACAGGTGCGGGTGCGTTCACCGGATTCAACTCACGCAATGACGCGGAAACGTTCCGGCTGATGCGCTCGTTTTCGAAATAGTCCGCCACCGCCGCGCCCACTCCCAGCACTGCCACGGCAAGCCCTTCGATCACACCTCCGCTGCGCATCATGGCGAATCCCGTTGCTCCGAATAGGAGCGCGTAGGCAGCCACGAACCGCTGGTCGGCCTCCAGGTGGCGCCGCACCGCCGTCCGCCGATCGTCCGGCACATCGCCGCAATCCCGCTCCACATCGCCGGCCGTCTTCCAGCCCTCGATCGATGGCAGCGGCAGCCCCTTGGACGCCCGCCACACCTGCACCATCCGCACCAACGTCAACACCACGGCAGCCGCGGCCACCCAGAACACAAACCGGTTCAACCAAGGCGGCAATGGGCCCGAAGCGTGTGCCACACCAAGGGCAGCGAAGAAAAGCGTCACTGGCAGCGCCACCGCCGCCGCCGCCGCACCAACCAGAACCAACGTCGGCCGGTGCTTGGCCTCGGGCGCTTCCTGGAACCAGTCCTGCAAGTGTGCCGAGGCCAGCTTTGCGGCCACCGTCAGGCCCACAATCACCCACCCCGCCGTCTGCACCGCCGGCAACACTACGCCTACCACGACAAGCACCACGCCCACCGCGAACAGCACCGTCATCCAATACCGGAACGCCAGTTCGGAATAGCGGCGCGGCGTCGAGACTTCGATCAACCCCCACGCCAACCGCCCCACGTGCGCCACCCCGGAAAGCGGAGTCGGCTGTGCGTTCGTGCGCCGCGCAATCGCATCCAAAAGGTCGCCGATCACAGTCGTCGAACGCGCCAGCGTTCTTGCCCACGGGCCTCGCTGCTGCTCCTCCAGACGCAACTGCATCCACTTCGCCAGCAGGTCCTTGCCCTTCAGCCCGCTGAGCCACAACTTCTCCTGTCTCGCCAATTCCTCCTCGATGATGGCGACGTGCGCGCGCTCGATCAACTCCCTGCGCGCCTCCTGGGGCTCCTCCATCGGCAGCATCGCCGAGATGATCCGTTCTGCCCCATCCAGCCGTCCCCACAGAATGTCGTTTTCGCGCCACTGCTGCTCCAGGAAGCCGGCGAAGGCCCCTAGCGCCGCGCCCTTCACCTTCACCTTGCCGCCGGCCATCGCCACGCCGAGCGGGGCATCCAGCGGGCTCACACGATAGATCTCGATTTCGTCCATCTCACCCACCTCGGCGTTGAAGATGAGCGGAAACGTCAACATGTCGTATCGCTCGAACTTGTCGCTGAGTTCCTCAACCTCGCGCCTCAATCGGACCGCGCCCTCCGCTTCGCCCTCGGCCGGCTTCAGGGCTTCGTCGATTTGAGTGCGGATTCCAGTAAGCTCGCCCGCCAGCGCGGCACGCAAATCCGAAGTGGCCTGCTCGATCGCCGTCCTGACATCCGGTTTCCGCAACAACTTCCTCGCCCAGTCCTCGCGTTCCTCCTCGCTGCTCCATGGCGCTACCCGCAGCCCATCACCATCCTGTGCAGATGCACCGCCGAGGAGTTGAAGCAGGTCCTCCCTAGTCCCTAACTTCGCCAGTGCCCCTTTGTGCGACTTGCGCTGCAAGCGGAGCAGGCTCTTGTACGGCAGCAGCAAACGCGCGCGGATCATGCGCGCGCATTCCTTCCGTTCCGGAGTCTCTTCTTTTTGCTCCTGCACCCGTGCCAATTTCCGGAACAGGTAGTGGATCCTCCTGAGCCGGAATTTCACATCGAAATCCAGCAGGAACTTGTTCAGGGTGCGCGGTTGCTTGTCCTCAGCCTGCTCGTAGGTGGTGTCGCGCCACGTCTCGATGAGATAGCGCAACCGTGTTCCCTCCCGGGAATCCTCATTTACTCCGTAGTGCCGGCAGAGCAGAGCGGTGAGATCGTCTGTAACGGAGGAGACCTTTACGGCATGATAGGCAACGTAGCCGGGACCGAACTCTCGAGCCAGATCAGCCCTCGTCAGCGTCACCCACGCACCCGCTTCGAGCTTCGGAAACTGCACGCCGTGCGCCCACACCTCGATGGTGCGAATCATGTCCCGCAGTCGCCCGATTTCCCCATTCCGCCGGCGCGCCCGTTCCAGGTCGCCGCGAATCGTCTCATAGCGGGGCAAGCTCGTCAGCGCGCTCCAAGCGTTGGCAATGGCATTCGGACGTCGCGCGCCTGCCTTCGGCCCTTCCCCGTTCTCCGGATCCGGTTCCACATAAAACATCACGCGATTCACGGGAAGCTCCGCCTGCCGCTTGAGGATCTCGTCAATCACGAACGAAAACGGCTTGTTGTCCAGGTATCCGCCATCGGCGATTGGCCGATCCTCAATGCCCTGTTCGCTGCCCTCAAGGTGGCTGGACGCATCGATTCTCCGGTAGGCCGGAGCGCACTCCAAACACAGGCGCCGCGCTTGTTCCCACACTGCGCCGCGGGCGCCATTCGGATTCACCGTCTGCTGGATATCCCGCAACGTCATGGGTTCAAAGGCCATCGGAAATGAGGAGGTGCAACGTGCGGCAAACGCCAGAACGGGATCATAGTCGGCGGTGAACTGATTCAGCAGCCGCTCCGCCGGCTTTGCGGCCGCCGTTCCAGCGGACGCATTGGCCCCGGGCTCATCCGGCTCCACCGGCTCGAACTCCGAATACCGGAAATGGAACTCGGTTTTGTGCAGCCGTTCCTTCACGCTGCCATCGGCCAGTTGGATATCCTCGGCCAACCCAGACAGATCGGTCGCCGTGATGTGCAGATCCAACTCTTTCGCCAGCGATTCTCCTTCACCCGGCTCCATCCCCCGCAGAGCCTTCAGCAACTTCACGTACATGCGCTGGCTGTTGAGCAGCGAGGCCGGCGGCGACTGCAATTCATACGGCTGCATGTCGTCATCACCCTTCAGAGAACCCTCATCGTTGATCAGTTTCGCAATGTCGCCCTCTTCGACCCAGAGGTTCTTGATTCCCTTCAGATCGCCATTGAGCGACAGCGCCTTGGCCAGAAACACGCCGTTGATCCCGCCCGCCGAGGTTCCGGCAATCGCGTCGATGACGAACCGCACGGGAGCGCCGTCAGCCTCGCTGCCCTGCCCCGCCAACTGGCGGCTTAGTTTCCGGTAAACGGCCTGGGTGCCGGTGACACCCTCGCCTGCCCCATCCGCCGTCGCCTTCACCAGATGCAGGAACTCCTGCACCACACCATTGATGTAGATGGCCAGCGAAACACCGCCATACAACACCAGCCCAATCCGGACTTCCCGTTCCGCGCCGATGGAAGCACCCAAAGAAGTTGACATGGGGTGAATTATCTCGCGGAAGTCCGTCAATTGCGAGAAGAAACGGATAAGAAATCCGTGACACGCGCCCTCATTGCTCTCGACCCTAGCCGGCGCTATCCTCTCGATGAGATGAAGGGCACCGCTGCACACACCGCGCTGGGTTTCTGGGCAACTACAGGAGGAATTCATGAGATTGTCCATCACCAAGTCCTTCAAACACACACTCTTCGCCGCCCTCGCCTTCAACCCCGCCCTCGCCCCGGTTCAGGCTGACAACGCCTCCGGCACCATGGAACGCGCCAGTTCCTCCGGCACAAGCCTCAGTCCACTTGGCACGTGGGTGTGGAAATGCTGCCGTGGCGCCCACTCCGGCACCTTCACGATTCAGAATCAGGATTCCGAGGGCCGCTTCACGGGCCGCTTCGGCAATGGCCCCAGTGACGGCCAGACTGCGATCCAAGGCCGTATCCGCGGCAACCGCATCGAATTCACCCGCTCCTCGCCCGCTTGGAGCGGCGGCAAACAGCAATGGTCCGCCGACCTCGAAGTGCGCAGTGGACGTCTCCACACCCGCAACGGACGATGGAGCGGCTACAGCCACAGCCCCGGCGCCGACGACTTCGAAGCCTCCCTCACCCGGCCGGAAGGGCCTGGCGCAACCACTTCGCCTATGGTCGGCCGCTGGCGATGGGAATGCTGCCGCGGCGGACACTCGGGCACCTTTACGATCCAGGAACTCCACCCCGACGGGGCCGTCCGGGGTATCTTCGGCAGCTCACCCGACGATGGGGCCTCGCCATTCGAAGGCACTTACCGCAGTGGCGTTCTCTCCTTCACTCGCCACGTCACCGTCAACGGACGCGCCTTCACGCAGCAATGGACGGCCCGCGTCATCAACGACAGTGACGGCAATCCGCGAACCACAGACGGCCGGTGGAGCGGCTTTGCCTCGACGCCCGGCAACAACGACTTTGCCGCCCGCAAACTCGTTCCGTAGCTCCGCGCCTGAGGAACCGCTCCTGCGCGGGCTCTGCGCGGGGCGCATCGCGCGGACACGGTCACATGGGGCGAGAATTTGGTGACGCTCTACCAGTCCAATCTGCTAAAATGGCCCCATGGAGCTACCAGCCATTGTGCTTTCGCACGACAGCGGGGAACCGCTGTACCGGCAGCTCTATGGGTCGATCCGGGCCGGGATCAACGAGGGGCAGATTCCAGACGGCATGCGACTGCCCGCCACGCGTGAGCTGGCGGCGACGCTGGGCGTAAACCGCGCGACGGTTGCCCAGGCCTATGAACTCCTAGAAAAAGAAGGACTTCTGCGAGCGCATGTGGGGCGTGGCAGCTTCATCCAGGCGCCGACTGCAGGAGGAGATGGGGTGATCTCGTTTTCCTCGTCGCGGCCCTCAGACGACCTCTTTCCTCTCGATGCGGTGGCTCGGATTCTGCAGGATTCCACACATGATGCGGCCCTCATGCGGACTCTGCTCCAGCTGGGGAGTACACTTGGTTATCAACCACTTCGAGAGTACATTGTGGACCATCACCTGAGCCTAGCGGGGGGCTCACCCGGGGAAGCGCTGCAGGGCGAGCCACGGGAGCGCGGAGAGGTGCTGATCACATCCGGGTGCCAGCAGGCGCTGGATCTGGTGGCGCGCGCGTTTGTGCAGCCGGGCGACCTGGTGATGATGGAAGACCCGGTATACCCCGGCTTGCGCGAGGTGTTCCACCGCTCAGGCGGACGGCTGATTGGCCTGCCTGTTTCCGAGATTGGCCTGGATTTGGACGCGCTGGAACTGGCATTGCGGCGGGAGAGGCCCCGGTTGTTGCTGGTGACCCCGGATTTCCAGAATCCGACCGGGGCGACGCTGCCATTGGAATCGCGGCGGGCCCTGTTAGCCCTGTCGCGGCAACACGGGGTGATGCTGGTTGAGGTCGGTATCTATCGCGGTCTTCGCTACGAGGGCGAGTCCATCCCCAGCCTGCGCGGGTTGGACGAGGCGGGTGAGGTGGTCCATATCGGCAGTTTTTCGAAGATCGCCTTTCCCGGTTTGCGAGTGGGTTGGGTGTGCGCGGGCCACGAAGCTGTGGAGCGACTGGTGGAGGCCAAGCAGTGGTGCGATTTGCACACCGACCACCTCTCGCAGTACATCCTGCATGAGTTTGCACGGTCCGGAGGGCTGGCGGCGCATCGCGAGCGTGTACTGGAAGCCGGACGACTGCGCTTGCAAGCGGCCGTGGCGGGGCTCGCAGCCCTGCCCGAGATCGCGCAGTTTACGAGGCCGCGGGGCGGCATGAGTTTGTGGGCCACGCTGCGCGCGGGCATCGATGCTGAACGAGTGCTGGACGCGGTAGGCGGGCGTGTGAGCTTCCTGCCGGGCTCGGCGTTCGCGGTGTCGCGGCGCCATCCGAATTCGTTCCGGCTCAGTTTCGCCGGCCTGCGCCCGGCGGCGATTCATCAAGGGATTGAGTGGATTGGAGAGGGGGCGCGGCGGGCTGCCGGCCCGCCTCCGGAGCGCTATGGCTCACCCCACATGGCGATTGTCTAATGTTTCAAACAAGGGAGTAGGACAATGTTTTTAACTGAACAGTTCCGCGTGAAAGTTGGATTGGCCGAGATGTTGAAGGGCGGCGTCATCATGGACGTCACCAACGCCGAGCAGGCGCTCATCGCCGAAAAAGCAGGCGCCTGTGCCGTGATGGCGCTGGTGAAAGTGCCGTCGGACATCCGCAAGGACGGCGGTGTGGCGCGCATGTCGCCGGTGAGCAAGATCCGCGAGATCCAGCAAACGGTGTCGATCCCGGTGATGGCCAAGGCGCGCATCGGCCACTTCATGGAAGCGCGGGTCTTGGAAGCGCTTGAGGTGGACTTCATCGACGAGAGCGAAGTGCTGACGCCGGCCGACGACGAGCATCACATCTGGAAGCACGACTTCAAGGTTCCTTTTGTCTGCGGCGCGCGCAACCTGGGCGAAGCGCTGCGGCGCATCGCCGAAGGCGCGGCAATGATCCGCACCAAGGGCGAGGCGGGCTCGGGCAACGTCGTGGAGGCGGTGCGCCACATGCGCACCATCATGAAGGAGATGAAGGCCATCCGCGCCTACTCGGTGGATGAGCTGACGGCGGAATCGAAGAAGCACCAGGCGCCGCTCGAACTGATGCTCTACATCCACGAGCACGGCAAACTGCCGGTGCCCAACTTCTCGGCGGGCGGTGTGGCGACGCCGGCTGACGCGGCGCTGGTGATGCACCTCGGAGCCGAAACCGTGTTCGTCGGTTCGGGCATTTTCAAGAGCCCCGATCCGGCGGCGTTCGCCAAAGCAATCGTGAAGGCGACCACGTACTACAAGGACCCGCTGAAGGTGCTGGAAGCCTCCGAGGAGTTGCCCGACGGTATGCCGGGGTTGGACATCAGGCAACTGGAAGAGACCGACCTGATGGCGACGCGCGGCTGGTAGTCCATGCGCCTGGGAGTTCTTGCAATCCAGGGAAATTTCGAGGCCCACGCCAGAGCCTTTACCGAGGCCGGCGCCGAGGTGTTCGAGGTCCGCACGAGAGTGGACCTCGAAGCGGCTGAGGCGCTCGTGCTTCCCGGCGGTGAGAGCACGACGATGTTGAAGCTGCTCAACGAGGAGGGGCTATGGGAGGCGTTGCGTGAGGCCTGCCGCTCGAGGCCGGTCTTCGCGACGTGCGCCGGGGCGATTCTGCTGGCCAAGGATGTGCATCATCCGGAGCAGGCCTCTCTTGGCTTAGTGGACATTGGCGTGGAGCGCAATGCCTACGGCCGGCAGGTGCACAGCACGGTGGCGCAGATCGTCACGGATGAGGGCCAGTCACTGGAAGCCGTGTTCATCCGGGCTCCCATCATCCGGCGTGTGGGCGCTGGTGTCCGCGTACTGGCACGGTATGAAGGCGACCCTGTGTTGGTGGAGCAGGATCACTACCTGGTAGCGACGTTTCACCCGGAGCTGACCCAAGACCGTGCCCTGCACCGGCTCTTTCTGGAGAAGGCGGCTCGTGTCCCGGCTTAAACCACCCGATCCCATACAGCACGCCGGGGTGGCACGCGTTTCCTCACCGCCAGCGGGCAGACGGCGAGTGTTGTTTGTGTGCGTGGGCAACTGCATCCGCTCGCAGTTCGCCGAGGCGTTTGCGCGCGCCTATGGGGCCGACGTCATCGAGGCATTCTCGTGCGGGGTGGCGCCGGCTGGCTTCATTGCCGAACCTGTGCAGCGCATCTTGCGCGAGCGCGGCGTGGCGCTTGCCGGACTGGCCTCGAAATCGGTGTATGAGGCTGGTGCGGGGCCGTTTGACATCATCGTCAACATCAGCGGCTCACCGCTGCCGCGCAACTTCCCTGCCCCAGCCAGTGGACAGGCTGCGCGTGAGTGGCCGGTGCGCGATCCGATGGGTCTGAAAGATCCCGCATATGAGGAGGCGGCGCGCGAGATTGAGTCGCGCGTGATGTCGCTCGTCCTGGAATTACGGCGGGGGTAGAGTAACACCCACTGCAGCGCTTGCGGAGATTTGGGGCCGACCGACCTCGGTTTGGCGCACCCGGTTGGGCGAAGGGCGCGACGGGTACGATATCGCAGGCCAGTGTGGGGGCTGAGTGATGCCGGCTTCGCAGTGGTTCCACTCACGAGATGGCATCCGACTTTTCACGGCGTGTTGGAAACGAAGAGTCTAGACTAAGTCATGCGATTCTCGATGTTCGCCCTGATGGCCACCTGTGCACTGGCGCAGGAGGATGCCGCCAAGCTGAGTTGGATGGCCGGATGCTGGGAGACGCGTCCGGCGCCGGGGCTCAGCATCGAGGAGCAGTGGATGAAGCCAGCCGGCGGTCTGTTGCTGGGCATGGGCCGCACGGTGAGAGGCGGGCGTACGGTGTTCACTGAGTTCCTGCGAATCGGACCGGTGAACGGAAAACTGACCTACACGGCGCGGATCGGAACGAAGGGGGTAACGGATTTCCCCGTGCTGCGCTTGAGCGAGACCGAAGTCGTCTTTGAGAACCCCACGCACGACTTCCCGCAGCGCATCGTGTATCGAAAGAGCGGCGATGGATTGTCGGCGCGCATCGAGGGAAGCGCCAAGGGCAAGGAGCGCAGCGAGGAGTTCCCTTACACGCGCGTGAAGTGCGAGTAACGCGGCCGGGCCTAGGTGATGACATCGGGCTGCACGCGGCCGACGGACTGCTCAAGCTCAAGCAAAGCCCGAATGGCCGCGGCCAGCGGCTCAATGCGTGCCGCGCAATCCTGGCCGATGTCGTCTTTCGAATAGGACTCGTAGTAGAGGCGGAGCGTCGCGCCTTCGGTGCCCGTGCCGGAAAGCCGGATGACAGCGCGAGAGCCGTCGGCAAGAAAGATGCGAACGCCCTGGTTGTTGCTGGTGTCACCGTTGACGGGGTCAGTGTAGTTGAACTCTCCCGCGCTTTCGATGGTGGAGCCAGCGAAGGAGAGACCGCCGAGGGAATCGAGGCGAGCGCGCAAGCGGGCGAGCATGGCATCGGCGGCGGTTGCATCAAGCGCTTCGTAGTCGTGGCGCTGGTAGTAGCTGCGTCCGAAGCGGCGCCAGTGGGCGTTGACGATCTCCGAGACAGGCTGGCGGGTATCGGCGAGGATGGAGAGCCAAGCCAGTACGGCCCAGATGCCATCTTTTTCGCGGGCATGACTGGAACCGGTACCGAAGCTCTCTTCGCCGCAGAGGGTGATGCGGCCGGCGTCGAGAAGGCTGGAGAAGAACTTCCAACCGGTGGGCGTTTCGAAGCTGGGAATGCCGAGCTGGGCGGCGACACGATCGGCCGCCATGCTGGTGGGCATGGAGCGGGCCACGCCGGCGAGTCCGGCGCGGTAGGCGGGAATCGCTTGCGCGGCGTGTTCGGCGATGACGGCGAGGGAGTCGCCGGGGCTAACAAAGAAGCTCTTGCCGAGGATGAGATTGCGATCGCCATCGCCGTCGCAGGCCGCTCCGAAGTCGGGCGCATCGGGCGCGGAGAGGCGGGCCACGAGTGCAGCGGCGTGGCTCAGGTTGGGGTCGGGGTGATCGCCACCGAAGTCCTCCAGAGGCTCGGAGCGAATGACTGTGCCTGGCGCGGCGCCGAGGAGGTCCTCAAAGATGCGGCGGGCGTAAGGACCGGTGACGCCGTTCATGGCGTCGAAGCAGATGCGGAAACCGGAGGCGAGGTGGGCACGGAGACGGTCGAAATCGAAGATAGATTGCATGGCGGCGACGTATCCGTCGAGGGAGTCGATGACGCTCACATTCATGGCGCCGAGTGTGAAGTCGCCCAGATCATCGATGGGCAGGCCAGACTGTTCGACCCAGCGGTATTCGGTGAGGCGCAGCGTATGGGCATGGATGCGGGCGGTGAACGACTCAGGCGCGGGGCCGCCGTTGCTGGTGTTGAATTTGATGCCGAAGTCGGCGTCGGGCCCTCCCGGGTTGTGGCTGGCCGAAAGGAGGATGCCGCCGGCGGCGCCACGGGCGCGGATTTCGATCGACATGGCTGGCGTGGAGAGGATGCCGCGCTGGGCCACGAGCATACGGCCAAGACCGTTGCCGGCGGCGATGCGGAGGATGGTGAGAACTGCTTCGCGGTTGAAGTAGCGGCCATCGCCGCCAACGATTAGCGTCTGGCCGCCGAGCCCGCCAGGATGGTCTTCGTGGAGGACGTTGAAAATGGCCTGTACGAAGTTCTCCAGGTAGCCGGGACGCATGAATTCGCGGGTCTTCTTGCGAAGGCCGGAGGTTCCGGGCTTCTGGCCGGCGATAGGGTGGGTGGGGATGAGGCGCGCGTTGGACATGGGCGATGTGAACCTCCACGAGCAGCCGGGCGGCCGGCGGCAACGTATCTTGAAGAGAGCAGCGTAGCATGTTCGCTCTGTTCATGAGCCTCGCCGGGCGTTGATTGCCTTCGATGGCGGCATCGTGACGCGGAAGGGCGTGGATGTTCTCATCATGGGGTATCCACACACTCGCCCCTGAGAAACCTATTCTCCGGGAGCAAGACTTCAGACCTGCTCCGGCCGTCGATGATGCCCACTTTACTCATCCGGTGACTGGGCGGCGGGGTCCATCCATCTCAACTCGCCAGCATGCGCCGCGCGATTGCTTGCAACTCGCTCACGATTCCCGCATTGCCGCTGTCGTCGATACAGTTGCGGAACTCACCGGGGTCGCTTTGAAGATCGAATAGTTCGGAACGCCCCCAATCCAAGAAGTTCAGCTTCCAGCGATCGGTGCGGACCATCAGGATCGGCGGTTTCCCCACGTAACGATCATCGCGTGTGAACACGTTGTGGCAGAAGTAGTACTCCGAGTAAGCAAACTCGCGTTGCGAGTAGCGTCGATTGCGAAGCAGCGGAGCGAACGTCCGTCCGGGGAGGTTCTTCGGGGCAGTATGACCGCACAACCCGGCCAGCGTCGGGAACAGGTCGATCTGTTCGATCAGTTCTGAGCGGTGGGTTCCCGAAAGCGCGCGGTCAGGCAGGGAGACGATGAGCGGCACGGCCACGGATTGCTCGAACATATTGTGCTTGGTCCACATCCGGTGAGCGCCGGCCATCTCGCCATGATCCGAGGTGTAGACCACCACCGTGTTCTTGTCGAGGCCGAGCTCGCACAAGGTATCGTAGACACGCCCAACGCAGGCATCCATTTGGCTTACGTTGCCATAGTAGCCAGCCAGTGAGCGCCGCAAAGAGGCCTCGGTCTGACCATACCAGCCGCGCTCCTTCGCACGGATCAGATGGCCCTCAAAACCGCCCTTCAGGTCGGCGGCGGGGCGGTTCGGCAGAGTGAGTTTCGCCGGATCGTAGCGATTGTAGTATTCGCGCATTGGCACCAGCGGCGTATGCGGCATGAGGAATGAGGACCACAGGCAGAAGGGCCGGTTCCGGTTTTCGCGCAGGAAATTCACCGTTTCCTCGGCGTAGTAGTTGTCCTGAAAAAAGCGCGCCGAGAGTTCCGATGGGCGCCCGTCGATGCCGCCGGCTCCGCCCTGGTCTTTCCGCAAGCGTTCCCGTTCCTGCGGCGAGAGCGTGCGCTGGAAGTCCGCCTCATACAGCCGGTGATCGAAGCCATGGCGGCGCGACTCATCGACGAAGTGCATTTTCCCGATGGCCCCGGTGACATAGCCGCGTTCGCGAAAATAGTGGGCCACGGTGGACGCTTCGTCCGGAAGTGCGTCGGCCAGGATCTTCGCTCCATGAGTGTGGGCATACTGCCCGGTGATGATCGATCCGCGAGACGGCACGCACACAGGCGCCTGGCAGTAGGCGCGGTCAAACCGAACCCCGCGCGACGCAATGCGATCAATGTTCGGCGTCATTACTTCTCTGCTGCCATAACAGCCGGACGCTTCGCGCTGATGCTGATCGGACATGAGAAACAGCAGATTGGTCCGGCGCGTCTGCCCGCGCAGCACGGCTGGCGCCACCACGGTAGCAGTACCGGCGGTGCGCACAAATTCTCTACGGTTCATGCTCCACTAGACTATCTCGAAGGCTTCGTTGAATGGTGATACTATCCCCTCCATGATTCGCCGCCGTGAGTTCCTTGCCGCCGGAGCAGCGGTAGCAGCTTCTGCCACGGGATTGCACGCACAGAAGCAGCGCCTCCCCAATATCCTCTTCGTGTTCGCGGATCAACTGCGTGCACAGTCCGTGGGTTGTTACGGCAACGAGGAGGTGCGCACGCCACACCTGGACCGCATCGCCAGCGAAGGCGCCCTCTTTGAGACCACCCTCGCCAACACGCCCGTCTGCTGTCCCGCGCGCGCCAACATGCTCACAGGGACCTACACGCACACCAACGGCATGGTCGCCAACGATCTGCGCCTGCGTGAATCCCAGACCACGGTCGCCGAGGTACTGGCGGCCCAAGATTACCGCACCGGCTTCATCGGGAAATGGCATCTTGATGGTGGCCAGCGCATGCCCGGTTTCATTCCCCCTGGGCCGCGCCGCCAGGGCTTCCAGTTCTGGGCCGCCAACGAGTGCAGCCACCAGCACTTCAACACGCAGTATTTTCGCGATACCCCCGAGCCCATTCCCATGCGTAAGTTCGAAGCCGAGGGGTGGACCGATCTCGCGATTGAGTTCCTCAACGAGAGCAAGCAGGACAGGCGGCCCTTCTTCCTCACCATGGCCCTCGGACCGCCGCACGATCCCTACGGCGCGCCGGAAGAGTACATGCGGATGTTCGATCCGGCGAAGCTCACCATGAGGCCCAATTGGCGCAAGGACGCGCCGAATGTACCAGGCCCCAAAGAAATCGCAGCCTACTATGCGGCCACAACGGCCGTGGACGATCAGATGGGGCGGCTGATGGCGCGACTGAAAGAGCTTGGTATCGACCAGGACACCATCGTGCTGTTCTCTTCCGATCATGGCGACATGCTCGGCTCGCAGGGACGGCGCTTGAAGCGAAAGCCCTGGGAGGAGTCCATTCGCATCCCCGGCATTCTGCGCTATCCCCGCGGCGTGAAGCCTGGACGCCGGGTTGCCGCACCCTTCACGCATGTTGACTTCGCGCCCACGCTTCTTTCTTTGTGCGGCATGAGGCCGCCGGCGTCGATGCAAGGCAGCGACCTCGCCCCGCTCGCGCTCGGCCGCCGAGCCCGCACTCCGGATTCGGCGTTCTTCCAGATCTTCGGTCCCTTTCAGGGCGACGGCACCGAAGACGGCTGGCGCGGTGTGCGCACGGAAAACCACATGTACGCGCGCTTTCGCGACAAACCATGGGTGCTTTACGACCTCAAGAGAGATCCGTACCAGATGACCAACCTCGCCGGGGAGCCCGCAGCCCGGGGAATTCAAGCCGATATGGAAAAACGCCTGGCGCAGTGGATGGAGCAGACCGGCGATTCCTGGAGCTACAACTGGTCGCATCTGGTTGAGGATCGCGGCAGGCTCTACCGGCATCGCACCTTTTACACAGTGGACGAATACATGAAGTGGGCCGCCGAAAATCCAGAGCTGGATAAAAAGTAGTGGAGCACGCGAGGCACTCCGTGGCTTCTGTTGGCGCCTCAGCCGTAGAACTGCGTGCGATGGCGATCAGCGAACCCCTGCAACCGCCCGGTCACATCGGGAAATTTCGCCGCCACATTCGTGGTCTCATACGGGTCCGCGTCCATGTCGAAGAGCGAGAGCTCAATCTTGTCCTGACGGTAGGTGCCCGCCATCCCGTCGTTTCCGGCTTTCACAAGTGTGCGATAAGAGTGCGGAAGATGGAGCTTCCAACGCCCGTCGCCGCTGATCACGCCTTCAAAGTTGGAGCCCGTCGAGAAAGCGTAGTACTCGTGCCCGCTTACCGCGTCCGGCTTTCCGGTGATGAGATCCCAGACGTTGCGTCCATCAATCGGATTCTCCGGCAGCTTTGCCCCAGCCAAATGCGCGAAGGTCGGCAGCACGTCGATCGAACAGAACATCTTTGTTGACGCCGATCCGCGCTTGATCTGCTTCGGGTAGCGCACGATGCAGGCGCTGCGCGTGCCGCCGTCGAATCCCGTACCCTTCGCCTCGCGGTAGGGAGTCGACCCGGAATGGTTCCCATACGAGGTCCAGGGCCCGTTGTCGGAAGTCATCAGGACGACCGTGTTGTCCTCAACGCCGGCCGATTTGAGCGAGTTCATGATCTCACCCACTGACCAGTCGATCTCCATCATCACATCCGCGTACAGCCCCTTCTTCGATTTGCCGACGAACTTCGGGCTGCAAAACAGAGGCACGTGCGGCATCGAGTGAGGAACGTAGAGCAGGAAGGGGTTGTCCTTGTTCCGGCGAACGAAGTCGACGGCGTGCTCGGTGTACCACGCTGTCAGCATCGGTTGATGCTCCTTCGTCACCCGCTCGATCTTAATTTCGCCGTTCTCCCAAAACTGAAGTGGATACTTGGCGTAGGCCTGCGGGTTCTGCGGATGAAATTCCCACATGTCGTTGGAGTACATCAAACCGCACGACTCATCGAATCCTCGCGCCGGTGGACGAGTCTCGGGTTGATCGCCAATGTGCCACTTCCCGAACACGCCAGTCTTGTATCCCGCACCCTTGAGAACCTGGCCCATCGTGGCGAACTTCGGGTCCAATCCCCGCGCCCTCGGCCCATGCGCTCCAAACAGCTTCGTTCGGCAGGGATAGCAACCACTCAGCAACGCCGATCGCGACGCCGAACAGATCGCCTGTGGTACATGGAAATTGGTGAACCTGCAACCCTGCGAAGCGAGCCGCTCGACATTGGGTGTGGGGTATGGCGGCTTGCCAAAGGGCCGGAAGTCGGAGTAGCCGGAATCGTCGAGGAAGATGACGACGATGTTCGGAGGCCGGTTCGCTGCCTGCGCCCGGAGCAAACCTCCTGACGCGGCTCCGGCGATGCCGAGCCCCGCTGCGGACAAGAACTCTCTACGATTGGAACCCATGAGCTGGAGAACCTCCCTATCGAATTTTCCGACCAAAAATATCCTATAGCGCGCGGCTCGAAACGGCCAGCATCCGCGCCGGGCTTATTGAATCGTTGATCCAGCGGAAGGGCGTTTGCGGCGCGAGGGTCACTGCGTCGCCGCTCGTCAGCACCTGGCGCGACTCGGCCAGAACGAGCGTTACCTCTCCGGAGACGACATAAACGAATTGCTCGCGGGTCAGGCTATGTGGCTTCTTGCCGCTCGTGCCGCCCGCACGCAGCGTGATGAGCACCGGTTCGAGCCTCGTCGCGCGGTCGGGGCCCAGACTTTCGATGCGCGCTTTTGACCATCCACTGTCGAGCTTCGGACGTTGCCTTGCCCGCACAACCACGGACGATCGCGGTTCCCCGGCCTGGAACAGTTCGACTAGAGTAACCTCGAGCGCCGCCGCGATCTTCTCCAGCGACGCGATGGAGGGCGATGCCAGTCCGTTCTCCACCTGCGAAAGAAAACTGGGCGAAAAGCCAGCCTTGGCGGCCAGCGTCCGGACCGACAACCGGCGGTGTTCGCGAAGCTGGCGAATCAGATCACCCAGTTGATGCTCTGCGCTCACCGTGGCCATCGGGTTGTCATGCTCCTGCATCCACTGTACAGTAATACTGAACACCAGAAAAACCGGGCGGCACCGCAGTGCGCCGCGCCACCGGGACGCTCAACAGCGCCATCAGGATGATCAGCAACACTGCCCGCCTGCCATCTGATCGAGTTGGCCGAACTCCTGCCAACGACTCGCCCCTCAAATCCAATCGCCTCCCGCCGGCGAGTATCGAGGCGGGCTATAGGGCCTGGCTGGTCTCACGAAACTCGACCTCTGGATAGAGCCGGATCAGGTGCTGCACGTCCCATGTAGTCGAGAAGAGGCACACCCGATCGTCATTCTGATCGCGGGCCAGTGAAACCCCCGTGCTTGGCCATCGCACGCGGGCTACGGCCTCGGGAGAGCCATGGGGCCACCTTGCGCACACATAGGGCAGCGCATCTACCCTTGCTCGAACACCATACTCCTGCAGCAGCCTCGACTCCACCACGTCAAACTGTAGCCGCCCCACCGCCCCCAGGATCGGTTCCCGCCGCTGGCTGGCCTCGGCGTAGTAAACCTGGACCACGCCTTCTTCCGCCAGTTGCGATACGCCTTTCCTGAACTGCTTGCTCCGGCTGACAGCCACGTTTTGCAGAATGCCGAAATACTCCGGCTGAAAACTGTGACCCCGGTCCAACTCGATTCCCGGCCCGGCGCTGAGCGTGTCGCCAATGGCAAACATCCCGGGATTCACCACGCCGACTACATCTCCCGCGAATGCCGCATCCACGGTCTGCCGGTCGCGGGCAAACAGCCGGTGCAACCTTGTCATGCGGATCTGCTTTCCCAGCCGCGGATGATGCACGAGCATATCGCGCTCAAAGACGCCGGAACAGATGCGCAGGATGGCCATACTGTCCCGATGCATCGGGTCCATGTTCCCTTGAATCTTGAACACGAACGCCGAGAATCCGCCGCTGATCGGATCAACCGGGCCCACTTTGCCTATTCGAGCTCTTGGGGGAGGCGCGAGACTGGCCAGCGCATGCAGAAACGTATCAAGTCCGAAGTTGTTGAGTGCGCTGCCGAAGAAAACCGGAGTTTGCCCGCCTTGCAGAAACAACTCTCTGTCGAACGGGGCCACGACGCCCGCCAGCAGGTCCGACGATTCTCGAGCCTGATGGGCGTGGAGTGAGCCGGCGAGCGCCTCAAACTCCGGATCGTCCACCATCACCTCCGAGCGCAGCGCCCGCAATTGTCCTCCGGCGCTCCGGACATACCGCAGGAACCGCTTCGATTCCAAATCAACAACGCCTTGAAATTGTGCCCCGTACCCCACGGGCCAGTTCATCGGGCAGGCCGCGATCCCCAACACCTTTTCGATTTCGTCCAACAACTCCATCGGATCGCGCCCTGGCTGATCCATCTTGTTCACAAACGTCAGAATCGGAATCCTGCGCATGCGGCATACCTCGAACAGCTTGCGCGTCTGCGGCTCGATCCCCTTGGCGCCATCCAACACCATCACCGCGCTATCGACAGCCGTGAGGGTCCGATAGGTATCTTCGCTGAAGTCCTGGTGGCCGGGCGTGTCGAGAAGATTGAAGAGCAGTCCTTCATGCTCAAACTGCAGGACCGTCGAGGTGATGCTGATGCCACGCGCCTGTTCCATCGCCATCCAGTCGGAGGTGGCGTGGCTCCGCTGTTTCTTGGGTCTGACCGAACCGGCCGTGTCCACCGCTCCCGCATAGAGGAGCAGTTTTTCCGTGAGCGTCGTTTTCCCAGCGTCCGGATGGCTGATGATCGCGAATGTACGGCGGCGCAGAATCTCATGCGGCAATATGCCGCCGTGCGAGGCAGCGGTTGGTTGAGGGAGGACAGTGCTCATCAATCTGGGTGGGGACGCCTTCCACGGATTCAACGGTGAGTGCCCGCGTGTTACCGATTTTCGGGGAGAATCTTCACGCACATTTACCGGGAAGTGCCTCTGTATAGTAACACTGAACACTCGTCACTTGCAGATTTCCCGTGGTGGACGCCAGCAGCACCTTCGATGGTGAAAGGCTCAAAGGCAATGCCCACAGCGTGCCGCCGACGAAGAGTTTGAACGGCGGCGCATGCGCACAATCACGACGTCCTTCCATGATCCTGGAGCGCTGTCCAGGAGGCTGAGACAGTAAGTCGACGAGTAATATGTGGATACTCCCCGTCCATCCCTCCGCGCTGCAGCCCGGCACAAGCCTCACGGGCCCTGGCCACTCCAGCCCCTCTCGCACCTACAGCCCGTCACGAACCGTCGTTGCCGGCTGGCCGGAACGATCAGGTTCCAGGACTTCGTCGCGCATCTCATGCATCCCAGCGCGCAAAGCAATATGATCGAACCGAGGAACAATGCCGTCCAGCTCTCCGCTCTCCCGCCGTCAGTGGCTCAACTCCCTATCTCTCGGCCTCGCCAGCGCCAGCGCCGCTCGCCCGCAACAAGGCTGCGCCGTCACGCCCGCCAACACCTTCGCCGGCGTCATCGGGCGGACCGCCGCCGATTCCAAGCCTGCACCCCTCGACGCCGGCAACGCCCGCTCCGGCAGCCCCAACATACTCTACATCCTTCTCGACGACACCGGCTTCTCCGATCTCCACTGCTTCGGATCGGAAGCCGCCACACCCAACATCGACGCCCTCGCCGCCGCCGGCCTGCTCTATAACAACTTCCACAGTAAGGCCATCTGCTCGCCAACCCGGGCTTCTCTTCTCACCGGCCGCAACAGCCACGCCGTCGGCATGAAAGAGCTTGCTGGAGCCGACCAGGGTTATCCTCACTCCCGTGGCCGTGTCACTCCAGCCGCAGCCACCGCCGCCCAGATCCTCGGCGCGCATGGTTACAGCACCTACGGCGTAGGCAAGTGGCATCTCGTACCGGCGGCGGATATGAAAGCCTCGGGCTCCCGCGCCCACTGGCCCCTGCAAAAGGGATTCGACCGCTGGTACGGCTTCCTCTCCGGCTGGACCGATCAGTACAAACCCGATCTGTTCGAAGACAACCACACCATCCCGCGCCCCAACCGCCCGGACTATCACTTCTCCGTCGACATCGTCGACAAGTCCATCGGAATGATGGACCAGCATCTTACTGCCGATCCCGGCAAGCCCTTCTTCCTCTATGTGGCCTTCGGCGCCACTCATGCTCCCATTCAGGTACCCAAGACTTACACCGAGAAGTACGTCTCCACGTTCCAGCGCGGCTGGGACCAGATCCGCCAGGAACGCCATCAACGCCAGCTCGCCTTGGGCGTCATCCCGCCCGGCACCAAACTCCCTCCCCGCAATCCCGGCGACCCCGCCTGGGCCGATCTCAGCGCCGAGGAACAAGCCGTCCACACGCGCTTCATGGCCGCCTACGCCGGCTTCCTCGAACACACCGACGAACAAATCGGACGCCTTGTCGCCTATCTCAAGGAACACAAGCTCTTCGACAACACCGCCATCTTCCTCATGTCCGATAACGGCGGCGCCCCCGAAGCCGGCGTCAAGGGCGGCTTTGCCCGTCCCTACGGCGACCCCACCACCATTCACCAAATGCACGAACGTCTGGACGAGATGGGCACGCCGACCACCCAGCCCCTTTACGCGCGCCCCTGGGCCTACGCTTCCAACACCCCATTTCCCTTCTACAAGCTCTGGCCCTACGCCGGCGGTGTGCAAACCCCGTTCGTGTTCTCCTGGCCCTCCGGGATCCGCCAGACCGGCCTCCGCCAACAGTTCGTCGATGTCATCGACATCACGCCCACCGCGCTCGATATCGCCGGCATCGAAGCTCCCGCCGTGTTCCATGGCGTCTGCCAGATGCCCATGCAGGGCAAGAGCATTCGCCCCACGTTCAACGACGCCAAGAGTCCCGACCCGCGCGACCGTCAGTACTACGAGCTCTGGGGCAGCCGGGGCATCTGGCACGACGGTTGGAAAGCGGTCGGCATCCACACCCCCGGAACCAGTTTCGACAACGACCGGTGGGAACTCTACCACGTCGCCGTGGACTTCTCCGAGTCCCAAAAACTCGCCGCGCAGCACCCCGAAAAGCTCGAAGAGTTAAAGCGGCTCTGGTGGGCCGAGGCGGAGAAGAACGGCGCGCTTCCGCTACTCGAAGCCCCTGGCGGCCGCCGCGCAACCTATGACCAGGCCCTGCCGCCATCCGCCCGGACCGCACCCAGGCGTTGATCGTCAACCCGGCACGCGGAGCTACGCCCGCTTTTCCACCCAGATCGGGCTCGACCATGCCAGTTGCCCGTTGGCTTGCACGACGCGGACGTAATACCAATCGGTTTGCGATCCGTCGCCTTCGTCGCTGTAAGTAAAGCTCGTTTCCGAATGCTCCTGAAACACCAGCCGGTTCAGGAGTCCCGATTCCTTCGGGAAATCCCCCGTATAGACCACTTCGCTCGACTCGGCCAACTCCCTCAGCGTCATCGTCACGCTGTGCTCGATGGGCTTCTTCAGCGTGACCGTGATCTTCGAGTCCGGTCCGCCGTTCATTTTGAGCACGACGGCCTTTTGAGACCGGTCCTCCACCTGCTGCCGCAGCGCCGTGAACGACCGAACGCGCAGGCTGGAGGATGTCCGTTCCAGTATCTGATCCCGGCGGTCCTCTTCGAGCGGCCCTGGCGTGAAGCACGGTTGCACTGCTTGAATCGAGCCTTTGTCGATGGCCATTTGAAAGTCCCAATCGCAAACGCGGGTGATGCCCAGGGCCGGCCATGGTCCCCAGCCATACTCGAACCTGAGCAGCAGAGTGCCGCCCCAACTCGACGCCGTCGTCGTCCGGTCCATGGGGAAGTTTCGATGCACGACCCGGTTGTTCTTCAGAATCTCCACGCGGTCGATCTGATCCCAGCCCGCGACCTTCACGGAGAGGTTTCGCGAGCGTGCATACGGCAATTCACGGCCCATGATTCGCCCATTGACCCTGAAATCGACAACGATCCGGTCACCCGTAACGGCGTAGGTGCGGCGGTCGAGCAATGCCCTGTGAATCTCCTCGCGCGTTAAGGAAGGCGCCAGCACAACAGCGAGCCCCTCGCCATAACCGCCCGGGTACCCGAGATGATCGTCAGTGGAGGCGATCACGCCGAGCCGGTGTCCCTGCGCCAGATAGTATTGCAGCGTGTTCTTCGTCCAGCGCCCCGGTTCGGTGTGTCTCAGATAGGGATATGGCGCGCGGTCGTGTTCTGCGTTGCCCCACTCGGAATACATCTCCAGCACGGGCGAAACTGCCGGATCCCGGAGAGCGATGTTGGCTCCGCGCCGTCCCTGCCGCACCGCCGGATGATGCGGAATCATGATGCAGCCGTTCCGCTTGGCGAATGCCTGCAGTTGCTTCACTTCTCCGGGGGTGTACAACTCCGCGTCGAGCGTCGGGAAAATGACGTGGTAGTCGCCCGAGTTCGTGGAGTGCCACTCGTAGCCGGCCAGCGTGGCGAATTTGCCGGGCGCGTCGAATTCCCGCACCAGTTTCAATACCTCGGGCCACCGCGCCTTCGTCACCGCGAAGCCGTTGATCCACTTGTGCTCGACATTGCCCTCGTAGTGGCCGATATCGTTCCACCAGGCATGCGGCGTATAGGCGAAGAAGTCCAGGTGATTCCGCGCATTTTCAAATGCCCGCCGCAGCGAGCCTTGCGCATAGCCCACATTCCCGTGATTGTGCAGATCGCCGAAGTAGACGTTCAGCTGTTGCTCACTTTGCTGGGCCAGCGCTGGAGCGGCCAGCATCGTGGATACAAAGTGCCGCCGGGATACTTTCATGCCGAGCAGCATAGCATGGGCCGTACGCAGGTCCGGCGCCCATATCCAGATGAATACGCGGCTTCCCGCGCACACCACCCCGGCCTGCCCCGAAGTGTCCCGGTGTCAAGGAATCAGAATCAGAAGGCAACGAGGATCGAACGCGTTTGGGCACGGTGAGGCCCGATTGATGGGGTTTTGTTACGGTTTTGCCACGGTTGGGAGGCTTGGGGCTTGATTGGGGCGCTTCGGGCGGTTTCGGAAATTGCAAAAGTGGTTTAAAATCAAGGAAGCAGCAAATGTCGGGGCGTAGCGCAGCCTGGTAGCGCACCTGCCTTGGGCGCAGGGGGTCGCGTGTTCAAATCACGCCGCCCCGACCAAACACTCGGTTGTCCCCCCTGGACGAATCCGAACGCCGGAAACAGCCTGTTTCCGGGTATCGTAAACGTAAGGACCCATCACCATGATTCGAGTTCAGGGCGAAGTGTGTTCGCGGTTGGAGGAGTCGCTGCGACTGGAGTGGCTGGAGACCAACGGGGAGGGCGGGTTCGCCTCGGGAACGGTCGCTGGTGCAAACACGCGGCGGTATCACGGGCTGTTGATCGCGGCGACGAAGCCTCCGGTGGGGCGTTTGGTGCTGCTGGCGAAGCTCGAAGAGACGCTGGTGGTGGGCGGGCAGCGGTTTGAGTTGGGGGTGAACGAGTACCCGGGAGCCGTGCATCCGCGGGGACACGTGTGGTTGCGGGAGTTCCGGTTGGACCCCTGGCCGTGCTGGGTGTGGGAAGTGGGCGGGGTGCGCGTGGAGAAGTGTGTGTTCGCGGTGCACGGTGAGAACACGATGGTGGTGGCATATGCGTGCGAGGGTTCACCGGAAGTGGAGTTGGAGTTGCGGCCGCTGATCGCGTTTCGCGACTACCATGCGCTCACGCGCGAGAACGGTTCGCTGGATCGGCGGTTGGAGAGCGGCGAGGGCTGGGTGCGCTTGGCGCCGTATGCGGGGCTAGCGCCGTTGTATCTGAGCCATAACGCAACGGGGGCAGAAGTAAGCGGGCATTGGTATCGCGACTTCGAATATGCGCGCGAACGGGAGCGGGGTTTGGATTTCCGCGAAGATCTTTTTCAACCGCTCGTGCTGCGATACCGGCTGCGGGGGGGCGAGATGGCGGTGTGCGTGGCGTCGACGGAGAGGCGGGAGGCAGGCCGTGCGGCGGAGATGCGCGAACAGGAGCGCGAGCGGCGGGCACGGGTGATGGAGCCGTCTCCGGCGCGGGAGCCGGTGGTGCAGGAGTTGACGTCTGCGGCGGATCAGTTTCTGGTGAAGCGGGGCGAGGGCTGGACGGTGATTGCAGGCTATCCGTGGTTTAGCGATTGGGGTCGCGACACGATGATCGCGCTGCCTGGGCTGACGCTGGCGACGGGGCGCTTCGAAGTGGCGCGAGGGATCCTGCTGGCCTTTGCCGAAAGCATGGACCAGGGGATGCTGCCGAACCGGTTTCCCGATGCCGGTGAGGAGCCGGAGTACAACACGGTGGATGCGACGCTGTGGTTCATCGAGGCTGTGCGAGCCTATGTGGCATACACAGGCGATGCGGCGTTTGTGCGCGAGCACCTGTGGCCCAAGCTCGTGGAGATGGTCGAGTGGCATCTGCGCGGAACGCGATACGGGATTCGCATGGATGCCGACGGCCTTCTTGCGGCGAGCCTGGGGTGCAACTGACGTGGATGGACGCCAAGATCGGCGGTTGGGTGGTGACGCCGCGCTCAGGGAAGCCGGTGGAGATCCAGGCGCTCTGGCACAACGCGCTGTGCGTGATGCGCGACTTGAGCCGGCAGTTTGGCGAAGGCGAGCGGGCGCTGTTCCTGGGGCAACTGGCAGCGCGGGCGCAATCGAGCTTCGCCGAGTTGTTTTGGAATGAGAGCGCGGGCGGGTTATATGACGTGGTGAACGGCGCGGAGCGGGATGCGTCAGTGCGGCCGAACCAGATCTTCGCAGTGAGCCTGCACCATGCTCTGTTGGAGGGCGAGCGGGCGCGGAGGTGGTGGATCTGGTGCAGCGGGAGTTGTGGACGACGAAAGGGCTGCGGACGCTGGCGCGTGGCGATGCCCTGTACAAGGGGCGCCATGGCGGGGACGTTTGGGCGCGCGACTCGGCGTATCACCAGGGTACGGTGTGGCCGTGGCTGCTTGGGCCTTTCGTTACGGCATATGTGAAGGTGAACGGCGGCTCGGCGGAGGCGCGGGAGATAGCGCGCGGCTGGGTGCGGGCGTTTTCGCAAGCGATGCGCGAGGAGTGTTTGGGCCAGGTGAGCGAGGTGGCCGATGGCGACGCGCCTCACGCGTGGGGCGGCTGCGTGGCGCAGGCATGGAGCGTGGCGGAGCTGCTGCGTTGCTATGTGGAAGACGCGCGGGAAGACTGCGGGCGCGAAACGTCGTAGGCTGGTGATCGATGCGGATCATTGGCCTGGCGGTATTGCTTGCGACGGTGGGTGGGGGCGCAGAGAAGGCGCCGGGGGGCAAGTCGTGGGGCGTGGAGCGGCGCAGCTACAACGATCCGGTGACGGGATTGCGCGTGGTGGAGATCACGGCGGAAGGGGTGCACGCCGACAACCTCTACTACCACTTCTCGAACTTCACGGCGGACAACCGCTATCTCCTCTTTCAATCGAAGCGCACGGGAACGGCGCACATCTACCGGTATGCGGTGGCGTCGGGCGAGATTGTGCAATTGACGGACGAGGCGGGCGTGGCGGCGGCCAGCGCCTGTCCGGACCCGACGGAGGCGAAGCGCGTCTATTTCATGCGCGGGGCGGAGTTGCGGGCGCTGGATGTGGAGACGTTCGAGCAGCGCATGGTGGGTGTGATTCCGGGGCCGAGCCTGGGCGGGCATGGGCAGCCGAGCGTGAGCGGCGACGGCAAGTGGATCACGGTGACGAAGAAGCCCGATGAGCGGACGTGGGAGATCGGCGTGATCGAGGTGGCGACAGGCGCATACCGGACGGTGATCCGGCAGGGATTCCAGATTGGGCATGTGCAGCACAGCCCGAAGAGCGATGCGATTTTCTATGTATGGGAGACAGGCGGGTATGCGCCGCAGCGCTCGTGGCTGGTGCAGCGGGATGGTACGGGCAACCGGCCGATGTACACGCCCGTTGACCCGAAGACGTGGCTGACTCCGCAAAAGGAGTGGCTGACGCATGAGGCATGGGTGGCGGGCACGGGCGACATGACGATGGTGAACGACAAGGTAGGGGTGATGGTGGTCAAGGAAGACGGTTCGGCGCGGCTGGTGCGCGAGGGTCGGTACTGGCATGTGGCGGCGCGGCCGGATGGGAAGTGGCTTGCGATTGACGACAACGAGGGGCGGATCTGGCTGGCCGAGACAGCGACGGGCAATGTGCGGCTGCTGGCGACGGGCTACCGGGACAAGGTGCGGGCGGTGCATGCGCATCTGTCGTTTGACCGGAAGGGGCGGTACATCCAGTTCCACACGGGGCGGACGGGGGAGACGGTGGCGTTGATTGATCTGGAGCAGTTGCCAGGCGGGGTGTACGAGTGGGGGCGGTGAGACAGTGGAATGATATAGTCCGGTGATGCTCTTCACGGACGACTTCGATGCTGTGGCTAACGCAGAACGTCATCATCCTCACCTGGTTGGTCTCCCGGCTTACTCCTCCCTCTTGTCTGCACCTCCCCCCAAGTTGGTTTGGCACCTACGGCTGTACGGGGCCCTGGGTGGGACTGCAAGGAATCGTCAAGAGTCGATCATTGCATGCTACCGATATCAACTTCCTGAACGACCAGTTGGAAGTCCGATATGGGGAAGGGGGCGGGTTGCGGGATGTATTGGGAAGGATCCGCAACCACCCGTTTGCCGAGGCCGGCCCTGGGCAATCATGTTGGCGACGTTGCTGGACCTTCCCGCCGAACGTCGCCATGGACTACAGCCAAGGGGAGTGGCCTCCTTTTGCGCGCAGGGCGACCTACTCAGCCAGTGGCGTGGATATGGAGAGTTCGGCCAGGGTTACTCGATCGGATTTGATTCCGGATATTTCGACTCTGGACGACATGATTGGGTCTTCGTGCCAGTCGTTTACGATTCGGCTAAACAGTCGGACCTCATCCGAGAAGTCGTCGAGTATGGATGCAGGGTGTGCGACTCTGAGCAGCTGCGACCCGGCGCAGAAATGGCTGCCCTCGGTCACGCAGTGTCGAATCAATTGTTCTTCTTCTCTCACTTCTTCAAGTCAGACGCCTTTTCGGAGGAATCGGAATGGAGAATCCTGCAGGGGCCAAGTCTCTATCAGCCTGATTGGAGCACACTGGCGCGGCCGATTGGTGAGTTTCGGATCGCAAGGCGGGAATTCTGGTCCCCTATTATCCTATTGACCTCGCCAAGACCCAGGGGTCAACACCGATCAGAGAAGTGCTACTAGGCCCAGGTATCCCTGCGAATCCAGGTGGCTTGGCATTCAATTCTACTAAGTCAGTACAGCCTGCACCGGCCCAAACAGTTGCAATTCAAGGATCCCGGTTTTGGGGGCGCACGAGGTGATGAGCTATTACGGCAATCGGCTGGGGAGCAAACTGCGGCGACGTGGGGGCCGACTGTATTGTCGGTGACATTTGGAGGCCGCCGAGGTTATGTCTGACTGGAGAGGATTGGCCCAGCGCCCATCTGCCGCTGGAGAACCGGGAGCACAAAACGGCGGCGTGATGAGCGCCGCCGTTCCGGTTGTGATGCCGGGTTGTGCGTTAGCGCAGGTCGAAGCGGTCGAGGTTCATCACCTTCCGGCCCAAGCCTTGGGCGAAAGTCCTGGGCGAGCTTCGTCTTGCCGTCGGCCGAGGCGTAGACTTCCGCGATCGCGCGCAGTTCGGAGTTGGAGCCGAAGATCAGGTCGACAGGCGTCGCCGTCCACTTGACCTGGCCGGTCTTGCGGTCGGTTCCCTCATAGACACCCTCGTTGGCGGCTGACTTGCTCCACTTGGTGGACATGTCGAGCAGGTTCACGAAGAAGCCATTGCTGAGCGTGCCGGGCTTGCTGGTAAAGACGCCGTGCGCGGCCTGGCCCGTGTTGGCGTTGAGGGCGCGCATGCCACCGACGAGCGCAGTCATTTCCGGGATGGTCAGGGTCAGCAGATTCGCTCGCTCCACCAGCATGTCGGCGGGCGAAACGGACTGGCCGGATTGGAAGTAGTTGCGGAAGCCGTCGGCCTTGGGTTCCAGGAAAGCAAAGGAGGCCGTGTCGGTCTGCGCTTGTGAGGCGTCGGTACGGCCGGGGGCGAAGGGAACCTGAACGGTGAAGCCACCGTCCTTGGCGGCCTTCTCGATGGCGGCATTGCCGGCGAGCACGATGAGGTCGGCAAGCGAGATCTTCTTGCCGCTGGTCTGGGCGCGGTTGAACTCCTGCTGGATGGCTTCGAGGCGCGGGAGCACCTTGGCCAGTTCGGCGGGGTTGTTGGCGGCCCAGTCCTTTTGCGGGGCGAGGCGGAGGCGAGCACCGTTGGCGCCGCCGCGCATGTCGGTGCCGCGGAAGGTGGCGGCCGAGGCCCAGGCGGTGCGGACCAGTTCGGGCACGGTCAGGCCCGAAGCGAGGATCTTCGTTTTGAGAGCGGCGATGTCCTTGGCGTCGACGAGCTTGTAGTCGGCCTTAGGCAACGGATCCTGCCAGGCCAACTCCTCGCGGGGAACCTCGGAACCAATGTAGCGGGAGCGCGGGCCGAGGTCGCGGTGAGTCAGCTTGAACCAGGCCTTGGCGAAGGCAAGACGGAACTCTTCGGGGTTCCGCCAATAGCGCATGGAAATCTCGCGATAGCTGGGATCGAACTTCAGCGCGAGGTCAGTGGTGAACATAATCGGCGCATGGCGCTTGGAAGGATCATGAGCGTCGGGGACGAGGTTGCTGCCCTGGTTCTTGGCGGGAATCCACTGCGTGGCGCCGGCCGGGCTCTTGGTCATTTCCCACTCGAAGGAGAAGAGGTTGTCGAGATAGAGGGAACTCCACTTGGTGGGGGTGGCTGTCCAGGCGCCTTCGAGACCGCTGGTGACGGTGTCGACGCCATTGCCCTTGCCGCACTTGTTTTCCCAGCCGAGGCCCTGCTGCTCGACTCCCGCGGCGGCCGGTTCCGCACCGACACACTTGTCCGGGGCATGAGCGCCGTGGGCTTTGCCGAAGGTGTGGCCGCCGGCGATCAGGGCGACGGTTTCCTCATCGTTCATGGCCATGCGGGCAAAGGTGTCGCGGATGTCCTTGGCGGCGGCGAGCGGATCGGGCTTGCCGTTGGGGCCTTCGGGATTGACGTAGATGAGGCCCATTTGGACGGCGGCGAGGGGATTCTTCAGATCGCGGTTTCCGCTGTAGCGCTTGTCATCGAGCATCTTCTGTTCAGGGCCCCAGTAGACGAGTTCAGGTTCCCAGTCGTCTGCGCGGCCGCCTGCGAAACCGAAGGTCTTGAAGCCCATCGATTCCATGGCGACATTGCCGGCGAGCACCATGAGATCGCCCCAGGAGAGCTTCTGGCCGTACTTCTGTTTCACCGGCCAGAGCAGGCGGCGGGCCTTATCGAGGCTGGTGTTGTCGGGCCAGCTGTTGAGGGGATCGAAACGCTGCTGGCCGCCGTCGGCGCCGCCGCGGCCATCCATGGTGCGGTAGGTGCCGGCGCTGTGCCAGGCCATGCGGATGAAGAGGGGGCCGTAGTTGCCGTAGTCGGCGGGCCACCAGTCCTGTGAGGTGGTGAGCACTTTCTGGATGTCTTGCTTCACCACCTTGAGGTCGAGCGTGGCAAAGGCCTTGGCGTAGTTGAAGTCCTTGCCGAGGGGGTTGGATTCCACCGAGTTAGCCCGGAGGGGGGAGGTTCAGTTTCTCAGGCCACCAGAATCTGTCCGATTGCAGTTGCTGGGCGCTGAGTTGTCCGGTGAATAAAAAGGCGCGGCGCAAACCGCGAGCGCGGTGAGGAGCGACTTTGGGGTAATCATCATGGCCCCTAGTCTATGGCGGAGCTTGACATAGGTCAATGGCAATGAGACTATCTGCCTGATCGGTATTTCCTATGGCACAGAAGACGCGAGTGCGTGGCTTCGATTTGCGGCAGCTGGAGTATTTTTGCGCAGTGGCGCGGGCGGGCAGTTTCACCAAGGCGGCCGAAGATTTGGGCATTGCCCAACCGTCGCTCTCCGAGCAGATCGCCAGGCTGGAACAGGGCCTTGGGGCGGCTCTGTTTGAACGGCTGAACCGGAGAATCGAGTTGACCCCGCTCGGCGAGGCGATTCTGGGCAAGGCGCAGGCTTTGCTGGAAGACGCCGCGGCGCTGCCGGACCACTTTGAGCGGGCGCGCGAGGGAGTGCGCGGCCCGTTGCGGGTGGGAGCAATTCCGACCATTCTTCCTTACTTTCTGGCGCCTCTCTTGAAGGGCTTCACGGAGCGGTACCCGGACATCGACCTGCATGTGCGGGAGGGGACAACCGCGGAGCTGGTCGAGCAGATGTTGGAAGGGATGATCGACGTGGCGGTGTTGAGCCTGCCGGTGGAAGGTGCGGGTCTGGTGATGAAGGAGTTGTTCCGGGAGCCCTTCTATCTTGCGGTGGCCGAAGATCACCAGCTGGCGTCGGCGGAGAAGGTGCAACTGAAAAGACTGTCCGAGGAGCGGCTGCTCATTCTTAAAGACGGCCACTGTCTGCGTGACGAGACACTGTCTGTGTGTGACCGGGCGAGGGGCGCGATTCACGGGGCATTTTGAGGCAGATCAGTTCCTCACCATCTTCGAGTTGATCCGCGCCGGGTTTGGGGTGAGCATTGTGCCGGAGATGGCGCGGACGCTGAGCCATGGCTGCAAGTTAATCGAGATTGAACCTAAGGCGAGCCGGAGGGTGGGCTATGTGCGGCTGGAACGGCGATATCTCTCCAAGGCGCTGGAGGCGTTCACGGGGTATCTAAAGGAAGCTGGGGAGAAGCGGAGGAAGTAGGGGCAAGTGGGGCCTGAATGCGCCATCTCGGAGAAGACAAGTCAACCTCCGCGATCATGCCCGCGCCAAACCCGTGCTCAGAAGCAACCGGCTTCCAGCTGTTTGGGAGGAACTGTGAACAGGCGTTTCCAGTCATACCCGAACCCACATTCGACGCGTTCGGCAGCGGATAGAAGTCGCGCTTCCCTGTTTGAGATGGCTGCACCCGCCTGAATCACTGATGAACCGTCAGGGACGTTAGGAGCGCGCCGCTTGGCGGTCGGCGACCACGGTTACTTGGATGTCGCGGGCCGCGCGAATCACCCTCATCACCAGTTGCTGCTTGGCTGCGAAGAGGCGGAGTTTGGGGCGCGGCGGTTTCGCCAGGAAGATTTGTGTAATCCCATTCGTATGGGCGAAGCCGGCCAGCGCCTCGGCGGGGTCGTCGGCGTCCAGAATGCGAGTGTCGATGTGGAGCCTGCGGGCGAAATCCAGGTGGCGCTCCAGCGCCTCGCGTTGCTCCGGAGGCAACGCAGCGAGCCCAGGACCGCGGACAATGGCAACGGCAAAGCAGTCGGCACGCAGGTAATCCGCAACGCGCCTGCCGCGCCGGATGAGTCCAACCGTGCTGGGAGAATCGGTGATATGGATGAGGATGCGCTCATACTCAGCCATGTCGGGCCGGGAGTTTGCAGACCGTGACAAAGCTTCCTGCGCAGCTTCGGATTGCCGCAAGTCCACCTCGTGCGCGGTTTGGCGCAAGGCAATCTCCCGCAGTGCCGCCAGGGTCGGCTCCTTGAAGAAGTTCTCCTGGGCCCGCTTCGCCTTGTCCGGCGAGTAAATGACGCCGCGGTCAAGGCGGTTGAGAAGCGCTCCCGGCGTGAGATCCACAAACACGATTTCGTCGGCACGTTTGAGGACCCAGTCGGGAACTGTTTCACGGACCTGCACTCCGGAGATTTCGCGCACTTGGTCGTTGAGGCTCTCCAGGTGCTGGATGTTCATCGTTGTGATAGCATCGATCCCCGCATCCACCAGTACAAGAACATCCTCCCAACGCTTGGCCCGAGGTGACCCCGGGATGTTGGTGTGCGGAAACTCGTCAATCAGGCAGATCTCCGGTTTCCGCGCCAGGATCGCCTCCGTATCCATTTCCTCGAACGAGCGATCCCGGTATTCCATTCTGCGGCGCGGAATCATCTCAAGGCCATTGGTTTTCGCGATGGTGTCCCTGCGGCCATGCGGCTCAAAATAGCCGACAACGACGTCGTGGCCCTCAGCCTTCAACCGCTGCCCCTCTTCCAGCATGCGGAAGGTCTTTCCCACACCCGCTGCATAGCCGAGAATTACTTTAAGTTTGCCTTCCGCGGCGGCCATAATTTTAGGTTATCGGATCTGGCGCCGGTGAACGATCGGCCTGCGGAAATACGCGGATGTCGATGTTCCCCGATTCGAGAATCAGGCGCTCCACCGGGTTTGGCCGGAACCGCTGCCGGAAGCCTGATCGCTGGCTGTGCCCAACGAAGATCTGGGTGATACCGTTCTGCGAGGCGAATGCGAGGATGGCATCGACCACATCTTCGCCGTGCAGGATGGCAAGAGGGGCATTCGCCGTGCGGGCCGCCTCCAGATTGCGCTCCAGCATGGCCCGGTCTTCGCTCGACAGGTCGGGTTGCTCCACGTAGGCGGCAAAGAGGTCGCCGTGGAAACGATCCGCCTGACGGCGTCCACGGCCGATCATCAACCGTGCATTCGAGCGTGGCGTAATGCAGACAAGGATACGTTCATGCGCGCCATAGAGGTGGTCGATACCGTGGCGCTTCAGGTATTCGGAAGCTGGGCATCGACAACTTCGGCCGCCAAAACAAGGGCAATCTCACGCAACTCCGACAATTGCGGATTCAACGCGGGCGAGTCGACAACTTCGATGTCGTCGGCCTGATGCAGGAAACTCTCGGGAACGGAGTCAGCAACGTGTTTGCCACGAATCTGCTCCACGCGCTCCTGCTTCTCCGCAATGTATTGGAGGTTAATCGTTGTGATGACCGAGATCCCGCTTACAAGCAGCTCCTCGACATCCTGCCAGCGGTGATCGTGCGCCGAACCTGGCGGGTTGCGGTAAGCGAGGCCATCGATCAGGCAAACACCCGGCCGGCGCCGCTGAACCGCGGCGATGTCCAACGCTCCACCGGAGAGCTGCGGAATTATCTCGAGATTGTGAAGTAAACCGGCTACGGATTCATCTTCGGAGGGCTGGATAGCGGCGACGGCAACATCCTGACCTCGCTGCTTGCGTCTCCGGCCTTCGTCGAGCATGCGGAACGACTTTCCCACGCCCGCCGCATAGCCGAGAAACACCTTTAAACGGCCTCTGCACGCATGGGACGCTTCCGCCTCCACACGCCGCAGCAACTCCTCCGGACTCGGTTTGCGTCGTTCCAATTCAGGCATCTTCAGCTTCGCATTCCCTCATTGCGTCAAATTGGCTTGAGCACTCCTCATCACCCAACGGCCTGCTTCGCGGTGCAACTCGCAAAGGTAAGTCCGCACACTTCCCAATCGGGCCGCCACGTCCCCGAACCATCACCCGCACCGAGGCCCGGTGATCTTCGATCAGGATCTCCTCAATCTTGATGTTGTTCTCTGACACCTGCTCCCGCTCGATCAATTCGGCTGCGATCAGATGCCGGAGTGCCGGATGGTCTCCCTTCGCGGAGCAGCCAGCCAACAGCAGTGCCAGACAGCCCGTCCGCCACAATGGTCTTGCGTTCGTGAGCACGCATCATCTCCTTGTCCACCAGCCACCCAGAGTCTCTCCCGGCCGAAGCGGCAGTCCACCGGAACTTCATCGGTCCTCTCTCCTCATTGAGCGCGTGGTGACCGGTTGACGGCCTGCCGTTCGTCCAACGCCAGATTGAGCAAAAAGACATTGACCCGGCGTTCGCCAAGGAATCCCAGATCGCGGCCTTCCGTGAACTGGTCGACAAGCCGCTGCAAGTTGGGCGCGGCCATGCCGCGAGCGGTGGCCACACGCTCGATTTGAAGGTGCGCATTCGCCGGGCTAATGTGCGGATCAAGCCCGCTGCCACTCGCTGTCAGCATATCGGCTGGAAGCTTTCCGTCGAAACCGGAGGTCTCCTAGCCGCCTGAACGCGGGATATCAGCTTCTGGCTTGTGGGCCCGAGGTTTGATCCGCCGGAGGCCGACGCGTCGTAGCCCTCACTGCCTGCCGCCGAGGGGCGCGGATGGAAGTAATGCGGGACAGTAAAGTTCTGCCCGATGAGCGCGGAGCCGACAACCACGCCATGGCGCTCCACTAAACTGCCGTTGGCCTGCCGGGGTAAGAGAGCTTGGCAGATGGCGGTAACCAGGCTAGGGTAGAGCAGCCCGGTAAGCACCGTAAACAGAAGCGTCATTCGCAGACCGGGCATCAATTGTCTCCATAGTCATTCCTCCTTACGCCAAACCGAAGAGATAGACAAGCTGGTCAATTGCCCAGATCCCAGGAAAAGGCGAGATCAACCCGCCGAGGCCATAGATGAGCAGATTGCGCCGCAATAGTGCGCCCGCGCCCTGGGGCCTGTATCGGACCCCACGCAAGGCCAACGGGACTAGGGCAATGAGGATGAGTGCGTTGAAGATGACGGCCGACAGCACGGCGCTCCTGGGGTTGTGCAATCCCATAATGTTCAACGCGCCAAGGGCCGGATACGTCGCTAGGAACATTGCCGGGATGATGGCGAAGTACTTGGCCACATCGTTGGCGATTGAAAATGTTGTCAGCGCGCCGCGGGTGATCAGCAACTGTTTGCCAATAGCGACGACTTCGATCAATTTCGTGGGGTTGGAATCAAGATCCACCATGTTGCCGGCCTCCTTGGCGGCCATGGTGCCCGTGTTCATGGCCAGGCCGACGTCGGCCTGCGCCAGGGCTGGCGCGTCGTTGGTGCCATCGCCGGTCATAGCGACAAGTCGGCCCTCGGCTTGCTCCTTCTTGATGTAGTTGAGCTTGTCGGCCGGCGAAGCTTGGGCGAGGAAGTTGTCAACACCGGCCTCAGCGGCGATGGCAGCGGCTGTGAGCGGGTTATCTCCCGTGATCATGACGGTCGTAATGCCCATGCTGCGCAACTGCGCCAGGCGGTCTTTCATGCCGCCCTTGACGACATCCTTGAGGTGAATGACGCCGAGGGCGCGCCACCATTCGCGACAGCGAGCGGCGTGCCCCCCCGACGCGAAATGCGCTCAGCGATCTGTTGCAACTCGTCCGGAACAACGCCGCCTTGTTCACGGACAAACTGGGCAATCGCGTCCGTGGCGCCTTTGCGCAAGAAATCGCTATTGATGTCGGCGCCGCTCATGCGTGTGTACGCGGAGAAAGGGATGAAGTGCGCTTCGTGTTGCGCCAGTTCGCGGCGCGCAGTCCGTACCTCTCCTTAGCGAGAACGACGACGGAACGGCCTTCCGGTGTTTCGTCGGCGAGGCTCGATAGCTGCGCCGCCTCAGCCAGCTCCGCATCCGTCACGCCAGCGACCGGGATAAACTCGACGGCCTGGCGGTTTCCGATTGTGATGGTGCCGGTCTTGTCGAGGAGCAGCGTGTTCACATCGCCTGAAGCTTCGACCGCCTTGCCGCTCATGGCGAGGACATTGTGCTGCATCACGCGGTCCATGCCGGCGATCCCAATGGCGGAAAGCAGACCTCCGATGGTGGTGGGAATCAGGCATACCAGCAGTGAAACAAGCACAGCGATGCTGGGCGCGGCACCTGCGCCGGCCGTTGAGACGCTGTATTGCGAGAACGGAAGAAGGGTAACCACCGCTAGCAGGAAGATGAGCGTGAGTCCGGCAATCATGATGTTCAAGGCGATCTCGTTTGGCGTCTTCTGCCGCTCGGCCCCCTCAACCAGGGCGATCATGCGGTCAAGGAAGGTTTCACCGGGGTTCGAAGTGATTTTGATCTTGATTTGGTCGGAGAGCACGCGCGTGCCGCCGGTGACCGCCGAACGGTCACCCCCGGATTCGCGTATTACGGGGCCGATTCGCCAGTGATGACCGACTCGTCAACCGTGGCGATGCCTTCCACGACCTCGCCATCGCCGGGGATAATGTCGCCGGCCTCGCAAACGACCAAGTCACCCGCGCGCAGCAGAGAAGCAGGGACCTGTTCAGACTTTCCATTCGGCAGATATCGGCGGGCCAGCGCATCCGACTTCGTCTTCCGAAGCGCATCGGCCTGGGCCTTGCCTCGAGCTTCAGCCATCGCCTCGGCGAAGTTGGCGAACAATACGGTGAACCAGAGCCAGAGTGCGATCTGCAGGTTGAAGGCGGCGTCCGAGGCGCCGGCGGCGACGTCGCGAACCAGCAAGATCGTGGTCACCAGCGCTCCAACTTCCACGACGAAAATTACAGGATTCTTGAACAATGTTGCTGGATTCAGCTTCTTGAAGGAATCGCCGGCGGCGCGGCGCAGGATCTCCTGATCGAACAGCGGCCGCGCGTGCGCTAACTTCTTCGGCAGCAACTCCGTGGGATCGCTCGCCGGCTTGGAGGGCAGTGTCGAGGTAGCCATGTTAGAAAAGCCTTCCCTGGAGCATGAGCAAATGCTCCACAATCGGGCCCAGCGAGAGCGCCGGGAAAAAGGTCAGAGCGCCAATGATGACAACGGTTCCCACCAGGAGCGACACAAACAGAGGTCCATGGGTGGGTAACGTTCCGGCGGTAACAGCGAGTTTCTTCTTGGCCGCGAGGTTGCCGGCGACGGCAAGCATGGGAATGATGATGAGGAAGCGGCCGATGAGCATAGCCAGGCCGATGGTGAGGTTGTACCAAGGGGTGTTGGCGCTGATGCCGGCGAAAGCGCTGCCGTTGTTGCCGGCGCCGCTTGAATAGGCATACAGGATCTCGGCGAATCCGTGCGGACCACCATTATTCAGGTTGCCCGTCGCGGCGCCATAGCTGCCATTCCAGTAACTATTAGCCGGGAATTCCAGGATAGAACTGGCACCGCAAAGAGCAGAATTACGGCGGAGGTTGCCATCAATTCGCTTCGATCTTCTTGCCGAGATACTCCGGGGTGCGGCCGACCATCAACCCGGCGATGAATACGGCCAGGATAGCGAATAGCAACATGCCGTACAGTCCGGCCCCGTGCCGCCAAAGATTACCTCTCCTGTCTCCATGTTGAAAAGCGGCACAAGCCCGCCCAGGGCGGTGAAACTGTCATGCATGCCGTTCACAGCGCCGCAACTGGCGGCCGTGGTGACCGTGGCATACAACGACGTTGCGGCGATGCCGAAGCGAACCTCTTTTCCTTCCATGTTTCCGCCGGACTGCATGTCAGAGGCCGTCGTCTCCGCACCCATTTTGGCCAGATTGGGATTGCCCGCCTGCTCGGCCCAGTAGACTGCCAATGCGCCGGCAAGGAACATCACGCTCATTGCGGCAAAGAGCGCCCACCCTTGGCGCTGGTCGCCCACCATACGGCCAAATGTATAAGTAAGCCCCGCGGGAATGAGGAAGATCATGAGCATCTGGATGAAATTCGTGAGCGGCGTCGGATTCTCGAAAGGGTGGGCGGAGTTCGCGTTGAAGAAGCCGCCGCCGTTGGTTCCGATCATCTTGATCGCTTCCTGCGATGCCACCGGGCCCTGCGCAATCATCTGCGTCTTGCCTTCCAGTGTTGTGACCTTCGTATAGGCGCCCAGTTCTGGATCACCCCTTGCGAACAGAGGAACAACGCGCCAAGAAGGGACAAGGGCAGAAACAGATAAACGACTGCGCGGGTTAGGTCCACCCAAAAGTTGCCAATCGAATTTGCCTGCTGCCGCGCGAATCCGCGCGTGACCGCGACGGCGATGGCGACGCCGGCGGCGGCCGAAACGAAATTCTGCACGGTCAATGCCGCCATTTGCACGAGGTAGCTAAGCGTTGTCTCGCCCGCATAGGACTGCCAGTTGGTGTTAGTGACAAAGCTGACGGCGGTGTTGAAGGCGAGATCCGGCGTCATCGCAGTACCGTTGGAAGGCGCGGACATGGTGCCATGTCCGGCCGGATTGAGTGGTAAAAGCCCTGCAACCGCTGCAGCAGATATACGAAGAGGAAGCTGAAGAAGCTGAACGAGAGCAGCCCGCCCGCGTATTGCGTCCAGCGTTGCTCATTCTCCTCACGCACGCCCGCAGCCTGATAGCACAGGCGTTCCAAAGGGCGGAGAATCGGGTGGAGGAATGTGCGTTCTCCGGCAAAGAGGCTTGCCATGAAGGCGCCCATTGGCTTCGTCAGCAAAGCGATGATCGAGAAGTAGGCCAGGATTTGAAGTACTCCGTTGGTGGTCATGGGATTGTCCTTAGAACTTCTCGGGTTTCAATAGGGCGTAGAGAAGGTAGAGGAGGAGCCCGGCGGCGCAAGTGGCGCCTAGCACGTAGTCCATGAACAGGTCCTTTCGCTTTGGTGTTAGAGTTTGTCGCAGGCTTTGGTGATCGCCCAGCACAGGGCGAAGAAGACGAATCCGGTGCCGATATAGAAGAGATCAAGCATGAGTGAAGCCTCTGTGTCTGAGGGAGTCAAGAAATCGTGGGGGAAACACGGAGGTGCGGACCACGCGGTATCCGGCGGCGCGGAGCCTGCGGGCGAGACAGTTCTCCGCACGCAACCACCTGCCGCCGCGTTTGCCGATGACGATGACTGAGTTCCGTCGCAGTTTTGTCCGTAGACCCTCCCAGGCGTCCCTGCACAGGACAATTTCCGCGGTCGTTTCCAGCGAGCAACTTGCGGCTCCTAAAGAGGAGATGTGGACGAGTGTCCGGAGTTGCAACCCGAGGAACAGTAGATTTCGCTGGGGTTCGTCCAGCGGTATGGGATAGGGAACGGTTTCGATCAGCAGCAGGCGGACGTGCGCAGGGCAGGCCCGAGACAGTTGCGCCGCGGTTCGCAGCGCACTCAGCGTCGAGGCAACGCCGGTGAAGAGAACAAGGACTTCAAGTGCCCGGGACGTTTTCGCCGCTTCCCGATCGGCCGCCACATGTCCGGATACCGCTGCACGAAGGCCCATATTTCTGTTTCCCAGTAAGAGAATAGGGCGCAACCCATAAAGAAGTCATAAAGAGCGGCTAAGGATTTCCTCAAGGCTCAAGCAACCCTTGAGCGGGCGGCTCAAACCGGTAGCCCACCCAAGGCTCGGTCAGCAGGTAGAGCGGGCGTGACGGATCGGGTTCGATCTTCTTGCGGAGCTGGTTGACAAAAACGCGCAGATACTCCACCTGATCTCCATAGTCTGGACCCCAGACGGCCTGCAGCAATTTGGCGTGGGGGATGGCAACGTGGGGATTGGCGACCAGAAAGTGAAGCAGGTCAAATTCCTTAGGCGTGAGGCGGATCTCCTTGTCTGCTTTCCGAACGCGACGCATCTGCATGTCGATCTCCACGCCATCCAGACGGATCACGGTATCGTCACTTCCCTGGGAGGCCGGCAACCTGCGCAGCGCGGCGCGGATTCTCGCCAAGAGTTCCGGAATTCCGAATGGCTTGGTGATGTAATCGTCGGCGCCCGCATCGAGCGCCGTCACCTTGTCCTGCTCGGAGTTGCGCACGGTGAGCATGATGATGGCCGCATCCGAACCTGACCGGATCTCACGGCAGGCGGCCGGCCGCCCATGCCCGGCATGTTCATGTCGAGGAGCACGAGGTCAAACCGCTGATCCCGAATTGCCAGCAGGGCATCTTCACCTGTCTTCGCATCGAATACTTCATATCCCTGCGCGGAGAGTGTCGTGCGAAGGACGCGCCGAATCTGAGGTTCGTCGTCCACAACCAAAATGCGGCCAGTGCTCATTCGGAAGCTCCAGAACGGAGGGGTATTCTCAGGCAGAAGACGGCGCCGGCCGGCGAATTCGGCTCCACCCAAAGCTCGCCGCCATGCATCCGCGCGATCTCTCTGGCGATGTGCAATCCGAGCCCCGTGCCGGGAACATGGGCACGTGTGCAGGCAAGGCGATGGAACTTCTCGAAGACACGCTCGCGGTCGCGCTCCTGGATGCCTGGTCCGCGATCGGCGACACGAACCGTAAGGCCACCGTGATCGATCTCCGTCAAACAGGAAACGGGCGAGTCGGTGTTGGAGTATTTGAGCGCATTGTCGAGAATCTGGCGGATGGCCAGGGTCATCAAATCGCGATCCACCACAACGTCTCCACTGGGCCCCCGAATGGATCGTCACGCGGTCGGCTCCGCGGCCAGCAAATCCGCTTCGCGCTTCCGAGAGAAGTTCCGAGGAGGAAACAGGGCTTGGATGGAGAATCACTTTCCCGGCGTCGATCTCCGCCATTTTCACGGCCTCCGTCACCAACCCGGCCAGACGGTCTGCCTCCTCTTCCACGATCGACATCAATTCCCTCTGGTCCTCGATCTGCGAGGGATCGATGGTGCGCAACCCCGTAGCCGCTGCCTTGATCGAAGTGAGTGGCGTCTTGAACTCGTGTGCGATCGCATCGAGCAACGTAGATTTAAACTCCTCGCTTTGCCGTGCCGCCTCGGCGCGGTTTGCGGCCTCTTCCATCCGCACACGCTCCAACGCGATGGCCACCAGATTCAGCATGGACTGGACGGCCCCGTCCGAGGCGCGAATCGCCACGGCGGCAAGCGCACCCATCGGACTACCGCCTAGTGAAATCGGCCAAACGTCTAGATCGTCCGCCGGGTGCCGCCGGTGATTTCCGACTCGAACCACTTCTTCCATCCGCGGTTCGCAGTCTGCCACCTCTCCCGAGCCGCCGCGGAAACTCTGGCCCGATTTCGCATCCAGGATCGTGACTGCCGGCGATGTGAAGATCTGCGCAATCGCCTGGGCCGCCTGTGCGCCAATTGGCCGCGAAGACTCCGTCAACAGGATCGCCCGGCTGAGTGCATACAGTTGCTCGGTTTCGTGTTGATGGCGCCTCGCCTCGGCGGCCTGCTTTTGAGCACGATCGGAGAGATGGCTCGCTACGAGGGCAGTGAGGAGGAATGTGAACAAGGCCACCCAGTTCTCAGGCTCGGCGATCGTAAACAAACCAATCGGAGGTAGAAAATAGAAGTTGAAACAGAGCATCGCCGCCAGCGCCACCGTGGCGGATATCCAGAAGCCGCTCATCGTGGCAATTCCAAGCACGACGATGAGAAACGAGAAACCTACCGTGGAGGTATTCACTACCAGCAGCCGCGAAAATGCAGTAGTCACGACGGCCACACCCACCAAGCCAAGAGCCAGCCCGGCTGCCGAGCGTGTTTTTCGAGGGGCAGTTTCCACAGATCGAAGACTACCACTCTCATCAAAACAAATCGCCTCAGTTCAGTGCCCTCAATCTCCAGCCGCGAGTCGTGCCAACTTCGGAAGCCTCCTCAACTCTGCACCAGATCGCTGAGGTTGCGTGCTCATGCAGCGGGGCGAACCGCCCCGGGAGTGCTCAACGTCAGCCGTGAGTTCATGGTCGACCTGCTCGATGAACGGACGATCCTTTCCGTTGGAGCAGGTGTGAGACGCAGGATTGAAGAACCTGTTCTGCTGGCCTTCCGCGAGCGTCGCGGTGCCGCAAGGCACGAAGCGATCCGGCGGATGGCGCGAGATGCGGTTGAATCAGGTGTTTACGACCCGTGGTTCTCCCGGAAGGCGCCGATGACGAATAGCATGGCCAACGTCTGGTTCAGCGCCGACTTTCACTTTGGCCATTCAAACATCATTCGATACTGTGATCGTCCGTTTGCAAACGCCACCGAAATGGACGAGGCGATTCTTGACCGTGTCAACGAGTCAGTGAAGGCCGACGACGAACTCTACTTTCTCGGCGACTTTTGTATCGGCGGCCCGAAGGTCGCAGCGCGCA
Organism: Bryobacterales bacterium; assembly: GCA_016713735.1. Lineage (GTDB taxonomy): Bacteria > Acidobacteriota > Terriglobia > Bryobacterales > Bryobacteraceae > JAFLBB01. The sequence continues at coordinate 185,439 of JADJOP010000009.1, forward strand.
CCGGCAGAAGATCCGCTGCAAGAAGTTCTACTTCGTTCTCGGCAACCACGACCGCGTCATCAAAAAGATCGTGGACCAGTTCGTCTGGGTCAAGGAAATCGCCGAGGTCAATATTCGCAATCAACCCATCGTGCTCGGCCACTACGCGATGCGGGTCTGGCATCACTCAGGCCGCGGAGCGTGGCAACTATACGGACACTCGCACGGCAAACTCCCAGCCACCGAGGGCAGTCGAAGCATGGATGTCGGCGTCGACACGAACGACTTCCGCCCGTATTCCTTTGACGAGATCCGAGCGAAGCTGCCGGCCCAGTCGGTTGGCCGCGGTATGCCTGATCTCGAGAGCGCGTAGCCTAGTCGTCGGGCCGCCACGTACGCCGCTTGCGGACGTCATCGATGACAAAGCGGACGCCTTGGTTGTCAGACGGGTTCAGCCACAACATCCGCTCGCACACGGCAAGACTTTCTTCAAATCGTTCGAGCCGCCAGAGGCAAAGGCCCTATCCATTTAGGCACCGCAGGAACGGACGGTTGTCGATCATTCCCCAGGGAAGAACGCCACTGAAGTCCGCGGGCAGTGACAATTCGCCAATCCGGACGCCAACTTCGTAGTGCCGGATGGCGTACTTTGGACGTGTATCGAATGACAGGTTCCCCAAGTGCGAGTGGGCATCCAGGCAGCGCAGGTCAGCGCGGCAGAGGCCCATCAAAATGTCATAGGCTGCAGAGTAGTCGCCAGCGTCCTTCTTCTCGTTGGACTCGATGATGGGATCACTGCAGTCATCCGGGTCTTCACCTGGGATCACCTGCTCCATCTCGAACTGCGGTCTTCGTCCACGCTTGATGATCTTCTTCGCCCATGCCTCCATGGGATCGCCTGGCTCGCCCCAGTATTCATCCGTCGGATCCCAGTCGCCAAAGGGCGTCAGTCGAAGTGGCGTCAATCCAATAGCCTTCGCGTCCAGTCGACTCGCCTCGATGTCGCCGGATAAGTATGGGTTGCCGCCATAGGTCCACTCTTTGGCAGGTTTGATCGTCGCAATCTGGACTTGCCCCCAGTTTTGAGACAAACGGTTAAGACTCAAAACCCATCGAATGGAGAATTGAGTCATGGGAATGTCGCGTAGGCTTTTCACCAAGGAGTTCAAGCTGGCCGCCGTGAAGCGGCTGGAACAGGGAGTGTCCATCGCCGAGGTGGCACGGGCGTTGGAGGTCAATCCGAACGTGCTGCACCGCTGGCGCCGGGAGTTCCGCCAGGGTCCGGGCAACGCCTTTCCGGGCAACGGAAAGCAGCGCTGGTCGGAAGGCCGGATTGCGGAGTTGGAGCGCAAGATTGGCCAGCAGGCGCTGGAGATCGATTTTTTGAAGGGGTGCTTGCAGCGCATCGAGGAACAGCGGATGCTGCAGGCACTGACTGGAAATCCGCCGTCTACCGGAAAGCGGAGGAAGAAGTGAAGGCCGGCCGTGGACTGACGGTGGCGCGCATGATGGAACTGGGCCAGGTGAGCCGGTCGGGCTTTTACCGCTTTGACGAGGAAGCCTGAGTGGCCCTGATCCGGACATGGAGTTGCGCGACGCGATTCAGCGCATTGCGCTGGAGTGGCTCCAGCTATGGCCGTCCGCGGATCACACGCGAGTTGCGGCGGCGCGGTTGGACGGTGAATCCCAAACGCGTGTACCGGCTCATGCGGGAGGACAACCTGCTGTGTGTGCGGAAGCGCAAGTTCATCGTGACTACCAACTCCAACCACGGGCGGAAGGTGTATCCGAACCTGGCGCGCGGGATGGTGCTGACCGGCGTGGACCAGCTCTGGGTGGCCGATATCACCTACATCCGGCTGCGAGAGGAGTTCGTGTTCCTGGCGGTAATCCTGGACGCCTACTCGCGCCGGGTGATTGGGTGGGAGTTGGCCCGGACACTGGAAGACGAGTTGACGCTGGCGGCCTTACGCATGGCGCTGACGCGCCGTCTGGTGCAGCCCGGACTGGTTCATCACTCTGATCGTGGTTCGCAATACGCCAGCAACGACTACACCGGACTGCTCCAGGACAGCGGGATCGAAATCAGCATGTCGCGGAAGGGGAACCCTTGGGACAACGCGGCGTGTGAATCGTTCATGAAGACGCTGAAGTACGAGGAGGTGCATCGCAACGAATACCGCAACCTGGCCGAGGCGCGGGCCTCGATCCAGGTGTTCCTGGAGAGGGTCTACAACCGGAAGCGCCTGCACTCGGCGCTCGGCTACGTGCCGCCCGTAGAGTTCGAGGCCAGCCTTGCCGTAGGGAATCGAAAGGATGCCGCTGCGCGGCAGCTTCCCTGATGAGTTTTCCAAGGCATCCGGAAATCTATCCGTCCGATGAGGGCGCAGCCGCCCATGGCCGCGCCCCCGCTCATCGTGCGGATGAGTTTCCGGCAGGCTATTCCTTGGCGGGTTGCTCTCCAGCAGCGCCCGCCTCCGCTTCGCCTGCCGGGTTCGAGTATCCTCTGCAAATGTCCTGCCGGTCGAGTAGTTTTCAGCGAACGGCCAACTGTGTCTTAACTGTTTGTGTCAGCTCAGGGCAGGGCACAAGGTCACCTGCAACAGTCGGCCTGAGTCGACAATCGGCCCCACCCCTCCTGCCGAAGCACCTTCCCGATGATCACCACCGAGCATTGCGGATCATCTCATCCCAATAGTCTGGCGGACCCGTTACGAACGTCAGCCTCGGGACATAAACACACCCCACCAGCAAGAATGATCGCCACTACGGCAATCGATGCCCGGCCGATACCATAGCCACTCAGACACCACCGTGGCCCGAAAGTTGCTCACCGCCCCACTCGTACACCCCGCCTGGCAACTGCTCCAGATCAATCAACGCCGTCTCCCCGTCCGCCCCGTGTGGAACTGGATGTATTGCCCCATGCGGTCAAACGACAGGATGCGCATGCACCGCCCACCTTATCCCGATAACCCGTCGCCAGCAGCCGCACATTGCCCGTCGATGTCTCCGGCCAGCCAGATCCGCCCTCGTTGTCGTCAATCGCAAGCCACTTCCCATCCGGCCGCGCCGCCACATGCCAGTACCTCCCCTCCCGCACCAACCGCGCCGAACTGTCTTCCTTGACCACCATCACCCCTACCTTGTCGTTCACCATCGTCATGTCGCCCGTGCCCGCTACCCATGCCTCATGTGTCAGCCATTCCTTTTGCGGAGTCAGCCAAGCCTTCCGGTCAACGGGCGCGTACATCGGCCGGTTGCCCGTGCCATCCCGCTGCACCAGCCACGACCGCTGCGGCGCATACCCGCCTGTCTCCCATACATAGAAAATCGCATCGCTCTTCGGGCTGTGCTGCACATGCCCAATCTGGAATCCCTGCCGGATCACCGTCCGGTGTGCGCCTGTCGCCACCTCGATCACGCCGATCTCCCACGTCCGCTCATCGGGCTTTTCGTCACCGTGATCCACTTGCCGTCGCCGCTCACGCTCGGCTGCCCGTGCCCGCCCAGGCTCGGTCCTGAAATCACACCCACCACGCGCTGCGCGAACGTCTCCACATCCAGCGACCGCAACTCCGCCCCGCGCATGAAATAGACGCGCCGGGCCTCAGTCGGGTCCGTACACGCGCTCGCCGCCGCGACGCCCGCCTCAGCGGTCAACTGCACAATCTCGCCCGACGCCACCGCATACCGGTAGATCTGCGCCGTTCCCGTGCGCTTCGATTGAAAGATGAGATAGCGGTTGTCCGCCGTGAAGTTCGAAAAATGGTAGTAGAGGTTGTCGGCGTGCACCCCTTCCGCCGTGATCTCCACCACGCGCAATCCCGTCACCGGATCGGTGTAGCTTCGCCGCTCCACGCCCCACGACTTCCCCACCCCCGGCGCCTTCTCCGCGCCGCCGCACACAGTCGCAAGCAAAACCGCCAGGCCAATGATCCGCATCGATCACCAGCCTACGACGTTTCGCGCCCGCAGTCTTCCCGCAAGTCCTCCACCCAGCACCGCAGCAGCTCCGCCACGCTCCACGCCTGCGCCACGCTACCACCCCACGCCTGCGGCGCATCGCCATCGGCCACCTCGCTCACCTGGCCCAAACACTCCTCTCGCAGCGCTTGCGAAAATGCCCGTACCCAGCCGCGCGCCGCCTCCCGCGCCTCGGCTGAGCCGCCGTTCACTTTTACATACGCCGTCACAAACGGACCCATCAACCACGGCCACACCGTGCCCTGGTGATACGCCGAATCCCGCTCCCACACACCACCGCCATACCGCGCCCGGTATCGCGCATCGCCCCGCGCCAGCGTGCGCAGCCCCTTCGGCGTCCACAACTCGCGCTGCACCACCTCCACCACCCGCCGCGCCCGCTCGCCCTCCAACAGCGCATGGTGCAGACTCACCGCGAAGATCTGGTTCGGCCGTGCGCCATCCCGCTCCGTGCCGTTCACCACGTCATACAACCCGCCCGCGCTCTCATTCCAAAACAACTCGCCAAAGCTCGACCGCGCCCGCGCCGCCAGTTGCCCCAGGAACAGCGCCCGTTCGTCCTCGCCAAACTGCCGGCTCAGATCCCGCATCACGCACAGCGCGTTGTGCCACAGCGCCTGGATCTCCACCGGCTTGCCTGCACGCGGCGTCACCACCCAATCGCCGATTTTCGCGTCCATCCACGTCAACTGCACGCTCGCCTCGCCGCAGGCCAACAGCCCGTCCGCATCCATGCGAATCCCATACCGTGTCCCCCGCAGATGCCACTCGACCATCGCCACGAGCTTCCTCCACAGGTGCTCGCGCACAAACGCCGCATCACCCGTGTACGCCACATACGCCCGCACGGCCTCGACAAACCACAGCGTCGCGTCCACCGTGTTGAACTCCGGCGCCTCACCGGCATCGGGAAACCGGTTCGGCAGCATCCCCTGGTCCATGCTTTCGGCAAGGGCCAGCAGGATCCCTCGCGCCACTTCAAAGCGCCCGGTCGCCAGCGTCAGCCCCGGCAGCGCGATCATTGTGTCGCGACCCCAATCGCTGAACCACGGATAGCCCGCAATCACCGTCCAGCCCTCGCCCCGCTTCACCAGAAACTGATCCGCCGCAGCCGCCAACTCCTGCACCACCGGCTCCCGCGCCGGGGCCTGCTCCTTCACCCGTGCCCGCCGCTCGCGCTCCTGTTCGCGCATCTCTGCCGCACGGCCTGCCTCGCGCCTCTCCGTCGACGTCACGCACACCGCCATCTCGCCTTCCCCCCGGCAGCTGGTATCGCAGCACGAGCGGTTGAAAAGGATCTTCACGGAAATCCAAACCTGCCCCTTTGCGCGCGCATATTCGAAGTCGCGATACCAGTGCCCGCTGGCCTCCACCGCCAGTTGCGTTATGGGCCAGGTACAGCCCCGGCAATCCCGCATACGGCGCCACCCGCAACCAGCCCTCGCCGCTTTCCAACCGCC
>JADJOP010000010.1 GCA_016713735.1 Bryobacterales bacterium
TTGCCGCCGCACAGCGGCTCGCCGCATTCCTTGCGCCCGATCTCGATGCGCGCAGGTTGACGTCGAGTTGGCCCTGGTCAATCGCCGGACCGATGTCGATGCCCGGCTCCATCCCGTTGCCCACTTTGAGCTTCTTGGTGCGCGCCACAAGGGCTTCGACGAACTTGTCGTAGATGGCATCTTCGACAATCACGCGGCTCGTGGCGTGCACTTCTGGCCGGTGGAAAGAACGCCGCGTTGCAGGTGTTCTCCACGGCGGCGTTGGAAGTCGGCGTCGGCCAGCACGATGGTCGGGTTCTTGCCGCCCATCTCGAGCTGGATGCGCAGGCGGCGCTTGGAGGGCCTCGGCGTGAATCCAGTTGCCGATGTCGCAGGAGCCGGTGAAGCTGATCGCCTTCACCTGCGGGGCGTTGACGATGGCCCCGCCGAGGGCCCCGCCCGAGCCGGCAATGAAGTTCACCACGCCGCCCGGGGATGCCGGCCTCGCTGGCAGGCCTCGACAATGCGCCACGAGCTGAGCGGCGAGGCCGAGGCGGGTTTGAGCAACACCGTGTTGCCGGCGATCAGCGCCGGAGCCAGCTTCAGGCCGGAATGGCGATGGGGAAGTTCCAGGGGTTGATCTGGCCCACCACGCCGATCGGCTTGCGGATGGCGAACATATGCACGCGGTCGCGCTCGCTCAGCACCACCATGCCCGGCATGCGCGCACCCTCGCCGCCAAAGTAGCGGAAAATGTTGATCGCGCGCCGCACCTCGCCCTTGGCCTCGGGCAGCGTCTTGCCTTCCTCGCGCGTCATCTCCGCGCCCAGCTGGTCAAACTTCTTGTCGAGGATGTCGGCGACCTTAGAGCAGCGCGCCGCGCGCCGGAGCGACCATATTGGCCCATCCGGCAAATGCGGCCTGCGCCGATTCCGCCGCCTTGGCCACATCGGCCGTGGTGGCCTTCCCAAACAGCCCCACCACCTCGTTGGTGTTGGCCGGGTTGCGATTCTCAAAGGTATCGCCATCCACCCACTCGCCATTGATGTAATTACGGAACACTTCAGCGCTCATAAATCCTCTCCTGCCGGATGATGCCGGCCTGCTCACAAGGGAAGCTCAACTGCCGCGGCTCTCCGCTACGGCGCATCCCGTTTGGCCGGCTCTGTCTGGAAATACGCATCGTCGCGGGCAAAGCCAAACAGCGACGCAGCGACATTATTCGGGAACAGCTCGATCGACGTATTATACTTCTGCACCGCGTCGTTGTACTTGCGCCGCTCCACGGCAACCTCGTTTTCCGAATGCGTGAGATCGTCGCGCAGGCTGGTGAGCGCCGGGTGAGGCAGCCGCCCGGGCCGCTCCTCAAGTAGGGGATGCAGGCGGGCCACGGCGGTTTCCAGCGCGGCGTTGGCAGCAATGCGGCCGCGCGTGGAACGGGCCGCCAGGAAGGCATCACCGGGCGGCCGATGGCTCAGCCAGCGCCGGCCCGGCCAGCGCATCGTGGCGCAGCGTCTCGGGACGGCATCGACGTGCAACCACGCTTCGTGGATGGCGGCTTGCTGCCCCGCCAGCCCGGCGCGGGCCGAGGCCATCTGGTCACCGGCCACGTAGGCCCCCAGCAGGGCTGCCGCTGCGCCGATGACGGTGGTCGCCTTCATCGCTAGCACACCAACTGCGTCCGCTTGATCTTCACGCCGGTGAGCGGACCGAGCACGGCCAAGCCGATGCGCGACGGCTGGAAGAACTCATTGGCCACATCGCGCATTTGCTCCGACGTCACGCCTTCGATGTGTTCTAGCAACTCGTCGAGCGTGGGGAAGCGGCCAAAGTAGATCTGCTGCCGGGCCAGGTTCGTCATCCGGCTCGAGGTGGACTCCAGGCTCAGCATGAGCGAGCCCTTCAAGTGGTTCTTGGCCCGCCGCAACTCCTCTTCGCCCACCAGCTCATTCTTGAACTTGCGGAACTCCTCAAGCACCAGCGTGATCACCTCATCCAGCGAGGCGCGCGACGTGCCGGCGTAGACGCTCAGGTAGCCCGAGTCCTTATAACTGCTGGCCTCCGAGCCCACCGAATACACCAGTCCGCGCTGCTCGCGGATGTTCTGGAACAGGCGCGAACTCATCGTGCCCCCCAGCAGCGTGTTCATCGTGTAGGCGGCAAAGCGATTGGGATGCGCCGCCGGGTACGACGGCACGCCAATCATGAGGTGCACCTGCTCAAGCGAGTTCTTGCGCTTGGTGAGCACCGGGGCGCGCGGCTTGGGCGGCGGCTGCGTTTCCAGCGCCGGTCCCGGAGCCAGCGAGTCAAAATACTGCTGCGCCAGGGCAACGATCTGTTCGTGGTGCACATGGCCCGCCGCCGTGATGATGATGTTGGCCGGCGTGTAGACCCGCCGCCAGTAGTCCCCCAATCATGTCGCTGTGAACCCGTTGATCGTCTCCCGCGTGCCGAGAATCGACTGCCCCAGCGGGTGACCCTTCCAGAAGTTGCTCAGGAAGGACTCATGGAGCAGGTACTCCGGGTTGTCGACCTCCATCTTGAGCTCTTCCAGAATGACGCCCTTCTCTTTTTCGATGTCGTCGTCGCGGAACACCGGATGCAGCACCATGTCGGCCAGCACCTCAAACGCCGCCGGCAAATGCTCATCGAGAACCTTGGCGTTGAAGCTCACCAGTTCCTTGCCCGTAAAGGCGTCGAGGTGGCCGCCGAGGCCGTCCATTTCGCGCGCGATCTCTTCGGCCGAGCGCGTCTCGGTGCCCTTGAACACCATGTGCTCAATGAAGTGCGAGATGCCGCTTTCCGGCCCTTCCTCGCGCCGCGATCCGGAGTTGATCCACAGCCCCACCGATACGCTGCGCACGTGCGGCATGTACTCGGAGATGACGCGCAGGCCGTTGGCGAGCTGGGTCTGTTCGATTTCGCGGGCAAAAGGCGGACTTGCCGCGCCGGAGTGAGATGACATCGTGGTGAAAAACGGTTCCAGCTTCCGAGTTTAGCAGGCGGTTTGCGGGCGGGGGCGGACGAAAGCCCGCTGCTACACTGGCTCGATGAAGCCCGTTCTCATCGGCCGGGAACTGCCGGAGATCGCCGAACTGCTGCCCCCGGGCGAGCCGGCGTTCCGCGCCCGCCAACTTTATGAGGCGGCTTACCGCAAGCGCGTCGCCTCCTGGGACGGCATCACCACCTTCGGCAAGGCGCTGCGCGAAGCCATGGTCGAGCGGGCCGATTTCGGCTTGCCGGAGGTGGCCCAGGAGTTCACTTCGAGCGACGGGACGCACCGCTACCTGCTTCGCCTCGCCGACCTCCGTACCGTCGAAACCGTCTTCATGCCCGAGGACCGCCGCGACACCCTCTGCATCTCGACCCAGGTGGGCTGTCCGGTGGACTGCAAGTTCTGCCTCACGGCTCTCATGGGCCTGGAGCGCAACCTCACCGCCGGCGAAATCGTCGGCCAGGTGCTGCTGGGCGCGGCGCGGCACGGCCTCGACCCCACCTCGCGCCAGATGAACGTCGTCATGATGGGCCAGGGCGAACCGCTGCTGAACCTTGACAATGTGCTCAAGGCCACGCGCATCCTCTGCGACGAGCGCGGCGTGGGCATGAGCGAACGCCGCATCACCGTCTCCACGGCGGGCATCGTGAACCGCATGGAAGCCCTCGGCCGGGCCGCCGTGCGCCCCAAGCTGGCCATCTCGCTCAACGCCTCAAACGAGGAGCAGCGGCGCGAGCTGATGCCCATCACCAAGAAGTGGCACCTCAAGGACCTGCTCGAGGCCTGCCGCGCCTATCCGCTGCGCACCTGGGAGCGCATCACCTTTGAATATGTGCTGCTCGGCGGCGTGAACGATACCGACGCCGACGCCCGCCGCGTGGTGAAGCTGCTCGGGCACTTGCGCTGCAAGGTGAACCTGATTGCGCTCAATCCGGGCCCGGGCATTCCCTTCGAAACGCCCTCCGAGGAACGTGTAGAGAGCTTCCGCCAGATCGTGCTGCGGGTGATCCCTTGTTTTGTGCGCAGGCCGCGCGGCCGCGACATCTACGCCGCGTGCGGACAGTTAAAAAGGATGGCCGAGTCCGATGTGGCGGCCGTGGGCAAGGGTGGTGGCTCCGGTCTTGTTGCCATCGGCCCCGCGCTGTGACATAACAAGCGGCATGACACGCCGCGACTTTCTCGCAGTCACTTCAGCCGCCGCGGCGGCCGCCCCTGGGATGGCGGCTGAAAAGGCGGCTCACAAATCCACCTCCGAAACCCTGGTGGCCACCCTGTTCAAAAGCCTCACCGCCGAACAGCGGCCGGCCGTGGTGTTTCCGTTTGACCATGCGCTCCGCTCCAAAGTGGACGCCAACTGGTTCATCGTCCCGCAGAGGATCGGCCAGTTCTTCAATCGCGACCAGCAGGCGATGATCCGCGAGATCTTCACCGGGCTCTACAGGCCGGAGTTCGCACCCAAGGTGATGGCCCAGGTGAAAGAGGACGCCGGGGGCATTGAGAACTACTCCGCCGCGCTGTTTGGCGAGCCGGGCGGGGAGGTTGAGTTCGTCATCACGGGCCGCCATTGCACGATGCGCTGCGATGGCGATTCGGTGGATGGCGCGGCCTTGGCGGGCCCATCATGTACGGCCACCAGTCGGGGCCGAACGACATGGAGGCGCCCGACCACGGCCAGAACGTCTACTGGTATCAGGCCCGCCGCGCCAACGAGGTGTTCGCCGCGCTCGACGGCAAGCAGCGCGAACTGGCGCTGGTGAAGCGCGCCCCGCGGGCTGAGGCGCAGAACAAGACCGTGCAAATCAAGCCGCAAGCCGAGCGCGCCGGCATTCCGGTCTCCGAGATGTCGAAGGATCAGCGTGGCCTGGTGGAGAAGGTGCTGGCCGACCTCCTGCTGCCCTATCGCCAGCGCGACGCCGACGAGGCCATGAAACTCGTCAAGGCGCGCGGCGGCGTCGAGGGCCTGCATATGTCGTTCTACAAGAACCTCGACGTAGGGAACGACGGCGTGTGGGACGTGTGGCAACTCGAAGGCCCCGGCATGGTGTGGTATTTCCGCGGCTACCCGCACGTCCACACTTGGGTAAATGTGCAGGCATAATCACGCGGCGGCGAACGATTCTCCTGTGCGGATCGTATAGTCTTCCATGAAGACGATCGCTCTGCCTCTCCTCGCCCTGGCTGTCTGCCTCGCCGCGCCGGTATCCGGGCAGGACTCCGCCCAGGCCATCGCCACCCTGGAAGGGCCGCGGACCTTTCAACGCGAGGGCACGCCCTCGGGGGAAACGCTCGCCCAGGCCATGCAGCGCTTGAAGGTGCCTGGCATGAGCGTGGCCGTGATTCACAACTTCGAGATCCACTGGGCCAAGTCGTGGGGCGTGGCCGATGTTGAGACCAACGCGCCGGCAACCAACGAGACGCTCTATCAGGCGGCCTCGATCAGTAAGCCGGTGGCGGCCATGGCCTCGCTCAAAGCCGTGCAGGACGGGCGATTCGGTCTGTTGCAGGACATCAACACCATCCTCAAGTCGTGGAAGCTCGCCGGAAGCCCCTTTGGCGGAGGAGGCGTGGTGACGCCCTACACCCTGCTCAGCCACACCTCGGGCACGGGTGACGGCTTCGGCTTTCCCGGCTACGATCCTGGCGCGCCGCTGCCCACTATTCCGCAGATCCTGAATGGCGAGAAGCCGTCCAACGTCGGCCCGGTGCGACTGGTGCGCCCGGCGATGCAGGCGTTCCATTACTCAGGCGGCGCGGTGACCATCCAGCAACTCGCCCTCACCGACGCCGTGGGCAAGCCGTTCCCCACGATCCTGAACGACTGGGTGTTGAAGCCCATTGGCATGACCAACAGCACCTATGAGCAGCCGCTGCCGAAGTCGCGCCAAATTCAGGCGGCGCGGGCCCATGGCCGCGATGGTGCGCGCATGGGCCCGCCGTGGCATGTCTATCCGGAACTGGCCGCGGCCGGGCTCTGGACAACCCCAACCGACCTGGCCAAGTTCGTCATCGAGGTCCAGAACACGCTCGCCGGCCGGGGTGGCCGTGTCCTCAAGCGGGCCACGATGAAGGAGATGGTGTCCCCGGTCGGGGTGGGCGATTTTGGGGTTGGCTTCACGGTCCAGAAGAGGGGCCAGGGCTACTATTTTCAGCATGGCGGCAGCAATTGGGGCTTCCAGTGCTTCCTCATCGGCCACGTCTCGAAAGGCTACGGCGCCGTGGTGATGACCAACGCCGACAGTGGCGGCGGACTGCTGTTCGAAGTGGTGGAGCGCCTGATGCGCGTCTACAAGTGGGACATCCTCGACAAGCCGGTGCCAAGGTAAGCGCCGCCCGCGCCGCCGGTTCGCCCCCGTTCAGGCCCGCTTGCCGCCCGTCAGCCGCGCTTCGAGCCAGATGGCGAGCGTGAGCAGGAACACCATGATCGTCCCGGCGACGGGCAGAGCCATCACTACCCAGACCCCCAGAAGTGCGAACCAATGGCAACCGTCACCGGGGCCAGCAGTCCGCCGGCGACGGCCAGCGAGAAGATGCCGTTGAAGAAGCCGGGATGGTAGCCCGGGAAGCGGTGGCCGATCTTTTCCACCACGAGGGGATAAATGAGGGCCGACCCTGCTCCAAGCAGCAGGACGCCGACCCAGGCCCCACCGCTGTTGTCGGTGCCCATTAAGAGCAGGCAGCCGAGCATGGCCAGGGCGGCGCTGGAAATCAACAGCTTACCGTGGCCGACGACCTTCAGCAGGGCCTGCGTGCCGACTCGCCCCACCAGCAGGGCGAGCCAGAAGAGGGCAAGCATCTGCAGGGCGTCGTCGGGGGCTACGCCGGCGCGATGGACGGCGAATACGGTGAGCCACCCGGCCACGGTCCATTCGTTGCCGAATTGGAAGAAGAGCAGCAGGCTGAACAGGACGGCGGCCGGGGAACGGAAGTCGCGCCACATCTCGGCGAGGGTGGTGTGCCCGTGGGGAACGGGCGCGGCAAACTGTCGGCGGGCGAAGATGCCGGCGGCAAAGCCCGGAAGCAGGGCCGCCAGGATCAAGCTGCTGCGGCCCGTATAAACATAAAAGGTGGAGGAGAGAAATAGGGCCATCAGAAGGGAGCCGAGGCCGAAGGCGATGCCGGCGAGGTTGACGGTTGAGGCGGCGTCGCGTTCCCAGGTCAGGCTGAGGCTTTGAAAGGCTGACCGGTTGAGCATGCCGGCGGCAAGGCCGACCGTGAACATGCCGAGCGCCCGCCACGGCCAGTCCACCGGAGGGCTGACGGCGGCCAGGTAAAGCAGTGAGGCCGAAGCGAGTCCGCAAGCGGCCACGACGACGAAACGAACATCCTTTTTTTGCAACAGGATGGCCGATACGCGGACGGAGGCGACCAGGCCCCCGCCGAGGGCAAGGAAGTAGACTCCGATGGTGAGGAATTCCTCACTGATATGGTGGCCCCAGGAGGGCAGGATCGCCCCGGGGAAGCACATCAGCAGGCCGGAAAGGAAGAAGACACTGAGGGCGGTGCGCGCGCTGGCGGCGCGGTGGGCGTACACCGGACCTGCGGACACGGCAGGCGTGATCGGCTCACTCATGGACACCCTCGCATTCTAACCCAGCAAGCGGTGGCGGGGACTCGCTCGCCGGCAAAGGGTGCAGGGGCACCCTCCAGGCTGGCAAGGACTCTGCCGCCGCACTCTGTTCTGCCGGCGAGTCCTTAAGAGAGGGTGGCCTACGGGTGAATCCTCCCAGATCCCGGATGTGGCATACGGCGAATCTCCCAAAATCCGTATACGCACCGAGGGGGTGGATTGATATCACACAACTTGCGGGTGGTGATTGTTTGGCTGGAGGCGTGCAACGAGGGCAGTGGGTCTTTAGAGGTTTTCTTCTTTGGTGTGGTTGCCTCCTTTTCCAAGCGTTGCGGCAGTACACGCTTGAGCGAGATCGGCCAAACCGCCCCGGGCGCACATCGTGCACTCGGGGCTTTTGTTTGATCGCGCACAACGGAGCCGGGGTGGCAAACAACGCCACCCTCGGCCCTTTGCGCTCCGGACTGACTACCACGGGTTTCGTGTGGCTCGTGCACGACCGAGATGGAATGAGAAGGCCGGCTCCGGCGGGATAGCGTACGCTTCCCAGAGAACGCACTCGAAGCGGTGCAAAAGGAGACCGGCCATGAAGAAGCATAGCAACGAAGCGAGAGTGAAGACAGCGGTGAACACAGCTGTGAAGACGGCAGTGAAGCCAGCCGTGCAAGCAGGGACAAAGACAGCGGCAAAGGGACAAAGACAGCGGCAAAGAGGCGGGGAACAGCGGCGTCCAGGCGGCGCCAAGCACAAGATAACCAGGCCCCGACCATCGGCATCGACGTGGGCGACCGCACGAGCCGCCTGTGCGTGCTCAACGCCGCGGGCGAAGTGGTGGAAGAAGGAAGTATGGCCACGACGGAAGCCGGCTTGAGGGCGCGGATGGCGCGCCAACCGCGTGCCCGCATCGCGATGGAAGCAGGCACGCATTCGGCCTGGATGAAGCGCCTGCTGGAAGCCCTGGGCCACGAGGTGATCGTGGCCAACGCGCGGCAGCTGCGCCTGATCAGCCACAGCAGCCGCAAGGACGACCGCACCGACGCCGAAACGCTGGCGCGGTTGGCGCGGGCCGACGTGGAGTTGTTGCGTCCCATCCGCCATCGCGGCCAGCAGGCGCAGGAGGACCTGAGCAGAATCCGCGTGCGGGCCGCGCTGGTGGACGTGCGCACGCGCCTGGTGAACGCCGCCCGCGGACTGGTCAAGGTGTTCGGCCACCGCCTGCCAGCGTGTGACGCCGACCAGATGAACCCGCAGCGGCTGGCGGGCTTGCCCGAGAGCCTGCGGGAGGTGCTGCGGCCGTTGCTGGAGCAGGTGGAAGCCTTGACGGCGCGCATCCAGGCCTGCCATCAGGAGCTGGACCAACTGGCGCGCCAGAGCTATCCGGAAACGAAACTGTTGCGGCAGGTTACCGGCGTGGGCCCGCTGATCGCGCTGACCTATGTGCTGACGATCGAGGATCCGTGGCGGTTTGCGCGCAGCCGCGACGTGGGCTGTTATGTCGGATTGCGGCCCAGGCGCAGCCAGTCCGGCGAGAGCCAGCCGCAGTTGCGCATCACTAAGGAAGGCGACCGGTACTTGCGGGCGATGCTGGTGCAAGGAGCGCACTACATTCTGGGCTGGCGCGGGCCGGACAGCGATCTGCGGCGCTGGGGCCAGCAGTTGGCCGCGCGCGGCGGCAAGAACGCGCGCAAGCGAGCCGTGGTGGCCGTGGCGCGGAAGCTGGCCGTGCTGTTGCACAAGCTGTGGACCACCGGTGAGGTGTACGAACCGCTGCGGAACAACCGCTGCGAGCCAGCGGCGGCGTAGACACCACAGCGGCCAACAACGGACAACCAATGGCAACGACGGACAGCGAAGGACGGACAAAGCAAGGATAGACAAGTAGGAACGCACAACGCCGTGTTCAGGTGACTGCGCCCTCGCGGTGGAACCAGCCGGATCTGACCGCAGAGTTGGCAGGAGTTCGGAGCAGAGATCGCAGCGCCTGATCGAATCAAGAACCCCAACGGGCACCGGAGCAAACAAGCTCCCCAGAGAGTGCGAATGGAAGCCGGGCGATTCGGCGGTGGGCGGAAGAAGAAAAACCCTTCCCACGTAAAAGAGGAAGGAGGGAGAGATGTGCGCCTCCCGTTGGTCGGCCATCAGCCGCTGTGCTCGGCCGGCCCAATCAAAACATCCTGCTTGACAGGGGTAGGCCTTCTCATGGAAGCCGCGACCGTAAGCGAGTCGGTCCCCAGCCTCCCCTAATAGCATTCACTGCGCGTGTGAGCGGCCAGTCTGCCCCACCTCTTTGACTCGCGATCACGCAACGCTCGCACCTCCGAACAAATGCGCCTGTTAGGAGCGATCACCGAGCCAGAGACTGCCCGTGCTGTTCCCAGGTCCGCAAATCGGAAGTTCCCGGAAACCGCTTTGCCGTACCCTCGGTACGCGTGTCATGCAATTCCAGCCAAGCGAATTCGCCGCCAGAAGCCCACAATAGAACTCCGGCAACCTGTCCATCCGGATAAACAGCCAGCGCATCGGCGAGCATCTCATGCCCCACCTTGATAATTTGGTCGTCTTGAAACAGAAGCCCCGCACACTTGTCGCAACATGGCCGCGCCTGCAACTGATCGATTGCCTTCGCTCGATAAGCCCCGACATCGCCTACAGCAGCATGCTCCAGCAGCCATTGAAGGACCGCAATCTCACCCTCGGTGATTGCTCTCAACGTCTCAAACGCTCCAATTCCGTCATCGAGACTCGCCATCGCCAAACCTACACCACGATCCTACACGCGCTGGAACGGCACCGCTGGTGGATGGCCCCTGCGGAACGCCACAGTGTAACGGAAACCAGCACTGGCGCGGCTCAACCACCCTTCCACGCCCCCTCCGCAGGCAGACCACAAACTCCCCAACCAACCACACAACCCTAGACCCCCTCCCCGCGCCCCCCGCCGCCTCACCCCCCACCACCCCTCGCCCTACGGCCGCGCAAAGCCGACGGAGCCGTCCGCCAACCCCCGCGCCCGCTCAAACACCGCCCGTAGCATCGGCTCCGTCAACCGACCCGTCGACGTATTCTGCTGGCTCGGGTGATACGACGAAATCAGCTTCGGCCGCCCCGCCCCCAACTCATGCACCCGCCCATGCTCAAACGGCAACTCGCTCGCCTTCAACTCCACCCCCTCCCCCCGCAGTGTCGCCAGCCCCCGCAGCGTCGCCAGATAGTTGTCAAACGCAATCCGCCCCAGCGCCACCACCACCCGCACATTCGTCAGCAACCCCAACTCCCGCACGAAAAACCCCCGGCACGCCTTAATCTCCTCCGTCGTCGGCTTGTTGTCCGGCGGAGCGCACCGCGCCGACGCCGTGATCCACGCATCGCGCAACTCCAGCCCATCCTCCCGCCAGTGGCTCACCGCCTGCGTCGCAAACCCCGTCTTGTGCAACACGCCATACAAAAAATCGCCCGACTTGTCGCCCGTGAACATCCGCCCCGTCCGGTTCGCCCCATGCGCCCCCGGCGCCAGCCCCACAATCAGCACCCGCGCCGCCGGATCGCCAAACGGCGGCACCGGCTTCCCCCAATACTGCTGATGCCGGTACGCCCGCCGCTTCACCCGCGCCACCTCCTCGCAATGCGCCCGCAACCTCGGACAACGGCTGCATTCGACAATATCGGCGTCCAATAAGCGCAGAGAATCGGTGGCGGGCTTTGCGGGCACTCTTGCGAAGAGTACCATGTGAGCATGAAACGGCGAACCTTCGCGGGCACCCTCACGGCCGCCTCCGCTGCCTCCCTCTCCGCAACCCCGGCCCCGGCCGCCCCCGCCGCCCCCCCAGCCGCCAAAGCCAAACTCGCGCTCCACGGCGGCACACCCGTCCGCACCGCCAAATGGCCCTCCTGGCCCCGCTTCAATCAGCTTGAGGAAAAGGCCCTCCTCGACGTCCTCCGCAGCGGCCAGTGGGGACGCGGCGGCGGCAAAGCCGTCACTCGCTTCGAAGCCGCCTACGCCAACCTCCTCGGCGCCCCCCACGTCGTCGCCACCGCCAACGGCACCAGCGCCCTCATCGCCTCCCTCGGCGCTCTCGGCATCGGCCCCGGCGACGAAGTCATCGTCCCCCCCTACACCTTCGTCGCCACCGTCAACGCCGTCCTCCTCCACCGCGCCCTCCCCGTCTTCGTCGACTCCGACCTCGAAACCTTCCAAATCGACCACCGCAAAATCGAAGCCAAACTCACCCCCCGCACCAAGCTCATCCTCCCCGTCCACATGGCCGGCGGCCCCGCCAACCTCGACGAAATCCTCGCCCTCGGCAAACGCCGCGGCATCCCCGTCATCGAAGACGCCTGCCAGGCCCACCTCGGCGAATGGCGCGGCAAAAAGGTCGGCACCCTCGGCCTCACCGGCTGCTTCAGCTTCCAGGCCTCCAAAAACCTCAACGCCGGCGAAGGCGGCGCCGTCTGCTCCAGCGACGCCGATTTCATCGAAAAGGTCTACACCTACCACACCAACGGCCGCGCCCGGAAAACCGACGGCAGTGACTTCTCCTACCGCCAGATGGGCGCCAACCTCCGCCTCACCGAATTCCAGGCCGCCCTCCTCACCGCCCAGATGACCCGCCTCGAGGAGCAGTCGAAAACCCGCGAAACCAACGCCGCCTATCTCACCAAACTCCTCAACGAAATCCCCGGCGTCAAACCTGTCAAGAACTACGAAGGTTGCACCCGCAGCGCCTGGCACCTCTACATGTTCCGCATCGAGAAGGAAGCCTTCGCCGGCGTCGACAAAGACACGCTCTTGAAGGCCCTCAAGGCCGAAGGCATCCCCATCTCCGGCGGCTACAAGCCCCTCAACAAGGAACCCTTCCTAGCCAACGAGTTCGCCTCCCCCGCCTGGCGCGCCGTCTACGGCGACAAGACCATCCGCGACTGGGCTTCGAACAACGAATGCCCCGTCAACGACGCCCTCTGCAGCCAGGCCATGTGGCTCACCCAAACCATGCTCCTAGGCCCCAAACAAGACATGGAACACGTCGCCGCGGCCCTCAGTAAAATCCAATCCCAAGCCGCCTCGCTCCGCGGCGCCTGACAGGTTCGTGTCGCCCTACCGCGACAACGACTGCCGCATATTCTCCAGCGACTGCGCCAAATCGCTCGCCCACGGCGTCTCCGGCTCCTCGTCCTTGTCCAGCTTGTGCACGCACTCCTGGAACAAACTCACCAGTTCCACATCGCGCCACCCCCGCGCCGCCTCAGCGTCCAACGTCGACAACGCCTCCGCCCGGCTGAACGCCGGCTTGTACGGCCGCGCCGTCGTCAGCGCATCGAAAATGTCCGCAATCTGCAAAATCCGCGCCGTCAGCGGAATCTGCTCCCCCTTCAACCCATCCGGATACCCCGTCCCATCCCACCGCTCGTGATGACTGCGAATGATCGGCAACACCGGCGCCAGCGTCTTCATCGGCCGGCAAATCTCCTCCCCCTTCACCGTGTGCCCCCGCATCACAATCCATTCCTCTTCCGTCAGCGACCCCTTCTTAAACAGAATCGCGTCCGGCACCGACACCTTCCCAATGTCATGCAAAAACCCGCCCCGGTGCAGCGCCACCAGCTCCCACCTCGCCAGCCCCATCGCCGACCCCAGCATCACGCTATACCGCGCCAGCCGTTCGCAATGGTCTCCGGTGTACTTGTCCCGCTTCTCCACCGCCTGCGCCAGCGCAAACAGAATCGTTTCGGCCTCTTCGAGCGAATCAATCGCCGCCTTGTTCCGCAACATCGCCCGGATGCGCGTCCGCACCACGTCCGGATGCAGCGGCTTGATCAGAAATTCGTCCGCCCCCGACGCAATCCCCGCAATCTCGTTCTCAATCCCCTGCACGCTCGTAATCATGAGGATCGGCACCAGCTGCGTCCGCCGGTTGCTCTTGATCCGGTGGCAAAACTCCAGCCCGCTCATCTCCGGCATCATCAGGTCCAGAATCAGCAGGTCCACCTGCTCGCTCTCCAACACCGTCAACGCCTCGGCCGGCCGCCTCGCCTCCAACACCCGGTACGGCGCCGCCTTCAACATCGCCCGCAACAGCCGCCGGTTGATCTCCAAATCGTCCACAATCAGAATCGTCGGCTGCCGCTCGCTCACATCAAGCTCAAAGTCCAACTCAAACGGCTTCAGTTGCTTGCCCAGCGATCCCGACAGGTCGAGTTTCGTATTGGATGGATTCGGAGTTGCCATCGCGCTTCGGACCGGAGGATGGAGTCCTCCCCGCAGTTCTATCGGCCTCCCCCGGAGTATCGAATAGATATCGGGGTGTATATCAACAGCGTTTTCTGATCCTCTCCCAACCCATCCGAATCAGCTACCCTCATAAGAGGGCAACTATGCGCAAATCCCTGGCACTTTTGGTACTCCTCGCTTCCCTCCCGCTCACCCTCGCCGCCGAGCCGCTCACCAAATCCGAGCGCGACCGCGCCATGAGCTACCTCCACGCCACCCGCAAGCAGTACGTCGACGCCCTCGCCGGCGTCTCCCCCACTCAGGCCAAGTGGAAGGCCGCCCCTGACCGCTGGTCCGTCGCCGAGGTCGCCGAACACATCGCCGTCAGCGAAGAGTTCATCATGACCATCCTCACCGACAAACTCCTCAAAGCCCCCCCCGCCACCGACGCCCAAAAGGCCGCCGCCAAGGGCAAGGATGAGATCGTCCAGAAGGCCGTCCCTGACCGCTCCCAGAAATTCCAGGCCCCCGAACCCATCGTTCCCGCCGGTAAATTCGCCGGCCTCGCCGCCACCCGTGCCGCCTTCCTCGCCTCACGCGACAAAACCATCCGCTTCGTCGAGAAAACCGACATCCCCCTCCGCGATTTCGTCGCCCCCCACCCCGCCATGAAGGAACTCGACGCCTACCAGTGGCTCCTCCTCATCGCCGCCCACACCGAGCGCCACCTCAAACAGCTCCAAGAGGTGAAGGACTCCCCCGGCTACCCCGCCCACTAGTCGCCCCGCACTCTCTCAACCGCGCCCGCCGCCGCGTTCCGCCCACCCTCGCCGCCCGTCTAACCCTCCAAGCCCCGTAACGGAACCGCGACGGTAACGGAGCGGCCAACACCCGCCACGGCACACCGCCCCGCGCGCATGGGCCGCGGCAAGTCGGCGGAGCCGCTTCACTGCGACGCGCCCACGTACGCTGCCCCCAGCGCCTCCAAAATCTTCCCCACATAATCCCGCGTCTCCCGAAACGGCGGCACCCCGCCATAATCCTCCACCCGCCCCGCCCCCGCGTTATACGCCGCCAGCGCCAGCCGCGTGTCGCCGTTATACCGCCCCAGCAGCCCCGCCAACATCTTCGCCCCCGCCAGCACATTCGCCTCCGGATCAAACGGGTCCGCCACCCCCATCGCCGCCGCCGTCTCCGGCATCAACTGCATCAACCCCAACGCCCCCTTCCCGCTCACCGCGCACGGGAAAAACGCCGACTCCTTCCGCGCCACCTCCCGGATCAGCCCCACATCGATCCCCTCCGCGGCCGCCGCCCGCTGAAACAGCGACTCCCGCGCCGCCTCCCCCACCGGTTCACACTCCGGCCGCCACCCCGCGCTCGTCGTCGCCCCCGCCTGCCCCGCCGCCGGACCCTCCGCCGGCTTCACAGGCTCGGTCCACGGCATCGACGGCCACGGCACCGTGAACCACCCCGGCTCCACCGGCTGCGCCGTCTTCACCTGTTTCCGCACCGACTCCTTCTGCTTGTCGAGCGACGGCGTCATCACCCCCCGAATCCCATCCGGCTGCTGCGCTCCCCCCAGCGCCGTATCCGGTTTCGCCGCCGGAGCCACCGGAGCCGCAGGTGGCGCAGGCGCCGTCTGCGCCATCACC
This sequence comes from Bryobacterales bacterium, assembly GCA_016713735.1. Classification (GTDB taxonomy): domain Bacteria; phylum Acidobacteriota; class Terriglobia; order Bryobacterales; family Bryobacteraceae; genus JAFLBB01. The sequence continues at coordinate 15,402 of JADJOP010000010.1, forward strand.
ACACCCGCCGCCAGACACAAAACGAGCAACTTCATCCTGCCTGTGCATCGAACGCCAGGGCTCGCTTCACTAGTCAGATTTTCTTGTATCCCCTAGTCTGCGGGCCAGGACTATGAGCGCCACGCCCATCACAATCAGCACCCCCGTCGACGGCTCCGGCGTCTCCGTCTCCTCAGCCAGCCCCAACGGCGCCTCCAGCCGCGCGCTCACCACCACCGGGTCCAGCCGGTAGGCCGTCCGCCGCCCGTTGTAAAACCCCGTCCCCACAATCTGACCTCCGTCGTTGATCCCATAAGCCGTCGCCAGCGTCCACCCCTCCAAGCCCTCCACCAGCGTCGACAGGTCCAGCATCACGCCATTCGTATACAGGAACGCCGCCATCGTCCCATCCTCGCGCCACGAATAGCCCACCACCTCACCCGCATTGTTGATCCCATACGCATAGCTCGCCAGCCCGCCCAGCGTCCCCAAGTCCGTGATGTACCCCTCCCCCGCCAGAAACGCATGCATCCATCCACCTCCCGACTCCCCACCCCCCGTCTCCGCCGACCCCGTCACCTGCCCCGCGTCATTGAGGTTCGTCGCCCGGCTCCGCATACCCCCCAGCGTCCCCGTCCACCGTGTCTGCCCATTGCTCCACACATAGCCCCGCTCGATCCCCCACTCATCCACCAACGTTCCCGCCACCGCCCCGCTCTCGTTGATTGCGTTCGCCGCGTCGAACATCGTCCCCATCGGATGGCTCAACCACGTCACGCTGCCATCCTTCGCCACATACGCCCGGTTCCCCGCCGTCCCCACCGCCTGCCCCGCGCCATTCACGTCGTAGCCATAGGAATCGCCGCCAAAGTTCGCCACCGCCCACGCCTGCCCGTCGTAATGGAGCATCGCCTGCGCCCCCGTCTGCGTGAACGTCGTCCCTACCACCCAGCCCGCCTCGTTGATCCCCGCCGCCACCCACTCCACCCCCGGCGCATACGACGTCACCGCCGCTTGCCCGCTCCCATTCACCGCCATCGCCTCCGTGTCGAACCCCGCATCGCCCAGGTTCACGATCGTGAACGGCGCGGCCATCACCAACGGCGCCGCCCACAGGGCAGCCACAAAGCTACTGAGTCGCATGTGCCCCCAGTATGCCCAGCGCACCTGTACGAACCAATAGCGACTACTAGCTAGTACGAAAAACGTAGTCCAAACTAAACACCGGGATATAATTGCCCCTCGTGCCCGATTCCACGCAAACGTCCCAACGTCTGGGCCGCTTCGCCGCCCTCATCGCCATCTATCTGGCCATCCAGTTCCTCCTCCCCAAGCCCGCCTCCGTCTCCCCCGAAGGCTGGCGCCTCGTCGGCATCTTCGGCGCCACCATCGCCGGACTCATCCTCCAACCCATCCCCGGCGGCGCTCTCGTCCTCCTCGCCGTCACCCTCTCCGCGGCCTTCGGCGGACTCACCATCACCCAGGCCCTCTCCGGCTACGGCGACTCCACCGTCTGGCTCGTCATGGCCGCCTTCTTCATCTCCCGCGCCCTCATCAACACCGGACTCGCCCGTCGCATCGCCCTCTTCTTCGTTCGCTTATTCGGCCGCAGCTCCCTCGGCGTCTCCTACGCCCTCTCGATCTCCGACGTCGTCCTCGCCACCATCATCCCCTCCAACGGCGCCCGCTCCGGCGGCGTCATCCTCCCCATCGTCCGCTCCATCGCCGAACTCTACGGCTCCCACCCCTACACCACCCCCAACCGCCTCGGCAACTTCCTCTTCACCGCCGTCTACCAGGGCATCTGCGTCAGCGCCGCCATGTTCTTCACCGGCCAGGCCTCCAACGCGCTCGCCGCCAAAATGGCCACCGACGCCGGCTACCCCATCGACTGGACCAAGTGGTTCCTCGCCGGCATCGTCCCCGGCCTCTGTTCCCTCGCCATCGTCCCCTGGGTCGTGCTTCGCCTCAACCCGCCCGAGATCCGCGAAACCCCCGAAGCCACCGCCTTCGCCGCCGGCGAACTCCGCAAAATGGGCCCCTTCCAGGCCAAGGAGTGGATCCTCACCGCCGTCTTCGTCTTCGTCTGCGGACTCTGGGCCACCACCTCGCTCCACGGCATCGACATCACCATCACCGCGCTGGCCGGCAGTTGCGCCCTCCTCCTCACCGGCGTCATCTCCTGGGAAGACGTGAAGAGCGAAAAGGCCGCCTGGGACATCTTCATCTGGTACGGCGGCCTCGTCCAGCTCGGCAAATCCATCAACAACACCGGCGTCACCCGCGAATTCGCCAACTGGGCCGCCTCCCTCTTAGGCGACGCCACCTGGCCCGTCATCCTCGCCGTCTCCTTAGCCGTCTACTTCTACGCCCACTACGCCTTCGCCTCCATCACCGCCCACATCCTGGCCATGTACCCGCCCTTCTTAGCGGTCCTCGTCGCCACCGGAGCGCCCCTAGGCTTAGTCGCCTTCGCCTTCGCCACCTTCACCAACCTCGCCGCCGGCCTCACCCACTACGGCACCACCCCGTCCCCCATGTTCTTCGCCCACGAATACGTCCCCTTCCAAACCTGGTGGCGCGTCGGCTTCATCGTCTCGCTCATCAACCTCGCCATCTGGTCCACCATCGGCTTCGGCTGGTGGAAGGTGATCGGCTATTGGTAGGAACCTCGCGCTGTACCGCCGCACGCGGCGCACGTTGCCGTTGGCCAGCACAAGGCATACACCTATCAGCCAAACAACCTCGTCGCCTCGGTGCTTTCCTCGAATGCGAACGGCATCAGCATCGGCTACGCTTATGATTCGCTGAACCGACTGCAGACGGTGACGGACAACCGCTTGGCCAACGCGACCAGCTACACCGAGGCGATGCGGGCATGCCGCTGACTGTGGCATAGGAGAAGCGCCGAATGGCGAGACTCGATTGTGCAGGAAATGAAGTAGAACCATGGGAGCTATTGCTTCCGCCGTCTCCCGAACAACAGAGTCTCTGGATAGAGTGCATGATTGCTCGTTGTTTCCAGCCGGGTGTCTTGTGCTCGGCGCAACCGCAACTTGTCGAGCCATTTTTGCAGGTCCTCTCAACTGCCGACGAGGGCACTTGTCAGGCCGCGCTGATCTCCCTCACTGAACTTGCCTCTTCGGTGTTGAGCAGTCCCTTTCCTGCATCGCCTAGCAAGTTGCAGTCAGCGTCCAAGTTATTCGGTGATATAGAAAACTATCAAGCGCTGCTCGTGAGTTCGTTCGGGCGGTCGGTGGGACTCCTGGAGCGGGCTCACCAGCGTTTTAGGTATCCGAACACGATTTCCG
>JADJOP010000011.1 GCA_016713735.1 Bryobacterales bacterium
CAAACATCCCAACTCCGGCGCCATCCAGTGCGTCCCCGCACCCGCCCCGCCTCCCGCCACCACCCGCACCCCCACCCCCAACATCCTCTCCTCCCCGCCACTCCACCGCGGCGAGCTTCACCGCCCACCCCCTCGTCGCCGTACACCCCGACTCCCCCGTCAGCTTCGACTCCTCCATCGCCTCCACCATCGCCCGCGTCCGGTATCCCGTCGCCTGCACCTTCGCCGCCGGATAGTACGTCCCCAAAAACCCATCCGGCAATTCCACGACCGCTCCACCACCTCGCTCCCCGCCCTCCTTCACCGGCCTCACCACCCGCGCCCGCGCCCCATCCGCCCGCACCGCCACCGTCTCCACCCCGCCGTGTCGCCCCGCCACCTCGCCATACACCACCACCTTGCTGCCGGACCCGCGCCGTGGAACGCCCCGCCCCTCCAGACTCCGCACACACCGTGCCCAACTTACCAACAATAGGCGCACGGACTCGTCATCTGGTTGTCCCCCCTGCATCCAGAATAGGGAGCGCCCCCTGTGCCCGTCCAAATCCGCCCCCGCTACACTATCTCCATGGTCCCCGCCGCCACCCTCGCCCTCCACCTCCGCTACACCGCCTGGGCCTCAGCCCGCCTCACCGCCGCCGCCGCTCAACTCACCCCCGTCGAACTCGCGCACGATTTCCAAACGAGCGAGAAATCCATCGTGGGCACCCTCGCCCACATCTTCGCCGCCGACCGCGTCTGGTGGCACCGCGTCAACGGCACAGTACCGCCCCAGTTCATCGACCCCGAAAAGGATTTCCTCCTCTCCACCCTCCAAACCGATTGGCCCGCCCTCCTCGCTCAATGGGAGCAGTTCATCGCCACGCAGCACGAACCCGCGCTCGCGGCCAAGATCGAATACAAGGATCTGAAGGGAAATCCCTACGCCACGCCTCTCTGGCAAATCGTCCTCCACGTCGTCAATCGCCTGCCACCCACCACCGCGGCCAGGTCTCCGGCATGATCCGCACCCTCGGCCACACGCGCCCCCGCCGCTCGACCTCATCGCCTACTACCCCGGAGGGAAAGCGGGCCGGCACCCGCGAGCGTAAGCCGCCGGCGCGCCCTACATCCACCGATGCCCCCGCGCGCCCCGGTTACACTCAACCTATGCGCTCCCTCCCGCTCTTGCTGCTAGCCGCCGCCTGCGCCCACGCCCAACTCACCCCCCAACCATTCACTCCCCAACAAACCGCCGCCCTCGACGCCCGCATCCGCGCCCGCATCGCCGGCTTCCCCGGCCACGTCTCGCTCCACGCCCGCAACCTCGCCACCGGCGCCGAATACGGCCTCAACCCCGATGAGCGCGTCCGCACCGCCTCCACCATCAAGCTCCCCATCCTCTGCGCCCTCCACGATCTCGCCGCCCAAGGCAAGGTCAAATGGGACGAGGAACTCACCCTCACCGAAGCCGACCGCGTCTCCGGCTCCGGCGTCCTCCAGGAGTTCACCGCCGGCGCGCGCATCCGCGTCCGCGACGCCGCCAACCTCATGATCGTCGTCAGCGACAACACAGCCACCAACCTCATCCTCGGCCGCATCACCGCCGACGCCGTCAACGCCTACATGGCCAAGCTCGGACTCCACGCCACCAAGTCCCTGCGCAAGGTCCGCGGCGATGGCAGCCAGTTGAAAGCCCCCTCCGGCTTCGCCCGCGAAGGCCTTCTCCCCGAATACCGCCGCTTCGGCCTCGGCGTCTCCTCGCCCCGCGACATGGTCCGCCTGCTCGAGATGATCCACGACGGCAAAGTGGTCTCCCCGAAACCTCGCTCCAGATTCTCACCCTCCTCGGCCGCCAGCAGTACAAAGACACCATCGGCCGCCACCTGCCCTCTGAATGGGTCTACTCCAAGTCCGGCTCCCTCGACGCCCTCCGCTCCGACATCGGCATCATCCAAAGCCCCCGCGGCCTCCTCGCCCTCGCCCTCACCGTCGACGGCATGCCCGGCACCGACTATGGCCCCGAGAACCTCGGTCAGAAACTCCTCGCCGACCTCGCCCTCATCCTCTACGACTCCCTCGCCCCCGCCCCACTCCGCTTCCGTGACGCATTTTCAAGTTCAACTTCGCAGTATCTCCACATGACATCTTCAACCCAGCCTCGCCATACGCCCGCACTCCGCCTCCGCACTCACGCAGTTGACGCCGCTCCTCCGCGGCTGCCACACTCAATCCTCATGCGCCTATTCCCGCTTCTGCTCCTCCTCGTCCCGATCGCATCCGCGCAGTATTACACCATCTCTACCATCGCCGGCTCCGGCCAGCTTCGATACTCCGGCAACGGCCCCGCCCTTTCCGCCCGCCTCGTCAACCCTCGCTTCGTGGCTGCCGGACTCGACGGCGCCGTGTTCCTCAGCGACACCTACTTCCACCAGGTCTTCCAGGTCTCCGCCTCCGGCGCCATCACCCTCATCGCCGGCACCGGCCAGTCCGGCTTCAGCGGCGACGACGGCCCCGCCACCGCCGCCCGCCTCGACACCCCCTCCGGACTCGCCGTCGACAACGCCGGCAACCTCTACATCTCCGACTCCGCCAACTCCCGCATCCGCCGCGTCACCCCCGCCGGCATCATCACCACCTTCGCCGGCAACGGCCGCGGAGGCGCCACCGGCGACGGCGGCCCCGCCCTCGAAGCCGCCCTCGGCAACCCCTCCTCCATCACCCTCGACGGCCCCGGCAACCTCTTCATCAGCCAGCCCTCGGCCAACGTCATCCGCCGCATCACCCCGCAAGGCGTCGTCTCCACCGTCGCCGGCAACGGCACCGCCAGCTTCTCCGGCGACGGCGGCCAGGCCACCTCCGCCAATCTCTTCAACCCCCAAGGCCTCCGCGTCGACTTCAGCGGCAACCTCTACTTCGCCGACTCCCAGAACAACCGCATCCGCCGCGTCACCCCGCAAGGCGTCATCTCCACCGTCGCCGGCAACGGCACAGGCCGCTACTCAGGCGACAACGGCCCCGCCACGCAGGCCTCCCTCGCCCTCCCCTCCGACGTCGCCCTCGACGCCAATAACATCCTCCACATCGCCGATACCAGCAATGGCCGCGTCCGCCAGGTCAGCTCCACCGGCATCATCACCTCTGTCGTTGGCGGCGGCGCTTCCTTCTCCGACGGCCCCGCCGCCCAGGCCTTGCTCGCCGGCCTAAACAGCATCGCCTTCGACACCCGCGGCGGCCTCGTCATGGCCATTTACGCCGCCCGCCAAATTCGCCGCGCCGCCCAGCAGACCATCACCACCATCGCCGGTGTCCTGCCCACCCCCAACTTCGGCGACAACCAACCCGCCACCTCCGCCACTCTCCTCGGCCCCTTCGGCGTCGCCGTCGACCCCACCGGCAACCTCCTGGTCTCCGATCAAATCGACAACCGCATCCGCCGCGTCTCCTCCCAGGGCAACATCAACACCGTCGCCGGCACCGGCATCTTTGGCTCTGACGGCAATGGCTCCCCTGCCACCACCGCCGCCGTCGGCGCCCCCCGTGGTCTCGCCTACGACCTCAACGGCAACCTCCTCATCGCTTCCGGTGGCGGCGCCGTGATCCGCCGCGTCGCCCCCAACGGCACCATCGCCTCCATCGCCGGCGGTGGCGGAGCCGGCTTCGGTGGCGATGGAGCCCGGCCACCGCCGCACTCCTGTTCAACCCCATCGGCGTCACCGCCGATGCCGGTGGCAATGTCTTCGTCTCTGACTCCGCCAACCAACGCATCCGCCGCGTCGACGCCGCCTCCCCAAACCATCTCCACCGTCGCCGGCACAGGCACTGCCGGCTACTCAGGCGATGGCGGCGCCGCCATCGGCTCCCAGATCGTCCTCCCCCGCCAGCTCGCCACCGGTCCCGATGGCAGCATCTACTTCGCCGACACAGGCAACCACCGCATCCGCCGCATCACCCCGCAGGGCCTCATCTCCACCGTCGCCGGCAACGGCGGCCCTGGCGCTTCCGGCAACGGCGGCCCGGCTACCGCTGCCCAGGTCGCCTCCCCCGCCGGCCTCGCCATCGACCCCGCCGGCAACCTCTTCATCGCCCACGCCAACGTCATCCGCAAGGTCGATGCCGCCACCGGCATCATTAGCCGCATCGCCGGCTCCGGCCCGGCCGGGTTTTTCAGGCGACGGCGCGCTGGCCACCAATGCCACACTCGACGCCCCCTTCTTCCTCGCCCTCGACTCCACCGGCGCGATCTACTTCACAGACACCGGCAACTACCGCGTCCGCAAACTAACCCCCGCCCGCTTCGTCAGCGAAGGCGTCACTAACGGCGGCAGCCTCCGCTCCGGCCCCGTCGCCCCAGGCGAGATCATCTCCATCTTCGGCTTCGACCTCGGCCCCGCCTCAGGCGCCGGTCTCCAACTCGGCCCCGACGGTCTCGTCGCCAACTCCCTCGCCGGCACGCAGGTCTTCTTCGACGACGTCCCCGCGCCGCTCCTCTACGTTTCCGCCGGACAGGTGAACGCGGTGGTTCCCTACGCCGTCGCCGGCAAGGCCACCACCCAACTCCGCGTCAACTACCAGAACCGCCCCACCAACACGATCACCCTCGCCGTCGCCCCCTCCTCGCCCGGCGTCTTCGCCATCACGAACCAGAACGGCTCGGTCAACGCCTCCAACAACCCCGCCGCCCCAGGCTCCGTGCTCATCGTCTATGGCACCGGGGAAGGCCAAACCTCTCCCGCCGGCATCGACGGCGGCGTCGCCAACTCCGTCTTCCCCAAGCCTGTCCTTGATGTTTCCAGTCACTCTCGGCGGCCAGCCCGTTCAGGTCCTCTACGCCGGAGCCGCCCCCGGCTTCGTTGCCGGCGTCCTCCAGATGAACCTCCAGCTACCCCCCGGCCTTCCCGGCACGCTGCCCCTGGTCATCAAAATCGGAGAAGCCACCACACCCAGCGGCTTAAACGTCACTGTGCGCTGAGGCCGCTTGAGCTCGAACCCGCCGGCGCTTCCACCGCCCCCGGCTCGCTCACCGCGCCTGCCCACGCCCCCGGTCACGCGCGCCACCGCGATTTCGCGTTCGCCGCAACCCGCTGTTTCTCAACCACTCACAGCCACCCCGCGCCCGCGCGCGCCGCGATTTCCCGCAATCGCAAGCACCCCCGATGCTACGATAAAGTCGCATGGCATCCTCGCCAACGCCTCCGGCTCTGGACGAACTCGGCGATCGCCGTTTCTCGTTCTATCCCCCCATCGTCAACATCGATCACAACGAGTGGGAGATGCGCAAAGGCTCCTGGAGCGAGGTGCTCGTCCACAATCCGAAGATGGATCTGGAACTCTGGATCCCCCGCGCCTGGCTCGGCGAAATCTCCAAAATCGACGAGCCCGTCATGATCGTCGGCCTCAAGCGCGAAATCGAGTACAGCGGCGGCGCCGTCTTCCCCCACACCCGCCGCGTCCTCAACATGCCCAGGCCCAACCTCGCCGCGCCCGCTCCGGCCAACGAGGTCCCCCGCGCCCCCACCACGCGCGAAAACATGCGCATGGGCTCCAGCGCTGAATCCTCCATCGGCAAACTCATCGCTACGGTCCTCGCCGCCGGCATCGTCCTGGCCATGATCTTCGTCGGCGTCTCGCGCTATAAGGAATCCGGCGGCGCCGTCGAATACAAAGCCGTCATCCAGGCCGACCTCGGCTTCACCGCCACCAGCGACTACTTCGACATCGTCCGTAAACTCGGCCAGCCCGACCACGACCGCTGGAAAAGTGACTCTGGCGAACGCCAGTACCGCGCTCTTACCTTTAAGAAGTCCGGCTACGTCGTCATCCTCATGGGCGCCGAACGCAACAACGCCCGCTACCTCGGCACCAAGGATCTCGACTGGCACACCATCCACGCCGTCGAACTCCCCGGCGGCAGAAACACCGAGCCCATGCTGAGAAGTCTGGAAAATTCTGGCCGCGCCGGCTTTTAGTCCCGCGCACCCGCCGTCACTGTCACCGCTACGCCGCGCCGCTCACCCCTCAGCCGCGCCCATCACCCGCCCACCCCGTAGCGGAGCCACGAGCGTGAGCGGTGTCCTCAAGTCATATCCACGCGCTTGCCTGAAACCGCCGCCGGGCCAGGTCCCGTGGCCGGATCAAACGCAATCGTCGGGTTGTAGTACAGAATCCGCCTGCAGTTCTCGCAATACTGGATCCCGTCGCCCTTGCGGATCTCCTGCATCAACTGTGGCCGCAACTCCAACTGGCACGCGCCGCAGCGCCCGCCCGCCGCCTCGGCCACCGCAATCGAGGTCCGCTTGCGGATGCGCTCATAAGCCGTGCACACCGGGGCCGCAATCGCCTTCTGCACCTCGGCGCGCTCCGCCGCCAGTTCTTTCAGCTTGGCCATGTCGGCCGCCGCGCGCTTGCGCGCCTCAGCCTTCTCGGCCTCAACCGCGGTCTTTTCCGCGGCCAGCGCCGCCTCGGCCGCCTTCACGTTGGCCTCCAGCGTCTCGGTCTGCTCCATCAACACCAGAATCCGGTCCTCACACTTCTTGACGGACTCTTCGCAAAACGTGATCTCCGACTGAAAGGCCCGGTATTGCTCGTTCGTCTTGGCCGACATCATCTGCTCACGCAGCTTGCTGATCTTCTGCTGGTGCGTCTGAATGTCGGCCTCTTGCCCGCGACGGTCTTTCTGGTTCGCCCCCAGCAGCGCGCGGTCGGCCTCCAGCTTCCGCTGGTGGGCGTCCAACTGCTTTTCGATGGCGGCAATGTGCTTGGGAAGTGCGGCCAGTTCCTTCTCGAGTTCGCCCCGTTGCACGTCAATTCGCTGCAAATGTAGAGCGGCTTCGATGTCCTGGTTCATCGTGGCAATTCTAGCATGCCGCCCCGTTTGTTCTCCTTTTTACGCGCGCCCCCGCAGCCGCCGCAACGGCCCGGCGAGCGAGTTGGCGGCCATCGTCAACTCCGGCACACCGAGCGCCTTGGTGACGAAATAGAACACCGAAATCCCGGCCGGAATGCAGATGGCCAGCGCCAGCAGCGAGCCCCCGCGCCCCGTGCCGAACTGTCCCTCGATCGCCATGTTCAGCAGCGACACCACCACCCCCATTGCCAGCGCCGACACGCTCATGCGCCCAATCGAGTTCGCCAGGTGGCGCCCGTAAATGCCTCCAATGCGCTTGCGCAGAATCCAGAACAGCGCCGTGAAGTTGAACAGCGCCACCGCCGACGTGGACAGCGCCAGGCCCGCATGCCCAAGCCCGGTGTAATGCAGCGCCCCCCAGGCCACGCAGAAGTTGATCGCAATCGAGACCAGGCTCACATACATCGGCGTCCGCGAGTCCTTTAAGGCATAAAACGCCTGCGTCACCACCTTTAGCGCCGCGTAAGCGGCCAGCCCAATCGCGTAGCAGGACAAGGCCACCGCCGTCTGCTTGGTGTCGTAGTCGTTGAACTCACCGCCTTGGTAGATCGCCGCCACCATCGCCCGGCCCAGCACGATCAACCCGATCGAACTGGGCACGGTCAACAGAAACACAAAGCCCACCGAGCGCGCCAGCGTCTGCCGGAAGTCCTCGTGATCGCCGCTGGCCACGCTGCGCGAAATGGCCGGCAGCGTGGCGCTCGCAATGGCCACGCCAAACAGCCCCAAGGGAAATTGCATGAACCGGAACGCCCACCCCAGCCAGCTCACCGCGCCGTTGTAGCCGCGCAGCGGGTCGCTGATGAAGCTGGCGAAGTTGGTGTTCACCAGCACGTTGATCTGCACCGCCGCACTGCCCAGAATCGCCGGGCCCATCATGCGCAGAATGTGCCGCAGCCCCGGATCGGAGAAGTCCATCGCCGGCCGCAGCCGGAAGCCCTGCCGCAATACCGACGGCAGCTGCCAGAAATACTGCAGCGCCCCGCCCAGCACCACGCCATAGGCCATGCCGTGGATCTTGCTCAGCCCCAACGAAGGACCGAGCACGAAACCCAGCAACAGGCCGAACACCACCGAGCCGATGTTGAACATCGTCGAGGCCAGCGCCGGCACGCCGAACAGATTGCAGGCGTTCAGAATCCCCATCGACTGGGCCGCCAGCGCCACCAGCAGCAGAAAGGGGAACATGATGCGCGTCAGCTCAATCGCCAGCTCGCGCTTGCCCGGCACCAGCGCGAAGCCGCTGGCAAACAGGTCCACCAGTTGCGGCGCCAGCGCCACGCCCAACAGGCACAGCGCGCCGATGCCGATCAGAATGGCCGTCATCACCAGGCTCGCCAGCCGCTGCGCCTCTTCCTTGCCGCGGTTGGTCAGGTATTCCGTGAAGAGCGGCACGAAGGCCGACGACAGCGCCCCTTCGGCAAACAGGTCGCGCGTGAGGTTGGGCAACTGGAAGCCGAGCCGGAAGGCGTCGAAGTCCATGCTCGCGCCGAACAGCCGCGCCAGCACGATTTCGCGCACCAGTCCCGTCACGCGGCTGGTGGCCACGGCGGCCGACATGATGCCCGCCGATCGCACCACCCGGTCCGTATTCGCGCCTGGTTGATGGACTGCCGTACGCAGAGGTTCTCCCGGATGAGGTCCGCCCGTGGTCACGGCGGCCATTCACACAGTGTACTGGGTCCGGCCTTCGCGTCCCGCCTTGCGGCGGCGGTTGGATTGGGCGCCCACTCCAGACGGAACTCTCCCCTTTCTTTCCGGCGCGCGCGGGAGTATACTCCGCCCAGTGTTACTTCTCGTTACGGGGTTTATGATGAAACTACTCCTCATTCTTGTTCTTTTGCCTACGCTCGTCTTCGCGCAAGGTGGGTTAGGTTCCATCTATGGCACGGTGGTCGATTCCACCGATGCCGCCATTCCCGGCGCGACCGTCAAGGTCGTGCAGGTCTCCACAAATTCCGAGCGCCTCGTCACCACCAACGCGCTCGGCGTCTTCAGCATTCCTTCGCTGGTTGCCAGCCGCTATGAGGTCACCATTAGCGCCGTCGGCTTCCGTTCCACGGTGGTGAAGGATCTCGACGTCAACGCCTTCCAGAATGTCTCGCTGGGCCGCGTCTCAATGGAGATCAGCGCCGGTCCGGCGTCGACCATCGACGTCACCGCCGAGGTGCCGATGATCGTCACCGAAAACGCCGTGCGCAATGAGACGATTCAAGCCAAGCAGGTCACCGAGATGCCTCTGCAGGGGCGCAACTGGGCGACGCTGCTCAAGGTGATTCCCGGCTCCTCGCCCAACAATGTGAACGCCATCAATGGCCGCGAGGCGGGCTATGACGGCTACGGCGACTTCCGTGTCAACGGCAAGGCCTCCAACCAGACGCAGGTGAACCTGGATGGCGGCAGCAATGTCGACCATGGCAGCGACAGCAAGACCACGGTGACGCCGAGCCTGGAGTCGATCCAGGAAGTGGCCGTACTCACAAATAACTTCCAAGCTGAATATGGGAACCGCGCCGGCGTGGTGATCAACATCGTCACCAAGTCCGGCACCAACACCTGGCACGGCACGGCGTGGAACTACATGCGCAACGAGGCGCTCAACGCCACGCCCTGGAACAACGCCTTCTTCGGCCTTGGCAACCCGCGCTACCGCTACAACTACTTCGGCGGCAACCTAGGCGGACCCATCCAGCGTGACAAGCTGTTCTTCTTCTTCAATCACGAAAACCTGAAGCAGGATTCGCCCACGCTGACCCAGCAGATCCGCGTTCCCACCGAGTTGGAGCGCAAGGGCGACTTTTCGCAGACCGTGAACGCGAACGGTGTGCGGCCCACCATCTATCTGCCCGGCACGCAGGCTTCTGGCAGCCCGCAAGTGCTGCCCAACAACATCATGCCCGCCAGCCAGATCACCCCGCTCGGGCAGGCCATTCTCAACCTGTACCCGCTGCCCAACCTGAAGAACGAAACCAACAACAATTACCTCAACCAATACGCCAAGACCGATAAGCGGTATCTCAACGTCGGCAAGGTGGATTGGAACATCAACCAGTCCACGCGCGCCTATGTGCGTATCTCCTATGACCGCCAGCGCTATCGCGACATGGTGACCTGGGCCGCCGGGAGCAATCTGCCCTTTGTCGTCACTGGCTGGAACCGCCCGGACAAAGCCATCGCCGGCAACGTCACCAAGGCTTTCTCCTCCAATCTCGTAAGCGAGACGCTGTTCAACTGGCAGAAGGACTTCGTCGACGCCCCGGCGGAGCTGCTCACCGAGCCGGAGAAAATCGACCGCCTGAAGGTGGGCCTGTCCAACCTGCCGCTGGCCTTCAAGACATCGAGTAACATCCTGCCGCAGATTCAGGGCACCGGTTACCAAGACTTCCAGTTCAACCGCTTCCCGTGGTTTGCCAAGGCGCCGGAGTATCAGTTTGCCCAGACCATGAGCTGGACCAAAGGCTCGCACCTGTTCAAGTGGGGCGCGCAGTACCTGCTGAATAAGAAGGATGAGATCAACGCCGCCATCGATAAAGGCAACTTCAACTTTGGCGTCAACACGGCCAGTGCGTTCGATTGGGGCTACGGTCCCTCGAATGTGCTCGGTGGGGCGGTGTCGCAGTTCCAGCAGGTGAGCAACCAGTCGATCAAGCGCTCCAAGTATCAGGACTTCCACTTTTTCATTCAAGACACCTGGAAGGCCACCTCGAAGCTGACCTTCGACTACGGCATCCGCCTCTACCACACGCCGACGGAATTTAACTACGAGCCCTCCAAGACGCTCGACGCCGTGTTTGTGCCCGGCCTGTGGGACCCGGCCAAGGCTCCGCGCTACTACGTGCCCAACCCGGCCAACACGCGCACGCTCATTGATCCGAAGTTTCCCAACGCCCCGCTGGCGGCGGGGCTGACGAGCGCGCTGCTCTATTCGATCGTGCCCGGTTCGGGCGATCCGCTGAACGGCGTGGTGCCGTTGGGCGGGGCCATCGGCAACGCCGGCATTCGCAATCCGCAGTTCATTTTGGTGGCCCCGCGCGGCGGCGTGGCCTATCAGTTCGACTCGAAGTCGGTACTCCGCGTGGGCTTCGGCTGGTCCTATAACCGGCCGACCATCGGACAGGCCACCGGCACCCTACCGCCAGACGAGCCTGGGCACGCTGAACACGCCGACGGTGAGCCGTCTGTCGCCGCGCGCGTTCGGCGTCATCGACGAGTCGAGCAACGCCGTGCCGACCATTTACGACTACAGCGTCTCGATCCAGCGCGAACTGCCGGCGCAGTTTGTACTCGACGTGGCCTACATCGGCAACATCCAGCGCCACCAGGTGATTCAGTTCAACATCAACCAGGTGTTGCCGGGTACATCGTGGAAGCCCGAGTTTCGCGACCCGCGCCTTGCCGGCAACAACTTCGCCGGGCCGATTTCGGCTTCCAACCCTGGCCCGCTGCCTGGCACGCAGGCCGTGGACAGCAACCTCATGCGGCCGTTTGTGGGCTTCGGCGCATTGAATCTGATCACCAACGTAGGCAACAATCGCTACAACTCGCTGCAATGGAGCCTGAACAAGCGCTACAGTAACGGCTTCACGATGCAGTTTGTCCACAGTTGGAGCAAGCTGCTCAGCGGGATCGAGAATCCAGGTCCCTTTTTCGCGCAGTGGAAGGACTACACCGGCTACATCGCCAACAACCACCGTGTCCACGTCGTGGGCGTCAACTATACCTACGACGTCCCTAAACTGTCGTCGGTGCTGGGCTGGAATAACGGCATTTCCCGCCAGCTATTGGATGGCTGGAACATCGCCCACCTGATGAACTTCTACTCCGGCCAGCCGCTCACGCCCACCATGGGGCTGCAGTATGCCAACAATAACCAGGGCGTGGCCAACATCAACAGTATGTTCACCGGCAGCCCGGACATCGCGCCGCGCATCGTGCCGTCGTCCAATGTGAACAACGGCGCCAACAACACGGCGGCGATGTTTGAGCTGTCGCCGTTCGGTTTGCCCGGCATCCCCGACTTAGGAATGGGGTCGCGCAATTACCTCTGGTCGCGCGGCACCTTCTCCAACGACATCAACATCAGCAAGACCTTCCCCATCCGTGAGCGGCTGGGCCTGGAATTGCGCGCCAGCTTCTTCAACCCCTTCAACCAGGTGCGCCGGCAGGATGTGAACACAGGCTTCACTTACAAGATGAAGGGCGCGAACCTCGCCAACGGTTACTATCTCTACAATTCGCCGCAGCAGTTGGTGACGAACCTCGTGGAGCGGTTGCCCAACTCGACCGAGGCGGAGAAGTACAACCAGTTCCGCAGCGGCGTGGGCCACGAGAACGTGACCAGCGTGATGGACATGCGGCGCATTGAAATTGGCATCCGCGTGAAGTTCTAAGCGGCTGCCCGAACGGGAGAGCGGCAGGGGCCTGGCCTGCGGGTTAGGCCCCTTGTTTCAGTAAGGCCCGGCGCGGGGGCTCACACTCCCTGACGCATGACGGCGATATAGCGCAAGTTGCGGTAGCGCTGCTTGTAGTCGAGCCCGCAACCGATGACGAAGTAATCGGGAATCTCAAAGCAGCGGAATTCGATGGGTAGCGGGATGAGGCGGCGCGAGGTGCGGTCGAGCATGGTCACGATGCCGAGCGAATTCGGCGCCCGCCCGGCGAGGGTTTGCAGCAGGTAGCGCGCGGTGAGTCCGGTGTCGACGATGTCTTCCACCAGCAGCACGTCTTCGCCCTCGATCGGCTCGTCGAGGTCCTTGGCGATGCGCACCATGCCGGGCGAGTTGCGCGTGGAGGCGAAGCTGGAGATGGCCAGGAAGTCGATCTTCACGGGAATCGTCATGGCCCGCGTGAGCGCGGTGAGGAAGTAGACCGAGCCTTTCATGACGCCGATCATCTTCAGGTCGCGGCCTTCATACTGTTTGCTGATGGCGGCGGCCACCTCGTGCACGCGCTCGTTCACCTGCTCCTCGGTGAAGAGGATGCGTTCAATGGGCGGCACGGCGGCGATGCTCACGCCGACAACACCTGTTCGCTCAAGCCGTGCTTGAAGACGAGGTTCTGGAAGTCCTTCTGGTAGAAGACCTGGATGTTGACGCTGGGATAGAGGCTGCGGAGGCGCTTCACCTTGCGGTTTTTGCGGGTGACGTGGGCTTGTTTCATCGTGGTCAGTTCGACGTAGAGATCGAGTTCGGGCAGATAGAAGTCGGGCGTGAAGAACTCGACCGGCTTGCCCGTCTTGTCCCATTCCACCGGGAAGCTCTTCGGCTCATAGTCCCAGGCGATGCGGTAAAAGTCGAGCAGGTTGGCGAAGATCTGCTCGCTTTTGTGGGCGAAGGGCTTGTTGAGGAGCGTGGCTTTGCCGGCCGGGGTGAGGCCATGCTTGGAGAACTCGAGGCGCATCTCGAATTGCAGTTCAGCCTCCATTTCGGGCGAGAGCAGGCCGTGGCGCAGGAGGCCGTTCACATAGGCCGCGCCCTCGAGCATGTCGACAATCTGGTCGGGATCGAGCGTTTCGGCGTTGGCGACCAGGTCATAGCGTTCCGGCGGCACGGTGACGCGGCCGAAGCAGCGCTTCATGCTCTGTTTGCGCTGGGCGTGCAGTTGCGCCAGCAGCGATTGCGCGGCCGGCCGGTCGAGGTGATCGTCGAGCATGAGGTTGCCGAGGCGGTAGGCCTCGCTGGCCACCACGCCCACGCGCAGCGAGGCGGGGAAGCGATGGACCACCATTTCCGCTCCGGGGGCCGAGACGCAGAGGTGAAACTGGCGGGCCAGTTGGGCCAGGATGTAGGTGAGCGCGTGCGGCATGGCCTTGGCCGGGATGGCCGACTCCGAGCCGAACTCGTCATTGAGCAACTGCCGCAGCTTCGACTCGGTGATGAGTTCCAATTGCAGCCGCTGCGCGGCCAGCCGCGCCAGTTCGTCTACGCGGCAGCCAGGCTGACCGGCGATTGCGATCACCGCCATTCCTCCCGATGATAGCGTGATGCGGGAGTTGGGAGAAGGGAATTGAATCTGTCATCCTGAGAGTTCATGCAACTGACACGGCGTTCTCTTCTTCAGGCGGCGTCGAGCACGCTCGCCCTTCCGGCATGGGTTCTGGGTGCGAGCCAGATGCGCTTCGACGTGGCCATCCTGGGCGGCGGCGTGGGAGGCTGCGCGGCGGCGCTGGCGGCGTGCCGTGCGGGCAAGCGCGTGGTGATGACCGAAGAGACGGCCTGGATCGGCGGACAGCTCACCTCGCAGGGCGTGCCTCCGGATGAGCATCCCTGGATCGAGCAGTTCGGCGGCACCGAGAGCTACCGGGCCTATCGCACAGCGGTGCGGCAGTACTATCGCGACCACTACACGCTCACGCCGCAGGTGCGGGCCAATAAGTTGTTCAACCCCGGCGGCGGCAGCGTGTCGCGGCTGACGCATGAGCCGCGCGTATCGCTGGCCGTGCTGGAGGCGATGCTCGCGCCCTATGTCTCCGGCGGCAAGCTGGTGGTTCTGCTGCGCCACAAGCCGGTGAAGGCCGATGTCGACGGCGCGGTGGTGCGCTCGGTGACGGTGCGCGGCGAAGGCGGAGAGCGCACGCTGGAAGCCAGCTACTTCATCGACGCCACAGAGCAGGGCGATCTGCTGCCGCTCACCAAGACCGAGTATGTGACGGGCTTCGAGTCAAAGAAGCAGACCGGCGAACTACATGCCCCCGATGTGGCCCAGCCGCAGAACATCCAGTCGTTCACCGTCTGCTTCGCCATGGACCATCTTCCCGGCGAGGACCACACGATCGACAAGCCAGCCGAGTATGCTTTCTGGCGCGACTACATGCCGGCTCTCAAGCCGGTGAACTGGCCCGACAAGCTGCTCAGCTGGGCCATGAGCAATCCGCAGACGCTCAAGCGGCGCGACGTCTTCTTCAACCCCGACACCGACGCCCCGCCGCCGCCCGGCCTGAACCTGTTCCTCTACCGCCGCATCGCCAACAAGCGCATCCATGCGCCGGGGGCGTTCGTGAGCGACATCACGCTGGTGAACTGGCCGCAGAATGACTACTGGCTGGGCAACATCCACGAAGTCAGCGAGGCCGAAGCGGCGCACCACCTGAAGCGCGGCAAACAGCTCAGCTACTCGCTGCTGTATTGGATGCAGACCGAGGCTCCGCGTCCCGATGGCGGCGCGGGTTGGAAGGGCCTGCGGCTGCGCGGCGATGTGATGGGCAGCGACGACGGGCTGGCGCTGTATCCCTACATCCGCGAGTCGCGGCGCATTCAGGCCGAGTTCACCGTGGTGGAGGAGCATGTGGGCACGGAGGCGCGCATGAAGGCGACGGGGAAGTCGCGCGAAGAGGTGACGGCCGAGCCGTTTGCCGATTCGGTGGGCGTGGGCAGCTACCGCATCGACCTGCATCCGAGCTCGGGCGGGGACAACTACATCGACGTGAGCTCGTTGCCGTTCCAGATCCCGCTGGGCGCGCTGATTCCGAAGCGCGTGGAGAACCTGATTCCGGCCTCGAAGAACCTCGGCGTGACGCACATCACCAACGGCTGTTACCGGCTGCACCCGGTGGAGTGGAACATCGGCGAATCGGCGGGCGCGCTGGCGGCGCATGCCCTCACGACACGGCAGCGGCCGCGGGCCATTCGCGCCGATGCGAAGCGGCTGGGCGAGTTCCAGCGAGAACTGCAGGCGCGGGGCGTGGAGCTGAGCTGGCCGCGGGTGACGCCGCGCTAAATTGCCATTCAAGGAATCGCCGCCGCATCCGATAAGAGCCGTACCGGCAGCAATCGATCACCAACGGGAGGTTACCTTGGCTGGTATTAGTGGATTGACTCGTGCGGCGGACGTCAGTGAACTGTATGCACCCCGGCCTGTGCAGCGCTTCGAGGGAGGCGCGCAGCGGTCGGGAACCACGGCAGGCGAACAAGAGGACAGCGTCAGTCTGTCCGAACAAGCCATCGAGGCACTGGGAGGCGGGCGGCAGTTGTCGCAGGAACAGGTAAAAGAGGTGCTGGCGCTGCAGTCGGTGAAGTTGGCCGGCGATGCGCAGAAGCAGTTACTCGACTTACTGGGGTAAGTTGGGCTGGGTTGAGGCCGGCCGGGACGGCCCGGCACGGCGATTCCGCTGGTCGGCGAACTTTTTCGCCGTGGGGTCGTTGAGGTCCCACTCCGGCGCGGTGTCACTTTCGGCAATACGAAGCGCCGCCAGCGCGGCGATGCGCGTGGCGCGCTGCATGTTGTCGTAGTCGAGCTTGGGCCACTCGTCGCCGGGGGCGTGATAGTCCTGGAAGCTGAAACCTGGGGTCAGCGAGTGCGCGGGGATGCCTTCCATGGCGAGCGGGAAGTTGTCGCTGCGGGCGAAGAACTCCTCGTTGCCCTGGCGGTTGATGAAGTAGATGCCGCCCAGATCGAGCGTGGCCTGGCGGACGAAATCGGTGACGGTGGAGAAGCCTGAGCCGGTGATGGTCATCTGCCCGGCGCGCGTGTATTCGCCCTCCTCGGTGCGGCCAAACATCTCCAGGTTCAGGTTGGCGACGGTTTTATCGAGCGGCCAGAGCGGGTTCTTGGCGTAATGCTTGGCGCCGAGCAGGCCTTTCTCTTCACCGACAAAGCCGAGGAAGAGGATTGAGCGCTTGGGGCGTTGCGGCAGGGCGGTGAGGGCGCGGGCGGTTTCGAGCATGGCGGCGACGCCCGAGGCATCGTCGTTGGCGCCATTCATCACCTGGTCGCGCGGGTTATTGGGGCGCAGGCCTTCGTGATCGTAGTGGGCGCTGACGATGACGGCGGTGGCGGCAAGCTTGGGGTCGCTGCCACGCAGCAGGGCGGCGACGTTCCACAAGCGGGCGGGCGTGGCCGTGCCGGCGGGCATGTGGAACTGGGCGGTTTTGGCGGACTTGGCGAGCGCGGCGGCGGGACCGGTGCAGAGCACGTAGACATAGTTGCCACGCGGCGGATCGTAGGGCGTGATGAGAGCGCGCGGCTGGAAATTGCCCGAACGGCTGAGCGAATCGCTTTCATCGGGGATGAGGACCACCTGCGGCGGTGCGTTGCGCAGGATGCGGAGAGCGTCCATCACGGTGGCGCGGTTGGCATCGGCGAGGCGGACGATGCGCCCGGCGGTTTCACCGGCCTTGAGTTCGGCGATGTCGCCTTCGGCGTCGATGGCCGCGGCTCCGGCGGTGACGCGGAAGTGTTTGGGGTCGACTGGCGCGCCGTCGAGCGAGAGCGTGATGCCGGTGGGGGCGGATTCGAGGATGGTCCAGTGGAGAGTTTGGAAGTAGCCGTTGTCGCCGAGGGGTTCGAGGTCGAGGGCGCGGAACTGCGAGGCGAGGTATTCGGCGGCGATGTCGAGTCCGCGGGAGGGGGAGTCGCGGCCTTCGAGGAGGTCGCTGGCGAGGAAGGAGACGTGGCCTCGGGCTTGGAGGCGGTGATGGTCTCGAGCGCCGTGGGCAGCGGGGCGGTGGTTTTGCGGCGGCGGAGGCGCACAGGAGAAGGGCGCAGAGGCCCAGGGGACGCATGTCTTCCATCGTAAGCCAGGCGAGGCCGCATCCCAGCCAGCAAGCCACCAGGCAAACCGAAGACCGCCGATGAGCAGCGCCCACGAGAGCGCGCGCGGCTGATGGAGGCGGCGCATGAGGGCGACGAGCAGGGCGAGGATGAGGGCGGCGGCCAGCGCAGCTCCGGCGAGCACGGTGTGGGCGGCGTATTCGGCGGCGATCTGGAATTGGGCCAGGCCGAGGCCATGGAAGGCGCCGAGGACGGCGATGATGAGCCAGCGGGCGCGCGAGCGGGGCAGGAAGAGAATCTCCACGGCGAGATAGGCGATGGTGAGCGCGGCGGCCATTTCGAGGAAGCGCGGGGCGAGTTGCAGGCTCTTCGCTCCGAAGAGCACGGCGGCGGCCGATTCGCCGACAGCGAACGCGAGCCAGAGGATGGCCGCTTCGCTCCACGAGGCGGCGGCGAGGGCGATGCCGAGCAGGAACATCCACTGCCAGGGCGAACTGAGCGTGCGCCAGGCCGCGCCGCCGGATTGGCGCACGACGATCTCAGCAGCGGTGAGCGGGCGGAAGCGGAGTTCAGCTTCGGGGAAGGAGAGGTCGAGCACCACCTGTTCGAACTTGCCCGCGCGGGTGGCGCGCAGGATGTGGACGTGATTGGGTACGGTGGCCGAGGGAAGCGTGGAGCGGGCGGTGAGCAGGTCGGGCGGGGCGGGGAAGCGGTAAGTAGCGGCGCAGAACAGCGCGCTTTCGGCTTCGAGGACGCGGCATTCCTGGGCTTCGCGTGTGGGGCGGACATCGCCGGAGCGGAATTCGACGCGGGCGAGCAGATCGAGTCCCTTGGATGGGTCGGGGACCTCGTAGAGCGGCATGCGCAGTTCGTAGCGCAGTTGAGCGCCGTTGATTTGCGCGTCGCCGGTGCTGATGCTGACGACGTGGGCGGCCAGGGGAGGAGCGATGAGCAGCACGGCGGCCGGCAGCAGGAGCCACGCTCTCATGCCACCACCGCGATACGCGACTTTTTGTAGCGCACCAGAATGAGCCGCAGCGTTGCCATCACAGGGATGGCGAGGAACATGCCCGTGATGCCGCCAATCTGTTCGCCGGCGAGCACGGCAAAGATGACCAGCAGCGGAGGCAGTTCGACGCCTGAGCCGAGCAGCAGCGGTTGCAGGACGTAGTCGAGGAAGAGGCGGTAGATGACAAGAAAAAGAATGAGGGCGAGGAAGCCGTGATAGCCGGAGAGCATGGCGACCAGCAGAATGACGACGCCGGCGGTGAGCGTACCGGCGACGGGCACGAATTCGCCCACCGCGCCCACGAGGGCGAGGATGACGGCATAGGGCACGCCCATGACGCCCAGGAAGAGCCAGTAGGCGGCAAAGGTAGAGAGGCTGAGCAGGACCAGCGCGCGGACATATTGTACGAGCAGGGTATGCACGTCGCTCAAGAAGTCGTCGACCACGCTCTGGCGCGGGCCGTCGGCGAGGGCGAGCAGAGCGGCGCGGTATGCGGCTCCGTCCTTGAGGAAGAAGAAGCTGAGGATGGGCACGAGGATGACGAAGACGAGGTTGCCAAGGAGTTCGAGCAACTGGCGGCTGACGGAGGTGATGAGGGGGATGGACTCGCGCAGGTATTCTTCGATGCGCACCTGGATTTCGGCGCCGAAGCGGATTCTGTAGGGCTGGAGCCAGTCAGGCACGGGGATGCGCTGCAGGGCCTGCGGGTCAGAGAGGATTTCGGGGAGGCGCGTGGAGAGGCTGGCGGCCTCTTGGGCCAGTTGCGTGGCGATGGCGGAGACGGCCAGGCCGAGCACGAGCATCATGACGAGATAGAGGATGAGGAGCGAGGCGGCGGGGGGCACGCGCTTGGGGCGGAAGCGTTCGGCCAGTCGCAGCAGCGGGGCGAGCAGGTAAGCGAGCAGGATGGCGCAGATGAAGATGAGCAGCGTGCGGCGGATGAGGTAGGCCGCGCCGGTGACGGCGGCCACGAGAAGGACGGTCCAGGCGGCGCGCGCGGTGCGGCTGTCGATGCCGAGCATGGGGTTATGCTAGCGCAGCACGAGGCTTCTGACATTTTCGCCCCGGGCTGCTGTTGCAACCCGTGGCGTGGGATACTGCTTCCCATCATGGCGATGCGAATCCGAACACTCCTGCTGCTTGTGCCGATCGCCGCCCTGCGCCTGGCCGGGGCCGAACAGGTGACCCTGCGCGGGTTAGAGAAGCCGGTGGAGATTCTGCGCGACCGCTGGGGTGTGCCGCACATCTACGCCGAAACGCAGCACGACTTGTTCTTTGCCCAGGGCTGGATTACGGCGCGCGACCGGCTGTTTCAGATCGATCTATGGCGGCGCGTGAACAACGGGCGGCTGGCCGAAGTGTTGGGCGCGCAGGCGCTGCAGCGCGACCGCATGGCGCGGCTGGTGCGGTTTCGCGGCGACTGGAACGCCGAGTGGCGGGCCTATTCGCCCGACGCCAAGTCAATTGCCACGGCCTTCACGGCGGGCATCAATGCCTACATCGATTCGCTCGGCGGCAAGCGGCCGCTGGAGTTTCGCGTGGCCGGTTTCGATCCCGGCAAGTGGGAGCCCCAGGATGTCACCGGGCGCGTGGCCGGACTACTCATGACGCGCAACCTGGCGCGCGAGGTGGGGCGCGCTGTGGACATTCAGAAGTACGGCATGATGCAGGTGCAAAAGCTGCTGCCGACGTTGCCGGCGATGCCGCTGGTGATCCCCAAGGGGCTCGATCTGGACCTGATTCACGCCGGCCTGCTGACGCATTTCAATGAGGCGATTTCGACGGTGCAGTTCCCCGACCAGACCGAGGGCGACAGCAAGCGGGCGGCGGCGGGTGTGCCGGCGGTGGCGGGGCCGCGGGCGGCGGTGAATCTGCTGGAGCCGCTGGAGGAGCGCGCGCGTTGGGGGAGCAACAACTGGGCCGTGAGCGGCGCGCTGACGGCGACGGGCAAGCCGATGCTGGCGAGCGATCCGCACCGGCCGATTCTGAACCCGTCGCTGCGCAAGACGGTGCACCTGGTGGGGCCCGGCTGGAATGCGTTTGGGGCGGGCGAACCGGCGCTGCCGGGCATCGCGCTGGGGCACAACGAGGAGATCGGCTTCGGCTTCACGATCGTCAACATCGACCAGGGCGATCTGTATGTCGAGAAGCTGCACGAGACGAACCCGGACGAGTATTGGTACAAGGGCAAGCTGCGCAAGATGCAGGTGGTGCGCGAGGCGATTCCGGTGCGCGAGGCCAACGGCACGGTGAAGCCGCGCATGGTGGAGCTGCGCTATACGCTGCATGGTCCGGTGATCGCCGAGGAGCTGGGCAAGCACCGCGCGTTTGCGCTGAAGTGGATCGGGGCCGAGCCGGGCGGGGCGGGGTATCTGGGCGCGCTGGCGCTGGGCCGGGCGAAGAACTGGACGGAGTTTGTGCAGGCCGCTTCGCACTACAAGGTGCCGTCGGAAAACCTGATGTACGCCGACCGGGGGGGCAACATCGGCTGGTTTGCTTCGGGCCATGCGCCGGTGCGGAAGAACTGGGACGGGCTGCTGCCGGTGCCGGGCGATACGGGCGAGTTTGAGTGGGCGGGTGTGCTGCGGCCTGAACAGCATCCGCAGATGTTGAACCCGGCGCAGGGCTGGCTGGCGACGGCCAATCACGACATCCGGCCGGAGGGCTATCGCGAAAAGCTGGGATATGAGTATGCGCCGGTGTTCCGGTTCCAGCGGGTGGCGGAGATGCTGGCGGGTCCGGGTGCGCTGCCGCTGTTTGGGGTGAGCGGGCGGGCGCGGCCGGAGACGATGGCGAAACTCACCTTGGAAGACATGCAGGCGATGCAGCAGGATGCGATGTCGATTCCGGCGCGCCGGTTTCAACAGGTTGTCCGAAAGGCGCGGCTGAGCGGGCTGACCAAGGAGGAGCAGGGCCTGGTGCGGCGGGTGCTGGCCTGGGACAGGCGGCTGCTGGCCGAGTCAGTCGAGGCGATGGTGTTTGAGCTGTGGTTCGGCAAGCTGCATGCGG
Source organism: Bryobacterales bacterium (assembly GCA_016713735.1). GTDB lineage: Bacteria > Acidobacteriota > Terriglobia > Bryobacterales > Bryobacteraceae > JAFLBB01. Next base: position 21,393 of record JADJOP010000011.1, read on the forward strand.
CCGTGTTCGGGCCGGGGATCGGGCCGCGCGTGACGCGCACGGTGTTGCTTGAGGAGTTGGAGCGCAAGCCGGACGCCGAGGTTTTGAAGCGCACGCTGCGGTCGGCCATCACTGATCTGACCGCCTCGCGCGGGGCCGACCAGAAGAAGTGGACCTGGGGCGCGGTGCACCGGGCGACGTTCCGCCATCCGCTGGGCGTGCGGGCGTGGAATCGCGGTCCGGTGGCGCGGCCAGGCGACGGCGATACCGTCAACGCCACCAGTGGGACCAACTTCCGCCAGACGTCAGGGGCGAGCTTTCGTATGGTGCTCGACTTCGCCGACTGGGACAAGAGCATGATGACCAATGTTCCGGGCGAGGTGGGCGACCCGGAGAGCAAGCACTATTCCGACCTGCTGGACGACTGGGCGGCCGGGCGGTATCACCCGATGCCCTTTACTCGCAAGGCGGTAGAGGCGGTAACGGAAGAAACGCTGGAACTGTTGCCGGTGGGGGTAACGGAGTTTCCGCGAAAAGCGGGGCGGGGGCAGTGAGGCTGTAGAGGCGGTGAGGCTGCGGGGGCGACGGTGAGCCTGCGTGGGGGCGCTCAACCTCGGATGTTGGCGCGGTTGCGCTCGGAAGCGCCGCCATCGCGGGACATCCACATGCCGCACCGCATGTGGAAGGCCTCGCTTGCCGCGATGGCGGCCGCTTCGGCGGCCGACCTCCTGACGTCGGTGGGCAAGCGCGAGCGGAACCCGTTGTTGCAGAGCGCGGACGGGCGGTTCCGGGCGCGGGGGATTTTCATCAAGTCGGCCCTGACGGGTGGGGCGATCACCAGTCAAATGTTGCTGTTACGGAAGAATCCTGAAGCGGCGCCGTATGCCGCGGCGGCGAACTTTGCGTTGTCGGGGTTGTTCACATCGGTGGCGGTTCACAACCTGGGCAACAGCCGGGCCAGGCCGGCGGCTGCTGCTGACTGGACGGCGGCGAAGTAACACTTTGCGGGATTGTATCGTCAGACACAGAGTGCCAGTGTTGACGAAGCGACGAGTGGGATTGGCGGTGCTATTGGTGGCGGGGTTGGGAGCGCTGGCGCAGGCGATCCAACCGCCGCCGCCGCCGCTAGGAAAAGCCGAGAAGCCGGGGGCCTGGCAGACCACGGCGGTCCCTGCGCGGGTGCGGACGCTGCTCCAGCGGGCGTGCGCCGATTGTCACTCCAATGAAACGAAGTGGCCGTGGTATGCGCGGCTGAGTCCGGGATCGTGGCTGATGGCCGACCATGTGACGCGTGGCCGGCGGCAGCTCAACCTTTCCATCGAATATACGCTCGATGAGGAAGAAGTAGGGGAGATCGTCGAGGCGGCGGGCAATGGCAGCATGCCGCCTCCGAGTTATTTGTGGCTGCACCCGGAGGCCCGGTTGAGCGAGGCTGACAAGGCGCTGTTGAACCAGTGGTGGATGGGGGAACTTACCGAGTAGAGCGCCGGCAACCTGCTTAGGACTGAGGTGCGGTGTGTCCCGCACACAGGCGATCCCCTGTATCAGAAGCCTGCGTCCGCCCCATTGGTTGGCCCCTGGCGTGCCCCTACACTGGGCACGTCATGACTCACACGCTGTCCTCTCTTCTCCTGCTGTGCCTGGTGGCTCCCCTGGCCTGGGGTCAAGCCACCATCGGCGGCTGCCCGGTGTTTCCCGCCAACAACATATGGAATACGCCGATTGATCACCTGCCGGCGGCGGCCAATTCCACGACGCTGGTAAATACGATCGGGGCCAGTAAATATGTCCATCCCGATTTTTCCGGCGGCTATTGGAACGGAGCGCAGGGAGGCATCCCGTTCGTGTTGGTGAGCGGTTCGCAGACGAAATATCCGGCGACTTTTCAGTACCAGAGCGAGTCGGACCCGGGGCCGTATGCGATTCCGCTGAATGTACCCATCGAGGGGGGCAGCGCTTCGGCGGGCGACCGCCATGTCATTGCGATTGACACGACGAACTGCCGCCTGTACGAGATGTGGTCGGCGTATCCGCAAAGCGCTTCCTGGAGCGCGGGTTCGGGGGCGATCTTCGACCTTCGCTCGAACACGCTGCGGCCCTCCGGGTGGGGTTCGGCCGACGCGGCGGGGCTGCCGATCATGCCGGGGCTGGTGACCTATGAGGAGGTGGCCGCGGGTGAGATCAAGCATGCCATCCGGTTCACCGCGCCGCAGACCAAGCGCGAGTTTGTGTGGCCGGCGCGGCACTATGCCTCGAGCCTGACCGGGACGCAGTACCCGCGCATGGGTGAGCGCTTCCGGCTGAAGGCGAACTATGACATTTCCAGTTTCCCGGCTGACGTGCAGGTGATTCTGCGAGCGATGAAGAAGTACGGCATCATTCTGGCCGATAACGGTTCGTCGTGGTTCATCACGGGGAAGCCGGACAACCGCTGGAACGACGACAATCTGCACCAACTGCACCGCGTGCTGGGTTCAGCGTTTGAAGCGGTGGACGGGACGGCGCTGATGGTGAATGTGAACTCAGGCGAAGCCAAGCAGACGGGCATGGCGGTGGCCGTGTCGCCGGCCAGCGTGGTGATGTATGCGGGGCGGACGCAACAGTTCACGGCGACGGTGACGAACGCGGCGAATACGGCGGTGAAGTGGAGTGTGGATGGGGTTGTGGGCGGCAGCGCGGCGCGGGGGTTCATTGACGCCAACGGGCTGTATGTGGCGCCGACGGCGTTACCCTCGCCTCCGGCGGTTGTGATCACGGCGACGACGGTGGCCACGCCGGCCAAGAGCGCGACATCGACGGTGATGGTGACGCCGCTGCCGAACATCAAGTCGGTGAGTCCAAGCCCGATCATGACGGCGAGCTTTACGCTGACGGCGACGGGGGTGGGCTTTCAATCGGGAGCGGTGTTGAGCTTCAAGGGGACGAATTTGGCGACGACATGGCTTTCGGCGACGCAGGTGCGGGCGGCGGGGACAGCGTCGGCCTCGCAGACGTCAGTGCCGGTGGTGGTGCGGAATCCGGACGGGGTGGCTTCGAACACGGCGTATGTGAGTGTGACGCTTCCGGCGCCTCCGCCTCCGCCGCCTCCGGTGGTGATCCAGGTGGTGGTGAGCCCGGCGTCGGCGTCGGTGGGGGCCAACCAGACCCGGCAGTTCACGGCGGCGGTGACGGGGACCACGAACAAGGCGGTGGTATGGCGGGTGAATGGCTTGTTGGGAGGCAACTTGGCGAACGGGATGATTTCGGCGACGGGCCTGTATCGCGCACCGAGGGTGGTGCGTGCGGCCAACCGGGTGGTGACTGTGACGGCAACGTCGGTGGCCGACAAGACAAAGGTGGGTTCGGCGAAGGTGACGATTGTGAAGTAGCGCGGCGGAGCGGGTGGGGCGGCGCGGAGCGGGTAAAGAAGCGGGGCGGTGTTGCCGATGGACTGGAGGGGAGCGGCTGCGCGCCCCGCAGGCGGCACCTCTTCCGGCCGGGAACCCTCGCCGCAATCCACCCAGGGCAGGGTTCCATGGACATTCAACGTCCGGATCTACTCACCACACTCAAGCTGTTGCAGACATTCGGGATTCCTGTTTCCCAAGTGATCGACATCGGGGCCGCCGAAGGGGCGTTCTTCGCCATCCGGCGCCAGACGGGATGTTACCCCCAGGCGAGCCATTTCTTCATTGACGCAATGGAGGAGAACAAACCGGTGTACGAGCGTGTGGAGCACTCATTTGGAGGGGGGCACGAGATCTGCGCGCTGTCCAACATGCAGGGGGAGATCGAACTGTCGGTTGATCCGGGGTTTTACAATACACATATTGGCGGACTGCAGACCGAGCAGGCGCAGTATACGCGGCGGCGGGTGCCGGTGCGTTCACTGGATGAGGTGGTGAAGAGGCGTCGGTTGCAGGGGCCGTTTCTCGTGAAGCTGGATGTGCAAGGGGCGGAGTTGGATGTGCTGCGGGGGGCCGTGGAGACTCTCAAGCAGACCAGCATCGTGACGCTGGAGGCGCAGATCTGCCTGTTTCGCGACACGCTCATCGACCACTCGAACTTCCTGCGGGCACATGGCTTCGCCCTCTACGATCTGACGAACATGTCGTACTACGAGAGCGACTTCACGCTCTACCAGTGTCTGGCGACCTACATTCCAGAGCGGCTGGATTTCCGCAAAAACGAGCCATTCCGCGATGCGGAGCGGGAACGGGCCGAGCGGGCGAGGCTGCGGGAGCGGCGGGCGCAGGTGACGCAGGCGGTGGATGGCATGTGCGCGGCGCGCGAGGCGGAGATGAGCCATGCGCCGCGCATTCACGTTGTGGCGAAGCCGGAAGCGATGGCTACCTAGCCATCTTCTTCATGGGGTTTTCCACCTCTTTAAAGCCGGCCGGGACGGCGAACACGGAGGGGTTTACGGCGCCGTTGTTGAACGAGAGCACTTCGCTGGTCATCTCGAGCAGCGTGTTGGCGGCGGGCGCGGCGTTAGCGGCGGGGGCGGCCTGGGGTTCAGGGGCCGGCTCGGGCTTTTTGGGCTCTTCCCTGGGCCTGCGGCCAAGGCCGCCGAAGCGGCCGAGGCGTCCGCCCAGAGCGCCGGCGACGGCATCACCGGCCGACGGTTTGGGCTGCTGCTCACGCGAGCCGCTCTGCTGCTGCTGAGGCGGCGGCATACCCGGCATGCCGGCGTTGATCATGCGGGTGACGGTGAGCAGGGGCAGGCCGTCGACTTCGGACATCTTCTTGCCGGCCTCCTTCAGACCGTCCATGTCGATGCCGCCCTGCATCATCGCCTGCATGGGAATCTGCTGGAGCGGGAACTTGCCCTGCATGGCGCTGGCGAATTCTCGAAAGGCCTCGCTGCCGGCGGTCTTGCCGATGTGCATGTCGTTTTCGATGGTTGAGGTCATGGTGACCTCCTTGCCGGTCTTCTTGTCGACGACCGTGGTGTCGGTGTCGATCTTCATGAGCAGGTTGCGGGTGGCGATGCCGGCCACGGTGCGCCCGGCGCCCTTGTCGTCAAGCGACACCTTCATGTTCATCTTGGCGCCCGAGTCCTTGTTGCCCTGCATCTTCTCCGACATCTTCTTCATGGAGGCGATCATCTCCTCGAAGGTGATGACCGAGTATTCCTTGCGGTCGAGGTCGATGCTGGTCATGGTGCCGGCCTCGGCGTCCATGATGGAGATGTTCTTAGCGGCGTGGGTGGCCATCTTGCCGCCCTTGAGGTAGACGGTGCTGGTTTGGGGCTCATTGGCCCCCTTGGCGAAGCGGCCGAGCATGTTCATCATCTGTTTCATGCTGCCGCCGGTGATTTCGGTGCGCTGGGTATAGGTGAAGTCGGCCCCGAAGGCTGTGGTAAGGGTAAAGGCCGCGAGGGCGGCGAAGGTCATCATTCGATTCATATGTGTTCCTCCGTCCAATCTCTTGATGATATCGGGCTGGCCTGCTGCTATACAATAGGCCCTCGGAGCAACTGGTTTTCCTATGTCCACATTCGAGGTTCGACCCTCCCCCAAATTCCTGATTGTCGGCTCCGTTCTGGAGGCCCTGCTGCTAGTCCCCGCCGTATACGCCATGGTGACCTATGGCGAGCAATACGTGTGGCTGCTGGCGATCCCGGTGGCGCTGGGCATCTTCACGGCGGTGCGCTGGATTGTGAAAAGCAGCACGCGGATCACGGTGGCCGACGGACGGCTGCGGTATCAATCGGGCATTGCGTCGAAGACGACGCGCACGCTGGAGCTGGGCCGGATTCAGGATGTGACGGTGAAGCAGTCGATGAGCGACCGCATGTTGGGGTTGGGGGCGATCACGGTTGTGACGGCGAGCGAGACGGGCTCAATCACGATGGAACAGATTGACCAGCCGCAGCGGGTGGCCGAGCAGATCCTCGACACGGCGCGTGCCGGGCGGCGGTAGCCAGGGGCAAAGAGTTCAGGAGAGAGAATGTCGAACAGTTCGATGCAAGGGAAAGTGGCCGTCATCACGGGCGGCAGCCGCGGCCTGGGCCGGGCGATGGCGGTGGCGCTGGGCGCCGAAGGGGCGACGATCGCCCTGGTGGCGCGCGACAATGCGAAGCTGGAAGAGTCAGCCGCCGAGGTGGTGAAGGCGGGCGGCAAGGCGTCGCTGCATGTGGCCGATGTGGCGGTGGAGGCCGATGTGCTGCGGCTGGAAAAGGAGCTGGCGGCGCAATACGGCAAGATCCACATTTTGATCAACAACGCCGGCATCAACCTGCGCAAGACGATCACGGAGTTCACGCTCGAGGAGTGGATGGGCGTGGTGAACACGAACCTGACGAGCGTGTTCCTGATGTGCCGGGCGTTTGTGCCGCACATGAAGGGCAGCGGCTACGGGCGCATCATCAACATGACGTCGATCATGTCGCACGTCTCGATTCCGGGACGCACGGCTTATTCGTCGACCAAGACGGCGCTGCTCGGCATGACGCGCGCGCTGGCGCTGGAACTGGCTGCTGACGGCATCACGGTGGTGGGCATCTCGCCGGGGCCGTTCGGCACGGAGATGAACACGGCGCTGATGAACAACCCGGAATTGAATGCGCAGTTCCTTTCAAAGATCCCGTTGGGGCGTTGGGGGAAGGTGGAGGAGATCGGGGCGCTGGCGCGGTTCATCTGCTCCGAGGACGCCGGGTTCATTACGGGCACCGACATCCTGATCGATGGGGGCTGGACGGCGCAATGAGGATGACACGGCGGCAGGCGGCGGCGAGTGTGGCCGCGGCGTTGGGGCTGGCAGGCGCGGGCTGCAATCGCGGCGGGAAGAAGCGCGTGGCGGTGATTCCCAAGGGCACGTCGCACATCTTCTGGCTAACGGTGCAGGCCGGCTCGGTGGCCGCGGGGCAGGAGTTCGGGCTGGAGATTTTGTGGAATGGTCCGGCAACGGAGACGGACTTCTCGCGGCAGATTCAGATTCTCGACTCCTATATTGCGCAGCGCGTGGACGGCATCGTGATTGCCGCGAGCGATCGCAAAGCGCTGGTAGCGCCGATTGACCGGGCGATGGCGGCGGGCATTCCGGTGACGGTGTTCGATTCGGGGCTGGACTCGACGAACTACATCTCCTACGTGGCCACCGACAACAAAGAGGCGGGCCGCATGGGGGCGCGCGAGATGGGGCGGCTGCTGGCGGGCAAGGGCAAGATCGGCGTGGTGCAGCATCTGCCGGGGTCGGTGTCGACCACGGACCGCGAGGATGGGTTCACCGAGGTGATCGAGAAGGAGTTTCCGGGCATCCAGATTGCGGCGAAGCAGTATGGGATGAGCGACCGCAGCAAGTCCATGGCGGCGGCGGAGAACATGTTGACGGCGCATCCGGACCTGAACGCGTTCTTCTGTTCGACGGAGCCCTCGGCGACGGGCACGGCGCTGGCGGTGAAGTCGCGTGGGGCGGCGGGGAAGGTGAAGATCGTGGCGTTCGATTCGAACGAAGCGATGATTGCCGACCTGCGCGGCGGCGTGATTCAGGCGATGGTGGTGCAGGACCCGTTCAAGATCGGCTTTGAGGCGGTGCGCACGATTCACGACAAGGTCAACGGCAAGACGCCGCCGAAGCGGATGGACCTGGAGGGGCGGGTGATCACGCTGGAGAACGTGGATCAGCCTGACGTGCAGAAGCTGTTGAATCCTGACCTGAAGAAATACCTGGGCGGCTGATGGCGGAGGCCGCGCACACACTGCCTGTTGAGACGCTGCGAGCGTATGCGCGGGAGTTGTTGCATGCGGCGGGGGCGTCGGCCGAGCATGCCGCGTTGACGGCGGATTGCCTGCTCTTTGCCTCGCTGCGCGGCGTGGATTCGCACGGGCTGCAACTGCTCACCTTTTATCTCGATCAGTTGAGCGATGGGCGCGTGGATGGCAAGGGCGTGGGGCGGCTGGTGAGCGAATCGGCGGCGTGCGCGCTCTATGACGGCGAGAATGCCCTGGGGCAGGTGGTGAGCGCGCGGTGCAGTGATCATGCGGTGCGGTTGGCGAAGGAGCATGGGCTGGCGCTGGCGATTTCGCGGGAGTCGAATCATTTTGGCGCGGCGGCGTTTTGGGGGCAGAGGATCGCGCGTGAGGGGATGATCGGCGTTGTGCTGTGCAACGCTTCACCGGCGGTGGCGCCGTGGCAGGCACGGGAAGCGCGGTGGGGGACGAATCCGATCTGCTGCGCGCTGCCGGCGCCTGAGGGAGGGGCGCCCGACGACTCGGTGTGGCTGCTCGACATGGCGACGACGACGGTGGCGATGGGGAAGATCTACAAAGCCAAGCTGAACCAGGAGCCGACGATTCCGCCGGGTTGGGCGATGGACCCGGAGGGAAGGCCGACGATGTCGACGGCGGCGGCGCTGGCGGGCTTCCTGATGCCGTTGGGCGGCTACAAGGGCTCGGGTCTGGGGATGATGGTGGAGATCCTCACGGGCGTGCTGTCGGGCGGGGCGATTTCAACGGAGTTGGGCGGGCTGCGATTTAAGGACCGGCGGTTCCGCGTATCGCAGTTCTTTCTGGCAATTGACCCGGGGCGGTTCGGCTCGCGGGCGGAGTTCACGGAGCGTGTGGCGAGGCTGGCCGGGCATGTGAAGTCGGCGGCGCCGGCGGCGGGTTATGACGAAGTAATGGTGGCGGGCGACCCGGAATGGCGGGTCCAGGCGGAGCGGTTGGAGCGGGGCATTCCCATGACGCGCGGGCTGTGTGACGAGATCGCACAGCGGGCGCGGGTGTTGGGGGTGGCGGTGCCGGGGGAGTAGGTAGTTCGGGGGAAGGTGCGGCCTCGGCTCCGGCTCGGGCCATTGTGTTTTTGCCGGTTGTGCGCCCTGGTGCGGTGGGGTAAAAAAGTTCATCGACGATTCACCATGAAGGGCGGAAATCGCGCCGATATGAGCGGAGGAATCCCCGCGCTATTTGAGGGAAGAACCGTTCGATCGGGAGGAAAGAAATCGTGAACCTGGACCGGGAAATCAAATCCGCCATTGCCGCGCATGGGTTGTGGCGCAGTGAGTTGCTGACGGCCATCAAGACGATGAACAGCGAGTGGACGCCGGAGGCGCTGCGGGAAGAAGGCGCGTGTTCGTTCGGGCGCTGGGCGGCGAGTTGCACCCAGGAAGAGGTGAAGGCGGGGCCGGAGTTTCATGAGTGTGTGGAGGCTCACCGGCGGTTGCACAAGGTGGCGGCGATGGTGCTCAAGCAGGCGTTGTCGGGCAAACGGGACGCGGCGCTGCGGTCCATCGACATTGGCGGGGACTTCGCGATGGCATCGATGGAGTTCACTACCTCGATGCTGCGATTGGGGCAGAGCGTGGCTTCGGGCGCGGAGTGAGCCGCGGGGTAATCCGCGAAGGCTTCGGGGGCGCGCCCACGTTACAATATGGCGATGGGCGATGCGCAGCCGGTGGTGAATTTTGAGCAGTCCCTCACGGAGTTGGAATCCGTGGTGAAGCAACTGGAGTCGGGCGAGCAGCCGCTTGAGGATTCGCTTGCCTTGTTCGAACGCGGCGTTGCGCTGTCGGAGGTGTGCCGGAAGCAGTTAGAGGCGGCCGAAGCGCGCATCGAGATTCTCGTGAAGCGCGCGGCGGGCGTGAAAGCCGAGCCGTTTGACTCGGGCAACGAGTAAGTGATGAGCGTCATGTCCGCGACCCCCACCCCGACGCAATTCGATTTGAGCGGTTATCTGGCGCAGCAGGGCGAGCGTGTGCAGGCGGCGCTGGAACGGCTGGTTCCGGCGGAGAGCATCGAGCCGGCGGTGATCCACCGTGCGATGCGCTATTCGTTGTTTGCCGGCGGTAAGCGTGTGAGGCCGATCCTGGCCATCGCCGCGGCCGAGGCGTTGGGCGAGACAAGCGACGTGGTGCTGGCGCCGGCCTGCGCGCTGGAGATGGTGCACACTTATTCGCTCATTCACGATGATCTGCCGGCATTGGACAACGACGATTTGCGGCGCGGGCGGCCCACCAATCACAAAGTGTTCGGCGATGCCATGGCGATTCTGGCCGGCGATGCGCTGTTGACGATCGCCTTCCAGGTGTTGGCGCAGGCCGAGGGATTGAGCGCGGATCAGAGGCTGGCCCTGGTGGAAGAGTTGAGCGTGGCTTCGGGCACGGTGGGGGGCATGATCGGCGGCCAGGTGCACGACCTGGAGGGCGAGAAGCAGACGCCGACAGCGGAGCTGCTGCACCGCATTCACCGCGCGAAAACGGGGGCGTTGCTGCGGGCCAGTGTGCGGTTTGGCGCGATTGCGGCAAGCAGGCTGGCGGCGAGCGAGGAGCACGCGGCCCTTTCGCGGTATGGCGAGGCGGTGGGGCTGGCGTTTCAGATTGTCGACGACCTGCTCGACATTGAGTCCACGCCGGAGCAGTTGGGCAAGACGCCGGGCAAGGACGTGGCGCAGCACAAGATCACGTTTCCGGCGGTGTATGGCGTGGAGGCTTCGCGGCGCATGGCCGGGGAGCAGTTGCAGGCCGCGCACGCGGCGGTTGCGCCGTTCGGCGAACGGGCGGGGGCGCTGCGGGCCATCGCCGATCTGATTGTCCATCGCAATTCCTAGAGCCACGATGACGTCACCCAAGCAGCGGCTCGATCAACTGCTGGTCGAGCGCGGGCTTGCTCCGACGCGGGAGAAGGCGCAGGCGCTGATTCTGGCCGGCGATGTGATGATCGCCGGGCAGCGCGCGGCCAAGCCGGGACAGGCAGTGGCGGCCGATGCGGCGCTGGAGGTGGTGGCGCGGCTTCATTATGTGTCGCGGGGCGGGTTGAAGCTGGCCCATGCCCTCGATCATTTCGGGATTTCGGTGGAGGGCGTGGTGTGCCTGGACGTGGGGGCGTCCACGGGCGGGTTCACCGACTGCCTGCTGCAGCGCGGGGCGGCGCGGGTGTATGCGTTCGACGTGGGGCACGGACAGTTGGACTGGAAGCTGCGGAATGACCCGCGCGTGGTGGTGCGTGAGGAGTGCAATGCGCGCTATTTGACGCCCGACATGCTGCCGGAGCGGCCCGGCTTTGCCACAATGGATGTCAGCTTCATTTCGGCCACCCTGATTTTGCCGAACCTGCCCGCGTTGTTGAGTCCGGAGGCGAGCCTGGTTGTGCTCGTGAAGCCGCAGTTTGAAGTCGGCCGCGAGTCGGTCGGCAAGGGTGGCATTGTGCGCGACCCGGCTTTGCATGAGGAAGCCTGCGCGCGCGTCCGCACTTGCGTAGAATCGTTGGGATTCGAATGCTCCTTGACGCCCAGCCCGATCACGGGGGCGGAGGGGAATCGAGAGTTCTTGCTCTATGCGTATCGTCCAAACCATCGGCATCATCTCGAAGCCTGAAGCGCCCAAGGGCAGGGATGTGGTGCCGCGTCTGCTCGCCTTTCTCACCGAGCGGAAGCTGACGGCGCGCTACGACACAGTGACGGCGAGTTACGCTGACCTGACCGACGGACTGCCGATCGACCAGGTGCCGGAAAACTGCGACATGGTGATTGTGCTGGGCGGCGACGGGACGCTGCTGATGGCGGCCAAGGCGATTGGCGAGCGGGAGATCCCGCTGCTGGCGGTGAACCTGGGTTCGCTGGGGTTTCTCACGGCGTTGACGACTCAGGAGCTGTATCCGGAACTGGAGCGGGCGTTGAAGGGGCATCACCGCATCGGCCACCGGCGGATGATCAACTGCATGCTGGAGCGCGGCGGCGAGGTGGTGGCGCAGTACCTGGCGTTGAACGATGTTGTGCTGGCCAAGGCGGCCGAGGCGCGGATGGTGGAGATCGACGCCTGGGTCGGTCATCACTATGTGTGCAGTTACCGCGGCGACGGATTGATTTTGTCCACGCCGACAGGTTCGACGGCGTATTCGTTGAGCGCGGGCGGCCCGATTGTGTTTCCCACGGTGGCGGCGTTTTCGTTAACGCCGATCTGCCCGCACACGCTGACGAATCGTCCGGTGATTGTGCCCGATAGCGAGATGGTTTCCTTTTCCGTGCGCGCGCCGGACAACGATGTGTTCCTGAACGTGGACGGCCAGCAGGCGATTGCGCTGCGTCACGGCGACCATGTGCTGTGCCGCGCGGCCAAGCATGCGCTGCGGCTGATCCGGCCGCCGAGGCTGTTGTATTTCGACGTGTTGCGCCAGAAGCTGCATTGGGGCCAGCGGGGTCCGGAATAGATGCCGCGGCTCTCGTTGACGGCGTGGATCTTTGTTGGAATGGCGGCGGGCATTGCGCTGGGGGCGGCGGCGCCGGAGGTGGCGCGGCAACTGACGCCGGTGTCGGCGATCTTCCTGCGGCTGATCAAGTCGATCATCGCGCCGCTGCTGTTCGGCACGCTGGTGGCGGGCATCGCGGGGTCGGGCTCGGTGAAGGCAATGGGACGGATCGGTCTGAAATCGATCGTCTATTTTGAGATCGTCACGACGATTGCGCTGGTGCTGGGGCTGAGCGCGGTGAACCTGGTGAAGCCGGGCGAAGGCATGAAGCTGGAGCGCACTGCGGCCGAGGCGGCGGTGAGCGCCAAGCCGCCTGACCTGGCGGGGATTTTGGAACACACCTTTCCCTCGTCGGTGATCGACGCGATGGCCAAGGGCGAGGTGCTGCAGATTGTCGTGTTCTGCTTCCTGTTCGGGGCGGCGTGCGCGGCGATTGGCGAGAAGGCGAAGCCGGTGGTGGAGTTTGCCGATGCGCTGGCCGAAGTGATGTTCCGCTACACGAAGTATGTGATGTACCTGGCTCCGGTGGGCGTCGGCGCGGCCATTGCGGTGACGGTGGGAAGCAAAGGCTTTGCCGTGCTGTTTGGGCTGGGCAAACTCATTTTGACCATGTACGTGGCTCAGGCGATCTTCGTGTTTGGCGTGCTGGGCGCGGTGATTGCAGTGGCGCGGATTCCCGTGAAGCGGTTCTATGAAGCGGCCAAGGAGCCGTTTCTGATTGCGTTCTCGACGGCGTCAAGCGAAGCGGCGCTGCCGGTGGCGATGGAGAACATGGAGCGCTTCGGCGTGCCCAAGCATATCGTCGGTTTCGTGATGCCGACAGGCTATAGCTTCAATCTCGATGGCACGACGCTCTACCTGTCGCTGGCGAGCGTGTTTGTGGCGCAGGCGGCGGGGGTGGAGTTAACGCTGGGCCAGCAGGTGATCATGATGCTGACACTGATGCTGACCTCGAAGGGTGTGGCCGGGGTGCCGCGGGCGGCGCTGGTGATTCTGGCCGGGACGCTGGCAAGCTTCAGCCTGCCGATGGAAGGGGTGGCCGTGCTGCTGGGGATCGACGCCGTGATGGACATGGCGCGCACCTCCGTGAATGTGTTGGGCAACTGCCTGGCGACAGCGGTGATCGCTCGCTGGGAAGGCCATCCGCTGACGCCGCAGCCGTGAACCTGACACGCGCGATTTTCCTTTCGATGGTGGTGGGTGCGGCTCTGGGGCTGCTGGCGCCGGGGTTTGCGCTGCATCTGGCGCCACTGACCAACGTCTTCCTGCGGCTGGTGCAGTCGATCATCGCGCCGCTGATTCTGGCCGGTTTGGTGAGCGGCATCGCGGGGGCGGGCGGCGGTAAGGCGATGGGGCGCATCGGGCTGAAGAGCCTGGTGCTGTTTCAAGGCGTGACGTTGATCGTGCTGCTGCTGGCGATGGGGGCGGGGAACCTGTTTCGTCCGGGCGATGGGTTGCACGTGCGAGCGGCGCAAGCGGTGGTGGAGACGCCGAAGCTCACCTGGCAGTCGATTCTCGAACAAGCGGTTCCGGCGAGTGTCGTGGATGCGATGGCGCAGGGACAAATGCTGCAACTGGTGGTGTTCGCGGCGCTCTTCGGGGCGGCGTGCTTGGCGATCGGTGAGCGCGCCGCGCCGGTGGTGCGGTTCTTCGGCGCGATCAACGACATCATGTTCCGCTACACGCACTATGTGATGTACGCGGCGCCGTTGGGGATCGGCGCGGCCATGGCGACGACGATGGCGCGCGGCGGCTGGGGGGTGTTCACGAACTTCGGACGGCTGATCGCGGCCGAGTATTCGGCGCTGGCGGCGTTGCTGGTGTTCGTCTATCTGCCGGCGATGCTGGCGGCGCGCATTCCGGTGGGGCGGTTTGCCGGCGCGATTCGAGAACCATTCGCCATCGCCTTTGCCACCACGGCGAGCGGGGCGGCGCTGCCGGTGGCAATGGAAAAGATGGAGGAGTTCGGCGTGCCACGGGCGACGTTGAACCTGGTGATGCCGCTGGGCTTTTGTTTCAACGCGGCGGGCACGGCGCTGCACATTTTCCTGAGCTGCCTGTTTCTGGCGCAGGCGGTGGATGTGAAGCTCGACATGGCCACGCAGTGGACAATGCTGGCCGTGCTGATGGTGATGACCAAGGGCGTGGCGGCGGTGCCGCGGACGTCGCTGGTGGTGATTATCGGGACGCTGACGGCGTGGGGGATTCCGCTCGATGCGCTGCCGGTGTTGCTGGGTGTGGACGCCGTGCTCGACATGTTCCGCACGTCGGTGAATCTGATCGGTAACTGCCTGGCCCCGGCGCTGATTGCGCGCAGTGAGGGGGTGCGCTTCGAGCGCTAGGCGAGGAACTCCTGTTCGAAGACGTTGACGCGGAAAGGAATCAGCTCAGGCAATTCGGAGAGCCTTCCGCTAATGGACCAGCGGCGCGACTCAGGCAGGCGGGCGAGGAAGGTTTCCGGTTCCCATGCCACGTCGCGGTCGACGATGGAGAAGCCGAGCTGATCGCTCACTTCACAGGCCAGGGCCATGAGGCCGGGAAGCTCACTGGGGTCGAGGTGATCGCCTGAGTGGTGGCAGGAACAGAGTTCGGAAAAGACGCCCGGCAAGCCCCATTCCTGCACGAGCCATGAGGCCATTTGCAGGTGGTCGGTGCCGGTGAGTTCGCGCTGCCGCGCGGCGAAGTTCTCGCCATGTTCCATTTCGCCGGCGGCGGCATCCAGGTACTCATCCGGGTAGAGCGCCGCCATGCCGAGATGGCCGAGGCTGTGCAGCAGACCGCCGGTGTAAGATACGCTCTTGTCGATCCAACAGAATTCCGCGGCCCACTCGGCGACCATGGCGCAGGAGAGGTTGTGACGCCAGCAGCGCTTGAGCAGCGGTTCATGGCGGACGGTGGAGAAGAAATCGCGCATCGCCACGGTGAGGACGAGCGCCTGTAAGCGGTCCATGCCGAGCACGGACAGAGCGTGGAGGATGCTCACGACCTCGTAGCGCAATCCAAAGACGGCCGAGTTGGCCAGGCGCAACACTTCGGCAGAGAAAACCGCGTCACTTTTGATGAGGCGCGAAACCTCCTGCATGTTGCTGACCTCGCGCGACACCGCCACCATCAGCTTCCGCGCAACGGCAGGGAATGCGGGAAGTGTGTTTACGCTCGGTTTTCGTTTTGTTGTCATGTGCGCGGGCACTACGGTCATGCATGGCCCTCAATATTCCTCTATCGACCCCGCTGGACTCTACCCCAGGGAGTAAGAAAGAAAATCGAGAGGGGAAGATGGCGTGTGCCCGCACACGGGCTACGGTGAAGGCTACCAGTCCATCACGCTGCCGTCGTCGGCGTCGTAGCTTTCCTGGTTGCGCCAATCGTGGCCAATCTTATCGGCCATCGCGTTGTCATCCAACTCGACGCCCAGACCAGGCGCTGTCGGCAGTTCCAGATAGCCCCGGCTGACCTTGAACGGTTGTTTGACGTAGCCTTCGCCGAGGCTCACCTGTTCCTGGATGAGGAAGTTGGGGATGGAGGCGGCAAGCTGGACGCCGGCCGCGAGGGAGATGGGGCCGAGCGGATTGTGCGGCGCGACGGAGGCATAGTAAGCCTCGGCCATGCCGGCGATGAGGCGGACCTCGGTGATGCCTCCGGCGTGGCACATGTCGGGCTGGAGGATAGTGGCGGCCTTCTTTTCGAGCACCTCGCGGAAGCCCCACTTGGTGAAGACGCGCTCGCCGGTGGCGATGGGCAGGTGGGTGCCGCGGGCGATTTCGGCCATCACATCGTGGTTCTGCGCCTGGCAGGGCTCTTCGATGAAGAGGGGATTGTAGGGCTCGTAGCCTTTGATGAGGAGCTTGGCCAGGGCGGGCGAGATGGCGCCGTGGAAGTCGATGCCGATATCGGCGTCTTCTCCAACGGCGGCGCGGAGTTCAGCGAACTTCTCAATGGCGTACTTCACCTGCTTGGGCGTTTCCACGTAACGCGCGGGACGTTGCTTGGCGGGTCCGGTTTTGAAGGCGTTGAAGCCCTGCTTCATGGCCTCTTTCATCGTTTCGGGGGTGCGGGCGTGGGCGTAGACGCGGACGCGGCTGCGGGTGGGTCCGCCGAGCAGTTCATAGACGGGCACGCCGAGGGCTTTGCCCTTGATGTCCCAGAGGGCCATGTCGATGCCGCTGAGGACGCTGGTGAGGATGGGGCCGCCGCGATAGAACGCATGGCGGTAGATGGCCTGCCAGTGGTGAGCGACGGCGCGCGGGTCCTTGCCGATGAGGTAGGGGGCGACCTCCTGGACGGCGGTGGCGCAGGTAAGCGCGCGGCCTTCCGTGACCGGTTCGCCGAGGCCGACGATGCCGGCGTCGGTGTGGATCTTGAGGAACAGCCAGCGCGGTTTGACGAGGATGGTCTCGAGCTTGGTGACCTTGATGGTTTCCTTGTAGCCGATGGGGGCGTTGCGGATCATGCCGGTTTCGCGGGCGCGGCGTTCCTCTTCGACGCGGCGGTCCTGGGCCGGGGTGAGCGGCGCGGCGGCGGTGGCACCGAGGGCGGCGGCGATGGTGCGCGTCCAGGTGCGGCGGCTGAGTTGATCCAGCTTCTGTTCAATGGGGTTGGACATGAGGCGTATTCTATCTGATAACCCTTCTATGCGAACGTTCCTGTTGATTGGTCTTCTTTCATGCGTGAGCGCGCCGATTGCGGCGGCGTTGGACCTGAGCCGCGCGGTGGTGGTGGTGCGGCCGGGGGATGTGGCGGCGCCGGAACGTACGGCGGCGAGAGTGCTTGTGGAAGAGATCGAAAAGCGCGGCGGCGTGCGGCTGGAGGTGGCGAACGAGTGGCCCGCGAGGGGAACGGTGATTGCGATCACGGGTACGCAGAATGTGCCCGCTTGGAAGCAGAGCGTGCCGGCCTATCGCGGCACGGCGGAAGGGTTCCGGCTGGTGGCGGCCACCACCGCCGGGCAGGGCGTGGTGTGGGTGAGCGCCAACGATGGGCGCGGGGCGCTGTTCGGGGTGGGGCATTTGTTGCGGCAACTGGATTGGGCTAAGGGCCGTGTGGAGCTGGCGGGGCCGATGGATGTGACGACCGAGCCGCGGTACGAGTTGCGCGGACACCAGTTGGGGTACCGGTCGACTGCGAATTCGTGGGATGCGTGGACGGTGGAGCAGTATGAAACCTACATCCGCGAACTGGCGTTGTTTGGCGTGAACGCGATTGAGAACATCCCGTTTCAGGATGACCGGAACAATCCGCTGATGAAGGTGCCGCGGCGTGAGATGAACCGCGGCATCGCGGAGATCTGCCAGCGGTATGGGTTGCAGCACTGGGTGTGGACGCCGGCGGGGTTTGATTTGAACGACCGGGCCAAGCGAGACCAGTTGCTGGCGTCCTTCGATGAGTTCTTCGGCGATGTGCCGGTGCTCGATGGCGTGTTCTTTCCGGGGGGCGATCCGGGGCACAATCCGCCGGAGCTGGTGCTGGGCTTTCTGGAAGAGCTGTCAGGACGGATGACGAAGGCGCATCCGCGAGCGAAGATCTGGCTGTCGCTGCAGGGCTTCACGAAGGAGAAGGCGGAGGTGGTGTATGCGCGCTTGGATCGAGGCGTGCCGGCGTGGTTTGGCGGCATTGTGCATGGGCCGTCGAGCCCGTCGATTGCGGAGACGCGGGTGCGGTTGCGCAAGGACGTGAAGCTGCGGCTGTATCCGGACATCACGCACAACAAGATCTCGCAGTATGAGGTGCCGGAGTTCGACCAGGCGCTGGCGTTGACGCTGGGGCGCGAGGCGATCAATCCGCGGCCGGCCGAGTATGCGGCCATTCACAACCGCTTTGCGCCGATGAGCGATGGGTTCATCTCGTACTCCGACGGCGTACACGACGATGTGAACAAGATCATCTATAGTTCGCTGGCGTGGGATTCGACGCGCACGGTGCGGTCGATTCTGAAGGAGTATGCGCGGCTGCATTTTTCGCCGGCGATGGCGGAGGAGATCACGGATGCGATTCTGGCGCTGGAGCGGAACTGGCGCGGTCCGCTGGAGCACAATGGCGCGGTGGAGGCGACGCTGGGGATGTGGCGCGGTTTGGAAGCGAAGGCGCCGCAACTGGCGGGGAACTGGCGGTGGCAGATGTGTCTGCTGCGGGCGAATTACGATGCCTATGTGCGGCGGAGGTTGCGGCAGGACGCGGCGCTGGAGCGGGAAGCGAATGCGTTGATGGCGCGGGCGGGCGAGCTGGGTGCGGCGGCGTCGATGGATGCGGCCAACGCCGTGCTGCAACGCGCGGTGAGTGAGCCCGTTGCGCCGGAGTTGCGGGCGCGGATCGTGGAGTTGTGCGAACAGTTGTTCCGCTCGATTGGCCTGCAGACGAGCGTCGAGAAGTATCACGCCAGCGGGGCTGAGCGCGGGGCGGTGTTGGACTTTGTGGATCAGCCGTTGAATAACCGGTGGTGGCTGGAGGATGAGTTCGCGAAGATTCGCCGCATGCCCGACGAGGCGGCGCGGGTGGCGCGGTTGCGTGAGTTGGCGGCGTGGGAGAATCCGGGGCCGGGGAGTTTCTATGACGACATCGGCAACATGGCGAAGTCGCCGCGCGTGCAGCGCAACGATGGCGATGAGGATGATCCGCTGTTCTGGTGGTGGGACAGCGGCAAGAGCCGGGCGCGGCTGTCGTGGCAGGTGACGGCGTGGCCGCAGGCGGTTGCGTACGAGGGGCTGGATGCGGCGGGGACGTACGTGGTGCGCACGACGGGCTACGGGCAGGCGCTGTTGCGCATCGACGGAGAACGGGTTGCGCCGGCGATCGACGGCCGCGAGATGGCGGAGTTCAAGGAGTTCCCCGTGCCTGCGGCGAGTGTGCGCGACGGGAAGTTGACGTTGACGTGGGACAAGGCCACGGGCGAAGAGCACCTGAACTGGCGGCAGCATTCGCGGCTGGCTGAGGTGTGGTTGCTAAAGAGGAAGTGAGGCCGTGATGCGATTGACCCGGCGTGGGCTGCTGGCTGGCGCGCTGCTGCCGGCGCAGACGCATGACGTGCGGTTTGAGGGCGCGTATCAGGCGGCGCGCGAATCGAATCCGAATGGCGGGCTGCTGGTGGTGCATCGTGGGGCGGTGGTGTTTGAGCGCTACTACGGGCTGGCCTCGGCAGCGGCGACACCGAACCTGGCGAGCGTGGGCAAAGCGTTCACTTCGATTGCGTGCGGTGTGTTGCTCGCTCAGCAGCGGCGGCGGTTTGGGCGCGGGCTGGAGACGCTGGTGTGCACGCCTGACTATCTGCCACACGGCGCGTTTCCGCTGACAGACGCGCGGCGGGCGGCGATTCAGTTGGGGCACTTGCTGTCGATGTCGGCGGGGATTCGCGGCAACAACCCGTGCTTGCAACGTCGGCGCGAGGTGACGATTTCACCGGCGGGTCCCGATGGTTGGGAGGCGATGGTGGATGAGGTTGCTTACGGGCAGCGCGCGGCTGCAGGTGGCCGCACGGCGGCGACGTTGTGGTGCGAGCCAGGGGCGGGCTATTCATATGCCACATGCTCGATTCACCTGGTGAGCGTGGTCATTCGTCACGTGGCGGGGATGGAGTTGGAAGAGTACCTGCGACGCCACATCGCCGGACCGCTTGGCTTCGGCACGTGGGGCTTCGGCTATCGCAACCACACGCTGCGCCATACGCCAGGCGGCGGGGGCATCTGCCTGACGGCGCGCGACCTGGCGCGCTTCGGCGAGATGCTGCGCAATCGCGGGCGTTGGGAGGGGCGCGAGGTGGCGCCGGCTTGGTATGTGGAGACGGCTTCACGCGCCAACACATTCAACCCGCACTCGGGCTACAGCCTGCAGTTCGACGTGAACACATCAGGTGCGCAGGCCGGAATTCCACGCGATGCGTTTTGGAAAACTGGTTCAGGCGGTCACGTGCTGTACGTAGTGCCGTCGCTGGGGATCACGGCGGTGAAGCTGGGTGGGCGCGACGGGCAGTATGCGCAAGCCGACACCGGATTGCCGTTGCCCACGGCGGCGGGCGATCCGAACGTCAAGCCAACACGCGCGCACGGCGAGGCGGCGATGGAAGTGTTGCGTCGGATCTGCGCGGCGTAATCAGCGCACGCGTTCGAGCTCGACGACGGCGCGCACGGGGAAGTGATCGGACGGATAGCGGCCGTTGTCGTTCCATGTGACGGTTTCGGCTTCCTTCACCAGCCACGAGCCGCGGAGGAAGATCCAATCGATGCGGGCGTTGCCGGGCTTGCCGCGAAAGCCGTGGAAGGTGCCTTCGGGGCCGGAGCGCTGGAGGGCGATCTTCCAGGCGTCGGAGAAGCCGCTGATCATATTCTGGTAGGTGCCGCCTTCGGCGGGTGAATTGAAGTCGCCGGTGAGGATGACGGGGATGAACGCGTCGAGCTTGCCGAGCCATTCCTGAATGACGGTGGCGCTCTTCTGGCGGGCGGCTTCGTCCTCACGGCGGTGGGCCATGTGGGTGTTCACGAAGTAGAAGCGGCCGCGGCCTTCGGCGGATTCCAGCAGCGCCCAGGTGGCCATGCGCGGCAGGCTCATGTTCCAGTTCGAACTGCCGGCGACGGTGGGCGTCTCCGAGAGCCAGAAGTTGCCCGAGTCGATCACCTTCCACTTGTTCTTCTTGTAGAAGACGCCCATGTACTCGTCTTCGGTGTTGCCGCGGCGGCTGACGCCGATCCAGGCGTAGTCGGGGAGCTTTTCGACGATGTAGTCGCCCTGGAGCTTGAAGAGTTCCTGCGTGCCCATGACGTCGGGGTCCATGCGGCGCACGGACTCGATGAGGATGTCCTTGCGGTTTTCCCACACGTTGGCGCCGTCGTCTTTGGACGGATAGCGGACGTTGAAGGAGGTGACGCGGATGTCGGCGGCGGCGAGCGTGAGGGCGGCCGCGAACAGGGCGGGAAGAAGGCGCTGGATCATGAACGAAGACTCCTCCCTAGACTGTAGCCGATTGGCCTGGCGCGGGCGGTTAGCGGCGAACAGGGGGGGAGCGGCGGGCCGGCGACGCGGCGGTGCGAAGGCGCTCCAGGATGTAGTCGGAGCCCTGTTTGCGAACGCCGGCGGTGAGGCGAGCGCCGGGCCGGAGCGTGGCGAGAAACTCGCGGTCGGGCACGAGGAACTCCATCGAATAGGGCGCCTGCATCGCTTCCATGAAGCCGGGAATGGCTTCGTGACGCATCATGACGGAACCTTCGCCGGGGAAGACCTTCATCACTTCGCCGCGGAGGACGTACTTATGCGGCGGCAGCGGGGCGGGGCGCGCGGGCCGGGGCCGCCAGGGATTGCTGAAGCGCGCATCGTTGAGAAAGGCGCGGTCAGTGAGGCTGCGCAGGAAGGCGAGCAGATCGGCCTTCTCCGACGGTGCGAGGTCGAACTGTTTCACGAACTCGCTCTTGTTTGGATTCTCCGAGCCATTGCCCGCGCGCGGGCCCGTGCGAATGGTCCGGCCGCCGGCGCGGTAGTGGTCAATGGCGGCTTCGAGCGTAGGCACGGAGCCATCGTGCATATAAGGTGCGGTGACGGCGATGTTGCGCAGCGTGGGCGCTTTGAACTTACCGACGTCCTCAAACTGCTGGGTGAACTCATAGAGCCCGACGTTGGGCCGCGGGTAGGAGATGTCGCCCTTGAGGTTGTAGAGTCCCGTGTTGTGGAACTCGACTTCGGCGAAGCCCTTGCCGAGGTAGTCGACCGAGCCCGTGAAGTTGAAGCCGCCGTGGCAGTGGAAGCACTCCAGCCGTTCGCTGAAGAAGAGCGCCTCGCCGCGTTTGGCCGAAGCGCTGATGGCGTTGGGGTCGTCGCCGCGGCGGTACTCATCGTAGGGCGAGTCGCCGGAGAGCAGAGTGCGTTGGAACGAGGCGATGGACTTGGTGACGTTGGCGACAGTGAAGGGATCGGCCTCGCCCGCGAAGGCGGCGGCGAAGAGCTTGCGGTAGAGGGGGAGGGCGCGGAGGCGCTTCAGCAAGAGGTCCTCCTTGCCGGTCATGCCGAGCTCGATGGGATGGTCGCCGAACATCGGCACGAGGGCCTGTTGTTCGAGCGATCGGACATTCGGATTGCCCCAGGTGAGCACGGGCGCGTAGGCAACGTTGGCGAGGCTCATGGGGCCGCGCGGATGAAGCTGTCCGGTGGAGCCGAGGCCCCGGCCGCGCGTGTCGGCGAAGGCGCGCTGCTGCTGGTGGCAGGTGGCGCAGGACTGCGTTTGATTCAAGGAGAGGCGGGTGTCGAAAAAGAGATAGCGGCCGAGCTCCACCTTTTCGGCGGTCATGGGGTTGTCCGGCGGAACGTTGGGGAAGGGGAAGCCGGGCGGCAGGCGCCACTCGTACGGGCCGAGCTGTTGCTTCTCGATGGCGCGCTGGCGGTTGCGCAACTCGCGCACGTAGTGGGCAAGGCCCCAGCGTTGTTCGTCGCTGAGGCTCTTGGCGAAAGCGGGCATGCGCTGGTCGATGCCGTGGGTGACCACCCAGTAGATCTCGCCCTCCTTCATCGACTCCATGAGGTAGTGGCTCAAATCGGTGGGGCGGACGGGCATGGCGCCGGCGGTCTTGGTGCGCGCGCGGCCATCCTCGCCGTGGCAGTTGGCGCACTGTGCGTTGTAGTGTTGCCGCGCCGCGTCCAGCACGGGGGCGGACGCGGCGACGGGGTTCTTCAAACGGCGGGCTTCGGCCGGAGCATTGGAGCGGCCGTGCGCGTCGTGAGCGGCGAGCGTTGCCGCGGAGGCCGCGCACAGCAGCGCGGCGCGGGCGATGCGGTTCATGGGTCTACCTTCCGGCGGCGAGAGCCGTGCGCGCTTCCTTGCGGAAGAAGGTCTGCGGCTTCACGGGCTGTGTGCCGAAGGGCAGGCCGAGGTTGGAGAAGAGCGGACCGCAGGCGGCCGTTTCCGGACCGGACATGCAGCCGGACATCATGCGCGTGCCGAGGTCGACGTTGGAGTTCTGCAAAAGCGCGGCGAGGTCGGCGACGATCACGTCGCGCGCCGGGTCGAAGCCACGCAGCTCGACTTCCGTGCGGTTGGGCTCAGAACATTTCGTGGGAATTGTGGTCTTCGACTCGCTGGGCGTGCAGCCGGTGGAGCCGAGGTGGACGGCGAAGCCGCGCGGCAGGCCGGTGCTGGAGAAATCGAGGCGGGCGAACTTGCGGCCGGCGTTCCACACCCAGGCCATGGCGGTGAGGTTGAGCGGCGGCGGCATCCTGGTGAGGTCGGTGTGGTTCTTCTCGAAGGGAACGCCGAGGGTGAAGCGAAGGGCGGTCCAGGAGCCGCCGCCATCCACGGTGCCAACGACGGCGCTGTTCATCTGCGGTGTGCCGTTGGAGCAGGAGCCGGTGGCGTTTTCAAAGTCGAGCAGGGCGAGGTTGTCCAACTGCCACTTGTCATCCTGCTTGAGCTCGACGGCGTGTTCTTTGCCGGCGGCGTCGACCAGGCGCACGTTGTGCACGTAGAAGCGGAAGTCGCGCGGGGTGATGGTGGATTTGGTGACGCCGATGCCGGGGTAGGACTGCCCGCAGGCCAGTTCCTTGGCGCCGACGGCGGCGCGGAACTGAAGGCTGACCGGCTGCGCGGCAACGGCGGAGAGGGCGAATGCGGTGGCGGAAAGGAAAAGAGTCGTTTTCATGATGGTTGTCCTCTGGGGATTGTCGCGGAGCCCGTTATGGGGCGGGCCCCGCGGTTAGCCTGTGGTTGCCGGGTTAGAACTGCAGCCGGAGTCCGAGTTGGAGTGAGCGTGGACCGCCCACCTGGAATTGCGGGTTCTGTCCGCCGGTGACGCCGGTGGAGAGAATGGCCGTGGTGCGGCCGAAGTTGCCGCTGGTCATGACGCCAGTGGGGTTGCCGAAGTTGGCCGTGTTGAAGATGTTGAAGGCGTCGGCGCGGAGGTCGAGGCCCACGGTTTCGGTGACGCGGAAGCGGCGGCGAAGCGAGAGGTCGACCTGATGGAGGTCAAAGCCGCGCATGACGTTGCGGCCGAGGTTGCCCTGGCGGCCTTGGGCTTGCGGAGTGACGGCGTCAAAGGCCGCCCGGTTGAAGATGCGGCCACCGGGGTAGCCGTCGCTTTCAAGGTAGAGCGGTTGGCCGGGGACGAGGTCGGGCCGCGAGACGCTCGTGATGCCGAGGCCGAGCGCGTCGCGTCCGGTGACCACTAGCACGGGCGTGGCGGTGCGGATGCGGATGATCGAATCGAGAGCAAAGCCTCCGAAAATGGCGCGGGCGGCGCGGTTGGACCACGGCGCGGGGATCTCATAGGTGGCCGAGCCACTGAACGTATGGCGCACGTCGAAGGAGGAGGGGCCGCGGTCGCTGCCCACCTGATAGCGCGTCGAAGGGGGCGAGGAAGTTGGTGTTCGACTCATCCGAGGAGGTGTCGAGCGACTTGGCCCAGGTGTAGGCGAGCAGGGCCTGGAGGCCGCGGCTCATGCGGCGCTTGAACTGGAACTGGAGCGAGTTGTAGTCGGAGTTGGCCGTGCTGCTGACGGCGTCGATGCGCGTGAAGTTCGGGTTGCGCATGACGGCGGGGAGCAGGCTTTCCACGCGGGAGAGGTTGCGTCCGGCGGCGCCGACGTAGGAAACCGAGAGGGCGTTGGAGACACCGATAGGCTGCTCGATGGCGAGGCTGTATTGATAGGTCCGCGGCAGATCGAAGTCGTTGTAATAGGCAAACAGACGCGGGTAGGGCGGGTTGGGGTTGATGGCCGGAGCCTCGGCGAAGAAGATGGGGTCCTGGATGGGCGTGTTGGCGACGGTGCGGCTGCGGGCAAAGGGATAGAGCGTGGGGCTCAGCGCCGTGCCGAGCAGCGTGTAGCCGAGGTCATAGAACATGCCGAAGCCGGCGCGGATGACCGTGCCGCCGCGGAACGGCTGGTAGGCGATGCCGACGCGCGGGGCGAAGTTCGACCAGGTGGTGTTGTAGAAGCGCGTGCCCTCCGGCGCGAGGGTGGCCGTGCTGGGGTTCTCGATGCCGAGCGCGGTGCGCGCCGGCGTGTTGGAGGGCGCCGGGTTCACCTCATAGCGCAGGCCGTAGGTGAGGGTGAGGCGGGGCGTCATGCGCCAGGCGTCCTGGACGAAGAGGGAGAAGTTGGTGTAGCGCGGCTCGAGAAAGTTCGAGATCTGCGTCACGGTGCCGCTGGGCACGATGCCGGTGGCCAACTGCGTGATGGTGGGGACGCTGAGCGTCTTGCCATACTCACGGCCGCCGATGGTGGGGGCCAGGCGGCGGTAGTCGGCGCCGAGTTTCAGAGCGTGCGCTCCGACATTCCAGCTGGCCGTGTCGACGAGGTTGATCTGGCGTTGCACGTTGCGGCTGAAGGGGCCGGGGCTGATGGTGTTCTCATCGCTGCCGCCGATGGTGAGGTAGTAGAGCGACTTCTCCGGATCGGCAAACGAGGGGAACAGGATGTCGTTGGAGAGCAGCTTGGCGCCGCCGTAGGTGTCCTGCACGTAGATCTGTCCGGCCATGGAGCGGCTGTAATTGAAGCGCAGGTCGTTGGTGAAGGCAGGCGTGAGGATCATGGTGGAGCCGACAGTGGTGGTGGTCGTCTCATTG
Source organism: Bryobacterales bacterium (assembly GCA_016713735.1). GTDB lineage: Bacteria > Acidobacteriota > Terriglobia > Bryobacterales > Bryobacteraceae > JAFLBB01. The sequence goes on from JADJOP010000011.1 coordinate 47,065, forward strand.
GGAATGCGGGCGACGAAGCTGGGCGTGGCAAAGCGGGCGCGCTCGCGGCTCTCCGATGGGGCGTAGTTGAAGCGGCCGAAGAGGGAGATGCGCGAGGTGAGCGCGTGGTCCATGCGGACGCTGGTGGCGTTGAGCGTGGAGGGGTTGGAGAAACCGGTGCTGTAGGGCGTCTCCAGGGGCGTGGCGGCGATGGGATCGGCCACCGGAAGCGGATAGGCTTCGAGCAGGCTCTTCACGGCGCCGGTGGCGTTCTGGCGAGCGGCCAGAGACGGCACGCGCAAGCCGCTCAACACAACGGGCTGGCGCAGACGCAGGCCTTCATAGGAGACGAAGAAGAAGCTGCGGTTGCGGCCATCGTAGACGCCGGGCAAGTAGACCGGGCCGCCGGCGGTGAAGCCGAAATCGTTTTGCCGCAGGGCGGGCCGCCGGATGCGGTTGTAGTTGCCGAACCAGCTGTTGGCGTCGAGCTTATCGTTGCGGAAGTAGTTGAATGCCGAGCCGTGCAGCGAGTTGGTGCCGGAGCGGGTGACGATGGCGACCTGCGCGCCGGGCTGGCGGCCGTATTCGGGCGCGTAAGTGGAGGTCTGAATGGTGAACTCCTGCACGGCGTCGACCGAGGCGAGCGAACTGGTGCCGCCTTGCGCCGAGAACGAAGGCACGCTGCCGCCGGCGCCTTCATAGGGCGAGGTGGCGGCGGGCAGGCCGAAGTTGGCGCTGACGCCATCGACGCTGAAGTGGTTGGCGCCGGGGCGCTGGCCGTTCACCGAGAACTGGCCCTGGCTGACGAGGTTGGCCGGTGTGATTACGACGCCGGGGGCGAGTTGGATCAGCGATTGAAAGCTGCGGCCATTGAGCGGCTGGTTTTCGATGAAGCGGCGGTCCACTGAAGTGGCCACCGAGGGCGCTTCCCGCACCAGCGGCGATTCGGCCATCACCTCGACGGATTCGCCACGCGCGGCCACCTGCATAGGGATGCGGATCGAGCGCTGGTCGCCGGCGTTCATTGCAAGGCCGGTCAGCTTGGATTTGGAAAAGCCGTTGCGCTCAACGGTGATCACATACTCGCTGGGGGCGAGTTGCGAAAACACGAAGGCGCCGGAACTGTTGGAGACGGTGGAGCGCTTGGCGCCTTTGGCCGTGTCCTCAAGCGTGATGACGGCTTCGGCGACCGTGCCTTCCTGCGGGTCGACGACTACGCCCGAAAGTGTTGCGGTCGATGTTTGCGCCTGGCTGAGGGCGGCCAGCAGGAATGCGGCTGCCGCGTAAACAGGGACTTTCATATCTATTTCTTCTCCTTGGACTCAATCTCTTGTTTGGTCAGTACGGCGGCGCGGACACTCTGGTCGCGCCAGGCCAGGATTACTTGGTTGCCCGCCACGGCGAGCTTGGGAAAACCGGTGGTGCGGCTTGCCGCCACGGTGGCGACAGACTGCACAGGGTGAAGCGTGCCGTCGCCGCCGATGCGGCGCAGACGAATCTCGGCCGCGGTGCCGGCTGTTTTTTCCAGCCAGACGGCCACGTAGCCCGACTCATCCCACATCGCGATGGCGGGACGCCCGAGCGCATTGCCGCTGTCGAGCCGGAGCGGTTTGGTGAACGACTTCCCCTCGTCTGAGGAGAGCGCCACTTGGACTTTGGCTTCGCCGGAGGCGCGCGTCAGCCAGGCAATGGCGGCGCGCGAGCCGGCGGAGGCGATAGCGGGGCCATCGGTGGGACAGCCGTTGATCTTCCAGCCGTCCTCATGCAGCGTGACGGGCTTTGACCAGACGCCGTCGGTGTAGCGGACGACGGAGATGTCGCGGATCTCGCCGGGGGAGTGGTCGCGATAGGCGGCCACTAGCCCGTTGCGCGTACGGCCCACGGCGGTGGGGCAGCAGGTGCAGGCGTCGTTGTCGATCTCGCCTTCGGTATCGACCCGATCGCCGCGGAAGCGGACGAAGCGTACCGTTTTGCGATGTTCGGCGCCGGCGCCATGTTCGTGCGCGCCGTGCCCGCCGCCGCTGGGCGGGGGCGAGAGGAAGACGGCCATCTCGCCGCCCGGTTCAAAGGCGAGGAAGCCGGCGTAGTCTTCCTTTTCGTCGAGGCTCATGCCGTGGATCTGTTTCCAGTCGGCGGCGCGGGCGCTACGGCGGGCTACTTTGATGCCGTAGCCGAACTTGCCGCCGCCCTCCGAGCGCGCCAGCCAGTGGGCCAGCATCGAGCCATCGGGCAAGACAGTGAGGGCGGGGAAGTCGGCCCAGTTGACGAACCAGTTCGCCCCTTGGGTGATGGTCTCCGGAGCGCTCCAGGCCGCGCCTTGCCACTTGGCGAAGCGGAGGGCATGGCGGCGTTCGGCGGGCGAAGCGGTTTGCGCGCCCACGGGCTCGGGCCGGGCCCCGACGGGCTCAGTCCAGGAAAGATACACGGCGCCGTCCTGGCGTTGGGCGAAGTAGGGCATGCCGCTCCCTTCGCCGGCCGGTGGATCGATGCGCCGCACCTGGGCCAAGGCCGGCAGGGCGAGTATCAGTAGAAGGCAGGTCTTCTTCATCTCAGGTCCACTCCGATTCGGGCAGATCCGGCAGCTTGCCTGTGGGAGCCGCCGGGGGCGGCTGTTGACGATGGTTGGCCAGTGAACGCTTGATGACCCAGGCGACCACGCCGGCGCCGGTCACGGCTAGCACGCGCGGGGTCCACTGCAGCCAGCTGCCGCGAGTTCCTTCCGGCAGCGAGAGGATGCGCGTGGAGTACCGTTCGAGCATGTAGGCCTTGATCTCGTCGTCGGTTTTGCCCTCGCCGACGAGCGCCACAATTTCGGCCCGCAACTCAGTCGCCTTGGGCGAGTGGTGAACCATCAGGTTTTCGCGCCAGCAGCAGGGCGCGATGAACATCGGGTACAGCTTTTCCAAACGGGGATAGCCATCGGCGACATTGGCTCGTGCGCGGCCGGATGAGGCCATCAGCAGGGGAGCCAAGAGGACACTTCTCCTGTTCATCTTGCTTTCTCCTTCTTGTGCCGCGGAACGCGGCGGTTCAGCCTTACGCGGGGAGAGGCTGATCAACAGGAGGGGGGCGCTGCCAGAGGGCGTAGCACGTATTTACAATACGTGCTACAGAAGGCGAATGCAAGCACTTTTCCGTGGCGTCAAGCCAGGGCGCGGACAAGGGGAGGGAAGCGGACTCCACGGCGGCCGCGCCGAAGCCCAACGCGCGCGGCTGGCAGCATCCGCCCCGGCATTCCTTGGCCGAGAAAGACACCTCCGACGCGCCCGGCGCTTTCGGCTTCCGGCAACAGCATTTCCGTTTGGTGCGGCAGCATTGCGAGCCGCATTCCTGTGCGGAGCCGAGCAGGGCGGTGAAGGCGGCGGCGGGCGACACGCCGAGCAGCGCAGCCATCAGCCAGACACTGATCGCCTTCCGCATGCCCGTAATACGCCGCATGTCGACCATCGGATCTCCGCCGCACAACCTGTGCGGACCTCGCGTGGATTAGATAGAGGGAACGAGTTAGAGCAGGACGGCGGGCGCGGGCGGGCCGCGTTTGCGGCTGCCGCGGCGGAAGGCGGGTGAGGGCGGCGGCGCGTCGTGATTCGGAGCGACCGTCATCAGGACAGTGTCACCAGGGAGGACGCGCAGCGGAGGCAGAGCGAAATGCGCCACCGTCGCCGGGCTCGCCTTGCCGGAGGGGAAGAGCGGACAAGGCGCTTTGGTTCCGCGCAGTCCGGCCGTGCCCGGGAAGGCCTCGGCCAGGCCCATGGCGCGGGCCATCATGCCGCAGCCATGTTTGCCGTCGCGGCGGCAGCAGGAGGGGAGTTTGCGTTCCGGTTGCCGGGCGAGCAGAGGGGTGATCAGCGGAACGCTGAACACACAGAGGAGCAAGGCTGCCCAGAGCCGTCGCACGCTCTCAGTGTACAACCTGGCGTGGCGCGTGTGGCAACGATGGCACGGCAGGTGCACTAACCATGCCATGCAACACCAACATTGGGCACCAACCTATCTTTGTTCGGAGCTGGTTTCGCTGCACTACGTGGATGCCGCTGGGCGGCCTCAACGGACGACGGCGAATCTGGAAGAGATCGGAACCCACTGCGCCTCGCTGCTGGTGGAGGCCCGCATTCCGCGCGGCGCCCTCACCACCATCGAGACCCAAGGCCAGCGGTTGCAGGGATATGCACGGGGGGCCGTGCATGAGGCGCCGCTCGGCTGGTTTGTCGATGTGAAGCTTTCGCCGGACTCAAACTGGTCGCGCCGGCGGTACTCGCCGGAGCATCTGTTGAGCGCATTCCGCACGCCCTGCCGCCGCACGCCGGCTAAGGCGAACACCTGAGCAGGTTCCTCAGATTGCTGAGGAAAATCTGCCGGACAATATTACGACCCTGGTAATGCGGCGGCCTGAGCAAGCGCGGGCCGCCGCTGTTTTCTACCCCAAGGCGGCCTTCAGATCGGCGGAGGTGGTGCTGGGGCACCAATGCCGTTCGATGTATTCCACCACCAGGCGCGTGCCGTCGTCGTGGCTGACTTGGGGGCGGTCGGCGGGGTTGTACATGGCGTCGGTGAGGTCGCGCACGAGCACGCAGCGCACTCCCCATTTCGTCATCTGCTTGATGGCGAAGCTGCGGTTGAGGATGCACATGTTGGTGTGGACGCCCATGACGAAGAGCGTGTCGATGCCGCGCAGCTTGAGGATGGAGTAGACCTCCTCGCCTTTGTCGGTGACGAAGTCCTCGGGGGCGATGGGCACGCCGGCGTGCTGGCGGCTCCAGGCTTTTTCAAACTTGTCGCCGGTGTCGCAACCGCCGCCGGCCGAATCAATGGGCAGCGGTGGTTCGGCGAGGGCGAGCGGGGCGGGCGGTGCGGACTTGGGCACGGCCTGGGCGGCCAGCCGCTGCGGGGCCTGGCGATAAAACTCCATCGTTTCCGACGGCGCGTGGATGACCACCATGCGCTTGCCGCGCGCGGCTTCGAGCAGCGGGCGGGCGCGCTCGATGATGGGGACGAGCCGCTCGTTGGCGCCGCGGCACCAGTGGCGGTCCCACATGTCGCAGAGAATGAGGGCCGACCGCTGCGCGTCAAACGGCATTGACGCCGCGCGCGGACCGTCGTCGGTGCGGCGCCGCAGAGCGAGCATGGGCGCGGCCCGCAGCCAGGGGGCGGCGAGCGCGGCGCTGAGGAGGAGCCGGCGGTTCATCATAGTTAGACCTCCACCTTCCGCGCCGTGGCGTTCCATTTCATGCGGCGGCCGTTCTTGAGCGACAGGTTGGCCAGTTGCGTCACGATGGCCGCCTGGAAGCCCAGCCAGACAGGAGCGGTGGGCGTTTTGCGGGTGCGCACGCACTCCAGGAAGTTCTGCACGTGGAGGTCGGTGGCCCAGCCGAAGCCGCGGGCCGACTTCTTTTCGATGGCCGGCGTTTCCTCGTTGCCTTGTAGAAAAACACGCAGGTCTTCGCGGCCGATGTCCATGCGAGCCTTGCCGCCGTCGAGGTGGTTCATCTGGTCATAGCGGCTCTTGTACTTCATGGCGGCATAGTTGATGGTGAAGACGCCGATGAAATCCTCGGCATACTCGGCGGTGACGACGACGCTTTCCGGCGTGTTGCCGACGGGGGCGTGGACGCGGCCGGCGGCGGCCGTGACGGCCTGCGGGAAGCCCGCGCCCATGAGCATGTGGATGCCGTCGTAGACGTGCGCGCCCTGGTCGGCCACGATGCCGCCGGCAAAGTCGGAATAGACCCGCCAGCGGCGGAAGAGCGAGGCGTCCAGCGGGCGCTCCGGCAGGGGGCCGAGCCACTGCTTCCAATCGAGCGGACCATCCAGCTTGGCCGTGGGGCCGCGTTCAAGCTGCGTATTGAGCCACCACGAGCGCACCATGTGGACGGCGCCCAGCGTGCCATCGGCCACCAGTTTGCGGCCCTCCTGGTAGAGGTCGTAGCTGCGGCGCTGCATGCCCACCTGGATGATCTGCTTGGTGCGCTTCTCGGCGTCCATCAGTTCGACGCCTTCTTCCGGCGTGCGGCAGAGCGGCTTCTCGACATAGACGTCCTTGCCCGCGGCGAGTGCGTCGAGGACCATGCGGTGGTGCCAGTGTTCGGGCGTGGCAATCAGAACGGCGTCGATCGACTTGTCGGCCAGCAGTTCCTTGTAGTTGCGGTAGGCCCTGGCGGCGACGCCGCCTTGGGCCTTGGCAGCAGTGCTGAGCGAGCGCTCCAGGTTCGGCTCGTAGACATCGCACACGGCGCCGACGCGGACATCGGCGTCCTTCTGAAAGACACCCATCACAAAGTTGCCGCGGTTGCCCGCGCCCACGAGGCCGAGCGTGATCCGGTTGCCCGGCAAGGCGTGCAAGGCTGCGCCCGTGGCGCCCATGAGGAAGATGCGTCGCGACGTGGTCATGATAGGAATCCCCCCATAGTGTATTCCCAGTGAGCACTGGCTGCAGGCTGGGCAGTCGGGTGGCTCTGGCTGAGGCGGCCATGCCCTTGGTTGTCCAGCCACGAGCGCCAGTCCGCCTGAGAATCCACCCCTCGACCTCGCACCACCATTGATGGAATTCGCCTGTGCCGATGCGCTGCCGCCACGGCCGGGCGTGAGCTTGGGAGATTGCCGGAATGGCCACCGCCGCCTTGCCCTGCCTGTCGACTGAAGAGGAGCTGTACTGGCTCGCGCTGCGGCTGGTGCACGGGCTGGGGCCGATGCGGGCCATCCCGTTGCTGGAGGCCTACCGCTCGCCGCAAGCCATTTTTCGCGCTTCCGTGAGCGACCTGGAGATGCGCGGGGTAACCGGGTCAGTGGCGCGCAGCATCGTCAGCGGCTGCACGTTTGACGACGCGGCTGCCCAGCAACAGAAATTGCGGCAACACCGGGTGACGCTGGTTCCTTTCGGACATCCTTCTTATCCACAGGCATTGGCCAACATTGATGACCCCCCGCTGGTGCTGTTCAGCAAGGGCCGGCTGGACATCCTGAAGGGAATCCTGGTGGCCATGGTGGGCACACGGCGGCCGACGCCCTATGGCGTGGCGGCGACCGAGCGCGTGTCGGCCGACCTGGCGCGGGCCGGCGTGGCGATCGTCTCCGGCATGGCGCGCGGCGTGGATACGGCGGCCCATCGCGCGGCTCTGAGTGTGGACGGCGGGACGGTGGCCATCTTCGGTTCGGCCATTGACCATATCTATCCAGCCGAGAATCGGCGCATGGCCGAGGAGATCGGCGAGCGCGGCCTGCTGCTGTCGGAATACCCGATGGGCACGCCCGCTCATCCGCAGAACTTCCCCATGCGCAATCGCATCGTGAGCGGCATCAGCTACGCCACGGTGATTGTGGAAGGGGCGCAGTATTCCGGCTCGTCGATCACGGCCCGTACGGCCGCCGAGCAGGGGCGCGAGGTGTACGCCATTCCGGGGCCGATCAACTCCAAAATGAGCTGGGTGCCGAACCTGCTGATTAAGCAGGGAGCGCGGCTTCTCCAGGACGCCCAGGACGTGATTTCCGATCTGCCCGAGCCGCTGCGCCGGGCTCTGCCGGGCGCGGAGTTGGCGGCCGAAGCGGCCGAGCCGCAGCAGTTTGATCTCGATCTGCGCTTTGGCCAGAATGCGAAGCTGGCCAAGGTGCTGCTGCACGTGCTGAGGACGGAGTCCGCCGTGAAACTCGACACTTTAATCGAGTCAGCGGAACAGTTTTCCCCTTCCGAGGTGATTTCCGCGCTCTTTGAGCTGGAGCTCACCGGGCTGGTGCGCCAACTCCCCGGAAAGCAGTTTGCTAGAGTGTGGTAGGTGATCATCCCGGCTTGAGGGCTTCCCTAAGCCCTTGACGGGGGTGCTACCTTCATGGTGTCAGTCTCTTCTCTCCGTTCGCCGCCTGGCCGGAAGAAGGCAGGCCCGAAAGGAACGTCGTTCTCGCACATGAGCAAGTCTCTCGTCATTGTCGAGTCTCCGGCAAAGTCGAAAACCATCGCCAAATACCTTGGCAAGGACTTTACAGTCAAGGCCTCGCTCGGTCACATCAAGGATCTGCCTAAAAAGGATCTCTCCGTAGACGTTGACGGCGACTTCACGCCCCGCTACGAAGTGATTGAAGGCAAACGGAAACTGATCCAGGAGCTGAAGCAGGCCGCCAAGGAAGCCGACGCCATTTACCTGGCTGCTGACCCTGACCGCGAAGGCGAGGCCATCTGCTTTCACCTGATGGAAGAGCTTGCCGGGGCCTCAAAGAAGGGCCCAGGGCCGAAGGTCTACCGGGTGATGTTCAACGAAATCACCGCGCCGGCCATCCGCAAGGCGTTTGAGACGCCGGGCCAGGTGAACACGAACCTTGTTGACGCCCAGCAGGCGCGCCGCGTGCTCGACCGCATTGTCGGCTACAAGATCTCGCCGCTGCTGTGGGATAAGGTGCAGCGCGGGCTTTCCGCCGGGCGCGTCCAGACGGTGGCGCTAAGGCTCATCGTGGAGCGCGAGCGGGAAATCCGGGCCTTTGTGCCGGAAGAGTATTGGACGATTGACGTCAGCCTCAACGCCAAGAAGCCGCCCGTTCTCACGGCACGGCTGGCGAAAAAGAATGGCGAAAATCTCAAGGTAACGAGCGCCGCCGAGTCCGAGGCGGTGTTGGCGGCCATCGAAGGCGCGGCCTACACGGTACAGTCGGTGGGCACGAAGGAAAAGCGCCGCAACCCGGTGCCTCCTTTTATTACGTCGACCATGCAGCAGGAGTCGGCGCGCAAGCTGCGTTTCTCGGTGAAGCGCACGATGGGTCTGGCGCAGCGGTTGTATGAAGGCGTGGAGATGGGCTCGGAAGGCGCGGTCGGCCTGATCACTTATATGCGTACCGATTCGGTGCGTGTGTCGGAGACGGCGCTGGAGGATGTCCGCGACTTCATTCCGAAGCGCTATGGCGAGGCCTACCTGCCGGCCAAGCCGAACTACTACAAGGGCAAGAAGGACGCCCAGGACGCGCACGAAGCGATTCGTCCGACCTCGGTCGCGCTCACGCCCGACGAAGCCGCCAAGTTCCTCTCCGATGATGAGATCAAGCTCTACCGCCTCATCTGGACGCGCTTCGTGGCCAGCCAGATGACGCCGGCGGTGTTTGACCAGACCACCATCGATGTCGTGGCAAACGGCAACGACGGCGCGGCGTATATGTTCCGTGCCACCGGTTCGGTGCCGAAGTTCGATGGCTTCCTCGCTGTCTACCAGGAAGGCAAGGACCAGAAGGACGAGGAAGACGAGGAGCTTAAGCACAAGCTGCCGCTGGTGGAGCAGGGCGAGGTGCTCAAGTTCAAGGCGATCGAGCCGGAGCAGCACTTCACCGAGCCCCCGCCGCGGTTCAACGAAGCCACGCTGGTGAAGGAGCTGGAAGCCGACGGCGTGGGCCGGCCCTCGACCTACGCCTCGATTTTGTCGACGATCCAGGATCGCGGCTACGTAAAGAAGGAAGGCGGCAAGTTCAGCCCCACCGAGCTGGGCTTCGTGGTCACCGACCAGTTGGTGAAGAGCTTCGACGACATCTTCGATGTCCGCTACACGGCGCGCATGGAGCAGGAGCTCGACGAGATCGAGGAAGGCAAGGTCGAGTGGCGCACGGCGATGCGCGAGTTCTACGACAAGTTCAATGTCGACCTCGAGCGCGCCGGCTCGGTGATGGAGAACATCAAGCGCATGGAGAAGCCCACGGGCCTCACCTGCGAGAAGTGCGGCAAGCCGATGGTGCTGCGCTGGGGCAAGCACGGCACCTTTGTCGGCTGCTCCGGTTACCCGGACTGCACGAACACGCGCGAGCCGTCGGCCGACATGGTCGAAGGCGCGGGGATGGAGATCACCGAGCAGGACGAGGACGTTTACTGCGAAAACTGCGGCCGCGTGATGGTGCTCAAGAAGGGGCGCTTCGGGCAGTTTCTGGCCTGCTCCGGCTATCCGGACTGCAAGACGACGAAACAGCTCGGCAATGCGCAACAGAAGAAAGCCGATGTACCGCTGGAGGAAACCTGCCCTACCTGCGGGAGCAATCTCGTGCTGAAGTCGGGCCGTTTTGGCGAATTCACCGCCTGCTCCAACTACCCCACCTGCAAGTATGTGAAGCAGAAGACGATCGGCGTCACCTGCCCGCAGTGCGGCAAGGGTGACATCATTGAGCGCCGCTCCAAGCGCGGCAAAACCTTCTTCGGCTGCAACGCCTATCCGGAGTGCGACTTCGTCGCCTGGTCCAAGCCCATCGTCGAGAAGTGCCCGAACTGCGCCTCACCGTTCCTGGTGGAGAAGCGGCTCAAGAAGGGCAACTTCGCGGCCTGCCCGAACAAGGAGTGCAAGTTCACGCGCGAGCTGACGCCCGAAGAGGAAGCCGTGCCGGTCGCCTAAGCGCCGGCGGGCCTCGCCTCTGCCCGGCCCCTTGCACCTGCCCGCACATCCGGCCGCGCGCGTGCCCGGAATTCACTCGCCTTCGTAAGGGAACTTACGGATGGCCCGCGTGCAATCCGAGAGTGCCTGCAGCAGCGTCTTTCCCCAACCGCAGGGGCGGAAAGGCGTTGTCTTCTGATTGGTCTGCTTGTCGGTGGTGGCGAAGAACTTCATCATCGGGTCAGCCGGCTCGGCATACTCCTTCACCGTGATGAGGAACTCCACCTCACGGTCGCCCGCCTTCTGCACCACGGAGAAAAAGTGCACCATGGCCAGCTTTTCCGCCGGCACCGTATCCGCAAATTGCCATTCCGCCACGCAGCCCTCCTGAAGCGAGTGTAAGAGGTCAGATTATAGCGCAGACTAGCGCAGCGTCTGGCGCAGCCACTCCACCATTTTGGGCTTGTAGGCCTGCCAGGCGGGGTTCTTTTCCCAGGCTCCGATGCCGTGCGGAGCGCCCTCCACGGTGAACACCTCGCAGCGGTTCCCGGCGGCCTTCAGCATGTCGCAGAGCAGCGGCGACTGGTCGTAGGGAACAGCGGCGTCCTTTGTGCCGTGGATGAAAAGAAACGGCGGCAGGCCCTTCTTCACATACGTCGCGGGCGAGGCCTCGCGCAGTTTGTCGATGCCGGCGGCGTCGAGCTTGTCGATGCCGAGGAACTGGCGCAGGTTCTTGCCCACCTCGCCGCGCTCGGTTTCGCGTTTCACCAGGTCGTGCGGGCCGTAAAAGTCGACCACGGCGGCCACGCGCGTATCCCTCGTGGGCCGGACGCCCGCCAGAGCCACCAGGTGACCGCCGGCGGATTCGCCCATGAGCGCAATGCGGCGCGGGTCTACCTTGTACTCCTTGGCGTGCGCCTTCACCCAGCGGATGGCGGCCTCGACATCCTCGAGCGCGGCCGGATACGGGTGCTTCGGCGCGAGCCGGTAATTGATGGTGAACCAGGCGAAGCCGGCCTCCGTGAGCACGGGCAGCAACGGCTTGTCGTAGCTGCGCTTTGTGCCGTTCTCCCAACCGCCCCCGTGCACGACGATGACAGTGGCAAAGGGGCCTTTCCCATCGGGGATGGAGGCGTCGAGCGTGAGCGGCTCGCCACCGGGGCGGGCAAATTCGATGTCGTTGCGCTCCTCGGCGCACCAGGCGGCGACAAAGGCGAGCAGGAAAAGCGGAAGCAGACGCATCGCGCGGAGTCTATCACAGGGCAGGGAAACCGCTTCTGCGCGCGTCCGGCTTTCGCGCCCCGGGGCGCACGTCGCTCGGCCCCACACACCGGACCACCCTCCGCGTGGCATCATATCCAGGATGGATGTCATCGTCGGCCACATGGGCTGGATTGAGGTGATTTGCGGTCCGATGTTCTCGGGCAAGAGCGAGGAGTTGATCCGCCGCCTGCGCCGCGCCATGATCGCGCGCCGCCGCGTGCAGGTCTTCAAGCCCGCCCTGGACTCGCGCTATTCCGAGGACCACATTGTGAGCCACTCCGACACGCGGCTGCCGAGCATCGCCATCAACCACCCCGGCGAGATCCTCACGCAGATGGACTGGCGCACGCAGGTGATCGGCATCGACGAGGCCAATTTCATGGGGCCTGACCTGGTGGAGATCGCCACCCAGTTGGCCGACTCCGGCAAACAGGTGCTCATCGCCGGCCTCGATACCGACTATATGGGGCGGCCCTTCGTGCCGATTCCCGACCTGCTCTGCCTGGCCGAGTCCATCACCAAGACGCTGGCCATCTGCATGCGCTGCGGTAACCTGGCCAAGCACACGCAGCGGCTCGTGGAGAATGAGGACCTGATCGTCGTCGGCGCGGCCGGGATGTATGAAGCGCGCTGCCGGCGCTGCTTCGAGCCCGGCCTGCCGCGCCAGGAGAGCTTTTCCTTCGCCCATCCGGCCTCGTCGGCGATGAGCAAACCGGGCGGGGAATAAAGGACTGCGCATTGTCTGAAACGCGATTCCCCGCGCCGCCGTCCATCCCCTTGAATCAGTTACACTAAAGAGACAAACCAATCGTTGTGGAGGTAATTGGCCGTGAGTGATCCGTACTCCCCGTCCGAAGGCGCCGGGCTCAAGATTCCCATCTTGTTCGGCATCGTGATTGCCCTGCTGGCAGCCAACGTCTACCTGTTCCTGCAACTGGACGCGGTGAAAACCGAAGTGGCCACGATGCGCGAATCGCTTCTGAACGAGGTCTCCAACATCAAGGAGACGTCGTCAATGTCCACACAGGCCAGCCGCCGCAACCTGGAACGGTTGAAGGAAGAGCTGGAAGCGGCGCGCCGCCAGGCGGCCATGGCCGCGGGCCAGGCTAAGACCGACGCTCTCAAGCACGCCGACGATCTGAGCGCCCGGCTGGCCGCCGAAACCAAGCGCGCCAACGAGCAGACCAAGCAGGAGTTCTCGACGAAGGTCGAAGAGGTGGCGGCCACGGCGGACAATAAGATCGGCGCCGTATCCACCGAGGTCGGCACCGTGAAGCAGGAAGTCGCCTCCACCAAGAGCGAACTCGACAAGACCATTCAGGACCTGAAGCGGACCAGCGGCGACCTGGGCGTCCAGAGCGGCCTCATTGCCACTAACGGCAAGGAGCTTGCGGCGCTGCGGCAACTTGGCGAGCGCAACTACTTCGAGTTCAAACTGGCCAAGCAGAAGCAGCCGGTGAAGGTCGCCGACATTTCGGTCCGCCTCACCAAGGCTGACCCGAAGAAGAACCGCTACAACGTCGAGATCGTCGCCGACGACAAGCGCTTCGAGAAGAAAGATAAGAACGTCAACGAGCCGGTGCAGTTCTACATGTCCAAATACCGCCAGCCGGTGGAACTCGTGGTGAACGAGATCCGCAAGGACATGATCGTCGGCTACCTGGCTCAGCCCAAGGTGCAGGCCACGCGGGCCGCCAACTAAACGCACCCAACGGAAATCCAGAGAGGCTGCTCGCAGGCGCGGGCAGCCTTTTTCCGTTCCAGCGGCCCTATTCCAGCGGCAGGGCCGACACCAGCGCCTTGCGTGAGCCGGTCAGGCTCACCTTCAGCTTTTCACTGAGCGCCAGGTTGCCCTTGAGCGTCACGATGTAGTGGCCGCGCATGGCCTCGAAGATGCGCTGGGCGGGCTTGCCGGTGGCCTTGCCGAGGTCTCGGATGGAGAAGCTGGCCCCGCCGGTCTGTTCAGCCAGCATGCGCATGAGGCCCCGCTCGCTGCCGGTGGCGTAAACCGGAAACACGCTCACGCCGTTCTTGCGGCACATCTTCACGGCGGCTTTGTCGGTGACGCGGCTGTTGCCTTCCATTCCGGCGGTGAGCAGCAGAATCACGCGGCGGTAGGTGGCGTTCTGGAAGCCGCCGTCGGCGGTGGCGTAGACGGCATCGAGCACGCGCGGGTCGTTGCCGAACTTGATCCGCGACACGGCTTCGAGCAGCGTCTGTTTGCTCGAGGTGAAGTCCTGCACGAGATCGGGTGAAGAGTGATAGGCGACCAGGCCCATCTGCTCCTTCTCGCCCAGTTCAGCGATGAGAGAGGCGGCCAGGGGCTGCACCATGTGGCCCACCAGACTGGCATCGACCAGCAGCATGGTGTCCACCAGTCCCGTCTTGTATTCGACGGCTTCAATCACCTTGGCCGCGCCGGCGTCGGTAATGTTGAAGTCACCCGGCTTGAGGCCGCTGATGGCCTCGCCTGTCTTGGCGTCGACTACGGTGACGAGCAGTTGCGTGGCGGCGCCGCACAGGGCCGGTGCGAGTAACAGCAGGAGTCCGCGCAACCAGCTCATAGGCGGCTACTCGCTGGCCGGGTTCTTCCCGCTGTCGTTCGAAGCCGAACGCGGTGCACCGCCCTTGCGTTCGGGCTCCGGACCGGTGACGATGGTCACCTTGGCGCCGGTATCGAGCCGGTTGATGCCGGTGGTGGCCACTCGCTCGCCGGGCTGCAGGCCCTCGGTAATCTCGATCTCGTTCTCAAACCGCTCGCCGAGCTTCACGTCGCGGGCATCGACAACTCCGGCTTCATTCACCACGAACGCTTTGTTCGTGCCCAGGATGTAGGTGACCGCGCGGTTCGGCACAACGCGGATGGTGTCCACCTTTTCCGTGGTCAGCTTGCCGCGGGCGTAGGAGCCGGCTTTGAGGACGTTATCCGGATTGTCGATGAGCGCCTCGGCAATGAAGGTGCGCTTGGTCTGCTCCACCGTGGGCGAGACGCGCCAGATGCGCCCGCGGAACACGCGGTCGTTGAACGCCTCCACGCGCACTTCGCAGGTTTGGCCCACTTTGGTCCACGGGGCCATGCGCTCGGGAATCTCCAGCCGCAGCCGCAGTTGCGAGGTCTTCACCAGCGTGAACAGCGGCGCGTTCGGCCTCACGTAGGCGCCCTGAGTGACCGTCCGTTCCTTCACGCTGGCGGCAAAGGGCGCGCGCACGGTGGTGTCGCGCAGCTTCTTCCGCTGCAGTTCGACGATGGCTTTAAACCGCTCCACCTCCTGGATCAGGTTGCGCGTCTGGTTGAGGGTGGCGTCGTAGCCGGCCTTCATGGCCTGCAGGCGGGCGCTGGCGGCGTCGAGGTCGCTTTGGGCGCCGATCTTCTGGTCCACCAGGGCCACCAGGCGTTTGTAGCGTTGCGTGGCTTCGGTCAGGTCGGCCTGGGAGCGGCGTACCTCGGGAGTCTCATTGATGTCGCGGACACGGTCCTTTTCATCCCGCAACCCCAATCTTTCCAACGACTGGCGAAGCTGGGCGTCGTTCTGGGCGAGAATGTAGCGCTGCTCCTCGTCGCTCACCCGGGCCAGCACGGCACCTTCCTTCACCATATCCCCCAGATCGTAGTTCACCTCCACGATCCGGCCTTCGATTTCCGCACTAATCACTACCTCGTCAAAGGGATAGAGGGTACCCACCGACTCCACGACACGCGTCAGTTGGCGCGTCGCGACGGGGGCGGTGCGAACCTGTACCGGTCCCCCTTCCATCTTCTTTCCCGCCTGCGGCGCTTTTCTTTCACACGCAGTAAAGCCAAGGCCGAAACCAACAGTGCCGACGAGAGAAGCCTGGAAGCCATAGGGATTACAATATTCTGGCGCAATCCTGTGCGATATGCCACACATTCTCGGCGATTGACATGCGCCTGCGGTTACCAGACGCGGGATGATACTCCGGTTTGGCTTCGTTTCGCGTGGACAGGCAGACGGTGTGGCGAAATCGCACACCGATCACAACTGTCGTCTCGACCACAATTGGTGAAGGCTGCGGAAAGTCGGAAATCCCCTGATTTCCACCCTGTAGGGGTCCTCAGCCTAGTCCGATACACTACCGGAGGACTATTCCCGGGAACGTACCCCTCTGGGTGACGCACAACCTGGGCAATGACACAATGACTTTGGCTCCCGCAGCCAATTGGACGGGCAGGGCTTTTACCTGGGTGGTGATCGCCTTGGGCCTCGGAACGTTGTTTTCCGGGCTCTCCGACTGGCAATCGCTCAATACTCCCCGCGGGTATCTCTATTTCCTGATCGCCCTCAGCGCGACCGGTGTCCGGGTGCGCCTTCCCCACCGTCACGGTCCCATCAGCATCAATTTCGTCTTCGTCCTGCTGGGCGTACTCGACCTGCCCCTGAGCCAGACCCTGGTCATTGGGGCGAGCACGGTCTTGCTGCAAGGCTACATCTACCGGTTTGACCGCCCGAAGATGACCCCACCTCTCCTCTACCAGGTGTCGGCGACGGCCATCGCCATTACCATCACCTACCGCGTCTACGGCTCCGGCTGGCTCAGCCACGAGGAGCTGCACAGCGTCTACCGCCTGATGGTCGCCTCTGGTGTTTTGTATTCCATGAACACATTCGCCGTCTCGGCCTGGGCGGCGTTCCGCGCGGGCGGCAACCTGGCGCTGGCCTGGCGCGAGTTGAACATGTGGGCGTTTCCCTATTACCTGGCCGGCTCCATTCTGGCGGCCTTGTTTCATTTCTCGCAATCGCTGCTGGGCGGCCAATCGCCGGTGCTGTTGTTGCCGTTCGCCTTCATTGCTCACTGCGCCTCGCATTCCTACCTCGGCCGGCTGGCCAATCAGAAACACCACCTGGAGCGCATGGCCGAGCTGCACATGCGCACGATTGAAGCTCTGGCGCTGGCGATTGAAGCCAAGGACCACACGACGCAGAATCACCTGCAGCGGATGCAACTCTATTGCCAGTCGATCGGTCAGGATCTGGGGCTGCCGCCAGAAGAGTTGGAGGCTCTGCGCGCCGCCGCCGTGCTGCACGACGTAGGCAAGCTCGCCGTGCCGGAGCACATCCTGGCCAAGCCAGGGCGGCTGTCGCGCGAGGAGTTTGAAAAGGTAAAGATCCACCCTTCGATCGGAGCGGAGATCCTTGAGCGCGTGGACTTTCCCTACCCGGTGGCGCGGATTGTGCGCTACCACCACGAGAAGTGGAACGGGGGCGGCTACCCGTCGGGGCTGCGCGGCGAAGAGATCCCGATGGGCGCCCGCGTGCTCGCCGTGGTCGACTGTTTTGACGCCCTGATCTCCGGGCGGCCCTACCGCCCGGCCTATTCGATGGAGCAGGCGCTGGACAAAATGGCTGCCGAGTCGGGCGCAAGTTTCGACCCGCGTGTGCTGGAGTCGCTCTTCCGGGGCTATCGCGATTGGGAGGCCCGGCTGGCTGAACGCGAACGGCTGCACGCGGTGGTGGAACGTGATGTCGCTACCGAACTGGCGCAGCGGGATCGGGCCCATCCATCCCTGGCGCAGCCGCCTGGCCGGCCGGCGTTCTCTGACAGTATTGCCGCCGCTCGCCAGGAGGCCCAGCTGCTGCTGGAGCTGGCGCAGCAGCTGGGCAACTCGCTGCATCTGGATGAGACGCTGTCAGTGCTCTCCACCGGGCTCAAGCAACTCATCGCCTTCGACTCCATCACCATCTACGTGCTGCGCGAGGACCAGCTTTCGCCTCGCTATGCCAGCGGCGACTGCGCTTCCATTCTGCTGGCCCGCGAGATCCCGGTCGGGCAGGGCCTGGCCGGCTGGGTGGCCCTGCACCGCAGTCCGGTGGTGAACGGCAACCCGCGCGTGGAACTGGGCGCCGCCGATGGCGTGCGCGCCGGACAACTGGAATCGGCGCTTGCCTTAC
Source organism: Bryobacterales bacterium (assembly GCA_016713735.1). GTDB lineage: Bacteria > Acidobacteriota > Terriglobia > Bryobacterales > Bryobacteraceae > JAFLBB01. The sequence goes on from JADJOP010000011.1 coordinate 64,538, forward strand.
CGCTCATGGGCGTGGAGCAACTGGCGGGTGTGCTCATGCTCAGCCGGCGCACGGCCGAGTCGTTCACCAAGGACCACCTGCGCGTGTTGCTGACGGTGACCAACAAGCTGGGCGTGGTGGTGGAAAACGCGCTGAAGTATGAGCAGGCCACCGCGTCGGCGTCCACTGACTTCCTCACCGCGCTGCCCAACTCACGCTCGCTCTTCCTGCAATTGGAGAACGAGATTGCCCGCGCCAAGCGGGTCAACGGGACACTGGCCGTGCTGGTCACCGACCTCGACGGCTTCAAGCTCGTCAACGACCGTTACGGCCACCTCGAGGGCAACAACGTCCTGCGCGCCGTGGCCAAGGCGCTGAGAATGAGCGTGCGTGAATACGACTATGTCGCCCGCATGGGAGGCGACGAGTTCGTCATCCTGATGCCGGGCATGAAGCCGGGCGATCTCCAGGACAAGGTCGCCATGCTCGACCACGCTGTATCGGCGGCTGCCGGTTCGGCGTGTCCCGAAGCCGACATCGCGCTGAGTGTGGGCATCGCGCAGTTTCCCCACGATGGCCCTTCGGCCGAACAACTGCTCGCCGAAGCCGACCATCGCATGTACCAGAGCAAGCAGCAGCGCAAACGCATGCGCAGGCGCGCGGCGGCTGTTGGATTCGACTTCGAACGCGGCGCCCCGGCGGGCGGCACGCCGGGATTCCCGCGCTAACCGCCGCTGCTCAACGCTCGGCTTCCTCTTCGGTCTTCTCCACCAGCTTGTCAACGGCCATACCGTAGAGGACCGGCTTGCCTTCACGGTCGCTTTGAAAGTAGATGCGCTGGCTGTCGGGCGTGAAGCGCGGTTTGACGGCCGCGGCGTCGCTGGAGCGGTGTTCGCAGATGGTCAGCTCGCGCTTGACCGAGCGCACCAGGAGCAGGACGTACGGCTGCGCCTTGCCGCGGCTGGCGCCGACAATCACACTGCCGTCGGAGTTGGCGCTGAAGCTCGCAAACTGGCTCGTGACCGAAAGCAGCGTGTCCTCGCCCGTATCTGGATTCAGTTCCCGCAGCACGTTGGCTTTGCCCGCCGTAAGCGGGTCAAGCAGGTACACCAGCGTCCTGCCGTCGCGGCTCCACTCAGCGGCCAGCAGTTTGCCCGGCTCCGTTTTCAGCTTCTTCGGCTTCGCACCGTCGAGAAACGCCAGCCACAACCCGCCTTCGGCGTCACGCACAGCCAGCGAAGCGCGGCGGGGACGCGGCATCGGATCCAGGACCGCCAGCGGGAACTCGCCCAGCACGGCCATGGAGCCCTTGGCGAGTGGTATGCGGCGCAGCAGCGAACCGCCCTCGCGCTGTTCCACCACGATGGCCGAGGGCCCATCCGGGATGGCGGCGACGCCGGCCCCGGGCTGCCATCCGGCTTCACTGGTGAAGAGAGAGCGGGGCCTGAGGCCGGACGAAGGCGTCATCCAGAGCTGGTTCCTCGAAACGTAGAGGACGTTGCGCTCATCCGGGGCCAACGTGAGCGAGGCCGCATCGATGGGCTCGCCTTCGCTCAGTTGTCGGTGTTCGCTGGAGCGGAGGTCCATGGCCCATGCGTGAGCCGCGCCGCCGCGCGATGAGGTATAGAGCAGAAAGCGCCCGCGGCGCGAAAAGGCGATGGCATTGGAGCGCGGCAACTCGCTCGCGAAGCCGGGCTCGGTGTAGCGCTGGAATTCGAACTCGGTGGCGCTGTCGAGAAAACGTTGCCGTACGGAAGGGGCGCTGTGCGCGTCGGCGGCATATGCCGCTCCGCCCATCGCCGCTAAGAAGACCCTGCGCGCAACCATCCGTTCCATCTTACTGGTTTGTCCCAATACTCAATTGGATGGCGGGCGGGAGGGCCCGGTTTCGACACACTTCCGCTGTCAGGCCGGAGGGGGGTCCGGTTAGCGCCGGGCGACCTGGGTGTGGCTCTCCTGGTAATGCTGCGCCAGCAGGTCGCCGCCGAAGTCGCCGGTGTAGTCGCGCCACACCGAGTGGACGTGGTTGGCGCCGTTCTGCGTGTTGTCGAACTCGATGAGGAACTTCGGCGTGGCGATGCGGTAGTAATGCGGGTCGCCCAGCTTCTCGCCGCCGGCCCAGGCGAAATTCACATTTGTTCCGGCCGCTTTGAACTGGCCCATGCGGTAGGCCTGGAGTTCCGGAGGCATGTTGGCGGCGTAGGCTTCGACAATGGCGGCCAGCATCTCACGCTGCCGCGCCGTCATCTTGGCGGCGCTGAGGCCGTCGGGTTGTCCGGCGATGGACGCCTTGCGCGATGCCGCCGTGAGGATGTCGGCAAACGCCTTCTCCTGCACCAGGGCCGTCTTCTTCTGCGCGGCGGTGAGCGAGGTGTAGAGTGCGCGGCCCAGATCCTCCTCGCGGCCGAGCAGTCGCAGACCCTTGCGAGGCCCTTCGCGAACCTCAGCCGGATTGGTGCCGAAGAATGAGGGCGAACCGGCCAGCTTGCCGTTCTTGAGCACGAAGCTCTGGCTCAAGTGGTGGCCCTCCACGCGCAGGCCCCAGGAGCCGGTGTCTGACGGCGTGCCGAAGATGCTGAAGTGATACTTAAGCGGATCGCGGCGCTTGCCGTCGTCCTTTTCGAGAATGCGCAAAACGTCTTCCAGGCTCATGATGGTGGTGGCCTTGATGAAGCCGGCCTGGCTCAGCGCCGAGGCCAACAGCGACATCGCCAGGTGGCGCTGGTAGGGCTGCATCTCACCGAGCGTCAAGCCGAGCCGCGAACGCTTGAGCGATTGTTCAATGTTGTTCCCCGGCACGAAGTGAAAGAAGAACCGCTCCTCGCCGTCGAAGGCAAAGGTGGCCTTGGCCTTCTGCTCTTCGGTGAGAGAGTTCAGAAAGGCGTTGGCGGCCGAAGCCATCACCGACGACGTGCTTGTTCCGTTGTAAGCCATCCCCAGCAAACCGGCGGCGCCGGCAGCGATCAACACGCGAGTGAGGTTTCCAGACACGCAGGCGATTCTATATCACCCGCCCGCCCCGCCACAAGCGAAAGCGCCGCCTGGCCTCACCGGACGCGCTCTAGTGGCGAGCCAGGGCCCAGGCCAGCGCGATCCAGGCGGCGATGAAGCTGAGCCCGCCCAGCGGCGTGATCGCCCCCAGCCAGCGCATGCCGAGAATCGCCAGTAGATACAGGCTGCCGGAGAAGATCAGGATGCCCGCCGCCAGCAGCGCGCACACCAGCAACGCCTGCCCCGGCTTGATCGCATCGAGCCGCGCCAGCACCGGCACCACCAACAATCCGAGCGCGTGGATGAAGTGATAGAACACGGCCTTCTCATAAATGCCTATCGAATAGGCGTCGAGCTTGCCCTTCAATCCATGCGCGCCGAAGGCGCCCAACATCACCGCCAGCGCCAACAACGCCGCGCCCGCCGCGCTCCAATTCATGTCGTGGAAGCCTCCGCTTCCAGCTTCGCATGACAACGCGCCGCCGGGCCGCGCGCGGTAGTACCTTGGAACGCATGGAACCGCATACGCGCCTGCCTGCCGCCATTCTGGGATGTTGCCTGCTGTGGATCGCGGTCGGGGCGCCTCCTTCCCTGCAAGCCCAATCCGGGCAGGCCAATCCGTCGGCAATTCCTACGTTCGAATCGCTGGGCCTGTATTGGACCCGTGCACAGGCGCCGGGCGAGTGCCGGGTGCGCTATCGCGCGGCCGGCGGCGGTGACTGGCGCGACGGTTATCCGCTCGTCTACGACGCGCGCGAGAAGCAGTATCGCGGCTCGCTCGTCGAGTTGAACGCCGACACGGCGTACGAGGTGGAACTGGAGGCGGGCGGCGCGAAGGCCACGCTGCGCGCGCGCACCTGGAGCGAACGCTTCCCCGTGGGCAAGACCACGGAACTGCGCGGCGCGACCGATCGCACGCTGTCCATCAGCGAAGGCGGCACGGCGCAGGCCTGGCATGTGGTGACACCGGCGGCGGGCGGCAAGTTCACCAGCGACGTCTTCAACCTCTCCGATCACAACATTGTCGTCGAGGCCGACTATGTGATCCTGCGCGGCCTGGAGTTGAAGAACGCCGCCGTGCATGGCGTGCTGATCAAGGCCGGCGTGCGGCACGTAGTGATCGAGGACTGCCGCATCACCGGCTGGGGACGCCTCGGCGGGGCGCGCGTGTGGGGGGTGCTCAGCGGCTCCGATAGCGCCGTCTACGCCGAAAAGGGCGCCGGGCATCTCATCGTGCAGCGCAATCTCATCGAGCATCCCAGGGGCGGGGCGAACGATTGGGAGAGCGGCCATCCCTCGGGGCCGCAGGCGATTACGCTCATCGATTCCAGCGGCGAGAACGTGATCCGCTACAACACGATTCGCTCCAGCGACGACCATGGCTACAACGACGGCATCGGCGGCGGGAGCAACTACAGCTTCGAAGGCAGCCCGAACCGCGATTCCGACATCTACGGCAACATCGTCTCGCACTGCTGGGATGACGCCATCGAAAGCGAAGGGGCCAACCGCAACGTGCGCATCTGGAGCAACTACCTGCATCACACCTTCGTCCACGTGGCCACGGCGGCCACGGCGATGGGGCCGTTGTATGTCTTCCGCAATGTGTTCGGCCTGAGCCGCGTGTCGCACCAGGACACCTCGGGCGGCATGATGATCAAGACCGGCATGAACACGGTGACGCTCAACGGCGAGCGCGTCAGCACAGGCCTCGGCTACCGCTTCATTTTTCACAACACGGCGCTGCAGCCGCACGGCGCGCTCGACGTATTCAGCAGCCACGAACTGCACAACGCCGTGAGCCGCAACAACATCCTTCATGCACGCGGGCGCTCCTATCCGGCCGATCGCGGCGAACCGAAGAACGATTTCGCGAATGACCTCACGGGCGGCTACCTGGGCGGCGGCTTCGTTCGCTCGATGTTTCTCACTAGCGAGCGCCAGGAGTGGTTTCTCGCCCCGTTTGTGCCGCGCATTCAGTGGGGGCGCGTCGAATACAACAAGAACGGGAAAGCCTTCAGCATCACCGACCCCGTAGTGGAGGCGAAGAACCCGGCGCTCGACACCGGCGTGCGTCTGCCTGGTTTCAACGACGGCTTCACGGGCGCGGGGCCCGACATCGGAGCGTATGAGACCGGCAAGGCGGCGCTGCGATTCGGGCGCGAAGCGGCGCCTGGTTTTCAGCGCGCGCCGTGGGAGCGGTGAGCGGACTCAGTTCCCGGAAGCCAGCCAGGCGCGGCCGGCCGCATCAGCGGCGAGGATGGCGTCGCGCACCATCTCGGATGTCACCTCGAAGGGCTCATTGTGGATGGTCTCGCCGGGCGCTGTGGTGCGGGCGGCCACCTGCAGCAGGGTCTCGGCGGAAAGATCGCCGCAGCCGATCTGCGCCAGCGTGACGGGCAGTCCGACGGCCTGGGAGAAACGAAACACCTCAGCGAACTGCGTGTGCGAGGCGCCCTCCAGCACCAGTTGCACGATCACGCCGAAGGCGACCTTCTCGCCGTGGTAGTAACGGCGCGTGGGCGGGGCCGCGGTGAGACCGTTATGCACGGCATGAGCCGCCGCCAACCCGGAGGACTCGAACCCAAGTCCGGAAAGCAGAGTGTTCGCTTCCACAATGCGTTCCAGCGCCGGTGTGACGGCCTTGAGCGATACGGCGCGCAGGGCCTCGGGCCCATCTTCGATCAGAGTTTGATAACAAAGCTGCGCCAGGGCCAGCGCGCTGCGCGTGGAGGCTCCGCCGCGCATGTTGCGAACATGGCCGGCAACGCACGTCCGGGCCTCAAACCAGGTGGCCAGCGCGTCGCCCATGCCGGCGGCGAGCAACCTCGGCGGGCCCTGCGCCACCACCTCGGTGTCCACCAGCACAAGCTCTGGATTCTTGCGATAGAAACGATATTCCTGGAAGACACCTTCATCGGTGTAGATCACCGAGAGCGCGCTGCAAGGGGCATCGCTGGAAGCCACGGTCGGGCAGTTCACCGCCGCAAGCCCGAGCTGCGCGGCGGCGGCGCGCGAAGCGTCCAACACCTTGCCTCCGCCCGCTCCGACAATGGCCGCCGCGCCCAACGCACGCGCCGCCTCCACAATGCGCGCGATCTCCGCATGCGAGCACTCCCCGCCGAAGGGATAAACCGAGAAGTGGTAGCCGGCCTCGCCCAGCGAGGTGCGCCACACACCGGTGAGCAACTCCCGCGCCGAACGCCCGGCCACGATGAGCACCGGGCCGGGCAAGCCGAGCACCTTCATCTCAGCGCCAAGCTGAGCGGTCGCCCCGCGGCCCTGTGTATAGCGGCTGGGAGAGCAGAAGACAGAAAGCATGGCGCTATCCTATCGCGCCGGATCCGCATTGCGGCGAATTCCAGTATGCTGAGTTCTCATACGTGGCGCGCTGGGGATTGCCTCGCGCATCGCGACGAGGGAGCAGGAGGCAGGCAATGGCTGGAAGCAAGAAATCGGACCGGCGGGGCACGCACCGCCGCGACCTGTTGCGTACAGGCGGTGTGGCGGCGCTGGCCGGCGCTGCGATCACCACAACGCCGGCTGCCGCGGCCCCGGCTTCGCCCGACGTCTACCTGCGCCTCGGTGTCCGCCCCTTCATCAATACGACGGCGACGCTCACCATCAACGGTGGATCGCGCACGCTGCCCGAAGTGGTGGCCGCCATCGAACAGGCTTCGCAGTTTCACGTCAACCTCGATGAACTGATGGAGAAGGCTTCGGCGCGCGTGGCCGAACTGCTGGGCGTGGAGTGGGCGCTGGTTACCTCCGGCGCAGCCGCCGCACTTTCCCACGCCACGGCCGCTTGCATCGCCGGAGCCGATCCGGAGAAGATGCAGCAACTGCCCAACCTGCGCGGATTGAAGAACCAGGTGATCATGCCGCGCGAGTCGCGCGACGTGTATGACCATGCCACGCGCGGCCTGGGCGTCGAGATCATCGAAGTCAATTCAGCGGCCGAGTTGGAATCGGCCATCGGCCCGCACACGGCGATGATCCAGATTCTCGGCGTGCACTTCGGCAGCGCGCGCTTTGGGCTGCGCGAGGTGGCGCCCATCGCGAAGAAGGCCGGTGTGCCGATTCTGGTCGATGCCGCCGCCGACTACCTCATCGTGCCCAACCCCTACATCGCCCTCGGCGCTGACCTGGTGGCCTATAGCGGCGGCAAGATTCTGCGCGGTCCGCAAACGGCGGGCCTGCTGGTGGGCCGCAAGGACCTGGTGCGCGCGGCCTGGGCCAACAGCGCTCCGCATCACGCCTTCGGCAGGCCGATGAAGGTGAGCAAGGAAGAGATCGTAGGCATGGTGGTCGCCGTGGAGACGTGGGTTCAGAAACGCGACATCAAGGCCGAGTACCGCGAATGGGAGTCGTGGTATGCGCACATCAGCGAGGCCATCACAAAGGTTCCCGGCGTGAAGGCGGAGGTGCGCGGACCGCAGCGCGGCGGGCCGTTTCCGACACTCCTGGTCTCCTGGGACCAGTCCCTCGTCGGACTCACCGCCGGTGATGTCGGGCGGCAACTGCTCGAAGGCGAACCGCGCATCATGTCGCACGCTTCCGGGGAAGGGAACTCGTTTCTCATCCGGCCCGCGGCCCTGCGGCCGGACGATTACAAGGCCGTGGCCACACGCCTGGCCGATGTCTTCCGCCGCGCACCGAAGGGCCTGAAGAAACACTCCCCAGCCGCGCCCAGTGCCGACATCGCCGGCCGCTGGGATGTCACCGTGCAGTACGAGTCTGGCTCAGCCGCGCACCAGCTCTTCATCATGACCAAGGGCAATTCGGTGCAGGGCACCCATCTCGGCTGGGCACTGCAAGGGGATCTAACCGGCAGCGTCGACGCTGACAAGGTGTCGCTTCTCTCCGTGCTGCCATTCGGGCCGCAGCGCCTCAGCTATTCCTTCACGGGCAAGGTGGCCGGAGACACGATGTCGGGCGAGGTTCGTATGGGCGAATATGGCCGCGCGAGTTGGACCGCCAAGCGGCACGTGACGGGCTGACCGTGGTTAGCGCGCCGCGGCGGCGCGGCGGTTGACGAAGCGCACCAGCCCAAACGCATCAGGAGTGTGGAAGCTGCGCACGCCGGCCGGCAAAGGCGACCACGTGCTCGCCTGCGCGTTCGTGATGCCGCCCAGCCTTTGCAGATTCAGCCGCCACTCGTCGCCCTCGCGAGGCGGAGTGTGGGCCGCGTCGCGCGCGAAGTTCTTCAGCGGAATCGCCGCCTCCACAATCCAGTGTGTGTCCTGCGGCGACTCCTCCTTGCGCGGCAAGCCGTGGAAAGTGGTGCGATAGCGCACGCCCTCCGGTTCCCATGTCGGCGGACCGCTCCACCAATCCGTGCGCGCGCGATTGAGCATCGTGCCAATGGCATTGATCTCAAACGTGTAATAGTTCGTCACCTTGGCCGGATTGGGGCTCAAGAAAATCTCCACGCAGTCGTCCTTCGACACCGGGCCGTGGCGCTGCGTGATGGACGCCGAGATGTGGCGGTCATGCGCATACCAGGAGACATAGAGGTTCTCGTCATCCCAGAGCAGCTTGGCCACGGTCTGTTCCCTCTCGCCTGATTCCGGCCAGGGGAATCCGAAATCGCCCACGCTCGCCGCGCCGCGCCAACTCGCTTCATCGAGCTTGCCGTCAATCGTGATCGGTCCGGCGGTGCGGCGTATCTCGTACACCTTCTCCTGCGCCGGGCAGAGCGCGGCGAAGCCGTTGAGCAGCAGAAGCGCGAAGAGGCAGCAAGTCCGCGACATAGGCGCCGATTGTATCGCAGGGCTGTGCGCTCTAAAGCGGTACGGCATTGCGCCGCACATAGTCATCCACTTCTGACTCATCGGGACCGATGTAGTGAAAGTACTCGGCATACTCGAGCCCGTGCGCCTGTCCGCGCGTGCGGTCGCGTGACAAGGCGAAGCGCTTCGTGTAGGCGCGGTTGGCCGCGGCGTCGTCGTTGCCAAGCAGGGGGAGCTTCTTGCCCTCTTGCGCCAAACGCCGCTTCAACCGCGCGCCCTGATCGCCGGCCGGACCCTGCGTCACGTTGGCGAGGTTCACATGCACCTTCTGGTCGATGAACGCCGAGATGTCGACCACGCGGTTTACCAATTGCGGACCGCGCGCAAAATAGTAGCGTTCCTTGGGCGCGTGCGGCTGCACGCCGGCGAGAAAGTGTTCGGGATAGTCCCAGCGCGAACCCGCCGTTGCCGCCGCCCACTCCACGGCCCGCGCGGTCACATAATGATCGGGATTGCGCTCGTACAAGGCCGACGGATCGTACACCAGCACCGTATCCACCTTGAGCGCGCGAAAGAGAAAGACAAGCCGCGCGCGAATCTCGATGATCGGCCAGGCATCCATGTTGTGGTTCGGGTAGTTCAGGAAGAGTGAGTCCTTGCACCCCAGCCTCCTGCCCACCTCTTGCGTGTCGCGTTCGTTCTTCCACACGATCTCGCCATACGATGCGCCATCGCCCGCCGCTGAATCGTCGGAAAGCGTGATCAGGTATCCCGTGTAGCCCTCCTCAATCAGCTTGAGCACCGTGCCGCCGGCGAAGATCGGGATGTCATCGCAGTGCGGTTGAATCGCGGCCAGCACCTTGCCCTGGTGCGGCTTGCCCGGCGCCCGCCGTTCGATCACGGTGTTCACCTGATACGACGTGCTGCCCGTGCCGCCCGCTTCGGATTCCTTCGGCGGCGCTTGCCCGGGAAGCGCTGCCTGAGCGGCTGCGGGCGCTGTCAGAAAGACTCGTCTGTCCATCACGACCTCCAGTGGCCGGAGAATGCCCGCAAAGCGGGTTTCCCTATGATGCCTCATCGCCGGAGAGCCACCGCTGGGCAAACCCTCGGCGGGCGGATCATCGCGCATTCCGATACGATGTTGCGATGGATCGCAAGAAGAAACCGGATTCCCGCCGCGCGATGCTCGCCGCCACACTCCTTGCAGGCGCTGGCGCGGGGGCTGCGCAGGCGCAAACGCCTGGGGGCTGGTCGCCGAAAAAGCAGATCGCCGGAGGGCCGGTGCGTTCAGGCCATCTGCTGTTCCTGAGCGGAATCGGCGGTTGGTATCCCGAGCGAAAGCCCAAGCCGGGCGACATACGCGAGCAAACCGCGGATGCGCTCACGATCATGAAAGAGTCGCTTGCCAAGGCTGGTTCGTCGCTGGAGAACGTGCTCAAGGTGCAGGTGGCGCTGGTGGATCCGGAGAAGAACTGGGACCCGATGAACGAGGTCTACAACACCTTCTTCGTGAAGGACCGCCCGGCCCGCTCTTACTTCGGCGCCACCGGGTTTCGCCGCCCCGGACAGTTGCTGCAGATCGACTGCATCGCCTACGTCGACTGACGGCGGCTATTTGAAATTCGTATACGGCCCCGCGTCGCGCCAGTCGCCGGCGGCCAGGCCTTCGGAATCCCACACCACCGCGCCCCTGCGCACGGTGAGCACGCAGCGCAGCTCCTGTTTGGCCGTGAGCTTGGCGCGGCCTGAGTCGACCAGGGCGAACTCGCCGCCGCGAAGTTCCAACAACGCGATGTCAGCCTCACTACCTTCACTGAGCGTGCCCAACTCAGGCCTCCGAATCGCTTTGGCCGGGTTCACCGTGGCCCGTTCGATTACCTGCTCGAGCGTCATCCCCAGGGCCAGGAACTTCGACAGCACGTTGGTCATCGTGGCCCGTTGCAGCAGGGCGCTGCGTTTGTTCAGGCCCGTGGAAATGGTGTCGGGCAGAAAGCCTTGCCGGAGGGCGGGCGCGGCGACGCGGAACCAAAAGCCGTCGTCGCCGTGGCCGGTATCAAACAAAATGCCGCGTTTGCGTGCCTGCAAGAAGGAGTCGCGGATCATCTTTTGCTCATCGAAGATTGGCGTCGGGCGGCCGTACACATGCGTGTAGAGATCACCGGGCCGCATCCGTTCGAGCAATGGCTCCTGATCGGCGCTATCGACCATGGCAACGGTGCTGCTCAACGCCGCGGCGCGCAGAGCGCCATCCACCACCTCGGAGTTGGCGAACGCAACATGCCCCGCCCTGATCCCGACGATGATCCGCGGATGTGCGCGCGCCATCTTCGCCGCGGCTTCGGCGTCCATCGCGGCGGAGCCGCTCCCCTTACTTCTCCCCGGCATGCCGCCACCGTCGATGTTCAAGAAGGCGAGCACGCGTGTCTGGGCATGATCGATGATGTGCGTTTTGAACGCCTCAAACGTCATGTGGCCGGAACTGCCCGCATCCACGGCCGTCGTCACGCCGCTGCGCAGCGAGTTGTGATCGACGTTCACGCTCCGCGCATCACCATGCGAGTCGAAGTGAGCGTGCAGGTCGATCAGTCCGGGCGTGACGTAGTAGCCGCGCGCGGGGATGACGCGGCGTGCGTGCGCCGCAGGAATATCGCGTGCCACTTTGCGAATCGTGCCCGCCGTCACGGCCACATCCAGTTGCTCGTTGCGCTGGTTCTTCGGATCAATCACGTGGCCGCCCTGGATGAGCAAATCGTAGATCTCCTGCGGCGCGCCGGCTGGCGTCAGCCACAGCGCGCACAGCAGCCCCGCCAGCCGCCTCATCGGATCACCTCGTACTCCCCGGCCGTGCTCCACTCCGGGAAGCCGCGCCCGCCGCGGTCAAACACGACCTGGCCCTCACGCACCGTCAGCGCACACTCCAGTCGCTTCGTGCCAAGCATCTTCTTTTGCCAGGCGTCCTTGTACGAGAACACGCCGCTGCGCATCTCCAGCACGGCGATATCGGCGGCTTGGCCCACTGACAGCGTGCCAAGTTGTGGGAATCGCGCAATCGCTTTGGCCGGTGCGGTGGTGGAGCGCGCAATCGCCTCGGGCAGCGTCATGCCCAGCGTCACCATCTTGGAAATACAGTTCGGCATATCCGACTGCGCGCCCAGAATGCTCGACGCATGGAGGTCGGTGCTGATCGTATCTGGCGCGAAGCCCTGCTCCATAGCTTTGGTTGCCACGGGCCAGAGAAAGCTGCCCGCGCCGTGGCCGAGATCGAAGAGTACGCCGCGCCGCCGCGCCTCGATCATGTACGGCTGCAGCTTGCCGCTGAAGCGGTCGAGCAACTCCAACTGCCGGTCGTTGTACATGTGCGTGTGGATGTCGCCGGGGCGCATCCGGTCGAGCAGCTTTTCGCGGCTGGTGCGGCCGGTGTTGGTGAAGATCTTGTCGTCCACCATCACCGGCGTTCCGCTCAGCTTGCCCGCCGCGATGGCGCGGTCGAGCGCGATCCACCCCACGCCGCCGAAGTGGGCGAGCTTGATGCCGGCGATGTGGCTGCGGTTGGCGGCGATCGCAGCCGCTGTTTTTCGCGGGTCCATGTCGTTCACGTCGTCCTCGAACTTCGGACCGATCATGCCGTGGCCGACGATGTTGAGGAAGGCGAGCACGCGCGTGCGCGAGGGTTCGATGATGCGCTTCCGCATCTCATCAAAGGTGCGCCAGCCCGCGCCGCCGGCGTCGACCACCGTTGTTGTGCAGGCCGGCAGCGCCGTGTCATCCGGGAAAATGGCGCCTTCGTAGCCGAAGACATGCGCGTGGAGATCGACCAGCCCAGGCGTCACATAGTGGCCCTTCACGTCGATCACCTGGCGCGCTTCGGCTGCGGGAATGTCAGCCGCCACGCGAGCGATCTTGCCGCCGGCGATGGCGACGTCGCGGATGCCGTCCACCTGGTTGGCCGGATCGAGCACATGCCCGTGCTTCAACAACACGTCATAGCGCGGCTGCGCCGGGAGCAGCGCCGCAGCCATCGCGCAGCAAACCAGAAGGCGGCCAGTTCCCATGGCGCTCACTCTCCACCAGTCAAGGTCGCGCGCTGATCGCGCAGCGAACGCGCCGCGGCGTAGGCCGCCTGCTGCAGGAAGATGGCATCAACGCCGGAGAGGATGAAGCGGTAGCCGAGTTGGTGATACTCGCGCACGGGCTTGCCGGGAGGCAGCAGGATGCCGGCGGTCTTCCCGTGCGCCTTCGCCGCCGCGGCGGTTCGCTCCACAGCCCGCACGAAGCGCGGATGATCAAACTGGCACAGGATGCCCATGCTGAGCGTGAGGTCCCACGGACCCAGGAAGAGCACATCGACGCCCTCCACCGCGGCGATCGATTCCACATCCTCCACAGCCGTCCCCGACTCGATCTGGATCACGCTGAGCAAGTCCTTTGAGCCTTCCAGGTAGGGTTGGAAATTGCCGCCGTAGCCGCAGGCGCGCACTGACGAGGCCAGCCCGCGCACACCCTCAGGCGGATAGCGCATCGCGGCCACCGCGGCCCGTGCCTCGGCCGCCGACTCCACGCGCGGGAACATCACGCCATGCGCGCCGCCATCCAGCGCGCGCTGCACACGCTGGCGGTGGTTGTATTCCACGCGCACAATGGCCGCGCAGCCCGCCGCCGCCAGACCCTGCATCTGCGCCAGGATGTTCACCTCGTCGCCGGAACCATGTTCCAGGTCGACCACGGCGCAGTCGTAACCCGCCGCGCCCATCACCTCCGCCGTAATCGCCGAGCCGAGCGAAAGAAAGCAGCCCAGGATGGTCTCGCCCTCAGCGAGCCGTTGTCTCAATTGCCGTGCCTGTTCTTGAACCGTCACGAATTCTCCTCAGCGGTTAGCGTACAACAGGGCCACGCCTCCGCCATCGCCTCGGACGTGTCGATCAAGCGCGGCACATGCCGCGCCCCGTCATGGCCGTCCATGCCGCCAGAAAAAGGACAGCCGGGAAGATGCAGTGCGCCATTCCCAAAGGGCCCGGTCATTCTCTCATTCGCCTGCCGCCGGTTGCGCGCTGGAGCCCGCTTCGGCCCGCGTGGACCGCTGCCCCACGGTTCGCTACACTAGGCCCCAGTATGGGCGAACACCTGATCAGCCGCCGCAGTTTGCTTTCGCTTCCCGCGCTCCTTCCCGCCGCCGCCCTCAGCCTTTCCCGCCGCGCCCCGGCAGCCGTGCGCGGCGACGAGGTGATGTACGTCGGCGGCACCATGCAGCATATCCCCGACAAGACCGAGGGCAAACTCGCGCTCGATGCGCCCACCGGCGCGGAGTTCAACTGCGAGAAGGGCCGCTTCACGATTCCCTACAAGGGCATCACGTCACTGGAATACGGACAGAAGTCCGGGCGCCGCATCGGCGTGGCCATCGCCATCAGTCCCATCGCCCTGCTGTCGAAGAAACGCAAACACTTCCTCAGCATCGGCTTCCGGGATGACAAGGGAGTGGGCCAGGGCGCCGTCTTTGAGCTGTCCAAGAACGAGACGCGCACCGTCATCACCACCTTTGAGGCAAAGTCGGGCAAGAAGGTGGAGTTCGAATCCGACGACGCACGCAAGCATTATGAAAAGGAGGCGAAGTGACCATGCTCCGGCGCCACTGGCTGAGCCTGATTCCGGCCGCGCTCACTGCCGCCGTGCGCGGCGATCAGGTGATGTATGTCGGCGGCACCATCACCGACGTGCCCGAAGCCACCGAGGGCTACCTGGAAACCACCGACCCGCAAACGGTGCTCTTCATGTCGCCCAAGGGCAGCTTCAAGATCCCCTACCGCGGCATCACCTCGCTCGAGTATGGCCAGAAGGCCGGCCGCCGCGTCGGTGTCGCCATCGTGATCACGGTTTGGGCGCTGTTCTCCAAGAAACGCAAACACTTCCTCACCGTCGGTTACAAAGATGAAAAGAATGTCGCCCAGGGCGTGGTGCTGGAATTGCCCAAAGGCCGGCCCAAGTCGATCATCACCATCCTCGAAGCCCGCAGCGGCAAGAAGTGTGAATACGAGTCTGAGGAAGCCCGCAAGCACGTCCACGGCTGAGCTTCCGCCGAAACCCTGATCCTCCGCGCCGCGTCTTGTCGCGTGTAAGGGTGAGAGGACAGAAGTCATGGCGGACTACAGATTCCAGGTAATGAACCAGAGCTCACGGGGGCTGTGCGGGGTTCTCTGCGTGGAGACGGCCGAACAGTTCGGCGTGGTCCGCACCCTCCGCTGGAGCTATCACGGATTGGGCGCGGGTCCAGCCACCAGCGGTTCCGGCTACGGCTCGCCCTCCGGCTCCATGCTGGTGATGCAGTTGCCCAGCGGCGAAGAGTGGGCGCGCATTCTGCATTGCGCCCCGCACGAGTTGCGCAATGGCGTGAGCTACACCATCCAGTCCAGCGTCGGCCACGACGTGGCCACCCTGGTCCAGCACGTTAGGCCGCAGTACGACCGCGTGGCCGCCTAAGCGGGACGCGTGGCCGGAACGCCGCTCACCACCTGCGGCGCGTACGTCAGCGGCGGAACCGGGATCACGATCCAAGCGATCAGGTAGGCCACCAGTGCCAGCCCCACGCTGTAGACCACTCCGCACAGGAACAGCAGGCGCACGATGGTCACATCCCAACCCAGGTAATCCGCGAATCCCGCGCACACGCCGCCCACCTTGCGGTCAGTCCGCGAGAGCATGAGCTTCTTCGGCGGTCCAGCCGGCGGCCCGTAGTAGGTCGGCCCGGCGCCTGGCCCGTCGACCCCGGTCGCCACTCCACACTGGCCGCAGAAGCGGTCAAGGTCCCTGATTTCTTTCCCACATTGTGTGCAGTACATGGTTTCTGCCCTCTCCGCTCAGGAGAACGCAGGCCAGGGCAGGGAAGTTCCGAGGAAATGGCAACCCGCGGCTAGTTGCTGCGGTAGTTGGTGAACTGCGTGTCGATGCCGAAATCCTGCCCGCGCAGGGCGGCAATCACGTCCTGCAGCGTGTCGCGGTCCTTGCTCGAAACCCGCACCAGGTCGCCGTTGATCGCGGCCTGCACCTTCTTCTTCGAGTCCTTGATGAACTTCACAATTTCGCGCGCCTTCTCGATGGGGATGCCCACCTGCAGGGTCACCTCCTGGCGCACCGTGCTGTTGGCGGCCGGCTCCACCTTGCCGTAGGTGAAGGCCTTGAGCGGCACCTTGCGCTTCACCAGCTTGCCTTGCAGCACCTCGGTGACGGCGGTGAGCTTGAACTCATCGGCGCTGGTCAACACCAGCTTCTTGTCCTTCTCGTTCAACTCAATGTTGCTCTTGGAATCCTTCAGGTCGTAGCGCTGCTGGATCTCCTTGAGCGCCTGCTGCACGGCGTTGAGAACCTCGGGCATGGAGATCTCGGATACGATGTCGAAACTGTTGTCGGGCATATTCGGTTGTTCTGAGGCGAGCGTGTTTAGTGGCCCAGCGCCACCAGGACGCGCTCGGTGATCTCTTCGATCATAGCCGGAAGCGAGGCGTCCAGCGCAAGCGTGATGGCGGCGCGCACGCGCTCCGGGTCGGGCCGCATCTGCGCCGGGTCAACCACGCGCACGATCTTCTCGCCCTCGGCCAGCAGCGGCGGCGGACCCTCGGGAACGTCCGCGCCAAACAGCCCGCGCGAATAGCGCGCAGCCTCCACCAGCGGCACAATCATCGCCACCACGGCGCTGGCTTCAAACGGCTTTTTCAGTATCCCGTCGCACCCGGCCCGCCTCGCCTCTTCCTCGTCGAATGGCTCCAGCATGCCCGCCGTCAGCACGACGCGCGTATGATGGAGCGCCTCATCGTTCTTCACCGCGCGGCAAAGCTCGAAGCCCGACGTGCCGGGCAGGTAGGCGTCGGCCAGCATCACATCCGGCGCGCCGTGTGAGAGCTGATCGAGCGCTTCTTCCCCATCGGTGGCCGTGAGCAGCTCAAAGCCCTCCTCGCGCAGAATGCGTTCCCCCATGCGCTGCGCATGCGGCGAATCGTCGGCCAGTAGAATGCGTCCCAGCATCAGGCGGCGTTACTTCTTCTTCGTTTCCTTTTTCTGCTGGTTTTGCAGGCGCGCGTCGTCCTTGGTGTCGAGCGCACTGTTGGGGCCCACCGTGGTCACGCCGACGTCGGTCGTGGTGGGCTGCGCGGCCTGCGCCGCCGCCGCCGCGATCTGCTCCGGCGTGGGCACACTCACCGGAATGCTCGGCCGCAGGCTGGTCGTCGCCGGATTGCCGCTCTTGGCCGCCAGGTGCGTATCCGGGCTCTTGCTGAACACGCCCCAGAAGTTGCCCATCATGCCTTTCTTGGTCATGTTCTCCTGCTCGTATTGCATCCGCGCCAGGGCCACCGGATCGGCCTCGGGAATCTCGGCCTCGAGCTTCTTCAACTCTTCCTTGGCCTGCTCGGCCCGCGCGCTCAATGGGTACTCCTTCACCAGCCGCTGGAAGCTGGCCACGGTCTGCTCCTTGAAGCGCGGCCCCAGCTTCGCATACGCATCCCCGGTGAGCCACAGCGCCTCGTCGGCCTGCGAATAGAGCGGGTAGTGCGTCACCATGTTCTCCAGCCGGTTGGCCGCCGACGGGAAGCTGCCCTTCTTGTGGTAGAACGCGCCCACACGGTACTCGCCCTCGGCGATCACCTCTTGGATATTGCGCAGCGTCTGCGCCACGCGCGGGGCAAACTTCGAGTTCGGGAACTGCAGCAGCAGGTTGCGGCACTCGTCCTCGGCGCGCACGGCGTGCGTCTGGTCGCGGTCCGGCTTCTCCATCTGCTTGTAGTGGATCATGCAGACCTTCTCCTGCGCCTCGGCCGACTCTTCCATCGTCGGATAGAAGAGGATGAAATCCTTATACTCGGCCTCGGCCTGCGCCAGCGCGTGTGAGCCGCCCTCGCGCATCCAGCTGTCGGCGATCGCCAGCTTCGACTTGGCCATGTACTCGCTCGTGTCGTAGGTGTTCATGAGCGTGTTCAGCGTCAGCCGCGCCACTTCGTAGCGGCCCTTCTCAATGTCGTTGATCGCTTTGTCGAAGAGCACCTTGTCGGGCTGTTGCGTGTCCTTGCCGATGGGGTTCTCATACTTTTTGCGGCGGAAGCCGCAGCCACTGGAGAGCGCCGCCACCAGTGCCACCGTCAGGCCCACCAGGGCCAGTTTGCGAAGACGAATCATCCAGAACACTCCTGCTTGCATGTTTCCTGCGCCAATTGCTTATATCCCCACAGCCGTCGCCTCACGGGCTTCGGTCTGCATCTCTTCAATCGCCGCCGCCGGGTTCTTCGCGCCAAACACGCTCGAGCCGGCGACAAACCAGTCCACACCGGCGCGCACACATTCTCCGATGTTGCGCGCGCTGATGCCGCCGTCGATCTGAATCGGAAAACCCAAACCCAGGCTGCGGCGCTTCTGATCCAAGGCGCGTACCTTATCCAGGACGCGCCCAATGAAATTCTGTCCCCCGAAACCAGGGTTCACGCTCATCAGCAACACATAGTCAACGATGGGCAACACCTCTTCGAGCGTGGAAATCGGCGTCGCCGGATTCAGCACCACACCAGCCAGCTTGCCCGTGCCCTGAATCAGCCGGACGGTCCGGTCCAGGTGGCGGCAGGCTTCCTGGTGCACCGAGATCGAATCGGCCCCGGCCTCGGCAAAGGCCTCGATGTAGCGGTCCGGCTCCTCGATCATGAGGTGCACGTCCAGCTTCAAATCGGTCACCTTGCGCAGGCTCGCCACCACGGGCACGCCGATGGAGATGTTGGGCACGAAGTGGCCGTCCATCACATCGCAGTGCAGCATCGTGATGCCGCTCGAGCGCACGCGCGCCACCTCAGCCTCAAGGTTGGCGAAGTCGGCGGCCAGGATGGAGGGCAAAATCTCGATCATAACGCCCAAAGAGTGCGGAAAATCAGCGGTTTCGGAACTAAGTTGATGTTATCACAGCAGCGAAGAAGCCGTCGCCCGGCTCGCTGCCCGGCAGCCGGTAGTGCGACCGTTCCAGCCGCCACCCCGTAACACCTTGCAAGGCTTCTGCCACCGTCTCTTCGTTCTCTCTTCTCTCCAGCGCACAGGTGGAGTAGACAACCCGGCCGCCCGGCGCGGCGCACTTGCCGCCCAGCGCAGCGCACTTTAGCGCATTGCGCAGCAACTTCACCTGGCGCTCGTGCAAATTATCCAAATCCTCGGGTTGGATGCGCCAGCGGATCTCCGGGTTACGCGCCAGCGTCCCCGTTCCCGAACACGGCGCGTCCACCAAAATCCGGTCAAAGCACGCCGCCGGGAAGGGAAGCGGACGTGTGCCGTCCAGGACCACTGTGGGCACACCCTGTGCCGCCACGTCACGGGCCCGCGCCAGCGTGCGGTCGCTCGCCACCGGGCGGATCGCCGTCTCGGCCGCCTGCAGCGACTTGCCGCCCGGCGCCGCGCAGAGGTCGAGAAAGCGCTGCCCCGGCTCCAGCCCGAGCAGCGGCACGATGCTCTGCGAGCCGATATCCTGCACGCGGAAGCCCTCCGGCGCCGGACCCTTCGGCCAGCGCCAGCAGCCCGGCACAGAGGTGGCTTCAGCGCCTTCCGGCGCGTCGGCCCCGGCCGGAACGCGCAGGTAGGTCTCCGGCGCCTCCAAGGCCGCCCGCGCGATGGCGGTGGCGGCGTCCTCTCCGAACGACTGCTCCCAGGAGCGCAAAATCCACTGCGGCATGCACAACTCCACCGCCCGCCCCGGCCAGCGTACCTCTTCGCGCGTCACCTTGCGCAGGATGGCATTCACAAACCCCGTCGCCGAACGGTTACGCGCCCGCCGCACCATCTCCACGCTCTCGCTGATGGCCGCATGCGGCGGAATGCGCTCCAGGTAGCGCATCTGGTAGATGCCCAAGTGCAGCGCCAGCCGCACCTCAAGATCAAAGTGCGCCGGGTCGCGCCGCGAGAAGTACCCCGCCAGGTAATCGAGCTGCGGCTGGCGGCGCAGTACGCCCAGCACAAGCTCCGTCGCCAGTCCCGCATCGCGGCCATCGAGGGCGGCGGTGCGCTCGTGCAACAGGTCAGTGGAGTGCGCGCCGTCTTCGACGAGCGTGAGAATGTCGAAGGCGACGCGGCGGGCTGGGGAAAGGGAAGGCAACTCCCATGATCCTACGCCGCGCTCCACGCCGTCAGCGCGACTTCTCCACCTCCACCGCGAACACATAGGTTTCGCCGAACATGTTCGACCGGAACACCACCCACTTCTGATCGGGCGTGAAGCTCACATTCGGCTCCAGCCGGTACTGGTGCCTGGCCATGTTCACCAGCTTCTCCGCGCGCAGCACACCCGGCTGCACAAACGCCGGATCGTCCACGCCACGGTTGGGAAGCAGTTCCGGCCGGAACAGATAGATCCACTGGCCATCCTTGGCCCGCGCCACCTGTCCCGCATCTCCTCCATCGCCGGTGAACCACTTACCGTCGCGCGTCACGTTGAAGTGAATCGACCACTCATCGCGTTGTAAGTGATACCAGCGCCGCCGGCCCGTGTCCACCTCATACGCGGCCAGCCAGAAGTCCTCGCCGCGCGGTGTTTGTAAGTCGTAGTAAATTGTCTTCCCGTCGGCGCTCCAGAACTCATGTCCCCAGATCTCCATGGCCATCGTCCGCGTGTGGATCTTCTGCAAACCGGAGCCATCGGTCCGAATCGTCCAGAGGCGGTCCACCTTGTGCCACGGGCCCTCGTGGCAGAACATGAGCAGCCCAGGGTCAGTGGGCGAAAACAGCAGGTGGTTCAGCCAGTCGTTGGCGCGGTGCACCACGCGCGTCGCGCCCGTCTCCACGTTCACCGTGTACATGGCCATCGGCAGCCGCGACGCCCAGCGCTCCTCCATCATCTGCCCCTTATTGCGCGGCTGATCGAGCGGGTGGCCCTGCGACCCCGGCGTTGCCGGCGCGCGGTTCGCCCCATAATCGCGCCCCTCGCCCTCGATGTATGTGCCCGCCAGCAGCGTTTCGTCGGCATTCACCGTGGAGATGGAACCGCGCGGCGGCAGCGCGGCGATCTTCCGCGCCTCGCCCGTTTCCAGCGAGCTCCACCATGCCGCCCCATCGCGAATGTAGTAAACCCGCGCATGTTTGCGCCCGGCGTCGATCATCCGCACCCGCCCCTCCACCACCAGCCGCGCCTTCCGCGTCGCCAGTTCCAGCGTGTGAATCCCCTGGGGCGAGGTGTAGATCAGGAACCGTCCATCCGCCGAATAGCCGTTCTGGTTGAAATACAGGCTCGCGCTCCCCGGCTCGTCCGTCAGCCGCACCACGCGATGGCCCGTATCGGCGTCCACCCACTCGCGCGGGGGCTCAGCCGCCAAAGCCGCCCATCCCAAACTCGACACCAACGCAAGGCGCGCAATCATGGCGTCATTGTATGACCTCGCCGCGTTGGGCCGCTCCGCCCCAGATGGAATTCAGAGTGCAACCAGCCGGGTATGCCGCGCCTGATCACCCGCCGCTCCGCCCTCCTCAGCGCCCTGCCCGCGACTGCCCTCGTCTCTCCCGGCCTCGTTTCTTCCGCCCTCGGCGCCCCCGCCTGGCAGCCCCTCTTCGACGGCAAGTCGCTCGACGGCTGGCGCGCCACTGGCCAGGCCCGCTGGAGCATCGAAGACGGCCACCTCGTCGGCCGCCAGGGCCCCCAAGGCGAAGCCGGCGACCTCTTCACCACCACCGAGTGGACCGATTTCGAGGTCCGCTGCGTCTGGCGCATGAAGTGGCCCGGCAACAGCGGCCTCTGGTTTCGCGTCGCCGGCCCTCGCACCGGCTACCAGGCCGATTTTCTCGACCAGCCCAGCCACCCGGGCGTCCTCTCCGGCTCGCTCTACTGCATGGGCAAAGCCTTCATCGCCGAAAACCGCGACGCCGCCTCAGTGAAGAAAGACGGCTGGAACAACCTGCTCGTCCGCGCCGAAGGCGACCGCTTCCGCATCACCCTCAACGGCAAGCAGGTGATCGACGTCCGCGACACCGCCTTCCCCGGCCCCGGCGCCCTCGGCTTCCAGATCCACGCCGGCAACGCCTTCACCGGGATGGAAGTACGCGTGCGGGAACTCTCGCTGCGAACACTCGCCCCGGCGCGTCCCTAACCGTGTCCGGCGGCCATGGGAGGTGTGTGTGATGAATAGACGCCGTCTGTTGCAGACCGCGATGGGTGCTGTTGCGTTCCCCTACATTGCGCGTCCCGCCGTACGCGGGGCCAATGATCGTCTCCAAATTGGGTTTATTGGCGTAGGTGGCCGCGCCAAATGGCTCATGAAAAACGAGCTCTTCGCCGGAGCCGACATCACCGCCGTCGCCGATTGCTGGCAGCAGCGGCTCGATGAAGCCGTCACCCTCCGCCCGGAAGGCTCCAAATGGGCCAAGTTTGACGACTACCGACAGATGCTCGACTCCACCAAGCTCGACGCTGTCTTCGTCGAGACGCCCACCCACTCCCGCGCCCTCATCTGCCTCCAGGCCATGCAGGCCGGCCTCGACGTCTACGCCGAAAAGCCGGTCAGCCTCACCATCGAAGAGGGACAGGTGCTGGTACGCGCCGCCCGCCGCTATAAGCGCATCGTTCAGGCCGGCACGCAGCAGCGCTCCATGCCCATCAATATGTATGCCAGCAAGCTCGTGCGTGAAGGCAAAATCGGCAAGGTGAAGGAGGTCATCGTCTGCAACTTCCTCGCCCCCAGGGTTTGGCAGGACCTGCCCGGCGAGACGATGCCCGCCGGCCTGAATTGGGAGCAGTGGGTCAACCAAACCGAAATGCGGCCCTATCATTCCAAGATGCACCGCGGCTGGATGCCCTGGCGCGACTACGATGGCGGCGGCCAGTCCTGGGGCGTCTCCGGCTGGGGCACGCATTCGCTCGACCAGGTGCAGACCGCCCTTGGCACCGACCTCACCGGCCCCGTCGAGATCATCCTCGAACCCAAGAAGCCCGGCACGGCCATGCCCGACGTCCCGGTAACGCTGCGCTATGCCAACGGCACGCTCGTGAAACTGGAGCAGGAGAAGATCAACGACCACCAGCAGCTCGGCGGCATCTTCGCCGGCAGCAACGGCAAGCTCCAAATCATCCGCGGCGATTTCCTGCCTGAAGATCCGGCCCTGAAGAAGGACGCCCCGCCCGTGTTGCCCGAAGGCCCGGGTGAGAACGCCGCCCACCTCGCCGACTTCTTCGAGTGCGTCCGCTCGCGCCGCCGCCCCAACGCCGACGTCGAAATCGCACACCGCTCCACCAGCGTCTGCCAGCTCATCAACATCGCCCGCGAACTGAACCGGTCGCTGAAGTGGGACCCCAAGGCCGAGCGTTTCCCCAACGACGCCGAGGCCAACGTGCTCCGCGCCCGTACCCGCCGCAAGGGTTTTGATCTGCCGAAAATTGGATGAGCGGGCCGATTTGGCGCGCCGGTGGGCGGCCACCCCCCGCATCGGAGATAATGGGAGAGCTTGGATCTTGAAAAGACGCTACTCCGGAAGGTCGGCGAGGCCATCCAGCGGTTCCAGATGATCCGCGACGGTGATCGCGTG
The DNA here is from genome assembly GCA_016713735.1 of Bryobacterales bacterium. Classification (GTDB taxonomy): domain Bacteria; phylum Acidobacteriota; class Terriglobia; order Bryobacterales; family Bryobacteraceae; genus JAFLBB01. The sequence continues at coordinate 87,757 of JADJOP010000011.1, forward strand.
GCGGTCGCTTTCTCCGGCGGGAAGGATTCCTTCACGCTGTTGGAAGCCCTGCTGCTGCTCGCCAAACGCGCGCCCGTGGACTTCACGGTTTGCGCGTTCACCATTGAACAGGGGAAATTTCTCCGCCCGATTCAACCAATTGGCGAATTCCTCCGCGAGCGCGGCGTGGAGTGGACCTACTATCGCGATCAGCCGAGCCACCGCCTGCTCGACGAGCAGCCTGACCACGGCTGCGACCTCTGCAGCCGTTACCGCCGCCGCGCCGTCTATGAGGTCGTCAACGGCCTCGGCGCCAACGTGATCGCCTTCGGCCACACCGCCGACGACTTCGTCGAGTCGTTCCTGCGCAACGCCATGTTCACCGGCCGCCTCAGCGCGCTGCCGCCGGTCACCATGTCCAGCGATCGCGACTTCCGCCTCATCCGCCCGTTGTGTTTCGTCAAGGAAGAGATCACCACCGCCTGGGCCGCCCAGTCCGGCGCGCCCATCGTGCCCTGCGGCTGTTCGCAGAAAACAGGTACGGTGCGCCGCAAACTGCGCGACCTCTTCGCCGATCTCGAAAAAGAGCATCCGCACCTGCGGGAAACGATGTTGAGCGCCATGGGCAACCTGCAGCCGGACCGGCTGCTCGACCCGCGCTTCCTGGATCCCGGCCTTTTGCCCGGCGAGGCCCCGGCCCCGCAACCGAAGGAGGCGGAACTGTTTCCGATATTCACCGAATCGTAACAGTACTGTCGCACAAACCCAGTTGACCCATTGCAAGCAGACTGAGAAGATGGAAAGTCCTGTCCAGGCCGCAAAACGAGCCTACCCACACGTATGAGATTCCTGCCCCGCGAAGAAAAGTTCTACGCTGACTTTCTGAAACAAGCCCATTTGATCCAGGAAGCCGTCGGCGTGTTGGATGAAGGTGCTAAGAAAGGGAACTCGCACATGGTGGCCGCGGCCGCCAAGTTGCGCGAAATCGAATCGCGCGGCGACGAGATTATCCACGATATCTTCACCCGTCTGAATCAGACCTTCCTCACACCGCTTGACCCGGAAGACATCCACAGCCTCGCCTCGCACCTGGACAACGTCCTCGATTGCGTTGAGGAGTCGGCCTACCGCATCTCGGCCTACCCCCTGGAGCCGATCCCCGAGCCGGTGTTGAAGCTCACCTCCATCCTCGTCCAACTCGCCGCCGAACTGACCCACGCCTTTGAGGCCCTCGGCCACGACAAACAGATTCTCCCGCACTGCATCGAAATCAACCGGCTGGAGAACGAAGCCGATATCGTCTACCGCACGGCTGTCGCCGAGTTGTTTCAAACGGAAACCAACGCCATCGAGTTGATCAAGCGCAAGGAAGTCTACGAAGTGCTTGAGAAGGCCTCCGACTTCTGTGAAGACGTCGCCGACGCCCTGCAAGAAGTAGTCGTCAAGAACAGCTAAGCGCATGGACTCCTCAACGATTCTGGTGATCCTGGTCATCTTCGTTGCGTTGACCTTCGACTACATCAACGGTTTTCACGACGCCGCCAACGCCATCGCCACCGTGGTCGCCACGCGCGTGCTCACGCCGTTCCAAGCGGTTGCCTGGGCCGCCTGGTGGAACTTCGCTTCCGCCTTCACCTTCGGCACGGGCGTGGCCAGCACAGTCGGCAGCGGACTCGTGGATCTGAATAAGATCGATCAGTTGACCTTCCTTGCCGCCCTGTTCGGCGCCATCGTCTGGGATCTCATCACCTGGTATTACGGCCTGCCTTCCAGTTCCTCCCACGCCCTCATCGGCGGACTCGCCGGTGCGGCCATTGCCAAGGCCGGTTTCGCTGCCATCATCTGGGGACAGAAGTGGCTCATGACGCTGCTCTTCATCCTGATCGCTCCGCTGCTCGGCCTGGCCCTGGCCTGGTTGCTGATGATCATCGTCTACTGGCTCTTCCGCAAGTCATCGCCCAAAAAGATGGATAAGTGGTTCCGCTGGCTGCAGTTGCTTTCTTCGGGCATTTTCAGTTATTCCCACGGCACCAACGACGCGCAAAAAACCATGGGCATCATCACCGGCGCCATGGTCACAGCCGGCTGGATGAAGACGTTTGAAGTCCCCGTCTGGGTCATCCTCGCTGCCCACGCCGCCATCGCTCTCGGCACCATGAGCGGCGGCTGGCGCATCATCCACACCATGGGCGGGCGGCTGACCCGGCTCAAACCCCGCAGCGGCTTCTGCGCCGAAACCGCCGCCGCGATTTCGATTCTCTTCTCCACCGAATTGAAGATGCCAGTTTCGACCACGCACACCGTCACCGGCGCCATCGCCGGCGTCGGCTCCATCCAGCGCTTCAAAGCCGTGCGCTGGGGCGTGGCCACCAACATCATCTGGGCCTGGGTGCTCACCATCCCCGCCGCCGCGCTGGTCGGCTGGCTCACCATGCACTTCATTGAGTTGTTCCGTTAGGACCAGCTACCGCCCGTCGCGCTTCATCCGCGCGCGCAGCTCCTGGTAGAACGGATCGTCGGCCAGACGCTGCTCGATCGCTTTTCGCGTCCCCGCCACGTCTTCGTAGGGATACCGGCTTTCGTGGATGCTCCACGCCTCGCTGTCCCTGCCGGCGTAGAGGTAGTGGAGGACGAGCCCGGTCACTTGTCCGCCAAGTTCCTCATATAAGCCGCCAGCGGCCAGGTGCTGCTGCAAGGTGGGCAGGCTCTGGAAAGTCTTACTGTAGCCTTCCTTCAGATAAGGGAAAAGCAGGTCATTCGCGGGCTCATACCGCTGTGTGGCCCGGTTAAAGCGAAACCATGCCTGAGGTCGAGGGGAGTTGGCGTAGCTTCCACCGAAGTAGTCAAACGTTGTCGGGGCGAAATGCAGTTCAGGCACGCCATCACCATCCAGGTCCACCACTTCGGAAAGGCCGTCGAAGTGGAAGCGCTTTGTGTCCAGCAGCACACCCAAAGAAGGTCGCGTTCCGAGCACCCAATGGTAGTGGCAACACTTGCTTCCACCGGACCAGAGGCGGATGACGACTTGCGGGCGGTCTCCTGGAATCAACTGATGGAATGCGAACTGAAGATGGCGAAGGATTGGCGTCCCAAAGAAGCCATATCCCTGCAGGTGCTGCGAGTACCCCGCAAAGATCCGGTGCATCACCTTCCCGGCCCGCCTAACCTCGACCACCCACTCCCCCTCCGCCAACCGCACCAGCCGTTGGAACCGGTAGCCGTCCTGCTCCACCACATCGAGCGATGCCTCGAACCGGATCGGCTCCTCCGCCCACAAAGCAAAAGCGGACAGCAGCGCCACGCACGCCACTGTCCGCTTCATGTTCGATATCCCGCCCTTACCGCGTCGCGCCTTCCGGCGGCAGCGCGCTCGGCCCCTGGCTCACCCGGCCCGCCATGGCTTCGGTGAGGTTGATGTTGTTGTTCTTCAGCGTCAACCCCATCACGCGCTGTAATTCCACTTCGGCCTTCGCATAGGAACCCAGCGCCACCACCTCATTGGCCTGTGCCTGCGCCAAGTCGCGCTGATACTGAATCACGAAGAACACGGTCGAAGCGCCGAGCGCATACTTCTTCTGCTCGGCCTCAAGCGTCTGCTCCTGCAACACGCGCTCCTTCTGCGCCGCGTTGAAGCGCGCCCGCGCCTGCTGCAGGGCGATCATGGCGTTGCTGATGTCCACGCGCAACTGGTTCAACTGCTTCTGCTGCTGCAACTCCGACTGCCGCAGGTTCAGCGTGTCCAGCGTCATGTCGGCCTGCGCTGAACGGTTGCGGATGGGAATGTTCAACTGGAAGCCCACCGAGTAATCCGGAAAATTGCGCCGGAACAGCTGCCCCAACACGCGCCCGTAGTTGCCCACGAAGAACGGATCAACGCGGTCAGGAACCGGAGGCCGCCCGCCCGGCAGCGGCAGCATGTTGCCCGTGCCCGCCAGGCCGTTGTTCTGCAGGTTGGCCTGAATGTCGAGCGACGGCAGCAATTGGCTGCGGCTGCCCTTCAGGCCGATCTTGGCGTTCTCGATGTTGATGCGCGTCTGCTCCAGGTCAGGCCGGTTCTGCATCGCCTCGTCATACAGATCCTTGAGCGGGCTCACCGGTTCGCTCTCCGGCAGCTTGATCTTGTCCATCGGCACAATGCGCGCCTCGGCGATGGTCGGGCTCAACACACCCGTGCGGCTCAGCGCGTTCTTCAGAATCGTCTCCTGCTGCAGCAGCACGGTCTCCGATTGCAGCAACTCCTGCTGCCGCCGCGCCACCTGCGCCTCGGCGCTCACAATCTCAATCGGAGCCAGCGTGCCGATCTCCACCTGCTTCTTGTTGTCCTCATACAGCTTCTGCGCCAGCGCCAGGGCCTGCTGCTTCACTTTCAGATCTTCATTGAAGCTCACCAGGTCCCAATACAGGTTCTGCACGGCGCTCACGGTGGTGATCAGCTGCAACTGAAACTGCAGGTCGCTCACCTTCATATTGTTCTTGGCGATGCGGATGTTGCGGTTGTTCACGGATATGCCGAAGCCCTGCAGCAGGCGCTGGCTCACCTGCAACTGGAAGTTGCCGCTGCGCGAAGGGTTGATGTCGTTCAACGGGTTGTTCGAGCTGACGCCGGTCATGTTCCAGCCCAGGCTGGCCGTGGTGCCCGTGAGCCAGCTCTTCTGCACCGCGTTGCTGAAGTTCTGCGAGTTAAACGCGATGGCCGTGAGGCCCGTGGTGATGGTGTTCGATTGCGGCCGCGTCGAGTGGCCAAAGCTCATCGTGCTCACCCACACCGGGTCGAGGTTCTGCAGCGCCGTACCGGTGGCCGTGATCACCGTGCCGCCCGTGCCGCCGCTGGCCCCGCCGCCGCCCGCTCCGCTGGCGCCCGTTGCGCCGCTGCCGCCGCCCGTGCCGCCCGTGGAACTGCCGATGGCCTGGCTCTGCGCGCTCTGCGCTCCCTGCTGAATCGTCGGCGGAACGCCGCGCAACAAGCCGCCCGCCAGGGCGCGCTGCAAGCTCGCCTGCGAGATCATCGGCCCGTAGCGCTGCAACTCCACGTCGAGGTTGTTCTCGATCGCCAGCGCAATGGCGTCCTGCAGCGTCAAATACAGCCGCCCGGCCCGCAGCAACGATTCCAACCGGCCCGAATTGCCCAGCCGGATCGGTTCGATATCCACTTCCCGGTAAGGACGAGTCACCTTGTCCAAGAAGCTGTTGCGCTCATAGATCGGCGCCTGTGTGTTCATCTGGGTCTGCTGCTGGGCCGGCAAAAGGCCCCCTACAAGCAACATGCTACAGAGGATTGAAACAAAAGAGCGAAGAGTGGTCATGAATCCCTGTTTCCTTATACGAGCGAACCCCGGCCAGCGCTTCGGTGGCGCTGCCCGGTTCGAGCTCCGGAGCGCACCGGCCAAGCTAACCCGGCGTGGCAGGCTACTGCGAATCTAGACGAGGCAGATGGGGGCAATTGTTCCCTGAATTTTCAATGGTATAGTAAGGCTTTCCTGGCGGGCAACGGCCCCCAGCGCGCTTTTCGCATGAACATCCGTCCACCGCGCCGCATCCGCGCGAACATCTCCTATGATGGCACGGACTTCCACGGCTGGCAGGTGCAACCCGGCCTGGCTACCATTCAAGGCACTTTGGAAGCGGCGCTGAGCGCTATCGAGGGCGCGCCCGTCCAGGTCACCGGTTCCGGCCGCACCGACTCGGGCGTCCATGCCCTGGCCCAAACCGCCGCCTTCACCCTCGCCAACCGCATTCCGCTCGACAACCTCCGCCGGGCCTTGAACAACCTGCTTCCGCACGCCATTCGCGCCGCCGATCTTGTTGAAACTGAATTCCATTTCCATCCGCGCTATCACGCCCTCGCCAAGACCTATGAGTACCGCATCTGGCGGGCCGAAATCTGTTCCCCGTTCGAACGGAGATACACCCACCACCATCCGTACCCGCTCTTTCTTCCGGCGATGATTCGGCTCGCTGCGTTACTCCGTGGCACACACGATTTCAGCGCCTTCGCCGCCTCAGATGACAAAGATGAGCTCGGCCTGTCCAAAGTTCGCACCATTTTCGACTCCGAACTGCTCGAGCAGCCCCATCAGCTCCTCTACCGCGTTCGCGGCAACGGCTTCCTCAAGCACATGGTTCGTAACATTGTGGGAGCGCTTCTCGAGGCAGGAAAAGGGAATCTGGATGAGCGGGCACTTTTGGACGCTCTGCGGCCCGGATATCTCGACAAACCGGGCGCCCGCAGGCCCGGATCACGCGCCCCCGCCTGTGGCCTCTTCCTGGTCAGCGTGGAGTATCCGGATATCCTATTGAACCCACCGCCACGCCCAGCACACGCGGGTCCGCCGCACCTGGACGAAACGGCGGACTGACCTCCAACTCCACCCTCACCCGCCCTTCCGACTTCGGCTCCACCGTCCAGCCCACCGTCTGCCAGCCCTGCTTGTCGAACACCGCCGTACCGGTGTCCTCGCCATCCACGCGCACCCGCACCTGCGACCGCTTCACGGCCTCGATGTACGCCGGGCCGATGTTCACCTTGAGCGCAAACCGCGTCGCACCCGCCGGACGCCGCACTGTGGCCCAGGCCGACGGCTTTGACCAGCGGTAGCCGCGCTCCTGCTGATACCACCCGTCGCCCAGTTGCCAGAACGGCACGAAACGGCCCATGTCGAGCCGGCTCAGTTCCGGGTGTTGCGGCGAACGGATGTGCGTGGTCAGCCGCCGCGTGGGCGGTCCCCAGAAAAGCTGCATCACGCTCTTGCCTTCGATGCGCGCGGCCAGATCGTCGGCTTGAATCGGGATCACGCGCGCCTCGGCCTTCCCCGTGGTCAGCCGGATGGCCCCGCCGATGCCCCACCAGTCGAGCCCTTCCGGATAGCCGTCGTAGATGTACAGTTCGGGCTCGGCAAGCGCCGGGCCGATGGCCGAGAGCTGTTCGAAGTAGGCGCGGTTGTTGTCGGCCTGCGTCAGTTCCGCGCGCCGCAACTCGCGCATCCAGACAAAATTGCCCGCCAGCCACAGCGCCAGCAACGGCACCCCCACCTCGGCTTCAGCGCGCAGCCCACGGCCAGGGCCATGCCCAGCAGCGGAACGTAGAGATACACCGGATTGATCCGTCCCGGCAGCGCCAGCATCGGCGTGAGCATCACCGCGAACCAGGCCGTGCCCCACCAGACCGCCCTGGGCACGTGCCACCAGAAGATCAGCAGGTACGGCGCGGCGTACCAGAAGTGCGGCAGGTAGGCCCACGTCGTCCTCAGTACGCTCAGCGGCGAAAAGTTCAGCTTGTAGTCCGGCCCCGCGGCTGTGTTCGCAATCAGGCCTTGCAGTCCGATGCCGAGCGAGGCGGCGAAGTAGGGAATGAGCGTCTTCCAGCGGCGCTCGCCCACCGTCCACTCCCACAGCAGCAGCACCAACGGCAACAGCACAGCGTGCTCCTTTGACTTGAGGGCGAGCCAAAAGCAGCCAAACGCCAATATCCAGCGGTGCATGCTCCACAGCAGCAGCGCCATCAGCGTGAACAACCCGCACAACACGTCGAAGACATACATCGGCCGCCAGAAGGCGCCGAACAGCGCCATGTGGAACACCCAGAACAGCGCGCCCACGCCCGCCTGCGCGTCACTGGCGCCGGCGCGCCGCATCAACCAGAACAGCAGCAGGGCGTTGATCACATGCAGCAGTTGAATCGTCGCCACATAGGGCGGAAAGCTCATCCCGAACACCTGTCCCCACAGGTGATACAAGCCATGCCCGGTGGGGCGGAAGTTGTTCGCTGTGTAGGCCGGTGCAGTCAGCGCGTTCAGGAAGTCCCCGGCCGGCACGGCGCGCGTCCAGGCGAGGTTGTCCAGATCGTCGCCGAAGAAGTAGCTGCGGTACGCTCCCCGGTTGGCCACCCAGAACAACGCGGCCAGCAGTGCGGCGATGGCGGCGCGGCGGATCATTCGTTTTTGGGTGTGGCTACGGCGTGCAGGAAGTCAAAGTCGCAGCCTTCGTGCGCCTGGGTCACATGCTCAAGAAACATCTTGCCGTAGCCGCGATCATAATGCGGCTTGGGAGGCACGAATGCGGCCAGGCGCCGGTCGATCTCCTCTTGCGGCAGGTTCACATCGATGCGCCGTTGCGAGGCCGAGAGCACAATCTCATCGCCCGTTTGCACCGCCGCCAGCGGCCCGCCCACGGCCGACTCCGGCGAGATGTGCAGCACCACCGTGCCAAAACTCGTCCCCGACATGCGCGCGTCCGAGATGCGCACCATGTCCATCACGCCGCGCTGCAGCAGCCGCTTCGGCATGGGAATGTGGCCCCACTCCGGGAACCCCGGCCCTCCCAGCGGACCGCCGTTCTTGAGCACGATCACCGTGTTCTCATCCACCGGCAAATCGTCGCGCTCCAACTCGAGGATCATCGCATGGTGATCGTCAAACACCAGCGCCGGACCGCGATGCTCCAACAGTTGCGGCGACGCCGCCGTGTGCTTGATCACCGCGCCGTTCGGCGCAAGGTTGCCATACAGGATCAGCGTGCCGCCTTCGGCGTGCAGCGGAGCTTCGCGCGTGCGGATCACGTCGCGGTTGTGGCACGGCGCGGCGGCGACATTCTCCGCGATCGACTTGCCCGACACCGTGATCGCCTCGCCGTGCAGCAGCGGCAGAACTTCGCGCATCACCGCCGGCAGCCCGCCGGCGTAGAAGAACTCCTCCATCAGATACTCACCCGACGGCTTCACATTCACCAGGTAGGGCGTGCGCGCCGAAATGCGATGGAAATCATCGAGCGTGAGCGGCAGGCCCAACCGCCGCGCAATGGCCAGCAGATGCACCACGGCGTTGGTCGAGCCGCCAATGGCCATATCGACGGTGATGGCATTCTCCATCGCCTCGCGCGTCATGATCTGCGACGGCTTCAGATCCTCCCACACCATCTCCACGATGCGCCGGCCTGACTCCTCGGCAATCGCCTTGCGGCGCGAATCAGGCGCCGGAATGGACGCGCATCCGGGCAGCGTCATGCCCAGCGCCTCGGCAATCGAGGTCATCGTCGAAGCCGTGCCCATCACCATGCAGTGGCCATGGCTGCGCGCCATGCAGCCTTCAAACTCATTCAGCTCCTCGTCGCTCAGCGAGCCCGAGCGGTAGAGGTCAAACATCTTGCGGCCGTCGGTGCCGGAGCCCTTCCATTCGCCGCGGTAATTGCCGCTCAGCATTGGACCGCCGGTGACGAAGATTGACGGGATGTCTGCGCTGGCCGCGCCCATCAATTGCGCCGGAGTGGTCTTATCGCAGCCGCACAGCAGCACCACGCCATCAATCGGGTTGCAGCGGATCGACTCCTCCACGTCCATCGCCATCAGGTTGCGCAGCAGCATCGCCGTGGGCCGGATGAACACCTCACCCAGCGAAATGGTGGGAAACTCCAGCGGCACGCCCCCCGCCGCCCACACCCCGCGCTTGACCGCCTCGGCCAGCTCGCGCAGATGGATGTTGCAGTGGTTCAGCTCGCTCCACGAATTGCAGATGCCGATCAGCGGTTTGCCGTGGAATGCGCCGCGCGTGAGCCCCTCGCTGCGCATGTAGGCGCGCCGCGCGAAGTTGTAATATTCGGGCCCCTCATACCAGGTTTCGCTGCGCAGCGTCCGGCGGGGTTTGTCAGAGGAAGACATCCCCATTAGACTGACACATTCCGCACGTCGCCGGTCCGGCCCGCGCCCGCTGTCGACCGCCCGCTAAACGGTGGCCGCTTCGCGGTCGATGGTGGTCCAGCGGTGGAGCACGGTGCGCAGTTCGTCCAGCGTGGCCGGCTTGCAGAGAAAGTCGTTCATCCCCGCCTCCAGGCAGCGCTCACGGTGGCTGGCCGCATCGCTCGCCGTCATCGCGATGATGGGCAGGGCGCGGTCCACACCGGCCAGCTCGCGGATCGTGCGCGTGGCGGCGCAACCATCCAGCTCCGGCATCATCATGTCCATCAGCACGGCGGCAAAGCGGCCGCCCTGAACCGCCTGCACCGCCTCGCGCCCGCCCCCGGCGACCACGGCCTCATAGCCCAGCTTTTCCAACAGCCGCTGGCCCACGCGCCTCCCGATCGGATCGTCGTCCACCAGCAACACCCGCTTGCCGCTCTCCCCGCGCGTGGCCTCATGCAACTGATGCAGCGAGTGCGTCACGGCGTGCGCCGGCCGCGCCTCGCGCGCCTGCAGTCGCGCCAGGCAAGCCCGCAGGGCGCGCTCCTCCACCGGCTTGGGCAGCGTCGCCGAGATGCCCACAAAGGTCGGTTCGGCGCAATAGGCGCGCTGGCTGTACGGCACCAGCAGCACGATGCCCGGACGGCCGCAGCCGGGGTCCTCGATCACCCCATCGGCCAGCGCGATGCCCGGCGACCCGGGCAGTTCGCTGTCCACCAGCAGCACATCGAACCGCTCTCCCAGCAACTCCGCCTGGCGCAACATGGCGAGCGCCTGCGGGCCGTCGCTCGCCGTCACCGCCTGCATCCCCCAATGGCCCATCATCTCGGCTATCGCGCCGCGCACCGAAACGCCATCATGCACAATCAGGCAGCGCTGCCCGGCCAGCACCGCCGCCGGTTCCAGATCAGTCGCGGCCGCGCCGCGCGCCAACGACACCTGGAACCAGAACAACGAGCCCTGGCCCGGTTCGCTTTCCACCCCCATCTGCCCTCCCATGCGCTCCACCAGCCGCTTCGAGATGGCCAGACTCATGCCTCCGCCTGAGCCGCCCCGCTCCCGCGCTCCGTCCCGCGGCCCAACGCTTGCCTGCTCCCTCGCACCCAGTCCGCGCGCAAATGGATCAAACAACACCGGCATGACCTCCGGCGGAATGCCCGCCCCGCAATCCTCCACCTGCACGCGCAACATCACCTCCTGCGCGTTGCCCTGCACAGCGTTGATCGTCAGCGACACCGTCCCTGAGTCGCTCATGCGGATCGCGTTGTGCACCAGGTGGCTCATCACCTGCCGCAGCCTGCCGCCGTCGCCCACAAGCGCATCCGGCACATCGCGCTTCACCAGCGTCGCCAGCTCCAGCCCCTTCTCTTCGGCGCGCGCGGCGTGGCGGTGAAGCAGGTCGGCCACCAGCGCGCGCAGGCTGAACTCCTTCCGGTCGAACTTCACTTCCCCGGCGTCGATCCGCGAGTAATCCAGGATCTCGTCAATCGTCTCCAGCAGCCTCCCTGCCGCCTTCTTCACCGATTCGGCAAACTCCCGCTGCTGCAGGCTCAGGTCGCTGTCCAGCAGCATCTGTGCCATCGAGGCCACACCCTTCATCGGAGCGCGAAACTCCGAGCTCAGGTTCACCAGGAAGTGCAGCTTCCGCCCCGCCCCCTGCAGCGCCTGGTCGCGCGCCCGCGCCAGTTCAAACGACTGCTCCAACAGTTGGTAGGCCTGCTGCTCGGATTGCGTCCTCGCCTCCTCCAACTCCCGCATCTGCGCCGCCAGCGCATTCTCCGCCTTCTTCCGCGCCGTGATGTCGATCAGCGACCCCTCAAACCACAGCAGCGCCCCGTCGCCCCCCGCACCGCGCGCGCGTTTTCCAGCACCACCAGTTGCGTGCCGTCGCGCCGCTTCAGCGACAGCTCCACCTCCCGCAAATAGCCCTCGCGCTCCAACTGCGCCGTCAACTCGCGCCGCTGCGCCGGGTCGCAGTAGAGGTCCGCGCCCACGTTCACCCGCCGCAGTTCGTCCTCATTCCCAAACCCCAGCATCCCCACCAGCGCCGAGTTGGCCCGCAGAATCACGCCCTCCGCCGACGTCTGATACACCCCTTCGGCCACATGTTCAAACAGCTCGCGGTAGCGCTTCTCCGATTCGCGCAGCCCCTGCTCAGCCAGTTGCCGCTGCTGCAACTCCCGCCGGTAGGTCCGGTTCAACAGCAACGCCAGCGCCGCCAGCACAATCGCCAGCAGGCATAGCGCCACCGGCTCCGCCCGGTGCGACAGAGCCCCCGATGCGGCCTTGCCCGCACGCTCCTCGGCCAACCTGGTGAGCGCATCAATCTGCCGCAGCGCCGGCGCCAACCGCTGCCACGCGTTCCGCGACGTCCCCGCCGGATCGCCCTCCACCGCCGCCAGCCACCCCGTCACATCCGCCCGCAGCCTCGACCGCTGCCCCGCCTCAAAGCACGACGGCGGCAGGCTCTCCAACGCCCGCCTCACCGCCTGCCCCGCCGCCCGACCCCCACCGCTTTCCCCTCTCTCCAGCGCCTCCTGCTGCTCCCACAGCCGCCCGTTCAGCGTCCGCAATCCAGCCTCACACCCCGCCCATTCCGCCGTCGCCCGCCGCCCCATCTCCATCGACACCACCAGCGAGACACCCACCGCCAGGCAAGCCGCCAGAGTCGGCACCGTTAAAACCGGCCAGATACGCGACTGTAAATGCAGCCTCATGCGTCACCGCTCAGCCCCACTACCACATGGTGGTGCCGGGCAGTATTCCTTCCCCCATCAATCGGAGGGAATAGGGGAAAACTTGAGGGTGAATCTGAGACTGTTCAATTGCTTACAGACACGCCGCCATGGGTCAACCCCAACCTGCGGATGCCCGTCGCACGGCCCGTGGCGTCGTCGACGTCCACCAACACGGCGCGCAACTCCACCCCCGCGAGCCGCCTCCATGCGCACGGGCAGTCCGGTGAGGAACTTGCGCAGGACAACCTCTTTGTCCACCCCGATGATCGAGTCGTAAGGGCCAGTCATCCCGCAGTCGGTCTGGTAGGCCGTCCCCCCGGCCAGAATGCGGCTGTCGGCGGTGGGAATGTGCGTGTGCGTGCCGACCACCGCCGACACGCGGCCATCCAGATACCACCCCAGGGCCACCTTCTCGCTCGTCACCTCGGCGTGGAAATCGACGAACCGGACCTTGACCGTAGGCGGCAGCTCGGCCAGCAGCCGGTCAGCCGTGCGAAACGGGCAATCGATGGGCGTCATGTAGGTGCGCCCCTGGAGGTTCACCACGGCGCAGGCCGCCCCGTTCCGCGCCGTGGCGATCACATAGCCCTTACCCGGCAGGTCGCCGGGGTAGTTGGCCGGGCGGATCAGCCGCGGCGTGCGGCCCATGTAGTCGTAGATGTCGCGCTTGTCCCAGATGTGGTTGCCGCCCGTGAGCACGTCGATGCCGAGCCCGAACAGGTCGTCGGCGATCTGCGGCGTCACCCCGAAGCCGCCGGCAGCGTTTTCGCAGTTGGCGATGGCCAGGTCCACCGCATGTTCGCGCACAATCGGCTGGAAAAGCTCGGCCACGATGCCGCGGCCGGCCGAGCCGAAAATATCGCCAATGAAGAGAATTCTCATCCGCTACGCTGCCTGCCGCTCACGCCCCGCGCAGGCATTCGGCGATCTCCTTCTCGGTGATGGCGCCCTCTTTGATCACCTTCCAGATCGGCTCCGTGATGTCGACCGTAGTGCCCGGCACACCCACGCAGGGGCCCCCGTCCAACACCAGGTGCAGGTGGCCGTCCATCTGCCCGAACACCTCGATGCCAAGCGCGCACGTCGGCTGGCCGCTCAGGTTGGCGCTGGTGGAAATCAGCGGCTGGCCAAGAGCTTCCAGCAGCAGCCGCGCCGTCTTGGCCCTGGCCTGGCGCAGCGCCAGCCGCCCCGTGTTGCCGGTAACCTTCAGCGGCACATTGGCCGAGGCGGGCACGATGATCGTCAGCGGTCCCGGCCAGAAGTGGCGCGCCAGCAGGGAGAAGCGCTTCGTGATCTCCGCCGCCAGGTCTTCGGCCATCACCATGTCGTCAATCAGCAGGGGCAGAGAACGGTGGACCTCCCGCTTCTTGGCCTTGAACACCTGCCCCACCGCGTGCAAGTTGTACGGGTCGGCCACCAACATGTACAACGCATCGGTGGGAATGGCCACAACGCCGCCCTTGCGGATGATCGCGGCCGCACGCGTAATCGCCTCCTGCGAGGGATTCTCCTGGTCGATCTCAATCAGGTCTGTGGGCGCTCTCATCGTTGGCAACCGGCGCAAAAGTATGTGGAGCGCCCTCCTTGGGGGAGGCGTCGAATCTCTTTACCGCACCGGGTACAAGGTTGGCCTTCCCGGCCGTAGACCTGACAGTCAAACGATTCCCCCTCGGAGAACCGGCCCGGGACGCCGTAGGCGATCCATGCCGATTCTACCGCATCTTGCAGAACCGTAACAATTTCCTTGTGCAGCGCCGCCAGCCGCGGCCGCGAAAGCCGCCCCATCGCCTTGCGCGGATCAATGCGCGCCCGGAACAGCGCCTCGGCCACATAGATGTTTCCCAGCCCGGCCACCTTGCGCTGGTCCATCAGAAACAGCTTCGCCGGCTGCCGCGAACCCCGCGCCATAGCCGCAAAGGCCTCCGCTGAAAACTCCGCGCCGAGCGGCTCCGGGCCCAGCGAGGCCGCCAGTTCGTTGTCCAACTCCTGCGTTCCGCGCAGCGTCATCCGCCCCAGCGCCCGCGAGTCTTCAAACACGATGCCTGTGCCGCCCTGCAGCGCAATCACCACCCGCGCCCGTTCGGTATGCAGCCGCGCGTCGGGAATCGCGAACAGGTTGCCCGTCATGCGCAGGTGCGTGTGCAGCGTCAGCCCTCCGGAGAGGCGGATGAGGATGTGCTTGGCCCGCCGCTCCACCGCCAAAATGCGCCTCCCCGGCAGCGCCTCCACCAGCTCCGCCGGGGCGCATCGGAACACCTTCGCGTGTTGAATGCGCGCGCCCGTGATGCGATCACGCAGGCGGCGCACCACCGCTTCCACTTCCGGTAACTCAGGCACTCTCTCAATCTACCCCGCGCCCAGCGGCTGAGTGCGGCCGCCCATGGCATACTGAACGAACCAGAGAACGGCCCCTTGTATCCAAGCCTCTATGCCTGTGACCAGAACTGCCCTCAGTGCGGCGCGCGCCTGCGCATGTGGCTCGACACCTGCACCCTTTGTGGCAGGCGGCTCCACGCCGATTCCGCCCTTCGCAAATGGGGCGTCGCCTATCTCATCCTCGGCTTCGGACTCTGCGGCGTCATCTCCTACATCGCCTGGGTCGTGGCGCTCGTCATGAAACACAGCGGCGATCCCGGAGCTGCCATGCGCTTCAACGGCACACCGACGCAAGCCGTCATGATCTTCGGTGTCTTCGGCTTCGTTTTCCTGATCGGCCTCACGCTGCTCGCCGGCGGTGTGTTCCAGGTCGCCTACGGCCGCAAGAGCATGTACCTCACCAAGGTCGCGCTCTTCTGGTACACGGTGATCTGGGTGCTCTACGGCATCGCGGTCGCGGCGGACTGGGTCGAGTGGCTGTTAGAGTAGTGTTCCCTCATCGCTTGTCCCATGCTCCGCGATCTCCTAGCCGATCAAGCCACCTGCCCCGCCTGTGGAAACCGATTCCGCCGCGGACTCGACACCTGCCCCCGATGCACCCAACGCGTTCGCCCCTCGGCCACCCGTGCGCGATGGGGCCTGGCGCTTCTCCTGGTGGGCAACCTGATGTGGCGCCGGCGATTGCCTTCTTTCCTGGCCGGGCCGGCTCCGTCTTCCCCACCTGGGGCCGGTTCCGCGCCGCCACGCGCTGGAAGGCTGTCACGCTGCTCGGGCCTCTCCCTGCGTGGCAGCGCCATGGTTGTCGCGCGGGCGGGCCAGTTGGCGCTCGTCCTGCTCACCATCGGCGGCTGATCCTGGCTCGGCGGCACGCGCTGCCGGATGAGCGCGCCGACAGCGCGCCGTCGGCCCGCGTGCCAATTCTCCTCTTTGCCGACTGCCTCTTCTGGACGGTGTATACCATGCTGTTCGCCAGCGGCTGGCTGGAGTTCTTCATCCTCTAACCAAACTCGTTCACGCATCCCTGGCCGGAACGCCCGCCCATCGCCGCCGGCCTTGCATCACACTAAGTGTTCCCCATGCTCCGCGCCCTCTTTGCTCGACAGGAAACCTGCCCCGCCTGCGGACACCAGTTCCGCTTCGGCCTCGATGCCTGCCCTGCTGGCGCACGAGGCCGCCGCCTCGCCCACCTACCGCGCCTGGGGCATTCTGTTCCTGATCACCGGCAACGCGCTCTGCCTGGTGATGACGTTTCTGTTCTGGAGCGCCGCGCGCATTATGTTCCACACTGGCCAGCCAGGGGCTACCGCCAGTTTCTCCGGCACGCGCGCCCAGGCTGTCATGGTGCTCGGCATCCTCGCCGCTGTCCTTGCGATCGGCCTCCTGATGGTGGGCGGCGGGGCTTACGCTCTCGTTCGTGGCCGCGTCATGATGGCAGCGGCGGGCAAGGCCCGCCTTCTTCACTACCTGCTGGTCGCCGACTTAGTGTTGTGTCTGGTTCTCATCCTGTTCCACATGGTGGAACTGGCCGGGTTACTGGCGCAGTAAGTGCCTCAAACGCCGAAGAACGTCTTGAAAAACGGGTTCAGCAACCGGTTCCCCGGATCAAACTCGGCCCGCTTGGCGGCCATGGTGTCGAGCCGCGCGCCGAGAGCTTTCACCGCCTGTGCCCGTGTGAATCCAAAGGTCTGATTGGGCAGCGGCGCACCCCCGCGCTCACTGCACCACACGTTGAAATCGTCCAGGAACTTCGTCCAGCCGGGGTTCGCCGTCGACACCGGGTCGATCGTCATCACATTGCCGTCAAACGAATACGACAGGGTCGACATCTGATCCTTGGCAATGCGGTATCCCACATGCAGCATGTTCGTGCGATAGCCCTTCGTCTTGTAGTAACTCTTCACCCACTTCGTGTACGCCGGCAGAATCTTCGCGTACTCGCTCTCCGGGAACGCCCACAAGGAAAAGGTATAGCGGTTGTCGCCCGACACCTCCGGGTAGCGGATCATCTGGTCCGGCGCGGCCGTGTTCTTGCTCTTGATCAGGTTCTCCAAATTCCATCGCCACGTGCCGCCAAAGACGTCGATCAGCTTGTAGCGCGCCTTCTTGTCGGCAATGTCGCGCTCGGCCTGGAAGCAGGTCCGCGGCCCAAGGTCTGACCACAGGTAGTTCCGCAGCGGCCACACGTGCAACTCGCGCAGCCCCTTCGCCTTGGGGTTGTACTTGCGGAACTCGCACGTCACCTTCTCGTCGTAGAGAAACATGTAGTACATCATCGAGTAGCCGCGCGCCCACAGCTCCGGCAGCCGCGCGCAGTAATCCTTCACCGAAAACGTCTCGTGAAACACCTCCATCGGCTCCATCGCGCGGATGCGGAAGGTCGCCTCGGTCACCACGCCAAACGTGCCATAGCTGCAGCGCAGCATCTTCATCAACTCCGGATCGCTCTCCTCGCTCGCTTCCAGGATCTTGCCCGACGGCAACACCAGCTTCATCCGCGTGCAATACGAACTCACCTGCCCGAACTCGCCCGGCATCGAGCCATCCTTCGTCCCCGCGCACGCCGCCGAGCCCATCGAGAGGTTGCCAATCTCGGTATTCACAAAGAACTGTTTGCCCTGTTTGCGCAGCTCCTGCGCCACGTCGATGAGAATGGCCCCGGCCTCGACGGTCACAGTGTCCTCGGTGATCTCCAGGATGCGGTTCATCGCTTTCATGCGGATCATCGTCCCGCCATCAGCCGCCGCACACGCCGCCGTCGAATGGTTCGATCCGAACGCGCGTACCGGGGAAGGGAACTTCTCCGGATCCTTCAAAATCTTCTGAATGTCTTTGACCGATTTCGCCTCGGCCACCACCTTGGGCTTCGAAACGAGATCTCCGAACCAGTTGCTGACTTCTGTTGTTGTGGGCATTCCCGCGCCACCTCCGTTAGAAGGATTCTAATGCGCGGCCGCGGAAATGTCCCGCGAATTCTCACCCGGGGACTAATAAATCGAAAGTTCCACCGGCGCCCCCACCCCCACGCCGAGGATCTTCGCCGCCGAGGCCTGGTTTGCCGAAACCTCCAGAAAGCCCGAACTTCCCACAATCACCGCCACCTCGCCCACCCCCGCTTCGCCGTAATGATGGATCAGCTTCTCCACGCGCGAGATGCCGGGGATCATGATGAACGGCCTCATCTCCACGGCGGGGAATTCGCTGAACAGGAAGTTCGTCACGAGGTTGCCGAAGCGGTCCACGCGCAGCACCTGCCCCTGCCACACGCGATGGCCCGTGCGCACCGGCTTGTCCGATTGCGGCCGCAGGTAGTCGTCAATCAACTTGCCCACCAGCGAAGGCTTCATGCCCTTGGCCAGGTGCGCCGCCACCGGGGCGAACACATCGCGCCCGTGAAACGTCGTGCTCATCCGCGGTCCAAATAGTTTCTGATTGGTGATGTGGCGGACCTTCACCTTGGCCGCCGCCTTGGCCCCGCCATAGATCAACGACAGCACGCCGTTGTCAGGCCCCACGAATAACTGCCCGTCGGCCTCCACCAGAATCGGCCGCCGCTCGCTGCCCACGCCAGGGTCGACCACCACCACATGCACCGTCTTCTTCGGAAAGTGGCGCCAGGCTTCGCTGATCTGAAACGCCCCCTCGCTGACCGAAAACGGCGGCACGTCGTGCGTGATGTCGACCAGCGACACTCGCGGCGCCAGGCCGAGAATGACGCCCTTCATCACGCCGACATAATGATCGGCGAGGCCGAAATCGGTGGTGAGGGTAACAATGGGCATTAGAATGAAGAGAGGCTCCCGAGAAGCTCAGCTTGACCCGGTATTACTTCGATCATAACGCGACCACTCCCATCGCACCCGCCGTGCGCGAGGCCGTCGTGCATGCGCTGGATGAGGCTTGGGCCAATCCGTCGTCCATCCACCAGGACGGCCAGCGCGCCCGCCGCATGATGGAGGAGGCCCGCCTGCGCATCGCCACCATGCTCGGCTGCGCGCCCAAGGAAGTCGTGCTCACCAGCGGCGGCACCGAGGCCGACAACCTCGCCATCCTCGGCGCGGTCCACGCCGACCCGCGTCCCGCCCGCCACGTCGTCACCACCGCCGTCGAGCATCCCGCCGTGCTTGAGGCCTGCGCCCAACTCGAGCGCGAGGGCGTGGCCATCACCTACTTGCAGCCCGACCGCCAGGGTCGCATCGACGCCGATATCTTCCGCCGCCAGTTGCGGCCCACCACCGTGCTCGCCAGCGTCATGCACGCCAACAACGAAACCGGCGCTGTGCAGGATGTCGCCGCCCTCGCCGCCATTGCACGCGAAGCGGGCGTTCTGTTTCATTCCGACGGCGTGCAGGCCGCCGGCAAGCTGCCCCTCGCCCTCGCCTCCACCGCCATCAGCCTCTATTCGATCAGCGCCCACAAGCTGAACGCACCCAAGGGGTGCGGCGCGCTGTACGTCCGCCAGGGCGTGACGCTCGCGCCCATGCTTCATGGCGGCCGCCAGGAGCGCAGCCGGCGCGCCGGCACCGAATCCGTGACGCTGGCCATCGCACTCGGCGCCGCCGCCCAACTCGAGCGCCCCGACCTCACGACGTTGCGCGACCGCCTGGAGCAGGGCATCCTCGCCCGCGTCGCCGATGCCCACGTCAACGCCGCCGCCGTCGCCCCGCCTGCCCAACACCACCAACATCCGCTTCGACGGCATCTCCGCCGAAGCCCTCGTCATCGCGCTCGACCTGCGCGGCTTTGCCGTCTCCACCGGCGCGGCCTGCTCCTCGGGTTCCGTCGAGCCTTCGCACGTGTTGCTCGCCATGGGCCTCTCCCCTGAACAGTCCCGCTCCAGCATCCGCTTTTCGCTCGGCCTCGGCAACACCACCGAGCAGGTGGACCAACTCATCGAGACCGTCGCTGAGTCGGTGGCCCGCCTGCGCAAGTTATCGCCCACTTACTCCGAGGTGACCCGTTGAGTCACGATCTGATTGCCGTCGCCATGTCGGGCGGGGTCGATTCCTCCACCGTCGCCGCCCTGCTGCGCCGCGAAGGGCACGCCATCGTCGGCATGACCATGCAGCTCTGGAACCAGCGCCGCCTGCCCGAACTCGCCGTCGAAGGCGCCACCGGCCGCTGCTGTTCGATCGACGATGTCTACGACGCCCGCTGGGTTGCCAACCAGCTCGACATCCCCTATTACGTCGTGAATTTCGAAGACCGCTTTGAACAGCAGGTCGTCCGCCCCTTCGTCGACGAGTATCTCGCCGGCCGCACCCCCATCCCCTGCACCCTCTGCAATAACTTCGTTAAGTTCGACCAGTTTCTGGAAATGGCCGAAGGTGTCGGCGCCCACCGCGTCGCCACCGGCCACTACGCCCGCATCGCCTACGATGAGGCCTCCAGCCGCTGGCAGCTCCTGCGCGCCGCCGACTCCGCCAAGGACCAGACCTACTTCCTCTGGGGCCTCACCCAGGACCAACTCGCGCGCACGCTCTTCCCGCTCGGTCACATGCGCAAGCCCGACGTGCGCTCGCTCGCCCGTGAACTCGACGTTCCCGTCGCCGAGAAGAACGACTCCCAGGAGATCTGCTTCGTTCCCAACGGTGACTACGCCGCCTTCCTCGACGCCTATCTGCGCGAACAAGGTGAGGCCGCGCCCACCACCGAAGGCGAACTCGTCGACACCGGCGGCCGCGTCCTCGCCCGCCACTCCGGCGTGCATCACTTCACCGTCGGCCAGCGCAAAGGGCTCGGCATCGCCGCCGGCGAACCGCTCTACGTCATCGCCACTGACCCGGCCACCCAGCGCGTCACCGTAGGCTCGAACACCGACCTGCTGCGCGGCTCCTTCCACGTGAAGGAAGTGAATTGGATTTCCATGGCCCAGCCCGAGGCCCCCGTCCGCGCCGAGGTCCGCATCCGCAACAAACACACTCCCGCCCCCGCCACCGTTCACGCCCTCGCAGGCAACCGCGCCGAGGTTCACTTCGATGAGCCGCAGCGCGCCGTCACGCCGGGCCAGGCCGCCGTCTTCTATTGCGGCGAACAGGTGCTGGGCGGCGGCTGGATTGAGTAGACTCACAAGGAACCCCGCACCGTTGTGAAGCAGCGCAGCCCCTTCCGGAACCGCCTCGAATGGCTGCTCGTGCGCGCCATGCTCGCCACGCTCCGCATCGGCCCGCGCCCGTTCGCCTTCTGGCTCGCCCGCCGCTACGTGACGCTGCTCGATGCACTCGTCCCCAAGCTCCGCCGCGTCGCCTTCCGCAACCTGCGCCTCGCCCTGCCCGACGCCGGCGCCGCGGCCCACGCGCGCATCGTCGACTCCAGTTTTCAATCCCTGGCCCGCCTGCTGGCCACCCTTGCCCGCATGCCGTCCATCGGCAGCCAAAACATTTCCTCTTGGATTCGTTACGACGGTCTGGAACACTTCGAAGCCGCCAAATCACTCGGCCGCGGCGTCCTGTTTGCCACCGCCCACCTCGGCAACTGGGAGCTGAGCGCCTTCGCCCACGGTCTGCTCACCGAGCCCATGCACGTTCTGGTGCGCGCCCTCGATAACCCGCTGCTCGACGCCGAGGCCACCCGCCTGCGCACGCTCTCAGGCAATCACGTCATCGAAAAGCGCGACTACGCCCGCGGCATCCTCCGCGCCCTCACGCGCAATGAGGCCGTCGGCATTCTCATTGATCAAAACGTGGCCGCCGCCGAGGGCATCTTCGTGCCCTTCTTCGGCGCACAGGCCTGCGTCTCGCCAGGCTTTGCCAAAATCGCCGCCCACTCCGGCGCCGCCATCATCCCCGGCTTCGCCCTGTGGTCCGAGGAAGAACAGCGCTACATCCTGAAGTTCTTCCCCTTCTTTCACGCCACCGGCGACGCGGAGGCCGACACGCGCCGCATCCACGCCCAACTCGAAGAGGTCATCCGCGCCCATCCCGGCCAGTGGCTCTGGATGCACCGCCGCTGGAAGACGCGCCCCGAAGGCGAACCGCCGATTTACTAAGTGCGGCCCGGACTACAGGTCCATCTGCGTCCCAAGCTCCACCACCTGCCGCGGCGGAAGCCCAAAGAAGCGGTCGGCCGTCACGGCGTTGCGGTGGAGGAAGGCAAAGATCGACTCCGTCCACACCCCCATCTGTCCCTTCTTGGAGGCGACAAAATTCTCGCGTCCAAGATAGTAAGTCACCTCATCCTCGTCAAACGGGATGCCCTGCTCCCGGACTGCCGCCAGCAGCGCCGGCAACACCTTCGGCTCTTCCATGAACCCATAGCGAATCACGAACTGATGGAAACCGATCGGTAATTGTTCGTAAGTCGTGCGCTCGGCCTCCGCCACCGCGGGGTCGCCCATCACCCTCACCGTCACTAGCACCACCGTGTCCTGCAGCGATCGCCCCCGGTCCACATGCCGGATCAGCGCCCAGGGCAGGATGCCGGCGTTGGAGTTCATAAACACGGCCGTGCCCGGCACACGCGTGACCAGACGTTGCTTGATCCTCGCTTCGGCCGACTCCCACGAGGTAAAGCGGACGCGAACCCGGTGGCCCACCAGCGTCCGTCCCCGGTTCCAGATGACCATGATCACCATGATCACGGCGCCAATCAGCACCGGCACAAAACCGCCCTCGGTGAACTTACCCAGGTTCGCCGCCAGAAAGGGCAGGTCGAGCGCCAGGAAGGCCAGCAACACCGCCAGGGACTTAGGCAGGCTCCAACCCCACGTCCTGCGCGCCACCAGGAAGAACATCACCGAAGTAATCGCCATCGTGCCCGACACGGCGATGCCATAGGCCGCCGCCAGCCGGCTCGATTCGCGAAACTCCAGCACGAGAAACAAACAGCCGATGCCGAGCAGGTAGTTGATGCGGGGAATGTAGATCTGCCCCTCCATCTCATGCGCCGTATGTTTGATGTCGAAGCGCGGGAACAGGCCCAACTGCACCGCCTGCCGCGTCAGCGAAAACGCGCCCGAGATCAACGCCTGCGAAGCGATCACTGCCGCCATGCTCGACAAAATTACGAGCGCCACCGTCCAGTTGCCCTGCGGCACCATGGCGAACAGCGGATTGGCCGCCGCCGCCGGATCGCGCAGCACATGCGCGCCCTGCCCGAAATAACCCAGGATGAGACACGGCATCACCACCCCCAGCCACGCCAGCCGGATCGGTTTCAGACCAAAATGTCCCATATCGGCATATAGCGCCTCGCCCCCTGTAATGGCGAGCACAACGGAGGAGAGGATGTGAAGCCCGCCCCAACCGTGGTGGGCGAAATACTGAACCGCATGATGCGGCAGCAGCGCATACAGGATTTCCGGATTGAAGCTGATGTGATACACCCCCAGCACACCCAGCGTGAGAAACCACACCAGCATCACCGGGCCAAACAACACCCCCACCGCCCCTGTGCCGCGGCTTTGGATGAGAAACAGCCCAATCAAAATGGCACAGCTCAGCGGCACCACATACTCTTTCCAAGCCGGGTCGGCCACGGCCAGGCCCTCCACCGCGCCCAGCACGGAGATCGCCGGCGTGATGATGCCGTCGCCGTAGAGCAACGCCGCTCCCATTGCGGCAAAAAAGGCCACGATGGAAATCAAACCCGGACGGGCCGTGCGCAACTTCTCCGGCACCAGCGCCAGCAGCGCGAAAATACCGCCTTCGCCCTTATTATCCGCGCGCAGGATGAAGGTCAGATACTTCAGCGTTACCACCAGTGTGATGGACCAAAAGATGAGCGACAGAATCCCATAGAGATCCGCCTGCATCGTGCCTTGGAGTCGGCTGATATGCAGGCACTCCTTTAACGTATACAGCGGACTTGTGCCGATATCGCCAAACACAACTCCCATCGCCCCCAGGGTCAACGCACCAACCCCCGCCTTGTGTGCGTGTTCGCTACTCATCCCATCTCCTCTCCCAGTGCCCGCAGGGAATCCCCAGCCAGCCGGTACCGCGTCCACTCATCCAACGGTACAGCGCCCAGACGCTTGTAGAACTGGATCGACGGTTCATTCCAGTTCAACACAGACCACTCCAGCCTTCCGTAACCGCGTTCCCGGCAGAGCCCGGCGAGATGCCGCAGAAGTGCGAATCCGATGCCATGACCACGGTGCTCCGGCTTCACATACAGGTCTTCCAGGTACATCCCCGGCCGCGCCAGAAAGGTCGAGTAAGTGGGAAAATAAACGGCGAAGCCCGCGCACACATCCCCCACATAGGCTAAACTGACCTCCGCCGCCGGTTGCTTACCAAACAGCGTCGCCCGCAACCGCTCCTCGCTGGCCTCCACCTCATGGGCTAGCTTTTCGTAGTCAGCCAACGCGCGGATCATCTCCAGGATGATCGGCACGTCGTGTTCGCTCGCCGCCACAATGCGCACAGCGGCGCTGCTCATACCTTGTAGGCCCCGAACAGCGCGAACGGCCCGTTGACGTGCACCACTTCGACCTGGCCGAAACCCGCCTCGCGCAGCCGGTCAAGCTGCCACACCAGCGGGCGCGGCGTGTCTTCTTTTTCGATGTAGGCGAAGACATGATCGCGGTACTCCGCGCCGCGCAGTCCGGCAAGGTACTCCCCGTATCGCTCGCGCATCAGGCCCTGCGCGCCGGTGTGCCAGTGATCCACCATGTCGGCGATCCACACTGCGCCGCCCGGTTTGAGCGCGTCGTGAACTTTGCGGAACACCATCCGCCACTCGCCCTCGCCGCGCAGATGATGAAACACGGCGGCGGCCACGGCAAAGTCGAAGCGCTCCCGGCCCAGGTCGACTTCGCGCACATCGCCCTGCACGGTCTTGAGCGCCAACTCGGGGCGCTGCGCCAACACACGCTCGCGGGTTCGCTCGAGCATGGGCAGGCTTAGGTCCAGCGCCGTCACCTCACTCACTCTGGGCAGGGCCTGCAACAGGCGCAAGATGTAGTTACCCGCTCCACAGCCGATATCAAGCAGCGCCCCGGCATCTCCGCGGATGGCTCCGCACAATCCGGCGGTCAACTCCAGCATGAGCGGAGAATCGATTGCCGCTGACTGGCCGGTCTCCAGATTGCTGAACCTCTCCACATCCGCGTCAAACCGCGCGCGGATCTCCTCCACGCTCGACTTCGAGCCATAATCCATTTACTGGTTGCTCCATTTCGTCCGGAATTGCATGCTCGTCCCGGCATGCGGTCGAGGTTCGGTCCTGGCCGCCTCCAGCAACGCCGTGTAGCGTTTTGCCAGCGCGGGTTGCTGTCGGGCCAGATCGGTCTTCTCACTGCGATCCGCCGCGAGATCATACAACTCCACCGCGCCATCGCCCTTGCGCACGGCCTTCCACTTGCCATCGCGCAACGCCCTTGAGTGACCGGCCGGGACCCATTTCTGCTGCGGTACGTTGAACTGATTCTGCTCCCAATACATCACCGGGCGCGCCGGCGCCGCACCGCCGCGCAGATGGCCCACCATCGAGATCCCATCCAAGCCCTCCGGCGCTCGCGTTCCGGCCAGTTCCGCAAACGTCGGCAGGATGTCCACGAAGCCCCACGGCGCACTGCTCACCGAACCGGCCTTCACACGCCCCGGCCAGCGAACCACGCACGGCACGCGAATGCCTCCCTCATAAACCGTGCCCTTCTCCCCGCGCAGCGTCCCGTTGCTGCGGAACAGCTCGAAGCCCTTGTCCATGCCCGAGTGCGCGCCGTTGTCGCTGGTCACCATCACCACCGTGTCGCGCTCCAGGCCCTTCTCCTTGAGCATGGCCATCAGGCGCCCCACGTAGCCATCGGCGCGCGTCATCATGGCCGCGTAGTGCTTGGCCGCCTCCGGCCACGGGCGGTCCTGGTAAGGGTTCGTGTCCGGGCCCTCAAACTTGGCGTGGGGAAGCGTGTAGCAGGCGTAGAGGAAGAAGGGATCGCCCCCCTTCCGCTGGCGCTCCAGAAACTGAAAACTTCGTTCGGCAATCAACTCCGCCGAGTACTTGCCCCCTAAGTCAACGCGTCTCTCATTGTCCCAAAGAAACTCAGGATAGTAAGTGTGGGCGTGCACCTGGTGTAAGTATCCGTAGAACTCGTCGAACCCCTGCTTGGTCGGAGCCCCCGCCGTCCCGGCGTCGCCCAAACCCCACTTGCCGAATCCGCCCGTTTTGTAGCCCGCCCCCTTGAGCACTTCAGCCAGCGTGACATCGTCGTCTGCAATGGGAGCCGTGCCCGCATTGGCGCGGATGGCGGCATGGCCTCCGTGCAGCCCCGTCATGAGCACGCAGCGCGAGGGAGCGCACACAGGAGCGCCACAGTAAAAATCTGTAAACTTTGCGCCTTGCCCTGCCAGCGCGTCAATGTGCGGCGTCCGGATCAATTCTTGACCGAAACATCCGAAATCTCCGTAGCCGCAATCGTCCAAAACAATCAGTACAAAGTTGTTTTTTTCAACGGACTGCGCCCATAGGGGCGCGGACATTGCCAAAAAGTTGCGCCTAAGCATCATGGGCCAGTGTATCATCGGCACATGAAGCGCAAATTCCGTTCCCGCCGCGGCTTCTTCAGCACCCTGGCCATCGCCGGCGCCAGCGCCGCCATCCCTTCCACACTGCCCCGCGCTGCCGCCGCCACAGGCGACATGAACGATGAAGGCGCTCGCAAATCGCGAGCCCGCGACATGCGTACCCGCCTCGCCAACTACTACAACGACATGCCCCTGTCGACCCACGACACCAATGGTGACGAGGAGCGTTATCCGAGTAAGATTGCCACTTACTCCAAACTCCTCCGCCATAACGGCATCGGCGAAGTCGAACCGGCCTCCTACGCCAGCCTCCGCGCCGCCACTGACTCAGGCGACCCGAAGCTCTACGACGCCATTCAAATGGGCGGCCCGTTCCGCTTCAAAACGCCCCAGGCCAGCCACAGCTTTCAAATGATGGGCGTCGACGCCTCGCAACTCCGCATGCCTCCCGCCCCGCGCTTCGACTCCGCCGAAATGGCCGGCGAAATGGTCGAACTCTACTGGATGTCCAACCTCCGCGATCTCAACTTCAACAACTACGATCGCGACCCCGATGTCCGCCGCGCCTGCGCCGAACTGACCCGCCTCTCCGATTTCCGCGGCCCCAAGGTGAACGCCCAGGTGACGCCGGGCGCCCTGTTCCGCGGAGACGCCCCCGGCGTCCAGGATGGCCCGTTCATCTCCCAATTTCTCCTCAAGGACGTCAATCAACGCAACATCAGATTCCCCCAAAAGATGAAGGTGTTCGCGCTCAATAACAACTACTTGACTCAAATGGACGCCTATCTGCAAACGCAGAACGCCATCACCAAGGGCGAACCGCCGCACTATGCCAAGGATCTGAGCTACATCAAGAACCTCCGCGATCTGGCCTCCTACGTCTGGCTTGACCTGAGCTACATCGTCTACTTGAATGCCGCCCTCATCGCCGTCGAGTTCGGTCCCGAAGCCGTCAACGACTGGAATTTTTACCGCTGGAATACGACCCAGGAAGGCTACATCAACTTCGGACCTCCCGATCTCACCGACTGGATCGCCCGCGCCGCCCGCCCTGGTTACCTCGCCGCCTGGTATCAGAAGTGGCAGGTCCACCGCCGCGCCCGCCCTGAGGCCATCGGCTGCCGCGTCAACATGCACCTCGCCCAGAAGGCCGTCTATCCGCTGCACACGGAACTGCTCGAGTCCGAGGCCTTGAAGGAATCCGCCTCGCTCCATGGCTCTTACCTTTTGCCGCAGGCCTTCCCCGAAGGAGCCCCGGGGCATTCGGCTTACCCCTCTGGCCACGCCACCGTCGGCGGCGCAATGGTCACCATGATGAAGGCTTATTTCAACGAGGACTTCGTCATCCCCAACCCCGTCATGACCGACGGCAACGCGCTCTTCCCCTACGAAGGGCCCCCGCTCACCATCGGCGGTGAGTTGAACAAACTGGTCACCAACATCGCCACCGCGCGCAACGCCGCCGGCATCCACTACCGATCCGACATGGTCGAGGGAATGAAGCTCGGCGAGCAGGTCGCCATCCATCTGCTGCGCGACATCGCCTCCACTTACACCGAGGACTTCGCCGGCTTCCACTTCCACGACTTCGCCGGCGAGGAAGTCACCGTCTGCGCCTATTGCTGAACCGGCGTCTACCGCTTCCGCAGCGCCACCCAATAGCCGGAGAACAGCACATCCCGCTGCCGCCGCGCGAACACATCGGGCAGCGTGGCGTTGAGCCACTCTTCGATGTCTGATTCCCGCTCGCCCCGCCGCACCGCCGCCGCGACATTGGTTTCCGTCATCATGTACCCGGCGTAAGCGGCCCAATCATAGGGGACGCTCCAGGTGAACTCCAATCGCCCCGCCTCTTCATAGCCTTCCCCCAAGGGCACTGATCGTTGCCGGATCCAGCGCGATCGCCCCCATTCGCCTCGCGCGGATACCGCCGCACGAACTCCTCAAACCACTGCCCCAGTTCGCCTCCCTCCGCGAATGACCGCCCCTGCGCGAAATCGTAGGCCACCAGCACGCCGCCCGCCTTCAGCGCCCGCCAGGCTTCCCGCAACACCCGCTCCGGCTCAGCGAAATTCAGCGACCCCGCCGCCGTCATCGCATCCACCGACGCATCGCCAAACGGCATCCGCTCTCCCTGGCCATTGACGAACCACGCCCCCGGCGCCACCACCCGCGCACACCGCGTCATCTCCCACACCGGCTCCATGCCCACCGCCACCCGCGCACGCCCGATCAACGGTTTCGTCGACAACCCTGACCCGCTGCCAATGTCCACCACCAACTCCGCCAACTCCGTCCACCCCAACGCCCGCCAAGCCGACTCCACGATCCGCCCATGCAACGCTGGCCGCCGCGTCGCGTAGCCTTCCGCCATCGCCGCCGAAGCGAACGGATTGCTCACTTCCCCAACTCCTGCCGCAACAGCTCGACCACCCGCTTCCGCTGTGTCTCGTTCAACCTCACGCCAAACTTCAGCACGCGCTTCCGCTCCCCTTTGAGATGGACCCTCACCACGTCGGGAGTGGGCCGCGTGCTTCGATCCATCAACGGCCCAATATCCACCGCCGTCACCTCATGCGCGGAAAACCGCTGACTGCTCCCCACAAACGCCACCCCCTCCCACACCGTCACCTCGCTCCGTTCGCCCCTCACCACCACCTTCCCCACAATCCCCAGCAACGCATTCCACACCACATACAGCCCTGCCAGCGCCATCGGCACGCCGAAAAACAGGTGCTGCTTCTGCAAACCCGCACCCTTGCTCCATTCCTGCATCACCCACCCCCCCGCCAGCCAGCCCGCCCCACCCGCGAAAGCGAGAAACACCAAGCCCTCAAACTGCAGCGTGCGCCCCATCATCCGGAACCCCTCCGGTTCGCGCTCAAACTGCACGTCCAGCATCCTAGAGTCTCGCCATAAACACGACGAAGCTCACCAGCCCGGCCACCAGCGCCACCCATCCCCACGCCCGTGCCGTGCGCGCGCCCATCGTCCACCACATGTAGAGCCCCGTCGCCACCCACACCAGAAACGCGATGCTCGCCAGGTCCACCACCACCGCCCACGCCCACTGCCACATGCCCTGTTGCTCAAACCCTCCGCGCGCGTGCATTCCCGTGAAGAAATGATCCCAGCGGAACTGTTTCTCCTCCACCGCGACGCGCCGTGTCTCCGTGTCCACCTTCACCTGCATCTGTCCCAGAAAGCGATACACAAACACATTGATCTGTTTCGGCCCCGTCCGGTACGCCCCAAAGCTCGCGCTGCCGAACACCTCGCTCAGCCCCACCGCTTCCAGCACTTTCCGTCCGAACCCGCGCATCTCCTCCTGCTCCGCACCCGGCATGGGAATCGCTATCGACTCCGGTAACACCTCCACCGCCGCCGCGCGCGGCCTCCAGTTCATGCGGTCGCCATACCAGGCGCGCCCCGTCTCGGGATGCGCAAAGAAGTAGCTGCTCACGCCGTACATCAACACCCACGGCAGCAGCGCCAGGCTCAAGTACAAGTGCAGTCGGCGATTGAAATGGGGAAAGGTCATAGTCTCACCAGGAAGAACGCAAACACAGCCACTCCGATGGCCAGCGACACAGCGCCCCACCTGCGCGTCGCCTTCATCTCCCACCACATCCACAGCCCCGACAACGCCCACAACACCGCCGCCACGATGAACAGATCCACGATCACCGCCCACGCATCGTCCAGCGCATACTCCTGCTGATATCCGCGCCGCCGGTGCAGCGTATTCATCAGCGCGTTCCACTGGAAGCGCGCACGCTCCACCACCACCTTCCCATCGCCCGGTGTGTACGTGATTCGATAAGGCCGGATGATGTCCTGGCGCTGGAACACCAGCGTCCCATCCTTCCTTGGCGGTGGCGTGTTGTGCGCCCCCTCCAAGTCGAGATGCCGCAGAATCGCCACCGTCATCTCCGCTGAGCCCGCCCCCGCCGCAAAGCCCCCTGGGTAAGTCGTCTCGCGCACCTTCTCAAACGGCGCCGGACCCCGCCCATACATCCCCACAAACCACTCCCGGTGATTCATCGCCATCGTGCTCACGGCATACATCACCACCCACGGCCCCAGGAACAAGGCCAGGTACATATGGGTTCGTCGCAACACCTTCGAAAACATAAGCCCTCTTTCGCGGAGCTACCATCATAGAGGAACTCCCCAAGCTATGGCCCAAGCCGCCACCACCCTGCCACACGTCTCCTTCCGCGAAGCCGCCGAGGCCCGCGCCATCCCCTGGTATCTCTGGTGCGCCACCGCCGCCATCACCTCGGCCATGGTCGGCATCCACTGGGACATCTCCTGGCACCGCACCATCGGCCGCGACAGCTTCCTTACGCCCGCCCACGTCATGGTCTATCTCTGCGGCGTCCTCGCCGGCATCTCCTGCGGCTACCTCATCCTCGCCACCACCCTCCAACGCCAACACCCGCTCCGCGACTCCAGCGTCCGCATGTGGGGCTTCCGCGGACCCCTCGGCGCCTTCATCGCCGCCTGGGGCGGTGTCGCCATGCTCACCTCGGCCCCCTTTGACGACTGGTGGCACAACGCTTACGGCCTCGACGTCCGCATCATCTCGCCCCCCCACACCGTCCTCGCCCTCGGCATGTTCGGCGTCATGCTCGGCACCGTCCTGCTCGTCCTCGGCCGCATGAACCGCGCCACCGGCGACGCCCGCCGCCGCATCGAATGGCTCTATCTTTACGTCGGCGGCATGACGCTGGTGAACGTCTTCACCTTCATCATGGAGACCGCCCCGCGCGTCCTCCAACACTCCGCCCTCTTCTACCGCAACATCTCGATCGCCATCCCCTTCTTCCTCGTCTCGCTCGCCCGCGCCTCAGGCCGCCGCTGGGCCTGCACGGAAATGTCGGCCATCTACATGCTCTTCTGGTCGCTCATGAACTGGATTCTCCCCCTCTTCCCCGCTGAGCCCAAACTCGGCCCTGTCTACTACCCCGTCACGCATTTTGTACCGTCGAACTTCCCCTTCTGGCTGATCGTTCCCGGCTTACTCCTCGACTTACTCTTCACCTACACACCCTCCTGGCCGCGCTGGAAACAGGCCGCCGCCTCCGGCGCGCTCTTCCTCGCCGGCCTAGTCGCCGTTCAATGGCCCTTCAGCATGTTTCTCAACACCAACGCCGCCCGTAACTGGTTCTTTTACTCCCATAACTTCGACTACAACATCCGCCCCACCAGTTACACCTTCCGCAACGTCTACTATCAGGTCGAAAAGACACCCGAGCAGTTCTGGATCGGCATGGGCATCGCCCTCGCCGCCGCCATCCTGATGAGCTGGCTCGGCCTCCATCGCGGCGACTTCCTAAAGAAGGTGAAGCGTTGATGCGCGCCCTGCTGCTCCTCGCCGCCGCGCTCCCCCTCGCCGCCCACGTCGGCAGCCCCGACGTCTTCTTCGAAGGCAACGCGGGACCCTATCCGCTATTCGTCACCATCCGCCCGCCGCTCGTCATCCCCGGCACGGCCGAAATCGAAATCCGCTCCTCCGCCCCCGATCTCACCGAACTCCGCCTCACGCCCACGCCCCTCACCGGCGACGGCGCGAAGTTCGCCCCCACGCCCGACCTCGCCCAGCGCGACCCCGCCGACCCGCAGTTCTTCCGCGGCACGCTGTGGATGATGGCCTCCGGCTCCTGGCAGGTCCGCATCGCCGCCACCGGCGCGCGCGGGGCAGGGAAGTTGAGCGTCCCCGTTCCCGCCGTCGCTCAAGCCACCAAGCAAATGGACGTGCCCCTCGGCATCATCCTCGCCATCCTCGGCCTCATCCTCTCCGCGGGAGTTGTCAGCATCGCCGGCGCTGCCGCCCGCGAATCGCAACTCGAACCCGGCGCCACTCCAGCCCCGCCCCAACTCCGCCGCGCCCGCCGCACCATGGCCATCGCCTCGGCCATCGTCATCGCCGCCCTCTATCTCGGTAACCTCTGGTGGACCGCCGAGGCCCGCGCCTATGACCGCTACATCTTCAAGCCCCTCACCGCTACCCCAGCCATCACCGACGGCCGCCTCCGCATCGAACTCTCCGACCCCGGCTGGCTCACCACGCGCAAAATCGACGACTTCCTCCCCGATCACGGCCACCTCATGCACCTCTACGTCGTCAGCCTCCCCAACCTCGACCGCGCCTGGCACCTCCACCCCGACATGACCGGCCCCGGCCTCTTCGAGCACAACCTCCCCGCCATGCCCGCCGGCCGTTACGCGCTCTATGGCGACCTCGTCCACGAAAACGGCTTCCCCGAAACCATCACCAGCGAATTCACCCTCGCCGCCGCCCTCCCCGGGGCGCCCCTCACCGGCGACGACTCCGCCGGACCCACGCCCACCGCCGCCCGCATCGTCTTCGATCGCGATCCCGCCGGCTACCGCGCTCGCAAGCCTGCCTCCTTCCGTTTCCGCCTCGTCGATGAACACGGCGCGCCGGCCCGCGACATGGAACTCTACATGGGCATGCCCGCCCACGCCGCCTTCCTCCGCCGCGACCGCTCCGTCTTCGCCCACGTCCACCCCGGCGGCTCGGTCCCCATGGCCTCGCTCGCCCTCACCGCTGAGGCCCAGGCCAATCCCCACATGCTGCACCACATGGGCGCCATTCCTCCCGAAGTCAGCTTCCCCTACGGCTTCCCCAAACCCGGCCCCTACCGCATCATCGTCCAGATGAAACACTCCGGCACCGTGGAGATGGCCATGTTCGACGTGGAGGTCGCTCCATGACCGCTGCTGCGCGCCCGCCCCCCCCGGCGCCCGCTGCCGCCCGCTTCGCCAAATCTTCATGGGCGAAAAAAACACAAACATGGTGGAGGGACTGGTCTACTTTTTGACAA
The DNA here is from genome assembly GCA_016713735.1 of Bryobacterales bacterium. Classification (GTDB taxonomy): domain Bacteria; phylum Acidobacteriota; class Terriglobia; order Bryobacterales; family Bryobacteraceae; genus JAFLBB01. The sequence continues at coordinate 120,833 of JADJOP010000011.1, forward strand.
AACGAACCCAATCTCCCGCCCCGCGCTATCCTCGCATCTAACACCCATGGCCTCAGCCCCGCCCCCCACAGCGCAGCCCCGCGACCTCGGCCTCGGCTCCCGCGTCGCCCAGTCCACCACGGGCCGCATGTTGAACCAGGACGGCGCCTTTAACGTCGCCCGCCGCGGCCTGCCCTTCTGGGAGTTCATCAGCCCCTTCCACGCCATGATCACCATGAGCTGGGGCGCTTACTACGCCGTGGTCGTGGCCGCCTACATCGCCGCCAACCTCCTCTTTGCCACCCTCTACTTCCTCTGCGGCCCGGACGCGCTCCACGGCGGCGAGGGCGCCGGACTTCACGGCCGTTTCGCCGACGCCTTCTTCTTCAGCGTCCAAACCCTTGCCACCATTGGCTACGGCCGCATCACCCCCTACGGCATGCTGCCCAACCTCATTGCCACCGCCGAGGCCCTGGTCGGCCTGCTCGGCGTCTCGCTTGCCACCGGCATCCTCTTTGCCCGCTTTTCCCGCCCCACCGCCCGCATCCTTTTTAGCCGCCAGGCCGTCATCGCCCCCTACCAGGGCGGCCAGGCGCTCATGTTCCGCATTGTCAACGGCCGCAACAACGAACTCACCCAGGTCGAGGCCACCGTTGCCATTGCGTATTGGGACACTCGCGACGGCCGCCGCACGCGCCGCTTCGAGCAGCTCGCCCTCGAGCGCCAGCAGGTGATGCTGTTCCCGCTCCACTGGGTGGTGGTCCACCCCATCACCGAGTCGAGCCCGCTCTGGGATTGGGATGAATCCACCGCCCACACGCTCGACCCGGAGATCCTCATCGTCCTCACCGCCCACGACGAGACCTTTGCCCAGACCGTCACCGCGCGCTCCTCCTACAAACCTTCCGAACTGGTCTGGTCGGCGCGATTCAGCGACATGTTTGAGACCGCGCCGAACGGCCAGGTCGTCACAAATGTTTCCAAACTTCACGATATCGAGCGCGTCTGAATAAGATGGCGTGTCTTCCGCGCAGCGCCTTCCGCACACCTCGTCGAATGTGCTGAACTAGTCCAATAAGGAGAACCACCCATCCATGCGGTCCATCACCCGACTCTCGCTGGTTGTCGCCACGGCGCTCACCCTGCTGCTGCCCCTGGGCGCGCAGGACAGTTTTGCCGAATTTGAGAAAAAGGTGACCGAATTCACCCTCGACAACGGCATGAAGTTCCTCATCGTCGAGCGCCACAATGCTCCCGTGGTCAGCTTCTACACCTATGCCGATGTCGGCTCCGTGCAGGAAGTGAAGGGCATCACCGGCATGGCCCACATGTTTGAGCACATGGCCTTCAAGGGCACGCGCAAGGTGGGCACCAAGAACTGGCTGGAAGAGAAGAACTCGCTCGACCGCGTTGACCGCGCCTTCATGGCCCTGCGCGCCGAGCGCGACAAGGGCGACAAGGCCGATAAAGCCAAGCTGGAAGCCCTGCAAAAGGACTTCGACGCAGCCCAGGAAGGCGCCGGGCAGTTCGTCGTCCAGAACGAGTTTGGCAAGCTGATCGACGGCGCAGGCGGTCGCGGGCTGAATGCCTCCACGCACAGCGATAAGACGGATTATTACTTCAGCCTGCCCTCGAACGCCGCCGAACTCTGGTTCTATCTCGAGAGCGAGCGCTTCCTCAACCCCGTGCTGCGCGAGTTCTATAAAGAAGCGGGCGTGGTGCGCGAAGAGCGCCGCATGCGCACCGAGTCGAACCCCATCGGCAAGATGGTGGAAGAGTTCCTCGCCACCGCCTATAAGGCTCACCCCTACGGCGAGCCCGGCATCGGCCACATGAGCGACCTGGAGAGCTTCACGCGAATCGAAGCCGAGGCCTTCTTCGACAAGTACTACATGGCCTCGAACATCACCTGCGTGATTGCCGGCGACATCGATCCCAAACGCGCCCGCGCCCTGGCCGAGGCCTACTTCGGCCGTCTGCCCAAGCGCGCCAAGCCGGAACCGTTGCGCATCACCGAGCCCAAGCAGCAAGTGGAACGCCGGCTCACGCTTAAGGCGCAGTCGCAGCCGTGGGTGTTGATCGGCTATCACAAACCCGCTGCCACGCATCCAGACGGTCCCATTTACGATGCCATCGGCAGCCTGCTCAGCGAGGGGCGCAGCTCGCGCATGTACCGCCGCCTGGTGACGGAGAAGAAGATCGTCGCCGGAGCGGGCGGCTTTCCTGATTTCCCTGGCGAGAAATACCCGGCCCTCTTCTTCTTCTATGGCGCAGCCAATCCTGGCAAAACGAATGCCGAGGTGGAAAAGGCGATGAGCGACGAGATTGAGGATCTGAAGAAGACCCTGGTGAGCAAGGAAGAGTTGGATGGCGTGAAGCGCCGCGCCCGCTCCTCCATCATCAATAGCCTCTCCAGCAACACCTCGATCGGGATGACGCTGTCCAAGTTCCAGGTGCTCACCGGCGACTGGCGCAACGTCTTCCGCTACCTCGACCAGTTGAACAAGGTGACGCCGGAGGACATCCAGCGCGTCGCCCGCGAAACCTTCATCGATACCAACCGCACCGTCGGATACGTGGAACCGGCCAAGCCCGCGGCCAACTAGAGAGCGGCAACCAGCAAGGAGACACCCGCACCATGACCCACTCACACCTCATTGCCGCGGCCGCATTCGGATTCGCGCTCATCGCCTCGGCCCAACAGGCCGCCCCGCCCAAACCCGCTGCCCCCAAAGCCGCGCCGGCGCGTCCCGCCGTGGCCAACCTGCCGAAGGACATCGTCTATCCCAAGCTGAATGACGTGAAGGTGCCGCAGACGCAGCGCTACGTGCTGCCCAACGGCATGACGGTGTTCCTGTTGGAGGATCACGAATTGCCCACCGTGCGCGCTTCGGCGATGATCCGCACCGGTTCGCGCTACGAGCCGGCGGAGAAGGCGGGCGTGGCCGCCATCACTGCCGAGGTGATGCGTACCGGCGGCAGCGTTTCCCGCCCCGGCGACAAGCTCGACGATGAGTTGGACCGCCTGGCCGCCACCGTGGAGTTCGGCATGAGCCGATCCAGCGGCAGCGCCTCCATCTCGTGTTTGAAAGAAGACTCCGAGCGTGCCTTCACGATTCTTGCCGACCTGTTGCGGAACCCGGCGTTTCCGCAGGACAAGCTGGATCTGGAAAAGCAGCAGGGCCGCGCCGGCATCTCGCGCCGCAACGACGATGCGATGGGCATTCATGGCCGCGAGATGAGGCGGCTGGTCTACGGCAAGAACAGCCCCTATGCACGGCAAGTGGAATACGCGACGCTGGATGCGATCACGCGCGACGACCTGGCCGCCTTCCATAAGCGCTATTACCAGCCGGAAAACCTGATCCTCGGCGTGTGGGGCGACTTCAACGCCGCCGAGATGAAAGCGCTCATTGAGCGCACGCTCGGCGCCTGGCCCAAGGGCGGCAATCCGCGCCCCCAAGTCATCGAGGTCGATTCGGCGCTGGCCGCCAAGCCCGGCGTTTATCACATTGAGAAGTCCGATGTGAATCAGTCCAGCATTGGCCTCATCCGCCTTGCCGACAAGATGAGCGACCCGGCCTACTATGCGAACACGGTGATGGCCGATATTCTGGGCGGCGGGTTCGCCTCGCGCTTGTTTAACAAGATCCGCACCGAGATGGGGCTCGCCTATGCCTCCTCGGCCGGCTACAGCCCGGGCATGGACATTCCCGGCACGATGACGGTTTTCGTGGGCACCAAGAGCGAGACGACGATGAAGGCCCTTGAGGCGATGCGGGGTGAGATGAAGAAGCTGGCCGAAGCCGAGGTGACCGACGCGGAGTTAAAGCTCTCCAAGGAGAGCATTCTGAAGGGCGAGGCCTTCGACTACGCCTCCACCGGGCAGGTGGTGGGCCGCTTGATGAGCTACGAATTTTACGGCTATCCGGCGGACTTCCTGCAGAAGTACCGCGCTGGCATCGAGAAGGTGACCAAGGCCGACGTGCTGGCCTCGGCGAAGAAGTGGCTGCAGCAGGACCAGTTCATTCTGCTCGTGCTGGGCAAAGCCGCCGACTATGATCAGCCGCTATCGAAGCTCGGCCCGGTGACGCCGGTCGACGTTTCCATTCCGCAGCCCGAGGGGCCGAAGCTCTCCGAGGCCACTCCGCAGGCCGAGGAACAGGGCAAGGCGCTGCTGGCGAAGGTGAAGGCCGCGCATGGCGGGGCCGCCATCGATGCCGTGAAGACTGTCTTCCAGAAGGCGGAGATCAAGATCTCCACGCCGCAGGGCGAGATGGCGATTCAGCAGGAAGCCACTGCATCGCTTGAGGGCAAACAGATTGCCAAGCTGATGACACCGATGGGTGAGATGCTGCAGGGCTTCGATGGAACCGTGGCCTGGGCCAAGCAGGGTCCGAACGTGCGCGAGGCGCCCGCTTCGCAGGCTGCGCAGGCCAAGCAGGCCATTGTCCGCGACACTGTTTCGCTGCTGCAGAACTTCGCCAAGCCCGGCTACCAGGTGCAGGCGCTGGCGGGTGAAAAGTTCGAGGGCAAGGATGTGGCCGCGGTGGCCATCACGCACGAAGCCACCAAGATGACGGTGAAACTGCTGATCGATCCGGCCACGGGCATGCTCGCCGGCAAGAGCTATACAGGGAATGTGATGGGCCAGCCCGGCAACGTGCTAGAGCGGTTCGTCAAGTTCGGCGACTTCTCCGGCGTCAAGCTGCCCACGGAGACCATCATCAGCCTCAACGGCCAGAAGGCGATTGAGGCCAGCGTGAAGGAGTGGAAGATCAACCCGGAGGTTCCCGCAAGCGCGTTTGCCAAGCCTCAGTAGGCGGGCGCACACTCGCGTCACAGGTGGTCCCGGCAACGCTGTACAATGTTCCTCATGCTCCGCCGTACAGCCATTGCACTGGGAATCTCCGCGCCCTGGGCCGCCCCGTCAGCCTTCGCCGCCAAACGAATCGACGTCAGCCGCCTGAGCGCCATCACCGACGAAATCGCGCCCGACCAGGCCGGGTCCATCGCCTTCGCACAGCAGTACGGCTTGAAGTGGCTGGAACTGCGCTCCAAGCGCGAAATCAAGAAAGAGTACTTCCAACTCCCGGTGGAGCAGATCAAAGCCGATGCCAAGGCGTTTCGCGACGGCGGCGTGGGCATCTCGTTTCTCAACACTTCCATGCTCAAGTTCGCCATTCCCGGCGTGGAGACGATCAACCCGCGCCACATGGCCAGCGCCGCGCGCTATGAGAAGCGCCAGCAGGAATTGGACAAGGCCATCGAGGCGGCGCACATTCTCGGCACCTCGAAGGTCCGCATCTTTACCTACTTCCGCGCCAAGGACCAGACGGGCATGATGCGGCGCATCGCCGATGACATCGGCCCGCTGGCCGCGCGCGCCAAGAAGGAGGGCATTGACCTCCTGATTGAGAACGAGAACGCCTGCAATGTGGCCTCGTGCGGTGAGTTGGTGGAACTGCTGAAGCTGATCCCAGACAAGAATGTGGGCATCAACTGGGATCCCTTCAACGCCGAGAATACGAAGGAAAAGGCCTTTCCCGACGGCTATCAGATTTTGCCAAAGAAGCGCATCGGCAATGTCCAGATCAAAGGTAAAAGCCTGCTGCCGTCCTATACGCCGATGGATTGGCGGGGCATCTTTGACACCCTCATCAAGGACGGCTACAAAGGGCAGGTGGGCCTGGAAACGCACATCTTCGGCGAGACGCAGATCCAGATGTCGCATGAGTGCATGAAGGAACTTGTGCGCATGGTGGCCGTATAGTGAGTGCTCATGGTTAAGTATGTCGGCCTGGGGCTGCTGCTGATCGTGGCGCTGATCAGCGCCGTGTTCTTCGTGAATCGCGGCTCGCAGATTCGCATCGAGGGCACGATCAAGAAGGTGCGGATGCAGAAGCTCTACGACAAATCGACCCTGCTGGTGTTCGACTTCCGCTTCTCCAATCCCGCTGACTTCCCCTTCGTGGTGAGCGAGGTCACCTCCACGTGCACGCTGCAAGATGGCAAGGCGGTGGAGGGCGAACTGGTCACGGATGCCGATGCCAAGCCGATCTTCGAGTACCATGCCCTCACGCTTGGCGCCAAGTACAACGAGTCACTCATTCGCAAAAGCCGGGTCGCGCCGAAGACGGTGGAAGACCGCATGATCGCCATGACCTACCCCGTTGATCCGGAGGTCCTCGAAACGCGCACGGGTTGCGTGTTGCAGGTAAAGGATGTAGACGGCGCCGTGAGCACGATTGTCGAAAAGAAGCCCTGAGCGTCACAGCCCAGGCTTCACGCTGTTGCTATTCGCGGCGGAGCACGAAGTCCACTTCGAACAGGTCGTAGTCGGCGTGCCGCATGCCCTGGCGTGCATACACCGCTTGCGCCCGCTGGTTGTGCTTCTCCACGTATAAGCGAACGCCGCACACCCCGCCGGTTTCATGCGCGCGGCGCAGAAGCTCGGCATAGAGCGCCTTGTAGACGCCGCGCCCGCGCGCTTCCGGCTTCACGTAGACGCTCTGAATCCACCAGAAGACGCCGTTGCGCCAGTCGCTCCACTCAAAGGTGACCATCAACTGGCCCAGCACTTCGCCGGACTCGACGGCCAGGAGGTACCAGCCGCGCTCCGGCCTCTCGAACACCGCGCGCACACCGGCCAGCACACGGTCCTGATCCAACTCGATCCCCTCTGTTTCCTGTGCCATGAGGGCATTGAAGCGGGCGATGGTGGGGGCCTCGGCGGCGTTGGCGGTGCGAATCTCCATGGCGGCCATTATCTCAACCCGAGAGAGGCCCTCCGATTTCGTGAACCACCGGCTCGAAATCTTCGTTACACTGTCTGAGTACCTTGTGGAGGGGTGTGGGCCGACCGGCCCGGCAATCCCCGACACGATCCGTGCAGGAGGGCACACATGTCGTTTGGCGATACCGTTAAGAGCTTCCTCAAGAAGCAATTTATTGACGTCATTCAGTGGACGGAGCCCGAGGATGGCATCCTCGCCTGGCGCTTCCCCATGCAGGATATGGAAATCCAGAATGGCGCGAAACTCACCGTCCGCGAATCGCAGATGGCGCTGTTTGTGAATGAAGGCCGCGCCGCCGACGCTTTTGCGCCCGGTCTGCACACACTGAACACGCAGACGCTGCCCCTGCTCACCAACCTGATGAACTGGGACAAGATGTTCCAGTCGCCGTTCAAGAGCGACGTCTACTTCTTTTCCACGCGCCAGCAGATCAACCAGAAGTGGGGCACGCAGCAGCCCATCACCATCCGCGATAAGGAATTCGGCGCCGTCCGCCTGCGTGCGTTCGGCATCTACAGCTGGCACATCGCTGATCCCAAGCTGTTTCACCAGAAGATCAGCGGTACGCGCGACACCTACCGCTCGGCGGAGATCGAAGGGCAGCTTCGCGGCACACTGATCGGCCGCATGAGCGACGCCTTTGCCGAGAGCGGCGTACCGTTTCTCGACATGGCGGCCAACCAGCACGAGATGAGCCAGCGCATCGGCCAGTTCCTGGCCGCCTCGTTCGCTGAGATGGGGCTGGCGCTGGACACGTTCGTGGTGGAGAACCTCTCACTGCCGGACGAACTGCAGAAGCGCCTGGACGAGCGCATCTCGATGAACATGATCGGCGATATGGGCAAGTACACCCAATACCAGGTGGCGCAGTCGATTCCGATCGCCGCCGCCAACGAGGGGGGGATTGCCGGCGTGGGCGCGGGGCTCGCCGCTGGCTTCGGCATGGCTGGCCAGATGACCGCGGCTCTGGGCGCTTCGATGAATCCGCCTCAGCCGCCCCAAACGCCGCCTCCGGCCGCGCCCCCGGTGGCTCCACAGGGTGGCGCGCCGCCCGCCGCTCCGGCTGCCGTGGCAGGCGCCGCCGCCGGTGTGACGGCCACGGCCGACCTGAAATTCTGCTCGGAATGCGGACAGCGCATTCCCCGCGCTTCCAAATTCTGCCCCGAGTGTGGTAAACCACAAGGCTAATGTCAGGTTGCGAATGGGTCGTGGACGCCCGCGGCTGCGACCCTGAAACTCTCCGGAATCCGGCCCGCCTCCGTGCGCTCCTGGAGCGCATGGTGGCGGAGTTGTCGTTGCACCCCATCGGTTCGCCGATGTGGCATCAATTCCCCGGCGAAGGTGGGATCACCGGCTTGTGCCTGCTGGCGGAATCGCACTTTGCCTGCCACACCTTCCCGGAATTCGGCTCGCTGTGCGTGAACCTCTTCTGTTGCCGCCCGCGGCCGGAATGGGACTTCACGACGTACTTCCGGCGCGAATTCGGCGCGACGGAAGTGGATGTGCGCAAGTTGGAGCGTAACTATGGCGGACTGCTGGCGCCCGCCCGAAAGGACGCGCCGGCGGCATGAAATCGCAGAGCAGCTGTCCGCAGTGCGGAGCGCCGGTGGAGTTTCTGTTCTCCAATGCCGTCCAGACCACGTGCCCCTACTGCAGCTCGATCCTGGTGAGGACGGACCTTGATTTAAAGCGGGTTGGCGAGATGAGCGACATCGCCGCCGACGCTTCGCCCATTCAGCTTCGCACCGAGGGCATCTACCGGAACAAGGCGTTTCAGGTGGTGGGCCGCATCGCCTATGTGTATGAAGGCGGCAACTGGAACGAGTGGCATCTCGGCTTTCAGGACGGCACGAGCGGCTGGCTGAGCGACGCCCAATTGGATTACGCCATCAGCTTTGCCGCGAAGGACCACCCGCGTATTCCTCCCGCATCCAATGTTGGGCGCGGGTGGCGCATGAAGATTCGCGATGCTGAGCTCACCCTCACGACCATCACGAAGGCTCGCTACGGCGGCGTTGAAGGTGAGCTGCCGTTTGAATATTGGGACAAGACGGAGATGGTGTTTGCTGATCTGCGTCCCGCTTCGCGCGGTTTCGGCACGATCGATTACTCCGAAGACCCGCCGCTGTTCTTCCTGGGTGAGGCCGTTGAATTCGACGAATTGAAGTTGCGCAACCTGCGCGAGTTCGAGGGCTGGTAAAAGATGACCCCAGCCAAACCCCGCATCAAACCCCGCGCGCTGGAATGCCCGAACTGCGGCAGCGCGGTTGCGTTGCGCGGCATGACGCACTCGCTCAACGCCGTGTGTCCGAACTGCATGTCTGTGCTTGATGTGCAGCATGAGCAGGTGCAGATCCTGCAGAAGTATGGTGGCAAGACGGCCTATGCGACGCCGCTGGTGCCGCTGGGTTCGCGCGGCAAGTTTGAAGGTGCGCAGTTTGAAGCGATCGGCTTTCAGGTGCGGCGCATCGTGGTGGATGGCACGCCTTACGAGTGGCGCGAATACCTGCTGTTCAATCCCTACAAGGGCTTCCGCTACCTCTCCGAGTACGACGGCCACTGGAATATCATCCGCACCGTTCCCGGCATGCCTACGTTCGGCAACATCGATGGGCGCAAATCGGCTCTGTGGCAGGGCGAGGGGTTTAAGCACTTCCAGCACGCGCAGGCCGTGACGGTGTTCGTGCTCGGCGAATTCCCGTTCCAGGTTCGCAATGGCGACCAGGCCACGGTGGATGACTACATCGCGCCGCCCAAGGTGCTGTCGAGCGAGATCATTCCCGGCGAGATCAACTGGTCAATCGGCGAATACAGGACCGGCGCCGAGATCTGGCAGGCGTTCCAGTTGCCGGGATCGCCGCCGGCTGCGCAGGGCGTGTACGCCAATCAACCCGCGCCGCCGGAGATGAAGACGAGCGCATGGTCGGCACTCGGAACGGCCGTGGTATTGGAAGCGATCCTCTTCGTCGTCCTGGTTGGGTCCATGCTGTTCATGGGCAACGAGAACGTCTTCAAGCAGAGCTACTATTTTCGCGCCAATGCCCCTGGCGAACAGTCGTTTGTTACGCCGGTGTTCGAGCTGAAGGGCCGGCCGACAAACGTCGAAATCGATCTGGAAACCAATCTCCGCCAGAACTGGGCTTACTTCAGCATGGCGCTGATCAATGAGCAGACCGGGCAAGCCTGGGACTTTGGGCGCGAGGTGAGTTACTACTCGGGCTCGGACTGGAGCGAAGGGTCGTCTACCGATAGCGTGCGCGTGCCCACGGTGCCCGCCGGCCGCTACTACCTTCGCATGGAGCCGGAGATGGATCCCAAGCCGATGGATGTCTACACTTCGGGGCCACGCGAGATGACCTATACGGTCACCATCAAGCGCGATGTGCCGGCGCTTTGGCCCATCCTGCTGGCCATGCTGCTGGTGCCCATTCCGGCGTTGTTCCGGTTTGGCAAGAAGGCTAGTTTTGAATCGCTGCGCTGGGCCGAAAGCGACTATGGTTCAGCCACCGGCAGCGGCGATGACGAGGACGAATAACGACCATGCGACTCGGCTACTTACTCTACGGTCTTATGCTGGTTGGCGGCGCGGGTTACTATAACTACCGCGGCATGAGCCTGTCCGACATCAACGAGGTGCGCAACGTGCCCAAGTCCGTTCGCGACAACCCTGGATCGTACCGCTCTCACTATGGCGGTCACACGCGTTACTTTGGAGGGAAATAGGAGAAGCTTATGATGGAGTTCCACATCGGGAATCTGATCAACGCCTTTGTGTATGCGCTGCTGGGGATCTTTCTGTTTGTCATCAGCTTCGCCATACTCGACAAACTGACGCCGTATGCGCTATGGGATGAAATTGTCGCCCACAAGAACACTGCCCTCGCCATCATGGTCGGGTTCATGTCGCTGGGCATGTGCATCATCATTGCCGCGGCCGTCCATTAGTTTCACTGCGCGCGCAGCGGGTCCGGCGCCCCGGCACGCATGGACCCTCGCGCGTAGCAGTTGTTCCGTTCGCACCCCCCACACCCCATGACCGCGGCACTCTTTCTTTCCGTCTTCCTCATTGCCGCCTGCGGTCTCATCTATGAGCTGATCGCGGGTACGCTTGCCAGCTACCTTTTGGGCGACAGCGTTCTGCAGTTCTCCACCATCATCGGCAGCTACCTGTTCGCGATGGGCATCGGCAGCTATCTGTCGCGCTTCCTGACCGGGTCGCTCGTGTCGCGTTTCATCGCCATTGAGCTCATGGTCGGCCTGGTGGGCGGCTTTTCCTCCACCATCCTCTTTCTCGCGTTTGCCTACACGGAGAGCTTTCGATTTCTTCTCTATGGGCTGGTGCTGCTCATCGGCACCTTGGTCGGGCTGGAGATTCCGCTGCTCATGCGGATTCTCAAGGAGCGGTTCCAGTTCAAGGACCTGGTGGCGAACGTCCTCACCTTCGACTACCTGGGCGCCCTCGGCGCTTCCATTCTGTTTCCGCTGCTGCTGGTTCCCAAACTCGGCCTGGTGCGCTCGGCGATTCTGTTCGGGATGCTCAACGCGGGCGTCGCGCTGTGGTCGACGTGGCTGTTTGCGAATGAGCTGCCGCGCCGCCAGAACCTGCGCTTCTCCTCCATTCTGGTCCTGGTGGCGCTCTGCGTTGGCTTTGCCGGCGCAGAGCGCATCAACACGCTCGCCGAGAGCAACCTCTACGCCGATGACATCATTCTGACGCGCACCACCAAGTACCAGCGGATTGTGCTCACGCGCTGGCACGACGACCTGCGGCTGTTCCTCAACTCCCATCTGCAGTTCAGCTCGCGCGATGAGTACCGCTATCACGAAGCGCTCGTGCATCCGGGGCTCGCCGCGATTGAGGCCCCGCGCCGGGTGCTCGTTCTCGGCGGCGGCGATGGTCTGGCGGTGCGCGAGATTCTTCGCTACGAGGGGATTGAGTCGGTGACGCTCGTCGATCTGGATCCAGAGATGACGCAGCTCTTCAAGGAGCACTCGCTGCTGCGCCGGATGAACGCCGATTCGCTGCGTTCGCCCAAGGTCCGCGTGATCAACGGCGACGCTTTTGTCTGGCTCGACAGCATGCGCGAGCCGCCGTTTGACTTCGTCGTAATCGACTTTCCCGATCCGACCAACTTCTCGCTGGGGAAGCTCTACACGACGGCGTTCTACCGCATGTTGAAGCGCGCGGTGCGGCCGGGCGGGATGGTGGCCGTGCAAAGCACGTCGCCGCTGTTTGCGCGGCAGAGCTATTGGTGCATTGTGGAGTCGATGAAGCAGGCGGGTTGGATCACTCGTCCCTATCACGTGTATGTGCCGTCGTTCGGCGAATGGGGTTATGTGCTGGGCGCGACGCAGCCGAACCTGCCGCCGGCTCAGTTGCCCTCCGGATTGCGGTTCCTCACGCCGGCTACGCTCGAGCAGATCTTCGAGTTTCCGCGCGACATGGAGCCAGTGGAAGCCCTTCCGAACCGCCTCAACGATCAGGTGCTGGTGCGGTATTACGAGAAGGAATGGGGGGCGATTGCGCGCTGACCGGCTGTCGCTGGAGGGAGCCGCGAGATAAGATATCTCGCATGAAGCCTACCCGCCGCGCAGCCCTCTTCACCGCACTCTCCGCCTCGCGCATTCTCGGCGCCAATGATCGAATCCGTGTTGCCGGTATCGGTGTGGGAGGCCGCTGCAAAGGACTCCTCGATAAGCTGGTGCAGCTTCCCGGAACCGATCTCGCCGTGGTGTGCGATGTCTATGAGCCGCGCCTGGCCATGTTCCCACAAGCGGCCACGACGCGCGACTACCGCCGTGTTCTGGAGCGCAAGGATATCGACGCGGTGGTAATCGGTTCGCCGGACCACTGGCATGTCCGTATGACGCTCGACGCCATGGCGGCGGGCAAGGACGTCTATGTGGAGAAGCCGCTCACGCGCACCGTCGAGGAAGGCGACGCCATGCTGAAGGCGCACGCCGAGTCGAAGCAGATCGTGCAGGTCGGCTACCAGCAGCGCAGCACGGACACCTTCTTTCGCGCCAAGGAGCAGTTGGAGGCGGGAGCGATCGGCCAGGTGACGATGGCGCTCACCTACTGGTATCAGAATTACGCGCGCAATTCGCCGGACGCGATCCAGGTGGATGCATCGAAGCTCGATTGGAAGGCCTGGCTGGGCAGCGCGCCCGAGCGCCCCTTTGATAAGGTCCGCTTCCGCACCTGGCGCTGGTTCTGGGATTACGGCGGCGGCACGCTCACCGATCTCTTCTCGCATTGGGTGGATGGCGTCCACTGGCTGCTGGGAGAATCCAAGCCCAGCTACGTCATGGCCAACGGCAGCATCTATCGCAACCGGCATCTGGAAGCCCCCGACACGGTGAGCGGTTCCTGGCGCTACAACAAGTTTATGGTGAGCTATGAGAGCACGATGGTGACGGGGCTCGAAGATGGCGGCATCATCCTGCGCGGCACCGAGGGCATGATGAAGGTGAATCGCGCCGTGACGATCATCTATCCGGAAAAAGGCGCGCGTTGGGACCGGCTCACCGAACCAACGTTTCAATACAAGGCCCAGAGCGACGGCACGGCGGCTCACATTGCCAACTGGCTGGAGTGTGTCCGGTCGCGCAAAGCGCCGAACTCGAACATTGCCGACGCGGTGGCCAGCGCGCGCACGGCGCACTGGGGCAACCAGTCGATCCGCGAAGAGCGGCCCGTACGGCCTTAGCTCTTCAAACCGGCAAACGCGGCTTCAATTTCCTGCTTCGCTTCGGGGCTTGCCGGCACGAGCGGCAGGCGCGGAGGACCGCCGTAGTAGCCATTGAGGTCCATCGCGTATTTCAGACCGGGGATTCCGTATTTCGCCGTCACCAGGGCGGCCGCGGCTCCGATGCGATTCTGCCAGTCGAGCGCGGCCTCATACTCGCGGGTGCGGAAGGCCTCCCAAATGGCCACCACCGAGTAGGGCGCGGCATTCGCATAGGCAAGCACGGCGCCCACGGCGCCGATCATGAATGACGGGTAAAGTGTGGGCGCGCTGCCCACCAGCACCTGGAAGCCGGGCTTCACGGTGCGGATCATCGTCATCACCTTCTCCAGGTTGCCTGACGACTCCTTGATCGCGATGATGTTCGGATGCTCGCTGAACAGGGCCACGGTGTCGGCGGGAATGTCCAGCCCGGTGGCCTGCGGCCAGTTGTAGATCATGAGCGGGATCTTCGATTGGTCAGCCACGGCGCGGAAGTAGAGCGCCTGGGCGTCGCCCTTGGCGAGGAGATTCTTGTAGTAGTGCGGCGTGCGCACCATGGCCGCTTTGTAGCCCATTTCGGCCGCCTTGTTGGTCAGTGCCACGGTTTCGCGGACGCTCTCGACGCCGGTGCCGGCCATGAGGAGTTTCTCGGGGGCCGCGGCTTCGGCCACCAGACCGAACAGTTCAAGTTTCTCTTCGAACGTCAGATAGACGCTCTCGCCGGTGGAGCCGCATACGACGTAGCCCGACAAGCCGACGCGATTCCAACGTTCGACGTTGTGCCGGACCTTGGATTTGTAGATGTTGCCGTCGTAATCGAAGGGAGTCGCGATGGGGGGATAGATGCCTTGCAGTTTCAACATGAGAATGGACCTTTAAACCAAAAAGGCCCGGCGCTCGCGTGAGCACCGGGCCTTCGAAATGAGGACAGCTGTTTAGCGGCCCAGCGAAATCAGTGTGAACAGCGCCAGCGATTCGACGAAGGCCAGGCCGAGGAGCAGCGTGATGCGGATCGCGCCGCCGGCCGACGGATTGCGGGCCATGCCTTCGACGGCCGAGCTGATGGCCTTGCCCTGGGCGAGGCCGCACAGGCCGGAAGCGATGGCCATGGCGAAGGCCGTCGACAGGTGGAACCCGCCGGCGGAGGCCGCCGCGGCGCCTTCCTGCGCAAACACAGGCGCGGCAACCAGCATCAGCGCCATCAGAAACAGAATCGATTTCAACTTCATGGGTACTCTCCTAACGAATGAAAATCGCACTCCGGAGGTGGTTCCACGGCGCCGGTTGGGACCAGGCCGGGCTCACGCGGGTTGCGTCACAATGCCCGTTTAATGATCCTCGTGAGCGACTGCGCCGCCCACGTAGACCATCGTCAACACAGTAAAAATGAAAGCCTGCAGAATCGAAACGAAGAAGTGCAGCAGCATGACCAGCACCGGGATCACGAGCGGCACCAGGGCCAGGAAGCTCAGCGTCACCTCTTCGCCGGCGAACATGTTGGCGTACAAACGAATGGTGAGCGACATCGGCCGGATGCAGTGGCTGATGATCTCCAGCGGGAACATGAACCAGGCCAGCCACCACACGGGTCCGGCGAAATGTTTCAGATGGCCGATGACGCCCTGTTCGGTGATGCCCGCCCAGTTGTAGTAGAAAAAGCTCAGAAGCGCGCAGCCGAGCGGCACGGCGGGATACATGGTGGGCGCCTCGAAGGTGGGGATCATGCCGAGGAGGTTCGAGGTGAGGATGAACACGAACAGGGTCAGGAACAGGTAGATGTACTTGTCGCTGCCGTGGCCGATCACATCATGTGCCTGGCCGCGGATGGCCTCAAAGATCAACTCAAAGAATTGCTGCAGCGTGCCCGGCTTCTTGACGCTGATCATGGGCCGCAGAATGAGCGGGATCAGGACCAGAAGCGCCAGCACCAGGACCTCCATCGCCATGTAGTTTGTCCACGGCTTGGCGGGGTCGGCGGCGGGCTGCCCAAAGGCATTCAGAAGCGCGTTGGCCGGGCCGGCCAGGAATTGATTCATCAGCGCGGTGAACCAGAGCTCATGCATAAAAGTGTTGGCGAATGACCTCGATGGAGATGGCGGCGATCGCAACCAGCAAACCCGTAACAAGGGCAGGCTGCGGCAGCCGGTAATTCTCTATCGTAACAAACAACAGGTAGCCGATGATGGCCAGGCGAAGGGCGCCGCCGATGGATTTCGCCGGAGAGACTTTTTCACTGCCCACGGCGCGCACCATGTGCGACAGAAACCAGAAGCTGGCCGCCGAGGCCAGCGCCCCGGCGCAGAAGGCCATGGCGTGGAGTTTGCCCGCAGCCAGCCACCAGGCTAGCGCCCCCACCACAGCCAGCGCGATCTTCCAGCGCGTGACGTTCGAAACGAAGCGGTTCAGGTCCATCTACTCGCCGTCCTGCGATGTGCCGGGCTTACGTTGATTGCCGATGCGCTCAATCCGCATCGCCTGCCGGTAGACCTCGTACAGGCCCGCCCCGAAGCCCAGCATCAGACCCACGGTGGACCAGTAACCCGTCCCCATGCTCGCGTCGGCATGCCCACCCAGCCAGTAGCCCGCATACATCGCTGCCGGAATGACGAAGGCGAGCCCGGTGTAGGCGCCCGCCTTGGCATAGACGGTGTTGCGGCCGCGGCTGCCGCGGTCAGGCTTCCCCGGCTCAGGGGCCAAGCTTCACGGTCCGGCTTTCTTCAGCGTGTGCGGCACGTGGCAGTTGGCGCAGAGCACCTTCGCCGCTGTCTTCGCCGGCGGCTGTTTGCAGGCGTCGGGCCGCTTGTCGTGGCAGCGTTCGCACTGTTGCTGCGTGGCCGCCGCCGTGCGTAGTGCGTGGTTGCCATGGCAGATGGCGCAGTTGGCCGTCTTCCGCGGGTCGGCTTGCAGCGCGGTGAAGTGCTTGCTCTGCTTGAACGCTTCCAATTGCGACGTATGGCAGGCGCCGCACAACTCGGGCACTTCTTTAGGGCCGGAGGTTCTATCGGGCGCCGTCATGCCTTGCGAATTGCGATGGCTTTCACCCATGCCGTGGCAGGCGTCGCAACTGATGCCGGCTTTCTTGTGGGGGTGTTTGTCGAAGTCCTCTGAGGGACCGGTATGGCAGGGAGCGCACAGCTCTTGTGCTTTTTCTTGCGCGAAGGTCCCCGCCGTTAGAAGAAGTGCGAGGAGGATGAGTTTCACGGTATGACCTTCACCTTGAGTTTACGCAACTCGGCCACGTTTGTGGCTCCGGCCAGCGCCATGGCGAGTTTGAACTCCGCGCCGAGCATCCACAAGACGCGCTCCACGCCTTCGCGTCCAAAGGCGCCCAGCCCCCACAACGGCGCGCGGCCGACGAGAACTGCGTCGGCGCCCATGGCGATGGCCTTCACCATGTCGATGCCGCGGCGGATGCCACCGTCCATCAGGACGGGAATGCGCCCGCCGGTGGCCTGGGCCACTTCGGGCAGGCAGGTGAGCGAGCCGGGAGCTCCATCCAACTGCCGCCCGCCATGGTTGGACACCACAACCGCGTGCGCTCCGCTGTTCACCGCTAGTTCGGCGTCTTCGGGCGCGAGGACGCCCTTGACGATGATGGAGACCTTGGTTGCCGCGCGCAGCCAGCCGATGTAGTCCCATGTCATGTTCGGCGTGTGCGGCCCCCACATGGCGGGCGTGGCCGGGCTACGCGGCGGGCGCTTTTCGCCCTCTTTGGGCACACCGGTCTGCATGTAGCCGTAGTCGAATTTGTTGCGGTTGTTGCGGTCGCGGTTGGACTGGTAGGCGTTGTCCACGGTCACAACGATGGCCTTGCCGCCGGAATCCTCGATGCGTTTGGCATAGGCCGTGGCGGTTGTCTTGTTCGGATTGCCGGTAGTGTTGGACCACCAATGGAGCGGCTGGCCTTCTTCGAGGATCTTCGACACACCGGTGGCCGAGCAGATGGGCGTCTTCGTTGCCAGCGCGGCCTGGGCGACCACCTCGTCGGCATTGGGCAGGACGAGGTTCTTGCCGCCGGTTGGGGCAATGATGAGGGGCACGGGCATGGGGACGCCGAGCACGGTGGTTGAGGTGTCGATTTTCGATACGTCGCGCATCACGCGCGGCACGACGAACACCTTTTCGAAGGCGGCCCGGTTGGCGCGCAGGGTCTGTTCGTCCTCGACGCCGCCGGCGATGAAATCGTAGGCCAGTTTGTGCAGCTTCTTCTGACAGTAGGCCTCGAACTCATGCACATTGACGAGGTCCAGCAGTCCTGGTTCCTGCGCTTGCAGCACAGAGGCCAGCGGGGAGGCCGCCATCGTCAGAATCGAGCCCAGCGCGCCCCGGCGCGACAATCCACAACGCGTCATGGGGCATGATTCTATCGCATCAACGGGCCGAGCAAGCCGTGCCGCGCCGAAAAGCCCTTGCCCGCGCCGCCCCATGCTACTCTGAAACACAGTGTCATCGCCGTTAAACGTCCATCTGGAGGCCTACGACGGGCCTCTCGACCTCCTGCTGGACCTGATCCGCAAACAACAAATCAACATCTACGACATCCCGATTGCGAAGATCACGGCCCAGTACCTGGAGTACATGCAGCGCGCCGCCGGGATGAGCATCGAGTTGAGCGCGGAATTCGTGTACATGGCCGCCACGCTCATCCACATCAAATCGAAGATGTTGCTGCCGCGCGACCCGGAGTTGGAAAAGATCGCTCCGGAGGAAGACCCGCGCCAGGAACTGGTGGACCGGCTTCTCGAGCACGAACGGTTCAAGGACGCCGCGGAGATGCTGCAGCAGAAGCGGATGATCGAAGAGGCCGTGTGGTCAAACCCGCAGATCGACCAGTTTTTGACCAACGACGAGGAACCCGGGCTGGCCGTCACCCTGCACGATCTGATCAATACGCTGCAAAAGGTGCTCGACCGCGCCACGCTGCGGCCGCAGTATCAGATTGCCACCGAAGATGTGACGGTTCCCGAGATGATCGTCTTCCTGCGAAAATCAATGAAGCAGCTCAAGACGGGCGAGACGATGTCGGCCGTTGAGTTGTTTGAAAGCGCCAAGAGCCGCCGCGCCGTGATCTGCCTGTTTCTGGCCATCTTGGAGATGGTTCGCATGCAGGCCGTGGCGTTGACCCAGAAGGAGCTGTTCGGCGAGATTCTGCTCAAGAAGCATAAGGGCTTCGACGAGCTCGAAGCCAACGAACAAGCCCTCGAGACCATCCAAGAGGAATACAGCTAGTCCGCAATGAACGAGCAAGAACTCACGGCTCCGGAACCCATGCCGGAAGCCGAAGAACAAACCGTGGCCGCCGAGGCCGAAGCTGAACCCGAGGCCGTCGCAGCTGAGCCTGGCGTGCCCGAGACGGGAGCGCCTGAGACCGACGCGAGCGCCGTGGAAGCGAGCGACCCGGAGGCCGTGGCCCCGGAAGAGGGCGCCACTGAAACGGAAGCTGCCGCCGAAGCTGCCGCCTCCCCGGAGTCGATGACGGTGGAAGAGCTGGGTCTGCCTGACCAGACCGCCACCGCCGAAACCGAAGACACACGGCTGCGGGCGATCATCGAAGCCGCCATCTACATCACCGACGAGCCGCTGCAGTCCAAGCAGATGGCCGAGGCGCTCGTGCAGCCTCTGGAGCGCATTGAGGCGATCCTGGCGTCGTTGGTGGAGGAATACAGCAAGCCGGACCGCGGCCTCACCATCCGGGAACTGGCCGGCGGCTACAAGATGGGCACGAAGGCCGAGCATCACGAGGATCTGCGCGTCTTCGTGAAGAAGCTCAAGCCGCAGCTGAAGCTCTCGCTGGCGGCGCTGGAGACCCTCGCCGTCATTGCCTACAAGCAGCCCATTACGGCTCCCGAAATTATGGAGATTCGCGGTGTGCAGGGGGCGGGCGTGCTGAAGACGCTGCTCGATCGCAAACTGATCACCGCGGCAGGGCGCAAGGCTGTGGTCGGCAAGCCCGTGCTCTATAAGACGACGAAAGAGTTCCTCATCCAATTCGGACTGAAGGACCTCTCCGAACTGCCGACGCTCAAGGAATTCGAGGAGTTGTCGAGGCTCGCCCTTGGCGACGAGCCGGAGCCGGCGCCTGCCGCGCCCGCTGAATCGCCGGGCGGGGAAGTCCCTGCCGGGGGAGAGGCCGAGGCCGCCGCAGGCGATGATGCCGCGGCGCCCGAAGCGGCGCAGGAAGCCGCCCCTGCTGAAGCCGGCGAACCCACACCAACCGAAGAACCCCCCTCCACCTGATGCCCCAAGAACGACTGCAAAAGATCCTCGCCCACCACGGCATCGCCTCGCGAAGGCACGCCGAGGAACTGATACTCGCGGGGAAGGTTCAGGTGAACGGCAAGACGATTCTCGAAATGGGCGTCAAGGCCGACCCCGAGGTCGACGACATTCGCGTTGGCGGCAAGCCGCTCAAGCCGAAGTTCGAACCGGTCTACCTGGCCTTCCACAAGCCGAAGAACTGCGTCACCACCGTCTCTGATCCCGAAGGGCGTGAGACGGTGATGAAGTTTTTCCGCAAGTTCCCCACGCGCATCTACCCGGTGGGCCGGCTCGACTATGCGAGCGAGGGCCTGCTGCTGATGACCAACGACGGCGAACTGGCCAATGCCATCTCAGCCGCCCGCAGCCACGTGCCGAAGGTATACCACGTGAAGGCCAACCATGCGTTGTCCGATGATCAGTTGCAGCAGTTTCAGAACGGCATTCCGCTGTTCGGCCGCCGCACGCACCGGGCCCGCATCAACCAGATCCGCCGCGGCGCCAACCCCTGGTACGAGGTCGAGATCATGGAAGGGCGGCAAAACCAGATCCGCCTCATGTTCCAGTATTTCGGCGTGATGGTGGAAAAGTTGCGCCGCGTGCGGATCGGTTCGCTGACCCTCGGCGATCTGCCTCCCACGGCCTGGCGCGCGCTGACGTTCAAGGAACTCGCCCTGCTCAAGCGCGAAGCCGGACTCACCGCTCCGCCGCCCAGAGCAAAGAAAGCGACGAAGGCCAAGGCCGGCTCATCCGATAAGGCAGTTGAGCCTGTCCCATGACCGACTCCGAAATTCGCACCCTGCTCGCCGAGGCCAAAACGATTGCCGTGGTTGGGCTTTCCTCCAAGCCTCACCGCTCCAGCCACGAAGTCGCCCACTATATGCAGCGCAAGGGCTATCGCATCGTCCCTGTGAATCCGCGCGAAAGAGAGGTTCTGGGCGAGAAAGCCTACCGCAGCCTTGCCGAGGTGCCAGTGCCGATCGACATCGTCAACGTCTTCCGCAACAGCGACGACGTGCCCGCGCTCACCGAAGAGGTGTTGGCCCTCGATGCCAGGCCGCGCGCCTATTGGCTTCAGGTGGGCGTGCACCACCCGGAGAGCGAGGCCCGCGCCACGGCGGCGGGGATTCCCACGATTTCCAACGCCTGTCTGATGGTGTTGCACAAGCTGATGGGACCCGTCTAGACAGGCTCCGCGGGGGCCTATACCATCCCCACGGCAGGGGGGGGGGGGGGGGGGGGGGGGGGGGGGGGGGGGGGGGGGGGGGGGGGGGGGGGGGGGGGGGGGGGGGGGGGGGGGGGGGGGGGGGGGGGGGGGGGGGGGGGGGGGGGGGGGGGGGGGGGGGGGGGGGGGGGGGGGGGGGGGGGGGGGGGGGGGGGGGGGGGGGGGGGGGGGGGGGGGGGGGGGGGGGGGGGGGGGGGGGGGGGGGGGGGGGGGGGGGGGGGGGGGGGGGGGGGGGGGGGGGGGGGGGGGGGGGGGGGGGGGGGGGGGGGGGGGGGGGGGGGGGGGGGGGGGGGGGGGGGGGGGGGGGGGGGGGGGGGGGGGGGGGGGGGGGGGGGGGGGGGGGGGGGGGGGGGGGGGGGGGGGGGGGGGGGGGGGGGGGGGGGGGGGGGGGGGGGGGGGGGGGGGGGGGGGGGCGGCCCTGAACACACGGTTCCGACCGTGGGGGGGTCCCGCGCCTTGCAGCCGCGCCCTGCAGCAGCTTCCAGTTATCCTCGTGCACCTGTTTCCAAACCGCACCGAGCAGTGTTCCCTGGTGCATCCCCTGAGCCATCTTCACCCACTCCAACAGCGTTTGCCCGTTGTGCATGCGGTGATCCACGTGCGCGCCGGAGTCGAGGAGCACCTTCACCATGCCCGGGCAACCGTACACAGCCGCCACGGCAAGCGGTGTGAAGCCCCCCTGTTCCTCTGTGTTCACGTCCGCCCCGGCCTTCAGGAGCAGGCGGACCGATTCGGTGGCCTTGGTGCACAAATTGCCGCCGTGGTAGGCCGCTGCGATCAGCGCTGGACGGGATTGCATGCCGAAACGAGGGTCGGCTCCGGCCGCCAGCAGCGCCTCGACCATATCGGGATTGTGGACCGCGCCGTAGAGCGGGGCCTCGGTGCCGTCGGCGGTGCGCTGATCGGCTTTTGCTCCGGCTTTCAACAAGGCCTGCACGCAGGCCATGTGGTTGCCTTCCGGGTAGTGGTTCACCGATTCCAGGTCGACCGCGTGGTGGAGCGCTGTTCGCCCCATGCGGTCCATCTCATTCACGTTTACCCCGGCTGCCAGGAGCCGTTTCACCTCGTCCACGTCGCCGGCGTAGGCCGCACGAAGCAATGGTTTTTCCCGCACCGAATTTTCCGCGAGCGTTTCGTTGCCCCCGGTCCACGCCCAAAACCCCAGCACCGCGGCTACGAGAATGAATGCCGCCTTCCGATTGAGGTCCATAGGCGGTCTATCGGCGTTCCCTGAGCGGCCCTTGAGGGGATCCAGGCGGTCGGTGGGCCATTTTGGCCCCACTGCAGTGGCTGGCTGAGACTGTGTTGAATCGATTCTGCCGCCTTTGCATCCATTCTCGTGTTATGACAAATACCGGATACGACAACCAGCCCCTCCTCCAGCCGGTGCGGCTGGGGGCGCTCACCCTCGCCAACCGCCTCGTCATGGCCCCGCTCACCCGCAACCGTTCCGCCGCCGGCTACACTCCGTGGGACCTGAACGCGCTCTACTACGCCCAGCGCGCCTCAGCCGGGCTCATCGTCTCCGAGGCCACCGCCATCAACCCCCTGGGCCATGGGGGAACGAACACGCCCGGACTCTACACGCCGGAACAGATCGAAGGCTGGAGGCTGGTGACGCGGGCGGTGCACGAGAAGGGCGGTCGTATGTTCGCCCAACTGTGGCACACGGGTCGCCAGGCCCCGGCGGAGACGATTCCCGCCGGCGGCGAGCGCCAAACCACCGCGAATCTAACGAAGCAGGGCATCGCGGCCATCATCGCCGAGTACGCGCAGGCGGCGCGCAACGCCATTGGGGCGGGTTTCGACGGCGTGGAAATCCATGGCGCCAACGGCTATCTGCCCGATCAGTTTCTGGAAGACGGGACGAACGCCCGAGGCGACGAGTACGGCGGTCCGATTGCGAACCGCGCCCGGTTTCTGCTTGAGGTGACCGGCGCCGTGATCAGCGCCGTTGGCGCGGGCCGCGTGGGCGTGCGGCTGTCCCCTGGCGGCACTTTTGGCGACATTTCCGATTCCACGCCCTGGGAGACCTTCTCCTACGCCGTGCACGAGTTGGACAAACTGGCCCTGGCCTATATCCACCTGGTGGAGCCGCGCAACGACCGCGGTGAGTTGGCCGAGCTTGCCACGGCGCGCTTCCGGCCGCTTGTCTCCAGCCCGACGCAGTTGATCGTCGCGGGGGGATATGACCGAGCCGCCGGCAACGCGGCCATCGCCGCAGGCGCGGCTGATTTGGTCGCCTTCGGGCGGCTGTTCATTTCCAACCCCGACCTGCCGGCCCGATTCACGCAGGAAGCCGGACTGACTCCGTATGACCGGTCCACGTTCTACGGCGGTGGCGCGCGAGGGTATGTGGATTACCCGGCGCTCCACGGTGGGTGAATTGGCCCGTTCGCCGCTGTAACCTGTTGAGAATAGCTTCAGATTCAGGCTCTTCCCTACGGCATTCCAATTGCACCTCTGTTGGCGGGAGGATGCAATGAATCTGGAGAAAGCTCCACTGCAAGTCATCTGGGAAATGACACAGGCCAGCGACGGCGTCTGCGAGGAATGCCAGTCGTGCCGCCGCCCGGATCGCCATCCTGATGAGCTGACGACCGAGGAAGGCTTCCGTTTGATCGAAGAGATCCGGCGGTTTGCCGAGGACGCCAACGGAACACCGACGCTGGTGTTCACCGGAGGCGATCCGCTGAAACGCCCTGACCTGATGAAGCTCGTTCAATATTCCATCGACATTGGTTTGCACGCCGTTGTGAACTGCACGCAGAGCCCGCTGCTGGATGCCGACGCGATGGAGGATTTCTATCGCGCTGGTGTGAAGCGGATGATCCTGCGGACCGACACGCCGGACGCGCCGCTGGCGGCCTTGTTTGTGGCCCGCGACCTGGGGCTGGAAGTGGAACTGGAAACGGCGCTGCGGCGCGACACGATTCCGCTGCTGGACAGCATTGGCCGCATTGCCGCGACAGTGGAAGCCAGGATGTGGACGATCATTTTCCCGGTTTCGGTGGACCCGGATAACCCGGCCAGCGACATGCGGGCGGCTGAGTATGAGGAAGCATTCGAGTCCATTTGGCGTGTCTCTCAGGGCGCCAGTTTCGGCGTCCGCACCGGCAATGCCTCCCATTACCGCCGGTTTGTTGCCCGGAAAATGAAAGAGATGGGTCGCGAGGAGCACTCGCACCTGGTGCCCATCGCCGAACAGAAGGAAGCCTGGGAGTTGGCCGGGCTCAACGCCGGACGCGGCCTGCTGTTCATTTCGCACCTCGGCGACATTCATCCCAGCGCCGACCTGAGCCTGCTGGCGGGGAATGTCCGGACGGAATCGATCGTGGAGGTGTACCGGAAGTCGTCGCTGTTCCGCGCCTTGCGTGATGCCGACATGAAGGAAGGCAAGTGCGGGGATTGCGAATACCGCTGCATCTGCGGCGGCTCCCGCGCCAGGGCCTACGCCATGACGGGCAACTTCCTGGCCGAGGACCCGCGCTGCTACTATCACCCCGGACCGATGCCCAACGGGCAGCGTCCCGTGGAAGACGTCGAGTTCGCCTGAGGCGAGCTCAAGTTTCCCGCGCCGCTTCTCCCCGCGGCGCGGACCGAGAACCGAGGCGCTCCGCATCCTCCCAATGATGCGGGCACCCACTGTCGCCCGCTGGAGCGCCTCGGCCTGATCACTCACGCCCCGGGCCGTGAGTCAGGCGCGCACCCGATCAGTGAAATGCGCCTCCGCGCCCGCCAGCCGATCAACCCCGCGCCGAGCATCACGGGCGCGAAGGTTCCTGGCTCGGGGACTTCGTAGAAGTACTCGACCTCGAGATAGCTGTGTGAGCGAAACGACCATGAGCCAGTGAAATCCGCGTCACTCGCAAAATGCGAGAACGAGGCGAACCCTTGTATGAGAATCGCGTCGTGGCCAATGAAGGCATCGAAATTCGAGGCGGATTCCCGTGTGACCCAGGTATAGATCTCAAGGTTGTCGGAGGCTGAGGCCTGGACCGAATCAAGGGCAGGGATTTCTGAGAACCCACTGATGAACAGGCTGGGTCCACTGATTCCAACTCCCGAAGCCAAATACGTCAACGAGGAGGCCGAGACGCTGAAGTACCTTGGAGTAACATCGGGATTTCCAAAACTCCAGTCGGCTGCCAAGAAGGATCCGTATCGCAAGCCGACTGCCTGAAGTGTGCCGGTATCAGGGTTGAACTGAGGGAGCAGGCCCGAATAGTTGTAGTCCGGTGGGTACGACAGCGGCTCATTAGAACCGCCGCTCCCCCCCGAAGCATATCCAACAACCGAGATGACCGCCGCGTACGATGCCGCTTGTCCACCTACCAACAGAAGACCCACGAGGCCCACGCGAAGATAGAACGACGGTAACATGTGTTTCATGTCCACATTCTGTTGGCGTCGCTGAAGATTGTCAAGCCAACAGCCGTCACCTCAGAACTAAGGCGATTTCGCCTTAGTTCTAACGCAAGGTCGGTTCGTTCCGCGCCACGCCGCCACCGCCCTGGCGCTCGTTGCCCCTCTCGTAGTCCGGCTTGGCGAAACCCGGATTTACAGCATCCCCTCCACCGACGTATACACCGCACTCAGAGCGCCGGGCAGCGCCGCGGCGTCCTTGCCGCCTGCTTCGGCCATGTCGGGCCGGCCGCCGCCTTTGCCGCCGACCGCCTGGGCGACCGCGCCTGCAAGCTTGCCCGCGTGCACCTTGGCCGTGAGGTCCTTGGTCACCGCCGTGACGATGTCCACCTTTCCTTCGGCGGCTGAGGCGAGCACGACCACACCGGTCTTCCACTTGTTGCGGAGGGCGTCGGCAAGGGTGCGCATCTGGGCGCGGTCGAGCGAATCGGCCTGGGCTGCCAGCACCTTCACGCCCTTGATCTCGCGCGCCTCTGTTTCCAGGCCCGCCAGCGCCGCGTGCGCCAGTTTCTCCTTCATCGCTTCGATCTGCCGCTCCAACGCCTTCTGGTGCGCGAGGCTCTTTTCGAGATGATCGAGCAGATCCTCCTCACCCACACGGAGCGTCTTGGACAGGGAATCGATCGTCGCCGTGGCCGACTGCAGCCGGTGCAGCGAACCTTCGCCCGTCACCGCTTCAATGCGCCGCACGCCCGCCGAGATGGAGCCCTCGCTCACGATTTTGCACAAACCGATGTCGCCCGTGCGCGAGACGTGCGTGCCGCCGCACAGTTCGCGTGAGAAGTCGCCTACCTTCACGACGCGCACCTTTTCGGCGTACTTTTCGCCGAACAACGCCATGGCGCCGGTTTCGATCGCCTTGTCCAGTTCCATGACATCGGTGTTCACAGGGATATTGCGGAGAATCTGCTCGTTGGCCAGCCGCTCAATCTCGGCCAGCTCGTCGGCATCCACCTGCGTGTAGTGCGTGAAGTCGAAACGAAGACGCCCGGGGTCCACCACGCTGCCGGCCTGCTTCACGTGCGTGCCCAGCACGGTCCGTAATGCGGCGTGCAGCAGGTGAGTCGCGGTATGATTGCGCCGCGTGGAGGAACGTAGCGACTCGGTGACCACGGCGCGCAGTTCCTCGCCTTCGGTGACCGGCGCGAGTAACTCCACCCGATGCACCACCAGGCCGGGGACGCCGTAGTAGGTGTCCGACACGCGCGCCACCAACTCGCCGCTGGAGGCGCGATAGAGCTCTCCTTTGTCGCCCACCTGGCCGCCTGTTTCGGCATAGAACGGTGTGCGGTCCAGCACCAGCTCATTGCCTTCCTTGAGCACTCCGAGCACCTTGCCCACGGCCTCCAGCGACTCATAGCCGAGGAACTGCGTGCGGCCGGCTTCCGCCAGGCGCTGGAACTCGGGATCGACGTGGGCCTTCTCGGCGCCCTTCCACGAAGCCCGCGCCCGCGAGCGCTGGCCTTCCATCTCGGTTTCAAAGCCAGGACGGTCGATCGTGATCCCGAGCTCGCGGCCCATCTCTTCCTGTTCGTCGATGTTCAGGCCGTAGGTGTCGTACAGCTTGAACGCGGCTGAACCGGAGAGTACACCCTGCTGCGCCTGCTTCACCTCGTCCTGGAACATCTTCTCGGCCACCAGGAAGGTGGTCGCGTAGCGATGCTCTTCATCCTTCACGATGCGCGCCACGCGCTGCACGCTTTCCATCAATTCGGGATAGGCCGGTTTCATGAACTCGGCGACGAAGCCTGTGAGTTTGTAGAGGAACGGCTCCTGGTTGCCGGAGCGCCGCGCATGGCGCATGGCCCGTCGCATGATCTTGCGCAGCA
The DNA here is from genome assembly GCA_016713735.1 of Bryobacterales bacterium. Classification (GTDB taxonomy): domain Bacteria; phylum Acidobacteriota; class Terriglobia; order Bryobacterales; family Bryobacteraceae; genus JAFLBB01. The sequence continues at coordinate 148,077 of JADJOP010000011.1, forward strand.
CATAGCCGCGTCCTTCGTTGGAGGGCACGACGCCGTCGTGAATCAGGAACGCCGAGGCGCGGGCATGGTCGGCGGCGATGCGCAGAGCCGCGTCATGCTCGGAGTTCAGACCCTGTTCGATGCGCAGAAGATCGCCCGCGTGGTCGACGATCGACTTCAGCAGGTCCGATTCGTAATTCGACATCTTGCCTTGCAGGATGGCCGCCACACGCTCCAGCCCAAGGCCGGTGTCGATGGACGGGCGTGGCAGCGGGGTCAGCTTGCCCGCCGCATCACGATCAAACTGCATGAACACGAGGTTCCAGATTTCGACGAAGCGCCCGCCGCCATCGAGGGGGAACTGCTCGTGCTCGCGCCCCGGCTCGGCCGCGCCTGGGCCGAGATCGAAATGCAGCTCCGAACAAGGCCCGCACGGACCGGTCTCGCCCATCTGCCAGAAGTTGTCCTTCTCATCGAGCCGGAAGATGCGCGACTTGTCGACGCCGGCCACCTTCTGCCACAACTCCTCGGCCTCGTCATCTTCACGGAAGACCGTGATGTAGAGCTTGTCCTTGGGCATGCCGTAGCCCTTGGTCACCAGATCCCAGGCATACTCAATGGCCTGCGCCTTGAAGTAGTCGCCGAAGCTGAAGTTGCCCATCATCTCGAAGAACGTGTGGTGGCGGCGCGTGTAGCCGACATTCTCCAGGTCGTTGTGCTTGCCTCCGGCGCGCACGCATTTCTGCGCTGTCGTCGCCCGCGAATAGTCGCGCTTCTCGTTTCCGAGGAAGAGGTCCTTGAACTGGTTCATGCCCGCGTTGGTGAACAGCAGGGTCGGGTCGTCGTGAGGAACCAGGGAGGAAGAGCGCACGATGGCATGGCCGCGCTCGGCGAAAAAGTCCAAATATTTCTGTCGAATCTCGTGACCGGTCACAGATTCTATTGTGGCATGGAGGGCGGCGCGAACCTACGGAATCCGCTCATACGGCGGCTTGTCCGCGCTGTCGAGCGCCGTATAGTAAGCCAGATCCACATCGAGCAGCGCCTTGGTGAGGAACACGATTTGCCCCGTGTGATAGCTGAAGTGCTCCACGACGTGGAAGATGCCTTCCATCACCGTGATGTCGTAGCTTTGCACGCTCATCGGCCGGTCAAGCTGGGCTGACCGGATCACCGCCGCGGCTTCCGCCACGGTGGCCCGCAGCCGCTCCAGAAGCGCACTCCGGCCCACACCGCCGCGTGCGGCGAACTCCGCATCGCGGTCGCGGACATCGTCCTGTCCGTCCACGCCCTGCAGGATCCACTGCCGGACGTTGCCCGCCAGGTGCAGCGCGAGGTTGCCGGGGGCATTCGAGGCATCGCCGGCGCGCTGCCAGATCTGCTCGTCGTTCAGGCGTCCGACGCAATCGACGATGCGCGCGAGGTTTTGTTCGAGCTTGGCGGCGGCATACTCGCGGAACGCTGACTCGGTGACCGCGGTCATCCCGCGCACCGCTCGGGACGACCCGTCTCCCCTGAGCGCTTGGCATGCAGGCAGATGTAATTGGCCCGCTCGATGTCGCGCCACGTGATTGGTTCCGGCTTGCCGTTGTAGATGTGCTCGAGGAATTCGACGAAGAGATGCCGTGGGGCAGGGAGGTCGCGGATCACCTCCGGCGCCTTGTCCTCTGTGACCAGCGTGATGCCGGTTGCCGCCATATACTCGAGCACGCCTTTCGAGCCTGCCACCCTCATGCGGTCATCGCCATGCGTGGGCGCGGCCTTGGGGCGGAAGTAGTCCATGCGCAGCACGGCCAGGCCGCGGTTATCCATTTTGAAGACGCTCGCTGTGACGCTTTCCATGGTCGCCGTCCTGCCGAAGTCCAGAGCGGATTGCATGGAATATGCTTCGGTGAAATCGCGGCCGGTGACGAAGCGCATGAGGTCCACCATGTGGATGCCGATCCAAGGAATCGTCCCGCCGTAGAGATCCTGGTTGAGCCGCCAGTCCCCCGGAGCCGGGGCCTTGTACGACTTCTGCGTCCCCACCTGCACTACTTCGCCGATCACGCCTGACTGCACCACCTGCCGCAGCGCGAGGTACTCCGGCGAGAAGCGCATCGGGAAGAGTGTTGTGATCTTGCCTTTGGAGGCGCGCACAGCCTGCGAGACCTTGCCCATCTCCTCAAACGTGATGCCCAGTGGTTTTTCGGAGATGATGTGCACGCCGCGCCGCGCGCACTCGAGCACTGCTTCGGCGCGCTCGCCATTGGTGTTGCACACGGCCACCACGTCGGCCTTGTTCTCGTCGAGCATCTTGCGGTAGTCGCCGTAGATCTTGGCCTTGGGGAACTGCCGGCGGGCCTTTTCGGGCGTCGTATGCATGGCCGCCACCACCTCGACGTCGGGCAGCGCGGGCAGGGCTTCCTTCACCTCGCCCAGGTGGCCTTCCACGCCAATCACGGCGAGCTTCACCTTTTGAGGGAGCTTCACCGCCGCCGCCTGCGCCCACATCAGCCCACTGCCGCCGGCAACCACGGCCCGTCTGCTCAACTGTGCCATGCGGCTAGCTTACCAAGCGCGGGTGCGGGCTCCCAAACGCGGAAAATCCGGAGCAAGCCCGCTGTGGGCCTGCCCCGGATTCATGGGTTCGCTGAGAACGCGCCCGGCCTTACAGCACCGACTCGCTCCAACCTTCCAGCGTTGCTTTCACTTTCTGGCAGAACTGGTCAGCCATCGCGCCGTCGATCAGCCGGTGGTCGAAGGTCAGCGCCAGGTGAGCTTGCGAACGGATGGCGATGGCGTCGCCTTCCACCACCACCGGCACCTTCTCCACGGCGCCGACGCCGAGGATGGCCACCTGCGGCTGGTTGATCACGGGCGTGGCAAAGATGCTGCCGAAGCTGCCGAAGTTGGTGATGGAGAACGTGCCGCCCTGCACCTCGTCCGGCTTCAACTGCTTGGACCGCGCACGCGCGGCCAGGTCGACCACGGCGCGCTGCAATCCGACGACGTTCTTTTCATCGGCCTGTTTGATCACGGGCACGATGAGGCCGGAGCCGCCATCGAGAGCCACCGCGACGCCGAGATTGATCTCGCCGTGATAGATGATGTTGCCGCCGTCGATGGACGCATTGCAGATTGGGAACGCCCGCAGCGCCTCGGCCGTGGCCCGCAGAATGAAAGGCAGGAAGGTGAGCCCAAAGCCATAGTGGGCGGCAAACTCGTCCTTCACCTTGGCCCGCAGCTTGGCCACCTTGGTCATGTCCACCTTGTGGACGGTGGTGACGTGCGCCGAGGTCTGCTTGGAGTAGATCATGTGCTCGGCGATCTTCTTGCGCATCGTCGACATGGCTTCCACGCGGGCGCGCGGCGCTTCGGCGCGGGCCGGCGGAGGCGGAGCCGGCTGGCGGCTTTCGGGCGGCAGAATCACTGGCGGCGGCGGTTCGGTCATGGGAACGGCGCGTCCGCCGCCCCGCGTGGCCATGTAGTTCTCCACGTCGTACTTCGTGATCCGGCCACCGGCGCCCGTACCGCTCACCTGCGTCAGATCGACATTGTTTTCGCGCGCCATCTTACGCACCAGCGGAGACAGCGGACCGGCGCTTTCGCCGCCCTGTACGCTCTCCGGAGGCAGGATGACCGGCGGCGGCGGCTCGGGGGAGGCCACCTGCGCCACGGGTGCCGGAATGGCGGCGGGCGGCGGAGCAGCGGCGGGCGCCGGCGCGGGCGGCGGCGGGGGCGGGGCAGCCTCCTGCACCGGGGCCGGGGCCGCGGCAGCCGCACCGTCACCAATGCGCGCCACCACTGTGTTGATGGCCACCGTCGCGCCTTCCTGAACCAGGATCTCGCTCAGCGTGCCTGCGGCCGGCGAGGGGATCTCGCTATCCACCTTGTCGGTGGAGATCTCAAACAACGGCTCGTCCCGCTCCACCTTGTCGCCGACCTTCTTCAGCCAGCGCGTCAGTGTGCCTTCTACAATGCTCTCGCCCATCTGGGGCATCACGACATCTGTCATTCGATTCTCTCCGTCACGCCCGCCGGCTCACTGCCGGAAGCGGAATCTCTATCTCGAAAACCTCGGACAATGCGGCCAGCAAGCTCTCTTTCACATCCTCCACCGGCGCCTGGCAACCCAGCGCGCGCAGCGATGTGACCGGCTTGGTCAACCCGCAGGGAACGATGAACTTAAAATGATCGAGGTTCGTCGCTACGTTCAGCGCGAACCCATGCGAGGTGATCCAGCGGCTCAAATGCACGCCAATCGCCGCCACCTTCGCCCCGCCGACCCAAACACCTGTGGCCCCCGGCACGCGTTCGCCATCGAGGCCGAATTCGCCAATCGCTTCGATCAGGGCTTCTTCGATTCCGCGAACGTACGCTACTACATCGCGTTTCCAGTCCCGCAGGTCGAAGATCGGGTAGCCCACGATCTGTCCCGGACCATGATACGTGACATCGCCGCCCCGGTCGCACTCATGCACTTCCACGCCAGCCGCGAGCAATGCCTCGCGCGAGAACAACACGTTCTCCTCACGCGCGTTCCGCCCCAATGTGATGACGGGCGGATGCTCCACAAACAACAACTGGTCGGGAATCTCACCCGTTTTGCGCCGTGTCACGAGTTCGCGCTGCAGCTCATAGGCTTCGGCATAGCCCATGCTGCCCAGATCGCGAAACTCACACGGTCGTCCCATTAGTTCGATTGTCTCCGGCGGCGCCGGCTCAGGCGTTGATGGCCATTCCGTAGACGGCGTTGAACGCCTCGCCCACGGCCTCATACAGGGTTGGATGCGCGTGGATGGTGTGAAGCATCGTCTCAATCGTCGCTTCCGACTCCATCGCCGTCACCGCTTCGGCGATCAATTCGTAGGCATGCGGCCCGATGATGTGCACGCCGAGGATTTCGCCGTACTTCTCATCGATGACGACCTTCACAAAGCCGTCATGCGAGCCGAGGATCGACGCCTTGGAATTGGCCAGGAACGGGAACTTGCCGACCTTCACCTGGTAGCCCTGCTCGCGCGCGGCTTTCTCTGTAAGCCCGACGCTGCCGATGCCCGGCTCGGTGTAGGTGGCGCCCGGAATGCGGTTCTTGTTCACCGGACGTGTCTCCTTCCCTGCGATGTGGGCCACGGCAACCATGCCTTCCATCGTCGCCACGTGTGCCAGTTGCGGCGTTCCGGCCACAATGTCGCCGATGGCGTACACGCCCGGTTCGGCCGTCTGCTGGTAGGCGTCCACCTTCACGAAGCCGCGGTCCACCTCAACGCGCGTGTTCTCCAGGCCGACGTTCTCCGTGTTCGGCTTGCGGCCCACGGCCACGAGCAGTTTTTCAAACTCGAACGACTGGCGGTTGCCGTTGCCAAGCAGCACTTCCAGCTTCACGCCCGCGCCGGTCTTCTCAATCTTCTCCACCTTGGCGCCGGTCTCAATGCGAATCTTCTGCTTCTTGAACGAGCGCTCGAGCTCCTTGCTGATCTCCTCGTCCTCCACGCGCACAATGCGCGGCAGCATCTCGAAGATGGTCACCTCCGAGCCATAGCGCTTGTAGATGGAGCCGAACTCCACACCCACGGCGCCCGAACCGATGATGCCGAGCGACTTGGGCACTTGCTGCATTTCGAGGATCTCGACGTTGGTCAGGATCGTCTCATCCGGCGTGAGCCCGGGCAGCATGCGCGCCTCGGAACCCGTGGCCAGGATGATCGACTTGGCCTCCAGCGTCTTCGTGCCCTCGGCCGTGGCCACCTCCACCTTGCCCGCGCCCTTCAGCTTGGCGTAGCCGGCGATGATCTCCACCTTGTTCTTCTTCATCAGGAAGCCGACGCCTTTGGAGTGCTTGTCGACGATGCCCTGTTTGCGCTTCAACACAAGCGGCAGGTCGAGCGAGGCGTTCTGGCAATGGATGCCTTGCTCCTCGCTGTGCTGGAAGTAATCCCACACCTCAGCAGTGTGCAGCATCGCCTTGGTGGGCACGCAACCCACCAGAAGGCACGTTCCGCCCAGCTTCGGCGACTTCTCAATGAGCGCCGTTTTCAGCCCGTATTGCCCGGCCCGCACAGCCGCGGAATAACCTCCGGGGCCGCTCCCGATCACGATGACGTCGTATGACATGGAAACCTTCAGTTTACCACTCAGGTCTCCGCGCGCCCGGCCGCCGCCGTCAACCCTTCTTGCGGTAGACGGGGTAGGAAGGCCCTGGCAATTGTGGCGTGATCACCTTCGGGGCCGGCCGTTTCCCGGTGGCTTTGTCGCGGGTCGCCGTATGGATGGCCCCCCCTGTGTCGTGCACCGGCACCGCCGTCGGTTTGGGCTTCGCCATCTTTGTACTGAAGGCCGGCCGCTCAACCTGGCTGAAGTCCTGCGGCCGCTTGATCTTCCTCTCGCCCTGCGCTTTGATCATCCTCGCCAGGACATACTTCGCCATGATGAACGCCGCCCGCTCGCGTACTGAATCTTTCCCGAACTTCTGCGTGTGCAGCGGCTCGGAACCGCTGTAGCAGCGCTCCTGATAACGCGCGTGTACCACGTCGATGGCCATCTCCCAGAAGTCCTTTGCCGAGCCGAGCGGAGGGTGGTGATCGCTGAAGACGTTGTGCAATTTCTGCGACAGCGACATGATCACCGCTTGCTTGGCCGCGCCAGGGTTCTGCTCTACCATCTTCTTCCACTCCGCGTCGGACATCTTACTTGACGGCTTGTGTTTGTACTTCAACCCCTCGGCCACGATCGACAGGAATTTGTGCGCCAGTCCCACCTTGTCATGGCCTGTGAAATCCACCGTGGTCAGAGCGTCGCGGTCGGCCATGAATGCCGTCAATTCCTCATCTGAGAACTCCAGCCCCTCGAGGGCAAACAACCGCCGGATGCCGTCCCGGCCCAGTTTTTTCCACACCGGCAGGTAGCAGTTGACGATGTGCGCCGACTGCTCGAGCACACGCGCATGCCCATCGGTCTCCTTCACAAACCCGTACAGCGTCTCGGCCTCAATCTCCACTTCCAGCCGCTCGAGCATGATCTGGCGTTCGGCGACGGCATCCCCGCGGCGGTGCGCTTCGTTTTCCAGGCGCAGCAGAGTGTCGGCCTCCTTCTTGTAGGCCTTGTAGTTTTCCTCCCAGGTTTTCGTGCAGATGTTTTCTCCCCGCGTGCCCGTGGCGATCGCCGCCCGTTCCACTGCCTCGGCCTTCTGCTTGAACTGTTCTGGCGTGATCCTGCCGTTGCGCAGATCCTCCTGCAGTCCTGTCAAGGGCGACTCCGGCCCCTGCTGTGCGCGCGCCGTGGCCTGTTGATCGATAGCCACCTGCTTTTTGCCCGCGCTCATCCAGCGTTCCGGCGTCACACTGAGCACCTTTTCGCGGAACTGATCCGCCGGAAACGCCTTGCCCGCCGGGCTCAAGGCCTTTTCCGTCACCTTCCCGCCGATATGGCCGGCCAGCAATCCGCTCAGAATGGCCGCAATCGCCTCCGCGCCCTGCTCCAGTCCGTTGGCCGTGGTGCGCTGTGTCGCGTTGCGGTAGAAGAGCCTCCAGTGCGACTCGTATTCCGAGTAGTTGGTGGCCACATCGAGCACGCTCAGCAGGACCTTCATCGCCCCTACCAGCAGGGAGAACCCCATCGCACCGGCCACCACGAAGCAGGCGAAGATCCCGCCTGTCGTCTTCAAGTTCTCCGCCGAAACCAGCCCAGCCAGTTGTGACTTCAACTCGGGGACAATGTACTTCTCGCTGGCGATGTAGAGCATCTCCTCCACCTTCTCGCGCGTCGTCATCTCACTCGCATCGAGCTTTCGCCAGTAGTAGGAATAGCTGAAATACACGTTCCGGATGCCGGTGATGATGTTCCCCTCCGGCTTGGGGTTGGGATCGCAATGAAAAAAGCCCTTCAGCTGCTTGCGGTTCGCGATGGAGAAATAACGCAGCGCGACCATCCGGTTGCCGCTCGGCGCCAGCAATTCGGTGTAGTCCACACTTTCCGCGATGGTCCCCGAACCTGGCCCGAACTTTGCCACCCATCCCCGCAGGTTCGACCGCACCTTCCACTTTCGCGCCGCCAGATCCACGAGCACCGTCGCCGTCCCGTCCTCGGGCTGATCGGGCACGTAGGACAACCCGATCCCCATGTCTTCGATGGGGTACTTATCCAGCAGAACCGAGACGATATATGCCATTCCGAATTCCCTCTCACCCCGGTTTGCGTGAGACCGTCGCGAGATGTGTCACGAAAAGTTCGACTACTTTCCGCTTCTCATCCCCGCCGCAACCCGCGCCGCGCCCCTCGCGTCCATGGACAATAGAAACATGCGTTCGTTCCTCCTGCTGGTGCTCTGCGCCCTCCTGCTGCCCGCGCAGACCGCGACCAAGAAGTCCACCCGCCGCAAAGCCATCCCCACCCCGGCGGCCACGAAGCCTGCCGAGGTCCCGCCCCAGGTTCACACTATAGTCAGCATCCGCACGGAGGGCAACAAGATCTACCCGGAGGCGGGGATACTGGGTCTCACAGGACTCACTCAGGGCGCGCAGGGCTCCAAGCCCCTCTTTGACGACGCCCGCGACCGGTTGCTAGCCACCGGGCTGTTCGAGTCCGTCGCCTACCGCTATCAGCCCGGCCCCGCCGGCACGGGGTATGCCCTCACGTTCGAGGTGCTCGAAATCTCACAGGTCTACCCGGTCCGGTTTACGCGTCTCGGTGTGTCTGACGAGGAGGCCACCGCCGCCCTGGCCAAGGCGCTCCCGCTGTTTAACGGCAAGATTCCCCCCACCAAACCGGTTCTTGCTCTGGCCACGCAAGCCCTCACCGAAGTTGCCCCCGCCAAGTCGGGGCCGGCCTCCATCTCCACCAAGGTCACCTCGGACAATCCCGCCGACCTGCACATCCTCTTCTATCCCACCGGCGCTCCGCCCATCGTGGCCGAGGTCCATTTTCGCGGGAACAAGATTCTGCCCACGCCGCAGCTACAGTTGGCCATTCACGGTGTCGCCATCGGCACCGAATACCGTGAGCCCTACTTCCGCCAGGTGCTCACAAACGCCATCGTGCCGTTGTATGAAGCGCGTGGCCGCCTGCGCGTGAAGTTCCCCACGATCACGGTGTCCAACGCCGAAAAGGTGAAGGGCATTGCCATTACGGTCACGATCGAGGAAGGAGATTCTTACAAGGTCAGCCGCGTGTCGGTGACCGGAGCCGAGCCCCTGAACGAAGATCTGCTCGCCATGGCCAAGATCAAGGAAGACGACATCGCGAACTTCGACGAGGTCCGCGCCGCCCAGGCCCGCATCGCCGACAACATGAAGCAGCGCGGCTACCTGCGCATCACCTCCACGGTGGACCGCGTGCTCAACGATGAGAAGCTCACCGCGGAGCTGACCATTCGCGTCACCCCCGGCGCCCAATACACCTTCCGCAAACTCATCATCTCCGGGCTCGACCTGATCGGCACCCCCGCCGTGGAGAAACGCTGGGCACTCGAACCCGGCAAGCCTTACAACGCCGCCTACCCCAAGTTCTTCATCAACCGCATTGTCGAAGAGCGGATGTTTGAGGACCTGGGCGGCATCAGTGACCAGCCGGTGATTGACGATGCCAACCATGCAGTCGACGTGAAGCTGGTTTTCGCGCCCCCCAAGCCCACCGAGAAAAAGGAGAAGTTCTGACGGGCATCTTTCCCGGAACATCATCCTGCACGCGTGCGTTCTGTTGTGCATGCGATTCTCCCGGCTGGCATTCCTGGCCTGTCTCACCACCGCGCTCTTTGCGCAGGAAGTTTCCGGCAGCTACGCCGGAACGATCACCATTGAAGAGGACGGCAGTTCCCGCGCGGAGAAGGGCCTGATCATCATCAAGGAGTCCGCGGGGACGCTCACCATTTCAGCCGGACCAACGCCTTCCGAACAGTACACCGCACGGAATATCCAGCGCGACGGAGCTTCGCTCAAGTTCGAAGTCACGGCCGGCGTGGAAAACCCCCATCTGCTCAAGTTCGATGTTTCCGTGAGGGACACTACGCTCTCGGGCACGGTCACCTCGCATCGCGAAGGCAAGACCAGGACCTTGGCCTTGGAGTTCAAGAAGCAATAGCGGGGCCCGCCGGACCTGCCCTCGCCCGCCAGACTCCCGCACGCCGTCGCCCTGTGCTAGCCTCCGGTATCGATGAAGCGTCTCCGGCTCCTGCTCGTTCTTGTCGCGGCAACGCTCGCCGCCGAACAGCCCACCCTCGTCCTCATCCCCGGCAGCTTTAACGGGCCCGAGGTCTTCGACGAATTCAAGCGCCACCTCGCCCCTGGTCCGACGCTCATTGTCGAACTGCCCTTGCGCGAGAAGAACCCCACCGTGGAAGGCTTCGCCGATCATGTTCTGCGCTCCATCGGCCACTTGAAGAGCTTCTACGTGGGGGGACACAGCATCGGCGGCATGGTTGCGGTGGAAATCGCCGGGCGTGCGCCACAAGGCCTGCTTGGCGTCATCTCGATGGAGGGCTGGACGCATCATGAGGTCCAGGCCCAGGCCTTTGACGGTGACAAAACCACCACGCTCACGCCCGATCAGGTTGCCTCACGCGAAGCCATGCGGCAGCGCATCCTGAGCCGGATTACGCAAGCCGAGGCGCGTGCGTTCGCCTCTGCCTGGCGGAAGTGGAACGGCCTGCCGGTTCTCCAGTCCACGCACATCCCCGTCCTGGAGATCTGGGGCGACCGCGCGCGCCCGCGGCCCACGCGGGCATTGCTTCGCATCCCGGAGCGCGACAACATCGAGCTTGCCTGGATCGCCGGCTCACCGCACCAGGTGCTGCTCCACTCGCCGCGCGAGACCGCGAATGCCGTCAACGGCTTCCTCGCAGCCAATATGTACGCTGCCCGCCCCATGGGCAAGCTCAACGGCACGCTCACCACCATCTTCCGCGCCACTGACCATCGCCACGGCTTCAACATGCATCCCTATATCGCCTGGCACGAGGGCCGCTTCTGGGCCATGTGGAGCACAAACCGCGTGCGCGACCTTCAGTCCGGCCAGTATGTCCGCTTCGCAACTAGCGCTGACGGCCGCACATGGTCCGCCCCCGAAACCCTCACCCCGAGCGAAGTGGGCTTTCGCACCTTTGCCCGCGGCTTCTGGATCCGTGACGGCGAACTCATAGCTCTCGCCGCGCGCGATGAAGCCGTGCGCCCGCTCTTCGGGCCCGGCCTCACGCTGCTCGGCTACCGTTGGAACCCCGTCCGCCGCCGCTTTGACTCCCCCATCGTCATCGCCGCCGACTCGATCAACAATTTTCCTCCGCGCCGGCTGCCCAACGGCCACTGGCTCATGTCGCGCCGCGACCACCGCATGCAGGTGTCGATGCTCGAAGGCGGCATCGCCTCGCCCACTGACTGGGAGGTGCGTCCGATTCCCCCCAGCGGCACGGCCCTCGACGAGCCCGAGTGGTGGACCGCCGCCAACGGCGATACCCATCTCCTGTTCCGCGATGGCAACCGCTCGCGCCGCCTTTACCGGTCGATCAATTTCAGCCCGCCCATCCGCACCAATTTCCCCGACGCCATGGCCAAGTTCAATTCGCTGCGGCTCTCCGATGGCTCGTACGCGATCGCTCACAACCCCAGCACCGACGGCGTCCGCATCCCCCTGGCGCTCTCGCTCTCTGAGGACGGCGTTGTCTTCGATCGCACCTACCTTCTGCGCGACGAGCCGACGATGTACCGCTACTCCGGCAAAGACCCCGGCTACCGCGGCTATCACTATCCGCAGTTGCTTGAGCGCAACGGACGGCTCTACGTCATCCACTCCGAGAACATGGAGGACATCCGTGTCCTCGAGATTCCGCTGACGCGATTACATTAGCCCTCGACTGCCGCCTTCCTGCCCGCCATCCATAACAGGCCGGCTCCCATCAATCCAGCCGCCAGGGAACCTGCCAGAATGCCCACCTTTGCCTCCACCAACAGCGACGCCTGATTGAAGGCCAGCGCAGCGAGGAACAGCGACATCGTAAACCCGATGCCTCCCAACCATCCGGCGGCATGGATCTGCACCCAGCTCAGTCCCTCCGGCAGCGCGGCCAGCCCCGCCCTCACCGCCAGCCATGCCATGAGTGTGATGCCCAGCGGCTTGCCGAGCAGAAGACCAATCGCCACGCCGCTCGCCAGGGGCGAGCTCAGCTGGCTTCCCACATCAGCCCCTAGCTTCACGCCGGCATTCGCCAGCGCGAACAGCGGCATGATCGCGAACGTCACCCACGGATGCAGCGCATGCTCCAGACGGTGCAGCGGCGACTGAACCTGCTCACAGGAATCTTCCAGCGCCTCGATCGCCATCTGGCGGTGCTCTTCCACCTCCACCGTGTCTGGGGCGTGCACCATTCCCGCGTACTCGCCGATCACGCACTGCACATGGTGCAAAAAGGCCGGATGGTCCATCTCCGTGCGTGCGGGAATCAACATGGCCAGCAGAACCCCGGCGATGGTGGCGTGTACGCCAGATTGCAGGATCGAAGCCCACAGGGCCAAGCCCACCAACGCATAGGGAATCGGATGCCGTACCCCCAGCCCGTTCAAGGCGGCCAGCACGGCCAGACACAGCGCGGCCGCGAGCAGGGACGGAATCGAGATCTCCGCCGTATAGAACATAGCGATCACCAGCACGGCTACAATGTCATCCACAATTGCCAGCGCCGTCAGAAACACCCGCAGCCCCAGCGGAACGATGTCGCCCAGCAACGCCATTACGCCGATGACGAATGCGATGTCGGTCGCCATCGGGATCCCCCATCCCCCCGCGCCGGGCCCTCCCTGATTGAACGCCATGTAGAGCAGTGCCGGCGCCACGACACCACCCAGGGCGCCCGCGATCGGAAACGCTGCCTTTCGCAGCGAGGCCAACTCCCCGAGCAGCATCTCGCGCTTGATCTCCAGGCCCACCACGAAAAAGAAGATCGCCATCAGCCCGTCGTTGACCCAGAAATGCAGGTCGTGGCTGAGCGTTCGCCCCCCGCGCCCACCGAAAGCTCCGTGTGCCACAACGCCGCGTAGCTGTCATACCAGGAAGAGTTTGCCCACACCAACGCCACCAGCGTGCAGAGCAGGAGAACGATGCCCCCCGATGTTTCGCGTTCGGCGAAGACCTGCACCGGGCGCATCAGTTTGACGATGGGCGCCGCTGACTTCGCCTTCAGCTCGTTCTTCTTCATTCCCCCACCCTATCCCAACAGCCTTTCGCCAAACGCGTCAACTCCCATCCCGGATAACGCGGCACGAATCGACATCGAAGGTCACCTCGCCGATCGCCAGCCGTGTCTGGTCACGGAAGCCTTCGATGAATTCCACGAAGCGCCGCGCGTCTTCCCAGTTGCTCACCAGCCCGATCGAGGCTCGAATTGCCCCGGCGCTCTTGTTCAGCCCGCTCTCCTGCATCAGGCGCAGGAAGCTCTGGAGGTTGATGTCATCGCCCATCGCGTAACCGGCGAGCATCTCTTCCTCGGTCAGTCCCTCGGCGCACTCGCCCGCGCCCGGATTGCAGAAGCAACCGGTACGCAGCGAAATGCCCGCCTCGCCGGCGAGTTCCTCCACGCGCCGGTAGTCGAGCAGGTGACCGGCCGGGTCATATAGGTTCATGGTGACCGTGCCGCCGCGGTCCTCGTTGGTCGAAGGCCCATAGAGCCGCACCATCGCCCGCCCGTTGGAGTGCCGAAGCGCCAGCAGCTCTTCCACAAGCCAGCCTGTCAGGCACTGCACGCGTGTTGCGATCACCTCGATCCCGATGGCTTCCAGATGCCGCAGACCGATCTCCACAGCCGGGATCGACAGGTAGTTCAGCGTTCCGTCCTCGAATGCCGCTTCGTTCCGGGCCAGCACATGCGCCATCGCTCCGACCGAAGCGAAGTTCACCGTCCCGCCGGCAAACCACGGCCGCCGCAGCAGGGCGAGGGACGCGCGGTGCACCAGCAGCGCTCCCACACCGGTCGGATAGCCGAACATCTTGTAGAAGGAGAGGGTGACGAAATCGGGCCGGACTTGCCGCAGGTCGAGGCGGTTGGTGGGCGTATAGGCGGCGGCGTCCAACAGCACACGCCAGCCGCGCTGCCTGGCCTCTTCGACCAGTGCAAGCGGGTGCTTGACGCCGGTGAAATTCGACTGCGCGGGAAAGGCGAACAATTTCTCGCCGCCGCCCGCATCGTCGAGCAGGCGCCTGGTTGCCTCCACATCCAATCGCAGCGCCGGCGCCACCACGGGCGCATAGCGCACGCGCGCACCCTTGGCGCGGGCGAACTCGCGGATTCCATTCACCGAATTGTGGTTGTCCGCCGAGGCCAGAAACTCTCCGCCCGGGCCGAACGGGAACGACTCGCCGACGATCTTCAGCGCTCCCGAGGCGTTCAGCGTGAACACCAGAGCATAGTCCTCCACGGCCCCAAAATAGGCCAGCGCCGCCTTGCGCGCGCTTTCCACGAGCGAGGTCGTGCGCGTCGAGGTCGGGTTGGCCGAATGCGGATTGCCCAGCACCGCTCCTCCGATCAACTCGAGGTGCCGCTCCACTTGCGAACGGGCGTACAGCCCGCCGCCGGTGTAGTCCAGATAGACGTGGCGCTGCTGGTCGAGCCGCGCGTATTCAGAGGCGCGCAGCTCATCCAACAAGGCCGTCTTGTAATACGCGGGGTAGCGCGTTAGAAATTGCTCGTAGCTTCGCTGTGTCCGTTCCTGTAGGTTGTAGCGAGGCTCCACGAGCTTCAGGTTACTCCGGCTGAGCCACCACTCGCAGGTATGGCTTCAGAGTCTTCCAGCCTTTGGGATACTTCTCCTTGGCCTGCTCGTCGGATACCGCCGGCACGATGATCACATCCTGGCCGGGCTTCCAGTTCACCGGCGTGGCCACCTGGTGGCGCGCCGTGAGCTGCATCGAATCGAGCACGCGGAGCACCTCGTCGAAGTTCCGCCCCGTAGTCATCGGGTAGACCAGCATCAGCTTGATCTTCTTGTCGGGGCCGACCACGAACACCGTGCGCACCGTGGCATTATTGGCCGCCGTCCTGCCCTCCGATGTCTCGCCCGCATCGGCCGGCAGCATGTCGTAGAGTTTGGCCACCTTCAGCTCGGGATCGCCGATCATCGGGTAGGTGACCGCGTGCCCCTGCGTCTCCTCGATGTCGGCGGCCCACTTGCTGTGGTTGGTCACCGGGTCCACACTCAGCCCGATGGTCTTGCAGTTTCTCTTGGCAAACTCCGGCTGCAGCCGCGCCATGTACCCCAGCTCGGTCGTGCACACTGGCGTGAAGTCCTTAGGGTGCGAAAAGAGGATGGCCCAGCCATCGCCGATCCACTGATGGAAGTCGATTACGCCTTGAGTTGTCTCGGCCGTGAAGTTCGGCGCTTGGTCGTTGATGCGTAGCGGCATAATGGTTACCCAGTCTCCTTGTCTTCTGGTGAGGTGAACCGATCTTATGACAAAACGCGCAGACGGAGGAGATTTCCGACCACGATGACGGAAAGCAGGTGACCGCGCATGGAATTCCCCTGGACGATGCTCGCCCTGGCGCTGCTTCTGCCCGCGGTGGGAGCGATTCTGTGGATCCTCTCCCGCCGCAAGTAGCAACTACAGTTCCCACACCATGGCGTTAAACACCCGCCGTGTGGCGAAACCGATGCGCTCATACAACGACCGCGCCCCGGTGTTTGACGACGTCACCGTCAGACTCGCATGCTGGCAGCCGGCCATGCGCAGGGCCGCCAGCGACCGCCGCATCATTTCATATCCCAGGCCCAAGCCTCGATAGCCGGGGTGCACGCATACCTGCGTCACGTGCCCGGTATCGAAGGCGATCAGCGACGTGAGGCACACGCCCGTCATATTGCCGGAAGACCTGTCGAAACAGGCAAATGAGGCCGGCTGGAAGAAGCTGCCGCAGCCAGGGTATTGCACGATATTGTGCAGGAAGCGCCTGGCTCCGGGCACCGTGCGGTATTGGTCGTTAATGTCGGCGTCGACATGGTTCCGATACCCCTCGGCAATGAGATGCGCGGCCTGATCGGTGAAGGCATCCGACCAGAGCTCGAAGCGCGCTCCGGCCGCCCTTGGGTCTTCGCGCAGGGGTTCACCGCCGGCCAGGTGGGCCACCATGTAGTCGCGCGCAAACGCCCGCGCCCGATCGGGGAAGGGAAGCGCCAACTGCGATTCGCGGCTCATCAGCATCAGTTGCGACTCCACCCGGCGCAGATGCGGCATTGCCAGCAGCGTGCGGACGCTGGCTTCCAGCAGCCGCGCCTCGGCCTCCGGCGTACGCACCTCCGCCCGCACGTACAGGTCTCCAATCAACCCCTTTTGCTCTTCGCACACGAAGTAGGCGTAGCCCACCACCTCTTCGCGCCAGCACAAGGCATGCCCGTTGAGCGCCTGCATGCCGACAAAGCGGCGGACCAGTTCGGAGGACGGGCGAAAGTCCCACAACATGTCCCGCAGCCAGACCTCGGTTTCCTCCTGCAGCAAAGGGCGCAGCAGTTCCGGACGCAGTTGCCGCAATTCCAGAAGTGTGGGAACCTCCGCGGTCGCGGCCATGACTGGATTATACGGGATCACTCCGGCGGACCCCAGCGTTTCCAACCGCCCATCCGAACAGGCGTCACCGCCATCCGTGCCGATTTAGGAGGAATTCCTTATAAGATCCTGTGCCCAATCCGCCGATATCAAAACAGGAGAACTTGCACCATGACGCCGAAACCCGCCCACAGGGCCATCCGGTTGAGCCGACTTGCCTTGGCGCTAGCCCTCGGTGCCGGCTGGCTCGGCGCTGAGCCGCAAAGTGCTTCCTTGCCCACGTATTGGCGGTACTCCCATCCGGAGGCCAAGGTCCTGATGGGCCTCGACGTGCGCGGCATATTGAATTCTCCCTTGGGCCAAAAGCTCTTCCAGGAGATGAAGTCGCTGGGAGGCAAGTGGACCTCCAACGCCAGCGCTGAGGAGATGGAGTTGCTCCAGGGCATTGAGCGCGTCTTTCTCAGCGCGCCCGCCCAAGCGGGAAATCTCACCGCGGCCGCGCAACGCGAGGCGGTCGTCGCCATCCAGGGGACTTTTGATCCGAACCGGCTCCGTCGTATGCTCGGAGCCCGCGGGAAACGCAGCTCCTACAAAGGCGTGGAGATGTGGACCGAGTCCCGATCGCCGGTCGGTGCCGCAGGCGCGCAAATGGCGATCGTCAGCCCTCAGGTGATCCTGCTGGGTGACAATGCGTCACTGCGCGCGGCAATTGATCATCACGCCAGTGCAGATCCCAACCGCGCCTATGACCCTGTCTTTCTGCGCGCCACCGAAATGGCGCCGTTGTATGAAGTCTGGTTCGTCGGCAACATCCCGCCCAAGAGCCTCACCGGGGACGGCGCCGCGGCGCCAGGACCGATGTCTGCTTTCGATAGCGTGGAGAGCTTCGAGGCTGGCATCTCAATTAAACAGGGCATGCAATTGCAGTTCAACCTGAATACGCCCTCGCCGGCGGAGGCGTCCAAAATTGCCCAGGGTCTGGCCGGCATGATGATGTTTGCCACTGCCGCACAGGCCGACACGCCGGAACTGGGCGAGTTTCTCAAACGCGTCAAGTTCGGAAGCGCCGGGGCTCAGGTTCAGGTCAGCGCCCTGTGGACCCAGGGGGAGCTGGAGTCTGGCATGAAACAGATGCAGGCGCGTGTGCAACAGGCCATGCCGGGCGCCATGGCCAACGTGCCCACGAGGCCTGCGGCCAGTGGCGTATCGGAATGGAACGTAGCGCCTTCGGCATCCAGGACCACGGTGGCAAACGCGGAGCCTGCCTACACGTCTGAACCGTCGCCGCCGGCCGGCCCGCTGACGGTGAAAATTCTCAACGCCGAAGGTGGCAGCAAGGAAGTGGTCATCAGCCCGAAGCCGTAACGGAAAGGGCGCAAGCGCTGGACAACCTACGGCCATGCAAGGGCGCTGCTTGGCCCTGTGCGTACAATTGGGAATCATGACTCGCCTTCCGGCCCTCTTCCTGTGCGCCTGCATCCTCGTTTCCTGCGGCGGCTCTGCTCCGGAACAGCAATTCTCCGGCATGCTGCAGGAGTTTGTCACTACTACTCTCAGCTTCAGCCCGGTGGCCGCCACCGCCGCCGGCTATCACAGCCACAACGGCATCCCGCTGGATGATCAGATCGACAACTTCTCCAGGGAGGCGATCGCCAAACGGATCGAATTCTACAAGAGCTTTCAACAGCGGCTGCAGGCCAAAGTCGAGGCCGGCGGCTTCACTCCCCAAGATCTGGCTGACTATGAGTTGATGCGCGACCAGTGCCGTCTGGCATTGTTTGAACTGACCGTTCAGGAACGCCACAAGCATGACCCCACGCTCTATGTCGAACTGGCCGGAAACGCAATCTTCACTCCGCTCGTGGTCGAGTACGCCCCGCTGGATAAACGCTACCAGCACATCGGCATGCGTTTGGAGCAGTTCACGCGTTTGCTTGGCGATGCCCGCAACAACCTTGTGGACGCTCCTGAACTCTCGCTCCGGGTCGCCATTCAGGAGAATGACGGCAACCGCGACCTGATCCTCAACCGACTCCGGCCGGCCGCCCCCCTGAGCGCGCGTACCTCCTTCGAACGGGGCGCCGGCGAAGCGCTTCGCGCTATCGACACATTCAACGAATTCCTTAACAACGAACTCCGCAAGAAGCCCTCCGATTGGCGGCTTGGCTCCAACCGCTACGGCGCGAAGTTTCCCTCCGCACTCGGTGTCTCGCTTTCGCCCGGCCAGGTGTTGGCGGAAGCGGAAGCGGAACTGGAGAAGACGCGGCTGCGCATGCACGATCTGGCTCGTCCACTGTACGGAAAGCTGTTGCCTGCCCGCACCGCCCCGGCCAATCCCGACGCCTTAACGAAAGAGGTGCTGTCCAAGATCGCTGACAAGCACGCCACGCCGGAAACCTATTTCGCGAATGCCCGGCGCGACCTGGAAGAAGCGCGGGCGTTCGCCGCGCAGCGAGGATTCGTTCCCAATCCGCCGCACGACAACTTGAGCGTCATCCCGACTCCTGAGTTCATGCGTGGCGCTTATTCGGTGGGCGGGTTCAACGCCGCGCCTCCGTTGGAACCCAAACTTGGCGCCTTCTATTGGCTCACCCCTATTTCCGAGACTTGGGACGCCTCCCGCACCGCTTCCAAGCTGCGCGAGTATAACGACTATGGCCTGAAAATCCTCACCATTCACGAAGCCATTCCCGGGCACTACCTCCAGTTCGAGTTTGCCAATCAGGTGGAACCGCAGTGGCGCCGCCTGCTGCGGGCGGTGTACCCCAACGGCCCCTATGTGGAAGGATGGGCCGTGTACGCCACGCAACTCATGCTGGAGCAAGGCTATCTGCGCGACGACCAGGCCTTTGCCCTCACCTTCCACAAGCAAATGCTACGAGTGATCGCCAATACCATCCTGGACATCCGTTTTCACACCAGTGGTATGACCGATGAGCAGGCGATGGACCTCATGATCAACAAGACCTTTCAGGAGCAGGAGGAAGCCGCCGGTAAACTCCAGCGGGCCAAACTTGGCTCCACCCAGCTTCCCACCTATTTCGTTGGTTGGCGCGAATGGCTCCGCACCCGCGAAGCCGAGCAGCGCCGCCTAGGTAACTCATTTCAAATGGTAGACTTCCACCGGCGCGCCCTGCTCACCGGAGCCGTTACGATGCCTTCACTTCGTAAACTCTTGGCTGCCCCCCACGTGAGCGCGCCAAAATAGCGCAACCCCCCTCGCCACGGTCACGTCTTTCCGGACAGGGGGCCCGTTATATAGAGCCTCCCGTGGATCGCCTCACCAGGCAGTCATGCAGTTTGGCCGCCAGTGGGTGACCCGTGGGGAGGGCGGCTATGGCGCGCAGGCAGGCAGCGCCATAGCCCCGCCCCAAGCCGTCGGAAGCCATGGTTTGTTCGCCGAATTGACTCTTCCCGCCGCCTGCGAGACAATGGAAGGGTTAGACACCCCCATCGTGCGGATGTGGCGGAATTGGCAGACGCGCTAGATTCAGGTTCTAGTTCTCGCAAGGGAGTGGAGGTTCAAGTCCTCTCATCCGCACCAGTAAAATCAATAAGTTACAGAAATTAAAGAGGCCCTCCCCGCGAGGGCTCTTTCGTTTTTGTGTGCGGCGTGTGTGCGAGTTTGGCGCAGTTCGCACACTGGGCGCACAACAGCCCCGGGAATCAACTCGAAGAAGTGTTCGGAATGCATTGACTCACTTGAGGTTGGAGCGTTCTCACACAGTGCGCGCATTAGAAAGAGAGTGCGCGCCTTAGATAAGGACGGAGTTCAGAGGTCGAGTCGGCGTTGGGCATCCGACAGGACTTTGTACCCCATGTCCGCGTACCCCTTCAGCCGACGGCCATACATGCGCGCCAGCATCAGGACGTCCGCATCCACGTAGTTGTAAACTTCAACGACCTTCTTGCCGTCGTGAAGCCGGTGAAGGCGGCCGACATACTGCTGGAGCGTTCCCTTCCACGAAATCGGCATCGCGAGGAAGAGCGCGTCGAGTCGAGCGTCGTCGAATCCTTCACCGATGTAGCTGCCGGTTGCAAGAATCAATCGCGGCTCAGACTCGGGTATTGCGGCCAAGCGTTCGTTGACCTCACGCCGTTGCTTGCGGCCCATTCCGCCTTTGAGCACAATCACGTTTTGAACACGGCCGGCCAGCGCGGCTTCCAACGGCACAAGATGTTCGGTCCGGCCGGTCAGCAGGAGCGGCGAACGCCCTTGTTCCACTGCTCGCGTTACGTCATCAGCGATCATGCGATTGCGAACCTCGTTGGTTGTCATCGCCGCATAGATGTCCTGAATCGTTGGTTCACGGGAAACTCGAAAGTCCGTCGCCCGAGGAATGACAATGTGGTCGAATGGCGTCGATTCCGTCATCGCGCGAACCGCCATAGTGAACCGCGCAGGCCCGCCCCGCATGTAGATAATCGGATGATGCCCGTCCTTTCGGGTTGGCGTTGCAGTCAGGCCAACAACGAACTTCGCCCTCACCTGCCGCATCACCTGCTCGAACGTGAAAGCCGATAGGTGGTCCGGCACAAGTGGCCGAAGCACCAGGTGGTATCCGATGTATGGGTGCGCAACTGGGAGCGTGTGATCCCGTTCTTCCAGTTTCCGGAAAAGGTTCGCAAGGTGATCGACACGACCAACGCCATCGAGAGCCTGCGCGCGAGTTTGCACAAGGTCACCAAGAACAGTGGTGCGTTCCCGAGCGAGGAAGCGGCGTTCAAGCTGCTGTATCTGGCCTTGCGGAATGCGTCGAGGAAGTGGTCGACGCTGCCGTTCTGGAAGGAAGCCATGCGCCAGTTCGAGATGATCTATCCCGGCCGCTGCGCGGCGGCGCGCGGCATGAGCGGCGCCGGCATCCGGCATCACCGCGCACTACAGAAAGGGCTGATGAGGATTGGGTTTACACAATAGGATTGACAGAGCCCGCTTCATCCCCCTCGCCCAGTCACACCCAATTTGCTACATCAAATCAACAACATACAAGATTCCCCTACCACCCCCCAAGCGATAATGGATCTAGGAGGTCCCAGATGCCCAACCCCCTCAATCCCAAAAATCCCAACCGCAACCCCCTCGATCCCCACAACAACCCCATCAACCCCACCCAAAACCCCATCGCCACCCCGATCCATCCCCCCACGAAACCCCCCATCAACCCCAAAACCGACCCCATCGCCGCCATGGACGCCCGCCTCCGCCCCCAACTCAACCCCGCCACCCACCTCGAGGAAATGTTCTTCCACGAAGTCGTCGTCGCCACCGTCCTCGGCAACTTCATCATGAACCACATCGCCGACGACCCCGCCTTCGAACGCCCCGAAACCTTCCGCCACGTCCGCCTCCTCCACGCCAACCAGTCCCGCCTCCGCAATAACTACGACGAACTCCGCCGCCTCCAACTCGCCCGCCGCCTCCAGGCCCGCGACCCCTTCCTCGCCGCCCAGGACCTCGACCTCATCGTCGCCACCCACACCACCCGCTCCGGCCTCCGCGCCAAACCCCTCCTCTTCCCACCCCCCGCCACCACCACCGACGCCCCCGCAGAGCCCCACACTCCTATCACGAAACCCGCCACCCCCGGTAGAAACGCCCAATGCCCCTGCGGCTCCGGCCGCAAATTCAAACACTGCTGCCTCAACAACCCGCGCCTCCCCCAAGCCGCCTAAACCCCAAAATCCGCGTTCATCTGCGTTCATCGGCGGCAAAACACAAGGAGGCATCCCCAACCCAACACACCTCATCCCACACGCTAAACCCTCTCAGCCCCCGTACCCTCGTAGCGCAACACCCCCACGCGCCAGGGCCGCGATACGCCGGCGGACCCGGTTTGCTACGCTGAGAATTCCAGATGCTCAACCGCCGCAACTTCCTCCAATCGGCCACCGCCGCCGCCTCCACCCTCCCCGCGCTCGCCCAGCGCCCCGCCGCCCCAACCGCGCGCCCCAACATCCTCCTCATCCTCGCCGACGACCTCGCCGACTGGATGCTCGGCTGCTACGGCAACCAGGAAATCCGCACCCCCAACATCGACCTCCTCGCCCGCTCCGGCACCCGCTTCCAAAACTCCTTCTGCACCACCCCCATCTGCTCCCCCTCCCGCGCCACCCTCTTCACCGGCCGCACCCCACGCCAGCACGGCATCCACGACTTCCTCTCCGCCAACCCCATCGCCGACCCGCCCCAAGGCCAAAAGGACGTCCCCGCCTCCTTCGCCTCCGAAACCTTCCTCAGCGACCTCCTCAAGCAAGGCGGCTACCGCACCGGCTACATCGGCAAATGGCACATGGGCAACGACGAAAAGCCGGGCCACGGCTTCGATTACACCGCCACCGTCCGCAACCGAACTTACTCCGACCCCACCTACCACATCAACGGCAAGGAAACGCCCCGCCAGGGCTTCCTAACAGAACTCAACACCGCCTACGCCGAAGAGTTCATCAACCAGGGCGACGCCGCCCAGCCCTTTTTCCTCACCCTCGGTTACCTCAATCCCCACACCCCGTACTCCGGCCACCCCCAGCGTTACTACGATATGTATGCGAACACGAAGTTCGATACCATCGGCTGGCTCCCCAAGGCCCCCAACGCCCTTCGCGAGAAGGAAATGATGAACGACGTCGTCGGCAACATCCGTAAGTGCGCCGCCAGCGTCACCGCCCTCGACGACCAGATCCCCCGCCTCCTGAAATCCCTCGACACCCGCGGCGTCCGCAACAACACCCTCGTCATCTTCACCGGCGACAACGGCTACTTACTCGGCCGCCATGGACTCTGGTCCAAAGGCCTCGCCTCCCACCCCATCAATATGTATGAGGAATCCGTCCGCGTCCCCATGCTCTGGCACTGGCGCGGCAAAATCCCCGTCGAAGCCGCCCGCCCCGAAATGGTCAGCTTCTACGACTTCCTCCCCACCGTCTGCGAAGCCGCCGGCGTCACCCCGCCCGCCAACCGCAACCTCTGCGGCCGCAGTTACTGGTCCTTAGTCCGCAACTTACCGCCCGACCGTAAGAACCCCTGGCCCACCACCGTCTTCGGCCACTTCCGCAACACCGAAATGGCCCGCGATGGCCGCTTCAAACTCGTCCTCCGCAACGACATCGCCGGCCCCAACGAGTTATTCGACCTCTCCACCGACCCCCGCGAACACACCAACCACTACGACAACCCCCAATACCTCTCCGTCCGCGACCGCCTCACCGCCCAACTCGACGCCTGGCGCCGCCGGACCCAATCCTGATCCAGCGCCAGCGAACAAACTCCGCGCGCACTTGCACCTCCGCCCCAACGCGCGCAACCCCGTAGCGGAACCGCGCGCGTCAGCAAGCGGCGTTCTCTCTACCCCTCCGCCACGCACTGATTCCGCAACTCCCCCAACCCTTCCACCTCCACCACCATCTCATCGCCCGCCACCAACCACCGCGGCGGCGTCCGCCCGAGGCCCACACCCGCCGGCGTCCCCGTCGAAATAATATCGCCCACCTCCAGCGTCATCACGCTCGAAAGATGCGCAATCAGCGTCGGGATGTTGAAGATCAAATGCTTCGTGTTCGAGTGCTGCAACACCTCGCCATTGATCGTGATCTTGATCTCCAGGTTATGCGGATCGGCCACCTCGTCCTTAGTCAAGATGTATGGCCCCATCGGGCAAAACGTGTCAAACGTCTTCCCAATCACCCACTGGCTCGTCGCCAACTGATAATCCCGCGCGCTCACATCGTTCAGGTTCAAATACCCATACACATGCTCTTCCCAGTTCTCCGCCGCAATGTACCGCCCGCCCTTGCCGATCACCACCGCGAACTCCGCCTCGTAGTCCGGCTTCGTGCTGTTCTTCGGCAACACCACGTTCTCGCCCGTCGCAATCACCGACGAGGCAAACTTGCAAAACACCGTCGGCACCTCCGGAATCGCCATGTTCGACTCAATCGCATGGTCCCGGTAGTTCAGCCCAATGCAGATGATCTTCGGCGGCCGCGGCACCGGCGCCAGCAGCTTCACCGTCTCCAGCATCGGCGACGACGGCTCATTGGCATTCACAAACGACTGGATCTGCCCCTTGGCCCCATCGCCCGCGACCATCACAGCCGTCGTTGAAGGAAATCCCAGCCGCGCCAACCCCACCACGCGCCCGTTCTGAATCACCCCCGGCTGCGCCAGGGCATCTTGTCCAATAAAGGTGACGAGTTTCATAAGAAGCCCGCTATTGTATCACCAGCCCCCCTCACCCCCTAACCACCTTCCCCCCAACCACCGCAACACCCGTAACAGGGTCGCGAGGGTAACCGGGCGGTGCCCCCGCACGCAACACAAACAAAACAGTCGCCTTGCTGCTTAAAAATCCCCCAGTACGACTACACCCGCTTTCTGGTACCATATGAAGGCCACTTGCAGGTGCAATGGGTAACCCCCCAACGCTCCCTCCGGTGCGGCTCCTCCCCTGCCGGGGTGGATCCCCAAGCCACTGCCTCTTGCGGGTAGGTCCGTCCTCCCCGCCTACTCTTAGGATTGACTCGACGAAGGAGCTTCGATGGACGTTTGGTTGATGCTGTTGATCACTGTGGTCATCATGCAAGTCTCGGTCTTGTGGACCACGATTTATTTGCACCGCGGCCTCACGCATAAGGGCCTGGAGATCGGCGAACCGCTCGCCACCCTCATGCACCTGCACATCTGTCTCTTTACTACAATCGTCCCGCGCGAATGGGTTGCCGTCCACCGCAAACACCACCAGTACTCCGATAAGGAAGGCGATCCCCACAGCCCCTACCTCGAAGGCCTCTGGCACGTCTTCTTCGGCAATGTCTTCTACTACCGCCGCGCCGCCAACGATGTGGCCAACGTCCGCAAGTACACCCCCGACTACCGCCCCACCCTCATCGACAAGATCCCCGGCCAGGCGCGCTTCGGCCTCATCGTCGGCATGGCCATCTTCGTCCTCATGTTCGGCTGGGCCTGGGGCATCGGTCTCTACATCGCCCAGGGCATCACCTACATCTTCCTCAACGCCTCCATCAACAGCATCTGCCACATGATCGGCTACCGCAATTGGGATAACAAGGCCACCAACCTCAAGTCGCTCGCCCTCATCACCGGCGGCGAAGGCCTTCACAACAACCACCACGAATACCCCACCGCTGCCCACTTCGCCATGAAGGGCGCTGAGTTCGATCCGGCCTGGCCCATCATCAAGGTCTTCGAAGGCATCGGCCAGATCCGCGTCAAACGCGCCCCCATCGCCAAAGCAGCCTGACATTCTCGCGGACGAGCACCTGCAGCTCCTGCGAAAAAGCGGCCGCCGGATCACCCGTCCGGTGGCCGTTTTGTTTCTCCCCCCCACCGCCGGTCACAAATCGCGGCCGCCCATCTCGCCTTGCGGCGCAATCAGTTGCCGGGCCGCCGCAATCGCCCGCGCCCACCGTGCCCTATTCTGTGATCACGTGCGGTGAGATACGCGCGAGGTCAATCGCACCGTGTGCTCCTTCAGCGGTTGCACCCCGCGCGTGCAATAAAAAGCCGGCCCCATGGGGACCGGCAAATTGAGCCAATGACTACTGAAAATTCGTGGCGCGAAGCGGCCTACGCGGCCTTCTTCACCTTACCGTTGCGGATGCACGACGTGCACACCTTCATGCGCTTCGTCGCGCCACCCACCAATGCGCGAACACTCTGCAGGTTGATGTTCCAGCGCCGGTTGGTGAGATTGTGCGCGTGGCTGACGCGGTGGCCGAAACGCGGCCCCTTGCCGCACACTTCACATACTCGAGACATAACAGGTTTCTCCACGGGCGGCTGCCCGAATCTCTAGAATACCAACCCGGGCGAAGGAATGGCAACCGCCTGCACACATTTACACCTCAGCCCGCGCCACCACAAACTCCCCGGCACCCGGTATCCCTCCCCCTCCCGGTACGGTTCCAGCGTCGCCAGGTACTCCGCATGCGCCTCGCGCCGCGTCTCGTCATCGAAGCGCGAGTAGGCCATCGCCACCGGACCGCCCAGGAATGCCGCCCCGATCGCCTCGTCCGCGTTCGCATACTCAAGCCGCGTCTCGATCCGCTCCACCCGCACCTCCCGCAGCCCGGCCCGCTCCATCGTCATCCGCAGGGCCTCGCCCGTGCCCAGTTGAAAGAACATCGGACATACCTCCGAGCGCACGCGCGCATCCACCACCTCGAAGATGCCCGCCCAACCGCAACGCTCGCGCCGCCCCCACACCGCCCCCACCACGCGCCCGCCCGGCTTCACCGCCCGCTTCATCCCCCGCAGGGCCGTCTCCGGCTCCGGCACATACATCAATCCCAGCGAACACAACGCCGCGTCGAACGCACCGCCGGTCCCAAGCTCGGCTTCAGCCTCCACGCGCTCGAAACGCGCCTGCGCAAGCCCCCGCATCGCGGCCCGCTGCCGTGCCTCAGTCACCATCGCCTCCGAGATGTCCGTGCCCAGCACACCGCCCGCCTCGCCCACCGCCCCGGCCGCCGCCAAACTCACCAGCCCCGTGCCGCAGGCCACGTCCAGCACACGCTCCCCTTCGCCCAGCGCCGCCATCTCCAACAGCTTCTCCTGCGCCGGCGCAATCTGCCGGCTCCAGAATGCCTCGTAGTCCGCCGCCGCCCGGTCCCACCCGTAGCGTTGAATCCGCCTCTGCAGTCTCGCCTCCATCGCAACCTCCGCGCCTATACCCGCCTGCTCACCCGCACCTCAACCCGCACATCCTGCGGATCGCTCCATACATGCAGATAGGAACTCCCCCGGTTGGCCGTCTCAATCACCTGCCGCACCGCTTCCTCCGGCGCGTCGCTTTCCACCGTCACCACGCAGCGAATCTGCTCATAGCCCGCCTTGCCGCCCTCCACGCCATACTCGGCCCGCGTGTCGAAATCGGCCTGGACTTCCACCTCGAGCACCCGCAGCGGCACCTCCATCCGCGCCGCCCACATCGCATAGCCCACCGCCAGGCAACTCGCCAGCGACGCCCGCCCATACACGCCCGGGTTCGGCGCCGAACCCTCGCCGCCGCTCTTCACCGACATATCCACATCGAGCTTCCACGGCCCTTCCTCCACCTCGCAGCGCAGCCCTTCCAGCAGCCGCGCCTTCGTCACCGCCGTGTTCCGCCCGATCGCCGGGCGCAGTTCGAGCGCCTTCGCGTTGCGGTCCAATACCGTCTTGATCTCAGCCGCCGTCATGGGGAGTACCTCACCTATACGACGCGGCTTCCACGCCCCAACCGGATCGCTGCTACCGCTTCGCCGTCGGCGCCGCCTCGCCCGGATCCTGCAACGGCAGGTCCACCAGCAGCGCATGATGATCGCTGATGCCCTCCGGAACCACCGCCGTCAGCGCATCCAACACCGCCCCGAAGTGCGGCGCGAAGTGATAGCTCTCGCCCGGCCGGTCCGGATCGCGCGCCAGCCCTTTCACGAAGATCCAGTCCAGCCGCATCTCCCCGCCCAGCCCCTTCAAGTCGCGCTTAAACGTGAACGTCGGCTGAAATCCCTTCAACGACCGCTGATTCGAATTCCCCAACTTGCCGCTCCGCCCGTTGATCGTCCGCGCCTCATCGCCCCGGAAGTCAAACGCCCGCCCGTCGGCGAAGCGGAACTTCTCCAGCCCGCTAAACAACCCCGCCTCTCGGTTCGGCGCCACAAACGGCACGCTCGAAGCCGTCGGGTCCTGGTAGTTCTTGAAGTAGTTTGCCGGCAGCGTGAACATCCGCGGCAGGCTCACCGGACTCAGCCATCCCACCGCCTGCCCGGCCCAGAACCGCGGGTTCTTCACCCGCTTGGCAATCTCACGCCGCACCGACGTCGGCGCCGCGTCCGACCCCGTCGTGTTCAAATCCCCGGCCAGAATCACCGGACCCTCCGCCACTCGCAACTGGTTCAGCAGATCCGTCATCTGCTCCTGCCGGCACCTCGGCTGGCACTTGTTTTCCAGGTGCGCCGCCACCACCGTCACCTTCCGCCCGGCGCCTCCGGCACGGCCAGCTCCACAATCAACGCCATCCGCCCGCCATGCCTCACCTCGCGCGCAATCCGCTCCAGAAACACCTTGTCCGCCAGTTCGCGCCGCCCCTTCTCGAGCTTCGCAATCTCGTCACGCTCCTTGCCAAACCAGTCGTAGCAGCGCCGCAGCCGGTGGATGCGCGCGCTCACGATCGGATACCGCGCCATCACCGCCGAGCCATGCAAACCCAGGTAGCGTTCCTTGTCCGGCAGCAGCCCTTTGCGGATCTCCTCTTCCCTCTGCTCATCCGTCAGGTCGATGTCTTCATCGCCCAGGTACAGCTTGTCCACCTCGACAAACTCCACCCCGAAGGCATAGTTCATCCCCGCCGCCCGCGCCAACCCGCGACCCACCTCGCGGTAGTCGGTCCGCGTCATCCCCCAATCCACCTCGTTCAACACCACCACATCGGCCTCGCGCAGCCACCCCGCCTGCTTGCGCCCCGCGGCCATTGCGTTGGCGCTCACCTCCACCTTCTCCTCCTCGTGCCGCTTGGCCGCTTCCTTCAGCAGCCCATCGGTATCGGTGAAGGCCATCCGCACCAGGTCAAACTCCTGACCCCGCTCGATGTTCCACATGGCTGTCCGCAACAGCGGCCCCAGCCCCGGCCACTCCGGCCTCACCGGCTTCGTGCCCGCCTCGGCCGCGCTGTTGTCGATCACCGGAGTGGTCAGCAGCCGCTGCAGCTTGCTCCCCAAATCGCCCGCCGGCACCGCATCGTCGGCCAGCTCGCGCAGCTCAGCAAACGTCAGCATCTCCGGCTTCTGCGCCGCCGCCCACTTCGTCTGCGCCCCCGCCAGCGCCGCCGACACACTCACCACCAGCACAACCTTCCAGGTGTTGCCCATCTCTCTAAGATAAAATCCCAGCATGCTCCGCCGCACCTTCCTCACCGCCTCCGCCGCTCCCCTCCTCGCCCAAGCCCCCGCTCAAGCCCCCGCCCAGGCCCCCAACCGGCCCAACATCCTCCTCATCCTCGCCGACGACCTCGGCTACGGCAACCTCGGCTGCTACGGCTCCCGCGACATCCAAACCCCCCACCTCGACCGCCTCGCCGCCCAAGGCATGCGCTTCACCCAGGCCTACGCCGGCTCCACCGTCTGCGCCCCCTCGCGCTGCTGCCTCATGACCGGCTTCCACACCGGCCACGCCCTCATCCGAGGCAACGGCCGCCGCGAACTTACCCTCGACACCTCCCACACCACCATCGCCGATCTCCTCAAACGCGCCGGCTACCGCACCGGACTCTTCGGCAAATGGTCCCTCGGCGGACTCGGCACCTCCGGCTACCCCAACGCCAAGGGCTTCGACGAGTGGTTCGGCTTTTTCTCCCAAACCCACGCCCACAACTACTACCCCGAACACCTGCTCGAAAACGGCCGCGAGTTTCACATGCGCGGCAACTCCGCCACCCAGCGCCGCGACTACGCTCACGACGTCATCCTGGAGCGCTGCCTGCGCTTCCTCGAAGGCCCGCCCAATGCGCCCGCCGCGCCCGCGAAGCCCTTCTTCTGCAAACTCGCCCTCACCATTCCCCACGCCAACAACGAAATGGGCCGTGACACCGGCAACGGCATGGAGGTCCCCGACACGGCTCCTTACACCGCCCGCAACTGGCCCGCCCCCGACAAGAACTTCGCCGCCATGATCACGCGCATGGACAAGGGAATCGGTCAGATCCTCGACCTGCTGCAATCCCGCGGCCAGCTCGACAACACCCTCATCGTCTTCACCTCCGACAACGGACCCCATCGCGAAGGCGGCCACAACCCCGACTTCTTCGACGACAACGGCCCCCTGCGCGGCATCAAGCGCGACCTCTATGAAGGCGGCATCCGCGTCCCCGCCATCGCCCGCTGGCCCGGCCACATACCCGCCGGCAAGGTCTCCGATCAGGTGTGGGCGCACTGGGACCTGCTGCCCACGCTCGCCTCAGCCGCCGGTGAATTCGCCCCCGCCGGCATCGACGGCATCGACATGATGACCGCCTGGACCGGCCGCCCCAACCAGCCCCAGCACGAGTCTCTCTATTGGGAGTTCCACGAACGCGGCTTCCAGCAGGCCATCCGCTTCAGCGATTGGAAGGCCCTCCGCCTCAAGCCCGGCGCCCCGCTCGAGCTCTACAACCTGAAGGCCGACATCGGCGAAACGCGCAATGTCGCAGCCGCCAGCCCCGCCATCGTCAAACAGGCCGAAGCCCTGCTCGCCAAGTCCCGCACCGATTCCCCCGATTGGCCAGTGAAGGCGGGCTAACCCGCGCCCCGTTACTAACCCGCGCGCCCCCCGTTACTGAGCCGCGCGCGTCAGCAAGCGGTCGCTAAATCCTGCTCGCCGCCAGCGTCCGCTCCACCGTCCGGATCAGCACCTGCCGGTCGATCGGCTTGCTGATGAACCCCTGCATCCCATGCCGCGCGCAGTTTTCACGATGCTCATCGGCTGAATTGGCGCTGACGGCCACAATCGGCGTGGCCGCATGATGCGCCAGGCGCCGGATGGCCGCCGTCGTGGCCAGCCCATCCTGTCGGGGCATCTGCAGGTCCATCAGCACCAGGTCAAACTCCTGGTCGCGCGCAAGCTCCACCGCCTCCTCGCCTCCGCACGCCGTCACCACCTCATAATGCTCGCGGCTCAACACGTGATGCACGATCTGCTGCGCGATGGCGTTGTCATCCACGTGCAGAATGCGCCTGCTCGTCCCATGCGGCCTTGGCACCAGGTGCGGCCGCGCCATCGTGTCCTGCGCCGCCGCCTTCACCGGCGCCACCACCGTAAACGAGCTCCCCTTGCCGGGCTGGCTTTCGGCTTGAATCAACCCGCCCATCTTGCGCACCAGCTTATCGGCGATGGCCAGCCCCAACCCCAGGCCCGAATACGAACGCGCCAGCCCGTTCTCCAACTGTGAGAAAGAATCGAAGATCTGGATCAATTGATCGCTCGGAATCCCAATGCCCGTGTCGCGTACCTCAATGCGCAGCGTCCGATCGAAAGCCCCGGGGGCGGCCGCATCGCAGCTCATCCGCACCTCCACCGAGCCTTCGTGGGTGAACTTCAAGCCGTTTTGCACAATCTGCCACACCGCTTCCCGCAGATGCCGCGCCGAGCCGATCACCGTCGCCGGCACCGACTCGTCCACCGTCAGCTCCCACCGCAAACCCTTCAACGCCGCCCGCGTCCCGGCTTCCTCTCCGATCGAGTGCGCCAGCTCACGCGGGGCAAACTCGGAGGACTCAAAGCGGTACGTCCCCGCCTGCAGCGCCGAATAGGCCAGCACCGAGTTCAACACCTCCAACAGGTGCAGCGCACACTCCCGCGCCGCCCGCACATACTCGCCCTGCTCAGGCAATAACTCGGTCTCCAGCAGTAGATCCGTCATGCCCAACACACCGCTCAACGGCGTGCGGATCTCGTGGTTGAGGCTCGCCAGGAACTGGCCCTTCAGCCGCTCCAGCTCGTCGCGTTGCATCACCGACAAAGGGAACGGGTAGCCGCCCGGAAAGGATGTGGGTTCAGTTGCCATATGCGTCTGCTTACAAAATTGCGCTGAGCTTCTACTATCGGCCTTACGGCTCAGGGAGTTTAGAGGCCGATCCCCTGCTTTTTACCTAGTGACGCGCAGCGGCAGTCCGGTCCGCGCCGCCATCCGATATACTCTCCCCCATGCATCGCCGCGAGTTTCTCTCTTCCATCGCCTCCACCGCCGCCGGAGCCGCTCTGCACGGCCTCGCCCCAGCCGCCACCGCCGCCATCGATTCGGCTTCGCGCCAGGCCACCGGCGTCAAGATCGGCGAGGTTTCACACAACGGCGCGCTGGCCTGGATGCGCCTCACCGAAGGCGCCACCCGCCAGGCCGACGGCGAGCTGCGGCGCGGCAACGTCAAGCCCTTTCCCCAAGGCCGTTCCACGCGCGAGTTGGAAGGCTCCACCCCCGGCGCGCCGGGCAGCGTGCGGCTGCGCTACTCCACGCGGGCTAACCTGACACAGGCGCGCGACACCGGCTGGCTCACCGTCTCCGCCGAGCGCGACTTCTCCCACCAGTTCCTGCTCGGCGACCTCAAGCCCGACACCGAATACTTCTACTCGGCCGAAACACGCGACCCGGCGGGCAAGCTCCACGCCCCCGTCGCCGGCCGCTTCCGCACCGCTCTTGCGCCCGATGCCACCAGCGGCCTCCGCTTCTGCATGACCACCTGCCAGAAGTACTCACAACTGGATCACTCCGACGGCTTCCACATCTATAACTCGATGAGCGCCCTCGACCCGCGCTTCTACATCTCCGCCGGCGACATCGTCTATTACGACTCCGACGACCCGCGCGCCACCAACATCGAACTGGCCCGCTATCACTGGGACCGCATGTTCAGCTTCCCGCGCCACCGCGAGATGCTCGCCCACGTGCCCGGCTACTTCCTCAAGGACGATCACGACACGCTCACCAACGACGTCTGGCCGGAGATGAAGCTGAAGCCGGAGGACCGCATGAACTTCGCCGACGGGCTGCGCGTCTTCCGCGAGCAGGTGCCGATGGGGCGCTCCACGTTCCGCAGCTTCCGCTGGGGCAAGACGCTGCAGATCTGGTTCGTCGAAGGCCGCGACTTCCGCTCGCCCAACGACATCCCCGATGGCCCGGAGAAGACCATCTGGGGCGTCGAACAGAAGCAGTGGCTGATGCGCTCGCTGGCCGAATCGACGGCCGACTGGCGCATCCTCATCTCGCCCACACCCATCGTCGGGCCTGACCGCACCAACAAGGGCGACAACCATTCCAACAAGGAGTTCGCCTGGGAGGGCCGCCAGTTCCGCGAGTGGGCGCACAAGACGCTCGGCGATAACTTCGTGAACATCAACGGCGACCGCCACTGGCAATATCATTCCGTGCATCCGGAGACGGGCACGCACGAGTTCTCCGTCGGCCCGGCAAGCGATTCGCACGCCGCCGGCTCACCGGGCGAGAACAAGAACTTCCACCGCTTCCACCGCATGCTGGGCGGCTTCCTGGAAGTGGAGACGCGCCGCGAGGGCAGGGAAGCGTTCCTCGACTTCCGCCTGCGCGACGTGATGGGCCAGCCGACTTACGCGCACACCTTCACGCGCGGCATCAAGAGCTAGGCGACCGAAGGTCTGCACACGCCGGCGCCTCCTCAAGACACCGCGCGGAGCTGCCGCCTGGCGCCGCATGGAGCCGCCGCGTGGCGCCGGGCGGGAAGTGATGGGGCAGCGAGCGGCAGGGCGTTGTGGTGACCGGGCCGCATTCCGGTACAATCACAACTCATGAGCAAAACGTTGGGCCGTCTCGCCTGGGCGGCGATTGCCGTACTGGGCGCGTATGCCTTTTCCGGGATCGCGTTGAACCGCGGCGAATCGGTGAACTCGATCTGGCTGGTGATCGCCAGCGTCTGCATTTATCTCATCGGCTTCCGCTTCTATGCGAAGTTCATCGCGGCGAAGGTGATGATTCTGAGCGACGCGCGGGCCACGCCGGGCGTGCGGCTGCGCGATGGTCACGACTTTGAGCCGACCAACAAGTGGATCGTCTTCGGGCACCACTTCGCGGCGATCTCCGGGCCGGGGCCGCTGGTGGGTCCGACGCTGGCGGCGCAGTTCGGCTATCTGCCGGGGACGATCTGGATCATTCTCGGCGCGGTGTTGGGCGGGTGCGTGCAGGACTTCATCATTCTGTTTGGCTCGATGCGCCGCGATGGCAAATCGCTCGGGCAGATGGCGCGCGAGGAGATCGGCAAGCTCGGCGGATTCACGGCGCTGGTGACGGTGCTGCTGATCATGATCATCCTGCTGGCGGTGGTGGCGCTGGTGGTGGTGAATGCGTTGAAGGATTCGGCGTGGGGCACGTTCACGATTGCCGCGACGATGCCCATCGCCATCTTCATGGGCATCTACCTGCGCTTCCTGCGGCCGGGCAAGGTGATGGAGGTCTCCGTCATCGGCTTTGTGCTGGTGGTGGCGAGCATCTTCGGCGGGCAATGGGTGGCGGGCAATGCGACGTGGGCGCCGTGGTTCACCTATGGCGGCCTGGCGCTGGCGTGGATGGTCATTATCTACGGCTTCTTTGCCAGCGCGCTGCCGGTGTGGCTGTTGCTGGCGCCGCGCGATTACCTTTCGACCTTCGTGAAGCTGGGCGTGGTGCTCATGCTGGGCGTGGGGATCCTGTTTGTGCGGCCGGAGTTGCAGATGCCGCCGTTGACGCGGTTCACTGACGGCACGGGGCCGATCTTCGCCGGGAAGGTGTTTCCCTTCTGCTTCATCACGATTGCGTGCGGGGCGATTTCAGGATTTCATTCGCTGATTTCCAGCGGCACAACGCCGAAGCTGATCGAGCGCGAGTGGCACGCCTGGCCTGTCGGCTATGGGGCGATGGCGCTGGAGAGCTTTGTGGCGATCATGGCGATGATCGCGGCCTGCGTGCTGGAACCGGGTGTCTACTTCGCGGTGAATTCACCGGCGGGCATCGTGGGCACGACGGCCGATGCGGCGGTGGCGACGATTTCCGGTTGGGGCTTCCCGGTGGCGACCGAAACGATGGCGTCGCTGGCGAAGGACGTGGGCGAGGAATCGCTGTTCTATCGCACCGGCGGCGCGCCGTCGCTGGCTCTGGGTATGGCGCACATCTTCGCGAGTTCAGGCGGCGGCAAGGCGTTCCTGGGCTTCTGGTATCACTTCGCGATCATGTTCGAGGCGCTGTTCATCCTGACGATCATCGACGCAGGGACGCGCGTGGGCCGCTTCATGCTGCAGGATCTTCTCGGACATCTGCATCCGAAACTGGGGAAGACGTCGTGGAAGCCGGGCGTGATCGGGGCCTCGGCGGCGATCGTGTCGGCGTGGGGATACTTCCTGATTCAAGGCGTGCGCGACCCGTTGGGCGGCATCAATTCGCTGTGGCCGCTGTTCGGCATTGCGAACCAGTTGCTGGCGGCGATTGCGCTGTGCGTGGGGACGACGATTCTCGTGAAGATGCACGGGGCGAAGTTTATGTGGATCACGTGCGTGCCGCTGTCATGGCTGGTTGTCGTCTGCTACACGGCGGGCTGGCAGAAGATCTTCAGTGACCTGCCGCGCGTGGGCTTCCTGGCGCAGGCCAATCTGCTGGAGGCGGCGATTGCGGCGGGCAAGGTGGCTCCGGCGCAGGTGGCGGCGACGCAGACGCAGATCTTCAACAACCGCCTGGACGCGGCCATTTGCGGCATCTTCCTGGTGCTGGTGACGTTGATTTTGCTCGATTCAATTCGCGTCTGGATGCGCTACATCTCAGGCGCGGAGCCGCTGATGATTCTTGACGTGCCGCCGTCGCCCACACCGGCCCCCGGCGGCGCGATGGCGCGCGTGGGCTTGTTTGCGACGCTGCGCGGACTGGTGCGCGAGTTGAGTTCCGAGGCGGCCTATGCGCGCCACCTGTTGCGCGGGGCACGGCTGCATTCGCCGGCCGAGTGGCGGCGCTTCTTCGACCACTACGCGCAGCATAAATATACGAGGGCAAAATGTTGCTGACACGTCGACTGTTCGCGCCGCTGCTGGCCGCGCCGCTGCTGCGGGGCAATTCGATCAACGGGTGGACCACCGAGGATGGGCCGGAGTCGTCTTATTACGAGAAGGACGGCGTGATTCATGCGACGCCGGCGTCGGAGTATCCGGCGTGGCTGAAGAGCGCGCGGCAGTATGAGAACTTCGACCTGTCGATGGAGTGGTTCAGCAAGGGCTGGATGGACGGCGGGGTGTATTTTGCCGCGCCCGAGCATGGCATCAAGTCGCGCTGCGGGTTCAAGATGTCGCTGTTTCATCAGGTGGACAAGGACCCGCGGACGAATTCGGCGCTGAGCATCTTTCCGGTGGTGGCGCCGAAGGTGGTGAACGTGAAGCCGGAGTGGAACGCGCTGCGGGTGCGCATGAGTTGGCCGAAGCTGCAGGTGTGGTCAAACGGCGAGCTGGTGCATGACCTGGATTGCGAGGCGCATCCGGAGCTGAAGTACAAGCTGCGGCGCGGGTATGTGGGGTTGGAGTCGCTGAGCTATCCGCACAGGTGGCGGAACATCAAGATCGAGCCGCTGCCGGCGACCGAGAAGTGGGACTCGCTGTTCACCTCGGCGGCGGACCTGGAGAAGTGGGAGCTGACGGAGGTGGTGCAGCGCGCGCCGGCGAAGTTCGAGGCGTTCGGTAGGATTCTGCGTAGCGACGGGCTGGGCAACTTGACGACGAAGGAGAAGTACCGCGACTTCGCGCTGCGCATGTACATCCGCGGCACGCATCAGCACAATGGCGGCGTGTTGTTCCGTTCGCAGGGCGGGCGCGAGCGGTATGAGATCCAACTGCATGATGTGCGCGAGGCGCACTATCCGACGGGGTCGCTCTATTTTCATAAGAGAGCGAAGTATCCGGAAATCGAGAGCCAGCAGTGGTATCTGTTCCAGATGTGGGTGAAGGACGCGTGGTGCCTGGTGCGCATCAATGGCGAGAACGTGATGGAATATGACCGCTTGGAGAATCTGCAGCCGGGCTTCATTGAGTTGCAGGCGCACCAGGCGGGGCGTTGGATGGAATACAAAGAGATCGAGGTGAAGCGGCTATGACGCGTCGGGAAATTGTGGCGGGAGCGGCGGCATTGAGCGCGGCGGCGGGTGCGGCGCAGGCGCAAGGTGCAGTGCAGAAGTTTGCCCGGTTCCGCGCGGGTGGCCGCGTGGCGTACGGACTGGTGACGGGCGAGACGATCGCCGAGTTTGATGGCAACCTCTTTGGCGCGCGCAAGGCGAATGGCAAGACGCACAAGCTGAGCGCGGTGGAACTGCTTTATCCAGTGGAGCCGTCGAAGGTGCTGGCGCTGGCGCGGAACTACCGCAGCCACCTCGCTTCGAGCAAGACGGCGGCGCCGGAACCGACGCGGCCGGAGTTCTTCTACAAGCCGCTCACGTGTTTGCAGCATCCGGGTAAGCCGATCGTGCTGCCGAAGGATTCCACCGATGTGCACTTCGAGTGTGAGCTGGTGGTGGTGATCGGTAAGCGGGCGCAGAATGTAACCAAGGCCGCGGCGGCGTCGCATGTGTTCGGCATCACGGCGGGCAACGATGTGAGCGAGCGGCAGTGGCAGGGCGGTCCGGATAAAGACATCCAGTGGTGGCGGGCAAAAGGCTCGGACACCTTCGGGCCGCTGGGGCCGTTTGTGGTGACGGGACTCGACTATTCGAAGCTGACGATCCAGACGCGGCTCAATGGCAAGGTGATGCAGAAGGACTCGACGGGCATGTTGATTTTCGATGTGCCGTCGATGATCAGCTTCGCCAGCCAGTATGTGACGCTGGAGCCGGGCGACATCATCTATACGGGCACGCCGGGCAAGACGACGGCGATGAAGAACGGCGATGTGGTGGAGGTGGAACTCGAAGGCGTGGGGATTTTGAAGAATCCGGTGAAATCGGCGTGGGGGGGGTGGCTTCAGCCCAGCCGTGCGCGGCGCGCGTCGATCACTAGCCAGCAGAGGCCGCCGAGGATGTAGAGGAAGCCGGTGGCGTAGAGGGGGACGTCCCAACTGCCGGTTCTTTGCAGGACGGTGCCGAGGACGATGGGGCTCAGCGCGCCGCCGACCTGGCCCGCTGTATTCATGACGGCGCCGACGAGGCCGGCTTTGGCGCCGCCCATGTCGAGGGCGGTGGACCAGGCGGCGCCGAGGACGAAGCTGCCCATGCCGGCGGCGATGGCGAGGAGCCAGATGGCGATGGTGGGGTCGGGCGCATTCGTTCCGGCGAGCATGGCGGCGGCGGCTCCGAGCATGGCGAAGGCGCCGACGAGGCCGCGGCCCCAGCGTGTGCCGAAGCGGCGGACGGCCCAGTCGCAGGTTTCGCCACCGAGGATGTCAGCGAAGGCGCAGAGGAGCAGGGGGAGTCCGGAGGCGAGGCCGAGGGAGAGCTTGGAGAAACCGCGCGCCTGCTCCAGGTAAGTCGGACACCAGGTGATGAAGAAGTAGAAGCCGTAGCTCTGGGTGAAGTACATGAAGCAGAGCAGCAGCAGGTGGCCGTGCGAGAACATCTTAAAGAATTCGCCCCAGTGGAAGGGGCCCTTCTTGGCGACGCTGCGCGAGGCGAGGATGTAGTCGCGTTCGGCTTCGTTGACGGCGGGGTGTTCGGCGGGGTCGTCGCGGAACCAGCGGTACCAGCCGAGGGCCCAAAGGAAGCCGATGCAGCCGAAGACGATGAAGACGGTGCGCCAGTGCATCACGGTGAGCATGGCGCCGATGGCGAGCGGCGTGACGGCTCCGGTGATGTGGGCTCCGGCGAAGAAGATGCCCTGGGCGCGGCCGCGCTCATGCATGGGGAACCACATGGAGATGGTTTTGCCGGAGTTGGGGAAGGCTCCGGCTTCACCCGCGCCGAAGAGGAACCTGATGACGAGGAGCGAGCCGTAGTTGAACGCGCCGGCGGTGGCGATGGTGAAGGTGGACCACCAGGCGACGATGCGCGTCATGACGCGGCGCGTGCCGATGCGGTCGCCCCAATAGCCGGTGGGCATTTCGAAGAGTCCGTAAGCGACGGTGAAGGCGCTGAAGACGATCGACATTTGGACGGGGGATAGTTTGAGGTCGGCGGTGACGTGCGGGGCTAGGATGGCGATGCAGATGCGGTCGAGGTAGGTGATGCCGGCCAGCGCGACGCACCAGGCGAGGACCTTGTAGCGGGTGCGAGTGGGGGTCACGCGAGCCTCCGCAGGTGGTCGAGAGCTTGGGCGGCCATGACGTCGTCCATCACATAGCCGGGGGCGCGGACGTGGGGCGAGGCGATGACGCCGCGTTCGAAGAGGAGGCGCTTGTGGAGGGCGATGGAGGTTTCGATGGTCTGCATTTCGAGGTTGATCAGGGGCAGGAGGCGGTGGAATTCGGCGAGGCCGGCGATGGGATCGGCTTCGAGGGCGCGGAAGGCGCGGAGGTCTTCATAGATGTGGCTGGAGCCGGGCATGAGGCCGTGCGCGCCGCGGAGGAGGGCGTCGTCGAGCTGGAGTCCGGCGTAGCCAATGATGAAGGTGAAGGTGTCGGGCATGGCGGCTTTGAGGGCGGAGACCATGGGGCCGGGCGGGATGTAGTCGATCTTGATGGAGCAGAAGTGGGGGAACTGGCGGTGGAGGTCGAGCATCTCTTCGGGCGAGAGCTTCAAGCCGGTGAGCGAAGCGGAGTATTGGAGAACATGCGGGAGCGGGACGGCTTCGAGAACGGCGCGAACGTGGGCGACGATGCCGCTGGTGGCGGTGGCGACGGTGAAGGGCGGCAGCACCATGAGGCCGTCGGCGCCGAGGTCAGCAAAGGCACGGGCCTGGGCGACGGCGGGACGGGTGGCTTGCGCGGTGACGTTCAGGATGAGCCTGGCGCGGCCCGAGGAGGCGCGGCGGATCACTTCGGCGGCGGCTAGGGTCTCGTCGGGAGTGAGCTTCCACCACTCGCTGACGAAGCCGGGCCAGGCGAGGATCTCCACGCCGGAGCGGAGGACCCAATCGGTTTGTTGGGCGAGCGATTCGAGATCGAGCGCGCCGTCGTCGTGAAAGGGAGTTTGCAGGAGTGGGATCACTCCGCGGATGGGGAATGGGGTCATGAGTTAGTCGAGTAAGGAAGAGTAGACGAGCGCGGCGAACTTCTCACGGAGTTGGAGCGGGTTGGGCGTGAGTTGGACCATGAGGACGCCGATCAACTGCTCCTTCGGGTCGATCCAAAAGACGGTGCCTTGCGAGCCGCCCCAATAATAGGTGCCCTTGGAGTAGGGAAGGCCGGAGGCGGCGGGGTCGGTGACGACGGCGAAGCCGAGGCCGAAGCGTGTGCCGGGGGTGCGGAAGGTGGGGATGTCGCCGATGTGGTTTTGGGCCATCCAGGCGATGGTGCGGGGGCCGAGGAGTTGGTGGCCGTTGGCGCGGCCGCCGTCGAGGAGCATTTGGGAGAAGCGCCAGTAGTCGGCGGCGGTGGAGTAGAGGCCGCTGGCGCCGCCGATGTAGGTTTTGGCGCGGACGGCGGAGAGGGGCTGGCGCGATTCGCCGGTGGGATCGTCCTTGCCGTTGACGACGAGCAGGGCACGGCGCGAGGCGGTGGAGTCAGGCGGCCAGTAGTGGGTGTCGCGCATCTGGAGCGGCGTGAGGATGCGGTCCTGGATGAAGCGGTCAAGGGGCTGGCCTGAGACCTTTTGAACGAGATGGCCGAGGACGTCGTGCGAGGAGCCGTAGAGCCAGGTGGCGCCGGGTTGGGCGCGGAGAGGGCCGCGGGCGAGTTCGAGGACGAAGGCTTCGAGCGTAGGGAGTTCGTAGATCTGCGAGCGGGAGCGGCGGGTGTAGACGCCGGAGGTGTGAGAGAAGAGGTCGCGGACCTGAATGGGGCGCGCGGGCGGGGCGAGCGTGCCGGGGGCGGTTTCGACGCGCGTGTCTTTGAACTCGGGGATGTGTTTGGAGACGGGCTCGTGGAGGGTGATGCGGCCTTCTTCGAGGAGCATGAGGGCGGCGGTGACGGTGACGGGCTTGGTCATCGAGGCGAGGTCGAAGAGGGCGTCCTTGGGCATGGGGTCGGCGAGGGACATGCCGCGCGTGCCGTGGGCGGAGTGGTGGATGACCTTGCCCCGGCGGGCTACAAGGGTGACGAAGCCGGCGGCCTGCTTGGAGGCGACGAGGGATTCGAGCCAGGCGTCGATGCGCTTGAGGCGGGGCGAGGAGACGCCTACGGATTCGGGGAGCCCGGCGGGTCAGCGGCGGGTGGCGGCGGGACGAGCAGAGGCAGAGTGAGCCCAGCAGGAGAGCGCGGCGCGTCATGAGTAGAGCGACTATATCGCAAAGCGCGGGGGGAGGTCCACGCCGGCGGATGCCGGGTGGTGGCAGGCTGGAGGGGGGGAAACGCCCGCGGCGGGCAGGGGGATGAGCTGTAGATTCAGTGGCTTCCGCGCCGTAAGAATTTCGTAAGGAGGGAATCAGAGTTTTGAAAGAACTTCCCGGCGTGGTTTTGCGCCCTGGTTGGCTGCACACGAGATTGTGCAGAACGAACAACGGAGGATGACATCCATGTCATGTGCAGTACGAGAGAAGCAGAAGTCGGAGAGAGAGCAGCAGGGCCGGCGCGGGTGGAGGCTCGCGGGCGGCGCGGCGCTGGTGGCGGCCATGTTGATGCCGGGCGCGGCGTTCGGGTTTCAGATCATGGACACGGCGTTTGCGCGGTACGACGGTCCGGCGGGGACGCCTTGCGACAGTAAAGAAGGGTTGCCGTGCGACCGCACGCCGAAGCATTTGATTGGCGCGGTGGATCCGATCGAGTGGAAGGTGATCGGGCGCGGGGAGAAGGCGACGGTGTACCGGCGGGCGACGCAGGAGGAGATGCGGAAGAACCGCTGGAAGGCGGGGACGTTTCTGGTGGCCGCGCCGGGCTTGTATGACGGGACGCGGGGCGCGCGGCAGGTGAAACTCGTGGTGCCGCTCGCCGATGACCGTGTGCAGGAGGTGAACTTCGCGCTGACGGCGACGGTGAAGGATCTGGAGTTCATCGAGCGCATCGTGATGCCGGATTCGCCGAATGGCGAGGTGCAGAGCAAGACGCTGAAGCCGACGCTGTTTGAGTACAAGAACGCGGGGCACGATCCTCGGCGGCCGCGTCCGGTGAAGGGGGCGTGGGCAACGATGGTGGCGGGCACCGATGGCGGCTTCTTTGCCACGGGCCTGGCCAATGGGTTTGAGTTTGAGGCGGGCGGTCCGGGCGGCTGGTCAGTGGAGGAGATGCCGGCGCCGGGCGGATTCACGCCGAAGCCGAAGGATGTGGTGCCGGTGCGGGTGATGGACCTCGGGACATTCGGCACGAGCCAGTACAACAACTGCAACGGCAACTTCGCTTCGCCTGCGTGCAACTGGTTTTGCACGGAGATGGTGGGCGTGCCGTGCACGAACAATCCGCATCTGGATCCGCCGCCGGCCAAGCATTGCGTGGACAACCTGGACAACGACGGCGACGTGACGCAGGACAACGGTGACATGGAATGCAAGCCGCAGCCGCAGTATGGCGACGACCTGCATCCCGGCTTTCCGGTTCGCGATTGGGAGTCAGGCAAATCGTTCGCGCTGTTCGGCGAAGGGCGGTATTGCACGAACTATGCGACGGCGGAGTACAACCCGGACGGCACGGTGAAGGGCTCAGGGCAACTGGATTCACCGGCTGACGGCGATGGGCTGGAAGACCGAGGCGCTCATGAATGCCTCACTGCCGTGGACGGGGTTGACGGGACGCGAGAAGCAGATGCGGTATCGCGCCGGCGGCTGTTGGGTGTTTCCGAGCATGGCCGAGGCGGTGGCGTGCAACGCGAGCGGCTCGGACTGTCCGAGTGGGTATCCGTATAACAACTCGGGCGGCAACTCGGCGAATTACTATGGGCGAGTGTGGGACGACGTGCACCATGCGATGTTCGTGGGCCTGAAGGACGCGCTGCATTACGCGCAGGTGGTGCATTACGGCGGCACCGATGTGCTGCTGTCGTGCAGTGCGGGTGAAGCGGTGTGCTGCGGGGCATCGCTGAACCTGTTGGCGAGCAACGCGGGGCGCGGGTCGAGCGTGGTGCAGTATGAGTACTCGGCTGGCGCGGCGCAGTGCAGCATTGCCTCGGCTCCGGTGGTGAGCGCGCATGAGTTCGGGCATAGTTCGGGACTCGAGCACAACGACACGCAGAACTACATGCACACGCCGGCGTTCAATAGCCCGGCGCTGCCGGCTGCGGACAAGAACCTGCTGTTGGGGTGCATGAGCACATGGGACTGCCCGCGGCCGTCGGGCTTCCGCTGGGTGGCTCCGTAGGGCGGGGCACTGCGGCGGTGCTGGAAAAGGCGGGCGGGTCCTCGGAGGCTCGCCCGCCTTCACCATTACCAGCGCCAGGGGCCCATGGGATTGGCTTCGTGGAACTGCTTGAGCTGGGACATGTCCATGGCTTCGCCGAGGAAGCCGTCGAGGCCGTCGGCGGCGACGATGTGGTGGCCTTCTTCGAGGTCGCCGGGTTCCCAGCCGGGGCGTTGGTAGACGGGTTCGAACTCGGTACCGGCGGGGCCGCCCTTGATGGGCTTCATGTAGTTGGCCGAGCCGCCGCGGCCGCCGTGCTGGATGGGATCGTAGCCCTGCGGATAGGGCACCTGGGAGCGGAAAAAGTGGTTGAGGTCGCCTTCGATGTCGCCGGCGTCGGAGCCGTGGGCGTAGTCTTTGCGGCCCATCACGTTGTAGCCGGGGGGGCCGTAGCCGCCCGCGCTGGTGCGGCGTTGGATGACGGTGACGTCGAGGTCGGGGATGAAGGGGCGGCCGTGGTGATCGACGGCGAGAAACTCGTCGCCGACCTTGAGGAAGAGGAGCTTCTTGTTGGCGGCGGGGTCGTTGTAGAGGAAGTCGTAGCCTTGCCCGGCGGGGAGTTCGAAGGGACCTTTGCAGGGCTTGCCGTTGAGGAAGGCGGGTTGGAACTCAGGGCCGGGTTTCACCTGCTTCATGGCGGCGATGGCCTTCGGGTAGTCCTTGAACTTGCCGCGATTGCGCGAGGCGACCCGGCTGAAGCCGACGAGGCCGTCGACGTCGCCGAAGTTGAGGCTCTTGATGGGGAGCCAGAGGGGTTTGCCGTTGATGGGCGCGCCGGAGCGCAACCATTTCAGGCGGGATTTGTTGCAGGCGCGGATGGCGATGTAATAGCCCTGCTGGGCGAGTTTGGCCATGGCGGCGACCTCTTCGGCGAGCATGCCGACTTCGGCGGCCTGGGCCTTGGTGAAGCTGCGCAACCCGGCGGCGCTGAGGCGAGGGCGCTTGGCGCGGGGCTTGGAGCCAGGTGTGCCGCTGCCCTGGCGCGACTGCCGTGCGACCCACTCGTCGCCTTCCTTGGTGAGCTTAGGGCCGCGGGCGCGGTCGGCGAGCTTCTTGGCGAGGATGGCTACCATGACGGCGAGGAGGATGGCGGCGAAGACCTTGGCGAAGGCTTCCGTGGCTTCTTCCTGGCGGCCCTGCCAGGCGAGGGTGGCGGCCTGGTTGAGGTCCTTGTTCTTCTCGGCGATCTGGGAGCTGGTGTCGACGATGTCGAAGGTGTGGAGGATGAAGTTGTAGAGTCCGGTGGCGAGGGTTCCTCCGGCGG
Organism: Bryobacterales bacterium; assembly: GCA_016713735.1. Lineage (GTDB taxonomy): Bacteria > Acidobacteriota > Terriglobia > Bryobacterales > Bryobacteraceae > JAFLBB01. The sequence goes on from JADJOP010000011.1 coordinate 192,663, forward strand.
CGGCTCCGGCGGCGCCGCCAAGGCCGGGCAGGACGAAGCTGCCGATGGCCCATCCGGCGGCCGAGCCGAGAGCGGCGGCGCCGAGGGCGAGTCCGGCCTGAAGGGCGATGCCTTTGGCGAGCTGGAGGGCGAACTGGACGCCGAGCTGGTCAGAGGGGAGGAGGGACTTGAGGGCCGGACCGAGGTGGGCGGGCAGGAGGGCGGCCATGGCGGCGTGTTCAATGCGGCCGAGGCCTTGCTTGAGCATGGCGAAGAGGCGCAGGTTGTCATGGAAGCCGTCGACGGCGGAGACCTGGATGAGCATGCCGCCGCGCTGCCAGGCTTTTTCGAGGGCGTTGAAGTCGATGCCGCAGTCTTCGGGGCGGAGCTGCGGGTAGTGGATGAAGCGGCTTTTGGGGGCCGGGCGCGGGGTGCGGGCGAGTTGGGGCAGGGTGTGGAGGTCGGGGCTGTTTTCGATGATGCCGCGCTGCGTGGTGGAGAGGCCGCCTCGGAAGACGCTGCGGATGCGGCGGAGGATCTGCTCGGCGTTGTCGGTGCGGCGGAGGAAGATGCCGGATTCGTTGCCGTGGTTGGAGTGAGGGTAGATGCAGATGTGGCTCTGGTAGCCGCCGGAGTCGGGCTGGCCGTCGACGAGCCAGCCGCCGAGGCGGTTCTGGTTGCGCATCTGCTGGAGGAACGTGAGGCGCTGTTTGGCTTCCGGCTCAATGGGGGCGGGGGGGCCGTTGAGCCAGCCTTTGACTTCACCGGCGTTGGGCATGAACGGGCAGCCAGGCCAGCCGGTCTCCTTGCCGATGAAGGCGATGCGGTATTTTTCCAGATCGGAGCAGGGCCAGAGGCCGAAGTGACGTTCAATGCAACGCATGCAGGACTTCAGGTGCGGTTGCGCGGTGGGCATCGGAGTTGCCTCCCTCTAGTGAGTGCTGCGTAGGGCGCGGGGGAAGTGTGTCACTCGATTCTGGGGTGAGCGATGGGCGGGGAGTGGCCGGCGTTGGACAGGGACCGCGAGGCTGTCCTCGACCCCGCCCGGCGGCTGGTGCTGGAGTGTGCGGATTGCGTGCGGCCGCTTCACGCTGCGTCGTTGATCATGGGCTATCGGTTATGAGACGCTAGAAGCACGAGAGAGTGAAGAGAATGGCGGATTTTAGTGTTCTCGATGATGAGTTCTTCGCGGCCGTTGCGAAGGCGTGTTCCAGCGCCAGGGCCACAGCGCTGAGAGCGGGCCACTCCATCGTGTACCGCGATGCGGCGGGCCGGTACGTGGAGGAGCGCCCTGAAGGAACCCTGTTTGAAATCCGTTTCGAGAAGACACGCCCTCGGGAATCGCACATTGTGGTGCTGGGCGAGTTGACGCCAAGCGCTTCTTAATTGCGTGCCGACACTGATCTTGGTCGCCGGTCCGAACGGTTCAGGGAAGAGCACACTCTCGGCGGAGATTGCCGCCGGAGTGACGGTCATTGATCCAGACGCCATCGCCAGGACCATAGAACCCGCGGAGCCATCCCGCGCCGCGATCCCGGCGGCACGGCGGGCGATCCTAAGGTGCCGGGAACTCATCAGCCAACGGGAGAGCCTCATTGTGGAAAGCACGCTGGCAGGCCACGGAGCAATCGCCCTCATGACGACCGCCAAACGCGCCGGCTACAGGACACTCCTTGTCTACGTTGCGCTGGGGGAGCCAGAACTCCACATCGATCGCGTGCGTCTTCGAGTCGCGCAAGGCGGTCACGACATCCCTGACGCGGACATTCGGCGGCGATATTTCAGGAGTCTGTCCCGGGCTCCCGAAGCGATCCGGCTGGCGGATGAGGCCATTGTGCTCGATAACGCTGGACCAAGACCCGAACGGGTGTTGATGTTGCGAAGTGGCCAGATCACCTGGAAATCGACATCGCTACCGGAGTGGGTGAGCGGACTCGTCCTGCGATTAGCGTGACGGCCTTCGGGCGGCCCTTTGGGAGTCGCGCCACTGGCTCCGTCGCACCGGCCGCACCAGTCCAATGCTGAGCACGCTGTTGATCACGAGTCATCTGCCGTTGGTTGAGGCAGAGCTCAACCCATTACACACTTCACGTATTGCCGCGATCACCGCGTCCGGGCGTTCGCCGGGAATGTCATGCCCGCTATCCGGCACAATGATTCGCTTGCCCCGCGCTGAGAGGCGCGTCAGACGAAGCTGCAGATCGTTGACCCATGTCTGCTCGAAAGCTCGCTGATCGTCAGCGCTGAGAGCGGCGCGGAGGGCGGCATCGATTGGCCGGCCGGCCGTCAGCACAACAAGAGCCTTGCCGTTCATGTGGTCCGCCGCGCGGGCCTGTTCCGAGCTCGACTCGATATGCTCGAGTTCGCTGGTTCGCGCCTGGATGTACTTCGCCTGGAGTATTACGGGCGGCACCTGCTGCCCCCGTAACCGCAGTTGAAAGCGCGTGATCCCGAGACCAATGTTGAGCGGAGCCCAGAAGGCTTGGCTGAGGGCGCGCGCTCGAGTAGCGGCAGCCATCGCGGACCAGGCTGGCGGCAGCAATTGGTACTGATCTTCTTGCGTTGAGTCAACCAGCAGGATGGCGGCCACCTCACTCGGATACTGGCCATTGAAGACCCGCACGCAGTAGCCTCCGAATGAACTGCCAACCAACACAAAAGGTGGTGTTTCGCCGGCAGACTGAAGCGCCGCATGTAGCTCTGAAGCAATCCGGACGCTGGTTCGGGGCATCGGTCCGGGATCGCTGTAGCCATATCCGGCGCGGTCGTACGAGCAGACACGAGCGAATCGAGCGACCTCCGGTTGGACGAGTTCCATTGACCCAGCGAGTCCGCAAGCCCAGCCTCCCAAGCGATGGTTGGTTTCCCACGTCCCGTGCAGTGTAAGTTGAGTCGCAGTCCACCTGCATCAACGAGGTGGAGAGGACGGGGGAAGCGGTTCATATCCGATCGAGAAGCCAAGATCTCATACAAAGCGCCGGCCGAGACGATCAGGACAGGCGCAAGCAAGGAAAAGAGGATGAGCCTTCGCCCTCGATTCTTCCCGATGATTGCCATCCGCCAATTGTCCCACCGTGCCGGAATCGACGAAATCAGGCGTACTTGTGGAGAAACATCCGGCTTAGTGGCGCGCCGGGACGTCGTGGTCGATCGGCGTGGCGGGGTCGATGGGGGCCAGCGTTGCCGCTTACCCTGCGTAGTAGCAGCAGCCATCGTCTTGGACGGTGCTCCATTCGCCCGTGCATTCCACCTGAAGAGTCATCCTCGCTTGGTGACACACCGAAACTCCACCTGGACCATTTCCACACTCATTTGAGGAATTCTGGCATTGAATGGTCTGATAATCCGGACTGCCATCGAATTGGAATTGTGAGTTGGGATTGGGCGCCCAAGGGCAGGCGGCGTAATCCAGCGGGCAGAATGTGCAGCCGATGTAACCCGTGGAGCACTGAGCGAGTGAATCGGCCGGGGCCACCAAAGTAATGACCAATAGCAACCAAGAGCAGAAGTTGTTCAATGGAAGATCCTCCCATCTCATGTGTACGTACTACGGAAGAACGTAGCGGGCAATTATACCCTTTCGGTCCGCGACAAAGAGGGACTGTCCCCTCGTTTCTATCATGACCGGATGCATGAATCCCTCCGGATTATGCGTGTTCTTGTATTCATCGCGTGCGGGCAATGTCAGCCTCAGCCTCTCCTTGAGTTGACCGGATCGACTTAGTTTGAGCACCTCCGCTCCTTCGGACAGTTTGACGCCTACGCTCATATTCACCAAGATATGGCCGTCGCTCAGGACGGCGACATCGTTCAACATGAGCGCGCGGGGCCCCTTGATGGATCCGATCTTCCGCAAAGCTACCACTCGGAGTTCTTCCGGTATCGACCATTGCTCCGACACCTGGCCCACGTTCTTGTCGTAGATGACCGCCCTACCGTCAAAGCAGTCAATGACGATGGGCTCGCCGGCAGGGGACAAGGCCGCGGGCTGGCCGGCCGAATGCGGCGCCTTGGTTTGGAGGCGGTGAAAGTTGGGGCAGCCGTGACGGGGCGCCATCCGGCTGTATCGCGACCAATGAACTCCCGTCCGAGAGGATCGTTTCCACCGGGGCCGGTAACTGTCTTGCAGCCACCACACTCCCAGAACGGGAGAGTGTAATCAGCGTGTCATGAACCTTGCCTTTGACGTCGCGACTTCTTTGGGGTAGCAGCACTTGATCGCCGTGCAAGGCCAGCCAATGCGAGCCAGGCTTGAAATCGAGAGGTATGGATCGCATGCTCCGATTGGAAAGCTGGACAAACACAATATGTGAGCGGCCAGCACCAGTACGCGCCAGCAAGACGATTTCATCGCCTGTCAACTTGATGTCGTCGACGACACGGATCAGATCGCCATCGGCCAATCGAGCCTGACGATAGTCCAATACGTTCGTTGGAGTCAGTGGTTCCGCATGCAGGAGGCCCAGCGCAAAACATGCAAGCGGTAGCTTCCTGTAAGTCGATAGCAAGATTTGGTACGGCATTTCGCGCTCTCCCATACCCAGTTGGGATTGTGTGAAAGAACTTAATCGTTCCTGCACGCAGTATGTGAGGTGAACGAGTGCGGGTCAAGGAAAAAGGCACATTAATAAATATTAATGCGAATGCCTACGGTCCATTCGGCGGGTTCGTTGATCGCTTCGGGACCCCTTATCGCGAATTCAACTCGTGCTATTTGTCGTGGTCGATGGGCGTGGTGGGGTCGATGAAGGGCCAGCAGAAGGCGCCGACGAAGTAGACACCGGCCATGACGTAGAGGAAGGTGTTCCAGTCGTTGTTGGTGGATTGCAGGATGTAGCCGCCGAGCGGCGGGGCGACGAAGCCGGCGAGGTTGCCCATCATGTTCATGGAGCCGGAGAGCGAGCCGGCGTATTTGCCGCCGACGTCCATGCAGGTGCCCCAGGCGCCGGGCATGACAAGGTCGTTGGAGAAGCTGGCCATGCCCATGAAGATCATGGCGAGCAGCGGGTTGCCGGTGTTGATGCAGAGCACGAGGAAGCCGGCGGCGGCGGCGAAGCCGAGGGTGGCGAGCGAGCGGCGGGCGCGTCCGGTGGAGCCGAGCATGCGGGCGACGGGGGCTGAGACGAGTCCGCAGAAGAGGGAGCCGAAGCCGCCGAACAGGAGCGGGAAGATGGCGTAGGTGGAGGCGGTGGCTTCGTTGAGGCCGCGGCCGTTGGGGTCCTGCAGGTAAGTGGGCAGCCAGGTGATGAAGAAGTACCAGGGGAAGCTGAGGCAGAAGTATTGGACCCAGAGCAGCCACACGCTGCGCGAGCCGAGGAGCTTGGCCCAGGGAACGTCGCCGTGGCCGGTGGCGTTGGCGGAGGCTTCCTTGAGCAGGGCGAGTTCGCCGGCGTTGACGCTCTTGGGGTCGGCCGGGTTGTCGCGGAACCAGAGGTAGAAGGGGACGGCCCAGAGGATGCCGAGCAGGCCGAAGAGGACGAAGCTGAAGCGCCAGGAGACGAGCGTGAAGACGATGGCGACGAGCGGCGGGGTGAAGGCGCCGCCCCAGCGGGCAAAGGTCCACATGAAGCCCTGGGCGCGGACGCGCTCTTCATTGGGGAGCCAGGTGGTGAAGGCTTTGGTGAGGTTGGGGAAGCAGCCGGCCTCGCCCGCGCCGAAGAGGGCGCGGACGGCGAGGAGTTGCACATAGCTGCCGACGCCGCCGGTGATGGCGGTGAAGGCGCTCCACCAGACGACGATGCGCATGAGGACCTTGCGCGGTCCCATCTTGTCGCCGAGCCAGCCGCCGGGGACCTCAAAGAGCGCGTAGGCGATGGCGAAGGCCGAGAAGACCCAGCCCATCTGGACCTTGGTGAGGCCGAGGTCGCGCGACATGTGGGGCGCGGCCATGGAGATGCAGACGCGATCGATGTAGGCGAGGATGGCCAGCGCGATGGCGAAGACGATGACCCACTTGCGGGCGTTGGAAGCAGGCATGGTGGTGGCGTTGGCCGGAGCGGTATGTGAAGCCATGGAACGGCCTATTCAATCACATTTCCGGACGGTGTGGGTGAGCGTAGTAATTCGGGGGGCGCTCTTTGCTACACTCGCTGAACCACTCGCCGAAAGAGAGACGCATGATGCCTGCCGACACCGCCGTTCCCACGCCTGATCACATTCTGCAAACCGGCCTCGCCTTCTGGGCTTCGAAGACGCTGCTGAGCGCCGTGGAGATGGAGGTGTTCACCGAACTGGCGCGGCGTCCGGAGGATCTGGAAACGCTGCGCGGGCGGCTGGGACTTCATCCGCGTGCGGCGCGCGACTTCTTTGATGCGCTCGTCGCCCTCGGCTTCCTGGAGCGCGCCAACGGCATGTATTCCAACTCGCCAGCCACGGCGCTTTATCTGGATAAGCACAAGCCCACCTACCTGGGCGGCATTCTGGAGATGGCCAACCACCGCCTCTACCGGTTCTGGGGCAATCTCACTGAGGCGCTGCGCACGGGCCAGTTGCAAAACGAAGCCAAAGGCGGCGGCGCGGGAATCTTTGAGGCTCTGTATGCCGATCCGATCCGTTTGAAGGAGTTCCTCAAGGCGATGTCGGGCATCAGCCGCCCGGCGAACATGGCCATTGCCGCGCGGTTCCGTTTGCGCTCCTACAGCACGGTGGCCGATGTGGGCACGGCGCAGGGCGATCTCATTGTGCAGATCGCCAAGGCCAATCCGCACCTCCAGGGCCGTGGCTACGATCTGGCCGAGGTCGGCCCGATCTTTGAAGACTATGTGGAGGAGAACGGGCTCAGCGGGCGCGTTTCGTTTGTGCCCGGCAGCTTCTTCACCGATCCGCTGCCGGAGGCCGACGTGATCACGATGGGCCACATCCTGCACGATTGGGACCTGGAGACCAAGCGCATGTTGATCGCCAAGGCCTATGACGCGCTGCCCGAGGGCGGCGCGTTGATTGTGTACGAAGCGCTCATCGATGACGACCGCTCGAAGAACGCGTTCGGATTGCTCATGAGCTTGAACATGCTCATCGAAACTCCGGGCGGCTTTGACTATAGCGGGGCCGATTGCCAGGGCTGGATGCGCGAGGCGGGCTTCCGCGAAACGCGCGTGGAACATCTGGTGGGCCCGGACTCGATGTGCATCGGCATCAAGTAGCTGGGCTTGGCGGGCGGGAGGCCGCGGAGAGAGGGGCGGAGCCCCCGCGCCAGATGGCGCCTTCGCCATATGCGCCACGAATGCGGTCGAGCGCGGCGGCCAGGCGCACCGCGGACTGACCGCCGAGGCCGAGGTTGGCTCCTCCGGGCGTGTCGAAGAGTTCCAACTGACCCACCGGACGATAGAGCCGCGCCGCCCGCCATTCGACGGCGCGCAGGCGTACGCGGCGCTTCCAGGCGCCATCGAGCAGGGCGTCGAGATGGGGGAAGAAGGCGGTCTCGACAGCCGCGGGCTCAGGCAGCGTCACGGAGCGCTCGGCTTCGCCGTGATCGGTGTAGCGCAGGCGCAAGGTGAGCCGCCGCGCCTGCCAGCCCGCGGCGCGCAGGCGGGCCATCAATCTTTCGAGCAGCGCCCGCAGCGCCGCCACCACGCGCGCGTTCCCATTCTTCGCCGGGAAACTGCGTCGTCTCTTTCCACTCCGGCTCGGCTGCGCCCTGGCGGCGCACGGGCTCCTCATCCACACCTTGGGCGCGGCGGGCCATGCCGAGCGCATCGGCTCCCACCACGAGGCCCAACTCATCGAGCGGCGCATGGGCCAGTTCGCCGATGCGGCGGATGCCGGCCAGCTCAAGCGTGGAGGCCGTGGCCGATCCGACCCCGGGCAGCCAGCGCACGGGCAGCGGGGCAAGGAACGCCGCCTCCTGGCCGCCCGCCACCACCACCTGCGCCGCGGGTTTGCGTACACGGGCCGCGATGCGCGCCACGGTCTTGTTGGTGGCAATGCCCGCTGAGAGCGACACGCGCAGCCAGCCGCCGACGGTGCGCCGCAGCTCGCGCACGAGTTCCTCGGGACCGGCGCGGTTCACGGCGCGCGTTCCGGTGAGGTCGAGATAGGCCGCGCCCACCGACACGGGCTCCACCAGCGGCGTGCGCTCTTCGCACAGGCCGAGGATGTTGCGCGAGAACTGTTCGTAGAGCTCGAAGTGCGCCGGCACCACGACCAAGCCGGAGCAGAGGCGGCGGGCGCGCGTGGTGGTCATGCCCGGACGCAGGCCATAGCGGCGGGCCTGGTGGGACACCGATAAGACGACGCCGCGCGCGGCGCCGCCCACGGCTACGGGACGGTTGCGCAGACGCTGGTCGGCGGCCTGCTCGACGGCGGCGAAGAAGTGGTCGGCATCCCAGTGCACGATCGAGCGCATGGTGGTGTACGGTTTTACACTACCATGTCCGGGGCCGCGCGGCCATCCCCGCAGGCATCCTCCCGGCCGCGCCTGGCCCTCCTACTGCGGGTCAGGCGCGGGGTTCGGGTCTCCAGGTCCGGACATATCGATGCGCGCGTAGAGTCAGAAGTAGAGCTTCAAGCCAAACTGCATGCGCCTGGGGCCGTTCAATTGCCCCTGCACGCGCCCGAAGTTCGGGTCCTGCACATTCTGGCTGCCCGGACTCGGCCGGAAGCGGTTAAAGGCGTTGAACATCTCCCAGCGGAAATCGACGCGCACGCTCTCCGTGAGGGGGAACGACTTGGCGAGCGAGAAGTTCTCGTTCAGGTTCCAGGGCTGCCGGGCTTTCGGGTTGAAGCGTGTGGCGTTGCCAAGGCGGTCGAGCGGCTGGTCAATGCCCGCCGTTGCCGGGTTGGTGTCCAGCGCATAGGCCGCGGCGGAATTGAAGAAGCGGTCGCTGCCCTTCCAATCCGGATTGTTGTGGCCGGCGATCCAGCCGTCGTAGCTGGTTACGGTGGCCGCGCCGCGGCCATTGAAGATGAGGTAGTTATTCGAGTTGGTGAGCGTCAGCGGAAAGCCGCTGGAATAGAAGTGCGTTCCCGCCAGCCTCCAGTTGCCCAGCAGGAACGACGCAACGCCGGAGTTGAGAAACGCCTTGCCGCGGCCGAAGGGGAGCTCGTAGATATAGGTCATCTTCAGGTTATGCGTCAGGTCGTACTGGCCGATCGATTTCTCCAGGCGGCGGTTGTAGTGGTCGATTGCGGAGTTGTCGCCATCGGTGGAGTCGGCATCGGTGAGGATCTTGGAACCGACGTACGAGCCCTGCAGCGTCAGTCCTGAGGAGTACCGCTTATCGATCTTCACCAGGAACGCGTGGTAGCTGGAGTGCCCGCTCTTGTCGCCGTGTCCGGCGCGCGTGTCGACCTCGCGGAATTGCGGGAAGGGCCGCAGAGCCTGGGCCACGCTCACCGGGGCGCAGGTGGCGCTGAAGTCGCAGTCGATGGTGGCGTAGGGGCGCGTGATGCCGGCGTTGCGGGCCAGCGCTGAGTTCATATTGGCCGCCAGCACGTTGCGTCCGTAGCGTTCGTAGACGCTGAACGGCAGCTGGTTGTAGCGCTTCAGCCCGGCCACCAGGTGGGCGCCGATAGTGGCGTTATAGGAGGCCTCGACCACCGTGGTTGACGTGATCTGCCGCTGCAGGGAAAGGTTCCATTGGTACGTTTCCGGCAGCCGCACCGCCTCGCGGTCCCAGTAGGCCGTATTGTTGCCGTTGGAAAACGAAGGGTCGATCACCGGTGGCTTCACATACGGAGGCAATCCGGCATCAATGTTGAAGCCCGAAGTCACCCCGTTGTCCAAACTCGCCGGACGAAAGATCAGCGTCGATCCCTCAAAGTGCGTTGAGCCCGTCACCGTCTTGGCAACGCCAAAACTGCGGCCCACGCTCATGCGGATGACGGTCTTGCTGTCCAGTCCATACGCCAGGCCAAAGCGCGGACTGATGCCGCCATACCAGCCCGGCGTGATGGTGCGCGAGTTCTCACGGCCCGGTCCAAATCCGGCAAAGCGCAGTGCGCCCGGAATGCCGGCGCGCGGGTTGATGAGCGTGGGGTCAAAATCGCTCCATTTGTCCAACTGCTCTATCGGCGGCAGCGTGAACTCATACCGTACGCCGAGATTGAGCGTCAACTTCTGCGACACCTTCCAGTCGTCCTGGAAATACCAGGCATGGCTGCGCCATTGCTGACCCACGAAGCGGTCGTTTTCCGTACCGCCGGAGAACGATTCGCCGAGCAGCAGTGATGCGAACCCGTTGCCGCCCCCGGTGTTCAGGTTGTTGTCGTTGGGCACTGAGGTGGAGCGCCGGTCGCCGCGCACCAGGCCGCCAATGGTTTGCTCGCCGAAGCCGTTGTAGTGCATGCGCTCCCACAGGTAGCCCATCTTGAAGGTGTGCTTGCCGCTGATGATGGTCAAATCATCGCCAAAGCTGAAGACGAAGTTTTCCGATCCGTCGTAAGCGTTCGCCACCCATCCTGAATAATCCGAGAAGTCGGCCTTCAGCAGATTGCGGTTGCAGTTCCAGGCGCCCTTCAGGCAGATGCCTTTCTGTTCCCATCCGCCATCGAGTGTGATGGCATCATGACGTTCCTTCCAGAAATTCACGCCGCCGAAAGCATGATTGATGATGTTCGGGCGGATCACCTTGTCGTAATTGCCCCGGTAGACGTGGCTTTTCTGCTGGTCGATGCGGTTCTGATTCAACGGGCCGGGAAGGCCGGGAAAGCCCTCGGCGCCCGGCGTGCGTTCATGCAGGCCGTAGTTGTAGAGGAAGCTGACGCGGTCATTGATGCCGAAGTTGTGGTCGACCTTCACGCTGTACTTCGTCCAGGGATCGAGCGCCGTACCGGTGTTGTTGATGTAGTTGTTCCGCACATAGTCGCTCGTGCCCGGAGCCGCCCCGCTGTTGGGGCGCACCGCGTTGCCCACTTCCTTGAGGTAGTTATTGATGAGCGGGGAGAAACGCGCCTGCGGAATCATGTTGTTGGCGAACGGCGTGCGCACAAGTCCGCTGCCGTTCGGGTTCGGGCGTGTGGTGGAGGGATCGTAGATGGGCAACTGCCTGCCGTTGTTGTCCACCCAGTTGCGGAAATCGCCACGGTACATCTCCTCGGTGGGCACGGAGAAACGCCCCGAACCCGCGCCCACCCGGTTGCGGAACCACTCGCCGGAGGTGAAGAAGAAGGTCTTGTTGCGGCCGTCGTAGATCTTCGGGATGTAGACGGGTCCGCCGACGCTGTAGCCGAAATCGTGCTGCTTGTACTTGCCCTTCTCATCCTCGAAAAATCGCCGCGCGTCGAGCGCGTCGTTGCGCAGAAACTCATACGCCGTGCCATGCAGCTCGTTGGTGCCGGACTTGGAGGAGAAGGTGATCATGCCGCCTTGCCCGCGCCCGAACTCGGCCTTGAAGCCGTTGGTTTCGACGGCGAATTCCGTGATGGCGTCCACCGAGGGCGTGTTCACGTTGGCCCATTCGACCGAGTTGAAACGAGCGGTCAGGATGGAGACGCCGTCCAGCGTGGCGCCATAGCTGCCGCCTTGCGCGCCGCCCACGTTGAAGCCTTTATCCTCGGGCTCGTTGGCCTCGGGCGTGATCGTCGCAAGGTCAAACACGCCGCGCATGGCGCCGCCCACCACCAGCGGCAGCTCGTCGACCATCTTGCTGGTGACCGCCGTCGAGACCTTTGCCGTGGAGGTTTGCAGTTGATCGAGCGTCGACTGTACCTGGATCGACTCGGTGAGCTGTCCGAGTTCCAGCGTGACGTTGAGCGTCGCCGTGGCGCCGGAGCCCAGCGACAAGCCCGTGCGAACGGCGGCCTTGAAGCCCTCTTTTTCGATGCGTACCCGGTAGTTGCCCACGGGCAGGTTGGGCACCGTGAAGTTGCCGGTGTCATTGGTCAGGCCGGCCGAATTCACGTTGGTTGCCTCGTGGGTGATCGTGACGCGGGCGCCCGTCACAGCGGCTCCGCTCACGTCACTCACGGTGCCTGTCAGAATGGCCCGGTCGGTCTGAGCCAGCCCCATCCCCGCGCACAGCAGAAGACAATAGACAACTCTGCTCATCATCATCCCCCTCATCAAAGGTGGTTTTTATTGAGATGAACTATATTTCATGTTTTAAGAGATTGCAACCACTTTTTGTCTGCGAACTACTTCGGTCACCATTCGTGGCGCAGGAACTCGACGAAATACTCCCAGAAGATCACCAGCACGGCGGCGATGCCGAGGGCGATGTAGAGCCCTTTGCGCCACACGGCGGCGCGGCGCGCGCGGGTTCCCGCGGGTTTCCAGACCCGGTCCTGGTTCAACGCGAGCAGGGCGTCGTAGAAAGCGGGGTGGCGGATGGTGTAACGGTAGCGGTCGCCTTCGAACAGACCGGCGGTCTCCTCGCGCCACTGCAGCGAAGAGGTGATGCTGGTGAGGGCGGGGACGGTGCGCCAGCGCGTGGCACGCCAGGCGGCGAGCAGGCAGCCCAGCGCGATGAGGCCGAAGAAGGCCACCAAGGCCACCCAGGCGGCGACGGACCACACGTCGTCGTTGAGGACAGGCAGCAGTTTCCAGCCGAAGAAAAGGGCCGCGCCGCCGGTGAGCACGGCGCCGATCATGACCTCAGAGCGGAAGCACTGGAGCAGGTTCAGGAACGGGCTCATCCGCTTCACCTCGCGCTCGTGCGTGGCCCGGCACCGCGGGCAGAAGGGGGCGCGGATGCCCTCGACGAGGCGGCTGGCGCTGCCTTCGGAGTCTGTGACGAGCACGACCTTTTCCCAATACAGAGGGGCGGCGCCGTGCGCACCGCAGTAGGCGCAGATGCCGGGCAGGCGCAGACGGAGGGGTGGACCGGTGAGGACCAGCTCGGAGATCACCGGCTGAGGCCCATCCCGCGCCGGAATCACGCTCATTTCTTCGTCGCGCCACGCTGCAGCGTGAACTCAAACACGATGGTCCCGTCTTTCGGATCGCGCGCCATGAGGATCACCTGCCGCGCCCGGCCCCCGTCGGCGAACCCCGTGCCGTCCACCTGCGCCGGCGGTGCGTCGATGGCATACAGCGTGCCAATCGTCGACCACGCGCGGGCTCCCTTGGCGCCGCCCCCTTGCCGGCCGGATATTTCGATCCGGGCAATGGGATTCGATGGGTCGACGTTGATCGGCCAAGCATCTCCCCGCACAATGAGCGGCCGCGCTTTGTCGTTCAACGTCAGGTTCAGCGGTTTGGCCGTGAACGTGTCCATGCCGGTGCGAATAGCGATCCGGAAGCTCCACGGCGTATCGCCCGCGCTTCCATCCTCGATCACGCGAATTCGCTCCAGCCGGCACAACATCTGCTCCACTCGCGTGGCCGGCGTCGCCGGTTGCCGCGACGCCTGCAACTGGCTGTAGAGGCCCTCTTTCTCGCGCTTCAGTTGTTCGATTTCCTCCCGGGCCCGGTCACGGTCGCGCTCGGCCTGGTCCGCGCGGGCCGTCTCCACCGTCAGCCGGTCGGCTCCGGCATTCAGCGGGGCCGTTTGTTGGACCATCTGCATCTTCAGATCCCGCGATTCCTTTTCATAACGCGCGGCGGCCTCGATGCGTTCCTCGGCCTGCTTCTTGAGACGCTCGTATTCAGCCGATCCTGCTTTCCGCGCCTCATCCAGTTCCGCGAGACGGAGAGCCAGCGTATGTGCCTCCGCGGCCGACTGCCGCTCCCGCGCCTCGGCCTCCAAGAACCTCGCCTGCAGCGCCGCTGTGTTGGCGTTGGCCGCCTCACCCCGCTGATACAACGCAAAACCCAGGAACCCGGCCACCAGCACGGCTGCCACCCCCGCCAGCCGCAACAGCCCCTTGCGCCGTTGCGCTCCCTCCACGTAGCGCCGGCGCCAGGCGATGACGGCGCGGCTGAGCGAGTCGTGGTAGATCTCATACTGCGGCTCGGTGGGGCGGTCGGGCGCGGGGGCCACGGTGGTCAAGATCCGCTTGTCGCCGCCGGCGAGCTTGGCCAGCAGCGACTTCATCAACGACTCATTGACGCCGGACTTATTGGCGAGGTCGGCCGCGCGGTAGGCGAGTTTGTCGGCGCTGTCGGTCACCAGGTAGTCAAAAATGCGCGCGCACATCTGGCGCTCGCTTCTGCTGAGCTTGCCGAGCACGGTTTCCACATGGCGGCGGACGATCTCCGCGGCGCCGCCCAGCCGTCGCAGCGTCTCCACGCGCAGCTTCTTACTGCCGCTGGTGAGCTCCACTTCCCACAACTGCGTGAGCACGAGTTGCAGATAGGGCGTCTCAATGCCCGACTCATCCTGCCGCGCCGTTCCGCGCCCGACATCGCCGATAACGACAGCGCCCTTGCGCACCTGTTGGAGGACCTCGCCGGCGAGGCCATCCTCAAGTTCGATCGTGCCGCTGAACTGCCGTTCGGACTCAGGCAGCTTGTTGTACTCCTCGACCGGACCGCTCACGGCCCGCGCCGCGGCCTCCATGCCCAAACGGTCGAGCCGGTACCAGTTGGTGAAGAGGTTCGGCACCAGCGTTTTGAAGCGGTCCAACTCGGCGAGGGAATCCTCGCGCAGCGAGAGCAGGAAGCTCACCGGCAGGCCTGCGCGCCCCACAGCCTCGGCAAACTGCACAGAAAACGAACCGGGCTCGCCGAAGTGGGTCTCGTAGCGGAAGTACTCTTCAAACTGGTCGAGCATGAGCATCACGTCGGCGTCGAGCTCATTGGTGATGTACTGCAACAACTCGGCCAGCGTGCCGCCGGCGGGCGCGGTGACAGGGCGGCCGAGGAGCTTTTCGGCTTCGTGTTGAATGGCCTGGCGCAAGGCGGCCATGGCGTCGCCCTGCCAGGTGCGGAAATAGACGATGAGCAGGTCGGGGCGCTCGCCGCGCTGGACCGCCTCTGTTTGCCGCCGCCGCAGATCGCGAATCGCACCGGCGCGGAGGATGGAGCTCTTGCCGACGCCGCTGGGGCCGAACAGCACGGTGACGCGGGCGCTGAAGAGGTTGGCGACAATGAGCTGCGTGTCTTCAGCGCGCCCGAAGAAGAACGGGGCGTCCTCTTCAGCGTACGGTGTCAAGCCGCGATAGGGGCAGAAGATGCGTTCAGACACGCGCGGCCACCTCGCGCACCTTCACCAGGAAATCGGCGATGGTCATCTCAAAGATGGTCAGTTTGCGGCCCTTCCAGAATTCACGCTCGAGCGGGTCGGCGCGTTCCTGGATGGCCCATGAGGCGTACTTGCGCGGCCAGTCCTTCCAGATTTTGTGGAGAATGACGCGCAGGTTCCAATCGCGCAGGCCATAGCCGAGAAAGAGGAAGTGGCTGCGGCGGAAGGGTTCGCCGAAGACCGCCGGCAGAGCGGTTTGGCCCGACATGCGGGTGAGGAATTCGACATAGTCGTCTTCGGTGATGACGTAGCTGTCCTCTTCGGGCGAGCCGGGAATGGAGGAGCCGTGCATTTTGAAAATGGTGGGGGCGGAGGAGAGATCGAGGGCCAGCCGCTGGGGATCGACGTCTTCCCACCCGGCGGCGCCGGCGCGTTTCACCGACACGAGAGGGGCCGACATCTTATAAACGACAATGTTGCAGGCGCGGCCTTTTTCGGCGAAAGCCTGTTCGATGAGGGTGTCGTAATTGGTGGTGACAATGAGCGGGCTTTTCAATTCGGCGAGGAACTGGTGCAACTCGCCATGCAGGTAGGCGCGCGAGAAGATGGAGTGCAACTCATCGTCGAGCCCGCCGCGGCCGGCCACGCCGTCGTAATATTGCGCCACACGCAGCAGGTCGAGCTGGTTGTCCGATGGGTAGCCGCTGCGGTCGTCGAGATACTTGGCCAGTTCCCAGCCGCTGGGCAGGAAATTGTCCTTGGGCGACTTCCATTGGACATCCTTGGGGCGGCAGGAAAGCGAAGCGCCGGCTCCGAGAAAGGGAATGACGCCCCCGCTGGCCAGCTTTTCCCAGATCAATTCATAGGGCGGTTCCAAGAATTAGCCTCCTCGCGAGTGTAGTCTATGCTGGCACAATTCGGCCTCAATGGCGAGGGCGCTGTGGCCTTCAGTCTCGATTGCGGCAAGCCGGGCGGGGGAATTGGCGGCCTCGTGCGACAGTAGATTCGTGAGGCCGTGACGCAGGTGGAACTGATCCCCGTCAACCAGATCCGCCCGATTGCCGCGACGGCGGAGGATGAGCGTGAGTTCGTCCAAGCGCTGTTGCGCAAGGACCGCAAGGCGACGGCGGAGTTCGTTGACCGCTTCGCGGGGGCGGTGCATTCGTTTGTCCACTGGCGGCTGTCCCCTTCTGCGCAGCAGGTGGAGGATGTCGTCCAGGAGGTGTTTCTCGAAGCCTGGCGCAACCTGCCCCGTTATCGCGGTGATTCCAACCTGAAGGCCTGGCTGCTCGGTATCGCCCGTCATAAGGTGCAAGATCACTTCCGCGGGGCGTTGCGTCATGCCGAGTGGGATGAAAGCGTGGAGGCAAGCCAGGTTGCCCCGCCGGCGGTGGAGAATGAGCTGATGTACCGGGAGCGGAGCGAACGCGTGCAGGCGGTTCTGGCCGAGCTTCCCGAGCAGTACAGGGTAGTGTTGTTGTGGAGGTATTGGGAGTCGCAGAGTGCGGCTTCCATTGGCGCCGCCATCGGCAAGACCGAAAAGGCGGTGGAACGGCTGCTGGCGCGGGCGCGAGCCCAGTTCCGCGCACGGTACGGAGCCTAGCGTATGTGGGATGACCAGGATTTCGAACAGCTAGCCCGCGAAACGAACGAGGCCGAACGCCCCGCCGCGCCCAGCCTGAAGGCGAGGCTGTACACCGCGCTCATTCGCGAGCAACAGGCGAGCGGGCCGCTGGAAGCGCTCACGGAGACGCGGGAGAACGGGCGGGGCTTGTGTGTCTTCGAACACCTCGTCACCATTGCTCCCATGAACTCGCTGCAGCCGGTGTTCTATTGCCAGGTGTGCCACGCCCGTGTGCTGGCCGAGCGCCTTGACCGGCCGCCCATCTGGTGGCCGCACTGCCCGTACGCGCATTTCCACTGAGCTCAGAACTCCCAGCTCACTCCCCACAGATTCTGGAAGTTTGCGAGGTTGCGTTGAGCGGGCGGGCGCAGCGCGCGACTCAGGGCATTGCGCTGCAGGGTTTCGCTGAACGAATAGCGAAACCGCAGGCCGCCTGAAAGCCGCACGTCGATTCCCACCGCCACGCGAAGGGCCGGCCGCGTGGATTCGATGCGCGCATCAGGAGCCGCAATCGGGCCGCTCAGCGCAGCCGGGCCATTGCTGGCCGCGCGCAGGATGCTGAGCCCTGGACCCGCCGCCAGATAGGGCCGGATGCGGCTCGCTCTGGGACGAAAATACACCATGCCCTCGGCCACCAGCGAGTGCATCGTGGCGCGCATCGGCGCCTCGTAAGAGGCCTGGCGCGCCACATCGGCTCCACTGAGCGTGACGGCGTTGCGGTTCCATCCATAGCTGAACTGCGTGGAGAAGTAATCGGTGAAATGGCTTCCGCCAAACACTTGGAACACGGCGCCGTTTTGCGGCTTGTAGGCGGAGAACTGGTTGGGCGGCGTTCCCTGCGTCTGCGCGTCGGCCGAGAGCGTGGCCACTCCGCCCATCGCACCGGCAAAGAAGTCGGCCCCCGAACAGGCCGCGCTACCCGCCAGCAGGAGAAAAATTGCGCGCATGAAAAAAGTATAGCGGCGGGGAGGGGGATTCCCGAACCGATTCCGACAGATTGTTTGTCTGGGCCAGACGCGGAATTCGTTCTTTCAATCCCTCATCACAATGGAGAAACCTATGACTCGAAAGCTATTCGTGTGCTTACTGCTGGCATCGGCCGCATGGGCGCAGGACTCACGTCCCATCGTTAAAAGCGGCGTCATCGACAGCGCCGGAAACTATAAGTTGACTCAGAACATTTCCGGCGAGCTGCTGATTGCGGCCAGCGATGTGACGCTGGACCTTAACGGCTACTCGCTCAACGGCCCGGGCGGCAAGCTCGGCATGGGCATCGTCATCCGCAATGCCCGCGGCGTGAAGGTATCGGGCGGATCAATCAGCAACTTCGCCTTCGGCGTTGTCGTGGACGGCAGTTCCAACGTGATTCTGCGCGACCTGAGAATCCGTGCGCAAGGACTGACGGTGGTGGCTCCGCCGCCTGAGACCGGCATCATGATCGTGCAATCCTCCAATGTCGTCGTCGAGAATAACGCCATCAGCAACGTTGGCCTCGGCATCTTCATCCGTGGCGGGCGCAGCTATGGCAACCGCATCGCCAACAACACCGTAACGGCGGGAACCAATGGCGTCCTCGGCATCTGTTACAACCCGACGCCGACCGACCCCAACGGCCCCCGGGCGGACCTGGTCACCGGAAACCTGGTGTCCCGTTTCGGCACCGCCATCCAATTGTCCGACCTCTCGGTAGCCAACGTACTGAAGGGAAATACGCTCATTTACTTCAATACGGCGGTGGAATTCATGGACCAGTCCAACGTGGACATGGAAAACGTCAAGGTGAAGTTACCCTAAACTTACTTCTCGCCGGATGCAAACCGAGGCCAGCCGGGAGCAGTCACCGGCTGGTCATTTTCTCCGTGTGCCGCTCCCCGCGGCCGCGGGGTATGATGTCGGCATGCTTTCCCGCCGCTCCCTGTTGTCCCTTGTGCCGGCCGCCGCGGCCGCCCAATCGCGCTTTGCCGGATTGCCCAATGTCGGGCTGAAGGCGAACACCCAAGGTCCACGCTCGGAATGCGGCGTGGGGGCGCTCATGCCCTGGGCCGATGCGCTGTGGGCGGTCACCTACAACTCGCACAAGCAGGGCACCGGCACCGGCCTCTCGCTCTATCGCATCGACGACAAGTTTGAGGCCGTGGAGGTTCATCAGCACAACGGCACGCACGCCAACCGGCTGGTCCATCGCCAATCGAACCAGGTGTTCATCGGCCCCTACGCGATCGACGACAAGGGCAACCACCGCTTTCTGCCCACGCTGGCCGAACATCGCCTGACAACGACGATGCCGCATCTCACCGACCCAGCCAACCGCGTCTATTTCCTCACCATGGAGGGACTGCTGTTTGAGCACGATGTGAGCACGCATGAGTCGCGCCAGGTGGACGACCTTGTGCAGCGTTTCCAGATCAAACAGCGGCCGCATTTCAAGGGCGGCTTCACGTCGCAGGGCCGCATGGCCGTCACCAACAACGGCTTCTACGAGTTTGGCGACAACCAGGCGGGGCTGTTCGAATTCGACGGCAAAACGTGGCGGGCGCTGTCGCGCAAACCGCACATGGACGTGGCCACGCGCGGTGATTTCGGCGGCGTGCTGTTTGCCACCGGCTGGGATGAAAGCTCGGTGTTGTTCTGGGCGCTGGTGAAGGGCGAGTGGCAGCGCTACCGGCTGCCGAAGTCGTCGAACCGCTTCAACCACGCCTGGCAGACGGAGTGGATGCGCATTCGCGAAGTGGAAACCGAACACTTCTTGATGGACATTTTCGGCATGTTCTATGAACTGCAGCCGCTGGCCTTTGAGGGCCACATCTGGGGCGTGAAGCCGATCTGCGCCCACCTGCGCACGATTCCGGATTACTGCCCCTTCCGTGGGCTGCTCGCCCTGGCGGCAACGAGGGCTCACCCAATGCGAACAACAATCCACTGGGCGGCCAGCCGCAATCGGGCATCTGGTTTGGCAAGACCGACGACCTGTGGCAATGGGGCAAACCGGCGGGTTGGGGCGGACCGTGGCGCAAAGCGGCGGTGACGGCGGGCCAGGCGTCGGAGCCGTTCCTGATGACGGGCTTCGATAAGAAAGTGCTCCACCTGCTGGCCGACAAGGCGTGCCGCTTCCTGATTGAAGTGGATGTGTTGGGCAACGGAACCTGGGTTCCGTATGAGTCGGTGGCCGTGAGCCAGGGGCCGTATGCCTATCACGTGTTCCCGGCGGGCTTCAGCGCGCACTGGGTGCGGCTGACGCCCTCGGTTTCCTGCACCGCTTCGGCGGAGTTCATTTACACCTGAACGGGCTTTGCGGCGGCGGTGGCAAGCGCCGCCAGCCGCGCAAGTGCCAGTTTCCACTCCGCCTTGGCCTTGGCCACCGCCGCCGCGTCGGGCAGCTTCTCGTGGTCGACGCTGACCTGCGACTTCTTCTCGCCCTTGGCGAAAAAGAAGGCGTTCACGCGGCTGCCATCGCTCCAGGTGATGCGCACTGACTTGCCCGGTGTGGACTTGCGAATCGTGATGCCGGGCGCGGCCAGCCACTTGCGGCGAAGCCCGGCTTCCGTCCACCAGCGGGACAGATCATCCACGGAGACGGCGACCGTTTTGGATGCGCTGGCAGCAAAACCGCCCGCTTTCTCGTGGACCGCTCGTAATCCCCGCGCGCGTTCATACTCGACGGTGATGGACTGGCTCCACCAGGCCGCGACGCCGTGTTCGCCGGTCAGCCAGTGGGCCATGGCGGCGTGGGTCCAGGACTGCGCCCCCGCGCCATCGAGCAGCGCGAACCATGCGCTCCAGCCGCGGCCGGTGGCCTGTGTGACGGCTTCGTCGCGAATCGAAGGACGGTATGTTCCGGCACCGCTGGTTTGCGCCATGGCAGTATTCTAAACTGGGCCCATGACCTTTGCCCGCGCCGCCTGCCTCACGCTGTTTGCCGCCGCTCTTCTCCCCGGCCAGACCAAATCCCTCAAGCTCCAGACCACCGCTGGACTTACCCTGCACAATGCCACGGCCACGCCGGCGAAATTGCAGGGCAAGAAAGCGATCAAGGTGACGATTTCCGACGAGGCCGCGGCCAGGCTGGCGGCTCCCCCCGCACCAGCCGCGCAGCGCAAGCAAGGCGGGCAGAAGAAAGGTGCCACGAAGAAGGCGGGGCAGAAGAAGGCGGGGCAGAAGAAGGGCGGAGCGGCGCCGGGCCCCGCCGCGGAAGCCAATCGCGCCGACGTGCTGGCGCTGGTTGACGCGGTGGAGTTCGGCAACGGGACGATTGAGTTGGATGTGGCCGGCGAACCTGGTCCGGGGGCCGCGGGCGGGGCGCGTGGTTTCGTTGGCGTCGCCTTTCGCGTGCAACCCGACCGCAAGACCTACGATTGCTTCTATCTGCGCCCCACCAACGGCCGCGCCGACGACCAGGCGCGCCGCAATCACACGGCGCAGTATATTCACCATCCCGACTTCACCTGGTACCGGCTTCGCGAAGCAACCCCGTCACGCTACGAATCGTACGTCGACATCGTGCCCGCCGCGTGGACTCATGTGAAGATCGAGGTTGACGGCGACAAGGCGCGGCTGTATGTGAATAAGGCGAAGCAACCCGTGTTGATCGTGAACGACGTGAAGTCGGGCGCGGCGGGCAAGGGCGGCGTGGCGCTGTGGCTGGAAGGGTCCACCATCGCTCACTTTGCCAACCTCAAGATTACGGCCCGCTGAGCAGGGCGCGGCGGGAGACAAACGACAGCGATGGCTCGGGCTCAAATTTTCGGTGTGAAGAACTCACAGGCCACGCGCGCCGCCGAGAGGTTCTTCAAGGAGCGGCGCATTGAGATCCAGATGGTGGATCTGAAGATCAAGCCGATGGCGCCGGGAGAGATCAAACGGTTTCTTGACCGCTTCACGCTGCAAGGGTTGATCGACCGGGAAGGGAAGTCGTTTATCGACGCCGGCCTGGCGCACATGCGCATGACTGACCCGGACCTGCTGCGGCGCATTGAGAAGGATCCGCTGCTGCTGCGGCTGCCACTGGTGCGCGCCGGGAACCTGATCAGCATTGGGCGCGACGAGGAGTCGTGGAAGCGGATGGCCGAGCTGCCGTAGGCTGCATGAGCGGGTACGAGCGGCTGACGCGGAAGATCGGGGCGCCCTGGAGCGGCGCGGCGGCGTGGGCGAGCATCCTTGACGATGGCAGCCTGGAGTTGGAGCTGTTCGATCACAGCCAGGAGGCTGCCAACAGCCTCGGCGGTGACGTGGCTTGGATCTACACTGTGGAGCCGCCGCGGATTGCCCGCCTGATGACGCTGCTCGGCGTGGCGGACGAGGCGGCGCTGCTGGCTGCGTTCGCTGAGCGCTTCCCGCACATCCACGCCGTGCGCGACTGGCTCAAGGGCGAGGCGATCCCGTTCACGGAGCGATTCGATTCGCAGGCCTGAGCGGAGCTACTCGCGCCCCAGCAAGCGGCTCAGGGACAACTGGTTGCTGACGGTGAGCAGGAAGACGTAGTTGTTCTCCATGCGCCCGCCGGCCATGGGCTGGAAGCGCTGGTGGAAGACGCCGGCTTCGATGGAAGCCGCTTTGGCGGGCCGCACGCCGATGCCGCCGTACAGCCGGTTCTGGTCGAAGTTCGAGGCGCCGCTGTAGCCGAACCGGAGCAGGATTTCGTCGTGCAATCCGGCGTAGACCAGCGGACGCTCGGAGGCGCCTTTGCGCAGCGGCAGTTCGGTACGGATCATGTAGCGCAGGCGGTGCTGCAGATTCCAGGTCCGCTTGGTGTTTTCCACGAAGCCGCTGCCGAGGAAGCGCTGGTCAACGCGCACGCGGTGCCGCACGGCGATCTTACGCACGGGCGTTTGGATGAGGATCTGCTCCTGCAGACGGTGCTCCGGCATGGATCGTTCATCCCAGGCAAGTCCCGCCGGATGGGTGTTGAAGTAGGAGTAAGCGGCGGAGAGCTGAACGCGCCTGCTCCACTGGTAATTCACACCAGGGCGCACCAGCCACTGGGTCCAATCGGCGCTGCTCACCTGGCGCCAGCCGCCATCGAAGTGGAGCCCCCATTTGCCGGCCACGGCGTGATCGCCGCTGTAGGCGAACCACTGGATCTGTTTGTCAAAGGGTTGCGCGAAGTTCTGCGCCCCGGCCGGCAGGCAAGCCAGCAGAAGCGCCGACGGTAGGGTCCATCGTGGGGAACGCCGTCTGAATAGTCCGATTGCCTTCTTCATTGCCTGCCTCCCACCGCCACTGCCGCGCCCGTGACGGTGGAACGTAAATAGTCCACCACACGCAGCATCTCTTTTCCATGCGAGGCCAGTTCAGAGGACGAGGCCGCCCCTTCCTCGGCGCCCGCGGCCACCGATTGCGTGGTTTGGGCGATGGCCGAAATCGTCAGGGCGATTTGCGCAATGGCCGCCAATTGCTGGTTGGAACGCTCGTTCACCTCATCCACCATGCCCTGAACCTGTTCGGAGACGGTGACGAAGGCGCGCATCCCAGCGGCGGCTTCCTGCGCCTTCTGGTGGCCTTCATGCGAGCGGATGACGGCCGCGCTGATCTGCTGGTGGATCTGGCTGGCGGCCTCAGCCGAGCGTTGGGCCAGGCTCCGCACCTCGCCGGCCACGACGCTGAAGCCCAGCCCGGCCTCGCCGGCGCGCGATGCCTCCACCGCCGCGTTGAGGGCCAATATATTCGTCTGGAAGGCGATCTGATCGATGACCTTGGTGATCTTGGCGATCTCCTGGTTGGAGCGGTCGATCTCGCCCATCACATCGAGCGTCGCATACACGCCGCTATTGGTGGTCTGGAAGTTGGCCGCCGCTTCCCGCGTGAGGCGGGCCGCGGCTTCCGACTTGTCGTGGCTGGCCTGGGCCAGTCCCTTGATCTCCTCGGTGGAGGACGACACCTCTTCCACCGAGGCCGCCTGCCCGGAGGCGCCCGTGGCGATCGACTCGCTGGCCTGCGCCACTTGCAGGGAAGAGGTCTCCATCTGGTCGGCGCGGGCGCTCAACAGGTCCATGGCCTTGCGCAGCCGCAGGCTGACACGCGAGGAGACGACAAACGTCGCCAAGCTCGTGCCCATCAACAGCAGGCTCGACAGCCAGGCCAGCCGGTTGGCCCAGACACACTCGGCGGCAACCGCCGCTTTTACTTCGCCGGCTTCCCGCGTCACCTTGCCGCGCAAGGCCAAAATCTCATCCTTATACTTCCGCCAGAGCGGGGTGTCCTCCCCGTTGAGGATGCGCTTGGCGCCTTCAAAGTCACCCTGCTTGGCGAGCGTGTGGATGCGCTGCTGAATGGCGCTGTGCCGCTCGAAGTCGGCCTTCACCGTATTCGCCCCGGCACGGGCTGACTGGTCAGATGACCAGGTGGCCAAATCGCGCTCCAACCCATCGCGAACCTGAACGAAGCTCTTGCTGGCTGCCGCGTGGTTGCTCCAGGCCTTGGCATTCGCCGGGTCGAGCAAGATGTTGCGCGTCGCCTGGCACATTTGCAACCCCTCGGCATAGAGCGCCGTGGCGCTGGTGGCAATCCGGCCCAGTTCTCCCATCCGGGTTGTGTGTTGAGATACGTTTCTGATCAGCCAGAGCCAGACGATTCCGGATGCGGCCGCTACAAGAAGCGTCACCGTCACCATCCGGCGCAGGCTCTTGACAGAGTTCCCGCCGAGCCCGTGGCGTTCCGAGAGAAATTCACCCATTACCTTGACTCCTCACATCCTCCTTATCGTTTCTTTATTCAAGATTCCTGTGTCTGAAAATACCGCGCAAATCTGTATGTTTCCGTGCAGTGGGGGCAACCACGACACACGCCTCGGCGGCGCGCGCGTTTAGTGATAGATGCCGGGCGCTTCGTGGCCGGACTTGGCGACATACTCGACATAGCTGCCGGGATACACCAGCGCCCCGCCCGTGCCGCTATCGCCGCCTAACTCAAGCACGCGCGAGCCGAGTCCGCGCAGAAACGTTCGGTCGTGCGAGACAAACACCATCGTGCCCTCAAACTCGCGCAGGGCCTCAACCAGCATCTCCTTGGTCGCCAGGTCGAGGTGGTTGGTGGGTTCGTCGAGCACGAGAAAGTTAGGCGGGTTATAGAGCATGCGCGCCATGGCCAGGCGCGACTTTTCGCCGCCTGACAGCGAGCGGATCTTCTTGTCCACATCGTCGCCGCAAAACTGAAACGCCCCGGCAAGAGAACGCAGAGAACCCAGGCTATCCATGGGAAAGTCGGCCTGTAACTGCTCCATCACCGTCAGATCGGCGCTGAGGACATCGAGCGACTGTTGGGCGAAGTAGCCCATGTTGACGCTAGCGCCGAGGCGCACCTCGCCGCTGTCGGGCGCGGAGGCTCCGGCGATCATCTTGAGCAGCGTCGTTTTGCCCGCGCCGTTGCGCCCCATCACGGCCCAGCGTTCGCCGCGGCGCACGGTGAGGGTGAAGTTGTCATAGATGCGGCGCTGCCCGTAGGCTTTGCTGATGCCTTCGAGCATCGCCACCTGGTCGCCTGAGCGGGGCGGCGTGCGGAACTCGAACTTCACCACCTGGCGCTTCTTGGGCAGCTCGATCTTCTCGATCTTATCGAGCGCCTTGATGCGGCTCTGCACCTGGGCGGCCTTGGCGGCATGGGCCTTGAAGCGCTCAATGAAGCGCTGCTCCTTGGCCAGCATCGCCTGCTGGCGGGCAAACGAGGCCTGCTGATTGGCTTCGCGCAGGATGCGCTCGCGCATATAGAAGTCGTAGTTGCCGCTGTACGTGATGATCTCGCCGCCGTCGATTTCGGCGATCTTACTGACGATGCGGTTCATGAACTCACGGTCGTGCGAGGTCATCAGCAAGGCGCCGTTGTAGTCCTTGAGAAACTGCTCGAGCCAGATGATCGATTCGATGTCGAGGTGGTTGGTGGGCTCGTCCATGAGCAGTGCATCGGGCCTGCCGAGCAACACGCGGGCCAGGGCCACGCGCATCTTCCAACCACCGGAGAGCGCCCCGACGTCGCCGTCGATCTGCGCCTGGTCGAAGCCCAGCCCGTGGAGCACTTCTTGCGCCTGGGCCTCCAGGTTGTAGCCGCCGAGGTGTTCATACTCCTCCTGGACGTGGCCGAAGCGTTCGAGGATGGTGTCCATCTCATCAGCCCGCGCGGGGTCTTCCAGGGCTCGCTGCAACTGCTCGAGTTCATGATGCAGCTCACCGGCGCGGCCGCTGCCGGCGATGGCCTCGTCGAGCACGGAGCGCCCGCTCATCTCTTCGACGTCCTGGCGGAAGTAGCCGATGGTGAGCTTGCGCGGAACGGTCACCTCGCCTTCATCGACAACCTCTTCGCCGACCACAAGACGGAAGAGCGTGGTTTTGCCGGCGCCATTGGGGCCCACCAGCCCGACCTTTTCGCCGGGGTTCAACTGAAACGAGGCGTCGACGAAAATCAGCTGGCGGCCATACTGCTTATTGATATTGGAGAACGAGATCATTCAGCTTTCCAAGCTAGCAGAGAAGGGAGGTACGGCACCGCCGCGCGCGCCGCGGGCCGATTCGGCTATCGTGGAGGGCATGGGCACATTGACGTTGAGGTACGCCTGCGGCGTGGCCGCGCTGGCCTGCTGTGCGTGGGCGCAGAGCGTGGAGATTGTCATCGCAACTTACGGTTCAGGCCGGTTGCAGGATGTGACGGTGGTGGTCCGCACGGCGCTGGCGTCCGGACGCCGCGAGCTTCCGGTGACGCTGGAGGCGCTGGGGGTAAGCGACCCGGCCCCCGGGCGCGTGAAATCGCTGCGTGTGCTCTACCGGGCCGGCGATGGGCTCTACGAAGCCGTGGCGCAGGACTTTGAGAACCTGACCTTGCCCGCCGGGGCGCCGGATGTGACCGCTTCCGCAGCCCCACCGGCCGCGGCGGCGCCGGCAGCCAGCGTGCAACCCACCACAGGAGGCTTCTTTGATACCCCTGGCGCGGCTACGGGGACCGCGGAAACGGCGGGCTCACCGGCGGCGACGCCAGCCCCCACGGCGGCCACGCCAGCACCATCCGCGCCGGTGGTGGTGTCACCGGTTGCCTCGGTTCCCAACGGCGCCTGCTTCTACGTGCAGGCCAACTACGGCGGCACGCCGTACTGTTTTGCCAGCGGTTCATCCACAGCCTCGTTAGGCGATCAGCGGCGGCGCTTTCGCAGCGTGCGGCTGGTGGGTTCGGCGCAGGCCGTTGTCCTCTTTGACGCCGACAATTTTCTGGGCGCCTCGGTGCGCCTGCTGAAGAGCCAGCCGGATCTGCGCTCGGCGCAGGGTCCGTTCTACGTCAGCGATTTCGAAGACCGCGCGGCCAGCGTGCGCGTCGACTAGGAGCCTGCCATGCCCGCCTTCAATCCGGCCACCATCGACACTTGGAGCGAAGAAGAGATTGCGCAGTTCAAGCGCCTCACGCAACGTCCGCGCGCGCTGCTGCCATCGGTTGAGATGCTGGGCGCGGGCGGGGAACTGGTGGCCGAGGGCGACTCCTGGTTTGATTACCCGGTCCCCTTCGCCGTCGACATCATCGACTGCCTGCGCGGGTTCCACGGCTTCCGCATCGAGAAGCACGCCAAGTATGGCGACACGCTGGAGAACATGATCTTCGGCCCGTCCTCAACGGCACTGATGCAGGCGCTGCGTGAGATCCAACCGAAGGCGCTGCTGTTTTCCGGCGGAGGCAACGACGTGGCTGGCGACACCTTCGGCGGCTATCTGAACCACAAGCTGTCCGGCCTGCCGCTGGTGCGTCCCGATGTGGCCCGTTATCTCATCGACACAGTGTTTGCGGGCTACCTGCGCCACTTCATCGGGGCAGTGGCGGCGGTCAGCCCGGCAACGGTCATCGTGATGCACGGCTACGCGCACACACGGCCCACCGGGAAGGGCGTGGTGAACCTGCCAGGCTTCTCGTTCATCGGCCCGTGGCTGATGCCGGCTCTGCGCGCCAAACAAATCCACGATGCGGCCGAACAGACGGCCTGTGTGTTTGGCTTGATCGACCGCTACAACGAGATGCTGGCGCGGCTCGACGCCGAGTTTCCGCAATTCCGCTATGTGGATCTGAGGCCGGTCGTCGATCCGGACCAGGATTGGGCGAACGAACTGCACCTGAAGAACAGCGCGTGCGTGAAGGTGGCCGGGCACATTGCGGGCGTGATCCAGGCTTTGTGAGCGCCACGCGCCGTGCGCAGCCGCTGATCAGAACGTGCGGCTGGGCCGGTATCCGGGACGGGCGCGCACGCGCAGCTTCTTGGCCGCATCGGAGAGAATCTCGATGTTGATGCGCCTGAAGCCATCGTTGGGATTCGGCTGCGGGTAGTAGGTGACGGTGTAGGAGTTGCCCAGCGATTCGCGGATGGACTCGAAGGCCTCCACCTGCTTCTGCCACGTCTTGGCGAAGAACACCTGGCCGCCGGTGCGCTGCGAGATGCGCTTGAAGACGTTGGAGGAGATGGCGTCGCGGTTCACATCGTTGGTCGAGATGACGTAGATGGGAATACCTTCGTCCTCGGCCACGGCGCGCACATCGTCGGGGGCCACCATGCTGGCGTTGTCCGGACCGTTGGAGAAGACGATCACCACTTTGCGGCCAGGCACTTTGGCCGCGTCGCGCAAAGCGAGCAAGAGAGCGTTGTAGAGGGCGGAATCGTCGCCGGCGACGGCTTTGCGCAGACCCATGATGGCCTGGTTGCGGTCGCGCGTGAGCGTGGCGGCGCGGGAGAGGTTGCGGGAAAAGGTGTAGACGGCCACCGAGTCGGCGCGATCGAGGCCGCGCACGAAATCGGCAATGGCGTCGGAGGCATACACGAAGCCGCGGTACATGTAGTTGCTCGTGTCGAACAGGACGAAGACGTTGGTGCCGACAAAGGCGTCGCCGCGCGACTCGGCCGCGTCGGGGGCCTTTGTGGGCGCCGCCGAAGCCTGCACGATGGGACGCGTGGAGCCATCCTCCAGCACCAGGACCGGCGGCTTGTTGCCTTCGCCGAAGGTGGAGACCTTCTGCACGATGCCGTCTTCGGTGACCTTGAAATCGGTGGGCTTGAGCCCGGTGACGTAGTGGCCCTTGTTGTCGGTGACGGTGAAGCTGAGCACCACCATGTCCACTTTCACGCGGAAGGTGGGGCGCTCCTCTTCACCCCCCGCGGCGGGGGCGCTGATGGGCGCGGGGGCTTGCGCGAAGGCTGCGCCCATTGCCGATAAGCCCGTGCAGATCGCCATGCGGCGTGTCATCGGGCCATGGGCGTTCTTCATGGATGGAGACATGAATCAGAATCCTCCGCTGGACAAACTGAGCGATGCTTCCTGGCCGCGCGTTCGCACCTCGTCGCCCACGGTGCGCAACGCCCGCAGCAATGCCGGCCAGTCTTCCAGGTGTGTGGCAAAGATGCGCTGCACGGTGTGCTGGGTCCATTCCGGCACCGAGACCGCCATGCGGCCAGGGTCGATTTGCAATTCGTCGGCCAAGCCCGCGTAGAACAACACGCTCGACTCCCAGCTCTCGGCCATGATGCGGCTCGAGTAGCCCATCAACGTCGGGAAGGTGCGCAGGAACAAGAGATCGGCGCGATTGGAACTGGTGAGTGTCGGCTTGGGAGTGCCGAAGGTGTGCGAGATGGCGGCCGCCGTCACCTTGGGTGACGAGGCCAGGAGCTGGATCTCACGGGACATGGGACTAATGGCGGGACCGGCGGCGCCGCGATGCGTGGCGGCAATCGTATAGAGTTCGGCCGGCGTTATGTTCTCCAGCGCGCGCGTCAACTCGCCATGGCTCAGCAGTTGATCGACAAGCGCCGTGCGATTGGGCGCGGCCTGTTTGCCCAGCACCTCCACCACCTTGGCGCGGAGGCCGGCGTTGAGCACGCTTTCGGCGACGAGCGATTGGCCCTCGCGCAGGTGCAGCCCGACCCAGTGCGTCTGCTCGCGGGTGGCGTTCCACCAGCGCGGCGACTTGGCCATGAGCATCATCTGCGGCACCAGGTCGCCCCAAATGAGCGCCTGTTCACGTGACGGAATGAGGAAGTTCTGCTCAGCTTCGGCGAGCGCATAGCCGAGCCCGGCCAGCGAACCTACCAGGCGCCCGCCGGCGCTCGACGGCCAGCCTGTGCCGAGAACCTCGGTGTTGCGCCAGGTCTGATTGGTGCCCTGCACGCCGAGAAAATCATGGCTGCGGACAAACAGCGGATTGGTGCGCAACACCTGCGCGCCAGGGGGCGCGTAATAGAGATAGTTAAAGCCAACCAGCGTGTCGCGCAGCATCGGCGCCAGCTTGCCGCGCGCTTCACGCAGCTTCACCGGGTCGGCGCCGGCTTTTTCCACCTCGGCGCGGATGTTCACCTTGCGCTGGCTCTCAATGTGGCGTTCGGACCAATAGCCGAAGCTCAAGGCGTTCTTCTCCGCCGTGGTGAGCGAGGCTCGCGGCAGTTGGATTTCCTGCATGCGCGTGTTGAGCCGGTTGAGCAGCGCCACGTTGAGCTTCTCGCCCTTGGCGATGGCGTCGGTGTGGTCGGCAATGTCGAGCAGCAGCTTGAGGGAAATCAGCTTCTGCGAGTCGAAGATGCGGGTCATCTCCTGTACCAGCAGCGTGTGCGCCTCCTGGTCGCGCGGGCGCAGCGTACCGGCGATCAGATCGAGCATGCGGTCTTGTGTGGAGCCCTGCGTGGCCCCGGCCGACTTCATCAGCGATTGCACGGCGACGCGGGTGGCGTCGAACAGATCATTCGCATTTCGGACCTTGGTGAACCCATCGACGATGCCGGCAAACAGGGCGTCGCGCTCAGCCGCGGCCACCAGGCCGTTGCGGCTGAGGATTTGCCACAAGCCCAGCGCCGCTTGAAAACTGCCCGCCGTGTCGGCGCGCGTTGTTTGATCGCGAATGGAGCCGATTGACTGGGCCACGGTGAGGAAGTCCTGGATGGACTTGTCGCTCAACATGGGCTGCTCGGCCAGCAGCGGGAGTTGCGCGCCGAGCGTGCGGTAAGAGCGGGCGATCTTATCGATCGTGGCCGCCTCCAATGGTGCTGAGCGCGGGCGGTTCATATCGCTCACGGCCATGAAGATCTTCAGCGGCTCGTTCTCCACTGACTTACGGCAGAGGGCGAACAGCGCCTCAATGATGTCGTCCGGCGTCTTCCAGTTGTTGGCCAGTTTGGTGAGCTTGCCGTCGTACTTGCCGTGCGGGTGGTTCACGAAAAGGTTCTTCCACATCTCAATGCCGCCGGGGATGTGCGGCTGCCCGTTGGCTTCGAGCCGCAAGCGCGTGGTGAGCAGCATCAGGTCGGTGTTCGAGCGGAACACGGGCCGCGCCGGGCCAGGGCTGGTGATGCGCCCCTTCAAAGCCGTGTAGAAGCGTTTCAGGCGTTCCGGCTCGGTGAGGTAGTCGCGGATGGGGCCGTCGATGCGCATGAGGGCATCGTAGTAGCTGGTCAACCAGCCGTCGTCCTTGGCCACCAGCTTGTCGTAGAACTCAACCCCTTTGTCGGGGCCGGCGCCGACGAGATCGGCCCACGCGGCCACCGTGGCGGCGTTGCCCGGCACCATGGCCCGGCCGTTGCGCACCACGAACATGCCGCCGAAGAAATCGAGGACGTGGGCAAAGGCGCGCATGCGTTGAATCGTGATCGCCTTCTTCATCTCCTGCGCCGTGTGCGCGTCGAGTTTGGAGAGGCCGAGATACAGACGGCACAGCGAGGGATCGGACAGGAACGTGTCGATGAATTCCTTCTTCTCCTTTTCCGCTGACAGCCAGTAGTCGGGGCCGAACAGAACAGGCACCGGGGTGGGGTGGAAATCATAAGAGAAGGGGCGGTTGTTGCGCAAGGCTACTTCCAGTTCAGCGAGCGGGAAACCGGAGTCGATGGTGAGAAACGCTCGGCTGGCGTTGATGGTTTCCAGCACCACCTCACCGCCGCAGGCCCCGCGCATGCGGTAGCCGAGAATCTTCAGCAGCTCACCGGTCTGCGTGGAATCGCAGGTTTCGATTTTGAGTACCTTGGTCTCGCCGGCGAGTTTCTCGATTTCGCGCGCCTGCGACATGTAGCGGAAGACGAGCTTGAGGTATTCGGTTTGCTCCAGCCCTTCGCTGGAGTTGGACGCCTGGTAGCCGTTGGTGACGACGTTGCGCGCCAGGGCAGGCAACAGTTCCTCCGGCTTCAGGTCAGGCGACAGCGCCGCCATGCGCGCAAACGAAGGCAGCGGACCAGGGATGGAGGAGAGCGGCATGGGATCGGCCGCGGGCGTGGGAATGGAGGCCGCCAGATCGGTGGCGCCCGTGGCGCGATAGGAACCAAGGTGGCGTTCAGCCGCGGCACGGTCGCCGGCCAGCAGGTTGAGGATGGTGAGCCTCCGGGCCACCGCCGCTTTGCCCGCTCCGGCGGGGAGCGCGGCGAGCGCCTTCTCATAGGCCGCCCGGGCTTCGGGATTGCGATAGCGGTCGAGGAACTCGGCGTAGCCCAGCACCTGTTGCGGCGTGGCCGAACCGGACTGCGCCGCTTCGCGCAACAGCCGCTGCGCTCCCGAGGGATCGCCTTCGGCAGCCATGCGGCGAGCCTGCGTCACGGGGTCTTGCGCCCACAGTGCCGCCGGCGTGACCACACCCAACCAAAGGAACTTCTGAATGAAGCCGGAAAAAGCTCGATTCATAAACCGTCCTTGGTCCCGCGAAGGACCCTCCTCTCGATAATGGCTTCTACTCTACCATCGTCTCGACCTGGGCGTTTTCTCCCCAACGGCCACCGGCTCCGGGCCGAAGCAATCTCCGGAGATTTCCGAATTCTAGGTCAGCCATGGGATGGGTGGCAAGCCACGGGGTGTAAAATCCCAAATGAGCCCTACACATGAAACGACTCGCTTTTCTATTTCTGTCTTGGATGGCGGCCGCTGCCGCTCAGGATGCAAAAATTGCCGTCATCGGCCTCCAGCACTCCCACGTCTGGGGCCACCTTCCTAAAATGATCGCCGGCACGCCGGCCAAGCTGGTGGGCATCTCGGAGACCAACCCCGCGCTGATCGCCGAAGCCAAAGGCATGGGGGCTTCCGAGGCTCTCATCTTCAGCGACGACGCAAAGATGCTCGACCAGGCCAAGCCCGACATCGTGTGGGCCTTCACTCCGAACAACGACCACCTGCGCATCGTAAAGCTCTGCGCCGCGCGCAAGATCCACGTGATGTTTGAAAAGCCGCTCGCCTCCACGCTCGCCGACGCCCGCGCCATCCGCGAGCTGGCGAAGAAAAGCGGAATCCACGTCCTCACCAATTACCAGATGGCCTGGTGGGCCACCAACTATATGGCCAAGGCACAGGCTGACTCCGGAGCGCTCGGCACGGTGTGGCGCTTGCGCGGCATCGTCGGCCATGGCGGGCCGGGCTCGCAGGGTCCGCGCAGCCAGGTGTTCTTCGAATGGCTCACCGACCCCGTGAAGAACGGAGCCGGAGCGCTCATGGATTTTGGCTGCTACAACGCGCTGTGGAGCCTCTGGTATCTGGGCAAGCCGGAATCCGTCTACGCCCACGTGAACCAGCTTCGGCCGGAGACCTTCCCGAAGGTGGAGGACAACTCGACCATGATCCTGAGCTACAAGAACGGTGTCGGGTTGTTCGAAGGCAGTTGGGACCTGCCGCGCAGCTTCCAGGAACTCGAAGTGTTCGGCCTGCAGGGCAGCGTCAACATGACGCGCGACAGGATGG
This sequence comes from Bryobacterales bacterium, assembly GCA_016713735.1. Classification (GTDB taxonomy): domain Bacteria; phylum Acidobacteriota; class Terriglobia; order Bryobacterales; family Bryobacteraceae; genus JAFLBB01. Next base: position 225,914 of record JADJOP010000011.1, read on the forward strand.
AAGTGCGCAAGGGCCGCGCGCCCGGCCAGGAGATGCCGCTCGAAGCCCTGCCGCCCGAGAAGAGCGAGCCCATTGCCCACATGATCGCCGCCATGCGCGGCAAGCTGGCGCTGAATCCGATGGTGGCGCTCGATATCAACGTCGACGTCGTGGAGATCATCGACGCGCTCAAGATGAGTGTGAAGTCCAAAGCCGCGGTGAAACTGCCACTCAAATAACGGCGCGAGAATTTACACCTCGCACAGGTTCCAGGCGTTCCCTTCACCGCTTCCGTCGGCATACAATCGGCAAATCGAGTGAGCGCGGACTCGCTCGCGCTGGTGAGGAGGCTTGCATGTACGACGAAAAAGAAGGGCCGATTGAGTCGCTGGTTCACCTCTGGGTGGATGGAGCGTTCAACCGGCGGGAACTGGTGAAGCGGGTGGCCAAGTACACCGGCAGCGCGGCCACGGCCATGGCCACGCTGCAAGGCTACGAGGCTTTCGGGCAGACGGCGACGCCGTGCCCGGCCGATGTGAAGGTGCCCGCCGACGCTGCTGACCTGGTGACGCAGGACATCACCTATCCGAGTGAAGGCGCCTCAGTGAACGGCTACCTTGCCTATCCGAAGAACGCGCCGTCTGACTACATGCCGGGCGTGATCGTGATTCATGAGAACCGCGGGCTGGTGGAGCACATCCGCGACGTCACGCGCCGCGTGGCCCGGGCCGGCTTCGTGGCGCTCGCGCCCGACCTGCTCTCGCGGCAGGGCGGCATCGGCGCGTTCCCTGAGCCGACCCAGCAGACACAGGCCTATAACCGCACCACGCCCGCCGAGCGCCAGGCCGACCTGATTGCCACGCTGGCTCACATCAAGACGCTGCCCAACATCATTCATGACCGCATCGGCGCCGTTGGCTTCTGCGCCGGGGGCGGCAACGTGTGGAACCTGGCCAGCGTCGCGCCGGAGCTCCGCGCGGCGGTGCCTTTCTATGGTGCTCCCGTGCCTGCCGCCGACCGCATCGCCCTCATGCAAACGCCCGTGCTCGCCCTTTATGGCGAACGCGACCGCAACCTCACCATCAACATGGCGCCGGTGATGACCGAGATGATCCGCCAGCAGAAGACCTTCGGGTTTGTGGTGTACGAAGGCGCGGCGCATGCCTTCCACAACGACACCGGAGCGAACTACAACGCCGCGGCCGCCTGCGATGCCTGGTCACGCACCATCGCCTGGTTCGACAAACATCTCCGCGCCTAACGCGGAGTGCGTTGGTACTGAACGCCTGTGGTGAGCAAGACAATGTCGTCCACCCAGGCGTCTGTGGTCACGCGGTAGCTGGCTTCGCCCGTGCGTTCAAAGCCGGTGATGCGATGGACGCCGCGGTAAGGCTCAATCACGGAGGCGAACGTGGTGGCCGTGGCTTCGCGCCGCGCCATCACGTAGGGCACGTTCACGCGCAGGTCAGGGCCGAGCCCCTCGCCTCCCACCACGGTGGTGCCCGCTTCGCCGATCATCCAGATGCGGGCGCTGCGCGTGTTGAACTCGAAATCCTCCACCAGGCGCGGGCCGGCGGCGTATTCCAGCGTGATGTCATCCACGTGCAGCGCGCCTTCGGCGGGGCCGCCCTCGACGGCGGTCAGCTCGACCGAGACCGTCCGCACCGGGGCGTCGAAGATGCCGTCGGCGTTGCCCAGGTAGTGCGACCACGTCTCGGGATTGCGGACTTCGAGTTTGCGCCAACCGGTCCACGTCACCGGGCCGATGGTAACCACGAAGCGTTCGTCGGTGGCATCGTAAAGCCGCAAGGCCAGGCGGTGGCCCGAACCATCGCCGTGGATCATCACGGTGAGTCCGGTGGGCTTCTCCACGGGCAGTCCGCTGAAGACGGGCGTGGTGAACATCAGGTAGCCCGCGCCGGTGAAGACGTAGCTTGCCTTGCCGCTGCCATTGCCCTGGAAGCTGAACTCCGGCGTGCGCTCGTAGCGCGCGCGCACGTTGGCCGTGCTTTGGTAGGTGCTGCCATAGGTCGTGGCCGCGGCGGCCGAGCCGTCGAACCGGACCGCCCAATCCGAAGAACCGTCGCCGGCGCGATTGCCGGTGAGATGCTGATAGCCCGCTGAGTGGGGAAACGCTTCATAGGGCTCCGTAGGCAGATCCATTTCCAGCCGCCCGGCGTTGTGATAGGTCCAATCGAACCTGTGCGCGGCGCCGTCGAGCGAAGCGGCATCGAACAGGTCGAGCAGGTAGTCGCCCGTGGACACCAGCGTGCGCGTGAGATCTGCTGTCTTGTAAGCGGCGCCGGCCTCGGCACGCACGGCGGTATAGCCTTCGCCCGTGTCAAACCAGATCAGCTTGCCGGTGGCTTCCGCCTGCGTGCGCTCATCGACGGTGATCGTATTGTGGGCCACCGTCTGTTTATCCCATGTGTTGTGCGTGGGCGCGGCGTAGCTTTGCGTGCCGGGATCGATGCCCAACAGTCCGCCCAGCCCATAGCTGATGAGCCCCAACTTGTCGTAGTGCCCGTGCCCGCCGCCATGCGGGCCGAACTTCATCATCACCGTGTGGTCGGTCGAGGCCGAACGCAGCACGGCGTAACCGGAGTCAGGAAAGACGGCGCTTTCCGGCGAGACGCTCTCCGCGGGCGGAAGCGACGGCATGCCCCAGAACAAGGCGTTGCGGTGGCGCGTGCGCCGGCCGAGCACGCTCGCCAGCAGCGGATCGCCCAGCCGCGCCAGCGCGACTTCGTACAACCGGTCGTAACTGTAGAGGCTGACCGAGGCCGAATCATTGAAGTTGGGCAGCGTGCCATCGGGGAAGCTCAGCTTCAGCGGCGTCAGAAAGAGCCCGCGCATCTGCGGCTCCTGCCACAGATCGATGCCGTTGCGGGCGGCCATCTCCGCCGTTTGCATCAGCGCGTCGAGCGCGTAATAGTGATAGCCCCACGCGCCTTCATACCAGAAGCCTTCGCCCTCCACCGATCTCTCCATCTGAAACCGGAAGCCGCTCTTGCCGTTCACCACCCACTCGATCAACTCGGGGTCATTCAACGCGAAGGCCACCGCGCCCACGCCGGCGTTGTGCCAGCTTTGCCAGTTGCTCACGCCCGCGTCGTTGCGGCGGACGGTTTCCACGCACGCCCGCAGCAGGTCGCGCTCCACCTTGGCGCGCTGCTCTTCGGTCATCAGATCCGTGCCCGAAAGCAGGTCATAGGCCCAGGCCAGCGGGATGAGCCAGATGGCTTCATCGAGCGTCTGCGCCCGCGCCCGCGCCCCCGACCGCGTGTTGCGGCCGTCCTTGTCATGCAGCGCGTAGTTCGGATACACCTCGGCGTACTGCGTGAGAATCCACGCCGCCTGTTCGCCATAGCGCCGCTCGCCCGTGAACCGGAACGCCAGCGCCAACTCGCGCGCCGCATCGGCCAGGTCGGCATGGCGGCGGCTGAGGATGACATCGTCATAGGGCCAGCCGGTGAACGTCTCGGCGTCAATCGGACAGCGGTGTGTGGAGGGCGCGCCAAACGTGAGCGACACGCCATGCCGCGGGCACACATAATGCTGGCCCCACTGGCCGCCCTTGTCCGGAATGGCGAAGCTCGCCAGCGCGTACTTATCCGTGTGTGATTTAGGCCAGCCGGCGGCGAAGGTCTTGATCGTGTCGATCGACGATGCCGCCCAACTGTCGGACTGCGTGCGCGACCGGATCCGCTCGAAATCGGCTTCGTTCAAGAAGAGATGAGGTTGGGCAAGAAGAGGGAGGGCGAGAAGGAGAAGCGTCAGTGGACGCATAAAGAGAGTTGAGCCTCTGTTTGGAGTATAGCGGAGGGGCTTAAGTCCGGTAGCTTTCGATTAACGCCTCGAATTCATTGAGGATTCTCTGGAGCTTTGCGGCATCGCAGTGTTTGCACCAGAAACGTCGTTTGCGCGTGAGAAACAGCAATGTCCGCTTTCCTCCCGCAACGCGAACAGCCCTCAGAGTCCTGTTCAAACTCCACTAGCCAAGGCCGGGCAGCCGCATAGAACGGATACCGCGCGGCCACTCTCGCCACTTCTTCGAGAGCAAACGGTGCGGGCGGCAAATAGAGATATTCGAGCTCTGGGAAATCAAGAAATGGGCCAAGATCCGAAGGGCCACGTAGACCATACAGCATGAGGTGGCGAAGGCGCCGGAAGGCCGCGACTGGCGCGAGGCTCCCTTCGAGCATCTGATTCTTCCAGAAGCCTCCCGTCAACGCGAACGATTCCAGTTTCGTGCAGTTCCTGAGCGGTTCCAGCGTCGGCAGCGGTCCCAGTTCCGACAGACACAACCAGTTCAAGTCCGGAAGATGTTCCAGTCCTGAAAACGAAGTGACTTTGTTGCTCTGCCAGACCTCAAGTTGCTTCACCGAAGGGAACCACCGCAGCAACTGGAGGTCGGGCGCGCGCAGGAATCGCAGGCTGAGGGCCCGCAAGTTGGGAAGGCCAATCTCGCAAATCCGCTGAACCTGATCGGGCGTCAGGTGCTCGAATCTGAGGCGCTCGGCCTCACGGTGGCTATGCACAAGATCCCAATCCGGCTTGCGCATCTCGAGGTATGTCGTCTTCGGAAATTGCGGCCACTCCGCGCCCGGCATCGCGCTGCCTCCCTACGCCAAGATCGGCTTGATCAACTCGCCACTCACGTCAGTCAACCGCATCTGCCGCCCATTGAACGGATAGGTCAAGCCGCTCGTGATCCATGCCCAGCAAGTGGAGCATCGTCGCGTGCAGGTCGTTGATCGACTTCTTGTCTTCCTCGGCGCGGTAGCCATACTCATCGGTCGTGCCCACGGCCACGCCGCCTTTGACGCCGCCGCCGGCCAGCCACACCGTGAAGCCATACGGATTGTGATCGCGGCCATCCATACGCTGCGAAATCGGCATGCGGCCAAACTCGCCATGCCAAATGATGAGCGTCGAATCGAGCATCCCGCGCGCCTTTAAATCCGTCAGCAATCCCGCCATCGGCTTGTCCGTCTCGCCGCAGTGCATCTCGTGATTGGCCTTCAAATCCCAGTGCGCATCCCACGACTCCTGGAAATTGCCGCCGCCGGAATAGATCTGCACAAACCGCACGCCGCGCTCCACCAAACGGCGCGCCATCAGCGCCTGCCGGCCGAAGTAATGCGTCGGCCCTTCGCCCACGCCATACAGCTTCTTCGTCGCCTCCGATTCGCGCTCAATATCCACGGCATCGACCGCGTGCGACTGCATGCGATAGGCAAGCTCATAGGCCGCGATGCGTGCGCTCAGCTCCGTGTCTGCCGGGTTGCGCTCGGCATGTTCCTGATTGAGCTTCTGCAGCAGATCGAGCCAGCGCCGCTGCCGCTCCGGCGGCAGGTCCTTCGGCGGCAGCAGGTCGACAATCGGATCGCCTGTCGAGCGGAACTGCGTGCCCTGATAGGCCGCGGGCATGAAGCCGTTGCCCCAGTTGGGCGCGCCGCCGATGGGGCCGCCGCGATGATCGGTGAACACGACAAAGCCGGGCAGGTTCTCGCTCTCGCTGCCCAAACCGTAGGTGAGCCACGTGCCCATGGAGGGGAAGCCGGCCTGAATCGAACCGGTGTTCATCTGGAACAACGCCGGGCCATGATCGTTGGAGATGGAGGTGAGCGAGTGAATGAACGCCAACTCGTCCACATGCTTGGCCACATGCGGGAAGAGCGACGACACCCAACGGCCCGACTGCCCATACTGCTTAAACTCCCACGGCGACGGCATCAAGCCGCCTGGCGTGCCCTGCGGCACCACGACCTCGCCCTTGCCCGTCAGCGCCTCGCCGGCGCGTTTGGCCAGCAGCGGCTTGGGGTCAAACGTATCGATGTGGCTCACGCCGCCGTAGCAGAAAATCGAAATCACCGCCTTGGCTTTCGCCGCGTGATGCGGCGCACGGGGCGCCATCGGGTCAAGCCGCGCCGCGCGGGCGAGCATCTCGCTGGCGGCCACGGCGGCAATGCCCCCGCCGAAGCGGCCAATCAACTCGCGGCGGCTCCAGAATCGTTGCGGGGAATGATGAAGGCAATCGGACATGGCGTGGGTCTCAGGGAATGAAGGCGAATTCGTTGGTGTTGAAGAGCGTCTGGCAAAACTCGGCCAGCGCCAGTTCGCCGCCCTTGGTGAGGAAGCTCGACGCGTGATCCATTTCGCCCGGTGACGGCGGCCGCATCAGAGCCAGTTCAAACGCGCGCTTGATCTGCGCCGAGCGGTCGTCGCCGGCTTCCTTGCGCAGGCGCTCCGCAAAGGCCGCGGCCTGCATGCGCACCATGGCGTTGTTCATCAGCAGCAGCGCCTGCGGCGCCGTGGTCGACGTGTTGCGCCGCGCGCAGGAGGTGATCATGTCGGGTTGATCGAACGACTCAAATAACGGATAGCGGATGCTGCGTTTGTTGAACACGTAAAGCGAGCGCCGCCAGGTGGTGCGGTCCTCTTCCGCTTTGCCGTTCCAGGTGCGCTTGGAGCTGCCCTGGAACAGCGCCGGGTCAATATAGGGCAGCACGGCCGGACCGCCGTGCGACAGGTCGAGCGTGCCGGCCACGGCAAACATGGCGTCGCGCAGCGCCTCGGCCTCGAGCCTTTGCCGGGGCATGCGCCACAGCGCCCGGTTGCGCGGGTCGGTTTTCAGATTTGAGTCGATGTCGTCGCTCGCCATGCGGTAGGCCTTCGAGGTCAGCATCAGGCGGTGCATGTGCTTCATGTCCCATCCGGAGGCCACGAATTCGGTCGCCAGCCAGTCGAGCAGCGGCTGGTTCGACGGGCGCATTCCGGTCTTGCCGAAGTTCGACGGCGTGGCCACGATGCCATCACCGAAGTGATGCTGCCAGATGCGGTTCACCATCACGCGCGCCGTGAGCGGATTGTGGGGCGACGCCACCCAATCAGCAAAACCGCGGCGGCGGTGGCTCGTCGTGGCGTTCTCCGGCGGGGCAGGGAACACGGGCTCAGCCTCAGCGGCCACGGTGAGCACGCCCGGCTTCATCTCCGAACCCTTGCTGCCCGGCGAGCCGCGATGGAGGAAGTAGCTCGGCAGCGCCTCGCGGCCCTCCTCGCCAATCACCATCGCCGTCTCATACTCCTCGGGGCGCTTCTTGCGCAGCGCTTCCACCTCGGCGGTGAGCTTCTTGTGCTCAGCCCGATCGGCCGCGCTCATCCGTTCGAGAATCTCCTTCTCTTCAATCTGCAGCGTGCGCTCAATCTGGCGCGCGTTGAGGCGCTGCCCTTCGGTGCGCTTGTCGGCGGGCGTCTTCCAGGCCAGTTGCATGTACTCCGGCAGCTTCGCCACGCGTTCGGCGAAGATCTGCTCGCGATAGGGCTTCTCGATCGCCTCCTTGCGCTGCGCCAGCGGCTTCACCAAACCATCCACACGCTTCATCTCGGCTTTGTAGCGCTCCACCTCAGTGGTGCTCACCAGCGGAAACTCCCGCGGCCGCGTGGAGTAAAAGACCGATTGAATCCGGTAATAATCCTTCTGCGGAATCGGATCGAACTTGTGGTTGTGGCAGCGCGCGCAGCCCAGCGTCATGCCGAGAAACGAGAGCGACGTGGTGGACACGATGTCATCGAGCTCGTCCATGCGCGTCTGCTCGGTCTTGATGTTGTTCTCCGGGCCGAGGCGGAGGAACCCGGTGGCCACCACGGCTTCGGCGTTGGCGGGCTCATACTCATCGCCGGCCAGCTGCAGTTTGAGAAAGCGGTCATACGGCAGGTTCGTGTTGAACGCCTTGACCACCCAATCGCGGTAGCGCCAGATCTGCTTGTAGTCGCGGTCGTATTCAAAGCCGCCGGAGTCGGCGTAGCGGACCAGATCGAGCCAGTGGCGCGCCCAGCGTTCGCCATAGTGCGGCGAGGCGAGCAGAGTGTCGACGAGGTTCTCCCACGCCTTTGGCGATGCGTCGTTCAGAAACGCGTTCACCTGTTGCGGCGTGGGCGGCAGGCCCAGCACATCGAGGTAAACGCGGCGGATGAGCGTGCGCCGTTCGGCCGCTTTCGAGGGCGTCAGTTGCTTTTCCTGCCATCCGGCGCGCAGGAACGCATCGATGGGATTGGCCTCGCCGTTCTTCGGAACCTGCGGCCGCACAGGCTTGCGGAACGACCAGAAGGCCCGCTCCTTTTCAGTCACCGGGCGCTCTTCCATGGCCGCCAGTGCCGCCTTGCGCGCCGCATCATCTTCCTTCACCGCTTCCGCCGCCGGATAGACCGCGCCGGCGCGAATCCAGCGTTCCAGGATGTCCACCTCGGCCTCGGCCAGTTTGCCACCCGGCGGCATTGCCGGCTTCTGCGCATGCGCCGCGAAGAGATACGCCCGGCTGCGCTCGGGATAGTTGGGTACAATCGCTTCGCCGCGTTCGCCCCCGGCGATGGCCGCTTCGCGCGTACGCAAATCGAGGTTGGAGGTTTTCAGCCCGGCGCCGTGGCAACCGAAACAGTTCTTCTGCAAGATGTTGTAGGCCTGCTGCTCCAGTTCTCCTCCCATCAACGACACGGAGAGGAAAGAGAGAAGTCCCAACAGGTGTGTGCAACGCGTCACGGCTGCCACATTATATCGCGCAAGTAAGCGATTACGGCGGATGAGCCGGCGCGGCCTGTCATCGTACTTTGACGCGCCTTGATTATCCTAAGGTGAATCGGGTTATCTATCTTTCAGCTTGAGGTGAACACATGAAGCAGCCTCTCCGTGTCGTACTCTTCACGGCGATAGCCGCCCTCGGCGCTTGGGCCCAGTCCAATGCCAACAAGGGCGAAGTTGTGGGAACGGTCTACGACCCCAAAGCGGCAGTAGTGCCTGGCGCCAAAGTCGCCATCCGCAACGTGGGCACGGGTTTCGCCCGCCAACTCACCACCGACACACAAGGCGGATACCGCGCCGTGCTGCTCGACCCTGGCGCCTATGAGATCAGCGCCGAAAGCGCGGGCTTTGCCGTCACCAAAGTGGAAGGCATTCCCGTCACGGTCGGCAGCAGCATCAACATCGACCTCACGCTGCAAGTGCAGGCCACCACCACGTCGATCGAGGTCGGCTCCACTTTGATCAATGTTGCGCTGCCCGCGCCTTCCACCACGCTGAACGCCAACGCCATCACCAACCTCCCCATCAACGGCCGCCGCTTTCAGGACTTCGCCACGCTCACCCCCACCGTGCAGGTGGACCCGCAGCGCGGCCAGTTGAGCTTCGCCGGCCAGCGCGGCATCAACTCCAACGTCATGCTCGACGGCGCCGATTATAACCAGCCGTTCTTTGGCGGCATCCGCGGCGGCGAGCGTTCCAACGCCATCATCACCGTGCCGCAAAGCGCTGTGCAGGAGTTCCAGGTGATCTCCACGGGCTACTCGGCTGAGTACGGCCGTTCGAGCGGCGGCGTGCTGAACACGATCACCAAGAGCGGCGCCAACGACATTCACGGCGATGCGTTCTATCAACTTCGCCACAAGGAAATGGGCGCCAAGGATCCGATTCAGAAGATCGCTTCGCTCGAAACCCTGCAGCAGTTCGGCGGTTCCATCGGTGGTCCCATCCGCAAAGAGAAGCTGTTCTTCTTCACGGCCATTGAAGCCCAGCGTTCGCGCACCCCGCGCCAAACGCTGTTTGCCCAGTTGCTCAACCGCACGCCTCCGGCAGGGGCCACCGAGGCGTTCAACTTCTATAAGTCCCTCGAACAGCCCTTCAAGCAAACCAACAACGCGCTCGCCTTCACTGGCAAGGCCGATTACCAGACCGCCGGCGGCAACCGCCTCACCCTGCGCTACAACTTCAGCGACGCCAATGCCGATAACGCTGTCAGCGTCGGCGGCGCGCTAGATCCGTTCACCAACCGCGCCTTTTCCAACGACGGCATTGAGAAGGACCGCACCCACACCGGCACCGTTCAATACACCCATCTCTTCTCGCCTACCGTGTTGAACGACATCCGCTTCAGCGGTTCCTACGAAGAGCGTCCGCGCCTGGCCAACTCCGCCACGCCCCAGGTGGCCAACGTCATCGGCACCTTCGGCGCCCGCAACTTCCTGCCCACCACGCAGGAAGACAAGCGCTGGCAGCTCTCTGACGCGCTCTCCCTAACCCGGGGCACGCACACCCTGAAGCTGGGCATGGATTACAACCGCGTCACCGCCTCGCAGTTGTTCGGCTTCAACCAGTTCGGCGCCTTCGCCTTCGGCACCTCCGACGTGAACACGCTGCTTGACCTGCTCTCCACCGGCGGCGCAATCGCCAACCGCCTCGACTCCACCGCCGTCACCTACAGCCGCCAGCTTGGCAACCTGTTCGCCGAGATGGGCATGCACCAGGTGGCCGCCTTCGCGCAGGATAGCTGGCGCGTCACGCCGAAGCTGACCTTCGATTACGGCATCCGCTGGGAGGGCCAGTTCAACCCCGCCGCCGACGCCAACAATACCTCGGTCGTGAATCAGGTCAGAGGCTTCGTCTTCCCCAACGGCCAGTCGATCGATCCCGGCAACATCAAAGACTCGCCCACGCAGTTCATGCCGCGCTTTGGCTTCTCGTGGACGCCCACCTCGGGTGAAAAGCGCACCGTCGTGCGCGGCCACACAGGCATCTTCTATGCCTCCACGCCGCTCATCGTCATGGCCGGTCCGACGAATAACTTCCGCAACCCGCCCGGAGACGTCAGCATCACGCTTGCCCCGGTTGGCACGCAGACCGTGTATCAACAGCTGCTCGCCGTCGGCGTCGACCTCAACCGCACGCCGCTCGACCAGCTTCCGGTGATCCCCATCGAAACCGTGCAGCGCGCCTCGCAACTGGCCCTCGGAACCGCGCGCGACCCCTTTGCCGGCGCCTCGCTCATCGCCATGGCCTCCGACTTCAAGAACCCGCGCTCCTTCCAGGCCGGCCTCGGCGTGGATAGCGAAGTGATGCGCAACCTCGTCGTCGGCGCGCAGCTCAACTATGTGAATACGGTTCACCTGCAGCGTAACCGCGACTACAACCTCCCGCTTCCGACGCTCATCACCGGCGACGCTACACAGCGCCCCAACTACGGCCTGCGCACCCGAGGAGTTCGCCGCCCGCTGCCAGGCCTCGGCTCCATCACGGCCCGCGAAAGTTCGGCCCGCTCTCTCTACCGCGCGACCACCTTCAGCGCCCAGTACCGTTCCAAGAGCTACCAGTTCGGCGCCAGCTACACGCTCAGTGAGAATTTCTCAGACGACGACACCGAGCGCGACGCCACCGGCTTCAACTACTCCGACCCGCAGAACTTGCGCGGCGACTACGGCTACGCCCGCATCGATTCGCGCCACCAGTTCAACAGCTACTTCGTCGTGAACATGCCCCTCGGCATCGACGTCTCGGCCATCTTCCGCGCCCGCAGCGGGCTGCCCGTGAACCCCCTTACCGGCGCCGACAACAACGAGGAGTTCGGCAACAACGACCGCCCCTACTCAGCCGCCGGCGTGCCCCTGGAACGTAACTCGTTCCGCAACCGCGCCGTGTATTGGAACGATCTTCGCGTGCTCAAGAGCTTTAAATTCGGCGACGTGAAGAAGCTCCAGTTCTCGGCCGAGTTCTTCAACCTGTTCAACATCGACAACGTTGTCTTCTCCGGCGCCAACGGCGGCCTCTTTGGCGGCGTCTACGGTCCCGGCCTCCAATCCAACGGCCAAACCGCCGTCATCGACCCGCGCTTCCTCCGCCTCAAACTCGCCGACGGAAGCTACGACCGCAACAACGCCCAAACCGGCACCCCGCTGCAGGTCCAGTTCGGCCTGCGCTTCTTCTTTTAAGCAACGCGGCGAAGGAAATACGGGCCGGCACTCCGCGCACGGGCGGGCGCCCGGCCCGTTTCGCATCAGCGTCACCGGCCCGCCCCGCATCCGCGCCCCCTACCAGATGTAATCCTTCGCAATATCCCGCTTGTCGTGCCCGTCGAGCACATGCACCACGCGCAGGCGCTTCATCTTTCCTGAGTCCATCTGCCCGATGGGCACATACAAAATCCGCCGCCCCAGATGGCTCGCCACCGAGCGGAACACACTGCGCGGCGGCTTCAGACCCACATACACCACATAGCGCTCCACCGAATAATCGAGCGCCGCCAGCAGCAGCCGCTCCGGCTTGGTCCGGCGAAATCGTAGTCGCGGTCGTCCCACACGTTGAACATCCGCCGCGGCGGACGCGTCATCAGGAAGCCGCCATACTCGGCCCGCCCAATGCCCGGCCCCACCATGTGGTCAAACGGATTGGTCGCATAGAACGCCATGTCGGACTCGTTCTGATGCTCGCCCAGCCACGTCGTCATGTACTGGTAGCGCCCCTCGAAATCGGCGTCGAACACCACCACCACGGCCCCCACGTCGCCGGCGATCTTCTGGGCGTTGCGCACGAAAATCGTCCCGTCATGCCAGTTGCGGATTGTTTCGCGGATGTCGATGCCATCGAGAATCGAGGTGGTTAACGGCTCCACGCGCTCGCGCTCCTCCGACAGAATCGTCTGCGCCTTCTTCTTCAGATAATGCCCGAAGTCCTCAATGATGAGGTCCTCGGGCGGATAGGAACAGATCGAACTGCCATCCAACTGCTCGGCCCACTCGCCCGGCTTACGCTCCTTCTTGCGCATCTTCAGGTTGGCCGGCTTCAGCCGCTGCTTGGGGCGGGGAAGCCGCCGCCGCAGCTTGATCTTGCGCGTACGCAGCCACACCTCTTCGGCTGACAGATCCAGCGTTTCGAGCGACGAGGCTTCGCGTTGCGCTGGATAGCGGTTGGCCGTCTCCCACACCTCCCAGGCGTAGTTGTCGTCCACCACCGAACGCGCCGCCACGGTGATGTCAAACAGCGAGGCCGTCAAATCCGAATTCAGATTGGCCAGGTTGCGCGAATAGCGCGCCATCATGCGCCGCTGCCAGTGCGCGATCGAATCGCCGGTGTTCTTCTTGTAGCCTTCTTCGGCATCGCGCAGCAGCGCCAGTTGCGCCCGCGGACGATCGACCAGCTCCTGCTCAATCTGCACCAGCCGGTAACGCTCGTAGCGCTCCTGCAGGTACGGATACTCCATCGTGATCTCGGCCAGGCACGACGGCGCGGGGTTGATGAGGTCCACCTTCAGCCCGGTGTTCTTCACCTTCGGCGGCTCCATCGGCGACTCCATCGCATCCAGCACCGGATCGAGCAGGTTCAGCGTGAGCACCACCATCGTCGCCTGCGTCGGGTCCGTGCCCTGCAGCTTCCAGGCCACCCCGTTGGCGTAGTTCGCCAACTCTTCCGTGCGCTCCTGCGGATGCAGGCGGTAGGCCTCGATGTAGCGGTCGAGCGCGATGCGGCGCAACGCATAGGGGTCGGGATAGCTGTCGCCCAGATGCGGCGGATCGCCGAAATCCGGCGCGACAAACTCGATCCGCGCGCCGATCTCCTCGGCCGTGCGCATCGCCTCCACAAACGGATCGCAGGGCTCCACCGGCACATACAGCGCCGAGCTCTCCTCATCGCCCGCCGCCGGATACACCAGCACGCTCATCTGCGGCAGCCGCCGCAAGGCCACGCGGAACTGCTTCTCGAGCGTTGACGGCAGCTCAATCGCCACCACCGCCGGACGTTCCACCAGGATCGCCCGCCGGACCTCGATGGCAAACTCCATCCGCCCATGCGCAACCGGAAAATACCGCAGGTGCCCGCGCTTCAAATCATCCGTCGCCGTCGGCCGCTGATTCATCCAGGAACCATTTTCGGCTATTGCGGATCTGGCCGCCGGAGATCCCACCAGAGGAACAGCCAATTCCAAAGGAAGATTAGGCTCCCCACGTAGAGCGGCCCCGAGACGAAATCCAAGACGCTGAAATCGAAGATTCCCATCACTCGCATTAGCAGCAGTTGACCGGCGAAAGGTACCGTGAAGTCCAAACCGCGCCAGAACGCAATCCAGCCGGCCTCGCGAGTTGTGCGCGCCGCCGTCCAACGCTTCGGTCCAAACCGATTCAACAACCACAGCGTCGCCACCAAAGTTGGGATCGCCACTGCCGTGAATCGGACAACAACCAGAACGGGTACGCCCAACAGCAGAAGCGAGGCGTACGCGGCGAGCATACCAACCATCAGCATCCGCCCCACCGGGGACTTCCACACGCTTCGACTCATGCCGCTGCCTTGCTCACCACCATAACTCACACACCGCCCCCGCGCACCCCCCATGCGACAATACGCAACATGCTCCGCACCCTCGCCGCCGCTCTTTTGCTCGCCGTCTCGCTCACCGCGCAGACGCCAGACTGGCGCGCCGTCGAGGCCGAATCGCTGCGCCACTTTCAAGCCCTCGTCCGCCTCGATACCAGTGACCCGCCCGGTCTCGAACTGCCCGCCGTCGAATACCTGAAACAGGTCCTCGAAGCCGAAGGCATTCCCACCGAAACCTTCGCCCTCGACCCCAAACGCCCCAACCTCATTGCCCGCCTCAAAGGCTCCGGCGCCAAGCGGCCCCTGCTCATCATGGGCCACACCGACGTCGTCAACGTCGACCCCAAGAAGTGGACCTTCCCGCCCTTCGGCGCCACCCTCAACGGCGGCTACATCTATGGCCGGGGCACGGTTGACGACAAGGACAACCTCGTCGCCTGCCTCATGTCGATTCTGCTGCTGAAGCGCCTCAACGTCCCGCTGGACCGCGATGTCATCTTCCTCGCCGAGTCGGGCGAAGAGGGCAGCGTTCGTTTCGGCATCAAATTCATGGTCGATAACCACTACGCCAAGATCGACGCCGAATACTGCCTGGCTGAAGCCGGCGGTGGCGTGCGCACAGCGGGCAAGGTGCATCATTATCAAGTCGCCACCGCGGAGAAGATCCCCTACGCCGCCAAGCTCATCGCCACCGGGCCCGCCGGCCATGGCCTCCGCCCGCTGCGCACCAACGCCGTCGTTCACCTCTCGCAAGCCGTGGCCAAGATCGCCGCCTGGCAGCCACCGATGCGCTTGAACGACACCACCCGCGCCTACTTCGAACGCCTCGCCACCATCAGTTCACCAGCCGAAGCCGAGCGCTACAACAACCTCAGCCACCCTGACCGTACCGCCGCCATCCAGGAGCACTTCGCCGACAAAGAGCCCGGCCACAACTCCATGCTCCGCACCTCGATCTCGCCCAACATCATCCAGGCCGGCTACCGCGTCAATGTCATCCCCTCAGAGGCCGTGGCCACGCTCGACATCCGCGCCCTGCCCGATGAGAAGATCGACGCCTTCCTCGATCAAATCCGCGGTGTTGTCAACGACCCCGCCGTGAAGGTGGTCCGCGAGGACCGCGACACGCGCCCCGGCGCCGCGCCCTCGCCCATTCAGAACGAGGCCTTCCGCACGCTCGAAGCGATGGTGAAGAAGCACTACGATGGCGTCGTCACGCTGCCGCAAATGCAGACCGGCGCTACCGACATGGCCTACCTTCGCGCCCGTGGCATGGCCTGCTACGGCATCGGTCCGGCGGTGGACACCGAGGACGGCCCGAAGGGCTTCGGCGCGCATAGCGATCAGGAACGCATTCTCGAATCCGAGCTCTACCGCTTCATCCGCTTCCACTACGACGCCGTGGCCGAACTCGCCCGCCGCCGTTGAAGCGCCGCGCCACCCGCCCGCGCCACCTGCCCGCACATCCCGCCCCGCGCCCTCACACCCGCAGCAGGCCGCGGAATCCCCGCGCCGCATAATATGACGGCGCGCCGTTGTGATAGACGAACACCGTGTCGTAGCGGCGGTCGCAGAACAGCGCTCCGCCCAGCGCGCGTATCGCCGGCGGCGTCTGCACCCAGCTCGACGTCTTCAGGTCAAACTCGCCCAGTTCCTGCAACCGCCGGTATTCGGCTTCCGTGAGCAGTTCGACCCCCATCGCAGCCGCCAGGTTCATCGCGCTGTCTTTGGGCGGATGCTCCTTGCGCTCCAGGCGCGCCTCTTTTGTCGAAGCACAAGCTCCGCCGCCCCGCCGGACTCTCCGCCGCGCAATCGGCGAACAGCAACTCCCCTGTTGCCTCATCGCGCCCGATCACGTCCGGCTCGCCCCCTGTCCGTTCCATCTCCGCCAGCGCCCACAGCTTCCCGGCGTTCTGCTCCAGCCGCGCTTCCACCGCCGCCCACTCGATCCCCTGGTGGCGCCGCGCGTGCTTGGCGAAGCGTGCCCGCAACACGGCCACCAACTCACGCCGCTGTTCAGCCGCCATCTTCTTTGCCGCCATCTCCGTCCTCCGTCCCCGCGCCGTCAGTCCTGCGCCACCGCCCGCGGAATGTAGCGCAACGCCTCGCCGCCGAGGGTTTGCAACACGGCCAAATGCAGGGCGTCGCGCAACGGCATGCGGTTCTGTTCGAGCGCCCGCACCTTGGTCGCGAAGCGGGCAATGTTGATGCCGTCGCGCACGGTGTAGCGCTCCTCGTTGGAGTGCGCCACCTGCAGGAAGTCGGTCACATAGTCGAGAATCTGCTGGTCGCCAAAGGGCAGGTTTTCGCGCAGGATCTCCATCTCCTCTTCGCGCTCGGGGAAGTCGATCAGAATCTGCGGCTGCAGCCGCGATTGGATGTACTCCGGCAGGTCGAACGTCGAAGCGTCATCGTTCATCGTCGCCACGATGCGGAAGTTCGGATGCGCGCGGATCTTCACCCCGGCCACGATCGATTCCACATAGCGCCGGTTGTCGAGCAGCGGCGCCAGCGACGCCCAACTCTTCTCCGACATCCGGTTGCCCTCATCGAGAATCGCGATGCCCCCGCGCACCATGGCCGACACCAGCGCCGAGGCCACATACCGCAGCTTCTTTTCGCCCTCGATCACCGGCGTCACCAGCAGATCCTCGGGCCGCGTGTCCACCGTGGCCTGCATGATGAACACTTCGCGCCCCAACCGCCGCGCCGCCGCATAAGCCAGCGTCGTCTTGCCCACGCCCGGCTTGCCGATCAGCCGCGGGTTCATCGGCAGGTCCCGCTCGTCCACCACCAGCCAGGCCGCCAACAACTGCCGCATCACCTCTTCCTGGCCCACCCATCGAACCGCCAGTTCGTCCGGATGCGCCAGGTGAATCGGTACGCCATCGATTTCTACAATCATGAACCTCCATTGTCCGCGATTGGCAGCCCGCGTGCACCGAAGGAAAGGGGAATCGTCCCCCGAGAGGTGGCATATGCGGGTTGTTGCATCAATCATCATGCTCACGGCGACTGCGGCTCTATGGGCCCAGACGCCGCCGATTACGGAACAGGCTGCGCGCGGAAAAGTGTTGTTTTTTGAGACAACAAAAGGCCAGCCGTGCGCTACCTGCCACCAAATGGAGGGAAAAGGCTCAGAAGCCGGACCGGATTTGAAGTTGATCGCCGCCCTCAGCCCCAAAGGCATCATTATGGCCCTGCTTTCCTCCCGCACCGCCTACATGCAGGAGGTGAAAACCGCCGCCGGATCAACCTTCCCGGGTCTGCTCAAGGGCCAGGCCGCCGACGTCTCCACGTATTACGATTTCTCCACCACGCCGCCCACCAAGCGCGAGCTGAAAAAGGCTGAGATCTCCGACACCAAGGACAACGCGCAGTGGAAACACCCGCCGGAGTCCACCGGCTACACCGTTGAGGAGCTTGCTGATGTCATCGCCTACGTTCGCTGGGCCGGCAAGGGCCACACGGCCGCTGTCAAGCCTGAGGATATGAAGCACTAGGGAGTCCCCAGGCCTGCTGTTGCCAGTCCGGGCGCGGTGGCTTGTGGGGCCTGGGGCGGTGCTCAACGTGCTGCCCGTCCGATACGTGGCGCCCGCGGCCGCGCAGCCATCCGCTCTAACGGGGAAAATCTGTCCTCGAAAATTGAAAGGGCGTATGGCTTCGGAGGTTACCATACGCCCTAGGGACGGAGGATTCAGAGACTCAATCTGAAATCCTTTGTGTGTCGCGAGCACCTTCTTAGGTGGAGGTAGTGCTCGCAACGAGTGATCCCAATGTAACGTCCGCATGCCATCCTTGGGAATAGCAAAACAGTCCAGTTCGGTACTAGTACGGGCCATGCTTCTCCTGTCCTAGCCCGGTGGTACAATCCCCCTGGATGAAACGCTCAATCCCGCGCAGAGCCCTGCTCGCAGCCCTCGCCTCTCCCCTGCCGATCCTCGCCCAACCCCAACAGCGCCCAAACATTCTGCTCCTTCTGGGAGACAACTGGGCCTGGCCCCACGCCGGCGCATGCGGCGATCCCGTCGTCAAAACCCCTGTCTTTGATCGCCTCGCCGCCGAAGGCATCCTCTTCACCCACGCCTTCGCTCCGAACCCCTCTTGCTCGCCCTCGCGCTCCTCGCTGCTCACCGGCCAGGAAACCCACCGCCTCGGCGCCGCCGCCAGCCTTTACGGCACCCTCCAGGCGAGCATCCCCGCCTACACCACGCTCCTCGAACAGGCTGGCTACTTCGTCGGCTTTTCCATCAAAGGTTGGGGACCGGCACGCCCGCCGACGGCGGCTACGCCAAGAACCCCCTGCGGCAACCAATTCCCCGATTTCGAAGCCTTCCTCGCCGCCCGCCCCAAGGGCAAGCCCTTCTGCTTCTGGTACGGCACCCACGACCCGCACGTCCCCTGGGACCGCAACCCCGCCGCCCGCGACCGCATCGCCCCTCCTCCATCCCCGTCCCGCCCCATCTCCCCGACGCCCCCGAAACCCGCAACGACATCCGCGGCTACTACGCCGAAGTGGAGCAATTCGACCTCGAAGCCGGCGCCATTCTCGACCGCCTCCGCCGCGACGCCCAACTCGACAACACCGTCACCGTGATGACCAGCGACAACGGCTGGCAGATGCCGCGCGGCCTGGCCAACTGCTACGACCTCGGCGTCCGCATCCCCATGGCCATCCGCTACCCCAAGGCCATCCGCCCCGCCTCGCGCCACGACGGCTTCGTCACCCTGGCCGACCTCTGCCCCACCTTCCTCGAAGCCGCCGGCCTGCCCATCCCCACCACCGTCACCGCGAAGAGCCTTCTCAAGCCCCCGCAGCGCGACGCCGTTTTCCTCGAACGCGAACGCCACGCCAACGTCAGGGCAGGGAACTTGAGCTACCCCATCCGCGGCATCCGCACCCGCGACCACCTCTACCTGCGCAACCTCGAACCCAACCGCTGGCCCGCCGGCGATCCCACCTTTTACTGGGCCGTCGGCGAATACGGCGACATCGACAACTCAGAAACCAAGCAGCTCCTCATGCGCACGAAGGCGGAGCCCTACTTCAGCCTCAACATGGGCAAGCGCCCCGCCGAAGAGCTCTACGAACTCAAGTCCGACCCCGGCCAGGTGCGCAACCGCGCCGCCGACCCCAAGCTCGCCGCCATCAAGAAGCAGCTCTCCGCCCGCGTCGACCAATGGATGCGCGACACCGCCGACCCCCGCGCCAAAGGCCCAACCTCCTTCTGGGACGACGCCCCCTACTCCGGACCTAAGTTCAAAGGACGCCCCCCGCAATGACCACGCCCCTCACCCGTCGCGGCCTGCTCGCCACGGCCACCGGACTCACCGCCGCCCACGCCGCCAGCGCCGCCAACATCGGCCCCGTCGACGTCATCACGCGCCAGCCGCGCTACTACCACGCCTGGGCCACCCTCGCCAAACGCAAGAGCGGCGAACTCCTCGTCGCCTACTCCGGCGGCCGCGAAGCCCACGTCTGCCCCTTCGGCCGCGTTGAGATCATCCGCAGCTTCGATCAGGGCAAAACCTGGAGTTGGCCCCAGGTCATCATGGACACCCCCATCGACGATCGCGACGCCGGCATCATCGAAACCCCGCGCGGCTCGCTGCTCGCCACCACCTTCACCTCGCTCGCCTTCTACAAACCGCTGGCCGAAGCCAAAGGCTGGGACGCGGCGCGCCTCGAGCGCTGGAACTCCGTCCTCCGTTCCACCACCGCCGAACAGCGGCAATCCCTGCTTGGCTCCTGGATGCTCCGCTCCACCGACAACGGCCACACCTGGACCACCCCCTACCGCACGCCCTGCATGGCCCCCCCACGGGCCCATCGTGACGCCCCCTCCGGCCGCCTCCTTTACGCCGGCGTCGAATACCCCCGAAACCAACGGCCGCCGCCGCGTCGGCGTCTGGGAATCCAAGGACGACGGCCTCACCTGGAACTGGCTCGGCCCCATCCCCGGCCGCCCCAACGACGACCCCAATAACTTCCACGAACTCCACTTAGTCGAAGCAGCCAACGGCCACTTAGTCGCCCACGTCCGCAACCACAACAAGGAAAACGAGCGCGAAACCCTGCAATCGGAATCCACCGACGGCGGCCGCACCTGGTCCACCGTCCACCCCATCGGCGTCTGGGGACTCCCCTCCCACCTCCTCCGCCTCCACGACAACCGCCTGCTCATGACCTACGGCTACCGCCGCGACCCCCGCGGCAACCACGCCCGCCTCAGCGCCGACAATGGCCGCACCTGGTCCGAGCCCATCATCCTCTCCGACGACGGCCACGGCGACTTAGGCTACCCCTCCACCGTCGAACTCGCCCCCAACGACATGCTCACCGTCTGGTACGAACACACCCTCTCCGGCTCGGTCCCCACCAAACTCCCCGAAGGACCGCTCTCCGTGTTGCGTCAGGTGCGGTGGAAGCTGAAGACGTAAAGGCCCGCACCACCACACCCGAACACCAGTTACTGAACCGCGACCGTTAGGGAGCGGCCTCACTCCCCCAACTTAGTCAAATAGTGCTTCACACTCTCAATCCCGCTAAACAAATTCGGGATATGAAACTTCTCATTCGGCGCATGCAAGTTATCATCCGGCAGCCCGAAGCCCATCAGCACGCTCGGCATCCCCAGGTGCTTCTGGAACAACCCCACAATCGGAATCGACCCGCCTGACCGGATATACACCGTCTTGTTCTCAAACAGCTCATCCATCGCCGCCGCCGCCTTCTGAATGAACGGGCTCGACGGATCAGTGAGCGAAGGCGCCGCGCCGTGCAGGAACTTGAACTCCGCCTTCACCCCCTTCGGCGTCGCCGCTTTCACCGCCGCCTGAATCTGCTTCAGCGCCTCGGCGGGATCCTGATCGGCCACCAGCCGCGTACTCACCTTCGCCACTGCCCGCGCCGGAATCACCGTCTTCGCCCCCTCGCCCACAAACCCGCCGCGAATCCCGTGCACCTCCAGCGTCGGCCGCGCCCACGTCCGCTCGAAGACATGCAGGTTCGGCTCGCCCGTCAGCGCCACCGAGCCCACCTCCTTCTCGCGATACTCCTCTTCGTTGAACGGCAGCCGCGCCCACGCCGCCCGCTCTTCCGGTGACGGCGGCCGCACCTTGTCATAGAACCCCGGAATCAGAATCCGCCCCTCGGCGTCCTTCAGCTTCGTCAGGATCTCCGCAATCGCCATCAACGGATTCGGCGCCGCGCCCCCATAGATGCCCGAAT
This sequence comes from Bryobacterales bacterium, assembly GCA_016713735.1. Classification (GTDB taxonomy): domain Bacteria; phylum Acidobacteriota; class Terriglobia; order Bryobacterales; family Bryobacteraceae; genus JAFLBB01. The sequence continues at coordinate 247,261 of JADJOP010000011.1, forward strand.
GCAGATCGACCTTCGCGCCCTCCACATGCAGCTCGCCGTACACCATCCCGCGCAGCCCCGTGCAGATCGTCGGCAGCCCCGCCGCGAACATCTCCGTATCGCACACCAGCGCCGCGTCGGCCTTCAGGTGCGCCGGCTTCGAGGCCACATACTCCTCGATGAACTCGCCGCCCACCTCCTCCTCGCCTTCCAGCAGCACGCGCACATTGATCGGCAGTTTGCCTGTCTCGGCCATCAACTGCGTCAGCGCCTGAATCTGGATCCACACCTGGCCCTTGTCGTCCACCGCCCCGCGCGCATAGACATTGTCGTTGCGCACCGTCGGCTCAAACGGCGGCGACAGCCACTCATTCAACGGCTCGGCCGGCTGCACGTCATAGTGGCCGTAGAACAGCAGCGTCGGCTTGCCCGGCGCATGCAGCCACTCCGCCGAAACCAGCGGATGCCGCCCTTCCTTCTCAATGAGACGGACCTCTTCCATGCCCGCCCGCCGCAACGCGTCAGCGGCAAAATTCGCCGCGCGCAATACGTCGGACTTGTGCTCCGGAGCGGTCGATACGCTGGGGATGCGCAGAAAATCGAATAGGCCGTCGAGCACGGCCTGCTGGGTGGGACTCATGGCTTCAGGATGCCACGCCGCGACGCCCAACGCGCGCCTGCCGCCTCACCTCTGCCTGTTACCCTGAAAGTTCCCATGCAAACCAACCGCCTCGCACAGGAGAAGTCTCCCTATCTGCTCCAACACGCCCACAACCCCGTCGATTGGTATCCCTGGGGCGAGGAAGCCTTCGCCAAAGCGCGTGCCGAAGACAAACCCATCTTCCTCTCCATCGGCTATTCCACCTGCCACTGGTGCCACGTCATGGAGCGCGAGTCGTTTGAGAGCGCTGAAACCGCCGAGGTCCTCAACCGCCACTTTGTCCCCGTCAAGGTCGATCGCGAGGAGCGCCCCGACGTCGACCGCATCTATATGATGTTCGTCCAGGCCACCACCGGCTCCGGCGGCTGGCCCATGTCCGTATGGCTCACCCCTGACCTCCGCCCCTTCTTCGGCGGCACCTACTTTCCGCCCGACGCCCGTTACGGCCGCCCCGGCTTCAAGCAGATGCTCGAATACATCGCCCAGGTGTGGCAGGCCGACCGCGCTAAGATCAACACCTCCTCGGCCGACGTCCTGCAGCAACTCACCCAGCACGCCGCCATCGCCGCCACGCCCACCTCGCGCATCGACGATAGCGTTGCCGAAAGCCTCTTCTTCCACCTCCGCCGCAGCTACGATTCGACGCTCGGCGGCTTCGGCGGAGCGCCCAAATTCCCGCGCCCCGTCAGCCTCGCTTTCCTCTTCCGCTTCTTTGCGCTCACCGCCAACGGCGAGGCCCGCGAGATGGCCCTGCACACCCTCCGCGAGATGGCCAAGGGCGGCATGTATGACCAGATGGGCGGCGGCTTCCATCGCTACTCGGTCGACGAGCGCTGGTTCGTGCCGCACTTCGAGAAGATGCTCTACGACCAGGGCCAGCTCGTCTCCGCCCTCATCGAGGCCTACCAGATCACCGCCGACGAGCAGTATGCCGCCATCGCCCGCGACGTCATCGAATACGTTCTGCGCGACATGCGCGACCCCGGCGGCGCCTTCTACTCCGCTGAAGACGCCGACAGCGTCATCGACCCCGCCGATCCGCATGAGAAAGGCGAAGGCGCGTTCTACATCTGGTCCGATGCCGAACTGCGCGCGCTGCTCGGTGAGGCCGCCGATGCGTTTGCCTATCGCTATGGCGTCGAGGCCGACGGCAACGTGCGCAACGATCCGCAAAACGAGTTCACCGGCCGCAACATCCTCTTCCAGGCCCACACCATCGAAGAGACCGCCGAGCGCTTCGGGCTCACCCCCGAAGCCACCAGCGCGCTGCTCGACGACGCCCGCGCCAAGCTCATGGAAGCGCGCAAATCGCGAGTCCGCCCGCATCTGGACGACAAGATCCTCACCAGTTGGAACGGCCTCATGATCAGCGCCCTCGCCCTTGCCGGCCGCGCTCTCAACGAGCCCCGCTATCGCGACGCCGCTGTCGCCGCCGCCGAGTTCATCCTCGCCAATATGTGGGATGCCTCGTCGGGCCGCCTGCTGCGCCGCTACCGCGCCGGTGAGGCCGCCATCGACGGCTTCCTCGACGACTACGCCGGCTTCGCCAGCGCCCTCGTCGATCTCTACGAAGCCACCTTTGACCTGCGCTACATCGAAGCCGCCGGCAAAATGGCCGACGTCATGCGCGCCCGCTTTGAAGACCGCGAAGGCGGCGGCTTCTTCAGCAGCGCCGAGGGCGACGCGAGCCTGATTCTTGCGCATGAAGGAGGATTACGACGGCGCCGAGCCCTCCGGCAACTCGCTCGCCGTCAACGCCCTGCTGCGCCTCGCCGCCATCACCGGCAACGAAGCCTTCCAGCGCTCCGCCCAGCGCGCCCTCGATGCCTTTGCCTCACGCCTCAACTCCCAACCCGTCGTCGCGCCCCTCATGGTCTGCGCCCACATGATCTCCCGCGCCAAGCCGCGCCAGATCGTCTTCACCGGACCCGCCGCCGACCTCCTCCGCGGCGCCGCCGACCTCCGCTTTCTCCCCGGCGTCACCCTGCTTGCCGCGCGCGATGAAGCCGAACGCACCGCCCTTGCCCGCTGGCACGAAGAGATCGCCGCCATGCCCATCCTCGAAGGCCAGACCGCCGCGTACGTCTGTGAAAACTTCGCCTGCCAGGCCCCCGTCACCACCTTGGCCGCCCTCGATGCGTTGCTACAATCGTGATGGTTCAACCACAAGGAGAAACAGCACACATGGAACGTCCCGGAGCAATGACCCTGCGCGGTAATCCCTTCACCCTCATCGGGCCTGAGCTGAAGGTGGGCGACAAAGCCCCTGAATTCGAAGCCCTCGACGGCTCGCTCAAGCCCGTTACGCTCGCTACCACCGGCAACAGCGTGCGCGTCTTCAGCGTCGTCCCCTCGCTCGACACCCCCGTTTGCGACGCCCAAACCAAGCGCTTCAACGAAGAAGCCGCCAACATGCCCGGCGTCGAAATCTACACCTTCTCGATGGACCTCCCCTTCGCCCAAAAGCGCTGGTGCGGCGCCTTCGGCATCGACAAAGTGAAGATGGTTTCCGACCACCGCGACGCGAACTTCGGCCAGGCCTTCGGCACCCTCATCAAGGAACTGCGCATCCACTCCCGCGCCATCTTTGTCCTGGACAAAGACAACACCATCAAGCACGTCGAGTATGTGAAAGAGATGTCCGAGCATCCCAACTACGACAACGTGATGAGCGCCGTGAAGTCCCTCGCCTAGTCAGCTTCCACTGCACTAGGCCCTGAACACCAGCTCTCCGCCCACCCATACACGCCGCACGGCAATCGCGCGGGCCGCTTCGTCGAAATCAAACTCCACGATGTCGGCCCGTTCGCCTTTTTCCAGCCCCCGCAGCCGCGAGGCAACACGCCCCGCCCGCGCCGGATTCCGCGTCGCCATCGTGATCGCATCGCGCAGCGACAAGCCCGCCATCTGCATCAGCTTGTTCACGCCTTCATCCATCCGCAGCGCCGAACCGGCCAGCCGCTGCGTCCCGGCCACCGTTACGCGGTTGCCCCCGTGCAGATCCACCTCCACCTCACCTAGCTTGTAGCGCCCCGGCTCGCAACCCGCCGGCATCACCGCGTCCGTAATCAACACGCTCCGGTCGAGCCCCTTTGCCCGTAGCGCCACCGTCAGAAAACTCTGCGGCAGGTGAATGCCATCCACAATGAAACTCGCCGTCAACCGGTCCTCGGCCAGTTGCTCCCAGATGTAGTTTGGATGCCGCGCCATCACCGCATGAGCCCCATTGCCGAGGTGCGTCGACATGGTCGCCCCCGCCGCCACCACATCGCGAATCTGCTCGCGCGTGGCCTTGGTATGCCCGATCGAAACCACCACGCCCTTCCCCACCACATGCTCCGCATACGCCGCCGCCTCCGGCCACTCCGGCGAAATCGTCACCAGCTTGATCCACCCCTCGCTGACATCCCACCAGCGGTCAAACTCGTCGGTATCCGGCGCACGCACCGCAAACGCCGGGTGCGCCCCGCGCGGGCCATCCTCGGCCGAAATGTGCGGACCCTCAATATGCAACCCCTCCATCGCCCGCCCTTCCACGCCCAGCGCCGCGCGCGCCTTGGTGAGGTTCGCCACCGCCCCCGCCATGTGATCCTTCGAACCCGTGATCACTGTCGGAAACAACCGCGTCGTCCCGCAGCCAAACTGCACCCGCACGCTGCGCGCAATCTCCTCATGCGGCGCATATGGCGAACAATAGTCCACCCCCGCATAGCCGTTCACCTGAATGTCGATGAAGCCCGGCGCCAGATACCGTTTCAGCGCCTTGCCTTCCAACACCGGCTCGGCCAGCGTGATCTGCGAATCGAAATGCAACTCCACCGCCTGCCCCGTGAGGGCGTCAATGCCGGAACATGTTTGGGTCATTTTGTTTTATCCACAGCTTCTGCACACGGCCCACGCTCTAAGCCCATGATTCCGCGTGCCCATTTTCCTGATGAAAACCACCGCTCGGCGCAACTTCTCTCTGGCCTTGGCCGCGCCCGCTTGGTACAACTGTCATGTTCAGCGTGGGCGTGAGCCAGACGGAATATCTCGGGGGAGGTGGCCGTCTGGTTTGCGCCTACGTTGCGCATCCCCTTCATCCTATCCAACCGCTCCGCGCGAGTCTTCCCGCCTCCCGGGCGCACGTCCGCATCCCCTCCTCAACTCCGCGCCGCCATATGACAAACGGGGCGCCCGCAAGAGCGCCCCGTCGTTCACGTTCCCGTCAAACCGTCTACTTCACCGCCGCCGAAACCGGCACCGGCGACAACCAGCCATGACGGTCCGGCTTGGTCCCGTTCACGATGGAGAAGAACTCGTGCTGGATCGCCTCCGTGATCGGCCCGCGATGGCCCGGTCCAATCTGAATGCGGTCAATGCTGCGGATCGGCGTCACCTCGGCAGCCGTGCCGGTGAAGAAGATCTCGTCGGCAATGTAGAGCATCTCGCGCGGGATGTTCATCTCGACAACCTCGAAGCCAAGCTCCTTGGCCAGCGTCGCCGCCGTGGCCCGCGTGATGCCACCCAACACCGCCGCGCTCAACGGCGGCGTGTAGATCTTGCCGTCCTTGATCACGAAGATGTTCTCGCCCGAGCCCTCGCTCACCAGCCCGCTGGTGTCGAGCGCAATGCCTTCGGAGTAGCCGTTAACGGCCGCCTCCATGCGGATCAACTGCGAGCTGAGGTAGTTGCCGCCGGCCTTGGAGAGCGTGGGCAGCGTATTCGGCGCCGAGCGCGTCCAGCTGGAGATGCAGACATCCACCCCCTGCGCCAGCGCCTCCTCGCCCAAATACTTGCCCCATTCCCAGCAAGCCAGGTAGGTCTCAATCGGGTTCTTCCAACCCAATACGCCAATCTCGCCGTACCCCCGCAACACGATGGGACGGATGTAGCAGGATTTGAGCTTGTTGACCGCGACAAGCTCAAGCGCAGCTACGCTCAGCTCGTCCACGGAGAATCCAATGTTGTCGATACGATAGATCTTGGCCGATTCAATCAGCCGCTTCATATGCTCGCGCAGCCGGAACACCGCCGGTCCCTGCGCCGTCTCGTAACACCGGATGCCCTCAAAGACCGAGCTGCCATAGCTGACGACGTGGGAAAGGACATGAAGCTGCGCTTCGTGCCATCCAATGAACTTTCCGTTGTGCCAGATTTTCTCGGTGGGCTGTAACATTTCGCTATTATAACTGGTGAGCGGGATCGCACCGCGGAGACGGACGGAAACCGCCCGCAACCCGCCGCGCAACTTGGGCATCGAACTCGGAGAGAGCATCCACATGACACACACTCGGATCACGCGTTTCATCTTCTTGGGACTGTTGGTTGCCGCCACCGCCTTCAGCCAGTCCAAAGCGAAAAAGGTCAAGCCCGGCTTCAACCTCTTCTCCAAGGAACAGGACGTGCAAATGGGCGCTGAATACGCCGCCCAGGTCGAGCGCGAAATGCCCGTGGTCGACAACGCCGAGCTCAACAAGTGGATCCGCACGGTCGGCGAAAAGCTCGCCAAAGCCCCCGAGGCCGACAAATATCCCTACTCGTTCAAGGTCGTCTACGATCCCTCCATCAACGCCTTCGCCCTGCCCGGCGGCCCCACCTTCACCCACACCGGCCTCATCCTCGCCGCCGACAACGAAGCCCAACTCGCCGGCGTGCTGGCCCATGAGATCTCCCACGTCGCCCTCCGCCACGGCACCAACCAGGCCTCCAAGGCTCAGCTTCTCCAACTGCCCGCCATGCTCGGCGGCCAGATGCTCGGCGGCAAGGGCGGCCTCACCGGCATGCTGGCCCAGCTCGGCATCGGCCTCGGCGCCAACTCGCTGCTGCTCAAGTTTTCTCGCAACGCGGAAACCGACGCCGACATCCTCGGCTCGCGCATCATGCACCAGGCCGGCTACAACCCCATCGAGATGGCCCGCTTCTTCGAGAAGCTCGAAGCCGAATCGGGGAAGGGAAACTGGATCACCAACATGATGTCCTCCCACCCCAACCCCGGCAACCGCCAGAAGCGCATCCAGCAGGAAATCCAGCTCATGGGCGCCAAGCAGTACAGCGGCGAAACCGGTGACTTCAAGCGCATCCAGCAGGTCGCCAAAGCGCTCCCCAAAATGGAGAAGCCCAAGGGCGCCACCGCCGCCGCTGCCCAGGGCGGCACCGTCGAACAGGCCCGCCCCCAAGGCGGCTTCAAGAACTTCCAAACCCAGGGCCTGCAAATGCAATATCCCTCCAACTGGGAGGTCTTCGGCCAGAACACCGCCAACGTCACCATCGCCCCACGCGCCGGGCTCTTTCAGCAGCAGGGCGGCCAGACCGCCATCGGCTACGGCGTCGTCATCAACCAGGTCAAATCGCAGTCCGGCGACTTCGCCAAAGACACCCAGGCCCTCATCCAGCAACTGTCCCAGGGCAACCAGGGCATGCGCGTCAGCGGCAACCCGCGCGAACAGCGCGTCGACAACAAGCGCGCCTACCTCACCATGCTCACCTCGCCTTCCCCCTGGGGCGGCAATGAGGTCGATTGGCTCGTCACCGTGGAGATGCAAGGCGGCATGACCTACTTCGTCTTCATCGCCCCTGAGAACGACCTCAACAACGCCCGCGGCGCCTTCGACCAGATGATCCAGTCGGTGCGGATCGGCCAATGAGCGCGCGCTACGACGCCGTGCTCTTTGACTTCGACGGTGTCCTGGTCGATAGCGAACCGCTCCACTACGAGTGCTGGAACGACGTGCTGGCCCGCTTCGGCCTCTCGCTGCAATGGGACGATTACGTCGCCCGCTGCATCGGCGTCTCCGACAAACACATGATCCAGGCCCTGTGCGACATCCACGGCCGCCAGGACCTCTTCGATCCCATCTGGGACCTCTACCCCTACAAGAAGCAGATCTTCCGCGAGCGTGTGAAGGAGCGCGTCCTCATGCCCGAGGCCACGCGCACTCTCATTGCCGAGCTCGCTGGCGGTCCGCTTGGCCCTGTCGCCCTCGCCGTAGTCAGCTCCAGCGGACGCGCCGAAGTGGAGCCGCCGCTCGAATACGCAGGCGTGCGCGACTTCTTCCGCGTCACCGTCTTCGGCGAAGACGTGAAGCGCCTCAAGCCCGACCCCGAGCCCTACCTGCTCGCCGCCGAACGCCTCGGCGTGCAGCGCCCGCTCGTCGTCGAAGACTCCGAAGCCGGCCTCGCCTCCGGCCGCGCCGCCGGCTTCGATGTCGTGCGCATCCCCTCCGCGGACGACACCGCGCGTCTTGTGCGCGAAGCGCTCTAGTTCGCCCCGATCAACTCACACGCCCGCCCCGCCAACACCTCCGCCGTCCCCGCAAACCCGGCCGCGCTCTCTGAACTCGCATTCCCCGCCAGGCTCCGCGCATACACGCCCTGCGCAATCGAGGCCATGCGGAACAGCGAAAACGCCATATAAAACTCCCAATGCGCAATCGGCGCCCGCCCCGTCCGCGCACAGTACGCCGCCACATACGCGCGCTCATCCGGTATCCCCATTGCCTGCAAATCCAGCCCGCGCAAACCGTGATACTGCCCGTGCTCCAGGTTCCAGGGCATGCAGTTATACGCCAAGTCGGCCAGCGGATGCCCCAGCGTCGACAGCTCCCAATCGAGAATGGCCACCACGCGCGGCTCGGTCGCGTGGAATATCAGATTTTCCATTCTGAAATCGCCATGCGCCACCGCCGTCTCCTCGCCCGGCGGAATATTCGCCGGCAGCCACTCCATCAACCGAACCATCGCCGGCAGTTGCTCCCGCGTCGAGGCCACATACTGCGCTGACCACCTCGTAATCTGCCGCGCAAAGTAATTCCCCGGCTTCCCATACCCCGCCAACCCCGCCGCTTCATAGTCGAGCCCATGCAACCGCGCCATCGTCGCGTTCATCGCATCAAACAGCGCCGCCCGTTCGCCCGGTTCCACGCCCGGCAGCGTCAGGTCGCGAAACACACGCCCCTCGACAAACTCCATCACATAGAACACCGTCCCAATCACGCCCGCGTCGTCGCAAAACAGAATCGGCCGCGCCACCGGCAAGCCCTGCCCGGCCACCGCCGTCATCACGCGGTACTCCCGCTCAATCGCATGCGCCGACGGCAGCAGATCCCCCGGCGGCTTCTTGCGCAACACATACCGCCGCCCGCCGCACTCCAAGAGAAACGTCGGATTCGACTGCCCGCCCGCAAACTGCCGCACACCCAGCCCCGCCTCCACGCCCTCCAACCGGCCCAGCAGATACGCCCGCAGCGCGCCCTCATCGAACGCATGCCCCTCGCGCACCGCCACAATCTGTTGGCCCAGCATCGGGCTTAGCATACACTGAAGCTCATGCTCGTCTATGTCTTCTGGCATCAGCCTCGCGCGGGCATCGCGCTCGATGAATACGCCGGCGCGCTGCTCGCCTTCGAAAGCGTCTTCAAACAACAGGGCGACGTCACCGACATCCAGTCGTTCCGCATGGAGTCGGTGCCCTGGTTCGGCGCCGGCCAGCGCGTCTACACCGACTGGTATGTCATGGACGACTCCTCGCGCCTCGACCCCATCAACGAGCACGCCGTCACCGGCCCCTGCGAAGCGCCCCATCACGTCATCGCCGCCATGGCCGGCGCCGGCGCGGGCAGCCTCTACGACATCACCTATCCCGGCTGCGCCATCGACGAAGCGCGCCACTCCGTCTGGCTCTCCAAGCCCAATGGCATGAGCTACGCCGACTTCCGCGCCCGCTGGTCCACGCTCGAAACCGCCGGCGTCTGCCTGCTGCAGCGCCGCATGGGCCTCGGCCCCTCACCCGAATTCTGCGCCCTTGGCATCGAAGCCATCACCTTGCCGGAAGGCCTCTCCGGTGAAACGCGCGCCCTTGCCCCCATCGGCCAGGTCTAGGAGCCATTCATGTCCGAACTCGTCCGCTACGAACTCGACCGCGGTGTCGCCGTTGTCACCATTGACAACCCGCCCGTGAACGCCCTCTCACCCGGCGTCCCTGAGGGCATCCAGACCGCCATTGAGCGCGCCGCCGCCGACGCCGAAGCCCGCGCCGTCGTCGTCATCGGCGGCGGACGCACCTTCATCGCCGGAGCCGACATCCGCGAGTTCGGCAAAATCGTCTCCGGCGAAAAGCCCCGCCTCGCCCTCTACCGCTTCCTCGAAGGCATCGAGGATTGCCCCAAGCCCGTCGTCATGGCCATCCACGGCACCGCGCTCGGCGGCGGACTCGAAGTCGCCATGGCCGGCCACTATCGCGTCGCCGTCGCCACGGCCCAGGTCGGCCAGCCTGAAGTGAAGCTCGGCATCATCCCCGGCGCCGCCGGCACCCAGCGCCTGCCCCGACTCTGCGGCGTCACCAAAGCCGCTGAACTCTGCTCCTCCGGCGACCCCATCTCCGCCCTCGAAGCCCACCAGGCCGGCATCATCGACGCCCTCATCGCCGGCGACCTCCGCTCCGGCGCCATCGACTTCGCCCTCGACGCCGCCACCCGCCCCATCTCCAAGGTCCGCGACCGCCACGACAAACTCGCCCAGGAAAGCCTGCTCGCACTGCGCACCCGCGTCTCGAAAAAGTTCCGCGGCCAAACCGCCCCCCTGGCCGCCATCGACGCCGTCGAAGCCGCCGCCAGCCTCACCTTCGCCGAAGGCTGCGCCTTTGAAGCCAGCCTCTTCAACGACTGCCTCTTCTCCTCGCAATCGAAAGCGCTCATCCACATCTTCTTCGGCGAACGCACCGTGGCCAAGATTCCCGGCCTCGCCAAGGATGCCCCCATCACCCCCATCGCCCAGGCCGCCATCGTCGGCGCCGGCACCATGGGCTCAGGCATCGCCACCTGCTATCTCAACGCCGGCATCCCCGTCGCGCTGCAAGAGGCCGGCCAGGAGGCCCTCGACGCCGGTGTCGCACGCATCCGCCGCAACCTCGCCAGCGCCGTCGAAAAGGGCCGCATCACCGCCGCCGATGCCGAAAAGCGCCTCGCCCTGCTCTCACCCACTCTCACCTACGAAGGCTTCGCCACCGCCGACATCATCATCGAAGCCGTCTTCGAAAATCTCGAACTGAAGATGCAAACCTTCGCTCATCTCGACACCATCGCCAAGCCCGGCGCCATCCTCGCCACCAACACCTCTACCCTCAACATCGACGCCATCGCCGCCTCCACCCGGCGTCCTTCGCAAGTCATCGGGCATCACTTTTTCTCCCCCGCCCACGTCATGCGCCTGCTCGAAATCGTGCGCGGCAGGGAGACCTCCGATAGCGTCATCGCCACCTCGATGGACCTCGCCAAGCGCTTGAAGAAGGTCGGCGTGCTCGCCGGCAACTGCCGCGGCTTCATCGGCAACCGCATGTTCCACGAATACATGTCGCAGGCCGTCTTCCTCGTCGAAGAAGGCGCCGAGCCGAGCTTCGTCGACGATGAGCTCTCAAAGTGGGGCATGGCCATGGGCCCCCTCGCCGTCGGCGACCTCGCCGGCATCGACGTCGGCTGGCGCATCCGCCAGGAGTTCAAACATCTCGAACAACCGGGCGTCCGCTACGCCAAGGCCGGCGACCGTCTTGCCGAACTCGGCCGCTACGGCCAGAAGACCGGCAAGGGCTGGTATCTCTACGGCCCTGACCGCAAGCCCGTACCTGATCCCGAAGTCACCGCCATCGTCGAAACCGTCGCCCGCGAGCAAGGCATCACCCGCCGCGCCATCTCAAGCGACGAGGTGCTCGAACGCACGCTGCTCTCGCTCGTCAACGAGGGCGCGAAGATCCTCGCCGAAGGCATCGCGCTGCGTGCCGTCGACATCGACATCATCTATGTGAACGGCTACGGCTTCCCCGCCTGGCGCGGCGGTCCCATGAAGTGGGCTGAGCTCGAAGGCCTCGCCGCCATCTGCGACCGCATCCGCGCCCTCGGCTGGCAGCCCGCCCCGTTGCTCCTCTCACTGGCCGAAGGGAGCGGCAAGTTCGATGCGTGAGTTCGCCACCATCGACGAACTCCGCGCCTGCCAGGGCAGGGAAGTCGCCGTCGGCGAATGGTTCGAAATCACCCAGGAGCGCATCAACGCCTTCGCCGCCGCCACCGGCGACCACCAGTGGATCCACACCGACCCCGCCCGCGCCGCCGCCGAGTCCCCCTTCGGCGCCACCATCGCCCACGGCTTCCTCACCCTCTCGCTCCTGCCCATGTTGATGCACCAGTGCGTAGCCGTTCACGCCCCTCTCAAAATGACAATTAACTACGGGCTCAACAAGCTACGCTACCCCACGCCCGTCAAGGCGGGCTCCCGCGTCCGCCTCCATGCTACACTCGCCTCGTTCGACGACCACCCCCTCGGCTGGCAGGCCGTCTGGCGACAGGAAGTTTTTTTACAAAACGAACCCAAACCCGCCCTCATCGCCGAGGCCGTCCTGCTCTACGTGAAGGCCTGAGCCCGCCGCTAGATCGCCACGCCCTGCTTCAGATACGTGATCTTCGTCTCCATCTGCGCCTGCTCATCGGCCGCCTTGCCGATCAGAGTTTGGGATTCCTGCAGGTAGCCGGCAACCACCGTCGTCCTCCCTGGGTTGGTCAGCATCTCAAACAGCGCGGCGCTCTGCAAGCAGCAAATACTGTTCAACTTCTTGAGGTTCTGCGTCGTTAGCTCCATCATCCGGATCGCGATCTCATCCTGCACAACAACTCCTCCTTCGCGGAGATGCTAACAGAGATGGTTCCAAAATGACAGGCTGAATCCGCTACCATCTCCTACAGGAGCCCAGCATGAAACTCTCAGCCAGCCTGCTGCTCGCCTTTGCCCCGGTGCTGTTCGCGCAGCCCACACCCAAGGCCGACAATTGCGCCCCGCCGCCGGGCAGCGTTCCCCCGTCGCTTCCCGCCAAGCTCCTCGACGGTCAGGGGCCCATCGACTTCAAGATCACCACCTCCAGCCCCGAAGCCCAGAAGTTCTTCAACCAGGGCGTCGCCCAGATGCACTCCTTCTGGGCCCGCGAAGCCGAACGCAGCTTCCTCCAGGCCGCCGCGCTCGACCCTGCCGCCCCCATGCCTCAGTGGGGCATCGCCATGGTCGCCGCCGGCGACTATCGCCCCGGCTTCCAGCTTGACCTCGTTAACGGCGCCGATCCCAACGCCAAGCCGCGCACCGAGCCGCCCAACGGAGCCGAAGCCCGCGCCGTGGCCGCCGCCAAGCGCGCTGTCGAACTGGCGGCCGTCCCCGGCAAAGCGACGCCGCTCGAAAAGCTCTACATCGCCGCCGCCTACGCCCGCCGCGACGTCACGCAAAAGGACCCCAACCTCGGCTATGTCGCCGGTCTGCGCAAGCTGATCGAGAAGCACCCCCACGAGGTCGAGGCCCGCTCCTACCTCGCCCTGCACATCATGAGCGGCTTCGAGCTCCCCTCCAAGACGCCGCGCGCCGGCTCCACCGAGGCCGCCGAGATCCTCCGCGCCCTGCTCAACGACGCGCCCCAGCACCCCGGCGTCAACCACTACGTCATCCACGGCTTCGAGGGTTCCTCCTTCGCCAAGGACGCCTGGACCTCCTGCGACCGCTACGGCAAGCTCGCCTGGAACATCCCCCACGGCCTCCACATGCCCGGCCACATCTACGCCCAGACCGGCCGCTGGCAGGACGCCGCCGACGCCTTCGCCGCCGCCGCCAAGAACGAGGTCTACTGGCTCAACGAAGACTCGCTCGCCGGCAACGGCCACCACGGCCACAACGTCCATTTCCTGGCCACTGCCCACAGTTTCCAGGGCGAATTCGAGAAAGCGCTGGAAGCCGCCCGCAGCCTGCTCGCCTACAAGGAAACCCCGCGCGAAGCCCGCCAGGCCGACAACTACCGCACCGCCTACCGCCAGGGCTGGTTCGCCGTCATGCGGACCCTTGTCCAGCACGAGAAATGGGACCTCATCCTCGACGGCACGTCGCTGCCCGTGCACGACAAGCCTCGCGAGCAGGCCTGGCGCGCCTGGGCCGTCGCCCAGGCCCACCTCGCCAAGCGCAACCTCGCCGCCACCCAAACCGCCGAACGCGAGATGCGCAAAGCCATTGAGGATCTACGCGCCGTCTCCCGCCCCTTCGCCCTCGTACCCGTGCGCGTCGCTCATGACGAACTCCGGGCCCAGATGAAGATCGCCGCCGGCGAGATCGAGGCCGGCCTGCGCGATCTCGAAGCCGCCGCCCGTGCCGAACGCGCCGCCCGCTACAACGAGCCGCCCAACTACCCGCGCCCGGTGCTGGAAGTCCTCGGCGCCCGCGCCCTCGAGCACAATCAGCCCGCCCTCGCCGAGCGCGCCTTCCGCGAAGCGCTGGATCAGTATCCGGAGAGCGCCGGGGCCAAGCGCGGGCTGCGCGCCGCCATCCAGCGCCAGGGCCGCACCGTCGACGCCGGAGGGCTGTGAGCGGCATCGAGGTTCACGGCGCTGGACTGGCCGGTTCGTCCGCCGCCATCGCCGCCCGGCTCTGCGGGGTGGAGGTGGATCTCTATGATCCGTCACCGTTTCCCCGCCAAAAGGTGTGCGGCGAGTTCCTCTCGCCGGAGGTTCTGCCGGTGTTGGATTCCCTTGGGTTGGGCCAGCAGTTCCTGGAACTAAAACCTGTCCGCTACACCCAACTTCACCTTCAGTTCGGCACGCACTCCCAAGTGTCCGCGCTTTCAGAACCCGCCTTCGGCCTCAGCCGTTTCGCCCTCGACCACCTGCTGGTCCGTCACGCCCAGGCCCTCGGCGCAACGCTGCATCGCCAGCGAGCCCCACAGCCGGCCACTCAGGGGCAGGGAATCCGCCCGACCGTCACCGCCTTGGGACGCCACGGCTCCGTGCCCCCTGCCAGCGCCCCGCGAGGCCAACGCTATTTCGGATTTAAGGCTCATTTTCAGGGAGATCCGCGCACACCTCTCACACTTTACTTCGACCGCTCCACCTACGTCGGAGTGAACCAGGTGGAGGGCGGCTTCACGAATGTGTGCGGCATCGCCCTGGAGTCCGAATTGGCCGCTGTCCGCTTCCGCATCGACAACTTCCTGGCCACACTGCCCGGCTTTTCCGCGCTGCTGGCGCCGCTCCGCCGATCCATGAGCTGGATCACGACTGGCCCCGTTCTTTACATTCAGGAATTTAAACAGTACTACAACCGGCGGTACCCTGCGGGCGACGCCCTGAGTTTTCTCGATCCTTTCACCGGTTCCGGCCAGTTGTGCGCCCTGCTTACCGGTGCAATTGCCGGGTTTTACGCCGCTCACCACGCCCCTGTGGATGCCTATCTCGACCTGTGCCGCATGGCCCTGAAACGGCCGTTTTTGGCCGCCTCGGCGATCCGCGCCATCCTTCGGACGCCCTTTGCGGCGACCGCGGCGGGCTTCGTCCCGGTCTCCTGGCTGATGTGGGCGACACGTCCGGTGATGACGGCTAAAGTGCAGAATGTGTTGGAGATGCTGAAAAAGGAAAACCGGCGGATACTCGGAGGAAGATACCCGCCGGTCGGCTCACTCACCTGGGCGAGGTAAGTGGACCAACTGGAGATGGGTAGTTCGGAGGGCCTACCCACAACACCAGTACGTCTAGAGAGACGTGGTCTATAACATCGACGTTACCACGGCTTTTCTTTGCGTCATAGTACTATTTTCATTTCAGCAGCAAAAAAGTGTAATAGGCCATCAACGAGATTGTAGCAAGGGACGCGATCCACAACCCTATTGTTTGCCACGCGGGCGGGCGAACTTCGGGGGGAAGTAGCCGGTACCGTAGAAATAATGCACCGACGGCAATCACCGGTAACATGATGGCTTGCGCCACACCGCCCGCCTTGACCATCGTCACCGGAGACTGCACTAAAAGGTACAGTCCTGCTGAAACGCTTGTCAGGATCCACACAAAGCGCCGCCGGTAGCGGATGCGCGCCTGGTAGTCGTCGGCTTCGAACTTCCCTAGCAGCCGGCACATGTCCGCCGCCACCCTCGACTCGGCCGCCGTGGCCGCGAAAATGGTCCCATAGAGCGTGGCAATCGCCCCGATGTAGAAAATGCCCACCGACCAGCCGCCGAGGGTCTGGGTGTACATGTTGGAGAGCACCGGGATCATGTCGTTCGAAGCCGGCACCAGGCCGCGTGAGTGGAGCACGCCCGCGCCCAGCAGGTAGAAGGCGATGGTGGCCACCGTATAAATGCACATGGAGGCCAGGATGTCCATATTCATCACGCGGACCCAGCCGAAGGCGCGCTCGCGCCAGGCAGCCCCGGCCGTGCCCTCGCCCTCCACTCGCGCCCCGGTCTTGCGGGCATAGCCCTTTTCCACGCACCAATAGGGATACATGAACAGTTCGCTCGCCCCGACGCCGGTGATGCCGAACACCGCCACGGCCGAAGTGAGCCCGCCTGGGGGGAGGGTAAACTCCAAGCCTTGCTTGAGGTCGGCCCACTGAAACCCAGGACTACGCAGCAGGATCAGCGAACAGAGAAACGTCAGCAGCGTGAACAGCCCGACCTTGATCGTGGCCAGCCCTTCGATGCGCTCATAGCCGCCGCCGAGCAGCAGCAGCAGCGTGACGGCCAGCAGCAGCAGCACCCACACCGCCACCGGGACGCCGGGCATGAGCATATGCAGCGTCTGGGCCACGCCGCCGAACATGGCGCCGATCTGGAAGCGGGTCATGGTGATCATCGCCGCCCAGCCCCACACCACCCAGTTCACTCCCAGGCGCGGGCCGGGGATGCGGTTGAAGCCGGCCAGTCCGGTTTGCCCGGTGGCAATCGAATAGCGCCCGATCTCAGCCTGCAGCGCCGGTTTGACGATGCAACTCAGGAGGATCACCCACAGGCAGACGTAGCCCACTTCGGCGCCAAGCGTGGTGGTGGCGATCAACTCGCCGGAGCCCACGATGGAGGCGGCCAGGATCATGCCCGGCCCGATGCGGCGCAGGATGGGCCAAAAGCCGCGAGGCGGCTGCTCGATGTCGCGCGGGTCGAGCGCGTAGAGGTCCTTGTGATGATCGGCGGGAACGGTTGGCCCCTGAGCTGTGGCAGACACTCGTGCTAACTTATCAGATCGCGCGCGTGCGGCGTGGTCTTTTCGCACCCGCCCCCCCGGGATCCGCCGCTCACACCGCCGTGTTGCCGCCGTCGATGGTGAAACACTGGCCGGTGACGAAGCTCGATTCCTCGGAGGCCAGATACAGCGCGATGCCGCCGATCTCTTCGGGCCGCCCCACGCGCGGCAGCGGCTGAGAGCGCTCGAGCGCGCCGACATACTCCGGGTCCTTCCAGAACAGTTCCGAGAAGTCGGTCTGAATCAGGCCGGGGCAGATGGCGTTGACGCGAATGTTGTAGAGCCCGAATTCCATCGCCCACACGCGCGTCATCATGATCAGTCCGGCCTTGGTGAAGCTGTAGACGAGGCCGCCGCGCTGCGGCCGCAGGCCGGCGATGGAGGCGATGTTGATGATGCTGCCGCCTTGCCCGCGTTCGATCATCGACGGCACAACCAGGCGCACCAACCGCAGCGGGGCAAGAACGTTCAGCTCCGTCGTCTTCAGGAACGCCTCGTCGGTGACCTCCAGCGCCGCGCCTTGACCGATGTTGGTGGCCGAGTTGTTGACAAGGATGTCGATGGGCCCGGCGCGTTCGATGGTCTCGGCCACCAGCCGTTCCAGTTCGTCTTTGCGTCCGGCATGGCAGGCGAGGGGAAGGGTGCGTCCGGGCAGGGAAGCGAACTCATTGGCGGTTGCCCGCAGCTTGTCGAGCTTGCGGCTGGCGATGACCACCGTTGCCCCGGCGGCGGCGAGACGCTGTGCGATGGCTTTGCCAATGCCGCGGCCTCCACCGGTGACGAGCGCCACCTTTCCAGCCAGAGGCGTCAGCGCGGAGGAAGAGGAAATCGCGTGGTCCATACCGCGCATGATCGTAGCGCACTCAGCTGACTGTTGGCGACTCCAGGTGAGGGCGGGCGAGCGGGGAAGCGTTGGCCGCGAACTGATAGGCCGGACCCAGAGTGAAGGCCGCCGCGGCCGGAATCCAGATCAGCCAGGTGATCGAGGTATAGGGCCAGGGCAGGTAGAAGCTGGTCTCGAGGAACAGCATCTGGTTGCCGAGGAAGGTGAGCATGGTCCCGGCGGCCATGGACGACCAGCAGGCCGCCACCAGCCCGCCGCCCTGCGAAGCGGCAATGCGCCGCAGCGGTACGGCTACGGCGAGCGTGAAGAGCAAAGCGGGGTCAGAGAGCCAGCCCAACATCACCATGGGTTCCGGCAACGGCCCGTGCCAGAGGATGCCGGCGATCTGTCCGGCGTGGCGCAGCGTGAACAGCGCGCCGGCGATGAGCAGTGCGTAATCGGCGGGCCGGGGCGTCCAGGTGAGTCCAAGAGAACGATAAGCGCGAAGCGCACACAACAAGCCGAAGCCGAGCGCACACAGAGACACCGGGCCGGCAATGAACAGCCCCGCCGCCTCATGGTGCGGCATCGCTGATCCGGTGACGATCCAGGGCGCGGCCACCCAAACCCCGCCCAGCAGCCGGCAGACGGCAGCCACACCGAGCACTTGCCAGGCGGCATGCAACGGATGATGCCGGGGGAACTGCCG
The DNA here is from genome assembly GCA_016713735.1 of Bryobacterales bacterium. GTDB lineage: Bacteria > Acidobacteriota > Terriglobia > Bryobacterales > Bryobacteraceae > JAFLBB01. Next base: position 265,431 of record JADJOP010000011.1, read on the forward strand.
CATGGCGCCGAACGAGAGCATCGCGCCCGCCGCCGCCATCAGCGTGAGGAAGATCTTGTATGGCGTGCCAAACACCGCTTCCACGGCGGCGAAATCGCCGGGGGTGGCCGGCGACCATCCGCCAAACGCCATCCACGAGAGCCACGCCGCCAGCGCCAGGGCGCCGAAGAGCCCGGCCGCGAACCAGACAAAGCGCGGCAGTTGGAGCATCGCCATCGATGGGTGCGCCGCGCCAGTCATGGTCTGTATAGCCGCCTGAACCTGTTCCGGCGAACCGCTGAGGCGTGAGGAGAAGCGATCGCCCAGAGCAGCCCGGACGGCGGACTCGGAGGGCAGGCCGCTGAGGCGTCCGCGCACCTGCTCTCCGCGCACCTGCTCAAAGAGGGCCGCTCTCGTTTCCTCAAGCAACCCGGCGGGCAGCGGCCGCCCCAACGTCTTGGCCTGTTCGCTGGCATGGCGCAGCAGATTGAGCTGCCGCCGGCAGAAGGCACACTGGCTTGTGTGCGAAGCGACCCGGCCGGCGTCCGGTTGGCTCAGCTCGCCATCGAGCAGCGCCATCAGCTCGCCTTCCCGTGCGTGGGCGTTTCGCCAGCCGCGACACCACTGCCGGATGCGCTCGGCCTTCAACGGTTGGCGCCTTCCTGCGGCTCAAGAACATGCTCCAGTTTGCGCACGGCCCTGGCCAGCGTCGCTCCCACGGTGCCGACGCTGATGTCCATCACTTTGGCGATTTCCTGGTAAGAAAGGCCCTCGCTGCGCAACAGAAAGCACTCCAACTCACGCGGCGCGGCCAAGCGGTCGATAATCCCGCGTGCCTCGCTCAACAGGGCCAGGGTTTCGGGCGAAGGAGCCGGATCGGCCACCGGGGAGCGCGACAGTCGGCCCGTCTCCCGCCGGTCGCGCTCGCGCGCGCGCCGCGCAATATGGGTGCGGAGGGCTCGCAACAGCCAGACCAGCGGAGTTGGTGGCGGAGCCTCCAGTTGCCTCAGCTCGGCGTACCGGAGGAAGACCTCCTGCACGGCTTCGCGGGCGAACTCGAGGCTTGCCGTGGCGTTGACCGAATATCGCAACAGGGTTTCGGCGTGAGCGTGATAGAGGGTTTCCAACTCCTGGCGCACGCCGACGTCGTGGCCCGCTGAATCGGCGCCGTCACGCTTCCAGAGCAGGGGATGAGCCGCGCTGGAGGGGTGAGTCATGGAAAACTTGATGCTATCACGTTGGCGCCGGATGGCAATAGAGCCGGAAGTGCCAGGAGGGGTTGGTACTGCTATCGCATATCCGATTTCCGATAACATGCATTATGTAAGATAAATATCCTGTGCCGGCCGGCACTCGGCATGACAAATCGGGCCCACCGTTTCCAGTGGGCCCGTGAGGGATGAGTGTTACCAGGAAGAACTTGATCGGGATCAACCGTTACTGGTTGCGTCCGCCTCGGCCTCCGCCGCCTGAGGAACGTCCGCCACCACCACCGCCCATGCTGGGGCTGGAGCCACCGCCGGAGGAGCGCCCGCCGCCGAAGCTAGGGCTGGAACCGCCACCGGACGACCTTCCGCCACCGCCGAAGCTGGGGCTGGAGCCACCGCCCGAGGAGCGTCCTCCACCGCCGAAGCTGGGGCTGCTGGAACGGCCACCGTAGTCGCCTCCCGAGCTTCTCGGGGTGTAGCGCGGCTGGGAGCGCTCTTCGGTGCGGCCGCTGGAACGCCCGCCGTAGCTCTCATTGTTGCGTTCGCGGACCACCGGCGGGCTGATGCGGGGCGACTCATAGGAGCGTCCAGCCGAGCGATCCGAGCTTTGCGAGCGCCCTGAGTAGGAGCCGCGGTCGACTGACGAGCTACGATCGCTCGTAGATCCTCGATCGACTGACGAGCCGCGGGAGCCCGACGTTCCGCGATCTCCATAGGAAGGGGCGCGGTCGACGCTGCGCTGCGAGCCGGCAGAGCCGGGGTCGCCAAAGCGGCGCCAACCGTTGGAGTCGCTGGAGGAGGAACGGCCACCGACGTCGGTGCCGCTGGAACGGTTGGAGCCTTCCGCGCCACGGCTCTCCACGCCGCGATCGGCCGAACCGCGCGTGCCGAACTCGGATTGCCGCGAGCCGCCGGTGTCGCTCGACCGGCCGCCGCTCGAACCCAGCCGCCGCCAGCCATCGGACTGGCCGCTGGAATTGGAGCCGGTACGCGACTGAACGCCTTCGCTGCCGCGTGATTCCTGGCCTCGCACGACGCTACCTTGGCTCGCAGCTTGGCCGGATTCACGCCCGCCGCGCGATTCCGAGCCACGGGCCGTGTCGGCCGTTCGGCCGGAAGGTTCGCCAAAGCGGCGCCAGCCGGAGCCGGAGCTATCGCCGGAACCGCGGCCGCTGTCGGTGGCCACGGCGGACCGGCCGCCCGATTCCCCGCCCCTGGTGAAGCTGTCGGCCTGGCGCGAACCGCCGCTCGATTCGGAACCGCGCGACACACCGCCGCCGGATTCGCCGCCGCGGGCCACGCGCTCGCCGGACTCGCCAAAGGTTCGCCGGCTCACCTGTTCCATGCCGCGGCGCTGGTCGTCGAAGGACACCCGGTCAACGGAAGCCGGGGTGCCTCGGGAGTAGAAGCGCTGGTTGTCGTTGCCGGCCCGGGTGATGCGCGTTTCGCGGTCGGTGAACCGCACGCTGTCACGGTCCGGCGCGTACGGAACCTGGCCGCGCACGAGCGATGCCTGGTTCAGGTCGCGCGAGTTGAACGACTCATACCGCTGGCGTCCACGGCCAAATTCGGAGCCGTTAACCCCGGTGATTCCGTTGTTCACGCGGGAGTTTCGATATGTGTTGTAAATGTTGACATTGTTGACGATATTGACGCTGTTGTCGATGTAGGTCCGGTTGCGGAAGCCGCCGTAGTAGCGATTGCCGTACCAGGGGTGGAAGCGCTCATAAGGTGCGAGCGGAATCCAGCCCACACGGCCAAAGCCGATGCCAACGCCGCCGCCGCCCCAGCCGACCCAGGCCACCAGCGCGGGCCGCCAGTAGTGGCGTCCGCCCAGTCCGCCCGGCCACCAGCACCAGCGGTTGCCGGAATAGAACCAGCGGCCGTAGTGATAAGGAGCCCAGCCCCAGGAGTCGTAGCTGACCCAGCTCCAGCCATACCAATCGACCCACGTCCAGCGGCCGTAACGGTAAGGGGCCCAGCCGGCCGACACGCGCGGCGACCAGACATAGCCGTAAGGCGCGTTGTAGATCCAATCGCCATGGCCGTAGAGATCCTCGGCGCCATACACGTCGCGGTTGACGTAGCGGTAGGTGTTCTCGTGGGCGCGCTCAAGGTCGCGGTTGCGGTATTCGTTCCACTCGTCCCAGGTGTCGCGGCGCTCGGCCGACACCACCTGGACCTCGGGGTTGTCCTGGCTGCCACGGGCCATCATGGTGCGTCCCGACTTCAGGCGCTCGGAGCCCTGCGGCGTGAAGACTTCCAGTTCGCCCGAGCGGACGGTGACCATGGTGGTGTCGTCGGGGCGAACCTCAATGCGGTAGATGCCGCGCTTCAGCGGGCGCAGGGAGATGGCCGGCGTGGCGATCTCAACCTCGGCGTCGCTGTCGCGCAGAACATTATAAGTCACCATGCCGCGCGCCACCTGGATCTGGTAGCGGCGGTTCTCCAATTGCGAAAGGCGGATTTCAGCCTCGCCCGAGAGGCGCATGTAGTTGGCGTAGTCGAGCTGCACCTCGGCGCGGGAGTTGACGCCGGTGACGACCCGGTCGAGCACGACGACGGGGCTGTTGATGGCCGCGGCTACAAACTCGCCCGTGTCGCCGCGGCGGACGCTGACGTCGCCGTTGATCAAACTGATGCGGGCTACCCCGCGTCCAGGACCGTCCTCGTCGTCCTGCGCGCGGACGGGGTACGGAAGCGTAGCGGCGATCAGAGCCGCGGTTGCAACTGCCAGACGAGCTTTCATGTGGCACCTGCCTTTCACCCTCTTCCTTTACATTTCGCGTGCCAAACGCCAACTCTATGAATTTGAGCAACTTTGGAGTATCATGACGGTTTCCGAAGATGGCCGAAAACCACCAGTCTGATCGAGAGCAGCCAGCGGCTACCCCGGCGCCGGCCGGTTTTCGCCGTCGGCTTTGGGGGGCGGTGCGAGTTCCCTGCCTCATCCTGGTGCTGGTTGTGCTCGCGCATTGGAAGTTAGTGCTCACGAATCAATACACCTGGCTCGATACGCCCGACATCGCCCGCCAGGTGCTGCCCTGGATGCAGTATCAGGTGGGCGAAATCCAGAAGGGGCGCATTCCGCTGTGGGACCCGCACAGTTGGGGCGGCCAGCCGCTGCTGGCCCAGGCGCAGCCCGGCACGGCGAATCCGGTGAACTGGCTGCTGTTCGTCATGCCGACCCGGCATGGGTGGATCCGGCAGGCTTTTCTCCATTGGTATTACGTTTTGATCCATTGGGCTGCGGCGCTATTCTTCTACTATTTCTTGAGGAGTATTGCCTGCTCCCCTCCGGCGGCAATTCTAGGCGGTCTGGTCTACACGCTCGGCGGCTTCATGAACTATGTCGACTGGCCGCAGCAGAAGATGGGCGGGTTGTGGACGCCGCTGATCTTCCTCTACGTGTTCCGGGCGCTGCGCGGCGAGGCGTATTGGCGGAGCATTGGAATCGCCGGGGTGTTCCTCGGCCTCTCCGTGCTCACCGGACATCACGTGGCGCCGCTGTTTGTGGTTCTGGCCGTGGTGGCGATCTGGTTGTGGGAACTGTTCGGGCGCGAGGAAGACGCCCGCCGCAAACTGCTGACCGGATTGGCTGTTTTGGGGCTGGTGGCGGGGCTGGTGAGCGCCGTGCAATTATTACCTGCCATGGAATACTCCCGTATTGCTGTCAGATGGGCGGGTATGCAGGAACCCGTTTCTCACACTCAGCCCGTATCTTACTCGGTACACTCGGCTTACGGGATTCAGTCATTCGCGATTTTAGGTACGATATTACCCGGTATCCATAGGCATACAAATGCTTTCATGGGATTCCTGAGTGTGCTCCTGGCCATCAGCGCAGTGTGGGGGATGTGGAGCGACCAGGTGCGTGGGCGGGCGGTGCGCTGGCTTACTTGTATAGCCATCGGCGGCCTTTTGTTTGCATTGGCGGGGGAGACCAATCTTCACGGGATGCTCTATGCTGTGCTGCCTATGTTAGAGAAAGCACGTAACCCGTCGCACGCGGTGGTGTTGTGGAGCATGGGCGCGGCGGGGCTGGCCGGGCTGGGGCTGGATCAGTTGTTGCGGCGCGATTCGCTGGATCTGACGCGGCGGCTGTTCACACGGGTCGGGCTGGTCGCGGGGGGCCTGCTGTGGACGTTCTGGGCCGGCTACTATGCGGTGAAGGACGGGAAGGTGGACACGGATGCGCGGGGAGTGGTGGTCGGGTTTCTGCTCTTTTGCGGGGTGGCGCTGGTGGCGGGCTGGCAGTCAGGGGGGATTTCGCGGCGCGGGCTTGTGGCGGGATTTGGGGTGCTGCTGCTGGCTGAATTGGGCAACGGGATGGCCTATCAGCTCCCCAATCAGGACAGTAACGGCCGCGCCGAGGCGCTCGATCAACTACCCAAGGACAGCGAATTGGTGGCCTTCCTACAAAAGCAGCGTGGCCTGGGCCGGTTTCAGTGGAATGTCAAGAATCACTCGCATAATATCTCCGATCTGTATGGTTTAGAAACAGATGGAAGTTTCCTGGCCAGTGTGTCGGCGAATATGTACCGAGTTGGGATTTGGACCGAGCGCGGTCGCATCTTAATGGGCACGCGCTACCTGATGGCTCCCGAGCCTGTGGACGGCTGGAACCGCCTCGTTTTTGAGACGCCCGACGGCCGGAAGGTCTGGGAGAACGACCAGGTGATGCCGAGGCTGTGGACGGTGCATGTGGCCGAAGGGGGCTACACGCGGGACCAGTCGCGGCACGAGATGGAGCTGGGGAGCCACGATTTCCGCCGCTGGGCGTTTCTGGAAGGCCCGGCGCCGAAGCTCGATCAGTGCCCTGCTCCGGACGAGGTCCACCTGCTGAGGCGTGTCTCCAACCGTGTGGAGATCTACGCCGAGATGGGCTGCCGGGGAATGGTGGTTCTCAGCGACACCTGGTACCCCGGCTGGGTGGCCACAGTGGATGGCCAGCCGGCCGAGGTCCTGGAGGTGTATGGCGCCCTGCGCGGCGTGGTGGTGCCGAAGGGGCCGCACCGGGTGGGAATGGTCTTCCGTCCGGTGAGTGTCTACCTGGGGGCGGGTTTGACTGTGCTTGGCCTGGCCCTGGCGGCGCTGCTGGCCCGCTCAAACGGCGCGCGCTGGGACCGCCTGCTTAGAACCGCACCCACACCGGGTAGCTGATGAACGCCCACCCGTGGCGCTCTTTGCGGTAGTGGCCGCTTTCGTCAAAGTAGGTGGCGCCGTAGGGCTCCTGGTCAAACTCGGAGGGGCGGAAGGCATTCTCACCCTTCTCCGGCCAGGGGACGCCAATCGGCGAATGGAGCACATACTCCACCGGCTTGCGAAGGCCGGGGTACATCTCGATGATGTTGGGGTTGCCGAAGCCGAACGCCTGTTTGAGCTCGACGAGGGCCACGTGGGGGAAGTTGAAGACGAGCGCGGCGTCGAGTTTGAGGGTTTCGGCGCCGTTGCGTTCCCAGTGCATCTCGGTGGGCAGGATCAGGTTGTCGCCCTCGCGGCCGAGGCCTTTGGGGACGTAGAGGCGGGTATAGGCCGGCGCGCCCTTGGAGCTGAGCCAGCGCTGGATGTCGAGGAATTCCGGATCGTCAGCGGCCAGCTTGCGCAGGTGCGGATAGTGGCCATTGGCGAGATCACGGGGATCGTAGGTGGCTTCGGACATGGTGTCGGTCACTCCTTTTTTGGGTTGGGCTAGAAAGTTGCGCCCGGGCGGCGCGCAGCGGCCCATCGAAACCGCTGCAAGAGGTATGTGCGCCTTCCGGTGAACCAACCGGCCCGGGCGACTCTGGACCGATCCTACGCGGTAGCCCGTGCGAATCAGTTTGCGGCGAAATCGCAGGTTGTTGATTTCACGGGAAATTGAGGTCAATGCGAAGTTGTGACCAGCGATTTGTGCGGGCTCCACAGGGGCGCGCCTGGGGGTGGGTGGCACAGGGGGCGTGAAATCTGCTTTAATAACAAGAGTGCGTCCCATTACGGGAAGCGTCACGAAGGATCCCCCATGAGTCATCCGTTGCTGGCCAAGGCCACTGAGAAATTGCTGCGTAAAGACTTCCCCGCTTACCGCATTGGCGACACCATACGCGTGCAGGTGAAGATCCGGGAAGGCGAAAAAGAGCGTCTGCAGGCGTTTGAAGGAACGATCATCGCGGAAAACCGGAGTGGCGTGAGCAAGACCATCACGGTGCGCAAGATGAGCTTCGGCACAGGCGTGGAGCGCATCTTCCCGATTCACGCGCCGGTGGTGGACAAGATTGAGATCATCCGCACCGGCCAGGTGCGCCGCGCCAAGTTGTACTACCTGCGCGGTCTGCGCGGCAAAGCAGCCCGTCTCCGCGAACGCGAGTAGCCATTCGTGGGGAGCCCGGGCGCGCGGGGCAACCAATCCGGAAAGCGGCAGTTCCGTTGTGGGTCCATTGAGGAACGACGGGCGCGCGAGCAGGGTTACCTTCTCATTGCGGGTTTGGATGAGGCAGGCCGCGGGTGTCTCTTTGGAGACGTCTACGCGGCCGCTGTCATTTTGCCGGAACGCACCATCCCCCGCGGTCTGAACGACAGCAAGCAACTCACCCCGGAGGAGCGCGAGTCGCTGGCGCCGCGCATCCAGGAGCGTTCGATCGCCTGGGCCGTGGCCACGGCGAGTGCGGCCGAGGTGGACAGGATCAACATCTACCAAGCCTCGCGGTTAGCCATGAAGCGCGCCCTGGAGGCGCTTACCGTGAAGCCGGACTTCCTGCTGGTGGACGCGCTCACCCTGGACACGCTGATTCCGCAACGCGCGCTCATCCACGGCGACGCGATCAGTGTCTCGATCGCGGCCGCCTCCATCCTCGCCAAGACAGCCCGCGACCGGGCGATGGTGGAGTGGGACCGCACCTACCCGCAGTACGGCCTGGCGCGGCATAAGGGCTACGGCACGGCGGAGCATCTGCGCGCACTGGCCGAGCACGGCCCCACGCCGCACCACCGCAAATCGTATGAACCGGTGCGGCGTCTCTGCCCCGCCCCGTCCGCAAGCGGTGTCGCCCAGGAGGCCTTGTGGTAACCCATCAGGCCACAGCCACACCGTGGCATCACGTGCTGGCGCGGCTGCTCTACGCAATATTCCTGTTCGAGATCGGCCTGTTTCTGATCATCTATCCGTGGCTCGACGCGTGGTCCATCAACCGCTTTGCCACCTTCGGCGGCGAGACGCTGGCCACGGCCACCTTCGCCGACTTTTGGCGGCAGATGTGGATCAGCCCCTACTTCCGCGGCGCGGTGAGCGGACTGGGCGTGGTGAACATCTATATCTCGCTGCTTGAGGTGGGCTCCATGCGCAAACGCAAGCTGCGCGAGGCCGAAGAAGAAGAGGACCAGGCGGACCAAGCGACGCCGCATGATCCGGTAGAATAAGAATCTGGGCGCTTCGGCGCGTATTTGAGTTCACTCCCATGTCAGCATCCCAACCCACCGTTGCCGAACCGGCCATTCCCGTGAAATCCAGTAAGCAGGAACCCCCGCGCGGCACCATCGCCGAATGGACGGTCACGATTCTTCTGCTGTTGTTCGGAACAACGACGCTCGTACAGGCGTTTGTCATTCCGACGGGATCAATGGAAGACACGCTGCTCATCGGCGACCACCTGCTGGTGGACAAGCTCGCCTACGCTCCTCCGGGCCCGATCAGCAAATACGTGCTGCCCTACCAGGACGCCAAGCGCGGCGACATCATCGTGTTCCGCTATCCGGTGGACATCAAGCAGACCTTCGTGAAGCGCATTGTCGGCGTGCCGGGTGACCGCATCCGCATCGACCGCAAGCAGCTCTACCTGAACGGCAACGCCATCCAGGAGCCGTACAAGTATCACAAGACGGAATACTTCGATTCCTACCGCGACAACTTCCCGAGCGAACCCAACGTGCGGCTCTATGATCCGGCGCAGAGGATGCTCGAAGAGAACGTGGTGAATGGCGAAGTGGTGGTGCCACCGGGGCATTACTTCGCCATGGGCGACAACCGCGACTCGTCGCTTGATTCGCGCTACTGGGGCTTTGTGCCGCGCGAAAACATCATTGGGAAACCGCTCATCATCTACTGGTCCTACGACGCGCCGACCGACCGTTTGGCGAGCCCCAACATCGGCTTCGATCACCTCTTCGACATCGCCACCAACTTCTTTTCCAAGACGCGTTGGAAGCGCACCGCGATGCTGATTCGCGGCTATCCCACCAAGTAAAAAGGGGGACCCCATGAAGACTCGACCTCAGCCCTCAGGCAGACGCAACGGGGGCAATGGCGGCAAGCGCACGGCCGCCGGTGTGCTCGAACCGGAGCAGCCGAAACAGCCAGGCGGCGGCATCGCGGTCGAGATCGCACAGTGGGCGGCGACGTTCCTCATCTTCCTCTACGCGACCACGGTGTGCGCGCAGCCGTTCGTGATCCCCAGCGGCTCGATGGAAGACACGCTGCTGGTGGGCGATCACGTCATCGTCGACAAGCTCACCTATGCACCGCACAGCGTCTGGAGCAAGCACCTGTTGCCGTATCGCAACCCGGAGCGCGGCGATATTGTCGTCTTCCGGCATCCGGAGACGCCCGCGGGCGACCCATTGGTGAAGCGGCTCATCGGGCTGCCCGGTGACCGCATTCGCATCGAGGGCAAGGCGCTCTACCGCAACGGCGCGGCCGTGGAAGAGCCCTTCAAGCGCACCAAGAGCAGCTACACGGATTCCTATCGCGACTTCTGGCCTCCGCGCGGCGGCTCGGCCGAAGCGCTGCAAATGGCCGGCACGCGGCTGCCCCAGCGCACGCTGCGCATGCTCGATGAGAACGTGGTGAACGGCGAACTAGTGGTGCCCGAGGGCAGCTACTTCGTGCTCGGCGACAACCGCGACAACAGCCTCGACTGCCGCTATTGGGGGCTGCTGCCGAAGGAGAACGTCATCGGCACGCCGGTGCTCATCTGGTGGTCGTTTGATGGCGACGGCGCGGGCATGAGCGATCGCAACCTGAACCTGCGGCACTATGCCGACGTGGTCCTCAACTTCTTCACCAAGACGCGCTGGGAGCGGACCTTTCAGATCGTACGGCGCCGCGCCGCGTAGCCGCGCGCAGACACACACATGGCACAATCACATCTTCACGGCCTCATTCTGGCGGGAGGCCGCGGCACGCGTTTCTGGCCGCGCAGCCGGACGAACACGCCGAAGCAGTTGCTGAGCTTTCTCGGCGAGAACTCGTTGATTCAGGAGACAGTGGAGCGGCTGAAGCCGCTGATCCCTATGGAGAACATCTGGGTGCTCACCAACCAGCACCTGGAGAAGGAGATCCGGCGGCAACTGCCCGGTGTGCCGCGCCAGCAGATCATCGCCGAACCGGCGCAGCGCAACACGGCGCCGTGCCTGGGCCTGGCGGCGCAGGTGCTGTATGAACGCGATCCCGAGGCCGTGCTGGGCGTGTTTCCCGCCGACCACCACATTGGCAAGCCGGCCCGCTTCCGGCAGTGGATCAAGCCGGCTATCCAAGCGGCCAAGGCGGGCAGCCTGGTTACGCTCGGCATTGCGCCGCGCTGGGCTGAGACCGGCTATGGGTATCTGGAGTTTCCCAAGGGCATCGCCGCCGGCCATAAGCTGCCCACGCCGCTGAAGCGCTTCCGCGAGAAGCCCGACGCGAAAACTGCGCAGCGGTTTGTGAAAGCGGGTCACTATTTCTGGAACGCGGGCATCTTTTTCTGGCGCGCGGGAACGTTCCTGAACGCCATGCGGCAGCATCTGCCGAAGACGGCCGCCGTGCTCGCTGCCCTGCCTCCGTTCGGCCAGCGCAACTTCACGGCGCGGCTTGGCGAGGCTTATCCGCTGTGCGACAACATCTCGGTCGACTTCGGCATCATGGAGAAGGCGAACAACGTGGTCGGCCTGGCCACCGATGATTTTGGCTGGAACGATCTGGGCAGCTGGAACGCCGTCTATGAGCTTCTGGCGCGGGATGCCGCGGGCAACGCCAGCCGTAGTCCGATGGTGACCGAAGGGGCGAGCGGCAACTATGTCGAGGCGCCGGGCAAGCTGGTGGCGCTGGTGGGCGTGGACGACCTGGTGGTGGTCGACACACCGGACGCGCTGCTGGTGGTGCACCGTTCGCAGGCGCAGCGCGTCGGGCAGTTGGTGAAGCAGTTGGAAGCGGCCGGGCGCAAAGAGCTGCTCTAGCGAAAAGGGCGGCGCGGGCCGCCCCGGTTCAAGGCTCGCCTAGGCGGCCCAGCGTTTGAAGACGCGGTTCAGGATGCGCGCGGCCTTGTCGATCTCATTCTCCGAGATGATGTAGGGCGGCAGGAAGCGCAGCACGACGTCGTGCGTGCAGTTGATGAGCAGACCTTCCTTCATGCACTCGGTGACGAGTTCCTTGCCGGGGCGGTCGAGCTCGATGCCAATCATGAGGCCGTGCACGCGGACCTCCTTGATGAACGGGTAGCGGCTCTTGAGCGCTTCCAGCTTGTGGCGGAAATAATCCCCGCGCTGGCGGATCTGCGGCAGCAGGTCCTCAAGGATGTCCATCACCTCGAGGCCGATGCGCGTGGCCAGTGGTCCGCCTCCGAAGGTGGTGCCATGCATGCCGGAGGCGATGGAGGAAGCGGCGCGCTCATTGGCGATGACAAAACCGATGGGAATGCCGCAACCGATCGGTTTGGCCGAGGTGAGCACGTCGGGCAGCACGCCGGGTTCGATCGACTGGAAGCCGAACCAGGTGCCGAGCCGGGCGACGCCGCACTGGATTTCGTCGTACACCAGAAGCGCGTTGTGGCGGTCGGCCAGTTCGCGCGCCTTGCGCAGCATGCGGCCGCAGATGGGATAGACGCCGCCTTCGCCCTGCACCGGTTCGATGAAGATGCCGGCTGTGCGGTCATTCACCGCGGCTTCGAGCGCCGCCTCGTCGCGCACGGGCACGAACTTCACGCCCGGCAGCAGCGGTCCGAACGGCGTCTGATACTTTGGCTGGCCGGTGATCGATAGCGCGCCGATGCTGCGCCCGTGGAAGGAGTTTTCCAGAGCCACGAGTTCGTACTTGTCGCGATGGATGGCCTGGCCGTGGGCGCGCGCCATCTTCACGGCGCCTTCCATGGCTTCGGTGCCGGAATTGCAGAAGAAGGTGCGCTGCAAGCCCGAGGCGTTCGCCAGTCGCTCAGCCAGGCGGCCCTGGTACTCGTGATAGTAGAGATTCGAGATGTGGATCATCAGCCCGGCCTGCTCGCGCAGCACGCGCATCAGGCGCGGATGGCCGTGGCCCAGAGCGTTCACACCGATGCCGGAGAGCAGGTCGAGATAGCGCTTGCCGTCGGGATCGTACACCCAAGCCCCGCGCCCACGGGCCAGCACAAGAGGATAGCGCCCGTAGTTTTGCAGCACATACTGCTTCTCGCGGGCGATCACCTGATCGGCAAAGCTGGGGGGAGGGGTAGCGTTGGGGAGCTGCTCCTCGGCAGGCATGGTTTCGACGGGGATCATCTTATAAGTATGCATTGCAGTGCATAAAAATGCAAAGACTCAGGAGGTGGCTGTGGCGGCCATTTCGGAGCGAATCGTGAGCGCGATCTCCGGATCAAGCATCGGCGCGGTGGCGAGGTGAACGGCATGAGCGCCTGCGTTCAGCCGCGCCGTGACATCGGCGGCCGTCATCACGCCGCCCACACCGATGAGCCGCAGTTTCGACTGCTTCCGTTCAACGATCTCACGCAGCAGGCTCATTTCCTCATTGCAGCGCGCGGTGATGGCCGCGCCGCCGATGCCGCGGCGCAGACCGCCAAACGCGCCCCGCACGACAGCCGTGATCGAATTGGCTGAACTGAGTCCGTCGACATGCGGGCTCACCGCTTCCACCAGCGCCTCAGCCTCTTCGGCATGGCGGAACAAGCCGATTTTCAGGGCCAGCGGAAGTTTGGGAAGGCGGGCGCGCAACTCCGCCGCAATCACCGCCGCGGCCTGGGCGTCGAGGTAAAGGTCGGCCTCCTTCGTGCACACGTTGGGGCAGGAGAGGTTGGCCTCCACCACGTCGGCGCCTGATTCGGCGGCCCACACGGCGCACCGGGCGAAGTCGCGCGCGAGGTCGTCGATGGTCCAATCGGGCTGCGGCGAGGCGACCACGGAAACAACGAGCGCCTGCCCTTTGCCCATCCCGCGACGTGTGCGCTCGACGTCAGCGCGCCAATCGCGAGGCGATTTCGACGGCATGCCGAACGAGATGGCCCAGGTGTGCGGCTTGGCCGCGCCGGAGTCGGCGTCGATCTCGGTGCCTTCGCGCGTGAGCGAGGTGGCGCTCACCGGCAGCAGGTTGGGCGGCTCGAAGCTGGCGCGGAAATCGGAGCGAACGGTCTTATAGACGAGAACATCGAACCCCAGCCGTGCATAGTAAAGCACCCAGCGGCTGTTCAGCAGCGGCCCGGCGGGAATACCCAGCGGGGAGTTCACCGGGATGCCGAGAAAATCCCAACTCCCCGGATAGGGCGGCACCTCCACCTCGGGCGGCGCGGCGGGGGCGTTCTCATAGTTCCAGTCGTAGCTGCGCGTGATGTCGTAGCGTGGCAGCATCAATGCACCTTCACCTGCACAGGCTGGCGCAGCTTGCGCTCCCACAGTTGAAACTCCTCCAGCGAGGCCGCCAGCACGAAGACAGTGTGTTCGCGGAAGCGGTCGCCCGGCTTGAGCGGCGTGGTTTTGCGCGCGATGATCTGCCGGTACCAATACTTGCCGTTGCCGGCGCCATCGGCGATTTGGGTGTCGGCGTTGGTTTCCGTGCTGGCCCCATAACCGAGCACGACCGCGCCAAAGCCATAGCCCCTGGCCGGGTTGAAGAAGGCGACCCAAGGGATGTCTTTGGCGAGTTTCGTCTGTTCCAGGATGGGCTTCGCTTCTTCAAACGAGTGGTAGTGGCCGGGCCAGGCAACATGGGTGAAGAACTGGTCCATGGTCATCTCCTGGTTGCGCAGCCAGAAGATGGCCACCGGCTTCACAATCGACAGCATCGACTCAAATTCGAAATACGGAACGCCGGGATAGAAGCGATAGTGCGCCTCGATCGAAATCTCCGGATAGAGCGTGTGCGAGCCCTTGCGATGCGTGAACACAGCGCCATCCACCATGCGGCGCGCATGCTCCTGCACCGGGCTCCACGTGGCGATGCTCGTGTAGCCGCGCGCGCCTTCGCGCTGGAAGCTGGGCGCCCAGTGCATGCGGTTTTGCGTGCGCAGCAGGGTGACGCCGGCCGGCTTGTAGGTGAGGGCGCGCAGTGTGCCGCTATCTTCGGGTCCACTCGCGGTGAGGCGCATGTCGAGGTTGGCGCGCAGCACGGAATTCTCCGCCAGGAAGCCCACCTCGCTGGTCGGCGTCACATTGACGGGCTCGACGCGCAGCGGCTGATAGAGCGGCATCGTCTTTGACTCGCGCGCGCCGAGCGTCACATAGAGCACACGCTCTCGGCCGTCCGCCGTCACACGCACCGGTTCGTTCACGCGCGGAATGCCGGCGGTTTCGCTCACAGTGACCATCTCCGGTTCATAGACGCGCACATAGTCGATCTCGTATCGCGCTGGGAAGACCGTGTCGTCGATGCCCTTGCGCCCGCCCCAGGCGCCGCCGATGGCCGTGTTGAGAATCAGGTATTGCGGCTTGTCGAAGGGCCACGAACGGTCGCCCGCGCCATCGTTGTGATAAGTGAAAAACACGCGGCCATCGACGGAGAACTCCAGCCTCGCCGGTGTCCAATCGAGCGCATACACATGGAATCCGTCCATCACGCCCGCCACGCGCGTGTTGCTTCCCTTCCCCGTTCCCTGGGCGTGATTGTAGGCGCCGGTGTGCACGTTGGCGTGGACGACATCGGGATCAAACCCGACATGTTCGAGAATGTCGATCTCGCCGCAGGCGGGCCAACCAACCTTGGGCATGTTCGCGCCAAGCATCCAGATGGCGGGCCATGTGCCGCGCCCTTTCGGCAGCTTTGCACGCACCTCAATACGGCCATACAAGAACTCGCGCTTGCCCTCCGTGGTGAGGCTGGCCGAGGTGTAGTCAGCGCCCTGCCACGGCTCCTTGCGCGATTCGATGACGAGGTGGCCGTTCTCCAGCCGGGCGTTCTCCACCCGCGCTGCCGTATAGAACTGCGCCTCGCGATTGCGCACGCGGCCCTGCTCATAGGTCCACTTCGAGGAATCGGGAAGCCCTGAGCCGTTGAACTCATCGGACCAGACGAGCTTGCGTTGGGCGCTCAGCAGACAAGGCAGGAGCAACAGCGGGAGAAGGCGTGCGGTGCGCATGGCTGGCAACCAGTCTATGCCGGAACGATGTCGATGCCGATAGGGTCGTGATCAGAGAGCGGCGCCTTGCGGCCCTCGCTCAAACCGTGGATCACCACGGGCTCGACGACGTTCACATCGCGCGAAGAGAACCAGTCGATTTTCAACGGGCAGCCGCCGCCGTGTTCGCGCAGTGCCCAGCGGATGAATTCGAAACACCACAGCGGCACCCATTCGGCGAGCGAGCCAAAAGCGCGCAGATCGTCGACGTGATAGTAGATGGTGTGGCCGGCCGGCACGTTCGAGCGGTCATATTCGTAGCCGCGCTTTCGCAGCAGCGTGAACAGTTCGCGTTCAAACCAGCGGTCAGGGTGGAGGAAGTGGTTGCGGATGACCCGGCCCGGCCCCATGAACACGCGCAGCCAGTAGCCGCAGATGGCGCGGAAGGCGGTAGAGGAATCGAACGTAGTCGTGTTCCAATCACCGCCCAGCAGCGCCGGCCCTGAGGCGGGCATGGCGTCGAGCACGCAGCGCATCTGCTCCATGCGGTGGCGCTGGGTCGATTGCGCATCGAGGTGGACGCTGGCCACCGGCAGGCGGTAGTTGGGGAATTCGATTTCGGCCAGCAGCGACGTCTGGCGTCCGAGGCGTTTCTCGCGTGAGGCCATCTTGTCGATGCCGTTGTCCAGGTGCACGGCGCGCGCCGCGCGAATGGGATAGCGCGACAGGATCGCGTTGCCGTGCAGGCCCAGGTCGTTCTCGCCGTCCACCTCGCGCTCCGTGCCCGAACCCTTCACCAGGCTCAGGTAGCAGGGCACGAAGGCGTAGTTCATGCCTAACTCGCGGGCCATCGTCTGGGCCACATCGACGTTGCCGCTGCGGGCCATGCCGACGTCGGTTTCGGTGAGCAGCAGCACGTCGGCTTCGCGCAGCCATTCATGATTGCGCAGCACGTCGAGCTGCCCGGCCAGTTCCTTGCCGCGTTCGATGTTCCAGGCGGCGATGCGATACGCTGACTTGGCGGGCGCGGGTGGGGCGAAGTCATCCGTCTCCACGGTCTCCAGCACGCGCGTGACAATGGCGGCCACTTCGCGGTAGTCGGCGCGCGCGTGCAACTCGCCCAGCGAACCGCAGGTGATCCAGGAAGCAAAGCGCGGCTTGAGCCGTTCACGAATGAGCGAAGGAATGTCTTCGAGGAGTGCGGGTGTCAACCCACCATTTTAGCTGGTGAGCCGTGGCGAGGCTCTACGCCGGGAGCTTCGAGGCGCCCATCAGGTAGACATCGATGGCACGCGCCGCCTTGCGCCCTTCGCTGATGGCCCACACCACGAGCGATTGCCCGCGGCGCATGTCCCCGGCTGCGAATACGCCGGGCACACTCGACATGTACTGGTCGTCGCACTTCACGTTGCCGCGGTTGTCGAGATCCACGCCGAGTTGGTCGATCATGCCTTTCTTCACAGGGCCAAGGAAGCCCATGGCGAGCAGCACGAGGTCCACGTCGAGCGTGAATTCGGTGCCGGGAATGGGTTCGAACTTCGGCGCCGGACCCACCTTCACTGCGTGCAGGCGCTTCACGTTGCCGTGCTCGTCGCCTTCGAAACGCGTGGTAGCCACGGCCCAGCCGCGCTCACCGCCTTCCTCGTGTGAGCTCTCCTGGCGCAGCATGAGCGGCCACTGCGGCCAGGGCGTGCTGGCGGCGCGCTCAGGCGGCGGCATGGGCATGATCTCGAACTGGTGAATGCTGGCCGCCTTGTGGCGATGCGAGGTGCCCAGACAGTCGGCTCCGGTATCGCCGCCGCCGATGATCACCACGCGCTTGCCGGTGGCCATAATCTGGTTTTCCACTGTGTCGCCGGCCACGCGCTGGTTCTGCTGCGGCAGGAACTCCATGGCGAAGTGGATGCCCTTCAGTTCCCTGCCCGGCACGTTGAGGTCGCGCGGCCACTCCGAACCGCCTGCGAGCAGCATGGCGTCATACTCGCTGAGCAGATCCTTCACCGGCACATTGCCGCCGACATGGGCCCGCGTGCGAAACTCGATGCCTTCGCTCGTCATCTGGTCGACGCGCCGGTCGATGTGATGCTTCTCCATCTTGAAGTCGGGGATGCCGTAGCGCAGCAGGCCGCCCAGCCGGTCCGATTTCTCCAGCACCGTAACCCAATGCCCGGCACGGTTGAGCTGTTGCGCCGCGGCCATGCCGGCCGGACCGCTGCCCACCACGGCCACGCGCTTGCCCGTGCGCTGCGGCGGCGGTTCGGGCTTGATCCAGCCGTTTTCCCAGGCGTGATCGATGATCGTGCGTTCGATCACTTTGATCGCCACCGGCGGTTCGTTGATGCCGAGCACACAGGCCGATTCGCACGGCGCCGGACAGATGCGGCCGGTGAACTCAGGGAAGTTGTTGGTCGAGTGCAGCACGCGGATCGCTTCTTTCCAGCGGTCGCGATAGACGAAGTCGTTCCAGTCGGGAATGATGTTGTTCAGCGGGCAGCCCGTATGGCAGAAGGGCACGCCGCAATCCATGCAGCGGGCGCCTTGCGTGCGAACCTTCTCATCGGAGAACGGCTGGTAGATTTCGAAGTAGTCGTTGACGCGTTCAGCGACGGGCCTCCGGGCGGGAAGCTCGCGCGTGTATTCCATGAATCCGGTATCTTTTCCCATCGTGATTCCTCGTTGCGGTTACTTGCGCGCGGCGCCCACAGGTTCGGCCGGCGCACCGGCGGCGACGGCGGAGGAGACGTGAACCGCGCCCCCCGCATCCTTGCGCGCAATGCCCAGCACCCGCTTGTACTCATGCGGGAACACCTTGACGAACTTCGGCAGCAGCGCCGACCAGTTGTCGAGCACATAAGCGGCCCGCTTGCTGCCGGTGTACTGCTTCAGGTTCGTGATGTAGCGCCGCAGCAGGTCGATGTCGGCGGTGTCCATCACCGGTTCCAGGTCGACCATTGAAAGGTTGCAGTTGAAGCGGGCAAAGTCGCCTGTTTCATCGAGCACGTAAGCAAAGCCGCCGGACATGCCGGCGCCGAAGTTGCGGCCCGTGGTGCCCAGGACGATGACGAGGCCCTTGGTCATGTACTCGCAGCCATGGTCGCCGACGCTGGTCACCACGGCCGTGGCGCCGGAGTTGCGCACGGCAAAGCGTTCGCCGCCCATGCCGTCAAAGTAGGCTTCGCCGCCCGTCGCGCCATAGAGCGCCACGTTGCCGACGATGATGTTCTCGTGCGGATCAAAGGTGGAGTTCTTCGGCGGATAGACGATCACCTTGCCGCCGGAGAGCCCCTTGCCCGTGTAGTCGTTGGTGTCGCCTTCGAGCGTCAGCGTGATGCCCTTGGAGAGGAACGCGCCGAAACTCTGGCCGGCTGAGCCGTGGAAGCGGAACTGCACGGTGTCATCCGGCAGTCCGTTGCTGCCGTATTTGCGTGCCACTTCGCCGGAGAGCATCGTGCCTACCGTACGGTGGATGTTGCGGATGTCCAGTTCGGCCTCCACCCGTTCGCCGCGCTCAAGCGCCGGCGCGGCCAGGCGGATGAGCTCATGGTCGAGCGCTGCTTCCAGGCCGTGGTCCTGGGCGATGGAGCAGACGCGGCCGACGCGCGACGGAACCTCCGGGTTGTGGAAGATCTGGCTGAAGTCGATGCCCCGGGCCTTCCAGTGATCGATGGCTTCGCGCGCATCGAGCTTGTCGACGCGGCCCACCATTTCACGCACGGTGCGGAAGCCCAGCTTCGCCATAATGCGGCGCATCTCTTCGGCGATGAAGAAGAAGAAGTTGATCACGTTCTCGGGCGTGCCGGTGAACTTGGCGCGCAACGCCGGGTCCTGCGTGGCGATGCCCACCGGACAGGTGTTCAGGTGGCACTTGCGCATCATGATGCAGCCCACCGTCACCAGCGGCACGGTGGAGAAGCCGAACTCCTCGGCGCCGAGCAGCGCGGCGATGGCCACGTCGCGGCCCGTGCAGAGCTTGCCGTCGGTCTGCACGATGACGCGCGAGCGCAGGTCGTTCATCACCAGCACCTGCTGCGTTTCGGCCAGGCCGAGCTCCCACGGCACGCCGGCGTGCTTGATGGAGGTGAGCGGACTGGCGCCCGTGCCGCCCGTGTCGCCGGAGATGAGCACGACGTCGGCATGGCCCTTGGTGACGCCCGCGGCGACGATGCCCACGCCCACTTCGGAAACCAGCTTCACGGAGATGCGCGCCTTGGGGTTGGCGTTCTTCAGGTCGTAGATGAGCTGCGCCAGGTCCTCAATCGAATAGATGTCGTGGTGCGGCGGCGGCGAGATGAGGCCCACGCCGGGCGTGGAGTGGCGGACGCGGGCGATCACGTCGTCCACCTTGTGGCCGGGCAACTGGCCGCCCTCGCCGGGCTTGGCGCCCTGGGCGATCTTGATCTGCAACTCGTCGGCGTTGACCAGGTAGTTGATGGTGACGCCGAAGCGGCCGCTGGCCACCTGTTTAATCGACGAGCGCCGCCAGTCGCCGTTGGGGTCGCGGGCAAAGCGCACTTCGTCTTCGCCGCCCTCGCCCGTATTCGAACGGCCGCCGATGCGGTTCATGGCGATGGCCAGTGTTTCGTGCGCTTCCTTGGAGATGCTGCCGAAGCTCATGGCGCCGGTGGCGAAGCGCTTCACGATCTCGCTGGCCGGCTCCACCTGTTCGAGCGGAATTTCCTTGGCGGCGAACTTGAAGTCCATCATGCCGCGCAGCGTACACAGCGACTTGTTCTGCTCGTTGATCAGCTTGGAGTATTCCTCAAAGGTCGCATAGGCCTTTTGCGGATCCTCCGTGCGCACGGCGTGCTGGAGCTTGGCGATCGTCTCCGGGTTCAACAGGTGATACTCGCCGCGGACCCGGTACTGATAGCTGCCGCCCACCGGCAGTTCGGTGTCGGTCTCGGTGACGGGCTGGAAGGCGAGATCGTGCTTGAGCTTGGCTTCCCGCGCCAGCACCTCCAGATCGACGCCCTCAATGCGCGAGGCCGTGCCGGTGAAATATTGGTCCACGACAGACTTGGCCAGGCCGATGGCTTCAAACACCTGGGCGCCGCGGTAGCTTTGCAGCGTCGAGATGCCCATCTTCGAAAACACTTTGAGGAGGCCTTTGTTGACGGCTTTCTTGTAATTCTTCAGGGCCGTTTCAAAGGTGATGTTGCCGAGCATGCCCTTGCGCTGCATGTCTTCCAGCGTCTCGATGGCGAGATAGGGATTCACGGCGCTGGCGCCGTAGCCGATGAGCAGGCAGTAGTGCATCACCTCGCGAGGCTCGCCGCTCTCCACGATCAATGCCACCTGCGTGCGCGAGCCTTCGCGGATGAGGTGATGGTGCACGGCGGAAAGGGCGAGCAGCGAAGGAATGGGGGCGAACTCGGGGTCGACGTTGCGGTCGCTCAGAACCAGCATCGTGTAGCCGGCCTTGATGGCCCACGAGGCGCGGCGGCAGACGCCGTCGAGCGCGCGCTGCAACTCCTTCGCCCCGCCATCGGCGGGGAACACGGTGTAGAGGGTGGTCGAAAGGAAGTCGCCGTGCGAGACGCGGCGCAGCTTCTCCAGGTCGTAGTTGGTGAGAATGGGCTGCTTGAGCTTGAGCGTGTGGCAGTGCTCGGGCGTCTCGTCCAGAATGTTGCGCTCGGTGCCGATGTAGCTGGTGAGCGACATCACCAGCTCTTCGCGGATGGGATCGATGGGAGGGTTGGTCACCTGCGCAAAGAGCTGCTTGAAGTAATGGAAGAGCGGCTGCGGCCTGTCGGAGAGGCAGGCCAGCGGCGTGTCGGTGCCCATCGAGCCGATCGGCTCTTCGCCCCGGATGGCCATCGGCGCGAGAATCGTCTTGGCGTCTTCGTCGGTGTAGCCGAAGGCCCGCTGGCGCTCGAGCAGCGTGTCGAAATCGGGTTGGTGCCAGCGGCCCGGCGTGGGCAGCTCGTCGATGAGCACCTGCTGCTTCTGAATCCACTCGCCGTAGGGTTGGCGCGAAGCCAGCGCGGCTTTCAACTCTTCGTCGGGAACAATGCGCTTGGCTTCCAGGTCACACAGCAGCATTTTGCCCGGCTGCAGGCGGCCCTTAAACTTCACGTTGGAAGGCTCCACTGGCAGCACGCCGGTCTCCGAGGCCATGATGAGCAGCCCGTCGTGCGTCACCAGGTAACGCGCCGGACGCAGGCCGTTGCGGTCGAGCGTGGCCCCGATCACGCGGCCATCGGTAAACGCAATCGCCGCCGGACCATCCCACGGCTCCATCAGCGACGCGTGATACTCGTAGTAGGCCTTCTTTTCGGCCGGCATCGTCACGTCGTGATCCCAGGCTTCCGGAATCAGCATCGACATCACATGCGGCAGGTCGCGCCCGGCCTGGTAGAGCAGCTCGGCGGCGTTGTCGAAGCTCGCCGAATCGCTGCCGCCCGGTTGAATCACGGGAAACGCCTTGCTCAACTCTTCGCCGTAGAGCGTCGACCGCAACACCGCCTGGCGCGCATGCATCCAGTTGCGGTTGCCTTGAATCGTGTTGATCTCGCCGTTATGGCAGATGTGGCGGAACGGATGCGCCAGCTGCCAGGTGGGAAACGTGTTCGTCGAAAAGCGCTGGTGGACCATGCACAACGCGCTCACCAGCGACTCGTCCTTCAACTCCTGATAGAACTCGTCGATCTGCGGCGCCAGCAGCAGGCCTTTATAGACGATGGTGCGCGTCGAGAGCGATGGGATGTAGAAGAAGTCCTTCTGCGCAAGGTCCTCCCCGGCAATCTCGGCCTCGGCGCGTTTGCGCACCAGGAACAGGCGGCGCTCCAAATCCTCACGCGACATCTCGCCGGCGGGTTTGAGGAAAATCTGCTGGATGTAAGGCTGGGCCGCACGCGCCAGCCGGCCGATGGCATCCGGATTCACCGGCGTGTCACGCCAGCCCAGCACTTCGAGTCCCTCTTCACGGGCAATGCGCTCCAGCACGCCTTCGCAGGTATAGCGCGGCTGGCGGTCCACTGGCAGAAACACCATGCCCACGCCATAGCCGCCCGGCTCGGGCAGCGCAAAGCCCAACTGGGCGCACTCGCGCTGGAAGAACGCATGGGGAATCTGAATGAGAATCCCCGCTCCATCGCCCGTCTCCGGATCGCAACCGCATGCGCCGCGGTGCGTCAGGTTGATCAGGATCTGGATTCCCTTCGTGATGATCTCGTGCGAGGATTCGTTGTTGATGTTGACGACGAAGCCCAGTCCGCAGGCGTCGCGCTCGAGAAGGGGATTGTAGAGACCTTGTGCCGCGGGAAGCCCTGGTTGGGTGGCTGTCGGATGAACCTCGCCCACCGTGATGTGGTGGTGGTCGTGAGGATCGGAGAAGAGGGATTGCTGACTCACGGTAAGCCTTTCCATCAGGGAAAAATGGGGCTCGATCACAGTGCCCCTAGGGTAGAAAATGAGTATAGCGATACTCTCAGAATTAGTCAAACAGAAGCAAGCACCATTGCAATATTAGTTGATTGGATGATACGGTATGTTCGTGGACTTTCATCATTTCCGCTTATTTCGCGACCTGGCGCATGAACGCTCCATCTCCAAAGGAGCTGAAAACAATGGCATTAGCCAGTCTGCCGCAAGCCAGCACCTGCAAGAGCTCGAGCGCACCCTCGGCGTCATTCTGGTGGATCGTTCTACACGCCCCCTCCAATTGACCGAGGCAGGCCGCCTCTACTGCGACTTCTGCCAGGACATCCTCCATCGCAAGGAGGAGTTCGACTCCGCCGTCGAGCGGTTGAAAGAAAAAGTGGAGGGGCAGGTCCGCGTCGCCTCCATCTATTCGGTGGGCTTGTCGGAGATGTCACGGCTCGAGGCGGAGTTCAACGCGCGCTACCCGGAGGCCGAACTGGTGGTCACCTACCTGCGCCCGGAGAAGGTGTACGAGGCGATTCTTTCGGATCGCGCCGACCTCGGCCTGGTGAGCTATCCCAGCGAGACCAAGGAGATCAATGTGACCGCCTGGCGGCAGGAGCGCATGGTGGTGGTGGCCGCACCCTCGCATCCCCTGGCGCAAAAGGTATGGCTGCAGCCGGCCGACTTGCAAGGCGCGGACTTTGTCGGTTTCGACGACGACCTGCCCATCGCCGCCCACATTAAGCAATACCTCGAAGACGCCTCGGTGAAGGTGAACATCACCATGCACTTTGACAATATTCAGATGATGAAGGAAGCCGTGGCGCTGGGCGAAGGCCTGTCCATCCTGCCCGTGCGCATCCTCAAGCAGGAGGTGGAGCAAGGCCGCCTGGTCGCCATCCGCCTCGACAAACCCGCGCTGTTCCGTCCACTCGGCATCATTCACCACAGCCGGAAGCGCTTCAACCGCGCCGCCGAGAGTTTTTTGGCCCTGCTGCGCGAAGAAGAGCCGGCCTGAGCGGCGGCGCGAACCGGGGCTGATGCGCAACGGAAACGCCTCCGGCACGTCCTGATAGAATAAGAAATTCCCATGAAAGTTTCGATCCTGACCCTGTTGTGCGTGTGCGCGGTGTGCGCGCAAGACTCCTCGGCCCCTCCCCCGGAGGCGCCGCCTGGACACGTTGTGGCCGAAGTGAGCGGCCACCCGGTGACGGCCGGTGAATTGAAACGCATTCTCGCCAATGCGCCGGAGAACATCTACCAGGTGATCAACGAAAATCCGGCCGACTTCCTGGAGCGCTATACGATGCTCAGCCAGTTGACCGGCGACGCCATTAAAGCCGGGCTCGAGCAGAAGTCGCCCTACAAAGAGCGCCTCGACTGGCAGCGCACCACCGTCCTCATGATGGCCCTGCTGGAGGAGAAGACGCAGAAGGACCCCGTTGCCGAGCAGGATATCGAGGCCGCCTACAAAGCCGACCTGATGCGCTTCCGCGTCGCCGAAGTGTTGCCCATCGTCCTGCCTTATGACAACTCCGGCGGCGTGTTGCGCGATGAGAACACGGCGCGCAAGCGGGCCCAGGAGGTATGGCAGTCGCTGCGCAACGGCGCGCCCTTCCGCGAAACCATGCTCAAGGCTTCTGACCCGCGCGCGGCCGAGAAGTACAAGCAGGAACACCCCACCATCCTTCCCAACTCGAAGCTGCCGCCGAATGTCATCAAGACAGTGTTTTCCACGCTTCCCGGCCAATACACAGAGCCGCTGCAGTTTGGCAACGCCTTCTACATCCTGCAAACGCTGACCCTCGGCGCGGCCCCCTTGTCCGAAGTACGCGAACTGATCGCCTCGGAGATCCGCCAGAAGCGCGTCGACGCCGAGATGAAGCAGTTGCGCGACACGGCCAAGGCCGAGGTGAAGCACCCGGTCTACTTCCAATTGCAGGACCCCACGGCGCCGCCGGGCCGCGAGATTCCCGCTGATCTCAAGCCGGAAACCGTCGTAGCCGTTGTCAACGGCCGCGCCTACACCTCAGCCGAAATGACCCACGTGCTCAACGGCGCGCCGCCCACCGTGCGCCAGGCCGCTTCGCGTCAACCGCGCGAGTTCCTGGTGCAACTGGCGATGATGAACCATCTTGCCGGCGAGGCCCGCCAGACCAAGCTCAACGAACGCGCCCCAGCCTCTGACCGCATCCGCTGGACCGACATGCAAACCCTCATGCAGGCCCAGATCGACGAGACCATGAAGGGCATCTCCAATAGCGCCGAAGAGCAGGAGAAATACTATCGCGACAACGCCCAGCGCTACCGCAGGGCCCGCGTGAAGATGATCTACATCTCCTATAGCCTGGCTCCCTCGCCGCCCGGCGCTGCTCAGCGCCCGCGCAACGACCGCGAAGCCAAGGCTCGCGCCGAAGAAGCGCTGGCCAAAGCCAAGGCCGGCGCCGACTTTACGCTGCTCGTGCGGGAGTACAGCGACGACGCCGGCTCAAAGGCCAACAATGGCGACTTCATGCCCATTCTCGCCACCGACACACGCATTCCGGAAGACGTGAAAAAGGCCATCCTCTCGACGCCCGTGGGCCAGGTGACGGCGCCCGTTCAGCAGCCCAACGGCTTTTACCTGTTCCTCGTCGAAGAGAGCGGCGTCATTCCCTATGAGCAGATCCGCAACCAGGTGTACGAGGAGATGCGGCAGGCAAAGTTTCAGAAATGGTTTGAGGATCTCCGTAGTGGCATCAAGGTTAAGGTTGTGGACGCCGACGCCATCCGCGCCCTTTCGCTTCGATCCATGCCGATGTAAGGTCGCCGGGTGCGATCTGCCGGCGCTTGCGGGCGAACCTATCGCTGTGCGCTACCGCCGCTCGGTGCGCGTCGCGGGCGGCAAGCTGGTTGCCTCGGGCGGGCATGAGATGCACGCGGCCACCTTTCTGCGCAGCCGCCGCATGGTGTTCGAAAGTGAGTTGCGGCTCGACCCGGCGGAGTGGCGGCGCATTGTCGTCCACGAGTTGTTTCACTTCGCCTGGGTTCGCTTGGGGAATCACGCCCGGCGCGGCTGGCATGAGCTGCTGTGCGCGGAGTTCGCCGCCGGGGCGAAGGGCGAGTTGGGCTGGAGTGCCGAGTGGCGCAAAGAGCGGCTTTCGCTCCTAAGGCTCAGCGCCCGCACGCGCCTGGCCCGCGACTACGCCTGCGAATCGTTCTGCGACAGCGCCGCCTGGCTCTACGCCGGCCTCGACGGCCACGAGGAATTTACACTTCCGGCGCGATGGCGGAAACCAAGACGGCTCTGGTTCATCCAACACTTGGGGGACCGGGCTGTTCCCCTATAGACTAGGACCAAGGAGAATTCATTGACGCGCGCCCCATTCGCCACCGCCCTTGCGCTCACCCTGCTGGCCGGCTGTTCCTACGCCCCGCCCAGCCGCGCCGCCATCAAGCCCACCGCCAAGCGCAACCCGGCGCCCGCCTTCACCTTGAAGGACTCGCAGGGCAAGAGCTTCAACCTCGCCGACTACAAAGGCAAGGTGGTGCTGCTCAACTTCTGGGCCACCTGGTGCGGCCCCTGCAAGCTCGAGATCCCCTGGTTCATGGAGTTTGAAAAGAACTACCGCGACAAGGGCTTTGCCGTGCTGGGCGTGTCGATGGATGAAGAGGGTTGGGATGTGGTGAAGCCATACCTCGACCGCGTGAAGATGAACTATCGCGTTGCCATCGGCGACGACATCATGGCCCAGCACTACGGCGGCGTGGAATCGCTGCCAACCTCATTTCTGATTGACCGCGACGGCAAAATCGCCGCCGTCCACGTCGGATTGGTGAGCAAGAGTGACTATCAGAGAGACATTGAACACCTGCTTAACTCGGGCAAGAAGGCTGCGGCCGGCGCTCGCGCTGTTGCTGTTCCCGCTGTTGCTCTTCCCGCAGTTCAGTAACATCCTGACGGTGCAGACGCCGCCCACGATGTCGATGAAGGCGGGTGTGGAAACGCCGGTAAAGCTGCACGTCAAGTTGAACAGCGGCTATCACGTCAATTCCGACAAGCCGGCCGATGAATACCTCATCCCGTTGCGGCTCACCTGGACCTCGGGCCCGCTGGCGGTGAAGTCGATCGCCTTCCCGCCGCCGCGCATGGAGAAGTACAGCTTCAGCGAGAAGCCGCTCAGCGTCTACACGGGCGACTTCGACATCATCACCAAATTCGCCGCTCCGGCGAGCACCCCCAAAGGCGAGAAACTGGTGAGCGGCAAGCTGCGCTACCAGGCCTGCACGCACACGACCTGCTATCCACCCCGCACGGCGGAGGTGAAGATCGCCGTGAACCTCTACTGAGACCCGACCGTGCGCCGGCTTCTCATCCGTCCCGGCGCGCTGGGTGATTGCATCGCCTCCCTGCCCGCCCTGGAGGCGCTCTCAGGCGATTCCCGGCGCGGTGACTACACCGAAGTGTGGACCGCCGCCGCGCAGGTTCCCCTGATGCGCTTTGCTGACCGGGCGCGGGCGATCTCCTCGACCGGGCTTGACCTGCTGGAACTGGACCTCGCCCCGGCGGCTCTGCGCGAGGAGCTGCGCTCGTTTGATTCCATCGTGAGCTGGTATGGCACGGCGCGGCCCGAATTCCGCGCCGCGGTGAGCGATCTGCCAGTTCATTTCTTCCCCGCCCTGCCCGGTGATGCCGGGCTTGCCGCCTGTGACTTTTACTCGCGCCAGGCCGAATCGCTCGGTGTTCGCGTGGCGCGGCGCGCGCCCCACCTCCCCATCGAACGCGTCGCCTCCCTGCCCTACGCCGTCATTCATCCCTACTCCGGCAGCGCGCGCAAGAACTGGCCGTTCGATTGCTTCCTTGCACTGGCGGCGCGCCTCAGCCTGCCGGTGGTCTTCACCGCTGGCCCGGAAGAGGATCTGCCAGCGGGCGTGCCGCAACGCCGCTTCGACGATGTGTGGGCGCTGGCGCAGTGGTTGGGCAACGCCGCGCTTTATGTCGGCAACGACAGCGGCCCGTCGCATCTGGCCGCTGCCGCCGGCGCGCCCGTGGTGGCCCTCTTCGGACCCAGCGATGAGCGCGTGTGGGCACCTCCTGGCGCGCGCGTCGTGCGATCGCGCGGCGCCGATCCCTGGCCCAGCGTGGATGAGGTGCTCGCCGCTTGTGTAGAATTGCCGGAATGCACAGACGAGAACTCCTCCTCGCCTCGCTCGGCGGGGGGCTGATCGCCACGGCCCGCGCCGCCAACGCCACGCGCACGCTGGCGGGAACCGGCGTGGCCGGCTATACCAACGACGGCGGAGAGGCCGCCACGGCCCAGATCAACAACCCCTATGGCCTCGTGACTGGACCCGACGGCGCGCTCTATGTGTGCGAAATCGGCAACCACCTCATCCGCCGCATCGACCTCAAGCGCGGCACGATCTCCACCGTTGTGGGCACCGGCGCAAAGGGTTACTCCGGCGACGGCGGCCCGGCGTCGAAAGCCGT
Source organism: Bryobacterales bacterium (assembly GCA_016713735.1). Taxonomy (GTDB): domain Bacteria; phylum Acidobacteriota; class Terriglobia; order Bryobacterales; family Bryobacteraceae; genus JAFLBB01. The sequence goes on from JADJOP010000011.1 coordinate 293,714, forward strand.
CTGCAACGAGCCTTACGAGGTGCGCTTCGACCGCGCCGGCAACATGTTCTGGGTGGAGATGCCGAACCACGTTGTGCGGCGCATGGATCGCAAAACGAAGCTCGTCACCACGGTCGCCGGCACGGGCGAAGCGGGCTTCTCCGGCGATGGCGGACCGGCAGTGAAAGCGCAACTCGCGCAGCCGCACTCCATCGCCTTCGACCCCCAGGGCCGCCTCATGATCTGCGACATCCGCAACCATCGCGTGCGCCGCGTCGATCTAAAGACCGGCCTCATCGAAACCTATCTCGGCACGGGCGCGCGCGAAGCCACGCCCGACGGCGCGCCCATCGCCGGCACGCCCGTCAACGGCCCGCGCGCCATCGATCTCGATCCGCAGGGCAACCTCTACCTGGTGCTGCGCGAAGGCAACAAGGTGTTCCGCGTTGACCCGAAGGCGGGCGTCTATCATCACCTCGCCGGCACGGGCGAGAAGGGCTACACGGGCGACGGCGGCGCGGCCAAGGTAGCCAAGCTGAACGGCCCGAAGGGCATCGCCTGGTCGCCCGAGGGCAGCGCTGTCATCGCCGATACGGAGAACCACGCCATCCGCCGCATCGATTTGAAATCCGGAGTCATCACGACGCTGATGGGCACGGGCGCGCGCGGCGACGGTCCGGACGGCGATCCGCTGCAGTGCAAAACGGCGCGTCCGCACGGGGTCTTCATTGACCGCGCGGCGAACCTCTATGTCGGCGACAGCGAAGCCCATCGCGTGCGCCTGTTGCGCTTGCGCTAATGGCCGCCGCGCCGGCCTGGCCGCGGCCTCGCCTTTCGCGCCAGCGGCTTTCGCTGGCCGGGGCCCGTGTCTATGCTAGATTAGGCAGGCTGGAAGCGACGATGAGCGAGGACCAGAAAGAGCAGCCCGCGGCGGAAGAGAACCAGCAGCCAGCCCCGGCGCAGGCTGAGCCGCAACCGGAACAGGAAAAGCAGAGCGCCGTCGATGGCGAAATCACGCGCCTGCTGGGAGCCTGGAACACCGGCGACGCGCACGCCTTCCACAACCTGATGCCGCTGGCCTATCCGCAATTGCGGCAGATCGCCGGCGCGTATCTCAGCCGCGAACGCCCCGGCCACACCCTGCAAGCCACGGCGCTGGTGAACGAGCTCTACCTGCGCCTCATTCATCAACGCAAAGCGGAGTGGAAGGACCGCAATCATTTCTTCACCTTCGCCGCCAAGCTGATGCGCATGATCCTCGCCGACTACGCCCGCAACAGCCAGGCGCAGAAGCGCGGCGGCAACGTGCAGCATGTGCCGCTCAGCGAAGACCTGCCGTGGTTGAACATGAACGGGCCCGAGGCGATCGAACTCGACATGGCGCTGAAGGAGCTGGGCGGCATCGACCCGCGCATGGTGCGCGTGATTGAACTTCACCACATGCTCGGCTGCACGGCCCATGAAACCGCCGAGGTGCTGCAGGTGTCCAAATCCACCGTGGACCGCGACATCCGCTTCGTGAAAGCGTGGTTGTGGCGGCGGCTGCGGGCGGGCGAACCTGGGCCTGACTCCTGATCCCACACCGGGCCGCGATGGACTGGAAAGCCGTTCAAGAGATCTACCACCTGGCCATGGAGTTGCCGGCGCAGTGGCGCGTCGATTTCGTGCGCGACCGTTGCGGCGGCGACCAGGCGCTGTGCGGCGAAGTCCTCTCGCTCGTCCAGGCCTATGACGAGCAGGACCAGTTCACGCCTCCCCCGCCGGAGGAACCGTCGCGTTCCGGCGAACGCATCGGCGCCTGGAACCTGGTGCGCCTCATCGGCCGCGGCGGCATGGGCGCGGTGTATGAAGCCGAGCGCGCCGAAGGGGGCTTCCGCCAGCGCGCCGCCTTGAAGCTGTTGCATCCGGCGATGGCCGCGCCGATGTTCGCCGAGCGCTTCCAGCAGGAGCGCCAGATTCTGGCCGGCCTGAATCATCCCTTCATCACGCAGCTCATCGACGGCGGCCTGACCAGACTCCACGAGCCCTACCTGGTGATGGAATTCGTCGAAGGCCAGCAGTTGGACGAGTTCGCCGGCCGCGCCAACCTCAACCTGCCGGCGCGCGTCGAGCTGTTCCGCAAGATCTGCGCCGCGGTCGACTACGCCCATCGCCACCTGGTGATCCACCGCGACCTGAAGCCGGAGAACATCGTCGTGCAGGAGGACGGCACGCCCAAGCTGCTCGATTTCGGCACGGCCAAGCTGGTGAGCGAGAACATGAAGTCGGCCCCCGGCAAGGTGACGCGCCACGGCATGCACACCTTCACGCCGGAATACGCCAGCCCCGAACAGGTGATGGGGCAGCCCGTGTCGACCGCGTCGGACATCTACTCGCTCGGTGTCGTGCTCTACGAACTGCTGGCCGGCAAGCTGCCCTACCAGTTGTCCGAATACAGCATGGCGGAGATGATCCGCGTCATCTGCGAGCAGGAGCCGCCCTCGATGTCGCAGGCCGCGCCCGGAGCCGGCATCGACGAAGACCTCGACGCCATCGTGGGCATGGCCATGCGCAAGGACCCGGCCGAGCGCTACCGCAGCGTCGATGCCTTCACGGCCGATCTGCTGGCCTGGTCGCGCGGCCTGCCCGTGGCGGCGCGGCGTCCCACGGCGGGCTACCGCATGGTGAAGTTCGTTCGCCGCAACCGCGCCCTCACGGCGGCGGTGAGCGCGGCGGCCGTGATCCTGGTGGGCGGCATGGCGGGCATCCTCTGGCAGTCGCACGTGGCGCGCCAGCAGCGCGACCGCGCGCAGGCCCGCTTCCAGGACCTGCGCCGCCTCACCAACACGCTGCTCTTTGATTTGAACGACGCCGTGGCCCAACTGCCTGGCTCCACCCCGGCGCGCCGGCTCATCGTCACGCGCGGCCTGGCGGCGCTCGACAAGCTCTCCGCCGATGCCGCCGCCGATGACACGCTGCGCCAGGAGTTGATTGACGCTTATCTCAAGTTCGGCACGCTGCAGGGCAATCCCTATGAGCAGAACCTGGGCGACCAGCAAGGCGCGCTGAAGAGCTACGACAAAGCGTCCCAGTTGGCCAAGGAGCTGCCCGACGAACGGATGCGCAGTTACCTCGGCGGCCAGGTGTTGCAGTCGCGCGCCGAGGTGCTGTTCGTGATGGGGCGGACGCGCGAGGGCGTGCGCTTTGCCGTGGATGGCTGCCGCATGCAGGCCGAAGGCGCGCGCACGGCCAGCGAGCTTGCGCAGGCGGCCTCCTGCTACGACAGCCTCTCAGATCAATACAACCAGGTGGGCGCGGCCAGCCTGGCCGATCCGCAAAAGGCCGCCGAAGCCCTGGCCCGCTCGCGCGAATTGAACAGCACCGGCCTGAAGTTGGAGCCCGGCCACATCCGCTTGCTGCGAGGCCGCGCCATCCTGCTGCTGAAATCCGGCACGCTCGTGCGCGAACGCCAGCCGCTGGTGGCGTTGCAGCTCTACGAACAGGCGCTGCGGTCGTTGGACGAGTTGCCCGCCGCCGAGCAGGCCAGCCTGCGCATCAAGCGTGTGCGCGCCTACATCACCGCGCACAAAGGCCGCGCCCACCTCGAGGCCAAGCAGTATGCCGAGGCGCTGCGCTTTCTGGAAGCGGCCCGCGATTACTACGAACCGCTGGCCCGGCTCGACCCGGCCAACGCCCAGGCACAGTTCGATCTGGCCGTGCAGGTGAACCTCGAAGGCAACACGCGCGAGCAGATGGGCGACACAGCCGGCGCGCTGGCCGCCTACCGCCGCGTGGAACGGCTCATCGAGCCCTTCCTGACCAATCCGAGAGCTCCGGTGAGCATGCGCGGCGCACATGCCGAGATCCTGGTGCGCGTCGGCTATCTCACGAAATCGCCCGCCGAGGCGGCCCGCGGCATCGCCGAGGCGCGCCGCATGGCCGACGATCCGGCGGCCCAGTTTCAGGATTACGACCGCATTGTGCGCATGCTGCTGTGGTTTCCCTCCGGTCCGTTGCGCAACCCGGCCCTCGCTGTTGAATACGCGCGGCGCGGCATCGAGACAGGCAAAGGCCAAGGCCCCGACGCATGGCTGCTGCTGGCCGAGGCGCAGGCGGCCAATGGAAACAAGGAAGAATCGCGCACGGCTGCCAGGAAGGGGCTCGCCCTGCTGCCGCCCGACTATTCGCTGACGCGCGAGAAGCTGGAGGCGCTGGCACGGTGACGATTCGCCGCGGACAGGTGGCGCTTTTCGTGGCCGGGTTGGTGCTCTATGGCTCGGCCATCGGTTGGGGACTGCCGGAAACAGAACCGCGCGAACGGCCCGACTCCTGGGCCACCGACGAACTTGCTCCGGCCGGTTTGCTCGAAGAGATCGCCAACACGATCTACTTCCGCTCGGGCGTCTACAACCCCAAGTATCCGTTCTTCGGCTACGTGATCCAGGGCGCGCCCACGCTGCCCTACTATCTTGCCGTGGCGGGGCTCGACACGGCGAAAGCGCGCACGCTTGCCGTGGCGCGGCCGATGGGCTACCTGGCGCGGGCCACCACGTTGCTGCTGGCTGCAGGGTTGAGCGTGGTGGCTTGGGAGACCGCCGCCGTGCTGTGGGGCGCGAGCGCGGGCTGGATCGCGGGCTTGCTCACGCTGCTCTTCCCGCCGCTGTTTTATTACGGCCGCACCTCGAACGTCGACGGGCCGGCGCTGTTCTTCACCGGCGTGGCCATGTGGGCTTTTGCCCGCATTCTGCGCGAGGGCCTGACGGCGGAAACTTCGCGCTGGCTGGCCGTGAGCGCGGCGCTGGCCATCGCTACGAAAGACACCGCCTTCGGCGCCATCGTTCCGGCGGGAGTTGTGGTTGTGCTGCTCGAGTGGCGGCGCGGGCGCGCGCTGGTGGTGCGCACAGCGCTGCTCTCGGCCGCGGTCTACCTGGTGGCGAGCGGTCTGGTGCTCAACCCGGACCGCTATTGGAAGCACATCGAGTTCCTCCGCCACGGTTCCACGCGCCACTATGGCTTCCACTACGGCTCGCAGCGCCCGCTGAGCGAGGTGCTGCTGCAATCGGGCAGCTTCGTGGCCGAACACCTCGGCTGTCTGCTGGTGGCCGCCGCCCTGGCCGGCTGTGTGCTCTGCTGGCGGCGTGAGCGCAAGCTGCTGCTGTGGCTGCTTCCGTCCGCCGGCGTGATCGCGCTCACCATTGTGCCCGCCCGCTTCGTCGTCTATCGCTTCCCCATGACAACCAGCTACCTGCTGCTCTTTTTTGCTGCACTGGCGCTGGCCCGCCTCTTGGCGTGGAGGCGCTGGGCCGGAGCGCTGCTGCTTGTGCTGGTGTGCGCCAATCAGGCCGTAAGAGCCCTCGACATGACCTGGCTCATGTGGCACGACTCGCGCTATGAAGCCGGGGCCTGGCTGGCCCGCAACGCCCGCCCCGGCGACCGCATCGGCTACTACGGCACTGAGCCGAACAAGCTGCCCTTCACCGATCCGGCCCTGCCGCTCGTGCCCGGCCCCACGCAACTCCCGACTGCCGGCGGCCCGGAGTTTCTCCTCGTCGTGCCCTACCAGGCCTACGAGACCACGCACGAGTACAACCTGCCGGAGGCCACCTATCAGGCGATGCGGGCGGGAACGGCGGGCTACCGCCAGATGGTGGGCATTCGCGGAGAAGCGTTCCTGGGGCGGCGTCCGCGTCTTTCCGTCAGCCCGCCGGTGAAGATCTTCGTGCGCGACGACCGGCTGGCCACGCTGCGCGACCGCGAGCCGGTGATCCCCTACTTAGAGTGAACCGCCGGCGGCTTCCCCTTCCGGCGCTTTGCCCCGCACCAGTTCCAGGAACGCCCGCGCCGCGTGGCTCATGCCGCGTTTGGCAGGATAGACTAGGCGGATCTTGCGCTCCACATGATGCAGCTCCGGCACCATCACCTCGCGCAGCAGCCCCGATTCAATCTCCTGCTCCACGCACATGCGCGGCAGGAAAGCGACGCCCTCGCCGCGCTGCACCATGCGCCGGATGGTCTCCACCGTGGGCATCTCCACGTCCATGTTCAACGGCACGCGGTGGCGCTGAAACTCCTTCAACACGATCTCGCGATAGGGCGAGGCGACGTTGTGCGCAATGAAGGTCTCCATGCCCAGCTCGGTGATGCTGATCTGTTCGTGTTCGGCGAATCGATGGCGCGGGCTGACGACAAAGGCGAGGTGGTCGGTGTAGATGACGTGCGAATCGAGGCGCGCGTCGGCCGGGTCGTAACTGATCACGCCCATCTCCAGGTCGCCATCGACAAGCTGCCCTGGAATGCGGCTCGACAGGCTGCGCCGCACCTCCACCTTTACGCGCGGGTAGAGGTGGCGGTAGCGCTCGATGTGGAGCATCAGGTAGAGCGAGGTGGATTCGTTGGCGCCGATGGTGAGCCGGCCGGCGGAGTTGTCGCGCAGCTCGGCCAGCGCCGTCGTCATCTCGCGTTCGAGGTTTTCAAAGCGCCGAGCATACTCGACCACGATGCGCCCGGCGTCGGTGAGCAGCAGGTCCTTGGCGGAACGATCAATGAGCTTCTCATCGAGCTCGGATTCCAGCCGCTGCACGGCCAGCGAGATGGCCGGTTGGGTGCGCGACATGCGGTCAGCCGCGCGGGAGAAGGATTTCTCCGTGGCAACGGCGAGGAAGACTTTGAGGGAGTGTAGCTCCATTCGATTCTCTAATTTTATATGATGTGCGGATAAACATGCTAAATCGTAGATTCGATTGGACGCGGCGGCAGTGGTTCGTATCCGCCTTGGGCGCAGGGGCCTTCAGCGGGGCGGCGCGGGGGCAGGCGATCCCGGTGCGGGCGATCACGAAGGGCCCTGGATTTCACTGGTTCGGCTACTACGACAAGCTGCAGTTTGACCCCACCAGCCGCTACGCGCTGGGCTGCCGGGGGACGTTCGAACACCGCCTGCCCACGGCCGAGGATACGCTCGAGATCGGCGTGGTCGACACCGAGGGCGGCGACCGCTGGCAGAGCTTCGGCGTGACGCATGCCTGGAGCTGGCACCAGACCTGTATGCTGCAGTGGCTGCCGGGCTCGCGCAGCGAGGTGATCTGGAACGACCGCGTCGAGGGCAGGCTGGTGTCGCACATCACCGATGTGAAGAGCGGCAAGCGGCGCACGCTGCCGGGGCCGATTTACTGCCTCTCGCCCGACGCCCGCTATGGCCTAGCGACGGACTTCCGCCGCCTCTACGATGTGCGGCCGGAGACGGGCTACGCCGGCGTGGCTGACCCGCGCCGCGACGTGGCCGCGCCCGCCGATACAGGCATCTGGCGGATGGCGCTCGACGGTTCGCAGCAGAAGCTGATTCTGAGCTACGCCGCCGCGCTCGAACATCCGCTGACGCATGGCGGTACGTGGGAGAAGGCCAAACACTGGTTCAACCACCTGCTGCTGTCGCCCAAGGGGCGGCGCTTTGTCTTCCTGCACCGCTGGCGCGGTCCGGCTGAGGGGAGGCGGTTTGCCACGCGCATGTTCAGCGCCAACCCGGATGGCACGGGGCTGCGTGTGCTCGACCCCTACGGCAAGACCTCGCACTTCCACTGGCGCGATGACAACACGCTCGTCGTCTGGGCCGACCGCCCGGAAGCGGGCGAGGGCTGGTATCTGATCCACGAACCGACGGGCGAAGCGCAGCCCTTCGCGCGGCGTGAGATGCCGCGCAACGGGCACATCAGTTACTTCCACGGCGGGCGCTGGATTGTGTGCGATACCGGGCCGGACAAGGAGCGGAAGCAGACCGTGTTTGTGTATGACGTCGAGCAGCGGCGCGTGCACGAGATCGGGCGGTTCTACTCGGCCCCTGAATACACCGGCTATTGGCGCTGCGACACGACGCCGCGCATCTCGCCCGATGGGCGCAAGGTGGTGTTCGATTCGCCGCACGGGGGCAGCGGGCGGCAGATGTACCTGGCCGATGTAGGAGCGGTGACGGGCTAGTCGCGCGAGGAGTCGGCGAGGCGCTGCCAGAGTTGCTGGGCCGATTCGCCCGCCTTGCCTTCGGCGCAGAAGCGCCAGGCGAGGAAGAAGCCCACGACGAGGCAGATGAGGCCGATGGGGCCGGCAACGAAGGGCTGGGTGATGGCGTAGAAGAGGTCGCGCGGCTGGCCTTCGTGCTGGGCGCCGTTGGTGAACAGGGCCACCAGCGCGTACGCCGAGAACATGCCGAAGTAGGTCAGGCCCACGGCGAGGAACTGCAGCGGGAGTCCGCCTTTGTTCCCTGCCCCGGCGCGGGCGGCGATGCCGCAGAGGGCGCCGATGGCGAGGGCGAGCGGGGTGGGTTCAAGACCGGTACCGATGAAGATCAGGGCGTAGACGAGCGCGCCTGCCAGCGCGGCGCCGGAACCGAAGAGAGCGGCGCGGGTCCACCAGCCGCCGGGGAGGCTGAGCGACTCGGCCTGGCGGCGGCGAAGCTCTTCGCGCAGGCCGGGAGCGCAGTCGTCGCAGGCGGGCTGGCCGTCGATGATGTCGAATCGGGCGTCGAGGAGAATGCGGCAGCGCTGGCAGGCGGGCGCCGCGGTAGTCTCCGAAGAAGCCATGGCAATAGGATCGGACGGTGTGGGGAGGAGCGCCAGGGGGAAACGCCTGAGGCGGGTAGGGAGAATGCGCTCAGACGAAGGGGGGCGCGGGGCGTTGCGGGCTTCGAGCGGCGCAGGGGGGGGGAGGCGGTGGGGGGGGGTGAGGGCGACGGCGGCGGGGGCAATGGAAAAAGGCCGCCCCGAGGGACGGCCTTTTCCTGTTGGCATCCTGAGCCGGCCCACCTTGCGGCGGACCGGCCTGGATGACCGGAGGAGGGTAGGGTTAGGCGCGCTTGCGGCGGAGGTAGGCAAGCCCGACAAGGGCGCTGCCGACCAGACCGTAGGTGGCCGGTTCGGGGACCTGCTCCTGCGGCGGGGGCTCCGTGTAGTCGACTTTGATGGCTTCGATCTTCACGTAGTCCTTGGGATCTTCGGTGGTGCAATACTTCGGACGGCCGTACCTATAACCGCACTGGTATTGAACCGGGGCATCCTGGACGAGTTCGGCGGCGAGCAGCAGGGAGAGGCCCGAGCCGCCGTCGACATCGAACCAGCGGGCGCCGGAACCGTCGCTGTTGTACTGCGGGCCGAAGCCCTCGGTGCCGAGGTTGGCCAGAGCGAGGCCGGCCATGGTCGGGTTGGCTTCCGAGCCGACCCAGTAGTTCATATCGGAATCGCCATCGGACCAGCCGATTTTGACCTTGATCGGATCGACGGTCATGTTGAAGGTGAACAGCAGGAAGTCGTTGTAGCCACTGTTATCCATGGCGTGGTTGGGCGAGCTGCTGCAATTTTCGTTTTCGTTGCAGACGCCCAGGCCGCCGCCATAAATGTTGGTGCGGGCGGCTTCCAGTGTGCCGCCGGAGCCGGTGGTGGACCAGGAAGTGACCGACATGGTGAGGCCATTGCCGAGGTCGTAAGAAAGGACGTTGCCGATGCCGGAGTTTCCGGAGTCAGGATTGGTCAGGTCGACGTAGATCCACGCCGCGGATGCCGAACTGGCCCAAAGCGCCATCGCGAGGGCCCCGCCCAGCAGCGGTTTCAAGTTCATAAATTTCTCCTCCATTCGAGAACCACGGCCCAAGCCATGAGTGCCTGGGGCAGGATAGGGTCCGTGTTTCTAAAAGGATACGAGCTGTGGAGGAAAAGGCGAACAGAACCTTTGGACCAATCGCGAGGGTGTAATTCCTAGAACCAAACCGGCGCTCCCAGGCGGTACCTGGGACGCGGCGCGGAGGGCTAATCGAAGTATTTGCCGACGATCAGGCGGAGCTTCTCTAAGGTCGCCGGCGGGACCGTTTTCTTGTCCGAAAGGATGGCGTGGGCCAATGCGCTGCAGCACTTACAGGACTTCATGGAGGGCATGATGCGGACGGCTTCGGCGACGACCTTAGCTGCGTTCTCCGCATTTTGGACTAAGGTGGCGATGATCTGCTGTACTGTTACGTGGTCGTGATCAGGGTGCCAGCAGTCATAGTCTGTCACCATGGCCACGGTGGAATAGCACATCTCGGCTTCGCGGGCTAGCTTGGCTTCCTGGAGGTTGGTCATGCCGATGACGTCCATGCCCCAGGAGCGGTAGAGGTTGGATTCGGCCTTGGTGGAGAAGGCTGGGCCTTCCATGCAGAGGTAGGTGCCGCCGAGCTGGGCGTGGATGCCGGTGTTGGCGGCGGCTTGGTGGAGGACGTGGGCGAGGTCCATGCAGATGGGGTCGCCGAAGCCGATGTGGGCGACGAGGCCTTCGCCGAAGAAGGTGCTGACGCGGCCACGGGTACGGTCGACGAACTGGTCGACGATGACGAAGTCGAGGGGTTTGTGTTCTTCCTTGAGGGAGCCGACGGCGCTGAGGGAGAGGATGGTATCGACGCCTAAGGCTTTGAAGCCGTAGATGTTGGCGCGGAAGTTGAGCTCCGAGGGGAGATGCGGTGGCCGCGGCCGTGGCGGGCGAGGAAGGCGACCTGCTTGCCGGAGAGTTCGCCGATGACGTAGGCGTCGGAGGGGTCGCCGAAGGGGGTGGAGATGCGGCGTTCCTCCTGTTGGGTGAAGCCGGGCATGGAGTAGAGGCCGCTGCCGCCGATGATGCCGATGGAGATGGACATAAGCCGCTATTATCTCGCGTGGTGAGGGGGTATGGGAAGGGGAGGAAGGGGAGAAGATCTGGCTTTGCGGGCTGGGGCGGTCTTTTGTTTTCAACGGGGATTTGGGTTCGTTTTGTCAAAAAATGCCAGGCTGGGGGGTGGGTTAGGGCGGGGGGAGGGCGGGAGGGGGGTGGGAGGGCTGGGGTGCGGGGCGGGCTGGGGGTGGGCGGGCTGCGGTTGGGCGAGGGGGCGCTTGGGGGCTGGCGCGTGGGCTGGACGAGGGCGTGCGGTGGGGGGGGCGGGGGGGGGGCGGGGCGGGGGGGTGGATGGAGGGTCGGCAGGGGCAAATGGCCGGTTGGCAAGGGGCCCGCGGCGGTGGCGGCGGGCCCCTGGTTGCAAACAAGGCTGATGTTTTTTGGGGGAGTGCTGGGAACGGCGTCAGGCCGAGGCGGCTTTGGAGCGGCTGGCCTCCGACTCCGAGCCGAGGGCGGCGTAGAGGGCTCCGCCGATGGCGCCGCCGAGGAGCGGGGCGACCCAAAAGAGCCAGAGTTGTTCGATGGCCCAGCCGCCGGCGAAGAGGGCGACGCCGGTGCTGCGGGCGGGGTTGACGCTGGTGTTGGTGACGGGGATGGAGATGAGGTGGATGAGGGTGAGGCAGAGTCCGATGGCGATGGGGGCGAAGCCGGCGGGGGCGCGGCGGTCAGTGGCGCCGCAGATGACGAAGAGGAAGAAGGCGGTGAGGAGGATTTCGGCGATGAGGCAGGCGGGCATGGAGTAGCCGGCGGGGGAGTGTTCGGCGAAGCCGTTGGAGGCAAAGCCGCCGAGGACGAAGTCAGCTTTGCCGCTGGCGATGACGAAGAGGGCGGCGGCGCCGGCGGCTCCACCGGCGAGCTGGGCGCCCCAGTAGGCGGGGAGTTCAGAGAAGGAGAAGCGTTTGGCGACGGCGAGGCCGAGGGAGACGGCGGGGTTGAGGTGGCAGCCGGAGATGTGGCCGATGGCGTAGGCCATGGTGAGGACGGTGAGTCCGAAGGCGAGGGCGACGCCGGCAAAGCCGATGCCGAGCGCGGGGAAGGCGGCGGCAAGGACGGCGCTGCCGCAGCCGCCGAAGACGAGCCAGAAGGTGCCGATGAATTCGGCTGTGAGTTTTTTGGTCATGGACGGAAAACCTCCGAGGTTGATGGCGTGCCGGATCAGGGGTCTTAGGGTAGAAAGCCTGACCCAGCGCTCAGGGGATTGTGACATGAAATGGGTTG
>JADJOP010000012.1 GCA_016713735.1 Bryobacterales bacterium
ATGAGCCTGGCAGAGGAATTACGCAGCAGGAAGAGCCGAGATCCTCCGTCGCGGCGCGGCATGGCGCGGGGAACCTGTCTGTCTTTGGGTCGGTGGCGCGGGAGAGGAGCGTGACCGCTGGAGAGCGATGTCGATCGGTTGATCGATGCCGGTGGGGCCTACGAGCCCTTGGTTTCCGGGCGGGCTGGTGGCGGATTGGGAAGCGGGATGTTGGGGCGGCGGGTGCAGGTGGTGACGAGGCGGTCGTTGAGTCCTTTGATTCGAGAGTCGGTGTTGAAGGACGCTTCGCCACTGTGCAATCGGACCTCGCCTACGTCGAACACGTGCTGCACTGGCATCGGGCGAATCCATGAGGATGCGCGCGGCGGACGGGAAGCGGTGTTTGCCTCGCAGACCTTGCAGGATGCGATTGTGCGCACCAGGTGATGTGGCGAGTCAACACAGCGGCTGCTGTCGGAGGTATGCAAGGCGCGGCACCCGGATGTGGGATTGAAGGAATCGCTGGCCTGGTGCAACGTGCTGGTGCACGCCTATTTCGACGTTGACTTTGAGACGATCTGGACGATTGTGAGTCACGATCTCGGTGCACTCGAAGTGGCCGCCGCACAGCTCAAGGCGTGATCTCACCGCCACGCCTCGAAGCGTAAACGAAATCGCCGGCAGGCCGTAGACTACTTCCAATTCAATAACGCATGCCACCGTCCCCATATGCGACTTTCGCTTTGCTTGCTTCTTGCGGTTTCGATGTTTGGCCAGGCACCTCGGCCGGGGAGGCCGGGTCCCGAGGCTGGGGATGATGTGCGGGGGTATACCGATACGCCTGTCATTCCGGGGCAGACGTGGAAGGTTCATGATGCGGCGCGCCGAGGCCGGTGAAGGTGGCTCCGGGCGGCCGCTGGTGAGCCTGCCGGCGCCGGGGATGCGGAGATTTTGTTTGACGGCGGGAGCCTGGAGAAGTGGCAGATGAAGAGCCGGGCGGGGGAGTTTGCGCCGGCGAATTGGAAGGTGGAGAACGGGTACGTCGAGATCGTGTCGCCGCAAGGGATGCGGTGGAACATGATCACGAAAGGGAAGTATGGCGATTGCCAGTTGCACCTGGAGTGGATGATTCCGGCGGAGGTGAACGGCAGGGGGCAGGCGGGGGCAATAGCGGGGTGGAGTTGATGTCGCGGTATGAGGTGCAGGTGCTGAGTCGTATGAGAACGTGACATATGCCGACGGGCAGGCGGCGTCGATTTACGGGCAGTATCCGCCGCTGGTGAATGTGTCGCCGAAGAAGGGCGAGTGGAACTCGTATGACATTTTCTTTGAGGCGCCGAAGTTTGAGGGCGAGAAGCTGGTGAAGCCGGCGGTGGTGACGGTGGTGCACAACGGGGTGCTGGTGCAGCATCACAGAGAGATCCTGGGGCCGGCGGCGCATAGGCGGACCGGGGTGTACAAGGCGCATGGGGAGGAGCCGTTGAGCTTGCAGGACCACGGGCATCCGGTGCGGTACCGGAACATCTGGATCCGGCGGGTGAAGGGGAGTAGCGGGGGAGAAGGACGCGTCCACTCTATTGAGCTTCGCGGGGGTTGCCGAAGGATACCAGAGAGTATGCGTATCGCCATCATTGGGACCGGTTATGTGGGGTTGACCACGGGGGCTTGTCTGGCCGCGATCGGGCACGAAGTGACGTGCCTGGACAACAACCCGGCAAAGATCGAGACGCTGCGGCAGGGCAAAGTACCGATTTTCGAGCCGTTTATTGAGGAGATTCTGGAGGAGGCCAGGGAGCGGATTCACTTCACGCAGTCGTATGCGGAGGCGATTCCGGAGGCCGATGTGGTGTTCATCGCGGTGGGCACGCCTTCGTCGCCGGACGGATCGCCGGATTTGCGGTATTTGCGCGAGGCGGCGGCGGCGATTGGGGAGCATTTAGGCGAGGGGTTCACAGTGGTGGTGAACAAGTCGACGGTGCCGATTGGGAGCGGGAACTGGGTGGAGTCGCTGATCCGGGAGTCGCGCGGGGGGCGGAACGGGAAGATCGAGTATGCGGTGGCGTCGAATCCGGAGTTCCTGCGGGAAGGCAGCGCGCTGCATGACAGCTTGTACCCGGACCGGATTGTGGTGGGGGCGGATTCGCCTCGGGCGGTCGATGTGATGACGAACCTGTACCGGCCGATTCTGGAGCAGAGTTTCACGGCGCCGAGCTATTTGCGGCGGCCGGAGGGGATGGCGGCGGCGCCGCTGGTGACGACGGACCTGGCATCGGCGGAGCTGATCAAGTATGCGGCGAATGCGTTTTTGGCGCTGAAGATCAGCTACATCAACGAGATTGGGCGGCTGGCGGAAAAGGTAGGGGCGGATGTGACGCTGGTGGCCAAGGGGATGGGGTTGGATGCGCGCATCGGGACGCGGTTTTTGCAGGCCGGGCTAGGATGGGGCGGGTCGTGTTTTGCCAAGGACACGGCGGCGCTGGTGGCGACGGCGGCCGATTACGGGCTGGGGATGCCGATTGTGTCGGCGGCGCGGACGGTGAACCAGCAGCAGCGGGAGCGGGTGGTGGAGAAGCTGCTGGGGAGTTGAAGATCATCAAGGGCAAGACGGTGGGGCTGTTGGGGCTGGCGTTCAAGCCGAACACGGACGACCTGCGCGACGCGCCTTCGCTGGACATTGCGCGGGCGCTGGTGGCGCGTGGGGTGTCGGTGGCGGCGTTCGATCCGGTGGCGATGGAGCGGGCCAAGAGCGAGTGGGCCGGTGTCAGCGTCAAGTATTGCCAGACGGCCGAGCAGGTGGCCGAAGGGGCCGATGCGGTGGTGCTGGTGACCGAGTGGGCGGCGTTTCAGGATTTGGATTGGGAGGCGATGGCGAAGTCGGCACGGTCACCGTTTGTGCTGGACGGGCGGCTGTTCTTGGATGCGGCGCGGCTGGCGAAGGCGGGCTGGCGGTGCGCGCGGATCTGACGGCGGGGAGCGGGCGCGGGGGACGAAAGGAGCGGCGGATTACCCTTGGCGGGTGACGATGCCGATGCCGGCGGTGACCATAATGCCGCTGACGATGATGCGGGGCGTGACGGCTTCGCCGAAAACGAGGGCCGCGACGAGGACACCGAAGAACGGGACGGTGAAGGCGAACATGGAGAGGGTTCCGGCGCTGTGGCGGCGGAGCAGTTCGGTCCAGACGACGAAGCAGAAGCCGGCGACGATGATGCCCTGGTAGGCGAGGGCGGAGACGGAGACGAAGTTGGCCGGGCCGAGGCGCATGGGTTCGAGCAGGGCGGCGGCGGCGAGGAAGAGCGGGGTGGAGAGGATGCACTGCCAGGTGATGGCGCGGACGGGGTGGATGCCTTGGACGAGGTGGCGGGTGTAGACGCTGCGCAGGCCGAGGAGGGCGGCGGGGGCGACGAGCATGGCGTTGCCGAGGAGGGAGATGCGCGCGAGCGCGATGGAGGGGGTGCCGAGCACGAGGACGCAGATGCCGGCAAAGGCGAGGGCGAGGCCGGCGAGGCGCATCCAGCCAAGGCGCTGCTCATGGGCGGCGAAGTGGCCGAAGAGGTTGGCGAAGATGGGGTGGGCGTTGATCAGAACGACGGCGTAGGCGGGCGAGGTGAGGTCGGCGCCGGCGTTGAGCAGGGAGATCTGGACGGCAAACAGGAGGCCGAGTTGCACCAGGCGGCGGTGTTCGGAGACGCCGGGGTGGAGGGGGATGCGGCGCCACCAGGCCCAGGCAAGCAGGGCGGCGATGCCGAAGAGCATGCGCCAAAAGGCGTTCCAGAAGGGCGGAAAGACGACGAGCCCGAGCTTGAGCGCAGCCACGTTGCCGGCCCAGAAGAAGGACACGAGCAGGGCGAGGAGGGCGCTGCGGAGTCCTATGGGTTCGTTGATGGTGGCGGACACGAGGTATTCATCATGCCACGCGGTGGGGAGGGGGCAGGCGTAGCGGCGGCGCGGTTGTGTTTACTGGCCGGGGCGGCGGGTGAGGCGGATGTCCCAACCGTCGAGGGCATTGAGTGCGCCGGAGGCTGAGACGCGCGGGGGCGGCCTGGGCGAGAAGCTGGGCGCTGAAGCGGGCCACGGCCTGGGGATCATAGGTGGTGGTGGCGGTGAGCGAGGCGGAGTGGGCGTCGAGGGAGTCGAGGGTGAGGCGGAAGCGGGCGGGGATGGCGCCGCCGCCGAAGGGGGAGGGCTGTTGGAGGTCGGCGGTGAAGGGCTGTTCCTTGTTGACCGTGGCGCCGTTGAGGGCGAAGTAGGTTTGGGCGTCGCGGGTGGCCGAGGCGAGCAGGACAGGGGGCGACATGAGGCGGCGGACGAGGGAATCGACTTGCTGGCGCTGCTGAGCGTCGGGGATCTGACGGCCGAGGGCGGCGAGCAGGGACTCCATGACGTTTTGCAGTTTGGCCGTGACTTCGGCTTCGTTGCGGAGGCGGGCGAACTGGCCGGCGGGGTTGAGTTCGAGTTGGAGGACGAAGTCCTTGACGGCGTTGGAGGCAGCTGCGGCGATGGGGTTTTTGATGATCTCGGGGTTGTCGAACTCGGTGGCGCCCTGCTTCCATTCGAGGAGGAAGCCCTTGGGGTTGGATTCGAGGACGCGGACGTGGATGGGGGTGCGGCTGCGGCCGTTCATCTGGGGGCGGCGGGAGTCTTCGCGGAGGCGGATGATCTCGAGTTCGAAGGTGTCGTCGACCTGGAGGGTGGGGCGGAGGGTGAGGTCTTGCGAGAAGGCAAGGCAGACGGGCAGCAGAAAGAGAAACGGCCGGAGGGTCACGCCCAATTTAGCAGCGGGGTTGCGCTGGCTTGGGGCGGGGCTCCGGCCGTGTGGGTGTGGTGATGCGGCTATTCAGCGCCAGCGCCGGTAGCAGGCGACTTTTTCGGGGCGCGGAGGAGGTCGATGGGGTTCATGTTCACGTCGATGGCGACGTCGAAGAAGCCGAACATCATCTCTTCCCAGCTTTGATCGCCGTAGCGGACGGCTTGGGTGGGGTCGGGATTGGCCTTGTTGTTGGGCGAGTTGTCGAAGTAGCCGGTGGCTTCGATCCTGGTGCCGGCGGGCAGGATTTTGCCCTGGGGCAACTGGTACCAGAGCTGCCAGTTGAAGTCGTAGCTGGGCACCCAGAGGAGCTTCTCGCGTTCGCCGGTGGGGTAGACGGCGCTGATCTCCATGGCCTTGCCGCGGAGGTGCATGTGGGGGAGAAGGCTGATCAGTTCGCTTGGCTTGTGGAGGGTGATGGCGCCGTCGACGCGGTGGTTGGGGGCGCCGGGGGGGATGACGAACTTGTTGTCGCTGGCGGTGAGGGTGAGGACGCGCTGCTTCACAGGCTCGGTGGAGAAGACGAGGCCGACGCGGCTGCGGTCAGCGGTGGCTGTGCCGTTGGCGGTGAAGTGCATCTGGAAGACGAGTTCGGCGCCGGCCTTGATGAGTTTGGCCTGGCCGGGGCGGAGCACTTCAGGCGGTGAGCCGGGGGCGTAGCCGGTGAGGAATTCGCCCATGCCCATGTCACCGCCCTTTTTGGGGATGAAGGGCTTGCCGACGGGGTATTCGCGGAACCACTTATTGCCGGGCTGGCGGACGAAGGCGATGATGTGGTGGACCTGGGCGCGCTGGTCGGGGCGGGCTTCGGCCATCTGGACCCATTTGTCTTCGGTGAGCCCGGTGGGGACGATGACGTAGGTGTATTCGATGGTGCCGCCGGCCGGGACTGGGATGGCTTCGGGGATCTCGACGATGAGGTCGGGCTTGCCGATGGACCAGCCTTCGGCGAAGGTGAGCGGGGCGGGGGCGTCCTTGGGGTCGCCGGCAGGGGCGCCGAGTCGACCCAGGAGATGAGGGTCGTCACGTCGGCCTCGCTCATGGAGCGGTCGTTGGTGAACTTGGCGGCGTGGGGGTCAGCGAACCAGGGCGGCATGGACTTGCGCAGGACGGCTTGCTTCATGGCCTTGGCCCAGGGACGCGTGCCTTCGTAGGTGAGGAAGGCCATGGGGGCGGGTTCGCCGGGGCGGTGGCAGCCCTGGCAGTTCTTTTGGATGACGGGGAGGGCGTCTTTGTAATAGGTGATTGGCGGAGTGGCGGCCGGGACGGCGAAGGCGGCAGACAGGTAGAGGGATATGAGGCCCAGGGTGCGGATCATCGATGCTCCTTCTTCCAATATACGCGGGAAAGTAGAGATTCAGTTTTGAAGATTCGGTGAAAAGGGAGCAGGGAGCGTGGGGGCGGTGTGAGAGCGCGGGGGATGTTTCAGGATGGGACGGGGAGGGGGAGGGGGTGTTCCGTGGTGGAACAGGGAGGTGACAGGAAGATGGCGCGTGGCAGAGAGTGGACGGTGGGGCGTTGGGCGGGGGATACCTGAGGAGAGGGGCTAAGGCGAGGAGCGTAGGCTAGGTTCGAAGAAAGATTCAACAATTTGCTCCAAAGTCCGAAGAGGGAGGTAGGACGAGGAGCACGTCCGGTCCGCGGGATTGGAGACGGCAGTGGGCGAGGCAAGCGCGGGCAAGGCAAGGTTGATGGCCCCTGGATTGCTGGAAAGGCAGCGGGGCCGGAGCACGGCAGCAGCTTGCGAGGAAGCGCGGCTGAAGGTGAGATGAGAGCTGCCATCGGAAAGGACTGCAATGAAGATTGATTCACCAAACCCGAATGTGGGGCAACTGAGTGGGTCCCTCGCCGCAGGACCGCGTGGAGTTGAGCAAGGCGGGTCAGGGGCAGCAGGCTGGGGGTGTGTCAGGAGTGGAGGGGGGCGGGGAGAAGTCGAAGGCAGCGGCGGCGGGGGCGTCGACGGATTCGGCGCAGTTATCGGGTCTGAGCCAGCTGTTGCGGACGCAGACTGAGGACACGCCGGAGAGGGCGGCGCATTTGGCGCGGCTGGAGCAGCAGGTGAATGCCGGTGAGTACAACCCGAAGCCGGCCGACATTGCGCGCTCGCTGGTGGACGATCTGCTGATGCCGTGAGAGAGCTGATGCCGTAAGAGGATGGTGAGATGGAGCAGGGGCGGAGCTTTGTAGCGATTTTGGAGGAGGCGGCCGGGGCGGCGGTTCCGGGGACGGCAGTTGCGATGGAGCAGGTGCGGGCGCGGCTGGAGGAGATCCGGGCGGGCTGGCCGGGGGAGGCCGGGAGCGCGGAGAGGGAGGAGTTACTGCGGATGAAGCGCGGATTGAGCCAGGTGCAGCGGCTGGTGGAGCATGCGGCGCGAGGCGGAGGCTGGGCATGCTGCGGCAGTTGACGGCGCAGGAGATGGGCCACACGGCGAGCGGGGAGTTGGCCAGTCCGGCGGCGACCTCGTGGGAGTGTGTCGGCTAACGCCCGGCAAAGAGCGGAAGACGAAGGACGGAAGGCAGAGACCGGACGGTAGAGAAAGGCACGGCGGGACGGGATGGGAAACCTATTCGCTACGATG
Source organism: Bryobacterales bacterium (assembly GCA_016713735.1). Lineage (GTDB taxonomy): Bacteria > Acidobacteriota > Terriglobia > Bryobacterales > Bryobacteraceae > JAFLBB01. Next base: position 7,366 of record JADJOP010000012.1, read on the forward strand.
GGCAGCACGGCGCGGTCGCTGAAGGCGTTTGAGTCAGCGCTGGGGGTGGCGAGCAACAACATCACGAACGCGCAGACGCCGGGATTTGCGCGGCAGAGCCTGACGCTGATCGCGCAGCGGATGGTGCCGGAAATGGGGCTGCCGGGCGGGGTGTCGGCGGGGGATTTGTTGAGTTCGCGGAAGGCGTACCTGGAGCAGGGCGTACGGTTGCAGTTGGGGCGTGAGGGGTACCACACGCAGCAGACATTCAACCTGGAGCAGGCCGAGCCGATTTTCGATATTGCCGCTTCCTCAGGGGTGGCGGGGGCATTGGACGGGCTGCAGCAGGCGTTTTCCCAGCTTTCGGTGACACCGAACGATCTGCCGGCGCGGCAGGGAGTGTTGCGGCGGGCTCAGGATGTGGCCCACGCGTTCAATTTCACGGCCTCGGCGCTGGCCAATGCGGCGACGAACACGAACACGGAACTGACGCAGTCAGTGAACACGATCAACCGCATTGGGCAGGTGTTGCGGAACCTGAACGTGGAGTTCCGCTCGGATGCGCGCAAGCTGACCGACCCGGGGTTGGATGCGCAGGTGTACTCGTCACTGGAGGAGCTGGCTGAGATTGTCGATTTCAACGTGCTGCGGGGCGATGACGGCACCTTCACGGTGTTGATCGGGGGCCAGACGCCGCTGGTGATGGGGGAGAACCTGTATGAGTTGTCGGCGGACCTGTCGACGGGATCGCCGGCGATTCTGGACAGTTCGGGCAAAGACATCACGGGGCAGATTGGCGGCGGGAAGCTTCGGGCGCTGGTGGAGTTTCGCAACGAGGTGTTGGAGGGCTTGCAGACGGACCTGGATTTTCTAGCAGGGCAGGTGGCCGACGGCATCAACATACAGCTACAGGCGGGCGTGGACCTGAACGGTCAACCGCCGTTCCGGGATCTGTTTACCTACGACCCGACGCGCGGTGAGGCGATCACGCTGAGCGTGACTGATATCGCTCCGGAGGAGCTGGCGGCGGCGCTGCCGGAGGCTCCGGGCGGCAACGGCAATACGCTGAACCTGGCCGGGCTGTTCAATTCGCGGGCGGTGAACAATTTCACCTTCACGCAGTATTTCGGCGAGATTGCCGGGCGCGTGGGCAAGCTGCTGGACGTAGCGCGTCAGGATGCGCAGGCGCAGACGCAGATGGTGGCGCAGTCCAAGGCGTTGCGGGCCGAGGCGAGCGGCGTTTCGCTGGACGAGGAGGCGGCCAACCTGATTGTCTTCCAGCGGGCGTATGAAGCGGCGGCGCAGTTGATCCGCACGTTGGATGAGATGACCGAGACGCTGATCAACATCAAGAGGTAAGGCCGGAGCGCGCGGTGAGGCCGGTGGAGGAGAGGAAACGAGATGGCGATCGGAGTATTTGACGCGCAGACGTCGCGGTTTCTCAGCGACATTGAGCGCATTGCGAGCCGGCTGGAGAAAGCGCAGCATCAGATCACGTCGGGCCGCAAGATCAATGTTGTTTCCGACGGACCGGACCAGATTTCGCATCTGCTGGCGGTGCGCAGCCAACTGGCGGCGAGCGAACAGATCCATAGCAACCTGAACCGGGTGAAAGGCGAGGTGGATGCTACCGAGGCGGCGCTGTCGCAGGCAGTGAATGTGCTAGACCGGGTGACGGTGCTGGGCGCGCAGGGGGCCACGGACACGATCACGGCCGACAGCCGGTTGAGCCTGGCCGATGAGTTGGGGGCGCTGCTGGAGCAACTGGTGAACATCGCCGCCACGAAGGTGGATGGGCGGTACATTTTTTCCGGCGACACGGACACGACGGCGCCATACACGGTGGACTTGGGCAGCGATCCGCCGTACAGCGCGTATCAGGGGGCGGCCTCGTCGCGCAAGATCGAGCATCCGAGCGGGGCGCGGATTCAGGTGTCGCTGACGGCCGCGGAGATTTTCGAGGATGCCGATCCGAACCAGAACGTGCTGGCCTCGGTGAACGACCTGCGCAAGGCGCTGCTGGCCAACGACTCGACGCAGATCAAGGATGCCTTGGGGCGGTGAGGCAGTCGAGCACGCACATGAACAACAAGCTGGCCTTCTATGGGGCGGCGCAGAACCAGGTGGCCGAGGGGCTGGACGTGGCCTTCAAGCAGGAGTTGCGGCTGAAGAGCGAGATCTCGTCGATTGAGGACGCGGACCTGACCGAGGCGATTCTCGAGCTGAACCAGGCGCAGTTGCAGCAGAGCGCGGCGCTGGGGGCGCAGGCGCAGTTGCTGAACCGGCGGACGCTGCTCGACTTTCTGGGGTAGCGGGCGGGGGCGGGACCGCGGGCGGGGCGGCGGGACCGCAGGGCGGGGACGGCGGGACCGCAGGGCGGGGACGGCGGGATCGCAGGGCGGGGGCGGCGGGGGCAAGGACATTCCGGCGGCGATTGGGCTACGCTGCTAGGGATGAAACTGGTAGGCAAAGTCGCCGTGGTGACCGGCTCGGCGTCGGGCATTGGTGCGGCCATTGCGGAGGCGTTTGCGGCCGAGGGGGCGCGGGTGGCGGGGATTGATCTGCAACCGAGCCGGTGCGAGCTTTCCCTGGAGGCGGATGTCACGGACGAAGAGGCCGTACGGGGCGCGGTGGCGGCGGTGGTGGAGCGGTGGGGGCGCGTCGACATTTTGTCGACCAATGCGGGGATAGCCGTTCGCAAACCGGTGGCGGAGTTGGAGAGCCATGACTGGGACCGCGTGATCGCGGTGAATCTGCGGGGGGTGTTTCTGGCGTCGAAGTACGCGCTGCCGCACATGGGGAGCGGGGCGGCGATCGTGCACATGGGGTCGGTGGTGGGGCTGATGGGGACGCGCAACCGGGCGGTGTACACGGCGACGAAGGGGGCGATCATCGCGCTGACGCGGAACATGGCGCTGGACTATGCCGGGCGCGGGATCCGGGTGAACTGCATCTGTCCGGGGTTCACGCGCACGCCGTTGACGGAGAAGCTGTTTGCGGACCCGGAGCGCGAGGCGCGGTTCACGGCGCTGCACCCGTTGGGGAGGCTGGGCGAGCCGGAGGATGTGGCGCGGGCGGCGGTGTTTCTGGCTTCGGAGGACGCGGGGTGGATCACTGGGGTGGCGCTGCCGGTGGACGGGGATTCACGGCGGGGCAGGCGGCCGATATTTAGGGCGGGGCGGGCCGCCAACCGGCGGGGAGCGCACGTTGTCTAACGGGCGGATGGAGTTGAGCGACGCGCAAGCGGTCGAGCAGGCGCGAAACGGCGATGGTGACGCCTTCGTGTGCTTGTGGACCGCTACGGGCGCTATCTCTTCCGGGTGGCCTTCCGGATGACGGGCAATGAACAGGACGCGGAGGACGTGGTGCAGGAGAGCTTCTTGCGGGCGTTTCGCAACCTGGGGTCCTACGACGGGCGGGCGGCGTTTTCGAGCTGGCTGTTCCGGATTGCGCATAACTATTCACTGGACCTGCTGCGGGTGAGGAAGGCGCGTCCGGCGGCGAGCCTCTCGGATCAGGAGGACGGCGCGCGGCCGCTGGCCGAAGCGGTGGCTGACGGGCGGCCGAATCCGGAGCGGCTGGCGTCGAGTGGTCAGTTGCAATTGCGGTTGCGCGAGGCGCTGGCGGGATTGACCGAGCAGGAGCGGACGGCGTTCACGCTGCGGCATTACGAAGAGCTGCCGATTGCCGAGATCTGCCAGGTGCTGGAGACGAGCGAGAACGCGGTGAAGCATGCGATTTTCCGCGCGGTGCGGAAGGTGAGAAAAGCGATGGCCGAGGCAGAGGGAGAGTGGGCATGGAAGGCGTGAGGGCGAACGGGCATCCGGGCGAGGAGGAGTTGCTCGCGCATTACTACGGGTGCGAGGAGGCGGGCGCGGAGACGGCGGCGCACGTTGCGAATTGCGCGGAGTGCCGCGGGGCGCTGGAGCTATTGAAGCGCGAACTGGCGGTGGCGAGCCAATTGGAGACGCCGCGGCGGGAGGCCGGGTATGAGGATCAGGTGTGGGCGCGGTTGACGGCGGCCGAGCCGGCGCTGGGGCGGGGTGGGAAGCCGCGGCGCTGGAGTTGGGGCGCGGCGCGGGTGTGGGCACTGATGGGCGCAATGGCGGCGCTGGTGGCGGTGTCGTTCCTGGCGGGGCGGTATAGCCAGGGCGTGACCGCCCCGGTGGCGAGCGTGGGCAACGGGCCGGAGGCGCAGAAGAGTGTGCTGGCAGCGGCGCTGGAGGGGCACCTGGCGAGTTCAGAAAGGATTTTGTTGGATGTTGTGAATAGCGGTGTGGATGACGCGGGTTGGGATTCACAACGGGTGCGGGCCGATGCGCTGGTGGATGCGAACCGGCTGTACCGCTTGACGGCGGCGCGGCAGGGGCAGCTGGCGCTGGCGGCTGTGTTGGAGGACCTGGAGCGGGTGTTGATCGAACTGGCGCATGCGCCGGAGGGAGCACAACCGGCCGGGCTTCAGGATCGGATTCTGGACCAGGAGCTGGTCTTCAAACTGAGAATTTTGCAGTTCCGTTTGCGCGAGCAGCCGCGTGCGGCGCGGGCGGACAGGAAAGGTTGATCGGATATGAGAACCGTTGTGATGCTGATGGGCTTGTCGGCGCTGGGAATGGCGCAGCAGGTGGAGATCGATGTGGCCGACGTGAAGGCGCAGGTCGATCTGGAGCTGAAGAAGATCGAGCCGGTGGTGAAGATGGATATGACGGCGATGCTGCCGAGGATCGAGATGCAGCTGGGGGCGATGGCGCCGAGGATGAACCTCCTGCTGCAGACGAAGATGCGCACGCGGGGGTGGGGGGGATCGGCGTATGATCGCGGGGCGCGGGCGCTGGACCGGCGGGAGTATGACGAGGCGGTGAAGCAGTTCACCGAAGCAGCCGGGGGCACGGAGCGGGCCGATGGGGCGCTGTATTGGAAAGCCTACGCGCTGGGCAAGCTGGGGCGGACGGCCGAGGCGACGGCGGCGCTGGATCAACTGGCGAAGGCGCATCCGCAGAGCGGGTGGTTGAACGACTCGAAGGCGCTGCGGGTGGAGTTGGCGCAGGCGAGCGGGCGTCCGGTGACGCCGGAGGAGGCGGCCGATGACGAGATCAAGCTGATGGCGATCAATAGCCTGATGCAGAGCGATCCGGAACGGTCGGTGCCGCTGCTGGAGAAGCTGTTGCAGACGAAGTCGTCGCCGCAGTTGCGGGAGCGGGCGCTGTTTGTGCTGAGCCAGAGCAATTCGGCGAAGGCGCGCGAGGCGGTGGTGCGGGTGGCGAAGGGGTCGTTGAATCCGGACCTGCAATTGCTGGCGCTGCGCAACCTGGGGGTGGTGAAGAGCGCGGAGAACCAGACGTTGTTGAGCGAGGTGTACTCGTCGACGAACGATGCGGCGGTGAAGAAGCAGATTCTGCAGGGTTACATGGCGACGGGGGCGCGGGAGAAGATGCTGGCGCTGGCCAAGAGCGAGCCGAACCTTGCTTTGCGGAAAGAGGCGATCCGGTATTTGGGCGCGATGGGCGGGGCCAACGAGCTGGCGGCGATGTATGCGGCCGAGCAGTCAGTGGACCTGCGGGCCGAGATCCTGAACGGGATGATGGCGGCCAACAGCACGGCGAAGATTCTGGAAATTGCGCGCACGGAGAAGGACGCTGAAGCTGCGCGAGCGGGCGATTTCGATGCTGGCGCACAGCAAGAGTCCGGAGACGCTGACGGCGCTGGTGGAGATGTACAGCGCGTCGCCGGAGGTGGAGACGAAGAAGCGGATTCTGCGCGCGCTGGGCGGGCAGAGGAGCGCGCAGCCGTTGATCGACATCGCGCGGAAGGAGTCGAACGTGGAGTTGACGCGCACGGCGGTGGAGATGCTCTCGATGATGAAGAGCAAGGAAGCCACGGATTATCTGATGGAGTTGTTGAACAAGTAGAAGAGCAGCGCGATGAAATTGACATGGCCCCTCCTGTTGGTGACGGCGGCGCTGGTGGCGCAGCAGCCGCCGGTGAGCAATGCGAAGTTGGAAACGGCGCAGGCGCAGGGCGGGTTGAGAAGGCCGTGCGCGCGGCGATGGCGAAGCAGGCGGCGCGGCGTGGATCGGCTGGGCGGTGAAGCGGATTCCGGCGAGGGGCGGTCTTGCTGCTGGAGCAACGGCAGCCATGGCTGCGGGCTGGAGGGGCAGAAGGTGACGGCCGCGCCGGCGCGGGCGCGGTGAAGTTGGAAGGGCCGACGCTGGAGCACGTGCTGTTGCGGGTGGAGGAGGGGCGATTGGGAAGATCCGGTCGTATCCGGATGACTGTCCGCTGGATGCGGGCGGGCTGCCATTCCACTGGTTGACGGGGGTGAGTGCGGCGGAGAGCATGGCGTTCCTGGTGGCGCGGGTGTCGCAGGCGGGCACGGCACGTGAGGAGCAGCGGAAGGCCGATGGGGCGATCCATGCGATTGCGCAGCATGCGGGCGACGAGGCGCTGCAGGCGCTGGAGAAGATGGCCTTGCAGGGCGCGACGGAGAAGACTCGGCGGCAGGCGTTGTTCTGGCTGGCGAATTCGCGCGGAGCAGAGGGCTACCGGGTGGTGGCGCGCGCGCTGCTGGAAGATGCGTCGGAGAAGGTGCGCGAGCATGCGATCTTCGCGCTGACGCAGAGCCGGGCGACGGGAGCGGTGGAAGCCATCGTGCGTGCGGCGAAGGAAGACAAGAGCGCGCACGTGCGCGGGCAGGCATTGTTCTGGCTGGCGCAGAAGGCGTCGGGGGCGGCCAAGGGGGCGATCACGGAGGCCATCGAGAAGGACCCGAACACGGAGGTGAAGAAGAAGGCCGTGTTCGCGCTGACGCAGTTGCCGAAAGCGGAGGGCACGCCACTGCTGATTCAGGTGGCGCGGAGCAACGCGAGTCCAGCGGTGCGGAAGCAGGCGATGTTCTGGTTGGGGCAGTCGAAGGATCCGCGGGCGCTGCGGTTTTTTGAAGAGACGCTGGCGCGGTAGGGGAGCGTGAGGCGGAAGGGCGCGTGGCGGGCTCAGGCCACTGTGCCGCGCGATTTGTCTTTGGATTCCTTCTTGCAGCGGATCTCGCGGACGGCGTAGATGCGGCGGCCCTGGCTTTCAAAGTAGGTGCGGATCATCACCTCGCCGAGGATTCCGGTGGAGAACATCATGATGCCTGCGAGCAGGAGCAAGGCGCCGGCGATCATGAGCGGGCCGTGCTCGGCGACCAGTTCGCCGCCGGTGAGCTTGAAGGCGGCGAGGTAAAGCATGATGAGCCCGCCGACGGTGGTCTTAAGCTGCCGAGCTTGCCAAAGAAGTGCATGGGGCGGGTGAAGTAGCTGAGCAGGAACTTGATGGTGAGGATGTCAAAGAGGACGCCGAAGGTGCGGCTGAGGCCGTAGTGGGAGTGGCCGCTGGGGCGGGGGATGTTGCGGATGGGGACCTCGGCGATGCGCGCGCCGTAGAAGCTAGCCAGCGCCGGGATGAAGCGGTGGAGCTCGCCGTAGAGGTTGATGTCCTTGAGGATTTCGGCGCGGTAGGCCTTGAAGGTGGTGCCGAAGTCGCGCAGGTCGACGCCGCTGGCCTTGGCCATGAGCCAGTTGGCGATGCGCGAAGGGATTTTGCGGGTGATGGCGTTGTCGACGCGGTTTTTGCGCCAGCCGCTGGCGATGTCGTAGCCCTCGTCGAGCTTGGCGAGAAGGGCGGGAATGTCGTCGGGGTCGTGTTGGAGGTCGCCGTCGAGGGAGATGATGATGTTGCCCTGGGCTTCGTCGAAGCCGGCGGCGAGGGCGGCGGTTTGGCCGAAGTTGCGGCGGAGGCGCATCACTTTGAGGCGGGCGTCGGTTTCGACGAGGTTGGCGAGGAGATCGAAGCTGCGGTCAGTGGAGGCGTCGTCGACGAAGATGATCTCGTAGGGGCGTTGAACGCGGAGCAGGACGGCGGTGAGGCGGTCGTAGAGGGGGAGGATCGCCGGCTCTTCGTTGTGAATGGGAACGACGATGGAGAGCATCTGTTACCAGTGTACTCTCCGGCAAGAGGGGGTCCACCAGGGAGGTGGGGTCCAGCGGTGGGCGCGGCAGGCGAGCGTTGAGGGGAGCGGGAGGTCCGAAATTGACGCTTGCGTTTTATTTACAAGTCCGTATACTTATCGAGGCCAGAAGCGCTTCTGAGAAGATTTGGTCCGTTTAGGGGCCACGTCGCCGAGTTTTGTCCTTTGAGAGGGAAAGGAACTTCCATGAAGCCTTTGGTGTATCTGTTCTGTCTTTCCGCCGCCTGCTGTGCCACGGTTGCGGCCCAATCCACGCCGCAAATGTCGCGGCTCTACGCGTATGAAGTGCCTTCTGATAGCGCCGCTGAGTTCTTTGATGTGCAGCAGGACACGGCGGCGATCTACAAGGCCAATAAAGCGCCGTACCCGCGGCTGTGCTGGACGAGCCTGGCGGGTCCGCAGATGTTGTATATGCTCGTCCCGATCTCGGGGCTGGACAAGCTGACCGAGCAGACGTGGCTCTCGCAGCAGGGCGAGGAGATGCCCCGTCGCGCGCGGTTCAGCCGGCTGGCGCGGGCCGGGGCGAGCGGGACGATCAAGATCACAACGTCGGTCCCCGACCTAACTTGGGATGATACGCCCGGGGGTGCACCGGATGCCTTCGGCATCGTACGTGTGACCATCGCAAAGCCGGGCAAGGTTGCGGACTACACGGCGCTACTGAAGGAGGTGTCACAGACGTACAAGAAGATGGGCAAGGCCAAGAGCTTCTATGTGAACCGGGTGGCGTTTGGCGGGAACGTGTATGAGTTCCACACCTACACGGGCTACAGCAGCCTGGCTGACATCCAGAACACCGATGCGTTCCGGAAGGCGATGGGGAGGCGAAGTACGAAGCCTACATCAAGAAGTTGGGAGAGGTGATCGATCTGAGCGAGCGGACGCTGGTGCGGTTCCGGCCGGAGTTCAGCTACGTGCCGGAAGCGAAGTAAGCAGGCGGGAAGCAGGGGACCGGCGAATGGCCGCCGGTCCCGTTGTGAGGTGAGGAGCGGGCTCAGGCGTTGGGGATTTTGAGGACTTGGCCGGGTTTGATCTTGTCGGGGTCGGAGAGCTGGTCCTTGTTGGCCTCGAAGATCTTCATGTACTGGTTGGCGCTGCCGTAGAACTGTTTGCTGATTTTGGACAGCGTGTCGCCGCTTTGGACGGTGTAGGTAACGGCGGGGGCGGGGACGTTAGCGTCGACTTTGATTTCGGCCTTGAGGTCGTCATAGTTGCCAGGTCGACGCCCTTGATCTGGTCCCAAACGCGGTTCTTTTCGGCTTCGGCGTGGACGCTGGCGTCGAGGACGAGCTTGCCTGCCTCCTCGTGCAGATGGTGGATCAGCGCACCGCGGGTGCTGAGGAAATCGATGACGGGTTTGTACTTGGCCTTGAGGGCTTCCACGCTCATGTGAATGGGTCTCCTTCCGATGGCCGGTGCGCGTAGGAAGCGAGGCGCCCGGTTCCTTCTATACTAGGATGCGGGCCGCGGGGGAGGATAGCCTCGCGGGCGAAATCGGAGGATTGTTCATGGACCTTTTACAGGCACTGATGAATGCGCAGGGCGGCGGCGCGGTGAGGCAGTTGTCGAACCAGTTTGGGCTGGGGCAGGACCAGACGATGGCGGCGCTGCAGCAGTTGTTGCCGGCCATTGCCGGGGGCCTGCAGCGCAACGTGAGCCAGGAAGGCGGGCTGGAGGGCCTGCTGGGAGCGCTCATGAACGGCAACCATCAACGGTATGTGGATGAGCCGGAAGCGCTCGATCCGGAAGAGATGCGGCAGGACGGCAACGGCATCCTGGGGCACCTGTTCGGGAGCAAGGATGTGAGCCGGCAGGTGGCGAGCCATGCGGCCGAGCGCACGGGGATCGGCTCGGACATTCTGAAGCAGATGCTGCCGGTGGTGGCGGCGATGGCGATGGGCGCGTTGAGCAAGCAGGCGGGCGGCAATGCGATGGCGGCGTCGGCGCCTCAGGGCGGCGGCGGGATTTTGGACATGATTGCGCCGATGCTCGACCGGAATCGCGACGGCTCGGCGGCGGATGATGTGCTGGGCTTTGTGTCGAAGATGTTCCTGAAGTAGGCACGTATGAATCGCAGAGGCGGATTCCGGCTGCTGCCGATAGTGTTGTTCGGGCTGTACCTGGGCTATTACTTCCTCGCCAATCGCGAAGAGGTGCCGCTGACGGGGCGGAAGCAACTGGTGGACATCAGCCGCGAGCAGGAAGCGTCGCTGGGGCTGTCGAGCTACCGGCAGATTCTGCGGCAGTCGGCGGTGGTGCGGTCGGGGCCGGAGGCGGCGCTGGTGAAGTCGATCGGCCAGCGCATTGCGAAGGTGAGCGAGGACCCGGGGTTTGAGTGGCAGTATGAGTTGATCGACGACAACCAGGCGAACGCGTTTTGCCTGCCGGGCGGGAAGGTGGCGGTCTACACCGGCATTTTGCGGATTACGCAGAACGAGAACGGGCTGGCGGTGGTGATGGGGCACGAAATCGCCCACGCGATTGCGCGGCACGGGGCCGAGCGCATGGCGCACCAGAAGCTGGTGCAGATCGGCGCGATGGCGACGTCGGTGGCGGTGGGCGAGATGGAGCCCCGGCAGCGGCAGTTGGTGTGGGGGCGCTGGGCGTGGGGCGCAGTTCGGCATTCTGTTGCCGTTTTCGCGCGAGCATGAGAGCGAGGCGGATTACATGGGGCTGATCTACGTGGCGCGGGCGTGCTTTGATCCACAGGAGGCGCCGAAGCTGTGGGTGCGGATGGGGGAGGCGGGCAAAGGCGCGCCGAGCGAGTTTATGTCGACGCACCCGTCGCATGAGACGCGCATCCGGCAGTTCCAGGAGTGGATGCCGGAGGCGCTGAAGGTGCGGGCGGAGAGTTGCGGCGGGCGGTAGGGCTCACGGGTGCGGCCGCGGCGGATTCGGGGCGGCGAAACACCTTAGTTTCCTGCTAAAATAAAGGATTCACCGGCCTGTCGGAGAGGCCGCATTCCTCCCCTGGCGTGCTTTCCGAAGGGCCGAATCCGAAGGAGTCCATTTGGCTGAGCAAGATCCTCCCGTGCCGCCTGAAAATGGCGGGTTGCTACCGCTAGGTCCTGACGCGAAGAACATCGTCCCGATCAACATCGAAGACGAGATGCGGCGGTCGTATATCGATTACGCGATGAGCGTGATCGTGAGCCGCGCGCTGCCCGATGTGCGCGACGGATTGAAGCCCGTGCACCGGCGCATTCTCTATGCGATGGACGAGATGGGGCTGGCGCCGAACAAGCCGACGCGCAAGTGCGCCAAGATTGTCGGCGAGGTGATGGGCAACTATCACCCGCACGGGGACTCGGCGATTTACGACACGCTGGTGCGGCTGGGGCAGCCGTTTTCGATGCGCTATCCGCTGATTGACGGGCAGGGGAACTTCGGCTCGATTGACGGCGATCCGCCGGCGGCGATGCGGTATACCGAAGCGCGGCTGGCGAAGATTTCGGCGGCGCTGCTGGACGATCTCGATAAAGAGACGGTGGATTTCCGGCCGAACTACGATGAATCGTCGCGCGAGCCGGAGGTGTTGCCGACGCGGCTGCCGAACCTGCTGCTGAACGGCGCCGAGGGCATCGCGGTGGGCATGGCGACGCGCATTCCGCCGCACAACCTGACCGAGATCGTGAACGCGACCATCGAGCTGGTGAACAACCCGAAGGCGACGCTGGCCGACATGATGAAGCACGTGCAGGGGCCTGACTTCCCCGGCGGCGGCTTCATTCTGGGGCGCGAGGGCATCTTCAACGCCTACTCCACCGGGCGCGGGTCGGTGAAGATGCGGGCCAAGGCGGCCACGGAGAAATCAGGCAAAGACCGCGAAGCGATCATCGTGAACGAGATTCCGTTCCAGGTGAACAAGTCGCGGCTGATCCAGCAGATCGCCGAGCTGGTGGGCGATAAGAAGCTGGAAGGGATTTCCGACGTGCGCGACGAGAGCGACCGCGACGGCATGCGGATCGTGATCGAGCTGAAGCGCGGCGAGAACGCCGAAGTGGTGCTGAACAATCTGTTCAAGCAGACGCAGATGCAGATGAACTTCGGCATCATCATGCTGTCGATCGTCAACGGCCAGCCGAGGGAGCTGGGCCTGGTCGACATGTTGAAGCGGTTCATCGACCATCGCATCGAGGTGGTGCGCCGGCGCACGGATTACCTGTTGCGCAAGGCGCGCGAGCGCGAGCATTTGTTGCTGGGCTTCCAGCGGGCGTTGCGGAACATCGACCAGGTGATCGCGTTGATCCGGGCCTCGAAGACGCCGCGCGAGGCGCGCGATTCGTTGATGGAGTTCATCACGCCGGAGGAGGCCGCCGAGTACGCCCAGTTGGTGGGCGCTGATCCGCGCGGGCCGCGGTTCAGCGAGAGGCAGGCGCAGGCGATCATCGAACTGCAACTGCAACGGCTGACCGGCATGGAGCAGCAGAAGATCCTGGACGAGCTTGCCGACATTCAGGCGCGGATCGCGGAGTACATGGAGATTCTCGATTCGGACCAGGCCGTGCGGCGCGTGATTGTGGAGGAGCTGAAAGAGGTCCGCAAGCTGTTCGGCGATGAGCGGCGGACGCAGATTGTGGAGGACCCGGGCGAGATCATGCTCGAGGACCTGGTGCAGGAGGAAGACGTCGCGATCACGGTGACGCGCGGCGGCTATCTGAAGCGCACGGCGGTGGACACCTACCGGCGGCAGTCGCGCGGAGGCAAGGGCCGCATCGGGATGTCGACGCGCAGCGAGGATGTCGTCGAGCACCTGCTGGTGGGCTCGACGCACGCCTACGTGATGACGTTCACCTCGAAGGGGCGCGTGTATTGGACGAAGGCCTACACGATTCCCGACGCCGGGACGACGGGCAAGGGCAAGAACGTGAACGGCCTGATCAACCTGCAGGCCGATGAGACGCCGAAGGCGTTCCTGATGACGAAGGACTTCCCCGAGGGCGTCCACGTGGTGATGATCACGCGCAACGGCGTGATCAAGAAGAGCGCGCTGTCGGAGTTTGACAACCCGCGTTCGGTGGGCATCATTGCGTTGTCGGTGGACGACGGCGACGAGTTGATCTCGGCGCAGCTATCCACGGGGGCGCAGGAGGTGTTCATTGCCACGCGGACGGGCATGGCGATCCGCTTCAACGAAGACGATGTGAGGCCGATGGGCCGGGCCGCGCGCGGCGTGCGCGGCATTTCGCTGTCGGCGCAAGACCACGTGGTGTCGACCGAGATTGTGGACAAGGATGACCTGGTGTTGTCGATCTCGGGCTGGGCTACGGCAAGCGGACGCCGGTGAACAGCTACCGGCTGCAAACGCGCGGCGGCAAGGGGCGTCATCAACATGAAGACGACCAAGAAGACCGGCAGCGTGGTGGCCGTGCTGCGTGTGAAAGAGACGACCGACCTGATGATCATCACCAAGGACGGCAAGATCATCCGCATCGAATCAGACAACATCCGGCAGGCGGGGCGCTCGACGCAGGGCGTGCGGCTGGTGCGGATGGAGGAAGGCGACGCGGTGGCCGCGGCGAGCCTGGTGCCGGAAGCCGAGGTGGAGGGCGAGGACGGGCAGGCCGACCTGGAACTGCAGTAAGGCGGGGGAGCGCCCCATATTGCACGATTTGCAATAATTGAGCGTAGGCAGGCCATGACCTCCGCTCAATTCAAAGAAGCCCGGCTCCGCGCCGGGATGACGCAGCAGGCCGCGGCGGCGCGGCTGGGTGTGTCGCAGCCTTACTATTCGCAACTGGAGAGCGGCGCGCGGCGCGCTCCGGCTGAGTTGGCGCGGCGGGCGGTGAAGCAGCTCCACCTGACGGCGGCGACTTTGCCTCTGCCGCCGCTGTGCGCGGAGGCGGTCGCGCTGCCGCCGGAGCGGATTCAGCGGTTTCTGGGAGGGCTTGGTTATCCCGGCTTTGCACGGGCGCGGGGGCGGGGCGCGAGCGTAAATCCGGCGGAGCTGGTGGCGCGGACGCTGGCGCATGACGATCTGGACGTGCGGCTGGTGGAGGGGATTCCGTGGGTGCTGGCGCGCTTTCCGGAGTTGGATTGGGGCTGGCTGACGACACAGTGCCGGGCATGGAACGTGCAGAACCGGCTGGGATTCCTGGCGGCGCTGGCTGGTGTGGGTGAACCGCTGGCGGAGTTGGAGGCTTCGCGTCTGGCGCAGGAATCGACGCTGTGCCGGGATTCGATGCCGGAGGCGGAGCGGCGGTGGGTGCGGCAGCGGCGGGGGGCCTTGGCGGAGCACTGGAATCTGCTGACGACGATGACGGCGGAGCAACTGGCCGATGGCACTTGAGATGGTTGGGGAGCCGTGGCGGGCATTTCTCAATGAGTTGGATGGTCTGCTCGAGACGGAGGCCGAGTTGCACTGCATGGGCGGGTTTGCGCTCGTGCATGCGTATGGGCTGGCGCGGGCGACTGTGGATATCGACATACTCCCGGCGGTTGGGGATGCAGGGCTGGCGGAGTTGCGGGTTCGGGCGGGGAAGGATTCGGTGCTGCGGCAGCGGCATGGGGTGTATCTGGATTTCGTGACCATTGCGACGGTACCGGAGAATTACCGGGAGCGCCTGGTTCCGTTGTTCGCGGGGGAATGGCCGCGGCTGCGGCTATTTGCGCTTGAGGCGCATGACGTGGCGTTGAGCAAGCTGGAACGGAACCTGGACCGTGACCGCGGCGATGTGGCGCATCTGGCGCGGATGGGTTACCTGCATGCGGCCGTGCTTCAGGAGCGGTTTGAGCAGGAGATGCGGCCGTACCTGATCGGGCGCGTTTCGTGGCACGAGCAGACGCTGGCGATGTGGAAGGAAGCGTTCTTCAGCCAGAGATGAGGCGGCCGAGAACGGGTGGTCAACCTTTGACGATGAAGGGCGCGATGGCCTCTTCGTCGAGATCGACGCCGAGGCCGGGGGCGTCGGGGATGGCGACGTAGCCATCGACGGCGCGGAGCTTTTGTTTGGTGATGGCCTCGCGGAGGTTGGTTTCCTCTTCAGCGACGAATTCGAGGATGAGGGCGTTGGGGATGCTGGCCAGGAAGTGGAGCGCGGCGGCGACGTTGATGTAGGTGGTGAAGCCGTGGTTGGCGACGGGGAGGCCGCGGTCCCAGGCGAGGGCGGCGATTTTGATGGCTTCGGTGAAGCCGCCGCAGCGGGTGAGGTCGACTTGGATGAGGTCGACGCGGCCGCGGTCCATGAGTTCGATGAAGGTGGCGCGGGAGATTCTTCGCCTTTGCCGGCGATGCGGAGGTCAGTGGCGGCGGAGAGCTTGGCGTAGCCTTCGTAGTCGTCGGGGCGGAGGGGTTCTTCGAGCCAGAAGGGGTGGTACTGCTCGAAGGCGCGGGCGCGCTGGATGGCGGTTTTGGCGTCCCAGACGAGGCCGGCGTCGATCATGAGGTCGTTCGATTCGCCGAGGCCTCGGCGGGCTTCGCGGACGAGGGCGATGTCGGTGGCTTCGTCGCGGCCCATGGGGTCCCAGCCGAACTTGACGGCGGTGAAGCCCTGGTCGCGGTAGCGGCCGGCGAGTTCGTAGGTGGCCTCGGGGTGGGGCCCCAGAGCGAGGAGGCGTAGCAGCGGATCTTGTCGCAGAAGCCGCCGCCGAAGAGTTTCCATACGGGCATGCCGAGGGTTTTGCCTTTAATGTCCCAGAGGGCCATGTCGATGCCGGAGATGGCGTGGAAGCCGACGCCGCGGCGGCCGCCGTAGATGTTGCCGCGGTACATTTTGTGCCACAGCTTTTCGGTTTCGAAGGGGTCTTCGCCGACGACGAGCTGGCCGAGGCCGCAGGCGGTGGTGTGGGAGAAGGGGCCGTCGATGGCGGCTTTGGCGGCGAGGGGTGCGGAGTCGACCTCGCCGATGCCGGTGATGCCAGCGTCGGTGTGAACGCGTACAATCAGAGCGTCCTGTCCTGAATCGCATTGGAATTTCACGTCAGGCTGACGAAGGTAGATGGTTTCCACTTGGGTGATTTTCATGGCGAAGCCGGACATGCTATCACAAAGGGCGGAATCGGCAGTTGGAGGCGACGTGGCGGCGATGATGACATGGCAGGCAAGATGGCCCAGACGGCGATGATGGCGGCGATCTGGCCGAGATTCTTAAGAGTCCCATATTGTCCTAACGCGTCACTGGAAGTGGAGTACGCGCCCAGGGCCCTAGCGAGTTGGCAGCCGGAGCCCAACCCGTTCGGCGATTGCGTGCGAGGTGGAAGGGGCGTGCGTGGGGGTTGCTGTTGGGTGCGGGCGAGGTGTGTGCGCAGCGTTATCCGGTGCAATATTACGGGCAGGCCGAGGTTAAAGAACCTGTCGGTGCAGGATATTTGCGAGGACCAATGAGGGGTTCCTGTGGCTGAGGACCGAGAACGGGTATTCCGGTTTGACGGGAGCCGGTTCCGCGAGTATGGGCTGGCGGAGGGATTGCCGTCGAACACTGTCTTTCAATTGTGCGTGGCGCTGATGGCGGCTGCAGGCGTGACCCCAGGGGCTGGCCTATCTGCAGGGGGGGGGCGTTTCGAGGGGTAGTGGCCTGCCGGAGGGATGGATGGGAGCAGGGCCGCGTGGTTGAGCTGTCCGACGGCGTCGAGGGTGTACGCGGCGACCGGCAGGCTGGCGGAGTTGGTTACGGGGGAGGAAGGTTCCGAGGCGTGTAGGGGTCGGAGGCGCAGGCGCGCGAGGCGGCGAGGGCCGTGGACGGCGCGGATGGCGCGGTTTGTATGGGTGGAGAGGAGTTGTGCCGGTGGGATGCGGGGCGGGGTGCTGGATGTGCCGGGACCAGGGATTGAGGCTGCCGCCAGGGCCGCGGAACTCTTGCGGGGGATGCGGAGGGGCAGCTTTGGTTGCGCAGCCGGACGGGCCTGGTGGTGGTGACGCCGGAGACAGGGCAGTGGGTGAATCGCAGCCAGGGATTGCCCGTATCGACCACAAACGGAGGCATCCAGTGGGTGGAGCGGCTGGGCATCGGTGGCGACCGATGCCGGGGGCGATTTGTGTAGGAAGGATCACTGGGGGGTAAGGAGGCGGGGATTGAGGGAGGCTGGGAACGACGATCCTCCCGGGATCCCATAATCCTGTGGTTTGGCCCGCAGGCGGACTGGCGCGCCTCCAAGGGCTGCGGGCGTGGACGCATTACGCACCACCAAGGACGGATGCGGAGCCAGGTGGTGTGGGCGATCGCGCGGGCGCCGTAAGAGACCTGTGGCCTGGGCTCACGCGCCGGGTTCACCGCATGCTTGGAGATCGCGGACCGGCGGCGTGTGCGGACGACGATCTACGGCAAGCGAGAGGGGTTGACCGAGGACCAGGCGGGCGATTACGGTGGCCGGCCGATGGCGGGTGGATCGGGAATTTTCGTGGGTGGGGTGGCGCGGTTGGGATCCGTGGACGGCGCGGTGCGGCGGTTTGGCGTGGCTTTCGAGGGATTGAACGAAGGGGCGTGCAAGGGATAAACACGGACGAGGAAGGTGGGGGCGGCGACGATGAGGGGTGTACCGCACCTTCCATGGGGAGAAGGGGCAGGCGGTGGGAGCGGTGGAGACTAGGCTGCAAGCCGAGCCGCTGAGGAGCCTGACGTGGCTGTCCAGGCGGACGGAACGTGATCTGGGCCACGCGGCATGCCAGCTGGCGCGTGGAAGAACGGAAACTAGCGCGTGCAGGCGGCGATAGGTTGCAAGTCGAACAATGCTGGTTCGATTGCGATAGGGGGGAGGGGCCTATTGGATCGGGTACCGTGAGGCGGTGGGATCTGACGAAGCTGACTTTGATGGGCGGACCAGCCGCAGATGTGAGCACTTCACGACGCGGGACGGGCTGGCTTCCGACTATGCGATGTTCACGGGCGTGGACACGGAGGGGCGCGTCTGGTATGGGAGCGACAACGGGGTGGACGTGTATGACGGCAAGCGGTGGACGCACCATGGCGTGGGCGATGGCCGGGTGGGACGACACCAACGGGAACGCGTTTTGGGCCGACGCTGACCGACGGTGTGGGGACGAGCAAGGGGTTGAGGTCGTTCTTTCCGCACCGCACCCCGCTGCAGCCGCCGCGAGCGTTGATTCACGACGTCTCGCATGGCACGCAGAGGTGGCAGGCGGGGTTTGAGGACTTGCAACCTGGCGCTGGCCGTGGCGACCGAGTATTCGGCGATCGCGTTTGAGAACCCGGGGGCGGTGCGGTTTGCCTACCGCATGCGGGGCCGCCGTCGGCGCAGTGAAGAGACCAACGAGCGCGTTCTGCGCCATCCGGAGCCTGCCGCCGGCGAGAAGTGTGCTTGAGGTGAAGGCGGAGAAGAACGCGCGGGGCCTTTGGAGCGCTGGAGCTTACAGGCGATTCCGGTTCGCAGGACGCTACCTGCGTGGCAGACAGGGTGTGGTTTGCGATCGCCGTGGGGCTTTGCTCGGGCTGTGCGTGGCTGGCGCACTGGTGGAGCATGACGGCGATGCGGCGGGCGCGTGATGCGGTTGCAGGCGGCGGTGACCGAGCGGACGGCGGAACTGGAGGCGGCCAAGCAGAGCGGAAGCGGGCCAACGAAGCCAAGTCGGTTTCTTGGCACATGAGCCATGAGATCCGGACGCCGTTGAATCGAGACGTGGCATGACGCAGTTGTTGCTGGGCACGCGTGTGGACAAGGAGCAGGGCGAGTTGCTGCAGTTGAGTTGCCCGGGCGCGAGGGGCTGTGATCAACGACGTGTTGGACTTCTCCAAGGTGGAGGCGGGGAAGATCGAAATGGAGCCGGCGACGTGCGCCATCCGGGAGGTGGCGGAAAGTCCTGTGAAGGCGCTGCGGGCGGTGGCGGCGCAGAAGGGGTTGCGGCTGGAGTTCGCGGTGGCCGCCGATGTGCCGGAGTATGTGTCGGCAGATGCGGGAAGGGTGAGGCAGATTCCGCTCAACCTGGTGGGCAACGCGATCAAGTTCACCGAAGCGGGAAGGGTGGAGTTGCAGGTGAGTGTGGCGGGCATGAAGACGGAGGGAGAGGCTGTGGTGGCGGAGATCGAGTTTGCGGTCGCCGACACGGGGATTGGGACTCGCCGGAGCAGGCCGAGAAGATCTTCGAGGCGTTCACGCAGGCCGACAAGCGGATGGCGCGGAGGTTTGGGGGAACGGGTTTGAGGTTGAGCATTTCGCGCAAGCTGGCGGAGATGATGGGGGCGGGATCACGGTGGAGTCGCGGCTGGGCGCGGGGAGCACGTTCCGGTTTCGTGCGCCGTTCCTTGCAGGCGGCGCCGGGCGGGAGCGATGGTGCGTGGACCCCGTACCGCGAGGAGGCACGGGAGCGGCCGTTGCGGGTGCTGGTGGCCGAGGATAACGCCATCAACCAGGTGCTGGCCAAGCGCATGCTGGAGAGGCGCGGGCACGTGGTGGATGTGGCCGGCAACGGGCGGGCGGCGGTGGAGGCTGTGACGCAGGCACGCTACGACCTGGTGTTGATGGATGTGCAGATGCCGGAGATGGACGGCTTTGAGGCGACGCGCGAGATCAGGCGCAGGGAGGCGGCGGGGAATGGCGGCAAGCGGCTGCCGATTGTGGCGATGACGGCCAATGCGATGGAGGGCGACCGCGAGCAATGCCTGGCGCAGGGCATGGACGCGTACCCGCCGAAGCCGGTGATGGTGGACGCGCTGGTGGCGCTGCTGGCCGAGGTGAACAGGAGCCAGGGTGAGGCGGCGCTGGCTGGCGAGGCGCCGTTGGGGGCGCGGCAGGGCGACTGAGCTATCGCTCGGCGATCCAGGCCAGGAACATGCCGTCGGGTTCGACGTCTTCCCAATAGGAGATGAACTGGGAACGCACGACGCGGCAATGGCGCGCGAGCAGTTGCTCGAGTTCCTCGCGGGAAAACCAGCGCTCCCATTCCGGCGTCTTCAGCTTGCCCCAGTGCGCCTTGTTCTTGTCGATGATGATGATGCGCCGCCGGGGCGGACGATGCGGCAGATGTGGGCCACGGCGGCGGGGATGTCGACGGCGTGCTCGAGCGATCCGGTGGCAGCAGGCGGCATCGAAGCAGGCGTCGCGGAAGGAAGGGCGGTCATGGACGCGGCGCAGGGGGCCAGGGGCGCGCCGGCGTGGGCGAGCATGTTGAGCGAGACGTCGGAGCAGACGAGGCGGGAGCCGGGAAGTTCACCGGCGAGGACGCGGGCGAAGCGGCCCTTGCCGCAGCCGATGTCGGCGATCAACGGAGCGGGCAGCGTGGAGAACTCCCTGACGAGCAGGCGCACGTGTTCGATGCGCGGGTCGATGGTGGAGGGGAAGTGTTCCTCGTCGTGGGCGGCGTCTTCAAAGGAAGCACGGATACGGCGCTCGAGGCCAGCCGTAAGCGGCGAGGGCGCGACCGTGTTGGCCGCGCCCCGTTTGCGCCATTTCTGGATGAGAGTGTGAAGCAGCGCCACCCGGTTCCTCAGGCCCTGGTGAGGAAGATCGGCAGGCCGAGTTTGTGATTGTAGGTGGGGCGGTAGCGCTCGGTGTTGTACATCGTGTCGACTTCGACCTTGCGCGGTCCGAGGCGCGGATCGGGGATGGGCGACAGGGTGTAGCAGCCGTTGACGATGGCCGTCATAAGGCCGGACTTGCCCTCGACGATGCAGTCAAAGGCCATGCCGGCGAAGGTGGAGGCGACCATCTTGTCGACGAAGTCGGCTTCGCCGGAGCGGAGGTCGTAGGTGAGGTCGCTGACGATGGTCTCCTCGCCGGTGGCGGCCTTGAGTTTGTCGGAGAAGGCTTCGCCGACGTTCATCTTTTTGCGGTGGCCGTAGGCGTCTTCGGCGCCGTAGTGCTGCACTTCGTAGCCCTGCCATTCGGCGCCTTCGCTGAGCACGACGAGGGAGTAGTTGGAGGGGTTGTTGCGCTTGTCGTTGACGAGCAAGTCGATCATCTTGTTGAGATCGAACTGGTATTCGGGGATGGCGCAGCGGACGCTGGTGACAAAGGCGGTGTAGAGCGAGGTGTAGCCGGCGTCGCGGCCGAAGACGCGGAAGACGCCGATGCGTTCGTGTGAGCCGACGGTGGAGCGCTGGCGGTTGATGGCGTCCATGGCGCGCGTGATGGCGGTGGAAAAGCCGATGCAGTATTCGGTGTTGCGGACGTCGTTGTCCATCGTTTTCGGGATGGCCACGACAGGCACGCCGGCGTTGTTCAAGTGGGCGGCGTAGGGAGAGGGTATCGTCGCCGCCGATGGCCACGAGGTAGTCGACGTTGAGTTCCTTGAGGTTCTTCTTCACCTGTTCGGTGACGTCGTAGGTGACGCTCTTCTTACCGTCCTTTTCGGTCTCCTCCAGGGGAACTGCTGGCCCTGGAGGAAAGACGGGAGGGACTTCATCTTGACGGGATTGGTGCGTGAGGAATGGAGGAAGGTGCCTCCGGTGCGGTCGATGGTGCGCGTGTTCTCGCGCGTCAGCCCCAGCACGTAGCGGCTGCGGGAGCCTGGGTCCGGCCAGATTGACGTGGGTGAGGCCTTCCCAGCCGCGGCGGATGCCGGTGACTTCGAAGCCTGCTTCGGTGGCGCGGTAGGTGACGCCTTTGATGACGGAGTTGAGGCCTGGGACGTCGCCTCCGCCTGTGAGGATGCCGATGCGTTTTGCCATGATGACTCCTGAGTGTGGCCCTGAAAAATGGGCGGGATGAAACTAATAGTGTAGCAAGGAAGCAGGTTTCATCCGCCGCGGAGAGGTCACTCGTAGTCTTCGTTGAGAGCGCGCAGGAAGGCGGACAAGGCGGCGGTGTCGGAGTCAACAAGGGCGATGCGTTTCATTTCCGCGGCGCCGTTGCGGAGCGATCCGGCGCGGGCCAGCGCGGCGTTGGCGGAGTAGAGCCGGACGACATCTTCCAATGCGTCCAGTGCGCCGTTGTGCAGGTAGGGAGCCGAGTGGCTGAGATCACGGAGCCGGGCGTTTGAAGCGGGCAATGGCCGCGTCGAGCAACCGGAACGGAGAGCACAATCCTTGGCTGCTGGCGGGCGCGCCTGAATGGGCGAGGACGTCGCGGCAGAGGAGGCTCCTGGAGCGACTGCTGCGGATTCGGCATGTCAGGGTTGGCATAGATATTCCAAAGCCCGAGATCGACCCACTCCGGATGCGCGCGTTCCGCAGAGAGGAGCGGAAGGGCTCAGCGTAGTGAGGATGCCTGGGCGTGGCCGGGAGAAAGGCGGCCGGCGAGGAGTTTCGTTCCGCCAAGCCTGGGATGGGGGAGCTTCCGCGAATGTCCCCGAGCCGTGGATGGCATCGTACTCGGCTTGCGCGACGCCGGTGTTGTGAAAGGAGAAATCAGTGAAGGCGGGAGCGGCGTGACATGCAATGCATTGCCTTTACCGCCCGCGGCGAGTTCGGCGGAGGCAGGCGTTTTGGACGTGGCGCTGGAGAAAACGCACGAAAACCGGCAAGCTCCAGGGGGCCGAAGCGGAAGGGCTGCGCATGGCTGTTGAATTTGCCATGGTCGGTGGCCGGGTTGGCATCAATCAATTTGAGGTTTCCAGAGGCGTCGAGGCTATTGACCACTTTCAACAGGCGCACGCTGTAGGCGACCGGCGCCTCGTCCTGCATCGGCCTCGGGGCGGCTGTTGGCCTGTAGAAACGCATCGTAAGGCGACGCGCTGAATTCTCCGCGCTCATCCTGGATGAAAACAAGTTGCTGGACGTAAGCCGCGACGGAGCGGCCACGGCATCCAGAATTTCCGCATCGGAGGCGGTGGAGACGTTGAGTCTGTATCGGGCAGGCAGCCGGAACTCAGGCGGAATGGCGGGACTTTGACCGGCCAAGACCACCCAGTAGGGGAGTCCGCCAAAGTCAGCCGCCAGTTGTCCTGCCCGTTGTCTTCCCGAATGATCCGGGCGATGTGGGCCACCGCGGCGGCCTCTTCGCTGGGCAGCCAGCCGAGGTTGCGGCCGGTGAAGGTGCCCCGCACGAGGTCCTCAATGCTCGCGAACCTCATCGATGGAGAACGAAACCAGGGCGGGGACAAGGAGGCGTTGACGAGCGAGGGCGAGTTGTGCGGGGCGGACCGGGCAGGGTCACCTAACCGCAATGGAACTGGGCTCTTGCGGGCGAAGTCAGCGTAGCTACGCATGCCGCCCCCGGCGGTGGCGGCGTGTTCATCCACCATGTGGCAGGCGCGGCAATTCATGGATGCGCCGGCGAAAGGCCCAGGCAGTGCCTGCGCGGTGGTCACGGTGGACTCCATGACGGGATCGGCCGCCGCCTCAGGGTTGTTGACGCCGTAGCCGCGATCAAGGAACGCCTTGAAGGCCTGGGCGAACCGGGTTTCCAGGAACAGCCGTTCCCCGAGGGTCACCTCAGGCGGGTCGGACTCCTCCGCGGCCTCGGGCTGTGCCAGGGCGGGAAACGGAACAGCGTGGATGAGCAGGAGAACGAAAGCAGGAAGCGCGGCGTGCCGGAAAAGGGATCGCATCGAGACCTCGCAGTTGAAAGTGAATGTCAAATAGAAACTATATAGCAGAGTCTGGACTCTGTAAATGACGATTTACAAGGTCCCTCATCCGGCCTCCCCTGACGCGGGCGAAGTGCGGCATCCTATTCCCATGCACTATCGCACGGGAAACGACCTGGACCTGGACCAGGTGATTGAGCTCTATGTGGCCTCGACGTTGGGTGAGCGGCGGCCGGTGGAGGAGCGCGAGCGGATGAAGGCGATGCTCGAGAGCGCCAACCTGGTGATCACGGCCTGGGACGGCGAGCAACTGGTGGGCATCGCGCGGTCGCTGACCGACGGCGTGTACTGCACCTATCTCTCTGACCTCGCGGTGCGGCTGTCGCCAAAGGCGGCATCGGCGGAGTTGATGGCGGACGCAAGAGGCGGCGCCGCGGGCGATGCTGATTCTGCTGGCGGCGCCGAAGGCGGTGGACTACTACCCGCGCGTCGGGTTCACGCGTCATGAAAGCTGCTGGATTGTGCGGCCGGGCGAGGTGATCGGCAAGGCTGGGGGGTAAGATCGCGAAAAATAGTTGACACTTCCCGGCGGCGGCCCGCGCTGATCGAGTCGAGAGGCGGGAATGAGACAACTGGCGGTGTTGATCGCACTGAGTGCGGCGGCGGGCGGGTGTTCGCGGCCAGGAAGCCGTGGCGGGGAGGGCGAGATCCGGGGGCGTGCCGGTAGAGGCAGCGAGTCCGCGGCAGGAGGGCCTGCCTGCGACCGGGCCGCCGGCGAACTACCGGCTCACGCAGATGCCGGGAGGGGAGGGCCACATTCTGCGAGCGTCGTTCTCAGGCAATGCGCGCAGCGCGCAGGCGGCGCTGCAGGGATTTCTGACGGACCTGGGAGGCAGCTATTTTTCCAGCAAGCCGCGCGTCCAGGCGGCGCTGGCGAGCGCGGACGATCAACGGCGCAGGCGCTGTTTGCAGCATCGCTGGGCGGCGCGGCGGCGGCCGGACTGATGATGGTGGAGTTGCAGGACGGCGCGGGGCGGGTGACGGTGTTGGTGGATGCGGCGGAGCGGTTCCGGGCGAGCCTGCCGGCGATGGCGCGGCAGGCGGGCGGCCTCGGAGGCAGCGCCGGCGCAGCCGAAGCGGCAGATCCAATGGGTGCAGCATCAATTTCCCGATGGCAGCGGTTCGATTCAGCTTCCTTCGGACTGGCGGATGGTGTCGGCGGCCAAGGGCGCCGTGGATGCGCTCGGTCCGAACGGCGAGGTGGTGGGGCTGGGTGGACCGTACATGGTGAACACGAACAGCTGGTATGCGCAGAGCGGGTATCTGGTGGGCCCTTACATGCGGCCGCTGCAGGCGCTGCAATCTCTCTACCCGCAGATGGCGCGGCAGGCGGCGCAGACGGGGATATCAGAAGCAACTGGTTCGCATCTTGGAGTCGCAGGAATCGACCGAGCAGGGTGTGCCGATGGCGTACACGCTCTACGACGGCACGGTGAACGGGCGGGCGTACCGCTGGTATGCGAGTTGGACATCACGCGGATGATCGACCAGTCGATGTGGACGTTCTACGTCTCGCAGGTGGGCGCGCCGGAGGAGATCTTTGCGCGGGAGTTTGGCACGATGATCGCGATCTGGCAGTCGTGGCAGATCAGCGGGCGGCTGATTGCGAGCCGGCTCGCCAGCGCGGTGGAGAGCATGCGGCAGGCGGGCGAGATCTACCGTTCGGCCAACCAGAGCGCGGGGGCAACGTACGATCGCACGAATCGCGCGTGGAGCCTGTATATGCGCGGCAATGAGCTGGTGGAGCATCTGCCGAGCGGCGGGCGGGGCGAGGTGGACCAGAACTACGCGCAGCGGATGGTGGAGCGGCTCAACGAGGCCGAAGGCGGGCAGACGTGGCGCGTGGTGCCGATGCGGGACTATTGAGACGGCGCGGTGGAGTCCAGCGCGACCTCGAGTTCGAAGAAGCCCTGGTGGGGGCCGGGTATGCCGTCAATGGTGAAGGTGGAGCGGCCCCGTGCGGTGCGGATGGCGACGCGATCCTGGGGACCGGAGCAGGCGGGTGAGCCATTGGGGGCGCCGGCGCCGCAGACGATTCCGGTGGCGTTGAGGAGTTGGACGGGCAGTTGACGCGGATTGGGCAGCGCGGCTCCGGCGGGCTGATGAGCAGGCAAGACGATGCGGTAGCGGCCGGGCTCGAGCGCGGTGACGCGCGCTTCGGGCGGCGTGCAGAGGTTGCGGTCCGGCAGGCAATCGTGGGAGGCGAAGGTGATCAGGGGGTGACCACGGAGATGGTGGAAGAGGCGGCGGGCGCCATTCCCACTCCAGGATGTCGTGGTTGGCCCAGCCGCCGCCGGTGGAGGCGGTGGAAGCCGACGTAGGTGGCCTTCTCGGGGTCGAGCACGGGCGGAGATCGACCGTGTGCGGGAGAACAGGGGCGGGGCGGTCATCCAGGTAGACGGTGAGGAGAGGCGGCTCAAAGCGAATGCGGGCCTGGTGCTCTTTGCCGTCTTTCAGTTTGAAGGGCAGTTCATTGACCAGGGCGAGGCGCTTGGGCGGCCACAGGACAGCTTCGGGGTGACCGTTCATGGCAACGGTGAGGAAGTTGCCGGAAGGGTCGCGGGCCTCGTCGTTCTTGTGGGTATCGAAGAAGACGGCAAGGGTGAAGGGAATGCCGGGATCGGCGCCGCTGTGAATGCCGTCGCCGGAGGCGAAGCCGCCCGCGCCACCGAAGCCGCCCAGGGCCTGGTTCCCGTGGTTCTGGATGACGAAGGCGAAGCCGTCGGCGCCTTTGTTGAGGCCGCCGGGGTCGGAGATGCGGAAGCGGAAGCGTGTGTCGAAACCCGAGGCGAGGGGTTCCTTCCAGGACGCCATGGCACCGCCGAGGTCGTTGGTGGCGCGGGTGAGGCGGACGCCGGAGCCGAGCAGGCGCGCGTCGCCCACGAGGTTCCATTGGGACTGGCAGGCCAAGGCGAGGGCAGGCAGAAGCAGCGCAGTTCTCATATCCGCACCTTTGAACGGTTGATTGGCGTTACGTGGGAGGGTGGTGCGTGGTTGCGGCGGGAAGGGGGAAAATTCTACGACTTGCGGGGAATTGTGCGAGCAGGGGGGATCAATCCGAACTGGTTGAGAAAGTTAGAGCCTTAGAGAGTAAGTAGTTGGAGAAGGAGACTGTTCTGAGCAACGCGCGATGGGGCGGCACTAATTGGATGGCGAAAATCACGGCAACAATAGTCCGGACTAAGTGGTATATCACGCTAGCTCATGGCCTGATCGGGAGCGGGAGTAAACCTGTTTAGACCTTGCTCAATCAACAGTTTAGGCCTAAAATGAAGCCGCTTCTGTAGTTCCGCAGGAGAACTAGTATGTCACTACGACTCAAGGCGGCAAGCGCCCTTCCTTTACTTACTATTCTTTATACATTCCCTTTACTGGGGACGGCGAAGGTGGAAGCGATTCGGATCTTGAACGCACCGCCGCCGTCCTGCCAGTCGGCCTTCGCCAGTCCGCCCACCTCGGTGGCGTACATCGCAACGACGGATGCCAGCGCCTATCTGTGGTTCAGCGTGAGCGGCGTTGCGGTGGGCGACCTGATTCAAATTGAGATGTATCAGCCGGATGGCAAGTACTGGTTCAACGGCAGTGGCGCCTTTGACCCGACGACTGCCTCAGGCAACTACTGCTTCACCTGGCGTTTTGACGTGGCCGGAGCGCTTCCGGCGACAGTGACGGGGAATTGGAAAGCGCATGCGACGTACAACTCGAACACGTTTTTCGATTTCACCTTTGACATTCTGCCGCCCGGTTCCGGAGGTGGCGGAGGAGGGGGCGGTGGCGGAACGACCGGCACGAATCTGATATCCGGCGGTACGGCGGAACAGACGGCGGCGTTCGAAGGCTGCCGCCCCGCCGCCTTCCCCGGCTGGAGCTATACGGGCAACCTGCAGGTGTGCAAGTACGGCGCATCGGGGATTGTGGGGGCCAACGACCTGGGCCGGGCGCCACCGCGGGCGTATGTCTACTCGGGCGGTCAGAGCGATGGCACGTCCACGGGCACGACGACGATCGATGTGGTTCGCTGGCGTCGACGATTGACCCGGAGGTGTAGGGTACACGCTTTCCGGCTGGCTGGGGGATTCAGCGGGCAGGATGACAACGCTGTTGAGATTACCTTCGAAATGCCGGCGGCGGGGCGCTGGGAACGAAGCAAAGTTATTCAGTGCTGGCCGCTGAAGCAATGGAGTGACGGGCCTCTTCTCAAAACCACCACCGGGCGAGTGCCAGTGGGGACGCGGCGCGTGGAAATGTTGTTGCAGATGTCGCGCACCAGCCCGGGTTGGAATGACGGCTATGCGGATAACCTGTCGTTTACCATTAGCGGCAACACAGGCAGCGGCAGTGGCGGCAGCGGGTTGAGCCTGGCAGTGAACCAGGTAGTCGACGCGCAGTTGCCCGACGAACAAAGGTGATCGTGTCGGTCACCGATAAGCGCGGGCAACCCGGTGACAGGGCTGACCGCGTCGGACTTCACGCTGACTGAGAACGGCAGATCGCGGGCGATTACGGTGACGCCGGTGAGTTTCAGGATCGAAGCGGGGAGCGCGCTCTCTGGCGCTGGTGATTGACGTGAGCACCTCGCTGGGCGCGTCGGACCTGGCCAATGAGCAGAGTGCGGCTAAGCAGTTGATCAGCCAGCTGGGGGGCGAGTGACTCAGCGGCGCTGTTTTCGCTGGGCAACGCGCCCAAACTGGTGCTGGACTACACGACCAACAAAGAACTCGATGGGCGCGCCATTGATGGACTATCGCGCACGGGGCAGCACGGCGCTATATCAGAACATCAGGACGGCGGCGCAAACCTGATGGCGCGGCCGGAGCCGGAGGCGATGGTGCTGATGACCGACGGACGGGACATACCACGGCGGCGCGACACTAGCCGAAAGCGATTACGGCAGCCAAGTGGCAGGCGCTCCGGTGTTCCACGGTAAGGAGTTCCGGCAGCGCATCGACACTAGCGGAACTGGCGCAATTGCGCGCAGGACCGGCGGCACCTGTATTCGCAGGGGACGACCTCGGCGAGTTGCAGAAGCTGTTGCGGAGCATCGGCGCGGTGATCTCGGGCCGGTCGAGATCACATA
>JADJOP010000013.1 GCA_016713735.1 Bryobacterales bacterium
TTGAGTACGTGAAGGGCCACGTCCACACGAACCGCATGGAGAACTCTGGAGTCACCTGAAGCGCACGCTGTACGGCACGTACATTTCCGTCATGCCGTTCCATCTATTCCGCTATCTGGACGAACAGACGTTCCGCTTCAACAACCGGGACATTGATGACGCCATGCGGTTCCGGCTGTCATTGAGGACCGTCAGTGGACGGCGGCTGACGTACAAGGAAGTGACGGGCAAGACGGCGCACGGCTGCAAGGCGCCCAGGTAGTACTGCCAACGGGTTCAACAGCGACTATACTTCTGAAATGTGGGGCCGTCTTTCCATTGGTTCAACCGTCGCAATCGTGATCGGCGCAATCTCGATTGTCACGCAGTTTTCGCACTTGTCCACATGGGTTCCATGGATAACATCGTGGGCGGGTTTCTGCGATTCTCGGAGCCGTCGCATACCGTTTGGCGAAAACAGCGGCGGCTCGGTTTGAGCCGGATCTCCGTGATGCTCCGCAACCTCGGAAACCGTCTTGCTGGCGTGGTCGCTGCCACGCCAGTTGTTCAGACGTTGATGGTCGTCGATTTCGTCACCCGCCCATGGTCGAACTTGCTTATCCCAGTCTGGACGGTCATTGCCTACCTGTTCGTTCGGTTGAAGAAGACGGTCACGCCTATCCCATCCATTCGTTGAGGAAGTGACCCTCCGTGCCTCGTAGTCCGTCCGTAGGGTCAAGGCAGTCCTGTCAGTTCCAACGGACGGCATTGGGCAGATCAGCGAGTGGGCCGTTTCTTGCGCTGTGCCTTTTCCTTTTGCACGGCTTTGATCTTCATCTTCGATGGCGTGAAGTTCGGCCTTGTTGATGGAGAGCAAGGCCGTCAGCGTGTTGTCGAACCGCCGCTTGGGATCGGCAGTTTCCCGAAGCGGGATGGGCTTGGGCTTCGCTTGGCACGCCTTCAATTTAGACCACCGGGCGGGTGTCAGTGTGTAGCGGTAAACGGCTTGGTATCGTCTGCTGGGTTCAAACCCCGGACAGTTGCAATCCGTTACAGTGCATTTTTCATCTTCCGGCCAATGATAGCCGATGGCGTGACCGCAGTGCTTGCACATCGTCCAGATCCTAGCACCGGATTTAGGCGTCAGCTACCGTGGGTGAGTCAATTAACGCTAAGCTGAGGGTCTTCGACGGCGCGGGGCTACGTGACCAGTGGGCGTTTCGGCGCGGCGAGGATGCGCTGGATCTCTCCCCGATTTCCGGCGAGCGAGGTCGAGCTTCGTAGGCGGCGGAGGTTCATCCAGAATGTGGGCGGCGCCGAAATACTGGCCGAGGCGGAGGGCGGTATCGGCGGTGAGGTTCCGCTTGCCGGAGAGAATTTGATAGAGGCGGTTGGGGGTACGGGAGGATGGCGGCAAGATGGGCGGGGACAGGCCGAGTTCCTCGAGCTCATCGGCGAGGATCTCCTGCGGGATGGATGGGGTTCGTGCCATGAGGAGATCTTTCCTTCCCTAGTGGTAGCCGACGATTTCGACCTTCCAGCGGGCCGGGGACGGTGCTGGGGCGGCAGATGCGCCACTGGTTGTTGATGGGGCTGGTTTCGGTTGGCCTGGAAGCCCTTCGAGGCGGTTGAGTTGAGTGCGGCAAGGTCGGCGGAAGTTGAAAACGCTTGACGGCATGATGGTGGCCGCTTTGGCGGCTTCGCCCTTTTCCGATGGTAGCGGAGTAGACGAGTGACGTCACGCGGCAGGGCGAAGCAGCCAGGCGACGTTGGGAGCGCGATCCGGGTGGGGGCGGGCGAGGCTGTCGTATGATGAAAGATCGGCGCGTGGCTCGCGCCGCAGTGTCCTCGCTTCCCTAACTATGCCCCATCAAAGTGTGGCCGTCCTATTCGGCGGCCGTTCCGTTGAACACGAGGTTTCCATCATCACGGCGCAGCAGGCCATGGATGCGCTGGAGGTGGCCGGTTTCAAGGTGTTGCCGGTGTACATTTCCAAGGATGGCGCCTGGTATGCGGGGCGTCCGCTGCGGGAGCTGGCGTTGTTCCGCGATCCGACGGTGAAGTATGACGACCTGAGCGGGGTGCACCGGGTGGCGGTGTCGCCGGACCGCACGGCGCGGTTCCTGGTGATGCATCCTTATGCCAAGCGCGGGTTCTTCAAGCGCGATCCGGAGTTGTGGGCGGATGTGTTTTCCCCTGCCTGCATGGGTCGTTTGGCGAGGACGGGACGCTGCAGGGCGTGTTTGAGATGGCCGATGTGCCGTATGTGGGCTGCGGTGTGCAGGCGGCGGCGCTGGGCATGGACAAGGTGCGGTCGAAGGCGTTGTGCAAGGCGGCGGGGATTCCGGCGCTGGATTGCGTGTGGGCGTCGCGGGCGCAATGGCAGCGCGATCCGCTGGGCTTTTTGAAGAAGGTCGAGGCGGCGTTTCCCTACCCCGTGATCGTGAAGCCGTGTTCGTTGGGATCGAGCATCGGCGTGAAGCGGTGTCTGGATTCGGCGGGGTTGCGCGAGGCTGTGGACACGGCGCTGGTGTTGGATGAGCGCGTGTTGGTGGAGCCGGCGCTGACGAACTTCCGCGAGGTGAACTGCTCGGTGATCGGGCCGCCGTACGAGGCGTCGACGTGCGAGATGCCGCACTACAAGGGCGATCTGTTGAGCTTTGAATCGAAGTACAGCTCAGGCGGCAAGAGCGGGAAGCTGGCCGGGGGCAAGATGTCGGCGGCGGGCATGGGGAAGGCGGCGGGGGCAAAGGCGGGGGTGAGCGCGGCGGGCATGGCGTCGTTGAATCGGACGATTCCGGCGCCGATCAGCGAGGAGTTGACGAGGGAGGCCCAGAGGCTGGCGGTGGCGGCGTTTGAAGCGATCGGCGGTGAGGGCATTGCGCGGGTGGACTTCCTGCTGGATGACAACACGGGCCAGTTGCACTTTAACGAGATCAATACGATGCCGGGTTCGCTGGCCTACTACTTGTGGGAGGCCTCGGGGTTGGGCTTCGATCAACTGGTGACGAAGCTGGTGGAAGGGGCGCTGAAGCGGAACGAATCGCGGCGGGGGACGCAGTTTGCGATGGATGTGAATTTGTTGCATCCGGCGCGGCGGTAGGGCGGGCCTGGGATGCGGGTATGACGGCCGACCAACAGCTGAGCATTGGCGGCATGGCGGCGCGGGTGCGGCGCGTGGGGCAGGGTTCGCGCGTGCTGGTGCTGCATGGCTGGGGGGCGTCGATTGAGGCGATGGGGCTGATCACGGAGGAACTGGCGCGCGGGGGGCATGAGGCGATTGCGGTGGATTTTCCAGGGCATGGGAAGAGCGAGGCTCCGCCGGAGGCGTGGCAGGTGTCGGACTTCCATCAGTGGCTGCTGCGGGTGATGGATGAGTTGCGCGTGGGGCGGGCCGATGTGGTGGCGCATAGCTTTGGGTGCCGGGTGTCGATCAAGCTGGCGTCGGAGAGTCCAGAGCGCGTGGGGCGATTGTTGCTGACGGGGGCGGCGGGGTTGCCGCCGAGGCGGACGCGGGGTCAAAAAGCCCGGCTGCAAACTGGCGGCGGTGGGCAAGCGGGTGAAGTCGGCGATGGGCGATGGGGCGTTGTCGCGTTGGCTGGAGTCGCGGTGGGTGCATCATGTGGCGTCGGCGGATTACCGGGCGGCGAGCGGGGTGATGCGGGCGACGCTGGTGCACATTGTGGGCGAGGATTTGACGGAGCATCTGAAGCGCATTGCGGCGCCGGTGTTGCTGGTGTGGGGGAGCGAGGATCATGACACGCCGTTGTCGAGTGGCCAGGCGATGGCGCGGTTGATTGCGGGGGCGGAGCTGGTGGTATTGGAGGGGGGCGGGCACTTTGCGTATGCGGAGCAGTTTGCGAAGTTCCGGCTGCATATGAACCGGTTTTTGCGGGCGGGTGGGGCTGGTAGCGGGAGGCGGGGCGTGATCGTTGCGATTGTTGTCGTGCTCGGCGCGGTGGCCTATGGGGCGTGGCGGGCGGTGTTTGCGTTGCACATGCTGCAGCAGGACAGCTACAACAATGCGCGGTATGTGAAGTGGACGCTGGCCAAGCCGGTGGCGCGGTGGTTGTGGCCGAAGGTGGGCGAGGCGAAGAAGCCGTTGGCGTATACGGGGCGGGCGTGGCGCATTTTGGGCGTGACGTGGGGATTGATGGTCTTGGTGGGGGCGGCGGGTTTGTATGCGCGCGGCTACTATCCGTACATGGCAGCGGAGGCGGTGGCGCTGGCGTGGCCGTTCTTCACAGTGCTGGCGAATGTGCTGCTGGCGCCGGTGCAGTCGGCGATCAATCAGGGGTTTGTGAGGCAGGCGCAGCGGCGGTTGCGGGAGTACGGGCCGGTGGTGGTGGGCGTGGCCGGGAGCTATGGGAAGACGTCGACGAAGTATTTTGTGGCGACGATTCTGGGTGAGAAGTTTCGCGTACACAAGACGCCGGAGAGCTTCAACACGCTGCTGGGCGTGTGCCGGGTGATCAACGGGAATGTGAAGGCCGAGGCGGCGCTGCGGCCGGAGCACCAGGTGTTCGTTGTGGAGATGGGAGCGTACCAGCGGGGCGAGGTGCGGGAGACGGCGGAGATGGTGCGGCCGCGGTATGGAATTCTGACGTCGATCGGGCCGGAACATTTTGAGCGGTTTTTGTCGATGGAGAATATTCAGGCGACGAACTATGAGTTGATTGAGGCGTTGCCGAAGGAGGGCGCGGCGGCGTTCAATTGCGATCTGGCGGAGTGCGAGGTGCTGGCGCGGCGGACGCAGCATACGCGGGTGTTGCGGTATGGGGTGGAGGAGGCGACGGCGGAGCGGGCGTTGTGGGCCGAAGGGATTGAGCATGGGGCCGAGGGGATGAGCTTCACGCTGGTCGATCGCGATGGGCGGCGGCAGGCGGCGCGAACGAAACTGGTGGGCCGGCACAATGTGCTGAACATTCTGGGCGCATCGCTGGTGGCGCTGGAGATGGGGTTGACGCTGGAGGAGATTGCGCGCGGGATTGCGAAGCTGGAGCCGGCGCCGCATCGTTTGAACATCATCCATGGCGCGGGCGGGACGATTGTGATTGACGATTCATACAACTCGAATCCGATTGGGGCGGCGGAGGCGTTGCGGGTGTTGGGCGAGTTCAAGACGGGGCGGCGGATTCTGGTGGCGCCGGGGATGATCGAGTTGGGGACGCTGCAGGCGGAGAAGAATGCGGAGTTCGGGCGGCAGGCGGCGGCGGTGTGCGACTTCGTGTATTTGATCGGTCCGGAGCAGACGCGCGATGTGGCGCGGGGGTTGCGCGAGGCGGGGTTTGCGGAGGGGAAGGTGATGGTGTGCCGCGATTTGGGCGAGGCGACGGCGCACATGCGGGGGATGCTGCGGGCGGGGGATGCGATTTTGTTTGAGAACGATTTGCCGGATTTGTATGCGGAGTAACGCCGCGATACGATAAGCGTTCGCAGTCATCTCATACGACAGGAGAATCAGGTACCCATGCGCGTAGGAGTTTTTACGGCCCTGCTGGCCCAGATGCCGCTTGACCAGGTGCTGGCCAAGCTGAAATCGCTGAACATCAGCACGGTGGAGTTGGGGACGGGCAATTATCCGACGGACCCGCACTGCAAGTTGTCGATGCTGGAGAGCAAGACGGCGCTGAAGGAGTTCAAGGCGCAGATGGATGGCGAGGGGTTCTCGATCAGCGCCCTGTCGTGCCATGGCGAGCCGCTGCACCCGGACAAGGAGTACAGGAAGAAGCAGCAGGAGACGAACCGGAAGTCGATTTTGCTGGCGGAGAAGTTGGGTGTGCCGGTGGTGATCGATTTTTCGGGATGCCCTGGGGGCGGTCCGAAGGAGACGACGCCGAACTGGGTGACGTCGCCGTGGCCGCCGCACTACCAGGACATTTTGAGCTGGCAGTGGGAGAAGGAAGTGATCCCGTTTTGGGAGAAGCGGGCGAAGTTTGCCGCCGATCATGGCGTGAAGATCGCCATTGAGATGCATCCGGGGTATGTCGTGTATTCGCCGGAAACGATGCTTCGGCTGCGTGATGCCTGCGGGCCGAACATCGGCTGCAACTACGACCCGAGCCACATGTTCTGGCAGAACATCGATCCGATTGATGCCATTCGTGTGCTGGGCGATTCGATCTTCCACGTGCATGCCAAGGACACCGAGATCTACGCGATGAACCTGCCCAAGGCGGGCGTGCTGGATATGAAGCTGTACACGGACACCAAGGGCCGTTCGTGGAACTTCCGCACGTGCGGCTACGGGCATTCGCGCGACTGGTGGATCAAGTTCATCTCGACGCTGCGGATGTTTGGCTACGACTACGTGCTGTCGATTGAGCATGAGGACCTGCTGATGTCGGCCGAGGAAGGCTTGACGAAAGCGGCGGATTTCCTGAACTCGATCGTGATCCGCGATGAAGTGTCGAAGCCGTGGTGGGTGGAGAACCGGGCGTAAATGAAGCGGCGGAACTTACTCAGGGGGGCCGTACTGGCCCCCGCCGCGGTGGCTGTGGCAGCGCCTGCTGCGGCGGCGCCTGCTCCGGCGCCAGCGCAGTATGCGGCACCGGTGTCCGATACGGCGGCGAAGGTGGCGGTGAATACGCCGTCGTTTGTGGGCGCGCAGCGGGCGTCGTTCTTCGATGAACTGGAGACGAAGGCGCTGCGGGCGCTGGCCGCGGTGATGGTTCCGGCGTACAACGGGATGCCGGGGGCGGTGGAGTGCGGCGTGGTGGAGTTCTTCGATTTCCTGGTGTCGCAGGCGCCGGAGGCGAAGCAGCAGTTGTGGCGGACGGGGTTGCATGAGCTGGATTCGCGGTCGCTGCAGTCGCATGGGGCACGGTTTGAGAAGCTCAACGCGCAGCAGGCGAATGCGGTGCTGGAGCCGCTCAAGGTGAAGTGGACGTTTTATGGACCGCGGGAGCCGTTTGCGAAGTTTCTGTGGGAGGCGCGTGGGGAGATGGTGCAGGCGACGCTGAATTCGCGCGAGTACGCCGAAGCCAATACGGGGCGGCGCTCGGCGGCGGCGAGCAATTACTACTGGCGGAGTCTGGACTAACGATGCCCGAACGGACAGGACACGACGTATTGATCATTGGCTCGGGCGCGGGCGGCGGCATGGCGGCGTGGGCGCTGACGCGGCTGGGCGTGAAGTGCCTGATGCTGGAAGCCGGGCCGGTGGTGGATTGGGAGGCGGACCGGAAGCTGGTGTCGGCCTACGATCTGCCGTTTCGCGGATTGGGCAAGCCGGGGCGGTTTCCGCATATCACGCAGGCGGGCGAGTTCGATGCGAACATGTGGGCCGATGAGCAGCAGAACCCGTATACGTATCCGAAGGACGATCCGTATTATTGGGTGCGCATCCGGGCGTTGGGCGGCAAGACGCTGCGCTGGGGGCGGGCGTCGTGGCGGCTGAGCGATTACGAATTCAAGTGCAAAGATCACGACGGCGAGGGCGACAACTGGCCGGTGTCATACCAGGACCTGGCGCCTTTTTATGACCGCGTGGAGCCGATTCTGCGCGTGTCGGGGCGGAACGAGGGTTGGGGGCAGATGCCGGATGGCAAGCTGCTGGCCGATGAGTCGCGCGACAGCGAGAGCATTGCGCGGTTCCGCGAGGCGGCGGGCAAGCTGGGCGTGCCGACGACGAAGCCGCGGCGGGCGACGGGGACGCTGGCGGCGTCGACGAACCTGCTGTTGCCGGATGCGATGGCGACGGGGAAGTTGACGATTGTGGGCAACGCGGTGGTGCGCGAGTTGAGCGTGGATGCGAACACGGGGCTGGTGAATGGAGCGCATTATGTGGACCGGCGGTCGGGGCAGGAGTTTCATGTTCCGGCGAAGCGGGTGATTGTGTCGGCATCGACGTTGGAGTCGACGCGGCTGCTGTTGAATTCGCGGTCGCCACGGCATGCGGCGGGGCTGGGAAATTCGAGCGGCGTGCTGGGGCACTATCTGTTCGATCAGTTCTACATCAAGGGCGTGGTGAGCGCGGTGGTGCCGCAGGCGCGCGGCGGACGGGCCTCGCGGACGATGATGGGCGGGGCGGGCTACATTCCGCGGTTCGTCAACGTGAAGGCCGGCGACAAGGGCGTGGCGGGCAAGCGCGATTTTCTGCGCGGGTATGCGTATGACTTTTCGAGCGGCGGGACGCCGGGCGTGGGGCAGTTGGGTACGTGGGGCGAGCCGATGTGGAA
Source organism: Bryobacterales bacterium (assembly GCA_016713735.1). Taxonomy (GTDB): domain Bacteria; phylum Acidobacteriota; class Terriglobia; order Bryobacterales; family Bryobacteraceae; genus JAFLBB01. Next base: position 8,160 of record JADJOP010000013.1, read on the forward strand.
GGCGCTTGCGGATGTGCGCGGGGCGGGCTTCGGGATGACGACGATGGGCGAGGTGTTGCCGAAGCGCGAGAACCACGTGCGCATCAACCCGGATGTGAAGGACGCCTGGGGGATTCCGGTGTTGCACATTCAACAGAAGTACGGCGAGAACGAGTTCAAGATGGCGAAGCACTCCGAGGAGATGGCCGTGGCGATGTGCAAGGCGGCCGGCTTTGAGGTGGTGGCGAGCCATGCGCAGATGGTGCCGCCGGGGGAGAGCATTCACGAGTTGGGCACGTGCCGCATGGGGGCCGATGCGAAGCGGAGTGTGCTGAACGGGTGGAACCAGTCGCACGATGTGAAGAATTTGTTTGTGGTGGACGGCAGCGCGTTTGTGAGCGGCGGGTCGCAGAACCCGACGTTGACGTTGATGGCGCTGGCACTGCGGGCGAGTGAGTATTTGGCGGAGGGGATGAAGCGTGGGGAATTGTAAGGGGGGACCGTGGGTGGGGGGACCGCTCCCTCACGGTCGCGGCTCCGTTACGGGTGCGGGCGCGGGGGGGAAGAAGGGCGATGGCGGGTGGTGTGTGGGCGCGATGCACGGGTGGGGCGCCATGGCGATGGTGCTGGTGGCGATGCTGGCGGTGGCCGCATTCGCTCAGCAGCAGGAGGCGCCGCCGGTGAGGGCGTTCACGCCTGGGGCGCCGGTGACGCAGCCGATTCCGTACAGCCATGAGAAGCACCTGGCGATGGGGCTGAAGTGCGCGCAGTGTCACAAGAACGCCGATCCGGGCGAGTCGATGGGGCTGCCGGCGACGGCGCTGTGTATGGGGTGCCACCAGACGATCGCGAAGGAGAAAGCGCCGATACAGGCGCTGGCGAAGTTCCATGCGGAGAAGCGGGCGGTGCCGTGGGAGCGGGTGTACCAGATTCCGAGCTATGTGTTTTTCAGCCACCGGGCGCATCTGAAGATGGGGGCAACGTGCGAGGTCTGCCATGGGAAGGTGGCCGAGCGGGCGGTGCTGTTCCGGGAGAAGGACATCTCGATGGGGGCGTGCATGGATTGCCACCGCCGGGAAAAGGCGCCGAACGACTGCCAGTTTTGCCATGAAAACAGGTAAATGAACATGCCCCTTGCGCCGGGTCGTAAGGGTGCTAGAGTAGGGCAAAGTGCGGCTACTAGTAATTGACGACGAGGCGAAGATCGCCGATTTCCTCCGGCGCGGATTAGAGAGCGCCGGCTATGCGGTGGATGTGGCCACCGACGGGCAGCGGGCCATCGATTTTCTGTATGGCACGAATTATGACCTGGTGATTCTCGACCTCATGTTGCCTGACATCGACGGGCTGGACCTGTTGAAGAAGATCCGCAACCGGAAGGTGAGTCCGCCGGTGTTGATTTTGAGCGCGCGCGATGCGGTGGACGACCGGGTGAAGGGGCTGGAGTTTGGCGCCGACGATTACCTGGTGAAGCCGTTCGCCTTTGTGGAATTGCTGGCACGGGCGCGGGCGCTGCTGCGGCGCGGGCAGCCGATGCCGGAGCGGTTGCAGGTGGGCGAGTTGTCGCTGGACTGCATCCGGCGCAAGGTTGTGCGGGCGGGCGAAACCATTGAACTGGCGCCGAAGGAGTTCAGCATTCTGGAGTATCTGATGCGGAACCGGGGGCGTCCGTTGAGCCGGACAATGATTGTGGAGCACGTCTGGGACATGGAGTATGACGGGCTGACGAACATTGTCGACGTCTACATCCGGCATTTGCGGGCGAAGATTGACGAGCGGTTCCCGGTGAAGATGATCCACACGGTGCGCGGCGTGGGCTACATGCTGGATGCGCCGGAGCGGGCAGGGGAGCGCGGCGAGATGGCCCCCGACACAGCGGAACAAACAACGGAAGCCTAGCAGGGTGAGTGCGGTCACCAGAGCAGCCGGACGACGCCTTGGGCTGCGGGGCCGGCTGTCGTTGAGTTACGGAATCGCGTTTATTCTGCTGGTGCTCTCGGTGGGGCTGGTGTTCCGGAGCACGCTGCGCTCGATCATGTACACCAATACGGCGGAGATATTGGAGCAGGAGTGGTCGGCCGTGCGGGGGTACCTGCAAATTGACGGCAACCGCACGGTGTGGTTCTTTGACCGGAACAATAGGTAGGAGGCGGTCTTTGTGCGCCGGTTGCGGCGTATTTTCCTGCTGGCCGACAACGAGGGGAATGTGCTGGAGGTCTCTGAGTTGTATGCGAAGGCGGGGGTGGAGCCACGCGAAGCGCTGAAGCGGATGGCGGAGCAGCGCAGGCCGTTGTGGCGTGAGATGCGGGCGCCGGATGGGGCGCGGTACGTGTTGCGCACGGGGGTGCTGGTGGAGGGGCGCAAGGAGTATCTGCTGTCGGTGGGGCGGACGCTGGCCGACAACGAGCGGGTTCTCGACCGGGCCACCCGGACCTATTACGTAGTGACGCCGATCCTGATTGTGATCTTCAGTCTGTTGGGGTGGTGGATCGCGGGGCGGGCGCTGCAGCCGCTGAACGATGTGGCGGCGGCGGCGTCGCAGATCACGGGTACGAATTTGAAGCTGCGCATTCCGGCGCGGGCCACGGGCGACGAGCTGGACCACCTGATTGAGCGGTTCAACGGCATGGTGGACCGGCTGGAGCATTCGCTGATTCAGGCGCGGCAGTTTTCCGCCGACGTGTCGCATGAGTTGCGGACACCGCTGACGACGATTCGCGGCGAGTTGGAAGTGGCGCTGATGACGGCGAAGGACAAGGAGGAGTATCAGGAAGCGATCGCGCAGGCGGTGGAGGAGGCCGACCGTTTGGCGAAGGTGGTGCGGGCGTTGCTGCAACTTTCGCAAGCCGAAAGCGGGCAGGTGACGCTGGCGCGGGACGCGGTGGATGTGGGTGAACTGGTGGAAACGGTGGTGGAGCGGTTTGCGGTGCAGGCCGAAGCGATGGACCAGGTGATGCGGGCCGAGACGAATGCGGGCGTGGTGGTGCGGGGAGACAAGCTGCAGTTGGACCGGCTGGTGACGAACCTGCTGACCAACGCCATGAAGTACACGCCGACGGGGGGGCGGATTCTCGCCGTGGCGAAAGTGGTGGAGGGGCGGCGGTGATTGAGGTGACCGACACGGGCCGGGGGATTCCGCCGGAGCATTTGCCGCACATCTTTGACCGGCTGTACCGGGCGCCGGACCACACGCGCGACCAGTTGCGGGGGTTGGGATTGGGGCTGAGCTTTGTGAACTGGATCGCGCGCGCGCATGAGGGCAGGATCGATGTGCGCAGCGAGCCGGGGCGGGGTTCGACGTTCACGGTGACGTTTCCGCTACTGAAGAAGCCGGAGTTGGGGGCGGGCGGCGGGCGCGGTTCAGGCGAGCCGCACCTGGTGGGATAGACTGTCGAAATGAGCCTGGAAATCACGCAACGCGAACGGGAAGGTATCGTCATTCTCGATCTGGACGGCAGATTGACCGTGGGGCAGGAGGCCGGAGCGCTGCGCGAGGCGGTGTTGAAGCTGAGCGCCGAGGCGCGGCGCAACGTGGTGTTGAACCTGGAGAAGGTGGAGTACATCGATTCGACGGGGCTCGGCGGGCTGGTGATCTGCTTCACGACGCTGAAGCGCGACGGGGGCGCCTTGAAGCTGTTGAACCTGAACCGGCGCAACGTGGAGTTGTTGGTGCTCACCAAGCTGCAGACGGTGTTTGAGGTGTTCAACGACGAGCAGGATTCGGTGAACAGCTTTTTTCCGGGACGTGAGATCAAGCGGTTCGACATCCTCTCGTTCGTGCAGCAGACGCGGCAGGAAGAGTAGAGGGGCGCGCGGCCATGCGGCTGGTGGTGATCGGCGGGGTGGCGGCCGGGCTGAGCGCGGCGGCACGGGCGAAGCGGTTGGATCCGTCGCTGGAAGTGACGGTGCTCGAAAAGGGCGAGCAGGTTTCACTGGGGGCGTGCGGGCTGCCGTATCTGATTGAGGGCCAGGTGCGCGACTGGCGGCAGTTGATCGGGTTCACGCCGGAGACGTTTCGCCAGTTGAAGAACGTGACGGTACGGACGCGGGCCGAGGCGGTGGCAGTGGCCCATGCACGACGCGAGGTGACGCTGTCCACGGGCGAGCGGGTGCACTACGACAAGCTGGTGGTGGCCACGGGGGCGCGGGCGCGGTGTCCGGAAGGGTGTATGGCGCTGCACTCGCTGGAGGACGGCGTGCGTTTGTGGGAGCTGTTGCGCGAGCGGAAGCCGGGGCGGGCGGTGGTGGTGGGGGCGGGCTATATCGGCCTGGAACTGGCGGGGGCGCTGCGGGGCCGCGGTTGGGGCGTGACGCTGGTGGATCGCAACACGGACCTGCTGCATCGCGAGGACGCTGAGCTGACGGCGCTGCTGCGGCGGTTGCTCGAGCGGCATGGCATTGAGCTGAGGTTGGGGCATGAGGGCGAGGCGCCTGACGCCGAGTTGCGGCTGCATGCGACGGGGATGCAACCGAACACGGCGCTGGCCGAGAGCGCGGGGATTGAGGTGGGCCGGACGGGGGCGATCCGCGTGAGCGAGCACATGGAGACGAATCTGCATGGGGTGTATGCGGCGGGCGATTGCGCCGAGACGCGGCATAAGGTGACGGGCGCGGCGGTGTGGATACCGTTGGGAACCACGGCGAACAAGATGGGGCGCGTGGCGGGAGCGAACGCGGCGGGGCGGCGGGAACGGTTCGGCGGCGTGGTCGGGACCTCGATTGTGCGCGTGTGCGGCGTGGGGGTGGCGCTGACGGGGCTGTCGGTGGCGCAGGCGCAGCGGGCGGGTTTGCGACCGGCGGCGGTGCGGATTGCGAGCCGCGACAAGACGAGCTATTTCCGCGGGCGTCCGGTGACGGTGGAGTTGGTGGCCGACCGTGGCACGGGGCGGCTGGTGGGGGCGAGCGTGATCGGCGAGTATGGGGTGGAAGGGCGCATCAACGTGCTGGCCACGGCGCTGCAGGCGCGGATGACGGTGTCCGATTTGCTGGAGCTGGACCTGGCCTACGCGCCGCCGTATGCGCCGGTGATGGATGCGGTGCTGATTGCCGCGCAGCAACTGGCAAAGGAGCTATGACGATGCCGCTGGCGGTGGGCGCCACGGCGCCTGATTTCGCATTGCCGGGGTTGGATGGCGAAGTGGCGCGGCTGGGGGAGTGGCTGGCCGGGGGGCCGGTGGTGGTGGCGTTCTTCAAGACGACCTGCCCGACATGCATGCTGGCGTTTCCCTTTCTGGAGCGGATTCACCAGCGGGCAGGCGGGCTGCGTGTGCTGGCGGTGTCGCAGGATGGGGTGGAGGCGACGCGGCGGTTCCACGACGACTTTGAGATTACGCTGCCGACGGTGATCGACGCGGCGGCGACGGGCTATGCGGTGAGCGACGCCTATGGGATCACGCATGTGCCGTCGCTGTTCCTGGTGTCGGGCGAGGGTATTGTGGAGTGGTTCTCGGCGGGCTTCTCGAAGCCGGAGCTGGAGGAGTTGGGCCAGCGGGCCGGGGTGGCGGTGTTTGGCGTGCAGGACCGCGTGCCGGTGTGGAAGCCTGGTTGAGGGTCGAGGAACTGAGCCCCGGTCGGGGGCTTGCGGAGCGCGGGCAGGCGGACTTCCGGTTTGCGGGGTGGGCACGCTAAACTGGAGCAATACGCATGGCATCCAAACTTGGTACCGTCATCAGTTCCGCCACCGAGATTGCAAGGGGGCTTGGGATTACGCTGCGCGAAATGATGCAGCCGGCTTTGACCGAGGATTATCCCGATGTGCCGCCCAGTTTTCAGGAACGCTATCGCGGCAAGCATGTGCTGCGGCGCGATGAGAACGGGCTGGAGAAGTGCGTAGGGTGTTTCCTGTGCGCGGCGGCGTGCCCGGTGGAGTGCATCTACATCGAGGCGGCCGAGAACACGGAACTGGTGCGCATCAGCGGCGGAGAGCGGTACGCGAAGGTTTACAACATCGACTACAGCCGGTGCATTTTCTGCGGCTATTGCGTGGAGGCGTGCCCGACGGATGCGATCACGCACGGGCATGGCTTTGAGCTGGCCAGCTACGACGTGTCGACGCTGATCCAGCGCAAAGAGATGATGCTGGAGGCGGCCAAGCCGGGGGCCAAGGCGCCGGTGATTGCGCCGGTGGCGGCGGGCGGGCACCACTAGGGACGCGCGGGGCCGCTTGTTGCTGCGGTAACGGCGCCCTCGGCTCAGTCCTTGGTGAGCAGGGCGTAGGCGCGGCGGGCGACGATCAACTCTTCATTGGTGGCGAGAGCGGCCACGGCGACTTCGGAGTCGTGTGAGGAGACGAGGCGGTCGCCTTTTCCGTTGAAGTTGCGTTCGCGGTCGAGGCGGATGCCGAGGAATTTCAGACCACTGGTGCAGCGTTCGCGGAGGCGGGCGGAGTTTTCGCCGATGCCGCCGGTGAAGGCGATGACATCGACACCCCCCATGACGGCGGCGTAAGCGCCGATGGTCTTTTTCACCTGGTAGGTGAAGACGGCGAGGGCGAGTTCGGCGGCGGCGCTTCCCTTCCCCGCGGCTTCTTCGAGATCGCGCACATCGCCGCCGGGGATGCCGGAGAGGCCGGCAAGGCCACCGGAAGAGGCCAGTTCAGCGGTGACTTCGGCGATGCTCAGGCCGCGGCTCTGCATGGCATCCAGGACAGCGTAGACATCGAGGTCGCCGTGGCGGGTGGCGTTTTCCAGTCCCGATTGCGGCGAGAAGCCCATGGTGGTGTCGATGGAGCGGCCGCCGTGGATGGCGCACATCGACGAGCTGCCGCCGAGGTGGCAACTGATGATGCGGAGCAGGTCGCGGTCGCGGCCGATGAGGCGGGGGATGTGCTCGCTGACGTATTGGTGCGAAGCGCCGTGGAAGCCGTAGCGGCGGATGCCGAGCTCGTCGTGCCAGGAGGCGGGGACGCCATAGCGGGCGGCGTGTTCGGGCATGGTGCGGTGGAATTCGGTTTCAAACGCGGCGATGAGGGGGACCTCGGGCATCACCTGTTGGAAGGCGCGGATGCCGGTGAGGTAGATGGCGTTGTGGGCGGGGGCGGCGGGAAGGAACTCTTCGAGAGCGGCGAGCACGCCAGCGTCAACGACGTACGTTCCGCGGTAGCGCGGTCCGGCATGGACGGCTTTGAAGGCGACGGCATCGACGCGGTGATTGCCGAGGGGGATGGAGGCGATAGCGGCCGGATAGTCAGTGACGCGCTCAAGTTTACCGCGCAGCACCTCGTGTTCCCCCGGCATGGAGAGCAACTGGAACTTGAGCGAGGTGGAGCCGAGGTTGGGGACGAGGATGTTCATGGGGGCTACTTGATTCTGTACTGCGTGCGGATGGCCTTGATGTTGACGTTGGCCTGGGCCTGGAAGGGGCTCTTGATGGCGGCGCACTGCTGGTTGAACTTGAGGGCTTCGAGGATGAGCTTGGAGCCGTCCTTGGCGCCGGCGCCCATTTTGTAGTTGGCCAGGCCGAGGTGGAAGAGGGCTTCGGCCTTCATCTGTTCGTTGTCGAGCAGGGGGAGGGCTTCGCGGAGGGTCTTGTCGGCCTGGGAGAACTTGCTCGCGTTGGAATAGCCGACGCCGAGGACGTGGAGGCCGATGGCGGTAACGGTGGTCTTTTTCTTTTCCCAGGCGGCGGGGTCGACGCCGGCCGGGGCGGGTTTGGTCTTCATCATCTCGACCATGGCCTGGGCGGTTTGTTCGACCTTGGCGGCGTCCTTGGCGCGGGCGTGGTGGTCGAGCAGGACGAGCAGGACGTCTTCACTGGCTTTGCCTTCGGCCTGCATCTTTTCGCCGAGGGCGGCGGCCTTGTCGTTCTGGTTGGCCTGGCGGTAGGCGAGGAAGAGCTGGTCGTTCAGTTGGGGAACGTACTCGCTTTTGGGGTTGGCGGCGATGAGGGCTTCCGCGGCCTGGATTTTGGCGGCCGGATCGGTGGCTTTGAGGGCGTGGGCGTAGAGCGAGTAGTCGCAGTATTTCTGCACCTGCTGGGCGAAGTCGATCTCGTGCTTCCAGGTTTCGAGTTCGTCCTCATCCTCGGGCTTGGGGAGCTTTTCGGCGGCCTGGGCGGAGGCGCGGGTTTTGGCGGCCCAATCGACGATGAGGGCGGTGTCGTTCTTAGCTTCGGCGGCTTTGAGGGCCTGGTGGGCCATGACCGAGTCAGTGGGGTCGGCGGCGAGGATCTTGGGGACGACTTCGAGCACTTTGTCGTGCTGGCCGTTCTTAGCGTAGAGCGTTTCGGCCTGGCCGAGCACCCAGAGGGCGCCGGAGTGCGTGGGGTACTTCTGAAGGAACTCCTCCAGCAGGGCGAGCTTCTTGACGGGATCTTCTTCCTGCCCGACGGCCTGCAGGGCCTGGCCTTCGGGCGTTTCGGTGTTGATATCGACCTTGGCGCGCTTCTGCGGGAACGCCAGCGACGCGCAGACGGTGAGTGTAGCCACGACGGCCCAGATCCTCATCCTCGTTACCCTCCTGGAAATCGTGTTCGCCGTGAATTATACTCCGCGGCCGCGGAGCGAGGGAAGGCTTGGGATGGGGAATGAGGGAGACGGGGTGAAAAAGTGAAAAAAGTTTCAGATTCCGATTGACGATCAGCGTTAGCGCAATTACAATTCGTTAACGTTTACTTGAGGAGGGGCTATGTTCCGCACCACAACAGCCTTGTTTGCGATGACGGTGTGCCTGTTTGCTCAGAGCGAGCGCGGCAACATCAGCGGCCTGATTGCCGATCCGAGCGGCGCCGCGATTGCTGGGGCCGAGCTGACGGCGACCAATACGGCGACGAACGCGACGGCGCGCACGGTGGCCTCCAATTCCGGGGAGTTCAACATCCCGAACCTGGTGCCGGGCAACTACCGGCTGGAGGTGACGGCGACGGGATTCAAACGCTACATCCAGCAGAACGTGATTGTGGCGGCGGCATCGTCGCTGCGGCTGGACATGACGATGCAGTTGGGCGCGGTGAGCGAGCAGATTGAGGTGTCGGCGGTGGCGGCGGTGATTCAGACCGACAACGCGAAGGTGTCGACGCAGGTGCAGAACAAGATGGTGGACGAGCTGCCGCTGGTGGTGGCGGGCACGATGCGGAGCCCGTTCAACCTGGTGGCGGTGGTGCCGGAGGCGCGCGGACAGGGCAACCAGATGTCGATTGGCGGCGGACAGGCGGCCAGCTGGAACGCGACACTGGACGGCTACAGCGTGACAACGAACCGGTCAGGCGATGCGAACGAAGCCGCATTGAACACGCCGTCGGTGGAGGCGCTGACGGAGTTCACCGTGGACACCAACGGGTTTAAGGCCGAGTACGGGCAGGCCGGCGGCGGTGTGATGACGTTTGCCTCCAAGAGCGGGACCAACCAGTTTCACGGCAACGTGTACAACTTTCTGCGCAACGATGCGCTGGACGCGCGCGGGTTCTTTGCGCGAACGCGGAGCATATACCGGCAGAACGATTTTGGCGTGACCGCGAGCGGGCCGGTGTACATTCCCAAGATCTACGACGGCCGCAACCAGTCATTCTGGTTTGTGTCCTATGAGGGTTTCCGCAACCGTGTCGGGGCCAACGATACGATTCTGACGGTGCCGACGCCGGAGATGTACTCGGGCGACTTCCGCAACTGGGTGGATCAGAACAACCGGGCGGTGGCGATCTACGATCCGTCAACGACGCGGCCGAATGCGAGCGGCACGGGGTCGGTGCGCGACCTGTTTCCGGGCAACCAGATTCCGGTGAGCCGGTTTTCGGCGACGTCGAACGCGATTGCGCAGTTTGGCAAGACGGTGCAGCCCAATCGCGGCGGCGTGCCGGGCACGAGCGCGTATGTGCGGCAGAACTACATTGTGACGGGCGGAACGCTGGTGACACCGACCGACAAATGGAGCGTGAAGGGCGACCAGCAGATCGGGTCGAACCACCGCGTGAGTTTTCTGTGGAACACGACGAGGTACCGGCGGCAGGCGGGACCGGCTGGAGCGCCGGGGTTGCCTGAGCCGCTCTGGAACGGTCAGTTGCAGGCCTGGGATACAGAGGCCTTTCGCGTGACCGAGGACTGGACGATTTCCCCGAACATGGTGAACCACTTCTCGTGGGCCAAGAACACGTTTACCAAGAACAGTTTTTCGGCCAACGTGGACAAGAACTGGAAAGACAAGGTGTGCATCAAGAACGTGGTGGACTGCAACCAGAACTTCCCGGTGATCAACTTTACCGATGGCTTCACCGGGTGGGGGAGCGCCAGCTATAACGGCACCGACCAGCCGGGTTGGGGCTTGAAGGATGACCTGAGCTACATCCGCGGTGCGCACACGTTCAAGTTCGGCTTCCAACACCACAGCCAGAATGCGGATGGATTTGGGCAGCAGGACATCGCCGGGCGGGCGGATTTCAACTTTTTGGGCACGTCGATTCCGGGAGCGACGTCGTGGCCAAACAGCGGCGGGTCGGCGTTTGCGTCGTTCCTGTTGGGCGACGCGCACCTGGGGCGCACGGAGACGATCCGCGCGGTGACGCAGAAGTATCCGTACTTCGGTTTCTACGCGCAGGACGATTGGCGCATCACGCGCAAGCTGACGATGAACTTCGGGCTGCGCTACGACGTGACCTTTGCGCCGACCAACGGCAAGGATGAGTATTCCGACTTCAACCCGACGCGGCCGAATCCGGGCGCCGACGGCATTCCCGGCGCGCTGTGGTTTGCCGGGTTTGGCGAGGGGCGTGAAAACCGTCGCAGCCTGGTGCCGAACTGGTATGGCGGATGGGGTCCGAGGCTGGGCATCGCCTATACTCCGGACAACAAGACGACCTTCCGCATGGCGTTTGGGCGGTCGTTTTCGCGCGTGACGGCGGTGGCGGGCAGCGGCCACTTCGCGGGCTTCATCGGGCAGTATGTGTTCAACAACACCTCGCAAGGCATCACGCCGACGTTCAAGATGGACCAGGGGCTGCCGAACTACATTCTGCCGCCGTCGATCAACCCGGCGTTTTCCAACGGCAACAATGTGGATTACTGGCAGGGCCAGGAGGCGACGCGGGCGCCGGAAAACCTGTTCTGGACGTTCACCATCCAGCGGCAGTTGGCCGACAACATGGTGATGGAGGTGGGCTACAACGCCAACGTGGGCACGCACCTGCAAACCGGGTTGCTGAATATGAACCAGGTGCCGACGGCGGCCTACCAGTCGCTGGTGGGGCGCTTCGGCGTGACGCAGGCGCAGGCGATCATGCGCTCGAACATCAACTCGGCGGCGGCGCGCAATGCCGGATTCACGGCTCCGTTTTCCTCGTTCTCGACCACGTTTTCCAACGCCACGGTGGCGCAGTCGATGCGGCCCTTCCCGCAGTACCAAAACATCGTCACCGACGGCCAGAACGGGGATAAGAGCGGGCACTCTTCCTACCACGCCTTTGTGCTGAAGATGGACCGGCGCTTTTCGCGCGGGCTGACGTTGAACTGGAACTACGTGTACTCGAAGGTGATCACGGATTCCGACACCTACTACGCCAACATGACGGGAGCGATGGATCACTACAACCGGAGGCTGGAGAAGTCGATCGGGGCGTTTGACCAGTCGCACGTTCTGAAGTTCTCAACGCTGTACGACCTGCCGTTTGGTAAGGGGCAGCGGTGGCTGAACTCGGGCGTTCTGAACCATGTGTTGGGCGGCTGGCGGATCGCGGCGATCCAGGTGTATGCGAGCGGATTTCCGATTGCCCTGGTTCGGAACAATCCATTACCGATATTTAATGAAAGCACGAGACCGTTCGTCACCAGCTATGACGACTGGCGTGCGCCGGTGGGTGACGGCGGGTTTGATCCGGGGCGCGACCGGTTCCTGAAACCGGCCAGTCAATTTGGCGCGCAGCCGAACGATTTTGGCAATGTAACGCGTTACAACCCGAAGGTGAGGAGCTTCCCCAACCTGAACGAAAACGTAAGCATTGCAAAGACTTTCCGGGTTGGAGAGATCGTGCGGGTGGACTTCCGTTGGGAAGCATTTAACCTGTTTAACCGGACGGTATTTAGCACGGGATCGACGAGCCTGAATGCGGCCACGCTGGGCCTGGTGCAGAGCCAAGCGAACACGCCGCGGCAGATGCAAGCGGGGCTCAAAGTGTACTGGTAAAGGGAGCCAGGGCTCCCTTTCTGAAATTTCAGCGATTGACGACTGCAAGGGGCGTTACATAGAATCTCTTCATCTTGCTATGGCAAGAGGGGGGTCCAATTCTATGAAACGCTCCGTAGCGTATCTGTTTCTGACTACATGCCTGTTCGCCCAGTCCGAGCGGGGCACCATCAGCGGCCTGGTGAACGATCCATCGGGCGCGGCGATTGCCGGAGCTGAGCTGGTGGCCGTGAATACGGCGACCAATGCGACGGCGCGCAACGTGACATCGAGTTCGGGCGAGTTCAACATTCCGAACCTGGTGCCGGGCGCCTACCGCCTGGAGGTGACAGCGACAGGGTTCAAGCGGATTGTCCAGCAGAACGTGATTGTGGCGGCGGCATCGTCGCTGCGGCTGGACATGACGATGCAGTTGGGCGCGGTGAGCGAGCAGATTGAGGTGTCGGCGGTAGCCAATGTGATCCAGACCGACAACGCGAAGGTCTCCACGCAGGTGCAGAACAAGATGGTGGACGAGTTGCCGCTGGTGGTGGGCGGGACGATGCGCAGCCCGTTCAACCTGGTGGCGGTGGTGCCTGAGGCGCGCGGCGACGGGCAGGCGCTGGCGATTGGCGGCGGGCAGCGGGCGCAGTGGGATGCGACGCTGGACGGCCACAGCGTGGGTACAAACCGGTCGGGCGACACGGCCGAGGCGGCGTTGAACACGCCTTCGGTGGAGGCGCTGACGGAGTTCACGGTAGACACCAACGGGTTTAAGGCCGAATACGGGCAGGCCGGCGGCGGTGTAATGACGTTTGCCTCCAAGAGCGGGACGAACCAGTTTCACGGCAACGTGTACAACTTTCTGCGCAACGATGCGCTGGACGCGCGCGGGTTCTTTGCGCGAACGCGGAGCATTTACAGGCAAAACGATTTTGGCGTGACGGCGAGCGGGCCGCTGTACATCCCGAAGCTGTACGACGGGCGGAACAAGACGTTCTGGTTTGTCTCCTATGAAGGCTTCCGCAACCGGGTGGGCGCCAACGACACGATTCTGACGGTGCCGACGCCGGAGATGTACACGGGCGATTTCCGCAACTGGGTGGATCAGAACAACCGTTCCGTGCCGGTTTACGATCCGGGGACGACGCGGCCCAATACGGCCGGAGCAGGCTCGGTGCGCGACCTGTTTCCCGGCAACCAGATACCGGTGAGCCGGTTTTCGACGACGGCGAACGCGATTGCGCAGTTCGGCAAGGCGGTAACAGCCCAACCGAGGCGGCGTGCCGGGCACGAGCGGGTATGTGCGGCAGAACTACATCGTCTCCGGCGGCACGCTGGTGACGCCGACCGACAAATGGAGCGTAAAGGGCGACCAGCAGATCGGGTCGAACCACCGCGTGAGTTTTCTCTGGAATACGACGAGGTTCCGGCGCGAGGCGGGCCCGGCTGGAGCGCCAGGGTTGCCCGAGCCGTTGTGGAACGGCCAGGTGCAGGCCTGGGACACCGAGGCGTTCCGCGTGAGCGAGGACTGGACGATTTCGCCGAACATGGTGAACCACTTCTCGTGGACGAAGAATACGTTCACCAAGAACAGCTTTTCGGCCAACGTGGACAAGAACTGGAAGGACAAGGTCTGCATCAAGAACGTGGTGGACTGCAACCAGAACTTCCCGACGATCAATTTCACTGACGGTTTAACTTCATGGGGTTCAGCCAGCTACAACGGGACGCACCAGCCGGGCTGGGGTCTGAAGAACGATTTGAGCTACATCCGCGGCTCGCACACGTTGAAGTTCGGCTTCCAGCATCAGAACCAGAACGCCGACGGCTTTGGCCAGCAGGACATCGCCGGGCGGGCGGACTTCAACTTCCTGGGCACGTCAATTCCGGGGGCGACGTCGTGGCCGAACAGTGGCGGGGCGGCGTTTGCCTCGTTCCTGTTGGGCGATGCGCACCTGGGCCGCACGGAAACGATCCGCGCGGTGACTCAGAAGTACCCCTACTTTGGCTTCTACGCGCAGGATGACTGGCGCATCACGCGCAAGCTGACGGTGAACATCGGGCTGCGCTACGACCTGACGCTGCCGCCGACGAACAAGAAGGATGAGTATTCCGACTTCAACCCGGCGCGGCCGAATCCGGGCGCCGATGGACTGTTGGGCGCGCTGTGGTTTGCCGGGTTTGGCGAGGGCCGCGAGAACCGTCGCAGCCTGGTGCCGGGCTGGTATGCGGGCTGGGGTCCGCGCATCGGCATTGCCTACACGCCGGACAGCAAGACGACGTTCCGGACGGCGTTCGGGCGGTCGTTTTCGCGCGTGACGGCTGTGCAGGGCAGCGGCCACTTCGCGGGCTTCATCGGGCAATACCAGTTCAACAACACGTCGCAGGGCGTGACGCCGACGTTCAAGATGGACCAGGGGCTGCCGGGCTACATTCTGCCGCCGTCGATCAACCCGGCATTTTCCAACGGCAACACGGTGGACTTCTGGCAGGGCCAGGAAGCGACGCGGGCGCCGGAGAGCCTGTTCTGGACGTTCACCATCCAGCGGCAAATGGCGGCCAATACGGTGGTGGAGGTGGGCTACAACGCCAACGTGGGGACGCACTTGCAGACGGGCGTGCTGAACCTGAACCAGGTGCCGACGCCGGTGTACCACGACATGGTGTCGCGCTTCGGTGTGACGCAGGCGCAGGCGCTGCTGCGGGGCGGCATCACGTCGGCGGCGGTGCAGAACGCGGGTTACCGGACGCCGTATGCGAACTTCACGCGCAACTTCAGCAATCCTTCGCTGGCGCAGGCGCTACGGCCGTATCCGATGTACACCAACATCAACACGGACGTGCAGAACGGCGACAAGAGCGGCCACTCTTCCTATCACGCTTTCGTGCTGAAGATGGACCGCCGGTTCTCCAAGGGCCTGACGCTGAATTGGAACTACGTATTCTCGAAGCTGTTGACGGATTCTGATTCCTACTTTGCCAACTTCTCCGGGGCGATGGACCAATACAACCGGCGGCTGGAGAAGTCGATCGGGCAGTTTGACCAGACGCACCAGTTGAAGTTTTCGACGCTGTACGACCTGCCGTTTGGCAAGGGGCAGCGCTGGCTGAATGAGGGCGTGCTCAACCAGGTGTTGGGCGGCTGGCGCATCGCGGCGATTCAGGTGTATTCGAGCGGTCTGCCGGTGGCGCTGGGACGGAACAATCCGCTGCCACTGTTCAACGAAGGGACGCGGCCGTATGTGACCAGCTACGACGACTGGCGGGCGCCGGTGGGCGCGGGCGGGTTTGATCCCGGCCGTGACCGCTTCCTGAAGCCGCGCTCGGAGTTCCCCGTGCAGCCGAACGACTTCGGAAATGTGACGCGCTACAACCCGAAGGTGCGTTCGTTCCCCAATTTGAACGAGAACATCAGCGTCGCCAAGACGTTCCGGGTAAGCGAGATCATCCGCATCGACCTGCGCGGCGAGGCGTTCAACCTGTTCAACCGGACGGTGTTCGGCACGGGGTCGACGAGCCTGGATGCGGCCACGCTGGGCCAGGTGGTGAACCAGACGAACACGCCGCGGCAGATGCAGGTGGGCCTGAAGGTCTACTGGTAAAGCGGGCGCGGGTAGAAACACGAAGGGCTCCGGAGAGATCCGGAGCCCTTCTGATTTTGCGGGTCACTCAACTTCGCGGCTGCGCTTTTTACGGCTGCGCTTGCGAGCCAGAGCTTCCTTGGCACGGCGCTTTTCGCCCGGCTTCAGGTAATAGGAGTGGCGCTTGATATCTTTAATGATATCTTCCTGCTGGACCTTTCTCTTAAAGCGGCGAAGCGCGCTTTCCAGGGTTTCACCCTCTTGGACAACGACTTCGGCCAATACATTCACCCCTTCCGTGGCAAAGTAGCCGGACTTTCAGTATAGCGCACAAATTGTCGCGGAGAGGACAGGGGGTGGCCGATAAGAGCCCAGATGGAAGTTTTTGTCGGCCGGCAACCCATACTCGACGACCGCCAGGTGACGCGGGCGTATGAGTTGCTGTTCCGGGATGGCCAGAGCGGTTCAGCGCCTCGGGAGATGACGGCGGCGACGCCGAAGCTGATTTCGCAGGTGTTTTTCTCGATGGGCGTGGAGCACGTGTTGGGGACGCTGCCGGGGTTTCTGAACGTGGACCGGGAGACGCTGCTGGATGGCGTTTGCCACCTGTTGCCGCCGCAGCGGGTGGTGTTGGAGCTGTTGGAGACCGTGGAACCGGACGAGAAGGTGATCGCGGCCTGCGAGCGGTTGCGCGAGGCGGGGTTCGTGCTGGCGCTAGACGATTTTCTGGCCACGCCGGAGTGGCGTCCGCTGCTGCCGATGGTGAGCGTGATCAAGGTGGATTTCCGGGCCATGCAGGCTGACGAGTTGTATCGCGTGCGGACGGAGTGGAGCATGCCGCACATCCGGTTTCTGGCCGAGAAGGTGGAGACGCGCGAGGAGTTTGAGCACGGCTGCCGGCTGGGGTTCACACTGTTCCAGGGGTATTTTTTCGCCAAGCCGGTGGTGCTTTCCGGGCGCGAGATGCCGTCGCACAAGCTGCACGGGATGCGCATTCTGGCCGAGGCGCAGAAGCAGGAGATGCGGTTTGAGAAGCTGGCGGAGATGATCCGCACGGAGATCTCGCTCTCGCGGCGGCTGCTGCGGTTCATCAACTGCCCGTTGTTTGACTGGCTGACGCCGGTGACAAGCATTGAGCGGGCGCTCTCGAACCTGGGCGAGGATGGCGTGCGGCGCTGGCTGTCGGTGGCGATTCTGCCGCAGCTGGCCAGCGGGCATAGCGATCAACTGTGGGTGATGGCGCTGGCGCGGGCGCGGTTTTGTGAGATTGTGGCGCGCGAAAGCAGCCACTCGATCCGGCAGAGCGACATGTTCCTGATGGGCCTGTTTTCGCTGCTGGACACGATGCTGGGGATGCCGATCGAGGAGGCCACCGAGAACCTCGGGCTGGTGGACGACGTGCGCGATTTCCTGTGCCGGAAGTCGCCGCGCGGGAGCCTGCCGTCGCGGGTGTGGGCGCTGCTGGAATCGTGCGAGTCGGTGGACTCAGGCGGTTTGGAGCGGGCCGCCGGAACGCTGCGGCTGCGGCCGGAAGGCGTGGCCAAATTGTGGGCCGATGCGCTGGCGTTTTCGAGCGAAACGGCGCGCGAGATGCGGAAAGAAAGTGTGGACGTCGATGCGGGCGGGATCAGCCTGTTCGCAACGCCCCCCGCACCAATTCTCCAAAGCCGGTAGTGCGTTCGGCTTCGACCAGGCGCGGCCAGTCACAGACGCTCCAGGCGCACCAGCCCATGCCCCAGTCATCGAACGAACGGAGCAGGCGGCGGCCCCAGGAGCGGTCGGCGGCTTCCCCGCCCCACTCACCGGCACAGACGGCTTCGCGGCGGGCGCGGGCCCCAAAGGCCTCCTCCCAATTGGAACCCTTGTTGCGGTAGACGTGTGTGGAGTACACGATGGATGGGCCTTCGATGACGACGCCGCGGAGGTCGTAGGCCCACTGCGTGCCGGCGACGAAGACGGTGGCGCGGGGCGAGCCGGCCCAGACGGCGTCGGCGAGGGTTTGGGCGCAGACGTTCCACTGGGCGGGCGTGCAGTCGTGGGGTTCGGTGTAGAGGTCGTAGAGGACGGCGGGTTCGTCCTGATAGCGTTCGGCGAGCATGCGCCAGAGGAGGGCGCTTTCGGCGTTGGGAAGCGGGGCGATGAACTGGCGGTTGGGGCCATAGGGGGTGTCGGCCTGGAGCCATTGGAGATCGAGGAGGGTGTAGAGGTCGTGGCTGGCGGCCCAGCGGATGACGGTATCGAGTGAGCGCAGGTAGTCCTCGCCGGTGAAGGGGCCGCGGCCGCGGAGGGCCCAGTCCTGGTTGAAGGGGATGCGGACGAGGTCGCAGCGCCAGTCGAGGGCGTAGCGTTGGAATTCGCGCGGAGAGAGGGAGGCCGAGAAGAGGAAGCCGTCGTCGCCGGGTTCGCTATATTCGAGGCCGGAGCGGTTGAGGCCGCGGAGGATGAGGGACTGGCCGCTGGCGGCGATGGTGAGATAACGCCCGCGCACGGTGAGCCACGGCAATGAGGCCGACAGCCTGGCCATGGCTCACCGCTGCGCGAGGCGCATGTTACTTTTTCTTGCCCTGGTTGGCGACGGCTTCCATGGCCGCCTTGACCTTTTCCGGATCGCCGAGATAGTAGCTCTTGAGGGGCTTCAGGTCGGCGTCGAGTTCATAGACGAGGGGCATTCCGGTGGGAATGTTGAGCTCGACGATGGCCTCTTCGGAGACGTTGTCGAGGTACATCACCAGCGCGCGGAGGCTGTTGCCGTGGGCGGCGATGAGCACCTTCTTGCCGGCCTTCACATCGGGGGCGATGGTGGAGTGCCAGAAGGGGAGGAAACGGGCCACGGTGTCCTTGAGGCATTCCGTCAGCGGGAGATCGGCCTTGGAGAGCGAGGCGTAGCGCGGGTCATGGCCGGGGTAGCGCTCGTCGTCCTCGGTGAGCACAGGCGGCGGAATGTCGTAGCTGCGGCGCCAGATCTTGACCTGGGCCTCGCCGAACTTCTCGGCCGTTTCGGCTTTGTTCGAGGCCCTGCAAGGCGCCGTAGTGGCGTTCGTTGAGCTGCCAGGCGCGGTGGACCTGGGGACCCAGAGCAGGTCCATCTCATCCGTGACGAGATAGAGGGTGCGGATGGCGCGTTTGAGGACGCTCGTGTAGGCAACGTCGAAGGTGTAGCCTTCGCGCTTGAGGACGCGGCCGCCTTCGCGGGCCTCCTCGACGCCTTTCTCGGAGAGGTCGACGTCGGTCCAACCGGTGAAGCGGTTTTCCTTGTTCCAGGTGGACTCGCCGTGGCGGACGAGAACAAGTTTGTACATTACTGTTTGAACGCCTTCCTGCCGGCGTAACGGGCGGCCGAGCCGAGTTCCTCTTCGATGCGCAGGAGCTGGTTGTACTTGGCCATGCGGTCGGTGCGGCTGGCCGAGCCGGTCTTGATCTGGCCGCAGTTGGTGGCCACGGCGAGGTCGGCGATGAAGGCGTCTTCGGTTTCGCCGGAGCGGTGCGAGCTGATGCTCGTGTAACCGGCGCGCGAGGCCATCTCGATGGCTTCGAGCGTTTCGGTGAGGGTGCCGATCTGGTTCACCTTGATGAGGATGGAATTGGCGATGCCCTGTTCGATGCCCTTGGCGAGGATGGCGGTGTTGGTGACGAAGAGGTCGTCGCCGACGAGCTGGATCTTTTTGCCGAGGGTATCGGTCATCAGCTTCCAGCCGGACCAGTCGTTTTCGCCCATGCCGTCTTCGATGGAGACGATGGGATACTTGGCCACCCAGTCGGCCCAGAAGGCGACCATCTCTTCGGAGGTGCGCACGGAGCCGTCGCTCTTCTTGAAGACGTACTTCTTGGTTTTGGAATCGTAGAACTCACTGGCGGCGGGGTCGAGGGCGATGGAGATCTGCTTGCCCGGTTTGTAGCCGGCCTTGGTGATGGCTTCAAGGATCGTTTCGAGGGCCTCTTCGTTGGACTTGAGGTTGGGGGCAAAGCCGCCCTCATCGCCGACGGCGGTGGAGTAGCCGCGCTTCTTGAGCACACCCTTGAGCGAATGGAAGATTTCGGCGCCCATGCGGATGGCTTCCTTGAAGGTGGGCGCGCCGTGGGGGACGACCATGAACTCCTGCGGGTCGACGCTGTTGTCGGCGTGGGCGCCGCCGTTGATGATGTTCATCATCGGCGTGGGGAGCGTGTTGGCGTTGACGCCGCCGAGGTAGCGATAGAGCGGCATGCCGGAGGATTCAGCGGCGGCGCGGGCGACGGCGAGCGAAACCGAGAGGATGCCGTTGGCGCCGAGCTTGGACTTGGTGGGTGTGCCGTCGAGGGCGATCATGGCGCGGTCAACGGCGACCTGATCGGTTCCATCCATGCCGAGGATGGCCTTGGCGATGACGGTGTTGGCATTCTTGACGGCCTTTTCGACGCCCTTGCCGAGGTAGCGTTTGGGGTTGCCATCGCGCAGTTCAATGGCTTCGCGTTCGCCGGTGGAGGCGCCGCTGGGCACCGCCGCGCGGCCAAAGCTGCCGTCGGCGAGCATGACGTCGGCTTCCACGGTGGGGTTGCCGCGCGAATCGAGAATCTCACGTGCAGTGATCTTGATAATTTCCATGATGAAGTTGTCCTGAGAGGTTGTTGGGCAAGCGCGCCCGCGAACCTTTCATTTTCGCACGGTGTTGCGGTGGGCGGTCCGGCGGGCGCAGGTTTCGTTCAGGTTTCGGGATTGAGCGTTTGCAGCGCTTCGGCCTGGGCGGCGGCGAGCAGGATGTGGTCGGCGCAGACGAAGACGAAGTCAGTGGCGCGGGCCACGGAGCGGGCGACGAGGCAGGAGGCCAGTTGGAGGGCATCGAGGGCGCGGAGAGCATGGCGGTCCATCAACTGGCAGGCGGCGGCGACGACGGCGGTGTTGAGGGTCTGCTCAGTCATGCGGGCGCATTCGATGGCGAGCGACTGAAGGGCGAGCTGGGCGTCGGCGGGTTTGATTTCCCCGGCGCGCTCGCGGCGGCGTAGGGCTGAGTAGACCTCAACGTGAGCGAGCGTGGAGAGGATCACCTGGCGGTCGTCGAGCGATTCGATGAGGCGTATGAGGGAAGCGGTGCCGCGTTCGCGGACAAAGAGCTTGGCCAGGGCGCTGGATTCGAGGAAGTAGTAGGTCAACGCTGGCCCCGGTCGCGGAGGAGGGTGGCCGAGAGCGGCTCGCCCGAGGCGGCGACGGCTTGGAAGCGGCTGGCGGAGAGCGGCGCGGTGCGTTCGCGTGGGTTGAGTTTGATGGCCGTGGTGGGGTAGAGCGGCGACTTCGGATTGGGGACCTTCGAGGTGAGGATGCGGCCTTCCTGAATGGCCTGGGCGAGCAGTTGCTGGCGGTCGTCGACGGATTCGGCCCAGGGGCCGCCGAGGCGCGGGAGGAACTCGTCGCGGAAATACTTGAGGGCGACGAAGGCGCGGCCGGGTTCGGTTTCGGCCTGTTCGAGGCGCGGCAAGGAGGGCGGCCATGGGGGTGGCCTGCGCCGGCGCCTTCTTTGATTGGGCGCGGCGGGAGGAGGTTTTGGCGGTGTGCGGCGCGGCTTCGAAGGTGACGACAATTTCGCCCGCTTCGGCGTTCCATTTGCCGGCTGGGGAGGTGCGGCGCTTCTTGCGGCCCTTCTCGCGCACTTCGACGATGGGGCGCAGGCCGGAGGGCACGACACAGTCAAGGGCGGCGGCGATGGCCTCTTCCAGATCGGCTATAGTTTGAGTGTTCATGAGCGTCCACTGGGCGCGGGGCGGCTACACGCTTCCCTATTTATAGATAGCTTTGGAGACAGGAGATGTCAAGTGGATGAGATCCGGCTGGCGACGGCGCAGTTTGAGGCGCGCGATGGGGACAAGCCGTACAACCTGGGGCGGGTGGAGGCGCTGACGCGGCAGGCGCGGGCGCGGGGCGCAGGATCGTGTTGTTTCATGAGTTGTGCGTGACCGGCTACACGTGGCTGGAGCGATTGGCGCGCGAGGAGATTGCGGCGCTGGCCGAGCCGTGGCCGGACGGGCCAACGGTGCGGCGGCTGTGCGCCATTGCGGAGGAGACGGGCTGTTGGGTCTCGGCTGGGTTTGTGGAAGAGCTCGATGGCAAGCTCTATAACGCGCAGGCGGTGGTGTCGCCCGAGGGTCCGGTGGCGCGGCATCACAAGCTGCATGAGTTTGTCAGTGAGCATCTGGAGTGCGGCGATCACTACACGGTGTTTGAGGCGCTCGGGTGGAAGTTCGGTGTGCTCACCTGCTATGACAACAACCTGCCGGAGAACGCGCGCATGACGGCGATGCTGGGGGCCGATGTGATTCTGATGCCGCATGTGACGGGGTGTCTGCCGTCGCCGGCGCCGGGGCGCGGCACGGTGGACCGCGCGGTGTGGGAGAACCGGCATCACGACCCGGTGCGCTGCCGCATGGAGTTCGACTCGCCCAAGGGACGCGGGTGGATCCTGAAGTGGCTGCCGGCGCGGGCCTGGGAGAACGGCGTGTATGGGGTGTATGCGAACGTGCTGGGCAACGATGGCGGGACGATCAAGCCGGGCGGCTCGCTGGTGGTGGATCCCTATGGCGAGGTGATTGCGGAGTGCAGGACGCTGGAGGACGAGGTGGTGGTGGCGCCGGCGTTGAAGGTGGCGCGCGAGTTGGCTTCGGGCGCGAGTTACATTCGCGCCCGGAGGCCGGAGGCTTACGGCAAGTTTGTCGAAGCAGAATCCGCACACGCGGGACAAGAAGCAACCCGATGTGTACTGAAACGCGCGGCGGTTACTTCGCCGCGTTCGGATCCTGCTTGAGGATCTTCGAGGTGATGACGTAGACGACGAAGGCGATGACGACGAAGTCAACGACGGCGCCGGAGAAGGTGCCGATGTTCATGGCGTTAACGACTTCCTTGCCGTCGGGGCCGGTCATGGTGCCGAGGACGAGTTTGGCTGTACGCCATTCGCCGCCGGGCATGGCCAGGCTGACCAGCGGCATGATGATGTCGGCCACCATGGAGGCGACCATTTTGCCGACCGCGCCGCCGATGATGACCGCAACGGCGAGTGACAGCACGTTATCTTTCAAGAGAAACTGCTTGAATCCGGAAATCATGAGGTTCCTTCCCAATCCAGGCCCTGCGCGATCGACTGCAGCAACTGGGCTCGTCGCGCTAACGGGCAAATGTGAGCCGGACGCCGGTGGTCGCCAAGACGTCGTTCGTCTTGGCTCCCGGCACCGGGTTGCTTAAAAAGCGGTCGCTCAGGCTGATCTGCCAGGACAACCATTTCCGCAAAGCCGTCACGGCGCCGATATCGAAATTCACGCGATAGGCGCCGCTTTCACTGATGTTCGGAAAGATGACGAACTTTTGAGTGAGAGAGGTGATGTTGTTGAACTTGTGGGTGAACTCTTCGCCCAGCAGAACTTCGCCACTGGAGCGGTTGAGGCCGGTGGAGAAGAACTCCTTGTTCAAGTTGCCGCCGCCGAAGGTGTTGAAGGTGGTGCGGTCGTTCATGATCACCCGGTAGCCCAGGCCGCCGCCGGTGACGAAGCGGAGGTCCAACTTCTGGAACTCGTCGAATTCGAGATTGACGAATCCGAAACCATATGCGCGCTTGGAGAGATTCAAATCATACTGCGCCGCCACGGACGGCATTGGCGGTGGTGAGGCCCGCGCCGGCGGTGCGGTTGGTGGCGTAGATGGAGGTGAAGGTCATGCCGATTTTGTCGCGCGGGGAGATGCGGTTGGCATTGGCGTTGAGGTTGTAGGTGGAGGTGTTGGCGTTGCCGCGGGCCATGGCGATGCCGGTGTCGAAATAGCCCTGCCAGAGGTCGAGCAGGCGGGGGTTGCGGAGGCGCTCCATCTCGATTTCGTAGCGGGCCTGTTCGTCCTTGTTGCGGATGGCGGTGATGTTGGCCTGGACGACCTCGGCCTGTCCGGTCTGTTGATTTGTGATGCGGAGCTTTTCCTGCTCCTGGGCGATGGCGCCGACAATCGTCTGGCCGTCCTTGAGGGTGACGGTGACGGGCTCGCTGGCGGTGAGCCCGGTGATGGCCGACCACTGGACTTTCACCTCGCCGGCGAACTCGGTCTTGAGGATCAGCTCCTTTTCGTCGGACTTGACGATGGCGCCGGTGAGGCGGTCGCCGTTTTTGAGCGTGATCTGGTCAGCGTGAAGGAACAGAGAAAGAAGAAAGAATGAGAAGAGAACTCTCCGAAGGTATGGGTAATGCATTTCACTGCATGATGCCACAGAAACGCCTGAGTGACAAAAAACGGAGCAAGAAAAGTGGCTGTTGCGAGGATGGCCGTGGGCCACCGGAATGCGGGTCGATCCGACCGTGGGCGGCGGCGAAGCGGGGCCATCAGGCCGTGCGATGCCGCGAAGCGGGTCGATCAGGCCATGCGATGCCGCAGGGCGGGTCGATCAGGCCGCGCGATGCCGCAGAGCGGGGCGATCAGGCCTCCAGCCGGGCGGGCTTTTCGCGCGTGCGCTCCCAGATGAGGAAGAGCACGATGCCGACGCCGAGGGTGCCGAGGCCAAAGAGGATGAATTTCAGACCAGCGGTTCCGAAAACATAGAGCCAGCCGAGGATGGCGATGAGGGCGGGCAGCGGGTAGAGGGGCATCTTGAAGGGCAGTTCGATGTCGGGCCGGCGGGCGCGGATGTAGAAGAGCACAGCGATCTGGCCAAGGAACTGGACGAGAATGCGGGCGGTGATGAGCGCGGAGATGACCCAATCGAGCGACATCATGCCGGCGAGGATGGACAGCGCGCCGATGACGAGCAGGGAGACGTGGGGGAACTGGCCGGTGGGGTGGAGTTCGCCGAAGATGGCGAAGAAGTAGCCGTCGCGGGCGGCGGCGTAGGGGATGCGGCTGTAGCCGAGCAGGAGGGCGAAGACGCTGGCCATGGCGGTCCAGAGAATCATGATGGTGATGAGGGCGCCGGCCCAACCGCCGTAGATGCGGTCCATGAAATCGGCGGCGATGTATTTGGAGACCATCGCTTCGCGCCAGGGAACGACGCCGATGATGGTGAGGTTCATCACGGCGTAGATGAGGGCCACGGCGATGGTGGAGTAGAGGATGGCGCGGGGGATGGTGCGGGCCGGTTGTTTCACCTCGCCGCCGATGTAGCAGATGTCGTAGTAGCCGAGGAAGTCGTACATGGCGATGAGCATGGCGCTGCCGAGGCCGAGGGCGAAGCCGCGGGAGAATTCGAAGGCGCCTGGGGGAAAGTCGAAGGCGAGGTCGGCGTTGAAGCGGAACAAGCCGCTGGCGATCATCCAGACGACGGTGGCGAGCATGCCGATCCAGAGAATGACGGTGAGCTTGCCCACCTCGCCGGTTTTGCGATAGAGGAGGGCCACCACGGCGGCGCCGGCGGCGATGATGACGGCGCGGGTGTGCCAGATGGTCATGTCCTGCCAGAAGTAGCTGACGTACTGGGCAAAGCCGATGAGGCCGCTGGCGATTTCGAGCGGTCCGGAGCAGATGAACTGCCAGATGAAGAGGAAGGGCAGGAGGCGGCCGAAGCGTGTGCCGAGGAAGCCGCGCTGGAGGTAATGGTAGGTGCCGCCGGCGCCGGGCATGGCGGCGGCCAGTTCGCTCCACACCATGCCGTCGCAGAGGGCGAGGATGGCGCCGAGGGCCCAGCCGAGCATGCACTGCGGTCCCTGCATGGAGGCGATGATGAGGGGGATGGTGAGGAAGGGGCCGACGCCGACCATGTTGCTCATGTTGAGCGCGGTGGCTTCGAGCAGACCGAAGCCGCGAACGAGCCCGTGTTCGGAGTGAGAGGTGGCCATGGGTGCGGGATCTCTCAGTATAGTGTGGCCGCGCCGGGTGGGACGAGTGCGGCCCGGAGGGGTCGTGGCGGGGGCCTGTTCGTGGCACAATATAGCCGATGTCGGCGACCATATATCTTGTTGCCAATGGCGATCTACGCTTGTCGGCAAACCAAAAATGCTGGCCAGCGCAGGAGCAGGCCGAAGCGGTCGTAGTCGCCGCGATTGAAAAGCAGGGCCGCACGGTGGTGCGCGGCCACGCCTATGACCCGGTGAAGAAGCATGGGTTCATTGACTCGCAGAAGCGGGGAATGGAGGTGTTCCGGTCGATTCCGCGCGATGCTCCGCTGGTGGTGGTGGAGGCGGTGTGGCAGTATTCGCACCACCTGCTGCACGGGCTGTATTCGCACCAGGGGCCGATTCTG
The DNA here is from genome assembly GCA_016713735.1 of Bryobacterales bacterium. Lineage (GTDB taxonomy): Bacteria > Acidobacteriota > Terriglobia > Bryobacterales > Bryobacteraceae > JAFLBB01. The sequence continues at coordinate 33,984 of JADJOP010000013.1, forward strand.
ACGGTGGCCAACTGGAGCGGACAGTGGCCGGGGCTGGTGGGCATGTTGAACCTGAATGGTTCGCTCACCAAGGCCGGTGTGCGCTACGACACGTTGTGGTCAGTGGATTTCACGGACGCGTACTTCACTGAGAAGCTGGAGCGGTGGCTGAAGGGCGAGGCGGTGGTGCATGACACGTCGCATGCGCGGCCGCTGGGCGAGTTCAAACTGCCGGCGAAGGCCGAACAGATTGCCGCCGCCGAGGCGGGGCGGTTGAAGAACGACAAGGCGATCATGGGCGTGTTCGATGAAGGGTGCATGGGGATGTACAACGCCATCATCCCGGACGAACTGTTGCATCCGACAGGCGTGTTCAAGGAGCGGCTGTCGCAGTCGGCGCTGTATGCGGCCATGCGCGAGGTGCCGGAGGCCGAAGCGCGGGCGGTGCGGGCGTGGTTGGATGAGCGCGGGATGAAGTTTGTGTTGGGTCCGAATGAAGAGACGGACCTGACCGAGGCGCAGATTCTCGATCAGTGCAAGATGTACATCGCGGCGCTGCGGATTGCGGGCGACTTTGGCTGCGACACGATCGGCATTCAGTATCAGCAGGGGTTGAAGGACCTGGCGCCAGCGTCGGACCTGGTGGAAGGGCTGTTGAACAACACGGACCGGCCGGAGGTGCGCGACGCCTCGGGCAAGGTGCTCTACGCGGGCCAGCCGCTGCCGCACTTCAACGAAGTGGATGAGTGCGCGGGGCTCGACGGGCTGCTCACGCATCGCGTGTGGAGCGCGCTGGGGTTCCCTTCGGAGAACACGCTGCACGACGTGCGGTATGGCGAGGACTACAACGGCGAGTTTGTGTGGGTGTTCGAGATTTCCGGCGCGGCCCCGCCGGCGCATTTCATTGATGGCTGGAAGGGGACGGTGGGCGAGCGCCAGCCGCCGATGTATTTCCGGCTGGGCGGCAGCACGGTGAAGGGCGTGTCGAAGCCCGGTGAGATTGTGTGGAGCCGCGTGTTTGTGGACAACGGCAAGTTGAAAGCCGACCTGGGGCGGGCCAAGGTGATCGAGTTGCCGCAGGAAGAGACCGAGCGGCGCTGGCAGATCACGACGCCGCAGTGGCCGGTGATGCATGCGGTGACCTATGGCGTATCGCGCGACCAGATGATGGCGCGTCACAAGGCGAACCACATTCAGGTGGCCTATGCGCCGGATGCGGCCTGGGCGAACCTGGCGCTGGCGGCCAAGGCGGCGCTGTTCCGCGACCTCGGGCTCGAGGTGAGCCTCTGCGGCAGCGAGCACGGCTTGGGTTGATGCGGTGAAGAAGCTACGCGCGGCGGTGGGACGAGGTTCGCGCAACCGGTTCGAGGATGTGCGAACGGTGCAGTATCTGCTGAACTGCGTCCCCCGGCGCGCCGGCGGGCCGTTGCGCGAACTGCGCGTGGATGGCGTGGCGGGCGAGTTGACGCTGAGCGCAGTGGAGCGGTTCCTGCGCATGCGTAGCGGGGAGGAAACGCGCGTGACGCCGCGCGGCGAGGCGTTGCGGGCGTTGCGTGAGTATGATCCCTATCCGGAGCTGGCGATGCCGCGGCCGCCGATGGGAAGCGAGCCGTGGCGCAAGGAGCATGCGGCGCCGCGGCGGAGTGCGGCGGAACTGGCGGCGGCGATTATGGGCGGGGTGATGGGCTACGCGGCGGCGAAGCAGTGCCGTGTGGGCGTGGCGGAGTTGGTGCGCGTGGAAGGCGTGGCCATGGGCGCGCGGGAGGCGGCCGGAGCACAGTTGGCGGCGGTGACGGAGGGTGAGTTTCCGGCGGCGGTGCGGGCGGCAATGGTCGCCGCACGGCGCGCGGGTGAAGAGCGGGCGCGGCAGTGGGGATTGGCCGTGCCGGCGGCGGGCCTGGATGCGGCGGCGGCATTGGGATTGCCCTCGGGCGAGCCGGGCACGTGGATGCTGCTGTCGCGGATTACCGACGCGGCGCGCGATGGACTCGAGCGGCTGCACTGGTTGGGCGCGCCGGGCATGGAAGACGCCCTGTGGCGGCAGTGGGCGGCGTGGTGGGAGATGCGCGGCGGGAGGGTGGCATCGTGAAGCGGCGTGAACTGACGGCGTTTGTGCGTGAAGTGGTGTTGCCGGCGGGTCCGGACCGCGTGCCGAAGCTCGACAAGCGGCACATCCGGTTTCGCGTGGAGTACCGGCGCTCGAAGATCCACCGCTGGGGGCTGTTTGCGCTGGAGCCGATTCCGGCGGGGCGGCGGGTGATCGAGTATACGGGTGAGCGGATCGATGAGCGCGAGGCGGAGCGGCGGTCGGTGCGTCCGGCGGTGTATCTGTTCCGGACGGGCGGCAAGTGGATGATCGACGGCGCGGTGAAGGGGAGCGGGGCGGAGTTCATCAATCACTCGTGCGAGCCGAACATGGTGGCGCGGATCAGCCGGGGACACATCTGGCTGGTGAGCTTGCGGCGGATCGAGGCGGGCGAGGAACTGAGCTATAACTACAAGCTGTCGGGCGGGCAGTTGATGCCGTGCCGCTGCGGGGCGAAGAAGTGTTGGGGGTATGTGAATCCGATTGTGGAGGAGGGGGGGGGGGGGGGGGGGGGGGGGGGGGGGGGGGGGGGGGGGGGGGGGGGGGGGGGGGGGGGGGGGGGGGGGGGGGGGCGGGGGGGGGGGGGGGGGGGGGGGGGGGGGGGGGGGGGGGGGGGGGGGGGGGGGGGGGGGGGGGGGGGGGGAAGGGTTGGGTTTGGGGTTTGGGGGGGGGGGGTGGGGGTGGGGGGGGGGCGGGGTTTGGGGGGCTCCGGGGGGGGGGGGGGGGGGGGGGGGGCCGGGGGGGGGGGGGGAGCTGGGGGGGATGGGGCGGGCTTGGGGGGGGGGGGGCGGGTGGGTAGTTGGTGTGCAGCGGCTGGGCGCGGCGGGCGCCTCGGCGCTGTTCCCAGGCATAGCAGAGCCAGATCATGAAGGCCGTGATGAGGGCGATCATGGCGTAGGTGCCTTGCAGGTCGAGGTTTTCTTTCCACATCCAGAACCAGCGGCCGTAGACGACTTCGGTGTGCACCCAATAGATGAGCAGCGAGTGCATGCCGACGAGCTTGGTCCAACTGAAGCGGCCGTGGAGGCCGTATTCGTGCCAGACATAGGCGATGGCCAGGAGCAGAAGGACGACGCCGAGTTTGACGAAGATGAGGGCCGGGCTGTCGAGCCAGAACTCGCTCTTGGTGTAGACCGAGTAGGGGAGCTGGCCGAAATACTGGCCGCCGATGATGAGGCCGAAGGCGGCGATGCAGCCCCACTGGAGGAAGCGCTCAAGATGGGCGTGATCGAGCAGGCGCAGGATGCTGCCGAAGCCGATGCCGAAGGGGACGAAGGCGGCCCAGGGGAAGAAGCTGAACTGCAGGGGGTCGGGTACAAAGTAAGCGCGGAGAAAGGAGGGCAGCCAGGTGAGGCCGGTGGCCGTGACGAGCGGGGAGAGGGCGGCGATGGCAAGGCCCACCAGCGGGGCGCGGACGGTGCGCTGGCGGGTGGTCCAGAGGCCCATGAGGGCGCTCACGCTGAGGGTAAGGCCCATGCAGTTGAGGATGTCGACTTTGAGCAGGTCGGTCCAGGGCGAGGAGGGCTGGCCGAAGAGCCAGAGCTGGAAGCGGAAGGCAAAGGCGAGCGCCCAGAGATAGCCGGAGCGGCGGAGACACGTGAGCACGCTCGTCCACGGGGCGATGCCCTTCTTCTCATTGGAGTTCATGAGGAACGAGAAGGTGCAGCCGGTGAGGAAGAGGAAGATGGCCGGCGGCATGCCGCCGAGAAACTGCGAGAGGTTGTAGATGGAGCCCTGGCGCAGATCGGTGGCCGTGAAGGAGTGGAAGATGTGGCCCTGGAGCATGATGAGCGCGGCGCATCCGCGGGCCCAATCGAGAAACCCAAGGCGGCTGCCGTAGGATTGCTTCGGGGCCTGGGCTGGGACGGTTTGTTCCTGCACCTGTGCACTCACCGCTGCGGAAACTCCCTCTTCACACCTGCTGGCAGTTTTAGCGACAGCGCGGCGGGTGTCAAGGCCGGGTTCCAGACGAGGTTGGAATAAGTGACCGTGGAAGTGTCGCCAGAGGGCTGATAAAACTTCTGGCGCAGGGTGCGGCCCTCGGCGCTGATCCAGAGCTCTACCTTGGTGAAGAACTCGCGGGTTTTGGCAGCCTTGGGCGTCAGTTCCAGGCGCGAGGCCTTCTGGTTGCCGATGGTCTCTTCGGCGGCCAGTTTGACGGTGTAGTTCTTCGTGAGTTCCCTGCCCGAGGTGCCGAAGCCGAGCAGGATGAACTGATCGACGAGGCCCTTCTGCTTGCCGACGTCGTATTCCTGGACGGTCTGGATTTTGGGGAAGTAGATTTCGCCTTTGCGCCCGGAGAAGGCGTATTGTTTGACGTCGGGCTTGGTGAATTCGATATAGAGCAGGACGGCGCCCTTGTCGCGCAGCATCTTCATCGACCCTGTTTCCGAGAGGCTCTCGTTGATGATGGCGGTGTGGGTGATGCGCTCGATGTTGGCGCTGGCCGAGCGGAACGAGGCGGCGGTGTCGTCGAGGCGGGCCAGGACGGCGGCGGCGGATTGGGCCCCCAGGGGGAGCGCGGCGAGGGAGGCCAGGAGGGGGAGCGCTGCAAAAGCGAAGGGCGCGATGCGGAGAGAGGCCATCATACTGAGTTGGATTCGGTGGGGCGGGTAAGGGTTACGGCGCTGTGGAGGCCAGGTAGCCCTTCAGCTCGTGCTCGTCGTCGTAGATGGGGTCGAGGCTGATGAGGGTTTTAGAGCGGCCTTCGGTTTGGGAGTGGACGAGGCGTTCGGCTTCCTTCATGCGTTCCGGCGGGGGGAACTGATCGAGCAGGGCGGGTTCAATGAAGAACTTGGCCGAGCCGTGCTGGCCGGGGAGCAGGGCGACGTTTTTCGGTCGGGGCTGATCGCGGAAGACCTCGCGCGGGGTGAGGAAGATGAAGCCGAGGATGAGGATGACGACGACGTCGTAGCCACGGCTGCCCCGGGAGAACTCCCAAAGGAAGAGCTTGCGCAGGATGCCGCCGACACCTAGGGACATGAACGCCTTTAGTTTAGCATGCGCGGTTGGGGCGGCAGACGCGGTTGGGGCGGCAGACGCAGCGGTTCACATGAGGCGGTTCACTTGCGGCGGTTCCCTCAGACCGTTCGGCCTACTAGCGGACGAGGCGGAGACCGGGGAACGATTTCGGGAGTTCACCTGTGTTGAAGCCGACGGCGTCGCCGAGCGAGCGGCCACGGGTGGCGGCGGGTTTCGAGGGAAGGGCGGGGCGGAGGGCGCGCAGGAGTTCGGACTTGACAGGGGAGGCAGGGGCTTGGGCGAGGTAGTCGCTCAGCCAGCGGCGGTTGGGGGCGGTGCCGGTGCGGGCGAGGCGGGAGGAGCGAGGGGCGGGCGAAGGTGAGCAACAGGGTGGGGTCAGGGGTTGTGCCGTCGTGGACGCGGAAGAGGTTGTCGAGGTCGCGCTGGGTGAGGTCGGAGCGTTTGGGATCGAGCGTGAAGGCCGGCGCGCCGGGAGGGCGGACGTAGTTGGCGAGGCGGCGCTCATCGGCGAGGTGGGGAGCGTCGTCGTCATTGTCGGGCAGGACGAGGCGGGCGTAAACGTCGATCTGTTCCGGTCTGCCTTCCACGAAGTAGTAGTCGACGGGCGTGACGTTCCAGTTGCGGTTGGGCTGGGCACGCGAACCCCGATCGTAGCCGTCCGAGGGCAGCTCGAGGACGGAGACGAGCTTGCCGTCGCGAGGCTCATAGAGTGCCTGGACCATGGAGCTTGAGGGGAAGCCCTGAACGCCGGTGGTTTCCAGGAGCAGGTAGCGCGAGAAGAAGCGCGCCGTGACCCCGTAGCGGGAGTGGCCGTCGAGATAGCCGCGGACTGACCAGTCGCGGTCGCGATATGAGTATTCCATCCAAATGATGCGGTAGAACAACTGGCTCGAGACGACCACGGCGGAGGCGGCGCCTTGGGTGAGGTGGGCCGAACAAGCGGTGCGTTCGCATTCGGGACCTTCGAACTCCGAGCGCGAGCGATCGAGCTTCGTGGGAAGTCCGAGGCGGGACATCCAATGGGCGAATTCGGCGCTGGAGGGGTTGTTCCGAAGCGCTTGGGTCACCTCGAAGGGCGAGGGAATGGGCGCGGCGGGGGCGGACTGAGCCAGGAGGGGGATGGCGGCGAGGAGCAGAAGAGTCCGGGCCATGGGGCAATTCTGATGATGCCTGGGCGGCGCATGTTGAGCAAGGGGGAGCGACTCTACTCTTCCCGCAAGAATTGCCGATTAAGGCAACAAGGGGATGGAAGTGCGGATAAAATTGCAATATGATGACAGCAGAGTGAAGAATTGGAGACAATTCGCAACCAGCCTTGCAATGGTTATCACCCTACTGCTGCCCTTCACGGCGGTCCTGCCGGGAGCCCAAAGTCACTCGGAAGTTGTTGTCTGCATTGGAAATCCACTTGCTGCTGACCGCTGGCTGGTGGAGGAGTGGCGGCAGGAACTGGGGCGGATTGTGGAGAGTTCGGGGCGTGAGCTGCGCATCGCCGATTGCGATGAGCCTGGGGCCATGCAGGTCTACTTCATGCGAATTCACCCATTTGAGAACTCAGCGCTGGGTGCGGCACGGACGCGCGGCGAGGTGGTGCTGCCGTTGCTGGAGCTGTACACCGAGCCAGTGGCGGCGATGCTCGGAACGAGGTTGCCGGGTGTGCTGGGGCGGGCCCTGGCGCGGGTGACGGCGCATGAGATGGCGCACTACCTGCGGCAGGAGACGCACCACGAGGCGGCGGGGGCGTTTGCCGCGCAGTACACGGCGGGGTTGTTGCGGGCGGCGCGGCCGGCGTATTTCGCGCTGCGGTAGCGGGCGCGCGGGGGGCGCGGCGGCAGGCCCTCAGTACAATGAGAGTGCATGCACTCCTTCATTCTTCACAACGGCCAATTGATCCCCAATGATGCGCATACGGCGAGCGTGGGCCAAGTGGGCCTGCTCAACGGCTGGGGAGTGTTTTCGACGATCCGCGTGATCCACGGGGTGATGTTCGCCTGGGAGAAACACTGGGAGCGGATGAGCCGCGACGCGGCGCTGATGCGCGTGCCGATGCCGGAGCGGGCCGGGGAGCTGAAGGAGCAACTGGAGCGGCTGATTGCGGCCAATGAAGCGGTGGAGGCGACGCTGCGCGTGGCCGTGGTGCGCAACAAAGGGGGCGCGTTCCAGGCGCCGCACCTGGAGCGCGACTTCGACGTGGTGGCCTACACGGTGAATCTGCAGGACTGGGGGACGGCGGCGCGGCTGGATGTGCAGGAGCAGGGGCGGCATGCGGCTAGCCCGATGTCGGGATTGAAGCTGACCTCGTGGTCGAACAATCTCACGTTTCTGGAGCAGGCCAAGGCACGGGGCTTTGACGAAGTGGTGCTGCTCAATGAGCGCGGCGAGGTGAGCGAGTGCACGTCGGCGAACCTGTTTGTGGTGCGCGGCGGGCGGGTGTTGACGCCGCCGCTGTCGTCGGGTTGCCTGCCGGGGGTGACGCGGCTCTTTTTGCTCGAAGAGATGAAAGTGGACGGGGTGACGGTGGAGGAGGCGACGCTGCGGCTGGAGGACCTCTACGAGGCCGACGAGGTGTTCATGACCTCGACGACGCGCGAATTGCTGCCGGTGGTGCAGGTGGGGGAACGGGCCACGGGGCGTGAAGATGAGGTGCGGGTGAAGCTGCATGCGGCGTTCCAAGCGTTGATGGAGGATTATGCAACGGTTGCGGGCGGGGTAAGGCCGGAGCGGTAAGGCCCAAGCGGTAAGGTAAGTTGCTGCGGGAGTAGTTCTTTCGTCGCAGGACGAAGAGGTTTTTGGGTGTGGGCCGAATGAGAGATTCTCAACACACCGCGAATCTGCTAGGATAATTGAGACTTATGGGCGTCGAATGTCCGGAATGCGGGTCACGGAGGGTCCGCTTTTCGAAACGGCGCGGCATCCTGGAGAGTTTTGCTTCTGCTGTAGGATACTGCCCCGTGCGTTGCCGTGACTGTGGCCACCGCTTCTGGCATGGCTTGCTGTTCAATTTCCGCTTACCGTATGCGCACTGTCCGCAATGTCTGCGCCAGGATCTGAGCGACTGGGCGGAAAAATACTACATGCCGGGGAAGTTTTCGCGCATGCTGCTGCACGTAGGGGCGAAGCCCCATCGGTGCTCGGCGTGCCGGGTGAATTTTGTGAGCTTCTTCCCGCGCAAGGCGGAGTATGTCAATCCAGCCAAGCTCAAGCGGATGGCGGAGATGCAACAGGCCGGTGGGGGCGGGCGCGAGGCCAGCGAGACGGCGGGGGTTTGGCGAGAGGCGGGGCGTGACCGACCACAACTAGCGGGGCCGGGTCGGGGGTGGAGCGAGCATATGCTGTGGGGCCGGGTCCAGTGTGGATGCGCGTCGTGCAGCCGGGTAAGGGCGTCGAGCCGGTACGTGCTGGGCGGATTCCATGCGGGCGCAGGGGGGCCGCGTGATAGCGCCGGGTGGAGGAGTGCGCAAAAAGAAAAAGGTTCCAAGTGACCGTTGGATCAGCTCGCTCTCCGGCCTGCTAGCTTGGCCTGAGCCTGTCATCCACTGAGTCGGGGCGTTTCGGTTTCCGCTTCCCGCGTCGCCGTTGGGCTTCGCGGTTCACCGCTCGAACCGTCGCCTGCTCGCTCCGGTGGTAGGGACCGATCCCTCGCAGCCGCCTTTCACTCGCCAACCCTACGCGAACCATTTCGGGCCCGCCCAAGGCTGGGTCAACATTCCTGGCAAACTGCTTCGGGTTCACACCGCGCTGTTGGGCGATCCGTTCGGCTCCGAACTCCTCCCCTCGACGCCTTGTCGGCGATTCGGGGGGGATCGACGTTCGAAACCCGTTACCGCTTGCCTGCGCGGAGCCCACGGCTGCTTTTCCACTCCTCGCTCCCGGTCGGGACGTTTTGCATCCCTTCCGATCGCCGCGGCGAAGTGGACCTGCCTCCGCGGAGCCCATCCTGACAACGCGCCCGATGATCCGCTGCTCCCCGCCCCGGCTTTCTTTAACAGAGTACCTGGAACGGATCGACGCTTGGGACTCGCTACGCCCTGCCGAACTCGCTGTTCCTCAAACCTCTTGGAACCATCTGCAGTATGCGCCTGAAGTGGGGATGAGTCAAAGGATTTCTATGACAGAAAGATGACTTTTGCACAGGTGAAAGGCCCTATATTCCCATAAGCTTGGCTGGGGGTGGTTGTGACAAAACTGTGGATAAAACGGAGGCGGGCGGAAATGTTTTGGGGTCCGGCGGCCGGTGCGGAAACCGGCCTGGCGCAGCGAAGAACCGGGCTGGGCGGGCCTAGGAGCGGCGCAGGATGATGCCGGTGTCGGTGAGGGCGAAGACGGCGCCGGAGGGCGAAAGGACGAGGCGGAGGTTGCGGGCGGTGGCGCGGTAGTCGACCGCGGCGGGGGTCCACTTGCCTGTGGAATCGCCGTGCAGAATGTGCACTTTGCCGGGGATGGGCGCGGTGCGGAGGCGGCCGGGCGTCTCGTAGCCGGCCAGCAGGAAGGTGTTGTCGGGCAGGACGACGACGTCGGTGATGTGGCGCTCGGCGTTGCGGTAGATGCGTTCGGTTTTGCCGCCGGCGAGGTTGAGCAGATAGACCTCACTGGGGAAATCGAAGGCGTCATCGAATTCGACCAGGGAGAGGCCGACGCCGCGCGTGCCGACGCTGAGGCGGCTGATGCGGCCGAAGATGGAGCTGGACATGGGCTTCCAGAGCTTGCCGCCGTCGATGGTTTGCAGGACCAGGCTGAGGGAGGGCGTCTGGCGGCGGCGCATGGCGGCGGGCGGATCGATCCAGGCGGGGAGGTCGCTGCGGCGGCGGCGCTGCTCGGGCTGGTAGTTGCCGCTGATGAAGCCGACTGTGGAGTTGGGGAGTTCGATCCAGTCGTAGAGGGTGCGCTCTTTGGGGGTTTTCAGCTCGGCGGCGGCGGCCAGAGGCTTCCAGGTTTTTCCGGCGTCCTGGGTTTCGAGCACGGTGCCCTCGGAGCCGGAAGCATAGCCGCGTTCGTGGGTGGCGAAGCGAACCTGGAGTAGCTTGTTATTACGAAGGACGCGGCGCCAGGACTGGCCGGCGTCGGTGCTTTTGTAGATGCCGTTGTCGGCGGCCAACCAGCCATTGGATTCGTCGAGAAACTGGATGGAGGTGGCGCGGGGCTTGAGGGGACAAGCGTCCAGGTGGCGCCGCCGTCGGTGGTGCGCAGCGCGGTGGGCTTCAGATCGCCGCGGTCATTGAGCGCGGCGATGGCCAGGCCGGCGCGGGAGGAGTAAAAGGAGAGGTCGAGGAACGCGAGTTGCCGTTCGTCTTCATCGAAGAGGTAGACGGCGTTCCAGGCGGGCCCGGTTGGGGCGGCGGCCGGTTGGGCCGGGGTGGGCCGGGCCGGAGTGGGTTGAGCCGGGTTGGTTTGTGCCGACTCCGGTCGCGTGGGTGCCGTTTGGGCTGGGGCAGTTAGGGCAGGCGCGGCTTGGGCCAGCAGGGGCCAGCCGGCGGCCGAAGCCAGCAGGCCGCGGCGGGTGTGGCGGATCATGGGGCTTGCTCAGCGGGGAGGGTGCGCAGGGCGAGTTCGGCGTAGTTGATCTGTTCCAGGCCGAGCTCAAGACGCGCCATGGTGACGCGGCAGCCGATGAGCTCGCCGACGGTGGTGAGCATTTCCATTTCGTCGCCGGTGTGGGCATGGGGGCGGCGGTGCTGGAGGTTGATGACGCCGATGACGCGGCCGGCGACGATGACGGGAGCTGAGAGGAAGGCCTCGAAGGTGTCTTCGGGGAGGTCGCGGAAGAACTTGAAGCGGGTGTCGTTGTAGGCTTCCTGCGAGATGGCGAGCAGTCGGCGTTCGCGGGCGACCCAGCCGGTGAGGCCTTCGCTCAGGCGGAGGCGGACGTTGCCGATGGCGCCGGGGCGGGGGTCCTTGGCGGCTACCAGCATCAGGTCGTCGTCGCCCAGCAGGTAGAGCAGGCAGGAGTCGGCCTGCATGAGGTCACTGACCATGGTGACGATGCGCTGGAGGGAGTCGCTGAGCACGCCCGTGCGCACCAACTGCCGGGCGATGCGCTGGATCAGGTGGAGTTGCTCCTCAACGCGGTGCAGTTGTAATTCCAGTTCGCGCGCTTTGGCCACTGCCAACAGTATGGCAAATCCAGGGGCGGTTTGGATGCGGGAATTGGATGGGGGAAATGGAAGGGCAGTGGAGGGCGCGGCCGCGGCGGCGCGCGGGGGTGGGGCTGGCGGCGGTGAGCGCGGGCCGGCTCGGGGCGCGGGTGGTCGAATGTGTCTTTTCATTCGTTTGGGTTGTGTTCCGTGCTAGGATTGAAAAATCGTAGCTAACGGTCGCCCCGGCGGGTCAGTTCGTTTACTGCCTCATGGAGTCGCCGCCGGGCCTACAATCTTTCGGAGGATCGGGCGATAGGGTAATTATGTACAACGCTTTCTTTGGCTTCGCGGAGAATCCGTTCAATCTGAGCCCGGACCCGACGTTTTTCTACCGCAGCCCGCAGCACGAAGAGGCGCTGGCGAACCTGATCTACGGCGTGCAATCGCGTAAGGGATTCATCGTCCTGACGGGCGAGGTGGGCACGGGCAAGACGACGATGCTGGAGTGTCTGCGCGACTTTCTGTATGCGCAGCGCACCGAGTTTGCCTTCGTCTTTAACTCGCGCATTACGCCGGTCGAGTTCTTCGAGATGATTGCCTACGACCTGGACCTGCGCTGCGAGCGGCCTTCGAAGACCGAGGTGCTGTTCCGCCTGAACCAGCTGCTGCTGCAGCAGGCCAGCGAGGGGCGGACGACGGTGCTCATCGTCGACGAAGCGCACAACCTGGAGTGGGAAGTGCTCGAAGAGATCCGCATGCTGGGCAACCTGGAAAACCGCGGCGGCAAGCTGCTGCAGGTGATCCTGGCCGGGCAGCCGGAGCTGGACCGCAAACTGGATGCGCCCAACCTGCGGCAATTGAAGCAGCGCATTGTGCTGCGCTGCGCGCTGCACCCGTTCACCGAGGCCGAGACGATTGAGTACATCAGCAGCCGTCTCAAGCGGGCCGGCATGGAGACCACCGAGGTCTTCCCGCAAGAGGTGTTGAGCGAGGTCCACGTGCGTTCGCAGGGGATCCCGCGTCTAATCAACGCCTTGTGCGACAACCTGCTGCTGACGGCGTTTGCCCTGGAGCGGCGCGATACGACGTTGGAAATGCTGGACGAAGTGGCGCAGGACATGCGCCTGGAGTGGCCTGGGCGGCGGTTCCGTCACCGGGGCGCGCCGATGCAGGAAGATTTCCGGCCAACGCCGCATTTTACCCGCAGCGAGTCGTAGGATCCGGCTTGCGCCGAAGACCCTACAACATCTCGTAATCCACTGATTCGGCAAAGCTGGAAATCGCTTACCCTGTCCTGCCGCTCCGATTTATCTACATTTGTTTGTCAACTCGGGTTGTTCTGGCCCACCCCTTCTGAATCCTACCAATTTCTAAGAAAAATCCTATAGACCCTAGCTGATCCCTTTAGTTACCCTTTGTCTGAGGTACTAGAAGTAGGAGAGACACCTGAGTAATATCTAGGGTGGATCCCAACGAAAGGGTCAGTACATGCTCCGCTCGATCACGACCTACCGTTCGTATTTCCTGTTCGCACTCGTCTTGGGAACCGCCGCACTGCTCTTGCTCAGTGCGCAACCTGTAACTACGGCGCACGCATTTCCGCCGCCGGACATTTGGGAAGCTGCCCACGCTTTCCCGCCGCCTGACATTTGGGAACTGGCGCATGCCTTCCCGCCGCCCGACATCTGGGAACTGGCGCATGCCTTCCCGCCGCCCGACATCTGGGAACTGGCGCATGCCTTCCCGCCGCCCGACATCTGGGAACTGGCGCATGCCTTCCCGCCGCCTGACATCTGGGAACTGGCGCACGCCTTCCCGCCGCCTGACATCTGGGAACTGGCGCATGCCTTCCCGCCGCCCGATATCTGGGAACTGGCGCATGCTTTCCCGCCGCCCGACATTTGGGAACTGGCGCACGCCTTCCCGCCGCCCGATATCTGGGAAGTCGCATAAATCCCTGAAGTCTTTGCCTCTCCCCACCGATTAGAGGGGTGGGTGCAATGGACTCGTTCTGGCAGTTTCTAGCGATTCTGGCCTCTGTGCTGCAGGTCCTCCTCGTAGGATCGATGCAGAACAGAGGTCTTTATCGTTTGTACCCCTTCCTCTTTTTGCACAGTCTGGTTCTACTGCTGGCGAGTGTGGTGGAGTGGACCACGGTGCGCCAAGCCTCGTTTGCGAACTACTACTGGACCAATGAGGTAGTGTTGCAGGTTCTCCTCCTGTTGACGATGCTCCACTTCATCTACCTGGCACTGGAGACGGACCCAGCGCGACGGCGCAAAGTGGCGCTAATCGGGCTGGCCATCCTGATCGTATCCTTCACGCTGGCCAAGTTCAATCCGGCGCCGCCGAGCGTGATCCCGCCAGAGCGACAGTTCACCTACTTCATGACGTTGTTGAGCCGCAACCTGAGCTTCTGCACGGCGCTGCTGAACGTGGTGTTGTGGAGCAGCCTGCTGCACTTCCGGCGGCGCGATGTGCAGATGCTGATGCTGGCGGCCGGCACGGGCGTGTTCACGACGGGCAAGGCGATCGGCCACTCGTTGCGGATGCTGGACAAGGATCTGGCGATGGCGGGCAACGGGGTGGTGGTGGTGACGGCGCTGCTGGCGCTGATGATCTGGACCTGGTCATGCTGGTCACTGCGGCCGCGCGTGGTGGAGCGGATGCCGCTGCCGGGGGCGGCGGCGGGCGAGCCGCTAGGGCGGGGCTGAGGCGGCGGGCGGGGAGGCGCGAAATGATGCCGCCGAATCGGCGGGATCGCTTTCCAGCGCGGTGCATTCAGCGATAGACTTGAAAGTGATCCACGCCAACGCGGCTCCGCGATTTGCACTCGGGCCGCCATCAGAAAGGATTGGCCCATGTCGAATCAAGAACCGAACGTGAATCGTAGAAACTTCATCAAGACCGCCGGGGGCGTGGGAGCAGCGCTCGGCGCCGCTTCGCCACTGGCGGCGCGTCCTTCGAGCAAACCCGCCTCGGGCCGTGTGCTCGGCGCCAATGACCGCATCAATGTCGCCATCATCGGCTGCGGTGGCCGCGGCACCTATGTCGGCCGCGAGTTTGCCAAGGCCGGCACATCGACGCACAACGCCCAGATCGTGGCCGTGTGCGACGTCTACCAGAAGCGCGTGTCGATGAACAAGGGCATGCACAAGTGCGACGGCACGCTGGACTACCGCGAGATTCTGAACCGCTCCGATGTGGACGCGGTGATCGTAGCCACGCCGGATCACTGGCATGCGCCGGTGGCGCTGGCGGCGATGGACAAGGGCAAGGACGTCTATCTCGAAAAGCCGATGTGCCACACCGTGGATGAGGTGAAGGCGCTCATCGACACGGTGCGCGAGACCAAGCGCGTGGTGCAGGTGGGTTCGCAGACGACTTCGGGCGACCAGTGGCACCAGGCCAAGCGGCTCATCGGCGAGGGCATGCTGGGCAAGATGATCCTGTCGCAGGGCAGCTATCACCGCAACTCGATCGAGGGCGAGTGGAACTGGCCGATCGACAAGGAAGCCGGCCCGGACGGCAAGGGCGACAACTTCATCGACTGGAAGATGTGGATCGGCAACGCGCCGAAGAAGGACTGGGTGCGCGACATGGGCGCCGACCGGTTCTTCCGCTTCCGCAAGTATTGGGATTATTCCGGCGGCATCGCCACGGACCTTTATTTCCACGTCGTGGCGCCGATGAACATCTGCTGGGGCGAGGCGCAGTTCCCGCACAAGGTGATGGCCGGCGGCGGCATCTATGTGTTCGACAAGCTGCCCGAGGACAACGCCAAGCCGGACCGCGAGGTGCCGGACACGTTCCACCTGATCGGCGAATATGAGAAGGGTCACTCGCTGGTGTTGAGCTCGTCGATGGCCAACTCGCAGCACATTCCGGGGCTGATTCGCGGCCACGGGGCGACGCTGACGATGGTGGAGCACGGGCGGTTTGAAGGCTTCGCGTCGCACATCACGCTGAAGGCGGAAACGCGCGGCGAGAAGTGGATTCTGCCCGAGTTGAAGGACAAGTTCCAGGGCCAGACCGAGATCAAGGTGCCGGTGAAGGAAGTAAACACGATGCAGACGCACGTGGGGAACTTCCTGGACTGCATGCGGTCGCGGCAGAAGCCGACGCTCGATGTGGAGACGGCGGGCCGGGCGCAGGTGCTCATCACAATGGCCGTGCAGAGCTACCGCGAAGGGCGCGTGCTCTACTTCGACAAGGACAAGTTCAAGATCGTGCCGAAAGCGCCGCGGGCGTAACGGCGCAAGCAGGGACAAAAAAGAGGGCGGACCCTTCGGGGTTCGCCCTTTCCGCGTTTGAGGGAAGTCGCGCTACAGAGAAGTCTCGACAAGGGGAAGTCGAGCTAGAAATAGCCCTCGCGCTTGCGGTCTTCCATGGACGACTCCGAGCGCTGGTCGTCGGCACGCGCGCCGCGTTCGCTGGCGCGGGTTTCGCCGAGTTCGAGGATGATCTCCTCCAGGCTATTGGCCTCCGACAGCACGGCTCCGGTGCAGGTCATGTCGCCGATGGTGCGGAAGCGGACGTTCAGCGTTTCCAGCCGGTCGCCTGGTTGCGGTGTGAGGTATTCGCTGTGGGCGAGAACGAGCGGGCCGCGGCGCACGCAGGCGCGAAGGTGAGAGAAGTAGAGCGAGGGCAGCGCAAGGGCTTCGCGGCGGAGGTAGACCCAGATGTCGGTCTCGGTCCAGTTGCTTAAGGGGAAGACGCGGAAGTGTTCGCCGGGGTCGCGGCGGGAGTTATAGAGGCTCCAGAGTTCGGGGCGCTGGTTGCGGGGTTCCCAGGCGCCAAAGCGGTCGCGGAGGGAGAAGCAGCGTTCCTTGGCGCGGGCCTTTTCTTCATCGCGGCGGGCGCCGCCGAGGGCGGCATCGAACTGGAACTCGCCGATGGCGTCGAGCAGGGTGACGCTTTGCAGCGGGTTGCGGCCGCTGGGGGAGCCGGGCTTTTCCTCGACGCGGCCGGACCGTATGGAGTCCTCGACTGAGCGCACGATGAGTTGGGCCGGCAGTTCACGCACGAAGCGGTCGCGGTAGGTGAGCGTTTCGGGGAAGTTGTGTCCCGTGTCGATGTGGAGCAGGGGGAACGGGATGCGCCCTGGCGCAAAGGCCTTGCGGGCCAGGTGCGCCAGGACGATGGAGTCCTTCCCGCCGGAGAACATCAGGACGGGGCGTTCGAACTCGGCGGCGACCTCGCGGATCATGTGGATGCTCTCGGCTTCGAGAAGCGCGAGGTGGCTGAGGGGGGCGGGGCGGGGGGCGCGTGGCCGCCACACGGGGCGGCCGGAGCAGGCAGTCTCATTGACCTTGTCCCAGCGAGAAGCCGGGCTGGCCGTCGAAGGTGCAGAGGTTCTCGGTTTTGATGAAGTCGAAGCCGGCGGCCTGGATGCGGCCGAGCAGTTCGAGGATGTGGGCGTGGGTGATGGGCGAGTCACTCTGGAAGCGGCAGCGCCAGTGGTCGGTGCAGAAGGTTTCGGGGAAGCCGAGGGGCCAGACCTTGACGCCGCGGTTGGTGATGAGCGAGAGGGTGAGGGCCTCGGTGGAGGTCATGCGGAGCAATTCGGCGAGCGAGTCGGGGGAGCCGCCGGTCCATTGGAGGAAGACGTCGACGCCGACGATCTCTTTGACTGCGGGCGGGCGGCCGGCGGCGGCGCGGGTGGCCTGAGCCGGTTGGGGGCGGTAGTGGGCGGCCGGCAACTGGCGCGGCTGGTGGCCGAGGCGGTTGATGACGGCGTTGGTGAACTCCTCGGTGGAGGCGCGCAGCGCGCTGTGCTCCGGCTGGTAGACATCGGGCGTGTGGATGCCGTCTTCGAGCGTGCGCAGCAGGGCGTTATGGACGAGCGTGGCGGCCTCGTGCTGGCCGATATGGACGAGCATCATGACGCCGGCGTTGATAAGACCGCTGGGGTTGGCGATTCCCTGCCCCGCAATGTCGGGGGCCGAGCCGTGAATGGCTTCAAACATGGCGATGTGGTCGCCGATGTTGGCTGAGCCGGCCAGGCCGACGGAGCCCGCGACCTGGGCGGCGATGTCGGAGACGATGTCGCCATAGAGGTTAGGCGTGACGATGACGTCGAAGGCGGTGGGGCGGTCGGCGAGAAGGGCGGCGCCGATGTCGATGATGCGGTGTTCGTTCTCAAGCTCAGGATATTCGGCGGCGATTTCGTCGAACACCTTATGGAAGAGGCCGTCGGTCATCTTCATGATGTTGTCTTTGGTGAAGCAGGTGACCTTCTTGCGGCCGTTGCGGCGGGCGTATTCAAAGGCGTAGCGGACGATCTTCTCCGAGCCGGGACGGGTGATGAGCTTGAGGCACTGGTAGACCTGGTCGGTCTGGCGGTGTTCAATGCCGGCGTAGAGGTCCTCTTCGTTTTCGCGCACGATGACAACATCCATGCCGGGGTGACGCGTGCGGACGTAGGGGTGATAAGAGACCGTGGGGCGGACGTTGGCGTAGAGGCCGAGGGTTTTGCGGACGGTGACGTTGAGGCTCTTGAAGCCGCCGCCCTGGGGCGTGGTGATGGGGGCCTTAAAGAAGATGCCGGTGCGGCGGAGAGAGTTCCAGGAGGAGGTCTCGATGCCGGAGGAGACGCCGCGGCGGTAGACGGCTTCGCCGATTTCGATGTTCTCGACGTCGAGTTGCGCGCCGGCTTCGCGCAGGACGCGGAGGGCGGCATCCATAATCTCCGGACCGATGCCGTCGCCGTGAGCGACCGTGATGGCGGTGGCGCGCCGCCGCGGGGCGGCGCCGTGGGAAAGGGGTGGAGTGAGGGTGGCGGACATGTGGCTCCTTTGCGGTGTTGGGTGCGGGCTCAATACCCGACTCTCAATATACGATATCCATTTCGTGTTTTGCAATACGCATTTGGAGGATCGTAAGATTTTCGCATGGCCGCCGAGCGCTGGACGTTTCTGACCAACTACGGGCATGTGCTGCTGTGCATCGCCCAGGACCCGGCGACGCGGCTGCGCGACGTGGCCGAACGGGTGGGCATCACCGAGCGGGCGGCGCAGCGGATTGTGGCGGACTTGATTGAGGGAGGCTACCTGGAGCTGACCAAGGTGGGGCGGCGCAACCAGTACCGCGTGAACGGCACACTGCCGCTGCGGCATCCGGTGGAGGAGCAAAGCCAGGTGGCGGCGCTGCTGCAGTTGCTGCAGCCGAAGAAGGGACGGGGGCGGGCGGGGTAAGCGCGGGCGGGCGGAGGCGCGGGGGGGGGCGGGTGGGGGCCGGGCGGGGCGGCGCGGGGGGCTCGGGGGGCGGACGGGGCCAAAGCGGCCGGGCGGAGCGGGCGAACCGCCCCGCCGCGGGCAAGCCAGCCGACCCAGGGCGGGCGCCCCCACCCCGCCCCCAGGGAGGCGGACGGCGCGGGGGGGGGGGGGGGTCTTCCGCAAAAGGCGGCGGCGGGGGGGACCACCCCCCCAAGGGTCCAGGGGGCAAAGGGGAAAGGGAAGGCCGGCCCCCGGGGCCGCGCGCGAACCCCCGCCCACAACTTCTCCACCCCCCCCCCACCCCAAAACCCCCGCACCTCTTTTTTTGGGGGGCGGGGGAGGAAGGAGAACAAAACCCCCCCCCCAAACAACGCCGCCGCTGCGGCTCTTGGGGGGGGCCGGGCCCCCCCCCCGCCGCGCCCCCCCCCCCGCGGAGGGGGGGAGACCGCGTTAAACCCGCCCCGCCGCGCGGGGCCGGGGGGCGGCGGGGGGCAGGGGGCAAGCCAAAAAAAAAAAAAACAAAACCCCCCCCCCCGCCCGGCGAGGCGCCCCGAAACCGGGCACCCCGCCCCCCCCCCGGGGGGCCCCCGCGGGCCCCCCCCCGCCAACACCCCGCCGGCCGCCGGAACGGGCAACCCCCCGGCGGGACCCGCGGACCCCCCGGGGCCCCCCGGGGGGGGGTTGGGGGCCGCCCCCCCCCCCCCCCCCCCCCCAAACCCAGACCGCGCCCCCCACAACCCGGAGGCCGGGGGGTCCAGCCGGCCCGGCCCCCCGGGGCCGGGCCCGGGGGGCGGGCGCGCCCCCCGCCCCCCCCCCCCCCCCCCGGGGGGGCCCACCCCCCCGGCCCCCCCCCCCAAACGGGGCCGGGGGGCCCCCCGGGGGGGGCGGGGGAAAAACCGGGGCGGCGGGGGGGGGGGGAAGGGGGGGGCAAAAGCCGGGGGGCAACCCCCACCCGGGCACGGCCCCGGGGGCCCCCGGGCCCCGCCCGCCCCCCCCCCCCGGGGCCAAACACGGAAAACGGACCCCCCCCCGCCCCTCCCCCCCCCCCGGGCCCCCCGCCGCGGGGAACAAAAAAGAGAGGGGGGGGGGGGGCGCTGCCGGGGCTTTTTCCCGCCGGGGGATCCCCCGGCGGGGGGGGAGGATCCAAGAGCGGCCAGCGAGCCTTGCATCTTTTCTTGATTTGAAGCATCTTGATATCAAGAGAATGAACATGCTGGACAGCGAAGACAGGAAGGCGGCCTCGCCGGGCGTGCACTTGTGGCTGGTGTTGTGGAAGGCCTCGCACGCCCTGCGCGAGGTGGCCCACGAAAGCATCGCCTCGCTCGGGATGTGCCTGAGCGATTTCGCGGTGTTGGAAGCCCTGCTGCATAAAGGTCCGCTGGCGGTGAACGAGATCGGGCGCAAGGTGATGTTGACCTCCGGCTCGATCACGACGGCGGTGGACCGGCTGGAGCGGCGCGGCCTGGTGGAACGCCGCGCGTTGGAAAACGACCGGCGGGCGCGCATGGTTCATCTCACCGGGACAGGACGGGCGCTCATCCGCAAACTGTTTGCGGCACATGAGCGCGATATGGGGCAGGCGGCGGCGCACCTGACGGCACGCGAAATTGCGGCGCTGACGCGCGGCCTGCGGACGCTCGGCCAGGCGGCCGAGGCGATGACGAACGCAACGAGAAGGAGGAAGTCGGTATGAACAGCCAGAAATCAGTAGTGAGCATTCACGGGACCGGATCGACGCACTGGGTGGGCGACGGGTTTCCCGTGCGGAACCTGTTTCCGTCCAATGGCGTGGGCGCGCAGATGAGCCCGTTTCTCATGTTGGATTACGCCGGGCCGAAGTACTTTGAGCCGTCGGACCGTCCACGCGGAGTGGAGGAGCATCCACACCGCGGCTTTGAGACGGTGACGATCGCCTACCAGGGTTCGGTGGATCACCGCGACTCGGGCGGCCATGCGGGCACGATCGCGCCGGGCGACGTGCAGTGGATGACGGCGGCCTCGGGCGTGGTGCACGAGGAGAAGCACGGGCGTGAGTTCACGCGCCAGGGCGGCGTGTTTGAGATGGTGCAGTTGTGGGTGAACCTGCCGCGGAAGGACAAGATGAGCGAGCCGAAGTACCAGAGCATCACGAAAGAGCAGATTCCGGTGGTGGCGCTGGGCGAAGGAGCGGCGGCGCGCGTGATTGCCGGCGAGTTAAACGGCGCACGCGGCCCGGCGAGCACGTTCACGCCGATGAACGTGTGGGATGTGAAGCTGGCGGCGGGGGCGAAGGTGGAGTTGCCTCTGACCGAAGGCCACAACACCGGGCTCGTGCTGCTGCGCGGCGGCGTGACGCTGAACGGCGGGCAGGCGCTCACCGGCGAGGCGCAACTGGCGCTGTTGAGCCAGAAGGGCGATGGTGTCGCGATCGAAGCGACGGAGGAGACGATCCTGCTCGTGCTCTCGGGCGAACCGATTGACGAGCCGGTGGCGAGCTACGGCCCGTTCGTGATGAACACGCGCGAGGAGTTGCAGCAGGCCGTGCGCGACTACCAGGCCGGCAAGATGGGGCGGCTGAGCTGAAGAGGAGGCCGCTGGCCCCCTACTTCCTCATCTTGCGCAATTCCGACACAGCCACGGCGATCTCGTTCTTCACCGAGAAGACGCCGGGGACGCCGTTGGCCTGGATGCCGGCGATGTTCTTTTCCAGGGCGCTGGGGAGGTAGCCGCGGAGGGTAACATCGCCGTTCTTCACCAGGATGTGGATGGGGTGCGGGCCGAGCGGCGGGTCGTTGGTGATGCCGCCGGCGCGCTGGGCGAGGGTGCCGAGCCAGGGCACGCCGCGGTTGGGGTTGAGCCGCGCCAGCGTGGGATGGCCGTAGATGGCGATGTAGGTGCGCAGGCGGATGCCGTCGTCGTTGGGCGAGAGCGGGGCGACTTCGATCTGGTTCACCACCTTGTCGACGCCTTCCACCTTTTTGGCGACGCGCTCGGCGGAGTCCTTCAGCGTAGGGCGCGAGGCGAGTCCGGTGAGGGTGACGGTGGAGCCCTTTACGGTGAAGTCGATTTCGTCGAAGACGCCGAAGTTGTCCAGGCGCGCGATTTCGCGATGGACGCGCTCGGCGATCTTCATGGCAACGGCGTCGTCCTGAGCCCAGGCGAAGGGCGCGAGAAGCAGGGTGAGCAGGGGCAGGGTTCTCATGTGGTCCTCCTGCCTGTGAGATACCGCGCGGGGGCGCGGGGATTCCCGATTTAATCGAAATCCGTCTTATTCGAAATCCTTGGCTTCGCCGCGCTTGGCCATTTCGATGGTGGGGGTGGTCTGCTTCACGAGACCGCTGAGGACGGCGCCGGGGCCGACTTCGAAGCCGTTAGTGACGCCTTCGGCGGCGAGCAGGCGAAGGGTGGGGACCCATTGCACAGGGTTGGGAATCTGCTCGAGGAGCCCCTGCCGGACGTCAGCCGCGGCGGTGACCGCGCGGGCCTGCCAGTTGTTGATGAGGGGGACGGCGAGGTCGTGGAAGGTGACGGCGTCAAATTCGGCGCGCATGTTTTCCTGGGCGGGCGTCATCAAGGCGCAGTGGAAGGGGGCGCTGACGGGCAGCGGGACGGCGCGCTTGGCGCCGGCGGCCTTGGCGAGTTCCATGGCGCGGGCGACGGCGGCGGCGTGACCGGCGATGACGACCTGGTCGGGCGAGTTGAGGTTGGCGGCGGAGACGACTTCACCTTGAGCGGCTTCGGCGAGGATGGCGTCGAGCTTGCCATCGGGAAGCCTGAGAATCGCGGCCATGGCGCCGACGCCCTGGGGGACGGCCCGCTGCATGTATTGGCCGCGCTTGCGGACGAGGCGGACGGCGTCGGCAAAGGAGAGGCCTCCGGCGGCGACGATGGCCGAGTATTCACCCAGGCTGTGGCCGGCAACGAAGGCGGGGGCGGCAATGCGTGACTTGAGCACCTCGTAGGCGGCGATGCTGACGGTGAGGATGGCCGGTTGCGTGTTTTCGGTCAGCTTCAGGTCCTCTTCCGGACCTTCAAAGCAGAGTTTCGAAAGAGTGAAGCCGAGGGCGTCGTCGGCCTGTTCGAAGACGGCGCGGGCTTCGGGATAGGTATCCGCCAGCGATTTTCCCATGCCGGCAAATTGGGACCCCTGACCGGGGAAGAGGAGGGCGAGCTTGCTCACGGGTCTATTTTCTCATGGGGACCGCGGGGACGGGGCGGCGCCAGGCGGGGCCGCACCAGCCGCCGCCGGTAGGTGGCCGCGAGTTGGAGGCGTTGGGCGGTGGCGGTTTGGGCGAGGGCGAGTTCGGCTGATTGCATGGCGCGTTCGGCGTCGAGGACGCTGAGGAAGTCGGCGAGGCCACGTTCGTAGAGCTCGCGCGAGAGGGCGAGAGCCTCGTGGCTGGCCACTTGGGCGGCTTCGAGCCACTGGTGGCGTTCGCGCAGGTCGCGCAGGGCGGCGAGGCGCGCTGGTTCTTCAAAGGAAGGACCTCCTGTTCGTAAGCGGCCGAGGCTTCGCTGACGGCGGCCTGCTCGGCGGCGATCTGCGAGCGGATGCGTCCGGCGTTGAAGATGGGCAGGGTGATGGAGGGGCCGATGCCGAAGAAGTTGCCCGCGCCGATGGAGAGGTTAGAGAGGCTGGCGCCCTGGCGGCCGAGGAGTCCGGTAAGGACGATGCGCGGGTAGAGTTCGGCGCGGGCCATGCCGGCGCGGGCCATGGCGGCGAGGATGCGGGCGTTGGCGGCGCGGAGTCGGGGGTGGGGATTGGGGGGGCGGGGCGGGAGGTGAGGGGGAGGGTGGGGTCGGGGTGGGTGCGCGAAGGCGGGGGGTTGGGCAGTTGGGCGGCGGCAGCGAAGCTGGGTGGCGAGGCCGGCGTCGGCGCGGACGCGGGTGAGTTCGAGGAGCTCGGCTTCGGAGGCTTCCATGGCTTCGATGACGGCGCGCTGGGTTTGGGCGCCGCGGAGTTCGAAGTAGGTGCGGGCGGTTTCGGCGGTGAGCAGGAGTTGGAGTCGGAGCTCTGGCGGTTAGTTCGGCGGTGGGCGTCGGCCTGCGGAGGGCGAAAGGTCGAGTTCGGGGCTGCCGGGACGAGGTTGGTTTCAGGGCGGAGAGCCGCTGCTTCCCTGCTGGACCGGATGATGCCCTGGTTGAAGCCGCCGGAGGCGGTTGGCGTTGCCGAGCGTCGAGGCTGGGCTGAGGGATGGCGAGGGCGGCTGTTGACGCGGGCGGCGGCGGCTGAGGTCAATTGGAGCGGAGGGTGGTTTCGATGAGGGTGGTGAGGTGGGGTCGTGAGTGGGCCAGGCGGCTGGCGAACGGCCCGAGCGGGCGGCGGGAAAGTGAGAGTGGTTTCATGGCGCGGGCTCCTTATTGGGCGGTTTCAGTAGACGTCCATCGCTGGCCGTTGAAGCGGGCGGGGGAGCTCAAGATGGCCTGGACGGGGTGTCGATGCGTGGGGGTCGCGGTGAGGTTGCGCTTGGACGACGTAGGGTTCCCGCTGAGGGGGAAGGCTGGCCGGCCTGGCCGCAGGGGGGGGGAGACCAGGCGTCCTTTGTGCGGATGTGGAGGCGGCTGGTGTCGCCGAGGAGGAGGAGCGGTTCGGCGAGGGGACCCGCTTGCGCATACTCGCCGGGGCGGACCTTGCATTGGAGGACCTCGCCGGAGATGGGCGAGCGGACGGTGAGGCGGTCGAGATCGGCGCGGAGGCGGGACTCCTGTTCGCGGGCGACGCGGAGTTCGGCTTCGGCGATGGCGAGGTCGGGGGCCCAGGTGCCGGCTTTGAGGCGGGCCAGGGCGGCTCGTTCTCCTGCGAGGCGGGCCTGTGCGGCTTCGAGGGCTTTCTCGCGGCGCTCCACCTCTTCCTTGCGCACGGCGCGTTTGTCGCGGACGCCGGCGATGAGGTCGAGCTGGACCTGGGCGTCGCGGAGGAGGGCTTCGGCCTCGCGGACGCGGGCTTCGGCGGGCGGGATGTCTTCCGGGCGCGGGGCGGAGCGGAGGCGCTGGAGGCGCGATTCGGCAAGCTGGGTGTTGCTGGCACGAAGGGCGAGCTCGGCGCGGAGGTCGCGGTCATCGAGGGTGAAGAGGGTCTGGCCTTTGCGCACATGGTCACCGGCTTTGACGGCGACCTGGGTGACGAGGCCGGGGACGGCGACGCTGATGCTGATGGTTTCGCTGGCCGGTTGACAGGCCGACGGCGCCGACCTGGCGGTCGTACTCGGCGCTGGGCGGCGGGGCGACGGGGGTGAGCTTCTTGTCGACGGGCTGCATGTTGCGCACGCTGGCGAGGGCAAAGGCGAGGGCGACAAGGGCGAGGGCGGGAATAGCGTATTTGGTCATGCTGTGATCTCCGGCGGCTGGTTTGCTGGGCGGGTTGTGCTGGGTTTTGCTATGACGCCGTCGTTCTGGGCGATACGGCCGGCGAAGGAAGATGGGCTGTCGTGGGTGACGGGTCGGGGCGCAGGGCGGCGTTGGCGAGCAGCTCCATGACGTGATGGCCGGTGTCGGCGTCGAGGGCGGCGGTGGGCTCGTCGCAGACGATGAGGCGCGGCTCATGGATGAGGGCGCGGGCGATGGCGACGCGCTGCTGCTGGCCGCCGGAGAGCTGGTTGGGGCGGGCGTGGGCGCGGTCGGCCATGCCGAGTTCGGCGAGCATGGCGCGGCCGCGTTCGACGGCCTGTTTGCGTTTGACGCCGGCGGCGAGCAGGGGGACGGCGGCGTTTTCGGCGGCGGTGAGGGCGGGAGGGTTGTACTGCTGGAAGACAGCGGTTTTGGGCGGAACTCGACGGGGCGCGTGGGCTGGGAGGTTCCTCGCCGAGACATGGAGCGAGCCGCCGGTGGAGTTGAGCAGTCCGGCGATGACGCTGAGGAGGGTGGTTTTGCCGCAGCCGGAAGGGCCGACGAGCATGGTCATTGGGATACGCGGAGGAGGGGAGGGGGGGCCTTCGCCAAGTGCTTTGGAGGGGAACAGGGTGTGGGCGGTGGCTGGTGGGGGGGGGGGGGGGGGGGGGGGGGGGGGGGGGGGGGGTGGTGCATGGGGATCTCCTAGCCTCGGAAGACGACGGCGGGTTCGAGCACCATCACGCGGCGGATGCTGACGGCGCTGGAGAGGATGACGATGGAGAGCACGGTGACGGCGGTGCCGGCCATGATCTCCGGCAGGAGGCGGAAGCCGCGCAGGTCGAGGTTGTTCTTGGTGGCCTCGAAGAAGCCGGCGGTCATGGCCATGCCGAGGCAGTAGCCGATGAAGCCGACGGTGAGGGCCTGGAGGAGGATCATGCCCATGAGGCGGAGGTTGGTGACGCCGATGGCCTTGAGGGCGCCGAACTGCTTGAGGTTTTCGATGGTGAAGAGGTAGAAGGTCTGGCCGGCGACGACGGTGCCGACGACGAGGGCGATGGCGACGGTGATGCCGAAGTTGATGGGGATGCCGGTGTTGGTGATGTACCACCAGATGGTGTCCCAACCGAACTGGTGGCCGGAGAGGGCCTTAGTCCGGTGGAGCCTGGATGCGGCGGCTGACGTCATCGACGGTGAAGCCGGGCTGGGTTCGGCCAGGACGAAGGACATGAGGTTGCGCTCGCGTCGACGAAGTTGCGGGCGAGGTGAAGCGGCTGTAGACGACGGGGAGGTTCTGGAAGGGGGCGCGGGAGTTGACGATGGCGACGATTTTCACCTGGCGGTCGTTGAGGTCGAGGAGGCGGCCGAGTTGGAGGGGCTCGCCGGGGAAGAAGTAATGGAAGCCGACGCGGTCAATGGCGATGGACTCGGGCTGGTGGAGGGCTTCGATGGAGCCGAGGGCGAGGTCGCGGGGGGCGCCGGCGAGGCTGGAGTCGTCGACGCCGAGAAGGAAGACGGCGCGGAAGCGGCCGTCGGCGGCTCGGCTGAGACCCTTATAGAGGGGGGTGGCCCATTGGACGCCTTCGACGCCTCGGATGCGGAAGAGGTCCTGATCGGTGAGGGCCTTGGTTTCGTCGCCGTACTGGGTTTTGGGATCCATGACCCAGATGGAGGCATCTGCGACGTCGAGGATCTGGCTGCGGGTGCGGTTCATGAGGCCGCAGAAGATGGCGGTCTGGTGGCTCATGAGGAAGGAGGCGAAGGCGATGGCGAAGATGAGGCCGAGGTATTTGGCGCGGTCGCCGGTGAGCATTTGCATGGCGATGAAGTTCATGGGAGCTCCGGTTTGGGTTCGTTTGGTCAAAAAATGAGTTAGGCCGGGGTTGCGGACGGGGGACGGGCCGGGGGCGGGGGATGGGGCGGGGGCGCTTGTTGTACGGGATTCATATTTTGTACATTATTCATGATTTGAACAGTGTTCATTGGGACGCAAAAAATTTGGTTTCGTATGGTTCGGTTCAGGGTTGTGCCGTGGGGCGTGAGCGGACGCCTTCGAGCAGGACGTCGACCATGGAGTCGACCAGGCGGGTGCGTTCGATCCAGGGGAAGTCGCACTTGGTGATCATGTTGCTGGTGAGGCCGTGGAGGCCGGACCAGAGGATTTGGGTGACCTCGGCGGGGTTGTGGAAGCGGAGGGCGCCTTCGGCGATGGCGTGTTCGGCCATGGTGTGAAGGCGGCCGAGGCATTCAAAGCCGGCGGTCATGTAGATGGCCTTGATGCGGGAGAAGTCGCCCTCGGCGGTATTGGGGGTGGCGGCGAGGCGGCCGCCGAGGACGAAGGTGAGCATGTAGTGCTGGGGGTTTTCGAGGCCGAATTCGACGTAGAGGCGGCCGGCGCGGCGGAGGCGGTCGAGGGCGGGGGCGGGGTCGTCGACGATGGCCTTCATGCGGGCCGAGAGGCGGTCGAAGGTTTCGCGGCAGAGGTATTCGAAGATGCTGATTTTGTCGTCGAAGTGGAGGTAGAGCGAGCCGGGGGAGATTTCGAGTTTGGCGGCGATTTTGCGGATGGAGACATGGTCGTAGCCTTCGCGGACGAAGAGGTCGCGTGCGGCGTCGAGGATTTCCTGTCGCATCGAGGCCTTTTCGCGAGCTCTGCGGTCGGCGATTCCATCCAACATTTCAGAGGTTTGTTTGGGTCAGGGTGGAGGGGGGCGGGTGGTGGGGGGGGGAGGGGGGGGGGTGGGGGGGGGGGGGTGGGCGGGGTGGGTTGTGGGGGCGGGGGAGGGGGGGGGGGGGGGGGTGGGGCAGGGGGGGGGGGGGGGGAAGAGGGGGAGGGGGGTCGCGAGAAGGCGGCCGGAGGGCGGGCCGCGCGGCTGGGATTTGGGCCGGGGAAAGCGCTGCTTCCGTAACCTCGGGTGACGCGGAAAGCATCTATACTTGCCATGAGGAGATCCCTTTGCGCTTAAGCGAGATCTGTGTCAACCGGCCCGTGTTCGCGTTCATGCTGATCATGTTCATGGTCGTGCTGGGCGTATTTAGTTTCATGGACTTGGGGGTGGATCTCTTTCCGCAGTCGGATCCGGCGACGATTTATGTGCGGCTGAGGCTGCCGGGGGCGAGTCCGGAGGAGATGGTGTCGCAGGTGTCGCTGCCGGTGGAGGAGGCGGTGTCGTCGGTGAGCGGCATTGAAGAGATCCGCGGGATGGTGACCGAGGGGTCGGCGACGGTGATGATCACGTTCGTGCTGGAGCGGGACATCAACTCGGCGGTGGAGGATATTCGCGAGAAGGTGAGCGGGGCGATGCGGCGGCTACCGCCGAACATTCAACCGCCGGTGGTGCAGAAGGCGGAGCTGGACCGCGACCCGGTGGTGACGATTGCGGTGTTCGGCAACCGCTCGGTGCGTGAGTTGACCGAGGTGGCCGACAAGCAGGTGAGGCGGTCGCTGGAGACCGTGGACGGGGTGGCGGCGATCGACATTGGCGGGGCACGCAGCCGGCAGATCAATCTGTTTCTGGACATCAACAAGCTGAACGCCTACAACCTGACGGCGCAGGATGTGGAGCGGGCGGTGCGGACGGAGAACATCGAAGCGCCGGGGGGGCGCATGATCAATGGTCCGCAAGAGGTGGGGGTGCGGACGATGGGGCGGGTGGAGTCGGTGCAGGAGTTCAACGACATCATCATCA
Source organism: Bryobacterales bacterium (assembly GCA_016713735.1). Classification (GTDB taxonomy): domain Bacteria; phylum Acidobacteriota; class Terriglobia; order Bryobacterales; family Bryobacteraceae; genus JAFLBB01. The sequence goes on from JADJOP010000013.1 coordinate 62,317, forward strand.
AGAATGTGGCGGGGGCGCCGGTGCGGTTGCGGGATATTGGCTATGCCGAAGATGGGATGGCCGAGAAGCGGACATTCGCGTGGCTGCGCGGGCAGCCGGCGGTGACGATGGGGATTCAGCGGCAGACGGGGACGAACACGGTGGAGGTGGTGGACGGGGTGCTGGCGAAGCTGGAGACGGTGAAGGGGCAGTTGCCGTCGGGGGTGAAGACGGAGCTGATCAAGGAGCAGGCGACCTACATCCGGGCGTCGGTGGCGGCGCTGGAGGAGCATTTGGTGTTGGGATCGCTGCTGGCGTCGTTGATCGTGTTCCTGTTTATTCGCGACTGGCGGACGGTGTTGATCAGCGCGCTGGCGATTCCGACCTCGATCATCACGACGTTCACGGTGTTGCGGGTGATGGATTTCACGTTGAACTCGATGACGCTGCTGGGGCTGACGCTGGCGGTGGGCATTGTGATCGACGACGCGATCATTGTGCTGGAAAACATCGTGCGGTTCCTGGAGGAGAAGAACCTGCCGCCGAAGGAAGCGGCGATCCAGGCGACCAAGGAAATTTCAATGGCCGTGGTGGCGACGACGATTTCTCTGGTGATCATCTTTGTGCCGATCGCCTTTATGTCGGGCTATGCGCGGCGGTTTCTGAACCAGTTTGGGTGGACGATGGCGGTGTCGATTCTGGTGTCGATGCTGGTGGCGTTCACGGTGACGCCGTCGCTGGCGGCGCGGCTGTTGCGGCGCAAGGGGGCGGCGGGGGGCCACAAGGCGCACGGGCATCATGAGCCGAACTGGATTGAGCGGGCCTATCTGGGCATTCTGACCTGGTCATTGAATCACCGTTGGGTGATTGTGGGCATCTGCCTGGTGACGCTGGGCTCGACGTACTTTCTGAATCAGAGGATCGGGCGCGATTGGATGCCGCAGGAGGATCAGTCGGAGCTGGGCATTTTTCTGGAGCTGCCGGAAGGCAGTTCGCTGGAGCGGACCGAGAGGGTGACGCTGGAGATGCTAGGCAAGATTGAGAAGGTGCCGGGGGTGATCCTGACGGTGCCGGGTTCGTCGCTGTTTCTGGATCGCGTGACGATGTCGTTTTCCACCGTGCTGCTGGCGCCGCCGTCGGAGCGAGGCTCGATTGAAGAGATGGGGCAGAAGGTGCGCGAGGCGATCAAGGAGTATGCGCAATACCGGCCGCGGATCAATTTTCCCAACGTGCTGGGCGGTCGCGATACGTTTTCGCCGATCCGGCTGCAGATTCTGGGGCCGGACATCAACAAGCTGGTTCCGATTTCGAAGGCCGCGCTGCTGGAGATGCAGAAGGAGCCGTCGCTGACGGACCTGAAGGCGAACCTGAACCTGAACAATCCGGAGTTGCAGGTGACCATTGACCGGCAACTGGCGAGCGATTTGGGCGTGCGGGTGTCGGACATTGCCGGTGCGGTGCGGCTGTTGATGTCGGGCGAGGATGAGATTTCGACGTTCAAGGAAGACTCCGAGCAGTATCCGGTGACGATGCGGCTGATGCCGGGGCAGCGCGACGATCCGACGGTGGTGAGCCGGCTGCTGGTGCCTTCAGCGCGGCTGGGGTTGATCCGGCTGGATTCGGTGGCGAGCCTGGAGCGAGGGTTGGGGCCATCGCGCATTGACCGCTACGCGCGGCAGTTTTCGGTGGGCATTTATGGAAACGTGGCCTCGGGGCATGCGCTGGGCGAGGCGGCCGACGCGGCGACGGCGGCGCTGGAGCGTGTGGGCATGCCGGTGGGTTATCAATCGGTGTTCAGCGGGCAGGTGAAGGTGTTGGAGGAGACGACGGCGAACATGCTGATGGCGATCAGCCTGGCGTCGATCTTCATGTACATGGTGCTGGCGGCGCAGTTCGAGAGCCTGCTGCATCCGTTCATCATCATGGCAACTCTGCCGCTGTCGATTCCGTTCGCGCTGTTCAGCCTGATTGCGACGGGGCGTTCGCTGAACCTGTTCAGCGCGCTGGGCGTGCTGCTGCTGTTGGGCATTGTGAAGAAGAATGGCATTTTGCAGATCGACTACATGAACCATTTGCGGGCCGAGGGATTGCCGCTGCGGCAGGCGATTCTGGAGGCCAACCGGGTGCGGTTGCGGCCGATTCTGATGACGACGCTGTCGATCATCGCGGGGTTGATTCCGACGGCGATAGGGATGGGCGTGGGCGCCTCGCAACGGTCGGCGATCGCGGTGACGATCATCGGCGGGCAGTCGTTGTGCCTGATTCTGACGCTGCTGGTGGTGCCGGTGGGCTACTCGCTGATTGAAGATGCGCGGGCGTGGTTTGCGCGTGGCAAGCGGAGCGAGGAAGCGGTGATTTCGCCGGCGCACGGCGACTAGGGTTCAGGCGGGGCTGCGATTTCGCTTGGCTCCGGCCAGGGGAAGGCGTAGGGTGGGGTGTGGTTACCGATCTGGGTGAGGTCTTCCGGCTCGGGACGGAGAAGGCGGCGGAGAACGTTGCGTTCCGGCGGTATCTGGCCAATCATCACTACCCGAGCGGTCCGTTTCAGATCATCGCGCAAGAGGTGCAGTCGCATGTGGACTGCACGGTGTGTGCGAATTGCTGCCGGCATGGCGAGGTGGCGGTGAGCGGGGAGGACATCGCGGCGATTGCGCGGCATTTGGGGACGACGGTGGATGAGGTGGAGCGGCTCTACCTGGTGGGCGTGGCAGGGGCGCCGGCGCAGCATGAGTTGCGGACAAAGGAGGAGGGGTGTGTGTTTCTCGATGGGACGCTGTGTTTGATTTATGAGGCGCGGCCGAAGGCGTGCCGGGAGTTTCCGCATGTGGCGACGGGGGCACACACGCTGGGGTCAAGGCGGGCGTCGCAGGACCGGTGGGTGGCGTTGTGCCCGATTTTGTTTAACGCGGTGGAGGAGTATAAGCGGGTGGTGGGGTTTCATCCGCAGGGGAGTGAGGGCGGCGGGGACCTCGGGGGCTGGCGGGGGGCGGGGGGGGGGGGGGGGGGGGGGGCGGGGCGCGGTGGCGGGGCTGCGGACGCGCGGAGACGAAAGACGCCTAGAGGTTTGCCAGGCGCGTATCGGCGTCGCCGAAGCTGTCGAGCTGGATGTCCATGCGATCCATGAGCGAGAGGAAGAGGCTGCAGAGCTTGCGGTTGTTGTCGCCTGACTTGAGGTAGTCGAGGGTGCGGCCGGTTTTGAGCGTGCCGCCGAGGCCGCCGGCGAGGACGAGGGGGAGGCGCGTGTTGTCGTGTTTGCGGCCGATCCACATGTTGTTGATCCACATGAGGCAGGAGTGGTCGAGCACGGTGCCGTCGCCTTCGGGCATGGCGTCGAGCTTGGTGGCGAGGTAGGCGAGCTGGCTGAGGTGGAAGCGCGAGATGCGCTCGTAGCCGCCGCTGGAGTTGTCGTGCGAGGCGGCGTGGTGGCCGTCGGTGACTTCGAGGAAGGGGTAGTAGAGCGCGGAGAGATCGCGGGCGAGCAGGAGCGAGGCGACGCGGGTCTTGTCGGTTTGGAAGGCGATGGCGATGATGTCGCACATGAGGCGGGCGTGCTCGCGGAGGTCTTCGGGGAGGCCGTTGGCGGGGCGCTCCATGGCCAGCAGCGGCTTGTTTTTGCCCTTGGCGGCATCGGCGGCCTTGTCTTCGGCGCCGCGCATACGTTCGACGCGCTTTTCCACTTCGCGCACGCTGGTGAAGTATTCGTCGAGCTTGGCCTTGTCGGTGGAGCTGATCTGCGTGCCGAGCGAGGCGGCGTCCTCTTTCACGCGGTCGAGGATGCTCATGTTGCGCAGGCTGCCGCGGTTTTCAAAGAGGTTGTCGAAGGCGAGCGAGGGGTAGACCTCGACGGGGACGGGCGAGTCGGGACTTTGCCAGGAGATGTGCGAGCTGTAGGCCATCGAGAAGTTGGTTTCGTGATAGCCGGTCATGGGCTGTTCGCAGGCGAGGATGATGCTGGACTGCGCGGTGTCCTGGCCGATTTTGTTGGCGATGACCTGGTCGACGGTGATGCCGGCGCGGATGATGGCGCCCTTCTGGATGACGGCTCCGGAGAGCAGGCTGCCGGTTTGGGCGGGGTGAATTCCCTGCCCCGTGGCGCGCTTCTGGAAGAGTCCGTGGATGACGTTGATTTTGTGCTTGAGCGGTTCGAGGGGCTCAAGGGTTTTGCCGAGCGTCATGGCGGGGCCGTCGCCAACGGCCGACCAGTGGTCCTCATTGACGCCGTTGCCCATGAAGAGGACGGCGAAGCGCTTGGGATAAGGCGAAGCGGCGGTGGTACCGGCGGCGCGGGCGAGGGATTCCAGCCAGGGGAGTCCCATGGCGACTCCGGCGCCGCGAAGGAGCGTGCGGCGGGAGAGTGGGTTCGATGTGGTGCGGATCATCCTAGTCGCCTCCTGATTGCGCGATGGCAACCCTGCGGTTGCGGAACTGTTCGCTGGTGACGATGGGCTCGACGAGGGCGGCAAAGCGATTGCCATTGGCGGCGAGCGATTGCTTCATGCGTTCCAGCACTTCTTCGTCGGACAAGATGAGCGAGCGGCCCAGGGCAAAGGCGAGCAGCTTGCGGCAGAGGTTGTCGACGAACTCTCTCTCGCGATTCTGTTGAATATATCGTAATACGGCTTCGTAGCCGGTGCCTTGGGTGCCGTTGGGGAAGTCGGCGGTGGTTTGGACGGGGCGGCCGGCGAGGTCGTTGGCGCGGCGTTCGCCGATGGGCCCGTAGCCTTCGAAGGCGAGGCCGAAGCTATCGAAGCGGGCGTGGCAACTGGCGCAGGCGGGGTTGTCGCGGTGTTTGGCGAGCATGTCGCGGAGGGTGAGGTCGCTCTTGGCTTCGTCGGCGGGGAGTTCGGGGACGTTGGGAGGCGGGGGCGGGATGACTTCGCCGAGAACACGGCGCACGACCCAGTAGCCGCGCTTGACGGGGCTGGTGCGGAGGCCGGGGGCGTTTTGGGTGAGGAAGACGGACATGGGGAGCAGGGCGCCTCGGCCGTAGGGGGAGGCGTCGGGGATGTGGGTCCAAACGCCGGCGGCGGGCGGGTTGGGGATGCCGTAGTGTTTGGCCAGCGGGGCGTTGACGAAGGTGTCCTTGGCGTAGAGGAGGTCGAGGATGGGGCGGTTGCGGCGGATGATGTCTTCGACGAAGCGGACGGGCTCTTCGAACATGGCCTGGCGGAGGTCGTTGTCGAAGGAGGGGAAGCGGGCGCGGTCGACGGCGTTGTGGGATTCGAAGCGGCGGAAGTCGAGCCAGTTGCCGGCGAATTCGGTGGCGAGGCCGCGGGCGCGTGGGTCGGCGAGCATGCGGCGGGCTTCGGCGGCGAGGGCGGTGGGGTTGTTGAGGTCGCCCGCGGCGGCGTGGGTGAGGAGCTTGTCGTCGGGCATGCTGGCCCAGAGGAAGTAGCTGAGGCGGCTGGCGAGGGAGGGGCCGGAGAGCGGAGCGCGCGTGGACGAGGTGTCGGCGGCGGGCGAGGAGGCCGAGTCGAGGCGGTAGCAGAACTTGGGCGAGATGAGGATGCTGACGAGGGAGTCGCGGATGGCCTCTTCGTGGGTGAGGGCGTCCTTTTCGCGGAGCTTCGAGTAGTAGCGCACGATGCCTTCGCGCTCGGCGGCGGTGAGGGGGCGGCGATAGGCGCGGGCGGCGAAGGCGAGCAGGGCGTCGACGTGTTTGGGTTCGGCATCAACGCGGAGCTTCTCGATGGAGCGCAGGGTTTCGTCGACCCACTTGAAGTGATACTCGATGGCGGGGATGGCAAGGGGGTCGTTGGTGGGGACGGCGCGGGCCTTGGCGAGATAGGCGTCGCGGAGGTTCATGATGACGGGCGTGGCGCTCACCTCTTTGTCCGACGGGCGGATGGAGCCGGACTCGCGGCCTTTGTCTTCGACCTCGCCGCTTTGGTTGAAGAAGTATTGGACCCAGGTGCGGGCGGTGAAGTCGGCGATGAAGTCGAACTCGGTCCAGAGGCGGTTGAGGCGGGCGCGGCCGGCGTCGTCGAGGATGAGTTCCATGAGGGGCTGGTCGTCGCGGAAGTAGCCCATCACGTTGTGATAGCCGGCGCTCAAGAGGCGGCCTTTGTCCTGGGAGTCGTCGGGGAAGAAGCGGCCGCGTTCGCTGATGAAGAAGACGTCGGGGAAGACGTGGGCGAAGCGGGCGAAGGCGTCTTCGTACTGGGCGCGCTGGCCGTCGGGGACGATGAGGTCGGGGTCGCCGATGCGGGACTTGATCATGAGGGCGGCGGCGCGGACGGCGGATTCGCGGCCGAGGCCGGGGTAGCGGGGGATGGTGGGGAGGGTGAGCGGCGGGTCAGAGGCGAGGCGGAGGGCGTCGCGGTCAAAGTCGCGGCGGCTGGCGGCGAAGGCGCGCAGCTTCCAGTTCATGATGGGCTGCGAGGTGGGGCTGAGGCGGGCGACGAAGGGGGCGGCGAACTGGCGGGCGGTGCGGGCGCGGAGTTGTTTGACCCAATCGCGCATGGCGGCGCATTGCGAGCGCAGGGCCTTTTCGTCGTAAGCGCCGTTGGCGGCGGGTGCGGGGAGGGCGCGCCACATGGTTCGCAGTTTGAGGATGGGGCCCACTTCGGGCTCGGTGACGCCTTCGCCGAGGATGCCCCAGACGTGGGGCAGGTAGACTTTGCTCAGTTTGGCCGAGGCGGCGAGGGAGTCGAGCGTGGCATCGGGCTGGCCGAGGGCGGCGCGGTGTTTGTAGCGCCAGGCGGCGGCGAAGTAAGCGGCGTAGTCGGTGGGCTGGCTGAAGTAGAAGTTGACGATGCGCTGGATGGCGTATTTTTCGCGGTCGGTTTCGACGAGCATGGGATGCGGGGCGAAGTCGATGCTGTCGGGGGTGAGGACGGCGTGGTTGGCCACTTCGCGGGCGGCCTGGAGGTATTTATTGAGCAGGGCGGGCGACATGGTGAGCGACTCGCCGGTGTTGTCGAAGCCCTCGGGGTTGGCGGGGTCGACGGGGAATTCGCGGGTGGGGCGGAGGTCGGCGCCGGTGAGGTCGCGGATGGTGTAGTTGTACTCGGCGTTGCTGAGGCGGCGGGCGAGGACAGGGCCGGGGTCGCCGGAGTTTTTGCGGGCTTCGTGGGCGCGGAGGTCGCGGATGAAGGCGACGAAGGCGGCGCGCTGGGCGGGGGGCGGCTGCTTCATGGCTTTCGGAGGCATTTGTCCGGAACTGACGCGGTCGAGGATGTGGGACCAGTGGGCGTGGTCGCGGACGACGGCGGCGTAGGTGGAGTAGGGCTTCAGATCGAACTGCGCGGCGGGCTTTTCGCCGCCGTGGCAGCCGAGGCAGTAAGCGGCGAGGAAGGGCTTAGCGGTGGAATCAAAGGAGCGGGCGAGGGAGGCGTCGGTGGTTTGCGCGCCATGCAACGACGAGACCGCGGCGACGGACAGAAGAACAGTGTGGAAAGTGAATGCGCCCCTGATCATACGCTACTCAAGGGAGCGTATCACACGGGCGGGGGCGCTTTGGTGAAATCGGAATGCGGGCGGCGAATTGCTACTTCTTGTCGCTGGAGGAGCTGGTGGTGGAGGCCGCCGGCTTGCTCTCAGAAGAAGAAGAAGACGACGACGAGGAATCGGACTTGGAGTCGGATTTGGACTCGGACTTCGATTCGCTTTTCGATTCCGAGGAGCCGTTGGACTTGGCGCTTCCGCCGCTGCCGGACTTGGCGTAGTCGGTGACGTACCAGCCGGTGCCCTTGAACTGCAGGGCAGGCGAGCTGATGAGGCGGCGGACGGCGCCGCCGCACTGCTCGTGGACCGAGAGGGGCTCGTCGGAGAACTTCTGGATCACTTCGAAGGTGCTGCCGCACCCGTCACATTTATATTCGTAGAGAGGCATGTCTGTGTCTTTGTCTCCCTGGTGGGTCTCCGTGGGGGACTCCCTGAGGAATTGAGAACTTTATTTCGGCGGCGCCGTGGGGACGCCGAGGCTGGTGGCCGGACGGACCGTGGAGGAGCCGGCGGCAGCGCCCGGGGTGGCCTGGGCGATGCCGGCCTTACCCTTCACCAGGACTTCGATGGCTGTCTTCAACTGGCGGTCCTCGCCCGAAGGGGCGGGAGCGGGGGTGGTTTCGGTTTCGTCGTCGTCGGCGGCGGCATCCTGTTCGGCGACCGGGACGGTGGGGGTGACGCCGTTGTCCTGGATCGACTTGCCGCCGGAGCCATAGTATTTGGCCACGGAGAGGATGACGGCGCTGCCGTCGTCCATGGTGAGGGCTTTGCGCAGGGCGGCGTCGCCGTAGGTGCGTTCGCCGACCACTTCGGCGCGCTTATTTTCGGCCAGGGCGTTGGCGGCGATCTCGGCTCCGCCGGCGGTGCCGCGGTTGGTGAGCACGACGAGGGGCTGTTTCCAGACGGCCTTGGTTGCCTCGGCATTGAATTCCTGTTTGGGGTGCTTTTGGCCCTGGAGGTAGGTGATGAGACCTTTGTCGAGGAAGAGGTTGGCCAGGGCGATGCCCTCGGCGGCGTCGCCAGAAGCGTTGTGGCGAAGGTCGAGGACGAGCTTCTGGGCGCCCTGTTTGGTGAGCTCAGCGAGCTTGGCGGCGACCTGGCGGGACTTGCCCGTTTCGAGGCTGAGGACCTTGATCACGGCGACGCCATCGCCCTTCATTTCGGCGGTGAGGGCGGGCAGCTTGAGGGGTTCGCGGATGAGGGCGACCTTGGTGGCTTCGGTTCCGCGGCGGACGCGCATGACGGTGAGTTCGATGGTGGTGCCGGGGGCGCCTTCGAGGAGCATTTCGGCGTAGGCCAGCGGCATGTCGCGGGTGGCGACACCGGCAATGGTTTCCAGGACATCGCCGGTGGAGAGGCCGGCCTTATCAGCGGGCGAGTTGGGGATGGAGTCGACGACGCCGACATAGCCGAAGCGGCGGGAGAGGATGAGGCCGGTAGCGGCGTTTTTGGCGTTCTTGTTGGCGAGGTATTGCTTGTACTGGTCGGCGCTGAGGTAGCTGGCGTAGGGGTCGACGGACTCGAGCAGGCCGTTGAGGGCGCCGAGGGTGACGCTCTTCATGTCGGGCTCTTCGACGTAATCGCTCTTGATGCGGGAGATGACTTCGGTATAGACGGCGAAGTGACGATAGGCGTCCTGGGTGTCTTCGCTGCCTCCGAGGAGGGTGCCGATCATCAACGTAGCCAACAGGATGGTGGACAGCGTGACGATGACAAGTTTGAAACTGTGGTGCATCCGGAGCTCCCTAGGAGTGGACTCGTCCGGCTTGTCGGCTGGACGGCGCAAAGGCCCTCATCTGGCCCAAGTATAACAGACGGGCCAAGTGGCAAAAGCGTTAACTAATTGTGATTGCTGGCGAAAAAGCCTGTGATTGGGGGGGAGTAAGGAGGGCGCAGGGGTAGGGTGGTTCGCCTTCCCCCAGGGGAGTACCCCCGGAAGAGGAAAACGCTAAAGGTTTGGCGTGGTGCCGCCGATCAAGCCAATGGAGATATGCGGCAACCTATCACACCAACCGGCGCCCGAACGGGCAAGGCATTCCAGAGGAAGGCGATCCGGGGGGCGGGCATGCTCGCTGCCTTCGCCGTCTGGGGGGGCGGGGCTGTTTGGGGGCAATTACCCAACAATCCGCCGGCTCCGGGGCCAGCCGGGCAGCAGGTGGTGGTGCGGGCAACGGACCCGCGCATCACGTTCACCGTGGATGGGGCGGAATACCGGGGAGCGGCTTCCTTTTTCTGGCCGTTAGGGAGCAAGCACATCCTGGGTGCGCCAATCCGGCTGCTAGACAACGAGACGGCGACGCCGCGGTGCCAGTACTGGACCCCGGACAACGCTTCGCGTTTCTGCAATTTTTCGTGGAAAGAGAATACGGGGTTTCTGTCGAATGCCGACGACCGGTTTCATACGGTGACGGTGGGGCCGGCGACGACGTGGTATGAGTTGCAGCACACGGCGGAGTACCGGGTGGACCTGCAGTTTTCCAACACGTATTCGGGCAATCCGCTGGTGGCCGAGTCGGGCGTGCAGTGCGGAGCGCCGGGCACGCCGGTGCCGGAGATCTTCCGTGTGGGTGTGGTGACCATTGGGGGCACGTGCTATCTGAGCGGCGGGAGGGTGTGGGTGCAGGAAGGCTTGACTTCGCTGAACGCGTTCCCGTTTCCGGGCTTTGTGTTCCTGGGCTGGGCGGTGAACGCGACGCCGCCGAATGAGTATTTGCGGCAGGTGACGGTGAACCAGCCGTTGACCCTGGTGGCGCGGTTCACTCCGGCCAAGCGGCTGGTGATGCGGACGCAGCCGGAGTTGCTGAAGGTGCGGGTGGACCGGGTGGAGGTGGGCACCGCGGGCGGCGACGGACCGTGCACGTTTTTCGGCCAGCAGACGCCGTATGTGAATCCGACGATCCGGCCGATGTGCGTGGGCGAGTTTGACCTGGCGCCGAACTCGAAGCACATTATTGGCGCGCCGAGTCCGCAGACCGACCGCACGGGTAAGCTGTGGGTATTCGACAAGTTTGCGACCGGACAGGGGAATGATTTTCTGTATGAAGTGGGCCAGATCACGACGAACAACCAGTTCGAGACGTTGACGGCGGTGTTTGTGCCGGGGTGTCGACCTCGATCACGACGAAGCCGTCGGGGCTGAAGGTGGTGATCGACGGCCGCGACAACTGGCCGGCGAACTACTTTGTGTTTGCGGCGGGCCGGAAGGTGCAGGTGTCGGCGCCGGCCGAGCAGACCGATGCGCGGGGGCGGCGGTACATTTTCAAGGGCTGGTCAAACGGCGGCGAGGCGACGCAGGAGTTGACGGTGCCGGACCAGGCCAACGGTTTGGCGTTCAGCATTGTGGCCGAGTATGAGCTGCTGGGACAGGTGACGATCCGGTCGAATCCGGTGGGCGCGCCGGTGACGGTGGATGGGGCCGATTGCATGACCCCGTGCACGATTGACCGCCGTGAAGGCACGGCGGTGACGCTGGCGGCGCCGGCGGCGCATCCGCTGAGCGACGTGCACCGGTTTGAGTTCACAGGCTGGGCCGATGGCGGCGAGCGCGTGAGGACGTTCACGATGGGTGGGGTGGAGACACAGCAGGTAACGGCGAATTTCCGCACGGCCTACCGGGTGCAGGTGACGACGGATCCGGAAGGCGCGGCGCAGATTACGACCGAACCGCCGTCGGCGGATGGCTTCCTGCCGGCGGACACCTTTGTGACGGTGACGGCAAAGGCGGGACCGGGGTACAAGTTCCGGCGCTGGAGCGGCGATCTGTCGGGCGCGTTCACGTCGGCCACGGCGACGCTGTCGCGGCCGGTGCACGCGGTGGCGGGTTTTGACAAGGTGCCGTTCATCGCCGAAACGGGCGTGCGGAACGCGGCGGCGGAGACGCCGTCGAAGACGGTGGCGCCGGGGTCGCTGATTGCCATTGTGGGTGAGAACCTGGCGGCCGAGTATGTGGAGGGACCGGCGAATCCGCTGGCGCAGACGGTGGGCGACGTAAGCGTGGTGGCGGACGACCGCATTCTGCCGCTGGTGTATGTCTCGCCGGCGCAGATCAATGCGCAGTTGCCGTTGGACCTGGCGGCGGGCAAATACAAGTTGGTGGTGAAGCGCGTGGGGGCTCCGGATGTGGAAGGCACGTTTACGGTGACCGACTGCGCACCGGGGCTGTTCCACAAGATGGCCGAATCGCAGGCCTGGGTGATGGCCGCGCATGCCGACGGCACGAGCGTGGACACGGAGAACCCGGTGAAGCCGGGCGAGACGATCACGGTGTACGGGACGGGCTTTGGGCGCTACCAGCCGAACATGCTGGATGGGTTTGCGTTCCCACCGGTGCCGGACTTCCTGGTGGCGGCTCCGGTGGAACTGTGGAGCGGCGAGCGCGCGCTGAAGGTCGTGTGGGCCGGAGGCGTGGTGGGCCAGGTGGGCACGGTGGGCGTGCGGTTTGAAGTGCCCGCCGATGCGGTGGCCGGTCCGATGCCGCTGACGGTAAAGATGGAAGGCATGGAGAGCAACACGGTCTATGTGAACGTGGTGGCTCCGGCGGCGCAATAAGCAGCCGCCTCGGCAGAGAGAGTTTCCCTGCAACGAGTTGAACAGAGGGCTGAGCGCTTACCGGCGCCGGCCCTCTTTCTTTTTGCAGTTCGCGGGCGGTGTGCGGCGCGCGCCGTTAGAGCGGCAGGATTTCTTCCCGGTCGGGGTTGTAGTTGAGGCGGCGTTTCTCGACGTAAGAGATGTTGCCGAGGTGGGAAGCGGCGGCCGAGCGGTGGCCGATGTAGACGTCGCCGTTGGGGCGGGCGCGGGAGACGACGCAATCGAGGAAGTTCTGGACGTGATCGAGCGTGAGCTGGTCGGCGCGGTTTTCCTCGACGGGAACGATGTAGGTCTCGGGCGGGGCGTTGCGCGGCTCGGAGGGGTAGAACTCGTACTTGGAGCGGTCGATCCAGAGGCGGCCCTGGGTGCCGCAAATCTCCACCGCCGCGCCGCGGACGCCGGGGGCGAGGGTAGCTTCAAAAGTGCAGGTAAAGTCGCCGCCGTATTCGAGCAGGACGTTGATGGTGTCAGGCGCGGTGCGGCCGTCCTTGTAGTGATAGACGCCGCCGGCGGCGACGCCCGAGGTGGGGTTGTCGCGGCCGAGCAGCATGTGGACGACGTCGACCCAGTGGGTGAAGAGGTCGGTGACCTGGCCGCCGCCGTAGTCGAGGTAGGCGCGGAAGTTGTAATACTGCTGCGGGTCGTAGTCGCGCCACTTGAGGGGGCCGAGGTAGCGGGCCCAGTCGAGGTTGGAGGGGAGGCTTTGGAGAGAGGCCGGGGCTTTGCGCAGGTGGTAACCGTTGCCGTGCCACCAGGTGCGGGCGAGGGTGACTTTGCCGATGCGGCCGGAGTCGATGAAGACCTTCTTGGCCTGGATGTAGTGGCGGCCGGAGCGCTGCTGCATGCCGACCTGGCAGACGCGGTTGTTGACGCGGGCGGCCTTGACGATGCGCGGACCTTCTTCAATGGTGAGGGTGAGCGGCTTTTCGACGTAGACATCCTTGCCGGCGTTGAGGGCGTCGATGGCGGTGCGGGAGTGCCAGTGGTCGGGGGTGGCGATGAGGACGGCGTTGAGATCCTTCATCTCGAGGAGCTTGCGGTGGTCGTTGAAGGTCTTGGCGGCGGTGGCCTTTTGTTTGGCGAGGTCGATCTGGTTGGCGTAGATGTCGCAGACGGCGCCGACATCGACCTTGTTGGTGGCCATGAAGCGGCCCATGACGTGGCGTCCGCGCTCGCCGACGCCGATGACACCGAGGTTGACGCGGTCGTTTGCGCCGAGGATGCGCATGTAGGAGCTGGCCGAGAAGACGGCAGCGGCGCGGGCGGCGCCCGAGAGCAGCGTGCGGCGCGAGGGGAGAGCGGCGTTTTGCATGTGCGAATTTTATCAGCAGTGGGGCACTGAGTACACGTATGCGAATCGTGTTGCTGGCGTTGGCGGTGGCGGCGGGCCTGACGGGGGCGGACATTCCGCGGACGGGGGCGGCCAAGCCGGCTGTGAAAGCGCCTGCAAAAGCGGCGCCGCGGACGGATGCCGACATTGAGGGCGACATCCGGCGGCGGTTTGCCAAGTCGAAGATTGGCGAGGATGGGTTTACGGTGAAGGTACGGGGGGGCGTGGCGATCTTGGAGGGGAAGACGAAGGTGATCCAGCGCAAGGGGGTGGCGACGCGGCTGGCGCGGTTGGGGGGAGCGCGGCGGGTGGACAACCAGATACAGATTGATGAAGCGGCGCGGGCGGCGGCGGCGGCGCGGTTGGAACGGGGCCGGGGGCGGGGTGACGGGCATGGGCAGGAGCGGCGGAGGGTGCAGCCTGTGCCGCGGCGGTGAAGCGGGTTCTTACCTACCCGTTCGCCTTTTCTTCTATTTTTCGCTTGGCATTTGTGCGCAGATCCGTATACTGCGGATATGACGCATGAACAAGCAACGTTTCTCCGTGACTTTCTGCTGGGAAGCCACGAATTTGAGTTTCCGGTGACAGGCAAGGTGCTCGGGGCGATCCCAGCCGGGAAGATGGGTTTCAAGGCTGATGAGAAGGCGCGGGAGGCGGGCGAGTTGGCCTGGCACATCGCGGTGGCCGAGAAGATCTTCCTGGAGGGGATTCTGAATGGGGCCTTTGATTGGGATGAACAGGGGATGCCGAAGGGCGAGAGCGGGGCGGTGATCGCCGAGTGGTACCAGGCGAACATTCCGGCGCTGGTGGAGAAGGTGAAGGCGATGGATGGGGCGGCGCTGGCCAAGCCGGTGGATTTCTTCGGCATGTTCAACTTCCCGGCGGTGGCCTATTTGAACTTCCTGATGAGCCACACGATTCACCACCGGGGGCAGTTGGCGGCGTGGCTGCGGCCGATGGGCGGGAAGGTGCCGTCGATCTATGGGGGCAGCGCGGACGAGCCGATGGCGGGCTGAGGCAGGGGCAGCGGGGAGCGGGCGACAGACCGGACGAGAGGTTCGCGGGACAGGCCGGGGCCAGCGGGAGCGCGGGCCCCGGCGGCGGCGAGCCGGTTGAGAGCCGGGCGGGCAGACGGGGCGGGCGAGAGGCCGGGCGGCGTCAGCGCGCGGAGGGACGTTCGCGGTAATCGCTGACGCCGTGCATGCGGATGACGGTGCACATTTCCATGACGCGGGAGCGGGCGCGTTCGCCGATGCGTTCGCCGAGGAGATAGCGCGTGTCGGTTTCGCCGGAGGCGGTGCGGCGGCCGAGGTCGGCGCGGCTTTCGACGAGGTTGGTGGTGGCGATGACGGGGCGGCGTTCGTTGCAGCGGACGGTGATGAGGTGGGTGACGGTGTCGAGGACCCAGTCGGTGACGCGGTAGGCGCCGAGGTCGTCGAGGACGAGGACTTCGCACTCCAGGGCGCGCTGGTAGGATTCGCGGAGGGCGGCGCCGTAGGCGGGGTCGTAGCTGGACTTGAGGTTTTCGAGCAGTTCCTGGTAGCCGAAAAAGAGAGCCTCGAATCCTTTTTGCATGAGGCGGCGCATGACGGCGACGGCGAGGTGGGTTTTGCCGGCGCCGGTAGGGCCGACGAACAGCAGGCCGGGCTTGTCGGTGCGGTGGGGGAAGCGTTCGGCAAAGTCGTAGGAGGCCTTGAAGGCGTCGACGAGTTTGGTTGCCTGCTGTTGGTCGTGGTGGAAGTGGATGAAGTTTTCGAAGCTGGCTTTGGCGTAGTTGGCCGGGATGCCCGAGGCTTCGACGAGCCGTTCGGCGCGCTGGACCTTAAAGCAGTCGCAGCGTTCGGCGCCGGAGAGGCCGCCTTTTTCGTGGATGCGCCAGCCGGTGCCGCCGCAGTGAGGACAAACCGTGGTCGCGCTTGCCATGTTTATTCAATCGTAGCGAGAACTTCGCCGGCTGCAACCGTGGCGCCGGGGGCGGCGCGCAATCCGCGCACGATGCCGGCGCGGGGAGCCTGCATTTCATTTTGCATTTTCATGGCTTCGACGACGGCGATTCCCTGCCCTTCCTCGACGGTGTCGCCCTCGGCCACGAGGACGCGGACGAGTTTGCCGGGCATGGGGGCGGTGATGTGAGCGGGGCCGGAAGCGGCGGCGTGGGCGTCGGCGGGGCTCCAGTTGCGCGGGTCGAGCGAGGTGGCGGCGATGCGCGTGCCGTTGACGATGACGGCGCCGGGTTCGAGGATGGCTTCGAAGCTCTGGCCTTCCCAGAGGAGGCTCCACACGCCGGGGGCGCTTTCGACGGCTTCGCAGAGGCCGGTGTCGTGAGCGCCGTCGTCCCAGGTGAGATGGAAGCGGAGGTGAGTGCCGTCGCGGGTGAAGTCGAGCGAGCCGGAGCGGCCGTTGGCTTGGATGAGGCGCTTCATCGCAGTTGGGTGCTCCTCCCGGTGGAGCGCCATTGTGAGCCGGCGCCGTTGGAGGAAGGGGTGGCGGACGCGGCGGCGGCGGGCGCGGCGGATGCGGTGGTGGCCAGCGAGGCGGCGAGGGCGGCGATGAGTTCCTGTTGGGCGGTGGGCGTGGGGCGGGCGCGGCGGGCGAGCCATTCAGCGATGAAGCCGGTGTGGATGGCGGCGGCGCGGAAATCGGGGTCGGCGAGGAGGTCGAGGAAGAAGGCGAGGTTGGTGCGGATGCCGGAGATGGTGAAGCGGGCGGCGGCGTCGCGGAGGCGGCGGATGGCCTGGTCGCGCGTGGAGCCCCAGGCGGCGAGCTTGGCGAGCATGGGGTCGTAGTCGAGCGGGACGGTGTAGCCGGCCTGGACGCCGGAGTCGAGGCGGATGCCGGGGCCGAAGGGCGGGTCGTAGCGGGTGATGAGGCCGGGCGAAGGGAAGAAGTTGTGGTCGGGGTCTTCGGCGTAGACGCGGCATTCGACGGCTGAGCCGCGCCATTCGATCTGGTCCTGTGTGAGCGGCAGGGGCTCGCCAGAGGCGACGCGCAGTTGCCATTCGACGAGGTCGATGCCGGTGACCATCTCGGTGACGGGATGCTCCACCTGAAGGCGCGTGTTCATTTCGAGGAAGTAGAAGTTGGCCTGCTCGTCGACGAGGAACTCGACGGTGCCGGCGTTGTAGTAACCGGCTTCGCGGGCGGCGGCGATGGCGGCGGCGCCCATGCGCTGGCGGAGGCCGGGGTGTCGTTCGACGAAGGGCGAGGGGCACTCCTCGATCACCTTTTGATGGCGGCGCTGGAGCGAGCATTCGCGTTCGCCGAGGTGGATGAGGTTGCCGTGGCGGTCGCCGAAGATCTGGACCTCGATGTGGCGCGGGCGTTCGATCAATTTTTCGAGGTAGACGGAAGCATCGCGAAAGCTCGATTCGGCTTCCGAGGAGGCGTCGCGCAGGGCGGCTTCAAGCGTGGACTCGTCATACACGGCGCGCATGCCCTTACCGCCACCACCGGCGGCGGCTTTGAGCATGACGGGGTAGCCGAGGGCGGCGGCGCGCTGGCGGGCGGCGGCAAAGTCGGTGAGCGATTCGCTGGTGCCGGGGACGGTGGGGACGTTGGCGCGGTGAGCGAGGATGCGGGCTTCGGTTTTGAGGCCCATGGCACGGATGGCCGAGGCGGGCGGTCCGATGAAGGTGATGCCGGCCGCATCGCAGGCTTGGGCGAAGGAGGCGTTTTCGCTGAGGAAGCCGTAGCCGGGATGGATGGCGTCAGCGCCGCAGCGGCGCGCGGTGTCGAGGATGCGTTCGATGTTCAGGTAGCTCTGCGCGGAAGGCGCGGGACCGATGCAATAGGCTTCGGCAGCGTGGCGCACGTGGGGGGCGGTGCGGTCGGCTTCCGAGTAGACGGCAACGGAGGGAATGCCGAGACGGCGGAGTGCGCCGAGGATGCGCACGGCGATTTCACCTCGGTTGGCGACGAGGACCTTGCGGAACATGAATGGTCGATTGTAGCGCGTGCTGGTGGGAGGGCCTGCGACGGCTATGCAGTGGCAGCGGCGGCGGGGATGTTGGGGTCGAGGGCGCGGGCTTGGGCGAGGTCGGCGGCGGCGAGGTCGTGGGAGCCGAGGCGGGTGTGGGCTTTGGAGCGGGCAAAGAGGGTCTTGGGGTGGTTGGGGAGGAATTGGAGGCTGGCGTTGAAGTCGTCGATGGCGGCGGTGGGGTTGTCGAGGAGGAGTTGGGCGAGGCCGCGGGCGTGGAGTCCGGCGGGCCAGAGGGGGAATTGCGTGAGCGCCTGTTCGTAGGCGAGGAGGGCTTGGGAGGGGTTGCGGGTGAGGAGTTGATTGCCGAGTTGCCAGGCTTCGAGTGCGGAGGCGAAGCCGCCGCGGGCCGAGGTGGAGAGGTCGACGGCTTTGTGGGAGAGGTTGAGGGGGGCGAGGATCTGATCGAGGAGGCGCCAGATGTGGTGAAACTCGGCTTCCCAGGCGGCCTCGTCGGCTCCGGCGTGGGGCGAGGTGGCCAGAGCGATGGCGCAATAGATGTAGGGCAGCGACTCCTGATGATGGCCGAGGGCGGAGTAAAGCGAGGCGAGGTGCGCGTAGGCGCGGACGAGGGGCAGGTTGGGTTCGGGGTGGATGCTCCAGGCCCAGTGGAGCATGCGCCAGGTTTCGGGCAGGGCGGCGGCGGGGCCGCTGGCGTTGAGGGCGGAGTGGATGGCGAACTCGAAGCGGCGGGCGGTTTCGTCGTCGGGGATGGCGCCGGGGGTGGCGTTTTCGGCGTGGGCGAGTTGGTGGGTGAGGTGGGCGTGGAGGGGCGGGTTGGCTTCCGCCGGGAGGAGGTCGAGGGCGCGGCGGCGGCAGGCGGCGGCGTGGTGGGGAGCGTCGGGATCGCCGGTGCGGAGCCAGGCAGCGGCCATTTCGCTGAGCAGCGAGGCGGCGGAGGCTGGCTGCGGCGGGTCGGCGGCGGCGAGGAGGGTGAGGGCGCGTTCGGCGTGGGCGAGGGCTTCGCGCAGGTTGGCGTCGCGGTGGCCGGCGAAGCAGTCGCTCCAGATGGCGAAGGCGGCGAGGCGGTAGGCGACTTCGGTTTGCGGGCAGCGGTCGCGGAGGACGAGGTAGTCGACCGCGGGCAGCAGGGAGAAGGCGCGCTGGTTTGAGTCGAAGCCGTTGGGTTGGCGGCTTTGGGCGGCGAGGGCGGAGGCGAGTTCGATGGCGAGGCGGGTGTAGAGGGCGGGCTGGGCGGAGCTGTCGAGCGAGGAGAGTTGGGCGTGGAGGGCTTCGATGCTCATGCCGGATCTCCGTTGGCGGCCAACTGGTCGGCGAGCGATTCGAAGTTGAACTTGCGGGTGGCGTCGGGCTCGGCGGCGGCGGCCTGAAGGTAGAGAGCGCGGGCGGCGGCGCGGTTGCCGGACTGCTCTTCGACGCGGGCGAGGATGGCCAGCGGCGCGGCTTCGTGGAGGTTGAGCGACTGCCAGGCGAGGGCGTGGCGCTTGGCCTCATACCAGCGCGCGGCGCCGATGCAGGAGGCGGTGAGGACGCCGTAGATGGAAGAGAGCTGCAGGGCGGCGTCAGTGAACCGTGAGGCGGCCAGATCGGGCAGCGGGGCGGGGGCGGAGCTGAGCCGGGGGCGTTCGCCGAGGGCCTCGGCGTAGGTTCCGGTGGCCGATTCCAGGGCCTGCAGGGCGTCTTCGATGGCTTCCTCGAAACGGCGCTTGTGGAAGTAGGCGGAGGCGCGCTGCTGGAGGGCGCCGGGATGGCCGGGTTCGCGGTGGAGGACGAGGGTGAAGAGCTGGTGGGCGCGGAGGAAGTCCTGCGCGGTAGCGGCCGCCGCGGCCATGCGGATGAGATGGGCGGCGGTGAGGCGGCGCTGGAGGGCGGCCTCTGTGTGGTCAAGCATGAGGCGGTAGAGGCGGTCGGCGAAGGGCTTGGCGGCGAGGGCTTCGGGTTGGGGGCGGGCGCGGTGCATGGCGAGGGTAAGGGCGTAGTAGAGCTGGGCGGCGATCTGTTCGCGCTCGTCGTTGGTGGCGAGCAGGGCGGCAAAGAGGGATTGATCGAACCAGGCGGCGGCGAAGGGGGCCAGGGAGTCGCGCTCGCCGTCGAGGAGGGCATCGCCGAACTGGAGCAGGAGGCGGTGGTTGGCGCGTTCGGTGGGATGGGCGTCGAGGAAACGCTCGAGCAGGGCGGGTGTGTCGAGCGTGTGGACGGCGATGAGCTGGCGCTGGAATTCGGCGGCAGGGAGGGGATGGGCCGGGTCGTGCTGGAGGGTGACGGACTGGGTGCCGGGGTCGATGGAGAGGAAGACGGTGGCGTGATGGGAGGCGCCTGAAGAGAGGAGGACGCAGTCGCCGGGGGCGGCGAACCAGGCGAGTTGCTCAGGGGGGAGGGCGATGACGCCGGTGAGCGTGGCGGCGTGGGTGTGCAGGAAGAAAGAGAGGCGAACGGCGGCAGGCAGCGAATCAGGCAGCGAGCGGCGGGAGGCGCGCCAGAGGGCGGCCGCGGCTGAGAGCCACTGTGTGGGATCGAGGGAGGAGGAGTGGGAGGAAGGCGGCTGAGAGGCGGCGGCGAGGGGCGCAAGGCGGGGATCGCGCGGGGGTCTGCGGGGGGACGCCACCATGGGGTCAGTGTAGCGGATATTTCTGAAGTCACCTTGGGAGGATTCCTTGCCGATGGGGTGATAGGCGGGGTTACTTGCTCCAGATGGCGAAGACGGACAAACGGGCTGGCGGAGGGTCGCGGCCTGCCGTGGAGCCAGGGCAATGGAAGGCGCTGGGCATCCTGTTTGCGGGGCTGGTGGCGCTGGCATGGTTGGGGTGGCTGGTTTTGGAGGTGTTGTATGAGGGGATCGGGTTGGTGGGGGTGACGGTGTTGTGTGGAGCGTGTGGAACGGCGTTGCTGACCTGGCGCTGGCGGGCGGAGGCGCCGCAGCGAGCCGACCGGGCGCGGGTGGAAGCGGCGCGGCAGGCGCGGATGGACGGGGATTTTGCGAAGGCCGAGCAGTCGCTGGTGCAGTTGTTGCGGGAGAAGATCGAGGGGGGGCGTCCGGCGGGGCGGGCGGGGATTCACTGGGAGTTGGGGTCGCTGTACCGCCAGATGCAGCGTTGGGACGAGGCGGCGGGGCAAGCCAAGGCGGCGATGGCGGCAAGCGAAGGGGTGGGGGGTGAGGAGGAACAGGTGATCGCCGGGGTGGGGCCGTCGTTCTTGATCGAGATGTTGACACGGCTGGAGCGGTGGGGCGAGTTGGAGGAGTTTGCGCGGGAGCGGTTGGCCAAGGCGCGCGGCAAACTGGCGGTGGATTTGCGGCTGGAAACGGCGGCGGCGCTGCAGAGGCGGGGGAAGACGGAGGAGTCCGTGGCGCACCTGCGGGAAGCGGTGACGGCGGCGCGGGCTTGTGAGCAGGGCAGACAGGAGCCGATGGCGCGCTCGCTGCAAGCGCTGGGGGCGGTGGGGTTGGAATTGAACGACCTGGCGCTGGCGGGCGAAGCGTTTGACGACCTGCGGAAGGTGGCCAGTGAATTCCCCGAGGGCGACCAGGAGCGGAGTAAGTGGAACCTGCTGGGCGCGGTGGGGTTGGCGCAGGTGTGGGTGGCCGAGGGGAATGCGGGGGCGGCGGGAGCCTTGTTGCATGACGCGGTGGAGGGGGCGGGCGACCAGGTATCCGAGGAGATCCGGGCCAAGTCGCTTTATCTGCTGGCCGGGACGCTGCTGGCGGCGGGACACTTCATGCCGGCTCGGCGGAGGGCCAAACAGGCGCTGGCGTTGTGGCAAGCAGCCGGGGACGACCAGGCGCGCATGGCCAACCAGTTGATCGATTCGATCACGCTACAAGAGACGCTGGCTGGGGTAGGCGACTCTACAGGTTCCAGTAGAGAAGAATAAACCAGAGCAGGAAGCAGGGCGCCAGGGCCTGCAACAGAAGCGAGTAGACGCGGAGGACACCCTCGTCGCTGCCGGCGTAGCGGCGATGGATGCCCTGCATGCGCCAGAAGACGCCGAGCGGCCACAGGGTGAGGCTGACGGCGGTGACGATGCGGAGGGCGCTGGTGTCTCGGAGGGCGAAGAGGCCGACGGCGCTGGTGGCGGTCCAGAGGGCGATGACGAGCCAGGCCAGATGGGGAGGGGCGAGGCGGGGCACGGCCGACCTAGGCCACTCCGGGGAGGCATCGGATTAAGGGAATTCCCTGTGCCCGCCGATAGACGGGTTTAGGAATCTCGACATGCGGTGTATCGTACTGAGTGCGCAGGCATTTGACTGGCCCCTGTTGCGGGGGGGATTAGAGGCGAGCGGGCTATTCACGTGTTTGCGGCGGTTTGAGCCGGTGGCGGATGCGGACCGGCTGGAGGGACTGATCCGGCAGCAGATTCCGCACGTGGTGGTGATGGACGGCTCTTCGTTTCCGTACCTGCCGCAGGTGCGCGAGGCGGCGGCGCGGGTGAATCCGCACATCCAACTGGCGGCGGTGGGAGGCAACCTGAGCGGAGATGAGTTGCTCGCGTTGATGCGGAACGGGGTGCGGGAGTATCTGCCGGCGCCCTTCGGCATGGACGAGTTGAGCGGTCCGTTGACGCGGCTGCAGCAGCGGGTGGAGGCGAGCGCGGCGTCGTTTTCGATTTCGGAAGATTTATTCGTCTTTCTGCCGGCGCAGGCGGGTGTGGGCGCAACGACGCTGGCCGTGCAATCGTCGCTGGCGCTGGCCGAGGACCGCAAGCGCAAGACGCTGCTGGTGGATTTGGATTTGAGCAACGGGTTGATCTCGTACCTGCTGCGGTTGAACAACCCGGTGCCGCTGAGCGAGGCGCTGAGCCGGGACGTGGAGTTGGATGAGGGGCTGCTGAAGCAACTGGTGGGGAGCCGGGGGCGGCTGGATGTGACGCGGTCGAGCGAGATGCAGATTGGCGGACGCATTGAGCCGGCGCGGATGATTGAGCTGCTGGCGGCGGCGCGGCGGCGGTATGAGACGATCTGCGTGGATGTGTCGGAGGCGATGGAGGAGCACGCTGTGGTGGCGCTGCAGGAGGCGCGGGAAATCTTCCTGGTGTGCACGCCGCAGGTGCAGGTGTTGTATCTAGCGCGGAAGCGGATGCTCGAATTGAGCCGGCTGGGGCTGGCCGGGCGCGTGCGGGTGATTGTGAACCGGGCCGGGAGCAACGCCAAGGTGCGGCCGGAACAGGTGGCGGATTTGTTGGGGGTGGCGGAGTATTTGCCGGTGGCCAACGACTATCCGCGGGTGAGCGAGGCGTGGGTATCGGGGGACCGGATTCCGCCGAAGACGGACCTGGGGCGCGACATCCGGGCGCTGGCGGCGTGGATGTCGAGCGCCGACATTGTGGAGGAGCAGGCCAAGGAGAGCCGTCCGAAGAAGAACCTGGGGTGGATGGAGGGGGTGCGGCACCGGCTGTTGGGTTCCAAGGGGGGGGGGGAAGCGGCGGGCGGGGCGGCGGCGGCTTCGGAGCCGTTGGACCAGGCGGCGTTGAACGCGCTGGCAGGCGCGGTGAGCCAGAATGCGGGGGCGCAGGTGGAGAGCGGGGAGCCGGGAACGGCACTGGCGCGGGTGGCTCCGGCGTCGAAGCTGGCGCGGATCCGGCGGGCGGGAGCCGCAAAAGCGAAGGGAGCATCCGCCGCACCGGGCCGCTAAGGTGGTAAATTTGTAGTCGCATGGCGGCAAAGCGAGCGGCGGCGGCAGCACACGGCAGCGGGGAAACACAGGGCGAGAGCATTCAGGGTTCGCTGAAGGAGCGCGGCATCCGGCTGACGCGGCAGCGGCAGATTCTGCTCGACCTGATCGACAAGTCAGGCAAACACCTGGACGCCGAGACGCTGTTTCAACTGGCGCGCGAACAGGACCCGAAGCTGAACCGCGTCACGGTGTACCGGACGCTGAAGATGCTGAAGCAGGGCGGGCTGGTGGACGAGCTTGACCTGATGCACCTGGGCGGCGACCAGCACTACTACGAAACGCGCATGAAGCAGGAGCACGCGCACGTGATCTGCCTGCGCTGCGGCAAAGTGGAAGAGTTCTTTGGGGAACCGCTGATGAGGCTGCGGCGGCAGGTGGAACAGAACATGGGCTTCCACGTGTTGATCGCGCGCACGGAGATCGGCGGCTATTGCGTGAACTGCCAGTCGCAGCGGTTGCGGGAGCTGGCCGAAGTGGCGGCGGGTCCGAGCTCGGAGCCGAACTCGGGTGAGCACATTCAGCCGAGGCAACGAAAAGGGTGACTCCGGCCGCCGGCGCAGAACCGCCGGAGCCTGGAGCTTCCGGCGGCGCATATTTCACGGTGATCAACCCGAGCGGGCACACCAAGCGTGTGGAGATCACGGCGGGTCCGTTCACCATCGGGCGGCAAAGCGAAAACAACCTGGTGTTGCGGGACAACCGCGTGTCGCGCGTGCATGCGCGGCTGGAGCGCGAGGCGGCCGACTTCTACATTGCCGACTGCCAGAGCCTGCACGGCACGTTTGTGAATGGCGAGCGGGTGGAGGGGCGGCGGCGGCTGCGTCCGCATGACCGCATCACGTTTGGCTTTGAAGATGGCTACCAGGTGGTGTTCCAGCCGGGCTCGGGGCAGTTGACGGGTCTGGTGGGGCAGGTGAGCGGGGCGGTGGAGAGCGTGCCGGGAATGGGCGCGAACCTGGCCAAGCTGCGGTCGCTGCTTGAGGTGGCGCGGGCGGTGCAGAGCGCGCTGTCGACGCAGGAGATTCTGGACAGCGTGGTGGATGCGGCGTTGAACCTGACCGGGAGCGAGCGCGGGTTCCTGCTGCTGCGGCCGGGTTCGTATGGCGTATCGCCGGCGGGGGCCAAGGCGGTGGCCGAAGGCTCAGAGCTGGAGATCCGGGTGGCGCGCGACCGGCACGGCAATCCGCTGCCGGAGACGGCGCTGCGTGTGCCGCGGCGTGTGATTGAACGGGCGTTGCGCGACAGGCGCGACCTGCTCAGCATGCAGTTTGACCCGGATGCCGCATCGGGGCTGGGGGCCGAGCAGTCCATCGCCGCGCTGGAGCTGCGCAGCGTGGTGTGCGTGCCGCTGGTGAAGATGCGGACCGAGGTGCAGGAAGGCACCATGGCGGCGCGGCTGGCCGACACGGTGGGGCTGCTGTATCTGGATTCGCGGACGATGGCGGCGGACCTGAGCATGGGCAACCGCGAGTTGCTGCAGACGCTGGCCATCGAAGCCTCGACGGTGTTGGAGAATGCGCGGCTGCTCGAACAGGACCGGCTGCGGCAGCGCATGGAGCAGGAGTTGGAGATCGCGCGGCAGATTCAGCAGGGGCTGCTGCCGGGCGAGTTTCCCGCCACGGCATCGTTGCGCGTGGCCGGCTCGAGCATTTCCACGCACCAGGTGGGCGGCGATTTCTACGATCTGATTCCGCTTTCGGGCGGGGCGTGGGCGATGGTGGTGGCCGATGTGAGCGGCAAGGGCGTGAGTTCAGCGCTGCTGGCCAGTCTGCTGCAGGGGGCCTTCTTGCAGGCGCCGCGCACACCGCAGGAGATCCGCGAGCGATTAGGCGCGTTGAACCGCTATCTGCTGGACCGTACGCGCGGAGAAAAATACGCCACGCTCTTCTACATGGTGGTGGAGCTGGACGGGACGATGCACTGGGCCAATGCCGGCCACTGCGAGCCACGGCTGCTGCGGCGCGATGGAAGCGTGGAGCGGCTGCGGGCGACGTCGCTGCCGGTGGGCATGATCGACGGCGCGGACTTTGGAGCCGAGACGCGGCGGTTGGAGAAAGGCGATACAATCATCGTGTTTAGTGACGGGTTGTCGGAAGCCGAGAGCCCGCGGGGTGAGAACTTTGAAGCGTCGCGCCTGAAAACGCTGCTTGCGCAAGGAGCAGGGATTGAGGCGGCGGTGCTCCACCAGCGCATTTTAGAGGACGCCCAGGCGTTCACGGCGGGGCTGGAGCAGCTCGACGACATGACGCTGGTAGTGGCCTGTTTCCAACCGGAAGCCTAAGGCGACTGGTGGCCGTGCACGATGCGGCCGCGCCGCACGCCGCCCGCGGGACGTTCACGCCGCAAGACAGTTGCACCCGTGGACCCGATTGTGATGGAGTAACGAGCAATTCATGCCGAGAGATTTACACGAGTTGGATTTTCAACGTTTGTGGCGCCGGCTGCAGCAGATTGGTCTGAACGCATACGAGGCGCGCACTTACATGGTGTTGCTGGGGCATCCGCGCTTTAAGGCGCTGGAGCTGGCGGCGCGGGCCAACGTGCCGCGGCAGAAGATCTACGAGGTGTTGGACAGCCTGGTGGAGAAGGGCTTCTCGCAGGTTGTACAAGAACGCACGAAATTGTTTTCGGCGGTGGAGCCGGGGCTGGCCATTCCCAACTACATCGCGCGGCGGCACCAGCAGTTGGAGATCGAGCTGGGCGAGCAGAGCCGCGTGGCCGACGGGCTGGTGGACGACTTGCACCAGGCCTATTCGGAAGGCAAGGAAGGGCGCGGGACGCTGGACTTTCTGCGCATCGTGAATGAGCCCGGGCAGACGGCGTCGCAATACCGCCGCATGATCGCCGAGAGCCAGCAGGAGTACATCGAGTTTTCGCGGCCGCCCTATGCCGTGGACCCGCTGGACGAGCAACTGGTGAAACAGGCGCGGCTGCGCGGGGTGAACTGCCGTTTGTTGATCCAGGCGGGGACGATCGACGCCGAACACAGGCAGCGGTTGAACGAGTATCTGGGCGCTGGGATCGAAGTGCGCGAGATCGATTCATTGCCGATGAAGCTGGCGCTGTTTGACGGGCGGCGGGGGATGATCGCGCTGCTCGATCCGCTGGTGACCAAACCGGCCTGGACGGCGGTCGTCTTTGAACATCCTGGCATGGCCGAGGCCATGAAGGGTTTGTTTGAGGACTACTGGCGGAAGTCGCAGATCGTGCGCACGCACGAGGCGGCCTCCACGCGGACACAGGTTCCGCTGGAAGCCGCCGGCGACTAGCGCAGCGCGCTTAGCGCACCATCACATTCACTGAGTTCGAGGCCACTCCGCCCACGTTGAGCAGGAGCGGCTGCGCGCCCGCCTGCAAACCGGCCGGCATGCGGATGGCTGTCTGATAGAGGCCCGCGAAGCCGGGCGAGGCCACCGAGTAGAGCACCGGCGCGTTGACGCCGCCGATGGTGACGGTGACCTGCGCCGTATTCTTCAAGGGCGAGGCGGGCGTAAGTTCGCCGGTGATGAGCGCGGGCGTGGTTTGCCCGAGGCCGGTGGTGAAGACGACGAGCACATCGTTGGCGGCGGCGGGATTGGCGGCGCCGATGAGGGAGAAGTCAGCGTTCTTGACGACAATGCCCTGGCCTCCGCCGTAGGTGAAGACGCTGGGGTCCTGCGCGGCCACTTGCACGGTGAGTCCGCTGCCGGTGCCGCCGGAGTTGGTCATGGTGACGGGGACGCTGCCGGTGGCGGTTTCCAGGGGCACCTGGATGTTGACCTGAGAGGGCGAGACGAAGAGCAGGGGCGCGTCGTTGTTGCCCAGCTTGACGCTGACGCCGTTGAGGGCCGTGGGGAGGCTGCTGCCGGCCCAGCCGCTGAGGTCGGTGGTGGTGGGAGAGAAGGCGGCGCCATAGATGGACATGAGTGCGCCGGGGGCGGCGGTGGTTTTCGATTCCGCGCCGACAGCGCTGATGATGGCGCCCATGCGCGGGGCCTGCAGGGTGGCGCCAGTCTGGGCGCGCACGGCGCCGCCGGGGTTGGCGGGCGTGTGGAGGTTGAGATACCAGGCGTCGGGAGAGGCGAGCATGCCGGCCATGGAAGGCATGGTGTCGCCGGAGAAGACAATGGGGATGAAGATGTTGCCGAAGCCGGTGGCGGAGCTGACACGGGCTGAGCCGGTAATGCCGGAATTCAGGCGAACGGGTCCGTTTTCGCCGGACTTGCCGGTGTGGACGTGGAGGCCGATGAAGTCGATGGCGGCGGGGAAGCGGTAGTTCACATCGAAGGCCATCCAGGCGGCCAGGGGAGCGCCGGCGGCATCGCGCATGGTGCGCACGTGGAGCAGCGAGGGAGCGGCGGCGTCGAGCCCGGTGACGGCGGGCACTTCATTGCCTGGGGCCATATTCATCGAGAGCGTGGTGGAGTCAGTGGAGCGCATCTGAGCGCGCACGGCGCCGCCGGGGTTATCGGTGGTGTGGAGGTTGATGTAATGGCCGGCGGGGTTGAGAATCATGCCGTCGAGGGCGGCCACCGAGGCGGCATTGGTAACGTCGATCTCGTTGCGGTAGTTCAGCGTGCCGGTGCCGCTGTCGGTGGAGTCGATGCGGGTGAGAGCGGAGTTGAGCGTGACCGGTCCATTGACGCCGCCAACGCCGGTGTGGATGTGGAGACCGGTGAAGGTGACCTTGGCGGGGAAGGCGTAGTTGACGTTGAAGATCACTTCGCCGGAGTTGATGCTGCCGTCGGGGCCGCGCGTGAGGATCGTGGTAACGGCGCCGGTGGCGGAGGCGTTGAGGCCGGCAATGGCAGGGACCTCGTTGGCCGGACTCATCAGACCAAGCGTGACGTTCCACTCGGCGCGCTGGAGTTGGCCGCGAATGACGCCGCCGGGGTATTGGGTGGTGTGGAGGTTCACGTAATAACCGGCTGGATCGTTGAACATGCCTTCGAGCGTGGACAGCGAGGAGGCGGCGGTGGGAAGCGCCTGGGCGGGCAGGTCGATCACGCCCGGTCCGTTGGCGGCGAGGTTATTGGCGCCGGTGAGGCCGGTGTTGAGCGTGACCGGGCCGTTGACGCCGGCGGCGCCGGAGTGGATGTGGAGGCCGATGATGGTGGCCTCGCCGGGGAAGCGATAGGTGATGTGGAAGTCGGCCGTACCGGAAGTGATGGCGCCGGCGGCGTCGCGCACGATGTGAGCGGTGATGGTGGCCGCGCCGGTGGCGTTGTAGCCGGTGATGGCGGGCACCTCATTGGCCGGGGAGAGGACGGCGCGGAAGATGCGCGTCTCGGCGGATTGCGCGGCGGCGGACAAGGCCGCGGCAAACAGGAGGGTCAATCGGAGGCTGGGGAATTTCATGGTGGTACCACCGAACACAGTACGACGAGGGGGTTTGGGGGACAAGGAATCTGTACAGAATTAACAAGTTGCAACTGCGGGGAGGGGCGGCCGGGCGCGGCCGGGGAAGCTACTGGGGAGGGCGTCCGCTCTCGGCGAAGAGCAGGCCGTTTGCCGCGCTTGGCGGCCCATTCACCGGGGCCGAAAAAATACTGGACAGATTCAGTCGTGGATGTTAGGATTCGATTCAAGCACTAGATGCAAGTCGTTTGCGAAACGAAACCGCCCCACCTCAGGGCGGGACGGCGGGCAACCAGGCTATCGAGTGCGCTCAGCAGGCCTACGGCGGGACTCCGGCGGCACAGCTGAAAGGGGCGTTCAGGCTCCGTTCAGATGAGACGAGTTTGCCACTACGGCAAATCCAACAGCCAGGAGTTCGACGTGAGAATCAGGATCAAAGTTCGGAAGAAGAAGCAGCGAGAAGCGGGGTGAACCGGGCAAGGGGTTTGGTATCCGCCAGGGAAGTCCCCGGTATTGGGCAGCCGTCGGCTCGATGGCGGCCTGTACCGTCCTTGGCGGCGGAGCGGCCGCGCCGGCCTACAGTTTGCAGACGGAGGGCCAGCAGCCGCCAAGCGTGGCTGGCGCCGCGAGCAGGCAGCCGGCGCGGCGCTTTCGCATTGCGGCGGGACCGTTGAGCGAGGTGCTGCGGCAATTGCGAGATCAACCGGCCTGCGGGTGGAGTTGATTGACGCGCGCGCGGGCACGGTGGATTCGGCGGGCATCACGGGTCTCTATTCGCCGGAAGAGGCGCTGCGCAAGGCGCTCGAAGGCACAGGGCTGACCGTGCACCAGGGCGGCGCGGGGCAGTGGATCATCGAGATGCCGATGCTGAAGGCCAGCGTCGATGTGACCGAGCGCATGCCGATGGCCTCGCCCAAGTACACGGCGCCGGTGAGGGACCTGCCGCAGACGATCATGGTGATTCCGAAAGCGGTGATGGAGCAGCAGGGCGCGACCTCGCTGACCGAGGTGCTGCGCAATGTGCCGGGGTTGACCATCGCGGCGGGCGAAGGCGGTGTGCCGGCGGGCGACAACCTGACGCTGCGCGGCTTTAGCGCACGCAACGACCTGTTTGTGGACGGCGTGCGCGACATCGGTCCGAACTCGCGCGACCCGTTCAACCTGGAGCAGGTGGAGGTGGTAAAGGGTCCGCAATCGGCGTTCACGGGCCGCGGCTCGACAGGCGGCTCGATCAACATGGTGACCAAGTCGCCGGGGTTGAACAAGGCCGTGGGTGCTTCGGTGGCGTTCGGTACGGCGGGACTGCGGCGCTTCAGCACGGATGTGAACACGCCGGTGCGGTTCTTGGGCGAACGCACGGGCTTCCGCGCCAACCTGCTGTGGCACGAAGGCGGCGTGGCCGGGCGCGACGCGGTGCACAGCCAACGCTGGGGCATGGCGCCGTCGCTGCTGTTCGGCTCGGGCACACCGACGCGCATCACACTGTCGTATCAGAAGCTGCGCCAAGACAACATTCCCGATTACGGCATTCCGTGGGTGACGGCGACACAGAATGTGCTGGCGGCCTATCGCAACCAGCCGGCGCCGGTGCCGCGCAACACGTTTTATGGTCTTAAGCAGCGCGACCATGAGGATCTGAATTCGGATATGGCGACGGCGCGCTACGAGCACGAGTTCAGCGATACGCTTTCACTGCGCAACCAGTTCCGCTTCGGGCGCACCAAGCGCGACTCGGTGGTGACGGCGCCGCGGTTTGCCAGCAACGACAATCTGATCATCAACCGCAGCAGCCCGTCGTGGGTGACGCAGGATGACATTTGGGATAACCAGACCGATGTGCGGGCGCAGTTCAACACCGGCAGCGTGACGCATTCGGTGGTGGGCGGGGCGGCCTTCACGCGCGAAAACAATCAGCGCGTGGCGCGCACGGCGGCCAACATACCCACGACGACATTCCTCAATCCGGACGCCAACCAGCCGTGGACGGGGACGTTCACCTTCTCGGCTATCCAGGGCGACGCCACCGGCAACACGCAAGCCGGTTACCTCTTCGACACGGCCAAGCTGCATCGCAAATTCGAGGTGAACGGCGGGTTGCGCTGGGAGCGGTTCGACACGAGCGGCATCAACTCAGCGGGCGCGGCGCTGA
This sequence comes from Bryobacterales bacterium, assembly GCA_016713735.1. Taxonomy (GTDB): domain Bacteria; phylum Acidobacteriota; class Terriglobia; order Bryobacterales; family Bryobacteraceae; genus JAFLBB01. The sequence continues at coordinate 92,751 of JADJOP010000013.1, forward strand.
ACCGCACCGATACGATGACGAGCCTGCGCGCGGCGGCGATTTTCCGGCCCGTGGAGCCGGGCACGGTGTACGTCAGCTACGGCACGTCGATGAACCCGTCGCTCGAAGGCGTGGCCTACCAGACGGCGAACACGGCGATCGAACCGGAGAAGTCGTACACGACCGAAGTGGGCACGAAGTGGGAACTGCTGGGCTCGCGGCTGCTGCTGAGCGGGGCGCTGTTCCGCGTGGAGAAGACCAACGCGCGCACGCCTGGCGTGCTGCCCGACGAGCCGGCGCAGGTGTTGCAGGGCAACCAGGTGGTGAACGGGGCCGAGTTGGGCGTGACGGGCAACATCACGCGCTCGCTGCGTTTGTTCGGGGCCTACACGCTGCTGGATAGCGAGATCACGAAGTCGAACAATCCGGCTGAGTTGGGCAACCGGTTCATCAACACGCCGCGGCATTCGATGAGCTTGTGGTCGAGCTCCTCAGTGCGGCGGCTCACGGTGGGCGGCGGTGTGCGGTTCATCGATAGCCGCTTTGGCAACACTACGAACACGCGGCGCGTGGACTCCTACTGGACGCTGGACGCTCTGGCGCAGTACACGGTGAATCAACATCTGGACCTGCGCGTAAACCTTTACAACCTGAACAACGCCTACTACTTTGAACGGCTCGGAGGCGGACATCTGGTTCCCGGCGCGGCGCGTTCGGCGATGGTCACGACCAATTTCCGCTTTTAGGACCGTTTATGCTGCTTCAAATTCCTCATGTTCTGAGCCAGGAGCAGGTGGCCGAGTGCCGCCTGCTGCTGGAGGCCGCCGAGTGGATCGACGGGCGGGCCACGGCTGGTTACCAGTCAGCGCGGGCGAAGAACAACACGCAATTGGCGGAGGACCATCCGGCGGCGCGCAAGGTGGGCGATGTCATTTTGCAGGCGTTGGAGGCCAGTCCTCTGTTCTTGTCGGCGGCGCTGCCGTTGAAGGTGTTTCCCCCGTTGTTCAACCGCTACTCCGGCGGCCAGTCGTTCGGCACGCATGTGGACAACGCCATCCGGCATTCCAGCGTCACCGGGATGCGCATGCGGACGGACCTTTCGGCGACGCTGTTCTTCGCCGGGCCCGAGGAGTATGCGGGCGGCGAGTTGGTGGTGGAAGACACCTACGGCGTGCAGCAGGTGAAGTTGCCGGCGGGCGACATGGTGTTGTATCCGGCAACCAGTTTGCATCACGTACGGCCGGTGACGAGCGGCGCGCGGCTGTGTTCGTTCTTCTGGATTCAAAGCATGGTCCGCGACGATGGCCGGCGGACGCTGCTGTTCGATCTTGATGTGGCCATTCAGCGGGTGGTTCAGGATGCGGCGGACCATCCGGCGGCGGTGCCCCTGACGGGCGTGTATCACAATCTACTTCGACAATGGGCGGATTCCTAGGATGAGAAAAGTACTCTTTTGGATGCACCTGTGCGCGGGGTGCGTGGCGGGACTGATCGTTTTGGTCATGTCGGTGACGGGCGTGGCCCTGACCTATGAGAAGCAGATGATCCGCTGGGCCGACAAGCGGGCGCTGGAGGCGCAGCCGCAAGGGACGGCGCCGATGCCGGTGGAGGATCTGATCGCGCACGTGCGCGTCCAGCGCGGGGCGCTGCCTTCGGCGATCACCTGGCGCAATGGGGCCAACGAGCCGGTGCTGATGAGTTATGGCCGGGAAAGCGTGGTGTATGCCGACGCGGCAACGGGCGCGATTCTCGGCACCGGCGCCAAGGGCACGCGCGAGTTCTTCCACGTGATGACGGACTGGCATCGCTGGCTGGGGCAGGAAGGCGCGGGCCGGACGACGGGGCGGGCCATCACGGGGGCCTGCAACCTCGCCTTCCTTTTTATCGTAGTATCGGGTCTTTATCTCTGGTTTCCGCGCGAATGGACGCGCCGCCACTTCGCGCCGATTTTGTGGTTCCGCGGCGGGTTGGGCGGCAAGGCGCGCGACTTCAACTGGCATAACGTGATCGGTTTTTGGTGCCTGGTGCCGTTATTCTTCATCGTCATCTCCGGGGCCGTGATCTCGTACCCGTGGGCGAGTAGCCTTGTGTACACGCTCACGGGGAGCGAGGCGCCGGCGCCGATGGCCAAGGGGGGCGAGCGGAAAGGGCCTCCGGGCGGAGGGCGCGAGGGCCGCGCGGGCGAAGGCCGGCCTGGAGAACGGAAGAAGGGCGGCAAGAAGGGCGAGGAGCGTGGCGGCGGGCCGGGGGGACCTCCCGGATTCGCCGCGCCGCCGGTGGACCTGCCGCTCGATGGCTTGAACGTGGCGTTTGAGAAAGCGCGCACGGCGCGGGCGAGTTGGGAATCGATCACGCTGCGGCTGCCGGGTTCCGGGCGCGCGCCGATCGTGTTTTCCGTGGATGAAGGCGGTCCGGGGCAGGCGCATTTGCGCAGCACGGTGACCTATCGACGCGACTCGGGCGAAGCGGTGGTGGCCTCTGAGTATGAAACCTATAACGCGGGCCGCAAAGCGCGCACGTGGCTGCGGTTTGCGCACACGGGCGAAGTGTATGGCATTGTGGGGCAGACCATCGCCGGCATCGCTTCGCTGGGCGGCGTGTTCCTTGTTTATACGGGCGTGGCGCTGAGCTTGCGACGGTTTGCCGCATGGCGGCGGCGGCGCGCACGGACACAGGTGGCGGAGGCGGAAGAGGTCGCCGTTTAGCTGGCCGGTGAGAAGGGGCGCGAACACCACTCCCCACGGGGGGGGGGGGGGCCAGGGGGGGGGGGGGGGGGGGGGGGGGGGGGGGGGGAGAGAACAGGAGCGGTGATGGCCTCCTGACAGCAGACGGTTAGAGATCAGCGAGGCGCTGGGCGGTGTCGCCGAAGCGGTCGAGCTTCACGCCCATGCGGTCCATGATGGACAGGTAGAGACTGCAGGCGCGGCGGTTGTCGTCGCCCTTGTCCAGGTAGTCGAGGATGCGGCCCGGCTTGAGCGTGCCATTTCCCTTCCCCGCGAGCACGAGCGGCATCTGGTCGGCGCCGTGCTGGTCGCCATCGAAGAGGTTCGAGCCGCCGAGCAGGATGGAGCTGTCGAGCAGCGACTGGCCGCCTTCGTCGATCGACTTCAGGCGCTCGATCAGGTAGGCGTACTGCGCCATGTGGAACTGATTCGTCTTGAGGTACATGGCCTCGGCCGCCGGTGCCTTGCCGTTGTGCGTGAGGTCAAGGTGGAGCGCGCCCTTGACGCCTTCGACAAACTTGAAATTCATTTGCGACAGGTCGTTGTTCAACATCAGCGTGACGACGCGCGTTTTGTCCATTTGGAAGGCGAGCACGATGAGGTCGAGCATGAGCTTCATGTGCGCCGGGACGTCCTGCGGCAGCTCATCCTTGGGGCGCGGCATGTTGGGCTTGGCGAGCGTGGGCCGCCAGCCTTCGAGGCGTTCCTGCTTACTGGCGTGCTCGATGCGCTTTTCGATGCCGCGGATGGACTCGAGATATTCGTCGAGTTTGCGGCGGTCGCCGCTGCTGATGCGGGTTTGGAGCGAGTTGGCTTCCTGGAGCACGGCGTCGAGGATGCTGCGGTCGAGTTGGCGCCCGGAGCCGTCGCCGACAAGCAGGTCGAAGGTGCGCGCGGGGTAGATCTCCTTGGTGGCGGGCTTGGTCGGCGTGGCCCAGGAGAGGCACGAGCCGTAGATCATGGAGAGGCCGTCTTCCAGGCGCAGTTCGTTGGGCTCGATGCCGAGGGCGAGGCTGGGCACGGCGGTGGCGCCGCCGATTTCGCGCGCGAGCACCTGGTCAAACGAGGTGCCGACGCGGATGTCGGCCGGGTCGAGGCTGACCCAGGCGCCGGAGAGCATGTTCGGCATGCGGCCCAGGTGCGGGCTGGTGGACTTCACCGCCTGCTCGTTGTAGAGGCCGCGCAGGAAGGTGATGTCTTCGCGATGCGGATTGAGCGCTTCGAGCACGGGGCCGAGCTGCATGTTGGAGCCGTTGCCGCCCTTGGCCCACCAGTGTTCGGGCTCGACGCCATTGGAGAAGTAGACCAGGGCGAAGCGCGTCGGCGGCTTGTTGGCGACCTTTGCGGCGACCTTGGACACGCTCTCATCGGCGCCGAACAGCGGCACCGATTCCATCCAGGGCAGCGCCAGGGCGACACCGGCGCCTCGCAGGAAATTGCGGCGCGACTTCTGCACCGTGCGACGTGGCTTGGGGTGGGTCATCGGTCACCTCGTGTGGAAATGGGGCGGAGTGTGGCACTGGGGCGGCTTGGGGCCGTTGTGGTTGCGCCGGCGACGCGGGCCGTGCGCGGCTTGGGCGCGGGCGAAGTGAGCTGCTCTCCGCGGCGGTTGCGGAACTGCGGGCTCTTCACGATTTCGGCGGCCAGTTGCGCCACGGTGGCTTCGGGGCCGGCCTTCACCATCTGGTCGATGAGCGGGAGGTCGGAGGCAATAATAGTGCGGCCGAGGGCGTAGCCGAGCATCTTCTGCGCCATGTTGCGGCGCACCTGCTCGTCGTTCTTCTTGAGATAGGCGATGAGGCCGTCGACGCCGTTGATCTCGGTTTTATCGAGTGCCGTGGCGGCGTCCTCGATCGGCTTGCCGTCGGCGTAGGCGGTGCGCCAGCGGCCAACGGGATCGTACTTCTCAAAGGGGAAGCCAAGCGGATCGATGCGCAGGTGGCAGGCGGCGCAGGTGGCGTTGCGCTTGTGCGATTCGAGCTTCTGCTTGAGCGTCATTTCGCCGAACAGCTTGTCGTCGGCGGGGATCGAACCGGCATTGGCGGGCGGCGGCGGCGTGGGCGTGCCGAGCACGCGGCGCAGCAGCCAGTCACCGCGCTTGACGGGACTTGTGCGCAGCGGCGCGGAGGTGGCCGTGAGCACTGCGCCCAAACGCAACATGCCGCCGCGCTGGAGGGCACTGGCGCCCTCGATAAGTTCCATCTCCTTGGCCGATTTCACTTCCTTCTTAATGCCGTAGTGCTTGGCGAGCGTTTGGTTGAGGAAGGTGTAGTCGGCGGTGAGCAGATCCTTCACCGGGCGTTCGCGGCGCACAACGTGTTCGAAGAACGAGACGGCTTCGTCATACATCGCGGACTTCACGTCGTCGGTGAATTCGGGGAAGCGCGCGTTGTCAACGCCGCGGTATTCATCGAAGCGGTAGAAGCCGAGCCACTGGCCGAAGAACTCGGTGGCGAAGCGGCGCGCCTTGGGGTCAGCCATCATGCGGCGGACCTGGCGCTCGAGCTGCGCGGGCGTGTTCAATTCACCGGCCATGGCGGCGCGGCGCAGTTCTGCGTCGGGCGCGGACGACCAGAGGAAGAAGCTGAGGCGGCTGGCCAGTTCGAAGGGCGCAAGCTGCTTAGCGCCGCTCACGGGCGGGCCTTGTTCGAAGCGGTAGAGAAACGCCGGGGCGACAAGGATGCGAGCGAGCAGGGCGCGGATGGCCTTCTCATGATCGAGCTTGGCGACCTCGCGCGAGTTGGTATAGAAGGCGCGCAGACGGTCCTTTTCAGCGGGGGTGAGCGGACGGCGCCAAGCCTGTTCGGCCAGGCGCAGGCAATCGTCGAGGTGGCTGGGCTGCGCGGCGAGCTGCGATTTCAGCATGGCGTCGTAGACGGACTTCAGCGAACGCACATAGGGCTGCGCCTCGGCGGGCAGCGCGGCAATGGCGGGGTTAGTGAAGTCGCCGATCTTGCGGCCCTTCAGATCGAACTTGTACTTCTCTGAGACGAATTGAAGGAACGACTGGTGGTAGTCAAACGAGGAGTAGAGATCGGACCAGGCGTGTTCCAACTGCGCACGGGCCTTGTCGTCGAGCATCTTTTCGACAAGGAACGCGTCGTCGCGGAAGTATTTCAACTGGGTGTGGAAGCGGTCGCGCTCGGGCTGGTTGTAGTCGTTGTTCCAGGGCGCGGGAATGGGGTCGCGGTCAGCCGGCGTGGGCTCGCCTTGCGAGGTTTGCGGCAGGTTGGCGGCGAACTGAAGGACGTTGGCCTTCCATTGCAGGTAGCCCTTGCTCTCGGGGTTGGCCATGATGGCGTAGGCGGGCGGGCGTCCCTTGGTGAGATCCTCGCGATCGGCCACGGTGACGCGCAGCACGGCATCGCCGGCCGAACCTGGCACGATGCTGGCGTCGAGTTCGACGGCCACTCCGGCGGTGCCCGCGGGCGTGTTCACGTCGAAGAAGATGGGCGCCTCGCCGGTGGTGACGAACTCGGCGGCGCCCACGGTGAGGCCCGCTGGCCCCTGGCCGAGCTTCAGCTTCGCTTTCGAATCGTCGTCAAGGAACGGAACGAGGTCAGTGGACGGGCCGCCGCTGCGGTCGGGCTTGAGGAAGCGCACTTTGGCGTTCTTCCAGATGAGGTAGGGCACGTCTTTCGATTGCGGGTTGGCCGAGAGCGCGGAGAGGTAGATACGCGCCTTGCCGTTCTCGGTGGCGTTCTGGCGGCCGCGGAAGAAGGTGCGGAACTTGAAGGTGGGCATCGCCTGCAGCGAGGCGTCGGTGAGCACGAGGGCGCGTTCATCGCCCTGCCCGCCGGCGGCCAGCGCTCCGGCGGCGAAGAGCCAGCGCGTCCATTCCAGAAGAGCTTTCTGTGCCGTGTCGCATCCGGCTCGCACGGCCTTCTCCGTCTCAGGCGTGGGCTTGCCGGTGGGTGCGGGCAGCTTGCGCCAGGCGTCCACCACCACGCTGGTCGGATAGGTGACGGCGGAGTTGTCGAGCACGGACCAGATGTGTTGCGTGAAGCGGGCGCTCAAGCCTTCGCGCGCTCCGGCGGCTTCGAGCGTGAGCGCGGGCTCACCGAGCGCGGCGCGGTGGCGGTAACGCCAGGCGGCGTAGAAGGCCTTTGAGTAGCGTTCCAAACCATAGGGCCGTCCGCCTTCGGCCGAAGCGGCGCGGAAACCGTTGTTGCGGTAGATCTCGTGGATGCGGTGGATGGCGGAGAGTTCCTTGCCCATCTTGCCGGGGTCGTCGAAGAACTGAATGGGGCCGGCGCCGATGACGGCGTGGCTGGCGACGAGCTTGGCCGATTCGAGGTAGCGCTCCAGGTCGGCATCTTGCATGAACTGCACGTCGCCGAAGTTGGTGAAGCCCTCGCCGCCGACGGAGTCAGTGGCGAAGTTGCGGTCGAGTTTGAGGTTGAGGCCGGTGAGGTCGCGCACGGCGTAGGAGTATTCGCCGGAGGTAAGGCGTCGCACGGTGACCTTGCCGGGGTCTCCGGCATGCTGGCGTGCGTAATCGCCGAGGCGGGCGCGAATCCACTCGACGGCTTCCGTGCGTTGGGCGTCGGTGGGTTGCGGGAGCTTGGCCGGAGGCATGGTGCGGTCTTCCAGCGCATGGGCCACTTTTTGCCAGTGTTGGAACTGCTCGCCGACGCTGAGTTCGGCGGTGAGTTTCTCCAGGTTGATGCCGGCCGTGGCGGCTTTGCCGTGGCAGGTGAAGCAGTATTGCTTGAAGACGGAGGGCGCCGGCACCGCTGTTTTCGTGGCGGCGGGCTTCACGGGGGCGGCGGCCGACAGGACGCACACACCGCACAGTAGAGAAAAAACGAGGCTCTTAGTCATCTCAATCAACGCGGACGAACGGACTGCAATCCCAGTGCAGCTACAGTCTATCACCGGATACACGCCCCCTGGGGGCGCCGATGAAGGAGGAGGCGCGATCGATGCGGGCGTCGTTACACCACTTAGAAAATCAGTTTGAGGCCGACGAAGATGCGGCGCTCTTCCTGGCCGGTTTGCGTGTTGGTGACCTGTCCGAACAGGGTGTTGGTGGGCACGGTGTTGGGCGGACTGAAATTGGGGGTGTTCATGGCGCCTTCGGCCTCACCGCGCAGTTGCGCTTTGAGACCCTCGAAGATCTGGAAGTTTTTATTGACGCTCATGTCCCACACATTAATGCCGTAGGCACGAATGTTCGCCAGCCGGAGCGGGAAGGTGCGGATGTTCTGGTCGAGCTGAAAGGCCGCACGGCGCTCGAAGCCTTCGGTTTGGAACCAGCGCTGAAGGCTCTGGTTGGATTCTTCCAAGCCGGTGTAGGTGCCGTTGTAAATGACATTGCCGAAGTTGAGCGGAGCGCCCGTCTGGCCCTGGTAGAGTGCCTGGAACTGCCAGCCTCCGGCGGCGAGGTCGAGCCAGCGCGGCATGGTGCCTCCGAAGCGCTTGCCGCGGCCAAAGGGCAACTCATACATCGCAGCCAGGGTGAAGCGCTGGGTGCGGTCGAGATCGGAGATGATGTGCGTGGGAATGTCGTCAACCGGATTCAGGTAGGCGACGGCATCCATGGCCTTTGACCATGTGTAATTGGCCTGCAGGAGCAGTCCCTGCGAAAAGCGGCGTTCAAAGCGGGCAGTGAAGGCGTGATACCAGGTGGTGCCGGCGGGAAGGCCCGTGGAGAGGTCGCCGAAGTGCGGCGCGCGGCGGAGCAACTGGGCGCGGGTGGTGTTGGCGTTGTTGAAGAAGGCCGTGCCGCTGAACCCGGCGATGCCGCGGAAGGGATTGGGAACGGCGGCGGTGAGTGAGTTGATGGTCGCTGTGTCACGCACGGGGAGCGTGCTCAGGTACTGGCGTGGGATGGGGTTCAACTGGGTGTTCACGCGGACGCGCGTGGCGCGGTTGCCCTGGTAGCCGATTTCGACGACGCTGCGCGGCATGGGTTCAAACTGGATCGAGTAACTCCAGCGCTGCGTGTAGGGGCGGCGCCCATCGGCGGCGGTGAAACCGGGTGAACGGCCGAGGAATGTTGTGAGGCCCTGCGAGGCGCCGACGGGACGGTCGACGCCATTCGGGAACGGATTGGTGATTGAAGCGGCGTAGGTTCGGCCGTTGTCGTTGGAGGCCACAATATTGGTGCGCTGGTTGAAGCCGGGCTGCGCGACATCGGAGAAATCGGCGCCGAGCAGTCCGTAAAAGAGGCCGAAGCCCGCGCGCATGACGACGGTGGGCCGGAACTGCCAGGCAAAGCCGATGCGCGGCATTACGGCTTTGTAGAACGCGGGCCGGAACTGGCGCGACACGCCGTTGAGACCAAGGAAGGTCAAGCCGCCGGGGGTGCGGAAATTGGCGGCCGGAATATCAGCGATGGGGGCGCGGGCATAGTTGGTTCGCGCGGTCGCTTCGATGGGGTTGGTGGTCACGAAGTCAAAGTCGGCCGTGGAGCGGTTGTAGCGTTCCACGATGGGACCTTCATACTCCCAGCGCATGCCGAGGTTGAGCGTGAAGGTGCGCGCCAACCGCCAGTCGTCCTGCATAAAGAGCGAGTAGAAGGGGCTGGACTCGGCGCGCGAGTCGTTGATGTCGAGGCCGCCGGCGGTAGGGATGCCGTAGAGCATGCTGGCGAAGCTTTGGCCGAAGCCGGGCGAGCCGGGAGCATTATCGAGCGGACCGCGCGTGTAGGTATCGCCAAAGGTGAGCGCCGGGGCGACGTTGCCGTAGGTGATGCTGTTGTCGTAGGCGAGGCGGCCGTCGAAGCCGAACTTGAGGCTGTGGTTGCCGCGGATGTAGTTGAGCACGGTGAGCAGGGTGTGCGAATAGTAGCGCTGGTCAAAGCCGCCGTTGTTGCCCAGCGGCAGGACGCCGCCGTTGACGGTGATGAGCGGGAAGGTGACGCCGCGCGGGTCAAGCTGCGAGGTGAGCGAGGAGGGGAAGCCGAACTGCGACAGGTCATAGCCCTGGTTCACGAACTCCTCCTTTTCACTGAACCAGGTGAAGCCGTAGCGCACGTCGATGGTCATGGTGGAGTTGAGCATGACGACGTTATCGAGCGCGAAGCCGCGGTGCGGGCGCTGGCGTTTGCGGCCGCGCGCGTCGCTGCCGGGAATCCAGGCGTCGAAGGAGCCGTTGAAGATGGACTGGGAGTAGCGGAAGAAGCTGCGCCAGCGGTCGCTGAAGTTGTGGTCGATGCGCACGATGGGCTGGTAGAGGTCCTGTTTATCGGGACGGCCCAGTTGGTAGTTGTTGAGAAAATCGGCCGTGCCGGCGGCATTGGGCAGGGGATAAAACTTGGTGTAGATGGACGCCTCCCTGGAAATGCGGGAGGCGGGCACGATGTTGCCGGGAAGCGGATCGCGGCGGAAGCGGGTGCCCTCGGCGCGGGTGGAAAACGGGTCGTAGATTTGATACTGATTGCCCACGCCAAGCAGTGCGGAGAAGTCGCCGCGCCGCATGGCCTCGGTCGGCAGGGACGATTGGCTGGCCACCGTGCGCAGCCGGTTGTGGGCCTGGTAGCCGAACATCCAGAAGGTCTTGTTGCGGCCGTCGTAGAGCTTGGGGATGTAGACCGGTCCGCCCACGGCGGCGCTGTAGCGGAGCCAGCGCGTGAACGGCGTGTTGCGCTTGATCTTCTCGTCGGTGATGGGTCCGGTGGTGGGGTTGAAGATGAAGCCGTTGGTGAAGAAGTTGCGGGTCATCATGGGACCGCTGGCGACAAAGGTGCCGAGCGTGCCGTGGAAGTTGTTGCCGCCGGACTTCATGGAGATGTTGATCTGCCCGCCCGTGGTGTGGCCGACAGCCGCGTCGTAGCTGGCCGTATCGACGCGGACCTCATCCACCATGTCGGCGGGTGGAATGAAGGCGGTGCGGCCGCCATAAGCATTGTTGGAGACGCCATCGACGTTGTAGTCGATGCCGCCCAGCCCGGTGCCGCCGACGCGGACGGCGCTCGACTGGTCGATGTTCCAGGGGCCGTCATAGGGCAGCGAGGCGAGCGTGGTGCCAGGAGCCAGCGAATAGAGCCAGGCGACGCTGCCGGAACGGATCGGCATGTTCTCGAGCACCTTGCGGTCCACCACCTGACCGACGGTGGCGTTCGTGGTTTCGAGCACCGGCGATTCGGCAGTGACCTGGATCTTCTCCGAGGCCGCGCCGGGTTCAAGTGTGACGTCGATGCGCACGCGTTCGCCGATGCGGAGGTCGATGTTGGAGCGCGACCAGGTCTTGAAGCCGGCGAACTCCACCTGCATGGTGTATTCGCCCGTGGTCAGGTAGTTGGCGTCGAAGAGCCCCTCGCCGTTGGTGGTGAAGCGCACGGTGACGCCGGTGCGGGTGTGGGTCAGGGCGACTTTGGCGTTGGGGATGACGCCGCCGGTGGTGTCGCTGACCTGGCCGTTGATGAAGCCGCGCGGGTCCTGGGCAAGGAGCGCGAGTGAGGTGAGGACCCCTAAAAGTGCGAATCGCATGATTGAAGATGAAATCACATTCACGGGCCGGATGCAACGCGCGCCCTCCAAGGCCATCGAGGCGGCGGCATTGAGGGGGCGGCGAGGGCGCGAACCCGGGAACAACCCGGCGCCGGCGTGCGTATAGTGGGAGTGCGAAAGGACCACTGCATGAGAATTCTGCTATCCCTGTGGCTGAGCGCGGCTCTGCTGAGCGCCCAGGACTTTACCGCCAAAGCCGGCGCTTATGTGGATTCGTGGGTGCGCGACGGCCACTTCAGCGGCACGGTGCTGGTGGCCAAGGACGGCAAACCGCTGCTGCGCAAGGGCTGGGGCATGGCCAACCGGGAGTGGAACATTCCCAACGCGCCGGACACCCGCTTCCGGCTGGGCTCGATCACGAAGCAGTTCACGGCGGCGGCGATTTTGAAGCTGGCCGAGGAGGGCAAGCTGTCGTTGCAGGACCCGGTGGGCAAATATTACACCGATGCCCCGGCGACGTGGGAGAAGATCACGATCCACCACCTGCTCAACCACACCTCGGGCATCGTGAGCTACACAGGGCTGCCGGGCTTTTTCCAGAAAGAGTCGATGATCGCGCGCAAACCCGCCGAGATCGTCAAGCTCACCCAGGACAAGCCGCTTGAGTTCGAGCCGGGCAGTAAGATGAAGTACAACAACTCCGGCTACATCTTACTTGGTTGTGTGATCGAGAAAGTAAGCGGCATGGCCTATGACGAGTATCTGAAGAAGAGCCTGTTCGAGCCGCTCGGACTGAAAGACACCGGCTATGACTGGAACCAGGCGATCATTGCCCGCCGCGCCAGCGGCTACCTGCCGGACGGCAAGAACGCCCCGTACCTCGACATGAGCCTGCCCTACGCCGCCGGATCGCTCTATTCGACCGTCGACGACCTGGCCGTTTGGGCCGCGGCGCTGGAGTCCGGGAAAGTGGTGAGCAAGGAGAACTACGCGAAAATGACCACGCCGTACTTAAATAACTACGGCTACGGGCTGGTGATGGAGAAGATCGAGAATCACGACGTGGTGGGCCATGGCGGCGGCATCAATGGCTTCAACACTTCCCTCATCCGGGCTGGAGGCGACGGGCTGACGGTGGCCGTTCTGGCCAATCAGAACGGTCCGGCGGCCGACCGCATCGGCAAGGACCTGGTGGCGCTCTACCTGGGCAAGGATGTGAAACCGCGCCCCGTGCTCACCGAGGTGAAGCTGCCGGCGGCGAAGCTCGATTCCGTGGCCGGGCAGTATGAGTTGCGGCCGGGGTTTGTTTTGAAGGTGTGGCGAGAAGGCGAGCAGTTAATGACGCAGGCCACCGGCCAGGGTAAGTTAGCCATCCAGGCGTCGGCCGATGACCAGTTCTTCTCCACGCGCGTCGACGCGCGGATCACCTTTCAGCGCGGCCCGGACGGTAAGGTGACGCAACTCACGCTGCATCAGGGCGGCCGCGAAATGGTGGGCAAGCGCATCGGCGACTAAGCGCCGCCACTCCACTTCGCCCTTCTTTACACCTCGACGCCGCGCGCGCGCAGCTCGCCGACGATCTGTTCGTGAGAGTGAAACTGCACGGCGTCGATGCCCAGGCGGCGCGCGCCTTCGACATACTCCGGGATGTCGTCGGTGAAGAAGACCTCGCCCGGCTCGCCCAGGGCATGGCGCAGCGCCTCGCGGTAGATGGCTTCGTCGGGCTTCATCGCGCCCACTTTGTAGCTCAGCACGTGGTGATCGAAGTGATGCACATGCGGGTAATGCTGCTCGATCATCTCGTAGTGAATGGCGTTGGTGTTGGAGAGCAGCAGCAGGCGGTAGCGGCCCTTGAGCGATTCCAGCAGCGACTGGGGGATGAGCGTTTCCGGCGAGAAGATGCTGAACCAGATTTCGCGAAACTCGTCGAAGCTCAGCTCGCAGCCGATGGTGTGGCAGAACTGTTCGACGAAGGGGCGCGGCTCGATTTGCCCGCTTTCCAGGCGCGGCACGATGCCTGAGGCGCGCACGCGCTCACGGATCTCGTCGCGGCTGAGGCCGGTGCGTTCGGTGACGCGCGCATAGGCGCGGTCAAAGTCGAAGGGCACGATGACGCGGCCCAGGTCAAAGATGATGGTGCGAAGGGGCATCCACCACCAGACTATCGCGAAGCGGCCCGCACCCAGGGAACATGCGCGCGCAGCGGCACGGGGCGGCCGTTGATGGTCGCGGTCACGGCGCGGTCGGTTTCGAGCGCCATCACACGCGCGCCTTCCATCTGCGCGAGGAACTGGCAGGGGCCATTGAACGGAATGGGCGCGCCGGCGCAGGAGCCGCCGGCCGAGGTGCGTCCCGTGTAGACTCCGCCGCGCACGGCGCCGAGTTTGGTGGAGAAGCCCGATCCGGTCACCTGGAACGATTGCAGCACCTCGGCGGCGGGCGGATCGCCGGGCGAACGCGGGTAGATGAAGACGCGGCTCGACATGGTGCGCGCCGGCGTGAGCCATCCATACGAGGAGCGCAGAGGCTCATCGGTGGCGGTGATCGACGAGCCGGCATCGAGGGCGAGGAAGGCCTGTTCATCGCCGTTTTCGGCATAGGAGACCGTCGCCAGCCGGCCTTCCACTTTAACGCGCAGCGGCTGGCCGTCGTCCTTGACGAGCGGCAGCGTGATGCCGGTGCGCATGCCCTCGGGGGCCTCGCAGCGCTGTTCGACGAGCACGCCGTCGGGGGTGACGGTGAAGTCCTGGCGGCAGAGCGGACCGAAGGCGGGGTCGAGCGGGATAAAGCGGAGGACGAAGCGCACCAGCGCCGGGCTGGCCTCGGTGGGCGCGAAGGCGACGCGATAGCGGTGCGGCACATCGGCGAGGCGGACCCAACCCTGCGCGGTTTCCCATGTCGGCGCGAACGAGACGCCGCGGCCGGTTTTGAAATCGCGCTCACCGTCGCTTGGACCCAGCCGCGCATCCCAACCGGCGCGCGAAAAGCGCACCACGCCCATCGCCGACCAGTAGCGCTCATAGCGGCCCGCCGTATCGCCGCGCAGATTCACGGCCACCTGCATGCCGCCGGCGTTGGCGAAGGCCGCGCCGAAGCCGGGGTCGAGCTCGAGCGCATAGCCGCCGATCTCAGCCGGCGTGGGCTGCTGCTTGGGTTCGCTTTTCAAAAAGGCCCGCTGCATCCAGGCCTCGCCGAGGTGCATCATCACGGCGCCGTTGTAATTGCCCCACTGGCTGGCGGGTTGATAGCCGGCGCGCTCGCCGGGCTCAAAGCGGTTCTTGGTAATGAAGAACGAGCCGGCCCATTCGCCGTCACTCCGACGCCAGCGCTGGAGGCTCTGGAAGGCAAGCAGAGCGGCGCGCTGATACTGCCCGGCGAGCCGCTTGTCCTGCGTGCGCCCGGCCAGCGACTGGAAAGCGAGTTGATAGAGCACGTCGTTGAACACATGCGCGTCGGTGCGGCCATTCACCGGCGCCTGGCCGTCGGGCGACTGCAGCAGCAGGCTGGTCTGCGTGCCGCGCCGCACGGCCGCGGCGAGTTCAGGAATGGCATCCATCATCGACAGGAGGTTGCCGCGGCCGACAGCTTCCACGGCCAGCGATTCGGGGTCGCTCGAATGATCCTGATAGAGGTTCCACTTATCGAGCAGGATGCGCGCGGCCTGGCTGTCGTCCCAATGGCGCTGCACAAAGGCCGCGTCGTCGCGCCGCCACTGGCCCTTCACGGCGTAGGTGCGCCAGTTGTTTCGATGCGACTTCGAACCTTCCCATATGGCATCCACAGGCGTGGCCAGGCGCTGCTGCCAGCGCTGGTGGGTCGCTTCGGGGACGTGCGGCGCATAGAGGTGAATGGCCTCCGACAGGGCGGCCAGGAAGAACTCGCCATGCTGATCGGGGATGGCCTTGGCGCCGCCGGCCAGCGCCGCCGTGGAGCGCTCCATGGCGCGGATGCCGGCCTCTTTCAATTCCCCGCCCCGCTGGCCTTGCAGCAGCACGCCGACGGCGAAGGCGAAGTAAGGCGTTGAGTATTGGTGCTCGCGCTTGAGGTAGGGGTCGATGATCGAGCCGTCCGGCGCCTGGTGTTTGACGGCCACGCGGCAGACGCCTTCGATCACGTCGAGATAGGCGGTGGCGGGGATCTCCAGAGGCTTCCAGGGGCGGGCGGTGAGATGCCAGGGCAGCGCGGGGAGACCGGCGGGCAGGTCGGCCGCGGAGAGGGCCGCAGCCAGCGGGAGGATGAGAAAGATCCAAGCCTTCACGATGGCATTAGAACACGATCGGGCGGGCGTGGGAGCTACTCAGCGACGCTGCCCGAGGCCGCGTGGTAGGCTAGGTGTTTGCCAGGTGCCGGGCTCCGTGCAATGAGCAGCCGCGAACCCCGCCAGGACCGGAAGGTAGCAACGGTAGTGGTCCCGCTTGTGTGCCGCGGATTCCCCGGCGCTTGGCTCTAGCTGCTCTCCCGCTTTCGTTTCGCATGTATCAGGTAATCGCGCGTAAGTACCGTCCCCGCCATTTCGCCGAACTGATCGGGCAGGAACACGTCCGCGCCACGCTGGCCAACGCCATCTCCAAGGAGCGCATCGCCCACGGCTACATCTTCAGCGGGCAGCGCGGCACGGGCAAGACGACGGTGGCGCGCATTCTCGCCCGCTGTTTGAACTGCGAAAAGGGCCCCACCGCCGAGCCCTGCCTGGAATGCGCGGCGTGCACGGAGATTGCCGCCGGGGCGTCGATCGACGTCATCGAAATCGACGCCGCCTCCAACCGCGGCATTAACGAAATGCGCGAGCTGCGCGAAAACGTGCGCTTCCGTCCGGCGCGCGACCGCTTCAAGGTGTTCATCATCGACGAGGCGCACCAGATTACGAACGAGGCCTTCAACGCGCTGCTCAAGACGCTTGAAGAGCCGCCCGATTGGGTGGTGTTCGTGCTCTGCACCACGGAGTCGCACAAGATCCCCACCACCATCGCCTCGCGCTGCCAGCAGTTCAGCTTCCGCAGCGTCGAATTCGGCGAGTTGGTGGACCGCATGCGCTGGATCTGCGAGCAGGAAGGCATCGCGTCGGACGAAGGCGCGCTGGCCGTGCTGGCGCAGGCCGGCGAAGGCAGCGTGCGTGACTCGCTTTCGGCGCTCGACCAGGCCATTGCCTGCTGCGGCAACGAGCTCAACGTGGAGCAGGTGCGCGAGTTGCTGGGCCTGTTTTCGCTCGACTCGCTGGGCGCGGTCACCGAGGCGCTTGCGGCGTCGGATTCCAATCGCATGCTGGGCATCGTGCAGGAACTGGAGCGCAACGGCGCCAACCTGCAGCACTACACGCGCGAGCTGGCCCGCTACTTCCGCAACCTTTTGGTTGCCAAGATCGCGGGGACACCTTCGCGCCTGATCGCCGCCACGCCCGCCGAACAGGAAAAGCTGGCCGCCGTGGCGCAGGGATTCGGCGAAGAAGACCTGACGCGCTTCCTGCAATTAACGCTCGACATCTACCGCGACCTGCAGCACTCGCTGCAGCCGAGGCTTCATCTGGAGCTAGGCCTGCTGCGCCTCGTGCATGCGGGCAAGCTGGTGAGGATCGAGGAGGCGCTCGCCTCGCTGGGTCCGGCAGCCGCACCGACAGCCCCACCGGCTTCAGCGCCGCCCACGGCGACGCGCTCGACGCCGCCGGCACGGCAATTCGCACCGCCGGCCGCCGCCCGCCCTGTGGCAGCGCCCCCGCCGCCGCCTGCGCGCCCCCCCGTGCCCGCTTCGGGTTCGCTGAAGGACCGTCTGCTGGCCCACCTCGCCGCCGAGGATATGAAGGCCTACGTCGATGCGGTCGAACATGCCGAGTTCACCGAGAACGCTTCGGAAATCAGACTCAGCGCTCCGAAAGAGTTTGGCCTTGCGCTGAAGTCGGCCGACATCCGCGACGCCGTGCAGAAGCTTCTGGGCCGTGCCGTGAAGATCAACTTCATTCCCGCTACTGGGGCCGCCACCGGAGCCGCCTCAGGCGCATCCGTCGCCGCGCCCTCCGGCGCTGCCGCCGCCGCACCCTCACCCGGCGACGACCCGCTGACGCAGGAGGCGCTGGGCCATCCCGAGGTGCAACGCTTCCAGCAGACCTTCCCCGGCAGCCATGTGCGCACGGTGCGGAATTTGAGAGACTGAGAAGACTATGAAACTACCCGGCAACATGGGCAACATGCAGGCCATGATGAAGCAGGCGCAGCAGATGCAGCAGCGCATGCAGGAAGAGGTGGCCAAGATCAAAGTGGAAGGTTCAGCCGGCGGCGGCATGGTCACCATAGGCATGGACGGCCAGAAGAATGTTCTCTCGGTGAAGATCGATCCCGAAGTTGCGGGCGACGTGGAGATGCTGCAGGATCTCGTCCTGGCCGCCTGCAACGAAGCGGTGAAGAAGGTCGACTCCGAGACGCAATCGAAGATGTCGGGCCTCATGGGCGGGCTCGGGCTTCCCCCCGGCCTGTTCTAGGCGGAACACGCCATGCCCGATTTCGCCGGGCCGCTCGAACGGCTCATTGTCGAATTCAAACGCCTCCCCGGCGTGGGCCAGAAATCGGCCCAGCGGCTGGCCTTTCATGTGCTGCGCTCCTCGCGCGAGGATGCCGAACGCTTTGCCCACGCGGTGATGGACGTCAAGGACAAGCTCGGCCTCTGCACGTTGTGCCACAACATCTCCGAAGGCGAACTCTGCCCCTATTGTACGAACCCCAACCGCGACCAGACGAAGATTTGCGTCGTCGATGAGCCGCACAGCATTCTGCCCATTGAGGTGACGCGCAGCTTTGAAGGCTTGTATCACGTGCTGCACGGGGCGCTGTCGCCCTTGCGCGGCATCGGACCGGAGCAGTTGAAGATCAAGACGCTGCTCGAACGCCTGGCCACGGGCACGGTGCAGGAGTTGATCCTGGCCACCAGCCCGACTGTGGAAGGCGAAGCCACGGCCGTCTACCTGGCGCGGCTCATCAAACCGCTCGGCCTGAGGGTGACGCGCATCGCCATGGGCATCCCGGTGGGCACCGACCTTGAGTTCGCCGACGAAGTGACGATGTCGAAGTCGCTTGAAAACCGCCGCGAGTTGTAGCTCGGGCAGCGAACCGTCAGGCGCGCGCGCGGCGCACGGCGCGCACAATCGGCTCAGGCAGGGCGTAGCGGGCGAACTCCTCGTCGGTGGCGGCGCACCAGCGCACCTCGCGCGACTCCTCGCTCACGCGCACCACGACGTCGGTGGCGCGGAAGGCGAAGATGAGGTCGTGGTGCTGATGGTAGGGCTCCTTCTTCTTGGGCGGAATGCCGTGGACATCCATGCCCACCAGCAGCGCCGGCGTGGGGGCCAGCGGAGCGCCGGTTTCCTCCATCACTTCGCGCCGCGCCGCGGCTTCGAGCGAGGGGTCGCCGCGTTCGACGTGACCGCCGGGCAGCAGCCAGCGCTCCAGGCGGCGGTGATGGACGAGCAGCACGAAGCGGCCATCGGGCGAGAGCACGACGCTGGTGGCCGTGATGTGGCCGGGAGAAAACTGGTCGCGCGTGAACGGCTCGGCGGAGTGGCGCAGCAGCATCAGGATCAGTTCCTGGCTCTTGGCCGCCATCTCGTCGCTGCCCGGTGAGAACGAGCCCACCAGCGCCATCGCCGCCTCACGCGTCATCACGCGATCACCGCCAGCGGATTGGCTTCGCGCACGCACGTAGCCGTCAATCCACCCACAGCCACCGGCAGCAGTTGATTCGACGGCCTGCGGTGAGCCAGTTCCACTTTGAGGTAATTCGAACTGAGCGCCGGCATGCCTTCCTCCAGGGTCACCACGCTGAGCGTCCGCCCCACGAAGCGCTGGCGGAAGGCGGCGTTTTTCCGTGCCGCCAGTTCGCGCAGCACGGCGTTGCGCTCCTTGCGCAGGCGCACGGGCACGGCGCCGGAGTAAGTTGCAGCGGGCGTTCCCGGCCGCTCGGAGTAAGTGAACACGTGTAAGTAAGTAAAGGGCATCGATTCGATAAACCGGCGGCTTTCTGCAAACTCGGCATCGGTTTCGCCGGGAAAGCCCACCATCACGTCGGCTCCGATGGCGGCATCAGGCAACCACGCCCGCGCCGTCTCCACTCGGCCGGCATAGTGCCGCGAGCGGTAGCGCCGCTTCATGCGCTTCAGCGTCGCATCGCAGCCTGATTGCAGCGGGGCGTGCACATGCGCGGCCAGGCGCGGTTCATCGGCCATCAGGCGCAGCAGGTCGTCACTGAAATCCATCGGTTCAATCGAACTCAAGCGCAGCCGCTCCACCGGAGTTTCATCGAGAAGCCGCCGCACGAGCGTGGTGAGCCTGGGCGGCAGGCCATCGGGCTGCTCCCAGCCCCGTTCCCTGCCCCAGCGGCCGAGGTTGATGCCGCTCAACACCACCTCGCGGTAGCGCGCGGCCAGCGCCCGCACCTGCTCGATCACCTGTTCAGCGGGGGCGCTGCGGCTGCGCCCGCGCACCGAGGGGATGATGCAGAAGGTGCAGACGTTGTTGCAGCCATCCTGGATCTTCAGGTTGGGCCGCGTGCGGTCGCCCGAGGCGTCTTCCACCGGGGCGGAGAGAAAGGCCGTCTGCGCGCCGATGTCACCCACGTGGACCTGCCCGTGGAACTCCACGCCGGCCCCGGAGGTCCGCGCGGCGTCCCATTCACGGCCAACGATGGCGGCGATCTGCGGCTTGTGCGAGTTGCCCACCACCCAATCCACACCGGGCATGGCGGCCAGCTCATCGGGCGCGCGCTGGGCATAGCAGCCGGTGACCAGGACGCGCGCCGCCGGATGGTCCCGCCGCAGCCGCCGGATGGTCTGGTGGACATCGCCATCGGCCGCCGAGGTCACCGTGCAGGTGTTCAGAATCACCAGTTCCGCGTCGCCCGCGGCAGCCACCGCGACATGGCCGTCGCGCACGAGCGACGACTCCAGGGCAGCGCCATCGGCCTGCGCGGCGCGGCAGCCAAAGTTCTGGACGAGGAAGCGGGGCACTCCTTTTATTTTAGACGTTGACGCGGCCACCCCCACCCCGTGAGGCTAAGGATACGGACTAATCCCGTCTCACATCCCCTCTCCAGACTTCCGATTAGGGCAATGTGGACCAGCGTCCCATCTCGATCGATCGAGTCCTGAGCCAGGAGGAGATCGACAACGTATTTAAGAGCCGCCGCGATACGACCGACGACGACGACCCCGCCAAGCGTGCAATTACTTACGACTTCCGCCGTCCGGACCGCATTGCCAAGGATCAACTGCGAGCCATCCACATGCTCCACGAGAACTTTGGCCGCACGCTGGCTTCCAGTCTCTCGGCTTATCTGCGCGCGTATGTCATCGTGAACCTGGTGTCGGTGGAGCAGCTCTCCTTCATGGAGTTTTCGCAGTGTCTGCCGTCGCCCACCATCATCACGGCGCTGGGCATGAAACCGTATGACGGCAACGCGGTGTTGGAGATGAACCCGTCGCTGGTATTTCCGGTGATCGAGATGCTGCTGGGCGGCTCGGGCAAGCCGACGAGCACGAAGTTCGACCGTGAAATCACGGAGATCGAGCAGAGCATCCTGGACGGCATTTACCGCATCATTCTGAACGACCTGAAGGAGGCCTGGTCGGGCGTCACGCACATCAGCTTCAACGTGGAGGCGCGCGAAACCGAGCCTCAGATGCTGCAAATTCTCGCACCGAACGAGGCCGTGGTGGCGATCAGCATGGAGGTCCGCATTGGTGACAACGTGGGCATGCTGAACATGGGCATCCCGTCGATCATCATCAAGATGCTGCGGCAGAAGTTTGACCAGCAATGGTCGCTGCGCAAGAGCGAATCCTCGGAAGCAGAGCAGCAGCGCATCTTTGAGCTGATCCGTCCGGCGCAGGTGCTCGCCGATGCCCGGCTGCGCGGGCCGACGATGAGCGCCGAGACGATTCTCGCCCTGGAGCCCGGCCATGTGGTGATGCTTGACTATCCCATCCACCGCCCGCTGACGCTGGAGTTTTACGGCACGCCGAAGTACTCCGGCCAGGTGGTGGACACCAAGCACAAGCGCGGCTTCGTGCTGGAGAAGTTCATCAATCCGAAGGAGTAGCCGGCCCGGGTCCGCCGCGCGCCGTGGACAGCTCGGGCCGCGCATCGGGCCGCACGGGCTGCACGACGCCGGTGATGAGCCGCGCGCCGCGGTTGAAGGTCAGATACTGAAAGCCCCACTGCAGCGCCACCAACAAGCGGTTGCGGAAGCCGACGACGTAGAGCAGGTGGATGAACAGCCAGGCCAGCCAGGCCACGAAGCCGTCCACATGGATACGGCCGAAGTCGGCCACGGCGGCGTTGCGGCCGATGGTGGCCAGGCTCCCTTTGTCGACGTAGTGGAAGTCGCCCGCCGCCACGCCTTCCAGCCGGGCCTTGAGGTTGCGCGCCACATACCGCCCCTGCTGCATGGCCACCGGCGCCACGCCCGGCAGCGGCTTGCCCGCGGCGTCGCGCACATGCGCCAGGTCGCCGATAACGAAGACGTTGCGCTGGTCCGGCACGGTGAGGTCGGGATTTACCATCACCCGGCCGCCGCGGTCGGTTTCGGCGCCAAAGGCCTCGGCCAGCAATCGTCCTAGCGGGTTGGCGCGCACGCCGGCGGCCCACAGCACGGTATGCGCGTCGATGCGCTGCTCGCCTTCCGGCGTGTTCATGACGACGCCCGAAGCATCGATGTGGGTGACGCGCACGCCCGTGCGCGAGCGGACGCCGAGGCCGATCAGCGCCCGTTCGGCGAGGTCGCTCAGGTCGGGCGGAAAGGGTGGCAGCACGCGCGGCTCGCCTTCCAGCAGCAGGATCTCAGCCTCCTCGGGGCGGATGGTACGGAAGTCGTCGCGCAGCGTGTCGCGGGCAATTTCGCTGATCGCCCCGGCCAGTTCCACGCCCGTCGGCCCGGCGCCCACCACGACAAAACGAAGCCACGCCCTGCGCATCGCCTCATCGGGCTCGCGCTCGGCGTGCTCGAAGGCCTCGAAGATACGGCGGCGGATCTCGGTGGCCTCCTCGATGGTCTTCAGCCCGGGGGCAAACTGCTCCCAGTCGTGATTGCCGAAGTAGTGGCTTTCGGCCCCGGCGGCGACGATGAGAATGTCGTAGTCCAGCTCGCCATCGGCAAGCACAACACGCCGCCGCGCCGCGTCAAAGCCGGTCACCTCGCCCATCAATACCTGGACGTTCTTCTGGTGCCGCAGAACGCTGCGCAGAGGCGCGGAGATGTCGCCCGGCGACAGCGAGCCGGAAGCGACCTGATAGAGCAGAGGTTGGAAGAGGTGGAAGTTGCGCCGGTCAACCAGTTGGATGGTCAGCGGCAGGCCGCGCAGGGCGCGCACGCAGGTGAGGCCGGCAAAGCCTCCCCCGATAATGACGACACGTTGGGGCTGGTCCATGGTCCTCTCTACTCATCATGCGGCATCGGCGCCCGTGGACGCTCACCGGCCGGGCCGTGGACGCTCACCAGGCGAGCCACAGCGCTCACCGGAGGTGTGCCGCGCCGCGGGCGTCTGCCATAATGAGCGACCATGGAATCCACCCGCCGGGGACTCATCGCAACGGCCTTCGCGCTGCCCGCCAGTTGGGCCGCGTTCACCCGCAACCTGCA
Source organism: Bryobacterales bacterium (assembly GCA_016713735.1). GTDB lineage: Bacteria > Acidobacteriota > Terriglobia > Bryobacterales > Bryobacteraceae > JAFLBB01. The sequence goes on from JADJOP010000013.1 coordinate 115,465, forward strand.
AGCGGCCACCGCCCTCGACGACGCCTACTGGCGCATGGTTCAGCGGCAGTTTCCGCTCGAAGACAACCTGCTTTACCTCAACGCCGCCAACGTCTGCCCCGCCTCGCGCCCGGTGATGGACCGTCACCTGGAATACCTGCGCGACTTCCACGCCAACCCCTCGTTCCAGAATCGCGACAAGTACACCGCCCTGCGCGAGAACCTGCGCCAAAAGGCCGCCCGCCTGCTGCGCGTCACCGCCGACGAGATCGCCGTCACGCGCAACACGAGCGAGGGTAGCAACATCATCGTCAAGGGCATCGACCTCAAAGCGGGCGACGAGATCCTCATCACCGACCACAACCACCCTTCAAATAACGACTCCTGGAAGGTCCGCGCCAAACGCGACGGCCTGGTGGTGAAGTCGCTCCCCGTGCCCATCCCCGCCCCCAGCGCCGGCGAGTTGCTCGGTTCAATCGAGCGCGCCGTCACGCCGCGCACCCGCGTCATCGCCATCACCCACGTCACCAGCACAACGGGCATTCTCTACCCGGCGCGCGAGGTGGCTGAACTGGCCCGCCGCAAGAACATCTGGATGCACCTCGATGGCGCGCAGAGCTTCGGCTGCCTCGATGTCGACCTCGCGGCCATCCCCTGCGACTCCTACTCCACCAGCGCCCACAAGTGGCTCATGGGACCGCTCGAAGCCGGGCTGCTGTTCGTCCGCGCCGGGCGAATTGCCGAGCTCTGGCCTTCCATTGTCACCGCCGGTTGGGCCGACGACCTCAAGGGGGCGCGCAAGTTCGAGGTGTTCGGCCAGCGCGACGATCCGCGCGTGGTGGCGCTCGAAGCCTCGCTCGATTTCGTCAGCCTCATCGGCATGGCCAACGTTGAGGCCCGCGCCCGCGCCCTGGCGTCGCGCGCCAAGGCCGGACTGAAGGCCATCGGCAACGTCGAGCTGAAGACGAATCTCCAGCCGGAGCTATCGGCTGGCGTCGTAAAGTTCAAGCTTCGCAACATGGCCACCAAGGCGGCTTACGACAAGCTCTGGGAGCGCCATCGCCTGGCCATCGCCTCCACGCTTTCGGGCGACAGCGAGGGCCTGCGCTTCTCGCCGCACATCTACAACTCGTTTGAGCAGGTGGATGCCGCCGTGGCGGCGGTGAAGGAACTGGCGGGGTAAGCGGCGCCGCATCCGGCGAGGGCGGGCCGGCGGGCCGGGGGCGGGCCGAGGCGCACACCACATCTAGCCAGGGCCGCGAGCGCAACCGCCGTTCAGGCAGGCTGCGCCCACGGCCCCAGCGCGGGGAGGTGGCAAAGTGGGGGAGATGGTTTGGGGGAGATGGCCGGTTGAGATGCCGGTGGCGCCCTATTGGCGCAGCACCGGCATGTTCATCTTGGTCGGCGGCGGGGGCGGCGCCTGGTTGAACTTCACGCTCACCAGCCGCGATACGCCGGGCTCCTGCATGGTGACGCCGAACATCGTGCCCGCCGCTTCCATCGTGCGCTTGGCGTGGGTGATGATGATGAACTGCGTCTGGTCGCTCATCTCCCCGAGCAGGCCCATCATGCGCTTGATGTTGGGTTCGTCGAGCGGGGCGTCCACCTCGTCGAGAATGCAGAACGGGCTCGGCGTGAACTTGAAGATCGCCATCAACAGGCTGAGCGCCGTGAGCGCCTTCTCGCCGCCCGATAGCAGCAGGACATTCTGCAGCCGCTTGCCGGGGGGCGAGGCGACGATGTCGATGCCCGAATCGATGACGTTGGTCTCGTCGGTGAGCCGCATCTCGGCCACGCCGCCGCCGAACAGCTTCTCAAAGGTGTCGCGGAAGTTCTGGTTGATGATGCCGAAGGCCTCGGTGAAGCGCTTCTTCGATTCAACATCGATCTCCTGGATCGCCTTTTCGGTGTCGCGCACCGAGTCCAGCAGGTCCTGCCGCTGCGTGTTCAGGAAGTCGTAGCGGCGCTGCGCCTCTTCGTACTCCTCGAGCGCCTGCGGATTCACGCCACCCAGGGCTTCGATGCGCTGCTTGAGCGAAGCGTACTTCTCCTCGGCCTCCAGCAGAGCGACCTCATCCGGCACGTTTTCAGCGTGTTCGCCCAGTTCCTGCAAGCTGAGGTTGAGCTCCTTGCGGCAGGTCTCTTCCAGGTATTTGAGGGCCGCCCGCTTTTCCACGAGCGCCATCTCCACCTGCGAGCGCTTCTCCTGCGCCCCCTGCACCTGCGCGCGCATCTGGCGCAGCGACTCTTCCATCGCCGCCAGCGCTTCGCGGTTCTGCTGCTCAACGCCCGCCAGCCGCTGCACGTCGGCATCGGCGCTTTCCATCAACCCGGTGAGCTCAGCGCCGCGCTTGTCGAGCTCGATGTTGTCGTTGAGCAGCCGGTTGCGCTCCACGCCCAGACGCTCCATCTCATTGAGGATCTCCTGGCGCCGCCGGGCCACGTCGGCCGTCTGCTGCTCCAACCGCTGTTGCGCCGCGCGTTCGCTGCGCCGCCGCTCTTCCCGCTCGGCCACCTGGACGCGCAGGGCCGAATGTTCCTCGCTCAACCGCGCCACCGCCTGCTGGTGTTCGGCCACCAGCGCGCGGGCCGCTTCGAGCGCCTCTTCCTGCACCTGCCGCTGCGCCTCTTTCTCCTCGACCACGCGCAGGTTCTGCTCGCGGTTGGCGCGCACGCGCTCCACTTCCTTCTCGATGCGCTGCAGTTCAAGCTTGGCCACCGAAACGCGCGAGTTGGCCCGGGCATACTCTTCGGTCAGCTTGCGGATCTCGTGGTCCAGCGCCAGGGCGTCTTTCTCCTGCCCCTGCTGCTGGCTGCGGAGCCGCTCCAGCTCTTCACTCAACAGGTGAAGTTCGCGCTCTAACTCTTCGATTCTTTGGGAGACTTCCTCGACGGCGGTCTGCTTCTGCGCGCTCTGCGTGGTGAGCTCGCGCAGTTCGCGCTTCAGCGCCAGCGGACCGCTGCCCGTCTTGCGCCCGCCCGACACGGCATGGCCGTGGTAGCAGACGCCGTCCGGCAGCAGGAAGTAGAAGTCCGGGTAGGTCTGGGCCAGCCGCTGCGCCGAGGTGCGGTCCTCGGCCATGAAGCAGCGCGACAGCCGCGGCAGCAGCGCCGCCGGAGCCTGCGTCAGCCCGTTGGTCATGCGCAACACTTCGCTCAGCCGCGCCACGATGCCCGTCTCCGGACCAATCACCGGCTCGGGCAGGTCGAGCGCCACGTTGTCGCCCGGTTCGGGCTCGACGAGAAAGGTGGCCCTGCCATCGAGGTCGGTGCGCATCAGGTCGATGCCCGACTCGGCCTGCGGCCAGCTCTTCACCAGCACGTATTCCAGCTCTTCGTGCAGGAACTCTTCGGCCGCCTTTTCGTAGGAGTTCTCCACTTCCACGAAGTCGGCGAGCACGCCCAGGGGCTTCAGGTCATGCGCCTGTCCGCGCTCAAAGGCGGTAAACAAACGCTTCACTGATTCCGCTGTATATGCGCGGTGAGAAAGGATTTCTTCGAGCGAGTCCTTGCGCGCCTTGAGCCGCGAGGCCTCCTGGCGGAGATGCTCCAACTGCTTGCGCGATTCGCCCAGCGCCTGCTTGTGCTGCGTCAGGTCGCCTTCCACACGGCGGCGCTGATCGGCGAGCGATTCGAGCTCCAACTGCCGCGCCGCCAGAGCTTCGGTCAGCTCACCCTTGCGCGCGTCGAGCCGCTCCAGGTCGGCCGAAGCCATCTGTTCTTCGCGCTGCAGGCGGTCCGAGTCGCGCTCGAGCGATTGGAGATAGGTCTCCATCTGCGCCAGCTGGTTCTTCAGCGTGCTGGTTTCCCCCAGCAGCCGCAGCACGGCCTGCCGGGCAGCCTCAATCCCCTGCTCTTTCTGGCGCAGTTCGGCGGCCCGCTGGTCGCGCTCGGTGGTCTTCTCTTCGAGCAGCTTGCGCGCCTCGGCGGCGTGGGTTTCCAGCTCAGCCAGCGCTTGCGTGTGGCCCTGGATCTCCTCGGCCATGCGCTGCAGCCGCTGTTCGAGATCGGTGGAATCGGTCTCGCCCTGCTGCAGGCGGCTTTCGATCGACCCAATCTGCCGCGCCTGCGATTCCAGCTTGCCCCGCGTGCGTTCGCTTTCCACGCGCAGTTCGGCCAGCTTCTGGCGGGCGGCGGTCAGTTCGGCGTCGGTCTTGTAGGCCAACTCCTGCCGCTCATGCTGTTCCTTTTCGCGCTCGCTGACCTCTTCGGCCAGCTTCTGGAAGGCGGCGTTGGCTTCGCCCAGTTCGGTGGCGATGCGCGTGGCTTCGCGTTCGAGCAACTGGTGGCGGCCGCTCAGGGCCTGGCGCAGTTGCACCACCATCTCTTCGTGCAGTTCCTTATAGCGCTGGGCCTTGGCTGCCTGCCGCTTGAGCGAGTTGGCCTGCCGTCCCACCTCTTCGAGGATGTCGAACACGCGCGACAGGTTCTGCTTGGCGCTTTCCAGTTTGGCTTCGGCCAGACGGCGCTTGGACTTAAAGCGGCTGATGCCGGCGGCCTCTTCGATCACCGAGCGGCGGTCGGCCGGCTTCGAGCTGAGCAACTGGCCGATGCGGCCCTGCTCAATGATGGCGTAGCTTTCCGGCCCCAGGCCGGTGCCCATGAAGAGGTCCTGAATGTCGCGCAGCCGCGCGTGCCGGCCATCGATCAGATATTCGCTGTCGCCGGAACGGTAAAGCCGGCGCGTGATGGTGACTTCCTTGGTTTCGGGGATCTTCGCGGCATGGCCGTTGGCGTGACCATTGGCGTGGCCATTCGCGTGGCCATTGGCGTGGCCGTTCGCGTGGCCGTTCGCATGGCCGTTCTTTTTCGCCGCTTTGGCGTCGGGCGCTGCCACGGCGACCACTTCCAGCGACTCGGCCTTCGCCGCTTCCCCAGCCGCGGTTGCTGCTTCCGCCGCAGCCGTCTCGGCGCTCTGCTCACCCTCGGGTGTGGCCCCATTCGCGGCCTCGCCCTCGATCATGGGCTGGCCCCCGGCGGTCGCCTCGGCTTCCGGCTTCTGGGCCGCCACCGCTTCCTCCACCGCCGCCAGCTCAATTGCCGCCGCCTGCCGCTCGCCGTAGTTGGGGTCGAACAGGACCATGGTCACCTGCGCCATGCTCAGCGGTTTACGCTCGCGCGTGCCGGCAAAGATGACGTCTTCCATGCGCGCCCCGCGCAGGCTCTTGGCCGACTGTTCGCCGAGCACCCAGCTGATGGCGTCGCTCAGGTTCGACTTGCCGCAGCCGTTCGGTCCGACGACCGCCGCAATGCCGTTTCCGGGGAAGCGCAGTTCCGTGCGCTCCGCGAAGGACTTGAAACCTTGGAGTTCAACGCGTTTGAGTCGTAGCAAAGGACCAATACCGTCCTTGTTCAAGATCCGGCCCCATTGCTGGTTCCGGCTCGGGGGGTGGTGAACCCATAATAGACCGGGCCGGAGGGAATGTAAAGCGGGTCAACCACAGGATTCGGTATTTCCGCAAAACGAAGCACAAGATATGGGGTTACACCCGAACACCTGCTTCGCTACTGACCCCCGGCGGCTCCGCTCAGTCCCGGCACGCCGATGCCCAGATACGGATTATAGAGATACTTCACCGATACCGGCTTATCGGCAGGAAAACGCAGGCTTTGCTGCACGGAATAGGCGGGATCGAGCGCCCACTGCCCGACGCCGATCACCTTCTTCTTTTGGGTCGCCGTGTCGTGCCAACCCCAAAACGGCTTGGCCTTGTTGGCCGATTCCTTGCGGCCATAGAAGGTGGTCCCGATGAGCCGGCAGGGAGTGGTGGGCCGCCCGCCGGTGGGCTGGTAGGTCATGTATTCGTCGAAGGTGCGCTCCTGCCAGCCGCTCTCCTGCTGGCAGGCCTTCGTCCACCAGTGGTCGTGGATGGAGAGCAGTTCGTAGCCCACCAGACGGTCGTTGGCGTGCCGCGCCCGTTCCGCGGTGCCCTTATAGATGAACGTCATGCCGGTGCCGGCCTTGAAGGTGTCGCTCGAAAAGGTGTAGCCGGAGTGGGCGCCCTGCCCGCCCTGGATGCCGTGGCCGCCCGATTCGATGAAGGCCACCGGGTGCGACTCCTGGTAGAAGTCGATGCCGCCGTCGATGTTGTGGATATTGCGGCCGATGCCGCGCTCGTTGGTGAAGCTGTAGACGTTGTTGTGGGCCAGCGTTTCCATCAACTCCAGCTTGCCGAACTGGCTGCCGTCCTTGCGTACGGTGAGAATGAGCCCTTCGTTGTCGTTCTCATGGCAACTGCCGGCCACGCACTTGTCGGAGTAGTCGCGCGGGTGGAAGGCGTTGTAGTGGAGGAACCAGTGCGTTTCGGTCTCCATGGCGGCATAATAGACGTAGGCCTGCGAGGTGCCTTCGTCGATCTGGTCCCAGTTGTTGTCGCCCTGCCAGTCGCCATCAAAATCGAAGCGCGTGGGGATGTCGGATTTGGGCTGCCACCAGGTCTCCTGGGCCAGCAACGGGGCCCAGTGTTCGGCCAGCTTGCGGTACGGGTCGGAGCTGATCCGCTCGGCGTCGAAGCTGATTTTTTCCGGCTTCTTACGCGTGGCAACCGCATCCGTCACTTCAATCTCAATCTCGGCCTTCTGCCCTTCGATGTCGGCCGACACCTTGTATCTGCCGGGCTTCTCCGGCGCTGTGTAGAGGACGCTGTCCTGGACGACGTAATCCTTGGTGAGCGACTGGAAGATGCCGCCAAAGGTGGAGGCCTTTTCCTGGAGGAACTTCTCGTCGTCCTTGCCGGGGTACTTAAAGGGCTTCGAGACCCAGCCGCCGCCCTCGCTGACGGTCACCTTCGGTCCGCCGCGCAGCAGCCTGCCCATCTCCGTGCCGTTGGCTGTAGTGCGCTGCCCGTAAACGCGCACCTGGAGCATGAGTGATTCGAAGGGACGTACGCGCGGCTCGGGGTCGGCCACGATTTTCGCGCCGGTGACGGGCACCTGGGCCATCGCCGCCGCGGTAAACAAGAAGACACAGATCGCCTGCCTCATGGGTTGCACCTGAGCACCATGCTAGCGCAGGATTTCACCGCCTCGGGCGGGGCCGGGCGCGGGGGCCGTGGTTGGCGGCTCGTGGCCGTGGCTGACGGCTCGTGGCCGTGGTTGGCGGCTCGTGGCCGTGGCTGGCGGCTTGTGGCAGTGGTTGGCGGCTCGCGGCCGTGGCTGGCGGCTCGCGACCGCGGCTGGCGGCTTGTGGCCGCGCGAGGCAACGGTTCGTGGCCGCGCGAGGCAACGGTTCGTGGCCGCCCTAGGCGATGGCGGCGCTGTGCAACGTCTCGCCGGTGGCGTCGCGGATCACTTCGTTGAGGTGCGGGCCGTCGAATTCGAGCGTGGCGAAGCCGTGCGGGCCGTAGCGAGATTCATGGCCGTGGATGTGCGGGTTGGGGCCATCGAGAATGCGCGCGCCGGGCACGCCGTTGCGGCTCTCCATGCGGACGAAGGTGTTGGCGTTGCCGCCCGCGCCGGGCAACTCGTCGCGGAAGTAGGGGAAGCCGCCGTGGCCGATACAGCGGCCGTGGAGTCCCCAGGCGGGGTGCTGATCGTAGAGCACGCAGCGGTGTTCATGGCCCCAATACCAGGCGTGGATCTTGCGGTTGTGGAGGAGAGAGGAGAGTTTGCCGACAAGCCTCGGCCCCTGGCTGTCGAGCAGCGAGTAGGGCTGGTGGTGGGAGAAGAGCACGAGCCGCCGGCCGCCGGCCTGGTCGAGGAGCGATTGGAGCCAGGCGGCCTGGTTGCCGTGCAGGTCGTGGTCGCGGTAGGCGGTGTCGAGTCCGGCGAGAATCCAGTGGTCGTTCTGGAGGGCGAAGTAGCTGGACGTCTGTCCGAACTCGCGGCCAATGGCCTCGAAGTAGGCCTCGCCGCCGGTGTACATCTCATGATTGCCGTTGAGGGCGCGATGGAGGGCGCCGGGCGCTTTCGGCCAGGGTAGGATGAGGCCTTCGTCGATCTCGTCGGCGTCGCCGGAGTAATAGGTGTCGCCGAGGTGGAGGACAAGCTGGTGGCCGGCGGGGTCGCCGGTGATGCTGCCGGCAACGACGGGCGCGCCGTAGAGTCCGGTGGCCCAGTCGCCGAAGACGGCCACGCGGGCGGTGTTGGGGAAAGGGTCGGCGAGGCTTGCCGGCTCGGCCCACTTGAATTTCGTGATGCGCTTCCACCAGTCAAAGACGACACTGGAAGCCCAGCCCAGGACGTCGCGCTCGTCGTATTTGACCTCGGTGGCGCCGGCGCTGGGCATGTCCGTCGTAGGGCCAAACTTGGAGAGGTGGGTCTGCAGGAGCGATGCGAAGGGGTCCTGGACGGTGCTCATGACGCCGGGGATACGCTGCTCCTTTTCAATGAGTTGGAGGGCGCGGGCGGACTCGGCGAGGGCCTCCGGGTGCGGTGGGTTCGTTTTGTAAAAAACTTGTGCCTCCCAGATGTTCCGTGTTTCAACATCTTTCTCGCGGGTGAGGCTGGCAATGCGGCGGCTGGGCATGGTCTTCACACTCCTTTCGGCAAGAGGCGGATCTCGGCAAAGCTGGCAAGTGGCGCGGAGAGGGCTTCCTCGTCCTCGTCGCCCATCACGTCGCGGCTGGTGAGGCTGCCGAACGAGATGCCGGCCTTCTGCTCAATGTGGCGCAGCGAACGCTGGTGGGTGTCGTACTCGCCGAAGACGAACTCCTGTTCGGGGATGACGTTGTCCTGCGAGATGGTGTAGCCGCTGGCGCAGAGCTTGCCCGTCTGGTCGTGAACGAAGGCGATCACCTTCCAGAACGAGCGCGGGATCTTGACGCCGAAGCGGACGGGGTCGTTGGCGTGCAGGAACGGCCCGGTGAGGACGGTGATGCGCATGTCGTCTTCGCGGGCGTTCTGCAGGGCGTAGTCTTCCAGGCCGAGCCAGATGCCGGCGTTGAACGACTGCATCTGGGGCACGGCGTTGGTGACGTGCATGGAGTCGGCGCAGCCGAGGTTGGCGAGCGCCTTCGAGCCCCAGGCGGGGTCTTCCCGGCGCGTCATGTGGCCGCGGCTGAACTTGGGTTCGTTGCCGTAGCATTCCTTGATGATTTGCAGGTTGGCCGGAATGCGCGGGTCGGTGCGCCAGCCGGGGCGGACGGTCTTCTTCGAGTTCTTGCCGTCGATGTTCACGGCGCTGTAGAAGCAGAGGCGGCGCTTGCGGTGCATGACGACGGAGAAGTGGGTGTAGCGAAGCTCGACCTCCTTCTTGCCAGCGAACTCGAACTCGACCACCTGGTCGGCGTCGCGCTCGATCTTGGGCAGCGGGATGGCCGGGCCTTCGGCGAGGAAGGCCGGGTCGTAGCCGGCGCGATCGGCATAGTCTTCGGGGCGGGCTTCGGTTTCGATGAGGTCGTCGGCGGGGTTCGTGCGGCGCGGTCCGGGGAGAGCGGCGCTGACGGAGGTTTGCAGAGAGAGGGCCTGGCTGCCGAAGTCGGGCGCGCCGACCTCAATTTGCAGTTTCACCGGAATGGAGAAGGAGATGGTTTGGGTGGTGGGTGGCGGCGTGGGCGTAGCGGGCGCGGGCGTCGCGGACGCGTTGTCCTCCTGCTGCGGCGGTGCGGGCGCGGGGCGGCCTTCGCGGCGGCCGAGGCGGCTGAAGCGGTCGGCTACGAGCGCGGCGGGTACGGCGTAGTTGGCTTCGAGGAAGCGGCCGGCGAAGTGAAGGCCGAGGGCTTCGCCGGAATCGAGATGCAGCACGACCGAGCCGGAGTTGCCGCCCAGCGTCGAACAGTCGTGCTGGAGCAGGCCGTGCGAGAGGCCGGTGACCTGACCGGGGGCGAGACGCTTTTTGTCGAAGACATCGCCGAAGATGCTGAACATCAGGTCCTGGTCGGGGATGCGGCTGTCGCGGGCAGGGTAGCCGATGACGGCCACCTGATCGTCTGCTTGCACGTCGCGCGCCGAGAGGCGGATCGGTTGGGCCAGTTGGTCAGAGGGCTCGACGCGCAGGAAGGCGAGGTCAGGGCCGCCCTCCTCTTCGATGTGCAGGATCTCAACCAGGCGGACGGCGCGGCTCTCGGCGCGGCGGTGCTCTTCCAGGAAGTCGATGTCGGCGGTCATGGTGTCGCCGAAGCTGGAGCGGAAGACGAAGCGGTCGCCGCGGCGGCGGGCGAATTCGTTGGCCACATGGCGGTTGGTGACGACCACTTCGGGGTCAACCAGCCAGCCCGTGCCGACCCATTGGAAGCGCGGGTGGTGGGCCAGTTCGATGCGCCCGGTGGCGCGGATGGCCTGCGTCAATTGCTTCTTGGCCTTCTTCAAACGCGAGCGCCAGATCTCGCTTTCGGCGTCGTCGAATTCTAACTTGGCGGCGTCTTGAAAGACGCGCAACACCGGGCGGCCCGTGCGCAACACGATGGTTTCGGGAACCACCTGCGGCATGGGCGCGCGGGCGGCGGCGGCGCCTTCCACCGCCATGCCGGCCATGGGCATGGCTGCGGGTCCAGCGGCAGGCCCAAAGCCGGCGGGCGCGGCGGGTGCAAACCCAGCGGGCGCGGCCTTGGCCAGATCGCTGCGCTTCGCATTCAGTTCCTCGCCCAAGGTTGGATCCGCACCCTGAATGCGGCTCAGGATCGCTTGCAGACGGCGCATCTGCTCGTCCATGGTGGTTTCCTTTCTCCGAACGCGAATTTCCCAGAAATCCGCCGCTCAATTCTAATCGAATTGAGGAAGGGCGACAATCACTAGGCAGTAAGTTGCGGGCGGTCGGGGAGTTTACAGACGCGTGAAGTCGATCACCGGCTTGACGATTCCCTGCTCCGGATCGAGCCACACAGGGAACGAGGCGGCGACCTCGGCGGGCGCGGTGAGCGGGGCGAACCACGGGGTGGGGTCGACGATCTTCTGCTGCAAACGCGAGATCACCCAGCCGAAGTCGAGTTCATTCGCATTGCGCGAGAAGAGCACGGTGATTTCGCGGGCGTGCATGAGCGGGTTGTGGAGGCTGAAGTCGCCCGGCTGGTGGCCGACATAGACGAGGCGTCCGCCGTGGACGACATAGTTGGGGGCGGCGCTCATGGCGGCGGGCGAGCCGGTGGCGTCAATCACAAGCTCGGCAAGCTGGCCTTCGGCGGATTCAACCACTGAGGTGTAGCCGAGAGTCTGCGTGAGAAAGCGGCGCCGCGTGGGGCTGCGTTCGGCCACGGTGACGCGGACGCCCGTGCCCTGCAAGCCGGCGAGGACGGCAAGCCCGATGGGTCCGGCGCCGATAACGAGCGCGCGTTCGCCGGGCTGCGGCGCGCCGCGGCGCACGGCGTGATGGCCGATGCAGAGCGGCTCAACGGTGGCCAGTTGTTCCCAGGTGAGCCCCTGGGCATGGTGGAGCTTGGCGATGGGCACGGTGAAGCGCTCGCACATGCCGCCGTCGATGTGGACGCCGAGCGTGCGCAGGCGCGTGCAACAGTTGGTGCGGCCGGCGCGGCAGGTGGGGCAGTCGCCGCAGGAGAGGAACGGGTTGACGCACACCACTTCGCCGGGCGCGAAGTCGGCTTCGCCGTTGAGCGAGAGCACTTCGACGGCGAGCTCATGGCCAAGAATGCGCGGGAACTCGACGAACATCTGGCGGCCGTTGTAGGCATGCAGATCGCTGCCGCAGACGCCGATGCGCAGCGTGCGGACGAGGGCATGGCCGGGCGGCGGCGGGGCGGGTTCGGGGACGTCGACGAGCGCAACGGTGCGCAGAGCGGTGAGTTGGAGCGCCTTCACCTGGCTAGCGTATCATGGGATTCGTTTATGGCCCTGCGCATCGATTCACATCATCACTTCTGGGAATACTCAGCGAAAGAGTACGGCTGGATCAGCGAGCCGATGAGCGCCATCCGGCGCAGTTTCGGACCATCCGATCTGAAATCGACGATCGCCCCGCTGGGTATCGACGGCGTGGTGAGCGTGCAGGCACGCCAAACAGTGGAAGAGACCGATTTCCTGCTCGCCTACGCCTCGAAGAACGAGTTCATCCGCGGCGTGGTGGGTTGGGCGCCCTTGATGGAAGAGGGCGTGGAAAACGTGCTCGAGCATTTCAAGGCGCATGACAAGTTCAAGGGCGTGCGCCACGTTGTGCAGGACGAGCCGGATGTGAACTTCATTTTGCGCGACGACCTGAACCGCGGCGTGGCGCAATTGAAGGGGCTCGGCCTGGTCTACGACATTCTGATTCTTGAGCGGCAGTTGAAGCCCTCGATTCAGTTTGTGGACAAGCATCCCGACCAGGTGTTCGTGCTCGACCACATCGCCAAGCCGAAAATCAAGACCGGCGAGCGCGAACCGTGGGCCACTGACATCCGCGAGATGGCCAAGCGCCCGAACGTCTATTGCAAGATCAGCGGCATGGTGAGCGAAGCCGACTGGGAGCGCTGGACGCCGGAGCAGATGCGGCCCTACATCGACACGGTGCTAGAGGCGTTCGGACCGAAGCGGCTCATGTTCGGTTCGGACTGGCCGGTGATGCTGGTGGCGTGTCCCTATGCGCATTGGTGGCAACTGGTGAGCGCCGCCATTTCTTCGCTCAGCGAGAGCGAGAAAGACCGCATCCTCGGGCTGACGGCCGTGGAAGCGTATAAACTATAGGCACACGCGGTATTGGTTGAAGGGGCTGGGCTCCGGCTGGGAACGCGCCATGAGCGCGAGAGATCCTGACACGGGAGGCAGCATGAGCACGATCAGCAGACGCGATGCCCTGACGGGCGGCGCGGGCGGTCTTTTGTTAGTGAAGCCGGCGACGGCATTCGGCAGCCAGGCGAACTCAGCAGTAAGTTTCGGTGTCATCGGCACCGGCGGCCGCGGGCGCTATGTGGGCACCTTCATGGCCCAGGACAAGAATGCGCGCCTGGCGGCGATTTGCGATAAGTTCCCCGACCGCATCGACCTCGGCAAGACGGAGATCCCCGGCGCGTCTGGGGTGCCCGCCTACCGCGATCTGAACCAGATTCTCGCCAAGCCCGACATCGATGCCGTGCTCATTGCCACGCCTGTCTATCTGCATCCGGAACATTTTGAACTGGCCGTGCAGAGCGGCAAGCATGTCTATTGCGAGAAGCCCGGCGGGGCGGATGTGGCCGGCTGCAAGCGGCTGCTGGCCGCCGGAGCCAAGGCACGCAAGGACCGCACAATGCAGTTCGGCTACCAGCAGCGCTACAGCGCCGAGTATCTGACGGCGATGAATTACTTAAAGACCGGACGCATCGGCGAAATGAAGCTGATGATGAGTTACTGGGTGTTGGGCGGGCCGCCGCCTACCAGTTACCGCAATCCGTATGCGGGGCAGGATGAGAAGTTGCGCAACTGGGGGCGTTGGGAAGAGACCTCGGGCGGGCCGATCGTGGAGCAGGATTGCCACGGCATCGACACGCTGAACTGGTATGCGATGGATGCGCACCCGACGCGCGCCTGCGGCACGGCCGGATTGCGCTACCCGATCCCGTACGGCGATTGGAAGACCGACTATCACAACATCGCCTTCTACTATCCGAACGGCCTCGAAGGCTGGCTGATCAGCATCAAGCACACGGCCGGATACCGCGACGTGAAGGAGCAGCTCTACGGCTCAAAGGGCCTGCTGGAGGTGTCGCGCAAATACTATAAGCTGCACGGCCCCGAAGGCGACTGGCGCTTCCCCAATGCCGACGACCTGCGCGACCGCAGTTTGATCGAGAAGCGCGACTCGCCGCGCGAGATCACGATTGACGCCGTGGAGGCCTTCTTCAAGAGCATCGTCGAGAAGAAGCCGACCCATATGTGGAAGACGGCCGGCGAAAGCACGCTGACGGCCATCATGGGCCGCATGGCCGTGCACCAGAAGCGCGAAGTGACCTGGGACGAGATGATGAAGTCGGCCTAGCGGCCGGCGGCGCGGCTCTTAAGCGAGCTTGCGCAGATAGTCGTAGCTTTGGCGGATGCTCGCCAGCGGATCACCCGGCACCACGTCCTGTTCCACAAAGAAGTGACGGACGCCGGCTTTCTTCGCCGCGGCGAGCACGGCTTTGAAATTCATCGTGCCCGCGCCGCATTCCTTGAACGCGGTGCGCGGCACTTCGCTCTCTTTGTAATAGACCTTCGTGCCCTTCTCCACATCTTTGAGGTGGAGGCTGAGCACGCGCTTGCCGAGTTGCGCGATGATGGCCGCCGGGTCCTGGCCGCCGATGGCAAGCCAGAAGATGTCGCATTCGAGCATCACCTTGGGCGAGCAGTCGTTGATGATGCGGTCCCACACGCGCTGGCCCGGCGCGCCGCCGAATTCGAAGCAGTGGTTGTGATAGTAGAAGCCCATGCCGGCCTTGGAGGCCAGTTCAGCGGCCTTGTTCATGGCGGCGAGAGCGGCGGGGATGTCGCCGCGTTCCTTGTCATTCAGATAAGAAAGTCCGATATTCTTCAGCCCCAGCTTGTGCGCGCCGCTGACGGTGGCCTCGACCTTGGCGGGCAGCAGATCGGGCAGCCCGACCATGGCGCAGTTCATGACCAGGCCGTTGTCGGCGAGCAGCTTGCCGTGCTGGGCGAGCAGTTCGGGTGAACCTTCCACCTCTTTGTAGCCGATCTGGGCCATCGCCTTGAGGACACCGGCGGGGTCCTTGGGCAGGATGTTGCGCACGGTGTAGAGTTGCGCGCCGAGGACCTTGGGGAAGGGGTCGGCGGCCAGCAGCGGGGCAGCGAGTGTGGAGGCGAGAAGAGAGCGTCGGGTAAGGATAGCGGACATGGCGATTCGATTGTAGCGCGGTGGGCGGCGGCCGTCAGCGCTTCCAGGTCAAGTTGAGGACGCACTCGCGAGGGCGCTCGGGCGGGGTCAGCGTGAGCACGGCGGTGAAGCCGTTCTCGGCCTCGGGGCGTTCGACGATGCGCAGCTTGCAACCGGAGGCCGTTGGCTTGAAGCGCGCCAGCGTGCGCGAGGGCATGGGCTGCGTGAGGTCGAGCTTCGCTTGCGGCAGAGGCGGCGATGTATGGACGGCGGCGCCGCGCACGTAGACGGTGGTGGCGGTCTTCACCAGCGCGGTGAGCGTGGCCGAGCCTTCGAGCTTGTTATCGAAATCCGTGGAAACCGGGCGAAGCCGCGTGTTGGGCAGCGCGGAGTTGGGGCGCGGCGAACGGTAGATGGTGTGCTCGTCGGTCCACTCCCACCAGACTTCGTAGGCGCCGCTGGCCTTCTCAAAGCGCAACCGTTCGCCGGAGAGCTTAGGCTTGGTCGCGCCTTCGAGCACACGCAGCTTGTAAGTGACCGCGGGTGGCACGCGCTGCGTGTAAGTGCAGACGACGCCGGCGGGGCCTTGGCCGTCGAAGACCTCGAGCTCCAGCCGGTTGGTGCGCAGGACAAACTCGAAGTCGCCCTGCGCGGAGAACTTCAACTCATAGCGGCCCGTGGAGGCGTCGGCGTCGTAATCGGGCGCGCGACCGCAGACCACAAGCAGAGCAGCCGCGAGGAGCATCATCACTTCGATGATGGCATGACGGCGTCGGTCCAGACATCGGTGCGGAAGAGCGAGGCGGGCAGGCCGTCGCCATTGAACAGGTTGCCGTCGGGGAACGAGGCCCAGTTATAGCGCACGGCGACGGGGTTGGCCACGTCGGGGCTGGAGACGACAACGGTCTTGCCGTCGATGAGCGCCTTGGCCGGGACGAACTTCTTATCGGCCCCTGCGATGACGAAGCCGCGCAGATCGCCGCCGCCCTTGGCCGTCAAGCCGCGGCCGGAGTGATCGAGCCACACGCGCAGGGCCGAGCCTTCGCGCGTCACCTGGCGGTAGCGCGGGCCGGAGTAGACGAGGCTTTCGCCATAGGCCACATGCCGCGCGGCCAGAGCGAGGCGCGCGCCCACATCCTGCTTGTTCTTGGGGTGGATGTCCTTCTCTTCGCCGATGTCGGTGATCACGGCCATGCCGGTCTTCTTGAGGTCGAGCGTCTTGTCCTGCGCCTCCTGCACGGTGGGCCAGCCGACGGCGTTGCCGGGGGCGAAGTTCGCGAGTTGGACGAAGAGGAAGGGGAAGTCGCCGACGCCCCAGTTGGCGCGCCAGTCGCGGATCATGCTCACGTGCTGGTGGCGATATTGATCGGCGAACTTGTTGCCGGCGTTGCTTTCGCCCTGATACCAGATGGCCCCGCGGATGGCGTAGGGCAGCAGCGGGACGATCATGGCGTTATAGAGGCCGCCGGGGGTGTGCGAGTGGCCGGGGCCCATGGGCGCGGCCGGGCGCGGACCTTGCTTCTTCGCTTCCCATTCGGCGAGCGCCTTGTCGTAGCGCTCCTTGGCGGCGGGGTATTTGGCGAGGATGTCGCGCCAGTTGGAGAGCACCCAGTGCATCGAGGGGTCGGCCTCGATCAGGCTCAGCCGCGTCCAGGCCTGCACGGGTGTGCCGCCCCAGGCTGAGCGGATGAAGCCGACGGGCACCTTGAGGTGCTTGTGCAGTTCGCGCGAGAAGTAGTAGCCGACGGCGCTGACCTCCGGAATGGTCTCAGGCGAGCAGATCTCCCACTTGCCCTCAACATCGTCGAGCGGCGTCTCCGAGGTCTTCAGCGCGACCTGGAAAATGCGCATCTGCGGATAGTTCGCGGCGGCGATCTCGGCGGCGGCGTTGGTGGAGTTCTTCACCATCCACTGCATGTTCGACTGGCCGGAGCCGACCCACACCTCGCCCACGAGCACGTCCTGAATCGTGATCTGGTTCTTGCCCTTGATGGCGATGGTGGTGGGCGACGACTGCGCGGCGATGGGGGTGAAGTAGACCTCCCACTTGCCTTCGGGCGTGGCCGCGGCGGTGCTGGTTTGGCCGAGCAGCGTCACGCTCACCTGTTCACCGGGATCGGCCCAGCCCCAGATGCGCAGCGGGACGTCGCGCTGCAGCAGCATATGGTCGCCGATCAAGGCGGGCAGGCGGACATCGGCAAAGACGGTGGTACAGAAAGCGAGCAGGAACAGGAAGCGTTTCATAGTCAGTTACTCCGAAATATCTTCTTTGCCTGGCTCGGGCAGCCAGAAGCTGGCCACGAGGCCCACGGCGTAAACGAGAAATCCAATGATGGCGGCGGCGGTGGCGAGCTTGGTGAAGGGCGTCGCGCCGGGGGCGATGGTGGCTAGCTGCGCGGTGACGGCGGCAAACGAGGTGCCGAGCATGCGCCCGCCGACGTTGGCCGCAAAGCTCTCGCCGGTGCCGCGCAGATGCACGGGGTACATGCGCGGCAGGTAGTTCCCCCAGAAGCTGAACTGCGCCACGGTGAACAGGCCGCAGAAGAAGATGCCGTACTTGGTCATCTCCAGGCTTGAGGTTGCAAAGAAGTAGAAGACCAGCGGCAGCACGATGAGGCCGGGGATCTGGAAGAGGCGGATCAGTTTCTGGCGCGAGGCGATGCGCACGGCGAGGATAGCCAGCAGGACGCGCCCCACCAGTCCGCCGATCTCCTGCCAGGCCTGCACGCTGCTGACGATCTTCTGCTGCAGCGGGCGGGCGAGGTTGGCCACTTCGGGCAGTCCGGGCACGATGCGCGGGATGTGCTGGATGGCGCCGAAGGCCGCGCCGTAGCTCATGGCGAACATGATCATGGTGATCCAGGTGGTGCGCGAGAAGCGCGGGGCGAAAATGGCGGTGATCGAAGGCCGCTTGAGCGTGCCTTCGGCCTTCTTGCGCGCCCACACCGGCGATTCAGGCAGGAAGGGCCGGATGATCATGAGCGGGATGGCCGGGATGACGCCGCTGATGAGCGTATAGCGCCAGGCGGCATGCGCACCGTGGATGGCCGGGAACGACTCGCCATAGGTAACCGAGAGATAGTAAGCGCCGGTGACCATGATGCCGCCGATGGAGGAGAAGGCTTGCGTATAGCCAAGCACCGATTCGCGCTGCTTGGGATCAGGGAAGAGTTCGGCCAGCCAGGCCACGGCGGCGACGAACTCCACGCAGACGCCGACGAAGGTGGTGACGCGGAAGAACAGCAGCAGCGGCAGCGAGGTGGCGTAGCCTGCCAGCACGGCTGAGATGGCGTAAAGCAGGATGCTGAAGACGAGGACGCGGCGGCGGCCGAACAGATCAGTAAGATAGCCGCCGATGAGCCCGAAGAAACCGCCCGCGATGGCCGGCACATAGAAGAGCAGCGAAACCCAGTTGGCGTATTCCGGCGTGCCTGGCTTGAGACCGCCGAGGTCGGCCAGCGCGGGGCCGACAATGAGCGGCAGCACGAGGATTTCGTAGATGTCGAAGGCAAAGCCAATGGCGGCCACGATGCAGATCAGCCATTGGGTGACAGTGAGAGCGGGTCGCGGTTCTGGCATGGAAACAGAGAGTGTATCGCGAATCCGGCGTGGGGGCGGAACAGATGAGCCCCGTCGCATACAGATGAGCAGGAGTACGATCAGGGAATGGGGACGCGATTTGCCTCACTGCTCGTCGTGCATCTCGTGTTCGGTGCTCTGTCCACGGCCGCGCACATGGAGGGTATTCTGCACTCCATCCAGCAGGGAGAAGGTCGGAATCCGGCCGGCACGATCCAGCTTGCCTCGGCTGGACGAGTCTACTCATTTGAAATCGCGCCCCGCCAACTGAATCTGACGCGCGCATGCTATGAGATTGGGTCAATCTGGAGCATCGAATATGGGCGGCTCGGATGACTTTGCCTACGTGAAGCGAGCGCGCTGCGGCGAACGGCGGGATGCAACCGTGCATGGAGCGTGGCTCGCGGCGCGCGATCGACTGTTCCGATCCACGACCACCTACCAGCAGAGATTCATGCGGGGCGGGGGTTGCTTGCAAGTGGTTCGAGTGAACGGCTCCAACGTGGTGTTCGACGCTCGTATGTGTCTGGCCGGAAAGCCGCTGCGGATGGAGACAGCGAGGGATCCCACAACCGGCAAACACAGGGTGAAGCGCGAATGGGTGGCTTCGCGCGAAGAGGCGGAGAGCTTCTGGAAGCAGATGCCGGGACCTCCGCCCAAGTAACCGTCTACTTGCGGAATTCCAGGAAATACTGGTGCGGCAGGAAGGTGTGCTTCGCTGATTGCTGGAAGCCGGCGGCGGCGAACTCTTTGCGCACCTCGTCTTCGGAGAGCTTCATCGAGACGGGCGGGCCGACGGGGAGGTCGCGTTTGTGGAAGTCGATGTTCACAATGCGGCCGCCCGGCTTGAGCGCCGCGGCGAGTTTCTTGTAATAGGCGTCGCGGTTGTCGATGTGGTGCAGCACGTCGCAAATGAAGATGGTGTCGACGGATGCGGCGGGCAGCTTCGGATCGTCGGTGGTGGCGAGCACGGGTTCAATCTTCTCGCCCTTGGTCTTGGAGAGCAGGCCTTCGCTGATGTCCACGGCATAGACCTTCGCGACATGATGCGCGAAGCGGCGCGTGAAGTAGCCGGAACCGGAGCCGATGTCGGCAACCACCTCGGTGGGCTTCAGCTTCAGCGCCATGATCACTTCATGCGGCTTCTGCCAGGCGTCGCGCGACGGGTCCTCGAGCACCTTGGCGTATTCGTCAGCCGAGCGCGGCGGGTGGTGCTGGTGCTTCACCTGCGCGAAGGCGCACGTGGCGGCCAACAGGAGAAAGAGAGTCCTCATACTGACATTGTCCTCTTTTTCCCATAGACGAAGTAGATCGCCAGGCCGATGCCTAGCCAGACGAGGAAGCGCAGCCACGTCTCCAGCGGCAGGCTCAGCATGAGCAGCAGGCACATGGCGATGGAGATGAGCGGCAGCAGCGGGACAAGCGGTACGCGGAAGGAGCGCGGGCGGTCAGGCTGGGCGCGACGCAACACGATGACGCCGGCGCTGACAACGATGAACGCGAACAGCGTGCCGATGTTGGTGAGGTCGGCGAGCGTGCCGATGTCGAGAATGCCCGCCGGGATGCCGACCAGCAGGCCGGCGATGATCGTGCTGATGTAGGGCGTCTTGAGCTTGGGGTGGACGCGAGAGAAGGCGTCCGGCAGCAGGCGGTCGCGCGACATGGCAAACCACACTCGCGCCTGGCCGAACTGAAAGACGAGCAGCACGCTCACCATGCCGGCCACGGCGCCGACGGAGATGATGCGGCGCAGGCCTTCGAGGCCGACGTCCTTCAACGCCTGGGCCACAGGCGCGGCGTTGCCGAGCGTGGTGTAGTTGGCGATGCCGGTGAGCACGAGCGCCACGGCCACGTAGAGGATTGTGCACACGAAGAGCGAGGCGATGATGCCGATGGGCAGGTCGCGCTGCGGGTTCTTGCATTCCTCGGCGGCGGTGGAGACCGAATCGAAGCCGATGTAGCTGAAGAAGACGATGGCCGCGCCGGTCATGACGCCGGAAAAGCCGTGGGGCAGGAAGGGGTGGTAGTTGTCGAAGTTGATGGCGCTTGAGGCGCCGAAGACAAAGATGAGAATGGCCACCACCTTCACGGCGACCATGAAGTTGTTCGCACCGGCCGACTCGCTCACGCCTCGCACCAGCAGCACCGTGAGCGCCATGATGATGAGGAACGCGGGCAGATTGAACCACGCGCCCGTGGCCTGCCCGCCGACGAACATGGGTTCCGAGAGCTCGCGCGGCAATTGCACGCCAAAAATCGATTCGAGTATTTGGTTGAAGTAAGCCGAGAAGCCGACGGCCACGGCCATGTTGCCGACGGCGTATTCGAGGATGAGGTCCCAGCCGATGATCCAGGCGAACAGTTCGCCGAGCGTGGCGTAGGCGTAGGTGTAGGCCGAGCCGGCGATGGGAATCATCGAGGCCAGTTCGGCGTAACACAGCGCGGCAAAGCTGCAGGCGAGGGCGACCAGGAGGAACGACAGCGCGATGCCCGGCCCTGCGCCCGGACGGCCGATGGTGGAGGCCGCGTCGAGGCCGTGGCGCAGCAGATCGAGCACTGGGGCGTGGAGGATGGAGTGATAGGTGAGCGTCTCGCCGGCGGCCGCTGTGCCGGTGAGGATGAAGATGCCCGAGCCGATGACGGCACCCACGCCGAGCGCGGTGAGGCTCCACGGGCCGAGCGTCTTGTTGAGCCTGCGTTCCGGCCGCTCGCTGTCGGCGATTAACTGGTCGATGTTCTTGGTCCGGAAGAGTTGGCCCATCGCATGAGGATACACGGTGCGAAGGCGCTCAGGCACGCAGGAGTTGGGGAATGTGGCGGAAATGGCGGTCGCGGGTGATGAGCGTGGGGTTTCTGAAACAGAGGTGTTCCAGCGCGACCCTCACCGCCACTTCTTCCTGTCGATCTTGCGTTGCGAGGCGATCACGTCGTCGAAGCCGGGGTCAGCGGTCCACTTCCCGACGAGATCGGTGAAGTCGGCGTGCACCACGTCCGCGCCGGTGGCCAGCGCCAACTCCTCGACGATGAGCTGGTTCAGACTCAACTTGCGTCCCTCGGCCTTGCGCCGCAGGGCACGGTCCACCGCCGGAGGCACGCCCCGGATGGTGTATTGGATTGCGTCTGCCTGCTTCCTCATGCCTGCAGGATAGCAGAGCGTGCAGGCACCCGGCTTCACTCCAATTCCCTGCCCCGCCGCGAGCGCATCCATTCCACGCCGCCGCGCCACCAGTCGCCGAGGGCTTCGTTCAGAGGCCGTTCCAGCCGCCCAGGCTTCACGGTGAGCGTTTCGATCAGCACATCCTCGCCAAAGATCGACGCCTCCTGGCGCACGTTGCCATCGGGAGCGACGATGCGCGACTGGCCGTGCGAGCCGCCGCCGGGGCGGTTGGCCGGAGCATTGGCGGCCACGATGTGCACGCCGTTCTCCACGGCCCGCGCCATCAACTGCGCACGATAGGGCGCGAGCTTCGACTCCTGCTCCACGCCCGACTCATGGCTGATGTAGTAGGCCACGCGCGCCCCTTCGATCGCCGGCAGGCGGATCAACTCCGGATAGCGCTCATCGTGGCAGATGATGACGGTTGAGGTCACGCCTTCCAGTTCAAAGTACGCGATGTGATTGCCCGGCGTGAACCACTTCTCGCCAGCCAGGTAGACCTTGGCGTAGCGCTCCACCAGTTCGCCCTGGGCGTTGATGACCAGGGCCACGTTGTAGAGATGCGAGGCGGTCCTGTGGGCGCTGCCGACGATGGCGGCGATCTGATGCCGGCGGCAGGCGGCGCGCACCTGTACCTCGGCCGCCGCCAGTTGCGCGGCCGTCACGGCAAGCACGGCGTCGCGATCGTAGCCGGTCAGTGCGCATTCGGGAAACACGGCCACGCGCACGCCCTGCGCGGCCAGTTCGCGCAGGTGGGACATGACGCGCGGCGTGTTCTCCTCGATGTTGTGCGTGGAGCGGAACTGCACCGCCGCGACCTTGAGCGACACGGCTGCCGGAGACACGGGTGGCGTCTGCGCGAAGAGGGTAAGTGGGGAGAGAAGAAACCAGCGGCGGCGCATAGCAGCCAGTATAGGCGCCGGTGCGCCGCCGCGCGGGCAATGAAAAACGAGGGGAGAGGCTTAGCGCTTGCGCTGACCCTTGGCGATCTGCTTGGTCTTCTTCTTGTTGGAGCCGCGGGCGACGCTGTCGGGGCGCTTGCCTTTGGGGGCGGCCTTCTTGCGCGCGGCGCGCTTCTTCTCTTTACGTTCTGTTCTGTCGGTGATGTTCTTCGTGTTCATTCTTCGATTTTCAATCCTGCGAATTTTTCAACAATCTTCTTCATGCCGTAGCCGGGAAACAGAATGGTGAGCTTGGCGTCGTCGCCATCGCCTTCCCGGCGGAGCACCTTGCCGCGGCCGTACTTCGGATGTTCCACCTCCGAGCCCGCGCCGAACTTTCGCTTGGGGCGCACGGGCCTGGAGGCGATTGCGGGCTGAGGCGGAGCCGCCGCCGGAACCGGGGCCGGAGCCGGGGCAGCGGCCGGAGGGCGCATGCCACGCGACTGAAAGAACTCCGAAATGTTCTCTAGAGAATTATAAGTCTTTCCGGTGTAGAGGTTGCGGCGGGCCGATTCGCGCACCTCATGGCGCTCCAGGCCGAGGTTCACTTCGCCGGCGGCGGCGGAGAAATCCAAACGGTCAGCGGCGCCCTTCTTGTCCACCACTTCGGGCGGCAACTCGGAGAGGAAGCGCGACTTGATGGCCGGCTCCAGAGGCCCGCCACCGAACTTGCGCCGCGCGCGGGCCCAGGAAAGCGTCAGCTTCCGCTGCGCACGCGTCATGCCGACGTAACAGAGGCGGCGCTCCTCCTCCATTGCCGTTTCGCTTTCGCGCGAACGGGAATGCGGGAACAGCCCTTCTTCCAAACCCGCCAGAAACACCACCGGCCATTCGAGCCCCTTGGCGTTGTGCACGGTGAGCAGCGAGACGCGCGCACTTTCGTCCAACTGGTCTGAATCGGCCACCAGCGCCGCGTGGTCAAGAAAGTCGGCCACCGTTTCGCCGCGCTCTGCGGCTTCGGCGGAGGCGTTGAGCAACTCGTTCAGGTTCTCCAGCCGCGACTCGTTCTCGACCGCCTTGTCCTGTTCGAGCATGCGCCGATAACCGGTGCGCTCGAGGATGGCTTCCATCAGCGCGCTCACGGGCTCAGTGGCGGCCATCGCCTGCAGCTCCTGCATGAGGCGGCGGAAAGCGGCCAGCGCGGCGTCGGCGCGCGAAGGCAGGGTCTTCTTTTCGAGCAGGTCGCCGATGGCCTCCCACACGCTCATGCGGTTGTGCCCGGCGTGCTGCTCCACCTGCTCCATGGTCGTCTTGCCGATGCCGCGCGCCGGGGTGTTGACGATGCGCATCAGGCTCACCGAATCCCGCGGCAGCAGGCTCAGCTTGACGTAGGCCATCACGTCCTTGATCTCGGCGCGCTGGTAAAAGCTGGTGCCGCCGACGACGACATAGGGAATGCTGGTGCGCCGCAGCGCCTCTTCCATCTGGCGCGACTGGGCGTTGGTGCGATAGAGAATGGCGATGCGGTCAGAGGGCTGGTGGGCGAGCGATTTGCGGATTTCGTCGGCAATGTAGAGGGCTTCGTTTTCGGCGTCGTAGGACTGGTAGACGGTGATCTTGTCGCCGGCGGCGCCGTCGGTCCACAGCGTCTTGCCTTTGCGCTGCGTGTTGTTGGCGATGACGGTGGAGGCGGCGTCGAGGATGCGCTTGGTGGAGCGGTAGTTCTGCTCCAGGCGGATGGTGACGGCGTTGGGGTAATCCTTCTCGAAGTCGAGAATGTTGCGGATGTCGGCCCCGCGCCAGCTATAGATGGACTGGTCCTCGTCGCCCACGACGCAGACGTTGGAATGGTGGACGGTGAGCAGCCGCATCAGCTCATACTGGCTGCGGTTGGTGTCCTGATACTCGTCGATCATGAGGAACTCGAAGCGCGCGTTGTAGGCGTCGCGGGTCGCCTCGTCGTGGCGCAGGAGGCGCACGGTTTCGAGCAGCAGGTCGTCGAAATCGAGCGCGTTGGCCTGGCGCAGCCTGTCCTCGTAAAGCTCGTAGATGGCGGCCAGCTTCTTGCCGTTGGGGTCGCGCGCCTGGCGCAGCAGCTCTTCCGGACCGTCCTGCTTGTTCTTGGCGCTTGAGATGCGGCTCAAGGCTTGCCTTGGCGGGAGGGCCTTGTCGTCGGCCCCCACCTGGCGGTAGATCTGCTTGATCAGCGACAACTGGTCGTCGTCGTCATAAATGACGAATTGGGGGGTGAAGCCCGGGCGGATCTGCTCCAGCGGCGCTCCATCGCGGCGCAGCGTGCGGACGCAGAAGCTGTGGAAGGTGGAAACCTGGGGGGTGCGGAAGTGTCCGGCCTGGGCCAGCAGGCTGTGCACGCGCTCACGCATCTCGCCGGAGGCTTTGTTGGTGAAGGTGACGGCGAGAATCGACTCCGGGCGTACGGAGTGGTTTTCAATCAGGTGGCAGATGCGGTGGGTGACCACGCGCGTCTTGCCGCTGCCCGCTCCGGCCAGAATCAGCAGCGGACCGCCGGAATGGCACACCGCCTGTTGCTGCTGCGGATTGAGTCCGGCGAGAAAATCCATAGGATTGAGAAGGGCCGCCCGGGGGAGGAAACTCTTAGTTTACCATGCCCCCCGGGGTGCCGACGGCGGGGTGCCGGCGGCGGGGTGCCGACGGCTGGGTGCCGACGGCTGGGTGCCGACGGCGGGGTGCCGACGGCGGGGTGGGGGGCTGGGGGGGGCCGGCGGACCTGGGCGGGGGAGGCCGAAACGAGTTGAAAATCCCCACAAAAGCGGGTGTGGTATGATTGTAAAGTACTAGAAGTACTGTTATCCTCTCTACAGTTATGGAAAAGCTACCGCCTCCCCCACGGTTGGCTGATCGATCGGAGATCGACGCCGTCCTCCGCAGTTTGTACCGGCGCCGCATGGTTGTCAGGCGCCTGATTCGTTCGCTGGAGTGTTATGCCCAGGCGAACCGGGCGTCGCATGCGGCTGGATTCCTCCAGGACACTCCGCCGGTGAGCCGCCAAATCCACTGACCTGAGCCACGGCTTTACGTGCACGGCCGGTGCTTGTAACCTAGACAGTTGCCGGTGCGCCTATTCGAGTGGCCGCTATTAGAAGCAGTCCGCCGTAGGGCGCATCCAACAAGCGATGCTGATCGAATTCGGACTGATCGAGCGGGCCAGTCAGGGAGACGATGCGGCGTTCAACCAGATTGTGCTGGCATACCGGAAACGGATTATGGGCACAATTTCCCGCCTCATTGGCCGGCCGGAAGACGTCGAGGACGTGGCCCAGGAGGTCTTCATGAGGTTGTACTACTCATTGGACCAGCTCCGCTCGCACAACGTTTTCGAACCCTGGCTCTACCGGTTGACGGTCAACACCTGCTACGACTATCTGCGCAAACAGCGGCGGCGGCAGGAGTCGCGCATGGCTGACCTGAGCGAACAGCAGGTGGTGATGGCCGACGCCTCGGCCGCCGGCGAGCAGAGCACGGAAGATGCGCGCCGGGCAGGCATTCGCGA
Source organism: Bryobacterales bacterium (assembly GCA_016713735.1). Lineage (GTDB taxonomy): Bacteria > Acidobacteriota > Terriglobia > Bryobacterales > Bryobacteraceae > JAFLBB01. The sequence continues at coordinate 141,246 of JADJOP010000013.1, forward strand.
GTTTGTCCAGGGCCTGCTGAGCGAGGTGAGCGAAGAGGACCGGCTGCTGCTGACCCTAAAAGAGGTGGAAGGGCTGTCGCTCAAAGAGCTGGAGCAGATCTACGGGGTGAATGAAAACGCGTTAAAGGTGAGGCTCTACCGGGCCCGCCAGCGCGTGTTGCGTGCGTATGAAAAGTCAGGCGGAGACCCTCGCGCCCGCGCTGCCTCGGCAGGCAGCGGCGGCGAGCAACCTGACACGCCCCGAGAGGATATGATATGAGAGGAAGAGAAATGTTCGATCCCTTTCACGGTTTGAACGATTTGTGGGGGCGCTATGACGAGGCGTGCGGCGCGCCGGAACCATCGCCGGACTTCATGCCCGGCGTGTGGCGCAAAATCGAAGCCCGCCGCGGCTTCCTGTTCCAGTTCCGCTCCTACGCGCGGCGCATGGTGGCCACGGCGGCGGCGTTCAGCCTGTTGCTCCTCATGCTCCACTTCTCGCCCTTTGCCAGCCACCTGGACGTCTACAGCATGACGTACCTGGATACACTGGAAGCGGACTCAGCCAACGATGTGATGGCGTTTGCTTCCAACGTGGCCGACGATGGCCCCGAGGAACTCCGGTGAGCCGCTCCTCCATTTCGGTTGCCTTGTACGTGGCCCTGGTGTTTGCCAGCGGAGTCACCGTGGGGGGATTCGGCCACTGGCTCTACGCCTCGCGCAGCGTGAGCGCCACCACGGGCGCCCCTCGGCGGAAGAATACCGGCGTCAGTATGTCTCGGAGTTGCAATCTCGCTTGAAGTTGAACGACGAGCAGGTGGGCCAGCTGCAGGGTATCCTCGAACAGACCGGATTGCTCTACAAGCAGGTGCATGAAAAGCACCGCCCCGAGTACAAGGCCATCCACGAGGCGCAGACGCACCAGATTCGCACCCTGCTCACCCCGTGGCAGTTGGCGGAATACGAACAGTACCGGATCGAACGGGAAGAGCGAATGAAGGCTCGCGCCAAACGCACCTACTGAGCCCGCCTGGAATCAAGCGCTTGCCGTTTGATCAGATTCCCCTTAGAACTCTCCCCTTCCCTCCTCGCTCTCGTGGTACCCTGAGCCGATAGTACCAGTGCAGCCAATCCGCTGAATCCGTACTATATACGAGTTCTCCGCGCTCCTGTAAAGTTGATGTGAGACGGGTGTTTACCTTAGAGCACCTTATTTTCGGAGCGCACTTCGTGACCTCACTCCTACTTCAGTTCTCCTACCTCCAGGTGTTGGACTACCTGACGACGATCGCCTTCCTTCTGCTGGGTGTGCAGGAGGGCAATCCTCTGGTGCGGTTGTTCATGGAGCATGCGCCGACGCCGTTGTGGGGCCTGGCGGCCGTGAAAGGCCTGGCCCTGCTGCTCGGCCTGTATTGCCTGCGCGCGGGCAAGTTCCGCTTGCTGTCGCGGGTGAACGTCATGTTCGCCATTCTCGTGGCTTGGAACATGGTGGCGCTGATTCTGGGCGCGTCCAAGTTCGCCTAGCATTTGCCAGCCTGCCGTTGCCGTTCACGCCGCGCTTCCGGCCGCGGCGGCTCTCTCCCGCCCACTTCCAGAAGCACTACGGTCAGCCGCACTTATGTATCACAACACGCAATAAATTCTTCTTATAGGGGAAATTTTCTCCTCAGACCGAAATTTCTCTTGCCACCACCGCCAGGGCGTGGCATAATTGGATCACTTACTAGTTAGTCATCAAGACTAACCTGCATTCCTAGTAGCGAGTCCTAGCTCGCTGCTACCCCCTCTCAACGCGAGGCCCCGGGGTACCCCCCCGGGGCTTAAAATTTATAGGGACACAGTTCCCCGCCCCGCTCCCTCCTCAATCAATTTCCAGCAGCAGATACATCAGTTGGCCGCCGCGTTCAATATGGAGCGCCACCGGCTGGCCGTGCGCCATCGGTTCCACGGCTGCGCGCAGGGCGTCCACGTTGAGCACGACCTTCTGGTTCACTCGGTGGATGATGTCGCCCGGCTGGAGGTGGTTGGCCTCGAGCGCCAGATCGGCGGTGACGCCGGCGACGACAGCGCCGGTGTAATCGCGCAGGTTCTGGAAGAGGCTGGTGACCTTGTCGTCGAGATCCACAGCCAGAATGCCCAGCTTGCGGATGCGTGAGCGGTCGGGGGAGACGTGGGTCAGCAGGCGGTCGGGATCACGCGGGCGCTCGAGCACGGCGACGGCCACGGGCCGTGTCTGGCCGCCGCGCAAGACGGTGAGCTGGATGGTTTTACCCGCGTTCTGATAAATGTTCACGCCAAACTGCCGCGCGTTCTCGACGGGCTTGCCGTCAAGGGTAAGGACGATGTCGCCGACCTTGAGCCCGGCGGCTGCGGCGGGACTGCCCGGCGTCACATCTTCCAACAGCACGCCGGCATCGCGCCCCAGCTCGAGCGCGGCGGCCAGCATCGGCGTGATCGTCTGCGCCAGCACGCCGATCTGGCCGCGCCGCACGCGGCCATGCTCGCGGATCTGGTCATAGACGGTCTTCACGATGTTTGACGGCACGGCAAAGCCGATGCCATCCGAGCCGCCCGACGGGCTGAGGATGAAGGTATTGACGCCCACCAGACGGCCGTGGGAATCCACCAGCGGTCCGCCCGAGTTGCCGGGATTGATGGCCGCGTCGGTCTGGATGTAGATCATCGGGTCGTCGGGCCTCACCTGCCGCGCCACCGACGATACGATGCCCATGGTGACCGAATTATCCAGTCCAAGCGGCGAGCCAAAGGCGAAGACGATGTGCCCCTGCCGCACCGACTCGCTATCGCCGAACGGAACTGCCGGCAGTCCCTCGCCGGCGATCTTGAGCACGGCAATGTCGGTTTCGCGATCGAGCCCGGTGAGCGTTGCCTCCACCAGTTTGCCACTGGCCTTGAGGATGGACCGCCGCGTCTGCGCCTCTTCGCCCGTCACCGGCAGCAGCACCTGGATGCGGCGGGCATTGGCTACGACGTGAGCGTTGGTGAGGATGTGGCCGTCGGGCGAAACGATGGTCCCGGAACCGTTGCCGCGGGCCGTGCGCAACACGCTCGGCGATTCGTCGTTGCCCGAAGCATAGGAGCGGACGAGGATCTGGACCACGGCCGGACTGGTGCGGTCCACCAGTTCCTGAAATTGATTGCTGAGCGCGCCGAGGGGAACCTGGGCCGGGAGCAGGCAGGGCAGCAGGAGCAGGATGAGGAGTCTCACAAGGCTGAGGATAGCAGCCACCCTGCCTCCGCCGTGGCCCTCACTGGATGGCTCGTTGGGCGGTCTGGCGGCCAGACGCAAGAAGGCCCGGTCGGGTTGACCGGGCCTTGTTTTCCCCCGGAAGGGGGAGCGGATCATGCGCGTTTAGCTGCCAACGACGGGGCTGCCGGTGGCGCGGCTGATGGTGAGCACGGACGGGCGGTTCGGCCCGCGGCCATCGGGGAAGGTGGAGATGAGGTCCGAGGCATTGTCGGTCCACTTGCCGCCTTCGCCGGGATGCTGCACGCTGACGAACATGGTCGTGTCGTCGGGGTTGAACACGAGGCTGGCGACTTCGCCGCCCGGTACGGCACTGAACAACTGGCGGACACGGCCGCGCTCGTCGCCATCGGTGGGCACGGCAAAGACGCCGTCGTTGATGTTCAACGTGCCAGGCTGACCATCAGTGGAGATCCACAGATTGCCCTTGGAGTCGAAGGTGATGTTGTCGGGATTGGCGATCATGCTCACCTGGGCTGGGTCATAGCCGGCGAAGAAGGTGCCATGGCCAGCGTTCCTGCCGTCGCCGCAAAGCATGAACACTTCCCAGAAGAAGCTCGTCGAGGTGTGGTCGCCGTTGTCCTCGGTGATCTCCAGGATGTGGCCGTAGCGGTTGTTGGCGCGCGGGTTGGCGGCATCCTTGTTGGTGTCGTTGCGCTGCGTGTTATTGGTCAGTGCAAGGTAGACCTTGCCGTTCACGGGGTTCACTTCCATGTCTTCGGGGCGGTCCATGGGGGTGGCGCCAACCGTGGTGGCCGCGCCGCGGGTGTCGATCAACACCTGGGCCTGGGTGCCATAGCCGTTGGCGGCGGTGAGACCGCTTTGGCCGGCCACCAGCGGAATCCACTGGCCCGTGCCGTCGGCGTTGAACTTGGCCACGTAGAGCGTACCGTCATCCAACAGGCCATCGTTGGCCTTACGGTCAAAGTGGTTGTAGGCGCCGTTGGTGACGAACTTGTAGGCGTACTGGAAGCGCTCGTCGTCGCCGGTGTAGGCGACCACGCGGCCGTTGGAGGCGATCTGGATGGTGGCCGCCTCGTGCTTCACGCGGCCCAGCGCGGTGCGCTTTTTGGGCGTCGAGGTGGGATCGTAGGGATCGAACTCCACCACCCAGCCAAAGCGCAGCGGCTCATTCGGCTCCTTGGCCACGTCGAAGCGGTCGTAGTGACGCGACCAGGCGTAGCCGGAGGCGCCGGAGGGCACGCCGTAGCGGGTGTGGTTGGCCTTCACCGGGCCGTCGGGCATGGCGTTCCGGTTGGCGAAATACTGATGGAAGTTCTCTTCGCCAGTGAGCACGGTGCCCCACGGCGTTCTGCCGCCGGAGCAGTTGTTCAGCGTGCCCATCACGGAGCGGCCGGTGGGATCGGCGCTGGTCTTGAGCAGATCATTGCCGGCGGCCGGGCCGGTGACCGTCATCGGCGTGAACGCGGTGATGCGGCGGTTGTATTGCGAGCCTTGAATGTAGTGCCACTCGCCGTTGCTGTCGCGCTTGATTTCCACGATGCTGAGGCCGTGGGCGTTCAGCTCCACGTCGGTCTGCTCTTTGGTCTGGGAGGCCAGCGACCAGTTCTTGAACATCAACTCGGGGTTGGTGTACTCGTTGTTCACTGAGCTTCGGAGGTTTCCTTCGCGTCGGCCTGCGAAGTCATGAGGGCGGCCGCCGGAATGGTCTTGAACAATCCGCCGAGCAGCTTGCGCCGGTCAAAGCGCTCTTTCATGATCTCCCCGATGGTGGGGTTCTTCGGTTGGTTTGTCTGGCTGGACAAATTAGTCTCCTTTCAGGTTGACTTCGCATTCCATCAGGCCGAGCTAACATTTACATGACAGTCAGAAAACGCCCTCGTAAATATACGAGAAAATCCGATTTCTGCTTATTTATGCCACTGCAATGCAACAACGGCATTCTGGGAGGCATGCGCGTTGGCCTCGCCCTGGCGGCGGCTTTTGGATCATTCACGCTCCTATTGGCGTTCTCCACCGGGCCTGGGCCTTACCGGACGGGGGCGCCGGGCGATGGCGGCCATTGCGCCGCCGGAAGCTGCCATGTGGGTGCAGCGGTGCGGGGCGAAGGGGTGCAGGTGCTGTTCGCCAACGGACCCTACTTCCGGCCTGGGGTCAAACAGCGTGTGACGCTGCTGGTGAGCGGTGAGGGGACCGAGCCGGGGCCAGGCGTGTATGGGTTCCAGTTGTCTCCCCGGCTGGCCGGCGGTGAAGGAAGCGGCGGCGGGTTGGAGGGCACGGATGGGCGCGTGTGGGTGCAGTGCGGGAATGGTGATCAGAAGCCGGCGGGCGGCTGCGGGGGGCAAGGGGCGGTGGAATTCGCCCAGCACAGATTGCCGAGTCCGGAGCGGGAATGGGAGCTGGAGTGGACTCCGCCGGCGGGTGGCGCGGCAATCGTGGAGTTCCATGCGGCGGTCAACGCGGCCAATGGCAACGGCGACAACTTCGGCGACCGTATCTATCTGCGCTCGTTCCGCGTACTACCGGCCGGGGCGCTCACCGTCAGGCAGCCGTTCGGGGGCGGCTCTTTGTCGCCGCTGGCATGGGTGGAGATCTACGGATCGAACCTGGCGCCGGAGGGCGGAACGGCGGCCACCACGGTGAGTGTGGGCGGGCGGCCGGCGAGAGTCAGCTTTGCCGGGCCGGCGCAGGTGAATGCGCTGCTGGCCGCCGGCACGCCGTTGGGTGAACAGACTTTGGAGGTGCGCTCGCCCAGCGGGCGCGTGGCGTCAAACGTGTGGATCGCCGCCGCCTCGCCGTCGCTGTATCCGCGGCCGGGGGAGGTGCGGGCGGGAAAGGTGGCCGTGTTGTATGCCACGGGATGCGGCCCGCTGAGCGGTCCGGCGGTGGCCGAAGCGCGCCTGGGGCGGGAGGTGGTGGCGGCGACGGCTTACGCCACGCCCGGCTTCGAGGGCCTCTGCCAGTTCCATTTCACACCGGCCGTGGCGGGTGAGGGCCGGGATCTGCGTGTCTGCCTGAGAGGGGAGTGCAGCGAGACGAAGCTGCGCCTGGACGTGAAACCAGGAGAGTGAATTAGGAAGCGAAGAAAGAAGTGGTACGCCCGAGAGGATTCGAACCTCTGGCCTTCTGCTCCGGAGGCTCTTCCAGGCCCATTTCTCGAGTTGCAAGGAGTTGCGATAACCGCCGTAAACTATTGATAAATCGGAATTAGTAGAGCAAGCGAGGTTTGGGACCGTAGCTTCAGTTTTCCCCCGTTTGGCTGAGTGTGCACACAAACTGCACACATTTTACGGATCCAACCCGCGGCCTCCCCGCCGGATGAATTCGTCAAGAGTGGCGGATCGAACCCGACGCTGGCGCCCAATCTTTACGGCTTCAATGGAACCGCGTCTGATGAGCTCATAAACTCGCTGTCGAGAGACACCGAGACGTTTGGCAACTTGGACGGCCGTCATTAGCCCTTCAGAAGGCGCAGGGCAATTTTCACTCGGCTGGGCTGCAGCCATTGCCTCGGGCTGAGGGGCCTTCTCACCCGAGTTCTCTTGCTCCAAAAGTTTGAGTTCAAGGGAGAGTGACTTCAGGCAAGCCTCGGCGCTCATCACGGCTCCGAAATTCGGCTCAAAGCCCCATCCAGCTAGTGGGAAGCGTTTGATCTCGGCTTCCCTCCCCTGAAGTTCCAGGGATTCCCGCAACAGCTCATTCCGCTCCTTCAGGCGAGTCCGCCACTCGATCATCAGGCGTTGAATCGCCGTCGGCCGGACAGAAACATCCGGCCGAAACACCGGCGAGAAGGGGAGGGTGACTGCGGGAAGACTTGGGTGAACCTTGAGCTGGTGGGCAAGCTCTTCACGTACTTCGGCTGTGAGTCGAATCAGGAGCTTATGCGTTGAAGTGTTTGACTCGGCCAATCCCGTACGCTTTGGCGGGCTCATGCCTCACGCTAGCACGCCGGGCAAACCATCCAAGGGTGATTTTTCGAAGTACATGTAGATGGCACGGTTTCCTCCAACTGAATTTGGCATTCTCGAAGCGCTGCGGCTACCGTCTAAGCGATTGAGCGGCATACCGGTTGCGCATTTCTCAGGGGGCCATGTAGATGTATATGCATTATATGGATATACTCGGGCCCGCAAAATGAGTGCGCATACCCTGTTCCTGCTCAGTCAAGCCGATTCCAGCCGCTGCGCCGAGTTTTCTGTGCCAGCCGGATGATGCCCAGGCAACCGCGATAGCCCATCTCCGGATACGGCTTGTCGGCCATGATGCGCTCGAACAGCCGGGCCGTGCTCGGACCGATGGTCTGTACCCACTGGACCATGCGTGAAGGTGTCCACTCCAGGTGCGCGCGATGGCTCTTCGGGCGGTGCTTATGATTCGTGATGGCTTGCCGGCGCCCACGGCTGCGCAGGTGCGAAGCCACTCGCGCGCCATTGTGCAGGATCTCCACCGTGGGGGGCGTCGAACGGATCTCGAGAATCTCCTGCACCAGGTTGTAGGGCAAGCTGTAGAGATTGGAATCGAACGCCACGTGATAATCGATGTTCACGCGCGCAAGCGCCCACTTGCTCAGGTCGAACGCTTCCACCGGCAGCGGCTTCAAGGCCGGGTTCTGCGCAGGAATCTTACGGATCCCGCGCATCGCAGGCTATCCGGCCGCGCCCGATTTGGCTACACTGCGCGGTTTGATAGACAACGACTGGACGAAGGTATTGGGATTGCCGGGCTGCCGTGTATGACATCCCGATCTCATGTTTGCAGGGGTTTCACAAGCGGTCGAAACCGCACAATTCAAGAACTGCGGCCGTCTGGCCAAATCCTGAGGTTCAATGCCCCTAATCCATTGACGCGCAAGCGGTTCCGCGGCGCAGGCCGTCGTTTATCCCTGCGTCACTGCCGCACAGAGGTCATTTTTATCCCCGTGCCGATTTCCAGTAGGTAATAGATCTAGTAACTAGCTATTATCCCCAGCGGTCTCCTCGTTACGTCCCTGAAAGGGCAAAACGGACGCCCTGGTGGGCGAATAGGCTCAATCCGCCAGAACACTGTCCACCAAGTAGTTGGTTCGAGGTGCGCGGAAACGCGTCGGCCACGCGTCCCAGCCCCGGCGGCCGAATCCGAACCGATTCCTCGGGGGACACCCAAAACCGGCCAATGAGGGACGTCTGAAAACCGGCCAACGAAGGTGAGGCAGGACATTGACAGCGACGAGAGGGATACCCTCCGTCGACGTGAGCAATGTCTTGAGCGATGATAAACGACAACAAGTCATCGCGCTGGGGCGGCTGGGCTGGCCGTTGCGGCGGATCCAAGTGGAAACCGGGGTGCGCCGGGAGACCGCCGGAGCCTACCTGAAGGCCGCGGGCGTTGCCATCCGTCCACCGGGGGCTTGGGGACGGCGGCCGCCGGCAAAACCGGCCAATGGAGTGACCCCCGACTCTGGCGCCGCCCCTCCTGCAATTTCAAAACCGGCCAACGAGGTGACCCCCGACTCCGGTCCGCCGCCCGATCCCGGCCGCAGCCCGACCGCCAGCGCGTGCGAGCCGCACCGCGACTTCATCGAGATCTCGCTCAGTAAGGGCCGCAACGCCAAGGCCATCTACCAGGACTTGGTTGACGATCACAGTTTCCGCGGCGCCTACCAGAGCGTCAAACGCGTCGTCCACAAGCTGCGCGGCCGCCCAGCGACCGAGGCCTGCGCTGTCATCGTCACGCCTCCTGGCGAAGATTATGGTAAGTCCCGCGTCATGGTGAGAGCGGCGTCGATGGTTGCCCGTGCGCATTGCTAGGCGGCCTATTTTGCGGTGCCGGGCTTTCCATAACGCCGGTTGGTGAAAATTGCGATTCCTCCCCCGGTTCAATCCAGGAAAGAAATTCACGATGTTTTCCAACTGGTTCTCCGGTGACGATCTCGAACGCTATCGAACGTCACCGCACAAACAGCGTATCGACGCCATCGCAAGCAGTCTGTTGAGACTGAAGTATGCGAGCGAGGTCATACGCCAACATCTACATGAGTGGCTACGCTTCTCGAGCCTGATCCGGGCAATGCTTCACGCAGTGATAGGTGGTGCAGATTTACGGGAAGGAGGATGCACTGTGCGGATGGACCGCCGATGCCGCCCGCGAAATCAGGAAAGCCCGATCTCGACGACGACCTTTCCGGCACCGCCGGATTCAGCAGCGACGTAAGCTTCCGCCAACTGTGTTGTCCCAAATTGGATCTCATTGACAAGAGGTTTCAGTTTGCCGGATTCTGCCAGCGCGGTGGCTGAACTCAAGATCTCACCATGCCGCATTCGGCCTTTGCCCGTAAGCAGCGGCAGCAGCGTAAAGACGCCCGAGTAGGAAGCCGCACGGAATGAGAGGGGAGCAAGCGAGTGGTTCCCCCATCCAAGACAGCTCACGACATGTCCCGTGTAGGACTTCACTGCCTGAAACGAAGCGTCCAGTGTGCTTCCGCCGAGTGTGTCGTAGATGACGTCGAAGCCTTCTCCTTGCGTGTACTGTGCGACATAATCTTCGACACTTGTTGTCGTGTAATCGATTGGCGTCGCACCGTACGACTGAACGCTGTTCTTCGATGCGCTGCAAGCACCCCTTCAAAAAATCGATCTCCAGCGCCTGCTGGCCGATCTTGCGCTCCAACTCGGCCACCTGGCCTTCGGCCCAGCGCGGCTTGCCCAAGCCGGGGAAGGCATTGCCGGGCCCTCGCGGAACTCCCGCCGCCAGCGGTGCAACACGTTCGGGTTCACCTCGAACGCCCGCGCCACCTCGGCCGCCGTCGCCCCAGCTTCCATCCGCTGCACCGCCGCCAGCTTCATCTCACGCGTGAACTTCCGTCGATACTGTCCCATGACTCAATTCTCCATTCACTGAGAATCGAGTCTTAACTGGTTGTGTCAGTTTCGGGGCCCAGTCCAATCTAGCCAGCCGCTCTCCTCGGCACACCTGGAGCATATAGGCGCAAGTCGCTCGACGTTCGTTAGCGGTCTAGGCATAATCCGGTCACATTCTTCGCACAGTAGTAGTCCTGGATGTTCGTCCGGGGCCTCCGCTGAATAAACCTTGGCCTCGCCTTTGACGACGTGCTCACAAGCGACATAGCAGGGCTGATCTTCACCAAAGCTTCCGGCACACCATATTTGGATAACACGCCATGCTCGTATTATGGCGCTTTGCTGCCCGCGAAATTGCGGGGAGTGCATGTGCACACGTCAGGCTCAAATTGTACTCGTCGATAGTTCGCGCGAGGCGCGACTTACTGCCGCACACCTACATTCATTAGCTTTCGCCCCGTTTTTAGTCGGCACAAATGGCCTTGGTGAAGTCGCCGGATGCATATCGGGTCATGCTCACGCTTCCTCGATTTCGTAGGCTTCCAGGACTTCGGCGAAGTACTCTTCGACCATCTCAGTGCGATCGACCGGCCGCTCGTCACCGACCTCGGCATCCCAGTTGTGGGCCACGTACTCCGCCAGCGCGGTTTCGGCTTCGTCCCTTGTGGGATGCACGCTTCGCACGGGGGGACGGCCTGCCCACGAATGGTTCCGCTCCTTAATGATCAGGGTGTACGGCATCGCATTTCATTCCTTCACTTCACTTTTCACATGCCATCATAGCGTGGCACAGCGAACTTGGGTTGGGTGGGCCCCTGGGCTGACACAAGCAGCTAAGACACAGTTGGCCGTTCGCTGAAAACCACCCGACCGGCAGGACCAAAGGGAAGCATACTCGAAACCGGCGGGCGAAGCGGAAGCGGGCTCTCCTAAGGAACAGACTCCACGGGCACCAGTTGAAAGCCCAGTTCTTTGGCCTGTGCGTGCAACCTTGATCGTTTTCGGTCGGCAGTGCGGCGTTCCTGCTCCTGGAAAACCGTGACGTCATACTCCTGTTGGGTCGTGATGAGGTGGTAGACGATTCGCGCAAGCTTGTGGGCAACTGCCGTAATTGCCGCCGGCGGCCCGAGGCGGGCTTTCATTCTGCGGAAGTAATCGCCCAGAAACGTTTGACTCCGATGTAGTGCTTGCGCTGCCAGCCGAAGGGCGAGAGCGGCGCGGTTCTTGGTAGGTCGGGTTTTTGAAGACAACACCTTGCCACCACTAATTCTAGGCTCCGGACACAATCGCAGCCAAGAACTGAACGCGGCGGCGGTAGGAAAGCGATCGAGGTTCGGACCCACCTCCGTCAAGAGAACCTGCGCGGTTAGCGGATTGATCCCGGGAACCTGCGTCAGGTCGACGCCGTACGTACGGTATAGTTCGCGGCGGAGTTCGGTCGGCTCAGTTCGACGTGGTGTCTTTCGCGGGTTGCGCTCTTTCCCCAGAGGTTTTTGCTGAGGATCGACTTTGGCCGGTAGCCGACCCATTCTCTCTTTTACTTCAATGTCCAACTCCTGGATCATCGTTTGGTATTTTCGATAGAACTCCAGTGATTGACCAAGGACGTATAGATGCTCCTCACGGTAGTCACCCACTAGGGATTTCATGATGGTCTCCTCGCTTGCCTTAATGCGCCAGTCTCGCAGCTGTGCCAGTCGGCGCGGGTCCCGCTCACCGGCCAGGATTGCATCCACAATCGCTAACCCAGTTGTTCCGGAGAGATCGCTGATGACGTGATGAATCTGAAGATTCATTTGATCGAGAGACTTCTGCATATGCTGCAGATGAATAGTGGCCAGTTGGATGAGATTATCGCGGTGCCGCCACAGCGAACGAAGGGCACAGATTTCATCGTCCGGCCGGAATGACCCACGCAGCAGGCCGACTGCATGGAGATGTTGCAGCCACTGGCAGTCCTCGACATCCGTTTTTCTGCCGGGAACGTTTTTAACGTGCTGAGCGTTGACTAATAGGACCTGAATATTTCGCTTTTCCAGAATCTGATACAGCGGGCCCTCCGTGCCAACATCAGTGAGACACTTCCTGGCCCGATAATTACTGAGCAGGGCGAGAATGGATCACAGCGTGGAACTGAAGAGGAAGATTTCTCCGCAACCCGGGGCTTTGCCCGCCACGGAGCGGAGTGAGGCCGAGCGTAGCGAGGGCGAACGTAGCGCAGTGGCGGGCAAAGCCGGCGCCGTGTTGCGGCCCATCTCAGGCCCAGACCCCGAGGTCGTCGCCAAACCCCGGCGCCGCACCTTCACGGCCGACTACAAGCAGCGCATCCTCAACGAGGCCGACGCTGCGCGTTTCTCCGGCACCATCGGAGCCCTCCTGCGGCGCGAAGGTTTGTACTCCTCCCATCTGGTCACCTGGCGGCGCGAGCGGGACGCCGGCATCCTCGATGCCCTTACCCCTCACAGGCGTGGCCCCAAGTCCAAGCGCCATCCTTTGGAAGAAGAGAACCAAAAGCTCCGCCGCCAGAATGAGCGGCTGGCCAGGAACAGTTGCGCAAGGCCGAAATCATCATCGACGTTCAAAAAAAAGTGGCTGCCCTGTTGGGGCGTCCGATCCCGCCGCGGGACCCGGAGGAGCAATCCTGATGCCGGCCATCTCGGAGTTGGCCATCACCGTCGGTATCCGGCCCGCTTGCGATGCATTGAGCGTTCCGCGTGCGTCCTACTATCGCTGGCAGGGGCGGGCAGCAACGGGAGCGCCAACCAAGAGACGTCCCCGGCCGGTCCGCGCCCTCACTCCGGCGGAACAAGAAACGGTTCTGGCAAGCCTCCACGAAGAACGCTTTCAGGATCGCTCCCCAGCCGCTGTTTACGCCACGCTGCTCGACGAAGGCCACTATCACTGCTCGATCCGCACCATGTACCGGCTGTTGGAGGAGCGCGGAGAGTCGCGCGAACGCCGCGACCAGCTCACCCATCCGCCCTACCAGAAGCCCGAACTCCTGGCCACCGCGCCGAATCAGCTCTGGAGTTGGGACATCACCAAACTACTGGGACCGGCCAAGTGGACTTACTTCTACCTTTACGTCATCCTCGACGTCTTCAGCCGCTACGTCACCGGCTGGATGGTGGCCCCGCGCGAAAGCGCCGAACTGGCCAAACGCCTCATCGAGGATTCCTGCACCAAGCAGAACATTCCCCGCGGCCAACTCACCGTTCACGCCGACCGCGGCTCGGCGATGACCTCCAAACCCGTCGCCCTCCTTATGGCCGACCTCGGCGTCACCAAATCGCACAGCCGCCCTTACGTCTCCGATGACAACCCGTATTCGGAAAGCCAGTTCCGCACCATGAAGTACCGCCCGGAGTTTCCCGATCGCTTTGGTTCGATCCAGGACGCGCGCGCCTTCTGCCTGCGCTTTTTCGCCTGGTACAACGACGAACACCGTCATTCGGCTCTCGGCCTGATGACGCCCGCCATGGTCCACTACGGCCAAGCCCCGCTGATCCGCCAGCAGCGGCAGAATGTCCTCGACGCAGCCTACTTGGCTCACCCCGAACGCTTCGTCCGCAAACCGCCTCAGGCACCCGAACTCCAACACGAGGTCTGGATCAACAAACCACCGGAGTCAGAACAAAAAAGTCACTAAACTCTCTGGCTTGGTGTCTCAAAGTCGTTGACACGCACCGGGGATCCAAAACACACCAGTCGATTCCATCGCTACCGTGCGAATCTGACAATGCTGCAACCAGTCCGCAAGTTTTTCCAACTCGACCGTGAAAGTCTGGAAGGACCGGACTGGTTCTGAGTCCCGATCCGCAGGAACTGCCACAAAGATTTCCGTGGCACCGACATCGATGCCGGCTGCGTGGGCTTCAATGACAGGCAAGGGCGCGACCTTGTAGGTTTTTTTAGACATGATTCTCCTTCGTCCCAAGACACCGGCCCGAGCCGTGCGAAAAGTAGTCTCCCAAACGAGATCAGTCTCACCGAAAAAGCGATTCTGTCATCACTGCACTGAGCACGGGGCTCGGAACCACACTGCTGGTCGGGCTTTAAAGGCACCAGTGAGCCCGCGGTTTTGACTGCCGGTGCTCGGAACGCTTCTAGCTTACAAAGGAAGCCACTCGCCAACGAATGTTCCTTGCCTCATTGTCCAGACGACAGTCTGGTATTTCACTGGTGGAGACCAACCCGCCGAGGAGTAGCCTGTCGGAAACTCATCCGCACGATGAGCGGGGGCGTAGCCTTGGCCGGCTGCGCCTCCATCGGACGGATAGATTTCCCGATGCCTGGGAAAACTCATACGGGAAGCTGCAGCGAGGCGGCATCCTTTTGCGCAACCGCGAGCAGTTCGAACTCGGCCGGCGGGCGGTAGCCCAGCGCCGAGTGCAACCGCTTTTCGTTGTAAACCTTTTCGATGAAGTGCCGTCGCTATTTGCACGGTAAGGTGCCCCAATCACGCCCCCAACGAGGCGTAACGCCTCGATAATATGTGCACGCTCCGCCTCTGCCAGCGTTCGTATGGCTCCTGGCGCTTTGCTTTCCGTGCAGGGTTTGAGATCGTCCAGTGGGAACGGCAAGCCGGTCGAACCCGCATCGCATGTCTGTCGCGTCGGCGGCAAGCCAAATGCGCGCCCCCTGCGCCCGGTCCAGCGAATGCAGACTCGGCAGGCTGGTCAACCGCGCGCCTCCAGCGCGGCCACAACGTGAGCGCTACGTGAACCCCATCTTGTGAACGGCACCGGTCCAGCCACAGAGTGGAAGCATGGGAAAGCTTCAACCCGAGGTGCGGTCCAGGTGGATCCGGCTGATCGCCGAGCAGGGCGAAAGCGGCGAGACTGTCGGGGCATTCTGCCGGGAGCGCGGGCTTGCCACGTGGCAGTTCTATACCTGGAGGAAGCGGTTGGGCGGCCCGGTGGCCGAGCGGTTCCTGGAGGTCCAGGTCGCGAAGGTTGCGCGGCTGGCGCCTTCGCAGCGGGGCGCCATTGCAATACGCCTCGGCGAAGGGTGTTGCGTGCTGGTGGAACCTGGTTTCGATCCGGACCATCTGCGGGCCGTTGTGGCCGCGCTGGAGGCGCGCGATTGACCAGCCTGCCGAGTCTGCACTCGCTGGACCGGGCGCAGGGGGCGCGCATTTGGCTCGCCGCCGAAGCGGCCGATATGCGATGCGGTTTCGACCGGCTATCCGATGCTGCGGTACGGAGGATGCAGCGTGAGGAACAAATTCCGGCAAGAGGTCCGCGGACGCGCCTTCCGGACGTACTCCAGGATGGCGTCGCCTACCTCACGCTGCAGTGGGTATTTCTGTACGCCTCCGCGTTTGGAGTGGTTCACCGTGAACGTCTCCAAGCGCCAGTCAAAGTCGCTCAACAACAGACGCGAAATCTCCCCGCTGCGCAACCCGTAGACTGCCAAGAGCAACAGCACAGCTCTGGCGCGCAGGGCGACGGTGCTATTCCCCTTTACACCTTCGACCAGCCGCTGTACATCTTTCCAGTGCGGCCCCTCGGGTAAGCCTTCATGTACATACAACTTGGGAGACATGATGCCTTCCGCGATGCCCGGCTTGCACCAGATGCGTTGTTCAGCGTAACGAAAGAAGGCCCGCAGCGCGTCGGCGTAGCCGCGAGCCGATCTCCGGCTCCAGCCGTTCATCCCCTTGAAGATCAGGAAGTTGTCCACATCCCTGAGCCGCACGGCCGCCAACGAACACCGCCGCTCGGAAAACCAGTTCAAAAACTGCGCTGTTTTCACCTGGTGCGACCGCACCGTAAGCGCGGCCATCCCTTTCTCTTCCGTCATCCATCTCGTAAACTCATCTACCTCGTCTGCGAACTGCGGACGCCGTGTTGCAGCCTCCTTCAGCACGCCCGCGAAGCGCAGCCACTTCTTCGCCACGTAAACGAAGAAGCTTGCCGAGTGCTTGCTAGAGCGAACGTTGGGATTCGAGCGCTGGTGCCGTGCCCACCGCCGGGCAGCATTCTCGATCTCATCAATGCTCACATCGCGCAGTCCGGTCAGCCGCAGCAACCGAATGACGTTCAACACTGCCAAGCCACACCGCGCGCTGCCGCAGGGCTCGTGCCTTGCTGAAGCAGGTGCTCCAGAAAAGCTTCTCGTTCCTTGAGTAGTACGGCCTCCTCTTGGCGGTCGGCATAGAAGGTCCGTTCCATTCGCAACAGAGTTCTCAGCATTCATCGGGGCTCCTTCACATCCCCGAGTCCATGCTAAGAACACCTGGACCGGCTTCCGACCGCTTCGTTATGTTGTCTTCGGCCTCGCAGCGGGGACTGTTCGGGCGCTCACTCCGCCCCAGCACAACATAACGGGAAAGCCAACATAATCGGAGTTATGTGATACAGCGCATAACTCCGATTATCTGCCGCTGTACCGGCTGGAGGATATCTTCGAGCGGCAGGGGTTCGAGATCTCGCGGGCCACGCAATCGATCTGGTGCGGCGATATGGCGGACCTGGTCGAGCCGCTCTACGAACTGATGGCCGAGCGTGTGCGCGCCTCGCGCGTGGTGGCCACCGACGACACGGTGATGCCGATGCTGGCCCAAGGCAAGACGGCCAACGCGCGCATGTGGGTTTACGTGGGCGATGAAGCGGGTCCGTACAACATCTTCGACTTCACGCTGAACCGGGGCCGCGACGGTCCGAAGTACTTTCTCAAAGATTACGGCAATGTGCTGCTGGCGGACGCCTATGGCGGCTACAACGGAGTGGTGGCCGGCAACGGGATCACGCGCGCGGGGTGCTGGGCGCACGCGCGCAGGAAGATCATCGAGGCGGAGAAGACGGCTCCCGAGATCGCGCGGGAGACGGTGGCATTGGTGCGTGCGCTCTACGAGGTGGAGCGGCGAACCAAGGAGCTTTGCGCGGCCGAACGGCTTGAAGTGCGCCGCGCGGAATCGTCGCCGGTGTTAAGCGCACTCCGCGACCGGCTTCTCGGTTGGAAAGAGCAATTGCTGCCGAAGCACCCGATGGCCGAGGCGGTGAACTACGCCCTGGGCCAATGGGCGGAGCTGACGGTGTTCTGCTCCGATGGCGCCGTGCCCATCGACAATAATGTCAGCGAGCTCGAGATGAAGCGAGTGGTGCTCAACCGCAAGAACTCGCTGTTCGTGGGGAACGCGCGCGGAGGCCGCACGGCGGCGATCCTGGCGAGCATCACCAGCAGCTGCCGCCGGCACGATGTGGATCCGCAACTGTACCTGACGCAGTTGCTGGTGAACCTGCCCGCGGCGCGATTGAGCGAGTTGCCGGACTGGCTGCCGGATGAGTGGAAGCGGCGTCAGGCAGCGCGGCCGGCTTAACTCCGCCCACTGGAGCCGCGTAGTAGCATGATCCTTCCCTGGCCGAAAAGGATCGACTCCGGCCAGGGTGGGGTGACGTTCTGAAATGGTCAGAAAACGGGCCGTTTCGAAGGCAAAATCGGATCCCGTTTTTGGCCAGGCACGCAGGCCGGGGAAAATGTTTCGGGCCGGCCTGTACGCCCGCGTCTCCGCCACCGACCAGCAGACCCTGGCGATGCAGTGCCGGGCCATGCGGGAGTACGCTGCCCGTCGAGGCTGGACGGTTGCTCTGCAAGTTCGCGAGGTGAACTCCGGCGCCGCGAGGCGGCCAGTTCGCGAGAAACTTTTGGAGGCCGCCCGCCGCCGCGAGATCGATGTGGTGCTGGTCTGGCGGCTCGACCGCTGGGGCCGCTCCGTGACGGACCTGTTGGCGACGCTTCAGGAACTGGAGCATCTGGGCGTCGGCTTCGTCTCACTCACCGAAGCGCTAGACCTGACCACGCCCGCCGGAAGAGCGATGGCCGGACTGCTGGCGATCTTCGCCGAGTTTGAAAGGGAGATTCTGCGGGAACGGACCCGGGCCGGCCTGGCTCATGCGCGGGCGGCCGGGAAACGGTTGGGCCGGCCAGCCACCGCCGCCACACATGCCGCAGAAGTACGGAAACTGCACCGCGCCGGAATCAGTAAATCCGAAATCGCCCGCCGCCTTGAGTGCGGATTCCACCGAAGGTGAACGCTGATTCCGAAGGGAACGCGAACGGTAATCGGAGCGTAGCGACGCTGGCCATTCGATTGTGGAGTATGCATTCACGATGGTCAAGAGAAACCTCTCCGGAGCGGAGCGAAGGAAGCCGCCGCGCGCGGAGAAAGGGGTGCGGGGAAAGGGGCGGCAGCCCTTGTCCCCGCTTTAGCCATGCAGAGGCCCGGCGAGCGTCAGCTCGACGGCTGAGTTCCACGCTTCTTACGCATGGAGTCGCCGCGCATTTCGATGCGGTGCGCGTTGTGGACCAGTCGATCCAGGATGCCGTCGGCGGCCGTGGGATCGCCGATCTGCTCGTGCCAGCGGGCCACGGGCAACTGCGAGGTCAGGATTGTCGAGCGTGTCTGGTAACGATCCTCGCAGATCTCCCAGAAGTCGCGCCGCTCGGTTTCGCTCAGCGGCGCCATGGCCCAGTCGTCGATGACCAGCACATCGATACGGCCGAGGCGCGCCAGCAAACTGCGCAGACTGCCGTCGGCGCGGGCGATGGCGAGATCGCGGAACAGCGCGGCGGCACGGGTGTAGAACGCTGAGTAACCATCACGGCACGCCTTCTGCGCCAGGGCGCAAGCGACGAAGCTCTTCCCCACACCGGTCGGCCCGAGCACGAAGATGTTCTCGTGCTGCGCGGCCCAAGCCGACTTCTGCGCCAGCGCTCGGATCACGCTCTTGTCGAGCCCGCGCGAGGCACGATAGTCGATCTCCTCGACGCAAGCCCCTTTCAGCTTGGCGGCGTGCAGCCGCCGTGCCAGCGCCTGGTTCTCGCGCCACGTCCATTGCTGATCCACCAGTAAGCCAAGCCGTTCGAGGAAGCTCAACTCCCGCGAGGCCGGATCCTGCTCCTGCGCTTTCAAGGCGTCTACCATGCCGGTCAACCGCATGGCCGTCAGTTTTTCCATCATCGGTTCTTGCAGCATGATGGCTCGCCTCGAAGTACCCGGCTCCGCGGATATTGTCGTGTGGCGGCGTGGAAGAGGGCGGCGGCGAGGATGGTGGTGATTGGTCGAGCGAGTTTCTCAAGATCGATTCGACGCTCTTGTAGCGGCACGCCCCGGTGAGCAGCGCTCGTTCGGAAGCCGCCTCCACGCGCTGCGCCGAGTACTTCTGTGCCAGCCGGATGATGCCCAGGCAACCGCGATAGCCCATCTCCGGGTGCGGCTTGTCGGCCATGATCCGCTCGAACAGCCGGGCCGTGTTCGGACCGATGGTCTGTGCCCACTGGACCATGCGTGAAGGTGTCCACTCCAGGTGCGCGCGATGGCTCTTTGGGCGGTGCTCATGATTGGTGATGGCGTGCCCGCGCCCACGGCTGCGCACGTGCGAAGCCACGCGCGCGCCCTTGTGCAGGATCTCCACCGTGGTGGGCGTTGAACGGATCTCGACAATCTCCTGCACCAGGTTGTAGGGCACGCTGTAGAGGTTCGAGTCGAAGGCGACGTGATAGTCGATGTTGACGCGCGCACGCGACCACTCGCTCAGGTCGAACGTTTCCATCGTGAGAGGCTTCAGTGCCGGTTTGTCGATCGCTTCGAACACCGTGGCCCGGCTACCGTCCTTCTTGCGGAACGGACGATGGTTCAGCTTGCCAAGCAACTCGCGGATCGCCGCGTTGAGTTCCTCCAGCGAGAAGAACTTGCGATGCCGCAGCGCCGCCACGATCCAGCGCTGGGCGACCTGCACGGCATTCTCCACCTTGGCCTTGTCGCGCGGCTTGTACGGCCGCGTGGGCACGATGCCGAAGCCGCAGTGCAACGCGAAGTTGTAATAGGTCGGGTTCAGATCGGGATCGTAACGGTGCGCCCTGGTCACGCCCGTCTTGGCGTTGTCCGGAATTACCAGCGCCGGAATGCCATGGCAATGCTCGAAGGCATGCACATGCGCGCGCAGCCACGATTCCATCTGCTGGTCGCGCGTGGCTTCGGCATAAGTGTAGGAACTGGCCCCGAGCGTGGCCACGAACAGCGGCGCCTGCCAAGCCTGGCCGCTGTGCCGGTCGTACACCGGGATCGTTGCTCCCGCCCAATCGACGAACATCTTCTCGCCGGCCTTGTGTTCTTGCCGCAACACCACGTCGAGCTTCGAGCGCCAGCGCTGGTACAGTTCGCAAAAGCGCGAGTAGCGGTAACTGTCCGGGTTCGCCTCGCAGTATTCCTCCCACAGCAGTTGCAGTGTCAGATGGCGGTGCTAGCGCAACTGCTCGTGAATGGCGGCGAAGTCCGGCGGCGTGCGCGACGGATTCTTCTCCACCACACCCGGCTGTGCGCGCGGGTACAGCGCCGCTTCCACCCGCTCCTCGTCCCAGCCTTCCGGCAACGGCCAACTCAGGCCCGCCGCCTCGGCTCGCTTCAGGTACTTGTGAACCGTGCTCGCCCCGATCGCGCAGCTTCGCCCGATCTGCTGGCAGCTCAGTTTGAGTTCATATCGGAGGCGCAGCACCTCCCGGATCTTCCGCATGGACAATCTCCTGGCCGGCACCGTGTTCCTCCCTTGGGAGGTTCATTGTGCCGGGATAATGTCCAGCGCCGCCCGCCTGTGGAAATCGTTCCGGGCCATCGTGCATGCCATTCCGGGATCGCGCGAATACCGTTCGCCTTCCCGCCGGAACCGCCGTTCACGTTCACCCCGGAATCCCGTTCACCTTCAGCCCGGAATGCCATTCACGTTCGCCCCGGAACCGCGTTCACCTTGGACGGTATCCGCACCTTGAGATCGGCCGCACCTCGGTGCGCCGCATTCTGGCGGCCGATTCCAACCAGAAATACGTCCGCCCTGTGGTTCACGTAGCGCTCACGTCCGTTCGCAAGCTGGATCGGCAGATTGCCTCTCAGTTCTGCGAGCGCTGCCATCTCATCATCTCGACGCTCATCGGTGGATCGGCCGGTGCCCTGTGGCCCGCTACTTGCCGATCAGACGCAACACCGTTAGCTCGACATGGTCAGACAGTTCCCTTGGCGTCCAGCCGATATACAGCAAGTGCTGATAGGGCTTGAGCCGTACGACAATTGGGAATTGTTCTCGAGGTTTCAGAGAGTTCTCACGCGAGTAATCTCTGCCATACCGCTCAAGCGCCACTTGAACTGTTTGGTGCATGTCTCCGGAATGGGACTTTATTTGAGCCAGTAACTCAACGGTGACATTAATAGTTCTAGCTCGCGGCGTAACCGCTGTACATTTGCCAAGAGGGCACCGGAACTGTATCTTACCACGAACCACTCCTTCGGGTCTTGACCCGCACTGTGCGCACGGCACCCGCCATGCTACATCTAGAATTTGTCTAGGCCTGAGCACGGATGCCTCTCGAAACAACTGCCATTTGTCATAATTTCCGCAGAGTTGGGGACACTTGCGTTCAAGGAGCTTGATTACGGCTTCTGAGCCTCTCACACAACGCTCAAAAGAAGTATTTCCGCGCACAACAACATTTGATCGGAGACGAACGTTTGCTTTCATATCCAATTCAACCCCGCAGTGGAATGGCGTAAGTAAACTCCAACTCCTCAGTCTCTGCGTGTTTTCGTTCCCCCTTCGCGGCTGTGCCTCTGTCCGATGGCCTCGAACGTAAGCTCTTCAGTGAGCCGATATTGCAAACGTACTTCTTCCTCGTCAAAGCCTTGTGCCGGTACGTGAAATTGAAGTATGGGCCTGCCCGTACCCGTACAGTTCGCACCTTGATGAAAGATCAGTTGAGCGCTCGGCGCATTGTCAACGAGCACAAGTGACAAGCTTCGCGACTGCTTACTTGGACGTTCTCGCGCGGGCACGATACAGAACTCCGATCCATCGGCAAGCTCCAAATAGACCGGGCTTGCCAGCTCATAGCCACCGCCGGGAACGGCTTCGACTGCCGCGGCTCCATGGGCCACATCCCATTCCGGTTCGCCCGGAATTTCGAACTTATCCCGCAGCTCTGGAAGCTCGTCAAGCATCGTGCTAAGAAGGCGCAGATGGCTCGATCCCCCCACCAAAAGAATTCGATCCACCTCCTCTGCCGAGAGCTTCGCCCGGCGAATGCACGTCTCCAGAAATGCCACGCATTCCCGTACCGACGGCCGCAGGACTCTGTCGCACTCTTCCCGCGTAACCTGGGCGAGGCGAGCTTTGCCTCCAAGCCGCAATTGAACGTCGTACGTGAGTGCAGTTCCGAGGACTCTCTTCGCCCGTTCAGCTTCGTAGAGAAGTCGCTTTCGTTCATTTGGCATCAAGCTTTCGAACTCGGCCAGCCCCGGGTCAACGCTGCGAATCATTGCAAGAATGCTCAGGGCAAGCTCCTTATCGAGGTCATCGCCCGCGAGGTTCTTTCCATCACTGTACAGTTCGCGAATAGAGTGTCCGTCAAGTTTCAGTATACTAACGTCAAGAGTTCCGCCGCCCCAGTCAAAAATTGCTACCCTCTGAAAATTTGCCAATGATCGCCTGTGGCGAATGCAGGCGGCGGTGGATTCTTTAACGACAGACGTGACCGCAATTCCAGCAAGCTGCGCCGCCTCTGTGAGACGCCTACGTGCTTCCGCTCCCATCCGCACTGGAACTCCAAACGTTGCTTGGGTGATAGCTTTACCACCTCCATCCAGGGGTTTCCTTGCCAATTTCTTGAGGACTTCTGCAACAACCTGAACCGTGGTCCACTTTCGCTCACCGGTGACCCACGTTGCGTTGGTTTCGTATTCGCTTGACAGAAGGAATGACGATGTACCCGGACTCATCATCTACTCGACCGAGAAGATTGTGAGCTTCCCGGCCCACCACCATCTCCCCGGTAAACTGGTTGATAGCGACTACTGACGGCATCGGAGCGCCTGTCTCGTCACCAATATTCTCAGCTCGAGTTCCAATCAGACGAACACCACAGCTGTTTGTGGTCCCGAAATCGATACCGAAGCTCATCGCGTCTTAGCCCTTGCGACGGATTGAGAATCCCATTCTCTTGTAGCAACGCGATCAGCCTGCGGAAACGAACCTTGATTAGTTCGGGTGACTGCGCGCCGGCATTATCGGCCAATTCTGGGATATCTTCCAGTTCGCGGCCTATCCGCTCAGCGAGCGCTCGCTTTACCTCTCTGAGCTTTTGATCTCCGTACAAGAGCCGACCTTCTTCGGATCTGACGATCCTTTGTTCGAGCGAGCTTACTTCTTTCGATAGCTCTGCCAACCGACGCTGTTTCTTTTCATTCTCCTCTGCTAGCGCCTCGACCTTCAGCTTCAATTCAGCCCGCGTGTCGGTTAGATCGGCCAACATCCGGTCTTTCCTCCGGTTGTCGTCTTCTGAGGTCTTGATCTGTTGTGTCAGCTCGCGAGTGGAAGCCAAAAGCGTCCTTTCCGCTTCACAGGCTGTCTCGCGTGCTCTATCAATGGCCTCGATTCGCCGTTGCGCTGCTTCATTGGCAGCAGATATTCGTCCTATTTCGCTCGTCTTTTCGGACAGTTCACATTCGAGTTGCGCTGTCCTCGCAGCCGCTGACGCTCCACCATGTAGCCGGCTCAACAATGCACCCATATGCCCATGTACACTCTCCAGCCACCGCATAGCGTCCTCTTCTTTCCCTAAAGGTCCGTCTGGGGGTGCCACTACAACCTCGCAGGGCAAACTGCCCTGCTCGCTCGGGGTCGGCTCAGCCGGGTGCAGGTCTTCGCCGCTGACAGGATGATCTGGTCGAACTGTGGCCATTAACGGCTTTCCAGTGGTCGCTTCGACTCCAAGTGCTGGAGCTGCCACGATCTCTCGCGGCGCAATGCGTCCGAAGCTGTTATGGTCCCAAAATACGGAACGGCACCGGTCGTCTGCGTCCAGGAGAGCTGCGCTAATCTCCGCTCGCTCCTTCGGAGCAAGTTCCTGCAGAAATGCCAGCCATTCCTTGCGGCCATTTGACTGAAAGGACGCTGGGTCAATCTTGTTCGCGCTCAATCGCTTAATCACTTCAATCGCGAGCGCCACCTGGGCCGGGCCCCTACCGCGTAAGGACGTGATCACCAGTGTGAGGAGTTTTCTCTGCCGGAATTCAGCCAAATCAGAATTCTGAAGCTTACTTCAGCAGCTCCCGCGCACTCGCTGGGAAGTCAGGCCTCGCAAACTCCGGCAGCGGAATGATAGGGTTAACATGCTCAATCAGCGCCACGGCGTCATTGAAATTGCTAGGCGCAAGTCCTATGGCTAGCGCCAATGTGAGCCGCCGATACTGCTCGGAAGTTGATCGGTGCAATTCAGCGACGATCCGGGCCTTTTGATCGGCGGTGGCGAGACGCCAACTCATCAAGAGGCCCCGGTATACGACTTCATCCCTAGCTTCAGCAGCTCCCCGAAATGCTCAGCTCCAGATGTCAGAATCTGAGCGACTGCTTCCAGGACGACCGGTGTCTGAGCAAGCATTCTCCGGATTCGGGCCCGCCTGTCCTTTGGTTCTGCAAGTACTTCCGCAGTCGCTTTCCGGACGATTTCCTCCGAACTGGGTTGCGCGTTCTTTTCAGGTGTAATATCCATACCTATTTGTCCTAGATTAACCATTATCGTTCGGTGTTCCGTCGTCGGGCCAGGGCGTGAGAATGTCGTCAACTCGGATCGAATCTCCGGTCCCGATGGAATCGGTAATTGGAACTGGCTCCGCGAGGGCGGACAGCGCAACCTGGAGATCACGCATCGGCAAAGGGAAGTCCCCGCAGATCAGCGCTGCAGGTATTGCACCGATGTTGCCACTTCTTCGTAAGATCATGACCTTGAGCGTGCGGCCGACGGCATTTACGACGCCGGCGGCCTGTGCAGCACCGAGAGCTTCCTCCACGTGTCCTAGCGCTGCGAGAAGGTTCGATGTGCGTTGAGAGCCACGAGCCCGTCCTGCCCGACGGTAGCACTGCGCAGCTCGGACGAGTTCCGGGCCTCCCTGGAGGCCTGAGAAAGGTGTCACAGGACTGCCGATGGCATCATGATAAATTGCGTCGCGCCACGATTGCAGGTCTTTGCGCAGGGCAGCAGGAGAGTCGGCAACGCTGTCGCGAAGAGAAGTGAGGTCTTCGATCCACCGGCTCGCGAACAAGGCGTCGAGCCGTAGCGAAGCGAATTCAGAAAGGAGCTTTGCACAATCCTGACCTCTGTCGTCGAGGAGCTTCAGCGCCCTGGCCCTCCAGTTCAGGACGTCTCGGATTGCGCCGCTGGCGAATTCGAGGAGAGAGCTCTGTGGCAGCGGTACCGCTGTCTCGTCGAGCGTCGCCGCCCCCAACAGGATGTCTGCAGTAAGCGCACGGAGTCGTTTATGTCGAGGAAAGGCGACCACGGCCAACCCGTCCTGCGGACTCTCGACAATAGACCGCAGGTCTTGAACCCAGGACCTGAAGGAGGGCGGCACAGTTGCCTCTCGGAAGTCGAAGGCTCCATGACATATACTTTCTTCCACGTAATCGGGCGACCCGATGAACACGCCGCAGGCAACGTGCCGGTCACCTGCCCGGACACTCGCTTGGAGTACTGGCGAAGTCTGTAGGGCCGAAGCGAGTTCTTCATTGTTGACCGAAACGGCACCGCGAGTACCGCCCTCCGCCGTTTCTATGGAACCGATGACCCGTACGTCGTGCCCAGTCTGCAGTGTGACCTCCAGCCTCGGCACCTTGAACCCGCTTATTGCGTACCGAAGATCGCTGATGTCATCGACCCAGACGACATCTGCGTCCGGGGAGTCTTGTCGGCTGGACACCCCCATCAGGAGAACGCGTGGACACGGCAGATCAACCCGGAAGCTTGCGAGGCCCTTCCGGTATCGGACTTGGACCGTCCAAACTGGACCGGTAAATTCGTAAAGGCCACTTCTAATCTCTCGCGGGACAGGATCGAATTGAAGTTCCCAACCGCTGGGGCTGAGACAATGGAGATGCACGACCTGTGCTCCCCCTACCAGCGCTTCGACGAAGCTAATGTGGCCAGGGCTTGGCAAGAGGACGAACGGGGTTCGGTCAACGCATTGATCGTTTGAGATGACCATCCTCTCCAGCCTGATTTCACACTGCCCTGGTTCGATACCGTCCGGGAAAACGGCATATCCGTCCACAATCTGGAGCGTGCGGCATCCTTCGCGGTCCTCAAGGACAACACGGTAAACACTGGCCGACTCAGGCGTCCAGTTCTGACCGTCATACAGGGCAGGGGCGCTACAAACACATTTCGGGGCAGATCGGGATCTACCTTGCTCCGCTTCCAGACCAGGGTTGGTGGGCCTGAAGACCGCGACTCCACATCTTGCTTATCAACTCTGTACACGTGCCAACTTAGTGGGTCATCTCGAAAGCGAACCTGCGAAACATACACACAGTCTGAAGCTCGCCAGTGCGGATGGGACGAGGATGTAATGGGAGACGGTGCCAAACGGTCCAAAACGAGGGATAAAGCTTCTGCTGCCGGACCGAAATCTCGCGGATTCTCCCGACTTCCTGTCCCACAAACGGGACAAACGCCATCGAACTGGTTTTGTACCGTGGCCGATGAGGACGATCTCCGGACAATCTTCGATCGCCACTCTTGCCTGGCTAATCATCACACCTGACTCACCGCGATACACTGCATCTCGCACGCCTCTAATGTCGAAGCAAACCTCAACTGTGCCGCGCTCTGGATCCAGCCTGAGAACCGGCTCGGGTACGTACTCCGGCCTTTCCCTCCTCTGGCCCAGGAGATCGACCAGACTAACCACAAGGCCCCGCCTGTACTCTGGAAGATCCGTGTGCTGCAGGTCTCCCGACAAGAGATGGGCAGCGCCCAAACAGATTGAGCGACAAAACTCAAATCCAGTATTGCTATCGAAGAACTCGCGAAGAATTGTGGAATCGACGCTGATGGCGGCGCCCCGAAGATCCGCTGAAGTGAAGTGCCACTGGTGGCGAAGAATCAAGCTGCAAAGTACAGTCGCAAGCTCTCCTCTTGCCGCCGGTGGAACGCCACAGTGTCTGTAAACGGAGCCAACGTACGCGAAGGGCTTGCCGATTTCGGGTAGTTCGACGTCAGGAAAAGAAGCTTCGAGGAACTGCCTGATTGCCGGGCCGTGGATGTTCTGCCAAAGTTGGGTCCAGTCACCAGAGAAGTGCAGCCGATCATAGAAGAGCGGCCGAAAGCCCTCTTCTGTACTGTTCGCATTCGCCGCGATGGACGGCGACAAAGGCGAGTGCCGGTGCGTTCATCCGCGAGGCATCGTAAGTTGCCGGTAATGTGCGCGCCATCGTCTTGAGCAACTCGTCGACATCTTCACCTCCGGCAGACACCTCAATCAACAGGCTCGGGCGCTCCTCGCGTATTCGCTCTCTGATCAGCTGGCTGGTAAGAACTGGAGACATCGGCAACCCTGATCAGCTAATTGAGACCGGCGAAAAGGCCAAGGTTCAAACAGTCCGGCAATCCCACGAGCATAGCCCTATCAAGAAACCGATTAAATTCTTCGCACGATGTCTCTGCCGCCATGACGCACGAGTGGCACGCGGCGAGGTTGGTTTCGTCGCTCAGACTGGCTATGGAAGTTATGCAAAGCGGGTCCGATGAACACCAGCGGGCCGTTCGGATCGAAGAACGCACAACTTCAACCAAGCGAGCGCTCTTACCCTCCCTCACTAGTCCGCCGAGCGTGCCATCGGCGTCGGTTGACGCGGTGTAGACGAGGATGCCCGCCATATCGCGCACGCCTTGATCGGCGTATATTCTCTCGCGTAGTGATGATGACGAATATCCACATTCAAGTGCCAGTTGACGGATTAATACGTGGGCGAGGGTGTGCAGCAAAACGAACCGAGCGGTGATCTGCCTTGGCGGCTCCGTTTCACGTTTCATTCTCTCCTGCCACTGTCGCGTGTAGGCGCCGTGCAAGATCTGGGCGCGCTCTTTCACTACTTCCAGGTTTTCCCATTCCACCAGCGTTTCCTGTTTCAGGGCTATGAAGATTCCTTCGCCACGAACCTCTACAGCCGGCAGCCAGTCTTTGGCCTGCGCGCTGATCGGTGCGAACTCGCTGGGTCCAGACTCGTCCCATCCAGCAGGAGGATCGATCCTGGTGAAGTTCTTTAGAGCTCGAACTTCACGCAAGCGTACAACCCGGGAGTGAAAGCGCTGAACCACTGGGCAGCCTCGTCAGGCACTACTTCCCGGGCGGGCGTCGAACTCAGACTGCTTTCCGCCACTTCCCGCGTTTCCATTCAGAAGGGCATGGTATTCGTCATAGCGTAAGCGACTCGGATCGTAGTTTTCAAGTTCGCCCATACGAAGTGCAATGATCTGAAGCAGGTCATCCACCGTCATGCCTACTTCTGCCTCCAACTGCAGCAACTCGATGTACTCCCGGCGCTTTTGTGCATCGAAAGTCACCAGCCGGTCCCAGTCAGATCCGAGGCTCTGTTGTATAGAGTCGGACCACGGCGGAATATCCAACGATGAGCAGATGTTTGGGAAGTAGAGGTTCGATGCCCCGCGCTGGCACACATGAAGTTTCTCACCACAACTGGCATCGTCGGAGGGCAGCCAGGGCCTTTTACCCCGACACCGAAGACCGCCAAGCGCATCTGGCTTGAAGATCTCTTCCAGCGACCGGCGTTGGTGGCATACCGGGCACTCTACAAAGAGGCTGGCGAGACCCGCTCCCGATGTTGAGATGAGCTTCAGCTTGCCGTCGGGCCGGTTGTTGAGGCAGTCGTTTGCGTGCTGCACCCATATATGCCACGGAAATTCCTCAAGATGCCCCCTCCGGCAAGCGACGACAAAACGCACAGGCACCACAAATACCCGTTGACCGGATTCCTCAGAGCACGGAGCACAGTACTTCGCCGCATCGCCCGGATCATGACTCCATAGCCGGCTTCGCTTAAGTTCAAAGCACTGCGGACATTGAAGCCAATCTGGAAAGCGATAGCCCCCCAGCTTTCCCTTGCTGGGCTGCTGGTCTTCGGGCACCTCTTCCGGCTCAACCGGTGCAAGGCGGAAGCCTCGCACGCCCAGTAATCGTTGAAGTCGAGGTTCGAATACGGTTTGAGTGTTCTTAACCCCCTTTGCGCCGGCGAGTGCATCCCAATCGTCCAGTCCAGCCGCAACCACTGAAACCGGACCGCCACCCTTAGCGCCTGCCCTGATATCCAGAATGGCGCCCGGTCCAAACGTCGTTACCGCTTGGCTTCTACGAACTTTGCCAAGGCTAATTGGCACTGGTCTGTCCTCCCGGCTGGCGATGCACCAGCACGAACTCCGCAGACGCTTCGACATCACGGAGCGAATTTGGGGTTCCGACGGCTTGGCACGGCTTCTTCTTAGCAGCCGCCAAAGCGGCGACGACCTCTGCTGATATCAAGAGACTTCGCTTATATCCTCTGTCATTCCAGTACCACTTGAGTTCGGGGCTTCGCTGACTCCACTCTTGAATAAACTTGCTAATGCCATCACCGACCGCTTGTTCCTCGTCACGATCAACCGAGCGGACGCGCTCCAAGATCGTGGCAGCCAGACCTTCAAGTGCACTTCGCATTGCGGAGTCCACTTTCGGTGACGCCAAAAGTCCGGGAACCAAGTGACGTCCCAATGCCACTACTATGGCGTGCAGGGCCTTGTCCTGAGCTCGCGGGGCGAACGGCGTTACGCTTGTAGCCTCTACTCCGCGATACAGCGTGCCGTGCCACGTTCGGAAGGTCTCGTAATGAGACCGGTCGCGGTTCCGTGCCGTATTGTAGATTGTGATGACGAGTCCGGCCACCTTACCACGACCCACACGGCTGGTCGCCTGAATATACTCGGCGAAGCTTTTTGGCTGACCGTTAACTACCATCGCACCGAGTCGCGGAACATCTACGCCAACGCTGATCATATTGCTAGCCAGTGTCACGTCGTAGTGACCGTCCTTCGCAAGCGGCAATGAGAGGTCTTTGAGTATGTCCGGAATCTCTGTGGCACTGACCCGGCTCGTGAGTTCTCCGATCCTATTGATCGATCGGGGTGGGTCTTCTCCCCAACGTCCTGCATATGCAGTAATCGATCGGGGAACGTCGTCGTGCATCATCACCAGCGCACCGCCGAGCTCCCGGAGAGAGTTGAAATAGGCAACGAGCGTGGTGTAAGGGTCGCGTTCTTCGGCCGTTGCCTGAATGCCACCGGCAGCCTGAAGAAGCGCCGCACATACGGCTTGGAGCGCGAACTTCGCGGATCGGCCCGCACTCGTGACGCCTAGATAGAGGCGACCAGCCGCAGTTGTGTCTTCGACGGAAAAGCATGAGTTCTGACGATCTATGACGGGCGGTGGAAACTGACAAGCTTCGCGCCAAAACAGGTTCTTCACCTGTTCCGTTGCACGACGGATGGTTGCGGTCGATCCGATGATCTTGGTTTTCCATCCATTCGATGAGCAAATGCTATCAATCGCAGATTCGTACAATCCGGCAAGGCTGCCGAGAGGTCCGGAGATGAGGTGCAGTTCGTCCTGAATGATCAGATCCGGCGGTGCACACCTACCCGTCGTACGATTGCCAAAGAGGACAGTGGTGTCGGCATTTCTCACAATTTGAGCGAACTTGTCGACGGTCGAAATGAGCAGGGACGGACATTCCCGATAAACGTCATCATCGACTGTCCAGACGGGCAGAAACGGTAACTTGCGTTTGAGTACGCATCCCGAATTAACGCGCACTTGGCGACGGCACATGCGCCGCCAGTGTGTACAGCCCATTGCAGTGGCTTGCCGCAACTGGGACAGGTTTTTAGCTGGCGGTGGTCTGGCTGGCCCAGCTGGGGATTCGCGACGACGTCGGCTGCTTTGTTGGGAGTTGTGCCACCGCCGACCCAGAGTCCAATCGAGAATGGCGTGTGCCCCAAGCGAATGCCGTATTGCGATTCGGCCTGTCCGGAGTTACGCAGGAGTTCGCAGGCAACAACCATTGCGGCGGCTCTTTGAAACTGCTGAATCGTCAGGAGCCGGAGCGTGTAGCGCATAATGACAGCCACACCGTCGCCGCTCATCACGCTCGAACCCTGCAGGCGACGAATTACCATTGCGAAAGCAGTTAGGCAAAGGTAAGCTTCAGTCTTTCCGCCGCCAGTTGGAAACCACAGCAGGTCCATGGTGGCACGATCGCCATGGGTCCTGTTTGCGGTTGATTCCAAGGCCAACAAAATGAACGCCAGCTGGAATGGCCGCCATCGCAACGTCTCCTTTTCTGCCCACTCGCGCTGCAACCTCATCGCTCCATTCGCAAAGCGAAATGCAGCGAGCGCCGTGGGCGTCCTCCGAAGATAGGTGACCGAACTCAGCATTCTTTGTTGTACTATTTGGCATCTCTTAATGTGCTCCGCCGCCTGGTCGCGAAGATCACTCGGCAAGCCGGGTACCTTGGATGCCTCAGCTGTGATCCATCGGCCATAGCGTTCCGCCAAATCGGTGAGTGCTGCCAAGAGTTCATCGTCTCGTGCGTCGCTGAGCCAAGCCGTTGAGAGCACACCCGAATCACCTTGTGCCAGAATGCTGCTGAAGACCTCATCACCGGCTGCTGACGTCGCCGGGACGACGGCGGTGGGTAGCCAACTCGTCCGAACATAACAGACGCGGCCTTCCGAGGTCTCCCAGTCGGCGGAACAGGTGTGGCCGGTGGCGAACTCCTGCGCATCACGATATATGACTGCCGCGCTTTTGGCGTCGTCCTCCGATCCTGCTCCGGTCGGCGATGGACGCGCGACGAGCTGGCAGTCAGTCATGCTTTCCACCTGAAACCCGGCCTGATAGAGACTGCGGATAGCCACGTCATCGGGCGTGCCGTGCCCACGGGGGTCTCCTGAGTGTTAATGAGGGTCGCGGTGACCGTGGTCGTGTTTCGCCATTTCCGGAACAGAAGGTGGAAGGCAGTGCCAGCCGGCAGCTCGGCAACGTTCGCCTGAGTCAAGGTGACGTGCCCTTCCGGGAGCACCGGATACACAATAGCCGCGTCGTATGGCTGTCGAGCCCAAGCCGTTTTTGGCGGGTCTCCGGCGGTAGTTTTATCGTACTTTGCAATCGCGATTGTGATTCGGAGTGTCGGCGAGGGACCATCAACTCTGACGGCAAACGAGATGCCGGCCGACGCAGGTT
Source organism: Bryobacterales bacterium (assembly GCA_016713735.1). Taxonomy (GTDB): domain Bacteria; phylum Acidobacteriota; class Terriglobia; order Bryobacterales; family Bryobacteraceae; genus JAFLBB01. Next base: position 173,407 of record JADJOP010000013.1, read on the forward strand.
TCAGAACGTTGCGAAGGGTGACACCGTCTTCTGCAGCCTCGCTCTGTTCACCCTGGGAGCTGTTTTCGACCACAATCATTTCTTGCTCGGCTTCGGACAGGCCGGACCGGCGCGGCCAAAGAATCCCAGTTAGATAACGATCTGTCGGCCTTTCTGGAATGATCTCATCTGGGGTAAGAGGACCAAGCAGGTCGGTAGATAAGCGCTTAAGGATTCGCTGTCTTATGTTCATTTCTCATTCCCTTGAATGGTTCGAGTAAGGAAAAAAATTGCACCTCGGATAGCCGAACCATATTGGAGCCAGGCCGAATCCGGAACCCTGATGAGGTGGTTGCAAGGTGGAGAGCTCGGCGTGTTCGGGTGCAAGTGCAACCGTCTGCATGCCTACAATCCAGACTGGTCGAAGTTGATGGGATGGCCGGAGGCGATTCTCTGGCCAGAATATTTTGGCAATGGCGAAGAGCTCATCGCTGATTTTCTTGGATAGCCAGCAGAGGCACAGCTCGCGGTTCTCCACGACAACTGTGAGCGCGTAACGGAATCCCATGGCCGGATCACACTTCAATGTGGCCATGACTGGAGACGCGGCATCCCAGGAACGCATCCACGCCTGACTCTCGGTGACATCTTGACTCACCGATTCCGATCTCATTGCCGTCAGAAAGTCGGTGTCCGAGTCTCTTCCGAACTCGACTCTCGTTCCAAAGCCCTTCCATGCTCGTTGACAGACCCGATCCTGAGTGTCCAGGTGCAAGACTCTCCCGGCGGGCTCGCTGTCAACCGATACAGTAAGGGTGGTCTTCGGCCTCGTTGCCCCGACATACAGAACGCGCGCTTCCTCCAGCATTACCTCGGTTGGCGCCACAGGAGGAGCCTTGGGGAGAAAGAGATGAACATGTTCCGCCTCCCGACCTTTCGAACCATGAATTGTGCCAAATATCGGTCCCTCCAATCCAAACTCAGGTAAACACAGTTCGATGGGAGGACGGATCTCCCGAGTAACGTCCGCAATTTCTTGAGGTCGATCGAGTTCAAACCAGTGCCCTGGCACTTCGAAAGAGGAGACTCCAGGCATCCTCTGGCCCCAAACCGCTGCGAAGTCGCGGAGGTACGGAGGCCCATCGGCAAAAAAACTCGTCGCGTTCCAGACGATGCCCCTGGTTGTCCATCAGAGCAGCACCGATCCATGGAGAGACACAGGCCGGCAAACCAGACATTCGCAGCCGATGTTGAACGCCGTTGTTGGCGGCAACGGTCGATCGCGCCAAGGCGCTGGCTCTCGTCCGGAATAAGGACAAATCCGCTTTCGTCACCTCTGCGGCGGAATCCTGGTCAGATCGGACCGAGGCGAGTGATCGAATCATGGAGTGGACCTGCGCGTATCGGTCCCCAGCCAAAAACCCTCCTCTCTGAGCAGGAATGGGCGCGCAGCCTCCCACAACAAGCAGAGGCGCTGTTCCTGGGTCCTATGAACCCGGACAATGCTCCGCGGCTCGAACTTCATCCAAGGCGCTGGCTCCGTTGAACTCGCCTCTGACGGGCGGTCTTCTCCTGAATTGCGCAAAGTGAAACCGTAAATTGCTTGGGCGGAATCAGAGAAAACCGTCACTCCGCACACGTCATTCAGCACAGCGATCAGAGAACGGATCAATTGCAGGCGCACGCCGGTGAGATCTTGCGCTTCGTCGACGATCACATGACGGTAATCCCGGAGGTATTGCAGAAGGTCGGGGTGTCCTTCCTTTAGCATGCCGATTGCGGATTCGATCGTGACGTCAAAGCCAGCAAAGGGTTCAGTGATTTCGTCCTTCAGAAAGCCCGTCCAGAAACGCCAGGAAAAGGAATCGACAGTAGAGATGCGGATGCTTGCTGCATCTCTGGCGTTGTCCAGGTATTGGGAGATCCGGTCCCGCATTTCCCGGACTGCTGTTCTCGTGAAACTGATGAGGAGGATATTGGTGGGCTCTATACCCTGGTGTCGAATCAGGTGAGCTACTCGAGCACAAGCGACCGCAGTCTTGCCGGCGCCCGGCCCAGCCTCTACGTTCAACCGAACACTGGCCGGCGCGTTGATGACCTGCTGTTGCTCGGAATCCCAGCTGAGATCGGCGACGCCATCCTTCGGCATATCCCCTCGAACGGCCAGAGTATCACAGGCCAGAATATCCACAGGCCAGAGTATCACAGGACACTTGTCACCGTGATATTGGATACAATGTCGAGCGCAATGGCCAGGATGATCCCGCCGGAGATTCCTCTTGATATACGTGAGATACGAAGCGCAGTGCGGAAGTTCGCGTTTACAGGGCACTGCAGACGCAACTGCCTGAGTCGTTTACCGTTTATTACAGCAGACCTTGGCGGAAGCGGCTGCCGAGCGGCAACGTGGTCGAGGGTGAGGCAGATTTTGTGGTGGCCAGCGCCGACTGGGGCGTCCTTGTTGTTGAGGTGAAAGGCGGATTGGTCGCGCGCGACGGGCCACGCGACCGATGGACTTCGACTGACCGCTACGGGGCGACCTACAACATCAGAAATCCGGTGCTCCAGGCGCGTCAGTCTATGCATGTGCTGCTTGACCGGCTGAAGCGCTTTCCCTGGTTCGCGGAGCGATACATCAATATCGGATACGCAGTTATCCTTCCTGATTGTGGTCAGCCCGCTTTCGAGTTGGGCATTGAAATGCCACTGGAAATGTTCGCTTGGGCTCAGCATATGGACGGGCTGCGAAAACGTCTACTCCGCATGCTATGGCCAGCCACACAAGAGCAAGGAACCCAATACGAAGCCGTCGGCGAGGAAGGCCTTAAGATCCTCGACGAATTATTGGCCAAGTCGTTCAGCCTCGAACTACGCTTCGGCGCAGTTCTTGGGCAAGGCAAGCGGCGAATCATAGAGCTGTCTGCGAACCAGTTCTGGGTCCTGGACGCTTTGGATCGGAATACCAGGGTCGCAGTGAGTGGCGGAGCTGGGACCGGAAAAACCATTCTGGCACTAGAAAGCCCGCCGGATGGCGAGGAATGGGGCCCGGACTCTTCTAGTGTGCTTCAACAAGGGGCTGGCCGATAAGGTGAATTCTGCCAGAGATCTGCCAAGCGCCCTCACGGTTCGAACGTTTCACTCGCTTGCTGGCAGTTTTTGCCAGCAGGCTGGGATTACTATTACGGAACACTCCGACTCCCGACGATCAACGTTCTACACGGAGGAGCTTCCAAACGCCTTCCTGAACGCTATCGACAGACGACCCGATCTTCGCTTTGACGCGATCATTGTGGACGAGGCTCAGGATTTTGAGGAAACCTGGTGGGTGCCGATACAGCTACTACTCCGTGACGCGAAGACGAGCGCAGTCTACGTCTTCTACGATGACAACCAAAACATATTTCGGCGGGACTCACCATTTCTCAACGACCTACCGTCCCGATTTCAGCTAACACGTAATCTGAGAAACGCGGCCTCGGTCTTCGACACTTTCTCGGCCTACTACAACGGGTCCCACTATGAGGCAGGCAACGACCTTCTGGGGGATGTGTCCTTCCACCCAGGCATCAATACACAAGCAGCGTTGACGTCATTCATCGAGCGTCTTGTCACCTTTGAGCAAATACCAACGTCGGACATCGTTGTTCTCACCTGTACGAGCGTCGAGGGCAGTCTGTTTGGCCTGCAGGCGATATCAGAAACGACGATCTCGGGGGAGGCGGTCCGGGTAGAGTCGGTCTGGCGATTCAAGGGGCAGGAAGCTCCCGTGGTCGTCCTGACAGATTTGGGAAGTGCGCTTACCAGTCGAGAGATCCTCTACACAGCGTTAAGTCGCGCCCAAGTACGACTTTGCATTGTTGGGTTCTCAGGGCCCTTGCCGGTTTTCTGACGGCCTGAGGCGAGCGGACGAATCTCACAGACGCGGCGACACCGGTTTCGCTCCACTCCGGCTAGTCGCTATTGTTTCCCTGATTCACATGCAGCCACTCGGTCACTTGGTCTAAGATTTGGTCAAGAGGGCGCCTTGCCGGCCCACGCAGGGAGCATTCCCAAATAATGAGTGACCGCCAGCCGCTTGCCGCAAGGCTCTCAAGCACTTGAGCGTCCCTCTGCCGGTTGGAGGCGATTTTAGAAGCCCAGAACTCCCTCCTCGTGGCGGGGAGTTTGAACATAGGACAGTCGTGTCCATGCCAGAAGCAGCCGTGGACAAACACAACTGCTCGTAAGCGGGGGAAGGCGAGATCAGGGCGGCCCGGCAGGTCACGACGATGTAGGCGGAAGCGTAGACCGCGGGCATGCAGTCCGCGGCGCACGAGAAGCTCTGGCGTCGTGTCTTTGCCATGAATGCGACTCATGTTGGGGGCGCCGTTGCGCTGGTGTTAAGACATCCGTCATTGCAGAGCTCAAACGTGGCCGCGGTCCCGTTCCGCGGTCATCGGTCGGAAACGGCGAGCCGCAAATGCGATTGCCTCCGAGAGAGTCAATCGCTAAAGCCAGCATAGCCCAACGAGGCGCGCGTTCCAGAGAGGGGCATTCTGCCAAACCCGCATAATTGAATGGCACCCATTGTCGTTCTCTTGGGCATCGGAGAGTCAAACGCCTGACCGCCTCCGAGCCCGGGTAGCGCGAGTTTGGGAAGAGTGGTTCAATATGTATGCCCCACACAACTTGCAGGAGGGCGGACACGCTCGGGAACGATTGTCTTCGTTATGCGGCTCGTTCAATGATCAAGATCGGACAGATTTTTCGGGTTCCCTATACTGGCGTTCTGACGTCCCACGACAACCTTCCGAGTTATCAAGATTTGACTCGGGGGTGCACGACAAACCTGCGGACCGACAGAAGGGCATGTTCTTTTATCAGCAAGTAAGGGAACCTGGGCAGAACTTTGAGAGGTTACCGGCGTTCATATTCCAGTCGAACCCTTTCAAAAAGGGCACTCAAGGTACGCCCTGGGTCGACGTTGTCGATCCCGATGCCGGGTACTGTCTCTTCCATGGCGACAATCGCCGAGCTGGCGCAGCCCCTCTCAGCTCACGTGGCAATGCAAAATTCGTCCAGTTTCAGCACTTCTATGTTGACCCCGCACTGAGAAAATTTGGCAATAATTAACTTGACGCATCAGACGTTTTACTCCATAATCGATTCATGGCAAGCGAACCGAAGACACTTCAAGAAGCGATCATCTATTTCAACGACCCAGACAACTGCCTTGCCTACCTTGTGGCGCGGCGCTGGCCTACCGGCGTAGTCTGTCCGACATGCCGCCGCACGGATGTTGCCTTTGTTCCCGCGCGTCGCGTGTGGCAGTGCAAGACTCGCCACCCTAAGTCGCAATTCTCGATCAAGGTCGGGACGATCTTTGAGGATTCTCCTATTACTCTCGACAAGTGGCTTCTCGCGATGTGGATGCTTGCGAACTGCAAGAATGGCGTTTCCTCTTACGAGATCCAGCGCGCCACAGGGATTAGCCAGAAGTCGTCTTGGTTCATGCTCCAGCGCATCCGTTTGGCCATGCAGGACCGCAACGGCGGGATGCTCTCCGGTGAAGTAGAAGTAGACGAGTCTTTCATCGGCGGCAAGGCCCGCAACATGCATGCGGCGAAGAAGGCCGAGAAAATGGTCGCCGGATCGAACAAGGGCAAGACTATCGCCTTCGGTATGGTCGAACGTGGCGGCAAGGTCAAGACCGCTGTTGTGGATCGCCGTCGAAAGAAGGAACTGCAAGCGCAAATTCGTGAGCACGTCGGAGTCGGTTCGGCCATCTTCTCCGATGAACTGCTCTCCTACGAAGGCTTGAGCGGGGACTACAAGCACTGCGTCATTAATCACGCGATTGAGTACGTTCGCGACAACGTCCACACAAACACGATGGAGAACTTCTGGTCGCAGGTGAAGCGTCAACTCAAGGGAACGTACATCAACGTCGAACCCTATCACCTGTTTCGGTATCTGGACGAGCAGGCTTTCCGCTACAACAACCGCCGGTGCGTGTCAACGACTTTGAGACACCAAGCCAGAGAGTTTAGTGACTTTTTTGTTCTGACTCCGGTGGTTTGTTGATCCAGACCTCGTGTTGGAGTTCGGGTGCCTGAGGCGGTTTGCGGACGAAGCGTTCGGGGTGAGCCAAGTAGGCTGCGTCGAGGACATTCTGCCGCTGCTGGCGGATCAGCGGGGCTTGGCCGTAGTGGACATGGGCGGGCGTCATCAGGCCGAGGAGCCGACCATGCCGGTGTTCGTCGTTGTACGGTAGAGAAAAAGCGCAGGCAGAAGGCGCGCGCGTCCTGGATCGAACCAAAGCGATCGGGAAACTCCGGGCGGTACTTCATGGTGCGGAACTGGCTTTCCGAATACGGGGTTGTCATCGGAGACGTAAGGGCGGCTGTGCGATTTGGTGACGCCGAGGTCGGCCATAGGAGGGCGACGGGTTTGGAGGTCATCGCCGAGCCGCGGTCGGCGTGAACGGTGATTGGCCGCGGGGAATGTTCTGCTTGGTGCAGGAATCCTCGATGAGGCGTTTGGCCAGTCCAGCGCTTTCGCACGGGGCCACCATCCAGCCGGTGACGTAGCGGCTGAAGACGTCGAGGATGACGTAAAGGTAGATCAAGTCCACTTAGCCGGTCCAGTGGTTTGGTGATGTCCCAACTCCAGAGCTGATTCGGCGCGGTGGCCAGGAGTTCGGGCTTCTGGTAGGGCGGATGGGTGAGCTGGTCGCGGCGTTCGCGCGACTCTCCGCGCTCCTCCAACAGCCGGTACATGGTGCGGATCGAGCAGTGATAGTGGCCTTCATCGACAAGCGTGGCGTAAACAGCGGCTGGGGAGCGCTCAAAGCGTTCTTCGTGGAGGCTTGCCAGACCGTTTCTTGTTCCGCCGGAGTGAGGGCGCGGACCGGCCGGGGACGTCTCTTGGTTGGCGCTCCCGTTGCTGCCCGCCCTGCCAGCGATAGTAGGACGCACGCGGAACGCTCAATGCATCGCAAGCGGGCGGATACCGACGGTGATGGCCAACTCCGAGATGGCCGGCATCAGGATTGCTCCTCCGGGTCCCGATCCGGGATCGGACGTCCCAACAGGGCAGCCACTTTTTTTTGAACGTCGATGATGATTTCGGCCTTACGCAACTGTTCGGCCAGCCGCTCATTCTGGCGGCGGAGCTTTTGGTTCTCTTCTTCCAAAGGATGGCGCTTGGACTTGGGGCCACGCCTGTGAGGGGTAAGGGCATCGAGGATGCCGGCGTCCCGCTCGCGCCGCCAGTGACCAGATGGGAGGAGTACAAACCTTCGCGCCGCAGGAGGGCTCCGATGGTGCCGGAGAAACGCGCAGCGTCGGCCTCGTTGAGGATGCGCTGCTTGTAGTCGGCCGTGAAGGTGCGGCGCCGGGTTTGGCGACGACCTCGGGGTCTGGGCCTGAGATGGGCCGCAACACGGCGCCGGCTTTGCCCGCCACTGCGCTACGTTCGCCCTCGCTACGCTCGGCCTCACTCCCGCTCCGTGGCGGGCAAAGCCCCGGGTTGCGGAGAAATCTTCCTCTTCAGTTCCACGCTGTTGATCCATTCTCGCCCTGCTCGGTAATTATCGGGCCAGGAAGTGTCTCACTGATGTTGGCACGGAGGGCGCCGCGATATGAACGACAGCGAGCGCTTTGACGCGGTCGTCTGTCAGGTGGTCGGCAAGCGTCTCACGTGGGCCGAGTGTATCGGCAAGGTGACGGAGAAAAACCGTCGATCAACTAGGACTTCGAAGCGCGGCCCGAAGTCGAAGGCTTGACCTTGGCTTTGGGCTTCGGCCCTGGACGCACAGGTTTTAACGCCGACAGCCTTCGCTGTTCTTCCACGCGCTCCGCTATCACGGAGTGTGGCACCGCTAGAACACGGTCCACCAGCGCCGTGAAACGCTCGAATTCGGCTGAGTTTTTCATATGTCTCCATGATATGCCCGTTGGACAATCCGCGCACTTCTATTGACATGCGGCTACTGCCACCGCATTCAGTCCTTCTTCCCACGCATCGAACGCCGTAACCCCGCCGGGAACAAACTTTGCCAATTCGAATACGTCCGGATGGAGCCTGTGCGAAAAAAGCCTGCAACTGGTTGCCTGCATCGCCGCGCCCTTTTTCCTGTGGCAATAGTAGTTGCGGACATATCGAATTTGCTCAGCCGGCGAGTTTGATGCTCCCAACGCGGCTGCCACGACACCGTAGTTTTGGATCGACAATTTACGGGCCGCGTCAATACATTCGTCCGCGTGCGCCCACTTTGGCCCACACCGTTTGCGCTTTGGATACAGTGACTTTAGAACCGTCGTCACCTTGCCGCGTGACGTTATTAACGGATGCGATGTTGCCAAGGGTCGCCCACCTAGAGTTGTGGTATTGCCAAATGCAGACACGATAACTATTTCCCTACACAAGCGTGCCCACGAATCGTGAAGCCTTATTGTTGCCATTTCGCATACCAATTTGCGTGTCTCGACGACGACCAGAGCTAGCTGCGGCAAATTCTCGCTTGATCCAGAACGTTTCCATGTTGAATCGTCGCAATACTGAGTGAAATTCCGATTGCGTAGTCATGCCGCCCCCTCATAGGGAAACAGATCCGAGGGCGCGAGCGTACAGCGGAAATCGAATCCTCCGGCTTGCTATACGATGCGTACTAGATCGCGACGCTTTCCAGAACTCAACATAAGCCTCTTCGGCTGGCTCCTCATCGTTGGCGATCACCGATCCAAGATTTAACAGGTTTTCCCTTACTACGCCCAGATTTTTGCCGACAGCCTTCGGGTGGGAGTGCTCCTTTTGTGTAAGCTGGCCTTGCGGAACCCCAACCATGATCGCCGCAAGTGCCGCGAACAACATTAAGAAGTGCGGCGGCTGCATGAGCGGGGTGTCGGCTTGATACGGCGCTAGCGTCTTGTCAAAATACGATAAAACCGTGTCGAGGTTTTTTACACTCGGATTGCTGTCGCCAAAAGTTTTGTCATAGGTTTTGTACAGGGTTGTTATCTTCGGCTGACCACCATCGCTTACCCCGAGAAGCAGGATGCCGAGAGCCTCAGCCGTTAATGAGTCATCCAACATTCGGACGCGCTGCTTTGTCGTCAAAATCTTCTTCAGGAGATCGGCCCACCTGCGTGAAGCCTTCCTTACGGACCACTTGAAATCCCCCTGATAGCGGGCGTGACGCTTCTCGGCTGGATTGAGGGTGACGGTGTAATAATTTAGGCGAGCAAAGACTTCAAGGACATCATCCTCATTCGCGTTTACCAATTGGTCCACGGCGAGCGGATATGACAGAAACTGTTCTTGCTGCTTCGTGGAGAGATCAGCGTACCGCTTGCCTGAGAATTCTGCCGCTCGTTTCGACAAGGAACTTATTCTCTGCGAAATCTAGGATGGCGCGGAGGCGCTGCTGCCCATCAACAATTTCGCGGATTGACTTCTTGGTCTTTACATCTACCTTGGTCCGCAGGTAGACCTTGGGAACGGGAAGTTTCCGAAGAATCGTATCGATTAGGAACGTCCTAGCGCCGGGACTCCATACGCTACCGCGTTGAAAGTCCTGGTTGATCTCAAGACGGTGCTCGCGATGCCAGTCCAGAAAATCAGCAACCCTATACTGCTCTAGAATCGACGACATCAAGTCCTCCTGGGGAAAATGATCGTTTGAATCGCCCACGATCATACGACACCCCCACGTGATGAGTCAACGTAATTATTGCCAATCTCGTTATTGAAATAGCCCTATTCCGATTGGAGCAGGAGAATGAATGCTTCGATTGGGCCTGGATTGATCACCGACGCAACGGAACGATGGGCGGGGACACCGTCTTGCGTCGAGCGCCATCCGCATGGAAGAAATGGGTAGATGACGGTGATCTCGCAATCGAAAGCTGCAGGCGTGTCGTTGCCCGTGCGGCGCTCGTGAGCCTGGAAGAGCAACGAAAGATGGCCGGGAAGAGCGTCAGATACTAGCGGAGACGTATGCGTACTACAGGCGGAAGAAACATGCATTTGAAGGGCTTGCCGCGTTCATTGCACAGCGTGTCCTTGGACGTCAGTGCCGTCGCGATGGGTAACCAAGCGTTCGGGCGATGGAGGCGTAGACTTTGTATGCCGTATGGACGTCGGTGACCCGGCCGACCTGCTGAGCCGGACGTCGGCGGTGGTCCTTGGACAAGCGAAGTGTATTGCCACCAGCGCCGCAATCGGAGGACATGCTTTGGCGCGCGTCGTTGCCCGACTGCAGCGCGGCTGGATCGGGGTTTTCGTCACGACGGGCGTGTTTTCCCGTGCGGCCCAACTAGAGTTGGCGCAAGACCGGTATCTGGTGGTTCTGATCAACGGCGAGTGATTGGCGCGTGTCCTGTTCGAGGTACTGACCCAAGAGCGCATAAGCCTCCGGACCTTGCTTGACCGTGAGGCAGAGTGGTACGTACGAAACTCCAGTCATCTTGCACCGGGCAGGATTCTCGAAGATTCGTTATGGCTGTCAGCCGCACCCAATGGGCTCGGTGACCGCAAGGACTCATGACCATATCGGCCCAGGCGGGCGTGCTCATTCGCCTACGCCGAGGCCGTCTGGAGAAGTGAGAAGAGCGTTTCCGGTCTTCACCGTTCTGGTGTAATGTGGTGAAGATGGGAACGACCATATGAAGGCAGCCACCAGAGAAAAACGGGTGGAGAATTCCCCACCAGCCGTGCGCACCTCAATCAGTTTTCCTCGTGAGGCCTATCAGACACTCGAACTCATCGCCAAGGAAAAGAAAGTGTCTATGGCCTGGGTTGTGCGAGAGGCGGTGGACCAGTACATCGACAGCAAATGGCCACTGCTCGCAAACCGAAATTATGACCGTAGCTGATGGCAAGGTCCAGGAGCCCTCGCCATCTTTACCAAAGCATGGGCCGTGGGGGTGGCACCCCTTTCAACGAAGTTTTATGGGCCGCTCCGGATTCTGTAAATGATTGATCAACTGACGATTAGGCGTAAGATTGCCAGATTGAATCGTGGTGCGCCCCCGCGATTCATGGACCTGTTTGCCGGATGTGGCGGAATCACCCTTGGGTTCGCGACCGCAGGATATGAACTGGTGGCATCGGTTGAATCAGATGCATGGGCTGCCGACTCCCACGGAGCCAACTTTGCCGCAGTCAGCCGCGGGAAAAACCGCGAAGCTCATTTCAAGGCACGCGACATAACCGCAGAAAGCCCTGCCGCCATTTTTCGGGATTTGGGGATCAACGGTTCAGTGGAAGATCAGGTGGACGTGTTGGTGGGAGGGCCTCCATGCCAAGCTTTCGCGCGCGTCGGGCGGGCCAAACTCCGCCATGAAGCACAGCGCCGTGACGAGGACGATGCCGATGTCGCCTTCCTCGTTGATGGCAGGGTGAACCTTTGGCGACGATATTTGCACTACGTCCGGAAGACTAGGCCGCTCGCGCTGTTAATGGAGAACGTCCCTGACATCCTGAACCACGGTGGAAAGAACGTCGCCGAGACCGTTTCCCAACATCTCCGCGAGGAAGGATACGTGGTCCGCTATACGCTCCTGAACGCCTCATGGTTTGGCGTCCCCCAGACCAGGGAGCGGATGTTTCTCATCGGTGTTCATGAAGATCTGGGCACGGAAGTTGTATTTCCGTCCCCGACTCATCACTTTCTCTTGCCCTCTGGATATGAGGGGACGAGGGCTACAGCGCGGAAGCTCATTCACGAGCACAACGTGCACGCGGAGTTTGAATCCAGCCATTGCTGGATCAGTGACCCGTCTGCAACCGACGGACTCCCGCCCACGACGACATCAAGCGAGGCATTCGCCGACCTTCCCCCAATATATGCCCTGGATCTGCTGAAAAGCGGCAAACTCGCACGCGGTCGCAAAGATCCAGCCGAGCCCGTGGCATACACTTCGAGGGTCGCCACAACCACTTGGTCGAGGCTGATGCGCGAGTGGCCGCAATTCACCACTGGCGATCACACCACGGGGCACGTGATCCGTTATCTGCCGCGCGATTACAAGATCTTCCAGCTGATGGATGAGGGTTGGCAATATCCAGAAGTCTGGCGCTTCGTCGAGGCTAAGCGCCAGCAGTTGCTGGAGAGGCGATGGAAATCCGGTGAAAGCGATGACGCCGACGGCGCTGAGATGCAGGCGTTCATCAGGCAGTGGACGTTGCCGTATGACCCCGATAAGTTCCCGAACAAATGGTGGAAGCTTTACGAAGACAGGCCGGCCCGGACCCTCATGGCGCACCTGGGTAAGGACTCCTACAGCCACATCCATTACGACAGGACGCAGGCGAGGACGATATCCGTTCGAGAGGCGGCGAGGCTGCAGTCCTTCCCTGATGGATTCGTGTTGCGTGGAAGCATGAATCCCGCTTTCAAACAAATCGGCAACGCTGTGCCTCCGCTCGTCGCTTACGCGATCGCGATGGCAATGCGGTCCATGATCGGCTGCCGTTCAATACCCGACATCCGCTGTGAATTGATGGGCCTGGACAAGCGATTGGTGACGACCGTTGCTGGGAGGAGTAATAAGTGCGTTTCCTGATTCTCCGCATCTTGACCCATAGCGAACTCGGAATGTTTCACGAGTATCGTCGCCAGAACAAAGAGGGATCGAAGCAACGTGCCGTCAACTTCGACTGGGATGTAGTGGATCGCGTGTTCCCGGCCGCCAAGGACTCCGATCTCGTCGAGATGCAACTTCGGCACTACACCGACCAGGGGGTCGCGGAGACGCGGCAATGGTTGAAACGTCAGGAGAAGAACTGGCGTTTGGAGGGGAACTGTCCAAAGGACAAGTGCTACCACTTCGTCGACCCAGGTTGTCTTTTTGCGATGGAAGTGGACGCGAGCACCACACCGGCGCGCGGGTCTTGGGCAGTGTTTCGTAAGAGAGATGCCGTGACCAGGGCGATCCTGGCTGACGGAGAAAGCAGCAGGCTTGCGAAGTCGGCGATGATCGCGCTTCACGACCAAGAAGGTGAACGGACCTGGCGGGTCCTTAGCGATGCTCGGCCAGACCTGTTCACGACGAACCAGAATGGGACCACGATGAACACCTCTAACAGGAAAACCGGGAACAACGGAGTTGAACTGCCCCCCGATCCGGCGCGGCTCGTGCAGATCCTCGCATCAGTCGGACACACGATGCCCAGCGCTGTCGCCGATCTTGTCGACAACTCGATCAGCGCCGACGCTACTAAGATCGAAATCACGTTTGGACGGCCAGATGCCGGCCACGGCCGGTGGCTGACTATCTCGGATAACGGCCACGGCATGAATAGGGCCCAGCTTGAAGAGGCGATGAGGATTGGCAGCGGATCTAAATACGACGAAAACGCCCTGGGAAAATACGGTTACGGGCTGAAGGGAGCATCTTGGTCCCAAGCCAAGGTATTCACTGTCGCGACAAAGTGTGCGTCCAAAGCAGCGTGCCACTTGACCTGGGATGCAGACGACATGGTTGGCTGGGTCGCGAAATCTGATGCCCTGGAGCAGTGGGAGCAGCGTGCGACATCCATTAATGGTCACGGGACGGTTGTGCTGTGGAAGGACATGCGCCCACCTCAATCAATGCCGACAACGCGTGGACTCGACCCGCACTCTGCCGAAATCATGCTGCTGGAGCGGCATCTCGCGTTGGTATTCCACCGGTTCTCGGAAGGTAAAGCAGCAGGCCGGAAGCCCGTCACCATCTCGATCAACGGAAAGCTGATATCGCCGAACAACCCTGTTGGACATCCTCTCGCGTCCGCCTATGACCTGAAGACCATCCGGATTCCAACGGAGAACAAAGACGACGGTAAAGTTCAGGTGCAGGCCTATCTGCTTCCATCAGAGAATGAAATTTCCAATTACCACAAGGCTGAAGGCACAGAGTCCGTGAACCGCGCCTTGGACCTGATCGGCCTCCACGGGAAACGAAATGAGACACAGGGCCTGTTCATCTACCGCCATGATCGTCTGATCAAATGGGGCGGCTGGCACCAGATGTGGGAGACGAACGACGAAAAGACCAAACTTGCGCGTGTGGTCGTCTTCGCCAGAGATCTTGATGATTCCTTCAAGATCAACATCAGCAAACAGATTGTCCAACTTCCACAACAACTGCAGGCGGAAATAAAGAAAATCGCGGATGTCGCGCGACGGGATAGTCAGAAGAAGTATCGCAAGGAGGTCCCGCCACCTCCTCAACCTCCGCATCAGATACCTCCAATCGATGGAGGGCCCGGCCGCGGCTTCGGACCGACGACGGGCCCGCGGCTGCCGATTCCTCTGGGGCCGGCCGAGAAGCCGCCAAGCCCTCCAGAACAGCCCCCGCGCATTGCCCTGAAGACAGTGAAGACGGATAAGTTCTTCTGGAAACTGACAAAGGGGAATCACTGGCGAGGTCGCAGTGCAGGTTAGCGAGTTGGACCCCAGCCTCTCGGCCCTCGTCAAGCAGATAAGCAATGACCCCCGCGCGATTGCACATCTGGCCTCTTTTCTTGGCGGGTTGGATAAGGTTGAGGTACAGAAACGACTGCTGGCCGGAAAAGGTGAGTGATGAGCACGGTTCGCGTTGTCGGAACCGTACCGTTGAGGCCCAATTGGACAGGCAGACTGACGCCTGAATCCTGGAGATGTTGGGCCCAGCTTGAGGCATTGCTTGCCCGATCCCAAATGGGCGCCGGAACAGGTTGACTCGGTAGCCGCCGAGTCCCTGAGAGTCTTGCGGCACATGCCCGATCCGATGAGTGGCCAGTTTCAGGGTCGGGGACTCGTGGTGGGCTACGTTCAAAGCGGTAAGACGGCGAACTATACGGCTGTCGCCGCGCGGGCTGTGGACGCAGGGTACCGCATCGTAATTGTTCTCTCGGGTATTCATGATTCACTTCGAAATCAGACCCAAAAACGACTGGAACAAGAACTGACCGGGCCACAGTCCGCGCAGGTACCTCGGTCCGAATGCGGACGCGATTGGTGCATGCTCACCACCCCGACCGAGGACTTTGTCGAACAGGATGTTCGAATCCTCGAATCTCCAGTTTCGTTTCTGGCGGTAGTGAAGAAGAATTTCGCCGTTCTTACGAAACTCGACCGTTGGCTCCAATCAGCGGACAGCTACCTTCGGGAAATGCCTGTTCTGCTCATCGACGACGAAGCCGATCAGGCATCCATCAACACGAAGAGCAACAGGCCCCCAGACCCGACTGTCAGCGACGAAGATGACAGCGACGACAATCAAGGCCCTTCCAAAATCAATGCTCTCATCCGGTCCATACTGACGCGGACGACGAAGGCCGCCTACATTGCGTATACCGCCACGCCGTTCGCCACGATATTGATCAATCCCGACGCTGTCGATCGACGTGTTGGAGATGACCTTTTCCCCAAGGACTTCGTCATTCAGTTGCCGCGCCCTGACGGCTACACCGGTACGGAGGAGTTGTTCGGCGTCTCGGCCCAGGGCAGGGACGTTTTGCGCACGGTGCCTGAGGAGGATGTACAGGCACTGAGAGCAAAGCGGGGGCGCAGAATGGCCGAAATTGCAATTGGGCAGCAGCGCCATTCCTTGCCAACGTCGCTGTCGGATGCGCTTATTTCGTTCTGCCTTGCCGGCGGCGTGAGGAGCCTCCGCCCTGGGTTGGCGGGCAAGAGCCATACAATGCTGGTCCATGTCAGTCACCGAACTGATGACCAGGAGCGCATCGCCAACGCCATTCACGAACAGGTGGAACTTTGGCGCGAGGCGGAACGGCAGGGGCAGCAGCTTGACACGCTCTTCAATTCAGTCTGGGATACTTTCAAGGTCGGCATTGATCCACCTGCCGACGACACCACCCGTAATCCAAGCCGCCACCGCGGTTCTCCGGCAACTCGTGATCTTGGTACTCAACAGCGTGACTGGCGAGAACCTGGAATACGACGAGAAGCCCGGACGCCACGTCGTTGCTGTTGGTGGGAACCGCCTCTCCAGAGGGCTGACACTCGAGGGGTTGACGGTTTCCTACTTCTTACGCACGGCTTCCATGTGCGACACCCTCCTGCAAATGGCCCGGTGGTACGGGTTCCGTCTCGGCTACGAGGATTTGATCCGCATCTGGACGACGGACGGGATTGCCCGCTGGTTCTCTGAACTGGCTCTCGTCGAGCAGTCGATGCGGGACTCGATCACTGCGCTCGCTCGGGCCGAACGAAGGCCAGATCAGATGGCGATCAGGCTCCGCGCACATAGTGACCTCCTCCTGACTGCCCGCAACAAGGCCGGCATGGCTAAAGCCGTCCAGGACTCATGGTCGGGCGAACACCCGCAAACAACTCTATTGCCGCTATCCGATTCCTTCAAACTGCTATCCAACCGCGCCTTGGCTGATGAATTGTTCTCGGCGATCTCGCTCTCGCTGCGATGTCATGGCGGTCTCCTCGCGCGCGATGTGCAGCCTGATCTTGTATGCGCCTTTCTTCGCGGTTACTGCGTCAACGAGAACATTGTCGCATTTCGCAACGACCAGCTCGCCGACTGGATCGCGGAGCGGGCATCGGTTGGAGAGCTTACCGACTGGTCCGTCTTCGTCGCCTCGCCCCCAGGAGCCCCGGAAGTAACAATCGGCGGACGTAGCGTCGGTCTGGTCCGACGCCGGCGCATCAGTAGCGAGAGCATTGGCATCCTCACGGATCCACGCCACGAAGGAGTAGACCTGCGAGGTGGGCCGGATGCCTACAAGCGACCGAGTGGAACCTATGATGCAGAGGCGATGCGGGCAGCCCGACCTGCGACCCAAGGCCTGATGATTGTATATCCTCTCGACGCTGCGGACCTTGCGATCAGCTCCGCAGATGTCGTTATCGCTCTGGCACTGAGCCTGCCAAATACTTCAGATGCTGGAAAATCGTGGATCGTGAACAAGATGGTGTCCAATGGCTGACGGACCGACGTCAGCACAATGGGCCGAATTGCGGGCTCGGAAGCCCGTCGCCGAAGATGCCCTGGCTACAATCCCGATAACCTCTGAAGGTATTGAAACACCTCTGGCAATGGCGATGGACACCGCCGGCCACCTTCACCTGCTGATTCCTGTTCACCGTGGCCCGACAGGCGCCACGCCACCCGATCTTAACGGACTCAAGGTCCGCCACCGCCTTCTGGAAAACGGCGAGGTTCTTGATCTCGCCGCCACTCCATCGCACGAACAGGTGTTCAATCCCGTCTGCGAGGACGTGATCAAAGCCGTCTGCGGTGATCACCGCGACCCCTGGTCAGCGGTTGCCGCGATAATTCGGACTTGGCAAGCGGCATGGAAGCCCATCCGGCCGGAAATGGACAAGGCCGTTCAGATCGGGCTATCGGGCGAGTTGCTGGTTATGAAGAGCCTTATGATCCCGTGTCTTGGTTCGGCTGCTGTCGACCAGTGGAGCGGCCCAGAATTGGAGAGGCACGACTTCGTTGGCGATCGTCTCCACTTGGAAGTGAAGACCACGCGAAAGAGCCGCCATGAACATGAGATCTCCCGCCTGGACCAGTTAAGGGTTCCTGATGGGTGCCAATTGCTGCTTGCGTCCATTCAACTGGAGCAGTCGGTCGGGGGGAATGAAACCTTGGCGAGCAATCTTGACGACATCGTCGATCTGCTGCGCGGCGATGGATATGCGGTGGACACGTTCATGACAAAGATGGCGAATATGGGCTGGTCGGACGAGATGCGGGATTCTGGGGAACTCCTCCGCTTCTTCGTGCGCAGTGCATTCGTCTACGTCGTCGACGACGAGTTTCCGCGACTCCCCGACGACTTCGCGCCCCCGTCTGGCGTCGTGTCGGTGAAATACACAGTTGACCTCGCAAATCTTCCTGCTCTCGGCCTGGAGGAGGCAATGGAGATCATCAAGGCCGCCAACCCCTGCTTTGTGCGCGAGTAACTCCTCAAAACTGTCGGCCAAGTACCGTTCGCCATCCGATCCGATCACGTTGGTTTTTTCGTGAGCGCTACGTGAACGTGAGCGCTACGTGAACCACAGGTAGTGGCTTTGGCGGGGGGTAATGAGCCGGACAATCGCATTCATCGTGGGCGACGGCGGGAAGGCAACGGTGCTCCTTGGCCCGCACTCAACAGGAGGGTAGCCATTGCAGATTGAGCGCCCGCGCCTGGCTCAGCAGTCGCCGTCGCTCCCCGCGATGACGAGGTTTTATCGGTGTCTGCTGACGCCCAAACCGGCGCGGGATGCGGTCGTTTTTCCGGCGGTTTTGCTGTCATTTCTGACCGGCGCTAACAGCCCGGTGCGTGTCAACGACTTTGAGACACCAAGCCAGAGAGTTTAGTGACTTTTTGTTCTGACTCCGGTGGTTTTGTTGATCCAGACCTCGTGTTGGAGTTCGGGTGCCTGAGGCGGTTTGCGGACGAAGCGTTCGGGGTGAGCCAAGTAGGCTGCGTCGAGGACATTCTGCCGCTGCTGACGGATCAGCGGGGCTTGGCCGTAGTGGACCATGGCGGGCGTCATCAGGCCGAGAGCCGAATGACGGTGTTCGTCGTTGTACCAGGCGAAAAAGCGCAGGCAGAAGGCGCGCGCGTCCTGGATCGAACCAAAGCGATCGGGAAACTCCGGGCGGTACTTCATGGTGCGGAACTGGCTTTCCGAATACGGGTTGTCATCGGAGACGTAAGGGCGGCTGTGCGATTTGGTGACGCCGAGGTCGGCCATAAGGAGGGCGACGGGTTTGGAGGTCATCGCCGAGCCGCGGTCGGCGTGAACGGTGAGTTGGCCGCGGGGAATGTTCTGCTTGGTGCAGGAATCCTCGATGAGGCGTTTGGCCAGTTCGGCGCTTTCGCGCGGGGCCACCATCCAGCCGGTGACGTAGCGGCTGAAGACGTCGAGGATGACGTAAAGGTAGAAGTAAGTCCACTTGGCCGGTCCCAGTAGTTTGGTGATGTCCCAACTCCAGAGCTGATTCGGCGCGGTGGCCAGGAGTTCGGGCTTCTGGTAGGGGCGGATGGGTGAGCTGGTCGCGGCGTTCGCGCGACTCCCCGCGCTCCTCCAACAGCCGGTACATGGTGCGGATCGAGCAGTGATAGTGGCCTTCGTCGAGCAGCGTGGCGTAAACAGCGGCTGGGGAGCGATCCTGAAAGCGTTCTTCGTGGAGGCTTGCCAGAACCGTTTCTTGTTCCGCCGGAGTGAGGGCGCGGACCGGCCGGGGACGTCTCTTGGTTGGCGCTCCCGTTGCTGCCCGCCCCTGCCAGCGATAGTAGGACGCACGCGGAACGCTCAATGCATCGCAAGCGGGCCGGATACCGACGGTGATGGCCAACTCCGAGATGGCCGGCATCAGGATTGCTCCTCCGGGTCCCGATCCGGGATCGGACGTCCCAACAGGGCAGCCACTTTTTTTTGAACGTCGATGATGATTTCGGCCTTACGCAACTGTTCGGCCAGCCGCTCATTCTGGCGGCGGAGCTTTTGGTTCTCTTCTTCCAAAGGATGGCGCTTGGACTTGGGGCCACGCCTGTGAGGGGTAAGGGCATCGAGGATGCCGGCGTCCCGCTCGCGCCGCCAGGTGACCAGATGGGAGGAGTACAAACCTTCGCGCCGCAGGAGGGCTCCGATGGTGCCGGAGAAACGCGCAGCGTCGGCCTCGTTGAGGATGCGCTGCTTGTAGTCGGCCGTGAAGGTGCGGCGCCGGGGTTTGGCGACGACCTCGGGGTCTGGGCCTGAGATGGGCCGCAACACGGCGCCGGCTTTGCCCCGGGTTGCGGAGAAATCTTCCTCTTCAGTTCCACGCTGTGATCCATTCTCGCCCTGCACAGTAATTATCGGGCCAGGAAGTGTCTCACTGATGTTGGCACGGAGGGCCACGCTGCCAAACAAGTTTTTGACTACTCCGAGACGCGAACAGACGCATTCCCCTCCCATTGAGATCGTTCGGCCAACGGAGGATCGACTCCGGAAGACTGCCACGAATGGCGTCAGGAACGCGCAGAAGCAAGATTCGGCGCCGCGCCGCTGAACATCTGCAAACGGCTCGGCTGGTGGAGGATTTCGCCCATCACTTCTCACTCCCCTAATGGACCGCTATCGCCATAGTGGACAAAAGCCGCCCAATAATACATGTCCAGCCCTTCGCGCACCATCGCGAGTTGGGCCTGCCGGAGAGCTTCGCTCTTCGTCATGCCCTTGTCAAACAGATTCCCGTAGAAGGCAACCATCAGCTCTCTGGTCTTAACGTCGTCCACCGGCCATAGCGTGAGAATCTGGCTACGTGCCCCTGCCAGCGTCAGGGAGCGCTGAAGTCCAATGAGGCCGTCCGCGAAACTGACTTCGCCAACCCCAGACTCACAGGCCGACAGCACGGCCAACTGCGTGCCGAGGAGCCTCAGTCTAGCGACATCGTTCTGCGTCAGGATGTTTTGCGTAGACACGTTGGCTTCCTTGAGGGCCAGTCCGCCGCCGCTGTCAGAGCGGTAATAGCCGTGGGTGGCCAGATGCAGGATACGCGGCGCGTTCATCTTGTCGAGAAGGAAGGACTTGGTCATCTGCTCCGGAGCGAGCAATTGCGGCTTGGGACGGATGATCTTGGAGCCCGCTTCGACCTCTTCCCTGGCCCCAGGGAGGGGAGGAAAGACCAAGGAACCTGCGGCCGGTTCCCCACCGAAATCCGCAATGCCGGCCACCCATGCCGGCTGCACGCTGCGGACTAAGGCCCGTTGCATCAAGTCCCGCGCTGTCGCAATCTGTGGAGTTGGAGCGTGGCCATCACCGGCTGACCGGAACCATCCTCAGGCAATGCTGCGAGCGGAATCAACCGCAGGAGCCCATCGGGTGAGACGTACCATTCCGTGACAGCGGGGATGAGCTTTCGAATGGGATCGACGACGGCGCGACGGATCTCTTGTGCGGCGGCTTTCGCCACCGCGCGATTCGGTGCGGAACCAATCGTGAAACGGAACCGCCGGATCGCTGTGTCGATTGCCTCAACGGGACCAAGATCGAGCCATTCGATGGAGCCCCTGGCAGTCAGGACATACGCTCCGTATCGGGAAGGCCCCCAGCGTTGGCCTTCGCGCACTGGTGCGTACAACTCGCTGTAGACGACGATCTCGACCAAAGCTGCATTGCCGAGGCGCTCACGGATTTGGCTGGTCGAAGGGGTTGCGATCAACTCGCGGAACTCCAGTGAGCGCTCGGTCAGTTCCGCGATGAGCCGGTCTTCCTTCTCTAGCAAGTCGTCTTTGCGCTGGCGCTCGGCTGCGTTCTTCGGGCTCGCGAGCGGAGCAAGTTCATCTTGAACCGAATCCAACTCGGCCAGCTTGACCTGTAAATCAGGTTCGGAACGTGACCGAAAAGCCTGGATTGCCCCTGTGAATTCCTCCAGGTTCCGAGTTTTGGACGCGATCAGCGTCTGAAGGCCTTGCTCTCGAATCGCTTGATTGTCACGTTGTAGCGCGATGAGAAGTGAGAACTGAGTTTGTAGATTGCCTACGAAGGTCCTGCGGAGGCTGTCTCGGCCGAAACGCATGGACTTCTCGAAGAAGTCGAGACGTTTGGGCCAGCCATCGCTGAGGACGGTTTGGGCCTGTTGCGGCTTCGACCATTCCAGATAAAGGATCGCGAGGTTGTCACGAAGCAAGTTGGTGTGTGGATGATACGGCCCGAGAGCCTTCTCGGCGATTTTGAGAGCGCGAATGTACCACGGCTCGGCCTTGGCGTGCTGCTCCTGAGAATGGTAAAGGATCGCCAGCAAGTTGAGGTAGTTTGCCATCTCGGCGTGGTCGTGCCCGAGCGCTCGCTCGTGGATGGCGAGCCCACGCAGGTACAACGGTTCAGCCTTA
This sequence comes from Bryobacterales bacterium, assembly GCA_016713735.1. Taxonomy (GTDB): domain Bacteria; phylum Acidobacteriota; class Terriglobia; order Bryobacterales; family Bryobacteraceae; genus JAFLBB01. Next base: position 195,187 of record JADJOP010000013.1, read on the forward strand.
GCAAACTGGCCTTGGGATTGGTAAATGAGTGCGAGGTTGTTGAGGGAAGCCGCAGTGGATGGGTGATCTGGCCCAAGCGCCTTCTCGTGGATGGTAAGCCCACGCAGATACAACGGTTCGGCCTTGGCGTACTGCTCTTGTGCTCGATAGATCTCGGCAAGGTAGGTGAGGGAGGCCGCAGTGGATGGGTGATCCGGCCCGAGCGTTCTCTCGTGAATGGCGAGCGCTCGCAAATGCAACAACTCGGCCCTTGAGTACTGTTCTTGGTTTCGGTACAGGAGAGCGAGATTGTTGAGGGAGGTTGCGGTGTTAGGATGATCCAGCCCGAGCGCCTTTTCGTTGATGGCGAGCGCCCGCAGAAACAACGGCTCGGACCTTGCGTACTGCCCTTGGGATTGATACAAGAGCGCGAGATTATTGAGTGACGTCGCCGTTTCAGGGTGATCTGGCCCGCATGCTTTTTCGCGAATGGCGAGCGCCCGCACATGCGGCGACTCAGCTTTGGCGTACCACCCTTGGGTTCGGTAGAGTTCAGCGAGGTTGTTGAGGGAGGTCGCGGTGGATGGGTGATCCGGCCCGAGCGATTTGCTACCGATGGCCAGCGCCCGCAGATAAAGTGGCTCCGCCTTGGCAAACTGCGCTTGCGATTGATATAGGTCTGCGAGATTGTGGAGGGAGGCTGCGGTGTGGGGGTGATTCGGTCCGAGCGCTCTTTCGCGAATGGCAAGGGCACGCACGTACAACGGCTCGGCCTCGGCATACCGCCCCTGAGATTTGTATCGGCCGGCGAGGTTGTTGAAGGAGATCGCGGTGTCAGGGTGGTCGGTCCGAGTGCTTTTTCGCGAATGGCGAGGGCTCGGACGTACAACGGCTCGGCCTTGGCATAGTGCCCTCGGGATTCATAGAGGGAGGCGAGGTTGTTGAGAGAGGTCGCGGTGTCAGGATGATATGGTCCGAGCGCATTTTCGCGAATGGCGAGGGCGCGGACGTACAACGGCTCGGCTTTGGCATACTGGCCCTGAGATTTGTATAGGCCGGCGAGGTTGTTGAGGGAGTATGCGATGTCGGGGTGATCCAGTCCGAGCGCATTTTCGCGAATGGTGAGGGCGCGGACGTGCAACGGCTCGGCCTTAGCGTAGTGCCCTCGGGATTCATAGAGGGAGGCGAGGTTGTTGAGAGAGGTCGCGGTATCAGCATGATCCGGTCCGAGCGCATTTTCGCGAATTGCGAGGGCGCGGACGTACAACGGCTCGGCTTTGGCGTAGAGCCCTCGGGATTCATAGAGGGAGGCGAGGTTGTTAAGAGAGTTCGCGGTGTCAGGATGATCCGGTCCGAGTGCTTTTTCGCGAATGGCGAGAGCGCGGACGTGCAACGGCTCGGCCTTAGCGTAGTGCCCTCGGGATTCATGGAGGGAGGCGTGGTTGTTGAGGGAGATGGCGATGTCAGGATGATCCGGTCCGAGCGCATTTTCGCGAATGGCGAGGGCTCGGACATGCAAGGGCTCGGCCATGGCGTAGTGCCCTCGGGATTCATAGAGGGAGGCGAGGTTGTTGAGGGAGATCGCGGTGTTAGGGTGATCCGATCCAAGTGCATTTTCGCGAATGGCGAGGGCGCGGACGTGCAACGGCTCGGCCATGGCGTAGCGCCCTCGGGATTCATAGAGGGAGGCGAGGTTGTTGAGAGAGTTCGCGGTGTCAGGATGATCCGGTCCGAGCGCATTTTCGCGAATGGCGAGGGCGCGGACGAACAACGGCTCGGCCTTGGCATACTGCCCCTGAGATTTGTATAGGCCGGCGAGGTTGTTGAGGGAGTACGCGGTGTCGGGGTGATCCTGTCCGAGCGCATTTTCGCGAATGGCGAGGGCGCGGACGTGCAACGGCTCGGCCTTAGCGTAGTGCCCTCGGGATTCATAGAGGGAGGCGAGGTTGCTCAGGGAGGTCGCGGTGTCAGGGTGATCCGGTCCGAGCGCCCTCTTACGAATGGCGAGAGCGCGGACGAACAACGGCTCGGCCTTGGCATACTGCCCCTGAGATTTGTATAGGCCGGCGAGGTTGTTGAGTGAGGTCGCGGTGTCAGGGTGATCCGGTCCGAGCGCTTTTTCGCGAATGGCGAGGGCGCGGACGTGCAACGGCTCGGCCTTGGCATAGCGCCCTTGGGATATGTAGAGCTCGGCAAGGTTGTTGAGAGAGGTTGCGGTGTAAGGGTGATTCGGCCCCAGCGCCTTTTCGCGGATGGCAAGCGCGCGCAGGATGAGCGGCTCCGGCCTTGGCGTACTGCCCCAGAGATTTGTATAGTCCGGCGAGGTTGTAGAGGGAGTATGCGGTGTCGGGGTGATCCGGCCCTAGCGCTTTCTCGCGGATGGCAAGCGCGCGCAGGACGAGCCGCTCGGCCTTGGCATAGTGGCCTTGCAGTTGATAGAGGGCGGCGAGGTTGCTAACGGAGGTTTCGGTGTTGGGGTGGTCCAGCCCGAGCGCCTTTTCATAAAGACCGAGTGCACGCAGGTATAACGGCTCGGCCTTGGTGTAGTGCCCTTGGGACATATACAGTACGGCGAGGTCATTGAGGAATGTGGCGGTGTCAGAGTGATCCGGCCCGAGCTTTCTTTCCGACAACTCCAGCGCGCGAATCGCGACCTCCGTCGCCTGCGCGTACTTGCCTGCCTGATACAGCTCCACGCTTTGGCGCTGCAGTCCTTCGAGCTGTTCCTTCGTGCTCTGTTGCGCCACACACAGAACTGAACAAACAATCGAAAGTATCAAAGTGCGCATGCTCTTTAGGGGCTCAGATGTGGCGCGGCCCTCGCCCATCGTTTCTCACTCACTCTCCCAATGGGCCGCTGTCTCCGTAGAGCACAAAAGCTGCCCAATAATACATGTCCAGCCCTTCGCGCGCCATCGCGAGTTGGGCCTGCCGGAGCGCTTCGCTCTTGGTCATGCCCGCGTCAAACAGGTTCCCGTAGAAGGCGACCATCAACTCCCTGGTCTTGACGTCGTCCACCGGCCACAGCGTAAGAACCTGACTACGCGCTCCTGCCAGCGTTAAGGAGCGCTGGAGTCCAATGAGGCCGTCCGCGAAACTGACTTCACCCACTCCGGATTCGCACGCCGACAGCACAGCCAACTGCGTACCAAGGAGCCGCAATTTAGCGACATCGTTCTGCGTCAGGATGTTTTGCGCAGACACATTGGCATCCTTGAGAGCCAGCCCCCCGCCGCTATTGGAGCGGTAGTAGCCGTGGGTGGCCAGATGCAGAATGCGCGGGGCGTTCATCTTGCCGAGGAGGAAGGACTTGGTCAACTGCTCCGGAGCGAGCAACTGCGGTTTGGGGCGGATGATCTTGGCGACCGCTTCGACCTCCTCCCTGGCCCCAGGGAGGGGAGGAAAGACCAAGGAACCTGCGGCCGGTTCCCCACCGAAATCCGCAATGCCGGCGACCCTCGCTGGCTGCACGCTGTGGAGTGGCGCCCGCTGCATCAAGTCCCGCGCTGTGGCGATTGTGTGGAGTTGGAGCGTGGCCATTACCGGCTGACCGGAACCATCCTCAGGCAAAGCTCCCAGCGGAATCAACCGCAGGAGCCCATCGGGTGAGACGTACCATTCCGTGACAGCGGGGATGAGCTTTCGAATGGGATCGACGACGGCGCGACGGATCTCTTGTGCGGCGGCTTTCGCCACCGCGCGATTCGGTGCGGAACTAATCGTGAAACGGAACCGCCGGATCGCTGTGTCGATTGCCTCAACGGGACCGAGATCGAGCCACTCGATGGAGCCCTTGGCGGTCAGGACATACGCCCCATAGCGAGCAGGCCCCAGCGTTTGCCATCGCGGACCGGCGCGTATAACTCGGAGTAGACGACGATCTCGATCAAAGCGGCCATCCCGAGGCGCTCGCGGACTTGGCTGGTAGAAGGAGTTGCAATCAATTCGCGGAATTCCAGGGAGCGCTGGGTCAGCTCCGCGACGAGCCGGTCCTCCTTCTCGAGCAAGTCGTCTCTGTGTTGGCGCTGTGCTTCGTTGGTGGGGCTGGCGAGCGGAGAGAGTTCATCCTGACGGGAATCCAACTCGGCCAACTTAACTTGCAAGTCGGGTTCGGAGCGTGACCGAAGGGCGTGGATTGCCCCTGTGAATTCCTCCAGATTCCGAGCTTTGGATGCGACTAGGGTTTGGAGGCCGTGCTCTCGAATCGTTTGATTGTCACGTTGCAGCGAGATGAGGATTGAGAACTGAGTTTGTAGATTGCCTACGAAGGTCCTGCCGAGGCTGGCCCGACCGAAGCGTATGGACTTGTCAAAGTAGGCGAGGCGGTTGGGCCAGCCGTTGCGGAGGACGGTCTGCGCCTGTCGGGTCTTCGACCATTCGAGATAAAGCAGCGTTAGGTTGTCATGAGACAGGTTGGTGTTAGGATGATACGGCCCGACTGCTTTCTTGTGGAGGGCGAGCGCGCGCAGGTACAGCGGCTCGGCCTTGGCGTACTGCCCTTGGACCCGGTACAACTCAGCAAGGTTGTTGAGAGAGGCTGCGGTCTCGGGATGATCCGGTCCGAGCACTTTCTCGCGAATGGCCAGTGCGCGCAGGTACAACGGCTCGGCCTTAGTGTACTGTCCTTGGGATTCATAGAGAGAGGCGAGGTTGTTGAGAGAGACCGCGGTGTCAGGATGATCCATCCCGACCGCCTTCTCGCAAATGTCGAGCGCGCGCAGGTACAGTGGCTCGGCCTTAGCGTACTGTGCTTGTGATTCATAGAGTGCGGCAAGGTTGACGAGGGAGATTGCAGTGAAGGGATGAACCGGCCCAAGAGCTTTCTCGAATATGGCGAGCGCCCGCAGGTACGGCGGTTCGGCCTTGGAGTACTGTCCTTGGGATTGGTAGAGGTCGGCGAGGTTGATGAGAGAGTTTGCGGTGTCGGGGTGATCCGGCCCGAGCGCTTTCTCGCGGATGGCGAGCGCCCGCAGGCCAAACGGCTCGGCCTTGGCGTATTGCCCTTGGGCTCGATAAACGAGGGTGAGGTTGCTGAGTGACCTCGCGATGTCGGAATGTTGCAGCCCGAGTGCATGCTCGTAAACAGCAACAGCGCGCAAGTAGAGCGGTTCGGCCTTGGTGTACTGCCCGCGGACTCGGTAGAGCTCAGCGAGGTTGTTCAGGGTGGTCGCGGTGTCGAGGTGATCCGGCCCGAGCGCTTTCTCGCGGATGGCGAGTGCACGCAGGAGGTAGGGCTCGGCCTTGGCGTAGCGCCCCTGCAATTGATAGAGGGCGGCGGGATTGGTGAGCGCGGTTGCGGTGGCGGGATGATTCGGTCCGAGCTCCTTCTCGAATATGGCGAGTGCACGCAGGTATAACGGCTCGGCCTTGGTGTAGTGCCCTTGGGACATATGGAGCACGGCGAGGTTACTCAAGGAAGTGGCGGTGTCGGCGTGATCCGGCCCGAACTTTCTTTCCGACAACCCCAGCGCGCGGGCGGCGACCTCCGTCGCCTGCGCGTACTTGCCTGCCTGATACAGCTCCACGCTTTGGCGCTGCAGTCCTTCGAGCTGTTCCTTCGTGGTCTGTTGCGCCACACACAGAGCTGAACAGAGAAACGAAAGGATCAACGTGCGCATACTATTAGATGCTCCGATCCGGCCCGAACTTTCCTTCCGACAACTCCAGCGCACGGACGGAGACCCCGACTGCCTGAACATACTTGCCCGCCTGATACAGCACCACGGTTTGGCGCTGCAGCGCATCTAGCTGTTCCTTCGGTCTCTGTTGCGCCACGCACAGAGCGGCACAAACAGTCGAAAGGATTGACACGAGCACTCTCATAGTCGCTCTTGACCTGGAACAGACCTCGCCCAGTGCTCACCCTTCTCCGCCGACGTCACCAATTGTTCCAATAGAACGCCAACTATGAGTGGGACTGTAGCCGTTTGGTACTCGCCAAACCAAAAGATGGCGAGGCTGGACATGAAAACCGCGACCGGCAACAATAGCACTGTAGCGATCGTCGCAGCCACGGGCCAGAGGAAATGGTGCAAAACGGCTACCGCCAAAGCCAGAAGGAGTTTTAAGACCCATTTGCAGATTGTAGGAAGGTGGCCGAGTCCCTGGGGATTGAGCGTTTCCTCAATCGACATCGCGACCAGCTCCGCGCCGTGCTTCGTACCCCAAGGCGAATCGTGCCGGTCCGAACCTGGGTAGAATCCCCCGACTACCACGATCTTGCCTTCGAGCCGTGGGTCCGTCTCATTCGTTCCGACGGCACACGAGGAAATGCTTAGGGGCGGCGGCGCTGTCACGAACTCTCTCAGGTTCATCGCAGCGAACCGGTAGTCTCTGCCGAAGGAAGGCTCGCGGGTTGCGTGGCACCCTGGCTTCTTGCCGGCGCAATAGATCTCTACGGTTTTTCCCGTGAGCGAAGGAGTCTCATACCCATTGACATCAAGCGACATATACCAGCCGCGCACTGTGCCATCGACGCCCACCGGCATCCTGGCGATGCCTATGAACTTGGGAGCGTCGGCAAGGCGTCCTCCGAGGTAGCGACCGGGCATCAGGGACAACCTCCGACCGATCTGCTGCCAATCGGCATCAACGGCCCAAACCACAGGCACACCAAAATCAGGAGTTTGGTAAACGATTCGAGAAGCTCTTTTCACTCGAAGTGTCGATATCGACGACGATTACCGCGGTTTCGACGCGGCCAAGCTACAGACCGCGTAGATGAGAGCGGGCCCGTTGACTGGTGTCTGGCCTCCCAGGATTGTTTCGTGGTCTTCCGCATCGATTCGAACGATGCGCGTGAACCTGCCGACCACCTTGTCCCGGGTCCGTAGGAGAATGTCGCCAAGCCACTTGGCAGGTGGCTCAAAAACTATGTTGTTGCCCAGCCAATCGCCCACGAGCAAGAGAACAGCGAGAACAAGAAGAAAACGCGGGCGCTGGACCTCTTGAGAGAGTTTGCCTCGTTTCCCGGGCGGAATAAGCTTGACGGTGGGCCATTTCATGCTGCTAGTGTTAGGGCTCCTGCCTGCCGCCCGCCGGCTCCGAGAGTTGGCGCCCAAGCCATACCAGATAGCTATCTAGCTCGTCCGGCGTGCTCTTCGGATCTGTGAGCAACGCACTCCAACTCACCATCACCGAATCCAGCAACTCCGGCGTCCACGATTGGTGGGCGGAAAGTACAAACGTGGTGTTGCCTGTTCGTACCGGAACCGTGTCGCCGGGGAGAGGCTTGGCTTCGTAGATGACATGGAGCCCGCGCGGTAGGTTCCAGAAAACCTGCACTGGGTTGGCAGGGTCCAAGATGTAGGGTTTGGGGAGCGTTTCGCCACAATCGTTTCGTTCAGCATTACGGCACAGGTCCAGAGAAGGTGAGACACCGGGCGGCAGACCCTCGGGAAACAGAATCGAGACGTCGATATCCTGCCCCGCAGTGATGATCGCTGCCTTCATCCGAAAGGTGCTGGCGGAAGGCGCGTTACGGAAGATACCCACGCGCGCAAGGGTCGGGGTCTGCGCGCCACTGCGCTGCTGGAAATCGCGAAACGAATCAATGAGCGGCTTACCCTTGAGTTGCTCCTCAAGTCGGGCGTGAATGTCCAAGAGTCGGATCGGATCCTTGCAGTTGAGAAGATCGCTGCAACGGAACGGAGGAATGCGGTCGCCAAGCACCCCTCTCAGGACGAGTTGGTCCTGGGCACTATGCTTGCCATCCTTGACATGGACCAGCACGCTGTCCGAACAGATGGAGGTGTTCTTGACGAGGTTGCGTTTGTAGGCATTGTCGCTGAAACTGCCGATCGTCGAGGGTTCCACGAACGCAACTTCGAGCTTCTTGTTCGCGCACGACTGACCACGGGAATCCACGGCCATTGCGCTGAAGGAAATCCCCAGCGTGAGTAGTTTCAGGCAAGCACGTCGTGTCATTGCTTGCGACCTCCCTCGCGTGCTGCTCTCAGTTTATCGCGAAAAGAGGAGGTCTTATCTACCAATTTTCTCTTGTCCGCAACGCCGCTCGCTCAATGCATACCCGTGAAAAACCACCGCGAATTCAATCCGATCGAATTTCCGGACGATGCGACGTGCCTCCAAGTGCGTGCTGCAGATTGCAGGAGAGCTTAACGCAGTAAGCGCAGTAAGCCCGATTTTCGTGGTTCCTGCAAGTTCTTGAAAAGATGGAGCGGAGACCGGGGTCGAACCGGCGACGTCCAGCTTGGGAAGCTGGCACTCAAAGGGTCCATGCGATTCTAGTTAATAGACAGAAGGTCGCACAAATTTCAAAGCAAATTGATTGGTTTATGCCAATCTTGTGTGCCCTGTGTGCATGTGATAGCCTTCCCACATGCCAGGACAGATCATCAAACGCGGCGACCGTGTATGGCTCGTCCGCATTCCCCTCGGCCGTGAGGCCAACGGCACACGCAAATACCTGAACAAGACCATCCACGGCACGAAAAAGGATGCCGAGGCTTGGTCCACCAAGACGCTCCGCGATCGCGATGTGGGTGTCGCCGTCAAGGCAGCCCAGCAGACCATTGACGAATTTCTCGACACCTGGCTGGAATCCTATGCCAAGCCGCGAATCAAGACGAAGACCTTCGAAGGCTACGAGTACACCCTGCGCCGCTACATCCGCCCCCGTTTGGGTAGCCGCCCGCTAGGCAAGCTCGCCACCGCGGAGATCCAAGCCGTTTACAACGATCTCTTCGAATCTGGTATCTCACCCCGAACGATTCAGTACGCCAACATGATCCTCAAGCAGGCGCTGAAGATCTCGATCGTGTGGCGCCTGACCGCATTTAACCCCTGCGAGGGCGTCACCGTACCCAGGCAGCAGCGCAAAGAAATGAAGGTGTTAAACCCTGACCAGGCGCGGCGCTTCCTTGCCTTCGCCCGCCAGGACAAGCACGCTGCCTTGTTCGAACTGGCGATCTCCACCGGTCTGCGCCCATCGGAGTACTGCGCTCTGAAATGGTCCGATGTCGATCTTGAGAAGGGGCTGCTGAGCATCAACCGCAGCCTTGACTGGCTGCCGAGCGGCGGTTGGACGATAACCGACAACAAGACCAGCGGCAGCCGGCGCTCCGTAAAGTTGCCGGGCAACGTGGTGGCGGCCCTCGCCGCTCACAAGCGCCTCCAGGATGCCGAGCGAGTAGCATCGCACGACAACTGGCAGGACCTGGACATGATCTTCGCCAACGAGACCGGCGGCCCGCTTGACCGTCACAATATCGCCCGCCGTCATTTCCACCCGATCCTCAACGCGGCGGGGCTGGAGCGGATCCGTCTCTACGACCTCCGCCACACTGCGGCCACGCTCGCCCTTTCGGCCGGAATCCCCATCAAAGTCGTCAGTGAGATGCTCGGGCACACGTCCACCGCCATGACGATGGATGTGTATTCTCACGTTTTGCCCCACATGCAGGACGAAGCGGCGCAAAAAATGGCCGCGATCCTGGGTGAGCAGCCGCGCGAAAACGCGTCGGAGGAGCTCGAACTGCACACAAAACGCACACAACGCTCGAGGACGAAGCCCCCAAATTGACTGTAAGTGATTGAAAAGAAGTGGTACGCCCGAGAGGATTCGAACCTCTGGCCTTCTGCTCCGGAGGCAGACGCTCTATCCGGGCTGAGCTACGGGCGCGTACCCCATTATTGTAGCGCGATTCGGCGAAGTTGCAGGTGAGAGAATTCGAAAATGCCTGCAATCGTGGAAGTCGTCGTGCCCGCCTTGAACCTCGCCGGGGCGATTGTACTCTCAACGGGCGGCGCCAGCGGTAGCGGTTGGGCGACAGCGGGTTTCGTTGGAGGGGCAGCGCGCCTGACCAATCGTAGGCTTCCAGTTCGGTGACGGCGGCGCCGAAATCGACCAGTTGGTCACTGCTCAGGTGGAGTAGATGGGCTTTGCAGGTCTCTGTAAAGCTCAGTCCGGGCCGCAAGGCAGCTAGTCCGCTGACTCTTCGTTTTCAGCGTAACCAGCGGCGGGCTCCGCCGCGACTGCGTGCCGACGGTTCCATTCGGCCCAGATGGCCCGCATCATGTCGCCCGAGGAGTTGAAATTCTCCACGCGGCCCGCTTGCAGGTCGGCATCGGAGAGGGCTTCCTGCACCGCCACCAGCGGTGAGTCCGCGGCTACCAGAGCAGGTATGGCGGATCGCATTGGCCCAGGGCTTCCCATTTCTTTCATCATTTTGGTTTCAGGCTGAGGGTGGTGTCAACCTGTCGCCACAAGGGTAGTATCGGTCAACGGGCGGTAAATCTTAAATGGGGGAGGAAGGCGCCCGCGTGCGCCTTCATTCAGAATGACTTAGCAATGCAGGTACAAACGCAAGCCGCTTGTGACCGGCGGTTTCGCCTGGGGGCCGGAAGCTACAGGGCGATGTCGACGCCCATCGAACGGGCCGTGCCCTTCACCTGCTCCATCACCTTCTCCAGCTCGAACGAGTTCAGATCCACCATCTTGATTTTGGCGATCTCCTCAACCTGCTGGAGCGTGATCTTGCCCACCTTGTTGCGGTTGGGCTCGGCCGAGCCCTTGGCCAGGTTCACGGCGCGCTTGATGAGCACCGGCACCGGCGGGGTCTTGGTGATGAAGGTGAAGGAGCGGTCAGAGAAGACCGTGATCACCACGGGGATGATCAGCCCTTCCTGGTCCTTGGCGGAGGTCTTGGCGTTGAAGGCCTTGCAGAACTCCATGATGTTGACGCCCTGCGGACCGAGGGCCGTACCCACCGGAGGAGCCGGGGTGGCCTTGCCGGCCGGAATCTGGAGCTTCACCATCGCTTGGACTTTTTTCGCCATTGTTCTTCTACCTCGTCAATCTTGTCATGTCCCGCCGCGAGCTTTCGCCTCGAGCAGCGGTCTAGTTCAGTTTTTCCACCTGCAGGAAGTCCAGCTCGACGGGCGTGGAGCGCCCGAAGATGGTCACCAGAACCCGCAATGTATCGCGCTCCGTGTTGACCTCGTCGACACGGCCGGAGAAATTGGCAAACGGCCCTTCGGTGATGCGCACCGTCTCGCCCTTATCGAAGCTGAGCTTCGGACGCGGCCGTTCGGCCGAGCTGGTCTGGCGGTAGAGCACCGAGTTGACCTCGTCGGCGGTGAGCGGCACGGGGTCCTTGCCGCCGCCCACGAAGCCGGTCACCCGCGGCGTATCCTTCACCGCGTGCCACAGCGTTTCGCTCATCTGCAACTGCACCAGCACGTAGCCCGGATAGAGCAGGCGCTTGCTGGTCACCTTTTTGCCGTTGCGCATCTCCACCACCTCTTCGGTGGGGATGAGAATCTCACCCAACTGGTCGGCGAAGCCGAAGGCCTCGGCGCGCGTTTTCAACGATTCGCGCACCTTGTTTTCGAAGCCTGAATAGGTGTGGATGATGTACCAGTTCATGTCCGGGCGCTGCGCGGCGGCAGCCACCTCGGGGGAAATCGTCGGCGCGAGGGTAACGGCGGGCTGAGGGGGTTCCTCGGAGCCGGCGGCGGGAGCATCCTCGGCGGCGGCTTCCTCGACGTCGGGAGATTCCTCAGGCGCCTCGGCCGCGGCGGGATCTTCCGCCGGTTCGGCCGCTTCACTCTGGGCGGACATCTCCGCCGGCTCTTCGGCGGCTACGGCTTGCGTCGATTCGCCATCATCGGGACCGAGGTATTCTTCAGGCATGGTTCCCTCTTATTTCTGGGCGAGCATCTCAAAGAGACGCGAGACACCGCGGCCAAGGATCAGGTCCACACCATAAAAATAGGCGGCGAACACAAAAACGGTGAAGATCACGACGAGGGTCGTGGTTTGCACCTGGTCGCGCGAGGGCCAGGTGACGCGGCGCATCTCGGCCTGCAGGTCGCCCACGTATTCCTTGATTCGCGCGGGCAAAGCCTGGACCTGCGCCAGCGGCTTGCCTTCTTCCATCGGAGCGCCTTTTGAAACTGCTTCTGCCATCGTATTGTCCAGTCTGTTGGGAAGCTGGCAGGGGCGGCAGGAATCGAACCCGCACTAGCGGTTTTGGAGACCGCCGTTCTACCGTTGAACTACGCCCCTGTTTCCTTTTCCGGAGAGATGGCGGCCCGTTTGGACCCACGCCACCACTCCTATTCTACTGCACGGGCCTTCTACTGCACGGGCCGGCTTACTTCACCTCGCGGTGAGCGTGATGCTTCCGGCAGAAGCGGCAATACTTCTTCAATTCCAGCCGCTCGGTCATGGTCTTCTTATTCTTTGTCGTCGAATAGTTCCGACGCTTGCATTCCTGGCATTGCAGGGTGATGATGTCGCGGGGCATTGTAGTTTACCTCTGGAGTCCCTTCCCTAGCTCAAAACCTCGGTCACGGTGCCGGCGCCGACGGTACGGCCGCCTTCGCGAATGGCCAACCGCAGCCCCTTGTCCCTGGCCACCGGTGTAATCAGTTCCACCGTCAGCGTCACGTTGTCGCCCGGCATCACCATTTCGGTGCCCTCCGGGCAGCGTCGCCACGCCCGTCACGTCGGTCGTGCGGAAGTAGAACTGCGGACGGTAACCATTGAAGAACGGCGTGTGGCGGCCGCCTTCATCCTTGCTCAACACGTACACCTCGGCCTTGAACCGGGCGTGCGGCTTGATTGAGCCGGGCTTGGCCAACACCTGGCCGCGCTCCACCTCGTCCTTGTCGATGCCGCGCACCAGCAGGCCCACGTTGTCGCCCGCACGGCCTTCGTCCAGCAGCTTCTTGAACATCTCGACGCCGGTCACCACCGTCTTGCGCGTGTCGGTGAAGCCCACGATTTCGACTTCCTCGCCCACCTTGATGATGCCCGCCTCGATGCGTCCGGTGACCACCGTGCCGCGGCCCTGAATCGAGAAAATGTCTTCCACCGGCATGATGAACGGCTTGTCGATGGCACGTTCCGGCAGCGGAATGTACTCATCCACCTTGGCCATCAGCTCGTCCACCGTGGCTTCCCACTTCGGCTCGCCGTTCAAGGCGCCCAGCGCGCTCACGCGCACCACCGGCAGATCGTCGCCGGGAAATTCGTACTTGCTGAGCAGCTCGCGCACTTCCAGCTCCACCAGCTCCAGCAGCTCGGCGTCCTCCACCATGTCCACCTTGTTCAAGGCAACCACGACGTAGGGCACGCCCACCTGGCGGGCCAGCAGAATGTGCTCACGCGTTTGCGGCATCGGGCCGTCGGTGGCCGCCACCACGAGAATGGCCCCGTCCATCTGCGCCGCGCCCGTGATCATGTTCTTGATGTAGTCGGCGTGGCCCGGGCAGTCCACGTGGGCGTAGTGACGGTTCGGCGTCTCATACTCCACGTGCGCCACCGCGATCGTGATGCCGCGCGCCTTTTCCTCGGGCGCATTGTCGATGGAGTCAAAGCTCCGGAACGCCACCTTCGGATTGTGCTTGGCGAGCGTCTTGGTGATCGCCGCCGTCAACGTCGTCTTGCCGTGGTCGATGTGACCGATCGTCCCCACGTTCACGTGCGGTTTGCTGCGGTCAAATTTTCCTTCGCCATAGTGCCTGCCTTACCGGGATCCCGTACAAAAAATGAGTGGAGCCGATGACCGGGATTGAACCGGTGACCTCGTCCTTACCAAGGACGCGCTCTACCATCTGAGCTACATCGGCGCCTAGTCTAACGCTAACACAACCACAGTTCCCAACCTGCGCGTGCGGAGATGGTGGACAGGGGAGGATTCGAACCTCCGTAGCCCCAAAGGGCGACGGGTTTACAGCCCGTTGCTTTTGACCGCTCAGCCACCTGTCCGTCTTCACAACAACCACCGTTTCACGCCCGCGGTTGGCTGATTCCGCAAACGTGCGCACGCACCACTCTACCGGCCATCCTGTTTGAGTTGACTCACCCTGGGAAGGACTGCAGAGCTTCCGGCTCAGAGCGCACAACTCCGCTGCACCCTTGTCAAGCCGGGAACTCCATCATGGTAACACACCCGCAACGCGCGGTCCAACCGGCAGGGAACAAACTCTTCCCCGCCCCTCTTCGCCCCCCGATGCCCGCCCCGCGGGGCAAAGAAAACGGGCGGCCCGGTGTCCCCGGACCGCCCGAATTTCGCACTCGAATGGCTCGTTAGCCGCGCATCCGGCGCCGCACGGCCAGGCCGAGAAGCCCGGCGCCCATCAGCGCAAACGTCGCCGGCTCAGGCACCGAACCGCCGCCACTTGCCGAGGCGTCCACCACCGCGTCGTCAAAGCGCGCCAGTGCGCCGGAGTTTCCGTAAACGCCGAAGCCCACCAGGTTTTGCCCGGATTCAGGAACGAGGTCACGTCGAAAACTCCCACTCGGTCCCCGAAGTGACCATCGCCCTCAAATTCGGTCGCGTCGTCGTAGCGGAACACGAACGCCATCGCCGCGCCCCGATCCAGGTGCCTGGCCCAGAACGATACCTCTGAGATCAGGCCGCCGCTCACCGCCGTAAACGACTGCACAACAACCGGTTGCCGTCCACCTCCGAGCTCCAGACACCGGATTGCGCATCGGTGGTGATCGCACTCCAGGTGCAACCGCCACAAAAATCGTTGTCGTTGGTCCAAGGCGACAGGACGCCGTCCTCAAATCCCGGATTGACCAGGATGTTGGCGCCGAACGCCGCCTGGCCCATCGCCAGCACCGCGCCTAGCGCGATAATCAACTTACTTTTCAACACTTTGCATAACCTCCGAAAAAGAGTCAACTACTCCAGGCAGCTCCTCCGTTCTTACGAAAGTATCACAACGGCATGCGGCAACCGCTCCAGGTTTGCCTGAGCCCGGTCCCTATTTCCCCTCAGTCCCCCCCGCCGCTTGCCGCCGTGCCCGCCTATGCTAGCCTGAACAGGGTGTCCTCTTCCTCCGCGCCGGTGCGCGCATTCCTGTTTGACATGGATGGTGTCATCGTCCACTCCACTCCGTTGCACAACCGCGCCTGGGAGATCTATCTGGAGCAGCACGGCATTGATCCGATGCGCGTGCAGTCGCGCATGTTCGGCCTGCGCAACGACGAGATCGTGCGCGACTTCTTCGGCGAAGATCTCAGCGACGCCGAGATCATCGAGCATGGGGCGAATAAAGAGAAGCTCTACCGCGAGCTGATGTACCCGCGGTTGGAGGAGTTCATGGTGCCGGGCGTGCGCGAGTTTCTGGCCCGTCACGGCCAGTTCCCCGCCGCCGTGGGTTCCAACGCCGAGCCGGCCAACATTGAGTTTGTGCTGCGCGAGTCGGGCCTGGCGCCGCGCTTTGCAGCCGTCGTGGATGGCTATCAGGTTGAGAAGCCCAAGCCCGATCCGGATGTCTACCTGAAGGCGGCCGAGTTGCTGGGCGTGGCCCCGCAGGAGTGTGTCGTGTTTGAGGACTCCATTGCCGGGCTGCGCGCCGCGCGGGCTTGCGGGGGCCGCGTGGTGGGCCTGCGCACGACGCTGCGCGAGCTGCCCTCGCACGACCTGGCCATTGACAACTTCGATTCGCCGGAGCTGGAGCAGTGGATTCAATCGCTGCCGCGATGAAACCCGTTCCCGGCGCGGTCCATCAAAGATGGTAGGCTTTCACACATGATGCGCTGGATTCCGCTGTCGATCTGTCTCGCAATGCTAGCGCCGGCCATGGCGCAGCAGAAGTACAACGGCCCGCGGCCTCCCAAGCCCGACGTGCCCTTCCTGCTCCATGCCGGCACGCTGGTGGAGACCGAGGTCAGCCAGGCCAAGGAGGAGCAGCGCAAGGATGTCAATGCGGCCACCATCGCGGGGGCGGCCTCACCGGTGAAGACGCCGCTGCCGGAGCCCATCTTCCTTTTCTTGTCGGAGAAGATCGCGCCCGAAAAGCTGGAAATGTACAAGCTGACGGTGACCAAGGACGGCCGCCGCGAGGTGGCCTTCCCCTCCAGTGAGAAGAAGCGCAAGGACGCTCCGCGCCCGGTCCATTTGGCGGTGTCCAAGCTCGAAGCCGGGCTCTTCCGCATCGAAGCCAGCGAAGTGCTCGACCAGGGCGAATACTGCCTCAGCCCAAGCGGCGCCAACCAGGTGTACTGTTTCCAGGTTTACTAAGGGAAAATCGCGCCCCGCGGCTCCGTGCCGCCCGCGCGCCCGCACCACCCGGCTGGTCTGGCTTGCTACCATCCCAGGTATGTTCAAAGGCCTGGAGCACACGGCAATCGCTTCTCCGAATCCTGAAAAGCTCGCCAACTGGTATCGCGACATTCTCGGCTTCCGCATCAACTTCGTCTACGACGGCAACTACTTTGTGCGCGCCGTCAACGGCTCCATGCTGGAGATCATTCCGAGCGAGGGCGAGCGTGGCTCCAACAAGATGAAGGATCCCGGCATTCGCCACCTCGCCGTCGAGGTTGAGGATTTCGATGCCGGCATGCGCGAGTTGAAAGCCCTCGGCGTGCTCTTCCTCACCGAGGCCTTTGAAAACCAGGGCAACCGGCTGGTGTTCTTCGCCGATTGCGACGGCAACATTCTCCACCTGATCAGTCGCCCGCAGCCGCTGCCGTAATGCGGTCCGCCTCACCGCACCGCACACAGGAGCTCCTTTTCCACACGTTCCCTTCCCAGGCGGCACGTTGCTGAAGCGCACCTTCAAAGCATTCGAATCCCGGGAATTCCGGACGATGTGGATCGGCGCGTGCACGTCGTCGATCGGCACGTGGATGCAGATGGTGGCGCAGAGCTGGCTGGTGTATGAGATTTCCGGCTCGTCGCGGCTGCTCGGGCTGGACGCCTTTCTCGGCCAGATTCCGATCATGCTGCTGTCGCTGGTCGGCGGCGTGGTGGCCGATCGCGTGGAGCGGCGCTACATCCTCATCGCCTCGCAACTGGTGCAGATGAGCTGCGCCTTCACGCTGACGGCGCTGGTGGCGCTGGGCCTGGTGCAGGTGTGGCACATCCTCACGCTCTCGTTCGTCGTCGGCCTGGCACAGGCGTTTGGCGGGCCGGCCTACCAGGCGCTCATCCCGACGCTCGTCAAAACCGAAGACCTGCCGAACGCCATCGCCTTGAACTCGATCCAGTTCAACCTGGCGCGCGTCATCGGTCCGGTGCTGGGCGGGCTGGCGCTGGCTAAGCTGGGCGCGGCGTGGTGCTTTGGATTGAACGGCCTCAGCTTCATTGCCGTCATCATCACGCTGTTGATCGTGCGCAGTCCGTACAAACCGCAGGCGGTCAAGGAGTCCATGATCGAGAGCATGAAGGGGGCATCCGATTCATCCGCCGCCAGGAATCGATGGTGGCCCTAATCGGCCTGGCCTTCCTGCTCACGGCGCTGGGCGTGCCAACGATGACGTTCCTGCCGGTGTTCGTGAAGAGCGTGTTTGCCAAGGGGCCGGAAACCTACACGCTGCTGCTGTCGGTATCCGGCGCGGGCAGTGTACTGGGGGCGCTGCTGGTGGCCACCTTTGGCCATTCGCGCCACAAGGGGCTCATCCTGCTCATCAACATCTGCCTGCTGGGCATTTTCGGGGCCCTGTTTTCGCAGTCCACAACGGTGTGGGTGAGTTGCGTGTTTCTCTTCCTGGGCAGCATGGCGCTGATCAGCGCCTTCGCCCTCATCAGTTCGCTCGTCCAATTGATCGCAACCGACCAGATGCGCGGGCGCGTCATGAGTGTGTACAACGTGGCCTTTCGCGGCGGCATGCCGATTGGCAATTACGGGAGCGGCGAGATGATCGAACGCATCACGGCGCCGCCGGTGATCGCCGCCAATGGAGTGCTGCTCGTGCTCACGGCCTGCTATTTTTATCTGGTGCATAAGAAGGTGGCAAAACTGTGAGGAGCTTGCTGATCCTATCGCTGCTCGCCTCGGCGGCGTGGGCCAAAACGCCTGTTGAGACGGCGCTGGACAAACAGGACCGCGACGCGCTGGCCAAACTGGCTGAAGCCGCCGCGGGGCGGGCTGCGCAGCCGACCGCCGACGCCGCGGCGCACTATGCACACGCAGTGGCCCAATCGGCACTGGCACAAGCAGCCATGGAGATGGCCGACAAGGGCGCGGCGCGGACCGCCGCCGAGACAGGCATCGGGGCGGCGCGAAAGGCCGTCGAGTTGAAGCCCAACGTCGCCGAGTATCACCGCATCCTCGGCACCCTCTGCGGCCAGGTGATCCCGGCCAACGTGCTCGCCGGAATGAAGTATGGCGGCTGCGCCCGCGACGAGGTGAACCGCGCCCTCGAGCTCGACGCCAAATCGGCCCTCAACTGGGTCAGCCGCGGCGTGGGCAACTATTATTTGCCGCCGATGTTCGGCGGCGGCGTGGACAAGGCCGTCGCCGATTTCCAAAAGGCCATTCAACTCGACGCCAAGTCAGCCGAGGCCCAGCTCTGGCTGGGCATCGCGCTGCGCAAGCAGGGCAAGAACACCGAGGCGCGGCAGGCGCTGGAAAAAAGCCTTGCCCTCAACCCATCGCGCGCCTGGGCCAAACAACAACTGGAGAAGACGCCCGCCAAATGACGCCAACGCGGTGGACAATCGCGGCCGCGCTCGCCGCGCTCGTCATGCTGGGCTACTACACGCTGCCCGGCAATACCTTTCTCGCCTCCGACACGCAGATCTATATCCCCATCCTGGAGCGCATCTGGGACCCGTCCACGTATCCGGCTGACAGCGTCGCCCTGCGCCCGCATGTGACGTATTCCATCTACGACGAGTTGGCGCTGCTGCTGCGGCGCATCAGCGGGGCTGACTCGTTCCAGGGCGTGCTCATCGCGCAGCAGTTGCTGGCGCGTTTCTGCGGACTGCTGGGCGTCTATCTGCTGGGCCGCGCCCTGGCGCTGCCGCCCGCGCTGGCCCTGCTGCTGCCCGTGCTCTACGGCATGGGGGCGACGGTGGCCGGCCCGGCCGTGCTCACCCTTGAATACGAGCCCGTGCCGCGCGGCAGCGCGATCTGCCTCGTTGTGCTCGCGCTCGGCCTGATGGCCCATGCGCGGCTGCACGCCGCCGCCCTTGCCGCCGGCGTGGCGCTGCTCTATCATCCGCCCACCACCTGGCCGTTCCTGGCCGTCTTTGGCCTCTACCTGCTCGTGGAGGCCCGCCGTAAGGGCATCGGCGCGATGCGGCCGCTGCTCATCATCGGAGCCTTCGCGGCGGGGCTGTTCGTGCTCTCGCGCTTCCAGGCCGGCGAGACCGAGCACCAGGCGCTCTTCCACCGCATCGACGAGGCGCTGGCCAGGCTGCAGCGCCTGCGCGGCTCCTACAACTGGGTTTCGCTCTGGGGCGCGCCGTACGTCAGGCAGTACGAGTTTCTCGGTCTCTTCATCGCCGCCGCCCTGCTGCGCTGGCGTCATGCGATGACGCGCGAAATGCGCTGGATCTGCGGCGGCATGGCGCTGGTGGGCGTGCTCAGCCTGCCGCTCTCCTATTCGCTGCTTGAGATGGCCCGCTGGTCGCTCATCCCGGCCTTTCAACCGGCGCGCGCGGCGGCCTTCGTATTCGTGATCGCTGTTGTGCTCTCAGCCGCCGGCGGCGTGATGGCCGCGCGCCAGGGCCGCGTGTGGGAGGCGGCGGCGTGGTTTGCCGTGGGCTTCGCCATCCCCGCGCAGACGCCGGTGATGGACCTCCTGCTGCCGGATTTCCGCGACGCCGTGATCGCCAAGCGCTGGCTCATCGTCGCCCTCGCTTCACTTGCCACCGCCTGGGGCGTGCGGGCTTACACGCAGCAACGCCGCGCCGCTTCGCTGCTGCTGGCCGCCGCGCTGCTGCCCTACTTCCTGCTGCCCACCTGGGGCAATGTGGTGAACTACAAGTTCGTCGACACGCCCGACATCACCGAACTGGCCCAGTGGGCGCGCACGAACACACCCAAGCAGGCCATGTTCCTGTTTGCCGACGGCGCCAAGGACCCGGCCGGCAGCATCTTCCGCGCCCGCTCCCTGCGCGCCGTCTACGTCGATTGGAAGGGCGGCGGGCAGGTGAATTTATTGAAGGAGTTCGCCGAGGAGTGGTGGGAGCGCTGGCATTCGATGATGGACCCCGGCTACAAGCCCGAGCGCATCCCCGAATACGCCGCCCGCGGCATCGACTACATCGTGCTCACCAAGGCCAACCGCATTTCAGAGCGCCCGGTGTTGTTTGAGGGCAGCCGCTTCCTGGTCTACAAAATCCGCTGAGCGCTCGCTTTGCTGCGCACTCACGCGGTCCACGCGGCCAGAAACTCATCCACGTCAGCCCGTGACGGCGCCGACGTCTGCGCCCCCTTGCGCGTTACGCTCACCGCCGCCGCCGCGTTGGCAAAGCGCAGCGCCGCCGGCACGGCCATGCCCTCAGTGAACGCCACCGCCAGCGCCGCGTTGAACGTATCGCCGGCCGCCGTGGCATCCACCGCCGTCACCGCGAACGCCGCCGCCGTATGCTCGCCTTCGGGCCCTGAATAGAAGCAGCCCGCATCGCCCAGCTTCAACACCACCGCCCGCGGACCCAGCGCGCGCACCGCCCGCGCCAGCTCCGGCGCTTCGGCCAGCCCCAGCCGCGCCGCCGGGCGCTCCAACAGCAGGCAGGCCTCGGTCTCATTGGGCGTGATCACATCAACCAGCGAGAGCAGCTCGCGGCTCAGCGCTTGCGCCGGGGCCGGATCAAGCATCGTCCGCGCGCCTTCCTGCCGCGCCGCGCGCAGCAGCGCCTCGACGGTTGCCAGGGGCGACTCCAGCTGCAGCAACAGCCACGCGCTGTCGCGCAGCCGGCCGCGCAGAGCCTCGGCATGCGCGGGAAGAAAGCGATGATTGGCCCCAGGGATCACGACGATCGTGTTCTGCCCACCGGCGCCGACGTTGATCATGGCCGCGCCCGTCGACACACCCTCGACGCGCTCCACGGCTTCCACATCCACGCCGGCCGCCGCCAGGCTGAGCGTGAGCTGATCGCCGAACGGGTCGTCGTCCAACGCGGCCCGCCATGGCCACGCGCACAGCGTTGCCCCCCACGGCGCCGGCGGCGAGTTTGCCCGCCGCGCAGGCCTGGTTGGCGCCCTTGCCGCCGGGAATAAAATCGAATGTACTGCCGGTGAGTGTTTGGCCGGGCGTGGGGAGCGTGGCCAAGGTGGCCACGAAGTCCATATTCAGGCTGCCGGCGACGAGGATGGATGCGCGCACGGGGGAATTGCCTCCTGCCGCCCGCACCTCCGAGCGCGGATGCTAGGCGTTGAAATCGATGCCGAGCTTTTTCAGCTCTTCCGCATAGTATCGCTTGTGCAGCAGGCTGTACTCTTCGGTGCCTTCGGTGATCTCGCGTTTCATGGAGTGCACCTTGGCCCGCGCATTGCGGTCCGCCTTCTCCTCAACGGTGAGGATCTCGGTGAAGGTGCGCACAATTTCCAGCCGCACGTCGTTGTGATCCCTGCGCAGCCGGAAGTCGCGCGACTTGCGCATCGACGAGACAATCTTGTGCGAGATGTCGGTCACTTTGTCGCGCGACAACTTCATCGCGTCGCCCGTGTCGCGTCCGCTGGCCCGCACCACCTTGCGCTCCTGGAGCATCTTGTTCTTGATGCGCCGGAACATCTCCTGGTAGCTGACGCCCTCGCGCCGCATATACTCGCTGTACTGGCTAAGGATTTCGCGGACCTCGTCGTTGAGACGGTCCTCGGTTTCCATTTCCTCGATCACAATGCTTTGGATCAAGCTGGCGGCCACCGCCGGATCGGTGACTTCAAAGACGGCAGGTGACAGCCGCTGTACAAGCTGGCGCACCAGATATTCAATAAACTCCCTGGGAAGAAGCATCCGTTTGGAGACTGGACTCCTATTATAGCGTTCGTGTCAGTGTACTGGCGCGCGGCGCGGAGTGTCAAATGCGCGCCGCGCCCTAAAGCGCTAAATCCCCGAAACCTGCACGGCCACCGAGCGGCTGCGCGGCCCGTCAAACTCGGCCAAAATGATGCTCTGCCATGTGCCCAGCAGGACGGTGGCGTTGCGCACCTGCAGGCTCAGCGTCTGGCCCATCATCATGCCCCGCAGGTGGGAGTCGGCGTTGTTGCGCTCACAGTCGGAGAACTTCGGGTCGTTGTGCTTGTAATACTGGCTGCCGTCGATGGTGTTCTCAAAGAACAGCTTGACGTCGTCCAACAGCGCTTCCTGCCATTCGTTGAGGAAGATGGCCGTCGTGGTGTGCAGCGACTGCAGGTGAACGATGCCGTTGGTGACGCCGCTGCGGCGCACAATCTCATTCACCCGGTCGGTGATGTTGAGCAGTTGCGTGCGGTCGTTGGTAATCCAATCGACGATTCGGCTGACGATGCGGTACGAGCCCGGTTGCGCTCCCTCGGCCGCCGTTTCGGGTTCGGGCCGCTCCGGGGCCGGATGCAAACGCGGTGCACTCATGAGAATCCTCCTCGTTCGATATGGATGTTGCCACTGGGGCCGCGGGTTCAATGTCGCGGCCCACCCCTCGTTTTAGACCAACATTCCGGATTGTAACAGCAAGGCACCCACACGCCTACGCCTCCCTGCCGTGCCCCCCGTCAACCGGACAGCGCCGCGCCCGGCAATCCCACCAACCCGTCCCACCGCGGAGGTCATTCACCGCGCGGGCGGGACCGCTCACGGCTCGAACTGGCCCGCTCACCCCGCCGCCGGTGGAGCTTGCCGGGCCCAGGGGCGAGAATGAAATCGGATAGATACATGCGGCCACTCCTTTCCCTCGTTTTGCTCCTGCTCACTGCAACCGGCGGGGGGGCCCAAGGCCCTGCCGCGGGCTCACTGGAGGGCACAGTCACCCTCGGAGGCGACGACCGCCCGCTGCACCATGCGATGGTGCTGATTCCCAAGCTCCGCCGTTCGGTGGAGACCGAGGACAACGGCAAGTTTTCCTTCCAAGGCCTGCCCCCCGGCGAATATGACGTGGTGGCCCACATGCACAACATGGGTGACGAGCGCCGCCGCGTCACCATCAAGGGCGGCGAGACCGTCACGCTGGCCATGGCGTTGCGCCTGGAGACGATCCGCACGGAAATGACCGTCACCGCCACGGGCCAGGAGGAAACCTCGCTCGAGGCCGTGCAATCGGTGGCCTCGGTGGGCTCGATCGAACTCGCCGGCAGGGCCGCCGCGAGTTCACTGGGCGAACTTCTCGACGACCAGATGGGCGTGGCCAAACGCAGCTTCGGCCCCGGCAACAGCCGCCCCGTGGTGCGCGGCTTCGACGGCGACCGCGTGCTCGTGCTGCAGGACGGCGTGCGCACCGGCACGCTTTCGTCGCAATCGGGCGATCACGGCGAGCCGGTCGACTCCTCTTCCATTGAGCGCGTCGAAGTGGTGCGCGGCCCCGGCACGCTGCTCTATGGCTCCAACGCCATCGGCGGCGTCGTCAACATCATCGACGACCACGCCCGCATCGACGCCCATGAACACTCCGGCGTGCGCGGCCACGTCGCGGCCACCGGCGGCACCAACAACGCCCAGGGCGGCGGCAGCGGCGGCTTCGAGTTCGGCAAAAAGGGCTGGCTGGTGTGGGGCGGCGGCGGCGGCACTCGCTCCGGCGATTACTCGGCCCCCACCGGCAGAATCGACAACTCGCGCAGCGACCTGCAGCATGCCAACTTCGGCATCGGCAAACGCACCGAGGCCATGGCCTTCTCCTTCCAATACGGCCTCCAGGACGGCGGCTACGGCATCCCCTTCGCCAGCCTCTTCCATAGCCATGGACACGAACACGAAGGCGAGGAGGAAGGCGAGGAGCATCACGAAGAGGAAGAGGGCGAAACCGTCAGCATCGCCTTCCGCCGCCACTCGGCCCGCCTCAACGCCAGCCTCCTCCAACTCGGCTCGCTTGCCGAGCGCTTCGACCTCAAGCTCAGCTATTCCGACTGGAACCACCGCGAGTTGGAAGGCGCCGCCATCGGCACGCAGTTCTACAACAAGCAGTTCATCTACCGCGGCGAGTTAAAACAAAAACGCCGCGGCGTGTGGGATGGCTCGCTCGGCTTCTGGGGCATGACGCGCGACTTCGAGGCCACCGGCGCCGAAGCGCTCGCCCCGCCCATCGACCAGATGGCCTTCGCCGTCTTCGGCCTGCAACAGTTGAACTTCGAGCGCGTCCGCTTCCAATTCGGCGGCCGCCTGGAGACGAACCGCTATACCCCCAATGGTCCGCTCGCCGCCCACGCCCACGAAGGCGAAACCGAAGCCGAGCACGACGAGCATGAAGGCGAGAACGCCCCCCAGCGCCGCTTCACCGGCCTCAGCCTGGGCGCCGGCGCCAACTTCCGGCTCTGGAGCGGCGGCGCCTTCGTCGCCAACTACGCCCACTCCTACCGCGCGCCCTCGCTCGAAGAGCTCTACAACTTCGGCCCGCACGTGGGCAACGTCACCTTCGAGGTCGGCAACCCCAACCTGCGCCGCGAACGCTCCGACGGCATCGACTTCTCGCTCCGCCACCAGGCCGGCCGCGTGCGCGCCGAGTACAACTTTTTCTACTACCGCATGAACAGCATGATCTACCTGGCCCCCACCGGCACGTTCGAAGACGGCCTGCCCGAGGCTGACTACCTGCAGGCCAACGGCCGCTACTACGGCCACGAAGCCAAGCTCCAGGTGGCCGTGCACAACAACCTCTCGCTGCTCACCAGCATCGACCAGGTGACCGCCAACGTCACGTCATCGAACACCCCGCTGCCGCGCATCCCGCCCTTCCGCGCCCGCTTCGGCGTCGACTACCGCTACAAGGGCTTCAACCTGCGCCCCGAACTGGCCACCGCCTGGCGTCAGGACCAGGTGTCGCCCAACGAGCTGCCCACCGCCGGCTATGCCGTGCCCAACCTCAACGCCACCTACACCCGCGCCAGCGCCCACATGCTCCACGTCTTCGGCGTGAACGTCTTCAACTGGAGCGACCGCCTCTACCGCAACCACCTCTCGTTCATCAAGGAATTCGCCCCGGAAATCGGCCGCGGCGTGCGCTTCAGCTACACGATGCACTGGTACTAAATTGAATCGCGCACAACGGAGCGAGCTTCGCTCGCCCTGTGCGCTCGACGCACGGCCTGAGCGGGGGTTGCGGCGCGCACAACGGAGCGAGCTTCCGTTTCCATCGCGCACAACGGAGCCGCCTCGCGGCCCTGTGCGCTCAAGGCACAGCCCGAGCAGGTGTTGCGGCGCGCGGAACCAAACCTCTGCACGGCCAGTGCGTCTCGCTATGCCACGGAGGACGGCGCGAGCGGGTAGGCTACACCGCCGCCGGCTCGCGCCGGGCATAGTGCGCTTCCACGTAGTCCTCGAGCATCCTTGAGAACTCCTCGGCAATGTGGTCGCCGCGGAGGGTCCGCGCCAGCCGGCCATCCACATACACCGGCGCCACCGGCTCTTCAAACGTGCCCGGCAGCGAGATGCCAATGTTGGCATGCTTCGATTCGCCCGGCCCGTTCACGATGCAGCCCATCACGGCCACCTTCATCTCCTCCACGCCGGGGTGCGACTCCTTCCACACCGGCATCTGCTTCTGCAGATAGGTCTGGATGCGGTCGGCCAGCTCCTGGAAGAAGGTGCTCGTCGTGCGCCCGCAGCCGGGGCAGGCCGTCACCTGCGGCGTGAAGCTGCGGAAGCCCATCGATTGCAGGATCTGCTGCGAGACGATCACCTCTTCGGTGCGGTCGCCGTTGGGCAGCGGCGTGAGCGAAGCGCGGATCGTGTCGCCGATGCCTTCCTGCAGCAGCACCGAGAGCGCCGCCGTGGTGGCCACGATGCCCTTTGAGCCCAACCCGGCCTCGGTCAGCCCGAGGTGCAGCGGATAGTCGCAGCGCGCCGCCATCTTGCGGTAGACGCGAATCAGGTCCTGCACGCCGCTCACCTTGGCGCTGAGGATGATCTGGTCGCGCCGCAGCCCGTAGCGCTCGGCGGCCTCGGCCGACAGGATCGCGCTTTCCACGATGGCGTTGATCATCACCTCGGCGGCGTCCAGCGGCGCGGCCGAGCGCGCGTTTTCATCCATCATCCGCGTCAGCAGCGACTGGTCCAGCGAACCCCAGTTCACGCCAATGCGCACCGGCTTGCCATACTCCACCGCCGCTTCGATCATCGTGCGGAAGTTGTCGTCGTGCTTCTTGCCGATGTTCACGTTGCCGGGGTTGATGCGGTACTTGGCCAGCGTCCGCGCGCAGGCCGGATACTGCTTCAGCAGCAGGTGGCCGTTGTAGTGGAAGTCGCCCACCAGCGGCACGCTCACGCCATAGAGCTTGAGCGTCTCGGCGATCTTCGGCACCGCCGCGGCGGCCTCCTCCGTGTTCACCGTCACGCGCACCAGTTCGCTGCCCGCCAGCGCCAGCTCGCGCACCTGGTTGGCCGTCCCGGTCACATCCGCCGTATCGGTATTCGTCATCGACTGCACGACGATCGGCGCGCCGCCGCCAACGATGACTCCGCCGACATTTACGGCGACACTGTTCCTGCGCTGCATGGCTGTCTGCATTTCTCCTGGAATCCACCAGTTTATCAAGGCCGGCGCGGGGGCCACCAGGCGTTCCCCTGACAACCACCACTCGCGGATGGGGAATATCAAAAGTTTTGATTGGCCCCGCCGCCCCGAAGCGGGTAACCTGGAGATGGAAGAGGCAGTCTTTTCCACTAGCCGCGACGCATGGTCCCCGCCGACTGGAGCTGAACGGAGCCGAGGAATTCACGTTTCCCTCAGGCCGCGTTCATGTTGCCGACACGAGAGCCTGAGTAACCTGAGAGGAGAGCCATGCCCACGTCCCCCCAACGCGCGCTGTTGATCGGTCTTGACCCCAAGTTAGCCGACGAGCTGGAAAGTGCGTTGGCGCGGCTCGGACATGCCGTCAGCCGGTCCGATACTGCCGCGGCGGCGGCCCTGGCCCGGCAACACCAGGTGATCTTCTGCGGCGACCAGCGCCATCAGGTGAATTCGCTGATCTCCCTGGTGCGCTCCCTGCGCACCCCCATTCGCGTCATCGTTGCCAGCCGTAAAGCCGATGAACAGGCCTGGCTGGAGGCCCTCGAGGCCGGCGCCGACGACTATTGCTCGACCCCGTTTGAGACGGACCAGATTGGCTGGGCCCTGCGAAGCGCGCCAGCCGCGGTGCTCCGTCCCATGTAATCCCGTCTCCTTTCCCATTCCCTGAACCTGCTGAGCGCGCGGATACTCTCCGTGTGTCCCGGCGGCCGGAACCTCGCTGTTTCCGCATCTTACAACTTTTTCGACAGCGACTGTTTATGGAGCAAATAATGACTTACTCGAAGTGTATCTACTCCCTGGGATTCCTACTCACCGGCCTAAGCGCGCTTCCCGCCCAGGCCCAGCCCCTGTTCTCCGCCCAGGCTCGCGCGGCCGGTGCGGTGAGCGGCGCCGTTGTCCGCCTGTGTACAGCGTCGCAGGACAACTCCTTTCACAACCTGCGCGTGGAACTGACCAGCCGCCAGAACCTGAATCACACTTACTCAGGCGATGTGCGTTGGGACGGCACCTTTGAGATCCGCGACGTCGCCGAAGGCATGTACGAGGCCCAGGTCACCAACTTGCGCGGCAGTGTGCTCAAGCGCACGCTGTTCACCGTGAACACCTCCGGCGGCGGACCGGAGATCCGCCTCGAACTGCCTTGTGCGGAAAAGCAGGCCGGCGGCAACATCTCCCTCCGGCGGCTCGCCCACAAGCCCCCCAAGTCCGCCGTCAAGGCCCTGCGCAAAGCCGGCGAGGCGCAGGTGAAAGGCGATCTCGTGGCCTGGGAAAAGCACCTCCGCGAGGCCGTCAAACAGGACCCCGAGTTCTTCGAGGCCCGCAATAACCTCGGCGCCTTCCTGGCCCGCGCCAACCGCAACGAAGAGGCGCTCAGCGAGTTCCGCGCCGCCCTGGCAATCGACTCCAGGTCGGCTCCCGTGCTGAACAATATCAGCGCCTCCCTGCTCAACCTCCACCAGCCGCGCGAGGCCGAAGAGTTCGCCCGCAAGGCGCTCGCCATTGACCCGCTCTCGCCCCAGGGCCATTACCTGCTCGGCGTCGCCCTGGTGAACCAGCACCGCTTCACCGAGGAGGCCGCCGACCACCTGCGCGACTCCACCCCCACCTTCCCCAAGGCCCGCCAGGTGGAAGCCGCCGTCCGCGAACACATCCGCCGCCAGAGCGGAGAATAGCCTCCCTCCAGCACCGCGCCGGGCGGCTGAGCTGCGGAATGAGCCGCCCGGAGTCCCTGCGCCAATCCCCCCACGAATCCAATGCCCTTCTCGCGCATCCAGTTATACTGAGAGCAGAGGAGATCCCCTGAACTTGTCGGTCCGCCGCTATCTACGTCTCGCCGCGCATACGCAACTGCTACCCGTCCTGGAGTCGGGCGAAGAAACGACGCTCATCGGCGGCCAGGCTGTGATGGAGGGCGTCATGATGCGCTCCCCGCACAGCTACTGCGTGGCCGTGCGCAAGCCCGACGGCGAGATCATCACGGTTTCCAAACCGCTGGCCAAGGTCTCTGACCGCTACCCGATTTTCAAATACCCGCTGCTGCGCGGCCTCGGCACGCTCGGCCAGGCCATGAAGCTCGGCATCGAAGCCCTGCAGTTTTCCGCCAACGCCGCCCTCACCGAAGAGGAAAAGGCCAAGGCCGCCGATAAGGGCGGCGAAGCCTCCGGCGGCACCGACGCCAAGCCCATCTCCGGCTGGGTGATGGCCGCCAACCTCGCCTTCTCGCTGCTCTTCTTCTTCTTCCTCTACAAATTCGTCCCGCTGTGGCTCACCACGCAGATGCAGAAATCGCTGCCGCAGTTGAGCAACCAGATTCTCTTCAACCTCGTCGACGGCCTCATCCGCATCGTCATCTTTCTTGCTTTCCTCTATGGCATCTCGCGCTGGAAAGACATCCACCGTGTGTTTGAGTTCCATGGCGCCGAGCATCGCGTGGTGTTCAATTACGAGTCGGGCAAACCGGTCAACGTAGCCAACGCGCAGAGCTTCGTCACCTTCCACCCGCGCTGCGGCACCAGCTTCCTCATCGTCGTCATGCTCATCTCGATGTGCATCTACGCCCTGCTGCCGTTCCAGGACTTCGCCAGTAAGTTCGCCTCGCGCATCCTGCTCATGCCCGTCATCGCCGGACTCAGCTACGAGATCATCCGCTTCGCCGCCAAACGCCCGGGCAGCCTGCTCAACCTGATGACCGCCCCCGGCCTCTGGCTGCAGCGCATCACAACGCAGACCCCCGCCGACGACCAGACCGAAGTGGCCATCGTCGCGCTGGAAGGCGCGATGGAACTGGAACGCCAGCAGGGCGGCATGCTCGTCATTGCCTAGCCGGCCCGGCTTCCCGCTCTCCCTCGCCCCGCCACCCGTTACACTGAAGAAACGTTTCCATGCAATTCCTGCAGCGACTTGATGAAACCGAAGCGCGCTTTGAAGACTTGACGCGCCAGATGGCTGATCCCGACGTGATCAGCAACGCCGACGTCTACCGAAAGACCGCCAAGTCACGCAACGACTTGGCCGACCTGGTGGAAAAGTACCGCGAGTGGAAGAAGGCCAGCAGCGACCTGGAAGGCGCCCGCGCCATGCTCACCGAAACCGACGCCGAGCTGCGCGCCATGGCCGCCGAAGACGTCGCCCGGCTCGAACCGGAAGTCACGAAATTCGAAGACGAACTGCGCCTGCTTCTGTTGCCCAAGGACCCCAACGACGACAAGGACGTCATCCTCGAAATCCGCGCCGGCACCGGCGGCGACGAGGCCACGCTGTTTGCCGCCGAGGTCTTCCGCATGTACTGCCGCTATGCGGAAACGCAGGGCTGGAAGGTGGAAATCACCTCCAGCAGCGACTCCGGCGTGGGCGGCATGAAGGAAGTGATCGCCATCATCGGCGGTAACAAGGTTTACGCCAAGATGAAGTTCGAAGGCGGCGTCCACCGCGTGCAGCGTGTGCCCGCCACCGAAACGCAGGGCCGCATCCACACCTCCACCATCACCGTCGCTGTCATGCCCGAGGCCGACGATGTGGACATCAAGATCGAGGCCAAGGATATTCGCGTCGATACCTTTTGCTCGTCCGGTCCCGGCGGCCAGTCAGTGAACACCACCTACTCGGCCGTGCGCATGACGCATCTCCCCACCGGCGTCGTGGTGTCGTGCCAGGACGAAAAGTCACAGATCAAGAACCGCGCCAAGGCCGAAAAGGTGCTCCGCGCGCGGCTCTACGATCTGGAGTTGGAAAAGCAGAACGCCGCCCTCGGCGCCGAACGCCGCAGCATGGTCGGCTCGGGCGACCGCAGCGAGAAGATCCGCACCTACAACTTCAAAGAGAACCGCGTCACCGATCACCGCATCGGGCTCACGCTCTACCAACTGGACACGATTCTCGAAGGCCGCATCTCGGAGATGATCGACGCCTGCGTCACCTACTTCCAAACGGAGCGGCTCAAACAGCAGGACACGCAGAACTAAGCCGATGGACCTGCGCACGGCCATCGCCGGGGCTCTCGAACGGCTGATTCATGGAGGGGTGGCCGACGCGCGCCTCACCGCCGAGGTGCTGCTGGCGTCCGCCATCGGCCAGGAGCGCGTCTACCTGTTCGCCCATCCGGAAGAGGAGTTGAGCGAGGAAGCCGCGCGTACCTTCCGCCGCTATCTCGGCGAGCGCTTGAGCGGTAAGCCCACGCAGTACATCCTCGGCCGCCAGGAATTCTACGGGCGCATGTTCAAGGTCACGCCCGACGTCCTGATTCCCCGCCCCGAAACCGAACACCAGGTGGAGGTGGTCATGCGCCGCCAACCTGATGCGCGCATGGTCGCCGACATCGGCTGCGGCTCGGGGGCCATCGGCGTTTCGCTCAAACTCGAACGGCCCGAAATGCGGCTGCTGCTCACCGACATCTCGCTGGCCGCGCTCGCCGTGGCTCGTGAAAACGCCGCCACGCTGGGCGCGCAAGTTGATTTCCTTTGCTGCGACCTTGGCGCGCCGCTGGCCCCCGCCACCTTCGACGTGGTCGTGTCGAACCCGCCCTACATTCCGCTCGACGCCCGCGACGGCCTTCCGCGCGAGGTGCGCGACCATGAACCGCACGTCGCGCTGTTCGGCTCCGGCCAGGGCTCGGAGATCTACCGCCGCTTAATCGCCGACGCCGAACGCGTGCTGCGCGTGGGCGGACTGCTCTCAGTGGAACTCGGCTTCCAGGATGTCGAAGCCGTGCGCCCCATGTACAGCAGCGACTGGCGCTTCCTCGAAATGACGCAGGATCTCGCCGGATGGCCGCGCGTGCTCAGCGCGTTTTATCATCCGCGGGGAGCGGGGCTGTAGCGGGCAGCCCGGCTTCGGCCAGCTTCGGTAACAGCGCCGCCATTGCCGTCCAACTCACCGTCGCCAGCACATAGGCGATGCCGAAGCGCACCAGCATGCTCAGCGTCTCCATCACCATCGACGAGAAAGCGGGCACCCACTTGATCAGCCACCACGGCACGAGCAGGCCGAGCACGGCCAGCACGATGCCCGCCGCCCAATAGCCGGGCCGCTTCCAGACGCTCGCCGCCGAATCGATGCTCCCCGCCAGCCGCGCCGCGATGGGATGCAGGGCGAGCGCGATCAGCACAAACACAATGCGTACAAACCACGCGTACGCCCCTTCAAGCGACGCTGGCTTGGTCGGCGACTGCGAGGAGAACGTGAGCGCGCTCGCCGCCCACTGCGTGGCCTGAGCCGAATAGGCGCTCGCCAAATCCCAAGCGAGCAGCAGCGCCACAGCCACCATCGAATAGAGCGCCAGCTTCGGCAGCCGCGCCCGCGTGCTAGCGAAGGCTTCGCCGAGGCGCATCGGCCGGAACGCCGCCAGCCCGCTGCCGTGCAACAGCGCCGACAGCGCAAACAGAACCAGCGCCAGCGCCACCAGCATCACCACCGCCAGCGCCGAGCCCACGCCCATCCCTAACCAGAACCACGCCAACACAAGCAACACCACGTTGCCCACCAGTTGCAGCGCGAGCACCTCCCACCGCGTAAGCGCATCCGTGAAGGCGGCAATCAGTAACCGAAACATTATTGGACCTCCACGTTGGCCGTGCCGCTCGTAGCAAACTTCTGCGGCTGATACATCGGCTCCACTCGCACCGGCGACACGCCGAACTGGCCCGCGTTCACCACCTTCATCAGATGGAAGAACTCCTGCTGCCCGTCAAACCACGTCTGGAAATAGACGGCGCGGTCGTCGCGCAACTCACGCCGCGTGAAGCCCCAGCCCCACCAACCAGGCCGGTTCGGAACTTCATATAAGTTGTCGCGCTCGATGTTCTCGCAGCCCGACGGAATCGGATCTTCAATCATCAGGTAGCGCCATTCGCCGCCCGACACCGTGACGCGCGAGGCCAGCACATCGCCATTGGCCACCGGACCGCGCAGCGGCTCCAGCCTGTGCACAATCTTGCCGCCCGATTGCTCCGGCACCAGCTTGAACAGCTCGCGCACGGCATTCAGCGCAATCGAGCCCGTGCGCTGCAAATTCGCCGCCGGCGCATAGGCCTCGGCCCGCGCCGACCAGTACAGCCGCCCCTTGCCCGCCTGCGTGATCGTCAAACGCTGCGCGCCCGCCGGCAATTGCGCCGCCGGAATGCGCAGCGTCGTCGGCGTCGGCGCCAGCGCATCGGCCGCCGTGAAGCGCTTCTCAATCAACACGCGCCCGCCCGATTCGACCTTCACCGTGAAGTCGGGCTTCAACTCACCCGATGCTTTCAAGTAATCGAGCAGCCCGTAAATCACCATCGCCGTCTGCTTGGTCGACGACCACCAGTAGCCTTCGTTGCGGTGATTCACCAGGTAGAGCGCCGCCTTCGGCAGCAGCGGGCTCGACGGCGTGCGCCGCGCCAGCAGTTTCATCGCATAGGCCGTGGCCTCGGGCGAAGCGTCGATCTCGAAGTCCATCAGCGTGTCGCGATCCGCCTTCCAGAAGGCCTCCGCGCCACTCTCACTCACGCGCCCCGCCAGCGCCTGCGCCACGGCATCGGCGCGTGCATCCTTCATCGCATCCAAAGCCAACCCGTACAGCGCCAGGCCATAAGGCGAGAGGTTCCGTTGGTCATTGGCCAGCGAATTCACCAGCGCCGCCGGAGGCTTCCCGGCCAGCGCCATCGCATACACCGCATAAGCCCGCAGGTCGGCGCTGATCTTCGTGTCGATGTTCTTCGCCAACCACGCCACGCCGTTCTGCAAACGCTCTTCTGGAATCGCATGCCCGGCCGCTTTCGCCTGCGCCCAACCGGCCACGACATACGCCGTCATGAACGCCGCCGAATCGTCGGCCTGCCACCAGCCCCAGCCGCCGTCCTCGTGTTGGAAGTCGCTCAGGCGTTCGATTCCCGCGCGGATCTTCTTCTCCAGCTCCGCCTTGTCCACGCGCGACTCCACGCCCAGCGTGCGCAGCGATTCCGACACCAGCACGTTCGGCAGGAAGCTCGACATCGTCTGCTCCGTGCAGCCGTAGGGGAACGAGGTGAGATACTCCAGCGCCCCGAAGATCGCCCCGGCCACCGACGGCGACACCGTAACATCGAGCGTGCGCGAATGTCCGATCGCATCGGCCGGGAAGTTGAGCACAGCCGTCGCATTGCCGCCATCGGCAAGCGAGCCCGCCTTCGATTCGCTCAGCTTCACGCCCAGCGGCACCACCGGCAGCCGCGTCTCCATCGCGTCGGACTCTTCATCGGTGAGCGCCTTCACCGTGAACACCGCCTCCGTGCCCGGCTTCGGCTTCACGCGCACGTTCATCGTCGCCGTGCCCCGGCTGGCCACTGTCACATCCTGCGTCGCCGGATCGAGCAGGTCCACGCCCGTCGCCTCCAGCACCATGCGCACCTTCTTTTCCTTCGGCAGGAAGTTCTGCGCAATGGCCACCAGCGTCACCGTGTCGCCATCGCGCAGGAAGCGCGGCGCAGCCAGACGCGTGATCAGGTTCTTGCGCACCACCGTCTTCAACACCGCCGTGCCGACTTTGGAATCCGCCGTGATCCCGCGCGCCGTGGCCCGCCACAACGTGAGCGCATCGGGGAACTGCACGTTCACCTTCGCCCGCCCGGCGCCATCCGTGCGCACCTCGGCCGACCAGAACATCGTGTCCGGAAACGCCTTGCGCACCTTCGGCTCAATCAACCGCTCGGGCTTCAACTGCGCCCGCGTGGCCCACGGCCGGATGCGCGCCAGTTGCATGCGCCGCTTTCCTGCTTCGCCAGAGAAGTAGTAACTCAACGACGACTCCAGCCCCACGCGGTTGTAGTCGCGGCCGTAGAAGAAGCTGAGCAGCTCCTGCTGCGGCTCGCGGCGAATCGCATAGATCGCCTCATCCACAATGCCCAGCGAGAACTCGCCGGCCACGCCCCGGCCCGCCGCATCGCGCGCCGTCAGTGTGTATGTGCCCGGCTCGCCCGGCAGGAACTGCGGCTTCGAAGCTTCCAGCGCCACGTTCAACGTGTGCTGCACCGGCGGCACCTTCACCGTCTTGCTCGCCGAATACAACTTGCCCTTCACAATCGCCGCCGCGCTCACAAAGAAGTTCGGCGCCATGTCACCCGTCACCGGCACATCCACCAGCAGCGAACCGTTAGCCATTTGCAGGTAGCGGCTCGACGTGAGCGTCTTGCCTTCCGTGGTGAGCCAGATGTGCGCGCCGTCGGGCACGCCCGCCACCAGCACCTTCGCCGTCTCGCCCGCCGCGTACGAGCGCTTATCGGGCACCAGGCGGATGCTCTCGCCGCCTTCGTAGCTGAACGAGCCCGACACCCACACATAAGAGTCGTCCTTCACCGTGCGGCCCTCGGGCGTCTGCGACGTGACACGCGCCAGCAGCGAACCGCCGCGCCCCGGCATCGTCACGCGGCCCACGCCATCCGCACCCGTGCGGCCCGTCGTCGTGTTGAACGACTCAAACTTCCGCTCGCGGTAATTCTGCTTGCCGAGCGCCACCTGAAACGTCACGTTCGGCACGGCGTTGCCGTCGTAGTCCTTGGCCTCCACCACCAGTTCCACCGGCTCATTCGGCGCAAACACATACTTCGCCGGACGAGCGTTGAGGAAATAGCTGCCCACAGTCGCAATCACCGAACCAGCGCCCGAAATCTCACGGCCCGCTTCATCGGTGACCCGCGCTTCGATGCGCAGCCGCACATCGTTCTCCAACTGCTTGGTCGGAATCGAAACCGTGAGCTTGCCTTCGGCGTCGAGCTGCCCTTCCTGCTCAAGAATCTGCTCGCCCGAATAGTAGTCGTCCGGACCGCGTTCATCGTCCTCGGGCATCTCGTAATAGGGCGGCCAGTAGCGCGACTGGTGCACCACATACGTGAGCTTGGCATTGGCCACCGGCTCGCCAAAGTAAAAGCGCGCATCGATGGCCGCGCTGATCGCCTTGCCTTGCAGCACACGCTTCTCCGAAGGCGTCACGCGCACTTCGTACTCCGGCTTCTTATACTCTTCCACCTGGAAGCCGCCCGTGTGGAAATCGTCATCCAATTTGTACTGCACGCTGTAATACCCCAGCGGCGCGGCCGCCGGAATCTTGTACTCGCCATGCACGGTGCCGAAGCTCGACACGTTCAGCGTGGCGCGCTGGACGACGTTGTCTTCGCCGTCGTGAATTTCCATCTGCGTCGATTTCGTCGGGGGCAGCGCATAGCCGCGCTCACCCCGGCTGCGCAGGATCATGCGGTACTGCACGGTGTCGCCGGGACGGTAGACGGGACGGTCGGTGTAGATGTAAGCCGCCAGGTCGCGCGCGCCGCGCTGCGAGATGTTGTAGCCATAGATGCCGGCGACGGCGAAGTTGCGGCCATCGCGCGCCAGCACGAGCACGTTCTCGAGTTGCTCCTCGTTCACGGCGGCTTCGATCATGCCTTGTGCATTGGTGTTGCCGCTGAGGTAGCGCTTCTTGCGGTCCTTCGACAACACGATAACGGGCACATTGGCCTTCGGAGCGCCGGAATCGCGATCCAGAATGCGAGCCACCACGCGGCCCGGCGCGCCCTTGGCAAGGATGGCAAGTTGCGTCACTGAAAGAACCGTATAGGCCTGCAGTTTGCCGTCGGTGGCTTCGAGCACATACAAGCCAACGTCCTGCTTGGGCAGCTTCACCTGCTCGGAGTAATACGACTCATCAGAGGCAAGCGACTGCGACCAGCGCGCCACAAGCTGCTGTTGATTGAGCAGCGGAATGGCGGCAAAGCGCGTGGCTGCATCGGGCGCGGTAGCCTGCTTGGCCTCGGGCTTCGGCGCCGGCGTCATCATGGCGCGAATCTGGTGGCGCGATTCGGGCTGGTATTGTTCGCGGAACAGGTCGCGCCAGCGCGCACGCAGGCCGCGCTTCCAGGAGTAGAGCTTTTCCAGCGTCGTGCGGTCCTTCGGATTGCGCGGCGCCTGCCCGCCGAACTGATGTTCGTCTTGCAACTTCTCTTCAAAAAAGACCACCGGATCGTTGACGCGGTAGAGGCGGAATTCGAGTTGCTTCACGCGGCTGGCCGAGACCGAAACGCGCGGTTCTTCCTCAGGCGCGAAGGTCTCCGAGGTGGACAGCGAGAAGAACGAATTGCCTTCGTCCTCCTGTGCAACGGTGGGCAGCGAGGCGAGAACCAACAGGGCGAGCAGAAGCGTGCGTGTGTTCATTCAGGTTGTCTCTTCGAGCAGGTTCCAGCGGAAAACACCGAGGAAGTTGGGGTTGCCTTCGAGCGGCCGCCATTCGGGCGCGGGATGTTGGAGCAGTTGCGCGACGGTGGGGCGGCGCACCTCGCCCGGCTCGGCAGGCGCGCCGGGCGGACGGCTCGGGCCGGTGTGGTAGACGGCGAAGGGTCCGCGGTCGTCCTCCATGCGGCTGGGGCCGAGGAAGACCATGCAGTGATACGGTGAGCGTGCGCCGAGTTGTTCATAGAAGAGCAGGTCCCCTGGTTCTGCCTGCTGGATGTCACGCGTACGCGGGTGGGCATTGTGGCGCATTAAAGTTTGCGCGTCGGCGAACTCGGCGACATCGCCATGCGCGGCCGAGGTGCGGAAGAGGCGCGGACCATGTGGCGTGCTGCGTGGATACTCGAAGCGCTTCACGCGCCCGGCGGGCGGCAGAAACGGCAGCGCGAGCGAGCGCGCCCAGGGGATGTCGTGGCGCCGCAGCGCTTCGGCGAAGCAGAAGCGGAGCAGCCCGGCGCAGTCGTTGACGGCGCGCGGCAGGGCGGCGGTTTCGCGCGCATACATCGCTTCAGCGAGGAAGGTGAACCAGGAGGTGAAAGCCCGCCGGTCGCCAGGGTCGTCGAGGAAGAGGGCGGAGGCAGGGGCGCTTGCGGCGCCGGGTTGGGGCGCGCGCCGGCATGCAGCGCAGCCCAGTGCCGCAAGCAAAGCTCTCCTCCGCATCAGAACATCACTATAGCGTGCACCCGCGCCGCACGGGTGGCCCCGCATGGGCCTGCGGCGAGCCGCGCAGACCGCGAGGTAAGGCCACGCGCCCCGCCGGTTCAACGGCGCGGAGGAACGGCCGGCCGCGCCCGGCGGCGGCCAAGCTCGCAACGTGACTTGCATCACTTGCAACTGATTTGCTGATTGCTGTATCCTGACGATCAGAAACCAAGGCGGTTTGATTCCGCCCAGTGAGGTAACGGATGAGCAGATTCAGCAAGGCATTTCCCGGCGGCTTGGTGCGCACCTTGGCGGTGGTCCTGTGGCTCGGCACGGCAGCCTTCGCCGCCACGCCCGCCCCGGCGCCGCCGCCCGCGGAGGAAATCATTGGAACCTTGCAGGATACGCCGGCGGAGGCGTTCCGTACGCGCGTGTCACGGCGCTGCTGGACGCTCACAGGGCGTCACCGCGGTGACGGGAGCGAGCGGGGCATTCACAATTTCCCTGCCCGTAGGTCAGTATGAGCTCGTGGTGAGAGCCGAGGGCTTCGAGGAATCACGCACCGCGCTGACCGTGAGCGGGGAGCGGGCGACGGCGCCACTGAGCCTAATCTTGCAACTGGCCGGACAACGGCAGG
Organism: Bryobacterales bacterium; assembly: GCA_016713735.1. GTDB lineage: Bacteria > Acidobacteriota > Terriglobia > Bryobacterales > Bryobacteraceae > JAFLBB01. The sequence goes on from JADJOP010000013.1 coordinate 233,023, forward strand.
TGATCGAAGTGACCGAGTCCATGAACTACCAGGCCGTGGTGAGCAGCGCCATCAAGGCTCCCACGCCGCTGCAGGACGTGCCGCAGGCCATCTCCGTGGTGTCGCGCGATTTGATCCGCGACCAGTCGATGCAGAGCATGGCCGACGTGGTGCGTTACGTGCCTGGCATCACGATGGCCCAAGGCGAAGGCCACCGCGACGCGCCGGTCATCCGCGGCAACGTAACCACGTCGGACTTCTATGTGAACGGCGTGCGCGACGACGTGCAGTATTACCGCGATCTCTATAACGTCGAGCGCGTTGAGGCCGTGAAGGGCGCAAACGCCATGACGTTCGGCCGCGGCGGCGGCGGCGGCGTGATCAACCGCGTCACCAAACAGGCTGAGTTCCAACCGCTCCGCGAGGTGAGCCTGCAGGGCGGTTCCTTCGGCAACAAGCGCTTCAGCGCCGACGCCGGGCACAATTTCGGCGACCGTGCGGCCATCCGCCTCAACGGAGTATATGAGAATTCCAACAGCTTCCGTCATGAAGTGAATGTGGAGCGCTACGGTGTGGCCCCCAGCCTCACATTGCAACTCGGCAGCAGGACGCAACTCCGCGCCAGCTACGAATACTTCAACGACCAGCGCACTGTGGATCGCGGCGTCCCGTCTCTAGCCGGCGCACCGTCGCCGGCCCACCGGTCGACCTTCTTCGGCAATCCCGGCGACAGCCTCTCCCGTGCCGCTGTGCACCTTGGTTCGTTGACGTTGGAACACCAGGCCGGCACATGGAACCTCCGGAACGCAACGCTCGCGGGCGACTACGACAAGCACTACGGCAACGTCTTCCCCCGGAGCGCTCAATGCAAACACGATGCAGGTGTCGCCTGGATACGACAACGGCACCGTGCGCCGCAACCTCTTCAACCAGACCGACGCCACCACGCTCGTCTCAGCCTGGGGCATCCGCCACACGCTGCTCATCGGCAGCGAGTTCGGCCGCCAGCGGTCCACCAATTTGCGCCAAACTGCCTACTTCAACGGCAACGCGACCAGCGTTCTGGTTCCCTTCACAGACCCGCTCTATCGAACCCCGGCGGCGTTCAGGCCGAGCGCCACAGACGCCCACAACACCCCCCAGGTGAACATCGCCGCCGTGTTCCTACAGGATCAGATGGAGTTTGGCCGCCACCTGCAACTGGTGGCCGGCCTGCGCTACGACTACTTCGACATGAACTTCCGCAACCTGCGCAACAACCAGCAACTGGAGAGCAACGACCACATGGTGTCGCCGCGCCTGGGCGTGGTGGTGAAGCCGGTGGCGCCGCTTTCGCTCTACGGCAGCTACAGCGTGGCTTACCTGCCCAACTCAGGCGACCAGTTCGCCTCGCTCACGGCCACCTCACGCACGCTGAAGCCGGAGCGGTTCAACAACTACGAGACCGGAGCGAAGATGGAGGTGAACCGGCGGCTGTCGCTGACGGCCGCGCTCTACCGGTTGGACCGCACGAACACGACGGCGCGCGACCCGAACAACCCGGCGCTGATTGTGCAAACCGGCAGCCAGAGGACCAACGGGTTCGAGTTCGGCGTTAACGGCAACCTGACGTCGAAATGGATGATCGTGGGCGGTTACGCCAAACAGGATGCCTTCATCAGCAGCGCCACGACGGGGGCGCCGCTGGGGGCCAAGGCGGCCATCGTTCCAAGCGGCAATCTCTCGCTGTGGAACCACTACCGGCTGCTGCCGCGCGTGAGCGTGGGGCTCGGGCTTATCCGCCAGAGCTCGATGTTTGCCGGCATCGACAACGTCGTCAAGCTGCCGGGCTTCACGCGCGCCGATGGGGGCGTGTTCCTCGACATCACCGAGCGGGTGCGGCTGCAGGCCAACGTGGAGAACTTCACGAACACGCGCTACTACCCGACGGCGCACAGCAACAACAACATTACGCCCGGTTCGCCGGCAGCGGCGCGGTTTGGTTTGGTGGCGCGGTTCTAGCCGCGCTGGCCGCGTTGCCGGACGCGTAGATGCTACCCTCATAAGTACATGGCGACTTTGGCAGGCGGAGCTTCGGCTCTGGCGACGATCAACAAATGGGGCCCCGCTGTGGCGTTGGGCTGGCTGATTCCCGGCGGCGGGCATTTCCTGCTCGGCAAGCGGCTGCGCGGCGCGCTGCTGTTTGGCTGCGTAACGATCTCGTTTGCCGTCGGCATGCTCATGCGCGGCTACCTGTTTGAGTGGCAGACGGGCGACCTGTTCACCACCCTCATCTACTGCGGCGGCTACATCGCCAACCTGGCGAGCGGCATCCCTTATCTGTTCGCGCGCTGGTTGGGCTACAGTGAACCGGACATGGCCGGGCACGTGATCGACTACGGCACGAAGTTCCTGGTGTGCGCCGGGTTGATGAACATCCTGGGCATGGTGGACGCCTTCGAAATCGCCACGGGGAAAAAGGACTGACGCCATGCCGAAGATGGGCCTCTCACACCTGGAAACGACGCTGCTCATGGCGCTGATGATCAGCGTGGTGCTGGGCATGACGACGAAGAAGACCAAGGACGAGCAGCTGCGCTACGGGCTGAAGTGTTTCGGCTATTTCGTGGGCACGGTGTTCGGGCTGGGCTGGTTGATGTACCTGGGCCACGGCTGAGCGGGCGTGTTCGACCTCACCAATCTGGAAGGTCAAGTGGACCACCTGTCGCGGGACACGCGATACCGTGTGCTGCAGCCGTTCGTGGACTCGAACGGGTCGGCGCATGAGGCTGGCGAAGAGTTCCTCTACCATGGTCCGCACGTGAACCTCATCGACAAGCGCATGAAGCTGCGCGTGGAGCAGAACGGCCAGCGCACGGAGTGGGTGTTTGAGTTCGCCACCGGCGATGGCCCGCGGCCGGGCAATCTGAAGCGCTACTTCGAAGAGATTCCCTACGAGAGCCTGCCGCTGGCGGTGCGCGAAGCCGAGCGCGCGGCCGAACAGGCGCGGCGCGAGGCCGAGGAAGCACGCCGCGACGCCGCGCGGACCCCGGATCCGGCGCCGGCCTCGCCGGGCAAAGCTCCGTTGGAAGAGGTGTACGCGGCGGCGCTGGCGGGCGACTTCGAGCGCGCCGAGGCGCTGTTGAAGATCATCGACGATGGCAGGATGCTCGGCGACTACCACTTCGAGAAGTTAGGCAGTTGGCTCCTCGATGCGGTCGGGTCGGCTGGATCGAAACGGTCGCCGGCAGCGCGCTGGCTGGCGCAAAAGGCGGTGGACCAGTGGTGGTCCTGGGCCGCGGGCTCCACCAGCGGCGGCGAAGGCGCGGCGCGCTCCTACGAAGTGAAGCAGATTGAGAAGCGGTTGAAGGACTACTTGTAGCGCGCGGCGGCGCGGCTCACGGCTGACCGGGCTTAGCCCGAACATTTCACCAAGCGGCAGCAACGGGTTCGAAGGACTGGTGAGAGGCCTGAAGGCGGGGCCAGCAGGATCTGAGGACAGCCGGCGCGGGAGTTTTCCGGCCGCTGTGTGGCTGCGGAGGATGCGAGTGTGGCACGAGAGGCGATTTCAGACACAGGAATCCGATTCAGTCAAAATTCCAAATCGTGAAGTTGATTGTTTGCAGCGCCGATTTTGCCCTTCAGCAGCGCATCGCCGCCCAGGCGTGGGCAAACAGCCCCTGCCAGGCGTAGCCGCTGGACATCGATACCAGCACACGTCGCACACTGAAGCGGATGCGCGCACCGATTTTGAGCAGGCGCAGCCGGATGGTTTGCACCTGCGCACGCGCCATTTCGGTGCCCGTCAGCGCCAGTCTGCGAAAGGCCTCCACCAACACATAGGCCATCGCCGACAGATACAGCCGCAGTTGGTTGGCGCGCATGGTTTCGGCGCTCATCCGTCCGGCGAACAGGCTCATCTGCTCCTTAATGCGGTTCTCCATCTCCCCGCGAGCGCAGTAGAGTTGCTCGTACAACTCGCGCGGCTTCCACTCGGCGGCGCTCAGCGAAGTCACCACGTAGCGCGGATTCTCCTTGCCCTCGATCCGCTCAGCCTTAGCCACCACGCGCCGCCTCCGTGACCAACTCTTGCGCGTGCGATAGCCGAACCCGGTGAACACTCGCGCCGGTTTGCCCGTGCGCTTGGACTCGGCTGCAGCCTTGCGCATCGCCTTGCTACTGAGCTGGCGCAGTCGCTCGTTTCGCGCCAGGCCGAAGACGTAGTCCACCTGGTGGTCCTCGCACCAGCGCATCAACTCTTCCCGGCAGAAGCCGGAATCGGCGCGCAGTACGATCCGCACTTTGCTCCAACGCTCACGGATCTGGGCGACGATGCGCCGGATCTCCTCCAGGCTTCCCGCGCTGGCATCCTGGTTGGCCTCGCGCAAGCGTGCGCACAGCAGTTGATCGCCGCAGAAGATATACAGCGGCAGGTAGCAATAGTGGTCGTAGTAGCCGTGGAAGAAGCGGCCTTCCTGGCGGCCATGCAGCGGCGTGTCGGTGGCGTCCAGGTCGATGATGATCTTCTCTGGTGCGTCAGACTGCGATTCCAGAAACAGATTCACCAGTAGCCGGTCGATGGCTTCGTTGTCATAGCGGATCTTCTTGTAGCGCTCGGCCGGTGTGGCTGTTGCGGTCGTGCGTTCCAGCCGGCACAGTGTGCTCTTGCTGGCCAGGGCCGATTCCGGCTCTCGCTTGCCGGCCAGCAGGTTCATCAAGGGATCGCGGCGAAGCTGGTCGTGATCGTTGAGATCTTCATAGCCCAAAGCGAGGCCATAAACGCGTTGGGCCAGCATCTGTTCGACGCCGTGCTCGATGCGTTCTTGCGAGCGGAAGTCGGTGAAGCAGGCTGCCAGGCGCGGCAAAAGATGGATGCGGTGCTCGGTCTGCCGCAGCAGAACCGCTCCCCCATCGCTGGTCAGCGCGCCGCCGTCGAAGTCTGCCACGACCGAACGGCAAAAATGAGCTGCAAACTCAAAGCTGGCTTGGCTACACTCTGTCATAGCGAAGGCCTCCTCCTGTCTGGCGCTAACTGCTGTGTGGAAACTCAGTTATGCCTCAAGAGAAGGCCTTTTGCTATAGGGACGGTGAAATTTTCGGGCTAGCGCCGGCGGCCGGTTTCGCATCGGCGGGCTTGGGCGGAATGCAGTTGCCCGAGCAGACCGTCTCGCTGATCTTCTTCGGACTGCCGAGCGCACCGTTTTCGGAGTTGGTGTGGCGCACGGAGAGAGTCTCCACGAAGCCGCCGCCTGGGTTCACGTTCTTCTCGATAATCTGCTGCTCCTGCAGCTTGGGCCCCTTGGAGTAGTCGGCGGCAACGCGGCCGGCCGAAGTGGTGCCATAGACATCGACCACCTGCACTTGGCTGCCGTCGGGGCGCACCGTCGTGGTCACCACGCGCTGGCCCATCAACTCCATCCGGCCGGTCATGGCGTTGGCGTACTGCGTCACGTTCTGCGTGGTGGTGGAGCCGCTTTGCGTGACGCTCACCACCTCGCGCGCGGCGGTGGAGAAGCTGCCGTTGGAATCCTTGCGGTAAATGGTGGTGTCGGTATCGACGCGCTGGCCGTCTTTGCGGCTGACGGTCTGCTGGCGCTCCACCGGTTCCAGACCGCCGTTGAGGGTGACTCGCTCGACGAGGGTCTGCGCGGTGGACTGCGCGCCGGAGTCGCTGGTGACGGTTTGGGCGCGTTCGGTGAGCGAAAGGCGGCCATTGAGGTCGGAGCGGTAGATGGCCGTGGAGACCTCCGAACCGCCGTCGCGCTTGCGTTCGGTGATCACCTGCTTTTCGGTGGAAACGGGGCGGCCGTTTTCGTCATAAGCCTTGACGATGCGTTCCACCACCTTGCCGTCGGGGCCTTCGCTGACCACCTTCTCCTCCACCGTTTCGGCGGGCACGGCGCGGCCGTTCACCGATTGCGTGGTGCGGACGTTGGCCGAAGCGCCGGGCGTGGCCGAGATGCCCGATTGCGAGGCGAGCACGCGGCGGCCGTTGAGGTCGTAGGTGTAGGTGCCGACCGTAGCCGAGGACTGAGCCGCGGCGAGTCCGGCGGCGAGCAGGTATAGAGAGAGTCCACGCGCAATCATACCTCCAGCGTAAGGCGAGCGCCGCGCCGGATCAATGAGGGGAAGACCCGAGGGCGTGGCCCCCGGGTCTAAGTGGGCGGTGCGGTCAAGTCTAGGAGGGGCGGGACGACAGTGTGCGGGGGCGGCTCCGTATAATGGTTAGATACGCGCATGAGGACCTTCTACATCGAGACGTTCGGGTGCCAGATGAACGTCCACGATTCGGAAAAGGTGATTGGCACGCTGAACCAGCAGGGCTACTCGCAGGTGGAGACGCCGGAGGAAGCCGAGCTGGTGCTGTACAACACGTGCTCGATCCGCGATAAGGCGGAGCAGAAGGTCTTTCACCGGCTGGACCAGTTCAAGAAAGCGGCCGGGAAGAACGGGAAAGTGTATGGCGTGCTGGGGTGCGTGGCGCAGCAGGAAGGCGAGCGGATTTTTGACCGCGCGCCGCATGTGTCGCTGGTGGTGGGCTCGGCGAGCTACACGAAGCTGCCTGAGCTGCTGGTGCAGATCGAGTCGGGCGAGCGGCGGGTGACGGGGTTGTCGCTCGATACGGAAGACACATTCGAGACGGCGTACACGCGGCGGGATAACCCGAACAAGGCCTACATCACGATCATCGAGGGCTGCGACAAGGCGTGCGCGTATTGCGTGGTGCCGATGACGAGGGGGCCGGAGCGGAGCCGGACGTCGGAGTCGGTGTTGGAGGAGGCGCGGAAGATCGCGGCCGATGGCTACACGGAGATCCAACTGCTGGGGCAGAATGTGAACTCGTACCGCGATCCGTCGCCGGCGGGGATGAACTTCGCGCAGTTGATGAACGCGGTGGGACAGGTGCCGTGTCTGCGGCGTGTGCGGTTCACGACGTCGCATCCGCGGGCCTTCACGAAGGACATTATCGACGCGATGGATGAGAACCCGGTGTTGTGCAATCATGTGCACCTGCCGGTGCAGTCGGGTTCGGACCGCGTGCTGCACGCCATGCAGCGGCTCTATACGCGCGATGAGTATCTGCGGCGGATCGAGTGGATGAAGAACTCGCGGCGGAACATTGCGATCACGACGGACATCATTGTGGGCTTCTGCGGGGAGACGGACGAGGACTTTGAGCAGACGCTGCGGCTGATCGAGGAGGTCGAGTATGACTCGATGTTCAGCTTCAAGTATTCGCAGCGGCCGAACACGCCGGCGCTGGGGCTGACCGAGCATGTGCCGGAGGAAGAAAAGAGCCGGCGGCTGACGATTTTGCAGGAGAAGCAGCGCGGCATTCAGATGCGGCGCAACGCGGAGTATATTGGCGAACGGCACGAGGTGATGGTGGAGTATTTCAACCAGGCGACCGGGCAGTGGGTCGGCAGGACGGCGCAGAACAAGACGCTGAACTTCACGCTTGGTGAGGGCATGGCGGAGCCACGGGCGGGCGAGTACCGGGATGTGGTGGTGACGCGGTCGGGTCCGAACTCGCTGGCGGGGGAGGCGGTGCGTGTTTGAGGGGTTTGTTCTAATGAGAAAGGAAGGGAGGCGCCATGGAAGTTGAGATGAAGATTCGCGGTCTGATGATGGACCCGGTGACCAACATGCCGATCGTGATTCTAAAGGACACGGGTGGCACCTCTATTCTGCCGATTTGGGTGGGCGTATACGAGGCCAATGCGATTGCGCTGGAGATTGAGAAGGTGGTGACGCCGCGGCCGATGACGCATGACCTGATCAAGACGCTGCTGACGGGGCTGCACACGGGGGTGCGGAAGATCGTGGTGAACGAGTTGAAGGACGACACGTTCTATGCGGTGATCTGGCTGGAGCGCGAGGGGAAGTTGATTTCGGTGGATTCGCGGCCGTCGGATGCGCTGGCGATTGCGCTGCGGCTGGATTGCCCGATTTATGTGGACGATTCGGTGTTGCAGAACTCGAAGATGGCGAACACGATTGCCGACCGGGTGAACAATGAGGAGCTGCGGCGGTGGCTGGAGAACCTCAACGATGAGGACTTGGGCCGGTACAAAATGTGATGGCGCTCGCCGATGCTGAAACAGCTTGAGCGATTGATGGAATTGGGGATTGAAGCGGCTCCGGTGGATGGGATGGAGAGGCATGTGGTGTTTGCGCGGGCGGGGTATGCGGCGCTGGTGGAGCGGACGCGCGAAGGGTTTGGGCGCGTGGGGGCGGCGGGTCTGATGACCGAGGCCGGGCTGGCGATGCTGATGTGGCGCGAGGGGAAAGCGTATTTTGTCGCGCGTGGGGTGGAGCAGGCGGCGAGCGAGGAGCAGGTGGCGGCGCTGCGGTCGTTCTCGAGTGATTTGGAGCGGACGCTGCGGGCGTGCTAACCGGCTCCGCCGGCTTTCCGCGGCCCTGGCGCGAGCGGCGGTGTGCCTTCGCGGGCGGTGCTAGCCGCACGGCATCCGCGGCCCTGGCGGTGCTAGCCGCACGGCATCCGCGGCCCTGGCGGTGCTAGCCGCACGGCCTCCGCGGCCCATGCGCGAGCGGCGGTGTGCCTTTGCGGGCGGGACCGCTCCGTTACCGTCGCGGCTCAGTTACGGGCGTTTGTGCGTTGCGGGTGGTGTTTGCGTTGTCCGGTGCGTGCGTGGCCGGGTATGTGCGCTGCGGGTTGTTGGTGATTGGGTTTGGGTGCGTTTTGGGGGTGCTCCGTTAGGGGTGTTTGAGGGTGGGGTTGATGTCCTTGGTGGGTTTCTTGCTTGGAGGTGGGGGGAATTTGCCGTTGAGGATCTTGTCGAGTTCCTTATCCTGGGGGTGTTTGATGGGGTGGCGCTGGGTGTTGTCGGTGGGTTTGGCCATGGTGGAGCGGAGGATGGGGGGGATGGGTTTGATTTTGGGGAGCGCACCGACGTAGGGGGCGTGGTTGGCCAGCGGAGGGCAGTCGGTGGTTTGGTCGGGGAAGCGTTCGATTTCGTTGCGGCGGTCCTGGAGGGCTTTGAGTTCCTTGAGGGCGCTGCGGCCGTCGCGGAGGGCGTGGGACTTGGCCATTTGGAAGCGGTGGACTTCGCGGCCGTTGGAGGGTTGGGCTTCCTGAAGGAGGAGGATGGTGCGTTCGTAGGATTCGGCGGTGACCTGGCTGGAGGCGAGGTCGCGGCAGAAGTTGCGTTCGAGGGCGCCTTTGGCGTTGTAGGCGTGGACGAGGATTTCGGTGCGCTGTTCGATTGTTTCGATTGCCGCGGTGGCGGAATGCATAGAAGCGTTCTCCTTCCGCTCCGAGTTTCTTACCGGGGGTGAGGGGAAATTGGCGGGCGATTTTGGATCTGGTTGATATTGGGGGAGAAATAGGGGTGGATGGGCGGTGACTGCGCGGTTTGGGTGGGGCGATTTTAGGGGCCGCCGATGAACGCAGATGAACGCAGATGGCGGATTTAGGAGGGTATGATCCGCTTTTGTTTAGCGGAACTCGGGGAGGGCGTTGACTAGGGCGACGGTTTCGACGGAGACGCGGACGACCTGGCCGACGAGGCGGACGATGTAGTGGGGGTCGCCGGGGCGGTTGGGGTCGGATTCGCCGTAATCGGTGGTTTTGATCTGATATTGGTCGATGACCCATTCGAGGGCGGAGCGGGAGCCGAGGCGGTAGTCGTGGGCTTCGGGGGGGATGCCGTGGAGGGTGAGGGAATCGTTGACGCGGAGGGAGCGCTTATCGGGGGAGAGCTTCATCTTTTGACGCTGAGGGAAGGTATGTAGGGCGCGCCGGGGGCGAGTTCTTCGGTGAGGGGGTAGGGTTCGAGGGATTCGTAGTGGACGTGGAGGCGGGCGAGGGCGGCTCCGGCGGCGGCGAAGGCGTGGAAGCCGGGGGCGAAGGGGATGCGGGGGAGTTCGCGCTTGAGGTTGCCGGCGTAGCGGGCGCGGTATTCGGGGTGATGGAGGAGGGCGTAGATGTAGTGGAAGAGGTCGCCGGGGAGATGGTGGGGTCAGCGTAGTGCGCGCGGAAGGATTCGACGGCTTCGGGTTTTAGGTGGGAGAGGGGGAAGCACTGGGAGCCGCCCTGGGGAAGGACGTCACAGATCGTGGATGATGCTAGGGCGAAAAATGGCCAGTCGGCTCCGGATTTCAACCATACGACGGTGCCTTCAACCGAGGGCCACTGGTAGACCCGTTCGATCAGGAGTTTGTCGAAATACAGCCATTGGTGAGTGAATGGGCGGTAGAGTGCGGCTCGCAAATTGGTAGATTCGTACGCGGCGGGTTGAGCGCGCAATGCGTTTTTCTTTAAGGTCTCGCTCCATTTGACGTGGCTAGGCCAATCTGCATCCGGGTTCGCCTGATGGCGATGGATCTCTGCGTTGTAGTGATCAACGAATCTGGCTATGCGGTCCCCCAGAGCGTCGCGGTCCCAGTCGTAGACGACATCATCCCGGTTCGTTTTGACGCCCACGGTATAGAGATCGAACAGTGCATCGAGGCGGAGGTAGTTACGGTATTCGTCGGCGTGCTCGGGGATAAGCCATGTATGTTCCGCGTCTGGCGTGAGGGATTCCCAGGGAACCTGCGAATCCGCGAGGAATTCAAGCTTTTCGCCTTTGCGCCACATTTCGGGGACACGGTGATAGCGGAGGCGCTTGGGTGCGCCTCGCTTCTTGACGGCTATGGTGACGCCAACGCCAACCTGGATTCCGAAGACGTTGTGGCTTGTGCCGCTGATCTTGGGGTTGCGGCGCACGTTTCCGTGCAAGTCGATGTGGTCGATGTGATCAAAGTCCTGGAGTAAGTGCTTGCGCATGCCGTCGAAGGCGATCTGATCGACGAAGCTGTTGTTGGAGACATAGCAGACGATGCCGTCGCGGTTGCCAAGGCGGTCGGCGGCCCAGCGGAAGAACTTGACGTACATGTCGGAGAGGGAGTTCTTGTTGGTGGCCTGGGAGTCCTTGGCGTAGGTGTCGCGGATGCGCTGGTCCACGAACTTGTATTTGCGGTTTTTGTTGTTGTCGTTCTCGGACTTCTGGCCGACGTTATAGGGCGGGTTGCCGATGATGACGGTGATGGCGGCATCCTTCTGAACTTGGACGCGCTTTGTGTTGTCGGGGGCGAACATGTCGATCTGCTTGTGTTCCAGGAGGTCGAGGGTATCGACAAAGCAGAGGCCATCGAATGCCTTGTAGCCGCCGCCCATCTTCTCGAAGTAAGCGTGCTCAATGTTGAGGCTGGCGACGTAGTAGGGGAGCAGCATCACTTCGTTGGCGAAGAGGCGGTGCTCGTAGGCTTCGGCCAGGGCGCGGGGAGGGATGCGGCGGATGAGGTTGACGATGAAGTTTCCGGTTCCGGTGCAGGGGTCGAGGATGACGACTTCGGGGGATTCGAGGGAGAGGCCGAACTCATCGCGAAGGGCGTCTTCGACGGAGGCGCACATGTAGTCGACGATTTCGGGGGGGGTGTAGACGATGCCGTGGGTGTCGGCGGTGGAGGGGGAGAAGGACTGGAAGAAGCGTTCGTAGACGGAGTTGAGGAAGATCTGTTTTTCGCTGAAGTGTTCGAGGTTGCGGCCTTCGCGTTCGATGGCGTCGTAGTAGCGGTCGAGTTTTTGGAGGAACTGGGATTTGGAGAAGCTGCCGGAGGCGAGGGCGTCGATGACCTTTTCGACCTGGGCGGCGATGACGTTGCTGGTGGTGAATTCGGGGTTTTGGAAGAGGTTGCGCATGAGGCGCTCAGTGAGGAGGTGCTGGATGAGCATCTCGTCGACCTGGGCGGGGGTGAGTTCGGGGTGGAGTGAGGCGCGGCAGACGGTGAGGAATTCGGCGAAGGCCTGCTGGAAGCGGGGGATGCGGGTGTGGGCGTCGTCGATGTGGCGGCGGAGGGCGGTGGCGAGGCCGGGGATGCTCTGCTGAAACTCGGCCATGGCGACTTGGAATTCGCGGATGTTTTCTTCGTCGTGGTTGAGGAAGGTGGTGAGGAGTTCGGCTACTTTGCGGGGTTCGGCGAGGGGGGAATTCGCCTCGGGTGGCGCGGTCCTGGTAGAGGACGGCGGTTTGGGGTGTCTTCAAAGATGGTGTTGCGGGTGGGGTAGCCGGCGCGGAGTTTGCGGGAGATTTCGTCGGCGAGTTTGTCGCCGGGGTCCTTGGCTTCCCACCAGCCGCGGGGGATGTGGAGTTCGTCGTGGATGGTGCCGTCGGGGACGATGCGGCGGTCTTCGAAGTTGATGGGCTGTTCGGGGACGAGGAGCCAGCCGCGTTTTTTGGCGGCTTTGTCGAGGAGGGTTTGGAAGGGGGCTTTGAGGCCGAGTTCGTGGGAGACGCCTTGGCGCTTGAGGTGGGCGAGGTCGCGGAGGTAGGCCTTGATGATGGGGTCAGAGGGGGCCAGTTCCAGCATGGATATAAGAAGCGTAACAGGGAATGGGGGAATGTTTGGGGGGGAGTGAGGAGATGGTAGGACGTGCGGCGCGCAGGGTGAGGATCATTTTGAGTCCGACAAAGACGAGGATGAGGGCGAGGCCGTAGCGGAGGAGGTGGAAGCGGTCCATGACGCCGGCGAGGACGAAGTAGAGAGCACGGAGGCCGAGGATGGCGAAGATGTTGGAGGTGTAGACGATGAAGGGGTCGAGGGTAATGGCGAAGATGGCGGGGATGGAATCGACGGCGAAGACGATATCGGTTGCTTCGACGGCGATGAGGACCAGCAGCAGCGGGGTGGCGACGCGTTTGCCCGATTCGATGACGGTGAAGCGCGGACCATGGTAGGCGGTGACGCTGGGCACATAGCGGTGAAAGAGCAGGAAGAGGGGATTGCGTTGGGGATGCATTTCGGCCGCGCGGCGGCATTTTGAGGCCGGGTGAAGATGAGGAAGGCCCCGAAGACGTAGATGATCCAGTGGAAATGCTGGAGGAGGGCGGCGCCGAGGAGGATGAACACGGCGCGCATGATGAGGGCGCCGAGGATGCCCCAGAACAGCACTTTGTGCTGGTAGGCGGGCGGGGACTGAAGTAAGAAAAGATGACGATGAACACGAAGATGTTGTCCACCGAGAGGGCTTTTTCGATGAGGTAGCCGGTGAGAACTCGAGGCCGCGCTCGGGCCCGAACCAGTGGTAGACGCCGGCGTTGAAGACCATGGCGAGGGCGACCCAGACGGCCGTCCAGATGAGGGCTTCGCGTGTATTGACGGCATGCTCACGGCGGTGGAAGACGCCGAGGTCGATGGCGAGCAGGGCCAGGACGAGGAGGGGTGAAGCCGCCCCACAGCAGGGGGCGTGCCTATGCTGTCAACGCCCATGCGAACACCCAAGGGGCCCGCGGGCCGGGCGACGAAGCCGGACGAGGGGAGTGCGGCGGCTGGAGTCGGGGATGGTCAATGGCATTCGATATTCATTCCAGGAGGCTCGCCAGGTAGAGGGTGCCGACGAGGATCCCGCACACCAACAATAGCTGAGCGTAGTAGACGAGGCGGAACCAGAGTCCGACGGCCCCTTTGCGGTGAAGCTTGTTTCTGATCCGCTGACCATGAGGGTGCATTGTTCACCTCCTGGGTCGACCGCGGGGCCACGTCCGGCATTGAGGAGGGCTTGGCTGGACTGCGCCTCCGGCCATCGCCCTCTAACTGCACGGTACAGCGGATTCCATTCATCGGCAAATAGATAATCACAGTCATACCAATCGGTATTTCCGAGGTATGGCGCGGGCCTGGGAAGGGCGGAATTGCCGCCGTGGAGTAAGTCGGAGGCAGGAGGGCGGTTGGGGGTGGAACTGGGGCGGGCCGGTTAGAGGGCCATGCCGAGACCGACTAAGTTGGCGGCGAGGATGATGATGATCATGCCGGCCCAGAGGATGGCGATGGGGCGGCGGTTGACCTTGGCCCATTCGCCGAGGGAGAGGCCGACGAGGCCGCCGAACAGGACGTAGCCGCTCATGTGGAGCATCCAGTTGAGGTAGTCGAGGCGGGGGGGGATGCTGGCGGCGCCCCAGGCGTAGAAGAAGAACTGGAGGTACCACATGATGCCGCCGGTGGCGGCCATGGCGGCGTTGCCGAGGTTGCCGGGGAGGGGTTGGGCGAGGTCGCGGCGAAGGGAGAGGTTGGGCTTGAGGGCGAGGCGGGAGAAGCAGTAGGCGAAGTTGACGAGTCCGCCGCCGCCCATGATGATGACGTAGCTGGGGAGGGCGGCGTAGAGGGGGTGGACGCCGAGTTGGAGGGCGGCGGCTTCGATGGGCTTGGCGGAGTCGATGGCGAAGGACATGCCGGAGGAGAAGATGCCGCACATGATGGCCAGGAGGAGTCCGCGTTTGATGTCGAGCTGTTCGGCGGTGAGGCCGAGTTGTTCTTCGCGCTGGTGGCCGGCGTAAGTGACCACGGCGACGCCGGTGAGGGCGACGACGATGCCGGCGAGGGAGACGAGGCCGCTTTGGGAGGTGAAGAGGAAGAGGAAGTTGCCGCGGAGGAAGGGGGGCATCAGGGTGCCGATGACGAGGGTGGTGCCGATGGCGATGCCGATGCCGAGCGACATGCCGAGGTAGCGCATCGTGAGGCCGTAGCTGACGTTGCCGACGCCCCACATGCAGCCGAAGAGGCAGGCTTTGAGGACGGTGGAGGAGTCGAGGGCGGCGTAGAAGGCGCGGAAGTCGGGGAGCAAGGCGAAGCTGACGGCGATGGGGAGGAGGACCCAGGAGAAGAAGCCGGCGACGGCCCAGGTGGTTTCCCAGGACCAGCGTTTCACTTTACCGATGGGGGCGTAGAAGGCGGCGGCGGAGGCGGCGCCGACCATGTGCCAGCCGATGGCGCTGATGATGGAATGCACGGGATTCCCTTCCGGTCCGGGGGAGTGGGGCCAGGGATGGGGCGCGGCTAGGGACGGCGTGGCCGCGCGGGGCCTGGCGGGTGGGGCCCGGACAAAGAGTTAGAGTACAGCATTGGGGGGCGGCTTGGCGCGGACGAATCGAGACGGACCGGGTGTAGTCACGGGTCAACTGTTCTTGGTTGTGGGCCGGTGCGAGCGCGCGGCACGGATTGCGGGGATGGTGCGCGGGCGGCGGATGCCCGAAGGGGGAATGGTAAGGCTGCCTGGGCGATCACCGGAGCGGGGGCGAAAATGGAACGAATAAGATTCACATCAGTATTGAATCGCCATCCAATTCGTAAGCCTTATTCAGTTGTTGAATCAGGGGGAAAGCGACTGATCAGGAGTTCGGTTTGACAGACCACCATGCTCTGACTATGTTCATGTGGCTTACATTGCCGACAGTATCTCACCAGCACGAGTTGAAGTATATCCATTAGAAACTCAGAAAAACATCTTGCAATGAACCAGAACTCGATGTAATCTTCGGCTGAGGTTCTGGCCAATCAAGTTCCGCAACATCAGATTGCACGGCTTTGTTGCCTCCATCGTCATGCTCAGTATGGCGGCGTTGGCAACCCATCGATTGACGGTCCAACCGGTACAAGCGTATTCCACGTTCGATGAACGTGGTCAAGCGATACCTAGCCTGTTCCACGGCGCGGCTAAGGATGCACGGTTCAGAACGCCTGCCTGGCACAGGGCAAAACTGAATGCCTGCAATGTGCCGATTCTCCGGGGCTTGGCCGCCGCTGTCGAGAGGCATTCACCCTTCAGCACCGTGAGCGCCTTCTCTTGTGGCAGTGGCGGATCGTGTCTCGGTCATTGGATGGAGGATTCTTCGCCGTCATGTTGGGGGTATGGTTCGTGGTGCGGCACCAGTCAGTCAACTGATTTCCAGTCCGACAGTATCCATGGAACCTACTGCAATGGGCGCCGGGTCACTGGCAACGACGGTTGTGACGGGTGTACGTGCGAGGAAGCTTCATGTAACTCTTGCCCTTAGCTGTAGTCCCGCTAAGGCACATCCAAGGAATAGGAGGTTCCGCATATGTTGAGATGGAAACTGAGTCAGTTCCCGGCTTCCCGGCTGTGGCAAGTGGGCTACGCGATACTCATCTTGATGGCAGCCTGCGTCCTGCAGGCAGAACCGTTCAACACTGAAGGCAGGAAGGTGTTGCTGCCAGTCGACACGCAGGGTGTGGGCCACCGGTTTTGGTCGAATGGCTTCCTCGCCGTCCGGGAAATCGAGAAGGCGACCGTTCACCTACATAATGGCGAAGGAAAGAGGCTCTGGACAGTGAGAGTCACGGTTCCGGAATCGGTTCAGACGACCTTATATCCGGTGACAGTGTGGCCCGACGGGTCTGCGGCAGCGGCTGGCGGCGCTGTATCGGCGGACGGAGCGCGCGGTCCGTTCCTCGTCCTGATTGATCCGGCGGGGAAAATCACACGGATGGTGCGTACGGCGCCGTTCGTGGCGCAACATCTTACAGTGGCGCGGGATGGCTCACTGTGGGCGTTTGGGCGGATTCTGAGCGACTGGGGCGAGAAGAAGGACAAGCCACACATGATGGTGCGGAAGTACTCGCGGGATGGCCGGGAGTTGGCGGCTGTACTGCCCAGGGACACATTCCCCGATTGGCCACATCCGGCACGGCACCGGCGGTGATGGCGGCGATGTCAAGCTGGAGGGACAGGGGTGGGCCTAAGTGACCAGGGATGGCGAGTGGGTGGAGATCTCGACGGAAACGGGCGAGCAGTTAGCCCGCCGAAAGCTGGCGATCCCGAACCCTTTCCGGCTCTATGGCGCGACGTATGGACCGGAGGGCGACCTGTATTTGAGTGGATCGACACGCGATGCGGCGAAGAAGGAGGTCCAGGTGTATGCGCGTGTCGAGCGGGCGAGCGGGGCGTGGAACGACGTAACGCAGAAGGCCAACGTTACACCGTACCGTGGCCTCACGATCGTGGGCTCGGATGGGGATTCGGTGGTGCTGGCAAGCGGAGCGGCTGAGGTGCAGTTCGTTCCGTTCGCACGATTGCGATAGGCCGGGCGCGGCTTCCCGTGAGCAACATGAGGGCCGTGGGCTGCCGCGGTCCTCATGTTAGACTGCAAGCGGACGTGTTCAGCCGACACCACCGGGAGGTTCAATTACTGCTTGCGCTGGCCGATGTGGCGCTGGCGGCGGGGGCGTTTTGGGTGGCGTATCAGGGGCGCGTGTGGCTACCGCTGGAGAAGTGATGGCATTGCTGGTGGGGTTTGTGTGACTGGTGTGGCCGGCGGCGGAGTATGGATTGGGGGCGTATGAGCGGTTGGGTTCGGCGCAGCCGCGGGTGATGATTCGCGACAGTTTGAAACAGAGCGCGTTTGGGATTGTGGCGCTAATTCTGTTTCAGTATCTGTTGCGGTTGCACCTGAACCGTACGTTTCTGGCAATGCTAGGGCGAGCAGTTGGGTTGATGCTGCTGTTCCGGTTAAACGCGGGACGGATGGTGGGATGGATCCGGAGCGGGATTGGGGCGCCGCAGTGGTGTCAAGACGATTCGCCGGGCGGGGCTTTCTAGTTTCAAGGCTGCTTGGCCGGGGGAGGTTCGGTGGTAAGGCGGAACTGATCGAAGCGGAAGCCGTCTTCGCGCATGGAGAAGTGGATGGTGTGCTCGCCGGCGGAGGGGACATCGAGCCAGATTTTGCCGGGCTCGCCGCAGTGGTTGGCGGCGGTGCGCTGTTTGCTGGCCCAGGTCCAGGCCTTCTTGCCTTCACACCATTGCATGCGCTTGCCGCTTTCGGGCCAGGAGCCGTTGAGGCCGACGTGGATGCCGTTGTCTTCGGTGCCGGTGGAGTAGGCGCGGACCCAGACGTAATAGCGGCCGGGAGCGGGAAAGCGGACGCGGTAGGTGAGGACGGCCATTTCGCCGGGGACGTCGGAGAAGTTCTCGCCGCGGATCAACTTGTCATCATGCGTGCGGCGTGTATCGGGGAGGGCTTGGAGGGAACCTTCGACGACTTTCCATTCGCGCTTCTCTGTCTTTTCCTGGCGGGTGAAGTCGACGGCGTTCATGGTGAGATCGGCGGCGGCCAGTGAGGCGGCGCAGAGGAAGGCGAGTTTCATGCGGCCATTGTCTCCCAACGGCGGGGGCGGTGGGGGCGGTGGGGAGACGGGCGGCGGGGGGGAGACGGGGGCGGTGATGGGGGAGCGCGGTCCCTAGCCGGGGGCTGCCGTGGTCCTCAGCCGGGATGGGCGCGGCCCCCATGTTAGACTGCAAGCGGACGTGTTCAGCCGACACCACCGGAAGGTTCAGTTATTGCTGGCGCTGGCCGATGTGGCGCTGGCGGCGGGGGCGTTTTGGGTGGCCTATCAGGGGCGTGTGTGGCTGCCGCTGGAGCGGGAGTTTTACATCAACAGTGAAGTGATGGCGCTGCTGGTGGGGTTTGTGTGTCTGGTGTGGCCGGCGGCGGGGTATTGGTTGGGGGCGTATGAGCGGTTGGATTCGGCGCATCCGCGGGTGATTATTCGCGACAGTTTGAAGCAGAGCGCGTTTGGGATTGTGGCGCTGATTCTGTTTCAGTTTCTGTTGCGGTTAGACCTGAGCCGCGTGTTTCTGGCGATGTTGGGGGCGAGCAGTTGGGTGATGCTGCTGTTGTTCCGGTTGAACGCGGGGCGGATGGTGGGTTGGATCCGGAGCGGGTTTGGGGCGCCGCATTATGTGCTGGTGGTGGGCAGTGGGGAGCGGGCGCGGCGGTTGGCGGAGATTGTGCAGGGGAGCGCGCGGCATGGGATCAGGCTGGCGGGGGTGATGGAAGAGACGGCGGCGGTGGAGCCGGAGAAGGTGCAGGGGTTGCTGGAGCGGCAGGTGATTGACGAGATCATCTTCTGCGTGGAGAGCGAGCGGTTGCGCGAGTTGGAAGACACGATGCTGTTTTGCGATGAGGTGGGGGTGAGGACGCGCGTGGCAGTGGATTTCTTCCCCCATGTGAACAGCGATGTGTATCTGGACCGGCTGGCGCATTTGCCGCTGTTGACGTTTTCGGCGGCGCCGCATGACGAGATTTTGCTCTTTTTAAAGCGGGCGACCGATGTGGTGTTGGCGTCGGCGGCGCTGGTGGGGGCGTTGCCGGTGATGGCCCTGATCGTGCTGGCAATTAAGATGAGCTCGCCGGGGCCGGTGATTTTCCGGCAGACGCGGTGCGGGCTGAACGGGCGGCGGTTTGAGTTTTATAAGTTCCGTTCGATGGTGATGAACGCGGAAGAGATGAAGCGGGATTTGGAGCATCTGAATGTGAAGCAGGTGGCGTTCAAGATCCCGAACGATCCGCGGCAGACGGCGTTAGGGCGGTGGTTGCGGCGGTTTTCCATTGATGAGTGGCCGCAGTTGTGGAATGTGTTGAAGGGCGATATGTCGCTGGTGGGTCCGCGGCCGGCGGTACCGGAAGAGGTGGAGCGGTATCAGTTGTGGCAGCGGCGGCGGTTGCGGATGAGGCCGGGGCTGACGTGTTTGTGGGCGCTGGAGGGGCGGGATGCGCTGGACTTTGACACGTGGATGCGGAAGGACATGGAGTATATCGACAACTGGTCGTTGGGGCTGGATTGGAAGATCATGCTGCTGACGATTCCGAGGGTGATGAGTGGAAAAGGAGCCCACTAGTCATGCAACTTGTACCGACACAGGAAGAAGTGGTGAAGCTGCTGCGCAAGACGGGCGCGCTGCGGGATGGTTTTTTCGAGTATCCGAACGGGTTGTTTTCGAACCAGTATTTGCAGGTGGCGCTGGCGATGATTTCCTACCAGGCGCAGAAGACGCTGAGCGTGGGATTGAGCCGGCTGGTGAGGAGCGACACGGAGATCCGGGCGGTGATTCCGGAGCTGTCGATTGTGACGCCGGCGACGGGCGGGCTGCCGGTGGCCTATGGGGTGTGCGAGGCGCTGCGGGCGCGGCGGGTGTATTGGGCCGAGCGCGACAACGACGATGAACCGCTGCAGTTCCGGCAGTTTCACACGCTGGAGCCGGGCGAGAAGGTGCTGCTGGTGGATGACATTCTGCGCAGCGGGAGGAAGTTGACGGAGTTGAAGCGGCTGGTGGAGTCGCAGGGGGGGGGGGTGGTGGGGCTGGCGGTGGTTGTGTATCAGCCGAATCCGCATTGCGCCTCGTTCGGTTCCCTGCCCTTCTTCTATTTGGCGAAGCTGGATTCGTTGTATTGCGAGGATAAGGACTCGTGTGCGATTGTGACGCCGGGGGTGCCGCCGGTGAAGGTGCGGCATTGAACGGGGCGGCGGGTTGGACTTGAGTTTGGCGCGAACCTACAGGTAAATGTGGATTCCGCCGAAAAGCTCGAAGGGGAGGATGTTCCACCTTGCGAGCACTCAAGACGGCGGCTTCGATTCTGGTAGGGTTCAGCCTGTATGGAGCGGTGTTTCAGCGCAACCTGACGAAGGCGGTGATTCAGAAAGCCGCGGGCGGGGACCAGCCGTGTCCCTGGGCGCAACTGGCGCGGTATCCGTGGGCGGTGAGCCGGTTTGCGGAGTTGCAGCAGGAGTTGGAGCAGAGCGTGAAGCTGGTGCGGCGGGACGAGACGCTGCCGATCCAACTGATGCAGACGCCGCGGCGGACGTTTTGGATTCAAACGGCGGGGGATGACCGCGACGGAGGCGGGACGCTTTCCTATGTGCTGGCCGAGCAGGAGTGGATCAGCCAGTATGCGGGAACCAACAATGTGAAGCCGGGTGACGTGGTGGTGGATGTGGGCGCGCACATTGGCACATTCGACGATGACGCGCTGCGGCGGGGAGCGGCGAAGGTGATTCTGGTGGAGCCGGACCCGCTGAATGTGGAGTGCATCCGCCGCAATTTTGCCAAGGAGATCACGGAGGGGCGGGTGATTGTGGTGCCGGAGGGGGCGTGGAGTTCACGGTCGAGCCTGGAGTTTTCCAAAGGCGTGGCCAATTCGGGGACGGGGAGTTTTGTGCTGCATGAGCAGGGCGGGCAGAAGATCCGGGTGCCGGTGCGTCCGCTGGATGAGATTCTGGCTGAACTGGGCGTGACAAAGGTGGATTACATCAAGATGGACATTGAAGGGGCCGAGCGCGAGGCGTTGAAGGGGGGCACGGAACACGCTGCGGGCGTCGCGGCCGGTGATCATGCTGGACCACTATCATTTGCCGGATGACGCGGTGGTGCTGCCGAAGGTGATTGCCGAGGGGAACCCGGCGTATGCGCCCTATTGTGCATTGTGTTCGCCGGACCGGCTGGGGGCATCGGACCGGTTTGTGCCGTATTCGGTGTTCTACCGCTAGCGGGCGGGAAGATCCGGCGGGCGCGCCGCGGCGCGATGGTGGACAATGTGGGAAGCATGAAACGCTGGTTGAGCTTTCTGGTTGTCACGTGCGCGGCGTGGGGCGCGGAGTACCGGGCGGGGTCGGCGAAGGTGGACATCACGCCGAAGGAATTGATCTGGCTGAGCGGGTATGCGAGCCGGAACAAGCCGGCCGAGGGGACGCTGCAGCCGCTGTATGCCAAGGCGCTGGCCATTCAAGACAAGAAGGGCGCGCGGGTGGTGATGGTGACGACGGACCTGATCGGGCTGTCGCGCACGATTACGGAGGCGGTGGCGGCGCGGTTGGCGAAAGAGCATGGAATTGAGCGGGGGCGGGTGGTGTTCAATAGCTCGCACACGCATACGGGGCCGGTGATCCGGGCGAATTTGACGACGATGTATACCCTGTCGCCGGAGATGGACGGGAAGGTGGCGGCGTATACGCGGCAGTTGACGGACAACTTATTTACCGTGGCTGCGGGGGCGTTGGGGCAGATGAAGCCGGCCAATTTGAAGTATGTGGAGGGGACGGCGGGGTTTGCGATTAACCGGCGCGAGGCGGCGGCGGGGGGCGTGAAAATTGGGACGAATCCGAAGGGGCCGGTGGATCATACGGTGCCGGTGCTGGTGGTGAGCGGCGAGGATGGGAAGCCGATGGCGATTCTGTTCGGCTATGCGTGCCATAACACGACGCTGACAGGAGAACATTACAAATACAGCGGGGATTATGCGGGGTTTGCGCAGGCGGAGTTAGAAGAAGCGACGGGGGCGACGGCGCTATTCATGATTTTGTGCGGGGCGGACCAGAATCCGAATCCGCGCAGTTCGGAGAAACTGGCGCGGGATCACGGGCATGAGCTGGCCGAGGGAGTGAAGACGGCGATGGGGAAACCGGGGACGGCGGTGAAGGGGAATGTGCGCGGGGCGTTTCAATCAATCAAGCTGAACTTCAAGCCGCATACGCGGGAGGATTTCGAGAAAGAGGCGCAGAGCACGGACAGGTTTCGCGTGAACCGGGCCAAGGCGATGCTGAAGGCGTATGACGAGGGGGCTCCGGTGCGGACGACGCCGTATCCGGTGCAGGCGATGCGGATTGGGAACGCGATGACGCTGGTGGCGCTGGGCGGCGAGGTGGTGGTCGATTACAGCATCCGGATCAAGCGGGAGTATCCGCGCGAGAAGTTTTTCGTGGCGGGTTATTCGAATGATGTGATGAGTTACATCCCGAGCGTGCGGATCTTACGCGAAGGGGGGTATGAGGCGGATTCGAGCATGATTTATTACGGGCAGCCGGGGCCGTATTCCGAGGATGTGGAGGAGTCGATTATGGGGTCGGTGAAGGCGGTGTTGAAGAGGGTGGGCGTCAAATGAAGCGGAGGCGGGCGGGGTCGAGGGCGCTGACGGCGGCGCTGGCGGTTGTGCTGGCGGCGGGGCAGGGGGCGTGGGGCGCGGAGAAGTGGACCTATGCGGCGACGGCGAATTTTGAGGTGTATACGACGGCGGGGGCGGGGGCGGCGAAGGACGCGTTGAAGCGGTTTGAGCTGATCCGGGAGTTTTTCGCGCAATCGCTGGGGTTGTCGCCGCAGACGGCGGCGCCGGTGCGGTTGATTGCGTTTAGGTCGGAGAAGGAGTTCTTGCCCTACAAGCCGAGTGAAGCGGCGGCGGCGTTTTACTTGCCGGGTCTGGACCGGGATTACATTGTGGTGGGCGATGTGGACGCGAACTTGTGGCCGATTGCGGCGCACGAGTATGTTCACTTACTGATGAAGTACTCGGGAGTGAAAGCGCCGTTGTGGTTGAACGAGGGGACGGCGGAGTTGTATTCGACGATGACGCAGGTGGCCGATTATATGCGGGTGGGGGTGGCGCCAGCGCATCATCTTCTGGCGGTGCAGCAGGGGCGGCCGATTCCGCTGGAAGAGTTTTTCGCGGTGGATCATGAGTCAGAGCGCTACACGACGAAGCGGCATGCGGGGATGTTCTATTCACAGAGCTGGGCGTTGACGCACATGTTGTTTTTGGACCGGCGGTATATGACGGCGCGGCCGGCGTTCATGAACGCGGTGTTGGCGGGGGCGCCGCCGGTGGAGGCGTTTGGGAAGGTGTATGCGAAGACGGCGCAGCAGGTGTACCGGGATTTGGAAGGGTATGTAAGGCAGAGTTCGTACCTGGCGGCGAATTATCCGTTCAAGCCGCCGAGGGATTTGGGGCGGGCCGAGCCGAAGGAACTGGACGCGATGGAGGCGCGACTGGTGACGACGGAGTTACTGGCGTCGATGCCGAGTAAGAAGGCCGAGGCGGGCGAGGCGGTGGCGGCGTTGGTGCGAGGGGCGGCGGGGGATGCGCGGTGGGCGGCGAAGGCGCATGAGACGGCGGCGTTTTTTGCCTGGCGCGAAGGGAATAACGAGAAGGCGCTGGAGCATTTTGAGAAGGCCGTGGCGGCGGGTTCAGAGAGCGCGCGGGTGTATGCGGATTACGCCATGCTGCTGGGCGGGCGGGAGTTGGCGAAATCGGAGCAGTTACTCCTGAAAGCGCGGGCGCTGCGGCCGGACTGGGTGGAGACGCGGGTGCGGCTGGCCGATGTGTATGCGCGGCAGCGGAAGTTTGGGGCGGCGCTGTCAACGATTCTGGAGATCAAGCGGGTGCGGCCGGCGGAGGCGTTCAACCTGTTTCAGGTGTCTGCGCAGGCGTATGCTGGATTAAGCCAGTGGAAGGATGCGAAGACGGCGTTGGACAAGGCTGAGCAGTATGCGGATAGTGAGTCGCGGAGGAAGTATGTGAGCCGGCTGCGGAGTTATGTGGAGCATGCCGAGCAGAGGGCGGAGTTAGCGAAAGCGGTGGGGGCGACGGAGCGGCAGGTGGCGGTGGCGGTGCGGGAAACGGAGGAAGATGGGGAGAGGCCGCCGGTGATGCGGCGCGAGGTGAGGGCGGATGGCGAAGTTGTGGAGCAGCCGGCGCAGATGAGTGACGAGGAGTTTCGGGTGAAGCTTGTGAAGCAGCAGGGCGAGGGGGTGCGGGGCGAGTTTGTGGAATTGAATTGCGCGGGGAGAAGCCGCTGGTGGTGGTGGAGTCGCAGGGGAGGCCGTGGCGTTTCCGGGTGGATGATTTTGGCGAGGTGGTGGTGACGGGCGTGGGAGGAAGTTCGGTGGAATTGACGTGCGGGGCGCAGAAGAAGCCGAAGATTACCGTCCGGTTTGGGCGGTCCACAGTAAGTGGGCTGGATGGAATCGTGAAAGGACTTAGTTTCGAATGAACATCCAAGATATGTGCCAGCGGTATTTGCAGCTCTATACGGGCGCGATCGGCGATGTATTGGACAAGCGGGGGTACCGCAATCAGTCGCTGCCCTCGCATATTCAGGCGCAGACGAAGGCGAACCGGATTGCGGGGCCCGCGTTTACGGGGCTGGGCTACCGGGTGACGGATGACAATCATACGGACATGGAGGCGCGGGTGAAGATGCTGGACAGCATCACGCCGGGGACGATTTCGGTGTGGTCGTGCAATGGGAGCGATAACTGCGCGCACTGGGGGGAGTTGATGTCGACGGCGGCGCTGCAGCGGGGTTGCACGGGGGCGGTGTTGGATGGCGGGGTGCGGGACATCGATTTCGTGAACGAGATGGGCTATCCGGTGTTTGCGGCGTTCCGGAATACGGCGTCGTCGATTGGGAGGTGGGAGATCCGGGAGTGGAATGTGACGGTGACGATTGGGAAGACGGAGATCCACGCTGGGGATTTTGTGTTTGGGGATTGCGATGGGGTGGTGGTGGTGCCTGCGGCGTTGACCGAAGAGGTGTTGGCGCAGGCCGAGGAGATTTATGCGAAGGAGAAGGGGATGCGGGAGGATTTGCGGCGCGGGGTATCGGTGAAGGCGGCTTATGAGAAGTATGGGTCGTTGTAAGAGTTAGGATACCGACTCGCTTACGCTCGCGGTTCTGTCACGGGGCGGCGGTGATGGCGCGGCGGCGCGGCGCCCGGAGTGCGCGCGGCGAAAGTGAGAGTGAGAGTTAGAAGTTACTTGCCGACGATGACGTCGAGGACCATGCGGGCCTCGGCGCCGTCGGGGGCGGTGGACTCGACCTTGACTAAGTAACGGCCGGGTTTGGTGTAGGTGTGTTCGATGCGGCCGTAGCCGTGGGGGGCGAGTTTGGAGGCGTTGCCGTCGCTGTGGGAGACGCCGGTGGAGCCGTCGCCGAAGTCCCAGCGTTCGGTGATCTGGGCGGGGGCAGTAGGCATGGGCCTGTAATTCATGAGGAAACTGCGGGCCTGGAAGGTGATGGGGCGGCCGGCGCGGGCGTCGAGCGAAGGATAGTAAGCAGCGTGGAGGCTGATGTAGGGGGCCTCGGGTGTGGCGGCGTTAAGCACGCTGACGATGGCGGAGTCGCGGGCGAGGTTGCCTTGGGCGTCACGGACCTCGAATAACTCAGAGTAAGTTCCGGGTTTCGTGTACATGCGGGTGACGGGCGCGATGGGGGCAGCGGGGGCGCCGGAGAGGACGTGGGCGGTGAGGGTGACGGGTTCGCCGGTTTTGACGAACTTGTGGGGGCGGGCGGCGATGATGAGGGGCGTGGGAAAGTCGAGTTGGTAGGCCTGGAGGAGAAAGGCAAAACCGTCGAGGGAGCCCCATTTCCCATTGGGGAATTGCATGTGGGGCTCGAAGTGGAGATGGGTCCAGCCGCCGCTGCCGCCTTCCTTGCCGAGGAGGCCGAGGCGCTGGCCCTGGATGACGCGGTCGCCGAGTTTGAGGGCGGGGTTAAGGGAGTGGAAGTGGGAGTAGCGGTAATACCAGCCACGGGAGTCGAGTAAGTAGATGACGTCGTAGCGGGGGGAGATGACGGGAGCGGTGTGATCGGGGAGTTTCTTACCGGCGAGGGAGACGATGAGCCCGTCGGTCGCGGCGACAACGGGGGTGAAGCCTTCAGCGCCGCCGATGTCGAGTCCGGTGTGATAGTAGATCTGCTTGCGGGTGGCCACGTCGCCACCGTCGATGTAGGTGGGTTCGTTGCCGATTTGGGTGGCGGTAGCGAACCAGCGCTGGCCGACGGGATATTTCCAGGCGCCGGGCGGGAGCCAGGGGGCTCCGGCGGGCCAGGTGCGGAGGCGGGCGTAGGTTTCGAGTTTCCAAGGGTCGGCGCGCTCGTTTTTGCGGTAGCCGCCAGTGACGGAGCAATCCACTTGGAGGCGGCCGACGGTGCGGGGGAGGTTGTAGTTGCCGCAGTCGAGGGTAACGGTTTGGGAGTCGATGGAGAGGGTGACCTGGGCGCGGCGGATGGCGCGGGCGATGGGGTCGCGGGTTTCCTCGACGCCGAGGAGTTTGAGTTGCGCGCCTTGGGTGGTGACGGTGTCGCCGATGGTGAGGTCGTGGACCTCGAAGGGGAGTCGGGCGGCGGGGGTGGGCGTGGTTTGGGCGGCGAGTGTGGCGGCTAGTAAGTAGAGAGCGGCGCGCATGGTTACGATTTCCGTGTCAGTAGGATGTAGCGGACTTCGATGGCGTGTTGGCCGGGGATTTTGAGGGCGCGGAGGGTGAGCGGGCCGCGGCCCTTGGCGAGGGTAAGTGTGCCGAGGGAGAGGGGTTTCCAGTCCTTGGCATAAGATTCGGGGCCGCGGAAGACGCGGTCGATTTCAGCGCCTCGGGCGGGCGGATCGTGGGCTTCGGTGACGGCGCGGGAGGCGCGGGCGTTGAGGAAGCTGGCTTCGATGACGCAGTTCACGTCGGCGGCGGCGCAGGTGTAGTGAAGGGTGGCTTCGTAGTCGCCGGGCGTGCCGACTTCGATATCCCAGGTGATGGTGGCGTCGGTGGACGTCCAGGCAGTGAAGTAAGAGGAGTTAGGGGCGGTGTTACTGCGTTTAATAGGACCGTGGCCGACGGCGTCGCGGGCGGGAAGATAGGTGAGTTTGGAATAGCCGACGGGGTAGGGGCGATCATCGGGGCCTTTGGGGAGGACCTCGGCGGACCAGGCGGCGACGGCTTGTTTGAGGCGGGCGGCGACGTCGGGCTTGGAGGCGGCGATGTCGGTGGTTTGGGCGGGGTCGGCGGCCATGTCGTAGAGGGCGCCGGTGTTGTCGAGGCGGTATTGTTGCGTGCGGACGCTGGTGCGCTTGGCCCAGGTGGAAAAGATCATGCGGTCAGGCCACGGGGGGGGGGAGGTGGAGGGTGCGGCGGTGGCAGCGGCGGCGGTTGAGCCTTCGAGAAGGGGTCGCAGGGACTTGCCGTCGAGGGGCTTCTTGGAGGTGAGGGGGACGGCGCAGAGATCGGCGAGGGTGGGCAGAAGGTCGATGGCTGCGGCGATTTGAGGGATGCGCGTGCCGGGTTTGACGCGGCCGGGAAAGCGGACAAAGAGAGGCGAGCGGACGCCGCCTTCGTCGGTGGAGCCTTTGCGGCCCTTCATGCCGCCGTTCCAGCGCCAGGAATTCGGACCATTATCACTGAAATAGAGGACGATGGTGTCGCGGTCGAGTCCGGCGGATTTGAGTTTGTCGAGGACACGGCCGACATTCCAATCGATGTTTTCCATCATGGCGAGGGCGGCGCGGGTCATCTTCATGTCTTCCTGGGCGGGGTCGGTGGCGCGCTGGGCGACGTCCTTGCCGGCGAAGCGATCGAAGTACTGATCGGGGACCTGCATGGGGGAGTGAGGCGTGTTGTAGGGAAGGTAGCAGAAGAAGGGGCGCGAGCGGTTTTGTCGATGAAGTCGAGGGCGTGGTTGGTGAGGTCGTCGATGATGAAGCCCTTGCCTCGGGTGAGCTGGCCGTTGTGGTCCATCTCGGTGTCGAAGTATTCGGCCCAGTGGCCGGAGGTGAAGCCGTAGTATTAGTCGAAGCCTCGGGCGTTGGGATGGTAGGGGGTTTGGGAGCCGTTGTGCCATTTGCCGAAGGCAGCGGTGGCGTAGCCGGCGGCTTTGAAGGTTTGGGCGATGGTGGTTTCGTCGAGGTTGAGGCGTTCCTGTCCGGTGGAGACGCCGCGGACGCCGCCGCGGGGGTGGTAGCGGCCGGTGAGGAATTCGGCGCGGGTGGGTGCGCAGACGGGGCAGACGAAGAAGCGATCGAAGAGAGCGCCGTCGCGGGCGAGGGAATCGATGCGCGGGGTGGCGAGGTTGCGGTTGCCGTGGATGGAGTAATCGCCCCAGCCGGAGTCGTCAGCGAGGAAGACGACGACGTTGGGTTTGCGGCGGGTGGACTGGGCAGGGAGCAAGGGCGCGGCGCCGGCGGCGAGGGCGGCGGCGAGGAGGCTGCGGCGTGAGGGGGCGTGGTTGGTGCTCATAGGAAGAGGACCAGTGTATCGCGGAGGGTGCCGGAGCGAAGCCGTGACGCTTGTGCGGGAGGAGTGAGTATGGGTATGCTGGCGGTGCCTTTATGATGCGACTGAATGTGATGATGCGGGCCGCGGTGGCGGCGATGGTGGTTACGTGCGCGGTGGCGGCGGACCCGTGGTTGACGTTTGCGGGCGGGAAGGGGCCGGGCAAGGGGAAGCACATCGTGCTCGTTTCGGGCGATGAGGAATATCGCTCGGAGGAGGCGATGCCGCAGTTGGGGCGGATTCTTGCCGAGCGGCATGGGTTCAAGACGACGGTGCTGTTTGCGATGGATCCCGATGGCAGGGTGAATCCGGAGAACCGCAAGAACATACCGGGGCTGGAGGCGCTGCGGACGGCGGATCTGATGATTGTGGCGACGCGGTACCGGCAGTTGCCCGATGAGCAGATGAAGCTGTGGGACGAGTATGTGCATTCCGGCAAGCCGATGATGGGGCTGCGCACGGCGACGCATGCGTTCGCCTTTGATAAAGACGTGCAGACCTCGTACCGGCAATGGGACAACCGCGACAAGGGCGAGTGGCCGGGCGGATTTGGCAAGCAGGTGTTGGGCGAGACGTGGATCAGCCATCATGGCAAGCACAAGGTGCAGTCGACGCGGGGGGTGATTGCGCCGGGCGCGGAGAAGCACCCGGTGTTGCGGGGCGTGAAGGATGTGTGGGGGCCGACTGATGTCTACACGGTGCGGCTGCTGCCGGAGGGGACGACGACGCTGCTGCTGGGGCAGGTGTTGGCGGGGATGAATGCGACGGACCCGCCGGCGGAGGGGAAGTGGAACGACCCGATGATGCCGCTGGCGTGGGTGCGGACGTTCACGACGCGGACGGGGAAGCAGGCGCGGGTGTTCACGACGACGATGGGGGCGTCGGTGGATTTGGTGAATGAGGATTTGCGGCGGCTGGTGGTGAATGCGGCGTATTGGGCGGTGGGGTTGGAGAAGAAGATTCCGAAGCGGGCGGATGTGGGGATTGTGGGGGTGTATGAGCCGACGTTTTATGGATTCGGGAAGCACCGGCGGGGGTTGCGGCCGGAGGAGTATGCGAAGTAGGGGGGGCCGCTCCCACACGGTCGCGGCTCGGAATCGCGAGGTGCGGCCCCCGGGGGATTACGGCAAGACGGTGGCCGTCTTGATGAAGTCGAGGCGGGGGAACTTGTCTTTGGCGTAGGCGTTGCCGCGCATGGTGAGGGCTTGCTGGTCGGGCATTTCGCCGTATTCCGAGTTCAACTTCTCGATGGCCTCCATGCCTTCGATGACCTGGCCGAAGGGGGCGAAGCCCTGGTTGTCGAGCATCATGTTGGAGCGGAGGTTGATGAAGATCTGCGAGGTGCGGGTGCCGGGGCCGGCGGTGGCGAAGGTGATGGAGCCGGCGCGGTTGGTGCGCGAGACGGGGTCGTCGGCGATCTGCTTGTCCCACTTCTTGGTCATTTTGGGGTCGGCGGCGAGGCCGAATTGGACGATGAAGTTGGGGACGATGCGGAAGAAGCGGGCTTCGGTGAAGAAGCCGTCCTTGACGAGCTCATAGAAACGGTCGGCGCCGATGGGGGCCCATTCGCGGTGGACCTCGATAACGACGGGTCCTTTGCTGGTTTCCATCTTCACCTTGAAGACGTCGGGAGCGCCGACTTTGGAGGGCGGGATGGCGGCCTTGGGGGTGACCGGTTCGGAGGGCGCGGGGGTGGGCGGCGCGGACTCCTTCTTGGGTTCAGGCGCGGAGGAACAGCCAGCGAGCAGGAGCAGGCCGGCGGCGAGAGGAATCGCTAGGGATAAGCGCATATCTGGTGGCTGATTATAGCGCGCCGCCAAGCCGTGGATGGCATGGCGGCGCGGTTGGGACATGGTTGGCGCCGGCGCGGGCAGGCAGTCGCTCCGGCGCAAGGGGGAGGCGACGTCTAGTGACCGTTGTGCCGCACCTGGTAGCTGCTGAGGACGCGCATGTAGTTGGCGCGTTCGTAGGCGGCGGGGTCGGGTACGGAGAGGTAGTTGAGGCTGCCCTGCATCTGTTGGATGGACTCGTATTCGTGGGCGGTCATCCACTCGTCGAGGTCGGTGAGGAGCTTGGGGACGTAGTCGATGCCGTATTTGAGCAGGGCCGAGGTGGTCATGGCGACGCGGGCGCCGGCCATCATGGATTTGAGGATGTCGATGGCGGTGTGGACGCCGCCGGTGATGGCGAGGTCGGCCTTGATGCGGCCGCTGAGCAGGGCGGTCCAATGGAGGCGCAGGGGGAGCTCGGCGGAGGTGGAGAGGTGGAGATTGGGGACGACCTCCATGGTTTGCAGGTCGTAGTCGGGCTGATAGAAGCGGTTGAAGAGGACGATGGCGGCGGCGCCGGCTTCATCGAAGTCGCGGGCGACGTGGGCAATGGAGGAGAAGTAGGGGCCGATTTTGACAGCGACGGGGATTTTGACGCCGCGGACGACGTCGCGGACGAGCTTGATGCACTGGCTTTCCACCTGGGAGCCGGTGGTTTCCGGGTCGGTGGGGAGGAAGTAGAGGTTGAGCTCGAGGGCGTCGGCGCCTGCCTCTTCCATGAGGCCGGCGTAGTGGATCCAGCCGCCGGGGGTAGCGCCGTTGAGGCTGGCGATGACGGGGATCTTGACGGCGGCCTTGGCCTTGCGGATGTGTTCGAGGTAGGCGTCGGGGCCGATGTTGTACTGGCCCATGTCGGGGAAGTACTGGATGGCCTCGTGGAAGCTCTCGGAGCCGGCGGAGAGGCCGCGGTCGAGGGCGAGGCTTTCCAGTTCGATCTGTTCCTCAAAGAGGGAGTGGAGGACGACGGCGCCCATGCCGACGTCTTCCATGCGGCGGATGTTGTCGACCTCTTTGGCGAGCGGTCCGGCCGAGGCGACGATGGGGCACTTGAGTTCCATGCCCAGGTAGCGGGTAGCGAGGTGGCTCCCGACGACGACGTTGGACGATTTCATTGCTGACCTCCCTTGGGGGCGCCGTTCACCGGCCGTGCGGCCAGGTATTCATATAGTTTCCAGCGGTCTTCGACGTCGTGCTTGGCAAGCTCGAGCAAGTGTTTGGCCTCCTCTGGCGCGCTGTGCACCAGCATGGTGTAGCGGGTTTCGTTGTAGATGTACTTTTCGAGAGCGAGCGCCGGGGCGCGCGAATCGAGTTGGAAGGGATTCTTGTCGGTGCCCGAGAGCATCGGGTTGTAGCGGAACAGGGGCCAGTAGCCGCTCTGGACGGCGTTTTTCTGCTGCTCGATGCCGTAGACCATGTCGTAGCCGTGGGCGATGCAGTGGCTGTAGGCAATGATGATGGAGGGCCCGTCGTAGGCTTCGGCTTCGAGGAAGGCCTTGACGGTTTGGGCGTCGGAGCCGCCCATGGCGACGCGGGCGACGTAGACGTTGCCGTACATCATGGCCATCATGGAGAGGTCTTTTTTGCCGGCCGGTTTGCCGCCGGCGGCGAACTTGGCGACGGCGCCGCGGGGGGTGGACTTGGACATCTGGCCGCCGGTGTTGGAGTAGACCTCGGTGTCGAGCACGAGGATGTTCACGTTGCGGCCGGTGGAGAGGACGTGGTCGAGGCCGCCGTAGCCGATGTCGTAGGCCCAGCCGTCGCCGCCGACGATCCAGACGCTCTTCTTGACGAGGGTGTCGGAGACGGCGATGAGGTTGCGGGCGTCGGGGGTATCGAGGGCGGTGAGGACGCCGACGAGCTGTTTGACGCGGTCGCGTTGGGCGAAGATGCCGGGCTCGGTGGATTGATCGGCTTCGAGGATGGAGGCGGCGAGATCGGCGCCGACCTGGTCCTTCATGCGGCCGAGCAGTTCGAGGGCGAACTCGGTTTGCTTGTCGATGCTGAGGCGGATGCCGAGGCCGAACTCGGCGTTGTCCTCAAAGAGCGAGTTGGACCAGGCCGGGCCGCGTCCGTCGTGGTTGGAGGTGTAGGGCGTGGTGGGCAGGTTGGCGCCGTAGATGGAGGAGCAGCCGGTGGCGTTGGCGATGACGGTGCGGTCGCCGAAGAGCTGGGTGAGGAGCTTGATGTAGGGCGTTTCGCCGCAGCCGGAGCAGGCGCCGGAGAACTCAAACAGGGGCTGCAGGAGTTGGACGTCCTTAACCTGGCTGTGGGAGACGGCGGCGCGGTTGGTTTCGGGAAGCGAGAGGAAGAAGTCCCAGTTTTCGCGCTCGGGCTCGCGCAGGGGAAGCTGCGGAGCCATGTCGATGGCGCGGTGTTTGATGTTGGTCTTGTCCTTGGCCGGGCAGACGGCGACGCAGAGGCCGCAGCCGGTGCAGTCTTCGACGGCGACCTGGAGGAGGTACTTTTGGTCGCCCATCTCTTTCCACTTGGCGGTGGCGGACTTGAAGGTGGCCGGGGCGCCGGCGAGCACGGGTTCCGGCACGACTTTGCTGCGGATGGTGGCGTGGGGGCAAACCAGGACGCACTTGCCGCACTGGATGCAGAGCTTTTCGTCCCACACCGGGACTTCGCTGGCGATGTTGCGCTTTTCCCATTGGGCGGTGCCGATGGGGAAGGTGCCGTCGAGCGGCATGGCGCTGACCGGGAGGCGGTCGCCATCGCCGGCATAGACCGCGCCGAGGACGTTGCGGACGTAGTCGGGGGCCTTGGGGGAGATGATGGGGCGGAGCTCGACCACGCTGGAGACGGCTGAGGGGACGGTGACTTCCTGGAGGTGGGCGAGGGAGGCGTCGACGGCGGCGAAGTTCTTCTGGACGACGGCGTCGCCGCGTTTGCCGTAGGTCTTCTTAATGGCCTTCTTGATCTGCTCGATGGCTTCCTCGCGGGGGAGGATGCCGCTGATGGCGAAGAAGCAGGTCTGCATCACGGTGTTGATGCGGACGCCCATGCCGTTGTCCTTGGCCACGGTGAGGGCGTCGATGACGTAGAACTTCAACTTCTTCTCAATGATGGTTTGCTGGACGGGGCGGGGGAGTTTGTCCCAGACCTCGTCGGCGGAGTAGGGGGCGTTGAGGAGGAAGGTGGCTCCGGGAACGGCGGCGCGCAGCACGTCGATGCGTTCCAGGAAGGTGAACATGTGGCAGGCGATGAAGGTGGCCCGCGAGATGAGGTAGCTGGAGCGGATGGGCTTGGGACCGAAGCGGAGGTGGGAGATGGTCATCGAGCCGGACTTCTTCGAGTCATACACGAAGTAGCCCTGGGCGTAGTTGGGAGTCTCCTCGCCGATGATCTTGATGGAGTTCTTATTGGCACCGACGGTGCCGTCGGCGCCGAGGCCGAAGAAGAGGCAGCGGACGGTGGCGGGGTCTTCGGTGGAGAAGGAGTCGTCGTAGTCGAGGCTGGTGTGGGTGACGTCGTCGAGGATGCCGATGGTGAAGTGGTTTTTCGGTTTGTCCTTGGCGATCTCGTCGAAGACGCCCTTGACCATGGCCGGGGTGAATTCCTTGGAGGAGAGGCCGTAGCGGCCGCCGACGATGCGGGGGAGGGTTCCTTCATAGCCTTCGTGGAGGGCGGTGAGGATCTCCTGATAGAGCGGCTCGCCGAGGGAGCCGGGCTCCTTGGTGCGGTCGAGGACGGCGATGGACTTGACGGACTTGGGAAGGCAGGCGAGGAAGGCGTCGGTGGCGAAGGGGCGGTAAAGGCGGACCTTGACAAGGCCGATTTTTTCGCCGCGTTCGACGAGGTATTCGACGGTCTCCTGGACGGTTTCGGCGCCGGAGCCCATGATGACGATGACGCGCTCGGCGTCGGGGGCGCCGACGTAATCGAAGAGATGATACTGGCGGCCGGCGAGGGCGGCGAACTTATCCATCGCGTTCTGGACGATGGCGGGGCAGGCGAGGTAGAAGGGGTTGACGGTTTCGCGGCCCTGGAAGTAGACGTCGGGGTTCTGGGCGGTGCCGCGGAGGACGGGGTGATCAGGGGAGAGGGCGCGCTGGCGGTGGCGGCGGACGAGTTCGTCGTCGACCATGGCCTTCATGTCGTCTTCGGTGAGTTGCTCAACCTTGGCGACCTCGTGGGAGGTGCGGAAGCCGTCGAAGAAGTGGACGAAGGGGATGCGGGATTCGAGCGTGGCGGCCTGGGCGATGAGCGAGAGGTCCATGACCTCCTGGACGGAGTTGGCGGCGAGCATGGCGAAGCCGGTTTGGCGGACGGCCATGACGTCCTGGTGGTCGCCGAAGATGGAGAGGGCCTGGGCGGCGACGGCGCGGGCGGCGACGTGGATGACGGCCGGGGTGAGTTCGCCGGCGATCTTATACATGTTGGGGATCATGAGGAGCAGGCCCTGGGAGGCGGTGAAGGTACAGCCAAGTGTGCCTGCCTGGAGAGCGCCGTGGAGGGCGCCGGCGGCGCCGCCTTCGCTCTGCATCTCGATGACGGTGGGGACCGTGCCCCAGATGTTTTGTTTGCCTTCCGACGACCACTGGTCCGCCCATTCCCCCATATTCGAGGAGGGCGTGATCGGGTAGATGGCGATTACCTCGTTGGTTTTATGGGCAACATAGGCGGCTGCCTCGTTGCCATCGATCGTAACTTGGGGACGAGTCATGTCGGGATGAATATAGGCACGTTGATCGCCACATAAGCGGGACGCATAAGCCGATGATTTGACGACACTTCGGGATGGGGTTAGGAGGCAATGCGGCATCTGGCGGCAAGCGCTTCCGCTCTTTGGGTGAGATGCCCCATGTGCAGGCGAGTGAATGTTTCGGCGGGCGGCGGGGCGGGCCGCCGGGAGGGGGGCGGGGAGAGTTGGCGGGGAGGGGCGGCGGGCGTATACTGATGCCGTGACCCGACTCCTATTTGTACTTCTCGCAGCGCTCGTTCCGGTAGTGGCCCAGGCTCAGTCGCCGGGGAAATGGATGCAATTGTTCAATGGTAAGGATCTGACGGGGTGGACGCCGAAGATCACGGGGTATCCGGCGGGGGAGAATTTCGCGAACACGTTCCGGGTGGTGGACGGGATGTTGACGGTTTCCTATGAGGGCTATGACAAGTTCCAGGGGCCAAACGGGAAGGAGCGGTTTGGGCACCTGTTCTACAAGACGCCGTATTCGAATTACGTGATCGCGGTGGAGTACCGGTTTATCGGCGACCAGGCCACGGGCGGTCCGGGGTGGGCGACGCGGAATTCGGGGATTATGATTCACGGCCAGAAGCCGGAGGACATGGGGTTGGAGCAGGATTTCCCGATTTCGATTGAGGTGCAACTGCTGGGGGGCAACGGAACGGCGGCGCGGACGACGGCGAACCTGTGCACGCCGGGGACGAATGTGGTGATGGGCGGGCAGTTGGTGACGCGGCATTGCACGAATTCGAAGTCGCCTACGTTTCATGGGGAGCAGTGGGTGCGGGCCGAGGTGGAGGTGCATGGGGCCGGGGAGATCATTCACCGCGTGAATGGGGAAGAGGTGTTGCGGTATGAGAAGTCGCAGGTGGGGGGCGGGAACGTGAACCGGACGGGGGCGAATGTGCCGGCCGACGGGACGCTGCTGGAAGGGGGGACGATTTCGCTGCAGAGCGAGAGCCATCCGGTGCAGTTCCGGAAGGTGGAGTTGCGGGTGTTGGGGAAGTAGGGGGGCGGCTAGGCTCATTTCCGGGTGGCGGCGGGCGGGGCGAGCGCCGATGGGAGCGGTATGAGTTCGCTGTGGTTTGTAGTAGTGATCGGGCTGGCGGTGCTTGGGTTCCTGGTGGTGTTTGCGCGGCAGTCGAGGGTGGAAGCGGGGGAGCAGCCGAAGCGTCGGGGGGATAGCGTGCCAATGCTGGAGGAGATGACGCGGGACCTGCAGCGGAATCTGTGGTGGGTGGTGGGGCGATCGTGGCGGTGGGGATAGTGGACGGATTGCTGCGGATCACGGGCGGGTGGCTGCACTCGGAGCCGGTGGCGATTGTGGTGATCATTGCGATTTTCGGCTGGAGGGCGATGAGGCGGCGGGGGCTGGGGTAGCCAGGGGTGGTGTATTGTGAACGCGCCAGGTTCAATTTGGCGCTGTTGAGGGCTGATATCCTGTGGGCGGAAGCGCTGGCGCGGGGAGGCGATTGGATGAGTAACACACGAGCACAGGCGCATGAGTTGATTGACCGCTTGCCGGAGACGCAGTTGGCGGGGCTGGTTCAGTTTCTGGAGACGATTGTCGATCCGGTGGCGGGTGTGTTGGCCGGTGCGCCGCTGGATGATGAGGAGGAGAGCGAGGAGGAGCGTGCGGCGGCGGTGGAGGCGGCGGGGTGGTTGGAACGGAATGGCGGGAAGGGGATTCCGCACGCCGAAGCGATGAGGCGGCTGGGGTTGGAGTAGTGGAAGTCGAATGGACGGAGCCGGCCATTGGAGATATGGCGGCTCTCGACCGTGCGGTTGCGCAGCGCGTGAAGCGGGCGGTTGAGCGATTTGCGGTGGGCGGCGCGGGGGACGTGAAGCGGCTGCAGGGGATGAATCCGCCTGAGTTCCGGCTGCGCGTGGGGGATTACCGTGTGCGGTTCCGGTGCGGCGGGGGGACGGTGTTGGTGTTGCGCGTGCTGAACCGGCGGGAGGCCTACCGGTGAACTTGTTGGCGCGGGGGTGAGGACAGCGCGCGGTCGGCAGTGGCGATTGCGGCGATGCCGGCGGCGTAGGCGAGGAGGTCGTTGGGGCTGAAGTGGGTGCCGAGGAGGCGGGCGAAGAGGCGCACGGGGAGCGGGCCGTTGCGATAGAGGGCGGCGGGGATTGCGGTGAGTTGGAAGAGTTCGATGGCGGTCATGAGGAGGGCGGTGGCCAGGGCGACGCGGGTGGTGAGTGCGGTGAGGCGGATGAGGACGTAGACCATGGCGGCGTAGAGGGCGTCGCCGAGGTATTTGTCGAGGAGGGGTTGGCCGGTGTGGAGGGTGCGGGAGAGGAGTCCGGCGGCGATGACGGCGGCGAGGAGGAGGAGCCAGAGGCGGCGCGGGGGGATGGGGGGAGGCACGTTTTGATTCTGGCCACCAATCTGCACATTTCCATGGGCAGTTTCAACGGGAAGGTTAACCCGCCCTTCGCCCCAAACTGCGTGGCAGTTTCAAAGGTTGCGCTGAGAGATGTGTGCCTCGCACCACGGGTATCGGCCCCAGACCGGCCGTTGGGTCATGCTGGCGCCGTACGGAATCGAAATGGAGTGGGATAGTAGGAAGAGATCGGCCTTTTGGTCGAGTGAACGCAACTCGCCCGTGCCATCACCATCTACGACTGGGCGGTTGTTGCATTACCAGAGCCGTGCCCCCCCCCGTTTCCTGTCGCCGCATCCGGCAACACGAACGAAGCCAGGTCTGCAACAATACTCATAATTCGGCATTGTTGTGCCACCTCACGAAAATCAGGGGCCCCGTGTTGCTTTGGCTCTTTCACACGCTTCCCGCTCTCGTACACTGCCGGGCTATGGTTGTCCGCAGAGATGAAGCCATAGAGCATATTCTCGCCAGATATCTCCCGGACTATCGGCGCCACGATCCAGGCCCCTTGCGGATCCTTGTCCAACATGTTGTGATTAAAGTCAGGTTTGCCAAACATGGCGGGATGCTGCCATCGGGCATACGGATCATGGCTGAATCGACCAATCGTATACCGACAGTAAATGTCGGCCGCATCGGCCTTCATGCCCACGTAAGCGTCAGAATCGGGCTTGCCCTGAGAGGTGTAACTCTTTTCGGTCAATGAACGAACACAACGAAACTCGGAGGGCTGTTTTCTGGTGCCGTCTGGGCCGGTTGGCTGGAATACCGAAGTTCGCCAAACCCGAACACGCTTCAAGCCCGTCCCCTCAGAAACAAGGGCGGCTAGCAACCCACTGAGTATGCCTCTCCGGAACTGAGCATCCTTGAGATCAGCTGGAGACCACACCTTGCCATGGTCGATGGGTTCCAAGCTAGAAACCAGCTTGTCCAAAAAGTGCTCCGCTGAAAGCTCTTCTGTGCCAAATCGATCGTTCGCGACAAAGTTAGCTATCCTTAATACCTGGCGGCACGATGATCTGAAGAGCCCGTCGAGGTGCTCTGCGAGATCCACAGGCAGTTTACACGATTTAGGGTTCATCCAAGTTACCAGGATGGCCTCTGTCAAACCGCCCAGACGAACCGGACATGCGTACACGGGACCAGTGATCTGGAACTTTTTCACGCCCTCTTCATTTAGCCAGCTATGCTTGCGCTCCTCGGTTGTTTTCGCCAACTCCTTGTGCGCATCCGGCACAAAGATATCGTGCTTCTCGACGAAAGTCCTAGTGGCCAAGCTCTTGGTGTCGAAATTGTAGTAAAATGTGGCCTCCGTTGGATGATGTGCGATTAATCTCTTGGTCTCTAGTCAATCTCGTAGAGGATGAACTCGTGCCCCAAGGCGTCTATGAGACGCGACTTCTTTAGAGCTGATTGAATCGAATCGGGTTTCCGATAGACCCGGCCAACGGGACAGATCTCATGCGTCGCCGCTCGGATTGAATATATACTTGCCCCAATTCGCCCGATAGTGACTTGGCGACACTTATATGGGCGGCTGTGTAGGCGTCGTGGGTGTTGGCCTCCAGGTTAAGCGTCCCGACTCGGCGACCGTCCGCAATAATCGGATAAGCCAACTCGCTCTCTACGTCCGGGTCGCACAAAACATACTTGGCCCCAAAGTGACCGGCGTTGTCTAAATGAGTGCGTGCGTCTAAAACCTCAGGTAGGTAAATGTAATCATTATTGACATCACTTTTCGCCTGAAGAAATACAGTACCGATCACCGAGTCGTGGTCTATCTGTGGCAGCGACAAACTGGCCTTCGTGTTCGGATAGATGGCCACCCTTTGCAACCGTGGATCGGTGTCATCCGTAACTAAACACACCTCTCCGCGATAAGAACCAGTCAACTGAACGGCCCTTGCCAATGCCGCGTATGCAGCTTGGGGTCTGGTCGCAGAGGGATCGGTGGGAACGAAACCACCCATCTCGTATCGCACGCGCGCGACTTGGCCGCTGAGGTCCCGCAGTATGCCGGCTACTTTCCGCGTTGCATCGTCGCTATCGACAAATTCGTAACCGATCACTTCGATAGAAAACGCCTCCTTCAAATACGAGGAGAACTTTGCATCAGCCTCATGATGAGGCATGATCGCATAATGAGGCCCGAACTTTTTCCCGAATCGTAGGCGCGCCTCATCAAAAAGATACATGAGATCGCTATCGCGCAAACTATAACCCACGAACAGAAGTGTCTTCCAAGTCAGGAGCGACTTTAGGCACTCGTTGAGTTCTGGGCTTGCAAGGGTGCTGTCGCGGTAGTGCGTTCGGGTAAGCCGTATCGATTCGACGTCATCGGCTGATCCATGGAGCTTTACTATGGCGAACTTTCTCGACCGCACTGCATTGAAACTGCATCGGTTTCCCGCCACGTGAACGTGGCGGGATTGAGGCTGCCTCAAGCAGCAGATCGAAGTTTGTGGTGAGGGCAAGTGAGAAAGGAAGCCTTGCTATAGACCGATGGATATCATTCGGATCGCGCTTTTCCCCGAAGACAGATTCAACATATTTGATGAACGTTGGCCGAGGCAACTCGCGCTGCAACATTTCGGCGGCCTGCAGGAAATCTCCCCCCTCCAAGAGCTTCCTTGTGCGAACCCAGCCATCTTCACCCGCCGAGCCCATGCAGGTCTTCCGCATAGTTGAGTAGATCGGACAAGAAAAGACGCCAATCCGGCAGGCCTGCCGAGATTGACGCGCCTGACCCGACGAACGCAACGGCCTCGCCGCTCGCCAATGCCTTCACTAGGGGCTCTCTCACCATAGGGGTCCTCCAAGATTCGCCACGGAGCAGCGGTCACGTTAAATTCCGACTTAGAGTATCAGAGTTTGGTCCCTTCTGCTTGATTGTAGGGCGCGGCCCGTGCACCCCTACGTTACAAGCAAAAGGCGGGGGGGCAATATTCGGACCTTCGTTTTCGGGCGCGGATGAATGTCGCGCAACTGACCGCAGGACGTACCACGACATCCTGAGCGAAGAGGCCCGTCAGTAACTAGTGACGCCCTGCGGTTGCGCTTGGCACGCTTCAATCCCCACTGGCGGGCAAGGCTTCGTGTGCGTGGCGGCGGGAGAGCAGGGCGCCGATGTCGTCGAAGACGGAGTAGACGACGGGGGTGACGATTAAGGTCAGCAGCAGGGAGAGCGACTGGCCGCCGATGACGATGATGGCGATGGAGCGGCGCTCTTCGGCGCCGGGGCCCGTGCCGAGGGCGAGGGGGAGCATGCCGGCGACGAGGGTGACCGTCGTCATGAAGATGGGGCGGAGGCGGTCGCGGTTGGCTTGGAGGATGGCCTGGAGGCGGGGGAGGCCTTCGCGGCGGAGGTTGTTGGTGTGGTCGATTTGGAGGATGGAGTTCTTCTTAACAACGCCGAACAGGACTAAGATGCCGAGGGCGGAGTAGAGGTTGAGCGTTTCGTTGAAGAGCCAGAGGGAGAGGAAGCCGAAGGGGACGGCGAGGGGGAGGCTGAGGAGGATGGTGACGGGGTGGAGGAGGCTCTCGAATTGCGAGGCCAGGATCATGTACATGAAGACGACGGAGAGGGCGAAGGCGAGGAGGAATTCCTTGAGGGTGCGGTCGAATTCCCTGCCCCGGCCGATGATGGTCGTCGAATAGGCGGCGGGCATGTTGAGGGAGTCGGCGGCTTTCTGCATTTCCGGCAGGCGGTCGCCAAGGCCGAAGCCGGGGAGGATGTTGGCGCGGAGGGCGACCTGGCGCTGGCGGTCGAGGCCTTCGATGCGGTAGGCGGACTTGGCTTCGCGCATTTCGACGACGCTATCGAGGCGGACGAGGCCGGATTTCGATGACGGCACGTAGAGCTTCTGGACGGTGAGCATGGAGTTGCGGTCGCCGTCGCGGAGGCGGACCTCGACGTCGTACTCTTCGGCGACCTTGTCGTCGCGGTAGCGGGAGACCTCGTCGTCGCCGCCGACCATGAGGCGAAGGGAACTGGCGATGTCGGAGGCGTCGACGCCGAGGTCGGCGGCGCGGTCGCGATCGATGTAGACGCGGAGCTCGGGTTTGTTGACGCGGAGGGTGGTGTCGATGTCGGTGAGGCCCGGGATGTTGAGGGCCTTTTCGCGGAGGGCTTCGCTGTAGCGGTGGAGTTCGAGGAGTTCGGGGCCGCGGATGACGAAGTCGATGTCGTAGGGGGCGGAGCCTTGATTGAGGGCCTGGATGTTGCCGACGCGGCCGCGGAGGTCGGGATACTGGCGGAGCTTCTGGCGGGCCACGGCCATGACGTCGCGCTGGGAGTAGATGCCTCGGAAGGCGTCACTGGGGCGGCCTTCGAGGGTCATACGCCAGAGGCGGGAGAGGGAGAAGACGCGGTTTTCGATGTCGTCGAGCTGGATGTAGAGGCGGCCGGAGTTGGGGCTTTGCAGGTAGCCTGTGCCGACGACGGAGACGACGTGTTGGACGCCGGGGAGGCCGCGGAGGTCGTCGTAGAGGCGGTCCATGACGCCTTGCATGGCGATGAGCGAGGTGCCTTCGGGGGAGTTGACGCTCATCTCGAATTCGCTCTCGTCGACGTTGGTGGGCAGGTATTCCTGGCGGACCATTTGAAAGAGGGGGATGGTGGCGGCCATGGTGAGGCCGCCGAGGACCATGATGGCGACGCGGTGGGACATGGACCAGCCGAGCATGGCCATGTAGCCGCGTTCGATCCAGGCGTAGAAGCCGCGGCGGGAGCCGCCGTGGGCGGTGACGGTGTCGGGGCGCAGCATGCGCGAACTCATCATGGGCGTGAGGCTGAAGCTGACGAGCAGCGAGACGAGGATGGCGACGGTGGCGGTGAGTCCGAAGGAATACAGGAAACGCCCGGAGATGGAGGACATGAACGACACGGGCAGGAAGACGACGACGAGGCTGAGCGTGGTGGCCATGACGGCGAGGCCGATGTCCTTGGTGGCCATGATGGCGGCCTGGCGGGGCGGGAGCTTTTTCTCCTCGATGAAGCGGAAGATGTTTTCGAGGACGACGATGGCGTCGTCGATGACGACGCCGACCATGAGCACGAGGGCGAGCATGGTGATGTTGTTGAGCGTGAAGTCGAGGGCGCGCATCATGCCGAAGGTGGCGATGATGGAGGCCGGGATGGCGACGGCGCCGAT
Organism: Bryobacterales bacterium; assembly: GCA_016713735.1. Lineage (GTDB taxonomy): Bacteria > Acidobacteriota > Terriglobia > Bryobacterales > Bryobacteraceae > JAFLBB01. Next base: position 275,482 of record JADJOP010000013.1, read on the forward strand.
GACGGTGGCGCGCCAGTCGCGCATGAAGACGAAGACGACGAGCGAGGCGAGGATGGAGCCGAGGATGAGGTGAAGCTGGACCTCATGGAAAGCGGCGTTGATGTAGCGGGACTGGTCCTGAAGTGTTTCCAGTTTGACGCCGGCGGGGAGGAGTTGTTCGACGCGCGCGAGGCGGGCCTTGACGTTGTTGACCACCTCCATGGTGTTGGCGCCGGACTGGCGGCGGACTTCGAGGGCGACCGATTCGCGGCCGTCGAAGCGGGCCATGGTGCGCTGTTCCTTGTGGCCGTCTTCGGCGTAGCCGATGTCGCGGATGCGCACGGGGGCGCCGTTGATGGTGGCGACGACGAGTTCGTTGAACAGGCGCGGATCAGGGAAGCGGCCGAGGGTGCGGAGGACGAGTTCGCGGTGGCCTTCGTCGACGCGGCCGCCGGGGATGTCGGCGTTCTGGCGTTCGATGGCGTCGCGGACCTGGAGGATGGGGATTTTGTAGGCGGCAAGGCGGTCGGCATCGACCCAGACGTTGACGGCGCGGCGCTGGCCGCCGACGACGACGACCTGGCCGACGCCGCCGACGGATTCGATGGAGTCCTTCACATTGCGGTCGGCGAGTTCGTAGAGTTCGCGCGGGGTTTTCTCGCCGGTGAGGACGAGGGTCATGACGGGGCTGGCGTCGGTGTCGAGCTTTTTGATGAGCGGCGGTTTGGCGTCGCGGGGGAGGTTGACGATGGTGCCGGCGACGGCGTCGCGGATGTCCTGGGCGGCGACGTCGATGTTGCGGTTGAGGTCAAAGGTAACGGTGACGACGGAGAGGGATTCGGTGGAGGTGGAGCGGATGTTGTCGATGCCTTCGACGGTGGCGACGGAGTCTTCAATGAAGCGGGTGACGGTGGACTCCATCTCTTCGGGGGAGGCGCCGGGGAGGTTGGTGCGCACGGAGATGAGGGGCATGTCGACATCGGGGAAGCGGTCGATGCCGAGCTTGGAGTAGCTGACCGCGCCGACGACGACGAGGCAGAGGATGAGCATGACGGCGAAGACAGGGCGGGCGACGCAGACTTCAGCGAGTTTCTGCATTTAGCGCACCTTCACCGGAGTGCCCTTGGACATGCGGTCAGAGGCTTGGGCGACGACAGCATCGCCTTCCTTGACGCCTTCGAGGATTTCGACGCGGTCGCCATCGAGGCGGCGTCCGGTGCGGGTAATGCTTTCGTCGAGGACGCCGTTCTTCACCAGATAGACGCGCTCGACGCCGGCGAAGCTGACCAGCGCCGAGCGGGGGACAGTGAAGCCACGGGCCGAGGCGTTGACGGTGATGATGCCGGTGACGAATGAGCCGGGGCGGAGGAGGCCGTCTTCATTGGGGATTTCGCCTTCGATGAGCAGTGTGCGGTTTTGCGCGCCGATTTCGGGGCTGAGGCGGACGACGCGTCCTGCCCGCATGAGGGGCGAGCCGTCGAGGCGGATGTCGATGCGCTGTCCTTTTTGCACGCGGGCGGCCTGGCGCTCGGGGACTTCGAGGCGGATGCGCAGCGGGTGTTGGCGGACCAGCGTGACGACGGTGGCGTTGGGGGCGAGATATTCACCGATGGAGGCAACGCGTTTGGTGATGGCGCCGGAGAAAGGGGCGCGGATGGTGGCGTCCGTAAGTTGCTGGCGGGCGAGTTCGAGCTGGGCGCGGCGTTCGGTGAGCTGGGAGCGGGTCTGCATCACTTCGGCGAGCGCGCCCTGGTAATGCGCTTCGGAGCCTTGGGCGCGGACCTGGGCTTTTTCGAAATCAATTTTGGAGACGACGCCTTCCTTGGCCAGGCGGTCAGTGGTTTCCATGATGAAGCGGGCCTCTTTGAGGGCGGCGGCGGCTTCGCGGACGGTGGCGGTGTCTTCCGGTTTGAAGTTGTCGTCGTTGCGGCCCTGGATGCCGAGGCGGGCGCGGGTTTGTTCGACGAGGGCTTCGGACTGGTGGAGGCGGAAGAGGTAATCGGTCTTCTCGAGTTCGGCGATTATGTCGCCCTGCTTGACGATGGTGCCGAGGTCGACATTGAGCTTTCCACGCGGCCGGGGACCTTGGTGGAGACGTTGGCCGACTCTTCGGCGAAGAGTTCGCCGTTGGCTTCGACGACTTCGGGAATGGGGCCCTCGGCAATGCGCTCGACGGCGACGGTGAGGGTGGATTGTTCCTTGGCGGCGACCTTCTCAGTGGAGTAGGGGCCCGTGCAGGAGCACAGGAAAGCGACACAAATAGCAGCGGCGAACCTCAACATGGGTATGGAGGGATTATTTCATACCTGCGAGGGGCGGGGGCGTCAGAACTCCATGCGCAGGCCGAGTTGGAAGACGCGGGCGGCCTTGGCTTTACTGATGGTGGCGCCGTTGAGGACGTCGACGCGGGTTTCCGGCAGCGAGAGGTTGGTGTGGTTGGGCATGTTGAACGACTCGAGGCGGAACTGGAAGGCGCCGGACTCGGAGAAGCGGAAGCGGCGCGAGAGGGAGGCGTCGAGGAGGAAGGTGCCGGGGCCATCGAGGATGTTGCGGCCGGAGTTGCCGAAGCGGTAGGAGCCGCGGGGGACGGTGGGGAGGGCGGAGCGGTCAAACCAGGCGTCGACGGTGGGCGTGTCGAGGGCGCCTTTGGCGATGCGATCGGGGCGGACGGCTTCGCCGAGGTCGAGCGAGACGTTGGCGACCTTGGGGGTGAAGGGCTGGCCGGTGTAGGCGCGGGTGGTGCCGGCGACCTGCCAGTTGCGGAGTAAGAGGTTGTTAGTAAGTTTGGGGGTCCAGATGAAGCTGGCGACGAAGGAGTGGCCGATGTCGAAGTCGGAGCGGCCGCGTTCGCCGTGGAGGTTGCGGGAGTCCTGGGCGCTGGGGAAGCCGGCGGCGATGGTGCCACCGGTGTTGGAGGATTCGTCGATGGACTTGGCCCAGGTGTAGGCGGCGCGGACGAACATTTGTTTGGAGAAGCGGCGGCGGATGGTGAGCGAGCCGGAGTTGTAGATGGAGTTGGAGCTGGCGGCGATGTAGTTGATGGTTTGGAAGGCCGGGAAGGGGCGGGGGAAGGAGCCGTCGGCGTTGCGGACTTCGAGGAGGCGGAGGGGCTGGTTGAGGTCGTAGCGGCGTGGCAGGTGGGTGCCTTTGGAGCCGGCGTAGGCGATTTCGAGGACGGTGCCTTTGCCGAAGTCGCGTTCAACGGTGAGGTTCCAGGATTGGAGGTATTGGTCGCGGCTGTCGATCTGCTGGCCGGCGGTGGAGGTGATGCCGCCGACGCGGCGTTTGGCGACGGGGTAGGGGTCAGAGACAGTAAGTAGGAGCGGGTTGGAGGAGGTGGCGGAGTAACTTTCGTTGATGGAGAAGGGGTACGTATCGCTGTATTCGTCCAGACGGTAGAGGGAACTGGTGCCATAGAAGATGCCGTAGCCGCCGCGGATGACGGATTTGGTGCCGCCAAAGGGACGCCAGGCGAAGCCGAAGCGGGGGCCGAAGTTGTTGTAATCGGGCTTGACGAGGGAGCGCGACATGCCGACGTCGGCGGCCTTGGCGACGTATTGCTGGAGGCCGGTGGCGGCGATGCGGGCGTCGAAATCGGAGAGAGTGCCGGTGCCGGCGACGACGATTTGGCCGAGCGAGGGGACGAACATGGACCAGGCGCCGAATTTCTCCTGGGGCGGCTTCATGAGCTCATAACGGAGGCCGAAGTTGAGGGTCAGGGGGGGGGGAGATTTTCCAGTCATCCTGGAAGAAGCCGGAGTAATTTGAGACTAAGTGGTAGGGTCCGGCGGCGTCCATCTGGCGGCGGGTGGTTTGGGCCCAGCCGAGGACGAAGTCGGCCATGGGCGCGTTGGTGAAGCGCTAAGGAAGGTCATGCGGCCGCGGGTGTCTCCGTAGTTGCGGGAGAAGTACTGGTAGCGGAGGAAGTCGGCGCCGAATTTCAGTCGGCGGCCGGCGGATGTTAAGTGAACGAGCCGTTGTACTGGTAATTGTTGTAGGACCAGATTTTGGGTAAGTCGTAGGCGTGGCCGAGGGTGATGTAGCCGGTGACGTCGACCTGGGGAAGGCCGAGGGCGACGGGATTTTTCGTGCCCCGATGAAGCCGGCGTCGGCGGCCCAGTCGCGGGTGTTGTCGGGCCAGCCCTGGTTGTTGGTGCGGCGGGAGAAGGAGACACCGAGTTCCATGAAGAGCGAAGGCGAGACGGTGCGGAGGTAGCGGATGCCGCTGAGGAGTTCGAAGGTGGCGGTGGTGGCGCCGAAGAGGGGGATGGGGGAGCGGTTGAAGGGGTTGTAGGAGGTGTTGGGACGCCAGAAGGTGCTCAGGGTGAGGCGGTCGCGGGGGCTGAGGGAGTGGTCGCCCTTGAGGGAGAAGTTATTGAAGGATTGTTCGGAGTTGGCCTGGGCGACGTAATTGTTGGCGGAGAAGGGTAAGTTGGGTTGGGGGTAGTAACTGGCGAGTTTGAGGGCGACGGGATCGAGGCGGCTGACAGGGATCTGGTTGCCGGGGAAGAGGACGTTGCGGTTGAGGGGGTCCTTGATGTTGAGCGGGCGGCCGAGGGCGTCGGTGGCCTTGGTGAAGTCGCCGCGGAGCATTTCGGGTTGGGGGACGATGCCGCGCTGGTTGGCGCCGGCGGTGGAGCGGAGGGATTCCCAGGAGAAGAGGAAGAAGGTTTTGTCGCGGCCGTCGTAGAGTTTGGGGATGCGTACGGGGCCAGAGAGGGTGGCGCCGAACTGATTGCGGCGGAGGACGGATTTGTTCAGTTCGAAGAAGCCTCGGGCATCGATCAAGTCGTTGCGGATGAACTCATAGAGCGAGCCGTGGAAGCGGTTGCCGCCGCTTTTCATGACGACGCTGAGGATGCCGCCGGCGTAGCGGCCGTATTCGGCTGAGAAACCAGAGGTGATCATCTTAAATTCCTGAACGCCTTCGAGCGGCGGGTTGACCATGGCGCCGGTGTTGCGGCGCTGGGTGTTGTTCATGCCGTCGATGAGGAAGCCGACATTGTCGGCGCGGGCGCCGTTGATGGCATAGGCGCCGTCGCCGTCTTCGCCCTTGGGAATGACGCCGCCGGTGAGGTAGGCGAGGTCGCTGAAGTTGCGGCCGGCCAGCGGCATTTCGCGGATCTCTTCGTTGGTGGTGACGTCGCCGCGGGCGCCGTTTTCGGTGTTCAGCAGGGGAGGCGTGTCGGTGACGGTGACGCTTTCGGTGGTGGCGCCGATTTCGAGAGAGAGGTCGAGGCGAAGGACCTGGTCGACGGCGAGGGTGAATTCGTTGCGGCGGTGGAGGCGGAAGCCTTCGGATTTGGCTTCGAGCGAGTAGCGGCCGGGGTTGAGGTAGGGGATGGTGTACTCACCGGAGCCGTTGGATTCACCGCGGGCGATGAAGTTGGTGTCGAGGTTGGTGACGGTGATGGGGACGGCAGGGATGACCGCGCCGGAAGCATCAGTGACGCGGCCTACGATGCTGGCCGAAGGAGCCTGGGCGAGGATTGCCGAGGCGGTGAGAAAAGAGAGAAAAAGACCACGTAGCATGAAGACCTCCCGCTGGCGGGAGTGTATCGCATTGCGGGTGTGGGAGCCAACAAGGGGCGACACAAGGGGCGACACAAGGGGCGGCTGCGGGGTGAGGCGGGGCGGTCGCGGCGGGGGTAGGAAGGGGCGGGTGCGTGGGGTGTAGGAAGGGGGGCGGTCGCGGCGGGGGGTAGAACGGAGCGGTCGCGGCGGGGATGAGACGGGGGCGGGTGCGTGGGGGGAGTGAGGCGGGGCGGGGCGACGGGTGAGTGCTGAGCGGTTAGGGCAGTTCGACGGACTTCAGTTTTCCGTCTTCCAGGCGGAGTTTGGCGAAGGCGCCGCTGGTGAGCACGTAGGTCCAGGATTCGGCGTTTTCGCCGGTGGAGATTTTGCCGGGGCTCGCCGAGGGCGGCGACGATGTCGGCGGCGGGTGAGCCGGGGGCGAGGGTCTTGAGGGTTTCCGGCGCGAGGGGCTGGGCTTCGGGTTTGGCGCTGGCTTCGATGCCGCCGGCGGCGGCGGGCAGGATGGGGCGTCCGCGAAGGGCGGCCGGGGAGTTTGGAGCGGTGGACCGCATACCGGCGGACTGCCGGCGCGCTTCCACGTTCGCTTTCCACTCGGCGCGCTGCTGCAGATGCTCAGGGGTTGAGAACTTCGCATCGACCTCGGCCAGTTTGGCGTCCATGTTGTCGAAGAAGGCGCGGATGTCGGGGGGGATGGTCTTGTCGGTGTAGTAGGTTTTGTCGTAACAGTAGTGCCAGGGGCCGTTTCCGCCGCCGTAGCGGACCTTAAAGCGGCCTTCGCGGCAGGTGTAACGGATCTTGAATCCGGGCACAGCCTGGGCGGCAGGCTTCAACGAAGAGGCCGGAGACGAGGAACCAGAGGAAGGCCATCCACACGGGTCGCGACGCGCATATAGGACCAGGATGG
>JADJOP010000014.1 GCA_016713735.1 Bryobacterales bacterium
CCTCGCGTGACTACATCCTCGAACAGATCGCGGCATCGGCTCGAACATGATCTCGCCTATTACGAGGCCGGTCTCCGCAGACCGCCACCAAGGTCGACGCCGACTGTGAAGATGGCCGACGTCGAGGCCGTGCGCGGCAACGCTTGTCCCGCGCATACGGCCGCCACCGGCGTCATGTCCGAACTATGACCGCATGGTGATTGCCGGCCGCGAACAGGACGTGGCCGTGCTCGGCTCCGATGAACACTACGCGCCTGTGCGCAACCCGTTCTGCTGGCCGGGCGGTTCCTGGACGCAGGCGATGTCGCCTTGCGCCAGAAGGCTCGCCGTGCTCACGCGGCGGCTGGCTGAGCGCCTACAAAGTTCGCCGCGCAACGCCATCGGAGAGGTGCTGAAAGTCCATGGGCTGCAATTCACCGTCATCGGCGTCTTCCGCGAAAAGGACGAGCACCACAGGCTCTGGAACTGGCCGACGAGACCACGTCGTTCCCCTCTCCGTCATCCGCTACTTCACCACCCCCTAGACGGATCGACCCGATGTACGTGCGGGTGCGCACGGCGACGTCGTGCCCGGTCAACGCCATCGTCCAGCAGATCCTCGAAAGCCGCCACCGCCCCGGCGCGCGCGCTAACGTGTGGAAAACCTACGGCGATCCTTGAAGCCAGCCTCCTCGGACGCGCTCATCCTGACCCTGGTGCTCATCCTCGTCGCCGCCATCGCGCTCCTCATCAGCGGCATCGGCATCATGAACATCGTGCTCGTCACGTCACCGAGCGCACGCGCGTGATCGGCATCCGAAAATCGGTGGGCGCCACGCGCGGCGAGATTCTGCGCCAGTTCCTGCTTGAAGCCGTGCTCATCAGCGTCGGCGGCGGGTTCCTCGGCATCCTGCTTGGCGTGGCCATGCCGCTCAGTGTGCGCTTCTTTGCCGATGGCCTCTGCGGCCTGCCGGCCAGCCGCGCCGCGCAACTCAATCCCGTCGAAGCCCTGCGTTACGAACAGGAGTTCCTCATGCGCTTGGCCCTCAGCCTTCTGCTCGCCGCCCCGTTGCGGTGCGCCGAGGTCCACACGCTCTCGCTGCACTAGCCGCGCGCTGTCTTCGGCGCAGAACCCCGACATCCTCATGGCCCGGCTGGAGGAACAGAAGGCCGCGCAGCAGGTGCGCGTGGCGCGCGATCCGTTCCCAAGCCTCTATGCCGGTCAGGCCTCGCTTACTCCTAAGTATTTCCCACGGCATCGAGGGTTCGGCCCCCCAGCGTTGTGCAGGCCCGCGCCGTTTCGAGCGTCTTCAACCGCTCCAAGACCTATGCTCTCGAACAGACGAAGGAAGCGGCGCGCGGCATGGGCTTCGTCACGCGGGCGCGCTCGGAAGACGCCGTGATGCGAACGGTGGAATTGTGGCTTGACGCCGAACATGCGGCGCGTTCTGGGCGCGGCAGGTGGACAGCGCGCAGCGCCTGGAAGCCATCACGCGCCTGCCGCCGCGTGGAAGCGGGCGCGGAACTGCCATCGAGGCGCGCAAGGCCGCTTTCCGGGAGTCCGTCAGGCCCGGCAGCAGGCCCAGTCGCTCGAAGCCGACCGCCAGTTGCTTTTTCGAGTCGACGCTGGCCGCCGGGTTGAGCTATGAACGGAGATCGCGTCGCCCTTGCCCGGCGAGCGGCCCTGCCGGATGTTCCGGAATCGAAGATGCGGCCCGCACCCAGCCTGGGCGCAAAGCCAGGAACTGCGCAAGCTGGATCTGACCTCACAGCGAAGCAGTGGGAAGGACGGTCGGCGCGGGCCGCGCGCCTGCCCAACGCTCGACCTCGTCGCCCATGCGGCCTGTTCGCCAAGTTCAACAACTACGACGAGTACTTCCAACCGCTTTCAGCGCAGCAACGCGCAATTGGGCGTGTCCGGCACCGTGCCCCTGTTTCTCGGTCCCGCCGCCCAGGCCCAAGCCGCCCAGGCAACACTCGAAACCAGCCGCTTGCGCACGGAGATCCAGGCCGTGCGCAACCGCATCTGCCCTGAGAGTGAATGAGGACTACGTCGCCTTTGCGGCGCTGCCCAGACCTCCTCTGAGGTGGCGCGGCTCGATCTTTGATGTCGCCCGCGAGTCGCCCACCGTTCTGCTGAAGCGGCACGAAATGGGCGAAGGTCACTGCCGGAAGTCGAGTCGGCCCGGCGCAATGAGGCAGAGAAGTGGCTGGCCTGGCTGGCGGCCCAACATCAAATCGAGCGGGCGCGCTTCGTCCTGCTCCACCGCACCGGCGCGCTGCTGGCGGCTGTGCAGGCCGGCTCCTGGCCGCCTTCAGCCGCCGGCGGCCAGCACGCCTCTGTTAAACCTTCTTGACACTCCGCAACTCGCCCCTTCGTGGCGGGTTAAGATGTATCGTTCATGCGGTACGCGCGTACTCTCGGCTCTCTTCTCCTTTTCTTTGCGGCGTGTGCATCCGTGCTGCCGGCGGCCACCTTCGGGACCGTCGTTGCGGTGACCGGCGGCGCCTCCGATCTGGTCCTGGATGACCAGCGCCAGCGCCTCTATCTGGTCAATTCCACGCGCACCCAGATTGATGTCTACTCGATTCCACAGCGCCGCTTCCTCGATCCCGTCGCCGGAACGCGCCTTCTGGCGGCGGCCCTCTCCCGCGACGGGCAGACGCTCTATGTCGTCTGCAACGGTGCCTCTTCGCTGGTGATGATGTCCACGGCCAACCTTCAGGTGTCCGGGCGCATCTCGCTGCCGGCCAAGCCGGAAGGCGTCGCCGTGGGCTACGACGAGGCGTGTTGATCTCCACTGTCGGCACGGGGCAGAACAACGCCTTTAATGTGCTGCTCATCTTTGACCCCGCCGCCAGCGGCACCAACCAGGCGCTCATTCCGGTCACCGTGTCGCCCCCCGCCCCGGCCAATCCCTTGCTGCCGCCCACCAACCTCGGGCGTCCGGCGCTGATTCCGCGCAGCTTCATGGCCGCCAGCCAGGACGGGCGTTTCATCATGGGAGTCAACCTGCCGAACGCCAACAACCGCGTCGCCTTCGTCTATGAGGTCGCCAGCGGCGTGGTGTTGCGCAGCACGTCTGCTCACCAGCGTCAGCCCCCTGGTCAGCGTGGCCCTGGATGGCTCCAAGTTCATGGCCGGGCTCACCTGCTCGACTCCAAAACGCTCGCCGTGATGGCCCAGCAAAACGCTGCCAACGCCAACTATCCGTTCCCCACCGGAACCAATTTCAACCTGCAACAGAACCAGGGCGGCAGCATTTTCACGCCCGATGGCGGCCGCCTCTTCACCGCTTTCAACATCGCCCCTGTGCAAAACCCTGCCGCCCGGCCCAACGTCAGCCAGTTGATGGTGAACGACCCGGACAACCTGCTCATTGAAACCGCCCTCCAGTTGCCGGAAAACGCCGCCGGCCAGATGGTGATCAGCCAGGACGGCGCCAATATCTACGCCCTCTCGGAGTCCGGCTTCATGATCATTCCGTGGGCACGGCGAGCCAACAACCCCATCGCCATGCTCGATACCAACGTCCAACTGCTGGTCAACGATCAGTGCGGCGTCTACGCCAACCGGCGCACGGGCACAGCTTCTCTGCGCAACCTCGGTCGCGGGCGCATGACGGCTACGGCAACGGTACAAACCGAGGCCACCAATACCGGCGTCATTCAGATCCCCGGCATCGGCGGACCAGGCGGCGCGGGTGGCGGCATCGTCGGCGGGGGCGGCATCATCATTACTCTGCCCGGCGCCGGAGGGGCGGCCGCCAACACCGCCGCCGCTGCGCCGCAGGTACGGCCCACGGTCGCCGCCGATGGTGTGAATTTCAACTTCACCTTCAACGCCGCCGCGGCCCGCTCGCTCGGGACGGCCTCGCCCACGCACCTGTTCCTGGTGCAATCCAACGAGGCCATCAATATCCCTCCGGCCATTCGTGTCTACCAGAACAACCGCAACTCGAGGCGACCGGCAGCATCTTCCAGATTCCCATCAACCTGACCCCGGCCGAGGGGCTCACGGATATGGTGCAGGACATCAACCGGCAGCGCATCTACATCGCCAACTCCGGCCTCAACCGCATCGAGGTGTTCGACATGCGGGCGCAGCGGCTGCTGGACCCAATCAAAGTCGGGCAACTGCCGCGTTCGCTCGCCCTGGCCCCCGATGGCTTGACGCTGTATGTGGCCAACTCCGGCGGGGAGACTATCTCGATCATCGATCTCGACGCCCTCGCTGTCACCGGAACGGTGCGCTTTCCCGCCCTGCCCTTCAATACCAACGTGGCGCTGGTGACGCCCCGCCTGATCACATCCACCCAGCGCGGCCCGTTGGTGATGATGAGCAACGGCACACTGTGGCGCATCGTTGGTCAGGACGCCCTCCCGCAGCGCTTCAACACCGCCGTGCTCCCCCCGAACAACCAGGGCGTGCAGGTGCTCACCAGCCCGTGGACCATGGCGTCGAGCCCCAATGGGGAAACCGCCATCGTGCTTGCCGGAAACGGCTTTGCCTACCTGTACGACGCTCTGCTCGACGACTTCGTCCAGAGCCGGCAGGTGGTAACGGCGCCCATCACCGGCTACTATGGCCCCATCGCCGTCGGTCCGCGCGGGCAGTACTTCCTCGTCAACGGCCTCCTCCTGAACCAGGCCCTCACGCCGGTCGGCAACGCCGGCACCGTTCCCGGAACACCTCCCCGGCCCGGCCTGCCCACCACCAACGTCAACCGCCCCGTGGCCGCCGTGGCCACCATCGGCGCCACCCAGTTTGCCCGCTTCGCTCAACCTGTCGTCACGAATGCCGCGGCCATCGTCACCGACAACGGCGCCATTGAAATCGTGGATGTGAACACCGGCAACGTCCTGCGCACCGCCACCCCGCTGGAGCGCCCGCTCTCCCGGCCCACCGGCAATCAGCGCGCCAATATCGATGGACGCACCATGGTGGTCGACGCCTCCGGGACGAACGCCTACGCGCTCACCACCAGCGGGCTGTCGATTGTCTCGCTCGCGCCGGCCCAGCAGGTGCAGCGCCCCGCCGTCAACCCGGGCGGCGTCGTCTCCATCGCCAGCTACACGCCGGCCCTCGCCCCCGGCGGGCTCTTCTCCATCTTCGGCCGCAATTTCGGCGACACGGCCTCGTACACCTCAACCCCCTTGCCCACCGTCCTGGGCGGCGCCTGTGTGACTTTGAATAACTCGCCGATCCCCCTTCTGCTCAATTCGGAAGGACAGATCAACGCCCAGATCCCTACCACGCTTGCCGCAGGCACCTACCAAATGGTGATCCGCAACCTCAACCGGCTGTCGGCCTCCACCACTACCTCGGTCCGCGTTGCCAAGTACGCCCCGGCGGTGTTCGTGGACACCATCCGCAATATGCCCGCCATCCTCCACCCCGATGGAACCCCGGTTTCGCGCGACCGTCCCGCCCAACGCGACCGCCGGCTCACCTTGTACGCCACCGGTCTGGGCGTCACCACCGGAGGCCGTGTCACCACGGGCAATCCCGCCCCCGCTGAGCCGCTCGCCGAAACCGATGACGTGAAGGTCTACTTCGGCGATCCCACCATTCGAGGCACGGAGATGATCGTGGAATGGAGCGGCCTCGTGCCGGGATACATCGGGCTCTATCAGATCAACCTCATGGTGCCTGGGGCGCGTTGGAAAGGGGTTGATCTTCCCGTCACCGTGAGAATCGGAGGGGTCTCCAGCCCCACCACGGGCCCCGCTGTCCCCTACGTCACGGTCGAATAGCCGGCCTTACCCCCGCGCCGCGGCAGTCCGATACCCTCGGGCGGGGGCTTCTCCCGTAGTCCTTTCGTACCGATCGGAATTAGGCCGTTTTCCCGCCTTGGCTGCCTCTGTAGTCCCATTGCCCACCTTGGGGAGATATGATGGACTAATCTAGTAGGGAAACTATGTCCAGGGCACCTCGTTTTGCATCGTTGTTCATTCTGGCTCTCGTCGCCATCTTCACCCTTGTCGGTTGTGGCAGCCCCGAGACGCAAAAAAAGCGTCTCCTGGAGGCCGGCAACAAATACTTCAAGGAGAACAAGTTCAAGGAAGCCAGCATCATTTACCGCAAAGCGCTGCAAAAGGACGCCCGGTACGGCGAAGCCTACTATCGCCTCGGCCTCTCCGAGTTGCGCCTCGGCCGCTATGGCGACGCCCTGCGGGCATTCGAACGGGCCTCCGAACTGCAGCCGGAGAATGAAGACGCCTCCTCGCGCCTCGGGGACCTCTACCTCAGCATCTACCTCTCGGACCGCACTCGATTCAAACAACTGCTCACCGATTTCAGTGAATTGTCCGACCGGATGCTGAAGCGGAATCCGAAGTCATTCGCCGGGCTGCGTATGAAGGGTTATCAGTTGGTGGCTGAAAACAAAGTGCCCGAGGCCACCGGCTTCTTCGAAAAGGCCCTCGCCGTGAAGCCCGACGACACCACGGTGATGCTGGCCTATGTCCAGGCCCTCTACGGCGCTGGTGAAAAGGAAAAGTCCATCACCCTGGGCAAGGAATTTCTCGCCAAGAACAAAAACTACGGCCCCCTCTACGACTTCCTGTATCTGAACGCCCTGGCGCAGAAGAACATCCCCGAGGCCGAGTCCATCCTCAAGGGCAAGCTCGAAAACAACCCCAAAGTCGCCGTCTACTACACAGAGCTTGCCGCCCACTACCTGCGAGCGCAAAAGGACGCCGAGATGAAGGCCACGCTCGCGCGGTTGACCGCCAACAAAAAGGACTTTCCCACCGGGCATAAAGTGGCCGGCGATTTCTATTTCCGCATCGGCGCCTTTGAGTCGGCCATCTCCGAGTACGAGCCGGCATCCAGGCCGACGCCTCGGCCAAGAAGGATTACCAGAAGCGCATCGTCGAGGTGATGAACCTCCAGGGACGGCGCGCCGAAGCCGTCGCCCTGGCAAACAAGGTGGTGGAGGAAAACAAGGACGACGCCGAGGCCCAGGCCATTCGCGCCAGCCTGCGCATGCGCGGCGGCTCCAAGGCCGATGTCGAGACCTCCATCAGGGAGTTTCAGTCCATCATCACCCGTATGCCGGACAACCCGGTGGTGCGCTTTAATCTCGGTGAAGCCCTCATGTCCAAGGGCGAACTCGACCAGGCCCGCGTCCAATTCGACGAGGCCATCAAGCTGCGCTCCAGCTATCTGCCCCCGCGCCTGGCCCTGTCGCGCATCCACCTGCTCAAGGGCGAGTTCCCCAAGGCCAAGCAGATGTCCGAAGAGATCCTGCAACAGGCTCCCCGCAGCATTCCCGGCCACCTGATCCGCGCCTCGGCCCTGATGGGGCAACGGGATCTGGCCGGCGCCCGCGGCGAGATCAACGCCATCTTCCAGATCAGCCCCGACAACAACGACGCCTACTATCTGCGGGCCATGATCGACTACTCCGAGCGCAAACTGGGTGACGCCGAAGAGGCGTTCCGTAAGCTCTATAACTCCAAGCCAATGGACTCCCGCGGTCTGCTCGGACTGGTGGAAATCGCCATGGCCCAGAACCGTCCCGCCGAGGCCCGCGCCCTGCTCGAAAAAGAACTGGCCAATACCAAGGACCCCCGCGTCGTCCGGCTCGCGCTAGCCAACGTGCACGTCCGCTCCGGTGATTATCCGCGCGCCATTCAGGAATACCAGGTGCTCCTCGATAAGGCGCCTGACTCCGAGGACCTCAACCTGCGCATGGGCGAAACCCACCTCCGCGCGCGCAAACTGCCTGAAGCCATGAAGTACTTCGAAAAGGCCTCCTCACTCAACCCGCAGAACACCCTGCCGCTGCTCAAAATCGCCGTTATCCACGAACTCTCCAACGAGAAGTCCAAGACCAAGCCGATCTACGAGAAAATCCTCCGCATCTCGCCCGACAACCCGGTGGCCCTCAACAACCTGGCCTACATGATGGCCGAAAGCGGCGTGGACCTCGACCAGGCCCTCACCTACGCCCAGCGCGCCAAGCAGAAGTTGCCTAACAACCCCGACGTGGCCGACACGCTGGGCTGGGTCTACATCAAGAAAAATCTCTCCGACGACGCCATCAAGATCTTCCGCGACCTGCTGCAGATCAAGCCTGACCACGTCACCTGGCGCTACCACCTTGCCATTGCTCTTTTTCAAAAGGGCGACAAGCTGCAAGCCAAGAAAGAGTTGGAGGCGGCCATGAAGCATAGCCCGCGCCAAGACGAAATGTCGAAAATCAAGGAGCTGATGAGCCGCATCGGCTAGTCAATCAGCCTCGCGCCGCCAGATCGATTCCATGTTGAAGCATCCCGCGGCGCCTTACGTCGCTCCCTTCCTCATCTTTGTCGCCTTCCTCGCCCTGGGCGATGCGCTCTCACTTGGTGAGTGGGAGTTCCCCTTTCGCGTTGCCGTGCTGGCCGCCGTCATCTGGTATTTCTCGCGCGGCGTGCTCGAATTCCGCGCGCCACACTGGCTGGCCAGCATCGCTGTGGGCATCGCCGTCTTCGTCATTTGGGTGGCCCCGGACGCCCTCATCCCCGGCTACCGCCAACACTGGCTCTTCTCCAACTCGATCACGGGAAAGGCAGCCAGCTCCCTGCCCGACGGGTTTCACATGAGCGCCTTCGTGCTCTTGTTCCGCACCCTCCGCGCCGTCCTCATCGTCCCCATCGTGGAGGAGCTCTTCTGGCGCGGCTGGCTTCTGCGCTGGCTCATCGACAATGACTTCCGCAAGATTCCGCTCGGCGCCTGGTCATTCTCCTCGTTCGCCATCACCAGCTTACTGTTCGCCTCCGAACACGGGCCCTACTGGGAGGTCGGACTCATCGCCGGGGCCATCTACAACCTCTGGATCGTGCGCACCAAGTCCCTCGGCGACTGCATCCTCGCCCACGCCGTCACCAACGCCGTGCTCTGCGGCTACATCATCTTTGCCGGCAAATGGGAATACTGGCTTTAGGTCCGCCTTGACCGCCCGAAGCGCCCGCCGCTAGTCGTTCGGAACCACTTCCACCCTGCCGTGCGAGTCGCAATGACCCTCATGCGGGTGCTCCAATTCGCCATTCACCAGGTAGTCCACATGATCCCCGTGTGGAACAGCCTCGTGTCCGCAGCGCGGACCATGCACGTGCCCCTCCGTGCCCACCGGCAAGCCGCACCCTTCCGGATTGTTCGCCGTCACCGGTATTACCGTCTCGTCCACGTGATCCCCATGCGGCACATGCAGATGGCCATTGTGCAGGTAGGCGATCTCCTCCCCCACCCGGATGGCCGTGTGCCCGCAACCCTCTCCATGTACGTGGGTGTGACCTCCGTGGATCTTGTGCTCGGGTCGCATAGCCTGACTTCAGTGTAGCAACGCACTCCGGGCGCATTTGAGCGAATGGATAATGATGTGACGGGTGCGGATCCGCGGAACGACGAGCCTCGGCGCAGACACTTCGGGCGGTTCCGTTCCATACCGCGCGTGCCCCCTGTTGTTCGCGGCCGCACAGCGCCTCCCGCAAGCCGGCGACCGGATCACCCAACAACTGGCCCGCCACCGATGCGACGGTCCTAAAGCCTCGGGTCTGGAACCCTACGGACGGGGCACCGGAAGGCATCGATATGATTAAAATTTGATAATTATGGTGCCATCGGCTTGTTACGTTATTGTTACAGAATACTCACTGAAGTAGCCTAATCTAAGTCTTCTTGCATGAGCGGGTCTTCACCTTGCAGTTCTCCGTCGGCTGTTCTCCGGACTTGGTGAATCGTCTCATGTGTGCCCATGTTGCTGCTTTGACAAGGAGAGTTCCATGATTTCCCACTCTGCTCCCCGGTTTGTCGCCGGTTGGACCGCCAGGCCGGCGCTGGCCGCTTCGCTGTTGTTCCTGGTCCCCATGCTTGCGTGGAGCCAGTCCTTCACGGGGAGAATCGTCGGCACCGTGATGGACCCGACCGGAGGAGTAGTCGCGGGGGCCACCGTGAAGGCGACCGATGTGGCCACCAACCGCACACAGTCGGTTACTACCAACGAAGGTGGCAACTATGCGTTGAGCGAGGTCCCGCGGGGCGAGTACGTGATCGACGTCAGCGCACCGGGCTTCAAGCAATTTGTCCGTCGTGGCATTCTGCTCTCCATCGGCCAGCAGGCGCGCGTCGATGTCCGGCTTGAGGTGGGCGCCGTCTCCGAGTCTGTGGAAGTCGTCGCCGACGCCGGCTTGCTGGAGACGGTGGACTCCGGTGCTGGGCAAGGTGGTCGACAACAAGCGCATCACGGAACTGCCACTCAATACCCGGAACGTCTTCTCCCTGCTCTATCTGACTCCGGGCGTTACGGGCAGCGTCAGCACCACCTACGGCACCGGCTACGCCATCAACGGGGCACGCAATTCCATGCTCGACATCCTTGTCGATGGGGTCTCCACGGCCCACCCTACCGTCAACGGCTTCTCCGGCAACTCCACCTTCCCGCCCGTCGAAGCGATCGCTGAGTTCAAGGTGCTCGGCTCCAACTACTCCGCGGAGTTCGGGCGCAGCAATGGCGGAGTCGTCAACGTCGTCTACAAGTCCGGTTCCAACGATCTCCACGGCAGCATCTTCGAATTTCTCCGCAACTCCAAACTCGACGCCAACGATTTCTTCAACAACAGCCAGGGACGGTCGCTGGGGAGCTTCAAACGCAATCAGTTCGGCGCCATGGTGAACGGCCCCATCATCAAAAACAAGACGTTCTTCCTCGGCAGTTTCGAAGGGCTCCGCGAGCGCTCCTCGGCCAACACATCCACCTCTGTGCCCACCGCCCAGCAGCGAGCCGGCGATTTCAGCCAGACACGCGCCAGCAACGGCTCCCTCATCACCATCTACGATCCCTTCACCACCCGCGCCCAGGGGAGCGGCTTCGTCCGCAGCGCCTTCCCCGGCAACGTCATCCCCACCTCTCAAATGGACCCCGTCGCGCGCAACGTGATGCGCTATTTTCCCCAGCAGAATACCGTCACGAATGCGGTGACCAACCTCAACAACTTCTTCAATACAGGCGCCCGCTCCTTCGATCAGGATCAGATCGATGGCCGCGTCGACCACAACATCACCGATCAACAGCGGATCTTCGCCCGCGTCTCCTGGCGTGAGAATCTCGATTCTCCGCCGGTCTATTTCCCGGACGACCTGACGATTGCCGAGGGACGCGTCCAGCAGGGTGTCCGCCAGCCCTCCGGATCCATCGACTACACGAACACTCTGACTCCCACTTCGGTTCTGAATGTCCGCTTCGGCCTCTCCCGCTCCGTCTTCGACTACGACAACCAAGGCCTCGGGTTCAAACCCTCCGCCCTCGGCCTCCCCTCCACCATCGATTCCGTCGTCGACCGCCAGATGTTCCCCCGCTTCGGCGCCAGCGGTTTTGTCAATCTTGGCGGCAGCGACCACCGCTTCAGCTCCTTCAATACCTATACCCTCTCCTCGAGCTTTTCCCGCATTCAGGGCAACCACACAATTAAGTTTGGGTGGGAAGGCCGGATGATCCGCGTCAACGTCTGGGAAGCCCGCTCGGCGGGAACGTTCAATTTCTCGGCCGGGTTCACCCAAGGCCCGAACCCGAACACAGCCAGTTCAACAGCCGGCCACAGCGTGGCTTCGATGCTCCTCGGCACCGGCACCACCGGAAATGTCCTGATCCGCAACTGGAAAAACGTCGCTGCACAGAGCTTTTACCACGGCTTCTATCTGCAGGATGACTACCGGATCACCTCCAAGCTGACCCTGAATCTCGGTCTCCGCTATGACGTCGATCTGCCGCGAACCGAGCGGTACAACCGCTTCAACTGGTTTGAGCCATATGCCGTATCCCCTCTCTCAGGCAAGGTCCCCGGTTTCGGCGAACTCTACGGCGGCGTCCGGTTCGTGGGTGTGGATGGCAACCCGCGCACGCAGTTCAACAAAGACCTGAACAACCTCGCGCCGCGCATCGGTTTCGCCTACCAGGCCAACAGCAAGACCGTCGTGCGCGCCGCCTACGGCCATTTCTTCGGTCCCTCGCGTCAGGCCGCCCAAGGCACCGTCGGCCCCTTCGGCTTCCGCGTCGAATACCCCTGGGTGACCACCGTCGACGGCATCACGCCCTTTAACCGCCTGAGCAATCCGTATCCGGAGGGTTTCCGCGACGTGCCCGGCGCCAGTGACGGGCTGCTCACGCAAGCCGGCGCCAACCTCCAGGCCTTCCTCCAGGACTCGCCCTCGCCCTGGAACATGATGTGGAACTTCACCATCCAGCGCGAACTGCCGGGCGAAGTGCTGCTCGAATCCGCCTACGTCGGCAATCGAGGCCTCTATCTTAGCCGCAGCGGCGAAGGCGGTATGGAACTGAACCAGCTCGATCCCAAGCACCTCGCCCTGGGCTCGGCATTGAACCAGCGCGTGGCCAATCCGTTCTTCGGTGTTGTGAACAACGGCGTCCACCTCGCCTCCACCATCGCCCGCGGCCAGTTGCTGCGTCCCTATCCGCAGTTCACCAATGTGCAGCCGCTCTATGACGCCGGTTCGAACTCCATCTATCACGCCTGGCAGAACACCTTCCGCCGCCGCTTCTCACAGGGATTCATGTTTGAAGGTAACTACACCTGGTCCAAGATGATCGACACTGGCGACAGCCATCAGAACACCTACGACGTGGCCGCCAGCCGCGCCCTCTCCGCCCAGGACGTAGCCCACCGCTTTGTCGCCAGCGCCGTGTATGATCTGCCCATCGGTCCAGGCCGCGCTCTGAACACCGGCGACTCGGCCATTTCCCGCTTCGTGCTCGGCGGATGGCAGGTCAACGGCATCATCACCTACCAGTCCGGAACGCCGCTCGCACTCTCGGCAAGCAATACCTCCGGCCTCTTCGCCGCGCGCACACAGCCCAACAACAACGGGCAGAGTGGCCGCAAAACCGGGCCTGTGCAGGAGCGCCTCAACAGCTACCTCCTGACGAGTCCCTACTCTCAGCCGGCCGCCTTCACCTTTGGCAACCTGTCGCGCTTCCTGCCGGACATTCGGAGCGATTCCACCCGAAATTGGGACGTCTCGCTGTTCAAACAGTTCATGATCACCGAGCGGGTTCGCACCCAGTTCCGCGCGGAGTTCTTCAACGCCTTCAACACGGTGCGGTTTGGCAGCCCAAACACCACGGTAAATTCAGCCGCCTTTGGTGTGGTCACCAGCCAGTCCAACGCCCCGCGGCAGATTCAGTTCGGTTTGAAGGTCCTTTTCTAACGGTGTTCCGGGGGCGCGCCTACCCGCGTGCCCCCATCAGTTTCTTGAGCGTGGGCGTCAGCAGCGCCAGCAGCAAGGCCGACACCAGCAGCCCCGCCGCAATCCCGCCATACAACCTCACCAGCACGCCCGCATCGTTGGCCACGAAGAACCCCGAGAGGTAGCCGGCCAGCTTATTCCCCAGGCTTGTGGCGAAGAACCACGCGCCCATCATCAATCCCACCAGCCGCGCCGGGGCCACCTTGGTCACCGTGCTCAGCCCCACCGGGCTCAGGCAGAGCTCGCCGACCACATCCAATAAATACACACCCGCCAGCCACAACGGGCTGATCTTGCCCGAGGCCGTCAACGAAGACGCCGGCACCAACAGGCAGAACGCCCCGCCAATCGCCGCCAGGCCCAACGCAAACTTCGCCGGGCTGGACGGCTGCCGATCGCCCAATCCGATCCACATCCGCGCAAACACCGGCGCCAGCACGATCACATAAAACGGCGTGAGCGACTGCAGCCAGCTCGCCGGAAACTGGAAGCCCAGCAGTTCCGTCCGCACCAGCTGCTTGGCGAACAGGTTCAGGCTCGCCCCTTTCTGTTCATAGGCCGCCCAGAAGCAGATGGTGAACACGAACAGGATGGAGATCGCCGCCAGCCGCTTCCACTCCCCCGCCGTCAGCGCCGCCGCCGGCTCGCCTGCCGCCGCCGCGGCCTTCTTCTCGGCGCGCAATCCCGCGCCCTCCAACGTGGCCCGCCGCAGCAGGAACACCACCAGCCCCGCGACCATGCCCACCCCTGCCGCGCCAAATCCCCACTGCCAGCTTCCCGCCGGATCGAACCCCATCGACCCCAGCCAGCTCTTGAACCCCGGCCCTTCCGCCAAATACCCGCACACAAGCGGCGCCATCACCGCGCCCACGTTGATGCCCATGTAGAACAGCGAGAATCCGCTGTCGCGCCGCGGATCGTCGGCTCCATACAAACTGCCCACCATCGCCGAGATGTTCGGCTTCAACAATCCAGTCCCCAGCGCAATCATGCTCAGCCCCAGATAGAACGCCTCCATCGACCTCACCACCAGACAGAACTGCCCCGCCGCAATGATCACGCCGCCCAACAGCACCGCCCGCCGCGCGCCCAGCCAGCGGTCCGCCACCAGCCCGCCGGGGACCGACAACAGATACACCGCCATCGTGTATGTGCCATAGAGCGAGGCCGCGCCCTGCGTGTCGAACCCCAGACCGCCCTGAGCCAGCGGCGCCACGCAATACAGCACCAGAATCGCCCGCATGCCGTAATAGCTGAACCGCTCCCACATCTCGACGAAAAAGAGAGTAGCCAGTCCGGGAGGATGTGAACCCATCTCCGCATGATACGAAGTTCCCGCCGCCGCCGGACTCCCCACCGCCCGGCGCGATCGCCTTGGCGCATGATCTTCTCATCCCGCCATGTGGCCCCGCCGTAGCCTTCTCGCCTCGCTCCCCGCCGCCGCTCTCGCCCAATCGCTTCCCAACCAGCGCGGCCTCAAACGTAAGATCGCCGAGCACGATCCCGCCAACACCAAGCTCTCTCACCGCATGCCCATCAAGAACATGACCGATGAGGACCTGCTCTTCCTCCAGCAACTCGGCCTGCGCTGGGCCCGCATCGAGTTCGGCTCCGACGCGCCGTTCGAATTCATGCGCGACACCCAGGCCCGACTTCGCCGCTTCGGCATGGAGATCTACTCCGGCGTCGACTACACCTACCGCGAACTCGACCTCCAACTCGGCCGCCCCAACCGCGACCAGTGGATCGAGAAGTTCTGCCGCTTCGTGCGCGACTGCGGCCGCCTCGGCATCCCCGTCGCCAACATCGACTGGCACCCCGCCAACACCTACACCACCTCCATCGTCGAATCGCCGCGCAAATACAAAGCCCGCGAGTTCTCCGTCGACGACTTCCGCAATAAGGTAGAGAAGCAGGCCTTCGACCGCGAGTACTCAGCCGACGACATCTGGGCCACCTACACCTACTTCATGAAGGCCGTCCTGCCCGTGGCCGAAAAGGCCGGCGTCCGCCTCGCCCTGCATCCCGACGATCCGCCGCTGGCCAAGATGAACGGTGTGGCCAAGCTCTTCGTCAACTACGAAGGCTACGCCGCGCGCCGAGAAGATCGCCGCCGGATCGAAGGCCTTCGCCCTCACCTTCTGCGTCGGCACCTGGATGGAAGGCGGCGCCGCCATGGGCAAGGATGTCTTCCAAATGATCGAGGACTTCGGCGCCCGCGGCAAGATCGCCGACGTCCACTTCCGCAACGTCAGCTCCCCGCTGCCCCGCTTCGTCGAAACCTTCACCGACGACGGCTACGTCGACATGTACGAGGTGATGAAGACCCTGCGCAAAGGTGAAGTTCAACGGCACCGTCGTCCCTGACCACGTCCCCGAATTCGCCGGCGACAAAGGCATCCGCCGCGCCGGCACCGCCTACTGCATCGCCTACATGCGCAGCCTCCTGCGCCGCGCCAATGAAGAGGTGGGCTGAGCCCGGCGCATGACTGACCGAGTCCACTTCGAACACGCCGACCCCATCCTTCGCGTCGAAGACATGGCCCGCGCGCTTGCCTTCTACTGCGGCCGCCTCGGCTTTCTCAACGCCGACTGGGGCGGCGACGATTTCACCTGCATCACCCGCGACGGCGCCACCATCTACCTCTGCCGGGGCGATCAAGGCTGCGGCCAGGCCTGGGTCTGGATCGGCGTCTCTGACGCCCGCCGTCTCCACGATGAGCTTGCCGCCACCGGCCTCCCCATCCGCATGCCGCCCACCAACTACTCCTGGGCACTCGAGTTCCACCTGGAAGACCCCGACGGCAACGTGCTGCGCCTCGGCTCCGAGCCCGAATGAGCCACAATAGCGGTGTGCTCCGCCGCCAGTTGCTTCTTGCCGCCCTCGCTCCCACCGCGCACAGTGAACCTCTGCCGCGCGACACCGGCTATCGCGGCATCTGGTATTTCAATCAGCCCTCGAAAGACCAGTACGTCTACAAATACTCCGGCGGCTTTGCCACCTATCCGCAGCAGCACGCCCCCATCGCCATCCACGCGCCCGCCGTCCGCAAGACCTTCTTCGTCTATGGCGGCACCACCGCCACCGCCGCCGCGCCCGACAAGCAGCAACTGCTGCACATGATCTCCTACTACGATCACGCCACCGGCACCGTCCCCCGTCCCGTCGTCCTGATGAACAAGGAAACCGAGGACGCCCACGACAATCCCGTTCTCTCCATCGACTCCGAAGGCTACCTCTGGATCTTCTCGCCCGCCCACGGCGTCTCGCGCCCCGCGTATCTTCATCGCAGCCGCAAGCCCTACTCGATCGACGAGTTCGAACAGGTGTGGAAGACCAACTGGTCCTACCCGCAGCCGTGGTACATCCCCGGCCAGGGCTTCCTCTTCTTCCACACCCGCTACCAGCAGGTGCCCGGCACGAAGACCATGGGCCGCGCCTCCACTGGATGACCAGCCGCGACGGCCGCAAATGGTCCGACCCCAGTCTGCTCGCCTTCGCCCAAATGGGCCACTACCAGATCTCCTGGCCGCGCGGCAATCGCCTTCGCCACCGCGTTTGACATTCACCCCACGCCCACCGGCCTCAACACCCGCACCAACATCTACTACCTGGAAACGCCCGACCTCGGCCGCACCTGGTTCACCGTCGAAGGCACGCAGGTGCGCCCGCCCGTCCGTTGGGACGAACACCCCTCACTCGTGCGCGACTTCCGCAAAGACGGCCTGCTCGTCTATTTGAAGGACCTCCAGTTCGACTCCGAAGGCCGCCCCATCATCGCCTTCCTCTCCAGCCGCGGCTACCAGTCCGGCCCCGCCAACGGCTCGCGCACGCTCTGGACCGCCCACTGGAACGGCGGCGCCTGGGAATACTCGCGCATCACCACCACCGACCACAACTACGACCACGGCTCGCTCTACGTCGTGAGCGACCAGCACTACCGCTACACCGCGCCCACCGGCCCCGGCCCGCAGCGCCACGGCACCGGCGGCGAAATCGAAACCTGGGAGACCTTCAACGCCGGCGCCGACTGGCAGCTCACCTACCAGCACACACGCGCAACTCGACCTACAACCACACCTACGTGCGCCGCCCGCTGAACTATCACCCCGACTTCTGCGCCTTCTGGGCCGACGGCAACGCCTTCGCGCCCTCACCCTCCCGGCTCTACTTCGCCAACACGCGCGGCGAGGTCTACCAACTGCCGGAAACCATGTCTTCGGACCAGGCCCGCCCGGTCCTCATCAAAGCTCTGCCATAAGGATTCCGCGATGAACATCCCCCGCCGTGAACTCGCCGCCCTGCTGCCGCTGCTCGCCGCCCACGCCGCGCAGGCGCAATCGAAGACGCTGCCCACGAAGACCTTCCGCCACCAGGACCTCCCCGTGCGCGACAACCCCAACGGCAACAAGAGCCGCGCCATCTTCGACGGTGAAACCCACGGCGCCTATCCCATCGAGATGCACGAAACCGAACTCGCCCCCGGCAACGCTCCACATGCGCCGCACAAGCACGAGCACGTCGAACTCCTCATGGTGCGCGAAGGCACCGTCGAGGTGACCATCGACGGCCACGCGACTGTCCTCGGCCCCGGCTCGGTAGCCTATGTCGCCTCGAATGCCTTCCACGGATGGAAAAATGTGGGGACCTCGCGAGCGGCTTACTTCGTGATGGCTTTGGGGCGCAAGAGGGCGTAGCGCCATGAGGCGGCTCTTCCCCAAGGGTCACAAGCGCTGGAATCGCGAGCGCCGCCGTGCGCTCGGGAGCGGTTCCTGCGGGTGATCGGTCATCCGACCGTGCGGAGGCATTCTGCTCAACTCGTCCAGCCCGAGCGCGCCTCGCCGGGGGTGGCGGGTGTGAGTGCTCCGCGCGGGAACCCACGCGGTCCGTGGCTCAGCCTGCACCACGCCATGGCGGCTGGGGCGCCGGGGCTTCGCTGACATTTCCGCTCGGATCGCGACAAGGCACTCTGGAGTCGCGGACGCCCCTCACCACGCGTTGATCGCCTGGCTGCGCGTCGGGTGGTGCTGGACGGGGCGTGGGGCTGGGGGGAAGGGGCACCATGCTGCGGGGGTCGTGCGGGGCTGCTCTCGGCTCAGGGGAGGCTCTGGCTCCCAACGCGGTCGACGCGCCGTCTCGTCCGTTTGCGCCCTGTGTGCTGCCCCCACCAACCGCTACCGAGTTCTGGCCGCGCGCTTGAGGCCAAGCTCCCAGATCCGGATCGCGTGGATGAGCATCGCGTCATCGCCGAGGAGGCAGCGAACATCCTGGCCGACTCCTCGCTCGTGCACCCTACTGCCGCGAGCGCTGAGCCAGGTAATGCTGATCCAGCGCCGGCGCAAAGCGATTTGACGCCTGCCGGCTGATGTTCATCTCGCGCGCGGCCCACATCCGGTCAAGTCCGTCGCGCTGGATCGGTTGCACCATCCGCCCCCTGGAAGTGGCCTCGACACGTCCCGCCGCGCTCGGCCTTGCGCGCAATCGATTCGGCGGAAACCGGCGCGGCGCTACGAGTTTTTCTTCATACAGGCGCACCTCCTCCTTCGTCGATCGCCACAGCGTCACCATGTGGATGTACTCACCCTCGGCATCCTCGCGAAATTCGAAGATCACCGAGTAGAGGCGGCCCTCGACCCACCCAATCGCCAGGTACTGCTCGGGAACCTCAGTCCGTTGGTCCAGCCAGTAGGGGCGAGAGAATAGCTCCCTCGCCTCCTCAAACCCGATGCCTCGGCGCGGTTTCTCCCATGCCTCTCGTTTTTGAGCCGGGTCAAAACGGAACGCATGCTGTGGTATAAACCTTTCCTATACCACTTTCCGTTACCCACCTCCACCCCGCACCTTCACCACCAAGCCGCCGGCATCGTCAGCCGCAACGTGTTGCCGCTCACCGATACCGCCATCTCCGCCGGCTTCACCGCCGACGGCGCGGCAAACGTATTGTGCGCTTGCATGGACGCCCCCGCGAGCACGGTAGCCTTGGCGCTCTGCACGCTCGCCCCGTGCAAAGTCACCGACGTCTCCGAGCGTCTCGTTGTGGCTGTTGTTCACCGCCGAAAGCGTCACCACGTTGCCGTTCTTCGACGCCGAACCCGCCAGGCGCACCACCGACTGCCCCTTGCTATCCACCAGGAAATCCACGCGCGGTGCGGCAAACTCGCTGCGCACGGCCTGTCCCTTGTGGTGGTCCTTGGACATGTCGAACACGTGGTAGGTGGGCGTGACGCAGAACTTGTCGCCATCGGCCAGGAACAGCGTCTGAATGCAATTCACCAACTGCGCCACGTTGGCCATGGCGATCTTGTCCGCGTGGCGGTGGAAGGTGTCGAGCGTCATGCCCGCGATCAGCGCATCGCGCATCGTCGGTACGCTGCCAAACAGGTGATGCGGCGCCACCGCCGTCGTGTCGTTGTGCCAGGCGCCCCACTCGTCGATCGCCAGCTTCACGCGATGCTCGCGGTCAATCTCCCCCATCGCGCCCCAATGCCGCGTGATCAACTCCTCGATCCGGCTGGCGCGTTCCAGCAGTTCGTAGAAATCCTGCACCGTGTAGTCGAGCGAATCGCCCTTGCCCGTGCGCCCGCAATAGTAGTGCAGCCCCCAGCCCCACACGCTCCGCAGCGACCCCGGGCCTTTGCGCACCATCTGTTCGAAGAACCCGTGCGTCCAGTTGTAGTCGGCCCCATTCGGCCCGCCGCGATCATCGCCAGCGGCGTGCCGTAGTTGGGCGTCCACGCCGTGAACTTGCGGAACTCCACCGAGTACTCCTCCGGCGTCAGGTTGCCGCCGCAACCCCAACTCTCATTGCCCACGCCCCAGAAGCGCACATTCCACGGCTCCGGGTCGCCCCACGCCGCGCGCCGTTCGGCCAGCGTCCCCGCGCCTTTCGGCGAATTGCAGTACTCCACCCAATCGTAGAATTCCTTCGCCGGCAGGCTGCGCACGTTGGCCGCCAGGTACGGCTCGCTGCCGGTCTCCTTGCAGAAGCGTAGAAACTCATTCGTGCCGAACGCATTCGGATCGCTGCGCGACACGTGGTTGTCCGGCAGCTTGCGCAGGATGCCGGAGTTCGCCCAGAAGTTGTTCTTCCGCGGCCTCGTATTGCGCGGGCCGACGCCGTCGCGCCAGTCATAGCTATCGGCGAAGCAACCGCCGGGATAGCGGATCACCGTCGGCCCCAGCGCCTTCATGGCATCGATGAGCGACTTGCGCAAACCGCGCACGTTGGGAATCTTCGACTCCTCGCCCACCCAGATGCCGTCATAGACGACGCCCCCAGGTGCTCGACGAAATGCCCGTGCAGCAGCGGGCTGACCGTGCCGATGGGCTCATTCAGGAAGACCCGGATGTCACCCTGGGCGGCATACGAGGAGCGCGGCGCGAGCGCACCGGCAGCGACGGAGGCGAGGAAGTGGCGGCGTTGCATGGATGTTATTCCACCACAAAATCTCGCCGCGCGCGAGAGCGCTTACATCCGCTCGGGAAGGCCCTCTCGCGCCCGCCGTGCCGCGCGCGCCGCCTTCCGCGTCCCTCGCGCCGCCGCTACCGCTCAAAGAACGGGAACAGCCGCCGCATCTCCGCCTCATCCGGCTGCCGCCCGTACTCGCACACCTCAAACGCCTGCGCGTACTTCACCTGCCCCGCGCGGGCCTGCCCGTAGAACTTCGTGAGCGCCGCGCGGTAGTTGTTGCCTGGCCTGCATAGCGTCCGGCCAGGCTTCTTGCGCACGGCTTCGCGCCGCCAGGTACGGCCGCTCGGTCGCCGGAAACAGGCTCGCATCGCCGTTCGCGCCGCCCTCGTGAATCTGCGACTCCATCGCCAGCAGCGCATCGAGCGTCTTGTCCATCACCTCGTCGATGGCTACGGCCACGTCGGCGCGGAACGGGTTCGGGCGCTGGAAACGGTCCGGCGCATAGAGGAACACCGGGTTCTTCTGCAACGGCTTCACATCGGGCGCAAAGAACGGCACGGTCACCATGAAGGCCGAATCCTGCACCAGGATCGACGTGTAGCGATGGTCGGGATGATAGTCGTTCGGCCGGTTCGTAATCACCACGTCGGCATTCCATTCTCGAATCAACCGCGTAATCATCCGCCTCGTTTCCAGCGTCGGCATGATCTCGCCGTCGTGAATGTCGAGCACCTCAACCGTGACGCCCAACCGCCGCGCCACCTCTTTTCACCTCCGCCACCGCCGCAGCGCCAGCGGACCGCCCGCTTCGCGCCAGTGGCCGATGTCGCCGTTGGTGGTCGAGACGAGCTTCACATGATGCCCCGCCGCGGCCCACTTCATGGCCACACCCGCGCCGCGATACTCGGCATCATCCGGATGCGCGCCGAAGACGATCACGCGCAGTTTGCCGTCGTTGGCCGGAGGCGTGGCCGCCTGCACCAGCAACGCCGGGCCGGCCGCCGGCGCCGCGCCCGCAATCGCCGCTGAAATCGACGGCAGCTTGCCGCTGGCCATCGTGCCGATGGTGAATGCCGCCAGCACCAGCGCCGCCAGCAGAAGAGGAGACAGGATGAGTTTGCTTCGCATAGTGGCCTCATCATAGCCCTCTGCCGTCACCGATGCACCTGTCGAATGCCGGGCATATACTCTCTTCCAGCCGGGCGCCCCAAGCCCGAGCCCGCGCCTGTGGAGGCCACTCACGATGAAGATCACCCGTCGAACCCTCGCTGAAATCGCCGGAGCCGGAGCCATGGCTTCGGCCGCCCTGCCGCCCGCCGAAGCCGCTCAAGTTCCCGCCCCTCCCAAAGAAGGACCGCAACTCCGAAAATCGCCCTCGGCATGTTCGATGGCGGCCGCGACCCCGCCACCGGCCCGCGCCGCATCAAGCAGCTCGGCGTGAACCATGCTCAGCGGCGGCGGCCGCGCGCCCTGGACCGTCGAGAGCCTCACCAAGCAAATGGACCCTGGAAGCCGCCGGCATCACTGTCGGCAACCTCGCCGATCGGCCTCTCGCGCGACATCCTCTACGGCAAACCCGGCAACAAGCGCGACCAGGACATCGAAGACATCAAGCAATCCATCATCGCCGCCGGCAAGGTGGGCTTGCCCGTCGTCGAGTACAACTTCTACGCCCACCGCGCCATGGAAGGCTACTTCGAGGAGATCGACAAGGAGCGTGGCGAGTCCGGCTGGACCGGCTTCGACTTCGAACTCGTCCAGTCTGCCAACCAGCGCTACCCCGGCCGTCCGGAAGAACTCGGCAAGAAGTTCAAAGACCTTCCCGCCGCTGCCCGACATCGGCGCCCACCTCGACCAGATGTGGGCCAACATCACCTACTTCCTCAAGGCCGTCATCCCCACCGCCGAAAAGGCTGTGCGCTCGCTCCACCCCAACGATCCGCCCGCCCCCATCAGCCGCGGCTCGCAACAATCATGGCCACCTCGCCGGCTGGAAGAAGCTCATCTCCATCGTCGACAGCCCCGCCAACGGCATCACCTACGACTGCGGCGTCACCCGCGAGTTGGGCGAAGACCCCATCGCCGTCTGCCGCTATTTCAGGCGCGCGCGACCGCATCAACCACGTCCACTTCCGCAACGTCCTCGTCATGAAACCATACGAGCGCTCACCGAGGTGTGGATCGACGAAGGCCTGAAACAACATGTTCGCCGTGATGGAAGGAGCTGTTGAAGCACAAGTACACGCGCCAATCTATCCCGAACATCCGCGCCGTCTCGACTACGCACTGAGCGCGGCCCCTCGGCGGCTACCCAGGCGGCGGCTCCTATGCCGCCATCTCTCACAACGTCGGCTACACCCGCGCCATGCTGCAGGCGGCCATAAGCTAGCGCCCCCACCGCGCAGTGCAGGACGCGACCGCCCTCCCGCGCCACGTGATCGCGCGCTCGCGCATCCCGTTTCGATACTGTGATGGGAAACACCGCTGCGGTATCCTCGATTTCCAGACCAGATGACCCTGCTCGACCGCCTTGACCAGTGGAAACAACGCTTCGGCCAGAACCCGGCTCCGCTGGAACGTCTTCTGGAGCGCCTCGCCTCCGCGCGTTTCGACGACGCCCCGCGACTCATCCGTCTCCACGAAACGCTGCTCTTCTTCTGTGCCTATCCGCCGAGCGCCAAAGTCGCGCGGCTAGCG
This sequence comes from Bryobacterales bacterium, assembly GCA_016713735.1. Lineage (GTDB taxonomy): Bacteria > Acidobacteriota > Terriglobia > Bryobacterales > Bryobacteraceae > JAFLBB01. The sequence goes on from JADJOP010000014.1 coordinate 23,338, forward strand.
GGCGTAACCGTTGCCTTTCTTCCCGCGTGGCGGCCTCAAGGGGCGATCGATCCCCGTTGGAAGAGGCCGAGGTCTCTGGCATCGGCGGCTCAGCCGTCTCGGCGGTCTACACGTATGAAGTTGCACGGTCGCTGGCCGCGTCACGGCGCATCTATCGACATCGATTGGGAGTGGTGTCCTCACCTGGACCGCCTTGGCCCGTTGCTTTCGGTGGTTGCTCCCGCCGCCCGCGAGGAGTGGCCGGTGGAAGCACACCCGCCTCTTCGCCAGTGGGTGGAAGCGCTGAAGCCGCCCCACCAGTCAGCCCTGCAGTGGCTGCTCGCGGCGCTCGCCGCGCTCCCCCTCCCCCACCGTGAGCGCGCAGCCCTCTACGACAGCGCCAGCCTCATGCTCACGTTCCAGCTCGGCGGCTCCCCGGCGTCCCGCACCCTCGCACGCTGGCCCGGCGCCGCGAAGTTTGTTCATGATCAACCGCTTCTGCCCCGCCGCGCAGTGTCGCTCGAAGCCGAGTTCGCCCAGCCGCCGATCCCCCTCGACCGCCTTCCCCTGCCGGAAGCCCGGCGCGCGCTCGACCTGATCCTCGACGCCTCCGCCGTGCGCTACCGCGAACTCTACGGCTTCTCTCACCCGGATCTCCATCGCGTGTATCGTGCACGCCCCGGCCGCGGTCTCGAGATCCTATGGTGCGGCGTCCCAGCCAGCGCGCGGCTCCCTTTGCGGGCCTATCACGCCGGGATGTACTTCAAGAACGGCGTCCCC
>JADJOP010000015.1 GCA_016713735.1 Bryobacterales bacterium
TTGTCCGCCTGGAACGGGTTCGAGCGGTCACGATGGCCGATGGGTTCTGTATCGGGATGATGAAGGACGGGCAGCGCGTGATCGCACCGGCGGCGGCAGAGTTCTTCGCAAACATCGTGCGCGACGAACAACTGAGGGAGCCGGGCGATTTCTGCTCCTTGGCGCGTCTCCATGAATGGGTGGAGGATTACACGGAGGCGGGAGCCGTCCTTGACCAAGCTGAGGCCCTTTACCCAGCGTTCTGGGAGATTCCGTTTCAGCGTGCTGCATTCCGCGTCCGGGCCGAAGATCACCGGGGTGCCATGGATGCCGCGAGCGGAGCAGCGGAACTCGCGCCGTGGAAGACCCAAACATGGGAACTGTTAGGCAAGATCTACGGCGATCTCGGAAGATTGGCACACAGGCCGAAGGAGCCAGCAGACGGGCCGCGGAAGTCCAGCGGGTTCGAGAGCAGCTTTCTCAGGAGACTGATGCCATCTAAGTGCACCGATCTTGCACGTCTGAAATGACTCCGTTGTGCCTGACCGGTGGCAGCGGGCGGCTACACTGAAAGGGCAACCTTCGCGCAATGCCCATTGGAGTGAGACAGATTCCGGACGCGATCGCCCTGGCGCTGGTGCTGTGGGCGCACTGGCATTTGAGCGGTTGGGCGGTGAAGAGCGAGTGGGCGGCGCGGCGGCGGTTTGTGCGCGGGTTGGGGCTGGCGTGGCGGTGGGTGGGCGTGGTGTGGGTGAGTTACGGGATCGTGTTTGGGATCGGGCAGATTGCGCGGTTTCTGCCGGCCTCCGATGCGCGGGAGTGGGTGCGGGGCGCGGCGATTTTGTATGGGATGTGCGTGGTGGCGGCGTGGGCGTTGCACGAGATGATGCGGCGCGTGCCGGGGTTTGACCCGAAGCGGCGGGAGTTGCTGCTTGCGGCGCGGGCGACGGCGGTGGCGCTGCCCGCGGCGGCGTGCGGGTATGGGGTGTTCCTGGAGCGGAACGAGTTTCAGATGCGCGAGGTAGACCTGCCGGTGCCGGGGCTGCCGAAGGATCTGGATGGCCTGCGGTTGGCGCAGATTACCGACATTCACTATTCGGCTTACCTGGGCGACCGCGAGTTGGAGCGGGCGATTGCGATGGCCAACGAGATGCGGCCGCATGTGGCGCTGCTGACGGGGGATTTCATCAGCGTGCGGCGCGATCCGCTGGACCGTTGCCTGCGGCTGCTGCCGCTTTTGCGGGCCGAGGCGGGCGTGTATGGGTGCCTGGGGAATCACGAGATTCTGGCGGGGTGTGAAGACTATCTGGAAGCGGCGGCGGCGAAGCTGGGGATCACGATTCTGCGAAGCGGGGCGCGGCGGCTGCGGTTTGGCGGCGCGACGCTGAACCTGGCGGGGGTGGATTACCAGCGGACGCAGTTGCCGTATTTGAGCGGGGCGGGGCGGATGATTGAGCGGGAGGCGGTGAACGTGCTGCTGTCGCACAACCCGGATGTGTTTCCGGTGGCGGCGCGGCAGGGCTGGCAGGCGACGATTTCAGGCCATACGCATGGCGGGCAGGTGAACTTTGAGCTGTTGGGCGAGCACCTCAATGTGGCGCGCTTCTTTACACCGTACGTGTATGGGCTGTACCGTGAAGGAGGGTCGTCGATTTACGTAAGCCGCGGCCTTGGAACCGTGGGCGCCCCGATCCGGCTGGGGGCACCACCGGAAGTGAACTTGATCCGACTGTGCGCTATCTCATCCTAAGCGACATACACGCCAACCAAGAGGCGCTGGCGGCGGCGCTCGAACAGGCCTCGGGGGCGTGGGACACGACTCTGTGCCTGGGCGACACCGTTGGCTATGGGGCCGACCCGAATGCGTGCGCGGAGTTTGTGCGGACGAAGATTGCGCATGTGGTGCGGGGCAACCACGACAAGGCGTGCGCGGGGCTGGACGATTTGGAGTGGTTCAACGCGGCGGCGCGGGCTTCGGCGTTGTGGACGCAGCAGGTGATGCGGCCGGAGAACATGGAATGGCTGCGGCAGTTGCCGAAGGGGCCGATTGTGCTGGGGGAGTTTCAGATTCTGCACGGCTCGCCGCTGGATGAGGACGAGTATCTGCTGCAGGCGCAGGATGCGCGGCAGTTGATCGGCTATCTGGATACGCCGGTTTCGTTTTTCGGGCACACGCATTTGCAGGGCGGGTTCATGTTGCACCGGAGCGGGGTGTTTCGCATACCGGGGGTGCCGCGCGATGCGTCGTTTGTCGATTTTGAGTTGGAGAAGGACACGTTTTACCTGATCAATCCGGGCTCAGTGGGGCAGCCTCGGGATGGGGACCCGCGGGCGGCGTATGCGATCTACGATGACGAGCAGCGGGTGGTGCGGTACATGCGGACGCCGTATGACATTGCGGCGGCGCAGGCGAAGATCCGAGCGGCGGCGTTGCCGGACATTTTGGCGCGGCGGTTGGGGATCGGGCAGTAGGCAATTAGAGGGCGGGGGCGCCGAGCCAGCGGACGGGGAAGCGTGTGCCGAGTGCGTGGGCCAAACGCTCGTCGGCGGTGAGCAGCCAGCGCCTTGTGTGGACGGCAAGAGCGACGTAGAACGAGTCGTAGGCGGGGCGCTGGAAGGCGAGCGAGATGGCGAGGCTTTCAGGGGCGAGGGGTTCGGTGGGCATCACGGGCAGCGCGAGGCGCTGGAGGGCGGCGAGGCGGTCGGCGGCATCGCACTCGGTGAGGCGGCCCCTGGCGACGGACTTCCAGAGAATGTTGGTAACTTCGGGCCAGAAGAGGTCAGGCACGCAGAGGGCATGGCGGCCGGCGACGAAGGCGGCGAGAACCTGCTCGGCCTCCACGACGAGGGTTTCGTCGCGGGCGGGCAGAACCCATTTCGCGGCGACGCTGGCATCGACGACGTAGCCGTTCACCGGCCGCGATCCTCGCGCTGCATCTCTTCGGTGGTGGGGAAACGGCCGGAGACGGCGGGCGGCTGCGAGCGGAATTTGAGGGCCTGTTTGAAGAAGGCCCGGCGCGCGGCGAGGTCCTTGGGCGTGGGGATGTGTTCGGTGAGCAGGGCGATGACTTCGGAGGCGATGGAGGCGCGGTTGCGGCGGGCGCGCGCGCGGAGGGCCTCGTAGAGAGCTTCGGGCACGTTTTCGACGTAGAGCGTTGGCATAGGGATTCCCTAGGGAAAGCATAGCAAGTGCCCAGGTGTAGCGGTTGGCGGTTGGCGGGCGGCGTTCGGCGGGAGGCGCCTGGTGGAGGGGCGCGACCGAGGGCCTTCGCATGCGCTATAGTCGCTCGTTGGACGAATATGCGAATTGATCCGGCGGATATCAAGAAGCGGTTTGCGGCGATGGATGACGAGGCGCTGCTGGATGTGGACCGTGACGAGCTTTCGGAGATGGCGCAAGGCATCTTCGATGAAGAGATCGCGCGGAGGGGGTTGGACGAGGGCGAGGATGCCGATGGCATTCCCGAGATCGAAGTCAGCTACGGCGAGGACGGCGAGCCGGTGGATGTAGACGGGGAAGACGACGTCGAAGCGCCGGAGTGGATGGAGGATGCGGTCTGCGTGTGCACCTTTGAAACCACGCCCGGTTCGACGGCGGTGGGCGACGTGGTGAAGGCGCGGGCGGTGTTGCTGGCGGCGGAGATTCCCTGCACGATGGCGGTGACTGAGCTGCCTCCGGCGCGCGAGGGGCATCCGCCGCGCAAAGAGGTGGCGCTGTTTGTGCCGGGTCCGGTGCATCTGCATGCGGTGAGTATTCTGGACCGCGACCTGTTCAACGCCACGCATGAAGAGGAGTGGCAGCGGCACTTCGAGGCGATCTCAGATGAGGACCTGCTGGCGCTGCGGCCGGAGGTGTTCACGGCGGGGTTGTTGGACCGGGTGGCGCGGATGAAGCGCGTCTATGCCGAGGAAGTGGCGCGGCGCGATTTGAAACGGTAGCTCGCGGGGGCGCGCCGTGTTGGTAGGATCGACGCATGGAGCATTCGGAGGAAGGCGGGCGGGCATCGGGCGTCGGTGTTTGTGCCGGTGGAGCTGCAGGAGCGCGGCTTTCTCAAGAACCCGATTTTTCGCGAGTTGAACCGGCGGGCGGATGTGCGGGCGCAAGGGGGCATCCGGCTGGCCCAGCCGTGGATTCGCTGGCAGGGGGTTTCGGCTTATCTCGATTGCATTGCGTATGCCAACCGGGCGGCGCGGGGGCTGCCGACGGGGCGGGGGTTGACGCTGAGCCATGTGACGCCGGGGCGGTTGTATTCGGTGAGCAGCGTGTTTCTGGCGCAAGCGCTGGCGGATAATTTGGCCGTGTGGCTGTGCCATGCGCTGCCGCTGCCGGTGGGGGGCGAGGACCGGCGGTTTCATTCGCGGCGATTTCAGGAAGAGCTGGTGCGGAAAGCGCCGGCGGCGGGGGCGTTGCTGGAGCGGCACGCGGGGTTCCTGGCGGAGATCGAGAGCTACCGGCAGGCTTGGGCGCACACGATGGCGGGCGGGGCGCTGCCGTTTTCCGATTTGGGGGAGCGGGAGAGTCCGGACCCGACGAGCATGATGCTGGGGGTGCCGGCGGATCCTTCGCTGGAGTTGCCTGGGGAGGAGGCCGAGGGTGTTGGGGTGAGCTCGGAGCGCTATCCGTTGGGCGAGTTCACGGCGCGGGTGTTTGAGGGGGCGGCGGGTTTCTTTCTGACTTGGCTGCGGTTTGCGCTGGACCACGTGCAGGTTGCCGGGAAGGGCGCGGGGCACTAGACTGCTGGCATGAGGAAGTTACTGGGCGCTCTTGTTGTGTGGACCACGGCGGGGGTGTGTGCCGATGCGGTGGAGTCGACGCTGCGGGCGCTGCAGCGGGGCGGGCATGTGGTGGTGATGCGGCATGCGAGTTCGCCGAAGGAGCCGCCGGCGGAGGGGAAGGCGGTGGCGGGGAATGGGAACGGCGAGCGGCAGTTGGATGTGGCGGGGAGGCGGAGCGCGGCGGCGATGGGGATTGCGATGCGGGCGCGGGGGATTCCGGTGGCGGAGGTGCTGACGAGCCCGACGTTCCGTGGGCGGGAGACGGCGTTCTATGCGCAGTTGCCGATGCCGAAGGTGCGAGAGGAGTTGGGCGACGGCGGGATGAGCATGCAGGACACGAGCGCGGCGCAGGCGCGGTGGCTGCGGGAGTATGTGCGGAAGACGCCGCGCGGGGGGAATGCGATTTTGATCACGCATCAACCGAATATGGCGGCTGCGTTTCCGGGGGTGAATCCGGCGCCGGCCGATGGCGAGTCGCTGGTGTTCCGGGCAGGGGGGAAGGACGGCTACACGCTGGTGGGGCGGATTGGGATGGGCGAGTGGGGCCCGGCGGGTGCGGCGCCGGAGGCGGTGACGTTTACGACCGAGGATGGGGCGGAGATTCACGGCGATGCGTATGGCGGTGGCGAGCGCGGCGTGGTGCTGGCGCATGGGGGGCGGTTCAACAAGGAGTCGTGGATTCCGCAGGCGCGGCTGCTGGCGGCGGCGGGTTCCGCGTGCTGGCTTTTGATTTTCGCGGGTATGGGGATTCGACGGGGCCGAAGGCGGATGACCCGGCCTATTTTGAGGATGTGCTGGGGGCGGTGCGGTATTTGAAGAGCCAGGGGGCGCGGACAGTGGCGGTGGTGGGCGGTTCGATGGGCGGTGGCGCGGCGGGGATGGCGCTGGCGCGGCAGAAGCCGGGGGAGATCGACCGCGTTGTGTTTCTGGGCGCGCTGTCGGATGGCGAGGCGGAGAAGATGACGGGGTGGAAGCTCTACATCCTGTGCCGCGACGATGTGCAGGGGGAGAATACGCCGCGGCTGCCGGGGATTCAGAAGCAGTTTGAGGCGGCGCCGCAGCCGAAGGAGATGATTGTGCTGGAGTGCTCGGAGCACGCGCAGTTCATTTTTCAATCGCGGCAGGCGGGGCGGCTGACGCGGGAGATGTTGCGGTTTTTGCAGGCGCCGTAGGGGGCGCGAGCGGGGGGGCGCGGAGATTGGCGGCGCGGCGTGTGGCGGCCGGGGCCGTTTAGAAGCTGCCGCGCGGGGCGTTCTTGGTGATCTCGAGGTGGGTTTCCTTGATCTGGGAAGCGAACGACTTGCCGACCCAGTTCTGGACCTTGGCGGAGAGCTTGCCTTCGGCGATTTGTTCGGGCGTCTTGCCCGCTTTGACGCCGGTCTGGACGAGCGCGTAGAGCTCCTGCATGAACGCCATCTCGCCTTCGAGGATCTCCGAGCCGCCGGCGGGGCCGTGGCCGGGGAGGACGTGTTTGGGCTTGAGCTTGAGGGCGGCCTTCATGACGCTGGGCCAGTTGGCGACGTGGGCGTCGCCCAAGTAGTTGTACGCGCCGTTGGTGGCGGCGTCGCCGGTGGCGAGCACGCTGTCCTTGGGGAGCCAGGCAAAGCCGTCGCCCTTGGTGTGGGCCCAGCCGAAGTGGTGGAACTCGAGGCGGCGTGTGCCGTCGTCCATGATGTGGGGGTTCTTGGCGAGGACGGTCCTGGGGGGCTCGGCGGTGGTGAGGTTGAGCTCGGCGACGTCCTTGCGCGATTTGGCGGCGGATTGCCAGGCCTTGGGTTCGCGCATCTTCATCATTTCGACGACGCCGGGGAAGCCGAGGGTTTCGGCGCCGTTGCGGGTCCAGAAGGCGTTGGCGTAGGCGTGGTCGCCGTGGTGGTGGGTGTCGAAGACGTAGCGGATGGGTTTGCTCGAGACCTTCCTGGCGTCGGCGAGGACCATCTTGGCGCCGCTGGGGAAGTTGGCGTCGATCAAGACGAGGTAGTCCTTCATCTCGATGATGACGTTGTTGCAGTGACCCATGGATTGGATCTCGCCTTCGCGGAACCAGACGCCCTTGACGATTTCCTTGACGGCGCCGGGCTGGGCCTCGGCCGGGGTGAGGGAGCCGGTGGTGAGGAAGCCGGTGGCGAGCAGGGCGGCAAAGCTGAACAGAACAAGCAGGCGGCGCATGGCTAGCGATTATACTTCGGCTGCGGGCCGCGCACGGTGAGCCAGATGTCGTCGCAGCGTTTGACGACGTCGGCGGGGAGGGGGCCTTCTTCGGCGGCGTCGAGGTTGGCGGTGAGCTGGTCGAGGCGGCTGGAACCGAGGAGGACGACGGTGGCGGCGGAGTGGTGGAGCAGCCAGTTCAACGCCAGGCTCACGAGGGAGCGGCCGGATTGTTGGGCGAGCGAACGGAGTTCCTCGACGGCGTCGAAGTAGGCGGGGTGCCAGTAGCGGTCGAGGTACATCTGGTTGCCGTCGAAGCGGGTGCCGGGGGCGGGGCGTTCGCGCTGTTGCTTGCCGGTGAGGAGTCCGCCGGCGAGCGGATTGTAGGCGACGATTGCGAGTTCGTATTTAGCGGCCATGGGGACGAACTCCTGTTCGAGGCCGCGGGCCACCACGTTGTACATCATTTGGGCGGCGGCGATAGGGGCGTAGCCCTGTTCGTCGGTGAGGCGGAAGGCTTCGAGCGTTTGCCAGGCGGCGTAGTTGGAGAGCGCCGGGTAGAGGACCTTGCCGTGGCGGACGAGGGTGTCCATGGCTTCAAGGGACTCTTCGATGGCGACGGCGGTGTCGGGCATGTGGAGGTAGTAGAGGTCGAGGTAGTCGGTGCGGAGGCGTTTCAGGGACTGCTCGGCGTTGTGGAGGATGGCGGCGCGGGAGAGGCCGGATTCGAGCGGCCCGTCGCCCATTTTGCCGCGGACTTTGCTGGCCAGGACGACGCTTTGGCGGCGGCCCGCGAGGAGGCGGCCGAGCATGTCCTCAGCCTTGCCGGTGTTGTACACGTTGGCCGTGTCGAGGAAGGTGATGCCGCGGTCGAGGCAGGTGTCGAGGATGCGGGCGGCCTCGGCGTCATCGGTCTGGCTGCCGAAGGTCATATTGCCATAGGAGAGGCGGGAGACCTTCAGTTCGGTGCGGGGCAGGGGGACGATTTGCATGTGCGAGGACAGCATACCGCATGGGGAATCGAGCGGGCGGTCCGTTGGGGGTGCGGGGAAGGCCGGGTGGGCGAACTCAGGTCTGATTCCTACTGTTTCGTCCGATATGGAGGGGAGTGCATGGGTGAAACACGTAGGTGGCGAATGCCGAACCGGCGGATGGGATACGGGCTGGCGCAGTTTGCCGGGCTGCTGGCGGCGCCGCGTCTTGCGGAGTGGCTGTTTGGCGGGAGCGGGGGGCTGGTGCATGCGCCGTTGCACTCGATGGTGGAGACGTTTGGGTGTGTGGCGGCGCTGAGCGCGGCTGGGATTGAGCTGATCCATGTACGAACGGGGGGGAATGTAGAGCGGTTGTGGTTGGCGGTGGGGCTGATCGTGATGGGGCTGTTTGACGGGTTGCATGCGGTGACCTTGCCGGGCGATGCGTATCACTGGTTATGGGCTCCGGGGATGTGCGTGGGGGGGCTGTTGTCGGCGATGGTGTGGCTGCCGGCGCGCTATCTGGCGGGACCGCTGATGAGGATGCTGCCGGTGGTGGGGCTGGTGGTGGCGGCGGTGGGGGGGGTGGCCGTGGCCGGTGTGCACGGGCAGGGGCACGGGTTGGCGGCGGGCGTGTGGTGGGACGAGGCGGCGGGACAGTTGAGCGTGGCGGGCGGGGCGGGATTTCTGGCGGCGGCGATGTATCTGTTGGGTGACCGGCGGCGGTCGAACCATTCGCGGACGCTGGAGGGCTATTGTCTGGCGTTGGCGGCGGCGGGGTTGTCGATGCCGGGCAGCGCGGCGTGGGGGGTGGGCTGGTGGTGGTGGCATCTGGTGCAACTGGGGGCGATGGGGGCGCTGCTGGCGCGCTATTTGCAGTTGTATTTGCGATCGCAGCGCGCGTTGTCGGGGATGAACGACGTGTTGGAGCGCAAGATCAGCGAGCGCACGGCGTCGGCCGAGCACCGCAGCCGGGCGCTGGAGATTTCGCAGCGGGCGCTGCAGCAGGCGGTGGATTCGGCGAACACGGCGAATCTGGCCAAGAGCCGGTTTCTGGCCCACATGAGCCACGAGATCCGGACGCCGATGAACGCCATTTTGGGGATGGCCGATTTGCTGTGGGAGTCGCCGCTGAACACCGATCAGCGGAAGTACGTGCAGGTGTTCCGGCGGGCCGGGCAGAACCTGCTGGCGCTGATCAACGACATTCTGGACCTGTCGAAGATTGAGTCGGGGCAGTTCGCGCTGGACCGTACGGATTTCGACCTGGCCGAGCTGGTGGAGCGGACCGTGGAGATCATCCGGCCGCGCTGCCACCAAAAGCGGATCAACCTGATTGCCGACCTGCCGCCGGAGGTTCCGCGCCACCGTGTAGGGGATCCGCTGCGGCTGCAGCAGGTGTTGATGAACCTGTTGGGGAACGCGGTGAAGTTCACCGAGCAGGGGGAGGTGAGGCTGACCATCACGGAGGGGCCGCACGTGAACGAGTTGACGTTTGCCGTGGCCGACACGGGAATTGGGATCCCGGCGGACCGGCTGCAGTCGATCTTCGAGGATTTCACGCAAGCCGACGCCTCCACGACGCGGCGCTACGGGGGCACGGGACTGGGGTTGGGCATTGCCCAACGGCTGGTGCGGTTCATGGGCGGCGAGATCGAGGCGGTGAGCGCGCTGGGGCGGGGCAGCACGTTCCGGTTCTATGTGCAGTGCGAGCGCGGGGCGCGGCGGGCGGCCAGCGGGGCCAAGGTGGCCGAGGATTTCGCGCATCATCGCGTGCTGGTGTTGGACGACAACGCGACGAACCGGATGATTTTGCGGGAGACGCTGCGGTTCTGGGGGTTGGAGTCAGTGGAGTGTGGGACGCCGGGCGAGGCGCTGGCCGAGCTGGAGCGGTCGGTGGGCGACGGCAAGCCGTACTCGCTGGTTCTGCTGGACCGTTCGATGCCGCGGGCCGACGGGTTCAGCGTGGCCGGCCAGATGCAAGAGGTGGCGCCGGGGATCGCCATTGTCATGCTGAGCTCCGATGAGCTGCCGGGGGACGCGGCGCTGCGCCGGCAGCACGGGATCACGGCGTTTTCGACCAAGCCGGTGAAGCGGCCGGAGCTGTTGCGGATTCTCTGTTCGGCGCTGAGCCGGACGCCGGCGGCGTGTTCGCCAGAGGCGCCCGAACAGAGCCGGGGGGTGGCGCCGCTGCCCTGCAGCGGACCTCGGGTGGCGCTGCTGGTGGCCGAGGATTCCGAGGAGAACCGGATTTTGCTGGAGGCCTATTTGAAGTCGAGCGAGTTCATCCTGCATCTGGTGGAGGACGGGGCGCAGGCGGTGGAGGCCTTCCAGGGGGGCGAGTATCAACTGGTGTTGATGGACCTGCAGATGCCGGTGGTGGACGGGCTGGAGGCGACGCGGCGGATTCGGGCCTGGGAGCGGGAGCGGGGGCGGGCGGCGGTGCCGGTGATCGCGCTGACGGCCAATGCGCTGCCGGCGGATATGGAGGCGTCGCGGCGGGCCGGGTGTGATGCGCATCTGCCCAAGCCGGTGTCGAAGACGAGGCTGATCACGGCGCTGCGGCAATGGGCGCGGCGGGCGCAGGAGGCGGCTGGTCCGGCCGATATTGTGGCGCAGGTGCCGGCGGGGCTGGAGGAGTTTGCGCCTTCCTATCTGGCCAAGCGGCGCAGCGAACTGGCGGTGATGGAGCGGCTGGTGTCGGCCGGGGATTGGAACCAGCTGCGGGTGTTGGGGCACAACATGAAGGGCTCGGGGGCGGGCTATGGGTTTCCGCAGCTGAGCCAGATTGGGGCGGCGTTGGAGTTGGGGGCCAAGCAGTCGGACCCCGAGGCGGTGGGGGCGCAACTGCGGGAGCTGGATGAGTTTCTGCGGCGGGTGCGGCTGGCCGAGCCGGATGGCCATGCCGCTGAGGTGGTGTAAGTAGAAACGGCGGGCCAAGAACCTGAATTTTCCTTCAAGCTGGCCTGGGAATCACCGAAGAGGACGGAAGGAGGCCACCGGGCGCGGCCAGCAGGCAAGGGCGGCGGGGTGGTCCGAACAAACACCATCATGCTCAAGAAACAACTCGCGGTGCTCCTGATCGAGGATGATCCGGACTATGTTCCGCTGGTGGAGTCGTGGCTATCGAACTGTTCGGAAGCCGAGTTCACCGTGATCTGGACCGATACGCTGCTGACGGGTTTGCAGCGGTTGGCCGGGGGAGGGATCGACGCGATCCTGCTGGATTTAAATTTGCCTGACAGCTCGGGGGCGGACTCGTTTCACGCGGTTCACGCCAATGCGGGCGGAGTGCCGATTGTGCTGCTGAGCGCCTCGGACAACGAAGCATTGTCGATGAGCCTGGTGTTGAGCGGGGCGCAGGACTATCTGGTGAAGGAAGCCTGTGACGGCAAGGTGTTGAAGCGGGCGCTGTTGCACGGGATGCTGCGGCAGAGTGCGCGAGGAGGCGAGGGGGGCGAGCCGCGCGAGGCGAGCCATTTGGTGGGTGTGCTGGGAGTGAAGGGCGGGGTCGGCTGTTCGACGCTGGCGTGCACGCTGGCGGCCGAGTTGAGGCGGACGACGGCGCAGGAGACGCTGCTGGCGGATCTGGATCTGCAAGCCAATTCGGTTTCGTTTCTGCTGGGGCTTTCGGGGCGGCGGACGATTCTGGACGCGCTGGCGATGTTGAGCCAGTTGGACCGCGCCTGTTGGGCTGCGATTGTGACGACCGGGCCGGAGAGCTTGACGGTGCTGGAATCGGCCGATTTGCGTGGCGGGGCTGGGCCGGCACCGGAACGGCTGGTGCAATTGTTCCACTTTTTGCGGCTGTACAACCCCTGGACGGTGCTGGACCTGGGCCGGTTGAACGTGGTGTCGATGGCGCTGCTGCCGTCGCTGAGCCATCTGGTGCTGGTGTCGACCGACCATGTGGCGAGCCTGCACCAGGCGCGCCGGACGGTGGAATTGATGCGGGAGGTTGAGATGCCGGCGGCGAAGCTGCGGTTGGCGGTGATCGCCAGCGGGCGTGAGGGAGCGCTGGCGCAGAAGGACATGGAGCGGATGTTTGCCGGCATTGCCACGGCGGCGCTGCCGGAGAACTCAGCGGAGTTGAAAGCGGCGATGATGGAAAGCCGGTTGGCGGGGCGGACCTCGCCGTACCGCACGGCGGTGTCGGCGCTGGCGCACCGGTTGGCGGGCGTGGCCGAGCCGGCGCCGGCGCGTGAGGGCGCGCTGGCTCATCTGCTTTCCTTTGGTGGACGGTTGAAGAAGGGCCGCGAGGCGCAGGTGGGAGTGGAAGCCCGGGGACGATAGCGCCGGGCGAGGGAATCCGGAGAGGGAGGTGGCTTTCGTGTTTCTACTACACGTGCATCCGCAGTTGACATCGCCGTGGGTTCTGGACGCCCTAGGCCGCTGCGGGGCCGAGGGCATCCGGGTGCAATCGATCGCCCGGGCCAGCACGGCGCTGGCGCGGGTGGCCGGCGGCGGGGTGGACGCGATTTTGCTGGATGGCAGCGGGGGGCGCACGGCGGCGTTTGAAGAAGCGCTGCTGCTGCTGCGTCGCGAGGCGGGCAGGCTTCCCTTATTGCTGGCGCTGGGGGAGGGTGAAGCGCTTGACGGTCAGGAAGCGGCGATCACGGAGGCGACGGCGGGGGGGCTGGTGTCGCTGATTGCGGGCGGGGCGCAGGCGATGCCGGCGGTTGGAGCGGAGCGGGAGGACAACCTGGTGGCCGTGCTGGGGGTGAAGGGCGGGGTAGGGACGACGACGGTGGCGTTGAACGTGGCCGCGGCGATGGCCGAGACGCGGCGGGTGACGCTGGTGGAACTGCGGCCCGATTTTGGGGTGCTGGCGGGGAGGCTGCGGGGCAGGGGGAGGAGGTCGGGGCTGGAAGCGCTGTTGCCTTACCCGCCGGGCGCGGCGACGGAGATGGCCGTGGAGCGGCTGTTGTGGCCGGTGGAGCATTGTGAACGGCTGCGGATTCTCTCAGCGCCGCAGGTGCAGCCGCACGCGTTGACGGCGGCGCATGCCTCGGCGGTGTTGCGGGCGGCCTGCCGCAAGGCCGACATTGTGGTGGCCGACCTTTCCTGGGATGTGCGCGAGGCGGCGCGGACGGCGGCGCGGATGGCGGCGCAGGTGGTGTTGGTGAGCGAACGGACGCCGGTGAGTTTGTCGGCGGTGCGGGCGGTGCGGGGCGAGATTCTCACCTGGGGGGTATCGCGCGACGCGCTGAGCCTGGCGGTGGTGAACCGGGCGGCGGTGGGTTCGCCGGCGCCGGTGGAGCGGTTGGAGGAGGAGTTGGAACTGCGGCTGTTGGATGTATTGCCGCCGGACCCGGACGGCTGCTGCCTGTGCGAGCGGCTGCGTCAGACGACAATCGGATTGCAGCCGGAGGGGCTGATGAGCGACAAGTACCGGGCGATGGCGCGGGATTTGGCCTCGCAGTTCCCGCCGCCCGTGCCGGCGCCGGGGTCCGTTGCGGCGCGCGAACTCGTGCCACGCTGAGGGGAAGGCGCGGGCGTGCTATCGTGGCTCTCGGATGATGCGCACCGCGATTGTTTTGCTCCTTCTCCTGTGCCCGTGGCTGCGGGCGGCGCGGATTGAACAGATTGCCGGCGGGGGCGACGGGCAGCCCGGGGCGGCGCCGCTCGAACTGCGGCTGGTGGAGCCGTTCGGGGTGGAGTATGACGCGGCGGGGAACTGGTACATCATTGAGTACACGGGGAACCGGCTGATCCGGGTGACGCCGCGGGGGGAGACGACGCTGCTGGTGTCCTCGGAGATGAAGGAGCCGCACGGGATCGCCATCACCTCGGCGGGGCGGCTGTTCATCGCCGACACGCACAACAACCGGGTGGGCGTGCTGACGCTGCGGACGAACTCGCTCACGTCGTTTGCGGGCACCGGGGCGGCGGGGTTTGGCGGCGACGGCGGGGCGGCCCACAGCGCGTCGTTCCACGGCGTGTTCGCCATTGCGCTGGACGGGCGGCAGCGGAACCTGCTGGTGGCCGACCTGTCGAACCGGCGCATCCGGCGCATCGACCTGGAAACGAACCTGGTGACGACGGTGGCCGGGAACGGGCAAAGCGGGATTCCCGCGGATGGCTCGATGGCGGCCGAGAGTCCGCTGGTGGATCCGCGGGCGGTGGCGGCCGACGCGGCGGAGAACATCTATATATTGGAGCGGCGGGGGAACGCCTTGCGGCGGGTGGATGGGATGGGGCGAATCCGGACACTGATTGCACCGGGGCAGATCCAGCCGGACCTGAACGGGCCGAAGCACCTGTGCGTGGACGGGCAGGGGCGGGTGATCATCGCCGATGCGGAGAACCACCTGATCCGGCTGTATGATCCGCGGGACGGCAGTACGAGGACGATTGCCGGAACAGGGAAGCCGGGGATCACGATTGTGGCCGATGACCCGCTGAAGACGGAGCTGAACCGGCCGCATGGGGTGACGGTTGGGCCCGATCAGTCGCTGATCATCACCGACAGTTACAATCACCGTGTTCTGAAGCTGGCGGAGTATTGAAATCCTCCACAGTCCGCTGGATTCCGCATCATTCCCTCTAAAGTACTGATTCCAGTACTCTTAACCTGTTAATTGGAAAAATCCTGCAGGATTACTCCACGGTGAGAAATTCGGCCGCGATGGTGAAAATCAGAACAAGTCCTTTATTGTCAGATACATGAAAATTTGGCCTGGGAGTGGACCTCCGCCTGTATATATAAAGGGCGGAAGGAAGGTTCACCATGACCGTAATTTTAGTTCTCTTGACTTTCGTAGGATTCATTCTCCTGGACTGGCTCCTGGAAGAAAAACCGGCTGTTGCCACCGAGGCCGAAGCTGCCGTTGTGCATGCGAAGGCTGCCCCAACGTTGGATTCTGTGGAGGGGTTCCACACTCCGCTGCATGTGCGGTATCACCCAGGACACACTTGGGTATTGCGTGAGCGGAAGAATTTTGCCCGGGTGGGCATGGACGAGTTTGCCGCGGCGCTGAGCGGGCAGATTGAGAAGATCGAATTGCCGCGGGCCGGGCAGTGGATCCGGCAGGGACAGCGGGTGATTGGTGTGACGCGGAACGGGGAGCGAGTGGAGTTGGTTTCGCCGACCGAAGGCGAAGTGGTGGAAGTGAACGAAGAAGTGCTCGCGACGCCGGCCATGTTGCGCCAGCAACCCTATGAAAAGGGATGGCTCTTTGCGGTTCACGTGCCGGACGAGGAATCGACTGCGCGGAACCTGGTTCCGGTGAGCCTGGTGAAGGCGTGGATGAGCGAAGCGGTGCACAATTTGTTTGCTCTGCAACCGGCGGTGGCTGGCGCGGTGGCGGCCGATGGGGCGCGACCGGCGGGCGATCTGCTGGCGGCGTTGCCGGAGGTTCCGTGGCAGGCCACGGCGGCCGGGTTCTTCCTCACGCAGGGACCGGCGAAGGGTGAGGCGGGCAGCGTGGCCCGCGAATTGCAGTCGTAGCGAGCGGCAGTGTGAAAGGACACAGACATGGCAAACGCACTTCTGTATGACAGCACACTGTGTATCGGGTGCAAGGCCTGCGAGACGGCCTGCGCCGAACGCTGGAAGCTGCCGTATAACGACCAGGTCGCCGAGGAGGCTGTGCTCTCCGATCACAAGCTGACGGTGGTGACCACGCATGGGGAGAATTTCGGGCGGCGCATGTGCATGCATTGCCAGGATCCGACCTGTGCCAGCGTTTGCCCGGTGGGCGCCTTCCAGAAGACGGCGCTGGGTCCGGTGACCTACGACGCCGATAAGTGCATCGGGTGCCGCTATTGCATGTTCGCCTGCCCCTTCCAGGTTCCGGCCTATGAGTGGGGCTCGATGACGCCGAAGGTGAGCAAGTGCGACCAGTGCTATGACCGGCAGAAGGCGGGCAAAGTGACGGCCTGTTCGGAGGCCTGCCCGACGGGGGCGACCATCAGCGGCGACCGTGACGCGATGATTGCCGAGGCGAGGAAGCGCATTGCCGAGAATCCGGCTGGATACTACCCGAGGATTTATGGTCTGCAGGAGGCAGGCGGGACGAGCATGCTGCTGCTCAGCAAGGTGCCGTTTGAGCAGTTGGGGATGCCGAAGAACCTGCCGGATCAAGCCTTGCCGCCGTTGACGTGGAACGTACTCTCGCTTGTTCCCGACATCGCTTCGGTCGGCTCGGTGTTGTTGGGAGGTGTGTATTGGATCACCCATCGGCGGGAAGCCGTGGCGAAGGCGGAGGGACGCCAGGACGGGGGACGGCAATGACGACGGCAGCCCTGCCCATGCCCCGCGCCGTGCCGCTGTGGCGCAAGATTCCGGTTTGGCGGCTGGTGTTCTACGCCATCATGAGCGCGGCGCTCTACGCGACCTACTTACGGCTGTTTCATGGCCTGGGTTCGGTGACGAACCTCTCCAACGAATTTCCGTGGGGGATTTGGATCGGCTTCGACGTCCTGTGCGGCGTGGGGCTGGCAGCGGGCGGTTTCACGCTGGTGGCCATTGTCCACATCTTTCATATAGAGCGCTACAAGCCGGTGTTGCGGCCAGCCATCCTGACGGCGTTTCTGGGCTATGTGCTGGTGGTGGTGGCGCTGATGTTCGACCTTGGCCGGCCGGACCGGATCTGGCATCCGCTGGTGATGTGGAATCCGCGGTCGGTGATGTTCGAGGTGGCCTGGTGCGTGATGCTCTACAACACGGTTCTGGCGCTGGAATTCGCGCCGGCGCTGTTTGAGCGGATGCAATGGCGGCGGCCGTTGCGGATTGTGCAAGCCATCTCGGTGCCGCTGGTGATTGTGGGCGTGATTTTGTCGACGCTGCACCAATCCTCGCTGGGTTCGCTGTACCTGATCGTGCCTTCGAAGCTGCATCCGTTGTGGTACTCGCCGCTGTTGCCGCTGCTGTTCTACGTTTCGGCCATTTCGGTGGGCCTGGCGATGACGATTTTCGAGAGCTGGCATTCGGCCAAGGCGTTTGGCAAGCAGCTGGAGTGGCCGCTGCTGATGAGCCTGGGGCGGCTGCTGGCGGTAGTGTTGGGTGTGTTCCTGGCGATGCGCTTCATGGATTTATCGCGGCGTCATGTGCTGGGGGCGATGCTGGAGGCGCGGCCCGAGGTGTACCTGTTCTATCTGGAGATCGCGCTGATGCTGATCCCGGTGGTGGTGTTGTTTTCCGGAGTGGTGGCGGACCGGCCGCGGCTGCTGTACTTTTGCGCGGTGTCGGCCATCCTGGGCTTCATCACGCACCGGCTGAATGTGAGCGTCACGGGCATACAGGCGATGACCGGGGCGAACTACCTGCCGCGTTGGACCGAGATTGCGATCACGCTGGGGCTGATCGCGGCGGGCTTTGCCATCTTCCGCACGGCGGCCAAATACCTGCCGGTGTTTGAGCATCCGGTGGAGCCGGAGGTCCGGGAGAGTACATGACAGGTTGGAAGGCGAGGTTCCCGGTTGGCTGGCCTCCAGGGCTGGCGGGCAAGCTTGCCCTGAGCCTGGTGTTCAGCCTGGCGGCGATCCTGCTCGCCTTCAGCGTGTTGAATTTGCGGCTGCAAAGGCGGCAGTCAGAAGACCTGGTGTTGCGCAGCGCCTTACGAGTGACCGATCTGATCCAGCGCAGCACGCGGTACCAGATGTTGCACAACGACCGTGCGGCGCTGGACCAGGCCCTAAAGGACATGAGCGAGGAGGACGGCATCTCGCATGTGCGGCTGTTCAATCGCGAAGGCGCCGTGCGGTTCTCAGCCGGCAAATGCGACGACACGCCGGCCGCGCCCGCTGTCGATCAAGAGAATCTGAAGTCTGTCTGGCGCATTCTTCCTTCCAAGATGGGGCGGCAACTGAACGTTGTGCGCCCCATTCCCAATGAAGCCTCCTGTTCGAACGCGGCTTGCCACGCGCATCCGGCGTCGCACAAGGTGCTGGGCGTAATTGACGCCCATATGTCGCTGGCCGAGGTGGACGCGCAGATTGCCGAGCACCAGTCGCTGTTGGGACGGTTCAGCGTGGTGGCGATCGGGCTGCTGTGCGCGATGAGCCTGCTGTTTATCTGGCGTGTGGTGTACCGGCCGGTGCGGGCGTTGCAGAAGGGGACCTCGCGGGTGGCCTCGGGAGACCTGGGCTATCGCATTCCGGAGACTTCGCGGGACGAGCTAGGCGCGCTGGCGCACTCGTTTAACCACATGACGGGCGAGCTGCAGGAGGCGCGCGAGGAGATTACGGCCTGGACGCGGACGCTCGAGCAGCGCGTGGAGGCCAAGACGCGAGAGCTGGAGCGGGCGCACCGGTCGCTGGCGGCGACGGAAACGATGGCTTCGCTGGGGAAGATTTCAGCCGCCGTGGCGCATGAGGTGAACAATCCGCTGTTTGGCATTCTGACCTACGCCCGGCTGGCGCTGCGCGACAACGAGAGCAAGGCGGGCCAGGAGACGACGGTGGAGCGGCTGCGGGTGATTGAGCGGGAAAGCAGGCGCTGCGGGGATATCATCCGCAACCTGCTGAACTTTGCCCGTCCGCAGAAACCCTCGCGGCAATCGACGGACCTGGTGGCGTTGGCCGACCATTCGCTGGCCCTGCTGAAGCACCAGTTTGAGATGCAGAGCATCACGGTGGAGCGCAGCTTCCCGCCCGGTTTTCCGGCCGTGCGCTGCGACCCGGCGCAGATCCAACAGGTGTTTGTGGCCCTGCTGGTGAACGCCGGCGAGGCGATGAGGCCCAACGCGGGGGCGGTGCGGATTGCCGCCGTGTGCGCCGGCGATGAGGTGGAGATCCGCATCAACGACACAGGGCCGGGGATTCCCGGACCTTGTGCTTCCGCACATTTTCGAACCGTTTTACACCACGAAGGCCGAGACGCAGGGAACCGGACTTGGCCTGGCCGTGGCTCGCAGCATTGTCGAGCAGCACGGCGGCAGTTTGTCGGCCGCTAACCGCCCCGAGGGCGGGGCGGAGTTCCTGATCCGCCTGCCGGTCGCCCCCCCCGATCTGCCTGCCAGCGGGGCGGCCACCAGCGAGCGCTCAGCCTTTGAGGAGGCCTTCCATGGAAAACACTAAAGTACGCATCCTGATCGTCGATGACGAGGCGGTGGTGCGCGAATCACTGACGCAGTGGTTCATGGCGGAGGGCTACGAGGTGTGGGCGGCCAGCGGCGGCATTGAGGCGCTGCGGCTGTTGCAGGATCACGCGGCGGACCTGGCGCTGCTGGACATCCAGATGCCGGGCATGGATGGGATCGATCTGCAGGCGCGGCTGCACGAGGCCGATCCCGAACTGACCGTCGTCATCATGACGGGTTTTGCCAGCGTCGATACGGCGGTGCGGAGCCTGAAGCAGGGGGCTTGGGATTACCTGACCAAGCCGATTGACCCGGACCAGTTGTCGCATGTGGTGGCCAAGGCGCTGGAACACCGGCAGGCGAGGCGCGAGCTGCGGCGGTTGCGGGAGAGCCTGGAGGAGATGGCGCCGCGGGTGGAGGTGGTGGGGTCGAGCCCGGCCATCCGGAGGGTGATGGAACTGGTGGACACGGTGGCGGCGACCGATGCGACGGTGCTGATCACGGGCGAGAGCGGGACGGGCAAAGAGGTGGTGGCGCGGTCGATTCACGCCGCCAGCCCGAGGCGGCACATGCCGATGGTGACGATCCATTGCGGGGCGCTGACCGAAACGCTGCTCGAAAGCGAACTGTTCGGCCATGAGCGGGGTGCGTTCACGGGGGCGCAGTTCCGCAAGAAGGGGAAGTTTGAGGTCGCCGACGGGGGCACGGTGTTCCTGGACGAGATCAGCGACATCAGCCTGAAGACGCAGACCGACCTGTTGCGCGTGTTGCAGGAAAAAGAGATTGTGCGCGTAGGCGGGACGCATGCGCTGCGGGTGGATTTCCGCTGTGTTGCGGCGACCAACAAACGGCTTGAGGATTTGGTGCAGGCCGGCACCTTCCGGCCCGACCTGTACTACCGGCTGCATGTGGTGACCATTGACATGCCGCCGCTGCGCAACCGGCGCGAGGACATTCCGCTGCTGGTGGCGCACTTCCTGCGGAAGTTCGCCGTGGCCATGAACCTGCCGGAGACGCCGCGGCTGCGTCCGGAGGCGATGGATGCGCTGCTTCGGTACCAGTGGCCGGGGAATGTGCGTGAGTTGGAGAACGCGATTGAGCGGGCGCTGGTGGTCGGCCGCGGGCAGGAGATCGGGCCGGCGCATTTCGCGCTGCATCCGCCGCAGAACGGCTCGAGCGCCGGCGGGGCGCCGACGTATCAGCCGATGTCGCTGGACGAAGTGGAGCGGATGCACATTGAACGCGTCATCAAGGACGCCAACAACAACTACTCCCGGGCGGCGCGGATTTTGGGCATCGACCGGTCAACCCTTTACAACAAGTTGCGGCGCTACGGGACGAAATGACGAAGCCGATCTCGCTTGTCCGCGCCGGTGAGGGCGTGGACTCCGACGTATTGCAGCGTCTGGCCGGGGCGCTGGAGGGAGCGTTGCGAGTTCCGTGCCGTGTCGAAAGCGGCATTGTGGAGGTGGCCGACCTCTACGACCCCGACCGGCGTCAACTGCGCGCCGACCTGCTGCTGAAGAAGCTGGCGGACGGCGCCGATGTGGGGGAAACCCGCAGATTGGGTGTCACGGCGCAGGATTTGTACCTTCCGGTACTGACGCATGTCTTCGGAGCCGGCCAATTGACGGGCAACTGTGCCGTAGTTTCTCTCTACAGGTTGAGAGAAGAGGCCTATGGACTGCCGCATTCGCAACCACTGCTGGAAGAGCGGTTGCTGAAGGAAGCGCTCCATGAATTGGGACACACCGCCGGACTTCGCCACTGTTCCGTCTGGCAATGCGTCATGTCGTGCAGCAACGGAGTGGAACTGGTGGATTTGAAAGCGGCGCGGTACTGTCCCCATTGCCATTCGACGATGCAACGGGTGTTGCAGGGCCATTCCGCGGTTGGGCAGGTTCATCCCGGCCAGATGAATTCATGAAAATGTGATGCCGCTTGGCCCCGATCGTGCACCACTATAAGGTGAGGTTGAACGATCTGAGCCAAATGACACAAAACAGCCCAAAGAAAATCGAAGTCACCGAACTGGCGTTACGGGACGCCCATCAGAGCCTGCTTGCAACGCGGATGGCGATGGAAGACATGATTCCGGCTTGCGAGGATATCGACAAGGCGGGTTACTGGTCCGTGGAATGTTGGGGCGGGGCGACGTTTGACGCCTGTATACGCTTTCTCAACGAAGATCCCTGGGAGCGGTTGCGCACATTCCGCAAGCTGCTGCCGAATTCGCGTTTGCAGATGCTGCTGCGCGGCCAGAACCTGCTCGGCTACCGCCACTATGAAGACACGGTGGCGGACCGCTTTGTGGAGAAGGCCGCCGCGAACGGCATGGACGTGTTCCGGGTATTTGACGCGTTGAACGATGTGCGCAACCTGCGGCGCTCGATCAAGGCGGTGAAGCGGACGGGCAAGCATGCGCAGGGGACGATCTGCTACACGGTGTCCCCGCTGCACACGGTGCAAGGCTATGTCGAGCTGGCCGAGAAGCTGGTCGATATGGGATGCGACTCGCTGTGCATTAAGGACATGGCGGCGCTGCTGAAGCCGCAACCGGCGTTTGACATTGTGAGCGCGATTAAGGAGTCGCTGGGTGAAGAGGTGCGGGTGCATGTGCATGTGCATGCCACCACGGGTGTGACGCTGGTGAGCCTGATGAAGGCGATTGAAGCGGGCGCCGACGCGGTGGACACGGCGATCAGCTCGCTGAGCCTGGGGCCGGGGCACAATCCGACCGAGAGCCTGGTGGAGATGCTGGAAGACACGGGCTACACGACGGGGCTGGACATGCAGCGGCTGCTGCGGATCAAGGATCATTTCGCCAAGGTGCGGCCGCGGTACGCCGAGTTTCTCTCCAACATCACGGGCGTGGAGACCGAGATTTTCGATTCGCAGATTCCGGGCGGGATGATCTCGAACATGGAGAGCCAGTTGAAGCAGCAGGGGGCGGCGGACCGCCTGAAAGAGGTGCTGCTTGAGGTGCCGCGGGTGCGGGCCGACGCGGGGTATCCGCCGCTGGTGACGCCGTCGAGCCAGATTGTCGGCACGCAGGCGGTATTCAATGTGCTGATGGGCCGGTATAAGGTGTTGACGGGCGAGTTTGCCGATTTGATGCTGGGCTACTACGGCGAGACGATCGGGGCGCGCGACAGCGCCGTGATCGAGCGGGCCGGGCAGCACGCCAAGAAGCCGACGATCACGTGCCGGCCGGCTGACCTGCTGACGCCGGAATGGGATCAACTGCGGGCCGCCGCCCTCAATTTGGAGGGCTGCGACGGTTCCGACGAGGATGTGCTGACGCACGCCATGTTTCCGCAGGTGGCGCCGCGGTTTTTCAAGACGCGGGCGCAAGGGCCAAAAAATGTGGGACGCGATCCGAACGCGGCGCCGGCCCCGGCGCCTGGGGCGGCCGCACAGGCGGCGGGCAACGGGCAGAGCCCGGTGCGCAGCGCCATCAGCTACGAGGTGAAGCTCAACGGGCGGTCGCACAACGTGACCGTCACACCGGCCTGAGGGAAGCCGGGCACTCACCGCACGATTGTAACGGGAGAACACTATGCCGACGATGGAAGAACGACTGCAACAACTGCGTACACGCCGCGCCGAGATGGAAGCGGGCGGAGGAAACGACAAGCTGGAGAAACTGCGGAAGCAGGGCAAGCTGACGGCGCGCGAGAGAGTGGCGGCGCTGGTGGATGCGAACAGCTTCCAGGAGAGCGGGCTGTTTGCGCAGCACCGGGCGACGCTGTTTGGGATGGCCGGTAAGGAGATGGCCGCCGACGGCGTGGTGACGGGGGCGGGCACGGTGGGCGGGAGGCTGATTCACCTGGCCAGCCAGGACTTCTCGGTGGCGGGCGGCTCGGCCGGCGAGGTGCACTCGCTGAAGGTGGCCGACACGATGGAGCAGTCGTTGAAGACGGGCACGCCATTTGTGTTCATCAACGATTCCGGCGGGGCGCGCGTGCAGGAGGGCATCGATTCGCTTTCCGGCTACGGGAAGGTGTTCTACACGAACGTAATGTTGAGCGGCGTGGTGCCGCAGGTGTCGCTGATTTGCGGCCCGTGCGCGGGCGGGGCGGCTTACTCTCCGGCGCTGACGGATTTCATTATCCAGACGCGCAAGGCGCAGATGTTCATCACGGGGCCGAACGTGATCAAGCAGGTGACCGGGGAGAGCGTGACGGCCGACCAGTTGGGCGGGCCGGATGCGCACATGACGCATTCCGGCGTGATTCACTTTATCGCCGAGGACGACGCCGAGGCGGCGCTGCTGTGCAAGAAGCTGCTGAGCTTTCTGCCGTCGAACAATTTGGAGGATCCGCCGGAGTATCCGACCGACGGCAATGTGGATCCGAACCCGGCGCTGAACGAGATTATCCCGCATGTGGCCAAGCAGGCATACGACGTGCGCGACGTGGTGGTGAACGTGGTGGACGGGGGCGATTTTCTGGAGGTGCAGGCCGGCTACGCGGCCAATATTGTAATCGGCTTTGCGCGTGTGTTGGGGCGCACGGTGGGCATCATCGGCAACCAGCCGAAGGTGAACGCGGGTGTGCTGGACATCAACGCCTCGAACAAAGCGTCGCGGTTCATCCGCTTCTGCAACGCGTTCAACATTCCGCTGGTGACTTTTGTTGACGTGCCGGGCTTTCTGCCGGGTGTGCAGCAGGAATACGGCGGCATTATCCGGCATGGGGCGAAGATGCTGTTTGCCTACTCGGCGGCGACGGTGCCGAAGATCACGATCGTGCTGCGCAAGGCCTTTGGCGGGGCGTACCTGGCGATGTGCGGCAAGGATCTGGGGGCCGACCGTGTGTATGCCTGGCCGACGGCGGAGGTGGCGGTGATGGGGGCCGAGGGCGCGGCGGAGATCGTGTTCAAGCGCGAGATCGACGCGGCCGAGGACAAAGCGGGCAAGCGCAAGGAGATGATTGAGAAATACCGGGAGGCCTTTTCGACGCCGTATGTGGCCGCTGGGCGGAGGCTGGTGGACGACATCATCGAGCCGGCCGAGACGAGGCGGGTGATTGCGCAGGCGCTGGAGTACCTGCATACGAAGCGCGAACTGCGGCCGTCGAAGAAGCACGGACTGATTCCGCTCTAAGGAGACGCCATGGCATCGGAACTGCGATTAGAGTGCAAATTTCAGATGGCGGAGATGGAGCAGAAGATCCGCGATCTGCAGGCGAAGATGGCGGCGCTGGAACAGTTGGTGGGCGCCGGCGCGCAGAAGACGGCTGTGGCTGCTCCGGCGGCTGTGGCACAGGAGCCGGCGCTGGAGCCTGCGCCGGTGGCGGCCCAACCCGCGGCGGAGCCGGAGATTGGCGAGGAGATCATCCTGGCGATCTCGGCGGCGGTGGCGGCGTTTCTGGGCAAGCGGGCGCGCATCCGCCAGGTGCGGTTGGGAAGCTCAATGGCCTGGGCGCAACATGGACGGGCCTCGATTCAGGCCTCGCATGGAATTGTGGTGCAGCGGTAGCGGAGAGACACGATGAAACTGAAGGTAACGGTGGATGGAAAGACGTACGAGGTGGATGTGGAGGTGGCCGAAGAGCCGCAGCCAGGGCCAGCCTCCTATATGACACAACCGGCGCCGGTGCGCGTACCGGCCTCCGGCGCGCCGCCGCCGCCGCTGGCGCCGACGCCGGTGGGCGACGATAAGGTGTGCCGCAGCCCGATCTCGGGCATTGTGGTGAAGGTAAGCGCGCAGCCGGGGCAATCGATTCAGCCGGGCGACATTTTGCTGGTGCTGGAGGCGATGAAGATGGAGACCAACATCACGGCGCCGATGGCGGGCAAGGTGAGCGCGGTGAAGGTGGCTGCCGGCGACAATGTGCAAAGCGGGCAGGTGGTGGTGGAATGCGAGTAGAAACGGAGCCAGCGGCCATGACGAACGAGATGAACGCAGGTGCCGGGCTTCCTGTGCGTGGACCATGTGGCGGTGGCGGTGAAGCCGGGCGAGTTGGAACAGCACGTGGCTGCTTACAAAGCGATGGGGTTCACCGAGGTGCACCGCGAGGATGTGCTCGGTAAGGACCAGGTGCGCGAGGTGTTGCTGCGGATTGGCGAGGGCCCGAACCTGATGCAGTTGCTGGAGCCGCTGACGGCCGAGTCGCCGGTGGCCAAGCAGATTGAGAAAGCGGGAGGGCGGGGCGGGTTTGCCCACGTGGCGTTCCGTGTGGCCGACATTCAGGCGGCGTACGATCATTTGAAGGCGAACGGGTTTCAGATTCTCGACGCGGCGCCGCGCAAAGGCTCGCGCGGGACGACGGTGTTCTTCGTGCACCCGAAGACCACGGCCGCGGCGGCGTTTGGCTATCTGATCGAAGTGGTGCAGGAGGGCTAGCAATGGGACTTTGGGACGAGTTTGCCGCGACCACGCCCGAGCAATGGCGGAAGGCGATTTTGGCCGAGAACAAGGGTGAGTCACCGAAGAACCCGACACCGTTTTATACGCGCGCCGATACAGCGGGTCTGGATACGGCGGCGGCGCGGCGCACGGAACGCGGCTGGCGCATGGCGGCGCCGGAGGAGATTCCGCCGCAGGTCGTGGTGATTGATCCGGCGTTGAAGGCGGTGGCGCAACTGGCGGCGGTAGCGGCGGCGGCTTCGCGCGGAGCCAAAGCGGTGCTGTTGACGGCGGGACCGAACTTTTTTCACGAGATCGCCAAGTTCCGCGCCGCGCGCGCCTTGTGGCGGCGGGTGAGCGCCCAGCCGCTGGAGTTGTGGGTGACCACGCCGGCCCGTTCGAGCACGGATGCGGATATGGATCTGCTGCGGGCGACGACGGAAGCGCTGAGCGCCGTGGTGGGCGGCTGCGATGTGCTGGTGGTGGGCAAGGCCGGGTTTGGCGAGCATCTGGCGCGGAGCCTGAACCGTGTGCTGTCCGAGGAGTCGCACATTCATCATGTGGCCGATGCGGGCGGCGGGTGTTATTACATTGAGACCTTGACGGCCTCACTGGTCGAAGAGGCGGGCAAGCTGTGCGACGGAGTGGAATTCCGGCCGGCAGCGGCCGCGCCGGCTGCGGCGGAACCGTGGATGAGTCCCGAAGGCATCGAGGTGAAGGCTCTTTACAGCGCCGCCGACCTGGCCGGCATGGAGCACCTGGATTTCGGGGCCGGGCTGCCGCCGTTTCTGCGCGGGCCGTACGCGAGTATGTACACGGTGCGGCCGTGGACGATCCGCCAGTATGCGGGCTTCTCGACGGCCGAGGAATCGAATGCCTTTTACCGCCGCAACCTGGCGGGCGGGCAGAAGGGGCTTTCGGTGGCCTTCGACCTGGCCACGCACCGCGGCTATGACTCCGACCACGAGCGCGTGACGGGCGACGTAGGCAAGGCGGGCGTGGCGATCGACACGGTGGAGGACATGAAGATCCTCTTTGACCAGATTCCGCTGGACCAGATGTCGGTGTCGATGACAATGAACGGCGCCGTGCTTCCGGTGATGGCCTTCTATATCGTGGCCGCCGAGGAGCAAGGCGTGCCGCCGCAGAAGCTGGCGGGCACGATTCAGAACGACATTCTGAAGGAGTTCATGGTCCGGAACACCTACATCTATCCGCCGGGCCCGTCGATGCGGATCATCGGCGACATTTTCCGGTACTGTTCGGAGAAGATGCCGAAGTTCAACTGCATCTCGATCTCGGGCTATCACATGCAGGAGGCGGGGGCGACGGCGGATCTGGAGCTGGCCTACACGCTGGCCAACGGTTTGGAGTATTTGCGCACGGGCTTGCGGGCGGGGTTGGATATCGACAGCTTTGCGCCGCGGCTGAGCTTTTTCTGGGCGATCGGGATGAACCACTTCATGGAGATCGCCAAGATGAGGGCGGGGCGGCTGGTGTGGTCGAAGCTGGTGAAACAGTTTGAGCCGAAGAGCACGAAGTCGATGGCGCTGCGCACGCACTGCCAGACCTCGGGTTGGAGCTTGACGGCGCAGGATGTGTACAACAACGTCATCCGGACTTGTTTGGAAGCGCTGGCGGCGGCAATGGGCGGCACGCAATCGCTGCACACCAACGCGCTCGATGAAGCGCTGGCGCTGCCTACCGATGCGAGCGCGAAGATTGCGCGCAACACGCAGATCTACCTGCAGAAGGAGACAGGGATTTGCGATGTGGTCGATCCGTGGGGCGGCAGCTACTATGTCGAAGCGCTGACCGGTGAGCTGGCCAAGAAGGCGTGGACGCTGATCCAGGAGATTGAGCAACTCGGCGGTATGACCAAGGCCATTGAGACAGGTCTGCCGAAGATGCGGATCGAGGAAGCGGCGGCGCGGCGGCAGGCGCGCATCGACGCGGGGCGCGAGACGATTGTCGGCGTGAACCGCTATGTGGTGGAGGACGAGAAGCCGATTGACGTTCTGGTGGTGGA
This sequence comes from Bryobacterales bacterium, assembly GCA_016713735.1. Taxonomy (GTDB): domain Bacteria; phylum Acidobacteriota; class Terriglobia; order Bryobacterales; family Bryobacteraceae; genus JAFLBB01. Next base: position 27,280 of record JADJOP010000015.1, read on the forward strand.
CAACGCCGCCGTGCGCGAGACGCAACTGGCGCGGCTGCATGCCGTGAAAGACAAGCGCGCCGACGATGCGGTGTATCACTCCCTGACGGCGCTGAAGCGCTGCGCCCAGACCGGGGAAGGCAACCTGTTGGAATGCGCCGTGGATGCGGCGCGAAAGCGCGCCACGCTGGGTGAGATTTCACTCGCGCTGGAAGAGGTGTTTGGCCGCTACCAGGCGGTGAACCGGACCATCTCCGGTGTGTACTCCTCAGAGAGCCGCGACGATGCCGACTTCGCCGCTGTGCACGCCATGGCCAAGGAGTTTGAGGCCGAGGAGGGGCGGCGTCCGCGCATCCTCGTGGCCAAGATGGGGCAGGATGGACATGACCGCGGAGCGAAAGTGATCGCCACGGCGTTTGCCGATCTTGGGTTCGACGTCGATCTGGGGCCGTTGTTCCAGACGCCGAAGGAAGTGGCGCGCATGGCTGTGGAAAATGACGTCCATGTGTTGGGTGTTTCCACACTAGCGGGCGGGCATAAGACACTGGTACCGGAGGTGATCGCCGAATTGAAGACCCTCGGGCGCGATGACATTCTGGTTGTGGTGGGCGGTGTGATTCCGCCGCAGGACTATGAGTTCCTGATGCAGGCGGGCGCGGCCGGTGTGTTTGGGCCGGGAACGAAGATCCCGCTTTCGGCGCGGCAGATTCTGACGGCACTGCGGGGAGCGGCGAGTGGCGTCAGGGGCTGAGGAGCCGTTGCGTTGGGTGCGACGCCGCCTGACGGTGGCGCAATACGTGGATGGTGTGCTGGCGGCCAACCGCAGCGTGTTGGCGCGCGCCATCACGGTGATTGAGAGCGACCATCCGGCTGATGGTGACCTGGCGACGGCGATTCTGGAAGCGATTCTGCCGCATACGGGAAATTCCCGCAGGGTCGGCATCACGGGTGTGCCTGGTGTAGGGAAGAGCACCTTTCTCGATGCCCTGGGCCTGCATCTGATCCGTAATTGTGGAGAAAAAGTCGCCGTCCTGAGTGTGGACCCGTCGAGTCCTGTCTCGGGAGGCAGCATCCTGGGCGACAAGACGAGGATGGAGAGGCTTTCGGCTGAGGAAGATGCGTTCATCCGGCCGTCACCTTCGCGTGGTCATCTGGGAGGGGTGACGCGGCGCACGCGGGAGACGATGTTGTTGTGTGAGGCGGCGGGATTCACGAACGTGCTGGTGGAAACGGTGGGCGTGGGGCAGTCAGAGACGGCGGTGCGGTCGATGACGGATTACTTTCTTTTGCTGATGCTGCCCGGAGCGGGCGATGAATTGCAAGGGATCAAGCGGGGCATTCTCGAAATGGTCGACGGCATGGCCATCAACAAGGCTGATGGAGACAACGTGGAGCGCGCCACCCGGGCCCGGGCGGACTATGCGAGTGCGCTGCATTTATTTCCTCCGGCCCCTGGCGGCTGGGTTCCGCGCGTGCTCGCGTGCAGTGCGCGGACAGGTGAAGGCGTGGCCGAGGTGTGGAGCAGTGTGCTCGACCACGGTGCGCTGATGCGGGAGAAGAACCTGCTCGAGCCCAGACGGCGGGAACAGTCGCTGGCCTGGATGAGGGAACTGATTTCGATCGGTCTGGAGGAAGAGTTCAGCCGCAGCCAGCGAGTGAGCCAGCAGATGCCCCGGTGGGAGCAAGAGGTGCGCGCGGGGACGGCGACGCCGTTTGCCGCCGCGCGGGCGCTGCTCCAGGATTTTCATACGACGGATACGCCAAAGGAGTAGTTCATGTCATTTCCATTTCCAGTTCTGTCGCCGGAGGAGGCGGCCGAGCTTATTGGGCACGGTTCGACGATCGGCTTCAGCGGGTTCACGCCGGCGGGCGCGGCGAAGTCGATTCCGGTGGCGCTGGCCAAGAAGGCCGAGCGCGAACATGCGGCCGGACGTGAATTCACGGTCGGCGTGCTGACCGGGGCCTCGACGGGGCCCAGTCTGGATGGCGCGCTGGCCAAGGCCAATGCGATTCGATTCCGGACGCCGTACCAGTCGGACCCGTTGTTGCGGAAGCAGATCAACTCCGGGCAGGTTCACTTCCTGGACATGCATCTCTCGTTGCTGCCGCAGCAGGTGCGCTATGGATTTCTGGGCAAGGTGCATTGGGCCGTGCTGGAAGCCTGCGACATCACGCCGGGCGGCGGCATTGTGCTGACGACGTCGGTGGGCGTTTCCAATACCTATGCCAATCGCGCCGAGAAGGTGCTGATCGAGTTGAACCGGCGGCATCCGCCGCAGTTGTTGGGGATGCACGACATTTTCGAGCCGGCCGATCCGCCGGCGCGCAACGAAATTCCGATTTACAACGTGCATGACCGCATCGGCTCGCCGGTGCTGGTGATCGATCCGAAGAAGATCGCCGGCGTTGTCTTCACCGATGCCGATGACGAAGCGACGCCGTTTGCGCCGGCCACGCCGACGACCGAGCAGATCGGGCAGAACGTGGCTGATTTTCTTGTCGCCGAGATGCGCGCGGGGAGGATTCCGAAGAGCTTTCTGCCGCTGCAATCCGGTGTAGGCGACATTGCCAATGCCGTGCTGGGGGCGCTTGGGGCGCATCCGGAGGTGCCGGACTTTGAGATGTACACCGAGGTGCTGCAGGACTCAGTGATGGATCTGCTGGAGAGCGGGCGCTGCCGGTTTGCCAGCACCTGCGCGCTGACGCTGAGTCCGGAGAAGAACGCGCAGTTCCGCGGCAACCTCGACTTTTTCCGCTCGCGCATTCTGATGCGGCCGCAGGAGATCACGAATCACCCCGAGATCGTGCGGCGGCTGGGCATCATTTCCATGAACACGGCCATTGAGATGGACCTTGGCGGCAACGTGAACTCGACGCACGTGATGGGCAAGACGATGATGAACGGCATTGGCGGCTCGGGCGACTTCACGCGCAACGCTTATGTGTCGATCTTCAGTTGCCCGTCGACGCAGAAGGGCGGCAAGATCTCCACGATCGTGCCGCTGGCTTCGCACATTGACCATAACGAGCATTCGGTGCAGATCGTGGCGACGGAGTTTGGCGTGGCCGACCTGCGCGGCAAGGACCCGCACCAGCGGGCCGAGTTGATTATCGACAAGTGCGCGCATCCTGATTTCCGCGAGCAACTGCGCGGGTACATGAGGCTGCTGCACACCGACACGCACGAGCCGTTGAGCCTCACCGGCGCCTTTGCCATGCACCGGCAGTTCCTCGAAACCGGCGACATGCGCGGCGTGGATTGGAACGCCTGGAAGGCGCGGCGGTAAGGCAGCAAGGCGAGCTTCGCGGCGGGTGCGGCGATAGAATAGCGGCCATGAGCGCACTCACCCGCCGTCACCTTTCGGCACTTGGCCTGACCCTGTTCTCGCGCGCTTCGGCGCAATCCGGACGGCGGCCGAAGCTGCTGCTGCGGAACTTCTGGCAGGACGTCAACATCGGCGACGTGGGGCATGGCCCGGGGGCGCTGACGCTGCTCTACAAGTATTTCCCCGAGGCTGAGATCATGCTGTGGCCGAAGCAGTTGGGGCCGGAGCCGCGGCGGTTGGTGACGCAGGGCTACCCGAAGCTGAAGATCGTGGAGGGCGGCGTTTCGCGCGACGGCAAGCCGCTTACGCCCGAGGTGGCCAAGGCGTGGGAAGAGGCCGATCTCTATATCAGCGGCTCTGGCTCGGGCTTCCCGGCGCACACCGACGCCATCGCGTTTCACAAAGCTACTGGTAAGCCGGTGGGTGTGTTCGGCGTGAGCACGGATCCGATCTCGGGCTTCGGCAACGGCCGTGAACCGGAGGGCGGGACGCTCGAACAGATTCGCGCGAAGGCCGCGCGGCTGCCGGCGACGCATCTGCCGGAGGACTACCGGTACATCATCGACCGCGCGTCGTTCTTCTTTTGCCGCGACACGATTTCGGTGGGCTACCTGAAAGCGCAGGGAGTGAAGACGCCCATTCTCGAATTCGGCCCCGACGCGCAACTGGGCATGCACCTGCGCGACGACGCCAAGGGGTTCGCCTATCTGAAGTCGGCCGGTTTGCGGGAGGGCAAGTTCATTTGCGTGATTCCTCGGCTGCGCTACACGCCGTATTACCGCATCCGCAACACGCCGCGGGTGCCTGACGACTACGTGAAGGACGCCATCAACGATCGCACCACCCAGCAGGATCACGCCAAGCTGCGGGAGATGATCATCGCCTACGTGAAGAACACGGGGAACAAGGTGATGGCCTGCGCCGAGATGACCTACCAGGTGCAGATGGCCAAAGAGGTGTTGGTGGATCCGCTGCCGGAGGAGATCAAGAAGAACGTGGTGTGGCGCGATACGTTCTGGCTGCCGGATGAGGCGGCGTCGGTGTATTCCAAGGCCCAGGCGGTGATCAGCGTGGAGTGCCACTCGCCGCTGATTTCGCTGCGCAACGGCACGCCGACGTTCTATGTGCGGCAGCCCACCGACACCTGCAAGGGGCAGATGTACCGCGACATCGGCGCGAAGGACTGGTTTTTTGAAGTGGACGAAACCAGCGGCGGGCAGTTGTGGTCGCGGCTCGAGTCGATTGTGCGCGACCCGGCGCGGGCCAAGGCGCAGGTGCGCTCGATCATGAGTACGGTGGAGGGGCGGCAGAAGCGGATGGTGGAGGCGGTGCGCGAGGCGTGCGCGCAACGGCGGGCGTAGGCGGCCGCATATAGAATAAGGGGCATGCGTTCCGCACTCCTGGGTCTCTGTGTCTCCACGCTGACGGTGTGCGCGGCCGAGAGGACGGTGGAGTTCAACCGCGATGTGCGGCCGGTTCTTTCGGACAAGTGTTTCACTTGCCACGGTCCGGACGCGAAGACGAAGAACATCCCGCTGCGGTTGGACCAGGAGGCGGCGGCCAAAGCCGACCTTGGCGCGGGACGGCGGGCCATCGTGGAAGGCGATCCGGATGCGAGCGAACTGATCCGCCGCGTGACGACGGAGAGCAAGGCCAAGCGCATGCCGCCGGTGCACACGGGGCACGCGATTACGCCAAAGGAAGTTGAGGTGCTGCGTTCGTGGATCGCCGCGGGCGCGAAGTGGGAGAAGCACTGGTCGTTCATTCCGCCGAGGACTCCGGCGCTGCCGAAAGTGAGCAATACGGCGTGGGTGCGCAATCCGATTGATGCGTTTGTGCTGGAGCGGCTCGACCGCGAGGGCTTGCGGCCATCGGCGGAGGCGGGCAAGGAGGCGCTGCTGCGGCGGGCGACGCTCGACCTCACCGGTTTGCCGCCGGCCACGGCCGAGATTGACGCGTTCCTGGCTGACTCTTCGCCGCAGGCCTATGAGCGCGCCGTCGACCGCCTGCTTGCTTCGCCGCGCTACGCCGAGCGCATGGCCTACCGCTGGCTTGACTACGCGCGCTATTCCGACACCAACGGCTACCAGTTTGACGGTGAGCGTTCGATGTGGCGCTGGCGCGATTGGGTGATTGAGGCGTTTGCGAAGAACAAGCCGTATGACCGGTTCACGCTGGAACAGATCGCCGGCGACATGCTGCCGGGGGCGACCACCGAGCAGAAGGTGGCCACGGGCTTCAATCGCAATCATCGCGGCAACTCCGAGTTCGGCATCATCGCCGAGGAGTACGCCGTGGAGTATGTGATTGACCGGATGGAGACGACGTCGGCCGTGTTCATGGGACTCACCATGGGCTGCGCCCGCTGCCACAACCACAAGTACGATCCCATCGCGCAGCGGGAGTTCTACCAGATGTACGCCTACTTCAACAATGTGCCGGAGCAGGGCCGGGCGATGAAGTATGGCAACTCGCCGCCGCTTGTTGCCGCGCCGACCGAAGAGCAGCAGGCGCAAGCGCGCGCGCTTGACGCAAAGATCGCCGTCATCGAGAAGTGGATTGAGGCGCGAGGCCCGCACCCCAAGCGCGAAATGGCGGCATGGTCGAAGACGGCGGCTGCCGGCGGACAAACCCTGTGGGCTCCGGATTCCGGGCGCGAGCGCAACCTGAAGCGCATCGTGCACGATATTGACGACCGTTTCAGCGTCTCGGCGCGCGTCTCGGCTGAGAGCAGCGCGCCGAACGGCGCCATTTGGACGCGCACGGACAACTCGCCCCGAGGCCGCGGCTATGGGCTTTACGCCAGGCAGGGCAAGCTGATGGTGCACTTCATCAACGACTGGGACGACGACGCCATTCGCATCGTTTCGAAGACCGCGCTTGCGGCCGGGCGCGCCTATAACGTGCTGGTTACCTACTCAGGCTCGCGCATGGCCGAGGGCATTCACGTTTACGTGGATGGAGCCGAGATCGAGATGGAGGTCAAGCTCGACACGCTCTACCGTCCGCTTGGCAATGCGGGCAAGGCATTCAAGGAGATTTTCCGCATCGGCGAAGGGAACGGGCCGGAGAACAAGTTCAACGGAGTGGTGGAAGACGTGGCTGTCTATTCGCGCGTGCTCAACGGGGATGAGATCACCGCGCTGGCTTCGTCCAAGCCGTCGCTGCTTTACTTCCTGGAGAACGCCGCCGCGCCCGAGGTGCGGGAGCAGTGGGCGAAGCTGACGCAACTGCGGCGTGAACGTGAGGCGCTGGAGCGCAGCTTTCCGACGGTGATGGTGATGGCCGAGTTGCCGCAGCGGCGGCCGACACACCTCTTGCTGCGCGGTCAATATGACAAGCCCGGTGAAGTGGTGGAGCCGGGCGTGCCGGCGCAGTTACACCCGCTGCCGGCGGGTGCGCCGAACAACCGGCTGGGGTTCGCGCAGTGGCTGATTGCGCCGGAGAATCCGTTGACGGCGCGGGTGGCGGTGAACCGTTTCTGGCAGATGATGTTCGGCGTGGGGCTGGTGAAGACGGTGGAAGACTTTGGGCTGCAGGGCGAGTGGCCGTCGCATCCGGAGCTGTTGGACTGGATGGCCACGGAGTTCGTGCGCTCGGGTTGGGATGTGAAGGGGCTGCTGAAGCTGATGGTGACGAGCGCGACCTACCGGCAGGAATCCAAGGCGTCGCCGGAGTTGCTGCAGCGTGATCCGGAGAACCGGCTGCTGGCGCGGGGGGCGCGGTTCCGTGTCCCTGCCGAGTCGGTGCGCGACACGGCGCTGGCGGTGGCGGGGTTGCTCGATGCGCGCATTGGCGGCCCGTCGGTGAAGCCCTATCAGCCCGACGGCCTGTGGAAGGAACTCACCATGCAGGACATGGATTACACGCAGGCGCACGGGCGCGACTTGTACCGCCGTAGTCTTTATACGTTTTGGAAGCGGACCGTGGCGCCGCCGATGCTGGCCAATTTCGACGCCGCCAATCGCGAAGCGTGCGTGGTGCGCGAGAGCAGGACGAACACGCCGCTGCAGGCGTTGAACCTGATGAACGATGTGCAGTTTGTGGAAGCGGCGCGGGTGTTTGGGCAGCGCATGGTGCTCGAAGGCGGGGCCAGTGTGGAGGAGCGGTTGCGCTATGGCTTCCGGCTGGCCACGGGGCGCGTGCCGAAGGCGGCTGAGTTGGAGGTGTTGCGCGGCAGCCTGAGTTACCATCTCGACTACTTTGCCGGCGATGCGAAGCGTGTGGAGCAGTTCCTGGCGCAGGGCGAAGCGCCGGTTGACGCGCGGGTGGACAAACGCGAGCTGGCCGCGTATGGGTCGGTGGGCAGCCTTCTTCTCAATCTCGATGAAACGGTGACGCGGCAATGAAGTGGAACATATCCGATCCCGTCGAACAGGCGCGGCTGCACATCACGCGGCGGCACTTCTTTTCGCGCACGGCGACGGGCCTTGGCTCGGCGGCGCTGGGTTCGCTGCTGGCGGCTGAAGCGCCCAAAGCAAGCGGCGCGCTGCCGGGGTTGCCGCACTTTGCGGCCAAGGCGAAGCGCGTCATTTACCTGTTCCAGCATGGGGCGCCGTCGCAGTTGGATCTGTTCGACCACAAGCCGCAACTGGCGGGAGCACGGGGGAAGGACCTGCCCGCTTCGATTCGCATGGGCCAGCGGCTGACCGGCATGACGGCCTACCAGGCGAGCTTTCCGGTGGCGCCGTCGATTTTCAAATTCGCCCAGCACGGCAAGAGCGGGCAGTGGTTCAGCGAGTTGATTCCGCACCAGGCGCGGGTGGCCGATGAGCTGTGCGTGATCAAGACGCTGAAGACCGAGGCGATCAACCACGATCCGGCGGTGACGTTTTTCCAGACCGGCTTTCAGCTTGCTGGGCGGCCGTCGATGGGGGCGTGGGTGAGCTATGGACTGGGCAGCGAGAACCAGGACCTGCCGTCGTTCGTCGTGATGGTGTCGCAGGGTTCGGGCAATTCGCAGGCGCTGGCCGATCGCGCTTGGGGCAGCGGCTTTTTGCCGAGCAAGTATCAGGGGGTGAAGTTCCGCGCCGGCGGCGATCCGGTGTTGTACCTCTCGAATCCTCCCGGTTATGAAAGCACGGCGCGGCGGCGCTACCTGGACGACCTGGCCCAACTGAATGAGATCAGTCAGCGCGAGATGCACGACCCGGAGATTGCGACGCGCATCGCGCAGTATGAGATGGCGTTCCGCATGCAGACGTCGGTGCCGGAGCTGACGGATTTGTCGAAGGAGCCCGAGGCGACCTTTGCGATGTACGGGCCGGATGCGCGCAAGCCGGGCAGCTATGCGGCCAATTGCATTTTGGCGCGGCGCATGGCTGAGCGCGGCGTGCGGTTCATTCAACTGTTCCATCGCGGATGGGACCAGCATGGCAACCTGCCGCGGGAGATTCGCAAGCAGTGCGCCGAGACCGACCAGCCGTCGGCGGCGCTGGTGCAGGACCTGAAGCAGCGCGGGCTTCTCGACGATACGCTGATCGTGTGGGGCGGGGAGTTCGGCCGCACCGTCTACTCGCAGGGCACGCTGACGGAGACCAACTACGGGCGCGACCACCATCCGCGCTGTTTCACGATGTGGCTGGCCGGGGGCGGCGTGAAGCCCGGATTCAGCTACGGCGAGACGGACGACTTCAGCTACAACATTGCCGAGAATCCGGTGGAGATTCACGACCTGCATGCAACGATGATGCACCTGATGGGCGTTGACCACACGCGGCTCACCTACAAGTTCCAGGGCCGCCACTACCGGCTGACCGATGTGCACGGCCGCGTGGTGAAGGACGTTCTGAGCTAGCGCCTGCGGCCTCTTCGCTATCGTTTGCGGCCGATTGTGCCGCGGCGTTCGGGGTCGTAGTTGGGATTGGGCGTGGGGCGGCCGGCTCCGGTGGAATCGATCCACTCGTTGAGGGCGGCGCGCATGGCCTTGACGCGGGCGGGCATCTTGGCGGCGAGGTTGTTGCGTTCGCCGGTGTCGGTGCGCAGGTTGTAGAGTTCGACGCGGCCTTGGGGCGTGTAGGCGTAGTCCTTCTCGATGTCGACGTAGTCGCCGAAGAACTCGATCAGCTTCCAATCGCCTTCGCGGACGATGGCGCCGGGAACCGCGCCCCATTGGATGTCGTAGAGCGGCAGATACCAGCAGAGACGGTCGCGCTTCGGGGCAGCGCCGCCGCGCAGGTGGGGGACCAGGCTGACGCCGTCGAGGGTGTGGCCGCTGGGCGCGGGAGCGTTGGCCGCATCGAGCAGCGTGGTGTACCAATCGACGACGTGGACCGGCGTGGCGCTCACGGTCCCTGCTTTGGCGACGCCGGGCCAGCGCACGATGCAGGGGACGCGGATGCCGCCTTCGTAGAGGCTGCCTTTGCCGGCGCGCAGCGGCGCGTGGTCCCAGCGCGTGTGGACGCCGCCGTTGTCGGAGAGGAAGACGACGAGGGTGTTTTCTTCCAGCCCCAGTGCCTTGAGTTTGTCGAGCACGCGGCCGATGCCGGTGTCCATGTGCTCGAGCGCGGCGAGGTAGGTGGCGTTGTGGATGCCCTCCTCGTGATAGCCCAGGGCGCGGTATTTCTGGCGCAACTCGTCGGGGGCGAAGATGGGGCTGTGGATGGTGTGGTGGGAGAGGTAGAGGAAGAAGGGCCGGTCGCGGTGGCGTTCGAGGAAGGCGCAGGCCTCGTTGGTGAACTGGTCGACGCCTTTATCGCCGCGCGAGTGCGGGGCGCGCGGGTTGTTGCGCGGGGCGGCCCAATCGAAGCCATAGTGCGAGGCGGCTTCGGGGAAGAGCTGCTCGTAGTGGCCGTCTTCGTTCGCGGTGAGATGCCACTTGCCGATGATGCCGGTGAAGTAGCCGGCGGCGCGGAGGGAGGCGGCGAGGGTGGGCGTGCCGCGATCGAGTGAGGTGCGGTAAGCCGGTTCGCGGAGGCGCATGTAGGGATAGTCGTAGCCGGGGATGACATGCCACATGCGGTTGCGGGCGGTGTGCTGGCCGGTGAGGAGGCTGGCGCGGGTGGGTGTGCATTGCGGTTGCACGTAGGCCTGGGTGAACTTGACGCCTTCGGCGGCCAGCTGGTCGAGCCGGGGGGTGCGGGCGTGATTGCCGCCGAAGCAGCGCACGCCGGTGTAGCCGAGGTCGTCGACGAGGATGAAGAGGATGTTCGGCTTGGGGCGTGTTTGCGCGGGGAGCAGGGCGGGCAGGGTGGAAAGGAAGGCGCGGCGCGTGGAAGGCATCAGGGGCAGCATACAGCGGGTGCGGGGACGGGGGCAAGGGTGGCCGGATGGACGCGATTGACACAGGCCTCCGGCGGGAGCATACTAAAACTGATGCAACTGAGTGGCAACAATCGACTCCCCCACAGGGCGACGCTGCTGGACCTCGTTCCGGGGGAAGAAGCGACGCTGAGTGAGTTGAATTTGCCGGAGGAAGTTGCCCATCGATTGATGATTCTGGGCTTCGTGCCGGGCTCGACTGTGTCCTACACGCGGCCGGCGCCGGGCGGCGATCCGCGCGTGTATCGCGTGGATGGCGCCGATGTGGCGCTGCGCAGCGAAACGGCGCGCCAGATTCATCTCGACCGCTCGATGTAGTTCCCGCCATGAGCGATTGCCACGCCGGTCCCGGCACGATTGCCTCCGCCTCGCCCGCGGATGGTGGTGTCACGGCCGGACTCAAAACCGTGGCCGTTGTCGGTCCGCCCAATGCCGGCAAAACCACGCTCTTCAACCGCCTCACGGGGTTGCGCCAAAAGGTGGCCAACTACCCTGGCGTCACGGTGGAACATCACGCCGGACGCCTGACCTCGCAGCGCGGCGTGGAGGTGGATCTGATCGACCTGCCAGGCATTTACTCGCTTGAGCCGCGGTCAGAGGACGAATGCGTGACGCGCGATGTGCTGCGCGGCGATATGGAGGGCATTCCGCGTCCCGACGCCGTGCTGCTGGTGCTGGATGCGACCAATCTGTCGCGCCACCTGGTGGTGGCCGCGCCCGTGCTGGGGCTCGGATTGCCGACGCTGGTGGTGTTGAACATGGCCGACGATCTGGCCGGCCGGGGCGGCACGCTGAACACGGCTGAGTTGTCGCAAAGGCTGGGTGTGCCCGTCGTGCTGGTCAGCGCTTCGAAGGGCGAGGGGTTGGAGCCGGTGTTCGAGTTTCTTGATGGTTCGCTTGCCGTGCCGCTGCCCGCCGGGTCGCCCTTTCCGATTCTGAACAACCTACCGGCGGGCAACGACGTTCCGCAGTGCCGGGCGTGGGCGACGCGGCTTTCGCAGGGAACGTGGAAAGCGCCGGCGCCGTCGCTGTGGAGCCGCCGCCTGGACGCGATCGTGCTCCACCCGCTGGCCGGCCCGTTTATTTTCCTGATGATCGTGGTTGCGGTGTTTCAAGCGATCTTCACTGGGGCCGCACCGCTGATGGAGGGCGTGGAAGGGCTGGTGACGGGGTGGGGCAAAGTGAGCGGCACGACGCTGCCGGAGTCGCCCTGGCGCGACCTGAGGACGGAAGGCGTGATGGGCGGCGTGGGCGGCGTGGTGGTCTTCCTGCCGCAGATTCTGCTGCTGTTTCTCTTCATCGGCATCCTGGAAGACTCGGGCTACCTGGCCCGCGCGGCGCTCATCGCGGACCGCACGATGGCGCGCTTCGGCCTCCAGGGGAAGAGTTTCATCCCGCTGCTATCGGCCTATGCCTGCGCCGTGCCGGCGGTGATGGCGACGCGCACGATTGAGAACAAGCGCGACCGCATTGCCACGATTCTCATCGCGCCGTTTATGACCTGCTCGGCGCGGCTGCCGGTCTATACGCTGGTGATTGCCGCGTTCATCCCCGAACGCCCGCTGCTCGGCCCGCTGCTCGGCACGCGCGCGGCGGCCATGATCGGCTTGTATGTGCTGGGCTTTGCCGCTGCGCTGTTCACGGCCCGCGCTTTGAAATCGAGCGTTCTGCGCAGCGACGGCACACCCTTCCTGCTCGAACTCCCCTCGTACCGCTGGCCGATGTTGCGCTCGCTGGGGTTGCGCCTGCTCGATCGCGGCATGGTCTTCCTGAAGCGCGCGGGCACGATCATTCTTGCGGTGTCGATCGGGCTGTGGATTCTCGCCCATCTGCCCCTCACTGACGGCAAAGCGCCGCAGATCCGCGATTCGGTGGCCGGTTCCATCGGCCGCACGGTGGAGCCGCTGATCGCACCGCTGGGTTTCAACTGGAAGATCGGCATCGGCCTGATCACTTCGCTGGCCGCGCGGGAGGTGATCGTCGGAACCCTGGGGACGATCTATGGCATCGAATCGGAAGAGGACACGCAAGGGCTCGGCGCGGCGCTGCAGAAGGACCTGACACCCGGCGGCGCGGTGGCCCTGCTGGTGTTCTTTGCCTTCGCCATGCAGTGCATGTCGACGGTGGCGGTGGTGAAGCGCGAGACCGGCGGTTGGAAGTGGCCGATCCTGCAGTTCACCTACATGACGGCGCTGGCTTACGTGTGCGCCTTTGCCGCCAACCGCATTGTCACGGCCTGGCTGAGTTGACGCGCCCTCCGGCGCTCCGGCCGGGCACCGTCACCGTGATAGATTGAGAGGTTTCCCACCACTATGCAGAACGTCGTCATCATCGGTTCCGGCTGCGCGGGCAATACCGCGGCCATCTACACGGCGCGCGCCGGATTGAAGCCCGTCGTCATCTCCGGCCATGAGCCGGGCGGCCAGCTTTCGCTGACCACGGAAGTGGAGAATTTCCCCGGCTTTCCGGAAGGCATCCAGGGGCCGGAACTAGTCGAGAACATGAAGAAGCAGGCGCAACGTTTCGGCGCCGACTACAGGCACGCTTCGGTAATCGGTGCCGAGTTGGGGAAGCGGCCCATCCGCCTCAACGTGGACGGCGAGTGGATCGAGACGCGGACGCTCATCATCGCCTCGGGCGCTTCGGCGCGCTGGCTGAACCTCCCGAGCGAGCAGAAACTGATCGGCCACGGTGTGAGCTCGTGCGCCACCTGCGATGGCTTCTTCTTCCGCGACAAGGAGATCATGGTCGTCGGCGGCGGCGACACGGCGATGGAGGAGGCGAACTTCCTGACCCGCTTTGGCCGCCGTGTGACGCTGGTGCACCGGCGTTCGGAGTTCCGCGCCTCGAAGATCATGCTCGACCGCGTGAAGGCCAATCCCAAGGTCGAGTTCATTACGCCGGCCGCGATTCAAGAGGTGGAAGACGGCGGCACGGGGCTGGTGACGGGCGTGACGCTGAAGAATCTCGATTCAGGCGAGGTATTCCGGCGCGACGTGGACGGCCTGTTCATTGCCATCGGCCACATCCCGAACACGAAACCGTTTGTGGGGCAGATCGATCTGGATCCCGACGGCTACATTGTGTCGCACGGCGGCGCGCGGACGTCGGTAGCGGGTGTGTTCCACGCCGGCGATGTGCAGGATCGCGTGTACCGGCAGGCGATCACGGCCTCCGGCGCAGGCTGTATGGCAGCGATCGAGGCTGAGCGATTTCTCGAAGCCGAAGGGCACTGAGGGCGACGGCGCCCGGGGAGTGCCCCGACTCAGGCAACGGCCACTTGAGCGCCGTCCACCATGGCGCGCAGGCGTCCCACCACCTCACGCATGGATGCCGCCTGGGCGTTCAACTCCTCGGCCGCGGCGGCGGTTTCCTCGGCCCCAGCCGCGTTGCCTTGCGTGAGCGACTGCATTTCCGTTACGGCCCGCGCCACCTGGTGAATGCCGGTGCTCTGTTGCTGGCTGCCTTCACTCACCTGGTCGACATACGCCTTCACCTTCAGCACCTCGTGCGTGATGTGGCCGATGGCCTGCGCCACCTCATCCACCTTGACCTTGCCGCTATTGGACTTGGTGATGGACTCATCAATGAGCGCGGCGGTGTCCTTGGCGGCCTGGGCGCTGCGCTGGGCGAGGTTGCGAACCTCGTCGGCCACCACGGCGAACCCCATGCCGGCCTCGCCGGCGCGGGCCGCTTCGACGGCCGCATTCAAGGCGAGGATGTTGGTCTGGAACGCGATCTCGTCGATGACCTTGATGATGCGCGAGATCTTGCCGCTTTGCTCCGTAATCTCGTTCATGGCCACCACCATTTCGTCGAGCGAACGGTTGGCGGTGGTGAACTGCTGCTCGGCGCCGGCCATGAGGTTGGCCGCGCCCCGGGCGTTTTCGCCGTTCCTGTTGGCCATGGCGTTGATCTCCTCGGCCGCGGCAGAGGTTTCGTGCAGGGCCTCGGATTGCTGTGTGGCCCCCTGGGCCAGGGTCTGGCTGGCGTTGGACACCTGCCCGGCGGCCGAGTTCACCTGGTCGGCTCCCTCGCTGAGTTCCACCACCGCCTGATGCAGCCGCGAGCCGAGGAAGCGGATGAGCAGAAATGCCACGGCCAGCGCCGACAGGAAGCCCGCCGTGCCGATGCCCGCCTGCTCCCAGATGCCGCTTCCCACCGCCTCCAACAGCGAAGCGCTCTGCGCCTGTACGGAGCGTTGGTAGGCTTCCCGGATGCCGTGCAGCCGCGACGAGGTTGCCTGCAGCGAGGTGAGCGTCTCGCGCTGGAACAGGGAGACGGCCAGTTGCGTGTCTCCGGCGGCCTCGGCCGACAGGACCTTCGACGCGGAGCTATGCAGCGCGCGGTGCGCCGGCTCCATCTCCCCGACCAAGGCACGCACCTGGGGGTTCTCGATTTTGGCCTGTGCGGCTTCATCGTAGACCCACTTCCCCAATGCGCACTGCGTGGGATCCAGTTGACCCTCGAATTTGCCCGCGCCCAACAAGGCCAGGCTCAGCGATTTCACCCAGTTCAGATGGTCGGCCTCCCGGTTGCCAATGAACCGATCCTGTTCAGACACGGTCAACATGCTCTTCGTCGTTTCCAACAACGAGCTCAGGTCATGAACCGCCATGCCGGAGGCAAGGAATAGGAGCGCGATGACACACGCGAAACTAGCCAGAACCCGTTGTTTGATCGTCCAATTCTTGACGGACATGAGGATCTCCTTCCGCATGAGCACACAGCGCACCTGTCCGGTGGGAGTGTGCAACGCTCACAGTAATCCTGCCCACCGGGCGTTGAAGTTCTCATCGCTGCTGGGGGGAGGCTCATTAGCCAAATGGATATTAAACTCTGAATATTCGAACGGTAATCGCTTACAGCGGCGCGCGGGGGCCTAGTGGGAGTGTTGCCGCGACGGAAAGCAAAACAGGGATGACCACGCGGGTCATCCCTGTTTGTAGATCGAATCGCCGCCCCTGAGGGAAGGCTCTGCCGCCGTCCGATCAGCCCCCGGTGGGCATGATCTTGCGGATGTCGTTATAGAGGACGAACATCACCACCATGAGCAGGAAGACGAAGCCGAATTTGAGGACGGCTTCCTTCACTTGCAGGCTGAGGTCGCGTCGGAAGATCATCTCCACCAGCAGCAGGAGGATCGAGCCGCCGTCGAGGATGGGGATGGGCAGCAGGTTGAAGATGGCCAGGTTCAAGCTCACCATGGCCATCAGGCCGAGGTAGCTGCTGAGGCCCTCCTTGGCCGCTTCGCCGGAGATCTGCGCCATGCGGATGGGCCCTTCGAGCGAGCGCGGCGACATGCGCCGTTCGATGATGCCGTGCAGGAACTGGTAGATGAGCGAGGCGCTCTTCACATTGGCCTTCACGGATTCTCCGAGCGCTGCCACAGGCCCCAGTTGCACGAAGACATAGCGCGGCTCCAGTTGCACGCCGATCAACCAGGTCTTCTGGCCCTCCAGTTCCCCTTCGGCGGGCGTCACCATCACCGACTGTTCCTTGCCGTCGCGGCGGAAGACGATCTCCACCGGCTTGCCCTGCGAGGTCTTCACCGTCTCGCGGATCTTCATGGACGATCGAATCGGCTGGCTGTTGATGGACACCAGCACGTCGCCGGCCCGCAGGCCCTTGCGCTCGGCGTCCATGCCTTTTTGCACGCCGCCGACCTGGATCTCCATCTGCTCACCCCAGCCCGCGGTGCCGATACCGTCGCGCTTGTCCATCTCGGGAACGAGCGTGGCCTCTTTCTCCGCGCCGGCGCGCTCGTAGGTGACGCGCAGCGGCTGTCCGGGGCTGGCCAGCACCTTGAGAGCAATGTCCTCCCAAACCGGATACTGCATGCCGTCGAGCCCGGTGATGCGGTCGCCTTCCTGGATGCCTGCCCGCGCCGCCGCCGAATCAGGCAGCACGACGCCCACCACGCCTGACACCTCGTGATCGGGCTGCTTCGGGAAGCGCCACATGAAGAGGCCGGCCAGGAGGGCAACGGCGAGAACCAGATTCATGAAGGGCCCGCCGAAGACCACGATCAGCCGCTGCCAGCGCGGCTTGGCCTGGAAGGAGCGCGGGTCGTCGGCGTTATTGTCGCCGGGTTGCTCGCCGGCCATGCGCACATAGCCGCCGAAAGGAATGGCCGAGACGCGGAAATCGGTCTCGCCCTTCTTGAAGCCAAACAGCCGCGGGCCGAAGCCGAAGCTGAAGGTGTCCACGCGAATGTCAAACCAGCGGGCGGCCCAGTAGTGGCCTAACTCGTGGATGACGATCATCACCCCGATCAACAGCAAAAACCAGAGCACCATATCGATTACCCGTTACCTCTTCCTCTGTCCAGACGCGGTCAACCCACCACGTTCCCCGTCGCCACGTTTGCGACGGCCCCCACAACCGGGCCATTTCCCCGTTCGAGCACTACCTTGCGAGCCACCCGGCGCGACTCGCGGTCAATCTCCAGTATCTCTTCAACCGAGGCCGCCGTGCGCGAGGGCACACGGTCGAGCGTTTCGGCCACCACTTCCCAGATTCCGGGGAACGAGATGCGCCCCTCCAGGAACGACTCCACTGCTACCTCATCGGCCGCATTCAACGTGCACGTGGCCGAGCCGCCGGCCCGCTGCGCCTCATAGGCCATGCCAAGCAGCGGAAACTTCTCCGGTTCGGGAGGATAAAACTCCATCACGCGCGGTTTCGACCAATCCATGCGCGGCACGGGCGCCTCCAGGCGGTCAGGATACGTCAACGCATATTGGATCGGCATTTTCATGTCGGTTGTGGAGATCTGGGCCACAACGCTGCCGTCGCAATACTCCACCATGGCGTGGACGCTTGAGCTGGGGTGGACGACCACGTCCACCTCGTCCGGCGAGAGGCCGAACAGCCAGCAGGCCTCAATCACCTCGAAACCCTTATTCATCAACGTCGCCGAGTCGATCGTGATGCGCCGGCCCATCTTCCAGGTGGGGTGGTTCAGCGCCTGCTGCGGCGTGATGGTGGGGAACTCCCCGGCCGGGGTCTGGCGGAACGGCCCGCCGGAGGCGGTCAGGATGAGGCGCAGCACCTCCGAGCGGCGATTGCCGCGCAGACACTGGTGCGCTCCGTTATGTTCGCTGTCCACCGGTATCAACTCCACTCCCTGTTCCCGCGCCGCCGTCATCACCAGGCTGCCCGAGGCCACCAGGACCTCTTTGTTGGCCAACCCGATCTTCTTGCCCGCCCGGACCGCCGCATAGGTGGCCTGCAACCCCTCGACCCCGACAATGGCGCTCATCACTGTGTCCACCTCGGGGGCGACGGCGGCCGCCACGCGCGACTCCGGACGCCATTCCAACTGCGGCCACTGCGAACGGGGCAAGCCCCGTTCAGACAGCCTATCTATCAGATGCGTCAGAACCTGTTCCGTTTCCACGATCGCCACGCGGGGGCGGAATTCGGCGATCTGGTCGGCCAGCAGGCCGGCATTGCGGCCCGCCACCAGGGCGTGGGCGGAGCAGGCGCCGGGGGTGGTGGAGTTGAGGCGGCGCACGACGTCGAGAGTGGAGACGCCGATGGAACCCGTGGAGCCCAATATGCAAATGTTCATGCGTGTGAGGGGATCCGGACGCGGAGGCTCACGGGTCCTGCCCTCATCCTATCATTGAACCGCGAGTGGCAGAACGCCTTCGAGGATCGCGGGGAGGGGAGCAAACGGGAGGTTCCGGGAAGGCGGTGGGGTGTGGAAAACGAAAACACCGGCCTCGCGAAAGGCCGGTGCTCAGTCTGTACTATCTGGAGAAGAATTCGGTAAGGGGCGCCGGGGAGGAATTGCTTCAGGGGTCTATCAAGTGAGGTTAGTCTCGCTTTGGTGGGAGTTGCCTCCCCGGCTTGATTCCAATAATAGAATACTGAATTTGGAATGTCAACGAAAATCGAGATCCAAAATCACGAAGATTTCACTTCGACCCCTACGATCTCCTCTAACACCTTGATAGTAGAGCAA
Organism: Bryobacterales bacterium; assembly: GCA_016713735.1. Lineage (GTDB taxonomy): Bacteria > Acidobacteriota > Terriglobia > Bryobacterales > Bryobacteraceae > JAFLBB01. The sequence continues at coordinate 45,817 of JADJOP010000015.1, forward strand.
ATATCGTCTTCGCCGAGGCCCTTGGCGATGGCCGCCTGGAACATTTGACGGGTCAGAGCGGTGAGGGGAACAGGCACGCCCTGCTCGCTGGCCGAGTCCAGCATGAGGCCGATGTCCTTGTGCATCCACTTTACGGAGAAGTTGGTGGTGAAGTCGCGGCGGAAGATGTAGGGGGCCTTAAAGGAGATCAATCCGCTCTTGGCGGCGGAGTTGTCGAGGATGTCGAGCATGAGGGCAGGGTCGACGCCGGCTTTGGTGGAGAGGACGAGCCCTTCGTTGAAGGCCTGGAGGAGGTTGGAGAGGACGAGGTTCTGGGTGAGCTTGGCGTGGAGGCCGAGTCCCGGTCCGCCGCAGTAGTAGAGCTTCTTGCCCATCGCCTCAAAGAAGGGGCGGGTGCGTTCGAAGGCGGCCTGTTCGCCACCGATCATGAAGGTGAGGGTGCCGCCCTCGGCGCCGGGCTTGGAACCGGTGCAAGGCGCGCCGAGGAAGTCAATTCCTTGTTTTGCCAGTTTTTCGCCCATGGCGATGCTGAACGAGGGGGCCACGGTGCTGGTGTCGACAATCACGCCGCCAGCGGCCATGCCCGCGGCGAGGCCGTCTTCGGCGAAGACCACGCGGTCAGACATCGCCGTGTCGCCGACGCAGAAGAAGGCGCACTCGACGGCGGCGCCGACCTCCTTGGGGGTGGCGCAGGCCACGGCGCCCTCTTCCTGGGCGAGGCGGGCCGATTTCGAGGCGGTGTGCGACCAGACGTAGACGTCGTGTCCAGCGCGGCGTAAATTGCGGGCCATGGGGTAGCCCATGATGCCGAGTCCGAGGAATCCGATTTTGGCCATAGAGCCGCCATTGTACAAGAAGGGAAGGGGGGAGGGCTGCTCGTTCCCCATGTGGGCGGCTGGACTGCTGGCGTCAACCACGCGTGCCTGCGTCTGCGTCGTTAGGAACAGGTACCTTGATGCAACGTCTTTTCCCCCTCCTCCTCATCCTCTCCCTGGCCGCCCTTCCCGCCGCTGCGCAAAGGCGCGGGCGCGGACCAGGCGCCCAGGATCCGGCCCCCATGCTCGCGCAAACGCCGTTTGAGAGGAAGGTGATCGAGACGATGGACACGATTGTCCGCAACGGCGATCTGTATGCCAACGTCCCGGCCGCCGATGGCAGGCTGATGCGCATTCTCGCCGAAACGGCGAACGCGCAACATGTGGTGGAGATCGGCACCTCGACGGGCATCTCCGGTCTCTGGTTCTCGCTGGCGCTGGAGAAGACGGGCGGGCGGCTGACCACCTTTGAGCTCGACAAAACGCGCGCCGCGCTGGCCCGCAAACACTTTCAGATGGCGGGTGTGGAGCGCCGCATCACGATCGTCGAAGGAGATGCGCACGAGAACATCCGCGCGCTGAAGGGGCCGATCGACGTGGTGTTCGTGGACGCCGAGAAGGAAGGCTACGTCGATTATCTGAACAAGCTGCTGCCGCTGGTCCGTCCTGGAGGCCTGATTCTGGCCCACAATGTCGAAATGGTGCCGGACTATATGCGCGCGGTGAACGCCAACGCGGCATTGGACACAGTGGTGTACAGCTCCGGCGGCGGGCTGGCGGTGACGATCAAGAAGCGGTGAAGGAGCGCGTGGTTAGCGGCTGTGGCTGAGGGCCGTGCCGCGTCCGGTGAGCAGCCGCAACAGCAGCAGATCAGAGGCGTGGAAGGTGGTGATCGGCATGTTGTTCAGGTCCTCTTCGCGGTCGACAATGTGGCGCCGGACGAGGACGCGGAACTCATCAATGCTGACTCCCAGATGGCGCGCGGCCTCCATCTCGTTGAAGTAGGGCTTCGAGCGTGCAGTGGTAGCGGCCATGGTTTGTGGGTGTTCTTCTCTCACTATGGATTGTACGGGCGCGGGCGGGAGAACCAAATTGGGAAGAGTCCCTATTCTTCGGCCTCGGATTGCTGACGAAAGCGTGGGCCTGGCGTACTAGGGTGTAGGCCATGGGCCGCCGGAGTCCCATCGCCGCCGCGCCGCCGCCGCACCGAGGCTGATCAGCGCCGCAGGCGGACGACGGTGGCGCTGACGATGAGCAATCCGCCCGCCAAAGCCCAGGATGAGGGACGTTCGCCGAGGGTGATCCAGGTCCAGAAGGGGTTGAGCGCGGGTTCGAGCAAGAGCAGCAGTGACGCTTCGATGGCCGGTACGCCGCGAAGTCCGCGGCTGAGGAACACATAGGCCAGGGCGATCTGAAAGCAGCCCAGGTAGAGCAGGGCGGCCCAATCGGCAGCCGAGCCGGAGGGCACGGTGGAGAGAAACGGCAGGCTGATGAGGAAGGCGATGAGGTTGCCAGCGGCGACGGTGGAGGGCCCACTTCCGGGCGAACTGCGTTCGAGCCAGCGCAGGCTGCCCACAACGCCGGCCCAGGCGGCGCCGGAGATGGCGGCCAGCAGGTTGCCTCGGGCCGGGTCAGTGGCGATGGCGGTGGCCGGATCGGTGGAGACGAAGAACAGGGCCATGCCGCAGGCCATCAAGGCGAGCGCCCAGGCGTCGGCCCTCTTCACCGTTTCTTTCAACAGCAGCGGCGCGGCAATCAGAAGATAGAGAGGCCCGGTGGATTGCAGGAAGATGGCGTTGGCCGAGGTGGTGAGTTTGTTGGCCGCTACGAAGGTGACCAGCGTGAGGGCATAGCAGAGTCCGGCCAGCAGGTGACGCCAGGTGATGCGGCGGCGGGCTTCGGGGATGACGGCCAGCAGGGCCACCGCGGCGATGAGCGAGCGGATGCCGGCGATCTCCCAAGCGCCGAACGACGTAAACTTAATCGCGGCCCCGCCGGTGGAAAAAAAGAATGCCGCCAGCAACAGGCAGGCGCGGCACGTCCAAACGTCGTTCTGCATCCGGATTCCGGAGCGTAACACGGACGGCGCGGGGCGTGGCAATCTGAAGAGGCGCAAGCACACGCTCATGATCCCGGACATCCGCACCACGAACGCCCAGAACATCGGCGGCCGGCCGTATCAGGAAGACTGCTTTGCCATTTTGGAGGTCGATAGAACCGAGCCGGCCGAGCAGCAATGCCATGTCGCGGTGATTGCCGACGGCATGGGCGGGCTTGCTCATGGAGATGCCGCCGCGCGCCGCGCCGTGCAGGAATTCAGCCGCCACTTTCAGGCGCGCGTGCCGGGGGGGCGGCTCATTGACGCGTTGCGCGATGCCCTGCTGGCGGCCAACGCCGCCGTGGCCCAGGAGGCCCAGGCGCGCAAGGTGCCCGGCCACATGGGGACGACGATGATCGCCGTGGCCGTGTGCGGCGGGCGCATGCAATGGGTCTCCACCGGCGACAGTGGCCTTTTCCTGGTGCGCGGCGGCAGCGTGCGGCGGCTCAACCGGGCGCATACGTTTGGTTCATTCCTCGACGATCAGGTGAAACAGGGCGAGATGCCGCGCGAGCTGGCGGCCGCCAATCCGCATCGCGAAGCGCTCACCAGCTACGTCGGCATGAGCAAGATGCCGGAAATCGATCTGCCCGCCGAGTCGCTCGAGATGCAAGAGGGCGACATCGTCCTGCTGGCCACCGACGGGCTCTTTAAGACGCTTTCACTCGCTGAAATCAGCGAGGCCCTGAGCGGACCGGGCGATCCAGCCGAGGGTCTCGTCCGCCGCACGCTGGCCGTCGGACTGCCGCAGCAGGACAACGTGACGGTGATCGCCCTCTGCTGCGGCGAGACGCGCCACATTCCGATCACCGCCGAAGCCGAGCAGGAGGAAACGGCGGAGATGCCGAAGCCCGAACTCCCGCCCGAGCCGCCGCGGCCCGCCAGCGCCGGCGAAGCCTCCGGGCGGCCCGTCCACGGCCCGGCGGTGTGGCTGGCGCTGGCGCTGGCCGCGGTTGCGCTGTGTTGGGTCTCCTACGTCGTGTTCTCGCGGTGAACCCCTACTTTGCCGCTTCGATGGAATCGACCTTGATGATGCCGGTCTTCTCGTAGAGCGTGCCCCGCACCACCACCTTCTTTCCCGCGAACGGTTCAGGCAGCTTCTGGTCACTCAGTTTGTAGACCTTCTTGCCGTCGTAGAGCGCATACTTGCTGCCCATCTCGCGTACGCACTTGCGCACGCATTCCGGGTCAGGCCCCATGTTCATCGCCGTGTGGCCCATCTTGCACATGTCGTCGGTGATGACGCCGGTGAAGGTCTTGGGGGCGGCCAGCAGGGTGGCGGCGGTCAATAGAAGAGCGAGGATTCGCATGAATTAGTTCTCCTTGGTTGTGAATTCAGTGAGGATGTGCGACGGTCGCGTGATGCGCCGCCAGAGTTGATCGACTTGCGCGGGTGTGATGGGTTCGCGCAGTTGAAAGGTGAAGTCGCGGCGGCCGCCGTAGTGGAGGCGCGAGCGCTCGAAGGTGGTGAGCGTGAGTTCGTAGGGGCCGGCGCTGGAGACGTTTTCCAGGTCGTCCCAGGTCCAGGTGCGCGAGAGAGTGGGGGAGCGGAAGCCGAGGCCACCGCCGCGCAGTTCGAGTGTGCCCAGCGTGCCGCGAAAGCCGTGGAGGTGCTTGGCCGGTAGCGTCCAGAGAGGGGCGGCATCCGTTGCTAGGAGAGCCGCGACGAACTTGCGACCCAACGCCTGACGCAGCGCGGCGTTTGCCGTTGCCAGATCCGTGCCTGGCGTCAAGGCGAAGCGCATCTGGCGGTCCGCGCCGAGTTTGAGCCAGCGGTCTTCGTAGGTGAGGACCGTCAGTTCCTTCGCGCTCAGCGTGGCCTGCTGGGTGTCGGCCCATGTCCAGGCGTAGCGGTGCGGCTTCTTACGCGGCTTGTCGCGCGGGCCTTCGCGATACTCAATGCCCTCCGCGGTGATGCTCACGGCGCCCAAGCAACTGCCTTTGCGATGATCGTGCCGGGCGGCGAGCGTGACGGTTTCCGCCTGCGCCCATGCCGCCAACATCAAGCCCGCGAGAGTTCGCGCTTCAAATCGAAGTGCCATTTCCATACCTCATAAATTGCCGGATAGACGACGAGTTCCAGGACGAACGACGTCACGATGCCGCCGATCATGGGCGCGGCGATGCGCTTCATGACGTCGGCGCCCGTGCCGGTGGACCACATGATCGGAGCCAGGCCGAGGAGCATTGTGGCCACCGTCATGAACTTGGGGCGGATGCGCTTCACAGCCCCATGCAGAATCGCTTCGCGCAGCGCCGCGAGGCTTGTCAGACGCCCCGCCCGCTTCGCATCGTTGTAAGCGATGTCGAGATAGAGCAGCATGAACACGCCGGTCTCCGCATCCACGCCGAGCAGTGCGATGAGCCCCACCCACACGCCGATGCTCATGTTGTAGTCGAGCGCGTAGAGCAGCCAGATGGCGCCGATAGCGGAGAAGGGAACAGCGAGCAGGATGATGCCCGTCTTGGTGAACGAACGCGTGTTCAGATAAAGCAACAGCACGATGAGGAACAGCGTGAGCGGCAAAACCACCTTCAACTTTTCGCGCACGCGGGCGAGGGATTCATACTGGCCGCTCCATTGCAGTGAGTAGCCGGGCGGCAGGCTCAGGCCGGCGGCGACGGCGCGCTTGGCGTCGTCCACATAGCCGCCGATGTCGCGGCCGGCGACATCGAGGAACACGTAGCCGCTGAGCATGCCGTTTTCGTCGCGCAGCATCGACGGACCGCTGCGCAGCCGGATGTCGGCCAACTGGGCGACGGGAATCTGCGCGCGGCCATTCATGGCGGGAACCAGAACGCGGCCGAGGCTGGCTGTGTCGGAACGGAAGTCGCGGTGATAGCGCACGTTCACGGTGTAGCGCTCGCGGCCTTCGATGGTGGTCGTCACCGCGTCGCCGCCGATGGCCGACATCACCACCATCTGCGCGTCCTCGATGGAGAGGCCGTAACGGGCGAGGTTCTCGCGCTTCCAGTCGAGATCGAGAAAATAGCCGCCCGCGGTGCGCTCGGCAAAGACGCTGCGCGTGCCGCGCACGGTGCGCAGCGTGTCCTCCAGCTGCACGCCGATGGCGTCGATGCGGCTTGTATCCGCGCCGAAAATTTTGATGCCGACCGGCGTGCGGATGCCGGTGGTGAGCATGTCGATGCGGTTCTTGATGGGCATTGTCCAGGCGTTCGAGGTGCCGGGGATCTGCAGCGCCTGGTTCATCTCTTCCACCAGTTGCTCGGTGGAGATGTGGTCGGGCGTGATGTGGCGCAGCGCCGGCTTCAGCCACTCCGGGGCGCGCTCGCTCCACCAGGTAGGGTGTTTGCGCCACTGCTCGTGCGGCTTGAGCAGGATGACGGTTTCCATCATCGAAAACGGCGCCGGATCGGTGGGCGTCTCGGCGCGGCCTGCCTTGCCGAGCACGCTGGCCACTTCGGGGAACTGCACCAGGATGCGGTCCTGCACCTGCAACAGGCGCTGCGCCTCGGCCACGGAGATGCCGGGCAGGGTGGTCGGCATGTAGAGCAGCGAGCCTTCATCGAGCGGCGGCATAAATTCGGAGCCAAGACTCTGAAACACGGGAACGGTGACCGCAACCAGCGCGAGTGCGCAGGCGATGACGCCCCACTTCCAGCGCAAAGCCAGGGCGCACACGGGCTCATAGAGGCGGATGAGGATGCGCGATACGGGGTGGCGCTCTTCGGAGTGGATCTTGCCCACGAGCACAGCCGAGGCGAGGCGGGCCAGCCAGCGCGGGCGGAAGTCGAAGTTGCGCAGGTGGGTGAAGGTGAGCCGCATGGCCGGGTCGAGCGTGATGGCGAGCACGGCGGCGACGATCATGGCGAAGTTCTTGGTGTAGGCGAGCGGTTTGAAGAGGCGGCCCTCCTGCGCTTCGAGCGTGAGCACGGGGAGGAACGATACGGCGATGACGAGCAGCGCGAAGAAACTCGGCCCGCCCACCTCTTTCACGGCGGAGATGACCACGTCGCGGTAGTCGGCCTTGCGGCCTTCGCGCTCCCACTCCTCGAGCTTCTTGTGAGTCTGCTCCACCACCACGATGGCCGCGTCCACCATCGCGCCGATGGCAATGGCGATGCCGCCGAGCGACATGATGTTCGAAGTGATGCCCATGCCATACATCGGGATGAACGAAATGAGAATGGCGATGGGAATGGTGAGGATGGGGATGAGGGCGCTGGGCACATGCCACAGGAAGAGGAGGATAACGAGCGAGACGACGATCAGCTCTTCGGTCAGTGTTCGCTTCAGGGTGTCGATGGAACGGGTGATGAGGTCAGAACGGTCGTAGGCGGTGACGACTTTCACGCCCTTGGGCAGGCCGGGTTCGATTTCGCGCAGCTTTGCCTTGACGCGCTCAATCACATCGAGCGCGTTCTCGCCTTGCCTCATGACGACGATGCCGCTCACCACGTCGCCCGTGCCGTTCCAATCGGCCACGCCGCGCCGGATGTCGGGGCCCAGCGTCACCGTGCCGACGTCGCCCACGCGCACGGGAACCCCGGATTCATTGGCCGCCAGCACGATCTGTTCAATGTCGGCGCTAGAGCGCACATAGCCGCGGCCGCGCACCATGTACTCGGCGCCGGAGAACTCGACGAGCCGTCCGCCGACGTCGTTGTTGCCTGCGCGTACAGCGTCGGCCACCTTGCCGATGGGGATGTTGAGCGCCTGGAGCCGGTTGGGATCGACGTTCACCTGATACTGGCGCACGAAGCCGCCGAGCGGCGCCACTTCGGCCACGCCGGGCACGGCTTTGAGATGGTAGCGGAGATACCAGTCCTGCACGCTGCGCAACTCAGCAAGCGAGTGGCTGCCGCTTTCATCGAGGAGCACGTATTGAAACACCCAGCCGAGGCCGGTGGCATCGGGGCCGATCTCGGTGTTCACTCCCTGCGGCAATTTGGGCAGCACAGCCGAGAGGAACTCCATTGTGCGTGAGCGCGCCCAGTAGATATCGGTGCCCTCCTCGAAGATCACGTAGACGTAGGAGAAGCCGAAGTCAGAGAACCCGCGCACGTCCTTCACGCGCGGCGCGCCGAGCATAGCCGTGACGATGGGATAGGTGACCTGGTCTTCGAGGATGTCGGGGCTGCGGTCCCAGCGCGAGTAGATGATCACCTGCGTGTCGCTGAGGTCGGGAATGGCATCGAGCGGCACGCGGTGCATGGACCACCAGCCGGCCAGCGCCAGCGCGCCGGTGAAGAGGAAGACGAGCAGCCGGTTGTGTGCGGAGAACTCGATGATGCGGTCAATCATGGCGGTGCTCCGCCGGTGGGGGAGTCGCGTCGCGCTGCGCGCCTGATTTCAACTGGCTCTCGGAGTCGATGAGGAAGTTGCCGCTGACGACGATACGGTCGCCCGCGCGCAGCCCCTTCACAATGGCGATGCGGTCGCCCGAGGTCTCGCTCGTTTCCACCTCGCGCGGTTCAAAGTAGCCCTCGCCGCGGTCGATGAACACGCGCTTGCGCAGGCCGGAGTCGAGCACGGCGCTGGCGGGCACCATCAACTGCTTAGGCCGCGCCAGGCGGAACTCCACGTCGACGAACATGTCGGGCTTGAGCGCGAGGCCGGGGTTGTCCAGTTCGAGGCGCACCTTCACCGTGCGTGTCATGGGGTCGACCTCGGGTTGCACGAAGGTCACCCGGGCCTGCATCGGACGGCCCTGTGTGTAACTGCTGGTGACCATGCCGGTCATGCCCGGCCGGATCTCCGACGCCTCGTACTCATAGAGGTCGGCGATGACCCAGACGCGCGAGTAATCGACGATGGTGTAGAGCTCCATGTCCGGCTTGGCCATCTGGTGGGGAAAGGCATTGCGCACCGTGATCAGCCCGGCGTGGGGCGAATAAAACGGGATCTCGCGCACGGGCTTGCGTGATTGCTCCAGTTCGCTGATTTGTTGCGGCGTCAGCTCCCATTGCTCCAGGCGATGGCGCGCGGCGGCGACGAGCGAGTCCATCTGCCGCCGGTCCTCTTCGCGCGAACTGCGCTGCATGGTTTCCCGTGCGCGCAGGGCGAGCAGAAATTCCTGCTGGCTGGCGAAGAGTTCGGGGCTGTAGAGAGTGAAGAGGCGCTCGCCGTGCTTCACCGGGCGGCCGACGTAATCGGCGTGCACGGTTTCGATCCAGCCCTCCGTGCGCGAGTGGACGTGATGAACGCGGCGCTCATCGATGGTCACTTTGCCGACGGCGCGCAAAGTGCGCGAGCCGGAGGCGATCTCCGCCACGCCCGTCTTCACGCCGATCAACTGCTGCTTCTCCGTGGAAATCTGGATGGTGCCGGGTGAGAACGACGCCGGATCGTTCTCATACATCGGCACCAGGTCATCGCCCGTCTCCGGGTTCAGGCCCGGGTTGTTGGAGCGATACGCCGGCTGCTGCGGATCGTAGTAATAGAGCACCTTGCGGTTGTCCGGCTGCCGCGCCTGCTTCGCCGCGGCGTCGTCTTCGTAGACCGGAACAAGCGCCATGTTGCAGTCCGGCGCAATGCCCGGCTTGTCGGACTTGTACCAGGGGTGCATCGGGTCGATGTAATGCAGCACCTTGCGCTGCGGGGCCTGGGAAACCGGCGCGCTGCGCCGTGACGCAAACCAGCCGCCTGCAAACGCCGCCGCCGTGAGTGTGATCGCCGCCAGTGCGCGCTTCATAGCCGCGCCCCCGTCAACTCTTCGAGCCGCGCCACGGCGAGCGAGTAGCTGAGCATCTCCTCGTAGTAGCTCATCTGGTAATCGAGTACGGTCTGGAAGTTCATCAGCACGCTGAGCAGGTCCACCGCGCCCGTTTCGTAGCTGGAGAGCGACGACTCCAGCGCCAGGCTGCCTTGCGGCACGATGCTCTCTTCGTAGAGGCGCATCAGCTTCTCCGCCGTCTGCGCCGTCAGGTACTCGTCCTGGATGCGGAAGGCCAGGCTCTGCGCATTGGCCGCGAGCATCTGCCGCGACTCGGCCAGCATTGCCGACGACTCGGCCACCATGGGCCGCTGCTTGCGGAACCACGACGTGGGCAGCTTGAAGTCGACGCGGAACATGTACATGTCGGGCATCGCGCCCATGTTGTAGTAGCCGCCCGTCACCGAGTAATCCGGGTAGACGTCCTTGCGCGCGAGGTTGAGGGCGATCTGGTTGCGGGCGATCACCTTCTCATCGCGGCGCAGCATGGGGGAGCGCTCCTTGGCCAGCGCGAAGAGGTCTTCCAGCGAGCGCGCCAGCGGCTTCGGCCGTTCGGCGGCCACACGGCCCAGTTCGCTGCCCGGCTTGCGATTGAGCAGGCTCAGCATCTCGGCCGTGCGCGCGGCGCGCTCGCGCTGCAACTGCACGAGCTTCGTTTCGAGGATGGAAAGCTGCGTCTGCGACTTGAAGACATCCTGCTGCGCGGCCTTGCCCGAGGCGTAGCGGATCTCCGTGATGCGCAGCAACCGCCGCAGCAACGACTCGTTGCGCCGCAGCACCTCTTCGGCCAACTCGGTGTAGCCGAGCCGGTGCCAGACTTGCTTCACGCGCGTCACAAGGCTCAACTGCGCCGCCTGGTACAACTCAAATTCAGCCTTGGCTTCGGATTCGGCCACCTCGCCGCGCAGTTTGCGCTTGCCGGGAAAGGGGAACTCCTGCGTGAGCATGAAGCCGGCGTTGGCGATGGGTTCGGTGCCCATGCCCGCGCCGGGCCACGGGCGGCCGCTCGAGTTCCAACCGGCGGAGAACATGGTCTCCGGCAGCGAGGAGGCTTGCGAGGGCCGCAGCCGCGCGGCTTCGTAGCGCTTCTGTGCGGCCGTCACCTCCGGGCTTTGTGTCAGCGCTTCACGGATCAGCTCTTCCAAGATCAACGGCGGGGCGGCTTTGCGCGGCGCGGGTTGCGCCTGGAGCAGGGCCGCACCAATAGCCAAAAGGCCAAGGGGTGCTTTCATGACAATTCACTCTCAAATGCGGGCTTCGGGTTGAACGGCCGCGAATGGAGAAGTGATCAGCAGCGGAGGGCGGTGAGAAGGGGTGGAGTGAAGGCGACGGACTGCGGCGTCTCCACCGGCGCAACGATTGCGGAGAAGGTCAGGAGAGCCGTTTCGGTCTGCGCAGGTTCGGCGATCACGTCGAGCGATTGCAGTTCCTGCTTGCTGTGTTCGACGGCCACCTGCACATCGGAACAACTGGAATTGTGCTGGTGCTGCTCAGACTTTTTTGACGACGGGCAGCAGTCGTGGGCCGGGTCGCCCTTGGGCGGATCAAAGCATGCCTGGCACGGCCCGGCAACCACCGCTACGGCCAGCAACAAGGCACACAGAAGGCGCAGCGTCGCGGGGAGCGAAAAGGCCTTCATCCTTTGACCATACTACCTGCCGCCGGGCGGACGCAAGCTTTGTGAAGCGAGCGCGGCGATCTTGCGGATTTCGGAAATGCCGCCGCAGTGGATGACGTCGGGCTGCACGATGGTTGCGCCGCCCGCATCGAGCAACTGCTTGAACTCGTAGCGCGACACGAGGCCTTCGCCGCCCGCCACCGCCACGGGACTCTGCCGCGCGAGCGCGCCGAACGCTCCGGGCATCTCGCGCCACGTTGGTTCCTCGATGAACAGCGGCTTGTAGGGCGCGACGGCGCGCGCGAACTCCAGCGCTGAGCGGGCGCTGAAGGTCTCCCACAATTCGAGGCCGATGTCGAGCGTGGGCCCGCCGCCTTTGCGCACCGCCGCAACTTCGGCCGTGAGCCGCTCCAGGCGTTCGGCCTCGCTGCCGCCCTTGGGGAGCACCCACTTCACGCAGGTCCAGCCGGCGGCGCGCGTTTCGGCGGCCAGCTGCGCCAGGCGCTCGGGTGTGCGCGGTGTGAGTTCGTGGCTCCAATGGCTGTAGTAGGCGCGCAGCACGGGTGCGGTGGTGGCGCCCAGCAGCGACCACACGGGGCGCTCAAGCGCTTTGCCCGCGATGTCCCATAACGCGATGTCCACGGCGGCGAGCGCTGTCATGAGCACGGGGCCGTTGCGATAGCGCGAGAGCTGGTAGTAATTCCGGTTCCAATGCTCCTCAATGCCGGAGGCGTCCTTGCCCTTCAGGTACGGCGCGAACCACTGGATGGCCTGTTCGACGATTTCCACGCGGCCGCTGATGGAGCCCTCGCCCACGCCTGTGATGCCGGCGTCGGTTTCGATTTCGAGGAAGAGATAGTCGCGGCGGCCGATGGTGTGTTTGCGCGTCACCAGGCGCTGAATTGTCAACTTCGGCACCGCCGCGCGCAGCACGGGAAGCGACGCCAGCAGCAGTCCGCGACGCGTCATGGCACGATCACCGCTTTGCCGGAGCGCCACTGCTTCACCGTCTCCAGCGCTTCGTTCACCTCGGCCAGCGCAAAGCGGTGCGTGATCTGCGCGGCGAACTTGTGCTTCCAGTCGGTCGCGTCGAGGAGCCGCAGCGCCATGTCCGTATGGCGCGGCTCAAAGCCCCAACTGCCGCGCACCTCGAGCTGTTTGCGCGTGATGGTGTGCGGGTTGAGCATGATGCTGCCCGCGTCAGCGTACTGGCCGAGGACGGCGAACTTGCCGCCATCGCGGCACAGCTCAAGGCCTTCGGGCACCGCCGACGGATGGCCGACGCACTCAACCACCACGTCAGCGCCGTATGGTCCGACCTCGGCGAACACAGCGGCGCGGCGAGCTTCGGGCGTCGTGTGTTCCTCAATCGAAATCGCGGCATGCGCACCGAAGGCAAGCGCGGCCTGCAGGCGATGCGCGGGACCGCCGGTGACCACCACCTTCTCCGCGCCCGCATGCAACGCCACGGCCAGCGCCGCCATGCCCACGGGTCCCGTGCCCTGCACCACCACCGTGTCGCCCGGCGTCACCGAACAACGCTCCAGCCCGTGCAACGCCGTGGTGAGCGCGCAGCCGGCGCCGATCACGGCCTCTGTCGGCAGCGTGTCCGGCAGGCGGAACAGCGACGAGCCGGCGCGCAGGTGGATGTATTGCGCATAGCCGCCGCGCAGGTGCGGCGCGTCGTTCACGTTGTAGGAGATGCCATAGGCTTTACGCGCCACGCAGCGCGTCGGCTGGCGCTTCTGCCGGCAGTAGTAGCATTCGCCGCACACGATGGAGCTGGCCCAGGTGATGCGATCGCCAACGGCCAGCGTCACGCCGCGCCAGTCGCGCTCCACGCCAGCGCCAAGCTTCACGATGCGGCCCACGGTTTCATGGCCGAGGACGACGGGAATGGGGATGGGCAACTCGCCCTTCCAGAGGTGAACGTCGGTGCCGCAGATGCCGGCCATCTCGACGCGGACGATGGCCTCGCCCGGGCCGGGCTGGTCGGCGACGGGATAGGTGCGGATTTCGAGCGGCGCGTTGTAGGCGCACAGAACGGCGGCTTGTGAGGTGGTGGACATGATGAAAGCGCTACGGGAGAGTGTAGCGAATGATGCGACCGGCCGGCTCAGTTCGCCTTCAACACCGCGTCGAAGCTGGCCAGCATCTTCTTCACATCCGCCGCCTGTTCGAGGTCAGCGTTGAGGGCGAGCATGTTGCGGAAGTGGACGCTGGCGGTGGCGACGTTTTCGAGCTTGCCCGTCTGTTCGGCCATGCGCGCGAAGGTGAGGCCGAGCGCGTAGTGGATGTAGGGGTCCTTGGGATCGTAGCTGAGGGCCTTCTGGCAGAAGGGCACGGCCTTGTCATAGTGCGCCTGCTTGCGTTCTGCGTCGCAGAGGCCGAAGTAGGCGAGGCTGCGCAGGTCCTTCCAGATGTCGCGTTGAGATGCGCGCGTTTTGCGCCCGCCGCCGATGAGGAAGCCGCGCACCCAGAAGTTGAGCTGGCCGGCGAGCTTGCTATCGAAATCGCTCAATTGCAGATAGGTGAGATACGACGGGATGCTCTTGGCGTACTGGCCGCTGAGGCGCAGGCTATCGGCGAGCCAGAAGTGCGGTTCGGCCGTTTTCGGCGCAAGCGTGATGGCCTTTTTGGCCGCGTCGATCGACGGCGGATAGGCATCTTTCATGCGGTAGGCCGCCGCCAGTTGCGTATGCGCCAGGCTGTTGGACGCGTCGCGCTGCACGACGGCGGTCAACTGCCGGATGGCCTCGTCGGTGGCGCCAATGTCGAGCAGCATACCGCCATAGGATGCGCGCGCCTCGACGTAATCGGGGTCGGTGGCAATGGCCTGGTCAAAGTGTTTGCGCGCGAGTTCGTATTCCTGCATTGCGTGCTCGGCGCGGGCCAGATAGAGCGCCGCCTGGCTGTAGGTGGCGTCGGCCTGCAGCGCCTGGCGAAACGCTTGCGCGGCCTTCGCATAATTCGAAGCCCCACCATCGCGGTAGGGCTTCAGTCCTTGATCGAAGAAATCGAGCGCCGCCTTGGGCCGCTTGCGTTGGAAGCGGATGCGGATGCTCACCGTCGACTCCTGCCCTGGGTAAACCGTCTCTTCGCGCGGGCCATCGGGCTCGTAGCCCATCTTCACGCCCTGAATCATGTGCGTCCCCGGCGCCATGCCGGGCAGGCGCAGCGGCGTGCCCTTGTTCAACACGCCCACCGATTTGCCATCGACGAACACTTCGACGCCATCCATGTTCGACTCGATGATCAACATGCCCGTCGAAGCTTCCTTGGGAGGATCGATGACGGCGTTGGCCGGGACGTAGGCGAGCAGCATGTTCGGATCGAAGCTGCCGCGGTCGGCCACCGGATTCTGCTTGGCCTTGGTGTCGGCGCGCACGCCGGTGCGCACGTAGTCAGCGATCTCGTCGGCGGTGACGATGCCGTCGCGATTCTGGTCGGCCGCGCCGGAGAGGCCGCGCGTCACGTAGTAGGTGAACACGCCGTGCCCGCCGCCGAAATCGGGGCTTTCGAAGGACTGCTCACGGTCGCGGCTGGCGCTCATCACGAACACCGACTTGCCGAGATCCACCAGTCCGCGGTTGATGGTCTCAGTGGCCTCGGGCGAAATTGCGCCGCTGTGGCAGGCATCGGCGAGCAGCACCTTCCACTTGCCCTTGATCTTCGCGCCGAACACCTCGCCCAGGCGCGTCATCGGGTAGCCCGTGTTGGCGATGTCGGTGAGCTTGATGTCGTAGGGCGCCAGATGCCCCTTGCCGCCCGCGACGAAGCCGTGACCGGCGAAATAGACCAGCACGCGGTCGCCCTCCCGGCTCACCGACGGAAGCCACTCCTCCAGTTCCCGCCGGATGTTGGCGAGGGTCGCTTTCGCGCCGGTGAGCAGGTGGACGTTTTCGGCGGGGAAGTTCCCGCCTTCGGTGGAGATCAGGATGGAGAACATCGACTCGGCGTCGCGTTCGGCATATCGGAGTTGTTGCTCCGATTTTAGGTTCTGGTAGTTGCTGATGCCGATGACGAGGGCGTAGCTGCGCGGGATGGAGGGCCGCGGCGCGGGCGGGCGCGCTTCTTCCGTGTAGAGATCGCGCTTCTGCGGCGTGGCCTTTTTCTGCTGCGCCGCCAGGCAGCATCGCCGCGAGCGGCAACAATGCCACCAACGCCGCCGTGATGAGGATCGCCCGTCTCATTGATGTTCCAGCCGGATCTGATGCACCAGCACCTCGCCGCTTGTACGCAGTTGGGTCTGCCGGTTTGCTTCGTTCTTCTGCACCTGCACCGGAACGCGATTTTTTTCCAGGAAGAAGGTCAGCGGCTTCACCAATTCCTCCGAGTCGAGCACCGCCGTCTTGCCGCGCAGCGTGGCCCGCTGGATCAACTGGTCCAACTCCGGCAGCGGCTTTTTTGACCACACCACGGTGAGCAACTCCGTGCCCGCGGCGTCGTCAAACCGGAACCAGTTTTCGCGCGGCACGCGGGCGATCTCCACGTCGGCGATCTCGGGCGTGGCCGTGGCCATGGGATGCAACACCACCCAGGTCCGCCGTCCGCTGGCTGCATCTTCGGCCCCGTTGAGCACGTAGAGGTGGCCGTCGTGGCCCGGGGAAAACTCGAGCGCGATCTTGTGGCCGTGCTCCACCAGCATCTCGCCGGTGGCCCGGATCACGTCGCCGTAATCCGCCCCCTCGCGGCTGCGCTGGATGAGCATTGAATAGTCCAAGGCCAGGTGCGGGCCGGTTGCCGCCGTGCCGCCGGTATTGCGCTTGGCCATCCACAACAACACGGCGGCTACCAGCAAGCACCGCCGCCAGCCCGAGGCCGCCTACGAGCCACCGCCGTGAAGGCGCTGCCGGCGCAGGCGTCACAACAGGCGCCGGCGCGGGTTCGGCCACGATTTGGGGATACAGCGCCGCCGTCAACTCCGCGGCAAACTCCTTCACCGAACGTTGCCGCGCCTCGGGCTGAAACGAGAGCGCCCGCTGCATCACGCCGTCGACGGCTTCGGGAATCTCCGGCCGGCGCGAGCGCAGCGGCATCACGTGCGACTGCTCGGCGCTGGCCAGATGCGTGAGCGAATCCTCGGGGAAGGGAACTTCGCCCGAGAGCATCTCATAGGCGACGATGGCGAAGGCGTAGAGATCGCTGGCCGCCGAGGGCTTTCCGGCAAACTGCTCCGGAGCCATGTAGGTGAGGCTGCCGGCGACGTTGGTTTTGCTGCCGGCAAACACCGAGTCCTTGATGCCGGCGATGCCGAAGTCGATCAGCTTCACATGCTCCTCGCCGCCGGCGAGCGTGGAGATCATGATGTTTTCCGGTTTCAGGTCGCGATGCCACACGCCCTTGTCGTGCGCCGCCGCCAGCGCCTGGCCGACCTGCCGGATGAGGTTCGACGCCCGGCTCATCTCCATGCCGCCCTGGGGAATGGAATCGCGCAGCGTCTTGCCCTCGATGTACTGCATGACGAGGTACTGCGTGCCGTTGGGCAGGTCGCCGTAGTCGAGCACGTTGATGATGCCGGGATGGTCGATGCGCGCCAGCGCCTCCATCTCCTGCATGAACTTCTTGCGCACCCACTCGTTCTGCGTCTGCTTTTCCAGCAGCACCTTGACCACGACGGGTTTGTTCAACAGCTTGCGGTCGTGCGCCAGATACACGACACTCATCCCGCCGCGGCCGAGTTCACGGTCGACCGCGTAGCGGTTTTTCAGCAACGGCCTGCCGTTTTCCTGGCTGACTTCCTGTTCGTATTCCTCGCTCATTGCGTGCATTGCGCGGTGCGCGCCGTGGAGGCGCCGGCCGCATTCGTTAGCGTAACGCCCACCGAAGCCACGCCGGAGCTGCTCGGTGAGACGTTGAAGTTCTGCGTATAGAGGAAGGTCCCGCCCGCCAGTTGTCCGTTGGCGCTGTTGAACCAGTTGGCGAACATCGCCGCCGTATCAATCGGGAACGACGCCGAGGCGAGCGTTTCGCCGCCGGCCGCCGTGAAGTCGAACGCCGAACGGCTTACCTCGCGTGTGTTCGAGATGCCCGAGATCGTGATCGTCAACTGCGTGCCCGAGGAGCGGACGCAGCGCACGTCGGCGGCGGCCACGAGGGGCGCGGCGCGCGCGATGGTGATCGTGCGGCTCTGCACGCCGCCGGGGGTGACGTCGGTCGCGCCGGCAAAGAAGCGCGGCGCAATCGTCACCACACCCGCCGTGGAGCCTGTCTGGAAGCTCACCTGGACCGGGGCCGTTGAGCCTGACGGGATGTTCACATCAATCTGCCGCTGGCCGTTGGTGAACACGATCGCGCGGTCGTTGGGCAGGTTGCCATCGGGCGCGAAGGTGAGCGTAAACTGCACGCGCAGCGCCGCCGGGAATCCGGAACCCAGGGTCAGTGTGGCGTCGGCCCGCGTGCCCGAAGTGGCCACATTCAAACCGCCGTAGCTGATCGAAGGCAGCGAGGGAAGCGTGATGTCGAAGGGAGAAGCGTTCGACGCCGCGCCGCCCGGCCCTTCCACGGTGACGCTGACGGGAATGCGCGCGGCAAGCAGCGAGGCCGCCACATCGGCCGTGAGTGACGTGCCGGACCCGGTGGTGGCCAGCGCCGTTGTGTTCCAGCGAACCGTTGAGCCGGCGAGGAAGTTCGCGCCCGTCACGGTGAGCGTGAAGCCGGGGCTCCCCACGGGCCGTGCCGAGGGCGACAGCGAGGTGATGCTGGGCGCCGGTTGAATGGTCAAGCTCAAGGGCGGCGAGGCTGGGCCGGTGGGCGGCAGCAGGCGGATCGACATCGCCCCGGCCTGCCGCAAGAGCGCCGCCGGCAGCGTGAAATCGACGCTGGTGGACGACACCGCATCCGGCGTGATGGTGGTTGCCTGTCCGCCCGGAGGCGTGGCTTCCACGCGTGAGCCCGTGGCCAGGCCCGTGCCGCGAATCGACGCCGTGGCCGTGCGGTCGCCGGCCTGCACGGGGCCGGAAATCAGCGTCAGCGGCGAGAGCAGCGTGAGGGGCAGAGCGTTGGTCGAGACGCCGTCCACGGTGAGGCCCGAGACGTTCACGCTGGCCACGCCGGCGGGCAGCGCCGAAGCGGGAATGCTGGCGTTGATGCGCGTGGCATCGACGAAGGTCGAGGGCACGGTTGCGCCTTGCACCTGAATCGCCAGGTCGCGCGTCAGGTTGCGGCCAATCACGGCAATGGTCACGGCGGTGCCCGGCGCCACCGAGCTCGGATTCAATTGCGTCAATACCGGCGCCGCCAGCACGTTCAACTGCACGGTGTTTGACTCGGTCTGGTCGGGGTTGATCACGGTCACCGGGATCGAGCCGGGGCTGGCCACGACGCCTGCCGGGACACGCACGACAAGCTGCGTGGGCGTGTTCGAGGCCGGCGTGAACGACTGCCCGGCCATCACCACCTGGGCTCCGGCGGCGAATCCCGCTCCGGCCACGGTGAGGTCAAACGCGGGCCGCCCGGCGGTGACCGGGTTCGGCGTGAGGCTGGTGATTTGCAGCCGCCCGGTAACGGTGAGTTCCACGGGAATCAACAACGGGCTGTTGGTGACGCCGGCGGCTGTGACGGTGATGTTGGTGGTGTACTTTCCGGGCGGCAAATTGCCTGTCCCCGCCGTCACCGCCATGGTGGTCGGCGTGCGCCCGTTGACGGGGTTCACCTGCAGCGGGAAGGCCGTGCCGGGCGTCGCCGTGAAGGCGATGTTCTGCGGCAAGCTGGACAGCAGGGCTTCGAGCAGCACGTTTTGCGCCGTGGAGTTGGTCCCCTGCAAGAGAGTGAAGGCAAGCGATGTGGGCGTTGCCCGCAGCGACGGCAACTGCGTCACCGAGCCGGGATCGAAGCGCACCAGCGGCAGAGAGTTGCGTGCCGCCGCGAAGCGGGGAACCGGCGCGGTGGCCGATGACGCCGCCGCCGGCGCCGGCGCCAGCGACAGATCGACATCGATGAAAGGCGCGCGCAGCCCGGCCGGGTGGCTCACATACACGCCGAAGTCGAGGTTGCCGGCCACCGCAGTGTCGGTCCGCAAGATCTCCCACACCGCCGTTGCCGTGCCGTTGGTCACCGTGAGCGGAGCCAGCATGCCCGTCTCCGCGGCCACCGCCTGGAATCCTCCGCTGCCGTCAGCGCCCGTGCTGATCAGCCGCGCCCACTCCGTGTTGGAGTTGTCGTTGGTCACGCCGACATAGAGCGTGACTCCGCTCGGCACCTGCGTGAACACGGCTCGCACGCGCGTTCCCGCGTCTGCCAGTCCTGCCAGGCCCAGGTTGCCGCGGCCGGGCAGGTTGGGGAAAGCCGGATTATAGAAGCCGCTCTCGCTGCGCGGCGCTACGCCAGGCTGGTTTTGCGCCACCGGCGCCGGACTCGTGTTCACATCGGAAGCGGCCGCCGTCGTCCGTTGCCGCAGCACGATGGGGTTGGCCTCTGTGAGGCGGATGGTTCCCACGCGTACGCGCGTTCCGGCGCTGGTGGTGGTGGCCGTCAAGCCGCTGGGCGCGTCCGATGTGTTGTTCGGATCGCGCACGGCCGTGCGCAGGCTGGCCCGCGCGATGCCTAGCGTCTGCGTGCTATCGGCGATGTTGATCTGCTGGCCGCTCAGGCTGAGGCTTGCCGTCACGGCCGCGCCCCCGCCCGCCGGCACCTGAAGCTGGCTCGCGTTCACGCGGATGTTCTGGAAGCTGTAGGTGCGCGAATTCGTCTGCCCTGGCGGATCAAAGGGAATGCCGCGAAACACCAGCGTGTTGGGTCCCGTGAGGAATCCCTGAAAGACGTTCCTGTTATTCGGCACCGAAGCCGACTGTGTACCGCCGCCGTAATATCCCGTGCCCGTGCCGTTGCCGTAGGCCGGGCAGACGCCTGAGCTGGCTTCGCACACATACTGGTTCGAGGGGGAGGGTTCATCGAGCAGCAGCAGCGCTTCGGTGGCTCCGCCCGCGTCGAGCAATCGCGAGGTGACGTTGACGTTCGGCCCCAGCGTGAGAGTGAGGTTGGCCGACGCAATCAGGCCCCCCACCGGCGTTGCCGTGCCGCCGTTGCAGGTGATCGTGAGCGGTGCGAGCAACTCGGTGGCCCCTTCGGCGCGGATGGTGGGCGTGGCGCTGGCCTGCGCCGTGCACTCAAACCCTTTCGGTTCGGGGCAGATGATGGACTCGGTCTGCTGGTCGAAGTAGCAACCCGGCGGAATCGTCTGCGCGGCTAGCGGCAGAGCGACGGCCACGAGCAGCGCGAACCAGGCGAGTCGAAGTAGCGTTCTCATTCGGCCTCCTTCACAACGGGAGGCAGAAACAGGATGCGCGGCTGAGCCTCGCTCGCATCGAGCAGCCATACGGGCCCGTCGCCCGCTTCATTCAAGCGGTAGAGATGGGCGCGCCCCATGCGCGCCAGCGTCGTCGCCGTGCACGCGCAGGCGATGGTTTCCACCGCCGTGCCGTCGCTGGAAACGCGCGCCAGCAGCCCGTCTTCGGAGACGGCCAGCAGATAGTCCGCCGTCGCCGCCAACGCCACCGGCCGCGCCAGCCCGTCGGGCAGCGCCACGCGGGACCACTCGCCGCCATGCTGGAGGAAGGCCACGCCGTCCTCGCCGGTGAGCGCCACCACGCCCTGCCCGCCTTCCACAAACGCCGCCGCCCGCACCTGATCCAGCGCCGGATGCTCCACCGTGCCGTCGGCACGATGCAGCGCCAGCCGCCCTTCGGCAAGCGCGAGCGCCGCCTGGCCGTCATCGCTGATGGCCAGCGCCGTGCCGGATTCGGCAGCGAACTCCCAACTGGCTTCCATCGACGCCCCGCTGAGCTTCACCACCACGGCGCGGCCTTCCAGTAGCAACAGCGCCGCCCGCCCCGTGGGGCTGAAGCGCACACCAGTCACGCCGGCCGGCAGCGCCTCAAGCGATGCCCGCCCCGTGGCCGTCACCAGCTCTAATAAGCCCGTTTGCTCCGAAACTCCCAGCGCATAGCCGCCGCCCGGCGCGGCCGTGAGCCACGCCAGTCCGTCGCCGCCGGGCAGAGCCTCGCTCAGCAACGCCGCTGCCGGAACGCCGTTCACGCGATGCAGCGACCGCGCCGAGGCGTCATACAAGAGACCAAGCGAGGGTCCCGCCACGCTGCCCTCCTGGGCCAGCGCCGCCGATACCGACGCCAAGGTAAGTGCCAATCGCAGGATGCGCATTAGGGTTGCCCTCCCACCGTGCCCGTGCCGATGGAAATCGACACCGGCGGTCGCGGCGTTCCCGGCGAAGGCGCCGCCGTCCCGCCGCCGCGCAAGGCCACGGCCGCGCCCACGCCCGCCGCCGCGCCCACGGCGACCAGAATGCCGATCAGCTTGGCCGAGCCTCCCGCCGCGCCGGCGCCTGCTCCCGCGCCCGCCACGGCGCCCATGGCGTTGGTCATGTTAATCGTGGTCGAAACCGTCTGGCCCTGGTAGGTGGCCGTCACCTTCATTTGTACGGAGCCTTCCAGGCCGTTCGGCTTGAGGCCCACGCCAATCGCGCGGCCCAAATTGTCGGTTGTCGCCGTGAACGTCGTCAGCCCGTTGGCAAAAGCTCCCGAGGGGCCCGTGCTGGGCAGCGCGAACAGCACCGCCGCGCCCGCTACCGGCTTGTCGTTTTCGTCCCGCACCTCGACAATCGGCTCGCGCGCCACCCGCTGGCGCATGTTGTTGATGGCGCCCTCGCCTTCAATGATCACAATGTGAATCTTCGGCCTGCCCGCGGCCTGGCCCCAAACCGCCCGGGGCGTGAGTGAAACCAGCATCGACCAGGTCAGCAACACGCTGAGGAATCGAGTCATGTGGTCCTCCTTTGCTGCTGGGAACCGTCCCAGATTGAGTTCATGATACCCCTTTCCCGCGGCGATGCCGTGAGAAATACTATGTGCTATAGCGAGAAAAATGCGAGCGGGAGATCGCTCTCGTAAAGATTTGTCGCGTACCGGATTGAGAGGCACTCCGATGATCCGATTTCTGGCAGTATGCATATCCCTTTCGGCCGCCTGGGCGCAGTCGTCAGCGGAAGGTTTGACGGCGCGCCAGCTCTTCTACGATGAAGGCAAACCGGCGGCCACGGCCAAGCCGGTCGTGCAAGCTAAACAGACGCCCCCGCGTGCGGCCCCCACCACGCGACCGTCCGCCACCACCCGCCCGGCGCCGCCCAAACCAGAGGTGGTCGCCAAGGCGGATGTCCCGAAGAAGGCAGCCACGCCGGCGTCCCCGGCCACGACGCCCTCCACCATCACGCCCGCCACCCGGCCCGTGCAGGTTCCCATGCTCGCCGTTTCGCACACCCCGGTAGCCGTCCGCTACAGCCTGGTGAAGCTGGAAAACGGCGCCGAGGTTGAGGTCCCCGTCACCCACACCTTCCGCTCCGGCGACCAGGTCCGCTTGAAGGTGGAAGCCAACCAGCGGGGTTATCTCTATCTCATCGCGCGCGGTTCGAGTGGCGTCTGGAAGCCCCTCTTCCCTAGCCGCGAAGCCTCCGATAATGTGGTCGAGGCGCGGCGCGGCTACGACGTGCCCTCCAGCACGCAGGCCTTCACCTTCGACGACCAGGAAGGCCGCGAGAAGATCTTCCTCGTCTTCTCCCGCGTGCCGCTTTCCGACCTCGACTCGCAGATCGACAACCTCCGCAACCGTCCCGCCGCCGCGCCCTCCCACGCCGAGCCCCCCCCCGAAGGCCCCCGTCATGCTCGCCCAGAACCTGAACGACCGCCGCGTAGAGGGCATGCGCGAGATGTACAGCCGCGACCTCATCATCGAAACCGTCGATGCCAAAAAGCCTGTCTCCGTGCAGCCCACCTCGGCCCCCGCCGCGCGCCGCCAGGAGAACGCCGTGTACGTCGCCTCCACCTCGCGCGCCGGCGATGCCCGTGTCGTGGCCGACATTGAGCTCGTCCACGGAGCCAAATAATGCGCCGCCTCGCTGTCATCCTGCTCGCCCTTGCCGCCACGGCGCTCGTCGCCCCCGCGCAAACTCCCAAGCGCGCCCAACCCGCCCGCTGGCTCGACGTCACGCTCGACCGCCAGGAAGGCGAACAGTGGCTCGCCGCCGAACCGGGCCGCGTGATGAAGAAGGGCGAGCATGTCCGCTTCCGCTTCAAGGCCAACTTCGCCGGCTATGTCTACGTGGTCAACCACGGCACCAGCGGCGTGCGCGCCCTGCTCTTCCCGCACGCCGATTCCGGCATGGACAACACGGTACAACCCGCCAAGGAGTATCGCGTGCCCTCGACGCAGGCTTCGTTCCGCATCGACGGTCCAGCCGGTCACGACCAGGTGTTCTGGATCATCTCGCCCACGCCGATGAGCGAAAGCGAAGCCCTCACGCTCACCTCATCGCCGCCGCCCGAACCGCGCCTGCTGCCGCGCTGCGACGAAACGCTGATGCGCGCCCGTGGCGAATGCGTCGACACCAAGGCCGGCCCGCGCATGATTTCGCGCGAACTCACCATCGTCCAGAAGAACGAAACGGCGCACGTCACGCTTGCCGGCCGCCTCACCAAGCCGCTGCTCTACCAGTTCCGCCTGGCGCATGAGTAAGGGCCCGCGCCTCTCCCCATCGCCTCGATTCGCCCCAGCCTGAACCGCACTCCTGACCGCTGAGCCGCGCTCCTGACCGCTGAACCGCGCTCACCGGCCTATGAGCCGCGCCCGCCGGCCGCTGAACCGCGCCCGCCGCCGCCCGCGCGTTACCCTATACCGAGTGAAGCCGCGCCTCCAACCTCTCGACCTCCTCCGTGGCATCGTCATGGTCATCATGGCGCTCGACCACGTGCGCGACTTCTTCCACGACGGCTCGCAAATCTTCTCCCCCGAAGACCTCGCCCGCACCACGCCGCTGCTCTTCTTCACCCGCTGGATCACCCATTTCTGCGCCCCGGTCTTTGTCTTCCTCTCCGGCGCCGGCGCGTATCTTTCCTCGCGCCGCGGCAAGAGTCCGGCCAGCCTGTCGCGCTTCCTCTGGACCCGCGGCCTGTGGCTGCTCTTTGTCGAGATGGTCATCGTCGCCGCCGCCATCAACTTCCGCTGGCCCTTCCAACTCATCCTCTGGCAGGTCATTTGGGTGTTCGGCTGGTCGATGATCGCCCTCTCCGTCCTCATGTACGTGCCATGGAAACCGCTGCTCGCGGGCAGCCTAGCCGTGATCGCCCTGCACAACACGCTCGACGGCGTGAAGCCCGAAGTCTTCGGCTCGCTCGCCTGGCTGTGGCAGATCCTCCACGTCCCCTTCGCCATCTTCCCGCTGCCCGGCGGCATCCCGGCGATGGTGCTCTACCCGCTCATCCCGTGGGTGGCCGTGATGAGCGCGGGGTTCGTCTTCGGCCGCATCTACGATTTTGAACCGGACCGCCGCCGCCGCGCCCTGTGGCTGTTGGGCGGCGCGCTCACGCTTGCCTTCGTCCTGCTTCGCTTCACCAACTGGTACGGCGACCCCTCACCGTGGTCCGCGCAATCCTCGCCCGTGATGACGATGCTCTCGTTCCTGCGCGCCACCAAATACCCGCCCTCGCTGCTCTACCTGCTGATGACGCTCGGCCCGGCCATCCTCGTGCTGGCCGCGCTGGACCGCACCGAGGTGCGCGACTCGAACCCCTTCCTCGCCTTCGGCCGCGTGCCCATGTTCTATTACCTGCTCCACTTCAACCTGATCCACGCCCTCATGGCCGTGCTCGCCTGGTTCCGCTATGGGCGCATGGACTTCGTCTTCCAACTGCCCAAGGCCGTCAACCCCTCCGCCGCCGGCTATCCGCCCGACTACGGCTACTCGCTGGCCGTCACCTACGTGATCTGGATCGGCGTCGTCGCGGCGTTGTACCCGCTCTGCCGCTGGTTTGTCGAAGTGAAGCGGCGCAACCGCTCGCCCTGGCTCAGCTACTTCTGAGCCGCTTTGAACTGCTTCTCCGCGCCATACAACGTGAGCAGCGGATGGCGCACCACGGCGCGGTACTCGTACGTGTGGCCCGCCTCAAGCGGCGGCGTCTCCACGCTGTACGAGCCAATGCCCGCGCGTTTCACAAACTCCATCGCCTTCCACGGACCCATGCGCTCGGTGAGGTCCATGCCCGTCGTGTCGCGATACTCAAAGCTCGCAAACACCGAGCCGCCATCGCCCAGTGACGCCACGTTGCCCGTGAGCGTCGCCTTCTTCTCCAGCTCGTTCCACTCCGCCGAGGAGGTCTCCACCACCGGCGGCGTCATGGCCGGCGTGACACCGGTCAGCTTGATCACCACCGGATTCGGCCACTTGCGGTCGTTATAAATCCTCTGCGCGCGCATCGCCCGGATGTGCAGCCCGCGCTGGTCCTGCCGCCACGTCGTCTTCGGCGTCACGCCCGGCTGATACTCCAACACCTCGTCGTTCTGCCCCAACACCGTCGCCCGCGTCTTCGATGTCGCCTTCACCGAACGCAGCGTGATCTCCTTCCACTCGCCGTATTTCCAGCGCTCCTTCTCCTTCACGATTACGTAGAGCGTGTCCTCGCCCTTCTTCTTCGTGAACCAGTAGTCGCCCTCGTTGGTGATCGGCCACGGCCGCACGCCGTAGATCGACTCGCCGTTGAGGAACATCCACAGCGCCACCTCGCGCAGCCGCTCTTCCTGCTCAATGGGCAGCTCGCCGTCGGGCTTCGGGCCCACGTTCAGCAGCAGGTTGCCGCCCTTGGCCCGCGTCTCAATGAGCAGCGAAATCAGCTCGCCGCCGCTTTTGTAGACATCGTTGGTGGGCTTGTACTGCCACTGCGTGCCCATCGTGATGCAGGCTTCCCACGGCTTGTCGAGCGGCACGCCGGGAATGTACTGCTCCGGCGTTTCGATGGCCCCGCGGGTCACCACCGTGTTCGGCTGCAACTGCCAGGCCAACTCCTTCAACCCTTCCGGCGGGCCATCAAAAAACACCACGTCCACGGGGCCGTAGTTGGTCATCAGCTCGCGCACCTGCGCCAGGTCGTGCTGCATCAGTCCAGGGTTGTTGGCCGGAAACACGCCCGGCACGTTGCGGTTGAGCTGCTTATTGTTCTTGTAGAGCCACCAGAAATCGTCGGGCGAAAAATACATCCCCGCGGCGATGCCCTGGGCGCGGAAGGCCTCCATCACCTCTTTCGTGATGTCGCGCGCGAACGGCGTCTTCATGATGCTGAAGTCGGTCGTCTTGGAATCGAACATGGTGAACCCGGCATGGTGCTTGGTGGTGAACACCACATACTTGATGCCGGCCAGTTTCGCCAGCGACGCCCAGTCGGCCGGATGGAACTTGCGCGGGTTGAAGGTGCGCGGCAGGTCGTCCACGAAGCGCTTCAAGTAGTCGGGCGAGGCCGCCACCATGGAATGGCTGATCACCGAGCCAAGCTGCGAATCGAGGCTCCAGTGAATGAACAACCCGAAGCCCTGGTCGCGGAACCACTCCAGCCGCTCGGGCTTGTTTCCAGGCGTTTGGGCGAAGAGCGAGCAGGCAAGAAGAAAAGGAAGGAGGCGTCTCATACGACATGTGTATGATACCCCTTCATGCGCGAAACCAGCTTCGGCCGCATCCCGCACTTCCGCTATGTCGTGGCCGCCCTGCTGTTGCTCGCCACCATGATCAACTACGCCGACCGCCTCATGCTGAGCGTGGTGAGCGTCAACGTGCGCGCCGAATTCGGCATGTCCGAGCAGGACTACGGCCACGTGATCAGCCTTTTCATGCTCGCCTACGCCATCATGTACGCCGGCTCGGGGCCCATCTGCGACCGCCTCGGCACGCGCAAAGGCTTCGCCGTCTTCATCGCGCTGTGGTCACTGGCCGCCGTCGGCCACGCCACCGCGTTCGGCAAATGGTCGCTCGCCGGATGGCGCTTCCTGCTCGGCCTCGGCGAACCCGGCAACTGGCCCGCCGCCGCCAAGGCCGTCGCCGAATGGTTCCCCGTCGAACAGCGCGCTTTGGGCATCGGCCTCTTCAACGCCGGCTCTTCGCTCGGCTCGGCGCTGGCCCCGCCCGTGGTGGCCTTTCTCACCATTCACTACGGCTGGCGCAGCGCCTTTGTCGCCGTTGGCGCGCTGGGCTTCCTGTGGCTCGTGGCCTGGCTCTGGCTCTACCAACCGCCGCACCTCAGCCGCTTCATCACCGAGCGCGAGTGGAACTTTCTCAAGGGCAAGGTGCGCCCGCCGGAAGAGGCCGCGCCAGTCAACATGCCCGCCGGCGAATGGCTGCGCGTGTTGCGTATGAAGGAGTGCTACGCCCTCATCGCCGCGCGCTTTTTCACCGACCCCGTGATGTACTTCACCATCTTCTGGCTGCCCGAATACCTGCGCAAAGAGCGCGGCTTCGATCTCGCCATGGTCGGCAAGTACGCCTGGGTGCCGTTCATCTTCGGCGACATCGGCTACATCTTCGGCGGCTGGGTGTCGGGCTACCTCATCCGCCGCGGCGTGCCCTGGATCAAGGCCCGCACCACGGTCCTCATCCTCGGCGCGTCGATGATGCCCGTGGCCATCCTCGCCCC
This sequence comes from Bryobacterales bacterium, assembly GCA_016713735.1. Lineage (GTDB taxonomy): Bacteria > Acidobacteriota > Terriglobia > Bryobacterales > Bryobacteraceae > JAFLBB01. Next base: position 73,485 of record JADJOP010000015.1, read on the forward strand.
GCGTGTGCCCGAAGCCTGGATGGCCATCGCCGCCACCTGCGTCGCCATGCTCGGCCACGCCCTGTGGATCTCCAACCTCCTCACGCTGCCCACCGACATGTTCCCGGCCACGCGCGTCGGCACGGCCAGCGGACTCTCCGGCATGGGCGGCGCGCTCGGCGGCATGCTCGCCAACATGGGCACCGGCTACGTCGTCGCCTCCTACGGCTACACGCCCATCTTCCTCGTCGCCGGGCTCATGCACCCGCTCGCCCTCGGCATCGTCGGCGCGCTCCTGCTGCGCCACTGGTGGCGGCGATAGTCCACAACACCCCCTTCCCTTTTCCGCCACAACGCGCACAATAGGAAGCGGAGGGTTCTGCCATGTCCCGGTTCCTCCTGCTGTTCACCCTGTTCGTCCCCCTGGCCTTCCCCGCCACGGTCGTCCGTGTCGATCTCGATTGCGTCGTCCACCCCGTCTCCGTCTCCATCCTCGGCCACGCCCTCGACCTCGCCACCGAACGCAACGCCAGCCTCGTCATCCTTCGACTCGACACCCCCGGCGGCCTGATGGAGGCCAGCCGCGAAATGGTGGAGCGCATGATGGCCTCGCCCATCCCGGTGGTCACCTACGTCGCTCCCGGCGGAGCCCGCGCCGCCTCGGCCGGCTTCTTCCTGCTGCTGGCCAGCGACGTCGCCGCCATGGCCCCGGCCACACGCACCGGAGCGGCCTCGCCCGTTCTTCTCGGCCAGGAGATCGACCCCGTCATGCGCCGCAAGATTGAAAGCGACGCCGGGGCCTGGCTGCGCACGCTCGCCGAACAGCGCGGCCGCAATGCCCAGCTTGCCGAAAAGGCCGTGAGCGAGGCCAAATCGTTCACGGAGAAGGAGGCCCTCGACGCCGGGCTCATCGATCTGATCGCCTCCGACGAAGCCGACCTCCTGCGCCAGCTCGAAGGCCGCACCATCCGCCGCCCGCAGCGCGAGCCCATCACGCTCACCCTCGGCCAGCCCACCGTCGTCACCTATGAGCCCACGCTGCGCGAGTCGGTGATGAAATCGATCAGCGATCCCAACATCGCCCTGCTGCTGCTCATGGCCGGCGCGATGGGGCTCTACATCGAAGCCTCCATGCCCGGCCTGATCGCCCCCGGCGTGCTGGGCGGCATCCTGCTCTTGCTCGGCCTGGCCGCGCTCTCGGTGCTCCCCATCAACTGGCTCGGCGCCGCGCTCATCCTGCTCGCCATCGTGCTGTTCGTGCTCGAAGCCAAGATCGCCTCGCACGGCATCCTCGGCACGGGCGGCGCCGTCTCGCTCGTTCTCGGCGCGATGATGCTCGTCGAAGGCCCGCCGGAGTTCCGCGTCAGCCCGGCCACGGCGCTCGTCCTGGGACTCCCCTTCGCCGCCATCAGCATCTTCCTCGCCACGCTCGTCTTCCGCACCCATCAGCACAAGGTGGAAACCGGCAACGCCGGCATGGTCGGCGAACTCGGCCGCGCCCTCACCCCGCTTTCCCCCAACGGCACCGTCTTCGTCCACGGCGAATACTGGAACGCCACCTCGACCGCGCCAGTCGCCGAAGGCGCCCCCATCCGCGTCCGCGCTATCCAAGGGCTTCTCGTGGAAGTGGAGCCCGTCGAACCAACCCGATAAGGAGGCCTCATGTACACTCTCCCGTTGGCCGCGCTCATCGTCGCCCTCTACCTGCTGGCAAGCATCAAGATCCTCCGCGAATACGAGCGAGCCGTCATCTTCCGACTCGGCCGCGTCCTGCCCAGCACCAAAGGCCCCGGCCTCATCTTCGTCTTCGCGCCCATTGACCGCATGGTCCGCATGTCGCTGCGCATCGAAACCGTCGACATCCCCCCTCAGGATGTCGTCACGCGCGACAACGTCACCGTCAAGGTGAACGCCGTCCTCTTCTTCCGCGTGATGGACCCCCGCCGCGCCGTCCTCGAAGTGAACAACTACCTCTACGCCACCTCGCAGCTTTCGCAAACCACGCTGCGCAGCATCCTCGGCGAAGTGGAGCTCGACGACCTCCTCAGCCAGCGCGAGAAGATCAACCTGCGCCTGCAAACCGTCATCGACCAGGAGACCGACCCCTGGGGCATCAAAGTCACCAAGGTGGAAGTGAAAACCGTCGACATCCCGGACCAGATGATCCGCGCCATCTCCCGCCAGGCCGAGGCCGAACGCGAACGCCGCGCCAAGGTCATCCACGCCGAAGGCGAATTCATGGCCGCCGAGAAGCTCGCCATGGCCGCCGAGGTGATCCAGAAACAGCCCGCGGCCCTGCAGTTGCGCTACCTGCAAACGCTCGTCGAAATCGGCACCGAACGCAACACCACCGTTGTCTTCCCGCTGCCCATCGACCTCATCTCAGCGCTCACCAACGCGCTCAGCCGCAAGTAGCGGCTTCCGCCAGGCTTCGCGCCGCTTCGGCCGCCAGCGCGAACGACCGCAGCCGCGCCGCGTGGTCGAACACATCCGACGTCAAGATCACCTCGTCCACGCGCGCCGCCTCCGCGAAGTCCGCCAGCTTGCGCCGCACCGTCTCCGGACCGCCCACAATGGCCACGCGCATCTTGGACTCCACCACCCGCCGCTCCTCCTCGCTCCACAACCCGTCCATCGACTCCACCGGCGGCGGAATGAACACGCCCCGCCCGCGCAGCAAACTCAGGAACCGCAGCTTGGGCGACGTCGCCAACCGCTCGGCCTCGGCATCGCTTTCCGCCGCCACCACCGGCACGCCCGCCGCCGCGTAGGGCGCATCCAAATACCGCGACGGCCGGAACCCCTCGCGGTACACCCGCAGCGCGTCATGCAGCATCGCCGGCGCGAAGTGGCTCGCAAACCCGAACGGCAGCCCCATCTCCGCCGCCAGTTGCGCGCTGAACAGGCTTGAGCCCAGCAGCCACACCGGCACCTCCGACCCCTCGCCCGGAATCGCCCGCAGCCGCTGGCCCTCGCCCGCCGGAGCCAGAAACGCCAGCAGCTCCGCCACCTGCCGCGGAAACTCGTCTTCGCTTTCCATGCCCCGCCGCAACGCCCGCGCCGTGAGCATGTCCGTCCCCGGCGCGCGCCCCACGCCCAAATCGATTCGCCCCGGATAGAGCGTCTCGAGCGTGCCGAACTGCTCGGCAATCACCAGCGCCGCATGATTGGGCAGCATGATCCCGCCCGACCCCACGCGAATCGTCCGCGTCGCCCCGGCCACATGCCCGATCAACACCGCCGTCGCCGCGCTGGCAATCCCCGGCATGTTGTGATGCTCGGCCAGCCAGTAGCGCGTGTAGCCCCACTCCTCGGCATGCCGCGCCACATCCACCGCCTGCCGGAATGCCTCGGCCACCGTGCCGCCCGTCTTCACCGGAGCCAGATCGAGAATGGAATACCGCACGCCCCCATTCTCCCATCCGGACCCGGGGCCTCCGCGGAACGACCCGCGTTTCCAGCTAACCTGAAACTATGCGCCACTCCCAGATCGCCGTCATCGGCGCGCCGCTCGACCTGGGCGCCGGACGCCGCGGTGTCGACATGGGGCCCTCGGCCATCCGCGTCGCTCATCTCGACGACCGCCTTGCCGCGCTCGGCTATGAGGTCCACGATCTCGGCAACGTCGAAGTGGACCAGGCCGAAAGCCGCCCCATCGGCCGCGAGAACGCGCGCTACCTGCATGAGATCACGGCCACCTGCCGCCGCCTCGCCAAATCGGTCGAAACCGCGCTCGCCAAAGGCCAGTTCCCGCTCGTCCTCGGCGGCGATCACTCCGTCGCCGCGGGCACCGTCGCCGGCGTGGCCAAGCATTTTCGCCGCTCCAAGGAGCGCATCGGCCTCATCTGGATCGACGCCCACGCCGACATGAACACGCCCGACACCAGCCCCTCGGGCAACGTCCACGGCATGCCGCTCGCCAGTTGCATCGGCACGGGCCCTGATGAACTGGTGAAACTCTCCGGCTTTTCGCCGAAGGTCCGCCCGGAAAACGTCGCCCTCGTCGGCATCCGCGATGTCGATCAGCTCGAAAAGCCCCACATCAAGGCCTCCGGCGTGCGCGCGTTCACCATGCGAGAAATCGATGAGCGCGGCTTGCTGCACGTGATGAACGAGGCCATCCGCATCGCCTCCGACGGTACGGCCGGCTTCCACCTCAGCTTCGACATGGATGGCGTCGACCCCGATGAAGCCCCCGGCGTCGGCACACCCGTCCGCGGCGGCATCACCTATCGCGAAGCCCACCTCGCGCTCGAACTGGTGTGCGACAGCCGCCGCATGTTGAGCCTGGAAGTGGTGGAAGTGAACCCCGTCCTCGATGTCGCCAACCGGACCGCCGAGCTGGCCGTCGAACTGATGTTGTCCGCCATGGGGAAACGAATTCTGTGACGCGCGCCCTCGCCGCCGCGCTTCTTCTCGCTGCGCTCTCGCCCGCCCGCGCCCAGGACGAGCCCAACCCGCTTGAGCAGTCCCTCAAGCGCATGGCCAACGTCTACTCGCTGCTCGAAGCCAACGCCGCCGACCCCGTCGAGCCCAACCACACCTTCTACGACGGCGCCCTGCCCGCCATGCTGCGCAAGCTCGACCCGCACTCGGTCTTCTTCACGCCGGGCCAGTTTGAGCAGTTGCGCGAAATGCAGCGCTCGGAAACCAAGGGCTTCGGCACCGTCGTCAGCATCCTCCCCGGCCGCGTCATCGTCCTCCAAACCATGGAAGGCACCCCCTCGGCCCGCGCCGGACTCCAACCGGGCGATGAGATCGTCGCCGTCAACAACATCCGCCTCGACCTGCTCACCTCCGAGCAACTGATCGGCCTGCTCACCGAATCGCGCCGCGCCGAAGCGCTGCTCTACGTGCGCCGTCTCACCAGCCCGCGCCTGCTCGAATTCCGCATGAGGCCCGAGGCCATGGAATCGCCCTCGGTCGATCGCGCCTTCCTCCTCCAACCCGGCATCGGCTACGTCCGCATCACCAGCTTCGAAGGCGAAACCGGCAAGCAGCTCAAAGCGGCCATCGAGAAGCTCGGCGGCCATGCGCTGAAAGCCCTTGTGCTCGATCTGCGCGGCAACCCCGGCGGCATCCTCACCTCGGCCGTCGAATCCGCCTCGCTCTTCCTGCCGCCCGGCCAGGTGGTGATGAGCACGCGCGGCCGCGCCAAGCCCAACGAGGAGTTCAAGACCTCCTCAACCGAGCCGCACTACGCCTTCCCGCTCGCAATCCTCGTCGACGACAAATCGGCCAGCGCGTCAGAGATCCTCGCCGGCGCCATGCAGGATCATGGCCGCGCCAAGGTCGCCGGCACGCGCACCTTCGGCAAGGGCCTCGTGCAAAGCATCTTCCCGCTCTCGCAAGGCACGGGCATCGCCCTCACCACGGCCTTTTATTTCACCCCCAAGGGCCGGCTCATCCAGCGCGTCCTCAGCGAAGGCCAAATCGCCACCGCCGGCGAAGGCGGCCTGCGGCCCGATGTGGAGGTGGAGCGCGAGTCCGTGACGCGCCTCCGCGCCTTCCTCGACGTGAGCGGGCTATTCACCACCTTCGCCACGCAGTACGTGCAAGCGCACAACGAACATCACGGCCGGGTTCACCGTCACCAACCAACTGCTCGACGAATTCCAGGGCTTCCTCTCCAAACGACAGGTGATGCCCGGAGTCGCCGAATGGTCGCGCGATCGCGAGTGGATCCGCAGCCGCCTGCAACAGGACATTCTCAATCAAGCCGTCGGCGTCGAAAAAGGAGACGAAGTGGAAATCCAACGTGACCAGCAGGTGAAACGCGCGCTGCTCGAACTGGGGGTGCTCTAATGCGCCTGTTGCTTCCGCTGCTGCTCGCCGCCGCACTCCACGCCCAGGACCCCAAGCAATACGACGCCCGCCACAGCGCCCAGCCCCTCACCATCGACGGCAAACTTGATGAGCCCGCCTGGCGCGCCGCGCAGTGGACCGACTACTTCATTGACATCGAAGGCGACGCCAAACCCAAGCCCCGCTTTAAGACCCGCGCCAAGATGACCTGGGACGGCCAGTTCTTCTACATCGCCGCCGAAATGGAAGAGCCCCACCTCTGGGCCCTCTACCGCGACCACGACTCGGTCATCTTCCACCAGCACGACTTCGAGGCCTTCTTCGATCCCGACGGCGACACGCTTCACTACTTCGAGTTCGAGATGAACGTCCTCAACACCACCTGGGACCTCTATCTGCCCAAGCCCTACCGCTTCGGCGGCAAAGCCGACAACGGCTGGGAGATGCCCGGCATGAAGACCGCCGTCCACGCCCGCGGCGCCATCAACGACCCGCGCGACCGCGACCAGGGCTGGACCGTCGAGATGGCCTTCCCCTGGTCAGCCTTCAACCGCGGACCCCGCCCCGCCGTGCCGCCCAAGCCCGGAGAGTCGTGGCGCGTCAACTTCTCGCGCGTGGAATGGCAGCTCAACGTCAAGGACGGCAAATACGAGAAGGTCCCCGGCACGAAGGAGGACAACTGGGTCTGGTCGCCGCAAGGCGTCATCAACATGCACGTCCCGGAGAAGTGGGGCGTGGTGCGCTTCACGCGGTAACGTCGCCCCTAATTCGACGAGCGCCGCAGCCGCCACATCTCCTCGGCCGTCATCTGCTTCGCGCTGATTCGCAGCCCCTCGAAACGCAGCCCCACGTGCGCGCCACGTTCTTTGAGAGGCCCGCGCAGCCGGTCAGCCCAACCGGGCAGATCGCTCAGGAAATTCATCACCCCAGCCTCGGCCACCGCGGCCTCCCCGTCGGCTGCCATCACCCTCTGCAGAAACGCCCCGGCCGTCTTTGCGCATTCCTCTCCGGCCTGTTGCTTGGCCGGGCCCACGCCGGAAAACGGCAGGTTCTCCCGGAACCGGACCGCGTCGGCCACCGTGCACGCGCACTCAGCCGCTAGCTCCAGCGGCTCGGTGCCCCGCGGCTCAATCGGGACCGGGATGTGCAACGGGAATGCCGTCGACGGGAAGTACGTCAACCGGTCCATGAACGGCAGAATCACCATCAGCCCCGGCCCGCGCACAACGGGAACCAAGCGCCCCAGCCGCTCCACCAGGCCCACCATGTCCTTGGGCACCACGCGCACGCTGGCCGCGAGGAACGGGATCAGAATCACCAGCAACAACGCGGCAATCAGCATCGCCGCAGTGTATCAGGCCCTTCGGTGCGCTTTCCAGAACTCGAGCAATACCGGCAGTACGCTCACAAAGATGATCCCCAAAATCACCTTCTCAAAATGGGCCCGCACCGGCGCCCACTCGCCGAGAAAGTAGCCCAGCATCGTCAGCAAAAACACCCACCCGATGCCGCCGAACACATTGAACATCAGGAAGCGCCCGTAGTTCATCCCCGCCACGCCGGCCACGAAGGGCGCAAACGTGCGGATGATCGGCACAAACCGCGCGTAGATGATCGTCTTGCCGCCGTGCTTGTCGTAGAAGGCCTGCGTGCGGTGCAGATACTCCTGCTTGAAGAAGCGCGAATCCGGCCGGTTGAAGATCGCCGGTCCGGTGTGACGCCCGAGATGGAAGCCTACCCCGTCGCCGATGATCGCCGCCGCCATCAGCACAATGTTGATCAGGACGATGTTCAACTGCCCCGCGCCGGCCACCACGCCCACCGTGAACAGCAGCGAATCCCCCGGCAGGAAGAAGCCCACCAGCAGGCCCGTCTCGGCGAACACGATGCCGATCAGCACGGCGTAACCCAGCCAGCCGCTGAGCACTGTTGTTAGCAGCGCAATCAACCGTTCCGGATTGGTGAACGAACGAAGTAAGTCGAGCGCGGAATCAAGCATGAGGATGAGCGTGGGCCTAGGCCGCGCCGTAGGCCGCCAGCAACCGCTTCATCGCCTCTTCGCTCACTTTGATCTTGCCCTGCTTGGTGAGCGCCTGCACCAGGCCATCCTCAAACAGTTCGCGCCGCGCCTGCGACTTCTGCCCGCGCAGCGTCGTCACGATCGTCTCGCGCTGCAACGGCAACTCCGCCATGTCGGCTTCCTTGCGCCCGGCCATCTGGTAAAAGAACGTCCGCTGCGCCACCCGGTACGGACCCACCGTGAAGCCCACCGGATGCGTGAACAACACCTCGCCGAAGATCATCGGGCTGCCCACGCCGGCAATCTCGCCCGTGCGCGCAACGTCGCCCGATTCGATCACCTTCAGCCCCATCGCCTTGGCCGTCTTCACCACGTCCTTGTTGTTCTCGGCCAGCTTCTTCTCAAACTCGCGCATCTTCTGCTCGGCCATCACGGCCGCCTTCTGCTCCTTGAGCATCGTCTGGATCTGCGACTCCACTTCGGAAAACTTCGACGGCTGCGCCGGGAAGATCGTGTTCACCACGCCCACCACCAAACGGTTGCCCGGCACCTGCACCACGTCGGTCACGCCGCCCACCGGCGCGCCGTAGATGACCGCGTCAAACTGCTGCTGCAGCCCGATCACCGGCAGCGGATCGCCCGGCCCGGCGCGCTCCACGCGGGCAAACGTCAGGCCCAGCTTCTGGGCAATGGCCTCGGCCTGCTTGGGCGTCTTGAGCAACTCCGCCCGCGCCTGGTCGGCCAGCGCCGGCATGCGCTCAAACAACTGCCGCCGCTTCACTTCCAACCCCAGGTCCGCTTTCACCTCGTCAAAGCTCTTCACCTTGCCGGCTTCGCGCTCCATCGTCTGGATGATGTGGAACCCGAACTCGGTCTCCACCAGCCCGCTCAGCTCTTTCGGCTTCAGCGAAAACGCCGTCTTTTCGAAGTTCGGCACCGTCTGGCCCTTCACCACCCAGTCCAGATCGCCGCCGCGGTCCTTCGAGCCGGGGTCGTCGGAATTCTTCTTGGCCAACTCGGCGAAATCCGCCCCGCCCTTCAACTGCTGCAACAAATCCTCGGCCTTCTTTTTTGCCGCCGCCTTTTCGGCAGCGTCCATGGCCTTTACCAGAATGTGCCGCACCTTCACGCGCTCTTCCGATTGCCACCGCGCCGGCTGCTCGTTGTAGGCCTGCCGCAGCGCCGCCTCGCTCACCGGAATCGATTCGCCGAGCTTCACCTCATCCACCACAATCAGGTCAAACGCCCGCTTCGGTTGCGTCATGAACCGCGCCTGGTTCTTGTTGTAGAAGTCTTCCAGCTCGGCCTTCGGCACCGACACCTGCGACAGGAACACGCTCGGCGCAAACTCCACCACGTTGATGTTCACCTTCGCGTTGCGCCGCTTGAACTCGGCCTCTACCTCGCCCGGGCTCACCACTTCGCCTTCAAACGCCACCGCCTGCAGTTTGCGCAGCACAATCTGCTTGCGCACGTTCGCCTCGAACTCCTGCACCGACATCCCGTTGGATTCCAGGAAGCTCTTGTACACCTGCCCGCCGACGAACTTGCCCTCGGGGAACATCTGCGGCAACAGTCCGCGGATGGTGTCCACCACCTCGGCGTCGGTCGCCGTCAGCCCCATCCGCTGCGCCTCATACATCGTGGCGAACTCGGCCACCAACTGGTTCACCATCTGCGGCAGCATGTACTTCACCGAGTCGTTGGACAGCTTGCCCTCGCGCATCTGGATCGAGATCGAGCGGTGAATCTGCGCCGAGGTCAGCTCGGTGTCGCCAATCGTCGCCAGCACATCGCGATTCGGGTTGCTCGGCGTGCCGAAGCCCGGTATCAGCGTCACAACCATCGAAAGCGCCACCAGCGACAACAAGCCGCCAAGCAAGTAGCGCACAGACTTCGTACGGGAGCGGAAAAGGTCAAACATGGGGTGTGGATCCTGCCAGATTGGGGAAAATCGAACCTATAGTATAGCGAATCACTCGCTCAAGGCGCGCGCCAGGGCCGCTTCCAGGGCCTCCTGCCCCAGCGTCGTCGAGATAAACATCTCCTGCCGCGCCCCCGCCGCCAGGGCGATCGCCTTCCACCCGTTGGTCACCGGCACCGTCACCCGGATCTGCACCTTCCCCTTGGCATCCCGCACCTTGCGGATCACCCCCGGCACAATCGAGCGGATCTCCGGCGTGGCTTCCAACAGCCGTACCAGCACCGGCCGCAGCCCGTCAATAATCGAGTGCTCAATCTTGAGCCGGTCCTGATGTGCCCGCAGTTTCATGACCTACGCCTTATTCCGCAACCTCATCGCCGAACCCTCGCCCGCTAATCGAGCCTACCATCGGCCGCCAGTTCATCTGCCAACTGCTCTCTGAGCGCTATGCCAGAATGAAGTCGTGACGAACTTCGCCGTCGTGATCCACGAGGAGCCGGAGGGGGGCTACTGGGCTGAAGTGCCCGCACTTCCGGGCTGCTACACACAAGGCGACACCATGCCCGAACTCCTGGACAACGTCCGCGACGCCATCGCCGGAGTCCTCGATGTGATGCGGGAACAGGGGCGTGAACCCGAATCGAACGTCCAGATCCTGGACGTCGCGGTGTGAAGCCGGTCACAGGCCCCGCACTCTGCCGCTTGCTCGAAGCGGCTGGCTGGCAACTCCAGCGGATCTCCGGCAGCCACCACATCTACACCAAGACCGGAGAGCGCAAGATCCTCTCCGTGCCCGTCCACGGCAAAGCCGGCCTGAAACCTGGCCTCGCCAGCCGCCTCGCCCGCGACGCAAACCTCCGCTGGTAGAGTTCGAACTCCGCCCCCCTCACTTAAACCGCTTCCGGTACTGAAAATCAATCCCGAAAATCCCGTTCTCGTCCCGCACCGCCAGCACCGAAAAGTCGCGCGAAAAGTCCCACTGCAGCCGCACAATCTGGTTCTGCGTGCGGTTCAGGTTGGTGATGTAGGTCACCGTGATCTCGCGCGAGAGCTGCTGCTCGATGGTCAGGCGCGCCTGCGGGGTGTTCGTAATCGTATTCAATTCCGGGTCGATCTTGATGCGCGACACGCCGAAGAACCGCTGCAGCCGGTTGTTGATCGGCCCGCTCAGCGGCGCCGAAATGGCCGCGCCCAACAGCGAGTTGCCGCCCGATTGCAGCAGCCCGCCGCCCTGGTTCGACGGGCTCCCCGCCGTCGTCGCCGAGGCCGGCGCGCGGCCCACCGTCAGCAGCGCCACGATTTCGTTGGATTGCAGCGGCGGGTCTGACCGGTAGCTGATGTTCAGCTTGTCGGGCGGCCCCGAGAGGTTGATCGTCACGGTGATACCGCGAGCCCGCGTCTCCAGGTCGAGGTTCACCACCGGCTCCACTTTCACCGGGTTGAAGAAGGAGATCTCGCCCCGCGTGATCAGATACTGGTTGCCGAAGAACTGAATTTCGCCCTCGTTCACCGAGACCCGCCCCAACACGGTCGGCCGCGCCGCCGTGCCGCGCAACCGCAAATCGGCCTCCGGCTGGATGTCGCGCGTGAGCGAGGTCTGCAACTCGGCGTCGGGGCTCGTTTCGATCTTCACGTCCAACTGCATCCCGCGCAGCGCCCGGTTCTGAATCGGGTCGGCCGGCGCCGAGCGCGCCGCCTCGGCCAGGATGCTGCCCAAATCCGTCTTCGGGTTCAGGCCCAGCCGGTTCACCACCACCGTGCCCGAGAGCAGGCTCTGCGCCGATGTCCCCGTCAAGTTCAACTCCCCGTCAAACGTCGTCGACACCGCCTCCGGATACCGCACGCGCACGCGCTCAGCCTTCGCATTCAGCCGGTAGATCAACTGGTTGCCCGTGAACCCCACAAACCCGCCCAGCGTCAACTCGCCTCCGCCCGTCACGGCCGAAAATTTCTCGATCGTGGCCCGCGTGCGGTCAAACCGCACCGAGCCGTTCACCTTCTCCAGCCCGTTCGGCACCCCGCGCAGGTAGAACGACGCGGCCTGCAAGCCCATCGTTCCGAACACCTGCGGCCGTTCAAACCCGCCGCGAATCTGCACGTCCACCTGCGCCTGCCCGGCCGCCAGCAGATCCGGCTCCAGCATGGAGAGCGCCGGCAGATTCATCCGCCCCAGAATGCTCAGGTTCAACGGCGTCCGCCCGCGCACCCCCACCGAACCGTTCACTTGAATATCGGTCCCTTCGCCCACCATCCGCGCCGTGGTCAGCTTCACGCCGTCCTTGTCGATAAAGGCCAGCAGCGGACCGCTATTACGCAGCGCAAACCGGTTCGCCTCGGCCGTCCGGCCCGGATCGTCGCGCAGCAGCGGCCGCAGCTCGGCCCGCGTCAGCTTGGCGTTGGCCGTCCAGTTGGCCGGATCGAGAATCGGACCTGAAAATCCGATTTCTCCCTCAAAGAACCCGCGCGCCGGCAACTGCGTCGCCGGGTCAATCAGCCCCAGGTCCTGCAGCGTCGTCAGCGTCACGTTGCGGAAGGTGTACTGCCCCAGCCCAAAACCCGTTGACCCGAGTGACCATTCCGTCGTGCCGTCAATGTGCGCCCCGCCCAGCGTGGCCGAGGCCGTGAGCGTCACCAGTTGCTCCTTCGTGCCCACGTCGGCCACAATCTCACCCAGCGGCATGTTCTCCACCTGCAGGTTGGGCACACTCACCCGCCCCGGATCGAACTCACCTTGGCCACGCCGTTCACCACGCGCAGGCTGCCCGCCGCGTCGGCATCCAGGTCGCCGCGGAATCCCTTCCTCACGCTCTGCAAATACTGCCACTGCTCCAGCGTGAAGTCGCGCCCCGTAATCTGGAACTCCACCGTCGCCGCGCTCCAGTCGCCCCCCGGCGCCTTCACTGAGGCGCTTCCCGACGCCCGTCCCGGCCCCGCCTCCACCGCCAGCGTGGGGATCTCCAAATACTCCCGCGCCGCCCGGTATTCCGCCTTTGCCGCCTGCACGCGTTCGCCCCAGGCGGTGATCCCCGATGCCGTCACCTCGCCCGCCACCGCCGGCGAACCGTAGGTCCCTTCCAACCGCGCTGTCGCCTCCGCCGCGCCCGTCAACGGCAATCCGCCCTGCCCCGCCAGCGCGGCCACCGCCTCCACCCGCGGCGCCGCCAGCCGGAACGACCCCGCCAACCGGCTCGCCGCCACAGGCAGCCAGTTTTCCAGTCCCAATGACCCTTCTCCGGTCAGCGTCGCTCCCGCCGCCCGCACCCGCACCGCGCGCAGCGTCACCCCGCTGGCCCGCGCCTGAAACTCGCTTTCCACATCCTCCAGCCGCCGCCCCTCCACCACCAGCGGACCGGCCTCCAACCGCCCCGCCACCGTGCCGTTGTTCGCTCCTCCATCCCAACGCCCATCGATCCTCACCTGCCCCCGGTCAAGCGTCACCGGCAATCGCGCCGGCTCCTCCTCGCTCACCATCCGCAGCGCCGGCAGCAGGTCGTCCAAATCCGACGACACCAGCGAAAACTCCATCGCCTTCCCCGGATCGCCGCGCGCAATCAGCCTCGTGTGCGCCAACTGCAGATGGCCCGCCTCCACCAGCAACAATCCCCCCGCGCTCTGGTAGCTCGCCCGCAGCGCCCCTTCCACCGCCTGCTTGCCTTCCGTCAACTCCTCCGGCGGCGACACCTGCACATCCACACTTGCCTCAAACGCCCGCGCCGTCCCCTCCACGCGCACCGGACCCCGCACCACGCCCGCCCACACCAGCGGCACACCCGACTTCGCCGTCCGCGGCGGCACCGCATACAGTCTCTCCAACTCCAACCCCGCCAACTCGCCCTCCACCCGGAACCGCCCGCTCTCCAACCGCGCCATCCCCGTGAATGACCCGCCCAGCGCCGTGGCCCGCACAGCCTCCGCCGCCAGCAGACCCGGCCCCGCCCTCCACGCCGCCGTCGCCCGCCACGCCCGCAATGCGAATGCCCCGCGTCGCATAGGCCAGCCCCTGCGCCTGCGCCGTGCCCTCAGCCTGCCAGGCCTGCCCGCCGCCCGCTGTTAAACGCCCGCGCGCCTTCACCTCGCCCACCGGCTCCACCGGCAGCCGCAGCGGCTTGTGCAGATCGGCCACCCGCACCGTCCCCTCGCCTGTAATTGTCACTGCCGGGTGCTTCCAGTCCCGCAGCGCAAAGTCCCCCCGCACCACGCTCGCGCCCAGCCTCGCCTCGGCCCCCGTCACCGTCATCCCCGCCGCATCCAACCGCAGCGGACCGCTCACGTCAAACGTCACCGGCACCGCCAGCGGCTCAGCCAGCCGCGACTGCTTCATCGCAAACGTCCCCGCATAGGCCCGCGCCGCCCGCTCATAGCGCAGTTGCGCCTCAAACTCCCGCGCCGTGAACTCCACGGGAACAATGCGGTCCTCATAATGCACCTCCGCCCCGCGCACCGACAGCTCCCCAATCGCCAGATCGAGCACCGTCTCCACGGGCGACTTCGTCCGCTTCCGCGCCGCCGCCGGCTCGGGAAAATTCCAACGCCCCCCGGCGTCCCGCACCAGGTGCATGCGCGGCTTCTCTAACCGCACCGCCGCCACATTCACCCGCTTCTCCAGGAACGACAGCACCTTCAAATCCACTTCCGCCCGCGGCGCCTCCACCAGCGGCGGCGACCCCTCCGGCTCCCGTCCATGCAGCACGAAGCCCTCGGCCGTGGCCCGCCACAGCTTCCAATCGAACGCGAAGCTCTTCAACTCCGCCTTGCCCCCCGTGGCCTTCTCCACCTCCGCAATCGCCCGCTGCCTGATCTGCTCAGCCAGCCATTGCGAACGCAGCACCTCCCACGCCGCCCAATACCCCAACGCGCCCAGCAGCAGCAGCGCCACCAGCGAGCGTGTCCACCAGGAGCGGAGCAACTTCCTCACCGGAACACCTCCTCCTGGTACGTGATCCGCACCGAATCCCGCGCCGCCTTCAACCAGTCGTCCATCGCCTGGTCCACCCGCTGCTCGGTGAGAATCGCTTCAATTTCCCCCTGCGCCTCCTGCAGCGGCGGCACCGGCACCGGAGCCTTCACGCTCTCCCATCCCGGCACATACGAATCCCGGTAATACTCGGCCACCTCCTCCTCGCTCACCCGCACCCCCGGCCGGAAGCGGAAGTTCACAAACCGCGTCACGGTCACCTGCAGCAGCAGGTTGCGCAACAGGTCGGCCTCGCGCAGATTGTGCTTCACCAGCGCCGCCTGAAACGCCGCCGCCTCCGCATAGTGCTCGGCGCGGAACTTCTCCAGCAGCGGTTTCGCAATCTCCACCCCCGGCGGCGTGTAGCGGCTCAACTCCATCTCGCGGTGAATCAGCGCCAGCTCAATCAACTGGTTCGCCGCCGCCCGCCGCGCCCGCGGCGACACATCCAACGGCTTGCCCTCCAGAAACGCCGCCACCCGCAGATGATCGAGAATCTCGCTCTCCAGAATGGCCGCGCTCTCCACCGACACCGCCAGCCGGTCCACCACCTCGCCCCGCCCCAGCGCGGCCGCCAGCATCGCCACTGCCATCAGCCTCGTCATCAGAAGGTCTGCCCCAGCGAAAAGTGGAATTGAAAGCGGCTCAACCGCTGCATCACAAACTCGCCCTGCCCGTTGATCAACTGCTCACGCGTGCCGCGAAATCCAAAGAAACTCGGCGAATTCGGCACATACGCCAGGTCGAGCCTCACCGGACCGATCGGCGTCCGGTAGCGCACGCCCATCCCCACCGCATGCACCATGTAGTCAAACTCGGTCACCCCCGGCTGCCGCCAATCCAGGGTGAACTTGCTCAGGCTCGTGAACACGTTGCCCATATCATGGAACGCCACGCCGCCCAGGTTGTCGCCCAGCAGCGGAAAGCGCAGCTCCAGGTTGTTCACCAGCAGCCCCGCTCCGCCCACCGGAAAGCCGGTCGCCAAGTCGCGCGGACCGGCCTGGTTTTCCGGAAACCCGCGGTGCGTCGACGAACCGCCGGAAAAGAACCGCTCCGGCAGCGGAATCGGCTCCCGCTCATTCACTCCCGTCCGCGTCGAAAGCGGATTCAGGTTCTGCTGCCAGCCGACCGTTGTCAACCGCGCCAAAATCACCTCGCCATACAGCCGGTGATAGCTGGAATTCCTCGCCAGCAGCCGCGCATACCGCGTGCTGCCGCCAAAGGCGCCGCTCGCCAGCCCGATGTCCACCGAGTTGTAATAGCCGCGCCGCGACTCGATCGGATCATCGCGCCGCTCCTGCAAAAACGTGCCGCTGAGCAGCCCCACGCGCACCGGCAGCGAAAACACCGGAATCAGCTCCGGGTCGATGTTCAGGCTGTTCGCATCCACCGTGTTCCGCCGGTAGGTGAACCGCGTCTGCACCGTGTTGCTCCGCGACAGCACCTTGCTGAACTGCACCGCGCCCTCCTGCCGCCGGCTGGTGAACGTGCGGATGTCCCGCGACAGGTCGTTGAAGCCCGTAATCGTCAGCGCCAGCCCCTCCACGCCTTTGAACTGCGGCGCCAGGTAGGTAAGCAGCGTCCTCTGCTGGATGTTCGAAATCCGCGTCTGCACCGCCATCGTATGGCCGTAGCCGAGAAAGTTTGACCGCGACACGCCAAAGCTCACCCGCGGGCTGAACCCCGGCGAACCCGCCGGCGCATCGAAGTTCGAGCCTCCGCCAATGCGCGCAATTTCCGCGCCCAACCCGACATTGAGCGAATACCGCCGCGCCTCTTCCACCTGGAACAGCAGCAACTTGTTTGGCTCCACCCCCTCCGGGTTCTGCACCGCCACATCCACCCGCGCAAACACCCCCAGGTCATACAACCGCCGCTGGCTCTCAATCACCTCCGACTGCGACAACGGATCACCCGGCCCCAACTGCAACCGCTCATACACCATCCCCGGATTCGACGTCTTCAACCCGCCCACCAGCACACTGCGCACATACCGCGGCTCGCCCTCGTCAATCTTTACGTGGATCTTCACCGTATGCGGCTCGCTCATCGGCTCCACGTCCCAATCCAACCGCGCCTCCGGATAGCCCCGGTTGTAGTAATAATTCAGAACCTGGTCCCGGTCCAGCGCCACCGCCGCTTCGCTGAACGCCTGCCCGGCCACGCTGCTGAACCGCGATTCCACCTCTTCCCGATGCTCGTCGGCCACACCCTCCAGCGAAAACTCGCCCACCGTCCACTGCGCCCCTTCGTCAATCTCCACACGCACCCGCAGCGTCCGCTTGTCCCCCGCCGGCCCCTCGGTCACCCTCGGCACGATCTTCACATCGCGGAAGCCGTTTGATAGATACAGATCGCGGATCGACGCCACGTCGGCATTCAACAGCGCCTCGCTGAACCGCCCGCTGCGGTAGCGGACCTTCGTCACCGGCGTGATCCCCATCCGCTCCCGGATCGTCTCGCGGTCAAAAAACTGGTTCCCCGCAATCTCCAGGTCCGTCAGCAGGAACTTCGGCCCCAACTCCACCGTGTAGAGAATCTCCAACTCCTCGGCGCTCACCTGCCGCGTGTCAAACTCCACCTTGGCCCGGAAATACCCCTCGCCCTGGAAATACTCGGTCAGGTTGCGCATCCCCTCCACCAGCAGGTCGCGGTCAGCCGACTGCTCCTGGTACACCGGCACCAGTTGCCGCAGCTTCCCGTCGCTCAACTTCGCCCCCGCCAGGTTCACGCCGATGCGCGGCCCGCGCTCCACCTCCACCACCGGCGTCACCGTATTCTTGGCCGGATCATGCCGCAGCTCCGTCATGTCGACATTGCTCAGCAGCCGCTCCCGCGTGGCGTAATAGCGCCGCATCCGCTCTACCCCGCGCGAGGTCCGCGACTCCCTCACATCCTTCCACCCCAGCACGCCCCAAAACGTCTTCCACCGCGACGTCCGCTCGAGCGCCGCCACCTCGCCCGGCGGAGCCCCCGTGATCACCGGACGCGCATACTCGGCCCGCTTCCCGGCCGTCACCTGATAGTCGATGTGCACCTGCTGCGTCGCTTCGTCGTAGTCCAGCTTGGGGTCGATCCGCGTGTCGTAAAACCCGCTCCGCTCCAGCTTCGCCCGCATGTTCTCGGCCCCCGCCCTCACCTCCTGCTGCGAAAACGGATGCCCCAACTGCAGCTTGGTCGCGCTCACCAACTGCCCCTGGTTCGGCGGCTCGCTGACCCCGGTGACGCTCACCCGCCCCACAAACCACGCCAGTTGCGTCTGGATCGTCAACACCAGCCCGCCGCCGGACTCGGCCATGTCGGCCTGCAAATCGCGGTAGCGCCCCGTCGCATACAGCCGCGCAAGCGACTCCCGCAGCCGGATGCGATCCACCGCATCCCCCGGCTTCAGCCCGACAATCTGCTCTAACTCCTTCTCCTGCAACGGCTGCCCGGCCGGCTCATACCGGATCGCGGACAAAACTCTACCTTCCCACTCCACTGCCGCCAATCGCGGGACAGCACCGAGCAGGGCGACGAACAAAGCGACAGTGCTGGCGGCATAGCTGCCGCGGGATCGCGCCACTGCCTGTCATCATATCGTGGCCCCGCGCCGCGGGGGGGGGGGGGGGGGGGGGGGGGGGGGGGGGGGGGGGGGGGGGGACCCCGGCGCCGAGGCGGCCGGGGGGCCGGGGGCGGGGGGGGGGGGGGGGGGGGGGGCACCCGCCCAGGGCAAGACCCGGGGGCGGGGGGGGGGGGAGGGGGAGGGGGGGGGGGGGGGGGGCCAGAGAGGGGGGGGGGGGGGGGGGGGGGGCAGGGCCGGGGGGGGGGGCCGGGGGCCGGGGGGGGGGGGGGGGCGCCAACCGCGAGAGGCGGGGGCCCCGGGGGCAAAAACCCGCCCGCCGCCGGGGGGGAAGGGGGGGGGGGGGGGGCGCCCCGGGCCCCCCCCGCCGCCCCCGGGGGGGGGGGGGGGGGGGGGGGGGGGGGGGGGGGGGGGGGGAAAGAAGGGGGGGGGGGGGGGGGGGGCCCGGCCACCAACGGCCGGGCCGGGGGGGGGCCCCGACGGGAAGGGGGGGGCCCGCGGCAGGGGCGGCGGGGGGGGGGCGAGGGGGGGCGGGGGGGGGCGGGCGCCCCGGCGGGGGCGGGGGGGGGGCCCGCGGGCGGGGGGGGGGGGGGGGTGGGGGGGGCCGGGGGGGGGGGGGGGGGGGCGGGGGGGGGGGGGGGGGGGGGGGCCGGCGGGGGGGGGGCCCGGGCCGCCCCGGCGGGGGGGGCGGGGGGGGGGGTTCGGGGTGCCGCGGCGGGGGGCCCCCCCCCGGCCGCCCCCCCCCCGCTGCTACGATGAAATCGCATGCCCGCCCCTGACCGCTACTCCCGCCAGGAACGCTTCGCCCCCATCGGCACAGCCGGCCAGGAGCGCATCCTGGGCTCGCGCGTCGCCATCGTCGGCTGCGGCGCCCTCGGCTCTTACCACGCCGCCGCTCTCGCCCGCGCCGGCGTCGGCACCCTCCGCCTCATTGACCGCGATTACGTCGAGTGGAACAACCTCCAGCGCCAGTGGCTTTACGAAGAGGCCGACGCCGCCGAAGCCACCCCCAAAGCCATCGCCGCCCAGCGCGCCATCGCCCGCATCAACTCGACCATCACCGTCGAAGCCGAGGTCGCCGACCTCACCCCCCGCAACGCAGCCGACCTGCTCTCCGCCGCCGACCTCATCCTCGACGGCTGCGACAACTTCGAAACCCGCTACCTCATCAACGACTTCGCCATCCAAAACGCCGTCCCCTGGATCTACGGCGCCGCCGTCTCCTCCTACGGCCTGGCCATGCCCATCCTCCCCGGCGAAACCGCCTGCCTGCGCTGCGTCTACCCCTCGCCCCCCTCCGGCCCCCAGGAATCCTGCGAAACCGCCGGCGTGCTGGCCACCATCACCACCGCCGTCGCCGCCCTCCAGGTCTCCATGGCCCTGCAAATCCTCTCCGGCAACGCCGCCGCCGTCCCCCGCCGCATCACCACCCTCGACCTCTGGTCCGGCGACCTCCGCCAAACCAAACAGCCCGGCCCCCAGCCCGACTGCCCCGCCTGCGCCCACCGCCAGTTCGACTGGCTCGACGGCCGCCACCGCGCCCCCGTCTCCCTGTGCGGCCGCAACGCCGTCCAAATCCACGAACGCAACCGCCCCCTCGACCTCCCCCAACTCGCCGCCAGCCTCTCCCGCTTCGGCCCCGTCCGCCACAACGAGTTCGCCCTCCGCTTCTTCCAACCCCCGCTCGAAATCACCGTCTTCCCCGACGGCCGCGCCATCATCAAAGGCACCCAGGACATCGCCGTCGCCCGCTCCTGGTACGCGCGTTACATCGGCGCCTGACGGCCCGTCCGCCGCCTGCGCCCGCCACGCGCCCCCACGCCCCGACTCATGCCCGCGCTCTCCCGTACCCCCTTGGCCCCGGCAAGTCCTCTGCAACGCACGCTGCCTGCTTTTCCCACTATGCTGTATGGTGCATACTGAAGACGTGGCCTGGGAGGTGGAGTTCACAGACGAATTTCGCGGCTGGTGGGACTCCCTCAGCGACGGCGAGCAGGACGATGTGGCGGTTTCGGTGCGTCACCTCATGGAATTCGGGCCCGCGCTGGGATATCCGCACAGCACCAAGGTGGTCACCTCGCGCTATCCGCAAATGCGCGAGTTGCGGACACAGAGCAGCGGAAGGCCCCTGCCACGCTGTACGCCTTCAACCCGTTACGCACCGCGATTTTATTGATTGGCGGTGATCAGTCGGGCGATGACCGTTGGTACGACACGTTCGTGCCAATCGCCGACCGGCTATTCGACGGCCCTCTGCAGGAACTGGAACAGGAAGGAAGGGTGTAATGCCAACTCGCAATTTCCGGCAACTGATCGAGGGTATGCCGCCCGCCAGACGGCAATCGATCGAGAAGCGGTTTCAAGAGAGCCTTGCCTCCATGCCCCTGGATGAGGTGAGAAAGGCCCGTGAGATGACCCAACTCCAGTTGGGGAAACTCCTCGGCGTGCACCAAAGCGAGGTTTCGAGAATCGAACACCGCGGCGACATCTGCGTGAGCACATTGGTCGAGTATATTGAGGCTCTCGGCGGACATTTGGAGATCCGCGCCGTGTTTCCCGATCGCCAGATCCGCATCAGCCAGTTTGAGGATGTGAAACGTTAGAAGGCGGGTTGCCTTACCTAGAAAGAGCCAGCCTGCGGGCGCCTGCTGGTCAGGGCCAGAGTTGCAGGCTAGAATTCGATTTGGCTTGCGCACTGGAAGAGATCTTCGGAGACTTGGCGGCACAGGTGCCCGATGGCCCGCCAGACGATGCGGAGTTCATTTTTCACACGGGTGTCCTGCCCGCACCACCGAGTACAATCTCGACCGATCGCATTCTGCTGTACAAGGCGCATCACGACTATAACGGCTGGTACAAAGCTGACGCGCTCTGGATGTATCTGACTCCAAGAAAGTGCCGCGAGTTGGGCCTTTTGCTGCTGGCCGCGGGCTTCCATGGTCCTGTGGAAGATACGGCGATTTTGCTCACTCACCCAGACTCTGCCATCAAGAGAATCGTGATCCGGGCCTCGGGTGTGCGCCTGGATGATCCTCCGGTGGGTCTCTCGATGGTTCCGTTCGCTCTACGGTACTACCCGTCGGAGACGAGAAGACATCCTTGGAAGTACGATTGCAACGCAAGCGAATTGCCCGTTTTCGCCCTCAGCAACGCCGAAGACTGCGTCGGGCCATCCGATGAGGAGTGGGCCAAGCGGGACACGATCTGGATCGAAATGTCCGCCGGGATGTTTCGCTTTGCTGAACTTCTCCTGAACGCCGGCTGTTCATGGAATGAAGTCCGCGACTATGCGCTGGAAGGAGAGGCCGGATACCGCAGCGTCGGGCCTATGAGCGCGGAGTTGCAGATCTTTCTTCCCGGCAGCGATGGATGGCTGTTTCAGGACGAGGATGTGCCGAGTCCGAATCGAGATGACTCCTGACCTCGCGGCGCGCCGCAACCCCCACGCCCCCTCGACTTCCCTCTCCCGGCGAGCCTGCCCTACTCCCGCGCTCGCCCCCTCGGCCAAGCGGCTGATTATCCCCACGGATCGCGCTTCAGCGCCAGGGGAACCGGAACACCATGAGGCGCAACAGAGGCGCCTTCGGTTCTTGAGCAAATGTACATGACGATGTACACTTAGGTATGGCGCGCCGCTATTCCATCGCCGAGGCACGAGCGCAACTGCCCGCCATCATCGATCTGGCGGCGGCGGGGCGCGAAGTGGAACTGACCCGGCGCGGGCAACCTGTTGCCGTAATCGTCTCCACCCGGGAAATGCAGCGCCTGCGAGACCGAAAAACCGGCTTCCCGGTGGCGTACAAGCGTTTTCTCGAACAGTTCCCTCCGAAGGGAGCCGGTATCGACAAGGCGTTTGCGCGATCGCTGCGTGACCGTTCGGCGGGTCGCGAAGTTGCGCTATGAGCACCTATTTGCTCGATACCAGCATTGTCTCCGTGCCCTTGTGGGAGAAACCAGACCCGGCCTTGATGGGCCGGTTAGAGGCGGTATGGACCGAGTGCGCCATCCCCTCTCCCGTCTGGCACGAGTTGACCTATGGGTGGTGCCGTCTTCCGCGAGGACGTCGAAGGTCGAGAATCCAAACCTACCTGAGCGACGTGATCCAGGCTTCGTTCCCCATCCTGCCTTATGACGAGGCAGCGGCCGCCTGGCACGGACGGGAAAGGGCTCGCCTGGATTCCATCGGGCGGCCGGCGCCCTTCGTGGACGCACAGATTGCCGCTGTCGCCGCTGTTCACCAAATGGTGTTGGTCACCGCCAATCCGCGCGACTTCAAAAACTTCGAAGGACTTCGCGTGGAAAACTGGTCTGGCTCGACGCGTTCCACCTCATCGGACAAGACCCGGTAAGCGCCGTAGCGCCGCGCCGCCGATTCCTCCGCGTTGCTGGTTCCACGCCTCCTCACGATCCCACTGGGCCGGAGCGAAAACACCCTACCCCCCACTTCCCCGCCAAGCACTACCTCGCTGCGTCTAAGGCCTAAGTGAATTCTTGCGTAAGGGCATTTCCCTAGCCGGTCGAAGAATTGCTTGGAGTCGTAATGAGCATCACCCAGACTTTCCTCCGTCACCTCCATCCATCCCCGATCTTTCACATCCTCGTCACCTTTACCCTCGTGGTTCCCCTCACGGCGCAGCCCGTCCAGGAACCCCCGGCTGGCTTCAGCCGCACCTCGCTGGCCCCGTATGGGCTTCTCATTGCCAACGCCGGCCAGTTTCCCCCGGAAACCCGTTTCCACGCCTATTCCCAGCGCCTGCAGGCCGAACTCTCGGCGGGCCGCATCCTGCTCACCCAGGATCAGGACCAGGTGGAGATGCTGTTCCCCGGCGCAAACGCCAACGCCCTCCCCGAACCCCTCGGCCCGCTGCCCACCCGCGTCAACTACATCCTCGGCGACGCCAAGCCTCTCCAGGACGTCCCCGCCTACAGCGCCGCCCTCTACCGCGACCTCTACCCCGGCATCGACCTCCGCTTCACCGCCGAAGGCGGCCAGTTCAAAACCGACTTCATCGTCCAGCCCGGCGCTGACCACCGCCGCCTCCAGGTGCGCTATCGCGGCGCCTCGTCACTCACCGTCGAGGACAACGGCGATCTCGCCATCGCCGCCGCCAACGGCGTCTTCCGCGAACACGCCCCCGTCGTCTATCAGGACCTTCCCGCCGGCCGCCACTACCTCCAGGCGAGCTACTTCATTCAGGGCGACGACAGCGCCCGCTTCCTCGTCGAGGACTATGACCGCCGCTACCCCCTCGTCATCGACCCCGCCCTCTCCTACAGCACCTACTTCGGCGGCACCCGCGCCGACTATGGCGCCTCCATCGCCGTCGACACCGCCGGCTCCATGTACGTCGCCGGCTACACCGCCTCCACCAACATCCCTACCCTTGGCTCCATCCAGAACTTCGGCGGCAACGTCGATGCCTTCGTCTTCAAGTTCAATAGCACCGGCACCACCCTGCTCTACGCCACCTTCATCGGTGGCTCCGGTGACGACCGCGCCACCGCCGTCGCCGTCGACGCCGCCGGCTCGGCGTACCTCTGCGGCGGCACCTACTCCACCAACTTCCCCACCGCCAACGCCACCCCCATCCAGCCCGCCCGCGGCGGCAACCGCGACGCCTTCGTGCTCAAACTGAACGCCGCCGGCAACGCCCTGGTTTACAGCAGCTACATCGGCGGCTCGGGCAACGATGTCCTGAACGCCTGCGTCCTGGACTCCTACAACCAGCTCTACGCCGTCGGCGAAACCTCCTCCACCAATCTCCCCACCAAGTTCCCCTTCCAGGCCTCCAACGGCGGCGGTCTGGACGCCTTCCTCATTAAGGTCAGCCTCAATAACTCACTTTCGTTTGCCACCTACTTCGGCGGCAGCGGCGACGACAGCGGCCGCGGCATCGGCCTTCATCCGACCCAGCTCACCCCCTATGTCACCGGCTCCACCACCTCCACCAACCTGCCCCTGAAAAACCCCGCCCAACCCGCCACCGGCGGCGGTCAGGATGCCTTCGTCGCCCGCTTCAACAGCGACGCCAACAACCTTGTCTACTCCACCTACCTCGGCGGCTCGGGGGGCACCTCCATCCTCCCCGAACAAGGCCTCGCCATCACCGTCGATATCTTCGGAAACGCCTACACCGCCGGCGTCACCTCGTCCACCAACTTCCCCACGCTCGCCCCCTATCAGGCCACCAACCGCGGCGGCCTCGACGCCTTCTTCGCCAAACATGACAACGGTGGCCTGCGCGTCTTCAGCAGCTACTTTGGCGGCACAGGCGCCGACATCGCCACCGCTATCGCCGTCGACATCAACCGCCAGGTCTTCCTCGCCGGCTACTCCTCGTCGGTCAACCTCCCCACTTATCTCCCCGTCCAGGCCGCCAACGCCGGCTCCAGCGACGCCTTCGTCGCCCAGCTCAATGTCAACGGCTCAGCCCTCATCTTCAGCACTTACCTCGGCGGCACAGGCTCCGACCAGGCCGCCGGAATCGCCATCAACGCCGCCGGCGAGATGTTCCTCACCGGAGTCACCGCCTCGTCCAACTTCCCCACCCAGTCCGCCTACCGCTTCACCAACGCCGGCGTGCAGGACATCTTCCTCACCAAGATCACCGCCGCCCCCGTGCCCCCCTCGGCCCCCGTCTTCGCTTCGCTCATCCCCAACTCCGGCTCCGGCACATCGGCCACCTTCGCCCTGCGCTACACCGACGCCAACGGCGCCAATAACTTCGAGTCCGTGCAGTTTCTCATCAACGGCTCCTTCTCCGGCGTCAATGCCTGCCAGGTCGCCTACGTCCACTCCACCGGCCTGGTCTACCTGCTCAACAACACCGGCACTTCGTGGCTCGGCGGCTACGCCCCGGGCACCCTCAACACCCTCTCCAACTCCCAGTGTTCGCTCCCGCTGGCCTCCATGACGGTTTCCGCCATCGGCAGCGACCTCACCGTCAACATCCCCCTCTCCTTCGTGCCCACCACCTTCACCGGCACGAAAACCATCTACGCCCTCGCCCTCGACAAAGGAGGTCTGCGCTCGGATTGGAACATCCGCGGCTCCTGGATCTTCCCCTGAGCCGCTCTCCACGGCCGTCCGGAGGGGCCGCGCCTCACGCCCGCGCGCTCCCCGGGCGCCGCCGCGATTCACTTCGCGCCACGCCCCCGGGCGCCGCGACTCACCCCGGGCCACGCCCCCGCCTGGCGCCGCGCTAGCGCCGCGCCGAATAGGTCTTCTTATGCTGATTCCTCAGGTTCACCACCTCGAAACTCCCGTCCTTCCCGGCCGAAACCTTGAGCCCGTGCCCCTCGCACTTCTCCTCAAGATTGGCAATCTGATCGGCGGCCGTGTTGTGATCTGCTCCTCCGGCCACGGCGAAGTGAACCTGCCACAAATCCTCCAGCCCCGGCGAGGCCCGCACAACGTCCACCGCCGGCGCGGATCCACCCTTCTTGGCCCCGTTGTTCATGATCGTGACCCGCGGGGCCAGGGCATGAACGATCTGCGCCGGTCCGCTCATGTCCATCCCATGATGGGTGGTCAAATAGACATCCACCTTGCCGAGGAGATTCTGCGGACAGACCAGCTCGAGCTCCTTGTTCCAGGTGAGATCCCCGAGATCGAGGAAGCGGAATTTGCCGTATGTCATCAGGAATCCCAGTGACCGCGCATTCTCGGTCGGGTCCACCGCCCGCTTCTGCGCCGCCGCGCACGCCGCGTTCTCCGCCCCGCCGCCCTTCACCGGCTTGGTGAGCAGCTCCCCGTTGGAGGCCACCGTCAACACCTCCACGCCCTTCAACGGCAGCTTGTCGCCCACCTTCAACGTGATCCGCTTGCCCTTGGCCCGCGCCCGCTCATACGACGCGCTCAACTTCTGCCCCCCGGCGTTGGTCTCGTTGTTGTCGCCGTGATCGACAAAGTTCTTGATCGTCACCTTCTCGGCCAGCGCTTCCAGCCCGCCCACGTGGTCGGTATGGTAGTGCGTCATCCAGAAATAGTCGATGTGCTGGATGCCCGCCTGCTTCATCGCCGCCTGAATCCGCATCGGGTCCCGCCCCTCAAACCCCGGCCAGCCCGCGTCCACCAGCAGGCTCTCCCCGGCCGGCGTCACAATCAGCGTCGCCTGCCCTCCTTCCACATCCACAAAGTAGAAATCCAGCGTCTTCGGCGCCGCGCCAAGCGGCGCACTCATCACCGCGCAGGCGGCCAGTAAGCAGACTAGTCCTCGCATGCCGGGGATCGTATCACGGAACCGGGCGATACAATAAGCCCTGAGAGATGTCCGCTCCACCCCCCTTCGTCCACCTTCACTGCCACACCGACTATTCCCTGCTCGACGGCGCCTGCGAAACCAAGCGCCTCATGCAGACCGTCGCCGAACAGGGCATGCCCGCCGTCGCCATGACCGACCACGGCAACATGTTCGGCGCCGTCGAGTTCTATAACGCCGCCAAAGAGCAGGGCATCAACCCCATCATCGGCTGCGAAGCCTACACCGCCCCCCTCGGCCAGAAGGACCGCTCCAACGCCCGCGCCTACAACCACCTCGTCCTCCTCTGCCAAAACCAGGACGGCTACCGCAACCTCATCCAACTGGTCTCCTCCGGCTACCTCGACGGCTTCTACAACAAACCCCGCATCGATAAGGACCTCCTCGCCCGCCACTCCAAAGGCATCATCGCCCTCTCGGCCTGCCTCAAGGGCGACATCGCCGAACACCTCATGGAGGACAAGTACGCCGAGGCCAAACGCCTCGCCTACGAATACCAGGACATCTTCGGCAAGGACAACTTCTTCCTCGAGCTCCAGAACCACGGCCTCGAACAGGACAAGAAGATCCTGCCGATGCTGTATCGCATGAGCCGCGAAACCGGCATGCCGCTGGTGGCCACCAACGACGCCCACTACCTCAAACGCGACGACGCCCGCGCCCACGAAATCATGCTCTGCATCCAGACCGGCAAAACCGTGTCTGACCCCTCGCGCATGAGGTGGGACTCGCCTGACTTCTACCTCAAGTCGCGCGATGAAATGCTGCAGATCTTCGGCGAGGTCGAGGAAGCTCTCGACCGCACCTG
Organism: Bryobacterales bacterium; assembly: GCA_016713735.1. Lineage (GTDB taxonomy): Bacteria > Acidobacteriota > Terriglobia > Bryobacterales > Bryobacteraceae > JAFLBB01. The sequence continues at coordinate 100,798 of JADJOP010000015.1, forward strand.
GGACATCGCCCAGCGCTGCCAGGTGAAGCTCGAAAAGGTCGCCGACCCCTTCCCCCGCTTCGACATCCCCTCGCCCCATTCCATCGACAGCTACTTCGAGTACGTCGCCCGCGAAGGCTTTGAGCGCCGCCGCCCCCGCCTCGACGCCATGGCCAAGGCCGGCCAGCTCCGCCAGCCCATCGAGCTCTACTACGAACGTCTCGATCGCGAGATCAAGATGATCCAGCAGATGAAGTTCTCCGGCTACTTCCTCGTCGTCTGGGATTTCATCCACTACTCGAAAACCAAGGGCATCCCCGTCGGCCCCGGCCGTGGCTCGGCCGCCGGATCGCTGGTCTCCTACGCCCTTTCCATCACCGACGTCGACCCACTCCAATACGGCCTGCTCTTTGAGCGCTTCCTCAACCCCGAGCGCGTCAGCATGCCCGACGTCGACATCGACTTCTGCACCAACCGCCGCGGCGAAGTCATCCAGTACGTCACCGAAAAATACGGCCGCGACTTCGTCGCCCAGATCATCACCTTCGGCACACTGGGCGCCCGCGCCGCCATCAAAGACGTCGGCCGCGTGCTCGATATGAGCTTCGGCGAGGTCGAAAAACTCACCAAGCTCGTCCCCTCGCAGCCCCTCAACATCAAGCTCAAGGAAGCCTTCTCCATGGAGCCGGGCTTTGAGGACGCCGCCAAGGCCGACCCCCGCGTGCGCGAAGTCCTCGACACCGCCGTGCGCCTCGAAGGCATGGCCCGCAACGCCGGCATGCACGCCGCCGGCGTCGTCATCTCCTCCACGCCGCTTAAGGAACTCGTCCCCCTCTACAAAACAAACCGCGATGAAGTCGTCACGCAGTACGACATGTCGGGCGTGGAAAAGCTCGGCCTGTTGAAGATGGACTTCCTCGGCCTCACCACCCTCACCATCATCCACGAGGCCGTCCGCCTCATCGGCGTCCACCGCGGCGTCACCATCGTTCTCGAAGCCCTCCCCCTCGACGACAAGAAAACCTACGAGATCTTCTCCAACGGCTACACCAGCGGCATCTTCCAGTTTGAATCGCCCGGCATGCGCGACGTCCTCCGCCGCTACCAGCCCGAGCGCATCGAAGACCTCACCGCGCTCAACGCCCTCTACCGCCCCGGTCCCATCAAGGGCGGCGTCATCGACGACTTCATTGACCGTAAACACGGCCGCAAACAGGTCAGCTACGACGTCGAAGAGATCCGCCCCATCCTTGAGGAAACCTACGGCATCATGCTCTACCAGGAGCAGGTGATGCAGATCTCCCAGGTCCTCGCCGGCTACTCGCTCGGGGAAGCCGACATCCTCCGCCGCGCCATGGGCAAGAAGAAAAAGGAGGAGATGGACTCCCAGCGCGAACGCTTCGTGCAGGGCGCCGCCAAGCTCAAGTTCCCGCCCAAGAAGGTCGAGAAGATCTTCGACCTCATGGCCCAGTTCGCCGAATACGGCTTCAACAAGTCCCACTCGGCGGCCTATGCCTACCTCGCCTACCTCACCGCTTACCTCAAGGCCCACTACCCCATCGAGTTCATGAGCGCCCTGCTCACCTCGGAAACCGGCAACACCGCCAAGGTGGTCAAATACATCAACGAGTGCCGCGACATGCAGATTCAGGTCCTCCCGCCTGACATCAACCAGTCCGACCTCACCTTCACCCCCTCCGGCGACGCCATCCGCTTCGGCCTCGGCGCCATCAAAAACGTCGGCGCCGCCGCCGTCAACAACATCGTCGAGGCCCGCACCTCCGGCGGCCCCTTCTCCTCCATGGCCAGCTTCTGCGAACGCGTCGACCTCACCAGCGTCAACCGCCGAATGATTGAGAGCTTCATCAAGGCCGGCGCCATGGACTCCCTGCCCGGCAACCGCGCCCAGCTCTTCACCACCATCGACGGCGCCATGGAATCCGGCCAGCGCGCCATGCGCGACCGCCTCAGCGGCCAGAGCGGCCTCTTCGGTGAAATCCTCGCCGAAGCCCCCCAGGAACAGCCCCTCCCCAACCTCCCTGACTGGACCTCCAAGGAAAAACTCAACGGCGAAAAGGAGATGCTCGGCTTCTACGTCACCGGCCACCCGCTCGACGAATTCCGCGACAAGGTCCGCGAAAAGGCCACCCACAACTCCGCCGAACTGGAAGACCTCAAGCGCGGCGACGAGGTCGCCATCTGCGGCGTCATCACCGCCCTCCAGCGCCGCCGCAACAAAGACGGTAAACCCTGGGCCAGCTTCCAGCTCGAAGACTGGTTCGGCAACGCCGACTGCATGTGCTTCTTCACCGCCTACGAAACCCTCTCCGCTGACCTTGCCGAAGACGCCGCCGTCCTCATCCGCGGCACCGCCCTGCCTGAGGAAAACGCCCCCGCGCGGCTCTCCGTCAAAGAGGTCACTCCGCTGGCCAACCTCCGCATCTCGCTGCCCCGCCTCATCTCCATCCGCGTCCCGGTCGGCGCCCGCTCCGCCGATCTCGACCGTGCCGCCGCCCTCCAACAGCTCTTCACCACCAAGCAGGGCGAAGCCGAGGTCCGCCTCCGTCTTGAGAAGCCCCGCGACTTTTCAGTTATCCTGGATATACAGGCTCGCGTCCGCCCCGATAAGGAGTTCTGCGCCGAAGTGGAGCGCATTTGCGGACCGCAGGCCGTGGAAGTGCTCGCCGACTGATGGCAGACCAACCAACCCCCTCTCCGACCCCCGCCCCCGTGGCTCCGCCCATGAATCCTTCCTGGGCCCGCGTGCAACTCGCCCGCCACCCCAAGCGGCCCCATTCCCTCGACTACATCAACAAAATCGTCGAGGGCTTCCAGGAGCTCCACGGCGACCGCCACTACGCCGACGACGCCGCCATCGTGGGCGGTTTCGGCTTCCTTGCCGGACGCCCCGTCATGATCATCGGCCAGCAAAAGGGCCGCGACACCAAGCAGAAACTCATCCGCAACTTCGGCATGCCCAAGCCCGAGGGCTACCGCAAGGCCCTCCGCCTCATGCGCCTCGCCGATAAGTTCCGCCGCCCCATCCTGACCCTTCTCGACACCCCCGGCGCCTACCCCGGCATCGACGCCGAAGAGCGCGGCCAGGCCGAAGCCATCGCCCTCAACCTCCGCGAAATGGCCCGCCTCCAGGTCCCCGTCATCGCCATCGTCATTGGCGAGGGCGGCTCCGGCGGCGCCCTCGGCCTCGGCGTCGCCAACCGCGTCTACATGATGGAAAACTCCGTCTACAGCGTCATCTCGCCGGAATCCTGCGCCGCCATCATCTACCGCGACGCCTCCCACGCCGCCAAAGCCGCCGAAGCCCTCCGCCTTACCCCCGACGACCTCCTCAAACTCGGCCTCATCGACGGCATCATCCCCGAACCCGGCGGCGGGGCCCAGGATGATCCCGATGGCGCCTCGGTCGCCCTCGCCGCCGCCGCCACCCACGCCCTCGACGAACTCTCGCAAATGGACGGCCCCGCCCTGGCCGCCCACCGCTACGACAAGTTCCGCCAGATGGGCAGCTTCTTCTCGGAGTAACGACTTTTTCTCGGAGTAACAAATGGGTAAACCCGCTCTCTGGATCGGCGTCTTCTTCCTCATCGCCTTCGGCGCCATCATGTATAGCTCGTTCACCGGCATGACTCAGTTCCGCGTCGAGGTCTGCGTCACCGACAACGGCCGCCAGGCCTGCCGCATCGCCTCCGCCGAAACTCAGGAAAAGGCCCAATCGGCCGCCACCACCAACGCCTGCGCCCAACTCGTCAGCGGCATGACCGCCTCCATGGCCTGCCAGGGCCGCACGCCCGTTTCCGTCAAAGTCCTCAGCGGCAACTAACGCTTCTCCCGCTCCCCCGTCTGAGCGAGGCATGCACCGTCTCGCGCTTCTCGCGCTCTCCTGCGCCTCCCTCCTCCCCGCCGCGCCCCTCACCACCCTCGAGCGCGAGCGCCTGCTGGAACACTACCGCATGACCCAGTCCTGGCTCGTCTCCGAACTCGCCGGACTTTCCGAAGCGCAAACCCAGTGGCGCGCCGCCGAAAACAAGTGGAGCATCACCGATGTCGTCGCCCACCTCGCCATCGCCGAGCCCCAATACTGGGACCAGGTGAAGCAGTCCCTCGCCAAGCCCGTCGAAGGAGGCTTTAAACCCAAGGCGACCGACGCCGGCGTCCTCTGGTACGGCATCGACCGCTCCCAGCGCAACCGCACCGCCGAAGCCCGCACCCCCCAAGGCGAATACAAAACCGCCGCCGCCGCCCATGCCGCCTTTCAGAAACTCCGTTCCGAAATCATCGCCTTCGTCCAATCCACCCCCGACGACCTCCGCGGCCGGCGCTTCCTCACCAGCGAGATGGACGTCTACCAGTGGCTCCTCATGATCACCTCCCACTCCCAGCGCCACATCCTGCAAATCCGCGAAGTGAAGGCCAGCCCCGGCTTCCCGGCGAAATAGCGCGCCACTCTCCTCGCCCCCCTACGGCAGCGACCCCAACAAATCCCGCGCATCCGCCGCCACCGCCGCATCGCCCGACGCCGCCGCCTCCTGCAAATGCCGCTTCGCCGCCGCGAAGTCGCCCATCGACCCCATCACCATCGCCATCCCCAAATGCGCCCGCCCAAATCGCGGGTCAATCCTGAGCGCCTCGCCATACTGCTCCCGCGCCATCGCCCACTTCTTCTTCCGCGCATACAGATTCCCCAGCATCTCCCTCGGCTGCGCCAACCCCGGCCCCAGCGCCACCGCCCGCCGCATCTCGGGCTCGGCCTGCTCAAACTGCCCCCGCGCCGCCAGCGTCGCCGCATAGCCGTAATGCGCCGTCGCCAAATCCGGCTGATGCAGAATCGCCGCCCGGAACTCCGCCTCCGCCCCCGCCCCATCGCCCGCCGCCATCAACGCATTGCCCAACAACTCGCGAATCCCCGCATCCACCGGTTCCACCTCCACCGCCGCCCGCAGCGCCGCCACCGCCTCCGTCATCCGACCCTGCTGCTGATACGCCCGCCCCAGCGCCTGCAGCGTCGGCGCATCCCGCCCATCCAACCCACGGGCCTTCTCTAACAATGGAATCGCCCGCCCCAGATCATTCTGTTGCAGCAACGCCCCGCCCAACCCCCGCATCGCCGGAGCAAACGCCGCATCCTGCTTCAGCGCTGCTTCATACCACGCCATCGCCTCCCCCCGCTTCCCCGCCGCCAGGTACGCCTCGGCCAGGTCAAAGTAAAACGCCGGCCCCTTCGGCGCGTGCTTCTTCACCGCCGCCTCCAGCCGCGCAATCCCCGCCTCCAGATTGCTCTTCTGCAACACCTGCGCCACGGCCCGGTACAACTCCTCTTCGGCCGTCGCCGCCCCGCCCGCCGGATAGTAAGGCGCCACCTCGCCCCGGTACGACACCCCCGCCGTCTCCAACCGCTCCGCCCGCGCCGCCAGCAAATTCCCCGCCGGCGCCCGCCGCGCAATCTTGTGATCCGTCATCACCACGTGCACCACATCCTCGGTCCGCCGCTTCGGCATGTGGCACCCCGCGCACTCCTGCTTCCCCGTATGCCGCCCCGCCGCCACCAGCTTCTTCAACTCCGTCTCATGACACCCCCGGCACACCGCCGCATACCCCGCCACCGCCGCCGCCCCCCGCTTCACCGCATGCGGATCATGACACGTCGTGCACTGCAGCTTGCTGCCGCTCTTCACAAAACACTCCGACTGCCGCAACCGGTACGCCGCGCTGGCAATCTCAAACTTCTCCTCCCGCCCCGACCCCTTCGCATGGTCGAAATGCAGCATGTAGTCCTTCAGCGGCTCGCCCGGCCGGTAGCTGAATGCCCCCCGCCCATAGCGCTGAATCGCATTCGGCAGCGGAAAGCTCGTCGTCTCCAGGTGGCACTGCAAGCACACCTCCATCTGCCGCTCCGCCGGCAGCCGCCCCGGATGCACAATCAGCTTCTTCAACTCCTCCGGCGCGGCTTTCTTCTTCGCCGCCGCCACATGCGCCGCCCCCGGCCCGTGGCACCGCTGGCAATCGATCCCCTCCGGCAACTCCCCCGGATACACCGGCTCCGCCCCCGCCCGCCCGACCTCGTCCAGGCTCATCCCCGCACCGTTCCCCCCCCCGCCGCCCCCCCGCGCCCCCCGCCCCGCCCCCGCCCGCCACCCCATCGCCCCCCGCCGCGCCGCCACCGCCCGCCCCCCACCGCGGATACCCGTTATGGCAAAAGAAGCAGTCGTAGTGGATCTTCCGCCGGAAATCGTAGTGCCCCCCGTTGTCATACCCCGGACTCATCGCCCACTTCCCCCCGCCATCGGCATACCAGCTCACCGGCATCTCAATCAGGTGGTTCGCCCCATCCCTGTGCAGAAACGTCTTCGAGTGGTTCCCCGACCCCACCACATAGTGCACCTCATACTCGATCGCGTTCGTCTCCCCGCCCCCCTCGGCCTTCTGCCAGCGCCTCAGGAAGAACCGGCCCTCCCGCCGCAGAGGCTGATAGTAGCGGTCCGACGCCTTGTGATAGAACGCGCCCGCCCCCGGCAAACTCCCGCCCCGCGCTCGCCTCGGTTGCCCGCGCAAACGCCCGCCCCATCCCCGTCTCGGCATGCGTCTTGGCCTGCGCCGCGTGGCACTCGGCGCAACTCCCCGCCGCCGCATACTCGGCCTGCTGCCCCGCCCGCTGCTCTCCTGCCGGGCTCGCCTTCTTCCCCCCGCACCCCCACGACAAAACGAACCCAACCGCCAACACCGCCACTCGCCGAGCCATCGCCACCCGAGCAGCGTACCACGCCCCAACTTGTTGCAATCCGGCAAGCTCGTATCCTGCCTAGCTCCACCGCCAACGCTGATCCCCCATCGGCTGCGCACCGGTGAATTCCCAGTGCCCACGATCCCCACCGCGAATCAGACGGCGGCACAGGGCGCTTCTTGTGCCGGTTTTGGGCCGCCCGTATAATTGGGGTGCGTGGGTGCCCTGTGGTTCCAATTCGATGCCGACAAGTTCATGCAGGCGGCGGTGTATCTCACCGGGCTGTGCCCGGCGATGACGAAGATGAAGCTGTTCAAGCTCCTGTTCTTCGCTGACAAGAAGCACCTGTGCGAGTATGGCCGGCCAATTGTGGGTGGGCGTTACGTCGCCATGAAAGACGGCCCCGTGCATTCCGAGGGCTACGACATCATCAAGGGCGGCCGCCATCAGGTCCACCAATACCTCGGCATCAAAGGCAGGAACATCGAGGTCCTCCAGCGGTCCGGGAATCTCCAGGCTCTCTCGGACTCCGATGAGGAGGTCCTCACGGAGATCGCCCGCGAACTCGGCCACCTCTCCGCCGAGAAACTGAGCGAGCTCTCCCACAACGACCCCGCCTGGAACTCACGTCCCAGAAACGCCGACATGTTATACAGTGACTTCCTCCGAAGTTGCGATCCGGCAATCCTCGAACAGATCCGCGAGGATCAACAGGTAAGGGACCTTGTCAACGACGTCAGCCTCTCGGAAGAGCCGGTCCGCATTTAGAGTTGGCACGGTCATCCACTGGAGGGACTTTCCCGGCGCCAGTGAAACAAAATCCCGCTATTTTGTCGTAGTCGGCGCCACCGATACCTGTTTCCTCTGCTCCACCACCACAACGAAGACGCATCTCCTCCATCACCCCAAACTCGGGCCGAGTTTCACCGCGGCCATCCCCGCAGGCAGTTGTTGCCTCCCCCGCGAGTGCCGTGTCGACTGCCGCAACTGCGAGGAGTTCGACGATGTCCTGATGTCGAACTACCTGGGGAGCGCACGCGTGTCAGTCGTCGGCGCGCTCCCGGCTGAGATCCTGACCCTGATCCGCGCCACCGCCTCCCGCTCCCGCACACTCGAACGCGCGAAAAAAGCCATCATCCTCGACGAGTTGGACGCCGAAATCGAGCAACTCATCTCTGGCCCGAATCTCGAACCACCCCTTTCCACATGACCTCCCCCCAACTTTCCCTCCACACTCCGCCCCCCGCCCGCGTCAACCTCAACAGGGGAATCTGCCCCCACCTGCCCCCCCATGGCGACGCAACGCACCACTCCCGCCCAGCAATTCGCTGAAGAACAAGCGCAAGCCCGCCAGCTCGCCCTCCGCTACCGCTGCGAATTCGTCGACCTCCGCGAAGCCCACATCGACCACGATCTCTTCCAGACCGTCCCCGTCGATCTCATGTTTCGCTATAACTTCGTCCCGCTTCGCCTCGCCGGCTCCACCCTCGAAATCGCCCTCGCCGACCCCCGCAACCTCAACCTCGTCGACGAACTCTCCATCCTCATCGGGAAGAAGCTGAAAGTCAGGGTCGCCGCCCTCAGCCAGATCGCCGACCTGCTCAAGAAGACCGAACAGTCCCAGCGTGTCCTCGACGAAGTCACCGAAGGCTTCGCCCTCGACGTCGTCGCCGACGAGGAAAACTCCGACGAAACCCTCTCCATCGACAAGCTCACCGCCGCCGACAGCGACATCGCCCCGGTCATCAAGCTCGTCGATACCACCATCTTCAACGCCCTCGAACGCCGCGCCAGCGACATTCACATCGAAACCCGCGACCAGGAAGTGGTCATCAAATACCGCATCGACGGCGTCCTGCAATACGCCATGCCGCCCATCGCCAAGGACTGGCACTCCACCATCATTTCCCGCATCAAGGTCATGTCTGAGCTCGACATCGCCGAGCGCCGCGTCCCCCAGGACGGCCGCTTCCGCGTCCGCTACAAAACCCGCCTCATCGACTTCCGCGTCTCCATCATGCCCACCGTCCATGGCGAAGACGCCGTCCTCCGCGTCCTCGACAAAGAGTCGATGAGCGAGAAGTTCACCAAGCTCACCCTCGAAGTGGTCGGCTTCGCCGAGTCCGACATCCTCAAGTTCCGCCGCTACATCAAGGAACCCTACGGCATGGTCCTCGTCACCGGACCCACCGGCTCCGGTAAAACCACCACCCTCTACGCCGCCATCAACGAAATCAAGAACGACGAAGACAAGATCATCACCATTGAGGACCCCGTCGAATACCAGTTGAAGGGCATCACCCAGATCCCCGTCAACGAGAAAAAGGGACTCACCTTCGCCCGCGGCCTCCGCTCCATCCTCCGTCATGACCCCGACAAGATCCTCGTCGGCGAAATCCGTGACCAGGAGACGGCACAGATCGCCATCAACGCCGCCCTCACCGGACACCTCGTCTTCACCACCGTCCACGCCAACAACGTCCTCGACGTCCTCGGCCGCTTCCTCAACATGGGCGTCGAGCCCTACAACTTCATCTCCGCCCTCAACTGCATCCTCGCCCAGCGCCTCGTCCGCGTCATCTGCGAACACTGCAAACACGAGGTCCGCTACGAGGAAGACTATCTCCGCGAAAGCGGCCTGAACCCCGAAGACTGGCGCGGCACCCCCTTCATGGAAGGCGCCGGCTGCTTTGAATGCGGCGGCACCGGATACCACGGCCGCACCGCCATCCATGAACTGCTCGACCTCACCGAGCGCATCCGCGAGATGATCCTCGACAAACGCCCGGCCTCGGAAATCAAACGCGCCGCCACCGAAGGGGGCATGACCTTCCTCCGCGATTCGGCTGTCCAAAAGGTGCGCGAAGGCGTCACCACGCTCAAAGAGATCAACAAGGTGACCTTCATCGAGGGGTGATGCGTGCTCGAATTGCTGCGAAAATTCATTGACGACCCGCCCCCGCCCTACGCCTTTGAAATCTCCCAGGGCGGCATCGCCTGGGCCCGCCGGCTGCCCGAAAAGGGCGCCGCGCTCGAAACCGGATTTCTGCCGCTGGCCCCCGGCATCCTTAACGTCTCCCCCGTCCAGGACAATGTCGTCCAGCCGGAGGCCTTCGAAAACGCCGTCCACACCCTGGCCAACGGCAACGGAGCAAGCCGTCATCGCGAAGCCGCCCTCATCCTGCCCGATTTCTCCACCCGCGTCGCCGTTCTCGACTTTGAGCAGTTCCCCAAGGTCCGCGACGAACAACTCGCCCTCGTCCGCTTCCGCCTGAAGAAAACCGTCCCCTTCGACATGGACACCGCCTCCATCAGCTTCCACCCGCGCCAGTACGACGGCCGCTGGTACGCCGTCGCCGCGGCGGCCGCGCTGGAAATCGTCGCCCGCTATGAGGCCGCCTTCCGCTCGGCCGGCTTCCAGCCCGGCTTCGTCACCACCTCCGCGCTGGCCGCCATTGACCTCGTCGCCTCCGAACCCCTCATCGCCACCGCCAAGCTCGACGACCGCGTCCTCACCGTCACCCTCAGCGAAGGCGCGCGCCTCCGCCTCCTGCGCTGCATGGAACTCTCTGACCTCACTCTCGACGAACTGATGGGCGTCCTCTTTCCCACCATGGCCTACGCCGAGGATGAGCTCAAACGGCGCCCCGCGAAACTCCTCCTCTGCGGCTTCGGGCCGCTCAGCGCTGAACTCCAGCAAGCCGCCGCCGCCGAGTTGCAGATGGCCGTCGAGCCCCTCCGCTCCGCCCTCGGCGCCCCTGATTCCCACAACGCCGGACTCTTCGGCTACCTCCAGGCCAACCGGGTGAACTGACCATGCGCGGAACCCTCCCCATCAACCTCTCCAGCGACCCCTTCCGCCGCGACCGACCCATCATCCTCCTCGGTTGGGCCGGCGGCGCCGCCCTCACCGGCCTCTTCGTTTACCTCGCCGCCATGGCCTGGATCCAACGCTCCGAAGCCACCGACACCCGCGAGGCCCTCCAAAGCGCCCAGCGCCAGCTCACCTCGATGAACACCGAACTGGCCAAGTTCGACGGCGAACTCCGCCTCCCGGCCAACGCCCAGTCCATCGAACACTCGCTCTTCTACAACCAGCTCCTCCTGCGCAAAGGCATCTCCTGGACCGGCATCTTCAACGACCTCGAAAAGGTCCTGCCGCACAACGTCCGCCTCATCAGCGTCCGCCCCCAGGTCACCTCCGCCAACCAGATCATCCTCGACATGGTCGTCGGCTCGCAGTCGCCCGAGCCCGTCGTCGACATGGTCATGCGCCTCGAAGGCTCGGCCCGCTTCGGCGCCACCGCCGTCTCCAGTTGGCTGCCGCCCACGCAGTCCGAACCGCTCTTCCGCTACAGGGTCACCTCCAACTATGCTCCCGCGCTTTAGCACCAAAACCACCGTCCACGGGCGCGACCCTCGCGGCGTCGTCAAGGTCGTCCTCAGCGTGCTCGCCGGGCTCAACCTCATCGCCGGCTACTTTTACTTCTTCCCCCCCGGCGGCTCGGCCTCCGAACTCGACGCCGCCCTGGCCCAAACCCGCGCCCAAATCCAGCGCGGCCGCGCCTCGCTCGAACTCACCAAAACCAACGTGAGAAAGGTTCAGTCGGCCCGCCTCGAACAGGAACAGTTCGTCACCGGCTACTTCCTCGACCGCCGCACCGCCTCCTCCACCATCCTCTCGGAAATCGGCAAACTCGCCAAAAACGCCGGCCTCACCCCGCGCGAACACAGCTTTGCCATCGACCCCGTCGAAGGCTCCGACGAGTTCTCCATGATGACCATCACCGGCAACTACGAGGGCAACTACGCCGATCTCGTCGAGTTCGTCAACGCCGTCGACCGCTCCCCCCGCTTCCTCATCATCGACTCCATCACCGCCCAGCCCCAGCAATCCGGCGGCCTCCAGGCCCGCTTCAAGATGAACGCCTTCCTTCGTGAATCCGGCGGCCCGCCCATCCCCGCCACCCCGCCCAGCGACGTCACCGCGCAAAACGAACCCACCGCCGAGGTCGAGACCCTCCCCCTGCGCCCCGTCTCCTCCCCCTCCTCCACGCCCGCCCCCACCCCCGATGCCCCCAAAGCCAGCCCCTTCCCCCAGGGTGGCGCGGTCACCCTCGGCGGCGTCGCTTCCTCACCGCCCGCCCCCGCAAGCCGCGCCGTCCCAGGCCGCGCACCCCGCCCGCTCCCCGGCTCCGCAGTCTCCGGCCGAGCGACTGTACCGCCCGCCGGCTCCACCCGCCCCGAACGCGCTCCCGAGGGAGCCCCTTCCACCACACCCCGCCCCTCCCCCAAAGGAGCCGCCAAATGAACATGAAACTGGAACTCGGCGCCGAGCCTCGCAAAGTCGCCATCCTCGCCGGCCTCCTCCTCGTCGCCGCCTACCTCATGTACACCAACGTCTTCACGGCAAGCTACGGCCCGCCCCCCTCCGCCACCACCGCCGCCACCACGCCGCCCACTGCCGCCGCGCCCCCGCGCCCGGCCCCCACCGCCTCCCTCCGCCAAACCCAGGACGCCTCCGCCGCCATCGCCGCCAGCGCCGGCCCTGCCCGCAACGCCCGCGGCGCCTCCTCGGCCGTCGAGTTCCGTCCCTCCCTCAAACCCAAAAAAGCCGAGGACCTCCCCGACCTCGCTCAAATCGACCCCGCCCTCCGCCTCGACCTCCTCGCCAAACTCCAGCGCGTCACCCTCGATGGCCCCGGCCGCAGCCTCTTCGACTTCGGCGCCGCCCCGCCCCCCAAGCTCCCCGAACCCAAGATCATCCCCGGCCGCCCCGGCCGCGGCGGCGGCAAAAAAGGCGCCGACTCCCTCACGCCGCCCGAAATGCCCGTCGCCGACCTCAAGCCCGTCGAACAACCCAAGCCCCCCCCGCCCCCCATACCGCTCAAGTTCTACGGCTACATCGCGGGCGGCGCGGGCAAACGCGCCTTCTTCCTCCAGGGCGAAGACATCTTCGTCGCCGCCGAAGGCGAAACCATCAAGGCCCGCTTCAAAGTGGTCAAAATCGGCATCAACGCCGCCACCGTCGAAGACGTCCAATTCAAAAGCCAGCAGTCGCTCCCCCTTGAGCTCGTCCCTGCTGCTTGATGGAATAAGAAGTGAGCATGCGTCGTAGAGCACAGCGCCGAGGTGAGCAAGGCTTCGCCCTCCTGCTCGTCTTCGCCATGGCCGCCGCCGTGGTCTTCATGCTCTATCTCGAGGCCCCCCGCCTGGCCACCGAATCGCTCCGCTCCAAGGAACAGCTCCTCATCGATCGCGGCGAACAATACCAGCGCGCCATCCAGATCTTCGTCCGCACCATCAAGAAATACCCCCAGTCCCTCGAAGAGCTGGAAAAATTCCAGGACAAACGCTTCCTCCGCCGCCGCTACAAAGACCCCTTCACTGGCGAAGAGGAATGGCGCCTCATCCACTCCGATGTCAACGGCATCCTGTACGACTCCAAGGTCTACGGCCCCAAAAAAGACGCTGACGGCAAGGAGCCCCGCCAGACCTTCGTCGGCGAACTCCCCTCCCTCGGCAACCCCAACCCCGTCGATCCCAACGACCCCAACGCTCAAAACCCCGCCCTCCAGCGCCGCGCCAGTGACCGCCCCGCCATCGCCTCAGGCCAGGGAACCGGCGGCGCGCCCACAGCAGACCCCAACGCCCCCGTTGATCCCAATGCGCCCCTGAACCCCAACCAGATTCCCGGCCAGCCCGGCGCCTTCCCCGGCGGATTCCCCGGCATCCCCGCCGCCCCCGGCATCAGCGGCATGCCCAGCTTCCGCCCCGCCAACCCCATCGTGAACCCCGGCACGACCGGCGCCCCCGGTACAACCGGCTCCTCCTCCCGGCGGCTTCATCGGCGGCTCCATCCCCTCGCCCGGCGGCGTCTCCAGCTCCCAGGGCGGCGGCTTCATCGGCGCTCCCATCGGCGGCTCTGCAGCCACTTCACCCACTGGCGCGCGCCCCGGCGGCACGGTGCAAGGCGCTGTCGGCGGTGTCCCCGGCGTCCCTGGCGGCCCCCTCCGGCGCTCCCGGCCAGGTCCCCACCGCCGCCGCCGACCTCATCCGCCAGATCCTCACCACCCCCCGCGCCGGCGGCCTCCAGGGCGCGCAAGGCATGGCGCAAGGCGGACTCGGCGCCGGCATCGCCGGCATCGCCTCGAAAAAGGAAGCCACCGGCATCAAAATCTACAACGAGCGCACCCGTTACGACGAATGGGAGTTTGTCTACGACCAGAGCAAGGAAGCCAAAAGCGCCATGGCCGCCGCCGGCGTCAACTCCCAGGGAACCAACCAGCCCGGCGGCCCGCTCCAGGGCAGCCAGCCCGGCACAACCGGTGCATTCGGACAGCCCGGCTCAACCGGCACATCCGGCCGAGGCTTCTCCCAACCCGCCTCGCCCACCACCGGCTCATCTGGCAGCACAGAGTTACCATAGGCGCGGGCCCAACCCAACTTCCACCACCGGGAGGACAAAGTAGCGAAACCAATCGCCCCCAGGGGCGCGCGGGCGCGCCGGAATCGTTACGACAGCAGCTTCAGAATCTCAGCCAGCTCTTTGCGCAACCCCGACAGATCCACCGCCGGCGCAGCCGGAGGTCCGAACAGATCCCCCTGCACCTTCGCCACCGGAGCCGTCTTCACCGTGGCCTTCTTCTTGTTCTGGTCGAGATAGAGGCGCGCGCCTTCAATCGTGAAGCGCTTCTCATAGAGCAGCCGCTTCAGCTCCAGCACCATCTCCACATCCTTGCGCCGGTACAGCCTGTGCCCCGTCCCTGACTTCTTCGGCATCAGCGACGGAAACTCCGACTCCCAATACCGCAGCACATACGGCTCCACCCCCGCCAGGTGGCTCACTTCGCCAATGCGGAAGTACAGCTTGTCGGGAATCTCCGGAGTCGTGCCGGGCGGCGGCGCGGGATGAACGTTGCGCATGAAGGGGTTGCCGAGCCTCCTCATCATCGTATGGGATGCGTCACCAAGCGTCAATATTTCAGTTGCAAATTGGACCGCTCGCCGCTTCAGTCCCATCCCCGTGCTCATTCCCGCGCTGGCTGCCGCCCCAACCCCGAACGCAACCGCCGCCCGCCCCCTGCCCTCCCGCCACCCGCTCCCGCCCTTCTGCCTTCCGCCCCATTCGCGCTACAATCGCTGCGGGAGGTTCCCTTGCCCCTCATCGACTCCCACACCCACGGGAGCTTCTGCTGGATCGAACTCGGCGCCTCCGGCCAGGATGCCGCCAAACGCTTCTACGGCGACCTCTTCGGCTGGCACTCCACCGATCTCCCCCTGGAAGGCGAATCCGTCTACACCCTCTTCCACATCCTCAACCGCAACGTCGCCGGCTGCTATCAACTCGACCCCAAGCAGCACCTCGGCGTCCCCCCTCATTGGATGGTCTACATCCAGGCCGAAAGCGCCGACGCCTCCGCCGAACGCGCCGTCTCGCTCGGCGCCAAACTCATCGTCGACCCCTTCGACGTCTTCGACCTCGGCCGCATGGCCGCCCTCCAGGACCCCTGCGGCGCCTACTTCTGCCTCTGGCAGCCCCTCGCCCACCGCGGCATCGCCATCTCCGGCGTCCCCGGCGCCCCCTGCTGGTTTGAACTCCTCACCCCCAACCCCGAACGCGCCCGCGAATTCTACACCCAGCTCTTTGCCTGGGACATCCACCCCGGCCACGAAGGCAATTACCTCCACATCAACGCCGGAGGCCGCGAATCCGGTGGCATCCTCCCCCTGAGCGCCGCCGCTGAGGACACCCCGTGCCACTGGGCCCCCTATTTCCTCGTCGACGATTGCGACGCCACCGCCACGCGCGCCCGTGAAATGGGTGCACAATGGTGTATGGAGCCCACCACCCTGCCCGGTGTGGGGCGCCTCGCCACGGTGAAAGATCCCCAAGGTGCGGTCTTCTCCTTCATCCAGCCGGCCGCCTCAGCGGAGAATGCGGCGAAGAGCGAGCGCGGCTAAACCCGCCGCCCGCGTAAAGATTTTTTCCAAGCCAGTATCGTGAGAAAGCTCTGAACTTTCATCACAGTTCGAGCGTCTGAAGTTCGTGGGAGAGTGGAATTGAAAACGAAGTGGAAAGTCATCCTCGGCATTACCACGGTGGTCGTGCTTGCCGGAGGCATCATCGGCGGTCTCAAATACCAGAACCGCGGCGTCATCACCGTCCAAACCGGCAAAGCCTCGCGCCAGGACCTGACCTCCCTGGTGACCGCCTCCGGCGAAATTAAACCCCGTAATTACATCAACATCGGCACCAACGCCACCTCTCCGGCGCGCATCGTCGCCATTGAAGTCGTGGAAGGCCAGCAGGTGAAAAAAGGCCAGGTCCTGGCCCGCCTGGAATCGGTCCAGCCGGAAGCCGAAGTGGCCGCCCAACGCGCCTCGGTGAGCTCCACTGAGGCCGAATCGGCCGCCGCCGAGGCCGGCGTCAAGGTCGCCGACGACAACATCCGCACCGCCGAGGCCTCCGTCAACCGCGCCAAGGCCGAACTCGAAAAGGCCCGCATCAACTTCAACCGCACCCGCCAGCTCTTCGAGGCCAAGCTCATCGCCTCACAGGAGTATGACCAGCGCCGCATCGAAGTCACGGCCATGGAGGCCGCCCTCAACGAGGCCGAACTCCGCGTCACCCAGCTCCGCGCCCAGCGCGCCCAAACCCTCGCCAGCCTCTCCGCCAGCCAGCGCCGCATCACCGTCAGCCAGGCCCAGCTCCGCCGCGCCCAGGACGTCCTCCAGCGCACCTTCTCGGTCGCCCCCATCGACGGCATCGTCACCAACCTCCCCGTCCGCGTCGGCGAAACCGTCGTCCCCGGCATCCAGAACTCCTCCTCCTCCCTCATCATGACCATCGCCGACATGTCGCTCATCACCGCCGAAGTGAAGGTGGATGAAACCGACATCGTCAACGTCAAGCTCGACCAGGTGGCCGACATCACCATCGACGCCATCCCCAACAAGGTCTTCAAGGGCCACGTCATCGAGATCGGCAACACTGCCATCCTCCGCTCCACCGGCCTGGCCGCCTCGCAAAGCGCCATCTCCAGCCAGGAAGCCAAGGACTTTAAGGTGGTCGTCGCCCTCGACGATCCTCCCGCCGAAATCCGCCCCGGCCTCTCCTGCACCGCCAAGGTCGTCACCGCCACCCGCAAAAATGTCGTGAGCATTCCCATTCAGGCCCTCACCGTCCGCACCAAGGGCGACTTGGAGGCGCCCGCCACCGGCGGCGTCCAGGCCGCTGAGAAATCCAACCCCGCCGCCGAAAAGGCCCGTAAGGAAGAGATTCAGGGCGTCTTCGTCATTCAGGGCGAAACGGCCGTCTTCCGCAAGGTCGATACCGGCATCACCGGCGCCACCGAAATCGAAGTCACCTCCGGGCTCAACGACGGCGACCAGATCGTCACCGGAACCTACAAGATCATCCGCACGATGAAGAACAACACGAAGATCAAAGTCGACAACAAGGCCCCAAGTAAGGCCGAAAGCTAAGGCCGAAAGCTAGCCCCGTTCCGGGCCGCCCTGACGCTGCCCTCCGTAACCGCAGGGGCCCGTCCTTCGTCTTGTTTCCAGGCGCGCCCACGCCGGGGCAGGGAACGCGGGGCATGCAGCACCGGGAGCCGCGCCGATCTCGGCTACAATCAAAAAGACTGAGGAGTTTCAAAGACACCGATGGCCACAGCCGCAACCCTGAACTCAACCGAACGCGGCGAACAGCTCCGCCGCGACGGCATCGTCATCCGCACCTACGATCTCTGGAAGACCTACATCATGGGCGACACCGAGATCAACGCCGTGGCCGGCATCGACGCCGAAATCCGCCGCGGCGAATATGTCGCCATCATGGGCCCCTCCGGCTCCGGCAAATCGACGCTGATGAACCTCATCGGCTGCCTCGACACCCCCACCCGCGGCGATTACTTCATCAACGGCAGCCTCGTCTCCAAAATGACCGACGACGACCTGGCCCACATCCGCAACGTCGAAATCGGCTTCGTCTTCCAGACCTTTAACCTGCTCCCCCGCGCCACCGCCCTCCACAACGTCGAGCTGCCCCTCATCTACGCCGGCATGGACGCCGCCACCCGCAAGGAGCGCGCCATGGAGTGCCTCCGCAAGGTCGACCTCGAGCGCCGCATGCACCACAAACCGAGCGAACTCTCCGGCGGCCAGCGCCAGCGCGTCGCCATCGCCCGCGCCCTCGTCAACAACCCCTCCATCCTCCTCGCCGACGAGCCCACCGGCAACCTCGACACCGCCACCGGCGTGGAAATCATGGGCCTCTTCGAACGCCTCCACGCCCAGGGCAACACCATCATCCTCGTCACCCACGAACTCGACATCGCCCTCCACGCCCACCGCGTCCTCCACGTCCGCGACGGCAAACTGGAAAAGGACGAGCGGGTCAAGAAGTAACCGCCACCCGGCGCGGCTGCCCGCCGCACCCGTGTCCGCGCACGCGTCATCCGCCCCATGCTCGGGCGAGTCACAGCCCTCCGCAAACCCGTTTCCCCCACCGTTTCCCTCACTTCCCGGCCCCCCGCGCGCCACGCCCGCGCCCCCTGTGCCATACTCCCCTCGCCTCTATCCCCATGCCCTCAATCCCCCGGCTCCATCCCCCGGCTCCATCCCCCGGCTCCTATCCCCGCGGCTCCCCCCCGCCTGACCTTTTTTGACAAAACGAACCCAATCTTGTGTTGCAAACAAGAGACTTCCCAATTTCCAGAAGCCAATTCTTCCCCTCGCGTTCTCCCCCGCTCCCGCCGCCACCGTGCAACGCCTTCCCCCATCTGCGCTACTATGTTCCACAGCGATTGCCATCCCGGAGCCTCCCCGCGTGAGCGCCGAACCCTTCCTGCTCTCCATCATCGTCGCCGCCTATAACGAAGAGGCCAGCCTCGGCCTGCTCGTCCCCGCCCTCCGCGCCGCCCTCGACCACCAGCGCTTCCACTACGAACTCCTCCTCATCGACGACGGCAGCTCCGACCGCACCGCCGCCATCGCCCGCGAATTCGCCGCCTCCGACCCCCGCATCCGCCTCATCCGCTTCAGCCGCAACTTCGGCCAGCAGGCCGCCATCACCGCCGGCCTCGACCACGCCCGCGGCGACGCCGCCGTGGTCATCGACGCCGACCTCCAGGACCCCCCCGAACTCCTCCCCGAAATGGTCCGCCTCCACCTCCAGGGCTACGAAATCGTCTCCGCCCAGCGCTCCCACCGCGACGGCGAATCCGGCCTCAAGCGCCTCACCGCCCGCTTCTTCTACTTCCTCATGCGCCGCTTCGTCGACGAACGCATGCAACCCCAGGTGGGCGACTTCCGCCTCTACGGCCCCCGCGCCCTGGCCGCCCTCCGCTCCATGCGCGAACAACACCGCTTCCTCCGCGGCATGGCCGCCTGGACCGGCTATCGCGAGATCATCCTCCCCTTCAGCCGCCCCGCCCGCGTCGCCGGCGAAACCAAGTACTCGCTCCTGAGCATGCTTCGCTTCGCCTGGACCGGCATCAGCTCCTTCTCCGCCCTCCCCCTCCGCGCCAGCCTCATGCTCGGCGTCCTCACCGCCGCCGCCGGCTTCCTCTACCTCGCCTACGCCGTCTACATCACCTTCGTCTTGAAGACCACCGTCCATGGCTGGACCTCGATCGTCGCCCTCCAGGTCATCCTCTCCGGCGTCACCCTCATCGCCGTCGGCTTGCTCGGCGAATACGTCGCCCGCATCTACGAAGAAAGCAAAGGCCGCCCCCTCTATCTCGTCGAGGAGACGGCCAATCTCGATCAGGCCGAGGGCATCGCCCCCAAGGCCAACGTGACCCACTCCGCCGCCGCCCGCGCCGCCCGGCACGAATAAGGCAACCGGCCCGGTTACGGGTTCGGCTGCGCCTGCGCCGTGCCGCCCTTCAGCATCTCTTCCAGCTTGGCGATGTCCTTTTCAATCACCGTCCGGTCGCTGCCGTTGGGGTTGAACTTCAGGTAGCCGCGCATGTTTTCCAGCGCCGACTGGTGCTGGCCCTTGTTGGCCTGCAGCACGGCCAGGATGTGCTGCGCCTTCGGCCAGCGGTGCTGCTCATCCAGCTTCACCGCCTCCTGCGCGCTCTTCTCGGCCTCGTCAAACTGCTGCAGATTGAAATTGGCCACCGCATTGAAGAAATACGCCTGCGGGAAGTTCACCGGGTTGAGCTGGATCACGCGGTCGGTGGCCGTGTCCACCTCCTTCCAGTTGCCCTCGCCCAGCCACAGCAGCGCCATCTGCAGATACGGATTGATGTACTTGGCGTCGGCCTTGAGCGACTCCTCATAGGCCTTGCGCGCCTCTTCCTTGCGCCCCGCCTGCTGGTGGATCATCCCCAGCTCATACCAGGCCACGGCGTACTTCGGATACACCGTGGTCGCCTTCTCCAACTCCTTCTGCGCCTCGTCCAGCTTCTTCTTGCGAATCCGGTCGCGCGCCTTATCGTAGGCCTTCTTCGCATCCTTCGGCGCCATCGCCGAGGTCATCGAAAACGTCATGCCCTCGACGCCGGCAATACGTTTCAGGATGATCGTGCCCACGTCCGGGTTGTCCATGAAGCGGCGTCCGCTGAGGTTCACAATCGACGACACATAGCCGGGCAGGCTGGCCCGGATCTCGCAGCCCATCAGGTCGCGCTCGGAGATGCCGCTCATGCCGGGATTGGTCATGCTGCCGCCGCGCCCGCCAAAGGGATCGTTGCCACGGTTCATCGGATCCGAAGTGCTCACGCTGGCGTCCTGCATCACGCCCATGTTGCGCCCCAGCTCAATGCTGAAGCGGCCCTTGGAATCGGTGTAGCCCTCCGGCCGCGCGTTGCCGCCGCCGCAGATCCGTTCGATCGTCGCCGGTTCGGGCGGAGGCGTGCCGTCGTCGGTCACCACCTTGCCCGAGAGGAAGACGCCTCGCTGCATCTCGGGAAAGCGCTGTTGCTGCTGCTGGGTGGGGTCGGGAAAGGTGCCCGGCTGGCGTCCCTGCCCCGGATATCCCGTGCCCGGCGTGCTCGTGCCCGGCGTGCCGACGCCCGGCGATGGGGTCGTGCCGCCCGTGCCCGCGCCCGCACCCGGTCCTGCTTCAGGCGCCGGAGCAGGTTGCTCCTGAGCCCACATCATCGCCGCGGCCAGTCCGGCCACGGTAAGTAAACGGATTCGATTCATGGGAACCTCCCCAGCGCGAATGATCAGCGAAGACGGGCTGCCCACTCGCGAAGTTGTCCACAGTATATGCCACCACTTCGCGGGCGTGCCCACCCCCACTGTAAAATCTTGCCATGAAAACCCTCGCTGGCTTGCTCGTCGTCACCGCCCTCGCGCAGGCCCAAAGCGCGCCTTCCTCGCGCCGCATGGACGAGTTGAACTGGATGGAGTTCCGCGAACTGGTCCCGGCGCGCGTGGAAACCGTCCTTCTGCCCACGGGGACGCTGGAATCGCACGGCGTGGTGAACAACGGCGCCGACATCACCGCTCCGGTCGACATCGCCGCCGGCATGGCCACGAAGTTGAATGCCCTCATCGCCCCCGTGATCCCCTATGGCGTCACGGGGAGCCTCGACGGCTACGCCGGCACCTTTGCCATCAGCGAGGCCGCCTATCGCGCCTACGTGGGCGATGTTCTCGACGGCCTGGCCCGTCAGGGCTTCCGCAACATCATCGTCGTCAACGGCCACGGCGGCCCGCAAACCGCCATCCTGAACAGCCTCGCCGAAGCCGCCTCGCGCAAACACCGCGTGCGCATCCTCGTCACCAACTGGTGGGCCGTCTGTTCGGAAATCACCCTGAAAACCTTCGGCGAAGACGGCGGCCACGCCGGTTGGAACGAGACGGCCATGATCCAGGCCATCGACCCGAAACTGGTGAAGCAGGAGCGCTACTCCGACGCCCTGGCCCAACCCCGCGCCGCCGAGGGCTCGTGGGCGGCCTTCCCCTTCCCCAGCTCGATCATCCTCTATCAGCCGGGGCAAGGCTATGTGAAATTCGACCAGGCCAAGGCTGACGCCTACCGCAAGGCCGTCATCGAACGCATGACCACCCTCGCCATCGAGACCATCGAGAAGTGGAACCGCGCCGGGCTCTACGAGCGCCGCTAAAACACCTCGCGCAACCGCTCGAAGCGGTCGATCACGACCAGCTTTTCGTGGCCGTGCGGCACATCCTCGTGCTCCAGGTGCCACGTATGGGCGTGCGGAATGTAGACCGCCGACAGCCCCGCGGCCAGCGCCGGGTTGATGTCCGACTTCGGCGAATTGCCCACCATCCAGGCTTGCGGCTTGCCCGCGCCCAGGCGCTGGTAGAGGGCGACATCCTTCTCCTTCACGATCTCGACATGGTGGAAGAACCCGGTGAGCCCGCTGCGCTCGAGCTTGGCCCGCTGCTCCTCGGGCGCGCCCTTGGTGCAGAGCGTCAGGTGGTGGCGCTCGTTCAAATAGGCCAGCGTCTCGTCCACGCCCTCGATGAGCTCCATCGGGTGGTGTAGCAGGTCGTGCTCGATCTCGTCGATGAAGGCGAAGTCGGCCTCGCCGGCGGGCCGCTGGCAGAGCTTCTCAAAACACTGCTTCAAATTGCGGGCGAAGTTCTTCGAGCCGTAGCCGTGGAGGCGGTTGTTGACGTGTTCGATTTCGTCGAATTCGGCCCGCACCCCGGCGGCGTCGAGCGTGGAGTGCGCCAGGTAGCCGGCAAAGCGGTCAAACGCGCACTCGAAGAAGACGTTGTTCTCCCACAGCGTGTCGTCGGCGTCGACAAACAGAGGCAGCCCGGTCACGCTTCGCCGGCCTCGGCTTCCTTGGGCCCGTGCTTGCCGTGGCCGTTGCGCGGGGCCACCTCCTTCATGTGCACGACGTACTTTTCGCGCTCGCGCTGCTTGGGCAGAAAGTCGATGAGCATCCGCAGCCGTTCGCTTTCCGAACGCGACATGAGCAGTTGCTGGCGGACCTCCACGTCGCGCACGCTCTGCGAGAGCATGAAGCTGAGCGCTCCGCCCTGCGTCGGCAGGTCGGCCGAAGACTCAAAGCGATCATGCACCTCGCGCGCCTTGGTCTGCAACTCCTCGGAGGCGAACTCCTCCACATCCTCAAAGAACTCCACCTTGGCCCGCAGAAACGCCCGCTCCTGGTCAAGCTCCTCAATGCGGAAGCGCCGCCGCCCGAGGCCGATGATGTCCAGCCGCCCATCGTCATAGCGGCGCAGCACGCGCTCCACCGTGGCCGTGCAGCCGACGTTCAGGATGCCGTCGTTGGCTGCGAGAACGATGCCGAATTCGGTCTGGTTTTCCAGCGCCTCGCCGATCATCTCCCGGTAGCGCTCTTCGAAGATGTGCAGCGGAACGATATTCTGCGGCAACAGCACGAGCGACAACGGGAATAGCGGCAGCAACTCTTCGTGCATGCTACGATTATCGCTTTCCCCCACTGCGCGAGGCCAGCTTGTTCCGGCGCCGCGCCCAGATATTCCATGCAGATTCGCGACAAAGTCATTCTGATCACCGGAGCCAGCGGAGGCATTGGCGCGGCCTGCGCGCGCGAGTTGGAGCGCCGCGGCGCGCGCCTGACGCTGATGGCGCGCAACGGCGAGGCGCTGGCGAAGGTGTGCGGCCCCGATGTGCTGCGCATCCAGGGCGACGTGACCAACGAAGACGACCGCCGCCGCGCCGTAGAGGAAACCGTGGCCCGCTTCGGCCGCCTCGACGTGCTCATCAACAACGCCGGCGTGGGACTTTACCGGCCGACGCCCGAGGTGGACATCGACGCCGTGCGGCAACTGTTCGAGCTGAACCTGTTCGGGGCGCTGCGCATGGTCCAACTGGCGCTGCCGCATCTGCGCCAGAACACAGGCGACCCGCGCGGCGTCATCGTCAACATGGGCTCCATCGCCGGCATGCTGCCGCTGCCCTGGTTCACCATGTACTCGGCCTCGAAATGGGCGCTGATGGGCTTCAACGAAGCGCTGCGCATTGAACTCAAACACGAGCGCATCGGCGTGATGCTGATGTGCCCCGGCTATGTGAAGTCGGGCTTTCAGGACAACGCGCTGAGCGGCCGGCCGCCGGACCGGCTGTGGCGCATGAAGCGCTTTGCCACCGATGTCGACGCCGTCGCGCTGGCACTGGCGCGCGGCCTGGAGCGTAACCGCAAGCGTGTGATCGTGCCGCGCTTGGGGTGGCTGGCCGCCTGGCGCAACGTCTTTTCCTGGCCGATCGACGCGATTCTCGCGCATCTCAACGAAAGGCACCGCCACGGGGAGTGAGCCCGGCGTCATAAGCTGGAAGGCACGGATGGGAACCAAACTTGCTCGCTCGCCGGGAATCTACCTGACGGGCTTTATGGGGAGTGGAAAGACGACCGTGGGCCGCCTGCTGGCCGACGAGATGGGCTGGCCGTTCTTCGACCTCGATGACGACATCGAAGCGGCCGCCGGCTGCACCATCTCCGAACTGTTCGCCAGCAAGGGTGAAACCGAGTTCCGCCGCATCGAACACGAAGCGTTGAAAGCCCGCGTCCATCAGGTCACCTCCGGCGTGCCGCTCGTGCTCGCGCTCGGCGGCGGGGCCTTCGCGCAGGCCGATAACCGCGCCCTGCTTGAGGACGCCGGCATCTCCATCTGGCTCGACGCCGGCATGGATCTGATCCGCCAGCGCATCGCCGATGAGACGCACCGTCCGCTGGCGCAGGACCCCGAACGCTTCACCGCGCTCTATGAGCAACGCCGCGAGGCCTACGCCAAAGCCGACTTCCACATCGTGATCGATTCCAACGACAATGACGCCGTGGTGCGCCGTGTGATGGAATTGCCCCTATGGGGCTGACCAACCGAACCCAACACCAACACGCGCGCCGCATCTTCACCGCCGCGCTGAAGGCCGCCGACCCGATCGAAGCCGTGGGCCGCTACTTCCGCCGCGAGGGCGAGACGCTCATCGCCGGGGGCAAGCGCTACGCGCTTGGCTCGTTTGACAGCATCCTCGTCATCGGGGCAGGGAAGGCCAGCGCGGCCATGGCGCAAGCTGTGGAACGCGCGCTCGGCAAACGCATCAGCGCCGGATGGATCAACACCAAGTACGGCCACGGCGCGCCGCTGAAGCGCATCCACGTGCACGAGTGCAGCCACCCGGTGCCGGACGAAGCGGGCGTGGAAGGCGCGCGGCGCATCGTCGAACTGGCCGAAAGCGCCGGCCCGCGCGACCTGGTGATCGCCCTCATCTCCGGCGGCGCCTCGGCGCTCACGCCCTCACCGGCGCCGCCCATCACGCTGGCCGAAAAACAGGAAACGACAAAATTGTTGCTGGCCTGCGGGGCCAACATTCACGAGATCAACGCCATCCGCAAACACATCTCCACGTTCAAGGGCGGCCAGTTGGCGCGCGCCGCCGCGCCGGCCACGGTCATCGCGCTCATGCTGAGCGACGTGATCGGCGATTCGCTGGAATCGATCGGCTCCGGGCCGACGGCGCCCGACCCGACCACGTTTGCCTCCTGCGTGCGGCTGCTCGAAGGCTATGCGATCGACAAGAAGGTTCCGGCGGCTGTGCTGCGGCGGCTGCGGGAGGGCGCGGCGGGCGAGGTGGCTGAGACCCCCAAGGCGGGCGATGCGGCCTTTGCCCGCGTGCGCAATCTGATTGTCGGCTCGAACGCCCTGGCCGTGGACGCCGCCGCCGCCGAGGCCCGCGCGCTGGGCTATCGCACGCTGGTGCTCTCCACGCGCATCGAAGGCGAAACGCGCGACGTGGCCGGAATGCACGCGGCCATCGTGAAAGAGATCCGCGCCGCGCGGCGGCCGCTCACCGAGCCGGCCTGCCTGATCAGCGGCGGGGAAACGACGGTGACGATTCGCGGTGACGGCCTGGGCGGGCGCAACCAGGAGTTCGCCCTGGCCTGCGCGATTGACCTGGCCGGCATGCCCGACGTGTGTGCCCTGAGCGGCGGCACGGATGGCACCGATGGTCCCACCGACGCCGCCGGAGCGATCGCCGATGGCGGCACGCTCGACGCCGCGGCCGCCGCCGGCATGGATGCGCGCGCGTTCCTGGCGCGCAACGACTCCTATCATTTCTTCGACCGGCTTGGTCTGCTACTCAAGCCAGGGCCGACACGGACGAATGTGATGGATGTCAGGATTCTGCTGGCGGGGATTCCGGGGGCAGGGCGGAAGCGGGCTTCGCGGCGGGGCTAACCAGGTCGTGATGGATGGCGTCGAGCACGCCGTTCAAAAAGCTCAGCGATTCAGGCGAGGAGAACTTGCCGGCCAGCTCCAGCGCCTGGTCAATCACCACCGGCGGCGGCGTGGCCAGGTGCATCATCTCGTAGGTGGCCACGCGCAGGATGTTCCGGTCCACCACGGCCATGCGCTCCATGCGCCAGTGTTCGGAGTGGGCGCTGATGATGACGTCGATCTCGGCGCGGTGTTCGGCGGCGCCGCGGGCCAGTTGTTCGGCGAACGGATCGTCGTCCATCTGCGGCTCGTCTTCCTCGACGCCGAGCGACTGAAAGAAGGTGCGGATGGCCTGCGAAACGGTGACGTCGCCCTCGGGGCGCATGTCGAGCAGGTAGAGGATCTGGAGAGCGCGCTGGCGCGATTTCTGGCGTGCGGGCATGATTAGGGCCGCGAACGAAGCTGGCGCATCAGGTTGGCCATCTCGATGGCCGTCATCGCCGCGTCGAACCCCTTGTTGCCGCTCTTGGCGCCGGCGCGGTCAATGGCTTGTTCCAGCGTGTTCGTGGTGAGAACGCCGAAAGCCACCGGCACGCCGTGCTGGAGGCTCAACTGGCCGAGGCCCTTGGCCGCCTCGCCGGCGACGTAGTCGAAGTGCGGCGTCTCGCCGCGGATGACGCAGCCCAGGCAGATGAGGGCGTCGTGGCGCTTCTGGCGGATCAATTCAGCGGCCACGGCGGGCATCTCCCAGGAGCCGGGCACGCGCACAATCTCAATGTCACCCTCGGCGGCTCCCGAACGCGCCAGCGCGTCCAGCGCTCCGCCCTGCAGGCGCTCGGTGATGAAACTGTTGAAGCGGCTCACGAGAATGGCGAACTTCAGCCCGCCGGCGTTCAATTGGCCTTCGATCGTGCGATGCGGCATAGCGATTTTTCCGGATTCTCTCCGCCAACCGGGTCCGCTAGGCGGCCTATGGGATAATAGGGAGAAACCCCGTATCTAACGCTTCATTCTATCGCATGGACCCATCGCACATCCGCAATTTCTCTATCATTGCGCACATCGACCACGGCAAGAGCACGCTGGCTGACCGGCTGTTGGAGGTCACCGGCGCGCTGTCGCAGCGGGAAATGATGGAGCAGGTGCTCGACTCCATGGACCTGGAACGCGAGCGCGGCATCACGATTAAAGCCCATGCCGTGCGCCTGAACTATACGGCCAAGGACGGCGACACCTATCAGCTCAATTTGATCGATACGCCGGGCCACGTCGATTTCACCTACGAAGTGTCGCGCAGCCTGCAGGCCTGCGAAGGGGCGCTGCTGGTGGTGGACGCCACGCAGGGCGTGGAGGCGCAGACGCTGGCCAACACCTATCTGGCGCTGCACCATAACCTGGAAATCATTCCGGTGATCAACAAGATCGACCTGCCGTCGGCCGATCCCGACAAGATCCGCGAGGAGATTGAACAGGTGGTGGGCCTTGACGCGAGCGAAGCCGTGCTGGCCAGCGCCAAGCAGGGCATCGGCGTGGAGGGCATTCTCGAAGCCGTCGTGCACAAAGTGCCGCCGCCGAAGGGCGATCCCGACGCGCCCCTGCGGGCGCTGATTTTCGATTCCTGGTTCGATCCCTATCGCGGCGTGATCACGCTGCTGCGCGTGGTGGAGGGGCGCATCCGCCTGGGCCAGAAGATCCGGCTGTGGTCCAACGGAAGCGTGCATGAGGTGGAAGGCGTCGGCTACCAGTCGCCGAAAGCGATTCCGACCACGGAACTGACCGCGGGCGAGGTCGGCTATCTTTTCGCCAACATGAAGACCATCTCCGACGCGCAGATCGGCGACACGATCACCGACGACAAGAACCCCGCCGACGAGCCGCTGCCCGGCTTCCAGCCAATCAAGCCGATGGTGTTCGCCGGGCTCTATCCGGTGGAATCGAGCGAACACGGGCTGCTCCGCGACGCGCTGGAAAAGCTGCGGCTCAACGACTCGGCGTTCAACTTCGAGCCGGAGAACTCGGCCGCGCTCGGCTTTGGCTTCCGCTGCGGCTTTCTCGGGCTGTTGCACCTGGAGATCGTCCAGGAGCGGCTGGAACGCGAATTCGAGATCGACCTCATCACCACCGCACCCGGCGTGCGCTACCTGGTGACGCTGCGCGGCGGCGAGGTCGTGGAGGTGGACAACCCGACGCGCTGGCCGTCGGCCGCCGAGATTGAACAGGTGGAAGAGCCGATCATCGACGCCACCGTGATCACGCGCGAGGAGTACCTCGGCGAGATCCTGAAGCTGCTTGAGGAAAAGCGCGGCTCGCAGAAGAAGTTTGAGTACATCGGCACGGGGCGCGTGCTGCTCACCTACGAGGTGCCGCTCAACGAGATTGTGCTCGACTTCTATGACCGGCTGAAATCGGCCTCGCGCGGCTACGCTTCGCTGGACTATCACTTGAGCGGCCATCGCGTGTCGCCGATGGTGAAGCTCGACGTGCTGGTGGCCGGCGAGCCTGTGGATGCCCTCAGCCTGATTGTGCACCGCGAGTTTGCCTACGACCGCGGCAAGGAACTCATCGAACGGCTGCGCAAGCTCATTCCGAGGCAGATGTTTGAAGTGGCGCTGCAGGCGGCCATCGGCAGCAAGATTGTTTCGCGCGAAACGATTCCGGCCATCCGTAAAAACGTGCTCGCCAAGTGCTACGGCGGCGACATCTCGCGCAAGCGCAAACTACTCGAGAAGCAGAAGGAAGGCAAGCGCCGCATGAAGCGCGTGGGCAAGGTGGAGATTCCGCAGGAAGCTTTCCTGGCCGTGTTGAAAGTGGGCAAGACAACCGAATCGAACGACTAGCTATGGACGACCCTTCGCCAGCGGAACAGACAGCCTCGCCCGCACCCTCGGCGCCGAACATGGACCTGCGTGTAGCACGCTACCAGGCGCTGCACGCGCGGCGCAGGGAGTGTGGCCAGCGGGCCTGGGTGTCGGGCCTTGTACTGGTGCCTGCGGCGTTCGCGGCGCTGGCGGGGTTGACGCGCATCACCTGTCCGGCGGCAATGGACTTCATCATCCTGAGCGGCATTTCGACGGTGCTGCTGGCCATGTGGATGATGCTTGCCGACCGCTTCCGGCAACAGGAAGAGGCGGCCCTGGCCGAGATTGCCGCGCTCGATGGCGTATCGCAGGAGGCAGGCGGCGCGGGCGGAGCGCGATTCGCCCGTCTGTTGGTGGCCCTGGCGCTGCTCGCGCTCTACGTCACCGCCTGGAACATCCGCCCGCCGTGCGAAACCGAAGCGCCCATCGAGGACCCCGAACTGACGCGGCGCCTGTGATAGCCTGCATGGGCATGACCCCACGTAGCACCCCGTTGCTCGCCGTCTCTTTGCTCGCTCTTTCGCCTTTGTTCGCCCAACTGCCCGCGCCCAACGCGCAGGGCATCTCCATGGGGCACCTGCACCTGATGGTCTCCAACGTCGAGGCGACGAAGAAGATGTTCGTCGAGGCGATGGGCGCGCAGGTGGTGCAGGCCGGCCGCCTGGAAGCGCTGCGGCTGCCGGGCGTCATCGTCGTTCTCACCAAGGCCGCGCCGGGCGGCGGCACCGATGATTCGGCCGTGAATCACCTCGGCTTCATCGTGAAAGACCTTGCCGGGATGAAGGCCAAACTCACCGCGGCGGGCGGCACAGTGGTGCGCGAGATGCCCGACACCGCGCAGATGTTCGTCATGTTCCCCGACGGCGTGAAGATTGAGTTCACCGGCAACCCGGATCTCAACGTGCCCGTGGCGCATCATCACATCCACTTTTTCACGCACGACGTGGAGGCCACGCGGGCCTGGTATGTGAAGCTGTTCAGCGCCATCCCCGGCAAGCGCGGGCGTTTTGAAGCCGCCGATGTGCCGGGCGTGAACCTCTCGTTTTCGCCGAATCCCACGCCGACGCTGCCCACCAAGGGCCGCGCCATGGATCACATCGGGTTCGAGGTGAAAGGGCTGGAGGCCTTCTGCAAGAAGCTCGAAGCCGAAGGCGTGAAGTTTGATACGCCCTACCGCTACGTGCCCGCCATCGGCCTCGGCATTGCGTTTCTCACTGACCCCTTCGGCGTGCGCGTGGAGCTCACCGAGGGCCTGAACAAGCTGTAAATCCTCGCCTGCGCGAGGCGCGCGGGTAGGAAGAATTTTCCAGTTTTCTGAACTTCGCTTCCGTGAAATCCGTAACTTACGGTATGGCACGGTGATTGCACCCTTGTGTCATGCAGCACAACTGCAAGGAGCGAAGGAACCAATGCAACCAACCAGACTCTCTTGCCTGCTCTTGGCCGGTTCGCTCAGTGTGACCGCCTGGGCGCAGAATCCCAACCCGACCCTGGCGCAGCCAGCCAACGCACAACAACAACCCTCCGAGATGCCCTTCTTCCGCGTCGATGTGGTGGCCCGCAGCATCAAGGCCATCAACTTTCACCACCGCAGAGGCTCCACCGAAGTGGGCCTGCTGGGAACCGCTCTTGCGCCGCGCTCCAAGGGCGAAGCGCGCGTGGACAGCCGCACCGGAGCGACGCAGGTCGAGATTCGAATCGACCGTATGCAGCCGGCCGGCGACATTGGCGATGAGTTTCTCACCTACGTCGCCTGGGCCATCACGCCCGAAGGCCGTCCGCAGAACCTGGGCGAACTGATGCTCGACGGCGACGGCACGAAGTTGAAAGCAGCCACCGAACTGCAGTCGTTCGGGCTGATCATCACCGCCGAGCCTTACTATGCCGTGACGCAGCCGAGCGACGCCGTGGTGATGGAAGGCGTCGTCAAGCAGGGCACGACGGGAACGATTACGCCGATCGAGGCCAAGTATGAACTGATGCCGCGCGGGATGTACGTATCGCGGCTGCCCGCTGAGCAGCGCGTGAAGTGGTCAGTGGAAGGCAAGCGCTCGATTCCGCTCGACCTGCTCGAAGCGCGGCAGGCGATGGCTGTGGCCAAGTCCGTTGACGCCGAGAGGTATGCCGCCGACACGATGCGCAAGGCCTCGACCGATCTCTACAATGCCGAGTCGTTTCTGAAGTCGAAGGGCGACACGAAGAAGATCCAGTCGCTGGCGCGCAACGTGACGCAGTTGGCCGAGGATGCGCGGCTGATCGCGGTCAAGCGGCAGGAAGAGGAATATCTCGAAACGCAGCGCAAGGAAGCGGCTGACCGTCTGGCGGCGGCGCAAACGGCTGCTGAACAGGAAGCGCGGAGGCGCGAACTGGCCGAGGCCGAACGCAAGATCGCCGAAGAACGCGCCGAGACCTCGCGCCTGCGTGCCGAGCGCGAAGAGCGCGAACGGCAGCGCGCCGAACGGGAGCGCGCCGAGATTGCTGTCGCACGGGCCGAGGCCGATGCCGCACGGGCACAGGCCGAAGCTGCGTTGAAGGAAGCCGAGGCGCGGAAGGCCGAGGCTCTGGCCGCGGCCGAGGTGGCTCGTCGTGAGCAGGCCGCCGCCGAAGCGGCGCGCAAAGCGGCGATCGAGGAGCAGGCCCGGCTGCGCGGTCAGGCCGACGACGCCATGGCCCGCGCCAGCAAGGCCGAGGAAGAGCGGGTGCGCATGCGCCAGCAGTTGATGGCGCAGTTGAACACGGTGCTGCAAACGCGCGAATCGGCGCGCGGGCTCATCGTCAACATGCCCGATGTGCTGTTTGAGTTCGGCAAGTTCGCCCTGCGGCCCGAGGCGCGCGAGAAGCTCGCCAAGGTCTCAGGCATCGTGCTGGCCTATCCTGCGCTCAAACTGGAAGTGGAAGGGCACACCGATAGCATCGGCAGCGACGCCTTCAATCAGACGTTGTCAGAGAAGCGCGCCGAGACTGTGCGGACCTACTTCGTGAGCCAGGGCCTGGCCAGCGACACCATCGTCGCCCGCGGCTACGGCGAGAGCCGCCCCGCCGCCGATAACACGAACAACGCCGGCAGGCAGGCCAACCGGCGCGTGGAAATCGTCGTCAGCGGCGCAGCCATTCAGGCCCCCGGCGTGGAGACCAGCTCAGTGACGCAGTGATACTTCTTGAGCGCCGGCTCGAGAATACGCACGAACGACGGAATCACTTCGCGGTATCCAGACGCCGTGGGATGAATTCCGTCGTTTTGCATCATGCCCGGTTTGGCGGCCAGCGGTTCGAGCAGGAACGGAATGAGCGTCAGTTTGTACTGCCGCGCCAGGTCGCGATAGAGCTGCTCGAACTGGCCGATGTACTCCGGCCCGTAGTTGCGCGGCAGCGTCATGCCGGCCAGCACCACCGTGGCTCCGGCGCCCTGGAAGCCGCGAATCATCTCATCCAGATTGGCCCGCGTCACATCGATCGGCAGCCCGCGCAAGCCGTCGTTGCCGCCCAGTTCGAGCAGCACGAGCGCGGGTTTCATCGCCACCGCATCGGCCAGGCGCGAGACGCCGCCCGAGGTGGTGTCGCCGCTGATGCCTGCGTTCACCACGCGATAGCGATAGCCCTTGGCATCAAGAGCCAGTTGCAGCAGGCTGGGGTAGCTGCCGGAGGGCTCCACGCCATAGCCGGCCGTGAGCGAATCGCCGAAGCAGAGAATCACCGGGCGCGTGTCGGCGGGGGCTTGCGCGGCTTCGCGCGCGGCGGGCGTGGGCGCGGGCGCCGTCGGGGCCTCACGATTCTCCGTCTTCCCGCAGCCGGAGAGCATCCAACAAAAACACGAAATGACAAGAAGTGCGCGCATCGGTTGCGATAATGGAATTCTCTCATGATCGATGTGCGGGGCCTTTTTAAGAGCGCGGATACCGGTACGCACCGGGTGGAGATTCTGCGCGGCATCGATCTCCACATTCCGCGCGGCCAGTTTGTGGCCATCCTCGGACCATCGGGCAGCGGCAAGAGTACGCTGCTGGGCTTGATGGCCGGGCTCGACACACCGACCAGCGGCGCCATCACGCTCGATGGCGTGGAGATCAGCGGCCTGGAGGAAGATGCGCTGGCGCGTGTGCGCGGACAGAAGCTGGGCTTTGTGTTTCAGTCCTACCAGCTCATCCCCACGCTGACGGCGGAGGAAAACGTCCTGCTGCCGCTGGAGTTGAATGGCAAGGATGCGGGAGGACTCACCCGCGCGCGCGCGCTGCTGGGTGAAGTCGGGCTCGGCGACCGCTGCGATCATTACCCCGTGCAGCTTTCCGGCGGCGAGCAGCAACGCGTCGCGCTGGCCCGCGCCTTCATCGGCAAACCGCCCATTCTCATGGCCGACGAGCCCACGGGCAACCTCGATTCAAACACCGGCAAACAGGTGCTCGAGTTGTTGCTCACGCTGAACCGGCGCGAAGGCGCGACGCTCGTGCTGGTGACGCACGATCGCGAACTTGCCGCCTTTGCCGACCGCCGCCTGACGCTGCACGATGGCGTCGCGGTGAGCGATGAAACCAGTG
The DNA here is from genome assembly GCA_016713735.1 of Bryobacterales bacterium. Classification (GTDB taxonomy): domain Bacteria; phylum Acidobacteriota; class Terriglobia; order Bryobacterales; family Bryobacteraceae; genus JAFLBB01. The sequence continues at coordinate 134,049 of JADJOP010000015.1, forward strand.
AGCGCGCGCATGGCGGCTAACTCGTCGCCGGCCGGGCTTTCCTGGCGGACCGCGCTGCGCATCGGCTGGCGCGAGATCCAATCGTCGAAACCGAAGTTCCTGTTCGTCGTGCTGGCCGTCGCCGTGGGCGTGGGCTCGCTGGCCGGCGTGCGCGGCTTCGGGCGCGCGTTTCGCACGATGCTGCTCGCCGAGGCCCGCACGCTGATGGCGGCCGACCTCAGCGTGCGCGTCTTTGAACTGCCCGATGCACCGCAGCAGGAGTTGTTCGCACGGCTGGAGCGCGAAGGCCTGCGCCGCACGCAGATCACCGAAACGGTGTCCATGATGAGCGCCTCTGAGGCCGCCTACCCGGTACTCGTGTCGCTGAAGGCGGTGGAGCCGGGCGCGTATCCGTTCTATGGCGAAGTGAAGCTCGCGCCCGAGTCGCGGCTCGGCGGCGCGCTGGCGGTGGATGCGGTCGCTGTGAGCGAAGACCTGCTCATCCGGCTCAACGTGAACGTGGGCTCCACCGTGCGGCTGGGCGGCAAGGACTTCCGCATCGCAGCGATTGTGTTGAATGAACCCGACCGCATGGCGGGCAGCCTGAACGTCGGCCCGCGCGTGATGCTCTCGCGGCAAGCCCTCGAACGCACCGGGCTGATTCAACCTGGTTCGCGCGCCGCGCAGCGCCACCTGTTCCGCTTGCCGCAACAGGGACGCGGCGTGGCCGAGGTGCGCGAGGAGATCAAGAAGGTCTTCCCTCGCGCGCTGATCGCCGATTTCCGCGAAACGCATCCGCTCATCACGCGCGGGCTGAGCCGGGCCGAGCGGTTCCTGTCGCTTGTGAGTTTGATCACGCTCATCGTGGGCGCGCTGGGCGTGGCGGCGACGATGCATGCGCACCTGCAGCAGCGGCTTGATTCGATCGCCATCATGAAGTGTCTCGGCGCGCAGACGCGCCAGGTGTTGCGCATCTATCTGGCGCAGACCGCCGTGCTCGGCCTCGCCGGAGGCTTGCTGGGCGCGCTCATCGGGGCCTGCGTGCAGGGCGCGTTTCCGCTGCTGATCATGCGCTACTTCAGCCTCACGCCGCAGTTCCGGCCCGATGCGCGCGCGGCCGGGGAAGCGATGCTCATCGGCCTGCTGGTAGCGGTGCTGTTCACTGTGCCCGCGCTGCTCGGCGTGCGCCACATCCGCCCGGCGATCATCTTCCGCCGCGACATGGTGGAGAACTCGCCGCAGTGGCGCGGGCGCTGGTGGCGGAGCCCTTCCTCCTGGCTGAGCGCTCTGGCGATTCTGGCGGCGATTGCCGGCGTGGCGGCGTGGCTGGCCGGTGGCGACTGGCAGGAGCGCGCACGTGTGGGCAGTTACTTCTCCGGCGGACTGGTGGCGAGCCTGCTCATCCTCTCGCTATGCGCCTGGCTGTTGCTGAAGCTGCTGCGCCTGTTCGTTCGCGCACGCGGCGCGCGGCTCAACCCGACACTGCGCCAGGGCATCGCCAACCTCTATCGTCCCGGCAACCAGGCGCAGGCGGTGCTGGTCTCGTTCGGCGTCGGCGTGATGTTCACGCTCACCGTGTTTCTCATCCAGCGCGGCCTGCTCGACCAACTCATGGCCAGTTCGCCGCCGAACATGCCGAACGTGTTCCTGATCAACATCACGGCGCGCGAACGGGATGGGATCGCGGAACTGCTGCGAACGCATCCGGCGGTGAAAAGCGGCGCCGAAGTGATCGCCACCACATCGGCGAAGCTCGAAGCCGTGAACGGCGTGGAAGCGGCCAAGCTTGCGCTGGAAGGCTCGGCGCGCCGCTTTCGTTCGGCTCGCGCGGTCACGTTCAGCGATGAGCCGCGTCCGCAGGCCGACGTGGTGCAGGGCGAATGGTGGAGCGTGAAGGCGGAGCGGAATGCCGTGCCCGGCCAGGTGTGCCTGGCGCAGGACGCCGCGCGCGATTTGGGCGTAGGCAGGGGAGCGCGGCTGCGCTTCTCTTCCGGCCTGCGCATCATCGACGCCACGGTGGCCTGCGTCTTCCGCACCGAAGAGGTGCGCATGGGCGGCGGCATGGATGTGATCTTCTCGCCGGGCACGCTGGATGGCCTGCCGATGCAGTATTTCGCCGCTGCGCGCATGACGCCGGCCAAGGTCGCTGAGTTCCAGCGCGTCTCGTTTCAACGCTTCCCGTCAGTGACGGTGATCAACGGCGCCGACGTGCTGGAGATTGTGCAGGGCGTGGTCGATCAGATCGCGATGGTGGTGCGTTTCATCTCGGCGTTCGCGATTCTGGCGGGCGCGATCATCCTGGCTTCGAGCGTGGCCAGCACGCGCTTCCGCCGCGTGAAGGAGGTCGCCATCCTGAAGACGCTGGGCGGCACGAGACGCCGCGTGGCGGCCATCTTCAGCACGGAGTTCCTCATCCTCGGCGCGTCGGCCGGGTTGCTGGGCGGCGTGCTGGCTACCGTGTTCTCCAACTTGCTGCTCACCGGGCTGCTCGATGCCAAGGCGAGCCTGGACGTGCTGCCCATCGTGGCCACTATCGGCCTCTCAGCGCTGGTGGCGAACCTCGCCGGATGGCTGGCCAGTTGGCGCATCCTCAGCGAGAAGCCGCTCGAAGTGTTGCGCCACGAGTAGCGGCTACAGCAAGCGGCGAGGCTTGGGGCCGCCGGCGAGCCGCAGCAGCCGCGTGTGGCGCTTGCGGGTCTCCTCGGTCGCTTCGATGCCGAGCGCCTGCGTGGCCCACTCGAGCGCCATCTCGAAGTTCTTCTCGCGGTGCTCGTAGTGTTTGGATAGCTCGATGAGCGCAAGCGCCTGGTGCGGGTTGGCGAACGAAGCCAGCTCGCTCCACACGGCCACGGCCGCGTCCCAGTGCTTTTGGCGGCGCTCGATGAGCGAGACGTCCCACAGCGTGCGCGACATCAACTCGTCGCGCAGCCCGCGCGCGGCGGCCTCGCGGAACAACGCCAGGGCTTCCTCGACGCGCGCGCTTTGCTGCAACCAGCGGCCCATGGAGACCATCTCTTCGGGGTGATCGAGCTTGTTGCTGGCCGGCTCATGGAAGCGCTGCGGCAACACGGCGGCGACGCAGGCGAGCGTCACGATGTCGAGCGCGTTGTGTTCAAACACCTGGGCCAGCCAGGCCGCGCCCTGGCCTCGGAGGAAGTCGAAATAGGCGGTGGGAATCTGGTCGCCGGGGATGTCGCCTTCGCGTTCAAAGCCGATGATCTCGCGCTCGAGCTGCTGCAGGCGGCAGTTCTCCAGACGCAGCCGCCACATGCGTCGCGCGCCGTAGAGCAGGTCGACATGATCGAGCGAGGCAAAGGGCGGCCGCGCGCGGTTCATGCGGTAACGCGTTTCGAGCAGCGGGATGTCGAAGGCGCGGCCGTTGTAGGTCACCAGAGTGCGCGCGGTCGACAGCTCGGCCGTGAGCGCCTCCAGCACGCTGGGCTCCTCGCCGAAGTCGCGCAGAAAGAACTGGCGCAGGCGAAAGCCCTCGGGCGTGATGCGGCCCACACCGATCAGGAAGGCGCAGGTGCCGGAGCCGCCGGCGAGCCCCGTGGTTTCCGTATCGAGAAACGCCCACTCAGCGGGCGGGGCGGGCTTGGCCTCGCCGGCGCTGACGGCATGGAAGAGATCCGCCGGCAACTCGATGAGCGAACCGATGTCCACCGTGCCGTGATGCGCGCACGCGTCCCACAGCCGCTGCGCTTCGAGGTGGATGCCCTTCGCGGTGCGCACCTCTTCGCCCTGCGTGAGCTGAGTGAGTTGGGCCACGGCGGCGGCGCGGCGGGCGCGTGCCTCGTCCTGCATCTGGACCACCTGAGCCTCGGCGCGCTCGGAGGCCTGCGCCATGCGGCGCCGCAGCTCAGCGAGTTGCTCCTGTAGGTCCATCGCTACCCGCCCAGGGCTTCCAGCTCTGTGGTGAGCTCCTCCCATCGCGCCATCAAACGGTCGGCCTCGGCGCGTGCGGCTTCGACGGCGTTCGCTGTTCGCTGCATCTCTTCGGCGCTCACAAAGACGGCCAGCTTCTGTTCACCCTCGGCGATCTCTGCTTCCAGTCGCGCCAGCGTGCGTTCGATCTCACTGGCTTCGCCGCGCATTTTCGCCACCCGGATCGGGTTCACCTTCCTGGCGGGCTCGGCCGGTTTGGCCGCCTGCTCCGGCTCAGCGCCCGCCGCACCCGCGGTGACGAATTCGTTCTGATGCACGGCGACCACGCCGGGAGGCGCCAGCCCGCCGCCATTGATGCGCCACAGGTAGTCTTCGTAATTGCCCGGGTAGACGCGCACTTCGCGGTCGGCAACTTCGTAGATGCGCGTGGCCAGCTTGTCCATGAAATAGCGATCGTGCGAGACGAAGACGACGGTGCCGGTGTATTCCTGAAGAGCGCCGAGCAGCACGTCCTTGGCGCGCATGTCGAGGTGGTTGGTGGGCTCGTCGAGCAGCAGGAAGTTCACTGGCTCGAGCAGCGCGCGCGCCAGCGCATAGCGGTTGCGCTCACCGCCGCTGAGCACGCCGATGCGCTTTTGCACATCGTCCTCGCCGAAGAGGAAACAGCCGAGCAACGTGCGCAGTTCGGTGATGGTGGCCTTGGCGCCGACCGAGCTCAGATCGTCGAGCAACCGAGCGTTGGGGTCGAGCTCCTTGTACTGATCCTGCGCGAAGTAGGCCACCGAGACGTTGTGTCCCAGCTTGTAGCTGCCGGATGTGAGCGGCTCGGTGCCGGCCAGCAGTTTGATCAGCGTCGACTTGCCCGCGCCGTTCTTGCCCACCAGCGCGATGCGTTCGCCGCGCTCGATGGTGAAGTCGATGTTGTCCAGCACGAGCTTCTCGCCATAGGCTTTGCGCACGCCGCGGAACTCGGTGACGATGCGCCCGCTTTGCGTCGGCTGCGGGAAGCGAAAGTGAATGGTCTCTTCCTCCGGCGGCGGCGCGTCGATCTTGTCCATCCGCTCGATTTCCTTGATGCGGCTCTGCACCTGCTTGGCCTTGGTGGCCTGGTAGCGGAAACGGTCAATGAACAACTGCAACTGGCGGATCTTGTCCTGCTGGTTGTTGTAGGCCGACTCGTGCTGCAGGCGCCGCTCTTCCTTCTGCTTCAGATATTTTTCGTAGTTGCCGGGATAGGTCCAGACGCGCTTGTTCCACACCTCGACGATCTTCTTCACCGTCACGTCGAGGAAAAACCGGTCGTGCGAAATGAGCACGAAGGCGTTGGGGTAGGACTCGAGATAGCTCTCCAGCCAGTTGCGCGCCTCGATGTCGAGGTGGTTGGTGGGCTCGTCGAGCAGCAGCAGGTTGGGCGTTTCGAGCAGCAGTTTGGCCAGCGCGATGCGCATCTGCCAGCCGCCGGAGAACTCGTCGGTGAGCCGCTCCCAATCGTCGCGCGGAAAGCCGAGGCCATCGAGCACGATGCCGACCTTGGACTCCAGCGAGTAGCCGTCCTTGGTCATGAACTCGCTCTGGATGTCATGGAAGCGTTCGGCCACGGCATGGTATTCGGGCGAGTCGTGATCGAGGTCGCTCATGCGGTGCGTGAGATCTTCCATCTCGCGTTCCTTGGCCTTGAGGTCGGCAAACACGCTCAGGCATTCGGAGAACACGGTGCGGCCGCGCAGGCTCAAGCCTTCCTGCGGCAGATAGCCGATGGTGATGTCCTTCTGCTTCTGGATCGTCCCGCCCTCAAGGCCCTCCATGCCGCCGAGGATCTTGAGCAGCGTCGATTTGCCCGTGCCGTTGCCGCCGACAATGCCCACGCGGTCCTGCGGCGTGATGAGCCAGTTGAGGTCTTCGAAGAGAACTTTCGGGCCGAAGTGTTTCGATGCGGCGGTGAGTTGAATCATCGTCCAGAGGCCGGCGCGGGCGCCGTCGTAACGCCCCAGCGGCGCGCCACCTGCCCTCCCCGATTCTCCGTCAATTTGCCGTTGTCGACCATCACCACGCCGTTCACCAGCACGAGGTCGAAGCCCTCGGTGAACTGGTGCGGCTGCTGGTAGGTGGACTTGTCCTCGACGCGCGGCGGGTCAAACAGCAGCAGGTCGGCGGCGTAGCCTTCGCGAATCTGGCCGCGGTCGCGGAAGGCGAAGGTGCGCGCCGGCAGCGACGTCATGCGGCGGATTGCGTCTTCGAGCGTCAGCACGCCGCGCTTGCGCACATACTCGGCGAGCACGCGCGCATTGGTGCCGTAGCTACGCGGATGCGGCATGCCTTCGCCGAACACGCGCACGCCGCCGTCGCTGGCCACGGCCGTGTTGGGATACTTCATGATGCGCTCCATATCCTCGTTGCCCATGGAATGGTAGACCATCTGCGCGCCGCCCTTCCGCATGATGTCGAGGATGGTTTCGGCTTCGTTCTCGATCGACTTGGCACGGCCCATGAGCACGTTCACCTCGCTGATGTTCTTACCCTCGTAGCTGGCCTCGGGGCGGTAGCGGGCGACGATGGCGTAGCTGTAGTCGGCGTGGCCGAGGTTCTTCAGGCGCTCGAGCATCTCGCTCTTGATGCGGGCGCGCGTTTCGCCGCTGGCCAGCCGTTCGCGTACCGCCTCGTCGCCGTCGGCCAGCGCCCATGTGGGCAGCGTGATGCCGAGGTTGGTCGAGGAGTGGTCATACGGATACTGGTCCACCACCACGTCGACGCCCTCGCGGCGGTACTGTTCCACCAGCGCCAGTGACTGCGTGCTCATGCCCCACAGGCGCGGCGTGTCGATCTTGAAGTGAGAGAGTTGCGCCGGAACGCCGGCGGCCTTGGCCACCTCGACGGCCTCGCGAATCGCGTCGAGCACCTTTTCGCCCTCGTCGCGCATGTGGCTGGCATAGACCCCGCCGTGGCGGCCCGCCGCTTTGCCGAGCGCCACCACCTCAGCGGTGTCGCTATAGGTGCCGGGAATGTAGATGAGCCCGGTGGAGAAACCCACGGCGCCTTCGCGCATCGCTGTTTCGACGAGCGCTTCCATCTTCGCCAACTCCTCCGGCGTGGCCTGGCGGTTGGCTGTTCCCATCACCTCGCGGCGCACGGAGTTATGGCCGATCAGCGTGGCGACGTTGAGCCCGAGCCCGGTCTTTTCCAACTCGGCGAACCACTCGGCCACCTTCACGCGGCTGCCGCCGCAGTTGCCCGTCACCACCGTGGTGACGCCGTCCATCAGGTAGTTGTCGCCGCGCGGCACCTGCTCCACGGCGCCTTCGATGTGCGTGTGGACGTCGATGAAGCCGGGGGCGAGCACACGGTCGCGGGCGTCGATGGCGCGATCGGCCGTTTTGCCCGTGAGGTTGCCGATGGCGGCGATGCGTCCGCCCTTCACGCCCACGTCGGCGCGGTACCACGGATTGCCCGTGCCGTCCACGACGCGCGCCCGCGTCACGATCAGATCGAAATCAGCCGCAGGCAGCAGGGACACACAAGCCGCGGCCATGGCAAGGAAGCGACGCATCAATCAACCCTCCCGGGAATCTAATTGCCCACGAAGAAACTCAACGCACCGGCAATGTAACTCTTCAACTCGGAACGGGGGACGACGGCGTCCAGAAAGCCGTGCTTCAACAGGAACTCACTGCGCTGAAAGCCATCGGGCAGTTTCTGCCGGATGGTTTGCTCAATGACGCGCGGACCGGCAAAGCCGATGAGCGCGCCCGGTTCGCCGATGTTCAGGTCGCCGAGCATGGCGAAGCTAGCCGTGACGCCGCCCGTGGTCGGGTCAGTGAGCACGCTGATGAACGGAATCCGCGCCTCGTCCAGGCGCATCAGCGCGGCTGAGATCTTGGCCATCTGCATCAGGCTCACCGCGCCTTCCTGCATGCGCGCGCCGCCTGAGGAGGAAACCACGATGATCGGCACGTTACCGCTGATGCTGCGCTCAATGGCCCGCGTGATCTTCTCGCCTACCACCGTGCCCATGCTGCCGCCGATGAACTTCAATTCCATCGAGCAGATCTCCACCGCCCGGCCCATGAGCAGGCCGCTGCCGGTGACGATGGCGTCTTGCATGCCAGTGGCCTTTGCGTCGACTTGAGGCGGTCGCGGTAGGGCCGCGAGTCAACAAAGGCCAGCGGGTCCGTCGTGGCCAGCGAAGCGTCCTTCTCCTCGAAGGTGCCGTCGTCGATGAGCAGCCTCACCCGTTCGCGCGCATCGATGCGGAAGTGATGACCGCACTTATCGCACACATGGAGGTTGTCTTCGAGCGACTTGCGCCAGATGATCTGGCCGCAGCCGTCGCACTTCTGCCACAGCCCCTCGGTTTTCACCGTCCGTTCGCTGTCCGGCATCGGAACCGGCGACTGCTTCTTACTAAACCAGGACATGGAGTCAGCAACCAAGGTAGCGCGCGGCGAGCAGCCGCTGCAACGCGACGACCTCTTCCAGCGACCGCCGCTTCCGCTAAACAGTTACACTAAATAGGAAATTCCGTTGACTGCCACCACCCCAAACCGCGCCCATTATGCGCTGAAAGTGAGCGCCACGAGCAGCCACGCACAGCTTCTCGGGTTGCTGCCCGCCTCGGGCCATGGCCAGCGCATCCTCGACGTGGGCGCCGGAACGGGCGAATTCGCCGTGATGCTGGCCGAACGCGGGTTCGCGGTGACGGCGTTGGAGCGCTATCCGCTTGTACCTGAGTTTGAAGGCAAACTGGAATTCCATCAGGTCGACCTTGACGCCGGACTTCCCGCGCTGCGTGGCGCCTACGATTGGGTTCTATGCGCCGACGTGTTGGAGCATCTGCGCGATCCCGCCGCCCTGCTGGGCCAGTTGCACGCGCTGTTGACCCCCGGGGGCCGGCTGGTGGCTTCGCTGCCCAACAGCGGCCACTGGTACTTTCGTCTTCATGTCCTGGCGGGCTCTTTCCCCCAGCACGACAAGGGCCTGTTTGACAGCACCCACCTCCACTTTTATATGTGGGACGGCTGGCTCGGCCTGTTTGAGCGCGCCGGCTTCTCGCTCAAGCTGGTTTCGCTGACCACGCCGCCCCTCGAGTTGAAATTTCCGCGCTCGGCTCACGCGCTTTGGTTGCGCGCGGCCAACGCCGTGAGCGCCGCGCTGGCGAAATGCTGGATGCGGCTGTTCGCCTACCAGTTCATCGTCGAGGCCCGTCCGGAGAGGAGATTGCCATGAGCCCTTCGCCGGCCGCTAAACCCAAGGTCGTCGTTGTCATGCCCGCCTACAACGCCGCCCGCACGCTGCGCATGACCTATGCCGAGCTGCCCCACGACGTGGTCGACCTCGTCATTCTCGTCGACGACGGCAGCTCCGACGAGACGATTCAGATCGCCCGTGAGCTCGGGCTGGAGCTGTTCGTCCACAACCGCAACTACGGCTACGGCGCCAACCAGAAGACCTGCTACCGCGAGGCCCTGCGCGCCGGCGCCGACATCATCGTGATGGTTCATCCGGACTATCAATACGACCCGACCCTGCTGCCGGAAGTGATCGCGCCCATCCAGCGCGGCGAAGCCGACGTCGTGCTCGGCTCGCGCCTGCTCGGCGGGCGCGTCATGGAGCAGGGCATGCCCTGGTGGAAGTACATCTCCAACCGCTTTCTCACGATGTGTGAAAACGTCGTGTTCGGCCTCACGCTGGCTGAGTACCACACCGGCTACCGCGCCTACACGCGCGAAATTCTGGAAGCCGTTCACGTCGAAATGAACTCCGACAACTTCATCTTTGACCAGGAAATCATGGCGCAATTTGTCGAGGTGAAGGCGCGCATCGCCGAAGTGCCCGTGCCGACGCGCTACTTCCCGCAGGCCTCCTCGGCTTCCTTCCTGCAGAGCTCGCGCTACGGCCTGTCCATCCTCTGGGTGCTGGCCCGCTACATTCTGCACCGTGGCGGACTGTGGAAACAGCGCCGCTTTGAAAGCCTCCGCCGCCGCTATTCCAGCGTGACGAACGCATCCAACGGGCATGCCCCTGTCTGACCTTCGCCGCCGGCTGGCCCCGGCACTCGATCTCATCCTGCTGGCCCTGTTGGCGGCCGTATTCATCTGGCCCATCTTCCAACTGGGCTTTCTCGACAGTTGGGGCACCATCGAGAGCACCTTCATCTCCGACGCCCACTTCCTTGCCGGCAACCTGCCCCACCCCAACTGGCAGCCCAACTGGTATTGCGGCACGCGCTGGGACTACATCTATCCGCCCGGTCTGCGCTACGGCGTGGCGCTGCTGCACGAGTGGACCGGGCGCAGCTTTGCCCACTCCTACCATCTCTTCGTTGCCCTGTTTTATTGCGTCGCCATCGGCGGTGTCTACTTTTTCGTTTTTGTCTGCACGCGGTCGCGGCCGGCTGCTGCTGCGGCGGCGATGGCCTCATTGCTCATCTCGCCGGGCTATCTGATCCTGCCCGAATTCTGGGACGATGTGCAGCCGCACTACTGGCTGCCCAATCGCCTCAACGCGCTCATGCGGTGGGGTGAAGGGCCGCACATGTCGGCCTGGGCGCTGCTGCCGTGGGCCCTCGGCGCGGCCTGGTTCGGATTGCGCCGCGGCCGGTCGGGCTGGCTTGCCGTTTCGGCCATCCTGTGCGCCGCCGCGGTCTCCATCAATTTCTACGGAGCCACCGCCCTGGCGCTCATGTTCCCCTTCCTGGCCTGGGCCGTCTTCCTTGCCGAGAAGGACTGGTGGGTCTGGCTGCGCGGCGCCGCCATCGCCCTGCTCGCCTATGGCCTCACCGCCTTCTGGCTCTCCCCCAGCTATCTCGACATCACGACGCGCAACCTGCGCTGGGTATCGCAGCCGGGGCACCTCTGGTCGGCCATTCTCGCTGTTGTTCTCATCGCCCTCTACGCCTTGCTCACCTGGCGCAGGGCCAACGGACAGCCGCAGCGGGCCTGGTTCGTCTTCGTCGCCGGCTTTGCCATGCTGTTCACGCTCAACGTGGCAGGGCAAAATCATTTCGATTTCCGCGTCGCCGGCGAACCGCAGCGCCTCGCCCCGGAACTTGACCTCGCGCTCATCCTGCTGGGCGTCGAATTCCTGCGCTGGCTGGCCGCGCGCCGATTCGGCCCCATGCATGCGCGCCTCGGGCAATGGCTGCCGCGCACGCTCGCCGTGCTGCTGTTCGTGGCCGCGCTGGTTCCCGCCAAAGGCTACATCCGCCGCGCCTGGGACTATTTCCCCGAAGACCGCACCCCCCAAAACCGCATCGAATACCGCATGACGGAGTGGATCGCCGCGCACCTTCCCGGCGAACGTATCCTGGCCACGGGCTCGCTGCGCTTCTGGTTCAACACCTGGCATCACATTCCGCAACTCGGCGGCGGCTCCGAACAGGGCATGCTGAATGACCTCGTCATCGAGCCCTACTACCAGGCCACCTATGGTGAAGATCCGGAGATGACCAAGGTCTGGATGCAGGCCTTTGGTGTCGGCGCCATCGCCGTGCACGAGAAGTCGTCCACCGAGGTCTACCACGACTATGTCCGCACCGACCTCTTCGCCAAGCACATGGACACGCTCTACGCGAGCGGCCAGGGCGACTTCGTCTACCGCATTCCGCGCCGCTTCCCCGAACGCGCGCGCATTGTGCGCAAGTCGCAACTGGAGGCCGTGCCCACCATCGCCCGCCCGGTGAATGTCGATCATCTGCGAGCCTACACCACCGCGATTGAGCAGGGCCCCGACCGCCGTCCCGAAGTGACTCGCGAAGCGCCTGACCGCATTCGCGTTCGCGCCCGCTTCGAGGAAGGCGAAGCGCTGGTGGTGCAGGAGAACTTCGATCCCTACTGGCGCGCCTACTCCGGGGCCGGGGCCTCGCTCCCCGTGCGCCGCGACCCGCTCGGCTTCCTCCTCATCGACGCGCCCGCCGGCGATGGCGACATCCTGCTCACCTTCACGCTGCCCCGCGAGAACGCCATCGGGCGCCTCGTCACCGCCCTGACCGCGCTCATCCTGCTCTACCTGCTCCTCGCCTCGCGCGGCGGCGGCCCCTTGGCGCCGGGCTGGCGCACGCGCACGGTGATGCTCACCGGCCTCGCCGCCGTGGCCGTGGTGAGCTTCGGCTTCAATCTCATCCTGTTCTTCCCCGGCGAATCCGTCTACCGCGACAGCATCGAGATGGGCTACGCCTCCATCGCCCGCACCATCGCCGCCAACCCGCATCCGTGGAGTTGGGATCCGCTCCACTACAACGGCCTGCCCACGCAGTTTCTCTACCTGCCGCTGTTGCCCTACGCAGCGGCCGCTGCGACGCGCCTGCTGCCCGCCATCGAGTTCCCCTACCTCTGGCGTCTGCTCGTAGCCGTGGCCACCTGTTGCGCGCCGCTGGCTGTCTGGTGGCTCGTGCGGCTGTTCACCCGCAGCACGCTGTGGGCGACCCTAAGCGCGCTCGCCTGGACGCTGTGGTCCCCCGGCTATGCGCTCTTCGAACAGCTCGATGGCGACCGCGGCCTGGCGCAACTGCCGTGGCGCTTGCAGGTGCTGGTGAAATACGGCGAGGGGCCGCACAACGTCGGGCTGGCCCTGCTGCCGCTGGCCATCATCGCCGCGTGGTTCGCCGCCACGCGCCCCGGCTTCTGGCGCATCTTTCTCGCCGCCGTGGCCATGATGGCCGTGACGCTGTCCAATTGGATCGCCGCCGTCGCCCTCGCCTGGTGCATGCTGGCCCTGCTGCTGGCCGGCCTCGGCACGCACGCCTGGACCAACTTCCGCGTCACCCGTGTTCTCGCCGCGGCCGTGCTGGCCTATCTGCTGGCGGCCTTCTGGCTGACACCAACCTTCGTTTCCACCATGGCCTTCAACTGGCCCAAGGACGCCTACGAGTACAAGTTCCAAAATTCGCAGGTCTGGATGATGCTCGGCCTTCCCGTAGGCGCGCTGCTCATCCGCCTGCTGTTCCTGCGCGCGCGCCAGTCGTTCTTCTGGTGCTATCTCACGCTCTGCGCCTTCGGCTTCGCCTGGATCGTCGCCGGCTTCTACCGCTTCGGCTACAACACGCTTCCCGAATCGCGCCGCTATGCGATGGAGTTTGAGCTGTTCGCGATCCTCTTCGCCATGGAGACCCTCCGCCGGGCCCTGCAACATCGCTGGCTCATCACGCAACTGGCGGGGGCGGCCCTCTTCATCGCCTTCGTGCTGCTCGGCGCCAACCAGGTGCGGCTCTACGCCCTCACCGCCTACCCGGCGCTTCATCCCATCCCGGCGCGCCAAACGGCCGAGGTGCGCACCGTCGATGCGTTGATGAATCTGCGCCCGCGCGGGCGTGTCGCCGTTTCCGGAGGCACACGCTACCGGTTGAACGCTCTGGCCCCGATCCCGCAGATGGGCGGCACGTTTGAATCGGGCCTCGCCGACCGCCGTCCCGTCGATTTCCTCTACCGCGCCCGCACATCAGCCCGCAGCAAGCCCGGCGCGGAAGGCCGCGACTCCGCTCTTCTGCTCGCCGCCCTGGGAGTCGAATATGTCGCTGTGCATACGCCCGATTCCTCGGAGTATTTCCGCGATACGCGGCTTCCGGAGAAGTTCGAAGGCCTCCTCCCGCGCGTGCATGATGATCGCGGCGACCGCATCTACCGCCTGCCCTACTCTGGCCTCGCGCACCTCATCAGCCCCTCCGACGTGGTGAACGAACCGCCGCTCAACGCCGGCACGCGCGCCCTCAGCCGCTACCTCGCCGCCATCCACGATCCCCGCCGGCCGGCCGTGCATGCCTACGCGCCATCGCGGTCGCGCATCGAAGTGCGCGCCGCGGTTCCACCGGACAAGCTCCTTTCGGTGCAGATGAACTACCATCCCGGCTGGCGGGTGACGCAAGATGGCAAGCCCGTTCCCACCAGCGCCGATCAACTCGGCTTCCTGCTCGCCCGTCTTGAGCCCGCCGCCCACTCACACGTCGTTCTGCAATTTCAAGCCACACGCGAGACGCGCCTCTTCGGCTGGCTCTCCCTTCTGGCCTGGACCATATCCCTCAGCCTGTGTGTCCGCGCCCTGTGGCGCGCACGCCGTCCCCAAGGGGTTTGACCATGTTGGCGCGCACTCTGGCTCTTCTCAAACGCGCCGCCTGGATGACCTACGAGGAGAACTGCCTCTCCATCTCCAAGGGCGCCGCCTATTCCGGCCTGCTCGCCTTCTTCCCCGTTCTGACAACACTGGCCACCCTCCTGGTGCAGGCCCAGGCCGACGCCGTGCTCCCCGTGCTCTCCTGGTTTCTCGAACACATCGTTCCGCCGGGCGCCGAAGAGCTGGTGCTGAAGCGCTTCGCCGTGGAAGGCCAGCGCCCGCTGTCGGTCCTCATCGGGGCCACGCTCATCAGTCTCTACGCCGCCTCGGGACTCATGCTCAGTCTCATGGAGGGCTTCAACGCCGTCTATCACGTGCCCGTCGGCCGGCCCTGGTACAAGCAGCGCGGCTACGCTGCCCTGCTCGTGCTCACCTCGGCGCTGCCCGCCGTCGGCGCCTCGGCGCTCATCCTCTTTGGCGACCGCAGCGAACGCTGGGTGCTGAGACTGCTTCAGGATGACGCCATGCTCAGCCAGGCCACTTCCGGACTCCTGTTCGCCGGCAAGGCGCTCCGCCTTGTCGTCGCCTTCCTCGCCGTAACGCTGGTCACCATGCTGCTCTACCGCATCGGACCGCGCCGCAGGCAATCGTGGGCCGCCGTGTGGCGCGGCTCCGTGGTCGCCACCGTGCTCTGGTTCCTGCTCACGCTGGCCTTTGGCTGGTACGTGCGCAATCTCTCCAACTACAACGTCATGTACGGCAGCGTGGCCACCGTCATCGCGCTCATCGTGTGGATGTACATGCTCAGCGTCGTGGCCCTCTACGGCTGCGCCTACAATGCCGTCCACGAGCAGGCCAACGCTCCGCCGCCTACTCCCCCAGCCAGCGCTTGAAGGCCGCCGCGCGCTCCTGGCTGACGATCACTTCGGCGCTCGTTGCCGGCCGCAGCTCCACCAGCAGCTTGCCCTTGCCGTGCGGCGCGCACCGCGCCACGGCTTCAATCGACACCAGGTAGTTGCGGTTCAGCCGGAAGAAACGCCCCGGCTCCAGTTCCCCCTCGATCTCGGTGAGCGCCTTGTCCAGCATGAACCGCTTTGCCTCGCGCGTAACCAGGAACACCAGTTTGTGTTCACTGAACAGATACGCGACATCGCCCGTCCGCACGCTGAGAAACTCGTTGCCCTTGCGCACGAGGAAACGCTCGCGCGCGCCGGCGGGCCGCCGCAGGGCCTGCGCCAGCGCGGCATGGTCGGCGAGAAAGTGCCCCTGCAGGCGCGCGTACTTCTCCAGCGCCGCCGCCACCGCCTCCTGCTTGATCGGCTTCAGCAGGTAGTCGATCCCATTCGTCTGGAAGGCCTCCAGAACATAATCGTCATAGGCCGTGGTGAACACCACGGGACACTCCACGCGCGCCTGCCGCAGCAGGTCAAACGACGTCCCGTCGCCCAGTTGAATGTCGGCGAACAGCAGGTCAGGCTGCCTGTGGCGGCGAAACCAGTCCAGCGCCCCGGCCACGCTTTCCAACTCCGCCGCGATCTCCACGCCCGGATCGCACGCCGCGATGCACTCGGCCAGCCGCCGCCGCGCCAGCGGTTCGTCCTCCAGAATCACGATTCTCACGCCAGCCGCTCCACTGGCAGCGTGACGCGAAACTCGCCGCCTGCCTCACTCACCTCGATGCCGCGCCCGAGAATCAGGCGGCAGCGTTCATCGAGATTGCGCAGCCCGATGCGCCCCGACTCCCGCACGCCCGTGCGCGGACGCTGCTCGTTGCTCATCGTCAGGCCGGCGCCGTTCCGCTCCAGCCGGATGCGCAGCGGCCGTTCGCGCGACAGCTCGTTATGCTTCACCGCGTTCTCGGCGAGAATCTGCAGCGAGATCGGCGGCGCCAGCAGCCCCTCCAACTCTCCATCGCTCGGAAGCTCCCACTCCACCGCTTCGCCGAAGCGCAGCCGCAGCAACTCGCAGTAGCGTGTCAGAAATCCCAGTTCCTCTTCGGCCATCACCAGGTCGCGCCCCTTGTGATGCAGGATGTAGCGGTAGACCTCGGCCAGGTTCTCATTGAACCGCCGCGCCTGCCCCGCATCGTGTTCGATCAACCACGACAGCGTGTTCAGCGAATTGAACAGGAAGTGCGGGTCCACCTGCGCCTTCAGCGCTTCCAGCTCTGCCTCGGCCCGCGCGCGCTCCACCTGCTCGACGCGCACCAGGTCCGACTCGCGCTGCTGGATCAGGTACACCGTCTCGTAGACGTGCGTGATGAACAGCACGCAGATCACGCTCATCAGCGTCGAGGCGCGAATCGCGCTCCAGTCCGCCTCCATCCCCAAACCGCGAAACCACAGCCACAGCATCGCCACCGAAAGCGGCGCCGTGTAGAACACATTCGCCAGCACGAGCAGCACGATCTTCCGCACCGGATGCCGAAACCAGTCCAACCGCCGCCGCTGCACCAGCAGCATCCAGCGGTTGCCGTGCCAGATGAGAAACGACAGCGCCGTGAACCACAGGTAGCCCAGCCAGTAAAGCCCGTCGCGCGGCCCGAGCGCCCCGAACAGCCCGGTGAACAGCGGGATCACAACGCCGAAGGCCGGGATCATGATGAGCCGGATGCGCAGGTCGCGCAGGGCGAACTCCGGCCTCGGTTCCAGCCTCGGCTCCAGCCGCGCCGTTTCCGGCTTCGGCAGCCCCATTTCCGGGTTCAGCGCCTCAACTCTTGCTTCGCTCACGGTATGGCCGTATCGTACCGGATCTATGGATCCTTCGAAACTGAACTGGCTCGCCGTGGGCGCGGCGGCCCTATCAACATTCCTTCTCGGCGGCATCTGGTATTCGCCCGCCCTCTTCGGCCGCGCCTGGCAGCGGGAAACCGGATTGAGCGATGCTCAACTGCAACAGCGCTCGCTCGCCGTCGTCTTCGGCGCGTCGTTCCTGCTCGCCCTGATCATGGCCTTCAACCTCGCCGCCTTCCTGCAGGGCCCGCCCGACCTGGCCTGGGGTATGGCCGCCGGCGCGCTCGCCGGCATCGGCTGGGTCGCCATGGCCATGGGCGTCACCTACCTGTTTGAAGCGCGCTCGATGAAGCTTTTCCTGATCAACGCCGGCTATCACGCCGTGTCGTTCGTCATCATGGGCGCGATTCTCGGCGTGTGGAAGTAGCGCGCCGCCGCGACTCACGCCGTGGCACGCCGCGCGCTTACTTCGCCTCGTCGCGCAGGGCGAAGGTGAACATCGAGTGGCCATTGGCCACGGTGACATACTGCTTGCCGTCCACCGCGTAAGTGATCGGTGAGGAGGCCCCTTGCCCGCCCAGATACACACGCCACAGCAAGCCGCCCGTGGTCGCATCGAGCGCGAAGAAGTGTCCCTCGCGATTGCCGCTGAACAAAACATTCGCAGCCGTGGTGAGCAGCCCGCTTTCGCTCACCTCGGCCATCTTGAACTCCCACAGCTTTTCCCCGGTGTCCCACTTCAGCGCGCGAATAGCCCCATAGCCCGAAGCCGGATTGCGCCGGTTCAGCCGGTCGCGACGCGTCGGCGCCACGTCTGACTTCACGCCGCCGGCCACATACCATTTGCCCTGCTCGTAGGGCTGGTCCCAGGAGAAATAGCGGCTCGAATAGTCGTCCCACACGCTGAGGTAAAAATGTTTCGTCACCGGGCTGTAGGAGGGCGCAAACCAGTTGGTGCCGCCCTGCACGCCGGGGAAGGTAAGCGCGCCTTGCGTGCTCGGCCCGCGGCCCGGAATCTTCACCGGACGGCCCTTGGCATCGAGCCGCTCGGCCCAGGTCTGTTTCACAAACGGCACGCCGTGCAGGAACTCGCCCGTGGCGCGGTCGAGCACGTAGTAGAAGCCGTTGCGGTTGGCCCACAACATCAGCTTGCGCGGCGTCCCTTTCCAGACGTCGTCCACCAGCACCGGCGTCTGCACGGCGTCCCAATCCCACTCATCATGCGGTGTGAACTGGAAGTGCCATTTCAGCTTGCCCGTCGTCGCATCGAGCGCCACCACGCAATCGGAATAAAGGTTATCGCCCGGACGCAGGCCAGGGTTCCAGTCCGGTCCCGGATTGCCGATGCCCCAGTAGGTGAGGTTGAGCGCCGGGTCGTAGGAGCCCGTGAGCCAGATGCTCGCCCCGCCATGCTTCCAGGAGTCGCCGCCCCAGGTCTCGTTGCCCGGCTCGCCCGGCTCGGGGATGGTCTTGAAGCGCCACGCCTCCTTGCCCGTCTTGGCGTCGTAGGCGGCGATGAAGCCGCGGATGCCCAGTTCGCCGCCCGCCGTGCCGATGATGACGAGGTTCTTCACCACCAGCGGCGCATGCGTGAGCGCGTAGCCCTTGCGGTAATCGCCGACCTCGGTCTCCCACATCTTCTTGCCCGTGGTGGCGTTCACCGCGATCAGCTTCATGTCGAGCGTGCCCATGTAGAGCACACCGTCAGCCAGCGCCACGCCGCGATTCACCTTGCCGCAGCAGGGATAGGTCACCTCCGGCAGACGGTGCTCATACACCCAATACTCGCGCCCGGTGGCCGCATCGAGCGCCACAATCGTGTTCGGCGCCTCGGTGAGGTAGAGGATGCCGTTGGCCACGAGCGGCGTCGTCTCGAACTTCTCCAGCGACTGCGCCTGCCACACCCACCGCAGCTCCAGGTTCTTCGCATTCGCCGGCGTAATCTGCGCGAGCGTCGAATGGTGCCAGCTCGCGTAGGAGCCGTGATACGTCGGCCACTCCGCGCCTGACTGCGCCCACGCCGCCCCGCACAGGGCCACTGCCATCCCAATCGCTCTCACGGCCTGCCCTCCCGCAAACTCTCCAGATACGCCAGCATGTCGTCCAGATCCTTGCCCGCCAGCTTGCCTTGAAACGACGGCATCGGCGACTTCGCTTCGAGCGCCGACTGTGCCAACTCCCGCTTGTCGATTGTGCGCAGCCGTCCGCCCTTTTCCATCACTTGAATCGAGAAGGTGTCCTCGTTCAGCCGCCGCCCTTCCACCACCGTGCCGTTGCGCAGCGTGCCCTTCCAACTCCAATACTCGGTGGCCACCTCCGCGCCCGGTTCGAGCAACGCCTGACGCAGCTCCGGCCGCGACATCCGCGCCGCCGCCAGCGCCAGGTCAGGCGCGCCTCCGGCATGGCACTGTGCGCATTGCAGCGCCGCCGCCAGTTCCGCCCCGCGCCGCGCATTGCCCCCGCTCGCTCCCTGCGCCACCTGCAGCGAGGCGAGGTGCGTAATCACCTGCCACACCTTTGCGCCGTTCAGCGAGAACCCCGGCATCGTCGTCCCGGCAATGCCCTTGTTGATGACACGGAACATCGCCTCTTCCGACACGGCGTGTTTGAACTGCCCGCGCGTCAGGTCAGGGCCTCCGCCGCCGCCCTTGCCGTCGGCGCCGTGGCAGCTGGCGCACTGCGACTTATACACGATCGCACCCTCGGCGCGGTCCCGCGGCGTTTGAAACGGATTGCTCAGCTTGAAGGTGCTGTGCTGGCACCAGACAGCCGCCGCAGCGGCGAGTAGACAAAAAAGACCTCTCAACACAATGGGCGCAGTATACAGCATGCCGGGCGGCATGGCTGCGCCCGGCCCCGTCGCGGATTCGTACACTGAAGGAATGTCCTACCGCCTGGCCATCGACTATAAACCGCGCGGCGACCAGGGCTCGGCCATCACCCAGCTCACGCGAGGCCTCGCCGACGGCGAACAACACCAGGTTCTGCTCGGCGTCACCGGCTCCGGCAAAACGTTCACCATGGCCAAGGTGATCGAGATCACCTCGCGCCCCGCCCTCATCCTGGCCCACAACAAAACGCTCGCCGCCCAGCTCTTCCACGAGTTCAAGAGTTTCTTCCCCCACAACGCCGTCGAGTATTTCGTCTCCTACTACGACTACTACCAGCCGGAAGCCTACATTCCCTCCTCCGATACCTACATCGAGAAGGAATCCACCATCAACGACGAACTCGACAAGCTCCGTCTCTCGGCCACGCGTTCGCTCTTTGAACGCCGCGATTGCGTCATCATCGCCAGCGTCTCCTGCATCTACGGCCTGGGCTCGCCGGAAGCCTACTACGGCATGCTGCTCATGCTCGAAAAGGGCCAGCAGATTTCCCGCCAGCAGATTCTCTCCAAGCTCGTCGAGATCCTCTATGCGCGGTCGGACTCTAACTTCGAGCGCGGCGCCTTCCGCGTCCGCGGCGACGTCATTGAGGTCTACCCGACCTACGACGACTACGCCTTCCGCATTGAGCTGTGGGGCGATGAGGTCGAATCGCTCGCCCAGTTCGATCCCCTCACCGGGCAGATCCGCCAAACCTACCAGCGCCTGCCCATCTATCCCAAGTCGCACTACGTGATGACGCCGCAATCGCGCGTCGATGCCGTCACCTCCATCCGCAACGAGCTGCAGTGGTGGTCGGCTGAGCTCTACAAACAGAACAAGCACGTCGAGGCGCAGCGCCTCCACCAGCGCACCATGTTTGACCTGGAGATGATCAAGGAGGTCGGCTACTGCCATGGCATCGAGAACTACTCGCGCCACTTCACCAGCCGACTCCCCGGCGAAGCGCCGCCCACGCTGCTTGACTATCTGCCCAGCGACGCCCTCGTCTTCATCGACGAATCCCACCAGACCATCCCCCAACTCCAGGGCATGTTTCACGGCGACCGCTCGCGCAAGGAAAATCTTGTCGCCCACGGCTTCCGCCTGCCCTCGGCGCTCGACAACCGCCCGCTTACCTTCGAGGAGTTTGAGAACCGCGTCCACCAGCTCGTCTATGTCTCGGCCACCCCCGGGCCGTATGAACTCACCAAGTCCGGCGGTGTCGTTGTCGAACAAGTCATCCGCCCCACCGGACTCATCGACCCCATCGTCGAGGTGCGCCCCATTCGTGGCCAGGTGGACGATCTGCTGAAGGAGATCCGCGCCCGCACCGAGGCCAATGAGCGTGTGCTCGTCACCACGCTCACCAAACGCATGTCCGAGGATTTGGCGCAATATTACTCCGAGGCCGCCGTCCGCTGTACCTATCTCCATTACGAAATTTCCACCCTCGACCGCATCAAAATATTGCGCGATTTACGCCGCGGCGACATAGACGTACTGATCGGCGTCAACTTACTCCGCGAAGGCCTCGACCTGCCTGAAGTCTCCCTGGTGGCCATCCTCGATGCCGACAAGGAAGGCTTCCTGCGCTCGGTCGGCTCGCTCATTCAAACCATCGGCCGGGCCGCCCGCAACGTCAACGGGCGCGCCATCTTATATGCCGATGTGATGACGGAATCCATGCGCCGGGCGCTGGATGAAACCGGCCGCCGCCGCGCCATTCAGTCCGCCTATAACGAAGAGCATGGCATTACTCCGCAAACGATTATCAAGCCAATTGACATGCAATTAGTCGCCGTTGCCGAAGCTGATTACGTCACCGTTCCTCTAGACGAACCGGAGGCGGAGCCCCATACTATGTCTGAGGAGGAACGGGCACATTGGCTGGCGCAATTGGAGCTGCAAATGAGGGAGGCCGCAAAGAAATTTGAATTCGAAAAGGCCGCGCAGCTCCGCGACCGGTTGCAACAGCTCAAGTCCCGCTTCATCAATGAAGGAATCCATGAGCCTGGCTCTCCTGACAGCCGGGTCCATCACTCATAGTCCGGTTTCGCGGTTCCCTGAAATCGTGAAGCTCATCGGTCCAGTGAAGGCGCCGACCTATCGCGAGGCCAGCCGCGCAGTGAATGCGCTCAAAGGAGGAGTGGCTGTTCGTTCGGTGGCGGATATTCCCGCCGCCACACTGTTTCTTGTCTGCGCCCCGCAGCGGCGTGTTCCCCACCTCGTCCGCGATATGGTCGATGCCGTGGCGGACTGGCGCGGGCGCGATGTCGTGCTGTGCAGTGATTCGCTCGACAGCCGCGACCTGGAAACGCTCGCTCGGCGCGGCGCGCGCACGGCCTCCGTCCTGCCGCTCGATTGGTTTGAGAAACCCCATTTCCTGGTCGAAGGCGACCCGCGCGCCGTCCAGCGCACACGCAAGGTGTTGGAGTCCACGCGGGGCAGAGTGCTGGAAATCGAAACCCGCGGCACACCGTTCTATACAGCCGCCGCCGACTTGGCCAGCCTCATTCTGCTGCCTCTGCTGGAAGCGGCCACGGCCTCTCTCCGCGATGCCGGCATCCCCCATCCGCTCGCCCACAAGATGGTCGACCGCATGGTGGCCCGCTCCCTGCGCAACTTCGGAAAAAGCGGCTCCAAGACGTGGCGCCCCCCCACCGCGCACACGACTCACGCCCGGCTCGACCGCCAGTTGGAGGACGCCAGCGGGCACAACAACAGGCTCTCTGACTACCGCGACCGCGACGCCGCCGCTCGACGCCTCGCGCGAACCGCTACAAGGCCGCCAACTCGCGAACCGCGCCAACGCCTGACCGCGCCAACGCCGTAGCGGCGCCTACTCCCTCACGAGGTGGCAGCCCACGCAGGTGTCGATCTGGGCCATGCGGTCGATGCGGTGCGCCCCCGCGCGATACGGCGCCATCTCGGCGTGGCAGGCCTTGCAGTCGGTGCCGCGCCCAGCCACCACCGTGTGCAACTTTTCAAAATGCCAGTAGCCCGGCCGCTTGCGCGCCGTCAGCCGCGACATGGCGTGGCATTGCGTGCACTCCGCGCTCAACCCTTTGCCCGCCTCGCCCGCCGCGCTCTGCGTCGCTTGCGCCGCGGCCCGAGCCGCCGGCTTCACTGACGCCGCCAGGTGCGCCGCCGCCATGTGCCCCTGCACAATTGCCGGCCCCAGAAACGTACCCTCCAGCGCCGCGCGCCCGTTGATGCCCCCCTCGCCTGTCGTTTCGCCCACCGCATACAACCCGGCCACGGGCTTGCCCGCCTGGTTCAACACCCGTCCCTCGAGATCCACCGCAATGCCGCCCATGCTCTTCCGCGTCAGCGGGTAGATCTGCATCAGGTGATACGGCCCGGTCTCGATCTTCGACAGCCGGAACGCCCCGCGCGGTCCCGGCGGGCTGCTCATCGCCCGCGCGAAGGCGGAGTCCGCGCCCGACGCCACCGCTTCATTCCAGAGCTTCACACTCGCCGCCACCGCGTCCGGCGGCAACCCCGCGCTGCGCGCTGTTTCCTCCAGCGTCGCCGCCGTCTTCACGATCACCGCGTTGTCCACCACCTCCGCGCGCACCTTCTTGCGGTCCTGCCAGTCAGGCCCCACCACAAACACCGCGTTCGCCGCGGCCTCGTCAAACAGCATCCAGTAGGTTCCGCCGGGCTGCGACACCACGGCCCGGATCGACTCCACCGTCGCGCTCATCTCGTTCACAAAGCGCTTGCCGCCGGCGTTCAGCCAGATCGCCCCCGGAATGGTCACATACAACCCGCGCCCTTCGGCCATGTGCGCCGGGTCCGGCATGCCGCGCGAATAGATCCACTGGTGATCCATCTTCGTCAAGGCTCCGCCCACGCTTTCGGCCAGCGCCAGCCCCGAGCCTTTCGAATTCACGCCCGATCCCAGCATCACTTTGGGCGGCGCCTCGCCGAGATGCTTCGGCCAGTGCTTCCT
This sequence comes from Bryobacterales bacterium, assembly GCA_016713735.1. GTDB lineage: Bacteria > Acidobacteriota > Terriglobia > Bryobacterales > Bryobacteraceae > JAFLBB01. Next base: position 157,508 of record JADJOP010000015.1, read on the forward strand.
CACCAGCTCGATGTTGCTCTCATAACCGCCCGTCGCCAACACCACGGCCTGCCCCGTCAACGCCGCCGGCTTCGCCGTCCGCAGGTTGGTTCCCTTCACGCCCACCACGCGGCCGGCTTTCGTCTCCAGCCCCGTCACCTGGAAGTTCCAGTGGAACTCCACGCCCTTGCGCAGACACTCGCGGTAGATGGGCGCCACCAGCCCGTAGCCTAATTTCGGATTGCTGTGGAAGCGGTTGGCCGAATTGCCTGTCTTGCCGATGCCGCCCGAGCTGACGCCGGTGAACTTCACGCCCAGCCCGGTCAGCCAGTCGTAGATCAACTCCTTCGAGCGCTCCACATACAGCTTCACCATCGCTTCGTTGGCGTCCTGCCCCTGGCGCAGGAAGTCCTGGTAGGCCAACTGCGGCGAATCCTCGATGCCCTTCTCTTTTTGCAGCGGCGTACCTACAATGCACAGCCCGCCGCTCGACATCACGGCGTGCCCGCCGAACACCGAAGCCATGTCCACCACGCCCACGCGCAGGCCCTGCTCGCTGGCCCGCAGCGCCGTGGTCAGCCCGCCAATGCCCGCACCCACGACGACCACATCCACGTCGGCGGCGGCCACTGGCGGTTCTAAACTGCACAAAACAGTCAGGAAAACGAACGCGGTTGCCCTCATGTCAGCCCCATACTCTATCTCAAGTTGGCGCGTCCAGAGAGCCCCGCGGTGCTCGGCCTATCGGCTCCCCTGTGCAGGGCAAGCCCGCGTCGCGGTGTCTTCACCACCGCGGGAGGGGAAACGGATTGACCGGCCGGAAACCAGGCTTAGACCTTCGGCTTCGGCGGCGGCAGGTCGCGCGCCTCGCACATGCTGCTGAACCCCTGCCGCGCATGCGAGCCATCGCAAAACGGTTTGTTCTCCGACAACCCGCAGCGGCACAGCCCCAACACCGTGCGGCCGGCCAGCCCAAACTCGCGCCCCTGCGCGTCAACCAGCGTGAAATCGCCTTCAATCTTCAGCGACCCGTTGTTGTTCACCGTTATCTTGGTAGAAGCCATGTTTCGGATGGTAGCATTCTGGGCCTCAGCGCTTGCCGTCGTCAGCCCGCTCCTCGCCCAGGACTCCTCCTCCCCGCTGCCCGAGCACCTCATCCTGCTTTCCCGCGCCAAACAGCACATGCGCCAGGTGCTCGTCCGCCAGCCCAACTACACCTGCCAGATGAGCATCGAGCGCTCCCGCCGCCGCAACCCGCGCCGCGGCTTTGAACTCGTCGACCAGCTCCGCCTCGAGGTCGCTCTCATCGATGGCAAGGAGATCTTCTCCTGGCCCGGCGCGCGCAAATTCGACGACCGCGAACTGCGCGACATGGTCGGCGGCACCTCCTCCACCGGCAGCTTCGCCCTCCACGCCCGCGCCGTCTTTTTCGGCAACGTGCCGCGCTTCACTTACCTCGGCCCGCGCCCATCGGAAAGCGGAGGCCTCACCCACCACTGGCGCTTCGATGTGCCGCAAAACCTCAGCGGCTACATGCTCCGCGTGGCCGACCGCACCGGCGGCGCCCAACAGGCCGTCGTCGGCTATCACGGCGAGTTTGCCATCGATGCCGCCACGCTCGACCTGGTGAGCCTCTCCTACGCCGCCGAAGAGATCCCGCCGCACCTGGAAATTCAATCCACCTCCGACACCATCACCTACGAGCGCATCGCCATCGGCCCCGAACGCTTCCTCCTGCCCACCTCCTCTGACCTCGTCATCACCGACACCGAAGGCACGGCCAACCGCAATCGCACCCGCTTCCACAACTGCCGCCAATATGCCGGCGAATCCACGCTGATCTTTGACGAGCCTCCCGCCGAAGGCGCGCCGCCCCCCACAGCCCCCGTCCCCATCCCCGCGCTCCCGGCCGGGCTGTCGCTCGAAGGCGGGCTCGACGAGAAGGCCGCGCATCCCGTCGTTGTCGGCAGCCCCATCCGCATCACGCTTACCAAGGCCGCCCGCATGAAGGGACACACCTACCTGCCCAAGGGAGCCGTCATCCACGGCCGCCTTCTGCGCAGCGGCACGCTGCCCGCCCGCTCGCCGCTTACCTTTTACACGCTCGTCTTCGAACAGATCGAATCCGGCGGTGTCTTTGCCGAAGCCCCCATCCGCCTCGACGATGTTCTCCCGCCGCAAATGGGAACCACCCGCCAGATGCTGCTCGACTTCGAACCCGGCGAACGCACGCCCCTCCCCGGCCATTTCACCATCGGCATCACCGGCAACCGCCCCGAGCTTCGCAAGGGGCTCCGCCTGATGCTCTCCATCGCCTCGCCGGCGAAGCCGTAAATCAACGGGCAGGGACACAACGGGCAGGCGGCGCCCACAGACGGCCGCCTGCCCCCTCACTTGGCCGCTCTACTCCACGAAGAGACCGGCCGCGGGCGAGACCCCCTCACCCACTGTCACCACAACCTGCGCCGCTCCAGGCGCGACGCCTTGTGGAATCTCGATGTTCACCTGCGCCAGCCCCTGCACCAGTCCCGGTGCGCCGCCGGCATAGAGCACCCGCGCCGCGGCGCCGTTCACAGTGGCCGTCACCGTCTGCCGCAACCGCGCCACGCCTTGCTGCGCCGAACCATCGGCCATCGTTCCCTCCAGCGCACCGCCTCCGGTCAGAAACAGCGCCACCGCCGACCCGCGGCGCGCCCCCGCGTTGGGGCCATTCAGCCGGCCATCCTGATTCAACGCCAGGGCGCGGCCAGCCGCCGCATACAACCCCGGTTTGGCGGCCACCACCGGCAGCACCACCGGACTCGCCCAGGCTCCGTTGCGCTCCACCGTAATCCGCACCTCGCGCTTGCCCGCCAGATCAAACGGCGCGATGACGTTGACCTGCCCCTCCTGCACGTAGAGCAGACTCCCCGCCACGCCGTCAAACCACACGCGCGTCCCGCTTTGCTCGCTGCCGAACCGCCCCTGCGCGAAGGCCACGGCCTCACCGCGCGCCGGGCCCAGGTTGCCGCCGTAGAGGCTGAGGATTTCACCTGGCGCCACCGCACCGCCCCGGCCCGAAGCCGAGCTGACCATCGCCGCTGCACTGGCAGAAGGCGCAGCCGCGCCTGTGAACAAGGCAAACTGATCGCCCGCCGGCCACTGCCGCAACTCGCTCAGCGTCTGGCCAAACAGAATGAGCACCTCCTCCTCCAACTGGCCGAACTTCGCCGCATCTGCGTCGGAAAACCCCTTGTTCGTGACCAGCGCAAACGTCCACCCGCCCATGCTGCGCGCGAAGATTCCATAATTGCTGTTGCTCAACGCCCCGTTGTGCGAAAGCGCCTGGCTGCTGCCGGAAGTGGTCACGTCGATGCCCATCGCATACCAGGCCGCTCCCGCCGGCACCGCAGCCGGCCGCGCCGTCCACTGGCGGTACGATTCGGCCTGCAAAAAGCTCCCCCCGTCTGATCCGTCGGCCGCCGCCACGATGCGCAGCAACTCCGCCGGCGTGGCCAGCCAGCCGCCATGCGCATCCATGTTCTCGATCGACCACGCGCCGTAGGCTTCCGGCACCGGCGTTGGCTTCTCCGAAAAAATCGACAACGCCAGGTCGTTTCCGCTGCCGTAGTAGCGCGCCTCGCCGGGAGCGCTCGCCAGCGTCCGCGCGGTCTGCATGCGCGTGATGCCCAGCGGCAGCAGCAATGTCCGCCTCACGGCCTCGCCATAGGGCAGGCTGGTCACTTTTTCGATCACCCGGCCCGCCACCGCATAGCCGAAGTTCGAGTACACCTGCTTCGTCCCCGGCGCGAAATCCAACGGCTGTTGCAGCCAGAAAGCGAGGATCGCCTCCAGCGGCGGCGGAAACGGCCCGCCCAGCCCCGCCAGCGTGGCGTAGTCGACAAACATCGGGTCGCCCGAGGCCGTCAGGTCCCATCCGGCCGTATGCTGCAGCAGTTGCCGCACCGTGATCGATGCCATCCGCGGGTCGCCCAGCAGCGGCGCGAATTCAGGCAGAATCGTGAACACCTTGTCGTCCAGGCTCAGCTTGCCTGCTTCCTGCAGCTTCAACAGCGTCAGCGCCGTCACCGGTTTCGACATGCTGGCGATCCGGAACGGCGTCCGCGGCTGCACGGCCCGCTTCGTCTCCCGGTCGGCTTCGCCGAAGCCCCGCGCGTACACCAGCCGTCCGCGGTAGCTCACCGCCGCCGAAACTCCCGGCAACTCCCACTTCCGCATCGCGGCTTCGATCCGCCGGTCCAATTCGGCCAGTTCCGGCACGGCGGCCCCGGTTTGGGCCCGCGCCGGCATCGTCAACGCCGCCAGCAGGGCGGCTGCGCACATCCATCGATTCCTCATGGTTGCTCCTTGCCCCCAGCATGCGCGCAGAGCCCGAGGCGCCGGAAGTGTGCTTTGTCATCTCCACCGGCCATGACAAATGACACTCGCCAGATCCGCCCCGGCACGCCAGAATGGGGGGAGATGAGCATGCCCCTCATCACCGCCTTCCGGCTCACCTGCGTGATCATGGTGGCCATCGTCGCCCTCCCTCCGGTGGCCAACGCCGTCGCCGGGTTGCCTGCCGCGCTGGCCGGAAGCCCCCGCGCGCACGACCTGAACCTAATCCTCGCCGCCGGCCTCACCCTGGCCCTCACCTTCACCGCGCTCTTCGCCTGGAGCACCTGGGTCGTCACCCGCCCCCGCGAACGCCCCGGCAGGCTCTGGGTCCATCTGCTCATCGGCGTCCAACTGGTGCTCTCCTACCTGCTCGTGCTCGACCTCGCGCATCTCATCACCGCTCAGGTCGCCGTCACCCTCCCCGGCAAGCAGGCCTGGCGCTGGCTCATGGCTCTCATGGCCCTCGTCTGTTTCGTGGCGCTCATGTCTTGGATCGACGGCAGCTTCGTTCCCATCGGCCATGTCGAACACCTTCCGCTTCCCCTTCAGGTGTTCGTCTCGGCCCTCACCATTTGCGGCTGGAATGGCGTGGCCTTTGCCGCCGGCCGCCTCGTCGTCGCCGAACGCGGCCACAGCCGCGAACTGCTCCACCTCAACGCCGCCCTGCAAAGCACCCGCGACCTGCTGGCCCAAACCGCCCGCATGGGCGAACGCATCCGCATCGCCCGCGAACTCCACGACACCCTCGGCCATCACCTCACCGCCCTCGCCGTTAACCTCGAACTCGCCGCCCGCCTGCCCCCCGCCGAGGCCGCGCCCATCGTCGAGCGTTCGCAACTCATCTCGCGGCTCCTGTTGAACGATGTCCGCGAAACCGTGGCCCACATGCGCGACGACCGCAGCCTCGACATCGCCGCCTCGCTTCAGGCCCTCGCCGCCGGCGTACCCTCGCCGCCGGTCCACCTTGAGCTCTCCGGCGCCGCCTCCATCGACGATCCTGAATCCGCCCACACCCTCGTCCGCTGCGCCCAGGAAGGCCTCACCAACGCCATGCGCCACGCCGGGGCCCGCAACATCTGGCTCACCCTCTCCACCAACAACGGCCGCAGTGTGCTCGAAGTTCGCGACGATGGCCAGGGGGCCGCCTCCATCCAGCCCGGCAACGGCTTGCAGGGCATGCGCGAGCGCGTCGAAGCCCTCGGCGGCTCGCTCTCCTGGTCCAGCCCGCCCGAAGCCGGCTTCCTCCTCTCCCTCTCCCTCCCCCACGCAAAGGAGCGCCGGTGATCCGCGTCCTGCTCATTGAAGACCACGCCCTCATCCGCCGCGGCATTGCCGACCTCATCGACCTCACCGGCGATCTGAAGGTCGTGGCCCAGGGCGAGGACGGCGACGACGCACTCCGCCTGCTCGCCTCCGCCGAGGCCGATGTCGCCCTGCTCGACATCCAACTGCCCAAGCTCTCCGGCGTCGAAGTGCTCGAGCGCCTGCGCCAGCAGGGCACGCCGTTCCCGCCCGCCCTCCTGCTCACCACCTTCGACGACGACGACATGCTGCTCCGCGGCATTCGCGCCGGAGCCCGCGGCTTCCTCCTCAAGGCCGTCTCGTTTGAGGATCTCGCCGCCAGCATTCGCGCCGTCGCCGCCGGGGAAACCGCGTTCAAGCCCGCCTTCACCGAGCGTGTCCGCCGCATCCTCCAGAAAGAGGCTTCGCCCTCGTCCGCCGCCGCCCTCGTCGAGGCCCTCACCCGGCGCGAAACCGAGATTCTGCGCCTCATGGCCGGCGGCTTCAGTAACCGTGAAATCGGCGACCTGCTCGACATGTCCGAAGGCACCGTGCGCAATCACGGCTCGGCCATCTTCTCCAAACTCGCCGTGCGCGACCGTACGCGCGCCGTGCTCAAGGGCATCGAGCTGGGCCTTGTCTAGCCCGCCCGCCCGCTTTCTCCGCGCCTTCGTCCGCCCCGCGCGCCCTCCCCCTGCCTGCAAATGACTGCGCTAACCTGAATGTTGTGATCCACTTCGAACTCGAATCCGACCGCGCCCTGTTTGAGCGCACCATGGACTTCGCTCAGCAGCAGACGCAGTCCCTCATCGAGCGCCACCCCGACTTCTATCCCATGTACACCCAGGACGGCGCCTGGAAGCACGATGGCCCGAAGTGGACCCACTGGTGCGACGGCTTCTTCCCCGGCATGATGTGGCTCTTCTCCAAACACGAAGGCCCGGAGTCAGCCGAAGGCCGCTACTGGCAGGACCTCGCCGTGCGCTACACCCGCCCGCTCGAGTCGCGCAAGCTCGACCGCGAAGTCCACGACCTCGGCTTCATCTTCCTCAGCACCTACCACCGCTGGTATCGCCAGACCGGCGACAAAGCGCTCAATGATGTCCTCATCCAGGCCGGCCAGACCCTCGCCATGCGCTTCAAGGAAAAAGGCCACTACCTGCGCAGCTTCGTCTCCGACGATTCCCTCTTCATCGACATCATGATGAACGTCGGCATCATCTTCTACGCCGCCCGTGAAACCGGCGACCGCCGCCTGCGCGACATCGCCATCCGCCACTGCCTCACCACCCGCCGCACGCTCGTCCGCGGCGATGGCTCCACGGCTCATGAAGGCCTCTTCGATCTCGATACCGGCGAGTTCCTCAAGCAAACCACCCACCAGGGCTACCGCGGCGACTCCTGCTGGTCGCGCGGACTTGCCTGGGCCCTTTACGGCTTCGGCACCGCCTACGAGTATTCCCGCGACCCGCACTTCCTCCGCACCGCCGAAGCCTGCTGCGACTACTACATCGCCCACACCCCCGCCGATGGCGTTCCGCCCTGGGACTACAACGCGCCCAACGATTCGCGCAAGCAGGTGGACACCTCCGCCGCCGCCATCGCCGCCGCCGGCATGCTGCGCCTCTCGCGCCTGCTCTCCGACCCCATCAAGGGCCACTTCTACTGGTCCACCGCGCTCCGCATTCTGCGCACGCTGTGTGAGAAATACACCGCCGACGGCGATCCGCAATGGGAAGGCGTGCTCAAGGGCGGCGTCTACCACATCCACAAGAACCTCGGCGTCAACGAGAGCGTCATGTGGGGCGAGTACTTCTTCATCGAAGCCCTCGAACACGCCCTGCGCAAACTCTAGGCGCATCCAGCGCCTCCGCTGCGCCCACCCGCCGCCGCGCGCCCACCCGCAGCGCTTACCCACCGAGCTTACCCGCCCCCAGTTCGCCTCAACCCAGCGGCTGCCGCGGCCGGCGATGCGCTCGCGCAGAAACCGCAGGTTTACCGGCTTGCCGATGTGATCGTCGGCTCCGGCGGCCAGGCAGCGCTGCCGGTCCTCATCAAACGCAAAAGCGGTGAGGGCCACGATCAGGGCTCCGCGCGAGCCTCCCGGCGCCGCCCGGATGCGCCGGATCGCCTCCACGCCGTCGATTCCCGGAAGCTGGATGTCCATCAGAATCACATCGAACTCTCTCTGCGTGGCCAACTCCACCGCTCCCAACCCGTCCTCCACGCACGTCACCACGCACCCGTGCCGGCTCAGCGTCCGTTCGATGATCAGGCTGTTGGTCGAATTGTCCTCCACCAGCAGCACCTTCCGTCCCTCCAGCGACTCCTCCTCCCTCCCATCCGGCGCCGCTGCCGCCGCCTCCCCAGTCCCCTCGTCCGGCGCCCGCAGCGGCAATTCAAACCAGAACGTCGAACCCTCTCCCGCCTCGCTCTCCACGCCGATCCGCCCGCCCATTGCCGCCACCACCTGGCTGCAGATCGTCAACCCCAGCCCCACGCCCCCCGATGGCGTCGCCGCCCCCGATTCCACCTGTTGAAAGCGCTCGAAAATCCGCGCCTGGTCCGCCCGTCCGATGCCCGGCCCCGTGTCCGCCACCTCAAATCGCAGCCGCTCCTCCCTGGCCTCAATGCGCAGCGTCACCGTTCCACTCGCCGTGAATTTGATGGCGTTCGAAATCAGATTGGTGAGCACCTGCTTCACCCGGTACGGGTCCAGCATCGCCGCCGCCGGCGTCTCCGCGCTTGCCTCCAGCCGCAGCTCCAGCCCGGCCCGCATGGCGGCCGGCTCCATCAGCCGCATCACCTCCCGCGCAACCTGCACGATGTCGGTGCTCCGTGGCTCGTGCCGCACATGCCCCGCCGCCAGCCGCGAGTGCTCCAGAATGTCGTTCAGCAGGTTCATCAGCGAGCCGCCGCAACTTTGAATCGCATCCACGGAAAGCCGCTGCTCCTCGCTTAACTCCGATTCATGCAACAGTTGCGACATCCCCAGCAACCCGTTCAACGGCGTTCGCAACTCATGGCTCATGTTGGCCAAGAACTCGCCCTTCACCTTCGATGAGGCCTGCTCGGCCAGCAGCGCCTCATGCAGCGCCCGCTCGGCCCGCCGCCGCTTCCAGATGTTGGCCATCAGCAGCAGCATGATCCCCGTCTGCGCCAGCGCCAACACGGCCGCCCCCGCGATCCAACTCCCGTAGCGGTACCACAGCCCGGTTGGCTCATGCGCCAGCGTCGAGTTCTTCGGCAACGACTGGGCATCCACTCCCCACCGCGCCAGTTGCTTGTAGTCGAACACGAAGTCGAGCAACTCATCGGTGATCACCGCGATCCGCGCCGGCGGCTCCCCCTGCAACACGCGAATCAACTGCTGAGCCACGAAGTGGCCATGCCCCTTCCCCATGTTCGCCGTCGAACAGAACAGCAGCGACTCCGGATCCTCGATGCCCACCGCGTACACCGGAGCCTGTGTCGCCGCCGCGACGATGGTCACCACGCGGTGCGAGGGTACATGCGGCTGGTCCCGCAAACTGTTCATCGGCAGCAGAAACACCAGTTGATCCGGCTCGAGCGACCGTAGCCGCGTCTCCAACTCCCGTTGCGTCAGCTCCGCCCCGTTCCAGTACGCAAACTTCGCTCCCCCAGCCAGACTCTCCGCCTCGCGGAATCCCCCCGCGACTCCCCGGCCCGTCGACGAGTTGTCCTGAATGACTACGCCGCGCTTCCGGTCCGGATGAAGCCGCCACGCCATCTTGAGAATGGAATCGAGCGTGAAGTCCTCGAATACCCCAGTGAAACGGTTCCTCGGCAGCGCATCCCGCAGGCCCTTGTCGTTCAACCCCCGTACACCAGCGGCGTGTCCATCCCAAACAGAGCGCCATGCTCCAGCACATACCGGATGGCAGCGTCATCCAAGGCCACGATGGCGCTGAAGCGCTTCCCGCCATGACGCCCTTGGAACCACTGCGCAAACTGGCTGGACGCCTCCGGTGAGCGCACCGCATCCAGATACTCCACCCACAACCGCGTCTCAAACGGCTGCTGCTGCACACGCTCATGCAGGCCCTGAATCTGGGAGTCGGTCCAGGGTTGACCAGGGCGATACGAACTCAGCACCAGAACGTCGTGCTGCGCCGCTCCCAGCAGAGTGACCAGCAGGCTGCCGCCCAGGAGCAAAGCAAGGTGCCTGAGCGAAAACGCACCCGCCCACTCGACACAAGACATGGCTGACCGGGAATCCCCCCTCACGGAGAGCATATCGTGCTTCGCACAGGGGAATGTGAGCCTTTGTTCCGAAACCGCCGCCTACCCCGGCCCACGGCCTGCTAGCCCGGATGTTTCACCACGATCGCAGCGAGGAGCGAGGAGAGCCGTGCGAATGCAAGGCGCGTGAAGTGTGCCGGACGCAGGCGTACTGGAACAGTACGTCGAGGACGGCATGCGAGCGCAACGCAGCAGTCGCGCGGTGATCGCGCTCCGCAGCCGATGGCTGGTGAAATTTCCGGGCTAACGGCCCGTGGTTTCCGCCGCCGCGGGTACGCTGTCGCTCGCGCCGGCCCGCAACACCAGAATCGCTGGCTCATGAAAGGCAAACGTCTCGGCCAGCAACTCCCGCGCGTGAAAGGCTGGCTTGGCGATTCCCTTATCGGCGTGCAGCCGCGTCTGGCCCAGAATGTGATACAGCTCATGTGCCAGCACACGGCCCAAGGCACGCCCGAAGAGATAGTTGCGCCGAGCTCCCGGCTCGTCCCGCATCAGCGCCGCGGTCAGCCGTTTCACCGCCCCGCAATTCACGGTTGTGAAGGGGAGAATCACACCGTCCTGCACCGGCGTCGAGGCCAGGGCTGCCGGACGGCCCGCCCATGCCAACTCGACGTCTTCGCGCGCCGGCGTGCAGGAACCTTCAAACCGCGCCACCACCACCGCCTGGAAATCCTCGTGCCGGCTGGCTTCGCGCAACTCCCGCCACACCAACTTCACTCCCGCCGGCCGCAGCAGCGCCTGGGTCTCCCGCTGCAGCAACTCAACAATCGCCGCCGGCTGTTCCGCGCCTGCCTTGAGATACACGGCCACTTCGGCCTCCTGTGCAGGCAGGCACACACACACCATCACTAGGCCGACCAGGGCCGCGAGTACGTTTCGCATAAGGAACGCTCCGACGGGGAGACGTCTCCGGACACGAACAGCCTACAAGAGGGCGAACAGGAGTGCAACCACCCCCCTCTTCCATGCCCTGGCCCGGCCGCCCCGCCGGCCCAACCCGCGAAACGCTCACCCCACCGGCGCGCCGTCGAGCCGCGTCCTGGCCACGCTCATGCCGGCTTCAATCACCTGCTGCGCCCGCAGCCCGTCCCGGTGCGAGGTCGGAAACGGCTCGCCCTTACGGCAGCAGTCGATGAACGCCGCCGCCTCGGCCTTGTACGCCGGGCCAAAGCGCTCCTGGAACTCCGGTGCGTCCGCCCCACCCTTGCCGCCGGGGAACACCTTGCGCTCGATCGGCGCTGCCGCCCCGCGGCGTCCAAACGCCTCCACGACAATCTCCTGCGGCCGCTGCGAGAACCGCCCAATCTGAATCTGCCCCTGGTCGCCATACACGATCGACTCCACGCGGTAGCCCGACACGTGGTTGCGCGTCACCTGCACCTGCCCCAGCAACTCCTCGCCAAACCACATGTAGAGCATGGCGTCGTCGTAATCCTCCTGGCACTTGGCAACGTGCTTGTTGTGCAGCACCGAGCCCACCGCCATCGCCCGGTCCGGCATGCGCCCGGCAAACCAGAGGATTTCATCGACGTTATGCACCGACATATCGGGCAGAATGCCGCCGCTCTGGTAGGCGTCCGGCGGCGGACCTGAGTCCTCCAGCGCCGAGTAGATCTTGAACATGCGGCCAATGGCGCCCTGCTCCACCAGTTGCTTGCCGTAGGCGAGCGCGGGATCAAACCGTCGCTGGAAGGCCAGCATCAGCGAGTCGGGGTAGTCGCGGTCCAGCTCCGCGCAGCAGGCCACGTCGCCCGCCAGCGTTCCGGTGAGCGGCTTTTCCATCAGCACGCGGTGGCCGGCGCGAACGAGCGCCATGGCGTGCGCCTGGTGATGCTCGGTCGGCGTCACCACCATCGTCGCCCGGCACAGGTCGGCCTTCAGATACTCCTCGAGCGTGGTGAACAGCGGACCTTCGAAGCCGGCCGCCTCGGCGACCGCCCGCAGCCGCACCGCGTCCTGGTCGACAATGGCGCGCACCCGGCACACGCCCTCCTCGCGTTCCAACTCCAGCAGGTGGCGTGCGTGAACGGCCCCCATGCGGCCGACGCCGATAATGGCGAGATCAAGTGGTGGGGTCATACGAGGTGTGCTCTTTCTGGCGGCGGCGCCAAGCGAGGTGATGAAAAACAGGTGACTGCCCGGCGGCGCAACGCCGCCGAAGAGCCGTTATAGCAGAGCTGTGGGCGAGCGGCCAAGCGCCCCGCACTTCGCGGCGACTTTTTTGCCGTCCGCCACGTCTCAAGAGAACGATGAAACTTGTGATCGCACTCCTCCTGCTGGCGGCGGCGGCCGTCGAAGGCTGCACGTGCATGGGGCGGCGGCCCTTCTGCGAAGTTCCGCCAATGGTGGGTCCGCACACCGGCAAGGCCGTGTTTGTGGGCATGGTCGTCGCCGCGGACCCGATCACCGGCTTCGGCCGTGATCGGCGCATCCGCTTCCGCGTGGAAGAGCAGTTTCTCGGCTCGCCGGGCAGCGAGTTCACACTTCTCGGCGGCAGCGGCCTGTGTTGTGACTGCAGTGTCGCCTTTCAGGTCGGGCGGCGCTACCTGGTGGTGGCTCATCAGAACGAAGGCAGGTGGTCCACCAACGGCTGCTACGGGACAAGCGAATTGGACGGGCGGCGGGCGGAAATCGAGCTGCGTGCACTCCACGAGTGGAAACAGGGCAAGGCGATGACCCGCAGCCTGGACGGCGCGGTTGCCGACAACACCAGGCGAGGGCTGGCGGGGTTCCGCACCAATCCCCCACCGGCCGGATGGAAGGTGACCCTCACCGGTCCCGGTATGCTGCGCGAAACCGCGACAGGCGAGGATGGTGGGTTTGACTTCGACCTACTACCCGCGGCCCGGCTTCGGTTGACCCTCTCCCCTCCCCTTGGATGGCTCGGGGAACGCACGCCGCCACAGGAGGTGGATCTCACCACGGCTGCGTGCGCGTCGGCCCACTTCGAGGTGCGGGAGGTGCAGGGGAGTGTTCGCGGCCGCCTCCGCCGCGAGGATGGCCGCACCCCCCAGTGGCTTCCCGTCACAGCCGTCCCGGCCTCCGCCGCCATCGTCGGCCGCTCCTTCCCCGAGGCGCACACCAATGCCGCCGGCGAGTTCACCCTCGACGGCCTCGAACCGGGCGACTACCTCCTCGCCGTCCACCTCAGCGCACAGCCGGATTCGGGACTCGTGCGCAGCTACTACCCCGGAGTGGCCGAACCCTCCCAGGCCCACCACTTCCGCGTCGAACGCGGCCAGACCGTCGACCTCCCCGAATGGACACTACCCCGCCGCTAACGCAAAACCGCCGCCGGCGCAGCCTGCGCGGGCGGCGGTTCGAAATTCGGATGATCCGGCCGGCTACTGCGCCGGAGCCGGAGGAGGAGGCGGCGGTTCGGGCTTGGCCTGCTTTTCTTTTTCCTTGGCCGGGGCGGGCACGACCTTGGTCGGGCTGATGATGACGTGCGCGTTGCGGCCTTCCTGCTTCGGCTGGCCTTCCACCGCGCCGATGCCCGCCAGGTCCTTGGCAAAGCGCTGCAACAGCTTGTGGCCGAGGTCCGTGTGGGCGATCTCACGGCCGCGGAACTGCACCACCGCCTTCACGCGGTTGCCTTCCTTCAGGAAGCGGATCGCGTTGTTCTTCTTGAACTCGTAGTCGTGGTCGTCGGTGTTGGGGCGGAACTTCACCTCCTTCACCAGGATCACGTGCTGCTTCTTGCGCGCGTCGTGGGCCTTCTTCTTCGTCTCGTACTGCCACTGGCCATAGTCCATGGCCTTGGCCACCGGCGGCACGGCCGTCGGCGAAACGAGAATCAGGTCAAGCCCCAGATCCTTGGCGCGCTTGATGGCCTCGCCAATGGGAAGCACGACGACTTCACCATCGGGATAGATGGCCCGCACCTCGGGAGCCCGAATGGCTTCGTTGACGTTTTCACGGATGCGCGGACGGCGGGGAGGGAAGTTTCTCGGTGGATACATTCGTTAGAATTTGAGGGTTTGTGGCCGCGGAAACGGCCGGTGCGCGGGGGTAGCCCTAGCCCGCGGCTTTGACTCGAGTTGCAGGTCGCCCGCCCAATAAACGGGGGGTAGATCACGCATATCGTTGATACTAGCAGATTTCACGGTACTAGAACAGGGCGTTGTCAAGTCCGGCACACCTCACGCTTCGGCCACCAGCAGGTCGAGACCGCTCGGCTCGGCCGCTGAACAGGCCCGCACCGTTTGCGCGCTCTTAATGGAACCGCGAATCAGCGCCCCCGGTTCCAGTTGGATGCGCCCCGCGCACTGCACGTGCACCGGCCCGCCTTGCCGGAATCCGCGCACCCGCCCGCAGCCGCAGGCTCAACTCGGCGCGCAAATCGCCGCTGAACCACGTGCCCGCGCCCAGCGTCAGGTTTCCCTTCGCCGTGAGCAGGCCGTTGGCAATCGAGCGCGTCCCGATCGTTAGGTCCGCGCCGGTCTTGATGTCGTCTTCCAGCAGGCTGTTCGCGGCGCAGCGGAACGACCCGCGCACCACCAGCTTCGTGCGCAACAGCACCGGCGCGGTGAACTGCAGGCTGCCGTCATAGAGCCACGTATCGGCCCCCAGCGCCGTCAGTTTGGCGGCCTTGAACCCATAGGCCAGCCCGCCTTCCCACTCCTCCGGGTTCTGCCGTTTGTGCGGCGCTTCCCAGGCGATCAGCTTCGAGGAAGCCAGCTCCAGCGGCGGCGCCGGAGGCGCTCCGCCGGCCATAATGCCGGGCGCAAACAGCACTGCCGCCCCCGCTCCTTCGCCCAGTTGAATCGATGTGCGCGAGGCCAGCGCCCCGCCCACGCTCACCCCGGCGCGCGCTTCCACCACGCCCTCGGCGTCGGCCCAGTCGCTCACCTGCACCGCCGCGCCCAACACCAGCCGGTGACCGGCGGCCACCGCCATCAGCCGGCTCTGCTTGCCAATCTCGAATTCCCCGCCCACAAACACCGGCCCCGCCAAGTGCGTCCGCGCGCCGCAGCGCAAGTCTCCCCGCACCACCAGCACATCGTTCGACGCAAACCCATCCGGGCAGTCCAGTTCATCGGCTACCACCACCCGCGTCTGCCCCGTCGTAAACACACGCACACGTTCCCCGGCTCGCGGCGGCGGCATGCGCTCCAGCCAGCGGGCAACCTGTTCACGAAATGGCAGACTGAAGTCGCAGGAGACTTCCACGGGACATGTATCGGTGAACAGGAGGGGAAACTTTAGGGCCTTTTCCCCGCGCCCCGTACGAGTCCGGCACGCCGCTATCCTGAACCTTTGCACCCACGCCGCCGTACTCTAGAATTGAAGCCACGGAGTGTGGGCCGCCGTTCAGGGTCCCAGGAGGAACGCAACGTATGGAACCGATGACAGTGGCCTGGTGGATGTGGCTGTTGGTGGGCATCGCCCTGTTGGGAATTGAAATCCTGACGCCGGGTGGATTCTTCATCTTCTTTTTCGGCGCCGGAGCGCTCGTGGTGGGCCTGCTCGCCCTACTGGGCTGGCAGCCTGGCCTGCCCGTGCAAGGCCTGCTCTTCCTCGCCCTCTCGGTGGTGTCGCTGCTGTTCTTCCGCAAACCGCTGCTGGAAAGGTTTCAGAGGTCGATCCCCAACAAGCAGGTGGACTCCCTGGTCGGCGAAACCGCCGTCGCCCTCGAAGAGATCCCCGCCGGCGGCATGGGCAAGGCCGAATTGCGCGGCTCTTCCTGGAGCGCCCGCAACCTCGGCGACTCGCCCATCCAACTCAAACAGCGCGTCCGCGTCGAGCGCATCGACGGCCTTACGCTCGACGTCCGCGCCTGATAGCCTGATCTCTCACGCAACTCAATCGCTCACTGAACTCACACGGAGGAATCGTCATGGAATCGGGTGTACTCGTCATTGCCGCGTTAATCCTGTTGTTTCTCATCGTCATTGCCAAGACCGCGGTCGTGGTGCCGCAACAAAACGCCTATGTCGTGGAGCGTCTCGGCAAATTCGCGGGCACATTGGATGCCGGCTTCCACATCCTCGTCCCGTTCGTCGACGTCATCCGCTACAAGCACATCTTGAAAGAGATGGCCATCGACATCCCCGAGCAGGTCTGCATCACGCGCGACAACGTCCAGGTGGGCGTCGACGGCGTGCTCTACCTGCGCGTGCTCAACCCGGAACGGGCCTCCTACGGCATCTCCGACTTCCGCTTCGCCATCATGCAGCTGGCGCAAACGACGCTGCGCAGTGAGATCGGCCGTATCGACCTCGACAAGACCTTTGAGGAGCGTACCAATATCAACACGCAGGTGGTCACCGAGGTCGACAAGGCCACTGAGGCCTGGGGCGTGAAGGTGATGCGCTATGAGATCAAGAACATCACCCCGCCGCACGACGTGCTCAGCGCGATGGAAAAGCAGATGCGCGCCGAACGCGAAAAGCGCGCCGTCATTCTCACCTCCGAAGGCCAGCGCGACGCCAACATCAACAACGCCGAAGGCGAAAAGCAGAAGGTGATCAAGGCCTCCGAAGCCCGCCGCCAGCAGCAGATCAATGAAGCCGAGGGCCAGGCCAACGCCATCCGCGCCATCGCCAACGCCACCGCCGAAGGCATCCGCGCCGTGGCCACGGCGATCAATTCACCCGGCGGCCGCGACGCCGTCCAACTCCGCGTCGCCGAACAATACATCGGCCAGTTCGGCAACCTCGCCAAAACCGGCAATACGCTCATCATCCCCACCAACCTCGCCGACATCAGCGGCGTCATCGCCACCGCGATGAACGTGGTGAAACAGCAGCAGGGGTAAACAAGTGGCGGCGAGCGCGCGTGGGTGTGCGGCGTGGCTCGCGCTGTTCAGCGCGGCAATCCACGCCAGCGGGCAGGTGCGGGTGGGTGTGCCGTCGCCCTTCACGATTCACGAAGAGATCCAGCGCAAAGGCGATGCCTTTGACACCGCCGCCTTGTTCCGCCGATTGAAACTGCCGCCCAAGTTCGCCTTCGAGTCCGAACAGCAGTGGTTCAGTCGAACCTGGATCCGTTCGCAAATCCACTCCGACTACGCAAGAACGTACCTGCAACTCTGCTATGACTTCACCGACGGCTGCCGGCTCATCGGCTTCGAGCAGCGACCTGACAAGTCTTGGCGCGTGGTTGGACACATTGATAACTTCAACCGCAGATCCACCCACTTCGAGTTCTTCCACGATTGGGTCCTTGTCACACGCTACCTCGGCTCAGGCACTGGCCTCTCCGGCTTTGACCGCAGTTGGTTCGAACTGACCGATACCGGCTACCAGGAGGTGCTGCGCCACAACCTCCGCGGCCACCGAGTGTTCGCCGGCGAACCCGCCATCGAATGGAACGTCCACTTCGTAAAAACGGAAGGGCGCGATCGCGACGCCTCGCTTGTCTTCCTCTATTACTCGCGGATCTACCCTGACGGCCTCAATGGCGACTTCCTCGACGTCCGCCGCCTTGTCACCTTCACCCGCCCCAACGGCAGCCCCAAATACGTCTACGACGCCGCGCGCTCGGAACTCACCGAACAGGAGATCAAGCGCTTCTTCTCCGCCACTGCCAGCCCCAGCGTGCGCGCTTTCCGTGCCATGCGCGACCGTTGCCGTGAACCCCCACCCCAGGTCCGCCCTGATGAGCAAACGGCAGTTTCGGCGCGGAGTCGGACGGTGAAACGCCCCCCTACTCCGTCTCCCGCAAATCCTCGCGCATCTCGTTCTTCGCCCCGCCCCGCGGCGTGCGCCGGTCCTTCATCACGACGGCCTTCTGGTTCTTCGCCTGCGCCGCCGCCAGGTTGCGCTTCTTCGGAATCGGAGAAGGTTTCTTCTTCGCCACCGCTCCCCCTACACCCGCCGCACCTTGACGCCCGCCTCGGCAAACAGCGTCTCCGAATTCCCGAAGTGCTCGTTGTAGTAATCGCTCGAATACTGCGCCATGCGCTTCGAACTCACCACCACTTCCCGAATCCCCGCCTGCACAATCGCCCGCGCGCAGTCCATGCACGGCATGATCTCCACGTAAATCGTGCACTGGTCCGTCGACGTCCCCGACCGCGCCGCGTTGCAGATCGCATTGCGCTCGGCATGCTCAATCCACAGGTATTTGGTGGGGATGTCGTCGCGAATGCCGCGCGGAAACGAGTTGTATCCCGTCGAGCGGATCTCCCGCGCCGGCCCCGCAATCACGCAGCCGATCTGCGTGTTCGGGTCCTTGCTGCGGCGGGACACCACTTCGCAAATGCTCAAGTAGTATTCGTCCCAACTGGGTATGTCGCGGGGTTCCAAAGTACGACCATTATAGGCGCGCCCGGCAAGCGCGGCAGGCACGCCCGCGGCCGCCCTCGTCCCCGCCCCACCCCCGCGCTGGCGCTCACCCCGATCCCCGGTGACAAACTCTCGGTCGAAACATTTCGCCTGTTTTCAACCACATGGAAAATTCGCGAGCCGGGCGGCGCCAGCCCGCTCCCTATCATGTCTCCAGGTGGCGCAGGCACAGCCGCCCGGAGCTTGGATGGAATACCCACAAATCGAAGTCAGAACCCATACCTCGGAAGCCGAAGCCCAGGCCGAACTGCAGCGCAAGGTCCGCGAAATCGTCGAGGCCGCTGAGAAATCCCAGGGCCCCGCCGCCGCTCTCACAGCGCGCAACCGCTGCCAGGCCTCCGTCGATCACCTCCGCGACTCCCACACGCGCCTCACCCAGCGCGCCAAGGATTCCCAACTGAAGGTCCGCGAGGCCACCCTCCGCGTCGACGAAATGTGGATCGCCGATCCCGTCAAACCGAAGGGCATCGGCGAAGCCACCCGCTCCCTCGACGAGATCGACCGCGAATGGCGCGCCGTCACCCGCGCCGCCCTCCGCATCGCCGAACGCAAACTGCCGCAGGCCGAAATCGACCTGCTCTTTTCCGAAGCCGAGGCCAACTTCGCCATGTGCGTCGCCCTCCGCGAGATCGCCCAGGAACGCTTCCGCAAAACCGCCGAGATGATGACCGAGGCCGCCCAACACGAAGGCGGCATCGTCTTTGATCCGGCCACCACCGTCTCCGGCCGCCTCTTTGCCCAAGCCGACGACTATGACCGCCGCGGCACCGAACACCGGCGCTGGGCCGACGAGCGGAAGGTGGCCTTTGACCGGCTCATGCGGGAACTGGATCCGACTTTCTAATCACCAAACACACCACAGGGAGAACGAGCAATGGAATCGATTCACGACTTGATCCAGGGGCTGGACGATCAGCAACTGGAACTGCTGGCCGGCGAGGCCACCCGCGCCATGCGCGACCGCAGCCGCAAGATCGACATCAACGAGATCACCGCCGAAAAGATGTTGGACCCGAAATTCGCAGCCGCCGTCCGCGCCGAGGTCGAGCGAACGCTGCGCGAGGTGTAACGGGTCAACGGGTTTCCCCAGCGCGGTTCCGGGTTTCGATGGGGCCGGAAGCCTGCGCGGGGAAAACAGGGGCGCGCGCGGAACAGCGGTGGCCCGCACCGCGCCCCTGGGGGTTTCTTGAGCGAAGGGTTCAGCGGCAGATCGCCGATTCGATCACCGCACGCCCCTCCAGCGTCATGGCCGGATCGGCCGTGACCGTACACACTGTGGCGCCTTTGGGCAGGGCGCGCACCAGCGTCAGGGCGGTCGCCGCATAGTGGCACTGAAGCCAGTAACCGCGGGGGTTGGCTGGATTCAGTTTCCAAAGCTCCTCCACCGTGCGGCCCGCCTTGCGCTCGCCATCCGGCGCCAGCGAAGCATTCTCCTCCACCGGCCCGTCATACACCGTCACATTCGCCAGTTCACTCCGCCGCGCCGCCACCACCGCCGTCCACCCCACCTGCGGTTTGCTCAGCGACGGCTTGGCCACCTCCACCACCGCCGGACACCGCACCTCTTCCGCCGCCAGCCCTCCACACAACACCACTCCGCAAATCATTGATGGGAGAATCCGCATCGCTCCATTGCACCACGGATAATGGGGTTGTTGGATGCCGCCCGGCCGCTGCGCTCATGCCAAACCTGCTACCCTAACGTACTCCCATGGCGAAGATCCACATCTGTTTCGTCTGGCACATGCATCAGCCCTTTTACAAGGATCTGATCAGCGGGGAATACCACCTGCCCTGGACGCGCATGCACGCCCTCAAGGACTACTACGGCATGGTGAAGATCCTCGAGGAGTTCCCCAACGTCCACCAGACCTTCAACCTCGTCCCCTCGATGATGGTCCAGATCCAGGAATACGCCGACGGCACAGCCGCCGACCCCTTCCTCCGCGTCGCCCTCAAACCGGCCGAGGAACTCACCGATGACGACAAGCGCTTCCTCCTGCGCTACTTCTTCCAGGCCCACCCCGCCCGCATGATCCGCCGCTACCCCGCTACGGCGAGCTCTTCGATTCCTGGCAAGGCTCCGGCCAGGACTTCAACCGCGCCCGCCAGCTCCTCCACCCGCAAGCCATGCGCGACCTCCAGGTGCTCTCCCAACTCGCCTGGTTCGACGAAGAGTTCCTCCGCAACGACCCCGAGGTGATCCGCCTCGTCCGCAAAGGCTCCGACTACTCCCACGACGACCAGGCCCTCATGGGCCGCAAACAGCGCGAAATCTGCGGCAAAGTGTTTCCCGTCTACCGCGAATTCGCCCAGCGCGGCCAGATTGAAATCTCCACCACGCCCTTCTACCACCCCATCCTGCCCCTGCTGTGCGATTCCCAAGTCGCCGCCGTCGCCCACCCCGGCGTCCCTCCCCCACACCCTTCCGCTACCCCGAAGGCGCCCGCCACCAGCTCCGCACTGCGCGTGAATACATGACGCGCGAATTCGGCGTCGCCCCCGTCGGCCTCTGGCCCTCGGAAGGCTCGGTCTCCGACCAGGCCCTCGCCCTCGCCGCCGAGGAAGGCTTTGAATGGGCCGCCACCGACAACGGCGTCCTCTCCCGCACCCTCGGCCGCACCGCCGGCACCGACGAAACCTGCCGCACCTACAACTGGTCCCAGGAAGGGCGCAACATGCGCATGATCTTCCGCGACCACTACCTCTCTGATCTGGTCGGCTTCGTCTACTCCCGCATGGGCGCCTCCGAAGCCGCCAGCCACTTCCTCGAACGGATCCGCGAAAACTGCGCCCCCTTCCTCCACCGCGGCGAGTCCCCCATGGTCCCCGTCATCCTCGACGGCGAAAACGCCTGGGAACACTTCGACCAAAGCGGCCGCCCCTTCCTCAAGGAGCTCTACCGCCGCATCTCGGAGTCCTCCGACATGGCCGCCGTCACCGTCTCCGAGGCCCACCAGGCCATCCCCCCGCGCACCCTCCCCCGCATCTTCCCCGGCTCCTGGATCAACGCCAACTTCGACATCTGGATCGGCGCCCAGGAAGACAACCGCGCCTGGGAAATGCTGCTCGAAGCCCGCCAAACCTACGATCAGGTGGTCCACTCCGCCGAAGGCAAAAAGCTCTCCGAGGAGAAACGCAAGCTCGCCTTCGAGGAACTCCTCATCGCCGAAGGCTCCGACTGGTGCTGGTGGTACGGCCCCGAACACTTCTCCGACAACGCCCCCGAGTTCGACCGCCTCTTCCGCTCCCACCTCGCCAACGTCTACCACGCCCTCGGCAAGGCCCCGCCCGACGAACTCTCCCGCCCCATCCTCGTCACCCCCTCGGCCGCCGACCACACCCCGCCCAGCTCCATCCTCTCGCCGCGCATCGACGGCAACAACAGCTCCTACTTCGAATGGATGGGCGCCGGCTGCTACAAACCCGACCGCCGCCAAAGCGCCATGCACGGCGCCGAATCGCCCCTCATCCAGCTCCTCTACGCCTCCGACCGCGACCACCTCTACCTGCGGCTCGACCTCACCGAACTCGAGCCCGGCCTCCGCATTCCACCTCACCTTCGATACCTACGAATGCGACTCACCCTGGCCAACCCGCCCCCGCCCCCCTCCTGTTCGCCTGCCAGAAAATCGTCGAAATCCAGCTCCCTCTCGCCCTCGTCCGCCGCTCCCCGGCTGACCTCCCCCGCCTCCAGCTCTCCCTCTGGCGCGGCGCTCTCCCCCTCGACGCCATCCCCGCCGAAGGCAGCCTCGAACTGCTCACCGCCGACCATCACGAGTGGGCCGTCAGCTGGCCTGCCCCACGCCCACTCCTGGCCATCCGCCGCGCACGTGAGCCCCCCCCTACGCCCCCACCTTCTTCGCCGACACCGCCAGCGCATCAAAAACGCCTCCGTGTCCCGAGGCCGCGTATGCACATGCGCCGCGATGCGAATCCGCAGCCCGCGCACAATCCAGATCTTCCGCCGCGCACATTCGGCCATGAACGCATCGGCCAGCTTCTTCTCCAACTCGATCGACACCAGCGAACCATAAGCAGCGTCCTGGTCCGGCGTCAGCAGCTTCACATACGGCAGCGCCGCCGCCCGCTTGCGCATGTCCCGCGCCAGCGCATGAATCCGCTCATACACCCGAGGCCAGCCAATCGCCTTGCCAAAGCGAATGCCCGCGATCATCCCTCAAAAATCGCCCGGTTATTCGTCCCCACCTTCATGAACCGCGCCGCCTGATCGTCCTTGTTGTCCCAACCCCGGTCACAATCGACGGCCACAACCGCTCCAACATCTCCGGCCGCCCCCACAAAATCCCGCACCCTGCCGGCGCAAACATCCACTTGTGCGGACCCCCCGCATAGTAATCGCACCACATCTCATCAATGCGGATCGGAATCTGCCCGTTCATGCGCGCCCGTCCACCACCGTCACGATGCCCTGCGCCCGCGCCGCGTCGCAGATCTTCCGGATCGGCATCACAATCCCCGACGACGAGAGAATCCCGAGAAGAACAGCACCTTCGTCTTCGGGCCGATCTCCTTCAGCAGCGCCTCGGCCAGCGCATCGGGCGACGGCGGCGGCAGCGGCATCGCCACCTCGCGTAACGTCGTCCCATACCGCGCCTGCTTCAGCAGCCAGCCCGCCCGCCCCGACGGATGCTCCTGGTTCGTGCTCAACACCTCATCGCCCGGCTTCAGGTCAATGCCCGCCGCAATCGTCGACAGCGCCTCGGTCGCATTGTGCGTGAACGCCAGGTCTTCCTTCCGGCATCCCAAATACTCAGCCGCTTCCGTGCGGTGCGCGTCCAGCGTTCTCGTATCCCCAGCGCGGATACTCATACTCGGGAATCGTCAGCGCGGCGGCGTTCTCCATGTACCCCTGCACAGCCTGCATCACCGGCCGCGGCACCACGCCCAGGCTCCCGTTGTTCATGAACGCCCGCGTCTCGGGCAGATAAAACTGCTCCTTGCGCAGTTGCAGCCAGTATCGTTCCGGATCCTCTGGAAAACGGCATCCGCAGGGCAGGGCGGCCGGGACGGCCAGGGCAGGGAGAAGTCCTCGACGGCGCATAGTCCACTATACTGTCGCGATGGAGTGGAGAAAAGGAATTTTGCTCGCCGCCTGGGCCTCCTGGCGCTCTCCGCGCAGCCCGCCGACGTCCCCATGCCCCCGCGCTCGTTCAGCCCTGCGCCCCCGGCGTTGAACCCCGCACCGACTCCAGCTCTGGAACGGCTGGGGCGTCGATGCCGAAAACTCCCGCCACCAGCCCGCCGACATGGCTGGCCTCTCCGCCGCCGGCATCCCCCGCCTCAAACTGAAATGGGCCTTCCGCTTCCTTGGCCCCACCGGCTCCGGCCAGCCAGCCGCCCTCGTCGGCGGACGCCTCTATCTGGCAGCGACAACGGCACGGTCTACTCGCTCGACGCCGCCACCGGCTGCGTCTACTGGAGCTTCCAGGCTGACGCGCCGGTCCGCACCGCCATCACCATCGGCGCCAACCGCCACGCCAAATACGCCCTCTTCGGCGACACCAAGGCCCATGCCCACTCCATCGATGCCAAAACCGGCTCGCCCGTCTGGAAGACCAAAGTCGACGACCACCCCGCCGCCCGCGTCACCGCCTCGCCCACCCTTTACGGCGGCCGCCCTCTACGTCCCCGTCTCCTGCGAGGCCGGCCCGCCGCTCCGCCTCCTGCCGCGCTTCCCTCGTCGCCATCGACAACGAATCCGGCAAAATCGACTGGAAAACCGCCGCCCCCCGCCTCTCCCACCTCTGCCCCACCCTCGACCTCGACAAACGCCTCCCTACGCCGTCCTCCAGCGCCGCGCCCGGCCCCCAGCGCCATCCTCGCTCCTCGACATGGACACCGGCCGCCAAGTCCGGTCCGAGCAACTCCCCGCCGCCATCACCGCCTCCCCCATCCTGCGCCAACTCCCCAACGGCAAGCGCCTCCTCCTCACCAGCCAGAACTCCGGCCTCGTCCACGCCCTCAACCCCGACGCCCAGGGCGCCACCCTCTGGCAGACCCGCGCCGGACAAGTTAGCGCCCCAACCGGCGCCCCCAGCGCCCCCCCATGGCTTGGCTGCTGACGCCGAAGCCGTCTACGTGCCCAGTTCCGCTGGACTCCGCTGCCTCCGCCTCACCGACGGCGCCAAGTTTCTGAGCGCGGCGGCGCCGCCCAACAAGCCGCCCCTACTTTCATCCCCGGCGTCGTCTTCCGGCTCGATGGACGGCAAGCTCCGCGCCCACTCCACCCGCGACCGGCGCTCTCCTCTGGTCCTTCGACACACTCACCCAAACCGGCGGCGGCTCCATCCACATCTACTCCGCCATCGCCGCCCAAGGCTTCCTCATCGTCCCTTCCGGCTCAGCCACCCCCGGCGCACTCCCTGGCAACGTGGTGCTTACCTTTACGGTGGACGGACGCTAGCCGTACACTACGGGCATATGTCCCGCTTCCGGTTCCTCCTCCTCCTCGCCGCCCTCTGCCTCTCTCCTCGCCGGCCCAATCGCCCATCACCCACGAGCAGATGTGGAAAATGAAGCGCGTCGGCGCACCCGTCGTCAGCCCCGATGGCCGCTGGGCCGTCTTCCTCCTCACCAACCCCGCCTACGACAGCAAGGAGTCCAGCGCCGACCTCTGGCTCATGCCCGCCGACGGCTCCGCCCCTCCCCGCCAGATCACCTTCACCCGCGGCGGCGAAAGCTCCCCCGCCTGGTCGCCCGATTCCAACCGCATCGTCTTCACCGCCCGCCGCGAAGGCGACGATGAGTCGCAACTCTACCTCCTCAACGTCACCGGCGGCGGCGAGGCCGAACGCCTCACCTCCCTCACCACCGGAGCCGCCAACCCCGCCTGGTCGCCCGACGGCACACGCCTCGCCTTCATGAGCCGCGTTTACCCTGGCGCGGCCGATGACGAGGCCAACCGCAAAGCCGCCGCTGACCGTAAAGCCCGCAAGTACAAAGCCCACGTCTACGAAGGCTTCCCCGTCCGCTACTGGGACCACTGGCTCGACGACCGTGAACCCCACCTCTTCGTCCTCGACCTCGCCACCCGCACCCCGCGCGACCTCTTCGCCGGCTCCCGCTTCATCGCCGCCCCCGGCTTCGACGGCGTCTCGGCCACCTCCGGCTCCGAGGTCACAGGCGTCTGGACCCCCGACGGCTCAGCCCTCCTCTTCACCGCCACCCGGAACCGCAACGCCTCGGCCTACGCAAGCGTCCTCATGCATCTCTGGCAGATCCCCGCCTCGGGCGGCGAACCGAAACTGGTCGCCGGCGGCGATTTCAATTTCGCCGATCCCCAATTCTCCGGCGACGGCGCCAAGCTGTATGCCATTCGCGAAGTGGAAAACGACGGCAAGATCTACCACCTGTCCCGCCTCGTCTCCGCCGCCTGGTCCCCCGCCACCGGCGCCGGAGCGTTCCAGCCGGTCGCCCCCGGCTTTGACCGCAGCGTCAACCAGTACACCTTCTCCCCCGACGGCCGCGCCATCTACCTCACCGCCGAAGAGGCCGGACACGAGAAGATCTTCACCCTCCCCGCCTCGGGCGGCGCCGCACGCCTCCTCCTGCCCGTCACCGAAGGCGTCTTCACCAGCGTCACCGTCGCCGGCAGCCCCAGCGCCCCTCGTCCTCGCCCTCTATAACAGCTCCCGCCAGCCCGGTGAAATCGTCGCCATCGAAGGCGGCTCGCGGCGCGCCCTCACCCATTTCAACGACGCCGCCGTGGCCTCCATCCAGTGGCATCCGGCGCGCGAGTTCTGGTTTACCTCACCCAAAGGCAGGAAGATTCACAACACACTTGTCCTGCCACCTGACTTCGATTCAGGAAAAAAGTATCCGTTAGTCGTATTCATTCACGGCGGTCCTCACACCATGACCCGCGATGAGTTTCATCAGCGTTGGAATTTCAACCTCATGGCCGCCCCAGGCTACGCCATCCTGATGACCAATTACACCGGCTCCACCGGCTTCGGCGAAGAGTTCGCCCAGATGATTCAAAAGGACCCCCTCGCCACCCCCGGCGCCGAAATCGAACAGGCCGTCGACGAGGCCCTCAAACAGTTTCCCTTCCTCGATAGCTCCCGCCTCGCCGCCGGTGGCGCCAGCTACGGCGGCCACCTCGCCAACTGGCTCCAGGCACCTCCACCCGCTTTCGCTGCCTCTACTCCACGCCGGACTCATCAATCTCGAATCCCAATGGGGCACCAGCGACGTCATCTACCACCGCGAACTCGGCAACGGCGGACCCGTGTGGGAACAAGGTCCGGTGTGGCGCCAGCAAAATCCCATCCGGCTCGCCGCTAAGTTCCAAACGCCCATGCTGCTCACCGTCGGCGAAAACGACTTCCGCGTTCCTCTCAACCAAACCCTGGAAAACTGGAGCGTCCTGCAACGGCTTAGAATTCCCAGTAAGTTGATCGTCTTCCCCGAGGAAAATCACTGGATACTCAAAGGCGAAGACAATCGTTTCTTTTACCAGGAATGGCACGGCTGGCTCGCCCGCTGGCTCGGCAATCGCGAACCTGCAGCCTCCGCCGGAAGGTAATTACCTCGACCCCCAGGGCCGAGTGGCCGGCTTCTATGTCGAGGTGCTCGACGAGGCCGCCCGCCGCGAGGGGCTCACCGTCGAATGGGTCATCTACCAGCGCCGCGCCGATGAATCGCTGCTCACCGGCGCTGTCGATGTCTGGGCCGCCGCCAACCCCTCCCCCGAACGCCGCGACCGTTTCTACCTCAGCCGCCCGTGGTGGGCGGCCGACTACATTCTGCTCGTGCGCGCCGATTCGCCCATCCACAAACCGCCGGACACCGCGGGGCGGACGGTCCTGTTCTCCGAATTCCCGCCCTCGGGCCTGCTCGCCTACACCACCCTGCCCCAAGCCAAACTGGTCATGCGCCCCTCGGCCGTGGAGCGCCTGGTGGCCGTTTGCGCGGGCCGGGCCGATGCGGCGCTGCTCGACTCCAACGACCTGCAGCGCATGCTCCACACGCGCCCGCCGGGCTGTGAATCCACCCCGTTGCGGCAGGTTCCCCACCGCGCCATGAACCGCACCCGCCGCGCCCTCAATAAGGCGCGCGAGTTCTCCCGCGCTAAAAGCGAGTTCATGGCCGTCATGAGCCACGAAATCCGCACCCCCATGCACGCCGCCCTCGGCTTCACCGAACTGCTCATGCGCACCCCGCTGCGCGAGGATCAGCGCGAATACGCCGCCTCCGTGCGCAACTCCGTGCAGTGCCTGCTCAGCATCATCAACGACGTCCTCGACCTGGCCCGCCTCCGCATGGGCCCCCTGCCGGTGGCCACCGAGTCATTTTCTCCCGGCCAGTTGGGCGTCGAGATCGCTTCCATGATGGAGGTCATCGCCGAAGCCGCCGGCCTGCGCTTCGTCCTGCGCCTCGATCCCGCCCTGCCCGCCCGCGTCACCGCCGACGCCGGACGCCTCCGCCAGATCGCCACCAACCTCTGCGGCAACGCCGTCAAGTTCACCGAAACCGGCCAGATCGAACTCGCCGTCAAGGCCTCGCCCGCCGAACCCGGGGGCGGCTGGCTCGAACTGGAAGTCCGCGACACCGGGCCGGGCATCTCCGACGAGCAGCAGCAGCTCATCTTCCGGCCCTTCGTCCAGCTCGATAGCTCCAACACGCGCCGCCGCGGCGGCAGCGGTCTTGGCCTGGCCAGCGTCGCCCGCCTCTGCGAGGCCATGGGCGGCTCGGTGTCGGTGGAAAGCAAAGTCGGTGAGGGCTCCCTGTTTCGCGTGAAAATCCCCGTCAGCGGCATCTCCAGCCAAAGCTGGCTGGACCAGTTGGGCCTCCCGCGCGAAGCCGTCACCCTCATCGGCGCCAGCGACCCGCGCGTGGAAACCATTCATGCCTTCCTCCAGGCCGCCGGCGTCCCGGTGGAGCGGCTGCTCTCAGCCGGTAAGCCGCCCGCCCACTCCCCTCGCCATCGTTTGCGGCAGCGCCACCCTCCTCCGCATGGAACCCTACCGGGGACGGCTCATCCTGGCCACCTCCAGCGTGGAAATCGCCGACCTCCCCGAGTGGGCCCGCCAGCGCGTGAATGCCTTCCTCCCCTGGCCCGCCATCGGCGTCATGCTCCGCGATGCCCTCACCGGCCCCGCCTTGCCCCAGCAAGCGGACCCCCCGCCGGAAACCTCCGGCGAACCGAACGGCGGTCTGCTTGTCGTCGAGGATAACGAGGTCAACCGCCGCGTCATGAAGGGCCTGTTGACACACCTCGGCTGGAAGGTCGAGCTGGCCGGCAACGGCCTGGAAGCGCTGCAACGGTTTGACCGCGGCCACTACGCCGCCATCCTCATGGATTGCCAGATGCCCGTCATGGACGGCCTCCAGGCCACCGTCGAAATCCGCAAACGGCAAAACGGCGCCCGCATCCCCATCATCGGCGTCACCGCGGCCGCCTTTCAGGAAGACCGCGACCGCTGCTTTGCCGCCGGCATGGACGACTTCCTCGCCAAACCCGTCACCCTCGACCAGCTCAGCCAGGTGCTCGACAAGTGGGTCAAACGCGCCCCAACGCCCGACCTGGTGGGCGACTGACCAGCCGCCCTCCGCATCCGCCCCTACTTCTTCCGCACCTGCTTCACCTTCTCCCAACGCCCCGATTTGGCCGACTGCAACACCGCGTCGGTCACATGGTCCGTCGCCAGCCCATCGCGGAAACTCGGCCCCGCCGGCTTGCCGTCCTGAAGGCCCTGCAGGAAATCGGCCACCTGGTGAATAAACGTGTGCTCGTAGCCGATCTGCAACCCCGGCACCCACCAGTGCTTCATGTACGGATGGTCCCCGTCGGTGATGTGCAGCGAGCGCCAGCCGCGCAGAATGCCCTCATCGCGATGATCGAAATACTGCAGCCGGTGCAGGTCATGCAGATCCCAGAAAATCGACGCCTGCTCGCCGTTGATCTCAAACGTGTAGAGCGCCTTGTGCCCGCGCGCATACCGCGTTGACTCAAACGTCGCCATCGAACCGTTGGAAAAACGCGCCAGGAACGCGCTCGCATCGTCGATGCCGACCTTCTCCACCTTGCCCGAAATCGTGTGCTTGCGCTCTTTGATGAAGGTCTCGGTCATCGCCGTCACCTTGTCGATCGGGCCGTTCAGCCACATCGCCGTGTCGATGCAATGCGCCAACAAGTCGCCTGTCACGCCTGAGCCGGCCACCTTCACATCCAGCCGCCACAGCCCCGCGCCGCCCTGCGGCAGGTCTTTCGAAATCGTCCAGTCCTGCAGGAACTTCGCCCGGTAGTGGAAGATCCGCCCCAGCCGCCCTTCGTCAATCAACTGCTTGGCCAGCGTCACCGCCGGAACACGGCGGTAGTTGTACCACACCATGTTCGGCACCTTGGCCTTCTCCACCGCCTTCACCATCGTCTCGGCCTGCGCGCCGTTCATCGCCAGCGGCTTCTCGCACAAAATCATCTTGCCCGCCGCCGCCGCCGCCATCGCAATCTCGGCGTGCGTGTTGTTCCGGGCTGGCGATGTCGATCAGGTCGATGTCCTTGCGCGCGATCAGCTTCTTCCAGTCCGTCTCCACCGACGCATAGCCCCACTGCTCGGCGAACGCCTTCGCTTTGGCCCCGTCGCGCGCGCAGATGGCCTGCAACACGGGCTAATACTCGAGGTCGAAAAAGTTGTTCACCTTGCGAAACGCATTCGAGTGCGTACGGCCCATGAAGCCGTAGCCGATCATGCCCACGTTCAGTTTCTTCTTTGCCAAGGCGGGTCTCCTATTCACTCCAGCCATGCGCGTTGCGCACGGCGATCATCGCGGCCAGAATGTCGTTCCACGTCTGCGGGTTCATCATCACGTCGTTGGAAAACATGCAGCCGTCCCAGCAAATGTGCGCCATCCGCTTGGTGAGCTGCCCGTCTTCATCGCGTAGCCAGTAGCCGGCGTCGCGGGCGATGTTCAACTTCCCGTTCGGGTCCGTGGCCTGGCAGTGCCGCCCCGTCTTGTCGTGCGAACCCTGCCCCTTCACCGTGGCGTCGTTCTGCGCCACGTGGAAGTCGATCGTCCACGGCCGCAGCGCCTTGGTCAGCGTGCGCAGTCCCGCCGCCAGCCCCGCCTCGTCCCAATTGAAGTCAGCGGGCACAATGCGGTCTTCCGGCGCGTTGTAGCCCAGCGTGTAGAGCAGCGTGTGCGCCATGTCGGCCTGGAACCCAATATGCTCCGGCCGTCCCGTCATCTCGAGCAACTGCACCATCTTCTTCCAGCCGTGCATGCCGCCCCAGCAGATCTCGCCCTCGGCCGCCAGCAGCTCGCCAAAGCCATCGGCGATGTCGCACGCCTCGCGGAACGTGGCCGCGATCTTCTTCTGGTTGCCCTCGGGATCAGCGGCCCAATCGTGAACGCTCGCCGCCGAGTCAATGCGCACCACGCCCGACGGCCGGATGCCGAGGTCCTTCAACTGCTTCCCGATCGCGCACGCCTTGCGCACCTGCGTCAGGAACGCCTTGCGCTCGTCTTCACTGCCCATCGCCGAACCGCCCCCGTCGGCGGCCACACCGGCGCCACCAGTGAGCCCACGGCAAAGCCATGCTTGGCAATCTTGTCCGCCAGCCCCTTGATGTCATCCGCCGTCGAGTCGATGCTCGTGTGCGGAGCGTCCAAAGACAGATCGACGCCTTCAAACCGCTGGCCGTCGACCTCAGCCGCCGCCGTCATCGCAAGCATCGTGTCGAGACTAATCGGCGGCTCCGAGTCCGGACCCTTGCCGACGAGGCCGGGCCACATCGCGTTGTGGAGTTTAGGGTAGTTATTCATCGCAGTCCTTCGGGCATATTTTACAGGCCAAACACACGGCACGGGGTGTCCCACAAAATGGCCCGCCGCGCTTCCGCCGTCAGGTCCAGTGTGAAGATCTTGCCCAGCTCGGCCTCGATGCTCTCCGGCAGGTCGGAACCCGCCATCAGCCGCGAAGCCTCCACCTGCGCCACCACCTCGGCGCAATGATGCGGCATCAGGCTCGACAGCTCAATCACAATGTTCGGGCACACCTGCGCCGCCACAATCGCTTACAGGTAATACACGCTGCCGCCGGCATGCCCGAGGATGATCGTCACCTCGGGAAACCGCCGCGCCGCCGCGATAAACAGCGACGGCAACGCGAACGGAATCCCCGTGCCTGTGTGCGCCACGATGGGTAGCTTGTGCTCGGCCGCCGCTTCAAAAAAGAAATCGCTCCGCCGCGACACCGGATTCAGCGGCTGATACTGCGGCTGCAGCTTCAACGCCCGCAGCCCCAACTCCTCCGCGCACCGCCGCACCTCGTCGCGAAACTCATCGAGCGGCACGAACGGATTCAGGCAGATCGCCACGGTGAACCGCTCCGGATGCGCCCGCACCGCCGCCGCAATCAGATCATGCTGCGCCCGGTAGTCGTCCACCACGGGGAAGGGAATCAGCAGCGAACGGTCCACGCCGTAGCGGTCCATGTGGCCCAGCATCTGGTCCACATCGGCCGTCCGCCCGCTGTGCCGTGCCGTGCCCAGGTGTGTATGTGTGTCGAAAACGCGGTAGCCGTCGCGCATAGTCAGGTCAGGCTAGAGCGCTTCCAGAATGCGGTCCGTCATCTGCTGCGTGGAAAGCGTGCCGCCCAGGTCGGCCGTGCGGTTGGCGCTGTTCGCGCACACATGCGCCACCGCCCGCCGGATCAGGTCCCTCCGCGCGTCGTCTCCTCGCCCGGCAGCCAGTCGAGCATCATCGCCGCCGACAAAATGGTCGCCACCGGATTGGCGATCCCTTTGCCCGCAATCGTCGGCGCTGAACCATGCGAGGGCTGAAACACCCCGTGCTTCTCGCCGATATCGGCTGACGGCGCCATCCCCATGCCGCCCACCAACCCCGCCGCCAGGTCGCTCAGAATGTCGCCAAACAGATTCTCCATCACCATCACATCGAAGTCCTGCGGGCGCTGCAGCAGATAGAGCGTGGCTGCATCCACATACACTCGCTCCGTGGCCACATCGGGAAACTCCGTCGCCACATGATCGAACACCATCCGCAAAAACGCCATCGACGGCAGTACGTTGGCTTTGTCCACCAGCGTGCAGAGCTTGCGCCGCCGCCGCGCCTCCTGGAACGCCGCCCGCACAATGCGCTCAGCCCCGCGCCGCGTCACCACCAGGTGATCGCGCACCTCCTCGGCATCCTTCGGCCACGGATTCTTTCGCGTCGCAAACAAACCCTCGGTGTTCTCGCGGAAGATTACCAGGTCGATGCCGCCCTCCTGGTAGCCCTTCAGCGGCGTATGCGCGGCGTTGTAAAGATGAATTGGCCGGATGCCGGCATACAGATCCAGCTCTTCGCGCAGGTCCAGTTGCGGCGCCATCTCCGTGCCCCCCGGCCAGCGCACGTCGGGCAGCCCCATCGCGCCCAACAGCGTCGCGTGCGCCGAACGGCACGCCTCCATCGTCTCTTCCGGCAGCGGATTCCCCGAGCGCAAATACTCGCCCGCCCCCGCCGGAAATTCGTTAAACACCAGCGTCACGCCGGTCAGTTTCGACTGCACCGCTTCCAATACCTGCAAGGCGGAGGCAACCACCTCGGGTCCAATACCGTCGCCGCCAAGCACGGCGATCCGGAAAAAATGAGTTTGCATGAGTTCGAGGCGATTATATCGCCGTGGCCCGCCAACAGGTTCGCATCGCCATCCCTCACCGCCCCGCCTCAGCCCCGCGCCCGCCCCGCCTCAGGCCCGCTCACCGCCCCGCCTCCGCCATTTCCGTTCCGGCTCCAATTGGTATACAGTGCTCGGAATGCGCCTCGCCCTTGCCCTCTCCGCCTGCCTCGCCTTCAGCTCCGTCCTCTCCGCCAAGGACCCCCTCGCCCAGCGCATCCGGCGCGCCGAGCCGGACAAACTCCGCGTCGCTAAAAGCGTCCACGCCGGCGCCGGCGAACTCCACTACACCGGCCTCTTCGACGCCCAAACCTTCAACACCAACTTCATCTTTCTCCACCGCGGCGTCATCCAGCCCAAAGGCGGCATCGGCCACCACTTCCATAACCACATGGAAGAGATGTTCGTCATCTTCGACGGCGAAGCCCAGTTCACCGTCAACGGCCGCACCTCGCTCCTCCAGGCCCCGCCGGCGCCCCCAACCGCATGGGCAGCTCGCACGCCATCTACAATCCGACCGACAAGCCCGTCCAATGGATGAACATCGCCGTCGGCTCCATTAAGGGCAAATACGATGCCTTCGACCTCGGCGACAGCCGCGAAGGCGCGCCGCTTGACCCCAAGCCCGTCTTCGTCACCATGAAGCTCGACAAAGCCCTCCTCCGCCCCGCCCCCGCCTATCACGGCGGCACAGGCACGGCCCGCTATCGCCGCGCCCTTCCGCCCGAAGTCTTCTACACCAACTGGTCCTACGTCGATCACCTCGTGTTGCCCGCCGGCGCAAGCGACGGCCGCCACCGCCACGCAGGCGTCGAGGAGTTCTACTACGTCATGTCCGGCCAAGGCACCTTCCGCATCGGCTCCGGAATCGGCCCCCATCAAGGCCGGCGACGCCATCCCCGTCTTCCTCAATGAGGTTCACTCGGTGGAAAACAACGGCTCCGCCGACCTCGAGCTCATGATTGTCGCGGTGGCTCGGACGAAGTGGGCTCTTGATACGGTGGAGGTACGCTAGGCTCGCTGCGCCGCAGCAACTCCTGCATCATCGCCTCCATCCGCGCCATGCGGTCGCGCAACTCCTCCATCTCGGCCTCTTCCTGCTGCCCCACGAAAAACGTCGTGATCGATGCCGCCAGCGTCGACACCAAACTAACGCCGGCCAGCATCACAATCACCGCCACCGCGCGGCCCCCAGTGCGATTGCGGCGTTATGTCGCCATAGCCCACCGTCGTCGCCGTCACGATCGCCCACCAGATACCGTCCGGCACACCGCCCTTCACCGTCTGCGGCTCCAGCAGCGTCAACGCCGCCCCCCCGGCGACGATCACGAGAACCGTGATGCACATCGCGTAAATGAGACTCTGCCGCGACAGAATCGACTTCAACTCACCCAGCGCCCGCGCCGTCACCCCCACCAGCCGCACCAGCCGCAGCAGCCGGCTCAGCCGCGCCAGCCGCGTCAGGCTCAGCATTGCCGGAACCAGCGGGAACGACAGCACGATCACAGCCAGGCTCAGCCAGTTCTTCCGCGCATAGGCCTTGCGGTCGGGCCACAACGCAATCTCAATCGAGTACTCCAGCACGAACACGATCCACACCGCCCAATCGGCAATCTGCACCGCCAGGCTCGTGTTCCCCTGCTCCTGCAAAATCACCAGCGGCACCGTCGCCAGCGCCGCCAGCACAACGCATATGTTGATCGCGCGGCCAAGCGCCCCATCGAGCCGGTTCGTTTGCATGACTCTCTTGTATAGCAGCCCCGCCGCGCCTGTACAATAAGCCCCATGCGCGCCGCTCAGCTTACCGGAGCCTTCGGGCTCGATGAAGTCACCATCCAGCAGGCCCCCGAACCGCCTCTCGAACCGGGCCAGGTGAGAATCCGCGTCGAGGCCGTCTCGCTCAACTACCGCGACCTCCTCATCGCCAAGGGCCTCTATACCAAGAAGCTCCCCTTCCCCCTCACCATCTGCTCCGATTGCGCCGGCACCGTCGTCGAAACCGGCCCCGGCGTCACCCGCGTCGCCACCGGCGACCGCGTCTCGCCCTGCTTCATGCCCGACTGGATCAGCGGCCCCGTCACCGACGCCGCCGCCCGCGGAGCCCTCGGCGCGTTTGCCAATGGCGTCCTCGCCGAAACCATCGTCATGAAGGAGACCGCCCTCGTCCACGTGCCCGCCCATCTCAGCCCCGAGGAAGCGGCCACGCTGCCCTGCGCCGCCGTCACCGTCTGGCACGCCCTCATGGTCCGCTGCGGTCTCAAGGCCGGCGACACCGTCCTCACCATCGGCACCGGCGGCGTCTCCCTCTTCGCCGTCCAGATCGCCACCATGCTCGGCGCCCGCGCCGTCATCCTCAGCTCCAGCGATGAGAAGCTCGAACGCGCCCGCGCCCTCGGCGCCGTCGACGGCATCAACTACACGACCACTCCCGAATGGGACGCCGAACTCAAGAAGCGCGGCATCGTTCCCGACCACGTCATCGAAGTCGGCGGCACGGCCACGCTCGCCAAATCCATCAAGTGCGTCCGCATGGGCGGCAACCTCGCCCTCATCGGCAACGTCTCCGGCGGCGGCGACACCAACATCATCCCCGCGTTCATGAAGAACCTCAGCCTCCACGGCGTCTTCGTCGGCTCGCGCGAGATGTTGGAAGCCCTCAACGCCGCCGTCTCCGCCCACGCCATGAAGCCCGTCGTCGATCAGGTCTTCCCCTTCGGCGACTTCGCCGCCGCCATGCGCCACATGGAAAGCGGCAAGCATTTCGGTAAAGTAGTCATCCGGGTAAGCTAACCACCATGGCCATTCAACTTCATTGCGACTTGCAGGTGGCCGCCGGCCACGAAACCGAAATCGAGCGCGTCTTCACGGAAGTCTTCTCTCCCGTCATGGCGCGGCAAGAAGGATTCCTGGAGGTGAAGTTCCTCAAACTCCTCACCTCCTACAAGGGTGATCCGGCCCCCTGGAACTACCGCCTCATCATCTGCTTCACCACCGAGGAACTCCGCCAGGCCTGGGTCGCCACCAGCGATCACCAGCAGGTCTGGCCGCAAATGGAACAACACCTCACCGGCGAACAGTGGCAGGGCTGGCTCTACGACGTCGCCGGCTCCCGCTAGCCCCGCCACCGCGCCTCACGGCGCAATCGCAATCTCATACCGCCGCCCGTTCACCACCAGCGGCTGCGCCCCCGCTCCGGCCGCCGCCGGAATCTCCACGTTGATCTGGTCCAGCCCCGGAAAGCCCGGCGCGCGCCCCGCATACAACACCCGCGCCGCCGCGCCGCCAATCGTGATCTCCGCCGCGAACGGACTCGCCACCCCGCCCCCCGTCGCCCACAACGACACAATCGAACCCCGCGCCGCCGGACGTGCCGCCGTGTGCAACAGTCCCAGTGTATCGGTGACAATTGCCCGCCCCTCATGCGTGAACAGCGCCAGCGCCTGCGCCTTCACCTCCACCTCCGCCGTATCGAACACCGGCACCACGCCCGCCCCGGCCGCCTCCACGCCCCCCGCCCGCACCGCAATCCGGCACGCCCGCCCCGCCTCGGTCGCCTCCGGCAGAATGCCGTTCACCTGCTGCCCGCTGCCCGCATACGTCAGCGCCGCCGCCCGCCCGCAGGCCTCCACCGTCACATCCGCCGCCAGATTCGACCCATACAGCGTGAAGAACGCCCCCGGCGCCAGCGCCTCCCGTTCAAAGCTCGCCCCGTGCACCGCCGCCGCAATCCTCGGCCAGCACGGAAACAGATCCCGCAGCACGCCCACGCCATCGGCATAACTGAACCGCCCCGGCCGCGCGCACGTCCCCACCTCCCGCATCGCGCACGACTGCTCGATGTGCACAAACCGCTCCGGATACTCCGCCGTCCGCGGGCAATTCGACCCCGCCGCGCACGTGCTCCCCCCGCCGCTGCACCCACACGCATCCACCGCCCCCGCCGAAAACCGCCCCTGCACATTCGTCTCCGCGCACAGCCGCGTCGGCCCGCCCGGCGCATTGCAACTCCCCGCCGTGAACGCTAGCCCCATCTCCGCGAACCGCCGCGTGTACGCCTCAGCCACCTGCGTCGCCACGCTCGGCGCGCGGTTGTTGCAGGTGGCGTTCGACACAATCGCCTCTGGATCCCCCGCCTGCCACGTGAACCCATGCAGCGAAATCGCCATCGACCCCGGCAGCCGCCGTGCGATCTGTTCATGCGTCGCCTGGAAGAAGGTCTGCGTGAAATGCGCGGGGTCTGAGATCGTGTACGGCTGCTCGCTGCCATCGGCCGAACACACGCTCGTCGTCCCGCCGCACCCTGCCGCCTCCGTATTCGCGCAGCGGTGCGCCCCGGCAATCAGCAGCGAATGCGCATTCAGCCCCAGGAAGAAGGCCACGCTTTGCGGCAGCGTGTTCAGGTCGCCCCCGGCATGCGGCGCTTGGATGCTCAGCAGCCGGCAGGCGTTCGGATTCACCACATACGTCCCCAGCGCCCGCGCGTTCGCCGCCCGTTCGCGCAACAGCCAATACTTCGCCCCGCTCCCCGTATCGGTGAACGCGATCACATCGTAGCCCAGCGGATCAGCCAGCCCCGCCGCCCCCGCCGCGTTCCCCGCCAGCAGCGCATCCAGGGCCTCGCGCCAACGCGCGATCTCCTCGCCCCCCGGTGTGCGAAACGCCTCTGACCGCGCCCCCGGCAGCGTGATCGCCCGCAACACCGCCCCCAGGTCGCCCGACTCCTCCACCAGCGCCGCCCGCGGCGTGCCCGCGAACAACCCCGCCAAAAGCAAAGGAGCGAGTATGCGGTGTGTCCACATGCTCGCTCCAGTGTAAGACGGACGCGGCTGAGCGTTTACTTGTCCCCGCCCAGGTGCAGCCCCTTGTGAATCGCATACAGGGCCAGCTCCAGGCGGTCGGAAACTCCCAGCTTGTCGAAAATGTTGTGCAGGTGGTTCTTCACCGTCTGCTCGGAAATGAACATCTTCTCGGCCATTTCCTTGTTCTTGTAGCCTTGCGCCACCAGCGCCACAATCTCACGCTCGCGCGCGCTCAGCGGCGAACGTTCGCGGCCCTTGGCTCCAGGCGCGCCGCCGTTGTTATCCGAAGGCGAGGCGAACTGCCGCATGACAGCGGCCGTCGTGTGCGAATCCAGCCAGATCTCGCCCGAGTTCACCTTGCGGATACTCTTTACGATCAACTCCGGCTGCGTCTGCTTGATCACAATGCCCGAACAGCCCAGCTTCATCGCCTGTACCCACTCGTTCTTGTCTTCCGACGCGGTGAGCACGATGATCTTTGTCTGGTGCGAGGCATGCTGCAACGTCTGCAGCGCCGACAGCCCGTCCATGCCGGGCATCTTCAAATCCAAGAGCAGTACATCCGGATGGAGGTCTTCGATCAGCTCGAGCGCCGTGCGGCCATTATCGGCCTCCCCCACCACCTCGAAATCCTCTTCCAGCATCAACAGCTTGCGCAATCCTTCGCGCACGATCGGATGATCGTCCACCAGGCCGATGCGCACCTTCCGCTTTTCCGTCGAAACCGGAACCGCCTGTTCCGCTGGGGCTGGACTCGCCGCGGCCATGCTTGCCAGCGCCTCTTCCAGAGGCGACTTGCCCGTAATTCCCTCAGCCATACTTCATTCCTTCCCGCGGTTGGCGCCCGCCTGCCAGACTGCCGGGGTCCGATATCACGCTCAGGGCACTTCTCCTCTATTGCCTCTGGCTACCGGACCTCCACTGGGCGGCGTTGCACCCCGCTTTGGTACTACGACTTGATTCTATGGCCGATCTAGTACCTGGTCAATTCAGGGACCCCTTAGGGTTCCCCTCCAATCTCTCCTAGATCGATCGCGCATATCCCCCTATCCCTACAGTCCGGAACGCGATGATTTTGCAGGGCGGGGATCAAATAGCGTCCCATGAGTACCAATTGTCGCAGATGATTCCCGGCCCCGGTGTGGGGACACACCAGTGAATCGTACCGGAACATTCCGACCCCTCGGCCTACCCCGGCCACAGCGCGAACTTCACGGCGCCGGCTGCGTTGTGGCTGGTTCAAAAAGGAGGCCACAGCGCCAAGCCGTGAACTTCACGGCGCCGGCTGCGCCTCCAAGTGCCGCTTCAACTCCACCAGCGTTGCCTGCTCGGCCTTGTCACCATTCAGAAACATGGCCATCCCCCGGAAAAACGGATTGTCGATGCGCAGCTTCGCGTTCGAACTCACCCGGCAGCCCGCCCCCTCCGCCTCCACCGTGATCTCCCAATCGCCGGAAAACCCCATCGACGCCGACCCCATCCGCGACACATACCGCCGCGGCCGCTCCATGCTCAAGATGTCGGTCTCCATCTCCCCCGAATTCCCGCTCACCACGTAGCGCCGCGGCTCGTCGGAGACCTTGCGTACGCTCTTCACCTCGCTCGACCACCGCGGCAGGTTCTCCAGATTCACCAGAAAGTCATACACCTCGGCCTGCGGCCTCGCAATCTCGATGCTCGCCTTCGCCGTCACCTCCGGCGAACGGAAAAACCCGATCACCGTCACCAGAATCACCGCCGTCGCCAGCCCCGCCACCGCCAGCGCGATCCACTTCCCCATCTTCTTCATTGCGCCTCCCCTGGCGCGGCCGTGAGCCGCTCGAAATACCGGTTCCACTCCGCCAGCAGCGGCGTCCCCTCCGCCAGCCCCGGCCCATACAAATACCACGAAGCCGTCAGCGCCGACGCCCCGCCGAAGTTCTCGCAAAACAACGCCAGCAGGCTCCCCCCCAACTCATCGCACCGCAACACCGCATAGCGCGGCTTCGGACTATCGACGACGATGCCCGAAATCGTCCCCCCATCTGGAATGAACGCGCGGTACGGCGTCCCCGGCGTCCAGTCCTGCCCCGCCAGGTCCATCTCCGCCGTCAGCCGCTGCCAAAGCGCCGCCGCTTCCACCTGCATCATCGCCATCCGGCACTCATGCCGCCCCGGCGCATTCCGCATCGCCTCCACGTAATAGCGCAGGCAGGCCAGAAACGTCCGC
Organism: Bryobacterales bacterium; assembly: GCA_016713735.1. GTDB lineage: Bacteria > Acidobacteriota > Terriglobia > Bryobacterales > Bryobacteraceae > JAFLBB01. Next base: position 197,354 of record JADJOP010000015.1, read on the forward strand.
CATCCGCCGTTGGTCGACTCATACTCGCTATCGAAACTCGCATCCGCCCCAAAGCCCGACTGCACCAGCCGCAGCTTCGTCTTCCCGCCCACGCTCTCAATCGTGAACTCCACCACCCTCTGCCCGCGCGCCCCGTGGTCCTCCGTCCAGCCAATGCGCGCGCCTTCCTCAAACACCGTCAGCGGCGCCGACCCCTCCATCCCCGGACCCCACCCCAGCTTGAACTCCCCGCCCAACCGCGCGTCGATTTCGGCCACCGGCGCAAACCACTGCCGGATGCCCTCGCCCGTCGCAATCGCCCGCCACACCGCCTCACTCGGCGCGTCGAGCATCATCTCAAACTCGTGCTTGCGTGTCTCATCGCTCATCGGTTTGTCTCTCCTCATCTCACCGCTGCCCTTTCCCGTGCGCCCGACCCTAGGCCGCCGTCGTCCCCGCCCCCGTCAACCCATCGAAATACCGGTTCCAGTCCGCCAGCAGCGGCGCCCCCTCCTCCAGCCCCGGCCCATACAAATACCACGACGTCGTCAGCGCCGACGCCCCGCCACACTTCTCGCAAAACAACCCCAGCAGGCTCCCTCCCAACTCATCGCAGCGCAACACCGCGTAGCACGGCTTCGGACTATCGACGACGATGCCCGAGATCACCCCGCCACCGGGAATCAACGCGCGGTACGGCGTCCCCGGCGTCCAGTCCTGCTGCGCCAGGCCCATCTCCGCCGTCAGCCGCTCCCACAACGCCGTCGCATCCACCTGCATCATCGCCATCCGGCACTCGTGCCGCCCCGGCGCATTCCGCATCGCCTCCACGTAATACCGCAGGCAGGCCAGAAAGGTCCGCCATCCGCCATTGGTCGACTCATACTCGTTATCGAAACTCGCATCCGCCCCAAAGCCCGACTGCACCATCCGCAGCTTCGTCTTCCCGCCCACGCTCTCCAGCGTGAACTCCAGCACACGCTGCCCGCGCGCCCCGTGGTCCCACGTCCATCCCAGCCGCACCCCCTCCTCATACACCGTCAGCGGCGCCGAGCCCTCCATCCCCGGCCCCCACCCCACTGTGATCGCCCCGCCCAACCGAGCGTCGATTTCGGCCACCGGCGCAAACCACTGCCGGATGCCCTCGCCCGTCGCAATCGCCCGCCACACCGCCTCCGCGGGTGCATCGAGCATCAGCTCATACTCCAGCTTGCGCGTCTCATCGCTCATCGGTTTGTCTCCTCATCTCACCGCTGCGCTTTCCAGTGCGCCCGCCGGTTCTTCACTCGTTTTGGTAATCAGCGGGTACGACGCCGCCAGTACGCGGAACGCCCGTCCTCCCGCCGCATGTTCGTCATGATACTTGGCCGCCAGCGCCGCCACCGCCGCCGCCAGCTCCTCGGCGAATTGATGCCGCTCGGCCGCGTTGCGAAAGCGGATCTCCGTCTCCAGCGTCAACGTCGCCAGCCGCTTGCCCGCGCGCTGCGCCCGCACCGTCAGAATCGCCAGCTCGCGAATCGCCCGCGCCGCCGTCGCCACCAGGTAAGCGATCGAAAACCGGTCCCGCGCCTGCTCCGGCTCCGCCCCCGCCCCGCCCAGCGCCTCCGGCGAAATCACAAAACTCGCCGCCGTCACCTGCATCAGCCGCTCAATGCAGTTGCCCTTCCGCCGCTCGCCCGTGCACTCCACCGCCCCGTGCCGCTCCAACTCGCGCAGATGATAGTTCACCTGCTGCCGCGGCAGCCCCATCGCCCGCGCCAGCGTCGTCGCCGACCCCGGCTCCCGCAACCGCTCCAACATCTGGATGCGCACCGGCTGCAGCAGCGCCGCGGCCCGCTCGGGGTCGCGCAGAATCTGAACCGCCAGGGACATAGCGCTATCTCATCACCGACAAAATAATTTGTCAAGGAAATTGTAGTGTTCTCCCCCGCCCCCACCCCGCCATCTTCGCCTCCACCCCCGCCTGGTTCCCCCACACCACCTCCCCCCACTCGCCCCCCGCCACCTCCGCCTCAATCGTCCCGCAATACAACCCCTTGTCCCGCTCCACATAAAACCCATACGTCCGGCACGCCACCGGCCGCTGCTCATACACCAGACACGCCCCCGTCGCCGGATCGAGCAACGGACACACCACCGGCCTCTCCGGCGCCGCCCCCAGCGCACGAAACCGCTCCTCCACCCCCGCCCGCGTCGCCTCATCCAGCGCCGCAATCCCCTCCCGCAGCAACTCTTCCTCCGGCGGCGTCACCACCGGCAGCGCCGCCAGATGCCGGCAGCAATGATCACACCCCTTCCGGCACGGCCAAAACGGTTGCGCCTCGACCGTAGCCGAGGCGCGCGCTTCAATTTCGCTCTGCAGAATGCGTAGTTCCGCCCTCACCCTCACCCCTTGACGACGATGTTCACCAGCTTTCCCGGCACCGTGATCAGCTTGGCGATCTGCTTGCCCTCCGTGTGCGACTTCACCCGCCCATCGGCCAGCGCCGCCGCCTCCAACTCCTCCTTGCCCGTCCCGTTCGGCACCGTGATCCGCGCCCGCACCTTCCCGTTCACTTGCACCACCACCTCGACGGAATCCTCCACCGCCAGCGCCGCGTCGAACTTCGGCCATGCCTGCTTGCACACCGGACCCGTCCGCCCCAGCTCCTCCCACATCTCCTCGGCCAGGTACGGCGCAAACGGCCCCAGCAGCAACACCACATCCGGCAGCAGCGTCGCCATCGCCCCCGGCGTGATCTCGCTTTCGTGCTCGTAGAGTTCGTTCATCAACTCCATTAGCCCCGCAATCGAGGTGTTGAAGTGCCAGCGCGAATCGAAGTCCTCCGTAATGCGGTACAGCGTCTGGTGCAACTTCCGCAGCGCCGCTTTGTCGGCCTCATTCGCCGGCCCCGTGGCCGTCGCCGTGCGCGCCGTGTCGGCATTGCGCGTCACAAAGCGGTACACGCGCGCCAGGAAACGGTACGCCCCCTCGACGCCTGAGAACTGCCAGTCGAGGTCCTTCTCCGGCGGCGCCGCAAACAGCGCAAACAGCCGCGCCGTGTCCGTGCCATACCGCTCCGCCATCTCATCGGCCGACACCACGTTGCCCACCGACTTCGACATCTTCTTGCCGTCCTTGATCACCATGCCCTGCGTGAAGAGCCGCGTCGCCGGCTCGCTGTTGGCAATCAAACCCAGGTCGCGCATCATCTTCGTGAAGAACCGCGAATAGATCAGGTGCAGAATCGCGTGCTCCACCCCGCCGATGTATTGGTCAATCGGAAACCAGTAGGCGATCTTCGCGCTGTCAAACGGCGCATTCTCATTCCGCGCGTCGCAGTAGCGGTAGAAATACCAGCTCGAGTCGATGAACGTATCCATCGTGTCCGTCTCGCGCCGCGCCGCCGCCCCGCACCGCGGGCAGTTCACGTTCACAAACTCCGGCACATTCTCCAGCGGTGACCGCCCCCGCCCCGTAATCTGAATGTCGATCGGCAACACCACCGGCAAGTCCTTCTCCGGCACCGCCACCGTCCCGCACGCCGCGCAATGGATCATCGGAATCGGCGTGCCCCAATAGCGCTGCCGCGAGATCCCCCAATCCTTGATGCGGAACGTGATGGCGTACTTTCCAAAGCCCTCGCGCTCCGCCCGCTCGCACATCCGCTTGCGGCCCTCGGCGCTCGTCAAGCCCGTGTACTCGCCCGAGTCCATCATGATGCCGTCGTCGGTGAAGGCTTCGCCTGCTTTCGCGTCGCCCTCCGGCGCTTCGCCTTCCACCGGCCGGATCACCGGCTTCACCGCAATCCCGTACTTCGTGCAAAACTCCAAATCGCGCTCATCATGCGCCGGCACGGCCATGATCGCCCCCGTGCCATAGCCCGTCAGCACAAAGTTGCCGATCCACACCGGCACCGGCCCGCCGCCAAACGGCGACTGCGCGGTCAAGCCCGTAAACACGCCCTCTTTGTCGATATCGCCCGGCCCCTTCGTCGCCCGCGCATCGATCATCCGCTTCGCCTCGGCCTTCACCTCGGCCCCGCACAACTCCTCCACCAGCGGATGCTCCGGCGCCAGAATCACACACGTCGCTCCGAAAATCGTGTCCACCCGCGTTGTGAACACCCGCACCTTCCGGCCTGACTCCGTCAGCGTGAAGTCCACCTCGGCGCCCTCGCTGCGCCCAATCCAGTTGCGCTGCATCGTCAGCACGCGCTCCGGCCACCCGCCTTCCAGTTCGCCGATCGCCGCCAGCAGCTCATCCGCATAATCCGTGATCTTCAGGAACCACTGCTCCAGCGCCCGCTGCTCCACCGGCGTCGACTCATGCCGCCAGCAGCAGCCATCCACCACCTGCTCATTCGCCAGCACCGTGGCGCACTCCGGACACCAGTTCACCAGCGCCTTCTTGCGATACGCCAGCCCCTTCTCGTGCATCTTCAGGAAGAACCACTGGTTCCAGCGGTAATACTCCGGCTCGCACGTCGACACCTCGCGCGACCAGTCGTAGCTGAACCCATACCGCCGGTGCTGCGCCTTCATCTTCTCGATGTTGGCCAGCGTCCACTCCCGCGGATGCCGCTTGTTGGCAATCGCCGCGTTCTCCGCCGGCAGCCCAAACGCATCCCACCCCATCGGGTGAATCACGTTGAACCCGCGCATCCACTTGTAGCGCGCCAGCGCATCGCCAATCGTGTAGTTGCGGATGTGCCCCACATGCAGCGTCCCCGACGGGTAGGGCAGCATCTCCAGCAAATAATACTTCGGCCGCGCCGGGTCTTCGGCGACTTCAAACAAGTTGGCGCCGCTGAACCGCTCGCACCACTTCAGTTCGATCTGGTTGTGATCGTAAGGCTTTTCGGGCATGGGATTCTCTTAGTTTAGTGTGTTTGCCCGCTCCGCCCGCCGCCCCCGCGCCCCCTACAATAAAACAGTGGCCACCCAACCACCGTCCCAGCCGGACCCGCTGAGTTCCGCCCAGGCAGGCCGCCTCGCCCTCGGCATCCGCACCACCCTCGCCGGCGCCGCCGTCAACATCACCCTCGCCATTGCCAAGGCCATCACCGGCATCCTCGGCCACTCCTTCGCCCTTGTCGCCGACGCCGTCGAGTCGCTCACTGACGTCATCGGCTCCCTCGTCATCCTCGGCGGCCTCGCCTACTCGCTCCGCCCCGCTGACCGCAACCACCCCTACGGCCACGGCAAAGCCGAACCCCTCGCCGCCGCCCTCGTCGCTGGAGGCATGGTCGGCGCCGCCGCCGCCATCGCCTGGGGAGCCTGGCGCGAAATTCAAAACCCCCACTTCCTCCCCGAAAGCTACACCCTGTGGGTCCTCGCAATCGTCGTCATCGTCAAGGAAGGAATGTCGCGCTATGTCCTGCGCCAAAATCAGGAGGTCGGCAGCGCCGCTATTAAGACCGACGCCTGGCACCACCGCAGCGACGCCATCACCTCCGGCCTCGCCTTCATCGGCATCAGCGTCGCCCTCATCGGCGGCAAAGGCTATGAGGCCGCCGACGATTGGGCCGCCCTCGGCGCCGCCCTCATCATCCTCTTCAACGCCGCCATCCTCCTCCGCGAAGCCCTCGCCGAACTCACCGACGAGGAAACCGCCACCCCCCTGATCAACGGTTGGGAACAGGTTGCCCTCACCGTCGAAGGCGTCGCCAGTATCGAGAAAATGCACGTCCGCAAAATGGGCACCAGCTACTACATCGACATGCACCTCGAAGTCGACGGCGCCCTCACCGTCCGCCGCGGCCACGAAATCGCCCACGCCGTCAAGGACGCCATCCGCGCCGCCGACACCCGCGTCGAAGATGTCCTCGTCCACGTCGAACCCGTCCGCGGCACCTGAGCCCTACCCCTCGCCAATCTCCCAAGCCCCGCCGGGCCCCATCGCGCGATACTAACCCTGAGACCCTTCATGTCCCAACAAAACTACGACAACCACGCCCGCTTGGATACCGGCTACCACCGCATCCTCTTCCCCATCCTCCTGCTCACCTTCATCGGCTCCTGCGTCAACCTCTATAACTCCCTTGGCGATCACCAGCGCCTTTACAGCGCCTCGCTCATCACCGTCATCACCATGTCGCTCGTCGCCGTCGCCCTCTACGCCCGCATCTTCGCCCTCAAAGCGCAGGACCGCGCCATTCGCGCCGAGGAAAACCTCCGCCACTTCGTCCTCACCGGCAAACTCCTCGATGCCCGCCTCACCACCCGCCAGATCGTCGCCCTCCGCTTCGCCCCCGACGCCGAATTCGTCGAACTGGCAGCCAAAGCCGCCACGTCCGCCCTCGACTCCAAAACCATCAAACAGTCCATCAAACAATGGAAGGCCGACGATTACCGCGTGTAGTTCCGCGCCCCGCTCACCGCCCCTCCACCACGTCCAGAATCGCCGACGCCAGCGGCGCCGCGCCCACCTGGTCCATGTTCGCCATCACGACGACCACCGTCCCCGTGGCCGTATTCATGAGCAGCATCGTAGAGCAGCCCTGCTGCCCGCCGCTGTGGCCCACCACCCTCTGCCCGCCCCGCTCCTGAATCACCCAGCCATAGCCGTAGCTCGACACGCGCCCGTCCTTCAAACGCTGCGGCGCCCACATCGTCTCCAGCGTCGCCGGCTTCACCAACACGCCCCCGCGCACCGCCAGCGCAAACCGCGCCATATCGCCCGCCGACGCAATCATCCCCCCGCCCGGAATCTTGTTCGATGTATCGGTCAGCCCCGAGTTGTAAACCGTCCCGTTCTCGCGCTTGGAATAAAACCGCGTCCGGTGCGCAATGATCTCCCAGCGGTTATCATCGCGCAGCGTCGTCAACCCCGCCGGCTCGCTGATGCGCCGCCGCACATACTCGTGAAACCGCTCCCCCGCCGCCGCCTGCACCGCCGCCCCCGCCAGGTTGTAGCCATACGTCGAATAGCTATACTTCGTCCCCGGCTCGGCCACCAGCGGATCGTTGCTGAAGATTCCCAACGCCTCGCCGACATCCGTGTAATGCGTCACCGTGTCCAGTTCCGCATTGTTGCCGTAGTGCCGGATGCCGCCCAAGTGCGCCAGCAGCAGCCCCGTCGTCACCGTCCCCTCGGGCTTCGTGGGAAACGACGGCACATAGCGCTGCACCGGCGAATGCAAATCCAGCTTCCCCTGCTCCCAGAGCTGCATCGCCGCCACCGCCGTCACCGGCTTTGAAATCGAACCCAGCCGGTACACCGTCTGCGCTGTCGCCGGCACAAAGTTCTCCAGGTCCTGAAACCCGTAGCCCTGCTGCCACCGCAACTCGCCATTCACCGCCACCGCCACCGACAGCCCTGGAATCGAATCCTTGGCCATCTGCGACGACACCAGCCGGTCAATGCGCGCCGTCAACTCCGGCGCAAGCTGGGCGCACACCGGCAGCGCGCCCAGGACAAACAAAACGGTTCTGCGCAGCATGAGTTACTTAATCGGTGAAAACGGCAGCGCCCGCAAAAACGTCGAGCTGATGTTCGACACCACCTCGGCGTCGCTCAACCCCGGCGTCCCCCGCAGCTTCACCCAATCCGGATCGCTCACAAACGCCGACCACGTCTTCTCGCGGTGCGCCAGGCTGTCGTAGCCCAGCATGTAGGTCAGGTTCGGCATGTCCGGCCCGTAGATCGTCTCGCCAAAGAACACCGGAGTCATCCCCACCTTGCGGAAGATGTCCACCTCGCCGTTGTCGAACATCCCCATCTTCTTGCCGAGCGATGCGAACGTGTTCGACTCATACGTGCGCAGCTCAAACACCCGCCCGCCTTCCTTGGCCTTCGGCGTCTCAATCTCCGGGAACCCCGCAAACCCCCGCAGCAGCCTCGACTCCACCCTCGTGAAGCCCAGCCCCGCCGCCGCGTTGAACTTCTCCAGCGCCTTCTGCAGCGCGCTATCAGCGAACATCTTGCGCTTGGTCTCCTCCACCGCCGCCCACGACGGAAAGCCCATCAGCGTGGCCACGAACGGTCCCTTCGGCGCCACCAGTTGGCCGAAGTACCCATGGCCCTTCACGCCCGCTTTGTCGGCGGCCGCGGCCATCTCCTTCAGCAGCTCCGTTGTCCGCTGCATCTGTTGATCGGCCGAGTTCCGGCAGTAGTAATAGGTGAATTCCAGAATGTGTCGAGGTTTGGTTTGTGCTTGCATGGCAGTGGTTGCGAGTCCGGCGCCAGCCGTGGCGGCCATCGCGGTTCGGCGTGTCATGTTGGGAGATAGGCCTTCGCCGGGCCCTTAGCCGCCCCCTGGCCCCCGCCCCCTACCGGTCCCCTTCGTCGCCCGCAGGATCGACTCCATGTGCGCGACATACTTCTCCAGCGCCGCCCGCCCCTCCGGCGTCACCTTGTAATCCGTCCGCGGCACCCGCCCCGCAAACGACTTCGTGCACTCCACAAACCCCGCCTCTTCCAGTTTCCGCGCATGCACGCTCAGGTTGCCATCGGTCACCCCCAGCAGCGACTTCAGCTCATTGAAGGTCAGCGACTCGTTCACCGCCAGCGCGCTGATGATCCCCAGCCGCATCGGCTCATGAATCGTCCGGTCCAGCGCCGCCACCTTCTCGGCTTGTGCCTTGCCCTTCGGCATCGCATCCACGCGCGCCGCGTTTGTTCTAGCCACCATACCTCCTTGCGATTTGTGCCCCAATCACGATTTGCAGCCCGCCAAACCCGCCCGCCAGCCACGCATCGGCCATAACCGGCGGCGTGAACAGCGCCCCCGCGCCCATAACCAGAAACAGCGCGCCCAACAGTTGAATGATGCGGATCGAATGCGCCCCGCCCGCCAGCACGCCCGCGCCATACAGCAGCAGCCACATGCCCGCCAGATGCGCCCGGTTCCCCGCCGGCAGCAGCGCCACCGTCAGCAGCACGCCCGCAATCACCGCCGGAACAAAACTCAAAATGAACTTCCGCCCTGGCGCAGTCAACAGCGGAGTCCCCGCCGCGCTCGCCTTGGCATTCATCATCACCACCCCGATCAGCGAAGCCCCCACCGCCGCCGCAACCCACACGCCAAGCCACCGCCCCAACTCCACCTGCCCGTGCGCCAACCACGCCGCCGCCAGCGCAATCGCCCCCATCACCATCCCGCCCTTGCCCGGCACCGCCGTAAACGACCCCGCGCGCTCCATCGTGCTGCGGATATACCGCAGGTTGTCCATCGCGCGATCATGAATGGCAACAGGCGGCTCAGCCACAATACCTCCAGCCTACCGTACCCACCCCGTACGGGCAAGTGCTTTGCAGGGCGAAGCCGGTGGGGTAAGGTGCGGCCTGCCAGCGCAAGACTTCTTCGCCCGCCCGCCGCGCCTTGAGCTTCTGATTGATCCCGGCCAACGCCCTTGCATACTGCCTCGGGTTCGCCTCCGCCGACCCCGGAAACGCCGCCTTGCCTCCCGCCGAAGCACCTCCACCGACCCCTCCCAGACAGATGCCAGGCGTACTTCCGTTCCCCGTGGCGCGGAATCGCCGAGTCGTAACTCCGGCAGGATCTCGGGCTGCCGGGCGAGGACTTAAGGATGCTAGCGCTGTCGCCTAGTGGAGTTCCCGTTTCATATGTTCTCCACTTCCTGCTCTTGTGGCCCCGATCTGGCGCTGATGATTCTCAGCGGTCTACTTCCAGCGATCCACAGATATCACCGCGAGCAGCGCCTGTCGCTTCGATTCGAAAAGTCCCAGGTGGGACGTCTTGGACGAATGGCTCCTCATCCGCGGATATGCCGCCTGAATCCGGAGGTGATCGGCCAAGGTCAATCGCCCAAACACTCCGACGCCGCGTTCTGCCTCAATCGGAGCCAGATCCTCCTGGGCAAACCTTCGCTGAGTGACTTAGACAAGACCTTCCTCACCATCGGCAGGGCAGTCATCACATCGGTTCCTAGGCCAGCCGGACTGCCGCCGCGACCTCCCCATGAACCAGGCAATCCGCCGCCACACGCAACGCCAGCGACCGCACGTTCGCAATCGCCTCTTCGCGAGTGTCGCCATACGCCATTACACCCGGCATCGCTTCGATATCCGCCCACCAGCGCCCATCATCCTCGCGGCCCACCGTGATCGGAATCGACTCTACTGGATCAACCACGCTCACCTCTCACCCTCCCGCCGCCACCGCAACCCAGCGACCCATCTCCGCCCCCGCCAGCCGGGGCAGCTTAGGCACGAATCAGATCTTCCAGCTCCAGGTCCATCCTCCAGAAGCCCACTCGGAGGAATTCAACCGGCTCACCTCGCTCTCCTCCACCCCCAAGCCGCTCCACCCGTAACTGCCCCGCCAACTCCTTGCCCACGATCGGCAATTGCCTCATCCGCCCATCTCACCTTCCCCATAAGCCGGACATCTCCGGCACGCGGCGCCGTGAAGCCGACCTTCCTCCAGGTCCGGAATCGAAGCTCGACCGTGAGACCTCGCATAGCCCCATTCTATCCCCGCAAGCAAAACCACCAGTCACACCCCCAACGAAAAAACATCTCCCCCATTCCCAATCACCTACCGCCGCTCCCCGCGCCACCAACAAGCGCCCCAACGCCCACCTTTCCGCCCCGCATGGCTCCCCGCGCCGCCCCCCACCGCCCCGCCCCGCGCAGCACCCCCTGCCCCGCCTAGGCCCTATTTTTGACAAAACGAACCCAATCTTCTATTGCAAACAAACGACTTGCCGATTTCGCCCTCCCGGCAAAGCCAACAGCCGCCGGGCCCGCCGCCCCCACGCGGCGGACCCACTGGCGAAACTCCTCGCCCCGGCTACCCCTCGTTCTGCACAGCCTGAATCAGGCCCTTGATGTAGCCATACGCAAACGAAAACGCCTGGTTGCCGCCCGGATCGTCCGGATGCGACGGCATGTGGTCCGGCATCATCATGTACGGGTAGCCCACTTCCTTGTAGACCTTCATGGCCTTGTAGAAGTTGATATCGCCCTCATCCGGATAGGTCTCGACAAACTTATCCCGCTTGCCGCGGATGTTGCGGAAGTGCACATTGAAGATCTTCTTGCGCGACCCAAAGTAGCGGATCACATCAAAGATCTCCTTGCCCGGGTCCTGCAGCATCTCCGTCACCGTGCCCTGGCAGAAGTTCAGGCCATGGTACGGGCTCTCCTGGATCGAAATGAACTTCTTCAACCCCTCTACCGTGCCGATCACGCGGTCCACGCCGCGGAAGCCCGTCGGCGGCACACCCGGATCATGCGGATGGCAGGCCATGCGGACCTTGTACTCATTGGCCACCGGAATCACACGGTTCAGGAAGTAGGTAATCCGCTCCCACATCGCCGGGCCCATCGACGGACCGGCCTCG
>JADJOP010000016.1 GCA_016713735.1 Bryobacterales bacterium
TCCTTCCGCTCCCGAAGCAGACGACTCTGGACGATCGACGCATGGCTCAACCAGCGGTCGTCGTTTTTCTGCGCGGCAATGTCTGCCATCTCTGTTTGGTATTCGGAAGCCTTGGCGATCTCGCCCGCGTAAAGATGAGCGAGGGCGAGCGCGTAAGCCGCCCGCCCCCGGTAGGGCAGATGCCCGGGGCTATTCCCATGGGCCGATTCCGGGCCGAATGCCTTGTAGGCTACCGACAACGCGTTGATCGCCTCACCCAGCATTTGGCGATCGTCGCCGGCAAGTGATCGTAAAGTGCAGCCATAGAGCAGTTCGATATAGGCCCGGTTTACCCAATCATGAGTCCCAATCGCAAGGGTGCGCGCTATTTGCAGCAGAGGGGAGCGCCTCTTTGAGCAATCCCCGCGTCATTTGAATCCAGCCGATGCCCAAGGCAAGCGCCAGCGCCGAACGGCGTTGGCCCACGTCCGTTCTTCCTGGCGCCGCTCGGCCCATTCCGCGGCGTTTCCTGTTGAGGTTGGTCCTCAAACCATTCCAGTTTGGCCCGGGCGTGCCACAGGCACGCCTGCATGGCATCGGTTGAACGGTCATAGTCGAGCCTCTGCCGGCGAATTTGCCCACGCGTATACTCCAGGTAACCCCAAGTGCGGTGGCAAGGGTCGTCTTGCGTTTCTACAAAGCGCTTCAACACATCGGCACATTTTTCGACGATGCGTTCCGCCTGTGGTAGATCGTTCGCACGGTAGAAGCTCTTCGAATAGTGGATGACGAGCCAGACCTTCTCTTTCATTAAAGAGGCGCTCGTCTTCCGTCTCTCGACCGGCGCAAGTCAAGAATTCCATATAGGCGAGTGAGCCATGCTCGGCGACAAGAGCCTGGGCTTCGGCGTACTTTCCGAAATAGTCCAGCACCTGAGCGCATGTGGCCAACGCCTTGAAGAAGTCATGTGTGTTCGCCGACTGCAAGCGATGGAGTTGAGGGGTGAGCAAATCTACTTCGCCGAGCACGTCCGGTCGGAAATCAGCCTGGCGGGCACGCCTTCGTAATCTCGCCAAGTATTCTTCCGGGCTTTGCGCCTCGATGCTGGGAGGCACGACGGGCGATGGAGAATTCTCGCGGTGTTCTGCGGACATAGTGACACTCTACCGGAGGCGTACGCCCGGCGCTACTTCGGGCGACCAGGGGAGCCCAGTGCCGCGCCAATCGGTCTTCTCATAGGGTCGCCCTATGAAACACTACCTTTCGATTTGTCTCGCAGTTCTAAAGCGGCGCATAACATTGGAGACGGCCGTGCTCGCCGTCCTTTTGTTTGCCCCCGCGACGTTCGCGCAGGGTTCGCCTTGGGAGGTAGCCGTGGCGAACTTGCGCGATTCCTTCACCGGTCCCATTGCGCGCGGGCTTTCGTTAGTTGCCATCGTTGTGGGCGGAATCATGTTTGCCTTCGGCGAAGGCGATTCGAAACGCATGCTTGCCGGCATCGTGTTCGGCGTTGGCATGGCCATCGGCGCGGTGAGTTTCATGGCCTGGATGTTTCCATAGGGCGGATTTGAATACCCTATGGCCACCGAACATCAGGTTCACCGCGTCTATCGGGCACTGAACAGGCCACTCACGATTGGGGCGCGGGCGGAATCTATTCTTTCTCTCACTCGTGATGGGCGCGGCCACATTCAATCTCTTCGCAAGCCTGTTGAGCGGGATTGGGATGTTTGTTGCGCTCTTCATCCTGGCCCGCTGGGCCACCGTGACCGACCCGGAAATTCTTCGAATTCTCCTCAGCTCCTCGCGGTACCGCGCGCAATACGATCCAGCGAAACGGGAAGCGCATTCCGAACGGCAATGATGATCAATCGCGACCACATCTCCGAAGACTATCGCTGCGCAGGCGCGCTCAGCGCGCTGCTAAACGTCCAGGCAGCGCTCGATTCGGACACATTCATCACCCGCGGCGGCGATCTGTTCCGGGTCCTTCGCGCCGAGGGAATCGATCCGGAATGCCTCGATCCCGGCGAGGTCAATACAATTGCGCGCCAGTTCGAGACCGCATTGCGCCAACTTGGCAGCGGGATCCATGTCTATCAGTACCTCATCAAAAGGCCATTCGGTCCTCTGCCACATTTGCGACACCCCGATCAGCCCGTGCTCGATACAGCCATCGAGGCGAGGATCGAGCATCTGAACAGAGAGCCCGGCCGCCTTCAGCGGTTCGACCTCTATCTGGCCATCGTCCATTCCGGCCCTCGAATCGGCCGTAGTTTCTGGAAATCCATTCCCCGGCTAGTCAGTGATCCTCGATCTGTATGGAAGCAGGCCTTCTCTTCGACGGGCGCCTCGGCGGAACTCGCAAAGGAAATCGAGCGCGGTCACGAAGTCCTCACTTCCAAAGTTTCAGGCTTCGGCGCCCAACTCCGCGACACGCTCAAGGTTGAACTCCTTGGTACGCAGGCGGCGTTCACGTTTTGCGATCGCTTCTGAACTTTGCTCCGCACCAAAATGAATCGATTCGGTTGAAGCACCAAGAGGATGTCGCTTTCCAGCTTTGCGGATCCACACTCGAATGTTTTCCCGATCATCTTCAGTTCGACGGCTACGCGATTCGCGTTCTGACGCTCAAGGAACCACCAGCCCAAACGTTCCCCAATCTCATGCGTGGCCTCCACGCGGTACCGTCAAGCTTCATCCTGGCCTCGGAGTGGTCGGGCGAGAGCTGCGCGACCGTGCGGCGGCTCATTCAGTCGAAGCGGCGGCATTTCCACAACTCAAAAACTTCCCTCGTCTCCTATCTGAACTCGGGACAGAACGGACCGCGGGACGCATTGGTGGATGAAGGCGCTGCGGCCATCGTCCAAGATCTCGGCGACTGCCTTTCGGACCTCGAACTGCACGGTCAGATTTTTGGTCGGTCTTCCTTTACGGTCGTTCTCTACGACGGGGATGCCGCACGCCTGAAACGCTCCGTCGCCGAGTGCGCCAAGGTGTTCGCCGTCCATGATGCCCAAGTCATTGAGGAGCGATTCAATCTGCTGAATAGCTTCCTCGCGATCATCCCCGGAAACAGCGCATACAACCTGCGCCGCCTGTGGCTGTCGATCACCAACTACGCCGATCTCGCACCCTTATATAACGTCCATCGCGGCAGGCCACAAAACGCTCATTTGATGGGCGAGTATCTCCGAGTCCTCGAAACCGGCGAACGCCCGCCATACTTTCTCAACTTGCCATTACCAGGACGTCGCGCATACGGTCGTCGTGGGTGCCACCAGCAGCGGCAAGAGCTTCCTGCTCAATTTCCTGATCACGAATCTCCAGAAGTACATGCCACTGCCCTTATCCTCGACCTCGGTGGGAGCTACAAAAACTCACTCACCTGTTCGGTGGGAGCTACTTGCGCATCCGGGGCGATGGCGGGCACTGCGCCATCAACCCGTTCATCCTACCCCGACGCCCGAGCACGTGCAGTTCCTCTTCTCGTTCGTCCGTGTCCTCATCGAGGTATCGGCTACCGGATGACCACACAGGACGAACGCGACCTCTTCGAACAGATCGAGAACCTCTACCTGTTGGACCCGGACCAGCGCCGGCTGTTGACGCTTTCCAATATGCTCAACCGTACCCTGCGACAAGAGCTGCAGAAGTGGGTCATGGGCGGTCAGTACGGCGATTGGTTCGACAACGTCGCGGACGAACTCACACTTGCCCGATTTCAGGCGTTCGATTTCGAAGGTATGGACAAACTGCCCCAGGTGCTCGAGCCGCTCCTGTTCTACATCCTGCACCGCGCGAATGCGGCGATCTGCGATCCCGCCGAGGAAGCGGTCTTCAAATCGTTCATCCTCGACGAGGCGTGGCGCTTCCTGCGCCACCCCACCATCAAGCGCTACATCGAAGAGGCCCTCAAGACCTGGCGCAAGAAGAACGCCGCCGTGATCCTGGCGACGCAATCGAGCGCCGACTCTCGGCTTCGGAGGTGCTCACGACGGTCGCCGAGAGTTGCGCGACACTGATCTTCCTGGCCAATCCCGGCATGGACCGGCCGCTCTACCAGAAGCTCTTTCACTTGAACGAAACACAGTCGCGGCAGATCGCGAGCCTCGTGCCCAAGAAGCAGATGCTCATTAAACAAGGCGGCGTCGCCAAAGTCGTCGAGCTCGATGTCGACCGTCGTGGCTACTGGCTATACACGAACCATTTCTCGGACAACCAGAAACTACGCGACGCCACCGGTACTCACGGGCTCGACGGCGCGCGCTCGAAATCCTCGCTAAGGAGCCGTAAACCATGCAATCCCATCGCACTCTGATCCTGATTCTCCTCATTGCCGGCTGTCTATTGGCCGCACCCACGCGCAAGTCGAAATCGGTTGAGCAGTCGAAACCTCCAGCCGCCGAGACGGTCCTGCCGCAGCCGATCGAGCCGCCTGCGGCCCCTGCAACGACTGCGACCGCGAAGGTCGTCACCTACGGCGAGCGCGATGTCGTTCAGGTGAAGGCCAAGCTCCGTTTTACCGCTCATTGTCCTGCCGCGCGGCGAAAAGATTCTCGACTTCACCTGTGGCGACAAGGAGTTCTGGATCGTCAACGGCAACGAGAACTTCGCCTACATCAAGCCCGCGAAGGCGGCCTCACAAACCAACCTGAACCTCATCACAGCGTCAGGAAGCGTCTACTCGTTCGTCCTCGTGGAGGTATCGAACGAATCCAACGCCGAACCGGATTTGAAGATCTTTGTTGAGCCCAAGGAAGACATCCTGCGAAGCGCGACAGCCAAAGCCCCGGCCTTCGTCTCGGCCCAGGATGTCGAAAATTACCGCCAGCAAGTCGAGATCGCTAAAGACGAAACCAAGCGGGTGAAAACGGCGATGCAGGAGACGATCGATCGAGGCATTAGCAAGTTCATTACGAACGTCCGCTTTCCCCTATGAATTCCAAGCCGGCAAGAAACCGTTTCATGTCCGCGCGATGTACCACGACGAGCGGTTCACCTACATTCAGGCGCGCCCCGAAGAAACGGCCACGCTCTATGAGATGAAGGACGGAAAGCCGAATCTGGTTCATTTGACTACAAGGACGGCGTCTACGTCGTGGACAAGGTTCTGGACCGCGGCTACCTGATGGTGGGCAAAGCCAAGCTTCCGTTTTCGAGGAACGACTAGCCATGGCGGAGAACCCAAATAATCCCGACCGCCCGGCCGACGTGATACAACGCGGCGAAAGGCCGCCCGAGTTCTCCCACGCAATACGCAGGCCAAGGTCCTGGGCGGCGTGGCAGCGCTCTGCGATCCTCGCTTTGGCATTCTCGGAAACCCGCAACCAAAGACAGCGAAGACTTCCGAATCGTCCGCCTCGCAGCCTGCAATTGAGGTAAACCAAGGGCGGATTGAGCAGTACCGTTCGCGAGTGGAAGAGCAGACCCGTAAGCTCGCCTTGAAGCAGGCGCAGCTGGCACAAACCAAGGAAGCGCTTGGCCTGGGAGCGCAGACGCATCAGGTCTCGAATCCCGGCCACACCTCGGCAGTCGGCTACACATCACCTCCTGCATCGCCAGCGCCTCCCGCCGGATCCGAACGGAATTGGAAGGCGGAGGAGATCGCACGCCGTGAATTCCAATCGCTGTTCGCGTCCAATGTTGCCTTGAGCCATCGGTCCGACTCTAAGCCAGAAGCTGTCGCACGCGCTCGTAGCTCCGGGGTCGTCGATTGGTCGAAAAGAAGAACAGGAGGCTCACAAAGCCGGGTCCGGTGAATCGCCCGACGTGCCGGACCCGGCAGGAAGACATCGCGTCATGGAAGGAACAGTTCTCGAAACCGTGCTTACAAACCGGCTCGACGGCTCTTTCTCTGGGCCCGTGAACTGCCTTGTGACGGCAAACGTCTACTCGCGCGACCGGCGCAAGATCCTGGTCCCCCAAGGCAGCCGCGTTCTCGGCGAAGCCCAACGTGTCGAAACATTTGGGCAGCAGCGTTTGGCGGTCGCCTTCCACCGGTTGATCCTGCCGAACGGACTCTGGTTCGATCTCAACAAATTCAGGGCTTGAATCAGATCGGCGAGACCGGTCTCCGCGACCGCGTCAACAACCATTACCTGCAAGTGTTCGGCGTCTCGGTGGCGCTCGGCGTACTCGCCGGATTCTCGCAAGCCAATACGCGGTCGGGATTCGACGCAACAGGTGAAGATGCCTACCGCCAAGGCGTGGCGAACAGTGTCTCCCAGTCGTCGGTTCGCATCCTCGACCGCTATCTCAACGTGCTTCCCACCTTCACGATCCGCGAAGGGCACCGCGTGAAGGTCTATCTGACAGCGGACTTGCTGCTGCCCGCCTATTCATCCGTGGACGAACCCAGTCCGCTCTAGGAGGAACCTATGGCCCGTTGGCTCTATCGCTACATTCTCCGTGGGATCGGAATTCTGCTTCTGATCGGCATGGCGACAATTCTCTATCTGGCGGTCAACTATCGCCTGATCAGCCGCTAGGCATGGGAGATCCCACAATGAAACGCTTCCGGCTTCGATGGATATTCTGGTTTCGGCGCTTCTCGCCTCGTTTGCCTCCGGCCCGGCTCGCGCGGTGCTGGGCATTGGCGACATCGTCTTCGATCCGACCAACCTCGAACAGGCGATCCGCCAAGTGATCGAATTGCAGCGCCAGTACGAGCAGTTGGTGAACACTTATCACGTCTTGCGCAGCGAGTACGATCACATCCTCTATATGGCCCGCCGAGTCCCAGTCAACATGATGACGCGCTACCGCGTACTCGCGACGCCGTGGCGCAATTCGACGGCCACCGATACCTACGGCGGCACCGGTTCCTGGATTACTGGAGTCAATACCGGCTTCGGCGTCGATCTCGGGTACGCGCGCGCGACGCAATCCTTGGGGACCTACGGCGCAGCCATCGGGAGCCTTCCGGCCGGGCAGATTGACCGCGTTAAATCGACATACGCCACCGTGGAACTCACCGACGGCGCAAATCGCCACGCCATGGAATTGATCGGACGTCTGCGTTGGAATGCCGCGGCTACCGAGCGCGCCATCCAGGGATTGGAAGAGGATTCCCTCTCCGCGAATCCCGACTTCAACACGGAAATTGCCGTTCTCAACAAGATCAACGCCGCCCACATCGTCTCCGTTCGCAATACGCAAGATTCGAACAAACTCTTGGTCGCCCTCGCCGAAGCCGGGATCGTAGACGCCAAGCGCAAACGCGATGCCGAAGCGCAAGCGATCAACAATCACATCCGCTTCCGCACGGAAGGCAAAGCGGCCCTCGATGCCCAATCCGCCGGCGCAAGCGCCGCGATGCTCGCATGGCGTATGCCGTAGGAGATCTCCCTGCCCAACAATGTGATGAACGATCTCTTCGCCTTCCTCCATCAGCTGATGACCGAACACGCAAGCCTCTTCGAAACCATGGGGCCAACATGTTTCGAGGTTTCGCCGTCATTCTCATCGCCTGGTTCGGCGTGAAAAGTGCCCTTGCCTCCGCCAGCGGCGGACACGGACCCGCGTTTCCACTTCGACAACTTCGCCTCGCTTTTACTCACGATCGCTTTCGGCTTCACGATGATCACCTATTACAGCCGCCCCATTCCCGGCCTCGGGATCAGCTTCTATCACTTGATCGTCGATCAGGGGCTGGCGCTGGCGAACCAGCTCAACCACGCCCTGGTGCAAGAACTCTGGGACCGGTTGAACTCGCTCTATTGGGGATGGAAATGCCGGGCCTCACCATCACCCTGAATGCCCTGAAATCATCCGGTACAGCATCGTGATCCTCGCGCTGCTGGCGGCGATGGCGGCCGTATTCATGGTGATCGCCTTCGGTTACGTGGCGTCGGCGATCGCCGTCATGCTCGGACCGATCTTCATCCCATTCTTCATCGTTCCCAAGATGGAGTGGCTGTTCTGGGGTTGGCTGAAATCTCTTCTGCAATACGCCTTCTATCCCGTCGTCGCCAACGCATACCTATTCGTCTTCGGAAACATGCTGATTCACTTCGTGGACGCGCATCCGCCGCCCGTGTCAATAGAAGAGTGTAATTTCGCTGCCGACTCCAGTGGTCGGGGTTAAGATTGGGGTTACCTGAGCGGAGGATACGGCAACGCTGGGAAGCGACCGGAGCGCCGACTCAGGGGCCGGAATGGCGTGGGCGGCGCGAGCCGCCCTGCGCCGCTGCCATTCTGGCTCGAAAGCGATAAATCCCGGGTGCGCGAGGGCAGCGCCCTCGCATTCAAGAATGCCTCCTTCCTTATTGACCTGCCGCCAACGATAAAACCTTCGCGGATTCCTCGGCGGGCGAATCGTCGAAGGTGAGATACGCTTTCGCGTCGGTGAGCCAGTCTTCGTTTTTCTCCACCAACAGCATGCCGATCAGGCGCAGGCACGAACCAGCATGCGGGAAGATGCCAACCACTCGCGTGCGCCGCCGGATCTCCAGATTCAATCGCTCGATCGGATTGGTCGAGCTGATCCGGACACGATGGGATTGCGGGTAGTGTAAGTAGCTCAGCACGTCGTCGATGCCCGCCTCGAAAATCTCCATCGCCTTGGCGAAGCGCGTTTGAAACTGCCGCACCAGATCGGCCGCCTTGGCCTTGGCGCTTTTCTCGTCGCGCTGCACGAACACCGCCTTCATCGCTTCGCTCACTTCCGCTTGACTGCGCTTGGGAACATGCACCAGCACGTTGCGGTAGAAGTGCACCTTGCACCTCTGCCATTCCACTTTCATCACCTTGCGCACCGCCGCCTTCAGGCCGGTGTGCGCGTCGCTGATCACCAGCTTTACCCCGCGCAGACCGCGCTCCTTCAGACTCTTGAAGAACTGCGACCAGCCTTCCTCGCTCTCTGTCGGAATCACGTCCAGCCCCAACACTTCCCGCCGGCCTTCCAGATTCACGCCCGTGGCGATCACCACCGCCATCGACTCCACCCGGTCATCCACGCGTACTTTCTCGTACAACGCATCCACCCACACGTAGCGGATCTCGCCCAGCGGTCCTTCGCGAAACTTGCGCACCTTCTCGTCCAGCGCCGCGCACAACTGGCTCACCTGGCCCGCCGATACCCCCGCGATCCCCAGCTCTTCCAGCACCGCTTCGATCTTGCGCGTCGAAACGCCTTTCACCACCGCTTCCTGGATCACGCTGATGATCGCCTGCTCACTGCGCTTGCGATGCTCGATGAAGCTCGGCACGTAACCGCCCTCGCGCAGCTTCGGTACTTGCAGCTGCAGCGTCCCCAGCCGCGTGTCCCACCGCCGCTCCCGGTGCCCGTTGCGATGCGTTGTCCGCTCCTCGCTTCTCTCGTGCGGTTCGGCTCCGATCCTGGCCGTTACTTCGGCCTCCATCAGAAAGTCCGTCATCAACTCTGCCATCGCTCGCAGAGGGTCCGCCGCGCCCTCCGCCGTCATGATCAGCTTGCTTGCAAGCTCGTCTCGCTCTATTCTGTCTTTGGCCATGCCGTTGTCTGCTCCTTCTGTGAAAGTCTTCGAATACTTCCACTTGGAGCCAGCGGCGCGGCGCTGTCAACCTAATTTACCTCGATTTTACGCTGCCATCCGCCGCCCTACGACGGCGCGATGCTTCTTGTGATGTTCTATCCCCTCGTTTTGATGCTAGTGGCGTTTACCTTCGGCATTTGGGTTCCGTCGCTCGTGAACTCGCTTTCACCGGCCGTTCGGGCGAATCCGCACCGAAGCTATGAGGAGATACTCGTCATGCCACTCACGACTCGCCCATTCCACTGAGCACGCCCTTGCCCGTAAGGGATCGATTCGTCGAGATCTATGGCTCCACAATGGTTCTCAACAACTATCTGAAAATCGCCGTGGCCAGCCTCGCCCTGGTCTGCATCGGGTTGCTCGTTCTGAACGTGAAGCTCTTCGCCGCATTCAGCGAAGTGAAACCGCTCGTCATTCGCATCAATGAGGTGGGCCGAGCAGAAGCGATTCAGTATTCAAGCCTCGAGTACCAGCCCCAGGAAGCGGAAATCGGTACTTCCTCATGCAGTTCGTCAATCAGCACTACAGCCGCATCCGGCGCACCGTCCAGGAGAATTTCTTGCGCTCCCTTCAGTTTCTGGATGCGCGTCTTGCCCAAGCCGCGATGGACGTGAATGACAAGAACAAGTCGCTCGAAACCTTCCTCTCCGGCCAAGGCGAAGAGATCGAGATTGAGGTTCGGAACGTCTCGCCCAAAGACCTTCGCAAGCCTCCCTACCGCGCCACAGTGGACTACGACAAGGTCTTTGTATCGCCCGCTTCGCGCCTGGAAATCCGGCGTGAACGGTACGTTGGCCACTTCGTATTCGTCGTCAAGGACCGCGTGCCGAACACGCTCGTCCCGGTCAATCCACTCCGGCTTGACCATCACCTACTTCCGTAAGATCAGGCGTTCCAATAGGGGCTGTCGATGATCGCGAATGCCTTCCTCGCCGCGACTGTCCTCTTTCTCGCCGTGAGCTTCTTGCTGCTGCAGGAATGCCGGTTCCTGATCCCTTACCGGGGCCTATTGATCGGAAAGTATGGCGGTGTGATCGCAAGCTTCGCCGCTGCTCTCTTCGTGAATCTGTTCGCCGTGGCCTACTTGGTTGGCAGAACGCTTTTCCTCAAGGACACGGGTCGCAAGCTCGCTCACCCGGAAAAACAACTCCGGTCGGGCGCGAGTCTCTCCGATGAACTCTCCCGGCGCCCGAACGAATAGCCTATGTCCCGTACCCCTGATCGCAACGCCCGGAGTGTGCCCGCTCCACCTCCGATTCCGCCGCCGGAGCCGCTCGGGCGAGCCAAATCCGATGTAGCGGGAGCGTGGCGCTCGCGAGGCATCGCGCACCCCACTACGGCCGATGCCGCTGAGCCCATCGAGTCGAGAACCCTCTGGGATATCGGCCGATTCCGAACCGTCGCCGTTGAGGATTTGGAACGCTTTCTCTACTCGCGAGACGCAGTAAAGGCACGTGGCGATCTCCAGGCGCTCGCCGAGAAAGGGCTCCTTCAACGGCGCACAGTTTGGCTCAACCGCAAGGCAGGGAAACTGGCCGTCGTCGTGCTCACTCGCGCGGGAAAAAACGAGCTTGAACGTCGTGCTGAAGCCATATCAGGCCAAGCCGTCTATGCCGGATTCGTCAAGCCGGCGGAGGTCGCGCACGATGCCGCCATCTACCGAATGTTTCACAAGGAAGCAGCGCAGATTGTGAAAGAAGGTGGCACACTCCGGCGTATCATTCTGGACTACGAGCTCAAACGGAAGGTCTATTCCCCACTCGCCAAAGCCCGGCATCTATCGCCGCGCGAATACGCGAAGATCAAGCGCAAGTCGCCCGCGACAACGGCCTTCGTGTGGTCAAAGGCAAGATCCCATTGCCGGATTTGCGCATTGAATATGAGACGGCGGAAGGGGACATGACGCGCGTGGATCTGGAATTAGCCACGCATCATTATCACGGCTCGCACCTGCAAACCAAGATTGATGCCGGATTCAAACTCTACGCCGACGGCGGCGCGCGCGGCACCAAACCGCTCGAAGAACGCGAGCTGACAGCCGAGATTTTCTCGCTATGAGGTCAATCCCATGAGTCAGGCTGCGATGCATCCGGACGAGCGCGTTAGGGCGCTACGGCTGTTCGGCTATTCGCTCCGCGAGGCAGAATTCCTGTGCTTGGCGGCGCTACACGGTGGATACTTTTTGCGGCGCCAGTATGGCGAGTTTCTCGGCCGTGATGGCGGCGGGTCGGTCGCCACGCTCATCAGACGCCACCGTGAACAACCACGTAAAGACGGCGGTGTTCGAGCACAATACGCATCTCTACCACCTGGCGACCCGCCCTTTTTACACCGCCATCGGCCAGCCCGACAATCGCAACCGCCGGGAGCGCCAACCGTTCACGATCAAAAACAAACTGATGGCCCTCGACTTTGTTCTCGCTCATCGAGACAAGTGGTTTCTGGCAACCGAACAGGAAAAGGTTGAGTATTTCACC
This sequence comes from Bryobacterales bacterium, assembly GCA_016713735.1. Taxonomy (GTDB): domain Bacteria; phylum Acidobacteriota; class Terriglobia; order Bryobacterales; family Bryobacteraceae; genus JAFLBB01. Next base: position 11,975 of record JADJOP010000016.1, read on the forward strand.
AGGATCGTCGAAGTGCCTCTCGACAGGCTGCCCGTAAAGCGTTACGCCGCGAAGGCGTCCGGCCCGAGCACGATCCGATATTTTGTTGAGAAGTTCCCGATCTTCGTTGCGCCGGAAAGTGGCGAAGTCGCCTTTTGCTTCGTCGACGAAGGGTTGACCACGGCCTCGAAATTCGAGACTTACCTCAACGAGTATCGCTCGCTCTTGAGTGCTATTCCGAAGTTCAGGTCATCATTGCGGCTCACGCCGCACCATTTCGACGAGCCACGCGCGCCTTCGAGAGGTTCACCGCGAGTCTCAGTAGCACTGGAGATGGACACCGCATCGACCCTCTGGCTGCGCGCTTGCTGGAGTTTTTTCGCACTACGACGGCGGTACGAATCGAACGCCCTCGGCGAGTTGGACCGCGACCGATTGATCCGGCTCGGGCGCTCCGCGACGAGTTTTCTGGTGACAGCCATGAGTCGCTCTATGGACAGTGGAAAGCCGAAGGCGATCCCCCTGTGCTGGCTGCTCTTTTCCCAGACGAAGCCCATACAGCGATTCCTGCTGCCTCCCTTTCAACCCATCTTGTGGAGCACAACTATGACCTTTTCGGCACGCTCACAGCGTTCTAATTGCGCTTCCAGGCTACCCGCAATTCCCGACTGCGGGCGGACGGCGAGGTGGCGGAGCAGTTTTTGCCCCGCTTTCTTAATTGGATGCCCGAAAGTCCTTCAGCTTTCGAGCACAATCGACCGGACCAAGGGCCAGGGAGGGGTCGGGGCGTGGGCGGGAGCGACCCCGGTTTTGGGCGGGCAGCCCGCCCAGAAACCCGCTCCGCGCCTCCGGCGCTTCGGGGGTCGCTCCCGCCCACGCATACAACAATTTCATCCGGTAATTCTTCCGGGAAAGGACGATGACATGAAAACCTACATTCCCAAACAGACGAAGCTTACCCGCGACCGAGTGGAGGTCAAACTCGAAACCGGCCTCGCGCAGAAGTTGGAGCGCTACTGCGAATACCTCGAAAGTGATCGCGACTACATCATCAGCCAGGCGCTTGAAATCGCCTTCAAGAAGGACAGGGGATTCGACGAATGGCTCGACGCAAGCAACGGCTCGCATGGCGTTTCCAAACGGGCGTGAGGCGAATGAATGAAGCAACTCGGCAAGCACAGACATCTGCTGAGCGGCGCGCTGGCGTTTCTTGCCGGCGCGTTCCTGTTCTTCCAGATTCCGTTCCCGCAGGAACACGCGCTCTTGCAACTCGTCCACCTGGAGAATCCGCCGGTCTTTAAGGCAATCCGCTACACCTACCTCACGATGCTCTTCACGACGCCCTTCCTGATGTTCTCGGTGCTCTTCTCCCTCGTGTTCATCTTTCTCGTCCGGTTCGAGAAGCCATCCGGGTTTGCGCAGCTTCCTCCTTATCCGAAACCCGCCGGCCGCGACAAGCTCTTCCTGGTGGTTGGCGAACTCCATCACGCCAAGCGCCCCGAGCCAGTCGAGAATCCCCTCTGGCTTACGATCCCGGACCGTGGACTCTACACAGGCATCGCCGTCATCGGCGCCATCGGCAGCGGCAAAACAAGTGGATGCATCTACCCGTTCGCCGAACAGTTGCTTGCCTACCGCGAGGACGATCCCGCACGCCCGCATCGGCGGGCTCGTCCCTCGAAGTCAAAGGCGACTTCTGCCACAAGGTCAAAGGCATCCTTGAAAAGCACGGGCGCGGAGGCGACTTCGTCGAAGTCGGCCTCGACTCTCCATACCGGTACAACCCACTTCACGGCGACCTTGACGCCTACGCGCTCGCTTACGGCATCGCATCGCTCCTCAATAACCTCTACGGGCGCGGGAAGGAGCCGTTTTGGCAGCAGGCGTACACGAACCTCGTCAAATTCGTCATCCTCCTGCACAAGGTGCTCTATGACTACGTCACGTTGTTCGACGTCTATCACGGCGCGATCAACCCGGCTCATTTGGAGCAAATGATCCAGGAAGGCGAACAGGCGCTCGCCTCCGGTATTTGCTGATCCGCGTCGAGAATTCATGAAGCGCCACGACCTCGACAAGTTCCCCTTCGAACTCGACTCCGAACTCAACCGGATGAAGGCGCCGCTCACCGAAGAACTCCGGCGCGATCTAGACCGAATGGCTGTCCCCTACGAAGTCAATCCGAGATGGCCGCGGCGCCCAAGCACGCGGCCGGTCTGGACCGGGGGAAGCGCGAGCAGTTCGAGGGCCGTCAAACGCTGGTTCTATCACGACTGGACCCGGATCGAACCGAAGCTACGGACCTCCATCGTCGAAGGAATTTCGGTCTTCCTCTCGCTCTTCGACGACAACCCGACCGTGAAGCGCGTCTTCTGTCCGCCAAAGGAGACCTATGATCCGGTCGTCAACCGCGATGGACGTTATGGAATCCCCCTGCCACCGTTTGCCGAGTTGATCAGACGAGGAACCGTCTGCGCTCTCAACTTCCCGGTCGCTACTAATCCGGGCCTCGCCAAAGCCGTCGGCACCCTCATGAAACAGGACTTCCAGCGAGCCGTCGTCACGCATTCCCCGGATGGAACGCCAGCCCAACCGGCATTGGCGCGAGGTGCTCTTCCTCTGCGACGAATACCAGTCCTTCGCCACAGTGGGCGAGAGTGACCCCAGTGGAGATGAAAAATTCTTCGCTCTCTCGCGTCAGGCCAAATGCATCGCGATCGTCGCCACGCAAAGCATCAGCTCCCTACGATCGACCCTGCCCGGCGAATCGTGGCGGACGCTGCTGCAAACCTTCCGCACCAAAGTCTTTCTCTCGCTCTCGGATGATTTCAGCGCCAGAACGGCGAGCGAGCTCTGCGGCAAGGAGGAACAGCTCAAGCTCAACTACAGCTTCTCCGAACACGGTCAAGACGCTGCCGTGAGCGTCCTCACCGGCCAAGCCACCGCCCACAAGTCCACCATCGGCACCAGCAAGGCTACAACCTCCAACGCGACTTCACCTTTGAGCCGAAGATTTTCTCGGAACTGAAGAATGCTCAGGCCATCGTCCTAGCCTATGACGGGCTGAATCCCTGGCCGCCGACCTACTGCTACCTCAAACCCTACTACCTGGACCAGAACCGCTCCTACTTCGAACAACTCGCCAGAGGTGAAATATGACATCTAGTTGGGACATCATCATTCCCTTTCTGCGGCCCATCGAACCGCTGCTTCGCGATCCGGAAATCTCGGACATCATGGTGAACGGCTCAGCCCGTGTCTTTATCGAGAAGTGCGGCGTGGTCACTGTGGCGCCCGGCGTCACGATCCCCGAGAAAACGCTCCAGGTAGCCATTCCGGAACATTGCCCGCGCTTTGGGCGACGAAGTCGGCGAGGAGAAACCGCTGCTCGACTCCCGGCTCCCCGACGGGTCGCGCGTCGCCGCAGTCTTCCCGCCGTGCTCCGTCACGGGAACGATCCTCACGATCCGTAAATTTCAGAGCAAGCTGTACACGACCGAGGAACTGGTCCGGCTCGGCAGCCTCGCCCCCGAGGCGCTTGCGATCCTCCGCAATGCCGTCGAGAGTAGGCAAAACATCTTGATCTCGGGCGGCACCGGGACTGGGAAGACGACTCTCCTCACTGCGCTCAGCGCATTTATCCCGCAAACCGACCGGATCGTCGTCATCGAGGACACCTCGGAAATCCAGATCGAAACTGAGAACCTCGTGCGCCTGGAATCCCGCCGCGAACAGCCGGGACTGCCCGCCATCACCATCCGCGACTTACTGCGCACCACCCTCCGGCTTCGGCCCGATCGGATCCTCCTAGGTGAGGTCCGCGGCGGCGAAGCGTTCGATCTGCTGCAGGCCCTCAATACGGGCCATTCGGGAACGCTTCGCGACGATCCACGCGAACTCAGCCGCGCAGGCTCTGTCACGCCTGACCACCTGCGTCCTCCAGTCCGGCGTCGAACTCCCGTACCGCGCCATCCGCAGCCAGATCGCGGAGACCCTGAATCTGATTGTCCACCTCGAGCGCCGCCACGGAAGGCGGTTTGTCGCCGAGATCCTCGCCATCGCAGGGTACGATCCCACGGAGGACCAGTATCAGCTTCGATTGCTCTTTGAAAGAGGACGATCATGAATTCCTCCCGGCCGCTTGGCGAGGCTCCCACATTTTTGCGCGGACACTTCCAGCCGGCAGATCGGCTCGCGACGGTCCTGGTGAACAAACGCCGCGGCGATGTGATCCAGCGCCTTGCCACGGCCCGGGAACTCGCATCCCCGGAGTTCCAGGCCTGGCTACGCCATAAAAACGCCGGACGCTACGAAGTCTATGTGTCCATGAACGCGCTCCACGAAGGGGCCCAAGGCCGTACGAAAGGCGACGTCGGCCTCATCCGCCACGTCTTCCTGGATTTTGACAACGATGGAACCGCTGCAAAGGACCATCTACTCCGGCGCAAAGACCTGCCAGAGCCGAATGCGCTGGTGAACACGTCGCCTGGGAAATGGCAGGTGTTGTGGAAGGTGGAGGGCTTCTCTCCGAGCACGCAGAGTCACTGCAGCGGGGGCTCGCCCGCGAATGCTGCGCCGACATCGCCGCCACGGATTGCGCTCGTGTCCTTCGGCTTCCGGGATTCTTCAACAACAAGTACGCCCACCCCTATCTGGTTCGTTCCGAGCCGAGATCCGAGGTGATTTGCCGGCCGACCAGTTCCCGCGTTCGCGGAGAATGTACCGTTTCGACCCGGGGCGGGCAGCGGGAACCAAAGACCTCCGGCCGTGAAGGGCACTTTCTCCCAGTCCGAAAAGGATTGGGCATACGCCCTCCGAGCGCTGGCCCGAGGTGAGTCCGCGGAGATGGTGGCCGCCGCAATCGCCTCGCTTCGGCGCTACGATAAGCCGGACCCGGTTTACTACGCCAGGCTCACCGTGCAAAAGGCTGCCAAGCACATGCGCGCCACCAATGGCGAGCGGCCGTAAACGAGGCTCCGGAGCGGTAGCGTCAGGGAGGATGGATGCCACATCAAACCGACAGGAGAAGCCCCGAGCCCCCCGCTGCAGTCCCCGACGACCGGTTGTTGAAGGTGGCGGAGGTCGGTCAGTTGCTCGGCTATTCGCGAGCGACGATTTACCGCCTCATCGACCTCGGCGAATTGCCCGTCGTCAGGGTCGGCGGAACGGTTCGATTCCGCTACCGCTCGATCCTGCAATGGATGGCCGAGCACGAAACCCCGGTCACGCTAAGCCACCGGCCCGGCGGAATACTCCGTGCCGATATGACCTACTGATTCCACGCGGACAAAAGCCCGTACGCTCCCTATGAAGCGGTACTTCCATGCACAATCGGATCAAAATCAAATGGCGCGGCAAGCGCAAATACTTCGCGACCGAGATCCCGATCCAGTACCGGCAAGGCGGCGAGGCGCGCAAAGAAATCATGGCCACTAGCCGGGAGGAGCTTGAGCGGAAATTCGACGAGGAAGTCGCCTCCCGAAAGCTCCGGCTCGACCGCGCAGGCGGCCGGAGGCTGCTGAGCGACTTCCTCGTGAGTGAGTTCCTGCCGTTCTACCGGAACGAGGTCGAGCCCCAAACGTGGTGCGATTACCGGCATCACATCGAGGCCCGCATCGCACCTGGGCTCGGCGCCATCCGCTTGGAGGACCTGACTGCCCGGCATGTCGATCAGTGGACGCTCTCGTTGCGCGAGACAACTTCGAAACGCACGGGGCGGCCCCTGTCGGATCGGACCATCGACTATTCCCTCGCCATACTTCGCCGCGCGCTTCAGTTCGCTGTGGATTGGCGCTACGTCTCCGTCAATCCAGCTTCATCACGAGTGCGGGCCGCAAGACGGCGCAAACGGGTTCGGATATCGACGCTTCGCTTTCTGTCGCCTGACCAGGCCAAGCAGTTCCTCGACGCCGTGCGAGGCGATCGCTTCGAAGCCCTGTATACATTGGCGATCACGACGGGCATGCGCCAGGGCGAACTCTTTGGACTGAACTGGAGCGATGTCGATCTTGCCGCCTCAAAGGTGACCATCAACCACTCGCTTGCGCACACGAAGCGCAAGAGGGGTGAGGCGGGAGACCGGGTGATCCTCAAAGGCCCCAAGACCACGGGCAGCCGCAGGACCATTGAGATTCCCCAGGTCACCGTCGCTGCGCTTCAGACGCACCGGCAGCGTCAGGTGGAGTTACACGATGCCGCGGGCGACGGATGGTGTGAAACGGGATTCGTATTCACGTCCCGTCGCGGTACGCCCATCGACCGCGGGAACGCCCTGCATCGCTTTCAGGACATTCTCAAGGAGCACGCACTTCCCAGGATTCGCTTCTACGACCTGCGCCACGCACGCCCTCGCTGCTGATCGCCGAGGGCGTGCATCCGAAGAAGATCGCCGAGCGGCTGGGGCACTCCTCGATCAAGCTGACGATGGACACCTACGGGCATCTCTTCGAGGGGTGTGATCGCGAATCGGCGGAGCGAATGGACCGGCTCTTTGGCACTGAACCGGCCGTCGCTTCGGCTCCACCTGCCGCAGGCGGGAAGGTGATCGGCACCCCGCGCCGGCCGCCGGAGCGCAATGCGGACAAATGCGGACGAAGCCCTTCCCGTGATGAAATCGACCCTGCTAAAAGATTGAAAAGAAGTGGTGAGCGCGGAGGGAATCGAACCTTCAACCTACTGATTAAGAGTCAGTTGCTCTGCCAATTGAGCTACGCGCCCGACGTGAGGGACAACTTTTTGACTATAACACGCACATGCACCAACCGCAACAGAATCAAGCTGCCAGCGCCAATCCGGCCCGGCGGTGGCGGTAGAATGAAATCACACCATGACGCACGCATCCCGCAGACGTTTTCTGCAATCCAGTGCAGCCGGTGCGGCCCTCTCAGCCGCCCTCCCCGCCCAAATGCAAAGACCGCCTTCGGCCAACGACAAACTCCAGGTCGCCCTCATCGGCTGCGGCGGCATGGGGCACGCCGACCTGCAATCCACCCTCGCCACCGGCCAGGTGGAAGTCGTCGCCGCCGCCGACGTCTATCAGGGGCGGCTCGACGCAATGAAGGAGAAGTACGGCCAGCAGGTCGTCACCTCGCGCGACTACCGCGAGGTGCTGGCGCGCCCCGACGTCGACTTCGTCATCGTGGGCACTCCCGACCACTGGCACCAGCGCATCTCCATCGACGCCATGAACGCCGGCAAGGACGTCTATGTCGAAAAGCCGATGGTGCAGCAGATCGGCGAGGGCAAGGCTCTCATCGAAGCCCAGCAACGCACCAAGCGCATCCTGCAGGTGGGCAGCCAGCGCGTAAGCTCCGTTGTCTATGCCAAGGCCGGTGAACTCGTCCGCGCCGGTTCTATCGGCAAGTTCAACATGATCGAAGCCTGGTGGGACCGCAACTCCGCCCTCGGCGCCTGGCAGTATTCCATTCCTCACGACGCCACGCCGGAGAACATCGATTGGGATCGTTTCCTCGGCTCGGCCCCCAAGCGGCCCTTTGAAGCCATGCGCCTCTTCCGCTGGCGCAACTACCGCGACTACGGCACCGGCGTCACGGGCGATCTCTTTGTTCACCTCTTCAGCGGCATGCACGCCATCACCGGCGCCGTCGGGCCCACGCGCATCTACGCCACCGGCGGCCTGCGCTATTGGAAGGATGGCCGCGACGTGCCCGACATCATGGTCGGCCTCTTCGACTACCCCGAAACGAAAAACCACCCGGCCTTTAACCTCATCCTGCGCGTCAACTTCGTCGACGGCTCGGGCGGCAGCCATACCTTCCGCTTCATCGGCGACGAAGGCGTGCTCACGGTGAACCCCGGCGACGTCACGCTCGCCCGCCAGCCCAAGGAAACCGAACCTGGCTACACCATCGGCACCTTTGCCCAGGCTACGCAGGAAAAGTTCCTCGCCGAATACCGCAAGCAGTATCCGCCGCGGCGCGTCACCGCCGACGCCATGCGCCCCAAGCAGATGGAGCGCTATCCGCAGCCGCCCGGCTACAGCGACCACCGCCATCACCACGAAATCTTCGTCAACGCCGTTCGCACGCGCACGCCCGTGGTGGAAGACGCCGTGTTCGGCTTCCGCGCCGCCGGCCCGGCGCTGCTGTGCAACCAGAGCTATTTCGACAAGAAGATCATCAATTGGGACCCGGTGAAGATGGAGATCGTGGGGTAGGGAAGCGCCATGGCACAATCAGCAAACGACAAAATCCAATTCGCCCTCATCGGCTCCGGCGGTATGGGCATGGGCGATGCCCGCAATGCGATCGACCACGGCGGGGCCCAGATCGTCGCCGCCGCCGATCTCTACAACGGCCGCCTCACGCGCATGAAAGAGAGCTTCGGCTCGCACGTCTTCACCACGCGCGACTACCGCGAGGTGCTCGCCCGCAAGGATGTCGACGCCGTCATCATCGCCACGCCGGATCACTACCACTCGCGCATTTCCATCGATGCCATGAACGCCGGCAAGGACGTCTATTGCCAGAAGCCTATGGTGCAGAAGATCGCCCAGGGCTATGACGTCATCGCCACGCAGAAGAAGACGGGGCGCATCTTCATGGTCGGCAGCCAGTATGTGAGTTCGCAGACCTACCACAAGGCCAAACAGCTTCTCGCCTCCGGGGCGATCGGCGAATTGAACATGGTCGAGTCGTGGCTCGACCGCAACTCCGCCATCGGCGCCTGGCAGTATTCGATCCCCCCCGATGCCTCGCCCGAGACTGTCGATTGGGACCGCTACCTCGGCGGCATCGCCCCCAAGCGCCCCTTCGATGCCATGCGCTTCTTCCGCTGGCGCAACTACCAGGACTACGGCACCGGTCTCGCCGGCGACCTCTACATCCACCTGCTCAGCGGTCTCCACTTCGCCGTCAACTCGCTCGGCCCCGTGCGCGTCTACTCCACCGGCGGCACCCGCTACTGGAAGGATGGCCGCGATGTGCCCGACGTCAACCTCGCCCTGCTCGACTATCCGAAGACCGATGCGCATCCCGAGTTCACACTCACGCTCAAGGTCAACTTCGCCAGCGGCGGGCAACTGGAGAGCTTTGGCACGCGGCTGATTGGCAGCGAAGGCGTGATCGAGATCGGCTACACGACCGTGAGTCTGCGCCGCCGCCCGCGTGAGACCGAACCGGGTTTCACCATCGACACTTTCACCAAGGCCACGCAGGCGAAGTACATCGCCGACTACCGCAAGAAGTATCCCGCCGCGGCCCCCAGCGCCGCCGGCCTGCGGCAGGACAAGGAAGACGTCTACAACGCCGGCTCGGGCTACAGCGCCCACCACGATCATCACCGCGCGTTCTGGAACGCCGTGCGCACCCGCACGCCTCACTTGGAAGACGCTGTGTTCGGTATGCGCGCCGCCGCCCCGGCCCTGCTCTCCAATCAGAGCCTCTACGAGAACCGCCTGCTTACGTGGGATCCGGTGTCGATGAAGGTGACGTCGTAGCGGCCCGCGCCCGGTGGCGCGCAATCACGATCATGAGCGCTGATCCCAACAGCGCGGGAACCATCATCAGCCAGTCGGCGCGGATGTTGGTGTGCTTCGGCACACCGGTCTCATAGGCCAACCCCGCCGCAAGCCCGGCCAGCACACCCCAAGCGCCGATGCCCGGTTTGCGAAAGATGATCGCCGTCAGCCCCGCCAGCGGAGCGCCGATGATGGCGATGATGAGCAGCGGAAACTGCACCAGCCTCGTGCGCGGTCCCATCGCCATCTTCGTTCGCACATAGCGCACGTTCTCATCGTTGGCCTCATACGTATGGAGAGGCAGCAGAATGCGTCCGCTATCGCGTGAACGCGCGTAGAAGAGCAGCAGCCGGTCGCCGCGCCGGGCAGGGAAGCCGCCCAGCGAGGCTTGCCAGGCGCCCTCGATACGATCGCCACGCACGGCTTCGACGACCTCCACGGCCGTCCACCCGGGAGCTTGTCCCGGTCCCGCCACTTCCACGATGACGATGGGAAACCAGCCGTCCCCGAGCGGCGCTCTCTCCAAGGGCACGGCATAGGCCGCCAGGGTGAACGCGAAAAGTGCGGTGAGCAGGCGCAACGTGAGGCCTCAGCCCGCGCTGCCCGCCTCAGCGTTGGGCCGGGCCGAAAAGGCGCCGTTCATATAGTCGCGATGCATGCGGGCAATGTTCTCAATGGAGATGCGCTTCGGGCACACGGCCTCGCATTCACCGATGTTGCCGCAGGCGCCGAACTCCTCGATGGTCATCTGCTGGACCATGTTGAGTGCGCGCTCATACCGCTCCGGCTGGCCTTGCGGCAGCAGGCCGAGGTGCGAGATCTTTGCCGAGGTGAACAGCGACGCCGATGCGTTCGGGCAAGCCGCCACACACGCTCCGCAACCGATGCACTGGGCCGCATCCATGGAGCGGTCCGAGTCTTCCTTGGGCACGGGAATGGCGTTGCCATCGGGTGCCGAACCGGCCGGCACACTGATGTAGCCGCCGGCGGCGATGATGCGGTCAAATGCGCCGCGATCGACAATCAGGTCCTTCATCACGGGAAATGCCTTGGCGCGCCACGGCTCAAGGTAGAGCTCATCGCCATCCTTGAAATGGCGCATGTGAAGCTGGCACACCGTGGTCCCCGGCATCGGGCCGTGGGCCACGCCATTGATCACGATGCCGCAGGAGCCGCAGATGCCCTCGCGGCAGTCATGCTCAAAGGCCACCGGATCTTCGCCCTTTGTCGTCAGGTCTTCGTTCAGCACGTCGAGCATTTCCAGGAAGCTCATGTGCTCGCTCACATTCGGGCATTCATAGCGCACCAGCTTGCCCTGCGCGTTGCGGTCTTTCTGCCGCCAGACATGCAAAGTGATCTTCATCTCGTTTCGGGCTCCCTCTACTTGTAGCTGCGCTGGCTGGGGTGGACGTATTCGAACTCGAGCGGCTCCACAAGGCGCTCCGGCGTCTTACCCTCGCCCTGATAGAGCCAGGCGGCGGCGTGGGAAAAGTTTTCATCGTCGCGCTGCGCCTCGCCCTCAGGCGTCTGCCACTCCTCACGGAAGTGGCCGCCGCAGGACTCGCGCCGTTCCAGCGCGTCGCGGCACATTAACTCGCCCAACTCGATGAAGTCGGCCACGCGTCCGGCGCGTTCAAGCGATTGGTTGATCTCCTCATTCGAGCCGAGGATGTTCACGTTCTTCCAATACTCCTCGCGCAACTCGGCGATCTTGCCCAAGGCAAACTGCAAACCCTTGTCCGTGCGCGCCATGCCGCAGTATTCCCACATGTACTTGCCCAGCTCCTTATGGAAGCTGTCCACGGTGCGCTTGCCGCGGATGCCGAGCATCTTCTTGGTCAGGCTCTCGACATTGCCCAGGGCTTCACGCGCGGCCGCGTGCGACCCATCGGCCTTGGCAAGCTTGGTGTTGGCCAGATAATCGCCGATCGTATACGGCAGCACGAAGTAGCCGTCTGCCAGGCCCTGCATCAGGGCGCTCGCGCCAAGCCGGTTGGCGCCGTGATCGGAGAAGTTCGCCTCGCCGATTACGAACAGGCCGGGGATCGTCGACTGCAGCCGGTAATCCACCCACAGACCGCCCATCGTGTAGTGCACGGCCGGGTAGATGCGCATCGGGACTGTGTACGGATCTTCGCCCGTGATGCGGTCATACATCTCAAAGAGATTGCCGTAGCGTTCGCGAATCATGCTCGCGCCCAGGCGCCGGATCGAGTCGGCGAAATCGAGGTAGACGCCGTAGCCGCCCGGCCCCACGCCGCGGCCTTCGTCGCACACCATCTTGGCGTTGCGCGAAGCCACGTCGCGCGGCACAAGGTTGCCGAAACTCGGGTAGCGGCGTTCGAGAAAATAGTCGCGCTCGGCTTCGGGAATCTGATTCGCGGGCCGCGTATCGCCTTTCTTGAGAGGCACCCAGATGCGGCCGTCGTTGCGCAGTGATTCCGACATCAGCGTCAGCTTCGACTGATAATCGCCTGACACCGGAATGCAGGTGGGGTGAATCTGCGTGAAGCACGGATTGCCGAAGGCCGCCCCCCGCTTGTAGGCGCGCCAGATGGCCGTGGCGTTGGAGTTCTTCGCGTTCGTCGAAAGATAAAAGACGTTGCCGTAGCCGCCCGTGCCGAGCACGACAGCGTCGGCGATGGTCACCTCGAGCTTGCCCGTGGCCATGTCGCGCGTCACAATACCGCGGGCCACGCCGTCGATGACGATCAGGTCGAGCATCTCGCGCCGGGTGAACATCTTCACTGAACCCGCGTCAATCTGCCGTTCCAGCGCCTGGTAGGCGCCGAGCAGAAGCTGCTGGCCCGTCTGTCCTCGCGCATAAAAAGTGCGCGACACCTGCGCGCCGCCGAAGCTGCGGTTGGACAGCGTGCCGCCATACTCGCGGGCAAAGGGAACGCCCTGCGCGACGCACTGGTCGATGATGCTCACGCTGATCTGCGCCAGCCGGTAGACGTTGGCCTCGCGCGCGCGAAAATCACCGCCCTTCACCGTGTCATAGAAGAGGCGGTAGATGGAGTCGCCGTCGTTGCAGTAGTTCTTGGCGGCATTGATGCCGCCCTGCGCAGCGATGGAGTGTGCGCGGCGCGGCGAATCGTGATGCGAAAAGCAGAGCACGTTGTAGCCGAGCTCACCAAGCGTGGCCGCGGCGGCTCCGCCGGCCAGCCCGGTGCCGACCACGATCACAGAGTACTTCCGCTTGTTGGCCGGATTCACCAGCTTCATGTCGAAGCGGCAGGTGTCCCATTTCTTCTCGATGGGGCCTGATGGGATGCGGGATTCGAGCTTCATGGTTAGGGATGCCTCGTCTATTTCACAACTCCCGCCAGTACGGCGAGCGGGATGGCGCAGTTGCCGATCAACAACGCGTAGGACGCGGTGCGCGCCACTGTGCGGATCAGCGGCGTATAGCGCGGGTGGTTGAGGCCCAGGGATTGGAACAGGCTCCATGCGCCGTGGTTGATGTGGAGCATGAGCAGAATCATGGCGATGATGTAGAACAGTGAAACGAGCGGGTTGGAAAAGCCCGCCACCACGTTCTCATACGGCGCCGGAATGTGGCGCGCCGCATCCTGATAGAGGAAGTTCGGATGGGCCGCGCCGAGGGTGAAATGCAGCAGGTGGTAGACGATGAAGAAGCCCAGGATCGGTCCGCTCCACCACATCGTGCGTGAGGCGTAGCTCGATGTGACCGGGCTCACCTTCGCGTACTTGGTGGGCCGGGCATCGCTGTTCATCTTGATCAACTGCAGCGCGGCGATGATGTGCAGCGCCACGGCGCCGAGCAACACCGTCCGCGCGCCGTAGAGCAGCGGCGGCGTCTCGTGTAGCTTCATGCCGTAGGCGTTCATCACCTCCGGGCCGAGGAAGATCTGCAAATTCCCCAGCATGTGGCCGATGACAAAGCCGAAGCCGATGAGGCCCGTCACGGCCATCACCGCCTTCTTGCCCACAGGCGATTGATAAAAGAGAAAGAGTCTGCTCCCGTCCCCGGCGGCCTTGGCGCCGGCGGCCGGTTGTGCCGCGCTTCCCACACTCATGCTGATGATTCCCTTTCCAGGTAAGGCTTAACCTTTTATGATACTCATCCGCGCCCGGCGCGCCGCTCAGCGCTGGGCCAGCGAACGCATCATGCCGATGCCGTCGGCGAGCGCACGGCCATACACGGCGGCGTCGGCGCCATAGGAGATGACGTTGTAGCCCGCCGCAATCCAGGCCTCGGCCTGCTCGCGCGTCCCCGGCTGAATGCCCGCCAGCTTGCCATGCTTTCGCGCCGTTTGCGGCACCAGGTGCAGCGCTTCGAGGAACCGCGCATCGTGAAACTGCCCCGGAATCCCCATCGACTGCGAAAGGTCAAAATGGCCCACCCATAAAATGTCGATGCCCGGCGTGGCGGCGATGGCATCCAAATTTTCAATACCGGTGGTCGATTCAATCTGCGCAATGATCGTCGTGTTGCGGTTCACCAGGTCAAAGTACGCCGCCGGGTCGGCGCCCTTCCAATCGGTGTGCGCCGTGCCGATGCCCACCCCGCGCTTGCCATGCGGAGCGAACTTCACGGCGTCCACCAGCGCCTTGGCCTGCTCGGCCGTCTCCACGTTCGGGTTCATCACGCCCAGCGCTCCGGCATCCATCACACGCGCGATGAAATGATACAGCGTCTGCGGAATGCGCACGAACGGCGCCACGTCAGTGGCCTTGAACCAGCCGATGAGGTTCGCCACCGTCTCGTTGTCAAAGCCCGAGTGCTCCATGTCGATGAGCACGAAGTCGGCCCCGGCATTGGCCACCAGGTGGGCCACGCCGCGCGAGTGAAATTCCCAAACCATGTGGCCGACGGGCACGCGCCCCTCGGCCACCACCTGCTGCAATCGATTGGGCTTCATCGCGCGCCCGCTTAGCCGACCTTCACCCAGGCGCGCTTCTCGCCGCTCTCCATCACGGCTTCGATGCACTTCATGCCCCAGGCGCCGTCGGCAAACGTCGGGTAATCGATGGGCGCCGTGGGGTCGGCCACGCGACGGTAAAAGCGGCGGTAGAGCTGCTTATGCGCGTCATCATAGCCTTCGCTATGCCCGCCCGGCAGATCGGCGAAACTGGCTGCCGCCGGATGCATCAACGAGGGGTCTTTCACGATGAGCTGGTTCGGCGAATTGCGGTGGCCGATCCACAGCTGGTCGGGCGACTCCTGGTTCCACATCACGCCGCACTTGGTGCCGAAGATCTCCACCTGGAATCGGTTCTTGCAGCCCGCCGACATCTGGCTCACCGTGTAGGCGCCGCGCGTGCGGTCACCCAGCCTCACCAGCACGCTGGCGAAATCCTCCGTCGTGATCGGGATCTCCTGGTAATCCTCGGGCCGCAGCATCTTGCCGCTGAAGGTCTCCACTTCGCCCTTCGGCTTCTTGCGCGTCTTGTGGAAGATGGCCGTGTCCGCGCAGACCTCGGTTATGCGCTGGCCGGTGAGGTGTTGCACCATGTCCATCCAGTGCGAGCCGATGTCGCCCACCACGCGCGAACGGCCATTGTCGGCGGCCTCGATGCGCCAGTTGTAGTCGGTGTCGTAGAGCAGCCAGTCCTGCGAATAGGTGCCCTGCACGATCAGCACATCGCCCAGTTCGCCGGCGGCGATCATCTGGCGGATGTGCTGCACCACCGGGTAGTAGCGCAGGTTGTGGTTGACGGCGTTGGCGACCCCCGTCTGTTCGGCCACCTCTACCATCTCGGCCGCTTCGGCCGAAGTGATCGCCACCGGCTTCTCGCACAACACCGCGCGCCCAGCCTTCATGGCGGCAATGGACATCGGCGCATGCAGCGCGTTCGGCGTCAGCACGTGCACGGCGTCGATCGTGGAATCGTTGATAATCTCCATCCAATCCGACGTCACGCGCTCCACACCGAAAGACGTGCTCACCGCGGCGGCGTCGATGCCCGGGCCGACGGCGATGGCGGCCAGTTCCACATTGCCTAGCCGGCGAATGGCCTCGGCGTGCACCTTGCCCATGAATCCCGAGCCGATGATCGCGGTTCTCAATTTCTTCATGATGTGTGTTCCTTTCGGAGGAAAGTTTGACTGCTTGGTCGGATGAAGGTCAGAGTGCCAATGTACCGCAATCCGCGGGTCGCGGCCAGAGGCGGCGCGCCCGGCGCTCTCCGCGGCCCGGCCTCCAAAACAAATCTGACAATTCGTGTTTACCATAAGAGGAAGGAGGACGGCATGCGCATCCGGCTGCGCTTCGAACACGGCGCGCGGATCCAGTACCGGCAGGGCAAGAACCGCCGCGTGGCTCTGGCCGCGGCAAGTCTGCTCGCCCCGGCGGCGGTGGGCGCCTTCCTGCTCGCCATCTGGCGCCTGGCCGCCGACATGCGCTACGCCGGCGAGTTCGCCATCCCCGAAGGCCTCTTCTCCCACTGGCACGTCTGGTTTGCCATCGCAGGGCTCCTCACGCTGGTCTGCATCCGCCTCAACCGCTATGGCAAGGGCGGCCCTCTGCTCTGAATCGAAGCGGCCCCAGCCGCGCCTCTGATACTCTGAAAAGCAGACGGCCACCAGCCTTATGTCCATCGGCCCACGCCCCGTTTTTCAAGGTTATTCCCGCTCCGGCATGCTGCCTCCCGGCGTGAAGTGGCTGCTCATCTCCAATACCGTCCTGTTTGTACTGTACTTTTTCGCCGCCCGCACGGGCCTCGGCTCCGCGTTCTATCACTTCGGCCTCGTGCCGCGCGCCGTCACCCATCTGCTTGCCGTCTGGCAGCTTGGCACCTACATGTTCCTCCACGACCCCTTCGGGGTCACCCACATCCTGCTCAACATGCTCATGTTGTGGATGTTCGGCACAACGCTGGAAAACACCTGGGGCACCAAGCGCTTCCTGCAGTACTACTTTGTCTGCGGCGTCGGCGCGGCCCTCTGCGTGGTCGTGCTGGCCACCCTCTTCGGCAACGCTGAGTCGCGCACCATCGGCGCTTCCGGCGCAATCTTCGGGCTCCTGCTCGCCTTCGGCGTCCTCTTCCCTGATGCGCAGATGCTGTTCATGTTCATCTTCCCGCTCAAGGCGAAGTATTGCGTGATGATCTACGGCGCCATCGAGTTTCTCTTCACGCTCGGCTCCACCGGCGATGGCGTGAGCCACGTGGCCCACCTCGGCGGCATGGCCTTCGGCTACTTCTACCTCCGGTCCAACGTCTTCAAGTTCCGTCGCTGGGATCTCACCGGGATGTTCCGCGCCCGCTACCGTGAGTGGAAACTGCAGCGGGCCAAGAAGAAGTTCCAGGTCTATCTCCGCAAGCACGGCTCCGGCCCCCGCCGCGACATCCACTAACGCCGCGCCCCCCCCCTCCGAGTCGAACACTCGCCGAAACCCGCCGCCCCGGCCGGGCGTCCAAACAGTAGCCAGATGTGTCATCTGGTATAGTCTGCTCAGAGGAAATCCAATGCGACTGGGTATGCGGCAAGCAATGATGATGGCGGCGTTCGTGGCCGCTCCAATGGTGTTGACGAAGCTGCCGAATCTGGCGGCACAACAAGGCCCCAAAAGCACGTCGTCGGAGACCGTGGCCCGGCCGCGCAAGAAGGCTGACTCAGGCGAACCTGTGCCGGAAAAGCCCGCTGACAAAATCGAATCGGTCTTCAAGAAGAAGGGCGAGGTGCTTCCTGAGGGCATCGCCACCTTTAAGAGCGACGTCACCCGTGTCCAGGTGGACGTGGCCGTCCTCGACAACAAAGGCCGCTTCATCCCCAACATCCCCGCCGGCAACTTCCGCATTCTCGAAGATGGCGTGCCGCAGCAACTGGCCGACTTCAGCATGGGCGAAGCGCCGCTCACCGTGGCCCTGGTGATCGAGTTCTCGAACTTGTATCAGCAGTACTGGACCGAATCCTGGTACCAAACCCTCACCGCCGCCTACGGCTTCCTGGAAACGCTCAAGCCGGAGGATTACGTAGCAGTGGTCGCCTATGACCTGCGCCCGGAGATTCTCTCCGACTTCTCCACCGATAAACGCGCCGCCCAGGAAGCCATGCAGCGCCTGCGCATCGCCGCTTACTCGGAGTCCAATCTCTACGACGCCGTCGTCGATACCGCCGACCGCATGTCGGAGATCGAGGGGCGAAAGGCAATCGTGCTCATCGCCAGCGGCGTCGATACCTTCTCCAAGCTCACTTTCGATAAGACGCGCCGCGCACTGCAGACCGCCGGCGTGCCCATCTACTCCATCGGCCTCATGCAGGCTCTACGCGAATGGTATGACGCTCGCGGCGCCCTCGGTCCCATCGCCCGGCTTGACTTCCTGCAGGCCGACAACCAGATGCGCACCTTCGCCAAAGAGACCGGCGGACAATCGTTCTTCCCGCGCTTTTATGGTGAGTTCCCCAGCATCTTCGGAGCCATCTCGCAATCTCTGCGCAACCAGTATGCGTTGGCCTACACGCCCTCCAATCAGGAACGTGATGGGAAGTTCCGCAAGATCAAGGTGGAACTGGTGAACCCCGCTACCGGCGAACCGCTGCGCGTGCTCGATGAAAAGAACAAGCCCATCAAGTATCAGATCCTCGCCAAGACCGGCTACACAGCACCACGCGCGGTGGAGTGACAGCAGCGGCGCGCCGCACTCTCCGCGCGCTCTTCGCTGCTTCTCCGCTATGGTTTGCCGCGCGGGCAATTCACGATGCGCCGCTCCGATGTGGAACCCAGCAGCGCGCTCCATTGTCAAGAATTTGATCTCGCCTGTTTCGTGTCCTTTACAAAACGATTGACAGTGTGATTTTGTCTCTGCTACCTTCGCACTTTCTCATGACGTCTTCATCGTCTTCCAAGTCCACCGAAACCAGCGCGCGGCTCCTCATGGTGGACGACAACAAGCTTGGGTTGGGCGCCCGGCGCGTGGTGATGGAAGAGCTTGGCTACAAGGTCTTCGCAGCCGCCAGTCCGGAAGAGGCGTTGTCCCTTCTCGACCTCCACACCGTTGATCTGGTCATCACCGACTACCGCATGCCGGCCATGACCGGCACGGAGTTGATCGGTCAGATGCGTGCCCGCGGTTTCCAGCAGCCGGTCATCATCATCTCCGGCTTCGTCGACGCCCTCGGCTTGAATGAAGCCAACACCGGCGCCGACATGGTCATCCAGAAGAGTGCGCATGAAGTGGCCCACATGGTACGCTCCGTGAGGAGCCTGTTGAAGCCGCGTTCGCAGCGCAAGCCTCCCAAGCGCGATGCCCATACGGCCAAGTCGTTGGTGCGGCGTCAGCGGGCCTGACTCGGAGCAACAATCCGGCTGCCCTTCACCGGTGGGCTCCGGGCGGAGGAAAGCATATGATCGGGATCACTTGGCTTGGACACTCCACCTTCGAACTGCGCCTGGAAAGCGGTGAGGTGTTGCTGTTTGACCCCTGGCTGGAAGGCAACCCGGCCCATCCCGCCGGCTACGCCTTGTCACGCGTCGACGCCGTACTGGTCACCCACGGTCACTTCGACCACATCGCCCACGCCGCCTCGGTGGCCAAACAGTTCGGCGCGGCCGTTGTGGGCAACTACGAAGTCTGCCAGTATCTTTCGAGCAAAGGTGTCACCACCACCTCGCCCATGAACAAGGGCGGCTCGCAAGTGGTTTGCGGCGTGCGCGTCTCCATGACGCACGCCCTGCACAGCTCCGGCATCGAAGACGACGGCAAGCTCCTCTATGGCGGGGAAGCCGCCGGCTTCGTGCTCGAGCTGCCCGACCGCCGCACCCTCTACTTCGCCGGCGACACCGACGTCTTCGGCGACATGGCCCTCATCCACGACCTCTACCGGCCCGAACTGGCCTTCCTCCCCATCGGCGACCTCTTCACCATGGGGCCGCGCCAGGCCGAACTGGCTTGCCGAATGCTCAAACCGCGCAAGGTCATCCCCATGCACTACGGCACCTTCCCGCCCCTCATCGGGCGCCCAGAGCAACTGGCCGACCGCATCAAGGACATGGATTGCGAAGTGTGGCCCCTCGAAGCCGGCAAGCCGGTGCAGTGGTAGCAAACTAGGGCCGCCCCGGGCCCGGATGGTAGGATATTCGATTCTATGCGACTGGCAATGGTTGGACTCGGCTTCATGGGCACCACGCACCTGCAGGCGTGGCGCTCCGTTAGCGGCGCGGAACTGGTGGCGGTGGTCAGTGACGACCCCAAACAGCTCGAAGGCGACCTCAGCGCCAACACCGGCAACCTGAACCGCCAGGCCGACAGTAAGCTCGATTTCTCGGCGTTGATGAAGTTCACCAATCTCGACGACGCTCTGGCCCATCCCGGCATCGATGCCGTCGATCTCTGCGTGCCCACCCACATGCACGCCCCGCTGGCCATCCAGGCCTTGCGCGCCGGCAAGCATGTGCTCGTGGAAAAGCCCATGGCCCTCAGCGGCGAGCTGTGCGACGAAATGGTGCGCACGGCCGAGGAGTGCGGCAAGACGCTCATGGTGGCCCACGTCCTGCGCTTCTGGGACGCCTACCAGCCGCTCATCGAAGCCCGCCGCACGGGCCGCCTCGGCGAGCCGCGTTCGTTCGTCTTCCGCCGCCGTTGCGCCGCGCCCCACTGGGGCCAGTGGCTGAAGGACCCCAGCAAGGGCGGCGGCGGCGTCTTCGACCTGCTCATCCACGACGTCGATATGTGCGTCCACCTGTTCGGTCTGCCCGAGTCGGTTTCGGCCACCGGTTATGAAAACCTCAACGCCGGCATCGACCTGATCACCGCGCAGCTTGACTACCCCGGCATCGGTTCGGTGATCGTCACCGGCGGCTGGCACCATCCCAAGAGCTACCCGTTTTCGATGGAGTACACGGCGTCGTTCCAGGACGGCACCATCGAGTTTTCCAGCGCCGGCCGGCCGGCCACACTCTATAACGCCGCCGGGGAAGCCGAGGAACTGACGCTGCCCGCCGAAGATGGATTCGCCGCCGAGGTGGCCTACTTCGCCTCCTGCGTCACCTCCGGCAAACAGCCCGAGCGCTGCCAGCCGCGCGAGTCGGCCCAATCCACCAAACTCGCCGTTTTGTTGACCGAAGCCCGCCGCAAGAATGGAGAGAGGATCTCATGTCTGCTCTAAAGCCGTTGGAAGTTGGCGCCATGTTCTGGCCCTGGTTTGACCCTGCCCGGACGCTGGCCGAGTTGAAGAAGGTGGGCGTGTCCTGCGGGCAATTGGGCATGTCCGGGCAGTACGAGTTGGGGTCTGAGGCCGCGGCCGTCTGGAAGAAGGCGCTCGCCGACGAGGATTTCCACCTCGTGACCGTATTTGCCGCCTATGATGGCGAGGATTACGCCGACATCCCGACCGTCGTCAAGACCGTCGGCTTCGTGCCGCGGGCGACGCGTTCGGGCCGCCTCGCGCGGACCTTCGCCCTCAGCGATTTCGCCGCCGAACTCGGCGCCCCCGGCATCGCCTGCCACATCGGCTTCGTGCCCGAGGAGTCCGGCACGGCCGACTACATCGCCATCCGCCACATGGTGACCCAGGTCTGCGACCACGCCGCCCGCCATGGCCAGTACTTCGCGCTCGAGACCGGCCAGGAGCCCGCCCACGTCCTGCTCAGCTTCATTAAAGATGTCGACCGGCCCAATCTCAAGATCAACTTTGACCCGGCCAACATGATCCTCTACGGCACGGGCGACCCCATCGACGCCCTCGGCGTGCTCGCCCCGCACGTGGTCACCGTCCACGCCAAGGACGGCGACTGGCCGCCCAAGGGAGTCCCCGGCGCGCTCGGCACCGAACGTCCCCTCGGCCAGGGCGCCGTGGGCATGGAACGCTTCGTGGCCAAGTTGAAAGAGGTGGGCTACCAGGGACCGCTCTGCGTCGAGCGCGAGGTGGAGAACCTCGACACGCGTCTCGCCGACATGAAGATGGGCGTCGAACTGCTCCGCGGCCTCATCGGCTAGCGCCGCACGCCCTCTTTCTCAGGCCGCCGGACCGACACGCCGCCGCCGGATGGGCTGCGCCACGGCCGATTCCTCGGCCTCGCGCGTGGCCCGGAACAGCGACGCCAGCGACTCGTTCACCTCGAACTGGCCGCCTGCCTCCAATGCCGCCGCGGGTCCCGGTAGTTGCGCCGTCAGGGCGGCGAATTCCAGGGAACGCAGCGTCTGTTGGAATTGCAGTTTGGCGCGCGCCAGTTTCAGATCGCTCGTCAGCGTGGCATTGCGCTTCTTCATACGCTCCAGCGCCGATTTCTGGCGGCCGATCTGCTCCAGCAGGGCCGTCTGCTGCTGGGCCCGGGCCAGATGCCACGTGACAGCGGCTGCTCCCAGGGCGGTGAGAACAGGCAGGAGCGCTTCGATCATACTTCAGACATATATCGGCGCAACCCGAGCTGTTCGTTAGGCGGAAACCGGAGAACTCCGCGCGGAAATCACCAACTCGGCTCCACCCTTACGGCAGGCCGGCTTCACACTTACCGCAGGCCGGCTCCCCTCCACTACGGCAAGCCCGCTTCGCGCAGAAAATCGGCGGCCTCTTCCGGAGGCGTGGGGTTGATGTAGAATCCCGTGCCCCATTCGAACCCCGCCACTTTGCTGATCTTTGGAATCAGCTCGATGTGCCAGTGGTAGTGTTCCAGCGGCCCCTCCTGCACCGGTGAGCTGTGCATCACCATGTTGTAGGCCGGCCATTCCAGCACGCGGTCCATTTTACGCACCGCCGCCCGCACCACCCAGGCCAGGTTGCGCATCACCGAGCTCTCCGCGTTCTCAAAATGCGACTCGTGCCGCCGCGGCACAATCCAGGTTTCAAAGGCAAAGCGCGAGGCGTAGGGCGTGATGGCCAGGAAGTGTTCGGTTTCCAACACAACGCGGCGCATGTCGCGCGCCTCATGCTTCACGATGTCGCAAAACACACAGCGTTCGCGGTAGTCAAAGTGACGCTTGGCGCCATCCAACTCCTCCTGCACCCGCTTGGGCACCACGGGCAGGGCAATCAACTGCGAGTGTGTGTGTTCGAGCGAGGCTCCGGCCAGCTCGCCATGGTTCTTGAAGATCAGGATGTAGCGCAGCCGCCGGTCCTTACGCAGGTCCAGGATGCGCTCGCGGAAGGCCCAGAACACCTCCTCGACGTTCTTCTCCTGCAACTCGGCCAGCGTCGATTCGTGCACCGGCGACTCCACGATCACCTCATGCGCGCCGATGCCGTTCATCTTGTAGTAGAGCCCCTCGCCCTCGCGGTCCAGTTGCCCCTCCACGCGCAGGGCGGGGAACTTGTTGGGCACCACGCGCACGCGCCAGCCAGGGGCATTCGCCCCGCCTGTATCGCGGAATGAGAGTAACTCCGGCGGAGTCTTCAGCTCATGGCCGGGACAAAACGGGCACAGGCGCGCTCCCTGGATCTTCACCGGTTCGCGGTGGAAATCCATCGGTCTGCGCGCGCGCTCGGTGGCGATGATCACCCAACGCCCGGTGACAGGATCTTTTCTCAGCTCAGGCAAGCACCCTCCGAATGTCGAACTTCTGATTATAGCGATGCTCGTTCGGCCGGCCCCTCCGCGGCGGCCGGTTCCACACCCAGCGCCTCCTCCACGCGGCGCTGCCGGGCCCGCGCGATATGCGGAGCAAAGGCCTCTGGGGCCACGCCGCCCAAAAAGAATGCATCACGCACGTGTTCCACCTGCGCCGACTCCGGCGCGCTCAGCGGTCCCGTCCACACCACCGAAACCGTGTCGAAGCGGAATAGCCTCGGGGCCTCCGTATGCGACCGGAAAAAGCGCCGCGCCGCGTGCGCCAGCATCCACCGCTTCTGCTCGCCAATGGCCCTCTCCGGCGCGCCAAACTCGTCCGTGCTGCGCGTCTTCACCTCCACGAACACCAGCACGCCCCCCTCGCTGGCGATGATGTCCAGTTCTCCCCGGCCCGTCTTCGGCCTCCAGTTGCGCTCATGGATGCGGAAGCCCGCACGCTCCAGGTACTCCGCCGCCAGGTCCTCCCCCAGCGGGCCCAACGCCTGCGCCCGCGGCAGTTGGCGCAATTTCCCCTGCCGCCAGCGCCGCAACCCCGCCGTCAGCAGCCAGGCGATCACTCCGCCCTCCGCGGCGCTACTTCAGCACTTCGAACTCGAAATCCATCACCTTGCCGCGCACCACGTAGCAGAGATAGTACTCCCAAAACCGCCGGAAGCGCGGAAACCGGTTCACCAGAAATTCGAAGCCGAGCCATCGCCAGAATGCTAGTAGCTTCAGGCGCACGGAAATCTCGCGCAGTCGCACCGGCGAGTAGTAGCCATAGCCGGCATTGTCGGCGCCGAAATAGCGAAAGCTGAAGCTGTTCAGATGCCAGCGGTGCGTCGGGTCGCAGAATGAGCTGAAGTCCGTATAATGCGGCGTGGAGAGCACAATCCGGCCGCCCGCCTTGGCCAGCCGGTGGAACTCCTCCATCGTGCGAATCACATCGGCCACGTGCTCGATCACATGGATCGCCCGCACCTGGTCAAACTGCGAATCGCGGAACGGGTAGGGGAAGTGGTCCAGTTCGCACAGCACATCGGCCCGTGTGCCGGCGATGCGGTCAATGCCGATCGCTCCCGGATACTTGTTGATGCCGCAGCCGACGTCGAGAATGCGCACTCGCTCCAGGTTACCCTTGCCGGGCAGGGAAGTGTGCCAGGCACTCTTCGAGCGTGTCGGCCAGAAAGTCGGCCTGGTCGCGCGTGATCACCAGCGGCGGCGACAGGCGCAGCGAGTTCTCGCCCGCGCCCAGGATCAGCACGCCGCGCTCAAAGCACATCCGCTCGATCTGGTTGCGCCAGTCCTGCGCCCGCTCCCGCGTCTGCTGGTCGCGCACAATCTCGATGCCGATCATTAGACCAATGCCGCCGATGCGCCCCACGCAGGGGAAGCGCCGTTGCCAGTCCGCCATGCGCGCCCGCAGATGCGCCCCGATGCGCGTGGCGTTGTCGAGCAGTTCCTGCTCCAACAATTCGATCGTCGCCAGCGACGCCGCCACCGCCACCGGGTTGCCGCCAAACGTCGAGGCGTGCGCCCCCGGCTTCCACTGCATCACCTCGGCGCGCGCGATCGTCGCCGAAAGCGGCATCCCGCTGGCGATGCCCTTGGCCGCGGTGAGAATATCCGGCGACATGCCGTAATGCTCGGCCGCCCACATCTTGCCCGTGCGCCCCATCCCGCTTTGCACCTCGTCTAAGATGAGCAGAATCCCGTGCCGCCGCGCCACCGCCGCCAGCTCATCGAAGAACCTCTGCGGCGGATTCACATACCCGCCCTCGCCCTGCACCGGCTCCACGACAATCCCCGCCACCTCATTGGCCGGCAGAATCGTCTTGAACAGCTGCTCTTCGATTACCTTCACGCACTCCACATGGCACGACTCCGGCTGCTGCCCGTAGGCGCAGCGATAGCAGTTCGCATAGGGAATGTGCGTCACCCCCGGCACCAGCGGACCAAAATGCGCCCGCTGCACATACTTCGAACCGGTCAGCGACAACGCCCCCATCGTGCGCCCATGAAATCCGCCCAGGAACGCGATGAACTTGTCGCGGCCCGTGTGATACCGCGCCAGCTTCAACGCCGCCTCCACCGCCTCGGTCCCCGAATTGCCGAAATACACCCGGCGCTCACCGCCGCCCGGAGCCAGCGCCGCCAGCTTCTCGGCCAGCGCCACCATGTTCTCGTAATAGAAATCCGTGCCCGACATGTGAATCAGCTTCGCCGCCTGCCCCTGGATGGCCTCGACCACCCTCGGATGGCAGTGTCCCGTGGCCACCACGGCGATACCTGCGTTGCAGTCCAGAAAGCGGTTCCCGTCGACGTCGTAAATCAGCGCGCCTTCGCCCCGTTCGGCCACCAGCGGATAGGAGCGCGTGTAGCTCGGCGAGAGTACGGCCTCATCGCGCGCCATCAGTGCGGCGGCCTTCGGGCCGGGCAGCGAAGTCACCAGATGCGGCAGTTGATGAGCGGCCTGAGCCATTGTCTCGGTCATGGCAAATCCTCCTCGGGATCTCGAGTTCGGTTGGGGGGTGTGCTGAGAACGCCAGGGACGGCGTCAAGACAAAGGAGGGAGGAGCCGGATCAGTCGCCGGCAAAGAGCGAGGGCCGAACTGTCGACGGGCGGCACATGCTAGCTTCAGTATAACGTGGCAGGCAAGACCATCCCAGATTTCCCCGTCCTCCCGGCGCCCCCGCAACGCGAACTCCGCTTCACCTGCCAGCCCGGCTGCATCAACTGCTGCAACGTCCAAGGCTACGTCTACCTCACCGAGGACAACCTGCGCGACGCCGCCCGCTATCTGCGCCTCAGCCCAGCCGAGTTCGAACAGCGCTACGTCTATCGCACCCGCCACCTCCTCCGCCTGCGCAAACCCCGCCACTCGCAGTGCCACTTCCTGCGCGACAACGGCTGCTCCATCCATCCCGCCAAGCCGACCCAGTGCCGCCTCTTCCCCTTCTGGCCGGAACTGGTCAAATCTTCCCGCGCCTGGAACGCCGCCGCGCGCCAATGCCCCGGCATCGGGCAAGGCCCCCTGGTCCAAATCGGAGAGGCAATGGAATTGGCTTCCGAAATGGAACGGGCCTACCCCACCATCTATCCCTAAGCGCGCCGCCAGACACCCGTCCTCGCGTTACTCCTCAGTCCTTTCTCCTAACCCCATTCGCCGAGATGTTGGCGTGCCGCCCATGGCCATGCCAAGGAATTGCCGCCAAATTGGCTCAAGTCCGCTCTCATCATGCCGATGAGTAAAGGCGCGGAGTTTGGCACGACGTGTGCATTGCCCTGCTCGGTATGCTCGATCGCGTCGCCTCCACCTTAGGGAATTACATGGACCTGCTCAGTGTCCGCCAGAAGATGGTCGCCTCCAATATCGCCAACGCCGCCACGCCCGGCTATAAAACAAAAGACATCGACTTTCAGTTCGAGCTGCAGAGCCAGATGGGCAACAGCGCCACCGCGCCGCCCCAGGTGCGCGAAGTCGCCGGGCTCTCCACGCGCAACGACGGCAACAACGTCAGCCTCGACCGCGAGGCGCGCCTGCTCTCTGAGAACGCCCTGCGCTTCAACGTCGCCTCACAGCTTTGGAAAAACAAGATGCGTGTCCTGCGCACGGCCATTCAGGATGGGAGGAACGGATGAGTCTCTTTCAACTGCTCTCAGTGTCGGCCTCCGGCATGGCCGCCCAGCGCACGCGCGCCGAGACGATCACGGAAAACCTCGCCAACGCCGAAACCACGCGCACACCCGAGGGCGGCCCCTACCGCCGCAAGGATGTCGTCTTTGCCAGCGCCTCGCAGTCCTCGCCCTTTGGCTCCGTGTTCCAGCAGGCGCTCGGGCCGCGGGTTGAGGGCGTGGAGGTGAACGAACTGATCACCGACACGCGCGAACCGGAGAAGCGCTACCAGCCCGGCCATCCCGATGCCGACAAGGACGGCTACGTGGCCTTCCCGCGAATTGCTCCCGCCGAGGAGATGGTGAACCTGATGGGCGCCTCGCGCGGCTACCAGGCCAATGTGAACGCCATGCTCGCCGTGCGCGACATGCTGCACCGTTCGCTCGACATGTTGAAGTGAGGAGGCCGCCATGTCCAGTCCCATCGCCGGAATCTCACCCGCCGCGATCCGCACCATCGAACCGCTCGTCAGCGGCGGCGCACAGGCCTCAGGAGGCGGCGCCTCCGCCTTTTCCGACCTCTTCGAGCAGGCCGTGAACCGTGTCAATGACTACCAGCGCACCGCCGATGGCGCCGTGGAGCGCTTTCTCACCGGAGAAGACGAGGACCTGCACCGCGTGGCCATGGCCACACAACAGGCCGAGGTCTCCTTTGAACTCTTTCTCCAGATGAAGAACAAGGTCATTCAGGCCTACCAGGAGATGATGCGGCTGCAGGTGTGAGCCAGCCGGTAATGCGTCATGGCCTTGCTCGAACAGTTAAAGTCGCTGATCGCCAGCCTCAGCCTGAAGCAGCGCGTCTCGCTTGTCGTGGCCGCCGTCGCCGTGGTCGCCGCCCTGGTCACCTTCCTGCAATGGCGCGAGAAGGAAAGCTACCAGGTGCTCTACTCCGGCCTCGCCGCCGAGGACGCCGCCCAGGTGGTGGCGCGTTTGAAGGAAGCCGGCGCCGAGTACAAGCTGGAGCAGGACGGCGCCATCATCAAGGTCCGCTCCGAGCGCATTGCCGACCTGCGCCTGCAACTGGCCGCCACGGGCGTGCCCAAAACCGGGCGCATGGGCTTTGAGCTGTTCGACCAGAACAACTTCGGCGCCACCCAGTTTGCCGAGCAGGTGAACTATCACCGCGCCCTCGAAGGCGAGTTGGAACGCAGCGTCATGACCATCGCCGAGGTGGAAAGCGCGCGCGTCCACATCACCCCGCCCAAGGACTCGCTCTTCTCCGACGAGCAGCGGCCCGCCAAGGCAAGCGTCCTGCTCCGCCTGCGCGGCGCCACTCGGCTCAGCGGGCAGAATGTGCAGGCCATCACCCAGCTCGTGGCCAGCGCCGTCGAGGGCCTCGCCCCGGAGATGATCTCCGTGCTCGACTCCCGCGGCAACCTGCTCAACCGCGCCCGCCGCGGCGGCCAGAACGACCCCGACCAGCCAAGCGAGATGCTGCTCGATTACCGCCGCACGATTGAGCGCGACCTGATCGGCAAGATCAATACCACGCTCGAACCTCTGCTCGGCCCGGACAAGTTCCGCGCCGGCATCTCGGTGGAGTGCGACCTCTCCACCACCGAGCAAAGCGAGGAGGCCTTTGATCCGGCGCGCTCGGTGATGTCCACCTCGCAGCGCACCGAAGACATTGCCGGCGCCAACCAGGCCACTGGAGTTCCCGGCACGGCCTCAAACCTGCCCCGGCCCACCTCGCGCCCTGGCTCCACCGGTTCCGGGTTGACGCGCCGCACCGAGAACATTGCCTACCAGTCCAGCCGCCTCGTGAAAAAGACGAAGACGCCACAGGGGCAGGTGCGCCGCATCTCGGTCTCAGTGCTTCTCGATCACAACGTGCGCTTTGAAGGCGAGGGCGACAAAGCCCGCCGCATTGTCGAGCCTCCGCCGCCGGAGCGCTTGAAAGCGACGCGCGACCTCATTGCCGGCGTCGTCGGCCTCCAGCCCGAGCGCGGCGACCAGTTGATTGTCGAGGCCCTGCCGTTTGAATCCACGCTCACCTTTGAGCCGCCTCCCGTGCCCGTAGTGGCTGCCCCGCAGGGGGCTCTCCCGGCGGTCACCTTTGTCATCGATTGGGGCAAGGCCAATCCGAAGGTCGCCGCTGGCGTCGGCGGCGGTGTCCTGGCGGCGGCGCTGCTGGGCTGGCTCGTCTTCTGGTTCCTCAAGCGCCGTAAGCGCAAGGCAGCCGGCGGGGCGTCGGTGGAGAAGGTGAAGGCCATCGCCGGTTCGCCTGAGGCCAAGAAAGCGCCGGGCGAATCGATTGAAGGCAAGATCCAGTCGCAGATCCAGGAAAACCGCGCCCTCAAGGAGCGCCAGGAGCTGGAAATCCTCTCCGGCCTCAAACTGCCCGAGACCACCACGAAGAAATCCGAAGTGCTGGCCAAGCACATGAATGAACAGGCGAAGAAGGAACCGGCCGCGTTCGCCCACATCATCCGCACCTGGATGAGCGACGCCGCCAACTAGACGCAGGCCATGATTACCAATAGCGAAAAGCCAACCGCGATGATGCCCGGCCTGAAGAAGGCCGCCATCCTGATTGTCGCCCTCGGTGAGGAGACCGGCGCGATGATCCTCGGCCAGTTGGAGGAGGAGGAGGCCTCGCAGCTCACGCGCGAGATCGCGCGCCTGCCTCCGGTCACGCCTGACATCGTCGACGCCATCCTCGAAGAGGGTTACCAGATGACCCTCGCCCACGACTATGTGCTCAAGGGCGGCGTCGAGTATGCCAAAAAGATCCTCGTCACCGCCTACGGTCCCGAGCAGGCCAAGAAGCTCCTTGACCGGCTGATGAAGGCCCTCGGCAGCGATTCGGCGAGCTTTGACGCCCTGCAGAAGGCCGACCCGCAGCAGCTGGCCAAGTTCATCCACAAGGAACACCCGCAAACCATCGCCCTCATCCTCTCCCACCTCAATCCTTCGCAGGCCGCCGCGCTGCTGGCCAGCCTGCCCGGCGAAATCCGCTCCGATGTCAGCCTGCGCATGGCCCACCTGGAGCGCATCTCGCCCGAGGTCATCACGCGCATTGCCGGCATCATCGGGCAGAAGTTGAAGGCCCTCGGCGAGTTCAGCCGCGAGAGCTACGGCGGCGTGCGCGCCGTGGCCGAGATGTTCAACCGCCTCGACTCGGGCACGAGCAAGGAAATCCTCGAGGAGATGGAAAAGTCCGACTCGCCGCTGGTGGAAACCGTGCGCCACCTCATGTTCGTCTTCGAGGATCTGCTCTTGATCGACTCGGCGGGCTTGAAGGAAGTGCTCTCGCGCGTCGACCGCAAGCTGCTCACCGTGGCCCTCAAGGGCACCAGCGACCAGTTGCGGCAGAAGTTCATGGACTGCATGTCGCAGCGCGGCGCCGAAATGCTGCGTGAGGATATGGACTCCATGGGCCCGGTGAAGATCAAGGAGGTCGAAGCGGCGCAACAGCAGATCATCGCCATCGTGCGGCAGCTCGAAGCCGAAGGCGCGGTCAGTCTGAAGGGAACCGTGGGCGAGCAGTATGTCCTCTAAGCTCTTTGGCTCGGAAGACGAGTCCGGGCTCCAACCGCTGGTGTGGCGGCGCGTGGGCGAGGCCACAGTGGCCGAGGGTCCGCCCAAGGCGCCGCTGCCGGAAAACGCAGCCACCGCGCTGTATGAAGCGCCGCAGCTGCGGGCCCGCATCGCCGAGTTGGAGCAACAGATCCCGCTGGCGGCGCAAAAGGCCCACCAGGCGGGTTTCCGCGAAGGCGAAGCCGCCGCCGCCGAACGCGCCCAGCGGGAAATCGCGGCCATCCAGGCCCGCTTCGCGCAGTCGGTCGAGCAGTTGGTGGCCGAGCGCCGGGCGATCCGCAAGCAGCAGGAGGAGGACCTCGTCCACCTCTCGGTGGCCATCGCCCGCCGTGTCCTGCACCGCGAACTTTCGGTCGATCCCGAGGCCCTTGCCGGCATCGTCCGCGCCGTGCTGGACCGCCTCAACTCGCGCGAGGTGCAGCGGCTGCGCGTCCATCCGCTCGATGCCCCCGCCCTGGAAACACACCTCGAAGCCTGGCAGACCCCGGTGCGCCTGCAAATCGAACGCGACTCCTCGCTCGAGCGCGGCGCACTGGTCTTCGACACCGAGCGCGGCTTTGTCGACTCCTCCATCGAAACGCAGCTGCGTGAGATCGACCGCGGCTTCACTGACCTTGTACGGAGGCTGAACCGATGAGCGCCCCGCAGCGGTTCTGGGATCTCCAGCCTTACCTCCAGTCGCTCGCCGAGGGCGATTTCAGCCTGCAAGGCGGCCGTGTCGCCCAGATGGTCGGCCTGCTTGTGGAAAGCGACGGTCCCCCGGCGGCCATCGGCGACTTCTGCGAGATCCGCACGCGCCAGGGGCGGCCCATCCGCGTGCAGGTGGTCGGCTTCCGCCAGGGCCGCGTGCTCTGCATGCCGCTCGAAGAGATCGACGGCCTGGAGGTCGGCGATTCCATCGTCACGCGGCGCGAAGAGGCCCAGGTTCGCGTCGGCCCGCAACTGCTCGGGCGTGTGCTCGATGGCTTTGGCCAACCGCTCGACGGCAAGCCGCTGGCCGAGTCCGGCACGCACCGCAATCTCTTCGCCGCCCCCCCAGGGCCGCTCGAACGCGAACACATCGACGAACCGCTCGTCACCGGCGTGCGCGCCATCGATTCCCTGCTTCCCGTCGGCAAGGGGCAGCGAATCGGCATCTTCGGCGGTTCAGGCGTCGGCAAAAGCACGCTCCTCGGCGCCATGGCGCGCCACAACTCGGCCGACGTCAGCGTCATCGCCCTGGTCGGCGAGCGCAACCGCGAGGTGCGCGCCTTTCTCGAACACGAACTGGGCGAGGAAGGCCTGCGCCGCTCCGTCGTCGTCTGCGCCACCTCTGACCGTCCCGCTCCGCTGCGCATCCGCGCCTGTTATCTCGCCCTGGCCATCGCCGAACACTTCCGCGACGAAGGCAAGGACGTCCTCCTCATCATGGACTCGGTCACACGCCTGGCCATGGCGCAGCGGGAAATCGGCCTTGCCGCCGGCGAGCCGCCCTCGCAAAAAGGCTACACGCCCTCGGTCTTCAACCTCATGCCGAAGATCTTCGAGCGCGCCGGCAAGTTCCGCCAGGGCTCCATCACCGGCCTGTTCACCGTGCTCGTCGAAGGCGACGATTTCAACGAACCCATCGCCGACGCCGTGCGCGGCATTCTCGACGGCCACATCATCCTCTCGCGCTCACTCGGCCAGGCCGGACACTATCCCGCCATCGACGTCCTGCAGTCGGTGAGCCGGCTTGCCAGCGCCATCTCCACCCCCGAGCAGAAGCGCGCCGCGCAGCTCATCCGCCAGGCCATGGCCACCTATGACCGCTCGGAAGACCTCATCAACCTCGGCGCCTATGTCTCCGGCTCCAACCCCCAACTCGACCAGGCCATCCAACTCCGCCCGCGCGTCAGCGCCTTCCTGCGCCAGCCGCCCGAGGAGTTCACCCCGCTTGAGGAAACTCTCAAGCGCATGCAGGAGCTGGGCGGGTGAAGAAGTTTCACTTCCCGCTCGAACGTGTCCTCGCCTTCCGCCGCCTGCAGCGCGACCTCGAACGCGCGGCCCTCGAAAAGGCCCAGGGCGAAGTCCGGCGCATCGAGGATCTGGCCGAAGAGGTCCGCCGCGAAGCCGAGTCCACTGCCCTCGATGTCATCAACCGCTCCGCCGACGAGCCGCTCGACGGCACGCAGTTAAGCGGTCTCGATGGCTACCAGCACTACCTCCAGCGCGTCGCCCGCGACGTGGAGGTCCACCGCCGGCGCGCCGAGGCCGCCGCCGCCGAGCAACGCCAGAAACTGGTCGAAGCCGAACGCCGCATGAAGGTGCTCGACCATTTGCAGGACCGCGCCCGTGAGCAGTGGAAGCACGCTCTAGCCAAAGAGGTCGAAGACCTCGCCGCCGAGGCCTTCCTCGCCCGCCGCGTCCGTGAGGGACCGCCAGGCTAACCGCTTAACAGGGCGTACAATGGCCCTGTCATGACACGACGCGATCTCCTGCTGGCCTCCTCCGCGCTGTCCGCCTCCGGGCCGGCAGCTGAGGCGCAAACCCGGCGCCGCCCCAACATCCTCATCCTCATCGCCGACGACCTCAACGACTACTCGCTCCTCAAGTCCTTCCCCGGCGTGAAGACCCCTCACCTGGACAAGTTCCAATCCCAGTCGGTCACCTTCACCCGCGCCTATTGCGCCGCGCCCGCCTGCATCCCCTCGCGCGCCGCCACCTTCTCCGGCCTCTATCCCCACACCACCGGCGCCTACCTCAACGGTTGCGACCCTTGGAACAAAGCCCCCATCCAGAGCGCCGAACCCTTTCCCGCCCTCTTCCGCCGCGCCGGCTACGCCACCTTCGGCGCGGGCAAGCTCACCCATGCTCCCGTCCCCAAGGCGTTGGAGCGCGCCATGTGGGACAACGAACCCTACGGCGGCGGCTTCGGTCCCTTTGTCTCCGACGAGGAACGCGGCCCTGAGCACAAAGACCGCTTCTGGTATCCCAAACCCTGGACCGAGCCCGACACCGACTTCCCCGACGTCCGCAACGCCAGCTCGGCTATCGAGTTTCTCAACCAGCCCCGCGACAAGCCCTTCCTGCTCACCCTCGGCCTGTGGCGCCCGCACACCCCCTTCACCGCGCCCAAGCGCTTCTTCGACCTCTATGACCCGGCCCGCCTCGAAATCCCCGTGCCCGGCTATCGCGACGGCGACATGGACGACATCCCCGCGCTCGGCCGCAAGCTCTCCCTCCTCTGGGGCGAACGCTTCGTCGGCGCGGGGCGGGGAACCGAGGCCGAATGGCGCCGCTTCCTCCACGCCTACTTCGCCTGCACCTCGTTTGCCGACTGGAGCGCCGGCCGCGTCCTCGACGCCCTCGATGCCAGCCCCCATGCGCGCGACACCTGGGTCTTCTTCTTCTCCGACAACGGCTATCACTGCGGCGAAAAGAACCACTGGGAAAAGACCACCCTCTGGGAGAAATCGGCCCTCACGCCGATCCTTGTCCGCCAACCCGGCGGCGCACGGGCCGGCGCGCGCTGCGCCCGCACCGTCACCCAGGTCGATCTCTATCCGACGCTGCGCGAAATCTGCGATCTGCCCGCCCCCAAGCACACCATCCAGGGCCGCAGCCTCGTGCCCCTTCTGCGCAACCCCGCCGATCCCTGGGCGCACCCCGCGCTCACCACCTACGGTGAAGGCTACGCCAGCATCCGCGATGAGCGCTATCGCTACATCCGCTACCCCGACGCAACCGAAGAGCTCTACGACCACGCCGCCGACCCCAACGAATGGAACAACCTCGCCGCCAAACCTGAATCCGCGCCCATCAAACAGCGCCTCGGCGCGCTCATGCCCGAGAAGTTCGCCCCCACCATGGGCGGCCGCCTCGGCTAACGGCCTCCAGGAACTTCCGGCCTAACCCTGGTACATCGAAATCCCCGCCACGCCCGCCGCCCCGGCCTCAACACAAGCCGGCGCCAGCCGCGGCGTGACCCCGCCCAGCGCCAGCACCGGGATGCGCACGCTCGCCGTCGCCTCCCGCAGCCGCCCCAGTCCCTTCGGCTCGCCTTCCATCGGCTTGCTCGGCGAAATGAAAATCGGACTGAATACGGCGAAATCAGCTCCCTGCTCCTCGGCCGCCGCCAACTCCTCCAACGTGTGGCACGAAACGCCAATGAGAAACCCCTCCGGCGCAATCGTCCGCACCCGCGCCGGCGAAAGCGAATGCGACGGCAGATGCACCCCGTCGGCCCCGCAGGCAATCGCCACATCGGCGCGCGAATTCACCAGAATGCGCGTCCCATGCGGATTCGGAATGGCGAAGACGCGCTCCAAAAACTGCAGCAACGCGCGCGTGGAAAGGTCCTTTTCCCGCACCTGCAGAAACTCAATGCCCTCGGCCAGCCTCTGGCCGATGATCTCCAGCAGAGCGTCCTCGCCGCCCGCCGAGTGGCGGTCGGTAATGTAGTAGCGGATCATTCGCCCACCGGCTCCCAGTACTGTTCTCCGGCGCAGCCGCGGCACAACGCCTCGCCGTCCCGCATCACCTCGCGCTGGAAGTTGATCCCCTCGCCGCAGCGCGCGCAGCTCACCCGCGGGGCTTTGAAGCCCGGCAGATCCTCGGCGCCCACGCGCACCTTCACCCATTGCCAGGAAAACAGCTCCCCGGCCTCCATCACCGCATAGGCGCGAATCTGCTGCTCGCCCTTGCTCGCCGTCTCCGGAAACATCTCCCGCGCCTTCTGTTTCGACGACTCCAGCGCCACCACGCGCACCGCGCGCCCGCTCTCCAGGTCGCAAAACGTCGCCGCCATCTTGCCCCAATCGCGAAATTTCAGCGCCCGCTTGCCCAACCGGCAACCCGTCACCACACCGATCGCATCCGTCGCGCAGCGGTCGATTTCGACAAACGTCACCAGCCGCTTGCGGTGCGCCCCCGTCGGATCGTCCAGCCCCAGCAGCTCCAGCCCATGCATGGCCATTCGCAGGCCCAGGATCTGGCCCGCGCAGATGTGGCCGTGCGCCTGGGCCGCCAGTTCCGTGTATTGCTCCAATGTCAGCATGGCTGCCTCCATCCTACGCGCGCCTTCACAGCGCCCGCAATTCGGCCGCCGGATACTCGATCAGCCATTCACGCGTGCCCGCCCCTCCGGCAAAGGCATCGCGCGGGGCCTCCGCCCGCAGGCCGTTGCTGAACTCCAACCGCAGCGCGTGCGGCCGCTCAATCATGCGCTCCAGCGTTGCCGGAATCTGGTTCGGCCCCGGCCGCCGCCCCTCGCGCGGAACCGCTCCCACGCGCTCCGGCAACACATAGAT
The DNA here is from genome assembly GCA_016713735.1 of Bryobacterales bacterium. GTDB lineage: Bacteria > Acidobacteriota > Terriglobia > Bryobacterales > Bryobacteraceae > JAFLBB01. Next base: position 47,372 of record JADJOP010000016.1, read on the forward strand.
CCACACCCGGTCGCCCTTGAACTTCCCCGGCAGATACGGCGCGCTCAGTTCATACTCGCCAAACCGGATCTTGCTCGTATTCGTGCCCGGATCGAGCGCTCTCACCTCGGCTTCAAACAAATCGTAGAGCCCCAGCAGCCGCGCCACCTCGAGCGTCGCCGGCCGCTCCAGCACCGCCTCCGGCGTGCCGCTTTGCACGATGCGTCCGCCGCGCAGAATGTGCATCTGGTCGCCCAGCGCGAAACACTCATCCAGGTCATGCGTCACCAGGATCGTGGGAATCTGGAAGCCGTCGCGCACCTCGCGGATCACCTCATACAACTCCGCCCGCAGCGGCGCATCCAACCCCCGCGCCGGCTCATCGAGCAGCAGCAGCCTCGGCGCGGCCAGCAGCGCCCGCGCCACCGAACCCCGCTGCCTCTGCCCGCCGCTCAACTCACCCGGCATCCGCGCCGCGACCTCCTCCAGCCGGAACCGCGCCAGCATCTCCTGCACCTTGCGGTGCCGCTCCAGGCGCGGCAATCGCTCCGCCGCAAAGGCCAGGTTGGCCCGCAGGCTCATGTGCGGAAACAGGGCGTAGTTCTGGAACACATACCCGCACTGCCGCGCTTGCGGCGGCAGCGACACCTGGCTCGGCCCGTCATAGAGCAGCTTGTCCTCGAGCAGAATGCGCCCATCGTCCGGCTTCAGGAATCCCGCAATCGCATCCAGCGTCAGCGTCTTGCCCGCCCCGCTCGGGCCGAACAGAATCGTCACCCCGGACTCGGCCGTGAACTCCACCTCCAGCGTAAAGGCCGCCGAACCCCGCGCCGCCGCGTAGTGCTTCTTCACTCGAACCGCGATCATCGCGCCGCCTGCCCCGGCTGCAGCCGGTTGGCCAGCCACAGAATGCCCAGCGTCAACGCCGACACCGCCAACACCAGCGCTCGCGCCACCTGCCCGTTGTCCGACTCCACGGCGTGATAGATCGCCACCGCCACCGTTTGCGTTCTGCCCGGAATGTTGCCCGCCACCATGATCGTCACCCCGAAGTCGCCCATCGCCCGCGCAAACGCCAGCGCCACCGCGGCCAGAATCGAACGGCTCGCCAGCGGCAGCGTCACCCGCCAGAACAGCCGCCACTCCGAGGCCCCCAGCGTCCGCGCTGCCCGCTCATAGTCGTGATCCACACTCTCCAGCGCGGCCCGCGCGGACTTGATCAGCAGCGGCGCCGAATGTAAAATCGCCGCCACCACCGCCGCCTGCCAGGTGAACACCAGCGGGCCCCCGAACACCGCCTCCCACACCCGCCCAAACCAGCTCCCCCGCCCAATCAGCACCAGCAGATAATAACCAAGCACCGTCGGCGGCAGCACGAGCGGCAGCGTCACCGCCGCGTCCACCACGTCTTTGCCGCGAAATGTGCGGTTCGCCAGCAGGTAGGCCAACCACAGCCCCACCCCCGTGGAGAGGAGTGTGGAGATGGCAGCCACCCGCAGGCTAAGCCAGAAAGGGAACCAATCGAGGTCCATCAGGAATCCCCTATTATAGGGGTCAATCCGCTGATCCTCACGCAGTCCCGATGCTAAACTGAACGGGATGCAGTTGGTTCGCCTGTCCTGGTTGGGCGTCTGTGCTATCGTGCTGGCAAGCCCGGCCTGTTGGGGACAGCAGCCGGGATCTGCGTCTACGCCTATTCCACAGGTCTCGCCGCCTGACCCGCCCGCCGCCGCTATCGCCCCTCTCACAGTCGGCGAACGCGCAAAATATAATCTTCGCCGCGCCGTCGGTCCGGAGAGCATCGGCTTGGGCAGCCTCACCAGCGGCATTCAAACCTGGCGCCGGCGGCCCGAAGCCTGGGACCGCACCTGGGAGGGCTTCGGCCAGCGCTTCGGCATGCGCATGACGCGCAGCATTCTCAGCAACGGCATCGACTTCGGCGTCGGCGCCGCCCTCGGCACCGACCCGCGCTACCGTCCCAAGGGCCAAGGCAGCTTCGGCTCGCGCGTCAAGTACGCCCTCGGGGCTTCGTTCTATCACTACGACCGCGCCGGCAGCCGCGTCCCCGCCCTCTCCCGCTTTGCCGGCATCGCCGGCTCCAATATCATCAGCAACCAGTGGATGCCTGAAGGCGACAACACGAGGTGGGACGTAGCCCGGCGCTGCGGCCAGCAGGTGGGCTGGAACATCGGCTGGAACGTGCTCAAAGAGTTCCTCCCCGACATCAAGCGCAAACTGGGAAGATAGTGGCTTGGCCTCACACGACCTCGCCCGCGAAGCCGCCGCGCTCGATGCCATCCAACTCACCGAGCCCCAGGCGTGCCTCTTTGAACTGATCCTCCTCGGCGCCCTCGCCCCGCTCAGCGGATTCGACGGCGACCACCCGCTGCTCTCCGCCCGCGCCTTTCCTCCCGGCACGCGCGTCGCCCTGCGCGACGGCTTCAATGTCCGCCTCGGCGTGCTCACCGTGACGGCCTGCGAAGCCGCCGGCGCTGAGTTCGCCCTGCGCGGTCCCGTCGAAGTCATTGAACGGCCGCACTGGCGCGGGTTCGATTCCCTGCGACTCACCCCGGCCGAACTACGCGAACGCACCGGCCCGTGCGTGGCCTGGCTTCCCTCCCCATGGCCCACCATCGAGGAAGCGTGGCGCGCTGCCGCTCACTCGCGCCAGTCCGGACTGCCCGTCGTCCTGTTCGTCCCCTCCCACCTGCCGCCGCACGTTTCACTCGACGCCCGCGTCCGCGCCGCGCTTGCCGCGGCCGCCGAAATCGGTGCCCACGTGGTCATCGTTCCCCTCGCCGGCGCCGCACTGCTCCCCGCTGTCCTCGCCGCCTACGGAGCCAGCCAGGTCATCGAATCCGGCGGCGATTCCCAACTCGATGCCGTGGCCGCCATCCGCCGCGCCGAACATCCCCGCGCAGCGAGCAGGGCTTCTGCCTCTGGTTCACCGGACTCCCCTCGGCCGGCAAATCTACCGTCGCCGCAGAAGTGGCGACGATGCTCGAAGAGCGCGGACGCCGCTTCACCTTCCTCGACGGCGATGTCGTCCGCACGCATCTATCCAAGGGACTCGGCTTCAGCCGCGACGACCGTGACACCAATATCCTCCGCATCGGCTGGGTGGCCTCAGAGATCCTCCGCCACGGCGGCGTCGCCCTCTGCGCCGCGGTCAGCCCCTATGAGGCCACCCGCGAGCGTGTCCGCGCCATGATGGGCGACGGGCAGTTTCTCCTCATTTATGTCGCCACCCCCGCCGAGGTGTGTGAAACGCGCGACGTAAAGGGGTTTTACGCGCAGGCCCGCGCCGGAGCCATCAAAGGCTTCACCGGCGTCGACGATCCCTATGAGGTGCCCGCAAGGCCGAGTTTACGGCTCGAAACTGGCGAAACCACACCGCGCGACAACGCCCGTGCTGTAATGGAATTTCTCGTGCAAGAGGGTTTCCTCTAGCATCACGTGCGATTGGGCAGCACGAGCCTCCGGATCGTTGACATGCCCCGTCGCGCATGCTAATTGTGGGCATCACGAATGGCGGAACCTGAGAACCCGGCCTCCCAACAACCAGACGAACAGAAGCCCGTTGGGGCATCTTCCGGAGAGGGCGTCGGCGCACCGCCCACCCCGCCCGACCCCGTAACCCCCTCCTGCTCAGCCCACGGCCGCCGCGCCGCCCGCCGCAGCGCCGAATCCCGAGCCCCCCGCGGCCCCGCAGCCCAAACCGCCCGAAGAAGCCCCTGCCCCCGCCGCCAAACCCGACGCTCCCGCTGCCAAGGCCGATGCCCCCGCTGCCAAGCCTGACGCCCCCGCTGCCAAGGCCGACGCCCCCGCTGCCAAGCCTGCTCCCCCCGCCAAGCCCGCCGCCGCCAAGCCGGCCGCCCCCGCCGCCCCCAAACCCCCCGCCGAAATGGCCGCCGAGCCCTGGGACGACGACCTGACGCGTGCACTGGCCCAACAATTCGGCAACCGGATTGAGCGATATGCCACTTATTTGGGGCAAAAGTTCCTCGTCGCCGAAATGGCCGCCGTCCGCGACATCATCGAGTTCCTGAAATTGGAAGCCGAGTTCGACTACCTGGTTGATCTCACGGCAGTGGATTACCCCAATCGCCCCAAACGCTTCGAAGTGGTCTATATCCTCTACAGTTTCGCCCGCAACGAGCGAGTCCGCATCAAGTGTTCGATCGCCGAATCCGACCGCCCCCTCTCGGTGGCCTGTGTCCATGCCACCGCCGACTGGATGGAACGCGAGGTCTACGATATGTTCGGCATTGAATTTGCAGAACATCCCGATCTGAAGCGGTTGCTCATGCCCGAGGACTGGCAAGGCTTCCCGCTGCGGCGCGATGTGAGCATTCTGGCCATGGACAACCGCTGGGTGAAGGAGAATTTGGGAATCGAGAGCGGACAATAGCCCATGGCGCAGACTTTCCTCGACTCCAACGAGCTGGTCCTGAACATGGGCCCGCAGCATCCCTCGACGCACGGTGTCCTGCGCGTCATCCTCAAGCTCGACGGCGAGCGCGTCAACGGCACCGAGTGTGTCGTCGGCTACCTCCACCGCGGCGTGGAGAAGATCGCCGAAAACCGCACCTACCAGATGTTCGCGCCCTACGTGGACCGCATGGACTACGTGGCCGCCATCAGCAACGGCCTCGGCTATGTGTTGGCGGTGGAAAAGCTGATCAACGTCGAGACCACCCCGCGCGCCCAGGTGGTGCGCGTCATCCTCACCGAGCTCAACCGCATCGCCAGCCACCTGCTCTGGCTCGGCACGCACGCCCTCGACGTCGGCGCCATCACGCCTCTCTTCTACACCCTGCGCGAACGCGAAGAGATCCTCAAGATCTTTGAAAACTACTGCGGCGCCCGCCTCACCACGCACGCCTTCCGCATCGGCGGCCTGCAGTATGAGCTCTACGAAGGCTTCGAGCGCGAGGTGATCGCCTTCTGCGACTGGTTCATGCCCAAGGTGGCCGAGTATGAGGAACTGCTCACCAACAACCGCATCTGGCGCGACCGCCTCGTCGGCGTCGGCATCCTGAACGCCGCCGACTGCAAGCGCTACGGCGTCACCGGACCCGTGCTGCGCGCCGCCGGCGTGCAGTGGGACATCCGCAAGGCCCTGCCCTATTCCGGCTACGAGAAGTACGAATTCGACATCCCCACCGGCACCAACGCCGACACCTACGACCGCTACCTGGTGCGCATGGAAGAGATGCGCCAGAGCATCCGCATCGTCCGCCAGGCCGTGGGCGACATTCCCGAAGGTCCGATCATGGCCAAGGTGCCGAAGGTGCTCAAGCCGCCCGTGGGCGAAGCCTACGTTTCCATTGAGGCCCCGAAGGGCGAACTGGGCTACTTCATCGTCAGCGACGGCAGCATCAACCCCTACCGGCTTCGCGTGCGGCCGCCGTCGCTCATCAACCTGCAAGCGCTCGACCAGATGGTGAAGGGCGCATTGGTGGCCGACGTCGTCGCCATCATCGGCACACTGGACATCGTGCTGGGAGAGATTGACCGATGATTCCACTGCTCAAGAAAATCTTCCTCGTCGACCTGTTTCAGGGCCTCTGGGTGACCTTTCGCAACCAGCACCCCAAGAACATTTACACCGAGCAGTATCCGATTCAGCGCCCCAAAGTGGCCGAACGCTACCGCGGCGCGCCGCGCCTGAACATCAACCCCGACAACGGCGAGACGCTCTGCATCTCCTGCGACCTCTGCGCCAAGGCCTGCCCGGAAAACCTCATCGTCGTCACCAGCGTCCGCAACGAGCAGACCAAGCGCAAAGACCTCACCACCTTTACCTACGACACCTCGCGCTGCATGTTCTGCGGCCTCTGCGAGGACGCCTGCCCCGTGGACGCGCTCGAACTCACCCAGGATTTCGAGCTGGCCAGCTACACCCGCGAAGGCCTGATCTGGGACCGGCAAATGCTCGAGGAGGGGCCCAAGCCGACGCAGTACGAGGCCTGATCCACCGCCATGCTCGACACCATCTTCTTTTACGTGTTCGCCCTGCTCACCCTCGGCGGCGCCATCGCCACCATCACGCGCCGCAGCGCCATGCACAGCGCGCTCTCGCTCATCGTCTCGCTGCTCGGCGTGGCCGGGCTCTACCTGCTGCAGAAAGCCGAGTTCCTCTTCGCCGTCCAGATCGTCCTCTACATCGGCGGCATCATGGTGCTGTTCCTGTTCGTGATCATGCTCGTCAACCTCGATCAGGCCGCCAAGGAACGGCAGTTCAACCGCCAGTGGATCCTCGGTCTCGTCGCCTCGGTGCTGGTCGGCGCGCAGATGGTGTGGATGCTCAACAGCGCCGGCGTTGTCAGCCTGCCCGCCGCCGCGCCCGTCCCCGCCGCACCGGGCCCGGGCAACATTGAGGCGCTGGCTGACCTCTTATTCCGTGAATACCTGCTCCCGTTCGAGGTGGCCAGCCTGCTCCTGCTGGTGGCCATCGTCGGTTCGGTGATGATGGCCAAGAAGAGTTCCTGAGGCTGCCATGTTGCATCCCATCACAACCAATCACTACCTGGTGCTCAGCGCCGCGATGCTCATCATCGGCACGCTCGGCGTGCTCACCCGCCGCAACATCGTGATCGTGCTGATGTCGATCGAGCTGATTCTCAACGCCGTCAACATCAACCTCGTCACCATGTCGCACCACTGGCAGAACCTCCACGGCCAGGTCTTCGCCATCTTCGTCATCACCGTGGCTGTCGCCGAGGCGGCCATCGGGTTGGGCATTCTGATTGCCTTGTTCCGCAATAAGGAGACCGTGCAGGCCGACGAAATCGACCTGTTGAAGTGGTAGCACGGATGAAACCATGAACTTCCTCGATCTGATCTGGCTCATCCCGCTGTTCCCGCTGGCAGGCGCGGCGACGATGCTGCTCATCGGCCGCAAACTCGATCCGCAGGGCCACTCCGATGTCGCCCTCGCCCCGGCCCTTGCCGCTGACCACGGCGACGGACATGGCGGCGGACACGGCCATGCCCACGGCGAACATCACTACCCGGCCACGCGGCGGCTCATCGCCTTCATCTCGCCCGGCGCCGTGCTGCTCTCTCTTCTGCTCTCCATCGGCGCGGTGGCCCAACTCGCCTCGCTCGAAAAGAAGTCGCACGAGGTCATCCTCTATACCTGGATCACCGGCCTGCCCTTCCACACCGCCACCGGCGCGCTCTCCACCTTCACCGCCGACTGGGGCTTCCTGCTTGACCCGCTCAGCTCCGTGATGATCCTCGTCGTCACCTTCGTCGGTTTCCTCATCCACGTCTACGCCACCGGCTACATGGCCCACGACGGCGGTTACTACCGCTTCTTCGGCTACATGAACCTGTTCGTCTTCTTCATGCTCACCCTCGTGCTGGCGAACAACTACGCGCTGCTCTTCGCCGGGTGGGAAGGCGTCGGCCTTTGCAGCTACCTGCTCATCGGCTTCTACTTTCACAAACAGTCGGCCGGCGACGCCGGCAACAAGGCCTTCATCGTGAACCGCATCGGCGACGCCGGCTTCCTGCTCGGCATGTTCCTGCTGCTCAGCCTCACCGGCTCCATCCAGTTCACCCGCGTCAATGAGGTTCTCAACAGTGGCGTCTTCCACGCCGAGACCGCCGGCTTCGGCATCCTCAGCCTCACCGCGCTCTTCCTCTTCATCGGCGCCACCGGCAAGTCGGCCCAGGTGCCGCTCTTCGTCTGGCTGCCCGACGCCATGGAAGGCCCCACGCCGGTCTCGGCCCTCATCCACGCCGCCACGATGGTCACCGCCGGCGTCTACATGGTGGCCCGTTCGAACGCCCTCTACTCGCTCACGCCCGAAACCAGCGCGATCGTCATGGGCGTCGGCGCCTTCACGGCCATCCTCTCGGCCTCCATCGCCCTCGTCCAGAACGACATCAAGCGCGTGCTCGCCTACTCCACGGTCAGCCAGCTCGGCTACATGTTCATGGCCGCCGGCGCGGGCGCCTACTGGGTCGCCGTCTTCCACCTCTATACGCACGCCTTCTTCAAGGCCCTCCTCTTCCTCTGTTCCGGCTCAGTCATCCACGCCATGTCGGGCGAACAGGACATGCGCCGCATGGGCGCGCTCAAGGACAAGATCCCCACCACCTTCAAGACGATGTTCGTCGGCTCGGTCGCCATCGCCGGCATTCCGGGCCTGGCCGGCTTCTTCTCCAAGGACGAAATCCTCTGGCAGGTCTTCAGCGCCCCCGGCGGTTCCAAGGCCGTCTACATCGTCGGCCTCCTCACTGCCGCCATGACCGCCTTCTACATGTGGCGTCTCATGTTCATGACCTTCTACGGCGAGCCGCGCATGGACGAAGCCACCGCCAAGCACATCCACGAATCTCCCGCTTCGATGACCGTGCCGCTCACCATCCTCGCCGCCGGCAGCATCCTCGCCGGCTGGATCGGCGTGCCGAAGCTGTGGAGCTTCATGCCCGAATCGTTCCGCACCTTTGAACACTGGCTCGAACCCGTCTTCATCCGCCACGCCGCCGAGGCCGCCCACGGTGCACACGAAGCCGGGCACGGCGACGCCGCCCTCGAATGGGGCCTGATGGGCCTCAGCGTGGCCATCGCCACCGGCGCCATCCTCTTTGCCCGCTCGCTCTACGGCAAGGCCTGGAAGGTCGACCCCATCGAAGCGCTCACCGGACCCATGCACAAAACGCTGCTCAACAAGTGGTATGTCGACGAGATCTACAACTTCCTCTTCGTCGACGGCCTCGTGAAAGGCGGCGGCACACTGCTCGGCCGCTTCGACCGCCGCGTGGTCGACGGCGGCGTCAACGGCGCGGGCTGGCTCACGCGCTTCACCTCCACCCTCTCCATGTGGTGGGACCGCTGGATCATCGACGGCGCCGTACGCCTCGCCGCGCTCGTCGCGCAGATCTTCTCCTTCCCCGTGCGGCTCATCCAAACCGGCCAGGTGCAAGCCTACGCGCTGGTCTTCCTGCTCGGCGTCGCGCTCTTCCTCGGATGGAGGTGGATGGCATGAGCCCCCTCAGCCTCGCGCTCTGGACCCCGCTGGCCTGCCTCATCGTCCTGCTGGCCCTGCCCTCCTCGCAAAAGACCGCCATCAAAATCTGGGCCAACGTCTCGGCCGTACTCGGGCTGCTCGCCATGCTGCCCCTCATCACCGGCTACGACAGCTCCAACGGCGGCTTCCAATTCATCGAACGCGCCGAGTGGATTCCCTCGCTCGGCATCCAGTACTACATCGGAATCGACGGCATCAGCCTGCTCCTGATGGTGCTCACCGCCGTCACCGCCGTCGTCGCCACGCTCTCCAGTTGGGCCGCCATCGAGGAGCGCTTGAAGCAATACTACGCCATGCTCCTGCTGCTCCAGGTGGGCATGCTCGGCGTCTTTGCTTCGCTCGACTTCATCCTCTTCTACGTCTTCTGGGAACTCGTCCTCGTGCCGATGTACTTCCTCATCGGCGTCTGGGGCGGACCGCGCAAGCTCTATGCGGCCATCAAGTTCTTCCTCTACACCCTCGCCGGCAGCGTCCTGATGCTGCTCGGCATCCTCACCCTCTACTTCCAGCACTGGACGCAGTTCGGCGCGCCAACCTTTGAGATCGACGCCCTGCTCCGCCTCACCATGCCCTTCTGGATGCAACAGTGGGTCTTCTGGGCGCTCTTCATCGGCTTCGCCATCAAGGTCCCGATGTTCCCCTTCCACACCTGGCTGCCCGACGCCCACACCGAGGCCCCCACGGCCGGCTCAGTCATCCTCGCCGCCGTGCTCCTCAAGATGGGCACCTACGGCTTCCTGCGCTTTTCGCTGCCGCTGCTGCCGCAAGCATCGATTGACCGCACCATCGTCCAGGTCGTCGTCGGCCTCTCGCTCATCGGCATCCTCTATGGCGCGCTCGTCTGCCTCATGCAGCAGGATTGGAAGCGCCTCGTCGCCTACTCCTCGGTCAGCCACCTTGGCTTTTGCACGCTCGGCATCTTCTCGCTCAACCCCAACGGCATCGCCGGCAGCGTCATCCAGCAGTTGAACCACGGCATCTCCACCGGCATGCTCTTCCTCATCGTCGGCGTCGTCTATGAGCGCCGCCACACGCGCGAGATCAGCGAATACGGCGGCCTCGCCCACCGCATGCCGCTGTTTGCCACCGTCTTCGCCTTCGCCGTGCTCAGCTCGGCTGGACTGCCGCTGCTCAACGGCTTCGTCGGTGAGTTCACCATCCTGCAAGGCGCCTTTGAAGCCAACCGCTATTGGGCCGCCATGGCCGTTCCCGGCGTCGTGCTCGGTGCGGCGTACCTGCTGTGGCTCTACCAGCGCACCACCCTCGGCCAGATCACCAATGCAAAGAACAACCACCTGGCCGACCTCTCCTGGCGCGAACTGGCCGTCTTTGCCCCCTTCATCCTGTGGGCCTTCTCCATCGGCCTCTACCCGAAGCCCTACTTTGAGATCATCGAGCGCCCCGTCGCGCGCATCGTCGAGCGCGTCCGTCCCGGTTACTATCTGGACCGCCCGCCCTCGCCCGCGCTCGCTCAGGCGCCGCATACCGCACCGCACACGGCACAGGGAGGCGCGCGATGAACCAGTTCTACACGCCCACTGACCATTTCGCGCTGCTGCCCGCCCTGCTGCTGGCCCTGTTCGGCTGTGCCATCCTGATGCTCGACTTCTTCGTGCTGCCCCATCCGCGGCAGAAGCGCTGGCTCATCTTCTTCGCCCTGCTCGGCGAGTTCTTCGCCGGCCTCGCCCTCTACCGCCAATACCGCTTCCTCGAAGACCAGTCGATCCCCGCCCTGCGCGCCTTCAACGACGGCCTCATCATCGATGGCTTCTCCATCTTCTTCAATGCCATCTTTGTCGCCGCCGCGGCGCTGGTGGCCATCATCTCTTACCGTTACCTGGAAGTGGAAGGCGAGCATCACGGCGAGTTCTACGGCCTGATTCTGTTGGCCCAGTGCGGCATGTACTTCCTCGCCTCGGGCACAGAACTGGTCACCATCTTCATCGGCATCGAGCTGATGGCCGTCACCTTCTATATCCTCGTCGGCTTCCTGCGCTCTGACCGCCGCTCCAACGAAGCGGCCATGAAATACCTGCTGCTCGGCGCGTTTTCCAGCGGCTTCCTCGCCTATGGCTTCTCGCTGCTCTATGCCATGACCGGTTCGACGCGCCTGCCCAAGATCGCCGCCGAACTCGCCCAGCGCCCCGCCACTGACCCACTCCTGCTGCTCGCCATCGTCACCACGCTCGTCGGCCTGCTCTTCAAAGTCGGCGCCGCCCCGTTCCATATGTGGGCGCCCGACGCTTACGAAGGCGCGCCCACGCCCGTCACCGCCTATCTCTCGGTCGCCTCCAAAGCCGCTTCGGTCGCTGTGCTCGTGCGCCTCTTCCTCGGCACGCTTGCCCCGCACCGCATCAACTGGGAGCCCATGCTCGCCGTCGCCGTCGTGCTCAGCCTCGTCATCGGCAACTTCAGCGCCCTCAGCCAGACCAACCTCAAGCGCCTGCTCGCCTTCAGCTCCATCTCGCACGCCGGCTACATTCTGCTCGGCCTCATCGCCGGCAACCGCACTGGGCTCACCGGCATCTGCATCTACCTGTTCGTCTACACCTTCATGAACACCGGCGCCTTCCTGGTGCTCATCTCGCTGCGCCAGAAGGGCATGACCGGCGACGACATCGACGACCTCAACGGGCTCATCCACCGCTCGCCCGGCCACGCGCTGTTCATGGCCCTCTTCCTGCTCTCCCTCGGCGGCATCCCGCCCACGGCCGGCTTCATCGCCAAGTACTACATCTTCCTCTCGCTCGTCGAAACCGGCCACTACGCGCTGGCCATCACCGCCGCCCTCTTCGTCGCCGTCTCCATCTATTACTACTTCCGCATCGTGCGCGCCATGTTCCTCAACGAAGCCGGCCAACTGCTGCCCGCCCTGCCCGGCTGGGGCGCGCGCGTCGGCTTTGCCGTCACCGCCCTCGCCACGCTGGCGATCGGCCTCTATCCGGAACCGATCATCCGGTTCGCCGGAACCTCCCTGCTCAGGTAATCCGCCATGGACACGCTGCAAACCATCCTCGCCCACCCCTGGTTCACACCGCTGCTGCTCACGGCGCTCATCATCGGCCTGTTCCCGCTGGTGGCCGGCTACATCGTGCTGGTCGAGCGCAAGGTGCTGGCCGACATGCAGGTGCGGCTCGGGCCGATGCGCGTGGGTCCGCATGGTTTGCTGCAGCCCATCGCCGACGCCGTGAAGCTGCTCCTCAAGGAAGACATCATCCCCGAGGAATCCGACAAAGCGCTCTTCTGGTTCGCCCCGGTCATCTCCACCTTCACCGCGCTCTCGGCCTTCTGCGTCATCCCGTTCGCCAGCGGCGTCTACGTGGCCGATGTGAACGTCGGCCTGCTCGTCATCTCGGCCATGTCGTCGGTGGGCATCCTCGGCATCGTCCTCGGCGGCTGGGCCTCCAACAGCCATTACTCGCTGCTCGGCGCCCTGCGCAGCGCGGCCCAGTTGGTGAGCTACGAAGTGGCCCTCGCCCTGGCCCTGCTCTCAGGCGTCATGGCCGCCGGCACGCTCAGCATGGCCGGCATCGTCCGCGCCCAGCAGGAACGCCACATCTGGTTCATCTTCGACAACTACGGCCTGATGCTCATCCCGTTCGTCGTCTATGTCATCTCCGCCGTGGCCGAAACCAACCGCGCCCCGTTTGACCTGCCCGAGGCCGAATCCGAACTCGTCGCCGGCTTCCACACCGAGTACAGCGGCTTCCGCTGGGCGCTCTACTTCCTCGCCGAGTACGCCAACATCTTCGTCGTCTCCGCCGTCGCCGTCACGCTCTTCTTGGGCGGCTGGCTGCGCCCGTTTCCCAACGTTGCCTGGCTCGAGCTACCGTTCAACTACGGTTTCCCGGCCCTGTTGTTTCTATTGATTGGCCTCGGCAGCCTGCGCCTGGCGCGAAAGCTCACCTGGCGTCCACATGCCATCGGCATGACGGGCGTCGCTCTGTTCATGATCCTCCTCGCCGCGGTGGTGCTCATCCCGCCCGTCAACGCCGTCGTCTCCAGCCCCTTCTGGTTCCTCATTAAAGTAGGCGGCTTCGTCTATCTCATGATCTGGCTGCGCGGCACCTTCCCCCGCTTCCGCTACGACCAGTTGATGAACATCGGCTGGAAAATCATGATCCCCGTGGCCCTCGGAGCCATCCTGCTCAACGCCATCGTCGGCATGCTGCGCATCTCCTGACCTCCGCGCACACTACGGCCCCGAACAATTCACAGGAAATTTGATTGGACGGGCAAAACCCTTTTCGGGATCATCCGTCACTAGCTGCTGAGGGGATAACGTCTCCGCACGAGCACCCTTTCCCCAACCATCCAACGTTTCGTGCGGAGACGCCCTCTCAAACAATATCATCCATCACCCTGTGTGCGCAGGGGATTCTTCTTACCTCGCGCTCCCGGCCGTCTTACCTCAGCAAATCGTCCGTCCGTTTCGGAACCGGAATGCCCCGGTTGAGAAACTCCACCACGGGAAGCATTGCCAGAAACCGCTTCGAGATGGTCTTCGCAAACCCCGGCTGCGAGGCCTCTTCCACCGGCAAGGTGAGGTCGAAATACCACTGCTTCCTCTTAATCAGCTCGATCGCCTCATGATCAGCCGGAAAGCCCTTCGGCGGCCGGCTCAGCGCATCGCCGTGCAACTCGCCGCATAGCTCCTTGACGCGCTTCGGTTTCAGCAGCGCCTCCAACTCGCGGTGATGTTCCGATAAATAGGTCCGCAATTGCAGCAGCGTCTTCGGCTCGGCGAAGTAGACGCCCCCGGCCACCACGATCCCCTCCGGCGCGACGTGGAAATAGAAGGAAGCCGCCGTCAGCTTCCCCATCCCGCGCTTGGGAAACAGCGCCCCGAGATGCGTCTTGTAGGGCGTCTTGTCCGGACTGAAGCGCGTGTCGCGATAAATCCTAAAGATGGCTTTCTTAGCGTCGGTAACATAGTCCGGCGCGCCCGCCGCCAGCGTCTGGTTGACGCCGTCCACCACCGCCTCCATGGGCGCGCGCAGCTTCTCCTCAAATACCGGCTTATGGGCCTGGAACCACTCACGGTTGTTATTCTTCTTGAGTTGTTTCAGAAAGCGTATGCCTTCAACGGGAATCATGTTGTGAACCTCGGTATACTAGATGATTCTAGCCGTGCCGCGGCCTTCCTCCTACTCGCAATTCGCCCATCATCTCAGTAACCTCGGACTCCAGGTGCGCGAGGACGTACCTCTGCGCGAGTTGACCCGCTTCCAGATCGGCGGCGAGGTCCGCGTGCTGGCCGAAACCAGCGAAGAAAGCCTGTTTCTGGAGGGCATGCGCGCCGTGCGCACGCTCGGCCTCCCCTGGCTCGCCCTCGGCGCGGGCACCAACCTCATCGCCTCCGACGACGGTTTCTCTGGCGTCATCCTCCGCTTTCGCGGCGCGCGCGTGGAGCTGCGCGAAACCTCCGTCTACGCCGAATCTGGCGCCGAACTACAGGACCTCGTCGATTTCACCATCGCCTCCGGACTCGAGGGCCTCCACACCATGACGCGCATCCCCGGCTGGGTCGGCGGAGCCGTTTACGGCAATGCCGGAGCCTATGGCAATTCCATCGGCGCGGCCGTCGAAGGCGTGCGCTTCTTTGATGGGCGCGTCCTGCGCGGTCTCGATCACGACGGCTGCCGCTTCGGCTACCGCGACAGCATCTTCAAGCACAACAAGGACTGGATCATTCTCTCGGTTTCGCTCACCCTGCCCCCCGGCAACGCCGAAGCTATGCGCCGCCGCGCCGCGGAGATCCGTTCGATTCGCGATGCCAAATACCCGCCCTCCATGCGTTGCGCCGGCAGCATCTTCAAAAACCTACTGGTGAGCGAACTCCCCGAACCCGTCGCCGCGGCCCTGCCCCCCGGCGTGGTGATCGAAGGCAAACTGCCCGCTGGATGGCTGCTCGATCAGGTCGGCGCCAAGGGCATGCGGCGTGGCGACATCCAGGTGGCCGCCTATCACGCGAACACGATTTACAACGATGGGGCCGGCAAGTCAGAGGACCTCCGTGCCCTCATCGAGGAACTTAAAGTGCGCGTGCGCGAGCGATTTGGCATCCAGTTGGAAGAAGAGGTCCAATACGTAGGTTTCTGAGCGGCGCCCTCCGTCGCTTCCGCCTGCGGTCGCCTCCCCCCATCCACCGCCGCGCTCAGCTTGCCGAGGATGACCGCCCTGACCGCGCCAGCCAGTGGCGCAGCATCTGCGCGAAATCCAGCGCATGCTGATCCCCGTGCAGTTGCTCCACGCTGTACTTCATCTTGCGCCGCCAGTTGGGATACTGGTGCGTGGTCGCGGGCAGGTTCTGCTGGTCGACCTCCTTGGTGAGGTCCTCCTGGTTCAGCGTCAGCAGCATCGAGGGCGACTGAGCGAGGAAGCCGATGATGGCGTTGTGCAACTCGCCGGTCAGTTCGGGAAGCAGCGCCGCGTCGCGCGGATAGTCCGGCGGCAGCAGCGCCTCCAGGTGCAAGGCGTCGAGCATATGCTGCTTGTCGGCGATGCGTTCGGCGCGCATCCGTTCGGCCGTGCCGTCGTTGGGCAGCAATCCGGCCCGCTCGCGCGCGTCAATGTCGCGGCCGCACCAGTAGCCGGCCAGCGTGGGCAAATCATGCGTTGTTGAGCTCACCAGCGCCTGTGGCGGGTAGGCAGCCGGCGGAATCAGCTTGCCGCCTTCCTTGCGCTCGAAATAGAACAGGCGGTAGCTGAGAATGCCGAAGCGTTCCAGCATCTCCCGCATGCGCGGCTCCACGGTGCCCAGATCCTCGCCGACAATGAGCACCTTCTGGCGCACGCTTTCCAGGGCCAGCACACGCAGCAGGTCTTCGGCGTTGTCCCGCACGTAGGCGCCCGTGCGCGCATCGAAGCCATCGGGAATCCAGTACAGGCGGAAGAGGCGCATCACGTGATCGATGCGCAACGCTCCGCCGTGCCGCGCGCTGCGTCGGATGGAGTCGGCGTAGTGGAGGTAGCCGTCGGCCAGGTGGCGGTCCTTGTTCGGAGGCGGGAAGCTCCAGTCCTGGCCATTCGGCGAAAAATCGTCGGGCGGCGAACCCACCCGGCAGCCTTCCATGAAGAACTCACGCGACGACCACAGGTCGGCCCCGCAACGGTCATTGGCCAGCGGCAAATCGTGAAACAGGCCGATCTCCAGCCCGCGGTTCACGGCGTGGGCCTGCGCCGCCTCGGCCTGCTGGTCAATCTGCCACTGCACAAACTTATAGAAGAGTACGCTGCGCAGGTGCGTCTTCTGGTAGTCGCGGCAGGCCTTGCTGCCTGGCTGGCGATACTCTTCAGGCCACTCCGGCCAAACCCAGACATCGGGATACTTCTTATGCAGCCACTGGTCGAGCGCCGAAAACAGCGCGAACTCCTCCAGCCGTACGCCCTCGGCCGCAACATAGCGCGCGAAGGCCAGCCCGCGTTCGCTTTCCCGCACCCAATGCGTGCGGTAGAACTCGCGGAAGGCCAGCAGCAGGAAGAGCCGCTTGAGGCGCGCCACGCGCTCATACTCCACATACTCGCTGCCGTTCAACTCGCGTATCTCGGCTTGGATGCGTTCAGAGGCGAGCAGCCGCTGCGCCACGGCGTTACTCGCCACCTCGGGAATGGCCGCGATGTCGAGGTAGAGGAAATTACGGTAGAAAATGGTGCTCGGCAGATAGGGACTTGTGTTGTACGGCTGCCGGTTGAAGATCGCGTGCAACGGGTTGAGAGCCACGAAACTGCCGCCCGCATTCATCGCCACCCAGTCAATCACGCCCCGCAGCGCCGTGAAGTCGCCGCACCCCCACGTCTTCTCCGAGTGGACTCCATACAGGCTCACCGCCAGGCCGGCCCGCTTTTCCCCGCGCTCCAGAAACGGCGGCAGGTCGGCCCGCGACGGACATACAATCAACCGCGTCGCCATCTGCTGCGAAGCGCCATCGGCCGACGCCCAGCGCAACCGCAGCGTGTGGTAGCCAAGCGGAGCCTCCACCGGGCAGCGCCACTGCCGCTCGCTCTTGCCATCACGTTCGGTGAGCAGGGCTAGCGCGCCCCATTCAAACCAGCCCTCGTGAACGCCGCCCGCTTCCCACTCCAGCCGCCAGTGCAGCCGGGCTCCGGGGCTTCCCGCGGCCTTCACCGCTACTCCCACCTCTGCCTGTTCGACCACAACCACGGCTGGCGCCAGTTGCTCCCATTCCTGCGCCCGCCGCGCTTGCAGGGAGCGTTCGAGGGCCGCCGGGCCCGAGGCGTCCAGGCCCATCACGCCAAGTAATCGCTGCGCCAATTCCGGCGTCAGCTCATGCTTGTGGCCGAAAATATCCCAAAATTCCGGCTGGATCCCGGTCTCTTGCGCCGCTGTGCGGAGCAGTTCTTGGAAGTTGTGGGCAGTCCCCTCCGGGAGAATCGAATCGAGCATGGGCCGTCTCATCATTGTAAATGGCCGGGGCCATGCGCCGAAACAAATTCGGTCTATTCCTCGCAATCAGCCACCGCGAGCCGGACCACCCTGTCACCGTGAAGAATGCTATGATATGAAAGCGGCCACGTGGGCCATCCCCTGTAGTTCTCTCGCTTTATCCGGAACCGTTTCCGGCCTTCAGTCCGAAAGCAGACCACGCGCTCGCGCTTTCATCCGGCTGACATCACCACTACATCGTATGGGAGCCATCCTGTACGCTCAGGCCGCAATTCCAACAGGAGAACCATCACCATGACCGCAGACTTCAAACGCGGGAACCGTACGTACTTAATTGCCAGCGACTTTGATCAGACCTTGAGTTTCAACGATTCCGGCTTCGTGCTGAGCGAGATGCTCGGCGCCGAGCGGTTCGCCGAGAAGGTGGAAGGGCTGTCGCGCATCCACCTCGTTCAGCAGGGCGGGGAACTGGCCTACCTGCTGCAGCATGATCCGGAGTATCGCCGCGTACGGCGGGAGCATTTGCACGAAGTGGGCAAGCGCATCCGCCTCAAGAAGAACATCCCCGCGCTGTTGCGCATGGTCGAAGGGTTAGAAGGCAATCACTTCCACTTCTACGTGATCTCAGCGGCGCCGGAAGAGGTGATCCAGTCGGCGCTGGAGGGCATCGTCCCGGCCGATCACATCATCGGCACACGCTTCCGCTATCACCCCGAAACGGGCGAGATTGAGTCCATCGTGCGAGTTCCAGCGGGCTACGGCAAGGTGGCCGTGCTAGAGGAGTTGGTGCAGCGCCACCAGCTCAGCCACGATCACGTCGTCTATGTCGGCGATGGCAGCTCCGACGTGCATGTGATGATGCACCTCAACAGCCGCGACGGGCTCACCATCGCTGTCTCCGAAGCCAGGTTCATCGCCCAGATCGCGCGCCGCACCGTGATCAGTGAAGACGCCTTGAGCGTGCTTGTGCCGGTGCTCGAAGAGGTGGCCGGCTGGGATTCACAACGCGTCCGCGCCCTGTTCGCGGCGCACGGCTTCGCGCTGCAGGAATGGAGCAAGGTGCGCACCGATTCGCTCATCATCTCCCGGCAGGAGCCGCGGCCGGAGGCGACGGCCTGAGGCCGCGACAACCATGAAAGAAATCCTCCTGCAATCCATCGGATGGATCGCCACGGCGGTCTTCGCCTGTTCCTACTTCTTCCGCAAGCCGGCCTCGCTGCGCATAGTGCAGGCCCTGGCCGCGCTGTTGTGGATCGGTTATGGCGTCATGATCCAAGCCGCGCCCGTGATTGTCGCCAACGTGGTTGTGGCGGCGATGGCCCTGGCAAGCGTGGTCGCCGCGCGTCGCCGCGATGCTAGGCAGCCCGCCGGGGACTAAGCGGCCTCGTCCGTACCGGTCGGTTCCGCCGGGGTCTCCGGGCCCCGGCGCGCCGACCAAACCACCGGCCCTTCGGGGGCCTGCCGCGCCACCAGTTTGCGCAGGGAAATGGTGAGGCTCACCGGCTCACTCGTCAGCGCCGAGGTGGCCTCGATGAGAAGCAGGCTGTTGAGCGCCTGCGCCTGACGGCCGTCCCACCAGCGACGCAGCCGTGCGTCCAAAGCGCCATGCAATTCGCGTCCCTTGCGGATGCAGCCATTCAACGATGGCTGGCCGGCAAGGTCTTCCATGCCGGCTGCGAAGTTGACGAACTGATCGACCAGCCACGCCTCGTTGGCCAGCAGCGTCTGAATGCGTTTGCCGTTGCGCATCAGGTCGCTGCTCCAACGGGAATGCCAGCGCGGGTGAACCAGTTCAGCCGCCGGATGGTCCAGCGCGGCCAGCGCCGGATACCACACCTGCAGTTGCTTCTGCAGCCGTCGCGTGGCGTGGGTGAGCGCCTGCAGCCAGCTTGTGTTGTCGACCGGATCGTAGGTGTAGTTGCGCCGCGAGCGCGCCAGCAGCGCCGGCAGCGACGCATAGGCCAGCAGCGACACCCCTTCGCGCGGCGTGTGAAACAGTTCGCCATCGCCCATCCAGAGCAGCGGCAGCCAGTTGCGCAACGCTAATTGGACGGATGCCGAGACCCGCGTCAACGACTTGAAGAATCCATGTGTGCGCTCCGGCCCCAGCCCGTACCAGCCGCTCATCGCATGGCCCGGCAGCGTCACCTCGATCCGCGCCTGGTAGGCCGCGTTGGCCGGAATCGAAGCCATCGGCGATGCGCCCTGATACGACTCCCACAGCGGCTTCAGCAATGCGCGCGCCATGTGGCCCGAGAGCCGGCATTCGTGCGACCAGCTCAGCGGCGGCAGCGTCGTCGCGTCCTGCCTCGCCGCCAGCCAGCCCGAGGCGATGGCCTGAGCGTATCCGCCATCGCCGGCCTCGCCGTCCGCTCCCCGCCACATCTCCGCCCGCGCCGCGGTCATCCGTTTTTCGAGTGCGGGCAATGCGAGATCGACCACCGGCACCTCGCCCGAGACAGCCGGAAACGCCGCCAGCCTGCGCCCCAGGCGCGCCGCGCCGGCTTCATAAAGATGGGCCCGCAGTTGTTGTTCCTCGCGCTCGGGCAAGCCCAGCCGCAGGCCGTCATCGAGCGGCATGCAGGTGAGCACGGCGTCTCCCGTGACAGGGTCCACGCGCGCGTGCGCGTCCGATAGCGTGGTCGTGAAGGCGGGCAGGCGGAGCGCGCCGCCGCTGCCTTCTTCGAGCGCGGCCAGCCGGAGACGGAAAGGGGTGAGGAATGGGGTGCGGTTCATGGCGAATCCTCTCGCGTTCTGAGTGTAGGACGAGGATTCGGAAAATCGGATCAGCACGGCCCCCGGCGCATACGCGGACCGTGGCGCTATGTGATTGCCAGTTGGCGGCTTGAACCCTGCCGCATATTTTTTTTCGCGGCTTGTGACCGGCTCCGGCCAAGGAACGCGTTCATGTCGCCGAGCGAGGCAAACAGGCCCCGGAAATGAGGCCGGAGCGCGCGGGCAGACGGCGCGCCGGACGGAAGTCGCGCGCCGCGAAGACGTTTGACCGTGCGATCACGGCCATGCCCATGGGCCGGTATTCATGCGTGCCGGCGGCCCAGGCGGTGTCATCGTCGGTCCAGAGTGCGAAGCCCATGCGCCTCCCATCATAGCGGCGCGGCGATGCGCGGCCGTCCGTGGCGCGTGACCCGGCACGGCGCGCGGCGAGGCTCAGCTCACCGGCTGCTTGGCCGGCAGCAGGCGCGCCAGCTCCCACGCCAGGTCGTTGACGCCGCCGACGTCGGCGATCTCAGGAAACCAGATGGCGTAACGAAGAACCTGCCGCCGCGTGCAGTAGACATCCCACGAGGCCGGGCCGGCGATGTCGATCAGCGTGCGCGCATGCTGGATCGCCCGGTCACGCCCGACCGCACCCGCCGGCGCCGCGGCGGGCGCTCGAGATGGCTTGCGGCTGCCGGGTAACTCGATCTGGAGCTTGTCGACAAGTGGCGCCATCAGGTAGAGCTCAACGAGATTGCCGAGCGCCCACAGCCGGAACTTCTGGTCTTTCCCGCGCAGATCATTGAGCGAGAGATCGTGCACGAGCTTCCACAGCACGGCGGGCTGGTTGTGTTCCTCGTGCGGGTCGAGCGTGAGCTCGGGGTCGGGCAGCGGGCTGTGCAGCCGCCGCAGAATGAGGTCCAGTGAGAGGTATTGCAGGATTGCCCACGACTGGCTGCGGTCGCTTTCATACACAAGCCAGTAATGCTGCCGCGACTTGTGCAGCATGCTCTGCCAGCGCCCGGTCAGTTCGGCATGGCGCTTTGGACTCTTATCGGCGAAGTAGAAGCAGGCTTGCGCGCAGCGCTTCTCAATGGCGGCGAGTTTGCCGGCCAGTCGGGCGATGTTGTGCGGCTGCCGCGAGAACAACGCCTCAATGCGGGTGCGGCCATCGTCCATTCTCTGGGCCGCTATGTCCAGTAGTTCTGTAAGGTCTTCCTGCTTCGTACCGGGCGCGGCGGCAGGCGTGGGCGTGGGGCTGGCTCCCGTCGGCGTCCCCCGTTCCTCGTCCACCTTTTCCGTAACCGAATCGGCAAAGCTGAGGGCCGCCTCCATGCCGCGGATATTCTGGTGAGTCTCGGCTTCGGCCAGCCATTGTTCGAAGTTCTCCGGCAGGGACGCGTAGGCCGAGACGCTTGCCCAGTCGTGCGTATTGGCGTAGAGCGTGTGCAGGCGGCGGCGCAGGGTGTTGAGGGCGATGCGCGGGTCCTTGCCCCACAGCAGGGCCTCATAGAGCAGCAGGACGAACTCGCGCGAGGCATCGACGGAGAGCGGGAACTGGCTGGCAATGACGATCGGGATCTCGGCCTGGTGCAGGGCGTGGGCAACGCTGCCGCCGAGTCCGTACACGCTGCCCTGGTTGCCCGAATCGCAACTGGCCAGCGTCACCACCAGCGGCCGCGAGCCCTGCCGGCCGGGCTGCGATTGCATGGGCCGCAGCGCCGTGGCGAGGCGTTCCCCGCTCACGACATCGGGCGTGCCCGGCGCGAGACGGTTCTCAAGCGCGAGTCCGTAACGGAAGTCGAACCCGTCGCGATACTCCTTGCCATGGGCCAAGATGTGCACGTGCGAATACTGCTCACTGGCGCAGGCCTGCGCGATGTCGTCGCTGGTGGCGTTGTCCAGATGCGTGATGAGGTGCTTGAGCCGCGACTCGGTGGGCTGTGAGTAATCGGCCCACGGGTCGAGCAACTGGTGAAGAATACCGAGGTGCCGCTGCACGAGGCCCTGCGGCGCGGAGTTGCCGGGGAAGGCCGAGATGAAGAGCACCCTCGGCTGTTGCGGCCACGTCAGCGTGCGTTCGGCGATGCGGCGCACCTCGCGCGTCAGGCACACCGGGTCTTGCAGTTGCAGCAGCAGCGGTTCGCCCGCGCCGGGGAAGCCGGGCGGCGAGAGTGCGAGTTCAAAGGGCAGCAGCGCCAATTCGGAGGCCGACAGGACCATGCGGAAATGCGTCGCGCGGCTGCCTTCGCGTTCGGCGCAGGCATCGCCTCCGTTGATATGGTCGCGATTCATCTCGGCCACCAGGCCCGGCACCTGGCCCAGCAACTCGCCAAGAACCCGCGCCGTGTCCTTCACCTGAAACGAGCGCGCTTCATCCAGGTTCCCCGTCGGATCGGCGCCGCGCAGCGCGTAGCTCAGCGCGCGGTGGCGGTGGAGGAACTGGTTGTGCTCAAAGGGCATGTGGAGCGTCGTGGCGGGGTGGTTCTCACACAGCGCCAGATACTGCGTGAGCGGCGAGAGCAACTGGTTGTTGGGCGGCCCGTGCCGCAACAGCTCAAAGGTGATCTGTTTCAAACAAGTCTCCCTGGTTATGATGGCACGCCGGCGGCGTTAATTCGCCGGGGCCTGGACGAGACCGCTGCCGATGTCGCCCGGAGCCACGCCGGGGGCGATGCCCTTGCTCGTGCCGGAGGCCAGCAGCCGCGCCGTGAGGATTTTCGTATTGAGCGGTCCGGCGGCGCTGAGTTTCTGCGCCCACAGCGCGGCCACGCCGGCCACGCACGGTGTCGCCATGCTCGTGCCGCTCATGGAGACCAGCCCGCCGCCGCGCTTGGCCGACGTGATGGCGACGCCCGGTCCGGCAATGAGCGCGCCGCTGTTGGAAAACGAAGCCGGAACCAGGCCGTTGGCCGTGCGCCCCAGCGCGGCCACGGAGATCATGCCTTCGGAGACGGCGGGCGGGGCGACGGCGATCTTGAAATCGGGGTCGATGTTGGTGCGGCTTTCGTTGCCGGCCGCGGCGATGAGCAGCGTCGTCTGCATGAAGTCGCTCATCGCCAGCACCATTGAGGCGAGGCGTTCAAAGAGCAGCACGTTCATGCGGTAGCCTTCCAGCGCCATCGACGTGGCCACCTCCTCGGGCATGCCCGCCTGGGTGACAAGCTGTTTCTGGTAGCCGGGAAAGTCCATGCCCAGCGACATCGAGATCACGTTGGCGCCCTCGGTCACGGCCCACTGAATGGCCTGGACAATCTGGTGGCTGCCGCCGCCGCCCGGCCCCAGCACCTTGCCGATGAGCGCCTTCCTCACGCCTCGGGCCACGCCGATGCGCACGCCGGTCACGTCGCGGCCGAAGATGGTGCCGGCGCAATGCGTGCCGTGGCCGTGGTCGTCGCTTGCGTCGGCGCTGCCGGTGAAGCTGCGCTGCACGAGCGTCACGCCTTGAAAGGCCGCATGCGCGGCGTCGATGCCGGTGTCGAGCACAGCCACGACGATGCCGTCCCCAGTGAACGGCGAATTCACCGCCCCAACTGCTTCGACGCCCCAATCGACGCCCGCCGCCGTGGGTGCGGCGAGGCCCTCATCGAGCGGTTCGACGAGCTTCATCGGCATCACCGGCGCCACCGCGGCCACCTCCTGCTTCTTGGCCATCTTGGCCGCATCGCCCGCGCTCAGCATCTCCATCTCAACGCCGACGCGCGCCGGCGCAGGTGCGGCCGCGGGCAGTCCGCCAGGACCGCCGCTCAGAAAGCCCCCGCCCGTGCCGGGACCAAAGTTCCGTAAAATTACGTGTTCGCGCTTCATGTGTCCTCCCGATGATGCCGCGGCTGTGCGCCTCACAGCAGGCGCGCCGGGATGATGTGTGGTTAGGTGAGGGCCCCCAGCGGCCCCGGCGCTTCCCCTCCGGAAGCGCATGGATTCTGGGTGCGAGTCTACGCAAGGGCGCATTGGGAGTCAAGCGAAACACGCGGCGGTGAATCTCGCGGCCGGACAAAGTGGCGCTCAGCTTACAGCGGCTTATAGCAGGAGCGCGTTTCGTTGCACTCGTAGTCGTCCACCGTGCGGCCGTCGGGGCCGGTGCAGTTCTGTGTTTTGTGGCACCAGAAATTGCGATCACCTGAGTGCGGCACAGTGGGGTCCCACTCGGCCTGGATGTAGAGGCCTTTCCAGCGCAGCAGGTCGCAGCGGTCGTCGTTGATCAGGCTCGATCCGGTGGTTTCCATATGGCTGTCCTCCAGAATACGAAAACCCCGGAGCCTCGCGGCCGCCGGGGTTTTCGCGGTTCGGGTGTGTGAGCGTTACGCTTTGCCCGCGGCGGCCAACAGAGCGCGCTTGACGGCCACGGCCGCCAGGTGCACCTTGTAGCCGTTGTCCGACAGCGGCTTCGCCCCGGCGACGGCGGCCTTGCCCGCGGCCGTGGCGGTCTCTTCCGTGATCGCCTTGCCGGCGAGCGAACTGGCGGCATCGGCGGCAACGACCGGCGTCGGCCCGACATGGCCCAGCACGATCTTCGCCGTCGCGACGTTTGCGCCCTTCATCGTGAGGACGACGCTCGCCGTGGCCAGCGGCCAGTCGAGCCCTTCCTTGTTGCGCACCTCGTAGGTGGCGTTCTTGGCGCCCTTGGCGGCGGGCACGACGATCTCGGTGACGATCTCATTCGGCTTGAGATCGATTTCGCGGTCGCCGTCCGAAGAAGGCGCTTTGAAGAAGTCGGCCACAGCCACTTCGCGATTGCCCGAAGCGCTGGCGATCTTCACTTTGGCGCCGAGCGCGACCAGCGCCGGGCCAAAGCTGGAGGCGCTGACAAACTTCGCCGGGCCGTTCGCAAAGATGGCGTGGAACTCGTTCTGGCCGCCTTCCACCAGGCTCTTGCCACCCTTCATCGCCAGCAGGCCGAAACCGTTGCGATAGTACCAGCAGCGCGGGCGCTGGCATAGGTCGCCCACCACGGTGCCCATGTTGCGCACCTGCGGTGAACCAATGCCGCGCGCGGCGGCCACCAGCGAGGGATACTCGGCGCGCACAAGCGCGCTTTCCATCAGTTCGTCGACGGTGGCGTTGGCGCCGATGCGCAGCCCGCCGCCGGACTTGGCGATGCCGCCCAGTTCCTTGATGCCCTTGATGTTCACCACTCGCTTCGGTTCGGCGATATGGTCCTTCATCAGGCTCAACAAATCGGTGCCGCCGGCGAGAACCGCCGCCTCGGACCAGGAGTTACCCAACAGCCCGAGGGCTTCCTTCAGCGTAGCCGGAGAGGCGTATTCAAAGGCGTTCATTAGGCCAACCTCCTTGTCGTGTTGTGCAGCGCGTTCAAAACGTTCTTGGGAGTGAGCGGCAGCACCGGCACGCGCACGCCGATGGCGTTGGCCACGGCGTTGGCGATACAGGCGATGGTGGGCACCGTGGCCGGTTCACCGATACCGATCACGCCGCGCTTGTCATGCTCCGGGGTGATGTCCATGTGGACTTCGATTTCCCCGATATCACCGGCGCCGGCCAGCTTGTAGAACTCCATATCGGCGTTCAGGAAGCGCCCCGTCATTTCGTCCATGACGCGCTCTTCCATCAGCGCCGCGCAGATGCCCATGATCACGCCGCCGTACACCTGGCTGTCGGAGGTCTTCGGGTTGATGACCAGGCCGACATCCTGCACGGCGACAACCTTGTTGATCTTGACGATGCCGGTCTCGGTATCCACCGAAACATCGGCCATCTGGCAGCCGCCCACGCCGCCCGTGGTGAGGCCGCCGGGGTTGCGCGGATCGTTGGCCCCCATCTCCACGATGGGGCTCACGCCGAGCTTGGCGCAGGCCGCTTTCCAGGTCATCGACTTGGCCGCGTTGCCCTTCACCTGGATCTTCGAATCGACCGCTTCCAACTGGTCGGCCGGTACGCCGAGCGAAGGAGCGACCGCGGCGAACAGCTTGTCGAGAGCGTTCACCGAGGCCTTGCGCGAAGAGGCGCTGACACCGCCCACCGTGGTCGAGCCGCCCGAGGCGCCCGAGGCCGGATAGCCGTTGTCGCCCAGCTTCAAACTGACACCGTTCATCGGCAGGCCGAGCGTTTCCGACACCACCTGCGTGATGATCGTACGCGTCCCGGTGCCGAGATCCTGCGAGCCGATCTCGATCAGCACCGAGCCATCCGGGTTGATCGTGGCGCGGCACTGCGATGCATGGCCCGCTCCGCCCCAGGTGCCGAGTGCCAGGCCGAGGCCGCGCTTCACAGTTCCCGTGGATGAGCCGCGCGGCTTCCAGTGCTTCTTCCACGCGATCATATCGGCGGCTTTCAGAATCTGGGCTTTGTAGGTATCCGCGCGCGGCGTCTTGTCGAGGTTCTTCAGGAAGAACTCCATCGGGTCCATCTTCAACTTCGCGGCCAGGTCTTCCATGGCCGCGCAGGTGATGTAGCAGACCTGCGGATGGTTCGGTGCGCGCCAGGCGCGCGAGGCGCCGTTGTTGGTGGAGACCGCGGTGTGGTTGATGCGGCGGTTGGCCACGTTGCGGAAGACATAAGGCAGCAGGTCGGCGTTCAAACCGCCGCCGGCAAACCCGCCCGTCATCCATGTGGTGGAATCCCAGCCCGTCATCTCCCCGCTCGCATTGGCCGACAGCTTCACCTTGCCGAACACCGAGGGGCGGACACCGGCGATGGTCAACTCCTCGCGCCGCTCCAGGTAGAGCTTCACGGGCTTGCCGCCAGCCATCTTCGAGAGCAGCGCGGCGTGCTTGCCCCAGAGGTCGGATTGGAACTTCGATCCGAAGCCGCCGCCGATGTGGTCCTGATGCGAGTGCACCTGCGTGGCGGGCAGCTCAAGCTGCTTGGCGAGATCGCCGCCGACAGCTGAAATGGCTTGCGTCGAAGGCCAGAACTCGATCTTGTTGGCTGCCCCGTCCCAGGCCACGACCGAGCCGTGCGGTTCCAGGCAGCAGTGCGTGATCACCGGAATGCCGTATTCGGCTTCGTGCGTCACGGCGCCCGAGGCGGTGAAGGCGGCTTCGGGGTCGCCCGTCACCTGCTCACCGGCGGGCTTGCCGCGCGAACCGGCCTTGGCCAGGCTCTCTTCGCGCACCAGGTGCGGCATCACTTCGTACTCAACCTTGATCAGCCGCGCGCAATCGCGTGCCTGCTCTTCGGTCTGCGCGGCCACGAAAGCGATCTCCTGACCGGCCCAGTTGACTTCCGTTCCCGCCGCGGCCACCACGCTCACGGCGGCAAAGCCCGGCGCCCTCTGTGCGGCCGAGGTGTCCACCGACTTCACGCGCGCGTGGGCATGCGGGCTGAACACGCCGACGGCGTGAATCGTGCCCTTCGGCCGCACATCGGAGTTGTACTTGGCCTTGCCCGCGGCCTTCTCCATGCCATCGAGGCGCGTGATGCGCTTGCCGATCACACGGCGCTCTTCCATCGGGGGATAGCTGTAATTAGGCATTGCTTCCTCCACTCGTGCGCCCACCGGAGGCGCGCAGTTCCTTGGCCGCTTCGAGCACGGCCTTGCGGATGCCGACATAGGTACCGCAGCGGCACAGGTTGCCGCCCAGGCCGGCCTTCACCTGGTCATAGGTCGGGTTCGGCGTGCGGTCGAGCAGGCCCTTGGAGGCCATCACCATGCCAGGCGTGCAATAGCCGCACTGCAGGGCATCGTTGTTGGAAAAAGCGGGAACAATCGGGTGCGGCTTGGCGCCGGCCGTCAGGTTCTCGATGGTCTCAATCTTCTTGCCGACATTGTCAACGGCCAGCGTGGTGCAGCCATACACCGTCTTGCCGTTGACGATCATCGTGCAGGCGCCGCACGTGCCGCGGTCGCACACGCGTTTGGCGCCGGTGATCTCCAGCCGTTCGCGGCAGGCATCGAGCAGCGTCGTGCGCGTCTCGACTTTCACCTTGGTCGCTTTGCCGTTGATGGTCAGGGTGATCTCGGTCTCCCCAGGCCCCATCACCCCGGCGGGCGGGGCGGCTTGCGCGCTTTGCTCCAGAAGTCCACTCCCCACGGCTCCGGCCGTTGCGCTGGCGGTTCCCAGAAAACCGCGGCGCGACACGCCGGACGAGGTTGCGGGCTGGAGTTCGTGGTCAGGCTTTTTTGTAGAACTCACGCCACACTCTCCTTACATTTGAAAAGAGGTTTTGCCAGAGCAATCGACTCAATGCTCCTCAGATAAGACGCTGGTAACGATGAAACTATACCACGGCTGATCAGGCGTTCCCAACGGAGCCGGTGGTTACGCGCCACCCGGCAACGAGCACTCCGGCCGCACCCAGCTCCGGCCCCAACCAGTCCCCCCCCGCGCGCCCCTGCTATCTTCATCGTGTGGAGATCATCGGCGCACTTTCGCCCGACGTTCGCGCGGTCGCTCTTTTGCCCGCCGCCTTCCATCCACCCACGCGGGCCCATGAAGCGTTGCTACAGGCGGCGCTGGGTCGCTGCGATGCTGCGATTGCCGTGCTGCCGCGGGCCTTCCCGCACAAAGACTATGGCCAGGTGGGGCTTGACGCGCGGCTCGAACTGCTTCGTCCGCTCGTGGGCGGCGCCATCGCCGCGGCCATTAGCGAAGGCGGGCTCTTTCTCGACATGGCGCGCGAGGTGCGGCGCATCGTTCCTGGCGTTGAGGTCTGCCTGCTGTGCGGACGCGATGCGGCCGAGCGCATCGTGAACTGGCCTTACGACGGGCTGCCTCCCATGGCCGAGCAGTTGCGCGAGTACCGTCTGCTGGTGGCCGCGCGGCAAGGCGAGTTCGCGCCGCCTCCTCACCTCGCCCACGGCATTGAGCCGCTGGCGCTGCCGGGTGACTTCGACGGGGTCAGCTCCACTCAGGTCCGCCAACGGTTCAGCGATGGCCAGCCGTGGGAACACCTGGTGCCCGAGGCCAGCGTGGACGCGGTGCGGCGCCTCTATTCGCCGTTGTTGGTTTCCAGGAACGCGCGCAATTTGTGAGAGCGGCTGGGGTGGCGCAGCTTGCGCAGCGCCTTGGCCTCGATCTGACGGATGCGCTCGCGCGTCACGGCAAACTGCTGGCCCACCTCTTCGAGCGTGTGCTCGCTGCCGTCCAGCAGCCCAAAGCGCATCTTCACGATCTTCTCTTCGCGCGGGCTGAGCGTCTTCAACACCTCGGCCGTCTGCTCGCGCAGGTTGAGGTTGATCACGGCCTCCGACGGCGAGACCACGCGCTTATCCACGATGAAGTCGCCCAAGTGCGACTCCTCTTCTTCGCCCACCGGCGTCTCCAGCGAGATCGGCTCCTGGGCGATGCGCAACACACGGCGCACCTTGCCCACAGGCAGTTCCATGCGCTTGGCCAGTTCTTCGGTGGTCGCCTCGCGCCCCAACTCCTGCTGCATCGAGCGCTGCATGCGGACCAGCTTGTTGATCGTCTCGATCATGTGCACCGGAATGCGGATCGTCCGCGCCTGGTCGGCAATCGCGCGCGTAATCGCCTGGCGCACCCACCACGTCGCATAGGTGGAGAACTTGTAGCCGCGGCGGTAGTCGAACTTGTCCACCGCCTTCATCAGCCCGATGTTGCCTTCCTGGATCAGGTCGAGAAACTGCAGCCCCCGGTTGGTGTAGCGCTTGGCGATGGACACCACCAGCCGCAGGTTGGCTTCAATCAACTGCTTCTTGGCGGTTTCGGCTTCCACCTCGCCGCGGTCGATAATGTGCAGCGTGCGCCGCAGCTCAGCCGCCGAAGCGCCGTAGTCCTGCTCCATGTCCTGCAGGCTCATCAGCGTTTGCTTATGCGATTTGCGCAAATCACGCGTTTGATGGCCCGGGGCGACATACTCCTCTAATTGCCGCTGCGACTTGGCGATCTCCCGCTCCAGCGGCCGCAACTGGTCCACCGCCATGCGCACTGTCTGCGCCATCGCGTGGCGCATCTCGCTGGTGAACGGCACGGCGCAGATGCGCTGCGACAGCTTGATGATGGCCCGCGCCAGGCTCATGCGCACGCTGCGATTCTGCTTGGGCTTGGTGCCGCGCGGCACAGCCGGCAGTTTCTGCTGAATCTGAATCGCCTTGCGGTAGAGCTTGTCAATTTCCTCAACCGCTTTGAGAAACTCCTGCGTCTGTTCCTCGAAATTCTCATCCGACACCGGAGGATCGGGCGACTGCAGGATGTCCCGGATCGGCACCTCTTCGCGCGCCACCTGCTCGCCTAGCTCCAGAATTTGACTCACCACCAGCGGCGACCGCGACAGCGACTTCATCATGCCGCGCTGGCCCCGCTCCACGCGCTTGGCCAGTTCGATTTCGCCCTCACGCGTGAGCAGCGGCACCGTGCCCATCTCGCGCAGATACATGCGCACCGGGTCGGTGGTCTTGTCGGAGAGATCCTGCGCCAGGTCGAAGGCGTCCAGGTCGTCGGACTCTTCCTCCGGCTCCGCCTTGTCCAAATCGAGTTTGGGATCCTCCAGCGTGTCCACGCTGGCCGTGTCAAGGTCGGCGATCAGGTCGTCGAGTTCGCGTTCCCGGCGCCGTTCCTCCGGTCCTAGATCGCCCATTTCGTCGTACATCAGGGTTCCCTTACCGTGGCCTCGGCCCAGCCGCTCCTAGGAGCAATGGACGGGCCCGCCCAACACCTCTGCATTCCACCGATCTCATCACAACGCCCCACACCTTCCTTCTTATTCAAGCACACCCCACGAGGCCGCACGGGCGGGGGTCAACCCGCGGACCGCGAGCTCCGATTTAACTCCTCCATCAACGCCATCGCCTCCTCCAGCCGTCCCTCGCGCTCAGCGTCGCGGATGCGTTGCTTCAACCGCGTGCGTTGCGATTCCTGGCCCGATGCTTCCATACGCGATAAACAGGCCTGCGCCTGGCTCAGGCCCAAGTCCTCGTGCTCCATCTCATCGGCAAAAGCGAGCCGCGTCAGCAGGGTGCGGTCCGAATCAGAGAGCCTCGATTCGACGGCGGCAAAGTCCAAAGGCTCGCCCGCGGCCAGAATCGCCCGGAAAATCGCCGCCGCTTGCGGAGGCTGCTCGTCCACCAACACGGCCAGCCGTTCACACAACTGGTCGCGCGCCTCGGCCGACCGCAACAGGCACCGCAACAGCAGACGTTCGTTGGCGGGAATACCCGCTTCAGGCTGAGGCGGCGGCGCGGGCGTGGCGCGCGAAACGGCCATCTTGCGGAACTGATCGAGCACGAGCGAGCGGTCGACGCCCAGATACGCCGCCACATCCTCGGCAATCGCCGCCCGCTCCAGCTTGTCCGGGATGCGCTGGATGGCCGGAATCAAAAACTGCAGCCCCGCCATGCGGCCTTCCCCCGAGGTCATATCGAACTTCGAACGCGCCCGCCCGGCCAGCCAGTGGAAGTACCGCGGCGCGCGCCGGATCGCCTCCACGTAAGCCTCCGCGCCATTCGCGTTCACAAACTCATCCGGGTCCAGCCCGCCTTCCAACTCCAGCACCTTGATGCGCATGCTCTCATCCAGCAGCAGTTGGATGGCGCGCTCGGCGGCGGCGATGCCGGCGGCATCGGGATCGAAGTTCACCACCACGTTTTCCGAATGCCGGTGCAGCATCTGCACCTGGCTCGTCTTGAATGCCGTGCCGCACGGGGCGACAGCATTGTGAAAGCCCGCCCCATGCAACCCGATCACATCCATGTAGCCCTCGACGAGGATCGAGTAGCCCTTATCGCGAATCGGCTTCCGCGCCCGGTGGAGGTTATAGAGCACCGCGCTTTTGCGATAGATAGCCGTTTCGGGCGAGTTCATATACTTCGGCTCATCGCCCTCGGCCAGCGCGCGCCCGGCAAAGGCGATCAGCTTGCCCGTTTCGCTGTGCAGCGGAAACATGAGGCGGTTGCGGAAAAAGTCATAGAACCCCGGACCATGCTGGCTGGGCAGCACCAGGCCGCTGTCTTCCATCTGCTGCGGCGAAAAGCCGGCTCTCTCCAGCGCCCGCGTCACCAGGTTGTTGCCGGCCGCATACCCCAGGCCGAACTCTTCCTGCAACTGCGCGCTCACCCCGCGCCGCGCCACATACGCCCGCGCCTGTTCCCCCGCCTGCGATTGATACGCCGCGCGATAGGCCTTGAAGGCGATCTCCTGCGCCTCATACGCCCCGGCCCGCTTCTTCGTATCCGCGTCCGACGGCTCATTGCGCTTCGGCAGCGGGATGCCATAGCGTTCAGCCAACTGCACGCAGGCTTCCCAAAAGCTCAACGCCTCGATCTCCATCACGAAGTCGATCGCCGAGCCCTTCTTGCCGCACCCGAAGCAGTGGAACCACTGGTGCGTCGGCCGCACATGGAACGACGGCGTCTTCTCCGTGTGAAACGGGCACAGGCCTTTGTACGAGTTCGGGCCAGCCTTCTGCAGCCGCACATACTCGCCCACAACTCGCACAATGTCGATCGAGGCTTTCAGCTGGCTGGCAAAGTCCATTTATTCGGCGGCGGTACTGTCGATGGTAAACGCAAGCGGACGGGCGGTGCTCGTGTGGGCCTGGATGCGCACCCTCGCGGCCGGCTCCTTCGCGCCGGTCACCGCATAGCGCGTCTCCAATCCGGCGAGCACAAACACGAAGCCCTCGCCCTCGCGTTCCAGCGCCCCGCTGGCTTCCACTTCGATCCTCCTGATGCGCTCGCCGCCCTGCTCAATAAAGTCGCGGATCAACTCCAGCCGCGCCCGGTTGCCCGGCGCCAGGCGGATCGTTACCTCGCCTTCGGGATTGAGCTTTACCTCTTCCACACCGCGCGTCTTCTTCAACCGCCCCTCGAGCGAACGCGGGCAATCGACGCACCCCGTCGGCGTATAGGTGATGCGGATGTGATGGAACTCCGCCCCCAACGGGAAGGCCAGCGCGGCGAACGCGGCCAGCGCGGTCAGCAGCGGCAGCCAGCGCATCATGCCTTGGTTACTCCCAGCCCCGGTTTGTCCGGCAGCACAAGCCGGCCGTCGGCCACCTTCACGCCCGTGAACGGATCCTCGCGCAGCAGCAGGTTGCCGTCCAAGTCGGCGTAGTCAAGCAGCGGGGCCAACTGGGCGGCGGCGGTGATGGCCAGCGAACTCGACACCATGCAACCCACCATCACCTTCAGCCCCAGCGACCGCGCCGTCTGGATCATGCGATACGCCTCCAGAACGCCGCCGCACTTGTCGAGCTTGATGTTCACCCCGTCGCAATAAGGCGCGACCTTCGCTATGTCGGCAGCCTGCAAACAAGCCTCATCGGCGAACACAGGCATCTTCACACGCTGCCGCAGCCAGTCCATCTCGGCCAGTTGCGCCGCCGGCAACGGCTGCTCAATCAACTCCACACCCTGCGTCTCCAGCCATTGAATCTTCTCGAGCGCCTCTTCCTTCGTCTTCCAGCCCTCGTTGGCATCCACGCGCAGCGGCTTTTTCGTTTCGGCGCGCACGGCGTTGATCGTCGCCTCGTCGCTGTCCAGCCCCACCTTGATCTTCAACACCGGATACGGCGCCGCCTCACGCACCTTCTCGCGCGTCTTCTCCGGCGTGTCGATGCCGATGGAGAAGGTGGTCAGCGGGCCCTCCGCCGGGTCAAGCCCGAACAGGCGATACACAGGCACGCCGAGCCGCTTGCCGTTCCAATCGAGCACCGCGGCGGCCACGGCGGCCTTGGCCGCCCATTCGCCGGGAATGCGCCGGTTCACCTCGCGCAGCGTCTTGTCGAACTGCTCCGGCGGGAAATCGTGAAAGAAGTTCGGGCCGAGCTTTGTGTTGATGGCCTCGCAGCCGCTCTCAGCCGACTCGTGATAGCGAATGATCGGCGCGCCCTCGCCGTGCGCCTCAATGCCGCCGTGATGCAGCGTGTAGAGGATCGTGTCGCGGTAATCGCTCGACGACATGGTGGTCGTCCAGGTGTGGCGCAAAAAGAGGCGCATCGGGCGCGCGATGGGCGCGTTGGGAGCGGCCATCACGGTGCCGGGCGCGGCCAAGGCAGCCCCAGCGGCTCCCGCCATCGCAGCGAAGAAACAGCGGCGGTCCAGATCGGCGTCCATATCAGCGATGGTAACGCGCCGCGCGCGCCGCCACCCGCCTACAGCAGCAGTTCAATCGCCTGCTGCGCAATCGAGCGGAAGGCCGCCAGCGATGCCGTGAGCTCGGCAATGCCCGCCTGGGCTTCATTCATGCGGCCCAGTTGCAGCGACTCGTTCACCGCCGGCAGCGTCACCGAACCATAGCCGGTGTAAAGCCCCGGCGCCGACATCTGGTTCTTGTACCACTCGCGCTGCGGCAGGCCGCGCGGCCGTGTCAGGGCCTGCTCGGCGCCGATCAGCAGCGCGTTCAACCGGGCGAGTTTCTCCCCGCTCAGATTCGGATTCGCCGCCAGGGCCTTCTCATAGGCAGCGGCCAGCGGCGCCAGCTTGTCCAGCTCCGCAATCACCGGCGCAATGTCCAGCTTGTCCTTGGCTCCCGTGATCCACTGCCGCACATTGCGCTCCACGGCCGCGAAGCCCACCGGCACAACCGCCGATTCGCTCGCCCGCAGCAGCGCCGTCGCCGTCACCTGGCTCAGCTTGCGCGATGCGACAAAGTCCTTGTCCATATGCGCCAGGAACCAGGCCGTCGAATCATAAATGGAGTGATACGTGCCCGAACCGCCCGAGCCGCCGAAGCCCATGTTGAGGCTGGCGATGCCGGCGTGATGGACAAAGGCCACATAGTCGGAACCCGCGCCCAGCGGAGCCAGTTCGCTCTTCTCCGGCCGGTCCTTGGCCTCCAGCGCGTCGCGCATCACTTCGGCGAAAAACGCCTCCAGCGTGCCTGACCCGCCCACGCCAAACCGGCCGCCCGTGTTGGCGTCCGTGTTGATGTAGAGCACCGTCTTCTTCTTCAATTCGTCGCGGTGCTTCTCCACCCATTCCGTGGACCCAAGCAGTCCAAACTCCTCGCCATCCCACAAAGCAAGCTTGATCGTGCGCTTCGGCTTCCAACCCGTCTTCACCAGTTCACCCAGCGAGCGCGCCGTCTCGAGCAACGCCGCCGCGCCGCTCACCGGATCGGCCGCGCCGTTCACCCACGCGTCGTGATGGTTGCCGTAGATCACCCATTCATCCGGCCTCTCCGAGCCCGGAATGGTCGCGATCACGTTATAGAGCGGCTTCGTCGTCCAATCGAAATCCACCGCCAGCCGTACCCGCGCCGCGCTGGGCCCAATGTGATAGGTGAGCGGCAGCGCGCCGCGCCACTCCACGGGAGCCACCGGCCCTTGCAAGGCTTCGAGAAACGGCCGCGCGTCGGCGTAGCTGATCGGCAGCACGGGGATCTTCATGATCGTCACCGCCTCGGCCCGGTTGAGCTTGCGCGCGCCCTTCTCGCTTGCCCACCCCGGCGACAGCGGATCGCCCACATACACCGGCATGTCCATGATGCTGCCGCGTTGCGCGCTCTCCGCCGGACGCCACGGGCCCTTGGGGAAGGCGTCGCCCTGGAAATAGCCGTCCTCGTGCGGGTCCGAATAGATGATGCAACCAATTGCCCCGTTTTCCTGCGCCGTCTTGGCCTTCGTGCCGCGCCAGGAACGGCCGTAGCGGGCAATCACGATCTTGCCCTGCACGCTGATGCCGAGCTTCTTCAACTGCTCATAATCGGCCGGAATTCCATAGTTGACATACACCAGCTCGCCCGTCACATCGCCCGTCGCCGAGTAAGCGTTGTAAGTGGGCAGTTGGTTGGTGTCGGTCGAATCCGGGTCTTCCTTGAGAAAGGGCTCAAACAGACGCGCCGTGTAGGGCGACGGGCCAAGTAACTCCAGCCGCCGCGAAGTAGGGTAGGGAAGCAGCGCTTCAAACTCCTCGATGCGCGTCTCCAGACCCCACGACCGCATCAGCTCCGCCGCGTACTGCGCCACCTTCTTCGAAGCCTCCGAACCGGCGTGATGCGGGTCGGCCGCCATCGCCTCCAAATACCGCCGCGCGCGCACCGGGTCAGGAAGGGCGCGGGCCTTAGCTTCGAGCGCATGCTGTTCGGCGATGCGCGCCGCCGGATAGCCCCTCAGCGGAGCGGGGGCTTGCGCAAACAGAGGAAGGGCGAGTGTTGCCGCCAGTGCGGCCCGTGCGGGAAACATCATGAACCGAGACCTTTCGTGAGGAAGGCTTTGAATGCCTGCGTATCTTTCGTCAGCCCTACCTGGCTGGCGCGCACGGCCTCAGTGCCGTCGAGCACGACATAGTGCGGAATGGAGACCGTCTGGTAGCGGCCCTCTTGCAGATTGCGGTTGGTTTCGCTGGCCGCGTCCGTGCCGTCGGTGTAGAGTTCCACCAGCACATACTTAGCCAGTTCTGAGGCGATCTCCGGCTTAGTGAACATATTCGACTTCATCCACTTACAATTCGTGCACGCATAGCCGGTGAAGTTCACAAACAGCGGCTTGTTCTCGGCCTTGGCGCGGGCCAGCGCGCCCGCGTAGTCGTCTTTCATCCAATCGAGCTTCGGGCCGGACGAAGCGCCCGCGAACGGCGTCGATTTCGCGCTCGGCAGGAAGGCGTCCAACTCACCCAGCGGCGCGCCGAACATGCCCGGCAACAGGCTTACGCTGAGGATGAGGAACAGCGCGCCCAGCAGCGCCCGGGAAACGCCCACCGTCTCCTCGGCCTTGATCCCCTCCATACGCAATAAGCCAAGCAGGTAAAGCCCCGGCATCGCCAGCAACACCATCCACGAAGCCAGCACACGTTCGCGCGTGAAGAGGTCCCAGTGCAGCACGACATCGACCGTCGAGATGTACTTCACCGCCGCCGCCAGCACCAGAAAACCCATCACCACCTTCACCCGCACCAGCCACCCGCCCGACCGCGGCAGGTTCTTCAGATACCCGGGAAACAGCGCCAGGAAAAAGAACGGCGAGGCCAGTCCGGTGGCAAAGCTCAACATGCCCAGCGCCGGCTGCAGCTTATCGCCTTGCACCGAAGCCGCCAGCAGCGTGCCCATGAACGGGCCCACGCAGGCAAACGAGGTCAGCGCAAAGGTGAGGCCCATCAGCAGCATCGGCAACAGGCCGGCACCCTGCGAGGCATTGTTCATGCGGTTCACCAGCCCCGACGGCAGCGTGATCTCAAACGCGCCCAGCAGGCTCAGTCCGAAAGCGACAAAGACCAGCGTGATGAACCCGTTCACCCACGGGCTCGAACCGATCTGCACCACGCCGAACGGACCCAGCGCGGCCGTAGCCCCAATGCCCAGCGCCGTGAAGATCAGGATGATGCCCAGGCAAAACGTGATCGCCTTCACCAGTGGACTCGAACCCGACGGCTGGCCCGGCCCGCCGCCACCCAGAAACGCCGACACCGTAAACGGAATCATCGGAAACACGCACGGCGTGAAGATCGAGGCAATGCCGAAGCCGAAGGCCACGGCGAGAAAGCCCAACATGCTTTGCGGCGGCGCGGTGGTGGTGGCGGGCGCGGCCGATGTCTCCGCGGGCGGTGCGCTTCCGGCCGCTGGCACCGCCGTGTAGCCCGCAGGGATGC
Organism: Bryobacterales bacterium; assembly: GCA_016713735.1. Taxonomy (GTDB): domain Bacteria; phylum Acidobacteriota; class Terriglobia; order Bryobacterales; family Bryobacteraceae; genus JAFLBB01. The sequence continues at coordinate 84,969 of JADJOP010000016.1, forward strand.
TGCGAGCCGTCGCGCCCGCAACAGGCTTCGTGCTCAACGCGAGCGCCGCCGTCCGCCTCACCGGGCGCAGGCACGTTGTGTCCGAACAAACCTGATAGCGGGTCGAGGCCGAAAGCTCAAGCGTCTCCGGCAGCGTCGCGGCCAGCTTGGCTTCAATGAGAAACACCACTTCCTTCTCATAGCTCTGCGACTCATTGTTGAAGTTCGGATCGAAGATCTTCTTCGGCTCCGGCTGGTGGATGGTGAACGAGGCCACCGCCGCGTTGTCGTCGAGCTTCAGTTCGGTCGGAATCGGGCCCGGTGGCGTCGTGGGCGAATAGAGATGCCAGCCTTCGTCGATCGTCGCCGTCAACCGCAGCACCACCGTGCCGCCGGCGGCCACCGGCTGTGGCTCAGCAGTGAGCTGCCACGAAACAGGGTGTTTGGTTTGAGCGCTCGCCAGGGCGGCGAACAAGAGCAGGAGGGCCAGGAAGGGTGCGGATCTATTCAGCCGAAGCGGCCAGTTCGGAAGCGGTCGACCGGTGCAGTTCATCCTCGATTTTGGCATTCAGTTTCTCCCGCGCAAACTCGGCGGCCACGCGGATGGCATTCTTCATGGCGTTGGTGTTCGACGAACCATGACAGATGATGCAGACGCCTTTGACGCCAAGCAACGGAGCGCCGCCATATTCAGAATAGTCGACGCGGCGTTTGAACTTCCGGAATCCGCCCTTGGCCAGATAGGCGCCCACTTTCCCCAACAACGACGACGTGAGCGACTCCCGCAGCGAGTGCATCACCAGTTCCGCCACGCCCTCGCTGATCTTCAACGCCACGTTGCCGGTGAACCCGTCACACACCACCACGTCCACACTGCCTCTATACAAATCGCGGCCCTCAACATTCCCGATAAAGTTGATTGGCAGCAGTTTCAGTAGGGGTGTGGCGGCCTTCGTGAGTTCGTTGCCCTTGTGCTCTTCTTCGCCAATGGAGAGCAGCCCCACGCGCGGATTGGCCAGGTGCAAGATGTTGCGGGCGTAGATCTCGCCCATCACGGCGAACTGCGCCAGCATGCGCGGCGTCGAATCGACGTTGGCGCCGACATCCAGCAGCACCGCCGGATGGCCCGTGCTCGTCGGCAGCGTGGTCGCCAGCGATGGCCGCTCCACACCATGGACGATGCCTTGCACCATCTTCGCCGTCGCCATCACCGCGCCGGTGTTGCCCGCCGAAACCAGCCCGTCGGCAACCCCATCGCGCACCAGTCGGCTGGCGATGCGGATCGAGGAGTCTTTTTTTGACCGGACCGCCTTGGCGGCCGAGTCCTCCATCGTGATCACTTCCGAGGCGTGGACAATCTCGATCGGCAGATGCTTCCACCGGCCATGCTTGTCCAACTCCGGACGCACCACCTCCTCACGGCCTACCAGTAAAATCTTGACGCCGAATGCTTCGGAAGCCGCAAGGGCTCCCTCGACCTCAATGCGCGGGGCGTTGTCCCCGCCCATGGCGTCGACGGCAATGGTGACCATGGGGGTAGCCGTAGCCGGCTATTCCTGGACTTCGATCACTTCGCGGGTCTTGTACTTGCCGCAATGCGGACAGGCACGGTGTGGCACCATCGCCTGGTGGCACTCGGGGCACTCGGCAATGGCGGGCTTCTTCAGAAAATCGTGAGCGCGGCGGGTGGAGGTGCGGCGCTTGGAGTGGCGTCGTTTTGGATTCGGCATGGTGCTACCTGATTGAGATCAAAGTCCTTATTATTGCACGGCCGGAGCCGGCGGTGCGTTCATTTTTGCGCCCGGCTGGGATGATAGTCCCTCAGGGCGGCCCAGCGTTCTTCGGTGCGCGGTTCGCTGCACTGGCACTGCTGCTCGTTGCGGTTCACCCCGCACACCGGGCACATGCCCTGGCAGGTGTCGCGGCAGAGCCGTTGCATGGGCATCAGCAACAGAATCTGTTCGCGCACCGCGTCGGCGAGTTCCAACCCGCCGTTTTCATAAAACCCAACCTCGACGTCGTCCTCTGAGAGGTTCACCTCGGGCTGATCGGGAGCCCGCTCTGCTGGTTCATACACCAGGTCGAACTTGCAGTTCACCGGGACGCCAAAGCGTTCCAGGCAGCGGTCACAGGCGCATTCCACTTCGCCCGCCAACTCACCACGCAGGCGAATCTGCTCCAGGGCTTCCTTATATTCCGCTTCGCCGGTCACCCGCAGCGGCCGCGATTGCAGCACATCTCCCGGTTTAAGGTCGATCGTGCCCGCCGCCAATTGGAGATCGAACGTAATCGGTTCGAGTTCCAACTCCTTGACGCTAAAGAACATTTTGGGTCCGGTCGGCTGTCCGCGCAGGCACACAACTACAGCCTTGCGGATGGCGGCAAAACTCTAGTATAGCGGATGAGGCCGGGGCCGCGGGGATTGACGGCAACGCCAGATGCCGCCCGATTACCCACCCACCCAGGGGTTCACCACTTCGATCCGGCAGTGTTCGAAATCCCCTGTATTCCTCGTGGCGAGCGCCGCACCCCGGGAGCGCGCAATGGCGGCAATCTGGAGATCAAAGCTGCTGCTGGGCCGCCCCATTCGTGAACGGGTCACGGCAATCTCAGGATAGAGACGCGCCGCGTCGGAGTCGAAAGGCAGGACGCGCGAGCCGAGGTCGATCTCAAACAGCGCAGTTGCCGCCGTGATGAGGGAAGCCTTGCGAGCGCCTTCAGGCATCATCGCAAGACCCGCGAAGATCTCGGCCTGCGTGATCGCTGTCGTGTAGAAACTCGCGGCCGGCGCCTTCCCCATCCATCGCAGCACCTGCTCGCTGGGAACCGGTCGAAGCGCCTCCGACAACACATTCGTGTCCAGGATGATCATGCCGTGAAATCAGGTGCTGGGCGAGATGGCGACCGGGGCGGAATCTCCAACTCTACCCCGCCCAGTGGTTCAAATCGTCTTCGAATGAGTTCGGCGAGATTCTCGCCGGAAGGCCCGGTCGTGGCCACCGCCACGGTGAGAATCGCACGCGCCTCCTCCTCCATCGAACGGCCGTGGCGTGCGGCCTGTGCCCGCAGGCGCTCCTTCGTGGCGTCGTCCAAACGCCGAATGGTGATGCTTGCCATGGTTCTATGGTAACCGGTGCAATCAATGATTGCACTTTGCCCATTGCGCTAGCATAGTTCCCGGCATGACCCTCCTCCGCTGGCTCCTCGGCATCGGCTGCACCCTCGGGCTTGCCCTGTTCGCCCTCATCCTCATCGTAGGCAAAGGCTTCGAAGGCTTCCGCAGCGGAGCGGGCAGCGACGACGCGGCCCAGGCCGCACTCACCATCGTCGTCCCCGCGCTGCTGCTCGCCATGCTCGTCACCGTGGCCGGCTTCGGCGGCAAGGGACTGCTCCACGCAACGGCCGCCGCTGTCCTCCTGGCCATCGCCGCCGTCGTCTGGGCCGTCATCCGCACCAACCCCGGCGAAGGCTGCCTCTATGCCGGATTCCTCGCCCTCTACCTGCTCTTTTACGCGATGCGGGTGAGGTAAGGGCGAGCCGCCAGGAGGGGCAGCCCGCCCGCCTCGACTCCGGGGACGAGCGCCGCTACCGCGGGCTCACCCACCTCATCGAGCTGTTCGGCCATCGCCCCGTGCGGAGACGTTTGGCCTGTTCCTTTCGTCAGCGCCCTTCGCCGCGCCGCCAGCGCGGAACTTCCGCCCACCGAAATTCGTCGATAGGCTTTGGGCCGCCGATCCAGTAGCATGGTCCGATCCTCCCGCTTCCGCACCACCAGGGAGCGGCCGGAACGAGTCCGGCGACGGGCCTGTTCTTCCTCGGCGTAGCCTGCCGGTGTAACCTGAAGCACAGTCCCGAAGCCAGTAGAATGAAGGAAGGGACGCCGAGACGTCAGCCTGGGCCGGCGGCACGGCGGCGCAAGCGATGCATTCGCTTCACTAAGGTTGGGTAAAGCGATGTTCGGTTCGATTTCTCTCCACCCAATTACGCGTGGATCACAAGAGGAACCGGATCAAGCATGCTCCTGGAAAAGAAGAGACGGACGATGGAAACACCCGATGTGACAGTGCTCCTGCGCAACTGGAGCGGGGGCGATCAGAACGCGCTGGACCAGTTGACCCCTGTTGTCTACGATGAACTGCGCCGCCTGGCGGCCAGCTACATGCGCCGTGAACGGCAGGACCATACCCTGCAAAGCACGGCCCTCGTCAACGAGGCCTATCTCAAACTTGTCGATCAGAAGAACGTCGTCTGGCAGAACCGCGCCCACTTCTTCGGCATCGCCGCGCAGATGATCCGCCGCATCCTGGTCGATCACGCCCGCGCTCACAAAGCCGAAAAGCGCGGCGGAGGCCTCGGCGTGCTCTCGCTCGACGAAGCCATCGGCGTGCCCGAAAAGCGCGACGTGGAAATCCTCGCCCTGCACGATGCGCTCACCCGGCTGGGCGAACTCGACGAACAACAGGCGCGCATCGTCGAGCTTCGTTTCTTCACCGGCTTGTCCATTGAGGAGACCGCCGAAGTGGTCGGCGTCTCCCCGGCCACCGTGAAACGCGAATGGGCGGCCGCGCGCGCCTGGCTGTTCCGTGAAATCTCAAGGAAGGCGGAAGGAGAGGTCTGACACGGCAGGGCGGGCTGTGTCGGGGCAGGGATGACGCCAGACCGCTGGCAACGCGTGAAGTCGATTCTGGCCGGAGCGCTCGATGTGCCCGCGCCAGAGCGCGACGTGTACCTCAGCGAAGCCTGCGGCGCCGAGATGAGCCTGCGCCACGAGGTCGACTCCCTGCTGGCCTCCTACACCGAAGCCGGCACCTTCCTCAATTCCCAACAGATGAAGGCCCTGCCCGATCCGCGCCTCGGCGAACAGATCGGCCCCTATCGCCTCGAGCGCATGCTCGGCCAGGGCGGCATGGGCGCCGTCTATCTGGCCTCGCGCGAGGTCGATGGCTTCACGATGCGCGTGGCCCTCAAGCTCATCCGCGTCAGCGTCCTCAATGAATACGTCCATCGCCGCTTCCGCATGGAGCGGCAGATCCTGGCCCGCCTCTCCCACCCCAACATCACGCGCCTCATCGACGGCGGCATCGCCGGCGACGGCGTCCCCTTCCTGGTCACCGAGTTCGTCGACGGCATCCCGCTCGACGAATACGTCCGCACCAAGAACCCGTCGCTGCAGGAACGCCTGCGCCTTTTCGAGGCCATCTGCTCAGCCGTCGCCTTCGCCCATCGCAACCTCATCGTCCACGGCGACCTCAAACCGCACAACATCCTGGTGAACGCCGAAGGCCAGCCGAAGCTGCTCGATTTCGGCATCGCCCGCCTCATCGATCCCGAATCCTCCAGCGCCGGCGAAATGACGCTCGAAGCCCTCACCCCCGCCTGGGCCAGCCCCGAACAACTGCGCGGCGAACCCCTCTCGCCTTCCAGCGACGCCTACTCGCTCGGCCGCCTGATGTATTTCCTGCTCACCGGCCAGCAGCCGTTCGACCTCACCGGCCAGTCGCCGCCGCAAATCCTCACCCTGCTCTCGCTCAAAACGCCGCCCCTGCCCAGCGAAGTCACCGGCAAGGACGACCTCAAAGGCGACCTCGACAACATCGCCCTCAAGGCCATGGAGTTTGAAACCGCCCTCCGCTATCCCTCCGTCGATGCCCTCGCCGAGGACCTCCGCCGCCATCGCGAATCGCTCCCCATCTCGGCCCACCCCACCACGCCCACCTATCGCGTGAAGAAGTTTGTCCGCCGCCACCGCGCGCTCGTGCTCGCCGTCGCCGCCGTCACGCTCTCCCTGCTCGCCGGCCTCGGCATGACCATCTGGCAGGCCCGCCTCGCGCGCGAAAACTATGAGCGCTCCCAGCGCCTCTTCAGCGACGTCCGCAAACTCGCCAACAGCTTCATCTTCGACATGGACGACGCCGTCGCCCAGTTGCCCGGCTCCACCAGCGTCCGCGCCCGCATGGTGCGCAACGCCATCGGTTACCTTGACCGCCTGGCCAGCGAAAGCGCCGGCGACGCCCAGTTGCAGGAAGAGCTCGCCGCGGCCTACGAAAAGATCGGCGACGTCCAGGGCCGCCCTTCGTCAGCTAACCTCGGCGACACCGCCGCCGCGCTGGCCAGCTACCGCAAGGCTGAGAAGATTCGCGAGAGCATCTTCGACGAAAGCAGCGCCACCCAGCGCGACGACCTTGCCCGCACCTACCTCCGCATGAGCTCCATCCTCCGCGCCGTCGGCGACTTTCCCGGCGCCCTCGAGTATGACCGCAAGGCCCTCGCCATCCGCCTCGCCCTGCTCGAAGCCGACCCCAACAACATCGACATGCGCCGCTCGCTGGCCGCCACCTACACCTCGCTCAGCGGTAGCTTCTCCCTCATGGCCCGCTGGGAAGGCGTTCTCGAAAATCGCAAGAAGGCATTCGACGCCTATCTCGAAATCGCCCGCCGCGATCCGGACAACGAAAGCGACCAGCGAGGCCTCGCCCTGGCCCACTACCGCATGTCGAGCATTCTCCTCTTTCAGAAGAATTACAAGGACGGGCTCGAACACTCCCGCCGCGCCCTGGAACTCGATGAAGTTCTGCTGCGCAAACATCCCGGCAACGTCCAATATCAGGTCGCCGTCGCCCAGGATTACTCCTTCTACGGCAACGGCCTTGTGCAGGCCGGCCAGGTCAAGCAGGGCCTCGAAGCGTTGCAGAAGGGGCGCGAGCGCTACACGCGCCTTGCCGGACTCGACCCCAACGAAGTCCGCACGCGCACGCTGCTTGCCACCAACGAAATCTTCACCGCCCGCGCCCTGCTGCTCGAAGGCCAATGGCAACCGGCCCTGGCTCTGGTCCAGAAGGCGCTCGCCGTGCGCGTCAAGCTCTCCAAGGAAAACCCGATGAACGCCGGAGCCCGAGGCGAAGTGGCCGAAGCCTTCGGCGCCATGGGCGACGTGCTCGTGAAAGCCGGCAACAAACAGCCCGCCCTGGCCGCCTACCAGGAAGCCATCGCCATCCTCACCGCCCTCGAACGCGAAGGCAAAGCCAACAGCATCAGCCGCCTGGAAATGGAACGCGTGCGCGAAGCGGCACGCAAGCTGGGCAGCTAAGGCTCAGTAGGCGTAGTCAGAGAAGACGAGCGGGCCGACGATCCACACATCCACATCCGGCCACTCCTCCACCCGCGCGGCCCAACCAGCCACCGGAACATCATCGCCATTCCAAGGGATCGTCTTGCCGCGCAGTCTATGGAACCAGCGGCTGGTGCGGGACGGGCGTGGCTGCCCTCCTGCGTGCCGCCTCGGGATCAGTTGCAGCTTGAGGTGCCGCGTCCAGACGTGGGCGACGCGAAGGCGCATCTCATCCAATTCCACCCACTCGATCATGGAGATGCCGGTTCGCGGCGCCGCGAGCCGCGGCACCCGCTCCAAATAGGCCGTCACCGCATAAGCAGCCATCAGCGTCCACCCCACAAGCACAACGAGGGCAGGGTAGAGCCACTGCGACCGTCGATGGGCACCCCCGCTCATTTCGGAAAGTGCGACTCGTGCCAGCGCATCGAGCGCTCCGTCCAGTCAATGATGTGCTTCACTTCCTTCAGCCCGTGCCCCTCGCGCGGATAGCGCACAAACACCGTCTCCACGCCCACATCCTTCAGCGCGATGTAGAACTGTTCGGCCTCCGACACCGGCACATCGTTGTCGTTCTCCCCATGCACGAGCAGCGTCGGCGTGGCCGCCTTGGCCACGTGTTTCAGCGCCGAACGCTCCCACAGCGTGTCCATCAAATTGCCCTGGTGCGGAAAGACGCCAAAGGTCATCTGCTCATACTGGTTGTAGTAAGTGGTGTAGTTATAGCTGACTAAGTTGATGATCGCCGCCGTGGGGATCGACGACTTGAACAGCCGCGTCTGCGTGATCAGCCACGCGCTCAACTGCCCGCCGTAGGAGACGCCCTCCACGCCGATGCGGTCGCGGTCAATCCACAGGTTCCGCCGCATGGCCGCGCTCACGCCGTACAGCACATCCTGCGCCTCGTTGCCGTTCTGGTCGCCGAACACGCCGTCGGCAAAGGCCTGCCCGTAACCGATCGAGCCGCGGTAGTTCACCATCAGCGTTGCCCAGCCCCTGCTCGCATACACCTGGTTGCGGAAGTTGAACGCCGGCCCCTGCATGCCGTGCGGCCCGCCATGAATCACCACGATCAGCGGGTGCTTCGAGTTCGCCGTCATGCCCAGCGGACGCGTCAGAAACGCCTCCACCTCCCACTTGTTGTCATTGCTGATATAGCGGAAACTCTCCACCGGAGCCACCTCGCGCTCCTTCATCAGCGCCGCGTTCAGGTTCGTCAGCTGCCTGCCATCCAGAAACAGTTGCGCCGTGTCGTTGGGACTCGAAAACGCATACGCAAGCTGCCCGCCGCGCCCCACCGAAAACGCCCCCACCGCACCCGCCTTCCGGATCACCGCCTCCGCCGCCCCACCGCTCAGCGCCGCGCGATACAACGCCGTGCTGCCGCGCTCGCGCACCGTGAAGTACACCGCGTTGCCCTCGGGCGCCCACACCGGCTCACCCTGCCGGTTATCCAACGCCGCCAACTCACGCCGCCCCGAACCATCGGCGTTGATCACCCACGTGTGCGTGTCCTCCATCGTGGTTTCCAGATCCGTGAGGCCGCGCTTGCAACCCTGGTACACGATGCTCTTCCCGTCCGGCGACCAGCGCGGCCGGTACTCAATGTTCTCCGTCGCCGTCAGCCGCCGCATTGTCCCATCGGCCACCCGTAGCGCAAACAGGTCGTAGTTGAAGAACTGGTCCTCGTTCGGCTCGCGGTTGGAGACGAAGGCGATCTCACTGCCGTCGGGCGACCAGTCGATCGAGTGCTCATAGTGGTTGCCCGTCGTCAGCGCGCGCACCGCCCCGCCCGCCGCGTCCACCAGAAAAATGTGCAGCCGCTTGTTGTCATTGAAACGCGTGTTGCCCTCGTCCGCGTCTGGTTTATACAGATATCGCGTGATCACCACCGGATCGCCCGTGGCCTCGGCCGTCTCCGGCCCTGGCACAGCAGAGACAAAGGCGATGCGGCGGCCGTCAGGCGACCATGTAAAGCGGTTGCCCATCGAAGGGAGTGGATTGTTCGTGCCATCCAACTCGGCCAGGAACTTCGGCGCAAACGCCGGCACGGGCGTCACCATCAGCGCTGATTTCCCGTTGTGCCGCCCCGAGTAAGCAAGCCGCGTCGAATCCGGCGACCACACCGGCTCGGACGACGAATCCTTTCCCGCGCTGAGCGGCGCAGACGTATTGGTGGCGATGGTATGCAGCCAGATCTGCGAATACGGCTTGCCCGGTGTGTCGTTGTTCTCCACCGTGTAAGCGATGAACCGCCCATCGGGCGAAAAAACGGCGGCCCCCACCGAGCGCAAGCGCGACAGATCGCTCGCCGTGAATGGCGCCGCGGCGAGACAAGCCGCGAAAATGGTGGCAAGTGAGAAGAATGGCGTGACCTTCGGCATGGGAGGATCATCATTATAACGTTGCTGTGCGTTGCGCCCCGCCGCCGCGCACGAAACAGGGCACGACGGAAAACGCCAGGCGGGCTGGGAATAACCGCCGGGCTTCATGACATGATGTTGTTCTGGGAGGACTGGGTATGTTGATTCGGCAAGCGCCCGAGTATCGTTGGTCGCAGATCACGCCGCGCGAGGTGTACGCCAACCGCCGCCGCTTTCTCACGGCCGCCACCGGCGGACTCCTGCTCGGCGCCGTGGACGCCCGCGCGCAAAAGCTCGAAGGCGTCACCAAGGGCTTCGTCACGCAGGGCGAAAAGGTGAACGCCAAAGAGGACGTCACCACCTACAACAACTTCTACGAATACGGCACCGGCAAGGGCGACCCCGTGCGCAACGCCGGCAAGCTCAAAACGCGCCCCTGGGTGGTGAGCGTCGAAGGCCACTGCGCCAAGCCCCGCAAGTTCGACATCGACTCGCTCCTGAAACTGGCCCCGCTCGAAGAGCGCATTTACCGCATGCGCTGCGTCGAGGCCTGGTCGGTGGTCGTGCCCTGGATCGGTTACTCGCTCTCCCACCTCCTCAAGAGCGTCGAGCCCACCGCCAAAGCGAAGTATGTCGCCTTCGAGACGCTCCACGACAGCACGATGCTGCGTTCCGAGATGGCCGGCATCGAGTTCCCCTACCGCGAAGGCCTGCGCATGGACGAGGCCATGCACCCGCTCACGCTGCTCACCTACGGCATGTACGGCGAGGCCCTGCCCAAACAGAACGGCGCGCCGGTGCGCATGGTCATCCCCTGGAAATACGGCTTCAAGGGCATTAAATCGATTGTCAAGGTGCGGCTGGTGGAAACCGAACCGGCCTGCTCCTGGAAGATCATCAACGGCCGCGAATATGGCTTCTATTCCAACGTGAATCCCGAGGTCGATCACCCCCGCTGGAGCCAGTCCAGCGAACGCCGCCTGGGCGAGTTCTTCAAACGCAAAACGCTCATGTTCAACGGCTACGGCGATCAGGTCGCCTCGCTCTACGCCGGCATGGACCTGAAGAAGTATTACTAAGTTGACTGCCGCCGCGGGGTATTCAATTCATGTTGCGCAGTAAGTGGACCAAGGCCGCCGTCTGGCTGCTGTGCCTCCTCCCCGCGCTCTGGTTCACGTATGGCGCCTTCACCAACAACCTCGGGCCTAATCCCATTGAGGCGATCACGCGCGGCACAGGCGATTGGACCCTGCGCCTGCTGCTCGCCTCGCTCGCCATCACCCCCGCCCGCCGCCTGCTCGGCGTGCCTGACCTCATCCGCTTCCGCCGCATGCTCGGCCTGTGGGCCTTCTTCTATGCCTTTCTCCACCTCATGACCTGGGTCTGGCTCGATAAGTTCTTCGACCCCGCCGAAATGTGGGCCGACGTGGCCAAACGTAAGTTCGTCACCGCGGGCATGGCCGGCTTTCTCTGCCTCCTGCCCCTAGCCATCACCTCCACTAAGGGCTGGATTCGCCGTCTCGGCAAAAACTGGCAGCGGCTCCACAGGCTGGCTTACCTCGCCGCCGCCGCCGGAGTCGTGCACTACTGGTGGCTCGTGAAATCCGACATCCGCCTGCCGGCCATGTACGGACTCATCCTCATCGCGCTCCTTTCCCTGCGCTTTGTGATCAAGCGGCCCGCGCCAGCCTCACGATAGAATCGTCGGCGACCATGGAACGCCGCGATTTCCTCAAGACCAGCCTCCCCGCCGGCATGCTCCCCCAAGCCGCCGCCCAAGCCCAGCGCCCGGCCGCGCAAGCGCAACGCCCGGCCCTCCAAACCCAACGCCCCTCTGGCGGCCCACCCCAACGCCCCAACATCCTCTGGCTCTTCGGCGATCAGCACCGCGCCCAGGCCCTCGGCTTCAACGGCGACCCCAATGCCGTCACGCCTCATCTCGACACCCTCGCCCGCGAAGGCGTCGTCCTGCCCAACGCCATCTCGGGCGCTCCCCTCTGCTGCCCCTTCCGCGGCAGCCTCGTCACCGGACTCTACGCCCATAAGTGCGTCCCCGGCCACGAATACCCGCTCCCCGACGGCCAGAAAACCATCGCCGACGTGTTCAACGACAACGGCTACCACACCGGTTACTTCGGTAAGTGGCACCTCAGCGGCTGGCATGAACGCGACGGCCGCGGCGGTCACCACATCACGCCCCTCTCCAAGCGCGGCGGCTTCAAAACCTGGATCGGCTACGAGAACAACAACAGCCAGTACGACTCCTGGGTCCACGGCGGCGAAGGCCGCGACGCCTTTCACTACCGCCTTCCTGGCTACGAAACCGACGAACTGACCAACTTACTCCTGAAATTTCTCGACGAACGCAAGGACAAGGGTGATCCCTTCTTCGCTGCCTTAAGCGTGCAGCCGCCGCACGATCCCTATGTCGCCCCGCCCGAGTACATGGCCCGCTACAACCCGGCCAAACTCGAGATGCGCGGCAACGTCCCCAACGTCCGCGAAACCACTGAGCGCGCCCGCCGCGAACTGGCCGGTTACTACGCCATGATCGAAAACTGGGACGCCAACGTCGGCCGCGTCGTCGCCGCCCTGCGCAAGAACGGGCAATGGGAGAACACGCACGTCCTCTTCTTCAGCGACCACGGCGACATGCACGGCTCGCAAGGCATGTACCGCAAGACGAACCCGTTTGAAGAGTCCATCCGCGTGCCCTTCATCATGTGCGGCGGTCAGGCCCGCTACGAAGGCTGGAAAACAGGCCGTCCCGAGACGATGATGAACCACGTCGACATCGCCCCCACCTCACTCGGCCTCGCCGGCATCAAGCCCCCGCCTGGATGCAAGGCCGCGACCTCAGCCACGTCCGCATCGACCGTCCCGACGGCCCGCCCGCAGGCAGCGACCCCGACTCCGCCTACGCCGGCATCGTCGTCCCCACCGGCCACGGCGATTCCATCAACAAAGCCTGGCGCGGCGTCATCACCAAGGACGGCTGGAAATACTGCTGCTTCGACCAGCAGACCTGGCTGCTCTTCAACCTCAACGAGGATCCACTCGAGCAGATCAACCTCGCCCACAACAACCGCTACCGCGCCGTCCGCAAGAAACTCGCCGACCGCATGCGCCAGTGGGCCACCGACACCGGCGACAACTTCACCGTGCCCGCCGATTAGCCGCTGTCCATGTTACAGTCAGGAAGAGAGCAGAATGGACTTTGAACGAGCCGGAAACGGGTATCTGGAGACCAAGGCCGGGGACTCCTATCCCACGCGGTATTTTGTCCGTATCTACGAGGAAAAGCCTTCGCGCCTCTATGACTCTTATGGCCGCGTGGAGCCTGCCGCTCGTGACGTGCTCCGAAGTATACTCAGAACCGAGCCGTCAGGTGAATGCACCTTGATTCTGGAGTCGGGCGAGCGACTCCTCATTAAATTGACTGCGCTCTCCGGTTCGATTTCCGTGCTCGGTTTGCCAGCCGTGTTGACTCCGTAACAATGTCGAGACGGTTGTCCGAACTGGAGCCAGATCCGCGCCAACTTCTGCAACTCCAGCCCGATGAACTCGGGGCATACATTCTGGTCTTACTGAACCAGGAACCGTCGTGGGCATTCGAACGTGCCTCGCTCTGCGACGAGTTGCTTAGCGGATATACGGCCCCTGGCGATGCGATCTATGAAGCGCTTGGCGAGGCGCTCAATTGGCTGGAGTGCAGCGGTTGCATGGCAGTCCGCCCTCCGATCCCCACCCACGACCGGACGAAGCGCCCGCCCGAATTGCACTTTGTCACCCGCCGGGGAAAGCAAGCGAGCGGGATCGATGGTCTGCGCACACTGCGACAGTCTCTGCTGCTGCCGCCTCAACTGCTGCATCCGCGGCTGCGAGACCGTTGTTACAGTTCATTCTCGCGCGCGGAATACGATACGTCGGTCTTTCTTGCCTTCAAGTTTGTGGAGGTAGAAGTGCGGCGGGCTTCCGGCCTGCCGGACACGACAATCGGTGTGAGCTTGATGAACGAGGCCTTTCACAGGGAGACCGGACCACTCACTCCCATGGGGGCGGCGGTCGCCGAGCGGGAAGCGGTGCGGAATCTCTTCGCGGGCGCCATCGGACACGCCAAGAACCCCCACAGCCACCGGGAGGAACCCGTCACCCCCGAAGACGCCGCGCATCTGCTCACGTTCGCGAGCTATCTCTTGCGCCTTGTCGACATCCTGGCCGCTGAACGAGCCGTCTCGTCGTAGCCCCCCATCAGAACCGGTACATCCACTCCACATAACCGAACCGCCCGTCCGATCCGCGCGGGTAGATGGCCTCGGTCACCCCTAGCGCCTGCATATAGCCGAAATAGAAAGTAAGTGAGGTGTGCGCATTCACCTTGTAATCCACACTCACATCGTATAAGTTGGCCAGCCCTGACTTACCCTGCGAGGGCCGCCCAATATAGCCGAAGCTCCACGGCTGGAACACGCCCCCACCCAGATACCAGAGGTCGTTCGACGAGGCCAGCGACAGGTTGTGAAATTCGCCCGTCACGCTCACCACCGGCTTCGGCCGCAGCACCACCTGCGCCATCGCGTCGCGGTTGTTGATCATGTCGTAGAACGGCGTACGCGCAAAGGGCCGCGGCGTCGGCATCACCTGAAAGAAACTGCCATGCGTGGAGTCGTTCGGGTCGCCGTCGCCCGAACCGTAGTAGTAGGCGCCGCGAATCCAAGGCTTCCAGGCCACCTTGGCCGGCTGGAACCCAACCTCGGCCAGGAAGGCCCCCGAGCGATGGTCGAGCCGCCCCCAGCGCCCCGTCTGCGCCGCGCCCCACAAGCTCACATCCACAGTCCCTGCCGCCGTCGGATGCGCATGCAGGTAATGTCCGCCAAAGGTGCTCAGGCCAATGTTCGCCAGATCCGCCGTGCGCGCTGCGGCGGGGCGATTGTCGGTCTTCACCACGCGCCGCCAGTCGTGATAGTACATGCCGAACAAGCGCAACTCAGCCGCGCCCTGGGCCGGCTTCACCGGCACCGTATAAGCCGCATAACCAACCGCCGCCCGGTTCCATCCCCACCCATCCACCTGAAACACGCCGCGCGTGGGCACCGCCGCCACCACCGTCAGGTTTCCCCCCGGCCGGTTCAGCACATAATGCGCGCCATCAAAACTGCGCCCCACGTGCGACCATCCAAAACTCCCCAGTATCCGCTGATTGATGCGATTCGCCTTCAACCACGCCAGCGTGGCGTCCTTGGGAGCCACCTCCGAACCATCCACATATTCAAACCGCCCCAGCCGCAGCGACTGCGTCTTGTCCCCGCCCAGGTTCTTGAACCGCACAAACGCGTTCTTCGGGAACACCATCGCCGCGTTGCGCTTGCGGTCGTTGGCCACGAAGTAGTTGCCGCCCAACCCCAGCACGCCCTGCGGCGCGCCTTGCACGGCGTCATCCGGCAGCCCAAGCAGCACGGGCGCCATGAACTCCAACTGCCAGTCCAGATTTGCCTTGCTCTGGGAAAAGCCCAACCGCGCCTGGTTGCCGAGGTAGCCATACCGCGAGGCTTCCCCTTCGCCGAACCAGTCCCACAACTCCAACCGCGAACGCACGGATGCCTGCACCGTGACATCACCCCATTTGATGGGCTCCTGGGCAGCCATGGACGCCGCCAGTCCAAAGAGGAGTAAATAGTAGGAAATCCGTTGCACGGCAATGACTTTGCAGTTGCCATGCCGCTGCTCCAGAACCTTATATAGTATTTCCATGTGACCGAAGTCACAAACTGGGTGAACACTGGGGGCGCTGCCTGTTGAGTGGGGCTGCGTGCACCTCACGCCGGCCTCGGGCTGCCGGAAAATCGCCCGGAATCCGCCGCCCCACACAATGGCGTTCGGAATGCATGGGAAGAGGACGCGCATGAGGAGCCAATCACGTTTCGGATCGACTGGTCTGGTCCTGGTGTTGGGCATCACCGTCGGGCTGTTGTCCGGCCTTGGCGTGTTTACCTTCGGCTACGCCAAGGGTGGCAGTTACATGACCAACGACCCGAAAGCCTGCGCCAACTGCCACGTCATGCAGGCCCAGATGGCCGGATGGAGGAAGGGCAGCCACCGCAGCGTCGCCGTCTGCAACGATTGCCACACGCCGCCCGGCACGGTTGGCAAGTACGCCACCAAGGCTCTCAACGGCTTCTGGCACTCCTGGGCCTTCACCACCGGCCGTTTCCCCGACGAGATCCAGATCACCGGCCGCAACCACCAGGTCACCGAGAGTTCATGCGTGAAGTGCCATGCCGCACTGGTCGACGGCATTCAATCCACCAGAAACCACCGCGCCGGCGTGACGTGCCTCAGTTGCCACGCCCGGGTTGGGCATCAGTAAGGAGCAGAGGATGAGCGAAGCGAAATCAGGATGGGGCAAGATTCTGCCCGTGACCATCATCGTCACGGCCGTCGTCACCATCGGCATCAGCGCGCTGCTGGTCAATATCGTCGAACGCAAGGAGGAAGGCAAGCACACCTTCTTCCGCGTCGTTGAGGTGACCGACGATACCGACGACCCCGCCGTGTGGGGAAAGAACTTCCCCCTCCAGTACGACGCCTACAAGCGCACCGTCGACATGGAGCGCACCCGCTACGGCGGCTCCGAGGCCATGCCCCACCTGCCCAGCCAGGCCGACCCGCGTTCCATCGTCACCCAAAGCAAGATCGACCAGGACCCACGCCTCAAAACGATGTGGGCCGGCTACGCCTTTGGCGTCGATTTCCGCGAAGAGCGCGGCCACGCCTACATGCTCGTCGATCAGCGCAACACGCGCCGCGTCACCGAATTCAAACAGCCCGGCACCTGCCTCAACTGCCACGCCTCCACTTACGTCGCCATGAAGAAGCTCGGCGGTGGCGACCTCTTCGCCGGCTTCGAAAAGATCAACATGATGACCTACTCCGAGGCCACCAAAAACGTGAAGCACCCCGTCAGTTGCATCGACTGCCACGAGCCGCAAACCATGCAACTGCGCGTCACCCGTCCCGGCTTCCTCGAAGGCATCCGCAACCTCAAGGCCTCCCAGGGCGTGGCCAACTACGACGTCAACACCATGGCCAGCGCCCAGGAGATGCGCAGCTACGTCTGCGGCCAGTGCCACGTCGAGTATTACTTCAAGGGCGACCAAGAAGCGGCTCACCTACCCCTGGCACAAGGGCCTCAAGGTGGAAGACATCACCGCCTACTACGACGAGGTGCAGCACAAGGACTGGGTCCACCGCGACACCGGCGCCCCCGTCCTCAAAGCCCAGCACCCCGAGTTCGAAATGTGGAGCCAGGGCGTCCATGCCCGCTCCGGCGTCGCCTGCGCCGACTGCCACATGCCCTACAAGCGCGAGGGCGGGCAAAAGATCAGTGACCACCACGTGCGCAGCCCGCTCAACAACATCAACCGCGCCTGCCAGGGCTGCCACCACTTCAGCGAACAGGAAATGAAAGGCCGCGTCGAGGAGATTCAGAACCGTTTCTTCCAAACCCGCAACGTCGCCATGGATGCCCTCGTCGCCCTCATCGGCGACATCCGCGCGGCTCGCGAAAAAGGCGCCACCGACGCCCAGCTCACCCCTGCCTGGGGCTTCCAGCGCAAAGCGCAGTTCTACCTCGACTTCGTCGAAGCCGAAAATTCCACCGGCTTCCACGCCCCCGGCGAGTCCCTTCGTGTCCTGGCCGATTCGCTCGACTTCTCCCGCAAGGGTCAACTCGCCCTCCGCGACATCAAACAAGACTGCCAAACAAGACCGCGAAACGTTTCCTCCCTGGCACCCACCGCCTTGAGAAAAAAAGGCGAATGATTGCATGTACCCGTACCGTACTGACCTCTATTTCAGCAATTCGTTTCCTAAAACGGTAGCAATCATACTGAAACTTGTAGGAAACTGTTGCTCCCGTTCCGTAGATGCAAGAATTTGAAAGAGTTTTGCATCTGGAACGAAGATTGCTCCATCAGAGGGATAACCCACTCGAAATTGGTGCGCTACGCACAACTATGGGGAAAGGACCAGAATGAAACAGTATCTACATCTTCTCCTGGCGGCGTCCCTGCTTGCGTCGGCAACGGTTGCCTCAGCCCAGATCACCGGTGATCTGCGTGGCGTCGTGCTGGATGGACAAGGCGGCGCCGTTTCCCAGGCAAAGGTATCCCTGAAGAGCTTGGAAACCGGGCAGACGCGTGAAGCTTCCGTCACCGGCGACGGCACATTTAATTTCGCGCTTCTACAAATCGGCCAATATGAAGTCCGCGCCGAGGCCTCCGGCTTCCGCGTCAGCACCGCCCGCGCGGAAGTGAAAACCGGTGAAATCGCCAGCGTCCGCTTCGTTCTTGAAGTCGGCCAGGTCACCGAGACCGTTACGGTCACCGACGCCGTTGCCCAACTGGACACCGAGAACGCCCAGTTGCAGACCTCGGTTGTCGGCCAGACCATTCAAGAGATCCCGGTGGCGCGCAATCCCAACATCTTCGCGCTCATCGCTCCTGGCGTGGCTCCGGTCTCCTCGAACAACCCGTTTCTCGGCTCCGGCAGCTTTAACTCCAACGGCGGCCGCGGCCGTGGCAACAACATCACCGTCGACGGCATCACCGCCACCGACGTCTCCGTCACCGGCACCGGCGGCACGCTGAACCCGCTGAACTTCAGCTCCATCAAAGAGGTGAAGGTCATCACGAACAACTTTAGCGCCGAATACGGCCGCAACTCCAGCTCGCAGGTGCTCTACATCACCAAGAATGGCACCAACGATCTGCACGGTGAGGTCTTCGAGTACTTCCGCAACGATAAGCTGAACGCCCGTCCGTTCTTCGACACCAGCGGCAAAACCAATATCCTTCGCCGCAATGAGTACGGTTTCGCTGTCGGCGGACCTGTGTTCATCCCCAAGGTCGCCGACCTGCGCAACAAGGCGTTCTGGTATGCCGACTTCCAGCAATTGAAGACTCGCGGCGCCGGCGCCACGCGCATCGCCCGCGTTCCCACCACTGCGCAGGCGGCCTCCATCACCGATCCCACCACGCGCGCCCTCTTCCAGCAGTACCAGGTTCCGACATCCGATTCCGGCCAGATCACCACCGCCGCGCCCAACAAGACCGATTTCTGGCAATATGCCCTCCGCGGCGACGTCAACTTGAGCAGCCGCGACACCCTGTGGGTCCGTTACAGTGAGTCCGACAACGTCTCGGCCAGTT
The DNA here is from genome assembly GCA_016713735.1 of Bryobacterales bacterium. GTDB lineage: Bacteria > Acidobacteriota > Terriglobia > Bryobacterales > Bryobacteraceae > JAFLBB01. Next base: position 103,628 of record JADJOP010000016.1, read on the forward strand.
CCGGCCTGACCTTCATCGGCAGCAACCTGCCCGGCTTCGGCGCCACCAGCCAGGGCAAGCCCCGTCAGGCCACCGCCGCCCACACCCATATCTTCGGCACCTCCGCCGTCAACGAGTTCCGCTTCGGCTTCGGCCAGAGCGACGCCGGCTTCCCCATCGACACGCCGTTCCCCATCGGACCGCGCATCACCTTCCAGGATGGCAGCGTCAATTCGTTCGGTGTCTGGGAAGGCCTGCCGCAGGGACGCGAGCAGAAGACGTATCAGTTCACCGACAACTTCTCCTTCGTCGTCGGCCGCCACAACCTCAAGGTGGGCGGGGAGTACTACTATCTGCAGGCCGACAGCGTCTTCGACGCCGTGCAACGCCCCCTGCTCGCTTTCGCCAACTTCGCCGATTTCGCCGCCGGCCGTCCGGCCACCTTCCAGCAGCGCTCGGGCGACTCCCGCCGCAACAACCGCGTGAAGAACTTCTTCGCCTTCGCCCAGGATGACTTCAAGGTGTCCCGCAACTTCACCTTGAATATCGGCATGCGCATGGAGTGGGCCGGTGGTCCCGTCGAAAAGAACGGGATCATCTCCAACCTCAACCTCAACAACAACTCGGCCTTCGGCGCCGCCGGCGCCGGTCCGTTCGGGCTCCTCGAAACGGGCAAGCCCTCCTTCAATAGCAATTACAATTGGGGACCGCGCATCGGCTTTGCCTATAACGTCGGCAATGCGGGCAGGACGGTCATCCGCGGCGGCTACGGCATCGCCTACGACTTCATCTTCCTCAACCCCATCACCAACCAGCGCTTCCTGCCCCCCTTCATCGTCGCTGGCGTGCTGAGTGGCCAGGCCAACTTCACGGGCGGCAACTCGCTGGCCAACATCATCGCCGGCACCTCCACCATCCAGGCGCAAACGAAAGCTCAGGTGGGCAACCTCTCCACCACCGTTCGTAACTTTGGCGCCATCTCCCCGGCCCTCGATCAAAACCTCCGCAACCCGCAGGTCCACCAGTGGAACCTCGGTGTGCAGCGCGACCAGTTCGGCATCGTCTGGAAGGCCAGCTACGTCGGCACCAAGGGCAACTACCTGCTCCGCTCGCGCGACCTGAACCTGATCGCCGCGCCTCCCACCGCCGCCGCCAGCGTCGCTGACGAGACCGCGCGCTTGTCCGAGTTCCAAACCGCCTTCGCCCGTCAAAACGGCGGCGCGACCTCGGTCAGCAACCGCATCGACCCGCGCTACAACGCCATCGTGTGGACCGACTCCTCGGCTAACTCGAACTACCACGGCCTTCAAGTGGAAGTCCAGAAGCGCATGAGCACCCTCTTCATGAGCGCCTCTTATTCCTGGGCCAAATCCATCGATGACGGCTCCGACGTTCTCGGCGTGCTCATCAACGACAGCTCAAACCAGCAGGACCCCCGCAACAACCGTAACAACCGCGCCGCCTCGCAGTTTGACCTGCGCCAGCGCCTCGTCATCACCCATCAGTGGACCCCCAAGTGGTTCCAGGGCTCCTCTAACTGGGCCATGCGCAACCTCGTCGGCAACTGGGGTTTCTCCGGCATCAGCAGTTTCCGCGCCGGCTTCCCGGTCACGCTCGACTCCGGCGCCCGCCGCGGCCTCAACCCGCTTACCGTCATCGGCGGCGGCGCTCAGGTCCGTCCCAATGTCGCCGGCCCGGTCGACATCAATTGGCGTCCCGCTGGCTCCGCCGGCGCGCCCTCCGGCCTCACCAACCCCACCGGCGTTCAAAACGTCTCGGCCTACGCCACCAGCCTCGGCCTCACCCAGCCCCTCCTCGGAAACTTCGGCACCATGGGCCGCAACGTTCTCCGCCTCAACGGCGAGCGCAACTTCGACTGGAACATCTTCAAGCGGCTCAACGTCGCTGAAGGCAAGTTCTTCGAGGTCCGCGCCGAGTTCTACAACCTGTTCAACAACACCTCCTTCCAGGAAGTGCAGCGCAACATCGGAGCCACCGACTTCGGCCAGTACAACGTCGTCGGCCAGGACGCCCGCATCATTCAGTTGGGCGCCCGCTTCGTGTTCTAAGGAACCCGCGCCCTCCAAAGGCCCTGTCTCCCCCCGGAGGCAGGGCCTTTATTCTTTCTCCCGCCCCACCCTTCGCCCCGTCCCCCCGCCGCCGCGTGTTATCTTGAAAGATTCAGCAGCACTCCTGCGGCAACTCCATTTCATTCGCAAAGACCCGGTATGTCAGGACACTCCAAATGGCACACGATTAAGCATAAGAAGGCTGCGCTTGATTCCAAGCGCGGCAAGGTCTTCACCCGCTTGATCAAGGAAATCGTCATCGCCGCGCGCTCCGGCGGCGACCCCGACTCAAACGCCCGCCTCCGCACCGCCATCACGGCCGCCAAAGCCGTCTCCATGCCCGCCGACAACATCAAGCGCGGCATCATGCGCGGCACCGGCGAACTGGAAGGCGGCCAGATCGAAGAGATCATGTACGAAGGCTATGGCCCCGGCGGCGCCGCCGTCCTGGTGTCCATCGCCACCGACAACCGCAACCGCACCGCCAGCGAAATCCGCCACGTCTTTGGCAAGCACGGCGGCAACCTCGGCGAGCCCGGCAGCGTCGCCTGGATGTTTAAGCGCCGCAGCCAGATATTCATCAGTGAAGAGTTGACCACCGAAGAGCAGCTGATGGACGTCTGCCTGGAAGCAGGCGCCGAGGACATCCGCAACGACGGCGGGCAGTTTGAAGTCCTCTCCCCCGTCGATTGCCACCAGGCCGTCATCGATGCGCTGCAAAAGGCCGGCATCGCCACCGAATCGGCTGAACTGTCCTACGTCGCCGACAACCTCGTCAAGCTCGAAGGCGCCCAGGCCAGGGCCATGCTCAAACTGCACGAAACCCTTGACGACCACGACGACGTGCAGGACGTCTACTCCAACTTCGATATCGACGAGAGCGAACTCGAAGGCATGGATTAACCGGCTGAGGCCAGGGTGCGCATACTGGGCATCGACTGCGGAACCGAACGGACCGGATACGGTGTCATCGACTCCGACGGCGTACGCCACCTGCTCGTCGCCGCCGGCACCATTCGCACCAACCCCCGCGACGCCATGGCCACGCGCCTCCTCCGCATCGCCCAAGGCCTGCGCGAAGTCATCGCCGCCCATGCTCCCCAACGCGCCTCCGTCGAAGAGGTCTTCCACGCCGCCAACGCCCAGAGCGCCCTCAAACTCGCCCAGGTGCGCGGCGTCGCCCTGCTCGTCTCGGCCGAAGCGGGTCTGGCCGTGAGTGAGCACTCCGCCCTCGAAGTAAAAAAGAGCGTCGTCGGCCACGGCCACGCCGCCAAGGAACAGGTGCAATTCATGATGAAGTCACTGCTCGGCGAAGCGACCCCCGTCCACTTGCCCGATGCCTGCGACGCCCTCGCCGTCGCCGTCTGTGAAGCCACCCGGGCGCGCTTCGAATCGCTTGGCCTCAACAAAGCGGCGGTGCGCGCATGAAACTCCTCGCCGCCCTGCTCGCCTGCGCCGCGCTCGCCATCACCGCGCCCGCCTCCGCCGCCCCGCGCATCGTCTACTCCAAATCCTTCCCCGGCAGCACGCCCGCCTTCGTCGAAATCACCCTCGAACAATCCGGCGACGTCCTCTATAAGGAAGCACCCGACGACCCGCAACCCCTTAAGTTCAAACTCGCCGAAGCCGACACGCAACAGATCTTCGAACTCGCCGCCAAACTCGACCACTTCAAACGCGAACTCGAGTCCGGCCTCAAGGTTGCCAAAATGGGCGACAAAACCTATCGTTGGGAAGACGGCGCCACAAAGAACGAAGTGAAGTTCAACTTCACCACCGACCTCGACGGCAAGGCCATCCAGGAGTGGTTCGAAAAGATCGCCGAAACCGAGCAGCACGTCTTCGCCCTCGAACGCGCCGTGCGCTTCGACAAGCTCGGCGTGAACAAGGTGCTGCTCCAGTTCCAGGCCGCCATGGAACGCGGCCGCCTCGTGGCCTCCGACCAGTTCCTGCCCTGGCTCGACCGCGTGGCCAAAAACGACTCCTACCTCAACATGGCCCGCGAACGCGCCGCCAGCCTCGCCGCCACCATCCGCGCCAACGGAAAGGCCGCCGAATGACGCGGCTCCTCACCGCCGCGCTCGTGGCCTGCGCGCTCGCCTCCCCCTCACCGCCCAGGACATCCCGGCCAATGAACAGGCCGAACTCCGCGCCGGCTTGAGTGAGGCCGGTTCCAGCCAGGTCGAGTTCATCCGCGCCATCGAGCGCCACCTGCAAAAGTACCCCCAAACCATCCAGCGCCCCGAACTCGAGCGCGCCCTCGTCAAGGCAAGCATCGAGCTTCGCGACGGCCGCCGCACCGTCCTCTACGGCGAACGCGTGCTCGCCCGTGAAACCACCAACGCCGACCTGCTGGAACGCGTCGCCCGCCAACTGCTCTCCACCGACGACGCCGCCAACGCCCGCCGCGCGCTGGACTATGCGCAGAAGCTCGAAGCCTCCGTCCGCGCCCAGGCCGAACTCTCGCCCGGCACCCCCGGCGCCGCCGCGCAATGGGAGCAGCGCCAGATCCTCCTCGGCAAGGCGTTCGTCTATCAAAGCCGCGCCACCGGCAACCTCGGCAAACCCGCCGAAGCCGTCGAACTCGCCCGCAAGAGCTTCGCCGAAGCCCCCTCCGCCGAGTCCGCCCGCGAACTCGCCCGCTGGCTCGACAGGGCAGGGAAGACCGCCGAGGCCATCCCCCACCTCTGCGAAGCCTTCATGCTCACCAACGAGCAGACCGAATCCGAAGGCCGCGCCAAGGACCGCGCCCGCCTCGCTGAATGGCAGAAAAAGGCCGGAATATCCGATGCCGCCCTCGGCGAACACCTCCTCGCCGCCTATGACCGCGTGAAGAAAGCCATCGACGACCGCAAAACCCGCCTCCGCGCCATCGACCCCAACGTCTTCGTCAGCGAGCCCATGGAGTTCACCATCAGCGGCCTCGGCGGTGGAAAATTCGAACTCGCCAAGCTCCGAGGCAAGGTCGTCGTCATCGATTTCTGGGCCACCTGGTGCGGCCCCTGCCGCGCCCAGCAGCCCCTCTACGAGGCCGTGAAACAGCGCTTCGCCTCAAACCCCGATGTCGTCTTCCTCAACCTGAGCACCGACGAAAACCGCTCCCTCGTCAAGCCCTTCCTCGACAAGAACGGTTGGAAGAAAACCGTCTACTTCGACGACGGCCTCGCCTCGCTCCTCCGCGTCAGCTCCATCCCCACCACCGTCGTCTTCAACACCCGAGGCGAGGTCTCGGCGCGCATGAACGGCTACATCATGGAAAAATTCACCGACATGCTCACCGACCGCATCCAACAGGCCCTCGCCGAAAAGTAGGTCCGCCATGGCCACGTACCGCCGCATCATTTGGATCGTCCTCGACAGCGTCGGCATCGGCGAAATGCCCGACGCCGCCGCCTACGGCGACGCCGGCAGCGACACCCTCGGCAACATCGCCCGTCACCGCGGCCTTGCGCTTCCCAACCTCTGCCGCCTCGGCCTCGGCAACATCAAGCCCATCGCCGGTCTCGCTCCCGCCGCCGCCCCCACCGGAGCTTACGGCAAAATCGCCCTCCGCTCTCCCGGCAAAGACACCACCACCGGACACTGGGAGATGGCCGGCATCTTGCTTGACCAGCCCCTGCCCATGTATCCGCACGGCTTCCCGCCCGACGTCATGGACGCCTTCCAGCGCGCCATCGGCCGCGGCTGGCTCGCCAACAAGCCCGCCAGCGGCACCGAGATCATCGCTGAACTCGGCGACGAACACGTCCGCACCGGCAAGCCCATCGTCTACACCTCGGCCGACAGCGTCTTCCAAATCGCCGCCCATGAAGAGGTCATCCCCATCCCCGAGCTCTACCGCATGTGCGAAGCCGCCCGCGCCATCCTCACCGGTCCTCACGAGGTCGGCCGCGTCATCGCCCGCCCCTTCACCGGCGCCAGCGGCGCTTACACCCGCACCCCCAACCGCAAGGACTTCGCCACCCCGCCCCGCCGTGGCATGCTCCTTGATCAGCTCGCCGACACCAATCCGAAACCCGTTGTTTATAGTGTCGGCAAGATCTACGACGTATTCTTAGGCCGTGGCATCGGACCGCACGTCAAAACCAAAACCAACGCCGACGGCATGGTGAAAACCCTCGAAGCGCTCCACGAACTCAACGGCGAACCCGCCGCCCTGCTCTGGACCAACCTCGTCGACTTCGACATGCTCTACGGCCACCGCAACAACGTCGAAGGCTACGCCACCGCCCTCGAAGAGTTCGACTCCTGGCTGCCCGAACTCCTCGCCAACATGCACCCGGACGACCTCCTCATCCTCACCGCCGACCATGGCTGCGACCCCACCACGCCTTCCACTGACCACAGCCGCGAGTACGTCCCCCTGCTCGCCTACGGTGCGCGCGTCAAGCCCGCCGCCCTCGGCACGCGCGAAACCCTCGCCGACCTCGGCCAAACCGTCGCCCACAATTTCGCAACCAGGATCGAACATGGAACCAGCCTCCTCCCCGCTCTCGCGCCGTAACGCCCTCCGCCTCGGCCTCGCCGCCTCGGCAAGCGCGCTCGCCCCGGCCGCTTTCCCCGCAGCAGGCGCCAAGCCCCGCAAGCTCCTCGTCATCTCCGTCGACGGCCTCGACAACCGCTATCTCCGCGACGCCGACAGTTTAGGGCTAAAAATTCCGAATCTCCGCAAGATCACCCGCGAGGGCGCCTGGGCCGACGGCGTCGTCGGCGTCGTCCCCACCGTCACCTGGCCCTCGCACACCACCCTCATCACCGGCGTCACCTCCGACGTCCACGGCATCCTCAACAACGACCGCCCCAAGGAAGACGGCGGCGGCCGCTACTGGTTCCGCAAATACCTCAAGGCCACCCCGCTCTACGACGCCGCCCGCGAGGCCGGCATCAAAACCGCCGCCGTCGAATGGCCCGTCACCGTCGATGCCGCCATCGACTTCAACATCCCCGAGGTCTTCGAACGCCGCGGCGCCGGCATGGACATGGAGGCACACGAGAAGCACGCCACGCCCGGCCTCATGGACAAGATCGCCGCCGAGTATCCCTCCTTCCCCCAGGAGTGGATGGACGACCGCACCCGCACGCTGGCCACGCTCTATCTGCTCAAACGCGAAAAGCCCGGCCTCATCCTGCTCCACCTCGTCGATCACGACGAAGAAGCCCACGCCGCCGGACCTTTCTCCAAACGCTCCAAAGCCAAGCTCGAATACGTCGACGAACTCATCGGCCAAATGATGGAGGCCCTGCCCAAGGACATGTGCCTCGCCCTCGTCAGCGACCACGGCTTCGAGCGCGTCGACCGCCTCGCCGATCCGCGCGAACTCCTCGCCCGCGAAGGCCTCACCGGCGAACTCACCCTCCGTGGCACCCTCGCCTGGACGAACGACCCCGCCGTCGCCGCCCTCCTCCGCCGCCACACCGGCGAATCCGCCCACGGCCTCGGCCGCGAAATCCCCTCCGGCGAAATCGACCGCTTATGGCCGACAATGAAAGGGAGCTTCCTCTTTGAGCCGATGGAGCACGTGCAGTTCGGCAAGCCGGAACCGCGCGCCGTCAGCGGCGCCCACGGCTACTGGCCGCTCCGCAAGGACTACCGCGCCACGTATGCGCTGTGGGGTCCCGGCGTGAAGCGCGAACGTCTGCCCGAAATCGACATGCTGTCGATCGCCGGACGCCTTGCCGCCGTGCTGGGCATCGACTTCCCGAAGAAGTAAGTAGTACGGCTCGTCGCGGCCAACGCCGCGCGCGCCGAGGCCACAGCGCCAAGCCGCGCTGTAAGCGGCGCAGGCTGCGTTGTGGCCGATTCAGGCAAAGGAGAGAAAATGAGCGCACGCAAACCGCTGATGGCCGGCAACTGGAAAATGTTCAAGACCCCGGCCCAGACAGCGGAGTTCTTCGAAAAGTTCCTGCCGCTGGTGTCGGCCTCCACACACGCCGATGTGTTGATCTGCCCGCCCTTCGTCGACCTCGCCGCAGCCGTCAGCGCCGCCGCCGGCAGCAACGTCGCCGTTGGCGCGCAGAACTGCTTCTGGGAAACCAAGGAAGGCGCCTTCACCGGCGAAGTCTCCGCTCCCATGATCAAGGCCGCCGGCTGCTCAGCCGTCATCATCGGCCACAGCGAACGCCGCCAGTTCTTCGGCGAAACCGACGCCACGGTCCTCAAGCGCACGCAAGCCGCGCTGGCCTCCGGCCTCCTCCCCGTCGTCTGCGTCGGCGAACGCCTCGAAGAGCGCGAATCCGGCAAGACCGAAGACGTCCTCCGCACGCAGTTCACCGATGGCATCGCCCCGCTGTCGGCCGACGACTTCGCCAAAATCGTCATCGCCTATGAGCCCGTCTGGGCCATCGGCACCGGCAAGGTCGCCACGCCCGAAATGGCCGCCGACGCCCACCGCTGCCTCCGCTCGCTCGTCGAAGCCAAGTACGGCAAGGACGCCGCCCAGGCCGTCCGCATCCTCTACGGCGGCAGCGTCAAGCCCGACAACGTGAAGGGCCTCATGGCTCAGGTCGATATCGACGGCTCCCTCGTCGGCGGCGCCAGCCTCGACCCCGTCGGCTTCGCGTCTATTGTCAACTTCTAACCCGAATTTCTAGGCTTGTCCTTCTTCTCCGGTTCCAGCCGCTGCGTGCTTGTCTCATCCACGCGGCGGCGGAACCGCCCCTGCAACCCCGCCGCCAGCGACACGCTGTCCTCCCCAAACTTCTCCCGCAACCGGTCCGCCGCCGAAAGCGCTGCCCGCCACCGATCCTTCGTCCCCTGCTCCAGCAAATTCGCCTGCCCCTCGCTCTCTTCCAGATTCGACGCGTGCACGCCAATCAACCGCACCGCCTTGCGGTTCCAGTTCTTCTCAAACAGCGCCCGCGCCTCGGCAAAAATCTCCGTGTCCAGTTGCGACGCCTGCGCCAGCGTATGCGCCCGCGTGATCGTGTGAAACTCCCCGTCGCGCAGCTTGATCTGCACCGTGCGCGCAAAAAAGCCGTGGTCGCGCAGCCGCCGCCCCACCATCTCGCTCAGGTGCGCAATCGTCGCAATCAGCCGCCCCCGCTCCGCCGTGTCTTCGTCAAACGTGTGTTCATGGCTGATTGACTTCGGATCCTCCGCCTCAATGAACGAGCTGTCGAACCAACCACCCGCATCCAGCCCCTTCGACTTGCCCGCCAGCGCCAGCCCCCACTTTCCGAAGCGCTTCTCCAAAAACTCTTCCTCCAGCTTCGCCAGGTCGCCGATCCTGCGAATCCCGCACAGGTGCAGCGCCTCCTCGGTCTTCTTGCCCACACCAGGAATCTTGCGCACATCGAGCGGCGCCAGAAACCGCGCCTCCGTCCCCGGCGCCACCCACAACACCCCATTCGGCTTCGCCTGGTCCGAACAGATCTTCGAAACCAACCTCGATGTCGAAATCCCAATCGAACAGTTCAACCCCGTCGCCCGCCGGATCTGCTCATGCAGTTTGTGCCCAGCCGCCAGCGGCGGACCATGCAGCCTCCCCGTCCCCGTCACATCCAGATACGCCTCGTCAATCGACGCCATGTTCACCAGCGGCGTGAACGCCCGCAACTCCTGCTCCACCTTCCGCGAATACTCCACATACCGCTCCCGGTGTCCGTTCAAGAAGATCGCGTGCGGACACTTCTGATACGCCGTCCGCAGCGGCATCGCCGAATGCACCCCAAACTTCCGCGCCTCATACGACGCCGCCGACACCACCCCGCGCGCATTCGCCGGCCCGCCCACCACCACCGCCTTCCCCTTCAACGACGGATCGAACACCTCCTCCACCGAAACGAAGAACGCGTCCATGTCGACATGAAAGATGGTCTGCATCGCCTGGCCCGTGTCCCACCGCCAGTGTACCGTCAGCAGACGCAACCCGCCCCGCCTGAGTACAATCAGGGAAATGGACTCCCAATCCCACTGGGAACACGTCTACGCCACCAAAGCCGCCCATGAGGTGAGCTGGTTCCGTCCCCATCTGGAAACCTCGCTCAGCCTCATCCAACGCGCCGCGCCCCATCCCGAAACCAGCATCATCGACGTCGGCGGCGGCGCCTCCACACTCGTCGACGATCTGCTCGCACGCGGCTACTCCGACATCACCGTCCTCGACATCTCCAGCAAAGCGATTGCCGCCACCCAAACCCGCCTCGGCGCAAACGCCGAACGCGTCTGCTGGATCGCCTCCGACGTCAACACCGTCGCCTTCCCCGCACGCGCCTTCGACGTCTGGCACGACCGCGCCGTCTTCCACTTCCTCACCGACCCCGCCCAGCGCGAAGCCTACGTCCGCCAGGTCGCCCGCGCCGTCAAACCCGGCGGCCACGTCATCGTCAGCACCTTCGGCCCCGAGGGCCCGCTCAAGTGCAGCGGCCTCGACGTCATGCGCTACGATGCCTCTTCCCTCCACGGCGAATTCGGCGCCCGCTTCCGCCTCCTCGAAAGCCGCCACGAGATCCACGACACCCCCTGGGGCTCCCAACAGCAATTCCTCTACTGCTTCTGCGCCGTCGAATCGCACTAACAATGCCCCATCCTGATCCCTGCCCGCTCCTGCGGCATCCCCTCCAGGAATCCTCCGCCTTCACCCCCGAACGGCTCATGGATGACGTCCGCCAATCGCGCGGCGTCGAGCCCGGCCCGGTCCCCGACATCTGCATCCTCGAATTCGACGGCGACCTTACCGACTGGCTCGTCCGCGAAGGTAAGGCCACCCCTTGTCCCCAGTGGGCCTGCTTCCACACCACCATGTGGGAGATCAACCTTGCCGGCCAGCGCTGCGGCATCATCGCCCGCACCATCGGCGGACCCTACGCCGTCCTCATCGCCGAACAACTCCACGCCGCCGGTGTCCGCTTCCTCACCGGACTCACCTCCGCCGGACGCATCTCACCCAACCTCCCCCTACCCTGTCTCGTCGTCGCCGATTCCGCTGTCCGCGACGAAGGCACTTCCTATCACTACCTGGCTCCCGAAGCCGAAGCTCGCTGCGACGCCGCCGTCGTGCGCTGCCTCGAACGCGAACTGTCGGCCACTGGTTGGCCCGTCCACGCCGGCCGCGTCTGGACCACCGACGCCCCCTACCGCGAAACCCCATCGCAGCTCCAGGACCACGCCCGCCAGGGCGTCCTCGCCGTCGAAATGCAAGCCGCCTCGCTCTTCGCCTTCGGCATCGCCCGCCACGCCGCCGTCGCCACCGTCGCCGTCCTCAGCAACGCCACCGATCACGATGGCTCCCAGTTCGACACCGGCACCATGCACGACGGCCTGCGCTTCCTCGAAGCCATCGCCCGCGCCGGCCGCGCCTATCTCAACGGCGAGCACAGCTAGCAAGCCCTCCGCGAACCCACTACCATGTCAGTTGTGCGACTGATTCCCGCCTGGCTCTGCGCCCTCGCCCTCACCGCCTCATCCTTTGCCGAGCCCGTCCGCCTCATCTTCGACACCACGATGCCCCCGAAGCCGCCCCGCTCTTGCTCAAACTCCTCGCCGCCCAGCCCGACGCCTCCGTCGTCATCGTCCAGGTCGGCTTCTCCACCAACCTCGCCAAACTCCTCACCCTCCCCGGTGCGCGCGACCTCATCGCCAAAAAGGTCCGCCTCCTCTCCACCATGGCCGGCCACTTTCCCGCCCCCGGCGTCGAACGCAAAGCCGAGTACAACGTGAAGATCGATCTCCCCGCCTCCACCGCCCTCTTCCGCGACTGGCCCACCCCCATCGTCGCCTCCGGCTGGGAGATCGGCGACGCCGTCCGCTACCCCGCCGCCAGCATCGAGCAGGACTACCAATACACGCCCCACCATCCCGTCGTCGACGCCTACCGCCACTACATGAAGATGCCCTACGACCGCCCCACCTGGGATCTCACCTCTGTCCTCTACGCCGTCCGCCCCACGCGCGGCTACTTCGGCCTCTCCTCTCCCGGACGCATCACCGTCGATGCCGAAGGCAAAACCACCTTCACGCCCGCCCCCTCCGGCCGCCACCAATACCTCACCCTCACCCCTGAACAGCGCGCCAAGACGCTCGAAGCGCTCATACAGTTGGCGAGCCAACCGCCCGATTCACTCGTAAGACGCTAATGCGATTCACTTACCTGCTGGCCTGCGCCCTGCCGTTGTGCGCCGCCAGCTACGACACGGAACTGGCACGCGCCTTCGGCTCACAGGCGGGCTCAGCCATCGTGTTGGATGTCGCCACCGGCCGCATCCTTGGCGGTTTCCAGCTCGACAAAGCCCGCACCCGCAAAGCCGCCCCCGGCTCTACCCTGAAGCCCTTCACCTGGCTCGCCTGGAGCGAAGCTCACAAAGGCGCCGCCATCCCCCGCATGGTCTGCCGCCGCAAGCTCAGCGCCGGAGGCCACAGCCTCGACTGCGCCCACCCCGACGCCGCCATCCCCCTCGGCCCCGCCGAAGCCCTCGCCTACTCCTGCAACTCGTTCTTCGATCAACTCCGCTTCGCCGCGCCGCCCTCCTTCCTCCAGCGCTACGGCTTCACCGCCTACGCCGCCCAGAACCTCACCCTCGGCGCCATCGGCGAAGAGGGACTCAAGGTTACCCCCCTCGAACTAGCCAAGGCTTACCGCCAGCTCGCCCTCCAGGCCGCCAAACGCACCCTCGACGGCCACGTCGCCAACGGCCTCGCCGGCTCCGTGCAGTACGGCTCCGGCCAGCTCGCCGGCGTCAAGGGCCTCGCCGTCGCCGGCAAAACCGGAACCACCGCCGGACCCTCCCGCGCCTACACCCACGCCTGGTTCGCCGGCTGGGCCCCTGCCGAAAAGCCTGAAATCGTCGTCGTCGTCTTCCTCGAACAAGGCCGTGGCGCAGCCAACGCCGCCCCCCTCGCCGGCGCGGCCTTCCAAGCCCTGCGCGGAGCCTCCCCCGAACCCGCCGCCTCCAGCGCCCGCTCCCTCGGCGGCAGCACCGTCCGCATCTCCCTCTACTCCGAGTTGAAGCCCGAATCCCTCACCGTCAACGGTAAGACCCTCACCCCCGCCGCCCTCACCAAGCCCCTCCGCTACACCCGCCCCACGCTCGCCGCCCCCGGCACAAAGCCGTCCCCATCCCCGCCACTGTCGAAATCTCCGCCCGCGCCGGCCGCCTCCACACCGTCGCCGAAATGCGCCTCGAAGACTACGTCTACTACACCCTCTCCGGCGAAGCCCACTCCATGCGCCAACGCGAAGCCCTCCGCGCCATGGCCATCGCCGCCCGCACCTTCGCCGTCAAAAACCGCGGCCGCCACTCCGCCCAAGGCTTCGACTACTGCGACACCACCCACTGCCAGGACGTCCGCTTCGCCGAGCCCCCGCGCGCCATCGCCCAGGCCGTCGAAGACACCGAAGCCGAGCTCGTCTGGTTCGAAGGCCGCCCCGCCGAGGTCTTCTATCACCAACACTGCGGCGGCGTCACCGCCTCCGCCAAAGCCGTCTGGGGAGCCGCCGCCGCCCCCTACCTCATCTCCCAAACCGACGACGCCTGCATCGCCCGCAAACGCGGCGCCTGGTCCTCCCGCGTCTGCAAATCCGCCGCCGCCCGCGCCCTCGGCCTCGCCTCGCTCGACTCCCTCCGCGTCGCCGCCCGCGAACACTCCGGCCGCGCCAACTTCCTCCAAACCGCCTCCGCCCGCATCGAAGCGAGCGACTTCCGCTTCCTCCTCAGCCGCGCCTTCGGCTGGTCCACCGTCCCCAGCACGCTCTTCCAACTCACCGACGAAGGCGACACCCTCCGCCTCCAGGGCTACGGCTCCGGCCACGGCGTCGGCATGTGCCAGACAGGCGCCGAAGCCCGCGCCGAACGCGGCGCCACCGCCCGCCAGATCCTCTCCTTCTACTTCCCCGGCACACGCACCGGCGTCTCCGCCCAAGGCATCGCCTGGAGCGTCCTCGGCGGCGAACGCGTCGAACTCTGGTCCACCAAACCCGCCGAAGACAAGCCCCTCGTCGCCCTCGCTGACCGCGCCCTCCTCCGCGCCGAAGGCCTCACCGGCACGCCCCTCGCCCAACGCCCCCGCCTCCGCGTCTACCCCAGCGTCGAACTCTACCGCGACGCCACCGGCCAACCCGGCATGGTCGCCGCCGCCACCCGAGGCCTCGTCGTCCGCATGCAACCCGCCAGCGTCCTCCAATCGCGCGGCGTCCTCGAATCCACCCTTCTCCACGAGCTCACCCACGTCGCCCTCGAAGCCCGCGCCAAACCCGGCCTCCCCGGCTGGTTCCTCGAAGGCCTCACCCTCGCCCTCACCCACACCGCCGGAACCCGCCGCTACGAAGCCGTCCAGCAGCGCGTCGAGGAACTCATCGTTCGCTACGGCAAGAGCGTCGTCCTCGGCTGGGTCGAAAACGGCCTGCCTTCCAGCGTGAAACGGTAGGTGGTAATATTCTCACTAAGCCATGCGGTACGCAGTAACCTATACACTCTCGCTCTTACTAGCCCTCTCCGCACAAGCCCAGGTTCAGCCCTTCACCCTCCACCAGACCGATGGCCCCACCGGCGGCCCCACTCGCACCATCACCACCACCCACACCGCCGATGGCGCTCGCGCCGTCCTCTATCACCCGCTATCCCCCGAGCCCGGCTCACTCTCCCCGCGCACCGTCACTCTCCCCGATGAAGCCAAACGCTTCCTCATCACCGACGAGCTAAACTAATCAGCACTTACTCTCTCACTCCCCGCGAAATTACAGCACTCAAAACTCCGAAATCCTCCCCTGTGTGCGACCCCGGCTCCGGAGCCACGCTCACCGCCCAAACCCACTTATTCGGCGTCCTAAAATATCCTAAGAAAAGGTTTTGAGGCGTAAGCGCCAGACAGGAGAGCTTTTGCCGGGAACCGTGGTACACCGGTAGGGGCTGTTCGCCTGGGCGGCGAGCGCTGCTGAAGGGCAAAATGGCTGAAACAATAACTCGTTGGAATTTTGCGTGTTACCTTCCACCGGCGCCCCGCCTTCAGGCCTCACCAGTCCTTCGAACCGTTGGCTTGTGAAATTCGCCGCCTCCGCTATGACGCGCTCGTCAACGGCGGCGCCGATAAAACACTCCCACTGGTACGCTCCGCCCTCAATTGCTTCCCCCTCCAAGACGAAGTCCACACCCTTGAATCCAGCGGCTGGAAACTCACCTTCTCCCGCATCCCCACCCAACTCGACCTCAACGCCCCCATCACCTCCCCCTTCTCCATTCCGACCTCCTACCGCGAAGCCCCGCCCTCCGAACACCAAAAAGCCGAAATCGCCCGCAAACGCGGCGCCCCCTTCGGCTCCCACCCCAACGACGCCGCCCTCGAAAACACCTTCCAACGCCTCGACCGCCACTACCACGAATCCCAACAATTCAAACCACACCAGTAAAGAAAACCCGTCCTCGCCCCGCCACCCAGGATGTTAGCCTGAAATGGTGCAGTTGAATGACTCCTACTTCGCCGCGAAATTCGGCATCACCGAACGCGATCTCGAAGGCTGGCTAAGCGAAGCTCTCTCCCGTGGCGGCGACTACGCCGACCTCTACTTCGAATACCTCGCCACCACCTCGATCAGCATCGACGAATCCATCGTCAAAAGCGCCACCCAGGGCGTCTCCATGGGCGTCGGCGTGCGCGTCCTCGCCGGCGAACGCACCGGCTACGCCTACTCCGACGACCTCTCGCCTGACCGCATCCGCCATGCCGCGCGCGTCGCCGCCTGCATCGCCGAAGGCCCCGCCAAAACCATCAAGGAAGGCTTCCTCTCCGGCGACCGCCGCGAACTCTACCCCGTCCTCACCCCGCCCGCCGACATGCCCCTCGACGAGCGCGTCGCCCTCGTCCGCCGCGCCGATGAAGCTGCCCGCGCCTACGACCCCCGCGTCTTCATGGTCCAGGCTGTCTACGCCGACACCCTCAAGCATGTCCTGGTCGCCACCAGCGACGGCCGCATCAATTTCGACCGCCAGCCCATGGCCCGCCTCAACGTCCTCGTCCTCGCCCGCGAAGGAGAAAACCCGCCCCAGCGCGGCTACTCCGGCGGCGGCGGCCGCGTCGGCTTTGAGTTCTTCCTCAACGAAAAGACCCCCGAATACTTCGCCCGCGAATCCGCCCGCCAGGCCATCATCCAACTCGACGCCGTCGACGCCCCCGCCGGCGAACTCACCGTCGTCCTCGCTCCCGGCTGGCCCGGCGTCCTCCTCCATGAAGCCGTCGGCCACGGCCTCGAAGCCGACTTCAACCGCAAAGGCACCAGCGCCTACTCCGGCCGCGTCGGCCAGCGCGTCGCCAGCGACCTGGTCACCGTCATCGACGACGGCACCATGCACTCCCGCCGAGGCTCGCTCAACATGGACGACGAAGGCAACCTCACCCACCGCAACGTCCTCATCGAAAACGGCATCCTCCGAGGCTACCTGCAGGACCGCCTCTCCGGCGCCATCATGGGCGCCACCCCCACCGGCAACGGCCGCCGCGAAAGCTACCAGCACGTCCCCATGCCCCGTATGACCAACACCTTTATGCTCGCCGGCGCGAGCGACCCCGAAGAGATCATCCGCTCCGTTAAAAACGGCCTTTACTGCGCTACCTTCGGTGGCGGCCAGGTCGACATCACCAGCGGCAACTTCGTCTTCGACGCCACCGAGTCCTACCTCATCGAAGACGGCAAGCTCACCCGCCCCGTGCGAGGCGCAACCCTCATCGGCAATGGCCCGGAGGCCATGCAGCGCGTCACCATGGTCGGCAACGACCTCGCTCTCGATGAAGGCATCGGCATCTGCGGCAAAGACGGCCAAAGCGTTCCCGTCGGCGTCGGCATCCCCACCGTCCGCCTCGATGGCATCACCGTCGGAGGCACCGCCCGGTGATCTGGCACGAAGCTCCCCACCTCGAACAAATCGCCGAGCGCGTCGTCTCGCTTGCCCGCCAATCCGGCGCCACCGATGCGGAGTGCACCATCAGCGAAGGCAGTGAATTCAGCGCCACGGTGCGCATGGGCGAAGTCGAACAGGTGAAGGAAGCCGGCTCTCGCGGCGCGGGTGTCCGCGTCCTCTTCGGCCAGCGCACCGGCTCCTCTTACACCAGTGACCTCTCCGCCGACGGCCTCGCCGCCATGGTCGCCCAAGCCGTCGCCCTCGCCCAAATCACCACCGAAGATCCCTTCGCCGGCCTCCCCGACGCCGCCGACTTTGGCGCCATCGGCCACCCCCTCGACCTCTTCCACAACGACGTCGAAGCCCTCGACGCCGCCGCCAAGGTCGAACTCGCCCGCGCCGCTGAAAAGGCCGCCCTAACCCTCGACCCCCGCGTCTCCAACTCCGAAGGCGGCTCCTTCGGCAGCTACCTCGGCGCCAGCGCCTTCGCCAATTCGCGCGGCTTCACCGGCTCCTACCGCGCCTCCAACTGCTCGCTCAGCGTCGTCCCCGTCGTCAAGGATGGCGACGCCATGGAGCGCGACTATTGGTACTCCGCCGCCCGCGCCGCCTTCAAGCTCGAAACCCCCGAAGAGGTTGGCCGCAAAGCCGCCGAACGCGCCCTGCGCCGCCTCAACGCCCGCTCCCTTTCCACCCGCAAGTCGCCGGTCATCTTTGAACCCCGCGTCGCCCGCTCCCTGCTCAGCCACGTCTTTGAACTCCTCCACGGCGAGTCCATCTACCGCCGCGCCTCCATCTGGGCCGGCAAACTCGGCGAACAGGTCGCCGCCCCCGACGTCACCGTCATCGACGACTCCACCATGCCCGGCCTCTTCGGCTCCTCGCCTTTCGATGACGAAGGCGTCGCCAGCCGCCGGAACATTTTGATCGAAAAAGGTGTCTTAAAGAGTTACTTGCTCAACACCTACACCGCCCGCAAACTCGGCCTCCGCTCCACCGGCAGCGCCAGCCGAGGACTCACCGGCAACGCCGGCATCGGCCACGGCAACCTCTATCTCGAAGCCGGCGCGCTCTCACCCGAAGAGCTTCTGCGCCGCATGGGCACCGGCCTCTTCGTCACCGAACTCATGGGCCATGGCTTCAACGCCGTCACCGGCGACTACTCCCGTGGCGCCGCCGGCCTCTGGATCGAGAACGGCGAAATCGCCTTCCCTGTTTCCAAAGTCACAATTGCGGGAAACTTGAAAGAGATGCTGAATCAGGTGGCCGCCATCGGCAACGACCTCGAATTCCGGGGCTCCGTCGCCGCGCCCACCGTCGCCATCGGGGAGATGACCATCAGTGGCCAGTGACCTTCTTTCCACCAAACAAGCGCCCGCCGAGCGCTCCAGCATGGTGCCGCTGCTCATCGTCGGCGTCCTCGCCCTCGCCGGACTCGGCGCATTTCTCTTCATCCAACGCAGCGCCTCGCAGGCCCCCCAAGGCATGGTCCTCACGCCCGAGGCCAAGGCCTACGTCCGCAGTCTCAAACTCGCCGAGGTCGGCATGAAGGCCAACGAAAGCCTCATGGGCGGCACGGTCGTCGAGATCACCGGCAAGATTACGAATAACGGACCCACTTATCTGAAACAGGTCGACCTCTACTGCGTCTTCTACGACACCATGGGCCAGGTCGTCCTCCGCCAGCCGGTCCCCATCGTCCGCGCCAAAACCGGCGGCCTCTCCCCCGGCGACACCAAGGACTTCCGCCTCCCCTTCGACAACCTCCCTCAGTCCTGGAACCAGGACATGCCCCAACTGGTCATCGGCCAGATTGTGTTCTGATCCCCCCAACGCTACCCTGAACGACGAATGCGCCGCATCCTGCTTGTCGACGACGACCCCGACCAACTCGAAATCCGCAAGCTCATCATCCACCGCGCCGGCCATCGCGTCGCCATCGCCGCCAACGCCCTCGACGCCCTCACCGTCTTCGACGCCGGCCGCTACGACACCGTCATCCTCGACCTCCGCCTGCCCACCGCCGAAGAAGGGCTCTCCCTCATCCGCGACCTCCGCCGGCGTTCCGAAACCGTCCGCCTCTTCGTCGTCAGCGGCTGGCCCGCCGACATCGAACGCCAGCCCGAACGCCACCTCGTCCAGGAGGTAATGACCAAGCCCGTCAAGTCCGAAGGGCTGCTCAAAAAGCTCGCCAAGTTCGCCTGCCTCGCCCTGGCCCTCGCCGTCACGCCGCTCAACGCCGCCCAAGCCACCCTCGAACTCCGCGCCCCCCGCGAAGTCGTCGCCGATCTCGAACTCAGCGCCCCCAACTCACAGTGGAACCGCAAGGGCAGGGAAGGCGCCTACGCCCGCGTCCTGGTCAACGGCAAACTCGCCGCCCACATCCCCGTCTTCCTCGGCGGCCAGCCCCTCGTGCAATCCATCCTCCTCGGCCACCTCCCCGCCGGCAAGCACCAGATCACCGTCGAACGCGACCCCCGCACCCCCAACGGCATTGAACTCAAAACCGGTCCCATCAAAGTCCGCACCTTCGCCCCCGGCGACCCCGAACACCTGATGATGGCCCACGCCCCTATCCTCTTCGCCCGCCGCGACGACCTCCTCTTCTCCGACGTCCCCCTCCTCGCCTACTGCGAGCGCACCCGCGACCGCTCCTCCGGTCGCACCACCCTCGAATACACCGTCATCTTTTCCAACGAGGACGGCGGCACCTCCACCCGTGCCCTTATGGCCCGCTGGGGCCGCACCACCGACATCGAATACGTCTACCGCGTTACCTTCGATTCCGCCGGTAAACGACTCTCCGGTATCATCCAAACCCGTGGCCACGCCGACGTCGAGTTCGCCGGCGACAAGGAAGGCCACCACCCCCTGCTCGGCGTCGTCACCGAAAACAACATGGTCGCCCCCGAAGGCCGCAGCGCCATCCGCTGGGCCCCCGCCCCCATCCCGGCCGACCTCGCCAACGCCTCCCGCGAACTCGTGATGGACCAAGCCCCCTGGACCTACCGCGTCGCCTCCGAAGAGCTCGAACGCGAAGCCAAACTCCGCGCCTTCGGCACCGTCGACGGCCAGAACATCAGCGACCCCCGCCATTACCTCACCTTCGAAGCCCGCATCGCCGGCCGCGACGCCCGCATCAGTCCCGCCGTCCGCCTCCGCACCGGACCCTGGCGCACCGCCCACCTCGGCCGCCCCGACTACGCCGTCGAGCGCCCCGGCTGGGCCCGCATGTCGGTCGAACTCCCCCCCGGCACAAAGCCCGCCGACATCGCCGAACTCGGCTTCACCTGCCTCACCGAGCCCCCCAGCTCCCGCAAACCCGCCCCCCTCGCCGGCGCCTGCACCGTCGAAGCCATCGGCGCCGTCTTCCTGCTCAACCCCGACTACACCCCCGGCCCGTCCCTCTGGACCCGCCCCCTCGACTCCCCCGTCACCCTTGACTCCGGCCAACTGGTCTCCCTCCCGTGGAAGTGAGCGTGCCCCCATGGATGTGGTCAAGCCCTGGGTTTGTGGCGCAGCCGGAGGTTGGAACCTACGGCGATCCTCATTAACTCAACCTCCGGTTAGCCGACGGCTAGCTCGGAATCGCCCGGATTCACTTCAACAGGGCGTTACTGGACCCAGTGGGGTGCTGGCTGGTGGACAGTCCCAGTTCGCGGAACACTGCGCGACTAATCGTTACCCGCTCCTTGGCAACCAGCCACACTACGCGCTTCGTGGGAGGGCGCGCACCTTGGGTCGCATTGGGCGCGCCTTCTTGGCGTGCCACAGGTCCCACTTCGCCTGCAATCGCAACCAGATCTCCGCGTCCCATCTCGTCAGGTCCTGAAGGAGCAGAGCTGTCTCCGCACTGACGGCACGGCGGCCATTGACAATGGCGTTGAGGCGCTGGAACGGAATGTCCATCCGGGCCGCGGCGGCAGACTGCGAAACTCCGAGTGGCTCGAGAAACTCTTTGAGCAGCATCTCTCCGGGATGGGTGGGGGGGCGATTGGCCGGCAACATAGTCATCTCCTCAGTGGTAGTCTGCACACCGCGCATCGTGCGCGTCTTGCCCTTCAAAACGGAAAACCACGCGATACTGATCATTGACGCGGATTGCATGATACCCCGCAAGGTCGTCGGTCAGCGCGTGTAAGCGATTGCCGGGAGGCGTTCGCAGATCTTCAAGTCTGGTCACAGCGTCGATCTGGTCCAGCTTGCGACGCACCACTTGCCACAGTGCCTGTGGTATTCGTCGCGCAGCTTTGCTGTTAACGCCATTCCAGATGTCCCGCGTGACCCCGTCACCAAACGAGCGGATCATACCTAACACATTAGCACGCCTAGTGTGCTAACAGCGCTTCACGGCGGCTCAGTCTCTGTCTGCCCGACCCGATCCGTTCAGCCGACACTGCGCGACTAGTCGAGAACGGAAGCTCCTGCTAGCATAAGGAAGTGCTAAGTCGGCGGACCCTATGCGGCGTTCTGGGGACTTGTGTGCGAGCCCAGACTCCGTCTCCCAATCTTGCCAACAATCCGCCGCCGAAAGTTCGAAAACGGGGGGGGGGGGGGGGGGGGGGGGGGGAGGGCGGGGGGGGGGCGGGGGGGGGGGGGGAGGGGGGGGGGGGGGGGGGGGGGGGGGGGGGGGGGGGGGGGGGGGGGGGGGGGGGGGGGGGGGGGGGGGGGGGGGGGGGGGGGGGGGGGGGGGGGGGGGGGGGGGGGGGGGGGGGGGGGGGGGGGGGGGGGGCGGGGGGGGGGGGCCGCGGGGGGGGGGGGGGGGGGGTGGGGGGGGGGGGGGGGGGGGGGGGGGGGGGGGGGCATCCATCTATCAGTTGGACGTTCCGGCCCATCTACTCGCCAGAGGCTCCAGGCGCGTGAGGTAGAAATCAATCCTGACTAACGGCACAGTAGTACTGTTCTTGGCACCAAGTGCGTAGTCGTACTGGTTGAGCCTCAAACGTCCAAACTCCAGCACCAGGCTTGAAGCCCGGTGCCGAAGCAGTTGGCAGTTGCGGTATCCGGTGGGGCGGCGCCGTTGATCGCCTTGCGCAAGGGGAGGACGGACGAGCGCCCACGCGGATCGCGGGTGCCTGGACCGAGCCGGACCCGATTCCGTTCGAACAAGCGTGAGTAGCGAGCGACGGCGGAGGTCACGTCAAAGATCATCCGGCATCAACCCCGTCCGCTTGGCGATGCGAGCCAGCATCCTGGGCCCGATTTCATCCTGATCAGGAAACGAGAACTCGTAGTCTGGCCAAGTCGGGTGAGCCAGGAGACGGTGAGAGCCCCGCTGCCGCTTCACCCGCCAACCGGTTCTCTCGAACGCGGCGAGGACGCGCCGTGCTTTAGTGGCTGGCCAGTTGCTCACCTGGAATCGAGAAGGAAACGGCGAGCGCCGCCGATGCCATTTCGCCGTGAGCAATGCGATCCGCTATCACCTCAATCGCGAGTCGTTCGGCATTACTGATTGCCTCGTCACGGGTCTGCCCGTAGCACATCACGCCGGGCAATTCGAGGGCTTCGGCGATCCAGCGACCGTCGTCTTCCCGATCCAACTCGATGGTCAGCTTCACTCCTCCATGATACCGGGAGCATTGGGTTTTCCGATTGCTCACGATCAACGGCACAGTGTTTCTCTTTCCACTACGGCTGCCACTCGGGTACTGCTTCGCCAGATCACCGGACCTACTATCGGCCTTACGCCGCTAGTGGTCATCGCCAGCGGGATCGTGCCCGGATCACGGCGCATCCGGAAGTTGGCCGCACGGGTCGCGGAGGCGCTACAATGATGTCGCCGGGCGAAACCGAAGCGGCACTGCGGGGACGCAGCCATGCCGAGGGATTGTCCGATGGGCTCATCGAGACGATGAACGGAGAGCGGCGGCTTCGCTTCCCCGCTCTTTGAAGACCCACCTCGGATCGGTAGACCCCGATGCCTTGAGAATCCCCGCCCGCAGCGCGGAATACTCACTAGCGGTGAGCACTTTTACTCCATCTCACGATGACCCAGCACATGGAAGTGAGCGCGCCCCCTATGGCCGTGAACGTGCCCCCCAAGGAAGTGAACCTGCCCCCATGGAAGTGAACGTCAAGGTCATCCCCCGCTCCTCCAAGAGCGAAGTGATCGGCGAAATGGCCGACGGCGCATTGAAAGTAAAACTTGCAGCCGTACCCGAAAAAGGTAAGGCCAATCAGGAGTTATGCGAAGTCCTCGCCCGCCACTTCGGCGTCCCCGAGCGTGACGTGGAACTCGTCGCCGGAGCCACCTCAACGCGGAAGCGGGTTCGCATTCACGGCCGGTAGCGCCGCCTCCGGCCCGCGCGTCTGCAACCCCCCGCCATTCTTCAACTGCCGCGCCCGCTGATAGTCCGCCTGCAACTGCTTCAACACCTTCTCCGCCACATCCGCGCTCGCCCCGCGGAACTTCGCCCCCAGGCTCTCCTGCGTCGTCGCCCACACCACATCCCCGTCCTTGGCCACAATCCGCACCGCCGCCACCGCCTCATGCTTCCGCTCCGCAATCCGCGTCGACTCGCTATCCCCCACCCCCGCGCTGAACGATGGCCCCCGCGAATACTGCGAGCTCGACGCCCGCTCCGTCCCACCGCTGAAACTCGTCCGCCCGTTCACCCCCTCGCTCGACTGAAACGTATCCGTGAAAATCATGTCCTCCGCCGACCCCTTCAATACCGCATCCGCTCGCTCCAAATTCTCCGTCACCACGAACAACCCCGACCGGTGCAGGCTCCCCACAATCATGTCCCGGATCTGCCCCGACGACTCGCCCCCCTCCAGTTTCTCCACATACAAGCGCTTAATTCTCAATAAGCCAAGTACCTGATCTTCAACCACTACTTCAGGTTCTGCCGGCGCCGACCCCGCCCCCGCCAGGCCACAAAAAAGTGACAAAACGAACCCATTTCTTCGCCACCTCATCCCTTGCCCGCCTTCCTCGCCTCTTCGTCCTGAAACGTCACTTTCACCCCCGTCCGCGCCTCCAGCGACGACAGCACCACCCGCACATCCCCCTTCTCCACCTGGAATACCAGCGCCTGCTGATCCCCCCGTTCATCCACATACCCCAGCGTCAAAAAGTGCCGCCGCGACTTGCTCAGCAAGAACAGCGGCGACAGCAGCACCGCCGCCACATACCGCCGGTCCACCTTCTGCCCATACTCCAGCAGGTTGATCCGCTCATACGGCACCGCCAGCGTCGTCTTCTTCGTCGCGAAGTGGAACATCAGCCGGTGCGTCGTGAACAGCGCCCCGTTCACCCCCACCGGTAGATCTTCCACCGTCCCGCCAATGAATTGCGCCCGCCCCCCGCGGTCGCGCGCCTCCGCTGCGCCGCCGCCGCCGCTCGCGCCCCCCCCACAATCCAGCTAAGCCACACCCTCCTGTGCATGTGAGCCACCGTATTCCTAGTGGCTCACACCGCCCCCCGCTCTCGTGTCAGATTACATTCATGAACCCAATCGTGTCCAAACTCGTCAAAATGGTAGGAGTGGACATCGACAAGCTACAGCCAGAAGCCGCCCCCTCGCCGGCCGGCCAGCCCGAGGGCGTCATCATCAGCCCCGATACCCGGCGCGACAACCGCATTCCGCCCGGCCAATCCCGCACGCGCAAATGGCCCGTGCTCGACGCCTCCGGCCCCCCGCGCATCGACCTCGACAAATGGCGCTTCCGCATCTGGGGCGGCGTCCACCGCGAGGTCGACCTCTCCTGGGCCGAGTTCCAGCAACTGCCCCGCGTTAAGGTCTTCGCCGACTTCCATTGCGTCACCCGCTGGTCGCGCCTCGGCAACATCTGGGAGGGCGTCTCCACCAAACACCTGCTCGAACTCGCCGGCGGCCTCAAGCCCGAAACCAAGTACGTCCTTGCCTACGGCTACGACTACGGCTGGACCACCAACATCCCCCTCGCCGAGTTCACCGCCGACGACGCCCTGGTCGCCCTCACCCACGACGGCGTCCCCCTTGAGGTCGAACACGGCGCCCCGGCCCGCCTCATCGTCCCCCAGCTCTACGCCTGGAAAAGCGCCAAGTGGATCGCCGGGCTCGAATTTCTCCCCGAAGACGTCGCCGGCTTCTGGGAACGCAACGGCTACCACATGAACGGCAACCCCTGGACCGAGGAGCGCTTCTCATGGGATTGATCACCTCCCGCCGCCTCATCGTCTCCGGCATCGGCGCCACCGCCGCCCTCGGCGCCGCGGCCGTGGGCGCCTACCGCGTCTCGCCCACCTTCTGGCAGCAGTACATGCGCGACCTCCGCCGCGGCATCCAGCCCTCCACCCGCAAGCCCGACTGGCGCACATGGTCCAACCGCGGCCTCCACGCCGCCTGGCTCGGCCACTCCACCATCCTCCTCCGCATCAACGGCTACACCATCCTCACCGACCCCGTCTTCAGCTCCCGCGCCGGCATCAACCTCGGCCTCTTCACCCTCGGCCCCAAGCGCCTCATCGAGCCCGCCCTCGACCTCGGCGACCTCCCACAAATCGACCTCATCCTCAACTCCCACGCCCACATGGACCACCTCGACACCCCCTCCATGTCGGCCCTGGAGAACAAGGCCACCGAACTCGTCATGGCCCACGCCACCTCCGACATCATCAACACCTCTGGCTACGCCCGCGTCCGCGAACTGCGCTGGGGCCAGAGCCTGCAAGCCGGACCCGTGCGCATCACGGCCATCGAAGTAAACCACTGGGGCGCCCGCCTGCGCTCCGATACCTGGCGCGGCTACAACGGCTACATCATCGAGTCCAACGGCGACGGCCCCACCCGCCGTGTCCTGTTCGCCGGCGACACCGCCAACACCCATCTGTTCCGCGACCTGAGGACCTCACACCCCTTCGACCTCGCCCTCATGCCCATCGGCGCCTACAACCCCTGGATCCGCGCCCACTGCACCCCCGAGCAGTCCTGGCGCATGGCCAATGAAGCCAACGCCGAGCGCTTCTTCCCCATGCACCACCAGACCTTCCCCCTCGGCCGCGAGCCCTTCCTCGAACCCATCGAACGCCTCCACAACGCCGCCGGCAACGACTCGCAGCGCATCGTCCTGCAGAAGGTCGGCGAAGAGGTCCGGGTGGGGTAACCGCACCTTCCCGCGCCTTACTGCCTTTTGCCGCCCCGTGCCGCGCCTTGCCGCGCCTTGCCGTCCTTTACCGCACCAGCCCCGGCTTCTCAGCCCCGGAGCGCTTCATATACGGCCCCGCCGTGCCGTTGGGCAGAATCGTCGTCTGGTCCGTCCGCGCCAGCGCCAGCTGATCGGCCGTCATCTCTCGCGCACCTTGCAAGTTGGCATCGCGGAAATCGGCCGCCAGCAACTGCGCGCCCTGGAACCGCGCCCCTTGTAGCTGCGCTCCGCAAAAGTCCGCCCCGCTCAGCTTCGTGTTCCGGAAATCGGCGCTGCGCAGCTTGGCCCGCGTGAACTGCGCCCGGCTCATGTCCGAGTTCTGGCAGTTCACCCGCGCCATCTCGGCCTGGCTGAAATCGCAATCCGTGAACGAGCCATACGAGAGGTTCGCCTCCACCAGTTGCGCCTGGAAAAACCGGCACAACTGCGCCCGCACGCGGTAGAAATTCGCCCCGTCCAACACCGCGCCGCTGAGATTGGACGAATAGAGCCGCGCCTGGTGCAGCGCCGCCGACGCCATCTGCGCCATCGTCAGGTCACACTGCGTCAGGGTCGCCCCCTGCAGCCGCGCCTCGCCCAGGTTCGCCCCCGCCATCCGGCAGTTGCCCAGCTTGGCCTCACTCAGGTTGGCCCCCAACAGCCACGCCTGCTCGAAATTCGACTCGTCCAATTCGCTCTCGCTCAGGTCCGCCCGGTTCAGCGAGGTCCGCCGGAAATCCGACCGCTGCAACTCCGATTGCGACAGGTCCGTGCCGCTCAGGTCCGCCTCCAGCCACGTCCCGCCCGGCATCACCGACTTCGACAACCGCACCCCCGGCAGCGACAGGCCCGTAAACGTCCCGTCGGCCACCGACATCTGCACGCCTTCGCGCTTGTTGCCGTCCAGCCACAACCCGTGCAGTTCCACCCGCCGCGCCCAGCGTGCCGCCAGCGCCGGCACCTCTTCGGCGAATTTCTGGTCGAATTCCTTCGCCAGTTCCTCCTGCGCCAACTCCACTTCCTGTTGCCGAAAGATGTTCAAGACGGCACCCTCCCTTCCTCCTCCCTTATCGGTGCGAAACACCACGTCCTCGTGCCGATTTCCGGGTGTTTCACCGTACTCCCTCCTCACGTCTTTCCCCCTCCTCCCCTCCTGTGGTAGCTTTAACCCTATCGAGGTCAAACCCATGTCTCATCGCCGCGGATTCATCAAAACCCTTTCCAGCCTGCCTGTCGTAGGAGGTCTCATGCCTGCTGCCCTTACGGCTGCCACCGCCAAACGCGACTACTTCAAGGAACTGGGCGTGCGCCCCTTCCTCAACGCCGCCGGCACCTACACCATGCTCACGGCCTCCCTGATGCATCCTGACTGCGTGGCCGCCTACGAATACGCCTCGCGCCAGTTCGTCCGACTCAATGACCTCCACGACGCCGTCGGCAAAAAGCTCGCCTCGCTGCTCCACGTCGACGCCGCCATGGTTACCTCGGGCGCCGCCGGCGCCCTTGTCGTCGGCACGGCCGCCTGCGTCGCCGGCAAGAACCCGGAGTGGATCCGCCGCATCCCGGACATCGCCGGTACGGGCATGAAGAGCGAGGTCATCATCCAGAAGTCGCACCGCTATGGCTATGACCACGCCGTGCGCAACTGCGGCATCAAGTTCGTCGAGGTCGAAACGGCCGAACAGATGGATCGCGCCTGCAACGCCAACACGGCCATGGCCCTCTTCTTCAACGCCAATAACAACGTCGGCCAGATCAAGGACCAGCAGTTCGTCGAAATCTGCAAGAAGCACAACGTGCCCAGCTTCAACGACGCCGCCGCCGACGCCCTGCCGGTGGAAAACCTCTGGAAGTGGTCGAAGATGGGCTTCGACCTCGTCACCTTCTCCGGCGGCAAAGGCCTCCGCGGACCGCAGAGCGCCGGCCTCCTTCTCGGCCGCACCGACCTGATCGAAGCCGCCCGCGCCAACTCCTCGCCCAACGGCGACACCATCGGCCGCGGCCTCAAGGTGAATAAGGAAGAGCTGCTCGGCATGATGGCCGCCATCGAAGCCTACGTGAAGATGGACCACGCCGCCGAGTTCAAGGAATGGGAGAAGCGCTGCAAGCTGGTGCAGGATTCGGTCTCCTCGATCCCCTCCATCCAGATGACCGTCGACGTCCCCGAGATCGCCAACCGCACGCCCCACCTCCACATGAAGTGGGACACCTCGAAGGTGAAGATCACCGTGCGCGAAGTGATCGAAAAGCTGCGCTCGGGCGACCCGGCCATCGAAGTGACCCCCTCGCGCCCCGATGAACTGGTGATGAATTTCTGGATGCTGCAACCCGGCGAAGCGCAGATCGTCGCCAAGCGCGTCCGCGAGATCCTCAAGGCGGCCTCGGCATAATCATCCGCCGCGCCACAACGGACGACGCTCCGGCGCTTGTGGCGCTGCTCGAACAGATTGCGCGCGAGCGCATCCACACGGCCATTGACCAGCCCTGGCCGGCCGCCGAACAGCGCCGCTACATCGAGCAGCAGTCACCGCGCGAGTGCATCCACCTCGCCGAAACCGGAGAAGGTGAACTGCTGGGCTACCAGGTGCTCGAACAGTACGCCGCCTCGATCTCCTCCATGGCGCATGTCGGCCAGTTGGGTACCTACGTGCGCACTGGACTTCGCGGGCAGGGCATTGGCCGCCGTCTGTTTGAGGCCACCCTCGGCTTTGCCCTCAGCCGCGGCTACCGCAAGTTCGTCATCCAGGTGCGCGCCACCAATGCCGCCGCGCTCGCCTATTACCAGTCGCTCGGCTTCACCGTATGCGGCCGCTACACGCGCCACGTCCTCATCGACGGCGTCGAAGAGGATGAGGTCCTGCTCGAACTCCACCTCGCCCAGCTCCCACTCCCCTCCACCAGCGCGTGAATCCAGTATCATCGTTCCCTATGAGATCCTTGCTCCTCACCGCCGCCCTGTGCGCGTTCGCGTTCACCGCCACGGCCGAGACCGCCGCTGAAGCCGAGGTCCGCGCCGCCCACGATGCCTTCCTCAAAGCCGCCAAGGCGGGCAACGCCGCCGCGCTGTCCGCCGTGCTTGCCGAAGGCCTCCAATACAGCCACTCCAACGCCAAGCTGGAAAACAAGAAGGAAGCCATCGACGCGCTCGTCAAGTCGCCCGGCAACTTCGAAGTCCACTCGCAGACCATCCACGTCTACGGCAACACCGCCACCATCCGCGCCAAGATGACCGCCCACGCCGCCGCCGGCGACATTCACCTCGCCATGCTCCAGGTGTGGATCAAGAACGGCAAACAGTGGCAGATGGTGGAACGCCACACCACGCGCCTGCCCGCGCAGTAACTTACCCTCAAATCATCCCAGCGAATATCGCTCTTCCGGCGCCGCCGCCTCCACTCCCTTGTAGGCGATCTTGAGCAGCGGCGGCGCCACCACCGTCGTGGCCACGGCCATGAACACCACCACGCCGTAGATGTTTTGCGTGATCGCGCCCATGCCGAGCCCGATCTGCGCCACCACCATCCCCACCTCGCCGCGCGGAATCATCCCCACGCCAATGCGCATCGCCTCGGCCTTGCCCAACCCCAGTGCCGCCCCGCCGCAGCCGATGAACTTCGAGGCGACGGCGGCCAGCAACAGCACGAGGGCCAGAATCATCATCGATTGATCGCGGAATGCCGACAGATCCACATGCAGCCCGATGCCCACCAGGAAGAACGGCACCAGCAGTTCGGCCGCGCCGTTGGCCAGATCGTTCACGCGATGGCCCACACGGCCCGCCAGCGCCATGCCCGCGAAGAACGCGCCCACAATCGCCGCCACGCCGATGTAAACCGCCAGCACCGACAACGCAAACAACAACACCACCGCCAGCGCATACTCGGCTTCGGCCACGCGCAAGCTCTCCTGCGCCCGGGGAACGATCTTCCCCATCGCCTTGTTGCCCCACAGGGCAATGCCCACCACAAACGCAATGGCCAGGCCCGCCGTGAGGGCGATCTCCACCAGGTTCACCTCGCCGCGCGCCATGCCGCTCACCGAGGCCAGCACCAGCAAGCCCAGTACGTCGTCGATCA
This sequence comes from Bryobacterales bacterium, assembly GCA_016713735.1. Taxonomy (GTDB): domain Bacteria; phylum Acidobacteriota; class Terriglobia; order Bryobacterales; family Bryobacteraceae; genus JAFLBB01. The sequence continues at coordinate 133,689 of JADJOP010000016.1, forward strand.
CCGCCGCCGCCAATATGATCTGGCTCGACCTTTGCTGCAGCAGTCCCTTGGCCGCCAGCACCTGCGCCGTGATGCCGACGCTGGTGGCCACCATCGCCGCGCCCACGAAAATGGCCTCAATCTGCGGCGAACCCCAAAACCGCATGATGCCCCAGCCCATGATCATGGGCACAATCACGCCGCTCACGGCCACCAGCGCCGCCGAGCCGCCCAGCTTCAACAGCTCCTCCGGCTTTACCTCCAACCCCACGCGGAACAACAGGAACATCACGCCGAGGTCGGCCAGCGAGACGAGCAGTTCGTTCGGCGCCACCCAGGCCAGGACACTGGGGCCAATCAGCATACCGGCAAAAATCTCGCCCACAATGCCCGAGATGCCGATGCGCTCGAAAATCTCAGCAAGCAGCTTGGCTGATGCAAATATCGTCAACATCGCCAGCGGCAACGCCAGCGCTTCATGCGATCCGGTCGATAAAAAGAAGGCCATCGGCCCGCTGGCGGGTATCATTCGCTCTCTGTGCTCTCCGTCTGTTCCGCGGCGCCGCCCATCAGGCGCCGGAAAATCGACTCCCGGATTCCGGCTTCCTGCTCCTCGGTTCGATTGCGCCGCGCCGCGCACTGCCGTGCCGCCGCCGCGTACAGGTCGCGCATCAACCGCACAAGCCTCCAATCATCCTCGTTTGCATACTGCTCTGTAAAGATCCCCGTGCGGCCGGGTTCGATGAGGAAGACGCTTTCCACGCCAACCGTGCAGGTGAGCTGTTTGCGCGCTCCGGCGCGGCTCATGATGTTGTCCAGGTCCAGCCGTACGCCGCGGGAATGCGCCACATAGCCGTCGGTCTCTTTCTCGCGCCACTGCAGGGCGCTCCGGCCGCCGCCGTGGTTTCCTGCAACAGCAGCTGAATCACGTAGCTCTCGGAAATCGCCACTCGACAGCTTCTCCGTCCAGGCGTCCGTGTGCGAATGCCCGGCCTTCACTCCGCCTTATCTTTCTACTAAATGGCGGCCCGCGCGTGCCAATAGAAATTTCTTCTCCACAACATCGAAATTTTGGTTTTGCATGCTTGCGCCGCATCGTTTACCTTGCCTATATCAGCGCCCCGTCAGCGTCGATGGTTAGGGCGCATCTGTTTGTCCTTCCCACCGTCCCTACGCTGCAGCGCCTAACCAATCTCAACAGAGGAGATCATCGGAATGAATCTGCCAACCGCAGGCGCTCGGCCTAAATGGCCACTGCTGCTCTTGGGCGCGTTAGCGCTGCAAGGCACCTTGTCCGCACAAACGCCGGCCGCGGGTCCATCCGGCGCCGAGCTGAAAGTGATGCTCGACACCGTGTGGGTGCTGGTCACCGCGTTTCTGGTGTTCTGGATGAACGCTGGTTTCGGCTTTGTCGAAGCCGGCCTCTGCCGCGCCAAGAACGCCACCAACATTCTCGGCAAGAACTTCATCGTCTTTGCGTTTTCCACCCTTGCCTACTGGGCCATCGGCTTTGCCATCATGTACGGCGACGGCAGCGCCTATTTCGGCTCCAACGGCTGGTTCCTCGGCGGCATTGACAACAGCCCGGCCACCGGCGATGCCTACAAAGGCATTTTCAGCTCGCTGAACTGGACCGGTGTTCCGCTGCTCGCCAAGTTCTTCTTCCAGCTCGTCTTCGCCGGCACGGCGGCCACCATCGTCTCCGGCTGCGTGGCTGAGCGCATCCACTACAAGTCGTTCATCGTCTTCACACTGCTTCTGGTCGGCGTCGCTTACCCCACCACAGGGCACTGGATCTGGGGCGGCGGCTGGCTGGCCGGCATGGGCTTCCGCGACTTCGCCGGTTCCACTGTCGTACACGCCGTGGGCGGCTGGGCCGGCCTGGCCGGCATCTTGCTGCTGGGGCCACGCAAGGGCAAGTTCAAAGCCGACGGCTCCATGCTGCCCATCCCCGGCCACAGCATGTCGATGGTCTTCCTCGGCGGAGTCATCCTCTGGCTGGGCTGGTTCGGCTTTAACCCCGGCTCCACCATGGCCGCCGATCCCGGGGCCATCAGCCACGTCGCCATGACCACCAACCTCGCCTGCTGCGCGGCCATCCTCAGCTCCACCGTGCTCGCCTGGGTCATGCTCGGCAAGCCCGACTTCACCATGACCGTCAACGGCGCCCTCGCCGGCCTGGTCGGCATCACCGCCGGTTGCAACTTCGTCTCCGTCGCCGGCTCCTTCTGGATCGGCTTCATCGCCGGCATCATCGTCGTTCCGGCCGTCCTCTTCTTCGACAAGATGAAGATCGACGATCCCGTGGGCGCTCTCTCGGTCCACCTCGCCAACGGCATCTGGGGCACGCTCGCAATCGGCCTGTTCGCCTCGCCCGATTCCCCCGGCGGCGGCAAGCCCGGCCTCTTCTACGGTGGCGGCATGGAGTCGCTCACCACACAGCTCATCGGCACGCTCGCCGTGGCCGGCTTCACCCTCGCCATCACCTTCGCCGGCTGGTTCGTCATCAAAATGGTGATGGGCATCCGCGTCTCCCCCGAGGAAGAGGCCCGCGGCCTCGACCTCTCCGAGATGGGCATGGAAGCCTACGCCGGCGACACCATCGAACGCTAACCGCGCTCACGCGCCTGCAAACGGGACCGCCTACGGGTGGTCCCGTTTGCTATTTCAGCGGCAACCCTCATCATGCCTCGCCTTTATCTCCCCCCACTCCCGCCCTCGCGATTACCATAGATAGATGGGCCTGCAACGAGTCCTCCCCCGCTTCGAGGACTTCACCCTTCAGGATCTGCTCCCCCTCGGCAAGGCGTTCCTCGTCCTGCTGGGCGCCGTCGTCCTGGTGTGGATTGCCCGCCGTCTGATCAACGTTTTGCGCTTCCGCCTGCTGCGCCTCATGCGGCCGCAGAACGGCGCCGACAAGATCGAACTCGAGAAACGCGCCACCACCATCAGCGGAGCGCTGCAAACCGTCATCACCGTGCTCGTCTGGGTCGGCGCCATCGGCCTCGGCCTGAGGCAACTCGGCCTCGACGTCGCCCCGCTCATGGCTGGCGCCGGCGCCGCCGCCGGCATCGCTGTCGGCCTCGGCGGACAGAACCTCGCCCGCGACGTCATCAGCGGCGTCTTCGTCCTGCTCGAAGACCAGATCCGTGTCAACGACATCGCCATCATCAACGGCGTCAGCGGCGTCGTCGAAGAGTTAAACCTCCGCACCACCGTCCTGCGTGATGCCGAAGGTGTTGTCCATGTCTTCCCCAACGGCGCCATCACCTCGCTGGCCAACCGTACGCGCGTCTACTCCTGCTACGTGCTCAATATCGGAATCACCTTTGAAGCCGACGTCGACCAGGCCATCCAGGCCATCCGCGAAATCGACGCCAATTTGCGCGGCGAAGAGGCCTTCGGCGCGTGCATGCTTGAACCGGTGGACATCTGGGGCGTCGACCAGTTCCTCGACACCGGCGTCATCCTCAAGGCCCGCCTCAAGACCGTCCCCGGCAAACAATGGGAAGTGGGCCGCGAAATGAACCGCCGCATCCGCATCGACTTCCAGACACGCGGCATCGCCCTGATGGCCCGCTGGCCGCAGATTCTCGCCTCAGAGGATCCGCAGCCGGACGCCGCCGCCACAAGCGAAGTCCGCGCCACCTCAGGCGCTGCTCCCGTCACACAGGGGCCGCCTCGAGCCTAGCCCATGCAAGCCGTCCGCAAATACGCGCCCGCCTGGATGGCCATGGCCGCCGCCGCCGCCATGATGGCCCACTACATCGGCTCCAAGGCCGTGCGCGACGCCGTCTTCCTTTCCAATTTCCCCGTCTCGTCGCTGCCGCAAATGGTGCTCGCCGCCGCCGTGGTGAGCTTTGGCTCCGTGCTCCTCAGCTCACGCGCCATGACGCGCTGGACGCCGGGGCGTCTCATGCCCGCCGCCTTCGCCCTCAGCGGCGTGTTGACGCTCGCCGTGTGGAGCCAGATGGCCGCCTTCCCCAAGCTCACCGCCGTCCTGCTCTACCTGCAAATCGTCAGCCTTGGCCCGCTACTTACCTCCGGCTTCTGGTCGATCGTCAACGAGAGCTTCGACCCGCGCGAAGCCAAGCGCCAGGTGGGACGCATTGCCGGCGCAGGCTCTGTGGGCGGCGTCCTCGGAGGCGTCGTTGCCGAACGGCTGGCCGCCGCCTCGGGCGTCTCCATCACGCTGCCCGTGCTCACGCTCTACCACTTCATCTGCGCCGCACTGCTGTGGCGGTTCTTTGTGCTCGCCGGACGCAGCGCCGGCGCCCGTTCGCCGGCCCGAAGCAAGGAAAGCGAGGAGCCCGCTCCTTCTGTCCTCGGCGCCCTCCGCGGCGCGCCTTATCTGCAAACACTGGCCTGGCTGGTGATGCTCGGCACGATGAGCGCGGCCATGATCGACTACGTCTTCAAATACCAGGCCACGCTGCGCTATGGCAACGGAGTCGAACTGCTGCGCTTCTTCGCCCTCTTTTATGCCGTCACCGGCGTGCTCTCCTTCGTCGCCCAAACGCTGCTCAGCGGTATCTCCCTGCAGCGGCTCGGCGTGGCCCGCACCGTGGGCACGCTCCCCCTGGCCGTCTCCCTCGGCGGCCTCACCGCCCTCATCCTGCCCGGCGTCTGGACCGGCACGCTCGCCCGCGGCATCGAACAGGTGTTCCGCAGCTCGCTCTTCCGCGCCGGCTACGAGCTGTTCTACATGCCCATCCCGGCCAGGGAAAAGCGCGCCGCCAAACAGGCCGTCGATGTCGGCTTTGACCGCCTTGGCGACGCCCTCGGCAGCATGCTCGTCAAGGTCCTCCTCCTGCTCGGCGCGGCCATCGCCAACCAGGCCATCCTCACCGCCGCCGTCCTGGTCGCCCTGGTCAGCCTGTGGGTCGCCAGCCGCCTCCAGAACGCCTATGTCGACGCGCTCGAACGCAACCTCCTCCAACGCGCCGGCGAGTTTGCCGACGCCTCAGGCACAGAGGGCCTCGGCTTCACCGGCGGCATGGACTCCACGCCCATGCTGCCCGCCCAAACCGGTGTCTATCAGGCCCTCCAGCCCCGCCGCGCTCCCTCCCGCGCCGACTCTTCCATGCAGATTGCCGCTCTGCCCAGCTCCGCCGACGTGCCCACGCTGCTCCACGGCGCCGCCGCGGCCACCACCAGCGCCATCCTCGGCGACCCCGTCGTTTCGGCCATCGTCGAACTGCGCTCCGGCGACGTCCGCCGCGCCCACCGCGCCCTCGCCCTGAACTCGCCCCTCAAGCCCGCCCTCGTCCCGCACGTCATTCAACTCCTCGGCTGGGACCAGATGTACCCCGAAGCCACCCGCGCCCTGCGCGCCGCCGTGGCCGGCTGCAGCGGTCAGTTGCTCGACGCCCTGCTCGACCCGCAAACCGATTTCGCCATCCGCCGCCGCATCCCCCGCGTGCTCGCCGCCGCCCGCTCGCAACTGGTCTTCGACGGCCTCATGCAGGCCTTGGGCGACCGCCGCTTCGAGGTCCGGTACCAGTGCGGCCGCGCCATGGCCGTCCTGCACGACCAGGTGGGCTGGATCCAGGTCCAGCAGCGCCACCTGCTGGAGCGCATCGAGAAGGAGCTTAACGTGAGCCGCCCGGTGTGGGAGGGCCAGCGTTTGCTCGACGGCGTGGAGGAGAGCGACATCTCGCCGCTCATGGACGAGTTCCTCCGCACGCGCTCCTCGCGCAGCCTCGAGCACGTCTTCACGCTGCTCATGCTGCTCTTTCCCAAAGAGCCGCTGCGCGTCGCGTTCCGCGGCCTCCACACCGACGACGCCTACCTCCGCGGCACGGCTCTCGAATACCTGGAAAGCACCCTCCCCGACGCCGTCATCGAACGGCTCCGCCCACTCATCGATGCCGACGCCGAACGCTCGCAACGCCGCCGCGACGCCCGCGCCGCTGAAGATGTGCTGGCCCAGCTCATGCTCAGCAACCAGAGCATTCTCGTCAATCTCGACGAGCTCAAACGGAAGCTGGAGACCGAGGAGTAGCGCCCCCTCGCGCCGCGCCCCCTCGCGCCGCGCGCCCTACCGCGTCCCGGCGCGAATCCCCTGGCCCGGATGCACGCCATGTTGCACGGCCGCATTCAACAACACCGGCACGCCCCCTACAATCACGTGCGCGATGCCGCCCGACGGCAGCGCCGGCTGCTCAAACGTGGCCCGGTCCATCACATGCGCCGCGTCAAACACCGTAATGTCCGCATCGGCCCCCACCCGGATGCGCCCCTTGTTCTTCATCACCGGGGCAAACTTTTCCAGCCGCTGCGCCGGTAGCAGCGTCATCTTGCGTATGGCCGACTCCAGCGTCAACACCTTCTGCTCGCGCACATAGCGCCCCAGCACGCGCGCAAAGGTGCCCGCCCCGCGCGGATGCCCCTTGCCGTCGCGCAGCAATCCATCCGAGGCGATGATCACCTCAGGATGCCCCACGGCGAACCGCACCACCTCCTCCGGAATCATGTGCATGATCACGATGCCGCCCTCGCGGCGGTATTTCGCGAATGTTTCCGCCGTCAGCCGCTCGCCGGTGGCAATCCATTGCAGGTCGCCATAGCTGATGCCCAACACCTGCTGCCAGCCCTCATCAAAGATCGCCGACTGAATCCCCGTCATCGCCGCCGTATAGGGATAGCACTCCGTGGAGATATCGACGCCATGCGCGCGCGCCTCCATCACCGTCTGAATCAGCCGCGGCGCCTGCCGCAGCCCGCTCGACGTCACATGCACCATGTGCACCGGCATGCCCGTGATGGCTGAAGCGGCGATGATCTCCTGCAACCCGGTCATGGCATCGGGCGCGGCTGAAGCCTTGGCCCCGCCGCCGCGCCTGCCGCCGCCGGCTTCGCGCCCGGCCCCGCCTGCCCGCCCATCGTGCGGATGTGAATGAACGCCGGCGCCTGGAAGCGCGCCCCGGCCCGGAAGGTCTCCAGAATCTCCCACCGCGAAGCGCCCGGCGTGTACTGAATGCCAAACCCAAGCCCCAACGCCCCGCGCAGCAGACCCCGCTCGATGCCGGCGCGAATCCGCGTGATCTGCTCCTCGCTCGCCGCGTTGTCCTTAGCCGGCCCGGACGGCACCAGGTCGCCTGTATCCTCAAAAATCTGCTTGCGCAGCGGCACATGGCCCACCGTCACGCCGGAGTGGAGGAACCGCTTCCCGGCGCGCGCCGCATGCCAGGCATCGACGTCGGCATCGCCCAACTCCAGCTCCAGCGCCGTCGTCACGCCATCCTGCAGTTGCAGGATTTGGTTCTCTTCGTCCTGCCCGTGCGCGTGCAGGTCAATGAACCCCGGCGCCGCCGTCAACCCCGCGCAGTCGAGCGTCTGCTTGCCTTGCAGCGGCGTCCGCGAAATCGCCGCGATCTTGCCCCCCGCGATGCCGATATGCCGCACCGCCGACAACCCCGACTCCGGATCGATCACATGCGCGTTGTTCAGCGCCAGGTCGTAGGTCTGCGCCGCCAGCAGGGCGGGGAAGAGCGCGGCAACGATTCGCATCCCGGTGTTCTCATCCTCAGTAGAGTACGACGGATCGCCTGCTCGTGTACGATACCCGGTGATGAAATCCGCAGCCCTGCTTCTGCTCACCCTGTCCATCGCGGCCTTCGGGCAACAGCCCCCCACCGTGGCTGACCGCGTCGTTTCGCCCGCGGTCGAAGGCGGGCGCATCAGCTTCCGCATCTATGCCCCCGAAGCCAAATCCGTCACCCTCAACGGCGATTGGATGAAGGCCGCCGACAAAGTCGCCCTCACCAAGGGCGCCGACGGTGTATGGTCGGCGACCGTCGGGCCGCTCGAGCCGCAGGTCTACCTCTACTCCTTCAACGTCGATGGCATGAACATCGCCGACCCCGTGAACCCGCGCATGAAGCTCCGCGCCCGCACCTCGGCCAGCCTTGTCGAGGTGCCCGGCAGCGAGCTGTGGCAGCTTCGTGACGTGCCCCATGGCAAAGTCGAGATGCTGACGCACCGCTCGAAGGCGCTCAACGGCGCCGAGCGCCAGGTGTTCGTCTACACGCCGCCGGGCTATTCCAAGAGCAAGGCCGCCTACCCCGTCCTCTACCTCTTCCACGGCAGCAACGACGTCGCCGCCGGCTGGACCTGGACCGGCAACGCCCACCTCATCCTCGACAACCTCATCGCCGAAGGCAAAGCCGTACCCATGATCATCGTCATGCCCTGGGGCCACGCCGTGCCCTTCGGCTCGCCGCGCGAGGTGCAGGCGCGCAACACCGAGCTGCACGAGCGCTATGTGGTGGACGAGGTCATGCCCTGGATCGACGCCGAATACCGCGTGAAGAAAGGACCGGCCCAGCGCGCCGTCGTCGGCCTCTCCATGGGCGGCGGCCAGGCCCTCAACATCGGCCTGCGCCACCTCGACAAGTTCTCTCACGTGGGCGTGTTCAGCTCCGGCAAACCGGCCGACCTGGAGACGCGCTACGCGGCCGCTCTCTCCGACGCCAAACAGACCAACAGCCGGTTGAAGGTGTTCTGGATCGGCGTGGGCACCGAGGACTTCGCCCTCGAACGCGCCCGCGCCCTCCATGCCGCGCTCGATAAAGCCGCCATCCGCCACGAGTATGTCGAAACCGGCGGCGGGCATTTCTATCCCGTCTGGCGGCGCTACCTGAGTGTCGTCGCGCCGAAGCTGTTTCGCTAGCGGCCCGGCCCGATCCGCCCTGGGCCTGCCTGGCCCCGCCTGGGCCCGCCTGGCCCCGCCTGGGCCCGCCCAGCCCGGCCTAGCCCGGCCGAGAACCCGACTTCACTTTGCCCTGCCGCGGCGTTTCGGCAAAGGCCCCGCGGGCAAACTGATTCAGCGACAACAGCGAGCTGGTGCAGGCCATCTCCGTCATCGTCGACACCGGCATGCCCTCGGCTTCCCGCATGAACGTCAGCTTCTCCCCGGCGGCGTCCGCATCCACCTTCACCAAATCGCCCGTGCGCACCTGCCCGGTGGCGATCAGGTTCGACAACGGCTGTACGAGGTGCTTCTCAATGGCCCGCTTCAGGTGCCGCGCGCCATACTTGGCCTCGGTGCCTTCCCGCAGCAGGAACTCCTTGGCCGGGTCGGCCAGTTGAAACACAAACGCCCGGTCTCCGCCGCCTGACTGGAACACCCGCTGCTGCACGTAGCCCAGCTCGATGTCCAGAATCCGCCGCAGCTCCTGTTCGCCCAGCGGCTTGAACACCACCACTTTATCCAGCCGGTTCATGAACTCCGGCGTGAACTTGCGCCGCGCCGCCTCCACACCGCTCTTGGCGATCTTGCCCGCCATCTTCGCGCTGGCAGCCGCCGTGCGCAGTTCGGGGTCGGCCTTCCCGGCCAGGAATCCCAACTTCGGATTCATGATCGAGCTCATCTCGCTCGCCCCCAGGTTCGACGTCATGAAGATCAGCGCCCGTGAAAAATCCACCTTGCGGTTGTCGCCCAGCGTCAACGAGGCTTTGTCCAGAATGCCCAGCAGCAGGTTCCACAACGAATCCGAGGCCTTCTCAATCTCGTCAAACAACAGGAAGCTGATCTTCACCGCCTCGGTGTGATACTGATTCAACACCTCCTGGCTCAACAGCGGATGCGTCTCCCGGTGGCCCAGGTATCCCGGCGGCGAACCGATCAGCTTGGCAATTTCATGGCTGTGCTGAAATTCGGCGCAGTCAATCTTAATCACCGCCTTGGCCGTCCCCACCAGTCCCTCGGCGGTCGCCTCCACGATCCTCGTCTTCCCCGATCCGGTCGGCCCCAGGAAAAGAAAATTGCCCACCGGCCGGCCCGGCGCGCACATCCCCGTCAAATTCATCTGGTAGATGTTCACGATCTGGTCGATCGCTTCGTCCTGGCCCACAATCAACTGGTGGAGCGTTTCATCCAACGCCCTGGCCTCGCGTCCGGTCTGGCACGGGTCCAATACCAACTGTGACCGCATCATCTTGTTTACACTGAGAGCCTGCTGCGATCGCGCCGACCGCGCTGCTCCGTTCAGAACCTGTTCCAGCAACTGGCTTGCCAATGTTCTCGTCCCCCGCTACCCTAATCGGCGCGGCGCGCGGTTCCTCGAACCAATCGACGCGGTTTTTTCACTTCTTCGGCGGGCGGCTCGGGCGCACTTCCAGGTAGCTGACCAGTGTGCGCTCGGGCAAGCGCAACAGGCTCAATACGATATCGGCGATGTCCTGAGGCTGAATCTTCCACTCCGCCTTGGCCATCGAGGGCGAAAACTCCGTGCTCACGCTCCCCGGGCAGATATTGGTCACGCGAATGCCGTCATGCCGGTGATCGAGCATCATCGCCTCGGCAAACCCATTCAATCCAAACTTACTTGCGTTGTAGGCGGCCCCCCCGGCAAACGGATTCTTCCCGGCCAGCGACCCGATTTGTATCAGATAGCCGCCCCCGCGGCGCTTCATCCGCGGCAGCGCCTCCTGGCAACAGTGAAACACGCCGGTCAAATTGGTTTCCAACATGAAATGCCAGTCCTCGACAGAAAGCGCCTCCACTGACGCGAATTTGCCAACCCCGGCATTGTTGATCACCACGTCGATGCCGCCAAACTCGGCCTCGGCCAGGGCAAACAAAGCCGCCACCTGCCCCCGGTCGCGCACATCGCAGGCCTGCCCCCGCACCTCCACCCCCGGCGCCGCCGCAATCTCCGCCACCGCCGCCCGCGTGCCCGCCTCGTCGCGCCCGCAAATCACCACATGCGCGCCTTCCAGCGCCAGAGCCTCCGCAATCGCCCGGCCAATGCCTTTGGTCGCGCCGGTCACCACCGCTACTTTGCCGTTAAGAAATCCCATGCGACCATCCTATCGCGCCGCCCGCGCCGCCCAGCCTGCCCCCGCCCCTAACGCCCGCCGCCCCGCTCGACGATAGTTCCCGTATGCCCTTTGAGCGCCCCCAGAGCCCCACGCTCCCGCTCCCCCTCATCTTTCATCCCAAACCGGGCAAAACTCTCCTCTGGCTAGGCATCAGCCTCCTGTTTGCCACCCTCGGCGGCTGGATGTCCCTGCGCGGCGATTCCCGCGGCCCCTTCCTCGGACTCCTCTTCACCTTCCTGTTCGTCGTCTTCCTGGTCCGCCTCGTCCCAAACGCCAGCTTCCTCAAACTCGACCGCGACGGCTTCACCCTGCGCACCTTCTTCCGCGACCACTTCGTCCCCTGGTCCGACATCGACCGCTTCTTCGTCGTCAACCAGAAAAGCTACGGCATCACCACCAACCGCTACATCGGCTACAACTACAGCGAACACACCCGCAAGCTCAAAGCCGTGCGCGCCTTCAACCGCCTCTTCACCGATGCCGAAGCCCTCATCGAACCCGTCGGCATGAAAGCCGCCGAACAGGCCGCTATCCTAAACGAGTGCCTGCTCCGCTTCCGCCAAGGGCAAACCGCGCCCCGCTAACGCGCGCCCTGCTCCTGTTCGTCCTCCCCTGGGCCGCCCTGACGGCACAACCCAACACCCTCACCCCCGAAGAACGCGCCGCCGGTTGGAAGCTCCTCTTTGACGGCCACAGCTTCCAAGGCTGGCGCGACCCAGCCAAACAGAATCCCCCCAACGACGGCTGGTCCATTGAAGACGGCGCCCTGCGCACACGCCCCAACCCCAAAATCAAGGACGACCTCATCACCGAAGAGCTCTTTGAAAACTTCGAGCTCACCTTCGAATGGCGTGTCGACCCAGGCCACAACGGCGGCGTGAAGTACCTCATCCAGAGCATGAACTGCTGGGCCAGCAGCGAACTGGTGCCGCGCGGCGTCAAGGGCAGCCGCGCCACACAGCGCACCGACGTCCGCCCCGGCGAAAAACTCACCTGCAACAACGCCGGCCTGGAATACCAGCTCGTCGACGACCAGCGCCACCGCGACGGCAAAGACCCACTCAGCCAGTCCGGCTCCATCTACAAAATCGCCCCCGCGCTCTCGCTCGCCGCCCGCCCCGCCGGCGAATGGAACCAGTCGCGCATCGTCCTCCGCGCCAACACCGCCGAACACTGGCTCAACGGCCGCCGCGTGGCCCACCTCGATTTGCAATCCGACGCCCTTAAACAGCGCCTCCCCTCGGCCGCTCTCTATTGGGTCGGCGTCAGTCCCATCGCCCTCCAACATCACAACGACACCGCCGCTTACCGCTCGCTGAAAATCCGCGCGATCCCCGACTGAGCCTCGGCACACGAACTGGGCGCACACGCCCCAGGAGCACGCGACCCGGTCGCACACATCCCCCGCGCCCGCACGCCGCCGCGCCGAACGACATATAATTCCTATAACTTCAAGAAGGGAGTTGTTATGTCTCGTTTTCTCATAATGTTCTTCGTGTGCGCGGCGCTCGTCTGCGCCCAGGGCACGGTCACCATCTACGGCACGGTCAGCGATAGCACCGGGGCCGTCGTGCCCAATGCCCAAATCACCGCCAGCCAGGCTGCCACAGGCTTCACCCGCTCCACCACCACTGACGCCCAGGGCAACTACACCATGCCCCAGCTCAACGCCGGCGAATACGTCGTGCGCGTGGAGGCCGCCGGCTTCAAGAGTTTCATTCTCGAAAAGGTCAACACGCAGGTGGATGAGAACCGTCTCATCAACGTCCGCCTCGATGTCGGCCAGGTGAGCGAGTCCATCAGCGTTACGGCTGAAGTGGCGCAGGTGGAAACGCGCTCCGGCGCCCTGCGCGAGGTGGTCGACTCCGAGCGCATCGTCGAGCTGCCCCTCAACGGCCGCAATCCGCTTGAGCTGCAATACCTCGTCGCCGGCTCCGGCGCCCGCACCGCCAAGGACCAGGCGCAAAACGGCGGCGTCTCCATCAACGGCTCCCGCCCCAATTCCAACAACTACCAGCTCGACAACGGAGACAACCACGACCCCTACTTCAACTCACCCTCCGTGTTCCCCTCACCCGACGCCCTCGAAGAGTTCTCCATTCAAACCAACTCTTACGGCGCCGACCGCGGCCGCAACGCCGGGGCGTTCATGGCCGCCGTCACCAAGAGCGGCACCAACCAGTTCCATGGCACCGTCTTCGAGTTCCTGCGTAACGAAAAGCTCAACGCGCGCAACTTCTTCGCCAACAACGTTCCGCCCTTCAAGCGCAACCAGTTCGGCGCCACCCTTGGCGGCCCGGTGATTAAGGACAAGGCGTTCTTCTTTTTCTCCTGGCAAACCACCTATGAGCGCAGCGCCCCCGGCGCCGTCACCACGGTCGTGCCTACCTCGGCCATGCGCGGCGGCGACTTCAGCGCCCTGAACCGCGTCATCCGCGACCCGCTCGGTGGCAACTTCCCCAACGCCCAGATCCCCACCAGCCGCATCAGCCAGGCCTCGGTGAAGTTCCTCGAAGCCTTCGTCCCGCTGCCCAACCGCCCCAATGGCCTGCTTGCCACCGATAGCCAGCAGACCAACGACGACCACCAGTTCGTCGTCAAGGGCGACTACCGGCTCACCAACAACAACCAGATCTCCGGCCGCCTGCTGCGCAACAAAAACGCCTTCAACGAAGCCACCGGCAACCTGCCCGGCTTCCTCGCCTCCATCAAGTATGAGAACTGGAGCGTCGCCGTCACCGACACCCACATCATCAGCCCCACCATGCTGAACAGCTTCACCTTCGGCTTCTCCGACATCGACCGCCGCCAGCTCTCCGTCGTCCCCGGCAACAAGAGCTGGAACGACTTTGGCGGTAAGTTCACGCGCACCATGACGGCCGAAGCCCCCGTCGGCATGCACACGCTCGTCGATGGCTACTTCAACGCCTTCTCGCGCTTCCCGCTGAACCACTTCCGCAAGGGCTTCCAGTTCAGCGAAATGCTCAGCTGGACCAAAGGCTCGCACCTCCTCAAGATCGGCGGCGACGTGCGCCGCTCCACCCTCAACCTGCAGGAGTTCTTCCGCGGCGATCCCTGGGTCCGCTTCCAGAACACCCACACCGGCGAGGCCGCCGCCGACTTCATGATCGGCCGCATGACGCAGTTCGAACAGATTGCCGAAGCCGCCAACAAGCCGCGCGTGCTCGAGATGGGCTTCTTCGTCCAGGACGATTGGAAGGCCGCCCGCCGCCTCACGCTCAACCTCGGTTTCCGCTGGGACCCCTGGTTCCCCTTCGTCGATGAGCTCGACAAGTTCGCCCAGGTCTGGCCCGGTGTCCAGTCCTCCGTGCGCCCCACTGCTCCCGTCGGCATCGTCTTCCCCGGCGACGGCGGCACCAACCGCTCCATGCTCAGCTCGCAGAAGGACAACATCGCTCCGCGCTTCGGCTTCGCCTTCGACCCCACCGGCACCGGCAAGTCGAGCATCCGCGGCGGCTACGGCATCTTCTTCTCGCAGATCCGCCAGCAGGGCAACAACCAGCTCTCCACCAACCAGCCCTTCTCGCTCAAACTCACCGTGCAGCAGGCCCAGGGCACCGTCGAGAACCCCTACCAGGGCATCACCAATCCCTTCCCCTTCACCGCGCCCACCACGCCTGAAGAGAACGCCGCCTACCGCTACGTGCTGCCCATGGCCGTCACTCAGTGGAACCCCAACTTCCGCAACTCCATCGTCCAGCAGTGGAACCTCAACGTACAGCAGCAATTCGCCGGAAGCTGGATCGGCACCATCGCCTACGTCGGCTCCAAGGGCAACCACCTCTTCATGGCCTCGCAGCTCAACCCAGGCATCTTCGGACGCCCCGGCGCACTCAATGCCCGCCGCCCGCTGGCCCCGAACTTCGGCTCCGTCGTCGATCAGAACAGCCGCGGCAACTCCATCTATCACGGGCTCCAACTCTCGCTCAATAAGCGCCTCACCCGCGGCTTCACCGTGCTCGCCAACTACACCTTCTCCAAGCTCATCGACGACGCCTCCGGCGACGGCGACACGCCCGCCAACCCCTTCAACTTCCAAAACGAGCGCGGACCCTCCGATCTCGACCTCACCCACCGCTTCGTCGGCAGTTACATCTGGGAACTCCCCAAGCTCACCGGCATGAATCCTGTTCTGCGCCAAGTGCTCGGCGGCTGGGAAACCAACGGCATCATCACGTTGGAATCCGGCAGTTGGATCAACTTCACCGCCGGACGCGACAACTCCGGCACCGGCGTCAACGGCGACCGCGCCGACCTCGTCGGCAACCCGTTCCTGGATACCTCGCGCTCGCGCGACCAGCTCATCAGCGCCTACTTCAATACGGCCGCCTTCGCCCAGAACCCCGCCGGCACGTTCGGCACCGTCGGCCGCAACATCATGCGCGGTCCCGGCCTGGCCAACGTCGACCTCGGCCTGAACAAGGTCTTCCCCATCCGCGAACAGATGCGCCTGCAGTTCCGCGGCGAATTCTTCAACTCGCTCAATCGCGTCAACCTCGGCAACCCCAACGCCAACGTCAGCTCCAACCAGTTCGGCCGCATCACTGGCGCCGGCTCGCCGCGCGTCATCCAACTGGCCCTGAAGTTCATGTTTTGAGCCAGTCCGCACCGCACCACGGGGGAGCCTCGCGCTCCCCCGTCTCTCTTTCACGATTGCCCGGTCCGCGTTCGATCCGGCATGATGGTTCTTTCCCCATGCCAGCCGAACGTCAACGCATCGAAGAAGCCTCCCGCCGCGAACGCCACTGGCGCCGCTGGGGACCCTACCTGTCCGAACGCCAGTGGGGCACCGTGCGCGAAGACTATTCGCCCTACGGCACGGCTTGGGAATACCTGCCCCACGACCACGCCCGCTCGCGCGCCTACCGCTGGGGCGAAGACGGCATCGCCGGTTGGAGCGACAACCACCAGCGCCTCTGCTTCGCCCTCGCCCTCTGGAACGGCCGCGACCCCATCCTGAAAGAGCGCCTCTACGGCGTCACCGGCAACGAAGGCAACCACGGCGAAGACGTCAAGGAACTCTATTACTATCTCGACGCCACGCCCACTTACTCCTACGCCAAGTCACTTTATAAGTACCCCCAGGCCGAATTCCCCTACTCCCAGCTCGCCGCTGAAGCCGATCGCCGCGATAAACGCGACCCTGAGTTTGAACTCCTCGACACCGGCGTCTTCGCCGAAGACCGCTACTGGGACGTCTACTCCGAATTCGCCAAAGCCGAGGTGGACGACCTCGCCATCCGCGTCACCGTCTGCAACCGCGGCCCGGAAACCGCCACGCTCCACTTACTGCCCACGCTCTGGTTTGCCAACTCCTGGTCTTGGGACAGTGCCACGCCCAAACCCACGCTGCGCTCCACCTCGCCCGGCGTCATCCGCGCCGAACACTCCACGCTAGGCGGCTACGAGTTCTGGTTGCAGGACGATCCGCCGCTCTGGTTCACTGAGAACGAAACCAACGTCAACCGCCACTTCGGCTGGAACGGCCCCGGTCCGTTCAAAGACGCCTTCCACGAACTCGTTATCGGCGGCAACGCCTCGGCCGCCCGCCGCGACCAGGGCACCAAGGCCTGCGGCTGGTATCAATTCACCATCCCCGCCGGCCAAAGCCGCACCATCCGGCTGCGCCTCGCGCCACAACTCACTCCCCTCGACATGGACGCCCTCTTCACCCAGCGCCAGGCCGAGGCCGACGAATTCTACTCCTTCCAACCCGCCACCCTCACCCCCGACGCCCGCGGCGTCCAGCGCCAGGCCTTCGCCGGATTGCTCTGGTCCAAGCAGCACTACTACTACGTTGTCGACCAGTGGCTGAAGGGCGACCCCTCGCAACCCCCGCCGCCGCCCGATCGCCAGCGAGGCCGCAACCACGCCTGGACGCACCTCTACATCGACAACATCCTCACCATGCCCGACAAGTGGGAATACCCGTGGTTTGCCACCTGGGACACCTGCTTCCACATGATCCCGCTGGCCCTCGTCGACCCCCAGGCCGCCAAGGACGAACTCAGCCTCTTCCTGCGCGAATGGTACATGCACCCCAACGGCCAGGTGCCCGCCTATGAGTGGAACTTCGAGGATGTGAACCCGCCCGTCAACGCCTGGTCGGTCTACCGCGTGTATAAGATCGACGGCAAACTTACCGGCAAGCCCGACCACAAGTTCCTCGAAGCGGCGTTCCACAAACTGCTCATGAACTTCACCTGGTGGGTCAACCGCAAAGACACCCACGGCGACAACATTTTCGAAGGCGGCTTCCTCGGCCTGGATAACATCGGCCTCTTTGACCGCTCCCGCCCCTTGCCCGCCGCCGGCGTGCTCGAACAATCAGACGGCACCTCCTGGATGGCCATGTACTGCCTGAACATGCTGCGCATCGCCATCGAACTCTCCCGCAAGGACCGCGTCTACGAAGACATCGCCAGTAAGTTCTTCGAACACTTCCTCTACATCGCCTCGGCCATGAATCGCGGCGGCGGCGCCGGGCTATGGGACGAAGACGACGGCTTCTACTACGACCGCATCCGCATGGAGAACGGCGTCAGCTTCCCCCTCAAGGTCCGCTCCATGGTCGGCCTCATCCCGCTGTTTGCCGTCGAAACTATTGACGGCGACGTCCTCGCTCAACTCCATGGCTTCCGCCGCCGCATGGAGTGGTTTCAGGATCACCGCTCCGATCTCTGCGCCAACGTCGCCTCCATCTCGCGCCACGGCGTGGAGGACCGCCGCCTGCTGGCCCTGGTCATGCCCGCCCGCCTGCGCCGCATCCTCGCGCGCATGCTCGATGAAACCGAGTTCCTCTCCCCGCACGGCATCCGCTCGCTCAGCCGCGCCCACCGCGACAACCCCTACACCATCCATCTCGACGGCTCGGAATACCGCGTCGGCTATGAGCCCGCCGAGTCCTCCACCTATCTGTTCGGTGGCAACTCCAACTGGCGCGGCCCGGTGTGGTTCCCGGTGAACTACCTGCTCATCGAATCGCTGCAAAAGTTCAACCACTACTTTGGCGACGAGTTCACCATCGAATTCCCCACCGGCTCAGGCCGCCACATCACGCTTGGGGAAGCCGCCGCTGAACTCAGCCGCCGCCTCTCGCGCCTCTTCCTGCGCACCCCGGAGGGCCGCCGCCCCGTCTACGGCGGAACCGGCAAGTTGCAGTCCGATCCCCACTTCCGTGACCATATACTTTTCTACGAGTATTTCCATGGCGACAACGGCGCGGGCATCGGAGCCTCTCACCAAACCGGCTGGACGGCCCTGGTGGCCAAGCTGCTGCAGCAAAGCGGCTGCTAGGCGCACCGCCGCGGCAACCGGTCGCACCGCCGCGCCCGTCCATCACCGCCGCGCCAGCCCATCCCATCACTCGAGGCCCCGTTTGCTGAAAGCCATCGTTCGCCTTCTGGCCCGCATCCTGTTCCGCCTGCGCGTGGAAGGCCCCATCCCTGAGCGCGCCCCCGAACGCCTCATCGTCATCGCCAACCACCAGTCGTTCCTCGACGGCCTGCTCATCCAGATGTGCCTGCCGTTTGACCTCACCTGGGTGGTCCACTCCACCATCGCCGCGCAGCCGCTGTTCGGCTTCCTGCTGCGTGCGGTCGATCACGTCGTCGTCGACGCGGCCAGCCCGCTGGCCATGAAGGCGATGGTCCACGTGATCGAATCCGGCAAGCCCGTGGCCATCTTCCCGGAAGGCCGCATCACCGTCACCGGCTCGTTGATGAAGGTCTACGACGGCCTCGCCTTCCTCGCCGCGCGCACCGGCGCCAAGCTCCTCCCGGTCCATATCGAAGGCGCGGTGTATTCCATCTTCAAACGCCCCATCCCGCCCATCCCGCACATGTGGCGCCCCAACGTCACGCTCACCTTCTTCCCCATGGAAACGCTGGAAATGCCTGAAGGCCGCACGGGCAAGGAGCGCCGCCGCAAGGCGAGCGACCACATCCGCCGCGGCCTTGAGGAGATGTCCTTCGCCTCCCAGAAACCCACCACCATCTTCGACGCCTTCCTCGAAGCGGTGGAACTCTACGGCCGCGACGCCGAGATCATCGAAGACATCAAGTTCGAGCCCACCACCTACAAAGGCCTCCTCCGCGGCGCGCTCGCCCTCGGCCGCCTCACCTCGCGCTTCACCGCCGAAGGCGAAATCACCGGCGTCATGATGCCCAACGCCGCGCCCACGGCCATGCTCCTGCTCGGCATGTTCGCCTCCAAGCGCGTCCCGGCGATGATCAACTTCACCTCCGGCGTCGAGGGCATGCGCAACGCCATTCAGGTGGCCCGCATCAAGACCATCTTCACCTCGCGCGTCTTCCTCGAAAAGGCCAAGCTCACTGACAAGGTGGCCCAACTCGAAGGGGTCACCATCCACTGCCTGGAGGACCTGCGCCCGCAGTTCACCCTGCTCGACAAGCTCTGGCTCATCCTCATCGCCATGCGCAATCCCAAAGAGGTGATGCAGCCCTGCAAGCCCGACGACCCCGCCGTCGTGCTCTTCACCTCCGGCTCCGAAGGCAAACCCAAAGGCGTCGTCCTCAGCCACCGCAACATCCTGGCCAACGTCAATCAGGGCCGCGCCATGGTCGAGTTCTCCAACCGCGACAAGTTCCTCACCGCCCTGCCCCTGTTCCACTCCTTCGGCCTCACCGCCGGCCTGCTGATCCCACTCATCACCGGAGCGCGCGTCTTCCTCTACCCCTCGCCCCTGCATTACCGCATGGTCCCCGAGATGGCCTACGACCGCGACTGCACCGTCATCTTCGGCACCCCCACCTTCCTCGGCCACTACGCCAAACACGCTCATCCCTATGACTTCTACCGCATCCGCTACGCCGTCACCGGCGCCGAAAAGCTGAGCGAAAACGTGCGCCAGGCCTGGTTTGACAAGTTCGGCATCCGCCTCATGGAAGGCTACGGCGTCACCGAGTGCGCCCCCATCATCGCCATCAACTCGCCCATGAACCTCAAGAAGGGCAGCGTCGGCCGCATCGTGCCGGGCCTCGAATACAAGCTCGAACCCGTCGAAGGCATCCCCCACGGCGGCATCCTCCACGTGCGCGGACCCAACGTCATGCTCGGCTACCTGCTCCACGACAAGCCCGGCGAACTGCGCCCGCCTTCGTCCCTCTTCGGCCCCGGCTGGTATGCCACCGGCGACGTCGTCGATATCGATGCCGACGGCTTCGTCACCATCCTCGCCCGCATCAAGCGCTTCGCCAAAGTGGCCGGCGAAATGGTGTCGCTCGAAGTCGTCGAACAGATCGCCCAGGCCGTCTCGCCCGACAAAGCCCACGCCGCCACGGCCATCTCCAGTGAACGCCGCGGCGAAACCATCCTCCTCTTCACCGAAGACCCCAACCTCAAGCGCGAACACCTGCTCGCCGTCGCCCGCCGCGATGGCCACGCCGAGGTCGCCGTCGCCCGCTCGGTCAGCTATCTGCAAAAACTCCCCCGCCTTGGCAGCGGCAAAATCGACTACCTTCTGCTCCGCCAGATCGCCCAGGAGCGCAGCGCGTGAGCGAAGCGGCGGCCCTTCCCGCCTCGCCTCCCACCTCACGCCGCGAACAACGCGCCTGGTACATGTACGACTGGGCCAACTCCGCCTTCATGACCTCGGTCGTCACCGTCTTCCTCGGCCCCTACCTCACCACGCTTGCCCGCGCCGCCGCCCGCGACGGCTACGTCTATCCGCTCGGCATCCAGGTGGCCCCGCAATCCTACTGGCCCTATCTCGTCTCGCTCTCCGTCTTCACCCAGGTGCTCTTCCTGCCCATCTTCGGCGCCATTGCCGACTACGGCCGCCGCAAGCGCGAGATGCTCGCCACCCTGGCCTGGATCGGCGCCATCGCCACCACCGCCATGTTCGCCCTCGGTGAGGACGACTACCTCCTCGGCGGAGCGCTCTTCCTGGTCGCCAACATCAGCTTCGGCGGCTCCATCGTTCTCTACAACGCCTTCCTTCCCGAAATCTCCACCGCCGCCGAACGCGACCACGTCAGCTCGCGCGGCTGGGGCATCGGCTACCTCGGCGGCGGACTCCTGCTCGCCGCCCACCTTGCCCTCTTCACCAACGCCGAAGCCTGGGGCCTCACCACCGGCCAGGCCGTGCGCCTCGCGCTGGCTTCGAGCGGCCTCTGGTGGGGACTGTTCACCATCATCCCCGTCCTCGGCATCCACAACCGCGGCGCGCGTAAACAGGCCGGCGGCCCCATCCTCTCCTCCGGCTTCCGCCAGCTCGGCCACACCCTGCGCGGCATCCGCCGCCTGCCCCAAACCCTGCTCTTCCTGGTCGCCTTCCTCGTCTATAACGACGGCATCCAAACCGTCATCAACATGGCCACGCAATTTGGCAGCGAAGAGCTCAAGCTGCCGCTCAAGACGCTCACCGCCGCCATCCTGCTCACCCAGTTCGTCGCCATCGCCGGCGCGCTTTTGTTCGATAAAATCGCCACCGCCACCGGCTCGCGCAAGGCCATCATGCTTTCGCTCGTCGTGTGGCTCGGCACGCTCGTCTACGTCTACCAGTTCGTCCACACCGGCACGGAGTTCATCATCGCCGCCGGCATCATCGGCGTCGTCCTCGGCGGCACGCAGGCCCTCAGCCGTTCGCTCTTCTCCTTCATGATCCCGGCGGGCCAGGAGGCCGAATACTTCTCCCTCTATGAGATCAGCGACAAAGGCACCAGCTGGCTCGGTCCGCTCTTCCTCGGCCTTACCCTTCAGTGGACCGGCAGCTTCCGCCTCGCCATCGTCTCCCTCGCCGTCTTCTTCCTCATCGGCCTCCTCCTGCTCACCCGCGTCGACGCCCGCCGCGCCGCCGCCGAAGCCGGCAACCCGCCCCCCGCCCTCGGATAACCCCATGCCGAAACGCCACGATCCCATCGAACTCGAACTCTTCCGCCACCTCTTCACCTCGCTCACCGAAGAGATGGGCATCGTCCTCCGCAAAACCTCCTTCAGCGCCAACATCAAGGAGCGCCGCGACTACTCCTGTGCCCTCTACGACGCCTCCGGCGACACCATCGCCATGGGCGACCACATGCCCGTCCACCTCGGCGCCATGCCCGCCAGCCTCGCCGCCGCCCGCGCCGCCTTTCCCATCGAACCGGGCGACGTCGTCCTGCTCAACGATCCCTTCCAGGGCGGCACCCACCTGCCCGACATCACCGCCGTCAGCGGCGTCTTCCTGCCCCACGAACGCAAACAGAGCCACCCCACGCCGCGCTTCTTCCTCGCCAACCGCGCCCATCACGCCGACGTCGGCGGCATGAGCCCCGGCTCCATGCCCATGGCCCGCGAGATCTATCAGGAAGGCATCCGCATCCCGCCCGTGAAGATCATCCGCCGCGGCACGCTCGACCGCGAACTGCTCAACCTCATCCTCGCCAACGTCCGCACCCCCGTAGAGCGCGAAGGCGACCTCCTCGCCCAGTTCATGTCGCTCGAACGCGGCGCCACCCGCCTGCTCGAAGCCGTCGGCCGCTACGGCATCTCGACCGTCGAACGCAACGCCCGCTCCCTGCTCGACTACTCCGAACGCATGATGCGCCACGCCATCGCTGAGCTGCCCCGCGGCAGCTTCACTTTTGAAGATGTGCTCGACAGCGACGGCATCGGCGGCGCTCCTCTCCCCATCCGCGTCCGCATCACGCTCGACGGCCGCTCGGCCCAGGTCGATTTCACCGGCACCGCTCCGCAATCGCCCGGCAGCGTCAACGCCAACCTCCCCATCACCCAGGCCGCCACCATGTACGTCTTCCGCTGCCTGCTGGCCGAAGATGTCCCGTTCACCGCCGGCCTCATGCGCGCCATCTCCATCCACGCCCCCACGGGCACGCTCGTCAACGCCCTTCCTCCCGCCGCCATGGCCGCCGGCAACGTCGAAACCTCGCAGCGCATCACCGACACCCTGCTCGGCGCGCTTGCCCAGGCCGCCCCCCAGCGCATCCCCGCCGCCAGTTGCGGCACCATGAACAACGTCACCTTCGGCGGCTACGATCCCGTCCGCCGCCGCCCCTTCGCTTACTACGAAACCATCGCCGGCGGCATGGGCGCGCACGCCAACGGCAACGGCCTCGACGCCACCCACACCCACATGACCAACTCCTGGAACACGCCCGTCGAAGCCTTCGAACATCTCTACCCGATGCGCATCCGCGCCTACCGCGTCCGCCCCGCCACGCAGCGCAGCTCCCCACCCAGCGTCGCTTACCACACCGGCGGCCGCGGCATCGAAAAACAGTTCGAGTTCCTCACCCCCACCTCCATCACCCTGCTCACCGACCGCCGCACCCACGCCCCGTACGGCCTCCACGGCGGCGCTTCCGGCAACCCCGGCCGCAATGTGCTCCAACCCTCCGGCCCGTCCCCGCGCGGCGGCCGCCGCACCCTCCCCGCCAAGTGCCGCCTCGACGCCGAAGCCGGCGATACCCTCATCATCGAAACGCCCCATGGCGGCGACTTCGGTTCGCTATCATAAAAGATTGTCCGCAACTTCCACCCAGCCCGTTCCCGCCACGCCGCGGCATAACCAGAAGCTCTCCATCGCCCTGGTCTTCCTCTGCACCATTCTCGGCGCGGCCGCCCAGATCCTCATGAAGTCCGGCACCCAGAGCACCGAGGCCTCCAGCCCGCTCGCCCTCATCGCCGCCATCTTCAGCAACTGGCACCTCTTCCTCGGCTACGCCCTCTACGGCCTCAGCACCGTCGTCCTCATCGTCGCCCTCAAATACGGCCAGCTCTCCATCCTCTATCCCGTCATCGCCCTCACCTACGTCTGGGTCACCATCCTCTCCGTCGTCCTTTATAACGAAGTGCTGAACCCGTTCAAGCTCCTCGGCCTCACCACCGTCGTCCTCGGCGTGGCCATCCTCGGCCGCGGCATGAAGAACTCCACCCCACCGTCCGGACCGGAGCTTCCCGCCGCATGACGACGCCGCTTTCCTCCATCCTGCTCGTCCTCGGCGCCAGCTTCATCGGCAGCTTCGGCGCGGCCTTCCTCAAATCCGGCGCCGACCGCCTCCACCGCCAGCTCATCACCCTGCTCACCAACTGGCGGCTCGTCCTCGGCATCTTCTTCTTCCTCGCCTCTTCGCTGCTCTACCTCAAGGGCATCAAACACGGCGAGCTGACCATCCTCTACCCCATGGTCTCGCTCGGCAACGTCTGGACCCTCATCTGGTCGCGCCTCATCTTCCACGAACCGCTTACCCGCAATAAGTTGTTCGGCGTCGGCCTCATCCTCCTCGGCATCGTCTTCCTCGCCTTCGGCGGACGCTAGCCTTCGCCCCCCGCTCCCTCGCTCACCGTCAAGCTCCGCGCCCTCGCCTCACCGTCAAACTTCGCGCCCTCGCCTCTCCACCGAGCCCGCGCCCCTCCCCCACCCGTCAAGCCGCTAAACTGGAACTAATGCGCGCTCGCATTCTTCTGGGATTGGTCATTCTCTGTTGCACTACCTCCGCGGCGGAACTGAAGCTGCCCGCTTCTCCGCTGCCGTTGCGCGCCCGCAGCCGCGTCGCTGCCATCCCAACACCGGCCACACCCGTCCGCCCCATCGGCACACCCATCGCCATCCCCACGCCCCTCGGCCTTCCCCCCGTCCCCATTCCACCCGACAACCCGCCC
The DNA here is from genome assembly GCA_016713735.1 of Bryobacterales bacterium. GTDB lineage: Bacteria > Acidobacteriota > Terriglobia > Bryobacterales > Bryobacteraceae > JAFLBB01. The sequence goes on from JADJOP010000016.1 coordinate 158,139, forward strand.
ACCGCCGCAACCGTCGCCCTCGGCCACCGCCTCTTCTACGACAAGCTCCTCTCCATCGACCGCACCCTCTCCTGCGCCTCCTGCCACGACCCCAAGTTCGGCATGGCCGACCCCAACCCCGGCTCCAAGGGCTTCCGCAACCAGGTGGGCAACCGCAACGCCCCCTCCATCCTCAACACCGCCTACGCCGCCCCGCTCTTCTGGGACGGCCGCGCCCCGAACCTCGAAAAACAGGCCGAAGGCCCCGTCCAGAATCCCATCGAACTCGCCCACTCTCTCGTTGGCGTCGAGCGCCGTCTCAACTCCGATCCCGCCTACGTCGCCGCCTTCGCCAAAGCCTTCGGCCCAGGGCCCATCAGCTACGAGATGGTGGAAAAGTCCATCGCCTCCTACGAACGCACCCTCGTCAGCGGCAACTCGCCGTTTGACCGCTACTACTTCGGCGGCGACAAAACAGCCATGAACGAATCCGCCATCCGCGGCCTGCAACTCTTCCTCGACCCCTCCCTCCGCGCCGCCAACTGCGTCTCCTGCCACCGCATCGACGAGCACCACGCCACCTTCACCGAAGAGCGCTTCCACAACACCGGCGTCGCCTTCGATCCGGCCGCGGGTAAGATCAAGGACCCCGGCCGCTTCGCCATCAACGGCGACGGCCGCCTCATGGGCGGCTTCCGCACACTCACCCTGCGCAACATCGCCCTCACCGCCCCCTACATGCACGACGGCAGCATGAAAACGCTCGAAGAGGTGATCGACTTTTACTTCGAAGGCGGCCGCACCAACAAGCACATCTCCAACGACATGCCCCAGCCCGGCCTGCCCGGCATTCCCAAGGAACAGCAGGCCCAGGCCAAAAAGGACCTCGTCGAGTTCATGAAGGCCCTCACCGGCGACATGCCGCCAGGGGCCGAGCCACCGAAGTGACGCCGGGCTCACCCTCGCTCGCCGCCCCCGGAAAGCCTCCTGTCGCCGCCGGAAACAGCCACCCCTCGCCGCCTCCGGTGCTAGCCTGAAAAGATGCTGGGCTGGTTCAAACGCAAGCCGCCGCCCGCGCCTGAACCCCTGCGCGGAGCCCCCGAAGTGCGCCGCCTGAAGACCCACCAGGCTGAAACCGGCTACGTCTATCAGTATTATTTCGACGGCTGGCGGCCCGTCGACGAAGGCCAGGAATTCGTCTTCGCCGCCTCGCCTGACCGCTCCCGCTACTGGCCCGTCCCCGTGCTCCTCGAAGAGGCCGGCGTGCACGCCTGGGAGCAGGAGCGGGGCAGGGAACTCATCTCCGCCGAACGCCACGCCGTGGCCAAACTGGCCCTGCTCGCCGCCTTCGACGAACGCCCCCCGGCCGTACTGACAGCAACGCCCATCCGCGTGGATGGGCGTCAACTGTCCGAAATTCTCGCCAGCCTTGGGCGCGACTAGTTCGCCTTCCGCCGCCGCCCGATGAGCGACACCGCGATCAACCCGAAGCCCAGCAGCGCAAACGTCGCCGGCTCGGGTACGGGGTTCTCCGACGGCGCCAGATAGCTCGCCGAGATCACCATGTCGTTATAGTCGCGGTCGCCCACCGGCCGGTCTTCAAAGCCGAAGTAGTGAAGGTCCGTGCTCGTGTCGCGAAACGCCGCCGCCCGCATCCCCGAAGCGTCGTTGGACTGGAAGCGGAACGCCGCATTGTTGTCGCTCATAATCCACAGCGCAAACTCGCTGGTCGCGTTCAACACAAACGTCTCGCCCACCGTGTCGAAGGTGTCAAACATCAGTTGATCGCCGCCGCCGCTCAAATAGCGGTAGCCCACCTGGTTCAGCCGCGCGCCATACAGCCCGGCATGCAGCTTGAACTCATACTGCCCGGCGGCCAGCGTAAAGGCCACCAGGTTGTCCACCAGGCTGTAGTATTCCAGGTCGTTCGCGTCCAGTCCCAGGCCCGACGACGTCCCCATGCGCTTGTTCCCGCAGTTGTTGATGCTCGCCGTCTGCGTCAGCACATAGCCCACGCCGCAGCCGCTGCCATCATGCGACGCCGTATCCCAGAACGGCGTGTTGTTCTGCGTCGGATTTGCTCCAAACGGTTGATACGTCCCGCTCCCGATGACGGGCGTCGCCCACAGCGCCGCACCGAACAACATCGCCGCCACAGCCACCCGAATCGTTGTGTATTGCATTCCTGCTCCTTCGGGACGCACACCGGGTGCGCCTCCAGAAACAGAATGCGTCGCCGCCGTGGATGCACATAGAGGAACTTCGTGCTGGAACCGCGCGGCTTTAGTAAGTGCTAGTTAGCCCAACCGAGGTACGGGCTATCTCGTTCCCGTCCGTCTCGCCCGCTCCCGTCAGTGCGCCGCCACGGCGTCGAACTCCTCCAGCAGCTCTTCCAGATCTCCTTGAGCCGTAAAGGGAAATTCAATTGCCTCGCCGGTCACCGCAAGATTCGCGTTAGCCTCGATCTGCGCCTTCAGGTTCTCGCTCACATACATGTGTGAGAGCTCCATCGTGTTGCGCACCCAGCAATAGGTGACCTCCATCATGTCGAACTTACCTACAGTCGGCATGATGCGCTCCAGGCATTCACGGTCGGTCCAAAAGTGCACCGGCGTTCGAATGGCTGCCGGCGTCGAAGCGGTAAGCGAATTGATCCGCGTCGGCACCCAGTCAATCACATTCACCAGCCGCGAGTGGACCACGTCGGCCATCCCCAACCCCACGGCGTTGCCATAGCTGTTCGGGTGCAACCCGCGCACGTAGACGCGCTCAATGTGCGGCTTGGGGAACCAGCAGTTGTACTCGCCGTTCACGCTGCGGTTCACCACCTTCGTGTCCATGCCCGCGCCGGAGATCGGCTTGCCGATCTGGTCGAGAATCACGATGTCCACGTGGTCCAGCGGAATCGTCGCCACCCATTGCTTGGCGATCTCCAGCAGCTTTTCTTCGCGCTCTTCCATCGCCGCCACCGGAACCGCCGCCAGCATGCCCGTGTTGTGGTGGGCGTCTTCAATGATCGCCATGCCGCCCAGGATCTTCCCGCTCTGCAACACCTGCCGCCCGACGCTGCGGACGACGTTCTCCAGGCCCATCTTGAACGCATAGGTGTGATACGTCTGCGCCCCGGCGAACTTACCCAGCCCGATGGCCATCATTTTGAACAGCCCCGACTCCAGCTTGCCCGCGAAATCGGTGTGCCACTTCACGCGCCCGCACAGCATCACGCCGTCGGCGCGGAACGCATTGGCGTCCATGAACGCTTCCAGCCCCTCGGCCGTCTTGCCGAGCGACACCACCTCAAGCGAGCTGATCACCGGGCAACCCATCGTCGCCTCGTGAATGCCATAGTGCGCCAGCACGTCGGCCTGCCCCTCAGCCGTGGCCGCGCCGTGGCTGCCCATCGCAGGGAAAATGAACGGCGACATGCCCTTCGATTTCCAGTAATCGGCAATGGCCCGCACGATGGTCGCAATGTTCGTGATGCCGCGGCTGCCGACGCCAATCGCCACCCGCGCCCCAGGCGCGAGATTCGAGCCAAATCCGGCTTCACTCAGTTGCTTGTTGACTTCACCGGGGATGTCGGCAATAGCCCGGTCAGGGAACGACTGCAAGACGGGGAGCAGGCGAGGAAAGGACATGATCGCAGTGTATCAAGCAAGGCCTACCCTCGGCCCGCCACCCGCCCCCCAGCGCAATCACCCTCAGCGGTAAAACGCACCTCCCAGCCGGAATAGTAGCCCACCACCGGCTCGCTCCCCGGCTCACCCGCCCGATCCCAGGAACTCAGCCGCCCGGTCACACCGCCCCCCGCAAATGCCGAAGGCGCGGTGAGCATTGCCTCGATGCCCCCGCGCCTTCAAGAATTCCCGTACTCGACGCCGCCCCTACTCGTTCTCCCATTCCTTCTCGAGCATCCGCGTGTATTCGCCGCTGGCAAACAGCTCAAAGTCGAACTCGTGCGGCTCCAGGCCGGCAAAGATCGTCGCCTGCTGCCGGCAGAAGTACATGTGGTCGGCGTAGCGGTAATAGTGCCGCACAAACTCATCGCTCAGCTGGAAGCGGTCCGGCACCTCGTTGAACACGCAGTTCAGCCCCAGCGCCCGCATGAAGATCGCCTTGTAATCGGCCACGCCCCAGCTCTTCAGCTTCGACACCACCTTGGCCGGCGTGTGCTCCACCAGGTACACGGCAAAGCTCTGGAACTTCAACTCGCGGCTGCGCAGATCGTCCTGCGAATCGGCATACTCCATGCACTGCTCGATCCACCGGATCAGGTCGCGGCCCACGTAGAACAACATCCGCAGCTCGCAATACCGCCCGTCCAACAGCCTGCGCTCCAGCTCCGTCGTCGCCAGGTCGCCGCTCGGTAACAAGCCCTGCAACATCAGCGAGGCCCGCGAACTCTCCACCAGCCGGCTCGGACCCGTGGCGTCAGAAAACGGGTGCAGAATCAGCGGCGGCAACATCCACACCGGAGTCGATTTCCCTTCAACAGCATTGGCCATGGATTCTCCGATCAAGTCCTACCTCACTTTACCTCCAAACACCGACTGCCGCGATAGCCCACAGCACTTTAGAGGGGGTTAAATTTGGCCGGCGCTTCATCAGCCCGGCTCTATAGTTACCATCGCGCCCCCAGCCCTTCTGGTCAACGGTACCCGAGTACTCTTCACGTGGATCTAGGATGTAAACTTTAGTCACGACCGTCGCACACCTAGCCAGATCCCCTTCTGCCGCCCGCCCCCTGCCACCTCAAACCAAGCCCCACCAACCACCCCCGCCCCCATCAACCACCCCCAACAGAGCCGCCGCCCGTAAGGGCGCGGTCCCCCCAAGTGGAACTCGCCTTGCTCCAAACACTTCCGACCGAAAGGAGCGATCTCCCATGGATCAGGGCAAACGCCTCCTCCCCATGCGCTGGCCCGCTGCCTGGACCGAGCCCTCCCGCCTGTCGGCCCTTCAGGGCGAAGCCATCAACTGCCTGCTCTTTGACGACCCCACCGCCTGCGCCTCCGTCCGCCAGGCTGCCCTTCGCCGCGGTTTCGCCGTGGAACAGCCCGAAACCGTCGTCCGCATCGCCGAAGGCGTCTGGCCCGGCCTCGTCCGCCAGGAACGTCAGCGCGGCGCCGAAGCCGCCCCCACCGGCAATCCCTGGGTCGACTCCAACGGCTGGCGGGTGCGCCTCGAACAGTGCCGCGCTCCCGGCAAGCCCGTCTGGGTCGACGCCGCCCTCCCCAAGGACCTCCCGCCCATGCTCCGCCCGGCCCACCTCGCCCTCGCCGTCGCCGATGCGGCGGCATATGGCGCAACTTGGGTCATCCCCCCCTGGGACGGCATGGACCTTGCTTCGCCTCTTTGCCGCGAATTGCTGCAGACCATCCAGTTCTTTGAAGCCCGCGCCGAATGGCGTTCCTTTTCTCCCTGGGCCAGGTTGGGCATCGTCTCCGATTTCGCCGGTGACAATGAGTTCATGGGCGGAGAGGTGCTCAACCTGGCCACGCGCCGTGGACTCGCCTACCGCGCCCTGCTGCCCGCCGCCGTCACGGCCGCCAACCTGCGCGGCCTCCACGGCCTGCTGCATCTTGACTCGAAGCCGCCCACGGGCCCCGCGCTAGCCGCCGTGAAGGCCTTCGTCGAAGCCGGCGGCCTGCTCATCGCCCCCGCCGAGGTGGCCAAGCTCTTCCCCGCCGCCCCCGCCGTCTCCGCCCCCCCTCACGGCTATCGCGTCCGCCGCGTCGCCAAAGGCCGCCTCGCCGAACCCCTCGAGCCCTGGAGCGACCCCTACCTCGTCGCCGCCGACGCCCACACCCTGCTCAGCCGCCGCAACGACTACGCCGCCATCTACAACGCCAGCTCTGTGGTGCCCTACATCCAGCGCTCCCCCGACGGCAAACGCACCCTCATCCACCTGCCCAACTACGCCCTCCGCGCCAACCCCGGCCAGCCCATGAGCATCCGCCTGCCGGCCACGGTCAAGCGCGTCCGCTGGTATGTCGCCCCCGTCAATGAGGCCCGCGAACTGCCGCTCACCCCCACTGAGGGCTACCAGGAACTGCAACTGCCCGACACCCCCGTCTACTCGGCCTTGGATATCGACTAGGGAGGAACCCATGAGACGCAGAGACTTCACCGCATCCCTTGGCGCCGCCGCCGGAGCGCTCGCCCTGCCCGCCCCCGCCGCCGCTGCTGCCGAACGAGTCGCCATCGCCCGCTGCCTCGACTACGGCCCCTCGCTCATGCCCGCCCTGCGCACCCTCATGGACCAGCTCGGCGGCCTCGGCCGCATCGTCAAGGGCAAAACCGTCGCCATGAAGGTCAACCTCACCGGCGGCGCCACCCAGCGCCTCTCCTACGCCCCGCTCGAACACACCCACTGGACCCACCCCGCCGTCATCGGCGCTCTCTGCCGCCTCATGGGCGAAGCCGGAGCCACCCGCATCCGCATCCTCGAAAGCCCCTGGCAAACCGCCGACCCCATCGAAGAGGTCATGCTCGAAGCCGGCTGGGAGCCGCGCCACATGCTCAGCGCCGCCACCCGCGTCGAGATGGAAAACACCAACTACCTCGGCCGCGCCAAGGACTACCGCAAGTTCACGCCCCCCAACGGCGGCCACATGTTCCCGGCCTACATGCTCAACCACTCCTACGAGGATTGCGACGTCTTCGTCAGCGTCGCCAAACTCAAGGAACACGCCACCGCCGGCATCACCATGGCCCTCAAAAACTGCTTCGGCATCGCCCCCTGCACCATCTACGGCGACGGCGCCGGAGCCGACGAGCCCAGCATCACCCCCAAAGGCGGGCGCAACGCCGTCTTCCACATGGGCCGCCGCCAGCCCTCCAAAATCGCCCCGCCCGAAAACGACCCCTCCTCCCCCCGCCAGGGCGGCTACCGCGTCCCGCGCATCGTCGCCGACCTCTGCGCCGCCCGCCCCATCCACCTCTCCATCGTCGAGGGCATCTACTCCATGTACGGCGGCGAAGGGCCCTGGAACCGCGGCATCGGCATCATCAAACCCGGCATCATCTTCGCCGGCACCAACCCCGTGAACACCGACGCCGTCGGCGCCGCCCTGATGGGCTTCGACCCCATGGCCATGCGCGGCACGGCACCCTTTGAAACCTGCGACAACACGCTCGCCCTGGCCGAACAACACGGCATCGGCACACGCGACCTGAGCCGCATCGAGGTCGTCGGCGTCCCCATCGCACAGGCCCGCGTCAGCTATCGTGCTGCCAAAAAGGGATAGGACTCTCCGCCGCCCCTATCCCCAACCGTACCGGCAGCTTTGGTCCTTGCCCGGTCGTGGTCCCATAGCGCACCCTAGGTCATGCGCATCTGGCTGACGGCTGTACTGCTCCTTGCCCCCACGTTCACCCCCGCGCTCGCCCCAGCCCGCGCCGAGCAGCCGCTCTCCCCCATCGCCGAAGCCGATCCGCCCAAGTGCGAAAAGGCCATCCGTTCCCAGTTCTGGCCCCAGGAAGCCAACGGCAACCCCCGCGCCACCATGCGCCTGGCCAGGGAAGGGAAGCTGCTCATCTGCACCCGCGACGTCTGGCGCTACAAATGGCGCCCCGTCACCTTCAACATCCAGGCAGCCACTGCCAAAGCCAGCGCCGCCGCTGACGCCAAAGCCGCCGCCAAAGCTGACGCCAAAGCCGCCGCCCGCCGCTAGCCCCTAATCAAACGACGGCACCTTCATCTGCTCGCCGCCCTTCAGTGCCGATTGGTGCGCCACAATCCCCGGCGCCGTATACGCCAGCGCCTCGTGCACATCCACCGCCGGCCTGCGCTGGTTCAACACCGCATCCACAAACTCATGCGTGATGAACGTGTGCGAACCCTCGTGCCCGCTGTTGTGCCGCAGCGGCTCAGGCAGCATCTCCGTCGCCCACCACTTCTTCTCCTCATACCGCTCCAGCACCGCCGCCTGCCGCTCAAAGCCGCCTGAGTCCTTCTCCTTCAACGTCGTCCAGCGGACCGTCGCCGCGCCCATTCCATTGGGGTGATTGAAAAAGAAGCTCATCTTGTCGCCGAACCACTGCGCCCGCTCCGTCCCTCTGTGCGCGCCCTTCCACCACACCGCCACCCGGAACGACGTGCCCTTATTCGTCTGGAACAGCGCCGTCTCATTCCAGAACGGATTCTTGTAGGCGTTATCGCGCAACACCGCATCGCCATCGCCCCAACCGATGCAGGTCACGCTCGTCAACCGCTCCCCCGTCACACTCACCAAATGCGCCGTGCAATGCGTCGGATACAGCATCGGCGGATACCCATAGCGCCACGTCCGCTGGCCGTTCTCCATAAACAGCGAATCCAGCCCGGCATGGTGATACTCGCTCTCGCAGGCGTAAATCCGCCCAAACGCTCCTTCTCTCTGAAACTGCCGCGCCGAGATCGTCAACTGCTGCCAGTGGCTCGTCTCGGCCATCATGTAGGTCATCCCCGTGCGCTTCACGGCTTCCTTCAGCCGCGCGCACTCCTCCAGCGTCGTCGCCGCCGGAACCGCCGACAACACATGCTTGCCCGCCTCCATACACTCCACGGCATGACGCACATGATCCGGCGCCGGCGTGAACAGTCCCACCGCCTCCACCGTGCGGTCCTTCAACAACTCCGCGAGCGAATTGTAAGCCGTCGAGCAGCCATACGTCTTCATCAAAGCCGCCCGCCGGTCCGCGCGCAGCTCAGCCACCGCCGCCACCACGGCGTTGGGATGTTCATGAAACTGGAACGATGTGCCAAAGCGTCCGCCCACCACCCCCACCCGCAGCTTGCGTTCAGCGGCGGCAACGGGAAGCAGGACGGCGGAGGCCAGGGCGCGGCGGGTGAGCGTACGCATGGCCCTACTCTAATACGGCCGCCGCGTGCAATTCCAACTCCCGCCACACCAACCCCACCGGCAGCCCGACCACGTTGAAGTAGCAGCCCTCCACGCCCACCACCCAGCGCGAAAACATCCCTTGAATCCCATACGCCCCGGCCTTGCCGAACGGTTCGCCCGACGCGACATACTCCTCGATATCGCGTTCGCTCAACCGCGCCACGCGCACCCCGGTCCTCTCCACCGCCGTCCGCGCCGAACTCCCCTCCCGCAAACATATGCCCGTCAACACCTCGTGCCCGCGCCCCGACAGCAGCCGCAGCATCCGCGCCGCGTCTCCGGCATCAACCGGCTTTTCCAGCACATGCTCATCCACCACCACCGTCGTATCGGCCGCCAGCACCACCTCGCCCTCGCCCGCCGCCACCGCATGCGCCTTCTCCCAGGCCAGCCGCCGCACATAGGCCTCGGGCGATTCCCCGTCACCCAACACCTCCGGAATGTCGGCTGGAGCAACACGGCACTCCAACCGCGCCGCCGCCAATAAGTCACGCCGCCGCGGCGACGCCGAGGCCAGCACCAGCCGCCGCCGGGTCAAATAGGTATAGACGTCCATCGAGTTTCTATCTTAGCTACCCCGAGGGATCGTTCACCCCAAGCCATGCGCGAACTCGCTCACACTTCGCCGCCCCCTTCCGATATGGAGCTTTGCAGGAGGGTTATTCATGCCGACGCTCACTCCGGAAAGCTCCACCGCCACCAGGCCAGACGCGGGTACCACGCCGGAGCCAACTCAACACTGGGCGCTTCGCGAACTGCCGCCGTTTCCTTCGATTGCCGTGAAACTGCTGCAGTTGCTGAGCGACGAAGAGGTCCAGGTCAAAAAACTGATCGAGCTGTTGCGCTCGGATGCCGCTCTCAGCGCTGAACTGTTGCGCCGCGCCAATTCCGCCATGTATGGCGCCCGCACCCAGGTGGGCAGCCTCCAGCAAGGCCTCGTCCTGCTCGGCTTCGATCAGGTGCGCAGCCTCGCCATGGCCGTCGCCCTCGGCTCCTACGTCAAGTCGGCCATGCGCATCGCCGCGCTCCGCCGCTGCTGGCGCCACAGCCTCGCCACCGCCCTGCTCTCGGAACGCCTCGCCAAGGCCGTCAACTTTGAAGCCGACCGCGCCTACACCGCCGGCCTGCTCCACGACATCGGCCTGCTCGGCCTCATGGTCAACTACCCCAAGGAATACGCTAACCTGCTGCTGGTCTCGCGCGAAAACGACATCGACCTGCGCGTCACCGAACAGGCCATGTTCGACGTCGACCACTGCGAAGCCGGCGCCTGGCTCGCCCGCCAGTGGTCGTTCCCCAACGAAATCCTCGACTCCGTCCGCCGCCACCACGACCCGGTCGACTTCACCAACTACGGCCTGCTCGCCATCACACAATCGTCCGTGCTGCTGAGCGATGCCCTCGGCTTCGGCGTCCAGCCGCCCCCGGATACGGGTATCGACCCGGCCATCTACGAGGCCCTCCGCAAAGAGTTCCCCGAAGCGGCCCAGGAATGCCTGCCCATCCGTATGGAGGTCCTGCAGGACTTCCTCACCCAGCGCATCAACGCCTACGAACCCCCACCCAGTTCCCAGCCTCCCGGGGTTGAGGCGCCCGCTCACCCCACCAGCCCGGCCCGCTCCAACAGCGCGGCCGGGTCCGGGGCGCGCCCCATCAGCGAACGGAACAACTGCGCCGGATCCTCGGAATCGCCGCGCTCCAGAATCATCCCGCGGAACTTCATCCCCGCCTCGCGCGAAAACACACCCTTCTCGCGGAACAGCGAAAACGCATCCGCATCCAATACCTCAGCCCACTTATACGAGTAATAACCCGCCGCATACCCCACCGGACTCGCAAATAAATGCGTGAACCCGGCAATCATCGCATGGTCGTCCGGCAGCGGCGCCGCCGAATACTGCTGCAAAATCGCCTTCGAAAAGGCCACCACATCGCCATCCCGCGCCGCATCATAGCTCCGGTGCAACGCCAGGTCTGTCACCCCAAAGCTCAACTGCCGCATTTGCCCGTTGGCCGCCCGGAACGTCCGCGCCGCCTTCATCTTTTGGAACAGCTCCTCCGGCAGCGCCTCGCCCGTCTCATAGTGACGCGCAAACAGGTCCAGCGCCTCGCGCTCCCAACACCAGTTCTCCATGATCTGCGACGGCAGCTCCACGAAATCCCAAGCCACGTTCGTCCCAGCCAGCCCGCGCAGCTCCACTTTGCTCAGTAAGTGGTGCAGTAAGTGCCCGAACTCGTGGAACACCGTCTCCACGTCGCGATGCGTGAGCAGCGCTGGCTTGCTCCCCACCGGCGGATTCATGTTCCCGCACATCAAGCCCAAATGCGGCACAAAGCCCGCCGCCGTTGGCCCGCCCGTGCGGAACGCATCCATCCACGCCCCGCCGCGCTTGTTCTCCCGCGGATACCAGTCGGCGTAAAACCCGCCCAGAAACGTCCCGTCGCTGTCTTTCAACCGGTAATAGAGCACCGCCGGGTCCCAACCCGCCACCGTCTCATCGCGCTCCACCGTCACGCCATAGAGCTTCTCCACCAACCCATACATCCCCGCCAGCACACGCTCCATCGGGAAGTACGGCCGCAGTTGCTCTTCGTCAAAGTCATACCGCGCCTGCCGCAGCTTCTCGGCATAGTAGGACACATCCCAAGGCTGCAGCGCCGGCGCCGCCGCTCCCTCCAACTCCCGCCGGAAGGCCAGCAACTCGGCATTCTCACGCTCAAAAAACGGCTCCGTCTTCGCCCGCAGATCGAGCAGGAACTGCCACGCCCGCTCGCCCTTCCCGGCCATGCGGTCCTCCAACGCGAGGTCGGAGAAATCGGCAAACCCCAGCATCGAGGCCTTGCGTTTGCGCAGTTCGAGGATCTTCACCACCAGCGCCCGGTTGTCGCGCTCGCCGCCCGCGCCCTGGCTCGCCCCAGAACACCGGCTCATATACGCCCGGTAGAACTTCTCCCGCGTCGCCGCATGATCCAGATACGTCAACACCGGCGTATAACTCGGCGCCTGCAGCGTGAACCGCCACCCCTCCATCCCCTTCGCTTTAGCCGACTCCCGCGCCGCATCCACCGCGCTCGGCGGCAAACCCTTCAGCAGCGCCTCATCCGTCACCACATGCTCAAACTCATTGGTGGCGTCCAAAACATTTTGCGAGAACTTCGTCGTCAACTCGGCGAGTTCGACGTCGATCGCCTCCATCTTCTTCTTGTCCTCGGGCGACAACCCCGCGCCGCTGCGCAGGAAGTTCTGGATCGTCTTCTCCAGATACCGCTTGCGCACGCCCGTGAGCCCCTTGGCCTCGTCCGTCGCCGCATACTCCTGCACCGCCCGCCACAACCCTTCGTGCAACGGAACCCGCGCGTAAAACGCCATCACCAGCGGTTCAATCTTGCCAAACGCCTCGCGCAACTCCGGCGAAGTGGCGGTCGCCTCCAGGTGACGCACCACGCCGAAGGCCACATCGAGGTCCTCGCTCATTCCATCCAGCGCGGCCATCGTGTTGGCCCACGTCCTCACAACGTGCGGCGCGGCAATCGCCTCCAGCCGGGCGTCGTGCGGCGCGGCAATCGCTTCGAGCCGCGCCTCGGCGCGCCCCAGCAACGCCTGCATCGCCGGCTCTACATGCGCCGCCTGAATGGCGGTAAAGGGAATCTGAAACGGCAGTTCAAGAAGCGGATTGATGTCACTCATTCGTGTTCTGGTTTTTCTCCATGATCTTATTGGTCACCGTGCGCGAATGCTCCGTGGCCGTCTCCACAGCCGAGATCAACATCGACCGCAGCCCGTGCGCCTCTAACTCGTGAATCGCCGAAATCGTCACCCCGCCCGGCGTAATCACCTGGTCGCGCAGAATCGCCGGATGCAGCCCCGTGTCCTTCACCAGCTTCGCCGCGCCGAGCACAGTCTGCTCGGCCAGCCGTGTCGACACCTCGTGCGACAACCCCTGCTTCAGCCCGCCCGCAATCAGCGCCTCGATCACCATGTAGATGTAGGCCGGCCCTGAGCCCGACAGCGCCGTCACCGCATGCAGCAGGTCTTCCTCGACGAAACACACCACGCCGATCGCCGAAAAGATGCGGCTCACAAACTCCTTGTGCTCCTCGGTCGCCAGCGCGTTGTAGGCGATCCCCGTCGCCCCCGTCCCCACCACGCACGGAATGTTCGGCATGGCCCGGAACACCGGCATCCGCCGCCCCGTCAGATGTTCAATCAAGGCAATGGGAAACGCCGCCGCCAGCGAAATCAGAATGCGCCCGTCGCGCAGCGACCAGCGGATCTCCTGCAACACCGCCGGCATCACCGACGGCTTCACCGCCAGGATCACCACATCGGCCGTCTCCACCGCCGCCAGGTTGCCCCCCGCCAGCACGCGGATGTTGAACTGCTCGGCCAGCTCGCCCGCATGCTCCTCGCTCTTCACCGTCGCCGTAATCTGCTCAGCCACGGCAATGCCTGACTTCAACATGCCGCCAATGACGGCTGATCCAATATTGCCGGCGCCAAGCACGGCATAACGAGGGGAAACGGACACCAAACCAGTGTAGCCGCCCCCGCCGCCGCCGCGCTTCCACTCAACGTCAGCCCAGCTTCGGACCCAGCCCCATCGCCCGCCCCAGCTTCACCCACTTCGATTGCCCCGCCGCCCGCAACATCCGCCCCTGCGCCGCAAACCCTTCGGCCAGCTCTACTAACCCCGCCGCCGGCAGCCGCGTCTCCCCGTGGCTCGCCAGCACCGGCAACGACCACGGATGCGCAAAGGCAACGCCAAACCGCTCGCCGCCCTCATAGAGCACCGTCACCTTCGCAAACCCCGCCGCCGTCAACAGCGCCGCCAGGTCCGCCTCGCAAAACATCCGCCGCTCCAACGTCGACCCCTCGCCCACATGAAACACCAGGTCCTCAAACAACCGGTAACTGCCGTCCGCGTCCCGCCCCACCGCAATCATCTTGCCTCCCACCGACGTCACCGTCAGGCTTGCCACCCCGTCGAAATGCTCCACCGTCCGCGCCTCCACACTGTAGGGAACCGTCAGAATCACAAACCCGCCCGGCCGCAACAGCCGCGCCAGCATCGCAAACGCCGCCTCCACCGGCGGCGCCACATGCTCCAACACCTCGCTGCAAATGATGAAGTCATAGCGCCCATGCTCATCCTCGCCCGCCCCCGTAATGTCCAGGCTCGGCTCGCGATGATAGTAGGTGTTGGTGTAGGAGAACTTCTTTGCCAGCGGCTTGGCGATCACCGCGGGGTCCGACACGCCCAGCCCCCGCACCGCCGGCAGCTCAGGAAAATCACACAGCGCCAGGTCGCAGCCAAACAGCGCCCGCGAGAGCAGCAGCACAATCCCGCGCTGCCTCACCGTCGAGCCGCACCCCGTGCAAGGTGGAAACGCCTCACCCTTGCACTCAGCCGCGCCGTCGTTGACAGCGCCGCACACGTTGCACAAATAACGGCGCGAATTGTGCGGCGAAGGCATCCGCACTATCTTCACCCCAAACGCCCCTCCGCACAACAGCGTTACTCGATGGGGCCGATCAGCGGCGGCGAATGGACGCCCCCAAGACAGGCCTTGCCCGGCCTGTTCGAGTCCAACGCGCATCCGCGCACCCGCCTGGCTTCTTCCACCCGGGGATGCGACACAGGCAACTGCGCCTGGAACTCCTGCAGCGCCGCATCTAGCGCCGCCCGCGCCTCCCCGCGCCGCCCCCCGGCAGCCAGCGCAAATCCCCAGAACAACTGCGCCTCGGCCGGACGCCAGTTTGCTTTTGGATACGCCTTGCGGAGGCTCTCATGCGCCTCGCGCAATATCCTTACTGCTTCGCCAGGCTTGCCCGACAGCAGCAGCACCCGCCCCTGAAACGTCAAGGCTCGGGCAATCTCCGGATGGCCCTTCGGGTAGATCTCACGGTGGATTCCAGCGGCTCTCCCCGCCACCGCCTCGGCGTCGCTCTCGCCCAGGTGCGCCTTTACCAGCGACATCATGATCAGTGCCGTCGCCGCGTTGCGGTTCTTCTCGCCCCCCTGTGCCGCTGCAACCCGGTAAGCCTCCTCGCAGACCGCCTTCGCCTTGGCATACTCGCCGCGGTACAGATGCCCCCGCTGCAAGCCAATGAGCGGATGCACGAGGTTCGGCGGCGGACCTGGCAGACCGCGCAGAATCAACGCTGCCTCGGCATACCGCGCAAACGCCGCCGGCGCATCGCCGCCTTCGTCGGTCATCACCCCCAGGTTGTTGATCAACGTCGCCGTGGCCAGATGATTCGTGCCAAACAGCCTCCGCATTCCGGCGAGCGAATCCTCCATATGGCGCCGCGCCGCCGGAAGATCAGCCAGACGATATGCCGCCTCACCGAGGAGGCTGTGATGAAACGGCAAGTCGGGGCTTTTCTGCTCTTCCATCGTCACCAGGCCGCGTTCAAAGTCCGCACGCGCCCCCGCAAACTCCCCCGCCGCCATCCGCAGCCGGCCTCTTGCCGTGAGCGCCCTCGCCGTGGCCGCGTGCTTTTCTCCATACAGCCGCTCCGCCAGCGCCACCGCGCGCTCCACGTGCGGCTTGGCTTTATCGTAATCACCCAACGCCATGTAGGTGCTCGCAATCGTCGAGCGCAAGCCAGCCTCTACCTCCGGCGTCTTCTCAAACTCCTTGCCCACTGTCGCCGCCGCGTCGTCGATCACCTCCACCACTTTCACGTCCTTCCCCTTCGACGCCAGCGGCGTCACATTTCCGGAACGCGATGCTCCCAACAACCGCTCCAGAAACTTCGCCGTCTCCTCGGCCTTCACCCTCTCCCGTTCGGCAATCCGCGCCTGCCGCACACTCACCACGGTCGCCGCCGCAAGGCTCAAACCAACCACCGCCGCCGCGCTCGCCGCCCAACGATGCCTCCGCAAAAATTTGCCCACGCGGTACGCCGCGGATGGCGTGCGCGCCTGCACCGGCTCGCCGTTCCGATACCGCTGCAAATCGTCGCCAAATTCACCCACCGATCCATACCGCTGCTCCGGCGCCTTCTCCAACGACTTCAGCACGATCGCGTCCACATCCCCCGCCAACTCGCGCTGGTGGCCCGCCCCGCGCCGGCTCGGCGCAATCGGATCGGACCCAACGATGGCCAGCATCTGCTGCGTCGCCGCTCCCGTCTGCTCCTCGTAGGGCCACTGCCCCGTCAGCAATTCATACAGGATCACGCCCAGTGAATACACATCACTCCGCGTCGTACCCGCCAAGCCCCCAATCTGTTCCGGACTCGCATACCGCACCGTGACCATCGGCAGCGCCGTCCGCGTCTGCCCGCTTCCCGCCGCCTCCAGCAGCCTCGCCGTTCCAAAGTCCAGCAGCGTGGGCTCGCCCTCCGCGCTCACCAGGATGTTGGCAGGCTTCAGATCCCGGTGCACGACCAGGTTCTCGTGGGCGTATTTCACCGCCGAACAGATTTTCAGGAACAGCTCAATCCGTGCCGCAAGGTCCGGCTGCCGCTCCCGGCACCAGACATCCAGCGGCTGTCCCTCCACATACTGCATCACCAGAAACGGCGATCCATCCGCCGTCAGTCCGCCATCCAACAGCCTCGCAATCCGCGGATGTTCCAACCGCGCCAGAATCTGCCGCTCTTCCACAAACCGCTGCACAAAGAAGTCCGACCGAAACGCCGCCCGTGCCAGCTTGATCGCCACGGTCTGTTTGAGTTGGGGATCGGTCCGCTCAGCCAGATACACCACGCCCATGCCGCCGTGCCCGATCTCGCGGATCAGCCGGTAGGCCCCCAGCGTCTGCCCTGCCAGCGGCGCTGCCGGCCCACCTGTTCTCCCCCTGTCCAGCGGTCCCGTGCGTTCGTCCCCATACCGCAGCAGGGACTCCACCTCGTCACGCGCCTCCGGGTGCCCCGCAAGCAATGCCTCCCGTTCGCCGGCCGCCATCTCGGCCGCCTGCGCCGCAAGCTCGCTAATCTGCCTCCAACGTTCCGCTTCCATTGATCTCCGACGCCAACTCCCGGTGCAACCACATCCGCGCCACGGACCAGTGCCGCTTCACCGTCGTCCGCGAAACCTGCATCACCGCCGCAATCTCGTCCAAATCGAGTCCACCAAAATACCGCAACTCCACCACCCGCGCCCGCTCCGGATCGATCTCCCCAAAGCGTGCCAACGCCTCGTCAATGGCCAATACAGCCCGCCCCTCACCCGACGGCCTATCCAGCGCTTCCTCAATCGGCAAGTGCAAGGCCCCCCGCGCCGCGCTTACCCGCCGATCGCTGCCGCGCCCGGTCCACCAGGATCCGCCGCATCATCTTCGCTGCAATCCCAAAGAACTGTTCCCGGTCCCGCCACTGCGCCCGCTTCTGATCCACCAGCCTGAGATACAACTCGTGCACCAGCGCCGTCGGTTGCAGTGTCACCTGATCCCCTTCGCGCCGGAAGAACCCCTCCGCCATCTGGCGCAACTCGCCATACACGATCGGCACCAGTTGATCGAAGGCCTGCTGATCGCCCTCTGACCACTGCTGCAGCAATCCCGTGATGTCGTCGGCCGGCAACATGGTTGTCCTCCATCCTAACGCGCGCCCAGTACTGGTACCGGAAAACTCCCCTGCCCGGTCCATGTGAGCCGGTTCGCACGCGGAGCCTACAGGAGGAAGTCTTCATCATGATAGGAACGACCAAGCCGCGGACTGGCGCCGCGCCCCGCCGGCATCAGCGCACAATCGCTACCGTACTGGCGCTGCTCGCCCTCGCGCTCCCCGCCAACGCCAACCTCATCGAGGCCGAGATCACCTTCGATCTGCGCGAAACGTTGCGCGCCGCCAGCCTGATCAGTAGCAACACGCTCACCATCACGCCTTTCACCGTGCAACAGGGCGACTCGCTCGACCTCACCTTCAATTTCGCCCGCGGCGAAGCCTTGCGTTTTGACTCCTCCACGCTGGCTGCCAACTCCATCTGCGGCGGCCAGGAGTGCCTCAGCCTCGTCTTTACCAGCTCGCTGAACACCGCGCCCGGCCTCGTCCTCACCGACGGCCTCCTGCAGTTGTTCCCCTACGACGGCGATTTCGTGGCCACCAGTGCCGCCAGCACGGGAGAAGACTGCCTTAGCTGCCTTGAGGTAGCCGGCAAGGGCAACATCACCGATACAACGGCCACCATTACCGGCGGACGCGTCACGGCGGAGGTAACTCAAATCCCAGGCACGTACACCTACGACCGCGTCTACCTCCTCGGATTCCTCGACGATCCGCGCATCCTCGTCCACCGCGACTTTGAGTTCGACCTCAGCACAGGTCTTTTTCAGCCGAACTTCTACAGCTCCAACAACCTCGACATCAATCCCCTCATCCTTGAACCCGGCGACGAATATGACTTCCGCTTCTCGTTCGCCAACAATCAGTCGCTCGAGGTTGCCTCCTCCACACTGGCGCCCAACACCATTTGTGGAGGCCAGGAGTGTGTCAGTCTCGTTCTGCTCAACAGCGGCGGTGGGTTGACGAAAACCACAAGCCAGCTCGACTTCGCCGGACTCACCGGCGACGCGTTGGTGCAATCCCTCTTCAGCTCGAACGAAGACTGCCTCAACTGCGTCGAGGTCTCGGGCAAAGGGAATCTGACCGATGGCACTGTCAGCTTCACCGGCGGCCAGTATCGAGGTCTTGCGGATAGCATGACCCAACCGGCCAACTACTCTCGGCCAACCTTCAGGTGTGGGCCGACAATCCTGTCGCTCGTGACAATGCCCCGGTCCCGGAACCCTCCACCCTGCTGCTTGCCGCCGCCGGATTGGCCGGCCTTGCTCTCCGCCGCCGCCGCCGAGGCTAACTCACTCCCCGGACCGGATGTCGCCCAGCCTCTCCGGCCGGAACGCGATCTCCTCAAACCGCACCCGGCAGCCCACTCCCGTCGGCGACTGCACCAGAAAGCCCACCCGCACCGGATGGTCCTGCAGCGTAAACGCCCGCACCATGTGCCACATCACCCCGTCCAGCGAATAATGAAACGCAAAGCCGCGGCCCCGCCGGGCAACGCGCAGATACGCCGTGTTGCCCGCCAGCACCGCCGCGTTGCAGTCGTCCGACACGCCGCGGTTCACCACCGAAACGATCATCGGCTGCCCTTGCGGCGAATACTCAAAACACAACTTCGCCCAGTGGTCGTAATCCTCCATCACCACCAGCACGCCGGCATCGAACGTCGCCGCGAAGTCCACCGTCACGCGCGCCCGCAATTGAAAGTCGCCATGCGCGGGAAACAGGAACGTCGGCGCCGAATCGTACCGTTTTGCTTCAAAGGGATCGGCAAACAGGTCCGTGTGCCCCGGCGCAATGCCCGTCAGCCGCTCCTCATCCAGCAGCCAGCAGGAGGGCGGCACGGCGTCGGGCGGATGCGGAAACAGGCTCATCGCTTTCTATGATCGGCGAACCCGCCGCCGAATTCCAGCACCCAACCGGCGTCCATATGCCTCAGGCCTCGCTACAATGTCACTTAGCCACTCCCCCGGAGACTCACACCATGGAACTCACCCGCCGCACCGTACTACAAACCGCCGCCGCCGCGGCCACCGCCTCGCGCACCTTCGCCGCCAACGACAAAATTCAGGCCGGCTTCATCGGCTGCGGCGCCCGCGCTCACGAACTGATGGCCGCCCTCGGCGCGCAACCCGGCTGCGCCATCACCAAGGTCTGCGACGCCTACTCCGGCCGCCGCGAACGCGCCCAGGAACGCCTCAAGTCCCTCGGCCACACCACCGCCGCCACCGCCGACTGGCGCGAGATCATCAACGACAAATCGCTCGACGCCGTCGTCATCGCCAGCCCCGACCACTGGCACAAAACCCACGTCCTGGCCGCCCTCAACGCCGGCAAGGACATCTACTGCGAAAAGCCGCTCACCTACACCGTCGAAGACGGCCTCGAAATCCTCGCCGCCACCAAACGCACCGGCAAAATCCTGCAAGTCGGCAGCCAGGGCGTCTCCACGCAAACCCAAATGAAGGCCCGCGAGATGATCCAGGCCGGCAAACTCGGCAAGGTCACCATGATCCGCGCCGCCTATAACCGCAACACCGCCTCCGGCGCCTGGATCTACCCCATCCCCCCCGACGCTTCGCCCAAGACCGTCGATTGGGCCGCCTTCGAAGGCCCCGCCGCGAAAAAGTATCCCTTCTCCCTCGAACGCTTCTTCCGCTGGCGTTGTTACTCGGAATACTCAGGCGGCATCGCCACTGACTTATTCGTCCACCTCTGCACCACCATCCATTTCCTGATGGGCGCCGAAGCCCCCACGCGCGTCATCGCCATGGGCAACTTATTCCGCTGGAAAGAATCCCGAGACGTCCCTGACACCCTCAACGCAATCCTCGAATACCCGCAAGGTTTTACCGTCAACCTCAGCTCCACCTTCAACAACCAAAGCTCCGCCGAATCCAACTTCGTCTTCCTTGGCACCGAAGGAACGATTTCACTCGGCTGGGGCGACATGACCTTCTCCCCCGAAACCTCCAACGAAGACAACGCCTGGATCGTTGCCAGTTGGCCCTCCCACCTCGAAGCCGCCTACTGGGCCGACCCCAAGGTCCGCGCCGCCGAACGCCCCGCTCTCGCCAAGCCCTCGCTCAAGAAGGGTTCGGAAACCTACCAGGGCCAAGGCCTCGACGCCACCTTCACCCACTTCGCCTCCTGGCTCGAGTCAATCCTTACCCGCAAACCCCACTGGGAAAACGCCGAACGCGGCCACCGCGCCGCCGCCTGCGCCCACATGGTCAACCGCTCCGTCCGCGAGCGCCGCATGGTGGAATGGGACGCGGCGGGGGACAAGATGAAGGGGTAGGCCCCCTCCAAACCAACGAAAGCACTGCCGTGACCAAGTACGGGATGAACATCTACTGGAGCGAGCCCGACCATGGCTTCCTAGCCGAAGTGCCTGCACTCGCCGGCTGCGTAGCCGACGGCGCCACTCGCCAGGAAGCGCTGCGGAATGCCGAAGCCGCAATGAACGAGTGGATCGAAACCGCGCGCGAACTGGGCCGCCCGATTCCCGAGCTGAAGGGGCGGCTGCTGAGAAACTGAGCCGCAACGGCTCAAAAGAGCCGGTCGAACTCCGAGTGGCTGCCAATCCAAAACCAGACCACCCGATTCTTTTCTTCCTCCGGCCGCACGGTAGTCCAAGCCAACTCACCGAATAGATGTCCTCTGTGCCTTCGAGCTTCTTGAGTGAAGTCCGGGGTGGGACGGATTGTCTCGAAACTGCCGGTAGGCTCGATTGGCCTCTTACCGTACCGCCGCGGGTAAGCTCTGGAACAACCGCCAGAACCGCGCCGTTGCCCGTGATTCAATCACAGTAGTTCATCAAGCGGCCGCGTCTCGCCGCGCTCATCCTCTGCCAGCGCCTCATCCGCCATCCGCCGCAGGACGTCGCGTTTCTCCGCAAAACGCCGCCGCCAAGCCTCTTCGTCCGCCAGTGAATCGAGAATTTGCGACGCAATCGCATCCTGCTCATCGGCGGGCAAACTCCCCACCTTTTGCAGCGCCTGCTCGAGCAACGTCGTCATGACGCCAGCGTACCACCCCTCACCCCAACCCCCCAAACAAAACCGCCCGCACCCGCGCCCAGTAACTCGACCGCGGATCAATCCCATCAAAATGCGTCGCCCCGGCCAGCCTCACCAGCGAATCACCGCGCAAGCCGATGGCGGGATAACATAGGAGAGGAATCGAGTTCCCCCATGACCCCGGATCGACTCAGGCGAATCACCATCGACGACGCCCAATGCGGCGGACGGCCCTGCATCCGTGGCCTGCGCATCCGCGTCACCGACATCCTGGAACTCATCAGCCATGGCGCGAGCTTTGAGGAAATTCTCGAGGACTACCCGCAACTCGAACGCGAGGACATCCTCGCCGCCATCGACTACGCGGCGCATCAGGCCGATCATACCGTGCTGCTTTCGGCGTGACCTTCCTCGTCGATAACCAACTGCCACCCGCGCTGGCGCGGTTCATTGCGCACGATCTCGCCACGCCTGCGAAGCACGTCCAAGACCTCAACATGCACAACTCCTCCGACACCCAACTCTGGACGCACGCGGCGCAGCACGACTTCATCCTGATCAGTAAAGACGAGGATTTCGCCGCGCTCTACTCCCAGTCTCCCGCCGCCCGCCTCCTTTGGGTGCGCTTGGCCAACTGCCGCAAATCGGAACTGTTCCACTCCTTCAAACAAGTCTGGCCGCGCGTGATGGACGCCTTCAACCGAGGCGAGCGCTTCATCGAACTGCGCTAACCGGTCCCGCCAACCGCCACGAAGTCGCCCCCCTCACCCCAACCCCCCAAACAAAACCGCCCTCACCCGCGGCCAGTAACTCGACCGCGGATCCATCACATCAAAATGCGTCGCCCCGGCCAGCCTCACCAGCCGCGCCTCCGAACCCGCCGCCCGCGCCGCCTCCACATACCGCTCCGCCAGCTCCATCGGACATACATCATCCGCATCCCCATGCACTACGTGCTGCCGCGCGCGAATCGGCAGCCGCTCCACCGGCGACGCCCACGCATACCGCTCCGGCACATCCTCCGGCCCGCCGCCGAGTAAGTCGCCAACCACGCAGTTACTCAGCCCTAACTCATACGCCCGCCGCAAATCCACCACGCCCCCCAGCGTCACCACCGCCCGGAACTCCAACACCTCCTCCGCCGCCGCCCACAACGCCAACTGCCCGCCCGCCGAAAATCCGCACACCACCACGCGGTCCAGCCGCAGCGGATACGTCTCCGCCAGCGCCCGCGCAAAGCCGCAGGCATCCCGTACATCCTCCAACGTCCCCGGCCACCCGCCGCCCTCCTCGCCCAACCGCCGGTACTCAATCGACCACGTCGCCACGCCCTCGCGCGCCAACTCCGCCCCCATATGCCCCATATGCTCCAGCCCAAACTGGTTCCGCCAAAAGCCCCCGTGAATCAGCACCACCAGTGGAAACGGCTGCACACCCTCAAGTGGGCCCTCCGGCAGCCGCAACTCCCCAAACTGCTGCTCCAGCGGCCCATACGCCACACGCACCGCCCCCGCCGGCGGCTCCAGGAAGAGAATCTCGCGGCCCCACATACAATGGTAGGGTGGTTTCGCTCCCAGTCGAAGAACAACTCACCTACCTCAAGAAAGGTCTCGCCGAACTCATCCGCGAAGAAGACCTCCGCGAGCGCTTGAAACAGGCCGCCGCCAAAGGCACACCCCTCCGCGTCAAAGCCGGCTTTGACCCCACCGCTCCCGACCTCCACCTCGGCCACACCGTCCTGCTCCGTAAAATGAAGCATTTCCAGGACCTCGGCCACCAGGTCATCTTCCTCATCGGCGACATGACCGGCCTCATCGGCGACCCCACCGGCCGCAACATCACCCGCCCCCCCATGACGCGCGAGATGATCAACGACAACGCCGAAACCTACAAGGCGCAGGTCTTCAAAATCCTCGACCCCGAAAAGACCGTCGTCGACTTCAACTCCCGCTGGCTCGAAGCCATGCGCTGGGAAGACCTCATCCGCCTCTGCTCCAAATACACCGTCGCCCGCCTTCTCGAACGCGACGACTTCGCCAAACGCTACCGCGACAACACCCCCATCAGCGTTCACGAACTCCTCTACCCGCTCGCCCAGGGCTACGATTCGGTCGCCCTCAAATGCGACGTCGAAATGGGCGGCACCGACCAGAAGTTCAACCTCCTCGTCGGCCGCGAACTCCAGCGCGATTGGGGCCAGCCCCCGCAAATCGTCGCCACCGTCCCGCTGCTCGAAGGCCTCGACGGCGTCGACAAAATGTCCAAGTCCAAGGGCAACTACGTCGGCATCACCGAGCCCGCCGCAGAGATGGTGAAGAAGCTCATGTCGATCTCCGACGACCTCATGCCGCGCTACTGGGAGTTGCTCACTGACCGCAGCCTCGCCCAAATCGCCGCCATGAAGGAACGCCACCCGCGCGAAGCCAAGCTCGAACTCGCCGAAACCATCGTCCGCGATTTCCACGGCCCCGCCGCCGCCCGCGAAGCCTGCGAAGAGTGGATGCGCGTCGTCAGCCAGGGCCAGATTCCCTCCGACATTCAGGAGATCGCCCTCGATGGCGCCGTCCGCGTCGACAAGGCCCTCGTCCGCTCCGGCCTAGCCGACTCCGGCTCCGACGCCCAGCGCAAAGTGAAGTCCGGCGCCGTCGAAGTCGATGGCGCGCGCATCGCCGACTTCGTCACCCTCAACGCCCCCGGCGAGTACATCCTCCGCGTCGGCAAAGGCTGGCGGAAAGTGATCCTCCGCAATGGAGCCTGAGCTCCTCCAACCCGCTGACCTGCCCGACCTCCTCGCCCTCTGCCGCGCCGCCGCGTGGAACCAGACCGAGGCCGACTGGCAGCGCGTCCTCACCCTCGAACCCGAACTCTCCCTCGGCATCCGCGCCGAAGGCCGCATCGTCGCCACTGCCGTCGGCTTCACCTATCCCGGCTCATCCACATCGCCGCCTCTGGCCTGGATCGGCATGGTCCTCACCCACCCCGATCACCGCGGCCACGGCCACGCCCGCCGCCTCATGCAACACCTCGTCGCCGGCCTCGACCGCCGCGGCTACACCATCCAAAAGCTCGACGCCACCGCCATGGGCCAGCCTCTCTATGAGCAATTGGGCTTCATTGCCGAACAGCCAGTCGAACGCTGGAAGCGCGACGCCTCGCCCAAACGCATCGCAGCCCTCGGCGTCGTGGAACCCTTCCAATCCATCCCCGATCTCGATGCCGCCGCCTTCGCCTGGAACCGCGCCCGCGTCCTTCCATCGCTCCTCGCCGCCGGCGATGGAGCCCTCACCGAAGGCGGTTTTGCCCTCGGCCGCCCCGGCGCCGTGGCCACCTATTTCGGCCCCTGCGTCGCCCGCTACCCCGCCGCCGCAAAACGCCTCGCCTCCTGGTTTCTGGCGCGGCATGGCGGCGAAGACGTATTCTGGGACTTGCTCCCGCACAATCAGGAAGCGCGCGCGCTCGCTCATTCGCTCGGCTTCCGCCCCGTGCGCCAACTGGTGCGCATGGTCCGTCTCTCGCCCGGCGTAACCGAGCCGCCCCGCCGCGACGACTTCATCTACGCCATCGCCGGCTTCGAATTAGGATAAATGCAAAGAAAACGCCTCGTCTGGAAATTACGCGAAAGCGAACTCGTCTTCGCCGAACAAACTCTGGTGGCCGGGCTCGTCCCCGTCATCCCCGCGCTCGCCCCCGACGGCCAGCAATATGACGACGCCAAGCGCGCCTATGCCCGCGCCATGATGCTCGAAGAGCAAGGCGCCGCCTTCATCGTCCTCGGCGCTGAAATTCTCGCCCCGGGCAAACCGCTGCTCACCGCGGAAGAGCAAATCCGCCGAATCATGCCCGTGCTGAAAAAGCTCCGCCGCCAGATCGGCATCCCCGTCGCCGTCGCCACCACGCGTGCCGAAACCGCCGAGCGCGCCCTCGAAGGCGGAGCCGAAATCATCTTCGACCCCAGCGCCGCCAGCTTTGAACCCACCATCGCCAAGGTCGTCGCCGATGCCTCCGGCGTCCTCATCCTCGGCCACATGCGCGGCACGCCCGACCGCTGGGCCAAGCAGGCCCCCACCTCCGATCCCATCGCCAACGTCCTCAGCGACCTCGACGCCGGCATCCACCGCGCCCGCATGGCGCATCTCCTCAACACCCAGCTCGCCGTCGAGCCCGGCTTCAACATGGGCAAGCGCCGCGATGAAAATGTCGCCGTCGCCGCCCGCGTCTTCCTCCTCAACCGCTTCGAAATCCCCGTCCTCGTCAACGTCGCCACTCCCGGCCTTCTCGCTGAGGACTCCCCCGGCGCCTCGCTCGCCGTCGCCACCGCCTCCGTCCTCGGCGCCGCTCACGCCCTCATCGCCTTCGACGTCCCGGCCACCCTCGCCGCCGCCGCCGTCGCCGACGCCATCGATAAGGTCAAGGCCTACGAAGCCACCGTCCTCCCCAAGGACAAGCCCCGCGAAACCCCCAGCTTCGGCAAACGCCCCCTCGGCCGCGAAAGCCGCCCCCCGCGCGACGAGTCTCCCGCCACCATGCCGCGCGACGCCGGTTTCACCGATGCCCCGCCGCGTGATGACCGCCGCGCGACGACCGCCCTCCCCGCGGCGACGGCCCCCCCCGCCGGCCCTTCGAGCCTCGTGGCGACCGTCCTCCCCGCCGCGATGACCGCCCGCCCCGTGGCGATTATGCGCCCCGTGGCGATTATGCGCCCCGAGGCGACGGTCCTCCCCGTGGTGATGGCCCGCCTCGTGGCGACCGCCCGCCGCGCCGCGACTATCCGGCTCGTGGCGATGGCCCGCCCCGCGCCGACCGTCCCCCGCGCGGTGACTACGCCCCCCGTGGCGATCGTCCGCCTCGTGGCGACTATGCTCCGCGCGGTGATCGTCCGCCCCGTGGCGACTATCCGCCCCGTGGCGATCGTCCCCCGC
>JADJOP010000017.1 GCA_016713735.1 Bryobacterales bacterium
GTGAATCGTCTGGTCGCTTCTCAGGTACAGCCATCCCGCCAGGGCAGCCAGCAGCACGACCATGGCGACGACAGCCGTCCAGATGAGCCTCATTGCAGCCCGGCGCCCTGAACCCGCGCCATCCCGCACCCGGCGCAGATCGGCAAGCATGTCGATGGCTGATGGGTAACGCGCCTCCCGCTCCTTCTCCAATGCCCTGCCAATGATACGTTCCAACTCCGGTGGCAGCGTGCGTTTCACCTGTGACACGGGCACGGCGTGCTCGCGAGAACTGCCTCACACACGGATGCGGTGGTGTGAGGCTCGAAAGGGCATCACCCCGGTAGTCATCTCATAGAGCAGTGCGCCGAAGGAAAACAGGTCGGAGCGTGCGTCCAGTTCCTCGCCGCGAGCTTGCTCCGGCGACATGTAGGATGGCGTTCCAAACACGCCCTGGGGGAAGGCCGAATCCGTTTCGGATTCGCCGGGCGCAGCATGCCTGGCCAGGCCGAAATCGAGAACCTTCAGGAGTCCGCCGGAGGTCACCATAACGTTGCGGGGTTTCAAGTCCCCATGGATCACCCCGCTGCCGTGCGCCTTGACGAGCGCGTCTGCAATCTGCTCCGCGTATGTGAGCGTCTGTCCGAAGGGCAGCCCATCCGGCGGAACGATCTTGTCCAGCGGTTTGCCGTCCACCAACTCCATCGCGATAAAACTCTCACCGCCGTAGGAACCGGCCTCGTAGACGGCGATGATGTTGGGGTGATTGAGCGCAGCGGCGGCGCGGGCCTCATGGAGGAGGCGGAACCGCCAGCCGGGGTCGTCGTCGTGCCCGGCGGGAGAACCTTGAGGGCGACCGGCTAAGCGAAGTGTCGTGTCGAACGCGATAAACGACGCCCATTCCCCACGGCCGAGTTCCTCCTCCACTCGATAGTGGCCAAGCATCGCGCCCGCGGGCAGCGAAGTGCGCGCAAGGGGCAGAGACTTCTCCAGAAAACCGCTTACACGCCCATCGGAGGCGGGGCCGCTTCAGTCACCACTGGCGGGCAAGGCTTCGTGTGCGTGGCGGCGGGTGAGCAGGGCGCCGATGTCGTCGAAGACGGAGTAGACGACGGGGGTGACGATTAAGGTCAGCAGCAGGGAGAGCGACTGGCCGCCGATGACGATGATGGCGATGGCGCGGCGCTCCTCCGCGCCGGGGCCGGTGCCCAGGGCGAGGGGGAGCATCGCTTACGACGAGGGTGACGGTGGTCATCAAGATGGGGGCGAGGCGGTCGTGGGTTGGCCTGGAGGATGACCTGGAGGCGGGGAGGCCTTCGCGGCGGAGGTTGTTGGTGTGGGTCGATTTGGAGGATGGAGTTCTTCTTGACGACGCCGAACAGGACTAAGATGCCGAGGGCGGAGTAGAGGTTGAGCGTTTCGTTGAAGAGCCACAGGGAGAGGAAGCCGAAGGGGACGGCGAGGGGGAGGCTGAGGAGGATGGTGACGGGGTGAAGCAGGCTCGAACTGCGAGGCCAGGATCATGTCATGAAGACGACGGAGAGGGCGAAGGCGAGGAGGAATTCCTTGAGGGTGCGGTCGAATTCCCTGCCCCGGCCGATGATGGTCGTCGAATAGGCGGCGGGCATGTTGAGGGAGTCGGCGGCTTTCTGCATTTCCGGAAGGCGGTCGCCGAGGCCGAAACCGGGGAGGATGTTGGCGCGGAGAGCAACCTGGCGCTGGCGGTCGAGGCCTTCGATGCGGTAGGCGGACTTGGCTTCGCGCATTTCGACGACGCTGTCGAGGCGAACGAGGCCGGACTTCGATGAGGGCACGTAGAGCTTCTGGACGGTGAGCATGGAGTTGCGGTCGCCGTCGCGGAGGCGGACTTCGACGTCGTATCTTCGGCGACCTTGTCGTCGCGGTAGCCGGGAGACCTCGTCGTCGCCGCCGACCATGAGGCGGAGGGAGCTGGCGATGTTGGAGGCGTCGACGCCGAGGTCGGCGGCGCGGTCGCGATCGATGTAGACGCGGAGCTCGGGTTTGTTGACGCGGAGG
This sequence comes from Bryobacterales bacterium, assembly GCA_016713735.1. GTDB lineage: Bacteria > Acidobacteriota > Terriglobia > Bryobacterales > Bryobacteraceae > JAFLBB01. Next base: position 2,017 of record JADJOP010000017.1, read on the forward strand.
GTGGTGTCGATGTCGGTGAGGCCGGGGATATTGAGGGCCTTTTCCCGGAGGGCCTCGCTGTAGCGGTGGAGTTCGAGGAGTTCGGGGCCGCGGATGACGAAGTCGATGTCGTAGGGGGCGGAGCCCTGGTTGAGGGCCTGGATGTTGCCGACGCGGCCGCGGAGGTCGGGATACTGGCGGAGCTTCTGGCGGCCACGGCCATGACGTCGCGCTGAGAGTAGATGCCTCGGAAGGCGTCACTGGGGCGGCCTTCGAGGGTCATACGCCAGAGGCGGGAGAGGGAGAAGACGCGGTTTTCGATGTCGTCGAGCTGGATGTAGAGGCGGCCGGAGTTGGGGCTTTGCAGGTAGCCTGTGCCGACGACGGAGACGACGTGTTGGACGCCGGGGAGGCCGCGGAGGTCGTCGTAAAGGCGGTCCATGACGCCTTGCATGGCGATGAGCGAGGTGCCTTCGGGGAGTTGACGCTCATCTCGAATCTGCCTCGTCGACGTTGGTGGGCAGGTATTCCTGACGGACCATTGAAGAGGGGAGGGTGGCGGCCACGGTGAGTCCGCCGAGGACCACGATGGCGACGCGGTGGGACATCGACCAGCCGAGCATGGCCATGTAGCCGCGTTCGATCCAGGCGAAGCCGCGGCGGAGCCGCCGTGAGCGGTGACGGTATCGGGGCGCAGCATGCGCGAACTCATCATCGGCGTGAGGCTGAAGCTAACCAGCAGCGAGACGAGGATGGCGACGGTGGCGGTGAGTCCGAACGAATAGAGGAAGCGGCCGGAGATGGAGGACATGAAGGAGACGGGCAGAAAGACGACGACGAGGCTGAGCGTGGTGGCCATGACGGCGAGGCCGATGTCCTTGGTGGCCATGATGGCGGCCTGGCGGGGCGGGAGCTTCTTTTCCTCGATGAAGCGGAAGATGTTTTCGAGAACGACGATGGCGTCGTCGATGACCACGCCGACCATGAGCACGAGGGCGAGCATGGTGATGTTGTTAAGCGTGAAGTCGAGGGCGCGCATCATGCCGAAGGTGGCGATGATGGAGGCCGGGATGGCGACGGCGCCGATGACGGTGGCGCGCCAGTCGCGCATGAAGACGAAGACGACGAGCGAGGCGAGGATGGAGCCGAGGATGAGGTGGAGCTGGACCTCGTGGAAGGCGGCGCTGATGTAGCGGGACTGGTCCTGGAGGGTTTCCAGCTTGACGCCTGAGGGGAGGAGTTGCTGGACGCGCGCGAGGCGGGCCTTGACGTTGTTGACCACCTCCATGGTGTTGGCGCCGGACTGGCGGCGGACTTCGAGGGCGACCGATTCGCGGCCGTCGAAGCGGGCCATGGTGCGCTGTTCCGCTGGCCGTCTTCGGCGTAGCCGATGTCGCGGATGCGGACGGGGCGCCGTTGATGGTGGCGACGACGAGTTCGTTGAACAGGCGCGGATCAGGGAAGCGGCCGAGGGTGCGGAGGACGAGTTCGCGGTGGCCTTCGTCGACGCGGCCGCCGGGGATGTCGGAGTTCTGGCGTTCGATGGCGTCGCGGACCTGGAGGATGGGGATTTTGTAGGCGGCAAGGCGGTCGGCATCGACCCAGACGTTGACGGCGCGGCGCTGGCCGCCGACGACGACGACCCTGGCCGACGCCGCCGACGGATTCGATGGAGTCCTTCACGTTGCGGTCAGCAAGTTCGTAGAGCTCGCGCGGGGTCTTCTCGCCGGTGAGGACGAGGGTCATGACGGGGCTGGCGTCGGTGTCGAGCTTCTTGATGAGGGGCGGTTTGGCGTCGTCGGGGGAGATTGACGATGGTGCCGGCGACAGCGTCGCGGATGTCCTGGGCGGCGACGTCGATGTCGCGGTTGAGGTCAAAGGTGACGGTGACGACGGAGAGGGATTCGGTGGAGGTGGAGCGGATGTTGTCGATGCCTTCGACGGTGGCGACGGAGTCTTCAATGAAGCGGGTGACGGTGGACTCCATCTCTTCGGGGAGGCGCCGGGGAGGTTGGTGCGCACGGAGATGAGGGCATGTCGACGTCGGGGAAGCGGTCGATGCCGAGCTTGGAGTAGCTGACCGCGCCGACGACGACGAGGCAGAGGATGAGCATGACGGCGAACACAGGGCGGGCGACGCAGACTTCAGCGAGTTTCTGCATTTAGCGCACCTCCACGGGAGTGCCCTTGGACATGCGGTCAGAGGCTTGGGCGACGACGGTATCGCCCTCTTTGACGCCTTCAAGAACTTCGACGCGGTCGCCATCGAGGCGGCGGCCGGTGCGGGCGATGCTTTCGTCGCGGACGCCGTTCTTAACGAGATAGACGCGCTCGACGCCGGCGAAGCTGACCAGGGCTGAGCGGGGGACGGTGAAGCCGCGGGCCGAGGCGTTGACGGTGATGATGCCGGTGACAAACGAGCCGGGGCGGAGGAGACCGTCTTCGTTAGGGATTTCGCCTTCGATGAGAAGCGTGCGGTTTGCGCGCCGATTTCAGGGCTGAGGCGGACGACGCGACCTGCCCGCATGAGGGGGGAGCCATCGAGGCGGATGTCGATGCGCTGTCCTTTTTGCACGCGGGCGGCCTGGCGTTCGGGGACTTCGAGGCGGATGCGCAGCGGGTGTTGGCGGACCAGCGTGACGACGGTGGCGTTGGGGGCGAGGTATTCGCCGATGGAGGCGACGCGCTTGGTGATGGCGCCGGAGAAGGGGGCGCGGATGGTGGCGTCAGTGAGTTGCTGGCGGGCGAGTTCGAGTTGGGCGCGGCGTTCGGTGAGCTGTGAGCGGGTCTGCATCACTTCCGCGAGCGCGCCCTGGTAATGCGCTTCGGAGCCTTGGGCGCGGACCTGCGCCTTCTCGAAATCGATCTTGGAGACGACGCCTTCCTTGGCCAGGCGGTCAGTGGTTTCCATGATGAAGCGGGCCTCTTTGAGGGCGGCGGCGGCTTCGCGGACGGTGGCGGTGTCTTCGGGCTTGAAGTTGTCGTCGTTGCGGCCTTGGAGGCCGAGGCGGGCGCGGGTTTGTTCTACGAGCGCTTCGGACTGGCGGAGGCGGAAGAGGTAGTCGGTCTTTTCGAGCTCGGCGATGATGTCGCCCTGCTTGACGATGGTGCCGAGGTCGACGTTCAGCATTTCGACGCGGCCGGGGACCTTGGTGGTGACGTTGGCCGACTCTTCGGCGAAGAGTTCGCCGTTGGCTTCGACGACTTCGGGGATGGGGCCCTCGGCAATGCGCTCGACGGCGACGGTGAGGGTGGATTGTTCCTTGGCGGCGACCTTCTCAGTGGAGTAGGGGCCCGTGCAGGAGCACAGGACAGCGACACAAATGGCGGCGGCGAACCTCAACATGGGTATGGAGGGATTATTTCATAGATGGGAGTTGTGGGATGTGGCGGGAGGACCCCTCCAGCGGGGCCGGAAACGGGGGTGGTGGCTGGGGGCGGGTGGTGAGGCGCATGGGTTCGGACATGTGAGAGCGCGGAGGCAGCGCGGCTGATCGTCCAGGGGCGGTCCGGTTCCTGTCAGAACTCCATGCGCAAGCCGAGTTGGAAGACGCGGGCGGCACGGGCTTTGCTGGATGGTGGCGCCGTTGAGGACGTCGACGCGGGTTTCCGGCAGCGAGAGGTTGGGTGTGGTTGGGCATATTGAACGACTCGAGGCGGAACTGGAAGGCGCCGGATTCGAGAAGCGGAAGCGGCGCGAGAGGGAGGCGTCGAGGAGGAAGATGCCGGGGCCATCGAGGATGTTGCGGCCGGAGTTGCCGAAGCGGTAGGAGCCGCGGGGGACGGTGGGGAGGGCGGAGCGGTCAAACCAGGCGTCGACGGTGGGCGTGTCGAGGGCGCCCTTGGCGATGCGGTCGGGGCGGACGGCTTCACCGAGGTCGAGCGAGACGTTGGCGACCTTAGGGGTGAAGGGCTGGCCGGTGTAGGCGCGGGTGGTGCCGGCGACCTGCCAGTTACGGAGCAGAAGTTGTTAGTAAGTTTGGGCGTCCAGATGAAGCTGGCGACGAAGGAGTGGCCGATGTCGAAGTCGGAGCGGCCGCGTTCGCCGTGGAGGTTGCGGGAGTCCTGCGCGCTGGGGAAGCCGGCGGCGATGGTGCCACCGGTGTTGGAGGATTCGTCGATGGATTTGGCCCAGGTGTAGGCAGCGCGGACGAACATCTGTTTGGAGAAGCGGCGGCGGATGGTGAGCGAGCCGGAGTTGTAGATGGAGTTGGAACTGGCGGCGATGTAGTTGATGGTTTGGAAGGCCGGGAAGGGGCGGGGGAAGGAGCACCGACGCGGCGCTTGGCTACGGGGTAGGGGTCGGAAACAGTAAGTAGAAGAGGGTTGGAGGAGGTGGCGGAGTAACTTTCGTTGATGGAGAAGGGGTACGTGTCACTATATTCGTCGAGGCGGTAGAGGGAGCTGGTGCCGTAGAAGATACCGTAGCCGCCGCGGATGACGGATTTTGTGCCGCCGAAGGGACGCCAGGCGAAGCCGAAGCGGGGGCCGAAGTTGTTGTAGTCGGGGCGGACGAGGGTGCGCGACATGCCGACGCCGGCGGCCTTTGCGACGTATTGCTGGAGGCCGGTGGCCGCGATGCGGGCGTCGAAATCGGAAAGAGTGCCGGTGCCGGCGACGACGATTTGGCCGAGCGAGGGGACGAACATGGACCAGGCGCCGAATTTCTCCTGGGGCGGCTTCATGAGCTCATAACGGAGGCCGAAGTTGAGGGTCAGGGTGGGGGAGATTTTCCAGTCATCCTGGAAGAAGCCGGAGTAATTGGAGACTAAGTGGTAGGGACCCGCGGCGTCAAGTTGGCGGCGGGTGGATTGGGCCCAGCCGAGGACGAAGTCGGCCATGGGGGCATTGGTGAAGCGGCCAAGGAAGGTCATGCGGCCGCGGGTGTCTCCGTAGTTGCGGGAGAAGTACTGGTAGCGGAGGAAGTCGGCGCCGAATTTCATGTTGTGGCGGCCGCGGATGTAAGTGAACGAGCCGTTGTACTGGTAATTGTTGTAGGACCAGATTTTGGGTAAGTCGTAGGCGTGGCCGAGGGTGATGTAGCCGGTGACGTCGACCTGGGGAAGGCCGAGGGCGACGGGATTTTTCGTGCCCCCGGTGAAGCCGGCGTCGGCGGCCCAGTCGCGGGTGTTGTCGGGCCAGCCCTGGTTGTTGGTGCGGCGGGAGAAGGAGACGCCGAGTTCCATGAAGAGCGAAGGCGAGACGGTACGGAGGTAGCGGATGCCGCTGAGGAGTTCAAAGGTGGCGGTGGTGGCGCCGAAGAGGGGGGATGGGGGAGCGGTTGAAGGGTTGTAGGAGGTGTTGGGACGCCAGAAGGTGCTCAGGGTGAGGCGGTCGCGGGGCTGAGGGAGTGGTCGCCCTTGATGGAGAAGTTATTGAACGACTGTTCGGAGTTGGCCTGGGCGACGTAGTTATTGGCGGAGAAGGGTAAGTTGGGCTGAGGATAGTAACTGGCGAGTTTGAGGGCGACGGGGTCGAGGCGGCTGACGGGGATCTGATTGCCGGGGAAGAGTACGTTGCGATTGAGGGGGTCTTTGATGGCGAGGGGGCGGCCAAAGGCGTCGGTGGCCTTGGTGAAATCGCCGCGGAGCATTTCGGGTTGAGGGACGATGCCGCGCTGGTTGGCGCCGGCGGTGGAGCGGAGGGATTCCCAGGAGAAGAGGAAGAAGGTTTTGTCTCGGCCGTCGTAGAGTTTGGGGATGCGCACGGGGCCGGAGAGGGTGGCGCCGAACTGGTTGCGGCGGAGGACGGATTTGTTCAGTTCGAAGAAGCCGCGGGCATCGATCAAGTCGTTGCGGATGAACTCATAGAGCGAGCCGTGGAAGCGGTTGCCGCCGCTTTTCATGACGACGCTGAGGATGCCGCCGGCGTAGCGGCCGTATTCGGCTGAGAAACCAGAGGTGATCATCTTAAATTCCTGAACGCCTTCGAGCGGCGGGTTGACCATGGCGCCGGTGTTGCGGCGCTGGGTGTTGTTCATGCCGTCGATGAGGAAGCCGACGTTGTCGGCGCGGGCGCCGTTGATGGCATAGGCGCCGTCGCCGTCTTCGCCCTTGGGAATGACGCCGCCGGTGAGGTAAGCGAGGTCGCTGAAGTTGCGGCCGGCCAGCGGCATCTCGCGGATCTCTTCGTTGGTGGTGACGTCGCCGCGGGCGCCGTTTTCGGTGTTCAGCAGGGGAGGCGTGTCGGTGACGGTGACGCTTTCGGTGGTGGCGCCGATTTCCAGGGAGAGGTCGAGGCGGAGGACCTGGTCGACGGCGAGGGTGAATTCGTTGCGGCGGTGGAGGCGGAAGCCTTCGGACTTCGCTTCCAGGGAGTAGCGGCCGGGGTTGAGATAAGGGATGGTGTATTCGCCGGAGCCGTTCGATTCGCCGCGCGAGGCGAGGTTGGTGTCGAGGTTGGTGACGGTGATGGGGACGCCGGGGATGACGGCTCCGGAAGCGTCGGTGACGCGGCCGACGATGCTGGCCGAGGGGGCCTGGGCGAGGATTGCCGAGGCGGTGAGAAAGAGAGTAAAAGACCACGTTGCATGAAGACCTCCCGCTGGCGGGAGTGTATCGCATTGCGGGTGTAGGAGCCAACACGGGGGCAGCGCGGGGGTGCTGGGCGGGGGTGGGTGCGGGCGCGGGGCAGTTAGGGCAGTTCGACGGACTTCAGTTTTCCGTCTTCCAGGCGCAGTTTGCCGAAGGCTCCGGTGGTGAGGACGTAGGTCCAGGATTCGGCATGTTCGCCGGTGGAGACTTTGCCGGGAGGCTCACCGAGGGCGGCGACGATGTCGGCGGCGGGTGAGCCGGGGGCGAGGGCCTTGAGGGTTTCCGGATCGAGGGGCTGGGCTTCGGGTTTGGCGCTGGCTTCGATGCCGCCGGCGGCGGGCAGGATGGGGCGTCCGCGAAGGGCGGCCGAGGAGCGGGAAGCGGTGGCCTGCATGCCTTCGGACTGCCTGCGCGCTTCCACTTTGGCCCTCCACTGGGCGAGTTGCTGCTCATGGGCGGGGGTGGAGAACTTGGCATCGACCTCGGCCAGTTTGGCGTCCATGTTGTCGAAGAAGGCGCGGATGTTGGGGGGATGGTTTTGTCGGTGTAGTAGGTTTTGTCGTAACAGTAGTGCCAGGGGCCGTTTCCGCCGCCGTAGCGGACCTTAAAGCGGCCTTCGCGGCAGGTGTAACGGATCTTGAATCCGGGCACGGCCTGGGCGGCGGCTTCAACGAAGAGGCCGGAGACGAGGAACCAGAGGAAGGCCATCCACACGGGTCGCGACGCGCGCATATAGGACCAGGATGGGTGAACTCCGTGGCGGGGGCCATCGGGGGAAACACTGAGGGGCGGGTGCGTGGGGGTGTGTTTGCGGGGCGCGGGCGGGGCGGCGGGGCGGGGGCGGCTACTCCATGGTCATGATGGCGCTGAGGGTGGCGATGCCGTCCCAGAGGTTTTTCAGGCGCAGGTTTTCGTTGTGGCTGTGCTGGTTGTTGTCGTGGTTGGCGATGGGGACGATGACGATGGGCACGGCGAGGACGTCTTCGAAGGCGTCGATGGGAAGGGTGCCGCCCATGGTGGGTTGCTTGACGACTTCGCCGTGGACGCTTTCGACGGCGCGGACGACGGCGGAGGCGAAGGGGGAGTCGAGGGGGACGCGGACGGCGCGCGTGCCGTCGCGGGCGGTGCGGACCTGGGCGATTTTGGGGTGGGCGAGGCGTTCGGCGGGGGTGGGTTCGCGGCCTTCGACGATGAAGTAGCCCTGGCGGCGGATGTGTTCGACGACCTGGGCGGAGGTTTTGCGGGGGTCCATGCCTTTGACGAGGCGGATGCCGATGGAGGCGGTGGCGGTGGCGGGGACGACGTTGCGGGCTTCGGCGCCGGTGCCGCCGCTGGTGATGCCCTGGATGTTGAAGGCGGGCAGGCCGTTGGCTTCGTCGATGCGCTTGCCGGGGGATTCGCTGGCGCCGATGGCGAACTCGCGTTTGAGCTGGTCTTCGACGGGGGGCGCGGCGGCGATGGCCTTCCGTTCGGCTTCGTTGAAAGGGACGACGTCGTCATAGAAGCCGGCGATGCGGACGCGGCCGTCCTGGTCCTTCATGGAAGCGAGCAGGTGGGCGAGGGCGAGGGCGGGGTTGGGGGCGAAGTTGCCGTAGTGGCCGCTGTGGAGTTCGCGCGCCGGGCCGTAGACGGTGAGGGCGAGGCTGGTGTTGCCGCGCGCGCCGAAGGCGATCAAGGGGCGGCGCGATTGGTTAATGGGGCCATCGCAGAAGATCATGCCGTCGGCCTTGAGGAGGGTCCTGTTGCGTTCGAGGATGCCGCGCATGTGGGGCGAGCCGGCTTCTTCTTCGCCATCGAAGAGAAACTTCAAGTTGGCGCGGGGGCGGAGGCCGGAGTCGAGGGCGGCGAGGAAGGCGATGATGGGGGCCTTGTCGTCGCTTGCGGAGCGGGCCTGGATGCGCCACTCTTCGCCGAGGGTGGCGCCGGGGCCGGGCCAGGAGAGCTTTTCGCCGTTGGCGTCGAGCAGGATGGGCTCAAAGGGTCCGGCGTGACGCCACTGGGAGGCGACGACGGGCTGGCCGTCGTAGTGGGCGTAGAGGAGGAGCGTGCGTTTGGCGCCGGGGGTTTGGATTTCGCCGTAGAGGGCGGGCGGGCCGCCGGCGGCATCGAGTTTGCGCAGGGTGACGCCGCGGCGCGCGTACATTTTGATGATGGCGCCGGCGTTGCGCTCCATGTCGGGGAGGTTGCGGGCGACGTTGGGGATGGCGAGGAGTTCGGCGAGGTCGTTGAGGACGGCGACGCGGTCGATTTCCTGGGCGCGGAGGGAGGAAATGGCGAGGAAAACCAATGGCCATCGGGTCATGGAGCTACCCTAGCATGTGATACCCTAAGAAGTTAATCCGAGCCGCGGTATGCCCGTCAGGGTGAGCGAATCGATCATTTTGCGGACATACCCGCTTCGCGAAGCCGACCTCATTGTCAGCTTTTTCACACGCGATGAAGGAAAGCTGCGTGGAGTCGCGCGTCGAGCCCGCCGTCCGGCCAACCGGTTTGGCAGCGGGATGGAACGGCTCTCCTACGTCAACATGCACTATTACCTGCGCGAGAACCGCGAACTGATGACGCTGGACTCCTGCGATCTCGTGCGCAGCCAGTTTCCGCTGGGCGCGGAGTATTCGACCTCAGTGGCGGGCGACTTCATTGCCGAGGTGGCCGACCACATTCTGCCGGCGCATGAGGCCAACGAGCGCATGTTCCGGCTGATTCTGGCGGCGACGGGGCACATGATGGAGCGCGGGGCGGCGGGGGCCATCGAGGCGGCGACTTACTTTGCGCTGTGGTCGGTGCGGCTGTCGGGCTTTCTGCCGGAGCTCGAACTGGAAGAGCAGGACCACGCGATTGCCACGGAGATGCTGACGACCCCGGTGGGCAAGCTGACGGCGCGCGAGTGGACGCCGCAGACGGCGCGCGGGCTGCGGCGGCAACTGATTCAACTCATCGAGGACCACATTGAGCGGCGCATCCTGAGTGTGCGCGCGCTGGAGGGACTCGCGGCCATTCCTTAAACGCAAAGCCACAACAGCATGGATTCTTTTCAACAAATCATCTTCAAACTGAAACAATACTGGGCCGACCGGGGCTGCATCATCCAGGAGCCGTATGACAACGAGGTGGGGGCCGGGACGATGTGCCCGGAGACGTTCCTGCGCGTGTTGGGTCCGAAGCCGTACCGGGTGGCCTATGTGCAGCCGAGCCGGCGTCCGGCCGACGGACGCTATGGCGAAAACCCGAACCGGCTCTACAAGCACCAGCAGTTGCAGGTGATTTTGAAGCCGACGCCGGCGGATGTGATCGAGCAGTATCTGGGTTCGCTGGAGGCCATTGGGATCGACCTGAAGAAGCACGACATCCGGTTCGAGGAAGACAACTGGGAGTCGCCGACGCTGGGCGCCTGGGGCATTGGATGGCAGGTGCTCTTCGACGGCCAGGAGATCTCGCAGTTCACCTACTTCCAGCAGTGCGGCGGGATCGATTTGGATCTGTGTCCGGCGGAGCTGACCTACGGGTTGGAGCGTTTGGCAGCGTTCTTGCAGAACAAAGAGAGCGTCTACGAGATCGAGTGGGCTCCGGGCTTCACCTATGCGGACGTCCGTTTCGAGGACGAGCGGCAGAACTCGGTCTACAACTTCGAAATGGCCGATATCCCCACGCTGTGGAAGCTGTTTGACACGCACGAAGGCGAATGCCAGCGGCTGATTGACGCGTTTCGCGGCCTGGCGGCCGAGGATGCGGCGGGGCGGGCGCGGTTTCCTGTGTTGTCGAGCTATGACCACGTGTTAAAGTGCTCGAATCTGTTCAACCTGCTGGATGCGCGCGGGGCGATCAGCGTCACCGAACGGGTGGGCGTAATCGCGCGAGTGCGCAAATTAGCGGTGGGAACGGCGCAGTTGTGGATGGCGCAGCAGGCGCCGGTGCAGCCGGAGGTGGCCGCCTGATGCCGCTCGATTTTCTGTTGGAGATCGGATCGGAAGAGATTCCCGATTGGATGATTGAGCCGGCACTGGAACACCTGAAGGGCGCCTTCACGAAGCTGCTGGCCGACCACAAGCTGAAGGGCGGGGTGGCGTGGGTGGACGCGACGCCGCGGCGGCTGGTGGTGCAACTGACGGGATTGCCGAAGGGGCAGAAGGATTCGGTGGAGACGGTGAGCGGTCCGCCGAAGTCGGCCGGCGAGGGCGCGGCGATGGGGTTTGCCCGCAAGATGGGCGTGACGCCGGAGCAACTCGAGACGGTGACGACCGACAAGGGCGAGTATTTTTGTTTTAAACGGAAGCTGGTGGGCAAGTCGACGGGCGAGATTCTGGCCGCGGCGCTGCCGGGGTTGATCCTGGGGATTCCCTGGCCGAAGACGATGTACTGGCTGGGCAAGGGCACGCCGCGGTTCATCCGGCCGATTCGCTGGATTGTGGCGCTGCTGGGGCCGAAGGTGGTGGAGTTCGAGGTGACGGGCGTGAAGTCCGGCGCGGCGACGATGGGCCACCGGCGGCTGGCGAAGTCGAAGAAGCCGGTGAAGGTTTCGATCAAGAATTACGAGCAGAAGCTACTGGAGAATTTCGTCGTGGTGCGGGCCGAGGCGCGGCGGCGGAAGATCGAGGCGGGGATTGCCGATCTGCTGGCCGGGACGGGCTTGCGGGTGAAGCCGGACGCGTCGCTGGCCGACACGCTGTGCGACATCACGGAGTATCCGACGCCGATTCTGGGCTCGTTTGCCGAGAGCTATTTGTCGCTGCCGGCCGAGGTGCTGGTGACGGTGATGCGGCATCACCAGAAGTATTTTTCGGTGGTGCGCGAGGATGGTTCGCTGGCTCCGCATTTCATCGCCGTGATGAACACGGAGAGCGACTCGGAAGGCTTTGTGCGGGCGGGCAATGAGCGCGTGCTGCGGGCGCGGTTCAACGACGCGCGGTTTTTCTATGACGTGGATCAGAAGAAGACGCTGTTGGAGCGCGTGGCGGACCTGAAGCATGTCACGTTCCAGAAGGACATCGGGTCGTATTTCGACAAGGTGAAGCGGATGGAGAAGACGCTCGCCGATCTGGACGCGCGGCGTGCCTGCGAGTTGTGCAAGTGCGACCTGACGACGGACATGGTGAAGGAGTTCACCGACCTGCAGGGCCTTGTGGGCGGCATTTACGCCAGGGCGCAGGGCGAAAGCGAAGCGGTGGCGCAGGCGATTTACGAGCACTACAAGCCGCTCTCGATGGAGGATTCGATTCCCTCGACGCTGGCCGGGCAGCAACTGGCGCTGGCCGACAAGATGGACACGCTCACGGAGTGTTTCCGCGTGGGCCTGATTCCGACGGGATCGAAGGACCCGTTCGCGCTGCGGCGGGCGGCGCAGGGCGTGGTGAAGATTCTGGTGGAAGGCACGCTTGAGGCGAAGCTGCACGAGCTGATCGCGAGCGACGCGCTGAAAACATTTTTGAAGATCGCGTACGCTACTATTTCCGCGACTACAAGGGCTACGCCTACGATGAAGTGAACGCGGCGATGGCCTGCGGCTGGAGCGATCTGAAGGATCTGGCGGCGCGGCTGGAAGCGCTCAAGGCGGTGCGGCCGACGGAGGATTTCGAGCCGCTGGCGGCCAGCTTCAAGCGTGTGAAGAACATTCTCGAGCAGGCGGCGTTTACGGGCGGCGTGATCGACGCCGGGCAGTTGACCGATGAAGCCGAGCGGGCGTTGCATGCGGCCATGGGCGGGCTGGAATTGAGCGGGCTTGGCTACCGGGAGCAGTTGGAGCGCATCGCGACGCTGCGGCCGGTGGTGGATCAGTTTTTTGACAAGGTTCTTGTGAACGCGCCGGAGCCGCACGTGCGGCAGAACCGACTCGCACTTTTACATCATTTGCGGAGCGAGTTTTCTCGCATCGCGGATTTTTCTGAAATCGTCACCAGCAGTAATTGAGCTACGACCACGAAGGAGCAACCATGAAGAAATACGTCTATGCCTTTGGCGCGGGAACCGCCGATGGCGACGGAACGATGAAGGACATTCTCGGCGGCAAAGGCGCCGGCCTGGCCGAGATGTGCCGAGCCGGTGTACCCGTGCCTCCCGGCTTCACCATCTCGACCGAAGTGTGCAACATCTTCTTCGATAACGAGCGGACGGTGCCCAAGGAAATCGAAACCGAGATGCTGGCGGCGCTGAAGGTGTTGGAAGAGCGCATGGGCCAGAAGCTGGGCGACAAGAAGGACCCGCTGTTGCTGAGCGTGCGGTCGGGCGCGAAGTTCTCCATGCCGGGCATGATGAACACGATTCTGAACCTGGGCATGAACGATGTGACGGTGCAGGCGTTGATTGACAAGACCGGCAATTCGCGGTTCGCCTATGACTGCTACCGGCGCTTCATCCAGATGTTTGGCGAGGTTGCTCTTGAGATCGACATGGAGCTGTTCGATCACATCTTCGATTCGCGCAAGGCGAAGCGGAAGCTGAAGCTGGATACGGAGCTGACCTCGGAGGACCTGCAAGCGATCATCGCCGACTACAAGAAGCTGGTGAGAAAAGAGATGGGCCGCGACTTCCCGCAGGACCCGATCGAACAGCTGAAGCTATCGCGCAACGCCGTGTTCAACAGCTGGTGGAACGACAAGGCGGCGTACTACCGCAAGATGGAGAAGATTCCGGATTCGATCGGCACGGCGGCCAACGTGCAGGCGATGGTGTTCGGCAACATGGGCGAGACCTCGGGCACGGGCGTGGGCTTCACGCGCGACCCCGGTTCGGGCGAGAAGGTGTTCTACGGCGAGTATCTGATCAACGCCCAGGGCGAGGACGTGGTGGCGGGCATCCGCACGCCGGAGCCGATCGCGCACCTGGAACAGCAGATGCCGGAAGCCTACAAGGAACTGCGCGAGATCACGGCGATGCTGGAGAAGCATTACCGCGACATGCAGGACTTTGAGTTCACGATCCAGGAAGGCAAGCTGTACATGCTGCAGACCCGCAACGGCAAGCGCACGGGTCCGGCGGCGATTCGCCTGGCGGTGGAGATGATGGAAGAAGGGCTGATCACGAAGCGCGAAGCGGTGATGCGCGTTGCTCCGCCCCAGCTCGACCAGCTGCTGCACCCGGTGTTTGACGACAAGTCGCTGAAGGCGCTTGGCGTGCTCGCCACGGGCATCGCGGCCTCGCCCGGCGCGGCGGTGGGCAAGATCGCGTTTTCGGCCGAAGACGCGGTGGTGATGAGCGCGCATGCGCCGGTGATTCTCGTCCGCAAGGAGACGACGCCGGACGATATTCACGGCATGGACGTGGCGCGCGGCATTCTGACGGCTGTGGGCGGGAAGAGCTCGCACGCGGCGGTTGTGGCGCGCGGCATGGGGCGGCCCTGCATCGTGGGCGCGAGCGCGCTTTCGATTGACAGCAAGGGCAAGAAGGCCACCGTGCAGGCGGGCGGCAAGACGGTGGTGTTGAAGGAAGGCGACTGGATTTCCATCGACGGCACGACGGCGAGGATCTACCAGGGCCAGGCCAAGACGAACGAGCCGGACGTGAAGTCAGGCTTCCTGGCGAAGTTCATGGAGTGGGTGGATGAGTTCCGCGGCGGCTTTGGCGTGCGCGCCAACGCCGACATTCCGCGCGACGCCAAGGCCGCTCGCGGCTTCGGCGCCGAGGGCATCGGCCTGTGCCGCACCGAGCACATGTTCTTTGCCGAGGACCGGCTGCCGCACGTGCAGGCGATGATTCTGGCCACCAACGAGAAGGACCGCAAGAAGGCGCTGACGAAGCTGTTGCCGATGCAGCGCAAGGATTTCGCGGGCCTGTTCACGGCCATGGACGGATTCCCGGTGGTGATCCGTACGCTCGACCCGCCGCTGCACGAGTTCCTGCCCAAGCGGGAAGACCTGATGGTGGACGTCGCCCGCTTCCCGCACGCCACGGCGAAGGACAAGAAGGAGATGTCGGCGAAGTATGGCATGACGGTGGGCGAACTCAAGAAGGGCTTGCCGGCGCTGTTGCACCGCGTCGAAGAGCTGCATGAGTTCAACCCGATGTTGGGCCACCGCGGCTGCCGGTTGGGCATCACCTATCCGGAGATCACGGCGATGCAGGCGCGGGCCATTTTCGAAGCCGCCGCGCAGGTGTCCAAGAAGGGCGTGAAGGTGATTCCGGAGGTCATGATTCCGCTCATCGGGTCGGCCGCCGAGTTGGAGCACCAGAAGAAGATCGTCGGCGACATCGCCGAGGAGGTTCTCAAGACGGCCGGCGTGAAGCTGCATTACATGATCGGCACGATGATTGAGATTCCGCGCGCGGCGCTGACGGCCGACAAGGTGGCGGCGCACGCGCAGTTCTTCAGCTTCGGCACGAACGACCTGACGCAGACGACGATGGGCCTTTCGCGCGACGACTATACGAAGTTCAGCGGCCACTACGAAGACCTGAAGATCTTCAAGGCCGATCCGTTCGGCGTGCTTGACCAGGAAGGCGTGGGCAAGCTGGTGCGGATGGCGGTGGATCTCGGCCGCGGCGCGCGTCCGGACTTGGAAGTGGGCATCTGCGGCGAGCACGGCGGTGAGCCGAGCTCGGTGGAGTTCTGCTACAAGATCGGCATGAACTACGTGTCGTGTTCGCCGTACCGGGTGCCGATCGCCCGGCTGGCGGCGGCGCAGGCGGCCATCACGGCCTCGGCCGGCGGCGACAAGAGCGAATCGATGCGCACGGCCTAAGGGCTTAGCGAAGATTGCACGAGGAAACGCCCGGACCTGCGAGGGTCCGGGCGTTTCGTATTTGGCCGCCACGGTAGAATGAAGGATTCCCTTCCCTGCCCTGGGAATCACAGAGTCCATGCCCCCACGCAAAACGGCCACACGCTCGGCGAATGATGTGATCACGCTGCGCGGAGCGCGTGTGCACAACCTCAAGAATCTGACGGTGACGCTGCCGCACAACAAGCTCACGGTGGTGACGGGGGTGTCGGGGTCGGGCAAGTCGTCGCTGGTGTTCGACACGATTTATGCCGAGGGGCAGCGGCGGTATGTGGAGTCGCTGTCGACCTATGCGCGGCAGTTTGTCGACCGCATGGAGAAGCCGGCGCTGGATGAGATTGAGGGCATCGCGCCGCCGGTGGCCATCCGGCAGAAGAACATGACGCGGAATCCGCGTTCGACGGTGGCGACCTCGACGGAGATCTACGACTACATGCGGCTGCTGTTTGCGCGCGCGGGGCGGACCTATTGCCCCAATTGCGGCAACCGCGTGGAGCGCGACACGGTGGATCACGTGGCGGCGCGGATGTTGAGTTGCGCGCCGGGTTCGCGCTGGTATGCGCTGTTCCCGCTGACGCAGCATGAGGACTCAAAGGCGCGCGCCGATTACCTGTTCGAATTGCGCAAGCGCGGCTTCAACCGGTTGTTTCAGGGCGGGGCGACGGTGGAGTTCTCGACGCCGGAATCGCTGCTGGAGCTGGATTTTTCGAAGACGGTGTTTGCGCTGGTCGACCGGCTGGCGTTGCCGCAGTCGGGCGCGTCGACGGTGGATTTGCGGCAGCGTGTGGTGGATGCGGTGGAAATCGCTTATCGCGAGGCGCGCGAGGTGTTGTTTCAATCGGCGTCGGGTGAGGAGGCGCTGCGGTTCTCGGAGTCGTTCACGTGCAAGCACGACGATACGAAGTTTGCCGATCCGGAGCCGTCGCTGTTCAGCTTCAACTCACCCATGGGGGCGTGCCCGCGCTGCCAGGGCTTTGGCAACGTGGTGGATTACGATCCGGGGCTGGTGATTCCCGATCCCTACCTGGCGCTCGATAAGGGCGCGGTGGACCCGTGGAACAAGCCGCAGTACCGCTGGGGTTGGAACGATTTCAAGCTTGAGGCGCGGGGCAAACTGCGCACCGATGTGCCGTACAACGAGCTGAGCAAGAGCGAGCAGGCGGTGGTGTGGCGGGCCATCCGCGAGTTCTTTGCCGAGGTGGAGCGGAAGAAGTACAAGGTCCATGTGCGGGTGTTTTTGTCGCGTTACCGCGGCTATGCCGATTGCGATGAGTGCGGCGGGGCGCGGCTGCGGAAAGAGGCGCTGAACATTCGCATCGGGGGGAAGACGATTGCCGAGGTGACGAAGCTGAACATCACCGAGGCACATGGGTTCTTTTCGGCGCTGGAACTGGCTCCGGAAGAGGCGGCGATTGCGCAGAAGGTGTTGGTGGAGGTGCGGCAGCGGCTGAAGTTCCTCAATGACGTCGGCCTCGAGTATCTGACGCTGGACCGGTTGTCGGCGACGCTTTCGGGCGGCGAGGCGCAGCGGATTCAGTTGGCGACGTGTCTGGGTTCGCGATTGGTGGGAGCGACGTACGTGCTGGATGAGCCGTCGATCGGGCTGCATTCGCGCGACACGTACCGGCTGATCCGGATTCTGCATGAGCTGCGGGATCTGGGGAACACGATTCTGGTGGTGGAGCACGATCCGGACGTGATGCGGGCGGCGGATGAGATTCTGGATTTGGGTCCGGGGGCGGGCGAGCATGGGGGGCGGATCGTATTTCAGGGTACGAAGTCCGATTTGTTCGATGGCAAGCCGCAGTCGCTCACGGGGCAGTATTTGCGCGGGGAAAAGCAGGTGTGGCGGGCGAGGGCGCGGCGGGGGAGGCATGCGCGGCGGCGGCTGCGGTTTGAGGGCTGCCGGGCGCATAATCTGCGCAACATCGACGTGGAAGTGCCGCTGGACATGATGGTGTGCGTGACGGGGGTGTCGGGCTCGGGGAAGTCGACGCTGGTGCATGAGGTGATGGCGAAGGCGCTGGAGTCGGCGCATGGGAAGCGGGGTCCGGGGGCGGCCGAGGATGAGCTGGCGGGGTCGGGCGAGAAGCAGACGTGGCGCAAGCTGGATGGCCACAACATGATCGGCGATGTGAATCTGGTGGACCAGTCGCCGATTGGGCGGACGCCGCGGTCGAACCCGGTGACCTACATCAAGGCGTTCGATCTGATCCGCGAGTTGTTTGCTTCGACGCGCGAGGCAGACCGGCGCGGCTACACGGCGGGGCACTTCTCGTTCAACATCCCGGGCGGGCGTTGCGAGACGTGCCAGGGCGACGGGACGGTGACGGTGGAGATGCAGTTCTTGGCCGATGTCGAGCTGGTGTGCGAGGAGTGCAACGGGACGCGCTATAAGGCTTCGACGCTCGATGTGCACTACCAGGGGCGGAACGTGCACGAGGTGCTGCAGCTGACGGTGCGCGAGGCGATCACGTTCTTTTCGAGCACGCCGAAGATTGTGCACAAGCTGCAAGTGTTGGATGACGTGGGGCTGGGGTACTTGCGGCTGGGGCAATCGGCGACGACGCTCTCGGGCGGCGAGGCGCAGCGGGTGAAGCTGGCGGCGCATCTGGCGCAGTCGTCGGCCAAGGGGACGCTGTTCATCTTTGATGAGCCGACAACGGGGCTGCATTTTGACGACATCGCGAAGCTGCTGGATGCGTTTGACCGGCTGATCCGCAATGGGGCGAGCCTTTTGATCATTGAGCACAATATGGAGGTGATTCGGGCGGCGGATTGGGTGATCGATCTGGGTCCGGAGGGCGGTTCGGGGGGCGGGCTGGTGGTGGCCGAGGGGACGCCGGAGGAGGTAGCGGCGGTGGAGGGATCGTACACGGGGCGGTTCTTGCGGGCGATGATGCCCGCGTAAGAGTTGGACGCTGAGAAGTTTGAAGCCGTTGGCGCGGGGGCTGCGTCATAAAATGGAGACATGCGTCGCGTTGCGCTTCTTTTTTGCCTGGTTGCGGTGAGTGCGTTTGCGCTGCAGAAGAAGTCCGCTCCGGCGAAGGGGGCGGCGAAGCAGGCTCCCGTGGGCACGGGGGAGAAGGCTGCGCCGAAGGCCGAAGAGAAGCCGGCGGCTGAGGCCGCGCCCACGCCGTATGAGTTGGGGATGAAGGCGCTGGAGGCGAAGGATTATCCGGGGGCGGTGGCGGCGTTTGAGACGGCGATTGCGGGGGATGATTCGGATTACGCCGCGCACTTTCATCTGGCGCTGGCCCATTCGCTGACGGGCGACAACACGCGGGCGGTGGAGCAGTACCGCAAGACGCTGTCGTTGAAGCCGGGTCTTTATGAAGCAGAGATCAACCTCGGGTTGTTGTTGTTCCAGCAGAAAGACTACGCCGGGGCGGAGCCTTTGTTGAAGGCGGCGGCGGAGAAGAAGCCGGAGAATGCGACGGCGGCGGCGGCGCATGGGCGGGCGTTGCTCGAGTTGAACAAACTGGCCGAGGCGGAGGCGGTGTTGAAGAAGGCCGTGGCGCTGGATGCGTCGCAGAAGGACACGCTGCTGGGGTTGGCGCAGAAGTATGAAGATGCCAAGCAGGTGGACCAGGCGGTGGCGCTCTATAGGGAGTTCCTGGACCGGCCGGGCGTAGCGGAGCGGTTGGGCAATTTGATGCTCTCGACGGGGCGGACGGGCGAGTCGATTGCGTTTCTAGAGGATGCCGTGAAGACGTCGCCGACGGCGGCGAATCATTATGCGCTGGCGATTGCGCACTTGCGGAACAAGGACGCGGCGAAGGCGGGAGACCAGTTTGAGCGGGCGGTGGCGCTGGAGCCGCGCAATGCGCAGTTGCGGATGAGCTATGGCGGGTTTCTGCGCGACCAGCGGAAGATTGCGCCGGCAACGCAGCAATATTATGCGGCGGTGCAGATCGATCCGGCGTTGAAGGAAGGGGTGGTCGGAGTTTGGGGCGATGCTGTTGTTGCTGGAGCAGTATCCGCAGGCGGTGGCGGCATTTGAAAAGTTGCAGGCGTTGGGCGATGCGCGCGCCCCCGTATACTTCTTCAAGGCGATCGCGCTCGACCATATGAAGCAGTTCAAGCCGGCCAAGGAAAGCTATGAGAAGTTTCTCGCGTTGTGCGAGGGCAAGTTTCCGGATGAGGAGTTCAAGGCGCGGCAGAGGATTAAAGTGATTGATAAGGAGCTGGCACGGCGATGATGCGGATCTTGGCGTGCGCGGTGGCGGTGGCGGCGCTGGTGATGGCGCAATCGCCGGTGGAGTCGGCCAAGGCGGAGCCGAACGTGGAGAAGCGTTCAGAGAAGGCACTGCAGGCGGCTCAGAAGGTGTTGGATGAGTTGCGACGGAACGGGGATTTGGGGGACCGGGCGGCGGTGAAGTCGGCGCTGGGGGAGATCCGGGCGGGGGTGGAGTTGTGCGTGGATTCGCTGGAGGCGTCGGGGAAGGACGCGCGGCGGAGTCCGAAGTATTTCAAGAAGGCTGAGATCGGATTGCGGAAGTTGAACCGGTATCTGGAAGATCTGCGGGTGGCGTTGTCGGCCGATGACCGGGCTCCGGTGGCGGAGTTGCTCGCCTACACGCACCAGGTGCAGGACGACCTGTTGCTGGGCATCTTCACGAAGAAGAAATAGGAGGGCGGATGCGCGCCTTGATTCTGTTGGCTGTGGCGGGGTGCCTTGCGTGGGGGCAGCAGCGCGACTTTCTCACCGCCGATGAAGTGGACCAGATCCGGCTGGCGCAGGAGCCGAACCTGCGGTTGACATTGTACGCGGGGTTCGCCAAAGAGCGGGTGGCGCTGGTGGAGTCGCTGGTGGCCAAGGAGAAGGCGGGGCGAAGCGCGATGATCCACGACACGCTGGACGATTACACGAAGATCATCGAAGCGATCGACACGGTGGCCGACGATGCGCTGCGGCGGGGGTTGGACATCAAGGCGGGCATGGAGGCGGTAGCCGAGGCCGAGAAGGAGTTCGCGGAGCGGTTGAAGAAGATTGAAGAGGCCGAGCCGAAGGACTTGCAGCGCTACCAGTTTTCGCTGACCAACGCGATTGAGGCGACCGAGGATTCCTTTGAGATGGCGCAGGTGGATTTGCAGGAGCGCAAGGCGGGTGCGGCGCAGCGGCGGGCGGCGGAGGACAAGGAGCGGGAGGAGTTGATGTCGCCGACGGATCGCGAAGCGCGGCAGGCGGCGGCGAAGAAGAAGGCGGCCGAGGAGAAGAAGACGACGCGCAAGGCGCCGACGCTGCGGCGGAAGGGTGAGGCGCCGGCGGGGAAGCCGTAGGGGCGAGGGCGCTACTTCACCTGCACGAGCTTCGCCGTGTCGAGTTCGGCCTTGCCGCCGGGGGTGGCGGCGGGGACGTCGAGGGTGAGGTTGATGTTTTTGCAGGTGGTCTCGGTGGAGGCCTGGCCGCGGATGTTGAGTTGGGCGGGGGCGGCGCCTTCCACCTTGGCGGCGAAGATGGCTTCCTTCTCATAGCCGTAGCTGAACCAGCGGAGGTCGGGCTTGGAGAAGTCCTTGGGCGCGGGTTGGAGCCAGGGGCCGGCCAGCTTGAGGCCGCCGGACACTTTGATCTCGGTCTGCTGGTCGATGCCCAGCGACATCTTGCCGGCGAGGCGTTCCTTGGCGCGGCGCTCGTTGTCCATCGTGAATGTGTGCCAGGTGGGTTCGAGGGCGACCTTGACGACGAGGTAGGGGCCATCGACGCGGGCGCGGTAGTGCACGACGACATCGTCCTGGTGGGTGACGACGGCGGGTTCGGACCATTCGCCGGCGTTGGCCGAGAGGGCGACGGCGAAGAGCGTGGCGGCGAGGATGCGGGGCATGGGCGAACTCACTTTCGGAAACTCATCTGGAGCGTGCGCAGGGGCAGCTTGAGGCGCTGGCCGTTGCGCAGGACCTCCAATTCCACTGTATCGCCGGGCTTCTTGCGCAGGCGGAGGTAGAGCTCAGCGGTGTGGACGTCGGGGTCGCGGTCGACGCCATCGACGGCGACGACGATATCGCCCACGGCGAGCTCGTGAGTCTTCATGAGCTTGGCCATGTCGGCGACGCGGCGGACCATGCTGGAGAAGCCTTCCAGGGGCAGACCGTGCTGGCGCTTTTCGTCGTCGGTGAGCGGGCGGTCGTCGAAGTAGACGCGCGGATCGACGCTCGATTGACGCCAGCGGACATCGGTGAGCCACCAGCGGATGGGCAGCGCGATGGTGAGTTCCTTTTCGGCGCCGGCGCGTTCGACGCGGACCTTCACCTGGCGGGCGTTGCGGTCGACCATGTCGTAGGCGTATTGGGCGTCGCCGAAGGTCCAGACGGTGGTGCCGTTCCAGGCGCGGATGAGGTCGCCCGCAAGCATGCCGGCTTCGGCGGCGGGTCCGGTGGCATCCTTCACAACGAGGCCTTTGGGGATGTCGAGGGTGATGCCGATCAGCTTGAAGTCAGGCGAGCGCCAGAGGTGTTTCTTTTTGTCGAGGGTGCCGTCGAGCTGGCGGTGGATGTTCTGGAAGTCGCCGATGAGGTGGCACTCGACGCACTGGTTTTTGGCGAAGGTGCGTTCGACGAGCAGCGGGTATTCGCGGGGGAACTTGGGCGCGGGGCGCGGGGCGGCTTTCAGTTTGCCCTGCTTCCATTGCTCGTGGAGATCGAGGCCTTTCTGGAGGGCGAGTTCGAGGGAATCGAGGTTGAGGTAGGAGTCGACGGCGGCTGAGTCGCGCCCGCCGTAGCGGGTGTAGATCTGCTCGTCGGCGTTCATGAGGAAGAAGTAGAGCGGGTTGTTGCGGTCGTATTCGAAGTGGGCGATGTCGACTTCGTCCATGCGGATGATGCGCGCGCACACGTATTGCGACATGAGCTTGCCGCGCGGTGAGTTTTTCGGTGACAGCACAACCTGTGCGTCAAAAACACGTCCGGCCGTTCAAGGCTCGCAGCGGTATTCCAAGAAGATCGGCTTGCCGGTGGCCTTGGCCGCTTTGATGGCTTCCTGGTAGTTGGAGTGCCAGTGGATGCCTTCGGCATCCTGCGCGGGGAGGACAAGGCAAGCGCGGCAAGGGCGGGAAGAGCCCGCAACAAGGGGTGCATAGGGTGATTTTAGCAAGGTAGCCGGCTCGCTCACGCGCGCGGCTCCGCTACGGGGTGGGGCGGGCGGCGGCGCGGCTATTGCATCTTGCCTAACCAGCGGATGCGGACGTTGAAGGCGCGGCCGGTGCCGCCGTAGAACTGGCCGTAGCGGGAGCTGGCGATGTTGTTGTTGACGGTGTCGGGGTTGACGCGGTCGGTGAGGTTGTTGGCGCCGAAGCGGAAGGCCCAGCGGTTGTGGCGGAAGGCGAAGCGGCGTTCGAAGTGGAGGTTCCATTCGAAGTAGACGGGGAAGCGGAGGGCGTTCACCTGGCCGCTGAGGGAGCCATCTTCCCGGCGCGTGCTGTAGGGGAAGCCGGTGCGGGTATCCAACAGCGTGGCGACGGCCCAGTTCTTGAACGGCATGGGGAGGTAGGCCCAGCTGACGAAGCGGTGGGGCGAGTCCCACGGCATGGGGCCGGCGTTTTGCAGGACGGAGATGGGGTCGTCCACATTCACATCGACGACGGCGTTGGAGTGGGCGCGCGACCAGGTGTAGTTGGCGCGCCATTCATAGAGGCGGCCGAAGTTCTGCTTCACGGTGAGCGAGAGGGCGTGATAGCTATCGACGCGGTGGTTGGTGAGAACGAAGAGGGCATCCATGACGCGCGCCTGGAGAGGTGCGGCCCAATCGGGGGGGAGCTCTTCGCTGCTGGTGAGGCTGTTGAGATAGGTGAAGCCGCGCGTGCCATGGCGGAAGAGGAGGTCGGCGCGGAGGGCGAGGCTGCCGCGGAGGTGGTGTTCGGCGCCGAGGTTGGCGGTGTTGGCGAAGGGGCGGCGGAGGGGCGAGAGCGGTCCCTGGAACAGGGTGAGGGCAGGGCCGCGGCCGACGGTGCCGTCGGGGAAAAAGTAAGAGGTGACGGCGGCCTGATCTTCGGGGCGGGAGAAGAGGCGGAGGCTGGTGGCGTCAAAGAGGCGGGCGAGGCCGCCGTAGATCTTGGTGTGTTCGCCCCAGGGCGGCGACCAGGCGATGCCGAGGCGGGGCGAGGGGCTCCAGCGCTTAACAAGCTGGTCCCAGTCGAGGCGCATACCGGACTCGACGAGCAGGCTGGGGTGGGCGCGCCAGGAGTCCTGGAGGAAGACCGAGGCTTCGAGGTTAGTGAGCCGCACTTGACCGCTGCCGATGAAGCGGGTGAGCAAGAGAGGATCGCCCTTCTCGTTGAAGTTTTCGTAGCCGGAGCGTTCGACATCCTGCTGGTAGCGGACGCGGTGGAAGTCGAGGCCGGCCTTGAGTTGATGCGTGCCGGCGGCGTGGAGGACGGGGAGGAAGCCGTTGACGAGAAACTGGTCGCGCGCGCCGCGGCGGACGGCGTCGACGAAGTGGTAGCCGCGTTTGCCCTCGGGCGTGAAGAGCAGCGTGCCCCAGCCTTGCGGGATCTCGCGGCCAAAGGTGCGGTTGCCGGCATAGCCGAACTCGATCAGGCCGTGGCCGCCGAGGTAGATCTGGTCCTTGACGCTGACGAAGCCCTGGCGGGAGCGGCGGTCGATGGTGGTTTCGCGGGGGTCGAGGAAGGTGAGGCCGGTGCGGGCGGCGGTCCACTGGTTCCAAAGGAAGGAGCTATGCAGGATGTGGCTGGGGCTGATGTTGACCTGGGTGGAGAAGAGGTTGCCGACGCGGTAGCTGGGGTTGCGGTCTTCGCCCTTGGGGAGTTCGCGGATGAAGGTCTTCATGTACTGGAATTCCAGCGAGTCGCTGAACCAGACGCGGCCGCGGCGCAAGGGGCCGGAGAAGTTGACGCGCGGGGTCCAGTCGCCGATGGTCCAGCCTTTGCGGTTTTCAAAGCCGGGGACGAAGTTGGTGGCCGAGTAGCGGAGCTTGTCGGCGCCGGAGTCAGACTGAATGGCGAGCACGCCGGCGGAGCCCTTGCCATACTCAGCGGGCAGGACGCCGTTGGCGATGTCGACGGACTGGACGCTTTCCACGGTGAGGCGGGTTTCAAAGCGGCCGCTGAGGGGGTCGTTCAACAGGAAGCCGTTGAGGGTGTAGAGGGTCTGTTCTTCTGTTGCGCCGTTGATGTGGAGGCCGCCTTTGTTGTCGCGGACGACGCCGGGCAGGATGCGCAGGGCCGAGCGGAGGTCGTTTGTATTGGGAAAGGGGATGTTCTGGATGTCGGCGCCGGCGAGGGCCTGCTTGGGCGTGGAGGTGTCCATGTCGATGGTGAGGGGCGTGGCGCCGACCTCGATGGACTCGACCACTTCGCGCACGGGTTCGAGCGTGAAGCCGGCATCGGTGCCGCCTTCGGGGAGGTCGAGCGGCTCGTTGCGCAAGGGGTAGAAGCCGGCGCGCTCGATGTCGAGGCGGAAGGGGCCGGGCGCGGGGAGGTCGATGCGGAAGAGGCCTTCGACCTGCGTGAAGGTCTGGTGAGAGCGGCCGTCAGGCGTACGCAACGTGAGGCGCGCGCCGGCAATGGGCGTTTTGGTGGACGACAATACCCGGCCCGATAATGGGACCTGTGCCGTGAGCGGAGACAGCACCCCAATCGAGACCAACACAACGGCGAACCGCACCGTTTCCCTCCAGGCTTCTTGAATTAAGGAATCTTACCATTTGTGAACACCGGACCCAATGCTCCCCAATGGACTCGACTGCGCAAGGCGCTGGCGCGCTGGTATGCGGGGGCCAAGCGTGACCTGCCGTGGCGGCGGACAAGCGAGCCGTATCCGGTGTGGGTGAGCGAGATCATGCTGCAGCAGACGCGGGTGGCGGCGGCGCTGCCTTACTATGAGCGGTTCCTGCAACGGTTCCCGACGGTGGAGAGCCTGGCCGAAGCGCCGGAGCAGGAGTTGCTGGCGGTGTGGAGCGGGCTGGGGTATTACTCGCGGGCGCGGAATTTGCAGAAGGCAGCGCGGCAGATTGTCGCGGCGGGAGGGTTCCCGCGCACCTTTGAGGGCCTGCGCGAACTGGCCGGGATTGGCGATTACACGGCGGCGGCGGTGGCGAGCATTAGTTTCGGATTGCCGCATGCGGTGCTGGATGGGAACGTGATGCGCGTGTTGACGCGGCTGTTGGCGGATGGGGGCGATATTCAGTCGCCGAAGACGCGGGCGCGGCTGGCGGCGGTGGCGCAGGAGTTCCTGGACAAGCGCGCGCCCGCCGAGCACAACCAGGCGGTGATGGAGTTGGGGGCGCTGGTGTGTCTGCCGAGGGAGCCGCAGTGTTTGTTGTGCCCGCTGGCCGCGCAGTGTGTGGCGCGGCTGGAGGGGCGGGCGGCGGGGCTTCCCGTGAAATTGCGGAAACAGAAGAAGGTGGAGGTGGAGTTGGCGTTGTTAGTGGTGGAGCGCGAGGGGCGCGTGCTGGTGTGGCAGCGCGGGGCCGGGGAGGGGCGCATGGCGGGGTTCTGGGAGTTGCCGTCGCGGGAACAGTTGCCGGCGGCGAAGATGCGGGAGGAGGCGGGGAGTTTCCGGCACACGATCACGCATCACCTGCACACGGTTCAGGTGTTTCGCGCGGTGGTGAAGCGGGTTCCGGCAGGCTACCATTGGATGGACCGGAGGCAAATGGGAGAGATTCCTCTGAGTACGATGGCGCGGAAGGCGTTGCGGGTGGCGGGTGTGGATTAGGGTGCGTTGAGAATGTGCCAAATTTACACTTTTGCCTAGATTTATTGAGTAAACTGGCGGAAAGGTTGGGTTGATATCAGAATGAGCATTCCTCACAACGCGAGACTTGTATTTTGGGGCCGGGTGGCGGCGATTGCCGCCGTGGTTCCGATCATGATTTTGGGCTTCGCTGGTGGTCCGGACCCGCGGCACACGGGCGCGCCGGGCGACCAAACCTGCGCGGCATCGGGCTGCCATGTGGGCGCGGGCAATCCGACGGCTGGCAGCGGCGTGGAGATCAGCTTTCCGGGCGGGCTGGTGTACACGCCGGGTGTGAAGCAGACGCTGACGATCCGGGTGACGAGCACGGCGAACGTCTACGGCTTCCAGGCCACGGCGCGGCTGGCCTCGAACGAGCGCAACGGACAGGCTGGCGATTTCGCGGCGACCGACGCGCGGGTGCAGATCCTGTGTGAAGACGGGCGGCCGAAGACGTCGAGCCAGGCATGCCGCGCGGAGACGCCGGTGCAGTTCGCCGAGCACACGCTGGCCAGCAGCAACAGTACGTGGACTGTGGACTGGACGCCGCCGGCGACCAACGTGGGCGACATCAAGTTCTACATCGCGGGTAACGCGGCCAATGGCAACGGCGCCGTGAACGGCGATCGCATCTTCACGCGGAACTACACGCTGACGCCGCAGGCGGCCACGAGCGAGCAGCCGCAGATCCGGCAGACGCAGCCGGTGTTGCAGGCGTTCCTGGGTGGGGCGCGGGTGTCGCCGGGGACCTGGCTGGAGATCTACGGCTCCAATTTCTCCTCGGTGACCAAGGATTGGGGCGGGCTGTTCACGGAGAACGGGACGAAGGCGCCAACGTCGATCGACGGCGTGAGCGTGAATATCGACGGCAAGCCGGCGACGATGTTCTTCCTGAGCCCGACGCAGATCAACGTGCAGGCGCCGGACACGATCGGGTTGGGCACGGTGCAGGTGGAAGTGGTGACGCCGGCGGGCCGCGTGACCACGACGGCGACCTCGACGGCCGTTTCGCCGGCGATGCTGACAACTCCGGCGTTCAACATTGGCGGCAAGCAGTACATTGCCGCGCTCCACCAGGGCAGTCCGGTGACGTTTGTCGGTCCGGCGAACCTGATTCAGGGCGCTAATTTCCGGCCGGCCAAGCCGGGCGACGTGGTGACGGTGTACGCGGTGGGCTGCGGCGTGACTGAACCGGCGAGCCCGTCGGGCTTGGTGGTTTCGGCGCTGCGGACGCCCAAAGCCGCGCCGCGAGTGACCATCGGGCAGGCGCAGGCGAACGTGGCGATTGCAATGTCGCCGGGTTCGATCGGCCTGTGCCAGCTCAACGTGACGATTCCGAATACGTCGAATGGCGATAACCCGATCGAGTTCACGCTCGACGGCTCGCCGACCGGGCAGGGACTGCAAATCACAGTCCAGCAGTAACCACGCAATCACTTGACCCGGCTCTCGGAGGGCCGGGTTCACTCAAACTCGTAAAGGGGAGGGGCCTCCACTATGATTCACCGTCTGGGACGGACATTACTCGTGTGCTCGCTGGCGGCAATGCCGGCGCTGATTTATGGATTCGCCAACGGTCCCGTGCCGGGGCGAACCGGGGCGGCGGCCGATGGCGGATTAAGCTGCACGGCGTGCCACCGCATCAATTCGCTTGCGCCCACGGGCGGAGCGACGGCCAACATGGACCCGCGCGGCAGCTTTCGCATTGAAGCCGGGCCCTATGCGCCGGGTGTGAAGCAGACGATTCGCGTCGTGCTGACGCACCCGGAAGCGGCGCGGTGGGGCTTCCAACTGACGGCGCGGCTGGTGTCGGATGAGACCAAGCCGGCCGGTAAGTTCACACCCGCCGACGGGCTGCGCCTGGTGTGCGGCGGCGGCGCGCCGGAGGGCAACTGCGGTGCGAATCCGGAGTTTGTCGACCACAGCCTGCCGACCACCTTCGCCGGACAGAGCGGGGGCGCTTCGTGGACGATTGAATGGACGCCCCCGGCAACGGGCTCGGGCGAGGTGGTGTTCTATGCCGCCGGCAACGCGGCCAACAACAACCTCATTAACACGGGCGACTTCATCTACACGACGAACAAGAAGATCGCCGAGGCCGCGCCGTGCAACCTGACGTCGACGCCCACGGTGACGACGGTGTTGAACGGGGCCAGCTTCCGCAACTCGGGCTTCGCGCTGAACACGATGCTCTCCCTCGGCGGCTCGGGCTTCCAGGCGCCGGGCACGAGCAAGACGGCATCGGCCACCGACATCGTCGGCAACAAGTTCCCGACCGCGCTTTCCTGCGTGGCCGTGGAGATTGACGGCAAGCAGGCGCCGATCACATACGTCGATGCGAGCCAGATCAACGTGCAGGCTCCGACGACGGTGGCCTTGGGTGACGTGGCGGTGCGGGTGATTCTCAATCCAGGCACTTCGAACGAGCGGCGCAGCGCGGCGTTCACCATCAAGATGGACGATGTGGCCCCGGCGCTGTTCCGCTTCCTGCCGACGCCGTGCGTGGCGGCCATCTTCCCCAACACGGGCGTGCTGGCGGCCGATCCGGCGCTGGTGCCGAACTCGGTGAAGCCGAAGGTGGGCGAAATTGTGAGCATCTTCGCCACCGGGCTGGGTGTGACCGAGCCGGTGTACCAGGCGGGCGAAATCACGCCAGGCAACGTGGCGCCGAGAGCGCGCGACCAGGTGCAGGTGGAGTTCAACGGCGTGATGATGAATGCCTCCGACATCCTGTATGTGGGGTTGACGCCGGGCTCGATCACCGGGTTGTGGCAGATCAACCTGCGCGTTCCGACGACGGCCACGCCGGGCCGGGATAACCCGATTGTGCTACGGATGGGCAGTTTGACGTCGCAGCCGGGCGTGTTCCTGCCGATTCAGTAGCGGCAGGAGGCCTGGCAGCGACGCGGGGCGGCGGCATGGGGAGTCCGCCGCCCCGCGTAGTGCGTTTGTGGGACGTTTGTAAGACGCTGGTTTTACACACTTTTGTGTATTCGCCTGGGGCGGGGAGCTTTAGAATAGGAGTCGGGTAGAGCGTCATCGATTTGCCTACACGACGGCTTGCTTTCGCCGTTTGGTCCGTAGCGTTGTGGTTCGGCAGCGCGGTGGAACTGGCGGCGGTTGCGCCGGCCTACACGGCATCCAGCATTGTGCATGCGGCCTCGGGAGTGTCGTCGGTGCTCGTTCCGAACGGGCTGGCGACGCTGTACGGGACCAATCTGTCCGCAACCACGGCGACGTTGAGCACGGCGGATGTGCGCAACGGAGCGCTGCCTGTATCGCTGCCGTCGACAGGGGTACGGGTGACGGTGAACGGCCTGCTGGCGCATCTTTTGTACGTCTCGCCGACGCAGGTGAATTTTCTCGTGCCGAGCCTGGTGCAGCCGGGCGTGGCGACAGTGGAGTTGATCCGGACGGGGCTGACGGGGGGAGCGGTGCGGGTGTTGGTGGCGGCGGCGGCGCCGGGGTTGTTTGTGACCAAACCGGGGGTGGCGGTGGCGACCAGGGCCGATGGGCGGTTGATCACGGAAGCCGCGCCGGCGGCGGCGGGCGAGGTGGTGGTGCTCTACGCGACAGGATTGGGCGAGACGGTGCCGAGGACCGAGTATGGGCGGGTGGCGGTGGGGGCGGCCTGGGTGAGCAACCGCGAGCGGTTTGGAGTGATTGTGGACGGGCGGACGGTGGAAGGCAGCGTGTTCTACGCGGGGGTGACGCCGGGGTTTGCGGGGCTCTACCAGGTGAACCTGCAACTGCCGGAATGGACGGGGCCGAACCCGGAGATCCGGCTGATGTGCGGGGATGCGGTGAGTCCGGTGGGGGTGCGGCTGCCGGTGGCGGCGCGGGGGGAGAACGCGGCGGCGGGAACCGGGGCGGCGGCGGTTGCGTCCACACAGTAGAATCAAAAGCGAGGTGTCTATGCAGGCGCGCGTCCCGTTACTGCTGGTGGTGTCGTGTCTTTTGCCGGCGCAAGAGCCGGCCAACCCGCCGGCTGAGGAATCGGCTGTTCGTGTGGAGCAAGGCACGCGCGTGCCGCTGAGTCTCATTAACAGCATCAGCACGAAGCATGCGGCCGAGGGCGACCGGGTGTATCTGGAGAGCGTCTTTCCGATTCTGGTGGGCGGGCGGATCGCCATTCCGCCGGGCAGCTACGTGATGGGCACGGTGACGCAGGTGAAACGGCCGGGGCGGATGAAGGGTCGCGGCGAGTTATTTGTGCGCTTCGATTCGCTGACGCTGCCCAACGGGGTGACGCGCGATTTCCGGGGCCGTATTGAGACGCTGGACGGGCGTTCGACGGAGCGGCTGGACAAGACGGAAGGCAAGATCGAGAGCGATTCCAATAAGGGCGGCGACGCGCGCACGGTGGGCGAGGCGGCGGCGGCGGGCACGAGCATTGGGGCGATTGCCGGAGCGGCGGCGGGGCGGACGGGCATGGGGGTCGGCATTGGAGCCGCGGCGGGGGCCACGGCGGGGTTGATCGGCGTGCTGCTGACGCGCGGGCCGGACGCGGTGTTGGCCAAGGGCACGACGCTGGAGATGGTTCTCGACCGGGAGTTGCGGTTTGCGCCGGAGGAGTTGGATTTCAGCGGTGCGACGATGAAGCGTGCGCCGGCGGACGGCGGGGGGCCGTTGCAACCTCAGCAGAGGCAGGGGTTGCCGCTGCCGGGGTATGGGGGCGTGCGGCGGACGGTGCCGCAGTAGGTTTGCACGGGCGTTGAAAAATGCGGTTGCGGCCCTAATCAGGCTTCCTGTTGCCGTCGATAGTGTGGTCGTAAGGGGAATCGCTGAGCCACTTGGAATCGGGAAGCACTACGGCCGATTTTTGTGGGCAATCAGGTTTCCAGGAGTGGCGGCTGGGCCGGCGCGGGCCGGGCTAAACGCTGGGGGAGGCGGCTCTTTTTAAGGCCGATGCCCTAATCTTCCCTTACAGTTAGGCCGATTAGAAGTGAGACTGTGATGGAACTAGGAACGCTGCAAATTCAGATCTTCGTGAGCCTGGTGGTGGTGCTGGGAACGGCTTTTGTGGCGTTTCTGTGCGACTTCCTTAAGGGCAACAACGAACAGCTGCGCGAACGCAACATTGAGATGAAGGTGCGGCAGGAAGAGCAGCAGCGGTTTGGGGTGTGGGAGCCGGCGAAGCTGCTGAAAGGCATCGAAGCGCTGCTCAGGAATACGCCCGCGTTGCAGCATGGCGCTCCGCCGGTGGTGGCGCCCGTGGAAGCACCGCTGGAGCCGGCGCAGTCGCCGAGTTGGGAACAGCCGGCCGAGCCGGCGGCGGCGAAAGGGGCGACCTGGGCGAGCAAAGAGGAATTGGAGAAGCTGGCCGAACGGGCGGCTCGCATTCGCGAGCGGCACGAATCACGCAAGGCGGCTGAGGAAACGAGCGAGGCCGAAGCGATGACGCCGACGGTGTTGCCGGTGGCGCTGGCCAGCCTCGGCGGGATTGCGGAGGCGGTGGCAGCAACAGAAGCGGAAGCCGCGCCGGAGCAGGCGGAAGCCGCGCTGGCGGCGGCCGAGACACCACCGCTGGGGGCGGAGACAGAGGGCGTAGAACAGGAACCGCAGGCAGCCTCCGCGCAATCGGAGGCTGGTGGCGTTCTGGAGTGGGTGACGACTGAGAGTGTGACGGCCGAGGCGGCGGTGGAGGCCGAATCCGTAGCGGTCGAGGCCGAACCAGTGGCGATGGAAACCGAATCCGTAGCGGTCGAGGCCGAACCGGTGGGGGTGGAAGCCGAACCGGGGCGGTCGAGGCCGAAGGGTGTTGAGCCGGAGGCTCCGTCCCTGGAAGCGGAGGCGCCCGCAGTCGAGGCCGAAGCGCAGGCCCCAGAGCCGGAAGCGCCGGCGAGGGAGGCCGAGGCGGACGGTTCCATGGAGTGGGCGGGCGAGCCTGTGGCCGGGTTGCAGATGGCCCTGCCGCATGAGATCCCGCAGGTGGCCGAGCCGCAGTTGGCCGAGTTGGAGCGCGTGGACGAGGAAGCGATTCTCGCGGCGCAGGAAACGCCGCGGCTGCCGGAAGGGGAGTTGCCGCTGACGCCGATCGAGGCCATGCCGGTAGAGGCCGTCGAGGATGTGGTGGAGTTGGATGCGGCCGAGCCGGCTGTGGTCGAGGTGGTTGAGGACGAGCCGGTGGTTGAGGCGGAGGCCGAGCCGGTGGCGGGCGGCGGAGAGCGTGGAGCGAGGCCAGGCGGAGGGGGAGCGAGCCGCGGAGTTCCTGCGCGTGCGCGTGCTGCCCATCGACCAGCCGGTGAAAGAAGAAGCGGAAGAGGTTTCCGGGGCGGCGTTGGAAGTGGACGGCAGGAAGCTGATCGCCGCGCCGGAATCGCAAGCGCGGAGTTGGAAGTGGAAGCTGGCAGGAGTTGGAAACGATCCAACCGGCTGGGGAGACTGAGGCCCCGCACACTGAGGCCGCGCACACCGAGGCCGCGCACACCGAGGCCACGGAGCTCACCGTGGCGCCGGTGGCCGAAGACGCCACGGAGCCGGCCGCCGAGATCACCTCGCTGCATGAGTCGCTGGCCAAGGAAGAGCCGGGGTTGCCGGCCGGTTTGCACGATGTGACGCTGCTGCGCGAACGGATGAAAGCCAACCTGGACTTCGAGGGCGTGGCGGTGTCGATTGGGATCAACGACTACGACGCGCTGCGGCAGAAGCTGGACACCTCGGCGGGGGCCGAGTCGATGGCCTCGGTGGAGCGGCTGATCCAGAGCATGCTGAAGGGCTCCGACTTTGCCTGCCGGTTCCAGGACGACGAGTTCATCCTGCTGTTCCCGGGCGAGGCGGACTCGTCGGCGCAGCGGCGGCTGTTCCAGATCTCCGAGAAGCTGTGGGACTTCCAACTGCGCTCGCTCGGGCACCACTCGATCATGTTCAGCTGGGGCGGGCTGGAAGTGAAGCGCGATACGCTCTCCGATGCGGTGGCCTCGGCGCGCGAGCGGATGTTCCAGACCAAGCGCAACCGCACGGGCGCGATCGAGATGCGCAAACGCGTAGTAAACGGCTAGGCGGCCCGAGGCGTTAGCGCGGCCCGCGGCCCTTGCGCTGCGGATTGCGGCTTTCCACGGCCACGCGGAGCGCCACGGGCAGCTTCGTCATCACGGCCACGAAGGCGCGGTAAAACCAGCCGGGGATGACGAGCCACTTGCCGCGGTCGAGTGCGGCGAGCGAATCCGCCACCACCGCTTCAGACTTCATCCAGAGCCAGCCGGCGATTGACTTGCGGTCGACGCCCAGCACATCGTGGAACTCCGAATAGGTGAAACCCGGGCAGAGGGCCTGGACCTGCACGGGCGAGCCCATGTCGCGCAGTTCCAGGTGCAGCCCTTCGGTGAACACCGTCATCCAGCTCTTGGTGGCGCAGTAGCTCGTGTTGTACGAGCTGCGGCCGAAGGCGGCGACCGAGGCGACGTTGATGATGGCGCCCTGGCGGCGCGGGATCATCACGTTCAGCGCGGCGTGGGTGAGGCGCATGGTGGCCATCACGTGGAGACGGTGCATCTCTTCCTGCTTGTCGAGGGCGCATTGGTGGAAGTAACCGCGCGTGCCGAAGCCGGCGTTGTTGACGAGCAGGGTGAGTGAGGGCGTGGCGCTGATGAGAGCGGCGGCGCGCGCCTGGCCTTCCTCGGTGGCGAGGTCGGCGGCGAGGGTGTCCACCGTGATGCCGTGCTTCTGGCGAAGCTCGGCGGCCAGCGCGTCGAGGCGTTCGGCGCGGCGGGCGATGAGGACGAGCGAATCGCCGCGGGCAGCGAGGGCACGGGCAAAGGTCTCGCCGATGCCGCTCGATGCTCCGGTGATGATGGCCGTTCCCACTCTTGCAGTGTAGCCCGCGGCTTCAGACGGCCGAGGGGATGAGGGCGAGATGGGCGAGGTGATGGCGGCCGTGCCAGGAGTAGAGGGCGAGGGCGACGTCGAGCGGCAGTTCGCCGAGGTCAGGGTGGACGAAGGAGCGGGCAAACTCGGCGTCGCCCAGGGAGCGGAGCATCACGGTCCAACGCTCGTGGACGCCGGCGAGGATGGCCAGCGAGGGGGCTACGGGGAGGTTTTGGGAATCGGCAAGCAGCGCCCAGGCGGCTTCTTCGTAGGTCTTGACGACGGGCTTGGTCTCGGTGAGGCCGAGGCGGAAGCGGATGAAGCAGTTCATATGGCTGTCGGCCAGGTGGTGGACGACAAGGCGTCCGGTCCAACCGCCGGGGCGGTAGGGGGTCTCCAGGCCTTGGGCGCCGATGCGGGCCAACTCAGCGCCGAGCAGCCGGGGCAGCGCTTCGATGTCGGCAATCCAGCGCCGGCGGTCGTCCGGGGTGATGGCGGCGGGCTTCTCGAAGCGGCCGATGGGGTATTGGCTGTCCATGGGGTGGTTGTGTCCTCCAGAGACAATTGTCGCCTTGCGGTCAGATTTTTTGAACTGGCTGGGGGAAAGGAGCGTAGATCACACCGTAAGGAGGTACTATGCCGTTTGTGTACCCGAACTCCGGCCAGGTGCGCGCCGGAATGGGCCGCCCGCTGGTGATGGGACTGTTTGTGGCGAGCTGCCTGTTGTCGATTGTCTCGTTCTATACGACGCAGCAGGGCATGGCTCTCTACCTGTCGCCGTGGTTTGCCACGCTGGCGGCGCTGGGCGTACAGGTGTCGCTCGTGCTGGTGGCCTGGCTGGTGGGCTTTCAACGGAGCGGGCGGACGCTGCTCACCGTCGTCTATGTGATCACGGCGATTGTGTCGATCGCCTTCTCCTATGTGAGCCTGTACAACTGGTTTGCGGCGCGCGAGCGTCCGGCGGTGGTGCAGCGCGGGCTATATGACGAGTTGAACGGCATCGCCGCGTCGGCGGGACAACGGCTGAATGAAACCACGAGCAAGGCGCGGCACTATGTGGTGGCGCTGGAGGAGATGACCGAGGCCGAGAAGCGGCACGGGCACATCTCGCAGGCCCCGGACGCCGACCCGGCGCTACAGGCGATCCGCGAGAGCGTGGCGCGCGAGGCGCAGGCGATCGGGGCGGCCTATCGCGAAGGCTCGGGCGAAGGGGCGCGCTATACGGCCTTTGAGCGGCACACGAAGCTGATGAAGCAGTCGCTGGCGGAGTTGCAGGGCGGTGAGCGGGCGCTGGCGGCATGGCGCGCCGAAGCGCGGCCTGACCATTCTAGCGAGCAGCAGATTCGGCGCTTCAACGCGATGTACAATTCCCTGCCCTGGGCGACCATGGACCAGCTCGCGGTCACGCCCACGCCGCGGCCCGTGCCGCCATCGCTCGCGCGCTATGTCGACCGCGCCGGCAGCAGCCAGGAGGACCTGATGTACGCCTTCCAGGAGCTGTTTTCCGCGCCCACCAGCCGCCACCTGTTTTCGCTCGCCCTGGCGGCGTTCATCGACGTGATCGTGTTCCTGTTGGCCTTCGCCAGCGGTCCGTATTTCTACGGCGCCACCGAGGAGCGGATGTGCGCGGCGGGGGCGGCGCTGGATGCCACCGAGGAACAGGTGTTCGTACGCGATTTGCTGCGCAAGATGCGGCCGAGCGGCCAGGGACTGGCGCGGGTGGAGGCCTCGGCGCTGACGCCGGGCGAGCAGCAGTATTGCCTGGCCATGGCGCAGCGCGGGCAGGCGGTGGTGGAAGATTCGGCCGACGGGCCGGCGTATCTGCTTGACCGTGAGGTGCACGAACGGTTGATGGAGTCGCTGGCGCAGCGCGGGTTGCCGCTGCGGGCGGCGAGCCGGAGCGCGGCGGCGGGGTAGGGCGACAGCTCGCTTACGCTCGCTGCTCTGTTACGGGTGTGTGTGGGGGAGGGCGGGTGTGTGGGTTGGCCTGTGAGTGGTTGAGAGACGGGAGCGTGCAGATCGCGCGGCGAGGGCGCGGCGGTGTGGCCCGGCGCTACGGCGCGTTGGGGTCGACGACGAGTTCGTTGACCACCTTCTTGACGCCCTTCACTTTCCCGGCAATTTTTTCGGCCTTGGACTTGGCCTTTTCGGTGCGGATCTTGCCGATGAGGGTGACCACGGCGTCCTTGACGCGGACCTCGATGGCGCCGCCGTTCACCTGAATATCCTGGGCGAGCTTGATGCGCACCTGGTCATAGAGATGGTCGTCGGAGGTGGCGGTTTGCGCGAAGGCGGCCAGCGCGAGGCAGGCCGAGCAGATCAGAATGCGGAGCCAAATCATGATTCAATCCCTGAACTTATTTTCTGCGAATCGAGTTCGTTGAGGAAATCGGCGCTGGAGCGCCACTGTTTTTTCACCTTGACGAACAGTTCGAGGAAGACCTTCTTGCCGAGGCGTTCCTCAATCTGGCCGCGGGCGGCCGTGCCGATTTGCTTCAGCATGGCGCCGCCTTTGCCGATGACGATCGGCTTCTGGCCTTCGCGTTCGACATGAATGGCGGCGGCGATGTGGGCGCGGCCGGGCGACTCGTCCCACTTTTCGATGAGTACGGCGACCGAGTGGGGCACCTCCTGGCCGGTGGACAGCAGCACCTGTTCGCGGATGAGTTCGGCGGCCAGGAAGCGCATCGGGTGGTCAGTGAGATAGTCGGCCGGATAGTATTGCGGGCCCTTGGGCATGCGCTTGACGATTTCGTTGAGCAACTCGGGGCAGCCTTCGCCGGTGGCCGCCGAGACGGGGAGGAAGGCCTCAAACGGGTGGGCCTTGCCGTAGGCGTCGAGCAGGGGGATGAGGGCGGCCTTGTCGCGCAGCAGGTCGATTTTGTTTAAAACGACAATGGCGGGAATTGTTTCGCCTTCGAGAAGCTTGAGGTGATCGCCGCCGCTTTCGGCAAAGGGCAGCGAGGCGTCGGCGAGCCAGATGAGCAGGTCCTGTTCGCGCGTGGAGGCGCGCACGGTGTCCATCATCTTCTGGTTGAGCAGGTTTCTCGGCTCGTGCACGCCGGGGGTGTCGATGAAGATGATCTGGGCCTGGGGCAGCGTGAGCACGGCCTGGATGGCGTCGCGCGTAGTCTGCGGCTTATCGGCGACGATGGCGAGTTTGGTGCCGGCGAGGTGATTGAGCAGCGTCGATTTGCCGGCGTTGGGGCGGCCGAGAATGGTGACAAAGCCGGAGTGGTGTTTAGGCTTGCGCTGTCTCGCCATTGCGGTCTCCTTCCCGCGGCGCGGCGTCGCCCGGCGGCTGCGCTTCGATGCGGCGCAGGCGGACCTGCGAGACGCGGCGTTCATCCGATGCCAGTACTTCGATCAGAAGTCCCTCCCGTTCTACTGTCTCATGGGCCTTGGGCACGTGTCCGAGCCACTCGGTGATGAGGCCGCCGATGGTGGTGGATTCGGTTTCGCCGGGGGCGCGGAAATCAAGCAGGTCGGCGAGGCGGTCCAGATCGAGGTTGCCGCTCATGACGAAGCCGGAGTGGGCGTCGCCGGTGACGTCGGCGTCGGGCTCGTATTCGTCGCGGATTTCGCCGAGGATCTCCTCCACCAGGTCTTCCATCGTGGAGAGGCCGGCCGTGTTGCCGTATTCGTCGATCACCATCACCATGTGCGAGCCGTCGCGCTGCATCTCGCGCAGCAGATCGCCGACCGGCTTGGTTTCGGGCACGAAGCGGATCTTGCGCATGACGTCGCGCACGTGGCGCGTGGTGCGGTCGGTGTACTCCACCTCGAAGACATCGCGGACATGGACGAAGCCGGCGACGCGGTCGATGGTGGAATCGTAGACCGGGATGCGCGAATACTGTTCGCGGATGATGAGCTGGCGCAGTTCCTCAATGGTGGAATCGACCTCAATGGCAACGATATTGGGGCGCGGGGTCATGACTTCGCGCACGGTTTTATCGCCGAACTCGACGACGCTGCGAATCAGCTGATGATCCTCTTCGGCGATGATGCCTTCTTCGGTGCCCGCTTCGATGAGGGCATCGATCTCCTCGGCCGGGGTGGCGTTGTCTTCCTTGGTCTCTTCGGGTTCGTTCAATTCGGCAAGGGACTGCAGGAAGGTCATGGCGCCCATAAGCGGACGGGTGAGCGTGGCGCACAAGGCCAGCAGCGGCAGCGTGGGGATGAGCCAGCGGCCCGAGGTCTTGGTGAGGGCGAGGTGGGGGAGGATGTGAGCGAAGATGACCATGAGGACCCAGCTGATGGCGGCGGCTTCGCCGACGGCGCGCCAGCTGAGCGACTGGCCGCGGGTGGTGAACATGAGCACGCTGAAGCCGGCCATGAGCAGCAGGGTGTGTTTGACGACGGAGAAGACAAAGGCGCCCTGGTCGAGGCGCAGGCCGAGTTTGGGCTCAAGGTAGTCGCGGAACCAGGTGAGCGATTCGGCGTCGCGCGAACGCAGGCGCATGCCGGCGGCGTAGAGCAGGTGGACAAAGGCGGCCGGCAGCAGGAGGATGCACAGCAGCGCGGTGAGCAGTAGGGTGGCGAGGGTCATGGGGGCTAGCGCGCGCCTGTGCGGGCGGAGCGTTCAATGAGTCCGGCGGGCAGGCCGAGTTTGCGGCGCCAGCGGGTTTCGGCGCGGCGCATGCGTCCGTTGTCGGTTTCGTGATCCATGCCCATCAAGTGGAGGACGCCGTGGAGCATGAGGATGGCGATCTCCTCTTCCAGGGTATGGCCATTTTCGCGGGCCTGCAGGCGGGCGCGCTGGCAACTGACGGCCAGTTCACCCAAACCGGCGGGGAGAAACTGCGCCAGCCCTGGGGGCAAGGGCGCGGCGGGAAAGGAGAGGACATCGGTGGGCTCATCCTTGCCGCGCCAGGTGCGGTTGAGGGTGCGAACTTCGTCGTCGCCCGTAAGCAGGCAGGTGAAGGCGCGGCCGCTGGTGACCTCGGCCAAGAGGCGTTGGGCGAACTGGTGCATGGGCGTGCGGCGCAGGCGCGACGGCGTGCGAGCGAAGACAAGAGGACTAGGGGGGTCGGGCATGCCGTCAGTGAGTGGAAGGCGATTCTGGCGCGGCGTCGTCGGCAGCGGCGGGCGCGGCCAGTTTCTGCGGCGGCTCGGACCAGCGCAGCGACATCTGCCGGCTCAAGCCGTTGGCTTCCTGGTAGCGGTCGTAGGCGCGGATGATCTTCTGCACCAGGGTGTGGCGCACCACGTCGCGCTCGTCGAAGTAGACGAAGCGGATTTCGTCGATGCCGCGCAACACCTCCATCGCTTCGAGCAAGCCGCAGCCGCGGCCCACCGGCAGGTCGATCTGCGTAATGTCGCCGGTGATCAACATCTTCGAGTTGAAGCCCTGGCGCGTGAGCACCATCTTCATCTGCTCAGGCGTGGAGTTTTGCGCTTCGTCGAGGATGATGAAGCTGTCGTTCAACGTGCGGCCGCGCATGAAGGCGATGGGCGCCACTTCGATGACGTTGCGTTCGAGGTATTTCTCCACCTTGTCGGCGTCGAGCATTTCAAACAGCGCGTCGTAGAGCGGGCGCAGGTAGGGATCGATTTTTTCCTGCAGCGTGCCGGGCAGGAAACCGAGCTTTTCGCCGGCTTCCACGGCGGGACGGGTGAGGATGATGCGGCTCACCTGCTTGTTCAGCAGCGCGTTGACGGCCATGGCCACGGCGAGATAGGTTTTGCCGGTGCCGGCCGGGCCGATGCCGAAGACCAGGTCGTGCCTTTCGATGGCATCTAGGTAGATGCGCTGGTTGACCGTCTTGGGCGTGACCACCTTTTTGCCGAAGGTGCGCTGGCGGCCGCTGTCGATGAGCGACTTGAGCGAGGTGGAGGCGTCGATGGTGACCACGCGCAGGTAGCTGTTGAGGTCGCCGTTCTGGAAGATGTGGCCGCTTTCGACGAGGGCGACATAGTCGGACAAAATCTTCTCGGCGCGGTCCACGTCGGGGGCCTCGCCGTCGAGTTCCAGAGAGTCCTCACGCAGGCGTGTGCGAATGCGGAGGTTGGTCTCCAGAAGGCGGATATTCTCGTCTTTGGTCCCGAACAGGGATTCGATGCCACGGCTGATGCGTACGCTGGTTTTCATGCGGGAAAGAGGGACTTCACTCCACAGTGCGGACGGCGATTCGGGGGTAAGGCAAGGAAGGCGGTGATACACAACACGCGAGCGCGTGCAGGTGTAGGGAACATCTAACCGGAGTATAGCAGAAGCAGCGCGGGCGTCAACGGAATTCAGGGAATCGCGGCGCGCCGGAACGCGCCGCGAACCTATTGTTACTGCACGGTTAAGCGCACGGTGACGGGCTGCGGGGCGGGCATGGGCGCGCGGCTTGGGCGGGCCAGAGGTGCGTGGCTTGGCGGCAGGCGGCTCTGCTAAGCTAGGGGTTTCTTCATCCGCATATGGCGATGAGGACGAGTGAAACGGTTTGACGGTCGACACACAGCAGGTCACATTCGATTCGATTTCCCTGGATAGCGGGGCCACTCTGGCGCCGGTCGAGGTTGCCTACGAGACCTACGGGCAGTTGAACGGGAAGCGGTCAAACGCGATTCTGATCCTGCACGCGTTTTCCGGCGACGCGCATGCGGCGGGCGTGAGCCGCGAAGGCGGGCAGCCCGGCTGGTGGGACAACATGATCGGCCCGGGCAAGGGCTTCGACACGAACAAATACTTTGTGATTTGTTCGAATGTACTTGGCGGATGCCGGGGCACGACGGGGCCTTCGTCGATCGATCCAGCCACGGGAAAGCCCTATGGCGGGAATTTTCCCGGCATCACCATCGCCGACATGGTGCGGCTGCAAAAGAAGCTGATCGACCACCTGGGGATTGAGAAATTGCTGGCGGTGGCGGGCGGTTCGATGGGCGGCATGCAGGCGCTGCAGTGGGCGGTAAGCTATCCGGACGCGGTGGCCGCCGCGCTTCCGATCGCCTCCACGGCACGGCACAGCGCGATGCAGATCGCCTTCAACGAGGTGGGGCGGCAGGCGATCATGGCCGACCCGGACTGGAACAACGGTAATTTCTACGAGGCGAACCTGCCGGCGCGCGGGCTTTCGGTGGCGCGCATGGTGGGCCACATCACCTACATGAGCGATGAATCGATGCGGCAAAAATTCGGCCGCCGGTTCCGCGACAAAGACGGGCCGGGGTTTGATTTTTCCGCCGATTTCGAGGTGGAGAGTTACCTCCGTTACCGCGGCAGCCAGTTTGTGACGCGCTTTGACGCCAACTCGTATCTCTACATCACCAAGGCGATGGATTACTTCGACATCGCCGCGGGCAAGGCGTCGCTGGCGGCGGCGCTGGAAGGGGCCAAGTCGCGCTTCCTGGTGATCAGCTTCACCTCGGACTGGCTGTATCCGAGCTACCAGTCGCTGGAAATCGTGAGCGCGCTGCGCGGACGCAATCAGGACGTGGCCTACTGTGAACTGCCGTCCAACTATGGCCACGATGCGTTTCTGGTGGAGGTGGGCGAGCAGACCGACCTGGTGCGCGGCTTCCTCGACGCGACGTATCGCGAGGTAAACCGCCCATGACCGTGCACGTGAAACGACCGGCTCTGGTGCACGACATTCTCGGGCGCAGCGACTATGCCATCATCAGCGAAATCGTCGAGCCGGGGTCGAAGGTGCTCGACCTGGGGTGTGGCGAGGGCGAACTGCTGGCCTGGCTGGCGGAGAACAAGCAGGTGCAGGCGCGCGGCGTGGAGATCAGCGGTCCGCGTGTGCAGCGGGCGATTGCGAAGGGCGTAAGCGTCTACCAGGGCGACATCGAGCAGGGGCTGACGGATTATCCCGACGCGGCGTTCGACTACGTGATTCTGAGCCAGACGCTGCAGGAGACGATGCGGCCGCTGCAGGTGTTGCGCGAGATGTTGCGCGTGGGCCGGCGGGGCATCGTGGCGTTTCCGAACTTCAGCCACTGGCGCGTGCGGTGGTCACACCTGGTGAGCGGCAGCTCGCCGCGCACGCCGCTGTTTCCGCACTCCTGGTACGACTCGCCGAACATCCACTTCGTCACCGTGCAGGACTTCATCGACCTTGCCTCCAAAGAGGGCTGGACGATTGAGCGCAGCATCTTTCTGGCGGGCCATCGCCAGGTGTCGGCGCTGCCGAACCTGATGGCTGAAATGGCCGTGTTCCAGTTCCGCAAGTAAGTGCGCCCTGAGTGAGCGGGCGCGCAAAGCAAAACGGGCGGCCCTGGTGGAGCCGCCCGTTGCATTCGTCGTGTGCGCCCGGTTAGTGCATCTGCACGGGCACGGTGGCCACGGCGTCGTCCCAGGCGACCTTCAGCGTGCGGTCGTTGCCGGAGCCTTCGATGGTGATGGTGAGCTGCTCGGCGGGCGCGGAGGCCTTGGCGAGCTTCATCGCCGTGCGGCCGTAATCCTGGTCGGCCTTGTAGACGGTGCCCCACTGGCCGGTCTGCTTGCTGATGACGAGCGTCCATTCCTTTTCACCGGGGATGGCGTAGAGCGTGTATTTGCCGGCCACGACGTGGAGCGGCCCGATCATCATGTCGGCGCCGAGTTCCAGCGTGGTGGCTTCATCGGCGCCGAGACGCCACACCTTGCCGAAGGGGATCGTCTGGCCGAAGATGACGCGTCTCTTCTTCGACGGGCGGCCATAGGTGATGGCGACGCTCTTGCCGCCGATGTTGTACGTGGTGGTGACGTGGGGCGAACCGCCCTTGCCGGGGTGGACCTGCTTGGTCTCTTGCGCGCTGAGGATGCCGGCAACGGCGAGCGCCACGAGAGACACACCTGCGAACATTTGGCTGAGTTTGTTCATGGGAGTTGACCTCACTGCGATTGTAGCGGACTTCGCCCGCTGGCCTGCGCGGGCGGGGCGATGTTTAACAAGTCCGTGAGTAAGGGGGCGACGTCGATGGCGCGCAGGGGGGCCGCGTGGGCGGGCAGTTGCAGGCGCGGGCCGGCGGCGAGGAAGAGCGAGCGCATGTCGTCGCGCAGAGGGAAGCCGCCGTGCTGTCCGGTGGGCTGGGCGCGGGTTTCGATGACGGGACCGTTGAAGGTGGCGTTGAGATAGTAGCCGGGGGCGGGGTCGGCGCAGAGGTCGGCCCCGGCTTGGCCGCCGAAGCCGAAACGCGTTTTGTCGGCATCG
Source organism: Bryobacterales bacterium (assembly GCA_016713735.1). Classification (GTDB taxonomy): domain Bacteria; phylum Acidobacteriota; class Terriglobia; order Bryobacterales; family Bryobacteraceae; genus JAFLBB01. Next base: position 44,863 of record JADJOP010000017.1, read on the forward strand.
GTGGAGTAGAAGGCGGTGAAGACGGGCTGGCGGGTGTCCGGGTCGCGCAGGTCGCCGAGCACGCGGCGCAGGGTGGCGAGGATGGTCGCGCGTTCGCCCGTGGGGACGATGCCGCCGCGCCAGTCGCGCGTGTTCACGACGAAGCAGTTGTAGATGCCGGAGAGTTTGGATCGGCTTTCGTCGAGGCGGCCGTTGGCGGAGCGAGCGACGAGGCCGGCGCGTTCGAGCGGCAGGTAGTAGCTGATGTCCTTCCGCACTTCGCCCATGCCGTGATCGCTGACGAAGACGATCGAGTCGGCGGGGCCGCTGGAATCAATGAGGGGCTTTAGCGCGGCGTCGAGAGCCTGGTAGATCCAGGCGCGGGCGGCGGCGATCCTGGGATTCGTGGAGGCGAGGGCGAGCCAGGCGTGGTCGGAGTGGTCGGGATAGCTGAAGTAGCCCATGTGGAGGCGCGGCTGTGCGTTGCGCCAGACCCACTCCTGTAAGCGGCTCTGCTGGCGGATGGCGAGTTCGTCGAGTTCGAGCGTTCGACGGAGCGCGGTGTCGTCGAGCGGCGAGCCAAGCGTGGAGCCGTTGCCGATGACGCCGCCGGCTTCGCGCAGGATGCGTGTGCGCATGGCGGGGGCGGCGGCGTCGAAGACGCCCAACTCTTCCGCGGCGCTGCGCAGGAGCGTGAAGGACGTGCCATCAGCGGAGACATCGAAGAGGCGGAAATAGACAACAGCCACGGGAGGCTCGCCGAGGGGCAGGCCGGGGCTGAAGTGGCGGGCGAGCGGGCGGTTTGCGGGAGGTGCGGATTCGAGCGGCGCGGCCCAGGCGCGCACGCGCGGCGTGCTGAGTTCCACGGCGGCGTCGAAGTGATCGTAGGCGTCCGGCTTCGAAGCGCCAAGCGAGCCGTGGAAGGCCAAGTCGCCGTCCTGCCAGAAGAAACAGCGGCGCGGCTTGCGCGAAGGCTCAAGCTCGGGTTCCCAGCCTTCACAGGGGATGGGGATCATGTCCTTCGCCGTGAGCATACGGTTGGGAGCGAGGCGGCGCGTCTGGTAATGGTTGATGACGGTGAGCGGCGCTCCGGCGGGGGCGATGGAGGGCAAAAACGGATAGGTGGGTACGAAATTGACGGCGGCCGACTTCACGCCCTGGCGGGCGACGGCCACCCACAGCGGTTCGGCGGCGAGGCCTTCGGCGCGGAAGCCGTTGGTGCGCTCAAAGCTGGAGTGTTGCGCGCGCGGCGCGATGGGGTGGGAGTTGGCGTGCTTGCCGTTGGTGTCGCCCCACGCGCCCGTGGCCAGGGCGATGTGGCCATTGGCGGTGGTGGAGGGAAAGGCCGGTTGCATGGGACGGGCCGTGCCGCGGGCCAGCACGGAGCGCAGGTTCGTCATGCCGCGCGTGGCTTCGTGCTCCAGCCGCTGGTAGCCGAAGCCATCAAGGCTGATGAGGAGGACGCGTTGCGCGGCGAGCGGACAGACAGTGAGAAGAAGCGGGAGCAGGAGGCGGGCAAGACCCATCACTCGGATTTTAGCGGCTGGCGTGTTGCATGGCGATGAATCGTTGCCAGCCCTGCAAGAAGAGCACGGCGCCGTTACGGTGGGGCGGGATGTAGCGGCCGAAGAGGGCGCTGCGGCCGAAGCGGACCGATTGCTCCCTCCAGAAGGCCGGCCAGTAGATGGCGCCGCGGTCGGCGAGTTCATCGTTGATGGCTTTCAGTAGTGGATCGTTGATGGTGAGCGTGCCGGTGGAGCGGGCGTGGCGACGACGTGCGCGGCGGCGGCGCGTTCGACCAAAGGCAGGAAGTGCTCCGTGCCGCGGCAGCCGCCGAGGAAGACGAACCGGGCTTCCGGCGTGACCGCTGCAATCGCCTTGGGCACATGATAGGCGTGGCCGCGTTGCACAAAGAGCGCAGCCGAGCCGCGCTGTGCGAGCAGGGCGGCAAGCGTGTCGTTGGCCTCGCGTTCGGCCCCTTCCCAGGCCATGCTGATGGCGCCATTGGCCGGGCGCGGACGGTTGGCGAAGACCTCGACGGTGACGCCCGCCGCGCCCGTGCGCACGACTCGGACGTAAGTGGCACGGCCATTCATGGCGGCGGCGCGCTCGTCCCAACGCCAGCGCGGGTCCTTCCTGTACTGGGCTTCGAAGGCGGCATAGGAAGCCACGCCGTCGTCGTCATCGAAGAACATCATGCGCTGTGTGCAGCGGCGTTGGGGGCAGGCTTGGGCGGCGTCGAGCCTGTCGGCGGCGGGCAGGTGAGCGCGGTAACGGGCGGCGAGTGCGCGCGTGGCGGGTTCGAGCGCGCCGGGGCGTAAGCGTTCCAGCCAGGCGGCGAGGAGCCCGGCGATGGGTTCGCTGGTTGCGGCTTCCTTGCGCAGCGCGGCTTCCAGCGTGCGGTGGGGGGCAAGCGCGGCGTAGGCTTCCAGGATCTCGGCGGCCAGCGCGCCTTCGGTGACGGGGTCGGGCGACGAGGCGATGCCCTCGGCGGCCAAGGCGAGCAGGCGCGCGTTCCCTGCCCCGGCCAGCGCGGTGAGGGCGGCCTGGCGGTCGGCGCGAATGGCTTCCACCAGAAAGTGGCGGGCGCGCAAGAAGCGCGCTTCCTGCATGGCGGCGAGCAGCCGGCCACCGGCGAGGCGCGGGGCAAGCTCGTGATCAAAGAAGCGGGCGAAGCTGATCTCGCTTTCCTCGCGCTGGCCGTAAGCGAGCAGGGCATAGAGGTCGCGCGCCAGCATGCGGGCGACACCGGAGGCGGCGCGGCTTTCCCCGCCCTCCATCCAGGCGCTGCGGATGGTCTCGGCTTCCTGATGGAGGATGCGGTCAAAGAGCGCGTCCGGGCCTTGGAGGCGCAGCGTCACGAGTTGATGGAAGTAGGCCTCACGGCGGGCGGCCAGCGCGAGAGCCTGGTCCAATGAGAGTGTTTGCTCCGCAATCTGGCGATAGAAGACGGCTGCGGCCGGGCAAGCGGATTCGGGGACGCAGCGGGCTTCGGCAAAGCGCAGCAGCACGCGCAGGGCGGGCGGGGCGGAAGCGATCGCCTGGGCGATGGGCCGCGAGCCGCTGCGCAGCAGGACGACGGCTTCGTCCGGCGCAGCGGCGGCGGCATCCGCAATCGCGGCATCGGAGTGGCGTTCGGCTTCGCGCAACAGCACGCGCGGCGATGGCGCCTCCGCGCGCAGCAACAGTGTGGACAGCGTAAGGGCGGCGAATAAAGCGCCGGCCCGCATTAGTCGCCCTGGATGTTCACGAACTCGCGCTTGGATTCGGCGGGCTTGCCGTCGAGGATGGCCTGGGCATCAGCCGGCGTGAACTCCTCCACCTTGGCGCTGATGTTCATCGAGCAGAACTTCGGCCCGCACATGGAGCAGAAGTGGGCGTCCTTGAAGCCTTCTTCAGGGAGCGTCTCGTCGTGATAGGCACGGGCGGTCTCAGGGTCGAGCGCCAGTTCAAACTGCTTCTTCCAATCGAAGCGGTAGCGGGCGCGCGAAAGCTCATCGTCACGGTCGCGCGCGCCGGGCCGGTGGCGGGCGATGTCGGCGGCGTGGGCGGCGATCTTATAGGCGATGATGCCCTGCTTCACGTCTTCCTTGTTCGGCAGGCCGAGGTGTTCCTTGGGCGTCACGTAGCAGAGCATGGAAGCGCCGTACCAGCCGATCATGGCCGCGCCGATGGCCGAGGTGATGTGGTCGTAGCCGGGAGCAAAGTCGGTGACCAGCGGGCCCAGCGTGTAGAAGGGCGCCTCGTAGCAAAGCTCCTTCTCTTTCTCCACCTGCAGCTGGATCTGGTCCATTGGGATGTGGCCGGGGCCTTCGATCATCACCTGGACGTCGTATTCCCAAGCCTTGCGGGTCAGCTCGCCGAGCGTCTTCAGTTCGGCGAACTGCGCCTCGTCGCTCGCGTCGGCCAGCGAGCCGGGGCGCAGACCATCGCCCAGTGAGAAGCTGACGTCGTGCTTCTGGCAGATCTTGCAGATGTCGGTGAAGTGCTCGTAGAGGAAGTTCTGGCGGTGGTTCTTCACCATCCATTCGGCCAGGATCGAGCCGCCGCGCGAGACGATGCCGGTGACGCGGCGCGCCGCCAGCGGGACGTACTGGATGAGCACGCCGGCGTGGATGGTCATGTAATCGACCCCCTGCTCGGCCTGCTCCTCGATCACTTCGAGCATCACCTGCGGCGTGAGGTCTTCCACGCGGCGGACGCGCGAAAGGGCCTCGTAGATGGGCACCGTGCCAATCGGTACGGGAGAGTGCTGAATGATGGCCTTGCGGATCTCCGGGATGTCGCCGCCGGTGGAGAGGTCCATCACGGTGTCGGCGCCATACTTGACGGAGTAGCGCAGTTTCTCCAGCTCGCCTTCAATATCCGACGTCGTGGCCGAATTGCCAATGTTGGCGTTGATTTTGCACTTCGAGGCCACGCCGATGGCCATCGGTTCCAACGAGATGTGGTTGCAGTTGGCCGGGATGATCATGCGGCCGCGGGCCACCTCGTCGCGCACGGTGTCGACGGTGAGCTGTTCGCGCTCGGCGACGTACTTCATCTCCGGGGTGATCATGCCGTGGCGCGCATAATGCATTTGGGTGCGCACCTTGTCTCCGCTGCGAGTGGCCAGGTAGTCTGCTCGGGTCAAATCATCCTCCTCAACTCTTTGAGTGTATCGCGGAGCGGGGGAGGGCGCGCCGAGCGGGGGCGGGGCACGCGGCGCGGGGTGGGGCGCACCGAGCGGGGCGGCATACTCACCGTTGCGTGGGGGATTGACGGCTGAAGCTGACGCGGCTAACATGTCGTCATGCGACATGTCGCGGAAGGTCATAACGAGGCCGCCGGACCACCTCTCTCCGAGGCCGTACTCTTGATTCTGCTCAGCCTGGCCAACCAGGCGCGCCACGGCTACTCGATTCTGAAGGATGTGGAGGAGTTGAGCGGCGGGCGAGTGGTGCTGAGCACGGGGACGCTCTACGGTGCGCTGCAACGGTTGCTGGCGTCGGGCTGGATTGAGCGGGTGGAGCAGGAGGACTCCTCGCGTGGGCGGCAGGCCTATGCGCTGACGGCTGCTGGCCGGGGCGCCCTGGACGGTGAGATCGCCCGGATGAGGATGCTGGCGCGAGTCGCCTCGTTGCGGCTGGCCGGAGGGGGAGGCATAGGCGATGCTGAGCGCACTGTATTCGCTCGTGCTTGGTTTGCGGCGGCGGTCCTTTCCGCCCTCGACGACGGAGGAGATGAAGGTGGTGTTTGCGGCGGCGCGCGAGGATGCGTGGCGGCGCGGGCCTGGCGCCTACTTGCGGTTTGCTGTGCGCGAGCTGGGCGGGTTGATCGGTTCGAACGGGTCGCGGGCCACGCCCGGAGGCGCGCACAGGCCATTGCGCTGGGTAGTGGTGGGAGCGCTCATCGGTGCCTGCCTCGCGTTTGCGGTGTTCCTGGTGACACCGCCGCGCTACCGTTCGGAGGCAAGGCTGCGCGTTGCGCCCGGCGTGTTGCCGGAGCGGTATGTTGCCTCCCCCGGCGGCCTCGACCTCGAACACCTCCTCCGCAATCAGCTCGCTACCGTTCTCAGCCGCCACTCGCTGACGAACATCATGCGCATCTATAACCTCTACCCAAAGGAAGAGGAGCGCCTGCCCCTGGAGCAGTTGGTAGAGCGCATGCGCCAGGAAATCCGCATCCAGTTCAACCCGGATGGCACATGCCTGATCTCTTTCTCCCACTCGACGCCGCAAGGGGCGCAGAAGGTGACGCTGGACATCATGCAGCGGCTGATTGATCACGCCATGCGGGAACAGTCGATGCGCAGGAATCTGATCGCGCAATTCCTCTTTGACCGCTCGGAGGCCGCGGCAAAAGCGTGGATCGAGCAGGAAGCGAGACTCCGCAACCTCAAGCCGGAAGACCCGGCGCTCACCAGAGCGCAGTTGGATGCCGAGTTGGCCAAGCGTGAATACGTCGCGCTGCGGGAGAAACTCAGCGAGGCGCGCATGGCACAGGCCGCAGCCACGTCAAAGTTCGACGCCGTGCCGGAGGTGCTCGACATTCCTTCCCTGCCGGCGCGGACAAATCGGGATGGGCTGCTGCTGACGCTGCTGGGGACCGCGGCGGGCGGTTTGCTTGGGTTGCTCTTCGGCTGGATGAGGTCGGTGCGCCCGGTGGATATGCTGGCCTCGTCGCCGACCTCAGCCTAGCCGCTCGCAGCCCTCGCGCGAGAGGCGGTAGCGGACGCCGCGCCAGGCGAGGATGTCGCCGAACGAAGAGGCGAGCAGCGCGTGGAGCCAGAGCCAGGTGGCGGCGGGGGCCAGCGCCGCGTGGAGCAGCGCCGATCCGGCGGGCTGGCCGAGCGCGGCCGAGGCCCAGCGCACACGGCGGGCGGCTTTCGTCATGCCGATGGCGAGTTGCAGGGCGAGCGGGGCGAGCGCCGCGGCGTGGCCGTTGAGCGCCAGCACGGCGGCGGCGGGCAGGGCGGCGCAATAAACCACGTGGGCGAACAGTGCCAGCCGCCACAGTTCCGGCCGGTAGACGCGCGTGAGCAGCAACTGGCGCGCTGACCAGTCGAGTAGTTCGCCGATGCTGGTGTGGTCGCGCGCGGGGGTGAGTGCGCCGGGGACGAAGGCAATGCGAAGGCCGGCGTCGCGGACGCGTGCCGACATCACATAGTCATCGGAAACCTGCGCCCGCCAGGCGTCGCGAATCGCCAGCCGCTCGAAGAGCTCGCGGCGGACCGCCATCGCGCCGCCCCAACAAAACGCGGCCGGAGCCGGGCCGTAGCCGCCGGCGATCACTGAGTTCCAGGCCGAGCGCAGGTGGCTGGCAAAGCCGCGTTCGGGGATGTACCAGCGGTAGCCGGTGGCCACCCCGGTGGTGGGATCGAGCGCGGCGGCGGTGAGGGCGCGCAGCCAGTGGGGAAGCGGGCGGGCGTCGGAGTCGGCAAAGGCGAGGACGGTGGAGGCGGGGCGCGCGGCGGCGATGGCGGCCAGGAGGTTTTGAATCTTCTCGCCCGTGTGGGGATCAGGCGCGTGTGAATACACGACGCGAGCGCCGGCGGGCACGACGCCGGCGGGGATGTCCTCGGGCGCGCGGGCACAGACGATCAGTTCGAAATCAGGATAGTCCTGCGCGGCCAGCGCGGCGAGGTTGTCGCGCAGCCCTTCATCGTGGCCCTTCACCGGGACGATGAGCGTCACCGGCGGCGGCGCGGCGAGCGCGGGCAGCGGTTGCGCCCAGAAGCGAGCCTTGGCCGCATCGCCGCGCAACGACAGCAGCGCCAGCAGGGCGGCAAGCAGGACCAGGAACCAGAGCAGGGACAATACGCTTACTATACTGGGAACCAGTGATCCGACCAGTTTTCTCACTACTCTTTCTGGGATTCAGCCTGGCCGCCGCCGATGACTTGGCCGAGTTCCGCGCGCGGCGTGACGCCTTGCGCAAGGCCACGCCGGGAGCACTCGTGTATGTGCCCGGAGGTACGGAAGAAGAAAAAGGGAATATCCGCTCCGGTTTTGTGCAGGACCCCAACTTCTTCTACCTGACGGGTTGGATGGAGCCGGGAGCGGCGGCGCTGATTGGTCCAGGTGTGGATGTGCTGCTGCTGCCGGAACCGAACGCGACCCGTGAACGGTATACCGGCAAGAAGGACCATGCGGGCACGCCCGGCATTGCCGCGCGCACAGGCTTCGAGAATGTGGCCAACGTAACGGCATTGAAGGAGTTGCTGGCCGCGCAGGGCGACGCGCGGCTGCTGTCGGTGCGCATGCCCGCGCCCGAAGCGTTGAAAGAAGCCGCGGGCAACCGCGAGGTGGGCCCGGCTCTGGAGGCGATTCACAGGCTGCGCATGGTGAAGTCGGCCAAAGAGGTGGCGTTGATCCAGCACACCACCGACGTCACCATTGAGGCGCACAAGGCGGCCTGGCGGCGCACCGCCCCCGGGCTGCGCGAATACCAGGTGGCGGCCACGATGAGCAATGTCTACTTCGAGGCCGGATGCGAGCGCCACGGCTATCCGCCCATCGTCGCGTCGGGACCGAACGCGATCATCCTTCACTACCAGTCGAACAAGCGCAAGATGGACTCCGGCGAGTTGCTGTTGATGGACGTCGGGGCCGAGTGCGCCATGTATACAGCCGACATCACGCGCACCATTCCAGTGAACGGCAAATTCACCGCGCGGCAGCGCGAACTCTATAACGCTGTGCTGAAGGCCGCCGACGCCGCAATCGCCGCGCCAAGCCTGGGGTGACGTTTGCCAGCCTGAACGAGCTGGCGCGCAAGACGCTGCGCGAGGCGGGCACGGCCAAGGGCGGCAAGACGCTCGACAACTACCTCACCTACTTCCTCGGGCACGGCGTGGGCCTCGAGGTGCATGATCCGACCGACCGTCCGGGCGCGCTGCAGCCGGGCATGATTGTCACCATCGAACCGGGCGTGTACATTCCCGAAGAGGGCATCGGCATTCGCGTCGAAGACATGATCGTGATCACCGAAACCGGGGCGCGCAATATGACCGAGGCGCTGCCGCGCACGGCCGAGGCGATTGAGAAGTTCATGGCGCGCGGGAAGTCCGCCCGATAGCCATGCGCCGGACGCCGGGAGTCCTCTATGCCGCCTTGCTGGGAGCGGTGTTTGGCTTTGCTCTGCTCGCCGGCTGGACGACGCTGGCGGCGCAGATCGACTCCGATGTCTACGACTTTTTGTTCCGGTTGGATCAGCGCACGCCGCCGCCGGCGACCTCAGTGATTTACGGCATCGATGAGCGCACGCTGCGGCAGGGCGGCGGGCTGGCCGGGCTGCGCGGCATTCTCGCCGATGGCCTGGAGCGGTTGCGGCCGTGCTTGCCGAAAGCGGTGGCGCTAGACATTGTGCTCGCCGATGAGACGGCGGCGAAGGAAGAGAACGACCGGCTGATCTGGGCGCTGGGGCGCCTGCCAAACGTCGTGCTGGCGTCGACCCTGACCGCCCATGGCTGGGAGAACCCGCTGGCCCAACTCCCGCGCAAGGCCACCGGCCATGTGCACTCTGACCCCGACCCGTATGACAACGTGGTGCGGCAGATCTCGCTCGAGAAGGTGGCCGGACGTGAACGGCAGTGGGCGCTGGCGCTGGAGACGTTCAAGGCGATGCATCCGGAAGCGGTGATCGAAGAGGACCCGGGCGGGTTGACCATTGATGGCGTGCGCCTGCCATCTCCGCGCGAGGCGGCGCGTCCGCTGCTGGTGAAGTTCCGCCCTTCGACGGCCCCCGTGCCCGAGGTCACCTTTGCTGAACTGGCCGAGAAGGACCAGTGCGGAGCATTTCGTGAAAAGGCTGTGTTCGTCGGCATCACGGCGCAGAGCGCGGCGCAGGACCGGCATTCCACGCCGCTCAGCTTCGGCCAAACGATGGTCGGCGTGGCCATCAACGCGAATGCCTATGAGACGCTGGCCTCACGCGCGTTCCTGCGACCGGCGGGGAATCTGGAGACGGTCGGACTGGCGCTGGCCATCACTTTCGCGGCCGGGGCGATCTTCTACCTGCTCAGCGGTTGGATGGCGTACGCATCGGCGGCGGTGTTGCTGGTGACGGTGCATGCGCTCACCTGGGCGGCCTTTCGCCAGGGAATCGTCTTCCCGTACACAACGCCGCTGGCGGCGGTGTGGTTGGGCACGGCGGCCACGGCATCGTTCCAATACTTCGTCACACGGCGGCAGTTGCACAAAGCCGAGGCCGACCGCTCACGCTACCAGCAGGCGATTCACTTCGTGGCCCACGAGATGCGCTCACCACTGACGGCCATTCAGGGGTCGAGCGAGTTAATGGGCCGCTACAAATTGCCCGAGGAGAAGCGCGCCCAGATGGCGCAGATGATCCACTCCGAGTCGCAGCGGCTGGGACGGTTGATTCAAACTTTCCTCGACGTGGAGCGGTTGAGCGAAGGGCAGATGGAGTTGGCGCGCGAGCCGTTCGCCATGGGCGATGTGGTGCGGGCGTCGATGGAGCGGGCCCAGCCGCTGGCCGAACGCAAGCGCATGACGATGACGCTCCAATCGCTCGATGAGTGCACGCTCAAAGGCGACCGCGAGCTGATGGAATACGCCGTCTATAACCTGTTGACCAACGCCGTGAAATACTCACCGGTCGAAACGCAGGTGACCGTATTCACGGCACTGGGCGGCGGCACGCTGCGGCTGAGCGTGCGCGACCAGGGCATCGGCATGGACGAGAAGGAAGCCAGGAAAATCTTCACCAAGTTCTACCGCACCAAGCGTGCCGAGCAGAGCGGCGAGGCGGGCACGGGGATCGGGCTTTCCATCGTCGAGCAAATCGTCGTGCATCATGGTGGCAGAATAGAGGTGCAGAGCTCGCCCGGAGCGGGCTCGTGTTTCACGATGGTCCTGCCGGTGGAGGACGCCTTGGAGTCCGGCGGGAAGTAAGTAGAGGTAAGTTTGGCATCCCTGTTTGTTAGTGGAAGACGACGCGAGCGTGCGCAATACGATCGTTACGTTCCTGGAGCTGGAAGGCTACCAGGTGGAGGCTGTGTCGACGACGCACGAGGCCTTGGAGAAGCTCGGCGGCGGCGGGTATCCGATCGTTTTGTCCGATATTTACCTGGATGAGCGCCCGGGCTCGACGTGCTGGCCGCGGCACGCAAGGCCAATCCGCGCTGCGCGGTGATCCTCATGACCGGCCGTGGATCGATGGAAACTGTCATGAAGGCGACCGAGGGCGGCGCCTTTGACTACATCGCCAAGCCGTTCAAGCTCGACCACATGCTGGAGACTCTGAAGCGCGCCGAGGCGACGCTGCCTTACCGACGGCGACGAGGAGACCGAAATCGACGACCTGCCGGAGTCGGAAATGATCGGCAGTTCGATGGCGATGGTTGAGTTGTATAAGACCATCTCGCGGGTGGCGCCGACCGATGCCACGGTGTTGATCGAAGGCGAAACCGGCACGGGCAAAGAGATGATTGCCCGCATGATCCACCACCACAGCAAGCGCGCCAACGCCGCGTTTCAGCCGGTGGATTGCGCCTCAATTGCGCCGTCGCTGCTCGAAAGCGAACTCTTCGGCGCGGTGAAAGGCGCCTATACGGGAGCCGACCGCGACCGCACGGGCGTGTTCGAAGCGGCCAACCACGGCACTGTATTTCTTGACGAGATCGGCGAGGTCGACCCTGGATTTCAGACCAAACTATTGCGGTTCCTGCAGGAGCGCACGGTGCGCCCGCTGGGCAGTTCGCGCACGCACGAGGTGGATGTGCGCGTGATCTCGGCCACCAACCGCGACATCTCAAAAATGGTGGAGGAGAAGAAGTTCCGCGAAGACCTCTACTACCGCTTGAACGCCATCCCGCTGCGTCTGCCGCCGCTGCGAGCGCGCCGGCGACATTCCGCTGCTGGCGCACTACTCTCAGGAAGTACAACGAGCGCTACGGGCTGAACTCGAAGTTGACCGAGAGCGGCGTGAATGCGATGACCGGCTACACATGGCCGGGCAACGTGCGGCAGTTGCAGCACCTGTTGGAGCGGTTGGTCATCCTCTCGCCCGGCGGACGTGTGGACGATGAGGCCGTGGGCGACGCGATTTCAGCCACCGAGCCGCGCGACAACGCCAGCGAGTCGCTGGCTGATGCCGAAGCCGAACAGATCCGCCGCGTGATGGCGGCGACGAACGGCAACAAGAGCCGCGCTTCTCGCATTCTGGGCATCGAGCGGAAGACGCTCTACCGCAAGCTGGAACGTTTGGGGATGGCGTAGGCGCGTTAGCTGAGCCTGGCGCGGACCTTGTCGCTGAGCGCCTTGCCATCGGCGCGTTTGCCGGTGAGTTTGGCTTGCGCGGCCTTCATGACGACGCCCATCTGCTTGGCGCTGGTGATGCCGGTTTCGGCAAGCGCGGCGGTGATGGCGGCTTCGATTTCCTCATCGGTGGCCATGGCCGGCATGTAGCCTTCGATGATGGCGATTTCGGCCTCTTCCTTGGCCGCCAGTTCTTCGCGCCCACCCTTGCGGAACATGTCGACGGATTCGCGGCGCTGCTTGAGCAGCATGTTCAGCAGTTGCTGCTCGGCCTGCTCATCGGCCTCCTTCATGTTGTCGGCCTTGTACTTCATGAGGCCGGTCTTGATGAAGCGGACAGCGCCCAAGCGCGTTTCATCCTTGGCCTTCATCGCCTCGACCATATCTTTTTGCACGCGTTCCATCAGGGACATACAGGACTAGCTTAGCGCGGGCGCTCACCGTGCGGCCTCCGCGGCGCTAACCGCGCGGCCTCCACGGCCCAGGCGCGAGCGGCGGCGTGCGGCTTCAGGCGGCGTCGAGATCGAGGCGGATGCGGCAGCCGAGGGCGGCGGCAAGAGCGGCGTGAGGCGGGAGTGGGTGGTGTAGGATGAAGACATCACGGGACTGACATTCCGCGCCATGCAGGAACGGCGGAAAATGTCCTTGTTGGAAGCCGATGATGTCCACTGACACACTGCAGCACAAGGCCCACGAGCTGATTGGCCAACTGGACCGCGACAAGCTCGCTGCTGTTGTCCATTTGCTGGAAGTCATGGTAGAAGACAACGAAGAAGATGAGGTGATCAGCGCGGAAGAAGAGGCCGCCGTCTCCCGCTCCAAGGAGTGGTTCCAGCACAACGAGGGCATTCCCTTCGAGCAGGTCGTCGCCGATCTCGGCTTCACGATGGATCAGGTCCGCGCCAACACCCGCGAGGACCCGGCCGCTTAAACGGATCATCTTCTCCGAGGAAGCCAACGACGACATCCGCACCCTCCGCGGCACATCGCCATGAACGTTCTCGCGGCGATCCACCGCTTGGCCGAGCACGGCTCGGGCAACGTGAAAGAGCTCAAGGGTAAGGCCGGCGAGAAGCGCCTGCGCGTCGGCGATCACCGCGTCCGCTACACCGAGGAATACACAGACACCCTGAACATCCACAGCGTCAAGAACCGCAAGGACGCCTACCGGTAGGGCGGTTGGAGCGAATCACGTCCCGTTCCTTGCCGGTAAACCGTTCACTCCGCACGAAATCGTGCGCCCAAGCATACGAACAGGGCCAGTGCGGGTGCAAGTAACGTAAGGATGGTCCATCCGTGATAGGCCATGTACTCATAAGGCCAACTCGGCTCCGATACTTGGCGAAAAAGCCAGTAGGCAGTGCCGGCAGTTATCGGGTTGGCCACCCACACCGCCGAGCGCCAGTGCCGCAGGTCCATCCACCGCCGGAGCAGAATGCCGAGGGCGCAAAGAGCGCACGCCGTGCAGATTATCTGAGCAAGTACCGCTTGTAAATATGCGCCTCGGGATGTAGCGTCCGATTCGAATCCCTCAGGTGGTCCGAAAACCGCACGAATGGACGGACCTCCAACGTAGGCGGCCAACACCAAGGCGGCAAGAACGGCGAGCGTTCCGGCTGCCCCTGCGCCCATTCGCTTCATGGTGACGCTCACTTTGCTTGCCGTCTTCATTCCTCCCTCCTTTGCCAACAACTAGTCCTGGCAAGCTCCTTTAGTGCCCGGAATCGAACATGACGGCGCGGGAGGAGGGGGTTGGTGGCGATGGAGGATCTACCTCGCCTTCGCGGTTGTACCTATTCTGCAATCTCTTGCGCATATCAGGACCGAATTCCAGCCCTGGGTTGAAAGTGTTCGGATCGATAACCGATCTGTCCATGATGGGATCATTACGCGCGTGATCAGCGCGCACCTCGTGCGCGGCCTCGTGGACCGCCGCGTTCCCGATTCCTACTATCTGCAACCAAGGATCTCCCTCCGTGCCAACATCATTGAGACACTTCTTGGCCCATTAATTACTGAGCAGGGCAGAATGGATCTCAGCGTGGATATGAGAAGAAGGCTGGTGCTCGCCCTGCGGCTTTGCCTGCCGCCGGGCGGAGTGAGACCGAGCGGAGCGAGGGCGAAGGGGGCAGAGGGCCAACGGCGCCGCCCGGTCGAGGTGCCGCGACCCGATCCTGAGGTGGTGGCCAAGCCCCGTCGCCGCGCCTTCACCGCCGAGTACAAGCGGCGCATCCTCAACAGGCCGATGCGGCCCGCTCTCCGGCACCATCGGGGCGCTGCTGCGGCGCGAGGGTTTGTATTCTCTCATCTGGTCACCTGGCGGCGCGGCGGGACGCCGGCATCCTGGAGGCGCTCACGCCCCAGAAGCGCGTCGAAATCAAGCGCCATCCGCTCGGGGATGAAACAGAAGCTCCGCCGCCAGAATGAACGGTTGACCGAGCAACTGCGCAAAGCCGAGATCATCATCGACGTTCAAAAAAGTGGCTGCCCTGTTGGGGCGTCCGATCCCCGCCGCTGGACCCGGAGGAGAACTCCTGATGCCGATGGTTTCGGAACTGGCCGTCAGCGTCGGCATCCGTCCGGCTTGCGAGGCATTGAGTGTTTCGCGGGCTTCCTTCTATCGTTGGCAGCAGCAGGCCGGAACCGTTGACCAAGCCAAGCCGCGCCCACGTCCATCGCGCGCCCTCACTGAGACGGAGCGGGAAAACGTTCTGGCTCGCCTTCACGATGAACGCTTCCAGGACCGCTCCCCTGCCGCCGTCTACGCAACCCTGCTCGATGAAGGCCACTATCACTGTTCGATCCGCACCATGTACCGGTTGCTGGAGCAGCGCGGGAATCGCGCGAGCGCCGCCAGCTCACCCACCCGCCCTATCAGAAGCCGGAACTGCTGGCCACCGCGCCCAACCAACTCTGGAGCTGGGACATCACCAAACTGCTCGGCCCGGCCAAGTGGACCACTTCTATCTCTACGTCATCCTCGACGTCTTCAGCCGCTACGTCACCGGCTGGATGGTGGCCCGCGCGGAGTGCGGAGCTGGCCAAGCGCCTGATCGAGGACTCGTGCGCCAGGCAGAACATCAACCCGGCCAGCTCACCGTCCATGCCGATCGCGGCTCGGCGATGACCTCAAGCCGGTCGCCTTTCTCATGGCCGATCTCGGCGTCACCAAAACGCACAGCCGCCCCCTACGTCTCCGACGACAACCCGTATTCGGAGAGCCAGTTCCGCACTTTGAGTACCGCCCGGAGTTTCCGGATCGCTCGGCTCGATCCAGGATGCCCGCGCCTTCTGCCTGCGCTTCTTCCCCTGGTATAACGACGAGCATCGCCATTCCGCTCTCGGCCTGATGACCCCGGCGATGGTCCACTACGATCAGGCCCCGCTGATCCGGCGCAGCGTCAGGCCGTCCTCGATGCCGCCTATCGGGCTCACCCTGAACGGTTCGTCCGCAGGCGCGCGCGCTAACAGGAGGTCTGGATCAACAAACCGCCGGACCCAGAGGAAAAAGTCAGTAAACTCCCTAGCCTGGTGTCTCAAAGTCGTTGACACGCGCCGCTTTGGTCCTCGAAGTTACGAGAGAAGTGTTGACAGCAGCTTGCCCACCCCAATTGCGTCCTCCATCATTGGGCTTGAGCTCCGGATCGCCGGCCCTGCTCGGCCGTAGTTCAACGACCACAGAATGCCCGGATGGCAGTAGCTGCGCAGCAAATGAGTTCGGGCTGCCCGACTTCAGTTCGTAAGTCACGTTCTTCAGACCAGCATTTCTCAACTTCTGCGTCATGAACTTGGCAGTGCCCGATGCTACGTTGCCCGGCAGAGTTCCCGGGGAGATTACGAGCTTTAGCTCCCGCCCGTCTGGATCGATGTGCTTCAGTGGGTGATTGCGGACATAGGAGTAGACATTCCATTGCTGTGGGTCACTAATCCGAGCTTTCGTCATAAACGTGGGGTCTGGGCTGGTGAACCGCCCATGCACCCCCGAGAAGTACCGCGCCCCAAAATAATCCAACCCCGTCTCAGAGTCTCTTTCCTTGCCGGTGAAGAACAAATCCCCTTACCTCACCACGACCGTCACGTATTTGCCGCCTGGCCATCAACAGTGAGAACCAAGCTCACCTCCCCACGTCCCGCCAGCGCCGCCGGCAGGGGCCCGATGTTCACCTGGTCGAGGCCCGCGAACTGGCCTTGGGCGACCGCGCCAAGCACGGGCACGGTCTCGCCGCCAATCGTTGCCGTGACGGATTGCTGGAAGCCGCGGATGCCGGTTCCGAACAAAAGCAGGTAAACCTGTTCTCCGGCGCGGAGGGCGATGGAGGCCGGTTGCAGCGTGTTCGGGTCAAAGACGAGGGCCTGCGATTGCGCTCCGGTGGCATCGACCGTCAGTGCGAAGGCGCTGGCGACGCCCGTGCCTTGCAGGTTGGCCGTGTAGAGGCCGGGACTGGTGCGGGCGATGTCGGCGGTGCCGTTCACGGTCGTGCCCGCGCCCGTTGTGACGACGATGCGCGCCGGGCCGAGGGCAACCGTGGTGGGCACGAGGTAGTTGATCTGCGTGGGCGCAACGGCGAAGAGCGGCGCGGCATGAGTGACGCCGGCCGCGTCAATGATGTTCACGCTCGTGCCGAGCAGCGTCGTGGGCAGCGTGGCCTGCGTGTTGGCGGCGAGCCCGGTGGCCAGGTTCTGCCCAAAGCCGGAAGCGATGAGGCCCGGCGCCAGCGGACGCGACGCGGCAAAGCTCGCAGAAGAGACGCTGACGAACCCGGGTGCAACGGCGCCGGATTGGAAGGCGCGGCGCGTGAGGTCGCCCGCGGTGTTGTAGGTGTAGGCGATGGAGCGGTTGTTGCCATACTCGGCGCGCGTCAGGCGGCCGGCTGCGTCGTAGCGGTAGCGGATCTCCTGAGCGGCGGCGGGAGCCAGCAGTGCGGCGGCGGTGAGGATGAGGTGCAGTGTCGTGCGCATGGTGGTCTCCTCAGTTAGCGGATCGCGGGAACGGCGTCGATGGGCAGGAAGGCGGCGAAGCCTTCCCAGACGGCGGACTCAGGGTCGCCTGGCAACGGTGGCGGATAGGGCGCCGAAAGTTGCGCCGTGGGAGTGGCCACGTCGAGCGCGGCCGGCGGCAGTGGGGCCAGGCGGCGGAGTTCGCTGGTGATGCCGGCTTCCGTGGCCAGCCAGCGGCGGGCGCGGGCGGCGGTGATCTCCTCGGGGTCGATGGGCCGCGGGCCGCGCAGGAACGGATGCGGTGTGAGCGCCAGCGGCAGCACAGGTTGCAGAGCGGCGGCTCCGATTTCCAGCGGCGAGAGCGCAAAGGCGGCCAGCGGCGTGAGCACACTCACGGCGACAACAGGCTGCGCGGGCGGCTGCACCTGTACGGATTCAAACAGGCGCGCCGTGATCTGCTCGCGCGGCACGATGGGCTGCGTCGGCACGAGCGAGGGCGAAAGGCCGGTCGGGTCGGAGAGGCCGAGCGGATTCGATGAGGCGTAGTTGTACGGATTGGCGCGCGCGGCGGCGGTTTGCGGCAGCCAGTCCGGCGAAAGGAAGCGCGACGAGGTGGCATCGTAGAAGCGGGCGCGCATGGCGTAGAGGCCGACGCTGGTGAGGTCGATCACTCCTTCGGCGGCGCGGAAGGTGAATGGGTTGTTCGTGCCGCCGGAGCGCGAAACGGTTTCGCCATAGGGCGTCACGACGTAGGTCTCGACTATCGCGCCAAGCTGATTGGTGAGCGCCATGGCGTTGCCTGACTCGTCGAGGTGGCCGTAGAGCACCGCGCCCTGCGCGTCGATCGAATAGAGCCATTCGCCGGCCGGCGTGAAGATGTGATAGTTCAGGTCATTCACACCGTTGCGTTCGATGGCGGGCGAGGGCAGCGCGGTGGCATAGTTCCAAACCCACTGCCGCGCGGCCCCGACGATGTTGCCGAACGCATCGTAGTCGAAGCGCAGGGTGGTGGCGCCGCTGACGGCTTCGCGCAAGCGTGAGGCGGCGTCCCAGCGGAAGGTGCGCAGGCCGTCGGTGGTCATGCGTCCGGCCGGGTCGTAGCGGGAAAGCGCAACCTGGCGGGCGGCGTTGGAGGTGAGCTCCTGCGTACCGTCGACGAGCGTGGGGTTCACGGCGGGCGAACGCGTGGACGACGTCAGGCGGCCGGCGGCATCGCGCGCAAGCGTAAGGCTGAGGTTCACGCCCGTGCCGCCGGTGTGCACGAGGCGCGTCATGCGTCCGGCGGCGTCGTAGGTGTATTCGGTGTTCACGCCGTTGGGGCGATTGATGCGCAGCAGGCGGCGCGCCGAGTCGTAGGCAAACGTGGTGGCGCCGCCGAGCCAGTCAGTCATCCGGATGAGCAAGCCGCGCTCGTTGTAGGCGTAGCGGATCACGCGGTCCTGCGTGTAGGCGATAGCGGTGATGCGGCCCGCGTCGTCGCGTGTGATGTTGATGCCGTTCGACGAGGCCAGCCGTCCGGCCGGATCGTAGGTGAAGATGAAGTTGGTGCCGGCAACGGGCAGGCCGCGGGCTTCGCGCTGGATCTCGATATCGGCGCCGTCGGAGAACTGTAGCCGCGTCAGGTCGCCTGCAGGGTCGTAGGTGAAGTTGCCGGACGAGCCGTCGGCGTGGGTGAACGAGAGCAGCCGGCGGCGCGCGCCCCAGTTGAACGTCGTGCGCTGGTTCAGCGGATTGACGGCCGCCGAGATGAGGCCTGAGCCGTTGCGCTCCCATTTCCAGTTGGATTGCAGCGGATCAGTGAGCGTGGCCAGTTGCGCATCGTTGTCGTAGGCAAGCGTCACGGCATCGCCCGTGGGCAACGTCTCTTTCTGCAGCAGCGCGCCGCGCAGCCAGCCATACTGCGTGCGCTCGTCGAGCGGATTGCGCACCGCGGCCAGCCGGCCTGATGCGTCGTACTCAATCCGCCAGGTGGCCCCACCCGGTTCGGCGATCGCCGTCACGCGGCCGCGCGCATCGCGCGTAAAGTTGAGCGCCTGGTTGTTGCCGTTGGTGATGGAGCGCACAGCGCCATTCGTGTACGCCAGCGTGAGCAAGGCGCCGGCCGAGTCGCCGATGCCGAGCAGCCGGCCCGCTTTGTCGTAGCGGTAGCGGGTGATGACGCTGGTGGGGTCGGTGATGGACTCCAGGCGGCCCACGGGGTCGTAGGTGTAGCGCCAGGCCTTGCCGCCCGGCTCGGTGTGAACGAGCAGCCGGTTGTTGGCGTCGTAGGAGTACAGGCGGCGCTGGCCAGCGGTGTCGATCCACGAGATGAGGCGGTTGTTGCGGTCGTATTCAAGCGTGTGGCGGCGGTTGCGTTCGTCGGTGACGCCGATGATGCGGTCGCGCGAATCGTAGGAGAAGCTGCGCGCGGTGCCGTCGGGCCAGACGATGCGCGTGCGGCGCCTGGTGGAGTCGTACTCAAAGCGCGTCAGGTCGCCTGACTCTTCGCGCATGGAGGAGCGTGTGCCGTCGGAGTTATATGTGAACTCCACCATGCCGCCCGTGGGCCGCTTCACCGAAGTGAGCCAGCCGCGCGCATCGTAGGTGAACGCCGTCGTCTGGCCGGCGCGGTTGATGAAGGCGATGAGGTTGGCGTTGGCGTCATAGCGGTAGACTTCGCCCGCGCCGTCCGGATAGAGCAGGCTCGTGCGGCGATAGACATTGAAGCCGTTGATCTTGAATTCGCCGTAGGTGTACTGCACGGTTTCCCCCGTAGGCAGCGTGTCGCGAATGAGGTTGCCCGCCGTGTCGTAGAGCGAGGTGAACACCGGGCCGCCGGCCTGCTGGCGTGTTCGCGGCAGGTTGAAGGCGTTGTAGTCGATGTAGGTGCGCGCGCCCTCGGCGTCGGTGAATTCGACCAGGTTGTTCTGCCCCTCGTGGCGATGAATGGTGACCCCTCCGGCGGCATCGATGATGCGCGTCATGCCGGGCGACGGCGTGTCGTAGCTGAGCGTCATGGCGTTGCCGCGCGAGTCGCGCTGGCGGGCCACGCGGGCCGCGTTGTCGTAGTCCTGCGCGAACGGGGCGTTGCCCTCGGGCTCGGTCTTGAAGAGCATCAATGAGGAGCGCGGTCCGGCCGTGGTGTAGGTGTAGGTCACCGAGCCGCCGCCGGGCAGCGCCACGGCGCGCAGCGTTTCGGCGGAGTATTCGAAGTCGAGCGCGCGGCCATTGGTGTCTTCCACGCGCGCCAGCCGGCCTGCATCGTAGACAAAACGCAGCGAGCGGCCCAGCCCGTCGGAGATCTCTTCCGGACCATTCGGCGTTTGCGTGAGCGTGAGCGCGTTGCCGCGCAGGTCTTCAATCTTCACCACCAGCCCAGTGGGCGTAAAGGTGAGCATGCGCTGCTGCAGGGCGTCGAAGAAGCGATAGGAAGTGGTTTCCGAGATGAGCTGGTAGGCGAACTGTTCGGCGTTCACCTGCAGCCAGTCGTTGCCCTGGCGTTGGAACTCGATGCGGCGTCCGGGATAGAGGCGAACCACGGCGCGCGAGTCGCGCACGCTGATGCGCGAGTCGAAGTTATGCATCCAGTTCGGGCCGAGCGCGCTGGAGATGCCCGAGGTGCGCAGCAGCGTGCCGTAGTGGCGCTCAAAGCGCAGGTTCATCGGGCCGCCCAGTTCAAGGTCGGTTTCAAAGTCGTAGAGCTCGCCCGAGGCCGAGTTGATGGGGTCGCCGGCGACGCCGTGGTTGTGGGCGCGTTCGCCCGCTGTGAGCAGGAAGCTCTCCCGCACCAGCGGATCGGGGTTGAGCGTGGAGTAAGCGATGAGGACAGACTCTTCCTTGCCGTTGTAGCCCTGTCCGCTGCCCGCGGTGTCGAGAATGGGACCGCCCACGAAGCCGGCAAAGAGGATGGTCTGCGTGTCGAGAATGACGCCGTCGTTGGGCGTGCCGGGAGCGATGCAGGTTTGCACGGGGTTCTGCAGGTCGGCTCCGTATTGGAAAGTGACGAGTCCGAAATTGTTCTGCCCGCCGCCGCAATTGCCGATGCCGTTGGGGATGGGCGTGACAAACTGCGTGCCGCCGAAGCGGGCAACGATGGTGAGCTGGCTGCCGCCGACGCCGATGCGCAACACGGCGTCTTCGCCATCGCTGCCGAGCAGTTGCGAATAGACCGGCTTGTTCACGCTGAGCACGTTGGGCAGCGGCGTGCCCGAGGGAATGGGCGGCTGGTTCACCGGCGTCACCGGCTCCGGATACACGCCGCGCAGCGGGCTGCCCAAACCGCCGCTGAGCGTGGGCGTGGCGGTGGCGG
This sequence comes from Bryobacterales bacterium, assembly GCA_016713735.1. Lineage (GTDB taxonomy): Bacteria > Acidobacteriota > Terriglobia > Bryobacterales > Bryobacteraceae > JAFLBB01. The sequence continues at coordinate 65,830 of JADJOP010000017.1, forward strand.
CGGTGGTGGAACGCGCGCCGGGAAAGTTGAACTGAGCCAGCCAGATGTCGGTTGGCCCGCCGCGATAGAGGCTCGGCCGCGGCGTGATGGTGGGGAAATCAGTGGACGATGTGGCGCCGGCGACGAGCACGGTCTCCGCGCGGTCGACCACAAGATCGGAGCCCGAGTCCGTGTTTCGCCCGCCGATGAGCGTGGCGTATTCGATGGCGGTGCGGGCCACATTGAGGCGCACCAGGTAGGCATCCACGCCGCCCGTGATCGACGAGAACCAGGCGTCGCTTGTCACGGGAAAGTTGGGCGAATCGGTTTGGCCCGTGAAGTAGAGGTTGCCGCTATTGCCCAGGGCCACGCCGTTCAGCGTGTCGTTGCCGGTGGCGCCCAAATAGGAAAGTGTCACCAGACCTGTGCCATTCGGATTGACGATGGCAAACCAGCCTTCACTGCCGCCGCGCGTGGCCGGTTGAAAGGCGCCGGGCGTCGTGGGCAGGTCGTTGGAGTTGGTGCTGCCGCCCACCAGCGCCGAGCCGTTGGCATCGACGAGGATGGCCGAGACAGTCTCGTCGAGCGTGCCGCCCAGGAAGGTGGAGTAGAGCAGGCGGTCGCCCTGCGGGTTGAGCTTGCAGAGGAAGGCCTCCTGGCCGCCCTTCAATTCGCGCTGCGGCGCGCCGCCGGTGGTGGGGAAGTCGCGCGAACGCGTCGTGCCGGCGGCGTAGATGTTGCCCGCCGGGTCGGCCTGCAGGCGCAGCGCGGCGTCGGCCGCATTGCCGCCAAGATAGGTGGAGAAGATGCGCTGCGTGCCGGTTGAGTTGAGCTTCACGATGAAGGCATCCGAGCCGCCGCCGGCAAAGGTCTGGTCGTAGGCCGAGGAAATGGGGAAGTTGACCGACGAGGTGGAGCCGGCAACGAAGATGTTGCCCGAAGCGTCGGAGGTGATGGCGTAGGCGCGCTCGTCTTCGGTGCCGCCGAGATAGGTGGAAAAGAGAATCGGGTCGATGACAAGCTTGCGAGAACGGTCGTACGCGCCGAGCGCGAATCCGGCGCGGTTGGCCGCCAGCAGCCGGAATGAAGCGGGCACGTGGACCGGCCCGCGCGGCCCTTCCTGATACACCAGCGGGCGCTTGTGGCGCAGCGTGCCGGCCGGCGTGGTCAACACGAGGTCGCCGCTCGCGTCCAGCCGCAGCGGCGCGGAGCCTTCGATATTCAGCACGAGCGAGGCCGGGTCAGCGCCGGGGGCAAGCTCGAAATCGTATTCCAGCGCCTCGCCATTGCCATAGAGAAGCAGGTCGACGCCGGGGCGGATGTTGGGCAGGCGCAGGCGTTCATACTGGCGCACGGGAGCGCCTGCCGCGGCCGAGCCGTTGAAGTAATGGACCTTCCCCGCCACGGGATTGAGTCCAGTGGCCGCCGGCAACGGGGAAGCGGCGCCTTCGAAACGGAAGATGAGGTCGTGGGTGGCCTGCGACGACGTGCGCAAGCGAACGCGCAGTGCCGCGGGTTCGACCAGTACCGAGTAAAACCTTCCGCGAGCGGCAAAGGGAATGTGAGCGGGAAACTGTCCCCGGTTTTCCTCAAACGCCAGCGGCAGCGAACTCCAGGCCCGCAGGGCACGGGCGCGCGCGGCCGGAGCGGGCGTCGAGGCAGACACGCAGGGCGGAATGCAGGAAAGAAAGAGGAGAAAAAAAACGATAGCGCAGCGCACGAAGCGACCTCCCAGTTACGACGAGTGCGCCGGCGCGCGCGGGAACGCCGAATCGCCTCGGAAGCTAGAGCGTAGCACATGGTGCCTGCTTGACTTCGGTTTCCGAATGGGGTCTCCGAAGGGGGCGCGCGCATCCCCTGCTTCTCTCCCCTGGCCGCCGGCCAAGGCGGGACGGCCGGATCGAAACGGCCACTCGCGCCTACTGCCTGTGCGGGCTCTACTGCACCGCCACGGTCACCCCGCTCTGGCTGCGCGTATTGCCGATGGTGACGATCACCTCCTGGTTGCCCGAAGCGGCACCCTGCGGCACCTCGACGTTCATCTGGAACAGGCCGCCCACCTGTCCCGGCGCCGCGCCGGCGTAGAGCACGCGGGCGTTCTGTCCGCCGATGGTGACCGCGGTCGGCAGCAGGATGCGCGGGAAGACAGCCGAGTTCACACGGCCCGTAACGCCGGGCGGATCGATCGGCCCTTCGCCCGTACCGAACAGCAGCACGACGCCGCCTTTGGCCACGGGGTTAGTTGAAGAGTTGTAGCTAAAGTCGGCGTTGAGAATCGCCCCCTGCCCGCGCCCGCTGGCGTTGGCCGAAAACAGCGCCGGCTTCGATTGCACCACCGGAACCGTGAGCGGCGCCGAGCGGCCTCCCCGGTACTCCACCACCATCTGCGCCGACTGCTTGCCGTTGAGCTCATAGGGGACGATGACACTGGTTTGTCCCGACGAGGCATAAAGGACAGGCGCGGCAACGCCATCGAAGGTGACGCGCGTTTCGTTGAGCGTCGTGGCCACCGTGCCCTGCGGCGTCAGCGCCAGCGTGGTGAGCTGCGCCGGGCCGATGCCGCCTCCTGTGATCACGGCGATCTCGCCCGGCGCCACGCCGCCTCCGGCATAGCTGGCGGCGCTTACGATAGCGGCCACCGAGAGGATGCCTCCGCTCGAGGTGGAGCCGCCGAAACGCGTCAGGAAGCCATCGCCCATGGGCAGCGTGTTCAGCGTAGTGCCGCCATACACCGATTGCGCGGCGTTGGAGGTGACGGGGAAATCGGTGGAAATCGTTCCGCCGGAGACCGTAGCGTTGCCCGCGCTATCAACGGCGATGCCAAGCCCATAGTCGTTCTGCGAGCCGCCCAGGTAGGTGGCAAACAGAACGGCGTTTCCGGAACTGCTGAGCTGAGCCACCCAGGCGTCGCCTGTCGAAGTGGAACTGGCGCCGGCCGGTCCTTTAAAGGTCTTCTGCGTCGCGTCGCTGCTCACGGGGAAGTCCTGCGAAAGCGTCGCACCGGTGAGCCAGGCGTTGCCCGAGCGGTCCAGCGCGAGGGCCATTCCCCAATCGTCCTGCGATCCGCCAAGGTAGGTCGAGTACATCAGCGTCGTGCCCGATGAGTTGAGCTTGGCCGCAAAGGCGTCACCGGCGGGGAACACCACGTGGCGACCGCTGCCGCCGTAGCGCGTTTGCGGGGCCGAGGAGGTGGTGGGGAAGTTGGCTGAGTTGGTCGTGCCCGCGATGTGCGCATTGCCCTGGCCATCGACGGCGATGGAGAAGCCCGCGTCGTCACCGGAGCCGCCCAGATACGTGCCATAGTCGAAACGGCTGCCCGCCGGGTTGAGCTTCACCACGAACGCATCGCCAAGCCGCGTCGGCGCATTCGTCACGTTGCCCCCATAGCGCGTTTGCGCCGAGCCGTCGGTCACCGGGAAGGCGGCCGTGCTCGTGGTTTGCCCGGTCACATAGGCCGCGCCCTGGGAATCCAGGGCCAGCGAGAAGATCGAGTCGATGCCGGAGCCGCCCACGAAGGTGGCATACAGCAGCGCGGTGGCAGTGGGGTTGAGCTTGGCCACAAAGCCGTCCAGCGTGCCGCCGCCGGCATTCTCCTGCGCCGCGCCGCGCGTGAAGGGGAAGTTGGAGAAGCTGGCCGTGGCGCCGGCCACGACGGCGTTCCCTTGCGAATCCACGGCGATGCTCATGCAGCTGTCGTCGCGCGTACCGCCAAGATACGTCGAGTACACCAGCGCATCGCCGCCGGGGCTGAGCTTGGTCACATAGCAATCCAGTTGATCGGCCGGCGTCAGGCCGGGAGGGCTGAAGCGGGTCTTCACCACGCCCTGCGTCACGGGAAAGTCGGTGCTGGCCGTCGAGCCCGCCAGGTAGATCGCGCCGGAGTTGTCCACGGCAATGGCCACGCCCTGATCATGGAAGCTGCCGCCAATGTAAGTCGAATAGACCGCCTGGTTGCTGGACGGGTTCACCTTCATCAGCAGGACGTTCTGGAAGCCGCCCTGCGGCACCTGCGACTGAAACGCGCCCGAGGTCACCGGAAACGAGCGGTCATAGCTGATGCCCAGCATGTAGACGTTGCCCTGGTTGTCGGTCACCGTGCGTCCCATCGTCTCCGGCTGCAGTTTGCCGATGTAGGTCGAGTAAGTGACGATGGGGTCGATCACAAGGCTGCGGTCCGGATCGAAGCGCCCCAGCTCAAAGGCAATGGCGCCCTTGTCCAGCCGGTAGCGGCTCTCCACAAGACGCCGCATGCCGCGGACCTCCTGGTAGACGACAGGCTTCTTCCACAGCAGCTCACGCTCCCCGGCCTGGACCACGATGTCGCCCTCGGCATTGAGACTCATCGCGGCGGCCCCGTGCAGACCCATGCGGATGCGCGACGGGTCAGCGCCGGGACGCACGATGAAGTCGTGTTCCAACTCGCCGGCATGGCCGTAATAGACGACATCGATGCCGGGATACACATCGCGGTAACGGACGCGCCGGAACGAGGGCACGTTGGTGATCCACTTCGACGAGTCGTTGCCGAGCAGGTAGTTCGTCTGGCCCGGCAGAATCTCCTCCGGCTCGGCTTGCGCGCGCGGCGAAGCGCCTTCCAGCGTGGCCCGCAGCTTCGTCTGGCCGTCCTTCTCATCGAGCGTGAGGAACGAGTTGCCGGAGGAAAGGTAGACGGCGAGTTGCTTGCCCTGGGCGAGGAACTCCACCGTGGAGCCTGCCTGCCCCAGGTTGGGCTCAAAGGCGAGCGGCAGTCCGGGGCCTGGGTTCCACGAACGCGGGTTCGGCTCCAGAATGCCGAACTTCACCAGCGAGCAGATGAGCATGTCATCGCCGCATCCGCTTGCATTACTATCCTCGGAATCGTCGCCCGCCCAAATCAGGCTGGAGAGCAACAACACAAGCGCAACACTGGCGCGGAACTGCCAGAGGTGAAGAAACCAGGATTTCATGCGAACACTTCCCTTCGAGAAGAACGAACCATACGGAATAAACGCAGCGTCACCGCCAGCACAACGCCCAGCAGCAACATCGAGCCATAGGCCCACTGGTCCACCGTGATGCCGAGGTAGCGCGGCGGGTCGACGTGCAGCGTATCGAGCCACAGCCGGAAGCCGCCATAGAGCAGGAAGTACACCGTGAGGAACAAACCGCGCGGCTGCGGGCGGCGCGCCAGCACGACGAACAGCGGGATCATCGCCAGCGCCAGGAAGAGAACTTCGAGATAACCGAGATCAAACCGCGGCATGTCGGGATAGGCGACGGCGAACAGACTGCTGGAGGCCAGCCCTGGATGGTCATGCACGATCGCGCACCCAAACCGGCCAAACAGCCAGCCCAGCGGAAACACAGCGGCCAGCGCGTCCAGATAATCCAACGCCGTGGCCGCGCTCATCCGCCGCGCGGCAAAGTAAAGCAGCGCGCCAATCAGCCCGCCCGCAAGCCCCCCGAACGAGGCCAGCCCGCCTGCCGCGAACAGGTCCATCCACGACAACTGGCTCCACACGCCGGGGAAATAGGCCAGCTTGAACAGCCGCGCGCCGAGCAGTCCGGCAACCACCATGAAGAAGCTCATCGAGCCCGCCGTGGGCGCAGCAAGCGCCAGGCGGCGCGCCCGCGCCAGCAACGCAACATGCGCCACCAGCACGCCCACGCAGGCGCACAGCAGCGGCCATTGGATGACCCGGCCTGACACGTTCAGCGGGGGTAGATCGATATAGGGCAGCATCCCGGTTCCCTCAACACGCGAAGACTCACTCTTCTGCTAGTGAGAATTCCGGTCAATCTATCACGCTCGTTCACCGGCCGCTCACCGCATCGAGCGGAACTCCTGCCCCTCCCGAACCGTACTGAACGTCATGAACCGCATGCTACCCGCGTTGTTGCTCTGCCTCGCCCTGGCCGCCGAAGCGCAAAAGCCGCCCCGCCGCATGGTGAAGGAAAACGTCGTCACCTCGGCGCGGGACCCCGCCGTGCGCATCGAACTTCCCCGCCCCGCGCACTACGCCGGCGTTGAGCGGTGGGACCTCTACGGCGTCGCCGATTGCGAGCTCCACGTGTGGGTGGAGGCCGATGAGCGCAAGGTGATCCAGCGCTTGTACTGGGTTCAATTTGAGGAGTTCCTGCCCACCAGGCCCGAGTCGCGCTACCGCTACCCGTTCACGCAGACCACACGCCTGGGAGGCCTGGAGTTTGACGTCCGCGCGCGGTTCGGAGCCACCGGCGGCCCCTCCAAGCCTGACTCCGACGGCGGCCACGTCGAAGCCATGGTGAAGGCGGCCGGCTACCAGTTCCCCGCCGGCACGATGAATGTGCGCCTCGTTCATCTGCCCGATGCGGAGAAGCGCAAGGAGCTGATGATCATCTACATCGAAAGCCTCGATGCGATGGGGCTGGCCGCCACCGACCTGGAGCCGGGCGGCAAGGCAGCCAGCCGCTGGCCGGAGTTGGAGCGCGGCCTCATCGAACGCGCCGCCGAGCGCGTGAAGGTAACGAGGTTACCGGACTCAGTGCGTCCCTAGAAATCCAACCGCAGCGCCATCTGGCCCTGCCGCGGCGTGTTGGCCTGGGCCGAGATGCGGCCAAAGGCGGCGTTGCTCACGTTGGCCTGCGGACCACTGAACACGACGCGGTTGAAGGCGTTGAACAGCTCGGCGCGGAAGGTCAGCGTCACCCGTTCCCACAGCGGGATCTTCTTCAACAGGCCGAAGTTCTCATTCATGCCGGCCGGGACCCGCAGGCTCGTGTGCGAGCGCGCTGAAGTGCCGAAGGTGAGCGCGCCGGGCACGCTGAAGGCCGCCGGATTGATCCAGCGGTCCACCGCCGGATCGAAGTTCTCCTGCTTGCCGGTGAGCGTCGCGCCGGCCGCCACGTTCGGCCGCAGCAGGGCGTTGAACAGCGGCAGCGAGTTGTTCGCCGTAAGAATGATCGGCACGCCGGTGGCGTACTGGTGGATGCCCGTGAACACCCAACCGCCCACCACCTTGCCCATCACGCCGCCGTCGCGCAGATACGCCTGCCCCGGACCGAACGGCAACTGGTAGCTGTAGCTCAGGTTGAACACGTGCGGAATGTCGGTGATGGCGATGGCCTTCTCCAGCCCGCGATTGAATGTCGACTGCCCGCCCTGGCCGCCCCCGGCGAGCACGTCGGAATCCGAAATCGTCTTGGCCCACGTGTAGGAGGCCAGCACGTCGAAGCCCTTGGCGGCGCGCACGGTGAGCTGCGTCTGCAGCGAGTGGTAGGTCGAGCTCCCGTTCGGATCGGCGCGGTTGAGCAGGTTGTTGTACTGCGGATAGGGCCGCAGCGCCTGGGCCACCGAACCCGTGAAGCCGGGATACGGCGAACGGATGCCGGCGGCGATCGCTTCGGCTGAGTTGTAGGGCCGCGTCAGCAGCGAGCCGAGGCGCAGCAGGTCAGGCGACAGCTCGTTGCTCCGCACCAGCGCCGTGCCCAGGCGGCTGCCCTTGGTGCCCAGGTAGCCGATCTCGAAGTTCACGCGGTTCACAATCTCGCGCTCAATCGTCATCGTCCAGTTCTGGAAATACGGCGCGCGGCCATCGCCCTTGGCGATGAGCCGGATCTCCGAACCATTGGCGGCCGAGGGACTGATCACCGGCGGCTGCACGAAGTTCTGCGGAAAGCCGCGATCCCAATTGAACGCCGCCGTCACGCCCGCATCAAGCGACTGGAACACCGGCGCGGCAATGAAGCCGTTGGACGAGTTCAGCGAATCGCGCAATCCGGCGTTGGCGTTGCCCAGCGCATAGTAGATCCCATATCCGGTGCGGACCACCGTCTTGCTGTCAATCTGGTAGGCCAGCCCCAGGCGCGGACCAAAGGCCTTGTAATCGGTATCGGCGAACGACTTCAGGCCCGAGCGGCCTGGCCCGTCGCCCAGGAAGATGAGCGCGCCCAGCCGGTTGCCGGCCGCCGGATTGGGCGTGTTCGGATCAAACGTGGAGAGGTTGTTCAACTTCTCCCCTCGCGGGAAGAAGACGTCGTAGCGGATGCCGTAGTTCACCGTCAACTTGCGCGTCGCCTTCCAATCGTCCTGCGCGTAGGCAGCCAAATATTGATAGCGGTTGCGCGGGAAGTACGCATAGACACGGGCCGCGCCGCGGTTCACCGCGCCCAACAGGAAGCTCGCCACCGCACTGCCCGTGCGCGCGTTGCCCGGCAGGCCCGTTTCCAGCGCGTTGAAGTCAAACAGCCCGTTGGCCTGCCAGTTGTCGATGCCGTTGGTTTCCGTCCAGCGGTAGTCGATGCGCACCTTGTAGTTGTGATTGCCGCGCACTAGTGACAGGCTCTCGTTGAGCTGGAAGGCGTTGTTGGCCTGCTTCACTTTGGAGTTGCCGTTGAAATCGCCCAGCAAGTCATAGCCCGCGGCGAGAAACTGCACGCGCGGGAACGAACTGTCCGGCCCCGTGTTCACGCCCGTGAGGCCGATCTTGTTCGGCCAGTCCTGTCCGAGCGAGTACGACTCGATGCCGGTGACAAAGCGCGTATAGCCGAGGTTGATGTGATTGAGCGTGGTCGCGTTGATCACGTAGTCGTGTGTGATGCGGCCCCACACGTTGCGGCTGGTGGTGGCGCGGCGCTGCGTGGTCGGGCCCGGAACGCCCTCCGGTTCGCGCTGCGTGAAGCGGTCGATATAGAAGTAGCCGCTGATGCGGTTCAGCTCGTTGAACTGGTGGTCGATCTTCACGTTGGCCTGGTTGGCCCCGGTGGAGCCGCGGCCCTGCGATACGAAGTTGTTGAACAGGGTGTCGCTCGACGGCGCCGGCAGCAGCGGCACAATGTTGCGCGACACAGTGCTGAAGCGCGAGGTGGGAATCTGGTTGCCCGCAAACGGCGTGCGCGTGAAGCCCGAGGCCGTGGAGGTGGTGGTGGCCGGATCGTAAATCGCCTGGCCCAGGCGCGTGAAGTTGCCTTGGCGATAGTCGTTCGGCAGCACGTTCAGCAGCGCATTGGCCGCACCCTGGCGAAAGCGGAAGCCCGAATAGACGAAGTAGAAGAAGGTCTTGTTCTTGCCGTTATAGAGGCCGGGCAGCCATACCGGTCCGCCCAGTGCGGCGCCAAATTCGTTCTGGCGGTTCACCGGCCGCGTGCGCTGGAAGAAGCCGCGCGCGTCCAGCTTGTCGTTGCGCAGATAATCGAACACCGCGCCGTGCAGCTCATTGGTGCCCGAACGCGTGGTGAAGATCTGCAAGCCGCCGCCTGTGCGGCCGTACTCAGCATTGAAGTTGGCGCGAATCAGCTTGAACTCGCCGATGGTTTCCACCGACGGCCGCGCCGAGCCGGGAATCACGCCGCCGCTCTCAATGCCCGTCGAGGCGATGCCGTCCACCAGCACCTCCTTGGCGCGGTTCGGCGAACCGGCAATCTGCGTGTTCACCGAATCGCCCGTCACGCCCGGAGCGAGGAAGATGAACTGTTCCAGGTTGCGCATGGCGCCGCCGACAAACAGCGGCAGGTCCATCAGCTTGTTGCGCTGGATGGTGGTGCCGAGGTCGGAGGTCGAGGTTTCCAGAAGGCCCGTCGTGCCGGTCACCTCCACGGTCTGCTCCACAGTGCCCACGGCAAGCGTGTCGGTGAGCGAAATGGTCTGCGCCACGTTCAAGACGATGTCCGTGCGCACGTAGCGGCGGAAGCCGGCGGCTTCTATCGCCACTTCGTACTTGCCCAACGGAAGCTGGAGCAACAGGTAGTTGCCGGCTTCGTTGGTCGCGGTGCGGTAGACCACGTTGGTTTCCGTATTGGTGGCGGCGACCTTGGCGTTGGCCACCACGGCGCCCGTCGGATCCAGCACGCGGCCGTTCAGCGTGCCGAGATAAGTTTGGGCCGTCAGAGATGCGCAGAAAAGAGTAAGCGCGAGAATAGCAGGACCAAAGCGATGCATCATGCTTTCAGGCTATCGCCCTTGGCCGTCCAGGTGCAATCGAAACGAAACAGGCAGCCGGCGTCATGAAGTTCGGTCAGCGCCCGTCTCGCGGTTGCGGCACACTAACTAACTGGAGGAACGCGCGTCATGCAACGAGTGGCCTTTGTGGATTCCCATACCGGCGGTGAGCCGACGCGGGTGGTGGTGAGCGGCGGGCCTGACTTGGGCCAAGGCAGTATGTTTGACCGCCTCACCCACTTCCGCGGCCAGCACGATCACTTCCGCTCCGCCGTCGTGAACGAACCGCGCGGCTCCGATGTCGTCGTCGGCGCGCTGCTCTGCCAGCCCGTCAATCCCAAAGCCGCCGCCGGCGTCCTCTTCTTCAACAACGTCGGCTACCTCGGCATGTGCGGCCACGGCACCATCGGCCTGGTGGCCACCCTCGCCCACCTCGGCCGCATCCAGCCCGGCGAGCATCTCATCGAAACCCCCGCCGGCGACGTGACCGCCCTCCTCCACTCATCCGGCGAAGTCTCCATCCGCAACGTGGCCAGCTTCCGCAGCCTGGCCGATGTCTCAGTGCATGTCGAAGGCTACGGTCCCGTCATCGGCGACGTCGCCTACGGCGGCAACTGGTTCTTCCTCGTCTCCGGCCATAGTGAAGAACTGACGCTCGGCAACGTCGCCCACCTCACCGGCTTCACCTGGCGCATCCGCCAGGCCCTCGAACAGCACGGCATCACCGGCACCGACGGCGCCGAAATCGACCACATCGAACTCTTCGGCCCACCCTCCACCGACGCCGCCGACTCGCGCAACTTCGTCCTCTGCCCCGGCAAAGCCTACGACCGTTCGCCCTGCGGCACCGGCACCAGCGCCAAGCTCGCCTGCCTGGCCGCCGGCGGCGTGCTCGCCGAAGGCGCAGTCTACCGCCAGGAGTCCATCGTCGGCAGCATCTTCGAAGGTTCCTACACCAGGGCCGGCCGGGACAGCGGCTTCGATACCGTGATTCCCACCATCAAGGGCATGGCCCACGTGAACGCCGAAGGCACGCTCTTGCTGGACCCTCGCGATCCGTTCTGCTATGGTATCCGCGAATGAGTGGCGGCAACCCCGACGTTGTCATCATAGGTGCGGGCATCGTGGGTGCGGCTATCGCCGAACGCTTGAGCGCGGAACGTCTCAAGGTGATCGTCGTCGAGGCCGACTGCGCCGGCAGCGGCGCCACGGCGGCCGGCATGGGGCACATTGTCGTGATGGACGACTCCGAGGCGCAGTTTGCCCTCACCGCCTACTCGCGCCGTTTGTGGCAGGAAAAGGAAGCCTGCTGGCCGAAAGGGGCCGAGTATCGCCGGCCGGGCACGCTGTGGGTGGCGGCCGACGCCGGGGAGTTCGCCGCCGTCGAACAGAAACACGCCTGCTACGGAGCGCATGGAGTGCAATCGGAGATCCTCACGGCCGGGGAGTTGGCGCGCGAGGAACCGCAACTGCGCCAGGGGCTGGCCGGAGCGTTGCGCGTGCCCGAGGACATGGTCGTCTATCCGCCCGTGGCCGCGCGCTGGCTGGTGGAACGGGCGCGGCGCCAGGGCGCCGTCTACATGCAGGGCGCGCGCGTCGAACACACCACCGGCTCCGTGGTAACGCTGGCCAGCGGAACCGTCCTCCACACCGCGAGTGTCATCCATGCCGCCGGAGCGCGCTGGGGACACTTGCCGCTCACGATTCCCGTCGCCCCGCGCAAAGGCCACCTCGCCATCACTGACCGCGCCCCCGGCTTCCTGCACCACCAGATTGTCGAACTCGGCTACCTCAAATCAGCCCACGGACACGAAACCGAATCGGTGGCCTGCAACCTGCAGCCGCGCGCCACCGGACAGATCCTCATCGGCTCGTCGCGGCAGTATGGAGTGCAGCACGCAGCCGTGGAGTCGCCCATGCTGGAGCGCATGCTGCGGCGGGCACTCGACTACATGCCGGGGCTCGCCGGGCTGCCCGTCGTGCGCACCTGGACCGGCTTCCGCGCCGCCACCCCCGACGGCCTGCCGCTCATCGGCCGCGCGCCTGAGTGCGAGGGCCTGTGGCTGGCCACAGGACACGAAGGCCTCGGCATCACCACCTCGCTGGCAACCGCCGAGTTGCTCGCGGCACAGATGCTCGGGCACGAACCGGCCATCCCCGTCGAGCCTTACTCGCCCTCGCGGTTTGGAGAAAGGAGCGCCCATGCCTGACCCCATCCACATCGTCGTCAACGGCGAACCGCGCCAGGTGGCCGCGGGCGCAAGCGTGGCCGCGGCGCTCCTCATGATGGGCGTGGCCGCGCGGCGCTCGGTGAGCGGCGAGGAACGCAGCCCCGTCTGCGGCATGGGCGTCTGCGAGGAGTGCCGCGTGACGGTGAATGGGCGCGCAGGCGTGCGCGGGTGCCTCGTCCTGTGCCGTGACGGGATGGAGGTGAAAACCAGTGGCTGAGCGCGCTGAACTCGTCGTCGTCGGAGCGGGCCCGGCCGGAATCGCGGCCGCCTGCGCGGCCCGCGAATGCGGACGCACCGTGCGCGTCGTCGACGAGAACCCGCACGCCGGCGGACAGATCTGGCGCGGTGAGTTGCCCCAGCCCTGGCGCGCTCGTTGGGAACAAGCCGCCGTCCCCATGCTGGCCGGCGCCACGGCCTTCGGCTTTGCCGGCGAGCAGACACTGCTGGTGGAACACGAAGGCCGCGCCCTGGAGCTAGCCTTTGAGCGCCTCATCCTCGCCACCGGCGCGCGCGAACGCCTGCTGCCCTTCCCCGGCTGGACGCTGCCCGGCGTCACCGGCGCGGGCGGCCTGCAGGCGCTCCTGAAATCGGGCCTCGACCTCACCGGGCGGCGCGTCGTCGTCGCCGGCAGCGGCCCGCTGCTGGCCGAAGTGGGCGCGGCGCTGCTCACAGCCGGGGCGCGTGTGGCGCTGGTGGCAGAGCAGGCCAGTTTCGGACAAATGCTTCCGTTTTTCTGGCACATCGCCGGACGCCGCCCAAAGTGGGCCCAGGCCTGGCGCATCGCCACCGCCCTGCAGCAGACCCGCTACCGCGCCGCGGCCTGGCCGCTAAGCGTGGAACGCCGCGACGGCGCACTCTCGGTCACCCTGCAGCTAGGCCCGCGCCGCGAAGTGATCGGCTGCGACTACCTCGCCTGCGGCTTCGGCCTGGTGGGCAACACGGAACTGGCGCAATTGGCCGGCTGCGAGGTGGTCAACGGCTGCGTGGCCGTTGATGAGCACCAGCGCACCTCGGTCCAGGGCATCTACTGCGCCGGAGAACCGGTGGGCATCGCCGGCGTCGAAGCGGCGCTGGCCCAGGGGCTCACCGCCGGCTACCACGCCGCCGGCCGTGAGGATCTCGCCGCCGCCTGTGCCCCTGAGCGCGAGCGCGGCCGCCGCTTCCAGCGTGTGCTGGCCGAGGCTTTTGCTCTGCGCCCGGAACTAAAGGAACTCCCCACGCCCGAGACAATCGTCTGCCGCTGCGAGGACGTGCGGCTGGGCGAACTGGCTGGCTTCCTCTCCTGGCGCGAGGCCAAGTTGCACACCCGCTGCGGCATGGGCGCCTGCCAGGGCCGCGTCTGCGGCGCGGCGCTCGAATTCGTCGCCGGCATGCCCGCCGCCAGCGTGCGCCCACCCCTCGTGCCGGTCTCCGTGGCTGTGCTGGCGGGCAGGAGTGATGGCAAGGCGGGCGACACTCCTGCTGCTCGCCGCTGGGTTCTGTCCGGGGCGCGGGGCGCGAGGGCCGCTCCCGGGGGGCCGCGGACCGGCGCCAGGTCGCGCGGTCGGGGGCGCGGGGGCGGGCTGGGATCTCAAGTGGACGCTGGCCCGTCTACCGGGGGATCGTGGTCCCCGCCCAGCGCGTCGGCTCGTCTTTGCCCAAGGCTGGGGTTCGATTTCGGCGGGGACCGAGCGCATTCCGGAAGCTCGGACGGTCCGCAAGCGGGGGGCGACAGGGCGCGGGTAGCCCTCCGGCCACCATCTCAGCGGTCCGCGCAATGCGGCAATACTCGCCCTCCAGGTTCGCCAGCGACATCGCGTGCACCTCATCGGCCGTCCGCGCCCGCCCCTGGTAATCCCTGCGGCCAAAAGTGAAGCAGGCATCCTCAACCAGCGTGATGCGGAAGCCGAGGTTGGCCCCGTGCCGCACCGTCGTCTCCACGCTGTTGTTGGTGCACACGCCGCACACCACCAACTCGTCGATCCCGGCCGAGCGCAACATCTGCTCCAGCCCCGTGCCGATGAACGCCGAGTTCACGCTCTTGGCGACGACAATCTCACCCGCCAGCGGCGCCGTCTCCAGTTTGAACGCATGACCCGGCTGCCCGGGGCGATAGGTGGAGCGGGGCTCGGTGGAATCGTGGCGCACGTGCACGATGAAGCCGCCGCGCGCGCGCCACCTCTCCAGCAGCGCGCGCGCGTTCGTTTCCGCGTGGACATTGTTCCGCTCGCCCCACGAGGCGTCGTCGACCGCGCGTTGCAGGTCGATCAACACCAGTGCGACCTCAGCCATGGCGCGGCCGCGCCTTACTTCACGGCGATCGTCGTGCGAATCTGGTTCGGATTCGACGGGTTGTTGCTCGGAATGCTGTTCTGCGTCATCACCACCAGCACCTGGTTCGACGGCGCGGTGACATCCGGCACCACGACGTTGATCTGCCACACGCCCAGTAGTCCCGGCGCCAGGCCGGAGTATTGAATCTCCGGTTCCCGCGCCCCCACCACCACGCGCGGCCGCGTCGGCGTATCGATGGCCCCCTGCGCCAGTTCTCCGTCCGGCGGTGCGTTTGGAATGTGCCCCGCGCCGGTGGCAAACAGCTGGATCACCTGCCCGCGCGTCAACTGGTTCGTGTCGCTATTGATCGAGTTGTCCTGGTTGAGCGAGGCAATCTGCCCCGTGCCCGTCGAGCCCACCGTGAAGAACGCCGGCGAAGCCACGTCCATCGTGATCCGCGTCGCCGCGATCACACGCCCGGTCGAAGGCTGCACCACCAGCAGTTCCACGGTTCCGCTCGTAGGCGCTCCGTTCGGCATCAGGAAGTTGATCTGGAACGGCGAGATGAAGTAGAGCGGCACGGGCTGTTCGTCAATGAGCACCTGGATATCTTCCAGGTTGCGCGGCATCGGAATCGGATTGGGCAGCTCGTTGAACACTCTCGTCACCTCGGTGAAGGCGTAGTTCAAGTTGCGGCAACTCAGCGTGGTCACCAGGCCCGGCGCGATGCGCGTCAGGTAGTTGGCCCCGTTCTGCACAATCACGCCCGGATAGTAGATGCCCACCCGGTTCAGCGTATCGGTCACATAGAGCGCCCCGAAGGCATCCACCGCCGAACCCAGCGGCCGCACATTGGTGGGCAGCGGAATCGTGTAGTCGCTCACGTCGCCGCGGCTCACCAGCACGTCGTAGCGCGGAAAGCGCAACATGCGGAAGCGCTGCGAATCGGCCACCCAGATTTCGCCGTTGTTCGGATTCACATACACCGAGGTCGGCGTGCGCAATCCGCTCAGCGCCCCCAGGCTGAAGGCCGCGTTGGGTCCGTTGGAGGCGATCGTCACGCGGTCGAAAATCTGCACGCGGTTGTTGCCCGCATCGGACACATACAAGCGGTCGTCGGTGTCGGTGGAGATCTCCTGCGGACTGCTCAACCGGTTGGCGGCGTTGCCCGCACCGATGCTGCCGAAATCGGGCTGGCCGATCACGATCGAGGCGGCCATGCCGTTCTGGAACGGAGGCTTGAACATCAGCACGCGGTTGTGCGCGCTGTCGGCCACCAGCAGGTTGCCTTCGGCCGTGAACGCGATGCCCGACGGCCGCGACATCGTGCGCGCCGTGGCGTCGGTGGCGGCGATGGTGAAGTTCGATTGCCCCAGCACCAGGTCCGCCTTCATCGGCAGCGGACCGCTGGCATTGAACGGCGACGGGAAGCGCAGCACGCGCGAGTTGGCCTGGTCGGCCACCCATAGGTTGCCCTCCGTGTCCACCGCCGCGGCCACCGGGAACAGCAGGCTGCTCTCGTTGCGCTGCTCCACTTTGTTAAACGGATAGTTGCGCAAGGCGCGGAATTTATCCGGCTGGCCGATGATAATGTCGGCCTCCGTACCCGGCCGCACGTTGCGCGCGTCGGCAAAACCCAGCACACGGTGGTTGTTCGGATCCACCACATACATGCGCGGAGGCGTCGACCGGTTATCCAGCACCACCGCCCCGGCCACGCCCTCCGTGCCGGCAAACTGCACCTCGCGGCCTTCAATCAAGTTCGGCGAGCGGAACTCAAAGCTCACCTGTCCCAGCACGCGCCGCGCCGTGTAAGGCGCATTCGCCGCCAGGCTCGGGCCTGAGGAGAGGTCCGGCATCGCCAGCACGCGGTTGTTGCCCGAATCCACCAGGAACGTCTCGCCGCGCGAATAGACGCCGTCAGCCGGCGAGCGCAGCGTGTTCGCCGTCGGCTCGGCCAGACCCCGGTTTTCCTGCAGCGTGTCCTGTTCGATTTCGTTCTGCCCGATGAAGGCGCGTCCGGGCGGGGAGAAGGAAACGGCCTCCGAGGGCCACTGGTCAAATGGATCGAAGCGCACCAGCCGGTGCGTCGGCGTGTCCACCACGATGGGGATGTTGCCAATGCAGAATATCCCCTGCGGCGGCAAGAACCGGACAGGATTGGAGGTCACCACGCCGATGGAATACGCATTGATGGGCTTCGGCGGCGTCTGCCCCTGGCCCACGGCCGGAATGATGCCCAGGATGCGCGCCGCGTCCAGCCCCGTATTGAACGGCGGAACATACACCAGCGCGCGGTTCAACGCATCCACCACGAACAACCGCCCGGCCTGGTCGAAAGCCAGCGACGCCGGTTCGCGCATCCCGTTCTTGGCCTGGCGAACGGTGGCCGCCGTGCTGCTCGGCAGCCCCGTGTTGTTGCTCAGGCTCGTCTGCCCCAGCGACACATCGGCCGCCGGCGCGTTGGCCGCCCCGGCCGACAGCGCCGACGCCGGATACCGCAGCACACGGTGGTTGGCCGCGTCGGTCACCCAGAGGTTTCCGCCCGCGTCAAAGCGAATGGCAATTTTAAATACACCGCTCGACGTCGTAAAGGCCAACGTCGAGGCCGTGGCTGCTCCGCCCTGGTTGGCCCGGTTGCCCGAAAAGCTCGTCTGTCCGATGAGAAAATCGGCCAGGATCGGTTCGCCCGCCGGCTGTGAGGACGGTCGCGGATACCGCACAATGCGGTTGTTGCCCGCATCGGCCACATACACGTTGCCCTGCGAATCCACGGCCACGCCCGTGGGCGCCGCCAGACCGCTGGTGAAACTGGTCCCCGGGCCCAACGGCAGCGTCGAAAACTTGTCCCGCTGGCCCAGCACAAACTGCGACTGCGCCCCGTTTAGAAATGACTGCGCGTCGGCAAAGGCCAACACACGGTGATTGGCCGAGTCGGCCACATACACAATCCCGCTCACCTCATCCACGGCCACCCCTTGCGGGGCATTGAATTCGCGCCCCTCCACAAGGTTCGGCGCCTGCGTCACAATCGCCAGTTGGGGGTGACCCACCACGCGCGACGGCGATAAATTCAGGGGAATCTGCCCGTACAGCAGGGATATCACGAACAATCCGCCGCCCATCCGAAACGCGGCGCGCAAAACAGAAATCATGTCAGGCCTTCTCCGAATCTCAGGCATGGAATTCTCCCGTGACAGGCGCGGGAGTGCCACCCTCCGAGGGTATCACTCTTGGTGGGACTACCCCAACTAGCCCTTCGGTTTCAAAGAGCTGGGACGATCGGTGCAAGCACACCCGCTGGCAGTACGGGTACCAAAGTGCCGCTTACGCCGGCGCCACCCACACCTTCCGCGCCGCCGCCATCCCCAAATGCACCGGCTCGCCCGCCACCCGCAGCGTCAGCGTGTCGTCGTAGTTGTGGGCCACCACCTCCAGCCGCGCCGGGATGGATCGACATTCCGTCAAGAAATTCTAATAATTGACGGTCGCGCTCAAATACGCTCACCACCGTCAGCGCCTGCTCGCCACCGGCCTCGGCCAGCGTCGTCCACCCCCGCCGACGCCGCAGTTCCGGAGTGTCCATTCCCGTTTGGTTGCCATGCGGGCAGGCCTGCCCGTCGCCCAGCTTCTGCGTCAGCAGCTTCTCGAAGTCGGGGCTCACCGCGTGCTCCAGCCGCTCGGCTTCGTCGTGGACCTTGAACCACTCCATGCCGAAAATCTCCGTCAGCATGCGCTCAATCAGGTGGTGCCGGTTCAGAATGCCGTTGGCGATGCCGCGCCCTTCTTCGGTCAGCTTCACCTGCCCGTCGTCGGCCACCTCTACGAGGTTGTCCTTCTTGAGACGGCTGAGGGCTTTCGTCACCGCCGGCGGCGATACGTTCAACCAGCGGGCCAGTGTGGCCGCGATGACGGTCTCCCCTTCGCTTTCCGCTTCTGCGATGGTCTTGAGGTAGTTCTCTTTGGAGATCGTGATCTGCACGCCAGTTGCAATTGTAGCGTCTGATCGCCCCCCACCGCCGCTGATCGCCCCCGCCGCCTCGGCCTCGTCCCTCAGCCGGCGACGGCTTACCGCACGCGGTAGTCCACCTCGCGCACCTGCGCCCGGTCCAGATCCATGCGGCAGGCGTAGTCAAAGGTATAGGTGGTGCCGGAGCGCCGCGCCCGCCCTTCGCCGGCCATCCAATCGCGCTTGCCGGCGCGGTCCGATAGCGAAGCCGAGCCGAAATCGAAGTTCGAGTAGTTGTCCCTGCGCAGGCGGTTGGCTATCTCTTCCTGGCAGGCGCGCACGGAGTTGGCCGTCGAGTTCGAAGGGCTGTCACCGAAAAAGCCGCCGCTGGAGCGCCCGCCGCTATTCGAACTCCCGCCGCCGCTCCGCCCGAAAAAGCCGCCCGAATTCCCGCTGGAACGGTTGCCGGAGCTGTCGTCGCGTCGCGTCACGCCGCCCCGCGGCCGGTTGCCCGAGAGATAGCCACCCTTCCATTCCAGGTCAAACGTGTAGCCTTCGCTGCCGCCCTTGGTGTCGACAATATAGACCACCGCCGAGCCCCGGTTGTCGCGCGGGTCGCGCCGCAACTCCACACGCCCCCGCCCGTCGATGCCCTTAAACTTGAACTCCTGCATATCCGACGGGAACGGCGCATTGCAGACAAAACGAACCCAACTCGCGGGCTGGCCCTGCAACGTGCGCAGGTAGCCGGTCTCGCCCCGCACCTCCACCTCGGCCACATCGTCCACGCGCACCTCAATGGTGCACTTCCCCGAATCGCCCGAGCCGCGCACCGTGGCGCGAAAGGGCTCGCCCCTCTGGGCAAAAGCAGGCAGCGCAACGGCGGCCAGAATGAAAAGTGCGATTGTGGGCTTCATACGATTCACCTACGCGCCATCATAGACGGTTTCGCATCGCAAAGTGGGTACGCCGCCATGACATTCCCGTTGCGCCCGCTTGCTATCCTGGAGCTTCCCCCTCATGCAACTGGAAAAAGTCTACGAGCCCCAGCGCTTCGAACCGCGCTGGGCACAATGGTGGCTCGACGAAGCTCTCTACGCCGCCGACAACACCAGCACGAAGCCCATGTTCAGCCTCGTGATCCCGCCGCCCAACGTCACCGGATCACTCCACATGGGCCACATGCTCGAACACACCATGATCGACATGGTCGTCCGCTGGCGGCGCATGTGCGGCTACAACACCCTCTGGCTGCCCGGCACCGACCACGCCGGCATCGCCACCCAGATGGTCGTCGAGCGCCAGCTCGGACAGCAGGGCATCAAGCGCCTCGACCTCGGCCGCGAGAAGTTCGAAGAAAAGGTCTGGGAATGGAAAGCCCTCTCCGGCGGCCGCATCGTCGAACAGATGAAGCGCACCGGCGCCTCCTGCGATTGGACCCGCGAGCGCTTCACCATGGACGAAGGCCTCTCGCGCGCCGTGCGCGAAGTCTTCGTCGGCCTCTGGGAGCGCGGCCTCGTCTATCGCGGCGAGTACATGGTCAACTGGTGCCCGCGCTGCAACACCGCGCTCAGCGACCTTGAAGTCGCCCACGACGACACCCAGGGCTCGCTCTGGCACATCCAGTACCCCGTCATCGACGCCGCCGGCGCGCTCACCGGCGACCACCTCGTCGTCGCCACCACGCGCCCCGAAACCATGCTCGGCGACACCGGCGTGGCCATCAACGCCAAGGATGAACGCTACCTCCACCTCCACGGCCTGCGCGTGCGCCTGCCGCTGATGAACCGCGACATTCCCATCATCCTCGACGACCTCGCCGACCCCGCCTTCGGCACCGGCGTCGTCAAAGTCACCCCCGCCCACGACCCCAACGATTTCGAAGCCGGCAAGCGCCACAACCTGCCCCACGTCAAGGTCATCAACGAACACGCCCAGATGACCGCCGAAGCCGGCCCCTACGCCGGCATGGACCGCTTCGACGCCCGCAAGAAGATCGTCGCCGACCTCGAAGCCCTCGGCCTCCTCGCCGGCATCCAGCCCCACAACCTCAGCGTCACCAAGTGCGACCGCTGCACCACCATCCTCGAACCGCTCGTCTCCAAACAGTGGTTCGTCTCCATGAAGCCCTCGCCGAGAAAGGCGATGGCCGCCGTCGAAGACGGCCGCACCACCATCGAACCCGAGCAGTGGCGCACCACCTACTTCCACTGGATGCGCAACATCCGCGACTGGTGCGTCTCGCGCCAGCTCTGGTAGGCCACCGCATTCCCGCCCTGGCACTGGCGACGACTGCGGCCACCTCATGGTGGCCCGCGAAGAGCCCACCAAGTGCACCGAGTGCTTCTTCCGCCAACCTGCGCCAGGAAACCGACGTCCTCGACACTGGCTTCTCCAGCGGACTCTGGCCTTTTCCACCATGGGCTGGCCCGAGCCCACCGCCGATCTCAAGCTCTTCTACCCCACCTCGCTCATGATCATGGGCTTCGAGATCCTCTTCTTCTGGTGCGCCCGCATGATGATGTTCGGCCTCTAGTTCATGGGCGACGTGCCGTTCCGCCACGTCTACATCCACGGCATCGTCCGCGACGCCCAGGGTAAGAAGATGTCCAAGACCCGCGGCAACACCGTCGACCCCCTCGACATCACCGAGAAGTACGGCACCGACGCCGTCCGCATGGCCCTCCTCACCGCCGCCGCGCCCGGCACCGACATCCTCTGGACCGAAGACAAACTTCCCGCCTCGCGCGCCTTCGGCAATAAGATCTGGAACGCCGCCCGCTTCCTCTTCCTCAACATGGAACGCGCCGGCATCGAGCCCTGCATCCCCGAACCGGCCCCCGCCGAGACTCTCGAAGACAAGTGGATCAAGTCGCGCCTCAACGCCGCCGCCGACACCTGCAACCGTGCCCTCGAAGTGAACCGATACCACGAAGCCGCCCAGACCATGTGGCACTTCTTCTGGGGCGAGTTCTGCGACTGGTACATCGAGCTGAAGAAGCTCCGCTTCACCGACAACTCCGGCCTCGACAACAACTGGCGCAACCTGCTCACCACCTTCGAAGCCGCCCTGCGCCTGCTCTCGCCCGCCATGCCCTTCCTCACCGAAGAGCTCTGGCAGCGGCTAGCTAACGGCGCCCCCGGCCTGCCCAAGTCGGTCACCCTGGCCGCCTATCCGCAGTACAGCGCCGAGGCGCACGATGCCGAAGCCGAGCGCCAAATGGCACTCCTGCAGGCGATCATCACCGCCGCCCGCACCTACCGCGCCGACCAGAAGATCGACCCCAAGGCCAAGCTCGCCGCGCGCCTCATCGCCTCGGGCGAAGCGCTCGCCGTCGCCCAGTCCTTCCGCGAGTCCATCGAAAAGCTCGCCGGCCTCACCCTCACCGTCGAAGCCGGCGCGCCCAAAAAGGACTTCGAACTCGTCTTTGAGATGAGCGACGCCGACGCCGAAGCCGGCCGCAAGCGCCTCGCCAAAGAGATCGAACAGCTCGAGAAGAACATCGCCAACTCCGAGCGTCAGTTGGGCGACGAGAAGTTCCTCTCCCGCGCCCCCGAACACATCGTGGCGTCCATCAAAGACAAGCTCGACAAATACAAGCTCGAGCTCGAAGCCAAGCGCGCCGCGCTCGCGGGTCTCTAACATGTCCGCCTGGAACCATCCCGAAATCCTCGAACTCGTCCGCCGCGCCCTGGCCGAAGACATCGGCTCCGGCGACCTCACGAGCGTTGCCACCATCGACGCCGCGCGCCGCGCCACCGGCCGCTTCTATGCGCGTCAACCCATGGTCCTCGCCGGCGTCGAACTCCTCCCCGTGATCTTCGAACAGCAAGGCGGCGTAGATTCCCTGCGCCTTCTCAAATCGAGCGGCGACCGCTGCGCAGACGGCGAACCCGTAGCCGAAGTCACCGGCCTCGCCCGCACCCTGCTGCGCTGCGAACGCGTCTCGCTCAACTTCATGCAGCGCCTCTCCGGCATCGCCACGCTCGCCTCGCGCTACGTCGCCGAAACCGAAGGCACGCCCTGCAAAATCCTCGACACCCGCAAGACCACGCCCGGCCTGCGCCGCGTGGAAAAGCTCGCCGCCGCCGCCGGAGGCGTCACCAACCACCGCCTCGGCCTCTTCGACGCCATTCTCATCAAGAACAACCACATCACCGCCTGCGGCTCGGTCACCGAAGCTGTCCGCCGCGCGCTCGCAACAGGACGTGAAGTGGAATGCGAGGTCCGCACCCGCGCCGAGCTGGACGAAGCCCTCGCCGCCGGGCAAGCGTCTGCCTCCTCGACAACCTCACCCCTGCCGAAGCCCGTGAGTGGATCACCCACATCAGCGGCCGCGCCTCCACCGAGCTCTCCGGCGGCATCACGATCGAAACCGTCCGCGCCTACGCCCAGGCCGGCGCCGACTTCGTCTCCTCCGGCGCCATCACGCATTCCGCGGTCGCCGTGGATCTCAACTTCCGCATCGAGTTCGCATGAACCCCTCCGCGCCCCTTGACCTCGACTGGCTCCGCCGCCGCATGCCCGACCGCGAGCTCCACTGGCTCGCCACCACCGGCTCCACCATGACCGTCGCCGCCCGCCTCAGCGCCGACGGCTCACCCTCCGGCACGGTCGTCGTCGCCGAAGAACAGACCGCCGGCAAAGGCCGCGCCGGCCACTCCTGGCACTCCGAACCCGCCTCCGGCCTTTACCTCACCCTCATCCTCCGCCCCCACAACCTCGGCGACTCACTCCCCCTGCTCACCCTCGCCACCGGACTCGCCGTTAAGGAAGCCGTCGAATCCATCGTCGGCGTCGCCGCTGATTTGAAGTGGCCCAACGACCTTCTCATCGAAGGTAAAAAGGCCGCCGGCATCCTGCTCACCTATGACTCCGGCGCCGTGCTGGTCGGCATCGGCATCAACGTCAACCACACGCGTTTCCCCGCCGAAATCGCCCCGCTCGCCACCTCGCTCCGCCTCACCGGCCGCCGCGAACTTTCGCGCGAACCCCTCCTCGTCCGCGTCATTGAAGGCGTCGAACGACATGCCGCCCTGCTCGCAGAGTCCGGCCCGCGCGCCATCCTCGACGCCTTCACGCAAGCCTCTTCGTATGTCTCCGGCAAGCGCGTCACCGTCGATCTCGATGGCCGCGAAATCACCGGCACCACCGCCGGCCTCGATGAACGCGGCTTCCTCACCCTCCGCACCCCCACCGGCGAGCTTGTTACGATTCTCGCTGGCGGCGTTCGCGCCCTCTAACTCCATGCTCCTCGCACTCGACGCAGGCAACACCAACATCACCATCGGCGTGTTTGAAGGCACGCAGCTCACCCACCGCTGGCGCCTCCGCACCGTTCACGAACAGACCGAAGACGAGTGGGGCATCCTTCTGCGCAACCTCTTCGCGCTCGGCGGCCTCGAACTCCACGCCGTCGAAGCCGTCATCATCTCCAGCGTCGTCCCCCCGCTCAATCCCACCCTGGCCGCCATGTCGCGCCGCTACTTTGAGCGCGAACCGAGCTTCGTCACCTCCGAAACCAACACCGGCCTCACCATCCTCTACGACAACCCCCGCGAGGTCGGCGCCGACCGCATCGTCAACAGCGTCGCCGCCTACGCCAAATACGGCGGCCCCGTCATCGTCGTCGACCTCGGCACCGCCATCACCTTCGATTGCGTCTCGGCCCGCGCCGAATACCTCGGCGGCATCATCTGCGCCGGCATCGGCATCTCCATCGACGCCCTCTTCAGCCGCACCGCCAAGCTCCCCAAGGTCGACTTCCGCGCCCCTGACCGACTCATTGGCAAAAACACCGTCGGCTCCATCCAAAGCGGCCTCTACTACGGCGCGCTGGGAATGATCGACGGCATCCTCGAACGTCTCATTGCTGAAATCGGGGGGCCAACAGCGGCGCCACGCAAACCGTAGCCACCGGCGGCCAGGCCCGCCTCATCACCTCCGGCTCGCGCTACCTCACCAACGCCGACGAAGACCTCACTCTCGAAGGCCTCCGCCTCATCTGGGAGCGCACGCGTTGACCGAGTCGCCCGCCGAGTTCCATCACAACTACTTCAACTACTTCACCGAAGTCGAGGATCACTTCCAGCGCGCCCGCGGCACCGGTCTCTTTCTGCTCTCCCCGCTCGATTGGGCCCTCATCGAAACCTGGAAAAATTCCAACATCCCGCTCGAAGCCGTCCTGCGCGGCATCGACGCGGCGTTTGAAAAATGGCGCGCCCGCAAACAGAACGCCCGCCGACAGGTGAACGGCTTGGCCTGGTGCGCCCAGGCCGTGGCCGAAGAAGCCGCCGCCATGAGCGAAGCCTCCATCGGCGGGCGCACCGCCGCTGAACTCGACGCCCCCTTCTCGCTCGAAGCCCTCCAAGGCCACCTCGCCCGCATCGCCGCCGAAACACGCGCCGCAGGTTGGGCCGAACTCGAAAGCGTCGCCGCCGCCATCGACGCCATCGCCGCCGAAGCCGCGGCGTTCTACAAAAAACTCGAAGAGCTCGAGCAGCGCCTCACCGCGCTGGAAGAGAAGGCTCTCGCGATCGCCCGCACACGCATGAGCGAAGAGCAGCTCTTCGAATCGCGCCAGGCCATGGACGCTGAACTCCGCCCCTACCGCTCCAAATTCACCACCGATCAACTGGCGCGCCTCGAGCGCCAGTTCCTTGACCGCTGGGTCTTCGAACGCAGCCATCTGCCGCGCTATAGCATTTTCTATTTGCG
>JADJOP010000018.1 GCA_016713735.1 Bryobacterales bacterium
CGTTTGTTATCCTGAAGCAGTTCCCCATGCACAATCGAACAAAATGCACTCCGGCCCCAGGTCCGACGGCTGCGGGTCTGCCCGTTGCGGCCCCGGCCAGTGCGCTCTCCCGCATCGGGGTGGATACGAAACAGGCGGTGAATTGCTGATGAAGGTCGTGATCGCTGAACCTCTCGCCCCGGCGGCGATTGAACAGTTCCAGGCTCAACAGGGCTGGGACATCGTGGTCTCCAATCCCAAGGAATATGCGGCTCACTTGAGCGACTGCGACGCGCTGGTCGTCCGCAGCGCCGTGAAAGTGAATAAGGCCGTTCTCGAACAGGCGCCTAATCTGCGCGTCATCGGCCGCGCCGGAGTCGGCGTCGACAACGTCGATATGACCGCCGCCACCGCCGCCGGCGTGCTCGTCATGAACACCCCCGGCGGCAACGCCGTCTCGGTCGCCGAACACACGCTCGCCTTCATGCTCTCCATGGCCCGCATGGTGCCCCAGGCTTCGGCCTCCACCAAGAGCGGCAAGTGGGAGAAGAAGAAGTTCCTCGGCAACGAACTGCGCAGCAAAACGCTCGGCGTGGTCGGCCTCGGCGCCATCGGCCGCGAGGTTGTCCTCCGCGCCCGCGCCTTCGAAATGAAGATCATCGCCTGCGACCCCTTCATCACCTCGCAGACGGCCGCCAATCTCGGCGTCGAACTCGTCGAACTCGACAACCTCTACAAGCGCTCCGACTACATCAGCCTCCACGTCGGCGTCACCCCGGAAACGCGCGGCATGATCAACGCCGCTTCCATCGCCAAGATGAAGGATGGCGTCCGCATCGTCAACTGCGCCCGAGGCGAACTCGTCGACCAGGAGGCCCTCCTGGCCGGTCTGCAATCCGGCAAGGTCGGCGGCGCGGCCCTCGACGTCTTTGACCCCGAACCGCCCGCGGCCGATCTTCCCTTGCTCGCCCACGAGAACGTCTTCGCCTCGCCCCACATCGGCGGCTCCACTGAAGAGGCCCAGGAGATCGTCGGCATCCGCATCGCGCAGCAGATGGTCGAATACCTCGCCAGCGGCGTCGCCATCAACGCCGTCAACATGCCGGCTCTCTCGCCCGAGCAGTACAAGACCGTCGGCCCCTGGCTCGATCTCGCCGAACGCCTCGGCAAATTCGTCAGCTTCATTGCCGAAGGCAACCCCAAGGCCGTCCACCTCACCTACTCCGGCTCGTTTGCCGACAGCGGTTCCAACCTCATCCGCAACGCAGGTCTGGCCGGCGTCCTCGGCCGTTCGCTCTCCGGCAAAGCGAATCTCGTGAACGCCATGCAGATTGCCGCCGAGCGCGGCCTGCAAGTGGCCGAACGCCGCGAAACACGCTACCAGCACCTCGACGCGCTCGTCATTGAACTGGAAACCGATAAAGGCTCCACCGCCGTCGAAGGCTCGCTCGTGCTCGGCAAGCCCCGCCTCATCCGCGTCGAAGGCATCCCCATGGAAGCCGCCCTCGCCGGCAACCTCACCTTTCTCCGCAACGAAGACGTCCCCGGCGTCATTGGCCACGTCGGCACCATCCTCGGCACCAATAAGGTGAACATCGCCAACTTCGCCCTCGGCCGCCAGGAAGCCCCGGCCAAACCGGGCGCGCCGCTGGAAGCCATCGCCATCGTCGAAACCGACGCCACCCCCGGCGACAATGTGCTCGCACAACTCTCCGCGCATGCCGCCGTACTGCGCGTGCGCACGGTGATTCTCGATTGACCGGCGCGGCCCATCTAGCCCACGGCGCGCGCCGCATCGCCCGCGGCGTCGCGGTCACCCGTTCTGATTTTTATTCGACGAGTAACGTTATCATCGACTTTGCCCGTCATTACTGTTTGCTTGGCGCGAAAGCGTATGGTACGATTAGGACGCTCTCATGGACCGCTTCCTGCGAGTTCCATCGCGCATCCGCCCGATATTAAAACCCATGGCATTGGAGTTTTGCACAGAGGAATGAGTCATACCGTTTTTCTCGGCAATTTGCCGGCTTGGGTGACCGCGGACGACATCAAGTCGTGGCTTATGGCCGAGAACTTGATGGCTGATCAGATCAAGGTCATCCGAAACCCGGAAACACAGGAATCGAAAGGCTTCGCTTTTATTGAAGCCCCCAACCAGGAAGAGATGGCCTCCATCATCCGCCGCTTTGACCGCGCTCCCCTCGAGGACCGGTTGCTGCGCGCCAACCCGGCTCAGCCCCCACGTGGCCGCCGGCCGGTCGGAGCCCCCGGCGCCACCAGCGCACCTGGACAGGAACGCCCCGCCGGTCCACCCATGGACCGCCGCCGCCCAGCGGCCCGCCCCCGTACCGGCGATGCCGCCGCCACCGCCGCCCCGCGCGGCGACCGCCCCGACCGCGGCAAGGGCAAAGGCAAGTCAGGCCCACCCAGCGCCTTCGCCGAAGAGCTGGCTAAAGCCCTCTAGAGTTTTCCTCATCCTCGTGCACCAAACAGCGCGGCCACCCGCCGCGCTGTTTGTGTCTTCCCACCACCCCTGGCCCTCTCACCCCCCACATCCCGCCCACCGTCACCGACCTCCCGCCATCACCTGCCACCCGCCCGCAGCACCTCCCCCTCCCGCCGTCGCCTCCTCGCACCCTGCCTCCCCGCCCGCCGCCACCTCCCCCTCCCGCCGTCGCCTCTCTCGCACCCTGCCTCCCTGCCCGCCGCCACCTCCCCCTCCCTCCCGCCGCACCCTCCCCGCTCAGTGATATACTTTGACCCGGACTCGGCGTGCTTGTCAGGCGCCCTTCCCTGATCCGCATCTCTAATAGGAGGCTCGCCCCCATGGCCGACCTCATTCTCATTCGTGCTTTCTTCGTATTCCTCCTCGCGGGGGCAGCGTATTTTCTGCGCCCGTTCTCACTCGATTCCTGGCCTGCCGCCACCGTCGGCGCCTTACTCGGCATCGCCGTTGTCGCCTTTGAGATCCGCCTCAAACAGGTCAGCCTCAAACGCCTCATCGGCGCCGCTGTCGGCAGCGTCCTCGGCATCCTCGGCGCTTTCCTGATCGCTCTCATCATTGACCGCGCCCTGCCGCCGCAAACCACCACCGCGCCCTTCCTCCAACTCCTCATCCTGCTCCTGATGACCTACGTCGGACTGATCGTCGGTGCAACGAAGGGCGACATGCTCAACCTCGCCGCCTTCGGCGGCCTCTTCGGCAGCGAGAAACAATCCAAGCAGAGCTTCAAAATCCTCGACACCAGCGTCATCATCGACGGCCGCATCGCCGACATCTCCGAAACCGGCTTCCTCGACGGCGTCATCGTCATCCCCCAATTTGTCCTCCGCGAGTTGCAGATGGTCGCCGACTCAGGCGACTCCATGAAGCGCAACCGCGGCCGCCGCGGCCTCGACATCCTCCAGCGCATTCAGAAGATGCCCCAGCTCAACGTCCAACTGCTCGAAGACGACTTCCCCAACATTAAAGAGGTCGACCTCAAGCTGATCGAACTGGCCAAGGTCTACGACTGCAAAATCGTCACCAACGACTTCAACCTGAACAAGGTCGCTCAACTCCACGGCGTCGAGGTGCTCAACATCAATGAACTCGCCAACGCCCTCAAGCCCGTCGTCCTGCCTGGCGAAACCATGCGCGTCTTCGTCCTGAAGGAAGGCAAGGAATACAACCAGGGCGTGGCCTACCTCGACGATGGCACAATGGTGGTGGTGGACAACGCCAAGCGCATGATCTCGAAAACCATCGACATCTCCGTCACCAGCGTCCTGCAAACCACGGCCGGCAAAATGATCTTCGGGCGCTTCGACGAAAAGCAACACGGCGTGTTCGACAAGCACCAAGGCGAACGCCCGGAACGTCCGTCGCGGGAACACTCCGCCCCCGCCCCGGCCGCGCCGCCCACCGCCTGACCTCTGCCAACGTTCACAGATCCAGGAACTGAACCCTACCGCCATGAGAGTCTCCGTCATCCTCCCCGCCGCCGGACTCGGCACCCGCATGGGCCGCGCCGCCTCCCCCGAAAAGTCCGGCGTCAGCCGCAAGCAGTTCATGTTGCTCGACAGCTCGCCCATCCTGCTCCACACCATCCGCAAGTTCCAGCAGGCGCCCTCGGTTTCGGAAATCGTCGTCGCCTTGCGCGCCGAAGACCTCGGCTGGGTCGGCGAACTGGTTGCCGCCGAACGCTTCGCCAAACCCGTGCGCCTGGTCGAAGGCGGCGAGTCGCGCCAG
Organism: Bryobacterales bacterium; assembly: GCA_016713735.1. Taxonomy (GTDB): domain Bacteria; phylum Acidobacteriota; class Terriglobia; order Bryobacterales; family Bryobacteraceae; genus JAFLBB01. Next base: position 4,211 of record JADJOP010000018.1, read on the forward strand.
CACTCGGTGGAAAACGCCCTTGCCGCGCTCGATGCGGCCACCGAGCTGGTCGCCGTCCACGACGCCGTCCGCCCCTTCATCGACGTGCCCACCATTGAAGCCGTCGTCGAAGAGGCCGCCCGCACCGGCGCCGCCATCGTCGGCATCGTCCCCGTCGACACCGTCAAGAACGTCAAGAAAAACGTCATCCGCCAAACACTCCCCCGCGAACACCTCGTCCTCGCCCAAACCCCCCAGGTCTTCCAACACGCTCTGCTCAAGGAGGCCTTCGACAAGGCGCGCGAGGAAAACTTCACCGGCACCGACGAAGCCAGCCTCGTCGAGCGCCTCGATAAGGTCGAGGTCACCGTCGTCACCGGCTCTGACCGCAATATCAAGATCACCAAACCGACCGATATGGACCTTGCGCGGCTCTTCCTCGAACAGGAAACCACCCCCGCGCGCGCCTGACATGACCATCCCCGATCTCCGCACCGGCCTCGGCTGGGACACCCACATCCTCACCGCCGGACGCCCGCTCATCCTCGGCGGCGTCCACATCCCCTCTGAACTCGGCCTCGACGGCCACTCCGACGCCGACGTCCTCTCCCACGCCATCACCGACGCCCTGCTCGGCGCCGCCGCCCAAGGCGACATCGGCATGCACTTCCCCGACACCGACCCGGCCTGGAAAGGCGCCGACAGCCGCCAACTGCTCCACCACGCCGTCCAAATCGTCCGCGTCGCCGGCTTCCAGATTGCCAACGTCGATTCCACCGTCATCCTCGAACGCCCCAAGCTCAAGGACTACCGCCTGGCCATCCGCGAAAGCCTCTCCGCCACACTCGGCATCGAACTCGCCCGCGTCTCGGTGAAGTTCAAGACCCACGAAAAGGTCGGCCCCGTCGGCGAAGGCCGCTCCGCCGAAGCCCAGGCCATCGCCCTCCTCATCCGCCGCTAACCGCCCGCCCCCGCGCCCTCTCTCTTGCGTCAGCGGCCCGGAATCAGGTATAACCACCTGGATTGATATTGCTTCACCGTTCCCGCCCCGGCTCCCCCCAAAGCCCGCTCCTATTCTCGCGCTGGGAACTTCCTCTCCTCACCGCACTCCTGCTCTGCTTCGGCGCATCCCTCATCTGGCTTGCCCACACCACCGGCATCACTGTAGATGAGCCCCCTCACCTTCTTTCGGCACACCTCTACTGGTCCGGCGAGGATACGCTCTACCCCGGTGACATGCCCCCCGCCATCAAAATCGCCGGCGGCTGGGTGTCGCATCTCTTCCCCCTCCCCGTGCCCCGCGACGACGCCAGGCTCTGGGCCTCCCGCATCGAGTGGGACATCGCCCGCGTCATGATGGAACGCCTCCAATCCCCTCTCCTCCAGAACGTCTTCTTCTACTCCCGCCTTCCCTTGCTCCTTTTTCCTCTCCTCACCTGCGTCCTCCTCTGGTGGTGGGCCCGCCAGCTCTTCTCCCCCGCTGCCGCCCTGCTCGGCGCCGCGTTGTTCTGCTGTTCACCCACCGTCCTCGGCCACGGCGCCCTGTTCAAGAACGACCTCGCGGCCAGCTTCGGCTTCCTCTTCTTCTGGTACCGCGCCTGGGTGTACTGGCAATCGCCTTCCACCCGCCATGCCCTCTGGCTCGGCGCCGCCTGCCTCACCGCCATCCTCGCCAAGATGTCGATGCTCATTCTCCTTCCCCTCGGCCTGCTGCTGCTCCTCACGCGCCATCTCGCCGCGCCCCCACGGAATCTCCGCGCCCTCCTGCTCCACCTGGCAGCCGGCGCCTCCGTGCTCTACGTCGGATCCGCCGCCGCCTGGCAGTTCGACATCACCCGCGCCACCGCCTCTGAGATCCGCACCTGGAAAGCACGCCCCAACGTCCCCGATTGGATCGCCCTCGCCGCCCAACCCCTGCGCCTCCTCCCCACCCCCCCCGCTTGCGCGAAGGCGCCATCTCGCTGGTCGAGTCCAACTCCGACGGCGTCGGCGTCTACCTCCTCGGCCGCGTCCACCCCCAGGGCCACCCGGCTTACTTCCTCGTCGCCGCCGCCACCAAGCTGCAGGAATCCGTCCTCTTCCTCCTCGCCGCCGCGCTCGTCCTGCTCGCCTTCGCCCTCGCCCGCCGCCAGTGGCACGGCAGCGATCTCTTCTGGATCATCCCCCCGCTGCTCTACTTCACCCTCGCCTCGCTTTCCTCGCTCCAATTGGGCATCCGCCTCCTGCTCCCCGCCCTCACCTGCTGTCTACTCTGGTGCGGCTTCGCTCTCGATTGGATGCTCCGCCACAAAGCCACCACCGCGCTTGCCGCCGCGCTCCTTCTCTGGAGCCTCGCCACCGCCGCCTACCAACACCCCCACTACATCGCCTATTTCAACGCCGCCTCCGGTGGCTCCAGCTCCGGCATCCGCTACCTCTCCGACAGCAACCTCGACTGGGGCCAGGACCTCCCCGCTCTCGCCGCCTATCTCGAACGCCATCCCCACGTCACACCCAAACTCGCCTACTTCGGCAACGACAACCCCTACGCCCGCATCCCCGAAAACCGCTTCCAATCCATCGCTCCGCCCTGGGGACCCAACCTCGTGAACAGTGATCGCCTCATCCCCGACCCCGGCTACTACGCCATCAGCGCCACCCTCCTCACCGGCCAGCTTTTCGAGCCCCGCTTCCGCGACTACTACCGCTACTTCCGCGATTCCAATCCAGCGGCCAAACTCGGCTATTCGATCTTCCTCTACCACGTCCCCGTTCCCGCTCCCCACACCACCCGCCCCTAGCGCCCCTTCCCCGCCCCCTTCTTCGACTTCGCCGCCGGCCGCTTCCCGCTCACCTGGGGAACCCACTTCACCCCCGGCGGATTGTTCGCCGCCGCCAGTCCAATCTCAATCCCCAACCGCGCCACATCCTCCAGCCCCGCGAAATCCCAGCTCGGATCAAACTCATCGCTTGGCTGGTGATACCGCTTCGCCCCATACTCGCGCACCAGCGCCAGCCGGTTTTCGGCATTCGCCAGAAACTCCGTTCCCAACTTCACGCTGAACGCCGGCACCCCCGCCTTGGCAAACGCGAAATGATCGGAGCGGAAATAGCTCCCCGCCCCCGGCCTCGGCTCCGGCTTCACCACCATCCCATACCGCGCCACCACGCGCTCCACGTGCGGCCAGAGCGTCGTCCGCTCGGCCCGGTCGAGAATCACATCCTTCACCCGCCCCGCCGGGAAGAACGAATCGAAGTTCAGGTTGAGCACCGTCTGCGCCAGCGCCACCCCCGGCTGCGCCACATACGCCTCGGCCCCCTTCAACCCCGCCTCTTCGGCCGCTGTCGCCAGGAAGATCGCCGTCCGCGCCGGCTTGCGCGGAATCGCCGCCCACGCCCGCGCCATCTCCAGCAACACCGCCACGCCCGTGGCGTTATCCACCGCGCCGTTGAAGATGCCATCCCCGCCCGCCGCCGCGTCCACGCCGAGGTGGTCGGCATGCGCGCTGAACACCACCGCCTGCCGCGCCAGCGCCGCGTCGGTCCCCTCCACCATTCCCACCACGTTGCGCGCGCTGATCTGCCGGATCCGCGACGGCACCCGCCCCTTCATGCGGAACCGCATCGCATACCCGCGAAACCCGCGATTCCCCGCCGTCGCCATCACCTGCGGCAGCCCCCGCCCATCCAGCTCAAACAGCCGCCCCGCCGCCTCGCGCGACACCCAACCCGCAAACGCCAGCCCCTCCGCCCCCTCAGCCAGCTTCGTCTGCGCCTCTTCCCTCCCCCACGAATTCCGCACCACGCTCCAGCCATATCCCGCCGACGCATCCGTGTGCACCAGCAGCGCCGCCGCGCACCCCTTCCGCGCCGCCTGCTCAAACTTGTAGGTCCACCGCCCGTAATAAGTCAGCGCCGGGCCGTCAAAGAACTTCGCATCCGCGCCCGTCTGCGGCTCATTGGCCAGCATCAAGCAGACCTTCCCCTTCGCCTCCAGTCCCCGCCAATCGTCCCAGCCAAACTCAGGCGCCGTGATGCCATGCCCCACAAACACCGCCTCGCCCTCGAACTCCACCTCGGCCCGCTGCCGCTGCGTCTGCCCGGCGACATCGGTCAGCCACGTGAGCGGCACCTCTCCCCCCGGCGACGTCGCACTGATCGCCACCCCCGGCAGCGTCTCCACGCCCACCAGCGCCACCGGCTGAAACCACTCCCCGCGCCAACCAGGCCGCAGTCCCGCCTTCTTCATCTGCGCCGCAATGTAGCTCTCCGCCAGCGCCCCGCCCCGCGTCCCCGTCCCCGCCCTTCCAATAAATCACTCGACAGGAACTCCACATCGGCGCGCATCCGCACCCCGCTCACATCCTGAGCGGCCAACAGTAGAGGCAGCACAACCACAACCCACAAGCGCATGACCTATCGTCGCCCACCCACCCAACGTTCCACAAACCGCCGCCACGCCGCGTCCGTGTTCGGACCATTCGCGTGATGCCCGTCCGGCGTCGCCACAAACTCGATCCGGTCGGCCGCGCCATACAGCTTGTAGACCGCCCGCGCCCGCTCCACCCACGCCGCCGACGCCCGGCCATCCGAATGTGCCCGCCCATACTCCGTATCCCCCGACCCGGCAATGATCATCAGCGGCCGTGGCGCCGCCAGCGCCAGCACCTCATGATGGTCATGCCCGGCGAGAATGCCGCCCACCGTGGTGTCCCCCACCGCCTTCTCCCAATCCAGATACCACGGCATCTTGTAGTTCGTCTTCCCGCCCTCAGGCAGCTCACCCAACGGAATAAACGGATCCACGCTCACCACCGCCGCAAACTCCTTCGTGAACCCCGCCACGTACAGCGCCGCCTTCGCGCTCAGCGAAAAGCCCATGAACCCCACCCGCTTCGCATCCACATACGGCAGGCTCGCCAGGTACTCATGCTCCCGCCGCGCATCAAACGCCATCCGCGCCAGCGGCGCCCAGTGCCCAAAGCGCTCATACAGCACCTCGTGCACCTTCGAGTCATACTTCGCCGACCCGCGATATCCGCGAATGAACGACCACCCCGTCAACACCACATATCCCCGTTCAGCCAGCCAAGCCCCCCACCACTTCTCCGGCTCCCGCCAGTCCGGCGTCGTCGACGTCCAGGCCACCACCGCCGGCCGCCGCTCCCCCCGCTTCACGCCCTTCGGAATCAGCAACACATGCGGCGACCAGTAATCGGTCTCTACCGGGAGCTCCAATTCCACCCGCGTGTACCCCGGCAACTCTTCGCGCTTCAACTCCCGCGCCTTGCGGATGTCTCCCAGCCACCGCCGGTCCGCCGCCGCCGGCTCCAACCGCCCCAGCGCCCGCACCCAGGTTGCCTCGATCCCCGGCCGCACCCGCTTCTCCCAATCCGCCCGAGTCGCCCCAGGCGGCGCGATTTCACCAGGCAGGCTGTAGGCTGTCTCCCCCACCAACACACCCAAACTCGCGGCGATCACCACATACCCGATCAACTTTGGTATGATTGAGTGAGTATGTCCTTGGCCGAACCGGCTCTCTCTAGTCGTTCCCTGACCCATTTGCGCGCCCTCGAAGCGGAAAGCATCCACATTATCAGAGAAGTGGTCGCCGAGTTCGAACGCCCCGTGATGCTCTACTCGATCGGCAAGGACAGCTCGGTGATGCTCCGCCTCGCCCAGAAGGCCTTCCACCCCGGCAAGATCCCCTTCCCCCTCCTCCACATCGATACCACCTACAAGTTCGGCGAAATGATCCAATTCCGCGACTGGTACCCCGCCTCCATCGGCGCCGAACTCCGTGTCCACACCAACCGCGAAGCCATCTCCAACGGCGCAAACCCCTTCGACCTCGGCACCCAGAAGTGCTGCGGCCTCCTCAAAACCCGCGCCCTGCTCGACGGCCTCGCCCTCGGCAACTACGACGCGGCTTTCGGCGGAGCCCGCCGCGACGAAGAGAAATCCCGCGCCAAGGAGCGCATCTACTCCTTCCGCGACAAGCTTCGGCCAGTGGGACCCCAAGAACCAGCGCCCCGAGCTCTGGAACCTCTACAACGCCCGCACCTTCAAGGGCGAGAACATCCGGGCCTTCCCCATCTCCAACTGGACCGAGCTCGACGTGTGGCAGTACATCTATCTCGAAGACATCCCCATCGTGCCTCTCTACTACGCCCAGGAGCGCGAAATGCTCGTCCGCGGCAGCTCCCTCATCCCCGTGGAATACAACTACCCCATGCTGCCCGGCGAAAAGCCGCAAAAAGTGATGTGCCGCATGCGCTCGCTCGGCTGCACCTATTGCACCGGCGCCATCCGCAGCACAGCCACCACGCTGCCTGAAATCATCGAAGAGTTGGTCAGCTTCCGCCGCAGCGAACGCGAACTGCGCATCATCGACCACGACCAGGAAGGCTCCATGGAAGTCAAAAAGCGCGAGGGCTATTTCTAATGTCCTCCACCACCACCGCATCCTCCATCGAACAGTTCCTCCGCGACCACGAGCACAGCGAACTGCTACGCTTCTCCACCGCCGGCTCGGTCGACGACGGCAAATCCACCCTCATCGGCCGCCTCCTCTATGACACCAAGGGCGTCTACGAAGACCAGCTCGCCGCCGTCAAGAACTCCCGCATCAACCGCTCCACCGGCGAATTCGACCTCTCCCTGCTCACCGACGGCCTCCGCGCCGAACGCGAACAGGGCATCACCATCGACGTCGCCTACCGCTACTTCCATACCCCCCGGCGCAAGTTCATCATCGCCGACACCCCCGGCCACGAGCAGTACACCCGCAACATGGCCACCGGCGCCTCCACCGCCTCGCTCGCCGTCATCCTCGTCGACGCGCGCAAAGGCGTCCTGCCCCAGTCGCGCCGCCACTGCACCATCTCCTGGCTCCTCGGCATCCCCCACCTCGTCGTCGCCATCAACAAAATGGACCTCGTCGACTGGAGCGAGGCCGTCTACAACCAGATCCGCGCCGACTTCCTCGACTTCGTCGCCCCCCTCGGCATCACCGGCCTCGTCTTCATCCCCATGAGCGCGCTCGAAGGCGACAACGTCGTCGAACCCAGCCGCAACATGCCCTGGTACGACGGCCCGCCCCTGCTCGAATACCTCGAAACCGCCCCCATCGACAAACAGTTCAACTTCCACGACCTCCGCTTCCCCGTCCAATACGTCGTCCGCCCCGACCTCGACTTCCGCGGCTACTCCGGCCAACTCGCCTCCGGCGTCCTCCGCGCCGGCCAGCGCATCACCGTGCTCCCCAGCGGCCGCACCTCGCGCGTCCGCTCCATCACCACCTGGGAAGGCGACCTCCCCGAGGCCTTCGCCCCCATGAGCGTCACCGTCACCCTCGAAGACGAAATCGACATCTCCCGAGGCGACATGCTCGTCGACCCCGCGCGCATGCCCCACGTCTCGCGCCGCTTCGAGGCCCACCTCGTCTGGATGAGCGACGCCGCGCTCGCCGCCAACCGCCCCTACCTGCTCAAACACACCACCCAAACCACCGGCGCCACCATCACCACCCTCCGCCACCGCCTCAACATCAACACCCTCGCCCAGGAGCACCCCGAAGGCCTCTCGCTCAACGAAATCGGCCTCGTCGAAATCGAAACCGCCCGCCCCCTCTTCTTCGACTCCTACCACCTCAACCGCGCCACCGGCGCCTTCATCCTCATCGATCCGGTCACCAACTCCACCGTCGCCGCCGGCATGATCGCCGAGCGCAAAGACGAAAACCGCGCCGCCGACCTCTCCGCCGCCCTCCGCTCCGACGAGTTCAGCGCCGGCCGCCTCACCCCCGCCGAACGCTACGCCCGCTGGCGCCACCAGCCCGCCACCGTCTGGCTCACCGCCCGCCGCGACCTCGCCTACCTCCTCGAACGCCGCCTCTTTGACCGCGGCTGCCTCGTCCACGCCGTCGTCGACGACTTCGAATCCCACGTCCTGCCCGAACTGGCCCGCTTCTCCAACCTCGCCGGCATGATCGCCATCTGCTCGTCAGCCTCCGACGACCCCGAAGGCCGCGCCCGCGCCGAACGCCTCATCGGCCCCGACCGCTTCCTCGCCCCCGAGCCCGAACGCCTCAACGTCGACGACTCCACCGCCGCCCAGCAAATCATTCAGATGCTTGAAAACAAAGGCATCCTCCCTGTCGATCGTTTCCAGACCGGCGAAGGGATTTAACCGACAACTTCTTCTGAAATCATCTACCCTCCGCGCCGATATGCCCAGTAGCGCATGGGCGCGGGAGGTACTTCCATGACATTCGGGCGAAAGCTCACTACGAGCTTTCTGGCCATTTCCCTGGCGATGTTGGCCCTCGGCGGCCTGTCCACGCTCGCCCTTCGTAAACTGGGCTCACTGATCGACTCCACTTCAAAGGCCGCATCCTCCAAGATGCAGCTCATCAACGAGGTCCGCACCTCGTTCCAGGAACTCGAGGACTCCGCCAAGCACACCCAGCAGGCCTACCTCATCCTCGCCGTCACCCAACTGGCCGAACAGAACCAGAAGCTCTCCTCCGGCCGCGGAGCAACAGGCAAGGACGGCGCACTAGCCAAGTCCGATTACTCCGCCTGCGCCGGCTGCCACCCGGTCGGCGATCCCACGGAAACCTACGCCAAGCTGGCCCAGTCCGCCGCCACCCTCAAGCAGCGCATCACCGCCGCCAAACCGCTCCTCGATTCGGCCTCCGACCGCGCCGCCCTGGGCAAGGTGGAAGCCAACCTCGACCAGTGGACCACCCAGTTTCGCCGCTACCTCGAGCTCTCCAATCAGGACCTCTTCGACGACGCCCACGCCGTCCTGGTCGACCACATGCTCCCCATCGAGGCGGCCACCGAACAGGAAACCAAAAAGCTCAACGAGGAACAGCAGCGCGCCTTCACCGCCGCCAGCGCCTCGGCCAGCGACACCGCCAGCCGCAACGCTTTCTTCATGCTTGCCATCGTCGCCGGCGGCCTCGCCCTGTCCGCTTTCATCTGCTGCCACGTGCGCCGCACCACCGGCGGTCTGCAATCGCTCACCGGCGAACTCACCCAGCAGGCCCGCGAAGTGGCCTCGGCCGCCGGCGAGGTCTCCGGCGCCGGACGCGAACTGGCCGACGGTGCCCAGCATCAAGCCGCCGCGCTCGAGGAAATCGGCGCCACCGGCATCCAGATCAACCAGTCCGCCCACGAAAACGCCGCCCACGCCGATCAGTCGGCCAAGGTCAGCCAGGAGGTCGGCGGCAACCTCCGCGAGGCCAACGCCAAGCTGGCCGAGCTCATGAAGGCCATGGAAGAGGTGAAGTCTTCCAGCGATAACGTCGCCCGCATCATCAAGGTCATCGACGAAATCGCTTTCCAAACCAACATCCTCGCCCTCAACGCCGCCGTCGAAGCCGCCCGCGCCGGTGAGGCCGGCATGGGCTTCGCCGTCGTCGCCGACGAGGTCCGCAACCTCGCCCAGCGCTCCGCCCAGGCCGCCAAGGAAACCTCCGAATTAATCGAAAAATCCATCGGCGCCTCGCACCAGGGCATGACCAAACTCGGCTCGGTCACCCAGGCCTTCGAGTCCATCTCACAACACTTGCAAGAGGTCACCGAACTGGCCGAAGAGGTTCGCACCGCCAGCACCGGCCAGGCCGAACAGCTCTCCGAAGTCACCCGCCGCCTGGAAGAGGTCCAGCGCGTCACCGTCACCACCGCCGATGGCGCCACACGAGGCGTCAACGCCGGCGAACAACTGAACGCCCAGGCGCAGAGCCTCACCGCCATCGCCGATAAATTGGAATCGATTGTCGGAACGCGCAGCTAACCGCGCCCTGGCCATCGCTGCGCGCGCGATCGCCACGCCGATCCAGCTAACACACCGCGCCCGCCGCGCCACACCCGCGACCACCCGCCGAACCCGCTACAGAGCCGCGTCCCGTAAGGGCGCGGCCCGCCCTCAATCCCCCGCCGCGTGCGTCCGCTGCGGCGCCCTTGATGCCGCCAACTGTCCCACGCTCACGTGAATCGTCGGCAACACCCCGTCGGGATGCTCCTCATGCTGCTGCATCGCCGAAAGCTTCTCGCGCAGCATCTCGCGCCGCAGCCGCGCTTCAAACTCGCGCAACTGGCCGTCGATCGTGTTCGCCTTCTTCTTGTTCGCCACCATGTCTTCGCGGTAGCGCTTCAGGAAGTAGGCAATCGTCTCCGTGCGGATCTTGATCGAGCCCGTCGGCTTGTTCTCGTCGATGTCCTTGAAGCAGAAGTACGGCGTGCCCGAGTGCTCGACAATCTCTTCCACCACCGTGTAGATCGGCGCGTCGTGGCCGCACTTGAAGCTCGACAGCTCCAGCGCCACCAGGTTCGGATGCCGCGCCACATACTTCGCCGCCCACACCTTGCGCGACGTGTTCTCCGAGTAGGAGTTCTTCCACACATCGGCAATCGACATCGGATGGTCGATCTCGCCCGAGGCCACCTCGGCCCCGAACAGCTTCCAGATGATGTCGTCGTCAATCGGCAGCGCGTCCTGCGTGAACACCGGATAGCCCAGCTTCTGGAACTCTTCCAGGATTTCGTGGTTGCAGCCCGGATCGTTGTGATACGGCCGCCCCAGCAGCACAATGCCGATGCGCTCCTCGCGCTCCAGTTGCTCCAACACCTCGCGCGCTTGCCCGCGCAGCGTCACGTTGTTGAAGTGGTCCAGCGCCTTGAAGCCCTGCTCCACGGCCCGCTTGTTCTCTTCCGGCGACAACCCCAGAATCGTCCCGAACTGCTCCCACATCTGCCGCTCGAACATGTCGGGCTTGGAGATGTTCACGAACGTGTCGAGATAGGTGATCCCCTTCTCGGCAAACAGGTCGCCCTCTTTGATGAACGCCGCCTTCACCGCTTCCGGCGTCGTCGCCACCGTCGGGCACGACCGCGACGCCTGCACGCCCCGCAGCTCCGAGGTCAGGCAATCGATCATCGGGAAGAAGATGATGTCCAGCGGCTTCTTCGCATGGTGCGTATAGAGCAGGTTGTGCACGTGCGGAATGCCCAGCTTCGACGGAAAACACGGGTCAATCGAACCGCGCTTGGCCCCCGACTTGTACATCTCTTCATTCGTGTAGTCGGACCACACCAGGTTCTCCGGCTGAATCCCCAGCGAGGCAAAATAGCCCGTGAACACCGGCGCCTGCGAGTACATGTTCAGCACGCGCGGCATGCCGATGCGCAGCGTCTCGCGCTTCTTCATCGCCTCGGCCCGCCGCCTCTGCGCGGGCGTAATCTGCAGCTTCGGCATCGGGTCGGCCACGTTGGCCACCTTCGGCGCGCGGAACACCGCCTTGGCCGCAATCTCGGCGAAGTTCGGATTCTCGCCCTTCACCTTGTCGAGATCGCCCTTGATGTTGCGCATCTCGTTGATGTCTTCCACCGTGCCCTTTTCGCACGTGGCGATGATCAACCGCTGCGAGCCCTCCTCCAGCGGCACCTTCGTCTTCGCCGGCCGGTAGCCCAGCGGGTTGATTTGAATCGTCTTCACGTCGATGAACGTGCGCAGACACTTGTTCTTGCAGAAGTAACAGCGCGTCGCCTCCGAACGCGTCGTCTTGTACTGAATCTGCTGCACCGAGTCAAGCCCGATGAACGTCGACTGCCGCCCGTTGTCCCACAGCCGGCCCGCTTCCAGACCCGCGCCAATCGCGCCGGCCTCGCCGCAATGCTCGTGCACGATCACATCGGCCTGCACGTCCTTGCCCTTGAAGCGCGACTCGATGAAGTCCACCTGCGCCTTCACCGCCGCCAGGTTATACTGCGTGCCGCCCTGCAACAGGAAGCGTCGCCCGATGGCCGAGATGTTGGGAATCTGCGAGACGTAGAGCCAGATGTTCTTCGGCAGCACGTTGCACAAACCCGCCATGATCTCTTCCGGCTTCCAGCCCTGGCGTTGGAAATCGACAATGTCCGATTGCATGAACACCGCGCAGCCATAGCCAAAGCTCGGATAGCCATTCGCCGCAAACGCCACATCGGCGAACTGCTCCACCGGATAGCCAAAGCCCTGCGCCGTCGATTGCAGGAAGTAGCCGTTGCCCGCCGAACACTGCGTGTTCAGTTTGAAGTCCTTCACGCGGCCGTTCTTCAGGATGATGATCTTGATGTCCTGCCCGCCCACGTCGCAGATCACATCCACGTTGTCGTAGAAGTGCAGCCCGGCCTGCGTGTGCGCCACGGTTTCCACCACCGCCGCGTCGGCCCCGATCACGTCCTTCAGAATGTCCTTGGCGTAGCCTGTCGTGCCCACGCCGAGCACTTTCAGCTTCGCCCCCTGCTCGGTGATCTGCGCTTCCAGCTTGGCGAAAATCTCCATCGTGTCCTCGATGGGATTACCCTTGGAAAGCTGATACGCCTTGGCCAGAATGCGCCGCTCTTTGTCCTTCGAGATCAGCACGGCCTTGGTCGACGTCGACCCGCCATCGATACCGAGGAAGCCCTCCACCACGGGCGTCGTGTCGAAGTTCGCCGGAACATATTTCTTGTGGCGGTACTTGTTGACGAAGGCTTCGAGCTCATCGGCGTTCTTGGCCAGCCCGCCGTTGCCGCCCTTCTTCTTCTTCTCTTCCTCGCGGCCTACATTGATGTACCAGTCCAACTTCTCGTATCCGTGGTACACGCCAATCTTGTCGTCTTCGTCCTTGCCGAACTCCACCGCGCCCAGCGCCGCGAAATACTGCCCGTTGTCGGGAATCTTAATCAGCTCTTCCGGATCCACCCCCTCCGGCAGCGGCGTCCCGCGCTCGGCCCAGATCTTCGGAATGTTCGCCTTCCAGCAGTCCTGCATCCCCTTGATGTAGGTGTTCGGACCGCCCAGCAGCAGCACCTCCGGCCGCAGCGTATTGCCGCGCGTCAACACCGACAGGTTCTGCATCACGATGGCTTCAAACAACGAGGCCATCAGCTCTTCCGGCGGCACACCGGACTTCTGCAACCCGTTGATGTCGGTCTCGGCAAACACACCGCATTTGCCCGCCACCGGGTGCAGCTTCTGCCCCTTGTAGCCCATCTTGCAGAGCTCTTCCGACGGAATGCGCAGCTTGGCGTTGATCTTGTCGATCACCGCCCCCGTGCCGCCCGCGCACTTGTCGTTCATCGACGGCACCTTCTTCTTGCGGCCCGTCTCCGGGTCCTCTTTGAAGATGATGATCTTGGCGTCCTGCCCGCCCAACTCCACCACGGAGTTGCAGTTCGGGTAGAGCTTCTCCACCGCCAGCGATACCGCGTTCACTTCCTGGACAAACTTCGCCCCCAGGAAGCGGCCAATGTTGGCCCCCCCTGATCCGGTGACGAACAGCCGCGTGGAGGCTTGGCCGAAATCCGGGATCTCGCGCTCAAATCGCTTCAGGAACTCCAGCGACTTCTCCGGCTGCTTGGTGTCATGGCGCTGATAGTCGCACCAAATCACCTGGTCGGTGGCCATGTCCACCACAACGGCTTTCACCGTCGTAGAGCCAATGTCGAATCCAACGGAAAGGCGGCGAGCCAAGTGGTCGGTCTCCTTGATCGAGAGTATCAGTTTGTCAACAAGTAAGTCGGTTGCTTACTGTACGGCCACAGCCAGTTTGGGCGTCCAGTTTTCTTTCTTCGCCCGCTCGGCAATATGCAGCGCGAAGTTGGCAGCCATGCCCACCACACCCTTGCTATGAGGCACGTGATACATCGGCCGCTTCGTCTCAGGATGCTCGTCCACGAATTGATACAGTTCGTCAACCGACATCCCAATGCGCTCCAACACCTCGGCGAACTCCCGCTTGGCCTTGTTCTTGGCCTCGCCCAGCGCCATCTGCACACGCGAATGCGCGTTCACTTCGCCTTCGCCCGAGGTCTCAATCGGCAGGTAGATGATGTCCTTGAAGTGGCTCACCACGGCCGCCTGCGCGCCGTCTGATTGCGTCGACGGCATGCAGCCGAACGGCTTTACGCTGAGCACCATGTGCGCCAGGTCTTTGTTCGAGTAGTAGATGTTCTTGGCCACCTCGAGGTGCCCTTCCCCGCCGCCCGCGCGCGAGTTGTAGAAGGGATGCCCGATGCGCTGCATCTCATACTGGTCGGCCAGGTGATGTCCCAACGGCCCCAGCGCGTCCACCAGCCGGTGATACTCGCGCTTGAAAATGGTCTCGGCCAGGCTCAGCTTGGCCAGCTTGTTGCGGTGGTTCAGCTCAATCTTCAACCGCTTGTCCAGACGCCACATCGGCGGCAGCACGGCGCCCGCTTCCAGGCCCTTCGTGTCGCGGTACTTCTGCACCACCTGGTGAATCATGTAGGTGATCCACGTCCCCACCGGCTCCACCAACACCTGCGCGCCTTCGCGCTCCAGGAACTCAAACATGTTGAAGTTGCCCGCGCCCTCGGTGGTCTGCGCCCAGAATTCGCCCGTGATCTTCACGATCGGCTTCACACGCAACCGGTCCATCTCCACCTCGTTGTAGATGTCGCGGCACTTGTGCAGCGATGCCGTCATGTCGTCGCCGGTCAGCTGGTTCACAAACTTGCCGATGTACTCCGCCGTGTCCTTGAACCCGCCCAGGTAACCCGCCAGCCCCTCTTCCACCTTCCACGGCGTGCGCTTACGGAACACCTCGTGCATGTAGTCCATCACGCGGTTCAACGCATCGTCGGCCTCGCCCGCCTTCACTTCATAGGGGCGAATCGCGTAGGCCACTTCGTTCAACACATCGCCGCAGTTCAGCGCGTTCAGAATCCCCAGGAAGAAGTCCAGGTTCATCTCCAGGCCCGCCTCGCAGTCCGACTGCGACAACCCGCCCGACTGCTGGAACAGAATCACCCGGAATCCGTCAAAACCCGCATTGCGCAGCGCCAGCCGGTACTCGGCTTCGTACATCCCGAAGCGGCACGGCCCGCACGCGCCCGCCGTCAGGAACACGTAGCGGTCGATGATCTCCTGCTTCGACATGCCCTGGTTTTCCAGCGACTGCAGGTACTGCACCACGTTGCCAACGGTGAAATACGTCGGGTTGCACTGCCCGTTGTTGCCAAATTCCTTGCCCGTCTGGAACGCCGCCACGTCCGGCGTCGGCAGCGACTCGGCCATGTAGCCCAGGCTCTCAAACGCCGCGTGCAACAGCTTTTCGTGCTTCCACGTCAGCCCGCCAAAGAGTAAGGTGGTGTGCCCGCGCTGTTGCGCCGTGAACGGATGCTCGGCCGGCTTCTTGAACTGGTGCACTTCCTTCCGCGCCAGCCCCGCCTCACGCTCCAACCGCGCCCGTTCCTCAGCTAAACGCTTCTGGATGATCTCTTCAATGGCCGCTTCCGGGCTGGCCCCGATTTGTACGAGTCCCGCACCGTTTGCGAGTTTTGGTTCCATCGGTTGAGTGCTCATCGAGTCTCCATTTGAGTGCCTAAAACGAAACAGTTCAAAAACGTAGTGTTTCCCTACTATACTCTATTCGGACAGTGTATTGTCCACCTCTATCTTGACCACTTCAACCAGATTCCCCTCCAACGGTGAAAACCAGCCCCCCACTGGCTTCTATCTCGTGTGAATGGCAGGGCTTGGAGTTCCATTCGCCGCCCCCGCGTCATCCCCGCCCCCCACCCTCCGGCACAGGATTTGGAGCGGCGCCTGTTTTCCGCTAGACTCCCTACCATGCGCTACGCCATTTTACTCCTCTTCGGGGGCATGGGCGCGTTGCTTCTTTGGCTCGGCTGGGTGAAGGTCCAGGAGGCCGAAGGCAAGCTCCGCTACTGGGAGCGCACCACCGCCGTCGTCAGCCTCCGCGGCGGCAGCGCGTTCGCCCTCCGCTATGAGGCCGCCGGCGAACCCCGCGAGTCCTACGGCTCCAACCAGTTGGCCCTCGTTTCGCTCACCGAAGGCCAGCGGGTCGAGGTCATGTACAGCAACCCCGAACCCGGCCAGGGCGAGGTCACCCACTGGGCGCACGCCTACCGCGACTCCATCCTCATTGCCGGATTCGCCGCCATCGGCCTCTTCCTCGGCATCGGAGGCTTCTTTGCCTTCGGCGGCAGCCACACACCCGCGCCCGCTTCCGCTGAAACCGCCCTCTACCAGCAACTTGCCGGGGCCGAGGAAGACGAACCGGCCCCCCCTCCCCGCCTCGCCACCCTGGGCGACCCCGTCGAATTGCGCGAACCCGGCGGCGTGGCCGTCCTGATGGTCATCTTCGGGCTCGTGCTGATCCTCGCCGGCGGCGGCTTCCTAAGCTCCACCGAATCCTGGCTCGCCCGCCTCTTCGCCTGGCCCGCCGGCATCGTGGCCATCATCGCCGGAGGCTTCTTTCTCTACTCCGCCCACGACACCCGCAAAACCGTTTACCACGCCGACTCCAACGGCATCCGCATGCAATCGCCCACCCTCACGCGCCAGGTCGCCTGGACCCAGGTCGCCAAAATCGTCCGCCTCCGCCAAATTCAGAGGGAATGGTCGAAAACCCTCCAACGCTCCACCACCCGCACCGCCGGCTACACCTGGATCCTCTCCGCCCGCAACGGCGAGGAACTGATCCGCCTCGACGAAAACCTCGAACCCCGCGCCGAACTCCAACGCCTCCTCGCCTACATCCCCGGCCGCACCGGCGTTGCCGTCCGCAACGATGCGGAGTGAGCCCCACCCCCTCGCCCCACCACAACACGCAGCCTCCACAACCCGCCCCCCCCCCACAGCCCCCTGGTTACCGCAACGCGCAAGCGGTATACTTTGGCCATGGGTTTATCAAAGTTAATGATGCGGCTCACCGTTCTGAGCCTCGTCGCATTCATCGCCCTAGCGCAATCCCCCACCGCCAACATCAGCGGTGTCATCACTGACTCCCAAGGCGCCGTCATCCTGGGAGCAAAGGTCACCTCCATCAACCTCCGCACGCAGATCCGCGACGTGTCCGAAACCGACACCTCCGGCCTCTTCGCCCTGCGCCAACTCCCCATCGGCGAGTACGTCGTCGAGGTGGAGATGGAGGGTTTCCGCAAGTACGTCCGCCAGGGCCTCGTGCTCTCCACCGGCGAAAACGTCGAGCTCAACGTCAAACTCGAACTCGGCGCCGTGGCCGAGAGCATCACCATCTCCGCCTCGGCTTCGCGCCTGGAAACGCGCACCTCCGACTACACCCAGCTCGTCGAAGCCAAGAGCGTCGAGAATCTTCCCCTCGGCGACCGCCGCGCCCTCAACCTCATCCAGATGACCGGCGCCGCCGTCTTTGTCGGCTACGACTCCGGCGGCAAGCCCAACTTCTCCCTCGCCGGCGGCCGCACCCAAAGCCAAAACTTCTGGATAGACGGCGGCACCGGCCAGAACATGCGCCTCGGCGTCGGCCAGGTGGACACCGACCCGCCCGTGGAAACGCTGCAAGAGGTCAAGGTGCTCTCCAACAGCGTCTCGGCCGAATTCGGCGGCTCGGCCGGCGGCAATATCATCGCCACCACCAAGAGCGGCACCAACGAATTCCACGGCAGCTTGTTTGAATACCTGCGCAACGAAAAGCTGGACGCCCCCGGCTACTTCGCCCCCATCCAGGAGGGCAAGAAGACCCGCGCCCCGCTGCGCTACAACGTCTTCGGCGGCACCATCGGCGGCCCCGTCATCAAGAACAAGACCTTCTTCTTCTTCGCCTACGAAGGCTCCCGCCGCAAGGATGGCGCCACCCGCACCCTCACCGTTCCCACCGAGCTCATGAAGGCCGGCGACTTCTCGCAATCGTTCAACGCCGCCGGTAACGTCATCCAGATCTACGATCCCAACACCACCGTCGGCACCGGCGCCACCGCCACCCGCACCCCCTTCGCCGGCAACCTCATCCCCGCCTCGCGCATCGATCCGGTCTCCACCAAGCTCAACGCCTACTACCCGGTGGCCAACCGCGCCCCAGACTCCATCACCGGCGCCAACAACTTCCGCTCCAACTACACCGTCGGCCTCACGCGCAACAACTACACCGCCAAGGTCGACCACAACATCGGCGACAAAAACCGCCTCACCGGCCGCTACATCTATAACTCCGACGACCTGCTTAACTCCACCGTCTTCCCCATCGAGGCCGCCGACACGCTCAACGACACCATCCGCCACCAGCAGTTCTGGTATGGCGCCTACACGCGCATCTTCTCGCCCAACTGGCTGAACGATTTCCGCTTCACCTACGGCAACCGCGTCAACTGGGCCCGGTCGAAAGGCGTCGGCGGCACATGGCCCTCCACGCTCGGCATCAAGGGCGTGCCCGATGTCGCTTTCCCGCAGTTCAACGTGAACGGCGTCACCGCCATCGGCTCCGGCTCGCAGGAGCGCCAGCAGTTCCCCATCGAACAGACGCAGTTCGTCAACAACATGACCATCATCCGCGGCCGCCATACCATTAAGTTCGGCGGCGAATGGCGCACTAGCAAAAACTACGAAATCAACCGCCCCACCGCCTCCGGCGCCTTCACCTTCAGCCCCCTCGGCACCGGACGCCCCGGCGCCACCACCACTGGACTCGGCTACTCCACCATGCTCCTCGGCTTTACCACCGGCTTTGCCTCGCGGGAAACCGAAATTCTCGACCGCTACAGCCACTACCTGGCAGCCTTTGTACAAGACGACTGGAATGTCTCGCGCGACCTCATCTTCAACCTCGGCGTGCGCTGGGAAACCGACACCCCCATCACCGACCGCAACAACCGCTTCAATAGCTTCGATCTCAGCCAGATCAACCCCGTCAGCGGCACCCCAGGCGTGATCAAGTTCGGCGGCGTCAACGGCTGGCGCGACTCGGTCTACGACACCGATTGGAACAACTTCGGACCCCGCTTCGGCTTTGCCTGGAAGCCCTTCGGCTCAACCACCACGGTCATCCGCGGCGCCTATGGCATCTTCTTCGCCCATCCCTTCGATGCCGGCGTGCCCACCTCAGCCTCGCTCGGCTATGAGAAGTCGGCCAGCCTGAACTCGCCCGACAACGGCATCACCCCCGCCCTGCTGCTGCGCAACGGCGTCAACGTCTCCCTCGCCGCCGCCACGCTCAACGACTCGTTCGGCTCCGTGGCCGTCGGCCGCCCCACCAATACCAACGTCACCTTCTATGAACTCAACCGCCGCACCGGTTATTCGCAGCAATGGAACTTCACCGCGCAGCGCGAACTGGCCAACCGCTGGCTCATCGAAGGCGCCTACATCGGCAACGTCTCCCACAAGCTCGCCAGCTCCAACATCTCGATGAACCAGATCCGCCCCGAGCTCGCCGGCCGCTTCACCACCCAGGCCTACAGGCCCTTCCCGCAGTTCACAGGCGTCAACATCGTCCTGCCCAGCCTCGGCGATTCGGCCTACCACGCCGGCTCGGTGAAGATCGAACGCCGCTTCGCCGCCGGCGTCAGCGTCCTCAGCACCTACACCTTCTCCAAGAACCTCAACAACACCAACGAGGGCGGCGGCGGCGCGCTTGGTGAAACCGGCAACGTCTACTCCGACTACTACAACCGCCGCAACGACTGGGGCCCCTCCGGCAACGATATCCGCCACCGCCTCACCTACTCCGGCCTCTATGAAGTCCCCTTCGGCAAAGGCCGCAAATACGTCACCAGCGGGCCGCTCAGCTACATCATCGGCCAGTGGTCCATCGGCGGATTGCTCACCTGGCAATCGGCTCCGCCCTTCACCGTCGCCACGCAGATCAACAACACCTTTGTCTTCTCGGCCGGCTCCCAGCGCGCCGATCTCTCGCGCAACCCGAATCTGTCAAGCGATCAGCGCACCCTCAACCGCTGGTTCGATACCGACGCCTTCTCCCAACCCGCCCAGTACACCTTCGGCAATCAAGGCCCGGGCATCGTCCGCGGCGACAGCCTCTTCTCGCTCGACATGAGCATCCTGCGCAACTTCTCCCTCACCGAACGCTTCGGCCTGCAGTTCCGCGCCGAAATGTTCAACTCCACAAACCACACCAACTTCCAGGAAGCCGGCTCCACGTTCGGCGGCCCCGGCTTCGGCATCGTCTCGGCCGCCAATCCGGCCCGCCGCGTACAGCTTGGCATGCGCATGGTCTTTTAGTCACACCGCGCACAACGGAGCCTGGGCGGCGAACACCGCCGCCCGGCCCTGTGCGCTCTGGACCACTGCCGCCGCATCCACCGGCCCCGACTGCGCACGCGCCGCCGGGGCCTTTTCCTTTGTCGGTCAACCGTTGCCAACCATCCACCCTCCTCATTCGTATTGCCATCTGAGGGAACTTCCTCGTCACTAGTTCCGTAACGGAAGGTGGAACGGATTCATACATGGCAAACGGTAACGGAAGAAGCAAACGGCGCTGGATCAAGTGGGGCATCAGCCTCGTCGTCATCATCGGGCTGCTCACGGCCGGAGGTCTCTACCTGCAGGCCAAGCTCAAGCCCGACTACTCCATCGACCCCTCGAAGCTCTCGAAAGTGGAGACCGGCGACATCGCGCGCAGCGTCGTGGCCACGGGAAAGATCGAACCGCGCGTCAAGGTGGAGGTCAAGTCCAAGGCCAGCGGCATCGTCGAAAAGCTGCTCGTCGACTACGGCCAGTATGTGAAGCAGGGCGACATCCTCGCCGAACTCGATAAGGAAGAGCTGCGCGCCCGCGTGCGAGAAGCCCGCGCCTCGCTTGCCGCCACGCAAGCCGCCGAACAGATGGCCGAAGCGGCCCATGAACGCACCCGCGCCGAGGCCGAAGCGCCCGAGCTGCCCTTCCTCAAGTCCAGCGTCGACCGCGCCTCGCAAATGCACAAGCAGGGCCTTATCTCGCGTGCCGTGCTCGAAGAAGCCGAGCGGACCTATGAAGTGGCCCGCAACAAGCAACTGGTGGCCATGCGCAACATTACCGTGACCAAGGCCGACATCGCCCGCGCCAAGGCCCAGGCCGCGCAAGCCCAGGCCTTCCTCGAACGCGCCGAAGAGGACCTGCGCCACTCCACCATCGTCAGCCCCATGGACGGCCTCGTGCTCTCGCGCGACGTTGAAGTGGGCGACGCCGTCAGCTCCATCCTCGTCCTCGGCTCGCAGGCCACGCTGGTGATGACGCTCGGCGATGTGAGCGACGTTTTCGTGCTCGGCAAGGTCGACCAGGCCGACATCGGCAAGATCAGCCTCGGCCAGGAAGCGCGCATCACCGTCGAGTCCTATAAGGACAAGAAGTTCTCCGGCAACGTGATCAAGATCTCGCCGCTCGGCGAGGAGAAGGAAAACGTCACCACCTTCGAAGTGCGCGTCTCCATCAAGAACCCCGGCGGCCTGCTCAAGGCGAACATGAGCGCCAACGCCGAAGTGGTCCTGCATGAGAAGAAGAACGTGCTGCTGGCCCCGGAGAGCGCCGTGCTCTTCGGCCGCGACGGCAAAGCCACCGTCGAGGTGCCCGACCCCACCGCCCCCAAGGGCCGCCGCGCCGTCCCCGTCCAGGTGGGCATCACCAACGGCGTCAAGGCCGAGCTCCTCTCAGGCCTCAAGTCGGGCGACCAGGTGATCCTGCAATAAGGAGCGCCCGGCCATGACCTTCCGCGATCTCCTCGACGCCACCTTCCGCACCCTCTGGGCGCACAAGATGCGCACCTTCCTCACCATGTTCGGCATCGCCTGGGGCATCCTCTCCATCACCCTCATGGTGGCCGCCGGCGAAGGCCTGCGCAAAGGCCACGAGATCCAGATGCAGACCATGGGCAAGGACCTCATCATCATCTTCTCCGGCCGCACCAGCATGCAGGCGGGGGGCGCGCGCGCCGGTCGCCGCCTGCGCTGGCGCGACACCGACCACATCGCCCTCGCCGCCGAAGCCCCCGACTGCGCCCACGTCCTGCCCGAGTTCGCCCGCGGCGGCCTGCAGGTGCGCAGCCGCTTCAACGCCGGCGCGCTCATGGTCACCGGCTCGCTGCCGCCCTTTCAACACGTCCGCTCGCTCGATATCGAGGAGGGCCGCTTCTACAACTGGCTCGACGTGGAACAGGCCCGCCGCGTCGCCTTCATCGGCTCCGACGTCCGCAAGCAACTCTACGGCGACAAGCCCGCCCTCGGCGAAACCATCACCATGAACGGCTTCCCCTATGAAGTGATCGGCGTGCTCAAGCGCAAGGAGCAGAACTCGGATTACAACGGCCGCGACGTGTCGAAGATCTTCGTGCCCATCGGCGCCGTCGTGCGCGACTTTCCCCAGCCGCCGCCTTCCCTGCCCCACGTCATCGATCAGTTGCTCGTCGTCCCGGCCTCGGTCGAACAGCACGACGCCTGCGAATTCCAGGTCCGCCGCGGCCTCGCCCGCCTGCATGGCTTTGACCCCAACGACAAGGAAGCCGTCCCCGTGTGGGACACCTTCAAGGAGGCCCGCGCCTTTCGCAGCATGACCGATGGCATGAAGATCTTCCTCGGCGCCGTCGGCGTGGTGACGCTCTTCCTCGGCGGCATCGGCGTGATGAACGTGATGCTCGTCGCCGTCCGCGAACGCACACGCGAGATCGGCATCCGCAAAGCCATCGGCGCCACGCGCGGCTCCATCGTCAGCCAGTTCTTCGCCGAAACGCTGATCATCGTCTTCTTCAGCGGCGCGCTGGGCCTGGGCATGGCCTTCGGCCTCTGCTCCCTCGTCAACTCGATGGAGATGCCGCCGTTCTTCGCCGGGCTCATTGCTGACTGGCGCGTCACGCTCGGCTCGCTCGGCCTGCTCGGCCTGGTCGCCCTGCTCGCCGCCGTCTACCCGGCCACCATTGCCGCCTCCATCGATCCGATTGAAGCGCTGCGCTACGAGGCATAGCCATATGGGCATCTTCATCGAAGTCCTCATCCAGGCCTGGATCGCCCTCCGCCGCAACCCGCTGCGCAGCTTCCTCACCATGCTCGGCATCGTCTGGGGCATCGCTTCGGTGACGCTGCTCATGGCCTATGGCAGCGGCTTCCGCCGCGTGCTGGTGGCCGGTTTCGACGCTTTCGGCAAAAGCGTCATCATCGCCCGCCCCGGCCAAACCAGCATGCAGGCCGGCGGCGAACGCTCCGGCCGCCGCATCCGCTTTGAGAAGGCCGACGCCGACGCCCTCCGCGCCGAGTCGAGCGTGATCAAACAAATCTCGCTCGAAACGTTCAACCGCCTTCCGGTCACCTATGGCGACAAGCAGAACGTGCTGGCCATCCGCGGCGTCTTCCCCGAATACGGCGACATCCGCAACGAGGTGCCCTCGGAAGGCCGCTGGCTCAACGCCGAAGATCAGGCCGGCGCGCGCCGCGTCGCCTTCATCGGCTCCAAGGCCAAGGAGAAGCTCTTCGGCAACCGCCAGGCCGTGGGCGAAACCGTGCGCATCGGCGGCCTGCGCTTCCTCATCATCGGCATGATGGAAACCAAGTTCCAGTTGAGCAACTACTTCTCGCCCGACGACCAGTGCCTGTTCATTCCCTACTCAGCCGCCGAGCAGTTGTGGAACGCGCAGTATCCGCCGGTCATCGTCTTCAACCCCGTCGCGCCCAGCCTCGAACGCCAGGCCATCTACCAGTTCCGCGAGATCATGGGCCGCCGCCACCGCTTCCATCCGCTCGACCAGCGCGCCGTGGGCGCCTTTGGCCGCGAGGAGTTCCGCCCCATCATCGACGGCCTCACCATCGGCCTGCAAACGCTGCTGCTGTTCATCGGCGTGCTCACGCTCGGCATCGGCGGCATCGGCCTCATGAACATCATGCTCGTCAGCGTCGATGAGCGAGTGAAGGAGATCGGCATCCGCCGCGCCCTGGGCGCCAAACGGGTGCACATCCGCGTCCAGTTCCTCGCCGAAGCGCTCGTCATCACCGTCGTCGGCGGACTCATCGGCCTCGCCCTCAGCTATTCCATCGCCACCGCCGTCGGCACCGTGCCCATGCTCAGCGAGCTCTTCGAGGACGAGTCGGGCAAAGGCGACCTGCGGTTGCTCATCTCGCTCGAAAGCGCGCTCGTCTCGGCCGGAGCGCTGCTGCTGGTGGGCCTGTTGAGCGGCACCATCCCCGCCGTCCGCGCCGCCAATCTCGAACCGACCGAAGCGCTGCGTTACGAGTAGCCGCGTAACCTTTCCATCGGCACGCCGTCTGTACCTCGCATGATCAACCGGCGTCTGCTTCTCGGTTCCGCGCCTGCCCTTGTGGGCAGCCTCGCGGCGGCTCAAACCGTCCCGGCCAAGAAGAAGGTGGACAAAGGTCCGCCGCTGGCGCTCGATCTGGTCAAGGAGTTCGTCGGCGCGGCGCATGGCAAGTTCGACCGCACCAAAGAGATGCTCGCCGAACAGCCCGGCCTGCTCAACGCCACCTGGGATTGGGGCGGCGGCGATTTTGAAACCGGACTCGGCGGCGCCTCGCACATGGGCAACAAGGAGATCGCCCTCTACCTCATTGAGAAAGGCGCGCGCGTGGACATCTTCGCCGCCGCCATGCTCGGCAAGCTCGACGTCGTGAAGGCCATGTGCACGGCCATGCCCGGCATCCACCGCTCGCTGGGGCCGCACAAGATCACACTGCTCGCCCACGCCAAACGCGGCGGCGCCGATGCCGTTGTCGAATACCTGGAACGCCTCGACAAATCGAGCGAGTAATCAGCGCTTGCCGAAGAATGAGTAAGCGGCTACGCCGAAGCCAATCGCCACCACAAGCCCGCGAATGAAGGGTGCGGGCATCTTCCGAGCCACGCGCGCCCCCGTGTAGCCGCCCACCGAAGCGGCCACGGCCATCACGAAGGCCACCTTCCACACAATCGCCCCCGAGAGCGCGAACACGACGATGGTGACGCCGTTCATGGCCGCCGCCAGCACGGTCTTCACGGCGTTCATCTCATGGATGTCGTGGATGCCGACGAAGGCCAGCGAACTCAACATGAGGATGCCGATGCCCGCGCCGAAGTAGCCGCCATACACTCCGACGAGGAACTGGAAGAAGACGATCGCCGCCAGCGTCCGCGCTGCCGGCTCCTCATGCGGATGCGCCCCCACCCAGCGCGAGAGCGGCTTCTGCACCAGCAGCAGCGTCGAGGCCGTCACCAGCAGCCACGGCACGGCGTCGGCGAAGACGCGCTCCGGCAAGCGCGTCACCAGCAGCGAGCCGATCACGCCGCCGATGAAGCTGGGCGGCAGCAGGCGCACGAGGTGTTTGCGGCAGCGCGCCAGCTCCGTGCGATAGCCCCACGCCGCGGCGAGCGAGCCTGGAAACAGCGCAAACGTGCTCGTCCCATTAGCCAGCACGGGCGACATCACGGCCAGCAGCGACGGGAACGTGAGCAGCGTGCCGCCGCCGGCCACCGAGTTCACGACACCGGCGCCAAAGGCCGCCGCGCACAACAAGGCCCAGCCAACAAACGACTCGGGAAATGATTCGGGCATGAGAAGGAACAGCGTACCAGAGGCGCGGCCCCGCGCCACGGCTCACGCTATAATCGAAGTCCTCCCTCCCCCGTCGCAGGGCGACCCTAAACCTGCGAACGCCATGCCCATACGTGTTGCGCTGCACCACAAAACCACCTATCACTACGACCGCCTGGTGACGCTCTCGCCCCAGGTCATCCGCCTGCGCCCGGCGCCGCATTGCCGCACGCGCGTCACCAGCTACTCGCTCAAGATCGAGCCGCGCAACCACTTCCTCAACTGGCAGCAGGACCCGCAAAGCAACTACCTCGCCCGCGCTGTCTTTCCCGAGAAGACCCGCAGCTTCACCGTCGAGGTCGACCTGGTCGCTGAAATGACGGTGGTCAATCCCTTCGACTTCTTCCTCGAACCGAGCGCCACCGACTTCCCCTTCGCCTACGAGCCCGCGCTCAAGAAGGAACTCGCGCCGTTCCTCGAGATCCGCGAGCACGGCCCGCACCTCATGACGCTGCTCGCCAGCGTCGACCGCACCGAGCGGCGCAGCATCGACTTCCTGGTCGAAATCAACCAGCGCCTGCAGCGCGACATCCGCTACCTCATCCGCATGGAGCCGGGCGTGCAAACCTGCGAGCAGACGCTTGAGCGCGCCAGCGGCTCCTGCCGCGACTCGGCCTGGCTGCTCGTCCAACTGCTGCGCCACCTCGGCCTGGCCGCGCGCTTCGTCTCCGGCTACCTCATTCAACTGCGCGCCGACGAAAAGCCGCTCGAAGGCCCGGCGGGCACCGAACAGGACTTCACTGACCTGCATGCCTGGACCGAGGTCTATTTGCCCGGCGCCGGCTGGATCGGCCTTGACCCCACCTCGGGCATGCTCGCCGGCGAAGGCCACCTGCCCATTGCCGCCACGCCCGATCCCTCATCGGCCGCGCCCATTACCGGGGCCGTGGAGCAATGCGAGGTCGAGTTCGCTCATGAGATGAAGGTGACGCGCATCCACGAGGACCCGCGCGTCACGCTGCCTTATTCCGATGACCAGTGGAGCCGCATCGAATCGCTGGGCCACCTTGTGGACGCCGCGCTCACCGCGCAGGATGTGCGCCTCACCATGGGCGGCGAGCCGACCTTTGTCTCCATCGACGACATGGACGGCGAGCAATGGAACACCGCCGCGCTGGGCCACGACAAGCGCGTGCGCGCCGAGGACCTGCTTGACCGCCTGCGCGTGCGCTATGCCGAAGGCGGCCTGCTCCATTACGTACAAGGCAAGTGGTATCCCGGCGAGCCGCTGCCGCGCTGGGCGCTGGCGATCTACTGGCGGCGCGACGGCATTCCGCTGTGGCGCAACCGCGACCTCATCGCCCGCGCCGGCGAGCAGCACAACCAGACGCCGCTCGATGCGCAGCGCTTCGCTGAGACGCTGGCCGCGCGCCTCGGCGTCGAGCCCGATTATGTGAACGCCGCCTTCGAAGATCCGCTGCACTACCTGCAACAGGAGCGCACGCTCCCCATCAACCTCGACCCGATCGACAACAAGCTGGAGAGCACGATCGACCGCGAGCGCGTGCGGCGCGTCTTTGAGCGCGGCCTGAACACGCCGGTGGGCTACGTGCTGCCCATCCAGCGCGGTTGGGGCAAGAGCGGACCGGAATGGCAAACGGGCTTGTGGATGCTGCGCGGCCAGCACCTGTTCCTGATGCCCGGCGATTCACCGGTCGGCTTCCGCCTGCCGCTGCCGAGCCTGCCCTGGGTTTCCTCCGCGCTGGCGCCCATCCGCGAGCAGGTGGACCCGATGATCAATCGCGCGCCGCTGCCCATTCCCGAGCGCCGCGCCGTGGAGCCGCCCGTGATGCAGCGCCGCGGCGGCGAGCGCGACCGCGTGCCCAAGCCCGGCGAACCCGCGCCGTGGGTCGTGCGCACGGCCCTGTGCGTCGAGCCGCGTAATGGCACGCTGCACGTCTTCATGCCGCCGGTGCAAGCGACGGAAGACTACATCGATCTCGTCGCCGCCATCGAAGACACGGCCGCGCAGTTGAAGACGCCGGTCGTGCTCGAAGGCTATTCGCCGCCGTTCGACTGGCGGCTGCAGAACATCAAGGTGACGCCCGATCCGGGCGTGATCGAGGTGAACATCCATCCCGCGCACAGTTGGGACGAGCTGGTCTACAACACCACCTCGCTCTATGAGGACGCGCGCAACGCGCGGCTCTGCGCCGAGAAGTTCATGCTCGACGGCCGCCACACCGGCACCGGCGGCGGCAACCACTTTGTGCTGGGCGGCTCGACGCCAGCCGACAGCCCCTTCCTGCGCCGCCCCGATCTGTTGCGCAGCATGATCGGCTACTGGCTCAACCATCCATCGCTGTCTTATATGTTCTCGACCATCTTCCTCGGCCCGACGTCGCAGGCGCCGCGCGTGGATGAGACACGGCAGGACAGCCTGTACGAGTTGGAGATCGCCTTCAGCCAGGTGCCGCTGCCGGGCGAAGGCTGGTGCCCGCCGTGGCTGGTGGACCGCATCTTCCGCCACATCCTGGTCGACGTCACCGGCAACACGCACCGCGCCGAGTTCTGCATCGACAAGCTGTATTCGCCGGACTCCTCGACGGGCCGCCTCGGCCTGCTCGAGCTGCGCGGCTTTGAGATGCCGCCGCACGCCCGCATGAGCCTCACGCAGCAACTGCTGGTGCGGGCGCTGCTGGCCTGGTTCTGGCGTGAGCCGTTCGTGCATGCGCCGGTGGAGTGGGGCACGCGGCTGCATGACCAGTTCATGCTGCCGCACTTTGTGCAGCGCGACTTTGCCGGCATCATGGACGACCTGGCGAGCGCGGGCTTCGACTTCGATCCGGCCTGGTTCGCGCCGCACTTCGAGTTCCGCTATCCGGTGTTCGGGCGCGTGAACCACATGGGCATGGAGATGGAGATCCGGCAGGCCACCGAGCCCTGGTATGTGCTCGGCGAAGAGACCCAGGGGGGCAGCACGTCGCGCTTTGTCGATAGCTCAGTGGAGCGCGTGCAGGTGAAGGTGACGGGCCTGGTGGACCGCCGCCACATTGTGACCTGCAACGGCCGGCGTGTGCCGCTGCATGGGACGGGCGTGAACGGCGAGTGGGTGGCCGGCGTGCGTTACCGCGCCTGGCAGCCGCCGTCGTGCCTGCATCCGACGGTGCCCGTGCATACGCCGCTCGTGTTTGACTTCCTCGATACCTGGACGGGGCGTTCGATTGGCGGCTGCACGTATCACGTGGCGCATCCCGGCGGGCGCAACTTCGCCACCTTCCCGGTGAACGCCTTTGAGGCCGAAGGGAGGCGCGGGGCGCGCTTCTTCGAGTTCGGCCATACGCCGGGGCCGATGGACATTCCCCCGGTGGAGGAGAGCCCGAACTACCCGCTCACGCTCGACCTGCGGCGGGCGGTGCGCACACCGGGCGGCCGCCGGATGGGATAATCAGGGCTTTACTTCAATGAGCAAGGAAGGGGCGGCAACGCCCCCGGGACTGGAAGCGCAATGGCGGTATCAACCGCGGCCGGCCTACCACGATGAAGCGGTAGGGCCGGATGGACGTGTGCGCGAACAGTGGCGCGGCACGCTGGAGGCGCTCGCCGGCATGGGCCACGCGCAACTGGCGCGGCGGTGGCAAGAGGGCAAGCGGGTGATCCACGAAAACGGGATCACCTACAACGTGTATGGCGACCCGCGCAGCACGGCGCGGCCGTGGACGCTCGATCCTGTGCCGCTGGTCATGGAGCCGGGCGAGTGGCGGCGCCTGGAGGCGGCCATCACGCAGCGGGCGAGGCTGCTGAACACGATGCTGGCCGACCTGTATGGTCCGCAGCGCCTGCTGCGCGAAGGCATGCTGCCGCCGCGGCTCATCTTTGAGAACCCCAACTTTCTGCGGCCCTGCCACGGCATCCAGGTGCCGGGCGGCACCTACATCCACGTCTACTCGGCTGACCTGGCGCGCTCGCCCGACGGCCAGTGGTGGGTGATCGCCGACCGCACGCAAGCGCCCTCGGGCGCGGGCTATGCGCTGGAGAACCGGCTGGTGATCTCGCGCGTGCTGCCCGATTTGTTTGGCGACGGGCAGGTGCAGCGGCTGGCCAACTATTTTCAGACCTATCGCGACACGCTGCTCAAGCTGGTGCCGAGCCACAAAGAGAACCCGCGCATTGTGCTGCTCACGCCGGGTCCTTATAACGAGACGTACTTCGAACACGCCTTCCTGGCCCGCTATCTGGGCTACACGCTGGTGGAGGGCGGCGACCTGACGGTGCGCGACAACCGCGTGCTGGTGAAGACGCTCGGCGGGCTGCTGCCGGTGGATGTGATTTTGCGGCGGCAGGACGACAGCTTCTGCGATCCGCTGGAGCTGCGCGGCGACTCGATGCTGGGCGTGCCGGGACTGGTGCAGGCGGTTCGGTCGGGCAACGTGGCCATCGCCAACGCGCTCGGTTCAGGGCTGGTGGAGACGGCGGCGACGGCGGCGTTTCTGCCGGGGCTGTGCCGCCAGTTGCTCGGTGAGGAGTTGAAGATTCCCTCGGTGGCCACATGGTGGTGCGGACAGCAGAGGCCGTTCGACTACGTGGCCGAGCATCTGGACAACCTGGTGGTGAAGCCGACCTTTTCGTCGTTCGGCCAGCAGCCGATTTTCGGAGCCAAGCTGAGCAAGAGCGAGCGGGCCGAGCTGTTGGAGAAGATCGCGCGCGGCCGGACCAGTATGTGGCGCAGGAGCAGGTGTCGCTGTCCACGGTGCCGGTGTGGAACGAAGGCAAGCTGCTGCCGAGGCACATGGTGCTGCGCGTGTATGCGGTGGCCTGCGGCGATTCCTACCGCGTGATGCCGGGCGGGCTGACGCGCGTGACGTCGAGCCTGGACAGCCTCGTGGTGTCGATGCAGAAGGGCGGCGGCAGCAAGGACACATGGGTGCCGGGCGACGATGCGGCGCCGCACCTGACGCTGCTGCGGCCGGCCTCGCATCCGCTGGAGATCAGCCGCGCCACGTTCGACCTGCCGAGCCGCGTGGCCGACAACCTCTTCTGGCTGGGGCGCTATGCCGAGCGCGTGGAGATGGCGGTGCGGCTGGTGCGGGCGATTCTGCCTCGGTTGAGCGAAGAGAGCGAGCGGGCTTCGTCGGCGGGGGTGGAGACGGGCATTCAGATTCTGCGCGCGCTGGGCTATCTGCCGGCCGAGGCGGTGGAGGAGTCGACGGCCGAGGCGCGCGAGCGCGGCGTGCTGGCGATGCTCTATGAGATCGAGGGCAAGAGCCCGCTGGCGCGGACGATGGAGCAGGTGAGGCAGGTGGCGTGGCTGTTGCGCGACCGCATCTCAGGCGATGCGTGGCGTGTGTTGAGCCGGCTGGGCGACCAGTTGTCAGCGCCCGCGCCGGCCGAGCCGTTGCTGATCAGCAGCGCGCAGGACCGGTTGAACGAAGTGGTGCTGTCGCTGTCGGCGTTCAGCGGGTTGGTGATGGAGGGCATGACGCGCGGCGACGGCTGGCGCTTCCTGGACATCGGGCGGCGCATGGAGCGGAGCATCCAGATGACCGAGGTGCTGCGCTATGGCATCGCCGAATCATGCGGGGCCGACGCGGGTGTGCTGGAGGCCGTGCTCGACATTGCCGACTCAAGCATCACCTACCGCTCGCGCTATCTGACGTCGGTGTTGCCGGAGTTGGTGCTCGACCTGCTGCTGGTGGACGAGGTGAACCCGCGCTCGATCGCCTTCCAGTTTGTGCAACTGGTGGAGCACATCGATCAACTGCCGGAGAGCCAGAGCAAGATCCGGCGGCCGCAGGAGGCGCGCATTGCGCTGCGGCTGTTGACGTCGGTGCAGTTGTGCGAGGTGCATGAACTGACGCGGCCCGATCCGGCGGGGCGGTGGTCGACGTTGGATGCGCTGCTGGGGCGGCAACTGGCGGAGTTGCGGGCGTTGTCGGAGGCGTTGACGCGGCGCTACTTCAGCCACGCGGTGACGTCGCGGCGGTTGCTCGCGCCATAGGACGACGATGATCTACCGGGCCACGCACACGACGATGTACATGTACAGCGACCCTGTGTCGATCTGTCACAGCGAGGTCCACCTGTGCCCGCGCGAGCATCCGGCGCAGACGCTGCTGGAGCATGAGCTGACGATTGTGCCGGAGCCGGACTTTGTCGATGCGCGGCGCGATTACTTCGGCAACGAGGTGACCTACTTTGCGATTCACTCGCCGCACGAGACGCTGACGATCACGTCGTCGTGCCTGGTGGAGGTGGAAGCGAACGAACCGCCCGAGGCGACGCTGTCGCCGAAGTGGGAGAGCGTGCGCGACCAGTTGCGGGGGAGCGTGGAGGGCGAGCTGTTTGAGGCTGTGCCGTTCACGTATGGTTCGCCGCAAGCGCCGCTGGCCGCCGCTTACGCGGACTATGCGCGGCCGTCGTTCAGCGAAGGGCGTCCGTTTCTGGCGGCGGTGGCGGAGTTGTCGAGCCGCATCTGCAAGGAGTTTGAGTATGACCCGCGGGCGACGTCGGTGACGACGCCGGTGGGCGAGGTGTTGAAGAAGCGCAAGGGCGTGTGCCAGGACTTTGCGCACCTCATGATTGCCTGCCTGCGTTCGCTGGGGCTGCCGGCGCGGTATGTGAGCGGCTATCTGCGCAGCGGCGAGAAGACGGTGGGGGCCGAGGCGTCGCACGCGTGGGTGTCGGTGCACTGCCCGGTGTTTGGCTGGCAGGACTTCGACCCGACGAACAACGTGCGGCCGAAGGGGCAGCATGTGACGCTGGCCTGGGGGCGCGAGTATCAGGACGTGACGCCGGTGAAGGGCGTGGCGCTGGGCGGGGGCGAGCAGATCATCAGCGTGTCGGTGGAGGTGGTGCCGGCGGTGGTGAAGGGCTGAGAGCACGCGCTGGTAATCTGGACGTATGTCCAAGATCGACGTAGTAGCTCACATCCATGCCAAGGCGGGCAGCGAAGCCGCGCTGCGGGAGATTCTCGAGGGGTTCGTTGCGCCGACGCGCACGGAGGAGGGCTGCCTCCGCTATGACCTGTTTGTCGATTTGAGCGATGGGGGGAAGTTCACCTTCATTGAAGAGTGGACGAGCGAGGCGGCGCTGGAGGCGCATGGCAAGTCGGCGCACATCACGAGCGGGCGGGCGCGGATGGGCGAGCTGCTGCGCGAGCCGGGCTGGGTGCAGGTGTTGACGCGGATCGTGTAAAGAGGGTTTGATCCGGGAAACCGGCGCGGGGGCGGGGCGTCACACTCACCAGCGCAGATGAACTGGAAGCTTGCGGGCGTGTTCGCGTTGACGTTGGGCGTGGCGGCGGCTGAGGAAGAGGTGATCTTCCGCAGCGATGTCTCGCTGGTGCGGGTGGACGTGCAGGTGCTCGACCGCAACTCCGATGCGCTGACGCGGCTGGAGCGCGAGGACTTCGTGCTGCGCGAGCAAGGGCGCGAGGTGGAGATCCGCAACTTCGCCGCCGAGAACATGCCGGTGGACATTCTGCTGCTGCTCGATGTGAGCGGGAGCATGAGGCCGCATCTGGAGCAGGTGGCGCGGGCGTCGCGCGGGGCGCTATCGGTATTGGGGCGCGAGGACCGCGTGGGGGTGATGGTGTTTGACCGGGCGACGCGGCTGCGGGCGCCGTTTCGGGGGAATCCGCAGGAAGCTTCGCGCGAGCTGGATTCGCTGCTCGATCAAGAGAGCTTTAACGGGGGCACGGACATCACGCGGGCGCTGGTGGATGCGGCGCGGTATGTGGAGCGCAACGCGCGGACCGAGGCGCGGCGGGCGATTGTGATTGTGACCGACGACCAGACGGAGTTTGAGCGCGATGAGACGCGGGTGGGGCGGGCACTGACGTCGGCCGATGCGGTGTTGAGCGTGCTGGTGGCGCAGGCGATCGTGCCGGGGTATGGGCGCGGGGGCGGCGGTGGCGGGCAGTTTCCGCCGAGGCGGCAGCCGTCGGGCGGTGGGTGGCCTGGGAGCGGCGGGACTTGGCCGGGCGGAGGTGGGACAGGCGGCGGTTGGCCGGGTGGCGGCCGTGGTTGGCCGGGCGGCGGGGGTGGTGGTCCGGTGATTATTGGTCCGGGTGGTGGCGGCGGGCGGGGTCCGGCGATGGGGCGGACGCGGCCGGCGGGGACGGAGGAGATTGCTCGGGATTCAGGAGGGGATAGTCTGATTTTGTCGGATGGCTCGGCGGTGGAGCGGACGCTGCGGCGGATTCGCAGCCGGTATGCGTTGTACTTCCTGTTACCGGATGAGGCGCGGAGGGGGAGTCGCGGATGGTGGATGCGCAGTTGAGCGCGGCGGCGGCGCGGCGGTATGCGGGGGCGGAGGTGAAGATGCGGCGGCGGTATGTGGTGCCGAAGCTGGGGCCGCGATCGACGACGGTGAGTGAGGGGGGCGGGTCGCCTTCGGCTCCCTCGGGGGGGCGTGAGGCGGAGGCTGAAGCGGCGGCGGCGGCGGAGAGCGGCGGGTTCCGGCGGGCTACGGCGGAGGACATTGCGGCGGCGCGGGAGTCGACAACGCCTGTGAAGCGTAAGCGGGCGGTGAGCGAGCCGGGGGCGCGGGGGCCGAATCCGGGGTTGGGTTCGAAGCCGGATTAGGGCCGCCGATGAACGCAGATGAACGCGAATAACAGACTATTTTGTCTGATTATGTGCGCGTGAGCACGAGGCGTAGGAGCGGTGCTCCTCGCGGGGTGTGGAGGACGGCGGCTAGGAAAGCGGCGGCGTCAGCGGGGATCAAGTCCGGGGTCCAGCGGCAGAGGAGGGTGTCGGTGCCGAGGAGGCGGGCGGTGGTTGGGTCGATGGGGTGTGCGTGCTCAGGGGTGTCTACGCCGGGGCCGTTGGCTTTCCACTTGGCTGTGAGTTGCGCGCCCTGCTGTTCGAAGCGGACTTGGAAGAGCACGGGGGCGGCCTGGTTGCGGAGGCTGGTGTCGGGGGTGTCTAGGTAAGCCAGGCGGCCTTGCCAAGTGATGGGAGGAGTGCCGGTGAGGTCAGCGGCGGTGGGCTGCTTGGCTTCGGGTGAGTCGAAGAGGGCGTCGTGGTCCTGGACGGCCATGTTCTCGAAGGGGTAGTTGTGGCGGGCCATCGTGAATGTGGCGATGACGATGCCGTTGGGGAAGTCGCCGATGTGCATCACGCCGATGGCGTTGTTCTCGTCGATCACCTTGATGGTGTCGTAGACCATCTTGTAGGGGTCGTTGGTGTAGGTGAGCAGCAGGACTTCGTCGCCCTTCTTGAAGTAGGGGCGCACGTTGTCGGGATAGATCACGCTGCGCACCTCGGGGAGGCCGGGGAGGGCGGCGAGTTCGTAGTTGACGACGTGGCCCTTGGCGACGCCGGCGTTGAGGGAGTCGAAGCGCTTCCAGAAGCCGCCGCCGGTGAAGTTGCCTGTGACCTGGACGGCGCCGTTGAGAAGGGATTGCGTGGCGCGTTCGGTCCAGCCGAGTAAGGAGTCTTTGGCGAAGGAGCCTTTCCAGAACGCATCGCGGTGGACGCGCTTGTTGGCGATGTCGTAGCGGACGGCGCCGTGGTTGAGGAGCTTCTCGATGGGGAGGGTGGGCGTGTCCTTGAGGATGGCCTGGAGGTCAGCCGAGGGTTGGGTGGAGAAGAAGTCGGGGGTGTCGGCGCCTCGGCGGACGGCGGATTGGACGTCGGCGGCGAGGTTGTCGGGGCCGACGGAGAGGGGGTCGTATTCGTACTGGACGAACTGGCCGGTGAAGGCGATGAACTTCATGCGGGCCTGGAGCTGGGTGACCGGATCGTTGGTGCCGGTGACCTGGAAGGAGGCGAGGAAGCCGGCGAGGTTGCCGAGGGCGGCGAGGTCCTCAAAGGTGCGGAATTTCAGATAGGCGTGTCCGATTTTAGCGGTGGAGGCATCGGGCAGGCGTTCGGTAATTTCGCAGTAAAGGGTCGTGTAATCCTCTAATAGCTGGCGGATGATTTGCGGGCCGGCGCGGCCGTCGCGCTGCATGTATTTGGTGCCGTCGAGGGTGAAGCGGCGTCCGGCGTTGGTGGAGAACTCGATGTGGTAGCGCATCTCGGCCTCTTCGGTTTCGGGGTTGACGCGCAGGTAGTGGAAGCGGCTGGCGGACTCATCGACGGTGTAGGTGCCGGGGCCTTGTCCGGCGAGCGAGTCGAAGGTGATCGTGCCCTTGAGGCGGGCTTCGTGTTCGACGCCTTCGACGAAGGAGTTCACATCGTCGATGATCATGCGGACCTGGAAGGAGCAGGGGGAGGCGCCGGCGGGGGGCGCGAAGCCGGTGTTGGGAGCGGGCGCGGGGTCGCCTTGCCATGAGGAGCCGACCATCTGTTCATCGAAGATGAGGCCGACGCCGTCGGGGAGTTGGGCATCGAGGAAGGGCGACAGGATGGAGAGCATGCGGATGCTCTTTTTGGTGGTGCGGGTGAGCAGGTAATAGAAGCCGAACTGGCCGCCGGGCTCGGTTTGGATGATGCCGAGGGAGGGCGTGGCGGCGTTGACGGGGAAGCCGGGCGGGAGTGCGCCGATGTACTTGCCGATCAAGAGGTCGCCGGAGATCTTGCGGATCTCGTCGTGGAAGGGCGTGAAGTCGCGGAGCTGGAAGTGATCAGAGAGGAAGCTGGGGACGATCATGCCTTCCAGCAGGCCCATCAGCTGATAGCGGGCTTCGAGGCGGCCGTCGGGCTTATTGGAGAACTCGAGGTGGGCGACGCCGCCGGAGTGGTTGTGATTGGAAACGGCGTCCATGCGCCAAACGCCTTCGACTTCGGCGGCGGTGGGGACGGTGGCGGTATCCCAGAGGGCGGCGTGGTCGGCGACGGTCATCTGGTTGAAGCCGTACTGGCGCGTCATGGGGAAGGTGAAGAGGCGCAGGCCGTTGGGATATTCGCCGAGGTAGACGCGTCCGATCAACAGGTCGTCGTTGATCATCTTGAAGATGTCGTAGAAGCCCTGCCAGGGGGGATCGAGGTAGCGGAGGAGGATGTACTTGCCGGCTTCGAGGGTGCCGGTGGCCTTCTTGAGTTCGATGAACTCGAGGCTGTTGCGGGCGTGGATGCGGTTGTCGGTGTCGGAGGTGAGGCCGATGAAGCGGTCGCCTTCCTTGGAGAACTTTTTGCGGAAGCCGGTATAGATGGCCGAGGACATGACGTTTAAGACATGGCCCTTGGGGAAGAAGCCTTTCCAGAACTGGTCGTTGCGGATGGTCTGGTGGGCGTGGTCGAAGACGGGCGGGCCGCCGGCGTTGATGAAGCGGTCGAGGGGGAGCGTTTCGGTGCGGCGGAAGAGGGCCTCGAGGTGGCCTTCGTGGTAGGTGGTGGCTTCGACGGGGCTGAGTCCGGCCATGCTGACGCGCGGGGGCGGGGCGGGATAGGCTTCGCCCTGGAGGTGGCGGATTTTGCGTTCGGCGAAGCGTTCGGTGAGGGCGGAGATGGTGAGGAAGGGGTTGACGCCGAGGGCGCTGGGGAGGACGGAGCCATCGGTGACGTAGAGGCCGTCATGGACGGAGCCGTCGCCGGAGAAGACGCGGCCGAAGGCATCGACTGCGCCTTGCAGATAGTCGTCGCCCATGGGGCAGCCGCCGAGGGGGTGGGCGGTGACGAGGTGGCGGACGTTGAAGGTGGACCAGGTGGGGTTAGAGATGAAGTTGGCGTGGAGGGCGCGGGCATGGCGGCGGAGTTCGTCGTTCATGCGGGTGAAGAGCTGCTGCTGGCCGGCCTGATCCCAGACGATGCGGAT
This sequence comes from Bryobacterales bacterium, assembly GCA_016713735.1. GTDB lineage: Bacteria > Acidobacteriota > Terriglobia > Bryobacterales > Bryobacteraceae > JAFLBB01. The sequence continues at coordinate 41,148 of JADJOP010000018.1, forward strand.
GCGGCCGTCGGGTTCGTTCCAGGGGGCTTCGAAGTGGATGGCGCCGCGGGCGTCGTCCATGCCCATGACGAGGTAGAGCATGGAGTGGTTCATGGCGCCGTCGGGGTGGTGGCGGCGGGAGAAGGGGTTGAGGTCGCGGTTGAGGCGGGCTTGTTGTTGGGCTTCGTCGCCGGCGGTGGTGTCCTGGCCGCGGATGCCGGCAAAGAGGGCTTTGGCGGCGTCGACGTAGGCGACGGGGAAGGAGAAGTCCTCGATGGTGATGCGCTCGGCTTGGGGGCGAGTGGCGTTGTAGCGGATGACGCCGACGATGTTGGGACCGGGGGCGGGTGAGTCGCCGGGGGCGGGTCCGCGGCCGGAGGGGTAGCCGAGGACGTTGGTTTGGGGGGCGCCGTTGTAGGCGAGGCCGAAGAAGTCGCCGTTGCCGCCGAATTTGGTGCCGAGGGCGGGCGAGACGGAGAGGCCGTGCATTTCGGAGCGGAGGAGGAGCTCGGTGGAGTTGAGCGAGCCGGCGGAGAGGATGACTTCGCGGGCGTCGAGGGTGAAGCCGGGTTGGGCGACGAGGCTTTCGACGTGTTTGCCGTGGATGCGCCAACCGCCGCCGGGGAGTTTTTCGATGTATTCGACGTTGGCCTGGGTGAGGATGTGGGCGCCCGCACGCTTCGCGAGCGGCAGGTAGTTCATGGGGAGGGTGTTTTTGGCGCGGACGTTGCAGCCGGTGACGCAGTTGCCGCAGTCGTTGCAGGGGTTTTGTTGGACGCCTTGGGCGTTGGGACCGGCGGGGGCGAAGTTGACGGCGATGTTGAGGGCGGTGGCGTTGAGGCCGAGTTGGGCGGCGCGCTGCTGGAGGGCCTGGACTTTGGCGAGGTCGTGGGCGCGGGGTGGGGTCCGGCGTTGAGCATCTGGCGGGCCCAGCGGTAGTAGGGGAGGAGTTCGTCGTAGGTGATGGCGGAGGGCCAGTTGAACTGTTCGAAGACTTCGCGGTCGGGGACGATGGCGACGTTGGCGTTGATGAGGGAGGTGCCGCCGAGTCCGCAGCCTTTGACGATGGAGATGTCCTGGTGGGAGAGGAATTCGTAGAGGCCGAGGGGGTTGAGGTTGCCGCGGGCGTGGGCGAGGACGCCGGGGACGGATTCGGGGAAGTCGCCGGGCTGGTATTCCTTGCCGCGTTCGAGGATGCAGACGGAGGGTTTGGGGGTGAGGGCGGAGTCGGCGAGGCGGGCGGCGGCGATGGCGCCACCGTAGCCGGAGCCGATGACGATGATGTCGTAAGAGGGGTGGCGTTGGTTCCAGGGCGTGGCGAGCATAGAGGCTCCTTGTACAGATGTAGCGGGGGTGTTCGGAGCCCTCCCGCGAGTGGTAGCGCCGGTGGGGTGGCCGTCGGTGGCGGCTGCCTCTCGCCGGGCGATTGCCTGGGTGGAATGAGTGTATCGCACTCGGCCGCTAACCGCGGGCAGCGGCCCGCCTGCGGCGGCTTGTCGCGGGGGCTAGCCGACCAGGCCTCCGCGGCCCGCCTCCGGCGGCTTGTCGCGGCCCTGGCGCGAGGGGCAGTGGCGCTGCGGGCGGGGGTGTGTCGCCGACTCCCTTACGGTCGCGGTTCAGCTACGGGTGCTGTGGGGGGTGATGGGGTTTGTGGGTGGCGGGAGCCTCCTTTTGTTTCGCCGCCGATGAACGCGGATGAACGCCGATTTAAGATTTGTTTGTCTGATTTAGTTAGGCGGCTTGGGGGAGCGGGGTTTTGCCCAGGCAGCAGTGTTTGTATTTGCGGCCGGAGCCGCAGGGGCATTGGGCGTTGCGGCCGGGGGTGGGTGGTTTGGTGATGGGGGTTTGGGCGATGGCCGCCTCTGGCGGTGTTTCGCGGCCCTGGCGCGAGAGGGATTGTGCGGCCGGCGCGGGGGCTGGGCGGGGTTTGTTGCGGAGGCCGTCGCGGGTGGTGTGGGTGGCGATGACGAGGAGGAGGGGTTGGGCGGCGAGTTCGGGGTCGTGTTGTTGGAGGTGGCGGGCTAGCTGGTGGCGGCGGAGTTCTTCGTAGTTGTGGCGGGGTTTGACGCTGGTAGGAGTGCAGCGAGCGGATGCGGCGGGGGGTTTGAGGGTGTTCCATCTCCGGGTCGGCAACGATGTGGCGGATGAGGAAGCCGGCGAGGATGGTGTTGGCGGCGATTTCGTGGACGAAGAAGTCTTCGACGATGTTGGCGGGGTTAAGCTCACGGCGGAGCTTGGCTTCGTATTCGGCGATGGGGGCGGGGGTTTCGAGTTGGTTCGACATCACTTACCTCTACTCCCATTATGTAGGGGGGTGAGGGCAAGCTTTTGGCGGTAAGTTGTTGAGGATAAAGGCTAAAAAAGTTGTGACTGGATTTAGGCGGCGTGTTGGCGGCGGATGTGGTCGATGGTGAGGCGGAGGCCTTCGGCGAAGGGGACCTGGGGGGTCCAGTTGTCGAGGAGGCGCTGGGCTTTGGAGATGTCGGGGCGGCGGCGGCGGGGGTCGTCGGTGGGGAGGGGGAGGAATTCGATGGGGGAGTGGGAGCCGGTGGCGGCGCGGACGGCTTCGGCGAATTCGAGGACGGTCATTTCGTGGGGGTTGCCGAGGTTGACGGGGAAGGGTTCGCCGGAGAGGGAGAGGCGGATGAGGCCGTCGACGAGGTCAGTGACGTAGCAGAAGCTGCGGGTTTGGGAGCCGTCGCCGTAGACGGTGAGGGGGCGGCCGTGGAGGGCCTGATCGATGAAGTTAGGGACGACGCGGCCGTCGTCGAGTTTCATGCGGGGGCCGTAGGTGTTGAAGATGCGGGCGATTTGGGTGGTGAGGCCGTATTTGCGGTGGTAGGCCATGGTGACGGCTTCGGCGAAGCGCTTGGCTTCGTCGTAGCAGGAGCGGGGGCCGACGGGGTTGACGTTGCCCCAGTAGTCTTCGCGCTGGGGGTGGACGTCGGGGTCGCCGTAGCACTCGGAGGTGGAGGCGAGGAGGGAGCGGGCGGAGTGGGCGCGGGCGAGTTCGAGGAGGTTGCGGGTGCCGTTGGAGCCGACGTCGAGGGTTTCCAGGGGGTGTTCGAAGTAGTCCTTGGGGCTGGCCGGGGAGGCGAGGTTCATGACGACGTCGAGGGGGCGGAGAGAGGGTGAGGGGCTTGCAGACGTCGTGTTCGAGGAAGGTGAAGTGGGGGTGGGCGCGGAGGTGGTGGAGGTTGGCCGGGGAGCCGGTGAGGTAGTTGTCGATGGCGGTGACGGAGTGGCCGTCGGCCAGGAGGCGTTCACAAAGATGGGAACCGACAAATCCGGCGGCGCCGGCGACTGCGAAGTGCAAGTGGGGACTCTCCTCTAGTGGTTATTTACTAGTGTATCGGATGGCGGGGGGTGGAGGGTTAGTCAACGATGGGGGGTGGCTGCGTTTCGCGGCGATGGTGACGGTTTCGAGGTCCCAGCCGAGGGCGTAGCCGGTGGGTTGGCCGGAGGCGAGGGGTTGGTCGGTTTGGAAGAGTTTGAGGGTGGCGGGGCGGAGGAGTTTGCCGGATTGGAGGGCGAGGGGCGAAGCGGACAAGGTCGGGGAGGAGGGCGATGGGAGGAGGGGGGGAGCCGGGGGTAGCAGGAAGGGTCGAGGGGCGGGAGGTCCGGGGCCGTAGTGGGGCGGGGGGGTTGCCATTGAAGCGGGGGAAGGGAGGAGAGAAGCGCGGTGGGGACGTTGGGGGAGGGGAGAAGTGTCGGGGAGGGTGTCGTGCAGGGCGAGGGGGGTGAAGATGCGGTCGCGGAGGAGGTCGGGGAAGCGCTGGCCGGAGGCGGATTCGAGGGCGGCGGCGAGGAGGATGTAGCCGAAGGGGGTGGGGCTGAATTGGGAGCCGGGAGAGAAGATCAGGGGGAGGTGGGCGAAGTGGGGGAGGGCGTCGACGGGGCGGGCGCAGTGGCGGGCGAAGAGTTCGCTTTCATCTTCGCCATCGGGGAGGAGGCCGGACTGGTGGGCGAGGAGGTGGCGGAGGGTGATGGGGGATTGCTTGTCAGGAAAGGCGGGGACGTGGGCCTGGATGTCGTCGTCGAGGGAGAGGCGGCCTTGTTCGAGGAGGAGGGCGACGGCGGTGGCGGTGAGGGCCTGCGAGAGGGTGCCGATGCGGAGGCGGTGTTGGGGGGTGAGGGGGGTGCGCTTTTCGAGGTTGGCGTAACCGAAGCCTTCGGCGTAGATGAGCGAGCCGTTGTGGCCGATGGCGGCGGAGAGGGCGGGGAGGTTTTGTTCGGCGAGGCCGAGGCGGAGGATTTGGCGGGTTTGTTCGAGGGCGCGGGCGGGGGCGGCGGGCGCGGGCGCGGGCGAAGCGGGGGAAGCGGGCGCGGAGGGAGAAGCGGGGATGGAGGCTGGGTTGGGGTGGAGGGTGGTGGCGGTGGTGCGCATGTAGAGCCAGAGGCTGGGGACGAAGAGGGCGATCAAGACGAAGGGGGCGAGGAGGAGGGCGAGGATGGATTTGGCGCGGGGGCGGGCATGAGGCGTGACGCTGGGTTCAGCTTTGCATAGCAAAGTTGTTGGCGTCAAGGGGGCGGCACGCCTGGGCGCGGAAGGGCGTGCCCGGGCGCTGTGGCGCGGCCGGGCACGGCGGGGGTGGTGCAGGGGTGGGGCGTTGCTCTAGCTGCAGCGGCGGCGGCGGTAGAACGTGAGCAGCGCGGCGCCACCCAGCAGGAGCGAGAATGTGGAGGGTTCAGGAACCGCCGAGGATTCGGCCTGCGGCTCGCCGTAGATGAAGTCGTCCATGGCGATACATTCGGAGGAACAGGTATCGATTCCGCCATCGCCCGTGGTGACACGGACGCGGCCGACCTTCTCCCCGGCATTGAAGAGGACGCCCAGGAAAGAGAAGCCCGCATTATTGCCGGCGGGCGCGTAGAAAGTACCCAACGACTGGCCGGTTGCGAGATCGAAGAACGTCATCGAGACGGCGTTTGCGGCTTCGACGTCGAGGAAGATGATCCCCATGCCGACGACTCCGGCGCTGGAGGCGGGTTGTCCCGGCACATGGAAAAGGATGTCCAGGATATTGGAGCCCTTTGCGGCGAACATCTTGTCGGGAGAGAAGGTCTGGAAGCCCGACGGTGCGCCGAATGAGGTGTCGGAGACTGCCAGGCCGGTCCCCGGCGTGGACATACTCAAACCGCGGGCGCGGCCGGCGATGGATCCGTCGCCATTGAAGAAGTCGCCGGGGAAGGGGTCGAAGCTTGAGGAGGGGACGCCATCCCAATTGATTTCGCGGCGGCCAGTGTCGCAGGGACTCGGCGAGCATGGTATGCCTCCGTTGTTCGCCCCGCTGAAGGAAGCGCGGAAGGAGTCCACTACAGGTTGAATGCCCGCGGCCGTATCGGCGTTGCCTGTGAAACTGATGGGAGCGCCGTTCAGAAGCATTCCGCCTGACGCCAGCAGGGCAGCCAGCAATATGTTCATTCTCATTGAGTTCCTCCGGTTTTCATTTGGGGTGCACGGCAAGAGAAGCGCACGATCCCTTGGCACCGGACAATAGGCCCAGCCGGAAACAAGGGCTTATAGTATTCACTGATCCGGCTGTTTCCTCAACCCTCCCGAGTACTGTTTGGTACTTTTTCCAGAAAATAGAGAGACAAGCACACAAGGCGCAGAAAGGCGGCGGTGGGCGGCTGGGAGGCGGCGGCGGTGTGGGCGCGCGGTGTGGGCGGCGGCGGTGTGGGTGGCTCGGTGTGGGCGGTGGGTGTGGGCGGCTCGGTGTGGGCGGCGGCGGTGTGGGCGGCGCGGTGTGGGCGGCGGGTGTGGGCGGCGCGGTGTGGGCGGCGCGGGGCGAGGGCGGCCAGGGGCGAGGGCGGCCAGGGGCATTATATTCCTTGACACGTATATACCAAGAAGGGTATATAAAGAGAGTGGAATCGGTATTCGAGGTGATCGCGGAGCCGAACCGGCGGGCGATTTTGAGTTTGTTGAGGGAATCGCAGCAGCCGGTGGGCGGGATTGTGGAGGCATTGGGCCTGCCGCAGCCGATGGTGTCGAAGCATCTGCGTGTGTTGCGCGAGGCGGGGTTTGTGGAAGCGACGGTGGACGCGCAGCGGCGGTTGTACCGGTTGCGGCCGGAGCCGTTGCGGGAGTTGGACGCGTGGCTGGAGCCGTTCCGGCGGTTTTGGACGGCGCATGTGGATGCGTTGGAGCGGCACTTGGATCGCATGGAGCGCAGGCGGGGAACGAAGACGAGTGTGAGGAGGAAGGGATGAGAGATTGGCGCGGGTATGAACCGGGCGGAGCCGCGGGGGCGCGGGTGGAAAAGGATGGCGAGCAGTGGGCGCTGGTGGTGGAGCGGGAGTTGCGTCATGCGCCGGAGCTGGTGTGGGAGGCGCTGACGGAGCCGGGGCAGTTGGCGGAGTGGGCGCCGTTTGACGCGGACCGGAACCTGGGCGCGGTGGGGGCGGCGAAGTTGGTGACGGTGGGGACGCCGACGCCGCAGGTATCGGAGACGGTGGTGACGCGGGCGGAGGCGCCGCGGCTGCTGGAATTCAGCTGGGGCGGGGGCGTGTTGCGGTGGGAACTGGAGCGGCGCGGGGCGGGAACGCGGCTGACGCTGTGGCACAACATCGACCGGCGGTACATTGCGTGGGGCGCGGCGGGATGGCACATCTGCCTGGACGTGTTGGAGCGGCTGCTGGGGGGCGAGCCGTTGGGGCGGATGGCGGGCGCGGAGGTGATGCAGTTTGCGGGCTGGCGGCGGCTGGCGGCGGAGTATGGCGAGCAGTTTGCGGGGGAGGACTGAGATGACGGGGAGGAGGTTGGCGGTTGCGTACTGGGCGGTGACGGGGTTGTTCTGCGTGCAGATGGGTTTCACGGCGTACGCGCAGTTGGCGCTGCCGCAGGTGGCCGAGGCGTTTGCGCGGTTGGGGTTCCCGGGCTATTTCCGGGTGGAGCTGGCGTGGGCGAAAGTGGTGGGAGTGGGGCTGTTGCTGGCGCCTGTGCCGAGGCGGTGGAAGGAGTGGGCCTACGCGGGGTTTGCGATTGACCTGGCGTCGGCGCTGATTGCGCACGTGGCGGTTGGAGAGGGTCCGGAGGCGTGGGGATGGGCGGTGGGGACGGGCGGGTTGTGGGTGTGCTCGTACGCGTTGTGGCGGCGGATGGAGGGGAAGCAGGAGAGGGGGGCGGTGTGAGGGAGGATTCGGCACGGAGGGAGGAGCGGGGCGGGGTTAGCCGTGTTCGACGCGGGATTTGATGTCGGTCCAGGCGGCGGCGATGAGGGCGTGGAGAGGGGCGGCGTCGATGGGCTGAGTGGGGCGGAGCTTGACGTGGCGCATGTACTTGCCGGTGCCTTGGAGGAGGCGGGCGGGGTCGGGGAGCGAAGCGCCGTGGAAGAAGCTGATATTGACGTGGGCAGTGAAGACGTTGACGGAGGCGAAGGGGGCGTCGCCGAGGCAGGCGACGGGGCAGCCGTCATGGACGAGTTCGCGGACATCGTCGCCGCAGGCGCGCATGCGGTGGAACCAATCGCGGGCGAGGGCGCCGAGGGGGCCGGGGCGGGCGTCGAACCAAGCGTCGATGGCGGGGTCGCGGGGGAGGGTGGAGTCGAGGCGGAAGAGCGGGTAGGACATGGTGGGGTGGGTCAGGCGGCGAGGCGGTGGAGTTCGGCGACGGTGGCGGCGAGTTTGGGGGCGACGGGGGAGTGGCGTTGGGTGAAGATGCGGGAGAGTTCGGCGTAATACCAGAGGGTTTGGGCGGTGGTGGGGGAGAAGCGGGCGAAGACGGAGAGGCCGATGGCGGGGTCGCGGAGGTCGTCGAGGATGGCGCGGGCGTTGTGGAGCTTGTCGCAGGCGGAGATGAGGAGGGCGTCGGGGGAGGTGTGGGCGAGGTGGTCGAGGTAGGCTTGCTTGCGTTCGAGCCAGGGGGGCTTGACGCCGGAGGAGTCGGGGACGCCGTCGGTGCAGGATTCGACGATGGCGAGGACGCGGGGGCCGAACTGGGCGAGGATGGGGGCGGCGTAGTGGGGTCCGGCGTCTTCAAGGACATCGTGGAGGAGGGCGGCGATGGCTTGCTCCTCGTCGCCGCCGAATTCGATGACGAGGGCGGCGACGGCGAGGGGGTGGGCGATGTAGGGGGTGTTGGTTCCTTTGCGGAGCTGGGTGGCGTGGGCTTGGGAGGCGAGGGCGACGGCGGCGGCGAAGTGGGGGGTGAGCATGGGGCGCTATTGGGTGCGCGGCGGGGCCAGGGGATTCCTGCATGGTAGCGCAGGGGGCATGCGGAACGGGGGAAGCGTGGCACGACGGTCTCAGTGAGGCGGTAAGCCGGCGGCCTGAGGGAGCGGCTCGCATTGCCGCCGAGCGTGGGGCGCCGGTTTGGTGGAGTACGGGTGGAGGGTTCAGGCCATGGGCGAAGGGGCGTCCCCAGGGGGCGTCCCTGACTTTCTCCGGGAGAGCTGGTGGCGGCGTGAACAGGCGATCACGGCGAGGCCCATGCACAAGAGAAGAGCAGTAGCAGGTTCTGGCACCGCGCTGTCCCCGGTAGTGAAGCTGGCGGAATACTGTCCGGTGACGGGAACGCCGTTGAGGTAGACCTGGTCGAGCAGTTGCTGATAGGTGAGCCCAATGAATTGGGTTGTGTAGATACCCCGGACAGGCGTGGAGGTGGGACTATTCAGGCGATGGAGTTCACCCGACATGGTAAAGACCACCATGGCGCCGGAAGCGGAATTGAAGAAGGTAAGGCGAGAAAGGCCGGGGAGGTTGGGTGAGCACAATTGACCTGGGGATGCGGGGTCGAAGCAAATTGCAGCACTGCCCGCGCCGTCGTGGAGCGACGCCAAGGTGATGGAGAGGCCGGGGTCGGCGGCGAAGGTGAGGAAGTTGGCGACATTGGTTGCGAGCAAGCCCAGGTCCAGGGTGTGACCGTTGGTACCTGCGAGCGGGCTGAAGTCACCGGCGCCGAACGGGCCGACCAAAAATGCGCCTGGGGCTGTCGCCGCGATCTGAGATTGGGAGAAGGCGATCCCGGTGTTGCTGAGGGAGACTCCGCCGGAGAGATGGAAGGCGCCGGCCGTGGAGGAGAACTCAGCGGAGTAAGTGGTTTGTAGTGTCTTTCCCGAATTGAAGTCGGCGAGAAGTTGTTGGTAACTGACCCCAGCGGCTTGTAGGGTGTAGACCCCGGTGATGGGTGTTTGCCCGCCCGTGGCATTATTCACGGCCGTGCCTGTGACGGTAAATTGGACGGCGGCTCCCTGGTTAGTGTTGATAAAGTTCAACGGGATGCCGGGGGGTGAACAAGTTTGTCCAGAGGCCGCGGCCGCAGCGCAACTTGGAGCGCCGGAGACACCAGGCGAGATGGAGTTCAAGTTCACTGTCTGACTAGGATTGGCAACAAACGACAGGAATTGAGGCACGGGGGCAGCGAAAGGAAGGAACTGCGCAGAAACGGATGTGCCGTTCAGCCCCGTGTAGACGCCGGTGGATGGCGCGCTGGCACCAAACTGGAGAGCGGCGCTTGAGAGCGTAACGGAGCCGGTGGTGTTGAGAATGGTGGCCCCAAACATGGGCGCGACGAACGCGCAGCACGTAAGGGTGATGTGGAGCATCGAGGCGGGAATATGTCCCATAGTGAAATCCTCTCCTCGCGAAAGTGCACTTAAGTGTAGCAACGAAGCACACGTGAAGGATGGATTATTTTCGAGGTCGCTGTAAGTACTGGTACGAATCAGTGCAATACCAATAGGAGTTTGATATGCGGATGCGGAGGATTGATGCAAAGTAGCATGGACCTGGAAGGGATGCGGCGGGGGAAGGCGTGCGGAGGGTGTCGAGGGTGTCCTCAGCATGGACTCCAGCGCCTGGCGCGAATTCCCTTCGCGCCAGTGCCTTCGAAGCATGCGTGCGCGAGGGGAGTTTCGCTATGAGGCTGAGGTTGGGACAAGGCGGAGGAGGGAGGCTGAGGTGCTGGTGAGGAGGGCAGGGGAGAGAGCAGTGGACAACTGCGGTATGCTGTTCTGATCCAAGTTTGGATGCTGAGAGGAAAGAGAATGCAGAGAACGATGATGGTGGTTGTGTTGCTGGGCGCGGCGGTTTCGACGGCTTGGGCGGGGGTGGCTCCGCCTTCGCCGGTGCCGGAGCCGGGGACGCTGCTGATGATGGGCGTGGGGCTGGGCGCGGTGGCGCTGGTGGCGCGGAAGCGGAAGAAGAAGTAAGCAGGCGGGAGAGGGGCTGGGGCGGAGTGCGGGTTCGCTCCAGTACTCTCATTTTGCGGCGGCGGGCGGGCGGTGGAGGCGAGATGGGGTAAGCTGGCGCAATCCCTTGAGGAGGGGACTGAGCACATGCAGAGAGCAATGAGAGTGGCGGCTGTGATGGGCGTGGTGGTGTCGATGGCGTGGGGGCGGGTGACGACGCCTTCGCCGGTGCCGGAGCCTGGGACGCTGCTGATGATGGGCGTGGGGCTGGCGGGGTTGGCGCTGGTGGCGCGCAAGAGGATGAAGAAGTAGGAGAGGGATGAACTGGCCGGGGTCAAGCGCGGAGTGGTTGGCGTGGGAGCCGCAGGCGCGGTGGTGGCTCTATTTGTTTGGCTTTGGGGCGGTGATTGCGTGGGAGACGTTGTGGCCGCGCAAGGAGTTGGTGTGCAATACGGGGCGGCGGTGGTGCGGGCAGCTGGCGATGATGGTGCTGGCGAGTTGGATCACGCTGCTGGTGATTCCGGTGAGCGCGATCGAGGTGTCGTTCCGGGTGACGGCGGCGGGGTGGGGTGTGTTGCCGAATTCGGGGTTGCCGATGGCGGTGCAGGCGGTGGTGGGTGTGTTGGCGTTGGACTTCGTGCGGTTTTCCCAGCACTGGTGTTTCCACCGGTTTGATGTGTTGTGGCGGATTCACCGCATCCATCATTCAGATCCGGATTTTGATTTGACGACGGGGATCCGGTTTCATCCGCTGGATCCGATTTTGTCGATTGCGACTTACATTCCGGTGGTGTGGTTACTGGGGGTGCCGCCGGTGGCGGCGATGAGTTACGAGCTGGCGCACGTGGTGCACGCGTTTTTTTCGCATGCGAATGTGCGGGTGCCGGGGTGGTTGGATGGAGCGTTGCGGTGGGTGTTGGTGACGCCGGAGACGCACCGGATTCATCATTCGGACCGGCATGAGGAGAATTTGCGGAATTTCGGGGAGATGTTCACGGTGTGGGACCGGGTGTTGGGGACGTTTCAGGAGCAGCCGGCGGGGGGGCATGAGGGGATGCGGGTGGGGTTGCCGGGGTTGACGGGGGGGCGGACTTATAATCCGGCGCGGTTGCTGGCTTGGCCGTTGTGGGAGAAAGCGATGGGGGCGGCGGGGCGAGAGGAGGCGCCTGTGGCTGGTGTGGCGCGCGGGGTGGAGGCGGCGGGGGATTAGGCAGTAAACTGGGTCCATGCGGACCCTTCTTGTTGTTCTCTTCTTAGTAAGTTCCCTGGTAAGTGCGCAGGAGTTTCCGGGTGTGCCGTCTCCGGTGCCGGAGAGCGTGCGGGCGTATTTGGGTTTGACGGATGGGCAGGCGGCGCGGATTTTGGCGTTGAATGCGCAGTACACGGTGGTGACGGGGGCGAAGCAGTTGCGGCGGCTGCAGGTGGAGGGGGAGATCCGGCAGGAGAGGGAGAGGGCTGTGTTGGATGCGATGGCGTTGGGGCTGCGGTATGTGGAGTTGGAGGTGATCCGGCGGGAGGTGGCCGAGGAGAGGAAGAAGACGGTGGCGGCGGTGCGGGCGTTGTTGACCGAGCAGCAGAAGGCGAAGGTGGCGGTGTTGGAGCAGGCGCTGCGGGATTACGATACGGCGTGCGGCGGGGGTGGAATTTGATGGAAGGCCGCGACGGCGGTGGGGGAACGCTGGTGGACCGGTTTTCGAGCGCGCTGGGGTCGGTGTGTGGCGGGGGCGTTGGGGCTTGGTTGGAGGCGGGGGAGTTTAGGTGACGCGGACGTAGCCGGGGAGGTCGCCGTGGGAGAAGACGAGTTGCCAGAGTTGTTGGGTGCGGGCGCGGAAGGCGGCGGCGGAGGAGAGTAAGTAGTAAGTCCACATGCGGAAGAAGCGGTCGTTGTAATTGAACTGGAGGGTGGGCCAGGCGCGGGTGAAGTTACGGTGCCAGGCCATGAGGGTGCGGTCGTAGTGGGGTCCGAGGTTGTGGAGGTCTTCGAGGACGAGGAGGCCTTCGCAGGCACGGCCGATTTGGGCGAGGGAGGGGAGCATGCCGCCGGGGAAGATGTAGCGGTCGAGCCAGGGGTCGGTGTGGGTTTCGGAGTGGTTGGCGCCGATGGTTTGGAGGAGGCAGAGGCCGCGGGGGGCGAGTTGGGCGGCGATCAGTTCGGCGAGGGCGCGGTAGTTGCGGTAGCCGACGTGTTCGAGGAAGCCGACGGAGACGATGCGGTCGAAGGGGGCGGGTTCGTGGAGGGCGTGGCGGTAGTCGGCGAGTTCGAAGCGGACGGGGAGGTCGCGGCAGAGTTCGCGGGCATAGGAGACTTGTTGCTCGGAAATGGAGTAGCTGACGACTTCGCATTGGTATTCGGAGGCGAGGAAGTGGGCGAGGCCGCCAAAGCCGCCGCCGAGTTCGAGGACGCGCATGCCGGGGGCGAGGCGGAGTTTGCGGGCGATGAGTTGGAGCTTGTGGAGTTGGGCGTCGTCGAGGGTGGTGGCGTTTTCCCAGAAGGCGCAGCTGTATTGCATGCGGGCGTCGAGCATGGCGAGGAAGAGGTCGTTGCCGAGGTCGTAGTGTTGGTGGGCGACGCGTGGGGCGAGGGTGGGGACTGGCGATTCCAGAGGCTGGAGAGGATGAGGGGGAGGGAGTCGCCGAGGGGGATGAGGCGGTGGACGAGGGTGTGGAGGCGGGCGTGGAAGAGGCGGGTGAAGAACTGGTCGAGGGCGCCGCAGTCCCACCAGCCGTCGATGTAGGATTCGCCGAGGGCGAGGCTGCCGCCGGCGAGGAGGCGGGAGTAGAAGGCGGGGTCGTGGACGTGGATGTCCCAGGGGGAGTTGCCGTTGAGGTGGATGCCGGCAGTGGAGAGGAGGCGGGCGAGGTAGGTTTCGGCGCGGTGGGCGTGGGAGACGGGGCGGTGCCACCAGTGCGCCATGGCGGGGGCGTGTGGCATGGGTGGACCTCTGCTGGTTTTATGGTGGGGCGGGCGGCGGTGGGAGGCAAGGGGGGCGGCAAATCGAATGGTGAAAGTCGTATTCTGTATGGAGGAGAGACCAACGGGCGGCGTGGATGGACACACTGACGGCGGCGGCGCGATCCGAAAGGATGTCTCTTGTGCGGCACAAGGACACGAAGCCCGAACTCGCGGTGCGGCGACTCATTCACGGGCTCGGATACCGGTACCGGCTGCACGGGTCGGATTTGCCGGGGAAACCCGATTTGGTTTTCGCTTCGCGACGCAAGGTTGTGTTCGTTCATGGTTGTTTTTGGCATCGGCACTCCGCACGATGCCCGTTCACGCGAATGCCGAAAATCGCGGTTGGAATTCTGGGGGGCCGAAACTAGAAGCCAACCGCCTGCGGGACGAAAAGAACCGCAGGGCGCTGCAAGCAAGTGGATGGAAGGTGCTGACTGTGTGGGAGTGCCAATTGAAGGATACTGAACGGGTGGCGAAGCGAATCCATGGAATTCCTGGAGCGGACATGACGTCAGTTGAGCTGTTTGCGGGCGCGGGAGGTTTGGCTCTCGGCGTATCGCAAGCGGGGTTTCGGCATGAAGCCGTGGTGGAGATCGACCACGACGCCTGCGAGACAATCCGGGCGAATCAGAGAATCCGCCTGGAGCATGTCAGGGACTGGCGCTTGAGCGAGGCGGACGTCAAGAAATTCGACTTCGAGGGATTCCTGAGAATATCGATCTGCTGGCGGCGGGCGTTCCGTGCCAGCCGTGGAGCATGGGGGCAAGCACCGGGGATTCGAGGATGAGAGGAACCTGTTCCCGGACACGATTCGCGCGGTTTTGCGGCTGAAGCCGAAGGCGATCCTCATTGAAAACGTGCGGGGGTTGACGCGGCAGTCGTTCGCCAATTACTTCACCTATATTCAGTGGATGCTGCGGTTCCCCGAAGTGAAACGGCGAGCAACCGAGGACTGGCTGGAACACAGGGCGAGGCTGGAGAAGTATGTCGCCGCGGATGGCAAGGGGTACGGCGGGCTGCGGTACAACGTGTTGCCGAAGCTGGTGAACGCCGCCGACTATGGCGTTCCCCAGAAACGCGAGCGGGTGTTTCTGGTTGCGTTCCGCGACGACCTGGGTGTGAAGTGGTCGTTTCCCGAGGAGACTCATTCCCAGGATGCATTGCTGACGTCACAGTGGATCACGGGCGAGTATTGGGAGCAGCACGAAGTGCCAAGAAGGCGAGACCGGCGAGGCCGGCGGGTGTGGAGCGGCGCGTGGCGGAAGGCAGCCTGTTCGCGCGGGAGGCTTGGAGAACCGTGCGGGACGCGTTGCGGGGACTGCCTGCCCCTCTCGCGCGCGAGGCGAGAGAGATACCGAACCACGTTTTCCAACCGGGCGCGCGCGCCTACACCGGACACACGGGTTCGCCCCTGGATGAGCCGGCCAAGACGTTGAAGGCGGGAGACCATGGCGTGCCGGGGGGCGAGAACATGATGGCATTTCCCGATGGGCGCGTGCGCTACTTCACGGTGCGGGAGGCGGCACTCATTCAGACCTTTCCCAAGGACTTTGTTTTTGGCAGTTCCTGGTCGGAGAATATGAGGCAAATCGGGAATGCCGTGCCGGTGGAACTTGGACGAATTATCGCGGAGGATATAAGATCACGGTTGGCTCACCAGACAACCCGATGAGAACCGAACCGGTATTTAATCCACTGGACAAGAAGACGCTCGGGACGAGCGTGGCGGAGGCTTTGCTACAACGGGATAAGTCACCGCTTCCGCCCACCGAGAAGTTCGAAGCCGCAGGCGTCTACGCGCTCTACTACTTCGGGCCGTTCCCTCCCTACAGGCCGATATCCGATCGAAATCGCGCACCCGAGGGCAAGCCGGAGTTGCCCATTTATGTGGGCAAAGCGGTTCCAAAAGGATCCCGAAAGGGGGGCTTCAGACCTGAAGCGCCAGCGGGCACCGTGCTCTACGATCGCTTGGTGCAGCACTCTAAGTCCATCGGCCTTGCCGCCAACCTAGCCCTGGAGGACTTCTATTGCAGATTCTTGGCCGTGGACGATGTGTGGATACCTCTCGGTGAAAAACTGCTGATTTCGATGTTCACCCCCTTGTGGAATAGCGTGGTTGATGGTTTCGGAAACAATCAACCCGGCGCTAACCGAGAAGGAGGAAAGCGTCCGGCATGGCACGTACTGCACCCTGGGGGGGCCTGGGCAGGCAAGCTTCAGCCTGGGAAGGATGAGGCAGCTATCCTTCGTAGCATCGAATCTTATTTCGCAAAGCACAGCATCTGATCGGCTGGTAAACGCCGGAACCACGCTATGCGCGGGTGGGGATTTGACTCCACGGCTCGGAGTGATCGTGCAACTACATGCGGATGAGCGGCTTCCCGGCAAAGGCTTGGCGGAGGGTTAGGATGAGGGCTCCGAGGTAAGTGACGGAGAGGGCGGCGAGGGTGAGGGCTTGGGCGGTGCGGGTGGAGGCGGACATGCGGGTGGAGATCCACCAGGCGGCCAGGGGGATGATTTGGAGGGCGTGGAGGCCGACGGCGTGGGCGATGCGGAGGTCGCCGTGGAGGGTGGACCAGTTTAAGAAGGGGAGGCCGGGGCCGCCGTCGCCGGCGCCGATGGTGTGGCCTTGGAGGACGACCATGATGACGCCGATGAGGGCCTGCCGATCATGAAGAGGACGAGGCCGGTGCGGATGCCGGAGACGAGGGGGGGTGGAGGGCGACGTCGCGCCAGACGTAGCCGAGGAAGACGCCGAAGACGAGGAGGAGTTCAGAAGGATCTGAGGCCCATGAGGCCGAAGATGGAGGCGTCGAAGGGGTGGTGTTGTTGAAGTGGGAGGGACGCCGCGGGCGGATTGAAGGCCGATGGAGATGATCTCGGCGAACATGGTGAGGGCGATGCCGCGGGCGAGCCAGGGGGTGGGGGCCAGGTGGCGAGGGGGGCCGAGCATGAGGGCGATGGTCCAGACGTAGAGGGCGATGGAGAGGGCGAACTTAATGGGTTTGGCCCAGACGTTGATGCCGTAGACCTGGGTGGGGTCAAAGGCGCCGGCGAGGATGAAGATGACGGCGAGGGCGAGGGGCCCAGCCGGTGGCATGGAGGAGCGGGCTGCCGAGGCGGATGTTGTGGAAGAGGTCCGACATGGGTGTTGAGAGTAGCGGCGGTTATCTATCGGCTATTCGCGGAGCGCGGCGTAGGCGCTATTGAAATAAAACAAGGGGTGGCCGCCGTGGACGGAGGCTTGGGCGACGCGGGCGATCAAGATGTCGTGGTCGCCGGCGGTGATGGTTTGCTCGATGGTGCATTCCATGTCGGCGAGGAATCGGAAAGGAAGGGACGCCGGAGGGCGGTGTGCCAGTTGACGCCTTAGAAGCGGTCGCGGCCCCTGGTGGCGAAGTGGTTCGAGAGGTCGCGTTGTTC
>JADJOP010000019.1 GCA_016713735.1 Bryobacterales bacterium
ACCGCCGCCTGGAACGGCTTCCGCCCCGCCGTCGCGCAGGACCACCCCGTCCTCACCCGCATCCCCGGCACACGCCTCTTCACCGCCTACGGCCACTACCGCAACGGCATCCTCATGGCCCCCGCCACCGCCGCCCGCCTCACGGCCCTCGTCACGTCCAGTTGGGGAACAGCGTAGCCTTCGCCCGCCGCACATCCTCGATCAGCGGCTCCACCCGCCCGCGCCGCCGCAGCAACCGCTCGAGCAGCTTCTCCAGGCCCCGGTCTTCCTCGGTCAACCACTCCTCGGGAATCGTCCGCCACGCCTCGTCCACCACATGCTCGGGGAAGTGCGCGATGCGGTCCAACCACGGCTCGAAGTCCTCCATCCCGCGCACGGCTTCGTAGTAGAGCGGCCGGAAGTAGAGCCCCGATAGCGGCGCGTCGATGAACTCCCAGTTCAGCCCGTCGAACACATAGCCGTGGTCGATCATCCACGCCGCCCACACGGGGCGGGGTTTGGCTTCGCCCGCGCCATCGCCCGCCGCGCCGCCCGCGATCGCGCCCGCCATCGCGCCCGCCATGCCGCGGAAGAACACCGCCTGCCGCGCATCGGAGTTCCCCATCCACTTGTCGAAGGCCACCATGCCCAGGAAGTCGCGCTGGTTGCTCACCTTGTGGAGCAGCACATCGGGCAGGAAGTCATACACCGTCATGCGGTCCGGATCGCCCGGATAGCGCGAGCCGTAATGCCGCCCCGGCGTCACCTCCACACGCTCGCCGCCGCGCGTCATGTGGACCCGCGGCTCGGCCGCCAGCAGCTCAGCGGGGATCTCGACAATGGCCGGCTCCGGCGCCGCCAGTTGCAGATAGGAGAGGAATCGCGCCGCCAACCATTCGTTCACCAGAATCCGCCGGTGCTGCGGATTGTTGGCGAACTTCACCACATAGAAATGCCCGTCGTCGGCTTGGAACAGGTGCGACTGCGCCCCGCCCCGCATCTTGCGCAGCAGGCGTGTGGCGCGAACGGTCATCATGCGGTGTGGGCGCCGGATGGCACTCGGCCTCCGGCGCCCCTACCAATTTACCGCTTGCCCGCCTTCTTGGCAGCCTTCTTTGCCGGAGGCGCCTTCTTGACTGCCTTCTTCACCGGCGCGGCTTTCTTGACTACCTTCTTGGCCGGAGCAGCTTTCTTGACCGGCGCTTCTTCACCGGCGCCCTTCTGCAGCCTTCTTCGCCGGAGCCTTCTTGGCCGGAGCGGCTTTCTTCACCGGTGCCGCCTTCTTCACGGCCTTCGCAGCCTTCTTCACCGGCGCGGCTTTCTTGACTGCCTTCTTGGCCGCTGCCGCCTTCTTTGCCGCAACCTTCTTCACAGGTGCTGCCTTCTTCGCGGCGCCCTTCTTGGCGGGCGCTGCTTTCTTCACCGGCGCGGCCGGCTTAGCGGGTGCGGCGGCCTTCTTCACCGGCACGGCTTTCTTCGCCGGCTCGGCCTTCTTTACCGGTTCGGCCTTCTTCACCGGCGCGGCTGGCTTCACCGGCGCCGCAGCCTTCTTGGCCGGCTTCTTCGGTGCGGGCTTCTTCGCCGGAGCAGCCACCGGTTCGGCGGTAGCCGCCACCGATTCGTCCGGCGGCGCTTCATCCGGGGGCAGAATCACCGGCGGCGGAGGTTCTTCCAACACCACTTCCGGCTTCGGAGCAGCCACGCTTGCTGTGTCAGGTTCGAATGTCAGGGCGTCATCATCATCCATATCGTACTCACTGATCTCGGATTCGAGTTCGATGTGTTCCTCTTCGTACGCAAAATCGTCCAAATCGGCGCCGTCATCGGGAGATAGACGGTAGGAATTCATGCGGAGAGCCTCCTGCGGTTCTCAGATCAGAAATCAGAATATACGGTTTTTGTCGCGGCGCAACAGGAAAGTCACGCCACGTGCCCTCTGGGATGAAAATTAACTGCCGCGGGGCTCCTCGCCCCGCCTCGCACGCCGTGCGCGAGCAGTCGCTGCTGCTTAGCGCGCCGAGGCGCTCAACGACACGGCGCCCTTGCCGCGCGATCCCGGCGCCGCTTTGGTCACTGCCGGCGTCTTGCCCGCCGGTTGCTGCTTGGCCGTGCTCTTGGCCGCCTTGGCGCCGCGCGGGCTGCTTCGCCGTGGGCTTCTTCACCGCGCTCTGGGCCACCGTGCTCTTCGCGGCTGACCGCCGCCGTCTTGCTCTTCGACGCCGCCGCTTCTGCCGCCGTCCCGCGCTTGGCCGTGCCGGCCTTGCGTGACGCCGTGGTCCGCCTCGCCGCGCTCGTCCGCCGCGCCACCGTCTTCTTCACCGGCGCAGCCTTGAGGCTCACCGCTCCCGGATACGACACCGGCACCACCACCAGGTCGCCCGCCTCGGGCACATGCAACGCCCCGCCGTTGGCCAGGTGAATCTGCTTCTCCGTCGTGCGGTACTGCCGCGCAATCGCCGCCACCGTCTCAGTGGAACCGACGCGATGCACACGCCAGTGCGCCCGCTTGGTCTCCGGCACCGACTCCAACGCCGCCACCACCGCGCCCGCCGTTCCCCTCGGAACCCGAACCGCGTATTTGGCCGGCGCCACCAGCTTCAACACCGCCGGATTCAACTCGCGAATGGCCAGCAGCGGCTGCTCGGTGATGTCGGCCAGCAGAGCCAGGTGCGTCGGCGCATCCAAGGTCACCGTGTCATACTGCACCGGCTCGTCGGGCACAATCCCGTCCAGCCCGTAATCGGCCGGATTCTTGGCCATGATCGTCATCGCCAGGATGATGGGCAGGTAGTTGGCCGTCTCGCGCGGCAGCACGTTGCGCTTATAGAGCTCCCAAAAGTCCGCATAGCCGGTGCGCTGAATGCCGCGATCCACGTTGCCCGGCCCGCAGTTGTAGGCCGCGATGGCCAGATACCAGTCGCCAAACTGCGCATAGAGGTCGCGCAGGTGCCGCGCCGCGGCCCGCGTGGCCCGCTCCGGATCGAGCCGGTCGTCGGTCGCCGAGGTCTGCTTCAGCCCATACTCGTTGCCGCGGTCGCGCACAAACTGCCACATCCCGGCCGCCCGCATCCGCGATACGGCGCGCGGCAGGAAGCCTGACTCGGCCTGCGCCATGTGAATCAGTTCCTGCGGCAGGCCCTCTTCATCGAGAATCCGCCGGATCATCGGCGCATACCGCCCGGAGCGCTTGAAACCCGCCATCACCACCCGCTTGCCCTTGGGCGTGGAAAAGTAGTTCAGGAAGCTCAGCACCGGGTCGCTGGTCTCCAGCGGCAACTGCGACAGCGAGGCCTGCACCTGCTCGCGCACCTTCAGCTTCAGCCGCGGATCGATGGGAAACGTGAGGTCGGCTACATCCTCGAAGGGAGCTTCGTCAAACACCGGCTCCTGCTCCTGCCCGGCTGCCTGCGCCGACTCCACCTCCAGCCGGTAGATCTCTTCGACGATCTCCTTGTGCCGCGCCACCAGCCGGTCGCGCCCGTCCAGCGCCATCGGCGCCGACACCAGCCAGTCCACCGCGGCGTCAAACTGCAGCCGCGCTTCGGCCGTCTTGGCCTTGCCCAGCAACTCCGCGCCGCGCCGCATGTGCTCGTCGCTTTTGGCCAGGCGGTGCTGCGCTTCGAATCGGTTCTCCGGCGTCATCGCCGCTGTTGTCAGCAGGGCAGGGGAGTCACGCAGGTAAAACCCGGATTCCACCTTCGGGGGCTCCGGCATCTCGGTGTCGGCGGCGGGCGCCGGCCTGGGCGCCGGCGGAACGAAGGCCCGCACGAAACGCTGCGAACGGCCGCTGGAAGCCATCTGGCATCCAGGAAGACTGCACAGGACGAGAAGGCAGGCGCTGCCGATGAAGCTTCGGTGAGTGATCTTCATCCGTGAGTTGAAACTTTCCCGTTGGTCTCCAAACTTCAGATACTACCACAGGGAAGGATGTAGTTCTTACACGGCCATGAACGAAGGTTCACCTCAAGCGGCGATGCTGACCACCCCGCCCACGGAGGTTTCACCCCGTGAATACCGCGCTACAGCCGCCGCCCGCGTCAGCTCCGCCTGCGCCTGGGCCATCATCGACGACGCCGCCGCCGCCACCGCCCGGTCCTGCGCCGAGGGCTCGCGGGGGCGTTCGCGGCGGCCAGGATCGTGCGCGCCTTGTTCACCGTCGCCTCCGGATTCCCCGGCACCGGCGAGGTGTCAATCCCCACTTCGCCGCCCACGGCATAGCGCTGCCCGTCCGGTCCTGTCTGGTAGGTGTAGGTCGGCCCGCCGGTGGCATAGGCGCCCGCCGCCGCCAGGTGGGCCTGCTCGTGCGCCCGCACCTCGCGGTCCCGCGCCGCCAGTTGGCGCACCACCTCTAACTCCTCTTCGGTCAGCGTTTCCCCGTCCGCGCCCTTGGCCCCGGCGAGCCCCTGGGGCCGGGTGGCCGCCTCGCCGTCTCCCTCGGCCTTGGCCTGGGCGCTCACCACCACCTCGTCCCCATCGGCCGAAAACTCGTGCCGCGCCCCGGCCAGGCAGTGTTCGCACAGCTTTGGGTCGTGCTCGGCGGCTCCGGCCAGCCGCTGGGTGGCCTGCACCGGCTGACCTGGCGCCAGACGCACGATGCGCCCCACGCCCGAGGAACCCGGCGCTCCGGACGAACCCGTCCCGCCCGGCACGCCCGCCGCGCTCGCCAACCCGCCGATAGGGAGAATCTGCATGGCAAGACTCCGCGCAGACACTTATCGGCCTGGTCAACCTGTTTGTGAGGGAAAGCGCGCCCGCACCCGGCGGACACGTGGGAAAAGCTCGCCTAGTTGCCGCCCGCGTTGCCGCTGCCGGCTTCGGCCTCTTCGTTCGCCGCTTCTTCGTTCGCCGCTTCTTCCGCGTCGGCGGCTTCGTCGGCCTCGGCCTCCGCCTCCGCATCGGTCAGCGCCGGAACCTCCGGCAGCGACTGCAACAGCGGGCGGTCGATCGTGAGCGGCTCAATGATGTTCTGCGTCAACCGCCGCGCCCCCAGATAGGTCTTCTTATAGTAGGCAGCCGACAACGACGAGATCTTCACCGAACTGCGCCGGTTCGGCGAGTGAATGAAGTTCCCGTCCCCCGTGTAGATCCCCACATGCCATCCGCGCCGCGATCTGAAGAACACCAGGTCACCGCGCAGCAGCTCTTCCTTCTGCGTGGGCACACCCACCTGGAACTGCTGGCTGGCCGAACGCGGCAAATCGACGTTGCACGACCGCCGGTACACATGCTGCGTGAACCCCGAGCAGTCCATGCCTGTCTCCTGCGACGTCCCGCCCCGGCGGTACTTCAACCCCAACAGCGCATAGGCTTCCGATAGCGCATGGTCGGGGCAATCCGTGCACAGCGCCACCGCGTCGGGAGCCGTTTGCCGGGTCGCGCATGCAATCGGCGCCAGCGTCCGTTCGCCGGGCGTGAACTTCACCGGCGTTGCCTTGGTCCGGGTCGTCCGCCGCGCCGTGGTCCGCCGCTTCGGCGCAATCCGCTTCGGCGTCACCTTCTTGGCCGTAACCTTGCGCGCCGTGGTGGACTTCGCCGGCGCCATCCGTTTGGCCGTCGTCACCTGCTTCGGCGTGATCTTCTTGGCCGCCGTTTTCGTCGCCGTGGCCGTGCGTTTAGGGGCAATCCGCTTGGCCGTGATCCTGCGCGCCGCCGGTTTGGCCGCGGTTTTTCTGGCTGCGGCGGGCTTCTTGGCCGCGACGGGCTTCACCGCGCCGCGCGCTGGGCGCTTGGCAACGGTTTTGGCTACCGGCTTGGCCGCGGACTTGGCCACCGGCTTCTTAGCTGTAGGTGCAGAGGCGTTCGCCGCTGGAGGAGCAGCTCGGAGACCTGCCGCCAGGAAGGCGAACAGGGTCAGGATGAGGGTCGCAGTCCGCATCAAGACAGATGCGCTAGATTATCTCGATTCAGGACCATTTGTCTAGTACAATTTGCGTAATCCCCCCACACGGGGTGGGCTATTCTGACACACTCCGCGCACGGGCCGGCGCCGGCTCGCCGCTTCGACAGGGTCTTCCCGCTGTGTTCCTTCGGTTGTCACAAAGCAAGCAAATTCAATCGATTAGAGTTGACGCTCAGCCCTGCATCCCCCGCTCCACCAACCGCCGCAGGGCCGCTTCCCCATGCGCCCCCGTAATTCTCCGGCGATCTTGCCGTCGCCGCGCACCATGGCATAGTACGGAAACCCGTGCCTCCCGAGCAGGCTCACCAGGTTGGTGTCGGTCTCCAGCACCACCCGCGCCCGCCGCGGCGACTCCCGCAGGTAGTCGGCCACCTTCCCCCTCGGCTCGCCGACATTCACGGCCAGAATCACCACGCCCCCCGCGCCAAAGTCACGATCGAGGGCATCCACGGCCGGCTGCTCGCCCCGGCAGTAGCCGCACCAGGTGGTCCACAACTGCACCAGCATCGGCCGCCCGCGCAGGGTAGCGTTGTCGAACTTCTCGCCGTTGATCGTGGTGGCGTGGAACTCGCCCAACTCGCCATGCAGCATGTCGCCGCACGCGGCCAGGGGAACCGCCAGTAATAAGGAGCGCCGGTCCATACCTGTCATGGTAGCCGGAGTGGCGCGCGGCTTCCACCGCCGGGCCGGAGTTTCGAAAGGCTGCCTCCGCCTGGCCTTGTTCGCTTGGCCGCGACCGTCTGGCCGCGTCCGCTTGGCCTCGCCTTGGCGACCGCACCCGCGCCCGGCGCCCGGCCAAGAGTGGCCCATGGCGTGCTTCTTATCCTTGCCGAGCCCTCACCCGTGCGCAGGTCCAGCCAACTCGCCCACGCTGCCGGCAGTTTCGTCGTCGCGATCTGCCTGCTGTTTTCCAGCGTGCTGCCGTTGTCTCTGCTGATGGCCGGCGACTCGGGCTGTGCAGCCAAGTGCTGCCGGCGTGCCGCAAAATCCTGCTGTTGCAAAGGGAAAGTCGGGCCAAAGTCCACTGGATTGCGGCTTAAGGCCCCACCAGCCTGCCCCAGCAGTTGCCGTTTCCAACTGGCAGCGCCGTCCTCGGTAGTCGCTGACGCGCATTCCCCCACGGTCCTCCCCCTGCCCGGCATCGATGCCGTGCTCCCCGTGGCTGCCTTGACCCAACGCGGCGTCCGCCCCAGCACCGCCTACTCGCTCTTCTCCCGGCCTCCTCCCGCTCTCCTCTGAACACCAACTCGCACCGGCGCCGCCCCATCCGGGCAGCGCTGAGGCGTCTCCAGCCCACGCCCCCCGATCCGCGCGCGAGCCCAACAGCACACGGGCCCGCCGCGCGGAAGCCCAATCAGTTTGAGGAGAGATGTGTCTATGAGAACCGTTCCGTACGCGTGCGCCTTCCTGGCGTGCGCCCTGCTGCCGGCCCAGATTCCTTCGCAGGAGGACCTGGAAACGAAATCCAAACGCGATTCCATCCACGACGGCCTGGAGATGCGCGAAGTCCGCGAGAGCTCGGCCAAGGATGTCGGCGAAGCCCTCTCGCGTCTGGACGGCTTGAGCAAGCTGCGCAAAGGCGCCATCGCCAACGATGTCGTCGTGCGCGGCTACCAGGGCAACAACATCAACATGCTCATCGACGGCGTGCGCATCTACGGCGCCTGCCCCGGCCACATGGACCCGCCTTCGTTCCACGTCGACTTCGCCGAAGTGGAGCGCGTCGAAGTGACCAAGGGCGGCTTTGACCTCACCAACCAGGGCAGCCTCGGCGGCTCGGTGAACATCGTCCGCAAGCGCCCGCTGCCCGGCCTTCACTTCACGCCCTCGCTGCAGATGGGCTCGTTCGGCTATTGGAACCCATCGCTCACCGCCTCGGCCGGCAACGACAAAATCGAGTTCCTCGCCGGCTACGCCTACCGCACCTCGAATCCGTTTCGCGACGGCGCCGGCCGCCGCATGACCGAACTCGGCGGCTATCGCCCGGACACGGTCTCGCGCGACGCGTTCAGCATCCACACCGGCTGGACCAGCCTCCGCTTCTCCCCCACCAAGGGCCAGCACGCCGACCTCGCCTACACACGCCAGCAGGGCTCAAACATCCTTTACCCCTACCTGCAAATGGACTCGCCCTACGACAACGCCGACCGCCTCAGCGCCGGCTACCAGTTCCGCGATCTTGGTTCGCTGCGCCGCCTCGCCCTGCAGTCCTATTACACGCGCGTCCGCCACTGGATGACCGATGAATGGCGCGCCTCGGCCGCCAACGGTCTCGACGTGTTCAGCATGGCCACCTTTGCCGGCACGCGCACCGGCGGGGGGCGCGCCGACCTGGAATTCACGCGCGGCCTCACGCTCGGCTTTGAGACCTACCAGCGCAACTGGGACGCGGTGAACTCGATGCGCACCCGCATGATGGTCGCCGACCAGAACATCGTCCCCAACGTCAACATCACCGTCGCCGGGGCTTACGGCAACTACGAGAAGAGCCTCACGGACCGCATCCGCATCGCCGCCGGAGCGCGCCTGGACACGGCGCATTCCTACGCCCGCGGCTCCACGGCCAACCTCAACCTCTTTGAAGCCTATAAAGCCAACAGCGAACTGTCGCGCCGCGACACCAACCCCTCGGCCAACGCCCGCATCCACATCGGGCTCAACAACAACCTTGAGGTCACCGCCGGGGCCGCCTCCACCGTG
The DNA here is from genome assembly GCA_016713735.1 of Bryobacterales bacterium. GTDB lineage: Bacteria > Acidobacteriota > Terriglobia > Bryobacterales > Bryobacteraceae > JAFLBB01. The sequence goes on from JADJOP010000019.1 coordinate 8,579, forward strand.
CGCGTGCCCGACGCCCAGGAGCGCTACTTCAACCACCGCCGCATGGGCAGCGATTGGGTCGGCAACCCGGCGCTGGATCCCACCCGCAACACGGAAACCAACGCCGGGCTCAACTACCGACGCGGCGGCTTCTTCGCCAAGGCCCTCACTTACTACAGCGCGCTGGGCGACTACATCGTCGTCCACAACCAGCGCCGCCTGCAGATGCGCCCCGGCATTATGAACATGATGGCCCGCTCGTTTGAGAACGTCGACGCCCGCATGTACGGCGGCGAGTTTTCCACCGGGGCCAGCTTCCGCTCGCGCTGGCTGCTTTCGGCCGGGGCCACCTACACCCGCGCTTCCAAGGACGCACGGCCTGACCGCGCCATCTTCGACACCGACCTGCCCGAGATCTCTCCCCTGCGCGGGCGCGCTTCGCTGCGTTATGGCCAGCGCCGCTGGTTCGCCGAAGCCGAAGGCGTCGCCGCCAGCTCCCAGCGCCGCGTCGATGGCGACCTCTTTGAGACGCCCACCGCCGGCTACGCCACGGCCAACATCAAAGGCGGGCTCCACCTGGACCGCTTCACGCTCACCGTGGGCATCGACAACCTTCTGGACCGCCTCTATTACGAGCACCTCTCGTTCCAGCGCGATCCGTTCCGCACCGGCCTGCGCATTCCCGAGCCCGGCCGCAACCTCTTCTTCAACATCAGCCACAGGTTCTGATGCCATCGCGCGCGGGCCGTTGCGTCCACCCGCACGGCCCGCGCTTTTCTCTCTTCCCGCTCCTGTCTCGCGCGCTATCCTATTGCTTCATGTCGAACGCACTGCCCCGCCTGCGCATGGATCTCGACTTCATGCCCAGCCCCGACCCCGAGCGCCCCGGCCTGGTCATCCGCGATCCCTTCCACTACTCCGACGTGATGCTCATCGTCCCGCCGCCGCTGGTGCCGCTGCTGGAAATGTTCGACGGCCAGACCTCCGGCAACGAGCTGCGCGAACTGCTCATGCGCATGACCGGCGACCCCAACGTCGACCAGGTGGAAGCCAACTTTCTCGGCATGCTCAGCTCGGCGGGCTTCCTCCACGACGAGGTCTTCGAGCAGAAGCGTGACACGCGCCACCGCGAGTTCGCCGCCGCCCCCTTCCGCGCCGCCTCCCACGCCGGGGCCGCCTACCCCGCCGAAAAAGAAGAGGCGCGCACCCTCTTTCAGGAATACATGCAGGGCGACGAGCCCTATGAAGACGGCAACCTGCTGGCCATCGCCGCGCCCCATGTGAGTCCCTTCGGCGGCTTCGATTGCTACCGCGCCGCCTACCGCGCCCTGCGCCCCGAACACCGCGAGCGCACCTTCGTCATCCTTGGCACCTCGCACTACGGCGAACCGGACCGCTTCGGCCTCACGCGCAAGAACTTCGTCACCCCGTTTGGCGAAGCCGTCACCGACACGGCGCTGGTGGACGAACTCGCCGCCGCCGCTCCCGGCGCGGTGGAGATGGAAGACTACTGCCACGCCACCGAGCACAGCATCGAGTTCCAGGTCGCCTTCCTGCAACACACCCTCGACGGCCCGGCCCGCACCAGTTCACTGCTTGGACTCGACGGCCGCCCGATGATGACCGGCGGGCTGCTCGGTCCCGATGGGCGTCCGCTTTCCGGCAGCCAGGGCCACCAGATCAAGATCCTCCCCATCCTCTGCGGCGCGTTCGCCCACAGCATCTATGAAGGCGGCATGCCCGAGGACAACCCCGACGTGGCCCGCTTCCTCGGCGCGCTGGGCGAGATGGCCGCCCGCCGTTCGCGCGACCTTGTGTTCGTCCTCGGCGTCGACATGGCGCACATGGGCCAGCGCTACGGCGACCAGATGACGGCGCTGGCCGGCGAGCCTGAGATGAATGAGGTGGAACAGCGCGACCGCGCCCGCATCGCCGCCCTCTGCTCAGGCGACGCCAAGGGCTATTGGGAACTCGTCCAGCAAAACCAGGACGACCTGAAATGGTGCGGCGCGTCGCCCTTCTACGCCTTTGCCAAGGCGCTGCCCAACGCCCGCGGCTCGCTGCGCCGCTATGGGCAGTGGAACATCGACGAAGCCAGCGTGGTGAGCTTCGCCGGCATGACGTTCACGCACTGAGTCTCGTTCGCCGGCCTCGCACGCTACCCTGGACATAGGTGCCGCGCCAGATCGACCCCGAACTCCTCGACCACGCCTCGCCGGCCGACGCGCGCGCCAACCTCGCCGACATTGAGCGCATCAACCGCTGGTTCGGCGGCGAACGCGCCCTGCACGCCGAACTCGACCGCCTGCCCCCCATCGGCACCATCCTCGACGTCGCCGCCGGCAACGGCTGGCTCGCCCGCTCGCTGGCCCGCCGCTTCGGCTCGCGCGTCGTTTCGCTCGACCGCTCCGAACGCACCCTCGCCCTCGCCCCTCACCCCAAAGTCGCCGCCGACGCCCGCGCCCTGCCCTTTGCCGATGCCAGCTTCGACGTCGTCGTGAGCAGCCTCTTCCTCCACCACCTCACCGACGACGAAGCCGCGGCCTGGCTTGCCTCCTGCGCCCGCATCGCCCGCCGCGCCGTCGTCTGCGTCGACCTCGAACGCACCCGCTTCGCCGAACGCTTCCTCGCCCTCACCCGTCCGCTCTTCCGCTGGCACGCCATCACCGTCGCCGACGGCGCCACCAGCGTCCGCGCCGCCTTCACGCCCGCTGAACTCCGCCACCTCGCCGCCCGCGCCGCCATCGGTCCCGTTCGCATCCGCCGCGCATGGCCCTGGCAGCGCCTGGTGTTATCCTTCGTGAAGTGATCCGTAAGCTCGCCCTCCTGCTCCTGCTGCTCGTTCTCCCCCTCGCCTTCTACAAACCCGCGCGCCTAGGCGCCATCGCCGCCATCGGCCTCGGCCAGGGCTGTACCTTTGAGAACGCCATGCACGCCGCCGAGCACACCGAGCAGATCCGCCAGGCCAAGGACCGCATCCTGGCCGGCACCAAGAAGGTGAAAGACGAGCCCCCCTACGCGCTCTTTGACACCCCCGACGGCCCCTACTGGATTCCCACCCGCGCCCGCGGCGAGTATGCCCTGCCGTTCAACATCGCCGAGGAAGAGGTGGGCATCTACTCGGCCGGCGCGGCGCGCATCAAGGGAGGCGACATCGTTCTCGATTGCGGCGCCAACGTCGGCATCTACACCCGCCGCGCCCTCAAACAGGGCGCGCGCATCGTCGTCGCCATCGAGCCCGCACCGCAAAACATCGAAGTCTTAAAGCGGAATTTTGCCTCTGAAATCGAGCAGGGCCGCGTCATCGTCTACCCCAAAGGCGTCTGGGACAAGGACGACATGCTCGTGCTCCACCAGCATTCGGACAACTCCGCCGCCGACAGCTTCGTGATCAACCAGGAAGAGGGCAAGGCCGATACGCACTCGAGCGATGAGAAACTGCCGCTGACCACCATCGACAAACTGGTGGCCGAGTTGAAGCTCGATCGCGTCGACTTCATCAAGATGGACATCGAAGGCGCCGAGGTCCGCGCCATTCAGGGCGGCCGTGAAACCATCGCCAAGTTCCACCCGCGCATGGCGCTTTCCACTTATCACCAGGCCGACCACCCCATCGAAGTCCCCAAGGCCGTCCTCGCCGCCTGGAGCGGTTACCGCACCGTGTGCGGACCTTGCACGGAGGTCTCGTGGCGCGTCCGACCCGACGTGCTCTTGTTCCACTAGCGGCGTTGCTGGCCGCCGCCTGCGCCAAGCGCTATCCGGTGCAGGGCATCGTCGTGCGCCCCAACCCCGCCGCCGGCACGGCGCTCATCGCTCACCGCGCCATTCCCGGCTACATGCCCGCCATGGCCATGGAGTTTCGCGCCCGCCGCGCGCAGGATCTCACGGCGCTGCGCCCCGGCACACGCGTCAGCTTCACGCTGCGCAAAGGGCTTGCGGAACGCGTCCAGGTGTTGAGCGACGCCTTCGACGCCGCCGAAGTGGATCTGTCGCAAGCTCCGCCCAAGCCCGCCATCGGCGCGCCGATCGCTGACTTCACCCTCACCACGCATCGCGGCGCTCCGCTGGCCCTGGCTTCGCTTCGCGGCCGCTGGGTCGCCGTGAACTTCATCTACACGCGCTGCCCGCTGCCGGAAGTGTGCCCGCGGCTCACGGCCACCTTTGCCGCGCTGCAACGCCGCTTCCGCGACGCGCCGGTGAGCTTCCTTTCGATCACGCTCGACCCGCGCTACGACACGCCCGCCATCCTCGCCGAATACGCCCGCCGCACCGCCGCCGGAGCCAACTGGCACTTCCTCACCGGCGCGCCGGACGAGCTCGCCCGCGTCGCCCGCTCGTTCGGCCTCTGGTCGTGGGTGGAGGAAGGCGTCATCGTTCACAACTCCACCACCGCGCTCATCGCCCCCGACGGCCGCCTGGCCGCCCTCATCGAAGGCTCCTCGTTCGCACTGGAGGAGATCGACGGCCTGCTACGATACTCTCTTACGCCCCCGTAATCCCAAGCCCACGCAAGGAGCCCCGTTTGGTTCGACTCAAAGGCATCAGTGGCCGCGACCCCAAGGAACTCGCCGTCCTCGACATGGACGAGCACCTCAAGGACGAGCGCCTCAAGCAAAAGTACGTGTCGACCATGTTCGACATCCTCGCCCCCGGCTACGACAACTTCACCCGCATCTTCTCGTTCGGCATGGACCGCGCCTGGAAGGAGTCGCTCATCGCCGAGGGTGTCCGCCGCGCCGCCCCGTCGCCGCGCATCCTCGACCTCGCCTGCGGCACCGGCGACCTCTGCACGGCGCTGGCTGAGCGCACCCGCTCGCCCCTTGCTTTCGGCTGCGACCTCAGCGAAAAGATGCTCGTCGAAGCCACCCGCCGCGCCTCGCATCACCGCACGCTGCCGCTCCAATTCGCCCTCGGCAACATGCTCACGCTTCCCGTGGCCGACGCGAGCTTCGACATCGTGAGCATCGGCTACGGCATCCGCAACACGCATGAGCCCGACCGCGCCCTCCGCGAAATCGCCCGCGTCCTCCGCCCCGGCGGCCTGCTGCTGAACCTCGACTTCTACCGCCCCACCAACGCCCTGTGGCGCGAACTCTACCTCGGCTACATGTCCGTCTCCGGCAACGCCGCCGGCTGGCTCTGGCACCGCGAACCGGTCACCTACGGCTACATCGCCTCCTCCATCCGCCGCTTCCTCACCATGCCCGACTTCGAAGCCGCCCTCACGCGCGCGGGCCTGCAAGTGGAGTGGCGCAAGCGCCACCTGTTTGGCGGGCTGGGGCTGCACGTGGCGCGGAAGGTGGGGTAGCGGGGCAACGCCCTCGTGACGCCAGGCTACTTGCGCCCCGCGTCGCGTGCGCGCAGGATCTCACGGACGCTCGTGCGCCGTCGGCCCTTGCGCGCGTCCTGCATCTCACGAATCGCGCGCTCAGCCGCAGTGCGCGCCTGATCCGTCGTTGGCTGACCCGCCCCAGGTGCGCTCACGGTACTCTTCACACGCTCCTTCACTTCCCCTCCCATTGCCGCGCGAACGCATCCACTCCATCCCCCTCCTCATCCAGCATCTCCAGCCGCTTCCCCTCCGGCGAGAACACATACACGGAATAGGCGGCGTAGTCCCGCTCCGCTTCCTTGCCCGGCGTCGGAGGCGTCAGCTGCGTGGCGATGAGGTGCCCTTGTACCGTCCCTGCCGAATCACCAAATACTCGTCGCAATCGGCGAGAAACACCTCGGCGCGCCGCGTCTTCATGTCCATCCGCCACAGCGCGCCCTCGAAGCTTCCGCAATCCGCAAGCCAATACACATACTGCCCGTCCGCCGACCACTGCGGCATGAGCAGACCATTAGTGCCGCACGTCATGCCTTTCCAACGGAGCGGTTGGTCGAACAGTAACTCATCTTGCGAGCCATCGCTCTGCACCAACCGCACCTGCACCCTGCCGTCGGCCATTTCGCGTAGGTACACGACGGACTGCTCATCCGCTGAAAGCGAAGGCTGCGAGTTCACCCCCGCGCGAGTCAGCTTCCGTGCCGGCCCCGTGCCTGACTTGAAAAAGACATGCAACTCCTTGCCCATCGATCTGCATTCCACACTGTCGGACCCGATCGGCTCCCGCTCCCAGAGAACCCTTCTGCGCAAGCTCCCGCGCGCTCGCTTCCCCACCTCAAGGAAATGTCCAACGTCCCACCGGTAGCTCACTTCGATGTACCCGTTCGAGCAGCAATCACCACGCTGCCGCTCCTCATCCTGAAACCGCAGCACCATCGCCTGTCCCCGCATGGCAATATCCACCAGACCGCCTTGGGCTCGTGATCCGCTCTCCAGGATCGACATCAACTCCGGACGTTTGCCACCAAGCCTGTACACATACAAGTACTGCCAGGTCGCCGTTCCCCCCGTGCCATACCGCAGGAGAACGGCAGCTTCCTCTCGCCCGTCGCCGTCGAGGTCGCCCCAAACGGTTGACACCCAGCGCACGGAAGGGCCAGGACCCAGATCAGGCGTGGGTTCACGAAACTCCCCATTCCTGATCCGCACTCGTGTCTTTAGAACAGAAGGAAGCCACTTCCAGGTGGCCGGCATCTCTCCCTTCTCCTCCATGTTCGGCAACGGGTACTCGAAATTGCGGAAGTCCACCGTGCTCCGCTCGCTCTGCGCAGCGGCAACGAACACAACGCTCATCAGGAACGCAGCATGCAGCCGGACCATCGCCCCCTACTTCTTCCCCACCCGCTGCATCATCGGCACGCCCTCTTTGTTCGGCAGCCGCGCCACCTTTGGCCCGCTGAACCGCGCAATCGTGATCTCGGCGCGGTAGAGCACCTTGCAGCCCGGCTCAATGTGGCCGCCCAGCGCGCGGCCCTCGTTGTCGCCCAGCGTCATGTGCAGATGCGGCTCGCCGCCGGCGATGATCCCGTTCAAGCTCAGGATCTCCAGCGGCCCCTGCCGCGTCATCATCTTGTCCTCCGGCGTCGCCTTCATGTTCGCCACCGCGTGAAACGTGCACCCCTGCAGCGTCCCGGCCGCCGTCAGCACAGCCCCGTCCTCAATCTTGTGCTTCTTGATGGTCTCGATGATCGATTCCAGCAGCATCTCGTCGCGATCGAGCCGCAGCCGGATCACCTCGGCCACCTGCCCGCCCGTGAACACCTCGCCGCCCCACGCCGCCGCGGCCGTCATCGCCGCCAATGAAATCAGTCCTAGTGTGCGCTTCATGGGCGCGAGTGTATCGCACCAGGACCGCGCCTTGCCGGACTCGATTCCTACCCATCCTCCTCCCGGCGATGCCGCCTGCTGATATAACTGTTATATACGAATGCGCCTCCGCTTCGATCCCGCCAAGAGCCGAATCGTCAAGCAGAAGCACGGGATCAGTCTTCGCGAAGCAGGCAAGATCTTTGATCAGGTGTACATCGTCGACAGAAGACGCGACGATCCCGAACAGTTTCGCGCCATCGGCTGGTGCGGCGGCAGCCTCTGTTCGGTGATCTTTGAGATTCGCGAAGACCACAACGGCGAATACTATCACCTGATCACGGCTTGGAAGTCAACGAAAGGAGAAGCGGAAAGCTATGCCCAGAACACCTAAGAAGGCACCCTCGGAAAAGGCGCCCACAGCCGACCAGATCGCCGGGATGGCAACCAGTGGCAAGGATGTCTCTGCCTACTTCACCAACAAATTCACTGTTGTTCGCCCCATCCATCGCGTCAACGTCGATCTCACCCAAGGCATGCTCCGCGAACTCGACGAGCGCGCCGCCAAGCTCAACATCAGCCGTCAGGCCGTCATCAAGACGCTGCTGGCGCAAGCGCTGAACGAGACCCGCGGCACGCCCTCGCGCCGCGCGCGAAACTAACAGCAAGGTGAGTCCTATGCGGTTGTCCGCACTCTCCCTCTTCGCCCTACTGCCCCTCTTCCCACTTTTCGCGCAAACGGATCTGCGTGGCGTTGTCGTGGAAACCTATGGCGGTGTCTCTGGCAATGGCGTCCAGACCGTACACCTGATGGTTGGAAAGCGGGAATACCGGTTGTCATACGGAAAGGCCGTTCTCATACCTGAACTCTCCAGTCCCCGCTGCAGGGAGATTGGCGCGATTTGGTCAGTGAGAGCCAGGATCGGCAAGGATGAGTGGGGCGATCTGCTCCGTGCCCAATGTGATGGATCGACACAACCGGAAGTTTACGAGCCTCAGCGGATCGTGAGGGCGTACCTCCAGCACCTCTTCTCTTTCCAGCACGAGCTTGCCAAGGCGCTTCTGACGAAGGAATTCGCTCTGTCGGGCGAGAACCGCTGGCGGCCTCAGGAAAAGCTGCTGTCGCTGCACGCCCGCGACCTCGGCCTGCTCATCGTCAAGAGCGACTGCTTCAGTGTCAGGCCGCATGCGGGCAGTCCATTGCGGACCACCGTAGCCACAATTGCGGATTGCCACCTGGAGGCGGATGGGGAACGTCTTTCGTTCTCATTCGACGTGGTCCGTCCTACCGCCACCAGTTCCTACCGGATCAACGCCATCACCGTTGAGTGATTACCCGCTTAGGCCCCGTCCATAATTCGCTCACCAACTCGCCCCCCGGTCATCGTCGCCCGCTCCGCGCGCCCATTATGCAAGTAGGTCAGCTTCAAATGATCCAGCCCCATCATGTGCAAAATGCTGGCGTGAATGTCGTGCACATGCGCCGGCCGCTCCACCGCGCGCAAGCCGATCTCATCCGTCGTGCCGATCGTCCTCCCGCCCTTGGCGCCGCCGCCGGCAAACCACATGGTGAAGCCCCACGGATTGTGGTCGCGCCCGTTGCCCTTCTCGTTGAACGGCGTGCGGCCGAACTCGCCGCCCCACACCACCAGCGTGTCCTCCAGCAACCCGCGCGCCTTCAAATCCGCCAGCAGCCCGGCGATCGGCTTGTCCGACACGCGGCACCACTTGCCGTGATTGCCTTCAATGTTCGAATGCGCATCCCAGCCCGAGCCCGACCCGCAATACAACTCCACGAACCGCACGCCGCGCTCCACCAGCCGCCGCGCCAAAAGACAATTCGCTCCGAAAACCGAGGTCGCCTCGTCGTCCATCCCATAAAGCGCCCGCGTCGCCGCTGTCTCCTTGGTCAGATCCACGGCCTCCGGCGCTGTCGCTTGCATCTTGTAAGCCAGCTCATAGGAGGCCACGCGCGCGTCGAGATCCGAATCCTCCTGCTTGTCCGCGCTCCAACGGCTGTTCAGCTCATTCAAGAAATCGAGCTTGCCGCGCTGCCGCTCCACCGTCACGCCCTCGGGCGACTTCAAATTCAAAATCGGCGAATCGCCCGTGCGGAACTGCTCGCCCTGGAACGACGCCGGCAAAAAGCCCGCGCTCCAGTTCTTCGGACCACCCACCACTTCCTTATCGTCGGTGAGAATCACGAACGTCGGCAGGTTGCGGTTCGCGCTGCCCAAGCCATACGTCAACCACGAGCCGAGCGACGGACGCCCGGCGAGCACATCGCCCGTGTTCATCTGGCACACCGAACCGACATGGTTCAGCCCGTTCGCCCAGCACGAACGCAGCACGGCCAGGTCGTCCACATGCTCGGCGATGTGCGGATACCAGTCCGACACCCACAGTCCGCTCTGCCCGTACTGCTTCCACTTCCGCGGCGAACCCATGATGGCGTTGTTGCCCGTGCCCATCGCCGTGATCGGCCGCCCAAAGCTCGCCGGCATCGGCTGCCCGTGCAACTCGTTCAACTTCGGCTTCGGATCGAACAGATCGATGTGGCTCGGCCCGCCTTCCATGAACAGCCAGATCACCGACTTCGCCTTCGGCTTGTGGTGCGGTTCGCGCGGCGCCATCGGATCGCGCTTGGCCGCCCCATAGCCGTCCTCGGCCAGCAGGTTCGCCAGCGCGATGCCCGAAAGGCCCGTTCCCAGCCGCGACAAGAACGTGCGGCGCTGTATGTGTGAACAACCCGGCTTCATCGGCATAGACAAACTCAATTCACAAACACAAACTCATTCGAATTGATCAGCATGTGGCAGAAGTCAGTGAACGCCGCTTCGCCATCGCCCGCCACCGCGGCTTGCTTCTGCAAAAACGCAAGCGCCCCGGCGATCTCCTCCGCGCTCGGCGGCCGCTGGTACACCAGCTTCCAGGCCCGCTCCACCTGCCCGCGCTCATCCAGGCCCGCATCGTTGCGCACGCGCTTGGAGAGCGTCCGCGCCCAACCCATCACCACTTCGCTGTTCAACATCTCCAGCGCCTGCGTGGAGCTCACCGTCACATTCCGCCGCGCGCACGACTCATGCGTATCCGGCATATCGAACGCCTGCAGCATCGGGTAGCGCGTATTGCGCCGCACGAAGATATACACGCTGCGACGGTTGGCCTCGGCGGCATCCTCATCGTCCTTCCAACCGCCGCGCGTCACCATGCCCGGCGGCAGGGCAGGGAAGACGCCCGGCCCGTACATCTTCGTGTTCAATGCGCCGGACACACTTAAAATCGAATCGCGAATCGCTTCGCCTTCCAACCGGTGCCGCGGGTAGCGCCACGTCAACTTGTTCGACGCATCCTCAGCGCCCGCATCGTCGCGCCACTGCGCGTTCTGCTGCCACGCCGACGAGAGCATGATCTCGCGGTTCAGCTTCTTCATCGACCAGCCCAGCTCCACAAACCGCGCCGCCAGGTAATCGAGCAACTCGCGGTTCACCGGCCGTTCGCCCATCATCCCGAAATCGCTCGGCGTGCCCGCAATGCCGCGCCCGAACTGGTAATGCCAGATGCGGTTGGCCATCACGCGCGCCGTCAGCGGATTGTCGGCCCGCGTGAGCCACTTCGCCAGTGCCGCCCGCCGTCCCGTCGACGACCCATTCGCCACCGGCTCAATCGTTGCCGGCTTGGCATCGAGAATCGTCAGGAACCCCGGCTGAACCTCATCCTTGCGCGCACTGTACGCCCCGCCCATCAGGATGTGCGTCGGCGGCGGAGCCGACTCCGCATCCACCATTCCCTGGGCCACCGCCAGCGGCTCCGGCTTGATTCCGTCGAACTTCTCAAGCTCCGTCTGCAACTGCTTGTAGCGTTCCTTCTCGGCGCCCTTCAACGAAGCCGCCAGCTCCTTATCGGTGAACTGCACCTGCGGCAGAGCCTTGTGATACATCTGCCACTGATAGGGCGAGCGCGCCTCCGGCTTGATCGTCAACACTTCCTGGATCTCTTCGGGAAACCGCTCCAGCCGCTCCTTGTAGCGCAGCGCGCGCTTGGGCTCAATCAGCTTCGCGATCTCGGCGCGAATCTCAGCCGTCTCGTTGAGCCAGCGCTGCTCCTGCTCGCGATACGCGGCCCTCCGCTCAGCCCCTTCCAACTGCATGCCGTCCTCAATGCGCACATTGGCGAAGAACGCCTGCAGCTTGTAGTAATCGGCATGCAGGATCGGATCGTACTTGTGGTCGTGGCACTTCGCGCAGCCATAGGTCAGCCCCATGAACACCGCGCCCGTCGTGTCCGTGATGTCGTTCAGCAGCTCCTGCCGCCGCAGCATGATGTTGGCTTGGTTCGATTCATCCGGGAAGTTGCGGTTGAAGCCCGTCGCCGCCAGCGCCTCGGGATCGTTCGGATAGAGCTCATCGCCCGCCAGTTGCTCTTCCACAAAGCGGTTGTAGGGCTTATCGGAGTTAAAGGCCCGAATCACGTAATCGCGGTAGCGCCACACGTTCGGCCGCGTCTCATCGGCCTTGAAGCCTTCTGAGTCGGCATAACGCGCGAGGTCAAGCCAGTGCCGCGCCCAGCGTTCGCCATACTGCGGCGAAGCGAGCAACTCGTCCACCACCCGCTCAAAGGCCCGCGGCGACTCGTCGGCCAGAAACGCCTGCACACGCTCCGGCGTCGGCGGCATGCCTGTCAACACGAGGTAGGCGCGCCGGATGAGCGTCACCTTGTCGGCGCGCGGATTGGGCCTCACGCCGCGCTCTTCGAGCTTCGCCAGGATGAACGCGTCCACGGGTGTGCGCACCCACGCCGCGTCCTTCACTGCGGGCGTGGCCGGCTTCACCAGCTTTTGGAATGCCCACCAGTTCTTCTGCGCCGCCGAAAACGGCTTGGCGCTCCCTTCGGCCCATAGCAACACACCGGCTGCGCACAGGCAGGAGAGGGTCAGGCTCACAACGCGGAAAGGCCTCATAACAAGTGGCGCGATTGTATCAATGATCGCGCTGAAAATAAAGGGGGTGCCGCGCACTCGACGCCACGCCCTCGACGCCGCCCCGAGCGCGCGCCCGGCGCCGCCCCGCACGCCTGCCGGCGACGGCCGCCCGCACGGCCCGCCATGCTAGCCTCAAGTCGATGCACACCCCCCAACCCTGGGAGATGTTCGCCCTCGTCCTGATCCTCGCCGCCAGCCTCGGCGGGTTCGCCTGGCGCTTCCGCCGCGTCCTCCGCATCATCCTCGCCTCCAAGCCCGACGCCGATTTCCGCCTCGCCCCGCTTGCACCGCGCCTCTGGGAGTTTCTTCGCGACGTCGCCTTCCAGGCCAAGGTCATCCGCCACCGCCCCCTCCCCGGACTCGCCCACGCCCTCGTCTTCTGGGGCTTCTGCGCCTTCGCGCTCGTCACGCTCAACCACACCGCGCAGGGCTTCGGCCTCGAACTCCTCCACCGCCACTCCCCCTTCGGCCGCTTCTATTTCGGACTCGCCGCTCTCTTTGCCCTCGCCGTCTCGGTCTCCATCACCGGACTCGCGCTGCGCCGCTTCCTCGTCCGCCCGCGCTGGCTCGGCGAAGTGAAACTCGAAAGCGGCTTCATCGCCCTGCTCATCCTCGTCCTGATGGTCACCTACCTCCTCGACTATTACCCGCTCGGCGCGGGCGCGAACGGACCCGGCATCTGGTGGCTCCACACCCTCGCCCTGGCCATCTTTCTCCCGCTGATTCCCCACACCAAGCATCTGCACTTAGTCCTCAGCCCCGCCACCGTCTTTCTCTCGCGCGGCGGATTTAGTAAGATCCCGCCGCTGGCCGACGACGACGATTTCGGCCTCGACACCGGCAAGGACGTCACTCAATTAGCCGCCCTGCAGGCCTACTCCTGCGTCGAATGCGGCCGCTGCACCGAACACTGCCCCGCCGCCACCACCGGCAAGCTCCTCAACCCCAAGGAGATCATCCTCGGCCTGCGCGGCTATCTGAATGAAAACGGCGCCCGCGCCGAGGCCCCGCTGCTGGGCGTCCACCTCCAGCAGGAAGCCGTCTTCCAGTGCACCACCTGCGGCGCCTGCGAATACCAGTGCCCCGTCGGCATCGAACACCTCCCCGTCATCGTCGGGCTCCGCCGCGGCGCCGTCAACACCGGTAAGTGGGAGGATAACTACGGCACCAAGTTATTCCTCAACTTAGAGCGCAACGGCAACCCGCTCGGCCTCCCCGCCTCCCAGCGCGACCAGTTCATCGCCAAAGCCGGGCTCCCCCACTACGACGGCACGCAGGAGTACTTACTCTGGCTCGGCTGCATGGGCTCCTACGACCCCCAGGGCCGCCAGATCGTCGAATCCCTCGCCCGCGTCCTGCGCCACCTCGGAGTGAGCTTCGGCGTCCTCAAAAAGGAGCGATGCACGGGCGACTCCGCCCGCCGCCTCGGCAACGACCTGCTGTTCGGCGAACTCGCCCAGCAGAACCTCAGCGCCATGCAGCAGGCCGGCGTGAAGAAGATCCTCTCCATCTGCCCCCACTGCGTCCGCACGATGAAGGAGGATTGGCGCGAAACCGATGCCGAAGCCGCCGCCGCCCTCGATGTGGAGCACCACAGCCAGTTCCTCGCCCGCCACGCCGGCCAGCTTCCGCCCGCCACCGCCAGCCAGTCCGTCGTCTTCCACGACCCCTGTTACCTGGGCCGCTACCAGGGCATTTACGACGCCCCCCGCGCCGCCGCCTCACTTGCCGGCAACTTACTCGAGGCCGATCGCTCGCGCGAAAGCAGCTTCTGTTGCGGCGCCGGCGGCGGACTCGCCTTCCTCGGCGAAGAACCCGGCAAACGCGTCAGCGTCGAACGCGCCGAACAACTCGCCGCCACCGGAGCCACGCTGGTCGCCGCCGCCTGCCCCTTCTGCAACACCATGTTCCGCGATGCGCTCGGCACCGGCGCCGTGGCGAATCCGCCGCAGTTGCTGGACATTGCGCAGATTGCCGCGGCGCGGTTGCCAATGCCACCGTCCGGGTCTTGATCCATGCGGGATAATAAAACCATGGCGCACGTCCATCCGCGCATCACCATCGAAGCCGACAAGCGCGACGGCAAGCCTTGCATCCGGGGCATGCGCATCACCGTCCAGGACGTCCTCGGCTGGCTTGCCCACGGCATGACCGAGGCCGAGATCCTCGACGAACACCCCGGCATCGAAAAGGAAGACTTCGAAGCCGTCTACGCCTACGCCGCCGAACTCGCCGCTACCGTTGGCCGCAAGTAACCCGTGCGCATTCTCCTTGATCAGAACCTGTCACCCAAGTTGATCCGCCGCCTCGCGCACGAATTGCCTGGCCTGGAGAGTGTCTATGAGCACAACCTGACCGGTGAGTCGGACCCCGTGATCTTCCAGTGGGCGCGCCGCGCTGGTTTCGATGCGCTGATTAGCAGCGATCTGGACCTGGTTCACCTCGTCACACAGGTTGGCCCGCCTCCCAAAGTGATTCACATCGTGCGCTGCGATTTCCGGCTCGCCTTAATCGAAGAACTCCTCCGGCGTGAAGCGCAGGCAATCCAAGCCTTCCTCAGTTCACCCGAGTCCGTCCTGCGCCTCGATCTCTGAGCCCTTCACCCCCCGCTCACCATCCGCACCGCCGCGGCATGCCCCCACGCTTCCTTCTTGATCTCCATGCCAAACCCCGGCCCCTCCGGCGCGGCGATCGAGCCCTCGCTCGGCGCAATCGGATTCTCCAGCATCAGCGGCCAGTCGCGCTCATAGAACCGCTGGCAGCTCTCCTGAATCCACACATTCGGCGCCGCCGTCGTCAGATGCGTCGAAGCATAGAACAGCAACGGACCTCCGGCTGTGTGCGGCGCCACCGGCAACTGGTACGCATCGGCCATCGCCGCAATCTTGCGCGCCTCGGTCAACCCGCCGCACCACGTCACATCGAACATCACAAACTTCGCCGCCCGCGACTCCAGTAACTGCCCGAACGCCAACTTACCCCCCATCCGCTCGCCAATCGTCAGCGGCAGCGAAGTCGCCTGCGCCAGTTCGCGGTACTGATCCGGATTCCCCGGCATCAGCAGATCCTCCAGCCACATCGGCTTGTAAGGCTCCAACGCCCGCGCAATGCGGATCGCCGACGGCAGGTTCCAATTCGAATGGAACTCCACCGCAATCTCAATCGAATCCCCAAACGCATCGCGCAGCGCCCGCACCGGCTTCAACGCCTCGTCGAGCTGCTCCTGCGTAATGTACTGCCGCGCCGACCGCCGCGCCGCTCCATCAAACGGCCACACCTTGATCGCCCGGATGCCGCGCGTCTCAATCAACTCGCGCATGATCTTCTCGGGCTCTTTCAGAAAATCGTACTTATACGGAAAACAGGTATTGTAGAGCCGCACGCGCGCGTTCGACCGCCCGCCCAGTAACCGGTACACCGGCGCGTTCAATGACCGCCCGAGCAAATCCCACAGCGCCAGGTCGATCGCGCCGAGCGCCCGCATCTCCGCCCCGCCCGCCACCTGGTAATCGAACGCATGATACAAATCCGCCCAAATGCGTTCGATGTCGCGCGGGTCGCTGCCGATCAGCCGGTTGGCCACATTGTGCACCGCCACCGCTTCGTTGGCCCCGCGCGGATAGGTCTCGCCAATGCCCGACACACCGGCATCGGTCTCAATCTTCACCCACGTCCAATGCGGCCAGAACGGCGCATCGTCGCGCGACTTCCAATACACCGTCTCCACCCGCTTGATCTTCATTGGAGCCGCCGCCTGCGCCGCGCGCAGATACGCGGCCGCTCCGGGCGACGCCAGCATCGCCTGCAAGAACGCCCGTCTGTTCGTCATGGAATCCTCAGTCCGCCACCACCGATGTATGGGCCGCGATCAACCAACGCCCGTTCACGTTGCGGAACACCAGCACATTCCGCCCATTCACTAACTGCCCGGCGTTATTCGCCTCGTAAGTCGCTGTTACAAAAGCCATCCGCGCATCATACTGCTCATCCAAGACGCGAATGTGGTTGATGTGCCCGCCGGCGCGGATCCCGCGCTCGAAATACGACCGCACGGCCGGCCGCCCGTGCGCTTCGATATGTGCCGAGAGATACCACGCGTCATCGGTATAGAGCGCCGCCACGCGCGCCGCATCGCCCGAGTTATAGGCGTCCATCCACTGCCGCGCCACATCGGGCACCCGGCCCACGGCCGCGCCTTCCGCCCCCGCATAGTAAGCCGTCCCCGCGCAGCCAGGGCAGTGCGCCGAATCCGTGCATCCCGCGCAATTGGCCGCTCCGCGGCAGTGCGGGCCAGAACAGGGATGAGAAGGAGAGTGATGGGCCGAGAGGAACAACGAAGCGCCCACCAGTAGGAAGAGAGGAACAACAAAACGCATGACAACCTCCAGGGCGCCACCAGCCTACCGCTTCCGCGCCTCCAGGAAAAGCCTCTGCTCCTCGCACCCCCAACTACTACGGAGTAGCCGATTTCCCCCTGTATTCCATTTTCAAGTCTTCGTAGAGAAGGCTCGCCAACCCAATCCCCGCGCCGCCGGCGCCCCCTCCGGATACGCTAAACGCACTGACCTGCGCCCCTGTCAGCACCAAACTGAGATAGAGGTCCGACGGTTTCCCCTCTTTTTCGAGAAAGTCCACCAGCACTGTCATGCTGGTCCCTTCCACGGCATTCGTCCACAGTGCCTGCGCGCTCGCATTCATCGGCAGACTGAAGACCGCTTCTTTGGGGCCGCGGCTGCCCCCACTTCGCTCTTGTCCTATCCCGCCTCCTCTGCCGACATAGGTGGCGCCCAATTTTTGAAACGAGTTCACTTCCACCCATTTGGCATACTGGGCGGATTTGCCCGAACCCGGCACAGCGGGCTTTGCGCCCTCAAACTTCATGTAAATCGGCATCAGTCCTCCTCAATCGCGATGGCGTTGAGGATACCGCGCCCGCACCCGCGGCGAAAGCCCTCCGCCGCCCGGGAGCCCCATAACACCCTTCTACGGCGCCCCCGCCGCTTTCCCCTTGGTCTCGTAGGTCATCCGCTCGAAGTTGAGGCTGGCCACCATGATTGACCCGTCAGGTCCCTTCCCATCCCCGCTCACACTCACCGAGGCAACGATCGCCTTAGTCAGCGTGACGCTCAAATAGACCTCCCCCTTCTTCTCCCCCGAATCGAGAAAATCCACCAGCACCTTCATCGAGGTCCCCTCGATGCTATTCGACCACACCGCCGACGCGCTCGCGTTCATCGGCATCGTGAACACGATATCCCCGGAACTCACTCTGCCGGTGCCCCTTTCCCCACCTCCCCCAAAACTCGAAATGGCCCTGTGGCTGGCAAATTGGAGGGACGTTGCCTCCACCCAGTTGGCGTGGCCGGAGTCCTTCACCGTCCCTGGAACCGCAGGCTTCGCGCCCTCAAATTTCATGTAAATCGGCATTGGGCCTCCTCAATCGCGATAGGCGTTGAGGATACCGCGTTCAACCCTGGTTGGGAAAGCCCCCGACCGCTACGGCACGTTGACTTGAAACAAGTAGAACCCCGTGGTCAGCCGCCGCCCCGGCCCACCCTGCGTTGCACGGAAGATCAGTCCGTTGCCGCCCCAGCGCCCCATCGTGCCCGGTACGCTCACCGCGGTCACGAGGTTGGCCGAGACAAACTCGCCGCTCGACCGCCGCATCACCACCAGCGGTCCATAGATGCCGCCACCTGGAAACAACTGAAGGCCGAAGTCCACAAACGCCACCGCATCGGTCCCCACCGGCACGCCCACTGCTCCCGCCGCCGCAAACTGACGCAGCCGCGCTCCCGTCCAGGCGTTCCTCACCGCGCCATCGGAGCAATACAACTCCCCGCTCTCCATCACGCACGATGCGTGCGCCATCACTCGCTCCGCCTTCCGCTCCAGCCGCACCCCGCCGCTCACCTTCACCCAATAGAGCGAATCGCCATCTCCCCCCACCGCCGTTGACTCATCCAGCCACCCATACAGCTCTCCCGGCCCCTCTCTGTCTGACAGCCGCGACTCAGCCACTTCGCCTCCCGTCACGAGCACCGTTCCGCTATAGCTCGGGCTCACAAACGGCGCATGCAGCGACACCACCACCTGATCCTCACGCCCCGGCACGATCAGCATCGAATACGCCTCGGTCGGCCTGCCGCTGATGTCGCGGATGGGCAGCGCCGCTTCCTGGTCAAACGTCCATGCTTCAGTGTCCATGCGCGCCACCTTGCCGTTGCTGGCCACGAAGAGGTAGCGTCCGCTGCCGGTCAAGGCCAGCGCCTGCGGTTCCGCGCTCAACTCCTGCCGGCGCTCCGCGAGCCCTGTCGCCGGGTCGATCAGTGCGATCGCGGGTCCGCTCTTGCCAGGCTCCTCCGCCACGGCCACCCACAACCGTCCCCGGCTCTCGTCCCACACCACATCGTTATGCCAGACCGCGACGTGAATCCAAAACCCCTCCGCCGCGCGCACCGTCTGTCCACTCTCCCCATCGCGCACCGCCATCCAACCCAACTGCGGCCGCGTCACATCGTCCTCACTCAGCGTCACCTTCAGCACATAGGGATTCACATACTCCGTCGGCCTCGGCTCTCCATTCCAGGTCACCTCCCAACCTCGCGCAAACCCGCTGCCGTTCACCTCCACCACCCTCTCCCTGGCCCCGGCCTCCAACTGAAACGGCCGCATGTGAATCGGAATCACGCCTCCTGTCCCCTGCTGCTCATTCGGCTGGCCCCCTTCCGGCATCGGCCCCGCCGCCGCGCCCGCCGCCGCCGCCACGAATCCCGCCGTCACTGCCACGTCGCTCTCGCCCATCGAAAACACGCGCGGGTTCTCCGTTGACCCGTCGCTCCACTTGTCAAACCGCCACCCCCGCTGCAGCCGGTCCACTTGCGGGGATTGAAACTCGATCCGCACCTTTCTGCCCGGCGTCACGTTCAGCGGCGTACCCACCTCCGTAGCCGCCGGCCAATCGTCGCGCCGGAACGTCAACCCGCGCAATCCGTTTACCGTCAGCCTGACCACGCTCAGCCTCTGCATGTCCGCGCCCGCGTTGTCTGAAGGGTCCGCATCCGCCGTCCCCGCATATACCCGCCCGGCGCAATCGATCCCCGAGAAAATGTAATTGTTGCTTTGCAACTCCAGCGTCACCGTCTGGCCCGGCGCCAGCCGCTCCACCGCCGCCCGCGTCCCCCCCGCTGACCCCGTCCAAAACGACGGTATGTTGAACACCGGCGGGTCGGCATGCCACAGCCGAAACGACGCGTTGCCCTCAATGCCCGCCACTAACTGCACCTGCACCGCCTCGTGCTCACCGCGGTTGCTCAGCTCGTAGCGGCATGTCGTGTAGTCGCGATAGAGATCCGGAGCTGCAATCCGCGTAGTCACCCGCAACACCAGATCCGCCGTCTGGATCTCCTCCGGCAAGAGCGCCGCGAAGCCATTGATGTCGCCGCCTCCCGCTGGGTTGTTGTCCGGAATCCCCTGGCTCCGCGACCATCCGCCCACAAACAGCTTCCCCCCCGCTAACGCCACCGCCCCTACCTTGGCATCGTAGGCCGGCGGCTCCACCATGAAATGCACCGCGTTGAGCTCAGGCGACACCCGTGCCAGCAGCGCCCCGTAAAACGACGTTCCGCCCACATACAAATTCCCATCTCCATCCTGTGTCACCGCCGTCAGCGTCGTGGCAGGCAGCAGCGCCGCGCCCTGCAGCGCTGTCCCGTCCGGCGATAGCGTCGCCACCAGGCCGTATGACTTCTCCAGCGCCGGCTCGCCCATCCGCAGCGGCGTTGCCGGCAGCGGCGCCAGATTGCGGCTGTTCACCGTCATTCCCACCACGGTCGCGCTTCCGTCCCGCGCCACCGTCAACCCCAGCGCCTCGTCCACGCTCTCCCCGCCCACTAACGTCGCATAGGCCGGCACAGTCCAGTCTTCGTTGAACCGCATCACAAAGCCATCTCCGTTGCCCGGGTGCACCGCCGATGCGCGATATGCCCCCGCTGTCGCCGGAAAATCCGCACACGTCGACTTACCCGCTACATACACAGATGCCCCCGGCCCCCGTGCCAGCGCCGTCACTGCCAGCGTCCCGCCTTGGGCACACTCCGCCCGCGCCCGCGACTCAATCCCCGTCCCCTCCGCGTTCACCTTGCGCATCTCAAGCGGTCCGCTCCCGGCCGCCACATACACCGTCCCGTCATGATCCACCGCCAACCCCAACCCCTCACGCGCCGAGACGTTGGGCAGCAGCGCCACCCGCTGTGCCATCCGCGTTCCGTCCGGCGTGAGCTTCACCACCACAATGCTGCCCTCCGCCTCCAGTACGTTCGCCGTCAGTTTGTCCTCCACCGGCCTCGTATGCGCGATATAGGCAAACCCCTGCCCATCCACACCCAGCGCCACCTGCGTGTAAAAACCCGCAGGCCCCAGCAGTGTGGAATACACCACCTCCGATCCATCCGCCGATAACTTCCGCACAAACACCTCAGCCACGGCCGCCGCCCCCCGCGCCGGCCTCGCCGCGCCCTCCGTCGTCATAAATTCATCGGAGTCTGTCACGCCCGCCACGAATAAGGAGCCGTCCGGCCCCACCGCCACCGCTCTCACCACATCTCCACGGCTCCCCGCGATTCGATGTACAAATGAAAACGACCCGTTGGAGCTTGCCTGCGGCCACACCACCACCGGCATCAGGAGCAACATCAGCGCAACATAGTTCACCTTCACAAGCCTTGCAATTCATCCTCCAGCGACAGCCCCTCGCCCCTGCCGTTCCACGCCGACCCCTTTCTGCGATACACTCCCTCACATCCGGAATGCAGACTATGAAACTCCTTCTTCTATTGGCCCTCGCCGCCGCGTCACTCCTTGCCCAATCCACCGGCCAGATTAACGGCGCCGTCTATGATTCCTCCGGTGCCGCCGTCCCCGGCGCGGCCATCAAAGGTGTCAATCAACTCACCGGCCTCGTCTTCAACGCCACCTCCGACGACAACGGCCGCTTCATCCTTCCCCGCCTGCCCATCGGCGACTACCACGTGGAAATCACCCGCGACGGCTTCCGCCCCTTCAAGTCCCCCTCCTTCCGTCTCGACGCCGAAGCCACCCGCCAGATGGAAGCCAAGCTCGAACTCGGCCAGCTCAGCGAAGCCATCACCGTCGGCGGCGCTGTCGCACTCGTGGAAACCGTCGGCGCCACCATCAAGGAAACCGTCGACGAACGCCGCATCACCGAGCTGCCTCTCAACGGCCGCAACGCGCTCCAGCTCGTGCGCCTCGTCCCCGGCGCAGTCTCCTCGGGCGGCAACAACGGCCTCGGCCAGAATGACGGCATCTCAGTCAACGGCGCCCGCGGCACGGCCAACAACTACTTACTCGACGGCGGCGATAACAACGACCCTCAACTGAATACCGCCGCCCTCATTCCCAATCCCGACGCCCTCGAAGAGTTCAGCATCCAAACCAATAACTTCTCCGCCGAGTACGGCCGTAACTCCGGCGCCATCATCAACGCCACCACTAAGTCCGGCACCAACGAATTCCACGGCTCGGCCTATGAGTTCCTCCGCAACGACGCCATGGACTCCCGCGCCTTCTTCGGCCTCCAGAAAGGCAAGCTCCGCCGCAACCAGTTCGGCGGCTCCATCGGCGGCCCCATACTCAAGAACCGCACCTTCTTCTTCGCCTCCTACGAAGGCCTTCGCGAACGCCAGGCCGCCACCTTCTCCGGACTCGTCACCGCCACCGCCGCCCAGCGCGCCGGCGACTTCTCCGCCGTCGCCCGCAAGCCCAACGACCCCAACGCCAACAACGCCCCCTTCCCCAACGCCCTCATCCCCGCCTCGCGCTTCGACCCCGCCGCCCTCGCCTTCCTCGACAAACTCCAGGTTCCGCTCCCCAACTCCTCCGGCAACCGCTTCGTCTTCAACCGCCCCGCCAACGAAAATGCCGACCAGCTCATCGGCCGCGTCGACCACCTCGTCAGCGCTTCGCAGCGCCTCTCCGCACGCGTCTTCCAAAGCTCCAGCGCCGCCGACAACACCGCCGGCCTCCCCGTGCTGCGCGCCGAAAATGCATTCGACAATTGGAACATCCAGGGCCAACACACCTGGACGCTTTCGCCCTCGCTGCTCGCCGTCGGCCAGTTCACCGGCAACCAAACCAAAATCGACCGCGGCCCACTGCCCTTCGGCTCCGCCACGGGAATCTCTTACAAGGACCTCGGCATCAACGTCGGCCGCGGCGCACCCGACGCAGCCGGCCTCACCCTCGTTCCCCATTACCGCGGCCAGGTGACCGGCTACTGGAACCTCGCCCAGGACAACTTAGTCACCATCGACCGCCGCACCTACCAGGGCACTTACAACCTCTCCTGGATCCGCGGCCGCCACCAGGTGAAATTCGGCGGCGAAGTCCGCTACAGTTACTCCGACCGCGTCACCGGCAACGGCATCGACCCCCAGTTCAACTTCGACGGCCGCTTCGCCAACGAGCCCTTCGCCGACTTCCTTCTCGGCCGTCCCTTCAACTTCACCCAAGGCTCCCTGCGCATCAACAAAAACGCCAACTGGTCGCCCTCCCTCTACGCCCAGGACGACATCAAACTTACGAACAACCTCAACCTCAGCCTCGGCCTCCGCTGGGAACCATACCTTCCCTTCTACGCCAAGAACGACGAACTTACCGTCTTCCGCCCCGGCCAGCAATCCAAGGTCTACCCCGCCGCCCCCGCCGGCCTGCTTTATGTCGGCGACTCGGGCGTCCAACGCGGCGGCACGCAAACCGATTGGAACAACCTCGCCCCCCGCGCCAGCCTCGCCTGGCGTCCCGGCGGCTCCACCAAAACCAGTGTCCGCATGGGTTACGGCATCTTCTTTGACTCCCCCCGCTTCCACATGCTCAGCCACTTCGTGAACTCCCCCCCGTTCTCCTTCCAAACCACCATCAACCAACCCGCCAGCCTCTCTGACCCCTATCGCGGCCGCGTCAACCCCTTCCCCTACACGCCCCCCGCCACCGATGCCGAACGCGCCGCCTACCGCTACTTACTGCCCGTCACCGTCGGCCTCTCCATCGACCCCGACCTCGCCACCGCTTACCTCCAGCAGTGGAACGTCAACCTCCAGCGCGAACTTGCCGCCGGCTTCACCGTCACCGCCGCCTACATCGGTTCCAAGGGCACGAAGCTGCCTATGCGCGTCGAAGCCAACCCCGCCCGCTTCGGCCCCGGCGCCACCACCGGGAACATCAACAGCCGCCGCCTTTACGCGCCTACCTACCAGAGCGTCATCAATTACCAGAGCATCATCAACTCCAGTTACAACTCCCTGCAACTGACTCTGAATAAGCGCTTCTCCAAGGGCTACACCATCCTCGCCAGTTACACCTACGGCCGCTCGCTCGATATGTCTTCCCTTGAAGTCGACGGCTTCAACGGCCAGAACCCGTTCGACATCGGCGCCGACAAGGGCCTCTCTGACTTCGACGTTCGCCAGCGCTTCGTCGCCAGCTTCCTGTGGGACATCCCCGGCCCCTCCACCGGCATCGCCAAGTGGATACTCGGCGGCTGGCAAACCAACGGCATCTTCACCGCCCAAACCGGCACCCCCGTTAACGTCGTCTCCGGCAGCGACCGCGCCCTGGCCGGCACCGGCACTCAGCGTGCTAACCTCGTCGGCAATCCCTACCTCGCCTCCGGCCGCTCGCGCGACGAACAGATGGCCGCTTACTTCAACGCCTCCGCCTTCGCCATCCCCGCTCTCGGCACCTACGGCAACTTCGGCCGCAACGTCCTCATGGGCCCTGGCAGTTACAACCTCGACTTCGCCCTCTTCAAAGGCTTCCGCTTCTCCGAACGCCGCGAACTCCAATACCGCTGGGAAATGTTCAACGCCCTCAACCACGCCAACCTGGGCAACCCCCGCGCCAACATCGGCGCCGTCCGCCCCGGCCAGATCGACTCCACCTCCGGCCCCCGCATCATGCAAATGGGCCTGCGGTTTGTTTTCTGACCCCCGCGCCTCACGTGAACCCGCGATATCATCTCCCCATGCGTTGCGGGTTCACCTCCACTCTTTTCCTCTGCGCGGCGGCGGCTCAGCTTGTACTCGCCGCTCTCACCGCCCCCGCCCGCCCTGCCGCCCCCGCCGACTGGCCCATGTTCCGCGGTCCGCAAGGCGCCGGAGTCTCTGAGTCTGCCTCCCTCCCCACCACCTTTGGCCCCGCCACCAACGTACTCTGGAAAACTCCGCTCCCGTTCGGCCACTCCTCGCCCGTCATCATCGGCGACCGCATCTTTCTCACCGGAGCCGAAGGCGGCAACTTACAAGATTCCGGCCGCGCCGAGAAAGTGATCGACGCCGGCGGCAAGCTCTTCACCTTCTGCCTCGATAAGTCCAGCGGCAAAATTCTCTGGCGCCGTGAAGCCCCCCGCCCGCGCATCGAAATCTACCAGCGCACCAACTCGCCCGCCTCGCCCAGCCCGGCCAGCGACGGCCGCTCCGTCTTCGTCTTCCTCGCCGACTACGGCATCCTCGCGTATGGACTCGACGGCAACGAACTCTGGCGCACCCCGCTCGGCCCCTTCAACAACGTGAACGGCCACGGCTCCTCGCCCATCGTCTGGCGCGACTTAGTCATCTTAGTCTGCGACCAGGATACAAACTCTTACATCATCGCCCTCGATAAGAAAACCGGCCGCCAGCGCTGGCGCGCCGAACGCCCTGAAGTGACGCGCTCTTACGTCACCCCCCTCGTCGTGGAAGTGCCCAACGGCGCCCCGGAACTCATCGTCCCCGGCGCCTAC
Organism: Bryobacterales bacterium; assembly: GCA_016713735.1. Taxonomy (GTDB): domain Bacteria; phylum Acidobacteriota; class Terriglobia; order Bryobacterales; family Bryobacteraceae; genus JAFLBB01. Next base: position 33,530 of record JADJOP010000019.1, read on the forward strand.
CAGGTGACCGCCTACCACGCCGCCACCGGCGAAAAGCTCTGGTGGACCCGCGGCTTCTCCTGGCAGCCCAAATCGCTCCCCATCCTCCACGACGGCATCGTCTACGTCCACGGCTGGGAAGGCGGCGGCGAAGCCGAAACCCCCACCGAAACCCCAACCTGGGAACAAACCCTCGCCCAGTTCGACAAAAACGCCGACGCCAAGCTCACTCCCGACGAAGTCGACGACCGCATGCGCCGCTCGTTCTACACACTCGACCTCGACGGCAAAGGCCACCTTCTGCAACGCGACTGGGACTTCTACCGCGCCCGCCGCGCCGCCCGCAACACCCTCCTCGCCATCCGCCCCGGCGGCCGCGGCGACATCACCCAATCCCACATCCTCTGGCGCATGCAGAAATTCCTCCCCAACGTCCCCTCGCCCCTCATTTACCGCGGCGTCCTCTACTTAGTAAAAGACGGCGGCATCCTGACCACCCTTGACCCCAAAACCGGCGCCATCCACAAACAAGGCCGACTCACCGGAGCCCTCGACACTTACTACAGCTCCCCCGTAGCCGCCGCCGGCCGCGTCCTCTTAGTCAGCCAAAACGGCATCGCCACCCTCGTCAAAGCCGCCCCCGACTGGGAAATCGAATCCACCCTCGACCTCGACGAACCCGTCCTCGCCACCCCCGCCATCCTCGATGGCCGCATCTACCTCCGCACGCGGGGGCATCTCTACTGCTTTGGGGAGTAGCTGCCGGGCGCGCCCGCGAAGTGTCCAGAGGAGCGTGCGCCAGCGGCCAGACTTGCACTACGGGAAGGCCACAAACAAGCATCTCTGATGGAACGACGATGCCGCGTGCACCGTGAGAAGTAAATAGTGGTCACCGATCCACTCCACGGCGCCGTGCGTGAGTTCGTCAGACCACCTGGTTCTTGCAAGAAACACGCGGTTCCCCGTGCTTGTGTCGAAGACCTCAAAATAGGCCGCCCCTGTTCTGGGAGTGCCTCCCACGAATGGCCCGCGGCCCTCGCCACTGGGTGTCCAGTCCCCATCGTCGTGACTGTAGATCACCAGCCAACGGCCTCCCCGGAGATGCAACGGTCTCCCGCCACAACTGTCCTTGCCGCCGATAGGTCCGCCCCTGGAACTCCAGCGTCGGAGCACTCCCGTGGTTTCGATAGACATACTGCTCGCCGGGAAGATCTCCGGCTACGCCAGCTTCCCACTCGTTCCGCCTCGCGGGGCGAACTGGAAAGGGTGGCTGAAGCCGGACAGCATAGCAATCGAGAGAAAGGACGGAATTGCGGCCGCCCGCCCGGACAAGGATCTCCTGATTCGCACCCTCACCTGCTAGCCGGCCAACAAACGAATCAGGGAACGGAAACGGTTGATCTGGTGTGAGCCGCCATACCGGAAACTCCACAAATCCCGCCTCAATCCCCTTCGCACAGTATTGGACCCGGAGACTCGCCTCCGTGCCGCAAGCGGCCAACACAATCGACAGTAAGGCACTCGCACCTATTCCGCTCAGCATCGAATGGGATTTGCTTCGTGGTTTCATTGTGGCTAGGGAAAGGATACAAATAGGCACTTCTGCTGGAACGGTGATCGTGCGTCCACGGTAAGAATCAAATCGCGGTCGCCAAACCACTCCACAGCGCTGAGCGTTAACTCGTCTGACCAACGGGTTCTGGCCAGGAATACACGGTCTCCAGTGAAAGTATCAAACACTTCAAAATAAGCCGCCCCTTTCGATGGCGTGCTCGTCGCAAATGGGCCCGTGCCCCGTCCAATACGAGTCCAGTCCCCATCGTCATGGCTGTGCAGGACCAGCCAGCGGCCCCCTGGCGAGGCGGCGCCCCCCCGCCACAACTGCCCCTGGTACTTATACTGCTTACCCTGGAAGCTCAGCATGAACTCTCTCTCGTGTTTCAAGGTGACGAATTGCTTCCCTGGTAGGGCCTCAGCCTCGGCAGCTTGCCACTCCTTCGCACTTGCTGCACGCACCGTGAATGGAGGTTGAAGGCGAACCGCGTAGAAGTCGATGGAATCGCCCGCGGACGCACGGCCCGCTCGAATGAGGATTTCTCGCACTCTCCCCTGACCCGTAAACCGCCCCGTGAATTTGTTGGCGAGCGACAGAGGCTCCTCGGTGTTCCGCCTCCAAACCGGAAACTCCACAAATCCCGCCTCAATCCCCTGCGCACACTGCTGAATCCGAAGACTGGCCGAAGTGCCACAAGCGGCCACGGGAGCAGACCCGGCCACCAGGAGCAGGATCGAACGGCGCGATAGAAGAGGGCGCGAATGGTCAACCATGCCAGGCTGCCAGTTCAACTCCGGAACCACCGAGAGTCCATCACCAAGCGCATGTCGGCCTACCACAGTAACCAGCGTACCGCTTTCCGAAATACAAGTGACCGGGTAAATCAGCGCTTCTTCCTAAGGAGGAGTACTGAAAAACATCCGTTGAACTTACCCATATCCAGCACCCATACCCTACCGCCCAAGCGAGGCGAGTGCAGAACAGCCGGCACCATCCACTCCCCTTCAGCGCTACGATGGATTCATGCGGAACAGTTGTTGGGGTGGTGGTTTTGCCTTGCGCCGGGTGCCCGGCGCGAACGGCCAAGGGGCAACCCGCGACGAATGTCTCGCCAGCCTCCGCGAAGCCATCGTCCTCATCCTCGAACACCGCCGCGAGCCTGGGCAACGACGAAATCGCCAACCTCCTGGCCAATCGCATCTGTCGCAAGCTCTCCATCCCCGGTCCGCCCGGCTAACCTTCCCGCCCCCCACCTGCTAAAACAGTAAGCATGGACATCCGTTTCGAGCGCACTCCGCTCGCCCAAGCCGAAGCCGGCGCGCTCATCCTGCTCGCCTTCGAAGACGCCGCCCCCGTCACCGGCGCCGCCTGTGATGCCGCTCTCGCCCAGCTCTACTCCTCCGGCGAGTTCAAAGGCAAGCCCCTCGACCTCGTCCTCCTCCACTCGCCCGCCGGCCTCGCCGCCCAGCGCCTCATCCTCGCCGGCTGCGGCAAGCTCGACGACTGCAAACCCGCCACCGTCCGCAAAGCCGCCGGCGCCGCCCTCCGCCTCGCCAAAGGCAAAACCAAGTCCGTCGCCATCGCCCTCACCGGCGCGCAGCAAACTCCCGACCTCATCGCCGCCGCCACCTCCGGCGCCATCCTCGCCGAGTTCGAACCCGAGCATCACAAGACCAACGGCGACAAGGCGGACAAGCGCATCGACTCCTGCCTCATCGCCGTCCCCGCCGCCACGCCCGGCCTCGAAACCGCCTTCCACCACGCCCGCGTCATCGCCGAAAGCCAGAACTTCACGCGCGAACTCGTGAACGAACCCGGCAACCTTCTGCCGCCTCTTGAGCTCGCCGCCCGCGCCCAGGCCATGGCCGCCGAAGTGGGACTCGACTGCGAGATTCTCGACCGCGACCGCATGGCCCAGCTCGGCATGGGCTCGCTGCTCGGCGTCGCCCAAGGCTCGGCCTTCCCGCCCGCGCTCATCATCCTTCGCTACAAGCCCGAAACCGCCGCCCCCACCGATCACTTCGCCATCGTCGGCAAAGGCGTCACCTTTGACACCGGCGGCGTCTCCATCAAGCCCGCCGACGGCATGGAGAAGATGAAGTACGACATGGCCGGCGGCGCGGCCGCCATCGGCGCCATGCGCGCCATCGCGCAATTCAAGCCCCGCGTCCCCGTCACCGCGCTCATTCCCGCTGTGGAGAACCATGTCGGCGGACGCGCCCAGCGCCCCGGCGACATCGTGAAGTCGCTCAACGGCAAAACCATCGAGGTCCTGAACACCGACGCCGAAGGCCGGCTCATCCTCATCGACGCCATCACCTACGCCCAGCGCCACCTCGGCGTCACTCACATGATCGACGCCGCCACGCTCACCGGCTCCATCGTCGTCGCGCTCGGACACGTCCACGTCGGCGCGTTCTCAAACAACGATGAGTGGTACGAACGCGTCCGCGCCGCCTCGCAGTCAGCCGCCGAATCCCTCTGGCGCATGCCGCTTGACGACGACTATAAGAAGCAGCTCGAATCCCCCTTCGCCGACTTACAAAACATCGGCACGCGCTGGGGCGGCTCCATCACCGCTGCTTACTTCCTCAAGGAATTCGCCGACCCCACGCCGTGGGTTCACCTCGACATCGCCGGCACAGCCTGGCTCGACGACGGCAAGCCCTGGATGGCCAAAGGCCCCACCGGCATCTGCGTCCGCACGTTTGTGGAACTGGCGATGTCCTGGCGGTAGCGCCCGCCGCGCACGCGTCCCCTTTACGGCAGCGCCACCACCGGCAACACAATGTGCGACGCCTTCGCCGCGCTGTGGTGAATCGTCTGCCGCGCCACCCGAGGCGTGCCCGCCGTCGCCAGCGGTTCACCTGTATTCAGGTTCCGGTCAAACTGCGGGAAGTTACTCGAAGTAACATCCACCCGGATCCGGTGCCCCGGCTGGAACACCACCGCCGTGCCCACCATGTCCACCGTGAACTCATACACCTGGTTCGGCACGAGCCGCGCCGGCTTGTCCAGCCCATTCCGGAAGCGCGCCCGCAGCATCCCCTCGGCCATCGGATAGGCCTTGCCATCGGGGTACACATCGATGAGCTTCACCATCCAATCGGTATCGGCGCCATCGGTCGAGGCGTGTAACATCATCTTCACCGGACCGGCAATCGCCAGCGGCGCCGCCAGCGGCTCGCCAACAAAACGCACAATGTCCTTGCGGGCATCCAGCGGCGCCTGGTCCACCGGACCCGCCACCGTCGGCGTCCCGCAGCAGTTGTTGCCGCCCGTCGTCGGCACCGGGTCCTGCGGATCATACGTGTAAGTCGTCGTCCCCTCCCTCTTCTCCCGCGATAACTTCCCGCCCGCGTTCAAGTAAAACTGCGTCGCCACCGCCCCCGGCACCGGCCACGCCTCGTGACTCTTCCACTTGTTCGCCCCCATATAGAAGATCTCCACCGGCAACGCCCGCGCCAGCCCCCGATCCTCGCCCTTCACATACTCATCGAAGAACCGCATCTCATAGTCATATAACTTGCGATCCGCCTCCGGCCCAAAATCCAACTGGCCGAACTTACGCGACGGCCCATGCCCCCACGGCCCAATCACCATCCGCGAATGCCGCCGCGCCTCCGGACCACCCTTCGTCCGCGCCCCCACAAAGCCGTTGATCGTCCCCGCCAGAAAGATGTCGAACCACCCGCCATGCGTGTGCACCGGCACCTGCGCCTTGTCAAACCGCTCCTCATCCGAAATCGCCTTCCAATACACATCGTACGATTCATGCGCCAGCCAGTCGCGATAATGCTTCACCGCATAGTGCGCCGACTCCTGATCCCCCGTCCCCAACGGCAAATGCCGCAGAATCTTCTCGTACCGCAACTCCTCCGCCGCCGCCGGACCCGTATGCCAGAACTGCGGCAACATGATGCGATTCGGCATCCGCACCACGCCCCAGCCATAGTTGAAGCTCAAGCGGAACGCACCGCCATGCGTCAGCCAGTTGGCATAGATGTTCGTGCTCGCCACCGCGGGAAACGCCGCCACCAGGTGCGGCGGCTGTTGCGTCAGCGCCGCCCATTGCACATGCCCCAAATACGAACCGCCCTGCGTCCCCACGCGCCCGTTTGACCACGGCTGCTTCGCCGTCCACTCAATCGTGTCGTAGCCGTCCTTGGCTTCGTTGCGAAACGGATCCCACTCGCCGCCGCTCTCATAGCGTCCGCGCACATCCTGCGCCACCACGGCATAGCCGGCCTTGGCGAAGCGCACCAGATTCTCGTGAATCCCATCGCGCTGCACGCCATACGGCGTCCGCACCACCAGCGACGGATACTTCCCCTCGGCTACCGGCCGGTACACATCGGCGCGCAGCACCACGCCATCGCGCATCTTCACCGCCTGGTAGCGGTCAATCCGGATCTCCGCGGCCTGCGCCAGCAGCGCCGCGCTCAATAGAAGAACAAGCCTCATGGAGCGCTATCGTATCAAGTCGCCGTCACCACCCCGCCCTCACCAACCCACCCGCACCAACGACACCCCCTGCCGCGGCAACGCAAACCCCAACTCCACCGCACCGGCCTTCGCCGTCATCCACACCGGCGAGCCCAGCATTGCCAACTGCCCCGCCGCCTCCAACTGCGCATACTGTTCCTTCGACGGCGATTGCGGCGAACCCATCTTCTTCCACGCCGCATACGCATTCGAGTGCCCTTCATCAATGCGGTAATGCGTCACCAACACGCGCCGCGCCTCCGCCGGCAAACCGCTCACCGTAAGCCCTACCTCGGCCGCCGGCGCCGCCACATCGTCATCGTGATAGTTCCACGCCATCACGTTCACCATGCGCTCGCCGCGCGTCGCCACCGCCCCCACATCGGCGCTTCCCTTCACGCCGCCCGCCACCATCTCCTCCACCCTGCGCGCTCCGCTCGACACCGACTTCACCCGTTCGCCGCCCATCATCCCCATCATGCGGAACACGTTCAACACCGGCTTATCGATGCCATTCGTCGCCAGGTCGCGGAAGCCGTCAAAGTAAGGCTGATCCTCAAACTCAAACGCCCACGTCACCGCCCCCGCCAGGTTCACGCCATGCTTGGCCGCCAGCTCCGGCTTTCGCGCAAACGTCGCCGCCGTGTAACTGGAATACATCGTCCCGTTGCGATACGCATTCTGCGGATTGAACCGCACCGAACACGCCGCGCATCCCTCCGGATCCGACTCGCCAATGATAATCGGCTTCCCCTTCAACTCCGGAAACGAGGCCACAATGGCAAACCCGCGATCAATGTCCCGCAATTGATACTCGCTGCCCATCTGCACATGCCCGTCCACCACCTTCGGCCGCCCCTTGGCATGAAACGTGATGTAGTCAATCGGCGCGCCCACACCGCCGGTGGCATAATTCTTCCCGCGCACCACATGCTCCAGAAACTCGCGCAGGAACTTACCCGCCTTCTCCCCCGCCGGACCCGTACTCGTCGGCCCGCCCACCCGGATCGCCGGCAGCACGCGCTTGATCGCATCCGCCGTGTAGTCGTACAGCTTGTGATACTCCTCAGGCGTCCCCTGCCAGTACGCAATATCCGGCTCGTTCCACACCTCCCAATACCAACCCGCCACCTCCTCGCGACCATACCGCGCAATCGAATGCTTCACCCACTCACTTACTAGCGCCGCCCACTTCTTGTAATCCTTCGGCGGATGCGCCCACCCCGTGTAAATGTTGCGGTAAGGCTGCGACGGGTCCCAAAAATGCCGGTACGGCTGCGGCTTCACGGACAGCGCCTCCGGCATGAACCCGACCTCGATCATCGGCTTCATCCCCCGCTCCACATAGGTGTCCACAATGCGGTCCACAATCGTCCAGTCATACACCGCCCGCCCCGCCGCGTCTTCCGTGTACGCGTTCGTCGATCCCCATTTCAGCGCCGCCACCCCATCACCGCTCGACAGCATGTTGTGCGCCCGCACATGCACCACCACGGGACTCAGCGCCGCCAGTTCGCTCAGCAGCTTCCGCCCGTCTTTCATGTACGTGTAATTCGGCTCGTCATAGCCGAAGAAGGAGTAAATCGGACGCACGGCTCCTAAACGCGCCGCCGCGTCCACCCGCACGGTTACCCGCTCCTGCGCGAACGCCGCCGCGCACACCGCCATCACGATCAACAAGCGTCTCCACATATCGCCCACAGCATATCCGCTCCACGCACCGCGCGTCCGTTGCTCCCCCGCGGCGTATCCGGACATCCCTCGTCTCGGACGCTACCTCGGGGAAAAGTCCCCACGAACCACTCCCCTAACCCCCACCCATTGACACTCCCCCCACCCCTGCGAAACAATGTCCCCCGGCACCTGCTGTAGCCGCTTACATCCCAGCCAGGAGACCCCCACCATGCCCAAGTCGCCCTCCCTCTCCCGCCGCGCCTTTGCCAAAGCCGCCGCAGCCCTCTCCACCGCCGCCGCCCCGCTTGCCTCTCTTGCCTCGGCCTCCTCAGCCTCCGCCCAGTCCGCCCCCTTGCGCGCCCGCATCAAGGTCGACACCGAACGCATAATCGGACAAATCGATCCTTTAATCTACGGCAACTTCATCGAACACCTCGGCCGCTGCATCGACGGCGGCATCTTTGAGGAAGGCCACCCCAACTCCGATGCCAATGGCTTCCGCAAAGACGTCTTCGCCGCCGTCTCCAAACTCAACGTCACCCAACTCCGCTGGCCCGGCGGCAACTTCTCCTCCAACTACCACTGGCGCGACGGCATCGGCCCCCGCGACCAGCGCCCCCGCCGCCTCGAAATGGCCTGGGGCACCACCGAAACCAACCGCTTCGGCACCCACGAGTTCCTCCAATACGCCGACATGCTCAAAACCGAGCCCTACATCTGCGTCAACCTCGGCACCGGCTCCTGGACCGACGCCCAGCAATGGGTCGAATACGTCAACTCCTCCGCCGACACCGCCATGACGCGCCTGCGCAAACAGAATGGCCGCGCCGATCCCTGGAAGGTCAAGCTCTGGGGCCTCGGCAATGAAATGGACGGCCCCTGGCAAATGGGCCACCGCTCCGCCGACGACTACGGTAAGTTCGCCCTCGAAGCCGCCAAGCTCATGCGCTGGACCGACCCCTCCATCAAACTGGTCGCCGCCGGCTCCTCCCACTTCTCGCAAGGCATCGACTGGGTCGGCTGGAACCGCACTGTTCTTGACCACCTCAAGAACCACATCGATTACCTCGCCATCCACACCTACGTCGGCAATCGCGACAACGATTACTACGAATTCCTCGCCTCCTCGCGCGACCTCGACAACCGCACCAAAACCGTCGAAGGCATCATCGACGCCGCCCTCTCTTCAACGCCGAACCCGCGCAAAATTTACATCGCCTGGGACGAGTACAACGTCTGGTACCGCGCCCGCGGCGAGAAAGAACGCGGCCGCCGCATTCTCGAAGAGATCTACAATCTGGAAGACGCCCTCGTCATCGCCACCTTCCTCAACTCCTTCATCAACCACGCCCACATCGTGAAAATCGCCAACATGGCGCAGCTCGTCAATGTCATCGCACCTGTGTTCACAAACGACCGCGAAGTCTTCCTGCAAACCATCTATTACCCGCTTCAGTTAATCGCTAATAACAGCCGCGGCGCCGCGCTCTCGCTCTTCACCGATTGCCCCACTTACTCCAGCAAGCGCTTCGGCCCCGTTCAGTATCTCGATTCCTCGGCTGCCCTCGACAACGGCGCCCTCGTCGTCAACATCGTGAACCGCCACCGCGACCAGCCCATCGAAACCACCCTCGAGTTGCAGGACAAGCGCTTCACCGGCCCCGTTGAAATCTCCGAAGTCAACGGCCCCGACATCAAGTCAGAAAACACCTTCGGCAAAACGCTCGTGAAAACCACCACCCGCACCGCCACCGCCGAAGCCAACCGCCTCCGCCTCACCCTGCCTCCACACTCGTTCACCATGGTCAAGGTCCGTACCGCATGAGCACAGTCAATCGCCGCAACTTCCTCGCCTCCGCCCTCGCCGCCGGAGCCTCGCCGCTGGCCTCCGCCCCCGCGCCGCGCCCCAACATCCTCCTCATCCTCGCCGACGACCTCGGCTGGAGCGACCTCGGCTGCTACGGCTCGGAAATCCGCACGCCCAACTTAGACAAACTCGCCCAAGGCGGCGTCCGCTTCACCCAGTTCTATAACTCCGCCCGCTGCTGCCCCTCACGCGCCTCCATCATGACCGGCCTCTACCCGCACCAGGCCGGCATGGGCAACATGACCTCACCCCGCCCCCGCACCGACTTCCCCGGTTACGCCGGCCAGCTCAACTCGCGCACCACCACCATCCCCGAAGTGATGAAACAGGCCGGTTACTCCACCTGGATGACCGGTAAGTGGCACCTCGGCCCCCCCGGCCCCGTCGGACGCGGCTTTGACGACTATTACGGCATGGTCCACGGCTTCGATAGCTTCTGGGACGAATCCAAATACACACGTCTTCCCGCCGGCCGCCCCAAGCGAACGTACTCGCCCGGTAAGTTCTACGCCACCGAAGCTATCACCGATCATACTCTCGACTTTCTCGCCGCCGCCCGCAAACAGGACAAGCCGTTCTTCTTCTACCTCGCCTACAACGCCCCCCACTTCCCCCTCCACGCCCCCAAGGAAGTCATCGATGAGTACATGCCCATCTACGAAAAAGGATGGGACCACATCCGCCGCGAGCGCTATGAGCGCATGCGCGCCATGGGACTCATCACCAAGGACACCCCGCTCACACCCTTGAGCGAAATCCCCCCCAACCGCTTCAACACCCAAACCGGCTGGGCCGGCAAAGTCAACCCGCCGTGGGATTCACTCGACCCCGACCGCCGCCGCGACCTCGCCCGCCGCATGGCTACCTTCGCCGCCATGGTCGACGTGATGGACCGTAACATCGGCCGCGTCCTCGACGACCTCCGCGCCAATAACCAACTCGACAACACCCTCATCTTCTTCACCTCCGACAACGGCGCCTGCGCCGAATGGGACCCCTACGGCTTCGACGTCTCCAGCGGCCCCATCAACAAACTCCACCGCGGCCCCGAACTCGATCAAATGGGCCAGCCCGGCACTTACCATAGTTACGGCTCGGCTTGGGCCAACACCTGTAACACCCCCTGGCGTCTCTACAAACACTACAACCACGAAGGCGGCATCACCTCGCCCTTCATCGCCCACTGGCCCAACGGCATCCAACGCCGCAATGCCATTGACCACACCCCCGGCCACATCATCGACTTCATGCCCACCTGTGTCGAACTCGCCGGCGCCACTTACCCGGCATCTCTGCCCGCCGCCGCCGTGCCAGCAATGGAAGGCACCTCGCTCGTCCCCGCGCTCCAAGGCAAACGCCTTCGCCGCGACACGTTCTATTGGGAACACGAAGGCAACCGGGCCATCCGCATCGGGAAGTGGAAAGCCGTCGCCCTCCTCCCCACCGGAGCCTGGGAACTCTACGACATGAACGCCGACCGCGCCGAGATGCACAACCTCGCCGCCCGCCACCCCGCGCGCGTCAAGAGCATGGTCAAGCAATGGGAACAATGGGCCCGCCGCACCCAAGCCATCCCCTGGATGTGGACCCCGCAATATCAGCCCAGCGAGTAAGTGCGCGCCGATCCCTTCCCAAAGCCTCGCCGTTTCCCCGGTTTCCTTACAAGGAAACGCCGCGCGGAATCAGCCTGTGTTCGTATGCCTCGCGCTCCAACCCCTCCCGAAAGTCGGGATGCGCCAGCGAGATCAGCACCTGCGCCCGCTCTGCAACCGACTTACCCTTCAGGTTCACCATCCCGTATTCGGTCACCACATACATCACGTCACTTCGCGGCGTAGTCACGATGTTCCCCGGAGTTAAGCTGAGCACAATCCGGCTGCGCCGCTCCCCACGCTTGTCATAAGTCGACGACAGGCAGATAAATGACTTACCCCTCTGGATGCGTACGCCCCACGCACGAACTGCAACTGCCCGCCCGTTCCGCTCAAGTGTCGCAAGCCATCGGATTCCGAGGCGGCCTGCCCCTGTAGGTCCATCTGCGTTGTGTTGTTAATCGAAACCACCCGCTCGTTCTGCATGATGATGTGCGGTGAATTCGTATATTCCACCGGGCAACACAAGAAATCAGGATTGCGGTCGGCCGTCGCATAGGTCGCCGCCGAACCGAGCGCAAAGGTGTCCACCAGCTTGCCGGGATTCAACCTCTTCCGCGAGCCCACGATCCGCCCCGCCCGGTACAACTCCGCGATGCCGTCCGTCAGCATCTCCGTGTGCGCGCCCAGGTGCTCAACGCCGCTCTCGGCCACCAGCGAACACACCGCGTTCGGCATCCCGCCAATGCCCACCTGCAGGCACGAGCCGTCCTCGATTTCGTTAGTGATCAGGCGCGCCACCGCCCGGTCCGCCTCACTCGGCGGCGGATTCGGTAACTCCCGCGCCGGTTCGTCTTCGCCTTCGATGATGTAATCCACCTCGCTCTCATGCACGGCATTCCCTTCACCATAGGCGTAGACCTGTCTCGGACTTACTTCCACAATCACCGTTCGCGCCCGCTCGATCACCGCCCGGTGCCAGAGATTGGAGACTCCGAAATTGTAGTAACCATACTCATCCGCTGGACACGTCTTGAGGATCACAATGTCCACGGGATCGAGAAAACGGCGGTAGTAATCCGGCACCTCCCCCAGGTTCAACGGCATGTACGTGCAGCGTCCTGCATCGTGCAGCTTCCGGTCGTAGCCAGAGAAATGCCAGCTGAACCAGTAGAAATGCTCTCCCTTCGGATCGGCCTCCATCACCGCCCGCGGTGTCATCGTCAGGCACGACCGGATCTTCACGTTCCGCAACTCATCCTTGCGAGCCGCCAGAGCCTTGTCGAACGCATCAGGCTGGCACAGCGCGACCCCGAAATCGAGCCACATGTTGGACTGAACCAGGCCCGCCGCCTCCTCGGCGGAGATCACGCGGGCCGGAGCGTTAACGATCCTGCGCACCTTCAAGCCTGCCTTTCACATCGGACTCTACCAGTCAAACGAACGCTGGGCCGGGCGGGGAAGGGAATCAAGCCGCCCTCCCGGCCGAAGCTCAGGACATCTTCTCACGACTCCCACTGCTCGTCGCTCAGCCGATCGCCGCGCCGCCCTTAGCTTCGCAGCCACAACCAACCACCCTCACCCCCCCGCCATGATAGCCTTCTAACCGTCGCCCTCCGCCCTGGAGTTCCGTCGCGCGGACGGCCCGCGAAGCACCAACCATGCCCTCCTTACCCGCCACAAAGATCGCCACAAACAGCGCCACCCGCCGCACTTTCCTCGCGCTGGCCGCCGCCAGCCGCACCGCCCGTGCCCAAGCTCCGCCGCCCCAACGCACCCTCCCCCATATCGGCATCCTCCTCTCCACCACTTACACCACCGGCACCCTCGAAGCGCGCCTCGACGAAGCCAAAGCGCACACCCTCACCTGCATCCAACTCAGCCTCTCCGCCGCCGGTCTGCCTGAGATGCCCGACGAAATCCCCACCGCTCTCCCCGCGCGTATTCACAACGAAGCCGCCGCCCGCGGCATCACCATCGGCAGCGTCCAAGGCACCTTCAACATGTGCCATCCCGACCCCGAGCATCGCCGCGCCGGCCTCCGCCGTCTCCGCGTCCTCGCCCAGGCCTTCCCCGGCATGCCCATCCACATCTGCACCGGAACGCGCAACGCCGAGAGCATGTGGCGCCGCCATCCTGACAACACCACGCCGCAGGCCTGGCGCGACATGGCCGCCTGTGTGCGCGAAGCCGCCGATATCGCCCGCCAGTCGCAGTGCGTGCTCGCCTTCGAACCCGAGGTGAACAACATCGTCACCTCCGCCCGCACCGCCCGCCGCCTCCTTGATGAGATCGCCTCGCCCCATCTCAAAATTACGCTCGATCCCGCCAATCTCTTCCCTTTGGGAAGCCTTCCCCGCATGAAAGAGATCCTCGAAGAAGCCTTCTCCCTCGTCGGCAACGACATCGTCCTCGCCCATGCCAAGGACCTCGACCACGACGGCGACGCCGGCCACAAAGCCGCCGGCGAAGGCCTGCTCGATTACGACCTCTACGTCCGCCTCCTCCACGCACATCGCTTCACCGGACCGCTCCTGCTCCACGGCCTCAGCCGCGCCCAAGTGCCCGCCTGCCTCGCCTTCCTGCGCTCGAAACTGGCCCGCCTGCCCGATTAGCCGCACCCCGCGACACCCAACCGCAACCGCCCCCCTCTACACTGGAGCGATGCACCACTACGCCGACCAGGAAGTGCATCAGGCCGCCCGTGCAGGTCGCGCCGATCAACTCGCCTCCCTGTTGGCCGCCAATCCTTCCCTGATCGACGCCAAGGGCATCGACGCCCGCACTCCCCTCCACTGCGCCTCATCCGTCCAAGTCGCCGCGCTGCTCCTGGACCACGGCGCCCACATCGACGCCCGCGATGAAGACCACGACTCAACCCCCGCTCAGTGGCTCATCGGCGACTCTCCCGGCGTGGTGCGGTTCTTGCTGCAGCGCGGCGCCACGCCCGACATCTTCCTCGCCGCCGCGTTAGGCGATCTGGCCTTGGCGCAACAGTTGGTCAGCGATGACCGCACCTGCCTCGCCCACCGCATCGGCAAGGCTCCTCATTTCCCTCCCATCGGCCACCAGCGGCGCGGCGGGGCCATCTACCAGTGGACGCTCGCCTTCAATTCCTACCCCCATCAGATCGCTCTGCGCAAGGGCCATCAGGCCATGTTCGAATACCTCTACGCAGAGAGCGATGAGACGACGCGCCTGCTGGTGGATTGCCTCCTGGCGCGCCGCGCCGAAGCGGAGACGATCGCCGCCGCACACCCCGGCATCATCCCCCATCTGCCCGGCGCCGATCGCGAATTGCTCGCCCGCTACTGCTGGGAGACCAACACCAACTACGAAGCCGTGAAGCTCATGCTCGACCTCGGCTTCCCCATCGCTCATCCCGAACGCAGCCACGGCTACACTCCACTGCACAACGCCGCCTGGTCCGGCTCGGCCGGTCTCGTCGAACTCCTGCTTTCCCGCGGCCATCCCGTCGACATTCGCGACCCCGTCTATGGCGCCACGCCGCTTGGCTTCGCTCTGCACGATTGCCTCGTCGAGAAGCGCCATCCCGAAGGCGAATTCACCCGCGTCGTCAAGGCCCTCCTCGAAGCGGGGTCGCCTCTCGACGGCGTCCAGTACCCCACCGGCCTCGCCGAACTCGACCAGGTCCTGCGCCCCTACGTGGAGCCAAACTTCCCCACGCCCTCCACTGCGCTACACTAACCAGAACCTCCGCGTGAACCCGGTCGTTCCCGCGCAAGTCCCCCTTGCACGGCCATGAATACGACCATCATCCGCCAGCGCGTCGCTGACTTCCTCAAAGCGCACCCGCCGTTCGACCAGGTCCGCAACGACGACCTTCTTCACCTCGCCGGTTCCGGCCGCATCGGCTTCCACGAAGGCGGCGAGTTCATCTTCGAACAAGGCCAGCCCCGCTCGCCCTTCATCTGGGTCATCCAGCAGGGCAAGGTTGAGGTCGTCGAAAACACACCCGCCGGCGAACAACTCCGCGACCTCCTCGGCGAAGGCGACCTCCTCGGCCTCGGCCGCTTCCTTGACTCCCCCCAATACGTCCACTCCGCCCGCACCGCCAGCGACGTCATCCTCTACGGCCTCGAAGCCACCGCCTTCCAGTCGCTCGTCGAACGCTACCCCTCCGTCAGCCGCTTCCTCGACATCCAACTCTCGGCCATAAAGCGCTACGCCACCGGCGCCTCTTCGCGCACCGCCACCTCCGCCGCCCGCGCCGAAGCCGCCGTCGAAACCTGGATCGACCTCCCTCCGCCCTCCCCCGAATTCCTCGCCCGCCGCCTGCGCGACCTCAACCCGCCCGACCTCGACGCCCTGCCCACAGCGCCGCCTGGCAGCACCGTCGAACAGCTCTGGCTGCAACTCCTCGACACCCGCGCCCCCGCTCTCGTCATCGCCGAACCTGCCGCGCCCCCCGCCGGACTTCTCACCGCATCCGACCTCGCCCTGCTCACCGGCCGCGATCCCCTCGCCCTCGCCCAAGCCTTCGACACCTGGGCCACCGACGCCGACCGCCCGCTGCTCCTCCAACGCGCCCGCCAGCTCACGCAGGAAACCCTCACCGCCGCCTGGGCCGTCGACCGCTCCGCCCATCTTTACGAACTCCTCGAACGCGCCGCCGCCCTCAACCTCACTCGCCACGCGTGCGCGGAATCCGGCCTCGGCGCCGAATCCGGTCACCCCGCCGAATGGCTCGCCTTCGGCGCCATGGGCCGCGCCGAACACACCGGCGAATGGAGTCCCCATCTCGGCGCCGTCCTCTCCGGCGGCAGCTCCGAACTCCTCGCCACAGCGCTGCGCAGCCGCCTCCCCCAGGACGCTCCCTCTCCCCAGCTTCGGACCATAGAAGAGTGGAAGACCTTCTACTCCGAATTGATCGACAACCCCATCCTCAACGCCATCTGGGCTAACCGCGCTCTGCTCGACCTCCGCGGCCTCTCCCCAGCCGCCCCCGCCGCCGCACTCCAATCCCACATCGCCGCCGAAATCGCCTCCAGCAAGGGCTTCATCCACATCCTCGCCAACGACACCATCTCCCAACTGCCCGCCCTCACCTTCTTCGAAGAGTTCGTCGTCGACCTCGAAGGCGGCACCCACCGCACCCTCAACCTCGCCTCCTCCGCGCTCGACCCCATCATCGACGCCTCCCGCGTCCTCGCCCTCTCCATGGGCCAGCTCGACCACCCCAACACCCTCCACCGCCTCGCCGCCGCCGCCCGCGCCATCCCCGAACACGAGGCCGCCCTCTCCGACGCCGCCGAAGCCTTCCGCATCGCCTCTTCCCTCCGCGCCCGCCTCGGCCGCGACCTCATCGAACCCGCCACCCTCGACAAATACGACCGCTGGCTCCTCCGCCGCGTCTTTGCTGCCATCCACGCCCTCATCGAACTCACCACCAACCGCTGGAGCCTGGCATGACGCCCCCCGTCAACCCCGCCCTCCGCGCCGCGCTCGACGAAACCGCCCGCGTCTACGAAGCCGCCTTCCCCTCGCCCTTCACTCCTGACACGCCGCTCGATGAAGTCCGCTTCGTCGTCCTCGATACCGAAACCACCGGCTCCGATCCCCGCCGCGACAAGATCATCACCATCGGCGCCGTCGTCGTCCAGGCCGGCGGCATCCACCTCGAAGACTCCTTCGAGGCCATGCTCCACATCCCCTACAACATGTCCTCCGTCAAGGTCCACGGCATCACCCGCGACCAGGCCCGCGACGGCCTCACCGAACCCGAAGCCCTCCTCGAATTCCTCCCCTACTTGAGCAACGGCGTCATCGTCGGCCACCACATCGGCCACGACGTCCAGGCCCTCGACCTCGCCTGCCGCCGCAACCTCAACGTCCCGCTCCTGAACCAAGCCCTAGACACCATGGACCTGGCTCTTCATCTGGAAAGCGACGGAGCCTTCGGCGACCACAAATTCCAATCCTTCACCCTCGACGCCCTCTGCGACCACTTCTCCATCCCCACCCACGACCGCCACACCGCCGGCGGCGACGCCCTCCTCACCGCCTACGTCTTCCTCCGCCTCCTCCGCCGCGCCAAACGAGTCAACCGCACGACGCTGGGCAGCATTGCTGAGCGGTTCACGGAACACTAACTTTCTACTTACTAACCCCCTACAAGAAAACACCCGTAACAGAACCGCGACCGTAAGGGAGCGGTCAACTTACCCCGCGCCCAACCGCAATCGCACACTTTCGCAGCATCTCTTCGTTCCCGCTCCCCCGCCCCCCCCTACACCCCCTCATTCTCCCCAATCGCCGCCTCCATCTCCGCCCCATGCAACCGCGCATACACCCACGCATTCTCCACATCCTCCGCCCGCAACCCCGGATAAGCCCCCAGCAACTCCTGCTCGCTAGTCCCCAACCGCCGCGCCTGCTCCAACACCCACACCGGAATCCGCGTCCGCACGATGCACGCCGCGCCCCCGCACACCTCCGCCCGCGCCTCAATGCCAGCAAACTCAGCCGCCATCATGTCACCTCGCCTTCCTCAACTCCTCCCGGATCACCCGCCGAAGCGTCGCCTCCAACGGCTCCCGCTTTTGCTCAATCGCCGCCCGCAGCGCATCGTTGATCAGCGTCTGATAGCTCCCCCCGCCCGCATCCTCCACGCGCTTGCGGAACCACGCCAGCACATCCTCATCCAGCCGGATCGTCACCCGCGTCTTCACCCGCGTCTTCCCCTGCGGCGTCCGCAACACCGGCCCCCGCTTACCCTGACTGAAATCGTACTCACGTTTCATGACCACTCCTCAAGTCTCCCACCTGCCACGCCCTTCCTCATCTCATCCCTCCTCCTCGCCCCTCCCGCCACCCTCTCCCCGCCCAACCTGCGTATACTAGAAAGGTTCAATCTTCGATGCAGGACTTGCTGGACCGCTCGCACAAACCCGAGCCGGATGGGGATCTCCTCGCGCAACTCGATTCCGATCGCCTCCCCGCCCACGTCGCCATCATCATGGACGGCAACGGCCGCTGGGCGCGGCGCCGTTCTCTGCCTCGCGTCGCCGGTCACAAAGCCGGCATCGACTCCGTCCGCATGGCCGTGGAAACCTGCGGCAACCTCGGCATCCAGGCCCTCACCCTCTACGCCTTCTCCATCGAAAACTGGAAACGCCCCCGCGCCGAAGTCACCACCCTCTGGCGCCTCCTCCGCGTCTACCTCCGCAAGGAACTGAACACCCTCATCGAAAATGGCGTCCGCCTCAACCCCATCGGCCGCCTCGACCAGCTCCCCGACTCCGTCCGCCGCGACCTCGACGACGCCGTCCGCGCCACCGCCGCCGGCAACCGCATGGTCCTCAACATCGCCATCAACTACAGCGGCCGCGCCGAAATCGTCGACGCCTTCAACCGCATCCTCGAAAACGCCCGCCGCGCCGGCACCCTCCCCTCCCTCACCGTCGACGAGGACACCATCAACTCCGCCCTCTACACCGCCGGCCTCCCCGAACCCGACCTCCTCATCCGCACCTCCGGCGAAATGCGCGTCTCCAACTTCCTCCTCTGGCAAATCGCCTACTGCGAACTCTATGTGACCGACACCCTCTGGCCCGACTTCTCCCGCGCCGAACTCCTCCGCGCCTTCCTCGAATACCAGCGCCGCGAACGACGCTTCGGCGGACTCTCTTCTGACTCCGCCCTCGCCCCCGCGCCCGATTCCTCCGAGTCCCACCTCGTCGGCGTCGCCCACTCCCCCTCCAAATGAAGCGGGTTCTGACCACCCTGGTCCTTGTCCCCACCGTCATCTGGATCTGCCTCTGGTCCCCCCAACTCGTCCTGCTCGCCGCCACCGCCGCCGTCGCCAGCCTCTGCTTCCGTGAGTTCCGCCGCTTCGCCGCCGCCCACGCCATGGCCGTCCCTGGCCCCCTCGGCTATGCCGCCGGACTCATCATCCTCCTCGTCCCCTCCGTCCACATCTCGCTCCTCTTCGTCGCCGTCGCCCTCACCCTCTTACTCGCTCTCCGCAACGACGACCTCAAAACCGTCTTCCCCTCCGCCGCCGGCCTCTCCCTCGCTCTGATCTATATCTACGGCGCCTGGCGCTGCGGCATCGAACTCCGCCTCATCAACCCCCACCTGCTCCTCTACGCCCTCTCCATCAACTGGGTCGGCGACGTCGCGGCTTACTTCACCGGCTCCGCCATCGGACGCCACAAGCTCGCCCCCCGCGTCTCGCCCGGCAAATCCTGGGAAGGCTTCTTCGGTTCCCTCCTGTTCAGCTCCTGCTACGGCGTGGCCTACCTTCACTACTTCCAGCCCGACATGCCCCTCCCCTACGCCGCCGCCCTCACCGCCACCGCCAACATCGGCGGCCAGCTCGGCGACCTCGTCGAATCGGCCATGAAACGCGGCGCCGGCATGAAGGACTCAGGCTCCATGCTCCCCGGCCACGGCGGCTGGCTCGACCGCCTCGACTCCTCCCTCTTCTCCCTCCCCATCGTCTACTTCTGGCTCCGCCACTAACCCGCTCCCCCGCCCAAAAACATTACCTTGCTGAAATGTTTTGGGGCATCTCACCCCACTGAACCGCCCAATCACCCGCCCAGCGTTGCTTTTTCCGCCTCCACAACCTTCCTTCTCGTCTCTCCCCGCATACATGACTCCCCTCTCCCAATTCATCCTCAAATTTCGCGCGAATTCCTGGAGTAATCGCTTTACTCCCTCCGCCGCGCACCCTATACTCACCCAAGAGCCGTAACCACTTAACTTCCGTGGAGGTCCGTGTGAACTCAGCCGCCTGCCTGCGATTGGGAACCATCCTGCTAGCCGCCTTGCCGCTTGCCGCGCAAATCGATACCGAGCCCATCTGGAACGGGTCCGAGTTCATCTCCTCATTCGGCAACCCCAACACCGCCACCTATGGGCAAACCGTCACCGTACCGCTGGGCTCCCCCGGCACGTTGACCCGCTTCTCCTTCCAAATCGCCGGCTGCTCCGCCGCCGTCACCGCGCGCGCCCACATCTACGCCTTCAATGGCTCCACCGCCACCGGCTCCAGCCTCTTCTCCAGCGCGCCCTTCGTCATCCCGGCCAGCAGCACCTACCACCTACAACCGCATCACCGCCAACACCGGCAACCTCACCCTCCCCGGCGGCCTCTACGTCTTCTTCTTCAGCATCTCGCAGGACCCCGGCGCCGGCGGCTCCTGCCGCTATGGCTCCGTCGACAACACCGCCTACTCCGGCGGCCAGTTCGTCTTCCTCAACAACGGCACCAACACCGCGCAATGGACCTCCACCACCTGGTCCACCATCGCCTCCGATCTCGCCATGCAGTCCGACCTCAACATCGGCGCCGCCCCGCCCACCGTCAACGTCTTCTCCGTCCCCACCCTCTCGGAATGGGCCATGATCTTCCTCGGCTGCGCCTTCGCCTTCCTCGCCTGGCGCCGCCTCAGCTCCTCGCAGGGCACTCCTTCCAACCCTGCCTGACGCTTCGATACAATCGTTCCGGTAATGCCTTCCAAACCAGCAGGGCGCTCGCAACTCGGGCGCCCCGCCCGTTTCTTCCTCCTCCTCGCCCTCTGCCTCCTCTTGGGCTTCGGCCTCGTCCTCACGCCCCCCGCGCAGGACCTCACCACCCGCTTCTCCCTCTCCCTCGTCTCCCTCTCCCACTCCCTCATCGCCCCCTTTGACGCCCACGCCCATCACAACGGCGCCATCCTCATCAACCCCGCCACCGGCTTCGGCGTCGAAATGAAGGATGGCTGCAACGCCGTCAACGTCACCATCCTCTTCTGGGCCGCCGTCCTTGCCTACCCCGCCTCCTGGCGCTGGAAAGCCTTCGGCCTCGTCCTCGGCACGCTCCTCATCCAGGCCCTCAACGTCGTCCGCTTCATCAGCCTCTTCTACATCGGCCAATACTCGGCCACCTGGTTCGACTTCGCCCACGGCTATCTCTGGGAAACCTTGATCGTCCTCGACTCGCTCGTCCTGTTCTGGCTCTGGGTCCACCGCGCCTCGCCCCCGCTCCCCTCCACCCATGCCCCCGCTTAGCCCCCAAGCCCGTTTCCTCCTCCGCGGCTCGGCCTTCATCTTCCTCTTCCTCACCGCCTGGTGGTTCCTCTTCCACGACCCCCTCCTCTCCGTCCTCCATACCGCCTCTGAAATCTGCGGCAGCCTCCTCTTCGGCCGCGACGGCCGCGCCTTCATCTCCCCGCAACCCAACGGCGACTGGAGCCTCCGCGTCCCCATCGAAGCCAACCTCCCCAACCCGCCCCCGCAAACCGGCTTCACCCCCATCCACTCCCTCGACTTCGACCTCAAGCGCACCGACGCCCTCATCTTCACCTTCGGACTCCCCGTCCTCTGGGCCCTCCTCCTCGCCGCCCCCCAGCGCGCCTTCCGCCCTCTTCCTCTACGGCACCCTGCTCATGCTCGCCATCGAGGTCCTGCTCTTCCTAGTCTTCGCCCAGATCTCCGCCCGCAACATCCTCGCCCAACTCGCCAACCCCCTCACCCACACCCAATCCTGGCCCCTCCGCTTCGCCGACTACCTCACCCTCCACGTCGCCCCCTTCCTCACCCCCTTCCTCGCCGCCCTCGCCGTCCACCCCGCCCTCCGCGCCGAAATCCTCCACTTCGCCGCTCCCCCCTCTCCCCCCCGCCGCACCCCGTAACCGCGAGCCTCAGCGAGCCGGCCCACCTATCCCCACCTGTAGTTTCTTACCTCATACCCCTCGACAGTGGTGCCTAGCACATGCTAACCTAGCATCTGCTAAGTTAGTGAACACTCACCCTTCACCGATGTCCCTCACCGGCCCCTCCCACTCCACCCAAACCCGCCTCCGCATGTCCTCCGCCGAGCGCCGCTCCGCCATCGTCGATTCCGCCGTCGAACTCTTCGCGGCCAAAGGGTTTCGTGGCACCACAACGCGCGAACTCGCCCAATCCGTTGGTGTTACCGAACCGGTCCTCTACCAACACTTCAAGACCAAAAGCGACCTCTACGCCGCCCTCCTCGAAGCCAAAGCCACGGGCGGCCCCAACTCCGCCGCCGAAGTCCTCGCCCCCTTCATCGAAACCGAAAACGACCACGGCTTCTTCACCCAGCTCGGCCTCGGCATCCTCGCCTGGCACCTCGACGACCCCCGCTTCTGCCGCATCCTTATGTTCTCCAGCCTCGAACGCCACGAGCTCAGCGAAATCTTCTACGAAAACCACGTCGTCCCTTTCTATAACGTCATCGTTGGATACATCACCCTGCGCATGGAAAAAGGCGCCTTCCGTCGAATGGACCCCCTCGTGGTGGCCCGCGGCTTCGCGGGCATGTTCGCCCACCTCGGCACCATCCATTCAATCTACTGTCCCCAAGCCCCCGCGCTCGACCGCCACGCCGTCGTCGAACAACTCGTCGACATCTTCCTTCGCGGGATTCGCAGTTCCGATACCTAACTCTCTCTTATCATCCGGAGCACCGATCATGAAGCGCACCCTACTGCCCCTGCTCATAGCCGCCCTCTTCGCGGCCGCCTGCTCGAAACAGCAGTCGCCCTCTGAGGTCAAGGCCTCTGCCCCCAAACCAAAAATCGAAGTCACCGCCGCCCTCGCCGAAGCCCGCGCCATCGACCGCATCGTCAACCTCACCGGCTCGCTCGGCCCCGATGAAACCACCACCGTCTCCACTGAGGTCTCCGGCCGCGTCGCCAATGTCCATGCCGACTTCGGCTCCTTCGTCAAAAAGGGCCAGCTTCTCGCCGAACTCCAGCAAACCGAAATCGCCCTCAACCTCGAACGCGGCCGCGCCAACCTCGCCCAAGCCCTCGCCCGCGTCGGCCTCGACCCCTCACAAGCCAACGCCCGCCCCGACACCTCCCCCGCCATCCGCCAGGCCGAAGCCCTCATGCTCGACGCCCGCTCGCGCTACGAAAACGCCAAGCGCCTCGTCTCCACCGGCGACATCGCCAAGGAACGCTTCGAAGGCATCGAAAAGGAATACCAGGCCCGCACCGCCGCCCTTGAGGCCATGCGCGACGACCTCCGCGTCCAACTCGCCAACATCGCCGCCCTCCGCGCCGACGTCGGCATCCTCGAAAAACGCCTCCGCGACACCCGCCTCTACGCCCCCTTCGACGGCCAGATCTCCCAGCGCATGGCCGCCCCCGGCCAGTACATCAAGGAAAACACCCCTTACTTCACCATCGTCAAGAACTACCCCCTCCGCCTCCGCGTCGACATCCCCGAAACCGCCGTCATGGCCGTCCGCACCGGCACTGAGGTCACCTTCACCACCGACGCCATCCCCGGCGCCTCCTTCCGCGCCGTCATCCGCGAAATCAACCCCTCGCTCGACGCCCGCTCCCGCTCCCTCAACGCCGAAGCCCGCCTCACCGCCAACGACCCGCGCCTCAAACCCGGCATGTTCGTCCAGGTCCAACTCGTCGCCGCCCGAGGCGTCCAGGCCGTCATGGTCCCCAGGGAAGCCCTCATTGAGGTCGCCGGCCTCACCAAAATGTTCACCGTTCGCGACGGCAAAGCCGTCGAACATCGCATCACGCCCGGCACACAGTCCGACGGCCTCGTCGAGGTCACCGGCGCTGACGTCCAGCCGGGCGACACGGTTGTAACCAGCTCTCTTCCCTCGCTGGTTACCGGCGCCGAGCTTGCCGTGAAACACGCGCCCGCCAAGACCGGGACGCCCGCCACCACGGCGGCGCCCGGTAAGACCCCAGCCCCGGCCGGGGCGCCCGGTAAGAAAGGATAGCCATGCAGAAACTCGCACAGATCTGCATCAAACGTCCCGTCTTCGCCACCATGCTCATCATGTTCCTGGTGGTCATGGGCCTGGACGCCTACACCAAGCTCGGCGTCGACTTTTTCCCGAAAGTCGAGTTTCCCATCGTCACCATCTCCACCACTCTCCGAGGCGCCGCCCCGGAAGAGGTCGAGTCCCAGGTCACTAAGCGCATCGAGGAAGCCGTCAACACCGTCGCCGGCATCGACGACCTCTCCTCGGTCTCCGCCGAAGGCCTCTCGCTGGTCACCATTCAGTTCGTCCTCACCAAGGACGCCGACGTCGCCGCCCAGGAGGTCCGCGATAAGGTCTCGCGCGTCCTCTCTGAACTTCCCGACGACGCCGACCCGCCCATCGTCGACAAAGTCGCCACCGACGCCTCGCCCATCCTGAACGTCGTCATCAGCTCCCCGCGCGACATGCGCGAAACCACAAAGGTCGTCGACGATAGCCTCAAAAAGAACCTCGAAGTCCTCCCCGGCGTCGGCCAGATCCGCTTCGTCGGCGAACGCCGCCGCCAGATCCAGGTCCAGCTCAACCCCGAGCGCATGTTCTCCTACGGCATCAACGTCGAACAGGTCCGCCTCGCCCTCGCCGCCCAAAACGTCGAGGTCCCCGGCGGCCGCCTCGATCAGGGCAACCGCGAACTCACCGTCCGCACCCTCGGCCGCATCACCCGCCCCGCCGACTTCTCCCGCATCATCGTCGCCAACGCCAACGGCTCCCCCGTCCGCGTCTCCGACATCGCCACCGTCTCCGATACCTTCGAGGAACCCCGCTCACTGGCCCGCTTGAACGGTGCGCAAGCCGTCATCCTCGAGGTCCGCAAACAGTCCGGCACCAATACCCTCGACGTCATCCAGGCCGTCAAAACCCGCCTCGACGAAATCCGCCCCTTCCTCCCCCGCGACTTCACCATCGCCTACTCCCGCGACCAGTCCGGCTTCATCCTCGAAAGCTTCCACGCCGTCGAGGAACACCTCATCCTCGGCGCCATCTTCGCCGGCATCATCGTCCTCGTCTTCATCCGCTCCTGGCGCTCCACCTTGATCGCCGCCGTCGCCATCCCGACCTCCATCATCTCCACCTATACCCTGCTCAACCTGATGGGCTTTACCCTCAACCAGATCACCATGCTCGCCCTGACGCTCATGGTCGGCATCGTCATCGACGACGCCATCGTCGTGCTGGAGAACATCTTCCGTTTCATGGAAGAAAAGGGCATGGGACCCGTTGAGGCCGCCATCCGAGGCACCGCCGACATCGGCCTCGCCGTCATGGCCACCACTCTTTCCCTGGTCATCATCTTCCTCCCCGTCGCCATGATGCAGGGCATCGTCGGCCGCTTCATGTCCAGCTTCGGCTACACCGCCGCCTTCGCCATCATGGTCAGCCTGCTGGTCAGCTTCACCCTCACCCCCATGCTCTGCTCGCGCTTCCTCCGCCTCAGCGGCAACGGCACGAACGGCAAGCCCGGCCACGACCCCATCCATGACTCCAACCCCGAAGGCCACACCGCCTCCACCAAGGACACCTGGATCTTCCGCGTCATGGATTCCAACTACCGCCGCATGCTCCTCTGGTCCATGAACCACCGCTGGGCCATCGTCCTGCTCTGCGCCGCCGTCATGGCCTCCACCGTCCCCATCTCCAAAATGATCGGCTACGACTTCCTTCCCGCCGACGACCAGTCGCTCTTCGAAGTCATCGTCAAAAATCCCCCCGGCACCTCGCTCGACGGCACCACCGCCATCCTCGCCAAGGCCGAAGCCGAAGTGCGCAAACTCCCCGGCGTCCTCAACGTTGTCACCACCGCCGGCTCCGACATCCAGAAACAGGTCGACCGCGGCTCCCTCATCATCGAAATGACCCCGCCGCAGTCGCGCAAAGAGTTTCCCCAGATGAAGGTCATGACGATGGCCCGCGAACGCCTCAACAAGCTCTTCCCCGAGGAAGTCACCATCTCCGTCCAACTCCCCGCCCTCATCCAGGGCGCGCAGAACTCCGAGCTCATGTTCTACCTCCAGGGCCCCGACCTCGAACGCCTCGAACGCTACTCAGCCACCCTCCTCGACAACCTCGGCAAACTCAAAGGCGTCACCGACCTCGACACCAACTTCGAAGCCGGCAAACCCGAGGTCCGCGTCAACATCAACCGCGACAAGGCATCCGACCTCAACGTCAACGTCTCCCAGATCGCCACCGGCCTCCGTACCCTCGTCGGCGGCGCCCAACAGGCCACCACCTACCGCGAAGGCGATGACCGCTACGACGTCATGCTCCGCGTCCAGGAGCGCTTCCGCACCTCACCGGACACCCTCAACCGCCTGTTCGTCCCCTCGGCCACCCTCGGCAACGTCCCCCTCTCCAACGTCGCCTCGCTCACCGAATCCACCGGCCCCACGCAAATCAACCGCTACAACCGCAACCGCCAGGTCATGATCCTCGCCAACATCGACGAGGCCACCGGCCAGTCGCTCTCCAACGTCATCACCGAGCTCAATGCCGCCGTCGCCGGCCTCAACATGCCCCCCGAATACCGCACCGGCCTCATCGGCCAGTCCAAGGAATTCGGCCGCGCCGCCAACGCCTTCGTCATGGCCTTCCTGCTCAGCATCATCCTCATGTACATGATCCTCGCCGCTCAGTTTGAGAGCTTCGTCGATCCCATCACCATCCTCCTCAGCCTCCCCCTCTCGGTCCCCTTCGCCCTGCTCTCGCTCATGATCGCCGGCGAAAACTTCTCCATCATCTATAGCTCCGTCGGCGTGCTCGTCCTGTTCGGCATCGTCAAGAAAAACTCGATTCTCCAAATCGACCACATCAAGACCCTCCGCGCCGAAGGCGTCCCCCGCCTCCAGGCCATCCTCCGCGGCTGCGAAGACCGCCTCCGCCCCATCATGATGACCACCGCCGCCCTCGTCGCCGGCATGATCCCGCTCGCCCTCGGCACCGGCGCCGGCTCCGGCTCCCGCCGCACCGTCGCCATCGTCGTCATCGGCGGCCAAACCCTCTGCCTCATCCTCACGCTCCTGGTTACACCGGTCGCCTACTCGCTTTTTGACGACCTCGCCCACTGGTCCCTTTGGGGACGCATTGCGGCGTTCTTCGGCTCCCTCGGCGCTTCGCTGCGCCGCGTCCCCGTCTTCCGCAGCTTTATGTCGCTTCTCCTTGCTCTCGCTCTTCTCGCTCCCGCCGCCATCGCCCAACAGCAGGCCCTGCCGCACCACAACCCCAGGCCCCCGTGACCCCTTCACCACCCCCGCCCGCGTCGGCGTCGGCGTCACCGAACGCAAACTCAGCCTCCGCGAGGCCCTCGAACTCGCCCTCCAGAACAACCTCGATCTCGAGATCGAACGCAACACCGTCGCCAACTCCCAGCAGGCCCTCAACGCCGCCCGCGGCGCCTTCGACGGCGTCTTCCAATGGAAGCCCACCCTCGAACGCATCACCACCCCCACCGCCAGCCCCTTGCTCGGCGCCGGCGGCAGCCTCCGCGACGACAACGTCATCTCCAACTTCAACTTCACCCAGAAAATCGAGCAGTACGGCACCACCCTCCAGCCCTTCTTCAACAACACCCGCAACACCACCACCAACCCCTTCGCCGGACTCAGCCCGGCCACCACCTCGCGCCTCGGCGTCACCCTCATCCAGCCCCTCTCCCGAGGCTTCCGCCTCGACCCCATCCGCGCCGAAATCCGCATCCGCTCCAAAAACGTCGAAATCTCCGAAAAGGACTTCCAACTCCGCGTCATCGACGTCATTTCTCAAGTCGAACAGGCCTACTGGAACTTACTCGCCGCCCGCCAGGATTCCGCCGTTAAGTCCGACTACGTCGAGTGGGGCCGCGAACAGCTCGCCCGCACCAAGCGTCAAATCGACGCCGGCACCCTCGCCCCCATCGAAGCCTCCGCCTCCGAGGCCGAGCTCGACCGCCGCCTCGACACCTACTTCGCCAGCGTCGGCGTCATCACCGAAACCGAAAACGCCCTGAAAACACTGCTATCCGGCGGCCGCCAGAACGAACTCTGGAACGACGTCCTCATCCCCACCGACGACCGTCCCCAAACCGCCTCCAGCCTCCCCGAACTCACCGACGCGGTCACCTCCGCCCTCTCCCAGCGCATCGAGCTCAAAGGCATCGACCTGCGCAAGGAAAACACCGCCACCCAAAAAGAACTCAGCCTCAACCAACTGAAGCCCCAGGTCAACTTAGTCGCCACTTACTATAGCGCCGGTCTCGGCGGCCAGCTCTCCGACGTCGACAACCCCTTCACCTCCAGCAACGTCGCCCTCTACGCCCGCATCAACCAGCTCTCCGCCGTCGCCGGCCTGCCCGCCTTCACGCCCCCCTCCTTCGGCGGCGCGCCCCCCGATTACCTCACCGGCGGTGTCGGCACCGCCCTCGGCAACATCTTCACCACCCGCTTCCACTCCATCTCCGGCGGCATCCAGCTCGAATGGAACCCCCGCAACCGCACCGCCCAGGCCCAGCTCCAACAGGCTGTCCTCGGCCAGCGCCGCCTCGAACTCGAACGCACCCGCTTCGAACAGCTCATCTCCGCACAGGTCCGCAACGCCCTCCAGGGCATCCAAACCGCCCGCCAGCGCATCGAAGCCGCCCAGGCCAGCGCCCGCGCCGCCAAGGACAAGCTCGACTCCGAAATCCGCCTCTTCCAAACCGGCGAGTCGACCAACTTCTTAGTCCTCACCCGCCAGAACGAGTTCGCCGACTCCCGCCTCCGCGTCGTCGTCGCCAACCTCGACTTCAACAAGGCCCTCGCCCGCCTCCGCCACGCTACCGGCTCCGCGCTCCAGCACTACGCCATCCAGCCCAAGTAGCGCCGGCCCATCTCGCCGCACCCCACCTCAACATCCCCATCCGCGCGAACCCAAACTGAGCCGCGGCCATAAGGCCGCGGTCCCCCTCCTCCGCTCGCGGCAACCGCCTCGCGCGCCAGGGCCGCAAACCGGCGGAGCCGGGCCGCGACAAGCCGGCGGAGCCGGGCCGCGACAAGCCGGCGGAGCCGGGCCGTGTGCTACATTCTCAAGTGACCCTCCCCCCGTCTGCGAGCACAACCACGTTTTCATGAGTTCTCGAGATCACGCCTTCGACCGCGGCCTACCCTCCAGCCCCGAAGCCGAACGCCTCGTCCTCGGCGCCATCCAAATCGACGAGTCCGCCTTCATCATCGCCGCCGGCGTCATCGACCCCGACGACTTCTCCCTCGAAAAACACCGCCGCATCTTCTCCGCCATGGTCGCCCTCAACGACCGCTCCGAGAAAATCGACCGCGTCACCGTCGCCCACGAACTCATGCGCCGAGGCCAACTCGAATCCGTCGACGGCCTCTCCTACCTCTCCTCGCTCGACGACGGCCTCCCCCAAATCCACAACTTCGAGGCCTACGCGCGGATCATCAAAGAGAAGTCCATCCTCCGCCGCATCATCCTCAACTCCCAGGCCCTCATCGAGCGCTGCATGCTCGACAACGAAGACCCCAACGTCATCCTCTCCGACGCCGAGGAAAACCTCCTCAAACTCGGCGAAACCCAAAAGCGCGAAGACCTCCTCAAACCCGGCCAAATCCTCGATCGCTTCCAGGGCGGCCTCAGCGCCTTCCTCGACCCCTCCCGCCGCGTCAAAGGCCTCTCCACCGGCTTCAAAAAGTTCGACGAGATGACCTCCGGCATGCACGCCGGCGAACTCCTCATCCTCGCCGCCCGCCCCTCCATGGGCAAAACCGCCCTCGCCCTCAACATCGCCCAACACATCGCAACCCACCCCGAACTCCAGAAGCCCGTCGCCGTCTTCTCGCTCGAAATGTCGCGCGAGCTCCTCCTCACCCGCTTGATCTGCTCCGCCGCCCGCGTCGACCAGCAAAAATACCGCCTCGGCTTTCTCAATCAGGAGGAGCGCCGCCGCCTCATGCAGGCCGCCAGCGAACTCGCCGAAGCCCCCCTCTTCATCGACGACACCCCCGGCGTCAACCTCATGGACATCCACGCCAAGCTCCGCCGCCTCAAAGCCGAGCACGGCCTCTCCCTCGTCGTCATCGACTATCTCCAGCTCATGAGCGCCCGCGGCCGCGTCGAAAACCGCAACCAGGAAGTCTCCGCCATCTCCCGTGGCCTCAAGCTCCTCGCCAAGGAACTCTCCGTCCCCTTCTTAGTCCTCTCCCAGCTCTCCCGCGCCACCGAACAGCGCCAGGGCGAACCCATCCCCATCATGAGCGACCTCCGCGAATCCGGCTCCATCGAACAGGACGCCGACCTCGTCATGTTCGTCTACCGCCCCGAATACTACAAACGCGACCGCGAAGACCTCAAAGGCCTCGCCGAAGTCATCATCGCCAAACAGCGCAACGGCCCCATCGGCAAAATCCCCCTCGTCTTCCTCCACGAATACACAAAATTCGAAAACCGCGTCGACGACATCTCCGACGACGAACCGCCCATGTAACCCGCCGCCGCCCCATCGCCCGCCGCGCCACGGAACAAATCCCCGCCCGCCTGCGTCTCTCCCAGTTGACCGCCCCGCGCCTCACCCTCGCCTCCGTCGCCGCCTTCCTCGTCCTCACCACCCTCGTCCACTTCTTCCAACCCCACTTCGATCCCATCGAAGTCGCCGTCAGCTACTACATGAACGGCCCCCGCGGCTGGCTCCTCAGCCTCGCTCTCTCGCTGCTCTCCCTCGCCTCGGTCGCCCTGCTCGCCGCCCTCCGCCCCCACTTCCCGCCCCGCGCCCGACGCTGGCCCCTTCACCTGCTCGCCCTCTGGTCCGCCGCCTGCCTCCTCGGCGCCCAGTTCCCGCCTGACCCCTACGGCCAGTGGAACCAGCCGCCCTCCCCCTCCGGCCTCATCCACGCCGCCGCCGCCCTGGTCGCTTTCCTCGCCTTCCCCATCGCCGCCGTCACGCTCTCCCGCGCCGTGGCCGCACTCGCTCTCCTGCGCCCGCTCGCCTGGGCCTGCGCTCTCTCTCTGTTTGTCTTGTTCGCCTGCCTCGCCCCGGTCTTTGCCAACCACGCCCCCTACGCCCTCGGACTCATCGAGCGCATCCTCCTCGCCCTCTACGCCGCCTGGATCGCCGCCGCCGCCGCCCTCACCCCACCACAACGAGCGTAGCCACCCACCGCCCCCGCTCATCCACCGCAATCCCCGCCCCCAACTCCCGGTACGCCCGCCCCAGCAAATTCGCCCGGTGCCCCCCGCTCTGCATCCACCCCGCCAGCGCCTTCTCCACAAACCCCGCCCCGCCCGGCTGCCAGTACAAATTCTCCCCGCACGCGCGAAACCGCACGCCCGCGCCGCTCAAACGCTCGCTCACCCGCCGTGATTGCAGATCTTCATGTCCGAAATAGCGCCCCCGCGCCATCTCTTCGCTATGCCCCCGCGCCACCCCAGCCACCCGCTCGCTCCAGGCCAGCGCCGCCAGCCCCTCCCGCTTCCGCTCCCGGTTGATCGCCGCCGCCACCTCCCGCTCCACCGCGCGCGGCTCTCCCTCCGGCGCCTTCGCCCAAGCCGCGCACGCCCACACACAACTGCTGAAAGTCCTCCGCGTCATGCCCATGCCCAATTGACGTCCGCTCCCCGCCCGCCGGTTCCACGCGCTCCCCGTTACGGCAGCGCGCACGCGTCTCTCTAGTTCGCGTTCACCACCACGCCCGTCACCGCGCCTCCGCTCAACCGCACCGCCCCCACCGTCTGCCCCCGTTCCTGGTAGTACAGCACTTCGTTGATCGTGTTCCCCTCCGGAATCACCACCCGCGCCACCGGCGCGCCCAATTGACCCATTACATCGGCCCGGCTCAACCCCCGCGCCAGGTCTCCCAACCGCTCCGGCGTCACCGCCGCCCTCACAGGCGCTGACGGCTGCGCAATCGTGAACCCGCGTAACCAAATCGGCGTAGGCATCCAACTGCTGGATGCCCCCTCCAAACGCGCCGAGGCCACGGGCCTCGCAGGCGCGCGGTATCGTCGGGCGGCTGCCTCCCTCTCTAGACGCAGCCGCTCGGCTTCCGCCGCCTGCCTCCTTCGTAAGGCCCGTACGTCCTCATCACTCAACTCCAGCGACGCCGGCTCGCCCTGCCGCGCGGCTTTTGCCGCCGCTGCCGCGGTCTTGCCAAATATCGCCGTAATCCCATTGCTCACCTGCTTGCCCGCCGCCGTCCCTGCCACGGTCCCGGCGCCAACCGCAACGCCATACTGCACCATCGACTGCCCGTTTGACTGGGTAGGAATCAGCCAAACTAAGGCCGCCGCTAGTAGTACTGCATTCGCTTTGAGCATGGGCTCCTCTTGAGTCCCATACTAGTCCTACCCCGCCCTCCTTCCTACTAGGTAAAACCCTCATCTCCCCCACCATCTTTGCTGATACACCGGTACTACGCAGGTCCCCTCATGTGCGCTGGCAACACCCTCAGTCCGCAAAGAACCAGCGCCGCAATTCCGCCTCCGGAATGAACCGGCAGGCCTGACGAAACAGCGCCTGCAGCGTTCCTCGGTCGAGTTCCCGATGCCTCGGTACAGTCAGCGACTGCGCCTGCCCTTGCCCCATGACTCGCCGCAGTTTCATGTGGCTGCCGCGCTGTGAAACCGGCACAAAATCAAACTCTCGCAGAATCGCGACCACCGCGTCCCCCGACAGCGTGCGCAGTCTCCCCATCAAGCCACTGCTTCAAGTTCCATCGTCGCCAGAATCGTCGGATTCGCCGCGATCCCCATCGCCGCCAAATCCTCACCCTCTAAATGCAGCCCAATCGCTTCGCGAATGTTCACCGCCAGTTCATCCAGCGTCTCCGCCTGTGTCACCACCGGCAGGTCCAGACACTCGGCAACGAATTGCCGCTCCCCTTTGCTGATTCGCACTTGAATCGTTCGTTTCATACGCCAACTTTCCACTTACAGTATGCACCACATCACCGCCCACCCCGCCCAGCCTCCTATACTGTCCAAAGAGGCGCGCCAACCACACCACCACGCCCCGCGCACACCAATCCCCATGCCCCAACCAACCCACCAACCCACCGAACCCGTCCAACACACCCCATCCGCCACCCTCGACTGGACCCCCCTCAACGAGCCCGGCATCTCCGGCATCTCCATCAAGGTCCTCCGCCGCGACCCCGCCACCGGCCGCCCGCCCACCTTCCTCCTCAAGTTCGAACCCGGCGCCACCTACCCCGCCCACACCCACCCCGCCGGCGAGGAGGTCTTCGTCCTGGAGGGTGAAGTCCACTTCGGCAAGCACCACCTCAAGGCCGGCGACTACCTCTATACGCCCCCCAACGGCATCCACGCCGTCCGCTCCCCCGCCGGCTGCGTCCTCCTCCTCATCGTCCCGGAAGAGGTAGTGATCCTGAAACCCTGACGCCCCGCTCACCCGCCGCCGCAATCTTTTCAGTCACACCCCCACCAAATAATCCCATCCCCCATCCCCTCAACCACATACAATCCCCTCGCAAGCCAATCCCGCCCGCCCCCATGCAACGCTCAGAATCGCGAGCGCACACACAAGCGCCCGCCGGAGCATCAGCATGTCGAACAAACGCTTCTCCAATCGCGCCGCCCGCCGCGCTGCCCAGCAACAGGCCCAGCGCGATCACCAGGCCCCTCGCCAATCCTCCCCCCCAGCCCCTCCCCAACCCTCCCCGCAAGCCACCACGCCCCCCACAGCACCCGCCCCTCCAACCGCCACTCCTTCTACTTCTGCCGCAAAATCGCCTCCGCCGAAGTCACCTACAACTCCCTGCAAAACTCCATCACCGCCCTCACCGACGAAAACGACCCCGAGGCCCGTACCCGCGACCGCCTCACCCGCGCCCAATCCCGCGTCCTCCGCAACCAAACCACCGCGCTCAACGCACTCAAGGACCTCCAGGACCGCCGCAACGTCCTCGACCGCTTCCCCGACCAAACCAAGGACTGCCTCCCCCTCGCCGACCACACCCCCTTCGTCGGCGACGCCCCCAAAATCCGCGCCATCCATCCCATCCTGACCGGCAAACTCCGCAGCCCCAAAGACCACACCCCAGTCGCCAAATCAAAATCCACCCAACGCACCCCAACCGACATCCAAGCCGAACTGGAGGCCCTCCTCAGCTCAACCCTCTAACCAGAATTCGCGTTCATCGGCGTCCATCAGCGGCCAAACAAGGGAGGCACCCACCCCCCCACCACACCTGTCCCACAACCAACAAACCCCGGAACGGAGCGGCGAGCGTAAGCGACCCGTCCACCCCAGTCCGCCAGCCCTGCAATGCCCCGCGCGCCAGGGCCGCGCCTGCCCCGCGGTGAGCGGGCGGTGAGCGGGCGGTGAGCGGGCGGCTAGCGGGCGGTGAGCGCGCGCCGAGCCGTTTCCGATACACTGTTCAGTTTTGGATGTTGCTCCAACTCCAGCAAATGGAAAAGCGGTTCGGCGGCGTCACCGCGCTCCGCTCCGGCACCCTCACCGTCCAGTCCGGCGAAGTCCATCTCCTCATGGGCGAAAACGGCGCCGGCAAATCGACGCTCATGAAAATCGTCGCCGGCATGTACCAGCCCGACGGCGGCGCCTTCCTCTGGCAAGGCCAACCCGTCCGCCTCACCTGCCCCGCTGACGCCTCCGCCCTCGGCATCGCCATGGTCCACCAGGAATCCCTCCTGGCCCCTCACCTCACCGTCGCCGAAAACATCTTCCTCGGCAAACTCCCCTCCAGCGGACCCGGCTTCGTTGACCGCCGCCGCATCCAGGCCGAAGCCGCCCGCCTCATCGAAGCTCACAACTTCCCCCTCCAAGCCGACTGGCGCGTCGACCGCCTCTCCCCCGCCGGCAAACAGCTCGTCGAAATCTGCCGCGCCATCCACCGCGGCTCCTCGCTCCTCATCTTCGACGAGCCCACCAGTTCCCTCTCCGAATCCGAAACCCACGAGGTCTTCCGCATCGTCCGCACCCTCCGCGAACGCGGCACCGGCGTCATCTACATCACCCACCGCCTCGAAGAACTCCGCTCCCTCGGCGACCGCGTCACCGTCCTCCGCGACGGCGAAACCGTCCACACCGCCCCCCTCGCCGAATGTTCCACCGAGGCCATCATCCAACACATGGTCGGCCGCCCCGTCACCGCCATCTACACGCGCGAATCCCTCCCCCCCGGCGAGGAACTCCTCCGCGTCGACCACCTCTCCGTCGCCCCTCTTCTCAAGGACATCAGCTTCTCCCTCCGCGCCGGCGAGATCGTCGGCCTCGCCGGACTCGTCGGCGCCGGCCGCACCGAGCTCTGCCGCGCCCTCTTCGGACTCGACCGCATCACCTCCGGCTCGGTCCACGTCGCCGGCCGCCCCGTCTCCATCCGCACCCCCCGCCAGGCCGTCGCCGCCGGTCTCGCCCTCATCCCCGAAGACCGCCAGCGCACCGGCCTCACCACCGCCCTCCCCATCGCCCACAACATCACCCTCGCCCACTTCGACGAGGTCTCCCGCCACGGCTTCCTCAACCGCGCCGCCGAGCAATCCGTCTCCCAGAAGTTCATCCAACAACTCCGCATCAAATGCGAATCCCCGCGCCAGCGCGCCGGACGCCTCAGCGGCGGCAACCAGCAGAAGGTCGCCATCGCCAAGTGGCTCGTCAAACAGGCTCGCGTCTTCCTCTTCGATGAACCCACCCGAGGCATCGACGTCGGCGCGAAAGTAGAGGTCTTTGAAACGATGGACGCACTCGCCCGCGCCGGCGCCGCCGTTCTCATGGTCAGCTCTGAGCTGCCCGAACTCCTGCAAGTGCCTGACCGCATCCTCGTCATGCGCCAGGGCACGCTCACCGGCTCGCTCCCCGGCCGACCCACTCAGGAAGCCATCATGCGCCTTGCCGCATTCGACAAGGAGCCCGCCGCATGATCCAACGCCTGCTGCCCTTCCTCACCCTGATCGCTCTGTTCGTCGGCCTCTCCATCGCTTCGCCCCATTTCCTCACCTCCACTAACCTCTCCAGCGTCGTCCGCCAAACCGCCGTCATCAACATCATGGCCCTCGGCATGACGCTCATCATCATCGGCGGCGGCATCGACCTCTCCGTCGGCTCCATCCTCGCCATGGGCGGACTCATCGGCTCCATGGCCATGGAAAAGGGCGTCCCCATCGTCCCCGCCATCTTCGTCGGCATCCTCACCGGGCTCCTCTGCGGCTTCCTCAACGGCCTCATGACCACCCGCCTCCGCATCAACCCCTTCATCGTCACCCTCGGCACCCTCGGCATCTACCGAGGCGTCGCCCTCATGATCTCCAACGGACTCCCCGTCCACAGCCTCCCGCCCGCCTTTTCTTACCTCGGCGAAGGCACCATCGCCGGCATCCCCTTCGTCTGGTTCCTGCTCGTCGTCTGCGCCGTCGCCGTCCACATCCTGCTGGAACACACCAAGCACGGCCGCTTCGTCTTCGCCATCGGCTCCAACCCAGAAGCCGCCCTCTACGCCGGCATCTCCACTTCCTTCCACACCATCACGGTCTATACAGTCGGTGGCGCCCTCACCGGACTCGCCGGCATGATCGAAGCCTCCCGCCTCATGACCGGCCAGCCCACCGCCGGACAAGGCTACGAACTCCAAGCCATCGCCGCCGTCGTCATCGGCGGAGGCAGCCTCCGCGGCGGCGAAGGGACAGTGATCGGCACCCTCGTCGGCGCCTTCATCATGGGCCTCCTGGCCAACGGCTCTGACTTGCTAGGCATCTCGCCCTACTTACAACAAGCCATCATCGGCGCCGTCATCATCCTAGCCGTCGCCGTCGACGAACTCCGCAAGCGCAGGCTCGGCTAAGCGCGCCACCCACGACCGCGCCGCGCACCGCGCACCACCCACGACCGCGCCACGCACCACCCCGTTACTGAGCCGCGCGCGTGAGCAAGCGGTGCCGCGCCATCCCGCCGCCACCCGCTCTCCCCCTCACCGCAAACCCGGCAACCACCGCCACCGCGTCTGCGCCCGGTAACTCGCATGCTCGTCCCCGAACCGCCGCCCCAACTCCGCCTCCTCCCGCGCCACCCGCAGCTCCGTCCCCAGCGCATACACCACCACCGCCGCCGCCAGCGTCCAACGCGCCGACGCCAGCAGCGCCGTCGCCACCACCAGCAGGAAGAACCCCAGGTACATCGGATGCCGCACCACCGCGAACGCCCCGCCCGTCACCAGCCCCGACTCACCTGACCGCAGCGCCCACCAATACAACCCCGCCCCCAGCGGCGCCAGCACCAGCGCCCCCGCCAACTCCCCCACCGCCGGCCGCAGCGCGCCATCGCCCAGCGTCAACGTCACCGGCAACACCGCCGCCACCTGCAACAGCACGCCCAGCCCCAAGCCAGCGCCGCTCCCCTCACCCTTACTCTTCCGCCGCGCCCCGGCCACCGCACCCACAGCCGCACCCACGCCCACCGCCACCCACGACGCCAGGTAAGCCACAAAGCTCGCCACCCGCAGCCACTCACTCCCCATGCGGCACAAACCCCACGTTGTCGATCAACCGCACCCGCCCCAACCACGCCGCCAACGCCACCCGCACCGCGCCGTCCACATGCTCCACCGGCTGCATCGTCACCGCGTCCACCACCTCCAGATACTCCAGCCGCACCAACTGCTCCCGCTCCATCACCTCCAGCGCCGCCTCGCGCACCCAGCGCACCTCGCGCTCGCCCCGCTCCAGCCGCCGCAGCGCCGCCAGCAGACCCGCATACAGCACCGGCGCCGCGCGCCTCTCCGCCGTGCTCAGCCGCTCATTGCGCGAACTCATCGCCACCCCGTCCACCTCGCGCACCGTCGCCACCGGCACAATCTCCACGGCCATATTCAAATCCGACACCATGCTCTGAATCACCGCCAGCTGTTGCGCGTCCTTCTCGCCAAAGTACGCCCGGTCAGCCTCCACCGCATGGAACAGCTTGGCCACCACCGTCGCCACGCCGCGGAAATGGCCCGGCCGGAAGCGCCCGCACAAGTGCTCCGCCACCGCGCCCGGCTCCACATACGTCATCATCGGGCGCGGGTACATCTCCTCATTCGACGGCGCAAACACAAGACCCACCCCCACGCGCTCGCAGACAGCCAGGTCGTGCTCCCACGTCCGCGGGTACTTCTCAAAGTCCTCCTTCTGGTTGAACTGGATCGGGTTCACAAAGAGGCTCACCACCGTCACGTCACACTCGGCCACGCTGCGCGCGATCAGCGTCTCGTGGCCCGCATGCAGCGCGCCCATCGTCGGAACCAGCCCTACACGCTGCCCGTCGCACCTGGCTTCCCGCACCGCCTCGCGCACCTGGGCAATCGTCGTGATCACCCTCACCCGCGCACCTCGGCCGCATAGGCGCTCACCGCGCTCACTACCGCCTCGCCCAACTCGCCATAGCGTTTCGCAAACGGCGGTGCCTCGTCGCCCGTCAACCCCAGCAGGTCATAACACACCAGCACCTGCCCGTCGCACGACTTCCCCGCGCCAATGCCGATCGTCGGCACGCTCAGCGCCTCGGTGATCTTGCCTGCCAGCTCCTCGGGAATCGATTCCAGCACCACCGCGAACACCCCGGCATGCTCCAGCCGACGCGCATCGTGGAAGATCCGCTCCCGCTCCTCCTCCGTCTTGCCCTGCGCGCGGAACCCGCCCAGCAGCTTCACCGATTGCGGCGTCAACCCGACATGCCCCATCACCGGAATGCCGCACGCGCTCATCCGCCGCACCACGGCCTCGGAACTCTCGCCGCCTTCCAGCTTCACCGCGTCCGCCCCGCCTTCCTTCATCAACCGCACCGCGTTGGCCACCGCCTCATCGGCGCTCGTCTGGTACGACCCAAACGGCATGTCAGCCACCACCAGCGCCCGCTGCGTCCCCCTCACCACCGCCCGCGTGTGATGGATCATCGCCTCCATCGTCACCGGCAGCGTGTTCTCATGACCCTCCACCACCATGCCGAGCGAATCGCCCACCAGCATCAGGTCCACGCCGGCCCGTTCAAATAGCCTCGCGAACGTGGCGTCATACGCCGTCACCATCACAATCTTCTCGCCGCGCCGCTTCATGGCGGCCAGTTGCGGCACGCGCACTCGGCGCACTGTCGTTGGCATCTCTATATTCTACGGTCCACACCCGCCACCCCTTCGCGCTACCCTAAGTGCTTGCCCATGCGCCAAGTCCTCACCGAGCGCGACATCCCCGCCTCCGGCACGCTCCGCATCGCCACCGGAACCATCGTCACCTCACTCGCGCGTGAACTGGCCGCCGCGCGCGGCATCGCCATTTTGGAGGTCTCGCCGCATGAGGCCCCCGCGCTCGCCCCTCCGCATCTCACCATCGCCCTCGGCTCTGACCACGGCGGCTTCGCCATGAAGCAGGCGCTGCTGCCCCTCTTCGCCGAGCTTGGTTTGACCGTCCGCGACGTCGGCGTCTACGAAGAGAAGGCCGCCGATTACCCCGACATCGCCCTCGCCGTCGCCCTGCTTGTACATGAGGGTGCGGCCACGCGCGGCGTCATCATCGACGGCGCTGGAATCGGCTCGGCGATGGCCGCCAACAAGGTGCCGGGCGTGCGCGCGGCCCTATGCTATGATGTGGCATCAGCGCGCAATAGCCGCGAGCATAACGATGCAAACGTGCTCACCTTGGGTGGCCGTTTGCTCACCGTGACGCAGGCCGACAACGTCTTGAGAACGTGGCTCGCCACGGCGTTTGGTGGAGGCCGTCACGCCGCCCGCGTGGCGAAGATCGCCGCCATCGAACAGCGCTTCCGCCGCGCTCCCAACGAATGACGCCTTCCGAACTCGACCAACTCGTTGCTCAGATCGGAGACGAACTCCTGGCCCGCATGGGCCGCCCGCGCCCGCTCTCCGGCGAAGGCCACAACCACCTCGACCTGGTCTGCCCCGGCTGCACGCAGCGCTGCCCGCAAACCTGCTCCAAGAAGACCGCCAATGTCATCGCCGCCGGAGCCGACCGCGTCTCTGCTTCGCAGACGCTGACGCGCGTCGACGCCGCCATCGCCAAGCTCATCGACCACACCATTCTCAAGCCCGATGCCACGCGCGCCGACATCGAGAAGGTCTGCGCCGAGGCCGTGAAATACTCCTTCGCCAGCGTCTGCGTGAACGCCTACTGGGTGCCGGTGGTGGCCAAACTGCTGGCCGGTTCGCCCGTGAAGGTGTGCACCGTCGTCGGCTTTCCGCTTGGGGCGACCACCACGGCGACCAAGGTCCATGAGACGCGGGAAGCCATCAAGTGCGGCGCGCAGGAGATCGA
Source organism: Bryobacterales bacterium (assembly GCA_016713735.1). GTDB lineage: Bacteria > Acidobacteriota > Terriglobia > Bryobacterales > Bryobacteraceae > JAFLBB01. The sequence continues at coordinate 73,690 of JADJOP010000019.1, forward strand.
CATGGTGCTCAACGTCGGCGCGCTGCGCTCCGGCGACCATGAGCGCGTGAAGCAGGACATCCAGGCCGTGGCCGAAGCGGCCCACGCGGGCGGCGCGATCCTCAAGGTGATTCTCGAAACCTGCCTGCTCGACGACAACCAGAAGGCCATTGCCTGCACGCTCGCCAAGCTGGCAGGCGCCGACTTCGTGAAGACCTCCACCGGCTTTTCCACCTCCGGCGCCACCGCGCACGACATCGCTCTCATGCGCTCCGTGGTCGGCCCCAATATCGGCGTCAAAGCCAGCGGCGGCATCCGCACGCGCGAAGACCTCGACAAGATGGCCGCCGCCGGAGCCTCGCGTATCGGGGCCAGCGCCAGCGTCAAGATTGTCGAGGGTTCAGCCACTCCGGCGGGCGGCTACTGATGGCCTCGACACGCAAGCGCGAGGCGCGGTTCGGCGACCGCGCGGAACTGCTCGACTTCCTGCTTGAGGTCACCGCGGTCACCAGCTCCACCATCGACCTCGACGATCTGCTCCACAAGCTCACGCAAATCATCCGCCGCGTGGTGCCTGTCGATCTGTTCGCGATCCTCCTTTACAGCGATGTCCGCCGCGGCCTGCGCATCCGCCACTCAGTGGGCCACCGCGAGGATGTCATCCGCAACCTGCTCATCCCGCTCGATGAGGGCATCACCGGCATCGCCGCCTCGGCGCGCATGCCGATGCTGGTGAACGACGTGCGCACGAACCCGCACTACCTGCACGTGGTCGACGCCGTGCGCAGCGAACTGGCCGTGCCGATGGTGGCGCGCGGCCGGCTGGTGGGTGTGATCGACTTGCAGTCGACACGGCTCAACGCCTATACGCCTGAGGATTCGGCGCTGGTGCAGCTCGTCGCCTCGCGCGTGGCCAGCTCGATTTTGAACGCGCGCGCCTTCCGCCAGATCGAGCGCCAGAACCGCACGCTGCGCACACTGACGCGCCTCTCGCAGCAGCTCAGCTCGATCCTCGAACTCGACGAGTTGCTCAACGCTATCGCCACCAGCGTGCGCGGGCTGATCAACTACGACTCGTTCGGCATCTTCCTGCTCGACGCCGAGCGCGAAGTGCTGCGCCACAAGTTCAGCCTGCGCTACGACGAGCGCGTCAACCTCGACAACATTCCGCTCGGCTCGGGCATCACCGGCAACGCCGCCCGCGACCGCCAGATCATCCGCGTCGAGGATACGCAAAACGACCCGCGCTACATCGAAGTGACGCGTGGCATCCGCAGCGAGATTTCGGTGCCGCTCATCCACAAAGACAAGCTCGTCGGCATCATGGACCTGGAAAGCGAGCGCGTCGGCTTCTTCACGCAGGAGCACGAACAGACGCTGCAACTGCTCGCCCCGCTGATTGCGCAATCGCTCGTCAACGCCAAGCTCTATGACGAGATCGCCACCACGAACGAGCGCATGGAGTATGACCTGGCGGCGGCGCGCGAAGCGCAGTCGCTGCTGCTGCCGCGCGAAGCCCCGCAGATTCCCGGGCTCGACATCGCCGTGCTGGCGCGGCCCGCGCATGAGATCTCCGGCGACGTGTATGACTTTGTCGAGCACGGCGACGAGTATTCGGCCATTCTGTTTGGCGACGTGAGCGGCAAAAGCGCCGCCGCCGCGCTCTATGGCGCGATGGTGAGCGGCCTGTTCCGCACCATTGCCCCGCGCCGCCGCTCGCCGGCGCAATTGATGACCACGCTCAACCGCGTGCTGCTGGAACGCCGCGTCGGCGGGCGCTATCTGACATTGATCGTCATGCTGTGGGACCCTGCCACGGGCGCCTTCACCATCTCCAACGCCGGCAACACGCCGCCGCTGGTGGTGCGGGGCGGGGAAGTGATCATGCCCCATCTCGAGGGCGTGCCGCTCGGCCTGCTCGGCGGCACACAATACGACGAGACGGCGTTTCAAACGCAACCGGGCGATCTTGTTGTTCTCTATTCGGACGGCATTCAGGACCAGACCGGTCCCGACGAAAGCGAGTACGGCATCCTGCACCTGGCGCCGTTGTTGAAATGCCTCTACACACGCTCGGTTCAGGAGATCGCCGAAGGCATCCTGGCCGACGTGGACCGCTACCGCCAGGATGTGCCCATCGCCGACGACCAGACGCTGGTCATCATCAAAGTAAAGGAACCCACGCCCGCATGAGCGCACTCGACTATCTCGGCGAAGGCTTTTCGTATCGCCAGGACGTTCTCCATTGCGAAGAGGTCGAGCTGGCGCGCGTGGCCGCGGCGGTGGGCACGCCCACGTTCGTCTATTCGAGCCTCGGCATTCTGGCCCGCTACCGCGCCTACGATGAGGCCTTTGGCGCCGCGCCGCACCAGGTGTGCTACGCGGTGAAGGCGAACTCGAATCTCTCGGTGCTGCGGCTGCTCGCCGAAGCGGGCTCGTCGTTCGATATCGTCAGCGGCGGGGAGTTGTTCCGCGTACTCAAGGCCGGCGGTGCGGCGGAGCGCGTCGTATTCAGCGGCGTGGGCAAGACGGCGGCCGAGATTGAGTATGCGCTCAACGAGGGCATTGGCTGCTTTAATTGCGAGTCGGAAACCGAGCTGGCGTTGATTGACGCCTGCGCGTCACGGCTGGGCAAGCGGGCGCGCTGCGCCATCCGCGTGAATCCAGACATCGATCCCAAGACGCACCCCTACATTTCCACCGGCCTCAAGGACAACAAGTTCGGCATCGACATCAACGAGGTGGAGGATGTCTACCGGCGCGCGCTCAACCTGCGCAACGTGGAGATGGCGGGCGTGTCGTGCCACATCGGTTCGCAGATGCTCGATTCAACGCCCATCGCCGAAGCGGTGGATCGCATGATCGCGCTCACCGAAAGCCTGCGTGCCCTGGGCGCGCCGATTGAGCATCTCGACTTCGGCGGCGGGCTGGGCATTCCCTATCGCGACGCCGATCGTATGCCGTCGATCGCGGCCACTATTGAAGGGCTGTGCGCGCGAGCGGCGAAGCTGGGGCTGGAACTGCACGTCGAGCCGGGCCGTTCGATCACCGGTTCGGCGGGCGTGCTGCTAACGCGCGTGCTCAACCGCAAGACGACGCAGGCCAAGGAATTTGTGGTCATCGACGCGGCCATGAACGACCTGCTGCGGCCTACGCTCTACAAGGCGCATCACGAGATCGTGCCGCTGCGGCGCATTCCGGCGATGGGCTATGTGGAGGCCGACGTCGTGGGGCCTGTGTGCGAGTCGGGCGACTACATTGCGCAGAACCGGCGGCTGGCGAACGTCATGCCGGGCGACACGCTGGCCGTGTGTTCGGCGGGGGCGTATGGCTTTGTGATGAGCTCGAACTACAACTCGCGGCCGCGCGCCGCCGAGGTGCTGGTGGAAGGCGACAGCTTCCGCACGGTGCGCGAGCGCGAGACGCTTGAGGATTTAGTGCGGGGCGAGTAGTCGCTCAGGCCACCATGCGCTCGCTGACCACGGCGCGCGCGCCGTCGCAGGTCATCTCTTTGCCGGCGATGGTCCAAGCCGTCTGCACATAGGCCAGCGCAGCCACCTTGCCTAGAGCGGGCGAGTATGCCGCTGAGGTGATCTTGCCGACTGCCGCTTCGCCGCCCTTCAACTCCGTGCCGGGCGCGGGGGCGGTTTCGGTTTCGATCCAGACCTGCGTCAGATATTTGTGCGGGTTGGCGCGGGCGCGCACGCGTTCGACGATCTCCTGGCCGAGGTAGCAGCCTTTGGAGAAGCTGACGGCGTGCATGAGGCGCGTCTCCTGCACCAGATAGCCATCGGTGACATCGACGCCGTAGCGCGGGCGGGCGTTTTCCAGGCGCACCGCTTCCACCGCCGCGGCATCGGCTTCGGGGATACCGGCGGCGGCCAGTTGGGCGAGAAGTTCGTCACGCCGCGCGGCTTCGACGTACACGCGCACGCCGCTCAAGCCCGTGGCGGTGATGCCGGCGACAGTGAGGCCGAAGGCTTCGAGCCACGGGCGCGGCCGATTGCGGGCCTTCGATGGCGGTGATGGCGTACTGCTCCGTCACATCTTCGAGCGTCACGTCGTCGGCGATGATGAACTTGTCGAGGTGTTCCAAGACGAAGGCGCGGCGCTCGGGTTCGACGTCGAGCAGGAACTCCTCCTCGCGGCAGAGCACGTTGGCATCGGCGAGAATGCGGCCCTGGGCGTTGAGGAAAAACGTGTAGCACCAGTCGCCGGGCTTCAACTGCTGGATGTGGTTGGTGGTCATGGCATGGAGCAGGCGGTCGCGGTCCTCACCGGTCATGCGGATGAGGCCGCGGGCGCGCAGATCGATCCAGGCGGCGCCGTCACGCAACGCTTCGTAGCCAGTCATGCCTAGCTCATCCACCTCAGCCACGCGGAGATCAGCACGACGGCGAGGCCGCTGCCCATGGCGCTGCCGAGCAGGCGGGTGCGCTTCTCCGGGGGCGTGCCCTGCTTGGCGGCCACGGCGCTCACGGCGAGCACGTGAAGTGCGAGAAGGAACTTGATGCCGAACCACATGTGGTAGCCGGGCGGCGGGTTCTCCTTGGTCATGAGGTTCCAGAGTCCGGCGAGCACGAGTCCGAGGCCGGCCCAGAGGACGATGCCGCGCCATTTGCGGGCCATCTCGTCGGTCATGGGCGGGGCGACACATTTGAGCACGATGACGCCGCCCACCAGCGTCACGGCCGAGGCCACGTGCACGAAGCGCGCGGCGATCTTTACGAGCAGAGCTACATCCATATATTCATTATCGATGCTTACGGGGGGCGGCTCGATACAATGACGGATGCGTGATCCACGAAATTCTCCCCACAGGCGCGCTGCAGTGCAATTGCTCGGTGTTCGGCGATGAGTCGACGCGCGAGGCGATTGTGATTGATCCGGGCGACGGCACAGACCTGGTGCGGCTGCAAGCCATCCTCGACAAGCATGCGCTGACGGTGAAGGCCATCATCATCACGCATGCGCACATCGACCATATTGGCGCGGCGGCGAAGCTGAAGGCGTCCACGGGCGCGCCGGTCTATATGAACTCGAATGACCAGACGCTCTACGATCATCTCGACATGCAGGCGCAGTGGCTGCAGATGCGTGTGCCGGCGCAGACGGAGATCGACGTGGACGCGCGCGATGGGGCGACGCTGCAGTGCGGCGAAACGGAGATGACGCTGCTGCACACGCCGGGGCATACGCAGGGGAGCCTGTGCGTGTTTGTGCCCACGGAGAAGCTGCTGATTGCGGGCGACACGCTGTTCCGCGATTCGGTGGGGCGGACGGATCTGCCGGGCGGCGATCACCGCATGCTGCTCGGTTCGATCAAGGAAAAGCTGCTCACGCTGCCGGAGGAGACGCGCGTGGTGGCCGGGCATGGTCCCGAGACGACGATTGGGCGCGAGCGGGAGCGGAATCCGTTTCTGCGCGGACTCTAGGCGCGCTCGGAGCGTTCGCGCTTGATCTCGGCCATGGCTTCGATGGTGAGTTCCTTGGCGCCTTCGATCAGTTGAGTGATGATCTGCACGTCCATGGCCGGTTTGCCGGCCTGGCGCGCGCTCTGGCAATAGACGCCGTGCTGGCCGACGAGGACGAGGGCGTCGGTGAGGAGGTCCATGGTGAGCGCGAGGCGGCCGCGAGCGACGCCCATCTGGAATTCGTAGCTTTCGAGGTCGTTCTGGCGTTCGCGGAGAATGGGGTGCGGCATAACTCTATTGGATGACGCCGCGCCTGGAGAGGAACTCGAAAATCTGCACGTAGATCTCCTTCATCTTGTCTGGCGGGAAGCCGTGTTTGCCGCCGGGGATGGTGATCATCTCGGCGTCGTTGCCGGCATCGCGGAGGGCCTTGGTGATCTTGGCGCCGTGTTCGTAGGGGACGGTGGGGTCCTGGTCGCCGTGTATGGTGAGGACCGGAGGCAGGCCGCGGCGGACGTAGGTTTTGGGCGAGACGCGGTCAGCGAGGGTGAAGCGGCCGTCCTGCTCGGGGACCCAGGTGACGGCGTACTGGCGCATGTTGGGGCCCTGCAGTTGGTCGCCGACGTCGGTGATGCCGTAGAAGTTCACCACCGCGGCGACCTTGGCCGGTTTGCCGAGCTTGGCCTGCTTCGACGTCAAGCCGACCATGAGGGAGAGGTGGCCGCCGGCGGAGTCGCCTGTGACGGCGATGCGCTTACGGTCAACATTCAGGCGCTTGGCATTTTTGGTGAACCAGTTGGCCGCTTTGAGAACGTCTTCGACGGCGGCCGGGGCGGTGGCGGCCTTGGCGAGGCGGTATTCGACGTTGACGACGACGAAGCCTTTTTCGAGGTAGGGCAGCACCCAGGCTTGCACGCGGGATTCCTTGACGCCGCCGGTCCAGCCGCCGCCGTGGATGACGAGGATGCCCGGATGCTTCGGCTTGCCGCTGGCGCGCCAGCCGGCGGGTTTGAAGACATCGAGCTTGGTTTCGGGGAATTCGGCGTAGGCGATGTTCTGTTCGACGGTGACGCCGGCGGGCAGCGCCGGTGTGGCGGGGGGCTGCTGGGCCGCGAGGATACCCAGACTGAGCCAAATCGAAGCAACTGCTGTGCGCATAATGAGAGCATACATGACACGCCGAATCCTGCTTGCCGCCTTTGTTTTGCCCATCGCGCTGCCCGCGCTGGCCGCTGATGAGCCGTTGCCGATTGCCCGCGCGAAGAGCGATTTCGCGATCACGGCCGACCCGAATGCCGCCGCGTGGAAGACAGCCAAGCCGACGCGGGCCTCCATTGACCCGATGGGCAAGGACCAGGGCCTCAACGCCTACGACTTCCGCATTCTGTGGACGCCGGACTATCTCTACTTCCACTTCACCTGCCCCTATGACGCGCTGACGCTGAAGCCGAACCCGGACACGAAGAACGAGACCTACGCGCTGTGGGATTGGGATGTGACCGAGGTGTTCATCGGCGCGGACTTCAACGCGCACCACCGCTACCGCGAATACCAGGTGTCGCCGCAGGGCGAGTGGGTGGACCTGGATATTGACCGCAAGGCGATGAACGGTCCGAGCGCGGTGAAGTGGAATTCGGGCTTTGAGGTGACGGCGAAGATCGATGCGGGGAAGAAGATCTGGTACGGGGCGATGAAGATTCCGGCGGCGTCGGTGTTGAAGGGCGTGCCGGGCGCGCCGGCGCGGAATGAGGCGGGGCTGAAGTTCCGCATGAACGTGTTCCGGCTGGCGGGGAAGGGTCCGGTGAACGGCGTGGGGCCGTCGCGGAGCATCGTGTGGAAGAAGATCGGCAACCCGAGCCATCACACGCCGGAGGTGTTCGGCGAAGCGGTTCTGGTCAAATAGGAGGATGAGCACGCGCGCTCTGCGCATCTCCCATGTCGGCTTGCGAGGCGTCGTCGGCAACGGCCTCACGGCGGCGCACATTCTCGACTTTGCCTCTGCCTTTGGCACCTTCCTCGATTTACCGGCAACCCGCGCTCCGGTGGTGATCGGGCGCGACCCGCGGCTATCGGGCCTGATGTTGCGCGAGGGTGTGATCAGCGCGCTGCTGGCCACCGGGCACGATGTGCTCGACCTGGGCGTGGTGTCGACGCCGGTGATCCAGCATGCGATTCACAGGCTGGGCTCGCCGGGGGGCATCTCGATTGGCGCTTCGCACAACGAAGGCTCGTGGAACGCGCTGAAGTTCCTCGGTCGCGACGCGGCGTATCTTTCGACGGCGCAGGCCACGGAGCTGCTCGACATCTATCACCTGCGCAAGTTCCGCTTTGTGCCGTTTAACGAGCTAGGGGCGCTGTCGCGGGACAACACGGCGATTGACGCGTACCTGGCTGACCTGGCGGCGGCGTTTGATTTCGAGCGGCTGCGGAAGTTCCGTGTGGTGGTGGATTGCTGCAACGGGACGAGTTCGCTGCTGCTGCAGCGGCTCAACGAGCAGTACGGGTTCTCGTTCATTTTGATCAATGCGGCCACCGATGGCCGGCACTTCGCGCATTCGCCGGCGACCAACGCGCGCACGGTGGCGCTGCAACTGGCGCCGCTCATTCAACCGCTGCAGGCGCAGGCGGGGTTTCTGTTCGATGTCGATTCGGACCGCGTGGCGCTGGCCACCGAGCAGGGCGAACCGGTGAGCGAGGAACTGGTGTTTCCGCTGGTGGCCGACCACTGCCTGCCGCAAGCCGAGGGGCGCGTGGTGATCACGAACCTGTCGACGACGGGGCTGATCGAAGAGATCGCGGCGCGGCACGGCGGACGGGTGTTGCGCGCGCCGGTGGGGCGGCAGGCGGCCATTGATGCGCTGAGCGCGTTCCGGCCGGGGCAGGTGGCGCTGGCGGGCGAGGGTACGGGGGCGATCATGTTCTCGCGCTTCCCGTACATCTATGACGGCATCGTGAGCATGTTCACGATTCTGGAGATGCTGGCGGCGCGGCAGCAGCCGTTGTCGGCGATCCTGGCCACGTATCCGCGGTATTCGATGTTGAAGGGCGAGGTGCCGCTGGCGACGACGCGCATTCCGGAGCTGCTGATGAGCCTGCAGGAGGAGTTCAGCGGCGGCACGATGGATATGTCCGACGGGCTGCGCATGGACTGGCCGCAGACGAAGACGCAGCCGCAGCACTGGTTTCACGTGCGGGTGGCGCAGACCGAGCCGATTGTGCGCGTGATCTGCGAGCAGCGCGGCGCGCCGCCGCATGAGCTGTTTCAATCCCTCATGGATCACGTCAGGAGCTTCTCATGAGCGTGCGCGAGCATAAGTTGAAAGTCGGCGTATCGGGTGTGCGCGGCGTGGTGGGCGAGTTTCTCACACCGGCGCTGACGACGGCCTTGTCGCAGGCCTTCGGTACGTATGTGGGGCGGGGGCGGGTGATTGTGGGGCGTGACACGCGACCGTCGGGGGAGATGATTCTCCATGCCGTGCGCTGCGGGCTGCTGGCGGCCGGCTGCGAGGTGGTGGACGTGGGCATTCTGCCCACGCCGACGATTCAGGTGTATGTGGCGGCGACGAAGGCGCAGGGCGGCATTGCGATTACGGCATCGCACAATCCGCCGGAGTACAACGCGCTGAAGTTCTTCAACGCGCAGGGGCTGTTCTGCAACACCTATGAGCGCGGCGAGTTGATCGACCTGTGGCACCAGAGCAGCTTTCATCACGCGCAGAACGACGAGATGCGCGGGGTGACGACGGAGCTGGTGGCGCCGAAGCAGCTGCATTTTGATCGTGTGCTGTCGCATGTGGATGTGGAGCGCATCCGGCGGCGGCGGTTCCGCGTAGGGCTGGATGCGGTGAACGGGGCGGGCTCGCTGCCGTCGGTGGAGTTCCTGACGGAGTATTTGAACTGCGAGCTGCACGCGATTGCGGTGGATCCGACGAAGCCGTTTCCGCGCGTGGCCGAGCCGCGGCCGGACACGCTGGGCGACCTGTCGAAGCTGGTGCGGGAGACGGGCTGCGACATCGGGTTTGCGCAGGACCCGGATGGCGACCGGCTGGCGGTGGCCGATGAGACGGGGCGTGTGCTGGATAACGACGACGTGCTGGCGCTGGCCGTGGATGCCTGCCTGGCGCGGCTGCCGGGCGACGTAGTGGTGAACCTGACGACGTCGTCGGTGATTGACGACATCGCGGCGCGGCACGGCCGGCGCGTGTTCCGCACGCCGGTGGGCGAGGCGAACGTGGTGGAGCGCATGCAGCGGGCCAAGGCGGTGATCGGCGGCGAGGGTTCCAACGGCGGCATCATCTTCCCGGCGGTGCAGTATTGCCGCGACTCGTATAACGGCATGGCGTTTCTGCTGGACCTGATGGCGGCCAGCGGCGAGCCGGTGACGAAGCTGGCGGGGCGGCTGCCGCAGTACACGCGCATGGCCGGCAGCGTGGCCTATCAGCATGGGCGTCTGGCGTCGTTGATGCAGGCTGTGGAGGATGCGTTCATTGCGCCGCATGTGGACCGCTCCGACGGGTTGAAGCTAATCTGGCCGGGGCATTGGATTCACGTGCGGAGTTCGAACACGGAGCCGATTTTGCGGTTTGCCGTGGAGTCGACCTCGGAAGCGGAGGCGCGGGCGCTGTTTGAGCGGGTGAAGGAGTTCGCGGCTTGATGGCGGCGGCGCTGCTGCTGCTGGCCGCCGCCCTTGATCTGGAGCCGTCCGTCACTCTGCCGACGCCGCGCGATCAGACGGTTACGATCGAGCTGCAGGATCGCGAGGACGCGAAGTTGCGCTACACCATCGCGCGTGTGCCGGCGCCGGCGGAGTGCATGCTGCGGCTGGAGCGGCTGTCCTCGCACGACGCCGTGCTGGCGTGCGTGGGCGAGAAGATGGAGATCCATCCGCAGTGGAAGTTTGTTTTTGATCCGCGGGCGAAGGCGCTGGTGCGCCACTTCACGTACATGCCGTATGGGTTCACGGGCAAGGGGCTGGAAGCCACCAACGGCGTGCGCACGGTGAAGGTGATCGTGGAGCCGGGGGGGGAGCCCGCGTTCCGCATCCAGGCCGCGCCGCACCAGGAGGAGCGGCGATGGGTGGCGGACTTCGCGCAGCCGGCGGGGCTGCCGCCGCTGCCGCAGTCGGGTTATGACGATTTCGCGCGGAGGCGCGCGGAGCGCGTGAAGGACGGCTATGAGCGTGGTTCCACGATGCTGGAGGAGGTGGTAGGCCCGCGCGTGGAATCAGAGGGGTTGCTCTGGTTTGGGAAGGCCTTTTACGACGGCGAGGGGCACACGGGCGTGGGCGGGCTTGGTTACTATGACCGGGCGGCGGGACGGTACACGCTGTTTGCGCCGGAGGAGTTGGCGAACTGGTCGGCGTCGGCGATTGCGGTGACGCCAGAGGCGGTGTGGCTGGGGCTTGTGCACAACGGGGAGTGGGGTCCCAGTGGCGGGGGGCTGCTGCGCTACGACCGGGCAACGGGCGATGCGCGGCGGTTTGCATCGCCGGATATTCCGCTGCGGATCAGAGTGGAAGGCGGGCGCGTGACGGCGGCGACGGATTTCGGGCTCACGTTCATCGAAGGTGAGCGGCAGCGGCGGTTCTTCCTGGATGAGACCAGTGACGGGCGGCTGCGGATGGCTGAGGCGGTGCGGTAGGCGGGGGCCTACGGTTTGGCGGGGTCGTCCTGGGGAGGTTCCACGGGCTTGTCGGCGCCGCCTTCGGTGCGGAAGCCCTCTTCGCCGTCGAGCAGGTAGCCGAGCTCTTCGCGCACCATGCGGCGCTGGGCGTCGGGGTTGGACTTCAGCTCCTCATTTTCCTTGCGGAGTTCTTCGTTGCGCAGTTCGAGGTGGCGGTTTAGCTCTTCCAGGCGGCGAATCTGCTTTTGCTTGGCGATGAGCGCGGGAATGCCATTTTCCCCGGCCAGGTGCACGGCCGCGAACCCGCCTGCCAGCAGGAATGCCACCACATAGCCCGCGCGCCGCAAATAGTTGATCATCCGTCCTTGGTCCCGAGTCCGGCCCAACCCAGGTTGCCGCCGGCTTGTTGCGCGCGGCTCAACGTACCCTTGAACCTACGCCCCTTCTATTGTTTATAATCCGAAATTGAAAAAAACGCCAGAGGAAGTTTCTCTCAAACCATTCATGACAGATAAGATCGTAGTTCTCACAACCTGTTCGACGGCGGACGAGGCGAGGAAGATCGCCCGCCACCTGCTGGAGCTGCGCCTGGCGGCCTGTGTGCAGCTCAGCGCGCCTGTGCAGAGCCTGTATCACTGGCAGGGGGCGGTGGAGGAATCCGAGGAGACGCTGCTGTTGATCAAGTCGTCGCGGCCGCTGTTTGAGCGGCTGCGGGGGGAGATCGCGCGGCTGCACAGCTATTCGACGCCGGAGGTGGTGGCGCTGCCCATCATCGACGGGGCGCCGGGGTATCTGGCCTGGATGGAGCGCGAACTGGCGGGGTGAGTTACCCTGTCCCTATGCGATCCGCCGCGCTTTTCGTCTTGATGACCGTCATCCTGGCCGCCGCGCTGGCAGCGGCTGACCGTGCCGAGTTCACCAAGCAGGGTGAGCTGCTGTTGCCGCCCCACTACAGGGAGTGGGTGTTCCTCTCCTCGGGGTTGGGGATGACCTATGGGCCGAACGCGCCGGCGCCGGGGACGCCGCTGCGGTTCGACAACGTGTTCGTGAATCCGCCGGCCTACCGCGAGTTTCTGAAGACGGGCCAGTGGCCGGAGGGTACGATTCTGCTGCTGGAGATTCGCGCGTCGCAAACGAAGGGGTCGATCAACCAGCACGGGCAGTTTCAGACCGGGGCGGTGGCCCTGGAGGCGCATGTGAAGGACACGCGGCGGTTCCCGAAGACGAAGGGGTGGGCGTTTGCTGGATTCGAGGAGAAGGACGGGCGGTTTGCGGCGACGGCGAAGGTGATTCCGCCGGGCAACCGTTGTGAGGAGTGCCACTCGCAGAAGGGCGCGGTGGATGCGACGTTTGTGCAGTTCTATCCCGAGTTGATTCCGGTGGCGAAGAAGCAGGGGACGTGGAACGAGGCGAACTCGGCGGCGGGCAGGCACTAACAGGGCTGGTGGCACTACACTGAAAGGTGCTACCTCGTCGATCCTTCCTTCAACTCACAGCCGGCGCTTTGGCTCCGGCGGCTCTGGCGCAATCGAGCGAACGTCCGAACGTGGTCCTCATCTATGCCGATGATGCGGGCTTTGGCGACCTGTCGTGTTATGGCGCGACGAAGGTGAAGACGCCGAACCTGGACCGGCTGGCGGCGCAGGGCATCCGCTTCACCGATGCGCATTCGTCGGCGGCGACGTGCACGCCGTCGCGGTTTTCGCTGCTCACGGGCGAGTATTCGTTCCGCAATCCGGGGGCGACGATTCTGCCGGGTGATGCGCGGGCGATCATCGAGCCGGGGCGTTTCACGCTGGCTTCGCTGTTCCAGCAGGCGGGCTATGAAACAGGCGCGGTGGGCAAGTGGCACCTCGGACTGGGCAAGGGCAACCTCGACTGGAACGGGCCGATTGCGCCGGGACCGAACGAGATCGGCTTTGGCTATAGCTTTCTGATTCCGGCGACGGGCGACCGCGTGCCGTGCGTGTATACGGAGAACGGCCGCGTGGTGGGGCTCGATCCGGCCGATCCGATCCGGGTGGATTACCGCAAGCCGACGGGTCCGGAGCCGACGGGCAAGGCGAATCCGGAGCTGTTGAAGATGCACCCGAGCCACGGGCACGACATGACGATTGTGAACGGTGTGTCGCGCATCGGGTATATGTCGGGCGGGAAGTCGGCGTTGTGGGTGGATGAGGACATGGCCGATGTGATCACGAAGAAGGCCACCGATTTCATTGACCGCAATGCGGCCAAGCCGTTTTTCCTCTATTTCGCCACGCACGACATCCATGTGCCGCGGCTGCCGCACAAGCGGTTTTTGGGGAGCACGCAGTGCGGGGTGCGGTGCGATGCGATGGCTGAGTTGGACTGGTCAGTGGGTGAGATCGTGAAGGCGCTGGAGCGGCACAACCTGACGCGCAATACGATCGTGATCTTCACGAGTGACAACGGGCCGGTTGTGGATGATGGCTACAAGGATGGATCGGTGGAGAATTTGAACGGCCACACGCCGCACGGGGGGCTGCGGGGAGGCAAATATAGCGCCTACGAGGCGGGGACGCGGATGCCGTTTCTGGTGCGCTGGCCGGCGCGGATCAAGGCGGGCACGACTTCGGCGGCATTGATCAGCCAGGTGGATCTGATGGGTAGTTTTGCGGCGCTGCTGGGGCGGCCGTTGGCGAATGAGGCCGGCCCGGACAGCTTCAACGTATTGCCGGCGCTGACGGGGCAATCGCGGGTGGGGCGTGATCACCTGGTGCAGCAGTCGCGGGGGATTACGATCCGCAAGGGGAAGTGGAAGCTGGTGCCGGCGGGGGCGGAGATTCGTGCGGCGGCGGGGTTGCCTACACTTTCGTCAGACAATGCGGTGGAGTTGTACGACTTGGAGCGAGATCGCGGCGAGACGCGGAACGTGGCGGCGGCGCATCCGGAGGTGGTGGCGGAGTTGACGGCGCTGCTGGAGCAGGTGAAGCGCGAGGGACGGAGCCGGCGTGGGTGAGGGTGGCGGGGCCGTACCAACAATTGTAGAGAACGATAGAAGTGGAACCTTGCATTTTGAACCGATAATGCAATAAGAAGGGATCGTACAGCTCAACAGGCGCCGATTTGAAACTCCGACTCCTCCATGTGGCGGCCCGGCTGGCGCTGGGAATGGCGGCACTTGTCCTTGTGCCGGCGAGCCAGGCAGATGATGCAGACTTTCCCGTTGCGAAGTACCAACTAGACCACTGGGACGGGGCGGACGGCTTTCCGGAGGAGTCGATTTTCGCCCTGACGCAGACGGGGGACGGGTATTTGTGGGCGGCCACGCCGGCGGGGATTGTGCGCTACAACGGCATCGAGTTCACGTTGTTTGAGCGGTCGTTGCTGCCGGGGCAAACTCCCTGGAGGAATTTGCGGCTGACGGCATCCCCGGATGGGACGTTGTGGTTGTGGAACGCCTACGGGCAGGTGTGGCGGATGGTGAAGGGGCGGTTCGATCCGATTGCGGGGGGTGAGGGGAGACGCGCTGGGGGCGGTGACGTGGATGGGGAGCGGTCCGGACGGGGCGATGATGCTGGTGTCGGGCGGACGGCTGCACACGTGGAAGGGCGGGGTGATTCGGCCGACGGAGGTTACCTTTGCCGCTTGGGGGGAGCGGCTGAGAGGGTTGTATTGGTCGGAGACATCGCGGAAGTTGTGGGGGCGGCTGGCCGATGGCGGGTTGTTCCGGATGACGATGGAGGGGAAGTTGGAGTGGGAGTCGGCGCCGGCGGAGGGGATGCCGGCCGAGGCGCAGTCGATCGTGGAGGATGGCGTGGGGGGCGTGTGGGTGGCCACGGCGAAGGGGATTTTTGTGTTGCGGGGAGGGCGGTTGGCGCGGGTATGGGCGCGGGAGATACCGGGAGCGCCGGTGTCGCGGCTGCGGGCGGGCCCGCAGGGGATGTTGTGGATTGCGGCCGGAAACGGGCTGTGGCGGTTCCACGGCGGCGCGTTGGAGAAGGTGTTTCCGGCGAGCGCGTTCCATGAGGACTCGATAGCGGCGATGTATGTGGACCGCGAGGACAGCCTGTGGCTGGGCACGGTGCGGCGCGGGTTGTTCCGTGTGCGCGGGTCGAAGTTCATCAACCTGACGTATGGAGTGAACATGCCGAGCGGGCAGGTGTATGCGGCGCTGCGGGATTCGCGGGGCGATGTGTGGG
The DNA here is from genome assembly GCA_016713735.1 of Bryobacterales bacterium. Classification (GTDB taxonomy): domain Bacteria; phylum Acidobacteriota; class Terriglobia; order Bryobacterales; family Bryobacteraceae; genus JAFLBB01. The sequence goes on from JADJOP010000019.1 coordinate 88,871, forward strand.
CGACGTCGGATGCATCGGTTCATTTGCATGCGGCGGGGGGAGGATGGTCGACGTTTGGCCGGGAGCAGGGGGTTCCGGCGGGGGTTGTGCGGACGGTGGATGAGGACAGCGAGGGGCGCGTTTGGATTGGCGGGGAGGGCGGAGTGGCTGTTTGGGCTCGTGGCGGCGGGAACCGTTGGACGGCGGCGCCGGTGGTTGGGAGGGCGCCAGTACGGACGGTGCGGCGGGCGTTGGGCGGAGGGATGTGGGTGGCGGCGGCCGATGGGTTATACCGTGTGGAGGCGGCAGGGGCCAAGCGCATTGCCTTTCCGCGGGGGCTTGCCGCGCAGAGCATTCGGAGCCTGGCCGATCATCCGCGCCTGGGGTTGCTGGTGGGAGGGATGCAAATCGGGCTCTGGGCGCTGCGCGAAGGACAGTGGAGGCAGTTGGAGTCACGGCCGCGACACACCGTCTACTCGACGCTGATGGATACCGCGGGTGATGTTTGGGTGGGCACCTCGGCCGGATTGGGGCGGGTGAACGAAGCAGGCATCCAACCGGTGAATTTGAGCTCGCTGCTACCGAGGCAGGAGGAGGAGTTTTACCAGGTGGCCGAAGACGGGCAGGGACACTTGTTCCTGGCCGGGCGGCGGAGCCTGGTGCGGATGAAGCGCGCGCCGCCGGCGTCGCTGCGGCAGGGCGATGTGCGGCAATTTGACCTGCTGGACGGGCTGTCGAGCGCCAACTTTGGGATTGCGCGGCAGAATTTCCGTGCGTCGGCGCCGAAGGGTCTGCTGTGGTTTGCGAACCTGACCGGATTCGCGGTGGTGGACCCGGAGCACATTCCCGATAACCCCTTGCCGCCGCCGGTGCATATTGATGCGTTGATTGCCGACGGGAAGCGCGTACCGCTGACCAGCCCGTTGCGGCTGCCGGCGGGGACGGAACGATTGGAGATCCGGTTCGTAGCGTTGAGCCTGAGCGAGCCGCGGAAGGTGGCCTTCCGCTACAAGCTGGAGGGATCGGATCCGGTGTTTGTAGCTCCCACCAACCACGCGCATGCGGTCTACACGCACCTGAACCATGGACCGTACCGCTTCCGGGTGATCGCCAGCAACAACGATGGTGTGTGGAACGAGACCGGGGCGACGCTGGACTTTGAGATTGCGCCGCACTATTACCAGACGTTGTGGTTCCGGGCACTGGCGTTGCTGGGCCTGGCGCTGCTGGCGGCGGTGGTGGTGCGGTTGCGGACGCGTTCGCTGTTGCAGCGCACCGAAGAGTTGGAGCGGCATGTGCGGGAACGCACGGCGGAACTGGAGACGGCGCGGAGTCAGGCCGAGGAGGCGGCGCGGGCCAAGGCGGAGTTTCTGGCCACGATGAGCCACGAGATCCGCACGCCGATGAACGGGGTTCTGGGGATGCTGAGCCTGCTGGAGCGGACGCAATTGGACCACGAGCAGCGGCGGTGCACGGAGGTGATCTCGAATTCGGGCAAGGCGTTGCTGAGCATCATCAATGATGTTCTTGACCTGTCGCGGCTGGAGGCGGGCAAGTCTCTGGTGGAGTATCATCCGGCGGACCTGCGGCTGATCAGCCAGCAGGTGGTGGAGCTGTTCCAGATTACGGCGGCGTCGAAGAATATTGAGCTGAGCCTGCGGTGGGCGGCGGAGCTGCCGCATTGGTACGACGCGGATGCGGCGCATCTGCGACAGATACTGGTGAACCTGGTGGGCAACGCGGTGAAGTTCACCGAGACAGGTTGGGTGCGGCTGGAGGTGACCGGAGAGGCGGACGGGGCGAGGCGCGGGCAGGGCGGCGAGGACGAACAGGTGACGCTGACCTTCACGGTGGAGGACACCGGGATCGGGATCGCTCCGAGCGACCTGGGCAAGCTGTTCCAGAATTTCAGTCAGGCGGACTCTTCGTCGGTGAGGAAGTATGGCGGCACGGGGCTGGGGCTGGCGATTTCCAAGGGGCTGGCCGAGCGCATGGGGGGTTCGATCAGCGTGACGAGTGAGCCGGGCAGGGGGTCGAGTTTCCGGGTGACGCTGCGGCTTGCCACCGCGCGGCCGCCCGAGGGCGGTCCAGCGCGGACGCGGACGCGCGAGTTGACCATCGGGCGTGTCCTGCTGGCCGAGGACAACGCGGTGAATGCGTTGGTGGCGCAGCGGATGTTGAGCAGCCTGGGCTTTTGTGTGGACATGGTGTCGACGGGGACGGCCGTGCTGGCGGCGCTGGAGAGCGAGGCCTACGACCTGATCCTGATGGACTGCCAGATGCCGGAGATGGACGGGTTTGAGGCGACGAGGCGGATTCGCGCCAACGCCGGGGGCAGGCAGCCGATCATCATCGCGCTGACGGCCAACGCGATGGATGGCGACCGCGAACGGTGCATGGAAGCGGGGATGGACGACTACATCTCCAAGCCGATTGTGCTGGAGGAGTTCTCGTCGCGGATTGCAGCCTGGAGCCGCGGGCGCGAGACGGTGGCCGACTGAGCGGGCGGCCGGCGAAGGCGGGGCGTAGCCTGACGGGGCGCGGTTTCCCATAGCCGCCGGGGGGCGAGTCTGCTAGGCTGAGCCCCATGCCTGATCAGGTCTTCACCATCAAACGCGAGAACGTGCCGCTCTGGAGCAGCGGCAAGGGCTCGCTCACGCTCAACCTGGGACAAGTGAATCCGCTGCAGAAGCTGCCGCCGAACATCAGCACACTGTTTGATGTCGCGCCGGCGTTGGGTGGGTCTGAGCCGATCCGGTTCGGCGGGGCAGGGAACCTGACGCTGGGGGTGACGGCGGGCGTGCAGGCAAGCCTGGCGGCGATTCGCGCCACGCCGGGGGGCGAGTTGGCCAAGCTGCTCAAGGAGCACGGGCTGGAGAAGTTTCATGCGGCGAACGCGGGCCAGATGCTGTATGCGCTGCGGATCGGGGCGCGGGCGGGGGGGGCGGCCTCGGGCAGCTTCGCCTTCCAGACGCTGAGCGCGCAGGCGTCGGTGAGCGCGGGGGGCGACGGCGGCTACACCTGCATTGTGCCGGTGCCGGAAGAGGGCACGGTGGCCAGCAATGCGCTGGCGCTGTTCCGGAAAGTGAAACTGCCTTCGGACATTACAGCCCCGCTGGAGCCGGGGCACGTGGTGGCGCTGCGCTATGGCGGCTATTTGAAGTTTGGCGGGAGTGTGTCGGCGGGGTTTGAATTGAAGGGCACGCAGGGGTTTACGCTGGGCTCGCTCGACCTGTCGGAACGCTACAAATTGTCGGCATCGGGGCGGCTGGGGCTGGACGCCTCGGTGGCGGGGAGTTTTCTGATTGAGGCGCGGTCGTCGGAGAAAGCGGGCTGGGTGCGGGTGATCGTGCGGCGGCATCGCGAGTCGAGCATCAAGATTGCGGCGGACGCCACGGTGGGTTTCACGGGCGACCTGGCCGGGCTGCCAGTGAACGGCCGCGATTTTCTGGGCGCGGCGCTGGGCGTAAACGTGAAGAACTGGTTCAACGTGCTGGACAAGGTGGGTGAGTTCAGCGATCTGAAGACGCTGGAGTCAAAGCTGGACGGGCTGGCGAATCAGTTTATCAAGGAGTATCTCGGCAAGGCGTTCGGGGCCGTGCCGAAGGATTTCACGAAGATTCTGGGACGGGTGCGGTCAGTGGTGGATCGGTATCAGAACTTAGACAATTACGCGATCAACTTATTCGACCGCTACTTTGACAAGTTGGACATTCTTACTCTGCAGTTAGAGAAGCTGCGGGCGCTGACGTCGCTGGACGCGATTGCCGGGGAGGTGGACGGGGAGCTGTGGCGGGTGTTGCGGACGATCACCTCGGGCGATCCGCTGACGTTCCTGCTGGGGCGGATTCCGGGGCCGGACGGCAAGCCGATTCCGAGCCTGCCGGAGTTGCAGCGACGGGTGCAGTCGACGCTCGACCTGGTGCAAGGCGAGGCGCATAAGGAGATCCGCGAGGTGATGGCGCTGGCCAAGGAGAGCTTCCCGCTGGACGGGTTCATCACGCAACTGGCGCGGGTGGATTCGATCAGCGAGTTAAAGGAACTGGCGGGCACGAAGGCGGGGAACTTCGCCGAGCGGCTGATCGGCAAGGCGATCAAGGAATTGAACAACTCCGACGAGGCGAAGAAGGCGGTGAAGTCGATCCACGACTTCGTGCGCGAGGAGCAGGCCTTCGAGAAGCGGTTCAACGATGTGCTGAAGATGGCGGCGCGGCAGAGACTCAGCGCCTCGCTGCATGCGGAGTATTCGCGGGCCACCGAGCGCGACGCGCTGATCGATGTGGAGATCAACCTGGAGACGGCGCGCGGGCTGGAGTTGATGAAGGCCGCCGGGCGGGGCGATTTCCGCGACATTCTGGCTTCGGTGCAACCGGGGGTGGTGGCGCTGAACGAAGGGGTGTTCAGCCACAAGGTGACGCGGACGTCGGCGTTCGCGGTGAATGTGGTCGGCTGGCATTTGAACTGGCGCTATTCGGGATTCGACAAGGTGGTGACCGAGGTGGAGCAGCGCATTACGACCGACGCTTCGGGCGCGCTGACCGTGTTCACGACGTTTGAGATGCAGAAGGAGAAGGAGCGCAAGCGCAACGCCGAGCGGGTGCACACGCTGTTCCTGCTGCGCTTCCTGGGCGAGGCTTCGGGGGCGGTGGCGAGCGATCCGAAGCGGCTGGAGTTTTTCACCGATGTCATTACGTCGTCGACGGCAAATTACGACCTGACGTTCACCGACGACCGTACGGAGCCGGAGGAACTGGCCGACTATCTGTCGTTCGCGCGCGATTTCGGGCTGGATGCGGCCGGGGCGACGGTGGAGCAGTTGCGGCCGTTGCTGCCGATGGTGGAGGGGACGCATTTTGGCGAGATCACGGCGGCTTACCAGGTGGGCTTCACCGAGGAGGGGCTGAACGCCATCTTCCGCGCGGGGATTGACGAGCAGGTGGTGCGGCAGACGATGCGCAAGCTGCTGTTGGCGAATTACCTGAAGAAGCAGGCGGGGAAACTGACCGACATCGCGTGGTGTTATGCCACCGAGGAGGTGCACGCCTTCAAGCGCAAGCAGGACAAGAGCGCGACGGGGTTGTTTGCCACGCTGCCTAGGTTGGAGATCACGAAGGCGGGGTCGCCAATCGCGGGCATTGCGGCGCCTTCAGGGCGGATTCAGTTGAACTCGAACGCCGAGGTGTTTTTGCTGAACTCGCTCATCGAGATTGAGAACAAGCTGGTGGAGGCGCTCAACAAGCTGCAGGCGCTGATCACGAAGAAGGGCGGCATCGCGCCGGAGCAGTTTGAGAAGCAACTGGCGGCGCTGGGCGATGCGCTGAAGCTCTACGACGCGCGGGATGAGGGCGATAACACGGTGTTTGCGGTGTTTGATGCGCTGATCCGGGCGGCAGGGAAAGAGAGTGTGCGCAAGGCGTCGCTGTCGCTGACGTCGAAAGTAAGTGGGAAAGAGGTGAACAAGGTGTTTGTGCTGCCGGGTGTGGCGGGCGCGAGCCAAGTGGCCGGGGCGGGGAGTTAGCGGCGAGCCGGCTGGTTTCAGGGCCCGCGGGCTACGATACAATCCCACAAATGCGCATCGCCATTTTCGTGCTTGTGGCCGCTTCGGCGGCGTTTGCTCAGATTTCGCCGCTCAAGGGGTGGACCCCGGGGCAGGGGTTCGGCTGGGTGTGGGGGCCGAACGATGAGGTGGGCTCGCTGAACGCGGTGGCCAATCCTGGCTATGTGTTGAAGGCCCTGCAGGCGGTGAAGACGGGCAAGACGTATGACCTGGGCGTGTTGTGCGATGCGAATTCGTACAAGTGGCCGGGACATTCGGCGACGAGCCTGGTGACGTTTCGCAGTCCGGAACTGATCAAGCGCGATGCGGCGTCGAATCCGTTTGCGCAGCATCCGCGCGGGCTGGCGTGGCACTCGCTGGCGCTGTATGTGTCCGATAACCTGGGCACGCAGATTGACGGGCTCGGGCATATCACGACGGGGGCGGACAACCACTGGTATAACGGGTTCAAAGAGGCGCAGCACGGGACTAACTTCGGCATCACGAAGGCCGATGCGGACACGATTCCGCCGGTGATCCTGCGCGGGGTGTTGATCGACGTGGCGGGGTGGAAGGGCGTGGATGCGCTGCCGGGGAATTTCGCGATTGGTCCGGCGGAGCTGCAGGCGGCGCTGGCGAAGCAAAAAGTGACGCTGGAGCCTGGCGACGCGGTGCTTATCCGCACTGGCACATTGCGCTACTGGGGGGCGACGGGGGCCGGCCATGCCAAGCTGGCGGCGCATGATTCAGCGGGGCTGACGCTGGCCGGGGCGAAGTGGCTGGTGGAGCAGAAGGGCGTGGTGTTCATTGGCGGCGACACGAGCGGTGTGGAGGTGGGCGTGGACCCGGCTCTGCCGAAGAACGTGTCGAACGCGGTGCATGAGTATTTACTGGTGGAGCAGGGCGTGCATATCGGGGAGTTTCATAACCTGGAGGCGCTGGCGGCGAACCGGGTGTACCGCTTCACTTACTTCGCGACGACGAACCGGCTGAAGGGGGCGGTGGCGGGGACGGCGATGCGGCCCATTGCCATTGAATGACCCGCTACACTGGGGGCATGAAGTTACTGGCGGTTGTGATTGCCCTGAGTTCGGCGGCGGTGTTCGCGCAGGACGCGAAGCTAAGCGCGAGAGAAGTGAAGGTGGAGCAGCTGCTGACGCTCACCGGGGTGGATTCGCAGACCGACAAGTTGATGGACCAGATGTTCAAGATGGCGGTGGCGAACTTCCCGACCGATGCGCCACCGGAGGTGCGGGCGAAGTTGGAGGAGATGCAGACGAAGGTGTTTGCGCTGATTAGCGAGCGGATGAGCTGGCAGAAGATGAAGCCCGTGTATGTGAAGCTTTACGCCGAGGTGTACACGGATGAGGAACTGGATGGAATGATCGCGTTCTTTTCCAGCCCCGCGGGGCGTTCGATGACGGCGAAGAGCCCGATTCTGATGCAACGCTCGATGCAGGTGGTGCAATCGCTGATGGGGGAGGTTCTGCCGGAGATCAAACGGATCACGGCGGAGGCGGTGCGGCGGTAGCGAGACGCGCGCAACTACCAGCCCATTGACGCCATGCGGCGGTCGATGATGGCGGCGTATTTGTCCATGCGGGCGGGGCGGCGGCGGCGGGGGGAGGGGATGACGGCGGCGAGGCGGGCGGACTGGTCGCGGCCGAGGGCGGCAGCGCTGGCCCGGTAGTGGAAGCGGGCGGCGGCTTCGGCGCCGAAGACTCCGGGGCCCCATTCGATCACGTTGAGGTAGAGCTCGAGGACGCGCTGTTTGCCGAGGATCCAATCGGCGGCGGGGGCGAGGCCGAATTCGGCGACCTTGCGCAGCGGGTTGCCGTGGGTGGTGAAGAAGAGGTTCTTCACAAGCTGCTGGGTGATGGTGGAGCCGCCGCGGAAGGCGCTCGCCGTCTTCGACGACGTCTTCGTAGATCTTGCCCAGTTCGTCGAAGTCGATGCCGTGATGTTGATAGAAGCGGCCATCCTCGGCGGCGATGACGGCGTGCTGGAGGTGGGGTGAGATTTTGCGCAGGGGGACGGCGGCGTGGCGCTTCTCATACTTGCCCTTGGCGAACCAGGATTCGACGCGGCGCTGGGCCTGGACCATGGTGACGGGCGGCGTGATCCACTTCATGAGCACGAGCGAGGAGAGGCAGGCGGCGGTCCAGGCGAGGAGGACGAAGAGCGTCCATTGGAGGGCACGGCGCCAGAGCGGGCCGCGATTGAGGCGGGTGTGGAGGCGGCTTCCCGCGCGGCGGGCTTTGCCGGCGGCGGCGCGCGCTTTACCGCTGCGTGAGGGCACGGCCCAACCCCCAGGCTTCCAGATCGGTGACGGCATTCCCGGCGAGGCGCGCCGTGGCTGCCGCGCTGAGAGCTAGCCTCGTGACGCCCGGCACTGCCGCGGCCCACGTCCGACGAGTCAGGCACACCGGGCTGTTCCCTCTCAGTTCTTCTTGCTCTCTTCCAACTTCAGGTTGATGACGGCGTTCTGGCGCGAGTCGTAGACGCTGAGGGTCTTCTTGTCGCTGCTGGCGCCTTTGAAATCGGCCTTCAACTCGTAGTCGACGTTTTTGCCGAGGCCGTGGAAGAAGTAGTTTCCGTCGGCTTTGGTGATGTAGCTGCGGACGCGCAGGGTGCGTGTGTCCTTGACCTGCACCACGGCGCCTTCGACGGCCTGATCGTTTTGTCCGCGCACGGTGCCGGAGACGCTTCGGGTGGCCTCCTCCTTCTCCTTTTTGTCGCCCTTGAAGAACGGCGGCGGCTTCTGGCCCGGCGCCGGGGACTGCTGCGCCAGCGCCAGGAGAGCCGCGCTCACCAAGAGTGCCCACAATCGAAGCTTCATTTCTTCTCCGTGCTCATCAAAATGGAAATTTCCTTGCGCTCATCGATGCCCAGCTCAACCTGCTTTTCGACGGGCGCGTGGCCTTCGGCCTTGACGCGGACGACGTATTTGCCCAGCGCCGCCGGGACGCGGAAGGCGAACTCACCGCGGGCGTCCGAGCGCCCCTTCCACTCCTTCTTCTTCTTACCGTCGACTTCCCACACTACTATGAGTTCGACGCCGGCGAAGGAGAAGCCCGTTTCGCGAAAGACGGTGCCGGCGATGACGCCGAAGGACTGAGCATCCTTCTCCTTCTTCTTGCCCGCGGCGAGGGCGGCGCTGAAGGCAAGCAGGGCCGGCGCGATCAGAGCGGACCTACGCGTGAGGAGATTACCACTCTTCCTCATCTTCCTCCTCTTCCTCGTCTTCGTCTTCGTCCTCGTCCTCGAAGTCCTCGTCTTCTTCCTCGTAGTCGTCCTCGTCGTCCGAGGCCAACTCAAGCGGGTCCAATGACACCACGCTCAAGCTCTTCCCGCACTCGTCGCAGGAAATCGAGTCCCCCTCATCGAGTTCGTCGGTATCGACATCGATTATCGCGTCACACAAGGGACAATTGACCATACCGTTACCTCACGGCCTCCTTTATCAGGCGCGCCCGGCTGGACTCGCGCTCCACCTCGCACCCCAGCCCATGCCCGGACACACGCATACTCCTTTATACAAGACTTCCTTTATACAAAACATCTCACCGGACGCGATAGCCCGCCCCTACTTTTTTGCCTGGCGCCGGCGGGTGGTGGGCGGCGTCAACCCCTTGAGCCGCATGCAGGCGAACAGTTGCGCGAGGTGGGTGAGTTCATGTTCCTTGACGAACTGGAGGAATTCGAGGCGGGTCATGTCTTCGCCGGTCCACTTCTTGACCATGCCGGCCCACCATTCGGGGCTCTGGCTGCGCAGTTCGTCGATGCGGGCCGCGGTGAGGCTTTGCAGTTCCGAGGCCAGGGCGGGCAGCGGGATGTCCGCGGGGAGCCCTGGTGACCAGCGGGGCATCTCCTGGCGAAACCCCTCGCGGGCGTAGTCGGTTTCGCCGCTGAGGAGGATGCCGGTGAGGATGTGGCCGGCCTCGGCGATGTGGCGGGCGATTTCGGCGAAGGTCATCACCTCGGGGGCGAGGCGGAAGGCGCCTTCGGTTTCGGGCCACTCCTGGACGGCCTCGACGGCATAGAGGCGCGTCTGGCGCCAGGACTCAAGAACGAATTCGGGACGGACCATGCGTTCCTACTTCTCCCCCACGGGCTTCATGCCGAGAGCGGCGTTGAGCGAGCCCTGGCGGTAGCCTTCGAGGTCGAGCGTGACGTAGTGGAAGCCGAGGGGCTTGAAGATGGCCGTGAGCCGGCCGGCCATTTGCATGTCGAGGGCGCGGGGCATTTCGGCGGGGTCGATTTCGAGGCGCACGAGCTGGTCGTGGAAGCGCACGCGGAACTGGCGGAAGCCGAGGGCGCGCATGGCCTCTTCGCCGGCCTCGATGGTCTTGATGGTGCCGACGGTGACGGGCGTGCCGTAGGGCACGCGGGAGCTGAGGCAGGCGGCGGCGGGGCGGTCCCAGAAAGGCAGGCCGGCGCGGCGGGCCAGCTCGCGGATTTCGGCTTTGCGCAGGCCGGCTTCGACGAGCGGGGCCTTCACCTGGTGGATCTTGGCGGCTTGCTGGCCGGGGCGATAGTCGCCGAGGTCGTCCTGGTTGACGCCGTAGACGATGTGGGTGAGGCCGCGGGCAGCGGCGACTTCTTCGAGGCGGGTGAAGAGTTCGTCCTTGCAGTGGAAGCAGCGGTTGGCGTCGTTCTTGACGTAGTCGGGGTTGTCGAACTCGCGGGTTTCGATGATTTCGTGGCGGAAGCCGCAGAGGTGGGCGTATTCGGCGGCGTCGCGCTTGTGGGATTCGGGGATGGAGGCCGAGTCGGCGGTGATGGCGACGGCTTTGTCGCCGAGGGCGCGGGCTGCGGCCCAGGCCAGATACGCCGAATCGGTGCCGCCGGAGTAAGCGACGATGACTTCGCCGAGTGAGCGGAGGATGTCGAAGAGCTTCGCTTCCTTCGCATCGAGGGAGGCGGTGTCGGGAGGCGGAGACGGAGCGCCCAGTGTAACCAGTGTCGCCATACCCCGGATGATAGCATCCGGGGAGAGGGCGAAACAGGGCTGCACTGGAGCGGCCCTGGGGCTGTACGCGACAGGCGCTAGGGCGAAGCGGTTGCTAGGGCGCCCCCGGGGCTGGCGCGTTGGTGGCGGAGATGGCGTAGAGAGCTTCGCCGACGCGCCAGTACATGCGGCCGGGCTCGATGGCTGGGGTGGCGTAGATGCCGGCTTCGAAGTCGTTGAGGGCGAGGATTTCCCAGTCGCCGGTGGCGCGGAGGACGACGACTTTGCCGTGTTCGCTGGCGATGTAGACCTTGCCGTCGACGCCGATGGGGGAGGAATAGAAGTCCTCAAGGGCTCCGGTGAGGCGGCCGATTTTGAGGACGGCTCCGGTTTTGGCGTCGAGGGTGGTGGCGATGCCGCCGCTGCGGATGAGGTAGACGACGCCGTTGTAGATCAGAGGCGCGGGGACGTCGGGGAGCGATTTTTCATAGCGCCAGAGGACGTGCGATTCGGTGACGTCGCCCGAGCCGCCAAGGCGGACGGCCATGATGCTGTTGCGCGAGGCGCGGCGGGAGCGGAAGAACTTCCATTCGCGCTCGTTGAGGAAGCCGTCGCGGTCGAGGTCGACGGCGCGCCAGGTGCCGGTGGGCTGCCAGGGCTGGGGGAGTTCGGTTGGGGCGAGCTTGCCGTCGCGGTTGGCGTCGGCGGCAGCGGTGACTTCGGCGAAGGAGGGGAGTTCGACCTGCTGGCCGGTGTCGTTGCCGGGGGTCCAGCCGTTGAAGTAGACGACGCCGTTGGCGATGACGGGCATGGATTTGGGCTGGCAGGTGAGGCCGCGGACCCACCAGACGGGTTTGCCATCGGCGACCGAATAGGCGGTGAGCTGGTAGGAGCCGGCGGCGATCACTTGGGGGCCGCCGGGAGCGTCGCGCCAGACGACGGGTGTGGAGTAGCCATTGCTGACATCGCGCGGATGCTGCCAGGCGCGCTTGCCGGTGGCGGCGTCGACGGCGAGGAGGAAGCCGTCGGTGTCCTGGTCGCAGACGAGGAGGATGCGGCCGGCGGCGTAGACGGGCGAGGCGGCCACGCCGTGGAGGTTGTTGAAGGGGCCGAGGGGGAGGCGCCATTTTTCGCGGCCGGCGGCGGTGTAGGCGATGAGGCCGAATTCGCTGAAGAAGGCGTAGACGTCGCGGCCGTCGGTGACCAGGGTGGGGGCGGCGCTGTGGTTGAGGGTGTGCATGCCTTCGCGGCGGGGGGCAGTGAGGGCGCGGCGCCAGAGGAGCTTGCCTGAGGCGCGGTCGAGACAGAGGACGAGGAGTTGATCGCCTTCCGAGGCGGTGAGGAAGAGGCGATCACCGGCGAGCACGGGGGAGGACTTGCCCATGGGAACGGGGGTCTTCCAGAGGACGTGTTTATCTGGGCCGAACTCGACGGGGAAGCGGCCGCAGTTGGGGCAGAGGCCGGAACCATCGGGGCCGCGCAGTTGAGGCCAGTCGGCGCTTGAGGCGGCGAGGGCGAAGAACAGCATTCCCAGTAGCCAACGCATATGTCAGCTACTTATCGTAAGCCTGTTGCGGTCAGGAGATGCAGACGAGGCCACGGCCCTCGGTTTTGGCCTGGCGGAGGTTGGCTTCGGCGCGGCGCATGAGGGAGTCGACGGTATCGCCTGAAGAGGCGTGGCAACCGCCGACGCTGAGGGTGACGCTGAACTGGCCCGCCTCATCGCAGACGCGGCTCCAGGCGACGAGTTCGCTGAGACGGTGGGCGAGACAGGTGAGGGCGCTGGGTTCGAGGCCCTCGACGATGGCGGCAAAGGCGCTGTCGCCCCAGCGTGCGAGCAGATCGAAGCGCCGGAGGGCGGCGGCGAGCGAGGACGAAGAGACGCGGAGGGCGGTGTCGCCGGCGGACTGGCCACGGATCCAGTTGACGTCGGCCAGGCCGTCGAGGTCGGCGAGCAGCACGGCGAAGTCTTGCCCTTCGCGCTCCTTGCGTGCCAGTGCTTCGACGAGGCCGCCTTCTGCGAAACGACGGCTGCCGAAGCCGGTGAGGCGGTCGACGAGGGCTGTTTCGCGGAGGCGGGCGAGCCGGTCGACGCAGGCCAAGCCGTCGCAGGCCGCCCGGAACAAGCGGACCTCACCGACGACGCGACCACGCGCATCGAGGAGGGGAGACCTGCGCATTCTGACGGCCACGGCGTAGCCCTCCTTGTGACGCAGAAACAGGCTTGCCCGCCGCAGTGTGCGCCCGTGGGCGATGGCCCGCGCCGGGCACCCTTGCGCGCAACGCTCACAGCCATGGCGCCGCCACTCGTGCAGCATCTGGTCGCCGAAGTCGCGCCCCACCATCTCGCCGCCGGTATACCCGCTGATCTCCTCGGCGGCGCGGTTCCAAAAGAGCACGCGGTCAGCGCGTCCGACAAAGCAGACGCCTTCGTCGATTTCGTCGAGGATCTGACGGAATAACTCCGGTTCGCGGAACATCTCGGCGGCGCGGGCCCACATGGCGGCCAGGCGGGCGGCGCGGTCCTGCTCGGTCTCGGCGAAGCGCGAGCGGGGCGGCTCTTGGATCTCCACCAGATCATGCAAGCGTGCCATGGCCGAATTTCACCTTCCCTTCCAGATCGGCTACGACGGGTAGTTTTTGAGGAATATTCTGACCGCGGACGCGGGCGAAGGGGCCGGCGGCGCGGGCTGAGGCGGGCTGGCGGAAGAGTTGGCGGCGCGGCCGTCGGCGGGTGGGTGGAGCGGGCTGAGGAGGGCAGGTGGAAGGGCCGGCGGAGCGGGCTGCGGCGGATAGATCGAGCGGCTGGCGGCGGGCGGACGGAGCGGCCGGCGGCGGTGAGTCCGGGGCCACGGTTCGATATACTGCCCGCAATATGAACACTCGCCGTGACTGGCTTCGCAGCGCAGCCGCGCTGGCAACGCCTGCCTTCGCCTGGAAACCCGCCGCACGTGTGCTGGGGGCAAACGACCGCATTCGCGTGGGCTGCATTGGGGTGGGCGGCAACGGCTACGGCACGATGTCGAACCTGCTGAAGTGGGGCGCGGGGGCGGGGAATTACGAGATCGGCGCGGTGAGCGACCTTTACACGCGGCGCAAAGAGCGGGCGCGCGGGGCGGCGAAGTTGATGGAGAAAGACGTCCATCACGACTACCGCGACCTGCTGGCGCGGGCCGATATCGACGCCGTGTTCGTGAGCGTTCCCGACCACTGGCATGCGCCGATTGCGCTCGATGCGATGGCTGCGGGGAAGGATGTCTACCTGCAGAAGCCGATGACGCTGACCGTGGATGAGGCGCGGCAGGTGGCCGCGGCGGCGAAGAAACTGGGGCGCGTGTTGCAGGTGGGTAGCCAGCATCTGTCGGACCGGCGCTACGCGGTGGCGCGCGACATCATCGCGGCCGGTGAGATCGGCACGCTGCTGTGGGCGCAGGGGACCTATAGCCGCAACTCGGTGTTCGGCGAATGGAACTACCGCATCGACGAGGAGGGGACGGAGGCGAATATCGACTGGAAGCGCTGGCTGGGTCCGGCGCCGAAGCGGGCCTTTTCGCAGGACCGCTACTTCCGCTGGCGCAAGTATTGGGACTATTCGGGCGGCATTGCGACGGACCTGCTGTATCACCGGTTGGGTCCGCTGCTGTATGCGATGGGGCCGCGGTTTCCCACGCGCATCAGCGCGCACGGCGGCATATACGTGCAGAAGGACCGCGAGGTACCGGACACGTATGCGACCACGATTGAATACCCGGAGTTCTACATCACGATGTCGTCGTCGATGGCGAATGAGTCGGCCGATGATTTCTTTGCGGCGACGATTTACGGCAATAAAGGCACGGTCCGGTTCACGAACGAAGGCGTGGAGGTGCATCCGGAGGGTGTGTATGCGGGCAAGGCGGCGGCCAAGCGCGTGGAGAAGGTGGTGGAGACGCGCAACCTGGTGGATTTGCACGCGGGGAATTTCTTTGCCTGCATGAGGTCGCGGAAGCAGCCCGTGTTGCATGCCGAGTTTGGCTACCAGGTGATGACGGCGATCGGGCTGGGCGTGGAGTCGTATCGCGAAGGGGCGACGAAGCTGTTTGATCCGGCGACGCAGCGCGTGGTGAAGCGGGCCGGGGCGCGTGCGGGCTATGAAGGCGACGGGAAGAACCACGAGGGCGGCAACAACCGGGCGCGGTGATTTTTCTGCACGCGGGCGGGGAGGGCGGCGTCAAGCACGGCATGAAGCGTCTGATTGCCGTCGCCGCTCTGTTGCTCTGTTTCGCCGCCTGGGGTCAGCAGGCTAACTTCGCTTACCCGCGGCGGCTGCGCGTGCCGAAGGAATACGGTAAGTTCGTTGCCGTGTACAACGACCAGTTACTGTTTGAGTCCGAGGACGGGACGCTGCGCAGCGTGTACCCGAACGGCGGGAAGGTGATTTTCGAGATTCGCCGGTAAGGGGAGTTACTGGCTTGGGGCGAGGTAGGACTTGCGCAGCAGGTCGAGGGCTGACTGCGTGGCCATGAAGCGGATGCGCTCGCGGTCACCGAAGAGCTTGAGGGTGCGGGCTTCGGTTTTCTGGGCCGAGGAGAGACCGACGACGACGTGACCGGGGTCGAAGCCCTGGTCGGGGCCGGGTCCGGCGACGCCGACGATGGCGAGGGAGTAGTGGGCGCCGGTGCGGAGGCGTGCGGCTTCGGCGAGGTAGGTGGCGGTGTTTTCCGAGTAGATGAGGGGGCCGGCGATGTCTTCGAGGCGGATGCCGAGGAGGGCGTGTTTGAGGTCGCGGGAGTAGACCACGAAGCCTCCGTCGAAGTAATCGGAGCTGCCGGGCACGGAGGTGAGGCGTTGGGCGAGGAGGCCTCCGGTGCAGCTTTCGGCGACGGCGAGTGTTGCGCCGCGGGCCTTCAGGAGGGCGCCGACGGCGGCTTCGAGCGGGGAGCCATCGCGGGAGTAGATGCGGTCGCCGAGCACGGCGTCGATCTTGGGACCGATCTCGGCGAGCAGCGCCTCGGCCTCGGCGGTGGTTGCGCAACGGGCGCGAAAGTGGAGTTCGACATCGCCGGGCTTGGCGAGGATGGTCGTCACCGGGTTGGTGTACTGCGTATAGATGGGCGCGACGAGGGAATCGACATCGGACTCACCCATGCCGGCGATGCGGTAGGTAAGCACGCGGATCTGCATGGGCGGCTGGAGGGCTTGCAGGCGGGGGAGGATTTGAGCCGAGTACATCGGCTTCATCTCCTTGGGCGGGCCGGGGAGGAGAGCGATGTGGCGGTCAGGCGCAGTGGTGAGCCACTGGCCGGGGGCGCTGCCGTTGGGGTTGGGCAGGGCTTCGGCGCCTTCGATGAGATAGGCCTGGCGCTGGTTATTGTCTGCCATCTTGCGGCCGAAGCGGGCGAAGCGTTCGAGGATGTCCTGGAGCAGGGCGTCGGAGAAGACGAGGGTGCGGCTGGTGGCGGCGGCGACGCACTCACGGGTGAGGTCGTCTTCGGTGGGCCCGAGTCCGCCGGTGAGAATGACCAGTTCGCTGCGGCGGGTGGCGTCGGCGATGGTTTCGGTGAGGCGGGCGCGGTCGTCGCCGACGATGGTTTTGGCGACGACTTCGATGCCCAAGTTGTTGAGTTCGGCGGTCAGCCAGAGCGAGTTGGTATCGGTGCGTTGCGGTGTGAGCATCTCGCTGCCCACGGCAATGATTTCTGCGTTCACGTTCTATGAGTATGGCGTATGGCCGGGGAGCTTGGAAACCCAGCCTGAGCGGGCGGGCTCAGAGCCGGTCGCCGGGAACTGACTCGCCTTCATCCGGATCTGGTGTAGGCGGGGCATCGGGCTCGGCCGGAGGATCGGGTTCGGATTCCGGTGGCGCAGGCTCTGGCTCGGCGGGCGCAGGCTCAGGCTCGGCGGGAGCGGGCTCAGGCTCGGCGGGTGCTAGTTCCGGCTCGGCGGGTGCCGGTTCCGGTTCGGCAGGCGCAGGCTCTGGCTCGGCGGGAGCGGGTTCTGGTTCGGATGGAGCAGGCTCCGTTGGGGTTGGCTCCGTGGGCTGCGGCTCCAACGCTGATGCCGCTTCCTCCTCAGCCGTGACGAATACAAGTTCCCAATCGGAGAAGCCGCGAACCCACAGCCGGGCCGTTTTGCCGGCGAGGGAATCGGTTTCGCCCTCACCGGTTCCGATGGCCGCCGGATACCAGCCGCCGCCCTCGAGGATGCGTTTGGGCTGGCTCCATCCGGCCGGGTTGGTGATGTCGGCGTTGAAGCTGATGTAGATGCCTTCCTGCGGCCAGCCGGGCTCGCAGCAGGCATGATTGAGCAGCATCACGTATTGCTGCAGGTGCGTGTTCCAGTGGACCGAGGGGCCCCAGTAAGAATCGGTATTTGCACCGTACCAGGAGGCCGTGGCGGGAAAAATCGGACTTACTCGTCCTTTGAGACCAGGCTCACTCCAGTCGCCGTTGTACCATTTCCGCGCCGCGCCGACGGGGGAATACCGCGCCTCAAAGGGCATTCTGGCCACGGCCACGCCTTGTTCGCCGAGCTCACCGGAGTAACTTCCGAAGAAGAAATAGAAGTAGCCTTCGCGGTCGTTGTAGATCACGGAAAAATCGCCGTGGCCGCCGGCGAAGTATCCATTTTGCGCGCCGCAATTGGGTTCCCCGGCCGCATCGAGAACGATGCCGAGGTTGGTGAGCGTGCGTCCGCCATCGTAGGAGACCGCCGCGCCGACTTGCGGGACATTCAGCTTCACATCGCCGCACAAGCCGATCTGTTCGTGGTGATACCAGACAAAGAGGACGCCCTCGGGGGACATCCACGCCGACTCAATCCAGGCCGGCTCGGGCACGCCGCCCAACTCGAGGGGCATTCCTGGGGACAACTGGGTGGCGCTGGGGCCGCTGCTGAGCAGGGGCGTTCCGGTGGAGCTGTACATGTGGAACTGCCCGTTGTGCCAGTAAGAAGCCGCATTGGAGTCTACCGCGACGGGCATGGTGACGGGCTCAACCTCGCGCAGTTCCACGTGCTGAGCGAGTACGGGTACTACTGCCAGAGTCAACCCCACCGTGAAGTGCTGTATGCGGTTCATCCTGTAATCAGGCTAACCCACATATCGGCGGAAAGTTGTTAAGACATTGATAAGAAATGTGTTAAGGAAGCGTAAGCTTCGTAAACGCAGGTTTACACGGTTTGCCCGAGCTTGAGATAGGAGTAACTGGTACCAAGGAATGAAGAGCTTACGGCATACGCCGGCCGGTGACTCCGGTGAAGACCCGGTAGAGGGCGCTGGTGGTGGCGACGATCATCTGGCCGCCGGGGGCGAAACACTGGCCGACGATGGAGGGCCCGGAGAGGAAGAGGTCAGCCTCGCCGGCCTGGGTGATGCGGATGACGCCGCGGCGTCCGCCGAGGGAAGCGGCGACATAGAGGTTGCTGGCCTCGTCGATGGCGATGCCTTGGGGGCGGCCGAGGCCGCGGAAGAAGGTGGTCACATGGCCGTCGGGCGCCACGCGGTAGACGCAATCGAAGCTCGAGGTGGTGGGTCCGGTGACGTAGAGGTTCTGGTCGTCATCGAAGGCGAGGTGGTAGGCGGCGATGGAGGGCTCGATGGTGGCGAAGACGTAGATCTGGCGATTGCGGGCGATTTTGAAGATGGTGCCGGAGCGGTCGCCGACGTAGAGGTTTTCCTCGCGGTCGAAGGCGAGTCCGGTGGCCACGCCCATGCCTTCGACGTAGACGGCCATCTCGCCCTTGGATGTGGCCTGGTAGATGATGCCGTCGTGGCGCGAGGAGACGTAGATGAGGCCGTCGGCATCGACGGCGACACCGGTGGCGTTCATGAGGTCGGAGAGGAACGGCCTCATGTTGTTGTCGGGGTCGATGCGGTAAACCGAGACCGGCGTCTTCTGGCCGCGCGAGCCGGAGAGGGTGGTGTAGATGTTGCCGAACTCATCGGCGGCGGGGTTGGCCACCGGGTGGAGCGAGTCGGCGATCTGGATGCCGACGTGGCACTCATAGGGCAGGCTGCGATGCGACTGGTTGGCGATGGTCAATGCACCGCTGGCCGCGCCTTCGGGGACGCGGGCGATGACGAACTCATCGGAGCCGATGATGACCGGCGCGGCGGAGTCGCCAAACTGCACGCGGGGGCGCTCGGCTCCGGCGAGGGCCGCGCCGTGGATGTGGAAGTCGCCGCCGGGGATGGCGTTGGCCGGGTGTACGGCGTGAATTTCGGGGGTGGAACCGTTGTCCATAAATGGAGTGCTACTCTTCGATTGAACCATTTTGGAGTAGCCGAGGCAAAGCGGAGGAAATGGCGATGGTGCGAGCGGCGGTGGTTTTGGCGAGGGTCGGGGCGCCGGGGGTGGTGTGGGGAGTGGCGTTGGGAGTGGTGCTGGGGGGATGGGTTGCGGCGGGCTGCTCGGTCGCGCCGAATCAGGGATTTGGACGAAGCACCTGGATTCGGACACGCCGTTGTTTCGCGTGGTGGTGGGGGGCAAGGCGGGGTATATCGACCGTGAGGGGCGGGTGGTGATTGGGGCGCGATTCACACCGGCGGATCGACCGGATGTGGTGGCGGGCGAACCGGTGAACGGGGCCGCTTCATCAGCCGATGAACTAATGCCTTATGAAACCGAGCCACACGTTGCCGGGAATCCTGGGCGGCAGGGCTATCGAACAATCGCAGGCTCATACAGGCTGCTTGCCCGCTTTGCCAGTGCCGGTTTCTTCTCTGAAGGCGTGGCGCCGGTGGCCGAGGATGGCGATTGCTACTTGGCTGGAAGTGGCGGCACACGGTGGCCTGCCCCTTCGACGCAAGGTGGAACCACCTCATGCGCCGGGCTGCTCACGCCGCGGCCGATCAGCGCTTGCCGGCATGGCTTCATTGACAGCTCGGGCGAGATGGTCATTCCAGCTGAGTTCGAGATGGCGCGCTCGTTTCGCGAAGGCCGGGCCGCGGTGCGGAGGTTGCACCGGTGGGGCTTCATCGATCGCGAGGGGAAAGTTGCGGTGCGGTTTGTGTATGACGACGTGCGCGACTTTCGCGAGTCGCTGGCAGCGGTGCGGCGGGAAGGGCGTTGGGAGTATGTGAACCGCGCAGGCGAGACGGTGATTGCGGGGCCGTATGAGGATGCGCTGGCGTTCGGGAGCGGGCTTGCGCCAGTGAAGGTGCGGGGTGCGTGGTCGTATCTCGATGCGCGCGGCGGGACGGCGATTGCGGGGCCGTTTCTGCAAGCCACGGCGTTTGTGCAGGGGCTCGCGCACGTGCAACTGGCGAAGACCAAGTGGGCGTGGATCGATGCGCAGGGCCGGCAGGTCTTTTCGTACGAATGGGACGCGGCGGCGCGCTGAGGGGTGCTACTTCACCTGGGCGAGCTTGGTGAAGAGGTCGTGGAAGACCGGGTCGCGCAGGGCGTTGGTGGCGACGCGGATGATATGGCGGCCGGGCTTTTTTTGCCAGCGGAAATCGTCGGTGAGCAGCGGGCTCGGCACGAGCGCCGAGGGAATCCAGGAAGGATCGAGGACCCAGGCCACGGTGGAGATGTCCCAGATCACCTTGGACCACGGGTAGGGCTGCGGCTTGCCCTTGGTGTGCGTGCGGTAGTAATCGACGAACTGCTCGTAGAGGTAGTCGCAGAGGCGCGATTTGCCCTTGAGCCAGAACTCGGCTTCGGGGAGCGTGGTGCGCAGGTGTTCGGAGACGTTCTTGGTGGGGATCTGCATGAGCGGCACGCCGCTATCGAAGAGAACGCGCGAGGCGTGGATGTCTTGAAAGAGGTTGAACTCGCGGGCCGAGGGCCACTCGTGCGTGGCGCCGCCGAGCCAGACGACGACGATTTTGTCCTTGATCTTGGGTTCGGCGAGGATGGCCGAGGCGACGTTGGCGGGGCAGCCGAGGGTGAGAACGTAGAGCGGGCCGGAGCGAGGCTGGAGGGCTTTGGCGATCAGGTCGCGCATGGCCTCGCTTTCCACCGGCCTGGCGGCTGAGGCCAGGAAGCTCTCAGAGCCTCGGAACACCATGCCCTTGGAGTCGCGGCCGAGGAACTTCAGCAGGCGCAGGATCTCCTGGTAGCTTTTCTCCATGCCATCGGCGGCGCTGGTGGAGCGGGCGTTCAGATAAGGCGCGGCATAGATGGCCTCGACGGCAATGCGGTCAGGCGAGAGCAGGCCGTAGAGGACGGCGTACTGGTCGTCGATCTCGTTGTAGGTGTCGGTGTCGATCACCACCTGGACCTTGCCCGTGGGGGGCTCGAGCAGGCGGCGGAGCGTAGCGTCGTCGGGCGCGTTTTGCGCCGGCAGCAAGGCAGGCAGGGCAGCGGCGGCGAGCGCCTGACGCCGTGTGGAGAGCACGTTGGACATGGAAACCTCCTTACAGGAACCCGAAGTGAAAGAGCGCCCATAGGCAGAAGGCGCCGTAGACGCCGGCGCCGAGGTCGTCTATGACAATGCCCGCGCCGCCGGGGATGGCCTCCAGCTTGCGCACGGGGAAGGGCTTGAGGATATCGAAGAAGCGGAAGAGGGCGAAGGCGGCCAGCCAGGGGCGCCAGTCGTGGAGATGGGCGGCTCCGGCAAGGGTGAGCCACTGGCCGAGCACTTCGTCGATGACGACGGCGCCAGGGTCCTTTTTGCCGGAGGCCTCGGCGTATTTGCCGGCGGCCCAGATGCCGATGGGCGTGCAGCCGAGGGCGAAGGCGCCCCAGCCGAGGGGTCCCCAATGGAGGTAGCGTTCGATGAACGCAGCCAGGGCGAGCGCACCGAGCGCTCCCACGGTGCCTGGGGCGACGGGGGCGAGGCCGCAGCCGAACCAGGTGGCAATCCAACTCGCAATGCGTGACAAAGGACTAGTCTACCGGAGGGCTTTGTCGATGGCGGCTTGCGCGACGGGGGCCATCAACTCGTAGCCCTTGACGTTTGGGTGGAGGCCGTCGCCGGAGTAGCCTTCCTTGAGAAAGCCTTTGTCGTCGGCGGTGGCGGCGTAGTAGTCGGCGATGGTGGCTCCGGTGCGGGCGGCGTAGTCCTTGATCCACTGGTTGAGGGCGAGGATGTCGGCGGGCGGGCGGCGCGGGGATTGCACGCGCGAGGTGTAATCGCTGATGGGCATCACGGTGCAGAGGATGACCTTCACGTTGTGGGCGCGGGCGAGTTCGGACATGGCCTGGATGTTGGCGGTGATCATGTCGAGCGTTTGGGGGCCGGCGTTGCGGGCGATGTCGTTAGTTCCGGCGAGGAGGATGAAGGCGGCCGGGTTGTGCGCGAGCACGTCGGGCATCATGCGGACGAGCATTTGGGCGGTGGTTTGGCCGCTGATGCCGCGGTTCACGTAAGGCTTGCCGGGGAAGGAGTTTTCGAGCTTCCAGCCGTCGGTGATGGAGTCGCCGAGGAAGACGACGCGGCCGGGGGCGGGGGGCGCGGCCTTCAGGCGCTGGTTGTCGGCGTGGTAACGGCCAAGCTGGTTCCAGTCTTGCAGTTGGTCGGCCAGCGCCTGGGCCGTGCCGGCGAGGCAGCAGCCGGCCTTGGGCGGGGCGAATTCGGTGACGACTTGAGCGAAGCGGACGCCGCGAGCGCGGCCAGAAGAAGCAGGGTGCGGTGCAACATATCCACACGATTATGCCCGATTCGAAGGTGAGGCGAGCGTGAGGATTTACTCGAGGATCGTCGCCAGAGGCTTGTGGTCGGCTTCGGGGAGCGCGACGCCGAGCAGGTGGGCGATGGTCGGGGCGACGTCGAGGTTGGAGACGTTGCCGAGCTTCACGCCTCGCTTAATGCCGCGGCCGGAGGCGATGAAGATGGCCTGCATGAGCGTATCGTCGTTGAGGTAGCCGTGCGCGCCGGGCGAGGCACCGGTGGGTTCACGCTGAATGGCCCCGTCGCGTGTGGCGGCGCTGAAGCTGTAGCTGCCGGTGGTGGCGAGGACGAGGTCGGCCATGCGGGGTTCCTGGGCCGGGTCGGGATAGCCCCAGGCGGCGAAGTCGGCGGGCTCGATGACTCTGGTGACGCCTTCGAGCGTGGAGAAGAGTTGCTTCAGTGTGGCGATGGTTTGCGCCTTGCCCTCGGGCTGGGTGACGTAGACCATGGCCGTGCCGCCTTCGGGGATGACGTAGGCGACCTTGTCGAGCCCTTTTTCGGCGAGCAGGGCGTTGGGGGCGATGCGGCGGTCGAAGGTGCGGAAGCCGTGGTCAGAGACGATGAGGAAGGTGGTGCGCTCATAGATGCCGGCCTTCTTGGTGGCTTCGATGAGGCGGCCGACTTTGGCGTCGGCGTGGGAGAGGGCGGTGTAGGCGGCGAGGGTGTGGGAGCCGTAGCGATGCTGGAGGCTGTCGGTGGTGAGTAAGTGGAAGAGTAAGAGGTTGGGCTTGTGTTTGGTGATGATGTGCTCGCCGGCGAGGGTCCAGATCTCGTCGCGCAGCATGATGGGCAGGTTGCGGAACTCCTTCATCTGCTTTTCCGTGACTAAGCCGGCGGCGATCATCTCGCGTTCCACAGGGCGTTGCGGATAGCCATACTCGGCGAAGGCCCAGGTGATGGTGGGGGCGTCCTGGATGGCGACCCAATCGACTTCGGCGGTGGTGAGGCCGGCTTTGTGCGCCACGTCGTAGATGGTTGTGCCGCGCACCAGTTTCGGCTTGGGCACGAAGGGTTCCACCTTGACGGGCTGGCCGGCGGCGCCACGCACGGGCGCGCCGTTGTAGAGCACGCCGTGCTTTGCGGGGAGCACGCCGGTGACCATCGACGTGTGGTTGGGCCAGGTGACGGTGGGGTTCACCGGCTTCATGGACTGCGCCGCGACGCCGCTCTTGATGAGCGCGCGGAGGTTGGGCACGGCCACCCATTCGTCGTTCAGCGCATAGGCGGGAAAGCCGTCGATGCTGATGACGATGACATGGCGGTCCTTGGGCGGCGCCTGGGCCGCGCAGACGGTGGCGAGAGCGGCCAGCGCGAACAAGGCTTGCTTGCGCATGGTTAGTCCTCCAGGTCGGAATCGGGTGGCGGAAGCGGCGCGCCCTCTTCCCCCGTGGTGGGGATGATGGGCGAAGAGAACCGGTACTGCTCCGTGGCCCAGTTGCCTAAGTCGATTTGACGGCAGCGGTCCGAACAGAAGGGAAAATCAGGCGAGCCGAAGGCGACCTGAGTCTTACAGGTGGGGCACTTAACGGTGTTCATTGTCCTCGGGAGATGTGGATGCTGGTGCGGTCGGCCAGAATCGGGAAGAGTGGTTTCGGCGGCGCGGCCAAGGGCTCGGCCTGGTCGATGATTTCGCCGACGAGGTCGTAATCATGCGCTTCGGTGATGCGGAAGCGGCGGAACTGACCGGGGGAGAGGGGCGAACCGTTGTCGTCGTTGATGTAACAGACGCCGTCGATTTCCGGGGCTTGCGTGGCGAGGCGGCCCTCCCAGAGCAGGTCGGTTTCCTGAGAAACTCCTTCGACGAGGAGGGTGTGCTCCGAGCCGACGAGGAGACGGTTCATCTTCTTGGAGATCTTCTTCTGCAGCGACATCAGACGGCGTTTGCGGTTCGACATGTCGCGCTTTCCGACTTTGGCGTCTAACTCGAACGACTTACTGGTGTCCTCGTCGGAGTAAGTGAAGACACCGACGCGGTCAAACTGGGCGGCTTCGACAAACTGGCAGAGCTCGTCGAAATCGGCCTGGGTTTCGCCGGGGAAGCCGACGATGAAGCTGGTGCGGATGGCGACGCCGGGGATGGTGCGGCGGATGCGTTCGAGGATCTTGAGGAAGAGGTCGCCGTTGGAGCCGCGCTTCATGCGCTTGAGCACATTGGCGCTGGCGTGCTGCAGCGGCATGTCGATGTACTTGGGCAGCGCGTCGTGCTGGGCGATGGTGTCGAGCAGGCGTTGCGTGATGCGGTTCGGGTAGGCGTAGAGGAAGCGCACCCAGTAGGGCTGCGGGGCTTCGAGTTGTGCCAGGCGTTCGAGCAGGAGGGCGAGGCCGTCTTTGAGCCCGAGGTCTTCGCCATAGCTGGTGGTGTCCTGGCCGATGAGGTTCAACTCGCGCACGCCCTGTTGGAGCAGGCGGTTGGCCTCGACGACGACGGACTCAAAGCGGCGGCTGCGGAAGGCGCCGCGGTAGTGGGGAATGACGCAAAAGGTGCAGGGATGGTCGCAGCCCTCGGCGATCTTGATGTAGGCCGAATGGCGCGGCGTGGTGAGCACGCGAGGGGTGGCCTCGTGATAGAGGTAGGGCTCGAGCACGGGGGGCAGTGAAGCCGAGGAGCCTTCGCAGGCGGCGACGATGCGCTCCACTTCGTTGGTGCCGACGATGGCGTCGACTTCGGGCAGGTCCTTCTGAATGTCGCCGCGGTAGCGCTCCACCAGGCAGCCGGCGACGACAAGGCGCTGGGCGCGGCCGGTCTTCTTGAACTCGGCCATTTCGAGAATCGTGTTGACCGATTCCTCCTTGGCCGGGTCAATGAAGCTGCAGGTATTGACGACGATGACGTCGGCTTCGTCCGGGCGCGGCGTGAGTTCATGACCGCGCGAGACGAGTTGGCCCATCATCACTTCCGTGTCGACGAGGTTTTTCGGACAACCGAGACTGACGAATCCGATCTTCACAGGGGGGAAGCTTCAGAGTAACATGCGCTCTGGCCCCGGCCCGCCGGAGCCCGCATGGTAAACTCAAATTTCCCGCTATGAGCACCACCACTGAAGCTTTCCTCACCGAGTTGGAGTCTGTCCGCAAGAAGCTGCAACTGAAGCCGATCCGTTCCGACCACGAGGGCCTCTCCGTGGTCCAATTGCCGGAAGGCGTGTATGGCTACAGTGTTTCCGGCGCCACGCTGGAAGCGCCTGTGTTCACCGATCGCATCTTCCAGAGCTTCGAATATCACAAGCTGATCGGCGGCGCGATCCACATTCTCGGCTTTGCCACCCCCGCCGAAGCGGCGGCGCTGAATGCCGAGAAGGAGCCGGTGGATTTTAAGCTCTACCCTGAGCCGTTTGGCGAGAGCAACACGCTTTGCGTAGTGGACCTGGCCCGTGTGGTCCGCCAGCGGGCGCCATCGCGCACCGACGGCAACTTCATGGCGCTGCAGACCAACCCATCCATCCGCGGCTAGCCGGAGCCGCCCTCACTTCTTCTTCGGGACGAAGGCCACGGCGCGCGAGATGGAGCCGCTCTGGCCGCGCACCTTCACACCAAGCGCCACATAGAATGACCCGCGCGGGGGGAGTGTGCCCATGTTGATGAGCATCTCTTCCCAACTCATGCCATGTTTCAGGCCGGCGACGTGGACCGCCTGTCCGCCTTCGCAGGGGCCCATGCTGGCGCCGTCGGTGCCGAGGTGCCAGACGCCCTTGCCGTGCAGATACTCCATCACGTCGGGCGCTGGGGCGGGCCAGCCGGGGGCGGTTTTGGCGACCACCGGGGCGTAGGTCATGCGCATGCCTTCGGGCATCGGTTTGTAATAGGCGTCGCTGTAGCCGCTGCGGAAGAGCACGACTTCGCCGGCCTTGATCTCACCGTTTTGCGACTCCCACTGCTTGACGCGTTCGAGCGTGATGACGGCGCTCTTGCCGGGGTCGGCCTTGTCGCGGATGTCAGCGACGTCGATGACCACGGCGGGGCCCATCATGCGATCGAGCGGGTATTTTTCGCCGGTCATGGCGCCCATCTGGCTGGCGCCGGGCAAGCCGGAACCGGGGGGCGGGACGAAGTGGGCGGGGAAGTCAGACTGCGTGCCGGTGTGTTCGTCGATGACGTAGCGCTGGCCGAAATAGGGGCCTTCGCTGACGAAGTAGTCGTTGCCATAGTGGTCCTTTTCCTGCTGGAACCAGTTGTAGGTCCAGCGCTGGAAGGCCGGGCTTGTGCCCCAATGGGCGGGCATGTTTTCGGCCACGGTGACGCTCAGGTCGACGACATCGTAACCGGCGAAGAGCGCCGCCGGAGCCATGGTGGTGGCGGCGGGCGGCTGAGCCGCATTCTTCGTCTCGGGGGCGGGCGCGCAACCGGCCATCAGCAATGCCATCGCAAAGCCCGCGTACGCGCTTTGGGGCAGCGGCTGCTTCCACTCGTGCATGAGGAACATGGGGCGCATCATATCGAGCTAGAATTTGAATGACAACATGCGCTGGGCCGTTTTTCTTTTCGCCTCGCTTTTCGCCTCGGCCCAATCGCAGCCGGAACAGTCCACCCAGCAGCCTGCTCCCCCCGCTGTCCCGCCGCTTGCGGCGCCTGCTGATCCAGGCGTCTTCCGCATTCCGCCCCGGATGACCATTGAGGAGCAGAAGGATCCGGCGGCGAAGACGGAGCCGGAGGAAAAACCGCGCCAGATTCTCACCTACACTGGCAAGCCCATCGCCATTCCCTATGCCTGCACGGACGACGATATTGCCACGTTCGGCATGACGTGCACGGAGGATGATCCATGTCCGATCTATGCCGAGATTACGGGCGTCCAGCCGGTGGGTGTGCAACTGTTTTTGACAGGGAACATCCACAACGGCGCGACGACGATGTACTCGTTGTTTCTGGCCAGTGAGGACACGGGCAAGACGTGGTATGAGGCGCATGAGCGGATCCCGAAAGCGGGGCTGGACCAGGTGCAGTTTGTCGACTTCGAGAGCGGCTGGATCAGCGGGCAGATTCTCGAATCGTTGCCGCGCGATCCGTTCTTTCTGCTCACCACCGATGGCGGGAAGACGTGGCGGCGGAGGCCGGTGTTTCAGGAGTCGCGCATCGCCACTATTGACCAGTTTCACTTCGAATCGAAGACGTCGGGGAGCTTGCTGATTGATCGCGGCGCAGCCACGGAGACCGGGGCGCGGTATGAGCGCTATGACTCAATGACGAGCGGGGAATCGTGGCAGGTGCGGGAGGTGAGCGGGCGGCCGCTCAAGCTGGCCGTGCCCCGGCGGGCGACCTCGAATGCCGATTGGCGGCTGCGCGCGGATGGGAAGCTCGGCATCCACATCATGGAGCGCCGCACGGGAACGCGGTGGGAGCGGGTATCTGCGTTCAACGTAAAAGTGGGCGAGTGCCGGCCGAAGGCGGAGTTACGGGAACCGCCGCCGGAGGCTGTGGTGGCCGAACCGGCCGTGCCGGCCACGCGGGGGATAGGCCCGCGGACATCACCGGCGAAACCGCGGACGCCGCCGAGGCTCAAGAAGAACGAGTAGGCGGAGGCGGGGTTACTTTTTTTCAGCGGACAGGGAATAGCCGGGGAGCACGTTGAAGAAATCGAGGATGGACTTCTTCTTGGCATCGGTTTTGGCCGGCTTCTTGCGCTGGGTGACGCGGTAGGCGAGTTCGGTGAACTGCTTGCCGAACTCCGATTCCGGAGTGACGGCCTGGCCTTGGGTGAGCGCCTGGTGCACGCCGCGGTAGTCGTTGGGGAACTCCTGGTAGACGGGCACGCCGAGCAGTTGCTGGATCTGCTGTGTCGTGATAAGCGGCCGTTTCTGGGCGCGGTTGAGCAGCACGCAAATACGGTCGCCGAGTTCGAGGCTTTGCAGGAGTTGGATCTTCTTACGGGCCAGGTGGAGGGCCGGGATCTCCGGAGTGCAGACGAGGAAGACCTGTTTGGCCTCCTGCATCACTTCCAGGGAGAACTTCTCCATGTTGCCGGAGAGATCGACGCAGATGGTTTTGTAGAAGCGCCGCGCAAAGCTCAGGATGTGGCGGATCTGCATCGGTTCGATGCGCGACTGGGGGTCCAGCCGTCCGGCGGCCAGCAGATCGATGCCGCTGACTTTCGTGACCAGTTGAGGCCACAGGTGTTCGTCGAGATGCGTGGAATGTTCGGCGGCTTCGTAGATGGTTTGCGGCGCGTCGACCTTGAGCATGAAGCCGAGCATGCCCGAGTTGAGGTCCATATCGCTGAGTAGGGTTTTCATGTCGGGCAGGCGGGCCAGGGCCATGGCCGTGTTGAGGGCAATGGTTGATGTGCCGCTTCCAGCCTTGGCAGGGAGAAAGGCGAGCAAGGTATCGCCCTCGTTCACTTGGGCCGGATTGCGTTCGAGCAGCGCCTCCAGCCGTTGCACCATGGATGTGAAGTTGTTCAGGTCAAACGGATAGGCCTGGAATTCCCGCACGCCGGCATGCATGAGATCGAGCAGGACGGCCGGATCGGCGACACGGTCGATGGCCACCACCTGGGAGCCGGGAAGGTGCTGGTGGATGCCGCGGATGGTCTCCAGCGCTTGGGCCAGATTCTCGGTGCTGAGAAACACCACTTGTGGGGCGTTGGCGCGCAGAAAGCGCTCCAACTCATACTCCGGCAGGTGCTTCTCGGCCGTCCGCACCAGGCCGATTCGGCCGGCCCTCTGAATCAGTTCCTCGAGGCGCTGATTCAACTCCACGTCGGTTGAGATGATGACTGACCGTAGCACGGTGATGTTGCTCCAATTCCAAAGTAGTTGCTTCCGCTTAAACAAACAATGCAGTAAGGGGTCTCTCTGGAGCCCGGAAATCGCCTTAGGATTTTCCGGTTCGCGGACCATGACCTCGGGCGGACGCCTTAGCCGGCCCGGGGTGTCCTGAGAGCGGATCGGTTGGATGCAGTATCGCTGTCCAGAGCGCCTGCGCTATTCTGTTCCCGTATGGCAAAGCCGTCTCAACCGTTGCTGGAAGTCCTCTGTCCGTGTTGCGAAGCCACGCTGCGCATCGATATCGATACGGGCGCGGTGATCACGCACGAAGCGAAAGTGAAGCCGGGTCCGGTGGAGGATTTGCACTCCGCCGTGGCGCGGCTGAAACGCGAGGAGTCCGAACGCGACGCCAAGTTCGCCAAGGCCGTGGCCGCGGAGAAGGCCAACAAGGACATTCTGAACAAGAAGTTCGACGAGCTGTTCAAAAAAGCGAAGGAGGACCCGGATAAGGGGCCCCCCAAGCGTGCGTTTGATTTTGACTAGCCGGGGCGCGGGGGCAGCCGGGTAGGGGCCGCGGGGCGCTTGGCCGGCCAGAGCGCGGCTGCCGGTCAGGCCTTTTGCGAAGCGGCCAGGCCCTGCTCAAGGTCCCACAGAATATCGTCGATATCCTCGAGACCGATGGACAAGCGGATCATGTCGGGCTCGACGCCGGCGGCTGCCTGCTGTTCGGCGCTGAGTTGCTGGTGGGTGGTCGAAGCGGGGTGGATGACCAGGCTGCGCGCATCGCCGACGTTGGCCAGGTGGGAGAAGATTTTGAGGCTGTCGACGAACTTCTTGCCGGCGTCATAGCCGCCCTGGATGCCGAAGCTAAATACGGCGCTTGGGCCTTTCGGCAGGTACTTTTGGGCGAGGGCATGATACGGGCTCGACTTCAAGCCCGGGTACTTCACCCACTTCACGAGGCTGTTGGCCTCGAGGAATTCGGCCACTTTTTGTGCGTTGGCCACATGGCGGTCCATGCGCATGCCGAGCGTTTCAATGCCCTGGATGAACTGGAAGGAGTTGAACGGGCTGATGCAGGGGCCGAGGTCGCGCAGTCCTTCCACGCGGGCGCGGAGGATGAAGGCGATGGCGTTGAGCGGGCTGGGCAGGTCGCTGAAGACAAGGCCGTGATAGGCGGGCGAGGGCTTGTTCAGAAGCCCGTGCTGGGATTTGCCGTAATCGAACTTGCCGCCATCGACGATGATGCCGCCGATGGAGGTGCCGTGGCCGCCCATGAACTTGGTGAGCGAGTGGACGACGATGTTGGCGCCGTGGTCGATGGGGCGGCAGAGATAGGGCGTGGCGAAGGTGTTGTCGATGATGAGCGGCACGTTTGCTTCGGCGGCGATCTTGGCGACGGCCTCGATGTCGAGCACGTTGCCGCGGGGGTTGGAGATCGTCTCACCGTAGATGGCGCGCGTTTTCGGCGTGATGGCCTTGCGGAAGCTGGACGGGTCATCGGGATCGACGAACGTCACGTCGTAGCCCATGCGGCGGAAGCTGACGTCAAACTGCGTGTAGGTGCCGCCGTAGAGCGTGCTGGCGGCCACGATGTGATCGCCCGGTTCGAGCAGGCTGTTCACGGCAATGAACTGAGCGGCTGGCCGGAGGACAGCGCCAGCGCTGCCGCGCCGTTTTCAAGCGAGGCTACGCGCTCTTCCAGCACGGCCGTGGTGGGGTTCATGATGCGCGTGTAGATGTTGCCGAACTCCTGCAACGAGAACAGGCGCGCGGCGTGATCGCTGTCGTTAAACGCAAACGAGGTGGTCTGATAAATCGGCACCGCGCGGGCGTGTGTGGTCGCGTCCGGATCGTAGCCGGCATGCAGCGCCCTTGTGTTGAATCCCAGTTGTCTATCCTTTGGATCTACTGCCATAACCTCTCTCCTATCTCAACCATTCGTCGATGTGCTCGCGCACGAACGTGTCGTCGTTCAGGTGCGGGTAGCTTGCATACACCCGGTCGATCTCATCCATCTGGCCGGGAGACAAATCCTCATTTGCGTCGAGGCACCAGCGCCCGCGCAGTAACCCCTGCCGGCGCAGCACCTCGTGGATGCCGGCGATGCAGCCGTGAAAACGGTTGGCCGCGTCGAAGAACGCCGCATTCGAGTCAGTCACTTCCACGCCCAGCCGGAGCAGGGCGGGGAAGTCGCCCGCCCCGGCGCGCTGAACGCGTTCCAGCAATTCTACGGCACGCTGTGTCCAGCATGCCCAGTGGCCGAGCAGGCCGCCGCGGATGCGCAGCGTGCGGCCGCCGATGGGGAACTCCGTCATCAGGTCGGGCACAATGTTGTCGTCGTTGCCCGTGTATAGCGTGATCGCCTCGGCGCGGCCGCTTTCGGCCACGGCGCGCACCACGTCGAGCGTCTGATAACGGTTGAACGGGGCCATCTTGATGGCGACCACATTTTCGATTTCGGCAAAGCGGCGCCAGAACGAGTAGGGCAGTTCGCGGCCGCCCACGGCCGGCTGCAGGTAGAAGCCGAACACCGGCATCACGCTAGCCACCGCGCGGGCATGGTCCACCATTTCGTCGAGCGTCGCCGATTTGAGCGCCGCCAGGCTGAGCAGCACACAGTCGTAACCCAGCTCGCGCGCGAGTTCCGCTTCGCTCACGGCCTGCTTCGTAGGGCCGACCACTCCGGCCACCATCACCAACTTGTCGCGCCGGCCCGAACGCCGCGCCTCTTCCATCGCCAGTGACAGCACGGGACGGAACAGCCCGACCTTCTCGTCGCGAATGGCGAACTGCGTGGTATGGACTCCAACCGCCAGTCCGCCTGCGCCCGCCGATATGTAATAGCGCGTCAACGCCCGCTGATGTGGCTCATCGAGCTTGCGTTCCGCTGTGAGCGCTAGCGGGTGGGCGGGTATGGCCACGCCGCGGGCCACGAGATCGTGCCAGGCCATCAGAACTTCCCATCCCGCACTTCAAAGTGCGTCGGCTTGCCCAGCGCGCGGCCGCCCGCGCCGATCCACTGCGCCGTCGTTTCGATCAGTTCGGCCACGCTCACCGTGGGATAGCCGAACATCTGGAAGCAGCGCGCGGCGTTGTTGAGCAGGGCGCGTGGCGACTCTTCGCCCGTGAATTCGGGCGTGACGCCGAAGTGGCGGCCGAACTCGCGCGCGACCCAACGGACGCTGAGCGTTTCCGGTCCGGTGAGGTTCAACACGAGCGGCGGCGAGGAGGCGTGCAGCAGAGAGCGCAGGCACACTGAGTTGGCGTCGCCCTGCCAGATGACGTTGGCGTTGCCCATGGAAACGTCGACAGGTTCGCGCGCGAACACCTTGCTGCCGATGTCGAACAGCACGCCGTAGCGCATCTCGACGGCGTAGTTCAGGCGTAGAAGAGTGACGGGCGTGCCATTCTCCTGGGAGAAATGCGTGAACATGCGTTCGCGGCCGAGGGCAGAGATGGCGTACTCGCCAACAGGTTCGGTGGGCGTCTCTTCGGTGGCGCCGCCGGAGGTGACGGGGACGAACGGGTATACGTTGCCGCTGGAGAACGACACGATGCGCGACGAGCGGAACCGCTCGGCCACGCGTCCGGGCAGGTAGGTGTTCATGGCCCAGGTGTAGCCTTCGTCGCCCGTTGAGCCAAACTTGCGGGCCGCCATGTAGATGACGTTGGGCGCCTCGGGAAGACCGGCCAGGTCGTCCTCGTCGAGCAGGTTGGCCGGGATCGTTTTTACGCCCGCCTGTTCGAGCAGCGTCCGCGCGCGTTCATCGCTGAAGCGCGACGCGCCGATCACCTGGTGCGGCACGCCCGCCGCCCGTGCCGCTTTGACGGCACGCAGGGCCAATGAGGGACCCATCTTGCCGCCAACGCCCAGCAGCAGCAGATCGCCGCCCCACTGCCGCGCGGCGTCAATGTCGGCCTCGTTTGGCGAGCTCAGCGCCTCTTCCAACTCCACTTCGTTGCGAATGATCACCGTTTGTATCCGATCTTGCGCAGGAACCCGCGGCGCGCCTCGGCGTCGGCCGCCGTTTCGACGCCTTTGGGCGATTCACCGTCGATCACGCCGAGAATGCCGCGCCCTTGCGCT
Source organism: Bryobacterales bacterium (assembly GCA_016713735.1). Lineage (GTDB taxonomy): Bacteria > Acidobacteriota > Terriglobia > Bryobacterales > Bryobacteraceae > JAFLBB01. The sequence goes on from JADJOP010000019.1 coordinate 121,723, forward strand.
GTTTCGGCCACGATCACCTCCACCGGATTGGCCGTGGCGCAATAGAGGCCCACCACTTCCGGGACGTCTTTGATGCGTCCCAGGATGTTGAGCGGGAAGCCATCGCGCAGGACGACATAGAAGGTGTGGCCCGCGGCGACGGCCTGAGCCATTCCGGCGGCCGCCGTTTTCAATGCGTCGTCGTTGCCGTCGACGCGAATCAGGCACGGCCCGGAGGCCTCGCTGAAGGCCACGCCGAACTTCATCTGCGGCACCGTATTCACGATGGCTTCATAGATGTCTTCCACCGTTTTGATGAAGTGCGACTGCCCGACGATGATGTTGGCGCCGTCGGGGATGGCCAGCCTCACGCTCTTCAGTTCCATAACTCGATCAGCTTAACAAACGCGGGCGGGGAAGCCCTCCCGTTCACCCCCTCGCTATCATGGAGTCTCGTGGCCCGCACCTCTTCAGCCCCGCTCACCGGACGCCTCTCGGTTCACCGCGACGGGTTTGGCTTCGTAATACCCGATCAACCCAAGGAGGCGGCGAAGTATGGTGTCGACGGCGATATCTTCCTGCCTCCGGCCCAGGCCGCGCGGGCCATGCACGGCGATCGCGTGGCGGTCCGCATCCTGCGGCGCGGGCGCTTTGGGCGCATGGAAGCAGAGATTCTGAAGATCATCGAGCGCGCGCACACGTCGCTGGTGGGGCGCGTGCGGCTGCGGCGGCGCAAGATTTACATCGAGCCATACGACGACCGCATTCAGCATTGGATCGAGGTGCCGCCCACGCTGGCGCTGCCGAAAGGCGGGGTGAATGTGAACCGCGTGGCCGCCCCCACGCTCGAGGTGCGCACGGTGGAGGATCTGGAAGGGCTGGTGGTGAACGCCGACCTCATCGAGTTCCCCTCGAACACGTCGGACGGCGCGGCGCGCATCACGGAGATTCTGGGCGAGGCCGACGATTTCGGCATCGACGTGGAAATCACGATCCGCAAGTTTCATATTCCGCATCGCTATCCGCCCGAGGTGCTGGACCAGGCGCTGGCCATCGCGGCCGAAATTCCAGATGCCGAACTGGCGCGGCGGCGTGATTTCCGCGCGCTCGACATCGTCACCATCGACGGCGAAACGGCACGCGATTTCGATGATGCGGTGTGGGTGGAACTTCTTCCCAATGGCCACTACGCGCTCCAGGTGCACATTGCCGACGTCTCGCATTACGTTCGCCCCGGCACGCCTATCGACAACGAAGCCGCCATGCGCGGCACCTCGGTGTACTTCCCCGATCGCGCCGTGCCGATGCTGCCGCTGGAACTCTCGACGAACATCTGCTCGCTTCGGCCGCACGAGGACCGGCTCGTGCTGTCGGTGCTGCTCGAGATTGACCGCAACGGCGACATCCTCACCCAGGAGTTCTGCCGCGGCGTCATCCGCAGCGCCGAGCGTATGACCTACACGAACGTCCACCTGGTGCTGGAAGGCGATGCCGCGTTGCCCGAGGTGGCGGCCTTGCGCGAACGGTATGCGTCGTTGTTGCCGCGGTTCGAGCAGATGCGCGACCTCGCACTCATCCTGAACAAGAAGCGTACGCGGCGCGGCTCGATTGACTTTGATCTGCCCGAGGCGGTGATCGAGTTCGACGAGATGGGCGAGATGACCGGCGTCTCGCGTGGGCCCCGCAACATTGCGAACCGGTTGATCGAGGAGTTCATGCTGGCGGCCAACGAGGCCGTCGCTTCGCATCTGGAGGCCGCCGAGTTGCCGTCTATCTACCGCATCCACGAGAAGCCCGATCCGAAGCGCGTGATGGAATTTGAAGACATCGCCGTGCGGTTCGGCTTATCGCTTGGCATTGGCGCGCTCAAGGTGAAGCGCTTCCCGGTGACCACGCGCCACACCGACGGCCGCAAGACGCAACGCGACATCACCATCCCCGACACCGAACTCGCCATCACACCGAAGCACTACCAGAAGCTGATCGCGCATCTGGAAGGCCGTCCGGAGGAGCGCATCCTGCACTACCTGATGCTGCGCTCACTGAAGCAGGCGCGCTATTCGGCCGACAACGTGGGGCACTTCGCCCTCGCCGCCGACACCTACACGCATTTCACCTCGCCCATCCGCCGCTACCCCGACCTGCTCGTGCATCGTGTGCTGGGTGCGCTGTTTGACCAGGCCGGGCCGCCGTATACGCACAACCAGTTGGCGCGGCTGGCTGACTCCTCATCGGAGACCGAACGACGCGCCGCCGACGCCGAACGGGAACTGGTGGAGTGGAAGAAGCTGCGCTTCATGGCGAGTCACATTGGCGAGGAGTTCCCCGGCCTCATCATCAGCACAACGAAGTATGGCTTTTTCGTGGAGTTGGATGAGTGGTTTGTGGAAGGCCTCGTTCCCATCGACACGCTTCCCGGCGACCGCTTCTTCTTCCACGAAACGACGCGCACCATCATTGGGCAGCGCACCAAGCGCGAGTTCCGCATCGGCGAGCGGCTGACGGTGCGACTGGAGCGCATTGACACGGTGGCCCGCAAGCTGCAGTTCGGCATCCTCGCTCCGGCGCCCCCGCCAGGTAAAAAGAAAAAGAAAGGCCCCTCATGGCAAGTGTGATCCTCGACGAGATCGAAGCCCGTGTCCTCGGCAGCATGATGGAGAAGGACCTCACCACGCCGGATTACTATCCGCTGTCGCTGAACGCGCTCGTCAACGCCTGCAATCAGAAATCGAACCGCGACCCGATGACGAATTACGACGAGGAGACGGTGCTCGATGCCATTGAAAGGTTGCGTTCCAAGCATCTGGCGACGGTGCTCACGGGGGGAGAACACCGCGTGCCGAAGTATGGCCACCGCGTGTATGAGACGCTGAACCTCGGCCGGCGCGAGATTGCAGTGCTCACGCCGATGCTGCTGCGGGGGCCGAACACGCTCAATGAGCTGAAGGTCCGCACGGAGCGGATGTACAACTTCGATGACCATGACGCCGTGCTGAACGCGGTTCACAAGCTCGCCGAGCATGAGGGCGGGCCGATGGCGGTGGAGCTTCCACGCCAACCCGGCATGCGCGAGACGCGCTACACGCACCTGCTGTTTGGCGAGGCCGCGTTGCCGCCTGTCCACGCGCACGAACATGCCGATGGGCCGGCTGCCGCGCCTCGGGAGGAGCGGCTGGCTCACCTCGAATCGGAGGTGGCGGCGCTGAAGGGGGAGATGGCCGCCTTGCAGGCCCAGTTCGCGGATTTTCGCAAGCAGTTCGAATAGCGGCTTAGCGGAACAAGAGCGGCGTCAATTGGGCCAGGTAGCTCCGCCACACGCGCCAGGTGTGCGCCCCCTCGGTCTTAAGCAGCGTGTGCCGGATGCCGTTCTTCTGGAGGAGTTCGGCCAGTTGCTCGGCTCCGGCCATGGCGCGGTCGTCCTTGCCGCAGGCGATCCAGAGCAGCTTCAGCTTCTTATTGGTCCCGTCTCTGTCGGCGAGCACGGCTGACATGCGCTGCTCGAAGGCCTGGCGGTCCGCCGCGCCGCCTCCGCCGCCCACGCCCGCGCTGAAGACGGCTACCCAGCTGAAGAGATCGAGGTTGTGCAGGCCGATATTGATGGACTGCCCGCCGCCCATGGAGAGTCCGGCGATGGCCCGGTTGCGCGCGCCAGGCGCGACGCGATAGCGCTTGTCGATCAGGGGAACGATGTTCTTCGTCACGTCCTCTTCCATCAGTTGCGTGTTGCGTCCCCGGCTGCCCGTGGAGAGGTCATTCGGCGGCACGGTGTGGCCGTAGGGCATGACGACGAGCATCGGCTTCACTCTGCCCTCGGCGATGAGGTTGTCGAGGATGAAATTGGCGCGGCCGAACGCCGACCACTCGCCCTCGGTGTCGCCGTTGCCGTGCAGCAGATAGAGCACCGGGTAGCGCTCCTTGTCCCTCTCATATCCCGGCGGCGTGTAGACCATCACGCGGCGCGTGGCGCCGATCTGTGGCGATTGATACCAGTGGGCCTGCACGCTGCCATGCGGCACGCCGCGCACCTCGTGCAAGCGGCCGCCGGGAATCTCGACCACGCTCACGCCCGCGCCGCGGGAGCTGGACTTGATGCGGTTGTTCACAGCGTCCAGCACGGTCATGCCGTCGACGGAAAACGTGTAGGAGTAGATGTCGGCGGGCACAGGGCCCACGGTGACGCTCCACACGCCGGCATCGCCCTTCGTGAGCTTCTCGGCCTGTGTCATCCACTCGCCGCGCACGGTCACCTCAGCCGCCTTGGGGGCGCGCAGCCGGAAGGTGACACGGCCATCGGCATGCACCTCCGGCGAAACGACGGGGGGCACGGGCGCGGGCGCTTGCGCCCACACCACTCCCGCCAACGCAACCGCGGCAACGAGCAAACGCATATCGATCCTCCTGGAATCCTGCTCCACTCTAGCCGAAATCGATGCGCGGCGATGCGCGCTGCCCCATGTATCATGGACCGCATGCGTATTGCCGGCTGGGCTCCGTTTGGCCTCGGTCATCAGAAACCGCAACACCAGTTGGAGACGCTCCGGCTCATCTGGGAGAACCGCGATCATCTTGGCTATGCCTGGCGTGTGCTGCGCCACGGCGTGTGCGATGGCTGCTCGCTGACGCCGCGCGGGTTGAACGACGACGCCGTCCCCGGACTCCACCTCTGCCTGACGCGCTTGCGCCTGCTGCGCATGAACACGATGCCGGCCGCGCCCGACGGCGCGTTCTCCGATGTGGCGCGGCTCCGCACGCTGGACAACCGCGCCTTGCGCAAGCTGGGGCGGCTGGCACATCCGCTGATTCGCCGGCCGGGCGAGCGCGGCTTCTCGCGGCTCTCCTGGGATGAGGCCCTCGATCTCATCGCCGCCCGCCTGCGCCGCACGCCGCCGGAGCGGGCCGCCTTCTTCCTCACCTCGCGCGGGCTGACCAACGAGACCTACTACGTTGCCCAGAAGCTGGCGCGGCTCTATGGGACGAACCATGTCGACAACGCCGCGCGGCTGTGCCACGCCGCTTCGTCGGTGGCGCTCAAGTCCACACTCGGCGTGGGCGCGTCCACGGTGAGCTACTCCGATTGGTTGAAGACGAACCTCCTCGTGCTTGCCGGCACGAATCTCGCCAATAACCAGCCGGTTTCGATGAAGTACCTCTACCACGCCAAGCGCAACGGCGCGCGCATCGCCGTGGTGAACCCGTACCGCGAGCCCGGCCTGGAGCGCTATTGGATCCCCTCGATCACGAAGTCGGCGATCTTCGGCACGCGGTTTCTGGATGACTTCTTTCCCGTGCGTCCGGGCGGCGACGTGGCGTTCTTCAATGGTGTGCTGAAGGTGCTCGACGAGCGCAACGCGCTTGACCGTGTCTTCATCGACTCACGTACCAACGGTTGGCCGGAGCTCAAGGCAGAGCTGGACCGCGAACGCTTTCCCGACCTCGAAGCGCTGGCCGGGTTGCCGCGTTCGGAGATGGAGCGCTTCGCCTCGCTCTACGCCGCCTCGGCGCGCGCCATCTTCATCTGGTCGATGGGACTGACGCAGCATCCCAACGGTGTGGATAACGTGCGCGCGCTGATCAACCTTGCTTTGTCACGCGGCATGCTGGGCCGTGAGGGTTGCGGGCTGGTGCCGATCCGCGGCCACTCCGGAGTGCAGGGCGGAGCCGAAGTGGGGGCCGTGCCCGATTTCCTTCACGAGGGCAATGCCGGGCACTACTCTCAACTCTGGGGCGCGCCGCTGCCCACCTGGCGCGGCCACTCCTGCGGCCACATGCTGGAAGCCGCCTATCACGGCGAGCTCGACGCGCTCTACATCATCGGCGGGAACTTCATCGAGACCATGCCCGAGCCGGAGCGCATGGACCATTCGCTGCGCCGCCTGCCGCTGCGTGTGCACCAGGACATCGTCTTCAATACCTCGATGCTGTCGGACCCTGGCGAAGAGGCCGTGGTCCTGCTGCCGGCCCGCACTCGCTATGAGCAGGAGGGCGGCGGTACGCAAACCGGGACGGAGCGCCGCATCCGCTACACGCCGTTCATCGGACGCCGCAAGGAGGGCGACACGGTGGGCGAAGCGCGCTCGGAGTGGGTCATTCTGCGCGACCTCGGGCTGCGATTGCTCGACGGCCCGGCGCGCGACGCGATCAACTTTCAAACTGGCGACGCCATCCGCGCCGACATGGACCGCAGCATTCCTCTCTATCGCGGCATCGTGCAACTGAAGGCCGAGGGCGACGCCATCCAATATGGCGGTGTGCGGCTGCTGGAGAACGCCATTTGCCCCGCATTCGAGGATCAGAAGGCCCGCTTCTCCGTCACTGCTCCGCCGCAACTGCGGGCGAAGCTGTTGCTGGTGACGCGCCGCGGAGCGCAGTTCAACTCGATCCTGTGGAACGACCACGACCCGCTCACGGGGCTCGACCGTGACGAGGTGATCGTGGCGCCGGGCGATGCCGCCACGCTCGGTTTGCGTGAAGGCGACGCCGTCCTGCTGCGCTCGCCGCACGGCGAATACCGCGCGAGGCTGCGCACCGGCCCGCTGGCCGAGGGGTGTGTCCAGGCGCACTGGCCCGAGGTGAATCACCTGATTGCCCGCCACTATGACCCGCACTCGGGCGAGCCCGACTACAACGCCGAGGTGACCATCGAACGCGTGGACCGCTGAACCACACGCCAGCCGGCGGCCCCTATTGCGAACCGTGGCTACGGCGGATCATGGCCATCATTTTCAGATTGATCTTGATGAACCGGATGATCTGCCAGGGCAGAAACGTCCGCAGGAAGACCGTCCCCCTGGTTGGCTTGGTCGCATAGAACCAGGGCTTCTGGTGTGCCTTCACAATGGCGGGAACTTCTTGCGTTTCGTGGTCCATGGCTACTCCGGAATGAGCGACCAGCCTGGCCGCAACTTGGCTTTGTAGAGAAACATGTGGTGGAGCAGGATTTTGATCCAGTGGCCCGCCAGTCCGATCTCACCGAAGGTATATTCGATGTCCCGGCCATAGTCCGGATAGCGGTCATAGTCGGGAATCACGGGAAACACAGTGATGGACGCGGCCGCGCCGGTGAACGGATTCGCTCCCGCCGAGGCCACGCATGCCGCTCCCATTTCCGCCATGGAGGCCGTATGCGTGGGCGCCTGGGCTCCGCCCATCATGTCGGCGATGCTGTGCGCAACCGCCTTGCCGATCATCGCCGAAACCATGCCTGTCCGCGGCGGCGCCGGTGCGATGGGTTGACCCGCCGCCGTGCTGCGCGGCCGGGAGATGGCGTGCGGCGGCGCAAAGGCGATGCCCACGGCGAAGATGTTGCGGTAGGCCCGGCTCTGGTAGGTTCGGGGCCAGTCGGCCGGCTTCCACTCCTCATACGACTTCTTGCCGTAGTCGGCGTCCACCTTCATGAACCCGTTCGGCGCGAACAGGTTCGTGGAGATCTCCTCGCCGGCGCGGTTGAAGGCGCGCAGCCCCACGCCGGTGAAGGGCGGCAGCAGCATGGCCATATCGAAGCGGAGTTCGCGTTCCTCGCCCTCCAGGGTCTCGATATGGGCTACGCCTGGGGCCACCTGCTTCACATGCGCCCGTGTAATCCAATCGATGCCCCGCTCGGCAAACAGGGACTCATGGAAGATCTTGCTCGGGGTGATGTAGCCGCCGCTGCGAATGTGAATCCCATCCATGCCGAAGTCACCCAACTCATACTCGTTGGTGACGTAGACCACATCCGCTTTGTGGCGCAATCCCCGGGCGCGCAGCTCAAACTCAAGGTTCACGACGTACTCAAATGCCGCTCCCTCGCAGGTGCACGTGCCGTGACCTGTCCCCACCAGGAAGGTCTGGCGTTCGCCGCGCTTCATGCGCTCGATCTTTTCCAGGAACACGCGCGAGGTTTCCTCCGCGTGGTCGGCCGTGCATACCGAAAGCGAATGACCATCTGGGCCCAGCCCTGGGGTCGCCCCGAAGTTCAACTTCGGTCCCGTGGCGTTGATGAGAAAGTCGTAGCCGATCTTCTCCTTCTGCCCCGTCTTGCCCGCCCCGGTCCACTCGATTTCCACCTGCGGCGTGGCGGTGCCGTTGCTGCCTTCGGGGTAGAGGGCGACGGCCCGCGCCTGCTTCCACTCGATCCCCGCCCGCCGGTAGACGGGGGCCAGCGGAAAAGTGACCTGGCTTTTCTTCAAGAGCCCCACACCAACCCAAATGTTCGAGGGGATCCAGTTGTATTCGGCGAGCGGTGAAACGACAACTACCTCGTCCTGTTTGCCCAGCCACTTCCGGAGAAACGCCGACGCCGTGTGTCCGGAAACCCCAGCCCCTAATACGACCACTCGAGACATTGGGTAAGTTCCCCTCCTTGTCTACGCCTCCGATGCAGCTCCATCAGATAAGTGACAATTGAGCGGCAAATTCTCCTACCGTATGGCCAGGGGTTACGGCCGGGGGCCGACTGTATAGGCGCCGGCCTCTAACTCCACCCCTTCCCGCAGTTCAAAGCCCGCCACAATCCGCGCCGTTCCGCCCTCGCGCCGCAGCTCATACAACGCGCTGTCGTCCACGGTGAACCACTCGGGGAACTCGTTCAGCCGCACGTAGTTCTGCCGCCAGTTGTGGACGCGCGTGTGGCGGGCGTGGTCGAACTCTACTTTTGCCGGCGCGCTGAGCCACAGGCGCAGCCCGGCTCCCTCGCGCACGGCCCCCAGCTTGAGCCCCGGCCGCCAGGGCGCGGCGCGCACCCCCTGCGACTTCATGAGCGCCCACAGCAAGGCCGTGCGGTTGAAGTTCCCTTCGCCATACCAGTCCTCAATGTGCCCGTCGGCGCGCTGCATGGAGAGCATCACCTCCATCTCGGAGTCGATCCAGGCGAACGCTTCCGGCGCCGGTTCGCGATTCACCAGGTAGAGCGCGCTTTCGATCGCATCGGCATAGCCGTCGAAGGAGCCCAGCTTCTCGTCCTTGCGCGCGTTGACGAGAGCGTTGCGCGATGGCTCCCAGCACCAGTTCACGTACTTGGGCAGATTGCGTAACACGCGGCGCACTGCCTCGCGGTACTTCGCCTCGCCGGTCACCTGGTAGAACGTGTACATCGCTCCGTAGAGATAGCCCCAGTTGTCGCTCAAGCGGTCGTCGACAGGCTTCAGCGTCCCGGTATCGATCGTGTTGTAGAGCATACCGTCGGCGTTGGCCGAGGCGAGCACGCGGTCGAGCATGCGGGCCAGCACGGGGCGCATCTTCGCGGCGCGCTCGGAACCCAACTGGTGCTCGAGCGCGAACTGCGTGACCAGCCCGACGATCACCTCGTTGCCGTGGTCGCGCAGCTTCAGGCGGCGGTCGCCGCTATGGGCCGCGTAGTCCCACTTCATACTAGGAAGTCCGAAATTGCCGGGCAGCACCTCTTCGATGTAGGCATCGGCGATGCGCCGTCCCCAGGCGAGGAAGCGCGCATCGCCGGTGAGCAGATAGAGCCGCGGCAACACCTGGAGGTAGTCGCCATTCAACTCGCTGTCGGCCGCCGGGAGCTTGCCGAAGCGTGAATCCACGGGGGCCTGCTCCATGGCCGCGGCCACCATGTCGATGAGCCGGGTGGTCCAGGGCGTGCGGCCGAGGTACTCGGTGACGGTGATCAAGCCGTCCTTGGCGTATTCGCCGGCTCCGAACAGGCTGGGCGGGCCGAGTGTTCCGCCGGCCAGTTCGAGATTGCCGGGCACGCCGTTCAACGCGTTGGTGTAGCGGATCTCGTTGCGGAGCATGTCGCGCATGCGCCCGGCGTAGAGATCGGGCGCGGTCAGGCGCGCGGTGAGGATCAGGTAGGGATAGAGGTCGGCCCCGGAGTTGTGCGGCGTGTAGGTGCGCTTGGGGTCGCCGGTGCGGTCAGGCAGCAGGAGGGTCCGGGGATCGGCATGGCGCAGCCAGGCCTCCATTAACCGGTGCGACGCCGCCATGGCCCGCTCATGCTGAGCGGCGGATTGTTCGAGATCCGCCGCGCTTCCCACCGCCACCAAGAGCGCAAACAGCGCCGGCACAGCCAACCATCGCATTGTGAATTCCTCGCCTTCGCTTGCGATTGTAGCGCTGAGCCGGGCGAGCAGCTCACGCGGTTGGCTCCGCTTCGCCTACCGTTTGCGCAGCAGGACGATCAGGGCACACCCGGCTGCGAGGAGGCCCCCCGTGGCCGGTTCCGGCACCGCGGTTTCGTCCAGGCTTGTGACGGCGCCTCCGAGGATGAAGTTGCCGCCTTGCAGGGCCAGCACTTTGAGCGCGTCCACGGCGGCTGTGTTGAGGGCGATGCCTGGCGTCGTCCCCAGATCGGCCGGTGTGTAGTCACGCGCGCCGTACACCGTTCCGTCGCCGAGGTCGGAGTAGCCGGGCTGGCCGGCGCCATTCGTGATCGCCGACGGGCCGTATTCCACCGAGTAGAGCGTGTAGGTTTCCACGCCCTGGGGGCTGGCAAAACCATTTACCGCCGGAACCTCCAAATAGAGAGTCGCGCCGAGGATGGTGGGCGGCAGTTCGGTCGGGCTGAACATGAACCAGTTCCGAAATCGCAGGTCGACTGAATCGCAACCATCGGCGGAGCCGCACAGCCCGGCTATGTAGTTGTTGGTCGCGGTGGCGCCGTTATCCGCGCCGGTCTCGTCGTACCATCCCCGAACCACCGAGGGGAGAGTGACATCGCCGAGAGAGGTATTGATGACCAGGTAGGTCCCACCAGTGGCTCCTCCCGAGTGGGCAAACACGGCCTCGCTGAGGAGCGCGGCGCGGGCTTCTCCGCCCAGCGCCAAAAGGAACCCGAGTAGGGGAAGTAATTGATTGAGTCTGTAAGTCAACCGCATGAGTTCTCCGTCCTGAAGGTTTGTTTTCCATCTTACTTCATCGTGCAGAAAGAGCGACCTCGAAGTGGGTGCCGGCATCGTAAGAAAATGGCGCTTCGCAACCTGGTGCTGATTCTGGGCGATCAGTTGGACGCAGATTCCCCGGCGCTTGCCGCTTTCGACGCCACATGCGATCGCATTCTGATGGCGGAAGTGGCGGCGGAGTCCACGCATGTGCCTTCGCACAAGGTCCGCACCGCGCTGTTTCTCTCCGCCATGCGCCACTTTCGCGAAGAGCTTGTGGCGCGCGGTTACCCGGTCGATTACCACGCCTTGGAGGAGCCGGGAAATCCAGGTTCGCTGGCTGAGGCGTTGGGGCGCGCCGTTGCCCGCCATTCGCCGCGCCGGGTTATGTGCGTCGAGCCGGGTGAGCACCGCGTGGAGCAGGCGCTGCGGGCGGTTTGCCCCACGATTGAGTACCTGGACGACACCCACTTTCTCTACACCCGCGAGGAGTTTGCCGCTCACGCCCGTGGCCGCAAGCAGCTTCGCATGGAGTTCTTCTACCGCGAAGCCAGGCGCCGTTTCGGCGTCCTGATGGAAGACGGCCAGCCCGTTGGGGGCGCCTGGAACTTCGACGCCGACAACCGCGGCGCCTTCCCGGCGCAGGGCCCTCCGCTCCACGTCCGCCCCGTCACGTTCCCGCCGGATGCCGTCACGCGCGGGGTGATCGAACTGGTGAACGCCCGTTTTCCGAACAACCCCGGCTCCACCGAGACGTTTGACTGGCCCGTCACCCGGCTCCAGGCCCTGGCCGCCCTGGAGGATTTCATCACCCACCGCCTGCCGCTCTTTGGCCGCTTCCAGGACGCGATGTGGAGGGGTGAGCCGGTGCTGTTTCATTCGCGGCTTTCGGCCGCACTGAACCTGAAATTGCTCAACCCGCGCGAAGTGATCGCCGCCGCTGAGCAGGCGTACCGCGAAGGCTTGGCTCCGCTGCCGGCGGTGGAGGGGGTCATTCGCCAGATCCTCGGTTGGCGTGAGTATGTCCGCGGCATTTACTGGCTCCGCATGCCTGACTACGGCGAGAGGAATGCACTCAACGCGCATCAGCCCCTGCCCGCGTTCTACTGGACCGGCGACACGGAGATGAACTGCCTTCGCCAGGCCATCGGGCAGACGCTTGAGCACGGCTACGCTCATCACATCCAGCGGCTGATGGTGACGGGGCTTTACGCGCTGCTGCTGGGCGTCGAGCCGCGAGAGGTGCATGAGTGGTATCTGGCCGTGTATGCCGACGCCGTGGAATGGGTGGAGTTGCCGAACACGCTCGGCATGTCGCAGTTTGCCGACGGCGGCATCATGGCCTCGAAGCCCTATGCCGCGACGGGAAAGTACATCCAGCGCATGTCGAATTACTGCCAGGGATGCCGCTATGACCCGGCGGTGGCGACCGGCCCCAGCGCCTGCCCGTTTACCACCCTCTATTGGGACTTCCTGCTGCGCAGCGAGACGCAACTCCGGCGCATCCCCGCATGGGGATGCAACTCAACCACCTTGCGCGGCTGAGCCCGGACCGGCGCGGCGAGATCCAGTCGCGGGCCGCGCGCCTTCGCGCTGGTCTTACTCCCGACGTCCGGTGAAGCTGCCTTCGTCCGGCCAGCGCCCCTCGTTGCGGAAGCGTCCCGTGAAGCGGTCGCCCTGGACGGTCACCTGGTAGTGCTGGATGGTGGCCAGTCCGGTGTCCCGCATGAGTGTCAGCACGTTGCGTTTCAGGGTTCCGCGGACCTCGCTTCGCGAGCCGTCGGTGGTGACGAGGGTCCCGCTCACGGCGTCGCCGCTCTGCTTCAGTGTCAGCGTGGTCTTGTCGCGTTCCTTAAAGTAGACGACCCACACGCCGTCGACGATTGCCGTGCCGGACGGCCCGCTGCTGACGCGCCGGCCGGTGAAGGCGCCGTCGTCCGGATAGGCGCCCACATTGCGGTAGTGGCCGCGAAACTCGTCGCCGGAGACATCGACCTCGTAGCGTTGGATGGTTCGCAACCCGGTGTCGCGCTCCAGGCGCAGGCGGCCGCCTGCAACCGTGCCTTTCACCTCGCCGCGTGAGTTGTCCGTGGTGGTCAGGACGCCGGTGACCGCGGAGCCCTGCTGGTGGAGCACCAGCTTCGTCTTCACGTTGCCCTTGAAGAACACCTCCCACGTCCCGCTCACATCCTGAGGCAGCGCGATGCCGGAACAGCACACGGCAGACAGCATCACGCCCGCCAGCCGCTGTGCGCGCCGGCCAAAACTGAGGACCATATTCGACCCGCCTTCCGCCCAGGCTCAGTCGCCATGCACCCCGCCGAACACCCTCAAGCAGCGGAATTTACTCCTTTCGCGAGTGAGCGTCAACCCTTGCCTGCGGATGGTGACGGGCCTCGGGGAAATGCCCGCTTCCCCTTTTCATCCCTCCGTGTGAGAATGGACTCGCCCCGTCCAGGCATGTTTAAGGAGATCACGAGCTATGCACAGACTTCCACGCTCCCTGGCCACGTTGGCCGTGGCGGCGACTCTGTTCGCCTTCACCCCAGCCGTCTGGGGCCAAACCGACGACGCTGACAACAACGGGCGCGATTCGCGCGAAGCCTGCAAGGGGCTGCCGACGCACTTTGAGTTGCGCAATGCCTTGATTGCCGCGCGCGGGCTGAACAGCGGCCAGACCAACGGCGGATTGGGCAACCATATGTGGGGCGCCATTGTGAACCGCGACGGCGTGGTGTGCGTGGTTGCCTACACCGGCCTCACGCGCTCGGACCAGTGGCCCGGCAGCCGCGTCATCGCCGCGCAGAAGGCGAATACCGCCAACGCCTTTAGTTTGAATGCGCTGGCGCTCTCCACGGCCAACCTTTATAGTGCTGTGCAGCCGGGCGGTTCGCTGGCCGGATTGCAGCATAGCAATCCGGTGGACCCAGAGGTGGCCTACCGCGGGAACCCGAAGCTGAACGGCGAGGGTGGCGACCCGATGGTGGGCGGCCGCATTGGCGGCGTCAACATTTTTGGCGGCGGTCTGGGGCTGTATAGCTTTGGACGCAACCTCATTGGCGGGCTCGGTGTTTCCGGCGACACCTCGTGCGCCGATCACATCATTGCCTGGCGCGTGCGCAATACCTTGCAACTGGACTATCTCCCGGCCGGCGTCAGCGGCGATACGGCCCGCCCGGACAACATCGTCCATGACATCGTGACCGAACCCGGCCACTCCACAGGAGTCAGCGCGAGCGGGTGGGGACACCCCGCTTGTAGCGCCGCCGCCACGGGCATCGCCGCCGCCCTGCCTGTCCGGCGACAGTAACCCGCACCCCCGGCTGGGGCGGGCCGCCTCCCGCCCCGTCTTTGGTCACGGCGCCGAAAGCGTCCACGGCCAATTCCCCGTCTGGTTAATGGGTTCGCCCGATTCTGCCGATACTGCCAACAGGCTTACCCTGGGGCCAAACCCCTCCGTGCACCGGGAGTGTGCCGGAAGCCCGGGGGAGAAGCGCCGGCTGGAGACGGCATATGGTGATGAAAAAGAACCTGGTTCCCTTACTCGGTATTGCGGTGGTGGTGGCCATCCTGTCCACAGCCATTTTCTACGGGCTGGTGGCGGGCAAACTCGGAGAGCCCGCCGCGGGAGGCCGTAGCGTGGTGGTGGCCAGCCGCAACATTGCCAAGGGAGCCACATTGACTGATGAAGACCTGAAGGTGATTCATTGGTCAGGGGCCGCTCCGGAGGGGGCGCACGCGACCATCCAGGAGCTTTCCGGGCTGACTACGCTCGAGCCGATTGCCGCCAATGAGGCCGTCACCAAGCCGCGCGTGGCTTCGGCCCACACCGGCGCCGGGGCCGGGCTGGGGATTCCGAAAGGGATGCGGGCCATCTCCGTAATGGTCAGCGATTCAACAGGTTTACTGGGGATACTGCAACGAGGACATAAGGTGGATGTGCAGGCTGTCCATATTCGCGGCAACCAGGCCGAGGTGGATGTGCGGACGATTTTGGAAAACGTCGAGGTGCTGCGCGTGGATGCCAAGCCGGAACCGACGCCGGGGCGCTCAACGCTTCCGGTAGTGACCCTGCTCATTCGTCCCGCCGACGCTGACCGGCTGGCTGTGGTGGACTCGGGCGCGCGCGTCCGGCTGACGCTGCGAAACCCTCTGGATGCGGACTCTTCGCCGCTTTCCCCGGCCTCGCTCTCCAGTGTGATGACGGGCCGTGCCGCCACGCGGCGTTCGGTAGCCGCCTCACCCCTGCCCGCGACCCCTGAGTTATTGCCTGTGCGCAGCCAGGGGCAGGTGAGCTTCCTGATCCGCGTTCTGGGCGCGGGCGACGAAGCGCTCAACCGGCTCGATCCGGGCCTGCTTGCGAAGCTCTCCGGCGATTCTCCCCGCATCGCCATTCTCCCGCCTGGGGCAAGCTGGGAATCGACCTTGGGAATGCTAGAGAAGAACAGCAAAGTTCAAGTGATTTCTAGTAGCCGGTTGACGGCCGGCCACGAGCGCGATGTGATGCTCGATTCGGGCCGCCACTCCGGGTACGCCTTGCGCATGCAGTTGCGGCCCACCCTGAATGCGAATGGCGGGCTCAAGCTCCATGTCCGTCCCGAGCTGGCCTGGCCGAAGGGCGAGGGAACCGCTATCCGCCGCGTCGAGGCCGATGTCGAACTGGCCAATGGCCAGAGCATCCTGGTAGGGGGGCTGGCCGAGGAGCGAGAAGTGCCAGCCGTAATGGAGCGCCTGTTTTCGCATAAGGGCCAATCCGCCGGCCGCCGCCTGATGGTGGTGGTGACGCCGGCCGTGACCGAACCGCTGCGCACGGCGGCCATCCGCTAATTCCGGAGGCTCGCCATGCTGCCACTGATTCTCACCGCGGTCTTCGCCGGAACCTTTCTGGCGGTCATTGTCGCCGTGGCGGCCGCCCGGCCCATGGTGGAGCCGCCACGCCGCGCACCCCAGGCCGGTCCGGATGCCGCCGAGGGCGAACACGTGGAATGGTCACCCGCGCTCGATTCCAGCCTGCTGCGCGACGAGGCATTGAGCACGATCGGATTCTGGGGGGGGCTGCTTGAGCGCATCACCGCCACCCAGAACTTGCAGGCCCATATTGCCGAAGCCGGCATGCGCTGGAGCGTGGGCCGGACGACGGCGATGATGCTGCTGGCGGCGGCTTCGTTTTGGGCGTTTCTGGCCACCTTCACCTTCATTCCCGGCTATGTGACCCTGATCGGCGGCCTCGCGGCGGGAGCCACGCCTTACCTCATGATCATGCGGCGTAGACGTCTTCGGCTCAATAAGATCGAAGAACAATTTCCAGAAGCGCTTGAATCACTGGCGCGTTCGCTCAGGGCCGGAAACCCGATTGGGACGGGGCTGGAGATGCTGGCCCGGGAATGCAAAGCTCCGCTGTCGCAGGAGATGCGCAAGGTGGCCGATGAACGCGCCCTCGGGCTGTCGCTCGATCAGGTGATGGACAACTTCGCTTCGCGCGTTCCGGTGGCCGAAATCCACCTCTTCGTGGCCGCCGTGCAGTTGCAGAGCCGCACGGGTGGGCGCCTGCACGAGGTGTTGTCGCGGCTGGCCGAGACGATGCGGGAAGCGTATGCCCTGAAGAGCGAGATCCGCTCGATTGCCGCGCACGGGCGGGTGACGGGGGCGATCCTGACCTTTATGCCGGTGGGCATCGCGGCCATGATGATGTGGGTGAACCCGTCGCACATGCTGACGCTATGGTTCCACCCGATCGGCAAGGACCTGATCTTTGCCGCCATCGTCTGTCTCGTGCTGGCTCACCTGGTGATCCGCAAGCTGGTGGACATCCGCATATGAGGCTCTTATGTTGATCGTCGCCGCCTTTTTCGCCTTCGTCCTGCTTGCCGTCACCGGCGGCGGCTACCTGGTGTTGCGCCTGCGCACCGCCGGCGCCACGGGCGAGGCTGCGCCTGAGCGGGAGCGTCTGATCGGTGATCCTGAACCTGCCCTTGCCGCCGGCTCGGCCCTTGCCGCGCAGCTGAGTACGCTTGGCACGCTGATGCCGGCCCGGGGCAAAGAGGGCGACCGCCTGCGCAAGGAGCTCTTTCGCGCCGGCTATCGCGACCCGTCGGCGCTGGCTGTGTTTTCCGGCATTCGCATTGCTTGCGCCGCGCTGCTCGCCTTCGCCGGGTTGTGGGCTGGGGGACTGGTGAGCGGGGGCGCTTCGAACGCATTCCTGGCCGCCGTCTGCGGAGCGGGCTTTGGTTTCCTTCTGCCGCCGCGCGGGGTGGAGTTCCTCGTGCGGGCCCGGGCTGCGCGCATCCGCACCGCTGTGGCTCCGGCGCTGGACCTGCTTACGCTGGCCATCGAGGCCGGCCAGTCGCTGGACTCGGCGATGCTCGACACGGCCCGCAGCCTGCGCCGCGTCTACCCTGACCTCTGCGCCGAATTGCTCTTCTGCCACCTGGAAATGCGCGCCGGAAAGTCGCGCTATGAGGCCCTGGAACACCTCGCCCAACGCAGCGGCGAATCGGAACTGGCCAAGCTGGCGGCGCTGCTGATTGACGGCGAACGTTTCGGCAGCAGCCTCGGCCCGGCGTTGCGCACGCACTCGAAATACCTGCGCACGCACATGCGCTTCGCGGCCCAGGAGAAGGCGCGCAAGTTGACCGTCAAGCTCGTGCTGCCGGTGTTCTTCCTGATCTTCCCGTCGGTGCTGCTGGTGACGCTCGGCCCAGCCTACCTGCAGATGCGCAAGTTCTTCGAGACCTTCATGCAATAGGCGGGCGCGCCACGGCTCAGGCCCGCCGCATGCAGCCCGCCGCGTCAGGCCCGGCGCAACTCGGCCAGGCACTCCACCAGCGCGCGGCCGTTGTGATAGCCGGCCTTCCACATTTGCGCCTTCTCACCGCGCGGCTGGCCGTCGGCGGTGATCTCGGAGTGCCACTCGCCCGTCTTCCAATCGATCAGCATTGATTCGACAAACGACCAGGTCCTTTCGAAGACCTCGCGATACTGCTTCTCGCCGGTGAGGCGGTACATCTTGAGCGCTGAGACGAGCACCTCGGCCTGTACCCACCAGACCTTCTGGCGGCGGTCGGCCGCCTGGCCCGGCAACCCGCTATCGCAAAACGCCCCCTGCGCCGCGTCCCAGCCATGCTTCAGGCAATAGGCCCAGTTCACCTTGTAGAGGTCGTGGAGCGGCGCATCGGAGACGCCCGCCGCCTTGGCCGCCTCCATGAGGAGCCAGACGTTTTCGAGGTCGTGACCGTAGCTCACGCGCGCGTAGTCGCCCTCGGTGAGCCGTTTCCAATCGCGCGTGTACTTGTCGGCGCAGGCGGCGATGTCCTTGCGCACCACGGTGTTTGACTCAATGGTCATCAGCTCCAGCAGCCGTTCGCGGGCCATGGGCAGCATCGACGCCTGGTAGAACGTGGTCATGGCCTCCATCAGGTGGAGGTGCGTGTTCATCAGCTTGAGGCGCGACGGCCCCATCGGGCCGGGCTTGGCTTCCGGTGTCTCTGACCAGTCGGCCTCGAAACATTCCACGTAGCCGCCGTTTTGGGCGTCGTGCGAGCGTTTTTCGAGCAGGTGGAACAACTCGGTGGCCGCCGCGAGCGCCTCGCGGCTGCGCAGCGCGATGGCCATTTCGCTCAGCGCATACAGCGCGAACGACTGCCCGTAGAGGTGTTTCTGGTCGCGCCGCGGCGTGCCGTCGCGCTCCACCTCCCAGTAGTAGCCGCCGTGCTTCTGGTCCCACATCTTCGAGCGCAGGAACCGCAGCCCGTGCTCGGCGGCTCCGGTGAATTGCGCCTTCGTCGCAGGCTTCGTCATGCCGGCCCGCACCATGCGCGAGAAATACCAGACCATGCGCGCCTGCGTCACGATCATCTTCGTCGAGCGGCCATTGGGGAGCCCCTGCGCGTTGTGATTGATCATGTAGCCGCCCTGCTCGCGGTCAAGGCAGCGCGGGTACCAGAACGGGTTGGCGTTTTCGTAGAGCGCCTTTTCAAGACGCGGAATGTAGGCGTCGAGTGAATTGGATTGCGCCGGCAGCGGCTGGGCGAACGGCGCGGCAAGGGCGCCTAGAAACGTGCGGCGGTAGTGGGCGTGGGCCAAGGGGCGTGATCCTCAACGAGAGTATATCCGTGCCGGTCGATGCCGGCGTGGATCACCTCAGATTGCCGCCCGTGATGGGCAAAGATCTGCCGCACTAGGTCGCACACCTGCTCGTGGCCCTTCTCGTAGAAGACGAGCACGCTTGGGCCGGCGCCGCTCAGCGTGCAACCGAGCAACCCCGGCGCGCGCAGCTTGAGGATGTCGGCCAGCCCCGGCACGAGCGCTTCGCGATAGGGCTGGTGGAGGCGGTCTTCAAACGCCGCCGGGAAGGCGCTGGTGGAACCGGTGGCCAGTGCTGCCGTGAGCAGCGCCGCCCGCTGCACGTTGAAGACGGTGTCGGCTTTGGAGTAGCTCTCCGGCAGCGCCCGACGCGCCTCTTTCGTTGGCAGCGGGAAGTCCGGCACGACGACGGACACCAGGAAGTTTTCGGGCAACTCTAGCCGCACGGCGCGCGCCACGCCGCCGGAATCGATGGCGCTCGCCACCACGCTGCCCAATACGCAAGCCGCGACGTTATCGGGATGGCCTTCGATGCGCGCCGCCTCGTTCAGGATCAGATGCGCCGGCCAGCCCAACTCGAGCAGGCGATCGGCGATCACCACGCCGGCGGTCAGCGCCGCCGCGCTCGAACCCATGCCCTTGCCGAGCGGAATCGCGTTGTCCACCTCGAGTTCAATCGGCGGCAGCGTCGCTCCGGTATCGCGCGCCACGTCGAGCGCCGTCTGCCAGATCAGGTTGTCTTCACCCGTGGAGATCTGCCCGGCATCGCGGCCGGTGACGCGGATCGTCAAGCGCCCGGCGCGCCGGAACCGGCAGGTGAGATAGGACGACAGCGCCAGGCCCAGTGCGTCAAACCCAGGTCCCAGGTTTGCGCTCGATGCCGGCACGCGCACCGACCATGCCGCGCCCATCGCCCCCGCCTTCTCCGCGGCCATTACAGCGTGACCTTCTGACCCTCCCGGCACGAGCGATACACGCTCAGCACCAGTTCCAAAGCCCGGTAGCCCTCTTCGCCCGACACCAGCGGCTTGCCGCCCGTCCTGATCGCTTCGGCGAAGTTCGTGAACTGCCGTTCGAGCGGCGTCACCGGAATCGCCATCGGGTCAGACGAGCCCGACATGACGAGCGACTCCACCGGCGCCGGATCGCCCTCGTCGTCCTTCACATCCCAGGCCGTGAGCTTGTCGCCCGTGATCACCGCCGTGCCCTTCGTGCCGTGAATTTCGATGCGCTCGGAGTAGCCCGGCCAGAATGCCGTGGAGGCCTGCAGCACGCCCTGCGCGCCGTTGGCATAGCGCAGCATGGCCGTCACCACGTCTTCGCTTTCGATCTTGTGCAGCGCGCCCAACTGCCACATGCCGAACACTTCCTTCACCGCGCCCACGAGGTAGAGCAAGACATCCACTTGATGCACGGCCTGGTTGATCAGCGCGCCGCCGCCTTCGGTGGCCCAGCTGCCTTTGATCGGCCGCGAATAATACTCGGCCGAGCGGTACCACTTCACATAGGCGTCAGCCTGCAGGATCTTGCCCAGCCGCCCGTCCTGGAGCGCCCTGGCGAGGAAGAGCGTCGAATCGTCAAAGCGGTGCTGGCTGACGACGCCCAGTTGGATGCCTGCCGCCTTGGCCGTCTCCACCATCGCCTTGGCCGTTTCGAGGTTGGTGGAAAGCGGCTTCTGCACCTGAATGTGGCGCTTCACCGAAGCGCAGATTTCCAGCGGCTGCATGCGGAAATCGGGGAAGGTGCAGAGGTCGACGTAATCGATGCCGGGGTGGCGGCAGACGTCTTCGTAAGAGGACAGAAATTCGCAGTGGTTGCGCTCGGCGAAGGCCCGTCCGGCGGGCTCATAGACGTCCGTGCAGCAGACAATTTCAAAGCCGATGTTCTTGTACGCCCGGGCGTGCATATTCGAGATCGCGCCCGTGCCGATGATGCCAACTCGCATGAACAGCGAGTATAGCAAGCGGGGGCGGGGGAAGAAGGGGGGGGGGGGGGGGGGGGGGGGGGGGGGGGGGGGGGGGGGGGGGGGGGGGGACGGTGGGGCCCGGGGGGGGGGGGGGGGGGGGGGGGGGCCGGGGGGGGGGGGGGGGGGGGGGGGGGGGGGGGGGGGGGGGGGGGGGGGGGGGGGGGGGGGGGGGGGGGGGGGGGGGGGGGGGGGGGGGGGGGGGGGGGGGGGGGGGGGGGGGGGGGGGGGGGGGGGGGGGTTGCGGCCGTCCTCCACCCGCCAGTTCACTATGACACGCTGCCTGGATGTTCCGTCCGACCCGACGGATTCCCTGAGTTCACCCCGCCCGCCCCAGCGCCCGTACCTTGGCCGGCGCGCGCACGATGGCGCCGTTGATCACGCCACCCTTGCGGTTGTCGAAGGCGTCGACCACGCCGCGCACGGCCACCACGGGTTGCGTCGTGGCATGGCCGAAGCGGCGGTAGGCGTCGGAAAACAGGGCCACTTCGACGAAGCCCGAGCGGTCAGCCAGCGTGAGAAACTTCATCGGGCCGCGCTCGGTGGTGTGATGGCGGTCGCACACGATCAGGCCGCATACCTCGACCTCCTCATCCAGGCGCCGCTGCGCCTCGGCCGCCGGAACATAGCGCGCCCAGTCGACGCCCGGGCCGTAGTAGTCGAGCGGATGCACACTTACCGGATATCCGAGTAACTCATGCTCCCAGGCCGGGTTGGGCGAGTTACTCATATCGTCTAAGTGCTCGCGCGCCCCGGCTGCTTCCTCGGCCGCCTCTTCGGGATTCAGCAGCAGCCCCTCGTGCCGGCTCACACGGGCGCGCGCGTGCACCGCCTCCAGCCGCGCCAGCCGCCAAAACAGCCGCGCCCTCGGCTCCTCAAACGCCCCCATCGCCCCCACCTTGAGCAGCGCCACCCACTCGGCACCCGTGGGCTCAACGCGCCGGAAGAAGTCGCCCACGTCCTCAAACGGCCGCCGCTCGTGAATCCGCTGGACTGTCTCCTCGCGCAAGCCCTTCACGAAGCTCAGGGGCAGGCGGACCACTCCGGCTTCCGCGCCGCCGGCCACCACGCAGCGCTCGCCGGAGAGGTGCACGTCCGGCACGGCGAACCTGCCGCCGCAGCGCAGGGTTTCCAGAACATACAAGATGGGCGCGTAAAATCCGCGCTGGTTCGATAACACGGAGGCGAGAAATTCCACCGGATAGCGCTCCTTCATCCACGCTCCTTGGAACGCCTCCACGGCATAAGCCGCCGAGTGGGCTTTGTTGAACATATAACCGGCGAAGTCTTCGAGTAACTTCCACACGGCCTCGATCTCGTCCGGTTTGCGGCCCATGCGCGCGGCGCAGGCGCGGAACTCGGCCCCATACTCGGCGATCTTCGACTTGTCCTTGTTCTTCACGAGCGCGCGCCGCAGCAGGTCCGCCCGGCCCCACGGCACACCGGCGAAGCCATTGGCCACGAGCAGAATGTGCTCCTCATAGGCCATCAGGCCGTAGGTGTCGGCGAGCAGCGGTTCGAGCGAGGGATGCGCATAGTCCACCGGCTCCAGTCCCTGATGCCGCCGCGCAAAGGCGCGCTTCTTACCCTCGTTGGCCGCGCCGGGGCGGATGATCGACTCAACCGCCGTCAGGCAATCAATGTCGCGGCAGTTACTCATCACTAACAGCCCCGTCATCGCCGGCGACTCAATATGAAACACGCCGCGCGCGTTGCCCGTGGCAATGGCCTCCCACGTCTCGCCGTCCTCCCAATCGGCGTCTTCCACTTTCACCTCGACGCCGCGGCTCGTGCGTACGTTGGCCATCGCATCGCGCAGCACGGAGAGGCCCGCTTGGCCGAGCAGGTCCATCTTCAGCAGCCCGAGTTCCTCCACGTCGTCCATCGCGTATTGCGTTGTGGGCAGGCCCTTGGCGCTCAGGAAGAGCGGCATGCGATCTTCGACGGGTGTGTGCGAAATCACCAGCCCGCAGGGGTGCATCATGCGGTGGCGCGGCACGCCATCGACGCGCCAGGCCATTTTGAGGGCCGACGCATAGGGCTCCTGCGTCACGGGCAGGTCCTTGCATTCGGGAATGCGGTCAAGCACGGCCAGCGGATCGCCCACGAACGAGGGCAGATATTCGGTGAAGCGCCGCACCTCGCGCTCGGGCACGCCGTACACCTTGGCGATGTCGGCCACGGCCGAGCGGCCCTGAAAGGTGTTCAGCGCGCCGATCATGGCCACGCGGCCGCCGAGCGCGTGGGGCTTGTCGCCGCCGTACTTGTCAAACGCGTAGGCGACCACCTCGTCGCGCTTGTCCCACGGCAGGTCGAGATCGATGTCGGCGAGCTTGGCAAACGACATGCGCTCCTTGTTCAGGAAGCGTTCAAAGCAGAGGCCGAAGCGGAACGGGCAGACGTTGGAGATGCCGAGCGCATAGCAGACGAGGCTGCCCGCGGCGCTGCCGCGCGCCAGCGTTTCGATGCCGTGTTCATTGGCCCAGCGCACGATGTCGGAAAAGATGAGGAAGTAATCCTGGTAGCCGGTTTCGGCGATGGTTTTCAACTCGCGCTCCAGGCGTTCCCAGGCCTCGCGCTTCGGCGTGCCGTAGCGCCGCGCCATGCCCGCTTCGCACAACTGGCGCAGCATGAGCATGTGGTCGGCGCCGGCCGGGGCGGGGAAGTCGGGGAAGTGGAGGTCGCCCAGCGGCGGTTCGAACTGGCAGCGTTCGGCGATGCGTTCGGTGTTGGCGAGCGCCTGCGGCAGGTGGGCGAAGGCGCGCTGCATCTCCTGCTGCGTGTGGAAGTGGAACGCGCCGTCGGCGGGGAGCTTGTCCGCGTGCGGCTGCTTGAGCATGGTGAGCGTGCGCATGGAGGCGAGCACGTCGTAGAGTTCGCGGTCTTCCGGCGTGAGGTAGTGCGACTCGGCCACGGTGACCAGCGGGGCCGTCATGCGCCGGCCGGCCTCGATGTACGACTTCGCCGAGCGGCGCGCCTCTTCGGTTTGCACGGAGAGGGCGAGGGCGAAGCTGCGTTCGAATAACTCGCGCACGCCGCTGAGCACGGTTTGCGAGGCCGGGTTGCCGGGCAGGTAGAGGCAGATGAGCCCGCCGGCGAGCGCGGCCATGTTGTCGCGCGTGGCCCCGCGTGTGAGGAGGCGGCAGAGGTTGCGGTAGCCGGCGGCGTTTTGCACGAGCAGCGCGCAGCGCACCGGCGCCTCGCCGAACCCGGTGAGACGCGCGCGCGCGCCCACCACCGGATGGACGCCCTTGGCCCGCGCGGCTTTGTGAAAGGCGACCATGCCGGAGAGCGAGTCGACGTCAGCCAGTCCCACGGCCGGCATGGCGCAGGCCTCGGCCGCGGCGGCGATGACCTGCGGGGACATGGTCGAGTCGAGGATGGAGTGCCAGCTGGTGGTGACGAGCGGGATGTAGGGGGGGCTCACGACCACTAGTGTAAATCATTACACTATGCGTGGGGAGGGGCTGGCAGGGGGCGGAGATGGCGGTGCTACACTTCCCTCATGAGCCGTGTCGAGGAGATCGAACAGGCCATTGACGGCCTTTCCGCCGAGGAGTTTCGCAGCCTTGCCGAGTGGATGCGCGAGCGCGACCAGGAACTCTGGGACCGGCAGATGGACGAGGACTCCGCCAGCGGAAAGTTCGATGCGCTGTTTGACGAGGCGGAGGCTAAATCGCGCGCAGGTGTGCTGAAAGCGTGGCCTCCGCGACCATAAGTTTGGTCGTCACGCGGCGAAAGGGTTCAATTCCGATATCCGAAGTCCATTCATTGGGTGCGATGCGGCAACAGGGGCATCCTACGGCCTTGTACACAAAAAAGATCCTTCAGAGGTAGCAGCTCAGGAGCCGGGCGGAGAGATTCTCTATGAGTGATTAGTATGATTCAAACATCTGGCGTATTGTCAACAGTTTCTCTGAAGTATATATTATGAAGTCATGTTCGATTCCATTTGTATAGGGCGGCCAGGGAGTGAACTCGACTCGTACATGCTTGGACAGATTGCAGAATCACTGCTTTTCTACGGAAAGGTCTACGTCGTTGTCAATCACAAAGGTTTTGAAACTCTCGCCAGAATTTGTGGTGTTGAGACCCTGCTGGGATTGATCGCCGATGAGCACCTTCAGCTTATATTTCAAGAGAATCGACTTGGGGTAGCCACCAGCGTTGTGGAAGGTAATGAGCGACATTCGTTTATTGCCATGGAGAGTGGAAAATACATGGCTCAGCAGGTTGTTGTGAGCGTGGCTCAAGAACTTAGCGGCCGCACGGGGAAGGGGCGACGACTTGGCAATAGAATTTGCGACAGGATCGTCAAGCGGAGATTTGACCCGAAGGCGGCGTTCCGCTGGGTTGATGACATAACTGAAAGCGGAAGATCTGATCTGCTTGTTGCTCATATCTTGAAAGCACATGCACCGGGTTATCCAGTTGAAAATGTTCGATTTCGACTCATAAAAACCGAGATCGGATACAGGGTGGACTCCTCGGTTAATTTCGAGGCCGCAGCACGAGCGTATCGATCCAATGCAACGGGCGATACGGTCCTCACGCCCGCGTGGATTCTTACCTTTTTGTACGAAGGGCATGAAAATCTACTGGCTGCTGCAGAGATTGCGTCTGAGATCGGTTCAGATCCGCTTCAGGCAGTGCTGGCGCAAGCGGAGTTGGAAGAATCCGTCATGCGCGCTAAGCTCGGCATTCATGGGCCCAAAATGTTTCAGGAGGAGTTGCTCAATGCACGCTCGGTAGGCGATGCAATTGCTTCAGGGCAGAGGAACTTCGATGAGCTCAGAAAACTTATAGATGAGGCACGTGAGTTCCGTACCTGGGTGCGAGGGCGTGATCCCAATTCCGACCTCGTAAGAGAGTACGTGCGAGCCTGCACATCTGTTGGGTGGGCTGAGAAACTGCCCAACAAGCTAAAGCGATTTGCACTATTCAACGCTATCGGAACCGCTGTGGGACTTGCCTCAGGCCCACTCGCAGGTGCTGGAGTTGGCCTTGGCATTAGTGCAGTCGATACGTTCCTGGTTGACCGACTCGTGTCAGGTTGGAAGCCGAGCCAATTTGTTGCTGGGCCGCTTGCTTCGTTCGTTTCTCCTGAGGAGAACATGTCTATCACTTAGCATTGTTATCTCGCTTGTATTGAGCTGTGGGGAAGTGCGATGGGGCGCGCGAAGCCGCTCCAACTGCAGCCATAGAGTTGTTAGCGCCCCCCGAACCCCCACAACCACCCGCGCGTGCGCACGAATAACCGCCCGTTGCTGAGCGCGGGTGTTGCCGTGCACTCATCGCCGAGGTCGTTTACGGCCAGCACCTCCCATTCGGCGCCCGCCTTCAGCACGCTCACCTTGCCTTCCTGGTTCACGAGGTAGACCTTGCCGTCGCCTGCCACGGGTGAAGCGTAGTAATCGCCCGGCGCGCCGCTGGCGCGGCCCTGTTTGCGCAGTGCGCCGGTTGCCGGGTCGAGCGTGGTCACGATGCCGCCGGACTTCGCCATGTAGAACACGCCCTGGTAGAGCACGGGCGAAGGCACATAGGGCACGTTGCGGCGGAATCGCCAGCGGAAGGCCGAGCTTTCCACGCGCCCGCGGCCGTTGAGCGGAATCGCCATGGCGCCGTGCTCGCCCATGCCATAGCTGCGGGCCAGGTTCCATTCGGCGGCTTCGATCTGGCTGTCCTTGTTTGTGTCGACCCAACCGAAGTGCTCGCCGAGGTCCTTGTCTTTGGCGAACTCCTGCACCGAGAGGCGCCCATCCTTGTCCTGGTCATATTGCGCCGCGGTGGACTCAAACGACGGCAGCATCGGTTCGTCGTTACCGAGCGTGGTCACAATCAGCGTTTCGCTGGTGACAACGGGCACACCCATCGACCCCTGCGAAGCCACGGGTGTCCACCAGCGCGGCTCGCCCGTTGCCAGATGGTAGGAATCGACGCGCGTCGAACCGACGGCGATCAACTGGTCGCCGGCGACGATGGGCACGCCCCAACCGATGTTGGCTTGCGGCCGTTCGCGCTTCCAGCGCTGCTTGCCGGTGGCCGCGTCGAGGGCGAGCAGGTAGGAATCCTTGGCCTGATCGCAGAGCAGCACGACCATGCCGTTGGCGACGATGGGCGACGACGACATGCCATAAAAGTTCTCAAACGGACCCAACGGCTGGCGCCACTGTTCCTTGCCGTCGTGCGAATAGGCGATGAGCCCGAAGTCGGGGAAGAAGGCGTAGACGTTGCGCGCATCGGCGGCCGGCGTGGGGAGGCCGGATCGTTGGCCTTGTAGGTTTTGTGCGTGTGCGCGGGCTTCACCTCGCGCCGCCAGACCTCGCGTCCGGTGGCGGCGTCAAAAGCGAGCGTGATCAACTTGCCGCCTTCACTGGCCGTGAGGAAGACGCGCCCGCCGGCGACGATGGGCGACGACTGCCCATAGGGCACGGCCGCTTTCCAGGCGAGGTTTTTCGCCGGGCCGAACTCAACAGGCAAACCGGGCGTTTCGAGCACTCCGGAGCCGTTGGGACCACGAAACCGCGGCCAGTCTTGCGCCAGCAGCATGAGGGGAAGCAAAAGAGAGCCCAACGCATCGTCCGTCCAGGATACGGTGCGGCGAGCCCGAATGTCAGCCGCCTACAGATATTTCTTCAGCCAGTCGAGAACCTCTTTCATGTGCACGCGGGCGTTTTCGCCGTTCAACACCCAGTGGTTCTCATCGGGGAAGATGACCAGCCGCGACTGCACCTCGCGGCGCTGCAGCAGCTTGTAGATTTCATAGCCCTGGCTCACCGGCACACGGTAGTCGCGCTCACCGTGGGTGACCAGCATGGGCGTGGAGAGAACTTGCCGGGCATAGGTGGCCGGGCTCTGGTCGCGCAGGGCGCCGCCGCCTTCCCACACCGGACCGCCGTTGCGCAGTTCCCAATAATACGCGCCGTCGGTGGAGCCCCACATGGTGGCGTTGTCGGTGAGTCCGGCATGGTTTTCCCAGGCAGCGGAAGCGCTTCGTGTTGCCTTCGAACCAGTTCATGAGGTAGCCGCCATAGCTTGCCCCGGCGGCGGCACTGGTGTGGCGTCGAGGAAGGGAAATTCCTTCAATGCCGCATCGATGGCTTGTTCGATTTCACCGGCCGGGCCGCGCAGGATGTCGGAATGAATGTCGGCAGCGAACTCTCGCCGAAGCCGGTGGAGCCGGTGTAGTTGGTCATCAGCGGCAGGCAGCCGGGCGTGGTGAGCAGATGGTAGTTCCAGCGGAAGAAGAACTGATCGCCCGTCATGTTGTGCGGGCCTCCGTGCGGGAAGATGACGACCGGATACTTGCGTGAGGCGTCGAAACCGGGCGGCAGGATGACGAGGCTGTGGATGCGTTTGCCGTTCTTTGCGGTGAACCAGAAGTGCTGGGGGCGCCCAGTCGAGGTCGGCGGTTTGCGCGCTGTGCAAGTCGGTGAGCAGGCGGTGCTGGCCATCCGGCGCGATCGCGACCACATTATCGGGCTTCGTCATTGCGCGCCAGCGCGCCACCAGGGACGTGCGCCCGCTGGCGGAGACCACGCCGCCATACATACCCTCGGTGGCTTTGGAGAACGCGCTTACCGCGCCGCCGTCGGCATTCACCTGGAAGATCTTGCCCCGCCCCTCGTCCTCGGCTGTGATGTAGGCGGTGCGGCTGTCGGCGGAGAAGGTGACGTTGCTCACGGAGCGGTCCCATGCGCCGGTGATGAGCTTCGGCGCCGCGGCGGCAACGGGCGGCCAATCGAGGCGGGCCAGGCGCGTCAGGCTGTAGAGCGGCTCGCCGCGTTCATGCGAGGCGTAGAGGGCCTTGCCATCTAGGCCGGAATTGCGGGTCGGAATAGCGATCCCGCCTGAGGTGATGGCGACAGGTTCGCCGCCGGTGGCGGAGATGCGGTACTGATGCGAAGGCACGCGCTCGCGCACGGAGCGGTCCTGCGCTGTCACTGCCGTAAAGATGTCTCGCGGCCGTCCAGGCGGACCACACCAGTTGCAGATCCTCGCCGCCCCAGATGAGACCGCTGAAGCCGGGCTGGGTGATGAACTTCGTCGGCCCAGCAGGGTCGCGCGCCGTGCTCGCGGCCAGTTCCTGAACCGCTCGCGGCCAGTTCCTGAATAAAGATGTGCAGGCGTTGATCGGTAAGACCAGCGGTCCGAGTGGCGGAAGGAAGCTGTCATGGGTCATCCCGTTGTACTTGCAGGCTTTGCGTT
The DNA here is from genome assembly GCA_016713735.1 of Bryobacterales bacterium. Taxonomy (GTDB): domain Bacteria; phylum Acidobacteriota; class Terriglobia; order Bryobacterales; family Bryobacteraceae; genus JAFLBB01. The sequence continues at coordinate 150,775 of JADJOP010000019.1, forward strand.
CTTCGGCTGCCGCCTTGCGGTTGCGGCTTCGTCGTCGGCGGCGCCGGGTGAACACTGCTCTGGAAGAGATCGCTTTGCCGTCAGGCCGCCACTTGGGCGCAGAGGCTCCGGTGGAAAGAATAGTCAGGCGGCGCGCCTCGCCGCCATCGAGAGAGCAACAGGTAGATCTGCGCCGCCTCGTCGCCTTCGCTTGGCCGAAAGGCGAGTGCGCGAGTCAGGAGAGAAGACCGGGTCACCTTCGCCGCCCTTGCTTTGAGTCAAGCGGCGGGCCGGGAACGCTGCCGTCATGGGGACGATCCACAAATCCGACGTATTCTTCGCCGCATCGTAGCTGGGCTCAGTAACTCCACCACCACCCAGCGGCCGTCGGGACTCACGACGGGGACGCCGACACGTTTCATCGTCCAGACATCCTCATGCGTGATCAGCCCGTTTGGCCGTCAGGCTTGCCGCCGCCAGCAGTAACGTCAGAAGTAAGTCGCATCGCTCACCTCCCCGGTTTTACCGTTCGTGGCCACCGGCTGCACGGGATACCGCGGGTGGCGTGGTGAGGACTGTGCGGAAGTCAGGAGCCATGGCGATCGCAGTTACCGCCAAATGAAAAAGCGCACCGAGGCCGAAGCCCGGTGCGCTGTCGTCTCAGTTCGCTGAGTTGTCTACGCTTTCCTGCGCCCCAGAAGCTGGAAACCGCAGGGCCAGCGCCCATCAGGGCGTAGGTGCCGGGTTCGGGACTGCGGTCGGCGGTGACCACGCGAATCAGTCGCCGGGTTCGGTCACCTGCATGTTCACCGTGAGGAAGCGGCCGTTGATGGTGTAGCCGTCGCGGCACCAACCCGCAGCTGCCAAACGCGCCCGGATACGTCGTACCAGCGGCGCCCAACACGGCGCTGGGAGTTTTGCCTCCAGGTGTGCCGCTTTGGTTCCGACGATGAGCACCGAGGATGGGCGGTCGAACTCCCACGACGCCCGTCGTGCAGTACGTTGACGTTGCCACTACGTGTTCAGGAAGATCATATGGCTGTTCACCACGGTCCCCGCCAGATGTTGTTTGTGCCAGGCGTCCGTGTCCAGGTTCGCCGCCAACAGGAGGCCCTGCTGTTCGTCAAATCCCTGCTGAGCGCAGTTGGTTGCGCCCGGAGCATCGTCGACGACCGACGCCGGCGCGGCGATGATGGACGCCGCCGTGGGCCCGCAGGCAGTTACTCCCTGACCCGGCGAGCTGTTTGGGCCACTCACTCCGATAATCGCTCCTGTTACTTTGATCGCGGCCAGGGGCATAAGGCTCAACCATTTCTGCATTTCAATAATCTCCTCCATATGGCGGCTCTCCCTTCCAAGATGCTCACTCACCTATTCAAACCTCTGCTTATGGAAGAGTCACGGCCACCAGTGGCGAATTGAGAGTCGACATGCTTTTGCTTACATCAACAAAAATGCTGACAGCCCCCAACAACGGCTTTCCTGCTACTTCGTC
>JADJOP010000020.1 GCA_016713735.1 Bryobacterales bacterium
GGCCACACACCCAAGCCGGCACAGAGCGAGGTGATCGGGGCGATGTGGGGAGGCTTCGGGGCCGCGCGATATTTTGCTGTCGGCGGCGGGGAGCCATCCGGGCGATTTGCACAAGCTGTGGCGGACGCGGACGCCGAACGGGTACCACATGGAGTGCGGGTATGCGTGCATGGGTTATGAGATTCCCGGCGCGATGGGGGCGAAGCTGGCCGATCCAACGCGTGAGGTGTTTGTGTTCCTCGGCGATGGGACGTACCTGATGATGCCGAGCGAGATTGTGACGTCGGTGCAGGAGGGCGTGAAGATCATCATCGTGCTGGTGGACAACCACGGGCTCGCAAGCATTGGCGGGCTGAGCCGGTCGCTGGGACAGGAAGGGTTTGGCACGAGCTACCGGCACAGGAGCGCGCAGTCGGGGCTGCTCGATGGTGATGTGTTGAAGGTCGATTTTGCGGCCAATGCGCGGAGCTTGGGCGCGGAGGCGATTCCGGTGGCGACGCTGGCGGAGTTGAAGGCGGCGCTGGAGACGGCGAAGTCGAACACGCGGACGACGGTGATTGTGGTGGAGACGGATACGAGCGCGAAGGTGCCGGGCTACGAGTCGTGGTGGGGTGTGGCGGTGGCCGAGGTGTCGGAGTCGGAGAGTGTGCGTGCGGCGCGCGCGGCGTATGAAGAGGCGCGGAAGAAGGAGCGGTATCACCTGTAAGGTGGGGCCGGGCTTGGGGGCCGGGTGTGCCGGCCGGATGACGCTGAGGAAACAGGAGAAGCAAAGATGGCGGAACGGTTGCAGAATTTCATCGATGGCGGCTGGCGGGATGCGGGCGCGGCGGCGTGTGTGGATGTGCTGAATCCAGCGACGGCGCGCGTGCTGGCGGAAACTCCGTTGTCGCCGGCCGAGGCGGTGGATGCGGCGGCGAAGGCGGGGCGGAGGCGTTTCGCGAGTGGCGGAGGACGCCGGCGGGCGAGCGGATTCAACCGCTGTTCAAGCTGAAGATGCTGATGGAGGAACATCTCGATTCGATCGCGCGGACGATTACGGAGGAGTGCGGCAAGACGTATAACGAGAGCGTCGGCGAGATGCGGCGGGCGATTGAGAATGTGGAGGTCGCCTGCGGGATTCCGTCGTTGATGCAGGGCGTGAACAACGAAGACATTGCGCCAGGGATTGATGAGCACATGATCCGGCAGCCGCTGGGCGTGGTGGCGGCGATTACGCCGTTCAACTTCCCGGGGATGATTCCGTTTTGGTTTTGCCGTATGGCGTGGCGACGGGGAATTGCTTTTTACTGAAGCCGTCGGAGCGGGTGCCGATGACGTCGGCGAAGCTGTTTGCGTTGATCGAGAAGGCGGGCTTTCCGAAGGGCGTGGTGCAGTTGGTGAACGGCGGCCGCGAGACGGTGAACGCGATTCTCGATCATCCGGAAATCAAGGCGGTGAGCTTTGTGGGGTCGACGGCGACGGCGCGGTATATCTATTCGCGGGCGTCGGCGAACGGGAAACGCGCGCAGTGTCAGGGCGGGGCGAAGAATCCGGTGGTGATCATGCCGGACGCCGATATGGAGATGACGACGAAGATCCTTGCCGATTCGGCGTTTGGATGCGCGGGGCAGCGCTGCCTGGCGGCGTCGGTGGCGATTCCGGTGGGCGGGGCGCGCAAGGAAGTGAGCGAGCGGATGGCCGAGATTGCTCGGACGCGCAAGGTGGGCTATGGGTTGGAGAGCGGCGTGGAGATGGGTCCGGTGATTTCGGCCGAGAGCAAGGCGCGGATCGAAGGGCTGATTGGGAAGGGCGTGGAAGAAGGCGCGTCGGTGATGGTGGATGGGCGCGGGCGGAAGGTGGCGGGGTGCGAAGACGGGTTCTTCGTGTTCCCGACGATTCTGGACAATGTGCCGCCGGCGGGCGAAATTGCGCGGACGGAGATCTTTGGTCCGGTGCTGAGTTTGATGCACGCGCAGACGATGGACGAAGCGATTGCTCTGGTGAATGCGCGCGCGATGGCAACATGGCGTGCATTTTCACGAGTGATGGAGCGAATGCGCGGCGGTTCCGCTACGAGGTGAACGCGGGCAACGTGGGCATCAACGTGGGCGTGGCGGCGCCGATGGCGTATTTTCCGTTTAGCGGTTGGGGCGAGAGTTTCTTTGGCGATCTTCATGCGCAGTCGCACCACGGCGTGGGAGTTTTACCGCAGACGAAGGTGGTGGTGGAGCGGTGGCCGAGGGACTGGAGCCGGACGTTTTAGTGGGCTGGGCGGTGGGCCGGAGAGGCTGAGCCGCGGAAAGGTTACGTTCGATGCCGGGATTCCGGTTTGGAAACGCCCCGTGTTCGTGGGGCACGTTGGAGTTTGAAGATGCGAAGGGCGAGCAGATTGGCTATGCCCAGATGCTCGATGAGCTGGCCGAGACGGGCTACACGGGTACGGAGTTGGGCGACTGGGGCTATATGCCTTCAGAGCCGGAGGCGCTGCGGCGGAGTTAAGCAAGCGCGCTGGTGATGCTGGGTGCGTTTGTTCCGGTTGCGTTGAAGGACGCGAGCGCTCATGCGTCTGGCGTTGCAAACGCTGTCAAGACGGCGGCTTGTTGAAGGCCGTGGCGACGGAGCCGCTGCCTTACCCGGTGCTGGCCGATAACAATGGCACGGTGGCCGAGCGGACGCGGAATGCGGGCCGGTGACGGCGGCGATGGGTTTGAGCGCCGCGGAGTGGAAGACGTTTGCGGCGGGGGCGAATGAAGTGGCGCGGGCGGTGCACGGGGAGACGGGTTTGCGGACGGTGTTTCATCATCACTGCGCGGGCTACGTGGAGACGCCGGGTGAGATTGCGACGTTTCTCGATCTGACGGATGCGTCGGTGATCGGGCTGGTGTTCGATACGGGGCATTACTGCTTTGGCGCGCAGGATGTGGACGTGCTGGGCGCGTTGCGGCGGTTTGCCGAGCGGGTTTGGTATGTGCATTTGAAGGATTGCGAGCCGGAGGTGGCGCGGCGGTCGAGGCGGAGGGGGGATTACTTCACCTCGCTGAAGCACGGCGTGTTTTGCGAGTTAGGCAAAGGCTGTGTGGATTTCGGCGGCGTGCTGCGGTGGTTGGACGAGCGCGGCTATGACGGCTATGCGCTGGTGGAGCAGGATGTGTTGCCGGGGATGGGCGCGCCGAAAGAGAGCGCGAGGCGGAACCGGGAGTATTTGCGTTCGCTGGAAGCGAGCGTGGTGGGGACAAGGAGCTAAGAGATGACGAAGAGACTCGGCGCCGGGATCATCGGCGCGGGACGCATTGGACGTGTGCATGCCGAGACGCTGGCGTTCCGGCTGCCGGAGGTGACGCCGCTGGCGATTGCCGATGTGAATCGGGCGGCGGCCGAGGGTGTGGCGGCGCGGTGCGGGATTCCACCGTGGCGGCGAGCGCGGAGGAGATACTGGCGCGGCCGGATATTGAAGCGGTGTTGATCTGCTCGTCGACGGACACGCATGCCGATCTTGTGGTGAAGGCGCCCGAGGCGGGTAAGCATATCTTCTGCGAGAAGCCGATTGACCATAGCCTGGAGAAGATCGACCGGGCGCTGGCGGCGGTGAAGAAGGCCGGGGTGAAGCTGCAGATCGGCTTCAACCGGCGGTTCGACGCGAACTTCGCGCGGGTGAAGGCGGCGGTGGCGAGCGGGGAGATTGGCGTGCCGCACCTGATGCACATCATCAGCCGCGATCCGGGGCCGCCACCCATTAGCTACGTGAAGGTGTCGGGCGGGATGTTTCTGGACATGACGATTCACGACTTCGACATGGCGCGGTTCCTGATGGGCTGCGAGGTGGAGGAGGTCTATACGGCGGCGGCGGTGATGGTGGACCCGGCGATTGGCGAGGCGGGCGATGTGGATACGGCGGTGGTGACGCTGCGGTTTGCGAACGGCGCGATTGGGACGATCGACAACAGCCGCAAGGCGGTGTATGGGTATGACCAGCGCGTGGAGGTGTTGGGGAGCAAGGGCGCGATTGCGACGGGGAACTGCTATCCGAACCAGGCGGTGGTGAGTACGGCGACGGAGGTGCGGCGGGATTTGCCGTTGAACTTCTTCATGGACCGCTACACGGAGAGCTTCGCGAATGAGCTGCGGGCGTTTGTGGAGGCGGTGGTGAAGGACACGGCGACTCCGGTGACGGGGATGGACGGGCGCATTCCGGTGGTGATGGGGATGGCGGCGCGGCGTTCGCATGATGAGAAGCGGGCGGTGAAGCTGAGCGAGATCGGGTAGGCGGCGGGGGACGCGGCGGCGGGGGGCACAGCGGGCGCGCGGCGTGTGGTTGCTGATATGATTTGGGCAAATGCACACACTGAGGATCGTGTGCCTGGGCACTGGGCTTGTGCTCGCCCAGGCCGTCGCGCAAACGGCCGGATCAGACGCGGGAGAGGCGTTCTACGAATCGACAGTGCGCCCCATTCTGCGCACGAATTGCTACGCCTGCCATACCGATAAGAACGTGAATAGCGGGCTCTCCGTGGAGACGCGGGAGTATTGAAGGGCGGCAATCGCGGCGCGGTGGTGGAACCGGGGGCGCCTGAGAAGAGCCTGCTCGTCAGAGCTTTGCGGCACGAGGGCGACGTGAAGATGCCGCCGGGAAAGAAGATGGACGAGGCGAAGATTGCGGCGGTGGAGAAGTGGGTGAAGGACGGCATGGCGATGCCGGAGAAGTATCGCAAAGGCCAAGCGGCAGGGGGCGGATCACTGGGCGTTTCAAGCGCCGAAGCGGGCGCCGCTGCCGGAGGTGAAGAACGCGCAGTGGGCGCGGAATGCGATTGACCGGTGGGTGCTGGCGAAGATTGAAGCGGCGAATCTCGCGCCTTCGCCTGAGGCGGATAAGGCGACGCTGCTGCGGCGGGTGAGTCTCGATCTGGTTGGTTTGCCGCCGACGCGGGAGGAGTTGAACGCATTTTTGGCGGACACGCGGCCGGATGCGTATGAGCGCGTGGTGGACCGGCTGCTGGCTTCGCCGCATTATGGCGAACGCTGGGCGCGGGACTGGTTGGACATGGCGCGGTATGCCGATAGCGACGGCTACACGATTGACGCGCCGCGCGACATGTGGCCGTATCGCGACTGGGTGATCCGGGCGATGAACGCGGACATGCCGTTTGACCGGTTTGTGATTGAGCAGTTCGCCGGCGATTTGCTGCCGAACGCGACGCGGGACCAGATTATTGCGACGGGGTTTCATCGCAACACGCCGAGCAATTATGAAGGCGGCATCGATTTCGAGCAGTATCGCGTGGAGGCGGTGGCGGACCGGTGAATACGACGGGGGCGGTGTTTCTCGGGCTGACGATGGGGTGCGCGCGGTGCCATGACCACAAGTACGATCCGGTGAGCCAGCGCGAGTATTACCAGATGTTCGCGTTTCTGAACAATGTGGATGAGATCGATAAAGAAGCCGATCGGAAGTATTTCAACCGGCCGTTCCTGGACATTGGGACGGAGGAGCAGATTGCGAAGTACAACGCGTGGGAAGAGCAGGTGAAGGATCTTGAGGACAAGATCAACATCTACATCGGGCAGTTTGTGGGCGATGCCGACAAAGACGAGAAGTTGAAGGCGATGCGCAAGGAGGCCGGGGCGCTGCGGCGGAAGAAGCCGCCGGTGGTGCGGGCGCTGGTGATGCGGGAGCGGGCCGAGCCGAGGCAGAGCTACATTCACCTGGGCGGCGATTTTCTGCGCAAGGGGGCGACGGTGGAGCCGGGCGTGCCGGCGGCGGGATTGACGCCGCCGTTGACGCTGACGGGGGAGAAGCCGACGCGGCTGGATTTGGCGAAGTGGCTGGTGAGACCGGAGCATCCGCTGACGGCGCGGGTGACGGTGAACCGGCTGTGGCAGCGCTATTTCGGGCGCGGGATTGTGGACACGGAGAATGATTTCGGGACGCAGGGTGATAAGCCTACGCATCCCGAATTGCTCGATCAGCTGGCGCTGGAGTTTGTGCAGGGCGGCTGGAGCATGAAGGCGATGCACCGGATGATTGTGATGTCGGCGACGTACCGGCAGGCGTCGCAGTATCGCAAGGACGCGGCGGCGGTGGATCCGGACAACCGGCTGCTGGCGAGGCAGAACCGGCTGCGGCTGGATGCGGAGATCATTCGCGATGCGTCGCTGGTGGCGAGCGGGTTATTCACGGCGAAGGTGGGCGGGCCGAGCGTGTATCCGCCGATTCCGGCGGGGGCGAATTCGGTGACGCAGGTGAAGCGGGAGTGGGCGACGGCGACGGGCGAGGACCGCTACCGGCGCGGGATGTACACGTATTTCCAACGCTCGGCGGGGCATCCGGGGTTGATTGTGTTTGACGCGCCGGACGGGTCGGTGTCGTGCACGCGGCGGGTGCGGTCGAATACGCCGCTGCAGGCGTTGACGCTGTTGAACGATGAAGCGCATGTGGAGTTCGCGGCGGCGCTTTCGGCGCGGGTGAGGAAGGAAGCGGCGACGGATGCCGAGCGGTTGAAGCTGGGCTATCTGTATGCGCTGGCGCGGGAGCCGCGGCCGGCCGAACAGGAGCGATTCCTCCGATTTATCCAGGCGCGGCGCGACGCAGTGGCGGGCGGGCGGCGGAGGAGAAGGTGTGGAACGCGGCGGCGCGGGCGCTGCTGAATCTCGACGAGTTCATGACGCGGGAGTAAGAGGGCGATGACCTACGACGAACGGTATATGCGAGTGCGCACGCGGCGGCAGTTGTTCCGCGACTGCGGTGTGGGCGTGGGCAAGGCGGCGCTGGCGAGCCTGCTGGTGGGCAACACGATGGGGGCGACGCGGAAGCCGCATTTCCCGCCGAAGATCGACAGCGTCATCTACTGTTTCATGGCGGGCGCGCCGAGCCAGTTCGAGTTGTTCGACTACAAGCCGGAGTTGCAGAAGTGGGACGCCAAGCCGGCGCCGGATGCGTTTTTAAAGGGCAAGCGGTTTGCCTTCATGGACACGTTTGCCAAGGAGACGCCGAAGCTGTTGGGGAGCCGGCGGAAGTTCCAGCAGCATGGCAAAAGCGGGCTGTGGTTTTCCGATCTGTTTTCGCACATTGGTTCGATTGCCGATGATGTGACGATGGTGAGCGGGATTTCGACGGAGAACTTCAATCACGGGCCGGCGAAGCTGTTCTCGAACACGGGTTCGGTGCGGCCGGGGCGGCCGAGCATGGGCTCGTGGGTGACGTATGGGATCGGCAGCGAGTCAAACGATTTGCCGGGGTATGTGGTGTTGCAGTCGGGGCCGCGGGGTCCAAGGGGCGGAGCCGCGTTGTGGGCGTCGGGATTTTTGCCGACGTCGTACCAGGGGGTGCCGTTCCGGTCGGCGGGCGATCCGATTTTGAATCTGTCGACGCCGGGAGGCGTGGATGCGCACGAGCAAAAGGCGACGCTCGATCTGATTGGCGACATCAACCAACTGGAGCTGGCCGAGACGGGAGATTCGGAGATTCAGACCCGAATTTCTCAATATGAGATGGCCTACCGGATGCAGTCGAGCGGTCCGGAACTGATCGATTTTTCGAAAGAGAGCGCGGCGACGATGGAGATGTACGGGGCCGAGCCGGGCAAGGCGTCGTATGCGAACAACTGCCTGCTGGCGCGGCGGCTGGTGGAGCGGGGCGTGCGGTTTGTGCAGTTGTATCACGCCGATTGGGATCATCATCAGGATTTGGACGAGCCGCTGACGAGCGTGTGCAAGGAAGTGGACAGGCCGACAATGGCGCTGATCCGCGATTTGAAACAGCGCGGGCTGCTGGAGCGGACGCTGGTGATCTGGGGCGGCGAGTTTGGGCGGACGCCGATGGGCGAGGTGCGCGAGAAGGGCAAGATCGGGCGCAATCACCATATCGATGCGTTCACGATGATGTTTGCGGGGGGCGGGCTGCCGCCGGGGCGTGTGGTGGGCGGGACGGACGAGTTTGGGTTCAGTCCGACGGGCGACCGCATTGATGTGCACGATGTGCAGGCGACGGTGCTGCACCTGCTGGGGCTGGATCACGAGAAGCTGACCTATCGCTTCATGGGGCGCGACTTCCGGCTGACGGATGTGGCGGGGCACGTGATCAAGCCGCTGGTATCCTGACAACGCAATGAGGACCACGATGTGGACGAGACGGCAGGCGGTGAGCGGCCTGGTGGGGGTGGTGTGCGCGGGGCGCGCGGCGGCGGCAGAGCCGGTGACGACGGGGGAGGTGTTCCGTTCGGGCGAGGGCGGGTATCACACCTATCGCATTCCGGCATTGCTGGAGACGAAGAAGGGGACGCTGCTGGCGTTTTGCGAGGGGCGGCGGGGGTCGCGGAGCGATACGGGGGATATTGACCTGCTGCTGAAGCGGAGCACGAACGGCGGCAAGACGTGGGGCGCGGTGCAGGTGATTTCGGACATGGGTCCGAACACGATTGGGAATCCGTGTCCGGTACAGGACCGGAAGACGGGGCGGATTCTGTTGCCGCTCACGTTCAACCTGGGGAACGTGACGGAGAAGCAGATGATTGACCGCGCGGTGGAGGCGCGGCGGACGGTGTTTCTCTGCCACAGCGACGATGACGGGAAGCGGTGGAGCGCGCCGAGGGAGATTACGGATTCGACGCGGAGGGCGGACTGGACGTGGTATGCGACGGGCCCTGGAAACGGGATTCAGACGAAGAAGGGGCGGATTGTGATTCCGTGCGATCACGTGGAGGAGGGGACGAAGGAGAAGTACTCGCACGTGATTTATAGCGATGACGGCGGGGGGACGTGGAAGATCGGCGGACGGGCGGGGGCGGGGACGAACGAGTGCGCGGTGGTGGAGTTGGGCGATGGTTCACTGATGCTGAACATGCGCAGCTATCACGGGAAGAACCGGCGGGCGGTGGCGGTGAGTGTGGATGGCGGGTTGACGTGGTCGGATACGCGTTGGGATGAGGCGCTGGTGGAGCCGGTGTGCCAGGCGAGTTTGGTTGCGGCGGGGGGCGTGCTGTACTTTTCGAATCCGGCGTCTGTGAAGCGGGAGCGGATGACGGTGAGGGCCTCACGGGACGAGGGCGTGACGTGGGCGGAGCGGGTGTTGCACGCCGGTCCGGCGGCGTATTCGTCGCTGGCAACGGTGGGGAAGCGGGACTTGGGGTGTTTGTATGAGTGCGGCGAGCAGGGCCCGTATGAGCGGATCGTGTTCGCGCGGTTTGCGCGGACGTGGCTGCGGGGGGAGTGAGGGTCTAATGCCGTAGGGCGGCGAGCACGTTCTGGTAGACGGGCTTCAACCACTTGGCGTAGCGTTCGTTGCGGCCGTGGACGGCGGCGGCGTAGACTTCGCGCATGCGGCGGGCAACGGGGCCGACCGTGCCGTCGCCGACGAGGCGGTGGTCGACGCGGGTGACGGGGGCGATTTCGACGGCGGTGCCGGTGAGGAAGACCTCGTCGGCGATGTAGAGTTCGGTGCGGTCGACGGGGCGCTCGATGACATCCATGTGGAGCTCCTGATGAGCGAGATCGATGAGGGAGGCGCGGGTGATGCCTTCGAGGATGTTCTCTGAGGCCGAGGGGTGACGAGGGCGCCGTTGCGGACGAGGAAGAGATTGCAGGCCGAGCCTTCGGCGACGTGGCCGCTTTCGTTGAGGAAGATGGCTTCGTCGAAGCCGTTGGCCTGGGCTTCCATGGTGGCGAGCACGCTGTTGACGTAGGCGCCGCAGATTTTGGCGCGGCTGGGGATGGCGTTGTCCTGGAGGCGGCGCCAGGAGGAGACGCAGGCGTGGATGCCGTTGTCGCTGGGGAGGTAGACGCCGAAGGGCATGGCGGCGATGAGGAAGTTGGACTTGCCGTCGGATTTGACGCCGATTTTGGGCGTGGACATGTAGCAGAGGGGGCGGACGTAGATGTCGGTGCGGAAGTGGTTGAGTCGGATGAGCTCGCTGGTGAGGTGGACGAGTTCGCGGGGGGACTTGCCGGGGTCGATGCCGAGGATGCGGCAGTTGGCGATCCAGCGGCGGTAGTGTTCCTCGCAGCGGAGGAGGAACATCTCATCGCGGTCAGCGGACCAGTAGCCTCGGATGCCTTCAAAGACGCCGGTGCCGTAATGGAAGGCGTGGGTCAACACGGGGACGCGGGCCTGGGAGAGGGGGACGATGTCGTTCTCAAAGTAGACGAGGGTATCGGGGCTGGTTTCAAGCATGGACGAACTCCTCGGCGGGAACGCGTTCGCGGCCGACGGCGAGGGCGCGGCGGTCGAGTTCCAGCCAGCGGTCGGATTTGACGAGGCGTTTGAGTGCGCCTTCGATGGGGGAGTCGGGCAGGGCGTGGGAGAGGGAGAGGAAGGCGCCGAGCATGACGATGTTGAGGGCCTTGGCGCTGCCGAGGGAGTCGGCGATTTCGGCGAAGGGCTGGGCGACGACGCGGAGGTCGTGGCGGGCGCAGTCGGCGGGGATGGAATCGCCGTTGTAGATGACAACGCCGCCGGGCTCGACCGAGGCGATGAACTTGCGCAGGCTGGGTTCATTAAGGGCGAGCAGGGCGTTGGGGCGGGAGACGACGGGGGAGTCGATTTCGCCCGAACAGAGGCGGACGTGGCAGTTTGAGGTGCCGCTGCGCATTTCGGGGCCGTAGCTGGGGAGCCAACTGACGTGGAGGCCGGCGTCCATGCCTGCTTCGGCGAGGAGCTGGCCGAGGAGGAGGACGCCCTGGCCGCCGAAGCCGGCGACGCGGATGCGCCAGTCGAGGGGCTCTTCGGAGAGATGCGGGGGAGTGGGTTCGGTGGAGGGGAGGCGGAGGATGCGGGGGAGTTCGGTCAACCGCGTCATGGGCGCGGGTTCAGGGGGCGCGGTGCGTTCGGCGGTGCGGTCGCATTTGACGCCGAGGGGGAAGCTCTTTTCCATGACGTCGTGGACGTGCTTTTGGGCGTCGACGGGGTCGAGCTTCCAGATTGTCGGACAGGGGCTGAGGAACTCGACGAGGGAGAAGCCGAGGCCGGCGATTTGGGTTTCGAGCGCCTTGCGGATGGCCTTTCGGGCGGCCATGATGTGTTTCACGTTGCCGAGCGAGACGCGTTCGATGTAGGTGGGGCCGTCGAGGGCGGAGAGCATTTCGCCGACCTTCATGGGGGCGCCGTCGTGGTGGAAGTCGCGGCCGGTGGGTGAGGTGGTGGTCTTTTGGCCGAGCAAGGTGGTGGGGGCCATCTGTCCGCCAGTCATGCCGTAGATGGCGTTGTTGACGAAGATGGTGGTGATGTTTTCGCCGCGGTTGGCGCAGTGGAGGATTTCGGCCGAACCGATGGCGGCGAGGTCGCCGTCGCCCTGGTAGGAGATGACAATGGCGTGGGGGTGAGCGCGTTTGACGGCGGTGGCGACGGCGGCGGCGCGGCCGTGGGCGACCTGGATGTTGCCGACGTCGAAGTAGAAATACGCAAAGACGGAGCAGCCGACGGGGGAGATTAAGATCGTACGGTCCTGAATGCCGAGATCGGTGATGGCTTCGGCGAGGAGTTTGTGGACGATGCCGTGGCCGCAGCCGGGGCAGTAGTGGGTCTGGCGGTGGAGTTCGCTTTTGCGTTCGTAGTCCTCGTAGAGGCACTCGGGCTTTTCGTGGAGGATGGCGTAGTTAGGCATGGAGGGTCACCTCTTCGCGGACACGGCGCAGGACGAACGATGCGATCTCTTCGGCGGTGGGGGAGGTTGCCGCCGCAACCAGCCGTAGAAGTCAACGGGGCGCGGCCGGCGAGGGCGAGGCGGACATCGTCGACCATCTGGCCGGTGCTCATTTCGGAGACAAAGAAGTGGTGGGCGCGTTTGGCAAGGCGGCGGATCTCTTCATCCGGGAAAGGGTACAGGGTTATGGGACGAAGGAGACCCACCGCGATGCCTCTCGCGCGAAGGTCCTCGACGACGTGTTTGAGGATGCGGGCGACAATGCCGTAGCCGATGAGGATGTAGTCGGCGTCGTCGGTACGGTAGCGCTCAAAGCGGACCTCAGTGCGTTCGGCGAGTTTGTATTTGAATTCGAGGTGGCGGATGTGTTCCTCAAGCTCATCGGGCTGGAGGAAGATGCTGCTGACGAGATTTTTGCGGGTGGCGGCGTCGCCGCGGACGGACCATTCGGGCGGCGGCGGCAGGACGGGGGCATCGGGGAACTCGACCGGTTCCATCATCTGGCCGATGACGCCGTCGGTGAGGACGAAGACGGGGTTGCGGTATTGATCGGCGAGTTCGAAGGCGAGGCGGGTGAGATCGGACATCTCCTGCACGGAGGCGGGGGCGAGGACGAGGGTGCGGTAGCAGCCGTGGCCGCCGTTTTTGACCACTTGCAGGTAGTCGCTTTGTTCGGGGGCGATGTTGCCGAGGCCTGGGCCGCCGCGCATGATGTCGGCGATGACGCAGGGCAACTCGGCTCCGGCGAGGTAGCTGATGCCTTCGCTCATGAGGCTGATGCCGGGGCCGCTGGGAGGCGGTCATGACGCGTTGTCCGGAAGCGGCGGCGCCATAGACCATGTTGATGGCGGCGACTTCGCTTTCAGCCTGGAGGAAGACGCCGCCCGATTGCGGCATGTACCAGGCGGCGGCCTCGGTGATCTCATTGGCCGGCGTAATGGGGTAGCCGTAGAAGGCGCGGCATCCGGCGAGGATGGCTCCCTTGACGATGGCTTCGTTGCCCTTGAGAAGTTGTTTGGCCATGGTGCGGGTTCCTTTCTCACGCGGCGGTGGCGGCTTCGCGCTTGAAGACGCGGAGGGCGCCGGGTTCGGGGCAGGTGTAGAAGCAGAGTCCGCAGCCGTTGCAGCCGTGGCCGAGGTATTGAGCGGGATGGTAGCCGAGGTGGTTGAGGCGATCGGCCAGGTGGAGGACCTTGGGGACGCAGGAGGCGACACAGAGGCCGCACCCCTTGCATTCCTCCGGGTTGATCTCGACGTAGCCGCGGTCGCCATTGGCATTCTCAATGAACATCGGGGTTCCTCACTTCATCAGGACGGGTTTGGGATCGAGGTAACGGGCGCGGACGGCGAAGTCGTGCAACTGATCGCGGAACTTGGGTTCGGCGATCTGGATGAGGGCTTCGGCGCGCTGGCGAAGGGTTTTGCCGTGGAGGTTGGCGATGCCGTGTTCGGTGATGACGTAGTGGACGTCGGCGCGGGAGGTGACGACGCCGGCGCCGGGGTCGAGCACGGGGGCGATGCGGGAGATGGTTCCGTTCTTAGCCGTGGAGGGGAGGGCGATGATGGGGAGACCACCGCGGGAGTGGGCCGCGCCGCGGATGAAGTCGACCTGGCCGCCGAAGCCGGAGTAAGGATGAGTGCCGATGGAATCGGAGCAGACCTGGCCGGTGAGGTCGATTTGGAGGGCGGAGTTGATGGCGACCATGCGGTCGTTTCGAGCAATGATGAACGGATCGTTGGTGTATTTGATGGGGTGGAATTCGAAGAGCGAGTTATTGTCGATGAAGTCAAAGAGCTTGCGTGTGCCGAGCATGAAGCCGGCGATGAGTTTGCCGGGGTGGAGGCTCTTGCGGGCGCCGTTCATGACGCCGCTTTCGATTAAGGGGATGATGCCGTCGGAGAACATCTCGGTGTGGAGGCCGAGGTTGCGGTGGTGGGCCAGGCAGTCGAGGACAGCGTCGGGGACGGCGCCGATGCCCATCTGGAGAGTGGCGCCGTTGGGGATGAGGGAGGCGACGTGGGCGGCAATGCGGAGTTGGACGGGATCGGCCTTTTCGAAGCGGAGTTCGGGAAGCTCGTGTTCAGCTTCGACGATGGCGTGGACGTCCTGCACATGGAGGAAGCTGTCGCCCATGGCGCGGGGCATGCGGGGGTTGACCTGGGCGATAACGAACTTGCCGTGCTTGGCGGCGGTGAGGGTGCAATCGACGCTGACGCCGAGGCTCATGTTGCCGAAACGGTCGGGCGGGGAGACCTGGAGGAGGACGACGTCGAGTTCCTTGGCTCCGGTGGAAAAGAGGCTTTCGATTTCGTGGAGGAAGATGGGCGTGTAGTCGGCGCGGCCTTCGTTGACGGCGCCGCGGACGTTGGCGCCGATGAAGAGGGCGTTGGCGCGGAAGATGCCTTCAAACTCGGGGCGGGTGTAGTCGGCGTTGCCGAGGGTGAGCATGTGCACGATTTCGACGTTGCTGAGGCGGGGGGCCTGGCGGACGAGGGCTTCGACGAGGGCGTTGGGGGTGCCGCTGCCGGGGTGGATGTAGACGGTGTCGCCGGAGCAGACGGCCTCCATGGCGCGGTCGGCGGTGGTGAGTTTGGATTGATATTCGTTAAGCCAGCTCATGGCGTTGATGTGTCTTATTCGATTTGCTAATAATCAAATAAGCGCTCTTCCTAGCCTGAGTTTGCACCTGGGCGAAGTGCTCGTCAAGCACTATTTTTCAACTAGTTGAGATGGGAACCACGCTTACGTGGGTGTTCCTATTGGATGTTGTTGGGAGACAAGGAATTAGGGGGATATGGCGCAGCGGGGCGGTGGCGGCGCGGGTGGGCTTGGCTTGGGGGCGGGGCGGTGGGAGGGGCTGGGGAGGCGCAGGTACGGGTCTTCGTTACACGGTGGCGATGATCGTGAGCCATCTTCTTGACGTGGCCTCAGCGCAATGAAATCAGGAGTCACGCGCTGCCAGACCGGGGCGGCAAGGGAGTGACGCGGATCTTGCGGTCGTTGACCACGCAGAAGTGCCCGGCCCAGGCGACACCCGCTTGGAGCGTGGCGATGGCGAGGCCGGCAGTCTCGGGCGGCGTGAGCGAGCCGGTTCGGAACAGGATGACTCCACACGAAGCCGGCAGGCCTTGACGGAAAGCGAGATCACCGAAGTCCTTGTCGAAGGTGAGCAGCGTTCGGCCCTCGGCCGATGCGATACCGAGGACTTCGGTGTCGGGTAATCCGGGTTTGGTTTCGGCTATCGAGGCAACGTCGAATCCGGATTGCCGCAGTAGGCGCAGAGCGTCTCGCGGGAAGTTCTCGTCAGCGACGAACTTCATGCAGGCTGGAGTGGGACGATGTGCTCAGTGTGCAGGAGCTCGGCAGCATAGGCCAAGCAGGCCAGGATGTCTTCCTGGCAGATGTGCGGATAGTTGTCCAGGATCTGGTCTTGGGTCCACCCGGTGGCAAGAAGATCTACGATGAACTCGACGGCGAGCCGAGTGCCTTTGATGACTGGTTTGCCAACAAGGACCTTGGGGTCCACCGCAATGCGTTCGCGCCAGTTCATTGCCATCGAATATCAGGATACCAGCCGCGTCGCGTGGCGACGGGGTCCGGATCCCTTTGCCGTTTGCGCGACCGATTTCTAGCTGGCTCAGGTCAAAGAGCTTTGCTATGAAGGGGTTTCTGTCCATGCGGGAACCGACCCGTGCGAGCATCTGATGAACACGCCGCGCACGGTTTTTCTCTTAGGAGGGGGAACGATTTCTGGATCGTAGTTGGCGTCGTGGTGTTGACGTCGTAGTCGAATTCTTGCTGGATCGTTCACATACTCCTCGGACTCGTCTACTCCGGCAAAGAAGCACCATCCGCTACTCATCGCGTTCTTGCGGTTCTTCCCGATACATGTAGCCGACTGGTGCGCAATCACTCCGATCCGATCTGTTGCTACGCACCCGCCGTGTCCTTCGGCGAGCGCTCCAGACTCTGGTCAGGCCTCAATCCGAGAAAATTTTGGACGTCATAGCGGGTGTAGCCATAACTCGCGTGAAGTCACACGGGGAATGCGCAAACCGGGTACGAATCCGGGGCATCGTACCGAGTGTTCGGCTGTCGGGCGACAGGCGGCGAACGGGAACTAGGAAGCTTAGCGGGGGCAGGGTTCAGTGATACCGGCGATCCAATAGGAGAAGGTCGGCGTCGTTCTGGTGGACAGAGTGGCTTTGACCTGCGCTGGCCGGTGTGGAGGCAGGGCAACTCGGCGGGAACCATGCTGTAAGGGAACTCCATGGTCATGGCGGCCCATCCAAGTTTACGCCGGCGTCATTTGATATCGTCGTGTTTGGTTTCGGCGATGTTCTTGGAGGTCGAGGCGGGTGATTTCGCCAGTGAAGCGGGTGGGAAGAAGTGAAGCAGGTTTCTAGTAGGCGCAAACTGGAGAGAAGGAAGCTGGAGTGCAAGGAAGTGCCGGGTTTCATGGCTCAATTCCACCATGATGTGTACGCAACCTTAAGTGGGCCCACGACGCCGGAGGCCAAAGGATAGAAGATCAAGATGAGTTTGAAGGAGACGCATTTGGGCCGGATGACAACGGCAGCGATGGCAGCAGGGCCGTTGATGGCGAACCAGGTTCGACGTTCGGCGGGGTGCGGATCAGGGTGATCACGTACAGCTTCCGGGCGTTGCCGGGGGCAGAGGGGACGCTGAAACACATCACCGATTGCGGCATCAGCCAGATTGAGCCAGTGATGGCACGGTGGCCGAAGACTATGCCGGGGGCGCCGTTGCCACCGCAACGACCGATGGCGGGCGGGATGAAGAAGGGCGGCGAGTGGGAAGAAGATGGGCCCGACGCCGGAGCAGATCCCCGGAGCGGAAGAAGGCAGCCGAGCGGTGTCGGCGTGGCAGTTGAAAGGCGCCGTGGCGAAGTACAAGGCGTTCCGGAAGATGTATGAACGCGGGGGTGAAGAGTTACTGCTTCAAGCTGCCGCCGACGCTCGAGATACCGGATGGGGAGTATGAGCTACATCTGAAAGCCAAAGGACGCTGGGGCGGACCACATCACGGTCGGGATTGCCGGAGAGCAGTGCGTTACTGAATCGCGTGGCGGCGTATGCGGCAAGCGGAAACTGGCGATGCGTTTCACACGCACGGGCAGGGCGGGTCGTCGATGTTCGATAAGGTGCTGGGGCGTCGGCGTACACGGCGTTGAATTTGGATATGGGGCACTACTGGGGGTGACGGGCAGTCGCCGGTGCCCATCGTGGAGAAGTATCAGGCGCGGATCAAAAGTTTGCATCTGAAGGAACGGAAAGCGCCGGAGGGCGGCCAGGGGCGGGGCAGCGAATGTGCAGAATGAGGTGAGGAGCGGGACTCCGTTGAAGGAGCTGATGCAGGGTGATGAAAGAGAAGGGCTACAAAAGTTCCGAGGCGGCAGTGAGTATGAAATTATGAGACGCCGAGAGGGGTCGAGTGTGATCACCGGAGTGAAGAAGTGCGTGCAGTACTGCAAGGAAGCGCTGGCGTATGAGGGCCAGCAGGAGGTTTTAGCCGGCGGGGTGGGCGCAGGATTCGCGGGGCTGGGCTGGCGTTGACCTAGCCCGCCCTGAAGCCAATAGTTTTGATCATAGCCGATGATTTCGGCTATGATTTTTTAACGACCGCAACAGGGCGACAACATTACAGAACGCCGAACCTGGATGCATTGGCGCGGCGGGTGCGATAAGACACGAGAAGCGCATGCCGACATCAGCTGTGCACGCCTCACGCGGGTGCAGTTGATGACAGGGGAAGTACCACCATCACAACTACACGGAGTTTGGGGCGTTGAAGCCGGGTGAGTTCACGTTTGCGCACATGATGCAGAAGGCAGGCTACCGGACGTGCGCGGTGGGTAAGTGGCAACTGGCTGGCAAAATGCCGGGGACCAAGCAGCGCGGCGTGGGAGGTTGCCAGACGAGCGGGGTTCGATAGGCATTGCCTGTAGCAGAGTGAGGACGCGGGGGCACGTTATTGGGAGCCCGTACTAGTGGCCAGCAGCGGGCACTGCCGGAGAAAGAAAGGGCATTTGGGCGGATGCGTTCACGGAGTTTGCGACGCGGTTATGAGACGAACCAGGCGCGGCCGTTCTTCCTGTATTACCCGATAGCGTTGACGCATGATCCCGTTTTTGGCGACGCCGAGGAACAAGAGCTTTCGCGAAGAAGACAAGCGGCAGGCGATCCGAAGTGGTTTGCCGATTTCAAAGCGCCACATGGATGAGGAAGGCCGGGCGGAAGCGGTTGCGGAGTGGACAAGCTGGGGCTTGGGCGGGTTCCGCTGATTCACATTCAGGCCACAACGTCTTTTGACACATCCATTGGCTGACGCCGGCAGTGAACTGACAGTACAAAAGGGCTGCAAGCCCGGGGACGTTGATGAACCGGGACGCATGCCGCGATTACGGCGTAAGCGCGGCGGCGGGAGCCGAGGAAGGTGACGGGAAGGCCGGAAATGGATTTCACCGATGTGATACCGACGATAGCCGAAGGCCACGAGCGCATGCCGGAAGGACATCCGCGCGATGGGCGGAACTCTCGCGCAGATCGAGGGCAGAAGGGGAACCCGCAGGAGTGGATTTTCTTCCGCCGATCCGCGCTTGGGACGAGACGAACCCGCGGCGCGACAGGTGATGGACAAGAGGTGGAAGCTTTGGCGACGGGCGGGGTTTCTTCGATCTGCAGCGCGATGTAGAAAGAACGCATCAAATCACGAAGTGACTTGCCCGGAAGATACAGGCGGTGCAGGGGCGTTTTGAAGTGTGCTGGCGCGGATGAAGGCGTAAGCGGGCGGTGGGCGGCCGCGGTGGCGCGCCCACAGTGCGCGCCTCCCTCTTAGCGATGAACAGCAGGGGCGGCGCGGGGGCGCGCAGGAGGGCCGTCAAGGAAGTCAAGCTGACCGGGAGGCCTTAGGGCTGCGGAGGTTTTACGCGTGTTGCCGCGATCCGGGCCAGAGGGCATCTGCATTCCTCGAGTTCCTCAAGGACTTCGAAGAGAGGCGTTTGCGCATCTGGTTGATGGTGGGCTGGTGGGCCTCGCTGAAGATGAGTTTGTTGGATTCAGACGGGTCTTGCTGGAGGTCGTGAGAGCTCGTCCGGTATCCCAGATGCCGTGGTAGCGGATGAACTGTATAGCGGTCGCCCTCGGAGAGGCGTGGATGGTGGGCGTTTGGGGAAGTTGCGTTTCCCAGTAGTATTCGTGGGGGAGTTCTTGCGCCAGTTGGCGGGAGCGTTGCCGGAAGCGACAGGGAGCCAGCCGCGGCGTCGCTCTTGAGGAGCGTTGAGGCCCATGGCGTCGGGCAGTGGGCAGATATCGATGTTAACAACGGCTTCGCGGGCGGTGCGTCCGCCGGAAGAAACTCAGGGCAGCGGGCGAGGAGGACGCGCATCAACTCTTCGTAGAGCGGTACGTTTTGTCACTGAGGCCGTGTTCGCCGAAGGCGAAAAGCCGTTATCGCCATATAAGCCGAGGGTAGAAGTCGAAGTTCGCCGCGACGCCCGAGGGCTGTCGAAAGAAATGCAGCCGATGGAGTCATCGACGGAGCAGAGAATCCCAAGCGTACTGCTAAGAAAGTAGGCGATGTCGAGGTTAGAGTAATAAGGGTATTCGACGCCGTGCCGGGAGTTGCGCTAGTTCTGGACCCCAGCCGGAGGGACCTCAGGCCATCGCCGGAAGCAGCCATGGTGGCGGGGTATTTGAACTCCTTGTTGGCGTACTGCGCTAGCGTTCAGCGACTTCGAATTCGGCGTGGACGGCTACGTGGGGAGAGTAGAAATGGGGCTGGTCCTTTTTGCGGGAGTTGAGCCAGTCGACGGGCGTAGTCAGTGAGTTCGTCGGTGATGTAGCCCTTGCGGGACGTCTGCCGTTGACGTTAAGGCCGTTAGGGAGAAGGAGAGTAGGTGCCCTGGCCTCGGAAAGCTGACCGAGTGATCGAAAACCGGGTTGCGGGGCATGAGTCTCGCCGCCCATGTGAAACTACCGATGAAGGCGGTGGAGTAGCCAGCCTGTTGGAGGTATTGGGGAAGAGCGGCTGGTGCCAGGCGGGATGAAGTGTTGTTGTCGATGATGCGGTGTTTGCAGGCGTATTGCCGGTGAGGACCGGAGGAACGGCTGGGGCTGCAGAGGGGCGGTGGTGACAAAGGCGTTGGGGGAAGTGGCAAGCGCTTCGAGGGCCATACGGTCCATTGCGGGGTTCAGGCCATTCCTGGCCCAGCAAGGAAAACCCGTAGCGTCGCGTAGCGGTGATCGTCAGAGGATGAAAGAGATGACGTTGCGCGGCATTGCCGTTGCGAGCGGGACGTTGCGGAGCGCCACGGGGGGCAAGAAACGGACGCGGCTCCGGCAACAAGGAAACCGCCAACATCTCCTGCGATTCATGGATACGATCACCTCACAGGGTAGTCCCAAGGGATCATATCACTGTTGGAGGAGTGGAGGCTTTAAGGGTTAGCGGGACGCGAAACAAGTAGCCGGGCACCCTCCTCACGGTAGCGGCTCAGGCTCCTCATTTTCAGTGCGTGCGCGTGTGAGAGTTGGGCGCAACCGGACTGACCAGTTTGCCGGTTGTTTCATCGATGTAGGGGGGTAGGGCCGCCACGGCGAAGCGGTCGAGATGAAATCGTCGTATTGGGGCGTGGGTTCGAAGTAGCCGCCCTGCGGATATGCTCCTTGATGCAAGACTCGTCGAGGTTCGATGCAGAGCCGGGAAGTGTCGGGGACAGTGATGAAGCCCCGGTTGACGATAGGCTTAGAGGGCCGGTAACACGCTGAGTCCACCAGGGGATATCGACAGCATGGTTTTCCATGGCGAGAAATCCATGAGGTGGCGTCATGTGGACGCTGGCAGGCAGCCGACGAAACCAGCGAAAGTGGATGGCGGTTTTGGACGCCGTGGGCGAGCGTAGTCGGCGTACGTTTGGTTTCGCGGATAGCGCCAGAGAGTAAGCAGATCAGGGTGGATGATGTCGACAGCGCGGTGATCGATGAGTTCATGAAGCCTTCCTCAGGCCGAAAGAGGCTTTCGCCGGTGGCGATGGGGGTGACAGTGGCGTCACAGAGATCGCGATAGGCGCATCTTATTCATGGGGCATCGCCGCCGGGTCGAGGTAGCCGATCTGGATCATATCTTCGGCGAAGCGAGGTCGTATTTTCGAAGAGCGCGGGCGTAGCGGATGCTGTCCATTCAGATCAGAGGTCAAAGAAATGGTCGGTGGCGAGCAGGGCTTCAAAGCCGATGGCGGCAATCGCGGACAGCCTGGTGGATGTATTCGCAGAGGTATTCGAGGCCTTTGATAGAAATGGCGTGCCGACGTTGACAACGCCGAGGGCGTTTAGCGACAGGCGAATTGCCGAGGTCCATTTACGAAGTAGGTGAAGCCGTTCTCTTTGCGCTTTTTGAGGCGTGTGGCGAAGACGGCGGG
>JADJOP010000021.1 GCA_016713735.1 Bryobacterales bacterium
GATTGGACTCCGGACGAAGAGTCCTAATGTTTTCTTAGCGACCGGTCCGGTACGCGTGCGCTGTGGCAGGTCACCATGGAAGACGGAAAGGCAGCCGGGGAAATGCGTCCTTCGCAGCAGGATGGCCAGCGAGATTGCTCCGATCCGGGATGAGCGCCGTTGGCGGCAGTTCTTGTTCGTCGAAACACCACGGCCTCAATAACAGCTTCACGCTCCCGCTGGTGGGCAGCGCACTGAGCACACGTCTCACGCGGCGATTCGAAGGCAGCAACGGCTTCGCGGCCTACTCACCCGATGGCAAGCGGCTCGCGTGGTTCGGACTGAAGGAGCAGTTTGGGGTGGCGGGAAGCACGCTGGTGTTGCGGGACCGGGCCACCGGCCTGGAGAGGACCATGCCCGCGCCGGACCGGGCAGTGATCAACTTCGGCGCCAGAATGAAACAAACGATAATCGGTCCCTGGTCTTCCGGATCAACGAGTCGAACAAGCATTCGCTCGTGAAACTCGACGTCGAGACGGGGCAGACGTCAAAGCTCGGTGTGAACCGGCCGGAGTGGGGATCGGTCCTTTCCACGGATGGGAAGACCTACTACTTTCCGAAGAGGCAGGAAGGCCAGATCGCCGCATTGGATCTCGTTACGGGCGCCGAGAGGAAGATCACCGAGTATCGTCCAAACAATCAGGTCCGAGCGCTGGGTGGTAGACCCCGGATGGCCCTCACTTTGGTGATCCAGCACCCACAACACGCACCCGACCCAACGGGCTTCACGGGCTGGTCTCTGGAATTGTGCGATCTGGCCACAGGGAAGACCCGCATCTTCAGGCGGGGAGACGGCAAGGATCCTCTTGTCGGAAACATCCGGCGGGCGCTTCAGTTCACGCCCGATGGCAAAGCTCTGATTGTCACCACCGGTGAAGCGAAATCCAACCGGATGCTTCTTAACCCGCTCATTGGCGGCCCTGACCGGCTGCGACAGAGCGCCGGCATTACTTTCTTGATGCTTCCATCAGTCCGGACGGGAAGAGCCTGATGTACACAGAAGCACCTCGAAGAACGACCTGTAGGTGCTAGAGAATTTCCTCGCCCGTACCTCGACCAAATAGTGGCTGAGAGAGGCGGGTGTGGGGAGGCAGCTCCGCCCGCCTCTCGACGCGATCTCGACACAACCCTGATGGAATTACGATGCGCAAGTGCGGGAATGGGTGGATGATGTACCCATAAGCATGTCGAGGCTGTTGGGTGGTATGAGTTCAGGGCGTAGCCTGCTGGCACTGTTCCACCGTGGTCACTATTTTGCCCGCATGGCATGGTTGCGCTTGGGGGTGCGCCTGATGGAGCAGAGAGTGGATCGTGGCCGGGCAGAGACGCCGGCAGAGTCTGGAACATGCCGCCGATCTTGCTGTCAAGGTTCTGGAACAGGAACTGGCCTCGCTTCGCCATAAGGTTGCCGCTGAGCACTGGGACGATCTGCCCCTTCCGGGCGATTCGGCGGTCCTTATCATCCAGGGACAATCGGTGGCACGCATTTCCCGGCGGGCCCGCCTGCCGTTTCTGCCCTCCGCTCCGCCATCGAAGAGGATTCGGGGAGGCGCCTTTGCCCGACCCCGGGTCCTTTGAATTCGCGAAGCAGGATCTCACTGAGGCGCTGCGGCGTGCAGTTCTGCCGCGTCACACACCGCGGGCATCCGTGCCGGCGCGCTGCTGCGCGAGGCAAGGTTCTGCGGAAGTTGGGCCGAGGCACTGAAGCCCTCGCCGCGAACCAGCGGCTTGCGAAGGTGCGGAGTTGCCTCAGTGGCATGCCGGTGGACCTACTGGCACGACGGAGCCGGTGCTCCATTCTGGCCGACGCCTCCCGTCGGGCGGAACTGGCCGACGAGGCGGGGAATCCGACAGGATCTTCCGGGCCGGACGATGGGCGCTCGATCAGGCATCTTATGAGCGCGTGACGGAACAACTCAGAGCGTGGCTCAGCGCCGTTGTCGCACCGGGGCCCAGGCAGGCCGCACTCGCCGGGGCTGCGTCATGGCTGCACCGCCGTTGGACCACGACGCCTGCGGGGGAGTTCCCCAGCGAAGGGACGCAGGTGCTCCGTGAGGTGTTCGTGCTCTGGCACTCCCAGGGGGATTCGGTGAACGCGCTTCTGGCCGGGCCCGCATTCGTTGAGCGCCACGTGATGAGACCGGCGGCGGCAGCCGTGCATCCCATCCGGCTGGGAGTGGGCGTCAAGAGGCCCCCGGAGGGAATTCGCGTGCAGCGATCCGCCACCGAGAGTGGTTTGCCGTGGAACTTGGCGTTCGCTCCCGACCCGAATGAACCACTGCGGGGCCGCTCGAAACCAACTTCTCTTGGCCGGCTTTACGGGCTGCTGCTCCTGCTCAATACAGCGGGCAGCTATCTCGCTGACGCGCGGTGAGCCAGGAGCTAGCCGTGGCGCGGCTGCAGTCGGTTTCGTGGCCGCCGTCTCACACGAATTCCGGACTCCGCTGACAACACTGGCTCATCCGAATGACCTGCTCGGCGGCAGCAACAGACCTCCACGGAAAAGCGCCGTGGGTATTGCGAAGCGGGCGCGCGCCACCCAGCCCGCCTCCGCAAGCTGGGGGACCAGCACTCGACTTTGGCCGCATGGAAGCGGGCTGCCAGCCTATCGCTTCGAGCCGCTCGACGCCGGCGTGTTCGCCCGCGACGTCTGCGGTCGTTCGACGCCGAGGTCTCGGAGAGAAGTTCGCGGTCGAATATCGCGCTTGCGAATCGGATCTGCCGGTGATGGCCGATCCGGAAGCCCTCGAGCGGGCGCTGTGGAACCCAGCTTGACAACGCGGCTAAGTACTCGGGGAGAGCAGACGCATCGTTGTGGAGGCGAGGGCCAGCCGGACAGCCGTGATCCAGGTGATCGACTCAGGACTGGGCATCAGGCCGGAAGACCAGCCGCGCATCTTTGAGAAATTCACGAGGCGAAGCGGCGCGCGAACACAGCATCAGGGACCGGCATCGGGCTACCGTAGTGCGGCACATTGCCGAAGCCCACGGAGGAGAGGTGACGGTGAGCAGCGTGAAGGACCACGGCAAACGTTCGCCATCGTGATGCCCCTGAAGAGGTGAAACATGGCGCATCCTGGTGGAGGACGGACCCGACATCGCCTTGGGTCTCGTGGATGATCTGGCGCGCGAGGGCTGTATCAAGTGGAACCAGCAACCACGGGACCGGAAGAGGCTGAAGCAGCTCGCGGCGAGGCATGGGAACTCGTCCTGCTCGATGTGATGTGCCCGGCATGGATGGCTTCGACGTGTGCCGGGAGCTGCGGCGGGCACGCATCCGGACACCTGTCATCATGCTGACCCTAGGGCGCACCGACGCCGAAAGGTGATGGGGCTTGAACTGGGCGCCGACGACTACATCACGAAGCCCTTTAACCCGCAGGAGCTCAAGGCGCGAGTGAAGGCGATGCTGCAACGTTTCGACGATGGCTCCCCAGGCGTCTACTGTTTCCGGAAGCGTGGAGGTGGACTTTGACCGGAGCCGAGAGTACGCCGTGACGGCACCGTTTGACCTCACGGCTCTCGAGTTCCGGCTGTTGCAGGTGCTGATCCGAACGGCGTGGCCGCGTGCTCAGCCGTGCGCGGTTGATTGAAACCGCCTAGGAGACGACCACTCATGTCAGCGACCGGGTGGTGGATACCTTATCCTGCACCTGCGGCAAAAAAATCGAACGTGAGCCAAGCCGGCCTGAGTACCTGCATGGCGGTCGAGAAGATCGGGTATCGCTTCGATGGCTGAAGACTTGATGCACTCTCGACATTTCGCCGCGCGAAGCCTCGATTTCACCCCTAGGAGTGAGCAACGGGAGGTTCCATGAACAGGCTCACAATCCGGCATTCTTTGCCGGCGGCTTCGATGTGGCTCCATGCCGCTCCGCAAACCGCGGAAAAAGCCGGAGGTCGCCTACAGGCGGCATTAGAAAAGGAGGTGGCGGACGACGGTTTGGAGTCCGCCATCGACGTTATGAACAGCTCGCCCGCGGCTCCAATCGAGCCGTGGCCGCCAAACCCTGGGTCGGATGGGGCAGTGCTACGAGAATGGGCAGTGCGGAGGCGCGCAAGGCGTATGAACGCGCCATCCGGGAGTTCGCCGAACAGAAGGATGCGGCCTCGCGAGCACGGGCGCGGCTGCGGCGCTGGGGATCACCAGCTCGGTGACGGGCCCGCAAATGCGCGCGTTGTGTGGGGACGACGCCGTGGACACCGGGGGACGATGACATCCGACGGACGCTACATATCATTGCCCGATTGGGTGACCAGCGACGTGTCGATCGGTGACATGGTGACCGGGGAGATTCGGCGGCTCACAAACCGCGGTGGGTTTGAGAAATCGGGAGGAGACGGAAGGGAACCGCGATTTCGTTGGACGGCGCCAAAGTGGCATTTACACGGCTGAAGTTCACCAAACCGCAGACGACCAACGCGTACGAGTTGCACGTCATCAATTCCAACGGGCAAGGTGAGCGAACTCTGCTGGGAAAGCAATTCAGCAATCTGCAACCGCACGCTTTGGTCACCCGACGGAACGCGGATCGCAGTCTCCGCCAGGGGGCGCCCGACACAGAAGTTGACTACTGGTGCCACAGGGTGGTGGAGCGGTTCAGACGGCGGGATGTTCCAGAGTCGTCCAAGATCGTGATCTCACCGGGCGCTCGAATGGAGTTCTCTCCCGATGGAAGGTGGTTGGCGGTCAGCGATGCGGGGGGCGACGTGCCTCAGGCGACCGAGGTCCATCGTTGTGATTCCTGTTGTCGCCAGGCTGGAAAGCCCGTGGAGGTGGCCAAGCAAGCTACCCTCTTGCCGCGTGGGCCCGCGATGGAAGGAGCCTCTACATCGTCCGCTGGCAGAACAACACCGCGACCTTGCACGACTTGCCTCTTCGCGATGGAGTTGCAGGCGGTCCAGATCGAATGCTGGCGGCGCTGCCTCCCAATCCCGGCAGGGTGATCGGCCTCGGCTCGGGAGGCGTGCTCCTTGTGCGCGCCATGTGGTTGGCAGGGGAGGTTCTCGAGGCCAGATCGACACAAGCCATGCCACCGCCGGGCCCACTGAACACTGTGATGGCAGGTGGCAAGGGGCCCCAGGGACATCCTGGGCATGGGAGTCCGATACTCGCCGGACGGGAAGAAAATCCTCGCGATGTCGGACTGGTCAACAGCGAAAATTCGCACGGTCGCGACGGGCGAGGGCGTTCCTGCTGATCCAGTTGACGCGATTGGCACGCGTGGAGTGGAACGCGAATGGGACGGCGCTGCTCGCTGGCGGAATGGCGAATGGGGGAGACCGTGGGATCTTCGAAGTCGACTTACAGACCGGCATGGCCCGGATGTTGGTGGCCGCCGAGCAGCCTGGGCTATTCGCGATGTCCCCGGATGGAGGACGACTCTACTACTTCAAACGCTCGTCGCTGTTCGTCCGGGATCTCGCATCGGGTACCGCGGAGGCAGATTCCCATGACAGGACTTGGCGAACCCGCTTCCTGGCAACTGCACTTGTCTCCGGATGGTCAACACTGGCGTGTTACCAACAAGAGACCTATGGATCACCGATGTTTCCACAGGCAAGACGGAGCTCAAGTACGCCCGGGAGGATGGTGAGTTCCGCGGCATCTCCTGGACACCGGACAACCGCTCCGTAGTCGTGCTGGAGTCCAATTGGCGCAAGAACCCGAAGGAGCAGATTGTCGTCTACCCAGTGGATGGCGGCGATCCCATCCGCAAGGATGCGCCCACAAACAAGCTTCAGGGACTGTGGCTTAGTCCCGACGGCCGGCGGATGTTGACTGTGCGAAGGGAATCGAAGCTTCAAGTTTGGGCCCTCGACAGCTTCCTCCCAGCCTGGAAATAGCCCGCCAGTACACAATCGTGACTAATTCCAGGGAATGTCTCGTGAGCAAACCGCTTCTATAATGGACGCGCAATGGGCATCCGGGATCGATGGCGGCCACCGTGGCCACTGCTCACCCCTACTGCTGGGCTGTTCTCTTGTCAGCGGTTGCGCTCTCATGGGCCGGATGGAGCCTCATCCGCCAGGAGCGCGCCGCCACCAGGACGAGGCTCAGCAGCAAGCCGAAGTCTGGGCCGAACGTCTTCCCGCGCTGATGCGCGCCGATCTGGCGGTGTGGGAAGCGCGGCTCTCCGTCTGGCTAACCCGGCCACCGCAGCCCGGCGTTCTTCCACCGGCGGACTTGTTGCTCCTTGGCAACAGGAGACGAATCGAAGCGCATCCTCAGGGCCGGTTGCTCTATGATCCCGACGCGGAGGCGGCCCCCGAGGTGACGCCGCCGGATTTGGGCGCGGTGGAGTTGTTCGAGTTTCAGCCCGGCAGGGCCGCAGAGGCAATCGCCGCCTACCGGCGTCTGGCGGACAGCCCCCACCTTGCGATGCGCGCCGGGGCGCTACTGCGGATGGGACGCATCAACCGCAACCAGGGCACAACGATCAGGCACTCAGGCCTACGGGCAACTGGCCGCGATGGGAGACGCACGGGTGGCCGGCGCTCCGGCTGAGCTGGTTGCCCGCTTGGCCATGGCCGAGATTCTGATCAGCGGCGGGACCGAGGCCCGAGGCAATAGAACAGGCCTTGCGCCTGCGCCGCGGATTGGAAGCAGGCAAGTGGCTGCTCGCGCATGGCCAGTTCTTGTTCTGTTGGCAAGAGGTGGGCCGTCTGCTGAACGATGGAGCGGCGCTCCCCGCAACCGCGCTTTCGGAGGCGGCGTCGGAGGCCTGTGCCCGCCTGCGCGAGTCCGCTGATGAACGTGGGACGATGATTGTCCCGCGCGGCCAGGGCGGTCTGGTTCGTGCTTGGACCCGCTCTGGCACGCGCACCGCCGCCCTATTTCTGCCCACCGCAGCCCTGCTCACGCCGCATCAAAGCGACCGGCGCTTTCGCATCGGGTTGCTTGACACCGAGGCAAAGCGCTCGCCGGGAGGACCGGCTCCACAGCACGGTCGGCCATCCGCATGACCGCCCACACCGGCTTGCCGTGGTCGGTTTCGGTCACTCCGGCGCGCTCCGGTTCTGCGCAGGCCGCCGGCAGAGAGGTTCCTCACGATGATTCTGTACGCAGCCATTGGGTTCATCGCGCTTGCAACTTAGCTCATGTAGCGGCTCATTCTGCGGAGGCGGCCGTGACACGTCTCAGTCCGATTTCGTCTCCGCCGTCTCCACGAATTCCGTTCGCCGTTGGCAGCCATGCGCCATCTCTCGAGTTGCTGGCCGTGGGTCGCGTGCCGGGGAGAGCCGGCATAACGATACTACGAGACCCTCACCGCCGAGGCACTTCGTCTGCAAAGGCTCGTCGAGACGCTTCTCAACTTCAGGCGCATGGAGGCCGGTGTGCACCCATACCGCTTCCAGCGCATCGACGCCTCCTCGCTGGCCACGCAAGTGTGGTGAGTTCGAACCCCTGGTGAAAGCCGGTGGCCGGAAGCTCGACGTGTCAGGACGGCCGGAGTTGTGGATCGACGCCGACGCCGAGGCGCTATCGCTGGCTGTCCGTAACCTCATCGACAACGCCCTGAAATACTCCCCGGCTGCCCCACGGTGTGGGTGTCGTGCTCGGGGACGTGAAGCGGGTCACCATCCGGGTGCGGGACGAGGGGGTGGGTATTCCGCCTCGTGAACGACGCTTAGTCTTCCGCCGTTTCGTTCGCGGCAGCTCCGCCAGGGATCTGTCGGCGCCGGGGACAGGCGTGGGTCTAGCCATGGTTCAGCACATCGTCCGAGAGCATGGTGGAAAGATCGAACTGCGAAGCCCGGGCCGGTGGGGAAGCACATTTCTCCCTGGTGCTGCCCGCTTCCAAATCGCTATGACGAGAATCCTCATCGTCGAAGACGGACCGGCCATCGCCCTCAGGCTGGAAGACGACCTGCGTCTGGGAAGGCTACGAAGTGGAGGTGGCCTCCGATGGAACGGCGGGCGCACGTCTGGCCCTGGGGCGCCCCTACGATCTGATCCTCCTGGATCTCATGCTGCCCGGCCGGAATGGTCTTCAGATCTGCCGTGAAGTGCGGCGGGCTGGTATCAGCACGCCGATTCTGATACTCACCGCCAAGGCGCAGAAAGCCGACAAGGTACGCGGCTTCCGAACTGAAGCGCCGACGATTACCTCACCAAGCCCTACAGCACCACTCGAACTGCGCGCCCGGGTCAAGGCCCTGCTGCGGAGGGCGGGCGCGACGCCTGCCTCCGAGTGGTTCCGCTTCAGGGAGATCGAGGTGAGCTTTTGCCCGAGGCGAACTGAGCGCGGCAGCCAACCTGTGGATCTCACTCCGCTGGAATTCAAGATCCTCGACTGCTTCATTCGAGCCCGTGGCCGCGTGCTGAGCCGCGCTCGGTTGCTGGACGGCGCTTGGGGTCGAATACCTTCGCCAGCGACCGCATTGTCGACAACCACATCGCCAACCTGCGCCGCAAGATCGAGCCCGACCCTGCCGAGCCTACATATATCGTCAACGTCCGCGGCCTGGGATACCGCTTCGACCTATGAGGTCTTACGCAATCGTGACACTTCCTGGGGAGCTTCCACGCACTGGGCCGGTAGGCTCTGTTTCGGGAGGTTCTCCATCATGAACAGAGTGGCTCATTGGATTCTGGTGGCGGCGTTTACAGCGCAGTTTGCGCATGGCGCAGCCCAACCGGCAACCGCGGGGAAAGAACTGGAAGCGGCGATGCACAAGGAGGTGGTACAGGGTGATCTGAAGGGCGCGGCCGAGCAGTATCGCCGTATCGCGACTCAATACGCCAAGCAACCCGGGATAGCCGCCCGCGCGCTCTACCAACTTGGCCAGTGCCAGGAGAAGCTCGGCCAGGCTGAGGCGCGCAAATCGTATGAGCGCGTCGTGAAAGAGTACGGCGCGTCCGGCCAGTACGCCTCGCAGGCGCGGGCAGGGCTGGCGGCGCTGACTGCCGGGACCGCGGCGGCGGGAGGGATGAGCCTGCAGCGTGTGGATTCCGGCGGAGCGGTTCCCGCACGGTGAAAGGCGTGTCATCCGACGGACGCCTGATCAGCTTCTCCTACTCCGGATTCGGGAGGCAGCCAGGGTCTGTACGACACAGTGACACGGGAGGGAGAAGATTCTCCGTGAAACTGGACTGGAATGGCGACACCTATGGCGGCACCCGCTTTGTCGAGAGGCGGCAAATGGCTGGCCTTCGCAACATACAAGAACCGAGCCCAGGACGCTGAACTCCGAGTGGTTCGCGCGGATGGCTCCGGGATGCGGACGCTGTTCAAGCTGACCGGGAACAGCTGGGTGATTCCGAAAGATTGGACTCCGGATCAGCGGCATGTGTTGGCGCAGGTCTCCAGCCAAGGAACGACCCATCTGTGTCTGGTCAACATTGCCGATGGGGAGGTGAGGCGTCTGAAGCAGTTGTCCAGCAGCGATCATCATGCCTTTGTCTCCCCCAACGGCGCACATGTCGTATACGTGGCGGGTGCCGCGGTGCGCTCCGGACCGCCGGCGCCCGAAGAAGTCGACCCCGACTTGCTGGGGACCCATGTTCGTCTCATGGCGGTGGACGGCTCCTTTGACCAGGAGCTTCTGCCGGGCGGGCCCGTGGCGCGCCCGATGGGTTGGGCTCCGGACGGCAGCGGTGTGCTGCTTTGGAGCAGGAAGGGAGGCGACTGGTCTATGGTTTGTCCCCGTGGCAGACGGAAAGGCCGCTGGAGAGCCGAGATTGCTCCGCGCCGGAATGCCGGCGCACACCTGGCCGGCGGGCCTGACGGTCAGCGGCAAGTTCTATTTCGTGGAGGAAGCCCGAAAGCTCGACAGCTACCTGGTGAGGCTGGA
This sequence comes from Bryobacterales bacterium, assembly GCA_016713735.1. Classification (GTDB taxonomy): domain Bacteria; phylum Acidobacteriota; class Terriglobia; order Bryobacterales; family Bryobacteraceae; genus JAFLBB01. Next base: position 9,838 of record JADJOP010000021.1, read on the forward strand.
TGCCGGCTCGGGCGAGCCCGGGAAAACGGAGAGAGTGACGGCGCGGTTTGAGGGCGGCAACGGGTACGCCGCGTGGTCACCCGATGGCAAGAAATTGGCCTGGTTTGGATTCACTTACAGCGGCACGCTGGTGCATATCCGCGACCTCACAACCGGCCGTGAAAAGACGCTCTCCTTTCCTGTGGCGCCAGGTCCCTTCTCGCCGCAGTGGCTGTCGGACAACCGCACCCTTCTCTACAGAAGGGGTTCAACGACGGGTGAACAGGAGCTTCAGAGCCTCCGTGGATTCGATACCGAAACCGGCGAGAGCCGTCTGGTGGCGGAGGGCGTGAACGGCTTCCCGGCGGCGACAAACGACGCGAGCGTCATCTACATGACCAATATTGGTTCAGGTTATCGCACCATCACAGCGTTCGACACGCGAACCAAGACAAAACGGCTACTCGCCACCTTGGACGGGCCCACTTTTCATCTGGCGGTATCGCCGGATGGCAAGAGCCTGGCATGCGTGGTCATAGGGAAGTGGACGTCGCGGCGGCTGCTCTTCATCGACACGCAAACGGGACAGGTGCGCGAGTGGGGCGAAACGCAGGCGCGCGGCATCCCTCACAATCGCCGCTCGATCAGTTGGACCCCGGACGGCGCAAACGTAGTGATCAGAACCGACAACGGCGTTTGGGCCTATCCCGTAGGGGGCGGTGAACGCAGGTTGCTCCTCAGGACCGATGGCCCAACGGCGGATGTGGCGCTGAGCCCAGACGGCAAGACGATGTCCTACACACGGACCGGCGCGCAGTACGACTTGTGGGTGCTGGAGAACTTCCTGCCTTCAAGAGAATAAGACGACCGACGATGAGCGACTCCCTGCGACAGCCGGGAACCAACACGGCGACGTGAGATTGAGCCGGCGAACACCCCGCGAGGAGCGTGTGAGCCAGCTCGACCTTTCTGAGTAGCGCACGAGAAGGCTGCCAAAACGACCGCCTCCGGGCCACTGGCGGCGACCTATAGTGCGGCCAAACCTGTGTGGTTGGACATGTGGGATCAACAAGCCAGACCAAAGTTACACGTCTAAGTACAGTATGTAATAGGGCACGACACCCATCGACCATCAGGCTGATGGCTATTTTCTCCCCAGAGGGAACATGCGCAAGGTGTGAGTTTATCCACGGGTGAACATCAGCAGCAGGCGGCTGGCACTTGGTACAAAATAATAGCCCTCCGTGGCGAGGATTGGTACTTCTGGGCTACTTGTTGAATGAGCAATGTAAGATACATTGAAACACAGGCACAACTTATTCTGGTCACGAGTGTTGGCACTCGCTGCGGCAGGAGGTTACAGGTCATGATTCTTGACGGTGGTACAAACAATGAAAGCGTACCTATACATAATCGTACTTATTAGTGGACTGCAACTAAATAGTACGGTTCTTGCCGCTCGGCGGCCTGATGCAAGTTCAGTGCGGCGGAGCGAGTTAACGCCGGACGGACTAGTTCTCTGACCGCTTGAAAAAGTTCTAATAAACCAATTCCAATCGAAAATGTTTTGGCGCATGCTTGGGTATGGCTCGCCCCGCTCTGCGCATCGAAGTCACTCCGAAGGACCAGAAAGAGTTGCGGAAGCTGTTGAGCGGGGGCGTGCAGCCGGTGCGAGTCGTGCTGCGCGCGCTGGCGCTGCTGCAACTGGCCCAGGGCGTGAGCGCGCCGCGGATCTCCACGATAGTTGCCCTGACGCCGCAGGCCATCCGTAAGGTGGGCCACCGCTACCAGCAAGAAGGCCTGGAACGGGCGCTTTACGAGAGGGAACGGCCCGGAGCGGCTACGTTGCTGGAGGACCGTCAGAGGCAGCGCATCATCGCCATGGTCTGCAGCGATCCGCCTGAAGGGCGCGCCCGATGGACCGTGCGGTTGGTGGCCGAGGAAGCCGTCAAGCGGCGACTCGTTCCACGCGTGGGAAGAGAAACCATCCGGGTTCTGCTGCTCCACCACGATCTCAAGCCGTGGCGGGAAAAAAATGTGGTGCGTGGCCGAACTGAATGAAGACTACGTTGCCCGCATGGAGGACGTTCTGGAGGTATATGACCGGCCCTACGATCCGCAAGAACCGGTGGTGTACCTGGACGAGAAGCCGGTCACCCTCCATGCCGACGTCCGTTCCGCAACTCCAGCCGTGCCGGGGCGTGAGGCCAGACGCGACAACGAGTATGAGCGGCGTGGAACCGCCAATGTGTTCTGCGCGGTAGAGCCCAAAGCAGGCCGGCACTTCACCTTTCCCACACCTGATCGCTCGGCGTTTCAGTTCGCACAGGTGGCCTTCCACCTGGCCCTACACTACCCGGAGGCCAGAACCATCCATCTGGTGATGGACAATCTCAACATCCACTGCCGCAAATCCTCACGGATCTCTACGGGACCGAAGTCGGTGGCGAGATCTGGGGCCGCTTCACCATCCACCACACGCCGAAGCACGGAAGCTGGCTCAATCAGGCCGAAATCGAAATCGGCATGTTCTCGCGGCAATGTCTCGGCGCCAGAAGAATCCCCGACCTGAAGACGCTACGCAGAGAAAGCACAGCCTGGAATCGCCGTACGAACCAAGCGGGCACAAAGATCGAATGGAAATTCGACCGCAAGTCTGCTCGCCGCAAGTTCGGCTATACATGGAACTCTTTCAAGCGGTCTGAGAACTAGTGGGGCCTGATGAGGACACGCCCGCAGGGCCCTGTGGGCGGAGAGTTTGCTCCACGAGCCCGCTTGCGGAAAAAGCGCCCGCGAGAACTGGAGCGGGACAACTCAGTGTCGCGAGTATCAAGCCGAGAAACGGCACAACGGCGCGCGAGGCGACGCCGTTCCTCGCGGAGGGCTGTCCCTGGTTCTCTCGGTTCCGGCTTGGGAAGGCGGCCCGGTCGCTGACGGCCGGCGCGGGCGACGACTTCTCTTGGCAGTTCATACAACACCTCCTTGCGGCTTGAGGGTCGAAAACATATGGATTCTTCGGCCTCATGCTGACGTGCGAGAACGCCGAGGGAAGCGGACACTCAATCCGGTTCTATACCGTCGGTACCATGAGTTCCACACTATCGGGCCTTCAAATCGCCTGCGGCACACTATGGACGCAACGGAGACGGCGCTGGACCCTCGCCTTGTAACCGCGCCGCCTGACGTATGGACACGCCGTGAGAGACGAACCCCCGGTTGAGTTCTATCCGTACCCCCTGAACATCGAGGACTCCCCGCACCTCGCCGCAACTCCGTCGCACGCAGGTCGCGGAGGTCTTTAGTACTCTGCCTTCTTACCCTGTGTGCCTGGCGTTTGCGGTGTCCGCTTTGCTGAGTTTCTTCGCACGTCAGTGTGAGGCCGGAGAAACGGCCGGACGAGGAAGCGCTTCTGAGCGAACTGGTCCCAAGTCCGACAGTCAGAAAGGAATAGCCATGCAAACCAAGAGAGTCTGGGCTACGGCGCTCTGCGCACTTCTGCCCGCTATGATCGCTTCCGGAGTTGAACCTCCGCAAATCCCACTGACGATTCACAACGTCACGTTCACCTATCTCCCCTCGGGGGCGCCCGATCTCATGTCGATCGGCGGTATTAACTTCGGCCCCGCCGTGGATCAGTGCGTCTGAACGGCATCGCCCAAACGGTCAGCAATTGGACGCCCGGGCTGATTGTGGTAAGCGTCTCCGGCGTTCAAGCGCCGGGCACCTATCTGCTCGAAGTGAGGCGCAACGAAACTCTGCTCGGCAAGATCTTTGGCGCACAGGCGGAAGTGACCCTGGTGACCGCGGGTCCGCAGGGACCAGCCGGCCCTCAAGGTCCGCAGGGCGTTCCCGGACCGGCCGGGCCCGCGGGTCCGGCCGGACGGGTGGGACCTCAGGGACCCATCGGGCCAGTGGGACCGCAAGGACCCATCGGGCCGGTGGGACCTCAGGGGCCCGCGGGAGCATCGGCGCTCTCGGGGTATGAAGTGGTTGAGAACGCGGGGGGGATCGCCTATAGCGACGCTCTGGCAGGTGTGACCAAGGTTGCGAAATGCAGCCAAGGTAAGAGGGTGCTCGGCGGCGGCTGCATCGCCACGTGGCAGTTCCAGAGGTATGCCAACCGGCCATTCTCGGCTGACGGAGGGCTCAACAACGCATGGCAATGCGGGTGGCACTATGACAACCCCGAAATCAACGGCTCGGCCAGTTACCATGTCTACGCAATCTGCGCGACGCTGCCGTAGGTCGGAATGGATCGCGGAAGGCACGCCGATCGCGGGAGTGTCTGCGGGACCGTGATGTTTGCACGCGATGGGATGGACGCGGCCCAGGCTATCGCGGCCCCTTCCCGGTGCGGTGCAGCGCGACCGCTGCCGCGCTGCTTCCAGATCATCCAGGCGCTGCTTCCCTGTTCCCGCCTATCGAGAGAGCGCTTGTGCGCAGGCCTGGTATGGTCCATTCATCCATGAAATTCAGCGTCGGCCTCTGCGCGGAACGTGAGGGCCAATCGCCCCGAGCCATACGTCCAACCGGCGCTCGCCTGCTCGCAAGCACGATGGAGCGGGGGACACGGTTCTATGCGGTCCGTACCATGGAGCAGCCGGCGTTGCGCATGGTACACTCTGGACGCAATGGAGACGGCGCTGGACCGAGGCGCGGTGACTGCGCTTCTGCGGCAGTGGCAGTTTGGCGATCGCGAGGCGCGTGGCAAGGTGCTGCCGTTGGTCTACGAAGAACTCCGGGCCATCGCGCGCGCTTACATGAGCCAGGAACGGTCAGGCCACACGCTCAGTGTGACAAGTCTGGTTCACGAGGCGTTCCTCAGGCTGACAGGGCAACCCCCGGAGTCGTGGCGCGACCGGAAGCATTTCTACGGAATCGCAGCCAGGCTGATGCGTCAGGTGCTCGTGGACTACGCGCGCTACCACCGGGCGCGCAAACGCGAGGCTGCCGCGGGCACCATCGGGTTGGACTCGGCGATCGAAGCCCCCTGGTTCACCGAAGCGGACTACTTGACGCTGGACGCTTGTTTAAGCCGGCTCGAGAAGGTGAATCCGAGACGGGCCGGGATCGTGGAATTACGGTTCTTCGCTGGGCTGACCATCCCGGAAATCGCGGAGTCGCAGGACCTCTCTCCGAGTATGGTCAAAAAGGAACTTACCATCGCCAAGGTCTGGCTCTACCGGCAAATGCAGGGGGGCGACGATGAACTCCGGCTCCAGCCGGAAAGCTGAAGAGGTTTTCTTCCGCTTACTCGAACTCGATGCGCCCGCGCGCGAGGCGGAGTTGACGCGGTTGTGCGCGGAGGATCCGCCCACGGCGCGCGAAGCGCGTGAGTTGCTGGAAAGCCTTGGAGCCGCGGAATCCTACTTCGAACAGTTTCTACCCGCCGAACCACCCCTTCCTCCCTCGCCCAGCGGCCGCCGCGCGGGAGCCTACCGGCTCGTCCGTGAACTGGGACGCGGAGGCATGGGGGTCGTTTATCTGGCTGAGCGCGACGACGGAGAATTCAGCCGCCAAGTGGCGGTCAAGTTCGTGGGCTTTCTCACCGCCGGCGGCGACGCGTGGAAGCGCTTTGAAAGCGAGAAGCGGATTCTCGCCGGCCTTCGCCATCCGAATATTGCCCAATTGTTGGATGCCGGGGTGAGCGACGAAGGCACGCCCTACCTTGTGATGGAACTGGTCGACGGCGTGCCCGTGGACGAGTACTGCCGCAAGCAGAACTTGAGTGTCGCCCGCCGGATCGAAATCTTTCAGAAGGTGGCCGGAGCCATCGATTTCATTCACCGGAATCTGGTGATCCACAGGGATATCAAACCCGGCAACGTTCTGGTGACACCCGATGGCGTTCCCAAACTGCTCGACTTCGGCATCTCCAGAGTGCTCATGAAGCACGGCGAGGAGGGTTCCCTCACACTTCCTCAGAACCGGATCGCGACGTTGAACTACTCAAGTCCCGAGCAGTTGCAGGGTGGCGCGGTGTCCACAGCCAGCGACGTGTACTCCTTGGGACTATTGCTGTACGAACTACTGGCCGGAAGGCCGGCGTTCCCCTGCCGCGAATGCTCGCCGCTGGAGCTTCTGCGACGCGTGGTCGAAGAGGACCCACCCTCTCCCGGCATTGGCGGGGAGCTTGAACAGATTGTGATGAAGGCGATCCGGAAATCGGCCTCGGGGCGCTATGCCACGGTGCGCGAGTTCTCCGCGGACTTGGATTGCTTCCTCGCTGGCAAGCCCGTTTCCGCGGTCGCCCCCACGCGCATGTACCGGTTGAGCAAGTGGGTGAACCGCAATCGCCTGCCGGTGGCGGCTGGGGCGATCATGGCGTCGCTCTTGTTGGCCGCCGGCGCTACCGTGACCTGGCAGATGCACGTGGCGCGCCGCGAGCGGGCAGTCGCCGAGCGCAGATTCGGCGAGGTCCGGAAACTCGCCCGCTCCATCCTGTTTGAGTTTCATGATCCGATCTCGAAACTCGCCGGCGCAACCGAGGTTCGACGGCTCATGGTGGCTCGCTCGCGCGAATACCTGGACTCGCTGGCCCGCGAGAGCAGCGAGGATGTCGGCCTGCAACTGGAACTGTCGTCGGCTTACATCAGGTTGGGGAACGTGCAAGGGAATCCGAATTTCTCCAATCTCGGCGATACCGCGGGCGCCCTGGAATCGTACGCCAAAGCGAGAAAGATCCTGGAAACCATCCTGGCGGCGCACCCCCGTCATCGTTCGGCCCTGCTGGAGGCTGGGCGGCTCTATGTCCTCATCGGCGCCCAACTCCTGCACGCCGGCCAACCGCTGCGTTCGCTGGAATTGAAGCGTGTAGCCCTGGACCACTGGCGGCAACTCGCGCAGGCGGATCCAGACGACGAAAAGGGGGCGCGGGGACTCGCCGCCGCGCATTCGGAGATGGCGACCGCCACCGATGAATTCCTCAGCCCGCAAGAGCGACGGAACCACGGCTACCAGGCCAAAGCGATCTACGAGAAACTGCTGCAAGCCCATCCCTCCGATGCGGAGAAAATGCGCGATCTTGCCCGTGTCCACAAATACTTGTGCGGAATGTGCCTGACAGATGCGGATTGTTTCCTCGACCACGCCCACACGGCCGCCGACCTCGACCGGCGGCGAGTCCTGACTGACCCACGCAACTCCATAGCACAACTGGAACTGGCCCAAAGTCTCGGCCTGATTGCGACAGGATGGGGCAAGAAGGGAGAATTCCTGAAAGCCTCCAGTCTCGCCAGGGAGAGCGCGACGCTTCGCCGGGTATTGTGGGAAGCCGACCCGAAGGACGCGCGCCTGCGCGACCGGCTGGCGTATGCCCTGGCTCAAGTCGGCCACTTCCAGGCCAAGGAGGGCCGGTGGCGGCAGGCGCTGGCATCGCTGCAAGAGTCCATCGGTCACGCCGAAGCCCTTGTGAACAACTCGATGGCCTATGGCGCTTTGGACACTCTCGGATGGGCACATCGCGAGCGAGCCGATATTCTTGCGAGATCCGGCCATGGGAATGCCTGCGAGGCGTACCAGCAAGCCGCACAGGCATACCGCCGTCTTGCCCCCCAGCGCAAGGCGTTTTCGGAGGCCAAGCTGGCCGGACTCGCACCGAACCTTGCCGCCTGCCGCAAGGCGAACTAGTCTCAGCGGCTCGCGCCACCTCTCCCCTGCTGCCCCCGCGAGAGCCTGCGGTCCAGTGAGGCGAATGTAGCCTGCGGATCCTGTTTGCCGTCCCAGGTTTCTGCGAGCGGAACCAACAGGGAAGTGTCTTCATGCATCCTCTGCTCGACGTCGCCTTCCTGAACGCTGCCCCGCGGTTTCCACTCCTTGCCGCGCGCCCGAACTGTAGCCTCCAGCTGAATTTTGCCTGCCGCCGCGTTGCCGGCGCGGAACTCCAGGTACGCCAAAAGAAAGTGAGCCAGCGCCGAGCGATGATTGCTGCGCACGACCCGTTTCAGGTGAACTTGGGACTCCACTGGCCGTCCGCTGAGCAACTCAATTTCGGCCAGTAGCAGAAGCGCCCCGGTCTCCTCAGGGTTCAGAGCGTGAGCGCGTCCGGCTTCCTTGGCGGCCTGCCGCAGATCCGACGCGCCGCGCGCCGTGGCGGCGCGCAGGTACGCCAGCCGCTGAAGCGCCCGATGGCTGGATGGATTCACCGTCAGAAGCGCCTCAATCTCCCGCATTGCGCCCCGCGCGTCTCCCAGGCTGGCCAGGCAACTCGCCAGGTAGTATCGGGCATCCTCATGCCGCGGGTCCAGCGCCAACGCATCCTGGAACAGGAGCGCGGCCGATCGTGGATCGCGATCCTTTTTCAGCCGGTCCATCGCTGCCCTCTGCTTGTCCCAAAATGCAACTTGCCGCTCCCGTTCGCTCATTCCGGCCGGTAAGGCGAGCGGGGGCTGGCCAGGGGTGAGCCGCCAAGTGACGCCCGCTTTGAGCGGTCCTACATCTTCCACCCGCCCGTCAGGCCACCGCACCGTTACCCGGTCTGCCATGCTCGACTCACCGAGACCGATGTGGACCGACCGCGAACTCTGTGACAGGTAGGAAGCGCTGGATACGGTTCGCCGTAACGGGGTCCCGCCCAGCCATGCGGTTACCTGGGCGCCATCGCCTCCGCTCCAGGGACGGTCCGGCCGTCCTCGAAGCGACAGTCGCAGGCTATGGCCTTGGCGCGAGTCGTTGCGAATCAGGCGAACTCCGCCATCCAGGTCCACAATGGCGAGATCGACGTCGCCATCGCCGTCGAAGTCGCTGACAGCCAAGCCCCGGCTCACCCGGACCGCCCGCAACGGGAACCCCTCATCAGTCACCGCCGCGAAGTTCTCGCCGCGGATGTTGCGGAATAGGAAGGAAGGCAGACCCAACAGCCGCTTCGGTTCGGTGTCGGACTCAAAGGTGCTTCCAGCCGCCACGGCAAGGTCCAGCCACCCATCGCTGTCGAAATCCGCGAACTCGGCGCCCCAGCCAATCGAGCGAAGGGTTGGTTGCCCAATTCCCCTCATCTCCGCGACGTCCGTGAAGCGGAGAGCGGCTGCTCCCGGTTTGCCGCCACCGGTCTTCAGCAAAGACTGTTGGGCAAGCAAGGATTCGTAAAGCGCGAACTGCTGGGCCACCCAATGGCTGATGAACAGGTCGTCATCCCCATCGCGATCGAAGTCGCCGGCCGCAAGTCCCATCGATCCGCGGTACTCAGCAACCCAGGCGGAGCTGCCCGCATCCTCAAACCTGCCTTCGCGGTTCAGATACAACTTGCTTTCGGAGATATCGTTGGCAACATACAGATCCGGCCAGCCGTTATTGTCGAAGTCGTGCCAGAGAGCGCTCAGACTCCGCCCGGAGGGATTGTCCACCCCGAGTTGCCCGGCTACCTCCTGCAAGCCGCCCTTCCCATCGTTGCGGAACAGAAGGTTGCGTTCCGGCGCATAGGAGGAGGGATTGAGCGTGTGAGGAACGGTTTGGCCAAATTGCTGGGTGTGAACAGCCCGCTGGCTGGGGTCATAGCGGTATTTGACATACCCGCACACATAGAGATCCGGCCAGCCATCGCGATTGAAGTCTCCCCAGCTTGCGCCCGTCCAGAATCCGGGCCGGGAGCGGATCGTGCCGCTCGGCGCAAATTGCCCTTGGCGATTGCGGAACAAGAGGATGGTGTTATTGCCGGTGACGGCGAGATCAAGCCAGCCATCGTTATCCACATCCGCCCAGGCCGCGCCCATGCCGCGAATCCGGAGATCGGGAAAGCCAGCGTGATGCCGGAACCGGCCGCCGCCAATGTTTTCGTACAGGATCGACGGCGCCAACTCCGCTTCGCGAGCATGGAGCGGCCCACCCGCACTTACCACGACCAGGTCATCGTCGCCATCGTTATCGTAGTCTCCCCAGGCGGCCCCGCCACCCATGTCTTCCGGGAGTTGGGAGGTCCGGTTTCCGGCGAATGTGAGAAACGAACTCAATCCGGCCTCCCGTGTGATGTCGGTAAACCGAAGTCCGCCGCCCGGAAGCCCGGCCGGCCGTTCCATCTCGCGGGTGATTCCTTCCATTTCCTCGCCTGGGTTGTACCGACGTTCCCTGCTCAGTTGTCCCCTGCCTAGCCACAACAGGAGGCATCCCGCCAAGCCCAAGAGGCTCCAGCGGACGGCCAGCCGGACTCGATGCATCCTGCGGCTCAGACGGTTTCGGCTGTCGGGAGCAGCATCGAGCGAAGTCATTCTGGCCGCACCTCGATGCTGTGCTCGGCTCGGGCGATCTCAACAACGGGCGCCGTCCGCGCCGACTTCTTGCCCTCGACGTAGTTCAGCAGGAACTGGTCAATTTTCCGGTAGAGAAGACGGGCGGTTACCACCAGGCTGCGGCTCGTGGCTGCGCCCGGCGCCGTGAACTGGAATGAATCCTGTCCGCCGCTCCTCCTCTTCGCCGGAGATCCGGATGGGCAATCCACCGTGTACTCGACAAAGTCCTCGTACCCGGGGAACAGGCTCCTGCGATACCGGACGCCCACCATCTCCCACAGGTTGTGGCGGTCAATGAGGTTTCCGAACTGGTCTACCGGCTCCGCCTTGAACAGAAAACTCCCCGGCTCGATGAAGTTGTCCGCGTCGCGCCGCCCCGACTCAAACACAGTGTTTCCGCGGTCATCCAAAACAGTGATGTGAACCCAGCTTTGGATCATGTCGAGGGGGCCTGTTGGGAAATCGTGACCCACCTTGTGGGAGGTCATCCGGACGCGAATGGAAGCCTGATCACCGCTCCGCACCGCGGCCGGGGCCTCAATCGCGATCTGAACGATAGGGCCGTCAGCCCATTTTTCGCGGATCTCCGGTACGGGCAATTCTCCGCGCAACCAGGCTTCCGTGGCTCGGATGTGCTCATCAGCCCCAGGCAGATTCAACACGGCGGGCATGAAGTTATTCGCGGCCAGGAAGCGATGGCTCCGGTGCTGGCTGTCGCCTGCGTTTCGGTTATAATCGGCGCTGTCCCCAGCCGCCGGATCCCGCGATGGCGCCAATGGCATGTGGCATTCACGGCACTCCACCGTCTTGCGAGGATTCCCTTTGGTGAACCAGTGGCTGGCGGCCCAGTTGTCGTATTGGTTCTGCAACTGTACCCAGCCGGCGCGGTTCACTTCCTGGTCAATGAACTGTTTATGGCAGGCCGCGCAAAACTCCGGCGTTTTGAACATCCGCTTGCTCAAGCGGTTATGCTCCCTGGGATAGGCGCGGATGAGAAAATCCCGCGCGATCCGGCGCGCTCCCTGCGTCTGCCACTGCCACAAATACTCGCGGGGCTGAGCAATCGTGTAATTCGCATTGCCTCTGACGTCGGTTTTTTGAATTGCGTGGCAGACCAGGCACGAGATCCCCTCCTGGTATCCCGTCAAGCTGGTCAGGTTGTCCACAAAGATGTTCTTGGTTCCGGAGAACAGCGAAATCGGATCGTGGCACCCGGCGCAATAACGGGTTGACTCAGGACCGTTTTGCTTCGCCATCACCTCCTGGATGGCGAGAAACACGGTGTCCATCGCCGCATAGCGGTGGGCGCTCGGCGCCCACTCCCGGACAATCTGTTCATGGCACATGGTAGTACCGCAACTCTCCGAGCCGGCCAGCGATTGTGAGTCGATCGCACCGCCCGTCGATGTCCGGGCCAGGCTCGGCGCAAACGGCCGGTTGGCGCCGTACAGATACCGGTAGTCGTCGGGCAGACGGTTGACCGGTTGCCTGCCGCCGTGGACCATCGCCGCCAAACCAACGGCGAGCCAGGCAACCGCCGCTAACCCCGCCGCATGGAACAGCCCCATGCGCGCGTTTCGGACCTCCTGCTCCCTTCGAATCCGCCAATAGGAAAGAGCCAAGTGGGCCCCTCCTGCCGCGAGCAGGCCCACCGTCGTCAGCAGATGGAAGTCACGCCACGCGGCGCTGGTGCGCGTTGTCCACAAAGCCTGCGCCGTGACGATTGCGCCACTGATCAGGCAGGCCAGCAGAAATGCCAAGCAGAGATAGCCAAGCAGCAAGGCGTCGGACACAGACTGCACTCGATAGGCACGCCAATGACGGACAAGGTAAAGGAGAGTCGGAACGAGAAAGCCCAGTCCGAGAACGGTGTGAATCAGCACACCCCACTGGTTGACGACATGGAATGGGGCCAGCCGGATGGCGAACCCGGTGGCCGCCGACGCCGCAAGGAAACCAAGCACGGCGACCGCCAGGCGGAGCCTCCACGGCGACCCGGAGCGGCCGGGGGAGGGCACGGGAGTCGGCATCATCTGGGCCTCCATAGACATTGTTTAGTTGTGCATGGACATGTATTGTATCAGTCCGGCGCAACCACCCTGGTCACTCTGGAGTCCTGTCGTCCGGGGACGCCTATGCGACCGGTTTGCCCGTTCGCTTTGCCCGCACCGGCGCTGGTCGCCGAGGTTTCATCGATGGATTGCTGGCACCGGAAATATCCGCCAGAGACGTTGAACTCAAAAATGTGGTCAGTGCCGCGCGCGTTGCCTTCCAAACCGCATGCGCGGAGCAGGCGTTTTCATCTGAACAGGGACGCTTGTATCCCAGCAGGCAACAGGGATTGACGACATCGCGGTCAAAGACGCCTACCACCTGGTCCAGGGTGATTGAGGACGGGCTTGCTGTAAGCCGGTAGCCACCGCCTGTCCCACGTGAGGCGCTGACGATGCCCGCACCGTTGAGATCGTTCAGGATCTTGGAAAGGTAGTTTTGAGGGATCCCCGTTTCCTTCGCGATCCTCCGTCCGAGGACCGCCTCCGCGCCTTCGTTGGCGGCGATGAAGCTAAGAGCGCGCAGAGCATATTGCGAAGTAGTCGACAACATATCCATTCTGACGATATCATCCGCCCCAGAATCGGGCCCCGGCGCAACGGTTTGCCATGGCGATTTGCCACCCCTGAGGCCGATTCGGGTTCAGTTCATAGTATCTACAAACAGGAACTCTCCGTGCAGTTATTCCGCCCTTACGGAACGAGCTGCGCACTGATCATCGCCATCGGCGAGTACCCTGTCAGAACTGGGTATCGCAATCTACCGAGCGCGTTCTCACAGGCGCGGGAGTTGGAGAAGGCGCTCCGCCCGCAGGGCTTCGCGGTCCTCCCTCTACTACTTGACCGAAACGCGACACGGGCGAACATCAAGGCGGCCATCCGCATGGCGCCGGCCAAGGCCGGGGACCGGCTGCTTTTCTACTTCGGCGGGCACGGCGATGACCAACTTGGGTTCTAGGGGAGAAGGGTCGGCTACATTGTCCCGTACGACGGCCGCAAGGACGATCTTTGGGGTACAGCGATTCCACTGGAGAAGATCCTGGGGGAGTATTCGTCCCGTCTTCCCGCCAAGCATGTACTCTTCGCCCTCGACTCCTGTCAGTCCGGGCTTGCAACAAGCCGTGGGGAGTTTCCAGATCCAAATTCCCCGGAGTTGAAACGCCTCAAGGCTCTGGCTGACATTGAGGCGCTGGCCACAGAGGGCGGCCGCACAATCCTTACCGCAGGCACAGGCGGCCAGGATGCTCTCGATATCAGCGGCGCGATCTTCACCTCGGCCCTCACCGAGGCGATCCGCGGTAAAGCCGATAGCGACCGCAATGGCGTACTGGACTACTACGAGTTGTTTGCGTACGTCTGGGACCGGGCCAGTTCGGAGTCAGGGCAATGGTCCCGCAAACAACAGCTCGCCGATGCTCATCTCGGCAACGGAAGATGGGTGTTTGTTTATCAGTGATTCAGCATCGAAGCCAGCGTGATGTCCGCTGGACCTCCGTGGAACGGTCGAGGATGCTTCCCAGCCGTTTGCCTGGGTGGTCTCAACTCCCTGAGGGCGCGGCGCTGCACATTTTTCCGGCACAATGAAACTCACGGGAGGAGTCGCATACTATACTGTTGAACGTCCCGAGGAGCGGCCCAGTGGAGAGAACCTCCGACATTCCTTCACCGGAGGCGATCCGCCTCCAACTGGCGAGGATAGTGGCCAGCCCGCGTTTAGCCGGGGCGCCAAGCTTGGCCCGGTTCCTAACCTTCGTGGTGGAGGAAGCAATCGAGGGCCGCGGCAGCGAGCTGAAGGAATATCTTGTCGGAGTTGACGTATTCGATCGCGGCGAATCCTTTGACCCTCGAATCGATCCTATCGTTCGTGTTCAGGCGGCCAAGCTTCGCAAACGTCTGCAGGAGTACTACGGGAATGAGGGCGCGCCGGACGATGTACTGATCAACCTTCAAAAGGGTTCTTACACCCCCGTGATCCGCAAGCGAATTCCACCTCGGGGTGGGGTTGAAGACACTGGCTCCTCCACCGCTCCCACAACACATTCCGCCGCACGCCGCATTCCCACACTCGTGTTTCGCGCGACCGCTATCCTGGTCATCCTAGCTGCCGCGTTAGCTGTCTGGCGCTTCCTCGAACCGAATACGAGAAAGGGTCCTCTCCGGCTTGCACTCTCTCGCCTCACCTCGGACAGTGGGCAAACCACCCACCCCACCGTCTCGTCCGACGGCAAGCTGCTCGCATATTCTTCGGACCGGGGCCCGGAAGGCAACGCCAATATCTGGGTGCAGCAACTGCAAGGCGGTGAACCACTTCAGTTAACGAAGAGCCCATCGGCCGACATCTCCCCTGATTTCTCACCCGACGGTTCGTCCCTTGTCTTTCGCTCCTGGCGCGAGGGCGGTGGGGTTTATGTTGTTTCCGTGCTGGGAGGGCAGGAGCGGCGCATCGCAACAGGTGGCTACTCACCGCGGTACTCGCCGGATGGGAAGTGGGTCGCCTTCGCCCAGGACGGCATCCAGGTGGTCCCCTCCACCGGCGGCGACCCAATCCGCGTGTCTGGTGATGTCCACAGCGCGGCCTGTCCGCTCTGGACGCCTGATGGAAGAAGCCTCGTCTTTGTGGGTGAATTGCCAACGGGCTATGAGTGGTGGGTTGCTCCGCTGACTCACGATCGTCCACCAGCGCCCACGGGGGTGGCCGCTCAGCTCCGCAAAAGCGGTCTGCGAGACTTCGATGAGACCGCCTGCCCCTCGGACTGGATGGGGACGGAGGTGGTTTTCACCCAAAAGGTGGATGGAATGGGGAACTTGTGGAGCGTGCCCCTGGCTCCCAACACCTGGACCGTGGCAGGCGCGGCTCGCCAACTGGTGCCTGGACCCGGCATCGAACATGCCCGAGTAATCAGGTCCGCCGGGAAATCCTTCCGCCTTATATTTGCCACGGACACCAACGTCAGCCATATCTGGGGTCTGCCTACGGACTCCGGTCGCGGAATTCGCCGCGGCGAGATGGAACAACTCACACGAGACGCCTCGCTCGTGGGTGGAGTGGAGGGAACCAGAGCCATCCTCTCTGAAGACGGTACGCGCCTCATCTTCTCGTCGGCACGGTCGGGGAATCTGGACATCTGGATAAAAAACCTCGGCACCGGTGTGGAAGAGAGTCTCACCACCGATCCGCGCCCGGAGGATCAGCCCGTGGCCGACGCTGCCTTTGAGAAAGTCGCCTATCAGCTATCCGAGGGCGCCCGCCGGTCGATTTATATCACGGATACCGCTACCCGCGTTCCCCGCAAACTATGCGATGAGTGCGCCCATCCGATGGATTTATCTCCGGATGGCGCCCTCCTTCTTTACCGTGGAGCCGAACCATGGGGCTTGAATCTCGTCGATACCCGGACGGGCAGAAGCATGACGCTGTTGCGGGATCCCGAGAATGTGGCGATTGAGGCCAGTTTCAGCCCGGACATGCGCTGGATCGCCCTCGTAACCAGAAGGCGGGGGCAGGAAAAACTCCGAGCCTACATTGTCCCCTTTGACCAGAACAAACTTGGTCCGGCGGAAAGCTGGGTTCGGATTCTGGAGGAGATGTACCATCTCTACCTTCGCTGGTCGCTGGATGGCAATCTGCTCTACTTCTTCGCCACCCGGGACGATCACCGGTGCCTGTGGGCGATCACCCTGGACCCGATCACGAAGCGTCCGGCCGGCGCGCCGCAGTCCGTGCGCCATTTTCACACCGTTCAGCACTATCCGTTATCCGGCAGTTGGATTTCGGTCGCCCGCAACCGTCTGGCATTCAACCTGACCGACGTCACCTCGAACATCTGGATGGCGGTCATGCAATAACTCCGCGCGCCCAAACCTCTGATTCCAGACCTGTTTACCGTAAACACTAACAGCCCATTACTACCCAGCGGCCGCTGGACAGGGCAACCTGTACCCATGCAACGCAAAATTCTCCCTGTCCTTCACCCGCTTCTGGCCATGGGCTGCGGCGCGGCGGCTCAAGACGCGCGTCCCAATTGCTCTCCGGTAGCCGGGATCGAGCACCCTCGCCTTTCATGCCTATCGAGAAGGGGGCGCCGTGATGTCGATTGACTTGCCCACCGACCCAGCCGCGTGCGATGCTGTGCGGCGCCGCTTTCGCGGCATGGAATCCGAGCCGATTCGAAACGTGATGGTGTTCTACGGCGGGCATCAGCCTGGCATGAATCCCGGCGGTACGATAACTCAATACAAGGCAGGCCCCACCACTGAAACGCGCACCTCTTACGATGCCTTTGTCGAGTTGCGGAAGCTCTGCGACCCATCCACCTCTGCCATTGGCTATGACCCGGCGCTGATAGACGACACCTCGAACCGGGCGGTTCGGACGGGGATGGACTTTATCCGGAATGTGAACCAGTTCGATCCACGAGGCATGCTCGTGGTCTATGGCTTTAGCGCAGGCGGTTTCAACGCGGCCCGGCTTTGCGAAAGAATGCAGAGGTATTACGGATGGTACGATTTTGAAACCAAGAGGCTCGGCAACATCCATGATCAGCAACAGCAGAACCAGCTCCGTTTCGCCCGCGCCCAGGTTGATCTGCTCGTTACGGTGGATCCTTGCCTTCAGGATCTGGGTAGGAACTTCACGATCAACACGGCGACACCGATTGTGAGGAGCCATTTCAATTTCTATCAAAACATCCGCCCGCCAGGTGGTCTTCCCGATGAGGTTTCCGACCGTCCTTACTGGGGTATCTCCGCTCCTCACGCGAATAATGCCGAACAAGAGCGAGAACCGCCGGTACACCTCAAGGGCAACTCGCCGCACGACCGTATGCCGATCCATACGCTCGACGAGGTTCGCCTCCTGGTTCGAGGGGAAAAAGCTATCGTGCTCGACTCTTACCGGCAGTTTATGGAACCTGTTCAAAGCTTGTTCCGCTGAACCGGCGTTCCTCTTCCCGCGTCCGGCTCGTTTACCGTAAGCGCTAACGGCCCGTTACTGCACAACTTCCTTGGACCTCGGCAAGATATTCCCATGAAACGCGAAATGGTCCCCTTTCTCCTCCTGGTTTTGGGCGCCGGCTGCGATGCGGCGACCTACTTTGTTCGTCCCAACGGCGGCACGCCGGCTCAATGCACCGGAACCAGCAACGCCGCCTACCCCGGTTCCGGCCAGAACCGTGACTGCGCCTGGGCGCATCCATTCTGGGCGTTGGACGAAGCCGGAAGGTGGAGGATCACGGGTGGAGACACGTTGTTCCTCGAACCAGGCAGCTATGTCATCGGACTGGGCGCCCCGAATACCGGATGGTGCACTCGCGAAGGAGCCTTCGACTGCGCCTTGCCCCCCCTCCCATCGGGGTCTACCCCCCGAACGCCAACGCGTCTCCTCGGATCATCCTGGAATACCGGCTGCCCGGCCGCTCCGCAACTGTGGGGCACGCAGCGGGTGAACACAGTCCTGAACCTGGATGGTTCCTCAAACCTGCAAATCGAATGCCTGGAGATCACCGACCATTCCGGTTGTGTTGAATTCCACGCTGACAGTTCGATTCGCTGCGAGCGCGACCGATATCCCTATGGCGAATGGGCCTCGATTGGGATTCATGCCCAGGATTCCAGAAACGTGATCTTGCGGCATCTAAACGTTCACGGGCTCGCCACAACTGGCATTCAGGCAGGCCGCATCACGGACTGGACGGTTGAGGATGTTCGGATCGCCGCCAACGGACTGTCTGGCTGGGACGGCGATTTGGGCGGAGTGGACTCTTCAAACTCCGGAACACTCACTTTTCGCCGCTGGAAGGTGGAATGGAACGGGTGCGCCGAGGCATGGCCCGGTGGCCAGCCGAATTCGTGCTGGGCTCAGGAAGCGGGTGGCTACGGCGATGGAGTCGGCACGGCTGCCTCTGCTGGACATTGGATCATCGAGGACTCTGAAATCAGCCACAACACCTCCGATGGCCTCGATCTGCTCTACCTGGAGACGGTGCGCGGCGAGAGACCCCGCGTGGAGATCCGGCGTACGACCGCCGCCGGTAACGCAGGCAACCAGATCAAGGTGAGCGGTAATTCCACCATTGTCAATACGGTCGCTGTCGGCAACTGCATGTTCTTTCTGAATAAGCCGTTCGGGCGTTACCTTGGGGGCCAGAACAGTGGGGACCATTGCCGGGCATACGGCGCCGCCGTCGCGCTCTTTATGCACCGCGGCGACTCGGCCTTCGTGCTGAACTCCACCATCGTCGGCCAAGGCGACGGCATGTTTACCATCGAGTGCCGCGGTCCGGGGGGAACGGCGCCGGCTTGCGACGGGACTGAATCCATCAAGATTCAGAACAACGTATTCGCCGGCTATGGTGATTTCGTGGGTGGGGATGAGGCCGCTTTCGCCTACGATCCCAACAACGTGACTCGAGGGCGTGTCGACTACAACATCTTCCATAACCTCAGGGAAGCGCCCTGTCCGCCCGCAAATCGCAACCTGTGCGTGAACCCGCTGTTTGTAGACCCCAACATGGAGTCGTTCAACGGGCGCTTGCGTGCCGGTAGTCCCGCCATCGACTCGGGGCTTGCCGTGGGGGCAATCGGCGGATTGATTCCCACCGACGATATAACCGGCGCGGCGCGCCCCGCAGGCTCCGGGATTGACCGGGGGGCGTTCGAATTCGGCGCCTCTCCAGCGGTTCCGTCGATCACGGCGCTTACAAGTTCAGCAAGCGGTCAGTCCAATAGCCTGGCTCCTGGTTCGCTCATGTCGCTCTACGGACGTGGCCTCGCCGGCGGCCAGGCCAGCGCTCCATCGCTACCACTCCCAACCACGCTCGCCGGCGCCCAGGTGTTCTTCGGCGATATACACGCCGGGCTCGTATACGCCAGCGATACGCAGGTGAATCTGCTGGTTCCGGACCTGACGCCCGGCGCGACCACCACGCTGACTGTCGTCCGCGGCTCCGCGCGAAGCGTCCAGGCGTCGATGGCAGTTGTCGCCGTGGCTCCAGCAGTGTTCGAGATCACCCTGGGGAGAGAAGTCCGTGGCGCGATCACGGATGCATCTGGCATGTTGATTGCCTCCGCCAACCCCGCCACCCCTGGTGTTGTGTTGGTGGCCTACGCGACTGGCTTGGGCGCATCCGATCCTGTCGCTGGCCCGGCGGGCCTCCGCACAAGTCGCATACAGCCGCTTGTCGTTGTAGGCGGGCTCCAGGCTGTCGTCCAGTTCGCTGGGCCGAATCCGGCGTTTTCTGGCCTGGACCAGATCAATTTCGTTGTGCCGGCTGGCACGCCGCGGGGTGGCGAGGCAGAGGTATGGATCGAACAGTCAGGACGCAAATCCAAAAGTGTCTTCCTGCCCGTCCGCTGATGTGGCTGCTGCTGGGACTGCCGCTCTACCACTGCGCGTCCTCGCCGGAGTCGCTCGCCACCGGTTCGTTGCGCTTGGAGCCTGGACAACTGGCCAGATTGACCGTGCGCAATGCATGGTTCTGCGCGGGACAAGAAAGCCTGAACGTCACGCTGCGATTTGCTCGTGCCGATAATGAGACAATCATGCGCAAAGACGCGGTACTCGGGTGCGGCGATTCAGCGCAGCTTGACTTCCTGGCCAAACGTGCGTCTGAATCGCCGATGACGGCCCGAGTGGAGTTTTCTTCCGACTCTTCCTTCGCCAATACACCTCTGTTGGCCAGCGTCGAGGTCATCTCGCATTCTGGTCATGGACCTGAATCCAGTGTCGTATACGGACTTCGGCGCACTACAGGCCGGTATTGGAACGGAGTCGATTGAAGGAAGTGGTGGCCGACTCCAACCGGAGTCGCCGGGGCTCGTCTGACTGTTATCGCGGTAGAGGCGTTCCGCAACCAGATCGAATTAGCTCGCACACGCCCTTGGTTGTTTTCGAGTTCGAAGAGCCCGGCCGCGTATCAGATGCACTTCCGCAAGATCCTGGAGAGAACCCTCAACATGGCCGAAATCCGATGCCTCCGCATCTGCGATTTCCGGTCCACACACGCCAGCCCCTCGGCAGCCTGCCGCCGCTTCAGCGCCATCCGCAGCGCCTGGATCGTCAGCTCGTCTTCCAGCGTCCGCTCCAGCGCCCAGCCAATCACCCGCCGTGAGTAGCCATCCAAAATCACCACCAGGTAGACGAACTCCTCTTCCAGCCGGATGTAGGTGATGCCGGCCACCCACAACTGATCGATGCCGGTGAGCGCCATCGAACGAGCCCGGTTTGGGTACACGGCCAAGCCGTGCGAGGAATCCGTGGTCACCACGAACCGGCGCCGCCGCAGGCACAGCAGGTTGTCCTCCCGCATCCGCCGCTTCACTCGTTTGTGATTGACTACCCAGCCGCACCGCCGCAACTCCTCGGTCACGCGCCGCCAGCCGTAGCAGGGAAACTCCAGCGCGATCCGCTGGATGGCGTCGCGCAGTTCGATGTCGTGCGCCTTCGGTGGCGCCCCGGCATCGAAGCGGTAGTAGCTGGACCGGCTCACTCCGGCCAACTCTGTCATCCGTTCCACGCTCATTTCGCCGGCCTTGTCTTGTTCGGCGATTTTCCCGTGGATGGCGGCTTTCCAGTCAGTGCCTGCAGCATCCGCTGTTCTTCGATGCGCTGCAAGCACCCCTTCAAAAAATCGATCTCCAGCGCCTGCTGGCCGATCTTGCGCTCCAGTTCGGCCACCTGGCCTTCGGCCCACCGCCGCTTGCCCAATCCGGGAAAGGCGTTGCCTGGCCCTTCGCGGAACTCCCAACGCCAGCGGTGCAACACGGTCGGGTTCACCTCAAACGCCCGCGCCACCTCTGCCGCCGTCGCCCCCGCTTCCATCCGCTGCACCGCCGCCAGCTTCATCTCACGTGTGAACTTCCGTCGATACTTTCCCATGACTCAATGCTCCTTTCAATGAAAATCGAGTCTTAACTGGTTGTGTCAGTTTGGGGGCCCACTCCACTTCTATTGACGCAGGCCAATCAGTAATAGTCACTCTGCGACAGGCCACTAGTCACCTGATGCAGCGCTCGCATTGTCAGGGACAGCGCCATCGCCGGGGGCGGACTTGTTCACGGATCAGGCCACCGGAGATCCGATGCGCGGCGCTTCAAGCCGAGTGCCCTTCCTCCTGCAAGCGCCGCTCCGCACTGTTCCGCGGCGAACTGATGAAGTCATGGATGCGCCCCTATTATAGAGTTGTACATGGATAAGAGCACAACTTTTGTTGCGCATAGAACATCGACGCCGAAGCCGGGTGAGGGTACCGTGATGCCAGGCAATCCAGTTCAATTGAGAATCCGCTGTCTGATGCATGTTCACTTTGAAGGAGCAGGCGCGATCGAGGACTGGGCGCGGATGCGCGGTCATCAGTTCTCAGTGGTTCGGCTATTTGATCGCGATCCACTCCCAGGCCCGGAGGACTTCGACCTGCTTGCCGTCATGGGCGGGCCGATGAGCGTCCACGACGAGTCCGAGCATTCCTGGCTCATCGAGGAGAAATCGCTCATCGCCAGTTGCTTGCAGCAAGGCGTTTTCGTCCTCGGCATTTGCTTGGGATCGCAGTTGCTCGCCGAATGCCTCGGCTCGCCGGTCCGCCACAACGCGCACCGCGAGATCGGCTGGTTTCCCGTGAACATCACCGCCGACGAGGGGAGCCTTCTTCACGGCTTCCCGGAGGAACTGATGGTGTTCCATTGGCACGGGGAAACCTATGACCTGCCGCCGTCGACGGCCCACCGTGCCGGCAGCGAGGGCTGCCTCGTGCAAGCGTTCGAGCATGCCTCGGCGCTCGGTCTGCAATTCCACCTCGAAGTCAAACAGGACGGAGTTGAGCAACTGCTGCAGCATTGCGGAAGTGAGATTGGGCCTGGAGCGTTTCAGCAGGATCCCTCCGCGATTCGTGCTGGGGAGGAGTTGCACAGGGAAGTGGCGCGGCGGCATCTGTTCAAACTATTGGATGCCATCGGCGCCCGGCTGACGGCATGACACCGGTCCACGTTCATTCCGTTGCGACGCTGCTCCTCCACTCCACCTGAGCGGCATCGAGCACGACGCCAAACCTGGCAACAGGGCCAATTCAACCCGAAACCGTCATCACTCAATTGTGGATAGGCGCCCGCCTCGCCGCGCCGGAACCGGCGGAACTTCGACCGCCTTACGAACTTTTCGACTCCGCGCGTAGACTCAGGTTGGCCGAAAGGTACTCACACAAAGCTACCGCATTGTTCTGGGACCGGTCGCTGGCAGCATAGAGCAAAGTAACGGTCCCCTTCCGGCATTCCTGGATGAGGGGCGCCCACGCGTCCGGAGTGCGGCCCAATTCAGAGAAATAGCGGCGTTTGAATTCAGTCCACCTCTCCGGCTCATGAGAAAACCAGCGGCGGAGCTCATGGCTGGGTGCGGCTTCCTTTGACCACCGATCAATCCGTGCCGCGGCTCGGCTCACCCCGCGAGGCCAAATCCGGTCCACCAGAATCCGCATTCCGTCCTCGTCCGCCGCGGCATCGTAGATCCGCTTGACCCGAATGACGCCCACTGACGGCTCCTTCTCTCAAGCGTTTGAGGTTGGCGGAGCGGGTCGGCCGGTGCGCGCCGACTCAGCCGATCTGCCAGTGCGATTGGCCAGGATCACCAATCCCAGACAGCCGCAGAAAAGCACTCCCGACATGATAGCGGCGGGCAGAACGACACCCCTATGTCCGGCAAGCCAGGATTCCACCGAGGCCATCAGAAGCCAGATCTGCACGATGAGCAGCACGATCAACAGCATCATCGCCCCGTCCATCGCTCGGGCGGCGCGTTTTCTTGCGGGTGAACTGCCGGACTCCAGAATCACTGGGACTCCTCCTCGCCAAACACTGTCACTCCCCTGGCGTACAGTTGCCCGCCACTGCGTTCCAGTTCTATGCGCGGGAGCGGTCTCGGTGGCGGCCCCTGGATCACGTAGCCGTCCTCGACGGAAAAATAGCCCTCATGGCACGGACACTCCAGCCTCCTGCGCTGAGCCGAGTACACAACAGCGCAGGAGAGGTGGGTGCACTTCTGGCTGTAGGCGACAAACCGTTCCTCGCCAAGCCGGATGAGGAGGCAATTGTCCTGGGGACCGGGGTATGCGAACACCTTGGCCTCGCCAATGGCGAGATCACGTTCCAGCGCGACTGCCTTCCGCGGCCAGAGCCCCCCCGCGCGTTTCGAGTATGCATTCTTCGCCAGTAACCACAATTGCCCGGCGAACATCGCGGCGCTCGTCAACACAAGAAACTTTCCAAACTGGCGGCGCTCGACGAATCCCTGCTCACCCGCGGCTACTGAAAACTCCTCCCGCCACAGCCGCGCTTCTCTCGGGCAGGATGCAGGCTTTTCCCTCATTCGCTCGACCTCCAGATGTCATTCACCACGTCAGCTTCCACCTCGAGGGACTCCTGTCCCTGCGGCAGATATAGATACACCATCGTGCGGACCTCTTCATTGCCGAACCGGAAGGTGTTCACCGGATTGCCGCGCCGCAGTCTCCTTGCCTCTTCCGCCGTGACGTACAGCAACGCTTGTGACGGGCAAACGGTGGCGCACATCGGCCGTAGGCCAACTGAAGTCCGGTCGTAGCACATGTCGCACTTCATCATTAATTCCATCTCGATCTGCACCTTCGGCACCCCGAACGGGCACGCCAGCACGCAATTCGAGCAGGCAACGCAGCGCGGCTTCAACGCGCTTCGCACCACCCCGTCCTCTCCCTTCTTGATCGCGTCCGCCGGGCAGGCCTGCGCACAGGTGGGGTTCTCGCAGTGCATGCACACCATCGGCGTGGTTGCGGTCGTCCACTCACGGTCGATGTAATCCAGGTGGATCATGGAGACGCCACGATGCGTGCCACACTCCCCGCAAGCATTCACGCAACTCTGGCATCCGATGCAGCGCGAAGGATCGATGTAGAATTCGTACCCCGACAACCTAGTTTCCCCCCAGCACTTTGAGCTTTCCGTCGGCGTTCATCCCGGACGGAAGTGCCGCTTTCTCAATGCGGCAAGCTGAGCTCTTGTATTCAGGGATCTTGCTTCGCGGGTCCAAGGTGCGATGGGTGAGTCCGTTGGCGCTCTTGCGGCCCGGCCAGTGATACGGGATGAAGACCGTATCAGGCCGAATCGTACGTACCACCAGAGCGGGCACTGTGATGGAGGCGCGCCGCGTGGTAACCGTCACCAGGTCGCCGTTGGCGATTCCATGCCGCGCGGCAAGCTCGGGATGAATCTCGGCGCGCGGTTCGGGATATTGGTCCACCAGCGGACCAATTCTGCGCGTCTGCGTACCCGACAAAAATTGGTTCACGACACGCCCGGTTGTCAGATGCAGCGTAAATGTCTCATCCAGCGGATCGCCACCCGGCCTCACTTCGGTGACGAGGAAGCGCGCCTTTCCGTCGGGGTGCTTGAAATGACCGCCTTCGAAGAACCGTGGCGTGCCCGGATGGTCCTCTGAAGGAACCGGCCAGAAAAGCCCCATCTCTTTTTCCAACCGCTCCCAGGTGATGCCTGAGTAATCGGCGGTTCCGCCCTTGGAGGCCACCCGCAACTCCTCGAAGATGTCCCGCGTTCCAGCGAACTGGAAGCGGTCTCCGGCGCCCAATCGCTTGGCGAGTTCGGTGATGATTCGGGAGTCGGGCCAGGCATTGCCGGGCGGATCGACAGCCTTGTTGATCTTGATCACCCTGCCTTCACCCGAGCAGACGATTCCTTCTTCCTCCTCTTGAAGGCTGCCAGCCAAAACCACATCGGCGTGATGAGCGGTCTCGGAAAGGAAGAAATCAATGATCCCGAAGAACTCCAACTTGTTCAGCGCCTCGCGGATGTAGCCGGCGTCGGGAAGCGAGACAAGCGGGTTGAAACAAATGGACAGCAATGCTTTGATCTCGCCGCGGTGGATCGCCTCGACGATCTCCATGGCGGAGTAGCCGGACGGGGGCAGTGACTCCGGTTCCACGCCCCAAACGCCGGCGACGTAAGCCCGCGCCGCCGGATCGTCAATATGACGCTGGCCGGGCAACTGGTCACACTTCTGGCCGTGCTCGCGGCCGCCTTGGCCGTTGCCTTGGCCCGTAATCATATTCGGGCCTGCCCCCGGCCGCCCGATATTCCCCGTGGCCAGACAAAGATTGATGATTGCCAGCACGTTTTCCACGCCGTGCGAATGGTGCTCGATGCCCCGCGCATGCAGCGCCATGGCGCGCTCGGCGGTGCCGAACCATCGAGCCGCCTTCTCGATCGCATCGGGCGGCACGCCCGTCGCCTCGGCGGTGCGGCGCGGATCCCACTGCTTGACATGCTCGGCCACAGCTTCGAAGCCAACCGTGTGGTGCTCAATGAACTCGCGGTCTTCCAACCCCTCTCTCAGCACCACATGAAGAATGCCCGCAAACAGAGCCGTATCCATTCCCGGCTTCACGGGCAAATACAGATCCGCATTCCGGCAGATAGGCGTCCTGCGGGGATCCACGACGATCAGCTTCCCGCCGTTGTCGCGCATACGCCACAAGTAATCGGTGGTGATCGGAAAGCACTCAGCGACATTCGATCCGGCGACGATCACCACCTGGGCCTCCGGTATATCCGACCAAGGATTCGGATTGCGGTCCACGCCCAGTGCGAGCTTATAGGCCGTGCCGGCCGAGACCATGCAGAGGCGCCCGTTATAGTCGATATGCCGCGTGCCGAGTGCGACCCGCGCGAACTTGCCCAACAAATACGACTTTTCACTGATCAGCGATGCTCCCCCGAGTACGGCCACCGCATCACGCCCATACTGGTTCTGGATCTCCTTCAGGCGCCGTGCCGTCAACCCGAGAGCCTCGTCCCAGGACGTTTTCTGAAAACCAGTCTCCGTGCGCATCATCGGGTCCAGGAGCCTGTCCGGATGCGAACCCTGCAGGTACCGCTTCACGCCCTTTGGGCAGAGCATCCCGCGATTGAACGGGAAATCCTCCCAGGGCTCGAATCCGATGACCGTGTTTTCGCGCACGCGGAGTTGAATGCCACATTGCTGCCCGCAAAAGCAGCAGTGTGTCTTTACCAGCCTGTCGCCTGTTTGGTGCGAACTCTGGGTCCACCCTCCAGGCGGCGTATGCTGCAACGTCGGCCCAAAACTCCTCGCGAGATCCTCCACCGGCAGTGGCGGCTTAGCCATGGAACTGCTCCTTCACCTTGAGTTGCGACAGCGCGATCGACTTGCGTTTGCATGGGGGGCACAGTGCCTGCCAGTGTTTCGCTGGGCCGCCTGTCGTATAGTCAAATCCCAGTTGGGTTAGAACCGCGCGCACGTCGTCGATTTGCATTTGGGAAGCGAACTCTCCGCCACACCTCGGGCAGAGCGCGCCGCCGTCCATGTCGCCAGCCTTCTTGTACAATTTGACCCCCAACTGCGCCGGCCGTTGAAAGATGTGGAAAAACTTCCCAAAAGGCAGGTACAACAGAGCACCGATGACGGTAATCGCGTGCAGGATGGCGAGGAAATGGTACAGCGTCCCGCGCAGCCACATAGCGGAGGCGGTCAACGCCAAACCGGTTACCGAAATCGCGAACAGCAGAATCAACGGCAAGAAATCCACGGATAGCGACTCCAGCGATAGCGCACCCTCATCCCTCATGCGGCGCCACAAAGCCAGACAGATGCCCGTAAGCACGAGAATCGCTGAGAAATCCAGGCCATGGAAGAGAAGAAATGAAACTACTGTGTGCACTTCGAAGGAACTGACGGGGAAGCCGAACAGCCAAGTGATATACGTGAGTTGATCATCGGGTGAGGACGTAAAGTGGATCCACCCGAACACGAGCGGGAATGTAATAGCCACGGCGCTCAAGCAACCCCAAAACAGGCAGAAGTGCATCCACCACCGCAGCTTGGACCGTTTCGCGATGAACGTCTGAGCGAGCAGATGGGTGGCTGCGGTTTCACCTACCATGGCCGCCGAACGGACCAGGCCGAAGCGCCGTACAAGTTCGAGACTGCGCTCCCAGAAACGGCGCGTTGGAGGCTTTTGCAGCCAGACTGCGTAATGGTAGCTGACTCCCCATGCCGAGAACACCACGGCGAAGGTGTAGACGACCAAAGCGGCATCAAAATTCTGTAGATTCCGTGAACCGACCACAATGCCCGCGCAAAGCAGCGCCGTCGCCATCGTCGCCCACGACGCGGCGCGCAACTGGTCCGCGCGGCGCCGCAGGCGTGGTGTCATCAGTTGCTCGATTTCGGCCTCGCGAGGCAGCAGAAGGCGATGATTCAGCACGGCAAGCGAAGCGCTCGCCCCCGCCAGCAGCAAAAATCCGGGCCAGACCGCACCAAGCTGGTCTCGAAATACTCCGAGCAGCAACGGCGGGAAAAAGCCACCCAGGCCTCCCATCGCCCCTACTAGTCCGGTTACGGCGCCGGTTTGTGCCGGGAAACACTGCGGCACAAGCTTAAAAACCGCCCCGTTTCCCAAACCAAGCAGAGCGGCGCACCCGAGAGCCCCTACCGTGAACGGCAGCATCGCCTGCCAGGCCATTAGGCAGGCAAACGGAACGATCCCCATGAACACTCCAGCCAGCACACGCGAACCGCCGATGCGGTCGGCGAGCGCTCCGCCCACTGGCCGCATGAGCGTGGCTAGGATCACAAAACCCGCGGTCCGGAATCCGGCGTCGGTCGGCGTCAGTTGGAACTCATCCTTCAGCAAGGTCGGCAGGTAGATCGAGAACGCGACGAACCCCCCGAAGGTCAAGAAGTAAAAACTCGCCAACAGCCAGACTAGCCGTTCTCGGGCAATCACCCGAATCATGGAACCCACGGCGGGCGCGGGCCCCCTTGCGGGAGCGTTGTGCCCCATGAATCCGAACACCGCGGACCAGGCCAGAAGCAGCGCGGCGACGGTATAGAACACAGTTGGCCGTCCAAAACTCGCCGCCACTACTGGTCCCAGGAAAACGGCTGCGGACTGGCCCGCATTGCCCATGCCGTAAACGCCCAGGGCTGCCCCCTGTGCCTGGGGCGGAAACCAGCGGGACACGTAACCAATCCCAGCCGCAAAAGACGAACCTGCCAACCCGAGCAGAAATCCCGCGCCAATCAGCGCGCCATAGCTGTTGGCAAACGGCACGAGCAGGGTCGCCAAGGAAGAGATCAGACACAACATCGTGAAAACCAGCCGGCCCCCGAACCGGTCGGTTAGGAACCCAACCGGAATGCGCGCCAGCGAACCGAGCAGAACTGGAGTGGCTACCAACAAGGAAGCCTGCGTCGCGGATAGGCCCAGTTCGGCCCGGAAGGCGGGAGTAAAGGCGCCCATGAGTCCCCAGGCGCAGAAACAGAGCGCGAAGGAAATGGTTCCCAAGAAAAGGTGACGATGTGGTGAAGATTGGGCGCTGCTCATTCCGACCCTCGCAGCCACCATGTGCCAACGGAAGAGTGCATATACACAACTTGATTGTACGCTTTCGCCAGGAGAAGGCCGTTCCGTGTGCGAGAGGTCCGGAGAGTCTTCTAAAGACCTCGGCAGGATGGTATGCGTCACCGGCCGGATCGATCTCAACGCCCGCGAAAGCAAATCTGGTTCGACGACCCAGTAACGAGGTTCTTGCAAACAGAAGCCGAACCGTGGGTTTTGAAGGGTGGGCGAACACTGTGGGCTTCCTGGTGATCTCGTCGCGGCATTGTTCTGAGCAGCGGTCGACTAGAGGCCGAGCAGACTCAAGTCAATTCCCGAGTTGGATCGGCCGACGCACATCCGGTAAAGCCTTGGGTGGACAACCTCTCAACAGCTCAACAGCGTCGACTCTGGAGAAGGCGCTACAGGCCAGCATGGATTCAAACAGATAACCCGCTTAGAATCAACGCCGCGAGAGTTAGAGGGAAGTTACGTTATTTACTTTCAACGCGAAGCGCTGTGGCTCCCGTGATGGATAAGTTTCGAACCGCTTCGTTGCAAAAACAAGTACTTACGGGCTCCAGCCCCGAATCGCGCAGGCTCGGCAACCCGTTGTGATTGTTTCCCATAAATCTATAGCGGTGGCTTCAGTGTGGGGTGATGGGGCAGCCTGGACTGAACCGGCGACCTGCTGATTACGAAGTACAGGAACCGGCTCCAAGCCTTCCAATGGCTCTATACTGATTGCCCTGTTTTCAACAACTTGGGGAATCTGCTCTCGCCCGGTCAGTAACCTTAAGGCACCCAATCAGATGGGGTTTTGGCACAGTTCTGGGACAGGCGGATGGGCTTCAGGTTGGAGGGGCAGTGGCGGAACACTGCCTCCGCCTCTTTTATTCCGCGCCTCTGTTGGTACATTCGGGCCATCCCCTTCCCGAGGCATTTTAGCTCTGGCCTTCGTGCGCTCAAAGTCATTTGCCGATGTCCTGCAAACGTACACGCCCTCGATTGCAGATCAACTCCGGCCACCCTATCCCTTCAGCCTCCCGCGCGACCCCTCCCTCCCCATCCCCGCCGGTCACGCCAGCTTCTGGCCTCAAGTTTCTATTGACATCCGTTAAAAGTGGATATATTGTATCCGTGTTATCTCTATTTGTGCATGATCGCTAAAACATCACACTCCGCGCTCCGCACCTTGCTCCTTCTGGCTCAACAAGATCGCAGCTCCTGCTGGTCGCCCCGGCGGCTCGCGGAAATGCTCGGCGAATCACCCACCTACCTCGCCAAAGTCGTCCGCCACCTGGTCAGAAGCGGCATCCTGGAGGCCGAGAAGGGCGTGAAAGGTGGCGTCCGGCTGGTCATACCGCCAGCGCAGGTCACCCTGCTCCATATCGTGGAAGCCTGCCAGGGTACGATCGTCGGCGATTACTGCCGATCCTCCCGTCCCGATCCCACCGTCTGCGCCTTCCATCGCGCCGCCGTGGAACTCCACCAGGCCACCACTACCGTCCTCGGCCGTTGGACCCTCGCGCAACTTCTCGAACAGCCCCACGCCGTGCCTCCTTGCGAAGAGGGCACTGGTTGTCTCATGGCGCACGGCCGCTACGCGGCGGCCCCCAAGAACCGCCCCCCCTCGCCCTTCACTCAACTGGGAGGCGTCTTGTGACCACACTGCGCGTTGATGTGCCGGGCGAGACCTACCATCAAGAGCTCATCTCTTGTCAGGTTGCCTGCCCGGTTCACACCGACGCGCGCGGCTACGTCCGTGCCATCGCCGAGGGGCGGTTTGAAAATGCCTACCTCATTGCTCGCGGGCCGAACCCGTTTGCCTCCATCTGTGGCCGCGTCTGCGGCGCTCCCTGCGAAGCCGCTTGCCGTCGCGGAAAGGTGCCGCGCGTGGATGACGACGGCGCATTCGTTGGACCCGACCGGCCCATCGCCATTCGCGCCTTGAAGCGCTTCGTCTGTGAACTGCACGGTCCCGAAGCCCAGAGTCCCCATAGCATCCTGCGCGGCGTGGAAAACTACGCTCCGGCCATCGCCGCCAATGCTGAGGAGATGGCCGCGCTTCTGCGCACCAGCCTCGACGGCCGCCTTGAATCTGCAAGGGCGAACCAGTGGCCATCATCGGTGCGGGTCCGGCGGGCTTGTCCGCCGCTCATGACCTCGCCTTGCTAGGTTTCAAGCCTGTCGTCTTCGAGATCGAATCGGTACCGGCGGGCATGCTGGCGATTGGTATCCCGGCTTACCGCCTGCCACGCGCGGTCATTGAGAAAGAAGTTGACGTCATCCGCGCCCTTGGCGTCGACATCCGCTGCGGCGTAGCCGTTGGCCGTGATATTTCTTTCTCCCAACTCCGGCGCGAATTCGCGGCCGTCATCCTCGCCGTCGGCGCCAAATCTTCGCGCAGTCTCGGCCTGCCTGGCGAACAAGGCCCCGGCGTCTTCGGCGGCGTCGATCTGCTGCGCGCCGTCTCGCTCCACCAGCCCGTGCCGGTGGGCCGGGAAGTCGTTGTTGTTGGCGGGGGCAATGTGGCGTATGACGTCGCGCGTAGCGTGCTCCGCCAGATCGCTTACGATACCGCCCGTACCGCCGCCCGCCTCGCCGGCACCTCGCGCGTCAGCCTCGTCTCGCTGGAAAGCCTCGAAGAGATGCCCGCCGACACTGTCGAGATCGTCGAAGGCGACGAAGAAGGCATCGAACGGCTCAACGGCTGGGGGCCCGTGGCCATTGAGCGCGACTCCGCAGGGGCAGTCACCGGCGTACGCTTCCGCCGCTGCCTGCGCGTCTATGACGAGAACAGGAAATTCTCACCGATCTACGACGACAACCAGCAAAAGGTCGTCCCTTGTGATTCGGTGATGCTCGCCGTTGGCCAGGCGCCCGCGCTCGGTTTTCTCGAAGACGGCGGCGCCGATGTCGAGCAGTTCCGCCCAGGCTGGCCCAAGGTGGATGCGGCCACTCTTGCTACCACCGCTCCCGGCGTTTACGTCGCCGGCGACCTCGCCCACGGCACACGCCTGCTCATCGACGCCGTCGCTTCCGGCAAAGCCGCCGCGCGCTCCGTCTACCAATTCCTGACCCAGCGCACCCTGACCAAGCACGCCGTCACCTCCCACCTCACGCTCGACCGCTACCGCCGCGAGCGCGGCTACGAATCTCTGCGCCGCACCCCAGTGCCCCTCGCCGAGCCCGCCGAACGCCTTCATCACCCCGACACCCTCGTCGAAACAGGTTACACCGCTGAGCTTGCCATGCGCGAGGCCTCGCGTTGCCTCGATTGCGGCGTCACGCCCGTGTTTGACTCCGCCCGCTGCGTCCTGTGCGGCGGCTGCGCCGACGTCTGCCCCACGCTCTGCCTGAAGCTCACACCGCTCAGCGAACTTGCGCAAACCGAAGACCTCCGCGCCGCCATCGCCGAAGTCCTCGGCGACGAAGCGGACCTCTCCCAACACTCCGCCATCCTCAAGGACGAAGACCGCTGCATCCGCTGCGCCGCCTGCGCCATGCGTTGCCCGGCCGACGCCATCTCGATGGAGCGTGTCTCTTACACCACCACTTGGAGCACTCAATGACCACCCAAGCCAAAGCCCCCCGTTCCAGGCTCGACCCCGACCCCTTACCGCGCCGCGATTGGCTCGGCCTCAGTTCGCTCTGGGCCATGGGCGGCGCGCTGCTCTTCGGTCTTCTCGGTCTGCTGAAGCTTCCCAAGGCCGCCGTCCTCGCCTCGCCCTCGAAGAAATTCAAAGTCGCCCTGCCCGACGTGCTGCCGGTGGGCGAGGCCTTCGTTCCACCGGGCCGCGCCGTAGCCATCTACAAGGATCCCGGCGGCATCTATGCCGTCTCCACCATCTGCACCCACCTGGGCTGCGTCGTGAAAGCCAACGCCGAAGGCTTCGAATGCCCCTGCCATGGTTCGCGCTTCGCCGCCAATGGCGACGTCACGAAAGGACCCGCCCCGCGCGCGCTGCCCTGGCTCAAAGTCAGCGTCAGCGGCGGAGCCGTCACAGTCGATGAAGGCGTCGTCGTGCCGCAAGGAACAAAGGTGGCGTGATGACCCCCACCACCAAAGACGCTCTCCGCGAGTTCACCGACAACCTCAAGGCCGCGCCCCGCCGCGTGCTGGAAACCGCCTTCCGCACTGGGCCGCCCACCACCGACCGCAGCCGCTCCACCTTCGTATTCGGCAACGTCTTCCTCCACCTCCATGCCGTCCGCACCCACCGCTGGAGCCTCAAGTGGACCACCACCATGGGCCTCGGCATCATGAGCGTTTCGGCGTTCCTCATCGCGCTCGTCACCGGCGTGATGCTCATGTTCTATTACAAGCCCTACCCCGAGGCCGCCTACCAGTCCATCAAGGACATCCATTTCGTTGTTCCCACCGGTCGCCTCATCCGCAATCTCCACCGCTGGTCGGCCAACCTCATGGTGATCGCCGTCATCCTGCACATGGCGCGCGCCTTCTACACGGCCGCCTACCGCAAGCCGCGCGAATACAACTGGCTGATGGGGATCGGCCTGCTCGTGGTGACGCTGGGCCTGTCGTTCACCGGCTACCTGCTGCCGTGGGACCAATTGGCCTACTGGGCCATCACCATCGGCGCCAACATCGCGCAGTCGCCGCGCGAGATCACCGACGCGCTTGGCATCACCGATTACTTCGATCCCGGCGGCTTCCAGCGGCTGCTTACTCGGCTCGGACATGGTCGGCGCTGAAGCGCTCATCCGCTTCTACCTGCTTCACGTCATGATCCTGCCCCTCGCCCTGGCGGCACTAATGGGCGTCCACTTCTGGCGCATCCGCAAAGACGGCGGCATGGTCCGCCCCGCTGACGCCGATGACCAACTCGCCAGCGGACCCCGCGAAGAGGCTCTTCCTGTCTTCACCGAAGCCCCCGCCAAAACCTACCACCTGGCTGCCATAGTCCGCGGCCGCACCGCCAACGTCGGCCGAGGCCCGGAAAACACCGTCCCCTCCATGCCGCACCTCTTCTACGCCGAACTCGGCGTGATGATGGTGACGCTGCTCGCCTGCCTCGCCCTTTCCCTCATCTCCGACGCTCCGCTCAAGGAACTGGCCAACCCGAGCGTTCCGGAAAATCCCGCCAAAGCCCCGTGGTACTTCCTTGGCCTTCAGGAAATGGTCGCCTTCAGCGCCTTCATGGGCGGCATCGGCATCCCCTCCATCGTTCTGATCGGACTCGCCCTCATCCCCTACCTCGACCGCGAAACCGAGGGCACGGGACGCTGGTTTGGCGGTCCCGGCGGCTGGCCGCTGGTGCGGCTTTCCATCGTGCTCGGCCTCGCCGCACCCATCCTCATCGAGACGTTTGTCATCCGCTTCGGCTGGCTGCGCGAGTGGTTCCCGTCAGTGCCCCAACTCTTCATCACCGCCCTGAACCCTGGCACGCTGCTCACCGCCGTATACGCGCTCTATTCGTTGTGGTGCATCCGCCGTTACGGCTCCACGCGCGCCGGAGCGCTGGCGCTGTTTACCTGCTTTCTCTGCGGATTCCTCGTGCTGACCATTGTCGGCACCTACTTCCGCGGTCCCAACTGGGTCTTCTACTGGTCGCCGAGCGAGTGGCCCAAGCATTGACGCCATGCGGAAAAACAAACTCCTCCTCTTACTCTCGAGCGCCGCCGTGCTGCTGCTGCTGGTGGGCGCGGCCGCCGAAGAGAACTACCTGCGCGAGTGGCGCCGCATTCAAGCACAGGGCCGCTCCGACGAAGGCGCCATCCCCGTCCAACTCCGCCAGGTTGTCAATCCCGGACTCGGCGTCGCTGACCGCTGCGTCTCCTGCCATGTCTCCATGGGACCCGGCGAACAAGGCGTGCGCGGAGCGGCTCTCTTCGTCGCACACAAGCCCGTCGTCCACGATCCTTCCGACTACGGCTGCACCGTCTGCCACGGCGGCCAGGGCCAGGCCACCGAAAAGAACGACGCCCACGGAGACGTCCACTTCTGGCCCGAACCGATGCTCGACAAAGGGATGTCCTACGCCGGCTGCGGCACCTGCCACGTTGCCCTGCATGTTCCTGAACAAGCGCAACTGCGCGCCGCCGAACTCGCCTTCGAGCGCCTCGACTGCTACTCCTGCCACCGCGTCGATGGCAAAGGCGGCACTGTCCGCCCCGACCAGGGCGGCATGGAAGGCCCTAATCTTTCGCGCACCGCTCTCGTCGCTTACGACAAGGAGTGGCACGCGAAACACACGGCCAAATCCGCCGCTGCCGCGGATGGCCCGTGGAAGAAGGCATTCCGCTCCGTCACCACCGAGGACCTCACCCTGCTTGACACCTTCCTCGCCACGCGCGTCGCCGCGCCGCAACTCGTCTCCGCCAAAAGCGTCTTCCTCAGCTACGGCTGCCTCGGCTGCCACAAGGTGAGTGGTGTCGGCGGCGATGATGGCCCCGACCTCACCCGCGCCGGCTTCAAGGACCCCGGCCAGGTCAGCTTCGAACACGTGCCCGGCAAGGGCAGCATGTCCAACTGGATGGCTGAGCACTTCCGCGCCCCCGCATCCGTTGTCGTCGGTTCGCAGATGCCCGCCGCCGCCGTTTCGGAAAGCGAAATCCGCCAGCTCACCTTCTTCACGCTCTCGCTGCGCCGCAAGGAGTTGCGCGACGTCTACCTGCCCAAGGACCGCATCCGCGCCTCCAAGTTCGGCGAACGCGAGTTCGCCACCGACGGCGCAACCCTCTACGGCGCCTTCTGTGCCGGCTGCCACGGCGCCGATGGCCAGGGCCGCCGCCTCCCCGGGCTGGTCTCGTTCCCCTCCATCGCCAATCCTGATTTTCTCGCCATCGCACCCGAGGCGCTGCTCTCCAAAACCATCGAACTCGGCCGCCCCGGCCGCCGCATGCCCGGCTGGCTCAAATCCGACGCACTCAATTCGGACGACGTGAAGGCCGTCATCGCCCACATCCGCGCGCTCTCGGCGGCCACCGTCGAAACCGATCCACACCCGCCGCGCTGGGTCAAGGGGGACTCCGCCGAAGGCAAGCGCCTCTTCAGTTCCACCTGCTCCGGTTGCCACGGCTCCTACGGCGTGGGCGGCGAAGGACCGGCTCTTAACAACAAGGTGCTGCTCGAATCGGCCACCGACCACTACCTGGTGGAAACCATCAAGCGCGGACGCCGCGGCACCGCCATGAGCTCATTCCTCGAACCCTCGCCGGTGCGTCCGGCTCTCAACCAAAGCGACATCGAAAACCTCGTCGCCTATCTTCGTTCCCTGCAGGGAGGCAAATCATGAACAATAGCCTGGACCGCCGCGACTTTCTCGGCATTCTCAGCGCGGCCGGATTCGCCGGCCTGGCGGCCTCCACGCGCGACGCCTGGGGCCTGGAGGCGGTCAAGAATCCCCTCGCCACCTACCCCGACCGCGGCTGGGAGCGCGTCTACCGCGACCTCTGGAAGTACGATTCGATCTACACCTTCACCTGCGCCCCGAACGACACGCACAACTGCATCCTGAACGCCTACGTGCGTAACGGAGTCGTCGTCCGCATCGGACCGTCCATGAAGTACGGCGAAGCCACGGACCTGCTTGGCAACAAGGCCAGCCACCGCTGGGACCCCCGCGTCTGCCAGAAAGGCCTTGCCCTCACCCGACGCTTCTATGGCGACCGCCGTGTGATGGGCTGCATGGTCCGCAAAGGATTCAAGGAGTGGCACGATGCAGGCTTCCCGCGCGAACGCGACGGCCTGCCCCCGAAGAAGTACTTCAACCGCGGACGCGACGAGTGGCAACGCATCACCCACGATGAAGGCGCCAAAATCGCCGCCGAAGTGCTCAAAAACATTGCTGAGACTTACACCGGCGACGAAGGCAAGCGCCGCCTCGAAGCGCAACACTACGATCCGGTCACCATCGAAGCCACCGAAGGCGCCGGCGTGCGCACCATGAAGTTCCGCGGCGGCATGCCGCTGCTCGGCATCACGCGCGTCTTCGGCATGTACCGCCTGGCCAACTCCATGGCCTTGCTCGACGCCAAGGTGCGCAAGGTCGGTCCCGATAAGGCCCTCGGCGCAAAAGGCTTCGACAACTACTCCTGGCACACCGACCTGCCCCCTGGCCATCCCATGGTCACAGGCCAGCAGACCATCGAGTTTGACCTCCACGCCGTCGAGCACTGCAAGACGCTCGTCGTGTGGGGCATGAACTGGATCACGACGAAGATGCCCGATGCCCACTGGCTCACCGAAGCGCGGCTGAAGGGTGTCAAGGTCGTCGTCATCGCCTGCGAATACTCCGCCACGGCTACCAAGGGCGACGACGTGATCATCGTCCGCCCCGGCACCACGCCCGCCCTTGCCCTTGGCCTCTCGAACGTGATCCTCCGCGAGAAGCTCTACGACGCGCAATACGTGAATGAATGGACCGACCTACCCGTGCTCGTCCGCATGGACACGCTGAAGTATCTGCGCGCCCAGGAGGTTTTCGGCGGCAAGGTCGCCGACCTGAAGAACACCACCGTGCTCAAAACGGGCGAAGTCGAGCCGCCGCCCATCCGCCACACCCAGCAATTCGTCACCGAGCCGATGCGCATGGAGTGGGGCGACTACGTTTGGTGGGACCGCGCCGCTAACACCCCCAAGCCCCTCACCCGCGACATGGTGGGTAAGAACTCAAACGTGCAAAACCCGCTACTTGAGGGGTCGGTCGAAGTCACTCTCGCCAATGGCAAGAAGATCCGCTGCCGCCCCGCGTTCGACCTCGTGCGCGAGTACGCCGCGCACTTCGATCCCAAAACCACCCAGGAGATCACCTGGGCCCCCGCCTCGGCCGTGGAGAACCTTGCCCGTGAACTCGCCAAGAACCCCGGCACCACGCTCTTCGCCGTCGGCATGGGCCCCAACCAGTTCTTCAACAGCGACAACAAGGACCGCGACACCATCCTCCTCGCCGCCCTCACGGGCAACGTCGGCAAGCTTACTGGCAACATCGGCTCCTACGCGGGCAACTATCGCGTCGCCCTGTTCAACGGCGCGCCGCAGTGGATCAACGAAGACCCCTTCGACATCGAACTCGATCCCGCCAAGCCCGCCCGCCCCAAGCAGTATTGGAAGGCCGAATCGGCGCACTACTACAACCACGAGGATCATCCGCTGCGCGTCGGCAACAAGCTGCTCACCGGCAAGACGCACATCCCCACGCCCACCAAATCGCTCTGGTTCGCCAACGCCAACTCCATCCTCGGCAACGTGAAGTGGCACTTCAACACCGTTGTCAACGTCCTGCCGCGCATCGAAATGGTGGCCGTCAACGAATGGTGGTGGAGCTCCTCCTGCGAGTGGGCCGACATCGTCTTCGGCGTCGACGCCTGGTTTGAGATGAAGCACCCTGATATGACGGCGTCGGTCACCAACCCCTTCCTGGTCACCTTCCCCCGAACGCCCATGAAGCGGGTCTTCAATACGATGGGCGACATCGAGGTGCAGGCCCTGGTCTGCGAAAAGATGGCCGCCCTCACCGGCGACAAGCGCTTCATTGACTATTGGAAGTTTGTCCGCGAAGGGCGCACGGACATCCATCTGCAGCGGATCCTCGATTTCTCCACCAATACCAAGGGCTACCGTTTCGCTGATCTTGAAGCGAAAGCCAAACAGGGGATTCCCGCGATCCTGAATAGCCGCACCACGCCCAAGGCCGTCGGCTACGACCAGGTCACCGACTCCAAGCCCTGGTACACCAAGAGCGGCCGCCTTGAGTTCTATCGCGAAGAGGACGAGTTCATCGCCGCCGGCGAGAACCTCCCCGTCCACCGCGAGCCGGTTGACTCCACCTTTTATGAGCCCAACGTCATCATCGGACCGAAGCACGAAGCCTTCCGGCCCGACGGCCCTGAGAAGTACGGCGTCAAGCGCGACGACCTGAGCTGCGAAACCCGCTGCGGACGCAATGTCGTCCTCACCTGGGAAGAAGCCAAGAAGACGAAGCACCCGCTCATGAAGGACGGCTTCAAATTCATCTTCCACACTCCGAAATACCGCCACGGTTCGCACACCACGCCCATCGACACCGACATGATTGCCGTCCTCTTCGGGCCGTTCGGTGACCTCTACCGCCACGACAAGCGCAGCCCGTTCGTCACCGAAGGCTACGTTGACATCAACCCCGACGACGCCAAGGAACTCGCCATCGACGACGGCGATTACGTCTATATCGACCCCGATCCCGAAGACCGTCCCTTCCGTGGCTGGCAAAAGGACAAGCGCAACATGGAGTTCGCCCGTCTCCTCTGCCGCGCCCGCTACTACCCCGGCACGCCGCGCGGCGTCACCAGGATGTGGTTCAACATGTACACCGCCACGCCCGGTTCAGTGGAAGGCCAGAAGGCCCGCGCCGACGGGCTCGCCAAGAACCCGCGTACCGGCTACCAGGCGATGTTCCGCTCCGGATCGCACCAGTCAGCCACGCGCGGATGGCTGAAGCCCACCTGGATGACCGACTCCCTCGTTCATAAGGCCATGTTCGGCCAGGGCATGCGCAAGGGGTTTGAGCCCGACATTCACTGCCCCACCGGCGCTCCCCGTGAAGCCTTCGTGAAGATCTCCAAGGCCGAACCCGGCGGCATCGACAAGAAGGGATTGTGGCGTCCCGCCGCGCTCGGCCTGCGCCCCAAGTATGAATCCGCGGCGATGAAGCGCTATCTCGCCGGCGCCTTTGTTCAACAGCAGAAGGAGAAAGCCTGATGGCACGCGTCTACAACTGGCAGCTCGGCCGCGAGATGTCCTACTGGTATCCGGAGGCTCGCCCCAAACGGCAATTCGCCGCCGTCTTCGATACCAACAAGTGCATCGCCTGCCAAACCTGCACACTGGCCTGCAAAACCACCTGGACCTCCGGCAAAGGCCAGGAGTACATGCTGTGGAACAACGTCGAGACCAAGCCCTACGGCTCCTACCCGCTCGCCTATGATTTGAAACTCCTCGACATGCTCGACGGCCAGTCCTGGAACGGCAACAAGTACGAGGGCAAGACGATCTTTGAGTCCGCGCCGGCGGGCGAACGCGTCCTCGGCCACCGC
The DNA here is from genome assembly GCA_016713735.1 of Bryobacterales bacterium. Classification (GTDB taxonomy): domain Bacteria; phylum Acidobacteriota; class Terriglobia; order Bryobacterales; family Bryobacteraceae; genus JAFLBB01. The sequence continues at coordinate 49,501 of JADJOP010000021.1, forward strand.
CCCGAACAGCAGGACTACGCCTATCCCAACGTGGGTGAAGACGATTGCGCCGGACAGGTGGATCACGGCGATTTCCTCTCTCTGCCGCACATGAACTGGTTCTTCTACCTTGCCCGCATTTGCAACCACTGCACCTATCCCGCCTGCCTCGCCTCCTGCCCGCGTGGCTCCATCTACAAACGCCCCGAGGACGGCATCGTGCTTGTCGACCAGGGCCGTTGCCGCGGTTACCAGGAATGCGTCAAGGGATGCCCCTACAAGAAGGTGTTCTTCAATCCCATGACCGGCACCTCGGAAAAGTGCATCGCCTGTTTCCCCAAAATCGAGCAGGGCATCCAGCCCCAGTGCTTCGTCAACTGCATCGGCAAGATCCGCCTCGCCGGTTGGCTCTCACCTCCCAACGAAGCCCGCGCCGACAATCCGCTTGACTACCTCGTTCACATCAAGAAGATCGCCCTGCCGCTCTTCCCGCAATTCGGCCTCGAGCCCAACGTTTACTACATTCCGCCCATTCATGCGCCCGTCTCCTTCAACCGCCAGCTCTTCGGCCCCGGCGCGGGTGCGGCGATGAAGACCTATCGCAACGCCATGAACGACGCCGATCTCGCCGCACTGCTCTGCCTGTTCGGCTCCACGGAAATGGTCGTCTCCCGCTTCCGCCGCCAAGGCGACCTCATCAGCGGGAGCGACGACAAGGGCACTGAAGTCATCCGCGTTCCCATGCGCGAGCCCATCCACATCCGCCCCGCCGTCGACCCCAAGAACCAGCTCGTCCGCATCAACTGCCCCTAGCGAGGTGCCTCCATGAAGAGATCCGTCCTCATCATTCTGCTCACTGCCGCCGCCTGCAGCCGCGGCCCCAAGATGGCGAACGAAGTCATCGCCACGGCCGCCGCCAAGCTGCCCGCCGATCCCAACGACGCCGCCTGGAACAACACCACTGAGCACGCCGCCAAGCTCCTGCCGCAGGACTTGGTCGAGCCGCGCCTCCTCACGCCCACCACCGCCGAGGTCAAGGTCCGCGCCCTGAGCGACGGCTCCCGCGTCGCTTTCCGCCTGGAGTGGGACGACGCCACGAACAGCAACGCACCGGGCCCTTCGAAGATGGTCGATGCCTGCGCCATTCAGATCCCCGAGAAGATCGAGAAGGACCTGCCCGAGCCCCAGATGGGACAGGACGGCAAGCGCGTCTTCGTCACCTATTGGCGCGCTGACTGGCAGGCCACCATCGACGGCCGCGGCGATTCGATCCGCGACCTCTACCCCAACGCTACCATCGATCATTACCCCTACGAATCGAAGGCGCTTGAACCGGGCTCCGATGCCCAACGCCAGATGGCGCTCCGCTACGCCCCCGCCCGCGCGCTTGGGAACATCCGCAGCGGCCCGCGCACGGCTCCTGTCGAAGACCTCGTCGCCAACGGCCCTGGCACCCTCTCACCCGGCCCCTCCCAGGGCGCGCAGGGAAAGGGCTCCCATCTCAAGACTAAATGGTCCGTCGTCATCAGCCGCAAGCTCCCCGACGGCCTCGCCGTGAACCAGCGCACTCATGTCGCCCTCGCCGTCTGGCAGGGCTCGCAACAGGAATCAGGCGCGCGCAAGATGCGCACTGGCTGGATTCCCCTCGTCAGGAGGGCGCAATGAGCGTCGCCGTCAGTCAGGAAGTGAAAGATCTATTGCGCGAGTCCGCCGAGTGGCGGCTTCTTGGACTGCTCTTTGAATACCCCACCGCTGCCTGGCGCCAATCGCTCACCGCGCTGCTCCCCGATCTCGGCGGCGGAGCGCTGGCCTCGCTTGCCACAGACGCCCTCCACCATCAAACCGAAGGGCTACACATCGCACTCTTCGGACCTTCCGGCTCCGTGCCCGTCCGCGAGGTCGCCTACCAGGGCGGCGTGCAATCGGGCTATCTCGTGTCGGAACTCGCCGCTTACTACGCTGCCTTCGGCTATTCCCCCACAGCTGAAGAGCCCCCCGACCATCTCGCCATCGAACTCGGCTTCCTCGCCTACCTCAAGATGAAACAGGCCCTCGCCCTTGCCTGCGGTGACCCGTCCCAGGTGTCAGTGGCCGCCGATGCCGCTGCCACTTTCCGCAAGGATCACCTCACCCTGATGGCTGAACCCATCGCCCAGTTGCTCCCCACCTTCGCGCCCGACTATCTCACCGAAGCAGGCTCCGTGCTGCTCCATCGCCTGGGGCCCGCCCCGCGATCAAGCTATCCGCTTTCGGCTCCTGCAATGGGAGAAGGCGATGACGATGATCTTGGCTGCGGAGCGGAATCCGGCGATTCCGCCCTGATTCCCCTCATCGGGCCAAACGCCATCGCATGATTGCCCGCCTCCCCGCCGGTAGATTCAATCCCCCCCAGGACGGCTCACACCGGGCGCTCACCGGAGCACGGCCCAGCCCCGCGCTCGCCGCCTACCCTTCACCATCCAGGAGCTTCGCGGCTACCATAGGCGAGTGCCTTGATATTGCCAGCGCCCGGATTGCGCCTCGCAGGACTGGAGACAAGCGGGGTTACTTTCTCTTCTCGAATCGGAACTCGTCGAAATACGTAACGCTGTCGGCCTTCGTCCAGAGACCGGTCTTGCCGGACGCGGAGAATGTTGCGTCTTCCACCTCCATCATCTTGCCGCCGTCGAGGAAGACGGCGAACCTGGGCCCGTCGAAGTCGACCTTCAAGGCGCTCCATATTTGCTTGGGCACCTTGTGCTTCACGCCGTAGGTCTTTGACGGCGTCCCCTTCGGTTCGAGCGAGATTCGTTTCCCGCCTTCGACTTTGTACAGCACGACGTTGTCCTCCAGCGCATTGGCCCGGACAATGTAGTAATTGTCGGGGTCCCTGTAACGCCAGACGATGCCAGCCGCCTGATCGCGCTCGCCGGCCATGGTTTGAACCGCACCGAGACGTGCCGTCGGCGAAGGCAGCCTTTTGGTAGATGGCAGGGGAAACGCCCCGAGTCTTGTCGTTGGAGGTTTGGGCAAGAACGCGGGATGGCGGTGGAGCGGACGGATCTTCGACGATCTCCCACTTCGGAGCGCCTCCCTCGTGGGTCATGGCGACCACCCAGTCCTTCGGGACCGTGCCCGGTTTGTCCCGGCGGAAGTTCACTTCGGCCGCGGGTGCGAGAAGCGCGATCGATAGCAGTAGAGACAAGACAGTTCGCGACTTCTCCCTCATTTGACTCCAGGACCACCCTTCAGCCGCAAGTGGATCAGCGTGGAAACCGAGTGTTCCTCGTATAGCTCATCGTTCAGTACGGCAACGGCACAAGCGTTGTCCCTCTTCGGGTCGATGACGGCATCATCCGAGTGGCTCGTCGAAAACTTGCGCTCATTTCCAGGAACCAACCTTCCCGTGTGGCTTCCATTCCTCGAATATCCGCCATGCTGCCGTCCGGCTCCTGCTGTGAAAAGGAGTCGATCAAGTCGCCCGCAAAGGCCGTGGGTTCGGGCTTCTGCGCATAGGGTGACTTGCCCGCGTCCTGCACGCGTGCAATGAACACGCGCCGCCCGCTGTGCAGTTTGTGTTCCTTGCCGTTGGGCACCGGGCTCTGGCTGATGACGTGAGACTTATCATCGACCCAGCCGATGGGATTGCCCCGCCCCGCCTTCCAGTGCCAGACATCGGCCTTGTACTCCCGCTCGACGGTCAACATGCTAATGGCGAAGTCTCCTCGATGGGAAACTCGATGGCAAACTGGTCATCCGGCTTCGAAGGCCGATCATACTTCTTCTGAGCAGCATTCCAGATATAGGGGTCGCGCATGTCGCTCTTGGTGGCGTCCTCCCATTCCGCGGCGATGAAGATCGAGTCGTCGGTGTGCAGAGCGCGCAGGACCGCCGGCCGCGCATGATCGCCCCCCATGGCCTCGCGGATCATCACCGTCACAGGTCTGGCCCTTACTCCAAACCGAGTCGCGCTGGCCGTCCATCCGCAGCGCAGTCCGCACGTAGGTGGATTCCCAGATCACCGGCGATGCGTCACGGGACCAACCGTCGCCTTGCGCGAAAAGGCTGGCCGCCCTGAGCGCGCAGCTGAACGAGAAGCAGAGAAGTCGCATGACGCGATCGTGCAACGGCAACCTGAAGATTATCTGAAAGACTGGGCTCTTCAGAAGACTTTCAGGACGTGAGCCGGTAGCCCAGCAGCCCGTGGATAAAGTCCCTCAAAACATGTTGAGCTGAAAAAGTTTCGGCCGGATAATGGGGCATGGCATTGGGCAAGCGAAGGAGCGAAGCAGGCGTCGTTCTGGGTGGAAGCCAGCCAGTTGCAGGCGCGGGCCGCCACCCGTTCTACAGCCGGCTGAACGAGATCCTGGAGCGGGCGAAGTTCGATCTCTACGCGGAGCGGATCTGCCGCAAGTACTACGCCACGACGATGGGCCGGCCGTCGATCGCGCCGGACGTGTACTTCCGGTGCTTCCTGGTGGGCTACTTCGAAGGAATCGATTCGGAGCGGGGGATCGCCTACGGCGTCGGACTCTCCGGCTTGCGGGAGTTTCTGGGCATCGGGTGGGAGGAGCAGACGCCGGATCACTCGACGCCTGTCCAAGACGCGGCGGCTGATGAGCCCGGGCAACGCACCAGCGGTGTTCCGTGGGCCTTGTAGCGGCTGGCGGCGGAGGGTCGATGAGCGGGAAGAATCTGGGGGTGGACGCGACCACGTTGGAAGCCGATCCGCCGCGCTGCGCTCGATCGTGCGGCGCGACGACGGGGGCCAGCTATGACGAGCATGTGGCGGCGCTGATGAAGGCGGAAGGGATGGAAGAGCCGACGGCGGTCGAGCGGCAGCGTTGACGACCGGAAGCGCAAGAAGTCGTTGCCGAACCGAGTGGAGGAACCCGCACGATCCGGAAGCGCGGATCACGAAGATGAAAGAGGGTCGGATTTACCCCACTTGGCCTACAAGGCCGAGCATGCGGTGGATCTGGAGACGGGCGGTGGTGGCGGTGACGGTAACCGGCGGATCGAGGCGATACGGCGAGTGTGGCGGTGACGCTGGCCGAGCGCCGGAGAGAGACGGTGAAGGCGATGGCGGGACAGGCCGCCGAGGCGGAAGCTTTTTGCGGGGCCGGTGAAACGGTGAGTGCGATTGGAGTAGAGCGGGCGATCGCGTGACAAGGGCTATCATAGCAAAGAAGTGTGTGGGATCCGGCGCGGGTGGTGCGGACGGTGATTGCCGAGCCGGAGCGGAAACGGCAAAGAAGTGGACGGGACAGGGCGAGGAGCAAGCGACGGTGACGCCAACCGGCGGCGGCTGAAAAACCGGAGCGGCCAGCGCTGATAAGACGGCGTGGAACTGGATCGAAAGAACTTTCCGCCGCCCAGCTGCATTGACACCGGAGGAACGCGCCGGGCGCACTGCGCAAGAAGGAGAACATCGCGAAGCGCGTGTGCTCCTGCACGCCGCGGCGTTCAATCTGGAGCCTGATCCTGCGGCAAACGTTGAGTGCCGGCACGGCAAGGCAGGCGGCGGATCGCCCGCCGGCCTATGTTTGGCGTTTTTCTGCGACTCATCGCGGGCTACAAAGTGCGACTCCGAGCCACTTCGGCCCAGTTACAGCCAGAATCTCTGACCCTCTGGGCATTTCTAAACGCTTGTTCGCCGCGCCGGAATGGGACTTTATCCACTGGCCATTAGAGGCGCTGCGAGAAGAATCGCGAGGCCGAATACAGGCAGAGGGTGCAACTGTTGAACGATCATGCGGCACTATCGCCCACGAATCTGAAATTCTTCTTGAAAGCGGAGCTCCCAAACGGGTAGCGTTCGCCAAAACCGACGCATCCGGCGAGATCACGGGTGGGTTCTGTCGATTGTCTACCTGAAGCTCAGAATTGCGGTGGCCACCCATATCATCCCGGTTGCATCTAAACAGGAAGGAGAGGCCCGTCTCAGCATGGAAGCGACGTGCGATAGGAGCTTTCAAGAAGACTAATGCCAGAAAAACCAACAGCGAACCCCGTCTGTCACTGGCAGCCGCCAACGAGGCGTGTTACCCAGCTTGTACTTTGGGAATGATGGCAGCCGCGCTGGCTACTGGGGCGTGGGCTCAGGAGCATCCGCAGCACAACGACGC
>JADJOP010000022.1 GCA_016713735.1 Bryobacterales bacterium
CCGTTGTGGCGGTAGCGGTCGTTGAAGTAATCGTTGTTCCAGGCGTCGGGCGTGGCTCCGATGTGGGACGACGCGAACCAGACGGCTTCGTGGAAGCCGCGATCCTCGGGGCGGTAGGGGTAGGAGTCGCCGAGGTGCCATTTGCCGAAGATGCCGGTGCGATAGCCGGAGGCGGCGAAGATGTCGGCCATGGTCGGCAGGTCGCGCCGCAGCAGCGTGCGGCCGCTGGATACGTTCACCGCGCCGTTGACCAGCGCATCGCGCCCAGTGAGCAACTGGCCGCGTGTGGGCGTGCACATAGGTGTCACGTGGAAGTCGGTGAGGCGAACCGATTCGCCATGCAACTTATCGAGATTGGGCGTCTTCAAACGTGGATTGCCGTGCGCGCCGAGGTCGGCGAAGCCCTGGTCGTCGGTGAGGATCACGATGACGTTGGGTCTCGGCGGGGCGGGGCGCGGCGGAGTGGTTTGGGCAACCAGCGGGGCGGTGGCGGCGGCAAGGAACTGGCGGCGGTACATAGGTGCAGTCTAGTGCGAAATGAGGAGCCGTGGCGGAGGGTCTGCTCATCCGGTGTGAACGCCCGCTAGCGGCCCCGCTTGACCCGTTCGTGGGAATTGTGATGAACTGTCGCCTGCTCAGCCTGAACAGCGCCGGCCGTTCACTCGCGTTGCGGACCGGTCCCCCGAGTCAGGCCGAGCCTGGGCGAAAAGGAGACCCCCGTTATGGCATCAAACCGCGGCGTTGCATACATGGGACCTGGGAAGGTCGAAGTTCTGTCGATTGATTATCCGAAGCTGGCGCTGGGTGACCGCAAGTGTGAGCATGGCGTGATTTTGAAGATCGTCGCCACCAACATTTGCGGCAGCGATCAGCACATGGTGCGCGGGCGCACGACGGCGCCGACGGGCCTTGTGCTGGGCCATGAGATCACGGGCGAAGTGATTGAAGCGGGCCGCGACGTGGAGTTCGTCAAGGTGGGCGACATCTGCTCGGTGCCGTTCAACATTGCCTGCGGGCGTTGCCGCAACTGCAAGGAAGGCAAGACGGGCATCTGCCTGAACGTGAACCCGGCGCGCCCGGGCGCGGCCTATGGCTACGTGGACATGGGCGGCTGGGTGGGCGGACAGGCCGATTACGTCATGGTGCCGTACGCCGATTGGAACCTGCTGAAGTTTCCTGACCGCGACAAGGCGCTGGCCAAAATCAAGGACCTCACGCTGCTCAGCGACATCTTTCCCACCGGCTATCACGGCGCGGTGACGGCGGGCGTGAAGCCGGGGGCGACGGTCTATGTGGCCGGTGGCGGCCCGGTGGGACTCGCCTGCGCCGCTTCGTGCCAGTTGCTCGGCGCGGCGGTGGTGATCGTCGGCGACCTCATTCCCGAGCGTCTCGCGCAGGCGCGCAGCTTTGGTTGCGAAACCATCGACGTCGGCAAGCACGCCAACATCGCCGAACAGATTGAGCAGATTCTCGGTGTGCCCGAAGTGGATTGCGGCGTCGATTGCGTCGGCTTTGAAGCGCGCGGCCACGGTTCGGACGCGGCTGTGGAGCGCCCGGCCACCGTGCTCAATTCGCTCATGGACCTGACGCGCGCCGGCGGCGGGTTGGGCATTCCTGGGCTCTATGTGACGGGCGATCCGGGCGGCGTGGATGACAATGCCAAGATCGGCATGCTGGGCATTCGCATCGGCTTAGGTTGGGCCAAGTCGCACCACTTCCACACCGGCCAGTGCCCCGTGATGAGCTACAACCGCAACCTCATGATGGCCATCCTGCACGACAAGATTCAGATCGCCAAGGCGGTGAACGTGAGCGTCATCGGCATCGAGGATGCGCCCAGCGGCTACATGGACTTCGACAAGGGCGCGGCCAAGAAGTTCGTCCTCGACCCGCACGGCATCGTGCGCAAGTCGGCTGCGTAAAGCCCGGCTCACGCTACCATAGCCTTTGTGATCATTGGTGATTTTTACGGCCGCGGGACCCCTGTCTTCAGCTTTGAGTTCTTTCCGCCGAAGACCGAGGCCGCGGCCGACGATCTGTTAGCGACCGCGGCTGAGTTGCAGGAACTGCACCAGCCCGACTTCATTTCCGTCACCTACGGCGCCGGCGGCAGCACACGAGCGCGCACGCTGGAACTGGTGTCGCACATCCAGAACTCGCTGCGCATTCCCACCATGGCCCACCTGGCCTGCCTTGGCCACACGCGCGATGAGATTGCCGAAATCGCCGGGCGCCTCGTCTCCAGCGGCATTGTGAACATCCTCGCCTTGCGCGGCGACGTGCCCAAGGAAGGGCTGCCCGCTGATGGCGAGTTCCGCCACGCCACGGAGTTGATCGAATTTCTGCGCGAGCGCTTCGACGTCGGCCTGGGCGCTGCCTGCTATCCGGAAATGCACCCGCAGGCAGTGAATCCCGACGAAGACCTGCGCTGGACGCAGCGCAAAACCGAGCTCGGCGCGCGCTTCCTCATCACGCAGCTTTTCTTCGACAACAACGACTACTTCGCCTACGTGGCCCGCGCCCGCGCCGCCGGCATCGCCGCGCCCATCGTGCCGGGCATCATGCCCATCACCAACGTGGCGCAGATCGAACGCTTCACCAAGATGTGCGGAGCGTCGATTCCCAAGGCGCTGCACGCACGCCTCGACCGCCATCGCGACGACTCAGCGGCGGTGATGGCCATCGGCCTCGAACACGCCATCACGCAATGCCGCGAACTGCTCGCCCGCGGCGCGCCGGGCCTGCACTTCTACACGCTGAACAAGAGCCTGTCGACACGCGTGATTCTGTCGGCGATCAAATCCTAGGCAACGGAGGGCACCCATGGCCCGTTTTCACGCCGGCGCGGCGACGGCCAACATCACGCCGCTTCTCGGCTCGTCGCAGGCCGGGTCGATGTCGGACCACATCGCCACGGAAATCCACGACGAGCTTCACGTGCGCGCCCTCGTGCTCGACAACGGCAACGCGCGCATCGCCATGGCGACGATCGATTCCTGCGCCGTTGCGCAAGAGGTGCTCGACGCGGCCAAGAAGGAGATCGCCGCCGAGACGAAGATCCCGCCGTCGCACGTGTTGCTCTCGGCCACGCACACCCACTCGGCCCCGCCCGGTGCGTTCCTCTTTCAAAGCAAGCCCGATGCGTTCTATCAGCGCTGGATGGGGATGCGCATCGTCGATTGCGTGCGCATGGCCGCCGGGCGCCTGCAGCCGGCCAAGATTGGTTGGGGCGTGGGCAGCGAGCCGAGCCTGCTCTTCAACCGCCGCTATCGCATGAAGCCAGGCGCGATCCCTCCCGACCCCTTCGGCCGCACCACGGACAAGGTGCTCATGAATCCGCCCGCGGGCAGCCCGAACATCCTCGAACCCTCCGGGCCTATCGACCCCGACGTGGGCCTGCTCGCCGTGCACACGCTGGATGACCGTCCGCTGGCGCTTTACGGCAGCTATGCGCTTCACTACGTCGGCGGCGTACCCGGTACGCACATCAGCGCCGACTACTTCCCTCTGTGGGGCCGCCACCTGCTGCGGCTGGCCGGCGTCACCACGCCCTGCATGACCGCGCTCGCCAATGCCTGTTCGGGCAATCTGAACAACGTCAATGCTCTGAACCCGCCCGCCAAGCCCTATCCGCCGTATCGCCGCATGGACGAGGTGGCCGCTATCCTTGCCGCTGAAAGCTATCGCGTGTGGAAGGGCATCGAATTCCAGGAGTGGGTGGAACTGGGAGCCGCGCTTGATTCACTCGAATGCGGCGTGCGCCTGCCTTCGGGCGACGATGTGGCCGCCGCGCAGCGCACGCTGGCCGCGGCCGGGCCCGGTCCGTACAAGGACCGTTCGCACATCTACGCGCTCGAAACCATGCAGTTGCACAACGGCTACGGGCCGACGGTGCAGGTGCCGATTCAGGCGCTGCGCATCGGTGCGCTCGGCATCGCCACCTTCCCCGGCGAGGCGTTCACCGAACTCGGGCTCGAGGTGAAGAAAAAGAGCCCGTTCGCGGCGACATTCCTGGTGGAACTTGCCAACGGCTACTACGGCTACATTCCCACCGAGGAGGCGTTTCAAGTTGGCGGTTACGAAACCTGGCGCGCCAAGTCGAGCTTCCTCGCTCCTGATTCGGCCCCGCGCATGACGGCGCGCGCGCTGCGGCACCTCGCCTCGCTGGCCTAGCTCGCGGCCCGCCTACAATAGGACATGCTTCGTTGCGCACTCGCGCTCTTCGTGTCCGTGGCCGCTCTCCACGCGGCGGGCATCGCGGATAAGACCACCGGCATGACGCGTTCCGACGGCCTCTTCCCCTACTACTGGGACGACAAGGCGGGCAAGCTCTGGCTGGAGATTCCTCGCTTTGACGAGGAGTTCCTCTACGTCGTGTCGCTGCCCGCGGGCCTGGGATCGAATGACATCGGTTTGGACCGCGGCAAGCTTGGTCCCGAGCGCGTCGTGCGCTGGGAACGCGTGGGGCCGCGTGTGCTGCTGGTGCAATCCAACTACGGCTTCCGCGCCACCACCGATAGCGCGGCCGAGCGCAGCGCCGTGGAGCAGGCCTTCGCCCGCAGCGTGTTGTGGGGCGGCAAGGTCGAAGCCGAAGAGGGCGGGCGCGTGCTGGTCGATGCCACCAGCCTCTTTCTGCGCGATGCTTTCGATGCCGCCGGAGCTCTCAAGGCCGCGCGCCAGGGCTCGTACCGCGCCGATCTCGACCGCTCCGCCTTCTATCTGCCGCGCACGAAGAACTTTCCGCGCAATACCGAAGTTGAGATCACCCTCACCCTGGCCGGCGAACCCGCCGGCGGCTATGTGCGCGAAGTGGCGCCAACGCCGGAAGCGATCACCGTGCGCGAACACCACAGCTTCATCGCGCTGCCCGGCCCCGGTTACCGCCCGCGTGATTTCGACCCGCGCGCGGGCTTCATCAACATCACCTTCTTCGACTACGCCACGCCCATCAGCGAGCCCATTCGCAAGCGCTGGATCACGCGTCACCGGCTGACGGCGGACAAGCCCATCGTCTACTATCTCGATCGCGGCACGCCCGAGCCGATCCGCACGGCGTTGCTCGAAGGCGCGCGCTGGTGGTCGCAGGCTTTCACGGCGGCGGGCTTCCCCAACGGCTACCGCGTCGAAATGATGCCCGAAGACGCCGACCCGATGGATGCGCGCTATAACGTGATCCAGTGGGTCCACCGTTCGACGCGCGGCTGGAGCTATGGCTCGTCGATCATCGATCCGCGCACGGGCGAGATCCTGAAGGGCCACGTCACGCTCGGCTCGCAACGGGTGCGCCAGGACTTCCTCATTGCCGAGGGCCTGCTCGCTCCCTATGAACAAGGCAAGACCGCCGACCCGCGCATGGAGCGCATGGCGCTGGCCCGTCTGCGGCAGCTTTCCGCGCACGAGGTGGGCCACACGCTCGGCCTGCAGCACAACTACGTCTCCTCCACGGCCAATCGCGCGAGCGTGATGGATTACCCGCATCCGCTGGTGACGCTGGATGCGGCCGGCGAGGTGACGCTCGATAACGCCTATACCGAGGGCATCGGCGAATGGGACAAGGTGGCCATCCGCTGGGGCTATGGCGATCAGGGCTCCGGTGCGAATGAGCGAGCGGCGCTGGCGCGCATCATCACGGAAGCGCAGAGGGCCGGGCTGCACTTCCTCACCGACGCCGACGCGCGTCCGCCGGGCAGCGCCCATCCGAAGAACCACCTCTGGGACAACGGCGCCGACGCCGCCGCCGAACTCGAACGCCTGCTGCAAGTGCGCGCGAAGGTGATCGCCCGCTTCGGCGAACGCACCATTCGGGAAGGCCAGCCGCTGGCGTCCATCGAGGACGCCCTCGTCCCGGCCTACCTGTTGCATCGTTATCAGACCGAGGCCGCGGCCAAGGTGTTGGGCGGGCTCGAATATACCTACGCCCTGCGCGGCGACGGACAGCCGGCCACCACGCCCATCAGCGGCGCCGAGCAACGCAAGGCTCTGGCCGCGCTGTTGAAGACCATCGATCCCGCCGCGCTCACGCTGCCCGAATCTCTGCTCCGCGTTATTCCGCCGCGCCCCCCGGGCTACTCTCGCACGCGTGAAAATTTCCGTGGCCGTACGGGCCTCACCTTCGATGCGCTGGCTCCGGTGGAAGCTGCCGCCAACCTCACCCTTTCGCTGCTCTTCAACGGGCAGCGCGCCGCGCGGCTCATCGAACATCATGCGCGCGACGCTAGTGCGCCGGGCCTCGACACGGTGATCGACGCCATCCTCCGCGACACCTGGGAGGCGCCGCGCCGTACCGGTCTGCAGGGCGAAGCGCAGCGCGTCATTGACTACTCCGCACTCCACCATCTGATGGAACTGGCCGCCGACATGCAGACCACCGCGCAAGCCCGCGCCACGGCCCTGGCCACGCTCGATCGCCTCAGCCGCAAGTGGAAATCGCAGGGCGCCGCCGACCCCGCCTTCCGAGCTCAACTCCACTACGGCGTTGAACTCATCGCCAAATTTCGAGACAATCCCAAAGACTTCTCACCCCGGCCCGCGCTGGAGCCGCCGCCGGGCCAGCCGATAGGAGACATTGCATGCGACTGGGACACGCCGCTCGATTTGTTTGTGCCCTAGCCTTGGCCGCCGCCGCGCGCGCCGAACAACTGCCCACCGTGGCCAACGTCGAACTGCAGCCGCTGGCGGCGCAGGCCGAGCGTGTCGTCACCGCCCTGGAAATGCTTGGCGACCCGCTGCCCGCCGCTGACCGCGACGCGCTCAAAGCCGCCAAGAACTCAGGCGCGATACAAGACATCCTCGACAAACACTGCCTCATCGGCGTGCACATCAATCCCGAGTCGCGCGTGAAAGCGCAGCAGGGTGAGGCGCGCGCCGAACTGATGGAGCAGGGCTGGCGCACATTTCTGATCAAGGTTCACAACGAAGCCGGCATCACCGCCGTGCTCGCTGTCGATTCGCCCAACGCCGGGCAGCTTGCCAACTCGGGCGCGGGCGTGGTGGGCCGCCGCTGGCTGGACTTGCAGATGTTCAACCGCCAGCCGCTGAAGGGGCATCTTTCTGGCCTCGAGGTCGAATACCGCATCCTGCAGATCTACTCCAAGGACGCCGGCAAGCGCGAAGGCAAGCTCTCGTTCGATGTGGGGCAGGGAACGCAGGACCTTGGCTTCCGTAGCGAAGTCGACATCCTCTTCACGGCCAAGGCGGCCACGCGCGTCAGCTTCCGCGTGCTCGATTGGAACGATCAGCCGACCACCGCCGCGTTCGAAATCCGCGACGACAAAGCGCGCGTCTATCCGTCGCAAGCGAAGCGCCTCGGCGGCGATTTCTTCTTTCATCCACAGGTCTACCGCGCCAACGGCGAGCATGTGAACCTCCCCGCCGGGCACTACACGGTGAAGTATTCGCGCGGTCCCGAATACCTGCCCAAGACGCAGCAACTCGTCGTCGGCGAGAAGCCGCTGGAGGCAGTGTTCCACCTGGAGCGCTGGATCGATCCGGCCAAGATGGGCTGGTATTCCGGCGACCACCACATCCACGCCGCCGGCTGCGCGCATTATGAGCGGCCCACCGAGGGCGTCTACCCGCAGGACATGATGCGCCACGTGCTCGGCGAGGACTTGAAGATCGGCAGCGTGCTCACCTGGGGGCCGGGCTGGTATTTCCAGAAGACCTTCTTCGAAGGCAAGGACAACGCCGTCTCCACGAACGACTACAAGATCCGCTACGACGTCGAGGTGAGCGGCCATCCGTCGAGCCACACCGGCCACCTCGTGCTGCTCGGCCTTAAGGAACAGGACTTTCCCGGCACGCAGCGCATCGAGGACTGGCCCACCTGGGGCGTGCCCATTCTCAAATGGGCCAAGGGGCAGAACGCCGTCACCGGCTATGCGCACTCCGGCTGGGGTCTCGTGATTCCCGAACCGCCCGGCGAAGTGAAGCGCCTCAGCTATGAGCCCATGCCCTTTGACGGCATCGGCGCCAACGAGTACATCGTGAGCGTCACGCATGGGGCGACCGATTTCATCTCCACCGTCGATACGCCGTGGCCCTATGAACTCACCATCTGGTATCACACGTTGAATGCCGGCTACCGCGCCCGCATCAGCGGCGAGACGGATTTCCCCTGCATCTACGGCGAACGCGTTGGCCTTGGCCGCAGTTATGTGAAGCAGAAGGCGCTCGACTACGCCGACTGGGTGATGGGCATCCGCGAAGGCCGCAACTATGTGAGCGACGGCAAGAGCCACATCCTCGACTTCCGCGCCGGCAACATCGAGATGGGCATGGCGGGCAGTGAACTGAAGATGTCCAAGTCCGGCGGCGTGCGCGTACGCGCCAAGGTGGCGGCCATGCTCGACCCCGAACCCGACGCCGCCATCCGCGGCCTGCGCGTCGACCAGAAACCCTTCTGGCACATCGAGCGCGCCCGCCTCGGCCATACGCGCAAGGTGCCGGTGGAGGTGATCGTGAACGGCGAACCGGTGGCGCGCCGTGAGATCGAAGCCGACGGCAAGCTGCAGGACGTTGTCTTCGACGTGCAGGTGGACCGCAGTTCCTGGATCGCCCTGCGCATCCTGCCGAGCTCGCACACCAACCCCATCTGGGTCACGGTCGGCGAGAAGCCCGTGCGCGAACGCCGCAGCATTGAGTGGGCGCTCGACGCCGTCGACCGCTGCTACAAGCAGAAGATCGGCCGCATCCGCCTCGCCGAGCAAGGCGACATGACGCGCGCCTACGACTTCGCCCGCGAGCAGTACAAATCGCGCCTGGGCGAGGCCCGGCAGTAGGCGGCGCGGCTCGCGCTGCGAACGCGCGCCGCGGAGGCGCGCGCGTGCGCTACTTCTTCGGCCCGCGCTGCAGGTAGGCGATCAGGTTGCTCACCTGGTTCATGCCGTAGGGCGTGAGCAGGTTCTCCGGCATGATGGAGATCTGCGACGGCCGGATGCTGCGCACGTTTGACCGCGCGATCTCGATGGGCCGCTCCACTTCGGCCGTCTTCACCACCACGCGCTTGTCGTCTTCGCTCACGATGAGGCCGTTGATGATGTCGCCGTCCTTGGTGGTCACGATCTTCGAGCCGTATTGGTCCGAGATCGTCTTCGACGGCCAGAGGATCGCTTCGAGAATGTCCTTCTTCTTGAAGCGCGAATTGAGCGTCGTCAGGTCAGGACCGAAGTCCTTGCCGATGCCGCCGAAGCGGTGACAGGTGGCGCATTCTTTCTCGAAGAGCTGGGCGCCCTCGTCGGCCTTGGCCTTGAGCGTCATCGGGTCGAACATCTGGAACTCCATAGATCTCCTGCGCCGACACCGACTCCAGGCCCTTGCGCCGCGCCAGCACGTTCGGCCGCGCCTGTTGTCCGGGTCGCAGCAGCCGCAGCGCCTCCTCGCCCTGCGGCAGCGGCGCAAACTCCGGCACGCGCTCGTAGGCGATCTTCTTCTCGGCCTCGTCGAACACCTTCAGGTTGCTTTCAAACAGCAGGTTGATGAACCCGGTGAAGCTCGAACCGCCGCGCCATTGCGCCGCCTTCGGATACCAGTTCAGCGCCTGCATCTTCTGCTCTTTCGTCCACCCGTTGGTGATCGAGCGCAGGCAGTAGGCGTAGTGAATCTGCAACTGCTGGTTCTCATCGTCCTTGGGCATGGCGGCGAGAATCTTGCCGATCGCTTCGGGTTGATTGCAGTAGGCCAGCGTGCGCGCCAGTTCGCGGCTGAGGCGCTCGTCCTGAGCCGGGAAATGGCCGATCAGCGCCTCGTGCAATTGACGCCGCAACTCCGGCTTGAGCCCATCCTTGTAGCCCATCGACACGAGGCCGATCAGCCGCAGCGCGCGCAACTGGTCCTCGATCGAGAGGTCGCCGCGCTTGGCCCACTCCATCGAACGCGCCAGCACCGGCTCCAGGTCCGCCTCGCTTGCCGCCGTGCGTACCAGCCCGTAGAGGCCGTCGAGCGCGCCGTTCACGTTGCTCTCGTGCAGCACGCGGTCTTTCCAGGCGTTGCGGTCGCCGCGCTCCAGCGCCAGGCGCGCCGCATAGCGGACAAAACGGTCCGAATCGTTCAGCAACGGGTACAACTGCTCCACCGGTGAGAAACCCATGCGAACCACCGCCTCGGCGGCGCGGCGCCGCACTAGCGCGTCCTTGTCGGCTAGGGCCTCGGTGGCGATCGCCTTGGCCCGGTCGCTCTTGTGCAGGCCGACGACATACACGGCCGCCGCCCGTACGCCCGCATCACGATCCTTGCTCAACGGCCGCAGCAACTCCGCGCGCGGCGAGGGCCCAAAGCGCTGCAAGAGGAACAACGCCTGCACGCGGTCCGCCGACGCCGCGTTGCCGTCGCGCGCCAGCGTGTCCAACTGCTTGCCCCACGCCTCGCCCATCTTCTCCTTGGCCTGACGCTGGCGCTCATACCCCCAACTGGAAAGCGGCTGCGGCTGCCGTACGACGGCCAGAATTCCCTCCGCCTTCGCCGGGCGGTTGAAGAGCGATTCCAAATACCCAGGCTCATAGCGCACGCGATACAGCCCGCCCTCGGTGTCGCGGCCGCCCGTCGTGAACCACAGGAAGCCATCCGGCCCCACTTCGATGTCGGTCACGTTCAGCGGCTCGCCGTGCAGGAACTCACGCGCCGTCGCTTCGCCCTGATAGGTGGCGCCCTTCTTCTTCAGGTTCGAGATGAGAATGCGCCCGCGCGACCAATCGGCCTCCAACAGCGCGTCGCGGTACGACGGCGGATACACCGTGTGCTGGTAAAACTCCACGCCCACCGGCGAACCGCGCCCCACCTCGCGCGTCGGCGGCAGCGAATCGAGGAAGTAGCCGGGGAACTTGCCCGAACCGGTGCGCCAGCCATAGTCGGCGCCGGGCACACCATGCACGGTGCGCACATCGCGGTACCACGGCAGGTTGATGTCCCACTCCATGTCGGAATCGAACACGAAGGCCTCGCCATCGAGGTTGTACGCATGGTCGTAGGCGTTGCGGAAGCCGCCGAAGAGCTGCGTGTAAAGCGGCGCCTGGGAAGGAACCTGCTTCGGCGTCATCGGCGTGCGCATGTCCTCTTCCGTGCGCGTCACGGCCACCTTCATCGCCGCCTCGATCTGGTTCATGTTGATGCGCGACACCGTGCCGCCCGGCGCGGTGATGTTGGCCGCGTGGCCGCGCGCGTCGTTGTAGCGCTCAATCAACTGGCTCTCGCTGTAGTGCCGGAAGGGCGACTGCGGATCGAGCAACTCAGCGGGCACGCCGGAATGGTTGCCGATGATGATCGTCGGCGCGCCGTCGGGTCCGCGCCGGATGGCGTGCGGGCCATGCTCGCCGATGCGCCGTTCGAGAATGCTCACGCGATCAAACGTGTCGGCCGCGTCGTCGCCGTTGGTGTCGCTCATGCGGTAGAGGCCGATCTGCCCGCCTTCGTCGTTGCACGAGCCATACAGCGTGCGCCCGTCGAGCCACAGGCCCTGGCACGACTTCACCTTGTTGGAAAACGCCTTCTCGGTTTCGTACTTGCCGTCGCCGTCCTTGTCGGACATGATCGTCGGCCCGCCGCGCTCCTTACTCACCACGGGGCGGCCCAGCGAATCGAACGTCAGCGCGATCAGCGAGCCCGTTTGCGAGGCAGGCGCGATGGTCTCCACCACGAACTTCGGCGGGGCCTGATAGCGGTCCGCATCGGAGGAGGATTTCTGGCAGCCGGCGGCGAAGACAGCCGCGGCACACAACACGATCAGTCGGCGATCAAGCATAGGGATTCGGTTAACCAGACTACTACAGGGGATGCGCGCCGCGCGGGTGTGCACCAATAAGGAACGGGGGCTTCGAAGAGCCCCCGTTGCCGTGTCACTCAGGTTTGACCCTGTGTTTGGTACTTCTTGGTCCCCTTCTGTTCGGGGTCTCTTCCAGAGTAGCAGAAGAGCCGGAAGCCGTGCCCTAGGTGGTGCGCTCGGCGATCGACTTGGCCTGCAGGAACTGCAGCAGGTAGTCCGGTCCGCCGGCTTTGGAATCGGTGCCCGACATGTGGAAGCCGCCGAAGGGATGGCAGCCCACCATCGCCCCCGTGCACTTGCGGTTCAAATAGAGGTTGCCGACGAAGAACTCCTCCTCGGCCATGCGCAGCCGCGCCGGGTCAGAGGAGTAGACCGCGCCCGTGAGCCCGTATTCGCTGTCGTTGGCCAGCGCCAGCCCATGTTCGAAATCGCGCGCCTTCGTCACGGCCAGCACGGGGCCGAAGATCTCTTCGCGGAAGATCACCGCCGTGGCTTCGATATCGGCGATGATCGTCGGCTGGATGAAATGCCCGTCCAGGCCCGCCACCGCGCCGCCGCCCGCAATCAACCGCCCTTCTTTCTTACCCTGCTCGATGTAGTCGAGAATCGTCTTCTTCGCCCCAGCGTTGATCACCGGGCCCATGGAGTGAGCCGGATTCTCCGCCGGACCAACGGTCAGCTTCGCCGCGCCCGCCGCCAGCCGCTCCAACACCGCGTCATACACACGCGCATCGACGATGGCCCGCGAACAGGCCGAACACTTCTGCCCCTGGTAGCCGAAGGCCGAAGCGAGGATGCCCGCCGCCGCGGCGTCGAGGTCCGCGTCGTCGGCCACCACGATGGCGTCCTTGCCTCCCATCTCGGCGATCACGCGCTTGATCCAGATCTGCCCCGGTTGCGCGCGCGCCGCCAGTTCGTTGATGTGCAGCCCCACGGCCTTTGAGCCGGTGAAGCTGATGAAGCGCGTCTTGGGGTGGGCCACCAGCGTGTCGCCCACGGCCGCGCCCTGAACCGGGCAGGAACTGGTAGACGCTCTCCGGAAAGCCCGCCTCGGCCAGCACCTCAACGAACTTGGCGGCGATGGTCGGCGTATCCGAGCTCGGCTTGATCACCACCGTATTGCCGGCCACCAGCGAGGCCACCGTCATGCCGGCCATGATCGCCAGCGGGAAATTCCAGGGCGGAATGATGACGCCGACGCCCAGCGGCAGATAACGCAGATGGCCATGCTCGCCCGGCATCTGTGTGAGCGGCTCGGGCGAGGCGTGCTTCAGCATGAGCCGCGCGTAGTAGTCGCAGAAATCGATTGCTTCGCTCGTGTCGGCTTCGGCCTCGGCCCAGCTCTTGCCCGCCTCAAATACGAGCCAGGAGTTGAACTCATACTTGCGCCGCTTCAGGATCTCCACGCAGCGGAACAGCATCTCGGCGCGCTCTTCCGGCCGCGTCCGCGCCCACGACGGAAACGCCGCGAAGGCCGCCTCCACCGCGTCGTGCGCATCGCTGGCCGAGCCTTTGCCGTGCCGGCCCACGGTCTCATCCGGGTGCGACGGGTTGCGCGAATCAAACGTCGCCGTCAACTCGCGCCGCCGCCCGGCGATCCACGGCATGTAGGCGTGGCCGAATTGCGCGCGCACCGCATCCAGCGCCGCCTGCATCGCTCCGCGCGCCGCGGGTTGTGAAAAGTCCGAGTACGGCTCGTTCCGGAACGGCGGCAATTGTGTCGGTTTCACGGCCTTGGCGGTTAGCCCTCCACCATGCGCCGGCCGCGGTCAAACAGATCGGCGGCTTCGTCGGCGATCTGCCGGCCCTTGTCGTAAAGATGCCGGCCCTGATCCATCAGCTCGTGGCCCTTGCCGGCCAGCTTTTCGCGGCCCTCGCCCGCCTTCTCGCGGATCAGGCGCCGGGTCTCTTCGCCCGATGCCGGAGCAAACAGCAGCGAGATCGTTGCGCCCAGGGCCACGCCGGCCGTGAACCAGACCAGCTTGGAATTATCCGATGCCATGTTGTGAGTCCTCCTTGAGCTTCCCTGTTCGGTTCGTCGCCAACCACCTTGCCCGGCCTCGTTTGGCAACCGCGCTCCATCCGACGCGCGGCCTGGACCAGGGGGCGTCCGGCGCTCACCTCAATTGTAGTTCCGCCGGCGCGCGTTGACAGGGGGGGGCCTCCCGCGTCAATTCCCACCCCATGCCGCCGCGGGGTGTTCATTCACCGGCGATTGGGCTATGGTGAAGGCATGAGTAACCATGCTGAGTGGGCTGTGGTGTTCCGGTCCATGGATTCGTCAGCGCGACAAGATGCTCAGGACGCGCAGGCGGCTCTGCTCGATGCCGGATTCACCGCTGAACTGTTGGATGATTCCGATGCCGACGCGCCTCCGGGCAGTTATGCTGTGCGTGTTCCGGCGGACAATGAAGCCGCCGCGCTGGCCGCGCTCCAGGCGGACATCGCCGATGCGGCCCCCACCGAACCGGGCGACCCCTCGGCGGCTATGGACCTGGAGACCATCTATGAAGGCCAAGGCACCACGGCCGAGCTGGAGGCCATGTCCATCGAGGCCGTCCTGAAGGCCAGCGGCATTCCCTGCGTGGTGCAAAGCGCCTCGGAGATTCCCACGCTTCCCTTTTCCGTCCTCGTTCCGCAGCGCGATGTCGAACGTGCGCGGGCCCTGCTGGCGGAAGCCCTCGCTTCCGGCGCCGAAGCGGCCGAGGCAGCCCAGGCCGACATCGTGTAGCGCGGCTCAGAATGGCAGCGCCGGCAGGAATCCCGCCGCCGGCGCCAGCGGCCACAAATAGGTTTCCGCCTGCAGCCGCCGGCCATCCGTGTGCACCGTCATCAGCCCGTGCTCATCGGTGCGCAACACGCGCACGCCATACCCGGCCAGCCTCTCCAGCACATCGGGATGAGGATGGCGAAAGGGATTGCCGCGCCCCGCCGAGATGAGCGCATAGGCAGGCCGCACCGCCTCGAGCAGGCTCACCGTGGTCGAGGTCCGGCTGCCATGGTGGCCCAGCTTCAACACAGCCGCCCGCAGCGCCTCTGGGTTGTCCACTAACCTCCGTTCCACCTGCCGCTCGGCATCGCCGGTGAGCAAAAAAGCGTGGCTGCCGAAGCGCGCCCGCAACACCAGCGAGTCGTTGTTCTCCGGCGCGCCGCCCTGGCGTGTGGTCTCCGGCGACAACGCCTCCACGCGTGCCCCTGACCACTCCACGCCGTGCCCGGCCCGCACCGCCACCACCCGCGCGCCCACCTCACGCGCCGCCCGCAACAGCCGCTCCGTGGGCTCATGCTCGGGAAACGCCGAGACCCACAATTCACGCGGCTGGAAGTTTCGCACCACCGCTTCGAGCCCGCCCATGTGGTCCTGGTCGGCGTGCGTCATCACCACCACATCCAATCGCCGCAGCCCCCGCCGCCACAGGTACGGCGACACCACGCCCTCGCCCGTGTCCAGCCGCGGCGGCTTGCCGTTCACCAGCGGCAGCCCGCCGCCATCCACCAGCATCGTCTCGCCGCCCGGCGCCACCAGCAACAGGCTGTCGCCTTGCGCCACATCGATCGCCGTTAACTCCAGCCTGCCCCGCTCCAACTGGGGTGCGAAGGGATGCACAAGCACGCAGCCCATCGCCAGCCCCGCAGCCACCGCCGCCGCCGGCCAACGCCCGCCCCGCCGCCGATGCAACTCCCAGGCCAGCCAGCCCAGACACGCCCCCGCCCCCAGCACCAGCCACGCCGGAGCATCGGGGACACGGAAGGCCGGGTCCCAATCGGCCATCCAACTCGTCAACAGATGCGAGACGCGGACCAGCGCTTCGGTGAGCCATACCAGCGGCGGCAGGCCGGTGAGCAGCGCCGCCGCGCCCACCGGCACGGCCCACGTCATCAGCGGCGTCACAATGAGGTTGGCCAGAAACCCCGACAACGGCGCGCGGTGAAAGAACACCACCATCGGCAGCGTCAGCGCCGCCTGCATGAGCACGCTCACGATGGCCAGTTCCGCCACCAGCGCCCCCATCCGTCCCGCCAGTGCGGCCACGCGCAGCGTGCGCTCTCGCGCCCAATCGAAGCGCAGATCCAACACCCGCGCCGTCTGCCGCAACTCCAACCACAGCCGCGCAGCTTCGGGCGGCCAGGTGAAATCAACACTGCTTCCCGACAGCCGCGCGAACACCTGCCGGTAGGGCCGGATCTTCAACTCCGTCACCGGTGCGGCCACCAAACCCAGAATGCCCACGGCGAGAAACGAAAGCTGAAAGCTCGCCTCGAACAACTGGCCCGGATCGGCGCAGAGGAACACAAAGCCCGTCACCGCCAGCAGGTTCACCACGCTGGCTCGCCGGTAAAAAACACCTCCCAGCAGAAACAACGTCGCCCCGCCGGCGGCCCGCATCACCGGCGCGCCACCGCCGCACAGCAGCGCGTAGAACCACACCAAGAGCGACGTCACGACGAACCGCGTCACCGGGTGCGCCGGCAGCAGCCGGAAACAGAACAGCACCACCGCGCACAGCGTTGTGATGTGCAACCCGGAGATCACCAGCACGTGATAGGTGGACGTGCGGCGGAACTCCTCGCTCCACACCGGATCGAGCCCCGTGGCGTCACCCAGCAGCGCTGCCCGCAGCACGCCCTGAATCGCGGTATCGCTGCTGAACCGCTTGGCCAGCAGTCCCATCGCCGCCTCGCGCAGCCGCACGATGCCGCCCAGCCAGCGCGAACCGCACTCGCCCGGCAACACCTTCAACCCGCCCGCCCCGGAGATCGTCCCCAGCCAGTGCACATCGCGCCGCGCCAGATAGCCGGCATAGTCAAACGCACCGGGATTGGCGAAGTTGCGCGGCGGGCGGAACCGCGCCTCCACCTCCACGCGCTGCCCGTAGCGCACCGAAGGCGGTTGCTCGCCCTTTTTCAAATAGAGGTTCAGGCGCGCCCGCGCGCGCGGGCCTAGCTCGACCACAAACTGCGCCCGGTCGTCAAACCACGCCGGCGGCTCCACCACGCAGCCCTCTGAGATCACCGTCTCCTCCGGGCCCGCATCCAGAAACGGCGCCGGCGGGGCGCGCCGCGCCACCTCCACCACCGCCCCCAGCCAGAGAAACACGCCCGCCACCGCCAGCCGCTTCACACGCGGTGCCCGCCACCAGGCGGCCGCCGCCACGGCCACGCTCGCGCCTAACGCCACCGCCGCCGGCGTCACATCCAGCCCCAACAGGCGCGACCATACGATGCCCGCCGCCAGGGCGAGAAACGGAATGAGCATCGGCGCGGGCACGGGGAGATCTCCTGCCAACAGGGTGCGCCGCGCAGCCCCGCGCTCTCAGCCCAGCCGCGCCGGAATGCCCGCAACCCCGTGCTAGCCTGACAATATGCAGCTGTTCCGTCTCGCCGCCCTTGGTGTGCTCGGCGTTGCCTCCCTCTTCGCCGCCGAGAGCCTGAATAACCGCCGTGCTCCCGGCTTCTCGCTCATGGACATTAACTACAACCAGCACGATCTGGCCGACTATCGCGGTAAAGTCGTGCTCGTCGAGTTCATGCGCACCGATTGCCCGGTCTGCCAGGGCTTCACCACCATCATCGATAAGATCCGCACCCGCTTCGGCGACAAGGTCGAAGTGCTCACCATCGTCAACACACCGCCCGATTCCCAGCCCGCCGTGCTCAGCTTCATCAATACCTACAAGGTGCGCAACCCGGTGCTGTTCGATTGCGGCCAGGTGACCGCTTCGTTCCTGCGCCTGACGCCGCAGAACCCGCGCATCGCCCTGCCCCACTTCTTCCTCATCGATCAACGTGGCACCATCCGCGCCAACTACGAATACGGCCAGGCCACCGAAGCCTACTTCACCGGCGACGCCACGCCGCTGATGAGCGAAATCGAGGCCCTCGTCACCGGCCTCCCGGCTCCCGCCGCCAAACCCGCGGCCGGTGACCGCTAGCGCCGCCCTCTCCGCCCAGGGTTGCGGTCCGATGAACCGGACAAGATAAGATGGTTGCGGCCGATCTACCTGTCGCAGCCGCACTTCTGAGGAATCTTCATGCCTAGCGATACGCTCACGATTACAGACAATCGAACCGGAAAGACGATCGAGGTCCCCATCGAACATGGCACCGTGCGTGCCACCGACCTGCGCCAGTTGCGTCTGGACGCTCAAGACTTCGGCATTATTACCTACGACCCCGGTTATATGAACACCGGCTCCTGCCGCAGCCGCATCACCTTTATCGATGGAGATCAGGGGATTCTCCGCTATCGCGGCTACCCCATTGAGCAACTCGCCGAAGAGTCGACCCACCTCGAGTGCAGCTGGCTCATCCTCAACGGCGAACTCCCGGTCCGCTCCGACCTCACCGCCTGGGAGAACGACATCGTCAACAATATGGCCGTGAATGAGGCCTTCAAGCCTTTCTTCAACAGCCTCTGGCATGACGCGCACCCCATGGGCATGCTCCAGGCCGCCATCGCCGCCCTGGGCACCTTCCACGCCCCCTCCAAAAAGGTGCACGACCGCGGCGAGCGCGCCAAGCACATCCGCAACCTCATCGCCCAGGTCCCCACGCTGGCCGCTTACGCCTACCGCCACAACGCCGGCCTGCCCTTTGTCGGGCCAGACAGCATGTTGAGCTACACCGGCAACTTTCTCAACATGATGTTCAGCCGCGGCGACACGCGCCACCGTCCGCACCAGGTGCTCGAACGCGCCCTCGACATCCTCTTTATCCTCCACGCCGACCACGAACAGAACTGCTCCACCTCCACCATGCGCATGGTGGGCAGCGCGCAAACCGATCCCTATGCCGCCGTCTCGGCCGCCTCGGCCGCCCTCTACGGCCCGCTTCACGGCGGCGCCAATGAAGCCGTGCTCACCATGCTCCGCGAAATCGGCAATAAGGAGAACATCCCCGAGTTCATCAAAGGCGTGAAGGAAGGCCAGGGCCGACTGATGGGCTTCGGCCACCGCGTCTACAAGAACTACGACCCGCGCGCGCGCATCGTCAAGAAGTGCGCCGAAGAGGTCTTCGAGGTCACCGGCCGCAACCCGCTCATCGAGGTCGCCGCAGAACTGGAACGCATTGCTCTCGAGGACGAGTACTTCATCCGCCGCAAGCTCTATCCCAACGTCGACTTCTACTCCGGCGTCATCTACGAAGCCATGGGCTTTCCCACGGAGATGTTCACCGTGCTGTTTGCCGTCGCCCGCACCGTAGGCTGGCTCGCGCAGTGGGAAGAGCTGATTACCGACAGCGATCAGAAGATCGCCCGCCCGCGCCAGGTCTATCTCGGCGAGGAGATCCGCGACTATGTGGCCATTGACAAGCGCGACTAAGCGCACACCCGCACCCCATCTCACGAGGAGGCTCGCCATTCCGGCGGGCCTCTTCGCTTTGGTGTCGATCCTCGCCGCGGCCCCCCTTGCCGCGCAGGACTTCGACCTCATCCTCCGCGGCGGCCGCATCGTCGACGGCACAGGCAATCCCTGGTTCCGCGGCGACGTCGCCATCCGCAACGGCTCCATCGCCGCCATCGGCGACCTCAAGTCAAAGACCGCCACCCGCGTCATCGAAGCCGCCGGACTCGTCGTCGCCCCCGGCTTCATCGACATCCACAACCACTCCGACGACACCCTGCTCGTCGATGGCAACGCTGAAAGCATGGTCCGCCAGGGCGTCACCTCGATGATCTTCGGCGAAGGCGGCTCGGCCGCGCCGTCGAAGGAATTCCCCCGCCTGCGCGACTACTTCGCCGCCCTGCTCGCCAAGGGCATCTCCACCAACATCGGCACCTACGTCGGCTCCTCGCAGGTCTGGATGCACGTCCGCGGCGCCAGGCCCGCCCCGCCCGAACCGGCTG
Organism: Bryobacterales bacterium; assembly: GCA_016713735.1. Lineage (GTDB taxonomy): Bacteria > Acidobacteriota > Terriglobia > Bryobacterales > Bryobacteraceae > JAFLBB01. The sequence continues at coordinate 19,602 of JADJOP010000022.1, forward strand.
AACTCGAACGCATGCGCGCCGTTGTGCGCGACGCCATGGCCGACGGAGCCCTCGGCGTGGCCAGTTCGCTCAGCGGCCCGCCCGGCGCCTGGATCGACACCAACTCCATGGTCGAAATGTGCAAACAGGCCGCTCCCCACGGCGGCATCTACTCCACGCACATGCGCACCGAGGGCCATGGCGTCTTTGCCGCCGTCGCCGAAGCGCTCGACATCGGCAAGCAGGCCGGCGTGCCCGTGGACATCATTCACCTCAAGATCGCCGAGAACAAACTCTGGGGCCGCATGCCCGAACTGGTGGCCACCATCCAGAACGCGCGCAACCAGGGCCAGCAGGTCACCGCCAACGTTTACCCCTACCGCGCCGGGCAGAACAACCTCTCCAGCATCGTCCCGCCCTGGGCCCACGAGGGCGGCCGCGAGGCCCTTCTGAAGCGCCTTGCCGACGCCTCCCTCCGCCCCCGCCTGCATAAGGAGATCCGAGAAGGCATCCCCGGCTCGGACTGGTACAACCACTACACGGCCACCGGGAGCTGGGAAGGCATGCTGCTGGTCAACTTCTCCAGCCCCGCTTACAAGCAGTTCGAGGGCAAGCGCATGAACCAGGTGATCGCCGCCCTGCTGCCTGAAATGCAAAAGGCCAATGCCCAGGCCAACGACATCGACGTCCTCTTCCGCGTCCTGCGCGACAACTCAGGCTCTGTGCCCACCGTCTACTTCCACCACTCCGAACAGGACATGCGCCACGCCCTCGCGCAGCCCTTTGTCAGCATCGGCTCTGACGGCACGGCCGTGGCCACCCAGGGACCTCTCGCCCGCGGCAACCCGCATCCGCGTTACTACGGCACCTTCCCGCGCGTGCTCGGCCGCTACGTGCGTGAGGAAAAGGTGCTCAGCCTGGAAGAGGCCATCCGCAAGATGACCTCCGCCAACGCCGCCAAAATCAACCTCTGGAACCGCGGCGTCCTGCGCCCCGGCATGGCCGCCGACGTCGCCATCTTCGACGCCGACCTCATCATCGACCGCGCCACCTTCGAGAAGCCCCACCAGTATGCCCAGGGCGTCGAATACCTGATCGTCAACGGCAAGGTCGTTCTCGAACGCGGCCAGCACACCGGCGCCCGTCCCGGCGTCATCCTCTATGGTCAGGGCCACCAGCGCTAGCCTCCTGTTCGCTCTGCTCCCCGCCCTCGCCCAACAGCCCGAGGCGCCGGGACTGGCCACGGCTGTGCGTTCCGGCGACACCGCCGCCGTCGGCGCCCTGCTCAAAAAGGGCGCCAACCCCAACGAACGCGATTCGCTCGGCGGCACCCGCTCCACGACGCCGCCTGGGCCGGCGACACCGCCATGGCCACCCTCCTGCTCGATTTCAAGGCCGACCCCAACATCCGCCACCGCGAAGGCGGCTCAGCCCCCCTCCACTACGCCGTCATCACCAACCACGAAGAGCTCGCCGCGCTTCTGCTCAAACGCGGCGCCAATCCACGCCTCGCCTCGGCCGCCGGAGCCACGCCCCTTCACCTGGCCGCCAACCGCGGCTTCACCGGTCTGCTGAAACTCCTTCTCGATGCCGGCATCGAGGTCGATCTCCCCGACGCCTCCGGCGCCACCGCTCTTGCCGAAGCCGCCTGGAAGGGACAGTCCGACGCCGTGGAACTGCTCCTTGCCCGTGGCGCCAAGCCCAACGTCCGCACCCCGACAACGCAATCCACCCCGCTCCACGAAGCCGCCGCCAAGGACCATGAGGACACCGTGCGCCTCCTCCTCAGCAAAGGCGCCGACCCCGCACTGCGCAACGCCGAAGGTCAGTCGCCGCTCGAAATCGCCCTCCGCCAGCGCCAGGTGAAGGCCGCCCGCGCCCTGCTCAGCGCCGGCGTCAAGCCCGGCCCCGAGGCCAACGCTATCCTCGCCGACTCGGTAATGCGCGGTCAGGTCGACATGGTCACCCTCCTGCTCGACTTCGGCTCCTCGGCCGCCATGGCCACACCCTCCGGCTCCACGCTCCTCCACGACGCCGCCCTCAAGGGCCACCTCGACCTCGCCCGCCTTCTGCTCGCCCGCGGCGCCACCGTTCAGTCGCGCAGCAAACAGGGCACTACCCCCCTTCATGACGCCGCCCTAGGGGGCAGCCTGGCCATGGTCGAGCTTCTCCTCGAACAGGGCGCCGAACTGCAGGCCGCCGAAACCGGCACCAACGCCACGCCCCTCCACGTGGCCGCCGCTTGGGGACGCATCGAGGTGGTCCAACTCCTTATGGAGAAAGGCGCTAACCCCAACCTCAAGAACGCCCAGGGCCAAACCCCCGCCGATGCCGCCGCCGCTAACCAGCAGGATGAGGTCGTCCAGCTCTTACGCTCCAAACCCTCACAGGATTAATCCGAACCACCTGAGAGGAGATTCCCTCATACTTCCGCTAAAGAGTCCCCCTCACCGCCCCGATAGTAAGGTTAGTGCCTGGTAAGAAAGCTCCTCCGGTGCTCGCCGAAGCGGCCGGTACGCTGAGTGAGCAGCTGTTAACCTTCCTCGAACGCCTCGCTGTTCTCCTGCAGCCTGAGAGCGGACGCCTTGAAGTCCGCTTTCTCAAACGGTTGGAAGAGATGGGCTTTGAACCCCGCCAGCGGGGTGCTCTGGTCTACCTCACCGCCGGCGCCGCGGCCCGCGTGCTGGGCACTGGAGGCGGCCCCTCGCACTTCCTCGAACAGGTGGAATATCACGGCCGCCGCCTGGCCAAGTTGAACCTCTCGCCGGGCGACATCGTACTGGCTCTGCGCGAGTTCGACACGCTTCTTACCCCTCTGCTCAAGCGCAAAATCCCTGAGCAGTTTGAAAACTTCCACTGGGTACGGGAACAGCTTCAGTTCTATGTGATGCTGGCCCTGAACAATTCCTACTACCAGGTGCGCGAAGAAGAGACTCAGGCCTTTTACGAGATGTTCTGGGCCGAACTGGAAGCCGAAGGCCTCGACAACCTGCTCGACCGCTTTCTCTCCATCCTGGCCCGCTTCAGCCGCGCCAACGCCGCCCACTGGTATCTGGCTGACCCCAAGACGGGCGTTATGCAGCGCCGCGCCACCCTCGATTGGGAATCGGCCAGCGGCGGCACGCTGTTCGGCCCGGTCCGCAACGCCTTTCCCCTGGACGGGCGCGAAACGATGCTCCGCCAGCCGATCTGCTTCGGCCTCCACCGCAGCGATCCCGGCGGCAACCTGGCCGCCCTCATGGATCCCAGTTGGACCAACCGCTTCCGCTCCTGCTGGTCGATCCCGCTCATCTCGGGCGACCGGCTGGCTGGCCTCATCCAGTTCGGCTTCTCCAAGCCCTATGAATGGCTGCCGCGCGAGCTGGAACTGCTCACCGCCGCCGCCGAACGTTGCCTGCGCGCCGTCGAAAAGGCCCAGCTCATGGTCGATCTCGCCGAACGTGAACGCCAGATCCGCCTGCTCGCCGAACGCATGATGCACGTCGAAGAGGTGGAACGCCGCCGCATCAGCCGCGAACTGCACGACCAGACCGGTCAGGACCTGCTCTGCATCCGTCTGCAAATGGAGATGATCGAGGGACAACTGCCTGATTCCATGCGCGATTGCAAGGAACGCCTGAGCGAGGCCCGCGAGATGACCGAGCGCACCATCCTCGAAATCCGCCGCCTTATCGCCGCCCTCTCACCGGCCGTGCTCGAACAACTCGGCCTGGCCGCCGCCATCCGCCAGCTCATCAACCGCTACCGCGAAATGCATCCCTGGCGCATCAAGCTGCAAATGGGCAAGATGGAGCCGCTTCCCAAACAGACCGAGGTCATCCTCTACAGGCTTCTCCAGGAATGTTTCCATAACATCTCCAAGCATTCTCAGTGTCAAACCGTAAACCTTTCCTTACGGACCGCCGATGGACTACTGCATCTCGTCGTGGAAGACGACGGGATTGGGTTTGACATGCAGGAAGCGCAGCAGAAAACCGGATCGTTCGGCCTGGCCGGCATTCGCGAACGCGTCGCCCTGCTCGGCGGCAGCTGCGACATCTTCTCGCGACGGCGCGTGAAACGCGCCAAAGGCAAACAACCAGCTTCTTCCCGTACAACCGGGAGCGGCCACAAATCAGGAACCCGGATCAAGGTGGAGCTTCCTATTCCCGACGAAGCTCTCTTGCTCGGTCCGCACAGGCAGTTGGAATATACCCGGCGTGGAATCGCCGAAACCGTTGGGACGACATCGGCCGGCAAGTAACAGCGGCCCCGGCTCAGTCTGTAGGAGCGCCACAAGGCTAGACCGGACAATTGAAGGAGACTTGAAAACGCCATGGCTAAAATCCGCATCTTGCTTGCTGATGACCACACCTTGTTCCGCCAGGGCATCCGCACCCTGATCTCGGCCGAAACCGACATGGAAGTGGTGGGCGAGGCCTCCAACGGCGGTGACTCCGTGGACCGCGCCAACGAATCACGCCCCGACGTCGTGCTCATGGACATCGGCATGCCCGGCCTCAGCAGCTCCCAGGCCACGCGCCAGATCAAAAGAACCGCCCCGAAACCAAGGTCCTCTTCCTCACCATGTATGACGACGAGGACTACCTCGTCGAGGGCATGGAGGTCGGGGCCAGCGGCTATGTCCTCAAGGACAGCCCCTCCAATCAGCTCGTCTCGGCCATCCGCGACGCCTTCCGCGGCGGCAGCTACCTCAGCCCGCGCATGCTCTCGCAACTGGTCGACGACTTCCGCTCGCGCATCAAGTCCGCCAACCGCATGCCGCGCTTTGCCACCCTCACCGGCCGCGAACGCGAAGTGCTGAAGATGCTCGCCGAAGGCAACTCCGTCAAGGAAATCGCCTGCGACCTCAACCTCAGCGTGAAGACCGTCGAGGCCCACAAGTTCAACCTCATGCGCAAGCTCGACATCCACAACAAGGCGCAGCTGGTCCAGTACGCCATCCAGAAGAAGATCATCAAGATCCCCAATCTGGCCTAACAGGCGCACGCCGCGCACAGCCGCGCACCGCTGCTCACGCCGCGCACGGCCGCCAACGCACGTTGTCACCAAACCTGGCATGGAGCCCTTCGCGGGTCTAATCCACCCGCGAGCCTCCCCGCCAGGTTTTTCCTTCTCCAACGCCACTTTCCAGCCGGCGCGATACAATCGGCTCCAGGTACTCTCATGAACAGGCGCTCCTTCCTCGCCGCCACCGCGGCCACGCAATTGGCCTCCACCCTGCCTCTGGCCCAGGCCGCCACCCTCCCTATCAAGAAAGCGATCCTCTACGGCATGCTCCCCAAGCAGATGCCCCTGCTTGACCGCTTCCAGATGGCCAGGGAGATCGGCTTCGAGCAGATGGAGTGCCCCCAAATCGACGACCCCGCCGAGGCCGAAGCGATCAAGAAAGCCGCCGACCAGGCCAAGCTCCCCATCCACTCCGTGATGAACGGCGACCACTGGCGCTTCCCCCTCAACTCCAATGACCCCGAGGTGGTTGCCAAGAGCATGAAGGCGATGCGCACCAGCCTCGGCAACGCCAAGCTGTGGGGCGCCGAAACGGTCCTGCTGGTCCCCGCCGTGGTCAGCCCCGATCACAGCTACGCCGAAGCCTACAAGCGCTCCCAGGCCCGCATCCGCGAACTCATCCCGCTTGCCGCCGAGTACAAGGTGGTCATCGCTGTCGAAGAGGTCTGGAACAAGTTCCTCCTCTCGCCGCTCGAATTCGCCCGCTACGTCGACGAGTTCAAGAGCCCCTGGGTGAAGGCCTACTTCGATGTCGGAAACATCGTCCTGTTCGCCTACCCGCAGGACTGGATCCGCACGCTGGGCAAGCGCATCGTGAAGCTCCACTTTAAGGACTTCAAGTTCCAGCAAAACCGCGAAACGCGCAAACGTGAAGCCGAATTCGTCAATCTTGGCGAAGGCGAAATCGACTGGAAGGCCATCCACGCCGCGCTTGCCGAGATCGGCTACCGCGGCACGGCCACCGTCGAGCTATCGGGCGGCGACCGCGCCTACCTTGCCGACGTCAGCAAGAGGGTCGACAAGATCCTCGCCGGCGCATGAGCGGCGAATAGGTTATGAAGAAATTCCTCATCGGTCTCATCGCCGGCTTCCTGCTTGCGGGCCTCGCCCTCATCATCATCGGCTTCGCCATGGTGAAGATCGGCGACCGCAAACCGGAGATCGCCTCCGGCTCCACGCTCATGCTCAAGCTCCAGGGCCAGGTGCTCGAAGTGGCGCAACCTGAGATCCCGCTGCCCTTCTTTGAAAGCCGCTCGCCCGTCACCGTGCTCGAAGTGTGGGACCTGCTCCGCAAGGCTGCTGCCGACAAGCGCGTGGCCGCCATCGCCTTTGAGCCCGCCGGCCTGGACGCCGGATGGGCCAAGCTGGACGAAATCCGCCGCGCCTTGCTCCACTTCCGCAAGTCCGGCAAGCCCGTCTACTGCTATCTGCGCAACCCCGGCTCGCGCGAATACTACCTCGCCACCGCCGCCGACAAGATCTACATGACCAGCGAGGATGTCCTGTTCATCCGCGGCATCCGTGCCGAGCTGATGTACTACAAGCAGGGCCTTGACAAGATCGGCGTGCAGATGGAGGTGGAAAACGTCGGCCCGCACAAAGACGCCCTCGATCCCTTCCTCAAATCCGCCCCTTCGCCGGAAACCAAGGCCACCACCGAGGCCATTCTTGACCAGGTCCACACGAGCTTCCTTGCCACCGTCGCCGAAGGCCGCAAGAAGACCGTCGACGACATCCGCCGCCTGGTCGACGACGGCCCGCTGCTGGGACCCCAGGCCGTCTCCTCCGGCCTCATCGACGGCCTGATGTACGACAACGAGTATCTCGACGAGCTCAAGAAGCGCCTCAAGCAGGGCAAACTCACCCGGCTCAGCTACCGCGACTATATGAAGGTGCCCGCTTCCTCGGTCGGCCTGGGCGGCAAGAGCCGCGTGGCTGTCATTTCCGGCTCCGGCGCGATTCTCCGAGGCAGCGCCCCCGGCGGCTTCGACGACTCCGAAGGCATCTATTCCACCAACTTCACCAAGCTCCTCCGCGACGCCTCCGAGGATGCCCGCATCCGCGCCGTCATCCTGCGCGTCGACTCACCGGGCGGCGACGCCATCGCCAGCGACGAGATCCTGCACGAGGTGAAGCGGCTCAGCGCCAAGAAACCCCTTGTCGTCTCCATGTCCGACGTGGCCGCTTCGGGCGGCTACTACATCGCCATGTCCGGTGACCCCGTGCTGGCCTACCCCAACACCATCACCGGCTCCATCGGCGTCATCTTCGGCAAAGTGAACCTGGAGAAGCTCTACGAAAAGCTCGGCATCCACGTCGAGATTCTGACCCGCGGCAAAAACGCCGCCCTCGATACCTCATCGCGCCCGCTCAACGAGGCTGGCCGCGCCAAGCTTCATGAAGGCGTGCAGGCGATCTACCGGACCTTCCTGCAGCGCGTCGCCACCGGACGCAAGAAGAAGGTGGAAGAGGTCGAACCCTTTGCCGGCGGGCGCGTCTGGATGGGAGCCGCCGCCAAGACCAACGGCCTGGTCGACGAGATGGGCGGACTGGATCGCGCCATCGCCCTGGTGAAGCAGAAAGCCAAGATCGCCGAATCCGAACAGGTGCAGCTGATCGCCTACCCGCTGAAGAAGTCGGTCTTTGAGCAGTTCTTCTCGACGTCGGTGGAGACGATGAGCGAAGGACCCGACGCCTGGCTCGACCAGTATGTGCAGGCCAAAGCCCGCCGCATGCTGGGCGATGTCGCCCCGGGCCTGGATTGGCGTCTCATGCGCAACGGCGCCTACCTGCGCGTGATGCCCTACAGCATCACGGTCGAGTAACGAACTCCGTCAAATCGGGAACGCGGGCGAAGCGAACACGCGGCGCGCGCAGCCCCTCGCCGTTCGGCCGTTGCCCGGCCGTTACTCGGCAAACGCCGAGCTGGAGCGGATGCCGCTTTGTTCGAGCACCACGGCCATCTTTTCGAGCGCCGACTTGTGGATCTGCGACACGCGGCTCTCATTGATGCCCAACACGCCGCCGATCTCTTTCATCGTCATCTCGTTGCTGTAGTAGAGCAGAACCACGCGCTGGTAGCGCTCCGGCAGCACCTTCATGGCATCCTTGAGCGCTGAGCGCATCTGCTCGCGCACGCACATCACGTCGGGCTGCGTCTCCGGGCGGCTCGGGAAATCCGGGGCCGGCAGGTCGTCACCTTCCTGCACACGGCTGCTGGCCGAGATGAGGCCCACGTTGCGCAGGTCCACCATCATCGTCCGCCAGCGCTCTTCCTTCACGCCCATCTTCTCGGCCACTTCGGCTTCGGTCGGGTTGCGCTGCAGGGTCGCCGCCAGGTCGCGCGTTGCCGCCTCCACCTGTTTGTGACGCCGCCGCAAGTCGCGCGAGGCCCAGTCCAGTTGGCGCAGGCTGTCCAGAATCGCACCCTTGATGCGATGCTTGGCATAGCTGGAAAACGCCACCTGTTTGTCCGGATCGAACTTGTTCACCGCGTCAAACAATCCGAGGATGCCCGCATGCACCAGGTCGTCCAGGTCCACATGCACGGGCAAATTCTCATGCACGCGCACGGCAATTGCCTTTACCAACGGCAAATGCTCCAGGATGACGCGGTCCCGATTCGTCGTCTGGACCGGTTCCACCTCCACCTGCCTCACTGCTATGGCGGCGGTTCCACGGCGGGAACTGATTCTCGACGTTGTGCTGACTCTGATTGCAGCGGCACGACTCGCAGGCATTGTGGCTAACCCTCCAGATGGAATGAACCGGCTACCCTCACCGCTACATCCTGGTCAAACTCGCGGTTTCGATAGGACTCAGGTAGAAACCTGATACACGTCTAGGTGCAATTGGGACGCCAACTCCGGGAGATGGCCCCACGCCCGTTCATCCGGTACGGTCAGACAAGCTCTCGCGGCCCTTGCGGCGACTCATAAGTGCCTCAGATTGATCCGGTTGGAGGTTCCCTCCCAGACCACCCGCGGCCGCCGGCGCGACCTCACTCAAAACCCTTCCACAACAACGGCACCCTCCGGTGCGCCGCCTCCGGGTTCCAGTTTGATTCACGCCGTGCCAATTCGGCGTTCCAATTCGGAACCCGCGTTCCAAATCGGTACGTCTCCTCAGGTCACCGTGCCTGACTCTTCTACTCTCTTCGGTTGATTAGACCAGATCCTTAGTGGCAAGTAAGTCGGCTATTCACCTTAATACCCCAGGTACCGATTACCTCATTTCCCACACGCGTACTGAGGGGAACTCACCCCTACTCCAATGTTTCTTTCTTGTAGGCGATCCAGCTTTTCACTGCTAAACCAGCTAGAAAAATCAACACTACGGTTCGTACATCCCCTCGCAAGACAAGGGCCGCTCCCACCGCAAGCCCCCCTAGGGCCCCCAACGCCTGCACCAAACGTGGACGCGTCATCTCGTTGTCGGCATGTTGTACATAAACGTGAACTGCAGCCGCACCTGTTGCCCCTGAAACTCATCGGGCAACGGCGGAAACGGATTCGACGCGCTGATCGAGGCCACCGCCGCACGGTCCAGCGCGTCGGCCCCCGAACCGGCCGCAATCACCAACTTCGGTACATTGCCGTCGCGCGCAATCGCAAACTGAATCAAGACACGCCCTCGCCGCCCCAACCGCACACTCTCCGGCATCACCGCCTGCCAGTTGCGCTTCACCGTGGCCAGTATGCGGATCAGATACGGTTTGAAATCAACGCCCATCGGGTCGCTCATCAGTTCCAGCGAACTGAGGTTCTTCGGCGCCCCCGTGGGCTGCCCCAGCGACGGCGCCACGCCTCCCAACCCCTCCCCGATGTCGCCCACCGCCAGGCCTCCGCTGCCACGCCCGCGCGCCGCCGCCCGCGCCGCCTCTTCAATCGTGTTCTTTGGCGGAACCGGAATCCGCCCCGCCGCCGCGCTCCCGCCCGTCCGCATCCCGCTGGCCCCGCCGACGTTCTCAAAGGCCAGCTTCGGCGGCTGCGTTGCCGGAGTCCGCTCAGCCGGCTGAATCTGCGGCGGCGTCGCCGCAGACCCCACGCCTGGCGGCAATTTGGACGCCACCTCAAACGGCTCCGGGTCGCGCACATCGATCTTCGGAGCTTCGATCGGCTTCGGTTGCGCCGCGGGCGCCGGACCGGGGGCGGGAACCTCACCTGTGGCCGCGCCTGGAGCCGTCGTGGGAGGCGCAGGTTGCGGCTTCGGCGTGGGCGTGGCCATCAGCTTGTCCAGCGTCAGGTCGGCAGCCGCGCTGGCCGGCGACGGCGCGCGCGGCTTGATCAGCTCCGGCGGCATCACCAGCGGCGTCAGCCGCAGCGTCGTCGAACCGCCCCGCTGGCCCGGCTCATACGGCCCGGCCTCGGGAATCGACAGCCAAACCACCAGAAACACGAGGTGCACGGCGAGCGACCCGGCGGCCGAACTGGTCCATCGGGGGCGCTCCAGTTGGGGGGATTCGAGCAGGATGAGGGAATCAGCGCTGCTCGCTGGCCTGGAGTCGGGCATTGACGATGCGCGCGTGCTCCTCAATCTTAACAAGAATGTCAGACGCCACCGCCAGCGCCCGCGTTGCCGCCACCCGTCCACACGCGGCGTTGTGCGCGCCGCCACCGCATCCAGGAACTCGTCCAACTGCGCCGCCAGCGGCTCCGCTTCACCGCCGCCAGAGGCCCGAACGACACCTGTTTCCTGCCGTCCACCCCAATCACCATCCCGTCCTGCCGCGCATAGTCAATCGAGATGTACTCGTGCGGCTGGAACAGACGCAGCTTGCGCACCTTCTCGGTCGACACCCGGCTCGCCGTCAGGTTGGCCACGCACCCCCCGGGGAACGCCAGCCGCACGTTGGCAATGTCCACCTTTTCCGACAAGATGCGAATCCCCGCCGCCCGCACCTCGTTCGGCTCCTCGCCCACCAGCGAGAGCACAATGTCCAGGTCGTGAATCATCAGGTCGAGCACTACGTCCACATCCAGGCTCCGCGGCGCAAACACGCTCAGCCGGTGGACCTCAAAGAACAATGGCACCCGCACGGCCTTGGCCAGCGCCATCACCGCCGGATTGAAGCGCTCCAACTGGCCTACCTGCAAGATGCGCCCGTGCGCCGCCGCCGTCGCCACCAGCCGCTCGGCTTCGGCCACCGTCGAGGCGATCGGCTTCTCAATCAACACGTCCAGCCCGGCTTCCATCAACGCGCAGCCTACCTCGGCGTGCAGCGTCGTCGGCACGGCGACAATGGCCGCGTCGGCCTTGCCCCGCAACCCGGCAATGTCGGTCAGCACCGCGCCGCCAAACTCCGCCGCGCCGGCTTCGGCCTTGGCCGCGTCCGCATCCACCGGCCGCCACCAGTTGCGCCCGCTCCGAATCGCGCACCACGCGCAGATGATTGCGCCCGAAAGCGCCGCAGCCCACCACCGCAATGCGCGGAGCACTCATGTTATTCCTCCGGCGGATACCCGACAATGGCAATCCGCGCCTCGCGCGCCTGCCCGAGCATCTCGTCCTTGTCCAGCAGCAGCGTGCGCCCGGCGTCCACCGCCACCGCCGTCGTATTCGTCTCGCGCAGCACGGCCATGCTCGCCAGCCCCAGCACCGGAACGTCGAACAGCAGGTGCTTGCGCCGCCGCGAACCCTTCACCAGCGTCAGCCGCCGCCCGCCCGTCAACGCCGCCGCCCGCCGCAGCATCGCGTCCGTGCCTTCCATCGCCTCCAGCGCCACGCAAGCCTTCTCGCAAATCGCCGCGCTCTGGCCGACGTCAAACCCGCTCAGCGCCGCCGCAATCCGCCGCCCGTAGCGCACGTCCGCCTCTTCTTCCGAAGTCAGTTTGCGCCCGGTGAGAGGACCCTCGCCCGCCAGCAGCGGCTTCAGCAGCGCCGTCGAATCGACGACGCGGATGTTCTCCCGCGCCAGTTCTTCAATCACGCCGCCGATCAGCGAATCCGTGTTCTTCGTCGCCGCTTTGAACAACACGCGCGCCAGCCGCCAGTCCGGCGCCAGGCTGCTGAAGATCGATACGTGCTTCACCTGCCCGGCCATCATCAGCTCGGCGCAACTCTCTTTGTGGCAGATGTCGATCAGCTTCCCAACTCGGCGATCGTGACCCAATGGCAGCGCCCGCCAGGCCCTCAATCTCCTTCGACGCCTCGTCGCGAATGCCGATGGCCACCACGTCGTCGCCCAGCTTGCGCGCCTCTTCCAGCGCCAGGATCGGGAAGCGGCCATTGCCGCAGAGAATCGCGTAGCGCCGCGCCGCCGCCCGCTCACTTGATCACTCCACGCTCGGAGCGCTCAATGAAGGCCAGCACCTCCACCACCTCCGGCGTCTGCGCCACCTCGGCGCGGATCTTCTCCAGCGCCTGCGTCGTATTCAGCGTCTTCGACCCCAACAGCCGGAACGCCTTGTGCAGCGCGTTCACCGTCTCCTCGCCGAACCCCCGCCGCTGGAGGCCCACCTTGTTCGCCCCGAACAGCTTGGCCTCGCGCGGGGCCACCGTCATCGAATACGGCGCCACATCCTGCGTGATGATGCTCCCGCCGCCGACAATCGCGTGGCTTCCGATGCGGCAAAACTGATGCACCGCGCTCAACCCGCTCAACACCACCCAATCGCCCACCACCACGTGCCCGCCCAGCGTCACGCCGTTCGAGAAGATGTTGTGGCTGCCCACGATGCAGTCGTGCGCCACGTGCGTGTAGGCCAGCAGCAGGTTGTCATCGCCCAGCGACGTCACCAGCCCCCCGCCCTCGGTGCCGCGATGCACCGTCACGAACTCGCGAAAGCGGTTCCCGTTGCCGATGCGCGTCTCGCTCCGCTCGCCCTTGAACTTCATGTCCTGCGGCGCCGCCCCAATCGAGCAGTAGGGAAAGAAGGTGTTGTCCGCGCCCACTGTCAGCGGGCCTTCCAGGTAGGCGTGCGCCATCAGTCGCGTACGCGCGCCGATGGTCACCTCACCCTGCACAAGGCAGTACGGCCCGATGTCGGCCTCGGGGTGAATGCGCGCCTGCTCGTCGATGATCGCTGTGGGATGGATGGGCATCGAACGCCCCGCCTTGCAAGCTAGGCCTGCGCAGCCCCGCCCTTGTCCTGCAGCACGCACACCAGCATGGCCTCGGCCACGCACTGGTCGCCCACGAACGCCTTGCCATGCGCCTTGATGCGCGTCGGCCGCCCGTGGACCACCTTGATCTCAATGCGCAACTGGTCGCCCGGCACCACCGGACGGCGGAACCGCGCCTCGTCCACGCCGGCTAAAAACACGTGCTTGTTGGCGCGGTCTTCAATCTTGCCCAACACCAGCACGCCCGCCGTCTGCGCCATCGCTTCGATGATCAACACGCCCGGCATGATCGGATAGTCCGGGAAATGTCCCGTGAAGTGCGGCTCGTTGGCCGTCACGTTCTTGATCGCCGTGATGTAGTCATCGCCGATGTCCAGCACGCGGTCCACCAGCAGAAACGGATAGCGATGCGGCAGCAGGGCGCGGATCGCGAGAATGTCAAGTTCAGCCATGTGAGATGAAGCCGCTATTATAGCGTCTGAATGGAAACCACCGCGATCCGAAGCCTGCTCGCCGCCGCCCGCGTCACCCAGCGCGAGCAGATAGCCCTGCTCAAAGAACTCGTTCAGTGCGAATCGCCGAGCGAATCGGCCCCCGATATCGTCCGCTTCAACGACCTCTTCGCCGAACAGGTGGCCGGGCTGGCCAAGGTGAAATCGATCGCCGCCGGACGCTACGGCCGCCACCTCCAGGTTGAATTCCAACTCCCTGGTCCGAAACGCAAAACCGGACAGATCCTCGCCCTCGGCCACAGCGACACCGTGTGGCCCCTGGGCACGCTGAAAACCATGCCCTGGCGCGAAGAGAAGGGCCGGCTCTGGGGGCCCGGCGTGCTCGACATGAAGGGCGGCATGGCCCAGCTCATCTTCGCCGCCCGCATCCTGCGCGAACTCGATATCCCCGTCTCGAAGAAACTCCTGCTCCAGATCAACTGCGATGAAGAGATCGGCAGCCCCGCCTCGCGCGAACTCACCGAAAAGACCGCCCGCGCGAGCGACGCCGTCCTCGTGCTCGAACCCGGCACCGGACTCGCCGGCAAATTGAAGACCGCCCGCAAGGGCATCGGCCGCTACGGCCTGCGCGTGGAAGGCATCGCCGCCCACTCCGGCGTCGACTTTGCCGCCGGCGCCAGCGCCATCCTCGAACTCTCGCGCCAGGTCGAAACCATCTCCGGCTTCACCGATCTCAAACGCGGCGTCACCGTCAACGTCGGCGTCGTCCGCGGCGGCTCGCGCTCCAACATCATCGCCCCCGAGGCCACCGCCGAGATCGACATTCGCGTACCCTGCCTCAAGGACTTCGCCTCTCTCGAAACGAAGTTCCGCAAACTCAAGCCCGCCGACAAGCGCTGCCGCCTCTTCCTCGAAGGCGGACTCAACCGCCCGCCCATGGAGCGCTCCGCCGGCGTCGCCCGCCTGGCCAAACTCGCCATCGTGCTGGCTCATCAAATGGGGATTAAGGTCGAGGAATCTTCCACCGGCGGCGGCTCGGACGGCAACTTCACCGCCGCCCTCGGCGTGCCCACATTGGATGGAATCGGCTCGGTTGGCGAAGGCGCGCACGCCCCGCACGAGAGCATCCTCATGGACCGCATCGCCGACCGCACGGCCCTGCTCGCCGGCCTCATCGCCAGCATCTAGCCCCGACCTTTGCGCGCCCTACGCCCGCCCCAACACCAGCGCCGAATTCTTGCTCCCAAACGCAATGCAGTTGGCCACGGCATGCTCAATCTGCAACGGCCGCGCCGTGTTGGCGATGTAATCCAGCGGGCACTCCGGCGCCTGCTCATCCAGGTTGATCGTCGGATGCACCTTGCCGTCGCGCATCGCCAGCAGCACGGTCGCCATGCCCGCCGCGCCGCACGCGCCCTGCGGATGGCCGATGATGCTCTTCACGCTCGAACCCGGCAGCTTCTCCGCGTGCTCGCCAAAGGCGATCTGCACCGCCTTCGTCTCAATGCGGTCGTTCAACTCGGTCGACGTGCCGTGGTACTGGATGTAGTCCACCTGCTTGGTCTCGAGCCCTGCTTCCTTGAGCGCCAGCAGCATGGCCCGCGCCGGCTCTTCGCCGGACTCCTCCAGCCGCACACGGTGGAACGCTTCGCACGTGGCCCCATAGCCTTCAATGCGGCCGTAGATCTTCGCCCCGCGCGCCCGCGCCTTCTCTTCGTTTTCGAGCACGAAGAACCACGCGCCCTCGCTCAGCACAAACCCGTCGCGGTCCTTTGAAAACGGCCGCGAACCTTTGTGCGGCGCCTCATTCCAACGCTGCGTCATGATGCGCATGAACTGGAAACCGCGCACAATCAGCGGCGCAATCGGCGCGTCGGTGCCGCCGGCAATCATCGTGTCCATCACGCCGTGCTTGATCGCGCGGTAGGCATAGCCGATGGCGTCGGTGGACGACGTGCAGCCATTCGAGATCAGGTGGCTGTAACCGCGGAAACCGAAGTGCATCGAGATCTCGCTCGCCATCGTGCCCGGCGTTGAGCTCGGAATCACGTAGACGCTGCACTGCTTCACTTTGCCTTCGTACCACAGCCTGTACTGCTCTTCGCTGAACTCCTGCGCCGCCCCGCCCGAACCGCACGACACGCCGATCTCGCGCAATTCGTCGCGGTTCATCTTCGCCGGCTCCAGCCCCGCGTCGATCAGCGCCTCGGCCACCGCCGCCCGCGCCAGCGGCACCGCGCGCGGCACATGCGGACGGTCCCGCGGCTCCACCCACTCCTCCAGGTTCAGATCGTTCACTTCGCCGGCGATCTTCACCATGAAGCCGTCGGTGTTAAACCGGCTGATGTTCCGCACACCGGAAACGCCCTCCAGGCAGTTGCGCCAGAATACCTCGCGGCCAACTCCATTGGGCGACACAGCGCCGATTCCCGTGATTGCCACTTGGGCCGTCATTCGTTCTCCTTGAGCCTCGTGCATCCGCACGCCGCCCTCTGGCGGGCGCACCTTGCCCCGCAAAATCTTAAAGTTTACACCAGATGACCACCCGCGCCCTCCAGGGGACTCATTTTTTGCGGTAGTCTGTCTAATGCTGTCCGGGGTCCGCCAAGTCCTGATTGTATCCGCTACAATAGGAAGTTTGATCCCGCCGCCTGAGTGTTTCCCCGGATCGGGGGGATGAAATCCACCGAAACCGGGAGACGTTTCCTGACGTCCCTAGACGAGGCGCAGAGTGGAAAGGAACTATCGGTAAATGTTGTTTTGCAGGCGCCACTGCCTGAGCGCGATCCGTCTGTGTCTACTCCTATCCACGGCGGCCTTTCTGCTCTCCATCTCCGCTTTCGCCCAGGCTCAACAGCCGGTTCCTGCGCCCAAATCGCAGAATCCGTTTGAGTCCGTTCCCACTTCTCCCGCCGACGCTCCCAAGCCCCAGGCGCCCAAACCGCAGGCCCCTAAGCCCGGTTCTCCCTTTGAAGCCCCCAAGCCCGCCGACGCTCCCCCCGCCGCGGAAAAGCTCGAGGACGTCGTCGAATCCATCGAATTTCGCGGCGCTCGCCGCGTTCCCCAGGACACCCTCCGCGCCCTGATCTTCACCAAGAAGGGCGACAAACTCGACAACGAAGCCCTCCACCGCGACTTCCTCGCCCTCTGGAACACCCGCCGCTTCGACGACATCGCCCTCGAAAAAGAGCCCGGCCGCACCGGCTGGATCATCCGCTTCCGCGTCTCGGAACGCCGCATGGTCCGCTCCATCAAATACGACGGCATGAAGTCGATCACCGTCTCCGAAATCCTCGACCGCTTTAAGGAGCGCCGCGTCGGCCTCACGGTCGAAACGCAGTACGACCCCAACACCATCCAGCGCGCCGCCGTTGTGCTCAAGGAATACCTCTCCGAGCGCGGCCGCCAGTTTGCCACCGTCGAACCGGAACTGCGCCAGATTCCCCCCAGCTCGCTCGAAGTCAACTTCAAGGTGCAGGAGGGCCCCAAGGTCAAGGTCGGCACCATCGACATCGTCGGCAACCAGGTGTTCAGCGATCGCGTCGCCATCCGCTCCATGCGCGCCCTGCGCCCCATCGGCATCCCGCGCTCCATCCTGTTTGAAAACCTCTTCGCCAAGTCCTTTGACTCCACCAAGCTCGAAATGGACAAGGACATGCTCCGCAACTTCTACCAGGAGCGGGGCTACTTCACCGCCCGTGCCCTCGATCACGAGGTCACCATCAACGACGTCGGCGGCGGCAAGTTCCGCTTCCCGCTGTTCTACCCCAACAAGCCCGGCAAGCGCGCCACCGTCAAGGTCAACATCGAAGAGGGCCGCCAGTACAAGCTGAACAAAATCAACTTCGCCGGCGTCAAACTGTTCCGCACCCCGGAAACGCTCATGGGCCCCGTCTTCAACATGAACGAGGGCGACGTCTTTTCCACCGCCAAGCTGCGCAAGGGCCTCGAGAGCCTGCGCAAGCTCTACGGCCAGTTCGGCTACATCGACTTCGTCCCCGAGCCCGGCTTCGACGTCATCCCCAACTCCGACAAAATCGACCTCACCCTCAACGTCGACGAAGGCAAGCAGTTCTTCGTCCGCCGCATCGACTTCTCCGGCAACACCACCACGCGCGACAAGGTGATCCGCCGCGAAATCCTCATCGACGAAGGCCAGGTCTTCAACAACCAGTACTGGGAACTCTCCATCCTCCGCCTGAACCAGCTCGGCTATTTCGAGGTGCTCAAGGAAAACGAAGCCGCCGACATCAAGCGCGACACCAAAACCAATACCGTCGACATCACCCTGAAGGTGAAGGAACGCGGCAAAAACAGCGTCCAGTTGAACGGCGGCGTCTCCGGCATCGCCGGCTCCTTCATCGGCTTCGGCTATGCCACCAACAACTTCCTCGGCCTCGGCGAAACCCTCTCCCTCGACGCCCAGTTCGGCGACCGCATCCGCAACGCCACCGTAGGCTTCACCGAGCCCTACCTGTTTGACCGTCCCATCCAGCTCGGCTTCACCGTCTACACCCAGCGCTTCAACTACGACCAGGGCCGCGAAGTGTCCCTGCTCACCGGCCGAAACCTGCTGCCCCTCTACCAGCAGTTGGGACAGGAAAATCTGCTCAACTACGTCTCCAACGGCTACGGCGCCACCACCAGCGTGTCCACCCCGTTCCGCATGTTCAAGTCCAGTTCCCTGTTCGGCCGCGTCTCGCTCACCTACAGCTACGGTGTGCAGAACATCACCACGCTCTCCACCGCCTCCAAGCAGTACTTCGAGTTCATCAACTTCCAGGGACTGGATGGCCAGAACTCGCTCACCGGCATCCGCACCAGCGCCATCGTCCCCTCCTACACCTACAACACGGTCGACCACCCCATCACCCCCTCGCGCGGCAAGAGCCTCTTCATCTCCCTGCAATTCGCCGGCCTCGGCGGCAACGTGAAGATGATCGAACCTTCGGTCGACTTCAAGATGTTCCGCGCCGGATTCAAGAAGGGCCATGTCATCGGCTTCCATGCCCTGGGCCGCTTCGTCACCGGCTACTCCGGCCAGACCGCGCCGCCATTTAACCGCTTCTTCATGGGTGGCGAAAACGACATCCGCGGCTTCGACATCTGGGGCATCTCGCCGGTTGCCTTCATCCCCTCGGCCGCCTCCGTCCCCGTGCTCAACGCCGACGGCTCGGCCCGTACGCAGAAAATCATCGTGGACGGCGTCGAGCAGTTCGCCGCGGTCACCCAGCAGATTCCCGTCTACCAGCTCATCTTCCCCGGCGGCGACACCCAGGGCGTGGGCAACTTCGAATACCGCATTCCTATCGCCGGGCCGGTCACACTGGCCGCCTTCTTTGATGCCGGCGTGAACCGCCTCTCATTGCCCGGCCAGCTCAGGCTCAACCCCGGCCGAACGGCCGAACTGAACGGCCTCTTTCCGCAGGCGGGCTTCGATGGCCGCGCCGTCATCGCCAAATCCAGCCAGGCCTTCCGCAGTTCCACCGGCCTCGAGCTGCAAATCATGATGCCCGTGGTGAACGCGCCGTTCCGCCTCTATTGGGCCTACAACCCCAACATCGTGCGCGACTTCCTCGTGCCCCCCATCGTCGCCGACCGGAGCTATTTCGCCAACAACGCCAGTTTCTTGAATTCCGTCTCTCAGTTCGGCCAGGCCCTGCCCTTCTTCGAGCGGCGCCGGACCTTCCGGTTCACCATCAGTCGAACCTTTTAACGAGTCGCCGATTTCCTCAACCCGGCCTCATTCGCTATGCTAGGACCAGTCACTTTCCCAGGAGTTTCCACCGTGAATAAAGCGCTTCTCGCCGTCCTTGTGGCCGGCGCCGCCACCCTCGCCTTCGCCCAAACGCCGTCCAAGGTGGGCATCATCAATATCCAGCAGGCCATCATCGCCACCAAGGACGGCCAGAAGGCCGCCGGCGAACTGCAGACGAAGTTCGACCCCAAAAAGAAGCAGTTGGAAGCCATGCAGGGTTCCATCGCCGCCCTCCAACAGGAACTCGCCAAGGGCTCCAACACCATGGCCGAGGCCAAGCGCACCCAGATCACCCGCGACATCGACCAGAAAACCAAGGAACTCCAGCGCGCCAGCGAAGACGCCCAGGCCGAATTCGAACAGGAGCAGAACAAACTTCTCAACGACCTCGGCGGCAAGCTGATGGTCGTCATCGACAAGTACGCCCGCGATAACGCCTACTCGCTCATTCTCGACGTCAGCTCCCCCCAAACCCCGGTCCTGTTCGCCGCCAACGGCGTCGAAATCACCAAGGAGATCGTCGACCTCTACGACAAGAACTCACCCGCCAGCCTGCCGCCCGCGCCCAAACCGGCCGTGACGCCCGCTCCCAAGCCGGCCGCAACCAAGCCCCCGGCCGCCGCTAAGCCGTAACCGGCCTTCCCCGGCACAGCAAAACCACCTTGACCCGGCCCTCCCCCCTTGGGATGGCCGGGTTTCTTCTTTCCCGTCGGCCCCCCTACTTCCGCTTAACGGATTACACCTCATCTCCCCCTGAATCGTCTTGCCTCCCGCCACCATTCACCGCTATCCTGTTCACACCAGCCGGGACCTCCTCTATTAGGAGCCCACCAGTGAATTGGACACAGTTGCTCGTTTCGGAGATCGAGATCAACTACTCCACCGCCGACGGCCTCATGGCGAAGGTGCCCGAAGGCGCGCTCGCCTGGAAGCCACCCAGCGGTGACAACTGGATGACTACCGGCCAGTTGCTCCACCATCTTTCCAACGCCTGTGGCGCCGGTTGCCAGGCACTCCTCACCGGCGATTGGGGCCTGCCCCCGGGCAAGTCGTTCCACGACCTCACCGCCTCTGAGCGATCCCCACCAGCAGCCTCCCTGCCTTCCGCCACCAGCGTCGCCGAGGCCCGCCGCCTCCTCGCCGAGGATAAGGAACTCGTCCTTAAAATGATCGGCATGGCCGGCGACCACGACCTCTCCGCCCGCACCCTCGCCGCGCCCTGGCAACCGGGCGAACTCCACCCCCTCGGCTACCACTTCCTGCAGATGGTGCGCCACCTCGACCGCCACAAGTGCCAGCTCTTCTTCTACTTAAAGCTACAGGGCGTCCCCGTCTCCACGCCCGACCTCTGGGGCTGAGGCGGAAGGGCGGCGATCGGTCACCGCCGCCCCTCCCGCGAGCCGCTTACCGGCCCGGCGAAAAGCAGTAAAACAACCCCGCCCCGCCCGTGGCCACCAGGTTCTCCTGGCTGCAGCCGCGCGACGGATGCGTCGAGTTCCACGAAATCCCCCCGCCGTTGCGGTCATGATGGCCCAGTTGCACCGTGCCCTCACCGCCGCTGGTCCAGTTCTTGCACGTATGGTCGGCGCTATCGGTGTAGGCCCGGCCATCCGGTGTCGAACCGGTCAGGATGTCGTGCATGTTCGGCTTATCGCCCACGCCGTTCACCAATTCGCCTTTCTCGTTCACGCCGTTGTTCTTCGTAATCAGGTTGCCCAGCCGCGCCAGCTCGAGCGTATCGCCATGCAGGTGCGCCAGGTCCCGCGCCACCATCGTCCCGCGGAAGTTGTGCCACGGACCGTTGCCGATCCGGTCGCGCGCATTCACCGCCGGCTTGCCGTCGGCGGCCTGCGTGCTCAGGTAGGCGCGCCAGGTGCGGTCGCCCGCTCCCGCCGCCGCCGCCAGCTTCTGGCAGTGCGCATCGGCGCCCTCCAGGCCCCCCAGGTTGGCCCCGTTGCCCATGCCCACGCTGGTCAAAAAGAAGGTCATCGGCGCCCGCTGCGGCTGCGCCTGCTGCCCAAAGGCAAGCGTCCCGCTCGCCACCGTCATGCTGAGTGTAAACAGAAAAATCTTCATAGCCTCTCCGCGATTCGTCGGATTGCGGACGCCCGTCCCAGAAACAGGACGCCCTCGGTAGAGACTACTACGTTTCCGCCCGCCAGTGGGCTACTTCCTGCCGCCGGCGGTCCGCTCGGCCCGGTAGACGGTCTCAAACCCATGCGACGCCGCCCCCAGCGCCGCGCCCAGCCCCGCCCCCAGCGGCGCGCTGATGGCGTACCCCACGCCCGCCCGGCCTTCATTGGAGAACCGCTTGTCCACCAGCGCCCCCACGACCAACCCCGCCCCGCCGCCAATGGCCGCCCCGATGAGCGCATTCCGCGTTCGCTTTGAGTTCTCCCGCAGCGTCACCCGCATCACCGCCTCCCGCTTCACAATCAGAGGACCGCTCGCCGTTTGCAGCGACAATTCCTCCGCCCCGGCCGCCCCAAATTCCCCCCGGTGCGTCCGCATCTTGTCATCAACGACTTCAATGTTCTGCCCCGGCCGCAGCCGTTCCACGCGGTTCCAGTCAGCCTCCACCCCGGCGGCCCGCGCCAGCAGAGGCAGAGCAAGGGCAATCACCATTCGCTTCATCCATGTCATAGGGGTTCTCCGCGCGCGGGCGGTCACTCAATCACGCGCGGCCCGGCCCGGCGCCGGATCAAACCAGCTCCACCAGCAGCTTTCGTCCCAACACCTCCGCCGCCCGCTGCAGGCTCGACAACGTACGTCCGTGTTCGGATCCAGCAGCCGGTCCACCTGCGTCCGGCTCGTCTTCAGCATCTCCGCCATCCGCGCCTTGGAGATCCGCTTCGCCTTCATCGCCTCAGCCAGTTCCCAGGCGAGGACCTCTTTAATCGCCTGCGTCTGTGTACTCTCAAAGATTCCCTCCTCTCTGAGAAAGTCGTCCAGGCTCGACCCGATGTGCTTATTGGTCATCTCAACTCCTCCTCCCCATCATGCACCTAGTTCAACCGGCCGCCCGGCTCCGCGATGGCCAGCATGCTCTGGCGTCTGCGTGCCAGACTGAGATCCTCCGCCGGCGTCCTGCGGTGCTTCTTGATGAACCCATGAAGCGCCACTAACTTCCCCGCATGGACGCAGATCAGCACCCTCGCCGTGTTCCCGCTCACCAGATCGGTTCTCACTTCGAATAACCCCGCTCCTAAGGGTCGGCACAAAGGCATTCCCACAGGCCACCTCCATTGAACTCGCTGGAGATCCATGCCAATGGCTTGGCGATCCGCGGCAGCCAGCCCCTTCAACCAATCCCGCAACGGTTCAGTGCCGCTCTCTGAGCGAAAGAAGGACAGCTGTATCCTCTCACGCCGACTCTCAGCCATCCACCTTGGAGTGTACCGCGAAAGGTGCACCCCGTCCATGCCTGAGGTCGTCCGCTGTCGCCACCGACTCTCCCGAACCCAGACCTCCTACCGGCGGCGGATTCGCCCTGTCCGCCAGCCCGCGGTGATGATCTCTCCACCGTCATTACTCAACACGCAATACGCCGAGAGATACTTCGACACTTGGCCGACGATCTGGCCTCCCAGCCGCTGCTCCATCCGCCTGACGCTCTGGTGACTGAAGAAAATTCTCACCGCGCCGTGTCCATCGTGTTGTCGCTCGCCGAACTCGTCCAGCCACTCAAGGACGACAGGGGGAATCGACCGTTGTTGACAACGGGAGACAGCATGTCGGCTGCGGTACATGATCTTCACCCCCCCACTGTGCGTCTCAGCGTGTCTGCGAGACACCATGATTCATCTGTTGGCCGCTTGATCAATAGGTCCCTCCAGGCATTCCGGCTGGTATTGTTCGCAATCCGGCTTGCAAGCTCCGAAGGGGGAAAGACGACTCCCTCGAAGACGATCCTCTGCTGGCGGACTTCGGCAGCATGGACTCGCCCCTTGTAGTTCATAGAGATCTTCGTACCGTTCGGCAAGAACAGCGTTCCCCAGTGATATCCCAACTGCGGGTCGCCGTACTCCTTCCGGAATGCGTCGAGATCACCGGTAGAGGCGAGCCAGGAGCTGTAGGCGGGCGACCACTCGTCCGCCTGGGTCCGGTCCAGATAGTCCATCAGAACTCGTTCAATCCAGGTTGTAACGTCGGCATCGGGCCTTCCTTTACGGAGGACTAATTCTCCATACAGGGACGCCTCAATGGGGACGCAAACGATGTTACGGGTGGCTGTTTCCATGTGAATAGCACATTAGGGCTGAATAGAGCCGTCAATAGTAAAACGCAAAAAACTTCCCCTGCCTCGATCCGACCCGTGCCTGGCTTTTGCCCCCCTCACCCCTTCGGCGGCGACAACACCCCCGGCCCGCTCCGCCGCAAACTCCGCTGCTTCGCCAACCCCCGCTGCAGCCACCACCGCGGCAACAGCGACTCCCGGTAATCCCCCCAGTTCGACACAATCATGAACGCCCCAAACCCGATCGCCCCCAACCCCAGCAGCGCCACCGCCCCGATCGCCCCATTGTGCAGCAGCCCACCCCCAGCCGCCGGCAGAAAAAACCACCGCTCAAACTGCCCCTGGAAGTTCATCCCAAAGAATCCCGTCGCCACCGCCCCCGCGCCCAAAATCAAGCTCAGCATCGCCAACCGGTTCACCGCTTCCGTGTTCCGGAACTGGTAGTGGTTGTGCAGGCTCTCGTTCAGCTTGTCGATCTCTTCCTCGATCTCCTGCTTCATCTGCTCCACGCGGTACTCCCGGCTATGCAGCGTGAAGTGCTCAATTTCCTCGTCCTTGTTGGCCAGCTCCTCGAAATACCAGTAGTTGGAGAAATGCAGGAACTCCGCCCGCAGGTCCGCCGTCAGCCGCACGTTCTCCGTCGCCAGCCGACCATCCTCCATGTCCTTGAACAACTGCCGCGACACCAGCGCCGTCCTCTCGGCGAAATCGAGCAGCGTCGCCCGGTAAAACAGCGCTACCATCGCCATCAGGTAATACCGCGTGTTGAACATGCGGTGCACCAGGAACCCCTCGCGCAGCTCATGCTCATCGCAATCGAACGCACCCACCGTGCATGTCACGTTCGAATAGCTGGTGAACCCGTAATACGTCCCCTGGTGGCTCCACCGCCGGTAGAGCTGCCGCGTCATCTGCTGCCGCGTGAACGCCTCGTCGTAGCGGTAGTCCTCGCCATAGCGGTCCACGTAGAGCAGCCGGCTCAGGAACACCTGGTAGTCGCGCGTCTCAATGAAATCCTCCGGCACCGACTTCGGATCGATCGCGCAATACGTGTACACGATCATCCGCTCATCCAACACCGGCTCCAGTTCCTGCTCCCCGTAATCGGCGAAGTAGAGCAGCGACGTGATCAATCGCGACAGCGGCGGCAGGAACCCGTGCATCTCCCCCGTCTGGAAGTTCTCCTCCACCAGCGTGACCGAAGTGCCATTCGACTCCAGCGTGAACGCCGACCGGTTCGGCACCCGCGACTCCCTCACCTGCCGCCCGCTCGACGGATACACCTTGCGCATGGCCTCGTTGATCCACAGCGCTTCCTTCGCCGTCAGGTTGAACCCCTCCACCCCGATCGACAGAATCCCAATCCCGTTGGCCATCAGGAACAGCCGCAGGTCCGTCACCTCGCACTTCGCTGACCGCCCCTTCCCATCCCCCGCCTCAAAATACAGCCGCGACCCTGCCGGCGGCTGCATCGTGTAGCACCGCAGCAGCGATTCCGTGTCGTCGTTGTCCGGGTTCTCATCCCGCGCATCGAAAAACACCCGCCGCACGTAGGGATGGAAAAACACCATGTCCTGGTAGGCCTGCGCATCCATGTCGAACCGCGTGTACGCCGTCCGCCGCCACGTCCCCAGCTTGTCCGTGATCCCGCTGCACCCAGCGCTCTGATGCACCATCAGCCACTCATCCAGCGCATCGATCCAGTAGTGGTACTTGCCGAACACCTCCGGGTGATCCTGCGACACCGCCTGCTTGTCGATCGAAAACGGGAAGAGAAAGTAGGTGTGGAGATGTTGAATGCCTACGCTCATCCGGTTAACCAGTGTAGGGCATGGCGAGGGCGAGCGGCAGCGCGAGTCTGGCCCCACGGCGGCCCCACACCAGCCCTGCGCTATTCTGAGTGCAGGTTCTGAAGGCGTCTCCCTCTACATGACTGGCATCCAATACATCACCGACGAAAAAGGCCGCAAAACCGCCGCCGTCATCGACCTCAAAAAGCATGCCGCCCTCTGGGAAGACTTCCAGGACATCCTCGTCTCCCGCTCCCGCCGCAAAGAAAAGCGCATCCCCCTCGCCAAGGTCAAGGCTGAACTCACTGCGAGCGGAAAGCTGCTTGGCGAACTACGACTAGCGGTCAATCAGAAGATCGAGGCTCTTGCGGGTGAAGCACTCGAGTCCCCCGTCCGTGCTACCCTGCCCACATGAAGTACACCGTCATGCTGGAACGCGAGTCCGACGGCGGTTTCGTCGCCACGGTGCCCATGCTGCCCGGATGTGTCTCCCCAGGGCGATTCTCGCGAAGAGGCCCTCACCAACATCCGCGAAGCCATGGATCTATTCATCGAGGACATGCTCGCCAACGGGGAGCCGCTGCCGGTTGAGGACCAGCGCGAACTCGTCGAGGTCCAAGCCGGCCCAGCCCAGTAAAACTGCCCAGAGGCCTGTCGGGTCGCGACCTCCGCCGCGTACTCGAACGCGCCGGTTTCGAGTTCATCCGCCAGCGCGGCAGCCACATGTTTCTGAAGCGCGATCACCCACCCGCGCGCGTCTCAGTCCCCGATCACGTAACGCTTCGCCCCGGTACCCTGCGCCAAATCCTGCACGAATCAGGACTCACGGTCGAATCCCTGATCCGCCTCCTCTAACCGCCCCCCTACTTCTTCTTCCCCTTCTTCTTTGCCTCTTCCGCCTTCCCCTCCTCCTCCGTCCCCTCAAACGTCACCGTCGACTCCGTCGTCATAATCGTCGATTCGCTCGCAAACTGCCGGTAGTTCCTGTACTCGGTCTGGTTGTTCACGCAAATCAGCGTCCCCCGCTTGCACCCCAGGCTCCCGCTCTTCACCGGCATCAAATGCTCCCGCTGCCCGATCTTCACCTTCCCGTACTCCACCATCATCTCCACCTTGTCCATCGGATAGTCCGCCGGCAACAGCCGCCCCTGCATCTCCAGCCGCAACACCCGGTGCGTCTCCTCATCAATCCAAATCGAACCCTTGTACGCCGGATAGATCGTCTGCCCCTCGAAGTTCACCTTCCAATGCGAATTCGCCTGCTCCACCGTGTAGTCGTACCACTTCGCCATGCGCGACCCCACCGTCTCCGACCCGCGCTTCTCAAACTTCGCACCCGACACCGGATTCAGCACATCCGCCGCCATCGACCCAAACTCGCCCACGCTCCACGTCCCACTCTCCTCGGGCGAACCCTTCTTCAACTTCTTCCCGTTGATCTCCAAATTCCGGAACTCATCCTTGGCCCCCTCGTGCGCCAACTCCGCCGTCACCCTGTCCTTCATCTTGAAGTCCGCCGGCTTCGTGTCGCTCTGGAAGCGATAGGTGATCTGCTGGCAGAGGAAGTTCGGCAGCGAATCCACCCAGTCAAACGCCACCTGGCGCGCCTTCTCAATCACCGGGTCCAGTTTCGGACCCGCCGCTCCCGCTTTCTCCTCCACCACCCGCCCCTCGGCGTCCGTCACGATTTCCTTGTACACCGGCGGCCCCGTCGTCGGCGTCATCTCCGGCCGCGCCGTCGTGCTCTGCTCACCCGCCCCCTGCTTCGGCACGCCCCGCTTCAACTTCGGCGGACCCTCCACCTCCGGCTCCTGGGCCAGCAAGGCCAAGCTCATCGACAGTGCCATTAGAACCCCGCTCATCCACTTCATCGCGGCGGCCACTCTTCCTTCCTCCACGCCATCTCCCAAAACATCCACTCATACCGCGCCCCCAGCGCAAACAACGCCACGCACCGCTCCCGCTGCGCCGCTGTCATCTCGCCCGCTAGCGCATCCATCATCGCCAGCACCTCACGCACCGTCTTGCCGTATTCCGCGCTCGCATACTGATCGATCCACTGCTGGTACTCGCGGTTCTTCGATCCCCGCTTCTCCAGCACCTTGCCCACTTCCCAATAAATCCAGTAACACGGCAGCATCGCCGCCAGGCCCTCGGCAAACGTCCCGCGCTCCACCGTCACCAGCAGGTGATTCGTGTAGGCCGCGTTCGTCGGAGCCATCACGGCGCGCACTGCGCCACTCCGTTGGACGCCGAACTTCCCCAGGATGGTTTCATGTAACGCCCGCTCCACCTCAATCGCGTCCACAGCATGCCGGTTCAGCGTCCGCGCCCACTCCTCCCGCGGAGCCTTCGACGCCAGCACGCTCAGCGCCTGCCCGAACACGCGCAGGTACTCCGCGTCCTGCTCCAAGTAGAACTGAAACCTGTCCCGCGGCAGGCTCCCGTCGACGAGCCCCTTCAGAAACGGATGCTCCAGCGTCTTTTCATGCACCGGGCGCGCCCGCTCCCACATCTCGCCCGTCAACGTCGTCGAAGCCAGCAGCAGCAGCGCCAGCATCGCCGTTTACCCGAACACCTGTTGGATCACCTTGCCGCCGAAGTCCGTCAGCTTCTCCTGCCGCCCGTTGTGCAGATACCACAGCCGGTTCTGCTCCAGCCCGCAGGCCTGCAAGATGGTCGCGTGGAAATCGCGCATGTGATAGCCGTCAATCGCGTGCAGCCCGAATTCGTCGGTCGCCCCAATCGTCTGCCCGCCCTTCACGCCGCCGCCCGCGAACCACATCGTGAACCCGTGCGGATTGTGATCGCGCCCATTGCCGCTCTGCGACATCGGCAGCCGCCCAAACTCGCTCCCCCAAATCACCAGCGTCGAATCGAGCAGCCCGCGCGCTTTCAAATCCTCGAGCAGCGCCGCGATCGGCTGGTCCGTCAGCCCGCACATCTTCTCGTGGTTCTCCACAATGTGGCTGTGCGCATCCCACTGGATGCTCACCGGACCGCCGCCCGAATACAACTGCACAAACCGCACGCCGCGCTCCACCAGCCGCCGCGCCAGCAAACAGCGCGTGCCAAACTCCGCCGTCCGCTTGTCCTCCAGCCCATACATCTTCCGCGTCGCCGGGCTCTCCTTGGTCAGATCCACCGCCTCCGGCGCATGCGCCTGCATGCGGAACGCCAGCTCATAGCTCGCAATCCGCGCCGCCATCTCCTCGTCCTCTTGCGGCGCATCGTGCTCGTTCATCTTCTGCAGCAGGTCGAGTGTCCGCCGCTGCCGCTCCACCGTCACGCCCTCGGGCGACTTCAAATGCAGAATCGGATTCGCCCCCGGCCGGAACAGGTTCCCCTGATACACCGCCGGCAAAAAGCCCGAACCCCACATCGGCGTCCCGCCCTCCGGCGTCCCCTCCGGCTGCGGCATCACCACATACGCCGGCAGGTTCTCGCTCAGCGAACCCAACCCATACGTTACCCACGAACCCACGCTCGGATAGCCCATCAGGATGCGCCCCGACATCACCTGGTACATCGCCGGCGCATGCACCACGCTCTCCGTATAGAAGTTCCGCACGAAGCAGATGTCGTCCACGCGCTTGGCCAGGTGCGGCATCAGCGTGCTCACCCACGCCCCGCTCTGCCCGTGTTGCTTGAACTCCCACGGCGAAGCCAGAATCGGCGTCGAGCCGTCGGTGAACTGGCTCACGATCTTCCCAAAGCTCTCCGGCAGCCGCTGCCCCTGGAACTTCTTCAACTCCGGCTTCGGATCAAACGTGTCAATCTGGCTCGGCGCTCCCACCATGAACAGGAAGATCACCGACTTCACCTTCGACGGCAGATGCGGCGCCTTGGGCGCCAGCGGATTCCCCTTCGCCGCCGCGAAGCCCTCCCGCGCCAGCAGCGATTCAAGAGCAATCGCTCCGAAACCATGCGCCGCCGTGCGCAGAATGTCCCGCCGAGTCGTGTTCCGTCCGCAACCGTCCTTCATCGCCATGCTCCTCTCGCCCCATACGCACCCAACCCCGTAACGGAACCGCGAGCGTGAGCGAGCGGCCTCCTACGGCACATACACAAACTCATTCCGGTTCAACATCGCCAGCGCGAAATCTTCCCAAGCCCCCCGCTGGCCACAAACGCCCGCGCCTCGTCCAACTCCTGCGCCTCCGGCTCGCGCGCCAGCGCCAGCGCATACGCCCGCTTCACCCGGCACGCCGCATCCCCGCCGCACTCCTTCTCCAACCGCGCCGCCAGTTGCCGCCCCGCCCCGCGCATCGTGTCGCTGTTCAACAGCGACAGCGCCTGCAGCGCATGCGTGCTCACCGGCCGCACCGGGCACGACGTCATCGCATCCGGCTGGTCGAAATTCGCCATCATCGGCAGCCGCACTGTCCGCTTATTCAGCAGGTACAAGCTCCGCCGGTTATGGTCGCGTTCGTCCAACTCCACCGGCCACAAGTTGTCCGGCTCGCCTTCCGTGAAAATCAGATCGTAAACCTCCGGCTCAATCGGCACCTTCATCGGCCGCCCGAACATCCGCGTGTTCAACACACCCGCCACCGCCAGCGCCCCATCGCGCAGGAACTCCGCATCCAGCCGCCGCCGGTTCATCCGCCACATCAGCTTATTTTGCGGATCCACCTCGGCCTTCTTCGCATCATGCGCCGCCGCTTGCCGGTACACGCTCGACGTCACCAGCATCCGGTCCATCGCCCGCACGCTCCAGCCCTTCGCCACAAACTCCGTCGCCAGCCAGTCCAGCAGCTTCTGGTTCGACGGCCTCTGCCCCAGCACGCCAAAATCGTTCGGCGTCGCCACGATCCCCACGCCCATCCGCGCCTGCCAGATGCGGTTCACCATCACCCGCGCCGCCAGCGGATTCTCTTCGCTCACCAGCCACTTCGCCAGCGCCGACCGCCTTCCCACCGGCTCCACCGGCGCCGCGGCGTCATTCACCACGCGCAGGAAGCCCGGCAACACCGGCTGCTGCTTCATCTTGTAGTCGCCCACCTTAAGCACAAACGACACCGGCGCCATCGCCGCGTTCTTCACCGCATACGCATGCGCCGGCGGCTCCGGCTCCTCACGCTCCAGCGCGTGCAGCTTCTTCCGCCACCCCGCCCGCGTCGCCTTGTCCTCCGGCGTCAGCACGGCCAGCACCTCATCCCAACTCACCTTCAACTGCGCGCTCGCCTCCTCGGCCAGCCGCTTCTGCTCCGCCGTCCGCTTCTCCTTGGGAATCTCCAGCGCCGCCACAAACTCCGCCCCCAGCTTCGCCTTCTTCTCCGCCTTCAATCCGCTCGCGATACGGCTTCTCAATCGCCGCAATCGCCTCCTGCACCGGCTTCAACTTCTCCTTGTACGCCTTCACCGCCGCCTCATACCGCGCATGCTCGTCCTTCGACGCAATGCTGATGTCGTCAAACTCGGTCGCCGCCAACACCGCCTGCAGCTTGTAATAATCCGCCTGCGGAATCGGATCGAACTTGTGGTTATGACACCGCGCGCATCCCACCGACATGCCCAGGAACACATTCCCCAGCGCCCCGGTCATCTCCGTCAATACCTCCTGACGGTTCATCTCCTCATCCTGATTGCCGCCGACAATGTGTATCGGCCCTGCCCGGTGAAAGCCCGTCGCCACCAGCGCGTCCTTGTCCCCCGGCCACAACTCATCGCCCGCGATCTGCTCCATCACAAATCGGTCATAGGGTTTATCGCTCTGAAATGCCCGGATCACATAGTCGCGGTACCGCCACGCATGCGTCCGCTCGGCGTCCAACTCATAGCCGTTCGTATCCGCATACCGCACCACGTCCAGCCACTTCGTCGCCCACCGTTCGGCATAGTGCGGCGAAGCCAGCAGCCGCTCCACCACGCGCTCATACGCCCCCGGCTGCGTGTCCTTCAGGAACGCAGCCAGCTCTTCCGGCGTCGGCGGCAACCCTGTCAAATCGAGCGTCACCCGCCGCAGCAGTTTGGCTTTCTCCAACGGCTGCGACGGCTCCAGCCCCTTCGCCCGCAGCGCCTCCAGCACAAACGCATCCACCGGCGTCTTCACCCACGCCTTCCCCGCCGCATCGCCAAAAACCGGCGCCTCGGCCCGCACCGGAGCCTTAAACGCCCAGTAGTTCTTCCGGGGCGCAACCCAGGCATCGTCCTTGTCCAGCGTCGCCGCCAGACAGACCATCCCCAGCAGCGGTAACAGCGGTTTCAGCAGCCTCATGCGATTGCCATTATTATAAGGGGGAATCCAAAAGGAGTCCCCACAGTGACCAATCGCAGAACCTTCGTCCAATTCGCCTCAGCCGCCGCCATCGCCACCCAGGCCCGCCCCATCCTCGGCGCTAACGATCGCGTTAACGTCGGCATCATCGGCCTCGGCGGACGCGGCACCGCCCACCTCCGCAGCTACCTCTCTCTTCCCAACGCCGCCATCACCGGCCTCTGCGACGTCAACCAGGCCGCCCGCGAAGTCGCCCAGGGCACCCTTTCCAAGGCAGAGCGCCCCAAAGCCGCCGAGTTCGAGGACATGCGCAAGATGTTCGACGACAAAAACGTCGACGCCGTCTCCATCGCCACCCCCAACCACTGGCACGCCCTCTCGGCCATCTGGGCCGCCCAGGCCGGCAAGGACGTCTACGTCGAAAAGCCCGCCAGCCACAACATCTTCGAAGGCCACCAGATGGTCGCCGCCGCCCGCAAATACAAGCGCATGATGCAGGTCGGCTCCCAGTCCCGCTCCACCCCCATCAAGATGGAGGCCATGAAGTTGCTCCAGGAAGGCGTCATCGGCAAGGTCTACCTCGCCAAGGCCCTCTGCTTCAAGCGCCGCAAGTCCATCGGCGTCACCCCCGCCGAACCCGTCCCCCCCGGCGTCAACTGGGACATCTTCCTCGGCCCCGCCCCCATGCGGCCTTTCACCAAAAACCGCTTCAAATACAACTGGCACTGGTTCTGGGACACCGGCAACGGCGACATCGGCAACCAGGGCGTCCACGAAATGGACATCGCCCGCTGGGGCCTCGGCCTTCCCGATAACCGCCACGAAGGTCTGAAATCCATCTACTGCACCGGCGGCAAGTTCGCCTATGTCGACGACCAGGAAACCCCCAACACCCAGCTCGCCACCTTCGACTACGGCGACAAACAGATCGTCTTTGAGGTCCGCGGCATCCTCACCAACGGCGAATCCGGCATGACGGGCAAGGGCAACGTGGTCGGCAATCTCTTCCTCGGCTCGGAAGGCGTCCTCGAAGTCGAAGATTCCTACTACCGTGTCTACAAAGGCGAAGACCGCGCCGTCGTCATGGAGAAGAAACGCGAGCGGGGCGGCGCCGACACCACCGCCCTCCACATGGCCAACTTCCTCGCCGCCGTCAAATCGCGCGACCACAAGTCCATCCACGCCGAAATCGAAATCGGGGCCAACTCCGCCGCCCTCTGCCACATGGCCAACATCGCCTACCGCACCGGCCGCCAGCTCCGCTGGGACGTCGCCAAGGAACAGTTCATCAGCGACTCCGACGCCAACAAAATGCTCACCCGCGACTACCGCCGGCCCTACGTCGTCGAGAAGATCTAGCCCCACCCCGCTTCAACCGGAGGCCGCCCGCCGCGCGGCCTCCGTCCCCCCTACTGCATCCCGCCGCCGCAGCCGATGAACCGAACAGGATGCCTGTCCCCTACGTCTGGCTGTGCGCGTTCTCGGTCACTCTCAGCGCCCTGCTCCTGTTCTCCGTCCAGCCCGTCCTGGCCAAGCTCATCCTCCCCTGGTTCGGCGGAACCGCCGCCGTCTGGTCGGTCTGCATCTTTTTCTTTCAGGGCATGCTCCTCGCCGGATACGGCTACGCCCACCTGCTGGCCCGCTATCTCACCCCCCGCCGCCAGGCGCTGGTCCATTCCTCGCTGCTTGCCCTCAGCCTTCTCGCCCTCCCCATTCTCCCCAACGCCTCCTGGAAGCCCGCCGGCACCGAGGACCCCCTCCTCCGCATCCTCGGCCTCCTCGTTGCCTCCATTGGCGGCCCCTACTTTCTCCTCGCGGCCACCAGCCCGCTCGTCCAATCCTGGTACGCCCGCCGCGAAGGCGGCGCCCTCCCGTACCGCCTCTTCGCCCTCTCCAACCTTGCCTCGCTCGCCGCCCTGCTGGCCTACCCCGTCCTCATCGAACCCCGCTCCACCGCCCGCGAACAGGCCACCCTCTGGACCGCCCTCTACATCCTCTGCGCCCTCGCCCTCTCCCTCACCGCCTGGCTCGGCCATGCCGCTCCCTCCGCCTCCGCCACCACCGCCGCCGCCACCCAGCGCACCCCCGCGCCTCCCTGGCGCGACCGCCTCCAATGGCTCCTCCTCTCCGCCCTCCCCTCCGCCCTCCTGCTCGCCGTCACCAACCACCTCTGCCAGAACGTCGCCGCCATCCCCTTCCTCTGGCTCCTCCCCCTCGTCCTCTACCTCGCCACCTTCATCCTCTGTTTCGACAGCGAACGCCTCCACCGCTGGCCCTTCTGGACCTTCCTCGGCGCCGCCGCCCTCGCCGCCCTCTCCTGGGCCGAACTCCAGGCCCAACTCCCCGTCCGCGCCGCCATCCCCCTCTTTCTCGCCGGACTCTTCGCCGCCTGCATGTACTGCCACTCCCAACTCGCCGCCCGCAAGCCCGCCGCCGAGCACCTCACCTACTTCTACCTGATGATCTCCCTCGGTGGCGCCCTCGGCTCCCTCGCAGTTGGCATGCTCGCCCCGCGCTTCCTCCGCGGCTATTTCGAACTCCCTCTCGCCCTCGCCCTCTGCGCCTTCACGCTCCTCTTCCTCGAATACCGCAAACACATCGTCGCCGATCTCGCCTACACCGGCGTCGCCATCGCCGCCGTCGTCGGCGCCGGAGCCACCATCCTCAGCTTCGAGGGCAGCGCCCTTGCCTCAGGCCGCAACTTCTACGGCGTCCTTCGCGTCGCCCCCTCGGAAACCCCGCGCGGCCCCGCCCTGACCCTCGTCCATGGCTCGGTGAACCACGGCTCGCAATATGTGAACCATCCCAAGGACACCACCGCCTACTACACGCCTCGCTCCGGCGCCGCCCTGGCGCTCGCCAGCCTCCACCGCCCCAGCCGCCGCATCGGCCTCATCGGCCTCGGCGTCGGCGTCCTCGCCGCCTACGCCAAACCGGACGATAACCTCCGTTTTTACGAAATCAACCCCCTCGTCGTCGACTACGCCCGCACCCGCTTCCGCTTCCTCTCCGATTGCCCCGCCCCCTACGACATCGTCCTCGGCGACGGCCGCATGGCCCTCGAACGCGAACGCCCCAACCACTTCGACCTCCTCGTCGTCGACGCCTTCTCAGGCGACTCCATCCCCGTCCACCTGCTCTCCCGCGAAGCCCTGCAGCTCTATCTCACCCACCTCCAACCGGGCGGCGTCCTCGCCATGCACGTCTCCAATCTCCACCTCCGCCTCGCCCCCGTCGTCGAAGGCGTCGGCCGCACCCTCGGCCTCCACTCCCGCCTCATCGCCGCCCCCCGCAACGGCGACCCCCTGCAATCCCCCTCCGAATGGGTCCTTCTCTCGCGCCACGAAGAGATCTTCTCGCAGCCCGCCCTGCGCTCCACCGCCCGCACCCTCATCGCCTCCACACACCGCCCCTGGACCGACGACTACAACAACCTCCTCCAGGTGCTCCGCTAGCCCGCCACTCACCAACACCCGGCGCGACGCCCGGCTGACGTGCCCGGCGGAGCAGTCTCAAATACACCCGCGCGCCTCCGATCCAGAACCCTCCCCCCCCTACACCATGCTGGGGGCGCGCCGCCTTTCGCGGAAAGCTGCCCTTTTATCCTTACTTCGCTGGTTCCCCGGCCGCGCCGAAGCGAGCCAGAATGTCCCTGGCCAGGGTCACCTCGGCTGGTTTCGCGCGAGCCGCCGCGGCCCCGGCAAGCCAGTCCGCAAGCAGCCGGCCTTCGGCTTCGTCCAGCAGCCGGCCGCGCTGCAGGATGACCTTGATCAGCGCCTTCGGTGGCTTTGCGTCCTGCCAGTAGTCGCGGCCCGTCCGGTCCCGGTAGGCCGCAAGCGCCCGCCCGGCGGTCGCGGGGTCGTCCCTGAGCAGGCGGACCAGTTCGGCCGAGGTGCTGTTGATTGCCTGAAGCGTGCCCAGGACGATCTCGCCGGGCGGGAACTCTCCCTTCACCACGCGCTCAAGCTGGGCGGCGCGGCTGTGAATCAGGCGGCCGAACCCGGTCGTCCAGTACTCACCGTCCTGATTGTGAAGGCAGTCTTCGATGGTTTCGAAGATCGTGTAGAGCCGGTGGAACTCGGCGATCATCTCTTCCTGCGTACGTTTCATCGGCGGGGTTCCCGGCTCTGCCGTGCCAGCATACCATCGGCATCCCAGGCTCCCCTCGGCGCCTGGCGGGCCGCGCCGCCCGCTCCCTACGCCAACTGCGGCAATTCCACCGACACCGTCACCCCGCGCGGCTCGTTCAACTCCACCCCCGCCCGTCCCCCGCTGGCCTCGGCAATCCGCCGCACGCTGGCAAAAGCCAACCCCGTCCCCGCCGGCGCATGCGGCCGGAACGGCTCGAAAATCAGCGACGCATCCGCGCTCTGAATCCGCAATTGCGGCGCCGACACCCGCACATGCACCTCGCTGCCCACAAACTGCGTGCTCACCCTCACCTCGCCGTGCGCCCACTTCCGCACCAGCCCGATCAGGCTCTGTACGCAATGCCGCGCCTGCATCGGGTCCATCTCCACCAGCGCCGCCCGCTCGCTTAGGTTCACCTGCACCGGTTGCTTCCCGCTCAGTTCGCCGTTCACAGCCTCCGTGATCAGCTCATTCAAATCCAAACGCTGCGGGTTCGGCGGCGTCGCTTGAAAGAAGTGCACCGCGTCGGCCAGCACCCAGTTCATCTGCTCCACCAGCCGCTGCATCTTCTCCACCTGCTGCCGCACGCGCAGGTCGTGCCCCGGCACCACCATCGACAGATAGTAGGCCACCGACTCCATCGTGCTCAACGGCTGTCGCAACTCATGCGACAGCTGGCGCACCACATCGGTGATCTCAAACTCTGCTCGAACTTGTGAGGGATCGGTCGAAACTTCAGGCCCAGTGTGTACTTCATTCATGACAACAGCAACAGTTCCGACATTATAGCGTCCCGGCCTTCCGCCGCAATTGTCAGCGCGCATACAGTGCCCCCACATGCTGCCCGCGAGGCAGTTCCCGCAACCACATTCCATCGCCCAGCGCAACCGCCTGCGCCGCGTAGCCAATCTCCGCCACTGCACCCTCCTCAATCGCGTCTGTTCCAACCGCGCACACATTTTCTGACGCCGCTTCAACCGGCGGAATCTCATCGTCGCCGCTTCACCGCCTGCTCACCGCGCCGGCCCAAGGTGATCTTCAGTTCCTCATCCGCGCCCGCAGCGCCATCAGCGCCAGACATCCCGCGCCCAACAGCCACCCGGAGGCAGGCTCCGGCACCGGAACCCCCGTCACGATGTGGTTGATCGGTCCCATGGGATTAAAGTCACAGTACGGATGGTCCGCGCACATCTTTCCGCTATTACTCTCGCCCCCATACGTGGCATACCCGGTCGGGGTGGAGTGGTAATCATCAGAGTCATAGACGTGCACGACGCTGTCGGTATAGAAGTAGTACAAGGTCAGCGGAGCCAACGTCAGCTCGCTGCCGAAGATCCAGCGTCCGTCCACAATCGTCGAAGAGACGGCCAGGAAACCGGGAGTAGCCGGGGAGAGATCTACCGGCGTCCCCAAATACTCCTGCGTGAGCACGAAGAGGCCCCCCGGTTGAAACGGGTAGCGCGGATCCATCGTGAAGTCCGCGAAGCACCCGGGGTCCTCGAACTCGGCATACTCGTCACTCCCCGCGAAGCAGAACGTGATGTTGGTCCACGGCCCGCCCGCGGGTGTGAGAACCGACTGGCCCCGGCCGTAGGTGCCGAGTGTCATGCCCCAGC
Source organism: Bryobacterales bacterium (assembly GCA_016713735.1). Taxonomy (GTDB): domain Bacteria; phylum Acidobacteriota; class Terriglobia; order Bryobacterales; family Bryobacteraceae; genus JAFLBB01. The sequence goes on from JADJOP010000022.1 coordinate 56,859, forward strand.
CGCTCGTGTCACTCGAAATCAGCTCGGCTTCCACCAAACCAGTACAGATTAGAAACAAAAAGGCAAAGCGTCTCACGGTACCTCCTTGTCGAGAGGCAAATGCGACGCGAGTATGCGCCCGCCGCTCCCCTGGGTCAAGGGATATTCAACGCCCATACAGTGCCGCCACATGCTGCCCGCGAGGCAGTTCCAACAGCCACGTCCCATCCCCCACGGCCACAGCCTGCGCCCCGAACGCCGCCCCATCCACCTCCACCCGCGCCGGCTTCGCATCCACCACCACCCACGCCCGCGCCTGCGCCTCATAGCTAAACTCCACCGCCTCGCCCTCCACGCTCGCGCTCGTCAGCTCCGCGCTGAGATCCACCACCGCCAGCGGCGGCTTCACCGCCGACGCCTCCACCGTGTGCCTCCCCGAAGGCACCCGCACCACTCCGCCCCCCGCCACCGGCCACACCCGCCCATCCACCTTCGCCGCCCCGTTCCACCGCACCGCGTGCGACCCGCGTACCTTCACCGTCAACCTCTCCCGCGCCGGCCCCTCCACACGCCCCGCCCACGCCACCGTCTTCATCACCGCCGCCTCGTTCGCCGCCCCCGCCCCGCCCCGCTCCGCGCTCACCACCCGCGCCCCCGACGCCGCCAGCAACGGCAAATCCCGCCCCATCAGCGAACTCTCGAAATACAGCGCCACCCGCTCAAACGCCCCCGAAGCCAGGTGCACCAGTTGAAACAATTCCCCGCCTGTTTGTTTCTTCGTCGGATACACGTCCTGATACCGCTCCACGATGTTGATATCGATCGCCAGCTTCTCCGGCTTCTCCGTGATCGGCCCGTACCGTCGCGCAATCTCCGGATACCGCTCCGGCCCCAGGTTCCACACCGTCGCCGGATCTTCGATCAGAAACGTCGCCTCGCGCCGCTCCAACACCGGCAGCAGCCGCTCCGCGTCGGCCCCGATCAGATCCCGCATCCGCGTATCGAACCGGTCATCCACATGCGTCAACACCAGGTCCAGATGCGGCTTCCCGGCGCGAATCCGCTCCAGTTCGTCCAACCACTCCACCTGCATCCGGTGCGCCAGCGAGGCCCGGTATTCCAGCAGCTTCCGCATCCCCTCGCCGTTCCTGGCATGATGCAGCGCCCCGCCTTCGCGAAACAGCTCCGCCGGATCAAACCCGTGCCGCGCCGTAAACTCCGCCCGCGCATTCTCATTCATCGGCGTGAACCGCGCCGCGTTCCCATACCCTTCGAGCGACTCAAAATACAGCTCCGCCAGGTTCATCCCATCCCAATCGAACCGCCCCGCCAACCCCCGCAGCCCTGCCGCGATTGCCTGCTTCGCCGCCGGATTCTGCAGGTTCATCAGCCGCCGCCAGTCCAGGTGCGCATCCTGCCCGATCGCCGTCTTCTCGCGCCACTCCGGATGGTCGTCCCAAAACCGCTGGCTCACATGCGGAAACTCGATCCACGCATACACGTGAATCGCCCGCTTGTGGCACGCCTCGATCAGCCGCTTCAGATACGCATCGCGCTCCGCATCCGGCTCCCAGAAATGCCACGCCGCCACATGCAGCGCCCCAATGCCCGCCTCGCGCCACCGCCGCGCAAAGAAATCCAGATCCACCCGGCTCCGGTAGCTCGCATCGAAAAACGCCCACAACCGCCGCGACTCCGCCACCGGCGCCACACCCAACTCCCGCAGCGCCTGCGGCAAATACGGAAACCGCTCATACCCCCGCCGCCCCGGACTCACCGCCGTCCACAACACCGCCCCTGCCCCCTGCCGCCAACCCACCACCAGCGGCGCGCCGCTCCAGCGCTCCTTCGCAAACACCCGCGCCCGCTCCGGCACCGCAAACACCGCCGCCTCAATCGCCTCTTCCCAGATGATGTCCAACTCCGGCGCGCCCGCATCCGCCACGCTCCGCGCCTGCGCCCGCTTCCCCGTCGCCACAATCCCAAACCCCGCCGCCGCCTCCGACGCCCCCTCCAGAATCACCAGCGCCCCCGCCTCCACCCGCGACCGCCACTCCCCTGCCGCCCCCGCGCCCACCACCACCACCTCGCCCTCCCCCGCCGCCCTCGGCACGCCCATCGACTCCAACACCCTCGGCCACGCCCCCCCATCGCCGCCCGCCACCGAATAGTTCACCCGCGCCCACACCGGCACGGCCAGCAGAAGCGCCATCACGAGCCGCATCATGCGTGAACCCCTATCGCGTGATCGCATACCAGAACCCCACCCTCACATCCGTGTAATTCGGCCGCCGCGGATTGCCCGCGTTCGTCGTATGCGCCCCGCGCAGCACATCCACCGTGAACACCACCGGCGGCGGCAGCGAATCCCACCGGAACCGCAGCCCCGGCCCCGTCTCCACATAGTTCGCCCAATACTGCCGCTTCCCCTCCGCCGTCACATTCGCGCTCCACGTCAACTGCGCCCGCAGCCCTCCCGGCTTCAACGTGTAGCCAAACCGGTTCTGCGCATACACGATCAGGCTCTTGTTGAAGCGGTGCACATACACCCCATCGCTGTGATGCTCGGCAAACCACCCCGGCTCGTTCGACCCGATCAGCCGCCCCCACCCCCGCCCCAGCGACACCCCGCCGCGGTAATCCGCCCGTCCCCGCGCCGTCCCGTCCTCGCGCTTCAAATACGACAACGCATAGCCCGCCTCGGCCCACGCCATCACCCCGCCCACCTGCTTCGTCGCCACCCCCACCCCCGGAATCACCGCCGTTTCCGATAAATACACCGGATACGCCGTCGTCCCATCGCTTACCGCCCCCCGCGAATCGCCCACGATCCGCGCCGACACATACGGCTTCACCGCCCCGCTGCCCACCTTGAACTCCGCCTTCCCCTGCCCGTACGTGAACGCCGACCCCCACCGCGAGCTATACATCGGCAGCGCCCAAAAGCTCGTCTTCACCCTTGCCTGGTCGCCCCGCAGCCCCCGCCACGCCTTGGCCGCCTCGGCCGCCACCCGCGCATCGGCCCCCCGCCGCGCCAGGTCAAACCACCGCACAGCCTCCTCGTCCCGCTTCAGCATGTTGTGCGTCCACCCCAGCTTCAGCATCACCTCGAAATCGAGCGGGTCCTCCTCATGCGCCGCCTGCAAATACCGCAACGCATCGTTCATGAACCCCGACTCATACGACTTCACCCCCATCACCTTCGCGCTCTCCACCGGCTTCGGCTTTTCCACTTCTCCCCGCTCCAGCAGCGCCGGCTCCTCGGCCTTCTTCGGCGCCAGCCTCTCCAACTCCCGCTCCCCGTCCGCCTTCCGCCCCATCGCCAGCAGCAGGTACGCATACTCCCGCCGCAGTTCCAAATTCGCCGCGTCCAGCGCCATCGCCCGCTCAAACTCGTACACATACGGATACCGCTCCGGCAGCAGCCGCCGCGCTGCCTCCGCCGTCCTCGGCTCAGCCCCCCGCGAAGCTGCCAATAGCGCCGCATGCGCCTCCTCCGGCTTCTCCATCCGCTGCCACACCCGCCCCAGCTTCAGCAGCAACTCCCGCTCCCCTGGCCGCAACCGCCACGCCGCCTCATACTCACTCGCCGCCAGCGCCAAATCGTCCCGCTGCTCGGCCAGCCCCGCCAGCTCCACATGCGCGCTGAAATTCCCCCCATCGCGCTCCAGGGCCTGCTTCCACCGCGCAATGCCCTCCGCCAGCGGCCGGTCGATGTTCTGAAACGCCGCCTCGGCCGTCGCGTCGCCCGTCTTGCGGATCCGGTCAAACACCAGCCGCGCCTCGCGCTGCTGCCCCGTCTCAAACGCCAGAAACGCATACTCCTTGGCCACGTGCACATCCGACGGATCGATCTTCATCGCCGCCGCAAACTGCTCCCGCGCCTTCTCGTTCTCGCCCACCTTCAGCAGCGTGTACGCCAGGTCCTTGCGCACATCCACCCGCTTCGGGGCCAGCACCACGGCTTTCTCAAAACACACCACCGCCCCGGCGTAATCCTTCTGTTTGAGCAACCCATACCCCCGGTCCAGCAACTCGTACACCGGGTCCACCTGCGCCGCCGCGCCTCCTACCAACAACAGGAAACCAATTGTTAACTTGCCCATGGCGATCCACAGGAGTAGTGCCCCTCCGGGCAATACTTCTCCCGCGAAAACCGCCCTGCTCCCTCGCCTACCCCCTCACCGGGTCCCGCTCCCCCAACTCCGCAAACCCCTTCGCCCGCAGCAGGCACGAATCGCAATGCCCGCACGCCTCCCCACCCTCCCCAGGGTCATAACAACTGCTCGTCAACCCGTAATCCACTCCCAACTCCAACCCCCGCCGGATGATCTGCGCTTTCGTCATCTCGATCAGCGGCGCATGAATCCGCAGCCGCTGCTCTTGCTCCACCCCCGCCTTCGTCGCCAGCCGCGCCATCTCCTCAAACGCCCGGATATACTCCGGCCGGCAATCCGGATACCCGCTATAGTCCAGCGCGTTCACCCCCAGAAACACATCGAACGCCCCCAACACCTCCGCATACGCCAGCGCAAACGAGAGGAAAATCGTGTTCCGCGCCGGCACATACGTCACCGGAATCCCGCCCCCGATCTCCTCCACCGCCTCGTGCTTCGGCACCGCCATCTCGCTCGTCAGCGCCGACCCCCCAAACACCCGCAAATCCAACTCCGCCACCCGGTGCTCCACCGCTCCCAGCGCCCGCGCCACCCGCTCGGCCGCCTGCAACTCCACCGCATGCCGCTGCCCATACCGGAACGACAGGGCATAGCAGGCAAACCCCTGCTCCCGCGCCATCGCCAGCACCGTCGCCGAATCCAGCCCGCCGCTCAACAACACCACCGCTTTCGCCTGTTTGCTCACTCCTCTTAGTACACCACGGCGCTTCTTCTTGAACCCGCCGCCCGCCCCCCTACTTCCCGCCCGGCCTCCGTCCCGCCCGGTCCTCCGGATGCAACTCCGCCTTCTCCGCCACCAGATCCTGCGGCGACAGCGAATGCCGCGTCACCCCCCCCGCCCCATGGTGCCTCGTCCGGAAATACATGTGGTACACCTCGTGCGCCACCACCCGCCCCAGCGCAATCCCCAAATGCCGCGCCAACTGGTTCCGCTCCGTCCCCCACAGCGCATAATGCACCGCCGCCCGCACCCGGTCGCAGTTCACCTCCGCAAACGGCTGCACCACCCCATCGGTCACCGACGCCCACGCAAACGGGCCCCGTTCGTCCGGCACCGGGGGCAGGGAAGTCACCGCGCAATTCCCCCGGAACCGCACCACCACCGCTTCGCCCACCACCCCCGTCTCCGGCGCTTCCTCCAGCCGCAGCCAGTCGAAATTGAGCGGCACCGGCGCAAACAGCCGGTCCAACTCCCCCCGCAAATGCAGCAACGTCTGCCCGGAAACCGCTGACTCGAAACTGAAAAACACCGTTACCGGGGGCGGCTTCGGCGGCTCCACCCGGGCCGCGCCCTCGGCTGCCGCCAACAGCCCAGCGGCAGCCAGGCTCGAAAAAAGTAGGCGGCGCACCACGACTCATTATGCGCTTCTGCCGATATGCTGCAAAGGGTGGTCGCACTGCTCCGCTCCGGGCAGGGCGAATTTTGCTACCCTGAGTACGTTCCGGCGGTGCTACCCGTCGTCCCCGTAGGCATCTCTCCAAGGGAGTGTTCGTTTTTCCATGCGCTTTCAAGTCAAACCACAATTGGAGTTTCTGGTCCGCCCGTCGCTGCCTCCGGCCCTCAACCGGATGACGGAGCTGGCCTACAACCTGCTGTGGAGTTGGGACCATAACATCCGCGCCGTCTTCCGCCGCCTCGACCCGCAGCTCTGGCGCGCCACCGGGCACAACCCCGTCCTCATGCTCAGCCAGCTCACCGCCCCCATGGTCGAAAAGGCCGCCGCCGACCCCCGCTACCTCGCCCTCTTCCGCCGCGCCTGCGAGCGCTTCGACAACTACATGGACCGCCCCCCGGCCACCTCGCAGGAACGCCTCATCGCCTACTTCTGCATGGAGTTCGGCCTCGTCGATTGCATGCCCACCTACTCCGGCGGCCTCGGCCTGCTGGCCGGCGACCACCTCAAAGCCGCCAGCGACCTCGAACTCCCCCTCGTCGCCGTAGGCCTGCTCTATCAGAAGGGCTACCTCCGCCAGGTCCTTAACCCCGATGGCTGGCAGCAGGAACGCTACCCCATCAACGACTTCTACATGCTCCCCGTGCTGCCCGTCCGCGGCAAGGATGGCGCCGACCTCATGGTCAGCGTCGACCTCCCCGGCCGCACCTGCTACATCAAGGTCTGGCAAATGCAGGTCGGCCGCGTCACCCTCTACCTGCTCGACACCAACATTCCGGAAAACGAGGGCCACGAGTACCGCGACATCACCGACCAGCTGTATGGCGGCGACATCCACATGCGCATGCGCCAGGAGATCGTCCTCGGCATCGGCGGCCTCCGCGCCCTCCGCGCCCTCGGTCTTGAGCCCACCGTCTTCCACATGAACGAAGGCCACTCCGCCTTCCTCGCCATTGAGCGCATCCGCCTCCTCATGAAGGAGCAGGGCCTCACCTTCGACGAAGCCCTCGAAGCCTCCCGCCAGAACAACATCTTCACCACCCACACCGCCGTCCCGGCCGGCTTTGACTACTTCGAGCCCGGCATGCTCTACGACTACTTCAGCGAATACTGCGAGAAAAACTTCCTCTCCTTCGGCCAGATCCTCGCCCTCGGCCGCCGCAATTCCAACGACCAGGGCGAACGCTTCTCCATGGCCGTCTGCGCCATTCACTGCTCGGCCTGGCGCAATGCCGTGAGCCGCATCCACCGCGACGTCTCCCAGGAAATGTTCCAGGATATGTGGCCCCAGTTGCCCACCTGGGAGGTCCCCATTACCTCGGTCACCAACGGCGTCCACCTGCCCACCTGGCTCAACGGCGACCTCGCCGCCCTCTACGACCAATACCTTCAGCCCGACTGGCTCGACCGCTACAAAGACGCCCGCGTGTGGGATCTCGTCTGGGATATCCCCGAAGCCGAACTCTGGGAAACCCGCCGCCGCCGCAAACGCCGCCTCGTCACCTTCGTCCGCGAACGCGTCCAACAGGCCGCCATCGCCCGCAAAGCCGCCACTTCGGAAATCCGCCGCCTCGGCGAAGTCCTCGACCCCGATACCTTCACCATCGGCTTCTCCCGCCGCTTTGCCACCTACAAGCGCGCCACCCTCCTCTTTAAGGACATGGCCCGCCTCAAGCGCATCCTCTCCCACCCCGACATGCCCGTGCAAATCATCTTTGCCGGCAAAGCCCACCCAAAGGACATGCCGGGCAAAAACTTCATCCGCGAAATCTGGCAGATGTCGCGCGACCCGGAGATCTCCCGCCGCCTCGTCTTCGTCGAGGACTACTCCATCCAGGTCGGCCGCGAACTCGTTCAGGGCGTCGACCTCTGGCTCAACACCCCCAAGCGCGGCGAGGAAGCCTGCGGCACCTCCGGCATGAAAGCCGCCCTCAACGGCGTCCTCAACCTCAGCGTCCTCGATGGCTGGTTCGACGAAGCCTACGAGGTCTCCGGCGGCTGGGCCATCGGCGACCGCGAACCCTACGCCGACGACCAGGACGACATCCACGCCTCGGCCACCTACTCGATGCTCGAAAACGAGATCATCCCCATGTACTACCGCGACCGCGACCGCGGCGCCCCCGAGGAGTGGATGCGCCGCGTCAAACAGTGCATCGCCAACATTACCCCGCGCTTCAATTGCCAGCGCATGATCGGCGAGTACGATACCGAACTCTACCTGCCTGCCCACAACGGCTTCCAAAGCGCCAGCCAGAACCGCTTCCAGCCCATTCACGAACACCGCCGCTGGATGGAAACCGTCCGCTCCCAGTGGGACCGCACGCGCATCCTCGAAATCGGCCCCAAACTCGATAACCCCGCCGTCAACGGCCACTCCCTCACCGTCCGCGCCGTCATCGACCTCGGCGGCCTCACCCCGGACGACGTCCGCGTCGAAGCCATCGTCGGCCGCATCGGCGTCGAGGGCTTCCTGGAAGACACCACCGTCGTCCACCTCACCCCCAACGGCGAGTCCGGCGGCGCCACTGTCTTCACCCGCGACTTCATGCCCGGCCACACCGGCCGCCTCGGCATGTCCATCCGCCTCATGCCCAACCACTCCCAGGATCCGTTGACGCGCCCCTGCCATCCCCTCATGAAGTGGGGATGACACACTCTCTGCGTTCCAGGCCGGGAAGTGTCACCCCGGCCTCCTACAGGGAAATTCCACCGCCGCCGATAGAGAGACATCGGCGCGGCTCAGGCCCCTTCGCGTAACTTTTACCGCCCCGGGCCTAACTCGATCCAGTCAGACATTTCGCTGGACTCGGCTCACGGTCCGTGGTAATTAAGTAGTGGAGATGCTGGTAGTTCGGAGGAACTCTCCAGCCCCTCCCAAGCCTCCCCACTGAGATCGCGCATCCCCATCCAGTTCGAACCACCGGCCTGCGTGTTTTCAGTTTTCAGCTCGAAGGAGAAACTCACCTTCCATGGACAGCGATCGCAAGTATAGATCTCACGGCTACATGGATAGCGACCGCGACCAAAGCCAGCGCGGACGCGACGACCGTCCCCGCTTCCAAGGGCCTAAGCCGCCGATCGACGTCACCGGCCCGCGCCTGCCCCGCATGGTGCAAAACGTCACCGCCGCCCGCTGCTGGAATTGCGCCACCACCCTGCCCCACGGCATCGACTTCAAGGGCGCCTGCCCGAAATGCAATTCCGACCTCCACTGCTGCAAGCTATGCGCTCACTTTGAGCCCTCAACCCGCTTCCAGTGCCTCAAGCCGGTCCCCGTCCGCATCTCGCCCAAGGACACCAGCAACCAGTGCGAGCTCTTCTCGCCCCGCGTCACCGTCGCCCGCGAGGTCACCTCCTCGGGCTCCGCCTCCCCGGCCTCCGTGACCCAGTCCCCCAGAAGCCCCGCCGACGCCCGCGCCGCCTTCGATAACCTGTTCAAGAAGTAGCCGCCGCCCCGCGCCCACACTCGCCGCGCTCACCGCCCTACTATCTCTCGCCACCCAACCGGCGCTCACCACCCACCGGTGACCCATCCCGTGACAGAGCCACGAGTGTCAACGAGTGGTCCCTACGTCCGAAACCGCTCGTCGACCTCCACCTGGTACCCGCTCGCCAGCCGGTTCGTCTCGTTGGCCATCCCCACCACCGCCATCAACTCCCCAAACATCGCGTCCGTCATCCCCGCCTTGCGCGCCGCCGCCGTGTGCGACGCAATACAATACCCGCACTGGTTGGTCACGCTCACCGCGACATACAACATCTCTTTCACCAGCGGGTCCAACTCCCCCCGCCCCATCACCGCTTTCACAGATTCCCAGGTCCGCCTCAGCAGCGCCGCATCGTGCGCCAGCGCCTTCCAGAAATTGTTGATGGACTCGGTCTGCCGCACCGCCCGGATGTCGTCATACACCGCCCGCACCTCAGCCGTTGCGTCCTCGTATTCAATCAGCCCGCAGGTAGCCATATCAGAATTTAAGCAAACCCCGCAGCCCCGTCGCGCGCGGCGTCTCCGGCGGCTTCTCCCCGCACAACTGCGCCGCCAGCGCCACCGCCGCCCGCGCAAACTCCGACCCCACCGGCGCCGGCTTGCCATGCAACACCGCCGCCCGCAGCGTCTTGTAGTCGTTCGGAAACACCTGCCCGATCGGCCGCCCCAAATGCTCCGCCAAATCGCCCGCCGCCAAATCCTCCTGGTGCCACCGGTTCAGCAACACCGCCGTCCGCTCCTTGGCCACCCCCCACCGCTCCAACTCCGCGCACCGCTGTTTGGCCAGCCGCAACGGCAATACCTCCGGCGTCGTCACCAGCGCCACCCGCTGCGCCCGCCGCGCCAGCTCCCGCGTCGCCAGGTTCACCACCTCCGGCAGATCGGCCAGTATGTAGTCGTAGTAACCGCGCGCCTTATCCAGCAGCAGGAAATAATCCATCCACTGCGGCATCGCCGTGTCCCGCTCCGGCGTCGCAAACAGCCAGTCCACTCCCTCCGTGCGGTGAATCACCTGGTTCAGCGTCAGAATGTCCAGATCCCGCGAGTTCGCCAGCGCCTGCGCCAGCCCGTGCCCAAACTCGGCGTTCAACATCACCGACAACACGCCCGACCGCAGGTCCGACTCCATCGCCAGCACACGCTTCTTATACTGCGTCGCCAGCGCGCACGCCGTGTGCATCATCACCGTGCTGCACCCGCTGCCCGCCTTGGCCGGCAAAAATACGATCAGCTTCTCCTCAATCGCCGCCCGCGAGCTGTGAATCGCCCGCTCCACGGCCTGCCCCAACTCCTCCTTCTCCACCGGAAACCCAATGCTCGCCACCACCCCCGCGTCTTCCAGATCCCCTTCCGACAGCGGCGGCGCCCCCACCGCGATCAGCCCCAACCCCGGCTGCCGCATGTGCATCGCGTGCGCACACTCCACCGCCTCCTGCGGCTCGGCAAAATCCAATAACGCAATCTCGGCATAGGCGCCCTGAAACAACTTCGTCAGCGCCAGCCCACGGGGAATTTCGTTCTCCGTCCCCACCGGCAATAACTGTCCGGATTCGAGCGCGGCCGCTTTCAGGTATTCCGCCCTCACATACGAAGATCCGAGAACCAGGCAAGGAAACATAAGGTCTCACTTCTGAATCGGCGCGGCGCGAGGGAAACGTTAGCCGTTCCCACGCCCCGCGCCCGATCCCTGCCTCCATGAGGCACGATTCTGTCGACTAATCCGCCATCGACGGCAACCCCGCCAGCGCCATTGCCAGCTCCGCTTCATCGTAATCCTGGTCCACAAGCTTGCCGGCTTGATAATCAATATACGCTTGCATATCGAAATGCCCATGCCCGCATAGATTGAACAGAATTACCTCCGAACGGCCTTCCTCTTTACACCGAAGCGCCTCGTCGATCGCCCCTTTCACCGCATGGTTGGCCTCCGGCGCCGGTATGATCCCCTCCGCCTTTGCAAACGTAATGCCCGCCTGGAAACACCCGATCTGGTGATACGACCGCGCCTCCAGCAAACCCAACTGCGCCACGTGGCTCACCATCGGCGCCATGCCGTGATACCGCAGCCCGCCCGCATGGAATCCCGGCGGCGTGAATGTCGACCCCAACGTGTGCATCTTCACCAGCGGCGTCAGGTGCGCCGTGTCGCCAAAGTCGTAGGCGTAGCGGCCCCGCGTCAGGCTCGGACATGCCGCAGGCTCCACCGCGATGAGCCGCACATTCGACCCGCCCCGCAGCTTCGCGCCCAGAAACGGAAACGCGATCCCGGCAAAGTTCGACCCGCCCCCCGTGCAGCCCACAATCACGTCCGGCCCCTCGCCCGCCATCTCCATCTGCTCCATCGCCTCCAGCCCCAACACCGTCTGGTGCAGCAGCACATGGTTCAACACCGAGCCCAGCGCATACTTCGTGTCCGCGCTCTGCGCCGCCACCTCCACGGCTTCCGAAATCGCAATCCCCAGCGAGCCCGGATGATCGTCGCGATGCGCCAGAATCGTCCGCCCTGAGTTCGTCTCCATCGACGGCGACGCCACGCACCGTGCCCCGTAGGCTTCCATCAACGCCCGCCGGTACGGCTTCTGGTTGTACGAACACCGCACCATGAACACTTCAATCTCAACGCCGAACAGCGACCCCGCCATCGCCAGCGACGAGCCCCACTGCCCCGCCCCCGTCTCCGTGACAATCCGCCTCACCCCCGCCCGCTTGCTCTCAAACGCCTGCGGCACCGCCGTGTTCGGCTTGTGGCTCCCCGCCGGACTCACGCCCTCGTACTTGTAGTAAATGTGCGCCGGCGTATCGAGCGCCTTCTCCAACCGCCGCGCCCGGAACAACGGCGACGGCCTCCACTGCCGGTACACCTCGCGCACCGGCTCCGGAATCGGCACCTCGCGCTCCTGCGTCACCTCCTGCAGAATCAGCTCCATCGGAAACAGCGGCTCCAAATCCGCCGGCCCGATCGGCTTCCCCGTCCCCGGATGCAAAACCGCCGGCAGCGGCTTCGGCAAATCGGCCGCAATGTTGTACCAGGCCTTCGGCAGCCGCGATTCATCAAGAAGGTATTTCACTTGGTCGGACATGTGTCCCTTTCCGCGCGGCCACCCGCGCCACGCACTCACTCAAACGCAATCTCGCAAATTGACTCTCTGGCTGGACATCATGCAAGCAACTTCGGAACCAGCTCTCCGTGAATATCCGTGAGCCGGAAATCGCGGCCCATGAATCGATACGTGAGCCTCTTATGGTCAAACCCCAGCAGGTGCATAAAGGTCGCCTGCAGGTCGTGTATATGAATCGGGTCTTCCGTGATCGTCAACCCCAACTCGTCCGTCTTGCCGATCACCTGCCCGCCTTTGATCCCCGCCGCCCGCCATCCACAACGAAAAGCCCTCCGGATGATGGTCGCGCCCTGCCCCTTCGGCATCCTCCGGCCGCCGCATCTCCGACATCGGCGTCCGCCCAAACTCGCTCCCCCACACCACCAGCGTCGAGTCCAGCATCCCCCGCTGCTTCAGATCCTGAATCAACGCCGCCGCCGGCTGCTCCGTCGCCTGGCACTGCTGCACCAGCCCCTTGTTGATCCCCGAATGATGATCCCAACTGGCGTGCATCAACATCACAAACCGCACCCCGCGCTCCACCAATCGCCGCGCCAGCAGGCAATTCGTCGCGTAGGCGTTCGTCTCCTTCTTGCCTACGCCATACATCTCCAGCGTCGCCTGCGACTCCTTCGAAAAGTCCAGCAGTTCCGGCGCCGCCGACTGCATCCGGTAGGCCAGCTCATAGGAGTGAATCCGCGACGCAATCTCCGCGTCGCCCGTCAACTGCGCCCGCTCCGTATTCAGATCCCGCAGCGCATCCAACCGCGCCCGCTGCGTCGCCTCGCTGATCCCCTCCGGGTTCGACAGATACAAAATCGGATCGCCCGTGCCGCGAAACACCGTCCCCGAATACGTCGTCGGCATGAACCCTGAAGAGAAGTTGTCCGAACCGCCGCTCGTCCCCTTGCCCGACGTCAACACCACAAACCCCGGCAGGTTCTTCGACTCACTGCCCAGCCCATACGTCACCCACGACCCCATCGTCGGCCGCCCCAACTGCGTATGCCCCGTGAACAGCAGCAACTGCCCCGGATGGTGATTGAACGCGTCGCTCCGCACCGACCGTACCAGGCAAATGTCATCGGCCACCTTGCTCAAGTTCGGCAGCAGATCGCTCAACTCCATCCCGCACTGCCCCCGCGGCGCAAACGTCCGCGGACTCGCCAGCACCGACGCCGTCGGCTTGATAAACGCCAGCTTCAAATCCTTCGTCATCGACGGCGGCAGCGGCTTGCCATGCCACTTCTGCAACGCCGGCTTCGGATCAAACAGATCCATCTGGCTCGGCGCGCCTTCCATGAACAGGAAGATGACGTTCTTCGCCTTCGGCGCGAAATGCGGCGCTTTCGCCGCCAGCGGATCGCTCGCCTTAAGCTCCGCCGCATACCCGTCCCGCGCCAGCAGATCGTACAGCGCCGCCGTCCCCACGCCGCCCGCGCACCGGTTGAAGAAATCGCGCCGCGTCTGTGTCGTCAAAAACCGCTTCTCATTCATGGCGCTATTCCCTCGTGATGAACTCATCCAGATTCAGCAGCACGCTCGCCACCCCGATCCACGCCGCCTCCTCCACACTCTCCGCCCGCAGCGCCTTCATCGACTGCGGCTCGCGGTCAAAAATCGCCTTCTGTTGATCCCAATACGCCCGCAGCCGCGCCGCTTCCTTCGTCCCCGGCTTCCGCCCCAGCGCCGTCACATAGGCCCGCTCCAGCCGCTCCTCAAACGAGCCGACCCCGCGCGCCACCTGCCATCCCAACGCCTGCGCCGCTTCCAGAAACACCGGATCGTTCAGCAAATTCAGCGCCTGCAGCGGCGTGTTCGAACGCAGCCGCCGGCACGCCGTCACGCTCCCCTTGGGCGCATCGAAATTCATCAGCAGCGGATACGGCGTCGTGCGCTGGAAGTGAATGTAGAGGCCCCGCCGGTAACGGTCCGCCCCCTTCGCGTCCACCCACTGCCCGCCCCAGCCAAAGCCGTAGCTGATCTCGGAAACGCCCTTCGGCTGCGGCGGTTTCACGCTCGGCCCGCCCACGCGCAGATCAATCAACCCCGCCGCAAACAGCGCCGCATCGCGCACACTCTCCGCCGGCAGCCGCAGCCTCGATTGCCGCGCCAATAATCGGTTATTCGGATCTTTTTCTTCTAAATCCTGCCTCGTGTGCGATGCCTGCCTATACGTCGCCGACGTCACAATCAACCGGTGCAGCGGCTTCCACTTCCACCCGCCCCCGCGAAACTCGCTCGCCAAATAATCCAGCAGCTCCGCATGCGACGGCGCATCCCCCTGCGTGCCAAAATCCTCGGCCGTCTTCACGATCCCCGTCCCGAAATACTCCTGCCACACCCGGTTCACCGTCACCCGCGCCGTCAGCGGATTCTCCTCCGACACCAGCCAGTTCGCCAAATCCAGCCGCGACGCCCGCCCGCCAGCCTTCATCTCCGGCAGAAATCCCGGCGTCCCCGGCTCCACCGCAATGCCATTGGCCTTGTAATCGCCGCGAATCCGCAAATGCACCTGCCGCGGCGCATCCAACTCCGCCAGCGTCATCGCCTGCGTCAACTGCGGATACTCCGCATACAGCGCCCGCAGCTTCTTATCCAGCTCATCCAGCTTCAGCTCTTTCCACTTCTTGCTGCCCACCGCGAAGTGATAGTTGCGGATGAAGTGGTCCGTCAGCACATCCCAATCCCGTTGCGTCCGCTTCGCCGCCGGCATGCGCATCACGCGCTCCCCATCGCCGCCCTCGGTCAGCTTCAGCAGGCAATCCCATGCCAGGTCCCAATCGGTCCGCTCGCCCGGATGCGCCGACGTGTAGAGCATCTCCTTCTCCCACGCCGCCATCTGCCCGGCCACGTTGTACTCTTTCAACAACGCATCGCGCTTCGCCCGGTACTCATCCTTCTTCGCCAAATACGGCCCCAACTCGCCCGCCATCGGCGCATCGATATCCACCTCGCTCGCGTTATCGAAGAACGCGAACATCTGGTAGGTGTCCTTCTGCGTGATCGGGTCGTACTTGTGGTCGTGGCACTGCGCGCACCCCATCGTCAGACCCAGCCACACCGACCCCGTCGTCAACGCCCGGTCGAGCGTCGCCTCAAAGCGGAACTGCTCGCTATCCACGCCGCCCTCGCGGTTCGTCAACGTCATGCGGTGGAATCCTGTCGCCACCCGCGTCTCGGCGTTGGCGTTGGCCACCAGATCGCCCGCCAACTGCAGCCGCGTGAACTCATCAAACGGCATGTCCCGGTCAAACGCCTCAATCACCCACTGCCGGTACCGCCACGCATACGGCCGGCCCCAGTCTTTCTCATACCCATCGGAATCCGCATACCGCGCCGTATCCAGCCACGCCCGCGCCCAGCGCTCCGCATAATGCGGCGACGCCAGCAGCCGCTCCACCACACGCTCATACGCATCGGCCCGCTGATCGGCCAGAAACGCCCGCATCTCCTCGGCCGTCGGCGGCAACCCCGTCAAATCGAGCGTCACCCGCCGCAGCAGCGTTGCCTTGTCCGCCTCCGGCGACGGCTGAATCCCCTCTTTCTCCAACCGCGCCAGCACAAACCGGTCCACCGCATTCCGCGCCCACTGGGTGTTCTTCACCTCTGGCAGCGCCGGCCGCTTCACCGTCTGGAACGACCAGTGATCGCTCCGCCGTCCCCCTGCCTTCGGCTTCGCCAGCGCATCCGGCCACTTTGCCCCCGCGTCAATCCACGACCGCAATACCGCCACCTCGGCCTCATCCAACCGCTTCCCCGGCGGCATCGCCATCAGCCCCTTCTGTCCCAACACACGATGCATCAGCGCGCTCTCCGCGCTCTTGCCCGGCACAATCACCGCCCCCGCATAGCCGCCCTTCATCGCCGCATCGCGATCGTCCAGGCGCAGCCCGTTCGTCTGCTTCGACGCTCCATGACACCCCGAGCACCGCTTCCGGAACACCGGCTGCACCTCGCGCTCGAAATCGGGCGCACTCTGCCCAAAGGCGGCGATGGCCGTCAACACTCCCAACGCAATTCTCATTCCTGTCATGGCTGGACTGCGCCCATTTTATCGGACTTCTCGCCACTCCCCCGGCCGCAGTCCTTCCAGCGTCCATTCCCCCATCCGCACCCGCACCAGCCGCAACGTCGCGTGCCCCACCGCCGCCGTCATCCGCCTCACCTGCCGGTTCCGCCCCTCCGTCAGCGTCAACTCCACCCACGCCGTCGGCACATTCAATCGATGCCGCACCGGCGGCACCCGCTCCGGCAACTCCGGCTCTGCCTCCAGCAACCGCGCCTTCGCCGGTAGCGTCCGCTTCCCCTGCACCATCACGCCCTCCCGCAACCGCCGCAGCGCCGCCTCCTCCGGCACCCGCTCCACCTGCGCCCAATACACCCGCTCATGCCCCCGCCGCGGATCCGTCAACAGGTGCTGCAACGCCCCGTCATCGGTCAACACCACCAACCCCTCGCTGTCATGATCCAACCGCCCCGCCGCATACACCCCCGGCACATCAATGTACTCGGCCAGCGTCGCATGCTCCGTCCCCGCCTCCCGCGTGAACTGGCACAACACCCCATACGGCTTCCAAAACAAAATCGTGCGCGCGCGTTTCATCGTCATTCGCGGCCGGCCCGCGCCTCGCCGCCCCGCGCTACAATTCTCTCCCACGAGCCCCCCGCATCACCCTAGCCGCTCTCCTCCTAGCCGCAACCCTCGCCGCGCAGGACGATCCGCAGCCCCGCGTCGTCACCCCCGGCCCCACGCCCTCCGCCCCTCCCTCCGACGCCATCCTCCTGTTCGACGGCAAAACCATCCACGGCTTCACCCGCACCGACGGCGCCCCCAACGCCTGCAAAGCCATCAAGGGCGAACTGGTTTGCGAAACCGGCTCCGGCGACATCCAATCCAAGGAACTCTTCTCCGACGCCCAGATCCACCTCGAATTCAACATCCCCAACATGCCCAACCAAAAAGGCCAAATGAAGGGCAACAGCGGCGCTTACCTCCAAGGCTGCTACGAGCTCCAGATCCTCGACGGCTACGAAAACCCCACCTACGCCAACGGCACCATCGGCGCCCTCTACGGCTTCCGCCCGCCCTTCGTCAACGCCGCCCGCAAGCCCGCCGAATGGCAGTCCTACGACATCGTCTTCCGCGCCCCCAAGTGCGACGCCTCGGGCAACCTCACCGCCCCCGGCTCAGCGACAGTCTTCCTCAACGGCGTCCTCGTCCAGGAAAACACGCCGCTGCCCAAAAAAGGTCCCGGCTGCCGCAAGGAATCCATCTGCGGCCCCGGCCCGCTCCTGCTACAAGATCACAGCGGCTTCCCCAACGCCCCCCACACCGTCATGAAGTTCCGCAACATCTGGCTCCGCAAACTCGACTGACCGCGCCGCATCAGGCTCGCACCGCACCCCCTGCACCCACCCCGCACACCCACCGCGCCCTGTTGCTGAACCGCGAGCGTAAAGCAGTGGGTCCCTCTCGTCCCCACCCCCGCATTGTCCCCACCCCCGCCCATGCCCTAGCATCAAATCATGCGCTATCGCACTTTCGGACGCACCGGCATCCCGGTCAGCGAGATCGGCTACGGTGCCTGGGGCATCGGCCAAAAACAGTGGCTCGGCGGCAACGACGACGACTCCCTCCAAGCCCTCCGCCGCGCCATCGAGCTCGGCCTCAACTTCATCGACACCGCCCTCGCCTACGGCGACGGCCACAGCGAACGCCTCGTCGGGCAGGTCGTCCGCGAATCCTCCTGCGGCCTCTACATCGCCACCAAGGTCCCCCCAAAAAACCGCATCTGGCCCGCCCGCCTCGGCACCCCCATCGAAGAGGTCTTCCCCTACGACTACCTCATCGCCTCCACCGAAGAAAGCCTCCGCAACCTCGGCGTCGACTGCATCGACCTCCAGCAGTTCCACGTCTGGGCCCCCAACTGGCTCGCCAACGACGATTGGCAGCGCGCTATCGACGACCTCAAACGCGCCGGTAAAATCCGCTACGCCGGCATCTCCATCAACGACCACCAGCCGGCCTCCGCCATCTCCGCCCTCGAGACTGGTCTGATCGATGCCGTCCAGGTCATCTATAACGTCTTCGATCAATCCCCCGAACTCGCGCTTTTTCCCAAATGCCTTGAGCTGAACATCGGCGTAATTGCGCGTGTACCTTTGGACGAAGGCGCACTTACCGGTAAGATCACAGAATCCACGAGCTTTCCCGCCGGTGATTTCCGCGAGTTTTATTTCAGCGGTAACCGCAAGAGTCAGGTCGTGCAACACGTTTCGGCGCTGCAGCGCGATTTGACCCATGAGTCGGGGACGCTCGCGGAGCTGGCTTTGCGCTTTGTTCTTACTCATCCTGCCGTATCCACCGTGATCCCCGGCATGCGATCCATACGAAACGTAGAGTCCAACTGCGCCGTCTCTCACGCTGGACCGCTGAGTCCACAAACACTGACGGTAATGAAAAAACATGCTTGGACAAAAAACTTCTATCAGTAAACTCTTTTCGTTTCTTTCGATGGGTGTAGCCGCGGTAGGGATGACCGTGGCTGCAATCGGCGTCTCGGCCTCTCCTCTTCAGGCCGCCGGCGCGGAATACTTTCCCCTCCAGGTAGGCAACCAGTGGATCTACCAGACCTCGACCCGGTTCTTCAACGGACCGGCCACGGTCATCAGCATCCCCGGTAAGAAGGCCTTCGGTTCGACGAGTTACTTCATCGTCGAAGGCCTCGCCCACGAAACCCTCTACATGCGCTCCGACGACTCCGGCAAGCTCTTCGTCTACGATGAGCGCACCGGAGGCGAAGCCCAATACGCCGACTTCGCCACCGCCGTCGGCGGCAGCTACCGCACCTCCGCCGACCCCTGCAACGCCACCGCCAACGTACTCGCCCGCGACGCCAAGGTCACCACCCCCGTGGGCGAGTTCACCAACGCGCTCCACGTCGAATACCCGGCGGCCAATTGCGCCGATGCCGGCCTCGGCGACGACTACTTCGTCCCCTACATCGGCCTCGTCAAGCGCCAGGGCGTCACCATCGCCGGACCCAGTTCCACCGAACTCGTCTACGCCCGCATCGGCGACGTCACCGTGCTCACCGCCGCCGAGCTCAGCTTCTCCATGGCCCTCGACAAGGCCGTCTACGACGTCAACGGCATTCCCCAAATGAATGCCCGCCTCACCCTGCGCTCCACCCTCCCGCAGCCCATCGAACTCGTCTGGCCCAGCGGCCAGCGCTTCGATCTCGTCATCCGCAACGAGCGCGGCGCCGAAGTCGCCCGCTGGAGCGACGGCAAGGCCTTCACCCTCATCTTCGGCACCGAAAAATTCGGTCCCGGCGAACGCAACTACACCATCCAACTCCCGCTCCAGGACAAGCAGAACAACCGCCTGCCCGCGGGTAAATACGTGGCCGAGGGCTTCCTCGCCACCCAAGGAGAACAGAAACCGTATGTCGCCCGTGTCGGTTTCGAAATCATCCCCGAGGCTCAGCCCGCCAAGCCTTAGCCCGGATGTTTCACCACGATCGCAGCGAGGAGCGATGAGAGCCGTGCGAATGCAAGGCGCGCCGAGCGCACAGGCAAGGCCGTTAGGCCGCTGTCCGTTGTGCGCCGCGAGAAGTAGCGTTTCGGACGCAGGCGTACTTGAACAGTACGTCGAGGACGGAACGCAAGCGCAACGCGGCAGGCGCGCGGCTATCGCGCTCCGCAGCCGATGGCTGGTGGAACATGCGGGCTAACAGGCCCGGCGCGCTCGCCCTCTTCCTGCTCTGGTCCTGCGTGGGCATCCTGCCCGCGCAGGACTACTTCCCTCTTCACATCGGCAATCAGTGGGTCTACCGCACCGGCGGCGCGCCCCGCCCCCCGCAGGACCACATCGTCCTCTCCATCGATCGCGCCCAAATCATCGAAGGCGAGCAGTGGTTCCTCCTCACCGGCCTCCCCGCCGGCTCCTTCTGGCTCCGCCAGGACACCACCTCCAAACTCTGGGCCCGCCGCTCGGAATCCGATGCCCCCGCCCTCTGGTACGACTTCGCCGCCCGCGAAGGCGACCACTGGTCCCAGCAACTCCCCTACTGCTGCGGCCTCTCCCCAATCACCTCCCGAAAAGCCGAACACAAAGGCCCCGCCGCCGAGTACGCCAACCTTCTCGAAATCCGCTACCCCGGCGTCTTCCAGGTCGGACTCGACCAGGAACTCTTCGCCCCCTACATCGGCCTCGTCTACCGCCGCCAAAACAACGGCGGCCCCTCCATGAGCTGGATGGAACTCGTCTACTCCCGCACCGGCGGCGTCACCACGCTCTCCGCCCCCGAAACATCTTTTCTCCTCTCCGTCGATCACAACGCCCTCCAGCAAGGCCTCGCCCGCTTCCGCATCGCCCTCCGCCACACCGGCCCGCAACCCCTCCGCCTCGACTTCTCCAGTTCCCAAATTTACGATCTGAAAATCCTAAATGAGAAAGGCGACACCGTCTGGCTCTTCTCCTCCACCGCCACCTTCCTCGCCGTCCTCACCTCGCTCACCCTCGACTCCGGCGAACGCAACTGGGTCCTTCAAACCCAACTCCCCCCCGGCCGCTACACCGCCGAAGCCTGGCTCACCACCTCCGACGCCAACACCGCCCCGCCCCGCTTCTCCGCCCGCATCCCCTTCGAAGTCCCGCCTATGAGATGATCGCTCCGCATGAGCGCTCTCTCCCGTCGTGAACTCCTCGCCGCCGCCACCGCGCTCCCCGCGCAGTCCGCCGCCCGCGCCGCCACCTCGCTCGCCCCCAACGCCGCCCCTCAGTCCGCCCCCAACTCCCCTCCCCGCCGCCCCAACATCCTCTGCATCATGGTCGACGAAATGCGCTGGGACGCCATGTCCTGCCAGGGCCACCCCCTCGTCGAAACCCCCACCCTCGATTCCCTCGCCAAGCAAGGCACGCGCTTTGAAAACTGCTACACCGTCTCCCCCGTCTGCTGCCCCGCCCGCGCCTGCTTCTTCAGCGGACGCTACGCCCACGTCAACGGCGTCGAATCCAACGGCTACCCCGCCCACAACGGCGAGATCTTCCTCCCCACCATCCTCCGCCACCACGGCTACCACACCGCCATCTCCGGCAAGCTCCACTACACCCCCAAACAGTTCGACTACGGCTTCGACCAGTTCTGGACCTTCACCAACGAAGGCCCCACTCCCGAGCTCGGCTACATCGCCTACCTCCAGAAAACCTACGGCTCCCCCGCCAAGTGGCCCCGCGTCGAAGGCTCCTGCCCATGGCCCAACGACGAGCTCGGCCGCGACGTCGGCGTCTTCCTCCATAAAGCCGCCGACTTTGAAACCGAGTGGATCACTGACCGCTCGCTCGACTACCTCCGCTCCCGCCAAAAAGAACAAAAACCCTGGTTCCTGTTTACGTCCTATTTGAAGCCCCACTCCCCCTCCGTCGAACCCCAACCCTGGTTCGGCAAATACAAACCCTCCGACATCCCCATGCCCGCGCTCCCCGCCAACGCCCGCGAAATCCGCGCCTCCAAGCGTGGCCGCCAGCGCCGCGCCTTCGTCGACGACCCCGAGATGGTCCGCATCATGAGCGCCATCTACTACGGCTCCATCGCCCACATCGACAATCAAATCGCCCGCCTCCTCTCCGAACTCGACCGCCTCGGCATGGCCGATAACACCCTCGTCATGTTCACCGCCGACCACGGCAACATGCTCGGCGACCGTGGCCGCTGGTTCAAAGGCGTCATGTACGAAGGCTCCGCCCGCGTCCCCATGATCTGGCGCGGCCCCAAGGGCTCCCGCGAAAACGGCGGCAAGGTCGTCCGCCAGGCCATCGAGAACATCGACGTCATGCCCGCCCTCCTCGAAGCCGCCGGACTCCCCATCCCCGAAGGTCTCCAGGGCCGCAGCTTCCTCAAACTCGCCCGCACCGGCGACGACCCCAGTTGGAAAGGCACCGTCTTCTCTCAATTGCGCGACCGCATGTGGCTCGAAAACGGCTTCAAGTACATCGAAAGCGGCACAGCAGGGCAGGGAACTCCCGAACTCTACGACCTCCGCAACGACCCGCGCGAACAGCGCAACCTCGCCGCCAAACCCGCTCACAACGCCCGCCTCGCCCACGCCCGCCAGCGCATCGCCGCCGTGCAAACCACCGTGCCCCCCGCCGTCCGCGTCCCCGGCATGTCCACGCCGCTCTACGCCCACGTCGACGAAGCCGAACGTCAGCAGGCCATCCACAACGCCCCCGACAATGTCGAAGCGCGTGAAGCCGGCCGCGCCCCCACCGGCCAAACCCCATCCAGGGAACGCAAGGCCGGCCGCAAAAAACGCTAACCGCGCCCTGCATCGCCCCACCGCGTCGCGCTGCGCCTCTCCAACGCCTTGCCTCCTCGCGCCCTTCAGGCACCGCCGCCAACTCCCCGCCTTCGCTCCCCCGCGCCCGCCCGGCCCCGCGCCGCCCTCCCCCCCCATGCATTCCGCCGCGCCGCGCCATACAATATCGCCATTGAGGTTCAGTCATGCGAATTTCAGGGTTCTTATTCCTTATCCTTCTCCTCTCTCTCTCCCCCCTCTCTGCCCAACTCACTGACGCTTCCCTCACCGGCCGCGTCACCGATCCCCAAGGCTCCGCCATGCCCGGCGCGGAAATCGTCGCCGTCCACGAATCCACCGGCGCCCGCTCCTCCGCCTTCGCCAACGAGGCCGGCTACTTCGCCCTCCGCCCCCTCGCCATCGGACGCTACACGATGACCGCCACCAGCCCCGGCTTCCGCACCTACACCCGCACCGAAATCGTCCTCACCACCGGTCAGGTCCTCGAACTCAACGTCAAAATGGAGATCGGCCAGGTCAGTGAAAGCGTCACCGTCTCCGAACGCCCCTCGCTTCTGGAAACCCGTACCTCCGAATCCAGCCAACTCGTCGAATCGCAAACCATCGAAGACATGCCCCTCGGCGACCGCCGCGCCATGAACCTCATCGAAATCACCGGCGCCGCCGTCTTCGTCAACTACGAAAGCGGCTCCAAACCCCAGTTCTCCCTCGCCGGCGGCCGCTCCCAAAGCCAGATGATGTTCATCGACGGCGGCACCGGCCAGAACATGCGCCTCGGCGTCGGCCAGATGGACATCGACCCTCCCGTCGAATCCCTCAGCGAAGTCAAAATCCTCGGCAACGGCTTCTCCGCCGAATACGGCGGCTCGGCCAGCGGCGTCATCATCGCCAACACCAAGAGCGGCGCCAATCGCGTCAAGGGCAGCCTCTTTGAATACTTCCGCAACCAACTCCTCGACGCCCCCAACTTCTTCTCCCCCATCGACAACGGCCAAAAAACCAAGCCCTCCCTCCGCTACAACGTCTTCGGCGGCACCGTCGGCGGCCCTATCCGCCGCGACCGCACCTTCTTCTTCGTCTCCTACGAAGGCTCCCGCCGCCGCGATGGCAGCGTCCGCACCCTCACCGTCCCCACCGCCCTCCAGCGCCAGGGCGACTTCTCCCAAACCTTCAACGCCCGCGGCCTCGCCGTCGTCTATGACCCCTACACCGGCGACAACAGCTCCGGCTCCACCCGCCGCCAGGCCTTCCCCGGCAACATCATGCCCGCCTCCCGCATCGATAAAGTCGCCGCCGGCCTCATCCCCTTCTTCCCCCTCGCCAACCGCCCCCCCGACGACGTCACCGGCGCCAACAACTACCGCGCCAACGATGTGAACGCCCTCACCCGCAATAACTTCCTCGTCAAAATCGACCACTCCCTCAGCCAGAAGGACCGCATCAGCGGCCGCATCATGACCAATTCAGACGATCAAATCCGAAATAGCGTCTACCCCACCCCCGCCGCCGACACCACCAACCAGCAGGACGCCTGGCAGTCCAACACCAGCGGCAGTTGGACCCGCATCGTCTCCCCCAACCTCATCCACGAACTCAAAGCCACCTACACCCGCCGCCGCGCCCGCACCTTCTCCCGTGGCTACGGCGACAACTGGCCCTCCAAGCTCGGCTTCACCAAGGTCAGCGACGACGCCTTCCCCAACATCGCCCCCGCCGGCTACGCCGCCCTCGGCTCCACCACCCAGGAACGCAACCAGACCCCCATCCAGCAGTATCAAATCGTCTCCAACACCAGTTGGGTCCGCGGCCGCAATACCATCAAATTCGGCGCCGAAGTCCGCCCCTCGCTCAACTACGAAATCTTCCGCCCCTACGCCAGCGGACGCTACGTCTTCAACCGCGGCTTCAGCGGCCAGCCCGGCAACGCCCAAACCGGCAACGGCATCGCCTCCATGCTCCTCGGCACGCCCTCCGCCGTCGAAGTCCGCGAAACCGAACCGCTGGACCGCCGCTCCACCTACTACGCCGCCTTCCTCCAAACCGATTGGACCGCCCGCCCCGGCCTCACCTTCAACATCGGCCTCCGCTGGGAAGGCGACACCCCCCTCCGCGACCTCAACAACGCCGTCAACGGCTTCGACGCCACCCGCATCAATCCCGTCTCCGGCACCCCCGGCGTCGTCCGCTTCGCCGGCGTCGACGGCTTCCGCACCGTCCCTTACGACATGGACCGCAACAACTTCGCTCCCCGCTTCGGCTTCGCCTACCAGCCCTCCTGGATGCAGCGCCTCGTCATCCGCGGCGCCTGGGGCGTCTTCTTTGCCCATCCCTTCGACCGCGCCGTCGCCAACGCCGCCAGCCTCGGCTTTGAACGCTCCGCCACCCTCAACATCCTCGATAACATCCTCGCCGTCCCCTACTCCCTCGCCGGCGGCCTCCCCCTGCCCGAAGTCACCAAACCCGCCCTCGACGACAGCTTCGGCGCCGTCCCCCTCGGCGCCGCCGCCACCCGCACCGTCACCGTCTTTGAGGAAGACCGCCGCACCGGCTACAGCATGCAGCACAACTTCCGCCTCCAATACGAGCTCCCCGGCGGCGCCGTCATGGAACTCGGCTACCTCGGCAACCTCTCCCGCAAACTCGCCACCTCCAACCTCAGCCTCAATCAAATCCGCCCCGAAATCGTCCAGCCCACCGCCAACCAGCGCAACCGCCCCTTCCCCCAATTCAGCAACGTCCAGTTACTCGCTCCGTCGTTCGGCGTCTCCAACTACCACGCCGGCGTCGTCAAAATGGAAAAGCGCTTCTCCCGAGGCTTCAACATCCTCACCACTTACACCTGGGCCAAGTTCCTCGATAACGCCGACTCCTCCGGCGGCTCCCTCGGCGATGAAGGCAACGCCTTCTCCAACCTCTATGACCGCCGCCCCGACTACGGCCCCTCGGAAAACGACATCCACCACCGCTTCACCCTCAGCTCCGTCTGGCAGCTCCCCTTCGGCCGCCGCAAGGCCTTCCTCCAATCCGGACTCCCCGCCAAACTCGCCGGCGGCTGGAGCATCGGCGTCGTCGCCCTCCTCCAATCCGGCCCCCCCATCACCGTCGCCACCCAAACCAACACCACCTTCGC
The DNA here is from genome assembly GCA_016713735.1 of Bryobacterales bacterium. Lineage (GTDB taxonomy): Bacteria > Acidobacteriota > Terriglobia > Bryobacterales > Bryobacteraceae > JAFLBB01. Next base: position 82,454 of record JADJOP010000022.1, read on the forward strand.
CTACTCCTCAGGCCCCCAGCGCGCCGACGTCCTCCGCGACCCCAACCTGCCTGCCTCCGAACGTACCGTCCAGCGCTGGTTCGATACCTCCGCCTTCGCCCAGCCCGCCACCAATATGTTCGGCAACCAGGGCATCGGCCTCATCCGCGCCAGCGGCGTCATGAATCTCAACACCAGCCTCATCCGTGCCTTCCGCTTTGAAGAGCGCTACACCCTCCAGTTCCGCGCCGAAAGCTTCAACGTCGCCAACCACCCCAACTTAGGCATCCCCGGCCGTGTATTCGAAGGGCCGGGCTTCGGAGTCGTCGCCTCCGCCCGCCCGGCCCGTCAACTCCAATTCGGCATGCGCCTGGTTTTCTAGACCACGCGCGCCCCCAACCCGCACCCACGCGCGACGCCTACCCGCCCCGACACGCGCTTCCGACCCATACGCACGCGCGTTTCTGAGCCACGCGCGTCAGCAAGTGGTCCCGTCTTCTAAACCTTCCCCGGCTCCGGATGCACCCACGGCTTCCGGTACGGCCGCCGCAGCAACCGGTTCGCCTCGGCGTCGCCCACCACCTCGTGCTTCACCGGGTCCCACTTCAACGACCGTCCCAACTGCATCGACAAGTTCGCCAGAATGCACGCCGTCGTCGAAATGTGCCCCTGCTCAATATCGGCCACCGGCTTGCCGCGCGAAGCAATATTGTTCAGCAAATCCACCATGTGCCCGCGAATCGCCGGCGCCACGTGCCGCTCCAGGTCCTTCTCCGTGCGGTCCTCCGGATACTGCTCAAACTCATACGTCACATCTTTCCGCACCGGCTGCTCGCCCTTCGCCATCGGAATGAAGTCGTAACCCATCACGCTCGCCTTGAGCGTCCCCTTATCGCCGTAGAACGTCGCCCCCCACGGATACTTCGGGTCCGGCGGATGCCCCCACGAACGGTGCGTCCACACCACCTTCACATTGCCGAAATCAAACGCCGCCTCCTGCGTATCGCTGATGTTGGCCTTGCTGTTCTTGCCCACCAGGATGCCGCCCGTTGACGACACCGTCTTGGCCCACCCCAGGTCCATCATCCACCGCGTCATGTCCAGCATGTGAACGCACATATCGCCCACAATGCCGTTGCCATACTCCATGAACGCCCGCCACCGCCTCGGATGGCACAGCTCGTTATAAGGCCGCATCGGCGCCGGCCCCGTCCAAAATTCGTAATCCAAATTCTCCGGCGGCGTCGAGTCCGGCGGATTCACCGCCGCCCGCATGTGGTAGTAACAATAAATCTCCACATACGCGATGTTGCCCAGCTTGCCCTCTTTGATGAACCGGTCGCGCGCCTCAATCAAATGCGGCGTGCTCCGCCGCTGCGTCCCCACCTGCACCACTCGCTTGTACTTCCGCGCCGCCGCCACCATCGACTGCCCCTCGACAATGTCCACCCCAATCGGCTTCTGCACATAAATATCAACGCCCGACTTGCACGCCTCAATCATCGCCAGCGCATGCCAGTGGTCCGGCGTGGCGATCAGGACAATGTCCAGATCCTTCTGCTTCAGCATCTCCCGGTAGTCATGAAACGTCCGCGGCTTCTTCTTTGACTTCTGCCGCCCGGCCACAATCTCCGCCGCGTCGGCCACCATCTTCTTGTCCACATCGCACAGCGACACCACTTCCACCGGCGCCACCTGGATCAGCCGCAACAGGTCGGCCTTGCCATACCACCCCGACCCGATCAGCCCCACCCGCTTGTTCTCGCCCGCCGCGTAAGCCGAGGCCGCGCTCATCGACGCCGCCGCGCCCGCCGCGCCCGCCGCGCCCGTATGCAAAAAGTTCCGTCGGTTCATTTCCGGCTCCTCATTCCTCAACTAGAAACTGTCGCAATGCCGGTAGGCGTCAATCACCGCCTGCTCGCCTTCCTTGCCCGGCTTCGAATTCCCGTGCTCCATCCCGATCACGCCGTCATACTTCCGCTCATGCAGCCACTCGAAGATCTTCTTGTAGTTGATCTCGCCCGTCCCCGGCTCCTTGCGCCCCGGATTGTCGCCCGTCTGAATATAGGCGATCTCGTCCCACGCCTTCTGCATGTTCGGAATCAGGTTCCCGACATCGATCTGCTGGTGATACAGGTCATCCAGGATCTTGCACGACTTCGACCCCACGCCCTTGCAGATCGCATACGCCTGCGGCACCGAGCGCAGGAACAGGCTCGGATGATTCGCATACCAGTTCAGCGGCTCCAGCACCATCACCAGCCCCGCCGGCTCGCAAATCTCCGCCATCACCTTCAAATTCGTGATGCAGTTCGCCAACTGGTAGTTCGGGTCAATCCGGTCGTTGGTCGTGCTCGGCACCACCGTCGTCCACGGCGTCCCCAACCGCTTGGCCGCCTCCACCGCCGCCCGCGCCTCGGCCCGCAGCCGGTCCTGAAACTCCTTGTCCGTCTTCGTCACGAAATCGCTCGTCTTGAAGTCCGCCCACGAGACAAAGACGCCCATCTTCATCCCCAACTTCTGCAGCGTCTCGCCGATCTTGGTCTGCTCCTCCACCGGGCGCTTGTTGCCCCCGTTGTCCTCCCAGCCCGTGAACCCCTGATCGGCGGAAAACTTGATCTGGTCGATCACATCGTTGCCCACCATATTCCGGAACATCCCCGGATGCGGCCCATAGCGCAATCTGAACTTCGCGCGGTTGCCCTGCGCGGAAGCGGAAGCAGCGGCGGCTGCCGCCATCGTCGTGAGAAAGAAGTTGCGGCGTTGCATAAGAATGACCTCAATCAGCTTACGCCCGTTCCCCCACCCCGCGCACGCCCGCTGCAATCTGACTTTCCTCGGGCACCGCAAATCTTGCATCCGCTACATTCCCTTTATTCCGCTCCCCGGTCCAAATAAAGCCACCATGGAATGCGGTAAGGCGTTCTGTATACGAAATCGCCGATTGTCCAAACGCCTCCTGGTATGTAAACTCAGTCTGATGTTTCTCGATGAGACATGGACCGCATGCCGTTACCACTCAGACGGAATTGACTACGTCATCTGGAGGAAGCCCTGTGATCGTCGGGTCTACTCATTCGCGGTCGAGGAACTGACCGGGCCTAATTCGATTGGTTCAATCGGAGGCGGAGAGGAGATCGTGCCAGACGAATTCGATCCTAAGGCGTGCGTCTATATCAACGGGTGGAAGAGTGCTGCCGAAATCATGGCAGCAGAGCACTCATCCCCATGGTCGAGGGCGGGTTGGTCCAAGAATGCGTTCAGCTTCTTGCTCGTAGCATTGTTCACGGGCCTGTTGTCACTGATTGTCATTCTCCTCCTATTGATACAAGAAGCTTGGACTCATGCGTTCTGCTTGGTAGTTGGGGGGGTGTTCGGCTGGTCATATCATCGTCATAGCATGAGGATGGCGGGGATAGACGTCGATGCCGTTGCCACCCGACTCGAACGTCAGGGGCGATGAACCCGTTGCTCGAAGCTTCGCTACCGTAGGCAGGATTACGGGCGCTCTGATTCCCGAATCCTCTCTGAAATGTTTCGAGGGATTACTTCAGCATCCTGTGATCAAACTTCGGCCCCCCAGATCCCGCGCTCCCGCACTACGGCCGCCCACGCAACGTGTCAAATAGAAATCGCATGACCCTCAACCCCATCGACGATGCCCCCATGCCCGACGAAATCGCCTTCAGCAAGGCCACTCGGGGACTACACCACATCCCACCCGATGCCAAGGTCTATCTCCCGGCCTCCATTGAGCGCAGCGTGTGGGAGTACTTCTCCGAGAAGGCGGAGCAAAAGGGCATCGGATTGTCCGAACTCCTCACCGACGTCCTCAAGCGCGACATCGAAATCAACGAAGCCCTGAAGTAACCCCCGCTACCCCCTCACTCCACCCGGCGCCGTAAACTTCTCATCCACCACATTCCCCGTGTTCCGCACCCCCGCCGGCTCAAACAGCACCACCTCCGCCTCCTCCACCGCCACCGGCCTGTGCTCCACCCCCCGTGGCACCACGCAAAAATCACCCGCCTTCATCTCCACCACCCGGTCCCGAAATTCCAGCCGCATCTCCCCCTTCCACACCAGGAACATCTCGTCCGCTTCCGCATGGTGATGCCACGGAAACTCCCCTCGCAGCTTCACCACCTTCACCTCCTGCCCGTTCAACTCCGCAATCACCCGCGGCCGCCAGTGCTCGGTCACCCGCGAAAATTTCTCGTCCAGCGCTCCGTTCATCGCCTTCATCCTAAACCCCTCGCCGCCATCATCCAAAATCCTGATCCATCCCATCAATATCTTGAATTCGAATCCGCCCCGCCCCGTGCTAGCATGACAACCGATAGGGGAAAGGGTTCGCCGCCTCCCGGTTCCTTCAGGCGGCCCCGTTTGGGTCTATCGTTGACCTGTCTCTGCTCTCCTCCAGTCGAGGCCCTCGCGCCTCCCTCGTAGTTCCCCGTTCCAGTTCCGGAACGCAAGCTCACACACCCGCCGAGTGGCGGATCACTCCCCAGTTGGGCTTCACCACCAGCTTTTCCAATACGGGCAGATGAGGAGAACCAGAATGTCATTCGTGTTTCCCCGTGGGGGGGAAACGGCCCTGCGCCTCTGCGCGCTCGCCGCTCTCGCCTCGCAACTAATCTTCGGCCAGTCCTATCAGGGCAGCCTCCGCGGCCGCGTCACCGATGAATCCGCCGCCGCCGTCACCACCGCCAAGGTCACCGCCACCGACATCGCCACCGGCGTCGCCCGCTCCACCCTCTCCAACGACGCAGGCGAATACGTCTTCCAGGCCCTCAACCCTTCCGAATACAAACTCACCGTCGAGGCCCAGGGCTTCAAGGCCTTTGAGGCTAAGGCCACCGTCGCCACCCAGGCCTTCGTCACCCTCGACGTTAAACTCTCCGTCGGCAGCGTCGTCGAAACCGTCCAGGTCACCGAAGAGCTTCCCCTCATCGAGTCCGCCAACGCCTCCACCGGCCAGGTCGTCGACCGCCAGAAACTCGTCGACCTCCCCAACCTCGGGCGAAACCCCTTCATGATGTCCAAAATCGCCCAGAACGTCGTCCCCGTCGGCAATCCCGTCTATAACCGCATGCAGGACCAGTCCGGCTCCTCGCAAATCTCCATCGCCGGCGGCCCCGTCCGCGGCAACAACTACCTCCTCGACGGCGTGCCCATCACTGACTCGGTCAACCGCGCCGTCATCATCCCCACCATCGAAAGCGTCCAGGAAGTCAAAGTCCAGGCCAACACCTACGACGCCGAAATGGGCCGCACCGGCGGCGGTGTCTTCAATACCTACATGAAGAGCGGCTCCAACGGCCTCCACGGCTCCGGCTTCGGCTACCTCCGCGAAACCTCCTGGGCCGCCAATACCTTCTTCAATAACCGCGCCGGCCTGCCCCGCCCTCAAGTCCCCTTCAAAAACTACGGCGGCTCCATCGGCGGCCCCATCTGGATCCCCAAACTCTACAACGGCAAAAACCGCACCTTCTTCTGGCTCGGCGCCGAAGCCTACCGCCAGAAATCCGGCCTCTCCCAGGAAATGAGCGTCCCCACCGCCCTCGAACGCAACGGCAACTTCTCCCAAACGCTGGCCCGCACCGGCGGCCTCCAGGTCCTCTACGACCCCACCACCACCGTCTCCGACGGCGCCGGCGGCTTCTCCCGCACCCCCTTCGCCGGCAACATCCTCCCCGCCAGCCGCATCAACCGCGTCGGCCAGAACATCCTCAACGAATACCCCACCCCCACCCGCGCCGCTTCCTTCTACGGCCAGAACAACTACTCCGCCTCGGCCAGCCTCCAGGACCGCGCCGACCAGTTCACCGCCAAGCTCGACCACGAGTTCGCCCCCTGGTGGCGCGCCTCGGTCTCCTACCTCCACTACGGCTCCAAGGAACCCGGTGAAAACTGGTTCGGCACCTCCACCGGCCCCTCCTCCTGGCTCCTCTACCGCAAGGTCGACGCTACCCAGGTCAACAACATCCTCACCCCCAACCCCACCACCGTCGTCAGCATCCGCTACGGCTTCAACCGCTTCCCCAACCTCTCGCCCCAGTTGAGCTCCGGCTACAACCTCTCCCAGTTGGGCTTCGCCTCCAGCTTCACCGGCGCCGTTCAGCAGCCCACCTTCCCCAACATCACCATGGAAAACGTCTCCGGCCTCGGCACCAACTCCAACTCGGCTTCCGTCTTCCACTCCAAGAACCTCTTGGGCAGCGTCTCCAAATTCATGGGACGCCATAGCGTCAAGATGGGCGCCGACTTCCGCCGCATCAACATCGACGGCGTCAACTACGACAACAACGCCGGCGCCTTCACCTTCAACGACGTCTTCACCCGCGCCACCCACCTCCGCGCCACAGCCGGAACCGGCGCCGATGTCGCCAGCGCCCTCCTCGGCTACCCCTCCGCGGGCACCGGCATCATCGCCTCCAAGCTCTTCCAGCACGTCGACTACTACGCCTTCTACTTCCATGACGACTTCCGCGTCAATGCCAAGCTCACCCTCAACCTCGGCCTCCGCTACGAATACGAAACCGGCCTCATGGGCAACGAAAACGCTTTGCTCGTCGGCTTCGACCGCGACATCACCAGCCCCATCCGCGTCACCCAGCCCGGCTTCACCGCCCCCAAGGGCGGCCTCATGTACGCCGGACAAAACGGCTACCCCACCCAAACCGGCAACAACAACCGCAACAAAATCAGCCCCCGCGTCGGCTTCGCCTACGCGATGAACGATAAGACCACCTTCCGCGGCGGCTACGGCCTCTTCTGGGCGCCCATCCCCTACGGCCTCCAGAACACCCTCGGCTATGCCCAGACGACGCCCTACGTCGCTTCCAACGACGGCAACGCCACCCCCGCGGGAACCCTCTCCAACCCCTTCCCCAACGGCCTGCTCCCCGTCGTCGGCAACGCCAACGGCCTCCTCGCCGGCATCGGTCAGTCGGTCGGCTTCATCGACCAGAACCACCGCTCCCCGCGCATCCACCAATACTCCTTCGACATCCAGCGCCAGCTCCCCTCCGGCTTCACGGCGCTCGTCGGATACGTCGGCTCCACCTCGCGCCAACTGGTCCTCGGTTCCCCGGCCATCAACATCAACCAGTTGAACCCCTCGCAGTTCAGCCTCGGCTCGGCCCTCAACCAAACCGTCGCCAACCCCTTCTTCACCCCCGGTGGTCCCGGCTTCATCGGCGCCGCCAACATGACGCGCGCCCAGCTCCTGCGCCCCTTCCCGCAGTTCTCCGCCGTCAACCTCTCCAACTCCGACCTCAACCGCGCCCAGTATCACTCCTTCGTCGCCAAGGTCCAGAAACGCATGAGCCAGGGCCTCAGCCTCGTCTCCACCCTCACCTGGTCCAACAGCAAGGACATGAGCGTCGGCGGCGCCGGCAACAACCTCACCGGCTCCGGCGCCCTCCAGAACGCCTACGACTTCGAAGCCGAATACGGCCTCTCCACCTTCAACATCCCCCTCCGCTGGTCCTCCGGCTTCACTTATGAACTGCCGGTGGGCAAAGGCCGCGCGCTCCTCTCCAATAGCAAGGTCCTCGACGCCATCGCCGGCGGCTGGAGCGTCAACGCCGTCACCGTCGTCCAGTCCGGCTTCCCGCTCGCCATCACCCAGCAGTCCAATAACAACTCCGCCCTCGGCGCCGCCGGCCAGCGCCCCAACGCCACCGGCTCCGCCCCCCGCACCCCCGGCAGCCTCATGGACCGCATCGACAACTACATCGACCGCGCCGCCTTCTCCCAAACGCCGCAATTCGCCTTCGGCAACGTCGGCCGCACCATCGGCCTCCGCGGCCCCGGCCAGTCCAGCGTCGACATGTCCATCTTCAAAACCTTCTCCCTCTTTGAGGGCGTCAAGGCCCAGTTCCGCGCCGAAGCGATGAACGCGTTCAATACTCCGCTTTTCCGCTCGCCCAACACGGCCTTCGGAAACGCAAACTTCGGGAGGGTCACCTCACAGGCCAACTTCCCGAGGTTAATCCAATTGGGTGTTCGCTTCTTCCTGTAATGCGCTTGCTCGCACAGGGCTGGCCTGACAGCTCCAGGGTCATGCCAGGCTCCGTAGTGCGAGCGGGAGCAAATGGGACCAAGCGCGCCCTCCACGGGGGCAGCAACACCGGCTCCGGTCGATACTGCCACGGCCCGGAGCCGGGCCCCCGCCAGAGGGAAACCGGCAATCTGGCGGCAAACAACAACAGCGAACCAGGAGACACCACCATGCACCAGCTCTTTTCCAAGGAAGTCGAACAGGACTTCCTCCGCCGCGGCTTCAGCCGCCGTAACTTTGGCCGCCTCGCCTCCCTCCTCGCCGGCGGCGCCGGCCTCTCTTTCTACAATGAGCCCGCCCTCGCGCAGCTCTCCAACATCGGCGCTCTCCCCGCCGACGCTGTCAAAATCAACGCCAACGAAAACCCCGTCGGCCCCTGCCCCGAAGCCCTCGAAGCCATCGCCCGCGTCTCCAAAAACGGCGGCCGCTACCAGTACGAGGAAACCTTCACCTTCGCCCGCACCCTCGCCGAACTGGAAGGCCTCAAGCCCAACTACGTCCTCCCTTTCCCCGGCTCCTCTGACCCCCTCCACCGCATGATGCTCGCCTTCACCTCGCCCACCAAGTCGCTCGTCATGGGCGACCCCGGTTACGAAGCCGGCGAACGCGCCGCCCGCTTCATCGGCGCCAAAGTCCACAAAGTCCCGCTCACCAAAACCTTCTCCCACGACGTCAAAGCCATGGCCGCCGCCGACCCCAACGCCGGCGTCATCTACGTCTGCAACCCCAACAACCCCTCCGGCACCATCACCCCGCGCGCCGAGATCGAATGGCTGCTGGCCAATAAGCCCGCCGGCTCCATCCTCCTCCTCGATGAAGCCTACATCCACTTCTCCGACGAAGCCTACGGCTCCGACCTCGTCGCCAAGGACAAAGACGTCGTCATCCTCCGCACCTTCTCCAAGCTCTACGGCATGGCCGGTCTCCGCGCCGGAGCGGCCATCGGCCGCCCTGACCTCATCGAGAAAATCCGCTCCTACGGCGCCGGGGCCCTCCCCGTCACCGGCATGGTCGCCGGCACCGCCAGCCTCACCTGCAAGGATCTCGTCAAAACCCGCCGCGCCGAGATGAAGAAGCTCCGCGAAGAACAATTCGCCTTCTGCGACAAGCACAAGATCAAATACATCCCCTCGGTCTCCAACAAGTGGATGATCGACGTCGGCATCCCCGCCCGCGAACTCAATCAGAAAATGGCCGCCGAAAAGGTCTACATCGGCCGCTCCTGGCCCGCCTGGCCCACCTACGCCCGCATCACCGTCGGCACCCCCGACGAAATGGCCAAGTTCCAAAAGGCCCTCCTCAAGGTCCTCGGAGCCTAGGAGCCACACCTCACACACAACCACCAAGCGAACCACCATATGACGGGAACCGCCAGACGCCTGGAATCGGGCCTGCGGGGCCGCCTCCCCCGCTATGGCTGGCGGCAACTGGGCGGCGATTTGGCCGGGGGGTCCATCGCCGCTCTCATCGCACTCCCCTACGGACTCGCCCTCGCCACCCTCATCGGCCTCCCCCCGGCCTTCGGCATCTTCACCAGCGTCCTCACCGGACCCCTCACCGCCCTCCTCGGCTCCAACGGCGTCCTCATCGGCGGCACCGCCAGCGTCACCGTGCCCTTCCTCTCCGCCGCCGTCGCCGAACAAGGTGTCGGCGGAGCCGCCAAGGTCACCATCCTCGCCGCCATCTTCCTCATGGTCTTCTCCATGCTCCGCCTCGGCCGCTACGTCTCGATGATCCCCCTCACCGTCGTCTCCGGCTTCAGCTGCGGCATCGGCATGATGATGGTCATCACCCAGTTGAAAACCATCCTCGGCCTCCCCAAGCCACCCGGCGAAGCCTGGTCCAACTCCATGCTCGCCCAGCTCGGCCAGGTCTTCTCCCAACTCTCCTTCTTCCAGCGCGAGACCTTCTTCCTCGGCCTCATCGTCGTCCTCGTCGCCTTCCTCGCCGCCCGCCGTTGGGACCGCATCCCCGCCCCCCTCCTCGGCGTCATCGCCGCCTGCCTCATCTCGGCCTCCCTCGGCTGGCACACCGGCAAAGTCGGCAGCGTCACCTTCGAAGTCCCCCCGCTCGCAGCGTTCAGTTGGAAGCCCAGCGAAGCCGCCACCGTCCTCCCCGCCGCCCTCGGCCTCGCCGCCGTCTCCGCCGCCAACCTCCTCATCACCTCCCGCGTCGTCTACCACTTCGCCGGCTCCCACCGCGCCTTCAAAAAGGCCGAGGCTGACCGCGAACTCGGCGCCTACGGCATCGCCAACCTGGTCGCCGGCCTCTTCGGCGCGCCCATGAGCGTCGGCATCCCCGCCCGCTCGCTCGCCAACGTCAAATGCGGCGGCACCACCCGCGCCTCCAACATCTTCCACGCCCTCATCCTCGCCTTCATCCTCTGGGCCGGCAGCGATCTCATCGCCGTCATCCCCACCGCCGCCCTCGCCGGCGTCACCGCCTACGTCGGTCTCTGCCTCCTCGAGTGGTCCACCTGGCGCCGCCTCCCCCGCATGCGCAAACTCGACGCCTCCGCCTTCCTCGCCACCGCGCTGGCCACCCAAATGGTCAACGCCGTCGCCGCCGTCCTCCTCGGCTGCTCCTTCTACTTCCTCGCCTGGCTCCGCCACAAACTCAACGAACCCGCCCCCGCCAACTCCCTCACCCCGCAGACATCACCCTCCCAATCCAGCCGCACGAATTGAACGCACCCGCTCCCCAATTCATGCTCATCCCGCCCCCCATTTGCCGCTTCCCCCCCACCGCTTCCCAATCACCAGCCACCTGTTTCCCCCCACACGCCGCCCCGTCTGCTCCCTCTTGTTTTCAATCACTGTGAGCGCTTGCGTCTCCCCTCTCTTTCCTTTCCCTAAATCGCACTATTGGCGCTAGAATGAATCCATGAAGCTGAGTGCCCAGGAAGAATATGGCCTCCGCTGCCTTCTCCACCTTGCGAAACGGGGCGATCGCGCCTCCCTCACAATCCCCGAGATCAGCGCCGCCGAAGGACTCTCCATTCCCAACGTAGCCAAACTGATGCGCCTCATGCGCATGGGTAAGCTCGTTCAAAGCGTCCGCGGACAAGCTGGCGGGTACACGCTTGCGCGCCCGGCAGGCGAGATCAAGGTCACCGAAGTCATGGAGGTCCTCGGCGGCCGCTTCTTCGGTCCCCAGTTCTGTGGCCGCCACTCCGGCCGCCAGGACGTCTGCTGCCACCACACCGATTGCTCCCTCCGCGCCCTCTGGAACTCCATCCAGTTCGTGCTTCAATCCGTCCTGGGCCGCACCACGCTCTCTGACCTCCTCATGAGCGAGGACGACGTCGCCACTCTTGTCTCCGAGCGCACCAGCAACATCCTGCCGCTGCTCGAACAATCCCGCCGCGCCGCCCAGGCCATGGAAATCCATCACCCGTAGCCGCGCCGCCCCCAAACTCTACCACCGCGTACATTCTTCCCGCCCCGCGGCGAAAAATCTTCCTGTCTCTCCCCATCCCTGCTCGCCACGCGCCTGAAAACAAAGCCCCGCGCCACTTTGGCACACTGACTGCACCTCCACTCCCATAGCGCCTCACCAGACACCTGAGGCCGCAACAAAACAAACACAAGCAAAGGAGCTAAACCTCATGCGCTACTCGTGTGCCCTTACCCTCATCCTCGCCACCGGCATCGCTTCCGCCAAACACGATGTCGTCGAGCGCGTCCAGTCTTCCAAAACCGTCTTCGAGGAGATCATGGCCTCCTCTGACAAATCCATCCCCCGCGACCTCCTCGAAAAGGCCCACTGCCTCGTCATCGTCCCCTCGCTCAAACGCGGCGGCTTCATCGTCGGCGCCCAATACGGCGTCGGCGTCGCCACCTGCCGCCAGGCCGATGGCGCCGGCTGGACCGGCCCCTCCACCATCCGCATGGAAGGCGGCAGCCTCGGCCTCCAAATCGGAGGCGGGGAAACCGACGTCGTCATGATGATCATGAATGCTGCCGGCGCAGCCAAACTCATGAAGAGCGAATTCACCCTCGGCGGCGAAGGCGCCGTCATGGCCGGACCCGTCGGCCGCGCCGCCACCGCCGAAACCGACGCCTACATGCGCGCCGAAATCCTCTCCTACTCCCGCTCCCGAGGCATCTTCGCCGGCGTCGCCATCAAAGGCTCCACCCTCCGTTCGGACGACGGCGACAACAAGGCCCTCTACGGCCGCGCCGTCACACACGAACAAGTCCTCAAAGGCCAGGTAAAGACCCCCGCCGCCGCCGCGCCCCTGCTCGCCGCCATCTCCAAATACTCCATTCGCGAAAAGCGCAGCAGCGCCGGGCCCCGCTCCACTGAGCCCGCTCTCCCCATCGTCCACGCCTCCTATAGCGCCGCCCGCGTCGAATCCCAGCGCGCCTACGCCCGCCTCGCCCGCGAGGTGCGCCACGAGCTCGTCACGCTGCCCTTCTATGGCGTCTTCGACAACTTCCTCTACCGCATCGAAGGCTCCACCGTCGTCCTCCTGGGCCAGGTCTCGCGCATCTCCCTCAAGCAGGATGCCGAACGCGCCGTCTCCCAAATCGAAGGCGTCGAACGCATCGTCAACCAGATCGAGATCCTCCCCACCTCGCCCAACGACGACAACATCCGCCTCGCCGCGTTTCGTTCCATCTACGGCCACACCGCGCTCAACCGCTACGCCCTCCGCGCCGTGCCCCCCATCCACATCATCGTCAAACACGGCAACGTCACCCTCGAAGGCGTCGTTGCCACCCAGGCCGACAAAGACATCGCCGCCCTCCAGGCCAACTCCGTCGCCGGCGTCTTCAGCGTGAAGAACAACCTCCGCGTCGAATCGGAAACCTAACCGAACCGCGCACCCCTGCCCATCACGGCGCACCGCCGGCTCGCCCCGGCCCATCACCGCG
>JADJOP010000023.1 GCA_016713735.1 Bryobacterales bacterium
ATACGGCAGCCCGTCGCCGGTGATGCCGCCGTCGCAGCTTGCAGATGCTGGGATGCTCCAGCCGCGCCGCAATTCGCCGTTCTAACTCGAATCGCGTCAGAATCTGCTTCTGCCATGGTTTCGGTGAGTAGCGCGTCGGCAGAGCGATGGATATCTTCACCGCCACCCGCCGCTCGTAGCCCGCCGCGCGCTCGGCCCGGTACACCACGCTCATCCTGCCCTGCCCGATCTCCTCAAGCAACCGCCACGGCCCAATCCCGGCCTCCCGCCGCCGGCTTCCGCGTCGCCAGCAGATCGGCATCCAGATACCCTTCCGCGGCTCCGGCTTGCTGCCATCAGGTGCACCTGCCTGCACCGCCGCGTCGTTTTCGGGATGCCGCGCCCACGCCTCCGCCCGCTCTGCTTCCGGCAAGGCAAACAGCTCGTCCGGGATCGCAGCGGCGCGCTGCCAGCGGTCATCGTTGCTCATTGTGGTCCTGTGCGGAGGGATTTTAACTTCACGATACAACCACGCCCGCGCAATCAGCCAGCCCGGCTGCACTGTGGCCGGACTCACTGCCGTGTGGCCGGCGATCTCCTCGCCGCTCATCCCCAAAAACCGTATCTCCACCACCTACGCCCGCCGCGCATCCATCTCCGACAGCCGCGTCAGCGCCTCGCATTTGAGCCTTCCGGGTGAAGTGCGACAGATCCGCCCCAGCAGCAATCCTCGTCCGTGGTTACCGCCCCCGCCGCTTCTCCGCCGTCTGCTTCCGCGCGTGATCCACCTAAAATCCGCCGCATCGCCCATGCCGCCACGCGGCGAAAAATGCCCCCGGCTCTGCTAGTCCACCTCGTGTTGCCCCAACAGCCGCAGGTAGGCCTCGTGCAATGCTGCTGTGCTCTGCAGCGTGTGCCCCGTGCATTCTCCTGATTCAAATAGCTTTGCGCTGTGCCGGCGGAGCTTTCCATAGAGCAGCGGAAAGAGTTCTTGAAAACGCCGTTTCATCTCCCTGCCGCGCGACAGCAACTGCGTATATGTCGGGCACGGCGCATCCTCTCCGATTTTTCTCCCACCACGTGAGCAAATTGAGCGCCCTCCTGCGCTTATTGGCCGGAACATCATGATCCGCAACACAGCCATCGCCCTCGCCGCCCTCTGCCTCACCCCGGCCTTCGCCTCCACCTCACCCTCACATCCCAGGAACCTCTACGTGTCTACGTCGAGTCCGATCCTCCTGCCTACCTATCGAACGCCAGCCCGGAACCTTTCACATCCCTTAATTCCGACAACCCCGGTTCCTATGGTCGGCAAATCGTCAACCCCACCGTCAACCCCTGGACCTCGATTTCCTCCCTCTTCTTCCTCGACGCCGAATCGAATTCTCACCGAAAACTCCGTTTTCAACGGAATATGCCGGAGTTCTTCGGCCTCGACCTTTCCTTTCCGGCGCGCCCGCTGGCGCCATTGCCTCGACTCCTGGGAAGTTGATGAGCTCCGGCTACGTCTTCGGCGACATCTACTCCAACGTCAGTTTCAACGGCTTCCTGGACAATACCAATGCCGTCCCCTCCTTCCTCACCCGACGATGTCTCCTTTAGCTTTCCGCCTGGACCGCTCCTCAACACGTTCCCCGGCGACGCTCACCTCACCCACCACCTCAGCGCCTCCACCACCGGCATCGGCCACTTCGACCCGACTCGCGCCTCCTTCTTCGTCGCCGGTCTCGAACGTACTTCGGCCCGTCTGACCCAGGCCTCATCCAAGCCCCGTGCCTGAGCCATCCACTGCCTTGCTCATGCTCAAGGTTGGCCTCGCTGCCCTCGCCGTTCCCTTAAGTCGCAATAAGTTCCGGAGCTGCTTCATGCGCTAGATCCCCGTTCCTCCTGCTCACCGGTTGGGCCCCTCTTTCACAAGTGAGCCCGACCTCACTGTCGAGGCCATCTCCACTCGCCGGCGTCGCCACCGACTCCGCAAACCCTCGCCGTTTCCGGTTCACTCACGCTCAGATCTGGCAACCTGGGCGCCGGGGCGGCCAGCTTCTTTCCCCGTCCGCGTCTATCATGACCGCAATAGCAACGCCGTCTACAACGCCGGTGTCGACGCCCTGCTCGGCTCCACCACCATCGCCAGCCTCGGCGCTGGCGCCACTTGCCGCCCCCTCCATTCCGCTCAGCGGCACACTCCAGTTCGCCGGCAAATATCCTGTACGTGCACGCCGACGTCCGCCAACGCCGTCACCGAAAGCAACGAGTCCAACAACACCCGCCACCCGGGCCACCGGGCCACCTTCACCCTCGCGCGGGCGGCCTGCAACCTCTCTGCTGTTCTCTGGGGAGCGCCGCACCTTCACCTCCTGCTCCCACCAGCCGCCGCGTCACCAGCCCCCTTGCCGTCGGCGACCTCGATGGCGATGGCTTCCCGGAAATCGTCTTTCCACCTACGTCTCCAACGAGGACTTGAACGGCCATCTCCCGCATCCTCGACGGCCGCACTGGCGCGGAGAAGTTCACTCCAAACCGATCTCCAATTGAAGTCCGTCCCACTGCCGGCATCTCCCTCGCGACATTGACGCCGACGGCCGTCCTGAAATCGTCACCTCGACGAAGCCTGCCAAAATCATCGCGTTCGAACACGACGGCGTGTTCAAATGGCGCGGCGTTCTTGGTGGCTACCTTCGGCGGCCGATGCTTGCGGCGCTCGCCAACATCGCTGATCTCAACTGTGACGGAATTCCTGAAACCGTCGCCGGCCGCCGTGTCTACTCCAACACCGGCGCTCTTCTCTGGACCGGCACCGGCCTGAACGGCGGCGACCTTGGTCCGCTTACTTACGCTGTCGACCTGAGCGGCGACGCCAACCTCGAAGTGATTGCCGGCCCCACGGCGTATAACGCCACCGGCGGCAGTCCTCTTCAACCGCAGCGCCACTTACGCCGAGGTTTTCTCCGCTACCGCCGACATCGACGGAGACGGGCTCCCAGAGATTGTGTTCGCGCTTGCGTCTTCAGCAAGTCGCCGTTGCACTGGAAAACGACGGGACTACCAAATGGTCTATGCCCTGGTCCCAGGGCGGCGGCGGACCGCCCACCATTGGGAACTTGACTCCGACCCCGAGCCTCCGAGATCGGCATCGCCGCGGCTCACCGAATACCGCGTCTACGAGGCCAACGGCACACTCCAAGGGACCAACAGCATCATCGACTCCAGCCCCGTGTCACCAGTTCCACCATTTCGACTTCGACAATGATGGCATTGTCGAAGTGGTGTTCGCCGACTTAGAGTACTTCCTACATCTGGCGCGGCAACCGACGGTTTTGAACTCTTCCGTGCTTCGCGTCCGAGCGCCACCGGCGTGGAGAGATGCCGTGGTCGCCGACGTGGATGGCAATGGCCACGCCGACATTGTCGTCCCCTATCGCGCCCCTGGCGTTGCCGCGCCTTGGCATCGCCGTCTATTACAACAGTTCACTCACCTGGGCAAAAACAAAGAAAGGTCTGAACCAACCCTCATACTCCATCACACATCAACGACAACCTCACCATCCCAACCACCTTCACGCCTAACTGACTGGAGCCCTGGGGCTGAACAAACTCCTGCTGAACACGTTCCTCCCCCGGCACGGGTTCGCCCACCGCTATCGGCGACTTCACCATCAGCTACCTACGGCGCAACGACGCCGAGTTCCCCGCCAAGTCCATCCTCGCCGCCCGCGTCGGCAACGGCGGGCGCGGCTGATCTCGTTGCTGGAGCGTGCAGCTACCGGCTCGGCTCGGGCGGTCCGCTGCTCTGTCTCCACCGCCACCACCGTCATCCTTGCTCCCGGCGCGCTTCCAGGATGTCTCCTGCGGAATACCTCAACCCCACGCCTGGCCTGCAAACCATCGTCGCCACTCGTCGACCCCCTAACCTCCTCAACGAAGCTGACGAGAACAACAACGCGCGGCGGGAGCGCTGCTCACCATCGGCCTCGGCCCCAACGTCACCGTCAGCGGCCTCACCGTCTGCGCCCGCGACGCCGCCATCGATCTCGGGCGGATGCCCATCCTCGGCGCCGCCGCCTACAACATCTACCGCCGCGCCGGTTCCAATCCCTACGCGCTCCACCGTGCTGCCTACGTCAATGCCCTCGGCGCGTTTGCCGACACCGGCCTCACCAACAACACCGTTTACTTTGACCTTGTCCACGGGCTCAATTCCACAGGCGTTGGAGTCCGCCCTCGGTACCGAGGCTAGCGCCATGCCCATCCCGCGTACCCAGCGCAACGACACCGCCCCCACCATCACCAGCCTCCCGTCACCCAGGCCCGCGCCGGAGCGCTCTAATCACCAAATGCTCGCCTCCGATCCCGACGCCGGCCAAAACCAAGACCTTCGAAATCCAATCCCTGCCCACCGGCTTGACCATCCACCCAACGAGCGGCTCCATCCAGTGGACCCTGCTCACCAACCAGGCCGGCACCCACTGCATCCTCGCCTCCGTCCGCGACTCCCGCAACCGCGTCACCATCCAGTACTCTTTGATGTCTTCGTCGAAACCCAGCTCATCAACACCGCGCCCTCCATCACCAGTTCGCCCATCTCCAGCGCCATCGTCGGCCGCCCCTACGCCTACACACTGCGCGCCAGCGACCCCGACGCGGGTGACCTGCTCACCTACTTCTTCAACACAGCCCCCTTCGGCATGGGCATCCACCCCACCACCGGCGTCCTCTCCTGGACCCCGTCGCTTGCGCAAACCGGCCCTACAATGTCATCGCTGGCGTCCGCGACCTGGCCGGCTTCACGCGCCTTCAGTCGTTCACCATCCAGGTGACCAACCCCAACCGCCAGCCCACCATCACCACCACCGCGCCCACGGCCGGCGCCATCGGCAACACCTACTCCTACACGCCCGCCGCCACCGATCCCGACCCCGGCGACATTCTCAGTTGGTCGCTCGTCGAGGCTCCCACCGGCGCCACCATCAACTCCGCCTCCGGCCTCGTCCTGTTCAACGCTGCCGCTCCCGGCGCCTATCCTTCACCATCGAGGTCGCTGACCTCCTCGGCGCCTTCCACCGCCAGAGCTTCACCGTCAACATCGCCGCCATCGTCAACAACCCGCCTGTTTCACCTCCACCCACCCACCACCGTCGAAGCCGGCCAGTCGCTTCGTCTTATCAGGCTGCCGCCACCGACCCTGAAGCCGACACCATCCTCTTCTCCTCGTCTCCGGCCCCAACGGCATGGCCATCACCCCACCGGCCGCCTCACCTGGACCATCCCAACAACGCCGCGGGCTCGCAAAACGTCGTCCTCCGCGCCGCCGATCCTTCCGGCGCCTCCCTCCCAGCAGGCCTTCACACTCACCATCGCTCCCATCGACACCACCCCTCCCACCATCAGCATCCTCAGCCCCGCTCACGATGCCCTGGTCACCGGCGAAGTCCCCGTCACCGGCACCGTCACTGACGCCAACCTCGTCTCCTGGAAGCTCGAATACCAGATCTCCGGCGGCGCTTCCTGGGTTCTGCTCAACGAGGGCACAACCCCCGTCACCAACGGTCCGCTCGGCGTACTGCCCGCAACATTGCTCGCCAACAACCCCTACGTGCTCCGCCTCAGCGCCTTTGACCGCCGCCAGGGCCTCTTCGTCCAGAACATCGTCCGCGTCGGCGGCAACACCCTCAAACTCGGCGCCTTCACGCTCGAATACACCGACCTCCGCTTGCCCTCCTCGGCCTCCCCTCACCGTCCAGCGCCGCTACGATTCCCGCAAGCCCTATTGGAACGACTTCGGCTCCGGCTGGGCCTCGGCTTCTCGCAACTCGACCTCCGCACCGACGCCAACTACAACGCCTACGTCACCCTGCCCTCGGGCCGCGAAGCCATCTTCGCCTTCACGCCCGTCATGCCCAGCCCCGTCTTCCCCACCTTGGAGAACCGCTATACCGCGCCCCCCGGAGTCGACGACAAGCTCGAAAATCTCGACTGCCCCGCCTTCCTCGGCGGCGGTCAGGGCCTCGCCTGCCTCGGCGGCGACACACCCTTTGCCGCCTACAGCCCCAAGCGCTGGCGCCTCACCACCAAAGAGGGAACCATCTTTACACTCGACCACTCCGTGATCACCCGCATCGAAGACCGCGCCGGCAACTGGATGCAGATCACCCCCACCGGCATCACCTCCTCCGATGGCCGCAATGTGCAATTCAGCGCGACGGCTCGGCCCGCATCACCCAGATCACCGACGCCCGCGGCTACCGCCACCTCTACGCCTACGACTCCCTCGGCCGTCTCATCCAACACACCGATCCGGCCAACAAGGTCACGCTCTTTGAATACGCCGCCGCCTCCCACCGCATCTCGCGCATCGTCGGCCCCGGCGGTTGCGAAGCCGTCCGCCAGGAGTTCGACGCCGCCGGCCGCCTCAGCGCCCGCATCGACAGCGCCGGCCTGCGCACCGAGTACACCTACGACCTGCCCGGCCGACGCCTCATCAAACTCCTCCCCGGCTCCATCACCACCATCGAAACCTACGACGCCGCCGGCAACGTCCTCCAGCTTCCAGGACGGTGAAGGCCAGCTCCGCCAATACGCCTACGACGCCAGCGGCCGCCGCATCCTCATCATCATGCCCAGCGGACGCCGCATCGCCCGCACCTTCGACGCCAATGGCAACCCCGCCACCGAGGAAGACGGCCCCAACGGCGGCCCCTTCCTCATCACCTCCTACCAGTGGACCCCGGAAAACCTCCTCGCCCGCATCACCCGCCCCAACGGCGACTACCAGACCTTCTCCTACAACACCCTCGGCAACCTCACCCACACCCGCATCTTCAACGCCGCCACCACGCAGGTGGAAGAGCAGCTCTTCACCTACGACGCCCAGGGCCGCCTGCTCAGCGAAGCCGGTGAGCGCGGCATCTTCCAGTACTCCTACGACGCCGCCGGCAACCTCTTCCGCATCACCGACGGCGCCGGACGGATCCGCAACTTCGTCTACGACTCCACGGGCAATATCGTCACCGCCTACAACGGAGCGGGCGAGCGCTTTGACCGCTCCTGGGACGGCTACGGCCTGCCCGGCGCGGTCACCATTGCCGGCGCGCTCTTCCGCACCCAGTCCTGGAACGAGTTCGGCCTCCCCGCCGCCACCGGAAACGCCCTCGGCCAGAGCTTCCAGTTCGCCTACTCCTGCAGCGGCGAGCTTTCGCAGGTCACCGATCCCTCAATGGCCTCACCCGCTACACCCGCAACGGCCTCGGCTCCATCACCGCCATGGTTGATGCGCTCAACCGCACCACCGCCTACACCTACGACCGCAACGGTCTCCGCACCTCCCCGCACCAGCCCCGCCGGCGACGTGCACAACGAAACCTATACGCCCGACGGCAATCTCGCCTCCTCCAACACCGGCCTCGGCCCCGTGCAGTTCACCTACGACGCCTACGGCCGCAAGCTCACCGAATCCACCGCCGCCCGCACCGAGACCTTCTCCTACGACACCCGCGGCCGCGTCATCAGCATCGTCTCCACCGGTGTCAACCCCGGCACGATGACCTTCACCCACAACGCCGCCAACCGTCTCACCTCCGTCACTGACCGCTTCGGCCACACCGTCGCCTACACCTACGACTCCTTCGGCCGCCGCGCTCCACGACCGCCCCGACGGCGCCGTCACCACCTACCTCTACGACGCCTCCGGCCGGATCTCCCGCATCACCACCGGCGCCAACTGGGCCGAATACTCCTACGACTCCAGCGCCCGCCGCTCTGGCCTCCTCTATAGCAACGGCGTCCGCGCCGCCTACACCTGGGACCCCCGAGGCCGCCTCGCCAGCCTCGCCTGGTACTCTCCTCAAGCACCGTTATCCGCTCCTGGAACTACTCATACGACGCCGCCGGGCGCCGCACCCAGGCCCTCCTCAACGATGGCTCCATCAACTGGACCTACGACGCCCTCGGCCGCCTTACCTCCGAGACCATCGTCAGCACCGCCTGGGGCAACGAGTCCGGCTCCTGGAGCTACGACGCCGCCGGCAACCGCCTCGACCCCGGCGCCACCTTCGGCCCCTGACCACCGCCAGCTCACCTTCGACACCGAGTCGTTCGCTTACGACGGCGCCGGCAATATGGCCACCAGCTTCGGCCGCGCTCTCACCTTCGACGAGCGCAACCGCCTCGTCGCCACCCCCTTCGCCAGCTTCCGCTATAACGGCCTCGGCAACCGCGACCAGGTCAACACCAACGTCTCCCGCTTCTACGTGTACGACGGCGAGAATATCCTGCACATCTTCAGCGGAGCCAGCTTCGCACACCATTTCACCTTCGGCCTTGCTACCGATGAGCTTCTCTTCGCCCGTAACGATACTGCCTCCCGTTTCTTCGTCACCGATGAGCAAGGCTCCGTCATCGCCATAACCAATGAAACCGGCGGCGTGCTCCAAAGCTGGGCCTACGACGCCTGGGGCAATCGCATTCATGCTTCCGCTGTCGGTGGCGTCGCCTTTGGCGGCATCAACTTCAACCCCTTCAGCTTCCAGGCAAAAGAGACACTCATCGATTTCGTCGGCCTCTACCACTTCCGCGCCCGCGCCTACCGCCCCGACATGGGCCGTTTCATCCAAAAGGATCCCGCCCGCGGCTCCAGCTTCCACCCCGCTTCGCGCCACCCCTACCAGTTTGCCTTCAACCGGCCCACACAGTTCGTCGACCCCACCGGCCTCTCGGCCACCCAGTACGCCTACATGATCAAAGAGAACAAGGCCGCCGAAGGCGCCGGCGTCCTCATCGCCGGGCTCAATACCTTCGGCGCCACCAATCTCTCCTTCGTCGGCAACTTCCTTGACCGCCGCCTCAAGCACCCCGGCGAAACCGTCGCCGCCTCGGCCACCCAGGCCATCTCCTCGGCCGAAAAGGACATCGAAACAGTGCTCGACGAAATCGAATCCTGGTTCGAAGACAACGAAGCCAGCATCGCCCAGGGCCTCCTCACAGGTTCCGGCTATGGCCACACCCTCGGCGGATACTGGCTGAACTATGCCGTGCTGGGCATTCCGCCCTTCTAACCCCCAGCGGAGCAGGGGCCGCTTCCGCGGCAGCCACGCCGCGACCCGCTTGCGAAACGGCCAGCCCAGAACGGCCCTCACCCCGCGCCACGCTGAGGGGCGTGCATGGTTCCTCGGCCATGGTCCTCGGCGGCAACGGCCCCCCCTCGTGTGGGCGCTCAGCCTTGCCGGGTTGCCCGCCGCGCCCTACAGGGGCTTCGGCGGAGGCGCTCGATGCCGATGCCGGACTAGACTCGTCACTCGCCTGTGAGCAAGGCGGAGTTTGCATGCATCGGTGGTGCAAGCGCTGGCTCGCACGATCCGCACACAAAGCTGAGTCCCGACTCTGCCGCTCAGACTGTAAGTGGTTGAAAAGGATGGAGCCCCCCGCCGGATTCGAACCGGCGACCTACTGATTACAAATCAGTTGCTCTACCAGCTGAGCTAGGGAGGCCCGCTACCGCTCCATTATCGCCCAGGGCGGTCCCGGCTGACCAGCCCCGCCTGACCCGCCCCAAGGCCGCGCTTCAGAGCACCATCATCGGGTGGTAGAGGTTGGGCAGTTTCAGCTCGCCGATGGCCAGCAGCGCGCCGTCCGGGTCGAGCGCCTTGACGAAGGGCGCGCCGCGCTGAATGCGGAACGGCGAGACGCGGAAATCGCGTCCCTGGCGAATCTGGCCCGCCGTGATGGCGTCCACGGTCTCTGCCGGAAAGCCGGGCAGCAGGCGCGAGGCCGGGATCAACACCTGATTGAGTGTGCCTTCGCTGGCGCGCTCCTCCAGTTGTTCCAGCGTCTCGGCCTGCTCGATCAGGAAATCGCCCGATCGCGTCCGCCGCAGTTTCGACAAAAACGCTCCGCAACCAATCGATTGGCCCAGGTCGTGCGCGATCGAGCGAAGGTAGGTGCCTCCCGAACAATGTACGCGCAGGCGCGCCTCGTCGCCTTCGCATCCCAGCAGTTCGAGCGAATGGACGGTCACCTCCACCGGCTTCAGCTCCACCTCGATATTGCGGCGCGCCAGTTTATAGGCGGGCGTGCCGGCAATCTTCTTGGCCGAAACGGCGGGCGGGGTTTGCGGAAAGGTGCCGCGAAACGAGGAGAGGTGCTGCCAGAGCAGGTCCTCGGTCGGTTCAAAGGCGACGGCCTCGCTGGTGGGCTCGCCTTCGGCGTCGTAGGTGGAGGTCGAGAAACCGAAACGGACGGTCGCCTCATACACCTTGTCGGCCTTCGTATAAAACTGCGACAAACGCGTGGCCCGGCCGATGACCAGAGGCAACACGCCGGTGGCCGCCGGGTCGAGCGTGCCCAAATGTCCAATACGCCGTGTGCCGGCAATGCGGCGCATTTTGTTGACCACGTCGTGCGACGTCCAACCCGTGGACTTATCCACGACAATCACTCCATCCATCAACTTCCCAGAGTAGCATCGGCCCGCCGCGGCCAGCCGGAATCACCCTCGGCCCGCCGCGGCGGAGTCGGGCCCGGCACACCAGTCACAACCCGTTCAGAAAAATGAACCAATGGCCAAGTGTCTTCTTTCGAACACTTTTTCCCCTCCGCGGGAGGGCTTTGTGTGGAGCCTGCCGCGCGGCTCAGGATAAGATCAATGACTGAGATGAGTGCAACGGATTCCAACCTGCCCTTCCTCGAGCCTTCCTTCGGATTTCTCGTGGCCACACTGCGCATGCAGTCGGAGATGAACCTCGGCCTGCTGCCGATGCCCGGCGAGGACCGGCCGGCGCCGCCCAACCTGATGATGGCCCGGCATTTCATTGACCTCCTGGCGATGCTCGTGGATAAGACCAAGGGCAACCTCACCATCGACGAATCGCGCATGCTCGAGAACTCGCTCACCGAACTGCGCTTCCGCTTCGTCATGGCCAGTGAGAATGCGGCCAAGGACTCCGGTGGCGCCGGTTCCGGCGAGGCCGGCCCGTCCGGCGGGGAAGGGAGTTCCGGATCCGCCGCCGCCGGAGGCCAGTAGCCCCCTCCATGGAGCCAGGCGAAAACCAGTTGCGCCTGCTCGTGCTGGGCAGCGGTACGAGTGTCGGGGTGCCCACCATCGGCTGCTCCTGCGACGTCTGCACCTCGGATGACCCGCGCGACAACCGCCTCCGCCCCTCCGTGGTGATGCAATACGGCGGGCACACCGTTCTCATCGATACCACCCCCGACTTCCGCCAGCAGGCGCTGCGCTACCAGCTCAAGCGCATCGACGCCATCCTCTTCACCCACTCCCACGCCGACCACATCCTCGGCCTCGACGACATCCGTCCCTTCAATTTCCGGCAAAAAGATCCGATTCCCATCCACGCCTCCGACGAGACGATGGACGCCATCCAGAACGTCTTCCGCTACGCCTTCATCGACCACGAGGTGAAGACCCACATCCCCAAGCTCAACCCGGTGCGCATCAACGGCGAGCCCTTTGACCTGTTCGGCCACACCGTCGTGCCCGTCAAACTGATGCACGGCAAGAACCCCATCTTCGGCTACCGCATCGGGCCCGTCGCTTATCTCACTGACCACAGCGAGATCCCCGAGGAGTCGCTCGAACTGCTGGGCGGCCTCGACGTGCTCTTCCTCGATGCCCTTCGCCACAAGCCGCATCCCACCCATTCCACCGTCGAGCGTTCGCTGCGCTATGTGGAACGCCTCCAACCGAAGCGCGCCATCTTTACCCACATCGCGCACGACCTCGGCCACGCCCGCACCGAAGAACTCCTGCCGGCCCACGTGCGGCTGGCCCATGACGGCATGGAACTGCTGGTCGACCTTCCCCCGCTGCCATGAGCTTCCAGGTCTTCCACTCCCTCGACGAGTTGCGCGCCCAGGCGGCGCCGGCGGCCATCACCATCGGCAATTTCGACGGCGTGCATCGCGGCCATCAGCTCCTGTTCGACCGCACGCAAGCGGCGGCCCGCGGCGGCGGTTGGGTCTCCACGGCGCTCACCTTCGCCCCCCACCCCGCCCGCATCCTCAAGCCCGACCGCGCACCCCGCCTGCTGAGCACACTTGAGCAGCGCCTCGGCTGGATGCGCGCCGCCGGGCTCGACCGCGCCGTCGTCCTGCCCTTTACGCGCGAATTGTCCGAATCCGAGCCGGAGGAGTTTGCCCGGCGCATCCTGGCCGAAGGCCTCGCCGCGCGGCTGGTGGTGGTGGGCGACAATTTCCGCTTCGGCCGCGGCGCCTCGGGCGATGTGGAGACGCTGCGCCGGCTGGGCGAGCGCTTTGGGTTTGCAACCGGCATAGTCCCCGGCCTCATCATTCGTGGCGTGACGGTGAGTTCCAGCGCCATCCGCGCCCTGGTGGAACAGGGGCAGGTGGCGCGGGCGGCGCGCCTGCTGGGCCGTCCCTATGGACTCTCGGGCGTCGTCGTGGCGGGCTTCGGCATTGGCCGCACGCAGACCGTGCCCACGCTCAACCTGAACACCGCCGCCGAGATCTTGCCCTCCCCTGGCGTCTATGTCACCACCGTGCTCGATCTGGCGGGCGCCCGCCGCTGGCCCTCGGTCACGAATGTCGGATTTCGCCCCACTTTTGGCGGTCAGTCGCTGACCATCGAGAGTTTCCTGCTGGCCGGCTATGATGGCGTGCAGCCCGAGCGCATCCGTGTGGAGTTTCACCGGCGGTTGCGGGAAGAGCGTGCCTTCCCCGATGCCGAGGCGCTAAAAGCCCAAATTCTGCGCGATGTGGCGCGGGCCCAGGGCTGGCACCGGCGCGCCGCGGCCTGGACGCGGGCTTCTGTAAGCCACTCATTTGAAAAGGTCTAACCTGCGCGGGCAGGCTTCGGGCGGGTCCCCTCGCCTCGCGGGTGGAAGGCGAATTGCTATAATTTGAGCGATCCCCATGTCACTATCCCAAGGCAAAATCAATCATTTGAAAGCACTCTCCAACGCGAACGGTGTTATCGCGGCGGCGGCCATGGACCAGCGCGGAAGCCTGCAGAAGTCCATTGCGTCGGCCAAGGGTGTCGACAAGAGCGCGGTAACCGACGAGATGATGGAGGAGTTCAAGATCGCGGTATCGAAAGTCCTCACGCCGCACGCCAGCGCCATCCTGCTGGATCCGGAATGGGGCCTCCCCGCGGCCAAGGCTCGCGACCCCAAGTGCGGCCTCCTGCTGGCTTACGAAAAGACCGGCTACGACGCGACCCAACCGGGCCGCCTGCCTGACCTGCTGCCCGAGGTGAGCGTGAAGCGCATCGTCGACTGGGGCGGCAACGCGGTGAAGATCCTCCTCTACTACACCCCGTTTGACGACGCCAAGGTCAACACCATCAAGCACGCCTTCGTCGAACGCATCGGCGCCGAGTGCGAACACTACCAGATCCCGTTCTTCCTCGAATTCATCGGCTACGACCCCAAGGGCGGCGACGAAAAAGGCCTCGAGTTCGCCAAGCTGAAGCCGAAAGTGGTCATCAAGAGCATGGAGGAGTTCTCCAAGCCGCAGTATTACGTCGACGTGCTGAAAGTGGAAGTGCCGATCAACGCCAACTACACCGAAGGCTCCGGCGTCTACAAGGGTGAGAAGGCCTACTCGATGGCCGAGGCCCTCGACATCTACCGCGAAGCCGCCGCCGTCGCCAAGAAGCCCTTCATCTACCTCAGCGCCGGCGTTTCCAACGACCAGTTCACTGAGTCGCTGCGCATGGCCGCCGAAGCCGGCACGGACTTCTCCGGCGTGCTCTGCGGACGCGCCACCTGGAAGGAAGGCATCCCGGTCTACGGCAAGCAGGGCGTGAAGGCCCTGGAAGACTGGCTCTCCACCGAAGGCGTGAAGAACATCAACGCGGTGAACGCCGCCATCAAGCCGGCCACGCCGTGGTACAAGAAGCTCGGCATCGCGATCTAAGTCCCTGGTGGGATCTTTGCGACGAAGCCGCCGGCCCCCGAACGGGGCGGGCGGCTTTCGCGTGTGTGGAGTCCAGCGCGCTGCTCCCCGGCTCACGCTTCTCCCCGCACGGCTGGCTCTGCTCTATTGGTTAGTAGGAGAACTCTCATGAAAAAGGCCCAGGTCTTGTCCTTCATCCAGGACATCGGCATCGTTCCCGTCGTGCGCACCGCCACCGCTGAGGCGGCCATTAAGGCGATTGAAGCCATCTACAACGGCGGCATTCGCGCCGCCGAAATCACCATGACCGTGCCCGGCGCGGTGAAGGCGCTGGAAAAGGTGGCCGACCAGTTTGGCGACAAGCTCGTTCTGGGCGCCGGCACCGTGCTCGACCCGGAAACCGCCCGCATCTGCATGCTCGCCGGGGCCCAGTTTTTCGTCACCCCGGCCCTCAACGTGAAGACCATCGAGATGGCCCGCCGCTACTCCAAGGCCATCTGCCCCGGCGCGCTCACGCCCACCGAAGTGCTCACGGCGTGGGAAGCCGGCGCCGACGTGGTGAAGGTGTTCCCCTGCGGCAACGTCGGCGGGGCCAAGTACATCAAGGCCCTCAAGGGCCCCTTCCCGCAGATCGAGATGATCCCCACCGGCGGGGTGAACCTCGATACGGCCGGCGACTTTCTCAAGGCCGGCGCCTGCGCCGTGGCCGTGGGCGGCGAACTGGTGGACGCCAAGCTCATCAAGGCCGGCGACTATGCCGGCATCCAGAAGCTCGCCGAACAGTATGTCGCGGCCATCAAAAAGGCCCGCGCCGAGATGGCGGCCTAGCCATCGGCAAAGGGGCGGCACACCCCCGCCCCTGCTACACTGGCATTTCACATTATGGCCGTCAGTAAAGAGTTGCTCGAGATCCTTGTGTGCCCCATCTGCAAAACTCCCGTGGAGTTGATGCAGGATGAGAACGGGCTGCGTTGCCCGTCGTGCCGGCTTGTGTATCCCATCCGCGACGACATCCCGGTGATGCTCGTTGACGAAGCGCGGCAGGAGAGCTAGCCGTTGGGCCGGGAGCCCGCCACCAGATGAGTCCGGTCGTGGAACAGCTACCGCGCGGCGGGCGCGTTCTGATCATCCGTCTGCGCTCGCTGGGCGACTGTGTGCTCACCACCCCCGCCCTCAGCCTGCTGCACGAGTACAGGCCGGACCTTCACATTGCCGTCATGGCCGACCACGCCTTCCGTCCCGTCTTCGAACACAACCCGGACCTCTTCCTCTTGCCCCAGCCCACTCTCCCCGAAGCGCTGGCCTTCCGCCCCCACCTCACCCTCAATTTCCACGGCGGCACGCGTAGCATGCAGTTAACCGCTGCCTCCCTGGCACGCTGGCGCGCCGGATTTGCGCACCATAGCATGGCGCGCCTCTACAACGTCCGCATCCCCCGTGCGCAGGAGATCCTCGGTGAAGAGCGGACCGTCCACACCGCCGAACATCTCGCCTCGGCCATGTTCTATCTCGGTGTGCCTGCGAGCGACATTCCCCGCGCGCGCCTCCACCTGCCGCCCTCCACCGCCCCCGAGGCGCCGCATGGTCCCCTGGCCATCGTCCATCCCTTTGCCGCCACGCCGGAGAAGACCTGGCCGGCCGAGCGCTTCGTCCAACTGGCCGCCCACATGCGCGACCGCCTGGGCCTCTCCCCGCTCCTCATCGGCTCGGACAAAGACGACTTCACCCCGTTCCGCGAGTTTCCCTGCTTCCTCGGCGCGCCGCTCGACGAGATCAAGATGCTCATGTCGATGGCCTCGCTTTTTGTGGGCAACGACAGCGGACCGGCGCACATGGCGGCTGCCTTCGGCCTTCCCGTGCTCGTCTTCTTCGGGCCTTCCGACGAAGTCGTGTGGCGTCCCTGGCGCACAAAGTATGAACTGCTGAAGAACGCCGCCGGCTGCGCGGCCATTCCCTTTGATGACGCTCTAGCCGCGCTCTCCCGCCTGGAGGTGAAGGCGTGAGCGAACTGTTCCGTCTTCTCCGCTATGCGCGCCCGTACGCCGTGCCGCTGCTGGGCTCGGTCGTCCTCATGGCCGTCGCTGGGGTCTCGCACGCCCTGATTGCGCTGCTCATCAAGCCCATTTTTGACCGCGTCCTCGACCCCTCCACCGCCGAAGGTCCGGTGCGCCTGCTCACCGTGCTTGGCCACGACATCACGCTGCAACACTTCGTGCCCTCGGCCATCCACAACGTCTGGACGGCGGTGGCCTTTGGCATTCTCATCGTCTTTCTCACCAAGGGCGCCAGCGAGTATGCCGGCAACTACCTCGTCAACCGCGTCGGCTATTCCGCCATCACCGACCTCCGCCAGCAGATCTTCGACGGCGTGCTCCAGCAGGACGCCCAGTTCTTTGAAACCACCTCCACCGGCCAGTTGATGTCGTCCATCATGAACGACATTGAGAAGATCCAGGTGGCCATTTCGCACATGCTCGCCGACTGGCTGCGGCAGACCTTCTCCGCGCTCGGCCTGCTCTACGTCGTGATGCAGACCGACTGGAAACTGGCCGTGGTCAGCCTCACCCTGCTGCCGTTCGTGCTCATTCCCACGGCGCGCATCGGCAAGCGCATTCGCCGCACCACGCGCGCCGCCCAGGACAACGCCGCCTCGCTCAACCAGATCCTGCAAGAGACCCTCAGCGGACACGTCGTGGTGAAGACCTTCCAGGCCGAGGCCCACGAAGGGGCGCGCTTCCGGGCGGCGGCCGAGAGTTTGAAGTCCACCAGCCTGCGCTACGTGGCCCTGCAAGCCCTGGCTTCGCCCATCATTGAGTTCTTCGGCGCGCTCACCATCGTCGCCCTGCTCACCTACGCCCGCAACCAGATCAAGGTGGGCGCCATGACGGCGGGCGAATTCACCAGCTTCGTCGTCGCCCTGCTCATGCTCTATGAGCCGGTGAAGCGGCTCACCGGCATCCACAACATCTTCCAGCAGGCCCTGGGCGCGAGCCAGCGCGTGTTTGAGTATCTTGACCGCGAGCCTTCGGTGAAGACACTGCCCGGGGCCGTGGCCGCCGCCAGGCTGCGCGAGTCCATCCAGTTTGAGAAGGTGAGCTTCCACTATCCCAACTCGCCCGACGGCTTCGCCCTGCGCGAAGTGAACCTGGAGATCCGCGCCGGCGAGGTGGTGGCGCTGGTCGGGCCGAGCGGTTCCGGCAAGAGCACGATGGCTCACCTGCTGCCGCGCTTCTACGACGTCAACGAAGGGCGCATCACGCTCGATGGCCGCGATCTGCGCGAGATCACGCTCGCCTCGCTGCGCTCCCAAATCGCCACCGTGAGCCAGGACACCTTCCTGTTCAACGAGTCGGTGGAGAGCAACATCCGCTACGGCCGCCGCGAGGCGACGCCGGAAGAGGTGCGCGAGGCCGCCCGCAACGCGCTGGCCGACGAGTTCATCCAGGCCCTGCCCGAAGGCTACGCGACCCTCATCGGCGAGCGCGGAGCGAAACTCAGCGGCGGACAGCGCCAGCGCCTTGCCATCGCCCGCGCGCTTCTCAAGAATGCGCCGCTCCTCATTCTCGACGAAGCCACCTCGCATCTGGATACGGAAAGCGAGAGACTGGTGCAGCGCGCCCTGTCCAACCTCATGGAGGGCCGCACCGTGTTCGTCATCGCGCACCGGCTCTCCACCATCCGCCGCGCCGACAAGATCGTCGTCGTCGAGGGAGGCCGAATCCGCGAGGTGGGCACGCATGAAGAGCTGATCAGCGGCGGAGGCATCTATCGCCGCCTGCACGAGTTGCAGTATCTGGAGGGAGATTCCGAATGAGCCATTCCCGCCCCGGCCAACACGCCGTGAGGAGCATGACCGGCTTTGCGCGCGTCCGCGCCGCCCTGCCCGCCGGTGAGTTGACGCTCAGCCTGCGCAGCGTCAACCACCGCACGCTCGATCTGCACTTCCACATCCCATCCGAGCTCGACCCTTACGAGACCGCCATGCGCAAGGCCATCCAGGCCGTGATCGTGCGCGGCCATGTTGAGATCCGCATCTCGCTCCACCGCACGGCGCAGGCCGCGCCGCCGGCCTTCAACCGCCCCCTGCTCGAAGCCTGGCTGGCCGCCTTCCGCCAGGCCGCCGGCGAGTTCGGCCTCGACTCGACGCCCGACCTCAACACCGCCTTCCGCCTGCCCGGCATGCTCATCGAAGCCGGCGAGGAGGAGCCGGGCGAGGAGATGCAGGCGGCCATCGTGAAGACGCTCCATGAGGCCCTCCACGCGCTGAATGAGGTCCGCGCGCGCGAAGGGTCCGACCTGCTTGCCGACCTCCTGCCGCGCGTGAAACGCATCGCCTTCCTCACCGCCGAAATCGAGGGGCTGCGCGACCAGGTGCTGCCCGCGCTCGAAACCAAGCTCCGCGAGCGCATGGCCGAGGTCATCGAAAACGCCGATCCGCAGCGTCTCTACCAGGAGGCCGCGCTGCTCGCCGACCGCAGCGACATCGCCGAGGAGATCACGCGCCTCAAGATGCACACCGCCGCCCTCGAAACGCTGCTCACCACGGGCGGCGAAGTGGGCAAGAAGACCGACTTCCTGCTGCAGGAACTCCAGCGCGAGGCTAACACCACACTCTCCAAGTCCAACTCGGCCGGCGAACCGGGACGGCGCATCTCCGAACTGGCCCTGGGGTTAAAATCGGAGATCGAGAAAATTCGTGAACAGAGCCTGAACCTGGAATGAGCGTCGTCTTTGTCCTCTCCGCACCTTCGGGATCGGGAAAATCGACGCTCGTGCGCCGGGTGTTGGATGCCGACCCGAAGCTCGCCTTTTCCATCTCCTACACCACGCGCCGGCCGCGAGGCTCGGAGAAGGAAGGGCAAAACTATCACTACACCGACCGCGCCTCCTTCGAGCGCATGATCGCCAACGGGGAATTTCTCGAGTGGGCCGAGGTATTTGGCAACTACTACGGCACTCACCGCGGCTATCTCGACCAGGCGGCCGAGGCGGGCCGCGACCTGGTGCTCGACATTGACGTCCAGGGTGCGGCACAATTAAAAGAGAAGATTCCCGACGCCGTGAGCCTGTTCATTCTGGCCCCATCGCGCGAGGAGTTGGAAAAACGGCTGCGTGCGCGTTCCGAGGATGCCGAAGAGGTGATCCAACGCCGCCTGCGTGAGGCCGCCGAAGAGATCCGGCATTATCACCAATACGATTACGTGCTGGTGAACCATGAAGTGGAACAGTCGGTGGAGCGGTTGCAGTCGATTATCGCCGCCGAACGCATGCGCCGGAACAGGATGGAAGTGGCGATCCGCCCCATTCTGGAGTCGTTCCGGACGGACCAGGTCCGGACGGCCGGGCCGCCGGAGAAGTAAACCAGCAGAAATGAGAGCAAGGCCATGAGCGAAATCCGCAACGCGATCAACGTCATTCCCGACGACCCCGAACTGAGCACCTACCGCTACATCATCGTGGCGGCCAAGCGCGCCCGCCAGCTGCAGAGCGGCTCACGCAGCTATCTGCCCACCACCTCGAAGAAGCCCACGGTGAGCGCCATGGAAGAGACGCGCCGCGGTCTCATCCAATACACCGACGCCAACCAGCAACTGCCGGAAGTGGCCGCGGTCACCGAGTAGCGCCTTCCCGCGATTGGAGACACACCCATGCGCGTGGCTCTGGGCGTAGGCGGGGGCATTGCGGCATACAAGGCGGCTGAGCTGGCCCGCGCACTGCAGGAACGCGGCGCCGCGGTGCAGGTGATCATGACCGATGCGGCGCGCGAATTCGTCACGCCGCTCACCTTCGCCGCCCTCACCGGAAAAAAGGTGATCACCAGCCTCTTTGCCCAAGGCGGCGGCGATGTGCTGGCCAGCGCCGTGGAGCACATCCACGTCGCCCAAAACCACGACGCGCTGCTGGTAGCCCCGGCCACCGCTGACCTGCTCGCCAAATTCGCCCACGGCCTGGCCGGCGACTTCCTCACCGCCACTTACCTCGCCTTCACCGGGCGCGTCATCCTCGCCCCGGCCATGAACACCAACATGTGGCAGCACCCGGCCACCCAGGCCAACCTGGCCACCCTGCGCGCCCGCGGGCACACCATCATCGAACCCGATGCGGGCCTGCTCGCCTGCGGCACAACCGGCCCGGGGCGTCTGGCCGAACCGGAGCGCATTGCCGACGAGGTGGTGAGGCTGCTCACGGCGCGCCACGACCTGGACGGCGAGACGCTGCTGCTCACCGCCGGGCCGACGCAGGAGGCGCTCGATCCGGTCCGCTACATCACCAACCGCTCCAGCGGCAAAATGGGCTACGCTCTCGCCAGCGCGGCGGCGCGGCGCGGGGCGCGCGTCATCCTGGTCTCCGGCCCCACGCACCTGCCGCCGCCGCCTGGAGTAGAGTTGATCCGCGTGCGCACCGCCGTGGAGATGCGCGATGCCGTGATGAGCCACCTCGAACCGGCAACCATCGTCATCAAGTCCGCCGCCGTGGCCGACTACCACGTCAAAGAGGTCCCCCAACAGAAGACGAAAAAAACCGCCGCGCGCTGGACCATTGATCTTGACCCGACGCCGGACATCCTCGCCGAGGTCGGTCGTAACAAGGGCGGCCGCCTGCTGGTGGGCTTCGCCGCCGAAACGCAGAACCTCGTGGCCGAGGGCCGCCGCAAGCTGGAAACCAAAAACTGCGACATGGTGGTGGCCAACCTCGTCAGCCAGGAAGGCACGGGCTTTGAGTCCGATGAGAACGAGGTGGTGCTGGTGATGCGCGCCGCGGGCAACGTGGCCCTGCCGCGCAACAGCAAGAGCGCCATCGCCGAACAGATTCTCGACCAGGTGTTGAAGCTGCGCCTGGCGCTGCACGAAGCCTCATGATCGACCGCGAGGAGCTGAAGCGTCAGTTGGAGTTCTACCGCGACCTGGGCGTGCGCGACCTCTACGTGCAGGCGCGGCCCGCTCAGCCCGCCGTGAGCGAGCCCGCCGCCCCGCCACCGCCTCCCCGCATCGCCGCTCCAACCCCGGCCACGCCGCCACCCGCCGAGCCGCCCGCTCCTCCTCCGCCGGCGATCACCGTGCCGGCCATGCCCACCGCGCCGCCAATGCTCACCACGCCGCCCGCGATCACCGCCCGCCTTCTCCGCGCCTGTGGTCGCCGCGGCCACGCCTCCCCCCCTGCTCTCCATGGCTCCTGAAAACGACTCCCTGCCGCGAATCCTCGAAGAGATCGGCGACTGCACGCGCTGCAAACTGCACAAGGGCCGCACCAAGCTGGTCTTCGGCTCAGGCAATCCGCAGACCAAGCTCGTGTTCGTCGGCGAAGGTCCGGGCGCTGACGAAGACGCCCAGGGCCTGCCCTTCGTCGGGCGCGCCGGCCAGTTGCTCACCCAGATGATCGACGGCACGGCCTCGAAAGAGGGCATTCCCATCCAGCGCCCCGACGTCTACATCTGCAACGTGGTGAAGTGCCGGCCGCCGGAGAACCGCGCCCCCGAGCCCGACGAGATGCAGACCTGCGGGCAGTTCCTCTTCCGCCAGTTGATGGCGATCCAACCGAGGGCCATCTGCGCGCTCGGCTCCACGGCGGCCAAGGCACTGCTGGGAACCAAGGAGGGCGTCACCAAGCTGCGTGGCAAGTGGCACAAGTGGAACGGCATTCCGCTCATCGTCACCTACCATCCGTCCTATCTGCTGCGCGCCTACAACGTGGCCGCCAAGCGCGAGGCATGGGAGGATTTGAAGAAAGTGCTCCACTACGTCTATGACTGAGGCGGGCTTCCCTGATTTCTTCGGCAACACGGCGGCCTGCGAGATCCTCGCCGGCATGATCGCGCGCGAGAAGATCCCGCAGACGATCCTGCTCGACGGTCCCGAAGGCGTCGGCAAGGCGACCCTGGCGCGCCGCTTTGCCGCGCGTTTGCTGGGCCATGCCGATCAGATTGAGCGCGACGACCTGAGCCTGGCGCACAACGCCGCCACCCTCGCCGAGCGCGAGAAGTGGACCGCCGAGAAGCGCTCAGAAGACCCCTTCTTCCTCGCCTCACACAACGACTTTGTCACCTTCGCCCCCGACGGCCCGCTACGGCAGATCCAGATTCCCCAGATGCGGCTGCTGAAGGAACGCGCGCAGTTTGGGCCCATGCGCGGCGCGCAACGCGTGTTCCTGGTCGACGGCATCGACCGCGCCAATGAACAGGCCGCCAATTCGCTCCTGAAGACGCTTGAAGAGCCGCCGCCCTATCTGATCTTCCTCCTCACCGCCGAGAACCCCTACGACCTGCTGCCCACCATCCGTTCGCGCAGCATCCCCCTCAGGCTCGCCAAGCTCGATGAGCCATCGATGATGGCCTTCGCCAAGGCCCGCGGCCTGGCCGATGCCGAACGCCGCGTGGCGCTCGCCGCGGGCAGCCCGGGCACGGCGCTCGCGCTTGACCTGCCGCTCTACGACAAGCGCCGCGAGGCCATGCTGGCGTTGCTCAAATCAGCCTGCGGGCAAGCCCCCTTCGGCGAGTGGGCGCGCTACTCGGAGAAGCTGGCTGCCTCGCGCTCTGAGAAGTTGGAGCCCTATCTCAAGGTGCTCTTCCTGCTCCTTGAAGATCTGCTTCACTTAAGCGCCGGCTCCTCGTCCGTGCGCAACATCGACCTGCGCGCGGAGCTGACCGCGCTGGCGCGCCACGTGCCCTTTGCCTGGATTCGCGACGCCGTGCGGCGGTTGGATGAACTCATCCACCTGCTGCGGCGCAACATTCAAAAAACTATCGCCCTCGACGCGCTCGTGGTGGAGTTGCGCGGCGTGGCGGGCGCGGCCTAGCCATCTCGTGCGGCGCGCGGCGGCGGTCCTGCTCGTCTTTGCCGCGGCCCTCGCCCTCGCGGTGGCCCTGCAGGTCCACGGCGGCGCCTATGAGGCCGAGTTCAGCGAGACCATGGACGAGTCCGCGCACTATGTGACGGGCCTGTTGGTGCACGACTGGCTCCAGGCCGGCCTGCCGCGTCCGGTAAGCCGCTTTTACTATCAGTTCACGCAGCGCTATGCCAACGCCGTCATCGGGCATTGGCCGCCGGGCTTCTATGCGCTGCAGGCCGCCTGGATGCTGCTATTCGGCGTCGCGCGCGACTCCATGATGCTGCTCATGGCCGTCGTACAAGCCGCGTTCGTGACGGCGGCCGTATGGTGGGGGAAACGCATCCTGCCGTTGCCCTATGCCCTTGCCTGCGGACTACTGTTGCTCACCGCGCCTCTGGCCCAGGTGTCGTCACGATCGTTGATGGGCGAGACCCCGATGGCCCTGCTGGTGCTGGCCGCGGCCGCCGTCTGGCGCCGCTATTTGCAAAACGGGCGCGCCGCCGCCTCAGGCGCCTTCGGCGCGTTGGCCTCCCTGGCCCTGCTGACCAAAGGCACAGGCATCGTGCTGGCTCCGCTGCCGCCGCTGACGGCGCTCTTCACCGGACGTGCGCGCTGGCTGGCCCGCGGCGCCTTCTGGCTGCCCGCGGCCATCGTTGTGACGCTCTGCGGCCTCTGGTATGCCCGTGTCCCCGGCGCGCTGCATGAAGAGGTGGCCTGGTTGGGAGGGTTGATGTTCCTGCCGCAACGCATCCCAGAGAGCCTGGCGTTTCTCACTCACCAACTCACTCCCCTCGTGGCCGTGGCCTCCGCGCTGGGCCTGGCCTTGCGGTTGCGCGACGCCCTTCGCGCCGAGCCGCTGGACCCTGCCTGGAGCGTCGCCGCGGTGATGCTGGCTGGCTCGATTCTGTTTCGCGCCGTGGTCGCCGTGTGGGAGCCGCGGCACCTGCTCATGAGCCTGCCCTGGCTGCTGCTGTTCGCCGCCGACGCGGCGCGCCGTGCCCTCGCGCGTGCCGGTTCGGCGAGCCGCGCGTTTACTGGCCTCTGCCTGATCGCGCTCCTGGCTCTGGCGGTATGGAACATCACCCGCACCCCGCCCAAGGCCCGGCTCGGGCTACACGAAGCCGCCGGCGCCATTCTCGAGTCGCCCGAACTGGCCGGCATCGATGTGCTCGTGGTCTCCGACCTCCGAGGCGAGGGCGCAACGACGGCTGAGTTCGCCATGCGCGAGCGCCGTCCCGGCCGGCGCGTGCTGAGGGCAAGTAGCGTGCTCGCCCAGACCTCGTTTCTCGGCGATCAATATCAACCCAAGTTCCGCGATGCCGCCTCGTTGTCGCGCTTCCTCGGCAGCCGCGGGCCTCTGGTCGTGCTCCTCGATGCGCCGCCGCGGCCATTTCCGCATACGGTGCTAGCCCGTGAAGCGATCAGCCTCAATGCCAGCGGCTGGCGGCGTGTTCCCGATGGGGCTGGAGCCGGGGGGAAAGTGGAAATCTGGCTCTGGGAGGGGCAGCATGGGCGCTAGCCCCGCGCGCCGCAGAGCGCCCATCGCACCCCCGGAATCGTGGCCCCGGAATTTGACAGTGACTGAGGCTGGATGTTGTAATGAATTGAGCCGCTCCTCGGTAGCTCAACGGTAGAGCATTCGGCTGTTAACCGAAGGGTTGTAGGTTCGAATCCTACCCGGGGAGCCAATTCTTTTCAGCGACTTCCGATCTCTCTTCCGGCGCTTGAGACCCCTAGACACACCCAACTGTAGGGACTTTTGTGGGGACTCCCCTTCAATTTGCTGAGCTTCCGCACTCTTCAACGAGCAATCCTGCACGCTCTCCCGCAGAATTTCCTCAGCCTCCAGCTGCTTCCTGCAGACGGTGTCCAGGGCATCCCGCTTGGCCTGCATTCGGATGTGGCTATAGTGTTTGAGCATCTGGCGGGATACGTGGCCGGCGATGTCCATGATGGTCTGATCGCCGGCCCCGCTCTCGGCCAGCTCCGTGATCAGCGTATGTCTGGAATCGTGGAGACGTCCCCTCACGCCCGCGCGCACCCTGGCATTTGCCCACGCCGTCTTGATCGTCGTGATGGGTCGCGTGGGATCAAGGTGGTTTGCGCGGCCGAAAGGGAATAGGTACCACTCTGGTTCGATCCTGCCGAAACGGAGCGTGAACCACTCCGCGTGTCCCCGCAATGTTTCCAAAAGCGCAGCATTGAGCGGGATGGTCCGGCCTTCCCCGGCTTCGGTCTTGCTCTTGCCGACCGTGAGGAACTGCTTCTTCAAGTCCACGTGGTTCCAACGCAAGTGGCGAATCTCCCCATTTCGCATGCCCGCGTTCAGCGCCAACATGAGAGCCGGGTAGATCGTCGGCGAACGCGCCTCGCGCGTCGCTTCAACCAGCTTCAGCTTTTCCTCTGGCGAATACGTTTTAGCGATCGGTTTCGTGCCCTTCAGTTTGAGTGTCTTCTGTTTTCGCAGACGAGCACGGATGAGTTCGCCACGTTCGCCTAGGAGCCGCAGTAGAAATCCAACCTCCTCATTGATCGTTTTCGGAGCTGCCTTTTCCCGGAGTCTCTGCTCTTGGTACCCGAGGATCAAGGCTTCGTCCGCATCAACGATCATGGCCGCGCCGAGAAGCCGGGTCAGATGGCCGATCGCGTACTTTGCGAACGCTCCGCTCCGATTCCGAAGAAGATAGCTTTCGAGGTAGTCCTTCGCGACCTCCTTGATCGGGCGGATCCGCTCATCCCGCCGGTCCTCGATGCTATTGAACCCTTCTTCCAGTTCTCGCCGGCGCTGCTGCTCGGCTAGCTTGGCAACCGTCTTGGATGCAGCTTTGGTGGACTCCTGAATCCGCCTTCCGGCGAACCAGAACTCGTACCACCAGACTTTGCCTCTCCTGAATACGGACATCGCGTGTCGCTCGCTAAGCGCTATGATGACATCACTTTCACAGTCCCGTGGTAGCGTTTTGCGCTACCCGACGTTGTTTGGGCCTGCGCCGGTTGAGCACCGCCCGTTGGCAGTGAGGCGAGCCAGGATTCCAGATCCTCCGGGCGGTACCGCACCAGCGAGCCGACCTTGATGAACTGCGGTCCCCGGCGTTCGAGCCTCCAGCGTCGGATGGAGGCAAGGCTGACATGCAGGCATTCTGCCACGTCTTCTTCAGTCAATAGTGTGTTCATGTTCTCCCTGCCTACTCCACGGCCCTCAGCGGCCCTGTTGGGCATCCAGGGCACTCGTCCCCCATTAAGAACCAGAACTCGCGATTCTCAAAACGAGTTTGGTCGAGCCTCCTTGCCTATGCAGCCCGGCTCCTCTGGGTGTGGGCAGCAGCGCGAAGGTCGTTTGACAGATCGGTAATTCAGGCGTAATAAGGGACGAGGCTTAAGACATGCGTTCAAAATTCCGACTCGAACTAGCCCGCATATCTCACCAGAACCGAGCGGCGGAGTACGAAGGGCCCGTCAAGGGCGACGGGCGGCAGTTTGTTGACAGTCAGAGGGCGTTTGATTGAGCGGCGAGCGCAGTTGAGCTATCTGCGTTGTGTTTTGGGGCTCTCGATCTCTACTGGGAAGGCCTCCGAGGCACGCTTCCGCCGTTGGAGAAAACCAGAACCGCCGATTCGTTTGTTTTCAACGCCTGTTTTGGGTCGTCATCGCCGCAGAGTCGCAAAGGCCGCCTCAAACTGGCTGCGCCAAGCGTAGGCACTGCTGTAGCTGACCCAGATGCGCCGCGCCGTCACTTGCACGCGGGCGGCAATTTTCAGTAGGCGCAGCCGGATCGTCGCCACCTGCGCCTGGGCCCACTCGGACCCTCGTAGCGCCAGACGTCGCAGCGCGCTCACCAACACATAAGCCAGCGCGGAGAAGTACAGCCGCAGTTGATTGGCCCGCATCGTCTCTGTGCTCAGCCGGTCCGCAAACAGGCTCAACTGCTCCTTGATGCGGTTCTCCATCTCACCTCGCTGGCAATAGAGCTTCTCGTAGAGCCCCTGCGCCGGCCACTGCTTCGTCTTCAGCGACGTCACCACGTAGCGCGGATTCTCCTTGCCGTCGATCTGCTCGGCTTTGGCCACCACCCGCCGCGCCCGGCTCCAACTGTCGCGCGTCTCATAGTCGAACTCGGTGAACACCCGCGCCGCTCTGCCGCTGCGTTCGTGTTCGGCCCGCGCCTGCTGCATCTCAGTCGTCGATCAGCGCCCGCAGCCTCTCATTGCGTGCGAAGCCGAACACGTAGTCCACCCGGTTGTCCTCGCACCAACTCATCAACTCGTCCCGGCAGAAGCCCGAGTCGGCCCGGAGAATGATCTCTGTCTTAGGCCAGCGCTGGCGGATCTGCGCCACCAGCGTTTGGAGTTCCTCCAGGCTGCCCGCGCTGGCGTCGATGTTGGCGGGCCGTAGCCGCGCCCGCAACAGATGATCGCCGCAAAAGATATACAGCGGCAGGTAGCAGTAGTGGTTGTAGTAGCCATGGAAGAACCGGCCTTCTTGATGCCCGTGCAACGGCGTGTCGGTGGCATCCAAGTCGAGCACGATCCGCCGCGGCGGACGCGTGTGCGCCTCCACAAACACAGACACCAGCAACTCGTCGATGGCTTGGGGCGAGTAGACGATCTTGTGATAGCGTTGCCCGAGCGCATCGCCTTCCGGTATCAGTTCCAGACGGTTCAGCGTACTCTTGCCCGCCAGAGGCAATTGAAGGTTCTTCTTGCCGGCCAGCACTCCCAGCAGGGGATCGTGCCGCAACTGCTCGTGATCGTTGAGGTCCTCGTAGCCCAGCGCCAACCCATAAATGCGCTGCGCCAGCATCTCTTCCAGCCGGTGCTCAACGCGGCCGGCGCAGCGGCCGTCCAGGAAGCAGTGGCGCAGCCGCTTCAAAGCCCGATGCGCCGCTCGGTCTGCCGAAGCAGCAGTCCCCCGCCGTCGGTGGTCAGCGTGCCGCCATCAAACTTCGCTGTCACCTGCCGCGAAAAATGGGATTCAAAATCGAAGCTGTCTTGGCTACACTCTGTCATAGCGGAAGCCGTCTCCTGTTGGCCTTAACTCAGTGTGGAAACTTAGTTATGCCTCAGGTGACGGCTTTTTGCTAGGGGTTGTTGGTGAGATATGCGGGCTAGACGTCGTCATCGATACCGCCGCGGAGCCGAACGTCATCGAAACGGCCCGGCGGTGTTATGCGGCGAGGGGGGCTCCAGATCCGATTTGAGGAACCGAATGTTTCGGCCCATCACGCGGAGATGGGGAATCTGCTTTCGCTCAACCCAAAGATACACCGTTTGGATGCTGACACCCAAGTAGACCGCAGCCTCACGGACTGTGAGCGGAAGTTTTTCAGGAGCGCACGTAATTCCAGGGAACGCTTGCCCGCCCGGACTGGCTTGGGGGAGGAGTTGCCGCATGCCCTTCTGCAAGGCATGTTTCGGATTCCACCAAGTGAGTTGCCTTTATGCCAGCGCGTTTCATTTCTCTGTGCTAGAAACTGCTTCAGGATCAGTGGTTTGTACTCACGACCCTGCCAACATCGCAGTCGGATGAAATTGTCAACGGGCGCGTTCACGGGCTCACCACATGCCCCGTGGCCAACGGGGACTTGATGGACTGCACGCCCTAGCCAGTCGAGTCACCGCCAAGCGTTGCGACCGTGTCAAGCGCCCTCTCGAACTGTACGTCTCTGCCCCGGCCCATTGCAACGAGATCCACATCCACGGCGACATCTGGGGTGACACCAGCACCCTCGATGCAATGACCCTGCCAGGTGTGCCAACCTGCTATTGGCATCCGCAAGTAGTATCCTTTCCCCACTCGAAAATTGGCACCACCGAGAACTTCTCCCGCCGTCCTATTCCCCACCAAAACGGCGAGACCGTGTTCCTTCGCGAACGCCGCTACCATTTCGGCTGCGCTGTGGCTGAACTCGTCGATCAGTATCACGATGCGACCATGAAACGCTTGCTTACCCAGGCCTTCCGTTTCGAGCACCATTGAGCGGTCTCGATGAAGAACCTTGAACCTCAGGGCCATGCCAAGCAAACCCAGTTTGCCAGCCGGAATCCTACCGATTCTAGGGAGGCGCTCTTTGCTCCAACCGCGCTTGATTCCAGTCCGGCTCATACTGTACCCAATCGGCAACTTTCCCGGGCACAGGTAGCTCATCAGGCGCAAAGATCCTAACCCGCCACCGAGGTTCCCACGAAGGTCAATTATCAGTCGGGAGCAACTCTTCCGCGCTAGAGCAGCGATCGCTGAATCGAGCGCTCGCGCGAAGTTGAGACCCACAGCACCCGGAAAGCTCGCCACGCGGATCATACCGATCCCCGGAGCGGCAAGATCATACGCAATGCTCTTTGGCTCGATCATAGGGGGCCGATCCTTCGCCGCTCGATTTGGCACTTCGACTCTGACGCTGCGAGTTCCCGAGCCCTCGATCTCGCCCAGTTCCAGTTCGTGCGTTCCACCCAATTGAAATCTCGGTGAGTTAGGCGGCTCCGCCGGCTTGCCATCGCAGGAATAGAGGACATCGCCAGCTTTGACGCCCGCTCTATGGGCTGGACCGTCTTCAATGATGTTGAGGAAGACCCAGCGGCGGCCCCCGTTGATCTCCATCGGCCTAAGCGACGCATTAATCGCGTGTTGCGGAGGAATGCGGTCACCGACTTTGTGATAGAAAGCAGTGTGACTGCTGCCGAGTCCCTGCAAAATCGATCCAAGCCCGTTTTCGAAGGCATCTCGCGAAGGCGCAGCGACGACCTTATCGAGTCGTCGATCAAACTCGCGACTCCAGGGGCCGTAATCCTGGGTGGGATTGGCGACATTGACATGCTTTTCGAGAACTAACGACTTTATCTTGCCCGCGATTGCGACTCTATCTTCTCTGGTCAATATGGGTTCGGTCCCTGACATTGTCTTGCCTCGCTAAATCGGATTTGACGCTCCTTCAAGTGCGAACGCACCCCAGTGAAAAGGAAGGGCCTGTGTTCCAAACGAGCGCACGACGCTGCGCTTTGCTTCCGTAAGTGCTGCCGCTGTGTCCTTGCCCGAAGCCAGTCCTCGATAGAACCGCTTCATTAGAAATGCCGAGACCGTGTCGTCGACAGACCAAAGCGTCGACACCACGCTCTTTGCCCCAGCCAAAAGAAACGCGCGAGACAATGTAACCGCCCCGTCCTGCCCCTGTATCCGTACTACGGCGGTTTCACAAGCTGATAGTACGACGACTCGCGCGTTGAGGCGCAAATGCAACACTTCGGAAAACTGGAGTAACCCATCCTCATTGGCGCCAGGGTCACTTAAGAGGATTAGCGCCGCGGCATCCGGCTGTGCAGTGTTCGCAACTCCGTGAACCGCCATATGGATGACGCTTCTATTCGCCAAATCTGCCTTTTTGAAGGCAGACTCGGTTGCTCTCGCTCCTAGCAGAAGTGTATTGCGTCCCCTGCTCCCAGCTATGTCAGCAGCGGTGACTACTTCCTCTTCGGACGCTGGAAGATTCCCGAGTCTCGTGGCTTCATACCCGCGCGTGGCGGCGATCTTTAAAGCGTCCTTGTCGTAAGGGACGCCACCGATACCGAGGAAGCTTCTTGTGGCGACGTTAGGCTTGGATTCTGTTTGCAGCGAGAAATATGCCGACACTGATGGTGCAACGGCAACGGTGTGAGTCATGAGTACGTACTGTCCTCGAGAATCAACGAGCGTGTCGAAGGGCAAGAGGTTAAGTCGCCCGTCTGGGACTATCGTCAGTCGCCGGGCAGAGCGGAGGCCGGGCACTTTTGAGAGCAGCTCAGTGAAAAGACGACTGCCGAGTGCTCGCGCCGCTCGGCGCGTCCTTACGACATCGAGATATTTGCTCACCAGCGATTTGATGCTCTGGCCACTTGCGAGCTCGATGGCCGTGATTCCGTCCCTGGTCAGGACCAAAACGTGCGAGGTAGGTTCACCCAAAATGTACTCAAGTATCATCTGGTCCTTGGCGAGCTTCGCGTACCCGCGCAACAGGGACTGGCCCATCTTTCCCGGCGCGCTCGGCGATCGGCTTGTAAACTCCTTCTGGTATCCATCTGCCGAGTTCGCGAATGGACAGATCATCCTAATCCTTCGGATCTCAGCCGCCGAACGCGAAGAGGCGATCTTGAGACGCAGGACGCTAAATTCCCTCTCAAGCTCGGGATTTTCGCTGGGTACGGCATCCATACCAGACCGAAGCAAATCCGTAATCGTACGCCCGCGCGCGCTCTCCACAACGGTATACGCCCGGTCTGGATCCTTGAAGTGATTTAGTAGCAAGGCCGCGTGATCCGAATAGATGCTGCTCATCGCAAGCACGAGCCCGGCCTTTACGCGCGGATTGGGAGAGTTGGCAAGCATCGAGTCCGCATAGTCGGAAGCTTCGATGAACAGCCGATCCGCCTCGTCGTACTTGCCCTGGTCGATCTTAATCAGGCCGAGCATATGCAGGCGCCCCGGGATCAAGTAAAGGTCTCCACTATTTCTGGCCGAGTCAGCAGCTTGATCTGCAATAGCCCCGGCCTTTGGGATGTCACCCATGGTTGAATAAGTCTCGGCGAGCAAAAATCGTGCGCTCGCAAGAAGGCGGGGGAAATTGCCTTTCTCAGCGAGCTCAATCGCCTCGTAGAGAAGCGTCAATGCGCGTTGGTGATCTTTCTGATCTCCTGTCAGGCGCGCCATTCTGATCAATGTCTGGCAGAGCTTCACGTTTTTGCGGTCGGCCCGAGCGCGCGCCGTGAGCTCTTCCGACAGGGATAGGGCCTCCAACGCCTTTCCAACACCCTTGAGCGCGCTGACCTTGCCATCAAGAATGACGTATGGAT
The DNA here is from genome assembly GCA_016713735.1 of Bryobacterales bacterium. GTDB lineage: Bacteria > Acidobacteriota > Terriglobia > Bryobacterales > Bryobacteraceae > JAFLBB01. Next base: position 31,485 of record JADJOP010000023.1, read on the forward strand.
AACCCATTTCGGGATCTGCGCGCGCGACGCCCAACGCCTGATCGAGGTAGGTTAAGGCTTGGTCATGCACGCCGGCTAATGCGAGTCCTGTGCCGATCGCACCAATGAATCTAGCCTGCGCTGCCCGGTCGCCACTGGCGACTGCACCCAGTAATGCTCCTGCCACCAATTGACGGGCACTGGCCACGTCGCCTTCCAGGAAGGCCTGAAACCCAAGTTCCCCGTTGGCCCGATTTTTCCAGCGGGTATTGCCCATCTTGTCAGCCGGTCGCGTACGGCTAGCCAATCGCGCTTAGCACTCGCCGTTTCCAACTCGCCATCTACATCGCCCTTCACGATCAGGCAGAAGAGTCGCAGTTGAGGGTCATTCACGACGAGCGGGTCCATCAGCAAAGCACCTAGCTCCGCCGAGAGTGCAGGGAGGACTTGCTCTTCCATACTGCTACGCAGTCGGCCGATCTTTGCGTAAAGCGCGTTCCTAGGATCGTAGTTGTTACGGAAGCCCTCCTCGGCTCTCGAAAACAACTCCCGGGCTTCGGCCCAGTTGTACTTGTCGCCCAAACGGAGGGCACGTTCGAGTAGAGCTTGGGGATTCTCCTGTGCGCTCGAAAGGGCGCCACACAACAGGCAGGCTAGCACTGTCAACTTTCTCATAGAACCTCCGAGACAGGCTGGGGGTAGTATATCGATTTCCCCCGCAAGATCAAGGACTGATAAGGCCCGGCTATCGACACAGTCCTTGTCGACGCCGCCCTGCTGTTGGTCTCGTGTTGACAGCGTCTGCGGAGCCAGACGCCGTTCGAGAGGGGCTTTGAATGATTACCAAGCGTGAAGCGCATCATTAGAACAGCTATGGGGTAAAACTGACTAGGTAATACCTCCACCCAAAAGTGGCCCTTCGAAGGCGGAGCAAGTACCGCCCTGAACTGATCCCGGTGAGGTCAGTCCTGATTTGTACGACTACATTCTGATCGAGCATGCTGGCGGTTCCCTTTTGCCTGATGAGTGGAGCGTCAGCATCGCGAAGAATTTGCATTTCATACTCGCCCTCTTCGCTCCCGATGGGCAGGTACACCGACAACTCAACTCGCCGGGCTGGGAGGGTAGCAGCGTCATCGGTGGGAATCGGTGGTCGATCGCCACGAACGGGAGACCGATTCCTGAGATCGAGAACAGCTATCTCGAATTCATTGGGGGCGGCTTGCTGCGGAGTCGGCACTTTCTGGACGACGGTTGACTCTGGCGCCTGCAGACGACGTTCTGCGCGGAACGCATAGAACCATGTCGCGAAACCTGCGGTGAGAAGCAGCCCTGCGCAAAGAGCGAGGAGTTTTGCTCTCCTCCTGGACTTTTCTCCATGCAGAAGGCTCTCATACTGAGCAAAGCAGGGCGAGCAGCAGGTCAAGTGGTCCATCACGTTTAGAGATTCAATGTCACCGGCCGCCCTCCGAGCGACGGCCTGGAGAGCCTCGTGTGCTGGGCAACCGGTTCTATCTGTATTAGGGAAGTCAGTGCGGAAAATGCGGGCAGCAGCCGCAAGAAGTTGGGCCTCCAACTGCGGAGGGAGCTTCTCGGAGGGTGACGTTGCCGAAAATGGAGCTCTTGGGTTCACTTTTGCTCCCGTCCTAACCGTGCCAAGCCGGCGCGTAGCAATCGGCTCCGGGCTCTCTTGGCTCCGTTTGCAAACTGGACTTCAGCATTGTGCGCGCTAATACCAATGCGCTCACCGATCTCGGCCCAAGAATCGCCCGAAATCCGGAGGATCAGCATATCCCGCGTTCTTTCGTCCAGGTAACATAGCATTTGCCTGAGTTGAATCTCGTTCTCTACCATCGAAACCCAGTCGTCCTGGACTCCCATCTTCGCAGTGGCAATGGATTCCACTGAGTCCACATAATGGATTCTCCCTTCGCGAATCATCCGGCGGGTGTGCTTCCGCGCGAATGCCCAGAACAAGTACGAGTCCAGATTACGAATGGGATCCCGCTTGGTATCCCGACGAATAGTCCGTGATACGCAGTGACAGGCCGCTTCCAGGATCTCGGCAGCCGGAGCCAGATCTTGCCCGTCATACCGAAGGTGCTGTAGCACACGAGTCCAGATGCGGTGGGCAGCTTCAATCACCTCCCGCTTTACCCGGTTGCCGTGTTCGTCCGTCTCGCTGATCCAGAGCGGCGGGTGAACGGTTCTCTGGTCCTGCATGAGAGTACCCGTTTTCCCCTCCGCACGCTTGTTCGCTACGGAAGGATGCTGTCACAGTCAATATTAGAGAGTCGCCAAGACGCGTAAAGCTCAAAAGTTTTCTGAAGCCCGATTAGGGTCTTCGATGCCGAGGGCCGCCCGGAATCACAAGCCCTTAAGCTTCCAGGGTTTGTGGGTATTGAGGTTTGCTTTGGGAGAGGTGCTCTCTATCTTCAGGAGGGTGCCTCTTTCATGAAACGTAAGGAGAGTCGTCGACGCATTGTTCATCCCTTGGCCATCATCGCTTTAACCAGCGTGGTCCCATTGTTTGCGCAAGTTCCTGCAGGCAAAATTGGCGATACGGTCATGGACCAATCCAAGGTCCCGATACAACATGCCAACGTAACAGTTGTGAATCGCGAGACTGGCGCGCAGCGGTCGGCGGACTGGGATTATGGTGTCCTGTGTCTCGTCGCCGACTTACCCCCCGCCAGTTATGAAGGCAAAGTGGGAGCAAAGGGCTTTACGATGTGGAACGATTTGAACCGCGGGGTGAACGAGGTAGATCTAAGGCGGATTGTTGCGGACTAAAACGGCACGCTGGCGGGGAAGCGTACGACTAAGGCCAGGTGACGCCGAGGGTCACTGTTCGCGCGGAGTTCGCCTTTGGATACACGACATTCTCAATGTGTGTTGGGGCTTGCAGGGTATTTAGACTGCGCGAAAGGTACAAGATGAACATCTCTGACGAAGTATTCAACGTGGTCAACGAAGCCAATCATAAGGTATACAGTACGAATCTCCTTGAACCCTCTGCGTTCGGGGGCATGCGCGGTCCGGCTGCGCGCCTGCAGAAATGCGGAAGCGCGTGATTGACCTGGCCCAACCTTGAATGTACGGGCCCGGCGGTCGCCATGTTGAAAGCACTTATCCCTTCCCCGAAGTCCTACCACCCTTGGTCGCTTGAAAGGGCCTCGGCAGATGTGCGTAGGAATCCCCATTCCGTAAGCGGAGGGAGGCAATGAGAAACTGGACGACCAAGGAAGCGAAGGTGGTTCTAGAGTGGGCGCGTGAACCGGCCGACGGGCGGAGGCACATCGAAGAAATCGCAACTCAGTTAAGCCGGTCTACGCGAGCGGTGCAGGAATTCCTGCGACGAGTGCTCCCCGAAGGACAGAGGCCTTGGGCCGAAAGGCCCAGATGGGGTGCAGATGAGATCGCCGCTCTTCGATGCGACGCCGGAACCGTCTCTACCAGGTCTGCGGCAGCGATCAAGCAGTATGTCAAACGTCACCAGTACCTCGCTGCCACAGTTCGTTTGGATGAAGACTCGGAACGGACCGCGCTTTCGGTTACCCAAGTCGCCACCGATCTCGGTCTTTCCCGCGCGTCTGTGTATCGTCTGCTCAAGCGTGGCGCCCTTCGGCGGTTCAAGGGCGGCGTGGCGGAGACGTCGTTCTGCGACCTCCTACGCGAGCACCCAGAAGCCATTCCATACGCGACGCTCCCACGCGATCAAAGGGAATGGCTAGTGCTGAACGGATACTCGGATCCTTCGCTGCCGGTAAAACGGCCCAGCGTCAGGGGTCTCCTGGATTGAATCAAGCTCGGAGATGTACAAATTCTGTAAGGAGCTCGAATTGTTGCATCACTCGGTCGACGCTTTCACCGCGCTGTTCGATGTTCGCTACATCGAGATTCCCAAGCCTTGATGCCATTTGAAGGTGGCGCACCCTACCGGGATCAATCCCCATCAATCTGCAGCAAGTTGCGTCAGCGGCGACAGGATCATCTGAGAACACGAGGCAGCCAAGACGCCTCATCGGCCCGTGCAGCGGCCCATTCCCCTCCATGGCCTCAATCCCATCGGCGATGACAAAGTGAATCGGGACAGACACTGCGAGCTCGACGATGGAGTTGTCGATGCCCTGCCAGTGCAGAACGTTTTTTGGCCAGCCATAGACCGAGCCGGGCAAGATCCCGAAAGAGTTCTTGAGACTCAATGTGACGCCTGCCCAATGATGAGTTTTGATCTTCGGCACGGAGATCACGACGTCCGCAGACTGGACCGTCGTGGGGAGCCAGATTTCCTCCAATTGAGTCAGCCCTGTTCCGAGGGCCACGCGCCTGACTGAATCGAAGTTGAGATCGACGAAGCTGGCGCGTTTCAGACTGTCGAGCTGCGCTCGCAGACCGCTTTCATGTAGCAATAGGTCCGTGTCCCGAATGTGACCCGGACCTTCGGCGACAATCACAGAAGCTGCACCCAGTCCGTAAAGAGCGTCGATCACGGCCACGATCAACATTGGATGCGTGTTGATGGGGGCCACCGGCGAGTACTCAACGAGATTCGGCTTCAGAAGAACGCGCCTCCCTTGAACCGACGGTCTCACTAGTCGAAGGCCTTGCTCGACCGCCTGTGGCGTCCGTTCGTAGCGGTCACAGCGAAGAACCGCGACATGGGAGCGTCTCGGCCTGCGGTACGGGACATGAGATGCCTTGAATTGATGGATTCCTAAACCAGCCGTAGCCGCCAAAGCGCCCGCACCCATAAGTGAACGCCGTTTCATCGGGAGGACTCCTCGAATGTGTATGGCGCGTCTTCCGAGGCCAGCGCCACGAGCGCCAGAGTGCGGTGAGGTAATTTATCGAGCTTCGCCCCTGCGGATTGTTCGAGACGACTCTTCAGGTGATTCACGCCTTGATGCCCGTGAGCTGAGAGTGCCATTACGGCCCATGCCAAAGAGTACGGTGAAGAAGATCCTTCGAGGCGCGCCCCAAGGTAATCCAGCGATCTTCGTAACAGAACCACGTAGCCAGGACTTTCGTTGCGCAACGCAAGAAGTGCCATTGCGGTGAAGTCGGGATGTGGATCTAGGTCGACTCCAAAGACTACGGAGTTGCCGGCGTTCCAGCCACCCTTGATACACGCCCGATCTAGCAGCATCGAAATCGCGGGCGCGGAGCGCCTGGAGTCCCGGTGCCAGGCCCGAAACGCCACGATGGAAAGAGCCGTGGGGGCGACCCAACTCACGGTATCAGGAACCCACGGCCACCCTGATTTCAAAGGATCGAAACGAACTTGCCTGTCAAATAGACGAAACTTCCAGTGCCAGAGCCAATGGGACTCCAGGCCCCGCATCTCCTCTAGCCACTCGAATGCACGCCCGGCGGCACGTCGGACCGCCGTGGTTTGAAACGGTCGAATTGCCAGAAGCGCAAGCGCGGTGTGAAAGGCACTTGGCGGTTCGATGTTAGGAAGCGCCGACCAAGCGCCAGAACGATGTTGCGTTCCGAGCAACGCGTGAGGGTCCGCCCCGGAATTCCTTAACGCCAGCAGACTCAACGCCGCGTCTTCGATCCCGTTGCCGGAAGTCGTGGCCAGCCGTTGGAGGATCTCGCTGCGAATGGTCACACAGGATATTACGATCATATAGGCCCGAATGGCGCGAGTTCTCGCTAAAGCTCCGTGCGATGGCCTCACAGTCGCACGTTCGTGGGATGACCTACCCGTACAAGGCATTTATCTGCGGGATGTCCCGGCGGTCTCAAGTCCGTGGGATGTCATTGGTGTTCGGGACTAAGTTCGTGTGCGATGTCAGCAGCGTCTCGCGCTTGCGGGATGACGGCCGTGTCGCATTCGTGTGGGATGTCTCGCGCGTCCAGCATGAATTCCTGAGGGATGTCACGAGCGCATCCAGACTGGGGGATGACCGCTTGTGTCGCTCCGGTGTGGCATGTCTCCAGTGTTCGGCCCCAAGTTCTTGCGGGATGTCAAGGGCGTCTCACATCCGTGGGATGTTCCCGCGTTACACCTTTCTATTGACCAGTGAGCGGCGAAGATGTTCCGTGGCTCGAAAGTTTCCGTGGCGCGATAAAAAGCCAGCTCGATTTGTCTCTGGCCGATCGCGCCGTATCCTTTTCTCAAATGTTCGCCACATCGCAGAATGTCGCCGCAGGGCTCCGCGAAGCCGGATACGCGACGGACCCCGTTTTGGTACAGATCATCTGGCTCGCGACCAAGATGCAGAAGCCGATCCTGGTCGAGGGTCCACCAGGAACGGGCAAAACCTACTTGGCCCAGGCATTCGCGGCGGCGGCGAGGACCGACCTGATCCGGCTGCAGTGCTTCGAGGGAATTACAGAGAAGCAGGCAATCGGCTCGTTCGATGAGGCGCTTCAACGCCTCTATCTCGAAACGCAGGTCCAAGTGACCGACCGCGAATGGGACAAGCTCAGATCAAGTCTTCATACGTTGGACTTTTTCACGCAAGGTCCTCTCCTGCAAGCTGTGCTGCAGCCGAAGCCGATCGTGTTGCTGATAGACGAGCTCGACAAGGTGGACCAGAAGTTCGAGGCTCTCCTTTTAGAAATCCTCTCGGATTGGCAGATCACGATTCCAAAACTTGGAACCGTGAAGGCTAAGACGATTCCGTTCGTGGTGATGACCTCGAATCAGGAGCGGCGTCTTGGAGATCCACTGCGGCGGCGCAGTCTATACAAGAGGATCGAGCATCCGGACGTACGGAAGGAAGCGGAGATTCTCGACATCCGTACGGTGGAGGCGCCCCTTGAGTTGAAGGCGCAGGCTGTAGGACTTGCGCAGGCGCTGCGCGGCTACAACCTGGTGAAGCCGCCATCGATCGACGAGATCGTTCAGTTCGTTCGAGCACTGCAGTTGCTCGGAGAAACGGAGATCAGGGCGGAAACGCGTGATGTGCTCCTGCCGTTCCTGGCGAAGACGGAAGAGGACGTCAAGCGATTGCTACTCAAGGACGGCTTCAAGAGTCTGGTGGTGACGGCTCTGAAGTATCGGGACGAGGCATTGGCAGCAATGAAGGTCAACAGCGGAGCTGCTGCATGAGATGGCTGGCGCTTTTGTTAGCTGGAGGCTGCAGCCTGGCCCAGCCCGCCGAAGTGCGCCGGTGGACAGACTATTGGGCTGCCGAGTACGGGGTAGAGCGCGAGCTGGTGTACGCGGTCATCGAGGCGGAGTCCGGTGGAGATCCCAGAGCGATATCGAGTGCTGGAGCTGCTGGAGTAATGCAACTGATGCCGGATACGGCAGCCGTGTTCCGAGTCCGAAACCGATTCGACGTTGAAGACAATGTGCGGGCTGGCGTTGCTTACCTCGCGTGGCTAAGAGACCTGTGCCGTGGAGACCGGCGGCTGATCGTTGCCAGCTACATCGCCGGCCAGAACAGGGTACTTCGTCTTGGACTCAACTTCGCCTACTCGAAAGACATTCATGAATACGTCACGCGCGTCGCGTACTTGTATCGTCGAAACCGTTGGGAGACGTTGCTACGAGAAGGAGTGGAGACAAGATGAAACCAGTTGTTTTTCTCGCAGGTACGCTGCTGGTCTTCGCGCAGGCGCAGATCAAGCCGGTCGTGAGTCAACGAACGGTGAATGAGCAGGTAAACGTTGTTCGATTGGCTCCGCGCTATGCCACAGCGATCCGCCTGCCTGAGCCCGTTAGTTCAGTGGTCGTCGGTAACCCCGTCAAATTCCTGGCGGAGCATTCGGACAAGGAGCCAACTCTGGTTCTGGTCAAACCTGTCTCGGATGATGTCGCCGAATCGAATCTCCTGATCACAACCGTGAACGGGCGGCATTTGAGTTTTCTGCTGCGGAACGAAGGAGGTGGAGCGCGTCCGCCAGTCGACTTCGTTGTGAGCTACCGTCGCGTAGGGTCATTCCTGGTCGAGGAGAGCGCGATTGAAGCTTGGGATGTTCCGGGAAGCGCGTCTCTTGCGCCGCTACCTTCCATTGCAGCGCTGGAGCCGGTATCTACCGGAGTTCCTCGCCTTACGCAGGCACGAGAGAGAGTTGGGGCGCTTGCGAGGGATGGGCTCACCGCGGTGTTGGAGCGGCAGCAACGGGCCGAGTTGCCCAAGCTCTTTGGGATGAGGACAACCACGCCGGAAGGGAAAGGATCTCTCGTCAAGGTGGGAATCTCAGAGGTGCTCGATCAGGGCCGGGAGGTGGCCGTACTGTTTTCGGTCGTCAATCCGCAGGCCCACGCGATCGAGATCTTGCCTCCTCAGATTCAGCTGGCGGGGAAGGTAAAGAAAGGTTTCCCCATCAGACGGAGCCGCTGGGGCACGAGCCAACAATTCGCCGTCGAGGACTTCCGACTGGCGCGTCGCCGCATCGGGCCGGGTGAGCGGACGGATGGTGTGGTCGTGTTTGCACGCCCCACTTTCAAGCAATCGACTGAAACATTGTTTCTTCAAGTCGCGGAGAGTGGCGCGGTGGACAAGCCGGCGCTCGCGCCAATCGGGTTCGGAGTTTCAGCCATCAGGAAGGAGATGAGCCATGTCGAATGATCCGAGAGACGAAAAGCTGTCCCGGGAGAACCCCCACCCGGCAGCGCCGTCCGAACTGAATCCAGATCCCAATGCACAGCCGAGTGCCGAACTCGGTGATGAGCCCGAAGAGACGACCATGAAGAGCAGGACTGAAGCGCTTGCGGCTCGGTTTCACCGCCCTGCTGAGTCTCGCGGGACCAGAAGGCCGGGGTGATCGCCTTCGTGGTGCGCTGATCCTCGGGGTCACTAGGATCGGGTGCCTGCTCCTGTTCTTTGGGCTATTCACAACGACGTCGGACTCCTCCAAGAAGGAGCGGAAAACTCAGCCCAGCTTGGGAAGGCCGGAGGGAAGTCCCACCGCGACCGAGACGGCTAACAGGTCAGTGGTCCCGCAATTGAACGTCACGCAGCAACCGAATGAAGAGACGGGGGAACTTACCGAGAAGGATCTGTTGGGAACGATGCGGAACCGTGGCACTCCAGTTCCAACGGAAAACGTGCCGACACCGCTGGCAACGGCGAAATAGAGGAATCACCGCCAGCGCCGAAGCCGCCGCTGAGCGGTGTCGGAGCACCGTTTCCGACGACCCGGCGTTAGCGGAGCGTACCGCCGTCGGGGCTGACTCCTCCGCCGCGACGGGCTACAGATGTGACGGACTGGAACGCCGCGATAGCCGAGTATCAGGCCAAGCAGAATCCAAAACCGGTAACGCCGACGCCGGTCTCGAATCCAAGTGAAGCGCTGCGGAAGTCGTCGCTCGTGTACGTGCGCACTAGTATGCCGACCGGCGCGGGCGGCGGAGGCGGATTCATTCCAGCAGTTCAGCCGCGGAAGCCTACCGCGTTGCTCGCCTCCAAGGACGAAGTTGTTTGCCCGGCTGCAATACGCCGTCAGTTACCTAGCAAAGGTGCCGGTGATCGCTGTCATTGAGCAACAACTACGGGAACAGGATGGTGACTAGTCATTTCCCGCAGGCACTAAGGCATACGGAACTCTGTCGCAAGCCACGCCGCAAGGCTGGGTCAATATCCGATTTGACACTCTCGAATACCCAGGCGGGGAACAAGAGAAGATCAATGGCTCTGCCTTGCCAAGTATGGAGCAGGGTGTACTCCAAGGAGACGTCAACGGAAAGAACACGGGAAAAAAGTTCCTGACTCGCGCGCTCACAGGCATTGGGACGATCGCCGCTTTTGCGGTCGGGCAAGCCGTGGGCTGGCGGCCAATAGAGAACTCGGTTGCTCTGCGCGGGTAAAATGCCGTCGCGAATGTTGCGATCTGGTGAGCGAGCGGTTAGCGCTGACTGGCTTTCGCAGGCAGAACATCGTGATCACAGTACCGGCAAACACACGATTCTATATCGTGCTCAATGAACCGGGCGTGACGATGCCCGCGCCACAGCAAGCCGCCGTCGCCCGTAGTGGAAACACGGCTTCGCCGGGCGTGCAGGGGAAGCACCCTGCCTGGGTCACCATGGGGTGTCTCCCAAGAGCTGCAGGAACTCATATCTATCCGCAATGAAATGCGTGAGATGAACCGGCTTATTAGGTTGCTTCCTGATAAATACTTAAAGAAATGCGGCATTGGTCTTTCGTCGCGCCAGGAAATCGACTATTCTGAGGGTGCGCTGGACTGGAAAAAACGAAGCCCATGCCGGAGTTTGGCTCATGAGCCCGTGGAGCTGGCTGTCTCTAAAGGTAGAGTAGTAGTGCGGCTCAAATCGGTGGCTGTGAGCCGGATACAGCGAGCTACCTCACGAACAGGCAAAAACGCATCGACGTCGAACGATCCGGCCTGGGTTATCTCGTTGCTTGATCTCGCGCGCTTTGGTTGGGGCTGAGATCCTCATCGCTAGATTGTTCTTCGATTCGAGGCTGGATCATGCGTCGTCGTTGCCGCTGGCCGTCG
>JADJOP010000024.1 GCA_016713735.1 Bryobacterales bacterium
GGCGGCGCACTCAGGGCCGGTAGCGTTTGCGGAGCTTGTTGGTGATGGGGCCGATTTCGACGCGGCGGATGCGGATTTCGGCTCCTTCGCTCTGAATCTGGATTTTGCCGGCGGACTGCGACGATTGCGTGCCGTAATTGACGACCTTGCCGTTGAGGATGGCGGTGATGGTGTCGCCGTCGCAAGAGGATTTCGCTCACGTTCCAGCCGCCGACAGGTTTTGTCGGTCCTGGGGGCCGCGGAAGGCGACCAACGTCTTTCCAGTTGGGGTCGCCGGCCATACCAGTTGAAATGCGCTTGCGGTCGAGTGCGGACAAGTTGCCGCCCTTGTTCCAGCTGAATCTGGCCGTTGGGCTCTTCGCGGACCTCAGCAGCGAGGAAGGGCGTTCCGGCGCCATTGACCATGAGAAGTCGCCGGTGCCACCTTCCAATGATCTGGTATTCCGATGGACTGATACAGAAGCCGCAGCTGCCCTCGTCGGGGCCGATGCCGTGGAGGAGGATGCCGGAGTCGCGGGCCTTATCGACGCGGGGCGGGTAAGTGTTGCCGCCCCATTTCCATTCAACGAGGAGATGGTAATCGCGGTAAGCGTCCTTGGTGGAGATGCCGCCGAATTCCTGGCCGGAGATGCGGAGGAGGCGGTCCTGGACGGTGAAGACTGTGAGGGGGATCGTCGTACTTGTTCTTTTCGGTAGGTGTAGAAGCCGGAGAGGTCGCGGCCGTTGAAGAGTTTGATTTTGCCGGTGGGGGTGATGGGCGCGGGAGTCGGCTGGGAGGGCGGAAGGCGCAAGGGTGGCGCAGGGGGCCAGGGCGGCTGAGAATCGCATCGAAGACTAGGGTACGGACAGGGACGAGTCCGGTCAACTGGCGTTCGGCGTTAAAGGCAGCGCCAGTGATGAGTGTTGGTTTCGGGGAGGCAGGTTGGATCACCGGATCGCCGCGGCGGCCTGGCCGCCACCGCCGGGTTAGCCACCCCTGGTTGGCCGCCGCCGGGCTGGCCTCCGCCGGGTACGCCGCCGCCCGGTGCGCCGCCACCTGCAACCGCCGTGGGAGCTGCACCGACGAAGGCGACGCCTTCAGGGTTGGGGACCATGGCGAGGTCGCGGGTTTCCAGGTCGTAGATGAGGTACTCAGTGCCGGTGGCGCCGGTCTTCGTGCCCCGGGCGACGATTTTGCGGGAGCCCTGGACGACGGTGGTGAACTGGACGCTGGCAAAGCCTTCGGGGGTGGGCAGGAGGAAGGACTGCTCGTTCAGGAGGTTGAAGACGACAATGCCGGCGCTACCGGCGGCCGCCTGTTGCGGGAGCGAGCCGAGGCAAGGGACGACGCTGAGGGCGGGCACAGGAAGGCGCGAAAGCTGCTGACCTCGGCTGGGGCGTTGATGGCGAAGACCGAAGGCCTGCGACGCCGTCGAGGACGTAGAAGGTATCGGCGCCGGTGGTGGAGGCCGGGTCGGTGTTGTTGCCCGTAGATGAAGTCATTGATCTCGCCGGCGGCGTTGCCGGCGTTGAGCTAACCGACCCTGGCGGCGGGACCTCCAGTGACATTGCCGGAGGGGCAGATCGAGCATGAGGAAGCCGCGCGCGCATCCACCGAACCTGGGCGACAGCCTTTTCCGGGCTGGAGCTGGCGAAGAGAAGGGCGAAGGCGGCAGGCGGGGATTCAATCGAATAGAAGTTGAGGTTGGGGGTGCAGGAGGCAGCAAACCAGCCCCTTCGGGGGAAGAGGGCGCCTTCTGTTCCAGTTCAGCGCCGGTGAAGGCGACGAGGCCGTCGGCGGAGTCGTCGGTTTTACCGGAGAGGATGTAGAGGAGCGGGTGGCGTTATCGAAGGTGAAAACGGGGCGCAGCTGACGGGGAGTGATCTGCGGGGAGCGTGCCGCCAGGGGAGGACCTGGATGACGGGCAGGGGGAGCATGAGAGCCAGCCTTCCGGGGGAAGGTCACGCGCGTGGCGGTGACTTCGTTTTGCCGGATTGAGCAGGGCGAGGATTTAGCGGTTAAGGGGTGTTGGCCTTGTCGCCGACGAGGACGGCTTACTGGTGTTGTTGCCGAGTCCGATGGCGGCGCTGAGGACGACGTTGAGGCCGCCGCCGAGGTCGACCGCGGGCCGCCAACGAGCCGCGCCGCCGGGCAGCGGCACCGGCGCCGGGAGTCCAGGGATGCCAGGGAGTCCGCCCTGGACCTGGAATTCAGCCACGTCGCCGGTGGTGGTGTCGATGGTGACGGCGCTGGGCGGCGTGGTGGGCATGACGGCGAGCAGAGAACCGTTAGGGCCTCCGGCGAGGACGCTGGCGGCTCGGGGGAGTTGGACGAGCATGGGCTGTTCGGCCCCGGCTTTGAGGAACGTAACGCGGTGGTGAGGCCATCCTGAGCTGGTGCCCTCGGCCGGGCCGGCGAGGCGGCGGGGTGTTGGATCCAGCCGTGACGATGATGGGCGAGAGAGGCGGCGTTCTGGGCGGCAGCGATGAGGCAGGGGTTCGACCTGGGTGACCTTCATGGCGGTGTAGTCAAACAGCCGGGAGGGATAGCAGCCGTCTTCGCGGCGGGGCGCGTTAGCCAGCACGAGGCGCGGTTGCACGAAGCGGTGCGGACCTGGCGGACGGCGCTGGGCGGTGTCAGGCATGGGGAGGTAACTGGCTTTGAGTGCGGGCTTGCCGAGAGTGGGGCTGTTGGCGGCTTGCGCGTTGGCGGCAAGCAGGGTGACGATGCCGCCTTCGGTGGCGCCTTCGGGAACCTCAAGCGCGATGTCGAATTCGCCGACGCGTTCGCCGGAAGCGAGGCTTTCACCTTAGCCGGAAGGCCATCGACGTAGGCGCGCACGGCGCCGGGCCATTCGGTGGCGACGGCCTTGCCGTTCTCGGGGCGCTGGTCAGCCGGGAGGTTGCCTAAACCGGTGGCGGAGAGTTTTAACGCGGGTCTGGCGCCGGTGGTGAACGCCTCGCCGATGCCGGTGTCGCCTTTCACGCGGAGGGCGGGATTGGCGGCGAGAACGCGCACAAAGGCGGGGCGGCTGCGCACTTCGCCTTTCACGACGACAACCTGGACGATGTTCCCTGCCCCGGCTCCTGCGGCGATCTCCCAGGGGATCTGGATGACTAGGCGCGACGGGTTGGCCGAACCGATGGCCGCGGGGCGGCCGTTGACCATCACTTGTAGAGCAGGGTCGCCGATGGTAGTGGGCCAGTCGCCGGGAGGCGCGGTGAAGCCGTCGACAGGGCCGAGGTTGATGCCGTTCACCCAGAGCAGGCCGCCGGGGTGACTGCGGACGGGGCTGGCTGTTGAGAAGGCGTTGATGAGTCCGCGGGGTTGATCACCGGGGTCTGCGCCCACAGCGGGAGCGCGATGGCGATGCAGGCCGGCAGACAGGAGAATCGCATAGCCCTTATTACACACGAGTTGGAGGAGGAAGTTGCGGTTTGCGGGGCGGGCCGAAGTTGCGGCGGGCGGGGAGGGCGGGCGTTGCGGGACGCGGGGACATGGGCGGTACAATACGAGTGCTTTCCCGTGGCTGCCTCCCTTTACGTTGATATCGCCCTTCCTACGCCGGTGGACCGGCTGTTCACGTACTCGATTCCGGCGGGGATGGAGGGGCGGGCGGCGCGGGGTTCGCGGGCGACGGTGCCGTTTGGGACGCGGCGGCTGACGGGGGTGATCGTGAAGGTACACGAGCAGGCGCCGGCGTCGGAGTTTGCAGTGAAGGATGTGTACCGCATTCTGGACGACGCGCCGGTGCTCGATGAAACCATGCTGGGGCTGGCGCAGTGGATTGCCGGCTACTACTGTTCGCCGTTTGGCGAGGTGTTGCGGGCGATGACGCCGCTGACGGGGGAGGTGCGGCGGTCGCGGTATTTCGCGCTGACCGAGGCGGGGCGGGATGCGGTGCGGCAGTTGCTGCTGGGGACCTCGGATGAGGAGCCGTCGGTGCGCGTGCTGCGTTTGTTGGAGTCGCGGCCGCTGTCGGGGGGCTATATCGAGCAGAAGGTGAAGGGGGCGAAGCCGGTACTGGCGGCGCTGGTGCGGAAGGGGCTGGTGGAGGTGGAGGATACGGATGCGGACCGCGATCCGCTGCGGGCGGCGTCGGCGCGGCTGCGGGTGGAGTTTCAGGGGCGGACGGAGCTAAAGCTGCCCAAGGCCGAGCGGGAGCTGCTGTCTTACCTGGAGCTGCATCCGGGTTCGCACAACCTGGCCGTGCTTGAGGAGACGGTGAAGAACGCCTCGGCGGCGGCGCGGTCGCTGGCGCGGCGGTCACTGGTGGTGATCCGGCCGGAAGCGCCGTCGATGCTGGCTGCGCCGGCGCGGGCTCCGCATGAGTTGAACGCACGGCAGCAGGCGGCCTATGAGGCGGTGCGGGGGGCGATGGAGGCGGGGCGGTTTGAGGCGTTTCTGCTGCATGGCGTGACGGGGTCGGGGAAGACCGAGGTGTACATGCGGCTGATCGACGCGGCACTGGAGTTGGGGCGGGGACGCTGCTGCTGGTGCCGGAGATCGGGTTAACGCCGGCGGTGGCGGGGCAGTTTTTCCACCGTTTTGGCGACCGGGTGGCGATTCTGCATTCGGCGTTCACCGATGCGGAGCGGGCCGAGCAGTGGCGTCGGATCAGGAGGGGCGAGGCGCCGGTGGTGGTGGCGACGCGTTCGGGCGCGTTTGCGCCGGTGGCGAAGTTGGGGCTGATCCTGGTGGACGAAGAGCACGATGGGAGCTACAAGCAGGAGGAGACGCCGCGCTATCACGGGCGCGATGTAGCGGTGGTGCGGGCGCGGGCCGAGGGGGCGGTGGTCGTGTTGGGGTCGGCGACGCCTTCGCTCGAGAGCCGGTACAACGCCGAGAAGGGGAAGTACACCTACATCGAGCTGCCGGAGCGGGTGGAATCGAGGCCGATGCCGGCCGTGGATCTGGTGGACATGCGGCAGGAGTTTCTGGAGACGAAGAAGAACCTGCTGTCGCGGGTGCTGGTGGAGAGCGCTGCGGGAGCGGCTGACGGCGGGCGAGCAGTCGATGATCCTGATGAACCGGCGCGGGTTTTCGAGCTTTGTGAATTGCCGCTCGTGCGGGCAGTCGATTCTGTGCGCCAACTGCGCGGTGACGCTGACCTGGCACCGCAAGGACCGGCGGCTGTTGTGCCACTACTGCGGGTATGCGGAGCGGGTGCCGGAGGCGTGCCCGAACTGTTCGAGCGAGCACTTGTACTTTTTGGGGGCGGGTTCCGGAGAAGGTTGGAGGATGAGTTAAAGGCGGCGTTCCCGGAGGCGCGCATCGGGCGGATGGATCGCGATACGGTGACCGGGCGGCGCGACTACGAGAAGTTCCTCTATGCGATGCGGTCAGGCGATATTGACATTCTGGCCGGGACGCAGATGATCGCCAAAGGGCACGATATTCCGAATGTGACGCTGGTGGGGATCGTGAATGCCGATATCGGGCTGGCGATGCCGGATTTCCGGGCGGCGGAGCGCATCTTTCAATTGCTGACGCAGGCGGCGGGGCGGGCGGGGCGCGGCGAGGTGCCGGGGCGGGTGCTGATTCAGACGCTCAATCCAGAGCATTACGCGGTGCGGTTCGCGGCGGCGCAGGATTATGCGGGGTTCTACCGGAAAGAGATCGAGTTCCGCTCGCTGATGCGGTATCCGCCGTTTGCGGCGCTGGCGAATGTGCTGTTCCGCGCGCCGCAGCAGGAGGATGCGCTGCGGTTGTCGACGGAAGCGGCGCGGTTCTTCACGCCGCCGCCGGAGGGGGTGAAGGTGCTGGGTCCGGCCGAGGCGCCGGTGCCGAAGCTGAAGCAGGAGTACCGCTACCAGATGCTGTTGAAGACGCCGCACCGGGCGAAGTTGAACGAATTGCTGCGGTCGTTGCGGAAGCACGCCGAGGAGCAGAAATGGCCGGCAACGTCGCTGGTGATTGACGTCGATCCGCATTCGCTCATGTGAGGGGGCGAGTGGCGGCGATGAGGCGGTGGGCGTCGAGGACCTCGATCATCAGACCGCGGTAACGGCGGGAGACGCCGCTAACGACGGCGAAGCCATGGCGCTTGGCGGTGGCGGCGATGAGGAGGCTGCGCATGTCGACCTTGCGGGGGAGGGCGGCTTCGGCGAGGCGGGCGGCCATGAGGGCGGTGAGGGGGTCGACGGGGAGCATGCGGTCGGCGAAGCCGGCCATCAACTTTTCTAGCATGGCGTCGAGACGGTCGGCGCGGCGGGTGCGGCGTTCGCGGCGCATAGTGAGGATGCAGGCCTCGATCTCTTCGAGCGTCATGGCGCTCAAGAACAATTTGTCCTCGTTTTGTTCCATCCAGGATTCCAGCGCCGGGCCGCATTTGTGGCGGCGGGGATGGAGGAGCGGGATGACGGTGGTGTCGAGCAGGTACATGGTCATTGCTCCTTGTGGCAACGGGCGGCTGGGCTCGGATGAGGGTGGTGTGCGCGGGCACATGGTCATTCTTCTTTATGGAGGCCGCCGGCGAGGGAGAAGGCCTTGAGGGCGGCGGTGAGGGTGGGGCGGCCGCGGGTTTTGCCGAGCCAGTCAGCCTCGCTGATGACTACGACGGCGGGCTTGCCGCGCTTGATGACGCGCTGGGGTTCGCCGTCGAGGGCGCGGTCGACGAGGCGGGAGAAGTCGGCACGGGCTTCGTGGAGGGTGTAGTCCTTCATGGGTGACCTCCTTTAAATTGTACAAATCGAAGGAGTAGTTGTACAACTGGGTTGTGTTGATTGCCCCACCCAGGGGGCTGTATTCACCCTCTACGTCCACAGTGATGTGAAAGTGGTTTGCAGCGCGGTGTGTGAAAGCTCCACAGTGCCCAGGGGGTCTCTCCGGGAGTGGGGAACTTCAACACTATTGCGGGAGGGACTGCCGGATGGCACACCAACTGCACGGGGTGTGATCGAGGTCACAACCCCAGTACTGGGTGGAACTTGACATGGAAACATACGGTTGGCTACTCGATCCCAAGAAGTGCATCGAATGCCGCGCCTGCGAGACTGCCTGCAAGCAGTGGAACGGGGTGGAAGTCGGCGTCGGTGTGCGGTATCGCCAGGTCCGCGTCCGCGAGGCCGGCGTCTTTCCCAACGTCACGATGCAGGCGCTTTCGGGGGCCTGCAATCACTGTGAGAACCCTTACTGCATGAAGGTCTGCCTGGGCAAGGCGATCTGGCGGCGGGAAGAGGACGGCACGATCCAGATTGACCGCTCGAAGTGCGTTTCCTGCCGGCAATGCCAGGCGTTCTGCCCCTACGGCGCGCCGCAGTTCAACACGCGCACCAATGTGATGGAGAAGTGCACGGGTTGCTTTGACCGCGTGGAAGCGGGCAACCAACCGGCGTGCGCGACGTTGTGCCCGACGGGGGCGCTGCAATGGGGCAAGTGGAGCGAGATCTCCGGCAAGGGTTCAGCGACGACGGCGAACTTCGCCAATCCGGCGGGGACGCGGCCGCACATCCGGTTCGTGAACGATCCGTTTCCGGTGATCAAGTAAGGAGGAACGAACATGGCACTTTCACGTCGCAATTTATTCCGCCTTTCGGCGCCGCGGGCGCTGGGCTCCTGACCTCCTCGCCGCTGAAGGCGTTTGAGGACTATTTCCGACCGGCGTCGGTGAACGCGGCCACGGTCCAAAAGCTGACCACCTGTTGTGGCATCTGTTCGCCGGCCTGCGGGCTGCAGGCGACGGTGGAGGATGGCGTGGTGAAGTTCATCGAAGGGCTGCCCGGCGACGCGCATGGCGAAGGCCATCTGTGCGGCAAGGGAGCGGCGGGCGCGGGCTTCCTGTATGATCCCGACCGGTTGAAGTACCCGATGAAGCGGACCAATCCGCGCAAGGGCTTCGATGAGGATCCGGGCTGGGTGCGAATCACCTGGCAGGAGGCGCTGGACACGATCGCCTCGAAGATGAAGACGACGATTGACGCCTACGGGACCGAGTCGCTGCTGTTTGTGACGCTACCGTCGCCCGATCTGTTTGCGCGGTTCATGAACGCGATGGGCGTGGTGAATCGCGTCGACCACCGCGACGAGTGCTTCCAGACGGACATGGTGATCCAGAAATACACCACGGGCGGCAAGACGTGGTGCAACGATTTTGAGAACTCGAAGTACATCCTGCTGTTCGGCTGGGACATTGTGGCGAAGAACAAGATCATCTACGCCAACGGTGTGGTGAAGGCTCGTTCGGCGGGGGCGAAGGTGGTGCACTTCTCGCCCACCTATACGACGACTTCGCGCGTGTCGAGCGAGTATGTGAACATCAAGCCGGGCACGGACCTGGCGGTGGCGCTGGCGATGATCAACGTCATCCTCACGGAGAACTCCTACAACAAGGAGTTTGTCGACCAGTACACCAACTTCGGCGAGCATGAGACGGCGATCCGGGCGCACTTTGCGCAGTATCCGCCGGAGTGGGCCGAGGGAATTTCGGGCGTTCCGGCGACGACCATCCGGCGCATTGC
The DNA here is from genome assembly GCA_016713735.1 of Bryobacterales bacterium. GTDB lineage: Bacteria > Acidobacteriota > Terriglobia > Bryobacterales > Bryobacteraceae > JAFLBB01. The sequence goes on from JADJOP010000024.1 coordinate 8,440, forward strand.
GCAGGAGTTTGCCGCCTCGGGCGCGTCGATTGCTCCGGCACACAAGAAAACGCTCTGCGCCAATTACCGCAATGGCTCGCAGATGGTGCACGCGATCTCGATTCTGAACATCCTGGCTGGGACGGTGGACCGTCCGGGCGGGCGCTATTTCCCCCGCACGCATTCGATTCCCGGCGTGGACGCGGTGTATCCGCCGCCGGCCTATCCGGCCAAGAAGGGACGCCGCGTGGACGGGCAGGACAAGCTGCCGTTCGTGGCTGAGTTGGGAACGGGCATGTTTTCGACGCTGGCCGACGGCATGCTGAACAAGTTCCCCGGCATGATCAAATTCGCGTTCTGGAACGCCTACACAATTCTCGCCTTCCCCAATCCGAAGAAGATGGAAGAGGCGATGAAGACGGTGGAATTCACAGTGGTGATGGACTTCCTGCCGACCGATACGGTGTCGATGGCCGACATCATGCTGCCTTCGGCGATGTATCTGGAAACCAACGATGCGGTGGCGCGCGATTACAACGCGAAGTATCCGCAGTCGATCGCCCGCAATGCGGTAGCGGCCCCCATCTTCGAAACCAAGACCGCCGGATACGTGGCGATTGAGCTGGGCAAGCGGTTGTGCCCGGATTACTTCAAGATCGCCGACGGGTCGTTCATCAACGGCAACACACTGCTCGATGCGAAGGTGAAGCGGGCCGGGCTGGGCGAGAACTTCGCCGAGTTCAAGGCCAAGGGCATCGTGGAGAGGCCGGCGGCGTTTGTGCCACGGACGACCTTTGCCACGGGCCATCCGAACGGCAAGTGCCAGATCTACGTGCCGCAGCTCGCGGCCCAGCATGTGGATCCGCTGCCGAAGTATTATGGCAAGCGCGATGAGCCGAATCCGGAGTATCCGTACTACTACCTGACCTTCATTCCCGGCATCCACAAGCGCAACACGACAGAGAACAACCGGCTGTTGAACGAGATCATGCCGACCAACGCGGCCATCATGAACCCGGCGCTGGCCGGAAAGCTGGGGATCAAGGAAGGGCAGATGGTTCGGCTGCGCTCCCGCGTGGGCGAGATCCAGCTGCCGGCGCATTTGAGTGAAACGGTGCGGCCTGACGCGGTGAACGTGGCGCATGGCTTTGGCCACCGCTCACGGGCGTTGGGCACGGCGGGATTGAAGGGCGTGCGTGACGGCGATCTGGTGCCGGATGCGACGATCGAGGATTTCGTCACCAACGGGAACTTCGCCGGTTCGTCGTGTATCATGGACGCGGTTTGCGCGATTGATCCCCTGTGATGCCGGACATTATTGACATAGCCGCCTATTACGCCGGGTTGGGGCAGGCGCTGCTTGCCCCTCCCCCCGGTGACCAGGACGCCGAGCGCGAGTATGTGCGCTTGTTCCTGTCGCCGCAAGGGGCGGTGTGTCCGCCGTGGCAATCGGTCTACATGGCGCCGGAAGGCGAAACGCCGCGGTTAATGGGCGTCGCTCATCATTCGGCGCTGGGCTGGTTCCGGCGGCATGGGTTTGAACCGGCGGGCGAGGGCGAGGCGGCCGACCACGCCGGCCTGCTGCTGCTGTTCTTCGCTCGGCTGCTCGATGCCGATGAGCCGCGAGCCACGCTGGAGGCGTTCCGCAAGGAGCACCTGGAGTGGCTGCCGCGGTTTGCGGCAATCCTGGCGGCCGAAGCGCGGCTCGAGCACTATCGCGCGGTGGGCGAGGCGCTGCTGGAGCCGGTGGAGTTCGACTAAGCGAACGCCTTGCGTAATACGTCGTAGCTTTTGCGCACGGCCGTCGGCGCCGGTTCGTTGCCTTCCATTTCGAGCGAGACCCAACCTTTGAATCCGGCGCCACGGAGAATTTTGGCGATGCGCGGGTAATCGAGATCGAGCGAATACCAGACGCCGCCGCCGTAGTAGGTCTTGGCCTGGACGATGGTGGCCACCGAGGCGAGCTTGGCGAGGCCGTCGTAGGGATCGCCGGGGTAGTTGCCGGTATCGACATTCACGCCGAGCCAGGGCGAATTCACCGCCTTGTGAATGGCGAGGACATTTTCCACCTTGGTGGTGAGTCCCCAGTGGTTCTCCAGGCAGAGCATGACGCCTTCGCGCTCGCAGGTGGCGAGGCATTTGCCGATGGACTCGACGCACCAGTTGATGGCGTCCTGCTCGACGTAGCCCTGGATGGGCGGCTCGTTGCCCTTCACCTTCATGAGGTCGTCAAAGGAGGGGACCGTTTTCCAGCGGCCGGAGTTGAGGCGGACGGCGGGGATGGCCATGCGGGCGGCCATTTCGACGCAGCGCACGGTGTGGGCGATGTGCTTGGCTCGTTCGGCGGCGTCGGGGAAGACGAAGTCCTGGTGGATGGAGAGCATGGGGAGCGAGAGGCCGCGCTCAAAGGCCATGCGCTTGAGCTTGGCGAGGTAGGCGGGAGACTCGTCAGGCATCTGGCGGTGGAGGATTTCAACGCCGTCGAAGCCAATGGCGGCGGCCTCTTCGATCACCTTCTCGATGGGGAACTTCTCGCCGCGGAGGTGCCAGTAGGAATAAGTGGAGACGGCCAGCGGGAGGCGCGGCGCTGATGCGGGCTGGGCCTGCGACGAGGCGGGCAGAGTGGCGGCGCCGAGGGCGGCTGCCGTGGCTCCGGCCCAACCGCGCCGGCTCATCTCACTTGTGTGCGAACATCCAGTAGTCTTTTTCATCCAATCCCACTTTCGGACATTTATAGCTGCCGCGTTGGATCAACGCGGAGGCCTTCATCTCTGTGCCACGAACCAAAAGGCCTTGCGCGGCCGCGCCGCATTCGCCCTTCATCGCTCCCACGATGACGTAGACCTGAACACCGCCCGCGTCGCCGTAGCGATAGGTTTGCGCGTTTCCTTTATGATCGCGCATGATGGCGCAGGGGCCGGTGAGGCCGAGTTTGACGGGCGCGCCCTCGGGGCCGAGCCGCGCTTCGCATTCGGGGCCGCGCACTGTGAGGTGGAGTGGGCCGGAGGCGGCGGGGGCGGATTCGGTGATGGCCGTTGCGGTGGTTGCGGCGGGTGGTGCGGCCGGCTGGGGCGGGGCGGTGGCGGGAGAGGGCGAGTTCCCTGCCCCGCAGGCCGTGTGAGAAGCGAGGTGCGCGAGGAGCGCGCAGAGCGCGGGGAGAGAGGCAAGCGCCGGGCGCGTCATGACAGCTCCCAGAACCAGACATCCTTGCAGGCGAGCACGTAGCCGACGTCGCCGCTGAGCATGCCGAATCCGGTCCAGAGGTCGATGTGGTCGCCCTGGTTGCCGCGGCCCCAGAAGTTGAGCATGAGCACGACGCCCTTCTTGCCTTGCAGGTTCATCCAGGCGATCTGGCCGGTGAGGGCATCGTTGCCCTGCCATTTGATGGGGGCGCCGAATGCCGTGGGCTTGGCGAGCCACTTGCCGAGTTCCTCGGCGCGCAGGGTGTGGCCCTGGTTCTTATGGCCGTGCCAGCATTGGGCGACACCGGCGATGGAGCCGGTGGGGAGCACGCCGGTGGCGCGCAGGGCCACGCCGACGCGGATGGCGCATTGGTTTTCAAACGCGGGGCTGCCGTCCTTCTTGGTGCAGGGAGCGCGCAGCGTCTTGCCGCGTTCGGGGTCGTACGGGTAGGCCGTACGGAGTGATTCGAAGCTGACTTTCATGCCCGGGTTTCCGTTACCCGAACTCAGCTTAGCGGAAGACGCCCGCACCCATCAATCGTTCCATGGCTTCGTAGAAGCGGTCGTCGTCGCGGTGCGCCTGGGCTTCGACCCACTGCTCGTCGCTGACGCTTCCCCGCCCCGCGGTGAGCGTGCGGGCGTCGGCGCCGACGAGATAGCGCAGCCGGGGCTCGTTGGTTTCGATGGCGTGTTCGATGGCTTGGGCGACGTCGGCGGGTTGGGTGGGCTTTTCCAGTTGCTTGCCGAAGAGCTTCCAGAGGCGGCGGATGGCGGCTTCGTAGGGGGCGTAGGCGGTGAGGGGCGTGGAGGACTTGGCAAAGATCGGCGTGAGCACGACGCCGGGTTCAATGAGGGCGACGCGGATGCCGAACGAGGCGACCTCGCTGGCGACGCATTCGGTGATGGCTTCGAGCGCCCACTTCGAGGCGGCGTAGTGGCCGTGGCCGGCGAGGCAGACGCGGCCGGCGAGTGAGCTGATGTTGACGATGGCGCCGGAGCCCTGGGCGCGCATGTGGGGGAGCACGGCCTTCATCATGCGCACGGGGCCGAAGTAGTTGGTCTCAAAGGTGGTGTGGCCGCGATCGAGCGAGGCGAGTTCGACGGGACCGCCGCCGCCGATGCCGGCATTGTTGACGAGGGCGTCGATGCTGCCGGCCGCGGCGATCACTTCGGCGACGCAGGCGGCGACGCTGGCATCATCGGTGACGTCGACGCGGACGATGTGGAGACCGAGTTCAGCGGCGGCGGTGGAGAGATCGGTAGCAGTTTCAGGCGAGCGGGCTCCGGCAAAGACGCGCCAGCCTCGTGCGGCGAAGTGGCGCGCGGTGGCGAGGCCGATGCCGGAGCTGCAGCCGGTGATGAGGACGGTGCGCATATCAGCGCCGTTGTTCGAGCGTGACGTTGACTTCGATGGGCTTGGCGTCGCGGAGGACCTTCACCTTCACGACGTCGCCGACCTTGCTGCCGCGCAGGGCATAGGTGAAGTCGTAGAGGTTGCCGATGGTCTTGTCGTCCCAACCGATCATGATGTCACCTGGTTTGAGGCCGGCCTTCTCGGCGGGCGAACCGGCGCGGACGTCGGAGAAGCGGACGCCGGTGGGCGGTTCGGCGAAGTCGGGAATGGAGCCGAAGTAGGGGCCGTAGCCGCCGCCGGAAGAGCCGGAACCGCTGCCGGCGGCGTGGGGGTTGGCCTTGGGCGGCTCGACCTTGACGTATTGCGGGCGGTCGCCGGTGGCGAGGCGTTCGGTGATGCCGGCGACGGTCTTGAGAAGCTGCACGGCGGGCTTGGCTTCGATCTTGTCCCAGGTGTCGGAGGGCTTGTGGTAGTCGGCATGGAGCCCGGAGAAGAAGAAGAGCACGGGGACCTGTTTCGTGGTGAACGAGGTGTGATCAGAGGAGCCGTAGCCGGTGGTGTCGGAGAATTCGAGCTTGAGCGGAGTGGACTTGGCGGCGCTGTCGAGCATGCTTTGGAAGGTGGTGCCGGTGCCCGTGCCGCCGATGTAGACCTTGCCTTCGCGGATGCGGCCGATCATGTCCATGTTGATCATGGCGACGGCGTCGGTGAGGGGCAGAAGCGGGTTGTTCACGTAGTGGCTGGAGCCGAGCAGGCCAAGCTCCTCGCCGGAATAGGTCATGAACAGGATGCCGCGTTTTTGTTTCGGCTGGGCGGCGAAGTAGCGGGCCAGTTCGAGGACGCCGGCGGTGCCGCTGGCGTTGTCGTCGGCGCCGGGATGGGGCGTGCCGGCGAGCGAGGGGGCCATGGAGAACTGTTCGCCGAAGCCGAGGTGATCATAGTGCGCGCCGATGACGACATACTCGTTGGTTTCGCCGGGCAGCAGGCCGATGACGTTGTGGACGATCTTCGTATCGCGGCGGAGGTCGGTGACGGTCTTCACCTTGACCGTGGCGGGAAGGGCGAAGCTCTGCGGCTTGAGGCCGTCGTCGATGGCCTGTGAGATCTCCTTGAGCGATTTGCCGGTGCCGGCGAGGAGTTTCTCGGCCTGGTCGGCTTTGATTTGGACGAAGGGGATGCCGGCGTCGCGGGGGCCGACGGTCTTGGCGAAGTTTTCCAGCTCATCGGCGTCGGAGGAGTGGTTGCCCTGATCGTTGACGAGGATGACGCCGAGGGCGCCGTGCATCTTAGCGTTCACGGCTTTGGAGAAGAACTGCGAGTGTTCGGTGTAGACCTTGCCCGAGAAGACGCTCTTGTCGTCGAACTCCTGCGGTTCATGGCGGAGCAGGAGGACGAACTTGCCCTTGGCGTCGATGCCGGAGTAGTCGTCGTAGTTATACTCCTTGGCGGTGATGCCGTAGCCGGCGAAGACGACGTTGCCTTCGAAGGCGCCGCTGGTGGAGAAGTTGAAGGGGATGAACTGCGAGTCAGACTTGAGCTTGCTGCGGTCGCCGCCAATGGTGAGTTCGACAGCGTTGTTCTTGCCGAGGCGAGCGTTGGTGGTGACGGGAAATTCCTGGAGGAACTTCCTGCCGTCGACGGGCTTAAGGCCGAGGCGCTGGAACTGCTTGGCGATATACTGGGCGGCCTTTTCAAGCTCGGGGGTACCGGTGCCGCGGCCCTTCAATTCAGGACTGGCGAGATAGCGGACGTGGTCGATGTAGGCGGTCTCGTCGGGGGCGGGCTTCAGATCGCGCGCGGGTGGAGCGGCGAGGGCGGCCGCGCAGAGGAGGGCGGCGAGCAGGGCGGCACGCATCATGGTTTCGGACCTCCGAGGAGATTGGGCAGTGTGAGTTCGCAGCAGTGTTCGCCGGCGTTCTTGGCCGTGGCCTGGTAGCCGATCTCGAATTCGACCACCTGCTTCAGGTTGGGCCACTTGATGGCGAAGTTGATGCGGCGGCCGTTGATGAACATGGTGGGTGTGGAGTTGACGCCGAGTTCCTTGCCTTCGGCGAGCGTGCGGTCAAGCAGCGCTTCGGTGGTTTTGGAGGACTGGCAGGCGGCGAGCTGATCGGCGTCGAGGCCTTTGTCCTTGGCCCAGGCGGCGAACTTGCCGCCGAACTCAGCGGCCTTGAGCTTCGGCTGCTCTTCGAAGACCCAGTCGTGATAGTCCCAAAACTTGAGCGGCTGTTGCTGGAAGACGCAGCGGCCGGCGATGGCGGCGGGCTTGGCCCAATCGTGGATGGCGGCCAGCGGGTAGTCCTTGAAGTAGACGCGGACCTGGGTGGGGAAGGCCTGCAGGAGGTTCTCGCGGATCATCTTGGCTTCCTCGCGGCAGTAGCCGCACTGGAAGTCGCTGAAGAGAACGATGACGACGGGCGCGCCGGGAGTGCCGAGCGAGGGGGCGAGATCCGGTTTGATCTTGTCGAGCTCGGGCTTGAACGGGTTGCTGGCGATGTCGTAGACCTGGGCGACGAGGACCTTGCGGCCATCGTTGGAGACAAGGAACTCGCGGTCTTCGAAAGCATCGTTGAGCGAAGCGCGGACCTTCACCTGCTTGAAGCCGGGCACGCCGGTGTCGACGGGGTCACTGATGGCGAGCTGGATGTTGGGCAGGTAGAGAAAGAGGTGGCGCAGGTAGGCTTCGAGCGTGGCTTTATCGAGGGCCGATTTGGGCTTGGGCAGCGGCGGCGGGGCCGGAGCCTGAGCAAACAGCGCGGCGGCGAAGAGGAGTGCGAGAAGGGCGCGCATGGCTACATCACCGGACCGATCCGCCACGGCACGAACTCCTTATGGCCGAGCTTTTCGGCTTTCGTGCGCTCGCCGGAAGCGACGCGGAGGACCATTTCGAAGATCTCGCGGCCGATGTCTTCGACGGTGGCTTCGCCGTCGGCAATGCGGCCGGCGTTGATGTCCATGTTGTCGAGCATGCGTTGGTAGGTGCGGGTGTTGGTGGCCACCTTGATGACCGGGACGGTGGGGAAGCCGATGGCGCTGCCGCGGCCGGTGGTGAAGCAGATGTAAGCGAGACGGGGTCGTAGCCGGGCGTGTTCATGAAGTTGAAGCCGGCGGTCGTGATGCGCTCGGCGTAATCGATGACGTCCATGAGCGGCGTGGTGCCGGCTTTGGCGGCGGCGCCGAGGGACTTCTCGAGGATGTTGGTGAGGCCGCCTTCTTTGTTGCCGGGCGAGGGGTTGTCGTCGAAGCTGCCGCCGAAACGGACGAGGTACTTCTTGTAGTTGGCGATCATCTCGAGCATCTTTTCGGCGACGGCGCGGTTGCGGGCGCGCTTGACGAGAAGGTGCTCGGCGCCGAAGCATTCGGTGGTTTCGGCGAGGATGGCGGCGGCGGCTTGGGCGGCCAGGAGGTCGCAGCAGAAGCCGAGGGCGGGGTTGGCGGTGATGCCGGAGAAGGAATCGGAACCGCCGCAGTTGAGGCCAAGGGCGATATGGGAGGCAGGCACTTCGACGCGCTTCTCAGCAGCGGCCATTTCGATGAAGGTGCCGATGGCCTTGCGTGCGGCTTCGATGGTGCCGGTGGTGCCGCCGGAATCCTGGAGCGTCATGCCGACGAGGTGGTCGGGCGTACGCGGAGCGTTGGGTCCGAGGTAGTGGGTGATCTGGTTCACCTCGCAGCCGAGGCCGAGGATAATGGCTGAGCTGACGTTGGGGTGGTCGAGGACGCCGATGAGGGTGCGCTGGAGCTGCTCGGTGTCGGGCCCGATGGAGTGGCCACAGCCTTCGCCATGAGGGAAGGCGACGATGCCGTCGACGTTGCCGGGAAGGATCTCACGCGAGTAGCTCTGAGCAATGAGTTCGGCGGTGTGGGCGGCGCAGTTGGAGGCAGCGACAACGGCGATGTAGTTGCGCGTGCCAACGCGGCCATCGTCGCGCTTGTAGCCGAGGAAGGTGCGCGGGTTGGCGGGGGCGGTGTGGAGCGCGATCTCGCCGGTGGGAAATTCGTAGTCGAAGTGCAGCTCTTCGAAGGCGACGTTGTGGACGTGAACGTGATCGCCGGGCTGGATGGCGACACGGGCGCGGCCGATCACCTGGCCATAGCGGCGGATGGCCTCACCGGCGGCAATCGGTTTGAGGCACACCTTGTGGCCCATGGGCACGGCGGTGCGGCAGGCGACCTCGATGCCTCCCACGCTCACCAACTGGCCTTCGGGCAGCGGGACGCGGGCGATGGCCACGTTGTCTGAGGCGTGTAACTGGATCGCCGCTTTGTCCGCGGAGGGCGCAAGCGATATATCGACTAAACTCATCCTGTCTCCTTCATGCTGTGGGACGCGAGAGCTTCTCAACGCGCCGGCTGTCGCGATGCTACCGCAGCAGCGTGGTTTCGGTAATGTCTTCTCCGTAGTGGACGCGGATCTTGTTGCCGGCGGCGTGGACCCAGAAGCCGGAGTCGTCCTTGGGCACGCGGATCTCTTCGATGCGGTCGATATCGACGTACTTGCCGGGGGCGAGACCCTTGAGGAGCTTGCCGATGTGGACGTGGGCGTGACACTGCGTGCGGACGCGCCAGCTGTTATAGGCAAAGCCCCAGTCGTCGCCGAACAGCTCGCGGCCTTTTTCTATGGCGGCTTTGAAGAGAGCGATCTGCTCAGCGCGCGGGAGTTCCTGGAGGGCGTGCGGACCTTTGTGGTGGCGGCGCGGGAGGGCGAGCCAGCGGTTGGGTTTGCGCGGGCTGATGTCTTTGAGCAGGAAGATGCCTTTGTCCTCGCCGTGCTTTTCGGCCTCGGCGCAGAGCGAGCATTCGCGCTGTTTCATCGATTCGGCGTCGGCCGGATCGCAGGCGCAATTGGAGACGTCGGCGCGCGCCGGAATGGCGCTGAGGGAGAGGGCGGCACACGCCACCGCTAGAATAGAGAGGTTGCTCTTGCGTCTTGTCACGTTCATCGGCCCCGGAATCGCCCTCTATTTTCTCCTATTCCACGGGCTCGCGGATGTGTCGTTTCTTTCGGCCGACGAACCGAGGTATGCGGCCATCGGGCGGGAGATGGCGCAGAGCGGGGATTGGGTGACGCCGCGGTTGAACGGCGAGGCGTGGTTTGAGAAGCCTCCCCTGCTGTATTGGATGACGGCGGCGGCGTGGAAGTTGGGGCTGCGCGACGAGGCGGCGGCGCGGTTTCCGGTGGCGCTGGTGAGCGCGGGGTTCCTGCTCTTTTTCTACTGGTGGCTGCGGCGGGAGTTTGGGCACGGGCTGGCGTTTCAGTCGGCATCGATCCTGGCGACGACGGTGGGCTGGGTGGTGTACTCGAACGTTGCGGTGACCGATATTCCGCTGGCGGTGACGTTTGGGGCGGCGATGCTGCTGGCGATGCCGGCGGCGGGCGGGATGCGGGCGCTGCCGTGGGGCGTGGGCGTGCTGTTGGGGCTGGCGATGCTGGCCAAGGGACTGGTGCCGGGGGTGCTGGCGCTGCCGCTGCTCTACTTCCATCGCGCGCAGTGGCGGAGGTTGGTGATGATCGGGGGAATTGCGGCGGCGGTGGCGTTGCCGTGGATGCTGCTGGCGACGGCGCGCAATGGCGGGCAACCGTTTGAGGAGCTGATCCTAAAGCATCACTTCGCGCGGTTCTTCGGCGGCGAGATTCACCATGAGCGGCCGGTGTGGTTCTATCTGCCGGTGCTGCTGGGCGGACTGTTGCCGTGGACTCCGGCATTGATCGCTTTGCGGGGCCGGGCGGGCGCGGCGGTGGGTTGGTCAGATGAACGGCTGCGGTACTTCGCGGCATGGGCGGGGTTTGGGTTCGTTTTCTTTAGCGCGTCGACGAACAAGCTGCCGGGGTATCTGCTGCCGATTCTGCCGGCGGTGGCGGCGCTGATCGGGTTGCGGCTGAGGTGGACGCGGCCGCTGCGGGTGGCGGTGGGGGCGATGCTGCCGTTGCTCGTGCTAGGGGCGGCGATGCTGCCCGAGGCGCTGGAGGATGGCTTGAGCCGGGCGCCGCTGCGCTGGGGCAACTTTGCCTGGATGGCGGGGGCGGCGGTATTGGGTTCGTTTTGTACTCCAGCTGCTGTGGCGGGGTTGGCGCTGTGGGCGAAGCTGACGGTGTATCCTGTGCTCGACCAGCACCTGGGGGCGCGGAAGGTGTGGGAGGAGATCCGGCCGAAGGCGGCGGCGACGTGCGTGGAGTGGATTGGGCGCGACTGGCAGTATGGGCTGGATTATTATGCGGTTCCGAGGCTGCCGTCGTGCGAGGTGGAGCCGCGGGAGTGGGAGCTGGTGGGCGAGGGCGGGGCGCGGCCGAATGTGCGGAAAAAACCGGCGTTGCCTCAATGACCCTATTCTTGATATAGTTTGGGGAGTATGAAGGCTTCCAACCCTCAGTGGCGTGATGTGCTGGCCTCGCGGATTGCTCCGCACCTGGCGGCCGAGATTGACCGGTTCGACAACGAGGCGGCGCTGAAACGGCAGGGGAAGTTGGAGGACAAGGTCTTTGCCGAGACGCGGTTGCGGCGCGGGGCCTATGGCCAGCGCTACGACAACGGGCAGCGCTATGACGGCAAGGTGGCGCGGACGCTCACCTATCCGTCGGCGAACACGAAGGGCCCGAACACGCTGTGGGACGCGCCGGGGATGCAACGCATCAAGATCCCGTACGGGGGCTTGAACGCGGAGCAGATGGAAGTGTTGGCGGAGCTGGCCGAGGAGTACTCGGACGGCATCGCGCACGTCACCACACGGCAGGATTTCCAGCTGCACTTCATCCATATTGAAGACACGCCGACGATCATGCGGCGGCTGGCGGCGGTGGGCATCACGACGCGCGAGGCCTGCGGCAACACGGTGCGCAACGTGACGGGCTGCCCGATTGCGGGCGTGTGCCGGACGGAGTCGTTTGACGTGACGCCCTATGCGCATGCGCTGACGCATTTTCTGCTGGGGCATCCGGACTGCCAGGATTTCGGGCGGAAGTTCAAGATCAGCTTTTCCGGTTGCCGCGATGAAGCCTGCGCGCTGGCGCACATGCATGACCTGGGCGCGCTGGCGGTGATCAAGGAAGTGAATGGCCAGCCGAAGCGGGGCTTTGAGGTGCTGGTGGGCGGCGGGCTGGGAACAGTGCCGCAGCAGGCGAAGCTGTTGACGGAGTTCCTGCCGGAAGAGGAGCTGCTGCCGACAGCGCAGGCGATTTGCCGTGTGTTTGCGCGGTTGGGCGAGAAGAAGAACCGCAACACGGCGCGGCTGAAGTTTGTCATCCAGAAGATCGGCATTGAAGAGTTCCGGCGGCTGGTGGCCGAGGAGCGGACGGTGCTGGCGCAGGATGAGCGCTGGACGGCGTTTCTGGCCGATGTGGACGGCAAGGCCGAGCAGCCGGCGAAGCCGTCGGCGCTGCTGCAGATTGCGGGCACGCGCGATATCGGCTTTGAGCGCTGGCGCTCGACCAACGTCTATGCGCAGCGGCAGGCGGGCTACGTGACGGTGACGGTTTCCCTGCCCCTGGGCGACATCACGGCGAACCAGTTGCGGAAGCTGGCCGATATCGCGCGCTCTTATGTGCGCGAGACGGTGCGGACGACGGTGGAACAGAACATGGTGCTGCGCTGGGTGAGCGAGGCCGACCTGCCGGCGCTCTATGCGGAGCTGGCGAGCGTGGGGCTCTCCGGAAGCCGGCGCGGGGACGGTGGTGGATGTGGTGGCATGCCCCGGTACGGATACGTGCAAGCTGGGCATTTCGAGCTCGCGCGGGCTGGCGGGCGAATTGCGATCGCGGCTGGGGGCCAAGCAGTGGGAGTTGGATGAAGCCATTCGCGGGCTGCACATCAAGGTGTCAGGCTGCTTCAACTCGTGCGGGCAGCATCATGTGGCCGACCTTGGCTTCTATGGCGTGAGCCGCAACAAGAACGGCTACACGGTGCCGCATTTCCAGGTGGTGTTAGGCGGGCAGTGGGAGCGCAATGCGGGCTCCTACGGACTGGCGATTGGCGCCGTGCCCTCGAAGCGCGTGCCGGATACGGTGGAGCGCATCGCCGAGCGGTATCTCTCCGAGCGCACGCCGGGTGAGAGCTTCCACGCCTACATCGGGCGGATCGGCAAGGCCAAGGCGAAGCTCATGATTGAAGACCTGATGACGGTGCCGCCGCATGATGTGGACCCGAGCTTCTATGTCGATTGGGCCGATGCGCGCGAGTACACGACGGGCGATATCGGCGTGGGCGAGTGCGCGGGCGAAGTGGTGAGTCCGATCGAGTTTCAACTGACGGCGTGTGAACGCGAGGTATTTGAAGCGCAGTTGGCGCTGGAGGCCAATGAGATTGCGCGGGCGTCGACGCTGGCCTATGAAGCGATGATGCACGCCGCGGCGGCGCTGCTTTCCTGGCGCGTGTTGCCGCTGGGCGATGGGCCAGATGGCATCGCGGCGAACTTCAAGACGCACTTTATCGACACGGAGCTGTTCTGGGATCCGTTCGCGGGCGGCAAGTTCGGCCACTATTACCTGGCGGCGCATGAACGGCACATGGCATGGAAGGCGGGCGGCGCGGGGCCTGATCCGGATGCGACGCGGCGGTTGATTGAGGAGTCGCAACTGGTGATTGAGGCGGCGCACTCCTGCTATGCGAAGCTGGCCAGCCAGAAGGCGGCCTAGGCCGGGGACGAGGAACGATGCAACATTTCAAGGTCAAATTGTTTGCGACGGCGCAGGACGCTCCGGTGCATGAGGCGATTGCGGTGTTTCACCGCTGGATTCAGGAGAGCGCGCTCGATGAGACGCTGATCGACGTGGCCGACTATCTGCATGTGCCGCAGGGTCCGGGGATCATCCTGGTGGCGCATGAGGGCATCTATTCGCTGGACACAGAGAACGGGCGGCTGGGGCTGACCTACACGCGGCGGACGGAGCTCGATGGCACCGACGAAGAGCGGTTGCGGCAGGCCGTGGGAGCCGTGGGGCGGGCGGCGGAATTATTGGAATCGTCGCGGGAATTTCACGGGAAACTGGCGTTTGACCGCGGGCAGTGGGAGGTGGCGGTGAACGACCGGCTGCTGGCGCCGAACACGGCGGAGACCTATGAGAAGCTGCTGCCGGCGCTAGCGGGCGTGTTTCCCGGCAAACGGTTCGCGCATGTGGGCGAGCGGCGTCAGTTGTTGCGGGTGGCGGTGAGCTGAGCGGCGACCCTGCGTATTTCCGAGTAAATCGCATTTCTTTTCCCTGGTTTTTCTATTCCGTTCGTGATAGCGTACGGGGCCGGGAGGAGGTGTGTGATGGCACTGCAGATGGAACCACCATCAGCGACGGTGAATGGCGGGGATGCGATCACGTTTGTGGTGAAGGACGGGGGCGCTCCCGTGCCGGTGGAGAGTTGGGAACTTTCAGGCGGGGGGACGCTGCGGGATGGTGTGTTCACGGCGCCGAAGGTGGTGCTGCAGAGCGTCCGATCCGCAGTGACGGCACGGACGGCGACGGGGAGTGTGGCCGCGGAGGTGACGACATCTCCGGCGAATCAGTGGATCATGCTGCTGGCGGCCTATTTCGCGCTGGTGGTGGCGGGCGGCGTGTGGGGCGTGTTCTGGCTGTTTGAGCTGACCGCGAAACAGTCGGCGGCGGAGGGGTGGCTGTTTCTGCTGATGTCGGCGCTGTGCGGCGGGCTGGGGTCGTGCCTGCATGGGATCAACTCGCTGACGGCATACGTGGGGGCCAAGCAGTTTCAGAGCAGTTGGTCTCTTTACTACATGGCGCGGCCGGTGGTGGGGGGCATTCTGGGGCCGTTGATGTTTCTGGTGTTCCGCTCGAACCTGATGGGCGACACGCAGCAGGTGAACATGAACGACTGGCTGGCGGTGGCGGCGTTGACGGGGATCAGCGGGCTCTTCGCCGACAAAGCGGTGGAGAAGCTGAAGCAGGTGGTGGATGTGGTGTTCAGCGTGCCGAAGGATGCGCGGCCGGACAAGTTAGAGAAGAAGGCGCAGGCTCCGCCAGGGCAGGCAGGAATGGGCGGGGCAGGCGAACAGCAGGCGCCGGCGACGGAGAGCTCGGCGGGCGACGTGACGGAAGAGGTGAAGAAGAAGGGCGCGGGGGCCTGAGGAAGGAGAGCCCGGCCCGCGCGGCTTAGCCGGCCCAACTGGTGATGAGCTGCTCCATGGAGTGCGGCACGTCGGCGATCTCGTTGCGGGCGAAGCCGGCGGCGCGAAACATCTCTTCGAATTCGGCGAAGGTATAGGCGTCGCCTTCGGCGGTGGAAGCGAGCATGACCATGGCGAAGGAGGCTGAGACGGGCGGCGTGATGCGGTCCTCGTTGGGGACGAACTCGAGCGTCATCACGCGGCCGCCGGGGGCCAGCGCCGGGAGCAGGCGTTTGAGCAGGGCGATGTTGCGCGCGGGCGAGAAGTGGTGGAGCAGGTTGGGGAGCAGGATGACGTCGTAGGGGCCTTCGAGATCGACTTCGAAGGCGTCGCCTTCAATGAAGCTGAAGTTGGCGTTGAGTCCGGCAACGGCAACGTGTGCGCGGGTGACGGGGAGGACGCCGGGGAAATCGAGCGCGGTGACGTGGGCGGCGGGGTTGGCGCGAACGATGGAGATGCCGAAGGCGCCGTGGCTGGCGGCGATATCGAGAACGCGGCAGGGGTTGAGTGTGGCCAGTTGCTGGGCCATATAGACGGCCGGGGGCATCATCATGGGCATCATGGCGCGGGCGAAATCCTTCCAGACGGGGTCGTCGAAATCGACGGTGCCCTGGCCGGTGAGCGCGGTGCGGCCGGTGCGGATGGCCTTGGTGGCGTTACGGAATCCTGAGGTCAGTTCGTCGTTGAGGAAGAAGAGGCGGACGGCGCCGACGTAGGCAGGCGAGTGTTCGTTGAGGAAGACGGCGGAGTCCTGAGTGAGCGCGTAGGCGGGGTGAGGCGGCAGCGCGGTTTTGGTGAGGAAGCCCTGGACGGTGAGGTGGTCGCAGAGGATGCGGACGCCGCGGGGCGACGCGTGGGTGTGGGTGGCGATGGCTTCGGGCGTGGTGAAGCCGTCGGCGATGGCCGTGAAGATGCCGATGTCGAGGGCGGCGTTGAGCACATAGGCTCGCTGATAGCCGCTGATGGTGTCGAAGAAGAGTCCGGGATTGGGTTCGCTGGCTGGCATGGGTTCGCTTAGTATACGCGGGAAACGGAGGCCGGATGGCGCACGGCGATGCGGCGCGGGGCGCGGCTACTTCTTCAGCGGCAGGTTGAGGCCGACGACCTGGCCGTCGCTGAGGAGCCGTGCGCGGAGGGTGGCGTAGGGCAGCGCGTGGAGCGGCGTCGAGGAGTCAAGCGAGAGGGCGGCGGCGGTGGCGGCGGGCCTGGCCGAGTGCCATGAAGGTCCACTCGATGCGGATGGCGCCGTAGGCGACGTGGGAGGAGCTGAGGCAGGTGGGCGTGAGGAGGTTCTCGGCTTCGGCGGGGTTGGGAAGCAGGGAGCGGTAAGAGATGCCGAAGGGGCCCCAGTCGTCGCCGCCGAAGACGAAGCCTTCGTTGTACGCCGCGCCGTCGCGAACGATGCGGCGCACGTGGTGCGTGTCGGGCGGCCAGTAGGAGACGGCGATGGGATCGTCGACGGGCGTGGGATTGACGCGGCGGGTGTGGTGTTCGGTGATCACATAGGGACCGACCATGCGGCGGGCGTCACGCACGTAGAGCGAGCGCGGCCAGTTGGCGTTGTCGGTGAACTCGTCGGCGCAGAGTCCCCAACCGAGCCAGGCAGCGCGTGTGGCCTCGCTCACCTCGGGTTCGTTTTGCAGATACCAGATGAGGCCCTGGGTGAACTCGCGGTGTTCGCGCGTGATGCGTGCGCGGGTGGCGTGGTCGCCGCCGGGATAGCCGAAGTTCATGCCGTAGAGATTGGCTGAGAGGTCGTGCCAGGAGCCGAGGTCGGTTTTGCCGTTGGGGAGGTTGGCGCCAGGGGTGAAGAGCTTGCCGCCGGCGGCCATGTAGCGGCGGTAGATTTCGTAGTTGGCTTTGGAGTAGGTCGGCGGTTTGGCGACAGGGGTTAGGTTGGAGGGATTGCGGGTGAGGCAGAGGCGGAAGCAGAAGCCCTGGAGGCGGTGGTCGCCTGAGCCGGGAGTGCCGAAGGGCTCGTTCTGAATGGTGGGGATGAGGCCGGAGGAGGGGTCGCCGGGAATGCGGTAGGGATCGACGCGGACGGCAAACTGGCGGTAGGTGTTCACGTCGCGGATGCCGTTTTTGGTTTCGTTGTAAGTGGCGTTGGATTCGCGGCCGATGACGGTATGGACGCCGGCAAGCGCGAGGAGATCGCCTTCGATGGTGGCGTCGAGGAAGACGAGCCCTTCGACGCGTGCGCCATTGGCGAATTCGAGGGCGGCGATGCGGCGTGAGTTGGGGTGGAAGTGGACGCGGGTGAGTGTGTGATGGCGGCGGATGGTCACGCGGTGTTCTGCGAGCCATGCGTTGTAGACACGCTCGGCGACGGAAGATTCGAACTTGTAGATGGGTTCGCTTTTTCCATAGGCACGGCCGATGCGCTGGTAGAACTCGCGGGCGAGGCCGCCGAAGCCGATGTCGTTGCGGAACTCGTGGTTGTTGACGTCGGAGGAGCCGAGGCCTTCGACGGAGAAACCGCCGACGTGGCCGTAGGGTTCGATCAGTTCGACGGTGCGGCCCATGCGGGCGCTTTGGATGGCGGCGGTGACGCCGGCGGCGCTGCCGCCATAGATGACGATGTCGGCGGCGAGCAGGAGTGAGGAGCAGAACAGGAGAGCAGCGGCAAGGCGGGCGGCCATGGCTTCAGCATAGTGCACGCCGTGGGCGGTGGCGTTGGAGGTAGGTCCTGTGGAAGTAGATCCGATTGGGTCGAGGCAGGCCGCGAGGGAGCGGGCAGCCCCGTCGCTGCGGGGTTGCGGCGGGGGGCGAGGGCCTCCCACCCGGGCGATCCTTGGTTGTGCCGGCTGGGCTGAGATATGCTGATGGGCATGCGTTTCTGGGCCCTGCTGGGGCTGGTTTCCCCGTTATTTGCGGCCGAGGTGAGCTATCAGCGCGAGGTGCGCCCGGTGCTGGCTGAGCGATGCGCGGTGTGCCATGGAGCGCGCAACGCGAGCGCGGGCTTGTCGGTGGCGAGCGTGGCGGCGATGGTGAAGGGCGGGGCGTCGGGGGCGGCGGTGAAGCCGGGGGACGCAGAGGGCAGCCTGCTCGTGGCCACCATCAGCGGCGAGAAGCCAAAGATGCCGAAGGTGGGCGCGCCGTTGACGGCCGGGCAGGTGGCGGTGATCCGGCGTTGGATTGCGGAAGGGGCAAAGGACGATTCGGCGGGCGCGGGCGAGGAGACGTGGTGGTCGCTGAGGCCGCTCGGGGCAGTGAGTGTGCCGGCGGAGAAGGGTTGGGGAACGACGCCACTGGATGCGTTCCTGCTGCGGGCGATGCGGGCCAAGGGGCTGGAGCCATCGCCGGAAGCGGACAAGCGGACGCTAGTGCGGCGCGTCTATTTCGATCTGACGGGATTGCCGCCGTCGACGGCTGAGGTGGAGGCGTTTGTGCGGGACACGGCGGCGGATGCCTGGGAGCGGCTGGTGGACAAGCTGCTCGAGTCGCCGCGCTATGGCGAGCGCTGGGCGCGGCACTGGTTGGATGCGGCGCATTATGGCGAGTCGCATGGCTATGACAAGGACAAGCCGCGGTTGAACGCGTGGCCGTATCGCGATTGGGTGATCGAGGCGCTGAACAACGACAAGCCCTATGCGCGCTTCATTCAAGAGCAGGTGGCCGGCGATGTGTTGTGGCCGAACGACCCGAAAGCACTGGTGGCGACGGGGTTCCTGGCGGCTGGACCGTGGGATTTCGTGGGGCATCAGGAGTTGCGCGAAGGGACGGTGGATAAGGACCTGACGCGCGTTCTTGATCGCGACGATGTGGTGGCGCAGGTGATGTCGTCGGTGACGAGCATGACGGCGCATTGCGCACGCTGTCACGATCACAAGTTCGATCCGATTCCGCAGCGCGAATACTACAATCTGCAAGCGGTGTTTGCGGGCGTGGACCGTGCGGAGCGGCCGTTTGACGATGATCCGGCGGTGTATGCGCGGCGGCGGGCGCTGCTTGCCGAAAAGCAGGCGGTGCAGCGGCGGCTGCATCCGTTGCTGAACAAGGTGGAGTTTGCATCGAGCGAAGCGATCACGGCGCTGGATGTGCGCATTCAGGATGCGAGCCTGTTGCTGGCGCATTTGGGTACGCCAAAGAACGCCGCCGAGGAGGCCGAGAAGAAGGAGCTCGAAGCGCGGCGCGTGGCTGACCGGGCGAAGCGGAAGCTGTTGGTGGATGCGATTGTCGGGCCGGATACCTACGCGGCGATGGCACTGCTGGAGCAGGAGTTGAAGGCCATCGATGCGCGCGTGGCGGAGTTGCCGAAGCCGCGGGCGGTGTATGCGGCGGCGAGCTATTTTCCGCGCGCGGGGAATTTCCGGCCGTCGCTTGCGCCGCGTGCGGTGCATGTGTTGGATCGCGGCAACGTGCGCGCGCCGAAGGAAGAGGCAACGCCGGGGGCGCTGTCGTGTGTGAAGGGATTGCCGGCGAATTTCGATGTGCGGGGAAGCGAGGAAGGCGCGCGGCGGGCGGCGCTGGCGCAGTGGTTGACCGATCGCGGCAACGTGCTCACGTGGCGCAGCGTGGTGAACCGCGTGTGGCAGCATCATTTCGGCACCGGCATTGTGGATTCGGCGAACGATTTTGGGCGCATGGGCGGGAAGCCGTCGCATCCGGAGTTGCTTGACTGGCTGGCGGTGTGGTTCCGCGATGACGCGCGCGGATCGTTGAAACAGCTGCACCGGTTGATTGTGACGAGCGCGGTGTACAAGCAGTCGTCGGCGCAGCGTGACGATGGGGCGAAGGTGGATGCCGAGAACCGGCTGTTGTGGCGGATGAACCGCACGCGGCTGGATGCCGAGGCGCTGCGCGATGCGATGCTGGCCGTGGCCGGGAAGCTCGACTTGACGATGGGCGGGCCGCCGGTGCGGATGTTTTTCTTCAAGGACGACCACTCGCCGGTGTACGACTATGCGCGGTTCGATCCCACGACGCCGGGGGCGAACCGGCGCAGCATCTACCGCTTCATTGTGCGCAGCGTACCGGACCCGTTTATGGACAGGCTCGATTGCCCCGACCCGTCGGTATTAACGGCGAAGCGTTCGACGACGATCACGGCGATTCAGGCGCTGGCGGTGTGGAACAACCCGTTTGTGCTGCGCATGGCGAAGGAGTTTGCGGCGCGAGTGGAGGCGGGGCGTGTGGAAGCCGAAGGCGGCGGTGTGGAGCGGGCCGTGCGGCTGGCGCTGGGGCGTGAGGCGACCGAGGCCGAGCGCGCGGAGTATGCGGCCTATGCGAAGAAGCACGGCCTGGCGAACCTGTGCCGCGTGTTGTTCAACACGAATGAGTTTTTGTTTGTCGATTGATCTTGTGTGCGGGTGATTGAGGAGCGCGATGAACCGGAGACGATTCCTGAGCACGGCTGGCAACGGGTTTGGTGGCTTGGCGCTGGCTCATCTGCTGGCGCGCGAGGCCGAGGGCGGCGCCAAGGGGCGGGCGGAGTTCAACGGCGGCCTGCATCACAAGGCGCGGGCGAAGCGGGTGATTCAACTATTCATGTCGGGCGCGGCGAGCCAGTGCGACACGTTCGACTATAAGCCGTCGCTGGTGAGGCTTGCCGGCGAGAAGTGGGACCCCGGTGAGAAGGTGGAGCTGTTCCAGAGCAATCCGGGCGTGGTGATGCCGAGCCCGTGGACGTGGAAGCAGTACGGGCAATGCGGTAAGTGGGTGAGCAGCCTGCTGCCGCATACGGCGCAGTGCGTGGACGACATCGGGTTCGTGGCGTCGTTGATTTCCAAGTCGAACGTGCACGGGCCGGCGACATTCATGCAGAACACGGGGTTCATTCTGCCGGGCTTTCCGAGTGCGGGGTCGTGGGTGTCGTACGCATTGGGGAGCGAGAGCGAGAATTTGCCGGAGTTTGTTGTGTTGCCGGACCCGCGCGGGATGCCGCCGAATGGCGCGGCGAACTGGTCGTCGGGCTTTCTGCCGGCGGCGCACCAGGCGACGTCGATTCGCGTGGGAACGCCGACGCCGATTCACGACCTGTTTGCGCCGAAGGAGAGCGGCTTCATCACGGAGGCGAGCGAACGCGAAGGGCTGGAGCTGCTGGGCAAGGTGAATCGCGGGTATGCGGCCGAGCGTGCCGGCGATTCGCGGTTGGATGCGCGGGTGGCGTCGTATGAGATGGCGGCGCGGCTGCAGTTGAGCGCGCCGCAGGTGCTCGATGTGAAGGGCGAAAGCGAAGCGACGCGCAAGCTGTATGGGCTGGATGATGCGTTGACGGCCGATATGGGTGAGCGTTGTTTGGTTGCCCGGCGGCTGGTGGAGCGCGGCGTGCGCTTTGTGCAGGTGTGGAGCGGGGCCGACAACGGCTTCCCGCGGCGCAATTGGGACAGCCACGAGAACCTGGCCAAGGACCATGGCGAGTTAGGCACGGCGCTGGACAAGCCGGTGGCGGGGCTCTTAAAGGACCTGAAGGCGCGGGGCCTGCTGGAGGACACGATCGTGTATTGGACGACCGAGTTCGGGCGCATGCCGTGCAGCCAAGGGAGCAAGGGTCGCGATCACAATCCGTTCGGCTTCACGTCGTGGCTGGCCGGGGGCGGTGTGCGCGGCGGCGTGACGTGGGGGGCGACGGATGAGTGGTCGTACAAGGCGGTGGAGAAGCCGGTGTACTGCTACGACGTGCATGCGACGCTGCTGCATTTGATGGGCATTGATCACACGCGCCTGAGCTACCGGCATAACGGAATCGACCGGCGGCTGACGGATGTGCATGGGCATGTGATGGAGGGGTTGCTTGCGTAGAGGCTTGTTGGCGGCGTTGGCGATGGCGATGGCGGGGGCGGCGCTGGCGCAGGAGGCTGCGCCCCGGCTGGTGGTAACGCTGAAGCCCGATTTGCACCATGTGCAGGGGATCGACCTTGAGGGCGAGCGGCTGTGGGTGTCGTCGGTGGATGCGAAGGCGGGCAAGGGGTATGTGTCGCTGCTGAGCGTGCGCACGGGCGAATTAATCCGGCAGGTGGAGGTGCAGGAAGGGCGGCGCATTCACGCCGGAGGCTTGCAGTTGGATGGCGAGTCGGTGTGGGTGCCGGTGGCCGAGTATGATCGCGACGGGCCGACAACGGTGGTGCGGCTGCATCGCGACACGCTGCGGGTGGAGAGCCGCTTTGAGGTGGCCGATCACATTGGGTGTGTCGCGGCGGGGCCGGATTCGCTGATGGGCGGGAACTGGGATAGCAAGCTGCTGTATGTGTGGTCGAAGGAGGGGCGCGAGTTGGGGCGGCGGCCGAATCCGGGGCGGACGGGGTTTCAGGATTTGAAGCTGCTCGGCGGGCGGCTGCTGGCCTCGGGGAATTCGCCGCGCGAGGGTGTGGCGCGGGAGGCGGGGGCGATTGAGTGGTGGGACCCGGTGACGTGGACGCTGCTGCGGCGCTTGACGGTAGGCAAGACGGATCGCGGCGTGCCATTTACGAATGAGGGGATGACGTGGCGCGGCGAGCGGTTGTATCTGCTGCCGGAGGATGCGCCGTCGCGGTTGTTTGTGGTGGAGAAGTGACTACAACTTCGGATACACGTCCTTCAACGCCGGATAGAGCTGCGTGAATACCTCATAGCCGCGTGCGTAGGTGGCGGCGGCGGCGGGGTCGGGCGTGACGGTGGTGGTCTCGCGGATAGCGGCGCGGCAGGCGGCTTCGACCGAGGGGAAGCGGCCGGAGCCGACCATGGCGAGGAGTCCGGCGCCGTAGGCCGAGCCTTCCTGGGTTTCCAGCGTTGCGATGGTCTTGTTGAAGGCGTCGGCGAACATCTGACGCCAGAAGGGGCTCTTGGCGCCGCCGCCGGAGAGACGGACCTTATCGACGCGCGCGCCCATGCGCTCAACGAGCACGAGGCAGTCCTTCTGCGAATAGGTGACGCCTTCGAGCAGGGCGCGGACCATGTCGGCGCGGGTGTGTTTGGCGGTGAGGCCGATCCAGGCGGCGCGGGCGTAGGCGTCGACGTGGGGCGTGCGTTCGCCCATGAGATAGGGCATCCAGTAGAGGCCTTGCGAGAGCGCGGGGGCGGTTGCGGCGAGCGCGGTGAGGTCGTCGTAGGATTCGGCGGGCGCAAGCTGGTTGCGGAACCACTGCAGCGACAGCCCGGCGCCTTGCGTGACGCCCATCACATGCCACTTGCCGGGAACGGCGTGGCAAAAGGTGTGGACGCGGCCTTCGGGGTCGTAGGCGGGCTCGTCGAGATGGACGAAGACGACGCCGGAGGTGCCGAGGGTGTCGCTGGCGATGCCGGGTTCGACGATGCCGTTGCCGACGGCGGAGCTGGCCTGATCGCCGCCACCGCCCACGACGGGCGTGCCGGGCTTGAGGCCGGTGAGGGCGGCGGCCGCTTCACTGACGCGACCGGTGATTTCGGGCGACTCATAGACGCGGGGCAGGATGGCGGGGTCGAGCTTGAGGCCTTCGATCATCTCGCCTGACCAGCGGCGGTGGACGACATCGAGCAGCGAGGTGCCGGAGGCGTCGGAAACCTCGGTGGCATATTCGCCGGTGAGGCAGAAGCGGATGTAGTCCTTGGGCAGCAGGACGTGGCGCACGCGGGCGAAGTTTTCGGGCTCGTGGTCGCGGACCCAGAGGAGCTTGGGCAGGGTAAAGCCGGTGAGGACGGGATTGGCGGTCCAGCGGACGACGTTGGCGCGGCCGAGGGTGGCGTGGACGAAGTCGACCTGTTCCTGCGGGCGCTGGTCACACCAGATGAGGGCAGGGCGGATGACCTGGTTGGCCTCGTCGAGCAACGTGAGGCCGTGCATCTGGCCTGAGAGGCCGATGGCGGCGACCTGGCTGCCGTCGATCGAGGCCGCCTGCAGGACGCCGCGGATGGCGGCCTGCGCGGCATCCCACCAGTTCTCCGGGCGTTGTTCGGCCCAGAGCGGGCGGTGCATGATGATGTCGTCGTGGGCGGCGGTGAAGCCGTGGGTGACCTGCCCGTCCTCCTTGATGAGGAGGGCGCGCGAGCCTCCGGTGCCGATGTCGATGCCGAGCCAGTACATAAGCACACTATTGTACTGGCGCGGGAAGCGTGGCGCGGATGGTTACGCGCGGGTGGTTACTCGCGCACGGTCCCGCGGGGATGGTTTGGCGCGCATGGTCTCGCGCGGATGGCACGGCGCGCGGGTCGTGGGGCATGCAGGGGACACGCCGCGCAGGTCGTGAAGCCATGCTGGCAGGGCGCCGGGCGAGCCTAGGCCGATAGCCGGGCGCTGGCCGGGTTCGCCTGCTCGGCGGACAGGATCTCCACGATGCCGCTCAGATAAGCGCGGAACTCGGCGTCGTTGCCTCGATCCATGGCGTCGTGTGCGCGGCGGATGAGGGCTTCGAGCGCGGCGGTTTCCCGCTTGACAGGAACGTAGAACTCCGTAACAGCCATGATGGTCTCCTCCCAATCAGTGGCGGCCGGGACTTCTGTGAGCCCTTTTCGCGATGACGGCCCGTTGAGGCAAGCCGTTGGGGATCGCGAGTGCCGCTTACTGTCTAAAGCGGCAATCAGGACCGGATCGGATCATCAGTTCGCATTTTCCCGGGAAGCTCCCGCGGAAGGACGGGACGGGGGGCGATCCAGACGTGAAAACGGCGCGGGGGGCTCCCTAAGAATGAGTCCACCGCGCCGGATTGAGAGCGAATCGCCTAGATCAGGCGGATTGCCGCATGGCCAACAGCTCCCCCGAGTAATGCGGCTCGGTGGGAACAGTTATGCGGGTGTAGGGAGAGCCGGCGAGCAGTTCAAAGATCCGGGTTAGGTGTTCCCGGGATTCTTGAATGTTTCCGCTCCGGACGGCCTGGTCAGCCTGGTCCAGAAGGCTCTCGATGGGATTGATTGGGGTGACGTTCGGGTGGTCGGACTCCGAAGCGGCCCCGTGAGTATGCACAAGTTCTTGCGACTTGTTTCGCTGCATAGGTATTCTCCTCCTCAATTCCTGAACGCGACGGCAAGTCACCGTACAGCCCAGGATTTTTTCACTCTACCCTCTTTTTCTTTCGTGGGGAATGGTGAACCCGCAGTTGGGGGCAAAAACAGTACGAAGGTAATCGAGGTAATAGGATGGGAGATCGCGCGTATGGATGGAACCCGTAGTACCCCTCCGGGCCACGGAGACGGTTGGTTTCAGACGGACTAGACGGGCTAGGCCCCGGCGGTGAGCTTCTGCATGAGGAAGGGGAGGTAGGCGGCGCCGAAGAGTCCGGCCTGGTTGCCGAGGGTGGCGGGCTCGACGCGGGTTTTCGTGTTACGGAAGGTGAACGAGCGCCTTTCGATCTGTTCCATCATCGCGGGGGCGAAGAATTTCCACGCAGGTAAAACACCCCCGCTCAACAGATACAGAGGAAAGTTGAAGACATTGATGAGCGTGGCCAGGCCGATGCCGAGGGCCATGCCCATCTGTTCAAAGACACGCTGGGCGTTGCGATTTCCCTCTTCAGCGAGGTGGAAGACATCCTTAGCCGTGAGGTTGTCACCGAGGGTGACGAGCTTGGCCATCGCCTCAACGGCGGTGGCTGAGGCGTGTTTCTCCAGGCAGCCGTTGTTGCCGCAGCCGCAGGGATAGCCGTCGGGCAGGACCGTAATGTGTCCTAGTTCGCCGGCCATGCCGACGTAACCGTGGAGGACGCGGCCGCCGGAGATGATGCCGCCGCCGATACCGGTACCGAGCGTGAGCAGGACCAGGTCGTTAACGTCGCGCCCGGCGCCGATCCACTTCTCGCCCAAAGCGGCTGCGTTGGCGTCGTTTTCCAGGACCACGGGGGTGTTCAGGCGACGGGCGAGTTCGTCGCGCATGGGGAAGCCGTCGAAGCCCAGCAGGTTGTGCGTACCGACGATGAGACCTTGTTCAATGTTGATGAAGCCGGGCACGCCGATGCCGATGCCGTGGAAGCCGGCAGAGCCGTAGCGCGCGCGCAGTTGGTTGATGGCGGCTGCGATGTCGTCGAGGACGGCGTCGCGGCCCTCTTCGAAGTTGGTGGCGCCGGCGATTTTGTCGAGGAGGCGGCCGGAGCGGTCGATGGCGGCGGCGCGGAGGTTGGTGCCGCCGAGGTCGACGCCAATCGTGTAGGCGAGTTCTGACATGAACATGCAGCATAGCATTGCAGCGTGGGGCGGGTCAGCAGCCAGGGGGATTGAGGGCTGGCGGTGGGGGCGGGTGATTTCTTACTTGACGGAGGCGCAGAAAGGGCGTAGAAAACAGAGATGGCATTGAGCACAACACCCCGATTGCTGGTTGGCACGAAGAAGGGGGCCTGGATGTTGCAGGCCGATGGGGGGCGGAGGCGCTGGAACATTTCCGCGCCGATCTGTTTCGGCACTTCGGTGTTCCACATTGTGCAGGACCCGCGCGAGCCAAAGCGGATGGTGCTGTCGTCGAAGGCGGGGCACCTGGGGCCGACGGTGATGGTGAGCAAGGACGGCGGCCGGAAGTGGACGGAAGCAAAACGCCCACCAGCGTTTCCGGAAGGGCTGCTGCGGAAGAGCCACAGCGGAGTGGACGAGCCGCGCACGGTGGACCACGTCTTCTGGCTGCAGCCGGGCCATGCCTCGGAGAAGGGCGTGTGGTACGCGGGCACCTCACCGCAAGGTCTGTTCCGCAGCGAAGACCACGGCGACACGTGGGCGAGCGTGGACGGTTTCAATCGCCATGAGAAGTGGGCCGACTGGTGCGGCATGAAGGAAGACTCGCCGCCGGATGGGGCGCGCCTGCATTCGATCAACGTCGATCCGCGCGATGCAAGGCATCTCTACATCGGCATGTCGGCGGGCGGTGTGTTTGAGTCGCGCGACGGCGGGGCGACGTGGACGCCGCTGAACAAAGGCTGCCATGCGGAGTTTCTGCCTTCGCCCGATGCCGAATACGGACACGATCCGCATTGCGTGCGGCTGCATCCGTTGATGCCGGACCGGCTCTACCAGCAGAACCACTGCGGCATCTACCGTATGGAGCGCGCCGCGGGGCTGTGGGAGCGGATCGGCATGAAGATGCCGAAAAAGGTGGGCGACATCGGTTTTCCGGTGGTGCTCCATCCGCGCGATCCGGACACCTGTTGGGTGTTTCCGATGGATGGGACAAGCGTGTGGCCACGGACGAGCCCGGAAGGCAAGCCGGCGGTGTACCGGACGTCGAACGCAGGCAAGAGCTGGCAGCGGCTCGACAAAGGCATGCCGGAATCGAACGCATGGTGGACGGTGTTCCGGCAAGCGATGACGGCCGATGCCGAAAAGCGCGTGGGCTTGTACTTCGGAACGACGCAGGGCGCGGTGTGGGCCAGCCGCGACGAGGGCGAGAGTTGGAAGGCGATTGCCGAGGGGTTGCCGAGGATTCAGAGCGTGGAGGCGGCGTACCTGATAGTGAGCGCGGAAGTGCGCGTCTACGTTCCCGGACCGCTGCGCAGCTATACGCGGGAGCGCGGCGAGTGTCTAGTGAAGGCCGAGGCCGGGGCGAGCGTGGGCGATCTGTTGGAGGCGCTCGAGGGGCAGTTTCCGGGCATTCGCTTTCGGATGATCGACGAGGCGGGGCGGATTCGCGAACACATCCGGTTGTTCGTGGATGGCGAGCGGGCGGGGGCGCTGAATGTAAAGGCGGGTAAAGAACTGCAAATCATCTGCGCAATCAGCGGCGGAAGGGAACCTTTGGGGGAGCCGCGGCGTCTCGATGGGCAGGAAGGGACTCAACAATTCGGTAGTTGATCCGATAGAAGAGGGTAAGGGAGGAATCGTATGGACATCCTCGGTGATCGCAAGTATGTCGAGTTGCCAGGGGAAACCGTACATGAGCTGCCACCCCTGTTGGTGCATGAGCAGCCGCCGGTCCGCCGGCTCGACAAGGTAGTCGACATGGCCACGAACCTGATCGAGAAGGAAGACCTTGTGCCCAGCTACGCGCTGGACGCCGTGGTGGGGGAGGCCGAAAGCGGACGCCGCAAGATGGACATGGCGTTGAACCTGGTGGACCGCTATCTGCGCATCGCGCACCACTGGCAGTGGGGCGACGATGTGCTGGAGTGGATCAGGCAGTGTGAGATCACGTTTGAGTCCAAGCCGAACCTGCGCGCGCTGCTGCGGCCGGATGTGTGGCCGCATGCGGGGCGGGCGAGCTTTGTCACGCTGCTTGAGGACAAGGCTGTGCCAGCGCGGGAAGGAGTGGACCTGGAAAAGGCGGTGGGCTTGCGGCTGACGTTCCGGCGGCGACCGCAGTTGGATGTCTTTTCGGATCAGTTTCTCTTTTATTTGGATGCGACGGTGGCCAACAGCGCGTATCACACCTGGGCGAGCATGAGTCATGCTCCGGCGGGCGACCTGCCGCCTGAGCGGTTTCAGGTGAATGTGCTGAAGATGTAGCGCGCGGCACTGTGGAGAAATGGAAAACGGGCGGACCCTTGGGTCCGCCCGTTGCCGTCTGGAGGGGAAGCGAAAACTAGACCTTCCGGCGGCGGATCAAGGCCAGCGCGGCCAGACCGGCGCCCATCAGGGCGTAGG
Source organism: Bryobacterales bacterium (assembly GCA_016713735.1). Classification (GTDB taxonomy): domain Bacteria; phylum Acidobacteriota; class Terriglobia; order Bryobacterales; family Bryobacteraceae; genus JAFLBB01. The sequence goes on from JADJOP010000024.1 coordinate 36,508, forward strand.
TGCCGGGCTCGGGCGTGTCAGCGGCGGCCGGGATCTCTTCCAAAGTCACCGACTTGACCTGGAACTGAGAGCTGCTGCCACCCGTGGTGATGTTCACGCTGGTGAATTCGGTGGGAACCGCGAAGTTGTAGGTGTTTCCCGAGTTTCCGCCGTGGAAATAGGGGCCGGCGGCTGGTCCGAGGATGTTGATGACAGCCGTCTCCTCAGGGCTGCCGCCGAAGCAACCGACGAAGCGGATGCAGGTGGGGTCGACCGAGCCGTCAAGACCCTTGAATTTGATCTCGGAAATGTACCAGCCGGGAGTCAGCGCGTTGATGCTCAGCGTCTCGGTGGCCAGAACCTGATCCACCTCGTCGCGGTAGAGCGGGTCGTTCAGCGGCGTGTACACGCCGAGGCCACCGGAGTCGCAACCGGAGGAATTGTTATCCTCACAGGAAATGTAGGCCGTGGCTGGGTTGCCGTTGATGTTCAGCGTGCTGCTGGCCGAGATGCTGATTGAGGGCAGGCCGGGCAGAACGTAAGGATTGCTGTTGATCAGCGTATCGCCGTCGAGGTCCAACGGAATCGGCGAGGTAGCGGGCGAGCCGAAGTAAGGATCGCCGCTCTTGAAAACGATCGTAATGGGGGCGGCCAGGAGCGCGCCCGGAATAAGTACTGCAGCCGCAAGGGCCAGGATTCTCTTCATCTGATCTCTCCTCCAATAATCGCGCCGGCGGGAAGCAACCAATGCTTTCCAGCACAAGCGCACAGAAGGAGAATAGCGTCAATGGGAAGTGATTCCATACTTTCACTCAGAATGAAAGTAATGGTACTGGACCCCTACATACTGAGTCCGGAGTATTTACACAGCGTGGGAGAAAACATCAGAATCAGTACCAATGGGAGGGCTGTTTGGTGCCATTACCTGGCGGCAAGAGTACCAGTAAAGAATTGATCCACGTCCTGTTTGAACTTGGTGAGCGAGGCCTCGTGAATATACATCATGTGGCCGGCTTCGTATTCGGCAAAGTGGAAGTTTTTGCGTAGATTACCATCCAGGCCCATGTGGTGGATGGTGTAGAGGGCGGCTTCGAATGGGGTCGCCAGATCGTAGTAACCGGAGGCGACGAAGATCTTCATATACGGGTTCTTGGCGAGCGCTTCGCGCAGGGCCAGCGAAGTATCCGCATAACCCTGGCCGCCGGGGGAGGAGGCGATGTGGAAGTCCCAGGGAGCGCTGATGCCTCCGCCGAGAGCGAAATACTCGTACTCGGTTTCAAAGCCCAATTCCTCGCGCGCATATTGGTTCATGGCCGAGGTGTAGGGGGGGCGGATGGCGGTGAGGGAGGGATCGAACTCGGGGCGTTCGGAAGCCAGGCTGCCTTCGGTGGAGGAGGTCAGCCGGCCATCCAGGCGGCCCACGGTGAGCCCTTTCTCGCGCATGAGTTCCTTGCAGAAGCGTTGGATTTCGATGCGCAGATCAGAGCGGTCAATGAAGGCGGGGCTGAGCCCGGTGAGGCGGGCGAGTTGGGCCACGGCCTTCTGGCGTTCGGCGGCGGTCAGTGCGTCTCCTTTATATAGGATGCTCTGATACTCACCGGAAGCATAGCGGCGGGACTCGCCGATGGCTTTTTCGAGCGAGGCCTGGAGGTCGGCCGGGAGGCGCTTGTGGTAGTGGGCGATGGCGGTGTAAGTGGGCAGGAAGACGGCGTAGGGCAGGTCGTTGCCGCGGGCAAAGCGGGCGGTTTGGAAGTTGAGGATAGTGGAGATGAGGAAGATGCCGTTGAAGGAGACGCCCTTCTCCACAAGGTGGCCGGCGAGTCCGGCGGCGCGCGTGGTGCCGTAGCTTTCCCCGGCCAGGAAGAGCGGCGAGCCCCAGCGGCGGTTCTCGGTGAGCCAGGTGCGGATGACGGCGCCGACCGATTCGATGTCGCCGCGCAGGGAGAAAAAGCGCTTGGCGATGTCGGGCGTTTTGGCGCGCGAGTAGCCTGTGCCGACGGGGTCGATGAAGACGAGGTCGGTTTTGTCGAGCCAGGTGGAGGGGTTGTCGACGAGGCGGTAGGGCGGCGGGGGCATGGAGCCGTCGGGGTTCATGGGAACGCGGCGCGGGCCGATGGCGCCGAGGTGAAGCCAGAGCGATCCGGCGCCGGGGCCGCCGTTGAAGCAGAAGGTGACGGGGCGCTGTTTGGCGTCGCCGGAGTCGACCAGGTAGGCGGTGTAAAAGAGCTGCGCTTCGATTTCGCCGGCTTCGGTTTTGATGGGCAGGAAGCCGGTGAGCGAGCGGTAGGCGAGGTCCTTGCCGCCCACTTTGATGGAGTGGGTTTTCAGGATGGCCTTTTCATCGCGGAAGGTGAGAGGTGCAGCGGGTTTAGGCGCCGGCGGCGCTGGCGGTTGGCCCTGGGCAAGGACGGTACAGCATAGGACGGCGGCAATCGCGAGGCGATGCATGAGGACCTCCTGTTAATCGATTAAAGCCGCACTGGCGTCGGCAGCGGTGAAGTAGGCGCAGTCGGGATGGTGGAACACGAGGGCGCTGACGCTGGCCTCGGGCTCCATCATCATGCCTTCGGTGAGTTGGACGCCGATCTCTTCGGGTAGGAGCAGTTGCCAGAGGCCGGCCTGGTCGTCGAGATTGGGGCAGGCGGGATAGCCGAAGCTGTAACGCTTGCCGCGATAGCGCGAGGTGAAGCGCTGCTGCATGGTCATGTCGGCGGGGTCGGGCTGGCCCCAGTCTTCGCGCAGGCGGCGGTGGACGTACTCGGCGGCGGCCTCGGCGGTCTCAATGGCGAGGGCTTGCAAGGCGTGGGCCTCGACGAAGCGGCCGGCGGCCTTGGCTTCCTCGGAGCGCTCGCGGACGCCTTCGCCGGCGGTGGTGACAAAGAGCGCGAGCGAGTCGCGGTGGGGAGCGGCGGGCAGGACGTAGTCAGAGAGGCAGAGGCCGTTTTCCAGCGGCTGGCGGCCGAAATGGAAGGAGTGAGTGGGAGTTCCCTGCCCTGCCTGGAAGAGGTGGATCGTGTTGCCATCGCGCTCGGCTTCAAAGAATTGCCAGACAGCGCGGACCTTCATCCATTCGCGCGCGCCGTGCTTGATCTCCTCCACCTTGTGGAAGAGATCGAGCGCCTTGTGTTCGCGATGGAGCAGGGCCTGCTCGAAGTTGCCTTTGTAGCCAAGGTGGCGGCCATAGAGCATGAAGGGATTGATGTAGCTCCAGACCTCGGTCAGGTTGGGAAGCAGGCGCACGCGGCGGTCCGCGTAGGGCGGCGCAAGCGGGGGTACGGTGAGCGAGACTTTGCTGCTGCGCTGAAAGCCGTTGACGGGCTCGGCGGGTTCCATGGCGGCGAGGGCCGCGGGCGGGGCTTCGGTGTAGATGTGCGAGGAGAGCAGGCCGTCGCGCTGGGCCGGGTCCATGATCTCGTTGAGCAGGCGCAGGCCGGTCATCGCATCCTTGGCGTAAAAGGTGGGGGCCTGGTAGGCGGGGCCGATTTTGAGCGTGGTGAACTTCTCACTCAGCGCCGCGCCGCCCACAAGCAGAGGCACCTGGATGCCCGCGTCGCGGAAATCGTTGGCCGTGGCCACCATCATCTGGGTGGACTTCACGAGCAGTCCCGACAGGCCGATGGCGTCGGGCAGGTGCTGCTTGTAGGCCTTGATGAGGTCTTCCGGCGGCACCTTGATGCCGAGGTTGACTACGGCGTAGCCGTTGTTTGAGAGGATGATCTCGACGAGGTTCTTGCCGATATCATGGACGTCGCCCTTGACGGTGGCGAGCACGATTTTGCCGCGCGAAGCGGTGTCGGCCTTCTCCATGAACTGTTCGAGGTGAGCGACGGCGGTCTTCATGGCCTCGGCCGATTGGAGCACTTCGGCGACGATGAGTTCGTTGTTGTTGAACAGACGGCCGACTTCGCTCATGCCCTTCATGAGCGGGCCGTTGATGATGTCCAGCGGCGCGGCGCCTTCGGCGCGCTTGCGCTCGAGGTCGTCAACGAGGCCGTCCTTGGAGCCTTCGATGATGTAGCGCGAGAGGCGATCGTCGAGGGGCAGTTCGGCGGCGGAGATGCGCTCCTTGGCGACGGCCGTGCGGAAGTGTTCGGCAATGGCGGCGATGTGGTGCTGGTTGATGGCGGCTTTTTGTTCGCGCGTCTGTTGGCGCCAGTCTTCAGGGGCGTCGAGCAGGCCTCCTGCCGCGGGCACGGGCCGGTTGAAGAGCAGGTTTTCCGCCAGCGCGCGCTCGTGCGGATCGAGGGAAGCGAAGCGCTCGAGTTTCTCGGCGTTGACGATGGCAAGGTCGAGGCCGGCCTTGGTGCAGTAGTAGAGGAAGACGCTGTTGACCACTTCGCGCGCGGCGGCGGGCAGGCCGAAGCTGATGTTGGAGACGCCGAGCACGGTCTTCACGTGCGGGATCTTCTCTTTGATCAGCCGCACGCCTTCGATGGTTTCCACGGCGCCGCCAATGTAGTTCTCATCGCCGGTGGCGCAAGGGAAGACGAGCGGGTCAAAGATGAGGTCCTCGGCCGGGATGCCGTACTTGGCCGTAAGCAGATCGTGGCTGCGCTGGGCGATCTCCAGTTTGCGCTGGCGCGTGAAGGCCTGGGCCTGGAGGGGATCCTCGTCGATGGTGCCCACAACCAGCGCGGCGCCGTACTGGCGGGCGATGGGGCACACATTCTCGAACTTCTCCTCGCCGTCTTCGAGGTTAATGGAGTTGATGATCGACTTACCCTGGCAGTAAGTGAGCGATAACTCGATGGCCCGCGGATCGGTAGTGTCGATCATGATGGGGGCCTTGATCTTACGAATGAGCTTTTCGTAGAAGGGCGCAATGTCGTTGATCTCGTCACGCTCGGACTGTTGCAGGCAGACGTCAATGATGTGCGCGCCGTTGCGCACCTGGCGTTTGGCGATGTCGGTGGCTTCTTCCCACTGCTCCTCGTTGATGAGCTTCTTGAAGGCGCGCGAACCGATGACGTTGGTGCGCTCGCCGACGATGAGCGGGCGGTTGGAGTCGTCGGCCTCCACCGTTTCGATGCCGGAAAAGTAAGTGCGCCGCTCGGCGCCGGGAGCCGTGCGCGGGCGTTTGCCTTCCACCATCTGGGCGATGGCCTGGATGTGGGCGGGCGTAGTGCCGCAGCAGCCGCCGATGAGGTTGAGCCAGCCGTGGTCGACGAACCTCTCCAGTTGCGCGGCCAGCGTGGAGGGGGTCTCCAGGTAAAGGCCCTCTTCGTTGGGCAGGCCGGCGTTGGGGTAGCAGGAGATGCGCGTCGACGACATCTCGTGGAGCGTGCGGATGTGGTCGGTCATGAACTCGGGGCCGGTGGCGCAGTTCAGGCCGATGGCGAGCAGCGGGGCGTGGGCCAGCGAGGTGTAGAGGGCGTCGGCGGTTTGGCCGGCGAGCATGGTGCCCATCGGTTCGATGGTGCCTGACACCACGGTGGGGATTGTGTAGCCGCGCTCCTCGGAGAGCCGGGCGATGGCAATGAGAGCGGCTTTGACGTTGCGCGTGTCCTGCGAGGTTTCCACCAGCAGCAGGTCGGCGCCGCCGTCGAGCAGGCCGCGCGACTGGATGGCGAAGTTCTCAACCAGTTCCGGGAACGTGATGCCGCCGGTGACGGTGATCGACTTGGTGGTAGGCCCGATGGAGCCGGCCACAAAGCGCTGCCGGGCGGTGGTGGACAACTCGTCGGCGGCGACGCGGGCCAGGCGCGCGGCTTCGCGCGAAATCTCATACGCCTTGTCCTGGAGGCCATATTCGGCGAGCACGACGGGCGTGGAACCAAAGGTGTTGGTTTCGACGATGTCGGATCCGGCGCGAAAGTAGGCGCGGTGGATCTCGGTGATCACGTCAGGCCGGGTAAGGACGAGGTTCTCGTTGCATCCTTCCAGGTCGTGGCCGCCGAAATCATCAGCGGTGAGTTGCGCATCTTGGATCATCGTCCCCATCGCGCCATCGAGAACGAGAATGCGTGAGGAAAGCGCGTCGAGGAGCGCCTGTCGGCGCAAGTCTTGTGAGCCCATGGGGAAAGAAGTGGTTAGTTTGAGTGTATCATTGGGCCTGAAATGGACCGCAGAGCTTTCCTTCGAACGGCCGCCAGCACGGCCTCAACCGCAGCATTTGCACAACGAACGGGTGGTGGAGGGGAAGACAGGCCGAACATCATCTTCCTGCTCACCGACGACCATAAGCTGGATGCCCTGGGCTGCATGGGCAACCGCATCATCCAGACGCCGAACCTGGACCGCATGGCCGCTGAAGGCGTGACCTTCGACCAGCACTGCGTCACCACGGCCATCTGCATGACCTCGCGGGCTAGCATCTTCACGGGGCTCTACGCGCGGGCGCACAACATTTGGGATTTCCAGAAGCCGTTCAGCGCCGACCAGATGCGGCGCACCTATCCGGAACTGATGCGCGCCAGTGGCTACCACACGGGCTTCATCGGCAAGTACGGCGTGGGCGCCGGGCCGACGATGCCGGCGCAGCGGTTCGATTTCTGGCGCGGCGTGCCAGGGCAGGGGCCGCGATTCCCGCAGTATCAGGGCCGCGAGGTGCATGTCACGGAGATGTTCGGCGGACAGGCGCTGGAGTTCCTTAACCAGGCGCCGAAGGAGAAACCGTTTTGCCTGTCGGTGAGCTTCAACGTGCCCCATGTGGATGACAACAGCCCGGAGCAGTTCCGGCCGGGCAAGTCGACCGAGGGGATGTATGACGGCGTGAAGTTCCCCTGGCCGAAGACGGCCGACACGCGCTACATCGAGCAGATGCCGATTGAGGTGCAACGCTCCGAGAACCGCAGGCGCTGGGCGGTGCGCTACGGCACGCCGGAGCTGTTCCAGAGCAGCATGCGCAAGTACTACCGGCTGATCACGGAGGTGGACACGCAGGTGGGGCTGCTGCGGCGCAAACTACAGGAGCAGGGGCGCGACCGCAACACGGTCATCCTGTTCACGGGCGACCATGGCTTCTATCTCGGCGAGCATGGGCTGGCGGGCAAGTGGTTCATGCACGAAGAGTCGATCCGCACGCCGCTGGTGGTGTTCGATCCGCGGCTGCCGGCGCGGCGGCGTGGAGCGCGCGTGGCCGAAACAACGCTGAACATCGACTTTCATCCGACGATGCTCTCGCTAGCGGGCGTGCGCGCGCCTGACGGCACGATGGGGCGCGACTTCTCTTCCCTTCTGCGCGGCGAGCGGACGCCCTGGCGAAGCGAGTTCTACTACGAACACAACTTCCCCAACAACGGCTGGATTCCTTCGACCGAGGGCGTGCGCACGAACGACTGGAAGTACACCTTATATACAGACTGCCAGCCGCAGTATGAGGAGTTGTTCGATCTGCGCAACGACCGGCTGGAGGAGCGCAATCTGGCCAAGGCTTCCGATCAGGCACAGCGGGTAAGCGCGATGCGGGCGCGCTACCGGCAATGGCAGGCGTCGATCGACCAGTGGAGGGAAGGCGCGCCGTGGAGCGAACCGGCCTGAGGGCCGCACCCGCCCCACACGCAACCGTTTAGTTGCCTACTGCTTCTTCTGCGTTTGCGCGTCGTGCTTTTCCTTGGCGATCTTGCCGCTCAGGGCATCCTGTTTGGCTTCGATCTTGGCGCGCTCGGCGGGCGTGAGCCCGGGGCCATCGACGCGGTCCTTCACGATCTCGCGATGCAGCTTGCGCTCCTTCTGTTCGATCTTGCGGACTTCACGTTTGGTGAGCTCGCCTGATTCGACTCCTTCTTTGATGCGCTTCTGCTGGTTCTTCTGGCGCTCGGCCGGGCGATCGGCCGCGGCGAGCGTGGCTGCGGCAAGCGCCGCGGCGATAGAGAGGGAAAGGAAGCGTTTCATGCTGGCTGGTCTCCTGAGTGATTCTAGCCGAAGCTAGCGGCAATGTCCGTCGCGGCGCTGGCGGGCGATGTCGCGCGAAAGCGAGTCCTGGAGGGCATCAATCTTGACGCGTTCACGGAGGGTGAGTCCGCGGCCGTCGAGGGTGTCGCGGCGGATGGTGCGTTGGATGGCGTTGTCGCGGGCCTGAAGGCGAGCCGCCTCATAGCGCGTGAGGCCACCGCCGCGGGCGCCGGCGATGATGCGCCACTGGTTGGACGATTGCTGATGGCCGATTGGGCCTGCCGCTTGCAAGGCCAGGGCGCTCAAAGCTCCGATGACGAGCGCGCTTTGTAACAGCGTGTTCATACTGCATCCTCCTGTAGTGTCAAACGCGGCAGCCGGAGGAATGTTGCGCGAAACAAACTCGCAACATTCGTGTTGTGGGGAGAATTTGCCGTCGCTGGGAGAGTAGGGCGAGCTTCGTTTTTACCTGATCGTCATATAGAAGTCATTTAACATAAATGGCTCGTCGATACCATCACATTTGTTGTTTACACGGGACCAAGCCCAGTCTCTCCTTCCGGTGCGCCGGCTTGTCCCTCCCACTCCACAACATCCTTTCCCGATCGAGGAGCCTTCATGAAACCATCCGCCCTGCTGCTTGCGATGACGTTGTGTCTCTCTGCGGTGAGCTTCGCGCAGACGCCCGGCCCGGTGGCCGTGGTGAACTATGCCGGCTACACGGGAGATTTCCCGGTGGCTCCAGGATCGATCGCGAGCGCCTACGGCACCTTCACGGGCGTGGCTACAACCTCGGCCTCGACTCTGTCGCCGATGCCCAAGACGCTGGCCGGCGTCACCCTCAAGGTGAACGGCGTCGACGCTCCTCTTTATTTCGTCTCCAGCAGCCAGATTAATTTCGTTGTGCCGGCGGCGACGCCGCTCGACAAGCAGACCGTGGAAGTGGTGCAGGGCAGCAACGTCATCGCCCGCGGCACGGTGAAAGTGTTCGACATCGCCCCCGGGCTTGCGCAGAGTGACGTGCAAAACACCGGGCAAGGCATTCTTCAAAACCAGGACTTCTCCATCAACAGTTCGGCCGCGCGAGCCAAGCGCGGCGAGATCATTCAGATCTACGCGACCGGTTGTGGGGCCACCAATCCAGCCATTACGGATGGTGCGCCTCCCACAACGCTCTCCCCCGCCGCCGCCTCGGTGAAGGCGTTCATTGACGTTCGTGAAGTGGGCGTGCAGTTCGCGGGCGCGCATCCGCAGTTTCCCGGCATCTGCCAGGTGAATGCGGCCGTGCCCAACATCGCTTCCATCACGGGCCGCGTGACGCTGTTCATTACGGTAAACGGAGTGGCGAGCAATCCGGTGTCGTTCTGGGTGGAGTAAGTCTCAATCCCCCCCTTTTTGGAACGAACCAACGTGAACATACAGCATGTGATTGCGAGGACCCTGGCGGCTGGGCTCTTGGCCTTGGCCGCATGGGGACAAACCCCGCCGGGAACGGTCAGCGGGAGCGTGTTTGACGCTTCCAACGGTCAACCGGCTAAACAAGTGACCATCCGAACCGAAGGTCCGGAACAGCAGACGGTGGAAGTGAACCAGGACGGCACGTTTCGCCTGAACCTGGCGCCGGGCAAGTACATTTTGCGGCTCACGTCGCCGCTCTATATGGACGCAGCGGTCGAGGAACTCGATGTGAAATCGGGCGAGGTGGCCGAGGCGAGCACGGTGATGGCGCCCAAGGGCCAGTCGACCGTGGTGGACGTGGTGGAGCGCATCAGCGCGGTGGCCGCCACGGCCGAAGCGGCGCTCACCGAGCGCAAGCTCTCCGCGGTGGTGAGCGACTCGCTGAGCAACGAAGAACTGAAGTCCGGGCCGGCGTCGGACGCCGCGGGCGCGCTGGAAAAGGTAACCGGCGTGTCGGTGGTGGAAGGCGGCTACGTGTTCGTGCGCGGGCTCGGCGAGCGCTACTCGTCGACGATGCTCAACAACGCCATGCTGCCGACGACGGAGCCGGAGCGGCGCGTGGTGCCGCTCGATCTCTTCCCAGCTTCGCTGATCGACAACATCAAGGTGCTGAAGACCTACAGCCCTGACCTGCCGGGTGAGTTCTCCGGCGGCCTGGTGCAAATGACCACGGTTGAATTCCCGGCGCAGAAGACGCTGAACGTGAGCGTCAGTTACGGGTTCAACACGCAAACCACCTTTAACCGCTTTCTCGGCCAGCCCATCAACAGCGCGGGCGAGGCGCTTGGCTTCGGGGCCTCGGCGCGCGACCTGCCGTCGTCGATTCCCACGGACAAGCGGCTCTTCGTGGGCAGCTTCAACGACCAGGAGTTCCAGCAGTTTGGCCGTTCGATGCCGCGGCAATATGAGGTGACTCCGGTCCGCTCCATGCGCCCCAGCCAGACCTACTCGGTGTCGGGCGGCAACAGCTACGGCAAGCTGGGCGTGGTGGGGGCGCTCACCTTCACCAACTCTCCCCAGCACATCAACGAGGCGCGGCGGTTCCTGGTGAACTCCGGCGGCGGGCGGGCGCAGATCTTCAGCGACTATTCGGATTTCAACACCGACACCGAGGGCGTGCGCATGGGCGCCGTGCTCAACGCGGCCTACCGCCTGAACGCCAACAACAAGCTGCTCTTCCGCAACACGCTGACGCGCGATAGCGATCAGCAGTCGCGCGTGTTCACGGGCTTGAATGGCGGCAACAACCAGGATGTGCGGTCGACGCGCCTGCAGTGGGTGGAGCGGCAGTTGTTCTCCACCGGTGTTGAGGGCGAACACGCGGCGGCGAGCCTGGGCAACAGCTTGTTCTTCTGGCAGTTCACCTATTCGCTGTCGAATCGCAACGAGCCGAACCTGGTGGAAACCATCCGCGGGCGCGAGACCGGAACGGAGCAGCAGTTCCGCTTCCTCAACCTGCCGGAGAGCGGCCTGCACTTCTTCAGCAAGCTGAACGACAAGATCTATGAGCCGCAGGGCGGCTGGTCGAAGCCGTTCTTCAACGGCCCGGTGAGCGGCATCTTCAAGCTGGGCTTCCGCGGCACGGTGCGACGGCGCGACTTTGACAGCCGCCGTTTCCGCTTCTTCCCGGTGCGCGCGCAGACCATCAATTTCGACGCGCCGACCAGCGTCGTCCTGGGCGATGCCAACATCCGGCCCGATGGCTTCGTGATGCGCGAGATCACGCGCGGCACCGACAAGTACACGGCCAACATGGACATCTATGGCGGCTTCGCCATGGTGGACCTGGCGCTGGGCCCGAAGTGGCGCCTGGTGGCCGGCTTCCGCATCGAGGACGCCAACATTCAGGTGCGCACCATCGACCCCCTGGTGCCAGGCGCGCAGCCGTCGCTGGCGAACCTGGTGAACCGTGACTGGCTGCCTTCGGTGAACGCCATCTACGCGCTCAACAAGCGCCAGAACCTGCGCTTCAGCTATGGCCGCACAGTGAACCGGCCGGACTTCCGCGAGCTGTCGCCCTTTGAGTTCACCAACATCGTGGGCGGCTACTCGACGGTCGGCAACCCGGACCTCAAGCGCGCCGTGATCGACAACTACGACGCGCGCTGGGAATGGTTCCTGGGCGGCAACCAGTTGCTGGCCGCGAGCTATTTCCACAAGCGCTTCACTGACCCCATCGAGCAGATCTACCGCCCGACGGCGTCCGAACTGCGGCAGAGCTTCATCAACGTCGCCGGCTCGGTGAACCAGGGCCTGGAACTGGAATACCGGCAGGGCCTGGCGCGGTTTTCGCCCAAGCTCAACGCCTTTTCCCTGCAATCGAACTTCACCTTTGTCGATTCCAAGGTGGACATTCCGGTGGACCGCTTTCCGCAGTTGACCTCGCGCAACCGCCCGCTGGTGGGCCAGTCGCGCTACCTCTTCAACGTGATCAGCGAATGGAACCAACCCAAGTGGCGTTCCAACGCGCGCTTTTACCTGAACTCGGTGTCGCGCCGGATCACGGACGTCGGGACGTTCCAGTTGCCCGACGTGTACCAGGAACGGCAGGCGTTCGTTGATGTGGTGTACCAGTTTGCGCTGTCGGAAAACGGCAAGTGGAACATGCGCTTCAGCGCCGAGAACCTGACCGACAACCACTACAAGTACACGCAGGCCGATTTCATCGTGCGCGATTTCCGCATCGGGCGGACATTCACGATCGGCACCAGCTACAGCTTTTACTGAAGCGGAGCGCGCAGGTTGCGCCCCGTTTAACACAGAACACGGCCGCAAGGGCCAAGGAAAGGACTGATACGAAATGCGAACTCGCATCCTCGCCATCGCCGCACTGGGAACGCTCGGACTCCAGGCGTTCGCAGCCTCCAGCGAGCGCGGCTTCCAGTTCCTGTCGGCGTCGGAAGCCGCCAGTGAACTCGGAGCTGTGATTCAGACCGGCTCGTCGGCCGCCATGTGGGTATGGTCCGACAAGGTGGTCTACAATCCCGGAGACCAGGTTACGGTGCGCTGGACGGTGAAGCCGAACAACGACTTCTATCCGTACACCATCGTGGCCTACCGCCAGAACAACCAGACGGGCGCCAAAAGCTACCTGCCGAACAACAACTCAACGGCCACCGACATCTTCGGCAACACGGTGGACCAGGGCTTCCGCATCACGCGGCTGCCTTCGGCCAACAAGGCCGTCATCGTGGGCCAAGGCGGTTCGGTGGTGAGCTCCACGCTCACCGTGCCGAACGAACTCGGCATGCACACCATCGTGGTGCAGCTACGCGATTACAGCGGTGGGCGCGTGTTGAAAGCCGCCTACTGGAAGTTCGGCGTGGTGAGCGGCTTTGCCGATCTGCCGTCGAACATCACGGAGAATACGACGCTTGCCAACGACCGTGCGTGGCGGCTTCGCGGCATCGTGACGGTGCGCAACGGTGCCACGCTTACAATCAACCCCGGCACGTTCGTCATCGGCCAGCCCGGTTCGCAGCCGCCCTCGGTGCTGCTGGTGGCCACCAACGGCAAGCTGGTCGCCGAAGGCACGAAGTCGCGACCCATCATCATGACCTCGTCGCAGGCGGTCGGTTCGCGCCAGCGCGGCGATTGGGGCGGGCTGATCATGCTCGGCCAGGCGCCGATCAACGATCCGGGCGGCAAGCTGACCATCGAAGGCCTGCCGGAACTGCCGGAGACGAATTATGGCGGTTCGGACGCCAACCACAACTGCGGTTCGCTGAAGTACGTGCGCGTGGAGTTCGCCGGTTCCCTGCTCCGCCCCAACGAAGAAACCAACTCGTTCACCTGGGGCGCTTGCGGCAAGCAGACGAAGGGGGAATACCTGCAGGCCTCCTACGGTCTGGACGACTCGTTTGAATGGTTCGGCGGCACCAACGACGCCAAGTACCTGGTTGGCGCTTTCGGCGCCGACGACTACTTCGACGGCCAGGTCGGCTGGACCGGGCGGGTGCAGTTTGGCGCCGTTCTGGCCAACGCCGACCTCTCCAACCGCGGCATGGAGATGGACAACTATGAGCGCGACTTCGCGGCCCGTCCCCTCGGCAAGGCGGCCTTCTACAACCTCACCTTCATCGGCAGCGCCGCCAACGGCTTTGACGAATCCGACTCGCCCTGCCTCTACTTCCGGCGCGGCGCTGGCGGCATCTACAACAACATCATCTGCCAGAACTGGACCACGCGCGGGTTCGGCGGCGCCAACCTCGACGCCATCCAGCCGAACATCGACAACGGCGACTTCAACATGAACGGCATTCTGCTCTGGGAGAACGGCAAGAACACGACGCCCCCGGCCGCCAATACGCTCGCCGGACAGGTTCTCGCCGGCTTCCAGGCCTTTGCCGGCAACAGCCGCAACTTCCTCGTGGCTGATCCGCTGCTCGCCCGGCCGCTCGAATACAGCGACCCGGACCTGCGTCCCGCACCCAACTCACCGGCCTACCGCGCCAGCTTCGTGCAGCCGCCGGATGACGGTTTCTTCGATCAGTCCGCCACCTACATCGGCGCCTTCGATCAATCCAATTGGATGGAGGAATGGACGCAGCTGGTGCAGGAACAGGATCTGAAACCCTAAGCCCACTTCGTTCACGCTGAACGTTCCAGCCGGAGGCCCCTCACGTGGGTCTCCGGCCTTTTTATTGGCAGGGGTGGTATCGCGCGGAGCGGCGGCCCTCGTCTTTGAACGGACGAGTAGCGTGCAAAGCCAGACCGTGATCGTCCTTGCTCAGGCGCTCTTGGACGGAGGCAGAAGGATGGGCTGCGGTGAGGGGGCGGCGCGGCGGCCGGAGTCCCGCGAGGGGCGACGCCGCGAACTCACGATGCCGGGCTCGTGCCAGAAGCCGTGCTTGGCGGCGCGCACGAGGTCAGAGACGCGGATGGGAGCGAGGTTCAGCTCCGGCGACAGGAAGGGCAGGCCCTGGAGCACAACCAGTTCCAGGAGGGCAACGGAGAGCCACAGCAACCAAGCCTCCCGCGGAACGCCGAAGCCGGCCAGAAAACCGGCGCTGGCGGCGGTGAGGAACATCAGGATCAGGGAGCCCCAACTGAGGCCGTACACGCCGAAGTGGCGCGCCCAGTAGCGGGAGAACAGGGCATCGACGTCGACGTGGAAGTGGGCGCTGAAGGCTTCGAAGAACTCAATGGCTTCGTCGTCGTTCAGGCCAAGGTCTTCCCGCAAACGCTGATCGAGCTGCATGCGGCGCGGATTGCGTCCGAGCCGCCCGGCCACGAATAGAGAGACCCGTTCCTCGAGCGAGGCGGGCTCAACAGCCTGCCGGCGCCCAGGACCAAAATGACTATTGATCGCGGGAGAAGTTGCCACGGTGTTCTCTCACTAGAATGAGGAAACATTCGGCAACCAACAATACCGTACCAGGGGGGTCTGGTAACAGAACTGACGCCCTCAAGTACTGGTACCACTGGTGTTTCCACGGCAGCGGCTGGACACGAAGGCACCCACCGGAGGCGAACGCCGGGCAGCAGGGAAGAGGGGGATGAGGATCAGGCCCATCCAAGGGCAAGGTGGCCGCGGGGCGGGCGCGTTAGGCCGAAGTGAGCCGCTCTGAGGTTTCCTGGGCCAGGCTCATTTCGTTAAAGCTGTAGCCGAAGCCGCGCACGGAGCGGATGTAGCCGGGGCCGTTGGAGTCGAGTTCAATCTTCTGGCGTAGGCGAAGGACGTAGACGTCCACGGTGCGGTCAGTGACGGCGCGGTCGTGTCCCCACACCGCGTCGAGCAGTTGCTCGCGGCTGAAAACAACGCCTGGGCGGGCCATGAGGAATTCCAGCAGTCGGAACTCGGTCGCCGTGAGGGCGATCTCCAGGCTGTCGCGGAAGACGCGGCACGAACTGCGGTCCAGCTCCAGCACGCCCGACTTCAGGGTCCGCTGCGGCGCCGATTGGGGCCGGAACTGGATCTTGATGCGGGCGATCAATTCGCGAATAAAGAAGGGCTTGACGATGTAATCGTTGGCGCCTAGTTCGAGGCCCACAATGCGGTCCGCTTCGCTGGCGCGGGCGGTGAGGAAGATGACGGGGATGTGGGCCAGTTCGGGGCGCGCCCGGATGCCCTTGCAGATGTCGAGGCCGTCGGAGTCCGGCAGCATAATGTCGAGCAGGATGAGGTCCGGCCGCTCGCGGCGGCAGAGGTCGATGGCGCCTTTGCCGGTCTGCGCCCCCACCATTTGAAAGCCTTCCTTTTCCAGGTTGTACTTCAATAAGGCGTACAGGTCGGCGTCGTCCTCAATCAGCATGATCTTTTTCATGGTTCAGGTCTCGTCTCTACTAAGATACGGCCCATTCCGTGAATAAACGATTACAAAACAGTCAAACTCAAACTACGAACACCGCTTCGTCACGAAGCCGCAACCGGAGCCTCATCATGGTCGGAGAAGCTGACCGGGTGGGCGCCAATCCCATTATCGTGGTCGGGAAGGGTGAACGAGAAGGTGGAGCCGCTGCCGGGTTCACTCTCCACGGCGACGTCGCCGCCGTGGGAGCGGGCGAGGTGTTTGACAATGGCCAGGCCGAGGCCCGTGCCGCCGAGTTCGCGTGAGCGGGCTTTGTCGACGCGGTAAAACCGTTCAAACAGGCGCGGCAGGTCTTCCTTGGGAATGCCGATGCCGGTGTCGCGCACGTAGAAGCGGACAAAGCCGGCGCGCGTGTCGGGCCGCGTCCCGACGGTGATGGTGCCGCTGTCGGGGGTGTACTTGATGGCGTTTTCCAGCAGATTGCACAGCGCCTGGTGAACGGCCTTCCAATCGCAGAACACCTCCTCGCCGGGTGGCGCATCGATGGTCTTCAGGATGATGCCTTTTTCTGGGCCAGCGGGCGCATGGCGTCGGTGCAGTCGTGGAGAAGGTTGTTGGAGTAGTAGCTGGCGAATTGGAACTTCTGCGTGCCCAGCTCGATGCGGCTGAGGGTGAGCAGGTCGCCGGCGAGGTTGGTGAGGCGCTCGGCGTTCTGGCGGATGATGTTCAGGAAGCGGACGTTGTGGTTGGGGTCGTGGATGGCGCCATCGAGCAGGGTTTCGGTGTAGCCCTGGATGGCGGCCAGCGGCGTGCGCAGCTCGTGGCTGACGTTGATGACGAAGTCTTTGCGGATGCGCTCGAGCTTTTCCAGCTCCTGATGTTCGTGCTGCAGCTCTTCAAACATGCGTTCCAGCTTGGCGCCGGTGTCGTTGAGCTTTGATCCCAGCACGCCGAGTTCGTCCGAGCCGGGCTGCGAGAGGCGCGCGCTGAAGTGGCCTTCGGCGAGCTTGCCGGCGTAGTCGATGATGGCGCCGAGCTTGGAGGAGACCGAGCGCGCAAACAGGGCCGCCACGAGAAACGCCGGCAGGAAGGCCAGCGCGGTGGAGATGAGCATCCGGCGGCGGATGAGGTTCACCTGCGAGCGGACGTGGACCAGCGGAACGGCCAGCCGCACGGCGCCGAGTTGATGGGGCACGGCGACGTACAGGAAGTCGGTGTGGGTGGTAGCGCTGCGGCGGGTGGCCGATCCAGGGCGGCCTGCGAGGGCGGCGGCAACCTCTTGCCGCTCCTTGTGGTTCTCCATGCGCCGGGGGTCGGCTTCGGAGTCGGCCAGCGGGACGCCGGCGCGGTCGATCAGGGTCAGGCGAGCCTCCAGCGAGGAGGCGATTTCGCGCGTTCGCTTCACCAGCGCCGGGCCGGTCTCACGGCCATAGGTGAGGCCAAGCACATCACCCTTCTGCGCCAGTTCACGCTCCAGCGTCTCCCGGAAGCTCGTTTCAGCCACTCTCGAGGCCAACACGTCCACGGCGGCCAGGGCCACCACGAGGACGCACAGAACGCCGAAAATCAGCTTTACGAAAATGCGTGCTGTCATGCTGTTTCCCCTACAGTATCGCCTACAATAAACGCATGCCACCACTACAATCGGATGAACCCAGAAGCCGCCGCGGACTGCTGAAAGCGGGTGCCGTCGCCGCGGGTGCCGCCGCCACAGCAGCCGTCGCCACGGCGCAAACCGGACCGCAGAAGAAGGTCCATCGCAAGGGCCCCAAGCCGAAGAGCGTGCCTTTGTTCAACGGCGCCGTCAGCTACGGCAACCTGCTGTTCATCGCCGGCAAGGGAGCCCATTTCGAAGGCGACATCAAGGCCCACACCGATCATGTGCTGAAGGAAATCGAAAAGGAACTGGTCAACGCCGGCTCATCGATGGACAAGGTGCTCAAGTGCAACGTCTATCTGAATGACCTCAAGGACTACACGGCCATGAACGAGGTGTTCAAGGGCCGCTTTGGCGAAGAGCCGCCGGTGCGCACCACCATCGCGGCGGCGGGCGGCATACCCGGCAATTCGCTGGTGGAAATCGACGTCATCGCCTACATCTAATCCCGCTCGGCGCCAGGCGGCGCCACGCGCTTCACCAGGCGGACCCGCGTCCCCGCCGGCTCCAACCGCTGCACGCTGATTTCATCCATGATGCGGCGCGCCAGCAGCAAGCCGCGCCCGGAACGGCGCTCGAGATTCTCCGCCGCTTTCGCGTCGGGCACCTCTTCCAGCAGGAAGCCCTCGCCCTCGTCGCTCACCTCAACCACCACTTCGCCGGGCCCTCCGCCGAGGGCCAGCCCTACCTTCTTCGCAAGGTCGAAGCGGTTGCCGTGCTTGATCGCATTCACCAACACTTCGCGCACGGCGAGGCCGATGAAATACTGGTCGGATTCATCAAACCCCTGGCCGCCGGCAAACTGGCGCACCCATGCTTCGGCCTCGTCTACTTCCTCAACCCGCGACTCCAGGCTGCGGAAGACGGGACCAACGGCCGCCACTACGCTTCTCCGGTCCCCGCGCGCAGTGCCGCCACGGAGGCGCCGGCGTTGGCATCGAGCGGCAGCACGGCATCGACACCGGTCATCTCCAGGATCTTCTTCACCCGTTCGGTGACCCCGGCCAGGCGCAGGCGGCCACCGGCCTTCTTCACGGTGTTGTTGCAGCCGATCAAGGTGCCGATGGCGGAGCTGTCGAGGTAGCTCACTTGGGCCAGGTCCAGCACAATGCCCAACTGGCCTTTGCCGATGAGCTCGGCCACCGACGCTTCCAGGCGTTCTAACTGGCTTCCCATGGTCAACGTGCCGGTGAGGGTCAACACCGCCACGCCGGATTCATCCTCAGTCCTCGCCATCTCAAAGGGCATCTTCGCTCGCTCTCCTGTTTGCTGGGGCCATGCCTGGCAGGGAAGCGGCGCACGGCGCTCCACGGCCAGGAGAATGAGTATACAACGCGGGGTGCCGGTCAGCCGCTCGATTCGGTGAGAAGCAGTTCCATATAGAGGATGCCCGGAATGGGATCGTCGTAGTAGCGCTCGGTTTCGCGGAATCCGAGCGAGCGGTAGAGGGCGATGGCGGAGTCCATGCGGCCCGGGATCGTATCGAGCAGCAGGCGCTGGTAGCCGGCGGCGCGCGCGCGTTCGAGCAAGGCGATCATGAGCAGCCGTCCCAGGCCGCAGCCGTGAAAGGCGGGCAGCACGAACAACCGCTTCACCTCGCCTGTGCGCGGGTCAAACTGCCGCAGGGCAACCACGCCAGCAATCTCAGCGCCCACCTCAGCCAGCAGGATGCAGCCTTCGGGCGGAGAAAACCGGCCCGGCAGGGCGGCCAGCTCGGTCTCAAAGCTGGGGAAGCACTCCGGCGCGGCGACGTGATCGAGATAGGTCCGGAAGAGCGCCCGCACGGTGTCCATCTCCTCCCGGCGCGCCTGGCGAATGGTGGGGGGTTAGTGCTTCAGCCGTGAACATGCCGTCATCGCGCCGGTGATGTCCACCGCCGACGAACCCTCCTCGATGAATTGGATTTTGCCGTCCTTATCGACGACAAAGGTGGCACGGTTGGCGACGCCCGAGGGCATCAGGATGCCGTAGGTCTCGCTGATCTTTTTGGAGAAATCGCTCAACAGCGCCTGCTCCACCTTGAGCACCTCGGTGGCCCAGTATTTCTGGCTGGGGATGTTGTCGGTGCTGATGCCGAACACGACCGCGCCGGCGTCGGTGAACTTGGCAAGGTCCTTATTGAACGAGGTCATTTCCTTGGTGCAGCCGCCGGTGAACGCGGCCGGGAAGAAGGCCAGCACCACGGCGTTCTTGCCGCGGAAGGCCGACAGCGACACCTTCTCGCCTTTGGTCGAGGGCAGCGTGAAGTCAGGAGCAGCGTCGCCGACCTTGAGGTGCGTCTTGGGAGCTTGGGCAAAGAGCGCTCCGCCCAGAAGGAGCATGGCCAGAATTCGCGTCATGCGGTCCAATCTACCATGCCCCTCGCCGTCTGGGGAGTAAATTGACACACTTCTCCTGAATGCCTCGGCGAGGCGGTCACGATCGAGGAGCGACTAGTGTTTCAGCCGGCTACAAGCGGTTGCCGCGCCGGTGATATCAATGGCGCCCGACCCCTCCTCGATGTGTTGGATGACGCCGCTGGCGTCGATGACGAATGTGGCCCGGTTGGCGATTCCGCGGTCGGCCATGAGCACGCCGTAATCGGCGGCGGTCTTCCGCATGAAGTCGCTCAACATGGCGAATTCGATGTTTTCTTCTTTTGCCCAGTGACCCAGGGTGGGAAGGTTATCGGTGCTGACCATGAACACTTCAGCTCCGGCATCCTTGAACTTTTGGATACCAGCCTGGTATCCGCGTAGTTCCTTCGTTCAACCACCGGTGAAGGCGGCCGGGAAAAATGCCAGCACAACAGTCGACTTGCCCGCGAAATCGGCAAGCGCGACCTGTCCCCCCTTCGTCGAGCCCAGCTTGAAGGCGGGGGCTTTGTCGCCCACCTTCAGCTGAGTCTTCGGCGGCGCGGGGGCCTGTGCCAGCATCGTTCCCGCCGCCAGAGCAAGCAGGAAAGTGCGTCGCATAGGGGACAGCGTATCACGAACGGCGGCGCTTCCAGGCGAGGGCGAGCAAGCCGGCGGCCAGCAGCAGCGAGGTGGCCGGCTCGGGCACACTGTTGATCACCGCCGTGCCAGTGGTTTCCGCCAGCACGGTCGCGCCGTCGCTGATGCGGTAGGTGCCCTGGAACAGATACTGCTGGCCGTCGTTGTAGTTGGCCATGTCGTTGAGGGCGATCTGGCGCTCGGCGTCGGTCGTGCAGGGGTGGGGGTCGCCGGGACCGCACGGCCAGAGCGCGTTGCCGCTGCCGCGGCCGATGAGGGCGTCGACCAGTTGCGTGTTCGGCCCGGCGGTGACGAAGACGTCGTCGCTGGTGAACACCTGCAAGTCATCGCCGGCCTGAATGCCCACGTAGTCGGCGCCGTAGGTGTAGCTGCCGGCGGCGAAGGTGAAGCCGAGCGCGTCAAACGGGTCGCTGCTGAAGGCCGAAAAACTCAACTGCGATACGCTGAACTGCGTGCCGTTGCCGTTGACCACCAGCCCGAACAGGATGCGGTTGCCGAGTTCGGCGGCGAAGGCGGGGCCGAACACCGTGCCCGGATCCACCTGGCCAAGCCAGCTCGGAAAGCTGGTGACCATGACCTCGTTGCCATAGTATTGGGTTCGCTGCTCGTAATAGGTGGGGGGTGCCGGGTGTGCCGGCCGTGGTTGTCCCGTTGTAGAGCGCGTCCAGGGCATTCGTGCGCCAGGAAGCGTAGCTGGGACTCCCGAAGCCGTTCGGAGCCAGCGCCGGGTGAACTTCAATCGTGATCGGTCCGGCAAACGCCACGGTGGACGCCGCCGCCAGGATGAACAGGGGGATTCGCATGGTGTACTCCTCGTGTTCCTCCATCGAGTATTCGTTTTGTAAGCTTTATTTAAATCATTGAAAATACGGTATTTACTATGTATTGTGGCGCCATCCCTCAGCACCGAGCCACAAGTACAGGCCCATGCGCACTGCGCGCTCAGTGGCAGACATCGGGTGGTTGCTCTACGGCGTACTTGAGTGGTTCACCTCAGAGGCGGGGTTCAGCCGAAGGGGAACGTGCGGCAGGCAGAGGCGAGGCGGCTAGTCGCCGAGGAACTTGCCGTAGGCCTGCAGCTCGGGCATGTTGTCGAACACCGCCTTCACGCCGGCCGTGATGGGGATGGCGAACACGAGGCCGAGCGGGCCCCACAACACGCCCCAGAACATGAGGGCGATGGTCACAGCCAGCGGGTTCAGGTGGACGCGCGAGCCGACCAGTTTCGGATACAGCAGGTTGAGCGCCAGCAGGTGGAAGAAGCCGACCACGCTGGCGATGATGAGGAACGGGGCCAGACCCTTATACACCGGCAGAGCGGCCAGCACGGGCGGAATGATGGCCAGCGGCAGGCCGATGTAAGGCACCAGGCTCAGGAAGCCGCTGATGGGGGCCACCAGCAGGAAGTAAGGGATGTTCATCAGATAAAAGAAAACCCCGCTGCCGAGGGTGAGCAGAAGCCCGAGCACGAAGTTACCCACCACATAGGCGCGCGCCATGTCGCCGATGCCCTGCCAGGAGCGGCCGGCGGCGTGGCGGCCGGGACCGGTGAACATCTGCAGGTAGGCCCGCCGCAAATGGTCACGCCAGCTCAGCATGAAGTACACCAGGAACGGCACGAAGCTGGCCAGCAGCAGCACGTGGAGCACGTAGTCGATATTGCTGGTGAAGTAACGGACAATGGGACCGCTGCCGTCGGCGCGGATGCGCACCTCCTGCACAGGCGGAGGCAGGGAGTTCGCTGGCGGCATGACGGGTTCGGCCTGCCGTTTGCGCGTGGTCCTGGCCGGAGGTGGGGTGACGGGCGGCGCCACCACCTGCGGCTCGCGCAGGCGCTTCGGCACGACGAAAGTGGTCACCGTTTTTTCGGCGTTTTCGAGCGAGATGACAATCTCATCGATCAGCTCGTTCATGCGTGTGGAGTAGCGCGGCAGGTCCTCCATCAGGTCGGCGGTTTGCACGTACACGCCGAGGCCGCTCAGGTAGAGCAGCAGCAGGCTGATGCTGCACACCAGGAAGCTGGCAAAGGAGCGCGGCAGGCGCAGGCGCATGAAGGCTTCCACGAAGGGTTCGAGCAGGAAGCCGATCGTAATGCCGGTCACCAGGGTGACGAAAAAGTCGCGCCCGAAGTAGAGCAAGGCAATCACGACGCCGCCGGCGATCAGGTTGAGGGCAACCTGCGCCGGTTTGCGTTCCGTGATGGTAGGGCTGTGTAGAACCGCCACCGCTCGAGCTCCAGAGAGGTTGGCAAGCGGCACTCGAAAGTCAATCCAAGCGAGGATTCCACCTCGAACCGCCCCAGTCTCCCCTCTATTGGCTAATCTAACATGAGGGTGCAACAACGACGCCAGAAAGACATCGGATCGCGCCAAATTGTGGCTGAACCCGCCCTGGACGGGGGGCCAGCGCGCGTGCTTGCCCTCGACGTAGGCGAGAAACGGATCGGTTTGGCCGTTAGTGACGAGCTGGCGCTGACGGCGCTGTCACTGGAGACCTACCACCGCGTTCGCGTCCGCGACGACGTGGCTCACATCGGCCGGCTAGCGGCCACCCACCAGGCCGCGCTCGTCCTGCTTGGCCTGCCGCTCAACCTCGACGGCAGCGAAGGGCCACAGGCGGCCTATGTGCGCGATTTCGGCCACCGCCTGGAGACCCGCGCCGGTCTGCGTGTGGGCTATTGGGACGAACGGCTCAGCTCGGTGGAGGCGTCGAGCATTCTGGCCGCCCAGCCCCACGGCGGGCGCCGCGAAAAAGGCGACATTGACCGTGTGTCGGCGGCGCTGCTGCTGCAGGAATACCTGGACGCCCAGCGCGCGGGAGGAGTGGAGTGAAGACCCTTGGCCGGTTGGGCGCCTTCTTACTGCTCCTTGCGCTGGCGGCGGGAAGCATGGCCCTGTGGCACGCCGGCCGTCCCCACCAGGGGTTCCAGGGCGAGGTCTTCTATGAACTCAAGCGCGGCACCTCGACCCTCACCATGGCCCGCGAACTGGCGGCGCTGGGCGTCGTGCGCACGCCCTGGCACTTTCTCAGCGCCCGCCTTCTGCGTCCCCGCGCCGCGTTGCAGGCCGGGGAATACCGCTTTGCCGCGGCCGCCAGCGCCCGCACCGTGCTCGACCGCATCGCCCGGGGCGACGTGTACTACGTCGAGCTGACCGTCCCCGAGGGCTCGAACCTCTTCGAGATCGCCGAGCTGGTGGAGCGCCGCGGGCTGGCCCCGGCCAGGGACTTCCGCCGCGCCGCCGCCGACCCCAAGCTCATCCGCGACCTCGCCCCTGGGGCGCCGTCGCTCGAGGGCTACCTGTTTCCCTCCACCTACCAGGTCAGCCGGCGCCAATCGGCGGACAGCCTCTGCCGGCGTATGACGGCGGAGTTCCGCAAGGTGTGGCGCGAGGTGGGCGGGCGAGGTGATCCGCATGAGGCCGTGACGCTGGCCTCGCTGGTGGAGACCGAAACGGCGGTGGCCGGGGAACGGCCGCTGGTCGCCGGCGTCTACCGCAACCGGCTGGAGGCCGGCATGAAGCTTGACTGCGACCCCACGGTGATCTACGCCGCCCAGTTGGTGAACGCCTGGCGCGGCGTCATCTACCGCAGCGATCTCGACCGCGCCCATCCCTACAATACCTACCGCAGCGCCGGCTTGCCGCCCGGCCCCATCGCCAACCCCGGCAAGGCCTCGCTGGCGGCCGCCCTCCACCCCGAACCGACTCGCGCCGTCTACTTTGTCGCCAAACCCGACGGCAGCGGCGGGCATGTATTTACCGAAACCCTGGCCGCGCACGAGAAAGCTGTGGCATCCTACCGCCGTGGGAAAGCGAATCAGCGCCACACAGCGACTGCGCCAGTGGCTCGACGAAAACCGGCCCGCCGCCGTTGATCCGGCTCTCTTTGAGCAGATCCGGCGCGCCATTGAGCCCATCGAAGCGGGACGGCTGCGGCGCCTGCTGCGTGAGTCCGGCCTGGCCCTGCATCCGCTTGTGGAAGGCGTGCGGCAGGAATCACCGGAAGCCCTGGAGCGGACCCTGGCCGCGTTGTCCGAGGTGTATGAGGCCGGCACGCTGGAGATGAAGCGCCGCTGCCGCGATGAAGTGATCGAAGCCCGCCAGCACGCCTTGTGGGCGCAGGCACGGCTGGCCGGCGCGGAGCGGGCTGAACGGGAAGGGATGCGCGCCACCATGCTCGTTTGGCTGGAGAACCCGGGCGTCTTTGCGGCCTGGGCGGCGGCGCGGCGGCGGCTGGCCGCTACTGCAATTCCAGAGTCAGAACCTGAATAACCTCACCGTCTAGCGTCCCCGTCGCTTTGGCTTTCAGATCCTTGTCCTTCGTGGCCGCCTTGAGCATGGCCAGCGCCTTGGCGTTGCCGGTCTCATTGAATTTGAGAAATTTGCCGTCGGCCATCACCAAACCATAGCCGCCCTTGGCGCAGGCAATGGCGCAGGAGCGGGTGTGGCTCGACAGATCCTTGCCCTTGCACATGACGTCGACCACGGTGCCGCTGAAGGTCTCCGCGCCGAGCACCCCGCTCGCCAGGGTGATGATCGTGATTACGAGTTTCCGCATTTGCTGCCTCCTCCGCCACGCTGGCGTTCTGGAAACAGCATCTCCCACCCGTGCCCGGAATCGCAAGCGGGGCGTTCTGAAACCCGCGCGCCCCCTGCCGCATCCACAACATAGTTGTCAATCCCCAGGGGGGCGAACAAAAAGAGTAGGAATACGGCAAGTTCCCTCTTGCCCGTCACCTGCGGCCGACAGTATACTGGCTTTTTCACGACGAAGATCGCCTGTATGGCAAGCATCGCTTTCATCCGCGAGGAATTCGATCCCGCCGCTCCTATGAAGGAGGCGGCCATTTTCTATGGCCTCTTCCTGCGCGGTCATTCGCCGGAATCGCTGCGCCGCGACATCGACGTGCCCAAGCCGGTTCTGGAGAAGTGGATGCGTCCCTACCGCTACGATCCCAACTTCCGCGAAAACCTGAAGAAGATGTACCACTACCGCAAACGCGTGCTGGCCATCTTCGACGAACTGGTGACCAACGAAAAGAACCGCGCCCGGCTGCAGTAGCGCTCCGCCATGCCCACCCTCGCCGGGGTCAAGGAAACCGCCCTCTATGTGGACGACCTGCCGCGCGCCGTCCGCTTCTACCGCGATCTCCTGGGTCTGCCCGTGTTGGTGGAGGACCTCCGTTTTTGCGCCCTCGACGTGAACGGTCAGCACATCCTGCTGTTGTTTCTGCGCGGCGCTTCGACCGAAACCACGACGCTCCCCGGCGGCTCCATTCCGGCCCACGACGGCTCCGGCCCCCTGCACGCCGGCTTCGCCATTGAGCCCTCGCAGTTTGCCGAATGGGAGCGCCACCTGACGGCGAACAGCGTGGAGATCCTTTCCTACATGAATTGGCCGCTGGGCGGCAAGAGCCTCTACTTCCGCGACCCCGACGGCCACCTGCTGGAACTGCTCACGCCTGGGGTGTGGCGCACCTACTAACCCAGCCTTACTGCCGGCGTCCGGCCGATGCCGCTACCATGGACTATGGAACTCCCCATCTACCAGGTGGACGCCTTCACCGACCACGTCTTTGGAGGCAATCCCGCCGCCATCTGTCCGCTCACCCGCTGGCTTCCCGACGCCACCCTGCAGGCCATCGCCGCCGAGAATAACCTCGCCGAGACCGCGTTCTTCGTGCCTGAGGGCGACGGCTACCGCCTGCGCTGGTTCACCCCCACCGTCGAAATGCCGCTCTGCGGCCATGCCACGCTCGCCTCGGCCCATGTCATCTTCCGCCACATCGCCCCGGACGCTTCCCTGCTCCGGTTCCAGACCCTGAGCGGCGAACTCACCGTGGCCCGCGACGGCGAACGGCTCGTGCTCGACTTCCCCGCCCGGCCCGGCGTCCGCATCGCCCCGCTGGCGGCGCTGCACGAGGCCCTCGGCGCTCATCCGCTGGAGATCCTCAAAGCCCCCTACCACCTGGCCGTGTTCGCTCGCGAAGACGACGTGCGCTCGCTGCAACCCGACTTCCGCCTGCTGGCCGCCCTCGACCCGGTGACCTGCACCGCGCCTGGTTCGGACGGCATCGACTTCGTGTCGCGCTTCTTCGCCCCCTCGCACGGCATCGACGAGGACCCGGTCACCGGCTCAGCCCACTGCACGCTGGTTCCCTACTGGGCGGGACGGCTGAAGAAGACCACCTTCCGCGCCCGCCAGATCTCGCGCCGCGTGGGCGAGCTGTGGCTGGAGCTGAAGGGCGACCGCGTGTTGATGGCCGGCCAGGGTGTGGAGTATCTGCGCGGGACGATCACGGTGCCGGAGTAGCCGCGCGTCCGTCGCTGCCGTTACTGCTGTTGCTGCTGTTGTTGTTGCTGCGAGGCGGCGGCCACCATGTCGGTCTCGCTGAAATTGGGCTGGCGGATGGTGGTGAGTTGCAGTTCGTCTTCGGCGGGCGACGAGGAGGGTGTGACGCGCACGGCCACGCTGAGGGCCGAGGTGGCCGCTCCCTTGAAGATGCCCCGCGTCGGAGGCACATCGGCATAGTCGCGCCCGACGGCGGCGCGGATGTGCCGCTCCGAGGTCATGATGTCGTTGGTGGGGTCGACGCCGACCCAGTTCAATCCGGGCAGCCAGACCTCGACCCAGGCGTGCGAGGCGCCGTCGAGCGAACGGTCCGGCCGGTCGGCGCGCGGGCACAGGTAGCCGCTCACGTAGCGCGCGGGGATGCGCAGCGGGCGCAGCAGCGAGATCATGATGTGCGCGAAGTCCTGGCAGACGCCGCGGCGCGCCGCCAGAGCCTCTTCGATGAGCGAATCGACGCGCGTGAAATCAGGCTCATAGACGAAGGCGCGGTGCAGCCGTTCGTTCAAGTCGCGGATGAGCGAGAGGGGGTCCATGCGCCGCTCGGCGCCGATCTCCTGGGCCAGCTCGGTCAACCCCTGCGTGGGGTGGGCAAAGCGGCTGGCGTTGAGAAATTCGTTGAACTCGCCGCGTTCGGCCAGCGCGTCCAGCTCGGCCCAGGCCCCGTTGCCGAGCTTGTTCGGCAGCGGCGAGGGCTCATCCACCTCCACCACCGATTCGGCCAGAATCCCCAGCCGCAGGTGGCGGCCGGGCACGTTAAAGTGATGAATCGTGTTGCCCAGGTAGTCGCGGTAGAAGAACACCCGGGCCCGAGGCGAAACGTCGAGCTTGAACTGAAAACAGCGCTGATGGCCCTCGGTGCGCGGACGCATGCGCACCTCCATGACACTCTCTGAGACAGGAACAGAGTAGTCGAAGCGTGTCAGGTGGCGGATGGAATAATACATGCTCGCTCAGGCTTCAATCGCCGTTTCAATCGGGTAGTCAATGTAGACCTGGTGTAGGACGTGATGGATCTGGATGCACTGCCGCTGCACGTCGGCCAGGTAGGTGCTCAAGCCGTCGGCGAGAATCTCGTCCATCTGCGAGAAATTGAGCGAGGCCTGGAGCCGGCCGGAGAGCCTGTGCAAGCGGCTCGAACCCTGTGTGGAGGCGCCTTCGGGCAGTTTCTCAAGGGCGATCTGGATGTTGTCCACGGCGTAGCGCACCGAATGGGGAAACTCACGGTTTAAGAGCAAAAACTCGGCAATGCGGCCCGCGCGCAGCTCAGCCGTGTAGACCTTGCAATACGCTTCAAACGCAGTGAAGCTCTTGAGCAGGCCGATCCACTCCAGGTGGTCGCCCTGGTCGATCTCCGATTGCCCGTCGGGGAGATACTCGCGGAAGTGGACGTCGAGCAGCGTCGAGACCAGGCCGGCACGCTCAATGTAGCGGCCGAGGCGGATGAACTGCCAGCCTTCGCCATGGTTCATCGTCGCCGCCAACAGGCCGCGGAAGAGGTGGGAGCCGGTGATGACGGTCTGCAGGAAGTCCTGCGGATCGCGATCCTGATAGCCGCCGGCCGATAGCGCCCGCGCCTCGTGGTACATGCGGTTGACCTGCTCCCACATCTCGGAGCTGATCATCTCGCGCACCTGCCGCGCGTTCTCGCGGGCGACGCTGATGGCGCTCACAATCGACGAGCGGCTGGAGGCGTCAAAGGCCAGCCAGTGGATCAGCCGCGAGTGATCCTCGGCGGAGGGCGGCTTGGCGGTGATGCCGAGGCATTGCACCAGCCGCAGCCAGCGTCCGTCGCCTGCCTCCTGGCCCGATTCGAGAATCAGCCCCAACTGCACATCCAGAAGCCGCGCCGTGTGCTCGGCGCGCTCCAGATACCGGCTCATCCAATAGAGGTTGTCGGCAACTCGGGATAACATGGCTTACTCGTTCACCACCCACGTGTCTTTGCTCCCGCCGCCCTGCGATGAGTTCACCACCAGTGAGCCCTTCTTCAGGGCCACGCGCGTCAACCCGCCGGGCACGATGGTCACCTTGTCGCCGAACAGGATGTAGGGCCGCAGGTCGATATGCCGCGGCTCAATGGCCCCGTCAATGAAGCAGGGCGCCGTGGAGAGCTGAATGGTGGGCTGGGCAATGTAGTTGCGCGGGTCGGCCAGAATCCGTTCCTTGAACTCGGCCCGCTCCTGCGCCGTGGAGTGCGGCCCGATCAGCATCCCGTAGCCGCCCGACTCGCCCACCGCCTTCACCACATACTTGTCGAGGTTGTCGATGACGTGCTGCCGTTCCTTCTCTTCCGTCATCAGGAACGTTTCGACGTTGTTCAGGATGGGGTCTTCGTTCAGGTAGTAGCGGATGATGCGCGGCACATAGGCATACAGCGCCTTGTCGTCGGCCACGCCCGTGCCGATGGCGTTGGCCAGCGTCACATTGCCGGAGCGGTAGGCGTTGAACACGCCGGGCACGCCGAGAATGGAATCGGAGCGGAACGCCAGCGGGTCGATGAAATCGTCATCGACACGGCGGTAGATCACATCCACGCGCTCCAGGCCGGTGGTCGTGCGCATGTAGAGGATGTTGTCGTTCACCACCAGGTCGCGGCCTTCCACCAGTTGGATGCCCATCTGCCGCGCCAGGAAGGCGTGCTCGAAATAAGCGCTATTGAAGACGCCCGGGGCTGAGCAGGACGATGGTCGGATCAGGCCGCCCTTCGGGAGCGAGCGAACGCAGCGTGGCCAGCAGCGCCTGCGGGTAATGTTCGATCGGCTTGACCGAGGTTTGGCGGAACCACTCCGGGAAGACGCGCTTCATCACCTGCCGCGAGGTGAGCATGTAGCTCACGCCGGAAGGCACGCGCAGGTTGTCTTCGAGCACGACAAACTCGCCCGACGGCAGGCGGATCAGGTCCGTGCCGACCACGGTGATGTAGATGCCCTTGGGAACGTCGATGCCCCGCATCTCGCGGCGGAAGTGGCGGCAACTGTGGACCATCTCGCGCGGCACGACGTTGTCGTTGAGGATGCGCCCCTCGTGGTAGATGTCCTTGAGAAACTCGTTCAGCGCGCGGATGCGCTGTTCCAGCCCTCGTTCCACGCGCGACCATTCCGGCGAGGTGATGATGCGCGGCACCAGGTCGTGCGGGAAGATGCGCTCGGTGCCTTCGTCGCGGCCGTAGACCGTGAACGTGATGCCCTGGTGGAGGAAGCTCTGATCGGCGACCGACTTCCGCCGCCGCATCTGCTCATCGGGCAGATCCAGCAGGTGCCGGTGCAGCGCTGCGTAGTGATGGCGCGGGACGGATGGGGCGCTGAACATCTCGTCGTAAGAGGCGCCAAGTTGGTAGCTGGAAAAGGGCGTAGTTGGTTGCATGTGCAAACCACGGGTAGGGGCAGTGCTCATGAGCTTCGGCCTCGGCTCGACGGGGAAGCCCTTTCTGACGGGGAATCCTCAAAGATACCAATGCGTTGCGAAGGGTGTCAAGGGGCGGCAGAACCTGCCGCGAAAGCATACAGCGCCTCCTCCGTGCGCACGTGCAACACACCGCCCGACAACGCCGGCGTAGCGTAGATGCCTTCGCCCAGGTCATTCACGGCCAGCACCTCCCATTCCGCGCCCGCTTTGAGCACCACCAGCTTGCCCT
This sequence comes from Bryobacterales bacterium, assembly GCA_016713735.1. Taxonomy (GTDB): domain Bacteria; phylum Acidobacteriota; class Terriglobia; order Bryobacterales; family Bryobacteraceae; genus JAFLBB01. The sequence continues at coordinate 66,664 of JADJOP010000024.1, forward strand.
CTTCACCGCCGATCCACACCTTGCCGTCAGCGGCCACCGGCGACGACGAATAGCCGCCCAGCGCACCCGCCATACGCGACGCCTTCACCACGGCCCCGCTGGCCGCGTCGTGCGTGGTGAGGATGCCGCCGTTGCGCACCACATACAGCACGCCCTGGTAGGCCAGCACGGAGGGCACAACGCTGGTGAAGTTCTTCTCATAGCGCCACAGCTCGCGCGGCCCGCCGGCGTCGAGCTTGACGGCAAACAGCGCGTTCGGCCCGAGCACCTTGTCGGCGAAGATCTTCCACTCGTCTTCGGTCACCGTGCCGTCGCGATTGCCGGCGTTCTTGCCGACGTTGTTCAGAATCGGATCGGCGCCGTACTCCTCAGGCGTGAGGCGGCCGTCGCGGTCGCGGTCCAGTTTCTCCAGGCGCGGGGCAAACGGCGCGGCGGTGTCCACGCCATAACCGAACAGGTAGGCCGTGTCGCCAATCAGCGCCGGGCTGGAGACGATGGCCATCGCCAGGCCGGGCAGCGTGAACAGCCGCTTGCCATCGGCGCCGGCGTGCAGCCCCAGCAAGCCGCGGCTGGCTGTCACCAACCGCCCGCCGTGCACCACCGGCGTGGCCCAGCCTTCGCCCTCTTCGCGCGCCACCTTCCATTTCAATTCGCCATTGCGCATCTGGTAGGCGGCGGTGAAGGAATGCTCCCACTGGTCGACCACCACCACCACGGAGTCGCCCACAATCACCGGCGAGGCCGAGACGCCCTGCGTATTCACGAACGGGCCGATGGGAGCTTTCCAACGCAGCTTGCCCGTGGCGTCGTAGGAAAGCAGGCCGTAGTCCTTGAAGAAGACATAGACGTTCTCGCCATCGGTCACCGGCGTGATGGCGGCCTCGTGGTTGAGGCGATTGGCGATCTCCGTGCGCGGGCGCTCCACGGCGCGCTCCCAGGCGAGCTTGCCCGTCGCGCGGTCAAAGCACTGCGTGTAGAGCTTGCCCTCCTGCGCCGCCGTGAGAAAGATGTGACGCCGCGAAAGCACGGGCGACGACTTGCCGGGCCTCGCCGCCGTGCGCCAGCGTAGGTTCCGCGCCGGGCCCACCTCCACCGGATAGCCCGCTCCCGCCGCGATCCCCGTGCCGTTGGGACCGCGAAACCGGTTCCAGTCTTCGCCCAGCAACACCGCCACTACGAGCATTCCCGCCGCAACGCGCATTGCCGAATTGTGTCACAGCCCGCCGCCCAAGCCCGCCGCTGGTTGCGGCCCGGCGCGAATCACGATGGAATAAACGCATGCTCAGGTTCACCGGCGCGGGCCTCCTCATGGCTGCGCTTCTCGCCTTCCCCGCCCTCGCTCCTCCCGCCCATGCCGCCGGCATCGACGATTTGCAGCGCGGCTTTGAACACCCGCCCGACGAAGCGCGCATCATGATGCGCTGGTGGTGGTTCGGCCCCTCGGTGACGCAGGCGGAGTTGGAGCGCGAGATGCGCGTAATGCGCGACGGAGGAATTGGAGGCTTCGAGGTCCAGCCCGTTTACCCGCTGGCGCTCGATGATCCCGAACGCGGCGTGCGCAACATGAATTTCCTCTCGCCGGAGTTCCTTGACCACCTGCGCTTCACCGCGCGCAAGGCCAAGGAACTCGGCCTGCGCATGGACCTCACGCTTGGCAGCGGCTGGCCCTACGGCGGACCAGGCGTTCCCATCACGGAAGCCGCCGGACGCCTGCGCATCGAAAAGGTAAAGGTGGCGGCCGGCGCGGGGCGCATCCCGCTGCCGGCCCTCATGCAAGGCGAGAAGTTGTTGGGCGCGTTCACCGCCGGCGGACTCGAAGAATGGCGTGATGTGCGCGACGGCGCGCTCTGGCTGCCGGCCGGTGGTGCGCCAGGCGAGATATGGTTCTTTCTCTCCAGCCGCACCGGCATGATGGTGAAGCGGCCCTCGGTGGGCGGCGAGGGCTACGTTCTCGATCACTACGACCGCGCCGCGCTCGACCGTTACCTCCGCACGGTGGCCGAACCGCTGGTGAACGCACTCGGTCCCGATAAAGCCTTCGCGCTGTTCTGCGACAGCCTCGAAGTGTTCGGCTCCGACTGGACGCCTGACCTGCTGGCGGAGTTCCAGAAGCGCCGCGGCTACGATCTGCGCCCGCTGCTGCCCGCGCTCGCCAGCGACCAGGGCGCGCAAACCCCCGGCATCCGCCATGACTGGGGCCGCACGCTCACCGAGTTGCTCGACGAACGCTTCTTACAGCCGCTGCATGCCTGGGTGCGCGCGCGCGGTTCGCAGTTCCGCATCCAGGGCTACGGCATCCCTCCGGCGACGCTTTCCAGCAACGCCCACACCGACATCAGCGAAGGCGAGGGAGCGCAATGGAAGGTGGTGCGCGCCGCGCGTTGGGCTTCCTCGGCGAACCACATCTATGGCCGCGCGGTGACCACCTCGGAGACCTGGACGTGGCTCCACTCGCCCGCCATGCGCGCCACGCCGCTCGACATGAAGGCCGAAGCCGACATTCATTTCCTGCAGGGCGTCAACCAGCTCATCGGCCACGGCTGGCCCTACACGAACGCGGGCGAAGAGTATCCCGGCTGGCGCTTCTATGCCGCCGCCGTGTTCAGTGAATCCAACCCCTGGTACGCCGCCATGCCCGACATCGCGCGCTATCTGCAGCGCATGAGCTGGCTGCTGCGGCAGGGCGAGGTGGCCCACGATGTGGCGCTCTATCTGCCGACCTCGGATGCCTGGTCGCACTTCACCGCCGGACATGTGCACATGATCGAAGCCCTGCGCGAACACGTCGGCCCGGAGGTGATGCCGCAGATTCTCGATAACGGCTACGCCATGGACTTTCTTGACGACGGCACGCTGGAACGCGCCCTGGGGCGCTACCGCGTGCTCGTGCTGCCAAACGTTGAATATCTTCCTGCCGCCGCCGCGCGAGCCATCGCGGCCTTCCAGCAGCGCGGCGGCATCGTCATCGCCACGCGCCGCCGTCCCGAACGCGCGCCCGGACTGCGAGCCCCGGCCGCCGATCACGACGCCGTGCGTCAGGCGCTCGCCTCGGCCACCCTGGTGGCGCGCGACGCCGAACTGGGCGCGGCATTGAAAGCCAAGCTCACGCCCGACATCGCCTGGAGCGCCGAACAGCATGCCCTCGGCTTTGAACACCGCCGCACACCCGATGCCGACATCTATTTCGTCGCCAACACCTCGAATCAACCTATTGAATTGCGCGCCCGCTTCCGCGCCGAGGGAACACCGGAGGCCTGGAACGCGCTCACGGGCGAGGTCACGGCCCCGCGCGGCGAAGGCGCGAACCTCGTCGTCGACCTCGCGCCCTACGAGTCGCGCGTCTACGTCTTCACCAAACGTCCGCAACACTCGCGGCCCGAACGGCGCGCCTCCGGTGAGTCCATCGACCTCACCGCCGGATGGGACCGCCCGCTCGGCGACTGGGCGGCGGCTGACACCACACGCTACTTTTCCGGCACGCAAACCTACGAACGCGACGTCACTCTCACCGCCGCCCAACTGCGCGGCACGCGCTGGCGGCTCGATTTCGGAGCAGGTACTCCGGTTCCGGAAACGCGCCTCACCAACGGCCACCGCGCCTGGCTCGACGGCCCGGTGCGCGAAGCCGTCGTCGTTTATGTCAATGGCGAACGGGCCGGGTCCGTGTGGTGCGCGCCCTATCGCCTCGATGTCACGCGCCTGCTCAAGCCCGGCGCAAACCGCCTCCGCCTCGTCGCCGCCAACACCGCCATGAACCACATGGCCGGACGCGCGCTGCCCAACTACCGTTTCCTGAACCTCCGCTACGGCGTGCGCTTTGAGCCGCAGGAGATGGAGAAGGTCACTGTGCTGCCCTCGGGCATCCTCGGCGGCGTGCGCTTGGAGAGCCGCTGAACCGCCCTCTGAGCGCACGGCTCCGCGTGCCACAATCGAACCATGCGCCTTCTGCTCGCCCTCGCGGCGTGTGCCGCCCTTCTTCCCGCCGCTGATTCCCCTCAACTGTTCCGCCAGCCCGCCCTCAACGCGACCCATGTCGTGTTCCACTATGCGGGCGATCTCTGGTCGGTTCCGCGCAACGGAGGCGAAGCGCGCCGCCTCACCGCCGCGCCGGGAGAGGAGCGCGATGCCTGCTTTTCCCCCGACGGCACGCAGCTCGCCTTCACCGGCGAGTATGACGGCAACACCGACGTCTTCGTGATGCCCGCCTCCGGCGGCGTGCCCAAGCGCATCACCTATCACCCCGGCGCCGACCACGCCCGCGGCTGGACGCCCGACGGCAAGCGCGTGCTCGTCCGCTCGCCGCGCAACAATCCTTCGCGCGGCACTCGTCTGTTCTCGGTCGCGCTCGATGGCCCCACCGACGGCGCGGCCGAACAGCTCCCCTTCCCGCTGGCAGAAGGCGGCGCGGTCTCCCCCAGCGCGACGCTGATCGCCTATGAACCCGTGCCGCCCGCCTTTGCCTGGTGGAAGCGCTACCGCGGGGGCCGCATGTCGAAGATCTGGATCGGCTCGCTGGCTGACTCCTCAGTAGATCTCGTGCCGCGCACGAAGTCGAACGACTTTAACCCGATGTGGGCCGGCGGCAAGCTCTACTTCCTCTCCGATCGCGACGGCGCGTTCACGCTCTACGCCTACGATCCGAAATCGGAAAAGGTGGCGCGCGCCGTGGAGAACAAGAGCTTCGATATGAAGTCCGCCTCGGCCTTCGGCGACACCATCGCCTATGAGCAGTTTGGCGGGCTGCATCTCTACGACACCAAGTCAGGCAAATCGAAACCAATCCCCGTCAGCGTGAATGCCGATCTGCTGGAACTTCGCCCGCGCCTGCAAAAGCTCACGCGCATGGAAGCCGCCGCCATCTCACCCACGGGCGCGCGCGCCGTGTTCCAATCGCGCGGTGAGATTCTCACCGTGCCCGCCCAGAAAGGCGACCCGCGCAACCTCACGCGCACCACGTCTGTGGCTGAGCGCGATCCGTCGTGGTCGCCCGATGGCCGTTGGGTGACGTACTTCTCGGATGAGTCGGGCGAGTATGAACTGGTGCTGCGTGAACAAAACGGCACGGGCGAAACCAAGCGCTTCCGCTTGGGCGACAAGCCGGGCTACTTCTCCAACCCTAACTGGTCGCCCGATTCCAAGAAGGTCGCATTCTCGGACAACGCGCTGCGCCTGGGCTATCTCGACATCGCTTCAGGCAAGGTGACGATCGTCGATACCGACCGCTATGCCAGCCCGCGCCGCGCGGAAACCGCCGCCTGGTCGCCCGATAGCCAGTGGCTCGCCTACACGAAGCAGGAGAAGAGTTCCCTGCGCACGGTCTACGTCTACTCGCTGGCCTCGGCGCAAGCCCACGCCATCACCGACGGCCTGAGCGATGCTTACTCGCCCGCCTTTGACCGCGACGGCAAGCACCTCTACTTCCTCGCCTCGACTAACGTTGGCCTGCAGATCGGTTGGCGCGACATGTCGAGCTTCGATCGCGAGTCCACCGCCTCGGCGTACGTTGTGGTCCTGCGTAAGGACCTGCCTTCGCCGCTCGCTCCCGAAAGCGATGAAGAAAAAGTGTCCCCTGCCAAGCCCGATACTTCCGCGGCCAAACCGGAAGCCAAGCCGGACCCACCCGCCGTCACCATCGATATCGACGGCCTCAGCCAGCGCATCCTCGCCCTGCCCATTCCGGCGCGCAACTACAGCGCGTTGATGCCGGGCAAGCCGGGCGTGCTGTTCCTGCTGCAACAAGGCAGCGGACCGGGCTCAACGGGGGCGTCGCTGCACAAGTTCGAACTCAAGACCCGCAAGACCGACCGCTTTCTCGAAGGCCTCAGCGGCGCACAACTATCGGCCAACGCCGAGAAGATGCTCATCGCGCAACCGCCGAACCGCTGGAGCATCGTGGGCACGAATGCGCCGCCGAAGCCCGGCGATGGCGCGCTGAAGATGGATGCGCTGGAGGCCTGGGTGGACCCGCGCGCCGAATGGGCGCAAATGGTGCGCGAAGCCTGGCGCGTGCAGCGCGACTTTTTCTATGATCCCAACTTGCATGGCGTCGACGTGAAGGCGATGGAGAAGCGCTACGAGCCCTTTGTGGCCAGCGTCGCCAGCCGCGGCGATTTGAGCTACCTCATCGGCGAGATGATGGGCGAGTTCACCGCCGGACACCTCTACATTCAGGGCGGCCAGCGGCCCGAGGTCAAGTCGGTGCCGGGAGGATTGCTGGGCTGCGACTTCACGCTCGACAACGGCCGTTACCGTTTTGCCCGCGTCTACAACGGTGAGAACTGGAACCCCGAATCACGCGCACCGCTGACGCAGCCGGGCGTGAACGTGGCCGCCGGCGAATACCTGCTCGCCATCAACGGCGTGGAACTGCGCGCCGCCGACAACGTCCACCAGCGCCTGGAGGCGACCGCGGGCAAGCAGGTGACGCTGCGCGTGGGCGCCGACGCATCCGGCGCGGGGGCGCGTGAGGTCACCGTCATCCCGGCCCCCAGCGATTCCCGCCTGCGGTATCTGGACTGGATCGAAAGCAACCGCCGCAAGGTGGATCAACTCAGCGCCGGCAAGCTGGCCTACGTCCACCTGCCGGACACCTCACGCGGCGGCTACTCCAACTTCAACCGCTACTACTTCGCGCAGACCGGCAAGCAAGGCGCCGTGATGGATGAGCGCTTCAACTCCGGCGGCGCGCAGCCGGACTACATCATCGACTATCTGCGCCGCCCGCTCATCCACTACCGCACCACGCGGCATGGCGAGGATTTCCAAGGCCCCCTCGGCGGCATCTTTGGACCGAAGGTGATGTTGATCAATGAATTCGCCGGTTCCGGCGGCGACTCCATGCCGTGGTATTTCCGCAAAGCCGGCGTCGGACGCCTGGTGGGCAAGACCACTTGGGGAGGACTGGTGGGCGGCGCCGGCGGCTTCCCGTTGCTGATGGACGGCGGCGCGGTCACCGTGCCCAGCGTCGCCTGGTGGGACCCGGACACCGGCGAGTGGGTGGCCGAAAACGTCGGCATTCATCCCGACGTGGAAGTGGAGTTCGACCCCAAGGCGTGGCGCACAGGGCGCGATGTGCAGTTGGAAAAAGCGGTTGAACTGCTGATGGGCGAACTGGCCAAGCCCCGCCCGCCGGCGAAGCCGAGACCGGCGTTTCCGAACTATCAGCAGCCGGCCAAGTGAAGCCCGGCGCCTACTTCGCGAAATACTCTTCGTTCATCGTCACCGGATATTTGCGGCGGATCTCCTGCATGAACTTCGTCCGCAGCTCGGTGCCCGACTTCTCTTTGATCTCGGCCTTCACCTCGTCAAAGGCGCGCTCCTTGATCTCCAGCATCTGGATGATATGAAATCCAAACTGCGTGCGCACCGGCTCGCTGATCTCTTTCTCCTTGAGCGCAAAGGCGGCCGCCTCAAACGGAGCCACCATCTGCCCGGCTGAGAAGAAACCGAGATCGCCACCGCGCGAGCCCGAACCCACATCGTCGGATTCGGCCTTGGCGATGGCTTCAAAATCCTCGCCCGCGACGAGCCGCTTGCGCAGTTCCTGCACGTGCGCCAGCACTTCCTCTTCGGTCTTCTCTTTCTGCCCCTCACGCAACGGAACCACCGAGCCCGGCAGGCGGATCAGAATGTGCCGCGCGTGGACCTGCTTGTAGATGGACTTGTTGCGCTCATAGAACTCGCGGATATTGGCTTCGTCGGCCAGCGCCTTCTGCATCTCGGCATTGAGGAACGAGTTGGCCAGCGCCTGCTCGGCCTGGAAGGCAAGCTGCGCGGCGATCTTGGGGTCCTGGTTGTAGCGCAGCGTGCGCGCTTCGGCGGCCACCTGCATCACGTCGAGCATCTGCTGCGCCAGGCCCTTGCGCGCCGGGCCAATACCCATCGACTTCAAGTAATCCGGCAGCCCGGCCACGAAGTCTTCAAACTGCGACTTGGTGATCTTCACGTCGCCGGAAGTGGCGATCACCGGATCGAGTCCGGCGGCAGCGAGTGCGGCGGCAGAAGGCTTTGCTTTGGCCGCGGCGGGCTTGGCGGCAGCGGCTTTGGGCGCGGCGCTCTTCTTGGCGGCGGGCTTGGCTGCAACGGCGGGCTTGGCGGCGGCAGGCTTGGGTTTGGCGGCCGCGGCGGGCTTTGGCGCGGAGGCCGGAGCCTGGGCCATCAGAGCCATCGCGCACACACTGGTGGCAATCGAAACAAGGAAGGGAAAACGCATAGTGATTCCCTTCAGTGTAGCTTGTGCCGGCCTGTGCTTACTCCTCCGGGCTGAACGCGTACAATGTGCCGTCGTAAGTGGTCAGGTAGACGCGTCCGTTGGCCACCGCCAGCCCGCCGAAATGCGTGAACGCCGTGATCGACTTACCGGAGTTCCACAGCTCCTTGCCGGTCTTCGCATCGAGCGCGTAGAGGATGGCATCGGACACCTTGCGCTCCACGCGATACTGCGAATCGACCAGCCGGCCATTCTCGTCCACCTGCTTCACATACTCGCCGCTGGCAATCACAAACAGAATGCCGTTCACGATCACGGGCGGCTCGGGCACATGCATGTCGCGGGAAATCCAGGCCGCCTCGGGCTCCACCTTGCCGCCCTTCTCGACAATCTTGAAGGCCATGATCGAACCCGCGTTGGCCTCGCCATAAGAGAGCGGGAACTTCGGCCCCGTCGACGCCGGCCGGCCCCAGGCGGGCATGTACAGCCACCGCGCGCCCTGCTCATCTTCATACGACGCGGCCGAGCCCCAGAAGCCCTGCCCGGCGAAGTCGACGTCTTCGTTGGTGATCAGTTCACTGCGGTACAACGGCGTGCGATGGTCCTCGCCGCCCAGGCTCTTGGTGTCGAGCAGGAACAGCACGCCCTCCTTGCCGCCCCCGGCAATCAGTTCGCGGCCCTTGAACGGAAACACGACGGGCGTAAAGTTGCCCTGGTCGAGATCTTTCTTCGTGATCCAGGCGCGGTTGGTGGGCGTATAGGAATCGGCCATCTCCAGCGTCTTCGCCTTGTAGCTGAGGAACGAGTCGGCCCACTTCCCCTTGGCGGGGTCGAACGAACCATCACCGGTCTCCACATACACGCGGCCGTCGGCGCCCACCGCCGCACCGGCCCGGCCCCAAATGCCCGCGCCCGCCGTGGTCGTCGTGCGCGCCTCGCGCACGGTGCGCTCCGGGTCGTTCAGATCCATCGTGAACACGCCGTTCTTATGGCCGCCGCAGCCCTGCCCGATGGGCGCGGTGAGCACACCGCCCACCAGGTTCAGGCTGTATGGTTTGGCAAACGGCGGCGTGAACTGCTTCGGCGGAAAGGTATCCTCGCCGTTCACCAGATTCAGCGCGTGCAACATGCCGTCGCTGGTCACCACGTAGACCACGCGCGCCCGCTTGTCGATCACCGGCGTGGCCGTGAGCGCGTTCGGACACAGCCAGCCCGGCTTCTGCTTGGGCGTGCCGTTGATGGTGAATTTCTTCTGCCAGAAGATCTTCTGCGTGTCGGTGTCGATGGCAAACAGCGTGTCGTCGGCGCCGGCCACCACGGCCAGTTCCTTGAAGCCGCGCGGCGTGATCACCGGGTTCACCACCACCGGCGTGGTGAGCGTGTGCAGCTCCTTGATCCCCACCTCGAGCTTCATCTTCCACTCCAGGCGCATCTTGCCGACGTTGCTCAGCGTGATCGTCTCTTCGCCCTGGGCCAGGCCCGTGCGCTGCGGATCACCGCCAAAGGTCAACCAGTCGCCCGCCAGGCAGGCCGATGCAATCAACAACGTGGTCAGTACGATTCTCATTACAGGGGTTCCTCAAGGACAATGTTGAAAATGATATCCGAGTTCGCCCCCGACTTGACGGGGAGCCGCAACTGGCGGCTCGCGGGGTCGTACTGCATCGCCGGGGTTTCGCCGCCAATCGCCGTCACCGAACGCGGCGCGCTCACGTTGTGAATCACCCACACATAGGCGCGCTCCACCTTCGACTCGATCTCCAGGCGTAGCTGATCGCCCGCCGGCGCGGCATGCACCTGCGAGATGTCATCAAGCCCTTCTTCGCTCAAGAAAAACTCCGCGCCCAGCCTCGGGAAGTAGTGCAGCTCCAGCCCGTTCGCCGATTGCAGGGGAAGAATGACGCCATTGCGCGCAAAGCGCCGCGGACCATCGGGCGTATCCACCGTCTGCCGCCCGCGATGCACGGCGCCGCTGGCAAGATCGGTCCAGATGCCCGGCGGCAGATAGGTGCGCTCGCGCGTGGCAATCAGCACCTCATCGCCGATCATGAACGACGAGGTGATCGAGGCCGCGGCGTCGTCGCTGGTGAACTGCATCGCCAGCGGACGCACCACGGGAATGCCGCGGTCGCGCGCCTCGCACAAGTAGGTGTAGAGGTAGGGCTCCCATTGCGGACCGCTCAGAAACTCGCTCCAGGCGATCACCTGTTTGAGCCCCGGCACCAGCACGCCGGACATCGACGATGCGGCCAGGTCGGCCAGCGAGGGGATGTCGCGCGCGTAGATGGGCTTGCCACGGCGCAGGTCGTCGATGCGCGGCACGGGCATGGGAGGCGTGATGATGTGGTGCTCCTCGAGAATCTCCTTCGGCGTCGGGCCGTAGTAGACAAACTGCTCCCATTGCCGCGCCTGGCCGTTGCGCAGGCGCAGGCGTGTGCGCTCCGCCGCCCCGGCATCCACATCGTACGAGCCGGGCGAGCCGAAGAACATGCCATAGCCGCGCGAAGAGAGGAAGAGCGGCGTCGCCGTTGTCAATCGCTCGCCGCGCACATCGAGCTTGCCTTCCGTGCTCAACCCGTAGGCTGCGAAACCGAAGATGCGCTCGGCCTGTTCGAGATGAATCGCCGCCTCGATTCCCGATGGCTGGGCCGGCGCCACCGGCTCCTGCCTGAACAACGGCGAGCCGTCTGAGACGAGTTCCGCGCGCAGGGCCAGCGTCGCGCGGTCCATGTGCAGCCGCACATAGCGCGTCTCCCACACAATGGCGGTGGGCGTCGCCGTGAGCTTCACCTCCACCTCGTCCTGCACCGGATCGCGGCTCAGGCAAGCGGCCTGCCAGCAGCGCGTGAAGCGGAAGCTGCTTTCGCTGATCCAGCCCACCTCGGCGGCGCCATCGCTGAGCGTCAGCAGCGTGATGTTGCCGCGCCGTGCATATGAGGCAACGGCGGCCTGCATCGCCACCGCCGCCAGCAGGAATGAAACGGCTAACCGCAGATGCGTACCAGCTCCTTCTGAATCTCGCCCGTCACAATGGCGCGCTCGGCGCCGACATACATGTTCACTTCGCTGCGCACGCCGAACTCCGGCAGATAGGCGCCGGGCTCAATGCTGAAGCAGGTGCCGGCGATCAGCCGCCGGTCATCGTGCGTCTCCAGGTTGTCCATGTTGGCGCCCGCGCCGTGCACATCGCGGCCAATGGAATGGCCGGTGCGATGGATGAAGTAGTGGTCGAGCCCCAGGCCGCGCAGATGGCCGCGCGCGGCGTCGTCCACCTCAAAGCCATGCACGGCCTCGCCCGCCGCAATCGCCGATTGCACGCGATGAATGGCCGCGTCGCGCGCCCCGGCCACGGCTTCGAAGATCCTCACCTGCTCGCTCGGAATCACATCCGCCGTCGAACCGGTCCAGGTGATGTCGTAGTAGACCGCATCGGAATCATCGGCGAGCTTGGCCCACAGATCGATGAGCAACAGATCGCCTTTGACGATGGGCGCATGCACCTCAGCCGTCGGTTCATAGTGAGGGTTGGAGGCATTGGCGTTCACGGCCACAATCGGACCATGATCCGTGAACAGCCCCTCGCGCCGGAAGGCCTCGAGGATGAACTGCTGCACGTCATATTCGCTCACCGCCTGACCCTGCATGAGCCGTTCGCCGGCAAACACAAACCCGGCCGCGCGCACACGGTCCACGCGGCGGCCCGCTTCCAGATGCGTCTCCAGTTGCGCCTCCGTCCAGCGCGCTTCGAAGACCTGCACCAGGTTGGCCGAACTGGCGATCTCCACGCCGAGCGAACGGACCAGCTCAATCGTGCCCGCGTCCACCAGGCCGATGTAGGGGATGTTGTTCTTCGGCGAATACTGCATGGCGATGCGCCGCGCCCCGCCGAGCAGCGTCGTGAGCGCCTCCACCTGCGTGCCCCAACTCGAATACTTCGTCTTCGCCCCCGGCAGCGCATCGAGCATGCCTGATTCGATCGCATGCACCAGCGCCCGCGGTTCGCCCGTCGCCGGAATGAAGTAATACCAGCGCCGCGTCACCATGCGCGGCGGCCGGAAGCCGAGCACACGGTAGGCGAGCGGGTCGCGCTCATGGTGGTCATAGAAGAGCCAGCCGTCGAGTTGTTCTTCGCGTAAGGCGGCCTGGATGTCGGTCACGTTCATGTTCGGATTCTCCGTGCGCTCACGGGAGCGCCAATGCCCAATCATAAGCCGCGCGGGCGATGCGGGCGATCACGGCCTCGCGCGTGGCCTCGTCGGCCCGTGAGTCGCGGATGAAGACGGCCACCGCCAGATGGCGCCCGTCGGGCAGCGTCACAATGCCGATATCGTTGGTCGCCGCCGTCACGCCTTTCAGCGTGCCAGAGGTGCCGGTTTTGTGCGCCACGGGCGTGCCCGGCGGCAGATTGCCCTTGATGCGCCGCATGCCGGTGGGCGTCTCCGTCATCAGCTTCAGAAGAAAATCGCGCGAGGCCGGCTTCAGCCCGCGCGGGTTCATGATGGCGTAGAGCAGTTGAATGGCCGCCACCGGAGTGGAGTAGTTCTTATACTGCGTCGCCTGCCGCGCTCCGATCTGCTTCTCCGTATTGAGCACGCGCATCTCCGTGATCTTGATCAACTCCAGAAACGCATCCACCATCTCCGGACCGCCCAACTCGCGCAGCAGCACATCGCACGCCGTGCCGTCGCTCTGTGACACGTTGTAGGCAAGCACTTCATCCAGCGTCAGGCTTGTGCCCTGCGGATAGCGGTCGCGCAGCGGGCTCCACTGCGGCGGCTTCACGAAGTCCTTCGGCGTGATCTGCACCAGCTGGTTCAGCGCCATCCGCCCGCGGTCCACACGCGTCATCACGTGCAGCGCGATGGGCAGCTTGTAGACGCTCTGCATGGGAAACCGGTCGTTGCCGTGAAACGCATAGGCTTTCTCGGTCTCCATCAGAGAGAACGCCGCGCCCACCTGGCCCTGCGCGGGCGCCGCCATCGCCGCGATGTCGGGCATGGCGGCGGTTTGCGCCCACAGCGGGGCCAGCAGCCCCACGGCGACGATGGCGGGACTAGCGCGCGCTCTCACCACCGGCTGCTTCCGCCTCAAAGAACGGTTTCCACTTTGACTCAGGCGGCGGCGGCGAGAGCAGGCTCACCACCACCAGCGCGGCTACCGAAGCGCCCACCGCCGGATAGACGGCATCGAGCGTATAGCCCATGAAGTTCCAGAAAATCGTCACCGCCGCGCCCAGCGTGATCGATGCAATCGCGCCCGACGTCGTCGCCCGCTTCCAGAAAAACACCGCCAGCACCGAGGGCGTCACCGCCGCGCCATAGATCGTGTAGGCATAGAGCGCCGCTTTGAGGATGCTCTCAAAATGCGCCGCCTGCAACAGCGCAAACAGCCCCAGCGCGACCACGATGAGGCGCGAAACCAAGAGCGTCTGCCGCTCGCCCGCCGTGGGGTTGAGGAAGCGTAGATAGACATCGTGGATCAGGTTTGTCGCCGGAGAGAACAGGTAGTTGTTCGCCGTGGAAATCACCTTGGCGAAGATGCCGCCGATGAGAAACGCTCCGATCCAGGGCGGGAGGCCGAGCTTGGCGCTCACCGGAATCGTCTCGCGCGGATTGTCGATCTTCAGGAACGAGCTGCCGAACACGGCAAAGGTGATGAGCGCTGTCTCCAACACCAGCGTCCCGATGATCCATCCATACACCGCCAGCTTGGCATCGCGCTCCGAACGCGCCGAAAAGAACTTCTGGTACATGCCCTGGTTGCCCACCAGCAGCAGCATCGTCGGCAGCAGCAGCCCGAAGGCCTGATCAGGCGACATCGTGCTGAACAGCGTGAAGTGGTCCGGCGGCAGCTTCGCCGTCACCGTGCTCCAGCCGCCCGCCGCGTTCAGCAGGATAGGCAGCGAGACGAGCACGGTCACCACGATCAGTCCGCCGATGATGCGGTCCAGATAGGCCACGCTGGCCATGCCCGCCGCCGCCGTGAACAGGATGACGAAACCGGCGATGACGTACATGCCCGTGGTGCGGTCGGTGCCAAAGATGAGATGCAGGATGTCGCCGCCGCCTTTGAACTGATAGCTCGTAATCACCGTGTAGGCGATGACGATGGCCAGAGTCGCCAGCACGCGCGCCACCGGGTTATAGCGGTTCTCCAGAAGATCGGGCACCGTGAATTGCGCAAACCGCCGCGCCCGCGCCGCGATGAACGCAATCACAGCAAGCCCGCACCAACCGCCCGCCGGCTGCCACAATCCGGCAAAGCCGTACTTGTAAGCCGCCTCGCCGCCGGCAAACAGAGAGCCCGCGCCGATCCAACTCGACAGCAGCGTGAACACCAGCACATGCCACGGCAGCGTGCGCCCGGCCAGCAGAAAATCCGTGCGGTTCTTCACGCCCAGCATCTTCTGGATCGACACGCCCACCAGGACCGCGACGACGGCGCCCAGCACGACGATATAGAAAGTGTTGTCCATCATCCGTCCTTGTGCGCCGCCGCTTCGACGACGCGCGACTCTACACGCACCGGCAGGCTGGCCACGCCTGCCCCACCGCGCGGGTCGGCGACGCGAAAGCTGAGCACATCGTCAATCCAGTCCTGGCTCGTGCCGTCCCAATTCTGCGTTGCCGCCGTCAGCGTGTATTCATGCCCCGCCAGCAGGCAGTCAAAACCAAATTCCACCACCACCTCCTGCCCCGCCGCCACCGCGCCCAGTTCCCTGCCCTCCACGCGCGTGTTGGTGCCGAACACATCCAGGCCCAGGCGGTTGCGAATGAGGATGCCGATCACCGGCTGCTCGCAGGCGCGCACAAACTCGGCCCGCACGCGCACCGTCACCGCGCTGCCCGATGGCACCACGCTCACCGCGCGGCCACTCGAATCGAGCAACTCGACCTCCACCACGCGGCTTGCCCCGTCGCCGTGGCGATACGTGCTGTCGCCCTGCTGTGTGCGCTCGTCCTCGCCGCGCGGCGCATGATGCTCCAGCACCAGCCCGACATAGCGGTTCACCACGTCCGACGGCCGCCCTTCGGCCATCACGCGGCCCTGATGCAGAAACACGGCGCGGTCGGCCAGCCGCTTCACCAAACCCAGGTCATGCGAGACGAACAGAATCGTCACGCCGCGCGCCTTCAACTCTTCAAACTTTTCCACGCAGCGCCGCGAGAAGATCGCATCGCCCACCGCCAGCGCCTCATCCACAATGAGCACGTCGGGCTCCACGTGAATCGCCGTGGAAAAGGCCAGCCGCACGTACATGCCGCTCGAGTATTCCTTCACCGGCCTGTCGATGAACTCGCCAATGCCGGCAAAGCTCTCGATGCGCGGAAAGGCCTCGATCATCTCCTCACGCGAACGGCCCATGATTTCGCCGTTGAGCAACACGTTTTCGCGGCCCGTGAACTCGGGGTTGAAGCCCGCGCCCAGTTCCAGCAGCGCCGCCACCCGGCCCTCCACGCGCACCACGCCGCGAGTCGGCGTGACAATGCCGGCCACGATCTGCAGCAGCGTGCTTTTGCCCGAACCGTTCGGCCCGATCAACGCCAGCATCTCGCCCGCGTTCACTTGCAGCGTCACGTCTTCCAGTGCGTGAAACTCGTGATGCCGCTCGCGCCCCGTGGCCACCTCCAACAAACGGTCAGAGGGCCGCTTGTACATCGCGTAGACTTTGCTGATGTTCTGAATGGCAATCACAGCCGAACCCTGTCCCGACGTGCCCGAGGAATGTTTCAGCATACCGCGCCACCCTCAGGGCGAACCAAACGCATACACCTCTAAACGCCGGAAGCGTCCCAGGAACCGCGCCGGGCCGTGGCGCGCGGCGATGCGAGGAATGTAACCCGACATGCCCGGCGCATCGGCATACACCACGGCCGCGAACCGTTGCCCGGCCACGCCCGCAACGGCCGCGTCGAAGAACGGCTCCTGGCGCGCCTGAACGTAATAGGGCAGAGCAATGGTTGGTCCGCCATGCCGGTAATAAAGCGACGGCGCAATCAAAAACCCCTGCCAGCGCGGGTCGCCTAGCAAGCGTGGATGCGCGGCCTCGACAAGTCCGCTCTGCATCAGCAGCGGCGCCGGCCGGCTGCCTTCCCACTGGCGCACGGCCGCCATGGCTTCGCGCCAATCGGCATCGGCGTGCACAGGCCGCCAACCTTGCATCGTCACGCTGGCTGCCAGCACCGCCGCTGAAAACGCCGTGGCAAACCTCATCCGGCCGCGCCCATCCGTGATCGCGGCAATCACGGCGGGCACGGCGAACAGCCAGCCCACCAGAATCGCCAGCGTGTAGCGGTGAAGGAAAACGTTGGCCGGAGCCGTCAGTCCGAATCCGAGCAACACCGCACCCATCACGATGGCCAGCGACGACCCCATGGCCAGATGCCGGTTCGTCTCCGCCCCCCACCCCCCTCGCCGCCATCCTCTGCTCATGAGCAACGCGGCTAGCGCCACCGCCGCCGGGCCGGCGATCGCCGGGGGAATCAGCAGCCGCAGATCGCTCCAGGCCAGCGGCCGCGGCGGAATCATCGCCGTCCGCATCCCGTCGCCGATCTCCCTCACACGGGCCGCTTCGGGCACAACCAGCAACGCAGCTCCCGCCATCAGCGCCGCCATCGACAACCACCGCCGCCGGTCCCACTCGCGCCACGGGACCACCCACAAGAGCCACACCCCATGCGCCAGCAGGCTCGTCGCCACCACCGTCTGCGCATTCACAAGTAGACCCGCGCTCACCATCCACACCAGGCCCGCCCGCACCGACCACTCCCGGCACACGCTCATCCACGCTGCCGTGGCCACCACCAGCAGCAGCACGGCCAGCGCGTATGGCCTCGCCTCCACGGCGAAAAACGACAGATCCGGCGAGGCCAGCCACATCGCCCCCACCGCCCATCCGAAACCGCCGCCAAACCGCCGCTCCATCCAAACACTCAGCGCCGCCACCGCCCCCAGCATCGCCGCCAGCGACGGCAACCGCAGGGCCCACTCGCCGTGCCCGGCCACCTGCGTCCAGCCGAGCAGCAGCGCTCCATAGAAGCGCGAGTTCGGGTGCATCCCCGTCCGCACCCACAGCTCCCGCCAGCCATCGGCGATGGTCCACCACGTCCCGGTCTCGTCCACCCACAAGCTATCCAGGCCCGGCAACACCCAGTAGCGGACCACATGAATCGCCGTGAGAGTCAGCAGCAGCCAGCGCAATCGAATCAGAATAGCAGCCGCACCCCGCGCCCGGCGCTACAATCAGGCTTATGCGTCGCCTTTTGCTCGGAGCATGCCTGGCTGTGGTCTCATTGCTGGCCCAAAAGCAGCCCTTCACGGTGGAGCGGCTGTTGGAGTTGCAGCGCCTCTCCGAGCACGAACTCTCGCCCGACGGCACGCAGGTGGCCTTCACCGTGCAAACCGTCAACGTCGAGGCCAACACCAAACCGCGCCAGATCTGGGTCGTCCCGCTCGCCGGAGGCACACCGCGCAAGCTCACCAGCGAAGGCAACAACTACCGCCCGCGCTGGTCGGCCGACGGCAAATCGCTCCTCTTCCTGTCCACCCGCTCCGGCTCGGCCCAGGTGTGGCTGATGAATGCCGACGGCTCAGGCGCGCGCCAGGTGACCACCATCTCCACCGAAGCCGACGCCGTCAGCTTCGTCCCCGGCGGCAACAAGATCGTCTTCACCAGCGAGGTCTACCCCGACTGCACCAACGACGCCTGCAATAAAGCCAAACTCGAAGCGGAATCCAAGAGCAAGCTCAAGGCCCGCACCTACACCTCGCTGCTCTACCGCCATTGGGACACCTGGCAGGGCGCGCGCCGCAAGCATATCTTCCTGGCCTCACTCGAAGGCGGTGAACCAAAGGACCTCACCCCCGGCACCCGCGACGTGCCCCCCTTCTCCCTCGGCGGCGGCGACGACTACGCCATCGCCCCCGACGGCAACGAGATCTGCTTCGTCATGAACACCGACGCGGAGTTGGCCACCAGCACCAACTCCGACCTCTTCGTCGTCAGCCTCACCGAACCCGGCGAGCCGCGCAAAGTCGTGGAGAACCCCGCCGCCGACAACTCGCCCCTCTACTCCCCCGACGGCCGCTACATCGCCTACCGCGCCCAATCCCGCCCCGGCTTTGAAAGCGACCGCTGGCGGCTCATGCTGCTGGAACGCGAGACCGGCCGCTCCACCAGCCGCACCGATAACCTCGACCTCAACGTCGAAGCCATCTCCTGGGCCCCTGACTCCAAGCGCCTCTTCTTTGTCCTGGAAGACCGCGGCCGCGCCAACATCCATATGCTCCCCATCGCCGGCGGCGCCAGCCGCTCCGTCGTCGCCGGAGCCAGCCACATGGACGGCCCCCAGTTCACCCCCGACGGCCGCACCATGATCTACGCCGAACACTCCGGCTCGGCCCCCATCGAGATCTTCAAGGCCAGCTCCGCCGGCGGCGCTCCGGTGCCCCTCACCCGCCTCAACGACGCCCTGCTGCGCGACACCACCCTGACCCGCCTGGAAGACTTCTGGGTCGACAGCACCGACCGCGCCCGCGTCCACAGCTTCGTCGTCAAACCGCCCGACTTCGACAAGGAAAAGAAGTACCCCGTTCTCTTCCTCATCCATGGCGGCCCGCAGGGGGCCTGGGGCGAAAGCTGGAGCTACCGCTGGAATCCGCAGGTGTTCGCCTCGGCCGGCTTCGTCGTCGTCATGCCCAACCCGCGCGGCTCCACCGGCTACGGCCAGAAGTTCACCGACGAGGTGAGCGGCGACTGGGGCGGACGCGTCTACGACGACATCATGGCCGTCACCGATCACGTCGCCGCCCAGCCCTGGGCCGACCCGGCCCGCTTTGCCGCCGCCGGCGGCTCCTTCGGCGGCTACATGGTCAACTGGCTCCTCGGCCATACAGACCGCTTCAAAGCCTTCGTCTCCCACGCCGGCGTCTACGACCTGCCCAGCATGGGCGGCGAAACCGAAGAGCTCTGGTTCACAAAGTGGGAGTTCGGCGGCCTCCCCTGGCAGACGCCGGAAACGCACGCCAAGTGGTCGCCCTCGCAGCACGCGGCCAACTTCAAAACGCCCACCCTGGTCATCCACGGCGAGCTGGATTTCCGCGTCCCCTACGGCCAGGGCCTGCAGCTCTTTACCGCCCTCAAAATGAACCAGGTGCCCTCCAAGCTCCTCGTCTACCCCGACGAGGGCCACTGGATCCTCAAGCCGCAGAACACCGTCCTCTGGTACAAGAGCTTCCAGGAGTGGATCCAGGAGTGGACGCGCCCGCAAGCGCGTTGACCCCGCGGCCCCGCGCCTCAGCGGTAGCCCGACGCCTGCAGTTCGAACAGCTCGGCGTACCGCCCGCCCTGCCGCACCAGCTCGTCGTGGCTGCCTGACTCGACCACCGTCCCGCCGCCCAGGACGTAGATCCGGTCGGCCATCCGCACCGTCGAAAAGCGGTGGCTGATCAGCACCGCCATCTTCCCCGCCGTCAGGTCGGCAAACCTCCGGAACACCTCAAACTCGGCGCGCGCGTCCAGGCTGGCCGTCGGTTCGTCTAGGATCAGCAGTTGGGCGTCGCGCATGTAGGCACGCGCCAGGGCGATCTTCTGCCACTGCCCGGCGGAGAGATCGGATCCCCCTTCGAACCGCCGCCCGAGCATCGTGTCGTAGCCCTTCGGCAGCCCCTCGACCACCCCCTCGGCCTGGCTGCTGCGGGCTGAGGCGGCGATCCGTTCGCGATCCTCGAGGCTCTCCACCCGCCCCAGGCCGATGTTCTCCCATACCTTCATGTCATAGCGCACATAGTCTTGAAAAATCACCCCGATCTCGGCCCGCAGCCGGGCTGGATCGTAGTCCCGCAGCGGCTTGCCGTCGAGCAGGATCTCGCCCTCGGTGGGCTCATACAGCCGCGCCAGCAGCTTCACCAGGGTGGTCTTCCCGGCCCCGTTTTCCCCGATCAGGGCGATGCGCTGCCCTGGCTCCAGCCGCAGGTTGACGTCGTGCAGTGCGGGCTTTCCGCTCCCCGGATAGGCAAAGCTCACCCCGCGAAACTCGAAGCCCTCGCGGATCGGGCGCGGCGCCGGAAGCCACGCCTTCCCCTCAGGCGCTGCTTCCACTCTCGGCCGCATCGCGAAGAAATCATAGAGGTCCTGCAGATAGAGCGCCTGCTCGCTGACCTCGTTGACGCGGCGGAAAAGCTCCTCAATCAACCCCCGCGACCGCGCGAACGAGCCGGCCAGAAACGTAAGGTCACCCACACTAAAACCGCCGCTCAACGTGCCCCGGATGATGTACACGTAGGCCGCGTAGTAACCGCCCGTTCCCAACACGTTGAGCAGCCCGCCGGTGGCGGCCCGGCGCACGGCCAGACGCCGGTGCTCGCCCAGAAAGCGCTCGGACAGGACGCGGTAACGTTCCGCCAGGTAGCCGCCCAGGCCGAACAGCTTCACCTCCTTGGCCGTCTGCCCGGAGGCGCCCAGCATGCGCACGTAGTCCAGCTCGCGCCGCTCCGGCGTCCAGCGGTAAAACAGCGAATAGGCGAGCCCGGCGAAGTGGCTTTCACCGATAAATGAGGGGATTACGGCCACCGTGAGCAGGGGCAGCAGCCAGGGGGCGAACACGAGCAGGCCGGCTGAGAGCGTGGCCAGCGTCACCAGGTCCTGGGCGATGCCGAACAGCCCCGCCAGCAGGCCCATCCGCCCGGCCGTTTGGCGGCGCGCCCGCTCCATCGTGTCGTAGAACTCAGGGTCTTCAAAATGAACAAGATCCAGCGTGGCCGCGTGGCGGATCAGGCGTACGCTGATCTCGTTGGTGAAGCGGTCGCTGAGCAGGCTGTCGCACATCGCTACGCCCCGCCCCAGCCAGTCGCCCAGGATCGCCAGGCCAAATTCGAGCCCAACCAGCAGGTAGATCGGCCCCGGATCCCCGTTTCCGGCCCCCAGCAGGCTCACCACGCCGTCAACGATCAGTTTCCCGACCCAGAGCATCGCCAGCGGCACCGCCGCCCGGCAGAGCCGCAAAGCCAGGCTCGCCGACACCAGCGACGGTGAGGTCGCCCACACCATGCCCAGCAGAGGCGGGATGTTGCGCATCGCACCCAGACGATCCCTCCAACCCGAAGGGAGGGGTTTTTTGGGCTGGCTGGGGTGCATACCCTGGAGTCTAGCACCGCCGCCCGGACGCCGGACCGGCCAGGAGAAAGGGGCGAAGAAACAAGAAAGCCCACCAAGTGGTGGGCTTTCCGTCTCTCCAGCCGCCGCCGGAGAGGATGTTCATTGGGAGAATCAGAATCGAACAGTACGGGACCGTCGAATCCTTTGTTGATTTGGAGTTTATCGCCTGGGGCGATCTCAGTCAAGGAAAAAAGTCCGCAAAAAATACCGCCCGTAACCCTTACTACCTAAACAACTTGCTCATTTTCATGGAAAATCCAGGGCTGTGGAAAACTTGTTGATAAACTGTGGGTTTCTTTCCGGCGAAAGCTCTAAGCGGAGAGATCAATTGGATTTAGGCGCGCCTTCACCGGTGGAGAAAGGCACTCAACCGCGGTGGTCGTCGATGTGGAGGGTGAGCATGGCGTCCTCCTCTTTCTCCCAACCGAGGTACTTGCGGCCCAGCACCTTTGTGCCCCCGATGATGGCCCCCACGACGATGATGAACAGGATCATGACGCCGACAAAAATGAAGGCGTTCAGGATCACATCGCCCATGTTCGGCTCGGGCGCCCGGACGGTTTCGTCCCACGAAACGCTGGCCCGGTAGTTGACCTTGGCCAGCAGGCGTTCGGCGGCGTCGGCGTCGGCGCCGCCAATGAGCAGGGCGACCATGGGGCCGGTGCGTTTGGCCATCACGCCGGTGAGTTTTTCGAACTGCTGCACCTGCCGTTTGGCCATGGCCGGGGTGGGGTAGTTGAAGATGGCCAGCGTCATCGGACCTTGCGGCGAGGAGTAGCGGCCGATCTGCCCCTCGGCGCCCATGTGGAAGGCGGCGATAGAGGGCGGCACGCGGGGCTCGAACCGTTCGAGCGACACCGGGCCGAGCACGTAGCGCTGCGAGCCGTTCTCCAGGCCTTCAGCGGGCAGGTAGTCCGGCAGCAGGGGCAGCGGTCCGCGCTCCAGGCGCGGCAGTTGCACGAACAGGATCTGCCGATTCTCCTCGTCCGGAATGTGGCCTTCGAGCGAGATGACGTAGTTGCCGAAGGTGAAGAAGGCGTTCGAGCCGTTCTGCACGGCAAGCTCGCTGAGGTCCGACTTCTTCCATTGCAACGGGCGCTTCCACTGGAAGACGGCCATGGCGGCGGTGGAGTCGTTGACGCGCCAACCGGTGGCGGTGAACTTCACCTTGCCATCGTCGTAGGTGGCCCGTTCGGCTTCCTGCAAGCCATACTCGCGCCACACCATCACATCGTCGGGCGCCACCTTTTCAAGCGAGGTGCGCTTGTACTCCCACCACTGCTCGGGCCAGATGGCGGCGCCGGCGGGAGCGATGGCGGCGGCAAAGAGCGTGAGTGTGAGCAGCGTCTGGCGCATGGTCTGGCGCATGGTTATGCTCCGCAGCACTTCTTATACTTCTTGCCGCTGCCGCACGGGCACAGCTCGTTGCGGCCGACCTTGTTCGCTTTGTTCAACACCGGCTGCTGCTGCATGCTCGAGCCGGCGCCGGCCAGGGAGATGGCGTCGAGTTCCTTCTCCTTCTTCTTCTCGATGCGGCGCGTGAACTCGGTGAGGCTGGCCTGTGCCGCCCGCCGGTCATCGGCGGTTACGGACACCGGCTGCTGCTCGCCCGAATCATCTTCGTAGTCGTCCTCGTCGGGATAGGGCATGCGCGTCTGCTCAACGGCCTGCAGGAAGAAGAGGTAGCGCACGGTCTCATCCTCGATGCGGTCCATCATGGACTCAAAGAGGACGAAGCTCTCCTTCTTGTATTCCATCAGCGGGTCTTTCTGCCCGTAGCCGCGCAGGCCGATGCCTTCCTTCAGGTGGTCCATCGAGAGCAGGTGGTCTTTCCACTGCCCGTCGATGACGTTCAACATGACGATGCGCTCGGTGTCGCGCATCACCTCGGGGCCGACCAGCGCTTCCTTATCCTTATAACGGCGCTCGATGGTTTCAAAGACGCGGTCTTCCACCTCATCGCGCGTGAGCCCCTGGATCATCTCCAGGCTGAGGCGCACACCGTACTGGTTGAGGACTTCGTTTTGCAGGCCGGGCAGATCCCATTGGTCAGGCCGCGCATCGGCGGGCATCTTCTGATCGATGAAGGTCTGCAGAATGCCGCGCGCGTAGCCGACGATCTTGTCGCGCATGTCGCCGCCTTCGATCAGGCTGCGGCGCAGGCTATAGACGGCCTTGCGCTGCTTGTTCATCACGTCGTCGTACTCGAGCAGGTGTTTGCGGGCGGCGAAGTTCTGCGCTTCGACGGCCTTCTGGGCGGCGGCAATGCGTTTGGTGATGAGGCCCGATTCGATCGGCACATCCTCTTCCATGCCCAGCTTGAGCATGAGGCCCTGGATGCGCTCGCCGCCGAAGATGCGCATGAGGTCGTCTTCGAGCGAGAGATAGAAGCGCGAGCTGCCGGGGTCGCCCTGGCGTCCGGCGCGGCCGCGGAGCTGGTTGTCGATGCGGCGCGACTCGTGGCGTTCGGTGCCGAGAATGTGCAGGCCGCCGGCGCGGACCACCTCTTCATGCTCGACCGCGCACTGCTCCTTATACTTCTGGAACACCGGCTCCCACTGCTCCTTCGACACCGTCTCAGGGTCGATGGACTGCTTGCGGAAGTGCTCCTTGGCCATGAACTCGGGGTTGCCGCCGAGCAGGATGTCGGTGCCGCGGCCGGCCATGTTGGTGGAGACCGTGACGACGCCCTTGCGCCCGGCCTGGGCCACGAGGAAAGCCTCGCGCTCGTGGTTCTTGGCGTTCAGAACTTCATGCTTGACGCCCATCTTGGTGAGGATCTTGGAAAGCTTCTCCGACTTCTCGACGCTCACCGTGCCGACCAGAATCGGCTGGCCCGTGGCCGTGCGCTCCTTGATCTCCTTGGCGGCGTTGCGGAACTTCTCCTCGGCCGTGCGGTAGACGATGTCGTCGGTGTCCTTGCGCACCATGTCGCGGTTGGTGGGAATGGGGAGCACGTCGACGTTGTAGGTTTTGCCAAACTCGGCGGCTTCGGTTTCGGCGGTGCCGGTCATGCCGCTGAGCTTCTTGTACATGCGGAAGTAGTTCTGGAAGGTGACGGTGGCGAGGGTCTGGTTTTCGCGCTCGATCTTGACGCCTTCCTTGGCTTCCACGGCCTGGTGGAGGCCGTCGGACCAGCGGCGGCCGGGCATGAGGCGGCCGGTGAACTCATCGACGATGATCACCTGGCCGTCCTTGACCAGGTAATCGCGGTCGCGCAGATAGAGGACGTGGCCGCGCAGGGCCTGCTGGACGTGATGGTTGATCTCGATGTTTTCGGGATCGTACATGTTGTCGATGCCGAGCAGGCGTTCGCACTTGAGCACGCCTTCCTCGGTGAGGGCCACGCTGCGGTGCTTTTCGTCGACCGTGTAGTCGCCGGTGGTGTACTTTTCGCCCGGCTCCTTGCCTTCGATCACCTCGCCGCGGATGAGCTTGGGGATGATGCCGTTGATGCGGTAGTACTTGTCGGTGGATTCCTCGGAGGGGCCGGAGATGATGAGCGGGGTGCGGGCTTCGTCGATGAGGATGGAGTCGACTTCGTCGACGATGGCGAAGTGGAATTCGCGCTGCGTGCAGTCCTCGATGCGGAACTTCATGTTGTCGCGCAGGTAGTCGAAGCCGAATTCAGAATTGGTGCCGTAGGTGATGTCGCAGGCGTAGGCGGCTTTGCGTTCGTCGTCGTCGAGGCCGTGGATGATGCAGCCGACGCTCAAGCCGAGGAACTTGTAGAGGCGGCCCATCCAGTCCGAGTCGCGTGAGGCGAGGTAATCGTTGACGGTGACGACGTGGACGCCCTTGCCTTCAAGAGCGTTGAGGTAAGCGGCGAGGGTGGCGACGAGGGTCTTGCCTTCACCGGTGCGCATCTCGGCGATGGCGCCCTGGTGAAGCACCATGCCGCCGATCAACTGCACGTCGAAGTGGCGCATGTTGAGCACACGGCGGCCGGCCTCGCGGCAGACGGCGAACGCATCGATGAGGAGGTCATCGAGCGTGGCGCCTTGCGCGAGTTTTTCGCGGAAGGCGATGGTCATGCCGGCCAGCTGCTCGTCGGTGAGGGCCTGCATTTGCGGCTCGATTTCATTGATCGCGGCAACCATAGGTTGCAGCTTCTTGATCTCGCGGTCGCTCTTTTTCCCGAAGACTTTGGACAACAGGGTATCGATCATTGCGCAGGGACTACCAGTTTTCAGTTTAGCGCAGAGGGGCGCACTGCCTCAGGAATCAGACGTCGAGGCCGAGGGGGCGGGCGTGGCGGTTTTGGGCGATCTCGTCGAGCAGGATGGCGATGAGGTAGCGGCGGGTGTCGTCAGGGAGGCCTTTGGCGAAGTAGAGGCGGCGGTGGGCGCGGGCGCGGGAGAGGTCGAGTTCGAGGCCGCGGCCGCGCATGTAGCGCCCGCGGATTTCCACTTCGCGCACGCCGGCGAGGGCTTCCCAGGAGAAGGTTTGGGAGCGGCCGAGGGGGCCGATGTGTTCGCGGATGACGCCCTGGCCAGCCTGGCAGGCGACGGTGAGGCGTCCGGCCTGGGCAAAGAGGACGGAGGCGAGCAGGGGGATGCCGATGAGGGCGGCGAAGGCGGCCATGACGAGGGTGGTGGAGGCCGGGTCGTCGGGTCGCTTGGGGCCGATGACGAAGGCATAGACGGCGACGGCCACCCAGAGTACGAACAACGGCATGACGAGCCAGCTTTGAGGCGAGGATGAGGGAACGGTGACGCGGAAGCGGAGCGGATCACTGAAGTAAGTGGCGCCCGCCGGGGGTTTCGGCAGGCGCGCGGCAGAAGAGTCAGGCGCGGACGCCATAGCGCCCATACGATAGCACGGGCGCCGGGCGGGTGGCAGGACGTCGCCGGGCGCGGGGCTCGGCGGGCGGACTTACTGGCCGCTGACTTCCGGTTTGGCGGCCGGGGTGGCGGGCTTGGGCTTGGGCAGCGGCTTGCGGGGCAGCATTTCGGGCCGGGTGGCGGCGTGGTAGGCGAAGCTGGCGATGATGGCGGCGGCTTGCTTGAGGTCGGCCTCCTGGGCATGGTCGTAGGTGTCCATGTTGGAGTGGTGGGTGCGGGACTCGTATTCGAGCGGGTCCTGGATGAACTGGAAGCCGGGCAGGCCGATGGAGTCGAAGGCGAGGTGGTCAGTGCCGGAGGTGTCGCGGATGGTGATGCGCGAGGCGCCGAGGTCGCGGAAGGGGGCGAACCAGGCTTCAAAGATGGGCCGCATCATATCGTTGCCTTGTAAGTAGACGCCGCGGATCTTACCCGAGCCGTTGTCGTAGTTAAAGTAAGCGGCGAGTTTGCCGTGCTGTTCGGTGACCTTCATGTCTTCGGGGTTGGCGAAGTGTTCCTTGACGTAGGCGCGCGAGCCGAGGAGGCCGTTCTCTTCGCCGCTCCAGAGGGCGATGCGGACGGTGCGCGGGAGCTTGACGTCGAGGGCCTTGAGGATGCGCATGGCCTCGATCATGACGGCTGAGCCGACGCCGTTGTCGGTGGCTCCGGTGCCGCCGTGCCAGGAGTCAAAGTGAGCGCCGATCATGACGATCTCATCCTTCTTCGAGGTGCCGGGGAGTTCGGCGAGGATGTTATAGGAGTCGGCTGGTTTGTTGTCGAGGGTGGCGGCGATGTCGACTTCGATTTCGGGGGATTGCTTTTCCTGGATGAGGCGGGCGATGCGGTTGTAGTGTTCGGGGGTGATGGCGATCATGGGCGGGGGCACTTCGTCGCCTTCGCGGTAGCCGCCTCCGGCGGCGGCAAAAACGGTGCCGCCATCGCCTTTGTAGCCGGCGGTGACGACGAGGGTGGCGCCTTCCTCGCGGAGGAATTTGGCCTTGGCGTTTTGGGCTTTGCGGCGGGCTTCGCGGTCGATTTCAGGGCGTTTGCCGGTGGGGATGAGGCCGGCCTCGAGGTCGTCGAGGTCCTTTTCGGAATAGCGCCTGGCGAGGGGGTTGAACAGGAGCGGGGTGGGGCGGACCTCATCGATGAGGACGATGCGGCCGGCGAGCTTGCCCTTCCATTTGGGGAAGTCCTTTTCGTCCTTGATGACGGCGAGGATGGGCTGGCCTTTGAGGGCGCCGTTGGTGCCGGGGGTCCAGGCCATGGGGAAGCCGATGATGGGGGCGTAGGCAGGTTTGAGTAAGTGGGCGGAGAAGCGGGAGTAATCCCAGGTTTTGCCGAAGGGGCCCCATTTTTCCTTGTTGACCTTGGTGAGGCCGAGGGATTTGAGGCGTTCGACGGTCCAATCGGCGGCGCGGTGGAAGCCGGAGGAGTTGGTGAGGCGGGGGCCGTGGACGTCGGTGAGGTAGAAGAGGTGGTCCATGACCTTGGAGTTGTTGAAGGCTTCGAGTTTGATCTTGTGGATGACGGCGAGGTCGACGGGCTCGGCGGCGGTCAGCGTGGAGGCGCAGAGGAGCAAGGGCAGTGTGGCGAGGCTAAGGTGCAATCGCGGGGCAGGCATGGATATCAGGATAGCAATGAGGGGGAGGTGGTGACAGGAAGGCGAGGGGGGCGAGGCGGCGGTGGGAGGAGCGGTTGGGTTAAGCGGAGGGGGGCGGATTGGCAAGTGGTTTATTTTCAGTGAAAGTTTGGGTTCGTTTTGTCAAAAAATGGGGGGGGCGGGTGGTTGGGTGGGGCCGCTGGGAAGAGGGGGAGAAGTGGGCAGAGCGCATGGCCCCAGGATGGCATGGGGGCGCGGGGGATGCGGGCGGGGATGGCGGCATGTGATTGCAAACATGGAAGATGCTGCGCGGGCTGGGCAGTGAACGGCGCGGGGGACGGGGTTAGCGCCGGGGGCGGCGACGTTTGAACCAGGCGATGGCGGCGAGTCCGGCGCCCATCATGAGGTAGGTGGAGGGCTCGGGGACAGGGGCTGGGCGGAGGTGGAGGTGGAGGTGGTGGTGGTGGCGGAGGAGGTGGCGGATTGTCGGGGTCGTCGGGATCGTCGGGGCCGGGCGGATTGGGCGGGTTGGGCGGGTTGTCGCCGGGCGGGTCAACCGGGGGCAGCGGCGGGAAGACGGGGGGCGGCTGGACGGGCGGGTTGTCCGTGGGCGGGTTCAAGGGGGGATTGGGGCCCGGCGGGTTTGGACCGGGCGGGTTGGGACCGGGGGTTGGGGCCGGGCGGGTTGGGACCAGGGGATTGGGGCCTGGAGGGTTGGGACCAGGGGGCGTGACGGGGGAGGCCAGGTGCCGGGGCCGCCGGGGTTGCCGGGTCCGCCTGGATCGCCAGGGGCGCCGGGGTTGCCTGGATCGCCAGGGCCGCCGGGGTTGCCGGGATCACCGGGGCCGCCGGGATTGCCGGGATCACCGGGGCCGCCGGGATTGCCAGGGTCGCCGGGGCCGCCAGGGCCGCCTGGGCCGCCGGGGATGCCGCCGCCGGGGAGTCCGGCCGAGGCCGATTCGATGGGCCGGCCGGGGGGGAACCAGTTGGTGGTGTCCTCGATGGGGGCGAAGAGGGGGTTACCGGGTTCGTCGACGCCGGGGAGGCTTCCGCCTATGGGTGACGGGATGGGCTTGGCGGCGGCGCGGGCGGGGAGGATGAGGAGGCGCGGGTCGGCGGCGTTCAGTTCGCGCTCGGTGGGGTCCATCCAATAGGTCGGCAATTGGGGGGATTCGGCGAGGAGGTTGCCGCAGCGGGCGCGGATTTTGGACTTGCCGTCGGTCCAGACGGTTTCGCCGGCGGCGATTTTGACGGGGCGCTTGGTCCAGTAGACGCGGTTGTCGCGGCGGTAAGAGACGTAGGCGAGGCGGGGTTCCTTGAGCTGGACGGGCCGGAGTTTGTCGGCTTTGACGCCCTGGTAATGGGCGAAGACGACGGGGTCGGCCTTCATGCGGTCACGGACCTCGGAGGCCTCATAGATGCCGCCGGGGACGACGGATAAGGGGTAGACTTTGCGGCTGCGGTGGCGGAGCGGTTCGGGGGCGACGCGGTCAGGGGCGCGGTAGGAGGCGCGGGCGGGGGCGTTGGGTTTGCGGAGGATGGTGACGGAGAAGGCGGCGACGAGGACGCAGAGGAAGCCGAGGAAGACGATGGTGGCTTGGGGGTAGTTGAGGATGCGGGTGGGGTCCAGAAGACGACGCAGCGTAGCCAGACGGCGCTGGCGTGTGGCGTCGACCTTGAGTCTGAACTTCACGCTACCATTGAAGCTACTATTTCATGGCGGGAGAATCCATCGGAGGTAGCAATGGGTACGGCATGGGTTCGAGTACTAAGGGACCAGTGAAGTGTTGCTTAGGATGTGGGCGGCAAAGGACTGATGGTAGGGGAGTAAACGGTTGATTGCTTGTGTGGTTTCTGGGTGCTTTACAGGACGAAGACGGAGCGAAGACGGTTTAGTACTAGTGGGGGGTGGGATTGGGATGAGGAGGCGAAGGTGGGGGGGGAGGGGAGGAGGGGACGGGGTGCATTCGAAAGCTGCGTTGGGGTGCGGCGGGGAGAGGGAAGCGAGGAGGTGTGCGCGTGATCTACTACTACCACTCCGAAGATCTCCCGCTGTTCTTGCTGAGCGTATTTGCCAAGAACGAGAAGGCAAACCTGAGTCAGGCCGAGCGTAACGAGGTGAGGCAACTGGTGCCGCGGCTCGTTGCCGGCTATTTGAGGAGAAGAGCGAAATGAAGAGGACGCCGATCAGCAGAGTACGCGCGGGGAGCACGGGCAGCCGGATTGTGGTGAGTCTGCGCGAGGCCGTGGATTGGGCGGAGGGCGGAGATGCCGCTGTTCGCGTCACGCGGGTGGAGGCGCCCACGGTGGATGTACGGGAGGTGAGGCGGAAACTGGGATTGAGTCAGTCGGCGTTTGCGGCAAAATTTGGCTTCCAGGCGGGGACGTTGCGGAATTGGGAGCAGGGGCGGACACGGCCGAATGGTCCGGCGCGGGTGCTGCTGGCGGTGATTGCGCGGCATCCGGAGGCGGTGGAGGATGCGTTGGGCGGCGCGGGCTCGCCAGACGGGCTATGATACCGATGGACGCGGGAATCTGAAGCAGGCGCCGACGCTGGCCGGGCCGCTGGAGAAGATGGTGTACGACGGCGAGGAGCGGCAGGCGGTGTACTGCTTCGGGAGTGCGGCGGGCACGGCGTGCGATGGGACCTACGCGAACAAGACGGTGTACCACTATGACGCCGAGGGGCGGCGGGTGAGGCGCGAGGGCGTGGGCGGCGAGGCGGTGTTTGTGTACGACGGGATGGGCGAGCTGGCGCTGGAGTTGGCGGCGAACTCGACGGGGGCGGGGATCAGCTACCTGACGGCGGACCAGTTGGGCTCGACGCGGGTGGTGACGGGGCAGGACGGGGCGGCCAGGGAGTGCTTTGATTATTTGCCGTTTGGGCAGGAGTTGAATTGGCCGTGCGGGCAGTCGGGGGGGACGCGGGTGCGGTTTACCGGCAAGGAGCGGGATTCGGAGACGGGGTTGGATTACTTCGGGGCACGGTACATGAGTGCGGCGCAGGGGCGATACACAAGCCCAGACTGGTCCGAGACCCCGCAGCCTGTACCGTACGCTGATTTCAGCGATCCGCAGACGTTAAATCTGTACGCGTACGTTCGCAACAATCTGTCATTTCTACGGACCCTGATGGCCACTGTGGCCCATGGTGTGTGGGCGCCATAATTGGAGGAATTGGCGGCGCAGGTTCGTATGTTGTCCATCAGAAATGGACTAATCAACCGATGACGATCACTGGCTTTCTCGCCTCAACAAGTGCCGGGGCGGTAACCGGAGCGACCTTTGGTCTGGTGACAGCACCTGCCACCATCGGAGGAATTGGGCTTTCTGCCGGAACGACGATAGAAACTGGCATCGCCGTCAAGGCAGGAGCATCCGTTGGGGCAGGTATCGTTGGCGGAATGGCTGGAAGGGGTGTAGAGTCGGGCTTTGACACGGAAAAGACCATTGGCACACCCCAGCAAATAGGGATGGACGCCGGTGGGGCACTCTTTAACGAGACAGTGGTTGGTCCGTTAGTTGCACCGGTCGTCAAGACCATGACCACCGCTGGCCGGGCTGTCTCGGTGGGTGAGGCTAATGTTGCGCGAGGAACGCGCCCGTCGCGGAGCTTGCCGGAGCGGCAGGCCCAGCTTCAAAAACAACAACAGGCTGCAGCAGGTGCGGTCAGTGCGGGTGGTGATGCAGCCGTCAAGGCCCAGCAGACCCGCCAGCAAAAACAACAAGAGGAAGAACAGCGCAGGCGGCAACAAGGAAGCAACTAGTCGGTGGAACGATCACTTTCAATTCTTGCTGCA
>JADJOP010000025.1 GCA_016713735.1 Bryobacterales bacterium
CGTCTGATCGCCATGGATGCCACCATCGTTCATGTTTGCGACGACAATACTGCTTCCATTTGGAAGAAGACGAAGGAGATTAACTCCCGCCACATTCGGTTCCGGAATCGCAACGGTCGCAAGAACCTGCGTCGATGTTCCAACCACGATGAGTTTTGGCGTGAGTGTTGGCGCGGCGACCGTCGGAGGCGCGGTTGATTGGAGCACGGCGACGGAAGTTGTTGCCGTTCCGGCTGATACCGGGCGCGCGGTTCTCATCTGCGCTGACAAAACCCACAGCGCCGAGCCACCAAGAAGAATAGAAATTCGAATCGCAATTGATACTTTACGCATGGTGTTGAGTGTTAGCTTCTAATCCGCTTGCGACTGAGAAGTGCACCCAGGCCGAGCGCAAGCACACACATCGAAAGGCTGGTTGGCTCGGCACAGCAGTTTCGTATTCGATGTCGTCCATGACGAACGAGCCACCGAATGCGTCACCCGTGATCACCACGCGGGCGATACTGTGTGATGTAGGTGAAGAACGCAGAGAATGCCAGTGTGGGTGTCGCAAAGAGGATGGTGATCGGGCCACCGTCGTCTGAGACCACTACCGAACCGGACCGCGGCGGAAAGTCAATCTCGTTGAGAGAGACCCCTGCCGTGAGCGAGATGGTGTTCGTAAATGTGAGTCCGGGAAACTGAGCTGTGACGGATTCGAGGTCTCCGAGACCCTCAAAGTCAATCGCCGCTCCTTGAAGCCTGTATGGAACTGCCGTTAACAGTACCAGAACCACTGAGGTGAGAAGAGATTTTGATGTGGACAAGAATACCGACTCCTCCAAGTGAAGGCCGTCGGGTGAATCCCCTCTCCGGCGACCGCTAGAAGGTCAGAATAGCTTCGAATTGGTTTATTGCCAAGCGAAAAAGCGCGCTGTCGCCCTCTTTCGCGCGTATTTCAGTCGTTCCTACCTCGCGGCGGGGACGGTATCCGTGCCGGAAGACGGCACCCACGTCGCGAATCACAACACCAAGTGGCGCTGTAGTTCCTCTGGCGAAGGTTGATCGGGCTGCTTGCCATCGCTCAACTCCACGACACGAACGAAGTGCGATCGAGAGGAGTTTGCAGGGTAATCGACTTAGACTCGATACTCCCTGCCGTGGGCGGCCCAAGGAGATACCAGGTTATCGTTGTTTCGCCACCGGCAACTCCGCGATCTCGATGTCTTCCTTGTTGGTGGAGTAGATGATCCAGAGGGAGCCGTTGTGTTCGAGGGCGTGGGGGTATTGGAGGGTGCCGGAGGATTTGGCGCGGCCTGGGGCGCGGAGGGGCGGGGCGGATTGGCGGATGGCGAGGGGGCGGGAGAATTGCCAGCCGTCGGGGGAGAAGGAGATGGCGAGGGGGGCGCGGGATTTGGGGTTGGGGTTGTTGATGAGATAGTAAGTGCCGTTGGAGAGGCGGCCGGGGAAGTTTTTGCTGGTGGCGTCGGGGTAGTTGGTGCGGACGGGGGCGGACCAGGAGCGGCCGTGGTCGCGGGAGAGGGCGCGGAGGAGGAAGCCGGAGCGGGTGTTGTCGCGGATGATCATGTGGACGAGGCCGGAGGGGGTGGGGTAGAAGGTGGGCTCGTCCATTTTGTCGTAGGGGGGTGCGTTGTGGATGGGGGTGTAGCCCCAGTTGAGGGGTCCGCGGAGGGGGGAGA
The DNA here is from genome assembly GCA_016713735.1 of Bryobacterales bacterium. Classification (GTDB taxonomy): domain Bacteria; phylum Acidobacteriota; class Terriglobia; order Bryobacterales; family Bryobacteraceae; genus JAFLBB01. The sequence continues at coordinate 1,680 of JADJOP010000025.1, forward strand.
GGGCCATTTTGACGTCCATGTTGCGGTCGCGGCAGACCATGGCGAGGCGGTTGGCGAGGGGTTCTGGGGGGAAGTTGTTCATGCAGTCGGGGGCGAAGCGGCCTTTGGGGAGCCAGGCGTCGCCGGTCCACTCGAAGCTCATGAGGCGGAGGGATTGCCAGACGGGGGCGCGGCCGCGGAGGCGGTAGCCGGCGGATTCGATGTAGGCGGCGAGGGCGGTGAGTTTGCCGCGGTGGAGGAAGATGCCGCGGGCGATCCAGCGGGCGGGGCCGGAGGGGCCGTCGGGGTCGGGGGCGAGGATGCGGGGAGGGGACCAGGAGTGGCCGTCGGGGGAGGTGGCGTAGAGGACTTGCTGGTCGGGGTCTTCTTCGCCGACGCGGCTGGAGGACCAGATGGCCCAGAAGAGGCCGTTGTGGTGGGCGAGGTAGGAGTGGAGGTTGAAGGCGGATTGGCCGGGGAGGCCGCGGAAGATGGTGGAGTGGCGGGCGGGGGCGAGGGGGAGGCTGGCGGGGTCGGCTAGGAGGGCGGGGTCGGCGAGGAGGCGGGCGGGGTCGGGTTGGGCGGCGGGGGCGAGTTGGGCGGCGGCCAGCGCGGGGAGGGCTAGCAGGAGGGCGAGTCGGGATGTCATGAGGCGGTTAGTTGCGGGGCTGCGGGAAGGGGTAGAGCCAGCGGGCGGCTAGGATGCGGGCTTTGGCCTGGCTGGTGTTATAGAAGCCTACGGTGGTGTTGAGGCGGAGGAAGTAGGCGTCGCCGGCTTTGGCGGGGAAGCGGCCTTCGACGCCGTTGGTGCCAGGTCCGGCGACCATGTCGCCTGTGCCGTCGAGGACGACGTAGAGTTCTTCTTCGCGGTCGTGGTGGTGGGGGAAGTTGGTGCCGGTGAGGGCGAAGTCCATGATGAAGAGGCTGGTGAGGGTGGCGCCGGCGGCGATGCGGTCGCGGGTGGAGCGGGTGTCGCCGATGAGGAGTTGGTAGAGGGTGGTGGGGGGGTGGTTGCCGACTACCTGTTTCTTGACGTCGTTGGCGTTGGCGATTTCGATTTGCTTGCCGCCGGTGCGGGTGGGCGGGACGCGGTAGCCGAATTGGAGGAGGACGAGGGGGCCGGAGGTGGCGGCGAGTTCGATGCGTTCGTTGACGGGGATGTAGAGGAAGTCTTCGGGGCGGAGGGGGCGGCCGTTGAGGGTGCCTTGGCCGGAGAGGATGAACCAGGACTGCTCTTCGGCGGGGTAGGCGTGGGGGTTGCAGGCGCCGTTGGATTGGACGGTGATGCGGGCGAAGCGGGAGAGGGCGCGGATGGCGGCGGTGCGGGGGGAGTCGGCGCCGAAGATGGGTTGGACCTGGCAGGCGGGGGTGGTGAGGGGCGTGGGGGCGGCGGGGGCGGTGAGGGAGGAGGTGCGGTAGAAGGAGGGGTCGACGGCGCGGTCGTCGGCGGCGGGGGCGGGGGGGGCGAGGAGGGCGGCTAGGGTGAGGAGGATGGGGGGGTGGAGCGCGTGGGGGTGTGCGGGTTTCATGACGGTTTTAGGGTAGTGCATTTTGGGGGTGAGTGCGAGGGGGTGAATGGGCGCGGGTTCGTTGGCTTCCGGCAGAAAGAGGTGGGAAACTGAGGCATGCGTGGAAGCGCGGTCTTGGCCGGTGTTATGGTGCTGGCCTGTGTGAGTTCGATGGCATTCGCGGCGGGTTCGCTGCGGGAGACGGACTTTCGCAATCATACGTTCCCCTGGCTTGATGATGACTCCTGGCAGGATGATATGGAGTGGATTTCGGGGAAGCCGACGCGGATGGTGAGGCTGCGGGATGGGGTCTGGCCGTTGGCTGAGATCGAGCCAGAGTTCGCGGTACCGGGCGCACCGTTCGGTGGACTTACCTTCGACTCCGTTGTTTACGGCGACTTACTCGGCGATGAGCGAGAGGAAGCCGTGGTGATTCTGCGGTACGACACTGGCGGGACGATGTATTGGTATTTCGTGTATGTGTTCGCTTTGGTGTCAGGCAGGCCGGAGGTGGTGGCCTGGTTTCACAGCGGGGACCGGGCGGCGCATGGGCTTCATGAGGTCAGGGTAGAGACTGGGATGCTCCTCGTGGAGTTATATGATCCGGCTCATCGGCGGGGAGATTGTTGCTCGACCGGCATTGAGCGGAGGCGGTACCGATGGAGCAAGGGGGCGTTTCGCCAGACAGGCAGGAGTGAGTTTGCGGGTACGCGGCGGACGTCGAGGCGGCGGGTGACTCTGTTTGGGACTGCGGTGGAGTAGGGGTCGCTGAGGGCACGTATGTATCAACCGTACTTGAATCCGGATCATAGGCCGCCGAGCCTGCGGTTGCCTTGGATTGGGCCAGTGAGGCCGTGGCGGCTCATCCTGCTGGCCGCACTTGTTGCGGGTTGCGTTGGTTTGTACTCGTGCTACCGAGGTCGAGTTGCGTTCCGCAGCATGGCTCAGGATGGCAAGCGGGGGATTGTGCTCAAGGAGTACCGGGTGGGCGTGGGCATCCCGCTTCAGTATTTCAGGATCGAATTGCTTGCCGAGGAGCAGGGCCGTCAAACGGTCGTATACCGCTCCAATGAGAAGTGGTTCTTTGAGTTCGCCGCCGCCCATTGGGCATCCAACTCCAAGGTAGTTGACTTACTCGCGTGCAACCTCGAGTCCTCCGATTTGCTGTTGCGGTATGAGTTTTCCACGGGACGGGTTGTCGAACTGGATGACAGAATGGGGGAGGCACTCTCGCGGGCCATCGAGGATGAGTATTCGGCGGACTACGCGAAGTATCGAGGAAGTCTTACACCTCTGCAATGGGCGTGCGCGACACCTGGCAGGGACGCGTTTACCGACAAGCATCCCGAGTGGGCGGAGTAGCCTGGGATGCAACTATGCGACGGCGGCGAGGCCGTGTTTTTCAACGAGGGTTAATAGTTTCAGTGACGCGCCGGAGGGTTGCTTTTCGCCGCGCTCCCACTTGCTGACGAGGCTGGCGGTGATGTTCAGGTAGTTGGCGAAGACGGACTGGTGTAAGTGACGGTTTCGGTTTGGTCACCAGCCGAGGCCGGACGGGGGTGAGGCAGGCCTTCTCGAAGCGGCGCATGGTTTCATCGTCGATGATTCCCGCTTGGTGGAGCGCGGTCATGGTTTCGTGGATGGCGGCTAGGGCGTCGGTTCGGGGGCGCATCAGTTGATTAGTTTACCGCTTGCTTACGCGCGCGGTTCTGTTACAGGTGGCGCGGTTCAGTTACGGGGTTGTTTGCGGGGGCGCTTGGTTGGGCCGGTGCCGTTGTTGAGGTAGATGTCGAGGCGGGGGGCTTGCCAGGTGTAGGGTTTGTTGAGGAGGTCGAGGTCGCCGTCGTTGTCGAGGTCGGCTAGGCGGCCTTCGTGCCAGCCTTGGCCGGTGGTGATGACTTCGGGGCGGAAGTTGGCTTTGCCGTCGTTGAAGAGGATCCAGGATTTGGCTTCGGGGTGGTCGGCGGGGGTGGGGTTGCGGGTCCATTTGGCCATTTCGGCGGTGAAGATATCGAGGTGGCCGTCGTTGTTGACGTCGCCGATGTCGAGGGTGTGGCCGTGGATCATGTCCTGACTTAGTAAGTTGCGGCCTTGCCAGCAGGCTTCTTCGCGGGGGTTGCCGTTGCATTCGTAGAGCATGAGGGGGCCGGAGCCGTCGCCGGGGGCGATGACGATTTGGGCGTTGCGGGAGCGGGGGCGGAAACGGGCGGCGCGGATGCGGCCTCCAGTGGGGGCGATGCGGGTGGCTTCGAATTGCGTGCCGGTGGTGTGGCGGAACCAGTAATTGCCGGCGAGGAGGTCGAGGCGGCCGTCGCCATCGACGTCGGCGGCGTCGATGCCTTCGGCATAGGCGGCGGCACGCTGGGCGCCTTCACCGGCCTGGCCGGAGAAGATGACGGTGGCGGGCCAGGGCGAGGTGGCCTTGGGATCGGCGGGGATGGGGGCGAGGAGGAGGGCGCGGGCGCGCTGGTTCCAGTAGGCGAGTTGGGGGCGGCCGGTGCGGAGGAGGTCGGCGAAGATCTGGTCGTGATGCTGGTTGGGCGGGGCGTCTTTGATGAGGCGGCGGGTCCAGGGAGTGGCGGGGTCGAAGCGGGGGGCGGGGTTTTCCCACCACCAGAGTTGGTGGGCGGAGGCGTCGGCGCCGAAGACGATGTCGAGGTCGCCGTCGCGGTCGATGTCGTGGGCGGCGCCGCCGGCTTCGAGGGGGAGGAAGGCGGGGTCGATGATGATTTGGGTCCAGGTGGAGCCGGTGCGGCGGAACCAGGCGAGGGCGGGGGCGTGGACGCGGAAGGAGAGGATGATGTCGTTTGTGCCGTCGCGGTCGAGGTCGGCGATGAGGGAGCCGGTTTGCTGGTGGGAGCCGGCGGGGTGGGGAGCTGGCCGGCGGAGGAGGAGAGGTGGGTCCAGCGGATTGGGGGGGGGGCGAGGGTGGGGAGGAGAGCGGCTGTGAGGAGGAGGAGAGTGGGGCGGGTCATGATGGGCTCCGGCGGTGATCAGGATATCGCTTGGGGAGGCGGAGCGCGAAGGGGGGTGCGGGGGGAAGTGGGCGGAGAGTGTGGCGGGGAGTGGGCGTGGCGATTGCCGAGCGTTGGGCGGGTTGATATGATGGGAGTTTGGGCCACCCTAGCTCAGTTGGTAGAGCGGCTGATTCGTAATCAGCAGGTCGCCGGTTCGATTCCGGCGGGTGGCTCCAGTTTATTTTCAACCAGTTGCGGTTGAAGCACCCCCTCCGAATTCCCTACACAGCCCGCTTTGTCAGCAGTTTTGTCAGCGAGGAGCCTTTTTTGCTGGGGCTGCTCGCTGACAAGACGTCAGTGGCGAGCGGCACGATTTCGAGCGGCGCACGGGCCTTGCGATAGGCGCTTGCGAACAGCTGATCCATGGCGTGAGCGGAGCTTTGATCGGCGCCGGGAAAGAGATGGCCGTAGGTGTCCATGGTCAGCTTGATCGAGGAGTGACCCAGGCGTTCGGCGATCAGTTTGGGGTGCTTGCCTTCGGCGATGAGGAGCGAGGCGTGGGTGTGGCGGAGGTCGTAGAGGCGGACCTTGGGGAGGCCGATCGAGGCGAGGAGCGCGTGGAAGCGGGAGAGGGTGTTGCGCTCGTCGAGGGGCGTGCCTTTGTGCGAGGGGAAGACGAGGTCGTGCTCTCGCCAATCGTCTCCGGCGAGCAGGCGCATCTCCTCGTTCTTGTGGCGCTGTTGTTCGAGGAGGGGCTTGAGGAAGGCAGGATAGTCGAGCGTGCGTTGGCCACCGCTCGACTTCGTGGGCGCGAACGACCAGCGGGGGCCTGCCTCACCTTTGCGCGGCCTTGTGCGCGCCACGGCTCGCTGCACCCGCATGCGGCACGAGGCAAGATCCAGATCGGCCCATTTCAGGCCGTACATCTCCTCTGGCCGGAGACCTGTCGTCAGGGCCATTGCGTAGAAGACGTTCTGCCAATGGTGCTGGGTCTCATTGAGTAAGCGGCCTGCCTGCTCGGGCGTTAACGCGAGCATGCGTTGGCGGCGCCTTGACAGGCTGTGACGATCGACATGCTTTGCGGTGCGGTTCTTCTGGGAGGCGGGGTTCTGGCTGATGTAGCCCCACTCGACGGCGAACTGCAGTGCGCGCCTGAGAACCGACTGTGAGTAGACGACGGAGCGCTCCAAGCCGCGGGTGCGGAGGGCTTGCAGCCATTCATCGACCACGCGTGTTGTGAGTTCGGACAGGTGCAGGTCGCCGAGGATGCGGCCATGGGAGATCGCCTGGGCGGAGATGTTCTTTTCGATCAGGTAGCGGTAGTCCTGCCATGTCCTCGGGCTCACTGGGGCGGCGCCGGTGGTTGGCTTGATGTGTTCCAGGTATTCGGAGAGGAATGCGCGAAGAGGTGGGGAGTCTGGCGGCGGCGCTGGGCTTGGCGATGGGCTGGACGTTGGGCCTGGAACAAGGCTTGGTGCGGTGCTTGGTTGCCGCAGCGCTGCCAGGGCGGCGTCCTTGGCTTCCTTGGCTGACTTGCGTGTGATCCGCTGGCGCTTGCCTGTCGCGTCAGGGGGCAGGTCAACGGCGAAGTAGGTTTGGCCACCGCGTTTGATCTTGAACGTGCGCATGCCACATCCTAGCCGGCTTTGTCAGCAGCGGAATCAGCAGGTAGGGGGAGTTTTTCCTGCCCGGACAGCCACTGGAGGATGGAGTGTTGACGGAAGCGGAGGGACCCGGCGATGCGGATGTGGGGTAGTTGGTTCTGCTCCACCATTCGGTAGACGGTGGATTTGCTAAGGGAGAGCAGGCTGCAGACTTCTCGAACGCGAAGTAGGCGACCCTGGTGCGGCGTCGAATCGAGTTCCGCGCTGACCGCATCTGGCGTATCTATGATGGCTGCGGTCTTCATGAGCCTTCTCCTTGGGCTGGATCTTCCCGAGCGGGTTGGGAGGCGGTCGGTTCTCGTCCCACGTCGTAGCTGACAGATCGCCCGTCGATGAGGCCGATTGTGAGAGTCTTGGCGAAACCAAGGCTGATCATGCTCATCACGTTCGAAAGGGCGAATTGGGTTTCAATCGGGAATCGCTGAAACGGGTTCAGCGCGTCGAAGGCCAAGTAGGGCCTTGGGTGGAAGAGGGGAGCCATGGCCGTCATCGCAGTCAGCTCTTTGGCGGAGATGGGCACCCCACGAGGCTGGCTTTGCGATTTCAAAATCGCCTCCAGGTCGACCTTGACATCCCTGAAGCGCTCCTGGGCGGCACGGGAGAGGAACTGATCGTACTCGGGTGAGTTCTGATCTAGCCGCAGATGCTGAGCGAGGCTGACCACGAACGGATAAACCTCCGGCGGCCTTTTATGGCCATTTTCGATCTGGCTTAGGCTGCTGAGATTAACGCCGCAAGCCTCGGAGAGTTCCTGGAGCCCGATGTTGAGCGCGCGTCGTCTGGCACGCAGCAGTTCCCCGAAGGTGGGGCTGGAATCGACGCTGGCGTCCATGGAGCTATTCTCACATGCAAAATTTCCTTGTCAACAGGAAATCGATAGCCTCGGGCACGGGGGATCCGATGCGGGGGCATTGGAAGCGACACGGGGACGGGGAGATGCCGGGAGGTTTGGCGCGCTTCTGGCCGGTTCAGCACGGGTGGATGGGTCGCTGACCAGGGGATGGCTGGCTTCTCGAGCGGATGTAGAGGGACATGTGGCCTCACCACACGAGGAGGTGAGCATGTAAATACCTAATACTATATCTATAGCTACTAGGTGGAAAATTAGGTCCGTGAGCACGACAGGAAGCAGCCAGGAGGCAGACTTGGCGGTCGGGCTGCTCAGACGGCAGAGGGAACAAGGCAAGCTGAATGAACTGGATGCCGCGTAGGGTACGAGCGGCCCGAACCCGGAATTGCCGGGCGCATCGTGCGTTCCGCACGTCCTGGTAGTAGAAACCCCCTTGAGGCCATTTCTCCCGGTGGAGCCGCCGGCTCGAAGGGTGCACACTATCGTTTCGAAAATGCGGGCCGGAAAGCCGTGCGCTCTGTGCGATCATCTGTCGGGCGACACCGCCGCACCCGCATGTTTGTTCTCACCCTCGGCTACAGCCGCAAGGCCGTGCGCCTGCTCACCTTCCAATCCAGCACGCGCGTACGGGCCGAACTCCCCGAGCAAGCCTTCCGCCGCCTGGGTGGCGCCACTCGCACCGTGGTGCTCGACAATCTCCGCGAAGGCATCTTGAAGCCCGACATCTACGATCCGGCGCTCAACCCGCTCTACCGCGACATGCTCGCCCACTACGGCGCCATCGCCCTGCCATGCCGCGTCCACGACCCGGATCGCAAGGGCAAGGTCGAGCGCAGCGTCGGCCACGCCAAGAACACTCCACTCAAGGGTGTCACGAATCCCGAACTTATGCTGCAAGCACACAATGTCGACATTGCTGATGCTGTAATAATCGGTCGCGCGCAGACACGAAGACAATTCCTGCTCCTCAATATCAAACCGCACCGGCGCCGAATAGTCTTACCCGCCATGGACTTCGCTCACCGAGTCGCCAAAACACTGGCGGTGCGGATGCGCGGCCGCTACCGCCACCAGAATGTCGGAGTTAGTTGTATTGAGGCCAATTTTGTCCGGCAGTATTTGCGCGCAGATGTTCCCCCCGCGAATGCGATCCTACGGACTTCGGGCGTCTCTTTCACATCACCCGTTCGGCGCGGACGATGAACCTCTCCGGCGCCGAACCAACGAAGTAGAACGGGTAACAAGTGACCAGTGTCAGCACTTCGTTCGCCGTCGGATTCAGAACGGAAACCTCGGTTGGCGCCACCACCCGCATCGAAACCACGCGGTAGCGAAACTCCCCGCGCAGCGTCGTCAACGTGATCACATCCTCTTTCGCGATGTCCTTCAGCGGCCGGAAGAAACTGTCGCGATGTCCGGCGATGCCGATATTGCCCGGCTCCCCAGGAAAACCCGTACGCGGAATGTGGCCCGTAGCACGTCGCAGCGTTTTTCTGTCCGTGTTTTCGAAGACAATCGCCGAAAGGCCCAAGCGCTGGACTTGTAGGCGGCCAATCAGGCCGTCGGCCCCGATGGCGGGTGGCAGCGCCACCGGTTGCTCGGAAGCGCTGCGCCCGGCACGCTCGCTGCCCAATCTGCGCTCCAGTTCCTCGCTTGCCCGTTGTTGAAAGAGCCAGGAGTCGATCAAGACAAAACCGCAATACCCCAAAGCAAGCAGGCCCCCCGCAAACAGCGCGCGTTGGGCCCAACGGAGGAATTGGAGCAAGCTTCGCTTGTTGGCCACGAGCTTCATCGTGCGCCTTGCCGCACTGGCGCGCCGGCGATGTAGCCTGCCCGCGCGCGGACGTGCAGCTTGCCTCGTCCCTCCGGGCGTGCGGTGACGCGAATCTTGCGGTACACCCCCGGTCCCTTCATGCTGTGGCTGACATACCCCAGGCTGTACTGGTTGCGGATGTCGCGCGCGATGCCTTCACAGATCGAGACAACTTCCGTGGCTTCACCGGGAATAAACGACTCACCGCCCGTTTCACGCGCAAGCCGGCGAAGCACACCCGAATTCCTATCCGGATCATCCGGCGTGAAAATGCCGATCGTGTAAATCAGCGCACTCGATCGCCCGGCCAGTTCCAGAACCTCGGCCAGGGTGCGCGCGCTCACGTTATCGCCGCCATCGCTGATGATGATGATGACTTTTTTCTCTCGTCCCCCCGCCGGCAACTGTTCCAGCGCCAGCACCGCCGCGTCGTAGAGCGCGGTCTGCCCTGTAAGGGGCGCCCTCAATATGGCCGCCTCCAACGCCTCCGGCCGGTTCGTCAGCCGGATTTCCGGCGGGAGTCCCAGTGTCGCCTTTTCATTGAAGTTGACGACAAACATCTGGTCCTCCGGCTTGATCGACCGCGCGAAGCTGCGCGCGGCGGCGATCACCTCGGCCAGTTTGCTGCGCATGCTGCCGCTATGGTCCACGACAAGCCCCACCGTGACAGGAATATCCTCGTGGCTGAAGAGGCGGACCTTTTGGCGCACCCCGTCTTCGCTCACCTCGAAATTCTGCTCGCTCAAATCCCCGGCAAACTGGTCATCCCCATCGCGCACGGTGACGTACAACTGCACCAGATCGACATGCACAGAAACCTCGTAGGGGCGCAAAACCTTGGCTTCCCCGTCGGGCGTGGCCTGCGGCGCGGCCTCACCGAGGATGGCGGGCAGAGCCAGCAGGGGAAGAGCCAGAATCGAGATGGCGCGAACCATGCGCGAACTCCTTAGCACGCCTGAACCGGGCGGTATTCCGGTTGCCACATCGCGTCCTGAACCTGCTGCACGATGTCGTCCAGCCTGGCCCTGGCTAAGCCCTCTGCTTCGGCGGCCTCCGCCACGGCCGCCGCCACCGTCATCGAGATGGTCCGCAAATCGTCCACCTGCGGCAACAGCGACGCGCCCGGCTGGCGCACAGTCACCATGCTCGAAACGGCGTTGGCCGCCGCGGCGAACATGCCATCGCTGATCTTGCTGGCTTGGGAAACGATGGCGCCGAGCGCCAGCCCAGGGTAGAGCATGGCGTTGTTCACCTGAGCCACCACGTAGGTGACGCCTTTGTAAGTGATCGGCGCGAACGCCCCGCCCGTGGCGATCAAGGCGCGCCCATCGGTCCAGGTGAGAAGATCGGCAGGGTTGGCCTCAGATCGCGCCGCCGGGTTGGACAGCGCGAAAATGATCGGCCGTGCCGTGTTCGCCGCCATCTCGCGAACGATCGCTTCGGTGAAACTGCCGGCGTCGGTGGAGGCGCCAATCAGAATGGTGGGCTTCACCCGGTGCACCACCTCCGCCAGCGTCACGCTATCTCCGGCCCCCGCCCGCTTCCAGCCGCTGCCTTCCGTGGCCGGCCGCGCGTAGGCCCTCTGGTGCTGGCCCAGGCTGCCGTCCATGGAGGAGGTGAGCAGGCCCGGCCGGTCCACACACCAGAAGCGCCCGCCGCATCCTCTGGATAGCCTTGCGCACCATCGCGTCGCGCAACTGATCGGCGATCCCCACCCCCGCCGTGCCCGCGCCATGGATGACAATTCGCTGATTGCGGAGCGGCGTGCCGCAGGCGCGCACGGCTGAGATCACCGCAGCCAGCGTGATCGCGCCGGTGCCCTGCATGTCGTCATTGAACGTGCAGATCCGGCCGCGATACCTCTCCAGAATGCGCCGCCCGTTCTCCGGCGCGAAGTCCTCCCATTGCAGCAGCGCCTTGGGAAGAGCTTCGTCACCACCTTCACATAGGTGTCGATGAACTCGTCGTAGCGCTCGCCGCGAACGCGGGCGTGCCGGTTGCCGATGTACATCGGATCATTCAGCAGGCTTTCCCGGTTGGTGCCCACATCCAGCATCACCGGAATCACTCGCGTCGGGTCCACGCCGCCCGCCGCCGTGTAGATGGCCAGCTTGCCGATCGAAACCTCAATGCCGCCCACACCCCAGTCGCCAATGCCCAGAATCTGCTCGGCGTCCGTGGCTAGTATCAAATCGATTTCGCCCGGGCCGGCGCCCAGGTTGGCAAACGCCTCTTCAATCTTGTCGGCGGGGTCGATTGACAGGTCGACACCGCGCGGCGGCCGGCATTCATGATGGTATTGCTCCATCGCCAGGCCCACCGTCAAATCGTTCACAATCGGAATCATCTCGCGCAGATGCTCGGTGAACAGCCGGTAGAAGAGCACCCGTTGCGGTCATGCAGCGCAGTGAGGTAGATGTTTGCTGAGCGCATCCGGCAGCCGTTCATATTGGAAGTAGGCGCGTTTCACTTGCGTGCTCAGCGTGCTGATCCGGGCGGCAGCAACCCGGTCAGTCCCAGCGCACTCCGCTCTTCGGCCGTGAACGCCGTTCCTTTGTTGAGCAGAGGCGAATTGAGCAGGGCAAGCCCGCGCGCCTTGGTTTCCCAGTGGCCATCTTTGTTTGGCCGATGCTCGTCATCGGAGCCAGGAGGGAATAATTCTTTGCCGCATGTCGCCGCCTCTCTACCCTGATTCGCCCCGCGCGGCGTACTGGAAGCAATGCGCCGCGCGGCAGGATCCACAATTGGCGGCTAGATCCGTTTCGATGCTGCACGCAGCGCGAAGGCGCCGCCCAGCATGGCGAGGCCAAGCAGCCCCATTAGCGGCAGGTTGCTCGCCGGCCGGCAACATCGGCTCCGCTTCATTCGATGTGCCCGTGGCAGGCCCAGTCGAAGGCGCAGGCGCGGAGGCCATGCCATCCCGGCGGCGGGCGGCGGCGGCGTCACCACCTCGGCCAATTGCACTTCCTCCCCCGTCGGCTTGATGGCCATGATCGGGGCACGCTTCAGCTCCACCACCACCGGCTCATCCACTGACTGGATGGGCTTGGTCACTTCCATCGGCATCTCGGCGGGAGTGAAGAGCACAGGGACATTCGTCGTCTTGGCCAGTTCGATTGCCTTGGCCTTCGGATATACGAACTCCTCACCCCAGTTGCGCCCCGGGTAGAACCACGCCCGCAGCGCTTCCGGCTGTCCGGCCGGCCGCTCACGGAACGTGACCACCGTCTTGTCGGTGGCTCGCATGCGGTAGTTCGGAATCGCCAGAATCGTCGCGTAGACCGTCTTTCGTCCTTGCTGAAGATCGCACGATGTGGCGGTCCGACAGCGGAGTCCATGATCTTGAACACATAGGTGCCGGCCGGCAACACGCCCCATCCGGCAAGGTGGACCCCTGGAATTCCACAGGCCCGCTAAACGTTATGGTGGTCTTCCGGTTCCAGGCGTCGGCCTGACGGCAGGCGTCAGCAGG
>JADJOP010000026.1 GCA_016713735.1 Bryobacterales bacterium
CCAGCTCCAGTTCCCGGATCACCAACTCCGAAGTCTCTTCCAACGCCTGCTCGCCGCTCACGGAAAGCTGCGCCCAACGCCGCGACGGCAAAATGAACTCGCGCGCCATGGGCGACACCGTCTTCTCCCACTGCTCCACCACTGACTCCGCCGTCCGCCCCCGCTCAGCCACGTCGCGCGCCACCCGCCGCCGCAAACACTCCTCAGGCGGCGTGTCCACATACACCATCAAATCCGCAAGCTCCCGCAGCGCGCCATCGCTCAACGCCAGCAACCCCTCGGCAATGATGAACTGCCCCGCCTCCAGCCGCTGCGTGTACGGCTCGCGGTCATGCTGCGCGAAGTTGTAGACCGGAACCTCGATGGCCCGCCCCGCCTTCAACTCCGCCAGGTGCTCGCGCATGAGCGGCCAGTCCAGCGAATCCGGATGATCGAAATTCGTCTTCGCCCGCTCCTCCCAGCTCAGATGCGTCAACGGCAGGTAGTAGCCGTCCAGGTGCAAATCGCCGACCCCGCCAGCCGGTGCCGCAACGACGATGACAATTCGCTCTTCCCCGAGCCCGACATGCCCGAAATTAAGATGACTGTGACAGACTGCAGCGCCATTCCCGACTTACAATAGCACTCCATGGACCGCACGCCGAGAGATTACCGCAAGCTGGCCGCCGCGCTCGCTCCCGACATCCCCGAAGCCGAACTCGACGGCGTCGTCAAACCGCTCGATTCCCTCGAAGCCGCCTTCCGTCCCCTCGTCGCCCAACTCGCCGACGAAACCGAGCCCGCCTACACCCTCTCCCTTCCCACGGAGTGGACCGTATGAGCGCCCGCCTCCCCTTCCGCACCATCAGCGAAGCCGGTGTTGCCCTCCGCGAACGCCGCATCTCCGCCGTTGAACTCACCAGGCTCTCCCTCGCCGCCGCCGCCGCCGAACAGCCGCGCACCAACCTCTTCCTCGCCATGATGGAAGAGCAGGCCCTCGCCGATGCCGCCGCCTGCGACGCCACCCTCGCCGAAGGCGAACCCCTCTCTCCCCTCCACGGCATCCCCGTCGCCGTCAAGGACGTCTACTGCACCAAGGGCACCGCCACCACCTGCGGCTCGCGCATCCTTGCTAACCACATCCCCGATCACGACGCCGCCGTCGTCGAACGCCTCCGCGCCGCCGGAGCCGTCATCATCGGCAAAACCCATATGCAGGAGTTCGCCTACGGCATCACCTGCAACAACCCCCACTTCGGCCCCGTCCGCAACTCGCACGATGTCACCCGCATCCCCGGCGGCTCCAGCGGCGGTTCAGGCGTCGCCGTCGCCTCCGGCGTCGTTCTCATGGCCATGGGCTCCGACACCGGCGGCTCCATCCGCATCCCCGCCTCCTTCTGCGGAACCTCAGGCTTGAAACCCACCACCGGCCGCGTCTCCCGCTACGGCGTCCTCCCCCTCGACTTCACCCTCGACCACATGGGCCCCCTCGCCCCCACCCCCCACGATTGCGCCCTCACCCTACAGGTCCTCGCCGGCTACGACCCCCGCGACGAGTCCTCCTCCCGCGCCCCTGTCGACCGCTACGCCCCGCCCCTGGAACCCACCCTCGCCGGCCTCCGCCTCGGCATCCCGACCTCGTTCTATTACGACGGCCTCCAGCCCGCCGTCGCCCAGGCCCTCGACGCTCTCCAGAAGAAGGCCGCCGCCCTCGGCGCCACCCTCGTCCCCGTCGACACCGGCGACATCGCCGCCATCAACGCCATCGGCCGCGTCATCCTCTTGAGCGAAGCCTCGGCCGCCCTCGAGCCCTACCTCCACCGCCGCTCCGAATTCGGCGCCGACGTCCTCGCCCTCCTCGATCAGGGCCGCCTCCTCCCGGCCACCGACTACGTCAACGCCCAGCGCCTCCGCCGCCTCGTCATGGCCCGCTTCGAGTCCGTGTGGGAGCACGCCGACTGCCTGCTCATTCCCTCTACCCCCACCACGGCCCCGAAAATCGGCCAGACGAGCATCGACATCAACGGCGAACAGGTCGACGTCCGCCTCGCCACCACCCGCTGCATGCGCGGCATCAACGTCCTCGGCCTCCCCGCCCTCGCCATCCCCAGCGGCCAGGATGAGGCTGGACTCCCCACCGGGGCCCAACTCGTCGGCCGCCGCTTCGACGAAAAGACCATCCTCGCCACCGGCGAAGCGCTCATGGCCTAGCTGCCCCCCCTTTCCGTAGCCAATGGAACCATCCCGGACCTCCTCTTAAGGAAGTTCTTAGGCGACCTGCGGCATATTCCCTAATCTCCTGGTCCTATCCGGTCGATAGAGCTTCCTAGAGGAAGTCTCCGTGAGCCGTATTCGCACCGCCATTCTGGAAGCCGACCCGATTTTTGCCTCAGGCTTGAAGTCCGCCTTGTCGGGCGACGACGAATTTCACGTCACCTGGGTTGCCCACAACCTGGAGTCGGCCATGGGCCTCCTGCGCCATGAACCGTGCGACCTGTTGCTGGCCACGCCGATGTCCGGCCTCAGCCGCACGATGGAGCTGCTTATGACCGTTCGCGCCCGTTCGCCGCGAACCCGCGTTCTGCTCTGGGACATGATCGTCTCCGATGTCGCCAAGCGCCAGATGGAACGCACCGCCGCCGCCGGCTGGATCAACCGCAAGATCTCCCCCGAGGACTTGCGCAGCGCTCTTCGCGCCGAACTGGCCAACGGCATCCCCGAGCCCATGCCCATCCACGAATCCGAGAACGGCGCCCGCCGCCTCACCGCGCGCGAACGCGAGGTCATCGCCAACGTGCAATTGGGCATGAAGAACCGCGAAATCGCCGCCGCCATGGGCATCACCGCCGGTACGGTCAAGGTCCACCTCATGCACATCTTTGAAAAGACCGGCCTGCGCGACCGCGTGCAACTGGCCCAATGCGCTCCGCAGCTGCTCCACCAGCAGCCCGGCGCCGCGCCTGAACCCTCCGGAGAGGTGGTCGTTTGAGCGCTACCTCGCCCACAATAGGAATCGCCCAGGACGCGGCCGGGCGGCGCGGCTGGTCACGCTGGCTCACGCCTTCGCTTTCCGACTGCTTTTTTGTCGCCCTGATGACCTGGACCTTCCTCGTCTCCCCCTACGGCTGGGCGCAACTGCTCGCCGATGGCGATACGGGCTGGCACATCCGCACCGGCGAGTGGATCCTCGCCGAAGGCCGTGTCCCCTATACCGATCTCTTTTCCTTTTCCAAGGCCGGCCAGCCCTGGTTTGCCTGGGAGTGGGGCTCCGACGTCTGGTTTGCGCTCCTCCACGGCCAGTTCGGCCTCAAGGGCATCACCCTCTTTGCCGGCGCCTGGATCGGCCTGTTCGCCTGGCTCCTGCTGCGCTTCATGATCTGGCGTGGCGCCAACGGCCTGATCGCGATTCTGGTGACGCTGATCGCCGTCGGGGCGGCCTCGCTTCACTATCTGGCGCGCCCGCATGTGTTCACCCTGCTCTTTGTGCCGCTCAGCCTGTGGATCGTTGACGCCGACCGCCGCGCGCCCTCGCGCCTGGTGTGGAGCCTCGTCCCCCTCACCATCCTCTGGACCAACCTCCACGGCGGCTTCCTCGCCCTGATCTCATTCCTCGGCCTCCTCACGCTGGGCACGGCCATCGAGTCGCTTTGGAACGCCGGCTGGAAACTGGGCGATCCGCGCGCCACCTTCGCCCCGGCCCTGCGCTATGGCTGGCTCACCGCCGCCTGTGTGTTGTCCACCCTGGTGAACCCCTACGGGTGGCACCTGCACCAGCACATCGCCGCCTACCTCAACTCGGACTGGATTAAAACCGTCGTGCAGGAGTTCCAGGCGCCGACGTTTCGCGGTGAAGGCCTGCGGCAGTATGAGCTGCTGCTGTTTGCCGCCCTGCTCGCCTCGGCCGCCCTGCTTGCCCGCCGCCGCGTCGTCGAGCCGCTATGGATCCTCTTCTGGGCCCACCAGTCGCTCACCAGCGCCCGCCACGTCACGCTGTTTGCCGCCCTCGCCGCGCCCATCGTGGCGATCGAAGCCACCCGCCTCTGGGATGCCGCCCGCCAGGGTGCGCCGCGCAAAAGCGTCCTCGCCATCCTCCACTCGCTCTCGCGCGACATCGGCTCCGGCATGCGCTGGTCCAGCGTCTGGCCGCTCATCTTCCTGGGCGCGCTGCTCGCGGTCGACGAGCCGCTGAAATGGCCGCGCGACTTCCCCCAGGAGAAGTTCCCGGTGGCCCTCGTCGGCAAACACCAGGACCTGATGAGCCGTTCGCGCCTGCTCACCTCTGACCAGTGGGGCGACTACATCCTCTACCGCTTCTGGCCGCAACAAAAGGTGTTCGTAGATGGCCGCAGCGACTTCTTCGGTCCGCGCCTGGGCAACGAATACCTGCGCCTGACCCAAGGCGGCTGGGACTGGCAGCAGATTCTCGACCGGCATGGCTTCGACGCCGCCCTGGTCCCTTTGGAATGGCCGCTTGCCTCGCTGCTGAAGGGCCACCCCGGTTGGCGTTTGCTGAGCGACGACGGCAAGGCGCTGGTCTTTCAAAAGAAGGAACTTGGGTTCTCCCAGCGGGCCTCGGGCGGCCTTCCGACCGCGGGAAAAATATGGGGGCGGGACTAATGGAATGCCCTGTGGCGTCCGAAATCTCTATGGGGGATAGCACTTTATGAAGCCCGGCCGGCCTACACAACTGGAACAGGAACAGGGCCCTTCCTCGGCCTCCGCACTGGGCCGCCGCGCGCGCCAGGCGCAGAACGCCGAATCTCCGCTCAACCGTCAGCCGTTTGCTGGTGGGGTCACTCCCGCCTCCGGATGGCGGCTGCCCTCCGGCCAGCTGCTGGTCGAATACGCGCTGCAAACCTGCTTCACCGGATCGCCCCTGGCCCGCCCGGCCTTTTCGAGCGCCGGCAAGGTGCAGGAGGGGGCCGATGCGGCCGCGCTGGAAACGCAACAGGATCTCTCGCAACAACTGACCAGCCTCCACGGAGCGCTGGGAGGCTCTCCGGCTGACCCGCCCCAGAAGCGCGGGAAACGCGCCGCCACGCTGTCGGCCGCCGGCAAACGCTCCCGCTCCGAGTCCGGGGCCAAGGACCCCGGCTTCAAGGAAAGATCCCGCTCATGAGCGCCGCCCTCGCTTCGCCCGATTTCGGCTGGTTCACCCTGGCTCAGGCCGAGTACGCGGTCGCCATCTTCATCGGAGGCGCGGCCGTGGTGGAGGACCTGGCCCGGCGCACGATCTCCAATCTTTGGCCCGTGGCCGCCCTGGCCGGCGGCATCGCCTGCCAGATGCTCGCCTCCGGATGGAGCGGCCTGGGCGCGGCTCTGCTCGGCGCGGTGGCTGGCTTTCTCGTGTTTCTCGTGTTCTACCTGCTCGGCGGCATGGGCGGCGGCGATGTGAAGCTCATGGCGGGCTTCGGCGCTCTGCTCGGCACCGGCAGGCTGCTCCAGGCGGCGCTGTTTACCGCCGCCGTGGGAGGCGTTCTGGCGCTCGCCGCCGTCGCCTGGCACACGCTGCGCCACCGCCGCAAGGAAGGCGCGGCGCCGGCGGTTTCGATTCCGTATGCGCCGGCGATTGCCGCCGGTGTCTGGCTGGCCCTGCTCGCGGCAAGGCCATAACCGGTTTGGGTTTGGGAAGTGGCCGCCGCGGAGGCGGCCGGGAAGGATTGTGAGAATCGTCAACGGAGGAGCCGGACCTGAGGCCGGCCACGTGATTCTCGAAGGAAGGTAACGCTATGGATCGCAGGTTTTTGACCGTTCTCGGCGTCAGCCTGGTTTTCGCGCTGGTGGTCTCGAGCATTTTCTACCAGATGTCAGCGCGGGCTGGCGGCGGCTCGAAGAAGCCCGAATCGGACAGCTTGGTCGACGTCGTCGTCGCCGCCAAACCGCTTTCGGTGGGCGTCAGCGTGAAGCCTGACGATATTAAGGTCATGAAGATTCCCGCCGCCGGCTTCCCCAAGGGCGCCTTTGGGAAGGTGGAGGAGGTCATTGACCGTCCGGTGGTGAGCAACATCCTGCTCGACGAGCCGGTTCTGGACGGGCGGCTCGCCGCGCGCGGCGCCGGTATGGGCCTCGCTCCGGTCATCCCGGTCGGCATGCGCGCCGTGTCGGTGCGTGTCAATGAAGTGGTCGGCGTGGCCGGCTTCGTGCTGCCCTTCATGCACGTCGACGTCCTGGTCACGGGGCGGCCCCCGGGCGACGCGACCTTCAGCATGACCACCACCGTGCTGCAGGACATCACCGTGCTCAGCGCCGGCCAGACGATCCAGCCCGACGCCCGCGGCCAGGCCATCAACGCCCCCGTGGTGACGTTGCTGGTAACGCCGGAACAGGCCGAGGTGCTCACGCTGGCCGGAACCGAAACCAAGATCCAGCTGGTGCTGCGCAACTCCTCGGATAAGAGCATCACCACCACCACCGGCCAGAAGCTGCTCTCTCTCTACAAGGGCGTTAAGGACAGCCCCAAACCCGTCCCCGGCGATGACGAAGCGCGCCCCGCGCGCCGTGCCCGTCCGCGGCCTGTGGAAACGGCGCAGTCGTTCACTCCGGCCCCGCCGCCGGTGGCCCCGCCGCCTATCCCAGACCAGATCGTCGTCATTCGCGGTACCCAGAAAACCGTCGAGGTTGTGAACAATCCACGCCAGAACGGCGTCGGGAGGAACTAATGTTCTCCACTACACTGCACTCAGGCCGCCTGGCGGCATTTGGAGCCCTTTGCCTGGCCGTCGCCGGCCTCACGGCGGGCGCCCCGGCCGCGCGCGGGCAATCCTCCGCCGAGGAGATCCGCATCACGCTCGGCAAGAGCATCGTCATCGACTATCCGGTCGATGTCGCCCGCATCTCGACGAGCAATCCCGAGATCGTCGACGCCGTCGCCGTCTCCACGCGCGAGGTGCTGCTCCATGCCAAGGCGCATGGCATCTGCACCATCGTCGTCTGGTCCAAGGCCGGCCAGCGCACCTTCTATAACATCTCCGTCGAGCACAATCTCGAACCGATCCGCCGCATTCTGAAAGAGACCTTCCCGGGCGATCCGATTCAGATCCAGTCGGCGCGCGACTCCATTACGCTCACCGGCAAGGTGACCTCGCAAAGCGTCGCCGACCGCGCCGGGGCGCTGGCCGCGTCGCTGTCCAAGACCGTCATCAACAACCTGCAGATCAACCCGGCCGGCGTGGAGAAACAGATCCTGCTGCGCGTGAAGTTCGCCGAGTTGAACCGCAACATCTCGCACTCCTTCGGCGTGAACCTGCTCTCCACGGGCGCCCTCGATACGCCCGGCGCGGTCAGCACAGGTCAGTTCGCCCCTCCCCGGCCGGCCAACCTGCGGGGCGGCATTCCCGGACAGACCACCGGCACCACCAGCGAATTCACCCTCACCGATGCGCTGAACGTGTTCGCCTTCCGGCCCGATCTGAACCTGGCGGCCACGATCCGCGCCCTGCAAACCGAGGGCGTGCTGCAGATCATCGCCGAGCCGAACCTGGTCACCACCAACGCCAAGGAAGCCAGCTTCCTGGTGGGTGGCGAGTTTCCCATTCCCGTGCTGCAAGGCGGCGCCAACGCCGCCGTCACCATCCAGTTCCGCGAATTCGGCATCCGCCTCACCTTCAACCCGCAGCTCACCCCGCACGGCACGATGAAGATGTACGTCAAGCCCGAGGTCTCCACCATCGACCTGGCCAATGCCGTTACGCTGTCCGGTTTCACCATTCCAGCCCTGGCCACGCGCCGCATGGAGACCAACATCGAGCTCGGCCCCGGCCAGAGCTTCGTCATCGGCGGGCTCATCGACGACCGCGTGACCGACCAGATGTCGCGCATCCCCGGCCTGTCGAGCATCCCCGTGCTCGGCTCGCTGTTCAAGAGCCGCAACGAAAACAAGACCAAGACCGAACTGCTGGTCATGGTGTCGCCGGAAATCGTCGACCCGCTCAATCCCGGCGACGCCAAGCCCGCGCCGGTGATGCCGCGCGATTTCATGCCCCCGGTCCAGATCAAGCCCACCTCGCAGAAGGGCGCCTCGGACCCGGTGAAATCCAAGGCCCGCAAGCTGCGCGCCCAGGAGAAGGCCGCGCCGGTGACGGTGCAGCCGGTTTCGGCCGCCGGCGAGACCAAAGACACCCCCAAGACCGGAGGCGAGTCCCACTAGGCCCGCGCCCGGTGGATGCCCGATCACAACGCCATGAGACAGGGACGCGATTCGGCCTTATCGGCCTTCCTCATCTCCCCGGACCGGGAGCTCGGCTCCCAGTTCCTGCGCAGCCAGCAGGAAGCCCGGGCTTTTGAGGTAGCCGGCGAGGTGGCCGAGTATCCGGCGCGCAACACGCTCGACATCCGCCTCCGGCAGATCCGCCCGGAAGTGGTGCTCATCGACGTGTCCACCGATCTGGCCAAAGCCCTCGACATCATCGAGGCCCTGTCCACGCACGCTTCGCCGACGCTGGTGGTCGGCCTGCACCGCCTGAACGAGAGCTCCACGGTGGTGTCGGTGCTGCGCGCCGGCGCCGCCGAGTATCTCTATGCTCCTTTTGACACCTCGGTGCAGAAAGAGGCGCTGGCGCGGCTGCGGCGCATGCGGCAGCCCGATGACGAAGCGCCCGCCGAGCTGGGCAAGGTGGTCGTGTTCACCTCATCCAAGCCCGGCTCGGGCAGTTCGACCATGGCCACCCATTGCGCGCACGCCATGCACAAGGCTCTCGGCAAACGCCTCCTTCTGATCGATCTCGATCTGGAGGGGGGCAGCATCGCCTTCTACCTCAAGCTGCAGGCCAGCTACTCCACCGCCGACGCCGTGGAGAACGCCGATCAGATGGATGCCTCCATCTGGTCCGCCCTGGTGGTGGACGCCGGCGGCATCGATGTGCTGGCGGCCCCCGAGGTGCCCTACACGAATCCGATCGATCCGTCGCGGCTGCACGACCTGATCGAATATGCCCGCATGCTCTATGATTTCGTGCTCGTCGACGCGCCGCCGGTGTTTCACCGCACCGCGCTGCTGGCCGTCTCCGAGTGCGACCAGGCGTATCTGATCTCGTCAGCCGATCTGGCCAGCCTGCACCTGACGCGCAAGGCCATCGGATTCCTGAATCAACTGGGTTTCGACAAGGAACGCTACCGGCTGGTGGTGAACCGGCTGAGCAAAAAGGACAGCATTTCGACGGGGGACCTGGAGAAGATTTTCGGCTCCAGCGTTCAGGCCTGCATCCCCAACGAGTACTTTTCACTCCACCGGGTGATCTCGCTCGGCCAGCCGCTGGCGCCGGATTGCGATCTGGGCAAATCCATCGCCCAGTTGGCCGCCAAGCTGATCGGGGCGCGCAACGGCATGGGCGGCAAAGCGGCCCTGAATGCGCCGGCGATGTCCAGGGCCTGAACCATGAACCTGGCGCGGAGACGGAAATAACGAAGCGGATCGGAGCACAACGGATCGACCATGTTACCGACACTGGACAAACACAATAATCTGCCGCCGCAGCAGAATCTGAGCTGGGAGCAGCGGCTGCTGAAGAACGCCGGCCGGCCGCGCGGCACGCTGAAGCCGGAATACCAGGAACTGAAGTTCACCCTCCACCGCAAGCTGCTGGACAAGATCAACCTGGAGGCGCTGGCGACCATCGACAACCAGCGCGTGCGCAGCGAAGTGCGCCAGGCGCTGATGACGTTGATCGACGGCGAGCAGACGCTGCTCAGCTCGCTGGAAAAGCAGCAGATCTGCGACGAGGTGCTGGACGAGGTGTTCGGCCTGGGGCCGCTCGAGCCGCTGTTGCAGGACCCCACCATCAGCGACATTCTGGTGAACACCTCCAAGCAGGTCTACGTCGAGCGCAAGGGTCTGCTCGAGCTGACCAGCGTCACCTTCCGCGACGATTCGCACCTGCTGCGCATCATCGACAAGATCGTCTCCCAGGTGGGCCGCCGCGTGGATGAATCGACGCCCATGGTGGACGCCCGCCTGAGCGACGGCTCGCGCGTCAACGCCGTTGTCCCGCCGCTGGCCGTGGACGGGCCGCTGCTGTCCATCCGCCGGTTTTCCACCGACAAACTGATGCCGGCCGATCTGGTGGAGCGCCGCGCCCTGACGGCGGGCATGATGGAGCTGCTCGAGGCGGCCGTCAAGGCGCACCTGAACATCATCATTTCCGGAGGCACCGGCGCCGGCAAAACGACGCTGCTCAACGCCCTCAGCTCGTTCATCAACTCCAAGGAGCGCATCGTCACCATCGAGGACGCCGCCGAGTTGCAGCTCAAGCAGCCGCACGTGGCGCGGCTGGAAACGCGCCCCCCCAACCTGGAAGGCAACGGCGCCGTGCGCCAGCGCGAACTGCTCATCAACAGTCTCCGTATGCGTCCGGACCGCATCGTCGTCGGCGAGTGCCGCGGCGAGGAGGCGCTGGACATGCTTCAGGCGATGAACACCGGTCACGACGGCTCGCTGACGACGGTCCACGCCAACTCGCCGCGCGACGCCACGTCGCGTCTGGAAGTGATGGTCTCGCTGGCCAACTCCAACATGCAGCTGATCAGCATCCGCCAGCAGATCTCCAGCGCCGTCAACCTGCTCGTGCAGGCCTCGCGTATGTCGGACGGCTCGCGCCGCGTGACCAGCATCACCGAAGTCACCGGCATGGAAGGCGAGGTGGTGACGCTGCAAGACATCTATGTATTCGAAAAGCGCGGGTTGACGCCCGAGGGCACCGTGGTGGGCCGCTTTGCGGCCACCGGCATCCGCCCCAAGTTCTACGAAAAGCTGCTGTCGGCGGGCATCCGCCTGCGGGCCGACATTTTTGACGAGGTCCTGGAGGTCTGACCGGAGCCGCTATGAACTTTCTGCTGTTGGTTGTCATTTTTTGGGCCATCGCCGTTGGCATCTGGATGGTTGTCACGCGGTACTTCCGCAACGCCGACGTGGACAAGATGAAGAGCCGCGTCCTGAACACGGACGAGGAGAAGAAAAAGAAGAAGCGCGGCAAGGACCAGAACTCTCCGGTTCAGCTCATCCAGAGCGAGGACAAGACAACGGGCCGCGTGGTGATGCACCTGATGCAGCGGTATGACCTCACCAACCGCCTGAACACGCTGCTTGAGCAGGCCGGCCTGAAATGGCGTCCGGCGCGGCTTGTCCATGCCTGTCTGGGGCTGTTCCTGGTGGGCTTCCTGGTCACGCGCTACATCATCCCGCTGCAGTACCTCGCGGCGCAGCTTCTCAGCGGCCTGGCCCTTGGGCTTCTCCCGCTGCTTTATGTGCTGCGGCTGCGCGGCCGGCGCATGCACCGTTTCGAGGAGCAGTTCCCCGACAGCCTGGAGTTCGTCGCCCGTTCCATGCGTGCCGGCCACGCCTTTTCTGTCTCCCTGGAGATGCTCCACCGTGAGTTTCAGGAGCCGCTGTCGGGCGAGTTCCGCCGGACCTTCGACGAGCACAACCTCGGCTTGCCGCTCGACCATGCGCTGCTCAAGCTGGCCAAGCGCGTCCCGCTACTCGATGTTCACTTTTTCGTCTCCGCGGTGCTGCTGCAGAAGCGCACCGGAGGCAACCTGGCCGAGATTCTCGACAAGCTGGCCTACGTCATCCGTGAGCGCTTCAAGCTGCGCGGCAAGATCCGCGCCATCAGCGCCCACGGCCGCATGACCGGTCTTGCCTTGACTTCGATTCCGATCGGCGTGGCCGTGCTGATGTTCTACGCCAACCCGGACTATGTGAGCTTCTTCATCGAAGACGAAATCGGGAACTACATGATGATCGCGGCCGGTGCCCTTCAGTTGATCGGCTACGGTGTGATCCGCAAGATCGTTTCCATCGAGGTGTAGACCATGACTCTACTTGTCAGTTCGCTGCTCTTCCTGCTGGTGGCCGTCATCGGCGCGGCGCTGGGAGTCAAGCTCTATGTCAAGCCTAAGGAGGCCATTGAGCGCGTCACCGGCACGGGCATGGTGCGCCAGGAGGAGGCGCCGATCCACCCCAGCCTGGTCTTCCACGAGCTGGTCAAGAAACTCGGCACGATGCTGCCGATCAATCCCAAGGACGCCGGCGTCATCCAGCGCCGCATGATCCGCGCCGGCATCCGCAACCCCAACGCCATCCGCTACCTCTATGGCTCCAAGGTGCTGTTGGGCGTGGGCCTTCCGCTGCTGATGAGCCTGGCCGTGGCCGGCTCAAGCTCGGACCCGTCCAACAAGGTGCTGGCCGTGCTTGCCAGCGCCGGGCTAGGGTTCTTCGCTCCCAACGAGTACATCAATCTGCGCGTGAAGAAGCGCCAGAAGGAGATTAAGAAGGGCCTCCCGAACGCGCTCGACCTGCTGGTGGTCTGCGTGGAGAGCGGACTGGGGCTTGACCAGGCCATGGTGCAGGTGGCCAAGGACCTCGAACATGCTCACCCGGATATTACCGAGGAGTTTGCGATGGTCAACTATGAACTTAAAGCGGGAAAACGCCGAATTGAAGCTTTGAGGAACCTGGCGGAACGTTCCAACGTGGACGATCTGAAGAAGCTGGTGGCCGTGCTCATTCAGGCGGACCGCTTTGGCACGGGGATCGCGGCGAGCCTGCGCGGCCACGCCGACTTCATGCGGGTTCAGGCGCGGCAGATCGCCGAGGAGAAGGCGGCCAAGCTTGGCGTCAAGCTGGTCTTCCCCATCTTCTTCTGCATTCTGCCGTCGCTGTTCGTGGTCACCGTTGGCCCCATGGTCATCAAGATCATCCGGGATCTGCTCCCGATGATGAACAGGATGTAGTGAGTTCTCTTGAAGAAAGGAGAGAGGTGATGGATAGCACATTAATTCGGATCGTCTGCTCGGTACTGGCGATTGTGTTCCTGGGCGTGATTATCATGCGCCGCAAGAAGAACGTCGACGAGTAGAAGCGCCGTGCCGGCGGCTTGCCGGAGCGGAGAAGACCAAGGCTGTGATCCCCGCCCCAGCCTATCCAGAGGGCTGGGGCGGCGGTCACAGTGGAACCAACTCAAGAATGAGGAACCAAACGGAATGGCCGGATCCGACGCGCGGATGGAGCCGGCGATTCAGGAATGAATAGGTAAGGGAGTGAGCGTTATGCACACCAAGGCTGGGAACCGGCGCGTGCCGGAAAAACTAATCGTACTTTTCGCAACCGGGCTATTGCTGGCCACTCCCGCATTGTGCGGCACGTTCGGCCGTGTTGTGGCCATCGGCGGCCACGCCTCCGATCTGGCCCTGGACGAACCCCGCAACGTCCTGTACGTGGCCAACTACACGGCCAACCGCATCGAGGTGATGTCGCTCGGCGACGGCTCCATTCAAACCTCTTTGAATGTCAGCGCGCAGCCCTCCTCGCTCGCCTTGTCGCCGGACGGGAAGTATCTGCTTGTGGGCCACTATGGCAACTTTGCCTCGCCCAACGCGCCCACCAACGCGCTGACGGTGATTGATCTGAACTCACGCGCCCGGCAGACGTTTGCCCTGGGCAATGCCGCTCTCGGCGTGGCCTTCGGCATCGATGACCGGGCCCTGGTGGTCACCACCACCGAGTTTCTCCTGTTTGATCCGGTCACGGGCGTCTCCACGGTGCTGTCCACCATCACTGATCTGGTGGCCAAGACGCTGCCGCAGCCGCCGTCGAGCTTTCCGCCCAATATCGTGGCGGCCTCGGTGGCCGCTTCCGGCGACCGCCGATATATTTATGGGCTGACCGACACATTCACCTTCAGCTATGAGGTCGAGCGCAAGCAGTTGGCCATTCGCGGCTACACCTCCACGCCGCCGATGGGCCCGCGCGTGGTGGCCGTCAACCAGGACGGGTCCTACTTCCTCTCCGGCTGGGTGCTGCGCAACCGCGCCGGCCGCAACCTGGCCCAGTTCCCTGACCCGGCCGGCCTGCTGAACGTCGGCAGCCACGCCATCGACAGCGAGCGCGGCATCGCCTATTCGCAGGTGGGCCAGGGCTCGGAGGCGGCCACCGCCGCTCCCATCCTGCAGGTCGTCGACACGGACAATCTGCGCGTGCGCAACCGTCTCCAACTGGCCGAAAACCTCGCCGGCAAGAGCGCGCTGAGCTCGGACGGCTCCACCATGTACGCCATCTCGGACTCCGGCGTCACCATCCTCCCCGTGGGCCAGCTCGACCAGAGCCCGCAGGTCTTTGCCTCGACCGAGGATCTCGTTTTCCGCGGCAACTTCTGTGACCGCCGCGTGGCCAGCCAGGAGATTGCCATCCTCAGCTCCGGCGGCTCGCCCACCGACTTCGTCCTCACCGCCTCGGCGCCCGGCATCACCATCACGCCGTCGCGCGGCGTCACCCCGGCCACCGTGCGCATCTCGGTCGACCCGGGCACCTATCAGAACGTGAAGGGCACCATCAGCGTCCAACTCAACATCGCCTCGGCCGCCGCCGTCAACCTCACCAGGCCCGTGCGCGTGCTCATCAACAACCGCGAGCCGGACCAGCGCGGCACCTTCGTCAACGTCCCCGGCACGCTCGTCGACCTGCTCGCCGATCCCGTGCGCGACCGCTTCTTCGTGCTGCGCCAGGACACCAACGAGGTCTACGTCTACGACGGCCGCAGCTACCAGCACATCAAGACCCTGCGCACCGGCAACACGCCGACGCAGCTGGCCATCACCTTTGACCGCCGCTGGCTCCTCATCGGCAACGATAACTCCCAGATCGCCAACGTTTACGACTTGGAAACGCTTGAGGCGAGCGAGCCCATTTACTTCCCCGGCGGACACTACCCGCGCTCGCTGGCCAGTTCCGGCAATGCCTTGCTGGCGGCCACCCGCGTGGCCGGCCAGATCCACGTCATCGACCGCGTCGACATGGCCACCCGCACGGCCTCGCAACTGCCCACCCTCGGCGTCTATGAGAACAACGTCAACATCAACACGATGCTCATCGCCTCGCCCTCGGGCAGCTCCATCCTGGCCGCGCAGGCCGATGGCAACGTCCTGCTCTACAACGCCAACGTCGACTCCTTCACCATCTCGCGCAAGGACGCCACCGAGCTCGGCGGCGCCTACGCCGCCTCCAGTTTCGATCAGTTCGTCGTCGGCGACCGCCTCATGAACTCCTCGCTGGTCACCGTGCGCACCTTTGAATCGAATACCGGCCGCAGCTCGGGCTTCGCCTTTGTCGGCTCCACCGGCTTCCGCGCCACGGCCCCGGACGCCGTAAGCCCCGGCGTTATCCAGCGCGTCGATGCCACCAACGGCGCCTCCTCGCGGCCCACGCGCATGGCCGAGGCCCCGCTGCTGGGCTCCCTCGGCGCCGCCTTTACTCGCACCGTGGCTCCGCTCTACAGCCGCAACGCCGTCGTCGCCCTCACCACTTCCGGCTTCACCGTCCTCCCCTGGGAGTACGACGCCGCCGTGGCCGCACCGCGGCTGACCCGCGTGCTCAACGCGGCCGACAACTCCACCGGCCTGTCGCCGGGCGGCCTGATGAGCCTCTACGGCAGCGACCTCAGCCCGGTCAACCTGGCTTCGCGTGAACTGCCCCTGCCGACGGCCCTCGGCGAAAGCTGCCTCACCGTCAACGGCATCCCCACGCCGATCCTCTTTGTCTCGCCGTCGCAGATCAACGCCCAGATGCCCTTCAACGTCGAAGGCAACGTGACGATGATCCTGCGCACACCCGGCGGCGTGAGCGACAACTACAACCTCGTCGTCGGCTCCACGGCCCCCGGCGTGTTTCGTGCCACCATCGACGGCAACAACGACATCCCCACCGTCGTCCGCGCCGAAAACAACGAGGTGGTCACCCTCACCAACCCCATCCGCCGCAACGACGGTCTGGTCATCATGCTGACCGGTCTGGGCCTCACCAACCCGGCCATCGACGCCGGCATCCCGGCCCCGGCCGACCCGCCGCTCACCTCGCTCGTGCAGCCCACGGTCACCCTCGGCGGCACCGCGCTGCAGATCACCTTCGCCGGCCTCAGCGCCGGACAGGTCGGCGTGTATCAGATCAACGCCAAGGTCCCCAACATCATCCCGACCGGAGTCGAGGTCCCGCTGACCATCGATGCCGGCGGAGCGAGCACGACGCTTTCCGTGCGTGTGGTGAATTGATCCCGGCGCCGGGCCCCTTGATCCAGGCTGGTCGCCCCCTGATCCAGAAACGATTGGAGTAGACGGAAATGCTCAGCAATACACTCAGCCGCTCGAAGTACGTGCTCGCGATGGCCGCCCTGTGCGCCCTCCCGGCCATGGCTCAGAAATGGGAGTTCGGCGCCGGCGGCGGCGCCAGCTTCTACACGAACAAAGACATCACCAACCGTGTCGGCACCGCCGAAACCGGCTTCAGCAAAGGCTACACCGCCACGGTCTGGCTCGGCCAGGACAGCTTCAAGCATGTCGGCGGCGAAGTCCGCTACCACTTCGCCAAAAACGACCTGCGGCTTGCCTCCGGCGGCACCAGCGTCGGCTTCTCGGCCCACACCCACACGGTCGGCTACAACGTCCTCATCCACACCCAGCCTAAGAACGCCAAGGTCCGCCCCTACGTGCTCTTCGGCGGTGGTGTGAAGATCTTCCGCGGCACCGGCACCCCGCGCGCCTCGCAGCCGCTCAGCCAGTTCGCCGCCCTCACCAACACCGATCAGCCCAGACCCTACGTGCAGTTCGGCGGCGGCGTGAAGGTCAACCTCGGCGAACACCTCTATCTCCGCGCCGAAGTCACCGACCAGCTCTCGCCCTTCCCCACCGACGTCATCCTGCCTGTCGGCGGCGGCTCGGTTTCCGGCTGGATTCACAATATTCTGCCCGTTATCGGCATCGGCGTCGCCTTCTAAAGGCGCCCCCGCCCGCGGGCACACAACTGTGGACACTCTCCCGGGGTTCCGCCTATGGCGGCGCCCCGGCTTTTTTTTGTCTGCGCCTTCCCTTACTCCACCCGCGGACCAGCGGCCGCAATCGCCGCGTCCACCGCTCCAAACTTGGCGAAGTTCTTCTGGAACCGCCGCGCCAGGTCCAGCGCCGCCGCGTCATAGGCCGCCTTGTCGGCCCACTGCCCGCGCGCATCCAGCAGCACATCCGACACGCCCGGGCACGACTTGGGCACCATCACGCCAAACACCGGGTGCGGCTCGGCTGCCACGCCGTCTAACTGTCCGGCAATCGCCGCATTCACCATCGCCCGCGTGTGCGGCAGGCTCATCCTCACGCCCGTACCATACGCCCCGCCCACCCAGCCCGTGTTCACCAGCCAGCAGTTCACCTTGTGTTCGCGCATCATCTTGCCGAGCATGCCCGCATACACCTGCGCCGGCCTAGGCAGAAACGGCTCGCCAAAGCAGGCGCTGAACGTGGCCGAAGGTTCGGCCCCCAAACCGCGTTCCGTTCCCGCCAGCTTCGCCGTGTAGCCGCTGAGGAAGTGGAACATCGCCTGCTCCGGCGACAGCCGCGAGATGGGCGGCAGCACGCCAAAGGCGTCCGCCGCCAGAAACAGAATGTTCTTCGGATGCCCGCCCACGCTTGGCAACACCGCATTGTTGATGAACTCAATGCGGTAGGCCGCCCGCGTGTTCTCGGTGAACTCATCGGAATCGTAGTCGCAATTGCGCCGGTTCACATCGAGCACCACGTTCTCCAGCACCGCGCCAAACCGGATCGCATGCCAGATCTGCGGCTCATGCTGCTCGCTCAGCCGGATGCACTTGGCATAACAGCCGCCCTCGAAGTTGAACACCCCGTCACCTGACCAGCCGTGCTCATCGTCGCCAATCAGCCCGCGCGTGGAATCGGCCGACAGCGTCGTCTTCCCCGTGCCCGACAGCCCGAAGAACAACGCCACGTCGCTCTCCGGCCCCATGTTCGCCGAACAGTGCATCGGAAACACGCCCTTGTCCGGCAGCAGGTAGTTCAGAATCGTGAACACGCTCTTCTTCAACTCGCCCGCGTACATCGTCCCGGCGATCAACACCAGCCGCTCGGTGAAGTTGATCACGATCACCGTGCCCGAGTTCGTCCCATCGGCCTCCGGCCGCGCCTGAAACGTCGGCGCGAACATGATCGTGAAGTCCGGCACCTGCTCGTGCAGCTCTTCAAACGGCGTACGGATCAGCAACTGCCGCCCGAACAGCGAGTGCCAAGCCGACTCGGTGATCACCCGCACCCGGATCTGGTGGTTGACGTCAGCCCCCGCCAGGCAGTCCTGCACAAACAGCGTCCGCCCCTGCCAGAAGCTGAGCAGCTTGTCATAGAGCCCGGCGAACTTCTCCGGACTCATCGGCTGGTTCACGCTGCCCCAGGCAATCGTGTTCTCCGTGCCGGCGTCGCGGACAATGTACTTGTCCTTCGGCGACCGTCCCGTGAAGTGGCCCGTGCGCACCACCAGCGCGCCCGTGTTGGCCAGCTCGCCTTCGTGGCGCTGGATGGCGGCCTCCACCAGCTTCGCCGTGCCGAGGTTCCAGTAGGCAACGTCCCAATTGCGCAGGCCATGTTCGGTGAGGCCGTGCTTGGAGGGCCTTACTCCGACGTTTTGCATCATAATCGTGTCACGCTCAGTCTATGATCTAGGTATGAGGACACCCTCAGGGAGCCGCGCACGGGGCGGCTGGTGGCAAACACCAGCCCGCGTCATGCTCTGCCTCGTGGCCGCGTTCCTGCTGGCGGCCGCCTTTGGACAGGTAATTGAGTTTGAATCCAACGGGTTACGCTATTTGACTCAAACGCGGAACGGCGTAACCATCATGTTCGCACACTTGCCCGTAACCGTGAGGGACTATTCGGTGATCCAGGTGGCCGTCTCCAATGGCAGCAAACAGACCTGGATTATGCGTCCGGAAGACTTCGAATTCATGGCCCGCGATGGCGACCATTACCGCGCCACTCCGGCCCGCCAGGTCGTCGAACGCTTCATCTCCCGAGGCGGCCGCGACGACGCCATCAAGCTCATCTCCACTTACGAAATGGGGCTTTACGGCTTCAACCGGCTCAAGGCCACCAACGGCTACGAGGCCCGCCGCCAGGCCATCATGGCTGAGATGACTTCCACCAAGATCAAAGCCGCCGCCGCCGCTTCGGCCATCGTGTTTGTCGCAGTCAAGCTGAAGCCCGGCGAATCCACCGACGGCGCGGTGTTCTTCTCAAGCAAAGGCCGGCAATTGAGCGCGGGAACAGTCGCCGTGGCCGCAGCCGGAACGGTGTTTAACTTTGAGACCGAGGGGATTGTGCGCGACACGCCCGCCGGGCGGTAATTCACCCGCCGCCTGTTAGGACAGGCTGCGCGGCCGCTCCAGCGCCACCTCTTCGCCGGCCTGCAAGCCGCTTGCCACCGCCGTGTGGGTAAGGTTGGCAGAACCCACCTCCACCGTACGCTTCTCCCACTTCGCGCCCTTTTTCACATACACGAAGGTCGAGCCCTTCTCGTCCTTCTGTACGGCCGCCAGCGGGATCTTCGTCACGTTCTCCTGCTTGGAGAGAATCACGTCCACGCTGCCGGAAAGGTCGGGAATCACCCGCTCATCGGAGCCTTCAATGCGGATGCGCACCGGAATCGTGCGGATGTAGTTGTTCTGCCGGAACCCGCCCGCCGCAATCGCGTTGATGCTGTAGATCTTGCCCTGCATGGTCAGGCCCGGAAACGCATCGATACCGATGCGCGCCTGCTGGCCGACACGGAACACTTCGCTCTCGGCCTGGTTGATGGTGGCTTCAATCTGCATCCGCTCCGGCGTCACGATCTTCATGAAAACCTGCCCCGGATTCACCTGGTCGCCCTGCTGGATCGTCGCCCATTCGCCGCTGCGGAAAATCGGCTGCGAAACCGCCAGCCCGTCCATCGAGGCGCGGATCGTGAACTTCTCCACGTCCACCGCGTGGCGGTCGCGATGGCGCACATGCCGCTCGCGTGTAAACTCCAGAATCTTGAGCTCGGCGGCGTGCACGATCTTCTTCTGGTCGATGTCCTTCAGCCGCTGCTGATACTGCGCCTCGGCCTCTTCCTCGGCCAGCTTCAACAACTCCTGGTCGATCACCGTGCGCGTCTCGCCGCCCTTGCGCTCCAGCCGCGCCTTGTCCAGGTTGGCTTTGGTTACGCGCACCGTCTGCAGCAGGTTCTCCATATCCACGGCCTGTTCGGCCTTGCGCTTGCGAATGTCGGAATCGGCGCCCTGCACCTGGTCGTTCACGTCGTCCACGTGATCCTTCAGTGACTGCCCGTCAATCTGTGCAATCACCTGCCCCTTTTTCACGCGCGAACCCGAAGGCACCATCATCAGGATGATCAGTTCGCGTCCGGACTCCGGCCCCGTCAGCTTCGGCGCAATCACGTTGATCGCAGTCTGCGACGCCGTCTGCCCCGTCAGCCGCAAGGTCGATTCCAGTTCACCCTGCACCGCCTTCGCCGTGCGGACCACCGAAACCACCGCCGCCGCCTGCTGCTCGGCCGCCTTCTGTTTCTGCCAGTAGTAGACACCACCAGCGACGAGGGCCACAACGACGAGGCCGATGAGCCACTTCGCCATGCCTCCGCCGGCCGGCGGAGTGGGGGTTCCCTGCACCGGCGGCTGCGCCGGTTGGGTCGTGATGGGCTGGGGCTTACCGATTGCAGACATAAATAGAGCCTCGGGACTTCTTACAGCATACTAGACGAGATGCCACAGGAAAAGGCGCAGGGTTTCGACGATTTGTTACCCCACAAACGCCCCCTCGATCCGAAATGGACCGCTCTCGCCGCCGCCATGCTCGGTTTTCTCCTCGATGCCATGGACGTTCTTCTCTACGTCTTCGCCTTGGGGCAGATCCGCCAGGAGTTCGGCCTCTCCAACGCCCAGGCCGGAATGGCCATGGCCGCCACCATGCTCGCCTCCGCCGTAGGGGGCATCGGCGCGGGCATCCTCTCTGATCGTATCGGCCGCCGCCCCACCTTGATGCTCACCATCCTGCTCTATTCCTTCGGCTCGGCGCTGTCGGCCACCGCCACCGGACTCTGGTCGCTCATCCTCTGGCGCGCCGTCGTCGGTCTCGGCCTCGGCGGGGAATGGTCCTCCGGCACCGTCCTGGTGGCCGAAAGCTGGCCCGCCAAGGACCGCGCCAAGGCCATCGGCGTGATGCAATCCGGCTTCGCCCTGGGCTACATGGTGGCCGCCGCCCTGGCCGCCTTCGTCCTGCCGCGCTGGGGCTGGCGCGTGCTGTTCCTCATCGGCGTCCTCCCCGCCTTGATGACCTTCGCCATCCGCCGCCACGTCCGCGAACCTGAGGTCTGGCTGAAACAGGAACGCCCCGCCCCGTTCGCTGACCTCTTCCGCGGAGCGCTCCTCAGCCGCACCCTCATCGCCACCGCGCTCGCCACCTCGATGCTCTTCGGCTACTGGGGACTCTTCACCTGGCTCCCCGCCTTCCTCGCCAGCCCCGTCGAAGCCGGCGGCGCCGGACTCGCCCTGCTCAAAACCAGCGGCTGGACCATCGCCGTCCAGTTCGGCTCGCTGCTGGGCTATGTGTGCTTCGGCTGGCTGGCTGACCGCTTTGGCCGCCGCATCACCTTCTTCCTCTACGTCGCCGGAGCCGCCGCCGTCATCCCGCTCTATGGACTCGCCCCGCGCTGGGCCGGCGCATCGCTTGAAACCGCGCTCCTCCTCATCGGCCCCGCCGTCGGCTTCCTCGGCACGGGCAGCTTCGCGCTGTTCGGTGCGATGCTGGCCGAACTCTACCCCACCGCCTCGCGCGGCGCGGGCCAGGGCTTCGCCTACAATTTCGGCCGCGCCCTTGCCGCCGCCGCCCCCGTCACCATCGGCGCCGTCGCCGATGCGCGCGGACTCGGCTTCGCCCTCGGCCTCAACGCCGGCTTCTATTTGCTGGCAGGATTGATGGTGTGGACCTTGCCCGAAACCAAGGGGGTGTCGATTGATTGACTACTACTCGATGTCCGCCGCCGAGGCCGAAGCCGCCCTGCCCGCGCTGGCTGAACTCGTCATCGACGCGGTTGATAGTGGCGCCAGCATCGGCTTCCTGCCTCCGCTCGCCGAAGCCGATGCGCTCGTCTACTGGCGCGACGTCGTCGTCGCTGTGCGCGACGGCTCGCGCATCCTGCTCGTCGCCGCCGAGGCCGGCGTCATCCAGGGGTCGGTGCAACTCGGCCTGGAAAAGCGCGCCAACGGCCAGCACCGCTGCGAGGCCATGAAGCTCTTCGTCCACCGCCGCGCCCGCCGCCGCGGCATCGCCCGCGAACTGATGGCCGAAGCCGAATCCGCCGCCCGCGCCGCCGGCTGCACCCTCATGCTCATGGACACCCGCAAGGGCGGCGAAGCCGACCAGCTCTGCCAAAAGCTCGGCTACGAGGCCTACGGCGAAGTCCCCGGCTACGCCCGCAGCGGCAACGGCGAACTGCACACCACGGTGTTCTATTACCGGAAGCTGGGGTGAAGGAGGACTGCGATGCGACTGCTGATTTCCATGCTCTCGATTCTGGGTGGACTGCCCGGCCTGTTGCAGGCTTGCAGTTGTGCCAAGGGATTAACACCGTGCAATACCTTCGCCACCACCCCTGTCGTCGTTGTGGGAAAGGTGGTTCGGGATAGCGGTGGAGGTTTGGGGTCCGGGCCCGGACGTGTCGTGATCGAAGAGGTATTGAAGGGCCTCGACAAAGAGGTGCGTGAACTCGAGGTGGACAGCTCGGCCATGTCGAGTTGCTACATGCGCCTCAAGCTTGACGAGCGCTACCTGCTTTATGGCTCTCTGCAGGGTGGTGTCCTACAGAACCACGTCTGCTCGGGCAGCCGCCTCGGTGGGGAGCCCTTGTTGCTCGGCGCGCTGCGAGCCGCCGCCGCTCAATCCGCACCGAGACTCATTGGCGCTGTTGAAATCGCCGCATCGGAATACGGCGCGGGAAGGCCCGCGGAGCCGGGCGTTCGGATCGTCGCCGAGCAGGGTAACCGCAGGTTGGAGGCTCGGATCATCCACGATGGCCAGTTTGAGTTTCCAAACATCGAACCCGGAGAGTGGAAGCTGCGCGTGGATTCGCCAGGTCTGGTCCATCGCGATCAATGGCCATCGGACCCGATCCAGGTTCCCGCCAACGGCTGCGAGGTTCGTTGGCTCAGGGCCGCTCAGGATGGCAGGATCGCAGGCCGCGTAACCAATCGCGATGGCCAACCCGTGGCGGGGATACCGGTTCAGGCGTTTCACTTTGACAGGAGAGGACAGATGGAGTCCTCGCCATACGCCGAAGCGAAGACAGACGAAGGCCGCTACGAGATCGCCGGCCTGCCATCGGAGGAGTACTTGGTCGCCATCAACGGCAGAAGTATTCGGACAAACTCGCCTACGCGCCTGTCTATTACCCCGGTACACACGATCCAAGCTCCGGCAAGCGAGTCCAAGTAGTCGGGACCAAGGTCACGCAGGGGATCGATCTCATCGCCGGCCCTCCCCGGCAGCAAGCTGAGTTGATCGTGGACGTCGTGGACGAAGAGGGGCTACCGCTGGACTATGTGGGCGCGAAGGTGCTCGATCTCAACGGCGTGCAACGCGCGTATGCATCGGCCAAACAGGCGAACGCCTTGCCCATGATCCCGGTTTGGATCGGGGAAACCTACCGTGTGGAAGCTTCCCGCTTTAAGGCCTCGCCAAACTCCACCAAGAAGCCAGGGGAAGGGGCGATCGTGATCGACCACCGTGAGGGCGCCGCAGGTCCCATACACATCAGCGAGCCCACCACGCGCATCCGCGTCGTGCTTCGACCTCGCAAACCCTGACTCTCACCGCCCCTCAGCGCACATGTGGCGCACCACTTCGAGGCTGGTCGACAGGCTCTCCAGCACCGGAATGCCCAGCCGCCCGCGCACCTGATCGGCGAGGCGCGCCATGGACACTTGCGCCAGCACGAGCACGCCCACGCCACGGCCGGCGAAGCGGTCGCAGGTTTCGAGGAATAGCCGGTCGTGCAACTCGCGGTCGCCAGCCAGCAGCGCTTCGAGCGGGGCGGCGTTCATCTCTTCTTCGAGGCGCAACTGGACGCCTGCGCGGCGCGCCTCGGCCACCAGCAGATCGTGCGTCGTTTGCTTGGTCGAAGGGAAAGTCGAGACGACCCCGATGTCGCGCGAGGTCCGCACCGCCATGCGCGCCATCGGCTCGTCGATCTTGAACAGCGGGATGCCGGCGCGCGCCTTCAACTCCTCAAGCGCCGCAGGCGGCACGGCCGAACAGGTCAACACGCCGCAGGTGACGCCGTACTCCTCGCGCGCGCCATCCACCATCGCCACCATCCGCCGCACGGCGCGCGGCCAGTCCTCGGCGCGCAGCATGCGCATCACGCCATCGTCGAGCAGGTGGGTGAACTCCACCTCCGGCGCATGGGCGGCGTAATGCTCGGCTACGCAGTCCACCGCCGCCCGCGAGGCATGCAACACCAACGCCCGTGCCCGTGTCATCGCGCGTGCGCCGGCCCGCGGAACAAGGCGTTGACGAATAGGATGTTCATGCCGTCGAGATAAGCGCGGTAGTTCGGGTCGGCCGTGAAGGCGATCACATGGCCGCGCCCTTCGCGCTGCACCATCATCAGCGGCTTGAAGGCAAGCTGCTTGCGGTAGGAGTCCCACAGATAGCCGCTCGCCAGCACCTCATCGGGACCGGCGAACACCACCGTGTTGATGCCGCGGTCGAGCTTGATCGGCGTGTAGATGTCGTTGCCGCTGACCACGGCGTGCACGGTGCGCTGCGCGCCGGCGGTCACCCAGTGGTCGCCGTCGATCGTCGCCTTGGCGATGAAGCCCGCCGTCGAATCGGGCGGCTCCGTTTCGGGCGTGATGGCCTTCTTGAAGTCGTCCTCCTTGGCCAGCAGCTTGCCGGGCACGGTCGCCTCGGGCGCTTCTTTCTTCGGCGTGCCTTCGCGCGGCTGCGTCTCTCGCTGCACGGCCATGAGACCCACCTTCGGGTCGGCCATCAACGTCAACGCGCCGCCGATGCCGACCACCGTGCCGCCATTGCGCGCGAAGTCCTTCAACCGCGCGGCCAGCGCCGGGGAGGCCGAACCGTAGTTGCCATCGGGCAGCACGATCACCTGGAATTTGCTCAGGTCCGTCACCGCCAGCACGCTCGTCCGCACCGGCACGGTCGGATAGCCATACTGCCGCTCAATGACGAAACGCGTGTGGCCCGCGGAGTTTGAGCCGACGGGCGTGTCCCAGGCGATGGCGATCACTGGAGCCTTCACCGTGTTCACGAAGCGGCTGCCGAAGTTGACGCCATCCTCGACCCAACCGGTGTTGGTCGCCACCACCTCGGCGCCGGTCGAGCGCGCCAGCTCGCGCACCGTGTCGTGCAGCTTCTCGGCGTTGCCGCTCACCTTGAAGATGAGCGTCCCGCGCGGGAAGACACGTCCGGCCTGCGTGATCGCCTTATCGGAGGAATGCACCGTGAGGCCCGCGCGCAGCGCCCCGGCGAGCAGCTTGGCCGCAGCCGTGTTCCACGGCACAAGATAGGCCACTGTGGCCTTCGACGCAGGCTCGACGCCCGCCGCCTTCTCCTCCTTGGGCACACGCACGAAGGAGCCCGTCGACTCTGCGTTGGCCGCTACCGTCTCCACGTTGAACTGCAGCGGCAGCGACCATGCCGTCACGTCGTAGATCTCATCGGGCAGCTTCTTCTCGCGCAGCCGCGCCTGCTCCTTGAGGAACTCGTCGTTCATCGGCACGTTGGCGTCGAGGAAGGTGCGGATCATGCGCTTTGCGGGCTGCGCCAGCTTGATGCGGTAGGAGCCCGCCGGATACTGCTTGCCGCCGTTGCTGAACGCGGCCGTGGCGCGCTCCACTTCGATGCCGTGCTCGACGAGCAGACGGGCCAGTTTGTCCACCATCGGACCGTCGCCTTCGGCGTAGCCCGCGCCCGTGCTCTGCGGTGTCACCGGACCGGTGACCAACTGCTGGAAGCCGGTCTTGCGCACGAGGAGGAACTCCTTCACCGGCTCGGTCTTACCCTCTTCGATGGCCGTCACGCGGTAGCGCCAGAAGTTGTCGAGCAACTGCTGCTTCTGCCGCGCCGCCGTCTCGCAGGTGGAGAGCGAGGCCACGAAGTGCTGGCGCACGGTGTCGCGGAAGTGGAACTGCGTGCCATCCGTTTTCTGCATCAACAGGCCGCGCGCGGAGGCCTGCTCGTAGGTCATGGCGATGCCGCCGTAGTAGGCGGGCCAGCTTGCGCCATAGCCCGGATAGAAGGCGTCGTAGACCTCGCGCGTGAAGTAGCTGAAGCCGTACTGGTCGAACCACTTGGCGTTGTTCTTGCCGAACCACTCGAGCGACGACTTCTGGTCCTTGGTGAGGTGCGGGTTGTAGGGCACGGCCTCGGGGGCGAAGTAATAGGTGCTGTCGGCGCCCATTTCGTGGAGGTCGACGAAGACGAGCGGATACCAGTCGAGCAGCGTGCGGATGCGGCCCTTCGTCTCGGGCTGGGTGATGGTGAGCCAGTCGCGGTTGAGGTCGAAGTGGTAGTGGTTGGTGCGGCCGTTGAGCCAGGGCTCGCTGTGTTCGAGCGCGGCGGGCAGGGCCTGCGGTTCGAGGCCTTCGCTTTGTTCGAAGTGGTGAACGAAGCGGTCGCGGCCGTCGGGGTTTTGCGTCGGGTCGATGAGGACGAGGGTGTTGGCGAGGATGGCGTCGGCGGTGGGGTCCTTGCGCGCGGCAATCAGATGATAGGCGGTGAGCAGGGCTGCGTCGGGCGAGGAGATCTCGTTGCCGTGGACGCCATAGCCGAGCCAGACGACGGCGGGCAGCGTGGCGATCAGCTTCTTCGCCTCGGCCTCGGTGGTCGCGCGCGGGTCGGCCAGCTTCTTCATGGCGGCCTGGATCTCCGGCAGGCGGCGGATGGTGGCCTCCGAGCCGACGGCGGCGTAGACGAGCTTGCGGCCTTCCCAGCTCTTGGCGTATTCGAACACCTTGACGCGGTTGGGCGCGGCGGCGGCGAGGGTTTCCAGGTAGCGCATCAGGTTCGAGTGCGACGAGATGCGTTCGCCCGGCTTGTAGCCGAGCACTTTTTCAATGGTGGGGATGGCCGGATCGTACGTGGTTCCGGGCCAGAACTCAAACTTGGATTGCCCGTAGGCGGCGCAGAAGGCCACCAGGATGGTGAGGGAGCGAAGGAGGGTTCTCATGGCAGGCGTTTCCTCCCCAGGATACAGAATGGGGGGAGGGCGATTAACCGATGCGGGGCGGGAAGAGATAGAGCACGGCGGCGCAGTCGGCGGCCCACATGACGATGATGCCGAGCAGCAGTTTGTCGCTCCAGAGGATTTCGGCGGGGGTTTCGAGCGCGGGGTCGCGGCGGGTGACGTAGCGGTAGCGGAAGAGGGCGAGGAAGACGAACAGCGAGGTGTGGAGCAGCTCGGGGCGCTGCAGCACGGTGAACAGGATGTAGAAGATGGCCATCGTGAGGGCGCTGGTTTGGGAGAAGAACTCGAGCGTTTGTTCGTCGTAGCGCTGGAGGGTGAGGCGGGCCTGGGCGCCGAAGGAGCGCATCTCGGCCATGCGGCGGTTGGAGGCCAGGTAGAGGGCGAACGAGACGGTGACGATGAACATCCAGGAGGAGCTGGGGACGCCGACGGCGGAGCTGCCGGCGAGAAGGCGGAAGAGGAAGCCGGTGGCGATGGCGAACAGGTCGAGCACGGGCACCTGGCGCAGGAGCAGGCCGTAGGCGGTTTGCAGAATCAGGTAGGCCAGCACGGCGGGGACGACCACGGGTTGCAGGTAGAGCATGGCCGCCGAAACGGCCAGGAGACCGACGAGGTAAGCGCGGCCGGCGCCGACCGAGATGCGTCCGGCGGCGATGGCGCGGGAGTGGCGCTTCACCGGGTGCATGGCGTCGTCGGTGCGGTCGCAGAGGTCGTTCCAGACGTAGGTGGTGGAGGTGACCACGCAGAAGACGAGGAAGGCCAGCAGGCCGTTCTGCACGGCTTCGGGGTCGCGGAAGCGGCCGGAGAAGAGAAGCGGGGCGAGGACGAAGAGGTTCTTGATCCACTCGCGTGGACGCAGCAACTCCACATAGTCGCGCCAATTGCCGGCCGTGGCCGTGAGGCCGCGATCGGCCGCCGTGATGCCGTGTGAGCCCATGACTTTCTTCCTAAGACATCGGCGATTCAGCGGTTTTCCTATATCAGGGTTCTCCCTGAGGCGGGGCCTTCGGCATTCCGCCGCTTGCCAAGCCGGAAGTCGCCTGAATTCGGATGCTTGACGCTGGGGTGCGGCCGACCCACACTGAGGCGGAGGATCTGATGGACCCGCCCTCCCGGCACGCCGCGGCCTGGCTGGCGTTGACCTGTGCGTTGGGGCTGCACGTGGTGGATGAAGCCGCGCACGACTTTCTGTCTGTGTACAACCCGGCGGTGGCCAGTCTGCGGGACCGGCTGCCGTGGGCGCCGCTGCCGCAGTTCTCGTTCCAGATCTGGCTGGGAGGGCTGATTGTGGGGGTGACGATTCTGCTGCTGCTGACGCCGCTGGTGCGGTTCGACTCGCGGCTGCTGCTGTGGGCCTCGTTCGTGCTGGGAGTGCTGATGCTGTTCAATGCCTTAGGGCATCTGGTGGGGTCGGTGTATACGGGGCGCGCTTTGCCGGGGGTCTACTCGTCGCCGCTCCTGCTGGCGGCCTCGGTGTGGCTGATCGACGCGGCGCGGGTGCGTGCCCGTGGGGAACGGGGAACAAATGGCCAGATGGGAACGTAATGGGAGCATGGCCGCCGACGTGTCTCTTCCTGTCCCGATGCAGAAACCCCTGCGGAAATGGCCTGGTGTTGCGGCGGCCTTTGTGCTGCTGGTGTCCCGGTTTGGGGTGAAGGCGCTGGTGCCGGGATTTGGCGGTTTCATGTACGCCATTGAGGGGGTGTTTGGGTGTGCGGCGGTGATTCTGCTGTGGTGGCTGTTCTTCAGCCGGGCGCCGTGGGTGGAGCGGCTGGGCGCGCTGGCGCTGATGGCGGTCGGGCTGGCGGGGGCGTGGTGGGGGAGGCACGAGTCGATGGGCCCGGCGTGGGTGTTCGCCTATGCCGCGCCGTTCGTGCTGGTGGCGTTTGTGGCGGCGGTGGCTGTGGTGGGAAACCGAGCGCCGGGCGTGCGGCGGCTGGTGGTGGGCGGGGCGATCACGCTCAGTGCGCTGGGCTGGATGGTGGTAAGGACGGAGGGGATTGACGGGGACCATGACGCCACGTTTGCCTGGCGGTGGTCGGCTACGGCGGAGCAGCAACTGCTGGCGCGGCCGTTGGCTGTACCGGCGCCCACCGCGGCGGCGCCCGTTGTGCCATCCGGGGAGACACCGGCTGAGAGGCCGCCGGCGCCGGAGGAAGCCGCGAAGGCGGTGGAGACCGTTGAGGTAGTGGCGGAGTGGCCGGGATTTCGCGGACTCCGGCGCGACGGGGTGGTGGCGGGGGTGATGATCGGCACGAACTGGGCGCAGTCGGCTCCGGCGCTGTTGTGGCGGAAGCCGGTGGGGCCGGGCTGGTCGTCGTTTGCGGTGCAGGGCGGGCTGCTGTACACGCAGGAGCAGCGCGGCGAAGAGGAGCTGGTGACGGCCTATGCGGTTGAAACGGGGGAGCTTGTGTGGAAGCACGGCGACGCGGTGCGGTTCTTTGAATCGAATGCCGGGGCGGGGCCTCGAGCGACGCCGACGCTGGCCGGAGGGCGGGTTTACACGCTGGGGGCGACGGGGCGGTTGAATGTGTTGGACGCGGCGACGGGGCGGAAGCTGTGGAGCCGCGACACGACGGCGGACACGAAGCAGGCGGCGCCGGACTGGGGCTTTTCGGCCTCGCCGGTGGTGATGCAAGGACTAGTGATTGTATACGCCGGGAGGCTGGCGGCGTATGAGGCGGCGACGGGGAAGTTACGCTGGATGGGCGAGGCGGTGGGGGGCAGCTACAGCTCACCGCAACTGGCCACGATTGGGGGTGTGGAGCAGTTGGTGATGCTGACGCCGGAGGGTGCGGCGGGGTTGGATGCGGCCAGCGGCGCGGTGTTGTGGTCGCATGAGTGGAAGGGGATGCCGATCATCCAGCCGGCGATGCTGCCTGGGGGCGGACTGCTGGTTTCGGTATCGCAGCTGAAGGGGACGCGGCGGCTGGACCCGGTGCAGGGTCCGGCGGGCTGGACGGTGGCGGCGCGTTGGACGACGATGGCGCTGAAGCCGTACTTCAACGACAGCGTGATCCACAAGGGCCATGCGTATGGGTTCGATGCGCGCATTCTGGCGTGTGTGGACCTGATGACGGGTGAGCGGGTGTGGAAGGGCGGGCGGTATGGCAACGGGCAG
Organism: Bryobacterales bacterium; assembly: GCA_016713735.1. Taxonomy (GTDB): domain Bacteria; phylum Acidobacteriota; class Terriglobia; order Bryobacterales; family Bryobacteraceae; genus JAFLBB01. The sequence goes on from JADJOP010000026.1 coordinate 30,165, forward strand.
ATGCTGCTGTTGCCGGAGCAGGACCTGCTGCTGGTGTTGTCGGAAGAGGGGGAACTGGCGCTGGTGCAGGCGAGGCCGGACGGGTTTACGGAGGTGGCCAAAGCGCCAGCGCTGGAGGGCAAGACGTGGAACCACCCGGTGATCGCGGCGGGGCGGCTGTTTGTGAGAAACGGGGAGGAGATGGCGGCATTCCGGCTGCCGGTGGCGGGAGGCGGAGCGGGTGGGGAATGAGCGGGCGTGTGGAGGGGATGAGCGGTTGGAGAGGGGTGCTACTCTGAAGGTTTCCATGGCTACATCGGGCACACCGCCGCCGGCGGAACCGGAGCTGGCGCTGGCGGAGTTGGACGACGCGGCGCTTGTGGCGCAGACGCAGGCGGGGAAGGTGGAAGCCTTCGCCGAACTGATGAAGCGGCACGACCGGAAGATCCTGAGGCTGGCGCGGCACATTACGGGCAACGAGGAAGACGCCGAGGATGTGTTGCAGGAGAGTTTCCTGAATGCCTTCTCGCATATAGGGAAGTTTGCGGGGAACTCGAAGTTCTACACGTGGCTGGTGCGGATCACGGTGAACCAGGCGCTGATGAAGCTGCGGAAGCGGAAATCAGACAAGCAGGTGTCGCTGGATGAACCGGTGGCGGGGGACAACGAGGATCTGGTGCGCGAGATTGCGGTGTGGGATGAGACACCGGAGCTCACGTATTCGCAGGAAGAAATGCGACGGATTCTCGATGAGGCCATCGAATCACTAGAGCCTATCTATCGGACCGTGTTTGTGTTACGCGACGTAGAAGAGCTGTCGACCGAAGAGACGGCGCAGACACTGGAGATTTCAATACCGGCCGTGAAGAGCCGGCTGCTGCGGGCTCGACTGCAACTGCGCGAGAGGCTCACGCAACACTTTCGTCGAGGGAAGGGAGACGACGCCTTTGCTTACCTGTAAGGACTTTTTGGGTTGGCTCAACGACTACCTGGACGAGACCGCCGACGAAGAAGTGAAGGCGCAGGTGAAGGAGCACATCACCAACTGTGTGAACTGTTGGGTGGTGTACGACACGACCAAGAAGACGTTGCAGGTGTACAAGGGGATGGAACCGAAAGAGGTTCCGGAGGCGCTTCGGGCCAAGCTGTTGGAGGCGTTGTCTAAGAAATGCGGGAAAGCGGTTGGCTAGGTGCTAGCCGCACGGGCCTCCGCGGCCCTGGCGCGTGAGGCAGTGTGCCTTCGCGAGCGTGACCGCTCCGTTACCGTCGCGGCTCCGCTACAGGCGTTTGTGCGTTACGGGGCCGGGGGGGGCGGGGGGGGGGGGTTTTGCGGGGGGGGGGGGGGTGGGGGGGGGGGGGGGGGGGGGTGATTGGCGTTAGGGTGTTTGGGGTGGGGTTGGGTTGCTGGGGGTCTTTTGGGGGGGGTTGAGGGGGAGGGCGCCGTTGAGGATCTTGTCGAGTTCCTTGTCCTGGGGGTGTTTGATGGGGTGGCGTTGGGTGTTGTCGGTGGGGTTGGCGAGGGTGGAGCGGAGAATGGGAGGAATCGGTTTGATTTTGGGGAGTTCGCCGATGAAGGGGGCGTGGTTGGCGAGGGAGGGGCAGTCGTTGGTTTGGTCGGGGAAGCGTTCGATTAAGTTGCGGCGGTCCTGGACGTCCATGAGGGCGCGGAGGGCCTTGTGGCCGTCGTTGAGGGCGCGGGATTTGGCGAGTTGGATGCGGCCGAGGCGGCGGTCGTCGGGGTCTTCGGCGTCACCGAGTTTGAAGATGAGACGTTCGTAGGATTCGGCGGTGACCTGGCTGGAGGCCATGTCGCGGCAGAAGTTGCGTTCGAGATCGCCTTTGGCGTTGTGCTGGAGGACGAGGCGCTCGGTGCGCTGCTCGATGGTTTCCAGGGGGGCGGTGGAGAGTGACATGCGTGCGGGCTCCTTCCGGTTTGAGTGTCGTACCGGGGGGGAGCGCGCGAGGGCGGGGGTTTTTGTAAGTGGTTGAGGGGGTGGGAGAAATAGTGATGGATGGGCGGTGAATGCGAAATCGGGGCGGGGGAAATTGGGAATTGCGGTGACTCTCCCTATTTAGCGTGGGGATGAGACGAGCCAGTCGCGGGTGAAGCGGGCGTAGCGGATGTCGCGGCCTCCGTCGGGGAGGGCTTGTTGCCAGACGGCGATGATGGCGCCGTCGGCGGCTTGGGTGAGGCCGGGGTAGGAGACCTGGAGGCCTTCGGCTTGGGCGAGGATGCGGGGGGCGGACCAGGTTTTGCCGTGGTCGGAGGAGAGGGCGGCGCTGAGGGGGTAACGAGTGAGGGGGGAGTTGTTCCAGACGGCGACGATTTCGTGGGAGCCTTCCAGGCGGAGCAGGGCGGTGGGGGTGTTGTGGCCGGGGAGCGGGCTGGGGATGGGCGGGGACCAGGTGAGGCCGCCGTCGCGGCTGCGGCTTTCGTAGTGGTGGGTGCCGCCGGAGCGGAGGATCATGAGGACTTCGCCGTTGGCGAGCTCGACGAGGGCGGGTTCGCAGAGTCCGTTGGTGCCGCCGGGGGTGAGTTTGTCGAGGAGGACGTGGAGGCTGCCGTGGAGGGTCCAGTGGGCGCCGTCCTTGGAGATGAGAACTCCGGCGGTGAGGTCCATTTCGCCTTCGGTGCGGGCGGCCATGCCACGTTCGGGCCACTTGTCCCAGGCGATGCCGAGTAAGTAAGAGCCGTCGCGGAGGACGATGCCGTTGTGCTGCTTGCCGGCGACGTATTGGCGGGGGATGGGGATTTCTTCGAGGGGTCCCCAGGTGAGGCCGTTGTCGGGGGAGCGTTTGAACATGGTCCAGCTTTTGCGGATGCGGTTGGGCGATTCGACGACGGTGGCGAAGACGAAGACGCGGGGGCCATCGATGAGGATGTTGGGGTCGGCCATGATTTTGGAGGGGTCGGAGAGGAGGAGTTGGGGGGCGGACCAGGCCCGGCCGTGGTTTTGGGAGAAGGCGATGTAGACCTTGCCGGGGGAGCCGGATTTGGGGAATGACGACCAGACGGCGAGTAGTTGGCCATTGGCGAGTCGGGCGACCTGGGGGATGGTGTTGCGGTGGAAGTCGGCGCCGTCGGAGCGGATGACGGCTCCGGTTTCGAGGGTGGCTTGAGCGGCTGCGCCGAGGGCGAGGATTGGGAGAAGCGCGAGACGCGCGATCAGGGCCATGTGGGTTGCTCCAGGGGGAAGAGGGGTTGGCGGCGGCGTTGGTAGGTGAAGTGGTGGGGGTTGTCGCTGGTGACGCCGGGGGTGTCGACGAGGAGGATTTGGGAGGCGATGGGTTCGTAGGCGGCGCGGGGGGCGACGACGCCTTTGACGATGAGGATGCGCTTCCATTCGGGGTGGATGCCGAGGCTGATGAGTTGTTCGAGGCTGAGGGGGGCCATGCGGCGGCTGGTGAGGACGATGGTGTGGGCGGCGGGGGTTTCGACTACGGCGGTGAGGCCTTGGTCGAAGTCGCCCCAACCGCCGTGGCGGATTTGGGGTTCGACGAAGCGGCCGTCGGAGAGGGTGCGGACGGTGGCTTCGATGGGGATGGGCTGGCCGTGGAGGTGGTCGGTGTGGCCGCCGACTTGGAGGTGGACGATTGCGCCGGGTCCGGCGGCGAGGCAGGCTTGGACGGCGGCGGGGTCGTAGAGGATGACGAGCGAGTTGCGGGCGTTTTGGCGGAGGATTTCGGCGAGCAGGATGGTGGAATCGGCGGGGGAGCCGGCGCCGACGTTGTCGCCGACGTCCATTAGGACGATGGGGCCTGGGAGAGGCGGTGGCGGCGATGGCCTGGGCGACGGCTTCGGCGGGGGTGGGGAGGGTGCCGGTGAGTTGGTGGCGGAGTCCCCAGGCGTGGTGGGCGAGATGGCGGGCGGCGGATTGAGCGAGGGCGGGGTTGTTGTCGGCGACGGCGAAGCAGGCGGCTCCCATCTCCTCGACGTCGGCGTAGTAGAAGCCCATGGTGATGGAGGCGGAGAGGATGCCGGGCCAGGCGAGGACTTCGGGGATAGCGGCGTAAAGATCGGCGGCGGGGGGCGAGGCGGTGTGCTGGCGGGAGATTTGGACGAGCATGGGGGGCGTTTCGAGGGCTTGCACGGGGCGGATTTCGCCGGAGAGGGTGCGGAGGAGGAGCGAGGCGGCTTCGCGGCCGCGGTCGCGCTGGTCGAGGTGGGGGTTGGAGCGGTAGGCGACGGTGGCGTTGGCGAGGGCGATCATGCGGGGGGAGACGTTGGCGTGGAGGTCGAGGGTGGTGACGATGGGGAGGTCGGGGCCGACGAGGGCGCGGATGCGGCGGAGGAGTTCGCCGTCGGCGTCGTGGTGATCGGCGCTGACGGTTGCCCCGTGGAGGGCGAGGAGGAGGCCGTCGAGGGGGAGGGCGGACTGGAGGTCGGCTAGGAGTTCGGCGGCGATGCGTTCGAAGGCTTCGGCGGTGATGGTGCCGCTGGGGACGGCGAAGGTGGCGAGGAGGGGGACAATTTCGGCGTGGGCGGAGGTTAGGGCGTCGAGGAAGCCGCCGAGTTCGTGGTGGGTATTGGTCCAGCGGTCGAGGAGGGCGGGGCCGCGGGTGAGGCTGGCGGCGGTGAAGTGATCGTAGGTGGTGGGTACGCCTAGGAAGGTGTTGGATTCGTGGAGGAAGCCGGCGACGGCGACGGGGAGGGCGGTTCATGCGAGGGGGTGCTCCAGGATTTGGCGGAGAGCGGTGAGGGTTTCGTCGATTTCGGTGGGGGTGTGGGCGGTGGAGAGATACCAGCGGCCGTCGGGGAGGACGAGGATGCCGGAGTCGAGGAGGGCGAGGGCGAGGTCGGAGTAGAGGGCGTTGTCGGCGGCGAGGGTGTCGCGGTAGGTGCGGGGCTGGCGGTCGAGGAAGGAGAGGTGGAAGACGGGTCCGGCGCCGGAGGTGATGATGGGGTGGCCGGAGTCGCGGAGGAGGGTTTCCATGCCTTGGCGGAGGCGTTCGCCGTTTTGCCAGAGGGAGGCGTAGACGGCGGCGTTGTCGCGCGAGAGTTCTTCGAGGGTGGCTTTGGCGGCGGCGAGGGCGATGGGGTTGCCGTTGAGGGTTCCGGCGTGGACGACTTTGCCGTCGGCGATGAGGGTCATGAATTCGCGGCGGCCGGCGAGGATGCTCAAGGGGAGTCCACCGCCGGCGGCTTTGGCGAAGGTGGCGAGGTCGGGCGTGATGCCGTAGTGTTGTTGCGCGCCGCCGAGGGCGAGGCGGAAGCCGGTGATCACTTCGTCGAAGATGAGGAGGGTGCCGTGGCGGGTGGTGATGTCGCGGAGGAAGGCGAGGAAGCCGGGATCAGGCGGGAGGCAGCCGCTGTTGCAGAGGAGGGGTTCGCAGACGACGGCGGCGAGGTCGTTGCCGGCTTCGGCGAAGGCGCGTTCGACGGCGGGGCGGTCGTTCCATTCGACGGCGAGGGTTTCGTGGTTGGGGCGCTGGCCGAGGCCGACGGGGATGGGCGCGCCGGCGGCGGAGTCGATTTGCTGGCGGGTGGGGCGGTAGCTGACCAGGACGCTGTCGTCCCAGCCGTGGTAGTGGCCTTCGAACTTGAGGTATTTGGTGCGTCCGGTGGCGGCGCGGGCGAGGCGGAGGGCGACCTGGACGATTTCGGTGCCGCTGTTGGCGTAGGCGATGAGGTCGGCGCAGGGGATGGCGCGGCAGAGGAGTTCGGCGACTTGGAATTCGAGGTCGTGCTGGGCGCCGTAGGTGTGGCCGAGGGGGAGTTGGGCGGCGATGGCGCGGTTGATGGCGGGGTGGGCGTGGCCGAGGATGAGGGGTCCCCAGGCGAGGGTGTAGTCGATGTAGGAGTTGGCGTCGACGTCGGTGATGCGGGGTCCGGCGGCGTGTTGGAAGTAGAGGGGGGAGGGGCGGGCGGAGCGGCGGAGGGCGGTGGAGACTCCTCCGGCAAGGCTTTGCTGGGCGCGGTGGTAGCGGGCGAGGGAGCCGGGGATTTTGGCGCGGACGCTGGATTCGCGGGCGGCGGCTTGGGCGCGGATGGGGGAGGTGGGCATGGGGCGGGTGGAGTCCAGGTGGCTATTATCGCGCGGGCGAGGGGCACGGAAGTGGAGGTGGAGAGGCGCGGGTTTGGCGGGGCTTCGTACAATGGGGATCACGCTATGACGCCACAACAGAAAGCCGAACAACTTGGGATTGTGTTTGAGAAGCAGACGCCGGGGTATTTGAATTTGTGCATCCGGTCAGGGAATCAGTTGATCACGTCGGGGCACGTGAGCACGCTGAAGGGGAAGCTGGGGGCGGGGTTGACGACGCAGGAGGGCTACGAAGCGGCCAAGGACTGCGCGGCGAAGATTTTGAACTCGGTTTGGAATGCGCATGGGACGCTGGACGGGCTGCGGGTGCTGAAGCTGTTGGGGTGCGTGAATTCGGTGCCGGATTTCATTGAGCAGCATTTGGTGATCAATGGGGCGTCGGATTTGCTGCATGAGATTTTCGGGAAAACGGGGGATGGGTTTCATGCGCGGTCGGCGGTGGGGTTTGTGTCGTTGCCGACGGGGGTGGCGGTGGAGGTGGAGGCGGTGTTTGAGGTGGGGGGTGGGAGGGGGGCAGCCTTGACCCGCAGCTACTCGATTGTGTTGGAGAGGGGGCCTTCGGGGCTTAGTGCGTATGTGCCGGAGCTGCCCTCGATTTTGGTGACTGGGAGTACGGTGGAGGAGTTGCGGGCGCGGGCGGTGGAGGCGATTCGGATTTATTGGGAAGAGGTGAGGGTGGAGGGGGAGCCTGGGGCGGTGCTGGAGGAGATTGTGGTGGAGTTGCGGACGGAGAGGCCTGGGCTGGCACAAGCCTGAGCGGACTGTCGCGCCGAGATGGGAAGTTTACGTTCATGAGCGTTTAAAACAACTCTCAGAATCCACTGCACCGACGCGCCCTCAAAGGGTCCACAATCCATAACTGTGTGCTTGCTTTCTCTTTTTATTCGCCATAAAATATTCGTAGTCAGAGTCGCGGAACTGCCCAAGCCCACAGTGAGTCGCTCAAACAACGGCTTGGCCGGCGCATGAAGTTGTGACGAGAGCATCCTTCTCGTGAAATGTCTATACCATCATGAGCGTGAGTGTCCCGCCTCGCAACGGCAAGAGGTTAGTGCCGTACCGGGGGTCAAACAGGAGTCCAGGATGAGCACCGAGACCTTTTTCGAGGAGTCGAAGGAACAATCCACGGTGAAGACCGCGATCGTATCCAAGTATTTCTGGAGTTGGGCGAAGGTGATCATGCCGCAGGCGCGTAAGAGCGCGAAACAGAAGATCGCGTACCTTGACCTTTTCGCTGGACCGGGTCGGTACAAGGACGGCACGAAGTCTACACCACTTCTAATCCTGGAGAAGGCGATCCAGGATCCGCAAATGAGCCAGATGCTCGTCACGATTTTCAACGACAAAGACGACAACAATGCACATGACCTGCAGACCGCGATCGATCAACTGCCAGGCATAGCGACATTGAAGCACAGGCCGATTGTCTGGAACAACGAGGTCGGATCAGAGATGGTCAAGCTGTTTTCTTCGACTCACCTGGTGCCGACGCTATTCTTCGTCGATCCGTGGGGGTATAAGGGGCTCTCGCTCCAACTCGTGAACTCGGTACTTAAAGACTGGGGCTGTGACTGCATTTTTTTCTTCAACTACAACCGCATCAATATGGGGCTTAGCAATCGAATGGTGCAGGAACACATGGCCGCGCTCTTCGGCGAGGGGCGGGTGCAGACTCTTGGCGAAAGACTCGCCGGTCTCTCGCCAGACGACAGGGAGAACTGTGTCGTGGAGGAGCTCTGCGGCGCACTGGGCGCGAAGCAGGGCCGCTATGTGCTGCCGTTCAGCTTTAAGAATGACGCTGGCACGAGGACCAGCCACAATCTCATCTTCGTCAGTAAGCATCCGCTCGGCTACAGCATCATGAAGGAGATCATGGCTGCCGAAAGTTCCTTGTATGAACAGGGCGTCCCAAGCTTTCAGTACAGCCCTGCCGACATGCGGTTCCCGCTTTTGTTCGAGCTGAACCGCCCGTTGGATGACCTCGAGGAGATGTTACTCGCTGCATTCGAAGGCAGGACGGTAACGATGCAGGATATTTACGAGAGGCACCACACTGGCCGCCGCTTCATTAAGAAGAACTATAAAGACGCGCTCAAACAGATGGAAGTTAGGGGCCTAATTCGATGTGAGCCGTCGAAGCGTCCCAAGGGTACTTTCGGGGACAGCGTGAAGGTAACCTTTCCTGGAGGTGGCGAAGGTGGCTAAGTCAGGCATTGAATGGACTGATGCAACGTGGAACCCGGTAACTGGCTGTACGAAGATCAGTCCCGGTTGTAAGTATTGCTACGCCGAGCGAATGGCGAAACGCCTCAAGGCCATGGGACAGCGGAACTACACAAATGGGTTCGAGCTAACGCTTCAGCCGCACATGCTTGAACTCCCTCTGAAGTGGCGGCAGCCTTCACAAGTGTTCGTGAACTCAATGAGCGATCTCTTCCACATTGACGTTCCCATCGCTTACATCAAGCAGGTATTCGACGTGATGCGGCGCGCGCACTGGCATCAGTACCAGGTCCTCACCAAGCGATCTGAGAGGCTTCGTGAACTCGCTCCACAGCTGACCTGGGAGCCTCAAATCTGGATGGGCGTGAGCATAGAGAGCGAAGACTACTTGTATCGCATCGACGATCTCCGGCACACGGGTGCCCAGACCAAGTTCCTGTCTCTAGAACCGTTGCTCGGACCACTGCACAAGCTCAACCTGCGGGGTATCGACTGGGTTATCGTGGGTGGCGAGTCCGGGCCCGGTGCCCGTCCCATGGATGCGGAGTGGGTCCGGGAGATTCGAGATAGATGCCTCCAGGCGAATGTGGCGTTCTTTTTTAAACAGTGGGGCGGGCCCGTCAAGAGCAAGACTGGACGAGTGCTTGATGGCCGTACCTGGGATGAGATGCCCGTTGACGCCGCGGCGCGGATCCAACATCCGTTTCCGATCCTCACGGCGGCGGTGGGATGACTCGGCATCCGATCCCCATCAGGAGCGCGATCTGATGCTCGACGAGAAGGTCTAGGCGCAGCCAAGTGTTAGTCCGACCATACGGCTTTTTTCAGATCTGACGGACGGCTACCCCACCAACTCCCGCAGCCTGCGGCCGATGGTGTCGGGGTCTTCGGGGCGGAGGGCGGTGGGGTTGAAGCTGACGATGCCGTTGGGGGTTTGGGAGGGGTCGGCGTGGATGGAGGGGGTGCCGTTTTGGAGGGCGATGCAGAGGTCCATGGCGGAGAGTTTGGAGGCGCGGTCGAGGGTGAGGACGAAGCGGGGGGTGGAGCCGCCGGTGCGGATTTCGGTGCGGGCGTTGCGGAGGGTGCCGGTGGCGGAATCGAGGCGTTTGACAAGGGCGAGGAGGCGGTCGTGACGGGATTGTTCGTTTTCGGCCAGGAAGCGGCGTAAGGCGACCAGGAGGCCGACGATGGTTTCCTTGCCTACCTTGCATTGGCGGCCGATGCCGTGGGGCGGGAGTCCGGCGAGGCGGTGTTTGTCGATCAGGGTGGGCGGCGGGGACCATTGCTCCCAGGCGATGTCGAGGTCGAGCTGCTGGAGGACGGCGGACATGATGAGGTCGCGGGCGCCGCAGAGGATGCCGGAGCCTTGGGGGCCGGCGATGGCTTTGCCGCCGGAGAAGGCGACGAGGTCGGCGCCGGCGGAGAGGAAGCGGCGGAGGTTGGAGGCGGGGGGGAGTTGGGCGGCGGCGTCGACGAGGAGGGGGACGTGTTGGGAGTTGGCGACGCGGGCAACCTCTTCGATGGTGGGGTGGGCGCTGCCGTGGGCGACGAAGACAATCGCCGCGGTGCGTTCGGTGACGGCGGCAGCGATTTCCCAGGGTTCGGCGTCGCGGACGCCTGCGCCGGCGATGCGGTCAGGCAGGCCGACTTCGACGATGCGGACGCCGGCGGAGCGGATGGCGTGGTCGTACTGATTGCGCTGGCTGCGGACCATGACGACTTCGTTCTTCATGCCGGTGGTGTCGGGGAGGCGGGCCATTTTGGCGGGGTCGAGGCCGGCGATGCAGGCGGCGGTGCCGAGGAGGAGTCCGGCGGCGGCGCCTGAGGTGACGATGCCGGCTTCGGCGCCGGTGGCTTCGGCGATGATTTTGCTGGCGGAGGCCTGGAGTTCAGCCATGTCGACGCAGTATTGGGCGGCTTCCTGCATGGCGGCGGTGACCTCGGGGTGGAGGAGCGCGCCGGAGACGCGGGTGGAGGTGCCTTTGGCGTTGATGATGGTGCGCGCGCCGAGGGTGTCGTAGATGCTCATGGCGTGTGATTGCATGATCGCATGGGGGTGGCGGGAGGAACGGAATTGACAGTGGTTGCTTGTCGGCGTAAAGTACTTGGTGAATTGTATGCCTGACGGGAAGAACATGACGAAGCGGCGAGTGCCGGGGTGCGTGGTGGTTGGGCTGGCGATGGCCGGGCTGGTGGTGGTGGGGATTCCGGGGATGTGGGTGTTTGTGAGCCTGACGGCGAAGCCGATGTTTCCGGATGCGGCGAGTGTGCCGGGGTGATGCGGGGTCGGTGGGAGAGCGGTGGGCCGGGGCGGTGGAGCGGGGCGGACGCTGGTGCGGCGGAGCGTGGCGGAACAGAACCTGCCGGGCGTGTCGGTGGCGGTGGGCGTGGGGGGGAGTTGGTGTGGGCGGAGGGGTTTGGGTTTGCGGATGTGCGGAGCGGCGCGGTGGTGACGCCGGAGCACCGGTTCCGGATCGGGACGGTGTCGATGGCGCTGACGTCGGCGGCGGTGGGGCGGTTGGTGGAAGAGGGGCGGTTGGGGTGGGAGGACGAGATCGGTAAGCATGTCGCGGCGTTTCCGAGGAAGCAGTGGCCGGTGACGCTGCGGCAGTTGATGGGGCATACGGCGGGGGTGGGCGGAGATGACGGTGAGCAGGCGATGATCCGGAAGCGCTGTGGGACACCGGGGAGGGGTGCGGGTGTTCGCGGGGAGTCCGCTGCGATTTGAGCCGGGGACGGGGCATCGGGTTTCGAGCTATGGATGGACTCTGGTGAGCGCGGCGGTGGAGGCGGTGGCGAGGCAGCCGTTTCTGGAGTTTGCGCGGGAGCGTGTGTTTGCGCCATCGGGGATGGACGACACGGAGGCGGACCCGGGGCCGGATCCCGTGGAGGTGGCGGGTGAGGACCCTCCGCCGGCGATTATGATTCGCGAGTTGATTCACGATCCTGGGGCGACGCGCGATGCGCAGGCGGGGGTGGCGAAGGGGGAGCGGCAGGGCGTTGTGACGGCGTACGACACGCGGTTCCGGTCAGACCCGCGGCATGGCATGCATGTGATGCGGCTGGCGGATTTTTCCTGTTATGCGGGGGCGAGCGGGTTTGTGTCGACGCCGTCGGACCTGGTGCGGTTCGGGATGGGGATGATGGGCGGGAAGCTGCTGCAGCCGGCGACGGTGGGGGCGCTGCAGACGGCGCAGAGGTTGAAGTCAGACGAGGGGACGGGGTATGGATTGGGGTGGCAGGTGAAAACGGTGACGCTGGCGGGCAAGCCTGCGCGGATGGTGGGGCATGACGGGGAGGCGATGGGGGGCAGGGTGGCGTCGCTGCTGACGTTTCCCGAGAGCGGGCTGGTGGTGGCGGTGATGTCGAACATCGCGCATGCGGACACGGCGGGGATTGGGATGCGGGTGGCGGAGG
>JADJOP010000027.1 GCA_016713735.1 Bryobacterales bacterium
ACCTACGAATGCGATCTCACCCTAGGCCAACCCGCACCCGCCCCCCTCGTGTTCGCCTGCCAGAAAATCGTCGAAATCCAGCTCCCTCTCGCCCTCGTCCGCCGCTCCCCGGCTGACCTCCCCCGCCTCCAGCTCTCCCTCTGGCGCGGCGCTCTCCCCCTCGACGCCATCCCCGCCGAAGGCAGCCTCGAACTGCTCACCGCCGACCATCACGAGTGGGCCGTGTAGGTTTCGCGAGATGGGTGCTTGACTTCAAATCGCATACAACAGCTCGCCAAAGGCCGCGGCACCTGTGGGATACTCCGTGTGAAAGAGATGAACGAAAAAGCACCAGAAGCGAAAAGAGGAGTCTCCAAGGCTGACACCGGCATACAATCCGGGAACGCTGTGCCGCGCCTTTGGCGCTAGTGATAGTGTCAGCAGGATGTTTGGCCCTACAATGACCCATGGATCTCATACACGAATGCCTTCACATCAAAAGTATTCGGTGATCTCGTTGTTCTCTGGCGCTATGGGCCTAGACCTGGGACTTGAGCAGACCGGCCGATTCCGGGTCGTTGCCTGCGTGGAAAAGGATCATGCCTGCTGCGAGACGATTCGATTGAATCTCGGCACGGGCCGCCTTGACCCGGCACTCAAAGTATTCCAGGGAGACATTTGTTCTATCGATCCCTTGGCTGTTCTTGACTCAGTTGGCATCAGGCCGGGTGAACTTGATTTATTGGTCGGCGGGCCACCGTGTCAATCATTCAGCACCGCCGGCAGACGCGGAACCGTCCAGGATCACCGAGGCACGCTCTTGTGGCAGTTCCTTCGGTTTGTGGAAGCCATCCGACCCCGGTTTTTTCTAATGGAGAACGTTAGGGGACTGTTGTCGGCAGCGATACGGCAGAGGCCAATAGCGGATCGCCCCAACCGCGGTGGTCCGCCTTTCGAACCAGAAGAAGAACCTGGCTCGGTCGCGTGCTTTCGCGGAGGATATGCAGAGCTTGCCCGATGCCCGCTACCACATGGATTGCTTTGAGGTGAATGCCGTCAACTATGGTGCCCCACAGCTTCGTGAGCGAGCGCTTTTCTTGGGCAACCGTTTCGGAGTCGCAGTCGATTTTCCGGATCCCACTCACGGCAATCCTGACGCGTCGGACGAACCTGCCCAAGTTGAGTTGTTCGCTGAACCTGCCAATCAACTGCGTCCATGGAGAACTCTTGGCGATGTAATTGCGGACCTCAAAGAAGTAGCTCCAACCGTCATGGACTTCAGCCCCAGAAAGAAAGGTTTCCTTGCTCTCGTACCACCAGGTTCCAATTGGCGTAGCTTGCCCGTTGAGTTGCAGAAAGAGTCGATGGGGCGTGCATGGTTTGCGAAGGGGGGGCGGTCAGGATGGTGGAGGCGTCTGAGCTTCGATCTACCCTGCCCGACCCTTGTTACAATGCCGAACCATGCCAGTACTGCATTGTGCCATCCATCAGAGATCCGAGCGCTGACCCTGCGAGAATATGCTCGCATCCAAGAGTTCCCAGATGCCTGGGAGTTCTGCGGAACACCAAGCGAGCAATTTGCCCAAGTTGGGAACGCAGTTCCGGTGCGATTGGGTGTTGTGGCGGGTGGTGTGATCGCCGATAGCTTAGACCGCCTTGCCGCCAATGCGTGGAGACCTGCGGAACTCAATGTCCAACCGTACAGAGTTGTGTACATTCAGTCGCACGTTCGAACTAGGCAGTGGTACAAAGATGGAGAGACCTTCGTCTGGGAAGAGAGGTGGCGACAACGATGACGCCCACTACGCCGCTCCCAAGACCAAGGCGACGATCCGCAACTCTGCAGCGTCACTAGAATGGATGATTTCGACTTCTCATGCCCAAATATCTTGGTATGCCATCTCCCGAAGCTCGATCGATGTCCAAGCGGGATCTCCTGACGTTGTTGGAAAGCGTCGATGCCGACCCCGAAGCCAGGAGACGGGTGCTCGCCTCGAAACCGAGTTTCGCAAACGTATTACTCAACATCTCCAAAGTTTACCCACCTCTGACGCACAGTTCGCGAAATTCAACACGAATCCTTTTGTCCTCATGATCTATAGTCTGCAGCAGGGCTATAGGCATATCAGTGAGATCGAGGGTGACATACTTCCAGCCAAGGTCTTCTCCTCCATGGAGACGTCCGCCGGTCGGATGGTGGAAACGGTAGTTCTGCCCGTATTCGGTTGGCAAGTTGTTCCCAGTGAAATGCACTCCGTGAACTCCGTTCTTGACGGCAGGTGCAAGAAGGGTAACGTTCTTTGCTTGGCGACTTTGAAGAGTGGTCCGCGATGTCTCAATGATGAGATGAGCGAGAATATCGCAGATGCAATCCTGGGTAACTTTCAATCGTGGGCCAGCGAGCATGGCGTAAAGCAGATAGATTTCACCTATGGTGTCTTATATGGTACCCAGCGTCTGTCAAACAAGAAAGACTGGCACATCCTCCGAAAAATAAAGGAAAAGCTTGTGGGCGGGTCTGTTCTAGAGCCCCCGGATAATCAGTGGCATTGCAAATTCACGAAAAACGGGGTTACCGTCACCGTAACGATTCGAATAGGTACAGATCTCTGGAATTACTTTGGCGGCAAAGGGTCCACGTTCGTTGAGCTTTCTGCCGCATTAATCCGCGCGTGCATTTCGCCGAGTGACACCCAGCCTATGGACTACAAATTCACCATCGCTGATTTGCCGCAAATAATTTCTCTTGCCAGTATACCCAACTCATACAACGTGAGCCTTCTCCAGCGGAGCCAGCTTGAATGGCTGTTCTTCTTCAGTCGACACTTCTGCGACGAAATTCGAGAGTTCAGTGACTCGTAAAGAAGCCACTCTGTTCCGCGCCGCCTCGTGGTGCCCTTGTCATGTCGGTATCACGTTCCCGCAGAATGATGATGTGGGAGCGTCCGACGGAAACTGCTACACCGGGACTCGGGTGAGGATGAGACTACGCCCCCACCTTCTTCGCCGACACCGCCAGCGCATCAAAAAACGCCTCCGTGTCCCGTGGCCGCGTGTGCACATGCGCCGCAATGCGAATCCGCAGCCCGCGCACAATCCAGATCTTCCGCCGCTCGCACTCGGCCATGAACGCATCGGCCAGCTTCTTCTCCAACTCGATCGACACCAGCGAACCATACAGCGCGTCCTGGTCCGGCGTCAACAGCTTCACATACGGCAGCGCCGCCGCCCGCTTGCGCATGTCCCGCGCCAGCGCATGAATCCGCTCATACACCCGAGGCCAGCCGATCGCCTTGCCAAAGCGAATGCCCGCGATCATCCCCTCAAAAATCGCCCGGTTATTCGTCCCCACCTTCATGAACCGCGCCGCCTGATCGTCTTTGCTGTCCCAGCCGCCCGTCACAATCGACGGCCACAGCCGCTCCAGCATCTCCGGCCGCCCCACAAAATCCCGCACCCCGCCGGCGCAAACATCCACTTGTGCGGACTCCCCGCATAGTAATCGCAGCCCATCTCATCGATGCGAATCGGAATCTGCCCGTTCACATGCGCCCCGTCCACCACCGTCACGATGCCCCGCGCCCGCGCCGCGTCGCAGATCTTCCGGATCGGCATCACAATCCCCGACGACGAGAGAATCCCTGAGAAGAACAGCACCTTCGTCTTCGGCCCGATCTCCTTCAGCAGCGCCTCGGCCAGCGCGTCGGGCGAAGGCGGCGGCAGCGGCATCGGAACCTCCCGGAACGTCGTCCCATACCGCGCCTGCTTCAGCAGCCAGCCTGCCCGCCCGGACGTGTGCTCCTGGTTCGTGCTCAACACCTCATCGCCCGGCTTCAGGTCAATGCCCGCCGCAATCGTCGACAGCGCCTCGGTCGCATTGTGCGTGAACGCCAGGTCTTCCTTCCGGCATCCCAAATACTCGGCCGCCTCGGCGCGGTGCGCGTCCAGGTTCTCATAGCCCCAGCGCGGATACTCATACTCGGGAATCGTCAGCGCGGCGGCGTTCTCCATGTAATCCTGAACGGCCTTCATCACCGGCCGCGGCGCCACGCCCAGGCTCCCGTTGTTCATGAACGCCCGCGTCTCGGGCAGATAAAACTGCTCCTTGCGCAGTTGCAGCCAGTATCGTTCCGGATCCTTCTGGAAAACGGAATCCGTAGGCAGGGCGGCTGGGGCAGCCAGGGCAGGGAAGAAGTCTCGACGGCGCATAGTCCACTATACTGTCGCGATGGAGTGGAGAAAAGGAATTTTGCTCGCCGCCTGCCTCGGCGTTTGTGCCGCCGCCGACGTCCCCAGCGGGACTCAGCCCTGCGCCCCCGGCGTTGAACCCCGCACCGACTCCAGTTTCTGGAACGGCTGGGGCGTCGACCCTGAAAACTCTCGCCACCAGCCCGCCGCCATGGCCGAACTCTCCGCCGCCGATATCCCCCGCCTCAAGCTGAAGTGGGCCTTCCGCCTCCCCGGCCCCACCGCCTCCGCCAGCCAGCCCGCCCTCGTCGGCGGACGCCTCTATCTGGGCAGCGACAGCGGCACGGTCTACTCCCTCGACGCCGCCACCGGCTGCGTCTACTGGAGCTTTCAGGCTGACGCGCCGGTCCGCACAGCCATCTCCCTCGGCGCCAACCGCCACGCCAAATACGCCCTCTTCTTCGCTGACACCAAGGCCCACGTCTACTCCATCGATGCCAAAACCGGCTCGCTCGTCTGGAAGACCAAAGTCGACGACCACCCAGCCGCCCGCGTCACCGCCTCGCCCACCCTCTACGGCGGCCGCCTCTACGTCCCCGTCTCCTGCGAGGCCGGGCCCGCCGCTCCGCCTCCTGCCGGGCTTCCCTCGTTGCCATCGACAACGAATCCGGCAAAGTCGACTGGAAGACCGCCGCCCCCGCCTCTCCCACCTCCGCCCCCACCCTCGACCTCGACAAACGCCTCCTCTACGCCGCCGCCTCCAGCGCTGCCCTGGCCGCCAGCGCCATCCTCGCCCTCGACATGGACACCGGCCGCCAAGTCTGGTCCAAGGCTCTCCCCCCCGCCGCCATCACCGCCTCCCCCATCCTCCGCCAACTCCCCAGCGGCAAGCGCCTCCTCCTCACCAGCCAGAACTCCGGCCTCGTCCAAGCCCTCAACCCCGACGCCCAAGGCGCCACCCTCTGGCAGACCCGCGTTACTCCAACCGGCGCCCCCAGCGCCCCCCTATGGGGCCTCGCCGCGGACGCCGAAGCCGTCTACGTGCCCAGTTCCGCCGGACTCGCCGCCCTCCGCCTCACCGACGGCGCCAAGCCTGGCACGTTGCCGGCGCCGCCCGCCAAGCCGCCCCCACCCTTATCCCCGGCGTCGTCTTCTCCGGCTCCCTGGATGGCAAACCCGCGCCCACTCCACCCGCGACGGCGCTCTCCTCTGGTCCTTCGATACGCTCGCCCAACCCGGCGGCGGCTCCATCGACATCTACTCCGCCATCGCCGCCCAAGGCTTCCTCATCGTCCCTTCCGGCTCAGCCACCCCCGGCGGCCTCCCCGGCAACGTGTTGCTTGCCTTCACCGTGGACGGACGCTAACCCCCATACCCTTCCGTTTTCAGTTTGCTCATGCATCCGGACGTAGACTGCCTGGACGGTGCGGCGCCGAAGGATGGCTACAAGCATTGACCGATCTACACTGCGCGACATGTCGCGACCGCCATTTGAAAATAGGGGCGAGCCAGAACCTTGAAATCGAGTACAGCGCATCGGCAGCGCAGCGACGCACGGGAACAAAGGCGCTGCGGCCGGTGTCATATTGAGGAGTAACTTTTGACTCCTTTATGCGATCGGTGCCGCTTACTCTCAACGCGATCCTGTGGGCAACCAGTGTCGTTGCGCAAGGTCCTTGCCAGCGATGGTGCCTACCGGAAGTTCAGGTCCGAAGCCTGGGAGTGTCAGACTCAATGAGAGAGATGGACAGCGGTACGCCTGGATTCCGCCGGGCACATTTCGTATGGGCTGCTCTTCCGGTGACTTAGAATGCTACGACGACGAGCATCCGTCACGCGAAGTCACGATAACAGCGGGATTTTGGCTGGCACAGACCGTAGTGACCGAAGGCACCTGGCAGAAGTATCGACACGCGACAGGCGCTCCGCCCTTGCCGGCCATGGATTATCACGGGCACAAACTCAATGATGTGCGCGTGAATGCCGCCGTGCCCGTCATTGGGCTCACTTGGCATGAGGCGCAGCGCTTTTGTAACTGGGCTGGTGGCCAGTTGCCAACTGAAGCCGAATGGGAGTATTCCGCGCGCGCCGGAACAGAGGGCGTTCGGTATGGCGAATTGGGCTTGATCGCGTGGTTCGGAGACAACAGCGGAAACCACCGTCTCGACAGCAAGCAGCTATGGGATGCCGACCGTCAGAAGTACTTGAAGACACTATTGGAAAATGACAATCGGCCTCGCCCTGTTGGACGCAAGCGGCCCAACTCCTGGGCGCTGTACGACATGCTGGGCAATGTCTGGCAATGGACCGCCGATTGGTATGAACCCGGCTACTACGCGCAAGGGGCGAGCGCCGATCCTCTGGGGCCATCAGACGGAAAGTGGAAGATTCTCCGCGGAGGCTCCTGGGGGGAAGTTCCCAGGAGTGTTCGTGTGTCCATCCGTGGCAGCGACTCGCCAGAGGGCCGCAGTAGCACGTTTGGGGTTCGCTGTGCCTCCCGGCAGAATCCATAGCCCTCGAGGGTCTATTCGAGATCGAGAGCGAACACTAGCGCCTTCTTAACTTCGACCATCACTGCTCCTGGCAATCTTCCGACTCTTCGCTCCAACCGGACTGTTGGAACCGAACCCAAGCCTTGGACGTTGGCCACGGACTCGCGGTCAAGGAAATGCAGCTTGGGAAGGGGCCACCTCGTAGCGGCTCTGGCGACTCTGGGTCGTTAGAGGGACGTAGAGGACCAATGCGCGCGGAGAATCGGGATCGTGGCGCGAGACAACCACGACGGGCCGGGTCTTCGCGGCCAACCCAAGATCGACCAGCCAGACATCACCTGGCTGGGGGCTCATCGAGGATGTCCAGTACTTCTTGTTCGCGTGACCGCGAGCGCATCAAGTCCAGGATGTCATCGTCGGCTAGATCGATCATTTCGGCGACGCGCTCTCGCACCTCGGCTGCGGTTTCCGGCTTCCAAGTACGCAACTTCGTGTCGAGCTTCTCTGCTAGGGCGTCCATAAGGCGATTTCCTTCTTCAGCTTACAGGAATGTGGCCCAATAGGGAACGATAAACGGCAATGTGTAGAGCAAGCACGCCGGCCAGGCATCGAACCGCGTCGATCTCCGCCGGCCGTTGCGGAACAGGACTGACGTTCACCCCGCATCCTTCACCACATCCGCGGCGAGCGGTGATGAGAACCCTGCGCGGGCAAGGCGCGCCGTGCCCGCAAGCCGGGTTCCCGTCCCGTCGTCCGTTGTCCGTCGTGACCAGATGAGTTCCAAACGCAGGCCTATTGGAACAGCACCTCGAAACCCACCGGCGAACGCAACGCGGCAGGCGCGCGGCGATCGCGCTCCGCAGTCGCTGGTTGGTGAAATCCGCGGGCTAGCCGTACACTACGGGCATATGACCCGTTTCCGCTTCCTCCTGCTCGCCGCGGCCCTCTGCGCCTGCTCGGCGTCAGCAAAATCCCCCATCACCCACGAGCAGATGTGGAA
Organism: Bryobacterales bacterium; assembly: GCA_016713735.1. Taxonomy (GTDB): domain Bacteria; phylum Acidobacteriota; class Terriglobia; order Bryobacterales; family Bryobacteraceae; genus JAFLBB01. Next base: position 7,660 of record JADJOP010000027.1, read on the forward strand.
GATGAAGCGCGTCGGCGCCCCCGTCGTCAGCCCCGATGGCCGCTGGGCTGTCTTCCTCCTCACCAACCCCGCTTACGACAGCAAAGAGGCCAGCGCCGACCTCTGGCTCATGCCCGCCGACGGCTCCGCCCCTCCCCGCCAAATCACCTTCACCCGTGGCGGCGAAAGCGGCCCCGCCTGGTCGCCCGATTCCAACCGCATCGTCTTCAGCGCCCGCCGCGAAGGCGACGACGAGTCGCAACTCTACCTGCTCAACGTCACCGCCGGCGGCGAGGCCGAACGCCTCACCTCCCTCACCACCGGCGCCGCCAACCCCGCCTGGTCGCCCGACGGCACACGCCTCGCCTTCATGAGCCGCGTCTACCGCGGCGCCCCCGATGACGAGGCCAACCGCAAAGCCGCCGCTGACCGCAAAGCCCGCAAGTACAAAGCCCACGTCTACGAAAGCTTCCCCGTCCGCTACTGGGACCACTGGCTCGACGACCGCGAACCCCACCTCTTCGTCCTCGACCTCGCCACCCGCACCCCGCGCGACCTCTTCGCCGGCTCCAGCTTCATCGCCGCCCCAGGCTTCGACGGCGCCTCGGCCACCTCCGGCTCTGAGGTCACCGGCGTCTGGACCCCCGACGGCTCGGCCCTCCTCTTCACCGCCACCCAGAACCGCAACGCCTCGGCCTACGCAAGCGTCCTCACCCACCTCTGGCAGAGTCCCGCCTCGGGCGGCGAACCCGAAACTGGTCGCCGGCGGCGATTTCAATTTCGCCGATCCCCAATTCTCCGGCGACGGCGCCAGGCTCTACGCCACTCGCGAAGTGGAAAACGACGGCAAGATCTACCACCTCTCGCGCCTCGTCGCCGCCAGTTGGTCGCCCGCCACTGGCGCCGGAGCCTTTCACCCCGTGGCCCCTGGCTTTGACCGCAGCGTCAACCAGTACACCTTCTCCCCCGACGGCCGCACCCTCTACCTCACCGCCGAAGAGGCCGGCCACGAGAAGATCTTCACCCTCCCCGCCTCGGGCGGCGCCGCACGCCTCCTCATGCCCGTCACCGAAGGCGTCTTCACCAGCGTCACCGTCGCCGGCAGCCCCCAGCGCCCCCTCGTCCTCGCTCTCTACAACAGCTCCCGCCAGCCCGGTGAAATCGTCGCCATCGAAGGCGGCTCGCGGCGCGCCCTCACTCACTTCAACGACGACGCCGTGGCCTCTATCCAATGGCATCCCGCGCGCGAGTTTTGGTTTACTTCCGCCAAAGGCAGGAAAATCCACAACACCCTCGTTCTGCCACCTGACTTCGATCCAGGGAAAAAGTATCCGTTAGTAGTATTCATTCATGGCGGCCCTCACACCATGACCCGCGACGAGTTTCATCAGCGTTGGAACTTTAACCTCATGGCCGCCCCAGGCTACGCCATCCTGATGACCAATTACACCGGCTCCACCGGTTTCGGCGAAGAGTTCGCCCAAATGATTCAAAAGGACCCCTCGCCACCCCCGGCGCCGAAATCGAACAGGCCGTCGACGAGGCCCTTAAACAGTTCCCCTTCCTCGACGGCTCCCGCCTCGCCGCCGGCGGCGCCAGCTACGGCGGCCACCTCGCCAACTGGCTCCAAGGCACCTCCACCCGCTTTCGCTGCCTCTACTCCCACGCCGGACTCATCAACCTCGAATCCCAATGGGGCACCAGCGACGTCATCTACCACCGCGAACTCGGCAACGGCGGACCCGTGTGGGAACAAGGCCCCGTGTGGCGCCAGCAAAACCCCATCCGGCTGGCGGCCAAGTTCAAAACGCCCATGCTCCTCACCGTCGGCGAAAACGACTTCCGCGTTCCTCTCAACCAAACCCTGGAAAACTGGAGCGTCCTGCAACGGCTTAGAATTCCCAGTAAGTTGATCGTCTTCCCCGAGGAAAATCACTGGATACTCAAAGGCGAAGACAATCGTTTCTTTTACCAGGAATGGCACGGCTGGCTCGCCCGCTGGCTTGGAAATCTGGAATCTGGAACTTCAGCCCGACGATAAATCCTGATTCGAGAACTATAGAGAGCTGCTTATACTACGATAAGAGCCAGTAAGCGGGCGGTTGCGCCTTCGGCAACTCCGCGATCATAGTGAGAGGCGGATGGCGTTGCGCTTAGGAGTATGATGCGCCGCAGCATTGGAAACGCCGCTGGGGTATGTGCAGTCTGCGCATGTCTCCCCGTGTTTGCGGCGGGCTCAGTGGTGCGCATCGGGGCCGCGCCCGGCGAACCCGCGGCGTATCTCGACCCTCAGGGCCGCGTGGCCGGCTTCTACGTCGACGTGCTCGATGAGGCCGCCCGCCGCGAGGGGCTCACCGTCGAATGGGTCCTCTACCCCCGCCGCTCCGATGAAGCGCTGCTCACCACCGCCGTCGATGTCTGGGCCGCCGCCAATCCCTCCCCCGAACGCCGCGACCGCTTTTACCTCAGCCGCCCCTGGTGGGTGGCCGACTACATCCTGCTCGTGCGCGCCGATTCCCCCATCTACAAACCGCCCGACACCGCCGCGCGCACGGTCCTGTTCTCCGAGTTTCCCCCCTCCGGCAAGCTCGCCTACACCACCCTGCCCCAAGCCAAACTGCTCCCGCGCCCCTCGGCCCAGGAGCGCCTGGTGGCCGTGTGCGCGGGCCAGGCCGATGCGGCTCTGCTCGACTCCAACGACCTGCAGCGCATGCTCCACATACGCCCGCCGGGCTGCGAATCCACCCCGTTGCGGCAGGTTCCCCACCGCGACATGAAGATGGAGCTGAGCATGATGTCGCTTCCGGCGAAGAAGGCGCTCGTCGAACGCCTCCGCGCCCGCATCGATTCCATGATCCGCGACGGCACTCTGCCCGTCCTTGCCTCCGCCTACCCCGTGCTCTCCTCCTACAGCAGCGATGTCATGATGTCCGCCGAACGCGCCTCCTATGAGCGGCGCTACTATCTCGTCGGCTTCCTCGGTTCCCTCCTCGCCGTGGCCACCATGCTCGTCCTGCTCCTGCTGCTGCGCCAGGCCCACTCCCGCACCCGCCGCGCCCTGAGTAAGGCGCGGGAGTTCTCCCGCGCCAAAAGCGAGTTCATGGCCGTCATGAGCCATGAAATCCGCACCCCCATGCACGCCGCCCTCGGCTTCACCGAACTGCTCATGCGCACCCCGCTGCGCGAGGACCAGCGCGAATACGCCGCCTCCGTGCGCAACTCCGTGCAGTGCCTGCTCAGCATCATCAACGACGTCCTCGACCTGGCCCGCCTCCGCATGGGCCCCCTCCCGGTGGCCGCCGAATCATTCTCCCCCGGTCAACTGGGCGTCGAAATCGCATCCATGATGGAGGTCATCGCCGAAGCCGCCGGCCTGCGTTTCGTCCTGCGCCTCGATCCCGCCCTGCCCGCCCGCGTCACCGCCGACGCTGGACGCCTCCGCCAGATCGCCACCAACCTCTGCGGCAACGCCGTCAAATTCACCGAAACCGGCCAGATCGAACTCGCCGTCAAGGCCTCGCCCGCCGAACCCGATGCGGGCTGGCTCGAACTGGAGGTCCACGACACAGGTCCGGGCATCTCGGGCGAGCAACAGCAGCTCATCTTCCGGCCCTTCGTCCAGCTCGATAGCTCCACCACGCGCCGCCGCGGCGGCAGCGGTCTCGGCCTCGCCATCGTCGCCCGCCTCTGCGAGGCCATGGGCGGCTCGGTGTCGGTGGAAAGCAAGGTCGGTGAGGGCTCCCTCTTTCGCGTCAAAATCCCCGTCAGCGGCATCTCCAGCCAAAGCTGGATCGAGGAGTTGAGCCTCCCGCGCGAAGCCGTCACCCTCATCGGCGCCAACGACCCGCGCGTGGAGACCCTCCACGCCTTCCTCCAGTCCGCCGGCGTCTCCGTGGAGCGGCTGCTGCCCGGCGGCAAACCGCCCTCCCACTCCCTCGCCATCGTCTGCGGCAGCGCCACCCTGCTCCGCATGGAACCCTGCCGCGGACGGCTCATCCTGGCTGCCTCCAGCGTGGAAATCGCCGACCTACCCGATTGGGCCCGCCAGCGCGTCACTGCCTTCCTCCCCTGGCCCGCCGTGGGCGTCATGCTTCGCGATGCCCTCACCGGCCCAGCCCTGCCCCAGGTCGTCGAGCCCCCGCCGGAATCCTCCGCTGAACCCAACGGCGGTCTCCTCGTCGTCGAGGATAACGAGGTCAACCGCCGCGTCATGAAGGGCATGTTGACCCACCTCGGCTGGCAGGTCGAACTGGCCGGCAACGGCCTGGAAGCGCTGCAACGGTTTGACCACGGCCACTACGCCGCCATCCTCATGGACTGCCAGATGCCTGTCATGGATGGCCTCCAGGCCACCACCGAAATCCGCAAACGGCAAAACGGCGCCCGCATACCCATCATCGGCGTCACCGCGGCCGCCTTTCAGGAAGACCGCGACCGCTGCTTTGCCGCCGGCATGGACGACTTTCTCCCCAAACCCGTCACCCTCGACCAGCTCAGCCAGGTGCTCGACAAGTGGGTCAAACGCGCCCCAACGCCCGGCCTGGTGGGCGACTGACCAGCCGCCCACCGCCGTCCGCGCGCTACTTCTTCCGTACCTGCTTCACCTTCTCCCAACGCCCCGACTTGGCCGACTGCAACACCGCGTCGGTCACATGGTCCGTCGCCAGGCCATCCCGGAAACTCGGCCCCGCCGGCTTGCCGTCCTGCAAGCCCTGCAGGAAGTCGGCCACCTGGTGAATGAACGTGTGCTCGTAGCCGATCTGCAACCCCGGCACCCACCAGTGCTTCATGTACGGATGGTCGCCGTCGGTGATGTGCAGCGCCCGCCAGCCGCGCACAATCCCTTCATCGCGGTGATCGAAATACTGCAGCCGGTGCAGGTCATGCAGATCCCAGAAAATCGAGGCGTGCTCGCCGTTAATCTCAAACGTGTAGAGCGCTTTGTGCCCGCGGGCGTAGCGCGTCGACTCAAACGTCGCCATCGAACCGTTGGAAAACCGCGCCAGAAACGCGCTCGCGTCGTCAATGCCGACCTTCTCCACCTTGCCCGAGATCGTGTGCTTGCGCTCTTTGATGAAGGTTTCGGTCATCGCCGTCACCTTGTCGATCGGCCCGTTCAACCACAGCGCCGTGTCGATGCAGTGCGCCAGCAAATCGCCCGTCACGCCCGAGCCGGCCACCTTCACATCCAGCCGCCACAGTCCCGCGCCGCCCTGCGGCAGGTCTTTCGAAATCGTCCAGTCCTGCAGGAACTTCGCGCGGTAATGAAAGATGCGCCCCAGCCGCCCTTCGTCAATCAACTGCTTGGCCAGCGTCACCGCCGGAACCCGGCGGTAGTTGTACCAGACCATGTTCGGCACCTTGGCCTTCTCCACCGCCTTCACCATCGTCTCGGCCTGCGCCCCGTTCATCGCCAGCGGCTTCTCGCACAAAATCATCTTGCCCGCCGCCGCCGCCGCCATCGCCATCTCGGCGTGCGTGTTGTTCGGGCTGGCGATGTCGATCAGGTCGATGTCCTTGCGCGCGATCAGCTTCTTCCAGTCCGTCTCCACCGACGCATAGCCCCACTGCTCGGCGAACGCCTTCGCTTTAGCCCCGTCGCGCGCGCAGATGGCCTGCAACACGGGCTAATACTCGAGGTCGAAAAAGTTGTTCACCTTGCGAAACGCATTCGAGTGCGTACGGCCCATGAAGCCGTAGCCGATCATGCCCACATTCAGTTTCTTCTTTGCCAAGGCGGGTCTCCTATTCACTCCAGCCATGCGCGTTGCGCACGGCGATCATCGCGGCCAGAATGTCGTTCCACGTCTGCGGGTTCATCATCACGTCGTTGGAAAACATGCAGCCGTCCCAGCAGATGTGCGCCATCCGCTTGGTGAGCTGGCCATCCTCATCGCGCAGCCAGTAGCCGGCGTCGCGGGCGATGTTCAGCTTCCCGTTGGGATCCGTGGCCTGGCAATGCCGCCCCGTCTTATCGTGCGAACCCTGCCCCTTCACCGTGGCGTCGTTCTGTGCCACGTGGAAGTCAATCGTCCACGGCCGCAGCGCTTTGGTCAATGTGCGCAGCCCCGCCGCCAGCCCCGCTTCGTCCCAATTGAAGTCAGCGGGCACAATGCGGTCTTCCGGCGCGTTGTAGCCCAGCGTGTAGAGCAGCGTGTGCGCCATGTCGGCCTGGAAGCCGATATGCTCCGGCCGCCCCACCATTTCCAGCAACTGCACCATCTTCTTCCAGCCGTGCATGCCGCCCCAACAGATCTCGCCCTCGGCCGCCAGCAGCTCGCCATAGCCATCGGCGATGTCGCACGCTTCGCGGAACGTCGCCGCGATCTTCTTCTGGTTGCCCTCCGGATCGGCACTCCAGTCGTGCACACTCGCCGCCGAATCGATGCGCACCACGCCCGACGGCCGGATGCCTAGGTCCTTCAACTGCTTCCCAATCGCGCACGCCTTGCGCACCTGCGTCAGGAACGCCTTGCGCTCGTCCTCGCTCCCCATCGCCGAACCGCCCCCCGTCGGCGGCCACACCGGCGCCACCAGCGAGCCCACGGCAAAGCCGTGCTTGGCAATCTTGTCCGCCAGGCCCTTGATGTCATCCGCCGTCGAGTCGATGCTCGTGTGCGGATCGGCCAAAAACAGATCGACGCCCTCAAACCGCTGGCCGTCGACCTCAGCCGCCGCCGTCATCGCAAGCATCGTGTCCAGGCCGATCGGCGGCTCCGAGTCCGGACCCTTGCCGACCAGGCCGGGCCACATCGCATTGTGGAGTTTAGGGTAGTTGTTCATTGCAGTCCTTCGGGCATATTTTACAGGCCGAACACGCGGCACGGGGTGTCCCACAAAATGGCGCGCCGCGCTTCCGCCGTCAGGTCCAGTGTGAAGATCTTGCCGAGCTCGGCATCGAGGCTCTCCGGCAGGTCGGAGCCCGCCATCAGCCGCGAAGCCTCCACCTGCGCCACCACCTCGGCGCAATGATGCGGCATCAGGCTCGACAGCTCGATCACAATGTTCGGGCACACCTGCGCCGCCACAATCGCTTCCAGGTAATACACGCTGCCGCCCGCATGCCCGAGGATGATCGTGACTTCCGGAAACCGCCGCGCCGCGGCGATAAACAGCGATGGCAACGCGAACGGAATCCCCGTGCCTGTGTGCGCCACGATGGGCAGCTTGTGCTCGGCCGCCGCTTCAAAAAAGAAATCGCTCCGCCGCGACACCGGATTCAGCGGCTGATACTGCGGCTGCAGCTTCAGCGCCCGCAACCCTAGCTCCTCCACGCACCGCCGCACCTCATCGCGAAACTCATCCAGCGGCACAAACGGATTCAGGCAGATCGCCCCGGTGAACCGCTCCGGATGCGCCCGCACCGCCGCCGCAATCAGATCATGCTGCGCCCGGTAGTCGTCCACCACGGGGAAGGGAATCAGCAGCGAACGGTCTACGCCGTAACGGTCCATGTGGCCCAGCATCTCATCCACATCGGCCGTCCGCCCGCTGTGCCGTGCCGTGCCCAGGTGTGTATGTGTGTCGAAAACGCGGTAGCCGTCGCGCATAGTCAGGCCGGGCTAGAGCGCTTCCAAAATGCGGTCCGTCATCTGCTGCGTGGAAAGCGTGCCGCCCAGGTCGGATGTGCGGTTGGCGCTGTTCGCGCACACATGCGCCACCGCCCGGCGGATCAGGTTCGCCCCGCGCGTTGTCTCCTCGCCCGGCAGCCAGTCGAGCATCATCGCCGCCGACAAAATCGTCGCCACCGGATTGGCGATCCCCTTTCCCGCAATGGTCGGCGCCGACCCATGCGAGGGCTGAAACACGGCGTGCTTCTCGCCGATATCGGCCGACGGCGCCATCCCCATGCCGCCCACCAGCCCCGCCGCCAGGTCGCTCAGAATGTCGCCAAACAGGTTCTCCATCACCATCACATCGAAGTCCTGCGGGCGCTGCAGCAGATAGAGCGTGGCTGCATCCACATACACCCGCTCCGTGGCCACATCGGGAAACTCCGTCGCCACGTGATCGAACACCATGCGCAAAAACGCCATCGACGGCAGCACGTTGGCCTTGTCCACCAGCGTGCAGAGCTTGCGCCGCCGCCGCGCCTCCTGAAACGCCGCCCTCACAATGCGCTCCGCCCCGCGCCGCGTCACCACGAGGTGATCGCGCACCTCCTCGGCGTCCTTCGGCCACGGATTCTTACGCGTCGCAAACAGCCCCTCGGTGTTCTCGCGGAAGATCACCAGGTCAATGCCGCCCTCTTGAAATCCCTTCAGCGGCGTGTGCGCGGCGTTGTAAAGATGAATCGGCCGGATGCCGGCGTAGAGGTCGAGTTCCTCGCGCAGGTCCAGTTGCGGCGCCATCTCCGTGCCCCCCGGCCAGCGCACGTCGTGCGTGCGCCGAACGGCACGCCTCCATCGTCTCCTCCGGCAGCGGATTCCCCGAGCGCAAATACTCGCCCGCCCCCGCCGGAAATTCGTTAAACACCAGCGTCACGCCGGTCAGTTTCGACTGCACCGCTTCCAATACCTGCAAGGCGGAGGCAACCACCTCGGGTCCAATACCGTCGCCGCCAAGCACGGCGATCCGGAAAAAATGAGTTTGCATGAGTTCGACGCGATTATATCGCCGTGGCCCGCCAACAGGTTCGCATCGCCATCCCTCACCGCCCCGCCTCAGCCCCGCGCCCGCCCCGCCCTAGCCCCGCTCACCGCCCCGCCTCCGCCATTTCCGTTCCGGCTCCAATTGGTATACAGTGCTCGGAATGCGCCTCGCCCTTGCCCTCTCCGCCTGCCTCGCCTTCAGCTCCGTCCTCTCCGCCAGGACCCCTCGCCCAGCGCATCCGGCGCGCCGAGCCGGACAAACTCCGCGTCGCTAAAGCGTCCACGCCGGCGCCGGCGAACTCCACTACACCGGCCTCTTCGACGCCCAAACCTTCAACACCAACTTCATCTTTCTCCACCGCGGCGTCATCCAACCCAAGGGCGGCATCGGCCACCACTTCCATAACCACATGGAAGAGATGTTCGTCATCTTCGACGGCGAAGCCCAGTTCACCGTCAACGGCCGCACCTCGCTCCTCCAGGCCCCCGCCGGCGCCCCCAACCGCATGGGCAGCTCGCACGCCATCTACAACCCCACCAACAAGCCCGTCCAGTGGATGAACATCGCCGTCGGCACCATCAAGGGCAAATACGATGCCTTCGACCTCGGCGACAGCCGCGAAGGCGCGCCGCTTGACCCCAAGCCCGTCTTCATCACGCTCCGCCTCGACAAAGCCCTCCTCCGCCCCGCTCCTGCCTATCATGGCGGCACCGGCACGGCCCGCTACCGCCGCGCCCTTCCCCCCGAAGTCTTCTACACCAACTGGTCCTACGTCGATCACCTCCTCCTGCCCGCCGGCGCAAGCGACGGCCGCCATCGCCACGAAGGCGTCGAGGAGTTCTACTACGTCATGTCCGGCCAAGGCACCTTCCGCATCGGCTCGGAATCGGCCCCCATCAAGGCCGGCGACGCCATCCCCGTCTTCCTCAACGAAGTTCACTCGGTGGAAAACAACGGCTCCGCCGATCTCGAACTCATGATTGTCGCGGTGGCTCGGACGAAGTGGGCTCTTGATACGGTGGGTACGCTGGGCTCGCTGCGCCGCAGCAACTCCCATCATCGCCTCCATCCGCGCCATGCGGTCGCGCAACTCCTCCATCTCGGCCTCTTCCTGCTGCCCCACGAAAAACGTCGTGATCGATGCCGCCAGCGTCGACACCAAACTCACGCCTGCCAGCATCACAATCACCGCCACCGCGCGGCCCCAGTGCGATTGCGGCGTTATGTCGCCATAGCCCACCGTCGTCGCCGTCACCACGGCCCACCAGATGCCGTCTGGCACCGCCCTTCACCGTCTGCGGCTCCAGCAACGTCAACGCCGCCCCCGGCGACGATGACGAGAACCGTGATGCACATCGCGTAAATGAGACTCTGCCGCGACAGAATCGACTTCAACTCACCCAGCGCCCGCGCCGTCACCCCCACCAGCCGCACCAGCCGCAGCAGCCGGCTCCAGCCGCGCCAACCGCGTCAGGGCTCAGCATTGCCGGAACCAGCGGGAACGACAGCACGATCCCAGCCAGGCTCAGCCAGTTCTTCCGCGCATAGGCCTTGCGGTCGGGCCACAACGCAATCTCAATCGAGTACTCCAGCACGAACACGATCCACACCCGCCCAATCGGCAATCTGCACCGCCAGGCTCGTGTCCCCCTGCTCTTGCAGAATCACCAGCGGCACCGTCGCCAGCGCCGCCAGCACAACGCATATATTGATCGCGCGGCCAAAGCCCCATCGAGCCGGTTCGTAGGCATGACTCTCTTGTATAGCAGCCCCGCCGCGCCTGTACAATAAGCCCCATGCGCGCCGCTCAGCTTACCGGAGCCTTCGGGCTCGATGAAGTCACCATCCAGCAGGCCCCCGAACCGCCCCTCGAAGCGGGCCAGGTGAGGATCCGCGTCGAGGCCGTCTCGCTCAACTACCGCGACCTCCTCATCGCCAAGGGCCTCTATACCAAGAAGCTCCCCTTCCCCCTCACCATCTGCTCCGATTGCGCCGGCACCGTCGTCGAAACCGGCCCCGGCGTCACCCGCGTCGCCACCGGCGACCGCGTCTCGCCCTGCTTCATGCCCACTGGATCAGCGGCCCCGTCACCGACGCCGCCGCCCGCGGAGCCCTCGGCGCGTTTGCCAACGGCGTCCTCGCCGAAACCATCGTCATGAAGGAGACCGCCCTCGTCCACGTGCCCGCCCACCTCAGCCCCGAGGAAGCGGCCACGCTGCCCTGCGCCGGCGTCACCGTCTGGCACGCCCTCATGGTCCGCTGCGGCCTCAAGGCCGGCGACACCGTCCTCACCATCGGCACCGGCGGCGTCTCCCTCTTCGCTGTCCAGATCGCCACCATGCTCGGCGCCCGCGCCGTCATCCTGAGTTCGAGTGATGAGAAGCTCGAACGCGCCCGCGCCCTCGGAGCCGTCGACGGCATCAACTACACGACCACTCCCGAATGGGACGCCGAACTCAAGAAGCGCGGCATCGTTCCCGACCACATCATCGAAGTCGGCGGCACGGCCACGCTCGCCAGTCCATCAGTGCGTCCGCATGGGCGGCAACCTCGCCCTCATCGGCAACGTCTCCGGCGGCAGCGACACCAACATCATCCCCCGCCTTCATGAAGAACCTCAGCCTCCACGGCGTCTTCGTCAGCTCGCGCGAAATGTTTGAACCCATAACGCCGCCGTCTCCGCCCACGCCATGAAGCCCGTCGTCGATCAGGTCTTCACGCTTCGAGGGCGCACCCCGCCTCGCCTGCGCCGCGTGGAAAGCGGCAAGCATTTCAGTAAAGTAGTCATCCGGGTAAGCTAACCACCATGGCCATTCAACTTCATTGCGACTTGCAGGTGGCCGCCGGCCTGAAACCCGAAAATCGAGCGCGTCTTCACGGAAGTCTTCTCTCCCGTCATGGCGCGGCAAGAAGTTCCTGGAGGTGAAGTTCCTCAAACTCCTCACCTCCTACAAAGGGTGATCCGGCCCCCCTGGAACTACCGCCTCATCATCTGCTTCACCACCGAGGAACTCCGCCAGGCCTGGGTCGCCACCAGCGATCCCAGCAGGTCTGGCCGCAAATAGAACAACACCTCACCGGCGAACAGTAGCGAGGCTGACTCTACGACGTCCGCCGGCTCCCGCCAACCCGCCACCGCACCTCACGGCACGCAATCGCAATCATACCGCCGCCCGTTCACCACCAGCAGCTGCGCCCCGCCCGGCCGCCGCCGGAATCTCACGTTGATCTGATCCAATCCCGGAAAGCCGGCGCACGCCTGCGCTTCGCGCCGCCGCGCCTGCGCCAGTCGTGATCTCCGCCGCGAACGGACTCGCCACCCGCCCCCGTCGCCCACAGCGAGCACAATCGACCCCGCGCCGCCAGACGTGCCGCCGTGTGCAGCATTCCAGTGTATCGGTGACAATTGCCCGCCCCTCATGCACGTAGACAGCGCCAGCACCACCTGCGCCTTCACCTCCACCTCCGCCGTATCGAACACCGGCACCACGCCCGCCCCGGCCAACCTCCACGCCCCCGCCCGCACCGCAATCCGGCGCGCCCGCCCCGCCTCGGTCGCCTCCGGCGAAATACCGTTCACCTGCTGCCCGCTGCCCGCATACGTCGCAGCGCCGCCGCCCGCCCGCACGCCTCCACCGTCACATCCGCCGC
>JADJOP010000028.1 GCA_016713735.1 Bryobacterales bacterium
GACAGTAGCGCAGCAAGCCGGGGTTGAGCAATACACCATCCACGCCGGCTTCGACGAACCTGCGGATTTGCGATTGCGGGTCGAGCGTGCCGGGGATAGGCCCGAGCGTCCCGCCGTGATCAAAGGCAACGACGAGGGCCTTGTGAGCGCGCCCCTTGAGGAGGCGGTTGAGCCGTATTGCCTTGCCGAGACCCTGCATCCGTTCCACTCCACATTCCGCCCAGCGTAATTCGGGTTTCCCACAATCTATCCGCGGACCGGAGGAGTGTCAATCGTTTTCAGTGATTTTATGTTTGGTTCTGATCGATTTTGATCGCAGGTGCTCCCATCGCGCGATTGATCCTGAGCTTTCGCTATTCTGACAACACCCAGGCAACGGCCGCGCCAGGCTCCGGCCCGTCACCTGAGCCACGTGAGAAGAAGCCCATGATCCCCCTGCACCGTCAACAAGAGCGCCCCAGCGGGTTGCGGCGAGGCTCTCTCGCGCCGCGAAGCGATTCCGCTGGCCGTGAGCATTCCCGCTTGCCTGGGCATGCCGGGGCTGGTTTTGACCGGTATGGCGGGGTGCGCGCGATTCGCGGCAAACGGACGGGCTGGTTCCACGTCGAGGAGATGGAGGGACGCTGGTTCTTCGTCACGCCGGAGGGCAACGCCTTCTTCTCGCTTGGGGTGACGCACGCGGCCGAGTGCATCCGCCGGGATGAGCGGAGCCTCTTCGTCTCCCGCTATGGGGGCAGCGAGACGCGCCTGAGCGAGTTTTTCTTGGCGCGGTTTCAGGAGTGGGGCTACAACTCGGCCGGGTACGGTCCGCTGCCGGCGATGGAAACGAAGTTCCCCTACGTGGCCACCATCTGGACCGAGGGGCCGCGCTCCTTTTCAGCGGGCGTGCAATCAGACAATACGGACATCTTCGATCCGGCGGTGCGCGAGCGGTTGCGCCGGACGGTCCGCGAGGCGGCTGCCCGTCATGCCGGCAATCCCTTTTGCCTGGGATATGTGTTCATCGACCTGCCCGTTTGGGACCCTGCCTTCCGAGGCGCCGACGGACAGGGCAGCTATGTCGATTTCATGCGCGCGTTGCCCGCAAGCGCGCCGGGCAGACGGGCGTATGAGGAGTTTCGGGCCCGGCGGGCGACGGGCGGCCTGGCGGCAAGCGACGAAGCGTTCGTGAACGAGATCGCCGAAAGCTACTATGCCTGCGCGGGTGGGGGAACTGCGTCAGGCCGACCCCAACCACCTTGTTTTGGGTGACCGCTTCATGGCTTTGCCGGAGCGCACACGGACTCGATTCTGGCGACCGCGGCGCGCCATGTGGATGTGATCGCTTTTCAGCCGATGGGTACGAGGACGATGCTGCGCTCCTATCTGGACAAGGTCCTCGCTCTGACCGGGAAACCTGCGCTGCTGGCCGACGTCAACACGATGACGCAGCGTCCGGTGAAGGATCAGGCCGACAGCAGCGACTACGAGCGCTCGGCCGGTGAACACACGATGGCTTACTACCTTGATGCGGCGGGCAGCAAGGCCTGCATCGGCATCCACCGCTGCACGGTACGCGACTACCAGCCCTGGAACCCGCGGTATCACCGGCGTGGATTGCTGAAAGCCGACGACACGCCGTACGCCGTTCTGAGTGAGTACACGGCGCGAACGAACCGGCTGGTCTATGAGCGTGTCTACGGCCGCGGGCAGTAGCGGGTTCAGTTGCCCGCCGGGAAGTATGGGTGAAGCGGCGCGGCAGGCTTGCCCAGGCGAACAGACAGACGCTGCTCGCCGCTGCCGCGCACGGTGACGGTCAACCAGCCCGATGCGGCGTCGTAGCGCCAGCCGTTGCGGAGGGGCACGGAGTTGAGAGACACCTCGTTCACTTCTTTTTGAGAGTAGAGGCGAACGGTAAAGGCCGCCGCCTCCCGGGAGAGAAAGAGAAGTTCGACCTCGGTCGCCTTCTCATCGCAGCGGCCGGAAACGTACTCGGCTGGAGCCCACTCGGAGAGAAACAGCGGGATGTCGCCAACGCAGAGCAAGGCGAGGTCGTAGATGTCGGTGGCTGAGTTCCAGGTAACAGGGCGTTCGCGCCGCTGCGCGATTCCGGCTTTAGCCTTTTCCAGGAGACCGGCGAGGTTCCAGCCAAGGAACAGGCGTTGGGTCAGATCGGGAAACGAGATTCTGCCGCTGCCGCGCGCAGTTGTTTCCTCGATCGCCTTCTGTTCGGCGAGGATGCGCTCACCGGCCCAGGTCTTATAGGCCAGCGCCAGTTCGTGAGATGTGCCTTTGGAGGTGTCGAGCAGGCCGATGGCTCCCATCTTATTGGGAGCCGCCATGATGCCGTCTTCCGTGAAGTGATAGGCCCTGGAATCCACGCCAGGGGTCGCCAGGCGCGGTGATGGATTCGAGATAGCCGGGGAGGGCGAGCCGAGCCACGCAGGGTACCATGGCGCGCGCGCCCAGCACCTTGCCAGCAGAGCGTCGGCAGGGCGCCCGCACTGTTCGGCGGCGTAGGCGAAGGCAAGGTTGCCATAGGGCTCGCTGTTGAGCATGTCGAAGCCGGCGTTGGACCAGTATTCGAGAGCCCCGGAGGACATGCAGGCCCAGTCATTGACCCGCGGCAGATATTCGTGCAGGCGGCGGCAGTGATTCCAGTTGGCTCGCAGCGTGGTCCAATCGCCGTAGTAGCGGGCGTAGGCGGTGAAACAACTGGCCGTGACGCTGGAGGCTTCGTTGCCGTCGTTGAAGTTGCGGTATCCGAACTGGGTCTGTGTGGGCCACACGAAGTGGATGATGTACTCGACGCCGCTGAACGGTTCCCGTTTCTGCCGCACGAGGCACTTATGCGCATAGAAGTTGAGCGTTTCCCAATAGCGGATTTTGTGGTAGCGGTCGATTTTGGCACGCAGGGCGGGCGAGTAGGCGGGCCTGGCCTGGATGGCATTGAAGGTGTACCACCACTTGTAGACATCGATACAGGGCGACTCGTTGAAGGGCATCGTGTTGGCGATGTCATACTGCGCCAGGTCTTCGTGCAGGTCGCCCGAGCCTTCGTTGCGCACGTTTGGGTCGGGATGCGTCTTGCTGTCAAGATGCAAGCCGCCGGTGGCCCAGTCGATTGCCTCGCGCAGCACCATCCGCCCGTCGGCGGGAATGATGGCGCGGTGGTCCCGCGGCGGGAGCGGGATGCGCACCAACGTCGTCTCCCCCTTGACCGCCTGCAGCGGGCCGAGTTTGGTCGGGCAGGAGAGGTCCATGGCATCACGCGGAAGTTCGAGGGGCGCGCCTGCGGATCGAGCCAGGGGGAGCACGGGAGCGAGTGGAGCCAGCGTTTCCGCCGGCGTGCCCCAGGCGCTGGTGAATGGGCGGAAGCGGAAGCGGTTGGCCAACACCACCGTTTCTTTTTCCATCCAGCCGATTTCGTCGCAGTCGACCGGATAACGAAGGAAGATCTGACTCCAGCGGCGCGCCGCCGCCACGGCGTCGCCGGGGACCTCCCGGGTCCATTGCGTGGTTTGGCCTGGAGCGAGCCGCCGGGCTCCCCAGAGGCGCGAGGTGAACAGCGCGCCGAAGCCACCCGCGCCGAACGTGAGATGCAAGCCGTCACCGAGACGGACGCTTTCCGGCCGGCGGGTGAGGACGAGGAGGACTGGAACGTCGCGCATCTCGGGCTGGGCGATGAACAGCAGCAGCCAGCCCTCGGCGAGGTCGGCGGAGTGGATGGTCTCGCCGCTGCTCATGACGCGAATTCCCGAGGCCGAGGCGTAGGCCGCGTGGGTGACGCTGGAGCAGGTGAGGCTTGGCTGGCGGGCGTCGCCTTCCCACAAGATCGCCGGTGAACCAAGCGAGAGTGTAGAGCGCACCACGGCGCCGTTGTCGTAGCGCCAGGAGAGGGGTCTTGGCGAACCAGTTCTGCACCACCTCGCCGATGCGCGGCTGGCGCTGGCCATTGACGGCGAGAGTAGGTAGTTCTTGGGTCGAACTCCCAAGGCTTGCCGCCGCGCACAACAAAGGTCCGGGTGCCCGGCGCCTGAACCGTGCCATTGGCGGTGAGGTTGTCCACGAGGCCGCCTTCGGAGTTCAGCCAGCCGAACCGTCCGCAGTTGTTGCGGCTGACCACGGCGAAATCCCGCGGCGGGGTTACGGGCAGGTTGGCAAGAACGCGATCGCGCACGGCAAGCCGCTCCCGCTGCTCACGGCTGTACAACTCGCCGGCGCGGGTGAGCATCGCTTCGACGGCACGCTCGCCGCCGCTGAGCCAGTAGAGCAGACGGAGCCCCAACTCGTCGCCGCCGTCGAGGGCCGAAGTCTCCTGCCACACCTGGCCCGAGCCGACGCCGGCGAAGACGACGCGGCCCTTGCCGTGTTTGCCCAGAACCACAGCAGGAGTGCCGTCGTCCCACTGGGCGAGAACCTCGGCGCCCTCCGTGGCCGTGACACGAAGGCCGAAGTGCTTGGGTCCGTTGGCGGGGCGGAAGCCGCGCCACGGGCCGGTGCGGCCGAGCCGCAACCGAGAGGGCTCTTCGCGAAACGGCGATCCTCGGCGAGACGCACGGGAAGCAGCGGGGGCGATCGCCCCGCCGGGCTTACCGAACAACAACATGTTGCCGCCCGCGGAGAGGTAGTCCCTAAGGCGCGCCAGGCGGGGATCGGTCTCCGCATGACTTCGGAGGCCGCCAGGACGGCATCGACTCGCACGCCCGCGCCAGCCGGCCAATCGATGAGTACGTTGACATAGCGGGCCAGCGAGCCGAACATCAACCGGACCCAGGCTTTGGCGTCGATGCTCTCCACAAGGGCAAGCACGGTGAGGTTCAGCGCGGCGTCAGGCTCGGGACGGCGGAAGTCGAAGTGGAACAGCTTCTCGGGGCGCGGATCGGCGCCAGCCGCGGTGTAGTGAATGAGATAGGCGCCGTCTTCAGATCCGCCGGCAGGCGGACCGGGATCTCCCCCGTGGCCCCGGCGGTAAGCTGGAGTTCGCCCTCGCCCACGGTCAGGGGGGCCCCTTCGTAGGTGGTGAGCCGCCAGCGCACGGGCACGTGGGCTGGGGAGGTCTGATTGTTGCGAAAGCGGAGCGCCACCTGCTCGCCCAGAGAGAGCGAGTGGCCGAGGCGGCCGTAGTCCCAGCCGCAGAACTCGATGGGAGGGGGCTGAGGCCGGGCAGGGGGACCCAATGGTCCCGGGCCGGGCCGTTGTTGGGCTGCGGCGACTCCGGCTGCGGAAACGCCCACGAATTCGCGGCGATTGAGGATAGGCGCACTCACGAGGCAACTCCAGTCATCGGCTTCATCCTACCGGAGCGCCGAGCGATGTCAAGCGATAGGATTCGTTTTAAATCGATCGTTTGCGCGGAGCACGATCCCGGGGCGCGCTGCGGCGGGCCGCTGGAGTGTGGCCGTCTCCGTCTCCCGCTCCGGCTCCGGCAACGATGACGTGAACGCCGGCTTCGCGAATCGCGTCCAGGTGGGAGGCGGGGGTGTTGCTGTCGGTAACGAGGACATCGACGTCGGTGACCGGCCCCACAAAGGCGAACTGCTGTCTGCCGAACTTGCTGTAGTCGGCGACCGCAATGCGCCGCCGGGCCGAGCGGCAGAGTAGCTTCTTGATCTGGGCTTCGGCGTGGTTGGCCGCTGACATCCCGTAGGCGGGATCGATTGCGGAGACCCCGACAACAGCCGTATCGAGCCGGACGCGCTCAAGCGCCTGTTCGGCCCACAGCCCGCACAAGTAGTTTGTGTCCTTTCTCAGTTCGCCTCCGGTGCAGATGACGGTAATTCCGGAGCCGGTCTGCTGGAGTTGGGAGATACAGGCGGGAGAATTGGTCAGCACAATCAAGCGGGAGAAGGCGCTCTTCAGCAGCCGGGCCAACTCAAAAACGGTTGTGCTGCCTTCGAGAAACAGCGTATCGCCCTCGGAGATCAGCTTAACGGCTTCCTTGGCGATGGCCTGCTTCTCTTCGCGGTTGGTCCGCTCGAGTGACTGATAGGAAGGTTGAAAACTCGTCGTCGAGATGCGCGAGACAGCCCCGCCGTGTGAGCGCACCAGCGAGCCTTCCGCTTCTAGTGCGGCGAGGTCGCGCCGGACGGTGGCGGGGGTGACACGCAGGATGCCGCACAACTCGGCGGCAGAGACACTTTTCCGCGTGGAGAGGATCTCGCGGATGCGGATGCGCCGATCTTCAGCGAACATGACTGGCAGCAGTGTTGCATGGAGGCTTACGTTGGCGCAAGCTGTGTCCCGCCCCGGCTCTGACGCAGGGGGCGAGCCACGCCTGGAGCGAATGCGCCAAGCGCTCTCTCACCTCCGCTCCGGGATCCGCGGCTTGGTTGCCCCAGGCCGCTCCAGCGGGGCTGCGGGGAGTCGGCGTTCCGGCGCCAGTAAGGGCCTTAGGAGAGGGGCCGTCCCGCCGCACCTCATGCGACCGCTTCGGCGTAAGGCTTGCGTTGCCTCCCTTCGCTGGTTTGGTAGGCTCTTTGCGTGGACGATATGCACGAAGACAACGGATACCGCCCAATCGTCGAACTTGACCGCGAACCCCATACCCGCCTGTCATATGGGTTTCGCCGGAGGAATTCCTGTCCGCCTTGGCATCGACGCTCTCCGGACCGGGAGATGCGGCCGTTCCGCTCTGCCGCCAGCGCAGACACGGAGTGGCACGCGGTCAAGAGGCCCAGGGCGGCGCACACGCTCTCCAGGCTCCCAAAGGCAAACAGGAAAAAGAGGGGTTGGCGGGGCATGCCGTCATTACCGGGACGCGCGAGTGCGCGACCGGAGTCAGAGGCTCGGCGCGAGGGAACCGGTTCTTGTCCCATTCCGCCCCAGAGCCGCTCAACCCGGTAACCGAAGCCGGTTCCTTGATCGATTGCAAACGGAGCGGGTGGCGCGCCGCACACTCCGGGGACAGGCGAAGGGCCGGGCCGGGGTTACACCGCATGAGCCGTTTCCGGTGAGGGGTCCCGAAGAGATGCATCCGCGGGCCACTCGCATCACCGGGGGGTGTTTCAACAGAGCGCGCCGCGCCGTGAGGGCATCCTCCGTGTTCGAAGAGAGCGCGCGGGGCGAGTCGGCGATGGCTGATGCCGGCGACTCTCCACGTTCCTGCCGGTTCATCGGAAGCGCGGGCTTTCTGTCGAGGAAGTCCGGAGAAGCGAGGCGCGCAGGGGTTGGACGCTGTGCCAATGCGGTGTCAGCTCGGTTGGCGCGGCTGGCGGAGAGGGCTCGGACGTGAGTAAGGGAGTTCCAGTGGAGTTTCTTTCGCTCGGCTATTGCGCCTGGGATTACCTTGGCATTGTGCCGCATGTTCCAAGGGACGGTAAGGTCCGAATGAAGGAACACATCGAGCAGGGCGGCGGTCCGGCCGCAACGGCCGCGGTTACGGCAGCACGCCTGGGAGTGAGTGCCGGGTTTGCGGGGAAGGTGGGAGACGATGACCGGGGCCGGTACATTCTCGCTGAACTCAGGCGAGAAGGCGTGGACACCTCCGCTTGCATTGTCGAGGCTGGCGCCCAATCGGCGGCGGCGTTCTGCTGGGTGGAGGAGGGGAGCGGGAACCGCAGCATCGCCTGGCACACGGGTACGGCCACGCCTATGACGGCGGACGATGTGCCGGCGGACGCGGTTCGGGCGGCCCGCATCTTGCACCTGGACGGAAACCAGCCTGAGGCAGCCCTTGCGGCGGCCTTATGCGCACGGGAAGCGGGGGTCCTCGTATCCCTTGATGCGGGGACGTTCCGGCCTCACATGGCGCGACTGCTTGAGTTGAGCGACATCGTCGTCGCCTCCGAACAGTTTTCCCGCGAGCTGTTGGGGCGGGACGATCCTGAACAGGCGGTGAGGGAGATGTCGACGCGCGGCCCCCGCACCGCCGTGGTCACAATGGGATCGCGGGGTTGTCTTGGCCTGGCGGCGGAGGCGGGCATTCGAGTGCCGGCCTACCGTTTGGACGCGGTCGATACGACCGGCGCCGGCGACGTGTACCACGGCGCGTTCTGCGCGGCGATTCTCGCCGGTTGGGACGTGGAGCGGGCGATGAGGTTCGCCAGCGCCGCGGCAGCGATTAAGTGTACCCGGCTTGGCGGCAGAACTGGCATCCCCTCATACGCCGAGGTGTGCGCGTTTCTTGATCAGAGGGAGGCTTGAGATCATCGGCGGAGGGGTGATGGCCAGCATCGCTTCCGGCGATCAGCCCGAACGGCCGCACCGCTGTGGCCTTGCGTGAACTTGTGCAACCAGTTGTTGCACCGATTCTCCTTAGGCGAGGCCGAGCGGTAGCAGGCGAATCGGGAACGCCATCGAAACCCACGCTGGATCAACTGATCGCGGCCACACAAGCCGCGCTGCTGGGATTGCGTCAACGGGGCCGCGCAAAGCCCTCCGCAGCCACTCTTCCCGCCACGACGCTGTTCGCCGCACCTCGCCGACGACAAATCGCACACCCGGATTCTCCGATGGATTGAGCCACAACATGAGGCCGAAAATGCTGGCCGCTTCCTCAAACCACCACAATCGCGGAGGCACAATCCGAATCTGTGCAGGCGCCGGAGGAACGGCCGTTTGTCGATCCAGCCCCGCGGCAGCACGCCATCGAAGCCCTTGCCACCCGGCAACTCGCCGCCCCGGAACCCCACCTCGTCATGGAACCAGCCCGAAGCCCCGCGAACTCGCCAAGACCCTCTCTGTAAATGCCTGTGCTTGCAAAACAATCAGTTCGAAGTATGTCCATCATCGGGAGACACACTCCGAAACCCTGAGTCCCCTCCGCCCGAATTCGCTGCCGGCCGAGCCGGGGCGATCGTGAGTATGCGGGTAGGGAAACGCCGCCAGCAGCCCGACGGGAGTAACGCCCACGCTGAGCGGGGCCGGCCGGCGCGCCCGAACGGGGCAAGCGCGCCGGAGCCTATCCTCCGGCGGATCGAATGGTGCGGCTTGAGCTTGGCCTTGGGAGCACCCTTGTCATTGGGGAGGCTCTTGGTCTCCTTAACGAAACGGGCCATCGACTTGGATACGTGTTGGAGGACTTCGGTCCATTCGTCTAGGTGCCGCCGGCCTTGCGCGGTGAGCCGGTAGACGCGCCGGGCAGGGCCGCCTTGCTCGGTGTCCCATTCGGAGCTGACATTGCCATTGGCCTCCAACTGCCGGAGCGTTCGGTAGAGGGCGGCGCGCTCGATCTCGGCGTCGGTGAGGGCATGCTGTTGGAGATCGTTCGAGAGGTCGTAGCCGTAGGATCGGCCCTTCTTCTTCAACAGGAAGAGGACCACTGGCTCCACGAAGCGGGAGAGATTGCCCATGGCGCAGGTGCAAGGAAAGTCCTTGCCATGCCGTTGACAGATTCGACGAGGCAAACGGGCCGCTCCAGTTGCGAGAGGATCGCGCCCGAGGGCGCCGGACAACCAGCAGGATAGCAACCGTGCTCACTAGATGCAAGTTTCACCTAATTGGCGGCTGCTTCCTTCCCTTGCGTCCAGAGAGCAGCGTTTGTGCCACGGCGGCTGACTCGCCTGCTTGCCCAGGCGGTGGCGGAGGAGCACGAGATGATGGTGGCGGCGAGTGGGTCGATCAGCGGGGCGGCGGAACGGCCACATCAGGTCTCAGCGCGGCAGGTGCCTAGGCGGGCAGCAACTCCATTTGGGAGAGGACCCCGCGCAGTTGATCGCGCTCGGCCGGCGTGAGGTCGTCCCCAGGTCCGCGCACGGGGCCGCCGGCCAACCCGAGAAGGTCCATGGCCGCTTTGGTGACGCCCACGTAAATGTGCCCGGCGGAGAAGCCGGTCATCAACCAGGGATCCCGTCCGCGGTTGCGCGCGCACGCGGCGATGAAGTTGTGCCACGGCTCGATGCGCTTCATGAGCAGGCGCACGGCGGCGAAGTCGAGTCGATCGGCGGCCTCGAGAAGGGCCAGGGTCAGCTCCGGGGCCAGGTTGGCCAGTGAGGTGACAAATCCCGGGCAGCCGAGGGCCGCCTCGCAGGCGAATTGCACCTCTCCGATGCCGCAGACCACCGTCATCTTTGCCGGGTCGATCGTATCGCGCATGGCCTTATAGAGCGCCGGGTCACTGGTGTTTTCCTTGTCGCCGATGATGTTGGGGTGTTCGGCGCAGCGCGCCATGAGGTGGGGCGGCATCCAGAGCTTGGAGACGGCGGCGTTGTTGTAGATGACGATCCCGATGCGGAGGGCGTCGGCGATGCGCAGATAGTGCGTGACGAGGCCTTCTTCGCTGGGCACATGGTAATAGGGCAGCACGATCTGGACGCCATCGGCCCCGGCGCGTTCGGCGGCGCGCGAAAGTTCGATCACGCGGCCGGTGCCAGCGGCGCCGGTTCCACCGAGCACGGGAAGCTTGCCGCCGGCGGTGTGGATGACCGTTTCGATGACGCGCAGGCGCTCGTCATCGTTGAGGGTGTAGGCCTCGCCGGTGCTGCCGGTGGGGACGAGGACAAAGCGCTTGCCGGCGCAGCGCTCCACGAGGAACCTGGTGTTTGCCTTGAGGGCCTCCAGGTCGAGGCTGCCATCCTGGTTGAAGGGCGTGGTCTGAACAATGACGACGGCCTTCATTCGTTCGCGCAAGACTTCCGGGGTGAGTGACATGGTTCCTCTTTTCGTATTCCAGCGGGCAGGTGGCAGCCGCGGGGCGCAGGGTGTGGCCGCTCAGCGGACCACGCGTGCGCCCTTGCCCTTCATGGCCGACTCCACTTCTTTCAGCGAGGCCATGGTGGTGTCGCCGGGAGTGGTCATGGCCAAAGCGCCATGGGCGGCGCCGTAGTTCACCGCCTCCTGCGCGGACTTGCCCGCGAGGAAGCCGTAGATGAGGCCGGAAGCAAAGCTGTCGCCGCCGCCGACGCGGTCGTAGATCTCGAGGTTTTCGCGCAGCGGGGCTTCGTGGAACTGGCCGCCGGTCCAGAGCACGGCGCCCCAATCGTTGAGGGTGGCGGTCTTCGCATTGCGCAGTGTGGTGGCCACGGCCTGGAAGTTGGGGTACATCCGGCATACCTCGGCGATCATCTTCTTGAAGTTGGCCGGATCGAGTTTGGAGATGTGTTCGTCCATCCCGGGCACCTGGAAGCCGAGGGCGGCGGTGAAATCCTCCTCATTGCCGATCATGACGTCGACGAGCGAGGCGATACGGCGATTGACCTCCATGGCGCGCGCCGTGCCGCCCTGGGACTTCCAGAGGGAGGGGCGGAAATTGAGGTCGTAGGAAACGACGGTGCCGGCATCGCGCGCGGCCTGCATCGCTTCGATGGTGATGTCGGCTGTGGAGGCGGAGAGGGCCGCGAAGATGCCGCCGCAATGGAACCAGCGCACGCCCTCGTCGTGGAAGAGGCGCTTCCAGTCGACATCGCCCGGTTTCAGTTGGGAGGCCGCCGAGCGAGCCCGGTCAGAGCAGCCCACCGCGCCGCGGATGCCGAATCCACGCTCGGTGAAATTCAGCCCCACGCGAGCCGCGCCGCCGATGCCGTCAAAGGGGACCCAGGCGATATGAGAGAGATCGACACCGCCCTGCAGCATCAGGTCCTCGAGCAAGCGGCCGATTTCGTTGTCGACAATCGAGGTGACCACGGTGGTGCGGAGGCCGAAGCAGCGGCGCAGGCCGCGCATCACGTTATACTCGCCGCCACCTTCCCACACTCGAAACGTGCGCGCCGTGCGGATGCGCACGTCACCGGGATCGAGCCGCACCATCACTTCACCGAGCGCGGCGGCGTCCCAGCGGCATTGGTCCTGGGGTTTGATCTGGATGGCCATCGTCTACTTCCCTCCTCGAATGGTGCGCACCAGTGCCAGTGTGGAGCGGACTCTGGCGGCGATGCCCTCGTAGTCGCCCGCCTTGAGCAGGTCCCTGGTAACCAGGTTGGAGCCCATCCCGACGCAGGCGACGCCCGCCTCAAACCACGCCCGCAGCGAGGCCTCGGAATTCTCCACGCCGCCGGTGGGCATGAGGGAGACCCACGGGCAGGGCCCTTTGATCGCCTTGACGAAGGGCGGCCCGCCGACCTCGCCGCCGGGGAAGATCTTGACGATTTCGCAGCCGAGTTCCTCTGCTTGCGAGATCTCGGAGGCGCTCCCGCAGCCGGGCGAATAGGCGATCTTGCGGCGGTTGCAGGCGCGGGCGACGTCGGCGTTCAGCACGGGGCCGACGACGAAGTTCGCGCCGCAGTTGATGTAGAGCGCTGCCGTGCCGGGGTCGACCACGGATCCGACGCCGAGGATCAGGCCGGGCAGGGTCCGCGAGCAATGCCTTTCCAGTTCCGAGAAGACCTCCCAGGCGTGGTCACCGCGGTTGGTGAATTCCAGCAGCGGGCAGCCGCCGGCAAACACTGCCGCCGCGACCTGCTTGGCC
The DNA here is from genome assembly GCA_016713735.1 of Bryobacterales bacterium. Taxonomy (GTDB): domain Bacteria; phylum Acidobacteriota; class Terriglobia; order Bryobacterales; family Bryobacteraceae; genus JAFLBB01. The sequence goes on from JADJOP010000028.1 coordinate 12,323, forward strand.
ACCTCGAGATCGGCATCGTAGAAGACGGGAATCACTCCCGTTTCGACCATCGTTTGGAGCACTTTCAGCCTCGCGAATCGCGCCATGTGTTGTTCCTTTCCCGTGGCAAGCAGGCGAGGCCTGTTGCCCTACCGGACTGGAGTGTGCACGCGTCGTTCCATGACGCGGCCGGGCCGCCGCCAGGATGGGGAAACGGAGGTTGGCGCGAATCTGCGCCGGGCGAACGGGAGGACGAGGTGCATTCCCGCAACCTCACGCCAGCGCAGAGGCTGCAAATACGCAACTCGCCGCGCTTTTGTCTCCCTGATGGATGCAGTGCGCTGCCGGCCTGGAATGGCCTGGAAGTGAGATGACGGGATGCGATAGTCCGTACACGCTGCAAGCGTCGATGCTATTCCTTGCCGTGGCCATCGGGGTGCTCATTCACTGAGCGCACAAGAAGGGAGAGCACATGACTCCCGTCCCGGCGGTCGTGGATCCGACTCGTGAAGGAAGGAACTCCAATCTGCCAGAGGCTTCAGCGCGTGTTGCGCCATGTGTCGCCTGGATGGGGCTGCTGTTCCTCTCTGCCGGAGTGTTGCGCAGCGCGCAGGACGCGCCGCCGGTGGCGCTCACGGTGTACATGAGAGATGCGGGGGCGTGTCCGGTCCGCGTGCTCGATGAGATGCAGGCGGAAACGGCGGCGATCCTGCGGCCGGCGGGGATCACCCTGGCCTGGAGGCACTTCCCGCATGCAGGGCAATGCGATCCGGTACCCGCCCTGATCGTCCTCACCTTCGCGGGAGCTTGCCGCGGCGAGGGCCGCTGCGAGCCAGCAGGCCGCTCGGTGGCGTTGGGCTGGACCCACCGGACGGATGGCGAGATCCTGCCCTTCTGTGTCGTCGACTGTGACCGCGTGCGACAAGTGGTGAACCCGGCCATCCAGCACATGCCGGTGGAGGTGCGGAACTACTTCTACGGCAGGGCTCTGGGGCTGTGGTCGCTCACGAGCTGTATCACGTCATTGCCAACACCACGGCACACGCATCCGGCGGGTTGGCCAAGCCACGGCTCTCGACAACAGAGCTTGTTTCCGGGCTGTGCCGGTTCACCGCAGTTGAGGCGGCGAAGATGAGGAGCGCGGCCCGGCGCGGATTTCGCATGGAAGTGGCGCGCCAGGTCTCGCGAACTCACGCCGGCGAACAGGAGCAGGGAGGCATGAGCGGGAGATGAGCGACGACGGTTCAGGACGGCCCGGGAAAGCGAAAACCCGGCAGGCCGATGTCACCCCGGTGCCCCGGCCGCATCCAAGAGTGTAGGGAAGACCAGGAATTGGATTCGTGGCTCCCCGGCAAGGGAGTTGCGCCATGAGCCAACTCAATGTGCTCCGCCTTCGGCCCGTGCGGGCCGGAAGTGCTGTTTGCCGAAATGAGCTTTGGCGAAGGGGAGCGTCAACTGCAGTGCAGCACGGCATGCGCGGACGCTGCTCACTTCCTCAGCCGTCATCCGGGCACGCTGGTTGTGTGCGAGGGCTGGCCCGGCGGGCAATGGGACGCACGGCTTGCCCTGCTCGTTCATGATGGTCAGCCCTCGGTGTTCATCGTGCTTGCGGGACGGGGACAAACCGTGTGGATATTGAGGTGGGCCGGGTCCGCAACGAGGAAACGCTGCACGCGCTGGTGCGGCATCCGGAACTGATGCGGGAGATCCAGGAGGTTTGGGGAGCCTGCAGATCCGCATTCGTTCAGTTCACGCGGCTGGAAACGCGGGACACGACGTTGCCGCTGATGTGAGCGGCGGGCACTCCGTGAGGGGATCGGGCGCGCAGTAGGGCGGTGAAGGCGTCATCTGGGTGTGCGAGCAGCCGCGGGCGGAGCTTCCGGACCGCGGCGCCAAGGAGTGAGTATGGAGCAAGCCATGTGTGGCGCGGGAGAGCTGGCGGCGGAGCGGTGTTCCGCGCAACAGTGCGAGGACGCGATCTCGCTGCTGGAAGCGGCGTTCGCCGGGCAGCCCTGCAATGCGGAGCTTTGCCACCAGATCGGCATTTGCTACAGCGGCGCCTGCCGGCGGCACAGCCTGGTGAACCTGTCCATGGCGGCGGCTTATTTTGGACGGGCGCTCGAGTTGGTGGACACGAGGGGATCAGGCGCGGTCCGCGCCCGGTATCTCGATTCTCTCGGCAATGCGCGCAGGGCCGGCCACCAAGCGGGCGAGGCGCAAACACTGCTGGAGGAGGCGGCGCGGATCTACCGGGATCTGGGGATGGAGGAAGACTGGGCGCGCACGGAATACAACCTCGGCAACGTGTGTTGTGAGCTTGCCGGGGCGGGAGATCCCACGTCGTGGGAGCGTGCGGTTGCGCATTTCGCCCAGGCGCTGCATGTGAGGACGGAGCGCGACGACCCGGTGCGGTTCGCGGCCACGGCGCAAAACCTCGGAACGGCGTACCGGGAGCTTCCCAGCGGGGACCGCGGGGACAATCTGCGCCACGCCATCGGCTGTTACAGCGCCGCGTTTCGCGCCTGCGTCGCGCTGCATCTGGCGGGGCGCTGCGCTGACCTGCACAACAACCTCGGCAACGCCTACTTGCACCTGCCCGATAGCCCGGCGGCTCCCTGTAAGAACGTGAAGCGCGCGCTGCGGCACTACGCGAGGGCCCTGCGGTTCCGGAACAAAAGCAGCCGGCCGCACGACTACGCGGTGACGCAATTCAACCGCGGGCAGGGGTACCTGTTGCTGGCCTTCTGCGACAGCGTTCCCTCCTCATTTCTACTGGTGAACGAACATCTCCCGCTTCCCTGGCCGGCGCCGCACCGGACAGCGGCCGGGGCAGAGCCCTCCACGGGCGGCCATCAATAGCCTGCCGCCATGGCCAAGCCGCCGAGCCCAAGGCCGGTGACGAAATTGACGGCTTTCACGAGCAGGAACTCGCGCCGGGAATGGGCCAGCATGGGCAGCATGCCGCGGCCGTCCTGGACAACCGTGCTCGCCAGCAAGACGCTGAAGGGCAAGGCCGATCCGGCGTATAAGGTCACAAAGATCAGGTGCGGACCCGATTCGGGGATCAATCCGATCAGGCAGGCGGCCACGAGGAGTCCCCACTTCCCCTCCTGGGAAAGCGTCCGCAGGTGGAGCACGGAGGTGAGCAACTGCATGGCGATGAGCGCGCCGAGGGTCCACAGGAACACGCGCGGGGCATGACGTTTCACCACATGGCGCCACAGATGTTCTTCGAGGAAGTGGTCGGGTACGGTGGCGGCGATGAGGAGGGCGATGGCGGAGGTGAGAACCAGACTGACGCGGATCCAGTTCCACCCGGCGGGCCCGAGCCTGCCCGCGGCCAATGCCGCCAGGAAGAGCGCCAGGGAGATGGTGAGGGCTCCGCGCGCGGCGGTGCATTCGCGCCACTGACGGAGCAGTTGGCCGCGCGGAACGCACGCGCACTCCTGGCGGAGGTGGAGGGCAAGGCAGTCCGCGGGCCGGCTGGTGCGCCGGTTGCCGGAGAGCCAATCCACGAGCACGCCGACGGCAATGCCGGTGATGACCAGGATGGCCATGATGAGCAGCGCCTGCCGGGGGATGAGGGCCAGCATGACGAACGCTTCGTCGCCGCTGGCGGCAATCATGGCCGTGATCAAGGCGCCCAGCGTGAGCGCGCCGTGGGAGTACATGGCGACGACGACGAATGCTCCCAGGCAGCCGGGTGTGGCGCCGAGAAGGGCGGCCAGAAGGTACTGCCCCCAGCGATGGCTGGACAGACGCAGCCGCCAGGCGCCCATGGTCAGCACATTTAGATACTCGATGAGCAGCATCATCACGGCGACGAACGACGTGATCAAGAGCGCGGTTTCGACGGCATCGAGCGTGATCCAGCGCATCCGAGAGTCACCCTGCCCGGTGCGGGCCGGGGCTCTGTGCCAGCCGCTGCCGGTCGCCTTCGGTGCATCCGGAGAGGAGGAAGCGGGAGTCTTCAATGCGGTTCTCAAGGAAGGCGGCGAGGACCTCGTCGACCGGTCCGCTGACGAGCGGGATGACGAGAATGCCGGCCTTGCTCATCATGAGAGCGAGTGTGCGGGAGATGGCCCCGCAGATCAGCACCTCAATGCCCAGCCGCGCGATGCGATGGGCCAGATTCGTGGGAAGTCCATCATCGAGGGTGTGGCGCTTGCGGCGCAATTCCCGCACGTGATCGCAGTCCACAACGAGGATCTCGTGGGCAAAGTCGATGGTGGTAGCCACGGCTTCCTCGGATACTGGAATGGCGACTCGCATGTGTCTTCCTCATCTCTAAGCACGGCGGCTGCCATCACGCCGGCGTGAAGATTGGCGCATGGCCGCGGAGACCGGGCGCAGCGCAGCCGGGCCGACCAACTTCACGGGGGCGGGCGGCGCCGCGGGAGCGCGTCTGTCGTGTGCAGTTCGGGAAGCGCGTAGCCGTGGGCCGGCAGCACGGACCATTTCGCCCGTGCCAGCCGGCGCGCTTCCTTAGCCATGCGGCAGAGATCCTTCGTAAAGGCTGCGGTGTAGCGCCCCGGCTCGAGGTCACCAGCCAGCTGAGTGGGCCCTTGATTCCAGGTTTGCGGAGGGGAGGCAGCCGCCTTCACTGGATTCGGTTCCCCATGTCTCGCCGTCCCCGCAGGCCGACGCGATGACACGGCTGACTTCGGCCGCGTCAAACGGTTTGGCGAGCACGTCATAGCCTCCTTGGTTCAGTACCTCGGCCCAAAACGTGTCGTCGGCTCGGCGCGAAGTGACGAGTAGCTTCGCCTTTGAGGAGGATCGGGTGAGGTTGGCCAGAACACATTTCCAGTCGCCGTCCAAGAGGGTTTCCGAGCACAGCACGGCAGCCATGTGGCGGTTTGAAATCAGGTGCAGCGACTCAATCAGAGTATGCGCGAGGCAAACCTCGCAATCCAACTCCCCGAGAACCCGGGCAAGGAAGGCCCGCTCCTCACAGTAAGGCGAGATGATGAGCACGGCCGTTCCAGGCCTTGCCCCTTTATGAGACGAGTTCACGTTTGACCGGCCAGCATCCTGTTTCATAGTGCCCAACGGGAAGTTGTGTGCAGTTCGAGGTCCATGACGGGGAGGTTGTGGAGGGAAATGGTCCTCTCTTGCGGCGGAGGACTAGCCCGCATGTTTCACCAGCCATCGGCTGCGGAGCGCGATAGCCGCGCGCCTGCCGCGTTGCGCTTGCATTCCGTCCTCGACGTACTGTTCAAGTACGCCTGCGTCCCAGCTTCCTCGCGCGCCTTGCATCCGCACGGCTCTCATCGCTCCTCGCTGAGATCGTGGCGAAACATCCGGGCTAGCAACAGCCCGCGGGTTGCAGAATCGCAGTCCGGCCGGATGCGGACGGTTGCGGTTCCGCTCGCCTGGTGGTGACCGCCGCGGCTGCTTGCACGGCGTTGTTGGGGAGTTGCCATGAGCCCACGGGCACTGAGACCAGGCCGGGGCCGGAGAAGCGGGGCGGCGCGGATCTGCTACGGGGAAAGAGCCGGATCAGCGAGCGCGATTGCGGCGGGCATGCCCGTCGGCGCCCTGAGGCCGGGCCGGTTTAGCGCCCGGCGCCTGAATTCCAAGTGATCGCATCTTGCGGAATAAGGTGGTTTTGTGAATGCCGAGTTGGCGTGCCGTTTCGAGCCGGCTCCACTTGTTGCGGCGGAGGGCCGAAAGGAGGAACGAAGCCTCCACCTGGGCCAGGGAACTCATGGACGGGGCCGCGGAATCCAGGCGCGGCGGCGCGCAGAGTTGGACGGGGAGGTGCGCGGGCTGGATCCAACCGGAGTGGCAGACGACGAAGGCGCGCTCGATGATGTTCTCCAACTCGCGGATATTGCCGGGAAAGGTGTGCGCCATCAAACAGGCCAAGGCGTCGCCGGCGATGCCGGCCACCTCCCTGCCTTGGAGCGAGTTGAGCCGGTCAATGAAGTGTTCCACCAACAGGGGGATGTCCTCCATGCGGTCGCGGAGGGGTGGGATCTCCAAACGGACGACATTGATGCGGTAGTAGAGGTCCTCGCGAAACTGCCCGTTTGACACCAGTTGGGAGAGGTTCTTGTTGGTGGCGGCAATGATCCGCACGTCGGCCTTCACCGGCTGCACGGACCCCAGGGGCTCATACACGCGCTCCTGCAACACCCGCAACAGCCGCACCTGCAGCGCCGGAGAGATGTCGCCGATCTCATCCAGCAGGAGCGTGCCTCTCGGCCAGCGCAAAGCGCCCCGGCTTGTCTTTCCTCGCATCGGTAAAGGCGCCGGCTTTATAGCCGAACAACTCGGACTCAAGAAGGGTATCGGGAAGCGCGCCGCAGTTGACAGCCACGAACGGCTTCTGGCGGCGGCGGCTTTGGTTGTGAATCGCGCGCGCCACCAGTTCCTTGCCGGTGCCGGTTTCGCCTTCAATCAGGACCGTCGCCTGGCTCTCGGAGACGTCAGGCCTTAGAGCTGGAACAACTCGTGCATCCGCGGGCCGCACTGATGATGTCCTCGAAGCGAAAATCGCGCGCCGTAGCTGTTTACGCAGGTGTTCGATGGCGGTCAGATCGCGAAACGTCTCCACGCCGCCCACCACGCGGCCTGCCTCGTCGCGCAGGATGGCCGTGGAGATACTGATCGGCTTGCGGTTGCCCTGGGCATCGAGAATGGTGATCCGCTTGCCGATGATCGGAACGCCGGTTTCGATGGTCTGC
>JADJOP010000029.1 GCA_016713735.1 Bryobacterales bacterium
GAGTTAGGCGCTTGAATCTCCTGCTGCGTTGCTATCCTGGCGGGTGATGGTAAGAATTTGCTTCAAGATGCCGGCTGCTTCTGGCGTCAATTCCCTCAAACAGCGGCTTACCACGATTACGAATGCTTTCGTGAATGCGATCCTCCCACGTCGGATTCCAACAGAATCGGAGATCGCGCGATGTCTTCAGATTTTGGGGCTCGACGCGGATGATCTGCGCTGTGCCTATTGCGGGGATCCGTTCACTGAGTGGGATCACTTCCGCCCCATCGTCTCCGGACGCCGCCCCACCGGGTACTTCTCGGAAATTGCGAATCTGGTTCCTGCTTGTGGTAAGTGCAACCAGTCCAAAGGGGCCAAGAATGGGAGTCATGGATGCGGGGAAACTCCAAGGGAGGTCCGCTTGCCCGTGGTGTCGGGGACATCGAGCTGCGAATCGATAGGTTGAAGAGGTATTCGTCAGAGATGGTGCCTCAGCGCTTGGATTTCGCCGAGGTTGACCGGGCTCTCATGGCCCAATACTGGCAGAATCTGGAACGAATCGAAGTCCTGCTGAAGGAGAGCCAAACATGGGCAGACGCAATCAGAGGGGCGGTCGACAATCAGCTTGATGGATCAGTGGCAGACTGAACTGCGGACGAAGCCCACTTGGAGCGTTGCCACCCCCCGCAACCAAGTCTCACCCCCCGTAGCGCCCCCGCTACTCCAGCCGCCCAAACATAATCCGCTCCTTCCGGCTCGGCGACGAATCGCCCTGGGTCACCGTCAGGTAGATCTCGCCGCGGTACTCGTGCAGCGACGGATACTGAAACGACTTCGTTGACTCAAACCGGTACCGCCGCGTCCAACGCACGCCATCGGTCGAGGTCTCGATGTTGAACACCGAGCGCGATACGCCCTCGATGCGCGTCGCTTCCTGCCAGCCCAGGTAATAGCGCGAGCCGAACTTCTCAAACACCGGCTTCGAGCTGCCGCCGTTCGGCGCCAGTTCGCGGTATTCCGGCGCGGTCCACGTGCGCCCGTCCGCGCTCGTCGTGAACATGTAGTTCCGCGTGCCGCTTTCCTGGCGGCAAATCGCCAGCCATGTCCCGTCGGGCAGCCGGTTCACGGCCGACTCGGTCAGCTTCTCCGGACCGCGCGAAAAGAAGTGGCCCAGCACGCGGAACGTATCGAACGAATCGTTCAACACCGAGAGCCCGTTCTGCCCGCCCGGATAGTTGTTCATCACCACGTAGGTCTTGCCGTCGAACTGCTTGAAAGAGTCGATGTTATAGAGGCCGAAATCCTTGCGCTCGCCCGTGAAGCCCTGCGCCGCGGCGTCGTCATAGTAGCGCTTCGGCTGCATTGCAAACGTTCCGGCGGCGGTTTCGATGCGCGCCCGGTGGATGTTCGGCGAAAAGGCCTGCGCGCGCAGGTCGAAGTCGAGAAAGTAGGTCTGCGCCTCGCGCTGCCGCGGCGCTTCACTCGCGAAGAACACACGCAGCGTCGTATCGTTCGTGCGCAGGATGCGCGGCACAAAGCACGCCCCTTCGGGGATCGTCTCGTTAGCGAACGCCTGCCCGCCGCGCGCCACCGGAATGCGCCGCTCCACCTTCCTATCCGCAAGCGTCACCACCGACATCGTGCAATACACGAACGGCCACTCGGCGCTCTCGCCCGGCTGGATGTCGTTGGCCATCGCCACGATGTAGGCCTTGCCGTCGACGATCACGAACTCGGCGTCATGCGCGCCCTTCACCTCGGGACCGGTCACCGAAACGAGCCGCGACATCACGCGATCGCCCGCCGCCTTGGCATCCCACGGCGGCAGGCTGTTCACCAACCGCCGCAGCTTCACCGCGCCACTCACATCGCGGCCCGCTGCCACGTCCTGTTCGCGGAACTCGGCCGTGAGGATCTCACCCGCGCCCTGGCGGTCGCGATCGTAGACCACCGTGATCAGCCCGTCCTTCGCCTGCACGGCATCGGGATAGGAGACGCCCACGCGTTCATCGAGCAGCAGCCCGTCGTTCCACGTCTTGCCCTCATCGCGTGAAAGCTGCGCCGTCAGATGGCTGCGGCCTTTGAAGCGGTAGTGGTTCACCAGCAGCAGCGCGCCTGAGGCCAGCCGCCGGATGTAGAAGCGCGACCCCGGACTGGCGATCTTCGTCTGCGCCCCTTCGCTCCACGTCCGGCCGCGATCCTTCGAATGGCTCTCCCACAAAAAGCCGCTCCCCGTGCGCGTGAGCATCCACAGCCGCCCGTCGCGCAGCTCGACGATCATGTTCTCCAGCGCCCATTCCGGCGCGCGTACGGCCCCGTGCAGCTTCCACGTGCGCCCCTTGTCGCGTGAAATGGCCACGCCCTGCACCTGCTTCGACCGTGCGAACCAGTCGCGCGTCACCTCCGGCGCATGTGTCACCGGCAGCAGCCACTCGCCTGTGGAGAGCACCACCGGCTTGTTCATGCGAAACGCCACCGCCGCTTCGTTGAACCCGATGCGGAACTCCTCGCCCCACACCGGCTTCTTCGCGTCTGGCTTGGCGCAGATGCGCGCATGGACGCCGTGCCGGCCCGCCTCGCGGTCGCCGCGGTTGAAGATCGTCCAGAGGCGGCCCGACGGGTCGAGCCACAGCGTCGGATCAAACGCCCGCGCCGTGCCGCGCGGCCCGGCGATCACCTCGGGCTTGGTATACGTTGTCCCGCCGTCATCGCTATAGGCGAGCACCACCGTGTTCTCCACCGCCGGCTCCTTCGCCCCGCCTGTGTACCACGCCACAAACGTCCGCCCCCGCGCCGTGCGTTCAATGCCGGGAATCCCCTGCCACAGGCGAACCAGGTCAGCCGGGAAGGCGAGCAGCGGAAAGAAGAGGGAAAGCAGAAGTTTCATGGCTACGCAGGTAGCGTATCAGCACTCCGCCGCGACCTCTGGAAGGACCTCACCAGTGGCGCGATCCCTGGTTTTCGCCGCGCTTCCAAGCGATCACTCCGATGAAGCGTCTGGACCAATCCTGACGACGCCAAGGAGGTGGCTTCTTTCCCGTGCTTTTCGTGTGCGCCGATCGTGTCTGCCGGGTTTCAGCAGGACCGCAAGCAGGCGAATCCAGCCCAATGAGCCAGTGAGCTTGTTCAGCTGCAAATCAATGGACGCTACTGCATGGATCGACGGCCACCCACCGATGCCCTCGCGTGGCTGAGTTCGAAGCAGGGCGCCATGGAGCTCAGGCGCATCCTCCGCACCAACAACGGCCGCGCTGTGCTTTCGCCCTGAGGACTCTAGCTCGAGGAACACAATTGACCCAACCAGCCTGACGTCGCTCCGCACCCCGCTGTTTGAGTCCAAAACGCGCCTCTGCCTGTCGAGATCGGAGCTTTTCGTTGTCGAGGGCTGCCTTCAGGAAGTCGCACACAACCGGCCGCTGCGCACGGTTGAACAGACGGACCAACTCTTCGATTCCCTCGGAAGTCCTCGAACGCGGTTGGGATCTGGTCCTGGCCTCTTCGCCGGCATCGACATCGATGGAACCACCGCTACCGTGCGCCTGGAGACCGGCAACTGAACCGGCCACAAGTTCACCCGCATCTTCGTCCCGCTTAAGGTGGACGGCGAGTGAGAGTTCTTATGAAGAGTCCTCCACCTCCACGGATAGGGCGCACCGCCCCTACATGAAGTACTTCTGCTGTTGATACACCGCGTCGCCATAGCCGCGTACGAACGCCATCTCCTCTTCATCGAGCGGACCCCGCCGCACCTCGGCGAGATTAGCCTCAAACTGCGCCCGGCTCGCTGGAGCGCTCAGGCACACATGCACGTTCGGGTTCGACATCACGAAGCGGTAACACTGCCCGGCTGTGGGAACCCGCGCCCCCTTTGGCAACCCCTTTGCCGGCCGCATCAGCCGCGTCCAGCGCGTCGCCGTGAAGCTGATAATGGCCGGATTCGTGGCCGGCAAATGAGGGAAAATCTCCTGTTCCGCTCCCCGGTGCGCGGCGTTGTAGCGAATCATCACCGCATCGAGCTTGTTCTGCTGCAATAGCTCCACCGCCAGTGTCCGGTCGTGCGTGGAGATGCTTACCCCGCGAACTAGCCCGCTTTCCCTTACCGCCTGCAATTCATCGGCAACGCGCGGCGTCCAGTATTTGCGCCGCGTCACGCCCAGGTAGTGGAACACATCGATGTAGTCGGTCCGCATCTGCCGCAACCGGGCCTCCAGCGTGCGCCGCAGGTTCGACTGCCACAGCAGCCAGTTGTATCCGCCCGTGGCCAGCACAACCTGCTCGCGCCGTCCGCGAATGGCCTCGCGCAGCGGCCCGGTCATGTGCGTATCGAAGCCGAAGTAGAAGAAATAGTTCACCCCGGCATCGACGGCGGCGCGAACCGTATCTGCGCCGGGGCGGTAACTGGCCGAAAGTCCAAGGCGGAAGACCGGCGTGCTGAGTTTCCCCAACGGATTGACGAGAAAACTGGACATGCGGGGCCTTCCGCCGGTGTGATCGTTAGCGCTGAATGCGGGCCGAGCCGCCCTTGGCAAACGCCTCCACCTGGTCCACGCTGGCCATCGTCGTGTCGCCAGGGAAGGTGGTCAGCAGCGCGCCATGCGCCCAACCGAGGTTCACGGCCTCCTGCGGCGAACGGCCCGTCAGAATGCCATAAATAAAGCCCGCTGCGTAACCATCGCCGCCGCCCACGCGGTCCAGCACATCCAACTCGGCCAGCGGCGCCTGGTAGGTCTTGCCGTCGATCCACGCCACCGCGCTCCACGAGTGGCGGTTCGTCGAATGCACCTCGCGCAATGTGGTAGCCACGATCTTCACCTTGGGGTGCTTCTTCACCACCTGTTCGATCATGTTAAAGAAGGTGCTTGGGTCGAGCTTCGACTTCGCGGCCACCTCAGGTCCCGGAATCCCAAGCCCTTTCTGCAGGTCCTCTTCGTTGCCCACCAGAACATCGACGTTTTCCACAATGCGCTGGATCACCTCCACCGCCTTGGCCTCGCCGCCCCAGATGTTCCACAGCTTGGCGCGGAAATTAAGGTCGAAGCTGACAATGGCCCCGGCCGCCTTGGCCGCCTTCATGCCCTCGATGATCACCTCCGAGGTCGTCTTGGAAAGCGCCGCGAAGATGCCGCCCGAATGGAACCACTTCACGCCGCCCGCGAAAATCGACGCCCAATCGAAATCGCCAGGCTTCAACTGCGCCGCCGCTTCGTTCGAGCGGTTATAAAACACAACCGGAGCGCGCACGCCCTGGCCCTTGTCCGAGTAAACAGTGGCCATATTCGGACCGTTCACTCCGTTATGCGTGAAGTGCTTGTAGATGCCCCTGACGCCCATTGCGCGTACGCGCTCGGCAATCAGATCGCCGATCGGATAATCCACCATCGCGCTGACCACCGCCGTGTTCAAGCCGAAACAATCGGACAGATTGGCCGCGACGTTAAACTCGCCGCCGCTCACGTGGATGTCGCAGTGCGACGCTTTGCGGAAGGGAATGATGCCCGGGTCGAGCCGGTGGATGAGTGCGCCGACGGAGGCGAAATCGAGGGCCGCTTCTTTGCGGATGTTCAAACCGTAGCTCATGTGTGTGAGTTCTCCAGGGAAGTAGATCGAGCTTAGACGTTGTAGGTGCCGGAAGCGACGCGCCCGCCGTGGCCGGTCCAGTTCGTGTGGAAGAACTCGCCGCGCGGCTTATCGATGCGCTCATAGGTGTGCGCGCCAAAGTAGTCGCGCTGCGCCTGCAGCAGGTTCGCCGGCAGGCGGCCCGTGCGGTAGCCGTCAAAGAAGGCGAGCGCCGTGCCAAAGGCCGGTGTCGGCACGCCGAATTCGATCGCCTTCACGATGGCCCGCCGCCACGAGGCCTGGTAGTCCAGCAGCGTCTGCTTGAAAAAGTCGTCCATCAGCAGGTTGTTCAACTGCGGGTTCTTGTCGAAGGCCTCTTTGATCTTGCCCAGGAACCGGCTTCGGATGATGCACCCGCCGCGCCACATCAGCGCAATGCCGCCGAAGTTGAGATTCCACTTCATCTCCTTCGCCGCCTCGCGCAACAGCATGTAACCCTGTGCGTAGGAGATGAGCTTGGAGCAATACAGCGCTCGCCGCACGTCTTCGATGAACTCCTTGCGGTCGCCGGCCGAAGGCTTCGCCGGACCCGACAACACCTTCGACGCCTCCACGCGTTCGTCCTTCATCGCCGACAGGCAGCGCGCATACACCGCCTCGCCAATCAGCGTCACCGGCACACCCAGCTCAAGCGAACTGATGCCCGTCCACTTCCCCGTGCCCTTCTGTCCGGCGGTGTCGAGAATCTGATCCACCACGGCCTTCCCCTCGTCATCCTTCTTCGCGAAGATGTTCGTCGTGATCTCGATCAGGTAGCTGTCCAGTTCGCCCTTGTTCCACTCGCCAAAGACCTCATGCAGCTCATCCGCCGTCAGGCCGAGGGCGTCTTTCATGAGCTGGTAGGCTTCGCAGATCAACTGCATATCGCCATACTCAATGCCGTTGTGGACCATCTTCACGTAATGGCCCGCACCGTCCTCGCCCACCCAGTCGCAGCACGGCGTACCGTCGTCCACCTTCGCCGCGATCGATTGGAAGATCGCCTTCACATGCGGCCACGCCGCCGGGTTCCCGCCAGGCATGATCGAGGGGCCATTGCGCGCGCCTTCCTCACCGCCCGACACACCAGTGCCGATAAACAGAATGCCCTTCTTGGCCAGTTCCTGCGTGCGGCGGTTGGAATCGGTATAAAGCGAGTTGCCGCCGTCGATGATGATGTCCCCGGCTTCCAGGTGCGGGAGCAGCAGCTCGATATTGTCGTCGACAACGCTGCCCGCCTTCACCATCAGCATGACGCGGCGCGGGCGCTTCAGGAGCTGGATCAGCTCGGCAATGGAGTGGGCGCCTTCCACCTGGGTGCCCTTGGCCTCGTTCTGGACGAACTCATCGACCTTGGAAACCGTGCGGTTAAACACCGCCACCTTGTACCCGTGGTCATTCATATTCAGGACCAGATTCTGGCCCATCACGGCCAGTCCGATGAGGCCGATGTCGCAACTTGCGTTCTGCATGATGTCTCCTGCTCACACAGCCACCGTGCACATCGCGTCCCGTGAGCGTAGGACGTCAGCGAACCCTGATGCGCCGGATTTCGTTCCCTATTTTACGCCGAATCGCTCAGCCGCCCGCCCGCGTGGTCCGCCGCCATCCCGTGCACCAGCGCCACGCGGAAGCCCATTGACACCCGCCGCCCCACACCCGGCGCCGGTGACCCGGCAGACGCCGCTCGCGAGCCGCTCAGCAACCCGCAATCCTGCGATCAACCAGCGAGCAAGCCCTGATACACTACCCGGCGTGCCCACCACTCGCGTCGCCGTGATCCAGGCCGGGGCCGTCCCGTACGACATCGACGCCGGTCTGGCTAAAGCCGAACAGTGGCTGGAAAAGGCCGCGGCGGCGGGCGCAAAGCTGGCCGTATTTCCCGAAGCCTTTCTCACCGGCTATCCGAAAGGCGCATCGTTCGGAACGCTCCTCGGTTCGCGCAGTGAGCAAGGCCGTGCCGAGTTCCGGCGCTACCTTGAGAACGCCATCGCTGTGCCCGGCGAAGCCACCCGCCGGCTGGCCGAGGCTGCCCGCGCCCATGCCATGTGGATCGTCATCGGCGTCATCGAACGCGACGGCGCCACCCTCTATTGCACGGCCCTGTTCTTCTCCCCAGAGGGCGCGCTAGTCGCCAAACACCGCAAGCTCATGCCAACGGCCCTTGAGCGCATCCTCTGGGGCTTTGGCGATGGCTCCACGCTCCCCGTCGTCGACACCGGCTTCGGCCGCGCCGGGGCGGTCATCTGCTGGGAAAACTACATGCCGCTGTTGCGCACCGCCATGTACGCCAAGGGCATCCAGCTCTATTGCGCGCCCACCGTCGACGACCGCGAGGTGTGGCCGTCCACCATGCGCCACATCGCCCTCGAAGGGCGCTGCTACGTGTTGAGCGCCTGCCAGTATGCACGCTTCGGCGATTCGCCGCGTGAGGTCATTCGCGGCGGCAGTCTCATCGTGGGCCCCCTCGGTGAGATCCTCGCCGGGCCGGTATATGATGCGGAAACGATGTTGACGGCCGACGTCAGCCTCGAGCGCATCGCCGAGGCCAAGTTCGATTTCGACGTCACCGGGCACTACGCCCGTCCCGACATTTTTCAATTGCGAGTCAACGAGGCTCCGCAAGCAGCCGTCGTGGCCGAGACGCGGGAGGATTCCTGATGGTCAGTCGTTATTGGATCGGTTTGGTAGCAACGGCGCTGCTGGCGCAGCCCATGCCTGAAATCACCGGTGAGCGCAAGCAGTGGCACAAAGTGACGCTGACCCTCACCGGCCCCCAGGCCAGTGAGACGGGCCAGCCCAACCCCTTCCTCGACTACCGCATGACCGTCACCTTCACCCATGCCTCCGGCGCGCCGCGCTACGTCGTGCCCGGCTATTTCGCGGCTGATGGCAAGGCCGGAGAATCATCGGCCTCGGAAGGCAACCAGTGGCGGGCGCATCTCTCGCCCGACAAAACCGGCCGCTGGAACTACCAGGTCTCCTTCGTGCGCGGCCCCCGCGTGGCCGTCGACGAAACCGCCCCCGCCGAGCCCGTGGAAGGCGTGAATGGCCTTACCGGCGCCTTCGCCGTCGCCGCCAGCGACAAGCGCGGCCCTGATTTCCGCGCCAAAGGCAGGCTGCAATACGTCGGCGAGCCCTACCTGCGCTTCGCCGGAACGGGCGAGTACTTCCTCAAAGCCGGAGCCGATTCGCCCGAAACCCTCCTCGCTTACTCCGATTTCGACGGCACCACCACCCGCAAGGTGGCGCTCAAAACCTATCAGCCCCACCTCGCTGACTGGCGCCCCGGCGACCCCACCTGGAAAGGCGGCAAAGGCAAGGGCCTCATCGGCGCCATCAACTACCTCGCCTCCAAAGGCCTCAACGTGATGTCGTTCCTCACCTACTCGACCGGCGGCGATGGCGACAACGTCTGGCCCCACGTTGCGCCCGATGACAAGCTGCGCATGGACTGCTCCAAGCTTGACCAGTGGCAGGTGGCGTTCGATCACGCGCAGCGCAAAGGCATCTACCTGCATTTCAAACTGCAGGAGCAAGAGAACGACGACAACCGCATCGGAAATAAGCCACAGGTCGGAAACGTCCCGGCCGCCATGGATGGCGGCGACACCGGCGTCGAGCGGAAGCTCTACCTGCGCGAGTTGATCGCCCGCTTCGGCCACGCGCTGGCGCTGAACTGGAACCTCGGCGAAGAAAACACCCAGTCGGCCCAGCAGCAGCGCGACATGGCGCGCTACATCCGCGACACCGACCCCTACGACCACAACATCGTCGTCCACACCTTCCCCAACTGGCAGGACAGCGTCTACCCGGAGTTGCTCGGCGAGAAATCCGTGCTCACCGGCGCCTCGCTGCAAATGATGTGGGACCAGGTCCACCGCCGCACCCTGCAGTGGCGCAAGGCCTCCGCCGCCTCCGGTCGCGCCTGGGTGGTGGCCAACGACGAACAGGGTTCGGCCAGCCACGGCGTGCCCCCCGACCCCGGCTACCAGGGCTTCGACGGCAAGGACAAACAGGGCAAGCCAGTCCACTCACTCCACGACATCCGTAAACGCACACTCTGGGGCAACCTCATGGCCGGCGGCGCGGGCGTCGAATACTACTTCGGCTACCAGTTCGTCGAAAGCGACCTCAACCTCGAGGATTTCCGCAGCCGCGACAAAAGCTGGGACTTCTGCCGCATCGCCCTCGACTTCTTCCGCACAAACAAGCTCCCCTTCTGGCAGATGAAAAACATGGACGAGCTGGTGGGGAACAATGATGGCTCCAACGACCGCTTCGTCTTCGCCAAGCCCGGCGAGTTCTACGTCGTCTATCTCGCCGAAGGCGGCACGGCCCAACTCGACCTCAGCGCTGCGAACGGTGCGTTTCGTGTCGACTGGTTCAACCCGCGCACCGGCGGAGCGCTGCGTAAAGGCAGCGTCACGACCCTGCGCGGCGGCTCCGCGGCCGCTCTGGGCGATCCTCCCGCGGAGGCTGGTGAGGACTGGACGGTGTTGGTTCGGAGATAGCAGTAAGAAGGAGGTTACGATGTCGAGGTTGTCGTTTGGGGAAACGAAATCCTGTTGCCACATCGCCTACGACGGTTTGAAGGGGCAGCGATACCGTTTTTGGGACGGCTCAATCTGGGAAGTGATTGATGCCTGGGCGACGAGCCTCTCCGGCTTCAAGGCGCTTGCCATGCGCCCGCAGGCGATGCCCGGGCGGGTGGTGCTGGCATTTGCCGGAACAGATTCGATCCGCGACGTCATCGCCGACGGCGCTCAAGTGGTGGGAATCCTCCCTATCCAATATCCGCAAGCGCTCGGGGTGACGAACCGGTGCCGCAGGCTATACCCAAGCCTGCAACTCTGCGGGCACTCGCTCGGAGGGGGGCTGGCCGCTTACTCGTCCGTTCAGACGCGGCTCGACGCCAGCACGATCAACCCCGCCCCCCTGGTCGCCGGCGCCGGGCTCTCCGCACTGTTTGGCAGCAACCAGCAAATTGTCAACTACATCGCTGGCGGCAGCGAGGTCGTAAGCAGTTCGCCGGGTCGGAATCCAGGGCGCGATGTGGCTGTCCCGGGTTCAGGGAATTTCTTTACGAGGCACATGCTCTCCAATACTGATCCGAGCGTCGCGTTGCCCGTTCAGGCCTGAGGTGGGCCACGCCGCGTCTGGCGCTGCGATTGCTGGAATCTGTGGAGTGCCAGCTGTGCGGCTCGCATGGGCGGGCGCGGAAAGGGAGTTCCCCTGCGTATGAAGGCAACAAGGCGGTACTTTTTCGGCGCATTGGGCGCGGTGGCTGCGTCCAAAGCCTCTCCTGACAGCGCCAATAGCACCATTAATTTGGGTCTGATCGGCTGCGGCGCCAGGGGCCGCGGTGTGATTGTCCCCAATTTCGGCAGGATGCCGGGGGTGCGCTTCACCGCCGTGTGCGACGTGAACTCGAAATACATGGCCGAGGTGCGCGAACGCGCCGGCGGCGAGCGCGTGGCCGCCTACGCCGACTACCGCAAGCTGCTGGAGGATAAGAACGTCGACGCAGTCGTCATCGCCTCCAACCAGCAGTGGCATGTTCCCCAGATGATCGCCTCTGTCCGCGCCGGCAAGGACGTGTACCTGGAAAAGCCGCTCGGCCAGTCCATCGGTGAAGGGCCGGCTGCCATCGCCGCGGCGAAGAAGTATGGCCGCATTGTCCAGGTGGGCACCCAGCAGCGGAGTCAGGAGCATTACCAGAAGGCAGTCGAGCTGATTCGCGCCGGCCGCCTCGGAACGATTTCGGAGGTGCAGGTCTGGGATTACGAGAACTACTTCCCCGGCTCAGGCTTCCCCGCCGACTGCCCGCCCCCGCCCGAACTCGACTGGAACACCTACGTCGGACCTTCGCCGTTCCGCAACTACAACCCCAATATCTATTACAAATACGGCTACGACTGGTTCCGCGTCGCCGGCGCCGGCCACCAGGTGGCCTGGGGCGTGCACCACTTCGACATCGTCCTCTGGGCGATGGGCGTGCAGGGCCCGAAGACAATCTCGGCCATGGGCGCTAATCTCGCCTTCGAGGATAACCACGAGTACCCGAACACCTTTACCTCCACGGTCCAGTTCGGGCCCGGACCCGTCTCCAAACACGGCTTCCTGCTCCGCTACATGATGCGCACCGGCGGCAAGCGCGAGGTCCGCGCCCACGGCAAGTGCTTCATCGGCACCGAGGCATCGATGATTCTCGACCGCGCCGGCTTCTCCATCGTGAAAGAGATCCCCGCGGGCCAGAAGATGACCTCCAGCGGCCCGTATGTGAACGCCGAAGAGACGGTGAAGCCCACCGACGACGTCAAGCGCCACATGGAAGCCTTCATCGCCAACGTGCGCGACCGCAAGCAGCCCAACGCCACCGTCGAGACGCTCGACCAGGCCACCACCGTGGGCCACCTCATGAACATCGCCTGGGAGACCGGGCGCACCCTCCACTGGAATGGCGCCCAACGCCGCATGGAAGGCGACGCGGCCGCGCAGAAACTCGTCATGCGTCCCTACCGCGCCCCCTGGAAGCTGGAAGCGTGATGAAATGCCTGTCAGCATGACAAGACGATCCACCATGGGCGCGCTGGCCGCGGCAGGCGCGCTCGCACAGACCACAAGCGCGAAACCCGTGCCGCTGGGCGTCGCCACGACAGACTTCCGCGACCAGACCAATGCCAGCCTCGCCGCCGAGTTGAAGAGCCAGCGCATCCGGCACATTCAGCTCTTTTTCACCCAAACCGACAGCAACTACTGGAAGTACGGGCAGCGCAGCGACCTCTCCGGCCTCTCCGTCACCAAAGCCAAGGAGATCGCCGCCACCTACCGCGAGGCAGGCATCACCATCGACGCCCTCGGCGTCTACCTCACCCTCGTCCATGCCGACCCGGCCGAGCGCAAAGCCAACCTCGACTACTTCGGCCAGGTCATGAAGCTCGGCGCCGAAATGGGCATCAAGGCCTTCCTCAGCGAAATGGGCCACTACGCGCCGCCCGGCCAGGCCGCGCGCGTCAGCTACGACTGGCAGGACGAGGTGTGGACCACCGCCGTGGCAACAGGCAAGGAACTCGCCCGCGTCGCCGAAGCCCATGGCGCCACCGTGCTGCTCGAGCCCATCTACCGCAGCCTGCTCGCCAGCGCCAAGCGCACCCGCATTTACCTGGAAGAGGTCGGCTCGCAACACGTGAAGGCCCAGTTGGACCCCGCCAACCTGCTCGAGGTGAACGACCTTGAGGAGATGTTTACCCAGCTCAAACCGTGGATCCGCGCCATCCACGCCAAGGACCGCAAACTGCACGTCACCCAAGGCGTGGCCGCCGGCTCCGGCGACCTCAACTACTCCACCTTCGTGAAACTCGCCGCCCAGCACGCCCCCGGCATCCCCCTCACCGTCGAGTACGCCGGCATGTCCACCTACAAAGCCGCCCTCGAACGCGTCCGCACCGCCCTGCGAGAGGCAGGGTTGCGGGAAGTCTAGCCAAAAGGGGGCCGCCCGGCGAGGCGAATACGGCCACCGCGGTCGTCACTACACAGGTGAGGCATGGAGCGGAGACCGGGGTCGAACCGGCGACGTCCAGCTTGGGAAGCTGGCATTCTACCACTGAATTACTCCCGCTCAGTGGGGCTTCACTCCGAGTATATCCGAACTCGCGCCCGTTCTACACATCCACTCCCAGATCGCTCCACTTCACCACCGTCTGCTTCACCATCGCTTCGTGCCCCGAATCGCCGTCAGTGCCGCTGTGGCCCCCACGGTGATGTCGGCCGGCGCGCCCGCCCTTGTGATCTCGCGTCATAGAGCGCCGTGATGTGCCCGTGCCGCGCCTCTTCCACCTTCTCGCCAGCACCACCGGCTGCGCATCGCGCTCCAGCGGATAACACCGCCGCTCGAGCCATCAGGTCCACCGCGCCCTTGGTTCCGTAGACGTAGATGTACTGGTTCCCGGCCGGCATCGTTGCGCGGGTAAAATACATTCTGCGTGAATGACATCTTGATCCCGTTCGGATATTCATACGTGATGCTGCCGCGTCGAAAATCGTCCGTCCCGGCGGCTGGTTCTTGTAAAGCTGGATCGCCCCAAACCCGCACGCGCCCGCGTCGGATGAGCCCTAATCGCCCAGTTGCATGCATCCAGGTTGTGCACCGACTGCTCGATCAAATACCCGCCCGACTTCGACACATCGAAATACCAGTCGCCCGAGCTCCCGTCGTGCGGCAGGTCTGCCGTGGCGTGCCTCTGCGCCTTCACCATGATCACATCGCCAATCGCCCCCTCGCGGATCTTCCTCACCGCCTCGCCCAACTGCTTGCTTTAGGAGCGCAGTTGCTGCCCCGCCAGGAACATCTTCTGCGAACCCCTGGCGGCCTTCGACCTCTTTCACCTGCTGAGCCGCCACCCCAATCAGCTTCTCGCAATAGACGTGCTTGCCGCCTGCAGCGCCGCAATCGCCATCTCCGCGTGCAAGTGCGGCGGCGTGGCCACGAACACCAACCCGATGTCCTTGCGGTCGATAATCTTGCGCCAGTCCCGTGTAGGTCGACGGGTTGTCCTTCACCGCC
>JADJOP010000030.1 GCA_016713735.1 Bryobacterales bacterium
GCCCGAGACTGACATTGTAGGCGTCGGTTGGCCCTTCGTAGTAGCCGGGGCTGATGGTGTGGCCGGCGGAGAGGGAGTAGGAGAGGAAGTCGGCCGGCCGGTGCGTGATGCCGAGTTGCCAGTACATGCTGCCTGAATCCGTGGCCGGCAGCCCGAACTTGTAGTCCTGCGTGTAAACGGTGTAGCCGAACGAGCCATCAACCGAGAGTCGCTCCGTCACCAGCCAGCTTGCGTACGGGCCGATGTTCCATTGGAATCCGCCGTCAATCGCCGTCTGGTTGTTGCCGCCATAATGCTGCCAGGTCAGCCCGCCGTTGACTCCGGCGGTCAGTTCGGGGAAAATTTGATACCCCGCCTGAGCCCACAGATTCTGCGATCCCGTGTCTCCCGTGCCGTTGTCGCCCCCCAGTTCCCAGCTATTGTTCTGCGCGAAGCCGCCCGACAAGGAAGTCTTGTAGAGCCGGGTCGAGGCGCTCGCGCCGAACGTGTTGCTCAGCGAGCGGGCATCTGCGTTGTCGTTGCCCACGGTCGGGTCGGTATAGGCGAATTGCGACGCGGAGATCCCGTCGTAAAACGACAACTGCACATCGCCGATGTACATCGTGTAGGACAGGCGGGTGTTCGGGGCGAGATAAAGCCGTCCAGATCAGAGTCGTCGCCGTTCAGGTAGAAGCTGAAGCACATCGTCAGCCCCAGCCTCAGCGAGGTGCGCTCGGTAATGGGGAAAAACATGTTGGCCGAGACGGTCGGCGTCAGGATGAAGCTGCTGCTCGTATCGGTGCTGGTCATCCGGGCGTTGGACGTCCACGTCATGCTGAGCCTGCGCCAAAGGTCCATTCCGTGGGCCCCAGTCGCATGTTGGAGCTTCCGGAGGCCGGTCCCGGGGCGCGCTGTGAAGAGGGGGGCTGGTAGCTTGAGAATTCGTCCGCCACAGTCAGCGAGTACTGCGCCGAGGCCGGCAGGGCGGCGCACAGCAGGCCGCCCCCGACCAGCGCCCCAAGCTGGCGCAGGCGGATTCCGTCGGTCGAAAACCCGGGCGCGAGGCAACGGCGGGGGGAAGGGCTTGGCGATGACATAAAAGCAGATGGGTAGGGCTGCGTAGATTGGGGAAGCCGCCTGCCGGTGTGAAGGAAAAAAACCGCCGGCCAGGCGACCCGGTTGCGCGAATTTGACCACTGGAACGCGCGCGTCGTTCAACCCGTTCAACCCGGCTCTGCTTCCAGCCTCCGGAGCAACTCCACCAAAAACACCCGGTTGTCGCACTGGACGTACTCCATTTCCCCACCCATCCGGTCGAAGCTCTTGCAGAAGCGCAGGTAGTACGCCGGATTGTCCTTGGGGGGCTCACCCGCCGACCAGTCCCAGCCGCCCCCGTCCTGCAAATCCACCACCACCAACCGGTGCCCGGTGACCTGCATGCGGCCCGCCTGCCGCCGCAGGTTGTTCACGCAGCTCAGGCTCTTTTCAAACACTTGCGGTGCCATGATCGCGGAGCCGACGCTCAATACCACCCCGCCATCCAGCCGCTCGACCGCCCCGCCGAACCACCCGAAATCCACCTGCGCCGCCCGCCCCGCCGCCGCCCCGCTGAACCAAGGGTGCGTCGCCACGATGTCATAGCCGATCCCCGGATGCACGGTCAGTGGTACCCCCAGGCGGGCCGCCGTGGCCACGATCGAGTGTGCTTTCCAGGGATGCCGCACCTCCACCCGGCCTCCCGGCTGGCCGTGGCGGAGCAAAGTCTGCAGCACTTCCGCCCGCGCGGGGGCCAGGGGATGCCCCGGTTCCCGGCGAAGCTGCTGCTCGAGTTCCGCCACCGTCGGCAGCGTCACGCCATCCTCCAGCATGAAGCGCCCCAGGCTCCGCCCGCAGCCCTCCCCGCGCAATCCCCCCGCCAGCATCGCCAGCGTCCAGTTGCGCCCCGTCTCATCCCAGGTGCCAAAGCACCCGGCCACGACGTTCTCGCGGACGCTTTCCTCCGTGCGGCCCAGGAACGCCAGTTCCCAGTCATGGATCGTTCCCGCCCCGTTGGTGGCCAGGTGCGTGAGCCAGCCGCGTTCCGAGCAGGCGGTTGATCACCGGCATCAGCCCGTTTTTCACCAAGTGCGCCCCGTAGAGCAACATCACCGCGGCGTCGCGGTGCCGGGCGGCGGCCACGGCGCGGGCGGTGGTTTCGACACGCTGCGCGACGTCCGGCGGGCACGGCGGGCACGGCGGCGGGTTTGCCGCCGCCGCCAGCAGGTCTTCCAGCTTGCTCAAGCTCCTTTGCTGGGCCAGCGGGAAGACCTGAACCCGGCTTAAATCGAGCGGTTCAAAGGGCATCGGGCGGCGCAGTGTCGGCGCGGAAGTCCTTCCGGGGCAAGCCGGGAAGTCACCGCGGCGCCCCCGCCGCGCCGCGACCGGGTTGCGCTTTGCTTCCCGGGCGGCTTTTCCCATCATTCCGGCAACCCATTCCATGGCTGACACCACCAAACACGTTTACGACGAGAGCAAGATCAAGACCCTGTCCTCGCTGGAGCACATCCGGCTGCGCACCGGCATGTACATCGGGCGCATCGGCAGCGGCGCGCATTACGACGACGGCTGCTACATCCTGCTCAAGGAGGTCGTGGACAACGCGATTGACGAATTCATCATGGGCCACGGGCGCGAGGTGCAAATCCAGGTCGAAGGCACCCGCGTCCGCGTGCGGGACCACGGCCGCGGCATCCCGCTGGGCAAGGTCGTGGACTGCGTCTCGAAGATTAACACCGGCGCGAAGTACAACGACGAGGTCTTCCAGTTCAGCGTTGGCCTCAACGGCGTCGGCACCAAGGCCGTCAACGCCCTCTCGAAGCACTTCCTTGTCCGGAGCCATCGTGACGGCGAGTTCGCCGAGGCCAGCTTCAAGCAAGGGAAGCTGCGCAAAGAGGATGCCGGCCAGACCAAAGAGCCGAATGGCACCTACATCGAGTTCGAGCCGGACCCGGAAATCTTCAAGGAGACCGAGTTCAAGCCTGAATTTATCGAGCGCCGCCTGCGCCATTACAGCTATCTCAACGCCGGCCTGCGCCTCATCTACAACGGCAAGACCTTCCAGAGCCGCCTCGGCCTCATGGACCTAGTCATGGAGGAACTGGCCTCGGACAACAGCGAGCCGATGTATCCGCCGCTGCATTACAGCAGCAAGACGCTCGAGTTCTGCTTCACCCACGCCAACAGCCGTTACGGCGAGGAGATTCTGTCCTTCGTCAACGGCCAGTTCACCAGCGACGGCGGCACCCACCTCAGCGCCTTTCGCGAGGGCCTGCTCAAGGCGGTCAACGAATACGGCAAGAAGAGCTACGAGGGCGACGACGTCCGCGAAGGCATCGTGGCCGCCGTTAGCATCCGCCTGAAGGATCCCGTCTTCGAGTCGCAGACCAAGAACAAGCTGGGCAACACGGAAATCCGCACCGAGCTGGTCAACAAGGTCCGCGAGGAGCTGCTGACCTTCTTCAACCGCAACAAGCCCATCGCCGAGCAGATTCTCGCCAAGGCCGAGGACACCCGGCTGTTGCGCAAGGAACTCCAGGAGGTGAAGAAGCTCGCCCGCGAACGCGCCAAGGCGATCTCGTTCCGCATCCCGCAACTCAAGGACTGCAAACACCACTTCGAGAAGAAAAAGGACAAGGGCCGCGGCACCATGGTCTTCCTCTGCGAAGGCCAGTCCGCCGCCGGCTCGATCACGAGCTGCCGCGACGTGAACACTCAGGCTGTCTTTGTGCTCAAAGGCAAGCCCCTCAACGTCTGGGATCTCAAGCGCGACGTGATGTACAAGAACGACGAGCTTTACAACCTCATGCAGAGCCTGAACATCGAGGACACCCTGGACACTCTCCGCTACGAGAAGGTCATCCTCGCCACCGACGCCGATGTGGACGGCCTGCACATCCGCAACCTCCTCATCACCTACTTCTACCGCTTCTTCGAGCAACTCGTCCACGACGGTCACCTCTACGTGCTGGAGACCCTCTTTCGCGTCCGCAACAAACAGGAGACGCGCTATTGCTACAGCGAGACCGAACGCGACGCGGCCATCAAGGCGCTGGGCGGCAAGCCCGAGATCACGCGCTTCAAGGGCCTCGGCGAAATC
>JADJOP010000031.1 GCA_016713735.1 Bryobacterales bacterium
CCCTTTCGCTTTCCGGTCGAATCGCACACTGGTCACCTGGCGTTCATATAGCCGGGCAGTTGGCAGAAGACTTCAATCCCAGCAACGCGAGCATGTTCACCAAAGAGTGCCATGTGCGCACCGGCGCTCCTATCCTGGAACCCGTGGAAATTCGCGGCACGACGACAAACCGCGCTGATCTGAACGAAGCACACGTTGTCATTACGAATATTCAGCAGCTTCAGGGGGAGGCAAATCGATGGCTACAAGCTCTCCCGGCTGACTACTTCGACTTGATCCTGTTCGATGAAGGACACCATAGCGTCGCTGAAAGTTGGGAAATATTGAAGGCGCGCTTTCCAAATGCACGGATCGTCAATTTCAGCGCGACACCTCTACGAGCTGACGGCCAAATTATGGCTGGTCGTGTCCTCTACTCCTACCCAATTTTCCGGGCGATTCAGGAAGGCTACGTTAAGCGCCTGAAGGCTGTTCAACTTAATCCTAGCACCCTGCGTTACGTTCGACGTGAGGGAGCCCAAGAGATTGAGGTCAGTCTTGACGAAGTGCGCCGGCTCGGCGAAACAGAAGCTGACTTCCGGCGCAGCATCGTCACTTCGCCAGAAACACTGAACACCATCGTGGACGCCTCAATTCGTGAACTCGACCGATTGCGCACGGAAACAGGTGAGGCGAGACTAAAAATCATCGCGTCGGCACTCAACTTCGAGCATTGCCGACAAATTGTAGAAGCTTACACTGCGCGCGGGCGGCGGGCTGGCTACGTGCACTCCCGCGAAGATGGCGCGGCAAATCAGCGCGTCATGGGGCAACTCGACAATCACCAACTCGATGTCATCGTGCAGGTGCGTAAGCTAGGTGAGGGTTTCGACCATCCGCTCTTAGCCGTGGCGGCAGTCTTCAGCATATTCAGCAACCTGTCACCTTTTGTGCAATTTGTCGGACGCATCATGCGGGTAATTAGGCAGAACGCGCCTGGCCACGTCGTTAATCAGGGCGTGGTGGTGTTTCACGCCGGAGCAAACATCGCGCGGCGATGGGGAGACTTCCAACAATACAGTGAAGCGGATCAAGCGTACTTCGATCAACTCCTGCCTCTCGAAGGTCTCGACCCCGCTGATCCGCATGGCGAACGCGAGATTTTCCCTGTGCCACCACGACCACAGAACGAAATGGAAATGCGAGGGCAGTCCGAAATCCAGCTCGAAGAAATCCACTTGCTGGAACCAGATGAAGCCGCGGCAATCCGGCTTCTGCAGGAGCGCGGCGTCATCGCCGGAGACTTCGACCCAACCAGGCAAACCTTGCAACCTGTGCCGACAACACGGGTGGCTCAACGTCAAGCAATGCGTGACGGACTAGATACGCGCGTGCGTAATGAGGCAGCGCGGATTCTTGGCCAAAGGGGGATGAACCCTGCAGGCTACGACCTTGACCGGCAACACCTTGGCCGCACCAACCTGATTGTTTTGAAATCCGCTATTGATCGGCATGTGAATGCCGCTGTAGGCCGTACCAGCGGACAGCGGCACGAGTTCTCGCGTCCCGAGTTAGATCAAATCGACGCGGACTTCGCTAACATCGTTGCTGCCGCAGCACGCGAGGTGTTCGATGTCAATTAAGTCGCTGGTCGTTCGTGTCAGGGTTGATACCGCAGGGAAAGCCCATAACTGCCAAGCCAACGCTAGGCACCGGATCGAGAGAGGCGAAGTGCGACTCAAAGTTAGTAATGGTCGGAGCTGGGATCACTACTGCCGCGCCTGTGCGGAAAACATTATCGCCCGTGACATTCAAAAACTTACTAGCCTACAAAGCCTAACACCGACGACTGATAACCTCGGCTGAATGAGGCAAACCTCAATACACGACCTTAAACGTCGGGCTATCCTCCAACTTGGTCTTGCTGTGGTGGTAAATCCGCGCGGGTTGAGAGGTGTGAGGAAAGGGTAGTGGGCGGGGTACTGCGAGCCGCCGTGGAACTGGCGGCAGGAGCGGCGCGGGCTGAGGGCAAAGCCCTGAGCCAGTCGCGCCGCTGTTTCCCGCGCTCGGGCGCAAGCCGGAGCGCGGCCCCGGCGGGGGGCGTGAGCCGCCGTCGCTGATATAAAACCCGGCCCGCAGTCCGGCACGGTCTGCGGGCCGGGCATGAGAAAATGACCCCCATGAAAACGGACTTTGCCAAAGCTGCACAGGCGGCCCGGATTGAGACAGCCAAAGGGCTGGCGAAGGTGGCGCGGCGGGCGCTGGATGGGGGACAGCACGACAAATGTTACCGGGCGCTGCAAGGCATGGCCGCGCTGATCGGCGAAAGCGACCGGGGCGGTCTTTCGCCCAGCGCTGCAGCGGGCGAGGGCTTCATGCTGGAAGTGGTCAGGAGTTTGCTGGCCGAGTGTCTGGAAAGCTTGGAACTTGACCGGCCCGATTGGGCCGGTGCCGTCTATGACCTTCCCCAGCTCATCGAGAGGCTGGAGGCGTCTTGAGTGGCCTGCCGCCTCGGGACTGGCGGTAGAGAGGCGCGGGCAAAAGGCGAAGCCTTGAAGCCTGCGCCGTCGTTCTGGCCGCGCTCAAGCGAAGCGAGAGCGCGGCCCCGGCGGGAGTGAAACTGCCGCCGCTGGTTTCACCGGCGCGACCGGGCATCTTTGCGCGGTCGCGCCGGGGGCGGGCCGACCAGGTGGGGCGGCCCGCAAAAAAGTAGCCCGGCGGGGTGAGCCGCCGGGCCGGGTGTCAGGCGGCCAGTTGCTCGGCCTCCTCGGTCTTCGGTTGCAGGCCGTGCAGGTAGTCGGCGGCGCGCTGGGCGGCGCTGGCGGCGGTGAAGATAAAGCGCTTGTCGTTGTTCAGCACTTCAAGCCAGCTTGCCAGATAGGCGGCGTGGTCGGCGCGCACTTCCGGGGTAATGCCGAGGTCGGCGCACAGGAAAGCCGCGCCCATTTCGGCGACCAGCTCTTCGCGGGCGTAACCTTCATCGCCTTGCCTCTTCCGTCCGAAGTCCCGGTCGAGCCGTGAGGGGTGGCGCGTCCAGTGGGTCAGCTCGTGCGCCAGCGTGGCGGCGTGGCTCTCGGCGTCCCGGAAGGCCTCGAAGGGCGGCATCTGGATAAAGTCGTAAGTGGTGGAGTAAAAGGCCCGGCTGCCGCCGTGGCGGATGTCTGCGCCAGTCCCGGCAAAGAAAGCCTCGGCGGCGGCGATGCGCTGCGGGGGTTCGGGCCGTGGCGGGGGCGGGGCGGTGTAATGGGCGGGCAGGTCGTCAATCTGCTCCACGTTGAACACGGTGTAAGCCTTCATGAACGGGATCTCCCGTTCGCACTCTTCGCCCTTGGTGTCGGTTTCGGTGCGGGTGAATTTGTCGGCATACACCACAAGCGCGCCATGCTCGCCCTTCCTGACATGCGCGCCAATCTCGGCGGCCTGTTTGAAGGTCATCCAGAACGGGGCGCTATAGCCTTTTTCCATCGCCTCGGCCCAGAGCAGGAAGACATTGATGCCCTTGTAAGGGGTGCCGTTGGCGCGCAAAGGTCGGGTAATACGCCCGGCGGCGTGTTCGGCATTCCACGGCCTGACCCAAGGGCGGACGCCCTTTTCAAGGTCGGCCAGAATGCGGGCGGTAACGCGGCTATAAACATCGGGCTTGGTGGTTTGGGTGGTCGGGGTGGTCATTGTCGGTTCTCCTGAATGAAGGGCTGCGGGTGCATGCGTTGTTGTGCGCGCATGCACCCGACGCCCGTCGGCGAGACCGGGGGGTGCAAAGGGCAAGGGCAGGGGGCGGGGAGGGGGATCACCCGGCCTGCACAAGTGAAACGCGGAAGGCCGGGGACACCCCGCCAACTGGCGAAGCTTTACCCTTGCCCTGCGCCGGGGGGCTGGCCCCCAAGCGCTTTTCGGCGCGGGCTGAAGGCGAAGCCTTGAGCCCATACGCGCCGTCGTTGGCCGCGCTCGGGCGCAAGCCGGAGCGCGGTTCCGGCGGGGGCGAGCCGCCGCCGGTGATTTCTGCGAAAGGGAGCGTGACCGGATGGCCGAGACTACAGGCTCGGTGACCCCGGCGAAGGCCGGGGGAGTAGCGCCCGGCCCGCAGTCCGGCACGGGCTGCGGGTTCGCCCGGAAAGGGGGAAGACAGGTAAGAGAGAAGGGGGTTGGCTTCCGGCAGAGTGGCAAAGTGCCAGAGAGGCCGGATGGTGCGGGCGGCCCGGAGGGAAGCACCAAAAGCCCCGCCCGGCGTCACCGCCGGGCGGGGCCAGTGGCGAGGGTGCTAAGCCTCGGGGTCGCCGACTTCGGGAATCTTGCGGAGGACGAGACGGCCCTCGGCGAAGAAGCCGATGGGCAGGGTCTGGACGGAGAGGGTGAAGCTCTCGCCGTCCTTCTGCTGCCATGCAGCGCCGCAGTCGATCCACTGGGTCTTTTCCTCGCCGTGACGCTTGTAGGTCTGCGCGAAGAACAGACGGTGGGTGGGATGGTTGCTCATGTTTCTGGTTCCTTTCCAGTTAGCGCGCAGGGATGAGCCCCTGCGGGCGGCGTCACCTGAAAGCTCCCCGGATTGAGGGGCCGTCACAGCTTTAATGGAGGGGACCCGGCTTGCAGGCCGGGGAGTCAGCCGTTCATGCTTGATCGGCCCCGCCGGGGGGCTTAGGACGCCGAAAGCCCGTGGGGGATTCTTCCCGGCCCGGAAAGGAAGCAACTGAGCAAGCCAGTGCCGCACCCGGCCAGCTCGACCAAGCGGAACGTCAGCGTGGCGAGGAAAAGAGGGGGGATTAGATGGAAGGCATGGCAGCAGAAGGACGGGGACACCCCGCCAACTGGCGAAGCCTGACGCTTGCCCTGCGCCGCTGGGCTGGCCCGCAAGCGGTTTCCGGCGCGGGCTGAGGGCGAAGCCCTGAGCCAGTCACGCCGTCGTTGCCTGCGCTCGGGCGCAAGCCGGAGCGCGGTTCCGGCGGGGGCGAGCCGCCGCCGGTGATTCCTGCGAAAGGGAGCGTTACCGGATGGCCGAGACTTCAGGCTCGGGGAGCGCAGCGAGTAGCGCCCGGCCCGCAGTCCGGCACGGGCTGCGGGTTCGCCGGGATAGATTTCTTGGTGGCTTTTGTGCAGCAGACGGGATGAGTTGGCGGACATTTTGACGAAAGAAGAGTGACCACTATAGGTTGCCGTGCTACCGGAACCACTGTGTCATAACAGGAGGAACCAATGCGCTCAGTCATCATTTCTATTGTTGCTCTCAGTCTTGCCGGTTGTGCTTCGAGCCCGGACGAAATGACAGCATCCTATGTTTCGCCGGTGCAATATCAGAGCTACGACTGCTCGCAGATTGGTGCTGAATTGCAGCGCGTCACGCGGCGGGCCAACGAGCTTTACGGACAGCTCAATAAAACAGCCAGCGACGACAATGCGCAAATGGCAGTTGGGATGATTCTGTTCTGGCCAGCCCTGTTCTTCCTCGAAGGTGGCGATGGGCCGCAAGCTACCGAGTATTCACGCCTGAAAGGCGAGAGGGATGCTTTGGAGCAGGTGGCAGTTCAGAAGCATTGCGACCCGTCCATTATTCCTCCGGCTCAAGCTCCGAAGCCGCCAGAACCGGCCAGCAAAGAACCGGAGCATCGGAGCAACATCAACAGACACGCCAACACCGAAGACTGACGACCTGGTGGTAAGAAAGAAGCCCGCGCCGGTGCTGCCGGCGCGGGCGCTGCCCGGTCAGTATTCGCTGGGCAGGAGGAAGGTGGTCACGCTGCGGTCGCCCTCGGTGATGAGCCAGAGGGTGTTGTCGCCGTAGCCCTTGCAGGGCTTGGCGGGGTCGATCGGATAGGCCGAGAGGATGCGGTTGCCGTGGCGCACCGCCTCGGCGTTGGTCGCTGCGTCCTCGGCGCAGACACAGCCCCAATCGCCCCGGACATGGCGGCCGAGATAGACTTCGAGCTGCCAAGGGTTTGTCTGTTCGAGCGCGCCGGGGGTGGCGACGACCTTGCCCAGCGGGAACAGGGGGCCGGGGTGGCTGGTTTCGCGGCTGCCCTCATGCTCATTTCCTCTTTCGTTCAAGTGACCCCCACGGCGGGGGCGAGAGAGGGCACTCGCCGACGTTCAAGCGCAGCGGTCATAGTTTTTTGGGGGCGACCTTCAGGGGGAACCGAAAAACGTCATTGACGGCAAGCGGCGTCGGCGATCCTTGCCCGAACCCCGCCCGCGTGTGGTCACGGCGAAAGGGAACTGAAGACAGCAGACAAACCCGGCCCCCGTCACCGGCAGGAGAAAGTCGCCACGGAGAAGCCCGGACAGCGGAGAAGGCAGAGAGAGGTTAGCGGCTGGCTGTGTGCCTTGGCTTGGGGCTTGGAGAACGGGCGCGCTGTGTGCGGCGCGGCTTCCTTGGCTTCTTGGGCGTCTTGGCGGCCCGTGCCAGCTCGCGGCGGAGCTGGTGGATTTCCGGGGAGCAGCGCGAGGCTGGATTGAAGCGGCGCTTGGGCCGGATGCTGTCATCGCGAATCAACATGACGTAACGCTAGCAAGGGTTCGCGACTTAGGGTAGTCTTTTTTTGCGGTACAGCAGGGATGCGATGACCGCCAAGGTGGTGAGGGCCGGGGGAGACTCCGGCCCTTTCTGCGTCTGGGGCGGGCGAGAGGCTCGGCGCGGGCTGAAGGCGAAGCCTTGAGCCGTTTTACGCGCCGCCGTTCTTCCGCGCTCTGGCAGCGCCGGAGCGCGGCTGCGGCGGGAGTGCAAGTGCCGCCGGTGATTTTAAATTAAATTAAATGGTCGACCGGGCGCAGGTGCGCGGTCGAACTGCGGCTGGAAAGGCTAGCTGTTTCGGTGCATGGATTCGAACCACGATTGGAGGAATCAAAATCCTCAGTCCTGCCATTAGACGACACCGAAACAACAGCCATAGTCCGTTGGACTGAGCTAAGGAACATAGCTCAATGAAATAACCGTGGCTAGGGTTTCTATACGCCATAATGGCGAAGATCAGAGGATACTGAGGAGAAATGTGCTGTGTAATGGTCTAATTACATCAACATGGCAGAACGATCCGGTCGTGGGCGGACGTTGTTGAAGCTGGGATTACAACCACTATCGCTGCATTGTGGGTTTTGCATTGGGAAGAACCACACTGAGTGGTGCAATCAGCGGTTTGGGTGGACAGTGCGTATGGGAAATGTAAATTGAATAATCTTCTTGTTTCTTTTCCTGCCTTAGCCAAGTTGTTTTTATCGTCGTCACCACGAAGGCCGAAGTATGGAAAGTGATGCAGGTAATATCCAAATAAAAACTCACAGTCGTCTTGATATTTTTTTGTATCTAAGATGTGAGTGTGCCATATTTTATCAATCGGTTGTGTTGGAACGATGTTTTCCTCTGGGTAAAGATAACAGAGAGTAAGAAACTGCCTATACTGAATAGCTAGTGTATCAGCATAGTGTAGGGTGCAACCTTCCCCATCTTCAGGATTCATGAGCTTAAAAATAATCGGATCAAGGTCTAAAGCGGCAACCTTGTTTTGAAACAAAAGTAAGGATTGATCATCGTTTGTCATAGTGAAATCTCCGTTAGCTTAAAGAGCAAATTATAGTTAATTTTCGGTGTGTGGTGAATAGGGTAGTGTGCTAGTCCCCTAGGGACTAGCAACATGCCCAGCGCGGGCTGAAGGCGAAGCCTTGGGCCTTGATCATCGTTCCGGCCACCCCCTACCTACGCCGCCAGCGGCATCAGACAGGGCGGCTTGGGCGGTCGAGGTCGTCGTCGCGCGGGCCGTGGAGGCAGTGGCATGCGCTGGAGCACCTGCCCGAACAGCGTTTCGTGGGCACGGCCAAAGAAGCGCTCGGCGGCGGTCGTGCCGTCGGCGCGACGGAGGTGATAGTTGTGCACGGCGGTGAGCGCCGCGAGCTTGCGGTCGCTCAGGCGATGGCGGCCCTGGTGATGCAGGGCCAGTTGTCCGTTACGGCCCTCCACCCCGGAACTGCTGCGCTGGAAGCGATCGGCGCATTCACCGGCGACCTGTTCCAGGCGCGCTCGCTCGGCGCTCGGCAAGGCCTGAAGCGGATGGTCGCGGTGGCGCAGCGGTTCGAGCAACTGGTGGCTCAGTGCGCGCAGTCGGTGACGCGGCTCGGCGTGGGTGCTGCGCGCGGCGACGCGCTCCAGATACAGGGGAGGAATCAGTTGTTCGACGAGGACGCGCTCCAGGTCGGGTGGCAGCGCGAGGGCCTCGATCTGCAACTGCAGGGTGGCGAAGAAAAAGGTGAGGGTGGCCAGCAGTTGGGTAGTCAGACGTTGCGCCTTGGCCAGGCGCTCACGGGCGCGCGTCGGCAGATTAGCGGCCTGGGCGATACGCCCGAGCTGCGCCCAGACGCCGTTGAAGCGCTGCGCGACCTGTTCGACCGGTTGTGCCTGTCCGCGCTCCAGGTCATACGGGTGATACAGGATGCCCAGCTCACGCACCAGTTCGCGGGCTTCGCTCTGACGCGCCTGCGCCTGGGTGTGCGCGATTTCGGCCTGCACCACCTCGCTCACGGCGGCCTGGAGGCGGGCGGCGAACGCGGGCGGACGACCGCAGGGACGAGGCGACAGCTCTTCGTACGCCTGCTGGGCCGCCCGCTCAACCGCCCACGCCTGCTGAGCGGCCACCACGGTCGCGGCGGACTGCCGAACCTGGCGGGCCAGGGAGAGACTGGTGGCCTT
The DNA here is from genome assembly GCA_016713735.1 of Bryobacterales bacterium. Taxonomy (GTDB): domain Bacteria; phylum Acidobacteriota; class Terriglobia; order Bryobacterales; family Bryobacteraceae; genus JAFLBB01. The sequence goes on from JADJOP010000031.1 coordinate 8,645, forward strand.
CGAGACCTCATGCTGGCCATGGAAGAGGTCCGGCGAATGATGGGCACCCAGGTCCACCTCGACATGCCGATGCAACGCCCCAGCCTCGTCGCTGGTGCCCTGGATCACGGCGACATCCAAGCCGACCAAAGCTTCCTGGAGCGCCTGCGTCCAGGTCGCCGCCTGACGATCCGCCGCGTACTGTTCCAGAAGAAGAAAGCCCGACACCGGCTCCAGCGCCACCAGACAGATCTGTGGATGGAAAGTCTCATCCTCACACCGTGGATCCCGGTGCGGCATGCCCCGCGCCAGCGCCGCGCGCTGCTCATCCGCGACGGCGACCAGCGCCTCCTCCAGCGCCGCATTGAGGCCTTGCTGGGTGCCGTAGCTGGCGCCGACGAATGCCGACAGCCCGCTCAACTCAAGGAATTGGCACACCACCCGAATGCCGGCAGCGCCCTGCAGGGTGATGCTGAAATGCGCCGCCAACACCAGTTGATGCAGCCACCGCACGCCCTCCGGCGTCTCCAGCCACGCCGCCAGGGCCGCGGGAGCCACGCCGACCGCCTCCGGCTTGCGCCAATCCTGCAGGGTACTACGTGCCAGCCCGAGGTCGGCGGCCACTTGCCGCTGCGGCTGTCCTGCCGCCAAGCGCGCGCTGGCCGCCCCAAGCTGCTCCGCCCGCTCCAGGCGCGAGCGACGTATCACGACGACCAACCCTCCATCGACGGCCAGGCAGCGCGCGGTGGCACTCGCCTCGTGTCTGAGTTAAAGTCAATCCCGGCAGGACCCTTGAGCATCTTCCTTCTCCCTCGGTTAGTTCGCACTTCCAAGGGTACGAAATTTCGAGGGTTCTGCCACTCTCCCGCAGGACTTTCATCAAACGCAACGGACGGTTGTGGCCGGAACGATGATCAAGGCCAAGCCTTGAGCCAGACGCGCTCCGTTTTCCGCGCTCGGGCGAAAGCCGGAGCGCGGCTGCGGCGGGAGTGCAAGTGCCGCCGGTGATTTCCGCGAAAGGGATTGAAACCGGCAGGCCGAGACTACAGGCTCGGGAAGCGCAGCGACTGCAAGCCCGGCCCGCAGTCCGGCACGGTCTGCGGGTTCGCCGCCCTGTTGGCGGTGTGGTTACAGTTGGCTACAAACCGTTACGTTTGTCATACACACAAAATCAGGGTGGTTGATATGATGTGCCAAAATCCGGCGGAGTTATGGCCCTGTTTCCCTTCATTCCGGGTTGAGTTTTCTTTTCGATGGACTTTGCCAAGGAAAGGATTTGCCGTGGATACCCCCTATCTCGCCCCCTTCCGCAATTCCGACGGTTCCACTTCGCAGACAGGCTCGACGCTGGCAGGCCAGCACGAGGCGAAGCAGGGCTGGGCTCATGCGCCGCAGCAGTCGTATGAATAGAGCGAAGCGTATATCCAGCGCATCAACAGCGGGAACGGCAGCAGCGGTTCCTGATTTCCCGTAACAGGTGAGGTTAAAAGGGCCGGAGCGCGCTCCGGCCCTTGTTCTGCACGGCTGTCAAAAACTGCCGTGCGGCTTTGTTGCGAACTTGTTTCACCAACTCAAGGAGAAAAACTATGACGGGTTCCTGTCTCGACGCGGGCGCAAGCCTTGCGCGGTGCGGTGTTTCTGTCCGCACCGGACGCCGAACGGCTGACGAAGTCCAGAACGTCGGCGCGGTTGCCTTTTCCGTTGCACCCTTGACGAGGAAAAATCATGCAAACGACTCAGGAAGATTCACTTGGGGAACAGTCCGGCTCAAACCTGCGGGGAGGGCTGCTGGCCTTCCCGGCCCTGCTTGAAGCGGGGCTGCGGAAGTTTGGAAAAAGCATCTGGGAGAGCGCGGAGCGGGCCGACCTGCGCGGCTCGCTGCGCTGGCTGGCCCAGAACTGGGCACGGGTGGGGGCGTGGTGGCTGATAGTCGGGCTTGTCCTGACCGGGCTGCTGGCCTTTGCTTCGCTCGTGATGTGGAAGAACCCGCAGGCAGTTATCTCGAAGCTGTGGCTGTGGGGGTCGGAGATAACCGGCTACGGCACGCTGGGGGCCATGGGCCTGTCGTGGCTGGTGGCTCTGGTCACGCTGCCGATAACGCTGCCGCTGGGGCTGCTGGTGTTTCTGGTGGGGCTGGCAGCAGCAATGGCGGCCATCATCTTCGGGCCGGTCATGACGGTCATGGGGCTGGGCTTCGCGCTGCTGTTCAGTCTGGCCTTCGTCAAACGGCTGGGGGTCTGGTTCGGTGAGTTCATCGTTAAAGCGATCCACAAGAGCGATTACGAGAAAAGCTGGATGCGGCAGGCACGGTACGCCCTCGGGCTGCATGGCGGCTCGGCGATGGGTATTGAGGGCAATCCGGTGATGCTGGCGGGCGAGGAGCTGGCCCGCTTTGAAAAGGCCAACCGGCAGACGACCAAAGGGGCGTCGCTGTTCCTCGGCTACGTCAATGGGCGCGAGTTCCACTACAAGACGGAAAAGCACGCGATGATTGTTGCCTCCACCCGCTCCGGCAAGGGCCGGGATTTGCTTGTCCCGAACCTGATGATGTACCCGCACAGCGTTTTCGTCCTCGACCCCAAGGGCGAGAACTGCCGCAAGACTGCCGAGTGCCGCGAAGGGCGGGGCGGCAGGATTGCCGCCTTCGACGTGGAGAACCTGACCGGGCGGCCTTCTGCCCGCTTCAACCCGATTGCCGCCATGCAGAAGGGCGATATGGTGACACGCGCCGACTATCTGGCCGAAGCTCTGGTGGTCGGCAAGGACGACCACTGGAACAACAGCGCCCGGAGCCTCATCCGTATGCTGGCCCTGCATATCTGCACCGCCTCCGAAGAGCTGCTGGGCGGGCGGGCGCGTGACCTTATCACCCTGCGCGCCCTGCTGACCGGCCTGCTCGATGTGACTGTCAAAGACTACATGCCCCAGAACGACGCGATAGACGGGCTGGTGGCCCGGCTAGCCGAGAGTTTTGCCAGTATCCCCGACAACGAACGGGGCTCCATCGTCTCGACGGCGACACAGGCGACGCGCTGGCTCGACAACCCGGCACTGGCGGCCCTGTTCAGGGCCGGGCCGGAGTGCATCGACTTGGAGGCGCTCCGCGACGAAACCAAGTCGCTGTCGATCTTCGTTTGCCTGCCCGCGATGGTCTTCGCCACTTACCCGCAGATTGCCCGGCTGCTGACCACCTTCGCGCTCGATACCATGATGCGCAAGGAAACCGGGCGGCGGCGTCCCGTCATGTTCATCCTCGATGAACTGGCCCAGCTCGAACGGTTGCCGATCGTGGAGCGGGCCTTCACCCTCGGCGCTGGCTACGGGGTGCAGGTGTGGGCGGTGTTCCAGTCCGTCGAGCAGGTGCGGAAGCTCTACGCGCTGGACAGCCTCTACGGCTCTTCTGGCTTCCGGGGCTTCTTCAAGCTCGAAGACCCCGAATCCTGCGAGTTCGCCAGCAAATGTGCGTCCGGCCTGTACTCACCAACGGCGGTGCGGCACATGCCCGAGTTCGGGATGCTGACCCTGCTGGACGGGGCGAACCCGCTTTACGTTGAACGGCTGGGAGCGCGGCTGGCCAAACAGGCCAGCGAGCGGAAAGCCGCCTAGCCCTAGACCGGGTCGCGCTTGCGGGTGCGGCCCAAGTCTTGTGTGTGGCGGTTGGCTTCGCGTTCGGCCTCGCGCTGGCGGCGGTGTTCGGCCTGCCGCTGGCGCTCCCATTCGCGGGTAGCGGGAAGGGTCGGGCCGGGCTTCGGGTGGCTTGGCTTCTGGCTTCCTGTCCGGTTGTGTGTCTGGTGGGGGTTGCTGGCGGGCGGGTTCTGACTTTTCCGGCGGAGGGGGAGGCGCTGGGCGTGCGGCGCGCTCGCGGTCGGCGCGCTCCCGGTCTTGCCGTTCCTTCTCTGCCCGCTCCTTCTCCGCCTGATCGCGGGCGGCCTGCTGCGCGGCGGCGTCTAGGGCGCGGGTGACAGCCTCGCGCTTCTCGGCTTCAAGCCTTTCGCTGCGCTGCCGGGCCATGTGTTCGCGCATGGTGACGCGGCGCTGCTCTTCTTCCTGCTCGCGCATCGCCATGACGCGGGCGGTGTTCTCCTTCATCGCGTTGCGGTCGGCAACTTCCTTGTGCAGTTCGCCCCGGCGGGAGGGTTCGCCCCGGCGCATGAGGGCGTTGGCGGCCTCGCCGATCTTGGGCTGGGGCTCGCGGTCGATACCCTGCTCGGCAAGGCTCTTGCGGGTGACGCGCTCGGGCACGTCGGCCTTGCTGAGGGCGTTGTTCTGCTCCCGCTCCCACAGGGCGCGAATGGCCTCGATCTCCAGCGGGCCGGTCTTGCGGTCGTCCAGCTCGCGGGTCTTGGCGGCCAGACCTTCGGCAGTCATCCGGCGGCTGGTCATCATCAGGTGGGCGTGATGGTTGCGATTGTCGCCTTTGGGGTCGGGCCGGTGAATGCTCATATCGACGGCGACCCCGTAGCGCTCGACCAGTCCGGCGGCAAAGCCCCGCACGAGGTCGGCGCGCTGGCGGTCGTCGAGTTCGTGCGGCAGGCTGACAATGATCTCCCGCGCCGTGACGCTGTTGCGCCGGTTCTCGGCGGCCTCAGCTTCGTTCCACAGGCGGTTGCGCTGCTGCGCCCAGTCGGGGGCAACGCTGGGGGCGAGGATTTCGGAATGAACGACACCCCGGCTGCGGCGGCGGTAATCATGGGTGACACCGTCGCGGTCATTGGTGCCGCGACTGGCGGAACGATAGGCGGCTGCCGCGACGGCAGAGCGCCCGTCGGAACGTGAAACCCGTTTGACCTCGCAACGATAGACAGCCACACGATAGCCCTCATACGTAGGCCGGAGGCAACCTTGCGGGGGTAGCCGCCTGGTCGCCAGACCAAGCGGGCGCAGGG
>JADJOP010000032.1 GCA_016713735.1 Bryobacterales bacterium
GACGCCACGATGACGGCGGAGACTCTCACCTGGTCGCGGTCGCGGGGGCGTGTTTGCGGAGTGTCGCTGCAAGGGGCGACACTGCGCCAGGACATCGACGCGAACACCGACTTGCATGGCAAGGCGTATGAGAACGCGCAGATCGTGAAGAGCGGCCTCGGTGTGCCTGAGGCGGGCAGCAGAAGATTTCGCTGCTGAGCAAGTATTCGGCGCGCAAGTCGAAGTAACCGGCGCGCCGGAGACGAGCGTTTCTACCAATCCACAACGGAGCCGTCGTCGTCGTCGTAGCGGGCGCGGTAGGGCGCGGTTCGCCGACCTGGGCCATGAGTTTGTTTTCGTCGATGGTGATGCCGAGGCCGGGTTCGGTGAGCAGCGGGCGATGGCCGTTGGTGACCGGCGGCAGGGCTTGGCGAGCAGGTCGCTGTACTCGTTGTCGCCGCGCTCCTGGATCAGGGAAGTTGGGAATGGAGGCGGCGATCTGGAGGCTGGCCGCGAGCGAGCAGGGCCTTGCGGTTGTGCGGGGCGAGCGGTGAATAGTAGGCCTCGGCCATGCCCGCGATCATCTTCAACTCGGTGATGCCGCCGGCGTAGCAGACGTCGGGCTGGAGGATGACGGCGGCGCGCTTTTCGAGGATCTCCTTGAAGCCCCACTTGGTGAAGATGCGCTCGCCGGTGGCGATGGGGATGTGAGTTTTCCTGGCAAGTTCAGCCATCACGTCGACGTTGAGAGCTTGCACGATCTCCTCGTAGAACCAGGGATGGTAGGGCTCCAGCGCCTTGATGAGGACGCTTGCCGTGGGCGGCTGGACGGCGCCGTGGAACTCGACGCCGATGTCGACGCCCTTACCCACCTTTTCGCGCAGGGCCTTGAAGCGCTCAACGACCTCGTCGACGAACATCTGGCCTTCGTTGTATTTGAAGGGCGAGCGCCTGGTGCCGCGCACGCCGACCTTCAAGGCATTGACGCCGGTCTTCTCGCTCAACTGGCCGTAGACGCGCACGCGATCGCGCGTCGGGCCGCCCATCAGCTGGTGCACCGGCACGCCGTAGCACTTGCCGGTGATGTCCCAGAGGGCCTGGTCGATGCCGCTGGAGATGGCCGTCTTAATCGGGCCGCCGCGGTAGAAGGCGCCGCGGTGGATCGCCTGCCAGTGGAAGCCGACGCGGCGGGGTCCTTGCCGACCAGGTAGTCGGCCACTTCGAGCGCCCCCGGCGGCGCAGGCCTTGGCGTCGTCCTTCAGCATTTCGCCCCAGCCGGTGACGCCGGCGTCGGTGGAGATCTTCACGAAGACCCAGGTGTTCTTGAGGACGAAGGTTTCGAGCTTGGTGACCTTGATGTTGTCGTTGGGGCCGATGGCGGCGGCAGCGTCGCAACGTTTGGCGTTGAACGCTTCCAGGCTGAATAGCGCCGCGGGCCATAGAGCAGCGACTGGAGCCATGAGCGGCGATTGTAGGAAGTGGGAAGCATAGCGATTACCTCAGAACTGAATTCTGGCCTGCAACTGGTAAAAGCGGTTCAGTGAAGAGGTCTGGCTCAGCACTCGCCCGAAGTTGGTGGACACCGGGTTGATGTCCGGCGCGTTCATCTGCGAACGGTTCTGCAGATTGATGGCGTCGACGCGGAACTGGAAGCGGACGGCTTCAGTGAGCTTGATTTCGCGCAGCAGATTGCCGTTCCACTGGCTCATGCCGTCGGCGCGCAGCCCGTTGAAGTAGCGGGGGAAGACGCGCGTTTGGAAGGCGGCAAACTGGTTGCCGGCCACCTTTTCAAGGGGCACATTGGTATTGAACCACTGGTCGAGCATCTTGGTGTTCGACGTGGCGTCGGCTTCAAAGGAGTTGATGTCGCCTTTGTAGATGAGGTTGCCCCAGGAGAGCAGCGGGCCGTTCTGGAATTCGTAGGTGACCGCCGCCTGCCAGCCGCCGAGGATGTGGTTCAGAATGCCGGTCTGGAAGAACTGGCGGCCGCGGCCGAAGGGCATTTCGACGATGGCCGTGGCGGTGAAGCGGTGGGGCGCGCCGTGTCGCTGGGCCACCAGATGCGGGGAGCGGATTCGAACTCATTCTCCATGATGGTCTTGTTGTCCTGGAACATGCGCGTGTAGGAGGCGTTCAGGTTGAAGCCTCGCGAGAAGCGCTTGGTGAAGTTGACCTCAAAGGCGTGTGTGCGCGCCTTGCCCAGGGGGTCGCTGTTGTCGTTGAGGCCGTTCATGTGCGGGAAGGGGCGCAGCAGGCGGTTCTTAGCCACGGTGGCGCTGGTGAAGGCGCCGAGGGTGGAGAGGTGCTGGTAGAGCAGCGGGTTGGAGGACTGCAAGGAGGCGAAGTTGGAGAGCTGGAACGGATTGGGCACCTGGCGGTTGAGATCGGTGGCCACCGCGTTATTGCGAACGTTGCCCGAGGCCCAATATTGCTCCGGCAGCGCATCGCGGCGGCGGGTGAGGCCGATGCGGTCGGCGAACTGGCCCCAATAGGAGCCCTCCACGAGGATGTTGCTGGATAACTCGCGCTGCACGCCGACGCGCCAGCGCTGCACGCGCGGGTGCTGGCGGTCATAGCGGGTGTAGGTGAAGCCCTGTCCGGCGCGGGCCATGGAGCCGAGCGAGTTTTGCAGGGGCGCGTCAAAGCGTGTGCCGTTGGCGCGGACGGGGAAGGGATTGGTGAGGGGGGAGACGTTGTTTTGCGGATCGCCGACGAGCCAGTTTTCACCGAAGTCGGTTGTGAGCACGGTGTTGGTGGCGCGGGAGTAACCATACTGGTCGGCGGCCTGGTTCATGACGTTGAGCGTGTCGAAGTAGATGCCGTAGCCGCCGCGCACGACGGTCTTGCTGCTTACCTGATAGGCGGCGGAGAGACGCGGCAGCCACATCAGTTCGCTTTGCCAGAGTTCACGCGGTGTGCCGTTGACGCCGGTGTAGACCTTGCCGCCCTTGACGATGAACTGGCTGGCGGGAAGCTCAGGCAGCGGGTTGCGGGCATAGGCGGCCTGGGCGGCGGCGGCGATGGGCAGTTCGAGATTGGGATCGAAATAACCGATGGCGCGGTTGAAGCGCTCGGTGGGGCCCTTCTCATACTCGATGCGCAGGCCGAAGGTGAGCGTCAGCTTGCGTGTGGCGCGCCAGGTGTCCTGGACGTAGCCGGCGTAGTAGGGATTCATCAGGGCATAGCTGTCGTTTGTGTCGATGGACATGCCGGTGGGCATGCCGAGGGCGAAGGTGGCCAGGTGAGGCCGAGCGTGCCGGCGGGGGTGAAGCCGTCTTCATCCTTGCGGACGAAGTTGTTGGCGAAGGTGAAGTTGCCCGAGGTGAAGCCGCCGTTGACCACGGCCGTGCGGTAGTGCTGGCGGAGGTCGACGCCGGCGCGTAGGGAATGCGAACCGCGCACCTGCGAGAAGTTGAACTTAGCCGACTGCTGCCAGCCATGGTGGCCCTGGTCAAGCGGGACGGAGAGAATCATGTCGCCGTTCCAATAGGTCATGCCGGGCCAGATGACGCGCGGCAAAAGGCAGTTTGGCTCGCACTTCTGGTCGAGATAAGTGGGAAGGCCGACGGCGGTGGGTGTGTAGTGGCGGCTGCCACGGCGCTGGTTGTGATTTTTGAACAGGGTGCCGTCGACGGAGGCGTTGAGCCCTGTGCTGGCATTGGCTGCGTATGTCCAGTCGAAGGCGCCGCTGACAGTGGGGCGGATCTCGTCCCAATCCATGAGACCAGGCTCGGATTCATAGGTGAAGCCCTGGGCGTCCTCTTCAAAGTTGGTCTTCAACCAGCGGAAGAAGAAGCGGTGTTTTTCGCTGGCCTGGTAGTCGATGCGGTTGTTCCACGACTGGTAGTTGACGTTATTTGGCATGCCCGTGGCGAGGTAGTTGTTGACAGGCTCGCGGCGCGGATCGGTGGGGTCGTTGTTGGCCACAGGCATCATGCGGGTGTAGGTGCTGTAGATGGGGTTGGTCATGCGCGCGCGGGGGCAGGACATTGCCGGCGAAGGGCGTGCGTACCCAGTGGCCGGCGCGGTTCGGATCGCGACGGGTGCTGGCCGGATCGTACACCTGGTAGCGGACGGCGTCGATGGGCAGCAAGGCGGAGAAATCGCCGGCGCGCATGGCGTTGGTGGGCACGGTGTAGTTGATTTCGCTGGGCCGCGCCGATTGGAGGTTCTTGAGGCCCGAATAGCCGAGGAAGAAGAAGAGCTTGTTGCGGCCATCGAGGAGCTTGGGGATGTACACGGGGCCACTGATGGTCCCGTGATAGTTGTTCGTGTGGCCGGGCGGGACGAAGGGTGTGTTGGCGAGCTGGTCAGCCAGCGCCGTATTGCCGGCCTGGTTGGCGGCGGAGATCTGGGAATAGCGGTTTTTTTGACGAAGAAGGGCACGGCGTTCCAGCGCTGGTTGAAGTACTGATAGGTGGCCGAGCCGTGGAGGGCGTTGGCGCCGGACTTGGTGGACATGGAGATGTTGATGCCGGTGGAGTGGCCGAAGGAGGCGTCGAAGTTGGAGGTTTCGATGCGGAACTCGTCGATGACGTCGGGGCTGGGCATGAACGAGGTGCGGCGGTTGGTGCCGTTGGCCGAGGCGCCGTCCATGGACCATTCGTTGCCGCCGACGTTGCCCGGCATGTTGTAGGCCGAGCCGCCGCCTAACTGGCCCTGCACGAGGAACTGCGTGGTTCCCGGCACCTGGACGCCAGGCGAGAAGCGGGTGAGCATGCTGACGTTGTTGCCGAGCACGGGCAGGTCCATGACCTCGCGGTGGGTGATGGCGCGGCCGGTGGAGACCGACGAGGTTTCCAGCAGCGGGGCCTCGGCGTTGACGGTGACCGATTCCGCGGTACCGCCGACCTCGAGGGGCGCGTCGATTTGGAGCCGCTCGCCGATGGCCAGCGTGATGCCGGAGCGGACGTAGCGTTTGAAGCCGCTCATTTCCACGGTGACGGAATAGTCGCCAGGCAGCAGGAGCGGCGCTTCATAATAGCCGCTGGAGTTGGTGGTGAGGCGTGTCACCGTGTTGGTGCCTGTGTTGGTGACGACGACGCCGGCGCCGGCGACTACGGCTTGCTGGGCGTCGGTGACAGTGCCGGCAATGGTGCCGCGCGTGTCCTGGGCTGGCAGTAGAGTGGCGCTGAGCAGCAGCGCGAAGACCGCTCGATTCAAGATCATGGCAAGCTCCCCTAAGGCTGAGATGGCCGACAAGGTATATCGAACGCGGCCCGCTCACGCAAGGGGGCGGGTCATTTTGTGTCCTATGATTTTGGCGGATGCCATTTTGCTCACGCCGGGGCATTTCCTTCGTCCAACCATACCAATGCGCCTCCTGACCGCCCTTCTCGCTTTGACGCTTCCGCTGGCCGCGGCCCCGCCCTCGACCGGCGAATGGCGGCAGTTCCGGGGACCTAACGGAACGGGGGTGGGGAGCTCAACGGGGCTCCCGGTGGAGATGGACGGCTCGCACAACCTGGCCTGGAAAACGGCCACGCCGGCGTCGTATTCGTCGCCGGTGATGACGGCCGAGCGGGTGTACCTGACCGGGCACGAGGACACGAAGCTGCTCACCGTTGCGCTGGACCGGACGAGCGGGCGCGAGTTGTGGCGCGCCGAGGCTCCGAAGCCGTGGCCGGTGAAACCGAAGGGACCGGCGAGCCCCTCGATGTCGTCGCCGGCCACCGACGGCGAGAACGTGTATGTCATCTGGGAGCACTCCGGCCTGCTGAGCTATGACAAGTCAGGCAAGCTGCGCTGGAGCCTGGCGCTGGGCGAGATCAATACGCCCTATGGCTTCGGCAGTTCGCCGGCGGTGTTTGGTTCGACCGTCGTGCTCATCTGCGATCAGGATGGCGGAGTCGTTCGTGCTGGCCGTGCACAAGGACACAGGCAAGCAGTTGTGGAAGACGGCGCGCCCGCATGCGCAGCACAGCTTCCCGACGCCGGTGTTGTTTGAACCGCGGGGCAAGAATGGCAAGGCGGGCCCGAAGCAGGTGGTGGTTTCCGGCTCGCACCAAGTGGCCGGGTATTCGCTGGCGACGGGGGAGCGGCTGTGGTGGGTGGATGGCATGGCGTGGCAGGCCAAACAGACGCCGCTGGTGGATGGCGGCACGATCTACGTGCTGTCGTCGATGCCGCCGATGCAGGAGTTGGGGCCGGTGCCGGCTGAGAAGACGCTGGCCGAGTTTCTCGAGAAGTACGACGCCAACAAAGACGGCAAGATGACCAAGGACGAGTCGCCCTCGGCCAAGCCCTATGGCATGCGCGAGCTGTGGTTCCTGTGGGACACGAATCAGAACGGCCAGTTGGATGCGGTCGAGGTGGAGATCTTCCTCAAGCGCAACAGCGCGCGCAGCGGGCTTTACGCTTTGCGGCCGGAGGGCGCGGGCGATCTTACGGGCACGGCCATCGCCTGGTCGTATCGGAAAGGGCTGCCGAACATTCCCTCGCCGCTGCTGTATCAGGGGCTGCTCTATGTGGTTCGCGAAGGCGGCATTCTCACGGCGTTAGAACCGGGCACGGGCGCGGTGGTGAAGCAGGGGCGCGTCACGGTTGGCCGTGATGAAGGCGGGGGCGGAGTTTGAGGTGTTGAAGGTAAATGAACTGGATGAGACGTCGTGGGCGACACCGGCCATCGACGGCAACCAGGTGTTCGTGAAGACGCAGTCGGCGCTCTATTGTTTTCAGACGAAGAAGCCGGGCTGAGTGCGGAGCGGGTTGCGGGCTTAGCGCTTCACGCCGGAGATGCAGCAGTCCTCCTGGGTGGCTTCGGGTACGGAGTCCTTCAACCAGCAGGTGCCCATGCCGCCGGGCTCCCCGGGCTTGACGAAGGTCCAGGCGAGGCAGCGCGACTCCTTGTCGCATGTCGATTTGCAGCGGGAGGGGCTGGAGGTGGCCATGTCGAAGGAGCGGTAGTCGCCGCCGGGCAGGTTGATGTTGAGCGCCAGCCGGTTGCGGCTGAGCCTCCGGTATCGCGGGGGCAATTCTGGACTCGCGGCGCGCCCCGGCCAGGGCCGCTTCAGCGACTCCGCCGCGCAGGGCGGCAAGTCCGACCTCGGCGGTTGTCCTTCCCGGATGCGAGTATCCGCCCTGGGGCCGTCCCTCGCTGCGCATTCCCGGCGAGGAGGTTTTCCGGTAGCCGGCCGGGATTTCAAACAGGCTGGGCGGTTGCGGACCGGCGCGCAGGTTGCGGTTCTCCTGGATCAACCCCATCACATCCAACCGCACGGGGAGTTCGAGGGCGTCGGCCACCCACACGATGGCGTGCAGAGGCTGGCCGTTGGGTTGGTTGCCGAGGCTGACGCGCATCTTTGTGCACGCGTAGCCGAGCACGGTTTCCCTGCCCAGGGTTTGTTTGCGCATGTTCATCAGATCGAGATTGACAGGTCGGTTTTACCCGGCGGCTGGCTGGAAGAAAGGGACGTTTCTGAATATTGCCGTTTGTCGACATACAAGGTCCAACTGACCCCCATGTCGCGGCGGGCAATGGTGACGATGCGTCCCAGGGGCCCGGCAAGAAATCCTTCGACACGGGACTTCTGTCCCGAGACATAGAGTTTCAGGGTTTGGGTAACTTGTCCCTCATCGAGGATCACCATGTCGGTGGAGTAATCGGTAATCTTGGCTGCCAGGAAGGCAGGAGAGAAGAACAAGAGCAGGCAGGCGCGGTTCATCGCGGTCTCCTCCGGAGCGGACGCGTTGCACGTCCGCGGTAAGTCCGCGAGCAGTGTACGCCTGCGTTGGGGGTGTCGAGAGAATTCAAACTCGCTTGAAACAAGCAGTTTGAAAGAGTCAAAGTTGATGCCGGAGGGCTGGTTCCAGGGCCTGCGCTGGAGTTACACCGAATCGAGCGAGAGCGGCTTTGGCTGCCTGCCGTCGATATCGACAACGCCATATTCCAGCGCGAGGGAGGCGGCCACGAGCACGCGGCCGGTCTTTTCAGCGAGGCGGGGGTCGCGGGCCAGGGCGTCGATGACGAGGCCGATGAACCCGGGCCTCGCTGTTGCTTGCGTCGATCCAGCCGGCGTTGACGGCTTCCATGACGGCCTCGGTGCGCACGAGACCTGGGTAGAGGGAGACGACGCTCACGCCGTGGGGTTGGAGGTCATGGGCCATGGCGGCGGCCATCTTGTCGGTGGCCGATTTGGAGACGCCGTAGAGGACGTTGCCGATGTGTTTTTGTGCGGCCCAGAAGCTGAGGTGGACGATGAGGCCGCGGCCGCGGGCGATCATGAGCGGCGCGGCTTGGCGCGAGGCGTCGTAGCCGGCGCGTACACCGGCCTCCATCATCGCTTGCCATGCCTCGGGGGGCTGTTGCCAGAAGGGCAGGCTCCAGGTGAAGACGCCGTCGCGGACCATGCAGTCATAGCCGCCCCAGGCGCCATTCACGAGCAGGTCGGGCGCGCCGCATTCGGCGGCCACGCGGGCAAAGAGGGCTGCCGTCTGGGCGGTGTCGGTGTGGTCGCGGCGATGCGCTCGATCTCCCCAGGGAGTTGTGCCGTCAGGATGGTGCGGCCGGTGGCAAAGACGCGGTAGCCCGCTCGGTGGAGGGCGATGGCGACGCCTCGGCCAATGCCACGGCTGGCTCCGGTGACGACGGCTACGGGCGGCGCGGCACTCACTTGCCCACCACCTCGGCGACGGGTTTGCCGGCGCGCGGTTGGGCGGTGTTGTAGTCTTCGCCGAGAAGCGCGGCGATGGTAGCCGCCACCTGGCTTTGGGTGATGGCGGGGATGTTCTTGCGTTCGCCCAGCGGCTGGGTGTCCGGGCCGAGAAACGCCATCCAGACATTCCTTGGACTGCGGCAGCTTCTGGCCGTGGCTGCGCCAGCCCACGGGAGCCTTGCCGCGCCCATGATCGACGGCCAGGACGAGGCTGGTGACGCCGCGCGACGAGGATCGCTTTGCGCCGCTTCCCACAGCCGCTTGACGTACTCATCCACGCGGCGGGCGGCGCGGGAGATATTCGGTATAGTTGCGGCGTGCGCCCAGTGGTCGGTTTCGCCCAGGGAGAGGTAAAGCACGGCGGGCTTTTGACGCGCCAGTACTCAAGCGCGGTGTGGAAGGGTAGATGTCGTCGCATTCGCCCTCCACGTCGCGCGGGGCTTCGGCCTTCAACTGGTTCAGCATTTCGATCTTCGGCGTCATGGGCGACAGGGGGAAGGCGTCGAAGCCGGCGTTCACCGGGAAGCCCGCGCGGGGGGCGTTGAGGATCCAGGGAAAGGTATCCCAAGCCCCAAACGCGGCGATTTTGCCTTTGTAGGCGGGTTTGGCGTGGAGCCACTCCAGAACGCTCACGTTGGCGTTGTACTTTTTGTCGTTGCTGTCGACTTTGGGGTCGGGGAAGCCGGCGAAGATTTCGTTATAGCCGGGGTAGGAGAAGTTCATGCCATTGGTGACATAGGCCTCTGAGCCGGCCTCGCGGTTGCCGTAGATCTGGCCTTGCGCGGCGATGACGCTCCAGAGGAAGGGCATGAGCGTTTTGCGCCGCTCGGCGGGCGTATCGCGCCAATACTCTTTCTTCAGGCCCTCGACGTCGGTCACGGCGCCGTTTTCCTTGTTCATGAGAGCCGCGTCGGCGCCCTGGAAGACCTCCTGCCAGCGCAGGCCGTCGGTCATGACAAAGATCACTTTTTTTGTTTTGGTCCGGGTCTGGGCGTGGGCGGCGGTGAGGCCGGCGAGGGAAAGCGCAAGGGCAAGGGCGGCAAAACGAGTGGTTCGCATGATCGGAGGATCTCCTGGGGATCTTTTCCAGCTTAGCCTCATTCCTGTTTCGGTCTGCTGACGCGCTACACTTTGCAGGTTGGCCTCGATACACCGCGTAGAAGTCTTGAAATACACGCCCGAGGAACTGCTCATCCGCCAGCGCCCGGGCTATGGCGAGTTTGCGGTCGCCCTGCTGGTGGCGCTGGCGCTGGCCACGGTTGCCTGCTATGAGGCGATTCTGCCGGAGCCGAACTACTCGCTGTGCGTGCTGCTGAGCGCGATCGCGGTGTTTTGGGGCACGGTAGCGGCCTTTTCGCTGCTGGAGACGCACATCCACGCCGTGCGCGCGCAGGAGACGCTGACCTTGAAGCGTTACTTCCTCAACATCGCCTCGTCGCGGCGGATTCCGCTGGCGCATATCCGCGATGTGCGCATGGAGCCGGCGTTGTTCCATCGGGCCGGGCTGCGGATTACGTTTCGCTCAGGGCGGGCGCTCTCGCTCACGTTTCCGCCGGTGCCAGGCGACCGTTTCTGGCTGGACAAGCTGGCGCTGGACCTGACGAGCTTTCTGCCCCGGCACACGGGCTAGACGCCACCCGGCCGCGCCGCGCGCTACACTGGCGGACGATGGAACATACACTTTCCCGCCGCAGTTTCCTGGGCGCTTCGGCCGCCCTCGCCGCAGCCTCCTCGCCCCTGTTTGCCGCAGGCAAGAAACCCGTGCTCGGGCTTGAGCTCTACTCGGTTCGCAACGAACTGGCCAAGGACCTTCCCGGAACGCTCAAGGCCGTGGCCAAGATGGGCTACGAAGGGGTGGAGTTCTTCGGCCCCTACGCCGATTGGAAGCTGGACTACGCCAAGGAAGTCCGCAAGATGCTGGACGACCTCAACCTGAAGGCGCTTTCGGCGCACACGGGCGCCAAGTATTTCACGCCCGATGAACTGGCGCGGGTGGCCGAACTCAACCTGGCCATCGGTTCGAAGTACATCGTGATGTCCAGCGCGGGCCGCGTGACGACGTTGGATGGCTGGAAGGAAGTGGGGGCGAAGCTGACGGCGGCTGATGCCCAGTTGAAGAAGCTGAAGCTGCGCACCGGGTTTCACAACCACGCCACGGAGTTCACGCCGCTCGAAGGCAAGCGGCCGATTGAGGTGCTGGCGGCGACGACGCCGAAGAGCGTGGTGCTGCAGTTGGACGTCGGCACGTGCCTGCAGGCCGGCTCCGATCCGATTGAGTGGACCAAGGCCAATCCGGGCCGCATCGTCTCCCTTCACCTGAAGGACTGGAAGAACGCGCCGGGGCACGAGGGCTACCGCATTCTGCTCGGCGAGGGCTACGGCAAGTTCAAGGAACTGATCCAGACGGCGGGCAAATCCGGCGGGTTGGAGTATGTTCTGGTGGAGCAGGAAGGGCACGAACTGCCGGCGCTGGAAGCTTCGGAGAAGTGCCTGCAGAATCTGAAGAAGATACTCGGGTAAGTAATGGGGCTGCCGCGGCGCGCATGGCCGTGCCGCGGCGGACCGGTTTGGCGGCGGTTAGCGGCGGGTCATCAACCGTTGACTCTCTTCCTGCGTCAGCGCCATGCCGGAGTTGGTTTCCACGCGCGGCATCCTGGGCGCAAAGGGAGTTTCCCCGGCGACCGGGCGCGTGCTCTCACGGTATTCAAAGTAACTTGTCTCGACGGCGAACTGGCGGTCAGACCGGGCGTCGGCGCCCTCTATCCATGCCCGTTCGCTCATGACGGCGAACATGCCGCTGCTATCGCTGTCGGGTGAGATCGTGGAGGCGGCAAGCGGGCTTGTCAGCGCCAAACCCGAAAGAAGAAACACGCCCAGTACATTCAAGTTCACAGTTAGCCTCCGGAAAAGTCGATGCCCTATCGACGCGGAAACAAGGCAAGGTTGCGAGTGGAATCGGCAGGCCCCTGCAGAGCCTGCGGTCAGTTACTACCAGGATAGAGGGGCAGCCTACCAATTTCAAATGAATATTCGGCTGCGGAATTCTTTTCCCGCGGCCTCCCCCGCGTGTTTTCTCATGTCCCCCCTCACGTGGGAAGATCAGCCTGGTAATTATTCCCGGCATGGCATCACACACAAGGCTTACGAGCGGTGATTGTCTTTTCTTCGCCCCCGTAACGTTTGCCTTCCGCCGCCGTCTCTTCAAGGTCTGCCCGCGCGCGCGTTAAGATGAGAAAACTGGGCTTTCCCCAAGTGAATCCATGCGAGGTCTTGTGCACCGTATTTGTGTTTGCCTGATTGCTTTCGGCCTGCTCGTTCCCGCCTTTGGGCAGACCGTGCTGGCCACGCTTGGCGGAGATGTTGCCGACCCGTCCGGCAAGGCGGTGGCGGGAGCTGCCATTGCGGTAAGGGGGCGCGAGACGGGGCGCACTGTTGCGGGCGTGAGCGGTTCCGACGGGTCGTTCACGATCACGGCGCTACCGGCCGGATCGTACGACGTGAGTTTTAGCGCGCGTGGCTTCAAGGTCTACGAGCGGCCGATTGAACTTGCCGTGGGCCCGTGCCCGGCGCCGCGCCCTCGGCGCAGGGGTCGGCCAGCTCGACACGAGGCAACATCTCGCTCAGTCTGAACGGTGGGCGCGAGGATGCGAACAACTTTCTGCTCGACGGCGTGTATAACGGGAACCCGAACTTGAATGGCTCGGGCGTGGTGCCGGCGGTGGACGCCATTCGCGAGTTCGAGGTGGTGACGTCGAACTATGACGCCAGCTTCGGGCGCAACGGCGCGGGGCAGGTGAACGTGGTTCTGAAGAGCGGAGCCAACTCGCTGCACGGGGCGGTGTATGAGTTTTTCCGCAACGCGGCGCTGGATGGGACGAACTACTTTGCGCCGGCCAGCGAGCCGAAGCCGAAGTACCAGCGCAACCAGTTTGGGGCGGCGATTGGCGGACCGATCCGCAAGGACCGCACCTTTTTCTTTGCCGATTTCGAGAGCCGCCGCACGCGCGAAGGGATCACGCGCGTGACCAACGTTCCCACCGCCATCGAGCGCACGGGCGATTTCTCGCGCAGCGGGCTGCAGTTCCTGCTTGATCCGTTCACCTTCCAACCCTTCCCCAACAGCCGCATTCCCACGAGCCGGCTGCATCCGATCGGGGTGGGCGTGGCCAGCCTCTATCCGCTCAACAACCGCAACTCGGCCGGTCAGAACTACGTGAGCTCGCCCACCGGGCGCGAGCGCAACGACCAGTTCGATGTGCGTGTGGACCACAAGCTGGGGGCGCGCTCTGACCTCGCCTTCCGCTACAGCTTCGCCGACCGCATGCTGTATGAGCCGTTCACCGGTCCCAACTTCGCCGCCGTGCCCGGCTACGGCAACGACGTGCCGCGGCGGACGCAGAACGCCATGGCCACGCACACACACGCCTTCACGCCGGCGCTGTTGAACGAATTCCGCGCCGGGTTCAACCGCAATGCCAGCTCCGTGCTGCAGGAGAACCGCGACCGCAACATCAGCGCCTCGCTGGGGCTGCCCGTCTTTGCCGGGGCGCGCGCCAATGGCCTCACCTACTTCAGCGTGCCCGGCTATTCCGCGCTCGGCGACGAATACAACAACCCGCAGCAGACCAACATCAACTCGCTACAGTTGATCGACCAGCTCTCGTGGATCCGCGGGCGGCATCATCTGAAGTTCGGCTTCGACTACCGGCGGCTGCAACAGAACGCGTTCCGCGACATCCAGGCGCGCGGCCTGATCAACTTTGTCGGTTATACGGGCAACGCCCTGGCTGAACTGCTGCAGGGGCTGCCCGCGGTGACGGGCATCGCGCGCGTGGACAATCCGCAGTACCTGCGTGGCTCGAGCGCCAGCGGCTTTGTGAACGACAACTGGCGCGCCACCTCACGGCTTACGCTCACGCTCGGCCTGCGCTATGAGTACAACACGCCGCCCTACGACCGCTACAACCGGGCCAACCTCTACGATGCGGCCACGGGCGGACTAGTGGCGGCAGGCTCCGGCTCCATGCCGCGCGCGGGCTACACAAACGACCGCAACAACTTTGCTCCACGCCTCGGGTTGGCCTGGACGCTGGGCTCGCGGGGCGACACCGTGGTCCGCGCCGGCTACGGCTTCTATTACGACCAGAATCCGCTCGCTCCGGGCGAGGGCCTCTACTTCAACGCTCCTTACTACGACTTCCGGCTCTATGTCACTTCGGCGCAGTTTCCTCTGCTGCTGCACAATCCTTATCCGGCGAATTATCCGTTTCCCTCGCCGCCGTCGTCGCTGTCGTTCCAGCGCGACCTGCGCACGGGGTATCTGCAGCATTGGAACCTCGGCATCCAGCACCAACTGGGATCGAACCGGGTGATGGAAATCGCCTATGCCGGTTCGAAGGGAACGAAGCTGCTCTCGGCGCGCGACATCAACCAACCGGACCCGAGCCCGACCGACGTGCCGCTGCGCCCCAACTTCCGCTTCGCCGACATCAACCAACTGGAGTCGCGCGCCAACTCGAACTACCAGAGCCTGCAGGCGCGCTTCCAACAGCGCTTGTCGAACGGCATCTCGGCGATTGCCAGCTACACGTGGGCGAAGTCGATCGACGACGCATCGAGCTTTTTCCCCAGCGCCGGCGACGCCAACTTTCCGCAGGACAGCCGCAACGTCGGCCCGGAGCGGGCGCGTTCGAACTTCGACGTCCGGCAGCGCCTCACGGCGGGCTACACCTGGGAGCTTCCCTTCGGCCGGGGCCGCTGGTATGGCGGCTGGCAGACCTCCGGCATCTGGACCTTCCAAACGGGCCGGCCGTTCACGGTGGCGCTGTTGAGCGAACTGGATAACTCCGGCACGGGGCGCTCGTCGCTCGGCTTCGGCGCCAATGACCGGCCGCATGTGCTGCGCAACCCCACGCTCGACAACCCCACGCCCGAGCGCTGGTTCGACACCACCGCGTTTGCCATCCCTACAAAGGGCACCTTCGGCAATGCCGGCCGCAATATTCTCGACGGCCCCGGCCTGCAGAACATCAACGCCTCGCTGTTGAAGAACTTCAACTTGACCGAAGCGGCGCGCCTGCAGTTCCGCTTCGAGGCGTTCAACCTGCTCGACCACACGAATTTCGATCTGCCGAACCTGTTTGTCGGTTCGCCGACGTTCGGGCGTGTCAGTTCGGCGCAGCCGCCGCGGCACATCCAGCTTGGGCTCAAGTTGCTGTTTTGACCTGTGGCGCGGTCCATTCGCGCCAGGCTCCCAGCAGCGGGAAGTAGAGCCCCAAGCGGACCTCCTCGCCCGGCGCGACGACGCGGGCGTAGCGTTCCAGTTGCTCGCGGTAGCGGCGCTGTTCTTCGTCGAGGAAGGCCTCGAGTCCGCCGCCTTCGTGCGTGCTCGTCTTGAAATCGATGACCCAGCGCAGGCCGTGTTCGTCGACGAAGGTGCAGTCGACGCGGTAGTTCGTCACCTCGCCGCCCGAAGCGACGGTGAGGCCGAACTCGCGGCGGTCGCCGGCGTGGCGCGTCAACACCCAGCGGCCCCGCGCATCGGCCAGGGTTTCCACGAGCGCCCGTTCGACGCGTTGCAGCGCCTCGTCCAGTTCCGCGGGCGGTACGCCGAGGGTGGCCAGTTGGGCCCGCATGGCCGGACTGCGTTGGCGCACGCGGGCGGCGCTCCACTGCTCCAGCCCCTCTTCGGCGATGCGCGTCAACCACGCATGCACGACGACGCCGACATGCCGCAGCGAGTCACCGACCCACTCATAGCTGTGGCGCTCCGGCGTCTCCTCCACGGTCTCCGCGGCGCGCCAGCGAATGGCCTCTTCCTCGGGCGGGGTCTGCCAGCCTGAGGCGACGCGCCGCAGTTGGGGATACTCCGCTTCGGCAGCTTCGTCGGCCTGCTCCAATGGCGGTTTCATCGCGAGAAACTGATCACTCACCGCGCCCCACAGGGCATGGAGCATGGAGCCGGAGCGCGGCGTCTTCCACTCGTGTTTGGCGGCGTTCCACTCGATCTGGCCGAGCAGGTGCAGGCGCCGCCTGGCGCGTGTCGCGGCCACGTAGAGCAGGCGGCGCAGTTCGTTCTTCTCGCGCTCGGAGCGGTAACCGGCAAGGTAGGAGCCGGCCTCTTCCTGCTCGCCCGTGGGCGCCACGGCCGCCATCAACGTGTGCTCCACGCCGTTCAGCGGCAGCCGCACCATGCGGATGAGTTCGGTCTCCGGGGGGCGCTTGCCCTTGTCCAGACCGGGGATGATCACGGTGTCGAACTCCAGCCCCTTGGACTTGTGAATCGTCATCAACTGCAGGCGCTCATTGGCCGCCGGATCAGGCGCCGCGAAGAGCCTCTCCGTCTGCGCCTGCAGCACAGCGAACTGCGCCTCACCGCCTTCATCCACCGTATCGAGCAAATCGAGAAACGCCTGCGCGTCGGCGGCATCGCGCGCATTGCGCTTCTGGTCCAGACACTCCGGACCGCCCAGGGCGCGCCACGTCTCTTCGACCAATTCGCGCAGCCGTACGCGCCGCGCCCGCTCGAGGCCGGCATCGATCACCGGCGCGATGCGTGTCCAACGACGACGGCCTTCCTCGCTCAAGGCGTGCGCGCGGAGATCAAGCAGCCGCCGCATCGCTTCCTTCGGCGCGCCTTCGGCAAGCGCGCTCAAGTCGCATAGCGTGAGGCCGCACCAAGGGGCGCGCAGCAGGGCCAGCCAGCTGACGCGATCCATGGGATCGAGCAACGCGCGCGTGAGGGAGAGCAGATCGAGCACCGGTTGCCGCTCGCTGAGCGCGTCGATGTCGACGGCGCGGAAGGGGATGCCTCGCTCCTGCAATTCCGCGATGATGTGCACGAGGTCAGCGCGCCGCCGGGCGAGGACAGCCACCGTGCCCTCGGGCTCGCGCAGCGCCTCTGCGATGAGGTCGGCCGTGCGCGCGGCTTCACCGGCGTCGTCGCCTTTGACAAAGGGATGGAGTGTGACCGCTGCACCAGCCTCCGCGGCGCGTGTAGGCCGGGCGTCGGTGTAGGGGATGGCGCCCGTGGCGGCGTCTTCAATGGCCGCCAGAACATCGGGAAAGGTCGTGTTGACCCATTCGACGATACCGGCCTGGGAGCGGAAGTTCGCTTCGAGCGTGAGCGGCGCCAGTTTCAGTTCGCCCAGCCCGTGGGCGCGCAGGTCAAGGAAGTTGGCCACCTCGGCCTCGCGAAAGAGATAGATCGACTGCATCGGATCGCCGACGAGAAACACGGTCCGGGGTGGCTCTTCGTTCAAGCCCGCCCAGCCGGCGGTGAGGCGCTTGATCAAATCGAGGTGAGTCACCGAGGTGTCCTGCATCTCGTCGATGAGCAGGTGTTCGATGCGTTCGCCGAGGGCGAGGGCGAGGTCGGTGGGGTCCTCAGTCGTACCCAGAGCGCGGAGCGCGGCCAGGGAGAGTTCGATGAAGTCCACCTCGCCGCGCAACTGGAATTGCACGCGCAGTTCAGCCACGGCGTGGCGCAGGAGGCGCAGGGCGGCGGCCAGCACACGCCAGGCGTGCTCCTCGTAGCGCGGTTCGGGGAGCTTGGGAATGCGCGCCAGCGCCACGACCAGCCCTGGGGCGAGCGTCATCCCCGTCCACGGCGCGGGCAGCTTCTTGCGCGGCTCGCCCTTTTGCGTCAGGAGCCGCGCGGCGAGTTCCTTCCAGTCGGCGAGGGTCCGCGGAAGCTCTTCCAACAGCGGCATGCGTTCCGCCGCCAGCGACAGCTCATAGTTCACGGCTGCGCTCAAGGACTCTTCCAACACAGGCCGCAGATCCTCCACATCGCCGCTCAAGCCGACGCGCGGCAACCACTGATCGCGGCGCTGCAACATGGAGGAGATGAGGGCCGCCAGCCTCCCGGCGTCGTTTTCCAGGTGGAGGAGCAGTTCGCGCACATCGGCCGCCAGCGGGTTGTCAGAGCCGAGCATGCGGATGGTGGCGGCGGCTGCTGCCTGATAGGACTCGCTCGAATCCTCGGCCGGCTCCATCGCCCCGCCGAGTCCGCCCAGCACGGGCAGGCGGCCGGCGAGCCAGGCACAGAGCGAGTCGATGGTCTGGATGCGCATCCGCTGCGGACTGGCAAGCAGTTCCCAGCCGCGCGCCTGATCGCGCTCCCAGACGGCCCGCGCCAGGCGCCAGGTTTCGAGCTTGTGCGGCTCGACGGGTGCATTCCCGCGCGCTGCATGGAGCGACTCGACGACGCGCTCGCGCATCTCGCCCGCCGCCTTGCGCGTGAAGGTGATGGCCATCACGCGTTCGGGCTCATCCACTTGCGCCAGCAGGACGAGGTAGCGCTGGATGAGCAGCTCCGTTTTGCCCGAGCCGGCCGGGGCCTGCACGAGGAACGACTGGCTGGGGTCGAGCGCGCGAGCGCGCTGCGCGGCATCGGGCGGCAGAGCGGCGCTAGGAGCCGGCATCGTCGTCACCCTCCTTTCGCGGAGGCGCTTCATTCACGCGGCACAACGCGGGCAGGTGGCAGTTGGCGCATGACTGCGTCGACTTGGGCGCAACGGCGGCCCAACCGCCGCGATGCTCCACGGCGAGATTCTCCAGCACGCGCCGCCATTCGGTGACGCGGTCGGCCATCGCGCCTTCACCCGGCTTGACCTTGGGAAGGATTCCCGCTTCTTCGGCCACGCCCCTGAACTTCGGCTCGGCCCGCTTCAGCTGCGCGAAGGCCAGGGCCGCCACGGGTTGCTTCGCCGCCACGGCATAGAGCGGCACCTGCGGCTCATCGGGCCGCTCACCGTCCCAGGCCGCGGGCGAAGGCGCGTTGCTCTTGTAGTCGATCAGCACCAGACGGCCATCGTCCAACTCGTCGCGCCGGTCGTATTGCGTGCGCAGCTTGAGGCCGCCCAACTCGACGTTGACGACGCGCTCGCTGCCGGTGACGCGGAAGTTTCGCTCGCGCTGCTTCTCGACATCCATCCACAACGCGAGGAGCCGCTCCAGGCGCTGTTGCTCGACGTCGCGGACGCGCGCGTCGAAGGCTTCGGTGAGCCCCTCGGCGCACTCGGTGATGGCGCGGCGGACTGCGGTGCGGATGATGAGCGCGAGGCGCCCGGGCGCGGTTTCGCGCAGTGTGGCGAGGTCCTTGAGCACCTCCCAGCAGAAACGGATGGCGGCATGGAGGAGGACGCCGCGCTCCTGCGCCGAAAGCCCGATTTCGGCCTCGGGGAACTCGTCGGCCCGCAGGCGGTGAAGGGCAAAGGCACGGAACGGGCAGTGGGCCTGGTCGCGCAACAGCGACGCTCCGCCGCGGCCTTCCACCTGCGCGAACTCCGGAGCCTGCGCGTCGTCCAACTGTTCCGATGGGGCGCACTCCCACCCCGGCTCTTCGGCCTCGGCCGCCTGCCGGAACTCGCCGGAGAACAGCGGGCTGGCCATCAACGGCTCCTCGCCATCAGCCCGCGCATGGCTCACGGTGACCTCCGGCGCACATCGCAACAGCTCCCCGGTGGCTTCGCGGTGATGACGCAGCCACAGCTCGGGCGTCACTTCAGGCATGCGCGCCGCGCGTTGCAGGGAGAGCGGCAGGAGCGGCACCGGCTGCGCCGGCGGCGGCCAGGCACGATCCTGAAAGCCGGCCAGCCAGACGGCGTCGAAGGTCAACCCGGCGGCCTCGCTGACGCTCATCAGCTGCAGCGGCTGGCCGGTTTCCTCGGTTTGGAACACAGTCTCGCGGGCGATGAGATGGAGATGTTCGGCGGCTTGGTGGGCCGTAACCTCACTGGCGATGGAATCGAGCGAGGCCAGCTCGGCGAGGGCATCGCGGAGCCGTTCCATCGCCTGGTACTCGTCGCTTGTGGGCGTGCGGCCGGGCCAGCCCATGATGCGAAACAGGCGCGAGAACTCGCGCGCCCACACCGCCGGCCTCTGTTGCGGAGGCAACTCGCGCCGCCGCGCCTCCCACTCCATGGCCAGACGCGCCAGGGCGGGAGTGGCGGGCCCGCCGAGATCCAACACGCGCACCGCGCCGCCGCGTTGGCGCAGTTCGAGCGCCCGCCCCGCTCGCGCGATGCGCTCTTCTTCCGCGCCGCCGACGTAGGGCGACAGCAGCAGCGCCGCCGCCGTCTCTGCTTCGACGCGCTCAGAGGCGAGCGCCGTCAGATGCAGCGCCGCCCGCACCACGCCAACCGAAGCCAGCGCGCGGCCGAGCGAGAGGTGATAGGGGGGTGGCTCTCCGCCTCCGCGAGGAAAGGCGCGCGAAAGCGCCGCTTCCCACTCGTCGCGGGCGGCGCGCAGATCGGGCACGATGATGGCCAGGCGCTGCTTCGTATCGCCGCGCAGACGCTCTAGCGCCCAAGCGGCGGCGGCGCGCATTTCGGCCTGCGGCGTAGGTGAGGAGATGCGGCTGGGCTCGACGCCCATCCATGATTCCGGCTCATACTCAACGATCCGCGTGCCGGCCTTGTGCAGCGCCTCCAGCAGCAGGGTGAGGCGGGGCGGGCGTTGTTGCGCAAGCCCCGCCAGCACGACCACCGCCGGGGCCTCCACGCTGCCCTGCTCCAAGGCCGCCGCGACGGTTTCGGCCAGTTGGGCGCGGGATTGCAGCCCAGCCCGTTTACAGCGCCGGAAGAACTCGCGCGCCCACTCACGGAACGCGATGGGATCGTCGGCCAGATCCCAGGCCGCATCGCGCATCGGCAGCCGCCATTCGGCCACGGTGCTCCAGGCATGGGCGGCCTGCTCGGCGGCGCGTTGGGGATTGAGGATGTCAGCGGCCTGGGACGAAGACTCGATCACCTGCCGCCAGAGCAGCGTCTCCTGGCGCGGGTTCAGCCACACGGTGGCGTCGCCGGCGGCGACGGCCAGGCGCGCGGCCATGGCGTCGAGCCATGCCTCAAAGGCCAGCGCCTGCGGAGTGGCCCACTGGCGGCGGCCCGCCTCCTGTTGGAGGCGCGCGTACTCGGCATGCACGCGCCGCGCCAGCCGCGTGGTGGCGGTGAGGCAGAGCGCGCCCTGTTCGAGCAGCGCGGCCAGTTCGTTCGGCGTCACTCCGTCATCATCGCGCAGACCGCGGCTGTGCGGTTTACCCCGCGCTCACCATCGATCGCAGGAAGCGCGCCCCGCGCGGGATGGCCGCCAGTTCCTCTTCGGTGCCTTCATACACCAGGCTGCAGAAGCCGTTGTAGTGAACGCCGCGGAGGATGTTGAACACGCGGTTGTAGTCGATGTACTTCTCGCGTCCCTGCGCGTCCACGTCGTAGAGCTTCACGCGCACGAAGGGGGCCAGCGGGGCCACCTGTTCGAGGCTGCGGTAGTAATTGTCGTAGGTGTGGCCGGCCTGCTTCGGGCCGCGCGGGCCGTCGCGCCCGGTGAAGTGGCCGGTGTCGAGCACCAGCGCGAAGTTGGGGTGATTCACTTCCTTGTGGAAGCGCAGCATGTCGTCGCCGGTCGAGGTGAGGCCGCTGTGGTTTTGCAGGGCCACCACCATGCCGATCTCGGCCCCGACCTCGGCGCAGCGCCGCAGGGCTTCCGAACTGTACTTGAACGCCTCCTCGGCGCGCTCGGGCGTGGGCGCCGTGCCAACAAACACGCGAATCAGCGGGGCGCCGAGGTAGAGCCCCACCTCCATGGCTACGCGGGCCTTTTCGAGCTCGGCGGGGATCTTCGCGGCGTCGCGGGCAAACTCGGTGGACACAGGAAAGCTGGGGACCGACAGGCCGTGGTCGAGACAGGCCCGGCGCAACTGTTTCAGGTAGGCGCGGTCAAAGCGCGGCAGGTGGTTCATGTGCAGATCCACCCCGTCCAAATTCAGGGCGCGGGCCGTGCGGATGAAGCCGAAGAGGTCCATCTTTCCGGCTCGAAACTGATTCTGGTAGCTGAGAGACAGGCAACTCAGTCGCATCATGGCGGCGTCAAGCTCTCCTTTCGAGTCTCCACACTCTATCAGAGCGCGATTGGTGTGGTGCGCCAGTTGCAACGTATTCTCGCGTTGACTGCTATTTCGACAGTTCCCTACGCTGAAGATTGAGTTCGATGGATCTTTCTATCCGTACAGGCGTGCTGGTGATCCTTGCGTGTGGTGGCGCGGTGGGGCAGATGCCCCTGAGCGTGGACGAGGCCGTCGCGCGCGCGCTCACCTCGAATGGCCTGCTGGCGGCGGGCACGAACCGCATCGCGGCGGCCGAGGGCTTGCGCCGCCAGGCGGCGCTGATGCCGAATCCCAAGCTCGTGCTGCAGTTGGAGAACACGCGGCCGTACGGCAACCCCGCCTTCCAGTTCAACCGCGATACCGATCAGTTCGCCTACCTGCAGTACATGTTCGAGACGGCGAACAAGCGCGGCCTGCGCACGGCAGCGGCGGCGGCCAACGTGCAGCGGGTGGAGTTGGAGCGGGAAGCGCTGGCGGCGCAGATCAGGGCGCGCGTGAAGGCTGCTTACTGGCTTGCGGCGGGGGCGGCGCAGATTCAGCGCTGGCTGGAGGATGACGTGACGCGGTTTGAGGAGATCGTCAACTACCACCAGATCCGGGTGCGTGAAGGAGCCGCCGCCGAATCGGACCTGCTGCGCGTGCAACTGGAAGCCTCGCGGCTGCGGCTTTCGGCCAGCAGCGCCCAACTGGTGGCCGGGCGGGCGCGCATCGACCTGCTTCGCGAGATGGGCCAGAGTGAGTTCCCTGAGGTTACCTTCACCGATTCGGTGGAGTCGATTCGCGGCGAGATTTCCGATGCGCCGGAATCGGCGTTGGAACGCCGCGCCGAGGTGAAGCTGGCGCGCCAGATCCAGGCGGCCGCTCTCAGCCAGGCGCGCCTGCAACAAGCGCTGGCCAAGCCCAACATCGACATCCTGGCCGGCTACAAGCGAACGGGCGGGCTGGACACGATGCTGGCCGGCGTGCAGGTAGACCTGCCGTTTGCCAATCGCAACCAGGGCAACCTGGCGGCTGCGCTCTCCGAGGCGAAAGTGGCGGAATCCACGCTGGCCGCGGTGGAGGCTGTAGTGCGTGCCGAAGTGGAGGGCGCGCGCCGGGCGGTGACCATCCGCAAAACGCAGTTGGATTCCATTCTGGGCGCCATGCGGGCGCAAGCAAGCGAATCGCAGCGCATCGCTTCGGCCGCGTACCGAGTCGGCGGAGTGGAATTGCTGCGCCTGCTGGACGCCGAGCGCGCGCGCATCGAAACACAGGTTCTGTACTACCAGACTTTGAGTGAATATCAGCAGGCGGTTTCCGCACTGGAAGCCGCGTTGGGATTGCCGTGAAACAAACCATTCTCCTCATCCCGCTGCTGCTCGCCTTGGCGGCTTGCGGCAGCGCCCCTGCTCCCGCACCGCCGGCGGCGGCGCAGGCGGAATCGAAACCCGAGCCGGCCAGCGAGCCCGGCGTCGTCACGCTGGACGAGAAGATGAACGGACGGGAGTGGATTGCTGTGGAGTCGGTGAAGCAGGGCGGCGAGGTGGAGTCCGTGCGGGCCACGGGACGGTTGACCACGCACGAAGACTCGACTTGGAAGGTCGGCTCCATCACCGATGGCCGCATCGTCCGCGTGCTGGCCAAGCTGGGTGATCGCGTCACCACCGGCCAGATCCTGCTCAAGCTCCACAGCCACGATGTCCATGAAGCGCGGGCCGATCATGCCCGCGCAAAGGGAGAGCGCCACCGCTCCCAGGCCGCCCTCGCGCTGGCCCTGCGCATGCGCGACCGGGCGCGGAGGCTGTTTGAACTGAAGGCCGGCTCGCTCGAACAGGTGGAGCGCGCGGAAACCGAACTCCTCGCGGCGCAAGCCGCCGTTCAGAGCGCCGAGGTCGAAGTGCGCCGCACGGAGATTCATCTCATTGAGGGACTTCAGGTCGACCCCAATGAGCCAGAGGACCACAAGCCGGACGATCTGCTGCACGACGAAGATCTGGTGCCGATCAAGTCCCCCGGCGCGGGCACCGTCCTCCGCCGCCTGATCGCCGAAGGCAGCGTCGTCAGCGCGGGCCAGGAACTGATGGTGGTGAGCGACCTCGGCCGGCTCAGGCTGATCGCCAGCCTGGGCGAGCAGGATCTTCCGGCGATCCGCTCCGGCGCCGCGGCGCGCATCGAACTAGCCGCCCTTCCGGGGCGCATCTTCAGCGGCAAGGTGGACCGCATCGGCGAGGAGATGGACCCCCAGACGCGCACGGCCGAGGTGTGGATCACGATCGCCGCCGCCGGGCAGGCCCTGAAGCCGGAAGGCTACGCCAATGTGGAGATCCTCACCGGCGCAATGCGTCCAGGCATCTTCATTCCGAGCGAAGCGGTGCAGGATGTCGGAGGCTCCCCGGCGGTGTTTGTGCAGACCGGACCGGGGCGTTTCACCGTACGCCCCATCTCGCCCGGCGAGCGCTTCCTGGACCGCGTCGAGATCCGCCAGGGGCTCGCCGCCGGCGACCTCATCGTGGTCAAGGGCAGCTTTCTGCTCAAGTCGCAACTCCTCAAATCGACGCTCGAATAGGGAACACACGCGCGCATGCTTCAGGCCCTCATTGAATTCCACCTGCGCCACCGCGCCCTGGTCCTGTTTGGCCTGGCGGGGGTGATCGGCTGGGGCGTCTACACCATGCTGCGCCTGCCGATCGAGGCGTTTCCGGATATGACGAACAACCAGGTGGTCGTCATCACCGAATGCGGCGGGATGGCGCCGCAGGAGGTGGAGCAGCTCGTTTCCTATCCGCTGGAAACGGCCCTGATGGGCATCCCGAAGACGCAGTCGATCCGCTCCATCTCCAAGCTCGGCCTGTCGATGGTGACGCTGGTGCTGGACGATGATGTGCCAACCTACTTTGCGCGGCAGCTGGTGAATGAGCGCTTGCAGGAGGCCCGCTCGCGCATTCCGGCGGGGTTGGAACCCGCGCTGGGACCAGTGGCAACGGCCTTTGGCGAAGTGCTGCAGTACACCATTGAAGGCGGCGGGCTCACCACACGCGAGTTGAAGACGCTGCACGACTGGCAGATCAAGAACCTGCTGCGCACGGTGCGCGGGGTGAGCGAAGTGAACACCTGGGGTGGCGAAACCGCGCAGGTGGAAGTCCGCGTCGACCCGGCACGGCTGAAGGCCTATGATCTGACCCTGCGCGAGGTCTACAATCGCATCCGCGAGAACAACGCCAACTTCAGCGCGGGCTTCATTGAGCACGCCTCCGAGCAGTACACCGTGCTTGGCCTGGGCCGGGCGCGGGAACCGGCCGACCTGGCCAACATCGTGCTGCGTTCCAACCGCGGCATTCCGCTCATGCTGCGGGACGTGGCTGAGATCGGCGAAGGCGCGCTGTTGCGCCAGGGGGCCACGCTGAAGGGCGGCAAAGGGGAAACCGTCTCCGGCATGATCATCATGCTGAAGGGCGAAAACGGCCGCGACGTCATCGCCCGGGCCAAGGAACGCATCGCCTCGCTCAGCCTGCCCAAGGGCGTGCGCTTGCTGCCGTTCTACGATCAGTCCGATGTCATCGACGGCACCATCGCCACGGTACGCAAGAACCTGCTGGAAGCCGGCGCGCTCGTCATCGCGGTCCTTCTGCTCTTTCTTGGCAACGCGCGGGCCGCTCTGATTGTCGCCTTCGCGATTCCCGTCTCGATGCTGGTGGGCTTCCTCGGCATGGCCGCTTTCGGCGTGACGGCCAACCTGATGAGCCTCGGCGCGATCGACTTCGGCATGATCGTCGACGGCGCCGTGGTGATGGTGGAGAACTCTGTCCGCCGCCTGCACCGCCGGTCCGATGACGAACACTTCCACCCCGGCGAGCGCGTTCGCGAGGCAGCGTTGGAAGTGGGCCGGCCGATCACGTTCGCGGTCGGCATCATCATCGCCGTCTACCTGCCGATCCTGTTCCTGGAAGGCCTCGAGGGCAAGATGTTCCGGCCGATGGCGATCACCGTCTGTTCGGCCCTCGTCGGTTCGCTCGGCTACGCGTTGTTCGTCGCCCCCGCGGCCGCCAGTTTCCTCTTGAAGAAGGGCGTCGCCGAACACTCCGGCGCCTGGTTTGAGCGCGTTCTCGATGTCTACCGCTCCGCGCTGCGCCTGGCCATTCGCCTCCGTGTGCCCGTGCTGGCAAGCAGCGTGGCCGTCGTTGCGGTGGCGCTCTGCTCGCTCACGCTCATCGGCTCTGAGTTCATGCCGCGCCTGGATGAAGGCTCCATTCTCATCACCACGCGCAAGCTGCCGGGCATCGCGCTGTCGGACTCGGTTCGCCTGAGCCGCGAGGTGGAAAAGACCATCCTGACCTTCCCTGAAGTGGCCGGCGTGGTGTCCAAACTAGGCCGCCCGGACCTTGCCACCGAGGCCATGGGGGTCTATGAGGCCGACGTCTACATTCAGCTCAAGTCCGAGGCCCACCTCCGCGGCCAGGCCAAGGAAGAGCTCATCATGCGCATGTCCGAGCGCCTGGAACAGATCCCCGGGGTGAGCTACAACTTCACGCAGCCGATGGCGATGCGTCTCGACGAAGTCATCTCCGGCATCAAGGCCGACCTCGCCCTCAAGCTCTTCGGCGAAGACCCCATCGTCCTCACGCGGATTGGCGAGCGCGCCCTGCGCATCCTTTCCTCCATCCGCGGCTCGGCCGACGCGCAGTTGGAGATCACCACCGGCGTCCCCGAGTTGCGCGTGAACGTCGACCGCGCGGCCGTGGCCCGTTACGGCCTCAACGTGAGCGATGTGGAGGAAGTGGTTCGTTCGGCCGTGCAAGGCGAGCCGCTGAGCGAACTGGTTCTGGGCCAGCGCCGCGTACCGATCGTGGGCAGGATCAGCGGCGGAGCGGTGAACGATCCGGTCGCCCTGGCCCTGCTCCCCCTCCAGGCCCCGGCCGGCGAGCGTATTCCGTTGAGCCGCGTGGCGCAGGTGATGATCGGCCGCGGGGCCGAGGTGATTACACGCGAAGAGGGCCAGCGGCGCGTCGTCGTGCAATCGAATGTGCGCGGCCGCGACCTCGGCAGTTTCGCGGCCGAAGCCCAGCGCCGCGTGGCGCAAGAGATTCAGCTTCCCCCCGGCTACTCGCTCGATTGGGGAGGCCAGTTTGAAAATCAGGAACGCGCCATGAAGCGGCTGGGCCTGGTGATTCCACTCTCGCTCGCCATCATCTTCGGGCTGCTCTATGCCACCTTCCACTCGCTGCGCCAAGCCGTGCTGCTGATCCTCATCGTGCCGTTCTCCCTGGCCGGCGGCATCGCCGCGCTGTGGCTGCGCGGCATGAACCTGAACCTGTCGGCGCTGATCGGCTTCATCGCGCTCTCCGGTGTCGCCGTGCTCAACGGAATTGTCATGGTGAGCGCCATCAACCGCTTGCGCCAACTGGGCCACACCATGGAGCATTCCGTGCTCGAAGGGGCCGCTTCGCGCCTGCGCCCCGTGCTGATGACGGCCATGGTGGCGAGCTTTGGGTTCATCCCCATGGCGCTCTCAGAATCCATTGGCGCCGAGGTGCAACGCCCGCTGGCCAGCGTCGTCATCGGCGGACTGGTGAGCGCCACCGGGCTCACGCTGATTCTGCTGCCCGTGCTCTACCCCTGGTTCAGCCGCCGCGCGCCGCGCGACTAGTCGGGAAACAGCGGTCCGGTCTCGACCACAATCGCGCGCCGCGAATCCCGTTCGGCGAGGGTCAGCCTGGAGCCGTCGTAGCTCACCTTGGCCACGCCCTGGAACCCGGCGGGGACCTTGGCCAGAAACGCCGCGTAAGAGCGCGTGGCCGTGCCGCCCGCGTCCAGGTAGTCATACAGCCGCCGCCCGAAGATCTTCTGCTTGGCCACCAGCGTTTCAAATGGCTGATGCAGTCCCGTGGTGCCGAACTCGAGGCCGCGTGCCGAAGGCTTGCCCTTCTCCACATTGCGCCAGATGTTCAGCCACGGATACTCGCGCACGCGCCAGACATAGCCGATGAGTAGACCTTTTGCGGGTGATGCCGCCGTCACCCAACCCAACTCCTCATCGACCACGTAGGACACCACGTTGGGATTCGGATCGTCCTTCAGATGGCGCAGATTAACCGCCTTGTCTTCGCGCATCGCCATGGGCCACCACACAGGCGGCTCCTCGGGATTCGGCAGCGGACTCGATTGCATGAAGCCCTTGCGCGCGTTGGCATCCACCAGCGTGGTCTCATCGAGAAACGGCGGGGCGATGGTGGCATGTTGCACGAGGTTGTACATGCGGCCGAGCTTGTTGCGGTTGGTCACCGTTTCCGTAACGCGCAGCGCAGCCTGGCCGGCCAGCTTTGCCGTGCGCTCCATCGACAGCCCGGCCAGCGGCAGATGGGCGCTCATGCGCGCCTCGCCTGCGGTGGAGTGCTCCAGCTTCCACGACACGCGCGTCGCCTCACCGTGAAAGGGCATGCCATTCTTCAGTTCCGACGCCGAGGGCTGCCCCCAGCGGTCAAAGCACAGGAAGTGGCCGCGCGGCCTCGGCGCAGGGCCGTTGGAATCCCAGGTCAGCGGGTTGAGCCTCATGTCGCGCAGTTCGAGCTCGATGAGCGAGCCGCCGGCGAGGTCGAACACGGCGCGCACGCCGGCGTTCTCAAGAACGGCCGTTTGCGCGGCCAGGGCGAAGGGGGCAAGGAACAACAGGAATGGTCGCATCCGGTGTGCCATTATATTCGGCATGCGTCGCGCGCACTGGGCCCTGCTGGTTTTCCCTCTTTTCACGATGCCTCTGCGCGCCCAGGATCTGTTCGCGGAACGCATCCGGCCTCTGCTGGAAAAGCGGTGTGCCAGTTGTCACAACCCGGAAGCGAAAATGAGCGGGCTCGACGTCACTTCGCGCGAAGGCCTGATGCGCGGCGGCAAGCAAGGCGCTGACCTGGTGCCCGGCAAATCCGCCGAGAGCCGCGTCTATCAGTTTGTCGCTGCCCGCAAGATGCCGCCAACGGAAGCGCTCCCCGCGGCCGAGGCCGAAGCCCTTCGCCAGTGGATCGACGCGGGAGCGGCGTGGTCCGGCCCCGAGTCCTTTCACAAACAGCGCGCCCGCGCCGGAGCGGACTGGTGGGCGCTGCAGCCGCCCAAGCCGCAGACTGTTCCGGCCATTGACGCCGCCAATCCCGACGAATCCCGTTGACGCCTTCCTGCTCCACAAGCTGCGCGAGAAGGGCCTCGCCTTCGCGCCGCGCGCCGACGACCGCACACTCCTGCGCCGGCTCGCCTTTTCGATAAAGGGCCTGCCGCCAAGCGCGGCCGAGTTGTCGCAGCCCTTCACCCCCGCGCTCGACGCCGCACTCGCTTCGCCGCAATACGGTGAACGCTGGGGCCGCCTCTGGCTCGACGTCGCCCGCTTCGGCGAGACCGACGGCGGCGAACACAACAACGAACGCTTCACCGCCTGGAAATATCGCGACTGGGTGATCGACGCCCTCAACCGCGACATGCCCTACGACGAGTTCGTGCGCCAGCAGGTGGCCGGCGATGTCCTCTACCCCGGCAACCCCAAGGCCACCGCCGCCACCGGCTTTCTCGTCACCGGTCCGTGGGACTCCGTCACCAAGCAGATCAACAAAGACAAGCTCATGGCGATGAGCATCCGCCAGGATGAGCTCGACGATATGGTGACGGCCACCATGGCCTCGTTCATGGGCCTTACCGTGAACTGCGCGCGCTGCCACGATCACAAGTTCGACCCCATTCCGACGCGCGATTATTACCGCCTGGCCGCCGTCTTCCACGGCGTCACCTATGGCGAACGCGCCGTCGCCACCGACGATCAGCGAACGCAGCGCAAGCAGCTTGTCGAGCCGATCGAGCGGGAGCTGAAGACCGTTCGCTCTGATCTTGCCGCCATCGAGGACGGCCCACGCGCGCGGCTGCTGCGGGAGAAGTACCTGCGCTTCGACCGCTCCCGTGGCGAGGCCGCCCGCCGCCTGCCGGTCAACCCCATCTGGAACCGCGAACGCCTTGCCCCGACCACCACCAAGCGTCTGCGAATGGTGATCACGGGACAGCAGGGCAAGCTCGCCAGGATCGACCGGCTGGAGGTGATGCCGGCCAGCCACGTCATCACGAATTGGACCGCCAACGCCGCGGCGAGCGCCGAGTCGCCCGCCATTCTTGAGATCGAGTTGCCCGCCCCGTGGACCGTCTACGAGATCATCTGGTCCACCGACGCCGCGCGCGGCTCCCGCGATGGCATGCCCAAGGTCTACCGCATGGAGGCCTCCACCGACGGCCAGACGTGGAAGGAGATCGGTTCGTCGATGGACCACGACGCCGATGTCGAGGTTCTGCTGCCCGAGGTGACGCTCGACGAGTTGCGCGCCGCCATCCCCGCGGGCGAACGTCCGCGCTGGCAATCGCTGCTCGCGCGGAAGGAGAAGCTGGACGCACAGCTTCGTTCCATCCCCGCGCTGCCCAGCGTCCACGCCGCTTACCCCGAGCCCATGCTGCCCGCTTTCGTGCTTGACCGCGGCTCCATCGCCAAGCCGGGTGAGCCGGCGCACCCCGGCGCGCTCAGCGCCATCACAACGATCGGCGCCGACCTCGCTGGGCCCGAGGCCGATGACGCCACCCGCCGCACGGCGCTGGCACGATGGCTCACCGATCGCCGCAATCCGCTGCTCGCGCGCGTCATCGTGAACCGCGTCTGGTTCTGGCACTTCGGCAACGGCATTGTGAACACGCCGAGCGATTTCGGCTTCAATGGCGACCGCCCTTCGCACCCCGAACTGCTCGACTGGCTCGCCGTCGAGTTCATGAACCAAGGCTGGAGCCTGAAGTGGCTGCACCGCCAGATCCTCACCTCGCAGGCCTGGCAGCAGTCGTCGCAACACAACGAGAAGGCCTTCGCGCTGGACGCCTCCAACCGACTGCTCTGGCACATGCCCCTCAAGCGCATGGACGCCGAGATGCTGCGCGATTCCATCCTCGCCTCGGCCGGCAACCTCAACCCCGAGCGCGGCGGGCCCAGTTACCTGCTGCAGAAGAAGGCCGCAGGCGGCAGCTACATGCACAAAGCGCTCGACAACGATGGCCCCGAAGTGTGGCGGCGCGCTGTCTACCGCTTTGTCGTTCGCGGCGGCGAGCGCATCTTCCTCGACAGCTTCGATTGCCCCGACCCCGCCGTGGCCACGCCGCAGCGCAGCATCTCGAACACCCCCGTGCAGGCGCTCACGCTGTTGAACAACAAGTTCGTCCTCAACCAGGCGAAGCTGCTCGCGGCCCAGCTCGAAAAGTCCGGCGCCGACCCCGTCGCCGCCGCCTACGACCGGCTCTACCAGCGCCCGCCGTCAGAGAAGGAACGCGCCATCGCCACGCGTTTCATCGCGCAGCACGGCCTCGCGCTCTACCTCCGCGCCCTGTGGAACACGAATGAGTTTGTCTATGTCCCGTAGCCCGCACAGCCCGCTCCGCACGCCGCTCACCCGCCGCCAGTGGCTCTGGGAGGTCGGCGGTGGTGCGCTCGGCATCGGCTTGGCCCAACTC
Organism: Bryobacterales bacterium; assembly: GCA_016713735.1. Taxonomy (GTDB): domain Bacteria; phylum Acidobacteriota; class Terriglobia; order Bryobacterales; family Bryobacteraceae; genus JAFLBB01. The sequence continues at coordinate 31,006 of JADJOP010000032.1, forward strand.
GCGCAGGCGAAGCCGCACTTCACACCCAAGGCCAAGCGCGCCATCTTCATCTTTCTGCCGGGCGGCATCAGCCACATCGACACGTTCGACTACAAACCCGCGCTCGCCGCCAACCACGGCAAGGAGACGAAGGGCGCCAACACCATCACGCCGTTTTTCGGCAAACGCGGCACCGTGATGCGCAGCCCGTGGGAGTTCAGCCGGCACGGACAATCCGGGGCGTGGGTTTCGACGATGCTCCCGCACCTCGCTGGTTGCGTCGACGACCTCACGTTCATCCACTCCATGGTGTCGCGCTCGAACAGCCACGGTCCGGCGATGTTCCAGATGTCCACCGGCTTCGTCTTCCAAGGCTTCCCTTCCGTGGGCGCGTGGGTCAGCTACGGTCTTGGCTCGGAGAACGAGAACCTGCCCGCGTTTGTTGTGCTGCCTGACCCGCGCGGGCTGCCTCCAGGCGGCGTCGCCCATTGGGGCAACGGCTTCCTGCCGGCGGCTCATCAAGGCGTCATCTTCGGCAAACAGGAAGAGCCCATCGCCGACATCCGCCCGCAGTCAGGCGTCAGCGAGGCCGCCCAGGCCGCCACCTACGATCTGGTGACGCAGCTCAACGAAGAGCACCTCCGCGCCAACCCCGGCGAAGACGCGCTCGTGGCCCGCATTCGCGCCTATGAACTGGCCGCGCGCATGCAGTTGAGCGCACCCGAAGTCACCGACGTGTCCGGGGAAAGCGAGAAGACGCGCGCCAGTTACGGATTAAACGACCCTGAACTCCGCGATTACGGCTACAACTGCCTGCTCGCGCGCCGCCTGCTGGAGAAGGGCGTGCGCGTCATCCAGATGTACAATGGCGGCCACTTTGGCAAACCGCGCATCAACTGGGACGCTCACGAAGACCTGGTGACCAACCACGGCAAGCTCGCCCGTGTGATGGACCAGCCCACCGCCGCCCTCATCCGCGATCTCAAACAACGCGGCATGCTCGACGACACCCTCATCGTGTGGACCACCGAGTTCGGCCGCCTCCCCATCTCCGAGGGTCTCGGCGAGGGCGGACGCGACCACAACCCCGAAGGCTACACCAGCTTTCTCTGCGGCGCCGGACTGAAACGCGGCTTCCACTACGGCGCCACCGACGAGCTGGGCTATAAGGCCGAAGTGAACCCCACAACCGTCTACGACCTGCACGCCACCGCGCTCCACCTGCTCGGCCTCGACCACACGCGGCTCACCTACTATCACAACGGGCTGCAGCGGCGGCTCACCGACGTGCACGGCCATGTGCTGACGGAACTGCTGGCCTGAGGCTCAATCCAGCGGCACCTCGTGATACTGCAGCGCCCACTCTTTCATGTAGCGCACACGCGACGGCCGCACGACGTAGAGCAGGAACTCGGGATTGTCGATGCTCTTCAGGTACGCGCGCAGCAGCGGGCTCTCCTCCCAGATCGACTGCCGCGTCTCCTCATCCGTGACCAGTTCCATGCGCCCCGCGATGCGCACATGGTCATGCCCCGGACTCATGTAGCACAGCTCCACGTTCTGATTGCGTTCCAGTTCGTTCGTCTTCTGCGAACTGCGCATCGAGGCGATGTAGACCGTGAAGCCCTCGGTGCGCAACGGCGAGACGGGGCGCACGCGCGGCCATTCGCCATCCACGGTGGCGAGGTCAGGGAACTTGGTCGCCGCCATCACCTCATGCGCCAGCCGGCGCAATTCATCGGATTCGATCAAGACATTCGAGGGAGGGACTTCCATATCGTGGCCCTGTCAGGATACAACGTATAGAGAGCGATGCTCACCCGCTGGCTGATTCTCGCCGTCCTCATCCTCGCCTGCATCCTCGTGCCCTTTGCGCTGTTTGAGGACCCTGTCACGCGCTGGGCCACCGCGTTCCTCGCCCAACCCCACGCCCCGTGGATCCTGGGCTGCGCCATTGCCGCCCTGCTCGCCGCTGATGTCCTGCTGCCCGTTCCCTCAAGCGTGATCAGCATCGGCGCCGGCGCGTTGCTGGGATTCAGCGGGGGCCTCGCCGCCTCGACGGCCGGCATGACGCTGGGTTGCATCGTCGGCTACTGGCTCGGCCTGCGCGGGGCGCGGCGGCCCGCCGAACGCCTGCTCGGCAGCGGCGAAATGGCGAAGCTTGAGCGCGCACACACCTTATTCGGCGAGTGGATTGTACTCATCCTGCGCCCCATTCCGGTGCTGGCCGAAGCGAGCGTCGTCTTTGCCGGGATGGGCAACATGCGCTTTCCGCGCTTCCTCGCCATGACCTCGCTTGCCAACCTGCTCATTTCGGCCGGATATGCCTGGATGGGCGCTTTTGTTGAATCCTCGCGCCAGTGAACGGAGTCCACCATACTGTGAAGACAGCTCTGCTACTGCTCGCCACCGCAACCCTTATGTCCGCAGCCAACCCCGCACCCACCAGCGTCCACGAATTCAAGATGAAGTCGATCGATGGCAAGGAGGTGAACCTCGCCGACTACAAGGGCAAGGTGCTGCTGATGGTGAACGTCGCCAGCAAGTGCGGCTACACCGGCCAGTACAAGTCGCTCGAAGCGCTCTACCGCAAGTACAAGGACAAGGGGCTCGTCGTGATGGGCTTTCCGGCGAACAACTTTCTCTGGCAGGAGCCGGGCTCAAACGAGGAGATCGCGACATTCTGCAAGCGCACCTACGACGTGAGCTTCCCGATGTTCTCGAAGATCAGCGTTCTGGGCGGCGACAAAGCGCCGCTCTATGACTACCTCACCAGCGACGCCGCCAATAAGAAGACCTCGGGCATGATCAAGTGGAACTTCACCAAGTTTTTGATCGGCCCCGACGGCAAGCCCGTCGCCCGCTTCGGGCCTGGCACCGAACCGGACGCCGCCGAAGTGACCGCCGCTATCGAACAGGCGCTGGGGAAGTAGGCGCTACCCCCGCGGCATCGCCACGATCTTCAGCGTCAGCGCCACTTCTTCGCGCTGGCGCTTGGCGTCCCAACCGAGGCGCTTGCCCATGTCCTCGGCGAGGTGCGCCAGCAGACGCTCGTCCCAACGCTCCTCGTGACCCAAGTAAGTGGAGACGAACAGGAAGTCCGGCATACGCTGGATCATCTCGTGCTCCAGCGTCCAATCGAGCACAGCCGTCAGCGCGCGTTCATCCGATGCGCCTTCCTTCGGCGCGCGATCAATGATGGCCGGCGCCTGCACGCCGAAGAGCTTCGTCACCATGGCCACGTCGCTGCGGTAGATGGCCGTCCGCGCCGCCGTCACGTCCACCTGCTCTTCCACCGCCGCGTAGGCTTCCGGTGTGTTGCCGCCCAGCGCTACATCGCCCGTGCGGCACGTTCCCGCCAGTTCAGGCCAGGCGAGGTCAGCCGCCTCGGCGCTCATCACGCGATAGGTCGTATACTTGCCGCCCGTGATGCGCACCACGCCCGGTGGCTCTTCAAAGATCCTGTGCTCGCGGCTCGTCTTCGTGGCCGACTGTTCGCCCGACTTCACCAGCGGGCGCAGCGAACTGTAGGCCGCGATCGGCTCGATCGTGCGCGAATGAGGGAAAATCGCCGCCGCCACATCACGGATGTAGCGGACCTCCTCGGCCGAGATCTTCACCTCGTCGGCATTGCCGGCATGGTCGGCGTCCGTGGTGCCCACCAGCGACCGCGTGTTGTTCGGCCCCCACGGAATGACGAAGAAGATTCGCCCGTCGGTGTGGAAATGGGCAATCGCGTGGTTCGACTGGGACAGCTTCGGATAGATGAGGTGCGAGCCGCGCACCAGCCGCAGCTTGCCATCGTCATCCCAGGGCCCGCGCGCATTCACCAGCCGCCGCGCGTGCACCACGAACTCCTCGCCGGTGAACTGCTCGCGCAGCTTCACGCGGAACGTCTCGCCATCCAGCCGCCACTCCAAAGCCTCGGTGTAGTTGAGCGTCAGCGCGCCCATACGCGCCGCGTCGAAAATGTTTTCCAGCACCAGCCGCGCCGAGTGCACCTTGCAGTCGTAGTAAACGCCCGCCGAACTGAGCCGCTCCGTATTCAGCCCCGGCTCCAGATCCTGAGCGTCTTCCTTGCTGAGGAAGCTTCGCTTGCCCACGTTGTCGGCGCCCGACAGCAGGTCGTAGATCACCAGCCCCGTGCCATAGAACAGCTTTGCGAACGTGTTGGGAAAGGGAATCAGAAACGGCAGCGGGTCCACCAGGTGGGGCGCGATGCGCTTCAGCGCGCTGCGTTCGTGCAGCGCCTCTTTCACCAGCTTGAACTCGAAGTTCTTCAAATACCGCAACCCGCCGTGGAGCAGTTGCGAATTGCGGCTGCTCGTCCCGCTGGCAAAATGCCGCTTCTCCACCAGGCCAAGTTTGAGCGGCTTTTTGGCGTCGGAGGCGCGCAAGGCGAGGTCGCGCAGGATGCCCGCCCCGTTGATGCCGCCGCCGAGAATCAGCACATCGAGCGGATTTTGTTTCGTCGCTTTCTTCAGCCGCTCGAGGTGTTCGCCCCGGCTGGTCCGCGTAAGTACCGGCTTCGGCGCCGTCATGCCGCCTCCCGCCTGGCTGGTTCTTCTTCGTCCAACTGCCGCATCAGCGCCTCAATCCGTTCGCGCAGCAGCGCCGTGAACTCCTCGCGCTGCTTCAAGGTGTAGTGGGACGGATCGATCGGCTCACCCAGCAGAAATTCCACCGGGCCGCCCTTCACATGCACGCTTCCGATCGGCAGCACCTCGCGCGTGCCCTTCAGCGCAAACGGCACCACCGGCGCGCCGGACTTGATCGCAATGTAGGCCACGCCTTCCTTGAACTCCTGCAGCCCGCCGCTGGCGCGCCGCCCCTCGGGGAAGAGCAGCACGCTCAAGCCGCGCTCCTGAATCCGCCTGGCCGCATCGGTCAGCACCTTCAAGCTCGCCCGCGTGTCGTCCGGGTCCACCGCGAAATGCCCGCTGCGTCGCAGGTGCGTTCCCAGAAACGGCAGCTTCACATATTTGATGTTCACCAGGAACAGGAACTGCCGCGGAATCGTGGCCAGCACAACGGGCGTGTCATAGAGGCTCAGGTGGTTGCCGGCGAATACGAAGTGCTGCCCCGGCTTCACATGTTCCAGCCCGCGCACGCGTAGTTGGATGCCGGCAAACCAGAGCAGTTGCTTTGCCCAGTTGCGTGAGATGGCATGTTGCCGCCGCCCATCGGGATCGAAAAACGAAGTCAGCAGGGAGATGGTCCCCATGAAGACCGTCGACCCGATAATGAGCGGCGCTTTCACCAACACCGCGAAGAGAAAGCTCAATTCACAGCCCCCGCGCCGCTGGAAGCCGCCCGGTGTTCGGCGTCCAAGGCCAGAATCGCCCGGAAATAGACGCTTGCCAGTGCCGTGGATAGCAACTGCACCGCCGGCAACCGCTCCGGTTGACCGGGCATCTGCATCTGGAGCAACAGCGGACGCTCGGGCGATTCCAACAGCCGTTCGGCGTCTTCGCCCAGCATGGGGCCCGCCGCATGCTCGCGCAGCGCGCCCAACATGAGCGAGTCGGACTCCTCGTTCACGCCGGTGAGCAGCACGCCCATGGAGAGCGTTTCGCCGCCGCCGAAGAATGCCGCGAACGCCGCCCCGCCCGAGGCCGCCGCCCATTGCATCTCGATGTCGGAGTTGTTCAAAAACGGCAGCCGTTCGCGAAACTCCGCAGGCCGCTCGGCGAGAAAATCGCCGAACAGCGTGCACACCGCCTCGCCTTGCTCGAGAGTGGGCTGCAAGTCGTAACCGGCCACCTCCACCCGCTTCTCAGCGGGGTGAATGGTTCGGACATAGAACATTTCTTTAGGGTACCAACTGCCTCAAACGCCAACGCTCTCCGTGGCCGGAGCGACCACCTTTTGCCCGATCAGTTCGCCCACTCGCTCTTCCATCTGGTGTGTGAGCGGCTTCAAATCGGCCAGCGTCAGGTCGATTGTGTAGATGGGGTCGCCGATCTTCATGTGCACGGGACCGGGCCGGATGATGCGCCCGTGGTTGCCGAGGATCTTCCCCGCCCCGATCAGTCCGATGGGAATCACCGGCACACCGGCTTTGATGGCGATGTAGGCCGCGCCGTCCTTGAAGGGTTCCAGGTCGCCATAGGTGCGCCCGCCCTCGGGAAACAGCAGGATCGACACATCGCGCTCCAGAATCACGCGCGCCGCGTCGCTCATCGTGCGCAGCGATTCGCGGGCGTTGCTGTGATTGACCACGAGGTGACCCGCGCGCTTCAGGTGGGTCCCCAGGAAGGGCACGCTGAACAGGCTCTTCTTGGCGAGAAACCGCACCTGCACATTGATCCATGGCAGCACCAGCGGAATGTCGTAGAAGCTGCGGTGGTTGGCGATGAACACGAAGCTGCCGCCGGGGGGAATGTTCTCCAGGCCCTCAACGGTCACCTTGACGCCGGAGACGAAAAGAACGGCCCGCGCCCACACTCGCGCCACCTCATGCTGCCAGCGGCCGGTGGAGCTGAAAATGCTGACCATGAGCGACGCCGTTCCCCCAATCGCGGTCAAGACGGCGACCACGGGAATCGTGAACAGCCAGGTGCGGAGAATATCAATCAACAACATAGTGGCGAGCGAATGAGTCAGCTACGAACAAGCGGCGAACATCGCTAAACGCCTTGCCTTGACAGCCTATGTTCGCAGCCGCTAGCCTATTGTAGCGCACGTCTTTTTCCGCCAATTGCGAGAGTGCGCGTGGATCTTTTGCCATCCCCGGTGCAGCCCTCCTTGATCGACGCCACACAAGCTTTTCGCGACACCGAGATCTTCCTGACCGGAGCCAACGGCTTCGTCGGCAAGGTCGTTCTCGGCCTCCTTGTCGACCGCTTTCCCGACTTCAAGCACCTTCACATCCTGATGCGCGGCAAGGCGGGCAACCCGCCCGAAGAGCGCTTCCAGAAGGATGTCCTCGGCTCGCCGTCGCTCAAGCCGGTCGTCGAACGGCGCGGCAAGGCGGCCTTTCTCGACAAGATCACGCTCCACCTCGGCGACGTCTCGCAGCCTCAGTTCGGCCTCACCGACGAAACGCTGGCCTCGCTGCGCGGCCGCGTCGGCATCCTCATCAACTGCGCCGGGCTCGTCGAATTCTTTCCGCCCGTCGATGAGAGCTTCCGCTCGAACGTGTACGGCGCTGAATGCTCCGTCGTCGTGGCGGAGAAACTGGCGGCGAAGCTCGTCCACATCTCCACCTGTTTTGTGTGCGGGGAAAGTGACGGCCTGGTGGAGGAATCCGAACCCATCGTCGGCTACTACCCGCGCCGCAAAGGTCCGCACGACCGTAGCTTCCGCTTCGACGAAGAGATCAAGTTCATCCGCGAGCAGGTGGCCGCCATCCGCGACCGCGCCGCCCGCAGCCCCCGCCGCGTCGCCCCCAAAGAGATCGCCCAGCAGTTGATCGACCTCGGCACGCAGCGCGCCGCGCAGTGGGGTTGGGTGAACATCTACACCTACTCGAAGAGCCTCGGCGAACAGATCATCGCCTCGCAGCCCAATCTCGACTGGGCCATTGTGCGCCCGGCCATCGTTGAAGCGGCGCTCGAGTTTCCCTTCCCCGGCTGGGTGGAGGGCGGACGCACGGCCGCGCCGCTCGTGATGATGGCCATGGCCGGGCTGCGCCACTGGCCGCTGCGGCCCGACGCCCCGATGGAGGTCGTGCCGGTGGACCAGGTGGGCACATCCATCCTCACCGCCGCCGCCGCACTGCACCAGGGCGTGAAGAACAAGGTCTACCAGATCGGCACGGCCGACTCCAATCCCATTCCCCTCGGCAGCATCGTCGACTGGATGCACGAAGAATACCGCCGCGAAAAGAAGAAGTGGCTCCCCACGGGCGGAGTGAAAATTGTTTCGGCGGCCACCGCCAAGCGCCGCGGCGAACGCCTCATCGCCCGCCTCGCCGGACTCCAATATCTGGCCACGGGCATGCGCAAAGTGGCGCAGAAATCCGGGCTCCCCGGCCGCCGCGCCCTCGGCGGCCTCGCCACCCAACTCCGCATGTTGGGCCTCCAGGTGAACATCCGCGAACAGACGCTCGCCCTCTATCAGCCGTTCATGCTCGACAACCGCTTCATCTTCGAAGCCGAGAACATCCGCGCCGCCCACGCCTCGCTCACCGAAGCCGACCGCGCCAGGCTCCCCTGGTCGCCGGAGAAGATCGACTGGCGCCGCTACTGGATTGACAACGAGGTGCAGGGGATACAGAAATGGGTGGCAGCCGAGTTCATGAAGGGCAAGTCCTTTAAGATATAGGTTTCACTCCTGATGTCCGCCACCGCGCCACAAGTCGAACAGCTGACCATCGAACAGCAGGTCATGGAGATCGTCCGCGAGCTGTTGCTCCAGCAGGGCAAGGAGCGGGCCGCGGCCAATCTGAAGCCCAGCTCGTCGTTTGAACGCGACCTCGGCCTGGCCTCGCTCGACCTTGTCGAGCTGATGGTCCGGTGCGAGCAGAAGCTCGAACTCGAGTTGCCCGACGAGATTGCCGAGCAGGCCGACACGCCGGCCGGTTGGGCCAAGGCCATTCAGCAGGGCACGCAGGAGAAGTCGGCCGAATCGGTGTACCGCATCGTGCCGCCATCGGGCGTCATCGCCCCGGAGCCGGTAGCCGCGGAAACCCTCGTCGACATCCTGCGCTGGCACGTCGAACAGACGCCGGGCAAAACGCACATCCATCTGCTCGATGCGGGCGCCGGACGCGGCATCACCTGCTCGCAGATTCTCGACGGCGCGGAAGCCGTGGCCCGCGGCCTGCTCGCCCAGGGCATCGAACGCGGCGCGCCGGTGGCCATCCTGCTCCCCAATGGCGAGGAGTTCCTCCACGCCTTCTTCGGCATCGTGCTGGCCGGCGCCATCCCCCTGCCGCTCTTCCCGCCCGCCGACGTCACACGCCTCACTGAATACATGGAGCGCCAGGCCAACCTGCTGCGCCGGACCGGCGCACGCTTCCTGATCGCCTTCGAACAGGTGCGCTCGCTGGCCCGCATGCTTCGCGTCAGCGTGCCCGGCATCACCGGCGTGGCCCAGGTGGATACACTGCGCGAACTCGGCAGCCGCACCCAGCGCAAGCTCCCGGCGCCGCACGAAACCGCCATTCTGCAGCTCACATCGGGCACCACCGGCGACGCCAAGGCCATCCCGCTCACGCACGCCAACGTGCTCGCCGACATCCGCGGCATCGGCCGCCGCGTCGGCGTCAACGGTCACGACGCGGTCGTCAGCTGGCTCCCGCTTTCGAGCGACCTCGGGCTGGTCGGCTGCTGGCTCTTTGCCATGTACTATGGCATCCCGCTCACGCTGCTCTCGCCCAAGGAATTCTTCGAGCGCCCCGAGACCTGGTTCTGGGCCATTCACGATTCGCGCGGCACCCTTTCGGCCGCCCCCAACTTCTCCTACGAGATGTGCGCCCGCCGCCTGCCGATGTCCGCCGTCGAGGGCGTCGACCTCTCCTGCTGGCGCATGGCCGTCAACGCCGGCGAAAACGTGATGGGCGAGACCATCGAACACTTCACGCGCCGCTTCGCCCCGATCGGTTTCCGCCCCGAAGCGATGGCCCCTGGCTATGGCCTTGCCGAGGCCGGCGTGGCGCTCGCCCTCACCGATCCCGGCGCCGGGCCGTGGTGCGACGAAGAGGGCTTCTACTCGGTGGGCCGCCCGCTGGAGGGCGCCGAAGTGCGCATCTACAACGGTCACGTGCAATTCCGCGCCGCCTCGCAAAGCCCCTCGGTGCGCGGCGAAGATGGCTGGACCGACTCAGGCGACCTTGGCTATCTCACCGCGGATGGCCGCCTCGTGGTCACCGGCCGCTCCAAGGACGTCATCGTCCGCAAAGGCCGCACCATCTCGCCGCAGCAGGTGGAAGCCGCCGCGCTGCAAGCCACCGGCGTGCGCGCCAGCTCAGCCGCGGCGATCGGCGTGAAGGACACGGCGACGGGCAGCGAACGCCTGGTCGTCATCGTCGAATCGCTGGCCGAAAACTCATCTGACCAGCGCCGCGTCGGCGAAGGCGTGCGCCGCTCAGTGGAAGCCGCCCTCGGCGAGCCGCCCGACGAAGTATTCGTGATCCCTCCCGGCACGCTGCCTAAGACCGCCAACGGCAAGCTCCGCCGCGGCGAAGCGATCGAACATTACCGCCAGCGCTCGCTCGGCCGTGAAGGCCGCCTGCCCGCCGTCGAAATGGCCGCCCTCTGGCAGCGCAACTTCGTCGCTCTCTCCACCGCCGGCATCAAACGCTGGCTCCGCACCGCCACGCAGCGCATCCGCTTCGGCGCCGCCCGCGCCACGGCCCGCTTCGGCGGATGGCTCATCTCCACCTTCAACAAGCCCAACTGGACCGCCTCCTTTGCCCGCACCGCGCTTTCGCTGGCCGGACGCCGCGCCATGCTCGAAGGCACGCTGCCCGCCACCGGCTGTCTCGTCGTGGCCAACCGCTGCGGCCACCCCGATCCGGTTGCCCTGGCCGCCTGCCTTCCCCGCCGCGTCACGCTGGCCGGCGCCGAAGCGCTTCATGGCGTTCTCGGAGCATCGGAGTCGTTACTCCACAATTCCGTCGCCTCTACTCACGCCGAAATGGTCGCCGCCCTCCGCCGCGGCGATGTCCTCGTGCTCTTCCCGGACGCCCCCATCGGTGTGGCCGCTGAACGTTGCCGCTTCCGCCTGCCCGCCCTGCGCGCCGCCCAGGAAGCCGGCGTCCCCGTGGTTCCGCTCGCCATGGATGAGTTCCGCCTCCGCACCACCGCCCGTGTCGGAACTCCGATCGACCCCGGCCCCAGCGTCGTCGAACTGCGCAACCGCATCCGCGAAGCCATCTCCGGCTTGTATGCTTAGCTGCTATGCCTGATCTCGACGCCGCCCTGTTTATGCGGCTCGCCGCCTGCTACTTCATCGGCTCCATCCCCTTCGCCGTCCTGGCCATGATGGGCACCGGCATCGACATCCTCAAGGAAGGCTCCGGCAACCCAGGTTTCAACAACGTCCTCCGCTTTTCCAAGTGGCGCTCGATCATCTGCCTCATCGGCGACCTCGGCAAGGGCCTGTTCGCCATCGTCCTCGTCACGCGCCTCTGGCCCGCCACCTCCGCGCCGCCCACCAACACGCTGCTGTGGATCTACGGCCTGGCCGCCATCCTCGGCCACTGCTTCTCGCCCTGGCTCAAGTTCAACGGCGGCAAAGGCATCGCCACCTCCACCGGCGTCATGCTCTACGTCTACCCCTGGTATGTGCCGCCGATGGTGCTGGTCTACGTCTTCCTGCGTTGGCTGGGTAAAAAGCGCGGCTGGCTCGAAGCCGGCACGCGCGCCTCGCTCACCGGCTACGCCCTCTTCGTGCTGATCCTGTTCATCCGTGAAGACCTCGTCAGCGCCCTGTTCGGTCTCGGTTTCTTTCTCTTCGTCGCCTGGCGGCATAAGAAGAACTTCGAGAACATCCTGGCGGCGCGCGCCTGATGGCTGCCAAGCTCGCCTTCTACGATCTCGACGGCACGCTCGTTTCGAGCAACGTCGTCTCGCAGTACCTGTGGTTCGCCCGTAATCATCCCGACGCCAACACGACGTGGCGGCTTGCCCGCGCCCTGCTCCGCGCCCCGCGCTGGCTCGCCCTTGAGCTGCGCTCCCGCCGCCGCTTCAACGAGGTCTTCTTCCTTGAATACGCCGGACTGAGCCGCGACTGGATGACCGCCAACGCCCCCCGCATGAACGAAGCCATCCTGCGCCCGGCCACCTTTCCCGGCGCCCGTGCGCTTGTGCAGCGAGACCGCGCCGAGGGCTTCCGCACCATCCTGCTCACAGGCTCGCTCGACTTCGCCATCCAGCCCCTGCTCGACGACCTCGGCTTCGACGAAGCCGTCGCCAATCGCCTGGAGTTCCGCGGCGGCATCGCCACCGGCGCGCTCATTGAACCCATCCTCGCCGGTCCGGAGAAGGTCGAGGCCATCCGCGCCCTCTGCCTGCGCGATGACGCCGACCCGCGCGAATGCCGCGCCTATTCCGATAGCATGTCCGATGTGCCCATGCTGGAAGCCGTCGGCCACCCCTACGCCACCAATCCGGTGAAGAAACTGCGCGCGCTGGCCGAAGCGCGCCGCTGGCCCATTCTCGATTTGAAATGAAGCCCATCCTCGTCACAGGCTCCACCGGCTTCCTCGGCAAACACCTTGTCGAACAGCTCCGCGCCCGCACGATCGGACCGCTTCGGCTTTTATGCCGCGGCCAGTCGGCCTATGACAACCAGCCTGATCTCGAAATCGTCCGTGGTGACGTCACCGACCCCGCCGCCGTCGAACAGGCCGTACGCGGCACGCGCGCCATCTTCCACCTCGCCGGCCTTGTCTCGCGCGACCCGCGTGACCGCGCCCGGCTCTTCGAAGTCCACGTGAACGGCACACGCCACGTCTGCGAAGCCGCGCTCCGCCACGGCGTCGAACGCGTCGTCATCGTCTCCTCCTCCGGCACCATCGCCGTTTCCAAGAAGCCCGTCATTCACACCGAGGCCGCCGGCTTCCAGCACGAAGTGACGCGCCACTGGGGCTACTACGCATCGAAGATCGCCGCCGAGGAACTCGTCCTCGACCTCTGCCGCGGCCGCGCCCTCCCCGCCGTCCTGCTCAACCCCGCCTTGCTGCTCGGTCCGGGCGACGACCGCTGTTCTTCGACGGGCGACATCGTCCACCTCTTCGAAGGCCAGATCCTCACCTACCCCACCGGCGGCATGAGCTTTGTTGACGCCCGCGACGCCGCCGCCGGCGCCATCGCCGCGCTCGACCGCGGCCGCACCGGGGAATGCTACCTTCTCGGCGGCGCCAACTGGACCTTCCAACGCATCATTCAGGAAACCGCCCGCATCGGCGGCATCAAGCCGCCCCTCATGTCGAGCCCCACAGCGCTGGCCCGCCTGAGTGCGCCCTTTCTCCGCGCCGCCATGCCCCTCATCGGCCGTAAGTTCACCCTCGACGACGAGACCATCCAGCTCAGCGGCCACTTCTGGTATTGCGACTCCTCCAAGGCCGAACGCGAACTCGGCTTCCATGCGCGCGATCCGCTGGAGACGTTGCGCGACACCGTCAACGACCTGCGCACGCGAGGCGCGATATGAGCACCAACGCCCCCCGCGGCCCCGCCCCCCGCACCGCCGCCGTCATCAATCCCCGCGCCGCCAACGGCCGCGCCGCCGCCCACTGGCCGCGCATTGTCGAACAGATCGGCCTGGTCGAGGCGCTCTTCACGCAGCATCCGCACCACGCAGCGGAGCTAGCCACCCAGCTGCTCGACGAAGGCTTCGAGCGCATCCTCGCCGTCGGCGGCGACGGGACCATCAGCGAAACCATGAACGGCTTCTTCCGCGATGGCCGCCCGATCAACCCTGAGGCCGAGTTCGGCATCCTCCCCATGGGCACCGGCGGCGACTTCCAACGCTCGCTCGCCATCCCCTCCATCGAAGCGGCCGTCGGCGTCATCCTTTCGGGCAAGTCGCGCACCATCGACGCCGCCCACATCACCTATGAGGCCCACACCGGCGGCCAGACGTCGCGCTATTTCCTTAACCTGACCAGCTTCGGCATGGGCGGCGAAGTGGCCACCCGCGCCAAGAACTCGCTCAGCGCCTACAGCGGCAAGCTGGCGTTCATGTACGCCACCGTCGAGGTCTTCTTCCGCTACCACGCCAAGACGGTGGAGCTCTCGCTCGACGGCGGCGCGCCCACGACGCACAAGATCCTCAACATCGCCATCGGCAATGGCCGCTATCACGGCGGCGGCATGCATGTCTGCCCCAAGGCGCTGCTCGACGACGGCACGCTCGAGGTCACCATCATCGAAGACCTCGGCATGTTCACACTGGCCAAGGACCTTCCGGTGCTCTACTCCGAGAACATCTACAAACACCCCAGGGTCCACCACCACCGCGCCGCCCATGTGCGCGCCACCTCGCGGGAGAAGGTCTCCATTGAGGTCGATGGGGAGGCGGTGGGGACTCTGCCCATCGAGGTCCGCCTGTTGCCGCACGCCATCAAGATCCTGACGCCATAAGGCCGGACGCCGCACCCACGGCGCTCCCGCCAGCAAACCTCAATCTGTCCGGGCGCGATCCTCTTCAGGGGTTGCCACAGGGAGCCGCCAGCCCCGGCGAATCGCCAACATACGAATGGTGAAGCAGAGGAATGCGCCCCCAATCGCCGGCCCGAGCGGAGGAAGGCCATACACATCACCGGCCACCACCACGCCCGCGCCCGCCAGCGCCGCCACGGCGTATAGCTCCGCACGCAAGACCAGAGGGATTTCGTTGGCCAGTACATCTCGTACGATGCCGCCCCCAATCCCGGTCAACATGCCCAGCAGCATGGCCGGGACCGGCTCCATGCCGAGGGCGAGTGACTTTTGAGAGCCGGACACGGCAAACAGCGAGAGCCCCGCGGCATCGAAGACCAGAATCGGCGTGCGCAGCCGGTCCACCTTGGGGTGAAACAGAAACGTGGTGAGCCCGGCCAAAATCGAGATCGCCAGGTACGACCAATCGCGGATCGCCGGCGGCGGGACGGCCCGATCAGGAGATCGCGAAGGATCCCCCCCGAAGTGGCCGCCGCGAACGAGAGAACCAACACACCAAACAGATCCAGCCTGGCGCGCACACCCGTCGCCGCGCCGCTCAGGGCAAAGACAAACGTCCCGATCGCATCGAGTGTCTGGACGAGCGACTTGAGTGTCTCTTCAATCGCAATCGGGTTCATGTTGAACTAGCGTTGCGTCCCCCCGGCGGCCGCATTCGGCTCCCACAGCACTTCCTTCTCGCCCAACACCTGGGCCGCCCAGCGGCTTTGCACGAACAGCGCATCGCTCAACCGGTTCAGATAGCGGATGGCCTCGGCGGGAACCTCTTCCTGGCGCGCCAGCGCCACGGCCACGCGTTCAGCGCGGCGGCACACGGTGCGGGCCAGGTGCAGTTCGGCGTTCAACCGGCAACCGCCGGGCAGGACAAACGAGCGCAGCGCCGGCAGCGTTTCGTTCATCTCGTCCATCTCGCGCTCCAACTGTTCAATGTCGGCGTCGGTGACGCGCGGCTGCTTGGGGTGCACATCCTCGGGGAGCGTGGCCAGAATCGAGCCGAGATTGAACAGCTCATGCTGCACGCGCTTGAGGATGGCCGCCAGGCGGGCCGTCTCCGCGCGCTCGCCCGCCGATACGCAGGCCATCCCCACCGCCGCGTTCAATTCATCCACGGTGCCGTAGCTTTCAATGCGCAGGGCGTCTTTGGGCACGGTCTGTCCGCCCACTAGCGTCGTCTCGCCGCCATCGCCGCGCTTGGTGTAGATCCGGTTCAGCGCGATGCGCGGTTCGTTGAACGTGCTTTCGTTGCTCACAATCTCATTCTGATGCCGCCCGGCCGCGCGGCGCTACACTATTTCCTGCCATGCTCCACCGCACCTTAAGCGGCGTTCCGCTGGAGAACCACTACTCGCACGAGGCCAACCGCGCCGCCGAACCTCCCCCCGGAGAGTTTCCCTACACGCGCGGCATCCACCCCACGATGTACCGCGGCAAGCTGTGGACGATGCGCCAGTTCTCCGGCTTCGCCACCCCCGAGGAGACCAACCAGCGCTACCGCTACCTCCTCGCGCAAGGCCAAACCGGGCTCAGCGTCGCCTTCGACCTCCCCACCCTCATGGGTTACGACGCCAACCACCCCAATTCGCTCGGCGAGGTGGGCAAATGCGGCGTCAACATCTCCTCGCTTGCCGACATGGAAACGCTGTTTGACGGCATTCCCCTCGGCCAGGTGAGCGTTTCGATGACCATCAACTCGCCGGCGGCCATGATCTGGGCCATGTACCTTGTTGTGGCGGAAAAGCAGGGCGTCCCCTGGAGCGAGCTCAACGGCACGCTGCAGAACGACATCCTGAAGGAGTACATCGCCGAGAAGGAGTTCATCTACCCGCCGCGGCCGTCGATGCGGCTGGTCACCGACACGATCGAGTTCGCCACCCGCCAGACGCCCCGTTACAACCCCATCTCCATCTCCGGCTATCACATCCGCGAAGCCGGCTCCACCGCCGCCCAGGAGCTCGCCTTCACCCTGCGCGACGGCATCGAGTACGCCGATTGGGCCATCGAGCGCGGCCTGGCCATCGACGAGTTCGCCCCCCGCCTCAGCTTCTTCTTCAACTCGCACTCGGACTTTTTCGAGGAGATCGCCAAGTTTCGCGCCGCCCGCCGCCTCTGGGCCCGCCTCGTGCGCGAACGCTACGGCGCGCGCGACGAGCGCAGCCTCCGCCTCCGTTTCCACGCCCAAACCGCCGGCTGCTCGCTCACCTGGCAGCAGCCCTACAACAACCTGATCCGCACCACGACGCAGGCGCTGGCCGCTGTGCTGGGCGGCTGCCAGTCGCTGCACACCAACTCGCTCGATGAAGCCTACGCCCTGCCCAGCGAGCAGGCCGTCACCCTGGCCCTTCGCACGCAACAGATCATCGCCCATGAGACCGGCGTGGCCGAGGTGGCTGACCCGTTGGGCGGCAGCTACCTTGTCGAGTCGCTGACCGACCAACTGGAGGCCCAAGCCCTTGATTACATTCGTCGAATAGACGCCATGGGCGGTGTGATTCCGGCCATCGAGCGGGGCTTTCCGCAGTCGGAGATCGCCCAGGCCAGTTACCGCTACCAGCAGGAGGTGGAGCGCGGCGAGCGGCTCGTGGTCGGCGTGAACGCCTTCACCCAGAGCGGCGACACCCCTATCGATCTGCTCCAAATCGACCAGGCCGCCGAAGCCGCCCAGGTGGCCAAGCTACAACAATTAATTACCAAACGAAGCCAAACCGCGGTTGACCGCGCGCTGGCCGCCCTGGACCACGCCGCCGCCCACAACCTGAACACCATGCCCGCACTGCTCGATTGCGTCCGCGCCTACGCCACGCTGGGCGAAATGTGCGACGCCCTGCGCCAACGCTTCGGCACCTGGGTGGAACAGCCGGTCCTCTAAATAGGGAGAGTCACCGCTATTCCCTTTTGCCGCTTCCCCCCCTGTGGCGCAAGCGCGGCCCCCTGTGATAGGCTTAAAGAAGCGCGTTTTGCACAGCAAAACGTGCCTCCACCCATTGCGGGGACGTAGTTCAGCTGGTTAGAACGCCGGCCTGTCACGTCGGAGGTCGCGGGTTCGAGCCCCGTCGTCCCCGCCATCTCACGCCTTCCTTCCCGCCATGCCCTTGCAAGCGGCCTGAAACTCTGAGCAATTTCTTCGCCATTCCTTGCCCCTTTGACCTCCGAAGGCGCATTTTGGACGTGATTTTTCCAGCACCGGGACTATAATGGGGGCAGATGAGCTTCCTGTCGCCCCGGCTTCAACTCAAAGTCGCGCAGAAGCAGATCCTGACGCCTGGGCTCGTCCAGATGGTGTCGCTCCTCCAGATGAACCGTCTGGAGTTGAAAGACCTGATCGCCTCCGAAGTCGCCCAAAACCCTGTTCTGGAAGAAGGCGCCGACGGCGAAGATCTGACGCCCCAGGAAGTGCAGTCGCTGCTGGAACGCGAGCGCACCTCCGACCCTGCCGACCAGAACATTCTCGACGTCTCCGAGTCGGCGTCCCTGATGCAAGGCGCCGAGGCCACGGCGTCGGAGGCTTTCGCCGAACCCTTCCCGGTGGTGGAGGAGGCCGAAACAGCTGCCTCCGTCGACGTCGCCCCCTCGTCAGACCCCTTCGATGAGATCGATTTTGGCAGTTTTTTCGACGACTACCTCGACCCTGGGTTTAAGTCGCCGGCCGCCGAGGCCTCCGACAAGCCGTCGTTTGAGACCTTCCTCAGCTCGCCGGTCACCCTGTCTGACTATTTGGAGTCGCAGCTCAGCCTGGTGGTCCTGAACGACGACCTCCGGCGCGCCGCAGACGTGATCATTGGCAATCTCAACGAGACGGGCTACCTGACCGACCCGCTGGAGGACCTGGCCCTGAACGAGGGCCTCACCACCGAGCAGCTTGCCGAGGCCCTCACCGTCGTGCATTCGCTGGATCCGGCGGGCGTGGGCGCGCGCACCGTGCAGGAGTGTCTGCTGCTGCAACTGGCCAGCCGGAACGGAAAAGGCGGCGTAGCCTGGCAGATCGTGGCCGACCACCTCCATCTTGTGGAAACGCGCCAGATGAAGGAACTGGCCAAGGTCCTTGGCCGTCCTATTCAGCATGTGGAGACGGCGTTGGAGGTGATTCGCCACCTCGATCCCCGCCCCGGTTTGCGCTATTCCGGCCCTGGCGCGCGGCAGATTGAGCCTGACGTCTACATCACCAAGGACAGCGACGGCTGGATCATCCAATTGAATGATGACGACCTTCCGGTGTTGCGGCTGAATTCGCAATACCGCCGCTTGCTCGACCGTGAGCAGGAGCCGAGCAAAGAAGTCCGCAACTACGTCAAAGAGCGTTTTACCAGCGCCCTGCTGCTGATGAAGAACATCGAGCAGCGCAAGCAGACCATCATGAAGGTGTGCGAATCGCTGGTGCGGCGGCAGAATGAGTTTCTCGACTACGGTTTAGACCGTTTGAAGCCGATGATGATTAAAGAGATCGCCGAAGAGATCGGCGTTCACCCCTCGACCGTGAGCCGCGCCGTTGCCAATAAGTATGCGCACACGCCGCAGGGGGTCTTCGAGCTGCGCTACTTCTTCTCGGAGGCCGTTCAGGGCCCCGCGGGAAGCGAGACGCCGCTGCTGCTGCTGAAACGCATGGTCAAGAAAATGATCGAAGAGGAGGACTCACATCATCCGTTGACCGACGATCAGATTACCGCGTTGTTGCGCAAAGGCGGCATTCAAGTGACTCGCCGTACGGTTGCTAAGTACCGCGAGGATATGAAGATCCCGTCCACGCACCAGCGCAGAATTCGCAGTTGATTCCAACCCGGCCGCGTCGCCAGAAGTGGGTTCAGCGTCACCGCCGGGAAGAGGAGGATCGATGAAAATCGCCTATACCGGAAAACTCGAGAAGCTCGACCCGGTCTCCCAGAAGAAGTTGGATGCCCGCATCGCCAAGCTCAGCAAGATGCTGGATGGCCGCGGAGAAAAGGAAGCCCACGTCATCTTCACCCGGCAGCGGCACCTGCACCAGGCCGAGATCACGGTGAACTACTATGACCACCCGCTGGTTGGGGCGGGCGATGCTACCGAGAAGCTGCCCGCATTGCTGGCGGCATTCGACAAGCTGGAAAAACAGGTGGTGAAGCACCGCACCAAGTGGCGCGACGCCAAGCGCAA
This sequence comes from Bryobacterales bacterium, assembly GCA_016713735.1. Taxonomy (GTDB): domain Bacteria; phylum Acidobacteriota; class Terriglobia; order Bryobacterales; family Bryobacteraceae; genus JAFLBB01. The sequence continues at coordinate 50,223 of JADJOP010000032.1, forward strand.
TGGCGGCGGCGCCCTGAAGCGGGCTGAACCCGCCGCTGCGCCCGCCCCGGTCGAGGAGGCTGAGGAGACGCGCATCAACCGTGTGCGGCTGCGCAAGCGCCCGATGAGCGCCGAAGAGGCGATGCTGGAAATCAGCACGAAGAAGAACTACATTGCCTTCCAAGATGCCGACTCGGGCGGTGTCTCGATCCTGATTCGCCGCCCCGACGGGCACTTCGACCTCGTCGAAGCCTGATAGGCCGCCTGATGCCGCCGCGCGCACCGAAACAGAAGCCCAAGAAGAGGAAAAAAGAAGAGGGGGTAGCTCCACAAGCCCCCTCGCTTTCCAACGATCCCGAACTGATTCTTGTGACCGGGCTCAGCGGCTCCGGCAAGGGGACGGTGATCCGCGCGCTGGAGGATCTCGGCTATTACTCCGTGGACAACCTGCCGCTCGACCTGATGGAGAAGTTCGCCGAGCTCACCAAGGACTCGCCCAACATTCGCCGCGCCGCCCTGGTTGTGGATGTCCGCGAGGGGCGCAACCTGGAGCGTTTCCCGGTGCTCTACGCGGCGCTCAAGAAGAAGCTGCGCTGCACGCTGGTGTATCTCGAAGCGGAGCGCGACATTATTGTGCGCCGGTTCTCGGAGACGCGCCGCCCGCACCCGCTGGGCACGGAGCGTTCCGTGACGCGCAGCGTGCTGATTGAACGCGAACGGCTGGCCCCGATCCGCGCTCTGGCTGACCTGATCGTGGATACGTCGAAGTTCAACGTCCACGAGTTGAAGGACTTCATTCGCGAGAAGTTCTCCAGCGGGGAAGCCGCGCGCACGATTCGCCTCTACATCACCAGCTTCGGCTACCGTAACGGCGTGCCGACCGACGGCGACCTCGTCTTCGACGTCCGCTTCCTGCCCAACCCCAACTACATCCCGGAGTTCAAACCTCTCACCGGGCGCAATCCGCGAGTGGCCCGCTACATCCTGAGCTTCCCCCAGACGCAGGAGTTTGTCTCGCGCATCTCGGAGATGCTGGTTTACCTGCTGCCGCATTACATCCGGGAAGGCAAAACCTACCTTACGATCGCTTTCGGCTGCACGGGCGGACAACACCGCTCGGTGTTCATGGCAGACGAGATCGGCCGGCGCCTGAAGAAGGCGGGCTTCCACGCCCGGATTACCCACCGCGACGCTCCCAAATAGCGAAAAAGGGCGCTTCCCCCGTACCAAACTAAGCACCACCGTAACGTGTACCGCACACCCCAGATGGCGAACACACGGCAAATATAACCTTAGATGAGACCCCTCAGAGCCCTCAGACCGCTCCCCCCACATGCGTCCGAATTAGGACTATGTTCTAGTACTTTTTCGATCTCTAACTGATTGAGAATCCGGGTTACACCCCGCCTGCGCTAGTACTTGCTTGACGTTTGTAAGCTATTGATCTCATAGTACTTTTCCGTTTCGTCCAACGCATTTTAGGCCTGCCCTTGGGCACCATCCGCTCGCTATACTCCTTGCGAGAGTTGTCCACAAACACTCAAAAAGTCTGGAGGAGACGAACAAACATGAAGAAATTCCTACTGATGTTCGCCGTGGCCGTGATGACGGTCAGCATGGCGAGCGCGACGACAATTGGCGACCTGATCGGCACCGACGCCAGCAATGGCTTCGTGGTCGGCGACAAAGTGTTCTATGGATTTGAATGCGCAGTCACGACCGGTGGCGGCGCAAACTACAGCTGCGCCAACGTGAACAGCTGGGGCGTGTCGGCTATCAATGGCCCGGACTACGGCCTCAACTTTGTCACGAACCTGACGGTCCAGGGCAACAGCTTCATTGATGTCGACCTGAGCTTCTATGTGAAGTCGCTGGCTGGCTCCACGATCACTGGCATCGGTCTTGGTTTCACTCCGTCGGTGGCTGGCTCTGGCTACGCCAAGATTGCCGAGACCGCGATTGACCAGTCCGATCTGAACAACACCGGCACTGCTCTCGTGCAGAAGCTCGGCCCGGCCAACGATTTGACCGACCCCCCCGGGTGAAACCGGTGACGTTCTCGTCCTCGGCCACACCGCCCAGATCCTGAAGGTCACCAAGGACATCCTCGTTGAGGGTTGCTACAACGGACAGTGCTCCAACGAAGCGTTCAATACGGGTGGCATCACCAACTTCGAGCAGACCTTCCCGCAGATCGGCGAGAACACGGTTCCCGAGCCGGGCACCTACGCCCTCATGGGCGCTGGCCTGATCGGCCTTCGCGTTCTGCGCCGCCGCAAGGCCTAACGAAATCCAGGACAACTCCTCGGAGAGAAAGACCTCCGGCTTCGGCCGGAGGTCTTTTTTTCGTTGGTATCCTTGTTTTCATGGCCTACTGTGCCTCCTGCGGCGCCGAAGTGCGCGGCAAATTTTGTGAACAGTGCGGCGCTGCCCTGGACTTGCCCGAGGCTGTGATCCGGCTCTCCAACGAAGAGTCCGCCTCCCAACTGCCCGAGAACGTCGCCTCCGCGCTTTGTTACTTCCTTGGCTTCCTGAGCGGCATCTTCTTTCTCCTTTGGCCGGCTTACCACAACAACCGCAAGGTCCGCTTCCACGCGCTGCAGTCGATCCTGTTTTCCGCCTTCTACCTGGTGGTGGTGTTCACGGTGGGCGTCGTGCTGCCGCCGGCACTCTCGCAGATTCTTGCTCCCGTCATCCAACTGGGCAGCCTGGGCATTTGGCTCCACATCATGTGGCGTGTGTATCATGGCCACGAGGTGGAACTTCCTGTCCTTGGTCCAGCGGCAAGGAAACAGGCGTAGCCGGAAAGCCTCGCGGTGCGTCCCATATGGTGGTGATTCGCTTCTGTCTGCTCGCCGCCCTGCTTACGGGCCTGCTCCCGGCCCAAGCCCCCCGCATTGGCATTATTGACTTCTACGGCCGCCAGAATGTGGCCGAAGCCAAGCTGCTCAAGGCGCTGGGCAAACAGCCGGGCGATGAGCTGCCGCGCTCCAAAGGCGACGCCGAGGAGCAACTGGAGCAGGTGGAGGGAGTGGTGCGGGCCAACCTCGAGGCCGCCTGCTGTGAGGACGGCAAAGCGATTCTCTACATTGGCATTGAGGAGAAGGGCGCTCCGCACTTCGACTTCAACGCTCCGGGGGCGGAAGCGGTCCTGCTGCCCCGCGAGGTCCACGACGAGTATGTCGCTTTTCTGGCCTCGGTGGGCCTGGCGGTCCGCGGCGGCGACACGGCCGAGGATCTTTCCCGCGGCCACTCGCTGATGGCCAACCCGGCGTGCCGCGCCCACCAGGAGAAGTTCCTCGCCCTGGCCGAAGCCGAACTGCCCAGGCTGCGCCAGGTGCTGCGCTCTTCCTTCGATGAGGAGCATCGCGCCATCGCCGCTTACGTGATCGGTTATGCCCCGAAGAAGGAAGCCGTCATTGACGACCTGCAATACTCTTTACGCGACCCTGACGACACGGTGCGCAACAACGCCATGCGGTCACTGGCGGCGATCGCCATCCTGTCCCAGAAGCAGCCGGAGTTGGAACTGAAGATCTCCCCGACGTGGTTTATCGAGAGTCTCAATTCGATCATCTGGCAGGACCGCATCACGGCCGCGAACACGCTCGTCACGCTCACCGAAACGCGCGAGGAGCGCATCATGACCCATCTTCGCGAGCGGGCCTTGCCGGCGATCCGCGAAATGGCCGCCTGGAAGCACCTGCCGCACGCCCTGCCGGGGTTCATCCTGGCCGGACGCATCGCCGGGTTTGGCGAAACCGAGATTCAGGACTTGTGGAAGCGCGGCGACCGGAAGACCCTGCTGGCTAAGCTCAGCGCCTCAGATAAGCGAGCAAAGCAGCCGGGTCGTCCGAAATAATCGCATCCACGCCTGCCTCCACGAGCTTCTTCCACTGCTCGGGCTCGTTGGCGGTCCACGGCACCACCTGCAAGCCGGCGGCGTGAGCCCGCTCGACCAGGGCCGCGTTGACCAGCGTGTAGTGCGGCGAACAGATCGTCGCGCCGGTTTCCACCGTTGCTTTCACGACATCGCGCATGCCCATCTGTTCAAACAGCGCCGAGAGCCGGATCTCCGGCGCCAGCGCCTTCACGGCCTTCAGCGTCCGGAAATCGAAGCTCTGCACGATGACCCGCTTCTCCAGCTTGTGCCGACGGATCGCCTCCACCATCAGGCGGGCAAACTCGCCGGGCGCGGGCGTCAATTGCGGGTATTTCGCGAAAATCTTCGTTTCCACGTTGAACTCGAACGTGCCGCGAGGGGCGAGCGCGTAGACCTCGTCGAGGGTGGGCACGCGTGTGCCCGGCGCCGCCACCTGGCGGGGGAACTGCGGATTCACCTTCGCCCCGCAATCCCAGCGCCGCAGCTCAGCCAGGGTCATCTCGCGAATGACGTTCGTCCCCAACCAGCCCGCCGGGGCGGTGCAATAGTGCGAGTTCATGCGCGGGTCGTGTGACACCACGAGCACGTTGTCCTTGGTGACGGCCACATCCAGTTCGAGCACGTCGACGCCCGCCTGGATCGCATACTCGAAGGCCGGCAGGGTGTTCTCGGGCCGGACAGCGCGTGCGCCGCGATGGCCGTGGACCAGAATGGAAGAAGCCGCCTGGATACTCATGACGCTCACCACAAGAAGAATGAATAGAGATCGAAAAATCATCGTATCGAGCCTATATTTAGAATGTCACGCCTTTATGAAACTCTCACCCCCCTCCTCACTCTCACGGCGGAGCTTTGCCCGCACGGCGGCGTCGGCCACCGCACTTTCCTACTCGCGTATTTGGGGCGCCAATGACCGTCTCCACATGGGCTACATCGGAGTCGGCAACCGTGGCGACCAGGTTCACGACGGGTTCCTCGAACATGGCGACCAGGAGACGGTGGCCGTGTGCGACCTGCGCGAAGACTATATGGACTTCGCGGTGAAGAAGTCGCGGGCCACACCCAAGAAGTACAAGGACTGGCGCCAGGTGTTGGACGACAAGAACGTCGATGCGGTGGCCATCGCCACGCCGGACCACTGGCACGCCCTGATGTTCAACGCTGCCTGCAAGGCGGGCAAGGACGTCTACGTGGAGAAGCCGCTGTCGCTCACAGTGGTGGAAGGCCGGCGCATGGTGGATGTGGCGCGAGAGACCAAGCGCGTTACGCAGGTGGGCATCCACCGCCGCTCGGGCAAGTTCCTGCAAGAGGCGGCGCGCCTGGTGCGCGAAGGCGCCATCGGCCACGTCACGGTGGCGCGGGGCTACCATTTGCAGAACGAGTGGCCCAAGGGCATCGGCAACCCCGCTGACGAGCAGCCCTGGGATGCCGAAGCCTGGGACAAGTGGCTTGGGCCCGCACCGAAGGTGCCGTACAACAAGAACCGCGCCTTCTACAATTTCCGCTGGTTCTACAACTACTCCGGCGGCCAGTTGACCAACTTCGGCGTGCATTACATGGATATGCTGCGGTGGTGCATTGGGAAGGATGCGCCGAAGGCAGTGGTGGCGATGGGCGGCAAGTACGCCATCGACGACAACCGCGAGATTCCCGACACGCTTGAGGTGATGTGGGATTTTGGCGGCACGATGATCAACTTCGTGCAGTACAACGCCAACCGCGCCCCTGGCAACGCCAAGAACTCCGAGATGGAGCTGCGCGGCACCAAGGGCACGATGTATCTGTGGGGCAACCGCTGGGAGATCGTGCCGGAGAAGGTGAGCGACTCGCCGCGCCCGGGGCGTTCGCCGGTGGACCGCCAGATGGAGCGCAACATCGGCACGCTGTCGGAGATGATCAAGCCCGCCACCATGCAGGGCTCGGCCGACACCGCTTTTCACGCCCGCAACTTCATCGACTGCGTGAAGTCACGCGCCAAGTGCAACTGCGACATCCTCGACGGCCACCTCTCGACCTCGGCCACCATTATCGGGAACATCGCCCTGAAGACGAAGAGTTACCTCGAATGGGACGCGAAGACCGAGAAGTTCACCAACAACCCGGCGGCGAACAAGTGGCTGCACTACGAATACCGCGCGCCGTACAAGCTCGGCTGATCGTCATCGCGCTGGCGCTTCTGGCGGCCGTGCCTGCTGCTGTTGCACAGGCCGCGCCGCAGGGGCTGGCGCAGATCTTCGTTTACTCGCTGCGCGAGACGGCGGCGCATCTGTGGATGCCGGTGAAGTTCGACGGTGAGATTGCGGCCGAGGTGCGGCGGGGGAGGTTCTTCACGATCGCGTGCGACCCGGGACCGCACGTGCTCATCATCGAGCAGGGCGTGCCCGTGGCCGTGGAGGCGCGAGCGGACCGCCCCGCCTACGTGCGGCTCGACTGGCACTACCAGTTGGGGCGGCGGCCGATTCCGGTGCTGGGTGTCGTCCCCGCGCGCATCGCGGAGGCTGAGTTGCGGCATCTGAGCTACATTGAGGCGAAGAAGGTGCGGTCAGCGGCGGTGCTGAAGACGGACCCGCGGCCAGCCGAGGAGTGGCGGCTGAAGACGCGGAAGTAGGGGCGATCAGGCCGCCGACATGCGCCGCCGGACGATGTAGTAGACCACCGGGACCGTGACGCGCGAGAGCAGCAGGGAGGCAATCTCGCCCGCCATGAGGGCGATGGCGAGGCCCTGGAAGATGGGGTCGAACAGGATCACGCTCGAACCCACAACGACGGCCGCGGCCGTCAACATCATGGGACGGAAGCGCACCGCGCCGGCGTCGATCACCGCTTCATCCAGGGGCATGCCCTCTTTTAAGCGCAGCTCGATGAAGTCGACCAGGATGATGGAATTCCGCACGACGATGCCCGCGCCGGCAATGAAGCCGATCATGGTGGTCGCCGTGAAAAACGCGTTCAACAAGCCGTGCGCCGGGAGGATGCCCACGAGCGAAAAGGGAATCGCCGTCATGATCACGAGCGGTGTGATGAAGTTCTCAAACCAGCCCACGACGAGCACGTAGATCAGGATGAGCACGGCGGCGAAGGCCAGGCCCATGTCGCGGAACACCTCGTAGGTGATGTGCCACTCGCCGTCCCACTTCATGGCATATTTCGAAGCGTCCTCGGGCTGCGATGCGGTGTACTGCTCCACCACGTAGCCTTCGGGGATCTTGATGGCGTCCAGTTTGGGGGCGAGGGCGAGAATGGCGTAGACGGGAGCTTCCATCGCCCCGGCCACGTCGGCCGTGACATAGGTCACCGGCATCAGGTTCTTGTGATAGATGCTGCGGTCCTCGGTTGTCTCGATCATGCGCGTGATCTCACCGAGCGGCACGAGGCCGCCGGCGCGCGTGGGAATGCGCAACTGGCGAACGCGCTCGACGTCGGAGCGCGAGGCGCGGTCCAGCCGGACCATCAGAGGAATGTCCTCCTTGGCCGATGCCTCGTGGAGGAGGCCCGCCGCCTCGCCGGCCGCGGCGATGCGCAGCGTTCGCGCCACGTCGTCGTCGGTGATGCCGTGCAGGGCGGCTTTGTCGCGGTCGAGCACGATGCGCCGCTTCACCTGCGGCTCTTCGACATACCAGTCGACATCCACCACGCCATCGACGCTCTCAAACTGCCGCACCACGTCACGGGCGAGGCTCACGCGGCGCTCTTCATCGGGGCCGTAGACCTCGGCGACCAGCGTTTGCAGCACAGGCGGGCCGGGCGGCACCTCGGCTACCTTCACGTTGGCGCCCAACTCCCTGGCGAGCGGCGTAATGGCCACGCGGACGGCCTTGGCGATCTCGTGCGACTGCCGCTTGCGCTCCTCTTTGCCCAGCAGGTTTACCTGCAGATCGGCCACGTTAGCGCCGGCGCGCAGATAGTAATGCCGGACCAGCCCGTTGAAGTTGAACGGCGACGCCGTGCCCGCGTAGCTTTGGACGTTGATCACTTCCGGCTCTTTCAACACCACCTCGGCCAGCCGCCGCGTTACCAGCGCGGTCCGCTCGAGCGTCGTGCCCTCGGGCATGTCGAGCATCACCTGGAACTCGCTCTTGTTGTCGAACGGCAGCATCTTCACCTGCACAAATTTCACGTAGATGAGCGAGCAGGCCCCCAATAAGAGCACCACCACACCAACGAGGAAGCTCCAGCGCGCCACAGGCACGTGGATCAGCTTGTCCATCCACACGCGGTACCACTTGGTGAAGCGGTCTTCGCTTTCGCCATGCGCATTGTGGCCCCCGGCAGCGCCCATGATGCGGACGGCGGCCCAGGGCGTGACGATGAAGGCCACGATGAGGGAAAACACCATCGCCGCCGAGGCTCCGATCGGAATCGGCCGCATATACGGACCCATGAGGCCGCTGACGAAGGCCATCGGCAGAATCGAGGCGATCACCGTCAGCGTGGCGAGGATGGTCGGGTTGCCGACCTCATCCACGGCTTCGATGGCGATCTGCGAGAGCGATTTAGCCTCGCTCCCGGGCAGCCTTCGATGCCGCACGACGTTTTCCACAACGACGATGGCATCGTCGACGAGAATACCGATGGAGAAAATGAGGGCAAATAGTGTGATTCTGTTGAGCGTGTAGCCGTAGAGGTAGAACACCGTCAGCGTCAGGGCCAGCGTCACCGGAATCGCCGTAAAGACAATCAGGGCCTCGCGCAGCCCCAGCGTGATCGCAATGAGGATGCTCACGCTGACCACGGCGATGCCCATGTGATAGAGCAGTTCGTTCGATTTTTCCGCCGCCGTCTCGCCATAGTTGCGTGTGACCGACACTTCAACGCCGGACGGAATCACCCGCCCCTTGAGCGCCTCCACGCGTGCCATCACGTGATGCGCCACATCGATCGCGTTGGTTCCCTTGCGCTTGGAGACGGCGATCGTCACCGCCGGCGCGAAGCCGTCTTGCGTGCCGTACTGCACATACTGCACCGGCTCCTCGCCGCCGTCTTCCACCACGGCCACATCGCGCACGTACACCGGCTTGCCGTTGGCCACGGCGATCACGACGGCGCGCACATCGTCGGCGGTGCGCAGAAAATCGCCTGCCTCCAGGATGAATTCACGGTCAGCCGCGGAGAGCTTGCCCGAGCTCAAGCGCCGGTTGGAACCCACCAGCGCCTGATAGACCTGACCCGGCGCCACGGAGTAGCCGGCCAGCCGCGTCACATCGAGCGTTACCTTCACCTGGCGCCGCTGTCCGCCGAGCAGAGTCACCGCCGACACCTCGGGGGTCTGCTTGATCGTGTCGTGCACCTGCGCCGCCAGCGAGCGCAGCCGGTAGTCGTCGTAGCCCTTGCCATGCAGCGTCAGCGCCAGGATGGGCACATCGTCGATTGAGCGCGGCTTCACTAGCGGCGGCGTTGCACCGGGCGGAATCAGGTCGAAATTGGCGTGCATCTTCTGGTTCAGCCGGACGATGGCGTTTTCCTCGTCTTCGCCTACCTTGAATCGCACAATTGCCAGCGCCCCACCCGGACTCGACGTCGAATAGACGTACTCGACACCCGGGATCTCCCACAACAGCTTCTCCATGGGCTTGGTGACGCGCTCTTCCACCTCGCGCGCCGTCGCCCCCGGCATGCCAACAAACACGTCGATCATCGGCACGATGATCTGCGGCTCTTCCTCGCGCGGCAGGTTGATCAGCGAGAACAACCCCGCCGCCAGGGCCGATGCGATGAACAGCGGCGTCAGCGGCGAATGCATGAAGGCGTTGGCGATCCGCCCCGCCGTGCCTAATTTGTGCGGTGCGGCGTCCATTAGCGCACCTCCACCGCGGCGCCGTCGCTGAGGGCCGGAGCAAGCGGCGAGACCACCGTTTCCCCGTCGGTCAGACCGGACATCACTTCGACCGAGCCTTCGCGGGCTCCTCCCACTGTGACCATCCGCAACCGAGCCTGCCCGCCGGACACCGTCATCAGGTAGCGCAGCGAGCCTTCCTCGCGAATCGCGGCCGACGGCACCACCAGGGCTTTCCTCATCCCGCGGGGGAAACGCGCCTTGCCGAACATCCCCGTGCGCAGGTTGGCCACACCGGGCAGGTCGAGCTTCACCGTGAACGACCGCGAGAGGGCATCCACCGACGGCACGATCTCCACCACGCGCGCGTCGAGTTCCTTCTCCAGCGATTCCAGGAAAACAGGCACACGGTCGCCCAGGCGCACGGCGCCCAGCAAGGACTCCTCCACCGGCACTTCCAACCGGTAGGCACCCGCCTGTTCGATGGTGAGCAGCGGCTGGCCGGGGGCGGCCAGGTTGCCTGGCTCCACCAGGCGCTCCATCACCCGCCCGGCAAACGGGGCGCGGATCTCCAGATATCCTCGCTGGATCTTCGCCGACTCGGCCGCTTCGCCCGCCTGCAGGATTCGCGCATCCACCTGGTTTCGCTTCGCATTCGCCCCCGCCAGCTGCGCTTCGGCCATGCGCAACCGCGCGGTTGCTTCGTCCAGTTCCTGCTGTGTAACCGACTTGCGGCTAAACAAGTCCGTCATCCGCTTATGCGTCACCCGCGCGAGCTCCAGCTGCGCCTGTGCCGCGGCGATCGCCTGCGTCACCTCGGCCTGCGCGCTCGTCGCTTCCACGCCCATCGCCTCAGCCTGGCGCACCGCCGTATCCATCTCCTTGGCATCGAGCGTCACCACCACCTGGCCGGCGCCCACCGCGTCGCCGGCGCGCACGCGGACCTCGCGCACGTACGCCATCAACCGGCTCGCCACCGTACCCGTTTGCCGCGCCCGTACCGTGCCGCTGGCCTCGATGCTGTCGCTCCACTCCACGCGCGCCGCGGGCACGGTCCGCACCGCCACCGGGGCGCTTTTCGACTCCGAGCGCTTCTCGGGCTCGTGGCCGCCGCATGCCGCCAGCGCCAGCGCCGCTCCCACCATTGCCAGGAATCTCATTGCAGAACCTCCGAATCGGGAGTCAACGAACCGCTGGCCATTTCCAGCTCCACCGCCGCCACCCGCTGATCATGAATCGCCATGACTCGCCTTAAGCTCGCTTCCAGCTGCGCACTTTCGTTGCGCAGCAAATCGGTCATTGTGGCCAAGCCGTTCTCATAGCGGTCGCGCGTGATGCGCACGCTTTCGGCGGCCTGCGCCACCGAGGCCGCGGCCGTCGCCGTGCGTTCGCGCGCCGCCTGCAGCCTGGCCGTTGCAGCACGCACCTGCAGCGCAATGCCGCTCTCCAACTGCCGCTTCTGGGCCGCGCTGGCGCGCTCGGCCTCCACAGCCTCCTGAATCGCCGCCTTGGATGTATACAGGCTGGAAATGTTCCAGCGCAGGCTTACCCCGGCAAACCAGTTCCCTCCATACTGCTTCACGAATTGCCCGCGGTTGGCCTCGCCCGCCAGCCGCGCCGACACTTGGGGCAGATAGGCGCTGCGCGCCGAGGCCGCTTGCGTCTGGCTCATCTCGATGGCCAGCCCGGCCTGCTTCACCTCGGGCCGCGCGGCCAGGGCACGTCGCGCCCGCTCCTGCTCGGCTTCGGTGGGCGGGGCCACGGGTTGCAGTCCGGTGGTGAGTTGCAGGGGCGTGTCCAGGCCGCGCCCCAGCGCTTCGTTCAAGGCCGCCAGCGCCACATCGCGCTCGGAACGGCGCACGATGATCTGTTCGGCCACCGCCGCCAGGTGAACGCGCACCGAGAGCACATCGGCCTCGGTAGCCATGCCCGCCTCACGCCGCGATTCGGCCCGTTTCAGATCCGCCTCGGCGCTGGCGCGAGACGCGTCGGCCACCTTCAGGGCCTCCTCAGCCAGCAGCGCGCCATAGTAGGCCCGCGCCGCCCTGGCCACCAGTTCCATCTCCGTGAGCGCCCTTTGCTCTTTCGCCATCCCCACGCCCAACTGCGCCGACTTCACCTGCCGGCGCGTTTGTCCGCCATCGAACAGCATCTGCTCGGCGCCCACCTGCGACTGGAAGTTGTTGATCGCATCCGGCCGGTTCAGCGCATCGATAGCGAAATTCGCCTCAGTGAACCGCCGCTGCGTGAGAAGTGTGGAGAACACGAACACCGGGTTATTCGATGCCTGCCATGATTCCTGGTAGCCCAGCTTCGGCAGATATCCTGTCCGCGCCTGGTCCACCCGCGCCCCGGCGCCGCGCACCCTCGCCTCGGCCGCCTCGGCCGCCGGATGCTGCTTCACCGCCATGCGGGCGGCGTCCTGCACAGTCATTGGCTGCGCGGCCTGCGCCTGTGCTGGTTGCGCCGGTCCAAGCAGACACACCATTCCCGCCAAGCCCAAGTGCAACTTCATATCAAATGAACCCTCGTACGTTTAGTTACTTCGCCGCCAGTTGTTCTCGCAGCGCCTTTTCGAGCGCGGGGCTCTTCATGCCCGCCGCCTTCGCTCTGGCCACGGCTTCTTCCACGTCCAGCTTTTCGCGCGAAGCGTTATAGAGTCCCCACAGGAAGCCTACACGGTTCGACGTGCCGCAGTGGAGAAACACCGGCTTGCCGCCGGGTTTGCGCGCCTCGTCGAGCAGCGTGAACACCTTTTCGCGGTCGGCCTCGGAGAGTTCGTGACCCTTCATCGGGGCTGACACGTAGCTCATCCCCGAAGTCTCGGCCGCTTTGGGCTCATCCACCTTCACCTGCGCCATTTCTTCGGGCTGGCGCAGATTGATCACCACTTTGGCTCCACGGGCGGCGGCTTCCTTGAGCGCGGCCTCATCCGGCTGCCCGGCGAAGATGATCTTGCCCGCAACCTGCGAGGCGTTGACCGCGCCTCCCAGAGTCGTCGGCTCCACCGCCGTCTGCCCCCACACCGCGCCCGCAACGAGAACCGCCAGCCACGCACGCCGCATCAGCCCTTCACCCCGATTTTGCGCAGGATCGACATCATGGGACACCAGTTTGTAAACGCCGATTGAAACAGGTTGAGCCCCACGAACGCCGTGAAGTAGTACCAGTTCGGATTCACATAGTGGCCCAGCGCCAGGGTCAGGAGCACAATCAGCCCCGCGATCATTCTCAGGTAGCGGTCGACAGTCATACGTTTCCTCTCTCATTAGCCGGGATGCGGCTTGTGAGAAAAGGTGACACAACCCGCGCCCGGGCGCCAGCCCGCCGGCCGGCAAGGAGGGAAGCCTCGCCTGCCCCCTTACTTCTTCGTCTTCTTCACCCACTCCTCGTAGACCTTGGCGATGCCCGCGCTGGCCGCATCGCCCGGGTGCACGACGACGCGGTAGCGGAAGCGCCAGGTCTCGCCCGGCTTCAGCGTGAGCGAGCCGTCGCGCGTCTTGTCGCGGAAGAAGTCACGCTCGCCAAAGATGTTCGCGGCGAAGAGGCCGTAGTCGCGGGAATGCCAGTAGGTGGGGTGCTTGGGGTTCGACGGGTGGTCGAGAATGGCCACGCCCAGCGCCTCGCCTTCGAGCGTGCCGGCGTAATCCACCCACGGAAACGCCTTGCCCCACACCGCCTTTTCGCCCACGGCGCCGGTTGAACTCGTCATCTTGCCCGTGTGCTTGCCGTCGAGCGGGGCGGCCAGGCGCAGGGCGAACGTGCCTTCCTTGGTATCGCCGAACTTGGCCGGTTCGGTGGAGGTGAGGGTAATGTCGAAGTCGACGATGCGCAGGGTGGGGTGCGAGTGGAAGGTCATGGTGCGGGCCTCGTTCACGAGCACTTTGCCCGCCGGGGTCAGCCATTCGAATGCCGCCGACACGCTGCCTTCCTTCTTGCCGCTCTTGAGGCCGGTGATGCGTTTGGTGCGAATGGTGCCCTGCTTGCCCTTCTGTTGCGAGGTGTCGTTGGCCCAGAAGTCGACCCCGTTCACGTCGCCATGGGAAAACCACAGGCCGCGATGGTGGATGTGGTCCTTCGCCTCGCCCTCTTTCTCCTCCATGGGCCACACGCGCGAGACGATTTTGCCAGAGGCGGCCCGCAGCGGATGCAGGTAGGGCTTGGTCGCCGACGCGCTGGTGAACAGGGCCGTGAAGGGCTTGCCGTCGACATCCACCATGATGCGGTCGGAGCCTTGGGTCACCTTCACCTGGGCTACGGCTGGGGTGGCCAGGATGATGGCGGCGCCGAGCGCGGCCAGAGGGAGGAGAGAAACAGCACGCAATCTCATGTCAGCCAGTAGATCACAGGCCGCGAGGCGGGCTCAAGCGGGGATGGTTTCGAGCGCCGCGTCGCCGTCCTGGATTCTGGAGATGCGAACCCGCGCGACGCGGTTGTGGTCCATTTCGAGGACGGTGAACCGCCGGTCGCCCTGCTCCACCGTGGCTCCGCACTCGGGGATCACGCCGAGCTTAAACATGAGGAAGCCGGCCAGCGTCTCAAAGCCCGCCTGTGAGGGCAGTTCGATGCCGTACATCGTCTCCAGGTCGCGAATGGGCGTGGTGCCGTCGAGTTCCACCACGTCCCAAACTACCGGCAGAGGAGGCAGCCGCACATCGTGTTCGTCCTCAATCTCGCCGAACACCTGTTCCATGGCGTCTTCGAGCGTCACCAGCCCGACCACCGTGCCGAATTCGTCCACCGCCAGCGCCATGTGCGAATGCGACCGCCGGAAGTCCTCGATCAACTGTGGCAGCGGCTTGGTTTCCGGCACCACCAGAGGTTTGCGCAGATAGCGGCTGAGGTCAAACGGAAGGGGAGGATAGCGCCGCTCGTTGGCGAGCAAACGCTGCTGCCACACCTCGAGCATATCCTTGGCGTAGACAATGCCGTGGATGTTCTCCGGATCACGCTCATAGACGGGAATGCGCGAGTACTTGGCCTCGCTGAACGCCTTCAAGACCTCATCCAGCGCCGACGTGATCGGAACGCTCGCAAACTGCGTGCGCGGCACCATCACCTCGCGCACCGTGAGGTCACGCAGATCCAACATGCGGTGCATCGTTTCTTCTTCAAACGCATCGAGCAGCCCGTGCTTCCGCGAGGCCGAGAAGATGTACTTCAACTCCTCCGGATTGTGCGTGCCTGGCGCGTGGGCCCCGCTGTGCGCTCCCAACAGCCGCGAGCAATGCGCCGAACTCCGCTCAATAAACGTAATGAACGGCCCGCTGAGCCGGATGAACACGAGCAGCGGCGGAGCTAGCAGCGCGGCCATGCGGTCAGCCTTCTCCATGGCGATGTTCTTCGGCACCACCTCGCCGATGACCACATGCACATAACTGATGCCGAGAAACGCAAGCGCGAAGCTCACCCCGTGGAGCACCGGCTCGGGCACCCACGCCGAGGCGCCCTGGAACAAGGCGAACAACAAACCGTGCACCGTCGACTCACCCGCCCACCCCAGGCCGAGGCTGGCAATCGTCACGCCGACCTGCCCGGCCGACAACATCCGCTCGGGATTTTCCAGCAGATCCATCGCCGTCTGCGCCCCTGGAACCCCGTCCTCTCTCATCTGCCGCAGCCGCGACGGACGCACCGCCAGCAGCGCCACCTCGACGGCCGAGAAGTAAGCGTTGGCGGCGATGATCAGCAGCAGGAGAAGAAGCCGGTATCCTAGGTAGAGATCCATGAGAAGAGCCCGAAGCAAGCGACTCCGGACCGGAGGGCCGCGGCCAACGGGGACCACGCGGGTGACAATTGAGCCGGTTTCTTAAATATATCAACGTTTTGATTGGTGTGGCCGCCGTTGCCGCACTGAGCCTCACCTGGTGGACGACGCGCCGCGTCTTGCCTGCCACCAGCGGCGAGATCCTAACCGGCGTCCGCGCTCCGGTCACCATTACGCGCGATGCCGAACATGTGGCTCACATCCGCGCCGCCAATGTCGAAGATGCCCTGTTCGCCCAGGGCTACCTCACCGCCCAGGAGCGGCTCTTCCAAATGGACTACATGCGCCGCCAGGCAGCGGGCGAACTGGCCGCCATCTTTGGCTCGCGCGCCCTGACCAGCGACACAGAGATGCGCCGTCTGCGCATGCGCCGCGCCGCCGCCATGCATGCCGCCAACCTGAACCCGATTGAGCGCCAGGCGCTGGCTGCCTATGCCCGCGGCGTGAACCGGTTCCTGGAGGAGAACTCGGGCCGGCTGCCGGTGGAATTCACCCTCCTTGAATACGACCCGGCGCCGTGGAGCATTACGGATTCGATCCTGATCGGCCTGGAGATGGCGCGCACGCTCAGCCTCAGTTTCCGCGAGGAGATCCTGAAGAGCGGCCTGCTGAGCGTCGGCGAGCCGGCCCTTGTGCAGCAACTGTTCCCACTGCGCACGGGTCTTGAACCGCAGCCCGGCTCCAACGCCTGGGCCATCTCCGGCACGCACACGCAATCGGGCAAGCCCCTGCTCTCGGGCGACCCCCACCTTCAATTCACTCTCCCTGGCATCTGGTATCAGATTCACCTGCAGGCACCTGGGCTCGACGTCACCGGCGCCTCACTGCCTGGGGCCCCGGCTGTGATCATCGGCCACAACGCCGACATCGCCTGGTCGAACACGAACCTCCACTTCGACGTCTCAGACCTCTACAAGGAGCAGGTCAACCTCGCCGCCGGAGTGACCCGCTTCGAAAACGGCCTCGATCGCGTCCGCGTGGAGCAGGAGGTGATCGCGGTGCGCGGCGGCCGGCCTGTGACGATTGCCGTGGCCAGCACGCGGCACGGCCCGCTGATGGGCGCGGAGGGCAATCAGCAACTGGCCCTGCGCTGGAACGCCACTGAGCCGGGGGGCTTCAGCTTCCCCTTCCTGGAATTGAACATGGCGCGCAACTGGAGCGAGTTCCGCGCCGCCCTGTCGCGCTTCGCCGGGCCGGCGCAAAACTACGTCTACGCCGACCGCGAAGGCAACATCGGCTACCAGGCGGCGGGCCGCCTGCCGATTCGCGACGGCTACGCCGGCGACGTTCCCGTGGACGGGGCATCGGGCAAGTTCGAGTGGAAGGGCTTCATCCCGTTTGAGGACCTCCCCTCGGCCTTCAACCCTCCGTCCGGCATCATCGTGACGGCCAACGAGAACCCCTTCCCGCCCAACTACCGCTACCCGGTGAGCGGTTACTTTTCGCCCCATTACCGCGCCGCCCAGATCCAGGCCCGCCTGCGCAAACGCGCCAAGTGGGACGCCGCGGGCATGGCCTCCGTTCAGCGCGACGTCTACTCCGCCTTCCATCACTACCTGGCCGGTGAGCTGGCGCGCCTGGGCAAGGCCCGCGGCTCGGCCAACCCGAAGATGGCCGAGGCCAGCGACCTGCTGGCCAACTGGAACGGCCTCATGGAGCCCGACGCCGCACAGCCCTACATCGTCAAGCTCACCTACGAGCACCTGCGCCGCGCCATCGTCGACCGCGCCGCCCCCGGCCGCGGCGTCTCCTACAACCAGGGCATCGGCTACGCCGTTGTGGAGCGCCTGCTCCGCCAGCGCCCCAAGGAGTGGTTCGGCGATTTCGATGCGCTGCTGCTTCGCGCCTTCACGGCGGCCCTGGAGGAAGGCGACCGCGTGGTGAGCCTCAACCCCGGCCGCTGGCGTTACGGCCCCCACAACCAGCTCAAACTCTCCCACCCCCTGCTCGGCGACGTGAAGTGGATCGGCGGACTGTTCACCATTGGCCCGGCCCCGATGCCCGGTGCACCCACCACCGTGTTTCAGTTCTCGGGCCGCGTCGGCCCCTCGATGCGCCTCACGGCCGACCTCGGCGAGTGGGAGCGCTCCACGCTCACCACGCCCACCGGACAGAGCGGCCTCGTGCTCTCCGGGCATTACCGCGACCACTGGGACACCTATATCGGCGGCGGAGAGCTGCCATGGCGCTTCGCCAATGCAAAAGGGGACGAACTGACCTTGCGGCCAAGCCCGTCCCCTCGCTGATCGCTGTGAACTGCCGCTAGCGGCGGCTTACCACTTGATCTTGTTTTCGGTGTCGGAGATCTTCTCGCGGTGCACGTCGTGGCAACCCTTGCAGCTACCGCCCAGCGCTTTCATGCCGGCGGAGATGCCTTCTTGGTCGCTCGCCGCCGCCGCCTTCGCAATTGCGTTGGCCGCCGTCACCGCGTCGTTGCTCGTCTTCACGCCCACTTCCAGGCCACGCTTCTTGTAGAAGCGGCCCACCTTGGTGAACGTTTCGGCGACGCCCTTGGCGTTGGTCTCCACGTCCACGCCCTTCTTGATCATCCCGTTGGCCTTGGCCACTGACTTCATCCAGTTGATGTGGTTCTGCGGCGGGTCGATCGACTCAGCCAGCAGGAAGCCCCCCATGAGTGCGAGGGAGAAGATCCCTGCAATCGGTTTTTTCATGTGCCGTGTTCTCCTTAGAGTCCCAGTTCGGAAATCCCGCCTATTTTACCCGAAATCCCGGATGGCGGGTCAATCCCCTGCCGCCAGCTCCCGGCCAGCGGCCTTGCGAGCGCCACCAACCGTTGAGCGGGGGCGGCTCCCGCTGATAGACGGCGGCTGCCGATGCGGGGGTTACACAGCGCCGGATGAAATCCCCTTAGGCGGGCGTTGTTGCCGGGGAATCCGGCAGGCGGATCTCGACCTCGAGCCCCGGCTGGGCGTTGCGGGCCTCGATCGTCCCCCCATGCAGGTCAATGGACCGCTTGGCGATGGCCAGCCCGAGCCCGAACCCATCGGCCGTCTGGAAATCCTCGCGCACCCGGTAGAAGGCCTCAAACAGATTGGCAAGTTCGTGTTCGGGCACGCCCGGACCATGATCACGCACAAGCACCACCCGGCTTGCACCTTGGCTGGCCACGGCCACCTCAACACGGTCGGAGAACCGGATGGCATTGCGGATCACATTTTCCAGGGCCCGCCGCAACAGCTCCGGGTCGGCCTCCAGCAGGACCGGCTCGACGGGCGCGGTGAGCCGCACACTTCCACCCCGCGCTTCGGCCTCCATGTGGCAGGAATCCACCACCGCGTCGGCCAGCGCCGTCAGATTCATGCGCTCGTGCCGCACGGCGGCCGTATCGGATTCGGCGCGCGTCAGTTGCAGCAGCGCGCCCACCAGTTGGTTCAGGCGGTCGGCTTCGCGCTGAATGCGGTCGAGCGCCGCCGGCCGGTCACCGCCCGTGCGCGCCAGTTCCACGGCCAGCCCGAGGCGCGTCAACGGTGTCCTGATTTCGTGAGACAGGTCAGCCAACAACCGCCGCTGCGACGAGAGCAGGTTGGCGATGCGCTGGGCCATCTGGTTAAAGGCCTCGGCCAGTTGTCCGAACTCGTCGCCGCGTTTCAGGTCGGCTCGCGCTGTCAGGTTTCCCTGCCCGAACTCCTGCACGGCCGCGCGCAGTTTGCGCACTGGTGAGGTGACCCCGCGGGCGAACAGGAAGCACAGCAGGGCCACAGAACCGATCACCCATGCCTCGTGCGGCAATAAGAGCGAGGAACGTTCGCTGACCGACTCGGGAAATCTCACGATGAACCAGTACTTACCATCCTCGGAGGGCGCCGAGAAGCTCGGCCTCCCGCGCTGGAACATCGGCAAGCCGCGAAACATGGGCGGCCTTCGCCGCGCCCGCCGCATCAGCTCCGACTGGTCCTCGCCCGTCACCAGGTCGCGCCCTTCGCCATCGGTCATGACCCCGTGCACGCCCCAATCTTCCTCAAGAGAGCGCAGATGCTTCTCCAGCGCGGCCTTGCCGCCCGACTCATACTCCGCGCGCGCCTTTGCCAACTGTGTGGAGGCCAGCAGGAACATGGGGGGCCCGGCCCCGCCCATCTCGGGCGGGCGATTTCCCGACACCAGCAGCACGCCTCCGCTCGTAACCAGTACGGTGACCAGAAACCAGATCAGCGTGCGCACATAGAACGACCTCATGGCTCGGCCGCCTCCTCGCCGCTGCGGCAAAACTGATAGCCCACACCGCGCACCGTTTTGATCACCGTGCGCCCCGCCTCGAGTTTGCGCCGCAGATGGGAGACGTGGACATCGATCGAGCGGTCAAACGGCGAAGCCTTCCTCTGGTAGAGCTCCTCCATCAGGGCATCACGTGATAAGACCCGCCCCGCGGCGCGCATGAGCACCTGCAGAATGTCGAACTCAAAGGTCGTCAGCTCCACCGGCCGCCCCTCGGAGAACACCTCGCGCGAGGCCGGCAGCAGACGAACGCCATTGACCTCAAGCACGGGCGACTGTGTATCCGGCGGCGCCTGCACGCGGCGCAGAATGGCCCGCAGCCGCGCCGCCAGCTCCCTTGGGTTGAACGGCTTGGCGAGGTAATCGTCGGCCCCCAGTTCCAACCCCAGGATGCGGTCCATGTCTTCCCCGCGCGCGGTCAGCATCAACACTGGAACGCGCGACTTTTCCCGCAGCCGCCGCAATACCGTGAAGCCGTCGGCCTTGGGCAGCATGACGTCGAGGACGACAATGTCGGGCCCGGTTTCCAGAGCCCGCTTCAGCCCGGCCTCGCCATCGTGCGCCGCATCCACTTCAAACGACTCGCGTGTCAGAAACTCACGCAACAAGTCGCATAACTCGGCGTCATCATCGATTACCAGAACCTTCACGCGCTGCCTCCCGCTGTCCCAACACTAACAAAAGTCGCGGTTTTGCCATGCAAAGTTTTGTAAACGCAGCTTTGCATACCTTTGCCTGGTCCACATCACACCTTTACCGGCCGCCCCTAGTCTAGGTTCAGGAGGTTCAACAAGAACATGAACACGAACAAGATGAACACCAAGAGGAACTGGCTGATCGCGGCCGGCGCCCTGCTGCTGGCCAGCACACTCACGTTCGCGCAAGGTCCCGGCCGGCCGGGTTTCGGCGGCGGCCCCGGCGGAGGCCCTGGCATGGGCATGGGTCCGGGGGGTCACGGCGGCCGAGGTGGCATGCTGGGCCCGATGGCCGGCGCGGCTCTCGGCCTCACCGACGCGCAGAAGACGCAGATCCAGGAGATCCACACGGCCACGCAGGCGGCCAACGCTCCTTACTTGGAGCAGATGAAGCCCCTGCGCGATACCGAACTGGCCGCCATCAAGGCCGGCAAGAGCGAGATTGAGCTGAAGAACCTGGCCCAGGGGATGGCCGTGCTCACCGCCAACATCCATGCGAACCACCTGATCGCCCAGGCCAAGATCTGGAAGCTGCTCACCCCTGAACAGCAGGCCAAGGCCGACCAGCTCCGCCAGAACATGCGCGACCACTTCGAGCAGCGCGTCGGCGCCCGCGTCGGCCAGCCGAAGAACTAACACCCAGGACTGCCCCCTGTACCCCGCCGAACGGCCCGCTCCCCGCATAGGGGCGGGCCGTTCGGCGTTTGGCGCGCCACCACACCGTGCCGCCGTGCGATAAGCTGCCTCCATGCGCGGATTCCCCTTGCTCTGTCTGCTCGCCGCCCCGTCGCTCGTGAGCGCCGAAACCATCCCTCTGTGGCCCAACGGCGCCCCCGGCTCGGAAGGGAAACCCGCGGCGCCTCCCGCCATCCGCACCACTCCCGCCGGCGACCAGGTGATCTCCCACATCCACGCCCCCTCGCTCACCCTTTACCTGCCTCCCAAGGACAAGGCCACAGGAGCGGCCGTCATCCTTGCCCCAGGCGGCGGGCACCGTGAACTGTGGTCCACCCACGAAGGCCACAACGAAGCCAAATGGCTCGCTGAACGCGGCGTGGCGGCGTTCGTTCTCTATTACAGGCTGGCGCGCGAAAAGGACTCTACCTACTCCGTCGAAGGCCACGCCCTGCCCGACACCCAGCGCGCTGTCCGCCTTGTCCGCTCACGCGCCAGTGAGTGGGGTGTCAACGCGGCGCGCATCGGCGTGATGGGCTTCTCGGCGGGCGGTGAACTGGCCGCCCTCATCTCTTACAAGAACGACTCCGGCATCCCCGGCTCGCCCGACCCGATCGACCGCCACCCATCGCGTCCCGACTTCTACGCCCTCATCTACCCGGCCATTCCACGCGATATGGAGCCGTTCAAGGATATGGTTCCGGCGTTCCTGGCGTGCGGGGAAAACGACCGCACCAACATTTCACAGGGCTTGCCCGAGCTCTACCTGAAGATCCGCAAGGCCGGGGCCTCGGCCGAACTGCATGTCTACGCCGGGGTGGGCCACGGCTTCGGATTCCGGCCAACGCTTAAAGGGCCCGTCGCCGGCTGGATGGACCGCTTCCACGAATGGCTGGGGGCTCGCGGGTTCCTGGCCCGGCAGTAGCGCGCCGCGTCCTCCCCCCGTTGTGGGCCGCCGCTTACGGCGCAATCGCGATATCCACCTGGTCGTGGAACGCCTCCGGGGTCTCAATCGCGAGGGGTACGCTGGCCCCGCCCGGTGCGCCCTGCGGGATCTCGACGTTCAACTGGTAGAGCCCGGCAAAGCCCGGTGCGATGCCCTTAAACAGTACCCTCGCCCGCACGCCGCCCACGTAAACATTCACGCTGGCGTTCACGTTGCTGAGCACGGTGAGCAGCGAAGCCGCCCCATCCGGCACGGGCGGCGTCACGGCGCCGAGCCCCGTGAGATATACCAGCACGACATCGCCGCGCCGCGCGCGGTTCGTGTTCGACACCACGGTGAAGTCCGACTTCAGGATCGCCCCAGCGCCATAGCCGGTTTGCGGCAGCGAGAAGACGCCCGGCGCCGTCGCCGCCACGCGCACCTGCACCTCCGGCGAGCGCACCCCATCCACGACGGCCACCACACGCGCCGTGCCCGCCGGTGTCGCATAGGGCACGAGCACGCTGATCTGGCTGGGGCTTACGAAATAGAGAGGCGACGCCACATCGTTGATCAACACCTGCACGCCGCCGAGCGTGGTGGGAAACGGGAGTCCGGCGGCCACCGTCAAGGCCCGCGCCAGGCGCGTGCCGAAGAGCGAGACAAAGCCGCCGGGTGACACCGGATTGCCCAGCGGGGCAAAGCTTGCCGCGTTCACCACACCATAGCGGCTGATCGACGGTCCTGTCGCGGGCGGAGTCTCAGTCAGCGCCCGCACGCCCACGATCAACTCATAGTTGTTGGCGTCCGTGGTCGAGACGCCGGAGGCAACAAAGGCCGTACGGCTGCCGCCAAACGCCATGCGGTTCAATTCGAGGAATCCGCGGCCATCGGTGTCGAGGGAAAATCGGTTCACACCGCTGAAGTCGACCGGCCCCTCCGGCGTGCGCACCCTGCGCGCCAGCGTCATCACACCGCCGGCCACATTGGCCGAACCGCTGTGGGCATTGGGGCGCGAACCGTTCACCTGCAAGCCCGCCGTCATGTAGAGATCCTGCAGCGAGGCCACCGTGGCCCCCGGATCGACCTTCACTCCCACCAGCAAGCCGTGCGCTCCTGGCGCGCGCGTCGAGAGGAGCACGACGTTAGCCCCCGCTCCCACGGCCAGCGCATGCTGACCGCTCAGCAGCGCCGTCCCCGCCGTAGCGCCCGCGGCGAGGGGAAACAGCACCCCGCCAGAACCATCGGCATTCACGCTCACCGTCACTCCGGTGATGGCCTGCGACACAGGACGCGTGCCGAGGTTGCTGGCCTGCCCCAGCACACTCACACTCTGCGTCGCCGCCGAGGGCCGCAGGGAAAAGAAGGTCGCCCGCGAAACAGGCGCCGCCGCCGTCACAAACTCCACTCCGGCCAGGGAAAACTCCCCGCTCACGGCGGCCTGGGTCAAGCCCTCCGGGACGGGAACGGCCACCAGCAGGTCATAGGTATTGGCCCCCAATTCCACCGAAGAGCCAACCAGCATGCCGCGCCCCAGCCGGGCGGACAGTTGCGCCCCGGCCCGCTGCGGGTTGCTCAGCGTGACCGCCCCGTTCAGGTTCACCGAATACGTGCCGCTGGCCGTGAAGTTGGTCTCCGCGCCAGCCCCCACCTTTTGCTGGCCGGCGAACGTGAAGCTGCCGTTGCCGTCAAACGTGGCAATGCCGTAGGCTGACCGCAGATCCTGAAAGACCCCGCCGGCATGCACGACAAGGAGATGATGCAAGTGATAGCGCCCGCTGAGCGGACTCACCGGCAAGCCCTGCCCCCACAGCGTTCCCGTCATGGCCAGCGCGGCCACCCATAGCCCGATCCTGCGCATAGGCATCATTGTAGAGGTTCCCAACCCGTCTGCTCCGAAATCGTTGCGCACTGTCCGTTCTGGGGGGAGGGGCCCGCAACTTGCAAGCTAAATTCGGAGGGGTCCAGTTCACAAACGCCGATCGCGACTTCTGACGCGTCCTTGCCGCTGGGACCACCATTTACGTTCCCCACTACGTATCCCGCTCCGTAACAAACAGTTGGACGGGCGGGACCGCTGAGCGAAGAGTTGCTGTACCGCCAGCAATGCAATTCCAGGCGGTTTAGTTTCCAACTCTTTGACTCGGAGTTGACCAACAGGACGACGAGAGAAACCGGGCGAAGAAGCCATGCAGCGGACCATTGCCCCCAGGTCCTCCCACTGGATCGCTGCCCCGAACGCCGGTTGTACCGGAGAGGTCGAAGAACCAATCCGCCACCGGCGCTCCGCCTTGATTGCCAACCGTGCCGCCCACGGGTGTCTGCCCGGTTCCTGTCCCGCTTCGGTTCGGCTCACCGCCGGGGTTGGGTGGTGGAGGAGAGTGTCCGATGGCGGAGTGGAATAGAGACTGCAGCAGTGCCGAATCCTCGCCAGCTGCCTCCTGCCCAGCTCCAGGCGGACCGGACTCACGATGCCCCGCGTCAATTTCAGGAGCGTGAACATTGATGGCGGACCCAACGCCTTCCACGCCGACTCTGGCCTCTGCGTGTTCCATACGACTGGTACGCCAGGGGTCTTTCCCTCTGGTTTCTATGCAGCTCTGCAATGTGTTTCAGAGTAGCAGGGATCCCGCCGAGTTGTAACCGGCGAGACTCAAGGTGAAAGACGCAAGGGCAAAAAACAAAGGGGCGAGTAAGCTTCTCAATAACAGACATATGGAAAGTTACTGTTGTGTTACTGGACCCCGTGAGTAACATCCATCCATCACACTCTGTTGCCGCCATGGATCGAGATATTTCGATCGAGGGCGTACAGGCAACGGCGATACTGTTCACGAACCAATCAGCAGTCACGCTGAATTTTGCGGAGCCGCGCCGGGCACCTGCTCGTGAGTGGCAAGCTCACAGCAGGCAATCCGGTCTTGCTTGGGCAGGCGCGGTAATTCCACCAGCGAAACTTGGGCGTTTGTGACGCGTTGCGAACCCGTCAAGCACTGGGCAGTAAGGTCTATGAGGAACCACGCTTAGGAAAGTCTCGCCAACCATGGAAGCTGCTCTTGATGGAAGTTCGGAAGCTAGGCGGAGAGCTGGCTTTGTTTGCCGCCGGTTCTGTGCCGTCCTCCACGGATGTCTTCCCCCACACACGACCATTCACGAAGGCCGATGCGGACAACGCTTTAGGGGCGCGGCAAAAGACGGGAACGGAGGCTAAGGTCTTTCTCCCTCCCTATTTTGCCGAAACTCTACTGTCGCGAACGGGTTCACTTCTGCAGAATGGAGGATTGGGTGGGTCCCATGAACAGCCAGAATCGACCACTACGTAAGCCGTATTCCCTTGCCGGCGCGGCACTTTTCGCCGCGGCCGTGATCGTCACCAACATCGCTCCAGCCCAGCAGGACGATGCGGAACTCCCCCAACACGCCGAATGCGCGCTCTTTACGGAGAAGGGCGCGGCCATGCGCCGCCATGCGACGCTCGACTCGACGCGCGAGGCCTACAGCCGCTCGGCCATCACGGCGCAGGTCACCTCGTTGCTGAGCACCGCCAATCGCGTCGTTCCGGGGGGAAGCCGGACCGACATCGCCCAGCAGCTCGACCAGTTAGGCACGATCGACGCGCATATTTTCAAGACGCTCGCCGACGCCGGCGTCACGCCCGCCGCACGCACTAGCGACTATGAGTTCATCCGCCGCGCCACGCTTGACCTGACGGGCCGTGTTCCCAAACCGGACGCCGTGGCCGCCTTCGTCGCAAACCCCGACGCCGCCAAGCGCGCCAAACTGGTCGACGCGCTGCTGGCCAGCCCCGAGTTCACCGACAAGTGGACCATGTTCTTCGGCGACCTGTTCCGCAACAGCACGCGCAACACGCAGGTGGTGCGCTACCCCGAAGGCCGCAACGCCTTCCACGCCTGGATCAAGCAATCGATCGCCGAGAACAAGTCGTACGACAAGATGGCCACCGAGCTGATCGCCTCTGACTCGCCCAACACCTGGGAGCAGGGCGAGGGCAACTGGATCGTCGGCGGATTTGTCACCGGCAGCCCTCGCGGCGGCCAGGACATCTTCGACCAGCAGGCGGCCAATGTCGCCGAGACCTTCCTCGGCAATGCCCACGTCAACTGCGTTCTGTGCCACGATGGCCGCCGCCACCTGGACACGCTCAGCGTGTGGGGCAAGCAGGCCACACGGTTGGAAGGGTATGGCATGGCGGCTTTCTTCGCCAAGACCAACATGACGCGGCGCACCGTCAGCCAGCAGCCGCTGCGCTACTACTGGACCATCACCGACAACACGCGCCTGCCCGACTATCCGCTCAACACCACCACGGGCAACCGTCCCGAGCGCAAAGCCATCGGCTCCATCACCAATGTGAAACCCACCTATCCCTTCACTGGCGAACAGCCCGCTTCAGGTGAAGACTACCGCGCCGCGCTGGCCCGCATGCTCGTCAAGGACATCCAGTTTTCGCGCACGATCGTCAACTACCTCTGGAAGGAGATGTTCGGGCGCGGCATCGTCGAACCCGTCAATCAGTTTGACCCGATGCGCCTCGACCCCGCCGCGCCACCACCCGAAGGCTGGAGCATCCAGCCCACGCATCCGGCGCTGCTCGATGAACTGGCCCGCGATTTCATGGACAACGGGTATGACCTGCGCTGGCTCATGAAAGCCATGGCCACCTCCGAGGCTTATCAGTTCAGCTCGTCCTACGCCGGCAATTGGAAGCCTGAGTACGAAAAGCTGTTCGCGCGCAAACTCGTGCGCCGGCTGTGGGGCGAGGAGGTGCTCGACTCGATCGTACAAATCTCCAACCTCCCTAACCGCATGAACCTTTTCCGCGACGACCCCAATCCGCTCCTCTGGGCCATGCAGCTTCCTGAGCCGGCCCTGCCCGGCGGCAACACGGGATCGTTCCTCGATAGCTTCATGCGCGGCAACCGCGACACCGAAGAGCGCCGCGCGGACGGCTCTGTGCCGCAGACGCTCAACCTCATGAACGATACGCTCGTGCTGCAGCGCACCAGGGCCAGCGGCACCGGCGCCACGGCCAGCTTTGCCCGCCAATTGCTCATCAGGCACGCGCAGGCTTCGCAGAATCAGGCTCTCATTTCCGAGATGTTCCTCACCGTGCTCTCGCGCCCGGCTACCGACGCCGAAATGAACACCGCCCTCACCGCCCTTGCTTCCGGCACAACCGCCGCCCAGCGCCAACAGAAAGTGGAGGACCTTCTCTGGGCCCTCTTCAACAAAGTCGACTTCGTTTTCAACTACTAACCGCCCGGAGAAAACCACCATGAACAGCCAGCAATTCCGCCGCTTCCTCTCGCGCCACCCGCACTCGCACCGTTTCTTCTTCGAGCGTCCTCACATCTCGCGCCGCGAACTCTTCCAGTGGCTTGGCGCGGGCGTCACGGGCTCCGTGCTCGCCTCAACGGCGCATGCCACCGAGACCGTCTCCACGGCCAGCGTGCAGCCCATCAACAAGGCGAAGAACGTCATCTTCATCCTCTGCTCCGGCGCCATGAGCCACGTCGATACGTTCGACTTCAAGTTGACGCCGGACACCCCGGCCGAGTTGATGAAGCCCGAGACGATCAACGGCATCGCCTGGCCCTCCGGCATTATGCCCAAGCTCGGCCAATCGCTGGGCGATGTCGCCATCGTCCGCTCCGTGCGCAGTTGGGCCCTGCAGCACAACCTCGGCCAGGTATGGGCGCAGATCGGCCGCAACCCCACCGCCGCCCTCGGCGACATTGCCCCCAACACCGGCTCCATCGTGGCCATTGAGAAGGAGAAGGAGCGCACGGCGGCGCACATCTTCCCGACCTTTCTTGGCCTGAACGCGGGCGACATGGTCGGCTCGGGCTACCTCAGCTCCGTCTACGCGCCGCTGAAGATCTCGCCGTCCACCAACGGCCTGCCCGACACCACCAACGCCGACGGCCAGACGCGCTTTGAGAGCAAGTACGCCCTCATGAAGTCCCTCGATGCGCCGCTTCGCGCGGCCTCGCCCACCAACACCGCCTTCGCTGACTACGGAGCTTTCTACGAAGCAGGCAAGGCGATGATGTTCAACAACACCGTCAACGAGGCGTTCCGCTTTACCACCGACGAAGCCGCCCTCTACGGGACCTCGGGCTTCGGCAACGCCTGCCTGGTCGCCTTCAAAGTGCTGCGCGCCAACGCCGGCACGCGCTATGTGCAGATCCACTTCGGCGGCTGGGACCACCACCAGGACATCTACTCCACCGTCGCCGGACGCCTCCCCGCGCTCACCAAACAGCTTGACGACGGCCTCTCGCGCCTGCTGGCCGACCTCAAATCCGCCGGCCTGCTCGACTCCACCCTGATCGTCCTGATGAGCGAGTTCGGCCGCACCGTGGGCGCGATCACGGCGCAGGACGGGCGCGACCACTTCCTACAGCAGTTCGCCGTCTTCGCCGGCGCGGGCATCAAGGGCGGCCGCGCCCTCGGCTCCACCAACGCCGACGGCTCAGCCACCGCCACCCACGCCTGGGCCCAGGAGCGCGATGTCCGGCCCGAGGACATCGAAGCCACCATCTACTCCGCCATGGGCATCGATTGGACCACCGTCCGCTACGACGACCCCTTTGGCCGCGGCTTTGAGTACGTGCCGTACGCCAAGGAAGGCCTCTACGGCCCGCTGCACGAACTCTGGGCCTAAGGCACTGCCGAAGCGGCCCATCACCAACGCCACCCCACCGCCCCGACGCCGATCTTACCCGCTCCCCACCACCCCAACTTCGCCAGGGCGTTCTGCTCAAAGTTGTGATCAAGTCGGCGCATCGAATTCACCACCCCCTACACCCGTCACCCGCCTCAACGCTCCCCTCCCTTCCCAGATCTTCTTCCAGCAAGATAATCTCCGTACCCCCCCCGCCCCTGCCCGCACACCACCAACGCCCCACACACACCGGGGGGGGGCGACATTCCTATTACCCACCAACAACCGCACAACACCAACGGCCTACGACCGCCGGCCCGGCGAACGCACTCTGGCGCAGGGCCTCAATTTCCGGGTTGGCTGCCTCGTTCAGATCGCGTGAGCAGGGCTGGCGGGGGCGTCCCCCTCCTGAGGCGCCCCCACCAGTTCCCGGATCTCGTCGTTGCAGTCGAAGGCGCACTCCTCGCGATACTCGTCAGGCAGCGTGCCGCTCTCGATCATGCGCCTCACGGCCCACTCGCGGCACACACTGCACGGACCATTTTTATAGATCGCCTTCCGCATCTCCGTGGCGCTTCCCGGCGCGGGATGGCGCTTCCAGAGGTGTTCCAGGCCCATACCCAAGGAATGAATGACCTCCTCGTCCTCCTCATCGAGGAACCACTGCAAAGCCATCGCATGATCCGCCGGTTGGAAGTTCTCGAGCAGCAGATCGATCGCCAGTCCCCGGTGAACGGACTTCTTCCTCATCAGACCCATCGCTAGTTCGCGGACTCTGTCGCCGGAAACGTGAGCCAGCGCGACGATCGCCGCGCGCGCCGTATCCTCACGGCAAGCCAGCTCCAACAGCGGCCCCGGGTCGAGTGGGAACGCCCGCCGCGTGAAGAGGTACAGGTGCTTGAGTTGGCTCGCCGCATCAGCGGCCGCAACCAGCCCAGCGGCGGCCTGGAGCAAGTTTTCCTCGCTGGCCTTCCTTCCCCAACTCATCAGGTGGCCGCGATTCAGTGTGCTCATCCGCGCCACGAGATCCTCATATCCCAGCACCTCAACGTCCTTCCACCGCTCGGTCGAGCTGTCCAGTTCCCAATCGAACTTGGGCAGTTCCCGGAGAAAGACCGCGATGTGCTGATTCGATGCCGCCGCGGCATCCAGCGCATCCAGGCAGCTCTGTTTGCCCAGCGTCTCGTAGGCGTGCCGTACCACCCAGCCCAGGTCAGCCGCGTTCTGGCCTTTCGCCAGAGCCTCGCCTACCTTCCCGGCCACGAAGAGCAATCCTTCAATGCCATCCAGATCCACAAAGCCGTAAGCGACATTGTCACCCCACGTATGCCAGGGCTGGAAATGCCGGTACAGAGCTTCCCGCGCGCCTGGGTAGCCATCCTCGGCAAGAAACGTCGCCAGGCGAAACCGTTGCACGCCGTCAGTGTCATCCTCGGCTTCGGCCAGGGAGCGCAGTACGGCATCGCAGTAGAACTCCCGGTCAGGCAGCGCCGAGACGATCTCGTACATGTACGGCGCACGTGTACCCTCCACTTGTACGTCATATGAGCCGCAATACAGGCAGACATCCAGGATGATCTCCCGCAACTCCTCTGAGTAGTGCGAGCGCGCGTGCAAGACGGCCCGCCCGAGACCGAGCTGGAGCGCGTCCCCGAACTCATCCCTGGTCATCGCTCTTCACCTGGCACACTGCCTCGCCACGAGCGCTCCTGAATCAACGACCTGAGGCGCCCCGCTATGCGTGTTTCCATGCAATTTTAGGGTACGATGATCGGCAGCGGATGGACTTCGACTCGCTTATCGGCCGGCTCGCCCTCGGCGCGGGACTCGGCCTGCTCGTCGGCCTGCAGCGGGAGCGCGAATCGCGCCTCGCCGGGCTGCGCACCTTCTCGCTGATCACGCTGTTCGGCTTCCTCTGCGGACTGCTCTCGGCGACCCTCGGCGGCTGGCCTTTTGGCCTCGGCGTGGTCGCCATCGCCATTCTCCTCACGGCCGGCAACTACTTTGCCCGCGCCGAGGCCGAATCCGACCCCGGCATCACCACCGAAGTGGCCGCCCTGATGATGTTCGGCATCGGCGCCTATCTCGCCGTGGGCGACGTCACCATCGCCGTCGCCCTGGGCGCGACCGTTGCCGCCCTGCTGGCCTTCAAGGTGGAGATCCACACCGTGGCCCAACGGCTCACTGAGCGCGACGTGAAGGCGATCATGCAGTTCGCCCTGCTTTCGCTGGTCATCCTGCCCGCGCTGCCTGACCGCGCCTTCGGCCCCTACAACGTCGTGAACCCGCGCCAGGTGTGGTGGATGGTGGTGCTCATCGTCGGCGTCGGACTCTCCGGCTACGTGGCGCACAAATTCGTCTCCGCCAGCGCCGGCGTGACCATGAACGGCCTGCTCGGCGGCGCGGTTTCTTCCACGGCCACCACGGCCAGCTACGCCCGCAACGTGGCGACCGGAGCCGCGCTGCCCACCACCGCCGCCGCCGTCATCCTCATCGCCTCGGCCGTCGCGGTCGTGCGCATTTTGCTGGAACTCGCCGTCACCTCACCGGCGTTGCTGTGGGCCGCGCTGCCGGGCGTGGCGATCCAACTTGTGCCGCTGCTCGGCGGGGCGCTTTACTTCCTGCGACGCAACGGGCAATCCTCGCCCTACCGCGTCCTCTCCAATCCTTCCCAACTGGGCAGCGCCCTCTTCTTTGCCGGACTCTACGCGGCTGCGCTGGTCGCCACCGCCGCCGTCAACGAGCACCTCGGCTCCGGCGCCCTCTTCTGGCTCGCCATCGTGAGCGGGCTCACCGACGTCGATGCCATCACCCTCTCCAGCGCCCGCCTTGTTTCCACCGGCGTCATCGACACCACCCACGGCGGCCACATCGTCGTCACCGCCGCCGCCGCCAACCTGGTGGGCAAAGCCGCCTTCGCCGCGCTGCTCGGCAACCGCGAACTCGTGGCCCGCATTGCCGTCCCGTTCGCCCTGAGCGCCTTGGCCGCGGCTGGCTTGGTCTGGTTCCTCTGAGGCCCCCTGCCCGTCAGGCGATCTTGCCTTCGGCCCGCCCGCCGTAGCCGCCCTTGGCGCCGGCCCCTTTCGCGCTGGCCCCTTTGGCTGCCTCCTGCACCGCTTGCGCCGCTGCCTGCGCCGCCTTGCGCACGGCCTCCTCGATCGTGCCCGTGCCGCCCGTGGAGGGAAGGTCAAATGCGCCGGGGGGAATGTACTTGCCCGCCTCCTCGGCCACTGAGCTTGCCGTCTTAGCCGCGCGCGCCGCCGTGTTAGCCGCCTTGCGCGCCATCTCGCCGATGTCAAACGGACCGCCTGGTCCAACCGGCAATTCAAACCCTCCTGGCGGAACGGGAATCCCTGCCTGCCTGGCTACCGCCTCGGCCGTCCGCTTGGCTGCATCCAGCGCCCGCTTCGCCGCGTCGGCGAGCCCGCCCGGCCCGAAGCCGTCGTCGGGGCTCGAACCGCCTTCGGGCATCCATGCGGCTGCCTGCTTGGCCATCGCCTCGAGCGCCTTGGCCGCCGCCGCACCGGCCTGCTTCACTGTCTCCTCCAACCCATGCGCCACGGCCGCGCTCTTGGCCTGAGCGTATCCTCCCGGCGTCTTCGCTACGCCTGCCGATTTCGCCGCCGCGCCGGCCACGGCCGCCGTAATCGTCTTTACGATCATGTACGCCGCCACCTGCGCCCCCACTGACTTGGCCGCCTTGCCGCCGGCCGCGCCCAACGGCATCGGCATCTCCGGGTAGGGATCAAACGACTGGAGCGCACGCAGCGCCGGACCTCCCGGGTCCACCCGCCAGTCACTATGGCCCGACTGAGCCATCTGGAACTTTTGAATCGCCGCCAGCGTCTTCGGCCCGGCGATGCCATCCACAGCCAGTTCGGGCGAAGGACCACCCGAGGCCTCCGGGACGCACTTCACCAGATATTGAACCGTGGCCGTATCCTGATACCGGTTCATCCCTCCTGCCCCCACTGCCGACTGAATGTTCTTGGGCACGCCGCAGCCTCCTCGCCCACGGCGCAGCCAGCGCCGCGCGGCTCTCGCTTTGGCTGGCAGGGATCACACCCTTCGCAGTTGCCTCCAAGCTCCCATTTCGCTTGGCGCGTCCTACTAGATCCACGGCACGCGCTCCACTCCGGCTACGGAAGCAGGCCCCCGGTCAAGCGTGCGGCAACATTGTGCTGCGAGCGGCGCCGGGTGTCAATCCCGCTGTAGCTCTAGGCCGCCACCGCCGCCTCCAGCGGCAGGCGCAGGACGAATTTCGCGCCGCCACCGGGTTGGTCTTCCATCCAGATCTCGCCGCCGTGCTCGAGCACGGACTGCCGCGACAGCGCCAGCCCCAGGCCGAGGCCGTTCTTTTTGCCGCGCGTGACGAACGGTTGGAAGAGTTGCTCGCGGATGGCCGGATCGATGCCGGGCCCGTTGTCGGCCACCTCGATGCGCACCTGTTCGCCCTCGCTCACCGCGCGGATCGTGATCGCCCCGCCGCCCGGCAGCGCTTCGATGGAGTTTGACAGCAGGTTGAGGAACACCCGCTCGATGCGGGCCCGCTCAAGCAGCGCCGTGAGTCCTTCGGGAATCTCGCACGCGATCCTCACCTGGTTGCGCTGCGCGGCTGCTTCCACCTCCTCGATGGCCGCCTCCACCACCTCGCGTACGGTGCACGATTCGCGTTCTTTCGAACCGCCGCGCGTCAGTTCCAACAGGTCGTTCAACATCTCCTGAATGCGCCGGCTCGAACGGTAGATGTTGGAGGCGAGCCGCTTCACCTGGTGCGGCGCCAGTTCGGTATCCACCATCATCTCGGCGCCGCCGTAGATGGCCGCCAGCGGGTTGCGCAGGTCGTGGACGATGGAACTGGCCATGCGCCCGATGGTGGAGATGCGCTCCTGGCGGATGAGTTCCTGCCGCGCCGATTCCAGCGAGTCGCACATGGCGTTGAAGGTCGCCGCCAGGCGGCCCAGCTCGTCGGAGCCTTGCACGGGCACGCGCAAGCTGTAGTTCTGCCGCGACACCTGTCCGGCGGCGGCATCCAGCGCCTGGATCGGCTGAACGATGCGGGAAGCCAACAGGTAGCTCACGCCGAGCCCGATGGCGATGGCCGCCAGCCAGGCCAGCGCTACGTCAGTCCTCAGTTGCCCGATGCGCTGGCTGGTGGTCTCAAACGAACGCAGGATGCAGAGCTTGCCCGCGGGCGAACCTTCCAACCCGGCCAGCGTGCGCATCAGCGCCGTGTACTCGGTGACGCCGTCGTTCACGCGGCTCGGCCGCTGCTCTTCGATCGACCGGCGGCTCAGCTCCTCGCTGGCCCGCGGATTGAGCGTCGAGGCAAACACTCGGCCCCCGGAGAGGAACAGGAAGTCGCTGCCCCCCGTGCTCTCTTTCAACTTGAGCGCCACCTGGTGGTTCACCTCGAAACCGGTCAGCAGCACGCTGATCAGCGCCGGGCCGGCCGAGCTATCCACATACACGGGTGTGAGCACGAGTTGGAACAGGCGGTCATTCAACACGACGAAGCCGGACACCTGTTTGGGAAACCGTTCGCGCACGGCGCGCACCACGGGCCACGAAGCGGGCAGTTTCAAGTCGTCGGTGGGTCCAAACGGCGAAATCACCTCACCGGTCGGCGAGGCCACCAGGATGAACGCGCTCTCCTTGAGGTTGTCGTTCACCTTCGTCCATAGCTCGCCGGCCACATCGCGGATGGTCGCCTTGTGGCGTGTCTGGACGGCGTCGCGCACGTTGGGCATCGACGAGAGGATGGCTGCCACGGAACCAAGCGTCTCTGAACGCGATGTCCACAGCGACTCGTAGGCTTGCAGGCTCGACGAGATCTCCTCGCGCAGGCTGGCCTCGGAGGAGTCGAGGGCGTGGCGTTGCAGGAACCAGGCCGTGAGCCCGAACAGCAGCGTCAGGCCGACCGAGGTCGACACCCAGATTTTGGCGAGCAGCGTAAGACGTGGGAACTTCACTTGCGCGCCCCGAGTATGCACCCGGACCGGTGGGTTCGGGCGGGTAATCGTGGCCGTGCTTATTGGAGTGAGGCACGGGCAGGTAGCCCGATTCGGAGATCGTGATCGTGCCCAGCGACAGCCCGGTGGCAGTGACCGTGACCCGCCGCGTCAACCGGTTCAGCGTCGCCTCGGTGGCGCGTTCGTGCCAGACCTTCAACGTGTACTCACCGGGCGGCACGTTGGCGATCGAGAAAGCGCCGCTGGCGCTGGTGATCGCCATGTGCGGTGTGTTCACGACGACAATCACGGCGCTCATCGTGGAGTGGATGTTGCAGAAGACGCGCACCACGCCGGGCCGCGCGAAACGCACCTTGCGCGTGGAACCGGGCGGGTAGAGGCCGGTGTCAAACGGCTGGCCGGCGAAGTTGGAGAACGCGTTGTGGAAGATCGGGTCGAAGTTGGGAAAGTCGACCGTCACGCCGGTGGGCGCGATGGAAACATGCGGCGAGAACTTCTTGTCCTTCTGCGTGATGGTGAGCGTCGAGGCGGGCAGCGAGGGGGACGAGGCCAACGGCTCCAACCAGAGGGCCACGCCGGAGAAGTTGCGTTTCTTGCGGACGCTCGATTCGCGCGAATCGGCCAGCTCGACGCTTCCGGTGACGTTTGCGCCCCAGGCCGCGGCCGCCAGCAGGACGAGGCTAGAACTGATACGCAATGGAGAGGTCATAGCGAGGATTCTTTTTGGCGCCGCCGGTGAGATAGTCGGTGCGGATCTGCATCGCTTCGAGGGCAACGAGAATGTTGGGGGCGATGCGGAACAGGAGGTTGGCGGCGGCCGTGCGGTTGGAGGCGATCATGGTGGCGGCGAGGTCGCGGTTGCGGTCGTCCATCGTGCCGGCGATCAGGTTGAGCGAGACGCGCGCATGGAAGGGAACGCTCACCTGCGCCCAGCCGCCGCGGGAGCGGACCGTGCGCGCAGAAGTGGGTGTCACGACGAAGCCCTGCCGGAACGCTCCGAAGTGGTGCAGGTTCTCGCCGGTGTAGACGACGCCGGAAAACTCGAGCAGGCGGACCGGATTGGCGAACCAGTCGACGGCAAACACGCGCGAGGGCAGCGAGAACGGGCCGATGTGCGAAGTGCTGACGTGGAACGACGGCGCGATTTCGAGGCGGCGCGCGGTGTCGAACTCATGCGCCAGTTCGAGGCGGCCTTCAAGCGCCGGGCGGCGGCGTTCGACCGAGAGGGTACCGGGGTTGCCGGCCGAGTCCTCGTTGGTCTGCAGCAATGCGGCCTGGGCGCGTAGTTTGGTAGCGGGGCCGAGCGCGGCGCGCTGCTCGAAGCGGATTTGCGGCTGCCAGCGCCAGAGGTTGCCGGCGGCGGTGAAGGGCGAAACGCCAGAGTAGGAGAGCGAGGTCGGATCGCGCAGGCCGACCAGCGCTTTTTCCTGGCCGAACATCAACGAGCGCGACTTCCAATCAAACACAACCTCGGCCGTGCGCAGGCGCGCGTTGGGGTACTGCGTGGTCTCGGTGTTGCCCTCATAGAAGTCGCCGAAAATGGAGCCGGAGACCTGTGCGCCAAAGACAGTTTGCGGGCCGCGGAATTCCAGGCCGAGGACGGTCTGGCGGAAGGTGACGGCGGAGGTGGCGCGGCCGCGTGTGCGGGAAGCCGTGGTCGGCGTGTCGGCGCCGTTGGCGTGCGGGCCGTTGTGGAAGAAGTTGACCAGCGCCATGCCGCGCACGCGGAGGGGGAACTTGTTGGCGGCTTCCACCTTGGTCTGCGCCTGCTCCTCGACCCGCTGCGCGGTGATCTCCTGCGCTTCCTGCTGGACGGTGGCCTGCTGCTTGAGCGCACCCAGTTCGGCGCGCAGGCGATCAATCTCCTGCCGCAGGGCGTTGTTGTCGCGTTCCAATTTGTCGAGCCGTTCGACGAGCGCGTCGACGGTTTGCGGTTGCGCCGCGAAGGCGAACACAAGGGCTGTGGCGAAGGCGCGGAGGATCATGGGTGTGCCTGCACGCCGCCGTTCACCAGACGTTCCAACGTCTGACGCACGGCGGCGGGGGAATACGGTTTAGTGAAGAAGGCATTAGCCACGGCGGCCCGGGGCTGGGATTCAGCGCCGGAGACGGTGGAACCCGA
Source organism: Bryobacterales bacterium (assembly GCA_016713735.1). Taxonomy (GTDB): domain Bacteria; phylum Acidobacteriota; class Terriglobia; order Bryobacterales; family Bryobacteraceae; genus JAFLBB01. The sequence goes on from JADJOP010000032.1 coordinate 86,935, forward strand.
GGTGACCACAATGGCCGCGCGCCGGGCGCTGGGGTGGGCGCGGAGGGCGGCAATCAGTGCGTAGCCATCCATGCGCGGCATGTCGAGGTCAGTAACCACGGCGTCCAGGGCCGAGGCCGAGGAGACCAGTTCCATCGCGCTGGCAACGTCGTGGGCGACGTCGGTTTCCCATCCGGCATGCGACAGGGCAATCTCCAACGTGGAGGCAACCTGCGGGGAATCGTCGACAATGAGAACGCGCACGGGAAACCTTCTTTCGTGGCGGTCAGGGGAGAAATCGATACCCGACGCCGTGAACCGTGAGGAAGTGACGCGGAGCATTGGGGTCGGGTTCAAACTTCTGGCGAAGTTTAACAACATGGGCGTCCACGGTGCGGGTATTGGGAAAGCTCTCATAGCCCCAGACGGAGTTGAGAATCATGTCGCGCGTCAGGGCGCGGTCAGGATTCTGGAGGAAGTAGACGAGCAGGTTGTACTCGGCGGGCGTCACCTTCACCTCTTCGCCGGCGCGGAGGACGACACGGCGGTCGAGGTCGGCTTCGGTGTCGCCGAATTTGAGAACGGTGTGGGCGCCGGCCTGCGAGCGGCGCAGCAGGGCGCGGATGCGGGCCAGCAGTTCGCGCCGGCCGAAGGGCTTCACGACGTAGTCGTCGGCGCCCATTTCGAGCAGCAGGACTTTGTCCAGCTCATCGCCAACGGCCGAGAGCACGATGATCGGCGTGTGGATCTGCGCGCCGCGGATGTGTTTGCAGATCTCCATGCCGGACATTTCGGGCAGGCGTAGGTCGACGATGATGAGGTCGGGCTTGAGGGAGAGGGCCTTTTCGTAGCCGTCGCGGCCGTTGAGCGAGGAGGCGGTGCGGAAGCCCTCCTGCTCGAGCATGACGGCAATTGTATCCTGAAGGCTCTCGTCGTCGTCTATTACAAGGATGGTCTGCATCGCGGTCTCCGAAGACCTGATCCGGCGTGGCCGAGTTGCCGCGAATCGAGGCCACGCGCCCGGTGTTTGATTGTAATGGATCGCAGCCGGTGGGTGCAGCGCAAGCTGATAGATTGGAAATAAAGAGGAAAGGAAACACTGGATGAAACGATTGCTGTTGGCCTTCGCGGCTTGTGGGGCGCTTGCATTCGCGCAATACAAGGTCGAGGCCACGGGAGAAGCTCCGGCGGAAGTGGCCGCGCCGATCAAGGAGATGCTGGCGCCGGCGGGGCACAAGGTGATGAGTGGGGACGGCAAGGTGTGGTGCGAGGTGTGGTTCGTAAAGGCCGCGCCCAAGGGGCCGGACTCGACCGAAGCCGACCTGATGTGGAAGACCGCGCCTCCGGGATCGGTGATTGGGGCCATTCGCTGGCACGAGGGCGGCTATGACCGGCGCGGGCAAGTGCTCAAGCCGGGTGTCTATACGCTGCGCTTTAGCATGTTCCCCCTCAATGGCGACCACCAGGGCGTAGCGCCGAACCGCGACTTCCTGGTGATGACGCCGGCGGCCGACGACCAGAGCGCGGCGGCCGTGCCGAAGTTCGACGACCTGATGAAGATGTCGCGCAAGGCCTCAGGCACGCCGCATCCGGCCGTGCTGGCGATGTATGTGGTGGAGAGCGACTTCCAGCCGGGCCTGCAGAACGTGGGCGAGGATTGGAACCTGTTCGCCAAGGTGGGCGAGACGCCGATCGGGCTGACGGTGGTGGGGAAGTCGGAGCACTAAGCTCGCGGCCCCGGCGGCTGGGCGGTTAGGGGTGCGACCCCGCCGGCGTGAACCGTTGGGGTGAATGAGTTGGATCAACGGGCGGGGCTGCCTTGGGCGTGGCTCCGCCTGTTTTATTGGTCTAAAACGGTGTGTCAGGCGCTACAACACTAACTCCCGCCGCACCCCGCACATCCATCTCAAACTCGATCGTCTCGATGGGCGGAGCGGAGTAGTGCCAAGTGAGGCCGTGGATGGCGGATTCGGCGGCGGGGCGGATGAGGTCTTCGAGGAGGTGCCAGAGGGGGTGGACGGTGTAGACCTCGGTGACCGTGACGTCGGCCCAGCCGACGCCGAGTTCCTTGAGGCGGCCGGTCATGAGGCCCATCACGAAGCGGGCCTTTTCGGCGAGGGCGGCGGCGGTGGTTTCGTTGCGGCGGACGACGTCGTGGGGGTCGAGTGAGCCTTCGGGCAGCTCGCCGGCGCCGGCGACGACGAAGGTCTTGCGCGCGGAGTTGGCCGGGGCGACGTAGCTGAACCCGTAGAGCGAGGGCTCGGCGGGCGCGCCGATCTTGGGGGCGATGTTGGTGCGGGCGATGGGGTTGACGCCATCGACGAAGACGCCCCAGCGCTTGAGCACGTCAATGTAGCCTGCGTTGAATTCGTTGAAGCCCTGGAAGGTGAACGGGCGCGGCGAGCGCAGTTCCATGCCGCAGAGGGCGTGGAGGGGGAGCCTGGCGGCGGCAAGGTGTTGTTCGACGGCCTCGAAGCCACGGCGCAGCGCAAGCGGCTGGTAGAAGCGCGCGTGGATCACTTCGTGGCCCGCATCGGCGACGGCGCCGCCGGAGTAGGGCGCGATGCCGCGCACGAAGGAGTAGTTGCCTTTGGGATTGTGAACCAGCATGTGGGTTAGGCCAGCGCCTTTCGCATGGAATCGACGGCGGCGATGAGGCTCTTCACCTGGTCGCCGAGGGGAATGTACTCCATCGTCAGAAAGCCCGTGTAGCCGGCCTTTTTGATTTCCTTGTAGAGGAAGGGGTAGTTCATCTCGCCGGTGCCGGGGTCGTTGCGGCCGGGGTTGTCGGCGATGTGGAACACCTTCACATAGGGCATGGCGTCGCGGAGGGTGCGCGTGACGTCGCCCACCTGGACCTGCTCGTGGTAGAGATCGAAGAGCAAGCGAATATGGGGGTGATTCACCTCCTTCATCAGCTTCACGCCGGCCACGCAGCTATCGAGGAAGTAGCCTTTGTGGTTCACCTTGGTGTTGAGCGGCTCGACGATGAGGGTGACGTTGGCCTTGGCGGCGAGGTCGCCGCAACGCTTGGCGCCTTCGACGAGGCTGGCCCATTGCTCAGCGTAGGTCTTGCCAGGAATGGCGTTGCCGGACATGAGGAGGAGCATGGGAATCTCAAGGCGCTGGGCGGCGTCGATGTTCTTCCGCACCTCTTTGAGAAGGTTGTCGCGCTGCGCCGGGTCGACCATGGAGATGGGCATGCGGCTCCAGAAGGGCGTCGAGCTGATCGTATCGATGCCGAGTTTGAGCGAGCGGGCGAGGAGCTTCACACGGTCAATGGCGGCGGCGTCCCATTCGGCGTGTTCGCCGACGAATTCGACGGACTGGATGCCGGCCTTGGCGGCGGCCTCCATCTTCTCTTCGAAGGAGCCCTTGAGCGTCCACAGCATCACCGAAGAGATGTTGGCGGCGGTGGGCGTGGGAGGTGCCGTTTGGGCGAGAGCGGAGGCGGCGGTGGCGGCGATGAGAGTGCGGCGATCGATCATCGCCCGTAGCATAGCATCCGCATGGTGCATGGTATCCTGTGAACTCACTCCGCTGTTTCAGGTACCCCATGCGGCAACTCCGCTTTGAGACGCGCGGCGGCATTGCCGTTACGCGCACTATTTCCAAAACTCCCTATAAGAAGGGCCTGCGCGCGATCCTGCGGCAATTGGATTCGCGGCGCGGCGTTTATCTGTCGTCCGGCTACGAGTATCCGGGCCGCTATTCGCGATGGGACGTGGCCAGCGTGTGCCCGCCGCTGGAGATCGTCGGGCGCGGGCGTGTGCTCGAATTCCGCGCGTTGAACCAGCGCGGCGAGGCGCTGTGCGAGATCTTCCTGCGGCTGCTGCGCGGGCACGAGCACTGGGCGGCGATTGAGACGATGCCGGGCGGTTGGAAGGGCACGTTGAAGCCCCTGCCGGAGCTGTTTTCCGAAGAGGAGCGCAGCCGGCAGCCGTCGGCCTTCTCGATCCTGCGGGCGATTCTCGCCGAGTTCAAAGAGCTGGGCGACGGACGGCTGGCCCTGGTGGGCGCGTTCGGCTACGACCTGCTGTTTCAGTTTGACCCAATCGAGCTGAAGCTGCCTCGCGGCGGGGCGAAGGACCTGCACCTCTATCTCTGCGACGACATCTGCTTCATGGACCGCAAGAAGGAGCAGATCGAACGCTATGAGTACGATTTCGAGTTCGAGGAACTAACGACGAAGGGCCTGCCGCGCGACGGCGCCGGGGTCGCGCCGCACCCTGACACGGGAACGGCCGAGATCACCTGCGACCACACGCCCGAGGAGTACATGGCGGGCGTGGAGAAGGTGCGGCAGGGGATGAAGCGCGGCGACTATTACGAGGTCGTGCTGCGGCAGAAGTTCCAGGCGCCGTATTCGGGCAGCGTGTCCACGCTGTTTGAGAAGATCCAGACGGCGTCGCCGAGCCCGTATGAGTTTCTCATCCAGTTTGGCGAGGAGCAGTTGGTGGGCGCGTCGCCGGAGATGTTCGTGCGCGTGGAGGGCGGCCGCATTGAGACCTGCCCGATTTCAGGCACGGCGCGGCGCACGGGCGACCCGATGCGCGATGCGGAGAACATTCGCGAGCTGCTGTCCTCGTTGAAGGAAGAGTCCGAGCTGACGATGTGCACGGACGTGGACCGCAACGACAAGTCGCGCGTGAGCGTGCCGGGGTCGGTGAAGGTGATCGGGCGGCGGTTGATCGAATCGTACGCCGGTGTGTTCCACACGGTGGATCATGTGGAGTCGATGCTCGATGAGGGCATGGATGCGCTGGACGCCTTCCTGACGCACATGTGGGCGGTGACGGTGATCGGCGCACCGAAAAAAGCGGCGGCGCAGGAGATTGAGAATACGGAGAAGGACGCGCGCGGCTGGTATGGCGGCGCGGTGGGGATGATCTCGCTGAACGGCGACATCAACACGGGCATCCTGATCCGCACGGTGCATCTGCGCAAGGGAATCGCTGAATATCCGGTGGGCGCGACGCTGCTCTACGACTCGATCCCGGCCAGCGAGGAACTTGAGACGCGGCAAAAGGCGACAGGCTTTTTCCGCGTGATGGCCGAAACGCGCGGCGTGAAGAAGCAAAAGGAGCCGAAGCAGGAGAAGGTGGGCGTGGGCGTGAAGATGCTGCTCGTCGATAACGACGACTGCTTCATCCACACGCTGGCCAACTATGCGCGGCAGACGGGCGCCGAGGTGGTGACCTATCGCGCCGGCTTCCCGCTGGAGATGATCGAACAGATCAAGCCGGATTTGATTTTGATCTCACCGGGACCGGGGCGGCCGTCGGATTTCGGTGTGCCGAACGTGGTGCGCCACGCGGCCGGGCTGGGCGTGCCGGTGTTCGGCGTCTGCCTGGGCTTGCAGGGGATTGTCGAGGCGTTCGGCGGCGAGCTGGGCGTGCTGGATTACCCGATGCACGGCAAGCCGTCGATGGTGAAGCATCGCGGCGTGGGCGTGTTCGAGGGGCTGCCGGAAGAGGTGAAGGTGGGCCGCTATCATTCGCTCTACGCGCTGCCGGAGAAGCTGCCGGCAGTGTTGGAGGTGACGGCCGAGTCAGAGGACGGCATCATCATGGGCGTGCGGCACAGGACGCTTCCGGTGGAGGCCGTGCAGTTTCATCCGGAGTCGCTGCTGACGCTGGAAGGCGCGGCGGGCTTCAAGATGATTGAGAACGTGGTGAAGGCGTCGAAGGCGGTCCGGGCGGGGCGCTGATGAAGGCGCGCGCGCTGATCTTCGTTGCATCGGCAGCGGTGACGAGCGTCCTTTTCATCAACCTGTGCGGGACGATTTTTCAGTGCGGGTGCGAGTCGTTGTGGGGCGCGGGGGCGACGCATTGCAACATTCATGCGGCGCACGGGCGGCATTGTCCCTGGTGCGCGGTAAGCGTCTACTGGCAGGCGGCGATCTTCGGTACCATTCTGGCGGCACAGGGGTTGGTCGCGTTTGGACCGTGGGTGAAATCCCCGTGGATGCGGTTGATCGGAGCTGTTGCGGCGTTTCCAGCTACGGGGTTAGGACTAGGGCTTCTGTTCGGGTGGTTCACTCAGTACTGGGCCCATTAGGTACTTGTGGAATGCCAGGGCGGCCCGCATACTGAAGGGGCGATATGGGCGACGCAACCTTCATCTTGTTTCTGGCCATGGTGGTCTGGCTGGCCATTGAGAGCAGCGGCGGCGGCGGCGGCAAGCGCGACCGTGTGCGCATGCCGGCGCTCGGCTAGTCTGCTTACGCGCGTACTGGGGCCGCGCGCGTGCCTTCCTTCGCTATCCTGAAATTCTGCGAATGCCATCGGTGTGTGTAGTGGGCGGTGGTCTGGCCGGGCTGGCCGCGGCGGCGGCGCTGGGCGAGGCCGGGCTCGATGTCGACGTGTATGAGACGCGGCCGTTTCTGGGCGGGCGCGCGACCTCGTATCCCGCGCCTGGGGTTGCCGAACACGAGGAGACGATCGACAACTGCCAGCACATTCTGCTGGGGTGTTGCGTCAATCTGATCGATTTCTACCGGCGGTTGGGGGTGGAGGGGAAGGTACGGTTCTGGCGCGAATTCACGTTTCTTGAGCCAGGCGGCAGGGCGTCGAAAATGCGGGCGACGTCGCTGCCGGCGCCGTTGCACTTCAGCGGTTCGTTCCTGACGATGCCGTGTTTTGATTGGAGCGACCGTTTGGCGATCGGGCGGGCCATGTTGAACCTGATGCGCGAAGCCGGGCGGCGCGATCTCGATTCGATCACAATGGCCGATTGGCTCGCAGGGCAGCGGCAGACGCCGCGGGCGATGGAGCGCTTCTGGCGGCAGGTGCTGGTGAGCGCCATCAACGAAGAGCTGGACCGCATGGCGGCCTCGCACGCATTCCAGGTGTTCCGGCTGGGCTTTCTCGCCGGGGGCAAGTGGAGCGCGATGGGTGTGCCGGCGGTGCCGCTGGCTGAGTTGTATGGCGAAGCGGCGTGGTCACGGCTGCCGACGGTGCGGATTCACACGCGGGCGCAGGTGGAGTCGGTGCAAGGCGGCGTGACGCTGGCGGGCGGCGAACGGCGCGAGGCCGATGCGGTGGTATTGGCGGTGCCGTGGGAGCGCGCGGCGGGCCTGGCGCCTCATCTTGGGCTCGATTTCACGGGCTGGGAGCACTCGCCGATCACGGGGATTCACTTGTGGTTTGACCGCGCGGTCACAGAGCTGCCGCATGCGACCCTGCTCGACCGCACGATGCAGTGGATGTTCAACAAGCGCGACGGGCGGCACATTCAGCTGGTGGTGAGCGCCTCGCGCGGGTTGACCGGGATGGGCAAGAACGAGGTGGTGGAGCTGGCGATGCGCGAGCTCACCGAGTTTCTGCCCGAGGTGGCGCGGGCGCGGCTGGAGCGTTCGCACGTGGTGAAGGAGATGCGGGCGACGTTTTCGGCCAAGCCTGGCCTGGAGGCGCGGCGTCCGGCGGCGGAGACCAGCGATGGGCGGCTGTTTCTGGCCGGGGATTGGACGCGCTCGGGCTGGCCGGCGACGATGGAGGGCGCTGTTCGGAGCGGCTATCTGGCGGCCGAGGCGGTGTGCCGGAAGCTGGGGCGGGCGGGGAGATTTTTGAAACCGGATGTGGGGTGAGGGGGGTAAACTATGAATATGCGTACACGCAGAGCCTTGTTAGCGGCGTTGTGTCTGCCCGCGATGCTCGTGGCTGAAGACCCGCAGATGACGTCGATTACCGTGGAGGTGAAGAACCTCGACGGCAAGCCGGTGGAGCGGGCCTCGGTGGTGGTGCGTTTCAACGAGGGGCGCAGCATCAAGAAGTTCGGCAAGAAAACGATTCTCAACTGGGAGTTGCGGACGAACCAGATTGGCGTGGCGAAGATTCCGCCCATTCCGCAGGGGAAGATTCTCGTAATGGTGATCGCCAAGGGCTATCAGACCTTCGGCGAAACGATCGAGATCGTCGAGCCGGAGCGGACAGTGGAAGTGAAGCTGAAGCCGCCGCAGCCGCAGTTTTCGGCGCACTAGCGCTTCATGATCAGCGGGGGGCCGACGCAGAGGGTATCGCGGGGCGCCTCAACGATGACTGGCGCGGGTCGGGATTCCACGGGTCCGAGAACAAGCGCGCCATGGTCCCTCCAGCGTTCTTTGGCGGCTGCGGGAGCATCGCCGGGTTTGGGGCGGACGTAGGGGCCGAAATTCAGAGTGAGTCGGAGCGAATAAGGGCCCGAGGGCACACGCCGGGTAGCGGGCTCATGGCTGCGCGGGGCAAGGGAGAAGATGAGCGTATTGCCGCCATGGTGGATCGCCTCGCCTGGCCGCAGCGTGGCGAAGTACTCCGGGCTGGGAGCAGCAGACGTGTAGAGGCTAGGCGGTGATTCGTCGTACTTGGTCAACTCGTATTCACTGCGGTAAGCCCGCCCGTGTTCGGGTGTGAGACGCTTCGCCGCGAGCCTGGTGATTTTGGGAACAAGCAGAGGGTCGGGGCCTTCGTTGGTGAGTTCCGTGCGGGTCTGGAGCCTGAGCACGAAGCGGCCGTCCTTTTGCCGGCAGTACTCGGCCTTGACGATCACTGGCTGGATCGACAGCGCGGCGGTCTGGGGTTGTGCGGGCCATACTGGCGCGATCAAGCAGACGAGGGCAGCGCATGGCACGCGCGACGGCACGATCTCAGCATATCGCCGGCGCAGGGGGCTGGGAGAGGGGCGCCGCCAGTTCGGTCGGACGCGTTTCACTCTGACGGTTGGACGTCGCACCTCGCGAGCCGCGGCTGACCGGCTTCCCTACCCTACTTCGCCGGCTTCTTATGCCGCACGACGCGCACCTTCTTCACCGGGGCGATCTGGTCGAGGTGGAAGCAGGAATCCATGATGTCCTTGTGTTCCTGCTGGTGGCGTTTGTAGGAGCCGGTGGCGGGGCTGGCGGCTTCGGGGCGGCCGATGTAGCGCAGCTTGCGGCGTGAGGCGTCGAGCATGGGCTGCGTGGGGGTACGGATGAAGCGCCAGGCGCCCATGTTGCGCGGCTCGTCCTGGACCCAGACGATGTCGCAGGTGGGCGAGTAGCGCATGAGCTGGTCCTGCAGCTCCTGCTTGGGGAACGGGTAATACTGTTCGAGGCGGAGGATCGCGACGTGCCAGGCTTCGCGCTCTTCGCGTTCGGCGATGAGGTCGTAGTAGATGCGGCCGGCGCAGATGAGGACGCGCGAGACCTTGTCGGGGGTGACGCGGGGGTCGGTTTCGCCGATGAGGGGGCGGAAGCCGCCGGTGGCGAGATCCTCGATCTTGTTGACCACGCGCGGGTGGCGGAGCAGGCTCTTGGGCGTGAAAATGACGAGCGGCTTGCGCAGGCCGCGGCGGTCGTGGCCGCCATACATCTGGCGGCGCAGGACGTGGAAGTATTGCGCTGGTGTGGTGCAGTTGACCACGGACATATTGTTTTCGGCGCAGAGAATGAGGAAGCGCTCAATGCGGGCGCTGGAGTGTTCCGGACCCTGGCCTTCATAGCCATGCGGCAGCAGCAGAACGAGGCCGGAGGGCTGGCCCCACTTCACCTCGGCGCAGGTGATGAACTGGTCGACCATGATCTGGGCGCCGTTAACGAAGTCGCCAAACTGGGCTTCCCAGAGCACAAGGGTGAGCGGATCGCCCACCGAGTAGCCGAACTCGAAGCCCATGACGGCGAATTCGCTGAGTGAGGAGTCCCACACCTCGAAGCGGGCCTGGTGGGGGTCGAGGTGCTGCATGGGGATGTGGCAGCTGCCGTCCTCGTAGTCGTAGAGCTCGAGGTGGCGCTGGGAAAAGGTGCCGCGCGAGGAGTCCTGGCCGGAGAGGCGGACGGGGGTGCCTTCGAGGACGAGGGTGCCAAAGGCGAGGGCCTCGGCGAGTGCCCAGTCGATGGAGCCGCCGCGGAGGGCTTCCTTGCGCTTTTCGAGGAAGCCGCGCAGCTTGGGGTGGAGGTGGAAGTCGGCGGGAATCGTGGTGAGGCCGTCGACGACCTTTTCGAGCAGGGCGCGGTCAGCGGCCGTACGCGGGCAGAAGGTGGGCAGGTGTTCGGTGTCGACAACGCCGAGTTCCTGGACCTCGAAGCGGACAGCGTTCTGCTTGGCCTCTTCGAAGCCTTCCTCCAAGCGGGCGCTGATGCGCTTGCGGAGCTTGTCCACCTGGTCGAGGCTGACGATCTTCTCCCGCTCGAGGCGCTGGGCGTAGAGCGTGCCGACGGGGGCGTGGTCCTTGATCTTCCGGTAGAGCAGGGGTTGCGTGTAGCTCGGATCGTCGGTCTCGTTGTGCCCGTGGCGGCGGTAGCAGATCATGTCGAGGACGACGTCCTTGCCGAACTGCTGGCGGAAGTCGAAGGCGATCTGGAGGGCGCGGATGGCGGCTTCGGGGTCGTCGCCGTTGACGTGGAAGATGGGGGCCTGGACGGTGCGGGCGACGTCGGTGCAATAGGGCGTGGAGCGCGACTCGTCGGGGCGGGTGGTGAAGCCGATCTGGTTGTTGATGATCAGGTGGATCGTGCCGCCCGTGGTGTAGCCGGTGAGCTGCGAGAGGTTGAGCGTTTCGGTGACGACGCCCTGGCCGGCGAAAGCGGCGTCGCCGTGAATGAGCACGGGGATGACGCGCTTGCGGGCGGTGTCGCCGAGACGGTCCTGCTTGGGGCGGACGATGCCTTCGACGACGGGGTCGACGGCTTCCAGATGGGACGGGTTGGGCGCGACGCTGACGATGACCTCTTTGCCGGCGACGGCGCGGTGAATGCCGGTGGCGCCGAGGTGATACTTCACATCGCCTGAGCCCTGGGCCGAGTTGGGGTCGGGGTTGCCTTCGAACTCGGAGAAGATCTGGCTGAGCGGTTTGCCGACGGTATTGGCGAGGATGTTGAGGCGGCCGCGGTGGGCCATGCCGATGACGACCTCGTGGACGTTCTGTTCACCGCAACGCTCGAGCAGTTCATCGAGGATGGCGATGGCGGTTTCGGCGCCTTCGAGCGAGAAGCGCTTTTGGCCCAGGAAGCGGGTTTGGAGGAAGTTCTCGAAGAGCTCGCCGTAGAGGATGCGTTGGAGAATGCGGATGCGCTGTTCGGCGCCGAGCGGCCAGGAGTTGGCGAGCGGCTCCATGCGTTGCTGGAGCCAGCTCTTCTGCTCCGGCGTTTGGATGTTCATGTACTCGCAGCCGATTTTGCCGCAGTAGGTTTGGCGCAGGGTTTCCAGGATTTCGCGCAGGGTGGCGATGGGCTTGGGGGCGGCATCGCCGGTGAGGGCGCCGAGGGAGCCGGTGAGGAATTCGCGGTCGAGGTCCCAGATGGTGAGGCCGTAGGTGGCCGGGTCAAGTTCGGGGTGGTAGCCGGGCTCCTTGCCGAGGGGGTCGAGATCGGCGATGAGGTGGCCGCGGACGCGGTAGGCGTTGATGAGCTGCAGCACAGCCGCTTCCTTGGCGATTTCGCGGTGGCGGGAGCTCGTGCCGGAGGCGCCGGGGATGGCGAGTTGGCGGTCGGCCTCCCATTCGAGCGGGTGGTGGGGGAGGCGGAGGCTGAGGAAGATCTCTTCGTAGAAGTCGCCGGCGCCGTTGAGCAGCTCTTGCAGCCTGGCCAGGAACATGCCGGATTCGGCGCCCTGGATGACGCGATGGTCATAGGTGCAGGTGATGGTCATGGTGGCGCTGAGGCCGATGGTGGCGCGCATTTCGGGCGACACGCCCTGGTACTCGGCGGGGTAGCCGATGGCGCCGGCGGCGATGATGCAGCCCTGGCCGGGCATGAGGCGGGGGACCGAGCCGGAGGTGCCGACCGTGCCGGGGTTGGTGAGGGAGAGGGTGGTGCCGTGGAAGTCGTCGACGGTGAGCTTGTTCTTGCGGGCGCGGGCGACGAGGTCTTCAAAGGCATCGAGGTATTGGGCGAAAGTCATTTCGCCGGCGTTCTTGATGCTGGGGACGACGAGGGAGCGGTTGCCGCCCTGGCCGGCGACATCGACGGCGATGCCGAGGTTGACCTTTTGGTTGATGACGCGGAAGGAATCGCCGTCGCCTTCGAGGAAGGCGTCGTTGAGTTGGGGGAAGGCCTTGAGCGATTTGAGGATGGCGAAGCCGATGATCTGCGAGAAGCTGATTTTGGATTTGCCGGTGAGGGCGCGGTGCTGGTTGATGATGCGGCGGTTTTCGTCCATCACCTTGACGGGGATGACGCGCTGCGAGGTGGCGGTGGGGACGGCGAGGCTGAGCTCCATGTTGGCGGCGATGCGGGCGGCGGCGCCGCGGAGGGGGACGAGTTGCTGGGAGGGGCCGACCTGGGGGGTGGCTTTCGCGACGGAGCCAGCCGGGGCGGGGGCGGTTGCCGGGGCGGGGGCCTGGGCGGGGGCGGTTGCTGTGGGGGCCGAGGTTAGGGCGGCGGTGACAGCCGGGCTGGCAGCGGGCGGCTCGGCGGCGGCGGGAAGAGTGGCGCCATTGGCGGGGCCGCCGTTGCTGTCGAACACGTCCTTCCAGCTTTCGTCGACCATGCGGTGGTCGTGGTGGTACTGTTGACGCAGTTCGTCTTCAAACCAACTGTTTAGGTCGGGTACGGAGGGGGTCTTTTGAGACATGGGGGTGTGGAGACAGACGGGGAGACGGGCCCAGCCTCTCTCTTGTCATCATATCGCGTGAAGGCGGGCGCGGGTATAGGGGGGGAGACTGTGTTTCTGGGGGCATGGCAACCAACGGGGTGTGAATTTCGTCAGGGGGGTATGGGCATGCGCCGGTTTGGGTTCGTTTTGTCACTTTTTGTTGGGTGCGTCTGGGCGCAGCCGGGGATGGGTCCGCGGCGAGGGAGAGAGGTTCCGCAGCAAGTCAGCGAAGGAACGGCGAAAGTGGAAGGATCGGTGGCGCACCGGCGGACGGGCGAACCGGTGGGCCGGGCGATGGTGTACCTGACGAGTTCGGACGGTTCGCAAGGGCTGAGTTTGATGGCGGGGGCGGATGGGAAGTTTGTGTTTGAGAAGGTAGCGCGTGGGGTGTACCGGGTGAGCGCGGAGCGGCGGGGATTCCTGCGAGGCGAGTATGGGGCACGACGATATGGGCAGCGGGGCGGGCTGATCACTCTGACCGACGGTCAGGAAATGAAAGGTGCCGATGTAAAACTGGACCCGCAGTCGGTGATCGCGGGACAGATTCTGGATGACAATGGCGAGCCGATGCAGCATGTGCAGGTGGCGGCGTGGAAGCGGATTCCCGTGGCGGGCCGGCAGGGTGGGCCGGCAGGGAGCGACGCGACGGACGACCTGGGGGAGTTCAGGATCTCCGGGTTGGGGCCGGGCAAATACTATTTGCAGGCGACGGTGTTCCGGCGGGGTATGGGGTTGGCGAGGAACATGAAGCGGGTGGATGAGGAGGCTCCTGATTCATACGTGAGCACATACTTTCCAGGAACTACTGAGTTAAGTTCGGCGACGCCGGTCGAGTTGGGTGTGGGGCAGGAGTTCTTAGGGCTATCGATGCAGGTGAAGAAGATGAGGGTGTACCGGCTGACGGGGACGGTTTCGGGGGCCGAGATGCGGACGGTGCGGGTGATGGCAGTTCCCAAGAACCGGGTGATGGTGGGAGGGGGCGGTTTCAGCGGGGGGGTAAGGGCTGATGGGGGGTTTGAACTGACGGGCTTGACGGCGGGTACATACACGATCATGGCGATGCGCGGAGGCGGTCCTGGGGGGAGCCTGTCGGCGAAGACGCAGGTGGAGGTGGGGAACGCGGATGTGGAAGGAGTGCAATTGGTATTTGGGCCGACGTTCGCCGTGCAGGGGACGGTGAAGGTGGAGAGCGGGGAGAAGTTGGAGTTGGGGAACTTGCGGCTGCAATTGATGAATGAAGAAGCAAGCTTTGCTTCGCCGAGCGGGCGGGTGAATGCGGACGGGACGTTTTCGATTGAGGGAGTGGCGCCGGACCGCTACCGGCTGGCGGCGATCTACATGGGCGGGGGGTATTACGTGAAGTCGGCGACGATGGGCGGGCAGGATGTACGGGGGAAGGTGATCGACTTGACGTCGGGAGTGGCGGGGCGGATTGAGCTGGTTTTGGGAAATAAGCCGGCGTCGGTGTCGGGCACGGTGAGCAAGGCGACGCCGGAGTCGCTGCCGGGGATGGTGGTGTTGGTGGCCGAGGGTGCGGGGGTGGAGCAACTAGGATCGGGGCCGATGCCGGTGAACCGTTGTGAGGTGTCGGTGGATCAGAACGGGGCGTTTCATGTGGACGGTGTGCCGCCGGGGGAGTACCGGGTGTATGCGTTTGAGGAGTTTGACGCGAACGAAATGTACGATCGGGAGTACTTGAAGAAGGTGGAGGGGTCGAGCGAGAAGGTGAAGTTGGGGGAGGGGGAGACGAAGACGGTTTCGCTGAAGCAGATAGCGGGCGGAGAGGGGTTGCCGTAGCGGCCGGAGTTGGAGAGTGACCACTCGCTTACGCTCGTGGCTCTGTTTCGGGCGTGAGGGGGGTGAGGGGGGGTGGGGTGGGGTGGGGTTGGGGGGGTTGGGTGAGGGTGGCGGCGGGACGAGCGGCGGCGGGCGGGGTTGGCGGGGGGGGGGGGGGGGGGGGGCGACGGGTAGTTTCGGCCTGTGCTGGGCGGGGCTGGCCCCTGTTAATTTTCCGCCAGGACGCTGATGAGGGCACCCCGGGCGGTGGCGGTGAGCGGGTCACCGGCCATGCGGATCTCGCTGATGGCGAGGGGGAACTCGGTGGCGGTGAGGGCGCGTTCGAAGCGGTCGCGGAAGCCGGTGGGCGTTGCCGTGCCGCCGCTCAAGACGATGGGGATGGGACGGGAGAGCTTGGGCATGCGGCGGGAGTTGGAGAAGGCCTCCTTCATGGCGGCGATGAGGGAGTTGATCATGTCGTCGTAGTAGACGCTGACGGCCTGGAGGAGTTTGTCGGAGAAGTTGCCGTTGAAGTGGAAGGCCTCCTCTTTGGTGAGGCGGACGCGGGTGGCGAGGTCGCCGGTGACGGCGGCGGTGGAGGAGTCGATGAAGTCGCCGGCCTTGGGGATGGAGAAGTTGATGGCGGGCATGGAGAGGTAGGCGAGGGAGACGTTGCAGAGGCCGCCGCCGCAGGAGATGCCGATGCCGGTGTAGTTGGTGTCTTCGAGTTCGGAGTAGATGACGGCGAGGCCTTCGGTGATGGCGCGGGTTTCAAAGCCCATGTCCTCAAGGAGGCCTTTGAGGGTGGCTTCGTGATAGGTGAGCCCTTCCTCAGTGACGGCGCCGCCGGAGAGGGGGACGGCTGGGACGCTATAGGCGATGCGGGGGCGGGTGTCGCCCTTGGGCACTTCGCCGACGAGGGTGGAGACGATTTTGCGGACGACGGCGAGGCCTTCGCGTTCGCCGGAGTTGAGGACGCCGAGGGTCATGGGGCGGCGGGCTTCGACATTGAGCAGGTCGGCAAAGCGGGGGGCTTCGTTGCCGTGGACGAGGATCTCCGCGCCACGGCGTTCAAAGGGGATCTCCTCGCGCTTGAGGGCCTTTTCCGTCATCGGGGCGTAGGGGACGTTGACGAAGGCGTTGAGCTGGCTGTTGGTTTCGGTCTCCTCGCCGGAGCGGCGGGCGGCGACGATGCGGCTGGTGCCGACGTCGAGACCCAGCATCATGGACGTGGTGTTTTCCTTCTTCATATAGCTTTCTCCTTGCTCTCGCCGGAGGCCGGAAGTTCGGCCAACTGTTTGCGGTACTTCTCTTTGAGGCGCGCCCGGTAGGGCAACACACTCACTCCTTCGGCGCTCGCCGCCTGGCGAACGCGCTCTTCAGTGAGCAGCAGACCTTTCCACAGGCGTCCGCCGGTGGCGTTAACGAAGTCCTGGTCGTAGCCGAAGCCGAAGATTTCCAGGGCGGCGACCGGAAGCTGATAGTTATCGGGCAGTCCCAGTTCGAGGAACGGGAAGTTGGAGGCCCAGTCGGTGTGGTTGCCGATGCGGTGGTTGAGGGGGTTGACGGAGACCTGAGCGTGGGTGACGCAGTTGACGGTGGAGATGCGGTAGCGGGCGCGGAGCATCTCAGTGAGGGCGCGGGCGGCGCGGATCTGGGCGGAGGTGACGGTATCGGAGGGCCGTCGCCGGACCGGGTGGCCGACTCGAAAGCGACGCCGAGGAACTCGTGGTTGAGGTTGATGTAGACCGAGGAGTCGTCGGCCCAGACGCTGCGGCCGGCGTGGCCGGCGGCGTCGGATTCGCGGACGATGCGGTGGACGCGGCCGAAGCGGTCAATCAAATAGTGATAGCTGCGTTCCTTGCGGAGGTAGTCAATGAGCCACTGGCCGACACGTTTGAGGCGGGCGGTGTGATCGGGATCGAACGGGGCGATGTGGCTTTCGGTGGTGTGGTAGATGATGCCGATGGGGTCGGCGCGGAGTTCGGCCTGGGCGAGGGAGGGGCGCATCATGCGCCTCCAGGAGCGCGGCAGGTAAGCGACCGTGCCAGCGGTTTCCACGCGCAAACCGTTGGAATAGTTTTCAAACTGACCTTCACGAGAATCCACCAGCCAGACGTCGCTTTGCTGCGCGGCGGCCTGTTGGACGACCAGTTGGGCAGGCGGTGGGGGCGGGGCGACTTCGCGCAGGAGCAAACCGGGGTGACCGGGGATGAGCAGCGCCGCTCCGGCGGCCATGGAGGTGAGCACGAGCAGGAGCTTCGGGGCGCGGTCGGGGAGCGGCGGGAAGACAGTAGCGCGGCGGAGGTAGCGGAGACGCCGGACGGGATCGGCCAGACGCCGGGCGCGCCAATTGATCCACGGTTCGCGCAGGCGCAACAGCCACCGGCGGACGTGCTCCATGACTCCCTTCCCGATGCCCGGCGGCGTTGCAGACACAGCCGGTATCTGTATGCGTCCTCATGAGTCCCTGTGGCGAGAGCGGTCAATTTCTCTCGATGGCCATGTGATCGGCCGCATAGGAGGAAAGCTTTAGTCCGCGACGGGAACGAGATGGGGTTCCTAGTGTGCCGCGTTACTGGCGGAAGCCACCACGGGAGACGGCGACTGATGACGACGATAACTACTATACTGCGTGTCGATTTCCAGGCGCACGGTTTTGATGCCAGCGATGCGGGCGGCGCCTTTTACGGTGGCATGGCGGGGGAGCCACTCGCGGCCTTCCCAGAACGACTGTTCGAAGCGGAAGGAGAAGCCGGGCTGGATGCGGAGAAGGAACCAGGCGAAGCTGAAGGTGTCCTCGATGTGGGCGTCGATTTTCACCATGCGGAGCTGTTGCTGATCGATCCAGATGTCGCCGGCCACCTTGGTGAGGATGCGGGCCTCGGAGGTAGGAGGTCGCCAGCCGGAGCGGGGGCGGGCGCGGAGGATCCAGACGGAGCGGCCTGAGTGAAGGGCTTCGCCGTGGAGGGTCCAGTGGAAGGCCTCGGGAAGCTGGCGCATGACGAGGCGGCGTTCGTTCATCTCCTGGTCGAATTCGCGCAGTTCGGAGCTGGAGCGGGAGGCGCGGCGGGAGAGCTCGCGGGACCTTTTTTGCTCTTCGCGGCGGAGGGCGGCGGGGTCGAGGCGGACGCCGTCTTCGGCGAGGAGCTGGCTATAGGGAGCGCCGTGGGAGATGTGGACTTCGTGGAGGGTGGAATCGGTGCGGCGAACCTTGCCGGTGGAGTCGAGCCAGCGGATTTCGCGGTAGCGGTGGTATTGGAAGCCGCGGAGGGCTTCGAGGATGTCGTCATTGCGGGCGACGGTTTGACGGATAATTTCGGCGGCGTCGTGCTGGGGGCCGGCGGCGGGCAGGACGGCGGCCGCGAGCAAGAACAAAAGCAGTGGTTTTTGTTGCAAGCATCCCGATTGTAGGGAGCAGGCGTGAGGGGACGATGGCGGGCGGGTGACATTGGGGTTGCGCAGGGAAGTTGCGCAGGGAAGTTGCGCGGGGAAGTTGCGCGGGCGAGCCGCGCGCGGGGCGGCTGCGGGGAGGGGCGTCGTGTGAGACCCCTATTGTGAGGCCGAGGTGGAGACGATGCGGGAATCGCTTTGGAAGCGGCGGTAGTTGCTGAAGCTGGTGTCCATTTCGACGCGGTAGGTTTTGAGGCCGCCGATTTTGGCTTCGCCTTTCAGCCAGCCGTGGCGGGGGAGCCAGGCGTTGGTGTCGAGACGGGTGAGTTCGAAGGTGAAGCGGAAGCCGGGCTTGATGCGGAAGAGGAACCAGCCGAAGCTGATGGTGTCGTCGACGCGGGCATCGACCTTGAGCATGCGGGAGTCGGCCTGGTCGACCCAGAGGCGGCCGCTCATTTTGGCGAAGACCTTGGCTTCGCGGGAGCGAGGTTTGTAGGAGGGGCGGGGGTTGGCGCGGATGATCCAGGCGGGGCGGCCGTTGATGGCTTCCTGGCCGTCGAGCTTCCAATCGAAAGCGTCGGCCACCTCAGCGAGGGCCTTGCGGGTTTCCTCGCGCTCCTTGTCCGCTTCGCGGCGGCGCTTTTCCTGATCGCGGCCGCGCTTGGCGATTTCGTCGTCCATCTTGCGCTGCTCTTTGCGGGCTTCGGAGTCGGAAAGGTCACGGCCGTTTTTGCGGATGAGTTTGCGGTAGGGTTCGCCGTAGAGGATGGTGACTTCGTGGTCGGTGGTTTCGGTTTCGGTGACGTTGCCGCGGGAGTCGAGCTTCTTCATTTGCTGGTGGCGGAGGTAGGTGTAGTCGCGGGCATCGGCGAAGAGGTCGTCCTGGCGGGAGAAGGCGCGCTGGATGATGGCTTTGGGGTCGGGGGGAGAGGCGAGGGGAGGCGTGGCGGGTTGGGCGTGGAGGGTGAAGGCGAGGAGGGGGAGGAGGGCGGCGGAACGCATGCTCTTTTATAGACGCTCGGCCTGTTGCTCCGCGTTCCGAAATGATAGACTTTTTGCCCAGCGCTGGCTCTGGGTCCGAGCCGGGAGGTTCGGACGGGAAAACGGGGATCAGCGGGGAAGGTGGGGTTATGAAGAGATTGGGTTGGGTGAGCTGTGTGCTGCTGTGGAGCAGCCCGGTGTGGGGCCAGGGGTTGACGGGCCAAATATCAGGGACGGTGGCTGATCCGTCGGGGACGATGATCGCCGGCGCACAGATCACGTTGGTGAACACCAACAACGCGCAGATGCGTGAGGCCACCAGCGATGCCGCGGGGGCTTACGTGTTCACGCAACTGTTGCCGGGCAGCTATACGCTGAGCGTGACGCAATCAGGATTCAAGAAATACGAGCAGCGCGACATTGAGCTGACGGCGACCGAGCGTGTGGTGGTGCGCGAGATCCGGCTGGAGCTGGGCGAGGTGTCGCAGACGATTTCGGTGGAGGCCGAGGCGGCGCGATTGCAGACGCAGAGCGCCGAGCGTAGCGGGCTGATTTCGACGCAGCAGTACGAGCGGCTGGCGTTGAAGGGGCGCGATTACCTGGGGCTGGTGAAGCTGCTGCCTGGGGTGATTGACACGGCCAACCGCAATGCGCCGGGGTGGAACAACCTGGGCGGAATCACGATTAACGGGAACCGGGCGGGGACGATCAATTTGACGCTGGATGGCGTTTCGAGTCTCGACACCGGCTCGATGGGCGGACCGTATCTGGCGCCGAGCGTGGACGCGGTGGGCGAGGTGAAGGTGCTGTTGACGAACTACCAGGCGGAGTATGGGCGTTCGTCGGGGGGCACGATCAACGCGGTGATCAAGAGCGGGACGCGGGAGTTTCATGGCGTCGGGTATTACTTCAAGCGGAACGAGGCGTTCAACGCGAACGAGTTTTTCCGCAACCGCGACGGGCTGCCGCGGCCGAGGTACCGGTTTGACTATCCGGGCTACAACGTGGGCGGGCCGCTGTATATACCGGGGAAGTTCAACCGGAATAAAGACAAATTATTCTTTTTCTGGTCGCAGGAGTTTTTGCCGCGCAAGTATCCGACGCGATTGGGACGGCTGACGTTTCCGACGGCGATGGAGCGGCAGGGGAACTTTTCGCAGACGCTGGACCAGAACGGACGGTTGATCGCGGTAAATGATCCGCTGAACAGCAAGAGGCCGTTTCCGGGGAACGTTGTGCCAACGTCGCGCATCAACGCGCCGGGGCAAAAACTGCTGAACATCTTCCCGCTGCCGAACGCGGTGGACCCGGCGCGCACGTTCAACAACGTGTTCCAGAGCCAGGTGGACCAGCCGCGCGATGAGGACATTCTGCGCGTGGACTGGAATATTGGGCCGAAGACGATCTTTTACGCTCGTGGCATCCGGAACTACGAGGCATTCCGGGGCGACTTCAACTTTGTGCTGGCGTCGAACGTCTGGCCGCAGTTCGGCATCGACTATTCGATTCAGAGCGCGGGGCTGGTGAGCACGCTGATTCACACGTTCAAGCCGACGCTGGTGAACGAGTTCACCTTTGGCGTGAACCGGGCGCTGCAACTGGTGTCGCCGCTGGATCAGGCGGCGATCGAGAAGAACGACCGCAACAAGTTGGGGCTGGGGCTGCCGCAGTTTTTCCCCGGATCGAATCCACTGAACCTGGTGCCGAACGCGACGTTTGGCGGGGTGGTGGGCGCGCCGCAGTTGAACATCGAACAGCGGTTTCCGTTTTTTGGGACGAACAACATCTGGAACTGGTCAGACAACCTGAGCTGGATTAACGGGTCGCACAATTTTAAGTTTGGATTCTATTTCGAGCGCACTTCGCGCAACGCGGCGCGGGCGACGGCGTTCAACGGCACGTTTGATTTCGGGCGGAATGTGAACAATCCGCTGGACAGCAACTATGCGTTCGCAAACACGCTGCTGGGGAATTTCAATAGCTACACAGAGTCAAACGGGCACCCGCACGGGCATGCGCGGTACAAGAACTTCGAGTGGTTCGCGCAGGACAACTGGAAGGTGACGAGGCGGTTCACATTGGACTTCGGGATGCGGTTCTATTGGGTGGAACCGACGTTCAGCTCTGGCGACACGCTGAGCGTGTTCGATTCGTCGCTGTACAACTCCGCGCAGGCGGCACAACTGGTGCAGCCGTACCGGGCGACGCCGACGTCGGCGCGCGTGGGAAGGAATCCGGTGACGGGCGAGTTGCTGGCGGCGCCGCTGATTGGCACGCTGGCGGCGGGCAGCGGGACATTCCACCAGGGGATGCGGCAATACCAGGAGCGGGTGTTGCAGACGCCGGGGATTCAGTTCGGCCCGCGGTTCGGGTTCGCCTACGATGTGTTTGGCGATGGCAAGATGGCGATCCGGGGGGGCGGCGGCATCTTTTTTGACCGCTTTAACGACGACCAGGTGATCATCTTCGTGGAGCAGCCGCCGAATGTACTGACGAATTCGGTGGTGTTCTCATCGATTCCTGAGTTGCTGCGGTCGCCGCTGAACCAGAGTCCGGCAAACGTGAACTCGATTCAGCGGGACTATGACCCGCCCACGGTGTACAACTGGAGCCTGGGGGTACAGCGGGATTTAGGCGGCGGCGTGGTGTTGGACGTAGCTTATGTAGGCAACGTGGCGCGGCACCTGCTGCATCGTCGCAGTTTCAATGCGACGAACTATGGGACGAACTTCCTGCCGTCGTCGCTTGATACGACGTCGGGGAGCCCGCTGCCGGTGAACTTCCTGCGGCCGATTCGCGGGTTTGGCGATATCCAGTACGCCGAGTTTGCGTCGAGCTCAAATTATCACTCGATGCAGACACAGGTGAACAAGCGGTTCGGCAAAGGGTTGACGTTTGGCGTCTCCTGGACATGGTCGAAAGCGATGGACCTTGTGGACGGGAACAACAACGCTGTCAATCCGTTCCTGAATTTCCGTGTGAGGAACTATGGCAGAGCGGGCTTCGACCGCACGCACAACTTCGTGCTGAACTACACGTACGACATTCCCAAGGCGAGCCAGAACTGGAACAACGCGTTTTCGCGCTGGGTGCTGGACGGCTGGCAGGTGTCAGGCATCACGTCGTTCCTGTCGGGGGCGCCGCTGGGGCTGGGCTACAGCCTGGTGGTGGCGCAGGACTTGACGGGGGCGTCGGGCGCGGGGATCGATTCGCGCGTCAATTTGACGGGGAATCCAGTGCTGCCCAAGAGCGAGCGGACGGAGCTGCGCCACTTCAACACAGGCGTGGTGCGGCCGCCGACGAGGGCGGAGTTGGGCATCGGGACGGCTGCGAAGGATCTGATTCGCGGGCCGGGCGTGAATGTGTGGGATCTATCGTTGTTCAAGAATATCCCGCTTGGTTCTAACGAAGCGCGGCGGTTGCAGTTCCGCATCGAGACCTACAACACGTTCAACCATACGAACTTCAGCGCGGTGGATACGACGGGCCGATTCGACGCGGCGGGCAACCAGGTGAACGCCAGGATGGGGCAGTACACGGCGTCGCTGGACGGACGGCGGATGGTGTTGGGGGTGAAGCTGTATTTTTAATGTTGAACCGCGCACAACGGAGCCTCGGCGGCGGAAAACGCCGCCGGGCCCTGTGCGCTCCGGACTGGGCCTCGGGTTTTTGATTGCGCACAACGGAGCCTCGGCGGCCGAATGCGCCGCCGGGCCCTGGGCGGGCCTGGCCTCTTTTGATTGCGCACAACGGAGCCTCGGCGGCCGAATGCGCCGCCGGGCCCTGTGCGCTCCGGACTGAGCCCCGCGGGCTTGCTCGTGCCCACAACGGAGCCTCGGCGGCCAAATGCGCCGCCCGGCGCTGTGGGCTCGGGATTGTCCCTTCGCTTGTTCCTTGCGCGGAGAGTTTTCGGGCCGTCGGTGGGCGAGAGGGCGCGGCCTAAAACGAAAGCGCCCAGCGATCCGTGGATCACCGGGCGCACCGTCTGAATGGAGGAGTTGACTTCAGACGATCTCTTTGATGACCGAGCCCTGGATTTCGGTCAAGCGTTCCTTGCGGCCCTGGTGAAGGAAGCTGAGGGCGTCCTGGTTGAGGCCGAGCTGGTTCAGGATGGTCGTGTGGACGTCGCGGAAGTGGTAGGGCTTCTCGACGGCCTTGAGGCCGATGTCATCGGTTGCGCCGACGACTTGCCCGCCTTTGATACCGCCGCCGGCCATCCACATGGTGAAGCCGTAGTTGTGATGGTCGCGGCCCTTGCCGCCCTGGGCCTCGGGTGAGCGGCCGAATTCCCCGCCCCAGACGACGAGGGTGGAATCGAGCAGGCCGCGGCGCTTGAGGTCCTGAATGAGAGCGGCGCAGGGCTGGTCAGCCTGGGCGGCCATGCGGATGTGGTTCTCTTCGATGTCGTCGTGGGCGTCCCACTGCAGGTTGCCGGGGCCGCCGCCGTGGACGACGGTGACGAAGCGGACACCTTTTTCGACGAGACGGCGGGCGAGCAGGCAACGGCGGCCGTAATCGTCGGTGGCGTCCTTGCCGACGCCGTAGAGGTCGAGGGTCTCCTGCGATTCCTTGGCGATGTCGAAGACTTCGGGGGCTTCGGTCTGCATGCGGAAGGCGAGGTCGTAGGAGTTCATGCGGGCGCGGAACTCGTCGTCTTCGGCTTCGACGGTGGCCTTGAGGTTGGCCTCGTTGAGCTTGCGGATGAGCTCGACGGTGTTGCGGCGCTTGTCGAGCTGGACGCCGGGGGGAAGGTCGAGGTTGAGGATGGGCTTCTTGCCGGCGCGGAGCATGGTGGGCTGATAGACGGCGGGGAGGAAGCCGTGCATGTACATGGGCTGGCCGCCTTCGAGGGCGCCATCGGGGTCGGGCGAAACGATGTAGGCGGGCAGCGAGTTGCTTTCCGAACCGAGGCCGTAGACAGCCCAGGAGCCCATGCTGGGGAAGCCGGGGATGATGCGCCCGGAGAAGAGCTGGTACTGGGCGGCGGAGTGGACGACCATGTCGCCGTGGCAGGAGCGGATGATGGCGAGATCGTCGACCACCTTGGCGGTGTGGGGCAGGAGGTCACTGACCTCGATGCCGTTCTTGCCGTACTTCTGGAAGGTGCGCTTGGTGCCGAGGATCTTAGCGTTGTTGGTGACGAACTGGTATTTGACCTCGCCGAATTCCTTGGGGCGGGTCTGGCCGTCGAGCTTGTTTAGAAGGGGCTTGGGATCGAAGGTTTCCAGGTGAGACGGGCCGCCGGCCATAAAGAGGAAGATGACCGATTTCGCTTTGGCGGCGAAGTGTGGCGGGCGGGGGGCGAGCGGGTTGGCGTGCGGGTTTGTGGTGGAGGCGGCGCGCAGTTTCTCTTCGAAGAGCATCTGGGTGAAGGCAAGCGAGCCCATGCCACAGAAGGCGTCGGTGAGGAACTCACGGCGCGAACGGGTGAAGCGGATGTGTTCAGACATGGGCACTCCTAGTCGACGTAGAGAAACGCGTTGAGGTTGAGGATGGCGAGGGCGAACTCGCTCAAGGGGTTGGCTTTCAGGAAGTCGAGGGCGATCTTCTTTTCCTGGAGGGAGGGGGCGCGGCCGGCGGTGAGGCGGTAGGCGAGCGTCACCTGGGCGTCGGGCGTTTTTGCTTCGGCGTCGAGGCGGGCGGCGAAGGTGCGGGCGATCTCGTTGGCGAAGGGCCCGTTCATCAGTTCGAGGGCTTGCGGGGCGTGGGTGGACTGCTCGCGGCGGGGGCAGGAGATCAGCATATCGGGAGCGTCGAAGGCCTCCATGATGGGGAGGCGGAGGTTGCGCTTGTACATGAGATAGACGCTGCGGCGGTCGTGTTCGGACTTGTCCTTGGCCACCTGCCACTGGCCGGGCTTGTAGAGAAGTTTGGTGAGTTCCTCGTCGACGGGGACCATGATGCTGGGGCCGCCGGCTTTGAGGTTGAGGCGGCCAGCGGCGGTGAGCATGGAGTCGCGGACCTCTTCGGCGGTGAGGCGGCGGCGGGAGTATTTCCAGAGCAGCTCGTTGTCGGGGTGCTTGGCCATGCCTGCCGCGGAGGGGGGAGAGGTGGCGGCCTGGCGGTAGGTGCTGCTCATGACGATGGTTTTGTGGAGCGGCTTGAGCTTCCAGCCGCCATCGACGAACTGGTTGGCGAGGTAGTCGAGGAGTTCGCGGTGTTTGGGGCGGGCGCCCATGCGGCCGAAGTCGTTCGGCGAGGCGACGATGCCGCGGCCGAAGTGGTAGGCCCAGAGGCGGTTCACCATGACGCGCGCGGTGAGCGGGTGATCGGGGCTGGTGATCCAGTTGGCGAGGACGGTGCGGGGCTTGGGGGTGTTGGGGTC
This sequence comes from Bryobacterales bacterium, assembly GCA_016713735.1. GTDB lineage: Bacteria > Acidobacteriota > Terriglobia > Bryobacterales > Bryobacteraceae > JAFLBB01. The sequence continues at coordinate 111,934 of JADJOP010000032.1, forward strand.
GAGTTCAGGCGTGCCGTCGGGGAGCAGGACGCCGAGGGTGCGCATGCCCACGGAGTCGCCTTTGTTCTGGTAGTCGCCGCGGGCGAGGACATGGATGGGGGAGCGCTTCTCCATGTCGTTCCTGACGCCATAGAGGCCGGGCAGCGGGCCGGGCTTCTGGGCTTCGGTGTCGCGGATGCGCTGGAACATGCGGCCGCGTTCCTCACCCTTGAGGCCCTTCATTTCGCCGCGGAGTTTCTTGATCTGCTCGTCGAGCTCCTTGTTCTTGGCTTCCCACTGTTTGCGCTCTTCTTCGTTGGCGGTGACGAAATCGTTTTCGTGCACGGGGGCGAAGAAGGCCTGCATGCGGTAGTAGTCTTTTTGGCGGAGCGGATCGAACTTGTGATCGTGGCAGCGGGCGCAGCCGAGGGTGACGCCGAGCAGGGCGGAGCCGACGATGTTGGTCATCTCGGTGAGGACTTCGTTGCGCGAGCTGGCGACTTCCTGGTTGCCTGCGTTTTTGCGCAGGGCGGCGAGGCGGTTGAAGCCGGAGGCGATGATGGCCTCGTGGTTGGTGGGCTCCATTTCGTCGCCGGCGAGTTGTTCACGGAGGAACTGGTCGTAGGGCTTGTCGTCGTTGAAGGACTTGATGACGTAGTCGCGGTAGCGCCAGGCGTCGGGGCGGTGGGTGTCGTATTCGAAGCCGTCGGATTCGGCGAAGCGGACGACATCGAGCCAGTGCTGGCCCCAGCGTTCGCCGTAGCGGGGTGAGGCGAGGAGTTTGTCGACCAGTTTCTCGTAGGCGTCGGGGCGAGGATCGGCGACGAACGCGGCTACTTCGGCGGGTGTAGGAGGCAGGCCGGTGAGGTCGTAATAGACGCGGCGGATGAGGGTTTGCTTGGAGGCCAGCGGGGCGTGCGGGAGGCCTTCCTTCTTCAGGCGGTCGAGGATGAAGGCATCGATCGGGTTTTTGACCCAGGACTTATCACGGGGCGCTGTGAAGGCAGGGATCGCAGGCTGCGAGCGCGGCTGGAACGACCAGTGGCGGCGTTCGGTGGCCGTGTATTTTTCTTCGGAGATGTTCGTCGCCGCGAATCCGAAGGCGGCGGCAAGCGCGATGGCCGCGACGGAGCAGACAGTTCTGCGCATGAGGGGAAGACTCCTCTTCAACGTTGTTCAGGTGGCTGGTATTATATCGCCGCCGGGACCCAAAATGTTACAGGGGTAACGGTTTCCTGGAGGGTGTTGCGCCGCCGGGCCGGGACCGGGCGGCAGTGCATGGAGGGCGCGCTGGTTACCACTCAAAGCGGCCGACGATGATGTGGTGCATGCGGGCGGTGCCGATGTCGGAGAAGCTGCCGCGGCCGATGCCGTTGAAGCGGCCGAACTGGGCGAGCGAGTTGACGTTGTAAACGGAACCCGGGTCAGCGAGTTGTGGTTGTTTGGTTGGGTTGTTGATATCCCAGCGGATGGAGAAGCGGAAGCGCTCATTGATGGGGATGACTTTGGAGAGCGAGACCTGGGTCCATTGCATGCCGGGGGACTCGATGATGTTCCGGCCGATCATGCCGGCGGCGGTGAATGCGGGAGCGTAACCGAAGGCGTTCAGGTTGAAGTAGTTGTTCTGGGCGGCGAGGGGGAAGCGGTTGCCGACCGAGTAATCGCCGACCACCATTTCCTCGGCGGGGCGGAGTGCAACGGGGCGAATCTGCCCTGGCAGGTAGCGCGGGCCTCCGGCGGCGGTAATGTTGCGGGGTGGACCGCTTTGGAAGGTCTGGGTCCAGGCAAAGTCCCAGTTGCCGAGGATGTGGTTGGAGATGCCGCCGCCGTTCATCATCTTGCGGCCTTTGCCGAAGGGGAGTTCGTAGGTGAAGACGCTGACGAAGCGGTGGCGGATGTCGTAGCTGGCGCGGGCCTTTTCGAGTGAGCGGTTGTAGAAGGTGATGCCCCCCATGCCGCCGTCGTCGTCGCCGTTGTTGATGGTCTTGCCGAGCTGGTAGAAGGCGTTCAGCGTCATGCCTTGGGCGTAGCGGCGTTCAAAGCGAAGGGTGCCGCCGTGGTGGGAGTTGTGGCCGTAGTTGGAGTAGTGCTGGATGGAGCCGAACTGGGTGTAGGGCTTGTAGTTTTGGGTGGCGGCGAAGACCTGGTTGAGGACGGCGGTGTCGTTGGAGATGTTGAGGGGGACGACGTTCATATCCCAGTTATTGAGCAGGCCGACGCCGGAGGAGCCCTGGTATTGGGCGTCGAGGAGCCAGCTGCCGCTGAGTTGGACCTGGAAGCCGGCCGACCACATGGCGACGTAGGGGAGGCGCATGTTGGGGTCGTAGAAAGAGATGTTGCGGCCGCCGTAGTTGGCGCCCTGGAAGGGGACGCTGCCGTCGGCGGCGGTGGTGAAGCGGATGGGGCCGGGGCCTTGGGAGAGGAGGAAGGCGTGGCGGGGGTCGCCGGGGTTGGCCTGGACGTTGGCGGTGGCGACGTACTCTTCGAAGTTCTGGCCGACGCCGTTGGTGAAGAGATCGACGGAGTACATGCCGAAGCTGGAGCGGAAGACGGCGCGGGGATGGAGGTTCCAGGCCATGCCGAAGCGGGGCTGGAAGTTGTTCAGGTCGCGTTTGGCGAGTAGACCTTTGCCGTGGAGGATGGCGCCGCGGCGGCCGGTGAGCGGATCGGTGGCGTTGGGGTCGAACTGGGACTGCTGGCCGTACTTGGTGGAGAAGGGGGACTCATAGCTCCAGCGGACGCCGAGTTCGATTGTCATGTTGCGGCGGGGGCGCCAAGTGGTTTGGCCATACAAAGCGTGTGACCACCAGCGGGGGAGCCAGGTGGCCTGGTTTTGTTGGAAGATGCCTTGGCCGACGGTTCCCAGCAGGAAGCTGGCAAAGGGGTTGCCGGTGTTGGGGGTGAAGGGCAGTTCGGTGCCGGCCATGCGGTATTGGCCGGAAGGCAGGGTTTGGGTGAGGGAGTTGTAGCGGGTGCGGAGGAGTTCGTAGCCGAACTTGAGCGTGTGTTTGCCGGCGACCTTGGTGAGGTTCTCCTGCAAGGTGAAGTCCTCGGCGATGTCGCGGGCGCGGCCGCCGGGGCCGAGGCCGTAAAAGAGCGCGCCGCCGGAATTCTGGAAGGCGGGGAAGGTTTCGTTGGATACGCCGGGGATGCCGAGCTTGGAGGCCCAGTCCTGCCCGAAGGACTCGGGGATGGCGGAGAAGGCGCGGCGGTTGAAGCCGAGGCGGGCTTCGTTGATCATGGTCGGGCTGAAGGTATAGGTATCGGAGATGACGACGTTGCGCTGGTCAAGCGGCTTGACGTAGACGTTGCCGTATTGGACCTCGGTGAGGGTGCGAACGGGGCGCTCTTCGCTGCGGTGGCGGACCTGGGAGTAGCGGCCGAAGATCTTGTGGTTGATGCTGAAGGAGTGATCGATTTTGGCGTCGTAGCGTTGGAAGTCGTAGGCGCCGCCGGCGTTGTAGGTGAGGTTATTGACGGGCCCGGTGGGCTGGTTCGTACCGGGGTCGCTTTGTTCGAGCCAGGGCTTGAGGGCGATGACGTTCTTGGAGACGGTGTTGAAGAGCGAGGTAGGAATCTGGTTGCCTGGGAAGGGGTCGCGGGTCCAGGTGGCGCCGTTCTGGCGGGTGGTGAAGGGATTGTAGATGGGTAGTCCGCGGCCACCGAAGCTGAAGTTGCCGGCGTACATTTCGGGGCTGGGGACGGTGACGACGACGGTTTCGCTCACCTTTTCGTAGTGCTGCTGGAAGCCGGCGAACCAGAAGGTCTTGTTCTTGATGATCGGGCCGGAGGCGGTGACACCCCATTCGTGATAGGTGAACTGGCCGGTGCGGGGGAGCTGTTCGAGATAGGCGCGGTGGATGAGCTTGCCGTTGGTGTAGCGGTCTTCGATGGAGCCGTGGAACTGGTTGCCACCGCCTTTGAAGACGAGGCTGAGCTGGCCGCCGGCGGAGTGGCCGAACTCGGCGGGGGTGCCGGTGGTCCACATTTTGAACTCCTGGATGGAGTCGAGCGAGGCGATCATGGTGCGCTGGTAGTCGCCGACCTGGCCGACGGCGGGCTCTTTGCCGCCGACGCCGTCCATGGTGTAGCCGATGGCGCGCTGGCGCTGGCCGACGGCGTGCTGGCCGTTGATGTTGGTCATGCCGGGCATGTAGAGCAGGACGCGGTGGACGAACTTCTGCATGACGGGGAGCTTTTCGACCACTTCGCCGTCGAGCACCTGGCCGGAGCCGGCGGTTTCGGTTTCCAGAAGCGGCGGGGTGCCTTCGACCTTGATCGATTCGCTGACGTTGCCGATTTCGAGTTGGATGTCGATGCGCGGCGATTCGCTGACGCGGAGGACGATGCCGGAGCGAAGGACGCTTTTGAAGCCGGAGGCTTCGACGCGCAGCTCATAGGGGCCGGAGCGGAGGTTTGGGAGGTAGTAGGCGCCCTCGGAGGTGGTGATGGACTCGTAGAGGAAGGAGGTCCCGGTGTTGCGGGCTGATACTTTCGCGCCGGGAACGATGGCGCCGCTGGTGTCGGTGACGGTGCCGACGATGGTGGCTGTGCCGGTGCTCTGCGCGAGGAGCGCGGGAAGGCAGACGAGGGCCAGAAGGAAACGACGGAGTTGCATCACTACCCCTTTCACGTGGGGCCGCGCGAGGGCGGCCGATCTCAACGGATGGGGATAGTTCTATCTCAAATGGCCGGGTAAGGCAAGGGGTTACCGCTAAATTAGTGGCCTTTGGTATCCGGGGCGTGGGCGGGAGCGGGTGCAGCGCCGTGCGCGGGGGCCGGTGTATCCGCGTGGCCGGCCGCGGGGGCAGGGCCATGAGAGGCCGCTCCCTCGCCGTGGGCCTCCACTCCGGGCGGGGGCGTGGTGTTGAGGATTACGGGTCCGGTGGCGCCCCAGGTTTGGGGCCAGCCCATCATGCCTCGGGAGAGGTAGTCGCTAAAAGTGATGACGAACATGAACACGAGCCAGAGGAAGCCGACGCCGACGGTGAGTTTGATGAGCGGCGTGTTGTGTTTGACGTGCATGAACCAGAGCACGACGAGCGAGGCTTTCACGCCGGCAATGGCGAGGGCGACCATGACGTTGGCGCGTCCGAGGTCGACCTTGGCGACGGCGACGGTGAGGAAGGTCAGCGCCATGAGGGCGCCGAAGATGGTGAAGTACATGCTCTTGGGAGCAATATGGTGTTCGTGGTGTTCGCTCATGGTAGTTACGCAATCAGGTAGAGCATCGGGAAGAGGAAGATCCACACGATGTCGACGAAGTGCCAGTAGAGGCCCATGTTTTCGATGGGACCGTAGTAATCGGTGGAGTAGGTGTTGTTATAGGCCTTCCACATGAAGAAGATGAGCAAGCCGGCGCCGATGATCATGTGGAGGGCGTGCATGCCGGTCATGGCGAAGTACATGGAGAAGTAGATCTGGGCCTGTTCGTTATAGGGCCCGCCCATAAAGAAGTTGGCGCCGGGGACGAGGTGGTGTTTGAACTTGTCGGAGTATTCGACGACCTTCACGCCGAGGAAGATGTTGCCGAGCATGAAGGTGGCGAAGAGGTAGCCGAGGACGCCCTTGTTGCGGCCGAGTTGGGCGCAGCGGACGGCGAGCGCCATGGTGAGCGAGGAGCCGATGAGGACGACGGTGTTGAAGGTGCCGAGGGTGACGTCGAGGTGGTGGCTGGCGGCGGCGTAGGCTTCCGGGTAGGTGGCACGGTAGATGGCGTAGGCGCAGAAGAGCGCGCCGAAGAAGAGGATTTCCTGGACCAGGAAGACCCACATGCCGAACGTCGTGGAGACGTACTGCTGGTTGAGGTCTTCGAACTGGTGCTGGAAGTTCGGGTTGGCGGGATGGGCGGCGCTGTGATCCAGCACTTGACTAGACATGGTGTTTCACCTCGTGCTCCTCTTCTTCTTCCGGAGCGTATGCGTAGGCTTCCTCAGTGACGATGGGGATTTCGGTGAAGTTTTCCAGCGGCGGGGGTGAGGGGATGGTCCACTCGAGGCCCTTGGCGCCCCAGGGGTTAGCGCTGGCTTTCGGGCCGGCAAAGAGCGACCAGGTGAAGTAGATCATGGGCAGGACGTAGCCGATGGCGAGCACGGAGGCGCCGGCCGAGGACATGATGTTCAGGATCTGGAACTCTTCCGGATAGGCATGGTAGCGGCGCGGCATGCCGAGGTAGCCGAGCAGGAACTGCGGGAAGAAGGTGAGGTTGAAGCCGAGAAAGACGAAGATGGCCGAGAGGCGGCCGGCGAGTTCGGGGTAGGTGCGGCCGGTGATCTTGGGCCACCAGAAGTGGAGGCCGCCGAGGTAACCCATGATGGCGCCGCCGACCATGATGTAGTGGAAGTGAGCCACGATGAAGTAGGTGTCGTGGATGTGGAGGTCGACGGCGACGTTGGCGCAGAAGAGGCCGGTGAGTCCGCCGATGAGGAAGAGGCCGAAGAAGCCGAAGGCGTAGAGCATCGGTGCGTCGTAGCTGATGGAGCCTTTGTAGAGCGTGGCCGTCCAGTTGAAGACCTTCACGGCCGAGGGGATGGCGACGATGAAGGTGAGGATGGAGAAGACCATGCCGGCGTAGACCGACTGGCCGCTGACGTACATGTGATGGCCCCAGATGATGAAGCCGATCACCGCGATGGAGACGCTCGACATGGCGATGAAGCTGTAGCCGAACACCTTTTTACGGCTGAAGCAGGTGACCAGTTCGGAGATGACGCCCATGGCCGGCAGGATCATGATGTAGACGGCGGGGTGGGAGTAGAACCAGAACATGTGCTGGAAGAGGATGGGGTCGCCGCCCGTGTTGGGGTTGAAGAAGCTGAAGCCGAAGAGGCGTTCGAGGGCCACCAGGAGGATGGTCATGGCGACGACGGGTGTGCCGAGGATCTGGACGAGGGCGGTGGCATAGTGGGCCCAGACGAAGAGCGGCAAGCGGAACCAGGTCATGCCCGGAGCGCGCATTTTGTGGACGGTGACGATGAAGTTGAGTCCGGTGAGGATGGAGGAGAAGCCGCTGATGAAGGCGCCGAGGGCGGCGGTGATGACGGCGGAGTTGGCGTAGGTGCTGGAGTAGGGGGTGTAGAAGGTCCAGCCGGTGTCGACGCCGCCGGAGAGCATGGAGAAGAGGGTGAAGGCCGCGCCGAGGACGTAGATGTACCAGCTGAGGAGGTTGATGCGGGGCAGGGCGAGGTCGCGCGCGCCGATCATGATCGGCATGAGGAAGTTGCCGAGGACGGCGGGGGTGGCCGGGATGAGGATGAAGAACACCATGATGACGCCGTGCATGGTGAACGTCTTGTTGTAGGACTCGGCCGAGAGGAGGTCGCCGCCGGGGGTGATCAGTTCGAGGCGGATGAGGGCGGCGAAGAAGCCGCCGAGCAGCGACATGAAGGTGATGGAGAGCAGGTAGAGCAAGGCGATGCGCTTGTGGTCCTTGGTGAGGAGCCACGACATGACGCCTTTGCCTTTGGTGAGGTAGCTCTCGCCGGCATTTTCGGGCATGGGGAGTCCACCGTGTTCACAGCGGAACTCATGGTTAGTTGCCTCCCTTCTTGGCCGCATCAGGCGCGGGAGCGGCGGCAGGGGCCGGCGCGGCGGTCTGTGCGGATTTCGAGAGTGACTTGATGTAGCTGATCACTTGCAGCAGCCCTTCTTCGGAGATTTGGCCCTGGAAGGTCGGCATTTCGATGGCGTAGCCGGACACGATCTTGGCCGAGGGTTTGAGGACGGATTCGCGGAGGTAGCCTTCGTCGGCGATGACGCTCATGCCGTTCTGGAGCTTGACGGGCTTGCCGAAGAGGTCGACGAGCGTGGGGCCGCGGCCGGAGTTGTCGGCCTTGTGGCAGGTGGCGCAGCCGAGGCGGTTGAAGAGGCGTTCGCCGGCCTGCTGCATGGTTTCGCCGCGCACCGAGCCACTGAGCCAGGCTTCGTAGTCGGCTTCTTCCATGACGTAGACCGAGCCGATCATGCCGGAGTGTTGCGTGCCGCAGTATTCGGCGCAGAAGAGATGATATTTGCCGACCTTGTTGGCTTCAAACCACATGGTGGAGTACTGGCCGGGGACGACGTCCTTTTTGATGCGGAAGGCCGGGATGTAGAAGCTGTGGATGACGTCCTCGGTGGTCATGGTGAGCTTCACCGGGCGGTTCAGCGGGACGTGCAGTTCGTTGATTTCGCGCACGCCGTTGGGGTGCTGGATCTTCCACATCCACTGTTTGCCGACGACGAACATCTCCATGGAGTTGGCCGGCGCCTGGTAGTTGCGGAAGAAGACGACCGCGCCGCCGACGAACATGGTCATGGCGAGCAGGAAGGGGATGATAGTCCAGGTCAATTCAAGGGCGATGGAGCCGTGGATGGGCTTGGGCACGTCGGCTTCGCTTTTGCGCTTGTAGCGCAGGGCGAAGTAGAGGATGGCCAGCGAGATGCCGACGGCGAAGAACACCGACACCGCAAGAATATAGAGGTAATTCGCGTCCACCCCGGCGGCGCCGGTGGCGGCGCTATCGGGAAACAGTTGCAAGTCTTTCGGCATGATGAGTCTTTCTGCGCTTGTTCTGGATGTAGCAACTAATCCAGAAGGCAATAATCAAGGCGACGGTTCCGCCTCCGGCGAGGCGGAGGAGGGTCATCACCGTCGCGCCGTACTTACCGGTCGTGGGGTCGTAGTGGTAACAGAAGAGAAGAACCTGGTCAACGGGCGAGCCGATGAGGCCGCGCGAGGCCTCGACCATGCCCAGCCGCAGATCGCGGGCCGAGAATTCGACGCCGTAGAAGTATTTCGAGATTTTGCCTTCGGGGGTGAGCACCATGAGGCCGCTGGAATGGGCCCACTGTTTGGTCTGCTCGTCCCAGGCGTACTGGAAGCCGGCGGCGTCGGCGAGGCGCTTCACGTTGGCGGCCGAACCGGTAAGGAGGTGGGTGCCCTTGGCAATGCCGCCGCGGCGGTAGCGGGTTTCCAGTTCCTGCATTTTGCGGGCGGCGACGGTGGGGGTTTCGGCGGGGTCGAAGCCGACGGTGATGATGTCGAAATCGTTGCCGGCGCTGAGATTGGGGATGGCGTTGAGGGCGCGCACGAGGCCGTAGAGGGTCATGTTGCAGAGCATGCGGCACTCGTAATAGACAAAAGCGAGGACGACGGGCTTGCCGCGGAGGAGGCTGCCGAAGGTGCGGCGGCGGCCGCTGGCATCGACCACTTCCGTGTCGAGCGGCAGTTGCGCATCGAGCTTCTGTTTGATGGAGACGTCTTTGAGGGGCTCGGGGAGTTTGCCCTCGGCGGTGGGGATGCCGACCATACCGCCCGTCATCGGGCGCATGGCGGTGGGCGTGCCCGGTTGCGCCGACGCGATGGCGGCGGTGAGCAGAGCGGCTGCGATGAGGGTGGCGGTTTTCATAGGTGTTACTGCGCGGCCTTGGCTGGAGCGGCCGGTTTGGCGGCGGGTGTGCCGGGTTTCATGGGCGGAACGTCGAACTTCGGGAGTCCCTTTTCGGCGACAAGTTCCATGGCTCGGGCCACGGGGATGCGGACCACTTTGGCCGACTTGTCTTCCCAGGCATAGGTGGTGACAGCAGCCTGTTCCTTGGCGCGGAAGGTCTTCAGATCCTGCGGTTCGTTCACCTGAAGGCGGGTGGCGGTCGGGAGCGAGCGCTGCTGTTCCATGGCCGTGGGCGTGGCGTCGCTGGCTTCGTTGTAGCCCTTCAACAGGTAGAACATGCCGTACATGAGGGCAATGGCCGTGAAGGTGATGGCAAACAGGTAGCTGAGGAACTTCCAGATGGGCGGTGTATGGACGTCGGTGACTTCGTAGCCGGGGTGGCCAGCGGCGTGGTGGTTAGTTTGATGTTCGCTCATGATCCTCCCCTTTCTTAGTGATGTCCGGCCGAGGCGGCCAGCCGGTCAATTTCGGTCGGTTCGAGCGGGCGCGCCTTCAACTGGCGGGCAAAGAAGGCAAGCCAGAGGCCGATCAAGGCCATGGGCGCGGCCAGGTCGAGCCAGTGCAGCGAGAAGTGGTCAGGGCTGAAGTTCGGCTGGACGATCCAGGTGAGGTCGATGAGCCGGATGACGAGGATGAGGATGGCGATTTTGGACAGCATGCCGGCCTTGCGCTTATTGAAGCGCATGAGCAGCAGGATGAAGGGCAGGGCCCAGTGGAAGACGATGAGCATGCCGGCGATGATGCCCCAGCCGCCGTGGAGGCGGTGGATGAACCAGGGGATCTCTTCGGGCAGGTTGCCGGACCAGATGATGAGGAACTGGGAGAAGCTGGTGTAGGCCCAGAGCATGGTGAAGGCCAGCATGAGGTTGCCGATGTCGTGGAAGTGGTTGGGCCGGACGAGGCCTTTCATGGGGGCGTGTTCCATGAGGATGGCCAGGCAGATGACGACCAGGGAGAGGGTGGAGAGGGCCTGGCCGACCATGAAGATGACGCCGAAGATGGTGGAGAACCAGTGCGGGTCCAGCGACATGGCCCAGTCGATGACGGCGAAGGTGACGGTAAGGGCGAACACGACGATGCCGGGGCCGCTGATGTTGTTCAGGCGGCGCTTGGCGTCGGCGTCGCCGGCGTCCTGTTTCGTGGTGAGGCGGTTGAGGGCGTAGACGAAGAGGCCCCAGACGACGAAGTAGAAGACCGTGCGGCCGATGAAGAAGGGCACGTTGAGGTAGAGCGCCTTGGCCTGGAGGATCTTGTCGGTGGCGACCACCTCCGGGCGGGCCCATTTATAGAGCACCGGCATGGAGAGCAGGACGGGGATGAACATGACAGCCACCAGCGGCAGGGTGCGCGTGGAGGCTTCGAGAATGCGGCGCATGACCATGCCCCACTGGCCGCCGACGAGGTGGTGGACCATGAGCAGGACGAGCGAGCCGAGCGGCAGGCCGACGGTGAGCAGGAAGCCGGTGAGGTAGCTGCGCATGACCTGATCGGGATTCGACATGAGGCCGAAGAGGCAGAGGGCGAGGCCGGCGCCGAAAGCGCCGAGGCCGATCTGCTGGACGCGGTCGAGGTTGGGTTGCGTAGCGGTTGCTGCGTGGGAGCTCATTGTCCGGAGGCCTCCAGGCGCGCCCGCTCGGCGGGCGGCACGTCATCGAGGGTGGCGGTGCGGCTCAACTGGAGGGCGCGCACGTAGGCGATGATGGCCCAGCGGTCGTTCACGGGGATGCGCGAAGCGTAGCTGGGCATGACGCCGAAGCCGTTGGAGATGACGTCGAAGTAGTAGCCGACGGGTTGCTGGTGCATTTTGTCGGAGTGATAGGTGGGCGGGTGTTTCAGGCCGCGCTGCACGACCATGCCTTCGCCGTCGCCAGCGGCGCCGTGGCAGGGCGAGCAGAAAATGTTGAAGCGGTCCTGGCCGCGGGTGAGCAGGGCTTTGTCGACCTTCACGGGGATGTCGGTGACGAACTCCTTGCTATCGCGGGCGACCTTGCCGTAGTAGAGCGGGATGTCGTTTTTGAGATAGCCGCGGGCAACGGCGCCTTCGACGGCGGGGCGGGCCGAGCGGCCATCGGGGAAGAATGTGCTGGCGGCCAGCGGGCGGTAGCGCGGCTGGTCGTGCATGTCCTGGCGGCATCCGGTGGCCAGGGCCGCGGCGGTCAGGATGACCGCGAGGGTGAGATGTTTAGGCATCGACTTCCATCACCTCCGCGGAGTGTTGCGCGAGGAAGGCGCGCGTGGAACCGGGGTCGAACTTGGGGTCAACGGCTTCGATACAGAGGAAGAAGCGGTCCTGCGAGGCGCGCTTGAAGCGGTCGACGTTGAAGACGGGGTGGTAGGGCTGCGGCAGGCCGTTGAGGGCGAGCATGCCGAAGACGGCGGTGAGGGCGGCGACCAGGACGGTGGTTTCGAAGGTGATGGGGATGAAGGCCGGCCAGGAGTAGTTGGGCTTGCCGGCGACGTTCATCGGGTAGGCCACCATCGTGATCCAGCACATCAGCCCGAAACCGCCGATGCAGCCGATGAAGCCGCCGAGCAGGACGAGCGAGGAGATCTTGGTCGGCTTCTGGCCGAGGGCTTCGCTCAACCCGTGGACGGGGTAGGGCGAGTAGGCGTCCATTTTGCGGTAGCCGGCGGCGTGGGCGGCGGCGGCGGCTTTGATGAGTTGCTGATGGTCGTCGAATTCGGCCATCATGCCGAAGGTTTTGGGGGCTTCCACGGCGGCATGCGACATGGGTTAGTGGCCTCCTTCCGATTCCGGCCGCGCCTTGGCGGCGGGCACGAGGAGCTTCATTTCAAACATGGCGATGGAGGGCAGGAGCCGCACGAAGAGGAACATCAGGGTGAGGAACAGGCCGATGGTTCCGGCGAAGAAGGCTTCGTCGAAGATGGTCGGCGAGTAATAGCCCCAGCTGGCGGGGATGAAGTCGCGGTGGAGGCTGACGACGATGATGACCCAGCGTTCGAGCCACATGCCGACGCTGACGATGTTGGAGATGATCCAGACGAGCAACAGATTGCGGCGGTACTTTTTCCACCAGAGGATCTGCGGGGCAAGGCCGTTACAAAAGATGAGCGCCCAGTAGCTCCAGGCGTAGGGTCCGGTGAAGCGGTTCATGATGACCGCTTTTTCGTATTCGTTGGCGCTGTACCAGCCGAAGAAGACTTCGAGGAAGTAGCCGTAGACGACGATGATGCCGGTGGCGAGCATCACTTTGCACATGTTCTCAATGTGGTGCATGGTGATGAAGTCTTCCAGCTTGTAGAATGCGCGCATGGGGATGGCGAGCGTGAGCACCATGGCGAATCCGGCGAAGATGGCGCCGGCGACGAAGTAGGGCGGGAAGATGGTGGTGTGCCAGCCGGGGATGATGCCGATGGCGAAGTCGAACGACACGATGGTGTGGACGCTGACGACGAGGGGCGTGGAGAGGCCGGCGAGCAGGAGGTAGGCCATCTCGTAGCGCTGCCAGTGGTCGGCCGAACCGCGCCAGCCCATGGAGAGGGCGCCGAAGATGTAGCGCGAGACGGTGTGTTTGGCTTTGTCGCGCAGGGTGGCCAAGTCAGGGATGAGGCCGACGAACCAGAAGAGGGCGGAGACGGTGGCGTAGGTGGAGACGGCGAAGACGTCCCAGAGGAGCGGGCTGCGCGGTTGCGGCCACATGCCCATGGTGTTGGGGTAGGGCAGCATCCAGTAAGCCAGCCAGGGGCGGCCGGTGTGCATCAGCGGGTACATGCCGGCGCAGGCCACGGCAAACAGCGTCATGGCTTCAGCGAAGCGGTTGATGGAGGTGCGCCATTCCTGTTTGAGGAGCAAGAGAATGGCCGAGATGAGCGTGCCGGCGTGGCCGATGCCGATCCACCAGACGAAGTTGATGATGTCGAAGCCCCAGCCCACGGGAACGTTCGGCGCCCAGACGCCGATGCCCTTGAAGAAGAGGAAGTACATCGCCACACCGAGCAAGCTGGCCAGGGAGGCCGAGAAGAGGAAGCCGATGACCCATTCCTTGTGGATTTTGGTCGTCAGCACCAGTTCCGAAATCTTGTCGGTGACGGTGGTGTAGTCGTGGCCGGGCCCGATGACCGGGTCCTGGGCGATGCCGACTGCGATTGGTTTTTGAACCAGTTCCTTGTCCATGTGGTGATCCGTAGCTGGTTTATCCGTGCGAAGGAGCGGGCGCCTTGGGCGCGGCAAGCTCCGGATTCGGGTTGCGCACCCGCGCCAGGAATTCCGTGCGCGGACGCGTATTCAGGTCGCCCAGCAGTTTGTAATTGCGGGCATTGCGGCGCGACCTGGTGATTTTTGAGTTGGGGTCGTTGAGGTCGCCGAAGGTGATGGCCTCGGTGGGGCAAACCGACTGGCAGGCGGTGATCACTTCTCCGTCCCTGATCTTGCGGCCTTCTTTTTCGGCCTCGATGCGGGCGGAGTTGATGCGCTGCACGCAGTAGGTGCACTTTTCCATCACGCCGCGGCTGCGGACGGTGACGTTGGGGTTGCGCAGGGCCTCGAGCGACTGCGTGTCCCAATCGCTATAGAGGAAGAAGTTGAAGCGGCGGACCTTGTAGGGGCAGTTGTTGGAGCAGTACCGCGTGCCGATGCAGCGGTTGTAGACCATCTGGTTGAGGCCTTCTTCGGAGTGGGTGGTGGCGGCCACCGGGCAGACGCCTTCGCAGGGGGCGTTTTCGCAGTGCTGGCAGGCGAGCGGCTGGTGGTAGATGCCGGGGTCGTCGGCGTCGCCCTCGTAGTAGCGGTCGATGCGGATCCAGTGCATTTCGCGGCCGCGGAGGATTTCGCTCTTGCCGACGACGGCGATGTTGTTTTCAGCGTGGCAGGCAATGGTGCAGGCGTTGCAGCCGGTGCAGGCACTCAGGTCGATGGCCATGCCCCACTTGTAGCCCTTGTACTCGAAATCCTCATAGAGCGACATGGGAGGATGTTCGTGGCCCCAGAGCTGGGGGTCTTTTTCGAAGTCGGCCACGTTGGCGACACGGATGATGTCGCGGCCTTCCATGGAGTGGTGCTCCTGGGTGGTGGCGAGGCGGAAGGTGTCGCCGGTCTTGGCGATTTCCAGGCCGGAGCTGATGAAGGGCGCGGCCGAGGTGCGGATGGCGCCGGCGTTGTAGCCGATGCGGTTGCCGATGCGGCCGACGCGGGTGCGGCCGTAGCCGAGAGTGACGGTGACGCTGTCGGCGGCGTGGCCGGGCATGATCCAGATGGGGGCCTGGACGCGGCGGCCGGCATGCTTCAGTTCGACGAGATCGCCGTTGCCGAGGCCGAGTTTGGCGGCGGTGGAGGAGCCGATGTAAGCGGCGTTGTCCCAGGTGATGCGCGAGATGGGCTTGGGGAGTTCCTGGAGCCAGCCGTTGTTGGCGAAGCGGCCGTCGTAGACCGAACCGTCGGGGCGGAAGTTGATTTCGAGTCCGCTGCCGGCCTTGGGGGCGGGCAGGGCGGCGGCGAGGTCGGCGCGGATGGCGACGGTCTTGGCCGGAAGGGCCGAGCCGGCGAGGATGCCGTCGTGGAGCGCCTTGCGCCAGTTGTCTTCAAACGGCGCGGCGATGAGCGCGTTGGTCTGGTAGTGCTCGCGGATGGCCTGGTAAGAGGTGACCTCGGGGCGGCCGAGGAGCACGGACATGATTTCGATGGCCGAGTGGCTGCCGTAGATGGGCGCGATGAGGGGCTGGGCGATGGTGATGGTGCCATCGAAGGCGCGCAGGTCGGTCCAGGTTTCGAGCGAGTGGGTGTCGGGCACGTGCCACTGGCAGAGGGCCGAGGTTTCGTCGTCGTAGAGGCCGAGGCGGACGCGCGTGGCGACCTTCTTCATGGCGGCGGCGAAGTCCAGATCGGCCGGGGCGGTGTAGACGGGGTTGCCGCCGAGGATAATCAGCGCCTTCACCTTGCCCGCGTTCATATCGGCGACGAGTTGTTGTAAGCTCTCGAAACCGGGGGCGGTGTTGATTTCGACCGGATCGGTGTAGCTGACGGTCTTGCCGATGTTGCCGAGGGCGGCGTTGATGGCGTGGGCCAGGGCGTGGACGGCGGGCGGCTGGCAATCACCTGCGATGACGGCCGAGGCGCCGGAGTGGGCCTTGAGGTCGGCGGCGACCTTCTTCACCCAGTCGGCGGAAACCTTGGTGGTGGCCGCGCCGGCGTTGACGCCGAGCTCGGCGGCCAGGGCGCGGGCGTAATTTTCGACTTCCGCGGACGCCAGCGGCAGACGGTGGTCGGCGATGGAGCCGGTGGAGGTGGGGCAGGACTCGACGACGTAGAGGCGGTTCAGCTTGGGGGCCTCGGCGTGGGCCGGAGCGGCGGCGTGGGTGTCGGCGGCGGGAGCGGCGGCCGGAGCAGCGTGCGCGGCAGCGGCGGGAGCGGCATGAGAAGCAGCGGCGGGCGCGTGCGAGGAGCCGTGGGCCGATTCCTTCCAGAGCTTGCGGCGACGGCCAAAGTCCTTGGCGTAGCGGACCGCGCCGGGGCCGTGGGTGAGGAAGTCGGCGTCGAGGGAGAGGATGACGTCGGCGGCGGCGAGGTTGTACTGCACGCTGGCGGGCTGGCCGAAGGCGAGTTGGGCACCGGCGCGGGCGTTGTCGGTGCCGACCGAATCAAACTGGCGCCACTTGGCCTGGGGCAGTTCGGCGAGCAGCTTCTTCATCTGCGCGGCGAGGGTGGGCGAGGTGGTGTTTTCGGTGAGAATGCTCAGGCCGGCGCCCTTGTTGGCGAGCGCCTCTTCGCGGATGAGGCCCATGGCCGTCACGAAAGCGGGCCAGGTGGAGATGCGGCCGTTGCGGAGCAGGGTCTGCGAGCGGTCCGGATCGTAGAGGACGAGAGGGGCGGCCTGGGCGTAGATGTCGGTGCCGCCGAGGCTGGCCGGATGGAGGTCATTACCTTCCACCTTGGTGGGGCGGCCGAGGTGGCTTTCGACGAGCACGCCCTGGGCGTAGCCGTTCAGCGTGACGGCGGAGGCATATTTGAGCGACTTGCCGGCGATGAAGTCCTCGGGGGCCTGGACGTAGGGGACGATCTTTTCTTCGGGCTGTTTGGTGCAGGCGGTGAGGCCGGCCAGGCCGAGCGAAGCGCCAAGGAGCTGGAGCATGCGGCGGCGGCCGACGGAGTCGGACCAGGTGGAGGCGCCGTCGGGGAATTCGTTGGAGGCCCAGCGCTGGAACTCAGAGGTGCCGGAGAGCTCTTCGAGACTGCGCCAGAAGCGCTGGCCGGTTTGTCCGGCCACGCGATTGCGCATCGCCTCGAGGGCAGCCTGTGAGTCCGCCGCGGCGGCGGCCTGGGCGGCAGCCGGGTTGAGAGCGATCTGAACAAGTGGGGTGTGCTGTGATGTCGACATCGCGGTTACCGGTGGCAGATCGAACAGTCGGTGAGTTTGCGGACCTTATATTCGGCCACAAGCTTGGCGCCCAGCTCGGCCTGATTGGCGGCGGGCTTATATTCCATATTGAAAACCTGGTCTTTGGGCCGGATGTATTTTTCCGGGGCGCGGTGGCAATCGAGACACCACTCCATGAGGAGGGTGTTTTCCTTCCACACCATGGGCATTTTGTCGACCTGGCCGTGGCAGGTCTGGCAGCCCATGCCCTTGGTGACGTGGATGCTGTGGTTGAAGTAGACGTAGCCGGGCAGGTCGTGGACGCGGTTCCATTGGATGGAACGGCCCGAGCGCCAGCTTTCGCGGACGGGTTCGAGAATGGGAGCTTCGCTCCAAATTTGCGAGTGGCAGCCCATGCACACTTCGGTGGATGGGATCCCGGCCGAGGAGGAAACCTCAACAGAGCTATGGCAGTAACGGCAGTCCATGCCCACGCCGCTGACGTGGTGTTTGTGCGTGAACATCACCGGCTGATCCTTAGGCACGTTCACGTCGGTGACGTACGACGTCCGTTCAATATTGTTGAGGATACCGCCCAGACCGAGAGCGACACCGAGGCCGGCGATGACGCTGGCCTTCGCGAATGTATTGGCTCCCGGGCGGAATAACTGGGACACGCCTCACCCCCTACCGATAGTCCTGGGACACGTTCGATGTGGGGCTTGACGCGACGCCAAGCCGGAACAGTTGAATTCACATCGCCCGCTTGCGGAGACTGCGCGAAACAACAGAGCGCACGCTGCCTACAAGGGTTGCCCAGGCAAGTTGCTAGTATTGCACAGCCTCGAAAATCAGTCTAGTTGAACAGGAAATATTCTCGTCCCTGTTGCAAGTAAGTCGTTGTATTCTTGGGCGATAATTTTTCTTGTGAAACAGCAATCGTGGGCGCGGCGGAGCGTCGGGATGGCTCCACATTTAATAGACCCGATCGTAGTGGCGGACATCGGGCAGCTTGTTGCGGAGGTTGTAGCCGTAGCGCATGAGCGGGTAGGTGGTGCCGCCGGCGTTGCCCTCGACGCAGTGGAAACCACGGGCGGGATCATAGTTCGGGTCAAGGACGATGAAGTGGTGGCTGGAAGCGCCACGGACGGCGATGTCGCCCCGGGTGAGGCCGTAGTTGCCCTCGACGCGGACAATGTCCCCGCCGAGGTCTTCGATGCCGCGTGAAATCACCCACCGGACTTTGGCGCCGACTTTGATGAGGCAGTAGGTGGCGAAGATGCCGCACCAGGAGACGGTGGGGTCGTAGGCGTTGAAGCCCTGGTTCGTTTGGTCGAGGGGTGGCGGCCAGGTGCTGTTGCAGCCGCGGAAGAAGGTGTTGAGCTCGTCGGTGGACGGGGTGCGCTCAAACATCGAGCCGTCCTCGGTGGTGCTGTGCTTGACGAGGGTGAGTGCGAATTCGATGAGGTCGTTGGCCAGATACATGGGTCGTGCTCCCACTTCTGGCTGGAAGTCTGCTGGCTGGCGGAGGTTGGCGGCTCGGGCAAATCAGAGTGCGTGTTCGGCCGCTACCTTTTCGTTTAATTCTATGCCCAAGCCGGGGCGGTCGGGGATGCGGAGGAGGCCGCCTTTCTCCAGAACCTCGGGGGGATGGATGAGGTCGCCGCGCCAGGGGACCTCGCCGTAGCCGAGTTCGAGGATGAGGAAGTTGGGCATGGCGGCGCAGACCTGGGCCTGGGCCATGTTGCAGACGGGGCTGGCGGGGCCGTGGGGGGCGACGGGGAGCCCGGCGGCTTCGCTCATGGCGCCGATTTTGCGCAGTTCGAGCATGCCGCCGCAGTATTTGACGTCGGGCATGGTGATGTCGACGGCGTTGCCCTTTATATAGGGATAGAAGTACTTGGTGCCGAAGATGGATTCGCCGCCGGCGGTGGGCATGGCGATCTTTTCGTTGAGTTCGGCGAGGACGGGGATGCCGCGGCAGATTTCTTCGAACCAGAAGAGCTTGGAGGGTTCGAGGCGCTTGGCGACTTCGAGGCCTTCGGCGACGTTGAAGTTGGAGTGGCCGTCGACGAGGAGGTCGCCGGAGGGGCCGAGGACTTTACGCACGGCTTCGATGCAGGCGATGCCGCGGTCCGTGCCTTCCTTGCGGGCGGGCTCGGTTTTGGGGAGGCCGTCGAAGCTGGCCATTTTGATGGCGGTGAAGCCGTCGCGGACGGCGGGTTCGGCGAGTTTGGCGAAGCCTTCGGGGTTGCGGTCGAAGGTGGCGCGGTTGATGTTGGCGTAGTTGCGGATGGTGGGGTGGAGCTTGCCGCCGAACAGGGCCCAGCAGGGGAGGCCGACGGCTTTGCCCTGGAGGTCCCACATGGCCTGCTCGATGGCGCTGAAGGCGACCGAGCCGTTGCGGCCCTTGGCTTCGGCGGTGGCGATGAGGTCGCGGCGGTAGAGTTCGACGTCGAAGGGGGAGCGGCCTTTGGCTTTGGAGAAGAACTCGGCGATGAGGTTGATGACGTTCTGGTCGCCGCCGCCGTGGGAGGCGTCACCGAGGCCGGTGAGGCCGTTGGAGGCCTTGACGCGGAGCAGGACCCATCCGCCGCGGTGGTTCACTTTGACGCGGAAGATTTCGTAGGACTCGATGGTGAGTTGGGGCGCGGCCTTGAGAAAGGGGGCGGCGAAAGGCGCGGCAAAGGGCGCGGCGAGGGAGGTGAGCAGGTGGCGTCGGTTCATGGGGAGTTCCGTTTCGTGATGCTATCATCACGGCGCATGGATGTGTCGGAGATTTGGCCGTTTGTGACGATCGCGGCGGTGGTGGTGTTGGGTGGGATCGCGTTTTGGTTGGCGCGGCGTGTGCGGAGCGGGTGGGTTCGGATTCCGGCGCGGTTGCTGGCGGCGGGCACGACGACGGTGAGCCTGTGCCTGCTTCTACTGTTTGCATCTCTGGATTCGGCTTGCACTGTGCGCGGCCCGGCAATCTGGTCTCCGGACGGTGGACACGTCGCGCTGCTAAGGTGGGACGTTCAGGGGGCGTTTGGGGCCGACGCCGCCACGGTGAGTGTGCGCCCGCGCGATGGATGGACGTCGGTGTGGGTGTTTTACGTTGCGGGCGTTGCTGAGATGTCGCCCGAGGTGCGCTGGCTCGGAAACGCAAGGTTGGAAATCCGCTATTGGGATGCGCGGGTATACCGGCATCGCTGCGGCGAGCGCGTCGAGGGCGTCGAGATTGTGTGCGTGAAGGCTTCGGCTACCAGTTCGTGATGCTGCCGTCGGGGCGCTTGTAGATGGGGATCGGCTTGTTGAACTTGGTCACTTCGGTGATCAGCTTCATCTTGCTGGTGTCGACTTCGACGCCGAGGCCGGGGCGGTTGACGGGCCACATCTTGCCGTTGCGGTGATCGAAGTGGCGCGTGAGGTGGGGGAGGCCGGCGGCGAAGAGGTTCGACATTTCCATCACGGCGGGGCCGCCGAAGGAGCCGCAGACGTGGACGAGTGAGGCTTCGGCGATGGGTCCGGTGAAGTGGGGGACGAGGCCGACGTAGTGGGTTTCGCAGAGGGCGGCCTGTTTGACGAGCTCGGTGATGCCGCCGGAGTTGGGCAGGGTGATGCGGTTGAAGTCGATGAGGCGGCCTTCGATGAGTTCGTTGATGTCCCAGCGGTCGCCGAACTGTTCGCCGACGGCGATGGGCACTTTCACGAGCTTGCGGAGTTCACGGTAGACGCCGGGGTTTTCGCTGCGCACGAGGTCTTCGCAGAAGAAGGGCTCGAGCGGTTCGAGGAGGGTGGAGAGGCGGACGGCGTCGGCGAAGTCGAGGCGGGTGTGATAGTCGATGGCCCATTCGCCGCCGGCGGATTTCACGCCTTCGTAGAGCTCCTTGCAGTGTTCGTGGGTGCGGTTCACTTCCTTGCGGGAATCGAAGACGCCGTTGTCGCCGGGTCCGGTGACGCCGGTGCGGTAGGCGCGGTAGCCGGCCTTGATGCAGGCGGCGCCGGCTTCGCGGATGGTGCCTTTGTGGGGGAAGCCGGTGGAGTAGCATTCGACGTATTCGCGGGTGAGGCCGCCCAGCAGTTCATAGACGGGCACGTCGAGGGCTTTGCCTTTGAGGTCCCAGAGGGCGAGGTCGAGGGCGCCGATGGCGTGGAGCTTTTCGCGGCCGGGCGGATAGAAGAAGTTGCGGTACATCCATTGCCAGAGGTGCTGGATGCGCGAGGGGTCTTCGCCGATGAGGAGCCCGGCGCACTGCTCGATCATCTGCCTGGAGCCGCCTTCGCCGATGCCGGTGATGCCGGCGTCGGTGTGGATCATGACGACGTCCATGTTCTGGTTGAAGATGGGGCGGTTCACGGGCGACTCCCAGTAGGAGATCTTGGTGATCTTCATCTTCTTGAGCGCGGCGTTGGCGCGGCTCAACAGGGTGCCGGAGCCGAACAGGGCGGTTTGCAGCAGCGAGCGTCGGGAAAGCATGAGTGGCAATATACTAAAGTCGAGTTCCCTCATGCGCGTGATTGCCTTATTTGTCTTTGTGGCGGCCTTGCAGGCGGCTGATTATGTGACCGATGTGCAGCCGGTGTTGCGGCGGCGTTGTTCGGGCTGCCATGGGGCGGCGATGCAGAACAACGGCTTTCGTGTCGACCATGCGGCGTCGATGTTGAAGGGCGGCTATTCGGGCAAGGCGATTGAGCCGGGCAAGGCCGATGAATCGCCGCTGGTGAAGCGGGTGACGTCGGACAAGAAGGAGTTTCAGATGCCGCCGGCGGGGCCGCGTTTGACGGCGGCCGAGGTGGAGGCGGTGAAGGCGTGGATCGCGGCGGGGGCGAAGGTACCGGAGAATTTGTTGGCCCAACCGCTGCCGCGCAGGCAATCGGACCACTGGGCGTTTCAACCGTTGAAGAAGCCCGTGCCGCCGCAGGTGGCTGGGGCGCGGTCGGCGATTGATGCGTTTGTGCTGGCGCGTTTGAGCAAAGAGGGCGTGGCGGCGTCGCCCGAGGCGTCGAAGGCTACGCTGCTGCGGCGGGTGTCGCTCGATTTAACGGGGCTGCCGCCGACGGCGGATGAGATTCGTGAGTTCGTGGCCGATACGCGGCCGGATGCCTATGAGCGGCTGGTGGACCGGCTGCTCGAATCGCCGCATTATGGCGAGCGCTGGGCGCGGCACTGGCTCGACCTGGCGCACTATGCCGATTCCGACGGCTATGAGAAAGACCTGGCGCGGCCGCATGCGTGGCGGTATCGCGATTGGGTGATCAACGCCTTGAATGCAGACATGCCGTTTGACCGCTTCACGGTGGAGCAGTTGGCGGGCGACCTGTTGCCGGACCGCAGCGCGTCGACACAGATTGCGACGGGCTTTTTGCGGCAGGTATTGACGAATCGCGAGGCGGGCGTGGATCGCGAAGAGACGCGCTTTGAGCAACTGGTGAACCGCACGAACACGGTGTCGACGGCGTGGTTGGGATTGACGACCGGCTGCGCGCAGTGTCACGACCACAAGTACGATCCGATTTCGCAGAAGGACTACTACGCGCTGCTGTCGTTCTTTGACCGTTCGGATGAGGAGATGATCGATGCGCCGGCGCCGGGGCAGTTGGGTCCGTATCTGGCGGCGCTGCCGGAGTACAAGGCGAAGCGGGCGGAGTTGTTGAAGAAGTATGAGGTGGCGACATTGCTGGCCGAGTGGGAAGGCTACATGCGGACGGCGATGGAGAAGCCGGGTTCGCAGGCCGAGTATGACTTCCAGTTGACGTCGATGAAGGCGATGGTGGACGGGGCGCAGAAGATTCTGCGGAAGACGCTGGAGCAGCGGACGGAGCGCGAGCGGGAGACGATCGAGGATTACTTCATTCGCAGCGTGAGCCTGGCGCCGGGCATGGACAAGGAGAAGATGGGGCGGTTGAAAGAGGCTCGCAAGGAGCTGGCGGAGCTTGAGAAGGCGTTGCCGCGGCCGTCGCAGGCGATGGTGATGGTGTGGGACGAGAGCGCGCCGAAGACGCGGATTCGCGTGAAGGGGCAGTGGAACAAGCCGGGTGTGCCGGTGGATGCCGATGTGCCGGGGGTGTTGCCGTCGATCGGGTCGGCGCAGGCGACGCGGCTGGAACTGGCCAAGTGGATGGTGCGGGCCGACAATCCGCTGACGCCGCGCGTGATTGCGAACCGCATCTGGCAGGAGTATTTCGGACGCGGGCTGGTGAGAACGAGCGAGGATTTCGGGAAGACGGGCGACAAGCCGACGCATCCGGAGCTGCTGGACTGGCTGGCGGCGGAGTTCCGCGATTCCGGTTGGAGCATGAAGAAGCTGCACCGGGCGATTGTGACGAGCGCGACGTACAAGCAGTCGTCGAACGCGCGGCCGGAGCTGCGCGAGCGCGATCCGGAGAACACGTTGCTGGCGCGGCAGCAGAGGCTGCGGCTGGCGGCGGAGACGATTCGCGACACGGCGCTGCAGGTGAGCGGGCTGTTGAATTCGAGCGTGGGCGGGCCGAGCGTGAAGCCGCCGCAGCCGGCGGGCGTGGAGCAGTTGACCTATGCGAACAACAACAAGTGGGTGGCGAGCACGGGGCCGGACCGCTACCGGCGCGGCCTCTACATTCACTTCCAGCGCACGGCGCCGTATCCGATGCTGATGAATTTCGATTCGCCGGATTCGACGGTGGCCTGTTCGCGGCGGACGCGATCGAACACTTCACTGCAAGCTTTGAACCTGATGAACGATGAGGTGTTCCACGAAGCCGCGGCGGCGCTGGCCTGGCGCGCGGAGAACGAAGCGGCGGCGGGCGACCGGCTGGCCTATGCGGCCAAGCTGGCCTGGGGCCGTGAAGCAACAGAGCGCGAGAAAGCGCGGTTGGCGAAGTTGATGGACGAGATGGCGGGTGAGAAGCCGCTGGTGGCCGTGTGCCGGGCGCTGCTCAATACCGATGAATTCATTGTGAGGCCGTGATGAAAGACCTGCGCGATTTCCAGATTCTGCGTTCGCGGCGGAAGCTGCTCCATGAGATGGCCGGCGGCGTCGGCGCGCTGGCGCTGGGCGATCTGTTTGCCCGCAACGGCTATGCGGCGGGGGCCAAGCGGAGCGATCCGCTGGCGCCGAAGGCTTCGCATTTCCCGGGCAAGGCGAAGAGCGTGATCTTCCTCTTTATGGAGGGCGGCCCGAGCCAGATGGACTTGCTCGATCCGAAGCCGGAGTTGAAGAAGTATCACGGGCAAGCGGCCCCGGCGTCGATTACCTCGCAACTGCAGTTGGCGTTCACGAAGCCGAACGCGGCGATTCTGGCCAGTTCGCGCGAGTTCAAGAAGTACGGGCAGTCGGGGTTGGAGTTCAGCGACTGGCTGCCGTACACGGCGCAGAATGCGGATGACATGTGCGTCGTGCGGTCGATGTATTCCGAGGCGTTCAACCATCACCCGGCGCAGTTGATGCTATTCACTGGGACGCAGCAGTTCGGGCGGCCGACGATGGGCGCGTGGACGATTTACGGACTGGGGAGCGAGAGCGACAGCCTGCCGGGGTTTGTCGTGTTGTCCTCAGGCGTGGGGACGTCGGGCGGGGCGACGAATTTTTCGAGCGGCTTCCTGCCGTCGACCTATCAGGGCACGCTGCTGCGGAGTTCAGGCGATCCGATTCTCTACCTGTCGAACCCGAAGGGGGTGAGCGGGCGCGGGCAGAAGGCCGTGTTCGACGCCGTGAAGGATCTGAACCAGGCCAAGCTCGACGAGACGGGCGACGAGGAGATTGCGGCGCGGATGGCGAGCTATGAGCTGGCCTACCGCATGCAGACGGCGGGTCCGGAGCTGACCGATTTGTCGAAGGAGTCGCCCGAAACGCTGGAGATGTATGGGATCAACGACGAGAAGACGAAGCAGTTCGGCACGAACTGTCTGCTCGCGCGGAGGTTGGTGGAGCGGGGCGTACGGTACATCCTCTTAATGGATGCGTCGTGGGATTCGCACACGAATTTGAATACGAAGCTGAAGGAGAACTGCGCAAAGACCGACCGCGGGGCGGGGGCGCTGATCAAGGACTTGAAGCAACGCGGGCTGCTCGATTCGACTCTGGTGGTGTGGGGCGGTGAGTTCGGCCGCACGCCGGTGAGCGAGATCCGCAACACGGCCGAGGCCGACAACGCCGGGCGCGACCACCATCCGATGGCGTATTCGATGTGGCTGGCCGGGGGCGGCATCAAGGGCGGGCAGGTGGTCGGCAAGACGGATGACCTGGGGTTCTTCATCACCGAGGACAAGGTGCATGTGCACGACTTGCAGGCGACGATGATGCACTGCCTGGGGTTTGACCACACGCGGCTGACGTACCGCTTCATGGGGCGCGATTTCCGGCTGACGGACATTCATGGCAACGTCGTGAAGAAAATGCTGGCGTAGGGGGGGGTGATATGAGAGTCACCGCGGCTGGGTTGCTATTCGTGTCGCTGCTAGGGGCGGCGGAGGTGGGGCCGGAGCGGGGGGCGCTGCTGGTGGTGGGGGGCGGCGAGTTGGGGGCGGAGATCCGGCGGACGTTTCTGGAGTTGGCGGGAGGACGGGGCGCGGCGCTGGTGGTGATTCCGACGGCGGGCGAAGGGGAGCCCTACGGGCAGGATCATCGGGACGCGGAGTTGTGGCGCGGGGTGGGCTTTGGAGAGGTGACGGTGATGCACACGCGCGACCGTGCGGTGGCCGATACAGAGAGCTTTGCGGCGCCGCTGAGGAAGGCGCGGGCGGTGTGGTTTTCCGGCGGGCGGCAGTGGCGGCTGGTGGATAGCTACCGGGGGACGCGGACGGAGCGGGAGATTGCGGCGGTGCTGGAGCGGGGCGGGGTGATTGGGGGGACGTCGGCGGGGGCGACGATTCAGGGGTCGTACCTGGTGCGCGGGGCGCGGGAGGGGAACACGATCATGATGGCGCCGGGGTATGAGCAGGGGTTTGGGTATTTGCGGAACGTGGCGGTGGACCAGCATTTGATCGCCCGGAAGCGGGAGCGCGACCTGCTGCCGGTGGTGGCGCGGCTTCCGAAACTGCTGGGCTTGGGGATTGATGAGGGTACGGCGCTGGTGGTGAAGGGCGACCGTGCGCGGGTGATCGGGGTGAGCAAGGTGGCCGTGTACGAGCATGGGTCGCGGGCGGCGGAGGGGTACTATTTTCTGGAGGCGGGCGGGGAGTTTGACCTGCGGTTGCGGCGGAGGGCGGGGGCGGTGCAGGGTGCGGGGGGTGTGAAGTAGACTATAATGCTGGTGTAAGGAGGCCGCATGAGATCCATTGGCGTCCCTGAGCTGATCATCATTCTAGGCATTGCCGTGCTGCTGTTTGGCGGGCGGAAGATTCCGGAAGTGGCCAAGGGCTTGGGAGAAGGCATTCGCAACTTCAAGAACGCCTTGAAGAGCGAGGAAAAAGCAGAAGAGAAGAAGCAGGCGTAAGCGGCCTTGCATGCCCGCCCCATCGCAATTTGAGGGGCGCGAGCGACCATTCAATTTCCAAACAAAGAACCCCCGCGACATGCGCCGCGGGGGTTTTCGATTGTCTGGAGGTTAGAACAACCGGGAGAAGACTACTTCTTTTTCGGCGGGACGATGGCGTCTTTGCACGCCTTGGCGATGCGGAACTTCACCACCTTCTTGGCGGGAATCTTGATCGCTTCGCCGGTGGCGGGGTTGCGGCCCATGCGCGCCTTGGTGTCGCGCAGGACCAGCTTGCCCAAGCCGGGGAGGGTGAACATCTTGTTCTTCTTGGTTTCGGTGATGGCGACCGCGGCGATGGTGTCGAGGGCCGCTTTGGCCACCTTGTTGGACACGCCGATGGTTTCCGCCAGTTTCTTCACCAACTGAGCTTGCGTCATCTTCTTGCTTTCGGCCATGGATGCTCCTTACTATCCCAATGAACTTAACCGTACGGCTGGTTCCCGCTGCCGCCAGCCGAGGAGGCGGCGTGGCCATCCAGCGCGAAACATAATCGGACGGATTTGTTTTGCGCTCTCAGGATAACGGAAGGGAGTGCGGGTGTAAAGAGAGATGTGGGCGCGGAAGGGCGTTTTTTCAGGGTTTTTTTCGTTTGAGGGGCGTGGGGAGGGCCAAAATCAGGGGTTTGCGGGGCCGTGGGGGGATGAAAGCGCCTGATAAAGGTCTCTTTTGCCGATGCCGTGGCGGCGGGCGACGGTTTTGATGGCGTCCATGCGGGGTGTGCCACGGGCGATTTCGGCTTCGACCTCGGCGGCGAGATCGGCGGGGGCGGCGGGGGCGGGGGGTGGAGCATCGCGGTCGACGACGAGGGTGAATTCACCTTTTATGGAGGAGCGGGCGGCGAGGGTGGCGCGGACCTGGGAGATGGGGCCGCGGAGGAACTCCTCGTGGAGCTTGGTGAGTTCGCGGGCGGCGGCGATGCGGCGGTCGCCGAGGACGGCGAGGAGTTCGTCGAGGGATTCGAGGATGCGGTGGGGAGCTTCAAAGAAGATGAGGGTGGCGGGAAGGGCGCGGAGGGATTCGAGGGCGGCGCGGCGGGCGCCGGGTTTGGGGGGGAGGAAGCCGGCGAAGTAGAAGGCGTCGGTGGGGAGGCCGGAGCCGGCGAGGGCGGCCAGGACGGCGGAGGGTCCGGGAATGGGGATGACGGGGAGGTTGCGTTCAGCGGCGAGGCGGACGAGGCGGAAGCCGGGGTCGGAGATGAGGGGGGTGCCGCCGTCGGAGACGAGGGCGACGCGGGCGCCGGCTTGGATTTCGTCGACGATGGATTCGGCTTTGGCGGCTTCGTTGTGTTCGTGGAGGCTGCGGGTGGGCTTGTGGAGGGAGTAGGCTTCGAGGAGCTTGGCGGTTTGGCGGGTGTCTTCGCAGGCGATCCAGTCGGCGGCGGCGAGGGTTTCCACGGCGCGGCGCGAGAGGTCGCCGAGGTTGCCGATGGGGGTGGAGACGAGGAAGAGGGCACCCGGCATACGGTCATCAGTATGGCATCCCCTAAGGTGTTTGGGCGAAAGCACCGATAGACGGTGAGGCGCAGATGTGCGTAGCCGGCTGAGCCCGGGTAGGGAAGGGGCGGATTCGCGGACGCCTCGCGGTAGCCCGTGGAGCCGTTTAATGGCATGATATGAGTGAAGTTATCGCTACTGACCAATCGCTGCGGGAGATCATGGACCCCTTGCCTGGGAGCGCCGAGACGGGAACGAACCCAGCCGATCGCTACTTGTGGGCGCCGCCCGGCAAGGAGATTTCGGTACAACTTGACCTGGACGTGGTGGAGCGGCTGCTGGCCGACGTGCTGCGCGGATTCGGTATGATTCCGAAGCGCGGCGTGGAGGTGGGGGGCGTGCTGCTGGGTGAGTTTGTGGATGCGCGCACGGTGCGCGTGACCGACTACGAGATGGTGCCGTGCCAGCACAGCCGGGGCTCGTCGTACCTGTTGAGTCCGGAGGAGACCGAGCGGCTGCGCGGGGTATGTGACCGCTGGCTGGCGACGCCGGGAGGGCGGACGACGGTGGTGGGTTTGTTTCGCAGCCACACGCGGGAGGGGTTTCACATCACGCCCGAGGACGCGGACCTGCTGGACCGGATGGCGCCGGACCCGCAGGCGGTGATGCTGTTGGTGAAGCCGTATGCGACGCGGGTGAGTGTGGGAGGCTTCTTTTTCCGGGAAGAGGGCGGGATTCGCAGGATGGATTCGCCTTACCTCGAGTTTCCGTTCCGGCGGCGCGAGCTGGCTGGAGAGGAGCAGGAGGCCGTCAGCGCGACGGCCGAGAGCGCAGCGGCGCCCGCCGCCCAGACGGGGCAACGGACGGCTCCGCCGGCATTTTCGTTTGGCGGGTACAACCAGGGGGAGAAGAGCGCAATGAGCGAATCGATTACGGCTGAGCAGAGTTACTCGTTTTCCGGTGATGCGGCTGAGGAGACGGGGCAGAAGAAGCGGAAGCGCTCGGGATGGGTGTGGATTCCGCTCTCGTTTATCTTTTTGCTGCTGGGCGTGGTGTTGGGATTCCAGGTGGCGCTGAGTGTTGGATCGAAGCTGCCGAGCGGGCTACGCCCGCCCGATCCGTTCACGATGAACCTGCAGGCCAACCAGTCAGGGACGAGCGTGCATGTGCGTTGGGACCGGAGCGCGCCGGCGATTCAGAATGCGCCGCGCGGTGTCTTGCACATTCAGGACGGCGCGGCCGAGCAGCGTGTGGACCTGGATTCGCTGCAACTGTTGAATGGCAGTGTGATCTACCGGCGGGCGGCGGAGAACGTGAAGTTCCGGCTTGAGGTGTTCACGAGCGACAAGTCGAGCTTGAGCGAGACGGTAGAGTTTAAGGCCCACTAAGCGGCGCCCGGGGCGCATCGCTGGCGCAAGCGGCGCTCAGGCGGCATCGAGATCTTCGGGATCCAATTCCAATCCTAAGTAGGAGGGCCTGCGGGCCCGCGTGGCACGCGTGCGGTCGTCCCTGGGCGTGGGTGAGCCCGTGCGCTTATCGGAGGCCGAGGCGCTCAGTTCGAGCACTTCGGAAGAACCGTTGTGGCGGGCGCGGATGGTGACGCCGGGAGGAATGCGTCCGCTGGCCACCAGGGAAGCCAGGGGTTGCAGGAGCAGGCGGTGGATGGTGCGTTTCAATTCCCGGGCGCCGTATAGGCGGCTGGCGCCCTTCAACAACAGGTGGGCACGGGCCGAGACGTCGACGCGGATGTAGAAGGACTTGAGGCCGAGGCGGGAGTTGAGAAGCTGCTGGAGGGTATCCAGCTGCTGATCGAGGATGAGGTCGAGCGAGGCTTCGTCGAGGGGGCGGTAGGTGACGACGCGATCGATGCGGTTGTAGAACTCAGGGGAGAACTTCTTCTTGACGGCATTGACGCCGATGGTTTCGAGGCGGCGGGAGAGGGCTTCGTCCTCCTCGAAGGTCGTAGGAGCGAGGGTGGAGGCGGGCGGCGAGCTGCGGGCGTGGATGGCCTCGAAGCCGAAGTTGGGGGCAAGCTGGTTCATCATTTCGCGCGCGCCGAGGTTGGAGGTGAGGAAGAGCATGCTGCGTTCGAAGTTGACACCGGTGTTGTCGCCGAGGCGGAGGGTGGCTTTGTCGAGCACGCCGAGCAGGAGGCGATTGAGCGAGGGGGCGGCCTTTTCGACTTCGTCGAACAGGACGATGGACATGCCGCAGCGCTCCGAGGTGAAGGAGTTGAGCTTGGCCTGGTTGAGCATGGGTTGCGTTTCGCGGTGGCCGAGGTAGCCGGGGGGGGCGCCGATGAGTTTGGCGACTTCATGGTCCATTTGGAATTCGCCGCAATCGACGCGGAGGAAGTGGCGCTCGTTGCCGTGGAGGGCTTGGGCGAGGCACTCGACGGTGCGGGTTTTTCCGGTTCCGGTGGGGCCCAGGAGAAGGAACACGCCGGCGGGCCGGCCTTCGGGCGCGAGGTGGGCCTGGAAGATCTGGACATAGGGGACGATGGCCTCGACGGCTTCAGGTTGCCCGATGAGCGATTCCGAGAGCACCTGCGCGAGCTCAGCCGCCCCAGCCGGGGCGAGTTTCCGGTAGCGAGAGTTCATGAACAGTACCCTTGGGCGCTGCGCTTCAGGAACGCTTGCGCCCACCAGGAGGATCGCATGGGGGCGGCGGCGATGCGGCCGGAGAAGGGGGAAACGAGGGGGGGCGCGGGGAGATTTAATGCACGCGTAACCGGTTGCAAAAACTGCCGATTAACTCAACGATGCGGGCCGAAGCGCGGCCATCGCCGTATGGGTTGTGAACGCGTGAACGGCGCTCATACTCGGCGGGGTCGTCGAGGAGGAGTTGGGACTCGGCGAGGATGCGTTCGGGGCTGGTGCCGACGAGGCGGACGGTGCCGGCGTGGACGGCTTCGGGACGTTCGGTTTTCTCGCGCAGGACGAGGATGGGTTTGCCGAGGGAGGGGCCTTCCTCCTGGACGCCGCCAGAGTCAGTGATGAGGAAGTGGGCGCGACGCATGAGGTTGACGAAGCTGAGGTAGTCGAGGGGGTCGAGGAGGGTGAGGTTGGAGAGGCCGGCGAGGCGGCGGTTGACGGTATCGCGGACGTTGGGGTTGGGGTGGACGGGGTAGATGAGGTGGAGATCGGGGCGTCGGGCAAGCATGGCGAGTGCGTCGCAGATGCGTTCGAACCCGGGGCCGAAGCTTTCGCGGCGGTGGGCGGTGACGAGGACCATGCGCTTGCCGTCGGGCCATTGGGGGGAGAGGGGAGCGGTGAGAGAGCCCTCGTCGAGGCGGCGGGCAACATCGAGCACGGCATCGACGCCGGTGTTGCCGGTAACGGAGACGGTTTCGGCGGGAACCCCTTCGCGGAGCAGGTTTTGGGCGGCCCAGTCAGTGGCGGCGAAGTGGAGGGTGGCGATGCGGGAGGTGAGCAGGCGGTTGGCCTCTTCGGGGAAGGGCTGGAGGAGGTCGCCTGTGCGCAGTCCGGCCTCGACATGGCCGCAGGGGATGCCGCGATAAAAGGCAGCGAGGGCGCCGGCGAAGGTGGTGGTGGTGTCGCCCTGCACGAGGACAAAGGCGGGCTTGGACTGTTCAAAGACAGGTTCGAGGGCGGCGAGGATGCGCGAGCAGGACTGGATGAGGGTTTGGCCGGGGGTCATCAGGTCGAGGTCGAAGTCGGGGCGGAGGGAGAAGACGTCGAGGACCTGATCGAGGAGGCCGCGGTGCTGGGCGGTGACGCAGACGAGGGGATGCAGATCACCCGGAGCGGCGCGGAGGGCCGAGATGAGGGGAGCGAGTTTAATGGCCTCGGGCCGCGTGCCGAAGATGGTGAGGACTCGGTTCATCGCGGGGATGGGGAGTGGATCAACAGCGCACCGGAGCGCCGAGGAAGAGGACGAAGGTGCGGGGGCACCGTGGGTTCGTCTTACTTGTGGCGGTAGGTGATGCGGCCTTTGGTGAGATCGTAGGGCGACATCTCGATGGTCACGCGGTCACCGGCGAGAACGCGGATGCGGTTTCTACGAAGCTTACCGGCGAGGTGGGCCAGAACCAGGCGCTCGTCGACATCCAACTGAACGCTAAACTGACCGGCGGGAAATTTTTCCACTACGGTGCCGGTCACCTCAATGCAATCGTCTTTACTCATTGACCTCCTTGCGAGTTGTACTCAGGCGTGCGGATCGGGCGAGAGCCCTGGAGCAAGCTATTCGCAAGTATAGCGGATGGAGGGGTGTAGAGCGAAGCGGAGGGAAGGGGACAGAGGCGGGGATGCGGCAAGAGGGTGGGGAGAGCGAGGTTTCCCGCTGAGCCGCCGGTTGTACTACCTTTGAGTTGGGCATGCGAGGGTGGAGTGGTGGTTGGCCCAGCATGCGGAGGAAGGTTTGCACTCACTAGAGAATGTCTGCGTGCTCGTAACGGGAGCCGGCAGAGGGATTGGGAAACGGTTGGCGATCGGCTTCGCGCAAAGGGGGGCGCGCGTGGGATTGCTGGCTCGCAGCAAGGCAGAACTGGACCTGACGCAATTGGAGATTGACCATTCGGGCGGGACTGCGATCCGGCTGCGAGCCGACGTGCGGCACCTGTTTGAGGTGCAGAGCGCGGTGGACCGGATGCGGGCGCATTTCGGCGCGGTGGATGTGGTGATCGGGGCGGCGGGGATTCAGGGGCCGATCGGGCCGTTTTTGGAAAATGACGGCGACGACTGGTGGGAGACGTTGGAGATCAATCTGCGCGGGGCGGTGAATACGTGCCGGGCGGTGTTGCCGCAGATGGTGCAGCGGCGGCAAGGGAAGATCATCCTGTTGAGCGGCGGGGGCGGGACGCGGCCGAGGGCGAACTTCAGCGCGTATGCGACTTCGAAAGCGGGGATTCTGCGGTTTGCCGAGACGCTGGCCGAGGAGGTGCGCGACCACAACGTGCAGGTGAACTGCATGTCGCCGGGGGGCACCTACACGCACATGACCGATGAGATTCTGCGGGCAGGCGAGCGGGCAGGCTGGAAGGACACGGAAGATGCCCTGCAGGTGCGGGTGACCGGAGGGGTGACGCCGGAGCGGCAAATGCAACTGGCGATGTTCCTGTCCAGTGATCGCTCGAACCATGTGAGCGGGAAACTGATCCATGTGGAGGACGACTGGAAGCGGCTGGAGGGGGCGGCGGTGAGTCCGGAGATGTGGACGCTACGGCGTGTGGTGAAGGGCTGAGCGGCTGGGCTGCGAGGGGAGAGCGGCGCGGGGCGACTCCGCCCCATGCGCTTGATACACTGATGGCCGTTATGCGCTTACTTGCCCTCCTCCTCTGTACCGCGTTCTGTGTCCTGCCCGCATGCGGGCAAACGACGCCAAAGAAGAAGAAAGTGCTGGCGATCGGGGCCGTGAAGGGGTTCCAGCACGATGCGACATCGCACGGGTTGGCGACGATCTGGAAGATTGGCCAGGAGTCGGGGTTGTGGGACACCTACATCCGCACCGATACGCAACTGTTGACCAAACAAAAGCTGACGGGGAACGCGAAGAACCTTGGGTTCTTTGACGCGGTAGTGTTCTATACGACCGGTGAACTGGATATGACGCCGGAGCAGAAGGCCGATCTGCTGAGCTTTGTGAAAGACGACGGCAAGGGGTTCATCGCCGTGCATTCGGCGGCGGATACGTTCTACCAGTGGCCGGAGTATGGCGAGATGGTGGGCGGTTACTTTGACCAGCATCCGTGGAACACGTTCCAGGCGCCGGTGATCGTGGAAGACCCATCGCATCCGCTGGTGAAGCACTTCGCCAGGGAGTTCACGATTCACGATGAGATTTACCAGTTTAAGAACTACTCGCGGGACCGGGTGCGGGTGCTGATGCGGCTGGACGCCTCGAAGCTGGACCTGAAGAACCCGCGTGTGCACCGCACGGACGGCGATTTCGCGGTGGCGTGGCTGCGCAACTACGGCAAGGGGCGTGTGTTTCATTCGACGCTGGGTCATACGGAGAGCTCGTGGGACCGGCCGGATGTGCAAAAGATGTGGTTGGAGGCAATGCGCTGGGCACTGGGTTTGAGCGAGGCCGAGGCGACGCCGCGCCCAATGCCGGCACAGTAGAGGGATCATGCGAAAACTGATTGCGCTGATGGGCCTGGCCGCGAGTGGCTGGGCGGCGGATGTGTATCGCTATGGGAAATTCGAGGCGAGCTTCACGGCCTCGAAGGATTACGCCGATCCGCTGGATGTGAGCGTGGTGGCCGATTTCTCGGGGCCGGGGAACGTGCAGGTGCGCGTGCCGGCGTTCTGGGACGGCGGGCGAACGTGGAAGGTGCGGTTTTCACCGGAGCGGACAGGGACGTGGACGTACCGCGTGCAGTCGTCCGATGCGCAGGAGACGGGGCTGAACGGGAAGACCGGGCGGTTCCAGGTAAAGGCGTACCGGGGAAAGAACCAGCTCTATTTGCATGGGGCGCCGCGGGTGGCGCCGGGCGGCCATCATTTCATGCATGCCGACGGGCGGCCGTGGTTTTGGCTGGGTTGCACGGGTTGGAACAGCGCGCTGATGAGCACGGATGAGGAATGGGCGCAGTATCTGAACGACCGGCAGGCGAAGCGCTACACGGCGATTCAGTTTGTGATGGCGGCGCCGTGGCGGGCCGGGCGCAAGGATGAGAACGGGCGGGTGGCGTTCACGCGGACGGACCGGCTGCGTGTGGATCCGGAGTTCTTCCGGCGGATGGACCGGAAGATGGATCAGATGAACGAGAAGGAGTTGGTGGGCGTGGGCGTGATGCTGTGGGCGCTGACGTCGAAGGACAACGAGAGTCCGGGGGCGGCGCTGGCGGTGCCGGATGCGGTGCGGCTGGCGCGGTATATGGCGGCGCGGTATGCGGCGCATCATGTGATCTGGCTGCTGGGCGGAGATGGAAACTACGAGCGCGGCGATGGGCCGGAGCGGTGGAAACAGATTGGGCGGGGGACGTTTCCGAAGGATGAGTTCCGGCGGCCTGTGAGTTTGCATCCGGGCGGGACGCGCGACCCGTGGCCGATCTTCAAAGATGAGCCGTGGCTGGACTTTTACAACTACCAGACGGGACATGGCAGTGATCAGAGGAAGTGGGAATGGAACGCGACGATGGGGACGGCGTCGGGATGGAAGTTGACGCCGGCGAAACCGGTGCTGGATACCGAGCCGAACTATGAGGGGCACACGAGCTATCGCGAAAACCGGAAGATCGACGCGGCGGCGGTGCGGCGGGCGGTGTGGTACAGCCTGCTGGCGGCGACGCCGGCGGGGGTGACCTATGGCGCGCATGGCATCTGGCCGTGGATGCGGACGGCGGGGGTGCCGCTGGATCATCCGAATTCAGGCGTGGCTGACCCTTGGACGGAGTGCTTGGACTACCCGGGCTCGAAGCAGATGACGATCGTGCGGAACACGCTCGACGGGCTGCCGTGGTGGCGGCTGGAGCCGAACCGGTTCCTGCTGGCCTCGGAGCCGGACAAGGTGGACTGGACGGCGTATCCGATGCCGGCAAGCACGGGGGATGGCAAGTTTGCGTTGATCTATTTGCCGAACAATCCGGCGGTGGAGTTGAACCTGACGAACTTCGGGAATGCGAAGGCGACGTGGATCGATCCGCGGACGGGGGCGCGGACGGCGGCGGGGCAGTTGAAGGAGTCGGCGCGCGTGGCGGTGAAGACGCCGGGCGCGGGAGACTGGCTGTTGCAGCTGAGAAAGGACTAGGAATGCCATCAAGACGCGAGATGCTGGTGAGCATTGGAGTAACGGGGGCTTTGACGGGGACAGCGGCGGGAGTCGCGGGAGCCCAGACGCAGACGGTGCATCAGCATCCGGGCCATGATGAGACGGCGGGCGGCGCGCCGGCGGGGGCGAAGCCGAAGCTGCTGAATGCGGCCGAGTTTGAGACGTTGGGCGAACTGGTGGAGATGATCATTCCGCGTAGCGATACGCCGGGAGCGAAAGAGGCGGGCGCGCATCTGATTATCGACCACATGCTGGCGGGGCAGCGGACGCGGGCGATGGAGTTCCGCAAAGGGCTGGCGCCGTTTGTGAAGCTCACCAATGCGAAGCGGCTGGAGCGGCTGACGGCGCTGCACACGAGCAAAGATGCGTTCTTCCGCATGTTGAAAGACATGACGGTGGACGCCTACTATTCGACGCGCGAGGGGCTGGTGACGGAGCTGGGGTGGAGCGGGTACAACGCGCTGCCGGAGTTCAAGGGATGCACGCATCCGGAGCACCAGTTGCCGGGGCAGAAGGCGTAGAGGCGCAGCCATGCAGACACCAGCCAGTGATGTGCATGACGTGATTGTGATCGGTTCTGGCGCGGCCGGGGGAATGGCGGCGTGGAACCTGACGCGGCAGGGCGTGAACGTGCTGCTGCTGGACGCGGGGACGCCGTTCCGGCGCTCAACGTTCTGGACGCATGTGAAGCCGTGGGAGTGGCGGGCGCGGATGGAGGCGGGACGGAAGCCGCCGCAGTTCCGGCTGGATGACCGCGAGCAGCCGCTGGATACGCCCAAGGACAAGCCGTTCGATCTCTACCGCGTGTGGGGACGGGGCGGGAAGACGAACGTGTGGGGGCGTGTGTCGCTGCGGTATGGCGATGTGGATTTCGAGGGTCCGGCGAAGGATGGCTGGGAGATTCCGTGGCCGATCCGGTACAAGGACATCGCGCCGTATTACGACAAGGTGGACCAGTTCATCGGCGTGAATGGCGGCCCGGAGGATCTGGATGTGCTGCCGGGGAGCAGGTTCCATCTGCCTCCGCCGGCGATGCGGTGCGGCGAGCAGATTCTGCGCAAGGCAGGCAAGGGCATCGGGATTGAGTTTGTGCACGGGCGGCGGGCGGTGTTGACCAAGCCGCACAACGGGCATAACGCGTGCCACTATTGCGGGGCGTGCGGGCGGGGCTGCGATGTGGCGGCGTTTTTCAACTCAAGCGACTACCTGTTGGAGCCGGCGTTTAAGACGGGGCGGTTGAAGATCATCGACAACGCGGTGGCGGCGCGGGTGTTGACAGGCGACAACGGGCTGGCCACGGGCGTGCAGTATTTTGACCGCTACACGAAGGCCGAGCGGCAGGTGAAGGGTCGCATCGTGGTGGTGGCGGCCTCGTGCATCGATTCGACGCGGATTCTGCTGAATTCGAAATCGCGACGGCACCCGAATGGGCTGGGCAATTCGAACGACGTGGTGGGTCGGTATCTGATCGAACAGATCCGGTTCCACATGTCGGGGTTTGTGCCTGACCTGATCGGGACGAAGGCGTTGAACGATGACGGCATCAGCGGCGAACACATGTACATGCCGCGCTACAACCATCGCGACGGGCGCAAGCGCGACTATCTGCGCGGCTTCGGCATGCAGCTTTGGAACACGGGCGCGCAGGCCAATGCGAGCTTCGCGAAACAGCTCGACGGCTTTGGGCTCGATTTCAAGAAGCGGGTGAAGGCACGGTATCCGGCGCTGGTGTCGCTGCATCCCTACGGCGAGGTGCTGCCGCGCAAGGAGAACCGCGTAGTGGTGGATGGGGGTCACCTGGACCAGTACGGCGTCCCTGTGGCGCGGATCGAGTTCACGATTGGCGACAACGAGCGCAAGATGGCGGCCGAGATGTATGACATGGCGGAGAGCCTGTTGCGCGCGGCCAAGGCGGAGATTCTGCCGTTTGAGCGCGGCGTGTTGGATACACCGGGGCTGGCGATTCACGAGCATGGGACGATCCGTATGGGCGACGACGCCAAGCGGAGCGTGCTGAATGGCTTCTGCCAGATGCACGAGGTGAAGAACGTGTTCTGCGTCGACGGCGCGGCGTTCCCGACGTCGACCGAGAAGAACCCTACGCTGACGATTCTGGCTTTGGCCTGGCGCGCGACCGATTACCTGGCGCGTGAGATGAAGGCTGGGCGGGTGTAGGCGAGCGGACAGAGTTCAGGCGAAAGGAACGGGCGGGCACACTGCGGAAGGGCCCGCCCGTTTCAGTTTGCTGGAGAGAAGATCGGGGTTAGATGTTGGCGTCGAGCATGGCGGCCACATCGGACTTGCCGATAGCGCCGACCTTCTGGGCCACCACCTGGCCGCCCTTGAAGACGAGCATGGTGGGGATGCCGCGGATGCCGTAGCGCATGGCGGTGTTGCCGTTCTCGTCGACGTTGAGCTTGCCGACCTTGGCCTTGCCGGCGTATTCGTCGGCGACGGCATCGATGGTCGGGGTCATCATTTTGCAAGGGCCGCACCATTCGGCCCAGAAGTCCACCAGAACGGGGACTTGGGATGTAAGGACGTCGCCGTCCCAGGAGGCGTCCGTGAAGGTCAGAGTGTTTTGTCCAGCCATAGTGTC
This sequence comes from Bryobacterales bacterium, assembly GCA_016713735.1. Taxonomy (GTDB): domain Bacteria; phylum Acidobacteriota; class Terriglobia; order Bryobacterales; family Bryobacteraceae; genus JAFLBB01. The sequence goes on from JADJOP010000032.1 coordinate 149,861, forward strand.
AGAATCCAGTCTATCTGATGACGGAGGGGCCGGAAGGATTCAGGGGTTGGGAGTCCGGGCGAATTACGGGGTGGGCGGGCCCTCGCGCTCGGCGGTGGCGCGCAGGTTGGCCACGCCGGCGGTGTAACGGGTGTCGGTGACGGTGAAGGCGACGGCGTCTTCCATCCAGTCGTGCCAGACGCCGTCGCGGTCGTGGGAGGCGGCGGTGAGGGTGTATTCCTGGGGGCAGAGGGTGCAGGCAAAGCGGAAGAGGATGGAGCGTTCGTCGCCGGGGGCGCAGGGGCCGAGGGGGAGGTTCTCCAGTTCGGTGTTGGTGCCGAAGACCTCAAAGCCGATGCGGGTGCGGATCATGATGCCGGCAACGGGGTCGTCGACAGGGGCGGCAAAACGGATGCGGAGGCGGACGGCGACGGGTTCGCCGCTGCGCCAAATGACGGTGGGGGCGAGGTTGGCGTCGAGGGTTTCGACGGCGAGCAGTTGGGCGCGGCCATCGCCGCGGCGGAGCGAGGGAGCGAGCACAGGATCGGGCGACGAAGCGCGGAGGCGCTCGATGGAGGCCGACTGGTAGGCGGCAAGGACTTCGGCTGGTGCGCCGCGCAGGGCGAGGCGGCCGTTGTCGATCCACCAGAGTTCGTCGCAAAGCGAGCGGAGCAGGTCGTGTTCGTGGCAACTGAGGAGGATGCTTGCGCCGGAGCGGCGAAGACGGTCGAGCTGGGCGCGGAGGTGGATGCGTCCAGCGAACCCGCTGCGGGAAAAGAGATGGGGGAGGGCAAGGACAGAGGCCGCGTCGGGGAGAGGCTCGGCGGGGCCGCAGAGGCGTTGCGGGGCGGTGGCTTCGACGGCGCCCTGGGTGGGCTGGAGGATGCCGCCGGCCAACTCGAGCAGAGCCAGCAAGGCTGGTGTTTCCTCGCCCACGAGGCCGACAACGGCGCCGGGCGGCACTTCGGCGGTGACAGGCCAGAGGCCGTCCACGGCTGCTGCAAGGAATCGCAAGGCCATCAACGATAGAATAGCGGGTACATGAGACTCAATCGGAAGACGGCGGTGCGGGCTGTGTTCGGAGGGCTCACGCTGCTGCTGGCGGGGGGATGTTCGACTCCGGCGGAGAAGTTCCAAAAGCAGTTGAGCCGGGGCGGGAAAGTGTATTTGCCGCAGGGCGTTCTTGAGTTGAAGCAGCCTTTGACGATCAGCCCGGCGGTAAGGAACCTGGAAATCATCGGCTCAAAGGAGACCGTGATTCGCCCGCATGCCGAATTCCAGGGCGGGGCGTTCATTCGTTGCCGGTCGTGCAAGAACGTGCGGTTGCGGGGGTTTGTGATCGAGGGGACAGCCAACAGCGCGTCGGCGCTTCCGGTGGACATCCCGCCGAGCGAGGTTCCCTTTTTAAATCACTACCAAGGCAACGGCATTACGATGGACGGGGCCGATGGGGTGCTGGTGAGCGGCGTGACGTTCCGCGACATTGCCAGTTTTGCCGTGCTGGTGTCGCAATCGAAGAACGTGCGTATCGAGAACGTGGCGGTGTTGAACTCAGGCAGCCGCAACTCGCGCGGGCGCAACAACACGACGGGGGGAATTTTGTTTGAGGAGGGAAGCGACCGCTGGGAGGTGCTCGATTCACGGTTTGAAAAGATCCTGGGCAACGGGGTGTGGACGCATTCGCGCTATAACTCACCACGCAACTCCAACGGGCTGATCAAGGGCAACACGTTCACGACGATTGGGCGCGATGCGGTGCAGGTGGGCCACGCCAACCGGGTACGCGTGGTTGGGAACAAGGGGAAGCTGATCGGGTATCCGATCGACATCATCGACGTGGAGCACAACGCGACGCCGGTGGGGGTGGATACGGCGGGCAAGGTGGACGAGAGCTATTACACCGACAATACCTTTGAAGAGGTGAACGGGAAGTGTTTTGACCTGGACGGGTTCCATGACGGCGAGGTGGCGCGGAACGTGTGCATCAATCGCGGCAAGCCGGAGGATTACCCGCACGGTCACTTCGGGCTGGTGATGAACAACACGTTTCCGGAGATGCGTTCTCAGTTGATCACGGTTCGTGACAACGTTTTTGACGGCATGAAATTCGGCGGGTTGTTCGTGATCGGGGCTGGGCACAAGATCATCGGCAACAAGCTGTTGAACCTGAACCGGGCGGCGTGCAACGAGCGCAAGGCGGAGTTTGGCTGCGTGGCGTTTCCCGATGAGCCGGATGTGATGAAGGCCGGGATTTATCTAGGCCAGCGCGCCGAGAGGCCGGACCCGGTGGAGGATATTCTCATTGAGAACAACCAGATCACCGGCCATCAGATGAAGTCAAACTGCATTCTGTATGCGCCGAGGGTGAATCCGGCGACGCTGCAATCGAAGGGCAATGTGTGCACGGACGTGGTGTACCGCGACGATTCGTTGCCCAGGCTGGGCGACCAAAAAGCGGCGCCGACGCAGGGTGATGAGTATCGCGTGTTGCAGATGCCGGAAGTGAAATAGCCGTGGCGACTCCGGATACGACGCTGGCTGGTGTTCGGGCGCGGATGCGCGAGGACTGGAACGCACGGGCCGCCGAGGATGCGCACTACTATGTGGCGTTTGGGCGGCGCAACCAGAGCGGCGAGGAGTTTTTCGATACGGCGCGGGAGCAGGTGCGCGGGCTGATGCTGGAGATCCGGCGGCTGCCTGCGACGCGGGCGAGGGCAAGGCGGGCGCTGGAGATCGGCTGCGGGCCGGGGCGGTTGATGAAGCCGCTGTCGGCGGTGTTTGGCGAGATTCATGGGGTCGACATTTCGGACCAGATGATAGAGCGGGCACGCGAGAACCTGGCGGGCATTTCGCATGCGCATCCGCACCATGCGCCGAACTCAAACCTGGAGGCGTTCGCCGACGAGTCGTTCGATTTTGTCTATTCGTACGCGGTGTTCCAGCACATTCCGAGCCGCGAGGTGGTAATGGGCTACCTGGACGAGGCGGCGCGAGTGCTGAAGCCGGGCGGGGTCATCCGGGCGCAGATTAACGGGCTGCCGCAGGCGGCGCGCGTGTATGACACCTGGAGCGGGGTGCGGATTTCGGCCGGGGAGGTGCGGGGGTGGTCGCGGGAGGCAGGGTTGCGGTTGCTGGCCCTGGAAGGCGTGGGCACGCAGTATATGTGGGCCACGTTCCGCAAACCGCTGGGGGGGGTGAGCGGGGCGGCGGCGGTGCGCATCCGGCGCGTGACGAATGCGCATTCGAGTGAACCGGCGGCGCCGGTGCGGGGGCGGTTCGCGGCGTTGTCGTTGTGGGTGGAGGGGTTGCCGGAGGAGGCGGACCTGAACGAGATGGAGGTGCGCGTGTGCGGCGCGGCGTCGACGCTGACTTATTTGGGGCCGTCGGAGTTTGACGGCATCCGGCAGTTGAATTTGCTACTGCCCGAGGGGCTGGCGACAGGGCTGGGACCTGTGGAGTTGCGGGCTCTGGGCACGGCGGAGCCAGCGTGCGCGTTGGTGCGGTTGATTTCGCCCGGGCCGCCGGTGCCGCGGGTGCTGTCAGTGACCGATGGGATTGACCTGCTGTCGGGCTCGCGCATCGTGACCGGGACGGTGAAGGCGGTGCTGGAAGAGGTAGAGCAGCCGGAGTTGCTGCGGGCGTCGGTGGGCGGATGCGTGGTGGAATCGCTCGATCACTTCTGCACGGACCCGCGGCTGCCGCGCTATGAAGTGAATTTTGATGTGCCGGCGGTGGTGGCGAGCGGTTCGGTGAGCGTGCGGATGGAACTGGGGGAGCGGGCGTTGGGTGAGTTTCCGGTGGAGATTTTCCGGTAGGGGAGCTGGCGGCTTATTTCGCGGCTTTGGGACTTGGCAAGGGAGTAGCCGCACCCTTGCCGCGCACCCACTCGGGAAGCAGCGGCCGCCATTCACGTGCTTGCTGCGTGCTTAGGTCCGTGGGAACCATTTCCATCAAGCGGAATACACCGTCTCCCGATACATCGTAGAAGGCAAGCCGGTAGTCGGCGCCAACGCAGCCACCGTGTTTAGTAAACGCATCCACACTGCACGGATGCGCGCTCACGATATAGAGGAACTCTCTCGCACCGACGCTGTAGTGCTGCAGTTGCCCCGCCACTAGCCGTTGCCTAAAAAGGTGGGGCACGCCGTCAATGATGTGCACAAAAGTGATTTCGGCCGAGTGGTAGTCTTTACGGCGTGAATCCCAAATCGGGAGCTCGTCAAAGTGGGTAACCACGACCTTCTGCCCGCCCATCGTCACGACTTCTGCCTTCGTTGGCTTCCTTGTGGAGGCGATCTGACGCCCTGGAATCGTCCAGCCATCCCGATCATAGACGCGTGCTGCTGCCGAGTTGCTCTGACCGAAGGAGGTCAACGTCGACAGGCAAAGAAGAGCAATGAGAGAGCGCATTCTTCATTCACCGCCTCAGCTTCGCGAACAGCCGCTGCATTTCCACCATGCCTGAGGTGGAGCGCGGCGGGAGGGTGCGGATGGCGTGGTTGAAGGCTGGTTCGAGGAGGGTGAGGACCTGGCGGTTGTCGGCGGTGCGGATCTCTTCGCGGCGGAGGGCTTCGAGGGTGGGCGCGGCTTCAGCCCACTGGCGGAGGCGCTGGCGGATGAGGTCCTGGTCGCTCACGCTTCGATGATCGCACGGCGGGCGGGGCGGGAGGAGTTGGCCCGCCAGGTCGCGGCAGGAGGACTCGATTCCCTCCGGATTATTGGATCGGTACAATCCTGGGTGGAGGTGCCCTATGGCCCGTCGCAAGAGTTTGACGTCCTCCGCGAGTCCGTCTTTCTCGAGAAGGGATTCGGCCAAAACCCCGCGCGGGGTGATGACCCGGAACATTCCGAGGAAGCCCATGAAAACAATTCGCCGCACTCCTGTTTGACGCGCCGGAGTGGCTCCGGGCACATAAAGCGATGTGGTGCAACTGATTTCATGAAGCCGTAACCCATAGCACAACATATAGATATTTTCCTTGACAGACCACTACTTATGGGGTGAAACTGGCAATCGTTCGCCAGTTTCTTCTCCTTCACTCAGGTGGTTTTGGTGAACTGGCTAAGTGTCTAATACGGAGGGTTTTCGATGGGACAGCTGATGGTTGACCTCGGTTCGCGGCTGGGCGAGCTCCGAAGGTCGCTGCCGGTGGAGCAGAGGACGGGAATCGCGTTTCCGCGGTATTTCACAGCAAATCTGGCGGCGGGAAGAACACCGTACGACGAGATGAACTGGGAGCTGCGGACGGCGACGATCGGGAACGACAAGGGCGCGGTGATTTTCGAGCAGCGCGATATTGAGATGCCGGCCGACTGGTCACAAACGGCAACAAATATCGTTGCGAGCAAATATTTTCATGGCAAGATGGGCTCACCGGACCGGGAGCGCTCGCTGGGGCAGCTGGTGCACCGGGTGGTGGACACGATCGCGGACTGGGGCATTGCGGGGAAGTATTTCCGCACGCCGGAGGACGGGGAGAACTTCCGCAACGAACTGGCGCACCTGATGCTGACGCAGAAGGCGTGCTTTAACTCGCCGGTGTGGTTCAACGTGGGCGTGAAGAGCGAGGCGCGGGGCTACGGCTGGTATTACGACGAGCGGACGCAGCACGTAAAGAAGGTGGATGCGGATGTGCACCGGCCGCAGTGCTCGGCGTGCTTCATCAATTCGGTGACGGATTCGCTGGAGTCGATTCTGGAACTGGCCAAGACCGAGGGCATGCTGTTCAAGTATGGCTCGGGGACGGGGACCAACCTGTCGGCGCTGCGGGAAGAGGATGCGATTCTGTCGGGCGGCGGGCGGGCGAGCGGTCCGCTGAGCTTCATGAAGGGCTTCGACGCCTTTGCCGGGGTGATCAAGAGCGGCGGCAAGACGCGGCGGGCGGCGAAGATGGTGATTCTCAACGCCGAGCATCCCGACGTGGAGAAGTTCATCTGGTGCAAGGCGAAGGAAGAGAAGAAGGCGCACACGCTGATCGACAGCGGGTACGACTCGTCGCTCGATGGCGAGGCCTATTCGAGCGTGTTCTTCCAGAACGCCAACAACAGCGTGCGGGTGAACGATGAGTTCATGCACGCGGTGACGGCGGATGCGGACTGGTGGACGAAGTCGGTGCACAACGGCGCGCCGGTAAAACGCTACCGGGCGCGCGACCTGATGAAGCAGATTTGCGAGGCGACCTGGCAGTGCGGCGATCCGGGCATGCAGTTTGATTCGACGATCAACCGCTGGCACACGTCGAAGGCGAGCGGGCGGATCAACGCCTCGAATCCGTGCTCGGAGTACATGTTCCTGGACGATTCGGCGTGCAACCTGGCGTCGTTCAACCTGATGAAGTTTGTCGGGCCGGACGGGCAGTTCAACGTGGAGGCCTACCGGCACGCGGTGGACACGATGATCACGGCGATGGAGATCATTGTGGAGAACGCGAGCTATCCGACGGACCGGATTGCGAAGAACTCGCGTGATTTCCGGCCGCTGGGGCTGGGCTATGCGAACCTGGGCGCGCTGCTGATGTCGCAGGGCACGGCCTATGATTCCGACGAGGGCCGGGCCTGGGCGGCGGGGCTGACGGCGGTGATGTGCGGTCAGGCCTACCTGACGAGCGCGCGGATTGCCGAGTGCACGGGGCCGTTTCCGGAGTATGCGCCGAACGAGGCGAGCTTCCTGGAAGTGATCCGGATGCACCGCGACTCGGTGCCGAACATCGATTCGCGGAAGATCCCGAATGCGCTGTTCGAGGCCTCGAGGCAGTGCTGGCACGATGCCTACGAGAAGGGCCGCGTGGTGGGTTTCCGCAATTCGCAGGCGACGGTGATCGCGCCGACGGGCACGATCGGCTTCATGATGGATTGCGACACGACGGGCATTGAGCCAGAGCTGGCGCTGATCAAGTACAAGAAGCTGGTGGGCGGCGGCGTGATCAAGATCGTGAACAACACGGTACCGGCGGCGCTGTTCAAGCTGGGCTACAACGCCGATCAGGTGGAGAAGATCGTGTCCCACATTGACGCCACGGGGACGATCGAAGCGGCGCCGGGCATCAAGGATGAGCACCTGTCGGTGTTCGACACGAGCTTCCGTCCGCAGAACGGAACGCGATTCATCCAACACATGGGGCACGTGCGGATGATGGCGGCGACGCAGCCGTTCATTTCGGGAGCGATTTCGAAGACGATCAACATGCCCGAGGAGTCGACGGTGGAAGACGTCATGGACGCCTACCTGGAGAGCTGGCGGCTGGGGCTGAAGGCGGTGGCGATTTACCGCGATGGCTCCAAGCGCGTGCAGCCGCTGAGCTCGGGTTCGGGCAAGGGCGAGAAAAAGGGCGTCGAGCAGATTCCGATGACGTCGAACATCGTGGAGAAGATTGTGTACCGGCCGATCCGGCGGCGGCTGCCGGATGAGCGCGTGTCGGTGACGCACAAGTTCTCGATTGCCGGCCACGAGGGCTACATCACGGTGGGGCTGTTTGACGACGGCACGCCGGGCGAGCTGTTCGTGCGCATGGCCAAGGAGGGCTCGACGATTTCGGGCCTGATGGACAGCTTTGCGACGGCGATCAGCTACGGCCTGCAGTATGGGGTGCCGCTGAAGTTCTATGTCGACAAGTTCAGCCACGTGCGGTTTGAGCCGAGCGGCTGGACGGGGAACAAGCAGATTCCCTATGCGAAGTCGATCATGGACTACATGTTCCGCTGGCTCGGGGCGCGGTTCCTGGGACCGGAGTACAAGACGACGGAGGTGGGCGGCGAGATGCTGTTGAAGCCCACCGAGCCGGAGCCGCAGCAATCGCTGCCGTTTGACCATGCGACGTCGGATGCGCCGCTGTGCGCCGAGTGCGGCTCGATCATGGTGCCGAACGGGGCGTGTTTCAAGTGTGAGAATTGCGGCGGGACGAGCGGCTGCTCGTAGGCCGCGGGACGCAGTGAATGGCCCGGTCTCCCGTGCGGGGGGCCGGGCTTTTTTGTTGGGGGGCGGGTGTGTCCAAAGGTCCGGCGGTACAATGCCGGTATGATCGACTGGCGCGAACGCATCACTGCCGATCAGGCCGTCTGCCATGGCAAGGCGTGCATTCGCGGCACTCGCATCATGGTGTCTGTTGTCCTGGACAACGTCGCCGCGGGAGTATCCCGCGAGGAGATTCTGGCGAGCTATCCGAGCCTGCGACCAGCCGACATCGATGCCGCGCTCGTGTACTCCAACGCTGTGAACCAATGAGGGCATGAAGCGACCCTTCGCAGCATCCGTCTGGCGCGAAGGCGACTGGTTTGTCGCCCAGTGCCTGGATCTCGACATCGCCTGCCAAGGCGATCCGAAGAAGAGGCACTGGCCAACCGATACATCTTCACAATCGACACTCAAGCCAATTTGGGCGTGGACTGCGCCACCAAACTACGGGAACATCGAGGCACCAAACTGGACAAACCGAACAATGTCCAGTTCTGCTTTCCAGGGTGCGCCATTGCGCTCCCCTGCATGTAGACGGTTGGCTTGAGATACCGTCGATGCCACTCCTCGACCCTGTTGATATCGAAATTGATCAGCTTTGAATGAATGAGCTTGTTGCAGGCTTCGCGCAGATTGAGCGGCTGGCCGATAGGATTGCCTGAAGAGACCCACAGGAGCCCGACTATGTCCTTCTCCGCGCCCGAGGGGAACCCATGAAATTGCTCAAAGAGATCATCCTTAAGCCTGATGAGGACCGCGCACTCGATGAGCAGCTGAGTGATCTGCGATTCCTCATGTTCATCCCTAAGAGCAGTAAAAGCGCAGCCAATCTCCCCCTCGCACAACTCAGAGATATCGCTGCTGGCTAGAAACAGACATAACAGGTTGTAGAGTTTCTCCCGGGATTCATGCGAGTCAATCCTCGGCCCCTTACAGTGGTGCCAGCTTGTGTCGTACTCGGCCATAAGGGCAATCTCTCATGAGGTTATCAGTGCTTGGCGCATCGCCGCGCGGAGAGGTCGGAACACGATGAAGGAGGCCCAGCGAATCTCTGAATCCTCTGCATCAAGGCCACCTCCGCCCCGAAGGTCGAGGCCCTAGCGCTGCAACGATGGCTCGTCCAGTTCTCTCGGGCAACGCTGGGGGGGGGGGGGGGGGGGGGGGGGGGGGGGGGGGGGGGGGGGGGGGGGGGGGGGGGGGGGGGGGGGGGGGGCGGTGGGAATGATCTGCGCAGCCCCTTTGCCATGCCCCCAGCATCGCCTCCCCCTCCGCACCCCCATGCTACGCTAAAAACGACCCCCAAACGCCCATGTCGAGCATTACCATTACGCTGCCGGATGGCAGCCAGCAGTCCCATCCCGCAGGCATTTCTCCGATGGAAATCGCCCGCGCCATTAGTCCGCGGCTGGCCGACGATGCCGTTGTCGCCCAGGTGAACGGAGAACTCCGCGACCTGACGCGCCCGCTCACCGAAGACACGACGCTGCGCATCCTCACCTCGCGCGATGCCGAGTCGCTGGAGGTGTACCGCCATTCGACGGCGCACCTGCTGGCGGCGGCGGTGTTGGAGCTGTTTCCGGAGACGCAGTTGGGCATTGGCCCGCCGGTGGAGAACGGCTTCTACTACGATTTTGACCGGCCGACGCCGTTCACGCCCGATGATCTCGAAAAGATCGAGAAGAAGATGTGGGAGATCCAGGCGCGCGACCTTCCCTACGATCGCGTGTGGACGAAGAAGGACGAGGGGCTCGACAAGTACAAAGACGCCTGGATGAAGTGTGAGCTCATCACCGAGCGCGCGGGCGAGGAGTTCAGCGAATACACGCTGGGGCCGCATTTCATCGACTTCTGCCGCGGGCCGCACGTGCCGTCGACGAAGCGCATTAAGGCGTTCAAGCTGCTTTCCATCGCCGGCGCGTATTGGAAGGGCGACGAGAAGCGCAAGCAGTTGCAGCGCATCTACGGCACGGCGTTCTTCTCACAGAAGGACCTCGACGGCTACCTGAAGATGCTCGAGGAGGCCAAGAAGCGAGACCATCGCAAGCTGGGCCAGGAGCTCGAGCTCTACATGATTGACGAGCTGGCCGGGCCGGGCTTGATCTTCTTCCTGCCGAAGGGCGCGACGGTGCGCCGCGTACTGGAAGACTGGATGCGCAACGCCTACGTGGACCGGGGCTATGACCTGGTTTTCACGCCGCATGTGGCGCGGCTCGACTTGTGGAAGACCTCCGGGCACGCCAATTTTTACAGCGAGAACATGTTCAAGCCGATGGAGCTGGACGACGCCGAGTACCAGCTCAAGCCGATGAATTGCCCCGGGCATATTCTCATCTACAAGTCGAAGCCGCGGAGCTACCGTGACTTGCCGGTGAGGCTGGGCGAGCTGGGCACGGTGTATCGCTATGAGCGCTCGGGCACGATGCACGGGCTGCTGCGCGTGCGCGGCTTCACTCAGGACGACGCGCACATCTTCTGCACGACGGAACAGATTGAAAACGAGGTGGTGTCGTGCCTGGAGTTCGCGCGCGACGTGCTGCACACCTTTGGTTTCGACAAGTATGAAGCCGAGTTGAGCACGTGGGATGGCGGGGCGTCGGGCAAGTATGATGGCGCGCCGGAGCTGTGGGATCTGGCGGAGAAGTCGCTGCGGTCGGCCACGGACCGGCTGGGTTGGAACGCCAAGTACATGCCGGATGAAGCGGCCTTTATGGGCCGAAGATCGACGTGAAGCTGGTGGATGCGATTGGCCGCAAGTGGCAGCTTTCGACGGTGCAGTTTGACTTCACGCTGCCGCGGCGGTTTGGGCTGGAGTTTGTCGGCGAGGACAACCGGAAGCACCAGCCGCTGATGGTCCACCGGGCGCTGTTTGGTTCCGTGGAGCGGTTCTTCGGCATCCTGGTGGAGCATTACGCGGGGGCCTTCCCGGTGTGGCTGTCGCCGGTGCAGGCGACGCTGTTGCCGATTTCGGACCGTCATGCCGAGTATGCGCGGCGCGTGCTGGGCGAGTTGAAGGCAGCCGGCATCCGCGCCACTATCGACGAACGCAGCGAGAAGGTGCAGATGAAGATTCGCGAAGCGCAGTTGGCGAAGATTCCCTACATGCTGGTGGTCGGCGACAAGGAAGTGGAATCGGGCGCGGTCTCGGTGCGCAACCGCAAGCATGGCGACTTGGGGGCCAAGCCCGTGTCGCAGTTCATCGCTGAAGCGATGAAGCTGATCACCGAACGCACGCCGTTCGAATAGCCGCGTGTTCCTCACAGCCGCATCCTGGATGGCCCTGGCGCTTGTTGCCGGGGCCTCTGTGTATTGCGTGCTGACGCTGCTGGCCGTGCGGTCGTGGTTGGGCCAGCCGGAGGCGCGGCAGCGGGGCGTTGCGGGGGTTTCCATCCTGAAGCCGCTGCACGGCGCGGAGCCGGGGCTGGAATCGCTGCTGCGCACCTGTTTCGAACAGCACTACCCGAACTTCGAGATTCTGTTTGCCGTGCGGCAGGAGTCCGACACGGCAGTGGCCATTGTGCGTCGGCTCGCGGATGAATATCCGCATGTGCCCTCGCGACTGATCGTCACCGGCGAGCCGGAATGGCCGAACGCGAAGGTGTGGAGCCTGGAGGCCATGACGGCGGCGGCGCGGTTCGATCTGCTGGCCATGTGCGACTCCGACATCGCCGTGCGGCCAGACTTCCTGCACCGGCTGGCGGCTGAATTTGAAAACCCTGGCCTGGCGCTCACCACCTGCCCCTACCGCGCAGTGCCGGGGCCGACGATTTGGTCGACGCTCGAAGCGATCGGGGCCAACACCGAGTTTCTGTCAGGCGTGATGGTGGCGCGGATGTTGGAGGGGATGCGGTTTGCGGTGGGACCCACGATTGTCGCCCGCAAGCAGGCCATCGCCGCGATTGGCGGATGGCAGCGCGTGCGCGAGTACCTGGCAGAGGACTTCGTGCTGGGGCAGTTTGCCGCCGAGGCCGGGCTGGGGGTGGGGCTGTCGCGGTACGTGGTCGATCACCATATTGGCGGAGCGGCGCTGCGGCAGAACTTTGCTCACCGCCTGCGTTGGTGCCGCTCGACGCGCCGCTCGCGACCCGCGGGCTATGTGGGCCAGGTGTTCACCAACCCGACGCCGCTGATCCTGATTCTTCTCGCCCTCCAGCCCGCGTGGTGGCCGGTGTGTCTGGCCGCCGCCGCGCTGCGCGCGCTGGCTGCCTGGGCTACGGCCGGTCAGGCGCTGCACGATCCGCTGACGGCACGGCGGTTCTACCTGGTGCCGGTCCAGGATCTGCTCAGCTTTGTGTTTTGGCTGCTGGGCTTCTTCGGAGACACGATCCAGTGGCGTGGGCGACAATATAGGTTACACCCCGATGGCCGTTTCACCCCGGTTGCTCATTAGCCTGATCTGTCTCTGCCCGTTGCTGGCCTTGCAGGACGACACGTCTGCTCCGGCGCGCAAAGACACGATTGTCGTCACAGGCACCTACTCGCCGATCCCGCTGGAGGAGGCCGACCGCTCGGTGAGAGCGCTGCCGGTGCGGGGCGAAGCGTCGCTGCTCGCCAACTCGGTGGTCGACTTCCTGAACCTGGATTCGTCGGTCGACTTGCGGCAGCGGGGCCAGAGCAACATTCAGACCGACGTCTCGATTCGCGGCTCCACCTTCGGCCAGACGCTGATTTTACTCAATGGCCTGCGGCTGAACGACGTGCAGAGCGGCCATCACAACCTGGACGTGCCAGTGGCGCTGGATTCACTGGAGCGGGTGGAAGTCCTGAAGGGCTCCGGCTCGACGCTGTACGGGTCGGACGCCGTGGGCGGAGTGGTCAACCTGATCACCAAGCCGCCGGAGACGAGCGAATTCCGGCTGCGCGGGGCGCTGGGCAACTTCGGCTCGAACCAGCAGCGGGTGTCGGCGGCATGGGTCGGCGCGCGCGTCTCGCAGCAGCTCTCCGCTTACCGCGATTTCTCCACGGGGTTCATGCCGAACCGCGATTTCCGTTCGCTGGCGCTCTCTTCGACCACGGGGATCGAATCGGCGCTGGGCCACACGGAGCTTATTCTGGGCCACGCCGACAAGCCGTTTGGCGCCGAGCAGTTTTACGGGAATTTCAACTCCTGGGAGCGCACGAAGACCTGGTTTGCCTCGGCGCGCCAGACATTTGCGAAGCGCACCGAGGCCGCGTTTTCCTTCCGCCGCCACACGGACTTGTTTGTGCTCTACCGCGACCGGCCGCAGGTGTTCACCAACCGCCACGCCGCCGAGAGCTGGCAGGCCACGGTGCGCCGCCACGAGGAGTTCGGCTCAAACGCGCGGCTGCACTATGGGGGCGAGTTTCTGCACGATGCGATTGCCTCGAACAACTTGGGCGACCATACGAGGGCCCGGGGCGCGGCCTACGCGGCTTTCGACATGCGTGCAGCGAGCCGATTTTCGTTCACCCTCGGCATCCGCGATGAGGTCTACTCATCGGCTAATCACCAGGTGAGCCCGACGGTGGCGGCGGGCGTGTGGCTGACGCCGCGGTTGAAATTCCGAGCCTCGCTGTCGCGCGCCTTCCGGCTGCCCACCTTCACCGACCTCTACTACCACGACCCCGCAAACCTGGGCTCACCGGACCTCCGCCCCGAGCGGGCCTGGAGCGGCGAGGCTGGACTGGACTGGAACCTGGGCGGCAACGTGCGCGGAGAGTTCACCTACTTCCAGCGGCGCGAACGGGATGGCATCGACTACGTGCGGCGCTCGCTTACCGACATCTGGCGCGCCACCAATTTCCAGCGTCTTCGCTTTCAGGGTGTGGAAGCCGCCCTTTCGCTGCGCGCGGCGCGCACGCACCTTTTCGATTTCCGCTACACAGGGCTGCGCGGGGCGCAGGATCAGCTGGCCGGGGCGTTTTCCAAGTACACCTTCAATTACCCGACCCACTCCGGCATCGCCTCCTGGCAGTCGAGCCTTCCTGCTGGGCTCACGGCGAGGGTTCGCGCCGGGGCCGTGCAGCGCTACGCGCGCAACGTGTACGGTGTCGCCGACGTCTACCTCGCCAGGACCCGCGGACGCGTGCATCCCTTTTACAACTTTCGAACTTGACGGATACTACCTATCAGGAGATTTTGGGTGTGGCAATGCCCGGCCGGGGATTCATGGCAGGTATCGAATTGGTGGTGTTTCGTGCTCGCTAAGCGCGCCGGGGGATTCGCGCTCGCCGTTCTGCTGACCGCACCGCTGGCGGCCCAACCGCAGAACCAGCTGGACGCGAGCAAATCGCTGTTCACCGTGCTGGCCGCGCTCGACGCCGCCGGGGAATCTCCAGACGAGAACTCCCCGACCAACCACCCCCTGCGCAAGGCCATCCGCGACCACATCCAGTCGCAACGCCTGGCCTCGGTTCGCGACCTGCGTGAGTTCTTCCGCCAACACCGCCAGGATTCGCCGGCCGCGACGATGCGGCTCTACATTACCTACGGGCTGCTCACCGAGGGCCCGCCCGAATTCAAGCCCCGCATGCGCGTGCACGAGTTGCCGCCCGACGTGGCCTCGATCGTCGAGCTTGCTCCGCTACTGCGGAAGTTTTCCGCCGAAGCCAACATCGACGACCTCTGGCAGCGCTCGCAACCGGCGATTGAGCAGGCGCTGGCGCGCTACCAGCCGGGCGTGATCAAGACCATCCAGGAGACCAGCGGCTACCTGCGCGCGCCCTTAAGCGGCGGCTACATGGGACGCAATTTTCAGATTTTTGTCGACCTCGTCGGCGCGCCCAACCAGGTCCATTTCGCCACGTTTCTTGATGACTACTTCCTCGTGGTGACGCACTCGCCGGAGCCCAAGATCGAGGAGGTGCGCGAAGCGTGGCTGCACTTCCTGCTGGATCCGATGGCCACCAAGTACGCTGACCAGATCAATGAGAAGAAGGCCCTAGCCGAATTCGCCCAGGCCGCGCCGGCGCTGGCCCGGCATTTCAAGGACGACTTCCTGCTGCTGGCCACGCGCAGCCTGATCAAGGCCGTGGAGGCCCGGCTTGCCTATGGCGCGGCGGCGAAACAAAAGATCGTCGATGGGAGCATGGCCGAAGGCTTCATCCTGACGGCGTACTTCTTCGAACAGCTCCCGGCTTACGAGAAGCAGGAGCAGGCGATGCGGCTCTACTTTCCTGAGTTGATTGGCGCGATCAACATGAAGCAGGAGGACAAGCGGCTGGAGAAGCTCCAGTTTGCCAGCGAGCGCGCGGTGAAGGTGGTCGCCGCGCCGCCGCCGCCGGAGGCCGCCGTCCTGACAGGCGTCGACAAGACGCTGGATGACGCCGAGGAGTTGTACCGCAAGCGTGACCTGGGAGCGGCGCGCGAGCTGTTTCTGAAAGCCCTTTCCGAAGGCGGCGGGAAACCGGCCGAAGCAAAGGCGTATTATGGTTTGGCAAGGATTGCAGCCCTGAATCGCGATCCGGAGCTGGCCGAGAAGCTGTTCACAAAAGCGCTCGAACTCGGTCCAGAGGCTCCGGTGAAGGCTTGGTCATTGGTCTATCTGGCCAGGCTCTCGGAAGCGGCGGGTGATCGCGAACCGGCACGAAAGTTGTACCAGGAGGCGCTGAATGTGGAAGGCGCCAGCGACGCCGCCCGCAAGGCCGCCGAGCAAGGACTCTCAAAGAAGGAGTAACTCATGAATCTCGTTTCCATCGGCAGGTTGGCCGCCAGCGCGGCCCTCATCGCCACGCTTGCCTTCGCGCAGAAGCAGCCGCAGCCGAAATCCCAAAAGGAAGTCGAAGCGCTCCAGGCGATGTTCAACGCGCCGACGGCCGATGCCCGCATCGCCGCCGCCGAGGATCTGCTGAAGAAGTTCGCCGACACCGAGTTTAAGGCCATCACCTTGTATATGCTCACCGTCTCGGCGGAGGAGAAGAACGACTACGAGAAGGTCGTCGTCTATGGCGAACGAACGCTGGAAGCGAACCCCAAGGACTACGCTGTGATGCTCATCCTGGCTCGCAACATCGCCTCCAAGACGCGTGAGTTTGACCTCGACAAGGAAGAAAAGCTCGGCCGGGCCGAGAAGTACGCCACCGAAGCCATCGCGCTTGCGAAGGTTGCCCCCAAGCCCCGCCCGGACATTCCGGATGACCAGTGGGCGGCCGCGCAGAAGGACTTCGAAGCCCAGGGCCACCAGGCGCTTGCCCTCGCCGCCACTGTACGAAAGAAGACCGACGTTGCCATCAAGGAATACGAGCTCGCCATCTCCACGGCCGCTCAGGTGGATCAGGCCGACCGTGTCCGCCTCGCCGCCGCCTACAACAGCACCGGCCGGCATGATGATGCGATTAAGGTCCTCGATGAAGCACTCGCCGATCCGCAGCTCAACCCGGCCATCCGCAACGCCGCCACCAACGAAAAGATGAAGGCGGCGAAGATGAAGGAAGCCAAGAAATAGCGATTCGAGCCAAGAAAGAGGGGCCCTCGTTCGCGGGGGCCCTCCGATCAGAATGGAAGAGGCGTTCGCGGCACTTCAACAAAAGCTTGGATATGTCTTCCAAGATCAGCAACTGATTCTGCGCGCGCTCACCCATAAATCACGCGCGTTTGAGAACGGCCCCGCCGGCCCCTCCGAACGCGCCGCCGACAACGAGCAGTTGGAGTTCCTTGGCGACGCCATTCTCGGGTTCCTGATCAGCGAGCTTCTCTTCAACCGTCACCCCACCTTTCCCGAAGGCCGCCTGTCGCAATTGAAGGCCTTCCTGGTGAGCGCCACGCATCTGTACGAATCGGCGCAGAACCTCGGGCTGGGCGAGTATCTGTTGCTCGGCAGGGGAGAGGAACTGAGCGGCGGCCGCGAAAAGCGAGCTCTGCTCGCAGACGCCATGGAGGCGATCATCGCCGCGATGTATCTGGACGGCGGAGTGGAACCGGTGAAGCAATTCGTTCTGACGCGCGTGGTAGGCGAGTTCGATGAAGCCGCCGGCGAGGACGAGTCGCTCGTCGTCGACTACAAAGCCGCGCTGCAGGAGCTCACCCAGACCCTGCGGCTGCCCCCGCCGCGTTACATCACCATCCGCGAGTCCGGCCCCGAGCACCGAAAGACCTTTACGGTGGAAGCCCGCGTGGGTCCGGAACTGGCCGAGAACGCCGAGGGAACCTCCAAGAAGGCCGCCGGCCAGATTGCCGCGCAACGCATGCTGGAGTGCCTGCTGGAGCGGTTCCCGCCCGAAGACGCCGACGAACTGTAATCCCCGCGCTTCAGTGCGGCCAGAAGCGCCACCCCCCTTCGGGCAGAAATTGATACTCATATCGGGCGCCGGCATGTTCGAAGACGACCGCATCCAGCCCATGGAAACGGATCTCTCCGCGGCCCGGCATGGCCCGTGTGACGCCCATCAGCGCATCGCACAACTGGTGCCGTGCCGCCGGCACGACGATGCTCCACTCGTCGGGATCGCGGAACTCCAGCACCTCGGCGCGGAAGTGGGCGAGGATCTCCACGGCCAGGTGAAGGTCTTCGCTTTCCTCGCCACAGAACGCCAGCGCCTGACCCAGTGCGGACTCTCGCGCTGCCTCGATTGAGGCGTTGCTGCCCACCTGCCGGCTGCGCGCCGAGAAGATGCAATCACGAGAGGGGAAGTAGGGCTTCAGGTCCACCACGGGCGTACCGTCGATGAAGTCGAGGCGGTCTACATCCACGTGGGAGCGGCTGATATCGACGATCCGTGCCGCCGTCAGCCCGATGGGGTTCGGCCGAGCGGGCGAACGGACGGCAAAAACACCATGCAGGTTTCGGGGATCCGGCTCTTCACCGGGCCGCGGCTTCAGTCCGCGCGGAATCACCTGGAGCACATCGCGCTCACCGCCATCGAGCCAGCCGAACACCCAGATATGCGTGTGTTTTTCCAGGTACAGTAGCGCTGGCTCAAACTCCGGGAGCAGTTCGATCCGCGAGGGCACCCCCAGCGCCGTCATGGACTTCCGGTCCGCGCAGCCATTCACCACCCGCCCGATCGGTTTCAGCTCCACTTGCTCCATTCTCCTTCTGTGCTCTGTGCCGACGTGGGCCGCAACAATCTCCGCCGTCCTGTGTTTGCATGATCTGCGCCCGCCGTGCGCCCCATCGCAGCAGCCACACCGCTAGAATGGGATTCGCAAGGATCACACTTGGCCAGCAAAGATCCCATCCTACCGCCCCGCCCGACTGGCGGCCTGGGTTCGCCCCGGCCCGCCGGAGCGCCGCCCGCCGCCAAGGCTAAGGCTACCTCGCCCCGCCGTGAACAGCCCTCGGCGCCCACCGCACCCGGCACGGCGGCCACGATCGGCGGTTCCCTCCGTTCGGCCGACCGTTACTTTGAGCTGAAAAGCGAGATTCACCGCAAGCTCATCGGCGTGATCAACCTCGACCGTGTCTCCTCCATTCCCAAGGAGCGAGTGCGCAGCGAGATTGGCCGCGTGGTGGAGCGCCTGCTCGATGAAGAGCGCGTGCCGATGACGACGGCGGAGCAGAACAGGATTGTCGAGGAGGTGCTGGACGAGGTACTCGGCCTTGGTCCGCTGGAGACGCTTCTCAAGGAGCCCTCCATCTCCGATATTCTCGTCAACGGCTACGACAAGGTGTATATCGAGCGCGCGGGCAAGCTCTCTCTCACGCCAGTCCGCTTTAAGGACAACAGCCACCTGTTGCACATCATCGAGAAGATCGTGAGCCAGGTGGGCCGACGGGTGGATGAAGCCAACCCCGTGGTGGATGCCCGCCTGCTCGACGGCTCGCGCGTGAACGCCATCATCTCGCCGCTGTCGCTGGACGGCCCGGCGCTCTCCATCCGCCGCTTCGGGCGCCACGTGATCACCTCCGATGAGATGGTGACCAACCGCACCATCATGCGCAGTATGCTGCAGTTCCTGGCCGCCTGCGTGCAGTGCAAGTCGACCGTCCTGGTGAGCGGCGGAACCGGCTCCGGTAAGACGACCACGCTCAACGCCCTCTCCCGCTTCATCCCGGAAGAGGAACGCATCATCACGATTGAGGACACCGCCGAACTGCAACTGCAGCAGCGCCACGTGGTGAAGTTCGAAACGCGGCCGCCGAATTTGAATAAACAGGGCGGCATCAACCAGCGCCAGCTCGTGCGCACCGCGCTGCGCATGCGCCCGGACCGGATCATCGTCGGCGAGTGCCGCGGCCCGGAAGCGCTCGACATGCTGCAGGCCATGAACACTGGTGTGGAGGGCTCCATGTCCACCGTCCACGCCAACTCGCCGAAGGACGCGTTCTCGCGTCTTCAGGCCATGGTTCTGATGGCCGACCTCGACCTGCCGACGCGCGTGGTGACTAACCAGCTCTCCAGCGCGATCAAGCTGGTGGTGCAGGTGTCGCGTCTGTCCGACGGTTCGCGCAAGATCATCTCCATCGCCGAGGTGTTGGGCGTGGAGGACGAGGCCGTGAAGATCCAGGAGATCTTCACCTTTGAGCGAGTCGGCGTCGATGACGCGGGCAAGGTGATGGGGCGGTTCAAGGCCGTCTGCAAGCAGCCCAACATGCTGACGCGCATCAAGCAGTACGGCATTCCATTGCCGGGCGACCTCTTCGAGGAAGAGGTCCCCGTCAATCTCTAGGAGCCAAAGTTAGGGCCGTGCGGACCGGGCGCGCGTAATGCGGTCCACCAGTTCGCGAAACTGTTCGGTCTCCATGCCGGAACCTGATAGCTTCAGCTCATATTTGTCGCCAGTGAAGGGGATGATCTCCACCTCGTACGGGTTCTTGCGCTTTAGTTCCTTGATCTCCTTCAATTCCCAACGCCGGGTGTCTTCGGCTTTGTCGAGCGATTCGAAGATGACGCGCTCCTGGGTGACCACCAGCGTGCCGTCGGTGCCGCCGATGAGTTTGTTCCGGCGCGCCGGGAAGCTCCAGCGCGCTTCCGGCTTCGTCTCCCCCGGCTTGGCCGGGGCCGCGGCCATGCCTTGTTGCAGCCACTGCTCGACCACCGTCGACTCACTGGGCACAGCGAGGCGCAGGCTCAGCCGGTTCGATTCACCGACGCGGTCCTTCACCGCCTTCTTCAACTGCACCACCAGCCCCTCACCCATGCGGGTGATCGACTGCACGTTCGCTTTATCGACCGTGAACGAAGCCTCGGGCTTGTCGCTATCGACAAACGTGAGCATGGCCTCGTGGACCACCACCTTGCCCGTCACCGCGCCGAACGGCGCCGACAACTCCGCCCCGTAGACCCGCACCTCCGACTGGCCCCAGGCAGCCGGCGCGCAACACACTAGCCCAGCCATGATCCAAGCTTTCATGGAAATGCTACTCCTTACCTCTGTTGTAGCATTGCTTCCCGCTTCGCTTTGAATTCGGCGCCGGGCATCCACTGTGGCCACCGCTCGCCCTGGGCCACACGCCAGCCGACTTCGAACAGCAGCTTGGCGTCCTCAATCGTGCCCGACAGATCCCAATCCGTCTTCACCTCGTCGGAGGGCTTGTGGTAGTCGTTCGTCGTGTACTCTTCGCGCTTCTGCTTGGAAAACTCCTCCGGTTTGCCAATGAACTTGGTCCCCGGTTCAATATAGAGCGCCGGCACGCCCTCCTTGGCAAACTCGAAATGATCGCTGCGATAGTAAAAGCCCTTTTCCGGCTCGGCGTCTGGTACAAGCGTCCGTCCCTGTTCCTTGGCTGCCTCAGCCAACACATCGTCGAGCGTGGAGTTGCCGAGCCCGACCACGACTATGTCGCTCGTCTTGCCCCACTGGTTGGTGGCGTCCATGTTGATGTTGGCCAGCGTCTTGTTGAGCGGATAGAGCGGATGCGTGGCGTACCACTTTGCCCCGAGCAAGCCCTGTTCCTCCGCGGTCACCGAGAGAAACAGCACGCTCCTCTTGGGAGCCGGCTTCAGAGCGGCGAAGGCCCGAGCCAGTTCGAGCAGCGCCGCCGTGCCGGTGGCATTGTCCACGGCGCCGTTGTAGATCTGGTCGCCCTTCAGCGTGGCGTCCTTGCCGAGGTGATCCCAATGCGCGGTGTAGATCACATACTCGTCTTTGAGCTTCGCGTCTGAACCTTCGAGTTTGGCCAGCACGTTGCGGGAATCGATCTTGCGGATTTTGTTGCCGACTGTGAAGTTCACCTTCCCCTTGAGCGCCACGGGCTGAAAGTCTTTTTTCGCCGCTGCCGCCTTCATATCCTCAAACTTGAGACCGGAGGCGGTGAACATCTCCTTGGCCTTGTCGAGCGACACCCAACCTTCCACGACCACGCGCCCCATGTTGTTGTCTTCCGCCTGCAGGTCGAAATTCTCCCCGCCCCAGCTTCCGGTAACCACCTCAAACGGATATCCCGCCGGGCCCGTCTCGTGGATGATGATCGCTGCCGCCGCGCCCTTTTCGGTGGCGATCTCGTACTTGTAGGTCCAGCGGCCGTAATAGGTCATGGCACGGCCGCGGAACATCTTGTCGTCGAGCTTCGCGGGGTCGTTCGGGTCGGCCACGGCCGGATCGTTCACCAACATGACGATGGTCTTGCCCTTCACGTCGAGGCCTTTGTAATCATCCCAGCCATACTCGGGCGCGACCACGCCATAGCCGACGAACACGAGGTCGGAGTCCTTCACCTCGACCTTCTCCTGGAAGCGGCGCGACCCGGCGACGAAGTCCTTTCCCTCGCTGAGGGTCACCTTCTTTCCACCGATGGTCATGCTGGCAGTGGTTGTCGAATCGATTCCGGCCAGCGGCGCCTTCTGCACGTATGTGCCATCCGGATTGCCGGGCTTCAGCCCGAGTTTCTTGAACTCCGCCTCGAGGTAGGCCACCGTCAGTTCTTCGCCTTTCGACCCCGGCGCGCGCCCTTCAAACTCATCCGAGGCGAGCTTCTGGATGTGGGCCATCAACTGGCCGCTGTTCATCAACGCCTGCGCCGCCTTCGGATCGGCCTGCGGCTGCGCGCACCCGCACACCATTAACGCAGCGGCCCCGGCCAGGGCTCCCATAAAGTAGGTTTTCCGCATAGACTCTTTGAGTATGAAGACCAATCTCTCCCGGCGGCAACTGGCCGCCGCCTCCCTTGGACTCGCCGCCGCCGCGCAGCGCGCCTCCTCGCAGGTCGTGGTTCGCCCAGGGGCGGCCCAGGTGGCGGGCCCCCAAGCCGGCATGGTCTCCACCTACGCTTCGGCGCTCGATGGCTTTGAGTCGAAGGTCAACATGGGTTCGTTCGACCCCGTCGCCTGGACCAAGGAGCGCTACCGCAAGATGCCGATGCGCCTTAGCTTCAAGGCCAAGACCAAGGCCCAAGCGATCGCCTGGCAGAAGCAGTTGCGGGGCAAACTCACCGAGCTTGTCGGCGGCTTCCCCATGACGCGCGTCCCGCTTGCGCCGCAGACGCTCGAAGTCCGCGATTTCCCCACCTATCGCCGTGAGAAGTTCGTGATCAACACGCAGGAAGGGATGGGGTTGCTTGGTTACCTGATCACACCCAAGGACAAGCCGGGTCCGCTGCCGGCCATGATCTGCGTCCCCGGCCACGGGCGCGGCGTGGATGACCTGGTGGGCATTGACGACAAGGGCCGCGACCGCACACTGCGCGCGCATTATCAGTACGACTTTGCCCTGCAGTGCGTCGAGCTGGGACTGGCCGCCGTGGCCATCGAACCGATCGCCTTCGGCTGCCGCCGCGACTCGCGCGCCCAATCGCGCGGCCTCACCAACTCCGTGTGCCAGCCGACGGCTGGCGCCGCGCTGCTATTTGGCCAGACCATGATCGGCTGGCGCGTCTACGACGTAATGCGCGTCTGCGATTGGATTGAGACCCGCTCCGAGCTCAACGCCAAGCGCATCGGCCTGATGGGGATCTCCGGCGGCGGCACCGTGACCACCTTTGGCGCCGCGCTGGAGCCGCGCATCCACACCGCTTTCATCAGCTGCTACCTGAATACCTTCCTGGCCTCGATCGTGAGCATGTCGCACTGCATCGACAACTATGTGCCGGGCATTTTGAACTGGTGTGAGATGTACGACGTGGCCGGGCTCATCGCCCCGCGCCCGCTGTTCGTCGAGTCAGGCGAGAAGGACAACATCTTCCCACTTGAGGCGAGCATTGAAAGCTTCAACAGGGTGCAGAAGATCTACGAGGTATTCGGCGCGGCGGGCAATACGAGCCAGGAGGTGTTCGCGGGCGAGCACCAGTTCCACGGCAAACAGGGCCTGCCGTTCTGCGTGCGCCACCTGAGCGCGGTTTAGTCAAGCGGGAAGGCCGGATCGGGTCCAGCCTCTTTCGGCGTCTCCACCGTGCGCACGATGGACCGTTTGCCGACATCGATCACGTGGACTTTGTCTTTGTCCTGAACGCCGCTGAAGGCCCAGCGCCCGTCGCGGCTCATGGTGAGTGACAGCGGTTGGCCGCTCAGCTTCACCTTTCCTGTCTCCTTACGCGAAGCCACATCGGCAAAGCCCACCGCATGGGCCGCGCCGAGGGAATAGACAAGCGTCCTGCCGTCAGGCGTAATCGCCACACGGTTCGGCCCCTGGCCTGTCTTCAACTCGCCCACTACCTTTCGTGTGGCCGTGTCGATCATTGAGATCGTGTGGCTGTCGGCGTTGGTCACGAAGATCGTCTTGCCGTCAGGAGCGAGCACGCTGCCTTGTGGCCGCTTCCCGGTGGGGATCACTTCCGTCCTTCCGGTT
This sequence comes from Bryobacterales bacterium, assembly GCA_016713735.1. Classification (GTDB taxonomy): domain Bacteria; phylum Acidobacteriota; class Terriglobia; order Bryobacterales; family Bryobacteraceae; genus JAFLBB01. The sequence goes on from JADJOP010000032.1 coordinate 173,410, forward strand.
GCGATGTGGATGGCCGCCACCGTGCCGCTGGTGGAGTTCGACACATAGGCCCAATCGCCCGCCGCGTCGAACAGCACCATGTGCGGGTCTTCGCCCTTCACGTCGAAGCGGCGGAGAACTTTCCGTGCCACCGGGTCAACGAGCACAAGCCCATCCGGATTTTCGGTGGTAATGACAAGCTGCCCCGTCTTCGGGTGGACCGCCATGCCATGCGGCCTGCGGTGATTGCCCAGATCGATGACGCCCAGGGACTTTCGCGAGGCTCGTTCAATCAACGCGATCGTGTTGCCGCCCTCACCGGCATATTGCATCCACAGAATGCCGTTGTTGGATACGTAGAGCGTCCGGCCATCGCGCGAGGCCACGATCTCGTGCGGATGCGTGCCTACCTTCACTTCGGCCACACGCTTGCCGTCCGCCGCGTAGAAACCGACCTTGCCGGCGATCTTCTCCACCACGGCGATGTCCGGCTGTGCCAGCAGCGCTGCCTGCGCGATCACGATCATGCCCAGTGTCTTCATGCTTTCTCCACCACCACAACGGAATGAATGTGCATCCCCGGCACCGTGCCCTTCCACACGCCGCCGGACCAACGGCCCTGAAGCACCGCGCCGCCAGGTTCCAAACGCACACGCCGCGGGGCTTTGGTCAATCCGCCCACAGCAATCTCCATCGGCCCTGTGCGTGGCACAGCATCGGGAGCCGCATGGTCGCCGGACACCTGCATGCCGATGGTGTCGATCAAGTGGATCAACAGATCAGTCCCCTTGGTGCGAAGCGAGAGCTCCACGCTCTTCGCCGCTTCCACTTTCACCAATGGCTCAAAGAGACGCCCTACGACCGTTTGCAGGAAACCGGCGAGGGCGGGGGCATGCGACACCGCGTAGGCTGAGCCAACCGGACCGGGCATGCAGGCCATCATGCCATTGCCCATGCGCGCCACCGTGGCCGCCACTTTGGCCTCTGCCGCGGCGGAGGCTGAGGTCGCATCATAGGTTGCATAGCGCCGCGCCACCACCTCGGCGCCCTCCGCTTCCACGTCCTGCCAGATGCCTTTCGCGTTGGCAAAGACACCGGTTTGCGGGATCCACGCCGCTTGCTCTTTGGCTTCGCCGACGCAGCGGACACCCAATTCCTTGGCAAAGAGACGCGTATTCACCGCGCCCATCACAAGAACATGGCCACCCGCCGCCGCCCGCTCCCGCACGAGCGCGGCGACCTCGTCGCCGATCTCCAACCACTCCGGCACCACCAGGAGCGGATACCGCGCAGCCTCCTCGCGCAGCTTCCAATCGGGAATGACGTCGACCGAGTAGTGGCACGCCAGCAGCGCCTCGATCGCGCCCACCGCCGGACGGTCATGCGCTCCCCAACCGCCGAACAACTTGTTCGCCGTCCGGTAGAGCGTGCGCGAGGAAAACAGGACGCCCACCTGCGGCACGGTTTCTGTTTTGTGCGAGACGGCCTGACGCGCGCGGCAGAAGGCCCCGACCTGAGACATGGTTTCGACGTGCCGGTCGTCGATCCAACCGGCTCGCGTCGGCTGATAGTAGACCTGGAAGCCCCCGCCTTGCGCCAGCACGATGCTTGACTCCTGCATCAGGCTCGCGGCGGGCTTGTGAATGTGGCCCAGCGGGTTGTTGTTCGCGCTTTGGAATCCCCAGGCCATGAGGTCCCACGGCTTTCCGGTGGCGGCCAAATAGCGCGCTTCGAGACGGGCCCGGGAAATCGGTGCGTTGCCGAGGTAGTCGCCCGAGAGGAAATCCACAGGCAAGGTGGGCCGTTCGGGCACATAGGTGGAATACAGCCAGTTGGAGGCGATCTGGAAGTTTGGCTTCGCCTTGTGAACCTCATCGATGTAGTGCTTCACGTAGAGCCGGAACTGCTCGCGATTGAGTTGGAGGAATTCGTTCCAACCCTGGTCTCCGGCCTTCTTTGGCAGTTCCGAAATGCCGGTCACTTTGCGGAACTCGGCGGCAGCGCGCGCACAGTAGTCCGGATTCGTCGCCCAGCACTCGCCATCGACCCATGCGCCATCCAGGTCGTACTTCTCCGCCACTTCGAGCAATTGCGGAATCATCCGCTTATCGACGTAGGGGCCGTAGGTGGAGGTCTGCGACTCTTCCTTCTTCCCGTCGGGCCGCACACGAGCCCACTCCGGATGCTCCGCCACGGCCAGTGAATCCCACACGCCGGAGAAGTGAACGAACAGGCCCACGCCGTGCCGGGCCGTGCCGGCGCGCCACAGTTGGAGCGAGTCGTTCACGATTCCTGGAGACGACTTGCTGACCTGGGAGCGATAGCCGAGCCAGCCGGCGTGCCCCTTACAGTCATACTGCACGTAGTCAGGCTTCACGGCGGTAAGGAATCGCTCGATCATCTCCGCGGTCAGGTCGCGGCCGAGGTGCTGGTCGTTGGCGCTGGGATGGAGGTCGAGGTGGATCCCGAAGAAGCAGTCGCGCCTTGGCTTCCGGAGAGGCCTCTGCGCCAACATCAGTGCGGCGGGAAACGCCCCGCCCGCGGCGAGCAACGTTCTACGGGTCAGCATCAAACCAGTCATCGTATACGAGACGGCTGCCGGGCGCATCGGCAGCACACGTGAGCGGCCGGTGCGCGGCGCTTCGATACCGGGGAACGGCAATGGTGCGAGCCGGGCCGGCTACTTGTAGTTCACGAAAAAGGGACTCGACCAGGCAATCTGCCCATCGGACTGCATCAGTCGGATGTAATAGTAGTGGCGCACGCCAAGGTCGGCCTTGTCCAGATAGGAGAGGCTCACCTCCTGCGTTCCGGGCTCAGCCGTGTAGACGACCTCGCTATCGCGGATCACTTCCACGCGCGCCACCTTTGCCGTGCCGCGCGCCTTCACCGTGATCGGCAGTTGCTTCGCTGTCTGCAGTTCATCACCCATGAAGTAGCGCCCCATGCGCACGTCGAGGATGATGTTGTCGGTGGCGCCATAGGTGTGGCGGCGGCGGATGCCGTCGAGCACGCCCTGGCGCGATACGTTGTCCGTGTAAACCAGGGCGTAGCTGATGTGCGTGGAGCCGTGGTCCGAACTGGTCACGATGCCCAGTTTGTAGCCCTTGGCCCAGGCGTTGTTCACCATGCCGGCAGGCTGATAGCCGGCCACGTTCATGTGTTGATCGTCCTTGCCCGCCGCGGCGACGTAGGGGAATCCCAGCTTCTCGTAGCTGGTCCGCGCGCCCTGGAAGATTTCGACGACGGGTTCGAGTTCCGGATCGTTGTCGCGCCAATCGGTGCCCATGCGCGTTCCCGAGGTGTGTGAGATCGCGATGCCATTGCGGCCCCGGATCTCCTCATAGAGCAGCTTCGTGTCGTTCTCCACCAAGTCGCCCGAGCCCACGCCCGGTTCGTCGCCGAGCGGACTGACGCCGAGGCCGAAAGCCGCCGTGCCCGAGCGCATGAAGAACGGTGACACGCGCGACTCGGAGCGCTTGGCGAAGAACATGTTGCGGTGCCCGTTCGGATAGGTGGCGCTGCGTTCGTAGCCGAAGATGGGCAGGTACAACCCCGGGACGTGATACATGTCGGTCATCTTCTGCGTGTACCACCACCAGTAGGGCCAGGCCCCGCCCTGGTGGTCAGTGGACGCGCCGAAGTCCATCGAGGCGGCATCGACCATGTAGCGGTAGAAGTCCTGCAGCGAGCCGTCGGCGGCGCCGCCGCCATCCCAACTCAGCTCCGTGTGGCGGTGGAAGTCGCCGCGCACGATGGAGTTCTTCTTCCCGTTGAGCACCACGGAGTAGCCGCGGATCGCCTTCAGATCAGCCTCTTCGTTGGCGTGCGCCAGTTCAACCCGCAGGGTTTCGGACGGGGCCGTGCCCCACTGTGGCGTCGTGGCCGAGGCAGCCTCCAGCCTTCCCGCGATCACGCGCTGGCGTTTCGGCTTGTGATAGTAGGCTTCGCCGCGCGTATCGGAGTCCCACACCATCCACAGCGTGCGGTCCTTGGCGAGCACGGCGTTCATGCGCGTTGAGGAACGGCCGCGCGAATCGTCCAACGCCTTTGCCGCGCTCCAGGCCGCGCCTTCGAGATGCGACACGCGGTACTCCCAATAGCCGCGATTGCCGCGCGGCTGCACCGCCTGGTTGTAGCGCGTCTTGGCGACGACAAACACTGATCCGGCGCCGTCGCTGAAGACATGGGGCTGGTAGGTGTTGGAATCGCTGAACGGCTCATTGACGGGCTGCGCCGGATCGCGCCACGTGCCGTTGTCGTAGCAGCGGATGCGCGGTTCACGCACGCCGCCCAGCACGACGCCCTTGGGAGCGCTGCGGACAATGTAGCCTTGATCCTTGCCCCAACCCGGTGCGCCGGCTTCGTAGGCCACCCAAACGCGTCCCGACGTATCCACCGCCACCGTCGCCCGCGCCTCAAACCGGGCGCTTTCGGCCACGGCCATGGGCGCGCCGGCCTTGCCGCCCGACACACGGCTCAGCATCACGTCGTAGTTGCCTTTAGCGTAGGTGTCCCAGGCCACCCAGGCGTTGCCCGAAGCGTCGAAGGCGATGGCCGGCTCCCAATCGTTAGCCGCATGGTCGGTGACGCGCACGTCGGCGCCCCACTTCTCGCCCTCAAGTGCCTTCATCAAGATGTTGGCGTAGGGGCGCGGCACCGGCGCGTTCGGGGCCGGGTCCTTGCGTGCTCGAAACGCCTGCCACACCACGGCCATGCCGCCTTTGCCATCAGGGGCAAGGCGAGGATTCACGTCAGGCAAAGGATCGCTGGTCAAGCGCTCCAGCGCGCCCCACTCCTGTTTCGCCGGATCGAACCGCCGCGCATAGAGATCCCAATTCGCGCCCACCATCTGGCTCCACACCACCCACACGCGGTTTTGCGCATCGGTGCCGACCTGCGGCAGCCAGGCGTCGCCCGACGTATTCGGCACCCACTGAAGGTTCCCCCACGCCCCGTTGGCATACGGGCGAATGCCGATATCGTCGCGATCGCCGGAAAAACTCAGCCAGGCCGCCCACAGCGTTCCATCCGGAGCCTGGGCGATGGAGGGCAGATCGTCGTGGCGGAACTCGTGGCCGATTTCCGTCCCGGCCACACGCCCGCCGGCATTCGAGGCCATGGCACGGGGGCTTTGGCGCCCTTCTTCTTTTTCTGTTGCGCCTGGGAATCGGATGGCAGCAACCACACCGCAATGAGAAGAACAGCCAGGAGGAGGCGACGCATGACATGGCATTATGTGATGCCCCGCAGCCGGCGTCAATGCGTTGCGCGCGCGTCCCTACTGCGGCTTGAGCGGTTCAGCCGTCGATCCGCCCAGCCCTGCGTAGGATTCCTTCACCTTCGACACCTTGCTGCCGTTGAAGGTCACGAATGTGATCTTGCCGGGTGGCAGCCCGTAGACCCAATCCTCGAGCTCCTCGCCATCCTTGATCTCGCGCGATTTCGCCCGAGGCCGCCCCATGGCGAGCAGAACCTGCTCACGGTCCATGCCCTCAACCACGCGCTTCTCGCGGATGGCCGCCTGGATGGGCTCGGGCAGGTTTTCCACGTAGTTCTCCGTCGCCGAGCGCTTCTCGAAATCGAGCACCGGCTTGAGCATCTTCTTGAACTCAATCGCCTTCACCGGAGGCACGCCATTGGGAAACTCCACCACAAGCAGTGTTCCCAGAGTCGGGTTGCCGCCCTGCCCGATAGGCGCCGTGCGTGAGCCCGTGCCCATCTCGATGCGCTCGTACCACTTCCGTCCAGACTTGAGGCCGCCGTTCAATTCCAGCCTGATCTCGTCGTCGTCCACTTCCACCTTGGTGATCTGCACCAGATCGCCCGAACGAGCCGCGGGCCCCAATTCCCGCGCGGCGTCATCCCACTTTTCCCGGTCGCCGATCTTGCCTTCCGCCGTCAACGGCAGGGCCTTCTTCGACCGCGGGATGCCGATCTTGGCCGTGGCATACTCAGCCGTGAGGCCGCGCATGATCTCAATGCGCTCCTCCGGCGTCAGCTTGTTCTTGGCCCCGGCCATGCCACACAGCCCTAGCAGCGCGGCAATCACGGCCAACCAGCGTACCGTCATGACTCGCTCCTTTCGCCCATGGCCCTCGGTTCGAGCAGCACCAGCCGCTGTGGCTGCACGGGCGCTTTGTACAAACCGGCCAGCAGGAGAATCAGCGCGCACAGACTCAACAATCCGCCCTCAGGGCCATAGTCGCCGCCAGACCACAGCGCGTCGAGCTTCCACTGCAACTCTATCCCCGTCACCCTCATTGTAAAGCCGCTTAAATTCACACCCAGCAGCGGCAACGTCCAGTTCCAGCCCGCATGAACCCCAATGGCCAGCCACAGATCACCGGAGCGCAGCACACACCAGCCCAGCGCCACGCCCCAGAGGAACGTGTTGACGAGCCCTAAATAGGAGACGTTCATGTTGCCCGAATGTGCCGCCGCGAAGAGCACGCCCATGGGCAGCAGCGTGGCGAACGCCCCGAAGCGCCGCACCATGATTTGAAAGCCGTAGCCTCGGAACATCAACTCCTCAGCCACCACGCCAAATAGCAGGAGAACAAAGAAGTACGCCAGGGTGGCCCAGCCCGAGGGCTTTTCCACCGACTCGTGCCAGCTCGCCAGTCCCATGGCCATCGGGATGAGAACCGTGAGCGCCGCCACGAGCGCCCCGCCCACCACGCCGTAAGCCAGGTGGCGCATCGAGGCCCCGTTCCAGCCCAACCCGACCTCCGCCAGAGATCGCCGCTCGTAGATGCGCAGGCAGATGACATTGGCGATCGCCGCCGCGCCAAAGGTCGCCGCCACGAAGGTGATCAACGTATCGGCGGCCACATAGAACAGCGGTGCCAGCAGCAACATGCCGAACCAGCAGAAGAAGGCATAGATCACGATGCGGATGATCGTGCTGGCCACGGAACCTCCAGCCGCCCGAGCCGGCGCCACAGATCCGGACCGCTCCGGCAGGCCCGCCTGCGGCTGGTTCTCATTCGTCACGCCGCGACCTTCACCCGCACGCCCTTCGGGGCCACTTTCACATCGAGCACCTCGGCCCCTTCGGCCGTGATCAACTCGCTCACCTTCTGTTTGGCGTCCGGCTCCACGATAAACACGACGCAACCGCCACCGCCCGCGCCGCACACCTTGGCGCCGCGCACCCCGGCCTTCTTCGTCACCTCGATCAGCCGGTCAATCAACGGCGTCGTGATGGTCGGGCAGTTCTTTCTCCGGTTGGCCCATTCCTCGCGCACCAGCCGCGCCACTTCCGTCCAATCCTGCTTCTCCAGCGCCCGCCGCATGCCGTAGGCGATGGCGGCAATCTGCTCGAAGTTCTTGTGCACCTGCTTGTCGCCGTTGATGTGGGCCTTCATCACTTCCCAGTTGTTAATCCCCGAATTGCGCGGCGCGCCGGTGTAGACGAGCACGAAGCGCGAGTTGAACTCATCGAGGTTCACGGGAATCTCGATGCGCCGGATGCCGGCCGGCGACATCTCCATCACGCTCACGCCGCCGTACATGGCCGGATAGTAATCCTGCGAGCCGGTGGGCACGCGGATGACCTGCGACTCGATGTTCTGGCAGATTTCGCGCAGCTTCTCGGTGGAGTGCGGCGACCCGGCGAGCCGGTTGAAGGCATGCGCAATGGAGATCATGAGCGCCGACGAGCCGCTGATGCCGGCGCCCGCCGGGGCCTCGGAGTGCGTATCCACGGTGATGCCGGTGGCCGGGGCCCAGAACCGCAACTGCCAGCCGAGCAACGGCAGCTTCTGCTTCTTGGCCTCGCTCATCGCCTGCAGGGAGGGAAACGTCTCTTCCAGTTCCAGGTCGCGCGACCGCAGCACGATCTGTTTGTCGCGGCGCGTTTCCAGTGTGCAATGCGTGTAGCGGTCCACGGCGAAGTTCACCGTACAGGCGTTGGGGTGATAGAGATAGAGCGGCCAGATGTCGAGCGTGCCGCCGGCCAGGTCCACGCGGCACGGGGATTTGGAAGAGAGTTTCATAGTGAATTCTTTAGGATATCGTGAGCGGGCGCGCGTTCTCGATCCTCGCCAGACACCACCGCCACAGGACGTAGGAAGCGATCGCGCACAGGCACATGCCGGCAAGGGCCGCCCACGGCATCACATCGGGCAGGAACAGCGAGGCAACCCACCCTTTCACGCGGCTGGGCGCATACGGCCCTAATAACAGCAGGCCCGCCAGAAACGCCAGAAACGCCATGCGCACGGAGCGCTCGGCCTCGGCCGGGGTCTGCACGCGCAGCGACAGCATGGCTCCGACACAGGCCGTGAACACGCTGAACGCAGCACCCACGGCGAGCAGGGGAACCAGGAAGGCGGCCGGAGGCGTCATCAAACGTCCACCTCCGTGGGAGATGGTTAAGGTCGCCAGCGCCAGCCCGTACAACACGAACGCTCCGGCCAGCCCCGCCGCCGCGGTGGCCAGAACCTTACCCAACAGAAACTCCGGCCGCGGGCACGGCGGATCCCACCAGCCCTCCAACATGCGCCGGCTCTTGTCTTCGCTGAAACTTGCCACCGTGATCTTGGATTGAAACAAAGGCGCCGAGCAAACATAGACGGCCTGCAGGAACGGCTCCATGAAGTCCATCCCCAGGTCCCAGGGCACATACACGCCCAATCCCGTCCAGAAGGCGACCACGAGGAGCGCGCCCCGCCACCCGCCGATGCGTTCCGGAGCATCGCGCAACTCGGCCCGGACGGTGGCCCACACCGCGGCTGCGCCCCCATCCGCACGGTACAATGGCTGCGTCATTCCCTCATCAGTGTAAGGAGTTTCCGACGCCATGACACGCCGCACCGCCGCACTCGCCATCGCCGCCTTCTCCGCAGCCCTTGCCGGCTACGGGTTCCAGGCCGTCCGCAAACCAGCAGCCGCCCCCATCGATCCCCTCATTGCCGGCTTCTCGAAGACCACCGTGGCCAGCGTTGCCGACGCCGTCGACCAGATCATCGGCAAGCGCGGCTTCATGTCGCACGACATGCGCCCCCGCATCAACGGCAAGTTCGTGGGCCGCGCCCGCACGGCCCTGTTGCGCGAAACCACTCCTGACAAGGCCAGCCCCACGCTCAGCGCGAAACACTCGGTGGAGATGATCGATACGGCCAAACCGGGCGAGGTCGGTGTGATCGTGATTGAGAATGGCCTCGACGTGGCCGGCCTGGGCGGGCTTATGGGCACGGCGGCCAAGGTCCGCGGAATGGCCGGGATTGTGATTGATGGCGGCGTTCGCGATGTCCCCGAGGTGCGTGCCTTGGGCCTTCCGGTCTACTCGCGCAGCGTCGTTCCCTCCAGTTCGGTGGGCCGCTACGCCACTGTCGCCAACGGCATTCCGGTGAAGTGCGCCGGCGTGGACGTCGCCCCTGGCGACCTCATTGTGGCCGGGGAAGACGGCGTTGTGGTGGTGCCGCAGGGCCGGGCCATGGAGGTGCTGAAGCGCGCTCAGGAGATCGATGAACGCGAGACGAAGATGCTGCCGCTCATTCGCGAACTCAAGGAACTCGGCAAAGCCGTGGCAAAGTTCAACAGGATCTAACCCTGGCAGAGCTAAGAAATCTAAGGTATTTTCGTCTAGAGGGCCTTGCCTAAACCTCCAACCGCCGGGCGTCGATATGTGAAGTGTTAGCGACGATATATGAAAGAGCGCCGTTCCGAAACCAGGCTGCTGTGCGCCGACCTCGTAGAGGTTGAGTGGAAAGACAAGACCGGCCGCCGCCGCCGTTCCGTGGCCAATCTTGAGGACATCTCCAAATCTGGCGCCTGTCTGCAGTTGGACCTGGCCATCCCGTTGAAGACCCCGGTCCGCATCCGCTATGAGCGCGGCGACCTCGACGGTATGGTCCGCTACTGCGTGTATCGCGAGATCGGCTATTTTCTCGGCATCGAGTTTGAACCCGGGCAGAAATGGAACGAGCGGACCTTCCGCCCGCTGCACCTGTTCGATCCGCGCCGCCTCACACAGCAATCCGAGAACAGCTAGCCGCTTCCCGGCCACAGCCTACGCTCCCACATGCGGAAACCTCCCCTTATTGCCCGCCGTTGCCGACCTTACGGCTTCCCCAAAGCTTGTTCAAAATCGGCCAACAGATCGCGCCAGTCTTCCGTTCCCACCGACAACCGGACCAGCCCATCGCCGATTTCGGCCTCTGCCAGTTCGGCCTCGCTGAGCGGGGAATGCGTGGTCGTCATGGGGTGGCAGGCAAGAGTCTCCACGCCCCCCAGTGACACGGCATTTCGGGCAATCCGCAGGTGCCGCAGGAAATCGAACGCAGCGGCTTTGCCGCCCTTCAGGTCGAGCGACACCAAGCCCCCCGGATAGTCGCACTGCTCGTTCCGGATGGCAATCTGCTCCGGGTCGGTGAAGAGCGACGGATACCACACGCGTTTGATGCGCGGATGCGAATTCAGATGCTCGGCAATGCGCTGGGCGTTCTTGCTGGCCCGGTTCATGCGCAGGGCCACGGTCGGCAATCGCCCGTCGAGCATCCAGCACTCGTCCGGCGGCAGGATGTTGCCAAAGATCACACGGCGCGCCTTCATCCGCTGAATCAGCGAGACGTCGCGCGCCAGCGCTGCCCCGGCCAGCAGGTCGCTGAAGCCGGAGAGGTACTTTGTCGCCGAGTAAAGCACAAGGTCGGCCCCGTGCAGAAGCGGGTGCTGAAACACCGGGCCAAGAAAGGTGTTGTCGACCATCACCAGGGGCGGCGCGGACCCATTCGCTTTGTGCCGCGCGTGCGCAACCTCAGCCGCTTTCTTGATGCTCGTCATGCGTAGGGTGGGATTGGCCGGTGTTTCGATAAAGACAATCCGCAAGTTGGCCGCTCCCGCGATGGCTTCTTCGAGCCGCTTCATGTTTCCCGCCGGCACGGGAACTCCCTTCAGCCCGAAGGGTTCGAGGAACTCGTGGATCAGGTGCTGTGTCCCGCCATACACGGGCACGGTGTAGACGACGCTGTCTCCAGGGCCGGCGAAGGTCGTCATGGCCGTCATGATCGCGGCCATGCCGGAGTTAAACACCGCCGCCGCCTTTGCCCCGGTTTCGAGCGGCACCATCTGGTCTTCGACAATCTCCGCGTTGGGATGATTCAGGCGGGCATAGATCAGCTCGACGTTTTCGCCCTCAGCCGCCTTCGACTTGCCCGAGGCCACCGAAAACGCCCGCTCCGCTGCCTCGGGGCTGGAGAAGACGTAGGTTGAGCTTCGGAACACCGCCGGCCGCGCCGACCCCACCGACAAGCGCGGATCAAAGCCGCGCGTGAGCACCTCCGTCGAAGCCCGCAACCCCGCCGCGTGCGGGTGAACGCCCTCCTTCGTTTGGCTCATGGCAGCACCACCTCCGCCCCCAGTCTAGGAGACCCACGCGTGAAAGCGAACCCCCACGGCGTGCAGCGGCCGGCGGCCCTAAACCGGAATGCGGTAGAGCGAGGCGTCGCCTTCCCAGCCGCCGGGCAGGGCGAAGAGACGCGTCATATGGACGCACACCTCCCGCGTTACGCGATCTTCGCGCGCGTGGAAGTTCGAGAGCGTGAGCAACTCGCTCTCTCCGGGCCGCAGCGTATCCACGGTCCGGATGGAGCCGCGACGCAACCGGCCGGTCTTGCGGTCCACCTCGCCGATCACGAACGGATACCGCGGCCGATTGCCTTTGGGGTTGTCCGGTGTGATGTTGCCCAGCCAGAACAGTCTCCCCGAGGAATGTTTCAGCAATTGGGAACACGCGCTGGGAGAAAAGAACCGCCCTCCGTCCTCATACGTCCATGGTTCCGGCTTGCTCCACGTCCGCCCCTGATCGTTCGACAGGCACAGCCACTTATAGCTGGGCAGTTCCGGTTTCTTGTCATTCGAGCCGCGCAGCACCATCATCAGCCGGCCGTCCTCGAGAAAAGCGATCGTCGGCTCCACCATGCCGCGGGTGGTCACCTCAGTGGTTCCGGCGATGCGCTCCGACATCTCCCATTCCAGACGCCCGCCGCGCCACGTGCCCGTGAGTAGCACCGATTCGGTCCACGTGTAGCCGCCCCCGGGGTTATAGAGTGAGCCGTCGGGCGCGACCACGCTCACCTGCGCCGGCAGGAGAATTCGCCCGCCTGGCGCGGCGGCGGGGATACAGGTGTTATCGCCCGTCATGATGCAGTTCTTCCCGGTCCACACCCCGGGCATGGCATGCGTGGGTCCATACTCGGCGCCCTTGTGGATCACCTGCACCCGTTCGCCGAAGGTGCGGCCGCCGTCCTGGGAGATGCGGTAGTAGATATTCCACTGCCGCAGCCCCTCCAGCGGATCGTCGCTCGGCAGGGTTCCTTCGGTCCAGAAATCGAGGAACCAACCGCTGTGCGGATCAGCAAACCCCGCCCTTGGATGCCGTCGCAGCATCCCCTTGGCGGTCTTTTCCCCGGTAGACCTGGGTTCGGGAGCCGACCAGGTTCGGCCGTTGTCCGTCGAACGCCTGTAGTAGGCAGCGTCGACTGTGTCGGAGCGCGTCCAGCGTTGCTCGATCGACAGCATATCTCCGCCCTTGGGCCGCGTGTAGAAGGCATAGGCCATCAGCGCGGTCCCTTTGCCGGGCGACTTCAGAAAGGTCTCGCGCCGCACGCCGTCGCGTGTTTGCGCCATCGCCGCGGGCGCCGCCAGCATTGCTCTTCGCGTCATCATGACGCTCGACTATACCGCACCGTGCCTACATGACGCCCCCGCGGCGCTCTGTGTGATAGCGTGGCCCCAGATGCAACGCCGTTCGTTCCTCGCCACCTCGGCGGCCGCCGCCGTCTCCTGCTCGTCGCCTAAGCGCCCGCCCAACGTCGTCTTCATCCTCACCGACGACCAGCGCTGGGACTGCCTCTCCGCCGCCGGCCATCCCTTCCTCAAAACTCCCCACCTCGACCGCATCGCCGCCGAAGGCGTCCGCTTCGCCAACGCCTTCACCACCACCTCGCTCTGCTCGCCCAGCCGCGCCGGCTTCATGAGCGGCCAGTATGCCCACACGCACGGCGTCGTGAATAACTTCACGGAGTATCCGGCCTCGCTGGCCAGTTTCCCGGCGGTCCTCCAACGGGCCGGCTACGAATCGGCCTACATTGGCAAGTGGCACATGGGCGAGAACAACGACGAGCGGCGGCCCGGTTTCGACTATTGGGTTTCCCACAAAGGACAGGGCAAGTACAACGACACGGAGTTCAACATCAACGGCAAGCGCGAAGTGGTGAAGGGCTACTACACGCACGTGGTCACCGATTTCGCCGTTGATTTTCTGAAGAAGCCCCGCAACAAGCCGTTCGTTTTATGTTTGGGGCAGAAAGCTCCCCACGGCGTGTGGATTCCCGAGCCTAAGTATGAGCACGCCTTTGATCATGTCGAGGTCCGCAAGCCGCCGACGGCGTATGAGACCGGCCCGCTCACGCCCGCCTTTGTCAGCGAGCGCATCAAGACGTGGCACGGCATCGACGGCAATCTCTACGGGCTGAATGACTACGGCAAGTTCATTCGCAGCTACCACGCCACCATCCTTTCGGTGGACGACGCCGTGGGCCGCGTCTACGACACGCTGCGCCAAACGGGCGAACTGGACAACACGATCCTCGTCTTCGCCGGCGACAACGGCTTTCTTCTCGGTGAGCATTCTTCCATTGACAAGCGCACGATGTGGGAAGAGTCGATCCGCATTCCGCTGCTCGTCCGCTACCCGGAGGCCATCCGCACGCCGCGCGTGGCCGAGGAGATGGCGCTCAACATCGATGTCGCCCCGAGCATCCTGGACCTGGCCGGCGCCGAGCCGCTGCCCGCCGCCCAGGGGCGTTCGTTCCGTCCTATCGTCGAGGGTCGTGAGACGCCGTGGCGCACCTCCTGGCTCTACGAATACAACTTTGAGAGCGAGTTCCCGTATACGCCGAACGTCCGCGGCGTCCGCACCGACACCTGGAAGTACATCCACTACCCCAACGGCGACGGCTCACCCGAGACCTATCTGGCCGAACTGTACAACCTGAAAGAGGATCCCCTCGAACGCCGCAACCTGATTCAGGACGCCCCAAGCCAACCCAGGCTGAACGAACTCCGCGCCGAACTTGCCCGGCTGCAGAAGGAAAGCGGCGCACTGCCTGACCAGATGCCGCAGCGGCCCACGCTCAGAATGGAGTTGCCTGACGCGCGCATCCGGTAGGTGCGGCGCGCGCCTTATTGCACTGTGACCATGGCCCCGGAGTTGACCGTCGCCTCTTCCGGAACGCACATCGCATGCACGCAGGGCGAGGGATGATGCACACGCCACCATTCCTCGGCGTCGGCTGCTGTCCAGCGCTCGTCAAACCGCATCGCCGCCAGGCGCCGGGCAACCTCCCGCACCGACTGAGGCCGGTCATCGGGCTTCTTTGCCAGGCACTCCATAACCAGCGCTTCCAACTCCGCAGGGATCTCTAACTCGGTGCGCTCGCTGGGGGGCAACGGCTGCGTTTGCACGTGCGCGAGGGCCATGGCCATGGCGCTGGGGGCCTCAAAGACGAGCTTACCGGTCATGAGCCAGTACGCCACGCATCCCAGGGCATAGATGTCCACTCGGGAGTCCACGTCGTCGCTGGCCAGCGCCAGTTCGGGGGCCATATACGCCGGCGTTCCCGTGGTAATGCCTTCCCGCGTCAGCCGCGTATCGGCCCCTGAGTCCTTCCATTTCGCCAGGCCGAAGTCGAGCACTTTCACGAAGTCGTAGTTCAACCCCAGACGGCAGAGAAAGATGTTCTTCGGCTTCACGTCGCGGTGCGTCAGACCGCGGGCGTGCGCCTCGGCCAGCGAGTCGCACATTTGCCGCCAGAGGTAGGCTACGCGCGCCGCCGGCAGCGGGCCGAACTGCGTCACCAGGGAATCCAGGTCGAGGCCGTCGAGCAGTTCCATGGCGTAGTAGAAGGTGCCCTCCTCGTTGACGCCGTAGTCGTAGAGCGTCACCGTGTTCGGCGACTGCAACCCGGCAATAGCCTGCGCCTCGCGCTCAAAGCGCTTGCGCGCCGGCTCGCCGCCGCCATTGGCGGAGCCGAAGAGCATCTCCGGCCGGATGAGTTTGATCGCCGCCTGCCGCACCAGCATGCGGTGACGGGCACGCCACACTTCGCCCATGCCGCCCCGGCCGATCACCTCGATCATCTCGTAGCTGCCCAGTTCCCGCGCCTTGCTCACCTGCGTGCCGAGGCTATAGATGACGCGGCTCATCGGCAGGGCGAACGCCGCCGTCAAGAACACTGCCACATAGAGCAGAAGCCACTGATCCGGAGTTGGCGTGGGAATCCCGAAGAGCTTGATGTTGATCCACAAACCGAGGGGACCCATCGCCGCCGTGAGCAATGCCGCCATGCCGGAACGGAAGCGGCATCTCGGCACCAGCAGCACGACGAACACCATCCAGACCGCGATGCCCGAGTGTCCGCGCACCACTTCGTCGGGCAGCAGCGGATGCCGTGATTCCGCCATCGAAATCACCAGCGCGCCAAGAATCTGAAACACCAGCCCGACATCCAGCTTTGTCTCGCCGGGCAGCTTGCTGGTGAATGCGAATACCGACATGCCGAACCCCAGCACGGCGCCCAGCAGCGACAGAATGCCATAGTAGAACTTCAGGTCGGGAGAAAGTGATTGGCCAACGGGCGTGAGCCTGTGAATGATGTACATAACCACGAAAAACGTGGCGTACATCGCACTGACCCAACCCAGCCGCACGACCGCCTTGTCCACGAAGTCGGCGGGCAGCCGGTAGCCGCTGGTCGTACTGACACCGCCCGAGGTGTCTGGACCTTTTTCCGCACACGCGAATCGCCTGATAATCCCCTTTTCTTCGGCCATGGGTGCTTTCTTAAGACTAACTCTTCTATTCGACGTTACGCGCGCGCGATTGGATTCGTTCTGCTTTTCCCAGATGAAAAAATAGTCGCTAAAAAAGCCTTACCCCGCGCGGCCCTGGAGGTTTCGACAGGTGGACCGCATCCACGAACCGTACGGAGTTGGAATCCCTCGTCATGACAAGGGAATGCGTGCGGCATCCCTCGCCGAAAAAGCGGACTCCGTTGAGGAGAGCCCCCTGCGTGACCCCGCAGGCGGCAAACACCAGGCGCCGCCCAGGCGCCAGTTCCCGTGCGCGGTAGATGCGGTGCGGGTCCTTGATCCCCATCTTCAACACGCGCGCTTCGAGCTCCGGCGTGTTCACCACCAGCCGGGCCACCATCTCGCCATGCAGGCAGCGCAGCGCCGCCGCCGTGATTACACCCTCCGGGGCGCCGCCGGTGCCCATCACGGCGTCAATGCCCGCCCCGCGGACGGCCGCCGCGATGCCCGCCGACAGGTCGCCGTCCTGCAGCAGCCGGATGCGCGCCCCCGCTTTGCGGATCTGCGCGATCAAATCCGCATGCCGCGGGCGCTCCAGCACGGCAATGGTCAGGTCGCTCACCTCGCGTTCCAGGCAGCCGGCCATCGACTTCAGGTTCTCCTCCGGCGTGGCGTCCAAATCCAGCGCGCCGCGGCAGGCCGGGCCGGCGATGATCTTCTCCATGTAGCAGTCGGGCGCATGCAGCAGGCCGCCTGGTTCGCTTGCGGCCAGCACGGCGATGGCATTCGACGCCCCGGTCGAGCAGAGGTTCGTCCCCTCCAGCGGATCGACGGCGATGTCGACACTGGGGTAGCGCACGCCATCCGGCGGCGTTTTGCCCACGGGTTCGCCGATGTAGAGCATGGGAGCCTTGTCGCGCTCGCCTTCTCCAATCACGATGGTGCCGGCGATCGGCATGCGCTCAAAGGCCCGGCGCATGGCCTGCACGGCCACCTGGTCAGAGGTGTCGGCCACCCCCTGCCCCATGGTCCGCGCCGCCGCGATCGCCGCCTCTTCGACGACGCGGACGAAGTCCAACGCCAGGTCCTGTTCCAGGTCGGTGTCCATTTCGAGATTGGGGAGACTCATGCCAGAAATGATAATCCCGGCCCGAGGGAAAACCTAACCAGGGGCGGGAGATTCTCAGGCCCCGGTGGTGAGTTCCGGCGGCGGGGCGGCCGCCTCCAACTGCTTGCCGAACTCCTCCAGGACGATCTCCGGCCTGCGCAACACGACCCGCCGCACGCCCTTCGCCACCAGGCCCAGCACCGCCTCGGCCGTCTCGGCCACACCGGCGGCTTTCACCTCGAACAGCCCGAAACGGCGGTCGAGGGCCAGTTGCAGTTCGGCGTCGAAATTCTCCTGCCGCACGCGGCCCGTGGAGTTCACCACATAGTCCACCCCGGTGCGCCGCGCCAGCTTGCAGGCGATGATGCGCAGCTCATGGTTGAGCACAGGGAATTCGAACACCGCTTTCAGTTTCGCTTCGCTTTCCCGGCACAGCGCGGCCAATTGCTGCAGTTCGCTTTCCACGCGCACGAACTGCCGCGAGTACATCATGCCCAGGTTTACCACCACATCGAGTTCGCGTGCGCCGCGCCGCAAAGCGTCGCGCGCTTCGTAGAGTTTCACTGAGGTGGTCGAGCTGCCGTCCGGATAGCTCACCGCCGCAGCCACTTTGACGCGACTCTGGGACAGGCCGCGCACGGCCACATCCACATCGCAGGGCCGCACGCAGACGGCCGCCAGGGCGAACTCGCGCGCCACGGCCAGCCCGGCATGGATCTGTTCCTCACTCAGCACGGGAGCCAGCAGCGGCAGCTCAACGTAGGCCGCCAGCGCGTCTACCGTGCCGATAACGGGGGCAGCGTTCTCGATCCTGTTCTCATCCATAGCGTTCCGAAGTGGCGCAACTGCGTGCGCACGCCTTTCGCACCGGCCCACCAGTCTTCATGGTGAAAGTGTCCGAAGTTGCCCTTGCCACGCTCCTGCTAGTCGAGGTCACCGAGCGCGATGTTGAGGCCCATCGCCCGGTCGCCCAACGCCGTCGAATAGAACTTCCCCGGCTCCACCTCCAGGCACGGATCGAAGTTCACCGCCCATTCGATCACATAGCGGCGCGGCTTCGACTTCCCATCGGCGACGCGAGCCACCGCTTCCATTGCCCGCGTCTCGATCCACTTCTGATAGGTGTTCCAGGCGGCCTCTGAGCGCCGCGGTTCGCCCTCCAGAATGCCGCCTTTGCCCACGCCCCCGAGCCGCGACTTGGTGAGATTGGCCACCATCTGCCACGACGACCCATCGCCCTTTGCGCCTTCGTTGGCGGTCCACTTGTTGGCCGGGTCCATGAGAATCTCCATCTCATCGCCGAACCAGGGAAAGCCCTCGCGCGTCAGCTCGTGCGCCTTGGGGTTCTCGGTGGGCAGCCAGCGCTCGGTATCGATGCCGTACAGGACGTCGTCGCGGATCTCAAAGGCGAAGTAGAGGCGCTTGCCGTCGTGCTTCACCCAGCCGCGCAGGCTGAGATCGTTGTCGTCATAGGTCGGCGAGAACTGGGGGATCCATTCAGAGACGCCGGTGAACGTGGTGGCGTCGTCCCACTCGCCTTTTGACAGCACCCCGTCGATTTTCGGAGTCGATCCGGGAAAGGCGTTCAGCGTCTTGGGGAACTCACCCGCGAGTAACGCTACACAGCCCGCCGCGCCCAGCGCCGCAGCCATTGCACCCCATGCAGGCACGCTCATCCGCCCCATCGTTCGAAAGCTCCCCTACCGCTTCTTGCGCGTGCTGGGAGGCGTCGCGCTAAGCCCCATGTTCTTCAACTCAGCCCGCGCCTTGTCGGCCGGCTCCGTGCGCGGATACTTCTGGATGAGCGTCCGGTATTCGGTGGCCGCATCCGTGCGCCGCCCCAACTGCATCAGCGACCGTCCCTTCATGAAGAGCGCGTCGGCGTTCTTGTTGGCGTTCTCCGGGTACTTCTCCAATTGCAGATTGAACGCCTCGATCGCCTTCTCGTAGCTGCCCTGCGAGTAATGAATATCGCCGATGTGAAATTGCGCGTTCGGAGCGAGGTCCGTGTTGTCGTACCACCTGAGGAAGTCCTGAAACTGCGCCAGCGCGAGGTCATACTTGCTGGTCGATTTGTCCTGCAGCGCGGCACGATAGAGCGAATCGGCGGTCACGCCGGGAGGAGGCGTGGACGAACCCGAACCCGTGCCGGTCGCATCAGGCGGCGGAGGCGGCGGCGCCTGCAGCGTCTGCACGGTCTGCGTCACATCGGCAAGCTGCGTGCTCATCTTTGACATTTTCGCGTTCATCTCGTTGATCGTTTCGCGCACAAAGCGGAACTCATCGGCGAGCGCATCCACCTTGGAGCCAAGCCCGGCCACCGGCGCGGCGACACTTTTTTCCTGCCCCTTCATGCGGTCGTCCAACTGCCGCTCCAGCAGGGCCACGGCCGTGTTGGCCTTGTTGGCTGTGTCGAGCGTCTGCTGCACGAGCACCGTCAGGGCCGCCATCTTCTCATCCACCGTGCGCTGCAGCGAGCGGACCTGGTCCTGCATCAGGAGCACGTCGCGCTGCATTTCCTGCACCTCCTTCTTCTGGGCGAAGGTAAGCGCCGGCAAGAGCGTGGCCGCAAACAGAATCCGGGTCAGACGCATCATCAATCTCCTAAAACAAAAATACGGCATAGCGTGCCCTCTTTGCTGAGGGCGCGCCATGCCGCATTGGTTCTTACCGCCGATCGGCTACTGCCCCGCCGAGAAATGCACGCGGCGGTTCTTCTGCCAGCAGTCCTCGTTGGCGTCGGTGCACTGCGGCTTTTCCTTGCCGAAGCTGATCGTCCGCAGCCGGTCGCCGGAGACGCCCAACTGGGTGAGGAACTCCTTGGCCGAGGTCGAGCGGCGATCGCCGAGGCCGAGGTTGTACTCCGCCGAGCCGCGCTCGTCGCAATGGCCTTCGACGCTGATCGACGCGTTCGGGAAGTCGGCCAGAATGCGCTTCAGGGCGTCCGAGTTACGGCTCAACACCGAGCGGGCATCCTCGCGCACATCGTACTTGTCGTAGTCGAAGTAGATGTCGCCGACTTCGTTGCGCAGCCGCTCATCGAGCGATGCTTGCGGCCTGGCTGGCGGCGGCGGAGGCGGGGGCGGGGGCGGTTCGCTCACCGTCACGCGGGCCGTCGACGTTGTCGCGCCGCCGGCGTTGCGCGCCGTCAGGGTGTAGGTCGTCGAGCTGGAGGGCGAAACCGAGCGCGTACCGCTGGCCGAAACAACGCCAATGCCGTTGTCGAGGGAAACCGAATCGGCGCCTGACACGTTCCAACGAAGTGTCGAGCTTTGGCCGCGCTGAATCGAGCTGGGCTCAGCCGAGAACGTCCCCACAACAGGCTTTGCCGGTTCGGCTTTGGTCACTGTCGGAGGCGGAGGCGGTGGCGGTGGGGGGGCCGGCGGCACCTTCTTCTTACAGCCCGCCGCGAACACCACCAGCATGCACGCCAGGATCAACCATGTGAACTTCTTCGTCCGTAACATTATGAGCAATCCCTCCCGGAATCGAGTTCCGAATTCTTCTCTTCATCTGTAGCGCTACATCGCCCGGGTGCAACCACCGCCCGGACGGAACGCGTCACTGCAAAAATCTATTTGCTCCACACAGGGTTCTCATTGCGCCCCTGCGTGGTGAGCTGGCGCGTCTGCTTCCCATCCGCCAGCATCGTCCAAATCTGCGTCGAGCCGCTACGGTTGGACGAAAACACCAGGTGCCGTCCATCAGGCGCCCAACTCGGGTTCTCATTGCGCCCCGCGCCGTGCGTCAACTGCGTGATTTCCTTCGTAGCCACGTCCATTATAAACAGGTTGTAATTGCCGGGGGCAAATCCCCTCGTCCAGCTGAAGGCAATGAATTGCCCGTCCGGATGCCAGGCCGGATTCACCGCATCGCCCTCGCCCGAGGTCAACCGCACCACGTCGGTGCCGTCCACGTTCATCTTGTAGATCTGCGGCGGCCCGCCGCGCCCGGAGACGAACACTAGTTCGCGCGCGTTCTTGGGATTAAACTTCGGTTCGATATCGATCGCGTTGGAATACGTCACCCGCTTCAACCCACTCCCATCTACGTTACACATGTAAAGTTGCGCCGCGCCACCCGCGGCGGTTGAGGAGAAAATAATCTGTTTTCCATCCGGCGTGAATGCGGGGGTCGCGTTCAACGAAGCGCGCTGGTTGTAGAACGGCAACTGGCGCATCGTTTCCAGAGAGTAGACCATCACGGAGGGGTTGCCGCGCGCAAACGTGGTGAACGCCAGCCTCGTGGCATCCGGCGATACGGCGGCGAAGCTGGTTGTCGAACCGAGGCGCGTAATCTGCTTCTGGTTGGCCCCATCGTGGTCCATCGCCCAGATCTCTTTTCCACCGCCGCGCGTCGAGGTGAAGATGATCTTCGACCCGGCCAGCGTCTGCACGCCGAGCTTCGACAAGATGTCGGCGGCGAACTCATGCGCCAGCTTCCGCGCACCCTCTTCGTTCAGAGTGCCGATGTAGAGCTTGTTGAATACCTGCGCGTTGGCCAGGTCCTGCTGGCCCACGTTGTAGAACCAGCCGAACAGCACCATCTGGCCGTTCTGCACGCCCGCGTAGCCGATGGGCAGGTAGGTGGCGCCCACGGGCGGATTGCTCCAATCGGTGAGCCACGGGCCCTGGCTGCGGGGCGGCGTGCCCACGGGCGGTTTCCAATCCTGTGGCCGCTGCGGCACCTGGAGCGGGTACATCGACTTCGGCGCCATGCGGAAGTAGCCAGAGTCCTGCAGGTCCTGGAACAGAGTCGCGTTGAAGACGCCCATGTGCTGCTGCGCTTCGCCCGAGGCTCTAAAGTCAGGCACCGCAATGACGGCCAACTCGTAGGACTTCATGATGCGCCCGACCATGTCGGCCTGGCCCACTAGAGCAATCGCCGCCGCGCACAATCCAGCAACCGTGAGTAGTATTGTTTTCTTATTCATCGTTTCACTTGGAACTGAAATTCAATCGTCGCGAAGTTTCGCTCGAAGCCCTGCGGCAACGGCGGAAAGGGACTCGCCCCCAGAATCGCACGCTGCGCCGAATAGTCGAGCGTCGGGTTTCCTGAACTCTGAATCACCCGCACATCGCCGGCCCGCCCGTCGCGGTAAATCGCAAACGCCACAATCACCATCGGGGCATTCCGTACGCGAGGGTCGGGCGGCCCCGGTTTCCAGGACTGTGCGACCCGCTCGCGGATGATGTTGGCGTAGTAGCCGAACCGGTTTCCGAATGGATTCCCCTGTCCGATGCCCACGCCCGAACCGCTGCTGTTAATGTCGAAACTCGGTGATACCGCCGCCTGCCCCTGCGTTGAATAGACCTGATTTGGCCGGTTTGCCAGCGGGTTCACATAGCTCTTTTGCGACGCCTGCTGTTTCTTCTTGGCTGTCTCGGCCTTCTTCCTCGTCGCCAGTTCAATCGCGTCGCGGTCTTCCTGAACCGTCTTCCGTTCCGGTTTTGGCGGCGTCGGCGCCATCGACTCCGTATCGTTGGCCACCGGGTTGATCATGCCGCTGCGCGGAGGCAGCGGGATCTTCGACACCGGCGTGATCACGGTCGACATGCCCCCGAGTGCGTTCGGATCGCCGAAGGTATCCCGAGGCCGCCCCTCCAGCCAAGTGTAAGCCGCCATGCCGAGAAAGACACCCACGTGTAGCGCCAGCGACCCCGCGAACGGCCGCTTCATCGGCTCCCGTTCATCCAAAATGTCGCGCCGCGCTGACATCTTGCTTCTCCTACCGCCGCGCCGATTCGTCCACCGGCTGCGTCACCATCTGCACCTGCAGTTTCTTCTCCCCTAACTCGCTCACCACCTGGGCCAGCACCTCCCACACCGCTCCCTTGTCGGCCCGCACATACACGCCCGTCTCGTTGGGGAAGCGCTGCCGCACCTCGTCGCCCAGCAGGTTCAGGTTCACCTGCTTCTCGTTCAACTGGATCTCGCCTTCCTTGGTGACCGTAACCACCGGCAGTTCCTTGGCCGAGTTTTTCACCTGCTTCACCTTCGGCACGTCCACTTCCAGGCCGAACTCCATCACATGCGCCGTGAGCATGAAGATGATCAGCAGCACAAGCACGACGTCGACAAGCGGAATGATGTTGATCTCAGAGAGCGCCGAGGCCGCCCCGCGCCGGCCGCGCCGTCCATTGCCCATGCTCGAGCCCAGCGAAATACCCATCGTCTATTTCTCAACCTTCACTATTGCATCCCGACCGCATCGGAAGCGCGACCGCAAAGGAGCGGCCTCGCTAGTCCTCAAACTGCCTCTCCACCAAGTTCAAGAACTCTAACGAAAAGTCGTCCATCCGCGCCCCCTGCTCTTTCAGCATGTGGGAGAAATAGTTATAGGCGATCGCCGCCGGAATGGCCGCCGCCAGCCCCAGCGCCGTCGCAAACAGCGCCTCGGAGATGCCCGGCGCCACCGCGCGCAAACTCGCAGACCCCGCCTGTCCCAGCGCCGTGAAGGCGTCGATGATGCCCCACACCGTGCCGAATAGCCCGATGAAGGGCGAGATGGCGGCCGTCGTCGCCAGCCAGTTCATATTGTTTTCCAGGTGAGCCAGTTCCTCGCTGATGCCCAGCTGCAGCGCCCGCTCAATGGCCAGCTTGTTGGTCAGCGTTCCCTTTGACTTCACCTGCCGTTCGACCTCCTCATATCCGAAATCGAACACCGCCACCAGGGGAGCCGCCTTGAACTGCTCGGCCGCCAGAGCAACGGCCTCCATGCCCGTCGCCCGCCGGAACGCGCGCAGGAAACTGTGATTGCCCGACCGCGCCGAGCGGAACACCGAGAACTTCGAAAAGATAATGCCCCACGACAGAATGGAGACCAGCAGGAGCATCACCATGACCGCCATGGGGACAGGCTTGGCTTCCTTGACGAGTTCCCAGGTATTCATCTGAGCTAGAAAAATCAGAGACGCAGGCAGCAGGGCGCGCTCCTTTCAGAATGGAAAGTTGCCAATTTTCATTATGCACCCGAACCGCTGCAACACCACCCAGTGTGGAAACATTTTCTTGCAGGGATGTTTTGTGCCCGGTCCGCCCTTCACCGTGCCACACCCACTCGCGCCAGGCCCGCACCAAACCGGCGGAGCCGGCCGCGGCATGGTGGAGGAGCCACCTTGGTATCCTCGGATTCAATGCTCGTCGAACTGATCGTCGAGAACTATGCCGTCGTCGAGCGCGTCCGCGTCCGCTTTGGCGCGGGGCTGAACCTGCTCACCGGCGAAACCGGTTCCGGAAAGTCCATCGTCGTCGACTCGTTGGGCTTGCTCTTCGGCGGCCGCGCCTCGGCGGACATGATCCGCACGGGCGCTCCGCGGGCCCGCGTCTCCGGCATCTTCGAGGTCCCGCTGACACGCCTCCTGCGCGCGTTGCTGGAGGAGCACTCGCTTGAGCTGGAAGAGGGGGAGTTGCTGATCGAGCGCGAGATCCTGCCCAACGGCAAGTCGCGCGCCTTCGCCGCCGGGCGTCCCGTCACCGCCGCGCTTCTGCGTGAACTTGCCCCGCACCTCGGCGACATCCACGGCCAGCACGATCAGCAGAAGCTCTTCGAACCCGCCGCCCAGTTGGACACGCTCGACGCGTTCACTTTCACGGGTGCCTCCACGGGCGCCGCCACCGGGGCAACATTCGACCGCGTTTCCGCGCTGTATCACCAGTGGCGCGACGTGGCCCGCGAACTTGAAGAACTCGAGCGCTCGAATGCCGAAACCCTGCGCCTGAAAGATCTCTGGACCTTCCAGAATCGCGAGATTGAATCCACCGCGCCCCTCGCCGGCGAGGACGCCCGGCTGGAGACCGAACGGCGCGTGCTCATGAACGTCTCGCGGCTGCACGAGCACGCCCAAGCCGCCTACGACGAGTTGTACGAGGGCGAGCCCTCGGCACTTTCTCTCCTCGGCAAAGCCCGCCGGCACATCGATGACCTGATCCGCGTCGACACCACACTGGGCCATCTGGCCGAGACCCTCGCACCGGCCGAGGCCGCGCTCGACGACGCCGCGCACACCCTTCGCGCCTACCTCAGCAAACTGGAGGCTGACCCGGCCCG
Organism: Bryobacterales bacterium; assembly: GCA_016713735.1. Classification (GTDB taxonomy): domain Bacteria; phylum Acidobacteriota; class Terriglobia; order Bryobacterales; family Bryobacteraceae; genus JAFLBB01. Next base: position 198,366 of record JADJOP010000032.1, read on the forward strand.
CCTCGACGAGATCGAATCGCGCCTCGCCGCCCTGGAGCGGTTGAAGCGCAAATACGGCCCCACGCTTGATGACGTGATCCGCTTTGGCGAAGACGTCATGACCAAGCTTTCGAACCTCGAAAACTCCGACGAACTCCGCGCCGCGCTCCACAAAAAGCGTGAGGCCCTGGGCGTTGACTATGCCGCCGCCGCCGCGCAGCTCTCCAAAGAACGCCGCGCCGCCGCGCGCAAACTCGAACAGAAGGTGCAGGCCGAACTGGCCGAGCTGGCCATGGAGCGGACGCGCTTCAGCGTCGCATTCGCCGAGCAGGAGTGGAGTGAGTCAGGCACTGACCGCATCACCTTCCTCATCGCTCCCAATGCCGGCGAGGAACCCAAGCCGCTGGACCGCATCGCCTCGGGCGGCGAGCTATCACGCCTGGCCTTGGCACTGAAGACCTGCGCCACCAGCGGGACCTCCGCACAGAGCACCTCCCGCACGCTGGTGTTTGATGAGGTGGACGCCGGCATCGGGGGAGCCACCGCCGAGTCCGTCGGGCGCCGCCTGAAGCGGCTCTCCTCAACAGACCAGTTGCTGTGTGTCACCCATCTGGCTCAAATCGCCAGCTTCGCCGACCAGCACTATGTGGTTGAGAAACGCGAAGTGAAGGGCCGCACGATGGCCGAGTTGGAGCAGGTGACCGGAGAAGCCCGCACCCGCGAAATCGCCCGCATGTTGAGCGGCCAGCGAATGACGCCCGAAGCCCTGAAACACGCCGAGCAACTGGTGAAACATTCGGCCGGCAAACGTGCCCTCAGCAACACCCCTTAAAGAAGGCTTTCCGCAGCTCCTCGCGAAGTTCGGGAGCGACCTCAGGAACGCCGGCCGGCGCGCCGCGGCGGAACATCCGCGTCTCCAGCCGCTCCCGCAGCATGATGCGGGCCCGGTGCAGGCGCTGCTTGATCACATCCTCGCTCAGCCCCAACACCTCGGCTGTTTCCGCCGTGGACAGCTCTTCCACGTCGCGCAGCAGCAGCACCGGCCTGTAGTTTTCCGGCAGCGAGGACACTGCCTCATGCAGCACTTCCTTGAGTTCCGCCCTGAGCAGTTCCTCATCCGGCCCTTTGCCCCGGTCCGGCACCACCTGGTCGAGCCCCGTGTCGTCGATGGACACCTCATGATCCGGTGCAAACAGGCTTTTGCGCCGCTTCATCATGCACTCATTGCGGGCGATGGTGAACATCCACGAGCGGATATGCTCCGGCTCGCGCAGTTGTTGGAAGCGCTCGAAGGCCTTGAGCAGCGTCTCCTGCGCAACCTCCTCGGCGTCCTCGCGCTGGCCGCACACAAGGTAGGTGTACTGGAAGAGCTTGCCGCGGAAGATTTCAACGAATCGATCGAAGGCCTCGGGCTTGCCCGCCAGCAAGTCCCGCGCAAGTTCAATTTCAATCGTCCGTTGCGCGTTCGGTGTAGCGGTGCTCACACCTTCAGTGTAGCTTCCTCCGCGTCGACGCCCGCCATCTGAATGACTGTCTCCACCTCAGGATGCGCGTGCAGCGTGTTGTGGATGATGCATGCCTTCACCGCACGTATGAGCCCGTCCTGGTGGCGCGCTTCGAGGTTTCCCACCTTCACTTGAATCAGGAACCGTCCCAGCCGCGCCGGGGCTTTCGCCTTCTCTGCCTCCACGCGCACCGACAAACCGTCCTCGGGCAGTCCGCGCGCCTTGAGGTACTGCAATGCGTAATAGCCCGCACAAGTCCCCAACGAGGCGAGCATGAATTCCGGAGGAGTCATTCCGGCATCCTGCCCTGCGTTCTCTCTGGGCTGGTCACAAACCACCTCATGCCCGCGCGCCGAAGCCACAAACGCCGCTCCCGATGTGTATCGAACGTTTACTTCCATAAGCTCTCCATCGCTCTCCAACCATGCAGATGCGGTGTTCGATGCAGGCGTGACAAAATCCGGCCTGGCAAGTTCCAGCCGGCAGCGGCGATGGACCCAGCGCCTCGAACCGGGGCGCTAACTGAGGAGGTTCATCCGCCGCAGCAGCCCCTCAAAGCGCGGCTGCCCGCGCAGCGCGTCGTAGCCGGGGTGCACCTTCATTTGCACCAGCGGCATCTCGCGACGGTCGACGCCCTGCTCCAGATGTGCCAACGCCGCATCGTGCTCGCCCAGGCCGGTGTGGACCAGGGCGAGGCAACTCGCCGGCACATGCCTCGCTTTCGCCATCTCATAGAGCTGTCCTAGAAGGCCTTGGGCGGCGTCGCGGTGCCCCGCCATGGCATGCACCTGACCAAGGGCGCCGAGCACACTGGGCAGATCGCCCGCCAAGCGCCGCCCGGCTTCCAGCATCTCCAACGCCTCGTCGTAACGCCCCATGCCCCACAGCGCCCGCCCACACCCGGTCCACGCCTTGGCGTAGTGCTGCGAGGCGGCCATGAGCCTCCGGTAGCAGGCCTCTGCGCGTTCAAACTCGCGGCTCAGCAGCGACATGTAGGCGCAGCCCTCGGCGATGATCGGCTCCAGGGGATCGAGCCGTTCGGCGAATTCCAGTTCCAGGCGCGCTTCGGCAAAGCGGCCCTGCAGGGCCAACAGGTCAAGCCCGTACCACAGGCGCACGGTCGCATATCCAGGGTTCAGCCCAATCGCCGTCCGGTAGGACCGTTCGGCTGCGCTCCAATCCCAATCGCAGAAGCTCTGGATGAAGCCCAGCGACGTGTGCGCCTCGGCCAGGCTGGGGTCCAATTCCAGAGCCCGCAGCGCCGCGGGACGCCCCCGCTCCATCGCCGCCGCCGTCGGTTCAAATCCGTAATCGGCCAGCAGGCTATAGGCATCGGCCAGCCCGGCCCACGCCGGCGCGCACCGCCTGTCCACTTCGATGGCGCGCTCAAACAGCACAATGCTGTTGCGCATGCCTCGCTCGGTGCGTTGGAACCACTCGTGCCGTCCCCGCAAATAGAAATCGTGCGCCTCAACGCTGTAGTTTGGCCGCGGCGCGGCCGGCATGGTGAACTGTATGCGCAACACCGCCGCGATGGACCGCGCAATCTCTTCCTGCAGCGCAAACAGGTCGCCCAGGGTGCGCTCAAACGTGTCCGTCCACAGGTAGTATCCGGACGCGGTTTCCACGATCTGCACATGCACGCGCACGCGCTCTCCGTGCCGCCGCACGCTGCCTTCCACGATCACATCGGCGCCCGCCCGCTCATTCACCCCGGCCGCCCGCGCCGGCAGGCCGCGCAGCCGCGACGCCGTCCCCCAGGCCACCACACGCAGCCCGCTGACCCGCGTGAAGGCGTGGATCAACTCCTGCGTCAGGCCGTCGCCAAAGTACTCCTGCTCTTCTCCCGCCCCAAGCGTTTCAAAGGGCAGCACCAGCACCGCGCGCACCACGTCTGCCCGGAGGGCGGCGCTACGCTTGCCGTCGGCGATTTCCAGCGCCTCAATCCGCGGCGCATAGCCGCCCTTGGCATAAACGATTCGCACTGAGTCGCCGGCGCCATCCGAGGCGTAGTATTCCTCAATCTTTTGCCGCAGCCGGCGTGCTTCCACACGCACAATGGGGTCGACCCTGGGATCGTAATCGGCCGGGCGGTCGAAGACCTCGACGCCTACCAGCGCCTCTTTGATCTCCCCGGCCTTGCCCTCCAACGTCTGCCTGACCGTAAACTCCAGAAAGCGCTTCATGCGCTTACTGGCACGGAACTGCCGGCTCGAGTGGATTCGTTGTAATTGCTCTTCTACGTCGCTTGTATTCACGGTGGATCAGGTTCTATACGAGTTTTCCAAGCTCGTTCCCCAACCGATCCATATCCTTTTGACTATTGTAAAAGTGTACACTGATTCGCAGATTGCCGTGGCGCGCCGACACCAGCACGCCCTGTTCCTTCAATAGCCGCGCCAGTTCACCCGCCTCGCGGCCGTCAAACCGCACCGCGATGATGCCGGAATCAAAGTGCGGCTTCTCGTCAAACAGCAGCTTGCCTCCCAGCCCGCGGACCACGCGGCGGCACTCGGCCGCCAGTTCCCGCACGCGCGTCTCAATCACCGCCGGGCCGAGTTCCAGCATCATGCCCACGCTGGCCTCCATGGCGTAGAGCAGCGGGAAGGCGAGCATTGCCCCTTCATACTTCTCCGCCTTGTCCGAGAAGCGCGGCGCGCCGTGATGCAGGTGGTTCACGTTGCGCCAATCGTAGTCGCTGCGCCAGCCCACCACGTCGGGCCGCAGCCACTGGCGCACCTCAGGCGCGACATAGGCGAAGGCCGCCCCGGTCGGCGAGAGCAGCCACTTGTAGCCATGCACGGCCAACACGGACGGTTGCACCGCGCGCACGTCGAACTCCAGCGCCCCCAGGCTCTGCGTGCCATCCAGGTATAGGAGCGCCCCGCGCTCGCGCGCCATCCGCGACAACTCCTCAAGCGGCGGCCGGAACCCGTTGGTGTAATTCACCGTGCTGGCCACCACCAGGCGTGTGCGCCCGGTGAGCGCCGTGGGCAGTCCGTCCCAATCCGTTTCGACCAACTCCACGCCCCGCTCGGCCAGCGTCGAGGGCACGTAGATGTTGTTCGGGAACTCGTTCTCAAAGGTGACCACGCGGTCGCCCGCGCGCCAATCCATGCCCCCCATCAGCAGCGACAACGCCGAGGCGGCGTGCGGCAGGAAGGCAATGTCCTCGGCCTGGGCCTGGATCAACTGCGCCGCCGTGCCGCGCATGCGGTCGACGTCGTCGAACCAGTTGAGGAAGTCCCAGCAGGCCAGATCGTCACGGTGCTGGAAATGGCGGTTCATGGCCGCCACCGTCCGCGCCGGCATCTGGCCGAAGGTCGCCGTATTGAGGAAGGTCCAGTCCCGTAGCGCCGGAAACTCAGCGCGCACGGCTCCCCAATCGACACTCATCGCATTACGCCTTCGCTTTCGGCATCGCCTCGGCCACCAGCGCGGCCACCTTGGCCGCGGCCTCGCCGACAGCCGCTTCCGCCATCGTCTTGCCCGCACGCACGGCGATCTCCACCTTGCCCTCGCTCAACTTCTTGCCCACCGTGATGCGATAGGGAATGCCGATCAGCTCGGCGTCCTTGAACTTCACGCCGGGGCGTTCGTCGCGGTCGTCGAGCACGGTGTCCAACCCTAGCGCCTTGCATTCGGCATAGAGCGATTCGGCCGCCTTGCGCTGCCCTTCATCGCTCATGTTCACCGGCGTCACCACCACGGTGAACGGCGCAATCGACACCGGCAAAACGATGCCGTCCTTGTCGTGATAGAGCTCGATGGCCCCGCACAGAATGCGCTCCACGCCGATGCCGTAGCTGCCCATGATCGGCGTGAATTCCTTGCCGTCCTCGCCCAACACGCGCAGGCCCATCGACTCCGAGTAGCGGTAGCCCAGCTTGAAGATGTGGCCCACCTCCATCGCCTTGTCGATGCGAAGCGGCTCGCCCGTGCCGGCGCAGGTATCCCCGGCGTTCACCTGCCGAAGGTCGGCCCATTCGGGCTTGAAGTCCTCGTCGGGCGTGACGTTCTTCAGATGGTAGTCATCCTTATTGGCGCCGCAGATCATATTCTTGCGGCCCTGCAGGGCCATGTCGGCGAGCAAGCGGATCTTCTTCGTGTCGATGCCCACCGGACCGAGCGACCCGGCATCGGCGCCGAGCGCCTCGCGCATCTCTTCCGGATGCGCCGGACGCACCTCCTGAGCCTTCAGGTAGGAGCTGAACTTGGTTTCGTTCAACGAATGGTCGCCGCGCAGGACGACCACTACGAGCTTGCCGTCAGCAGCCATCACGAGGCTTTTCATCTGCGACGTCTCGGGCAGCTTTGTGAACGCGGCCACCTCGGCGATCGTCTTCTGTCCCGGCGTGTGAAACTCTTCCGGCGCCAGATCGCCATCGGGGTCGGCCACAGCCGGCGCCACAGGCACGCTCACGGCCTTCTCCATGTTCGCCGCATACTTTGAGGCCGGCGCGTGCACGACAAGGTCCTCACCCGCGTCGGTCACCACCATGAACTCGTTCGACTGCGACCCGCCCATCGAACCCGAATCCGCCTGCACATCGAAATACTGCAAGCCGCAGCGGTCAAAGATGCGGCAGTAGGTTGCGTGATGCGCATCGAAGGAACGGTCCAGGCCCGCCGCATCGATGTCGAACGAGTAGCTGTCCTTCATCGTGAACTGCCGTGTACGCAGCAATCCGCTCTTCGGCCTGGGCTCATCGCGGAACTTGGTTTGGATCTGATACCAGATCTGCGGCAGTTGCTTGTAGCTGCGCAATTCGCCGCGCGCCACCGCCGTCATGATCTCCTCGTGGGTCATGCCCAGGCAGAGCGGCCGCCCGAAGCGGTCGCGCAGGCGGAACATGTTGTCGCCCATCACATCCCAGCGGCCCGATTCCTGCCACACCTCGGCCGGATTGAGCGCCGGCAGGTAGAACTCCTGCGCCCCCATGGCGTCCATCTCCTCGCGCACAATCTTCGTGATCTTGAGGATCGACCGCTGCGCGAGAAACAAGTAGTTGTAGATGCCGGCCGATAACTGCCGCACATAGCCGGCGCGCACCATCAGCCGGTGGCTGGCCACCTCTGCGTCAGCCGGGTCTTCGCGCAACGTGGGGATAAAGAGCTTGCTCCAGAGCATGATGGGTGTCCGTGAAAAAGTCCGTTTCGTGGGGTGTCCGGCTCCCGGCCTGCTTCGTCCGCTCCGTGCATGGCACTTGCCCGCGGCGGACACCGGAATTCGGGAAACCCCGATTTTAGCATGGTAAAATTGGACCAAACCCCCATGAAAATCGCTCTCGCCGCCGATCATGCCGGCTTCTTGTTGAAGGAAAAGCTGCGCGAACATCTGCGGTCGGCGGGCCACGAGGTGACCGACCTCGGCACCACTTCCACGGAGTCCACCGACTACCCCGACTTCGCAGCCGCTGTCGGCCGCCAGGTCGCCTCCGGCGAGGCCGAGCGGGGCATTCTGGTGTGCTCGTCCGGCGTCGGCATGTCGATTGCCGCCAACAAGATCCACGGTGTCCGCGCCGCCATGGGCACGCACACCGATGAGGTCGCCCTCGTGCGCGGCCACAACGATGCCAACGTCCTCACCCTCGGCGCCACCTTCACCCAGGAGCCCGAGGCGCAGGCGATGGTCGACGTCTTTCTCAGCACCCCGTTTGATGGCGGACGGCACGCCCGCCGCGTCGGCAAGATCATGCAACTGGAGAGCAAGCCGTAAGGCGCGCCTCCGCCGGCCCCAGGAGATCCTGATAGAACCATGTCCAGCACCAACTCTCAAGAACAGCAGCGGATGGCCCGCCCCCTCGCTCAAGTCGATCCCGCCGTGTATGAGGCGATCCAGCAGGAGCTCGACCGGCAGAACTCGCGCCTGGAACTGATCGCCAGCGAGAACTTCACTTCGGAAGCCGTTCTGGAAGCCACCTCCAGCGTCTTCACCAACAAATACGCCGAAGGCTATCCCGGCAAGCGCTACTACGGCGGCTGCGAATATGCCGATATCGTCGAGAACCTCGCCCGCGACCGCGCCAAGCAGTTGTTCAAAGCCGAATACGCCAACGTCCAGCCCCACTCCGGCTCCCAAGCCAATGCTGCCGCCTATTCGGCCGTGCTCAGCCCCGGCGACACTATTCTCGGCATGGACCTGGCCCACGGAGGCCATCTCACCCACGGCCATAAGCTCAACTTCTCAGGCAAGCTCTACAACATCGTGGGCTATGGCGTCCGCCCCGATGACCACCGCATCGATTACGACAAGCTGGCCGAACTGGCCGCACAGCACAAACCGAAGCTGATCGTTGCCGGCGGCAGCGCCTACCCGCGCATCATCGACTTCGCCCGATTCCGCCAGGTGGCCGATTCCGTCGGCGCGCTGCTCATGGTCGACATGGCCCACTTCTCCGGTCTCGTCGCCGCCGGCGTGCACCCCAATCCTTGTGAATATGCCGACATCGTGACGTCGACCACCCACAAAACGCTGCGTGGCCCGCGCTCCGGCCTCATCCTGTGCCGCGAGTCCCTCGGCCCGGCCATCGATAAGAACGTGTTCCCAGGCCACCAGGGCGGCCCGCTCGTCCATGTCATCGCCGCCAAGGCCGTGTGTTTCCTTGAGGCGCTCCAGCCCGAATTCATCGAATACCAGAAGCGCGTGAAGGCCAACGCCGCCGTTCTCGCCCAAGGAATGGTCGACGCCGGGTTCAAGGTCGTCTCCGGCGGCACCGACACCCACCTCATGCTCGTCGATGTCTTCTCGCAAGGCGTCCGAGGCAAGGAGGCCGAGCACTCGCTCGACCGCGCCTTCATCACCGCCAATAAGAACGCCATTCCGTTTGACACCAACCCGCCGATGAACCCGAGCGGCATCCGCCTGGGCAGCCCGGCCGTCACCTCGCGCGGCTTCGGAGAGGACGAGATGAAACTCGTGGCCGCCTTCATCGCCGAGGTCCTCACCGCCATTCCGCAGGGCGAAACCAAACTCGCCGAGGCCGAAGCTTCGGTCCGCCGCAAGGTGGGCACGCTCACCGAGCGCTTCCCGCTGTATGCCTGGAAGTTCGCCCATACACCGGCTTAACTCATGACGAGCCGAACCGGGAGTCCATCACGTGCGCATCGTTCTTGACGCCCGGCACATTCGCGACTTCGGCATCGGCACCTATATCCGCAACCTCGTCCACACGCTGGCCCACATCGAGCGTGATGATGAGTTTTATCTGATTTGCTCCACCACCAACGAGGCGGACTTCGCCGGCCTGCCCGCCAACTTCCATGTCGTCCCCTACGCCCAAAGCGACCGCGCCATTCAGGACAACGCTGCCTTCCCCCTCTTCCTGAAACGCTTCCGCGCCCAGGTTCACCACATCCCCTTGAATCGCGTGCCCTACTGGATGCTGCGCCCCTACGTCGTCACCGTGCACGACATGAGCCGCCACCTCTATTCCACCGATTCGCGCTTCCATCGCCAGGTGAGCATGTGGAAGAGCCGCCATGGACTGCTCCGCGCCAGCCGCGTGATTGCCGTCTCCACAGCCACGCGCCGCGACGTCGAGGAGGTGTTCCGCGTGCCGGCCCATCTGCTGCGCACCATCCCCAATGCCCTCGACCCGCGCTTCCTCGCCCTGGCCGCCGACGACGCCGGACGCGCCGAGCGCAAACGCGCTCTGACACGCTACCAGGTGGATTACCCCTACGTCCTCTACGCCGGCAACATCAAACCGCAGAAGAACATCCCCCGGCTCATCGAAGCCTTCGCCGTGCTCCGCGGCGAACTCGTCTCGCACCCCGTCTACAGCGACATCCGGCTCATCATCATCGGCGACGACATCGTCCAACACCCCAGCGTCCGCCGCGCCGTCCACCAGATGCGCATCGGCGGCGCCGTGCGCTTCCTCGGCTTCGTCCCGCAGGATATGCTGCAGGCATTTTACGAGTCCGCTGAACTGTTCGCCTTCCCCTCGCTCTACGAGGGCTTCGGCTTGCCGCCGTTGGAGGCCATGGCCTGCGGCACGCCCGTACTCACGTCCAACGTCAGTTCGCTGCCCGAGGTGGTGGGCGATGCCGCGCTCACCGTCAACCCTGAGAACGTCTTTGAAATCGCCCGCGGGCTGAAGGAAATCCTCCTCGACGACGCGTTACGCTCTTCGCTCATCGAAAAGGGAAAGGTGCGCATCAACCGCTTCTCTTGGGATCAAACCGCGCGCGAAGTCCTGGAGACTTATCGCGACGTGGCTGCCTTGGGCGCCGCTGCCGGGCGCTGAAGTTGGAGTGGCCGCAATTCCCTTCCCGGCGGTTTGCGCCCTACCGCCAGATCTTCGCCTGTCACCAGGTCGCCCACCGAGAGGTTGAGTTCAAGCATCAAGAGATCGGCGACTTCGGCCGTGAGGATGCGCGCGCCCTTCAGCACGTTGTGCACATGAGCCTGCGACATGCCGATGCGCTTGGCCAGATTGCGTTCCGTGAGTTCTCCATTGCGGATGCGGCCGTTTAGATTCGATTTCAAAGCCACCAGCAGATCCTGCATCAACATGGCAGGCACCTCCTCCCTTTCAATAGCTGATTGAAATATAGCGCGAAATAAGTTCAGTTTCGATAAGAAAATCTCAAAAATGTAGGTATTTTAATAATCGCGCGACAGTCGAGTATCACTTTTGTATTCAATAGAAGATGCTCTTCCGATCCCCACAAGTGTGGGTATTCGACCTCCCACAATTCTCCTTGATATTGACGATTTATCTCGATCCGATACCATCACAACTGTTGGTTACGCCGCCCAGACAAGTCGGCAATCATTCGAGAGAGAAATACGGACTACTCACTATGGAATGGACTCGATCGGAAACACTTGCCCTCGCCCATCAGCAGTGCGCTCACTGTCATGGGCTTGGCCTTCTGCTCGGACGCAAATCGCACTGGTCTCCGTGCAATTGCGTCTTGCGCTCGGTCTTCCGCGCTTGCTACGCGCGGTTCCGTCGCTGCGTGGAAAAGGAGAAGCACCTCAGCCACGTGACCCTCCATTTGATGGGAGGCAAGAACCAGCGCCGCAGTTGGGGCCGCAAGGATGAGGAGTACATCGCCGATTTCACGCTCATGTCCAAACGCCACCTGGATGAGGCGGAGTATCAGATATTCAAATTCCATTTCTTACTCGGGGCGGATTGGAAACTCTGCTGCCGGCGTTTGAACATGGAGCGCGGCAACTTCTTCCACGCCGTCTACCGCATCCAGCAGAAACTCGGCCGCGCCTTTCGCGAAACCAAGCCCTACGGCCTGTTCCCGCTCGACGAGTACTTCAACACGCTTTCGCGCCGCGAAACCCAGCCCCGCATGCTGGAACTCGCCAACGACCCCCGGCGCAACACGCTTTCCTTCCCGGTAACGACCCGCCTCGACAAAGCCGCTTAATTCCCACCAGAGCCCTGCCGCAGTCCGGCCGCCGGCCTTACCACCCGGCGGCCGTTTCCTTTTGCGGCTGCGCTTCCGGGCGATACAATACACCCCATGCCCGTTTTTGATCGCCGGACACTGCTCACTGGATTGGCCTCGCCCCTGCTTGCCGCGGCCGCGCCGCCCTCGGCGTGGCGACCTCTGTTCAATGGCAAGAACCTCGACGGCTGGGAACAGATCGGCGACGGCGTCTGGAGCGTGATGAGCGACGGCACACTGCTCGGCGACCGCAAACCCAAGGAGTCGCACGACCAGGCCTGGGTGTACACAAAAGAGGAGTTCGGCGAGTTCGACCTTGAGCTCGACTTCTGGACACGGCTCGGCGGCAACTCCGGCATTACCCTGCGCGACCACACGCGCGCCAAGTACGCCGTCTACCCCAACCACTACCGCGAACGCACACCGTCTCACAACGGCTACGAGGTGCAGATCTCCAACGGCTACGCCAACGACCCCTATCCGACCGGCAGCATTTACCTCTTCGCCAAGGCCAAGACCGGCTCCCAGAAACCAGGCGACTGGAACCGCCTCCGCCTGGAGTCGCGCAAAAGCGCAGAAGCCGCGGGGGCGGGGGGGCGGGGGGGATCGGCCTGCAACTGCACGACCCGAACAGCGTGGTCATGTTCCGCAACGTGCGGATCAGGGGGGGGGGGGGGGGGGGGGGGGGGGGGGGGGGGGGGGGGGGGGTGGGGGGGGGGGACGATTGACGGCTCACCCACCGTCTCTACCCCTTGATACAGAACAGCGTCGTGCGCGAGCGCAGGTAGAGCGTGTTGTCGACGACGATGGGCGAGGAGATGAAGCTCTGGCCGGCCATGGTATTGGTCTCCACCACCTCGAACTTCGGTCCGGCGTTCAGCACGAACACATCCTCTTCCTCGCTTGCCAGGTAGAGCTTGCCGCCGGCCATCACGGGCGAGGCCTTAAAGCTGACGGCCTTGGGCAGGCGCTGCTGGTGATAGTGCGGCGTGCCGGTCTTGGGGTCAAAGCAACTCACCATGCCGGTGTCGGTGATGAAGTAGTAGAGCCCCTCGTGCATCACCGGCGCGGCAGTGTAACTGTTGCCGCGCTGGTTTTGCCACAGGATGGCGTCGGTGCCGGTGAGGTCGCCCGTGCGGCCAAGTTTGATGGCCATGAGGTTGGGGTCGCGGAAGCCGCTCATGACGAGCGCGATGTCGTCGATGACGAGCGGCTGCGGAATCACGTTCGGCCCCAGGCCGCCCACCTCCCACAACACCTTGCCGGTCTTCAATTCATAGCTCATGGTGCGACGCGTCGCGCTGACGATGGCCTGGCGCACGCCGCCATGGGTAATCACCAGCGGGCCGCTCCAGGAGGAGATCTCGTCACGCTCGTGTTTCCAGATCTGCTCGCCAGTGGTGGCGTCCAGCGCCGTCAGAAACGAACCGGACTCCTGGTCGAACTTGACGAGCAGGATGCCGGAATCGAGCGCCGTCGGTGCGCCTTCGCCAAAGGCATTGCGCATGCGCATCGCGACGCCGTCCTTCTGCCAGAGAAGTTTGCCGTTGAGGTCGTAGCAGAACAGGCCGCGCGAGCCGAAGCTCGCATAGAGCCGCTTGCCGTCGGTGATGGGCGAGTTAGAGGCAAAGCTGCCGTAGGTCTGGTGGTAGCCTTCGTGGGGCTTGGCGGTCTTGGCGGTCTGCTCCCAGAGCAGCTTGCCGCTGCGGCGGTCCAGGCACATCACCTGGAACTTGTGCTCGACCATCGGCCCTGCGCCGCCGCCCGCGCGGCGTCCACCGCCTCCGGGCTCAGGAGCCGCCGCCGGAGGTGCGCCGTGCGGAACAGCGGTGGTGAGGAAGAGCTTTTCACCCCAGGTGACCGGCGTCGAGAATCCGCGGCCGGGGATGTCCAACTTCCAGGCCACCTTGTCGGTGGCCGACCATTTCAGCGGCGCGCCGGTGGCGGCTACGCCCGTCTGCTGCGGCCCGCGCCAGTGAGGCCAATGGTCCTGGCGCGCCTGCCCCGTTAACGCGGGCGCGGCCAGGAGGGGAAGAAAGGTTCTGCGTCGCATGACAGAGAACGACGTGGCGGCATGGCCCCGGGGTTACGGAAGATACACTCTTCGCACGCGTTCATGGATGCCGCAGAGCAGGGAATAGCTGATCGTGCCGGCGGAACGGGCCAGAGCCTGGGCGTCCTGGGTGAGATCCCCCTCGCGGCCCAGAATCGTAACGGAATCGCCAACTTGTAAGTGCGGCGCGGCGGTGAGGTCGATGGTGGTGAGGTCCATTGAAACGGCGCCGAGAACCGGGGCCCACTCGCCTGCGGCGATCACGCGGCCGCGGCCGGAAAGGCGGTGGGGAAGGCCGTCGGCGTAGCCAAGCGCGAGAATGCCGATGCGCATGGGGCGTGGAGTGGTGAAGCCCGCGCCGTAGCCGATGTGTGCGCCCTTGGGGACATCCTTCACTTCCAGGATGGAGGCCTTCCACGTGAGCGCGGGCTGGAGGCGGAGTTCGCTCGGCGGCGCATCTCCGCGGGCGGGGGAGACGTAACCGTAAAGCGCCATGCCAGGGCGAACCATGTTGTGCCAGGCAGCGCGGCGGCCATAGGCGATGGGGATGGTAGAGCAGGCGTGGCGGTAGCGCGGGGCGAGTCCGGCGGCGTGCAGCGCAGTGGCGGCAGCGTCGAAGGCGGACAGTTGCTCGTCGGTCTGCGTGCCGATGTAGTCCGCGCTCGAAGCGAAGTGCGTCATGAGCCCTTCCAACTGCGCCGGGCATTTGCGGACAGCCTCCACGATGGCGGCCACCGGTTCGCGCGTGCCAAGGCGCCCCATCCCGGTGTCGAGCTTCAGGTGATAGGCCGCGCCGGCGGGCAGTTCGCGCAGGGCATCGAGAGAATGGATGACAGGCGTGAGTCCAAGCCGCGCCACGTGCGGGCCATCGGCCATCACGAGGATGCGCGCCGCGATGCCGGCCTCGCGTAGTTCCAGCCCTTCCTCGGCATTGGAGACGGCAAACCACTGCGCCCCTTCCTGTTCGAGAACGCGGGCGACTTCCACAGCGCCGTGCCGGTAGGCATCGGCCTTGACGACGGCGGCCACCGTGACACCTTCGCCCACCAGATTGCGCACCGCACGGAAGTTCGCGGCTACTGCCCCGAGCGAGACCTCGACCCACGAACGGCGCGGCAGGCTCATGCGCGCAACCTCCGGAAGAGGGCTTCGTAGGCATCGGTCACGGCTTCCCAACTGTACCGCTCCTCGACACGGCGGCGGGCCTTTTCACGCCACGAATCGCGCTCAGCATCACTCATGGCAAGCACGTCGCGCAGCCGGTCAACCAGCGTGTCATGTGTAAACGGGATGGCCGCGCCGCCTGCCACTTCGGCGTTCTCCGGCGTGTCGAGATAGAGCGTGAGCGCACCGCGGCCCATGTTTTCGATGAGCGCCGGATGCGTGCCGCCCACCTCGGTGGCCTGGATGTAGGCGAGGCAGTGTGAGCCCAGTTGCTTGTACCCTTCGCCGTAGACAGCGCCGGGGATGACAATGCGCGGGTCCTTCGTGTCGCGCACACGGGCGATGTACTCCGCGGCGTAGGGGGCGTCACCGACGAGAGCAAGTTGATAATCCGTGGCGACCTGCTCAAAAGCCTCGCGCACAAGCAGGCCGTTGTTCTCCGGCTCCATGCGCGAAACATAGAGAAAATACTGGCCCCGGCGCAGCCCCAGGCCGTCGACGACGTCGTGCGCGGTGAGCACCTCCTGGTCGGCGCCATAGGGGATGAAGTCGGAGTCCGTGCGATAGGTCTGGCGATAGTAGGCCTTGATCTGCTCGGCGTCGCTGACGACCCGGCTGGGGAACCAGGTGGACCAGCGCTCGCTCATCTCATACCAGAGCTGGCCGAGGCGGTTCCATTTCTTGCGATTGCGTTCCAGGCCATCGACGTTGAGGGCGACAGGGATGCCTGTGAGGCGCGGCAGCCAGGTGAAGATGGCGTTGGCGGCGTTGCAATAGAGGGCCACGTCGGCGCGCCGGAAGAGGAGGTCGATCGTGGAGAGCCAGGTGTGGGCGACCGTGTCGAGGTATTTGTGGCGCAGCGTAGGCAGGTACACGAGGCGGCAGCCGAGGTAGTGGGTGGAGGCGTGGCGCTGGCGGCAGTAGATCAGGACGTCGTGGCCGCGCGCGGCGAGGCGGCGGCCAAGCTCTTCAGCGAAGGTCTCAAAGCCGCCGTAGCGGGCCGGGATGCCGCGCGTGCCGGCGATGGCGATGCGCATGAAAGCGTGGGGCCGCTAACGGCCTGCCGTGCGGGTGCGCGTGGCGGTGCGGGCGGCCGGTTTGGCTGCGGTGGCCTTACCAGAGCTGGGCGCTTTGGCCGGGAAACTCACCGGTTCGTAGCTGAACCAGGAGGCGATATATTCATCGCTGACGCGCTTGCGGCGCATAATCTCGCGGCGCTTGGCGAGCACGCGCTTCCAGTTGCCCAGCACGTAGGTGAAGGCCCGCAGCGAGGAGTGTTCGCGCAGCAGGCAGCAGCCCAGCACCACCGCGTCGCGCAGGGTGATGGAGAGCGCGTTGCGCCAGTAAAGCGAAGGCGTGATGTTCTTGATGCGCATCAGGAAGCGGTTCTTCACTGAGTGCATGTTGATGGCTGAAGGCAGGGCGCGGCGGTTGCCGGGCAGCACGCTGCGCACGTGGTAGCCGCGCGCCAGCGGCGTGTAGAGGCACTTCCAGCCCAGCAACTGAGCTCGCCAGGCGACATCGGCGTCTTCACGGTAGACGAAAAAATCGGTGTCGAAGAACTCGCCCTCGACGGCGATGTCGAGGATCATCTTGCGGCGGTAGAGCGCGGCGGCGGCCGTGGCGCCGAAGACGTATTCGTGCTTCACATAGTGGCCGCGGTCGATCTCCTGGCTGCCGCGATCCAGGTGGCGCAGCATGGGGGTGAAGTAGATGCCGGTGGAATCGACCAGAGCCTGTTCGGGGAGATCGAAATTCGAGGTGAGCGAAAGGAGTTTGCCGCAGATGGTGCCGGCCTTCTTATCCATCTGCCCGGCCTGAACAAGCATGGAGACAAAATCGGTTTCGAGCAGTACATCCGGGTTCAGCGTGAGCACCCATTCGCCGCTGGAGAGCGCGATGGCCTGGTTCTGAGCCGCCGCGAAGCCGATGTTCTCCTGGTTGTACACAATCTCGCAGCGTTCCTCGAATTGCTCCAGGATGTCCGTGGTGCCGTCGGAGGAAGCATTGTCGATGACCACAATCTCCAGGTTCGGATAATCCTGCGCCAGAACGGATTCCAGGCACCGGCGGATGAACCGCCCGCTGTTATACGTGACGACAGTGACCGAAACGAGATCGTTATAAGCCATGTAGGTGACGAGTGGTGAGTCCCTGATTCGCTCGCGGTGAGCCGCCTGCGGGTGCGCTGGGCGCCCGGCCCGTCATCAGGCAGCGCGCCGCAATCCCCGCTGAAGCGGTGAATGCGCCTACGGCTTCGCGCCGCCGATGAAGACAATGAAAAAACATTCTTCCGGTGGTTCCCAACAGCACGGCGGCCGCCACAACCCGTGTACGCCACGGCCCGAAGTGCTTGGCTGAATACCTTAGTAGGCTACCATACCAATAACTTGCGCGCTCCGCCGAGGGGAGTTTTCCTACCGAGTGGCCGCCCGTATGAAGCGCCCGCGCCTCAGGCGCGAGGCGGATTTTCCAGCCTGAGGCGAGCAGCCGGCGGCAGAAATCGACGTCCTCGAACCACACAGGGTAGAATTGCTCGTCCCAGCCCCCCAGTTGTTCCCATGCCTCGCGGCGGAAGGCGAAGAAGGCCCCGGCGGGCTGTTGCACTTGTTGCGCCTGGTGCAAGTCGAGATCCAGGCAGCGGTAGCGGACATTGACCGGGTTGGAGGGCCAGAGGGCGTTGACACCCAAAGCCTCCAGTATCAGGTCGAGGGCGCGGGGAAGCATGCGAACGGTGAACCCCGTCTGAGGACCGAGGCCCGGTTCGCGCAGCACACCCGCAGCGGCGCCTGTGCCTTCCAGCGCCAGGGCCTCTTCGAGGGCGCGGCGGATGGGTGTGTCCGGCGGCAACTCGACATCCGGGTTCAAAACGAGGATGTTCGGGGTGGTGAGTCGCCGTACGCCGGCGTTGATGCCCCCCGCGAAGCCGAGATTACGCCCGGCCTCCCACACATCGACCCGCTTGCCAGGTGGGACCGGCACCGACCGGGCCTGCACCGCCGAGGCGTCCGTCGAGCCGTTGTCAACCACCACAACTTCATCAAAATGAAGGAGAACAGAGCGTACACAGGCTGCCACACACTCAGCCGAGTGGTAGCTGACGATGACGACACCGGTGGACGCGCTCATCACCTTGTCCACCGAAAATACCACGACCAGAAGCGGTCAGGGCCAGTTTTCATTTGCAGCTCAATCAGTTCCCGTTCAAAGCGATCGAGTAGCGCGGCCAGCTCGCCTTCCGGGGCGGCCGGACCCGCGCCGCGCACCTGCGCATACTCGCGCAACCCTTGTAGTTTGCCGACGAGCCAGGGTATACCCCGGCCTTGTTTCAGGGCTGCCACTCCCCAGAGCAATTGACCCGCCAGAACCGGCCAGCCGAGCGAGAGCGGCCAGTGGCGGGGGTAGTGCTTGGCCACGAGATAAACCTGGTTGCGCGCCATGCGGCGGACCGTTTCCGGGTGCCACACGCCCAGGGTTGCGCTTCCCCAATGTTCGGCGCGGGCAGCGGGAACGTAGCGCCCGTTGAGGCCGGAAAGGGCGCAGCGGAGGCCGAGATCAACATCTTCCAGGTAGGACTCGAAGCGTTCGTCGAGACCGCCAAGCACGTCGAAGACCCGGCGCTGGAAGAGGGCGGCGGTGAGCGGAACGATGTCGACGGTGCGGGGTTCGTCGAATGGCGGAGCGTCGGGCTGACCGTGGCCGCAGCGAAGCGGCAGGGCGGCGCGGGTCACCAGATCCCAGGCCGCATCCAGCACATTGTGCCCGCCGGGCTGGTAGATTTTACCGGAAGCGAAGGAGGCCCCACCTCTAAGTGAATCCACCACGCGCCCCAGGTAGTCAGGGGCAAGCGTGACATCGTTGTTGAGAATCCCGATGAGCGGTTCCGTGGTGGCGGCGATGCCTCGATTGACGGCCACGGCAAATCCGAAGTTGCGTTCCAGCGCGAGCACCACTGCGCCCTGCGAACGAGCGTAATCCACCGAACCGTCCGTGGAGCCGTTGTCGACGATCAGGATGCGTTCAGGGGCGCAGGTTTGCGCGGCAAGCGAGGGGAAAAGGCGGCGCAAATGGGCCTCGCCGTTCCAGTTGGGAATGACGAGGACCACCTCGCTCATCGTGCAAACCGCTTCTTCAGAAGGAACCAGAGGTTGTTGAAGCCGTCGCGCCAGGGGTTGAGCTTGATTTCTCCGAGACGGCTGGAATACTGCACGGGGATCTCCTCAAAGCGGATCCTGGAGCTTCTCAGGGCCTCGATCTTGATCTCTTCGCTGAAGGCCATGCCGTCGCTTTCGAGCTTCATCTCTTTGAGGATGGCGCGGCGGAACACCCACATGCCGCTTTGCGAGTCGGCGACCCAGCGGAAGAAGAGGAGAGAGGTGGCCAGCGAGAGGACGAAGTTACCGAACTTGTGCTTGAAGCTCATCGCGTGTTTGTCGCGCACGGGAAAGCGGGAGGCGTTGAGGAAATCGACCTCGAGGTGGAGGAAGGCTTCGATCAAGTAACTGATGGCGTCGGGCGGATAGGAGTGGTCGCCGTCGAGGGTGACGATGATGTCGCCGGTGGCCTGGGAGAACCCGGTCTTGTAGGCGCGGCCGTAGCCGCGGACGTCTTCGCGGATGACCTCGGCGCCGAGCGAGCGGGCCACGTCCGAGGTGCGGTCAGTGGAGCCGTTATCGACGACGATCACCTGATCGACGAACTGCGGCATGCGGCGCAACACCTTTTCGATGCCCTGCTCTTCATTCAGACAGGGAATGATGACGGTGATGCGGAGGTCTTTATACAAATTGCTATTGTAGCGGCATGAGGCGAGTGGTCTGGCTTGGTTGGCTGATGGCGGCGCAGGTGGCGCTGGGGCAAACGGCGGGTGTGGTTGTGAGCCAGATCTATGGGGGTGGAGGGAACGCGGGGGCGTCGCTCAAGAACGACTTCGTGGAGCTGTTCAATCGCACGGATGCGCCGGTGGCGCTGGAGGGCTGGAAGTTTGAGTATGCGAGCGCAACGGGGGAGTTCACGCAATCGACGGCGCTGGCGGGGACGATCCCGGCCAATGGGTATTACCTGATCGCGCAGGCGGCGGGAGCGGGCGGGACAGAGGACCTGCCCACGCCCGATGTGAGCGGGACCATCGCCATGAGCGCGACGGCGGCAAAGGTACGCATTGTGCGGGCCGATGGCGCGCAGGTGGAGTTAGTGAACTACTCTGGGCTGTCGAACACGGCGGCTTCCTTGCGGAGGGATGCGGGGTGCGGCGAGGGGTTCACGAATGGCCCGCCCGCGCCGAGGAACTCCGCATCACCGGTGAAGGTGTGCGGCGCGGCGCCACCCCCGGCGCGCGAGCTGACGATTTCGCAGATCCAGGGCGCGGGGCTCAAGTCGCCGTATGAGGGCGAGTATGTGGTGACGCGCGGTGTGGTGACACAGCGGAGGTCGAACGGGTTCTACATCGAGTCGCGATTTGAGGACAGCGACCGCAATCCGGAAACGAGCGAGGGGTTGTTCATCTTCACCCGAACCGCGCCGGTGGCGGAGGCGGCGGTAGGGAAGTTGGTGCGTGTGACTGGGACGGTGATGGAATTCAACACTGTGACGGAAATTGTAGAGCCGGTGGTGGAGGTGGTGGGGGATGGGTTGCGTAATTTGAGTCCAACCGGCGTACCTTTGGAGCCCGCTGCGCGGCTGGACGAGTGGGAGCGTTTTGAAGGGATGCAGCGCACCCTCTTCGGATTGAAGGTGGTGCAGGCTGCCGGAGGCACGGTCAATGATGCGACGGCGACGGCTACCTCGAATGGCATTGCGTGGGCAGTGGCGGGCGAGTTTCCCTCGCCGGTGGCCGAGCCGGCCGTTGCGGATGGCAATCCCGAGCGGCTGCGGCTGGACGGGGTTGGAGGGTTCGCCCGGGTAGGGGGGGGCGTTACATCGGCCACTGGGGCGGTGGACTTCGCGGATGGGGCATGGTCGCTCGTAGTGCGGAACGGACTCTCGTTTGTTACGTCGCGCAACGTCCGCCCAGCCCTGTCACCCACCCAGCAGGAGCTGACTCTCGCCACCTTCAACCTGCGCCGATTCTTCGATGACCGTGACGACGCCGGCGTCTCGGACCCGGTGCTGACGCCAGAAGCCTTCGAACGTCGGCTGACGAAGACCGCGCTGCACATTACGAACCTGCTGCGGTCGCCGGACATCCTCGCCGTGCAGGAGGTGGACAACCTGAACGCTCTTGAACAACTGGCGCGCAAGCTGGGCGCCGCCTGGCGCGCCTATGTGCAGGAGGGCAACGATCCGTCAGGCATCGACGTGGGCTTCCTCGTCAACACCGCGCGGGTGACCGTGCAAAGCGTGACGCAGTTGGAGAAGGACAACCCGATTCACGACCGTCCGCCGCTGCTGCTGCGGGCAACCGCGCAGGGCTTTGCGGTGGCCGTGTTGACCGTGCATCAGCGTTCGTTGATCAACGCGGGCGATGCCGCCGTGCGCGAGAAGCGGCAAGCGCAGGCCGATGCGGTGGCGCGGATCGCGGCCGGGCTGCGGGCGGAGAACGCGATCATCCTCGGCGACTTCAACGCCCATCCATTCGATGACGGCAACGGGGCGATGCTGCAGCCGCTGCTCGATGCAGGCTATGTCCGGCTCGGCGCGAGGCTGCCGATCGAGGAAGGCTACACCTACATTGAGGACGGGCAGTTGCAGGAGCTCGACCACATCTTCGTCTCGCCCAGCATGAACGCCAGGCTCTCGCGCTACGAGGTGGCGCACACGAACACACCGTTTCCGGTGATCGACTTCAACCTCACCTCGGAGCCGCAGCGGGCATCGGACCACGATGTTCCGCTGGCGCGATTCCGGCTGGAAGCGACTCCGCCCGCGGTGCGCGGGGCGGGACTAGTGAGCGCGGCGACACTGCTCAACGGAGAGGTGGCGCCGAAGCAGTTGGCGACGTTGTTTGGCGGCGGCTTCACGGCGAATACGCGCGTGCTGTTTGGGGAGACGGCGGCCAGCGATCTTCTTCCGCTCAGCGGGACAGCTCAACTTCACGGTGCCCGACCTGCCCAGCGATACGGCGCAGGTACAGGTTGTCGATGGCGGGACGACCTTGGCTTCGTTCGAGGTGCGAACCAGGTTCGCGGCGCCGGGCCTGTTCACCCAGACCGGTTCCGGACTAGGCGCGGCGGCGGCGTTGAATCAGGACAACACGCTGAACACGCAGGCCAATCCGGCGGCGCGGGGATCGGTGGTGCAGTTCTACGGGACGGGAATTCGCGAGGACAGCGGTGCGCAAGCCCTGATCGGCGGCCGCGTGGCGCAGGTGCTCTACGCCAGCCAAGCTCCAGGTCTGGTGGAGGGCGCGGCGCAAATCAACGCCGTGGTTCCAGAGACTGTCGTGCCCGGGCCGGCTGAGGTTCTCGTCACAGCGGGCAGCGCAACCAGCCGGCGCGGCGTGCACATCTGGGTGAAGTAGGGCGCGTTTTCCCTCAGGCGCGTTTTCCCTTTACAACCACCGCGTCCGGCAGTAATCTGGAGCCGGAATTCACGCGGAACGCGCGAACCGCCAACATACGAATGATCCGGTCCACTCCGCCGGGACCGGTGCCTTTGCTTTGGATCCAGCCAGTTGATGTGGAAGGAGTCCGCAATGGCGACACCCCCCTCACTTCTCATTCAAGATTCCCGGACACGGCGCGTCTTTGACGTACCCATCCACAACGGCACCATTCGTGCCATGGACCTGCGCCAGATCAAAGAAGGGCCGGATGATTTCGGCATGATGACCTACGATCCCGCGTTCCAGAACACCGCGTCGTGCCGCAGCGCCATCACGTACATCGATGGCGACAAGGGCATTCTCCGTTATCGTGGCTATCCGATTGAGCAGTTGGCTGAGCAGTGCAGTTTTCTGGAGGTCGCCTATCTCCTTTTGGAGGGCGAGCTGCCTACGCAGGCCCATCTGGCCCACTGGCGCGACGAGGTGACGCATCACACGATGCTGCACGAAACCACGAAGAAGTTCCTCGAGGGCTTCCGCTACGACGCGCACCCGATGGCGATGTTCATCAGCACGGTGGCGGCGTTGTCGTCAGTGTATGACGATGCGCGCAACGTGCTTGATCCGGCGGCGCGGCGCAGGCAGGTTCTGCGGTTGATCGGCAAGGTGCCGACCATCGCCGCCTACACCTACCGCCATAGCCTCGGGTTGCCCTACGTGTATCCCGACAACGATCTCAGCTACACGGCCAACTTCATGAACATGCTGTGGAAGATGGTGGAGCCGCGCTATGTGGCCCACCCGGCGTTGACCAAAGCGCTGGACATCCTGTTCATCCTCCATGCCGACCACGAGCAGAACTGCAGCACCAATGTCATGAGGAGCGTGGGCAGTTCGCAGGCTGACCCCTTTGTGAGCGTGGCGGCGGCCGCGGCGGCGCTGTCCGGACCGTTGCATGGCGGCGCCAACGAGGAAGTGTTGAAGATGCTGGCCGTGATCGGTTCAAAGGACAACGTGCCGGCCTATGTGAAGCAGGTGAAGGAAGGCCACGGCAAGCTGATGGGCTTCGGCCATCGCGTCTATAAGAACTTCGACCCGCGGGCGCGGATCATCAAATGGGCCGCCGAGCAGGTGTTTGAGGTGACGGGTCCGAACCGGATGCAGGAGGTGGCTCTCGAGCTGGAACGGATTGCCCTGAACGACGAGTATTTCATCCAGCGCAAACTCTATCCGAACGTCGACTTCTATTCGGGCATTATGTATCAGGCCATGGGCTTCCAGCCGGAGTTGTTCACGGTGTTGTTCGCGATTCCGCGAACCGTGGGCTGGCTGGCGCAGTGGCAGGAGATGATCGTCGATCCCGAGCAGAAGATCGCCCGGCCGCGGCAGGTGTACACGGGCGCTCCGGAGCGGGAGTTCGTCCCGATTGAGATGAGGACGCTGGTTACGTCGGCCGCCCGGTAGAGAACGGAAGTTCGCTCTGCTCGGCCCGTTCGCCGTGGCCGGCGGCGCCTTCGTGGCGCAGCAGCCAGCGCTTGGTGTCGAGCCCGCCGCCAAAGCCGGTGAGGCTGCCATCGGCGCCGATCACGCGGTGGCAGGGCACGACGATGGGAATGGGATTGGCGCCATTGGCAGCGCCCACGGCCCGCACAGCCGCCGGGTTGCCAATTCGGATGGCGAGGTCGCTGTAGGTGATGGTTTCGCCGTAGGGGATGTGGGTCAACGCCTCCCACACGGCCAGTTGGAATTCGGTTCCCCGTGGGGCAAGGGGGAGGTCGAACCGGCGTAGCGTGCCGCCGAAGTAAGCGTCCAGTTGGTGGCGGACGGCGGCGAACGCTGAGGGGTCCTCGTCCCAGTCCGGGTGGGGCTCACGCCGCCCCTTGCCCTGGGGGAAGCCAATGAGGCTGAGCGCGTTGCCGTCGCCGGCGACGAGGAGATCGCCGATGGGCGTGGGGTGGAAGAGGAAGAGCACGGGCGCTCTTCAGTATGTCACGCGTCTATTCCAGGTCAGTCAGCGTCACCGTGAACGCCAGGCGCAGTGGCTTGCCGGGCTCGATGGTGTATCCCTGGACGGTGTCGGTGCGGCCGGGGAAGCTCGCGCCGACAAAGCCATAGGCGCGCAGGCACCACTGGTAGGGAGCGAGAGGGTTCTTCTCATCCGGCGTGATGCGCACGACGGCTCTCTGGCCTTTATAAACAGCCTCCAGTTCGGCCCACTTGTGCGGAATGAGGTCTTCGTCGCGCTTCAGGCGTTCGCCGTCGGCGCGGAGGATGGTGTCTTCACGGGGGGCAAAGCGCGCGCTGAAGCCGCCATAGCTTTTGCCCTTTTCCTGCGAGCCGCGGAGCGTCACCGGGACGGAGACCGCCTCAAATTGCAGCTCGACCCGAAGCGTGCGCGTAGGCCCAGAGGCGGGGAGGACTTCCACGCGCACCTGTTCCTTCACCAGTTGCCGCTCGCCGGCGAACCAGCCGTTTGTCGCGTCCAGGTAGGCTCGGCCTTGAGTAAGCCGGGCGGCCACAGGCCCTACGGTGCGGGCGGCGATGCCCTTGACGAGCCATATGTCGTAGCGCTGGCCTTCGACTTCCACCACGGGCCAGCTCCAGAAGAGGCCGCGGTGGTGGTAGTGGTCTGAGGGAAAGTCGTCGAGCGGCGAAACCCCGGCGGGGGTCATCACGGGAAACAGGTAGCAGCAGCGGCGGCGGTCCTCGGGCGCGCCAGGAGCAAGGGCCGCGGCGTGCTTGTAAGCGAGCGCCGTCTTGCCATCCTCGGTCAGCACCATGGCGCCGGCAATGTCCTGCCAGGCAAAGTCAGCGGCCGAAAGCATCGCTGCAGACAGAAACAGAATCAGGCTAACGGCCCGCCGCATGGCGCACCTTCCCTTCGTCGATTTCGATCCCTAGGCCCGGTCCCGCAGGCACGCGGAGCGCCCCGTCCTCCAGCGCGAACGGCTGTTTGAGGAACGAGCCTGCGAGGAACTGTAGGCCATTCAGCGCGGCTGGATACTTCAGCCCGTAGGCTCCATAGAGGATCAGCGCGGCGGCCAGCGCCACATCGGGATCTGTAAGGCCGCTGCCAAGGAACATCTTCTTCTCACGTTCGAGATAGGCCACCTGGCGCTCGGCGTCCCACAGTCCGGCTGTGCGCGCGGGCTTCATGGCCACTCCGTCGAGCAAGCCGAGTCTGTCGAACTCCTCGAGATCGGTGACCGAAACAACGCCTTCGTCCAGAAGCAGCGGCAGCGCGCCCTGCTTCTTCAACTCGGCCAGCCAGCTGAGGCGGTTCGGCGGTACCGGTTGTTCCAGCACGTTGACGCCGGCCTCCCTCAACTTCGGTGCGGCTGCGAGCGCCAAGGCCAGGTCGTAGCCTCCGTTGGCGTCGGCCCACAGGAAGCAGTCCGGCGCAAGCCGGCGCACGGTCTTGGCAAGTTCGATGTCGGCCTTCACGTCGGGCGCCACTTTGATGTTGAAGTGACGGTAGCCGCGCTTCTTGCCGTCCGCCATGAGCGGTTCCACTTCGGCCAGCGTGCGGACGTTGACGGTCCAACTGAGCGGGATTTTCTCAAGCGGCTTGCGTCCCCACAGCGCGGCCACGTTCTTGCCCGCCAGTTTTCCGGCGATGTCGTGGAGGGCCAGGTCGATGCCCGCCTTGGTAATCGGCATGCCGGTGGAATAGGACGGCGAGATGGCTTTGCGCATCGCCTCGTGCGCCCCGGCCAGGTCGGTCGGGTTGCGTCCGATCATCACCGGGGCCAGGTAATGGCGCAAGGTGTGCTCGGCGGCTTCCGGCGTTTCGTAGCTCCAGGTGGGAATGGGTACGCTCTGTCCCCAGCCGGAGGTGCCGTCTTCACAGGTGATTTTGACGAGCACCGAGGGGCGCTCAGGCTTCGGCAGAAAGCGGAAGTAGCCGGTCACCGGATAGGGCGCCGGGAAGACCTCCACGGTCCGCACGGGAGGAGCTTGCTTCACGAAAGGAATTGCCGCCATGGACGTAAACTGCCGGCGCGTCATGTCAGTTCCATGCGAGCAGGATCATATCCGACGCGGCGTCCCGTTTCCAGCGCCGTCGCCGCCATGCATCCGGCCACGGCATGGGAGTAGCCCGCTTCCACCGTCGCCCGCGGCTGCTGGCGCGTGCGCATGCACTTGAGGAAGTTGGCCATGTGCGAATCGACCTCGATCTTCTCGATCGCGCTGGCGCCCTCCAGCCGGTTGGGGTCGCGGCTACCGTCGCCACTCATTTGGAATGTGTCGGCATTAATCGTCCCTTTGGTCCCGAACCAGTGGTTGCGGCCGCCGCTTGAGTTGGTGAGGCTCATGGCGAAGGTCACCAGGCAGTCCTTGTATTCGCAAATCGCCTCGAAGACGTCGCTCGTCTGGCGGCCATCTTTCCACAGGTAGACACCGCCCAGGGCGACCACCCGCTGCGGGAACGGATCGTTGAGAAACCAGGCCGGCAGGTCGATGTAATGGCACATCCAGAGACCGGCGATGCCGTTGGTGGTTTCGCGAAACAGTTGCCATTCGCGCAATTTCCGTGCGTCAAATCCCCCGGAAATGCGTCCTCCAAACCGGAACGCCTCCCAATCCACATCCTCAGCCTTCACCATGTGGTGGTCGCGCCGCCAGCGTGCCTCCTGGAAGTTCACCTCCATGTTGACGCGGGTCACTTTGCCGATCGCCCCGCCCTGAATGGCCTTTGCAACGCCGATGAGCCCCGCCTCGCTGCGGCGTTGGGTGCCGACCTGTACAACGCAGTCGGTCTTCTTCACGGCCAGGTAGGCCATTTTGGCGTCGTTGAAATCAACGGCAAATGGCTTTTCCACGTAGACATCCTTGCCGGCGGCAACAGCGTCGGCGAGGATCTTCGGATGGGTCATGTCGGGCGTAGCGATGAGGACCGCGTCAACATCCTTGCGGGCCAGCAATTCCTGATAGCGGGTGGTTTCCCAGGGAGCCGCGCCGAAGGTCTGTTTGACCTTGGCGGCCATGGCGTCGCGGTTGACACGCCAGACGTCGCAAACCGCCGTGATGGCGGCGTTTTCGCCCGACTTCGCCACCTCGGAGAAGAGCGCATTGCCGCGGCCCCCATTGCCGATGAGGCCCAGACGGATGCGATCATTGGAGCCGGTTTGGGCCAGCGTTGGGGAAAATGCGAGGGATGCGCCGGCAAGGAATCGGCGGCGGGTTCCGGACATGGGACCGCCTTCTCGGTACGAGATCCCAATCAACTGCAAGAGGGGGCCAAATGGCCGCCCTCGTCCGTTCTAGGAGAGCAGGGTAGCGGCGCCCATCGTGCCACAGTGCTTGGCGAGGCGCTCGCGCAATTCGGCTCTCGCTCGCAACAGCCGCGACTTGGTTGCGCCCAACGTCAGGTTCATCTCATCGGCCACCTGCTGGAGCGGCACGCCGTCCAGGTAGTGACGGATGAACACGCGGCGCAGCAATGCCGGAATGCGGCCGATTTCCCGGTGCACCAGTTGCCTAACCTCACGCTCGCCGGTTGCCGCCTCGGGAGTCTGCGTCGGATCAACGAGATCCATCTTCGTCCGGTCCTCGCCGTCTGCCGTGTCTTCCAGATAAACCAGACGGGCTCGATTCAGTTGCCGGAGCCGCATCAGACACTGGTTGACCACGATTCTGGCGATCCAGGTGCTGAGTTTTGAGTTCCCCTGGAACTGACCCAGGCTCTTCCAAATCTTCAGAAATGCGTTCTGCACCTCGTCATGGGCCTCTTCCTCATTACGAAGGATGGACAACGCCTGCTTGTAGGCGCGGTCGTAGTGTCTCCGCACAAGTTCCTGGAACGATGGCTCATCGCCTTCGCGTGCCAGGGCCACAAGGTCGATATCGTCCATCTGGCGCACGTTGACTGTCACGTTGGGCATGATTGGTCCTCAGCTAATAGGATACCGCCCCTGGCTCAAGAGTTTCGTTTGTGATAAAATTCGTTTCAGCTAAGAGAAAAGAATGCAGCCACAATTCAACTCCGATGAAAGCGATTCGCGTCCCAGAGAAACGAGTGAGGAAACGATCCACCGTGTTCTCTCCGGCTACGAACTCGGCCGGAAGCTGAGGCAACTGCGCTTGAAGAAGAAACTGGGTCTGGTGGAGTTGGGCCGGCACACGGGCTTGTCGGCGTCCATGCTGTCACAACTGGAGAATGGAAAGCTGATTCCGACGCTGCCCACCCTGGCGCGAATCGCCATGGTATTCGACGTCGGTTTGGAACATTTCTTCGGCGACAGCAACGAAAACCATTCGTTTCACCTGGTGCGCGCCGCGGAGCGCATCCGCTTTCCGGAGCGGCCTGAAGTGCGTTCGCCCGGCTACTTTTTTGAGTCTCTTGCCTTCTCGGCGCAAAACAAGGGACTGCAAGGATATTGGGCCGACTTCCCGCCGCGGGAAGAGTATTCGCAGGCGCATACACACGAGGGCCAGGAGTTGATTTTCGTGCTGGACGGGAGCCTCAGCGTGCAGCACAGCAGCATGGAGTATGTGCTGTATTCCGGCGACAGCGCCTTCTTTGACGCCAGCCTGACCCACGCCTACCGCGGGGAGTCTCCGCAGGGAGCCCGGGCGTTAGTGGTCACCACTGCCGCCAAGCCCGGCTATTGAGCAGGCGGCCGGACCGCTAAAAGTCCAGCCAGGATCACCCCGCGTAGTGTCCAGCCGACGGTCCGAATCCAGTTCGAGGCGACCAGAAAACGGGCAGCTTCGGTTTGGAACCCGGAACGAAGAGCTTCATGTTGCGGCACTTGCCAGACGGCTGTGCTAATCCAAATCAAAGCCAACAGGGCCAGATTGACCCACAACAGGGGCCTTGTCGTGGCTTCCCGCCATGCGAACAGGAGAAGGGCCACCGCCGAGGCCGCTTCGGCCAACATCACCGGACCCACAACCCACCCCACACGCTGCACATGGAGTTGCTCATACCGGCTGAAGTGCTCACGGCCCACAGCTTCGAAAAGAGGGTAGTGGACGATCTGCACAAACCAGATCAGGCCGCACATAAAGAGCCCGAGCGCGCTGTGAACGACCAGCAGCGTCCACGGCTCAAGCAGTTTGGACATCGGATGAGCGCTCGATCTTGTCGAGAAACGGGAGCGCGCAGAAGAGGAAGAAGTTGGGGCGGTCACTGGCCAGGTAGTGACGGTGGCTGCGAATCACCTTGCCCTCATGAAGGAGGAACGCGCCCGGCATCTGCATGGCGTCGCCTTCGGTAGCGCCAATTCCGTGCCCGTCCTGGATTCCCGCCTTGATGCCGCGCTTCCACACCTCCAGCCCGAAGAGCTGCCGCAGGCTGCCGCGTTTGAGCCCGAACGCCCGGTACAGGTCGCGATTGGGGTTGGTGATGTGGTCGAGATCATCGAGCTTGTAACCGCCGGCGAACTGGCGGAAGCGCTCTCGTGAGCTCATGTGGACGAGGACGATGTGGATGCCGGCCTCTTCAATGCGGAGGCGCTGCCGCGCCAGATCAGCCAAGGCTTCCCGGCAGAAGGTGCAACCGGCATGGCGGAGAAAAACGAGCAGGACTGGTGTGCGCTCACTCAGCGTTCCCAGGCCCTCGCCCCGGCTGGTGGACCAGCGGTCAAGTTCTGCGCCGTGTGGCAGTTGCGTTTGGCCGTTCATTGTACTCCCGTGTAAGCGACGCGCCTGATGGCCCGGAGGAATCATTTTATTTCCCAATGGCGCAGGCTGGCTGGCCCAGCGCCATTGGGTGCAGTCAGTGAGCATGACCCAGCCTGCTTATTTGGGCAGGATGACCGAGTCGATGACGTGAATCACACCGTTGTCGGTGACGATATCGGTTTTCACGACCTTCGCCCCATCCACCATCACCTCGCCGCCCTTCACCATGATCTTGGCGCTCTGGCCCTGGACGGTCTTGGCGCTCTTCAACTTAACCACGTCGGCGGCCATCACCTTGCCGGCCACCACATGATAGGTGAGAACGGCCTGCAGTTTGGCCTTGTTTTCCGGCTTCAGCAGCGTTTCCACCGTGCCGGCGGGCAGCTTTGCGAAGGCCTCGTCGGTCGGGGCGAACACGGTGAATGGACCGGGGCCCTTCAGCGTCTCCACCAGGCCCGCCGCCTGCAGAGCGGTGGCAAGGGTCTTGAACTGGCCGGCTCCGACTGCCGTGTCGACGATGTCGGCGGCACTGGCCGAGAGGGTGGTGAGTGCGAGGACGCAGCTCACGCCGAGGGTGCGAATAAAACGTTTCACAGATTGTCTCCTTGGGGTTCTTGCCGAGGATGGTCCGCCTGAGCGCCAATCCTCCGCACACTTGTAGATTGCCGTGCGCGTGCGGGAGGTTGAATTATTTGGAGGCGTGCGGTGACTTCACACCGATGTGCAGCGCAACGATGCCGAACGTCATGCGATGGTAGCGGACATTTGTGAATCCGCACTGCCGCATGAGCATCGCCAGCGTGTCGGCGTCGGGAAAGCGGCGAACGCTCTCCGGAAGGTAGCGGTAGGCGTCAGCAGCATCCTGGCCGGAGAGCAGTGCGCCGATCCGGGGCAGTACGCGTAGCGAGTAGAAGTCGTAGAAGGCTCGAAAGGCGCGGTTGGGCGGCGTGGAGAACTCGAGGATCGCGGCCGTGCCTCCGGGCTTCAACACGCGGCACATCTCGCGCAGGCCCCTTTCGTAATTGGCGAGGTTGCGGAACCCGAAGGCGACGCTCAGCACGTTGGCTGAATCAGCGGCCAGCGGCAGGTTGAGGGCGTCGGCTTCAAACAGCGGCGTGGCGGCACTGCGGGTGGCGCTCTTGCGCGAGGCCTCAAGCAGCATGGGGTGGCAGAAATCAGTGCCGAATACGGTGGCTCCGCGGCGTTTGGCGAGGGCCAGCATGAGGTCGCCGCTGCCACAGCAGAGGTCAACGACAACCGTGCCGGGCGCGGCGATCTCCCCGGCCAGCAGCTTCACCGTGCGCGCCCGCCACAGAGTGTCCATGTTGCCCGACAGCACATGGTTCAGCAGGTCATAACGTGGGGCCACGCCATCAAACATGCGGCGCACCCAGCGCCCGACCTGTTGCTCTCCTTCGACCCCCTTCGGCCGGGAACCCGGCGCGGCCTGGACTGTGTTGCTCACGCCGCCGCCAGTTCGCGCAGCGCCATGCCGGTCGCTTCGTGGATGAGCCGCTCCTCAATGCCGGAGCGGACCACAACACTGCCAATGCTCTCGGCAAGGACAAAGTGGACCTTACCCTGAATCGTCTTCTTGTCGCTGCCGAGGCGGGCCACCAGCGAACCGGCGGTGATGCCGGCGAGCGAAGGCAACTCGCCATAGGCAGAAATGGCATCGTTCATGCGCCGGACGTCAGCTGCTTCGCAGACGCCGGTGAGCTGCGCCAGATGTCCCACGGCGCGCATCCCGAAGGCGACCGCTTCGCCATGGAGCAGGTGTTTGTACTGCGTCTCGGCTTCCAGCGCATGGCCAATGGTGTGCCCATAGTTGAGGATGCGCCGGAGCCCGCCTTCCTTTTCGTCGGCGGAGACCACTTCGGCCTTGATGCGGACGCTTTCGGCAATGATCTCCTCGACAATGGCGGGATCCATGGCGAGAACCTTCGCCGAATCGTTGGCCATGCGCTCAAACAGGCCCGGACTGCGGATGACGCCGCATTTCAGGACTTCAAAGAGCCCGGCACGGTATTCCCGCGGCGGTAGCGTGGTGAGCACATCGGGGTCGATCAGCACGGCCAGGGGCTGGTGGAAGGCGCCGATCAGGTTTTTGCCGCCCACGAGATTGGCCCCCGTTTTTCCACCCACGGCCGCGTCCACCTGGGCAAGCAGCGTGGTGGGGACCTGAATCACCGGGATGCCACGCATGAAGATGGCCGCGAGGAAGCCCCCCAGATCGCCGGCAATGCCGCCGCCGAAGGCGATGACCAGGCTTGAGCGGTCGGCCCCAAGTTGCACCATCTGGTCGGCCAGAGCCTCCACAGAGGCCATCCGCTTGCGCTCTTCACCGCCTGGAAACAGAAGCACTTCGAAGGCGCGGCTTCCGAGGGCCGACTGCATCCGGGCAGCGTGGAGATTCCACACGTCCTGTGTCGTTACGATGAACAATTTGCCTGCGCGGGCAGGAATGTGGGCCGCCAGGGAACCCAGGGCCCCGCGAGAAACCTCCACCGGGTAACGTTCCCGGGGCGTCTCGACTACGAAGGTTGGCATACTCTCGTTGTACCATTAGGACATCACGCCGCAGACCGAAGACATACTCCAGACAGACTTTCTGGTGGTGGGCGCGGGCGTCGCCGGATTGCGCGCCGCCATCGAGCTTTCACCCGCCGGACGTGTATTGGTGCTGGCCAAGGATAGCCTGCATGAGTCCTCCTCCGAGTACGCCCAGGGCGGGATTGCCGCCGCGCTGAACGATGACGACGAGGTGTCGCTGCACGAGTTGGACACGCTCAAAGCGGGCGACGGGCTGTGCGACCCGGTCGCCGTCCGGACGCTGGTGGAAGAGGGGCCTCACGCGATTGAGGAACTGATCGCCTGGGGCGCGGAGTTCGATCGCGAAGGCGCCAAACTGCTATTCGCCCGCGAGGGAGCCCATTCGCGCAGCCGCGTGCTGCATGCCCATGGCGACTCCACCGGTCGTGAGATCTCACGCACGCTCTACCACAAGGCCGTCTCCATGGCGAGGGTGGAGATTCGCAGTTTCTCCGCCATCACCGATCTCCTCACCGACGGTGTGAGCGTCTGCGGTGCGATGGCGTTTGAGGAAAAGACGGGCCGCCATCTGGAGATTCATGCGAACGCGGTGTTGCTGGCCACGGGCGGTCTGGGCCGCGTCTACCGTGTCACGACCAATCCCGACGTGGCCACTGGAGACGGCGTGGCCATGGCTTACCGCGCCGGAGCCGAGATCAGCGATATCGAATTTGTCCAGTTCCACCCCACGGCGCTCCACCTGGAGGGCGCGCCCTCATTCCTGCTGAGTGAGGCTCTCCGTGGCGAGGGAGCAGTGTTGCTGAATGGCGACCGGGAGCGGTTCATGGAAGCCTACCACCCCATGGCGGAGCTCGCCCCGCGCGACGTGGTGAGCCGCGGGATTGTGGCCGAGTTGAGGCGCACGGGTGAGCCGCATGTCTATTTGGATTTAAGCCACCGCGAACCCGGCTTCGTGGCCAAGCGCTTTCCCCGCATCTATGAAACCTGCCGAAGCTTCGGTATCGACCTGGAGCGGCAGCCCGCCCCCGTGCTGCCCGCCGTGCACTATGCGATGGGCGGAGTGAGAACCAATCTGCATGGACTAACCACCCTGCCCGCACTCTATGCGGCGGGCGAGGCCGCGTGCACGGGTGTGCACGGGGCCAACCGCCTGGCGAGCAACTCTCTGTTGGAGGGAATCGTCTTCGGCGCCCGGGCCGGAGCGGCTATGCGGGAGCATGCCGCTGATCCCGTCCGAAACCCGGAGCCTTTGGCCGCATCCTCCATTCCCAATCTGCCCGAAGCCAGCTTGCGCGAACTCACCTGGCACAATTGCGGCATCGTCCGCGCGGCCAGCGAATTGAAAACCGCCCTGCGCCGGTTGGACCGTGTCTCGTTCCAATCGCCCGCCACGCCCTCCCGCGCGCACTATGAACTGCGCAACCTGCACTGTGTTGCCCAACTGATCGCCCGCTGCGCACTGGCGCGCGAGGAAAGCCGCGGCGGCCACTATCGCAGCGACTTTCCTGAGCCCAAGGCCGAGTTCCAACTCCACTCTTCCATTCACAAGGACAGCCTGAATGTCTCGTTTCGTTAGCCCGCGCGCCGCTGCGGTGTACGGGCCCACGTGCGCGTTCTTTCTGCTCGCCGCCCTGGAGATCCGCCAGGTGGGGCCGGAAACCGCGTTGTGGGCCGCGCCCGCGATTCTGCTGGCCGCCATGATGATTGCCTGGGCCGCCGAAAGCGCTCAGTATTACGTCGCGCAAGGCTTTGCGCTGGCAATTCTGGCTTGGCTGCAAACCCTCCCCGAGTTTGCCGTGGAAGCCGTGCTGGCCTGGAAACAACAGGTTCCCCTGCTGCTCGCCAACCTCACCGGAGCGCTGCGCCTGCTCACCGGCTTAGGCTGGCCGATGATCTACTTCACGGCCGCACTCTTCCACCGCCTGCAATACAAGAAGCCCCTCGAGCAGATCGACCTTGAGGAGGAGCATTGTGTCGAGGTCGTCGGACTCCTGGTGCCTCTCATCTATGCGTTCTTCATCTGGTGGAAAGCCTCGCTCAATGTGTGGGATGCGGGCGTTCTGATCCTCATTTATGTGGTCTACCTGTGGATCCTTTCGCACATGCCGCCTCAGGAACACGAAGACATGGAAGAGATGGACCGCATTCCGCGGGCAATCGTCAAATCGTCGCCCAGCATCCGGAACATCGCCATCATCGGGCTCTTTGCCGCGGGCGGCGGGCTGATCTACTTCGCCGCCGAACCGTTCCTGGGCAGCCTGTTGGCGCTCTCGGCGATGATCGGCGTCCCAAGTTTTGTCTTCGTTCAGTGGGTGGCGCCGTTTGTCAGCGAGTTCCCGAAAAGGTGAGCGCGTTCTATTGGGCGCGCACCATCAAAAAAGCGCCGATGGCGCTGATGAACATGGTGTCGAGCAACATTAACCAGTGGACCTTGTTGGCGGCCATGCTGCCCATCGTCTACTCCATCAGCCGGGGCTCCCTCTCGTCGATTCCCTTCGACGAGCAACAAGAACTGGAGATCCTCATGACCATTGGTCAGTCACTGGTCGGCATGATCTTCCTGGTGAACATGAAGATGGTGTGGTGGGAGGCCTCGGCGCTATTCACGTTGTGGGTAGTGCAATTCGCCTTTTCACCGATGAAACCGGGACCGGGCGCGTTGGGTTTCATCGCCGGCCACATTCATGAGTACGTGACCTACCTCTACCTGGCATGGGCCGTGGTCGGCTTCATTGGGTTCATCCTCAAGCCAAGTTCGGCGACGGCGTTTCACCTCTTCGGCAAGGTCTGGCGTACGCACGTGCGCAAGGCGGCGTAAAGGGGCGCCGGCCGAATCGTTCCCCTCGCGCACCGTGGGGAGCGGCAAGCCCTTACCATGCGAACTTGGGTCCGGATGCCGGCAGGGGCGCCTGCGGTCTGATATGATCCCGCCGTGCGTACCATCCTCCCTCTCCTCCTGACGGCAGCCGCCTTCGCCCAAACTCGGCCGATTCCCATTGAAAATGAATGGGTTCGCGTCGTGGTGGCCCAGAACGCGCCCGGCCAGAAGAGCCGTCTGCACAAGCACGACTTGAACCGCGTCATGGTCCACCTCAGTCCAGGCGTCATGCGGCTGGCCTATGAAGGCAAGGCGGTAAACGACGTGAAGTTCGACGCCGGTACGGTGCGCTGGGACCCCTTGGGCGGGATGCACACCAGTGAAAACGTGGGCGGGACCACCTACCGCATCGTCGAAGTGGAGTTGCGCAAAGCGGGCTCGGCGGTTGCCTGGCCGGCCCGCGACCCGCTCAAGGTCGCGCCCGGCAACTACAAGGTGGAGTTCGAGAACGAGCAGGTGCGGGTGGTGCGGGTGCGCTTTCCGGCCAAGGGCTCGATTCCTCAGCATGAGCACGCCACCCACCGCGTCACCATCGCCCTGACGCCGGCGAAGATCCTGGTGACCAACGCCGATGGCTCGAAGGTGGAGGCGGCGTTTGCGGCGGGAGAAGCGCGCTGGGGCACCCCCGGGGTCCACTCCGAGCAGAGCCTGAGCGACACACCCATCGAGCTGGTCATGATCGACTTGAAGTCGAAGTAGCGCGGGCGGCGGCGGGGGGCGCGCTACACTGGGGTCATTAGCATGAAAGCGCGCATCCACGGGACCACGATTCTTTGCGTTCGCCGGAACGGAAAGGTGGTGATGGCGGGCGACGGACAGGCGACGATGGGCTCGGAAGTGCTCAAAGCCTCGGTCAACAAGCTCCGCCGCTTATACAAGGAGAAGATCGTGGCGGGGTTTGCCGGGTCGACAGCCGACGCCTTCTCGCTCTTCGCCCGGTTTGAATCCAAACTCGAACAGCACAACGGCAACCTGCCGCGCAGCGTTGTGGAGTTGGCCAAGGACTGGCGCACCGACAAAGTGCTGCGCCACCTGGAAGCCCTGCTGCTGGTGGCCGACCTGCAAAATACCTTCATCGTCAGCGGTGATGGCGACGTCATTGAGCCCGACGAAGCGGTGGCGGCCATCGGCTCCGGCGGCGGGTTCGCGAAATCAGCCGCACGCGCCCTGATCGAGAACACCGATCTGGAGGCGCGCGCCATCACCGAGCGCGCCATGAAGATCGCCGGCGACCTCTGCATTTACACGAACCAGAACATCCGCTACGAGGAGTTGGGCTAGGCCCGGCTGGCAGGAGGCAACGGTATGGTGATCTATCTCCCCAGCCAGGGCGGCGACAATGCGCCGCTGCTCGATGAGCTGACCCCACGCGAAATCGTCCACGAGCTGGATAAGTACGTCATCGGGCAGGGCGAAGCCAAGCGCGCGGTGGCCGTGGCCCTGCGCAACCGCATCCGGCGGCAGAAGCTCGAACCGGAAATGGCCGAAGAGGTGATGCCCAAGAACATCCTCATGATCGGCCCGACGGGCGTCGGCAAAACGGAGCTGGCGCGGCGCCTGGCGCGGCTGGCCAATTCGCCGTTCCTCAAAGTGGAAGCGAGCAAGTTCACCGAGGTTGGCTATGTCGGGCGCGACGTGGAGTCGATGATCCGCGACCTCGTGGAGATTTCCATCGACATGGTGCGCGAGGAGAAGCTCGACGAGGTGGCCGACCGCGCCGAGCGCAACGCCGAAGAGCGGCTGCTCGACCTGCTGATGCCGCCGCAGCCGGAAGGCGCCGAGCCGGTGGAGAAAACGCGCGAGAAGCTGCGCGACCGTCTGCGCGCGGGCAAGCTCGATGACCGCGTGGTGGAAGTGGATGTCAAGGAGCGCGGGCCGACGTTTGAAGTGGCCACCAACATGGGCGTCGAGGAGATGGACATCAACCTCAAGGAGATGCTCCCCAACTTCTTCGGCCAGCGTTCGCGCAAGCGCAAGATGCGCGTCAGCGAAGCGATGGATTACCTCATCCAGGAAGAGGAGCAGAAGCTCGTCGACATGGATCAGGTGACGCGCATCGCCATTGAGCGCGTCGAACGCAACGGCATCATCTTCCTCGACGAGGTGGACAAGATCGCCGGCCGCGAGGGCGGGCAGGGTCCTGACGTGAGCCGCGAGGGTGTGCAGCGCGACATTCTCCCGATCGTCGAAGGCACGACCGTCAACACGCGCTATGGGTTCGTACGTACGGACCACATCCTGTTCATCGCGGCGGGCGCATTCCATGTCTCCAAGCCGAGCGATCTCATCCCTGAGTTGCAGGGCCGCTTTCCCATCCGCGTCGAGTTGAAGTCGCTCACCGAAGAGGACTTCATCCGCATTCTCAAGGAACCGAAGGGCGCGCTGGTGAAGCAGTACACGGCGCTGCTGGAAACCGAGGGCCTCGATCTCAACTTCACCGACGATTCGCTGGTGGAGATTGCGCGCATGGCGGCTCATGTCAACGAGACGACTGAAAACATAGGCGCGCGGCGGCTGCACACGATCATGGAAAAGGTGCTCGAGACCATCAGCTTCGAAGCGCCGGACATGAAGAAGCGCAAGGTGAAGATTGACACCGCTTACGTGCGGTCGCAGCTTTCGGAAATCGTGAAGGACCAGGACCTGAGCAAGTACATTTTGTGAGGAACCTGGCGCTTCTCCCCCTCTTCCTCCTGCTCGCCGCCTGCGGCTACGTGGGCGATCCTCTGCCGCCCTCGCTGCACATTCCCGTGGCGGTGACCGATCTCAGGGCCGAGCAGAAGGTGGACCACCTGCAAGTGCGCTTCACGCTGCCTGAGCTGACCACCGACAATGCCGGTATCCGGCGATTTCAGGATGTCGAATTGCTGGTGGAACGGCGGGCGCCGAGCGCCGCATCCCCGTGACGCGGACCGCGCCGGGCCGGTGGAAGTGAGCGTACCGGTGGCCGAGTGGGGCGGGACGTCGGTGAGCTTCCGCGTTCGCAGCCAGGGCATTCGCGGGCGCTGGAGCGATTGGTCAGCGGCAGCGAGCGTAGCCGTGGCGCAACCGGTAGCTGCGCCGTTGGTCAAGGCCGAGGCGACGACAGGGGGAGTGAAGCTCTCCTGGGAGGCCGCGGCGGGTGAGCAATATCAGGTGTTTCGCATTGCACCCGGCGAGACCAACGCCACACAGATCGGTGAGTCGACAGGCGCCAGCTACCTCGATGCCACGGCGTCCTTCGGTCAAACCTACACCTACCAGGTGCGTAGCGCGGGCAGTCCACTCTCGCAACCGGTGGAGATTACCCCGCGCGACATCTTCGCGCCGCCCGCGCCGGCTGGACTGTCGGCCGTGGAGGCATCCGGGTCGGTCCAGCTCAGTTGGAACCCCGTGGAGGCCGCCGATCTGGCGGCCTACCAGGTGTACCGCGCGGAAGGCGAGGGGCCCTTTGTGCGCACTGGAGGCCGGCTGACCGCGCCCAGCTACAACGACCGCGATCTCCGCCCCGGGGTCCGCTGGCGCTACCGGGTGACCGCTATCGACGCGGCCGGCAACGAAAGCCAGCCCTCGGAAATCGCCGCAATTCCAACGCCTTGATATACTGAGAAGGTCCGTCCCTCTCGAGAAGCCAGCTCTGGAGCACCCAATATGAAACTATTCCTCGACACCGCGAACCTCGACGAACTGCGCAAAGGCGCATCCTGGGGCATCGTCGACGGCGTGACCACCAATCCCTCCCTGATCGCCAAGGAAGGCGTTCCACTGGAGCAGCAGATTGCCAGGATCTGCGAGATCGTTGACGGCGAGATTAGTGCCGAGGTCGTTTCGACCAAGCATGAGGAGATGGTGGAGGAGGCCTACAAGCTGTCGCGCCTCCACAAACACGTCGTGGTGAAGGTGCCGCTGACACGCGACGGCATCCAGACCTGCGCCAAGCTTTCCAAGGAAGGCATTCGCTTCAACGTTACGTTGTGCTTCTCGCCCGCCCAGGCGCTGCTGGCAGCCAAGGCCGGGGCCCACTTTGTCAGTCCCTTTGTGGGCCGCTTTGACGACATCGCCACCGAGGGCATGGAGTTGATCCGCCAGATCGTGAAGATCTATCACAACTACGGGTTCAAAACGCAGGTTCTGGCCGCCTCCCTGCGCTCGCCTCTGCACGTCGCCCAGGCAGCGCTGGCAGGCTCTCATGTCGGCACGTTGCCGTTCAAGGTGCTCGACCAGATGTTCAACCACCCGCTCACCGACCGCGGCCTGGAGCAGTTCCTCAAGGATTACGCCAAGGCCTTCGATACCGCCCCGGTGAGCCGTTAGTCTGGAACGCGGGCGGAGAATCGAAATCGAGGCATGATGACCCCCATCGAGCGCCTGGCGCTGCTCGCCGTGGTCGCCATTGTCCTCATTGCCGCCGCCATCCAGATTCTGTTCAAGTTGCGGTTGACGCCGCCGGAAAAGGAACGCCGCCGCCGCGCCATGATCAATCGCATTGGCCGTATGAGCGACGCCATGCTCACCGACCTGCACGGCGATACGCTTTACTACCTCTATTCGGTCAACGGGGTCGACTACAACGCCTCACAGGATGTATCGGCGCTCCGTGACCGTGTGCCGGTTGAGCCGTCCCAGTTGATT
Source organism: Bryobacterales bacterium (assembly GCA_016713735.1). Lineage (GTDB taxonomy): Bacteria > Acidobacteriota > Terriglobia > Bryobacterales > Bryobacteraceae > JAFLBB01. Next base: position 237,638 of record JADJOP010000032.1, read on the forward strand.
GGCCACATTACGATGAAATATGCGCCGCGGAATCCAGCCAACTCCATCGTCGTTTGCGAGGATTGGTCGGGACTGCGTGTGCGAACCCAGGGCCCCGGGGCATCGCCCGTGCCTGTTTCCACTCACTCTGCATTGAAGGAGAACGAAATCGGATGAAGAAACTGATGAACCTGAAAACCGTGCTCACCGCCGCCCTTGCTCTCACCTTGCTCGGCGCCGGCGCACTGATTGCCGCCAACAAGTTTGGCAAGCCGACCTCGGTGATCCATGTGGTCACCGTGCGCTGGAAGGCGGAAGCGACGCCCGCCCAAATCCAGGCCGCAATCACCGGCGTGGAAAAGGTCGCCGCGGCCTACCCCGGCATCAAGAACGTTTGGATCAAAACCCTCAAGGTCCAGGGCCAGGGGTACAAGAACGCCTTCGTGATGGAGTTCAAGTCGGAAGCTGACCTGAAGAACTACACCGACAGCGAAGCGCAGAAGGAATGGTACAAGCTCTACCTGCCCATCCGCGACCAGTCCACCACGCACGACATCACGAATTAAGCACCGTTCCTGGCAACGAAAAAGCAGAAAAGCGGGGTGAAGGTGTCTGGACCTTCACCCCGCTTTCTATTTTCGACTCGACTGGGAGGCTTATACCTTCTGGACGTTCTCCGCTTGCAGACCCTTAGGCCCCTGCTTCACTTCAAACTCCACTTCGATGCCATTATCAAGCGTGCGATAGCCTGACATCGCGATGGCGCTGAAATGCACGAACACATCCTCGCCGCTGGCGCGCTGGATGAAACCATAGCCCTTGGCGTTGTTGAACCACTTCACGATACCCTTTTCTCTCACAACTTCTTCTCCTGCACGATTGGATCGTCTTCGCGGCTGGTCGTTCGGCGGCTTTTTCCGGGTTTGAAAACGCGAAAAGCTACGGGCGTAACCCGTAGCTTTCTTTCACCTTACAATCCAAGACCATGCGACTTCTTCAGCCCTTGCGGACTGAAGCAGAATTGTCTCAGAACTGCCCGAAGTGGTCAAGACATTTCTGCGGAATCTTGTAGCGGCAATCCTCGGGACTTCTGCGGAGGAGGCGCAAATGGGGTGACTTGCCGCGACTCCCAACATTTTCGCCACTCCTTTGTCAGATAAAAGCTGGTTCCGTCAGGTAGGAGGATCACCTCGGCGAACAATCCCCGGCTAATGGTGGCCTGCCGCCACCCCTGCATATCGCACTTCCGGGTCCGAAACCACCGCCTGTAGAAGAACGAGTCTGCGACCAGATATCCCGAAACCAGCCGGGGCAAGCGGCCTTTTCTGGCAAACAAGCGGACCGCTCCACCTGTGCCCGCGCGCTCAAGCACCCACGCCGGGACGTCGGCGGCGCCCGCGTCGAACAGGAACGAGAAGACCCGCCCCAGGAAACAGGCCACGATGAAACGGAGAATTCGCGCCAGCACCGGCAGCATCCACAGCATTGCCAGCAGGAGCGCGCACAGGACGGGCAAGGCGATGTGGGGGTACTGGTAGGTGAAGAGCAACAGGGCGACGACTCCGAAATCCTCGGCCAGGCTGATGAGCGAGTGAGTGCCCGGCTCGGGCGCGGCATGGGCCAGCAGGCGCACCCCCATTTTCGTGGAATGGGTTCCCAGCGCCACGGAGCCGGCGAACAGGACGGCGGCGACCTGGGCCAGCGGGCTCCACTGCGCCGCGGCCCCGAAGGCGAGCATGGCCGCGCCCACCGGCCGGATAAAGGTGTGCAGACCATCCCAGAGCGGCGTCACGAACGGGACCTTGTCGGCGACAAACTCGGCGATATAAAAAGCCCCGGCGGCGATGAGCACGGCGGGGTGGCTCACTACGGCCAGCTCCGGCGGCAGGCCGGAGATGAGCCCATACCGTAGGCCCAACCCAAGCGTGAGGATGGCGGCGTAGAGGTTGACGCCCGAAACGAGGGCGATCCCCAGGATCGCCGAGAGCGCTTCTACTGATTTCACTGGCTCACCCCCCTGCTCACTTCGGCTGCTTCATGCGCCGGCCGATCCACAGAATCAGGATCGCACCGATGGTGGCCATGATGAACCCGGCGGGCTGGCCTTCGTCATAGAGGCCGAGAAACCGGCCCAGGAAGCCCCCCACCACAGCCCCGGCGATACCGAGGATGACGGTGATCAGGCAGCCGTGTGAATCCTTGCCCGGCATGAGGTACTTTGCCAGGGTCCCCACGATGGCTCCGAAAACGACCCAACCGATGATGCCGAACATGCGGCCTCCTTCCCACTCGTAGTTAGAAACGTACGCGGCGCCTCAGGGGTTCAGAAAACCCGCATCGGCTCCGAGCAAATGGGCGGCAAAGCGAAGTCCCTCCATCGTAGCGCCATTCAACGGGATCCCCTCCGCCTTGTAGCGGACCTGGGTCGCTGCCTCCATCCCGCCCGGGGCGTAGAGGGGATCGGCGCCGGCGCGCCTCCGGCTGCTGCGGATCTCGCGCACCACCTCGTCAGCCGCTTCGCGGAAACGCAGGAGATCGGTGAAGGCGGCAATGTTGAGGGCGAGGAAGAAGTGGCCGTCAGCCCCCGCTTTGGGCCCGTCGGTCATGTTGCCGAGGCGGGTTCCATAGCTGGCCCCCGAAAGTAGGGTGGACAGCATGCCGAACACCACCGCCAGGCCGACGCCCTTGAACTCACCGATGGGCTGGAGGAGCCCGGTCAGAGCCTGCGCCGCGTCCGTCGTAGGTTCGCCGTTGGCGTCGAAGGCCCAGGTGGCCGGGATGGGCTCACCCTTTTGCTGGAAGACGCGAATCTTGCCGTGGGAGCTGTAGCTGAAGGCGGCATCCAGCACGACGGCGGCTTCGTCGCGGGTAGGAATGGCGACGGCCAGCGGATTGATGCCGACAAGCTTCTCCGTGCCGCCCCAGGGCGCCATCGTGGGCAGGGCACTGGTGGCGCACAGGCCAACCATGTCGTGCCCAAGCGCCTCCATGGCGTAGTAGAACATCGCGCCGCAGTGGTTGGAGCCGCGCACGGCGGCAAAGGCCACGCCCAGCGCCGAAGCGCGCTCAATCGCAGCTCGCATCGCAAACATCGCCGCCACCTGGCCCATCGCATTGCCGCCGTCGACCACCAGGGCCGCGCCGTTCTCACGCACCGGCTCGGGCCGGCCTGCCGGGTCAACGCCCCCCGTGCGCAGCTTGGCCACATACTCGGGCACGCGCAGGACGCCATGCGAGTGGACGCCGCGCTCGTCGGAGGAAACCAGCGAATCGGCCACCAGCGCGGCATCCACGCCAGTCATGCCACACCGCTCAAACAGATCGGCGGTGAACACGCGCAGCGATCCGGCGTTGACGCGCTGCTCGCGTTCCGTCCCGGGATACCAGCTCATGGCGGCTTAGGCTACCAAATCCACCGGGTTGCGGCAGCAAGGCGCGCCACCGGCCACGATACAATCTCAACCGATGCTCTTCCACACCGAATCCCTCCCCGTCGAACTCACCCGCGCCGACGCAGCGCTGGACCGCATTGTCACCTCATCGGCCACCATCGAGCGCCTCGGCCGCGGCTTCATCTTCACCGAAGGCCCCATCTGGAGGCCCCGCGAAAACGACCTCATCTTCAGCGACATCCCCGCCAACTCGGCCTTCCGCTGGCGCCCCGTCTCGGCCAATGGTTCAAAAACCGGCGATATCGAACTCTTCCGCAAGCCCCTTGACCGTTCTCGCCGCCACCTATGACAGCAAGCGGCTCAACTCCCCCAACGATTGCGTCCATCACTCCAACGGCGACCTCTACTTCACCGATCCACCGTATGGCTTCGTGGGCATGGACGACGACCCCAAGAAGGAGCTCGATTTCTGCGGCGTCTACCGCATCCGCCAGGGCGAGTTGCAGTTGCTCTTCAAGGACCCAACGGTGAAGCGGCCCAACGGCCTTGCCTTCTCGCCGGATGAGAAGGTGATGTACCTCTCCAACTCCGATCCGGAACGGAAGATCTGGATGCGGTTCGATGTAGCGGACGACGGAACACTCACCAACGGCAGCGTGTTCGCCAACGTCACCGCGGAGACCGCCGGCGGATTACCGGATGGCATGAAGATCGACAGGGAAGGAACGCTCTACTGCACCGGTCCGAACGGAGTGTGGGTGTTCGCTCCCTCAGGCAAGCACCTGGGCACAATCCACTTCCCCGAAATCCCGGCGAACCTGCACTGGGGCGATGCCGATGCGCGGATGCTCTACGTCACCGCGCGCACGGGTCTCTACCGGATCCACCTTGGGGTTCCAGGCATCCGTCCCGAATAGGAAGGGCTGCCCCCGAAAGAGAGCAGCCCAGCTAACCGGCGGGGACATTGTGGGGTGTGGGTTGTTGGGTCTGTCCTTCGCCGGTACTCCATCAAAGACGAAGGAAGGGGGGCGGTAGTTCCCTTCCCGGCGATATTCGTAGCGAGAAATTTCGATCGCCAACCCCCACGTGATCGCCGCCAGGAAGGCGAGGCCCCAAACGGTCACCGCACGCGCCGCGCCCCAATCCCTCTTTATGGGCGAGCGCTCAAAGAAGCTCCCCACTGGTAACGCGGAGCGATGGGGAGTCGACAGCGCTGCCTGCAACGCCGCTAGCCGCTCCCGCGCGGTTTGCTCTTTCCCATGGCGCATGGGAAGCAGAATCCGTCGGCCGTCCACGAGTTGGACGCCAGTCCTCCAGTAGCGTCCTTCCTTGGCGACATGGATGTGGTCAAACGTGAGTTTCTCGATTTCTTCCGCCCGGAAGTCCCTTGATTTCGCTCCGCAGGGCAACGGCCCGTAGGTAATCCGGATGCCGCTGGCATCGGCCTCCAGGTGCGACTGTTCCAACAGCATCACCAGCGAACCGTAGAACCAGAGGCCGACGAACGGGAATCCCGCCAGGATGCCGCGCCAGTCCGGCTCACCATCGTTCCATCCCAGCATGGCCATGATGGAGGCGTAGGCGACCGCGAGCAGCATCAGGGGGATGGAGGCGAGCAGCGGAATGATGCGCGAGGTGATGCGCAACCCAGGTTGCGGGTTCATTCGCCGCGGTCCACTTTCCAACTGATTTGCCGCAGCATACCCAGCCACATCGCCGCGTCCTTGTCGGACAATCCCAGGCGCCGCACCATCCGCCGCACCTTCAATTCCGTCGACGCGGCTGTTGTCGGGTTGGTATATCCGCTGCGCGCCAGGATCGCATTGAACTGGGTCGCAATGCGGTCCACGGCCTCTCCCCCGGCGGGGCGGATCGTCTTGGCTTTGCGGTCGGGGGCGCGGCCGTCGCGGACCAGTTCGTACAGGCAGACGGCCACGGCCTGGCCGAGGTTCATCGACTCGTGCTCAATCCGTGTGGGGATGCGCATCAGCCAGTGGCAGTAGCTGAGGTCGTCATTGGACAGGCCAAATTTCTCGCTGCCAAAGAGCAGGGCCACGCCGCGGCCGCCCTCGGCGAGGTGGCGCTTCATCAGGCGGGCGCCGCGCTCCAGCCGGCGGAGGGGCGTTTGCGGGTCGCGATGGCCGAGCGAGGCCGTCCCGACCACGAGCGAACAGTCGGCCACCGCGTCGGCCACGCTCGGGAATTCGCGCGCCGAGGCCATCAGGGCGGAAGCGCCGACGGCGGAGCGGGCTTCGCGAAAGGCGACGTCGTAGGCGTTCACCAGGCGGAGGTCGGCGAAGCCGAAGTTAGACATGGCGCGCGCCGCGGCCCCGATGTTGAGCGGGTTCCGCGGCGCGACGAGAATGACTTTGAGTTGTCCGTTGCCCGGTGCGATGGGAGCCTTACCTCAGCTCCTCCATGATCTCATCCAGGGCTTCCCGCGAGGGGCGCGTCAGGGTTTCCGGCAGCGCCGCAAGCGGCGTGTCGGTCATGTTGAGCGTCTCGTAGAAGTTCTTCGTATGCGTGTTGATGTAGAAGATGCCGGTCACCACTTCCTGCTTCTCCTCGGACTCGTGGAGGACACGGATGGCCGCCATCTTGTCGGTGGGGTCATAGTCGCGGCCCAGCTTCTTGACGCGCAAAACACTGCCGTCGTGCAGGGCCACCTCCTGCGTGTCGCCTTCCTCCATCTCCAGGTGAATGTCTTCGTAGTGGGGAATGAAGTCGAGCTCGTGCAGAGCCACGTCGTGCTCTTTCACGTACGCATAGGACATGGTGGAGCCGGCGTGGTCGTTGAACGTAACGCAGGGGCTGATGACGTCGATAATGCTCAGTCCCTTGTGGGCGATGGCGGCCTTGAGGATCGCCTGAAGTTGCTTCTTGTCGCCGCTGAAGGTACGCGCCACCAGCGTGGCGCCAAGCTCGATTCCGAGCAGGCAGCAATCCAGCTTGTGCATCTCGTTGAGCGTGCCGACCTTCGACTTGGCCCCATAATCGGAGGTGGCCGAAAACTGACCTTTCGTCAGGCCATAAACGCCGTTGTCTTCGATGATGTAGATGAGCGGCAGATTGCGCCGCAGCAGGTGGACGAACTGCCCGATGCCGATCGAAGCCGTATCGCCATCGCCTGTTACCACCACGCCCAGCAGGTCGCGATTGGCCAGCATCGCACCGGTGGACACCGACGCCGCCCGGCCATGCACGGAGTTGAAGCCGTGCGCGAGGTTCAAGAAATACGCGGGCGACTTCGACGAGCAGCCGATACCGGAGAACTTCGCCACCGTCCATGGCTGCACGCCCATCTCGTAAAACACTTCCACAATTCGTTCGCTTACCGCGTTGTGGCCGCAGCCGGCGCAGAGGGTCGTCTTACTGCCCTTGTAGTGCAGCACCTCCAACCCGATCCGGTTGGTCTTTTTCGGGGGAACGGCTGTGGTACTCATGCTGCCTCCTTGCCGCGGATGTCGTCAGTGATGGAACGGGCGTCGATAGGCAGTCCGTTGTAATAGCGCAGGCTGCGCAGCTTCGCCACCTGGGCCGCCGTCAGGTCAAGCTGCATCAGTTGGTACAACTGGCCGTCGCGGTTCTGGTCAACGATGTACACCCGGTCGTGCCGGCCGATGAACTCATCGAGAGCCTCGGTGTAGGGGTAGGCCCGGAGGCGGAACGTACTCGCCTCGATGCCGTACTCGCGCTTCAACTGATCCTGGCTCTCCAGCACCGCTTCGCGCGAGGTGCCGCAGAAGACCATGCCGATCCGAGCCCCGTCCACATAATTGACCTCGGGCGCGGGAACCACTTTGCGCATGGAGTCGAACTTCCGCGAGAGCCTGTCCACGTTGTTCACATAGTCTTCCGGCCGTTCGCTGTACTGCGCCTTCTCGTTGTGGCCGGAGCCGCGCGTGAAGTAGCTCGCCGCCGGGTGGTTGGTTCCTGGCAGCGTGCGGTAGCCGACGCCGTCGCCGTCGACATCCCGATAGCGCTCAAAACCGCCGAGCCGTTCGAGGTCATCGGCCGTCAACACCTTGCCCCGGTTCATGGAGGCGTCGGAGTAGGGAAGCGGGTCGGAGGCCCACACGTTCATGCCTAGATCCAGATCCGTGTTGACGAACACGGGCGTTTGGAACTGTTCGGCCAGATCAAAGGCCTCGGCGGCCATGGAGAAGCACTCCTCAGGTCCCGAGGGGAACAGGATCGGGTGCCGTGTGTCGCCGTGAGAGAGCGTCGCGTTGGAGAGGATGTCACCCTGCATGGTGCGCGTCGGCAGCCCTGTCGAGGGCCCCACGCGCTGAACGTCGACGATCACCGCCGGAATTTCCGTGTAATAGGCCAGCCCGACGAACTCGGACATGAGCGAGACGCCAGGTCCCGCGGTGGCCGTCATGGCCCGGGCGCCGGCCCAGGCTGCGCCGATCACCATGCCGATGGAGGCCAGCTCATCTTCGGCCTGCACCACGGCATACGTGCCCTTGCCGTCCGGCCCCGTCCGCAGCCGCCTCAGGTAGCCGATCATGGACTCCACCAGCGACGAGGAGGGTGTGATGGGATACCACGCCACAAAGGTGCAGCCGGCATAGATGGCGCCAAGCGCCGTGGCTGCATTGCCGTCGATGATGAACTTCCCTGTGTTCGCGTTCATCCTCTCGATCTTGTACGGCTGCTCGATCTGGACGTTGTCCTTGGCCCAGGTGAAGCCGGCCTGGGCCGCACCCCAGTTCAACTCGGCGGCCTTCACCTTCTTCGGCCCGAACTGCTTGAACAGCGCCTTACGGATCTCCTCCATGTCGATGTCGAGCAAATACGCCACGACACCGTCATAGATCATGTTCTTGACCAGCTTGCGGAGCTTTGCCTCTGGACAGGCCGGACCCACCAGCTTGTCAAACGGCACGGGGACCATAATCAGGTCCGAACGGAGCTCGTTGAGCTTGAGCGGCTCGTCGTAGACGAGCACGCGGCCCGGCTCCAGCTCCATGCAATCCTCGCGTGCCGTCTCCGGGTTCATGGCCACCAGGAAATCCACTTCCTTCTTCCGGCCGGTCCACCCGTGTTTGGAGGCGCGGATGGTGAACCAGGTCGGCAAGCCCTGAATGTTCGAGGGGAACATGTTCTTGCCGCTGACCGGGATGCCCATCTGGAAGATGGCCCGCATGAGCACGATGTTGGATGTCTGGCTGCCGCTTCCATTCGCTGTGGCAACCTGTAGCGAAAAATCATTCACGATGCGTTGCGGCACCGTGCCACCGCCCTCTCGGGCAAGTGAGGTGAGGGTCGTCGACATCTAGGTCGCATACCTCCGGTTCTTTATGTGAGTACGGACAAGCGCCGCCCCGCACGGATTATATGCAAATTAGGGACCGGAGTGAATCCGCCTCGATTTTCAGCAGCGTCTTCAATAAGCGCGGCGAATCCGTGGAAGAACACAACAGGGCCATTGGGTGAGAACACGCCCGCCCTTGCCCCAAGTTCTGCGCCAGATGCGCACCATGCGCCTCAGTCCCGCCTCGTGGAACCCAAATCGAACCTACCGCTCGTGCGTTTCCTCAAGATAGGTATAGCCGTATAAGCCATCCTCATAGAAGCGCAGGAGCCGCCCTGACTCCTCATACCCAATCCGGTTTTCCCGCACCGCCCGCTCCACATCGCGGCGGAACATGTCGAGCAGGGTCCGGGCGTTGAACTGGACATAGTCGAGGACCTCAGCCACCGTGTCGCCCCGGACCACCGTGTCCAACACCACCTCGCCATCGCTATTCAGGCTGACATGCACGGCGTTAGTGTCCCCGAACAGGTTGTGTAGGTCGCCCAGGATCTCCTGGTAAGCACCCACCAGGAACGTGCCCAGATAGTACGGTTCGCCATTGAAGTTGTGAAGCGGGAGCGTCTTTTTTACATCGCGGCGGTCAATGAAGCAGTCCACTTTCCCGTCGGAGTCGCACGAAATGTCGCCGAGCACGGCGTGGCGCGAGGGAGCCTGGTCCAACCGGTGGATGGGCATGATGGGGAACAACTGCTTCACCGCCCAGGAGTCCGGCATCGACTGGAAGAGCGAAAAATTGCAGAAATAGGTGTCCGAAAGCAGGGAGTCGAGGTTTTCCAACTCCTCCGGCTTCTCGTCCATCTCTGCGACAAGCCGCTGAATGCGGCGGCAGATGGACCAATAGTAGTTCTCGGCCATGCTGCGCTGGGCTAGCGGCAGGTAGCCGAGGCTGAACAGGTTGAGGGCCGAGTCCAACGCCTGCTGCGCGTCGTGGAACGCCTCCAGGACGTTCTTCGTGGTCATCCCCTTATAAGTTTCGATGAGATCCGCGATGGGCTGCTCCAGATCGGCGGGTGTTTCCGCGGGGGGAGCCAACTGCTCGCCAAAGCCGCTCACGCCCAGGACATTGAAGACAAGCACACTGTGATAGGCGGCCACGGCACGCCCGCTCTCGCTCACGATGTTGGGATGAGGCACCTCGGCTTCGTCGCATACCTGCTGAATGTGGTAGACGACGTCGTTGGCATACTCCTGTAGCGTGTAGTTGACGCTCGACTCGAAGTCGGTCTGCGAGCCGTCGTAGTCGATGCCCAGACCGCCGCCGACGTCGAGAATCTGGAGGCCCGCGCCGTTCTTCTTGAGGTCGGCGTAGATGCGCGCCGCCTCGGTCACCGCCGCCTTCACCTGGCGAATGTTCGTGATCTGGCTGCCTAGATGAAAGTGCAGCAGTTGGAACGTATCCTCCATGCCCAGCGCCTTCAACTGTTCCAGCGCGCGTATGGCTTCCGAAACCGTGAGACCGAACTTGGAGCGGTAGCCGCCGCTCGACTTCCAGCGCCCGGAGCCGCGGCTGGCCAGCTTAATGCGCAAACCGATGACGGGCCGCACGCCGACGCGGGCGCTGTGCTTCAGGATCAGGTCGAGCTCGGTGTACTTCTCCACCACCGGCGTGATGTTGCGCCCGATCTTGCGCGCCAGCATCACCATCTCGATGTATTCATCGTCCTTGAAGCCGTTGCAGATGATCGGCGTGTTGTTGTCGGCCACGGCGAGCACGGCGAGCAGTTCCGGTTTGGAACCCGCCTCGAGCCCGTAGTTGTACTGCTTGCCGTAGCGCACCACCTCTTCGATCACCTGCCGCTGCTGGTTCACCTTGATCGGGTACACCAGGGAATAGTTGCCGGCGTAATTGTGGTCGCGAATGGCGTTGGTGAAGGCGCCATGCAATTCGCTCAGCCTGTGCTGCAACAACTCGCCGAAACGGATGAGCAGCGGCAGCGAGATGCCGCGCAGCACCAGTGTGTCCACCAGTTGCTTGAGGTCAATCGAGCGCGTGGCCTCTTTCGTCGGATGCACCCAGAGGCTCCCGTTGCCGCCCACGGAGAAATACCCCTGCCCCCAGCGGGCCACATCATATAGCTCGTTGGCGTCGGTGATGGTCCACCGTTCGGCCGGTTCCCACGTAGCGCTCTCGGTGACTTTCGAACTCAACTGGACACACACCTCCTGAACCTACAGTGTCGGGCTAAGGGCAGGTGCGCCGCAACAGGAATTTCAGGCTCTCGGGCAATCGTCAATTACGGTTGGGTTTCTCTCGGGACTTGAGCGATCATCCGTTGCCGCAACCCGCGATGGATCATGTCGATATCTTCTGGCTCGAAGTTGAGGGTTTCCTTCCCCATCAGGTAAAAATCATGAGCGGTCCAGGAGGCTTTCATGATGCCGCGCGCTGAATGGCGTGCCACGCCCTGCAGCAAGTGGCCCATCTCATGCGCCATCAGATACCCAATCACTTGTTCGCGGTTTGCTTCCGGCAGTTGGTCGAGGCGGCTCGCCAGGATCCACACGGTCCTGCCCTCGAAGGGCGCCGTGAAGGCCAGGGCATTGGCGGAACGTCCTTTGCCGGCTGACTTGACAAACCGGATATCGATCTGACGCTCAAGCGAGGAATGGGCACAGCGCCATTCGATGTCAACACCAATCCTCCGGTAGATGTGGTCCACCACTCGCCGCGACATCCGAAGTGTCAGCGCGTCCAGGCACGAGCGTTCGACGCAGACGTTCACCACGGGCAAAACCGGCTGGCCGCTCAGTTGCGCCGCGAATAACAATCCAACCCAATAGCCCTTCATGGAAATCGCCTCCGCTTTGGTAAGCGAGGGCTTCCAGAAGAGCCCGCCAGCCGTGCGATCAGTTCCCTCACGCCTCGTCCGGGCCATTTGACTCACCCCGGCTATCCCGATAGCATCGAACTTCATGACCCGTCGCGAGTTGTTATCGAGCCTGGCGCTGGCATTGCGCCCGCCCAGCACTGCCGCCGCGGAGAAACTGCTCGCCGCCGCCGTTGCCTCAGGCAAGCTGCGCGCCGCTTCGCTCTACGTGCGCGAGGGGAACTCCGTACTCAGCAAAGGCTTTGGTGCGGCCACGCCGGACACTCCGTTCCTGCTCGCATCCATCACAAAGCCGATGACGGCGGCGGGCCTCATGCACCTGGTCGATCATCGCGAGTTGACCCTCACCGACCCCGTGCGCAAGTTCATTCCGGAGTTCAGCGGCGGCGAGCGTGACCGCATCACGGTCCACATGCTCCTCACCCACACTTCGGGCTTGCCCGATATGCTGCCGGAGAACGAAGATCTGCGCAAACGCCACGCTCCGCTGTCCGAGTTTGTCGCCGCCACCTGCAAAACACCGCTGCTGTTCAGCCCCGGCACGGCGATGAAGTATCAGAGCATGGGAATTCTGCTGGCGGCCGAGATTGCCCAGCGCATCACGAAGACCCCGTTTCCCCAATTCCTCCGCACAAACATCTTTCTCCCGCTGGTCATGCGCGAAACAACGCTCGGGCTGGGAGGGCGCGCCATCGCCGACACGGCGCAGTGCCAGGTCGAAGGCAACGACGACTGGAACTGGAACAGCCCCTACTGGCGTAACCTTGCCGCACCCTGGGGCGGCGCCCACGCCACGGCGGAGAACGTGGCCAGGTTCTTGCGCTCCTTCCTGACGGGCGACGGCCGTGTCGTGCGGCCGGCCACGGGACAGTTGATGATCACCAACCAGAACACGAAGTTGAAGGACCCGTGGGGCATCGGCTTCTCCGTCAAGCCAGGCAGCTTTGCGCGGCGCTGCTCACCGGCCGCCTTCGGCCATAGCGGCTCCACCGGAACGCTCTCCTGGGCCGACCCATTCACCGGAGCCTGCTTCGTTCTGCTCACCACCTGGCCTGCCGACCAATCGAGCAAAGCCCTGCTCCACCCTGTTTCAGACCATATTTCGGAGGCTGTTGTATGAAACTCCGCCACGCCGCCGCGCTCCTGCTCGCCGCTTCGCTCCATGCTCAGAACGGCAAGCCGACCATCGAGCAGTTGATGAGCGCGCCGTTCCCAACTTCACCCGCGGCAAGCCCCTCGGGCGGCCATTTCGCCTGGGTGCAAAACGCCAACGGAGTGCGCAACCTCTTCCTCGCCGCGGCGCCGGACTACGAGGCCAAGGCTATCACCCCCTATACAAAGGATGACGGCCAGGATCTCTCCGAACTCGTCTTCACGCCAGAAGGCGACATCATCGTATTCGTGCGTGGCGGCTCGGCCAACAGCCGCGGGGAGATTCCCAACCCCACATCGGACGCCGCCGGAGCCGAGCAGGCGCTCTTCATTGTTCCCATCGCGGGAGGGGAGCCCCGCCGCATCGGCGAAGGAGCGCATCCGGCCATTTCGCCCAAGGGCGGCACGGTAGCCTACACCTGGAAGGGACAGGTGTGGACAGCGGGGCTCTCCGGCGAGCCCAAGCCGGCGCAACTCTTCAAGGCGCGCGGAACGGCCAACTCCCTAGCCTGGTCGCCGGACGGTTCCAAGCTCGCCTTCGTCAGCCGCCGCGGCACACACAGCTTCATCGGTGTCTACGATCTGGCCGCCAAGTCGATCCGCTGGATGGATCCCTCGCTCGATGAGGACGAAGACCCGGTCTGGTCGCCTGACTCGACGCGCATCGCCTTCCGCCGCACGCCGTACACCAAGGCCTTCACCCTCTTCGGCCCGAAGCGCGAAGCGCCCCCCTGGAGCATTCGTGTGGCCACCGTCGCCAGCGGCGCCTCCAAACAGGTGTTCCTCGCCGAGCCTGGACGCGGCAGCGTCTACCATCCAACCGTTGCCGACCGGCAGGTGCTCTGGGCCGAGGGCGACATCCTCGTCTTCCCCTGGGAGCGCGATGGCTGGAACCACCTCTATTCGGTCCCCGCTGCCGGAGGCTCGCCAAAGCGGCTCACCTACGGCTCCTGCGAAGTGGAGTATGTGGCGCAGGGCGCCGACCGCAAAGAGGTCCTCTTCAACTCCAACTGCGACGACATCGACCGCCGCCACATCTACCGTGTCCCCGCCGCCGGCGGACCGCTCACGCCCGTCACCACCGGCCGCGGCATCGAGTGGGCGCCGCTGGTCTCCAGCGACAACAAAGCGCTGCTCTTCTTCCGTTCCGACGCCAAGACGCCGGCGCGCGCGGCCCTGCTCGTCAGCTTCGGCCAGCCGCGTGACCTTACGCCGCTCAGCTTCCCCTCCGAAACGCTCGTCGAGCCCCAGGCCGTCACCCTCACCGCCGCCGACGGCATGCGCATTCCGGCACAGCTCTTCCTGCCCCCGCTCGCACAGGGTCAGAAGGCCCCTGCGGTCGTCTTCTTCCACGGCGGTTCCCGCCGCCAGATGCTGCTCGGCTTCCACTACGGCAGCTACTATCACAACGCCTACTCGTTCAACCAGTGGCTCGTCTCCCAGGGTTACGTCGTGCTCAGCGTCAACTACCGCAGCGGCACGGGCTACGGCATGGAGTTTCGCGAGGCGCTCAGCTACGGCGCCACCGGGGCCAGCGAGTTTCAGGATGTGATCGGCGCCGGACTGTTCCTGCAATCGCGGCCCGAAGTTGATGCCGCGCGCATCGGCCTCTGGGGCGGCAGCTACGGCGGTTATCTGACCGCCCTCGGCCTCGCCCGCGCCTCCAACCTCTTTGCCGCCGGCGTCGACATCCATGGCGTGCACGACTGGAATGTCGAGCTGAAACACTGGAATCCGGCCTACGAGACCGAGCAGCAACAGGGCGAAGCGAAGATCGCCTACGAGTCGTCGCCCATGGCCTACATGAAGTCATGGAAGTCGCCCGTGCTGCTCGTCCACGGCGACGACGACCGCAATGTGCCTTTCATCGAAAGCGTCATGATCACCGAGGCGCTGCGCAAACAGGGCGTGGAGTTCGAACAACTCGTCTATCCCGACGAGGTGCACGGCTTCCTGCGCCACGAAAGCTGGCTGCGCACCTTCCGCGCCGCGTCCGATTTTTTCGAGCGCCGCCTGCTGCGCCGGCGGACCAATTAGAACCGCTCGCGCGTTTTCTCCTCAAACACACCCGACACCGGCGAAAGCCTGTAGCGGAAGGTGTGCGGCTCATTCGAGTTGATGCGGTAGGTCTCCACCGGGTAAGCGTTGGGGCTCCAACTGTCGATGCCGCCCACGCCAATCTGGCGGGCGTCGAGGTTGAGGAAGATCTGCGGGCGCTTCTGCATCTGGAAGCTGTAGGCGGCGCGCTGCATCTCCTCCTTGGTGTAGTGGCGCACCGACACGCTCAGCTCGTCTTCGGCGACGGCCAGCAGCCCCACGCCCTGCGCATTGGTGAGAGCCACCCAGCGCACACCGGACTTGTTGCCGTTCTCCTGCGGACGTGAGTATTCCACCCACTCCTTGTCCACCGTCGAGCGATACAGGCCCACGCGCTCGAAGGCGCGATCCCAATAGGTTTCCACCGGACCGCGCCCGTACCAGGTGATGTTCTCCAGCCCCGGCGCGGCAATCAGCTCCGTGCCAAAACGAGGCATCACCGGCAGCGGCTTGCTGCCCGGCAGGTACGAGGTCTCGACGATCACATCACCCGTCCCATACACCGTGTACTCCTGCGAAACAACGGCGTCCTTGCCCGGCAGCGAGCCCTCCACGCGGATTTTCACCGTACGATCGTCCACCGGCTCCACCTTCACCTCGCCCACCGTCCACTCCGGACCGGCATTCTTCCACGCCGGCAAATCCATCGTGCGTTCCTTGCGGAAGCGCTCGCCTTTGCCGCCGCCGGTGTCGTTGTCCGTGGGCGCACGCCAGAAATCGACCCGCGGACCGCGTTCCAGAATCGGCACGCCCTGAAAACTGTAGTGCGTGATCACGCCGAGCTTCTTGTCGAACTCGAGCGTGAAGACCTTGCTGCGAATCGTGGCCGTGGCGTCATCCTGGCCGAGGGTGAGAAATGGTCCCGCGTCGGTCTTGATGTTCGGCGGCGCTTCGGCGGAAGGCAGCGGGAACTGGTCCCACGCCATCTCGTGTCCGGCCGCAGCCCAGGCCGTGGCCGCCTTCAGCGAGTAGCTCACGTTGAGGAAGTACTCCTCGCCCGGCTTTGCCTGCCACTTCGGCAGCGGCAGCGTGATCTCCTTCTCCGCGCGTGGGGCGATGTCGAGCCCGGCAATCGCACCGCGGGCGATCACACGCCCCCCGCCCATCAACTCCCACTTGCCGGCGGCGATGTCGTTCGCATTGTGCGCCTCGAACCAGTTCTTCACACGGATACGCCCCGCCGCGGCGTCCACAGCCGTCGTGTGCAGGTTGCGGTAGACATACTGGATCGCCTTCAGACCCGGGTGCGGCTTGCGGTCGGCCGAAATAAGGCCGTTGCTGTTGAAGTTGCTGTCGTTGCGGATCCCCGACTTGTCCTCCCACCAGCCGCCGTAAGCCAAAAACTCCTTGGCAGCCGTATTCGCGCGGTACTCCTGCGGCACCTGAACGAAGAGACCCTGGTCCACCCAGTCCCACACATACGCCCCCTGCATGTTGCCGCCGGCATAGAAGTGCTTCCAATAGGCCATCAGGTCGCCATTGGAATTCCCCATGGCATGCGTATACTCGCAGAGAATGAGCGGCATCTCCGGGCGCTCCTGGGCATGCTTCACCATGCGCTCCGGCGTTGGGTACATGAAGGAGTTGATGTCGGCGTTCCTGCCCCCATTCGACGTGGTGCCTTCGTTGTGAAAGGGACGCGAAGGGTCGCGCTCACGCGTCCATTTGTAGGCCGCTTCGGCGTTCAAACCATCACCGGACTCGTTGCCCATCGACCAGAAGATGATCGAGGCGTGGTTCTTGTCCCGCTCCACCATGCGCTTCACGCGGTCGAGCATGGCCGGCCCCCAAGCCGGGTCGTTGGTGAGCCGGTTCTTCTTGTCGTTGCCGTAGTGGTGGATCTCAATATTGGCCTCGTCCATCACGTAGAGGCCATAGCGGTCGCAGAGGTCATACCAGGCCGGCGCGTTGGGATAGTGCGACGTGCGGACGGAGTTGATGTTGAACTGCTTCATCAGCTTCACGTCTTCGAGCATGAGCGCATCGCCCACGTAGTGGCCCGTGCGCGGGGAGTGCTCGTGCCGGTTGACACCCTTCACGATGAGCGGGACGCCATTCACCAGAACCTTGCCGCCGCGGATCTCCACCTTGCGGAAACCTACGCGCTGCGGGATCACTTCCACCGCCGCACCTTTGGCGTCCACCAGCGTGAGCAGCAGCGTATAGAGGTAAGGCGCATCGGCGGACCATTTCCGCACCTTCGCCACGGGGACGCTCATCTCGGCTTTGGTAGAACAGGGCGCTTCCGCCTTGCCCACCGCCGCGCCCGCCGCGTCAAGCAACTCCGCCCGCAACGAGCACGCCGTCGAACCAGGCACTTCAGCGCGCACTCGCAGCGCTCCATCCTGATAGGCCGCATCAAGGCCCGCGTTCACCTCAAAGTCGCGGATATGCTCCTTCGCCGTCGACCACAGGAACACGTCGCGGTAGATGCCGCTCAACCGCCACATGTCCTGGTCCTCGAGAAACGCCCCGTCGCCGAAGCGGTAGACCTCCACGGCCAGCAGGTTCTCGCCCGCCTTGAGATGCGGCGTCAGGCGAAACTCCGCCGCCGTGCGGCTGTCCTCGTTGTAGCCGACCTTCACGCCGTTCACCCACACGTTGAATGCCGAGTCGACACCTTCAAAATGCAGGTAGACCTCCCGCCCCTTCCACAGCGGCGGCACGGTGAAGGTGCGCCGGTAGCTGCCCACCGGGTGCCACTCGTACGGCACCTGGGGCGGCTGCGAGGGGTTCTGTGGCCAGGGATAGATGATGTTCGTGTAAATCGGGACGTCGAAGCCGTGCAACTGCCAGTTCGACGGCACGGGAATCGTGCGCCACGCCGAATCGTTATAAGCGGGGCGGAAGAAGGTGAGCGGGCGGTCCGAGGGCCGGAGCGAGCCCTGGAACTTCCAGGTTCCGTTGAGTGACTGAAACCAGGGCGAGCGCGTGCGGTCAAACGTGCGCGCCAGCGCCGCCGACGGGTACACCATCATCGTCGCGTGGGGCGCCTCGGTGCCCACAGTGACGACGCTCACGTCGTCCCATTCCGGGCGTTGGGCGAGCGCGGGAAGAAGGAGGAGGAATGCCAGCAGAAAAAGGTTAAGCGTTTGCATAATCCACGTTGAGCCTACCACCACGCACTCCCGGCGGGAAGCCCGGCTTTGGCCCGCCACTTGCTCTCCCATGCCCCGATTTCCTCCACAGGAAGGCCACCGCCATGTCCGCACCCACCTCCCAGCTCTACGCCCAACGCCTCAACCGCTACGTCACGGCCGGACGCAACGCCAAGCCTGACCGCGTCCCGCTGCGTCCCTTCGCCGCTGAGTTCACCGCCAACGTCTCCGGCCATACGGCGCAACAGGTGACCCACGACTATAACCAGGCCTTCGACTCCGTCATCTCCTGCTGCCACGCCTTCGACTGGGACGCCGCCGTGCCGAACATGGTCTACGTGTGGACGGGCCTCACCCAATCAGCCGGGCTCCGCTACTACGCCATCCCCGGCATCGACGTCGGCCCCGAGGTGGGCTTCCAATACCGCGAGCCCGAGCAGGACCACGCCTGGATGCGCCGCGAGGAGTACGACGAACTGATCGACGACCCGGTGGCCTTCCTCTACAACACCTGGCTGCCGCGCGTTTCGGCCGAGTTCGCCGTCAGCCCCTACCGCCGCAGCCTGGCGCTGGTGAAATCCACCTGGGCCATGGCGAACTACTTCACGGCCTTCGGTCCGCAAATCGAGCGCATGAAGAACGAGTGCGGCACGGTGTCGGCCATCAGCGGCATGTTGAAAGCCCCCCTCGATGTGCTCGCCGACAAGTTCCGCGGCTACCTCGGGCTGGCGTTTGACCTCATGGAGGTGCCCGAAAAAGTCGAGGCGGCGTGTAAGGCGCTCATGCCGCATCTGGGCTTCATCGCCCTCTCCGGGCTCGACCCGGGCCGCAACATTCCCATCCCCATCTGGATGCACCGCGGCTGCGTTCCCTTCGTCTCCCACGACCACTTCAACCGCCTCTACTGGCCGACGCTGAAGCCGATTGTCGAGGCCATCTGGGCGCGGGGCAACCAGACGTTGTTCTACGCCGAGGGCAAGTGGGACGCGCACCTGGACTCATTCGCCGAGTTGCCCGCCGGCTCCATCATCTTCCACATCGACCGCGGCGACGCCGAACTCACCGCCCGCAAGTTGGGTTCGAAGTTCTGCCTCTCCGGCGGTGTGCCCAACGCCATGCTCGCCTTCGGCACGCCGGAGGAGGTGCGGCAGCGCTGCAAATTCCTCATCGATACCTGCGGCCAGGGCGGCGGCTTCATCATGGACGCCTCGGCCATCATGCAAAACGACGCGCGGGTGGAGAATGTCCGCGCCATGACCGACTTCACACGCGAATACGGCGTCTACTCCACCACGCCCTCCGACGCCGCACCACCCCCGCCTCCCGAAGGCCGTCCCCCAGCGCCCACCTGGCCGGAAGGGCGAGTGCCCGCCGGAGCTTGTCTGGCCTGGGAGCAGAGACTGAAGGAGATCCCCGCCATCCCCGGCGACCCCGCCCTCTGCCGCCAGGTGTGGGAAAACGTCGACGCCCTGGCCTACTTCTACATATGGCACCTCGTCCTCAGCTTCTGAACCGCCGCCTGTTCCTTGGCGCGCTTCCGGCCGCCGCCCTGGCCGCGCCCGCCGAGCCGTTTCTCACGCCCGCCCGCTTCGGCGCCAAAGCCGATGGGCGCACCCTCGACACCAAAGCGCTGCAAGCCGCCATCGACGCCTGCGCCCGCTCTGGCGGCGGTACCGTGCTGTTGCCCGCCGGACGCTATCTCACCGGGACGCTGTTTCTACGCAGCCGGGTCACGCTTCACCTCACCGCCGGCGCGGTGTTGCTCGGCAGTACGAGCCTCACCGACTACCCCGTAACCGTCGCCAAGCTGCGCTCCTACACCGACAACTACACCGACAAGAGCCTGCTCTACGGGGAGGACCTCCAGGACGTCACCATCGAAGGCACGGGCGTGATCGACGGCCAGGGCAAGGCGTTCTCCGGCCCATACAAAGTCCGCCCCTACACGCTGCGGCTCGTCAACTGCCGCCGCGTCAAAGTCCACGACATCGCCTTCCTCGACTCGCCGATGTGGGTCCAGCACTACCTCGCCTGCGACGACCTCGTGATCCGCGGCATCACCGTGCGCAGCCGCGCCAACGCCAACAACGACGGCATCGACATCGACGCCTGCTCGCGCGTCCGCATCTCGGATTGCGATATCGACTCTGGCGACGACGCCCTGGTTCTCAAGAGCACGCTGGCCCGCCCCTGCCGCCAAGTCGCCGTCACCAACTGCGTGCTCTCCTCGCATTGCAACGCCTTCAAACTCGGCACGGAATCCAACGGCGGCTTCGAGGATATTCTGTTCAGCAACTCGGCCATCCACGACACGCGGCTCTCCGGCATTGCGCTGGAATGCGTCGACGGCGGCCGGCTGGAGCGCGTCCAGGTGGCCGGCATCTCGATGAATGGCGTCGGCGCGCCCCTCTTCATCCGCCTCGGCGACCGCGGCCGCCCCTTCCTCACCGGCGGCGAACGCCAGCCACCGGGCACCCTGCGCAACGTGAGCATCCGCGACGTGCAGGCCACCCGCGCCAGCGCCATCGGCTGCGCCCTCTCCGGACTTCCCGGCCACCCCATCGAGCAGGTCACGCTCGACAACCTGAACCTGGAGTTCGAAGGCGGCGGCAAGCCGGCCCACCCTTCCGGCGCTGTCCCCGAGTTGCCTGACAAATACCCGGAGCATTGGATGTTCGGCGCCCTGCCCGCTTTTGGGCTCTTCTGCCGCCACATCCGCGGCTTGACCGTGCGCGGTGTCCGCCTCTCCGCCGCCAGTCCCGACGAGCGCCCACCACTTGTGGCTGAAGATGTGGAAGGACTCGACGGTTCGGTCAACACCCGCTGAGCGAAACCACCCAGAAGCGCCAGCGCCCCCGCTACCCCCTCAATTCCCGCAGCGCGTCAAACATGGCCACAATGTTCTCCACCGGCGTCCGCGCCTGCACGTTGTGGACGGAGTTGAACACATACCCGCCGCCGCGCCCGAAGATGGCGGCGTGGCGCAGCACCTGCTCCCGCACCTCGGCGGGGGTGCCAAAGGCCAGCGTCTTCTGTGTATCCACCCCGCCGCCCCAGAAAACAAGCCTATCGCCGTATTTCGACTTCAGATGCTCCGGCTCCATGCCGAGCGCCGACACCTGCACCGGGTTCAGGATGTCGAATCCGGCGTCGAGAAAGGCGTCCAAAAACCGCACCACCGAGCCGCAGGAGTGCTTGAACACCTTCCACTCTGTATTGCGGTGGATCCAGTCGGTCACCTGCCGGTAGTAGGGCAACCACAGCTCACGGAAGGTGACTTCGGAGCAGAATGTGGACTTCTGGGTCCCAAAATCGGTCCCGCAGAGGTAGATCACGTCCACACAATCGCCCGCCCGCTCATTCACGCGGCGCAGGTTGTCGAGCAGAATCTCACACTGGCGGCTGAACACACCGTGGATATACTCCGGCCGGCTGCGGATCGACATGTACCATTCGGCCACATCGCGGATGCCTTTCGGCTCGCGCAGGCTCACGCCGGGCACATTGGCAATATCGCCGAAACCCGCGCCGAACTTGGCCACCACGGCGCGCCCCGTGGCCCGCGCCGCCTGCGACGCCGAGGCGAAATGGCTCAGATCCTCCTCGGTAAAGCGCCCGTACTCCTCAACATTGTCCTCGGGATCGAGCTTTGCCTCGTCAATCGGTTGCTGGCGGATGATGGCGTCGAAGAAGTAGCCGCCCGCCGGCATCCGGCCGCTCGGCGCAAGCGAGGTGTCACCGCCTGGGTGCAGCACCGTGTCGCCATTCGAGTCGAGCGTCACATTGAAGTTGCCCGGCACCAGCACCTCCAGCCCGTCGTACATCCGCCACGGCTTCCAGTCGTCCAGCACCAGCGCGTAGTTGGCCTTGCGCGGGATGAGCGCTTCGGTGTCGATGTCGAGCGCGGCTTTCAGGTCCTCATCCAGCCAGCCCAGGCACTGGCTCGGCTCGAAGATCTTCACCAGCCGCGGCTCCAGGCCGAAGTGCCGCCGCAGGGCGGCCACGCAACTGGCGTGCATCCCCGTGACGGTTGTCGATCCGAAATCGACCGGCAGCCGGTCCGGTTCCCGGTGGTTGAGAGCGGTCAGCACACGTTCGCGGCGGGTCATGGCACCCGGATTGCTGCACAAAGGGTGCCAATTCACGAACGGCGGATATCATGGCTGACCTGCGCACACTCCACGACGCGATTCTCGAAGGCAACGCCAAACAGGCCGCGGCCCTCACCCAGGAGGCGCTGGCCGAAGGCCTGGCGCCGCTGGACATCATCCAGCAGGCCATGGTTCCGGCCATGGACGAGGTGGGCCGGCGCTTTGAGTGCGAAGAGTACTTCGTACCGGAACTGCTGCTCTCGGCCAGGGCAATGAAGGCGGCCCTCGAACCGGTGCGCCCGCTGCTGGTGGCCTCCGGCATGCAACCCGTTGGCCGCGTCGTAATCGGCACGGTGAAGGGCGACCTGCACGACATCGGCAAGAACCTGGTAGCCGCACTGCTTGAGGGCGGCGGCTTTGAGGTGATCGACCTCGGCGCCGACGTGCCGGCGCAGAAATTCGTCGACGCCGTGCAATCCTCCGGCGCGGGCATCGTCGCCTTGTCGGCCCTGCTCACGGTCACCATGCCCTCCATGAAGTCCACCATCGAAGCGCTCGACCACGCCGGCGTGCGCAGCCGCGTGAAGGTGATCGTCGGCGGCGCGCCCGTCACCCAACAGTTCGCCGATCAGATCGGCGCCGACGGCTATAGTGAAAATGCGACGGCGGCCGTCGCCCTGGCCCGGCGGCTCAGCCAGCCTGCTTGAGGAGTTGCGCGGAATCCCCATCATGAGTCCACTCGACACCTGGTTCAACGGCAGCCCCCTGCTTACCGACGGGGCCTGGGGGACGGAGTTGCAGGTGCGTGGGCTCGAACCCGGCCGCAATCCCGACCACTGGAACATCGAGCACCCCGACCGCGTTGAGGACGTGGCGCGCGCCTACGCCGAGGCCGGCTGCGACGTGATTCTCACCAACACCTTCCGCGCCAACCGCATCGCCCTCGGGGAAGGCTCCGGGGCGCTGGCCGTGGAGTTGAACCGCGCCGGCGTGGAGATTTCCCGGCGCGCCGCCCAGGGCCGCTGCCGTGTGATCGCCTCGCTGGGGCCTTCGGGCAAGATGCTCCTGGCCGGCGACGTGACTCCGGAAGAGATCACCGAGGCCTTCGCCGAACAGGCCGCCGCGCTCTCTCAGGCCGACGCGCTGCTGATCGAAACCATGAGCGACATCGAAGAGGCCTGCCTGGCCCTGCGCGCCGCTTTGCCCGTCGGCCTCCCGGTGATCGTCTCCTTCGCCTTTGACGCCGGCCGCAACAAGGACCGCACCATGACCGGAGCGACGCCCGAACAGGCCGCCGCCGCCGTCGAAGCCGCCGGAGCCGCCGCCGTGGGCGCCAACTGCGGTTCCGGCATCGCCGCCTTCGCCCCGCTCTGCGCCCGCCTGCGCGCCGCCTGCCGGCTGCCTCTGTGGATCAAGCCCAACGCCGGCCTTCCCGAGATCGTCGAAGGCCGCGCTGTCTACCGCACCACACCCGCCGGGTTTGCCTCGCACGCACCGGCGCTGATCGCCGCCGGCGCGAGCTTTCTTGGCGGCTGCTGCGGCTCCAACGTCGAGTTCATCCGCGCCCTCGGCGCCGAGTTGAAACGATGCGCCTTGAGTTGATCAGTTGCGAGGTTCTCTTTCGCGAGATGTGCCACGCCGTAGCACGCTCACCGCATCAGGTGAATGTTCGGTTTCTCAGCAAGGGACTTCACGACCAGGGCGGCGCCGGCATGCGCCGCGCGCTCCAACAAAAAATCGACGAATCACCTGATTGCGATGCCATTCTGCTCGGCTACGCCCTCTGCGGCAATGGACTGCACGGCCTGGAAGCCCGCCGCACGCCCCTCGTCATGCCCCGCGCCCACGATTGCATCGCCCTGCTCATGGGAAGCCGCGAGGCCTACACCGAAGTATTTCGAATCAACCCGGGCACCTATTTCCGCTCCACGGGCTGGCTTGAGCGCGGCCAGACTCTGCAACAGCTCTCCTCCGGTGCGCAAGCCGGCAGCGAATCGCTTCCGGCCCTCATCGAGCGCTACGGTGAGGAAAACGGCCGCTACCTCTACCAGGAGTTCACCCGCTACCGCCAACACTACCAGCAGCTCACCTACATCGAAACGGGCCTGGAACCGAACCGGAGTTTTGAACAGCAGGCCCGCGCCGAAGCCGGCGAGCGCGGTTGGCGCTTCTCCAAGGCCTCTGGCAACCTACGGCTGTTCGAGCAACTGGTCAACGGCGACTGGCCCGGAGAGGACTTCCTCATCGTGCCGCCAGGCTCACGCGCGGTGGCCAGCTATGACCACCAAGTGATCCGCCGTGAAGGAGGTACACCATGACCGGACGCGAACGGATTGAAGCGCGCATCCACCACCAGCCTGTCGACCACCTCCCCTTCATGCCCATCACGATGATGTTCGCCGCCGACCTGGCCGGCGTGCGCTACCGCGACTATGCCGCCGATCATCGTGTCCTTGCCGAGGCCCAGTTGCAAACGGCCGAGCGATTCGGATTCGACTACGTCTCCGTCATCTCCGATCCCGCCCGCGAGGCCTCCGATCTGGGCGGCATGGTCGAGTGGTATGACCACCAGCCGCCGGCCATCGTCGAAAGCGCCGCGCTGCTGAGCGAGAAGACCGCGCTTGCCGGCCTGCGCCTGCCCGCCATGGAAGCTCCAGGGCGCATGCGCGACCGCATTGAGGGCGTGCGCGCGCTGGCCCGCGCCGTGGGATCGGAGAAGATCGTCGAGGGCTGGGTGGAAGGCCCGTGCGCGCTGGCCGCCGACCTGCGCGGCGTGAACACCCTCATGCTCGATTTCCTACGACGACGAGGCCTTCGTCACCGAGCTGTTAGAATTTGTCGTCACCATGGAGATCGCCTTCGCCGCCGAACAGGTGAAGGCCGGCGCGACGCTCATCGGCGTCGGCGATGCCGCGGCCTCACTGGTGGGCCCTAAGTTCTATACACGGTTCGTGCTGCCCTTCGAGCAACGGCTTGTTGCCGGCATCCAGGCCCTCGGCGTCCCCGTGCGTCTTCACATTTGCGGCAACACGCGCAAGATCCTCGGCGGCATGGGGACGACAGGCGCCGAGATCATTGACCTCGATTTTCTCTCCCCGCTCGCCGAAGGACGCGCCGCCATGGGTCCACAACAGGTGCTGCTCGGCAACATGGATCCCGTGCGTGCCCTGCGCGATGGCACACCCGCCTCCGTTGAGGCCGCCATCGCCGCCTGTCACGCCGAAGCCGGCACGCACTACATCGCCGGCGCCGGATGCGAGGTGGCGCGCGGCACTCCCCACGAAAACGTCGAGGCCATGGGCCGCTACGCCCGCGAACACAGCTGAGGCCCTCCGTGCCGCGACAAGTCACCATCGAACCCAAGCCGGGACAGACGCTCTCTGACCAGCTCTTCGACCTCGGCGTCGAGTTCCCTTGCGGCGGCGGTTCGCTGTGCGGGGGCTGCCGCGTGCGCCTCGTTGCCGGTGAGGTGCCCGTCACTGAAGCCATGCGCGAAGCGCTCACCGAGCGCGAACTGGCCGCCGGCTGGCGGCTGGCTTGTCTGGCCCAGGCCTCCGCGCCGGTCACGCTTGAGGTCGAACAGTGGTCGCCGCACATCTTGACCGACGACTCGCGGCTCACCGCCGAGTCGCGCCACGGCCTTGGCGTCGCCATCGACCTCGGCACCACCACGCTGGTGGCCGAACTGGTGGATCTGCACACGGGCGAGGTTCTCGGCGTCCGCACCGCGCTCAACCCGCAAGGGCGGTATGGCGCCGATGTGATGAGCCGCATCGAGTTCGATCTGCGCCAGCCCGGCGTGCTCACCGCGCTCATCCGCCGCGCGCTCGGCGAAATGGTCGCCGGCCTGGCTTCCGGCGCGCCGCTGGTCGAGGTGCTGCTCTGCGGCAATACGGCGATGCATCACCTCTTCTGCGCGGAAAGCGTCGAGCCGCTCTCCCACGTCCCCTTTCATTCGCCCGCGCTCGACGCCCGCACCTTCACCGCGGCCGATCTCGGCTGGCCCGCACCCATCGAAGAAGGCGTCACCTTCCTGCCCTGCCTCGGCGGCTTCGTCGGCAGCGATCTGCTCTGCGGCCTGCTCGCGTGCGGTGTGCACACGGCCGTTGCGCCCACCGCGCTCCTCGACCTCGGGACGAACGGTGAGATTGCCGTCGCCCACCAGGGCCGCATCCTCTGCGCCTCCACCGCCGCCGGGCCTGCGTTTGAAGGCGGCCGCATCCGCATGGGCATGCGCGCCGGCGATGGCGCCATCGACAAACTGGAGAGCGTCGATGGCGAGCTCCACTACCACGTCATTGGCGGCTGCGCCCCGCGCGGCATCTGCGGCAGCGGACTCGTCGACGCCGCCGCCGTGGCCCTAGAGACCGGCGCCGTGTCGACCTCGGGCCGGCTCACCAACGGCCAGCGCGCCTTTCCCCTCGCCGGGCCGGTGGAGCTCATCCAGGCCGATTTCCGCGAGCTGCAACTGGCCAAGGGGGCCATCGCCGCCGGACTCGACCTGCTCACCTGCCGCGCCGGGCTCGCGCCTCACACCCTGCCCCAGATCCACCTCGCCGGAGCCTTCGGCAACTACATCCGCACCGCCAGCGCGCGCCGCATCGGGCTGCTGCCAGGCTCTTCGGCCACCGTCCACCCCAGCGGCAATAGCGCCGTGCGCGGAGCGCGCGGACTGCTCCTCTCCCCGTCGCGCCGGCAGGAGCAACTCCACGCCATCCTCTCCACCACCGCGCACATCGAACTGGGTTCGGACCGCGACTTCCAGGAGTCGTTCATCGAGCGCATGGCCTTTCCGAAGGACGCCCCGCTAACGTAAAGCAGCCATCAGCTGCCCCATCAACCCCATGCCCATCTGCGAAATCACGCGGTACCCGCTGCGTTGCAACTCCTCGCCGGCACGGTTGCTTTGCGACACACCTCTGAGAAAGCCATCGGGCGTGAGCCGGTCTTCGAGCGCCGCCAACGCCCTCCGCGCGGCGTCTTTGTCATGCTCACCCACAAGCCTCAAATTCGCCGCCTTGGCCACGGCCGTGGCGATGCCCGCGCTGCCCGAGGTCTCGGCCTGTGTGGGCGGCTCGTCCAGATAGCAGTTCCACAGCCCATCGGGCCGTTGCAACGGCAGCACCCAGGCCACTGCGCGCCGCAGCTCAGTGCGGAGGTCCTCCAGATCCGCCCGGTCGCGCAGCACCTCCAGAGTGCGCGCCAGCCCCAGCATGTACCAGGCAACTCCGCGCGCCCAGTTGCGGTAGGTCGTTCGATTGTCAGGCAGCCGGCGCAAGACGATGGCATCTGCGCTGGCCAGCCGATCACGCCGCAACCGCAACTGGCGAATGGCCAGTTCCTCCAACTGGCGATCGCGCCGCAACCGCGCCACCGCCGCCATCGGATAGGCCACCGTATACGAGCCCTCACAGGTCGTCGAGCCGCCGCCCACCACACAGCCCTCCGCGTCGCGCCCCTTCATCCAATAGCTGATGGCAAGGTCGATCGCCTTGTGCCGAGGCCGCTCAAAGGCCATCATCGCCACCGGCAGAGTCTCCTCGATGCTGCGGAACTCGTTGTCGGCCGGACGGCTGCGCGGGTCCTCATACACCAGCCGCTCGTCGTCGGGCAGATGCAGGCGCAGGTGCGCGTGCAGTTCCTTGCGCCAGCGCAGGTCGCGCAACGCATCGAGCACGCACCCCTGCAGCCAGCCGAAGGGTTGCGCCGACTCCACCCCCCGCAGCCTCTGCTCAAACTCCTGCTTCGGCGATGGGCCGCCCTCCTCCATCAGGAAGTGAGGCAGCAGCGCTTCCGGTGCGCCCGACGTGAGCACCCATGTCGTCCCCTGCCCCATGCTTTGCCGAAGGCTGATCTGCCGCTGTGGCGATGGCAGTTCGAGTTCGAACAACTGGCCCGCATACGCATGGCGCAGGTCGAACGCCCCCAACTTCGCGCCATCGGCGGCAAGTACATCCACCACGCGCGGCTCGCGTGAGTCCAGCGCATTGGCGATTCTCAGCCACCGCCCCGGCGCGGGAAATTCAGCTTCACCTCACCCCGCAACGCCACGCCGCGCCAGCCAAACGAGATGCGCTCACCGGCCGGCGGCGCTGTCTCTGCCGCCTCCACCTTCGCCACTACGTGCCGCCTGGTGTTTCGCGCCATCGCCGCCGCCAACAACGTACGCCGGGTGATCATTGCTGCCACCAGCATAGGCGAGCCACACCAGCAGCGCATGCGGGGATGAAGGGGTGATCAGGGGATGGCGGAGAGAGAGGGATTCGAACCCTCGATACAGTTTCCCGTATACACGCTTTCCAAGCGTGCGCCTTCAACCACTCGGCCATCTCTCCGGGGAAGCACCCGTGGTGCGCCAACGCACCACGAAGGTTGCTTTGCGGCGGGTTACACCGCAAACCTTCAGTTTAGCGCACTACCGGCAACGAGGGCATCGCGCGCCTCACTTCGCCGCGTTCTTCATCAGCCAGTTGCGAATCTTCCAATACGACTCCGGGTCATAACCCGTCCGCGGCTCCTTGCGCTCTTCGCACCACGCCTTGCCGTCGGTTGCCCCCAGCAGCGCCAGCAGACCGGTGACCACGAACTCCCGCCCCTGCACTTTCTCCACCATCCGCGCCCAACTCACGTCCTGCTGCGCATTGCGGAAGATCAACAGCCGCCCGTTGGGCGGCGAAGCTCCGTGCCGTTGCTTGGTTCCGCAGAGGTAGGTTTCCAGGTGCTCAAAGGCGGTCTCCGAGGCCGGCAGCCGCACATCGGCCAGCGCCGGCGAGATCGCATCAATTTTTGGCGAAACCAGCGACCCAATGCGCACTTCCAGCGGATAAATGATCCACTGCTCCCCCGAGTTCAACTGCACCTCCAGCCGCACACGCCGGATCGGCGCCTGCGATGGCACATACACATCCAGCCAGAACGACTGCACCGACTGCTCTTCCGGACCCAGCGCGAGGTCGGGAATCGAGCCCGTGTAGGGCGCCGCCACCTTCTCCAATCCATCCGGCACCCACGACTTGCCCACCTGCGTCCACCTCTCCCGGTACAGCGTCGACTGCAGGATGTTCTCAGGGTTCTCCCCAAGGAAAAGTGTGAACTTCTGCCCTCGCGGAGCGGAGACGACAACGCGGAAACTGGTGTAGCTCTGCCGTGCAAGTGCAGGCGACAGGATTTCCCGCGGGCGGCCCTCGCGGTCAGCCTCCACTGGCGCGCCATCTGGACCGATGCGGCGCAACTCGGAGTAGACGCGCACGTCGAGATGACCAGCAACGGCGGGCAGCATTGCGGCCGAAAGTAGAAACGGAACCAGCATCAAGCGGAACCAGTCAGGTCTTGCGAACACTACGTGGTTGGCTGAGCGTGCGAGCCGATTGCCACTATACCGCGAAGCGCTGGCGCCGTGGGGAAGCCGGCGCTATGCTTGTCTCCGATGCGAACCGCCCTCCTGCTGGCCTGCGCCTTCTCTTGCCTGACTCCGTCACTTTC
Source organism: Bryobacterales bacterium (assembly GCA_016713735.1). Lineage (GTDB taxonomy): Bacteria > Acidobacteriota > Terriglobia > Bryobacterales > Bryobacteraceae > JAFLBB01. The sequence goes on from JADJOP010000032.1 coordinate 267,080, forward strand.
GTTGGCCCAAACACCTCCTACGCCCGAACCCGTGACGTTTGGCCCCGTGACGTTAGGCTACGACGCTGGCCTGCCGCAACTCCGCTTCGCCGCCGGTGAGATCCGCGCCGCGCTGGCCGCCCAAGGCGCGGCAGTGCGCGAGCTGCCGGTGGCCGAGGCTCTGCGCGTCCAGCGCGGCCGCCGCCTGATCCTTCAGGTCGACCCTCGTCCCGCCGAACAGGCCTACACGCTGCGCCGCCAGGGCGATCTCATCCTGGCCACCGGCAGCGATGCCAACGGCGCCCTCTACGCCGGCCTCGACCTCGCCGAGGCCATCCGCACCGGTTCGCTCGGCCAGCTCCCCGCCGGCGAGCACAAACCACACATCGCCAAACGCGGCATCAAGTTCAACATCCCCCTCGACGCCCGCACGCCCAGCTACTCCGACAACTCCGACTCGGCCCAGCAGAACATCCCCGAGATGTGGAGCTTCGACTTCTGGCGCACCTTCCTCGACAACATGGCCCGCCATCGCTACAACGTCCTCACGCTGTGGAGCCTCCACCCCTTCCCCTCCATCGTCCGCGTCCCGGAATACCCCGAAGTCGCCCTTGAAGACGTGAAGCGCTCCACCGTGAAGTTCGACGACACCTATTCGCACACCGGCACCGACATGGTGCGCCCCGAGTTGCTCGCCCACCTGGAAACCGTCCGCCGCATGACCATCGGCGACAAGATCCGCTTCTGGCGCGACGTCATGCAATACGCCCAGGAGCGCGGCATCGAGGTCTACTGGTTCACCTGGAATATCTTCACCTACGGCGCGGCCGGCAAACACGGCATCACCCAGTCGCAGGACAACCCCATCACCATCGATTACTTCCGCAAGAGCGTGCGCGAAACCGTGCTCACCTATCCCCTGCTGGCCGGCATCGGCATCACCGCCGGCGAACAGATGCAGGCCCGCACCGACGAGTTCTCCAAGGAAAAGTGGCTCTGGAAGACCTACGGCGAAGGCATCCGCGACGCCCTGAGCCTTCAGCCCGGCCGCCCCTTCCGCCTCATCCATCGCTATCACCAAACGGCGCAGAGCGAAATCCTACACGAGTTCCGCGAACTCCCCGCGCCAATGGACCTCAGCTTCAAATACGCCATCGCCCACATGTACTCGATGACGAACCCACCGTTCATTGAATCGGCGCTGCCCCACCTCGGTCCCGGCTCGACCTCGAAGCTGCGCTCCTGGCTCACCGTCCGCAACGACGACATCTACAGCTTCCGTTGGGCCGACCCCGAGTTTGCCCGCGAGTTCATCCGCAACATCCCCGGGCCGGATAAAGTGGCCGGATTCTACATGGGCCCGGACGGCTTCAACTGGGGGCGCGACTTCCTCAGCCGCGACGCCGCCGCACCACCCCAAACGGTGATCGAAAAGCAGTGGCTCAGCTTCCTCCTCTGGGGGCGGCTCAGCTACGATCCTGACCTCCCCGCCGCGCACATCGAACGCATCATCGGCGCACGCTTCCCCCAGGTTCCCGCGGCTGACCTGCTCTCCGTCTGGTCGCGCGCTTCCCAGGTCATCCCCGAAATCACCCGCTTCTCCTGGGGCGACATCGACCTGCGCTGGTTCCCCGAAGCCTCCCTCAGCCACCGCCGCTACAAAGGCTTCTACACCGTGCGCCATTTCATCGAAGGCGAGACCATGCCCGGCAGCGGGAACCTCGACATCCTCACCTGGCGCTCCCGACTGCTGGCGCGCGAGCCGATGAACGGCAAGACGCCGCTCGAAGTGACCGCGGCGCTCAAAGCCGACGCCGATGCCGTCCTGCCGCGCTTGGGCGCATTGCGGCGCGCCGCCGGTTCCCATCAGGAACTGCTGCTCACCCTCGGCGACCTGGAGGCCATGTCCCACCTCGGCAACTACTACGCCGAGAAGATCCTCGGCGCGGCCGACCTGGCGCTGTTCGATAAAACCGCCAAACCCGAACAGCAGGCCTCCGCCATCGCCCACCTCCAGGCCGCGCACGAACACTGGCGCCGCTACGCCGCCATCTACTCCCAGCAGTACAAGCCGCAGTTGCTCAACCGCGTCGGCTACGTCGACATCCCCGCCCTTCTCGAAAAAACCGCCGCCGACATCGCCATGGCCCAATCCTGGAAGCCTGGCACGGTTCCCGACGGGCCCCGCAAGCGCGGCGGCGACAGGCCGTTCCGGCCGTAACGCTTCCCCCCGAAGCCTCATTCGATTACACTCGACCTCATCAGGAGGTGCGCGTTGAGGCTCTTCCTCGTCCTGCTGCTGTCCGCCCTGCCCACACTGGCCGCACATGTCGAGCCCAGTCCGGTGGAGATCGTCCATCCTGTCTATTCGCCCGAAGCCCGGCTGGCCGAATTGGAGGGAGTCGTCCTGCTCGGCGCGCGCATCGGCGCCGACGGTCTCGCCCGCGACATCCGCGTCAATCGCCCGCTCGGCTTCGGCCTCGATGAGCGTGCCGTGGAGGCGCTCCAGCTGTGGCGCTTCAAGCCCGCCCTGCGCGACGGTTCGCCGGTGGAAGCGTACGTCCAGGTGCCCATCCCCTTTTTGATCGCGGACAAAGCCTCCCGCTGGCATCTCTTGCGCCTCGACTTCCAATCGCCCCAAGACGCCACGCCGCCACGCCTTCTGTCCACCAGCTTCCCCCCCGGCGCAGGCATCTCCGCTGGCGCCGTTGAGCACGCCAGTCTTGTCCTGGCCATGAATCGTTGCGCGAAGGTGACCCTTTCCTTCGACATCGGGCGCGGCGGCGCCCCGGCCAACATCCTCGTCGAGGAGTCCAGCGATAAGATCTGGGGCCAAGAGGCGGCAGCCGTGGTCGAGAGTTGGCGCTTCGCGCCCGCTACGTTCGACGGCGCCGCCGAGCCCACCCGCGCCACCGTCACGCTCGCCTGGGGACGCAAGTCGCTCGATGCGGAAAGCGCCGCCGCGTTGTACAACGGAAACCCAGCCGAAGGGGCCTCAGCCCCCGTCCTGGGGGAATACACCGATGAGGCGTTCCGTTTGGGCATCGAGGGAGTCGTCACCGTCGCCTTCCGCCTCGGCGACGGCGGCAAACCGGGCGCACTACGTGTCGTCCAAGGGCTCGGCCATGGCCTCGATGAGAAGGCCCTCGAGGCCGTTTCCCGAATCACTCTCCGGTTCAGCGGACAGGATCTCATCCCCGCCGGTAGCGATCACACGATCGGGGTCCGCTTCCAAATCCATGAGGTCCCCCTGCCGGCGCGAAGGTAGGCCCACGAAGAGCCAGGGCTTTCCCCCCTCGCGCGCTACCCTGGAGGGATGCTTCATTGGGGCGAGATGCGCCAGGAGCTTCCGCCGCTCATCAAGCTCGCCGCACCCATCGTCCTGGCCGAACTCGGCTGGATGACGATGGGCGTCGTCGACACCCTCATGGTCGGCCGCCTCGGCGCGGCGCCGCTCGGGGGCGTGGCCATTGGCTCCGTCTTCTTCTACGCCGTGGCGGTCTTCGGCATGGGCGTTCTGCTCGGTCTCGACACCCTGGTTTCGCAGGCCTTTGGTGCCAGGCGCATCGATGAATGCCACCATTCCCTCATCAGCGGCCTCTGGCTTGCGGCCCTGCTCACCCCGCCGCTCATGGCGATCGTCTGGCTCGGCATGCACCCGCTCCGTTGGCTCGGCGTCCAGCACGAGTTGCTCGTCCAGGCCGAACCCTACGTGGAAGCCATCGTGTGGAGCCTGCCCCCCCTGCTCGTCTACGCCGCGCTGCGGCGCTACCTGCAGGGGATGAACCTCACCACGCCGATTGGCTTCGCCCTGCTCTCGGCCAACCTGGTGAATGCGGCTGCCAACTACGCCCTCGTCTTCGGAAATTGGGGCATGCCCGCCTTGGGCGCCTCCGGGGCCGGCTGGGCCACCACGATTTCCCGCGTGTACATGGTGAGCGTATTGGCCGCCTACGCCCTCTGGTGGGACCGCCGCCACGACGCCGGGCTCCGCCGCGCCTCGCTCGCACTCGACTGGAAGCGCATTGCCGATCTCTGGCGCCTCGGCCTGCCCGCCTCAGCCCAGATCACCCTCGAGGTCGGCGTCTTCGCCCTCGTCGGCGCGCTCATCGGCCGCTTCCCGCCTCAATACATCGCCGCCCACCAGATCGCCATGAACGCCGCCAGCATGACCTTCATGGTTCCGCTCGGCCTCGGCTCGGCCGCCGCCGTCCGCGTCGGCCACGCCGTCGGCCGCGGCGACGCACCCGGTGCCTCCCGCGCCGGTTGGACCGCAATCGCCCTCGGCGGCGCCTTCATGGCCTCGGCCGGGGTCTGCTTCATCGCCTTCCCGCGCGCCTTCGCCCGCGCCTTCACCACCGACCAGGCCGTCATCGAAACCGTCGTCTCTCTGCTCTGGATCGCCGCGTTCTTCCAGTTCTTCGACGGCCTCCAGGGTGTCACCACCGGAGCCCTGCGCGGCCTCGGCGACACACGCACCGCCGCCATTACGCACATGGTGGCTTACTGGATCATCGGCTTTCCCGTCGGTTGCTGGCTGGCGTTCTGGAAAGGCTGGTACGCCGCCGGCATGTGGACCGGCCTCTGCATCGCCCTCATCACCATCGGCATCGTCCTGGTGGCCATGTGGCGCCGCCGCACCCACGAGCTGAAATTGGAACCCGCCGTCAGCTCTTCCGCCGCTTAAAGAGCGCCGAAGGGTCCTTGAAGATCGTCGTCACCAGCACCAGGAACAGCAACCCCAGCGCCGCAAACGTCGCCAGCGTCCCGATCACCAGATAGTCGGTCTCCTTGCGCGGTCCCGGCATCACCCGCATCAGAATCGCCACCACCGCAACAAACGTCAGCACCATGCCCGCGCCAAGGGGCAGCACTTTTCGCATTCCAACTCCTCCGCACGGCCAGAGCCCCAGCGCCCTAGTCGTACTTCTCATACACGATCTGCTTGCGATCGAGGCCGAGCGCCTTTCCAAGCGCCCTCACCTCATCCACCATCGCCTTCAGACCGCAGACGAACACGTCCGCATCCAGGCTTCCGCCCAGAGCCTCCGCCAGGCTCGCCTGCACATAGCCTCGCCGCCCTGTCCACGTCTCGCCCGCACGGCTCAACGTAGGCCAGAACCGGAACCGGCCATGCCTCCGTTCCCAATTCTCCCATTCATCGCGATACAGAATCGACTCCTCGCGCCGCGTGCCAAACAGCAGCGTCACCGTATGCGAGTCCGCCGCCGCCAGCAGCGAGGGCAACATCGCTCGGAAGGGCGCTATGCCTGTCCCGGTGGCCACAAGCACCGTCGTCCGCACCGCCGGCCTCGGCACGAAGTAGCCGACCGGACCCGTCAACTCCACCGCGTCGCCCGGCGCCAGCGTGAACAGGTGAGGCGAGAACAGCCCGCCTTCCACACGGTTCAAACACAGCTCGATGCGATTCCCCGCCGGCGCCGCGGCCAGCGAATAGGCCCGCGTGATCTGCTTCCCGCCGAGCTGGCCGTGAAGGGACACGAACTGGCCGGGTGTGAATTCGAACCGCTCCACCCCTTCCAGCTCGAACACAAAGTGGCGCACGTCAGCCGCCAGATCGCGCGTCTCCCGCAGCACGGCTTTCATGGCGCCCCGGCTCCCGCCTCCAGCGCCTGCCGCGCGCGGTCGAGCAGCACCGCCATCAGTCCTGGATGGCCATCCAGCGGCGGGGCGACGCGGATGCGAACGCCTGGCAGCTCGCGTTCCACCGCAGCCACCATCTCCGGCAGGTCGCGCTTCAAATGGATGCCCAGCGTGAGGAAGTAAGGCAGCACGTGAATATCGCGTACACCGCGCCCGGCCAGCAGCTGGACGGCTCCGGCCAGATCAGGCTTCCCTTTTTCGAGAAAAGCCGGCTCCACCGCGGCGTAGCCGCCTTCGCGCGCGAAATCAGCCGCCACCCGGCGCACCGCCTCATTGGCCGGTTCCACGCTCGAGCCGTGGGCGAAAATTACGATCCCAGTCTGCTGTGTCGTGTCGATCAAGCGCTCTGGATATAGCTTCGCATATGCTCCAGTTCGCTCGTCTTCTCCTCAAGCTGCAGCCGCATGAGGTCGCGCATGGAAACCATGCCCAATACCCGGCCCCCGTCGATCACGGGCAGGTGCCGGCAGCCGACATGCTCCATGTGCGACATCGCCGCATCGGTGGTGTCCGACGGTCCGGCCGTAGCCAGCTCTCGCGTCATCACCTCATCGATCTTGGTTGTGTGAAGGTCGCGGCCGGGTCGGACGACCCTCGTCATTAAGTCGCGCTCGCTGAACAGCCCGCGCAACTCGCCGCGTTCTAAAACCAGAATGGCGCCCACGTTCAGCGCGGCCATGGTTTCCACAACCTCGGCTACGCTGAATCCCGTTTCGACCGAAAACATGGGCCGGTCGGCCAGCAGTTGAATCAATGTCTGCATTCCCGCCTTCCTTGCATCGAAGGTCAAGGAGCCATTCACGCGGAATCGCTCCGTCGAGTGCGGGAATTCTTATCACACTCGAGCGCCGGAGGGAAGGGGAGGGCCTCGATTTGTTCCGGCCGCTCAGCCTAGCCGCTCGCGCCGCCGACGCCGCCGGGCTTCTTCCAGAGCGTCGCCAAACGGAGCCCGCCGCCGCTCCGCCCGCCGCACCTGCGCCTCGTCCATCCCGAAATAGTGGGCCACTTCGTGCCACACCGTGTCGCCCACAATCCGCTCCAGCTCCACTTCATCGCGTGCCATGCGCTCATGCGGCCCCTGGTAAATCGTGATCGTGTCCGGCATCCCAAACGGATCGCTCACGCTCCGCATCGGCAGCGGGCGGCCGTGATACAGCCCCAGCAGGCCCGGGTGCGGCGGTTCGGCCTCCACCACAATCGCCAGGTTCGCCATACGGTCGCGAAATTGGCGCGGAATCGCCGCAACGGCCCGTTCCACGAGTTGGTCGAAGTCGCGGCTACGCATCCATATCCATTATCCTGGAGAGAAGCGCGCGCCTGTTGCGGCGCGGGCCTTCTCATCACTCCATGAAACAAGACAGCAGCGCGGAGAAGTTGCGCACGGCCGCGCACAATCTCGGCATCGGCCGCATTGGCCGCCATATTTTCCTGTGCGCCGATCAGACCAAGCCCAAATGCTGCGATCAGCAGGCGGGCCTGGAATCTTGGGATTACCTCAAGAAGCGCCTGAAGAAATTGGGCCTCACAGACGCCGATCCCTGCGTCTTCCGCACTAAGGCCAACTGCCTGCGCGTGTGCGAACGGGGTCCGATAGCCCTCGTCTATCCCGAAGGCGTCTGGTATCACTCGGCCACGCCCGAAGTGCTGGAGCGCATCATTCAGGAGCACCTCATCGGCGGGCGCATTGTCGAAGAGTTCGCCTTCGCCACCAACCCCCTGCCGGAGCAGGAACAGTGAGCGCGCGCCGCATCGTCGTCGCCATCGACGGCCCGGCCGGAGCCGGCAAGAGCACCATCGCCCGCCGCATCGCCGCCCGCATGGGCTTCCTTTATATCGACACCGGCGCCATGTACCGCGCCGTCGCCCTCTGGGCGCAGCGCCTCGGAACCTCCCTCGACGACCACCTCAACCTGGAACAACTGGCCAAGGCGGCCGACATCGAACTGCGCTCCAACCCCCTCGGCGTTGTGCTCAACGGCGAGGACATCACGGAGCTGATCCGCAATCCCGAAATCTCCCAGGCCGCTTCGAAAGCCTCCGCCATCCCCGGCGTGCGCCGCGCCCTCGTGGAAAAGCAGCGCGCCATGGGAGCCGTCACCTCCATCGTCATGGAGGGCCGCGACATCGGCACCGTCGTCTTCCCCGAGGCCGAAATCAAGATCTTCCTCGACGCCGCCGCCGAGGTCCGCGCCCGCCGCCGCCTCGAAGAGCTCCAGGCCAAGGGGCAAAGCGGCCTCACGCTGGAGGCCGTCCTAAGGACATCAACGAACGCGACACGCGCGACCGTACCCGCGGCGAGGCGCCCCTCATGCAGGCCCCCGACGCCGAGTATGTCGACTCAACCGAAAATTCCATCGAACAGGTGGAGGAGCGGATTCTCGCCCTCGTGCGCGCCCGCACCTCAAACGGAAAGGAACTGCACAAGTGAGCGAGGCTGGCCAATCAGGCTTGGTGGTGATGAAGTTCGGCGGCACGAGCATGGGCTCGGCCGACCGCATTCAGGTGGCGGCGTCCCTCTGCGCCGGCGAAAAGCGCAAGCGGCCCGTCGTGGCCGTGGTCTCGGCGATGTCCAAGATCACTGACCTCCTGCTGAACACGCTCAAGCACGCCGAAGGCGGCGATCGCGAGGGCATGGAGGCCAACATTGCCACGCTCGCCAAGCGCCACTACGACGCCTGTGAGGAACTGCTGCCCGAATCGACCCGCCCGGTGGTGCGCACCGGCATCGATGAACTGGTCGGCGACTTCCGCCGCATCGCCAACGGCGTCCTCATGCTGGGTGAGCGCCCCGTGCGCAGCGTGGACGAAGCAGTCGCCATCGGTGAGCGGCTGTCGGCACTCCTCATGGCCAGCTACCTGCAGTCGCAAAACGTCCCCGCGATGGCCGTGAATGCCCGCGAAGTGATCGTCACCGACGCCGTGTTCGGCAACGCCACCCCGCTCATGGGCCCCACGCGCGAGCGCGCCGCCGCCGTGCTCCAGCCGCAACTGGACAAGGGCATCCTGCCCGTGGTCACCGGCTTCAACGGCGCCACCGCCGATGGCCGCGCCACTACGCTCGGCCGCGGCGGGTCTGATTTCTCAGCCTCCATCCTCGCCGCTACGCTCGATGCCGCGGAGCTCTGGATCTGGAGCGACGTCGACGGCATCCTCTCCGCCGATCCGCGCCTCGTGCCCAACGCGCGCGTGCTCGACCTGGTCACCTACGCCGAAGCGGCCGAGCTGGCCTACAACGGCGCCAAGGTGCTCCACCCGCGCACCCTTGCCCCTCTGGTTTCGCGCCAGATCCCCGTGTGGAGCAAGAACAGCTTCGCGCCGGAAAAGCCAGGCACGAAGATCGTCCCCTCGATTCCCAACCCCACCGGCCCGCGCGCGGTCACGTCCATGGCCAACGTCGCGCTGGTGAGCCTCGAACCGTCGAGTCCTGAGCTCGCCGGCACCAAGCTGATGGGCCGCGCCTTTGAAGCCCTCTCGGCAAGCGGCGCCGAGGTGCTGGCCCTCACCAGTTCCAGCTACCGCCAGAGCTTCTGCTTCCTCATCCGCAAGGATGAGCTCGCCTCGGCACTGCAGGCGCTTGAGTCGGCCTTGTCGCTCGAGCTGGCTCACGGCTACGTGAAGCCCATCGAGGTGGATACCGAAGTCGGCCTGTTGGCCATCGTCGGCGAGGGCATGCGCGGCGTCACCGGCATGGCCGGCCGCATCTTCACCGCCGTCTCGCGCGAAGGCGTCAACGTCATCGCCATCGCCCAGGGCTCAAGCGAGCTGACCATTGCCGTCGTCGTCCGCCGCGAAGGTCTCGAAAAGGCCGTCCGCGCCGTGCACGAAGAGTGCGGGATGGGCAACTGAGCGCGGCTTAAGCGCGAGCCCGCGGCATCACCGCCGCGAGCAGCGCCACCAGTGGCGCAAACGGACCAGTCAGGAATCCGGCAGCAAACCAGGGCCATGGGTTGCGGCCCAAATTCCGCGCCATCAACCCGGCGATGAGTGCGGCCCCAGGCCAAACCAGAAAAACGGAAACCTCGAACATCAGCCTCCCCTGTGTGGCTACCGAACCTCGGCCTGCGGCATCACCCGCAGCGGATTCGGAATCTTGTTCGCCTCATAATAGCCCGGCCGCACCCGCTCCACGATCTTCGCCACCGGACGGTCGAGAATCTCAAAATACGGCTTCGGCCACAGGCCAATCGCGAACACGAAGAAGAGGAACGGCGTGAGCACGGCCCATTCGCGCCACGTCAGGTCAGGCAGCTTGGCGTTGCGCTCCGCCAACTCGCCGAGCGCCGTGCGCTGGAAGAGCCACAACAGGTACGCCGCGCCCAGCGCGATGCCCACCGCGCAGGCAAACGCCCACCAGAAGTTCTCCTTGTAGGCCCCTTGCAGAATCGTGAGCTCGCCAATGAAGCCATTCAGCGGCGGCATCCCCATCGAACTCAGCGCCGTGATCAGAAATACGAACGTGTAGGCCGGCATCACCTTCAGCAGCCCGCCATACTCGGCGATCTCACGCGTGTGGCGGCGCTCATACACGACGCCCACCAACAGGAAGAGCAGCCCCGTCGAAACCGCGTGGTTGATCTGCTGCAAAATGCTGCCCGAAATGCCCGCCGGATTGAGCGCAAAGATGCCCAGCGTGCAGAAGCCCATGTGGCTCACTGACGAGTAGGCCACCAGCTTTTTCATGTCTTTCTGCATCAGGCTCACCAGCGCCCCATACACGATGGCGATGATCGACAGTCCGGACACAATCCAGATCACCTCCGGATCTTTCGACGTATCCGGCAGCAGCGGCAACGAGAAGCGCAGGATGCCGTAGGTGCCCATCTTCAGCAGGATGCTCGCCAGCACCACCGAACCGGCCGTCGGCGCCTCCACGTGCGCGTCCGGCAGCCACGTGTGGAACGGCCACATCGGGATCTTTACCGCGAACCCGGCAAAGAGCGCCCAGAACACCCACCAGGCGATCTGCGCCGGCACCGTCGTGCCCATCAACGCGTCAATCTCGAAGGTGTAGACCCCCGCTTCCTGACCGTGCAGCGAATAAAGCGTCAGGATTCCCAGCAGCATCAGGATGCTGCCCACCAGCGTATAAATGACGAACTTGATCGCCGCATACGACCGCCGCGGCCCACCCCAGATGGCAATGATGATATACATGGGAACCAGCGTCAGCTCCCAAAAGAAGAAGAAGAGGAGAAAATCGCGCGCCAGGAAGACGCCGATCATCCCTACCTGTTGCAACAGAAACCAGGCGTAGTATTCCTTCAGCCTCGATTCAATCGTCACCCAGCTCGAAAGAATGGCGAGAAAACCCACTCCGGCGGTCATCACAACCATCAACAGCGCCAAACCATCGACACCCAGATGGTATTCCGCACCAATCGACGGGATCCACGCAGCCCGCTCGACAAACTGGAAGTCCTTCGTCCGGTCAAACCCGGTCAGCAGCGGAAAGGTGACAATCAGCCCCAAAAGCGCGGCTCCGTTGGCCACCAGCTTGAGCAACCTCGTCTGCGAAGAGGGGATCGCCAGCAGGACGAGCAGCCCCACCAGCGGCGTGAACAGGACGAGCGACAACAAGGGCATAGGTAGAAAGCTAAGCAATCAAGGTACCACCTGGGCAGGCGGCGGCAAAGGGGGGCACGCCAGCCGGGCGGCGGGTCGGCCCCGGCGGTACACTGTGGGCATGAGCGCGACGCACCTGGTGAGCGTTGAGGAGTACCTCGCAACCTCCTACCGGCCGGATTGCGACTACGTCGACGGCGTCGTCGAGGAGCGGAACTTGGGAGAATTCGATCACGGCCGTCTACAGGCACTCATCGTCGCCACACTGATGAAGAGCGAGAAGCGCTACGGCTGCTACGCCGTCACCGAGCAGCGCGTCCAGGTGAAACCGGACCGCTATCGCATCCCCGACGTCTGCCGGATCCGCAGGGAGGACCGCGAGCAGGTCATCACCAGGCCGCCGATGTTGTGCATCGAAATCCTCTCCCCCGAAGACACGCACTCGCGCTTGGTCACCCGTCTCGACGACTACCTCGCCATGGGCGTCCCCGAATGCTGGGTGGTCGACCCCAAGGTCCGCCGCGGCTACACCTACACCGCCGCCGGACTCCTCGTCGCCCAGGACGGCATCCTGCGCCTCGCCGGAACCACCCTCGAAGTGAACCTCAACGAGATGTTCGCCGAGCTGTAGCTCGCGCCAACGAAAACGGCGGCCCGGCACGAAGCCGGACCGCCGCACTCTTCCGCCTGTCGCCAGGCTCTTACTGGTAGTTAACGTTCTTGCCGCTGTAGTTGAAGTACGACGCCACGCCGATATCGATGCCCGGCGCCGTGAAACGGCCCGGCTCAAGCGACGTGCTCCCCACCAGCAACTGGCCCGTCGGCGTGCCCTGCGCGCTGGCGCTGATCGGCAGCGCCGAGAGCACCCACGACGGCACACTGAAGCTGCCCGCCGAGGCCACCGAGTAGCAGATGAACGTGCCGCCCACCGTCGGGCTGGTGCGCGCCGAGCTGCCGCTGATCACGACGAGGTCGTTCGCCGCGCCGCCCGTCCAGGTGATGCGCAGGTCCTGCGTCCGGTTCACCGAGGTGACCGACGCCTCATTCGTCCAGGTGAGCGGTTGCGGGAAGTTGAGCCGCGCCGTGAACGCCCCCACATCCGCGCCGCCAGGCCCGGTGAAGGTGTACTCGCCCGCCGCCAGGTAATCCGGCATGTTGTTCGGGAACGGATTCGGCACGCCCGGGGGCAGCCCGGAAATCGTCGTCCCGCCGCCGAGTTGCGACGAGTAGAAGCCCGGCGTGGTGCGGGCGATCGTCTTCGCGCCATTCGGACCGTTCACCCCGATGCTGGCGCCGGCATCCAGCGGTGTGATGGCGTTCAACGCCGGATCATTCGGCTCGCTGTCGCCTGCGAACGTAGACACCGTGCAGGCGCCCGGCGGAGGTTCGGCAACCGTCGAGCTGCGGATCAGTGTGTTGTAGTCGAATCGGAAGAAGCCCGCCGAGCCAAAATCGAAGCGTGCTGAGAGATCGAACCCCTGTGCCGACGATTTGACGGTCGTGCGGCCCAGGCTCAGGTTGCCGAAGCGAAGCGCCCCGCCTGCCGCGCTCTGGAAGTCAGCTTCCGTGAAGCCACGGTCGCGGCACACCCTGCCGCTCCGCGCCACCGAGGTCGAAACAAAGTTGCTGATCACGCCCGTGTTGCCATTCACGCGAACGACAATCGGCACCGCACAGCCTTCCAAATCGGCCGGCATGGTGAAGTTGATCTGGTCCAGGCCGGTCGCGCCCGGCGTGCGGCCCGCATACAACACCTGCGCCGTCTTGCCACCCACGAACACCTCCACCTGCGGGGGATTCGGGATCGCGCCGTTGGAGCCGTTGATGTCCTCATTCGGCGTCACCGCGCCAAGCCCGTTGGCCCAAATGATGCCCGCCTGGCCGGGATTGAGCGCCGTGGTGAAGGTCACGGGGGCCGTTGTGAGATACCGTCGGTGATGACACCTGGACCGGTGCCCGCGCTATTGAAGGTGAAATGCCCACGGCCAAGCGCACGACCGAGACCGGAAAGGGGAACTCGGTGGTCGTTGAACAGCACGGCGACGTTGGCCTGCCAGGTGACGGCACGTTCGACGGCATGATCGCCGCGACCTTGGCCCGCTGAGGTGTAAACCATGGGCGCGTCGTAGTTGATGGCGTTCACCGTCACTGCACGCGAGTCCTGCAAGGTCCCGCCGCCGTCGGACGGGGTAGCCCGGACTGGACCAGTGTCGCCGGACCCAGGTTCGGCACCTGCAATGTACAAAGATCGAAGCCTTGCGCGATACCCGCGCCCGGCAACCCGGTGGCCGCATAGCTGGCGGCATTGGTGACGTTGGTGATGGCTGGCTGCGCTTGGGCCAAAGTTGCACACGCAAGCGCGGATGCTAGGAGGAGAAGTTTCGTTTTCATAGCTTGATAGCGCCGGCGGGCAAACCAGCCGACTCATTCATGCTAACGCGACAAGCGCCGAATACAAGGATCAAATCACTTCCCGGCCCCGATCTTCAGGCGCTTTCCCTACGCCCCGCCAGGAGATTCCTTAGTCGCAATGCCCAGCGTCTTCATCTTGCGGTAGAGATTGCTCCGCTCCAACCCCAGCAATTCGGCCGCGCGCGTCATGTTGCCGCCCGCTTCCTCCAGCTTCCGCGAAATGTAGTCCCGCTCTGCCGCGTCCCGGTAGTCGTGCAGCGAAGCATAGTGGTCCGGTGTTCGCTCCACCGCCGACTTGCGCACCGCCAGCGGCGGCAGGTGGCGGGCATCAATGCGCACCTGCGGATTCATGATCACAATCCGCTCCATCAGGTTCTTCAACTCCCGCACATTGCCCGGCCAGTGGTACTCGCGCAACACCTGCAGCGCCTCCGGCGTCAGTTCCTTGCGCTTGCGGCCATAGGAGTGGGTGAATTCGTTCAGGAAGTGCTCGGCCAGCAGCGCTACGTCTTCCATGCGGTCGCGCAGGGGCGGAACATAGAACGGCACGACGTTCAGCCGGTAAAACAGGTCCTCGCGGAAATTGCCGCGCTCAATCTCCACCTGCAGGTTCTTGTTGGTGGCCGCCACCACGCGCACATCCACCTGGATCGTGTGGTTGGCCCCCACCGGTTCAAACCGCTGCTCCTCCAGCGCGCGCAACACCTTGGCCTGCGTCTTCAGGCTCATGTCGCCCACTTCGTCGAGAAACAGCGTCCCGCCGTCTGCCTTCTGGAACTTGCCCGTCTTATCTTCCGTGGCCCCCGTGAAGCTGCCCTTGCGGTGGCCAAACAGCTCGCTTTCGATCAGCTCCTCGGGAATGGCCGCGCAGTTCACCTCGACAAACTGCGCCCCGGCCCGCGCACTCAGGTTGTGGATCGCCTGGGCCACCAGTTCCTTGCCCGTGCCGGACTCCCCAAACACCAGCACACGCCCGTTGGTGCCCGCCATCAGCGAGAGCTGCTGCCGCAACGCCTTCATGGGCACACTTTCGCCGATGATCGTCGTCGTCGAATGCGAATCCTCGCGCAGGTTCGCCAGCTCCTGGCTCAGCCGCTTCTGCTGCAGCGCGTTCTTCACCACCACGATCACCTTGTCGATCGTGAGCGGCTTCTCCAGAAAATCGAACGCTCCCAGCTTGGTCGCCCGCACCGCCGTCTCGATGTTCCCGTGCCCGGAGATCACCACCACCGCCGGCCGGTCGACATGGGGAATCTCCTCAATCCGCTCCAGCGTCGTCAGGCCATCCATACCAGGCAGCCAGATGTCCAGCAGCACCAGGTCATAGTTCTCACGCCCCAGCGCCTCCAGACACGCTTCGCCTGAGTCCACCGAACGCGAGTGGAAACCTTCGTCTTCCAGCACACCAGCCAGTGACTGCCGGATGCCAGGTTCGTCGTCAACAATGAGAATGCGCGGCCGTTTCACTTGTCAGCAACCATTGTGGCAGGAGGAGTGCGAACTTGGCACGCACAAGCGATCCGGCCGCGCCTCGCCGACAAATGCGGTGGCCTACTTCACCTGAATCGACTCGACGTACTTCACCAGGTTGTGCATGCGCATCTTGGTGATCGAGTCGTTCGCGGTCATCGAGCGAAACACATCGCCCCACACCGGCATCTCCTTCGAGCCGTGAGCAACCGTTCCGCCCGCCTCACCGGCAATGGCGTTTTGCACCGCCAGCGTCGGGAACTTCCCGCCGTTGCGGCGTGCCAGGATCGTCAGGTCCGACGGCCCCTTCTTCAAAGCCGCGGCCGCCGGGCCGCCTCCCTTGCCGTCCTTACCATGACAGGCCGAGCAATATGAGTTGAACATCGCCATGCCCGATGTCGGATCCGACGCTTTGGGCGGCACTTGCTTGATGGATGGTTTGTCCTGACCGTAGGCGAACAGAGCCCCGAACAGCAACGCGAATAGTGGCAGAATCGTGCGGTACATATGCAATCTCCCTCATCCCAACATGCACGCCATATGCCGCATACCAAATCGTAGAGATTTCCTGCACAATCCCGCCTCCTCCTGGGGCAACTGCCGCGAGTTTTCACGCAGCCGCCTCGTCTCAAGTGGGCCGGATGGCGTGATCCCCTCCACTTCCCTTCCCGCACAAGCGTCCTGCACCTCCCACGAATATTCGCCGCCATGCCCTTAGCCCCGGCGCCTCCCCCCTCCCTCCAGGCCGGCGAACACGAAATCTCCTTCGCCCGGCGGCCCGCCATTCGTTATAATTCCCGCACGATGATTCGAAGCTTCTCCCGGCCCGCCGCGATCTGCACTCTGGCTCTCTCGGCCTTTGTGTGCGCGGCCGAGGTCACCGTTCTCGACAACGCAACCCTCATCGACGGCACCGGGCGCGCCCCCGTCGCCACTTCGATGATCGTCATCTCAGACGGCCGCATTACCTACGCCGGCCCCAAGGCCGAGGGCAAGGTCCCCGCCGGAGCCACCCGCGTCAATCTCACCGGCAAGTATGTCGTCCCCGGCGTCATCAACCTCCACGGCCACCTCGGCGCCACCAAGGGCCTCATCCAGGACAACGTCAACTACACCCGCCAGAACACCCTCAGCCAGCTCAAGATGTACGCCAACTACGGCGTCACCACAGTCGTCAGCATGGGCAGCGACCAGCCCCTCATCCTCGACCTCCGCGCCGAGCAGCGTAAAACCGGACGCCCCGGCGAGGCCCGCATCTTCACAGCCTTCCGCGGCTTCACCGGCCCTGGCGGCTATCCCACCAAGGCGCCCGGCATGAAGGGCGTGCCCTTCGAAGTCTCCACGCCGGCTCAAGTGGAAACCGCGCTCAACGAACTGGCCAGCCGCAAAGTGGATCTCGTCAAGGTCTGGGTCGATGACCACCTCGGCAAGGAACAGAAGATCCCCATCGACCTCGTGAAGGTCATCATCTCCGGCGCCAAGAAGCGCAATCTGAACACCGCCGCCCACATCTTCTATTACTCCGACGCCAAAGCCCTCGCCGAAGGCGGCCTGCACGGCCTGGCCCACAGCGTCCGCGACAAAGACGTCGACGCCGCCTTCATCGCCAGCATGAAAAAGAGCGGCACATGGCAGGCCGCCGCCACCTTCACCCGCGAACTCTCCGTCTTCGTCTACGCCCAGCCGCCCAAGTGGCTTGACGATCCCTTCTTCACCCCCTCGGTCTCGCCCGAAACGCGCGCCACTCTCAAGAGCGCGGCCTATAGCAAAAACGTCAGCGCCAACGCCGAGAACATGCTCTACAAGGGCTTCCTGCAAACCGCCCAGAAGAACCTCAAGAAACTCGCCGACGCCGGCGTCCCCTTCGGCTTCGGCACCGACACCGGCCCCCCGGCGCGCATCCAGGGCTTCTTTGAACACCTCGAAATGCAGCTCATGGCCGAGGCCGGTCTCACCCCGCAGCAGATCATCACCTCCTGGTCAAAGAGCTCCGCCCAATGGCTCGGCGCCTCCAAGGACCTTGGCACCGTGGAAGCCGGCCACTGGGCCGACCTCGTCGTGACCGCCAGGAACCCGCTCGCCGACATCAACAACATGCGCTCCATCGAGCAGGTTTACATCGGCGGCAAGCGCGTGAAGTAACGGCCCCAGCTTGCTCCGGTCAGCCATCACCGTGCTGCTCTTCGTGAGCGGGGTCACACTGGCGGCCCCGTTCTCCCACAAGCTGCATACGAAGCTGGTGCCGAAGTGCGAATCCTGCCACGCCTCGATCACCGCCTCCACTAAAGCGTCTGACAACAACCTGCCCCAGGCAGACGCCTGCGCCGCCTGCCATGAGCAACGAACCATCTCATCGCCGCGCACCACCACGGTCACCATCTTCAACCACCAGAAGCACATCGCCCTAGGCAACATCGCGCCGGTGATCCTTCGCCGCGATCCGCGCCAGGAACTATCACGCCTCGCCGATCGATGGCACACCGCTCGCCGCCGTTGAGGCGCAGTTGCGTTCGCTCACCGCCAACTCAGCCAACGCCGCCTGCCTCGCCTGCCATCACGGCGCGTCTGTAGGCGAAGCTCCCTCCAAGGCCATGCTCCCCAACATGCCCGATTGCCTCGTCTGCCATCCCAAAATCGAGGCGCCCTACTCCTGCGAACTCTGCCACACCCCCGGCAAACACCTCCAACCCGCCTCACACACCCCCGACTACCTCGACCGCCACTCCACCGCCAAACTCAACCTCGACAAGCCCTCCTGCGTCGTCTGCCACGGCAAGAACTTCCAGTGTCAAGGCTGTCACTGAGCTCGTCTACATCACCAGGTCGATCTGCCGCAGCGCGCCCGCCGTCCCGTCCTCATTCAGATAGACGCCCGTCTTGCGTACCGTCGCCACCAGCTCGTTGGCGTCGCTCTTATACTGGAACTCACCCGCGGCCCCGCTCGTGGACAACGCGCCGATCCCCAACGCTCCCAGCTCGGCCAGCGTGCCGTCCTGCAGCCGCAGACGCAACTCCCCAAACACCGGGTCGCCCTCATCGATCCAGCCGTTCCCATCCACATCCAGCGCCGCCAGTTCCCCAAATCCATCGCCGGTGTTCGCCCCAAACACCTCGCCCAAATCGCTCAGCTTGCCATCGCCATTCGCATCGCGCACCAGTAGCTGCGACACCCCATCGCGGTCGAGAAAGATCGGGTCCTTCGCCTGCGCCTCATTGCTCGCCTCCAGCGCAAAGCCCGCCTCCACACGAAACCGCCGCTCCAGCGAAAACACCGCGTCGAAATTGAACTCCCGCCCATCCGCCGTCTTCACCGCGCCTTTAGCCGCCACCACCAGGCTCTCCTGCTCCTGATACACCTCGCGCCGCCGCACCTCCACACGCCAGCGTGGTTCGCGCGCCTGCGGCGCTTCGTCCGCCTGCCCGCGACGCGCACGCACGCCGCGCCCACCTTCCGCATACCGGCCGCTCTCCGCAAACCGCCCGCTCTCCGCAAACCGGCCGCCCAACAGCCGCCTCACCACCAGCTTCGCCAAAAACGTCCGCGCATCACTCGGCTGCTCACCTTCCTGCACCTCGCCGCCACAAGCGCCGCAGCCCGAAGAAAGCTCGGCCCTGTCGCCAACCGGCTCGCTCTGCCGCCGCCCTCGCTGCACCTGCACACGCACGTCTTCTTGCACCCGATGCATCTCTGAGTAGGTATGCTGGACGGCATAGTCTACGGCTGAACTCTCAATTCGCATGCCTGTCTCATCGGACACACCCAGCCCACTCCCAGGAGAATGTTGATGAAATTTCTGCCGCTGCTCTGCGTGCTTCTCCCTGCCTTCGCTCAGGATTCTCCGCGCCAAATCATGGACCGCGCCGTCGACGACTTCGCCCACGCCCGCATCGCCGAATCCGTGCGCGGCTTCGACCGCGTCGCCCAACTCGCCCCCCAATCAGCACCCCACCTCTGGCAGCGCGGCATCGCTCTCTACTACGCCGGGCGCTACCAGGACTGCCGCGCGCAATTCGAATCCCACCGCACCGTCAACCCCAACGACGTCGAAAATGCCGCCTGGCACTTCCTCTGCGTCGCCCGCGCCGAATCCCCCGCCCGCGCCCGCTCCGCCCTCCTCCCCGTCGGTCCCGATGCCCGCCGCCCCATGCGCGAGGTGCTCGACCTCTTCGCCGGCAAGCTCACCCCCGCTCAAGTTCTCCGCGCTGCCGGCGATTCGCCCGAAGCGCTCTTCTACGCCCATCTCTACATCGCCCTCTACGCCGAAGCCACCGGCGACACGAAGTCCGCGCTCAGTGCAATCCGCCTCGCCGCCGATCCGAAATTCGAACCCGCCGGCGGCTACATGCACATGGTCGCCCGCGTCCACCTTCGCCTCCGCGAATCCGGCAAGTAGAATGCCCGTATGACCCGCCGCAGCTTCTCCACTCTCTCCACCGCCTCACTGGCCACCTCCGCTCTCGCCGCACCCTCTCACTCCCCCATCCGCCTCGGCGGCCCCATCTTCCTCAAATCCAGCGATCCGCGCGAACTGGCCCGCGAACACCGCCGCCTCGGCTACTCGGCCGCCTACTGCCCGCCCGCTGAAGTCGAAGACACCGCTCGCATCAAGGCCATCGTCGAAGCCTACGCCGCCGAGAAGGTGACGATCGCTGAAGTCGGCGCCTGGAAGAACATGCTCGACCCCGACCCCGCCGCCCGCGCCGCCAATCTCGCCTATGTCCAGCGCCGCCTCGCTCTCGCCGATGCCGTCGGCGCCGCCTGCTGCGTCGACATCGCCGGCTCCTTCCACCCCACCGTCTGGTACGCCCCTCATCCCAGAAATGTCAGCCGCGAGTTCTTCGACGCCACCGTGGAGAACTGCCGCAAGGTGATCGACGCCGTCAAACCCACCCGCACCAGCTTCACCATTGAGATGATGGGCTGGAACCTCCCCGATAGCGCCGATGCCTATCTCGAGCTGATGAAAGCCATCGACCGCAAGGCCTTCGCCGTTCACGTCGACGTCTGCAACATCATCAACTCACCCCGCCGCTTTTACGACAACGCCGCCGTCACCCGCGACGTCTTCGCCAAGCTCGGCCGCTGGGTGAAATCGGTCCACGCCAAGGACCTCGCCTTCGTCCCCGAGATGAACGTGCACTTCGTCGAGGTCATCCCCGGCCGCGGCCAGTTTGACTACAAGGCCCAACTCGCCGAGCTCGCCAAGCTGCCGCAGGCCCCGCCGCTGATGCTCGAACACCTCAAGGGCGCCGCCGAGTACGACGAAGGCCGCGCCTACATCCAGCGTGTCGCCGCCGAGATGGGCCACGCCGTTGCCTAAGCTTGCCGCCTAAGCCTCCCGCTACACCGGCCCGGCAAGCCCCGTCCGCGGCAGCAGCACAAATCGTGTAATGGCGATCTTCGCGCTGCGCCCCCAACGCATCGGCTCCATGCGGTACACCACGCGGAATTCGTCGAATCGCGACACCGGCCCGCTTCCCTCCAGCGCGAAGGTGAGCGTCTCCTCGGTCCCCTGCGATTGTCCTGGCCGCCAGCGCGCCACCGAGCGCACCTCCTGCTCGCCCAGGTCCCACTCCACCAGCTTCTTTGTATCGGCCAGCAGCAGCTTCATCCACACCGTGCCCGGATAGCCATCCGCATTGCGAATCGCCACTTGAACCGCCGCGCAACCGGCAAGGTCGATGAACGTCGACAGGTTCTGCCGCGCTTCCATCTGAATCGGTCCCTCGTCCCAAGTAAGGAATCGCATCCGCTCCGGCGTGCCCCGCAGGATCGGCGAACCATTAGGCGGCCTCTCGTCCGGCGGCCGGAAATACCAGTACGCGCCAAAGAACGGAATGCTCACCGGGTCCAGCCGCGACTGCTTGCGGCCAAACGGATCGGTCCGCAGGTTCGGCAGCGGCGGCACAAGCACGGCATGACGCTCCGCATCGGGATACACCACCACGCCCGGCCAATCGCCACCGCCCACCGTCCCCATCAGCTCCTTGCCCTTCTCCGCTTCGCGCGCCGCTCCGCCCCCTGCTCCCGTGCCCTTCTTCTGCGCGTAGAGCGGAGGTGGCGGATACCTCACCACAGCCAGCGCCGAGAGAAACACCGCCAGCGCCAGCGTCACCGCCAGGCGAGCGCCCACCGGCCAGCGCTCGGCCTCTTGTCTCGTCCTGACCCAACCTTTCCGCTTCCGGCCCCACAGAAACATCCACGTCCCAAATGCCGCCAGTGCCGCCGCCGCGGCCAACCGCTCCGCCGCCATCAGCCCCACGCCCACCTGCACGCACAACGACACCAGCAGCGCCGGAACGATGTTCCCCGTCCCCGCCGACCGGTCCCGCGCATGCTGGCCCAGCGCCGTCCACAGCGAAGCCGCCACCGCCATCGCCGCCGCCACGCTCACCAGGGATCGCTGCCCCAACGCCAACCCCAACGGCGCCAGCAGCGTCGCCGCCCCCGCCACCAGCAGCGCGCGCTTCCACCAGCCTGGTCTCCGGTTCCGCTCCCAAACCAGCTGCGCACCCACCATCGCCAGCGCGCCCATCACAAACGACAGCGAGACATATTCAACCCCAAGCGATAGCCCCGCCATCCACCCAAACAGGCGCGGCACACGCACCTCCGCCGCTTCGCCAGCCCAGTAGGCGGCCATTCCCAATCCGGCCAGCACGGCCACCGCTCTTACGCGCCCCATGGCGGCTTAGACACCGCATCCAACGCCGGAGTTCCCTTCGCACGCCCTCCGTTCGTACAATAAAGAACTCATGAATTCGCCTTCCGCACAACCTGCCTCTCCCGGAGATTGCGCCCTGGCCGCGCTTCTGTTGGAGCAGATTGAACTCTTCCTCGCTGGCGCCGCCACGCCTGAGTCCGCCGCCGCCGCGCTGCCCGACGAGCCTGCCCACCCCAGCCTCGCCGATATCCGCCGCGAACTCCTCGCCACTCTCGCCGAACCCCGCGACCATTGGGAAACCATGCGCGCCAAGCTCTCCCTCGACGCCGA
Organism: Bryobacterales bacterium; assembly: GCA_016713735.1. Taxonomy (GTDB): domain Bacteria; phylum Acidobacteriota; class Terriglobia; order Bryobacterales; family Bryobacteraceae; genus JAFLBB01. The sequence goes on from JADJOP010000032.1 coordinate 289,162, forward strand.
GCTGCTCTCCCAGTTCGAATGGCATTGGGGCCGCGTCGACCATTGCCGCGTTGCCGTCTGGGACCGCATCCACGACTACACCTTCCTCAACCGCAACGAAATCGGAGCCGAAGTCCGCCGCTGCCTGGAGGATTGCCCGCCCTATCAGTTGAAAGGATTTCACTCCGGGCGCTGATCGCCCCGTGCCCTAGAATCGCAAGCGCGGATTGCACACCGGCCACGGCGCAAACCCGATCACTTTGTCCTCGCGGTTCACCATCAGGTTCAACTCCATCCCATCGAAGCTCAACACGCGGATGATGCTCCCCGGACAGTCATCGGGCGGCTTGAACTTCAGCAGAAGCTTGCGGGCCGAACCGCCCGCATGTCCGCTGCGCCCAATCACCCCCTGCCCCGCGTTCTTAAACCGGCCCTCCGGACCAAAGTCCTCCAGGAACTTCGGGTACGTGTAATCGGTGCATGGTGTCCGGCTATTGCAGCCAAACATCGCGTACCCCTTCTGGTAGTTCTTCGCCTTAATCGCTTCCACAAACGCGGTCAGTTGCCGTTCCTCGGTGAAGTTGCGGAACCACATCCACCAGATCAGCACCGCGCCGAACAGCACCAGCAGCGCAATCGCAATCTTGCGGCGGATTTGTGACCGGCGCTCGTCCTCAGCGCCGTAATCGCTCATGTAGTCGGTCACAATCGACCTCCTACTTCACAGGGTAGGACTTGTCATACTCGGCCGTCACGGCCGGCGTCAAATCAAGCGCCGGCTTGAAATAGAGCGTGTTGCCCGAATCCACCACCACATCGAGCGTCTGCGCCTCGGCCACCTTCTTGATCACTTCCTGGATCCGTTGCCCGCCGCGCTGCAAAATGTCGTTCCGGTCGCGCTCCACGTCGGCCTGCAAATCCTCGGTCTGACGCTTCAGCTCCACCTGCGCCCGCTGCCCCCGCGCCACCATCTCCTGCTCGGCCGCCGGCTGCAGCTTGCCCGCGTTCGACTGCAAATTCCGCTGCAGTTCGGCAATCTCCCGCTGCAGTTTGTCGATGCCGTCCTGGCGAGGCTTGTAACGCGCCTCCATATCGGCTTGCGCCTTCTTCATTTCAGCGGTGTCGAGCAGAGCTTTCTGCAAATTGATGATGCCCACTTTGGATTGGGCCTGTGCGGCCGTCACGGCCAGAAACAGAGACGCAACGAGACACAGACGAGCGACGCGAGACATGGAAACGGAGAACTCCTTAGCGAGAAATGTGCATTATCAGCCTAGCACATAGACGCCAAACCGGGCGCTTTCGTTCCCGCCGCCTCACCGCAAAACCACAACTCCCGCGCACCCGCCACCCCCGGCATGTTCTCATGGAAAGAGCGCTCCCCGCTCACCCGTACCATGCCCGAAACACCCAGCTTGCCTTCCATCGTCGTCGTCGGACGCCCCAACGTCGGCAAGTCCACGCTCTTCAACGCCATCCTCGGCAAGCGCCGCTCCATCGTCGGCGATGAGCCCGGCATCACGCGCGACCGCATCTCCGGCATCGCCGATTACCGCGGCCGCCATTTTGAACTCATCGACACCGGCGGCATCATCCCCGACGACCAGGAGATGATCCCCAGCGAGATCCTCAAACAGGCCCGCGTCGCCTTTGAGAACGCCAGCCAGATCATCTACGTCATCGATGGCCGCACCGAAATCACCGGCATCGACCGCGAACTCGCCCGCCTCCTCCACATCCTCTCCAAACCCGTCGTCCTCGCCGTCAACAAAATCGACGACATCAAAGTCGAGAACCTCGCCGCCGAGTTCTGGTCCCTCGGCTTTGACTACCTCTTCCCCATCTCCGCCGAACACCGCATCGGGCTCGATGACCTGCTCGACCACGCCACCGCCGGCTTCCCCCTCGCCGAAGAGGCTGCCGACACCGCCGCGCCGCTCAAGATCCGCGTCTCCATCATCGGCCGCCCCAACGTCGGCAAATCAACCCTGCTCAACGCCCTCTGCGGCGCCGAGCGTTCCATCGTCACCCCCATCCCCGGCACCACGCGCGACGCCGTCGACGAATCCGTCTTTCACGAAGGCGCCGAATACGTCTTCGTCGATACCGCCGGCATCCGCCGCAAGGGCAAGACCAAACTCATGGCCGAAAAGCTCAGCGTCATGATGGCCCGCCGCAACCTCGAAGAGGCCGACGTCGTCCTCATGATCATCGACGCCACCGAAGGCGTCGTCGCCATCGACGCCAACATCGCCGGCTACGCCCATGAAGCCGGCCGCGCCATCGCCATCGTCCTCAACAAGTGGGATGCCGTCGAGAACAAGGACAAGCGCGCCTTCGTGCAAAAGGTGCGCGACGAGCTGCGCTACCTCGAGTACGCCCCCATCGCCTTCATCTCCGCCAAAACCGGCGCCGGCGTCAGCCAGCTCTTCAATCTCGTCCGCCGCGGCTACCAGGAGGCCTCCAAGCGCATCTCCACCTCCGACTTGAACAAGTTCTTCGGGGGCCTCGAAACCGACCTCGACCTCAAGGTTCGCTACCTCACCCAGACCGGCGTCCGTCCCGCCACCTTCGTTCTGTTCAAGGACAGCACCAAGGCCATGCACTTCTCCCATGAGCGGTACGTGGCCAACCAGTTGCGCGAAAAATTCGGCTTCGCCGGCACACCCATCGTCATCAAGTCGAAGTCGAAGAACGCCAATCGCTCTCCCGGACAACGAAAAGCTGGAGCCGGTCGAAAGAAGAAGCTGCTAGCTGTCGCGCCAGCGAAGGATAAGTAAGCAGCGAGGCCGCCTCGCGCAGCCGCTGCCCCTGCTCCCGCGTCAGCCCCACCCCATACACATCGGCCTTCTCGCGGTAGGAATAACACTCGTACTGCGGCGCTGCCAGCGTCTCCATCACCGCGTCCCAGAACGAACGCCGCCGCAGGAACCGCCGCCGTATCGCCGCCGCGCGCGGCATCTCCAACCGCGATGCCGCCCCCAAAAAAAGAATCCCGCGGCAGCCTTCCACTCGGAAAGGCCTCGCGGGATCGGAACCAGGACATTGTTCGAGCAGCGCCGAGAGGGTTTCGATCTCCGCATCGAATCCCTCCCAGCGCAGCCTGGTCGCTCCGCTCACCAGCGTGCCGCGCCGAAGCGTCTCTCCAATCCGCTCCGGATGCTTGCCGCCGGTTGAAACGAGCACATGTTCCAGAAGATCGCGCAAAGCCATCTCCTGGATCACCACGGGGGTGATGGCGATCATCCCGGCCGCTTCCGAGCTCAACTTGACGCGAACGTGGGCCGGTAGGCTCATGCCCGCATCTTACAATGTTGTCTCAACGTGCCGTCTTCACACTCTCTCCTGCTCTCTGACACTCTACGCGACGCCATCGCGCGGAACGGATCAATTTCGTTCTCACATTTTATGGAGGCCGCCCTCTACCACCCCGACCTCGGCTACTACACCCGCCCCGGCGCGCAGCCCTTCGGCCCCTCCGGCGACTTCTACACCGCCACCCAGGTCCAGCCCGTCTTCGGCCGCCTCATCGCGCAGCTCATGCGTCAACGCGGCCACCAGTTGTTCGTCGATTGGGGCGCCGGCGCTGAAGCCATGCGTCCCTACTTCTCCCACTACCTCGCCCTCGATGTGCGCCGCGGCGAATTGCCTGAGCGCTTCACCGGCTTCGTCTTCGCCAATGAACTCTTCGACGCGCTGCCTGTCGATGTCTTCGTTCGCCGTGGCGCTGAGTGGATCGAACGCCGCGTGTCCCATGATGGATCGCGCTTCGTGTGGAAGGAAGAGGGCGCGCCCAACGGCCAACAGCGCGCATGGCTCGACCGCTTCGGTCCGCAGGAAGAGGACTTCATCGCTGAGGTGAATCTCCGCGCGCATGAGCTCCTCGCTTCACTCGCCGCGCGCATGGCATCGGGCTGCCTGCTCGCCATCGATTACGGCGTCACGCGCCGCGAGTTGATCCGCTTCCCCGAAGGCACGCTCATGAGCTACCGCCGCCACTCCGCCTCCGATGATGTCCTCGCCTCACCAGGCGATAGCGACATCACCGCGCACGTCAACTTCGATGCGCTGCGCTCGGCCGCGCTCGATGCAGGCTTCCACGAAGAGCGCTTCGAAACCCTGGCCTCGCTCCTGCTCCGCACCGGCGAGGAGGACTCCTTCGCTTCCGCCCTCGATGCTCCCGAGCCAATGAATTCAGGCCTCCGGATGCAATTGAAGACTCTTCTCTATGGAATGGGCGAGACCTTCCGCGCCCTCTCCTGCAGCCGCCGCGAGGCTCTCTGAAATCCGCGCGGCCCGCCGTGTGGCCCCGCCGCGCGGCCTCCTGAAAATCGAAAACCCCTCGCTTGCGCGAGGGGTCCTCTTTGGAATTGTTTGCTGCGTCCCCCTTCGGGGTTCGAAGCTTACTTCTTCTTGGCGGCCTTCTTGACAGCTTTCTTCACTGCCTTCTTGACAGCTTTCTTCACTGCCTTCTTGGCGGCCTTCTTGGTCGCGTTCTTCATCGACTCGTTCTCCCTAACATCGAAAATTTACGATCCCATTTGAGATCGCAGCGTGCTTTATATATAAGGTCTCTCAATTGCAATGTCAAGAAAAAAATCTCGCGCCACGCTCCCCCTCCATGCAACGAAACTCGCCTTCCCTGTTTTACAACGTTTCTCATTAGAATTGTTCTAGACGCATGATCTCTTCGCAACCCCTGTCCATGCGCGTTCCCGCGATTCTCATCGCCATCGCCTTCACGCTCGCATCCTGCGGAGGCAAGCGCGCGCGCATCGCCAGGCCTCCGCGCATCGGCACAACGGAATCGGGCATCGCCAGTTGGTATGGACCTCCCTATCACGGTCGGCGCGCCGCCAACGGAGAGGTCTACGACATGGAACGCTTCACCGCCGCTCATCGCACCTTCGCCTTCAACACCTGGGTCCGCGTTCGCAACCTCGACAACAAAAAGGAGGTCGATGTCCGCATCACCGACCGCGGACCCTTCGTCCGCGGCCGCATCATCGACCTCTCCAAGGCCGCCGCTCGCCACATCGATCTGCTCGGTCCCGGCATCGCCAAGGTGAAGCTCACCGTCATCGACCCGCGCCACGCCATCAACTATGGTCCGCCCACCGCTCCCTCACCCGACGCCCCCCGCCAGGCCGCCGCTCCCCCTCCCCCCATCGTCGGTCCCATCGAACCTCCGCCTCCCCCTCCTCCCCTCACCGAGGAATCCTACGGCGTCCAGGTCGGCGCCTTCCGTGACCGCGACCGCGCCGGCCAATTGCGCCTCTCCCTTGAACAGCGCATGGGCTACGCCCACCTTCTATTAAGAGATACTCAGATCCCCACTTGGCGGGTGGTCGTCGGCCGCTACTCCGACCTCGAAACCGCCGAGACCGCCGCCGGCCTTCTCCGCTCCGAATTTCCCGAAGCCTTTGTCGTCAGGCGAGATGTGCCGCTCCAGCCCTGAGACTAGTACGTTCCATCACCGACCCCCGCAAATGGGGGTAGGGTATATCCTCAATAAACCCTGAGGGATACACCTTGTGAGGTCTTGAGAGATTTCTGCATTCTGCCCTAGAGTTATCCCTTAGCCATCGCACTAGCTTCATTGATGTCTGCAGGTGTCCTTGGAGGGAGATCAGGGTCATGAGGGAATTGACACAGAGCGGCACGACCACCATTGTCGGCCGTTCCATGAAAACGCAGCAGGTGCTCCACAATATTGATAAGGTTGCCGCGGGACGCTGGCCAGTGCTGGTTTTGGGGGAAACCGGCACCGGCAAGGACCTCGTCGCCCGCTCCATCCACGAAACCGCCGGACAGGGCCCGTTCGTCCCCATCGATTGTTCCAGCCTCGTCGGCCCGCTCATGGAAAGCGAACTCTTCGGCCATGCCCGCGGCGCCTTCACCGGCGCTGTCGGCCCCAAACTGGGCCTCATCGAATTGGCCAACGGCGGTACGGCCTTCTTCGACGAAATCGGCGAATTGCCGCTCGACATGCAGGCCAAGCTCCTGCGCGTCCTCCAGGAAAAGGAGTTCCGCCCCGTCGGCTCTCTCCAGCAACGCCGTTCGGATTTCCGCATCATCGCCGCCACCAACCGCGACCTCGCCAAGGAAGTCGAGCGCGGCGCCTTCCGCCGCGACCTTTATTACAGGCTCAACGTCGTCACCCTCCGCCTGGCCCCCCTCCGCGAACGCACCGACGACCTCGAACCCCTCATCGATCATTTCCTCTCCCTCTACGGCACGGGCCACATCCTCACCCCTGAGGTCCGCTCCGCTCTCCAGGGCTATGAATGGCCCGGCAACGTGCGCGAACTGGAAAACTGCATCCAACAGATGGTCGCCATCAACACCGGCCCCATGCTCCACATCTGCGATCTGCCCTCTCCCATCCAGAACTGCCTCCAGGCACGCCGCGCCCAGTCCATGGCTGTCGCTGTCGGCGCCTCCGGCAACAGCAAGCCTCCCGCTCGCGCCGAAACCCCCGACCGTTTCTTCAACCAGGACATCCCCATCCTCCCCCTCATCGAGATGGAACGCCGCGCCATCCTCCACGCTCTTGAGTACACCAACGGCGACCGTGGCGTCGCCGCACACCTGCTCGGCATCGGCCGAACCACCCTCTACCGCAAACTCAAGGAATACGAACTCGCTGTCTGATTTGTGTGAGAGATGTCTCACACACCGGGCACTAACCTCGTGACGATTTGGGAGCGATTCATGCCGATTCAGTCCGTGCAAGTTCTTCTGGTCGATACACAACCCGACTCGATCCGGCTGGTCGAAGAGGCCTTCACGGAGTTTGAGGAAACCCGCTTCCGCCGCGGCTGGACCCAGCCCATGCGCATGGTCCTGGCGGCCGACGCCATCGAAGCCGTCGAGTTGTTGGCCGCCCACCGCTTCGACGCCCTCCTGCTCAGCCTCTCCGGTTGCGACGGCGAACCCGTAGCCGCCTTCCACGCCCTCCGCGCCTCAGCCCCCGAGCTCCCCATGCTGCTGCTCACCGCGGCCTCCGACGAGTCCCTTGCGCTCAACCTCGTACGCCAGGGCGCGCAGGATTACCTGCTCCAGGAGGACCTCGACTGCTGGCCCCTCATGCACGCCTTGCGCGCCGCCATGGAGCGCCAGAAGGTCGCCCGCGCCCGCCAGTCCCTCTCCCTCCAGGACGACCTCACCCAGCTCTATAACGAACGCGGCTTCCGCCACCTCGTCCATCGCGACGCGCAGGTGGCCGCCCGCCACAATCTCCAACTCGCCCTCGCCGTCGCCGTCAACGCCCACGGCGACGACCTTGCCGACCTCGAACTCGCCGAGGTCTGGCGCGATCTCTTCGAACCCGCCGACCTCACCGCCCGCATCGGCCAGAGCCGCTTCGCCGCCTCGTCCATCATCGCCGATCACGATGAGGCCCTCGCCCTCGAACAGAAGCTCGTCGCCCGCCTCCCGGCCGCCACCATGAAGCTGCTCACCCCCGCCGTCTGCGCCACCGAGTTCGACTCGCAACTCGATGAGCTCCTCAACCTCCCCCGCCGCCTCGGCGCCGCTGTCGCTTCCCACGACGCCCCATGCGACAATGGCTCCTTTGAGAATCGCGCTCGACGCCACATATAGCATCGGTACCCACCTCTCCGGTGTTGGCGTCTACTCACGCCGCATCCTGGATGGGCTCGCCGCTCAGCACCCCGAACTCTCCTACCTCTGGTGCTACCGCCCCCATCGCTTCACCCGCAGCCTCTCCATCATTCCCCCACGCCACGTCCACCGCCGCCTCCTCTTTGACTCCTGGCTCCCCGCCTGCGATCTCTTCCACGGCCTCAACCAGCGCCTCCCCCGCAAACGCCCCGCTCACACCATCTCCACCTTCCACGACCTCTTCGTGATGACCGCCGACTATTCCACCCCCGACTTCCGCGCCCGCTTCGCCGCCCAGGCCCGCGACGCCGCCTCGCGCAGCGACCTCATCATCGCCGTCTCCCGTTTCACCGCCCACCAAATCGAAGACCTCCTCGCCATCCCCGCCGCCCGCATCCGCGTCGTCCCCCACGGCGTTCCCCCGCGACCCCCTGGCCCCCCACAATCGGAACGCTCCCGTACCATCCTCACCGTCGGCGCCTTACAGAAGCGGAAAAACACCCTTCGCCTCGTCGAGGCCTTTGAACTCACCCCGCCCGGTTGGAAACTCATCCTCGCCGGCGCCACCGGCTTTGAAAGCGAGCGCATCCTCCAACGCATCGCCGCCAGCTCCCGTTCCCGCGACATCGTCCAACTCGGCTACGTCTCCGACGACGAACTCCAGCGGCTCTACGAACAGGCCGCCATCTTTGCTTTTCCTTCTCTCGATGAAGGCTTCGGCATCCCCGTGCTGGAAGCCATGTCCGCCGGCGCCGCCGTCCTCACATCCCGCAGCGGGGCTCTCCGAGAGGTGGCCGGCGATGCCGCACTCCTCGTTGACCCGCTTGACACCAACGCCATCGCCGAGGGCCTTACCACCCTCATGGATGTGCAAACATTACGGGAACAAATGGTGATTGCCGGCTACCAGCGCGCTGCCCGCTTCAGTTGGTCCTCGGCCGTGGAGCAAACCTGGAGCGTCTACCAGGAACTGTTGCCATCCCGCTGAAGCCTACTCGCTGTACTCTTCCTCAGCCGTGATCTTGAGGGCTCGCAGAAATTTCTGGTCTTGTGAGGTCCAGACAATCTTGCCCGGCGCTGAACCCACGGCCGCCTCGGCCGTCTCTTCCAGCTCCTCTTCCCCATCTTCACTGCGCTTGTTGAATCCAATCGTGGCTTCCAGAACGAGGAACACGTCGTAGCCGGCGCGACGGATTTCACCAATCGCCGCGGCAATCCTCTCCGAATCGGACAGCGATTCGTTAATCGCGTTGCCCAACTCCTGCATGAGTTCCTTCAGCTTCTCGTCCAAAGCGATGCCTCTCTTCGGTTCAATTTCAGCATACCACCGCCCACACTCGTGACCAGTCGTATGCCTCCCTCCGGCTGACCCCCTGCCGCGGGGCCTCGCCTCACCGGGTCTTCTCTACCCTGCTGGATTGCCTTCGACTTTCATATCGACGGAATTTTGTCACTTCTCCAGGGCCTTGCGCTCACTTGCACTCGGATCAATCCCTAGTTCCTGCCTTATGTAGTCGTAGCTCATCCGTGCGCTCTGCTGAGGTGGACGCTGCGGCGAACTATCCAGTTCCACCGTCCACGCCCCTTTCCACCCAATCCGCTCCAGCTCTTGCTTGATCGCCGCAAAATCCACCCCACCGCTCCCCAACGGGAAAAACGGCGGATCAGCCATCATGTCCGGCCGCTCCAGCCGCACCTTGGCCCCGCCTTTGTTCTCCACCTTGCAGTCCTTCAGGTGAAACTCCACAATGCGGTGCCCCAGCTTCTTCGTCAACTCCACCGGATCGATCCCCGCCATCGTAATGTGCCCCGTATCCAACACAAACCAAACCCGCTTCGCGTCCGTGTGCGCCATCACGTAGTCGATCTCCCTGCGGTTCTCAAACTGCGACCACATATGCGCATGCACGGCCAGCCGGATCCCCTCCGCCTGCGTGGCCTTGCCCAATCGCTCCAGCACTCCCGCCATCTGCTTCAAGTCTTCATCCGTCGTCCCCGCCGGCCTCCGCGGGCCCAGGTTGATCTTCAGATGCGTGCACCCCAGCTCACGAATGAACCGCGCCAGCTTCACATGGTCGGCCACCAGCTTGTCGTGCCGCGCCGGGTCCTCAAAGTGCATCTCCATCGGACCCGAGTTGGAGATCGTCGTGAACCGCACCCCCATCCCCTCCACCTTCGCCCGCAGCTCCGCCGGCTTGCCGTCAAAAGCCGTGAAGTAGCTCCAGAAGCTCTCCACCCACAGGTAGCCCACCTCGCGCGCTTCCCGGAAACTCAACCAGACGTCCTTCTCCCATCCCCCGCGCGTGTTCGTCGTGATCCCCACCTGGTAGACGCCGCCCCCGGCCGGCATCGCCGTCACCGCCGCCGCCGCCGACAGAAATCCTCTCCTGCTCCATGACATAGGGCTTCCTCTCGCAGCAGAGGCTATCACCTCGCGGCGAAGCCAGGCAAGCGCCCCGGCAGCCCCCCCTCACATCGTCCGCTGCAAACTCATCATGTCGTGGAAATACTGCATCATCTCCCGCGTGTTGGAATCCGCCGCCCCACCACAACAAGCCGCGTCCCACGGCAGATACCCCATGATCTCCTGCGCTTCAGCATCGCTCACCGCGCGAAACGCCATCTGCCATTCCGTGAAGTCGCGCCGCTCCACGTTCTGCCGCAGCAGAACCCGGATCTCCTTGTGCCGCTCATCGTGGCTGATCTTCTCAAACAGCGCCCCGACCTCCTCCTCTGGACCTTCCAGAATCTGCAAAAAATGATGCTTGCAGTACATCAGGATCCCGGTAACGCCTCGCTCGGCATTCCGCTCCCGCGAATGATTCAGCAACTCCGTCAGCTCCTCCGGCCTTATCGGCCGCGTCGCGGTACTTATGTAAACCAGTTGGATGATCTCCGCCATGGAAGCGCTCACACTCCTGATTCCCTCATCGGAGATTCCACTTCCCCCTACAATGGAAATGACATGTATCCCAAGGTGCGTAAAGCGGTTTTCCCCGCCGCGGGTCTAGGAACCCGCTTTCTTCCCGCCACCAAGGCCCAGCCCAAAGAGATGCTGCCCCTGGTGGATAAACCCCTCATCCAATACGGCGTTGAGGAGGCCATCCAGTCCAGCATCCAGAACATCATCATCGTCACTGGCCGCGGCAAGAGCTCCATCGAAGACCACTTCGACGTCAACTTCGAAATGGAACATCTCCTGGAGAGCAAGAAGAAAGGCGATTTGCTCAAACTCGTCCGCGACATCTCCGACATGATCGACGTCTGCTACGTGCGCCAGAAAGAAGCGCTCGGCCTCGGCCACGCCGTCCTCCGCGCCAGCGAACTCGTCGGCCGTGAACCCTTCGCCGTCGTCTTGTCCGACGACGTCATCGACGCCGAGATCCCCTGCCTGCGCCAGCTCGTCGACATCCACGAGTTCTTCGGCGCCTCCGTCGTCGCCCTCATGGAAGTCCCCGCCGATCAGATCTCCGCCTATGGCGTGGTCGACGCCGAGCCCGTCGACCATCATGGAGCGCGCGACCGTTTGTTCCGCATCCGCAACATGGTCGAGAAACCCAAGCCCAGCGAGGCCCCTTCCAACCTCGCCATCATCGGACGCTATATCCTCGTACCGGAGATCTTCGACAGCATCAATGCCATTCCCCCAGGCGCCGGCGGAGAAATCCAACTCACCGATGCCTTGAAACACCTGCTCCGCAACCGCCCCGTCTATGGCTACAAGTTCGAAGGCAAACGCTACGACGCCGGCGACAAACTCGGCTTCCTCAAAGCAACCGTCGAGTTTGCTCTCCGCCGCGCCGACCTGGGCGGCCCATTCCGCGAATACCTGAAGAGTCTCAGTCTGTAGAGGGAGGTGGATTCCGTGTCCACAGTTCCATTCGATCTGCCCATGAAGGCCAGCGAAGCCGCCGCCCTGGCCGAGTTGATTTTCCAGGCCACCGAGGGCAAACCATTCAACGACGAGACGCGCAAACGCTTCCCCGCCCGCGCCGCCGCCATGGAGTTGACCACCCTCACCCCGCTCTGGGGCTCGCTCGCCCAGGACCCCATCCACGCCTCCACCTGGTATCTGGCCGTCGACGCCAATACCGGCAAAGGCGCCCAGTCCTACCTGCTCCGCATGGCGCTCGCTTCTTCGCCCGCCAGCGGACTGTTTCCCAACTCCATCCTCATCGGCCGCATGCGCCCCGGCGGCACACGCGAGGTCGTCGTCAACGCCATCCCCTTCTCGTCTTACGACTCGGCCGCCATCCGCACCTACGCCACTGAGGTCGACCGCGCCTTCCTTCCACGACCCCAGGCCGCCCTGCCCGCCATCGCCGTCGGCAACCGCCACCCCGAAGTCAGCCTCCCCGCCGCCTTCGACGCCTTCGGCCGCATCCTGAAAGCCTCCGGCGTCAACATGGCCTCCACCGTCCAGCTCTCGGCCACCCGCGAGATGACCGTCCCCGAGGCCATCGAAGCCCGCGACGGCGAAAACCCCACCGCCGCCGGTCACACCCGCGTCTCCATCCCCCATCTCTTCGAAGCCGGCCTCTGGAGCGCCATCCGCACCGGCTGGCGTGAAGGCTACAACGCCGAGGCCGACCACTTCATCATCACCGGCGACACCCCCGAGGCCATCCGCCGCAGCGTCGAGTTCACCAAGCAGTGCATCCACCTCGCCGCCGGCTTCACCAAGTTCACCACCGACACCTCGCGCCTCTTTGAACTCCAGGCCGACATCCGCCACCCGCACGCCTGGAGCGACGCTGAACTCGAGTCGCGCTTCGATCAGCTCTTCACCGGCGACGACCGCGCCTGGGTCCTCGACGAGTTCGCCAAGCCCTTTGAAACCCCCAGCGCCAGCTACCGCTTCGACACCCCTACCATCAAACGCCTCGCCGTGAAGTTCGGCGAAAGCCTGCGCCTCAACGAAGAGCTCTACGACTTCATCCGCCGCGAAAAAACCATGTCCGGCCTCGGCCGCGCCTTCGACTTCGAACCCTCCATCGACGAAGCCGAAACCCTCACCACCCCCGAAGAGCTGATCTTCTACATGCACTGGCTCAAGGCCCGCGGCCGCCCCGCCCAACTCGTGCCCCCCAACCTCGGCTTCAAAAAGCGCCAGGCCTACCCCCACGCCCTCGACACCTCCGAGGCCAACGGCGTCGGCCTCCGCGACTACGTCTGGCACAAAATGTGGCCCGAACTCCTGCCGCGCGTCCAGTCTGAGTTCGCCGGCAAACCGCTCGATGAGTTCGCCCACCGCGTACGTGCCCTCGCCGGCGTCGCCAAACACTTCAACGCCACTCTCTCCATCCACTCCGGCTCGGGCAAACAGGCCGAAGTGCTCAACCTCATCGGCGAAGCCACCGGCGGCCGCCTCAACTACAAAATCTCCGGCGAACTCCAGCTCCAGATGTTCGACGTCCTGCGCGAACAGCCCGAAACCTCGCCCTGGCGTCAGCTCTACGAGCGCATGGTCACGCGCTGCAACGAATTCGCCGCCGCCAACGCCTTTGGCGACGAAAGCCAGCTCGCTCAGAAGTACCTCGATATGGGCAAGGGTTCCTTCCTCGGCGACGCCGCTCGCGGCCGCGTCGACGGCAACCTCTTCCTCGTCTTCTGGATCGGTAACATCAACGGCAGCCGCGACCTCGCCGCCCCCGACGGCGACACCCGCTTCTTCAAGGAAAAGCTCGACGAAATGCCCGCCGACCTCATCGCCGAAACCCGCCGCCGCAACTCCGACTACATCGTCTGGCTCGCCAAGGAGCTGCGGGGATGACACGCCGTTCCTTCACCGGAGCCTCGTTTGCCATGACCACCGCCGCCGCTCAACCCGCACCCCGCAAAACTAAACTCGGCATCGACCTCTTCAGCCTCCGCTCCCAAGGCTGGTCGCCGTTTGAAGCCCTCGACTACTGCGCCAAACTCGGCGCCGACGTCTGTTTCTTCAGCGAACTGCGCTTCCTCGGCGGCATCGAACCCGACCACCTCGCGAAAGTCCGTGAGCACGCCGCCCAGCTGAAAGTCGGCCTTGAGCTGGGCATGACCTCCATCTGCCCCACCTCCACCATGTTCAAACCCGAGCTCGGCACGGCGCAGGAACAGATCATCAAGTCCCTCGCCATCGCCAAGGCCCTCGGCGTCAACTTCATCCGCTGCTTCCAGGGCCGCGCCGAGGACCGCAAAACTCCCGGCGGCCTCGACCGCCACGCCGAAGAGACCCTCAAGGTCCTCCGCGCCGTCCGCTCCCGCCTCCTCGATGCCGGCGTGAAAATGTCCATCGAAAACCACGCCGGCGACTACCAGGCCCGCGGCCTCCGCCAGCTCCTCGACGCCGCCGGCCGCGACATCACCGGCTGCACCCTCGACTCCGGCAACGCCACCTGGTGCCTCGAAGATCCCCACGTCACGCTCGAAACCCTCGCCCCCTACGCGCTCTCGAGCGGCGTCCGCGACTCCATCCTCTGGCGCACCCCCGAGGGCATCGCCGTGCGTTGGGTCCGCATGGGCGCGGGCAACGTCGGCATGGAAGCCTGGGTCAAGAAGTTCCAGAAGTGGTGCCCCGGCGTCACGCTCGCCATGGAAATCATCTCCCTCCCCACGCCGCGCATCTACAAGGTGTTCGACCGCGAGTTCTGGCAAGGCTACGAGGATGTGCGCGCCAACGAGTTCACTCGCTTCCTCGCCCTCGCCGAAATGGGCCAGCCCAGCCTCGGCACCCCCTTCCCCAAAGACACCCCGCGCGAAACCGTGCTCGCCGCCGAGCGCGACGAACTCGAAGCAAGCTATCACTGGACGCGAAAGGTGCTCGATCAGGCATGAAGCTCCTCGGCTTGGCGCTGACCCTGGCAGTCGCCGCGCACGCGGCCCTCGTGCAAGATGTTCGCTCGGCCACCGCCGCGCGCAACTGGACCCTCGCCGAAAAACTGGTCGCCGATTTCTACAAGCAGAACGGCTGGACCCCCGAAGCCATCCTCGGCCAAAGCTGGATCGCCCGGGGCGCCCAAGCCGCCGCCGAGTGGGACCGCGCCCAACAAGCCGCCGCCAAAACTCGCGCCCTCGTCGATGAGTCGCTCAAAAAGCGCAAGCTCGACGACGAACCCCAACTCCCCCTCGCCCTCGGCGCCAGCATCGAGGTCCAGGCCCTCTCTCTCGCCGGCCAGAATCAACGCACCGAAGCCGTCGCCCTCCTGCAAAAGGAGATCAAGGCCTGGTACGCCACCTCCATCCGCACCCGCCTCCAGAAGAACCTCAACCTCCTCACCCTCGAAGGCAAGCCCGCCCCCGCCCTCGAAACCAAACAGTTCATCGGCCCCGCCGGACCCGCTCCTCCCCTCCCTCAAAGGCAAACCCGTCATCCTCTTCTTCTGGGCCCACTGGTGCGCCGACTGCAAGCAACAAGGCCCCATCCTCGCCCGCCTCCAGCAGGAACACAAGGCAACCGACCTCGTCATCCTCGGACCCACTCAAAAATACGGCTACATCGCCGGCGGCGTCGATGCCCCGCCCGCCGAAGAGCTCCCCTACATCGAACGCATCCGCACTCAGTTCTACGGCGCGCTCAACATGTCCGTCCCCGTCAGCGAGGAAAACTTCAAGGCCTGGGGCTGCTCCACCACCCCCACCCTCGCCTTGATCGACCGCGCCGGCATCGTCCGCCTCTACCACCCCGGCCGCATGACCTACGAGGATCTCGCCCCCAAGGTCGCCGCCCTCTTGAAGAGGTAGGTCACCGAGGTCCTGGGCGCACCCGCCAACCTCCCCGGCATGCCCGCCTGCCCCGCACAACGGCGCTACACTGAAAGCACCTAAAAAGGTGCCTCAACAGGAGCCATCCGATGCTGGACATCACGAAGGACATTCAGTCGCTGACGACATTCCGCCGCCGCTCCGGTGACTTCATGAAACAACTGAAGAAAACCAAGCGCCCCGTCGTGCTGACCGTGAACGGGAAGGCGGCAGCCATCGTGCAGGACGCCGAGGCCTATCAGCGGCTACTCGACATTGCCGCCCATGCCGATCCCGAAGAGGGAATCCGTCAGGGCCTGGAGGATGCAAAGCAGGGCAAGGTCCGGCCGGCGGGAGAGTTCTTCGCGGACTTTGAAGCCACGCATGGCATACCTCGTTAACCTCACAGCCCGTGCCGAGCGTGATCTCGCTCTCCTTTACACGCAGATCAACGCCGAGGATTCCGACGCGGCCCTGAACTGGTATCGCGGGTTCAAGGAAGCGATCCTCAGCCTGGAAAAGCAGCCGAATCGCTGCCCGGTGACGCCCGAGAGTGACAAGTTCAGGCATTTGCTCTACGGCAACAAGCCACATATTTACCGCGCGATATACCGAGTGCTGGAAAAGCGGAAGCAGGTCGAAGTGCTCCACATCCGCCACGGCGCAAGGCGCGGGTTCAAAGGGGGCGATGTCGCCTAGGCCGCGCCCCTCAACTTCCCCCCGCCCCCCGCACTGCTATAGCATGGAAGCATCAATTCCTTTGAGAGGTGACTGGGCATGTTCCGTCTCGATGCTGACCGTCCCGTCGAATTCTGTGATGGCCTCCGCCGCCGTGACTTTCTCCACGCGGGCTCGCTCTCCACGCTCGGCTTAGGCCTCTCCCAGTTCTTCGGCCTCAAGGCCATGGGCGCCGTCGACTCCTCCAAGTCCGACATGAACTGCATCCTCCTCATGCTCGTCGGCGGCCCTTCGCAACTCGACACCTGGGACATGAAGCCCAACGCCCCGGTGGAAATCCGCGGCCCCTACAAGCCCATCAAAACCAACGTCCCCGGCATCGAGATCTCCGAAAACTTCCCGCGCATGGCCAAACATGCCGACAAGTTCGCCCTCGTCCGCGGCATGTATCACACCGCCGCCGCCGTCCACGACACCGGCCACCAGATGATGCAAACCGGACGCCTCTTCCAGGGCGGCGTCGAACACCCCCACTTCGGCTGCGTCCTCGGCAAACTCAAAGGTCCCAAGGGCGACGTCCCGCCCCACGTCCTGCTCCCCCGCCCCATCGGCAACACCGGCGGCAACATGCCCCACGGCCAGAACGCCGGCTTCCTCGGCAAATCCTTCGACCCCTTCGTCCTCAACGCCGACCCCAGCGACCCCAACTTCCGCGTCCCCGACATGCTCCCCCCCGACTACCTCTCGGCCCTCCGCGTCGACCGCCGCCGCAACTGGCGCGCCATGGTCGACCGCACCGTGAGCGAATTTGAAACCTCCCAGGACGCCCGCCTCCTCGACTCCACCTTCCAGCAGGCCTACACCCTCATGAGTTCGCAAAAGGCCCGCGAAGCCTTCGAACTCCACCGCGAGCCCGAAAAGGTCCGCGAAAAATACGGCAACAACCGCTTCGGCCAAAGCTGCCTCCTCGCCCGCCGCATGATCGAGGCCGGCGTCCGCTTCGTCACCATCAACATGTTCGAGACGGTCTTCGACGAAATCACCTGGGACATCCACGGCTCCAAACCCTTCAGCCCCATCTCCTGTTACCGCGACCTCGTCGGTCCCATGTTCGACATGGCCTACAGCTCCCTGCTCGAAGACCTCCATGACCGCGGCCTGCTCAAAAACACCATGGTCTGGGGCACCGGCGAATTCGGCCGCACCCCCAAGGTCAACCCCGCCGGTGGCCGCGATCACTGGCCCCAGGTCTGGACCCTCCTCGCCGCCGGCGGCCCCATCAAAGGCGGCAACATCGTCGGCTCCTCCGACGACATCGGCGGCTATCCCAAGGACCGCCCCACCACCCCCGCCGAAGTCGCCGCCACCATCTACCACGGCCTCGGCATCAATCTCGAAACCGAACTCCCCGGCGCTCAGGGCCGCCCCATCCCCCTCGTCGACCGCGGCACCGAGCCCATCCGCGAGCTCTTCGCATGAGCGCCGTCGCCACACTCGCCGGCGGCTGCTTCTGGTGCCTCGAAGCCGTCTACCAGGAACTCGACGGCGTCCTCAGCGTCGTCTCCGGCTACATGGGCGGCCACGTCGACAATCCCACCTACCAGGACGTCTGCACCGGCTCCACCGGCCACGCCGAAGTCGTCCAGATCACCTACGACGAGTCGCGCCTCAGCTTCCGCGAAGTCCTCGAAGTCTTCTTCGCCATCCACGACCCCACCACCCTCAACCGCCAGGGCAACGACACCGGCACCCAATACCGCTCCGCCATCTACTGCCACACCACTGAGCAGGAGACCGAAGCCCGCGCCATCATCGAAGAGTTCGAACGCGACGGCACCTTCCGCGCCCACCTCGTCACCGAAGTCACCCCCGCTGAAACGTTCTGGCCCGCCGAGAAGTATCACCAGAGCTACTTCGTGAACAACCCCTACCAGCCCTATTGCATGGCCGTCGTCTCGCCAAAACTCTCCAAATTCCGCCAGAAGTTCGCAGCCAAACGGAAAGCCCTATGAAGTGGACCGCCGCACTCCTCCTCCTCCCCGCCGCCCTCGCGCAGCAGCTCACCCTCCTGCCGCGCCAGGTGACGCTCACCACGGCCGAATCGCGCCAGCAACTCATCGCCCAGGCCGCCGTCGCCGCGCACGTTGAGGACTGGACGCGCACCGCCCAGTGGTCCAGCTCCAACCCCAACGTCGCCACCGTCGATCAGACCGGCCTCGTCAAACCCGCCGCCAACGGCGAAGCCACCATCACCGCCCGAGCTACCGGCCAAACCGCCTCTGTCCTCGTCACCGTCAAAGGAGCGGAGCTCCCCTTTGTCTGGAGCTTCAAAAACCACGTCATCCCCGTCCTCACCAAAACCGGGTGCAATCAAGGTGCCTGCCACGGAGCCCTCGCCGGTAAGAACGGCTTCAAGCTCACCCTCCGCGGCTACGATCCCGACGTCGACTTCGACACCCTCACCCGCCAGTCCCTCGGCCGCCGCGTCTCCCTCGCCGATCCCCCTTCGAGCCTCATCCTCAAGAAGGCCACCTTCGGCCTCCCCCACGGCGGCGGCAAGCGCTTCGCCGCCAATTCCCTCGAATACCGCGTCCTCTCCGAGTGGATTGCCAACGGCGCCCCCGCCCCCAAACCCACTGATCCCGATGTCGCCTCGCTCGAAGTCTACCCGTCCTCTGCCATCCTCGCCCCCGACGCCAATCAGCAACTCGTCGTCCGCGCCCGCTACACCGACGGCCGCATCGAAGACGTCACCCGCTGGGTCAAGTTCACCTCCAACAACGAAGGCGTCGCCACCGTCGACGACAACGGCCTCGTCAAAATGACCGGCCGCGGTGAAGCCGCCATCACCCTCTGGTATTCCAGCCGCGTCCTCTACTCCCGCGTCACCGTCCCCTTCGACAACGTCATCTCCTCTGACGCCTACTCCCACTTCCAGCCCGTCAACTTCATCGACGAGCTCGCCCTCAAGAAGTGGAAGAGCCTCAACCTCGCGCCATCAAAGCAAGCCACCGACGCCGCCTTCATCCGCCGCCTCTATCTCGACGCCGCCGGCATCCTCCCCTCCGTCGAAGAGACCGAAGAGTTCCTCGCCGACAAGAGCGCCGACAAGCGCGCCCGCCTCGTCGAGCGCCTCCTCCAGCGCGAAGAGTTCAACGACTACTGGGCCTACAAATGGAGCGACCTCCTCCTGGTCAGCTCGCGCAAACTCCGCACCAACAACATGTGGGCCTTCTACAACTGGATCCGCGATTCGGTGAAGACCAACAAGCCCTGGAACCAGTTCGCCCGCGACATCTTCACCGCCACCGGCTCCAGCCGCGAAAACGGCGCCCTCAACTACTTCGTCCAGCACAAAGACGTCATCGACCTCAGCGAAAACGTCACCCAGGCCTTCCTCGGCCAGCGCCTCACCTGCGCCCGCTGCCACAACCACCCGCTCGAAAAGTGGACCCAGAAGCAGTACTACCAGTTCGCCAACCTCTTCGCCCGCGTCGGGCTGAAGAACGGCGAGCGCGCCGGCGAGTTCATCGTCTACCCCAAGCAAGCCGGCGACGTGAACCACCCCCGCCTCCTCAAGCCGCTCCCGCCCACCCCGCTCGATGGCACGCCCGCCTCGCTTGACGACCTCACCGACCGCCGCATCGCCTTCGCCCAATGGCTCACCAGCCCGAACAACGACTACTTCGCCCGCAACATCGTCAACCGCGTCTGGGGCAACTTCTTCGGCCGCGGCCTCGTCCACCCCATCGACGACGTCCGCGCCACCAACCCCGCCTCCAACGAAGAGCTCTTCGATGCCGCCGTCAAGGACTTCATCGCCCACGGCTACGACATCCGCCACCTCATCCGCACCATCGCCAACTCCCGCACCTACCAGCTCAGCTCCGAAGCCAACGCGACCAACCAAAGCGACAACATCTTCTACTCGAAGTACATCGTCAAGCGCCTCCCCGGCGAAGTCATCCTCGACGCCATGTCGCAGGTCACCGGCGTGCCCTCCGCCTTCTCCGGCTACCCCGCCGGCACACGCGCCATGCAACTCCCCGACGTCCGCGTCCAGTCGCAGTTCCTCAGCGCCTTCGGCCGCCCCGAGCGCATCATCTGCGATGCCGGCGAGCGCAGCCAGGACCCCTCCATCGCCCAGGCCCTCCACGTCATCAACGGCGACACGCTCAACAAGAAACTCAGCGCCCCCGACGGCTACCTCTCGCTCTTCCAAAAGCTCGGCCTCCCCGACGCCCGCGTCGTCGAACACCTCACCCTCGCCGCCTACGGCCGCTACCCCACCGAGACCGAACGCGCCACCCTCGCCGGAGCCCTCACCGCCGCCCGCCGCGCCGCCGAAACCCCAGGAGCTTCCCAGGAATCCGTCCGCGACGCCCGTAAACAGGCCCTCGAAGATATGGTCTGGGCCATGCTCACCAGCAAGGAATTCCTCTTCAACCACTGATGCGCACCGCACTCCTGAGCCTCGCCCTCATCTCCACGGCAGCCGCCCAGCCCGCCGCGCCGCAGCCCGCCGCGCCCACATACGCCCGCGACATCGCCCCCATCCTCGAAGAGCGCTGCACCGGCTGCCACGCCACCTCTGTGAAGATGGGCAGCCTCGTCACCGACAACTACGAGGAGTTCCTCAAGGGCGGCAACAACGGCGCCATCGTCGTCCCCGGCAACAGCGGCGAAAGCACGCTCATCAAATACCTCACCGGCGAGTTGCAGCCCGTCATGCCCCTCGATGGCACCTTTCTCACCAAGGGACAAATCGATCTCTTCGTCCGCTGGATCGACGCCGGCGCGAAAGGCCCCACCCCCGCCGAAGCCGCCGCCCTCCGCGCCGCGCAGCAAAAGGCCGCTGTGCCCCAGGTGAGGCCCACCTTACCCGTCAAGCCCAGCGTCTACGCCATGGCCTGGCTCCCCAGCGGCGACCGCCTCGCTCTCGCCCGCTTCCAAACCGTCACCATCGTCGACGCCCGCACCGGCAAACTCATCAACCGCCTCGAAGGCCACGCCGAGGCTGTCCGCGCCGTCGCCGTCTCCCGCGATGGCCGCCTCCTCGCCGCCGCCGGAGGCATCCCCGGCAAACTCGGCGAAGTCAAACTCTGGGACCTCGCCACCGCCCAAGCCACCCTCTCCTTCCAAGGCCACTCCGATTGCATCTACGCCACCGCCCTCTCCCCCGACGGCAAAGTCCTCGCCACCTCCAGCTACGACAAGCTCATCAAGCTCTGGGACACCGCCACCGGCAAAGAGATCCGCACCCTCAAGGACCACATCGACGCCGTCTACGCCCTCGCCTTCACCCCCGACGGCAGCCGCCTCGTCTCCGGCGCAGCCGACCGCAGCATCAAGGTCTGGAACCCCGCCACCGGCGAACGCCTCTACACCATGAGCGAACCCCTCGACGGCATCAACGCCATCGCCCTCTCCCCCGACGGCAAGCGCGTCGCCGCCGCCGGCCTCGACAAGTCCATCCGCATCTGGGAACTAGGAGAAAAGGAGCCGAAACTCCTCAATTCCCTCATGGCCCACGAAGACGCCATCCTCCAGCTCTCCTGGTCGCCCGACGGCACAACCCTCGCCTCTGCCTCCGCCGACCGCACCATCAAGCTCCTCCGCGCCGGCGATCTGACCGAGCTGAAACTCATCCCCGGCCAATCCGACTGGATCTACGGCCTCGCCTTCTCGCCCGCCGGCAACGCCATCGCCGCCGGCCGCTTCGACGGCACACTCAGCATCTACGACGCCGCAACCTACCGCGACACCCTCGAAACCGTTCGCGCCGAAGTGAGGTAACCCGACATGTTCCGCACGGCATCTCTTCTCCTCCTCGCCTCCCTCGTCCTCGCCCAGGACCACCCCACCGGCCCCCGCATCACGCCGCCCACGCTCTCGAGCGTCAACCCGCGCGGCGTCGCCCGAGGCGCCACCACTGAGATCACCGTCGAAGGCCTCAACCTCGCCAAAGCCTCCGCCGTCTACTTCTCCGAACCCGGTATCAAGGCTCGCATCCTCCGCGTCAAGGAACTCCCCGACCTCCCCGACATCCGCCTCGGCTCCAACGGCACCCCCTCCACCATCGACGTCGGCCCGCTCCCCCCGCGCAACCAGGTCACCCTCGAACTCGACATCGCCCCCGACGCCCCCATCGGTCCCGTCCGCCTCCGCCTGCTCACCCCGCTCGGCACCAGCCCCGAAGGCTCCTTCGTCGTCGAACCCTACTACGGCGAAAGCGCCGACACCGAGCCCAACAACTCCGCCGACCAGGCCGTCGAAGCCTTCCTCCCCGCCGTCCTTACCGGAGCCATCACCCGCGCCGGCGACGTCGACTTCTTCAAGTTCCGCGCCCGCGCCGGCGAACAAATTGTCTTCCTCAACCAGGCCCCCATGACCGGCTCCGCCCTCCAGCCCGTCATCCGCCTCCTCGATGCCTCCATGAAAGTCCTCGCCGAATACGGCTACGATGGCGGCAACGAGAAGGATGCCTTCGCCCACACCTTCCCCACCGCCGGCACCTACTACCTGCGCATCACCGACTTTGAAAGCTCCGGCCGCGCCACCAACACCTACCGCATCATGGCCGGCAACTTCCCCGTCGTCACCAGCGCCTTTCCCCTCGGCCTCAAACAAGGCACTGACGCCACCATCGCCCTCCACGGCTTCGGCCTGCCCGCCACACTCGCCGCCAAAGGCATCCCCACCACCTCCACCGAACCCTGGATGGAACTCCGCCCCGTCGCCGCCGCCAACAAGCTCCGCCTCGCCCTCGGCCACGACCCCGAACTCCTCTCCACCGGCGCTAACCTCACCGCCGCCACCGCCCAACCCATCACGCTCCCCATCACCCTCAACGGCCGCATCGCCGCCGCCAAAGGCGCTCTCCCCACGCACAACTACTTCCGCTTCACCGCCAGGAAGGGCCAGCAAATCACCGTAGAGGTCAACGCCCGCCGCCTCGGCTCGCCACTCGATTCCCTCGTCGAAGTCCTCGACGCACAAGGCAAACCAATCGAACAAGCCGTCGCCCGCGCCACCTGGGAAACCTTCCTCGTCCTCCGCGATCACGACTCCACCACCCGCGGCCTCCGCATCCAAAGCTGGAACTCGCTCGCCACCGGCGACTACGTCATGGTCGGCAACGAAATCGTCCGCGTCGACGAAGTCCCCGACGGCCCCGACGAAGACATGACCGTCGAGAGCTTCAACGGCCAGCGCAAGGCCTTCTTCAACACCTCCAGCGAAGCCCACGGCATCGACCGCGCCGTCTACAAGGTCCAGATGCACCCCCCCGGCGCCCGCTTCTCACCCAACGGCCTGCCCCTTGTCCGCTTCAATTACGCCAACGACGACGGCGGCCCCGGCTACGGCAAAGACAGCCTCCTCCACTTCACCGCCCCCGCCAACGGCGACTACCTCGTCCGCATCCGCGACGTCCGCGGCCTCGGCGGCGACGACTACGCCTACCGCCTCCACCTCCGCGAACCGCGCCCCGACTACGAACTCAGCCTCTCCCCCCGCAACCCCAACGTCCCTCGCGGCGGCACCATCCCCGTCACCGTCACCGCCCTCAAGCGCGAAGGCTTCAACGCCCCCGTCGAAGTTTCCTTCGATGCCCTCCCCGCCGGCCTCAAGGCCACGAAGAACACCATCGCCCCCGGCCTCGACTCCACCACACTCCTCCTCACCGCTGACGACTCGGCTGACCTCACCCACGCCGTCCCCTTCGAAATCACCGGCCGCGCCACCGTCAACGGCCGCGCCATCGCCCACCGCGCCAACCCCGACGACAAGCTGAAACTCATCGCCCTCATGCCCCGCGCCGACGTCCGCCTGCTCACCCAAACGCGCGTCGTCGAACTCGCCCCCGGCGAAACCGCTGAGGTCACCGTCGCCGCCGAACGCGCCAACGGCTTTGCCGGACGCGTCCCCGTCGTCGTCTCCGATCTCCCCGCCCGCGTCCGCGTCACTGACTCCGGCCTCAACGGCGTCCTCATCCACGAAGACGACAAGACCACCACCTTCCGCCTCTGGGCCCTCCCCAACGCCGAACCCACCGAAGGCTACATCTACGTCGCCGCACGCGTCGAAACCCGCTCCCCCCAGCAAAACATCTACGCCTCCGTCGAACCCGTCCTCGTCCGCGTCAAACCCGCCACGCCTTCCACCGCCATGGCCACCCCAAACGAACCCGGCCCACACAAGCCCGGCGTACACGAACCCGGCCCGCGTACTCCCACCCTACCGGTTGATCGCCCCGCTGCTCCGAAATAGACTCTAAGGGATGTCTAATTCATCCCTCATCCAGGACGCCCTCACCGCCGGTGATGGCATCGTCCGCCTCGCCCCCTGTTGGGTCCCCCGCGCGTTCCTCATGCCCGGTGGCCGTCTCAAGCTCGATCCCCGCGATCTCTACATCCTCGGCGCCCACCGCGGCGGCATCGACGAACGCTGGTTCTCCTCCACCACCAAGGCCGCCAACGGTCCCCTCACGGCCGATGACGAAGGCCTCTCCTACATCGACTTCAACGGCAAGCGCGTCCTCCTCAAGGAAGCCATCGAAACCGTTGGCGACAAGTTCCTCGGCGCCGATGTCATGGCCCGCGAAGGCGGCTGGAACCTGCTCTGCAAGTTCTTCGACAACCTCGGCCCCATCCCCCACCACCTCCACCAAAGCGACGAGTTCGCCAAACGCGTCGGCCAGAAAGGCAAGCCCGAGGCCTACTACTTCCCGCCCCAATACAACTTCAAGGGCAACAACTTCCCCTACACCTTCATGGGCCTCGAACCCGGCACCACCCGCAACGACATCCGCAAGTGTCTCGAGCGCTGGAACGAAGGCGACAACGGCATCCTCGACCTCTCCCGCGCCTACCGCCTCAAGCCCGGCACCGGCTGGCAGATCAACGCCGGCATCCTCCACGCCCCCGGCTCGCTCGTCACCTATGAGCCGCAAGTGAACTCCGACGTCTTCGCCATGTATCAGTCGATGGTGGAAGGCCGCGCTGTACCGTGGGACCTCCTCGTCAAAGACGTCCCCGAACAGCACCACCACGACCTCGACTACATCCTCGACATGCTCGATTGGGACGCCAACACCGACCCCGAGTTCATGAAGCACAACCTCTTCCACCCCACGCCCGTCTCTGATCCCCAGGCCATGGCCGACGCCGGCTACTCCGAACAGTGGATCGTCTACTCCACCGGCTACTACTGCGCCAAGGAACTCACCGTTCACCCTGGCAAGAGCGTCACCATCAAGGACGCCGCCGCCTACGGCCTCATCCTCACCCAGGGCCGCGGGTCGATCGGCAAGATGGCCGTCGAAACCCCCTCCCACATCCGCTACGGCCAGATGACCAAGGACGAACTCTTCGTCACCGCCGCTGCCGCCGCCAACGGCGTCAAGGTCACCAACGAGAGCGATTGCGAAAACCTCGTCATGCTCAAACACTTCGGCCCCGGCAACCCCGACTCCGCCAAATTCGTGAGCGCGGCATGAAATTCGGAGCCAACACTCTCATTTGGACGGCCCACTTTGACCGTCCCCATCTCGACCTCATCCCCCAAATTGCCGCGCACGGCTTCGACTATGTCGAAGTCGCGCGCTTCAATTGGGACCACTTCCCGGCGGCCGAGATTCGCAAGGCCGCCGAAGCCTCGGGCATCGGCGTCCAGGGCTGCACCGCCATGCCCGGCCTCAGCCTCATCCACGACGACCCCGCCGAACGCGCCAAGGCCATCGACTATCTGAAACAGGCCGCCCAGTGCTGTGCCGACTGCGGAGCCACCGTCCTCGCCGGGCCCCTTTACTCCCCCGTCGGCACCCACTACGGCCGCCGCCGCACCGGCGAGGAATGGAAGCGTGAGATCGACTCCCTCCACGCCCTCGCCCCCACCCTCGAAGCCACCGGCGTCACCTTCGCCATCGAGCCGCTTAACCGCTTCGAGACCTTCTTCCTCAACACCAACGCCGACGCCGCCCGCCTCTGCCGCGAGGTGAACCACCCCAACGTCGGCATTCTCTTTGATACCTTCCACGCCAACGTCGAAGAGAAGAGCCAGGCCTCCGCCATCCGCGACGCCGGCAAACACATCGCCCACGTCCACACCTGCGAAAACGACCGCGGCATCCCCGGCACCGGCCACGTCGAATGGCCCGCCGTCTTCGCTGCGTTGAAAGAGGTCGGCTACGACGGCTGCTGCTCCATTGAGAGCTTCGGCTTCCACATCCCCGAACTCATCGCGCCCGCCTGCATCTGGCGCGACTTCGCCCCCACGCCCGAATCCATCGCCTGGGAGGGCTTGCCCTTCCTCAAGAAGACACTCGCCGCCGTATAAGGCCGGCGCGCGCCGCATCACCCCACGTGTTGAACCGGCGCCCAATCCTCCGGCACCTCGCCGTTCGGCAGCAGCCTGCCCTTCTCCAGATACCGCACGTGCCCCGCCGTCCGCGCCGCATGCGGATCATGCGTCACCATCACCACCGTCTTATCGAACTCCTGATTCAACCGCGTCAGCAGCGTCAGCACTTCCTTCGCTGAATTCGAGTCCAGGTTCCCCGTCGGCTCATCGGCCAGAATCAGGTCCGGGTCCGTCACCAGCGCCCGCGCAATCGCCACCCGCTGCTCCTGCCCGCCCGACATCTGCCGCGGTGTATGCGTCAACCGGTCGCCCAACCCCACCAGTTCCAGCGCCCGCTTCGCATGATCGATCCGCTCCCGCCGCGACAACCGCGTCAGCTTCAACGGCAGTTCCACATTCTCCAGCGCCGTCAACACCGGAATCAGGTTGAACGATTGGAAGATGAACCCGATGTGCGCATTCCGCCACCGCGCCACCGCCGACTCACTCATCGATCGCAGATCATGCCCCAACACCAGAATCTCCCCGTCCGTCGGCCTGTCCATCGCCGCAATCAGATGCAGCAGCGTCGACTTCCCCGACCCCGACGGTCCCATCAACGCCACAAACTCCCCGCGGTGAATGTCGATGCTCGCCTCGCGCAGCGCATACACGTGATACTCCTGCCGCCGGTACTCCTTCGTCAGGTCCCGCGTGCGGATCACCGGCTCTTGCGTCGCCGGGCTCATTTCCCGGCCGCTCCCTGCGCCGCCACCTCATCCCCACTCTTCAACTCCGCCGGAGGATTCGCAATCAACTGCTCCCCGCCCCGCAGCCCGTCTTCAATCCGCAAGCCCATCGGTGTGTTGCTCGTCGTCTTCACTTCCTTCCGCACCGCCTTGCCCGACTCCACCACAAACACCGCCCCATCCCGCACCGCCGTGATCGGAACAAAGATCAGCGGCTTCCCCGTCGAATCCGCCGGCTTGCCCTGCTCCACAAACGCCACGCTCGCGTTCATCTCCGGCCGCAGATAGCTGTCCGGCGCCAGCACCTTCACCTTCACCTGCACCGTCGCCTTCGCCCGGTTCGCCTCCGGCGCAATCTCATCGATCACCCCGTCATACTTGCGGTCCGGATACGCATCCGTCGTGATCACCGCCTTCTGCTTCGCATCCAACCGCGCGAAGTCGTTTTGATTGATGTCCAGCTCCACCTGCAAATCGTTCAGGTCCGCCATCGACACCACAAACCCCTTCGCCCCCCGGTCGCCCACAAATCCCGTCGTCACAAACTCACCCCGCTCCACGTTGCGGTCGAGAATCGTCCCCTTGATCGGCGCCCGGATCACCGTGTTGTTCAACTGCGTCTCAGCCAGCGCCACCGCCCCCCGCGCGCGAATGATCTCGCCCTGCACCTGCTGGATCAACTCCGCCCGCGGCCCGATCCGCACCAGCTCATAGGTCCGCTCCAGTGACCGGATGCGGTTCTCCTGCATGTCGTAGCGCGCCGTGGCGTCATCCAGCGCCTGCACCGAGAGCACCTTTTCGTCCACCAGTTTCCGCGTCCGGTCGCGCGTCACCTTCGCATTCGCCAGGTCCGCCCGCGCCGAATCGAGATTCGCCTTGGCCACCGCGATCTCCTCCGGCCGCGAACCGTTGCGCAGCTCCTTCAACCGCGCCTCCAGCGCCGCCAGCTGCCCCTGTGCCTGCTGCAACTGTGCGCGGTATTCATCGTCCTCCAGCCGCACGATCACCTGCCCCTGGTTCACCCGGTCGCCCTTCTCCACGCCGATCCACGCCACCTTGCCCACCACCTTCGAGGCCAACTGGATCTTGTGATGGGCCACAATGTAGCCTGTCGCGTTCAGAATCACGCGCACCCCCGCCGGATCAGCCGCCGTCACCGTCACCGTCTGCACCTGCGGCGGCTTCGACAGCATCGGCGCGGCATAGCGCGCCGCCCCGAACAGCAGGAACAGCAGCACACCGCCCACAATCCAGCGCGACGTCCAGATCGGCGCGCGGGCCGACGGCTTCTTGTCTTTGTCAATGCGGAGCGAATCAAGATCAGTGGACATAATGTGAAATCAAGCACTACGAAGCGCGGTTAAAATCTGCTTTCGGGCTGCCGACGCCGCGGGCAGAATGCCCCCCAGCACACCCATGAAGACGGCAAACAACACGCCCGTGAACATCACCTGCGGCGTGATATGAAAACTAAACGTCAGCTCGGAGAAGGTGACAAAACTCCCCACTCCCGTTTCAATCCCATTCAGCGGCAACACCAGCAGGCACCCCAGCAGCCCGCCGATCAGGCTCAACAGCACCGACTCAATCAGAAACGCCACCAGAATGCTCCGCCGCGAAAACCCCAACACCCGCAGCGTCCCGATCTCCGCCGAACGCCGCGCCACCGCCGCATACATCGTGTTCATCGCCGCGAAGCTCGAACCCACGCTCATAATCAGCGCCACAAACGTCCCCAGCGCTTGAATCGGAGCCGCCGACGAGGTCTGCTGCGCATAGTAGTCCCGCTCCGGCATCGCATCCACGTTCAACCGCCGGTCCGTCTCCAGATCGTTGATCAGCGTGTTCACCGAGGCCTCATCCTCCGCCCGCAGCAGCACCGAACTCAGTGCCGTCGGCCGGTTCTGGTCGGCGGCCAGTTGGTTCAGATCGGCAAACACCTCGCTGTTGGCCGACGTTCGCCCGCCATCCATGATCCCCACCACCTCCCAGTCCCCTCGCCCAAACCGCAGCTTCTGCCCCAAGTGCACCCCGTAGCGGTTCACCAGCGACTTCCCCACCACAATCTCGCGATACCCCGGCCGGAACATCCGCCCCGCCGAAAGCGTCACCTCGTCGCGCAGCCGGAACCCCATCGGCGTCAACCCGCGCAGATTGATGTTGATCCCCCCCGGGTTCTCCGCGCTCTCCAGCACAATCACCGTCACCACCTCGAGCGACGCCTTCGGCTGCCCCGCCTCATCGCGCGCAATCCCGCCGCGCCCCAGGATGTCCTGGTACGCCGTCCGCGTGATCACGCTGTTCAACTCCGCCGTCCCGCCCTTGCGCAACACCAGCACCTGCAGCGGATTCCCGCTCGCCGCCAGCGACGTGCGCAACCCCTGCACCAGCGCCGACACGCTCAGCAGCACCGCCACCGTCAGCGCAATCCCCAACGCCGTCATCGCCGTCGTCGTTTTGCGCGCCGTCAGGTTGCGGAGGTTGTAGCTGAGGGGAATCTGCATCTGGCCTCAATCGGAAACCCGCAGCGCGTCAATGATCGACAGCCGCGACGCATTCCACGCCGGCACGAAACACGCCACCACGCCGAGCACCGCCGCCGACGCAAACCCGATCCAGATGATCTCGTTCGGCATGCGGATCGCACTGAAATCGGCAAATGTCGACGGAGCATTGCGCAGCAGGCCCACCAGCGCATTGGCCAGCCACAGCCCCACCGCCGCCCCGATCAGCGCAATCGTGATCGATTCGCCAATGAGAATCCGTAAAATCTCCGACGGCGTGAAGCCAATCGTTTTCAGGATCCCCACCTCGCGCGTCCGTTCCCGCACACTCATCGCCATCGTGTTCGCCGTGATGAGAAACATCGTGAACGCCACCGCGCTCGAAATCATCAGGAAGAACAGCTTCACGTTCCCCAGAAAGGCCAGGAAGCTCAACTGGAACGAGTGCTCCGTCTCGGTCAGCGTCTGCACCGCCGAATTGCGGAACAAATCGTCGATGCTGCGCGACACCACCGGCACCAGGTCCGTCGACCGCACATGGATCACCAGCGTCGAAATCTGGTCCATGCGGCCCCCTCCGCCAAAGCCCTTGTTCAAATACTCGTAGTGGAAAAACAGGTTCTCGTTGTCGTTGGCTGATTCGTAGATGCCGCGAATCGTCAGATCGAGCGTCAAAGGAAAAATATCGCCCACGATCTGCAACTTGTCCCCCAGCTTGAACCCCAGCCGGTTGGCCAACTTCCGCCCCACGATGCACGCGCTGCGTTCCCGCTCAAACGCCAGCCGCTCCGCATCGGTCAACTTGTACTCCGGATACACCCGGAACAGCCGCTCCGGCTCCACCGCAAACCGCCCGAAGAAGTTGTTCGTGTCCCGGTTGTCCTTATACGTACCCCCGAACCACTGCAGAATCACCGCCTCTTCCACACCCGGCACCTGCAGAATCCGCGCCCGGTAGGAGATCGGAAACGGATTCGCCAGCGACACCCGGTTGCGCACAATCAGCCGCAGCGCTTGGTGCGGCGAGGCCTCCGAATAATAAAAGTTGTTGTAGACCGCCCCCAACACCCCCAGCAGGCACAACGAAGCGGCCACGCTCATGATGGTCAGCAGACTCCGCCGCCGGTTGCGGAGGCTGTTGCGAACGATAAGAGGTAGGAAGCCGATCACCCTGGTATCATTTTACGGTTCCGGTCTTGCCTTCGTTCACTCAAACCGACGAAACACGCCGATCCGCCGACGAACGGTGGATGAATGAAGCCCTGCGCCTCGCCCGCCTCGCCGCCGAACGCGGCGAAGTCCCCGTCGGCGCCGTCCTCGTCATCGACGATCAACTCATCGCCGAAGGCCACAACTGCCCCATCTCCGCAAACGACCCCACCGCCCACGCCGAAATCAAGGCCCTCCGCGCCGCCGCCACCCGCCTCGGCAACTACCGCCTTGAAGGCGCCGTCCTCTACTCCACCCTCGAACCCTGCGTCATGTGCGCCGGCGCTCTCGTCCACGCCCGCGTCGCCCGCATCGTTTTCGGCGCCCGCGACCTCCGCTTCGGCGGCGTCCGCAGCAAATTCCAACTCGCCGACTCCGACCTCCTCAACCACCGCATCGAAATCACCGAAGGCATCCTCGGCGCCGAATGCGCCCAACTCCTCAAGGACTTCTTCGAACCCAAACGAGCCCAATAAAAAAGGGCCGGCCGCCCCCATGTCGAGAGCGCCGGCCCAGGTTCTTGTCCCACCGGCCCCACAGGCGCGCCCGGCATGGTTCGCCAGGCAGCGTCCGTTGTGCGCGGTGCGCCAGGCGGCCGGCGTGTTGCCGGGCGGTCGTGCGGTCAGGGGAAAGCCCACAGGCGGGGCGTTGCCCGGTCCGTTCTGCGCGGCAAAACCCTGAGGGCCCAGTCCGGAGCGCACAGGGCCGAGGCGGCGTTTTCCGCCGCCCGGCTCCGTTGTGCGCGCTTAAGCTAAAAGTTCAGCTTCAGACCCACTTGCAGTTGCCGCATGTTCGTGCGCGTGCCTGTGATCTGACCAAAGTTGCCAGCCGACACGTTCGTGCTCGGATTGCCCCAATTCGGATGATTCGGAAAATTGAACCACTCGAACCGGAGTTGCAGGAATCGCCGTTCGGACTTCAGATTGAAGTTCTTCAGCATACTGAAGTCCCAACCGATAATCCCCGGCCCGGTAAGCGTGTTTCGTCCTACATTGCCGTGTGTGCCGTTCGCGTTGCGAACGAACGCCGCCGTGTTGAAGAACCGCTGCGGATCCTGCTGGCCCCGGTCAAGCGCCGCGTCCACCCCGGTCGAGTTCGGCCGGTCGAAGAACGCACCCGTATTGGAGGCGTCCTGGCCGTTGGTGACCGTAATCGGGAAGCCCGTTTGCAGCGTGAAGATCGTGCTCAGCTGCCAGCCACCGGCCACCGCGTTGGCGACGGCATTGTCGATGTTCATCTGACGTCCCTTGCCGAACGGCAGATCCCATAGCAACGACGTCACCGCACGCTGCCGCGTGTCATGACTCGAACGCGCCCGTTCGCACTCCCGGCAGTAACTGTTCTGCGGGAACAGCGTGTCGCCGCCTTGATTGCGAATCGCCGTGGCCGTATCGATGGACTTGGCCCACGTGTAGCTCAATAGGTAGGTCAGCCCGTTCGAGTACCGCTTAGTGAACTTCGCGGCCAGCGAATGGTAGTTCCCATTGCCACCGTTGTCCACCAATTGGATGCGCCCAAACTGCGGAAAGGGTGAGCGCTCGAACACCGCCCGCCGGTCCAAGGCCGGGTCCGCCGGAATCGCTTCATTCACCGCCCGCAGCGACTCCAGACGGTGGCTGACACTGCCCAGATAGCCCACTTCGAGCACCATGTTCGACGGCAGTTCGCGCTGCACGTTCATCATCCATTGCTGCGTGTACGGCGTGCGGCGGTCATACGGATTGGCGAAGGTGTACGGCCGCGGCACGTTGGCCACCCCGCCCGCTACCGACGACAGCGCATTGTTCCAGGTCAGGTGCGGAATGTCGGTGCGGGAGTTGTCCCGGAGACGGCCCGCCAGGTTGCGCGACATGTCGAAACGCGGGTTGCCCGTGTCCTGGGAATAAAAAACGCCAGCACCGGCGCGAATCACCCACTTCTCCGAAGGCGAATACGAAAGACCGAACCGCGGGGCAAAGTCATTCTTGTCCAACCCAACGAGACGGTTGCCCAGCGTGCCGTCACACCGCACCGCGATGTTCGGCCAGCGCAGGTTGATCCCTTCATAGCAATTCTGCCGCGGGTCGCCTTGCCGCATGAAGAACGGGTGGAGGCTTTGATCGGCGACATTCGGCGCCGCCAGCGTCGTCCGCAGGTCGTTCGTCACGATGCCGTTGAACAACGTCCCCGTCTGGTCTTCCCACGGCGGCGTGTATTCGTAACGCAGCCCGAAGTTGATCGTCAACTTCTGCGACACCCGGTACACATCGTCGAAATACATGGCAAAGCCGGTGGCGCGGAATTTCGCGGCAGCAATCGAAACCGCCGCTTCGGCCTGAAACGTTTCGCCCAACAGGAAATCGGCGAAGTTGTCGCCGCTGCGTCCCGTCAGTGCCAGACTGCGCGTCGCATTATTGGTGAACGTGAACTGGCCCCGCGCGAACTGATTCCCCACCTGATCGTACCGGTCCTGGCGAATCTCGCCGCCAAACTTGAAGCTGTGCTTCCCGCGAATCATCGAGAAGTTATCCACAAACTGAATGGCGCCGTTATCCACCTCGTACGGCCCCTCCGAGCTGTTCCCGAAGCCAGCGTACACCCCTTGCAGCGAAACGTTCGGAATGCCCCACTGCACCTCTGGACCGCTCGCCAATCCCGGAATCTTCAACTCGCCGACAACGTCCCGCGAAAACGCAAGCTCCGGACCGTTGGTGTTATAGAACTTCGTGAACCCGAATCGCGCCTCGTTCACCGTGCTCGCCGACAACACCCGCGTGTTGGAAACCATGTACTGCTTGAAGTTGCTCACGATCTTGTCGCCGTTCAGCCGCAGTTGGTCCACCTGCTGATTCTCATCACCCCAACTGTACCGGCCGGACCACTGCGAATTGGAACTCTCCACAACGTCGAACCGGCCCGTGAATTGATCGCGGTTCACCGGCGTGCCCCGCGAGTACACGTGGTTGTTCCGCAAATCGGCGTTGGAAAGGTTGGGCGTGGGAAGGAACTCTAGCAGTTGGCGCGAGATCGGATGGATCCGCGAGGTCGGAAGTACGTTTCCCGGAAACAGTTGCGCCACATTGCTGCCCGCCGTGCGCGTCCGCGGATCATAGATCCCCAGCGAGCGAATCGCCGCGTTCGGCGTGTTGATCACGTCAAGGAAGTTGCCCCCCTGCATCGCCGCTGATGGCAGGCTCGCCACCGACTGCACCTGCCGCCTCTGCCGGAACCACTCATAGTTGGTCATGAAGAACAACCGGTTCTTTCCATCGACAACCTTGGGTATCGAGATCGGGCCTCCCAGCGTGAAACCAAACTGGTTCCACTTGAACGGATCCTTCGGCGGCCGCGCCGCGGTAAAGGCATAGTTCTTCGCATCCAGCTTGTCGTTGCGCAGAAAGTAGAACAACGTCCCGTGATATTCGTTCGAGCCCGGCTTGGTCGACATGTTAATCTGCGTCGCCCCGCGCCCAAACTCAGCCGGATACACGCCGGATTGCACCTTGAACTCCTGCAACGCGTCCACCGACGGCAGCACCACGAAGGTGTTGAAGTTCGGGTCCGTGTTCTCCACGCCATCCAGCGTGTAGCGGTTATACTGCGCGCGGTGACCGCCCACCGAAATACTCTGTTCGGAACGGACACCTCCCTGCCGTGAGTTCGCCTGGCCCGCCGACGGAAAGCCAAAACTCACGTTCGGCGCCAGCGCCACCAGGTTGAACGCGTTGCGCCCGGCCAGCGGCAACTCGAGAATCCTCTTGTTGTCGATCACCGTGCCCACCGTCGCGTTCTCACTTTGCAACAGCGCCGCCTGCGCCGAAACCTCAATCGATTCCGACACCGAGCCCACCTGCATCTCAATGTTGATGCGCGCGCTCAACTGCACTTCCACCGCGATCCCAGAGCGGTTGAAAGTCTTGAATCCCTGCTTCTCCGCCTTCAACACATACTGCCCAGGTTGCAAGGCGGGAAAGGCGTAAATCCCGTCATCGTTTGACTGCGTCGAACGCGTCGCGTTCGTTCCCACGTTCGTCAGCGTAATTGTTACTCCTCCGACGACCGCGCCAGATTGGTCGCGGACTTCGCCGGAAATATCCCCGAATGTCTGGCCCAACACCAGGCCCGGCAAACAGAGTGTGAGCATAAGACAGAACAGCATCTTCCTCATCATGCGTCTGATTCCTTTCTTGTGCGAAAGCACCCCTCATGCCCGCGAAGTTCTCATCCAACCGCCGTGGCCGGCGCGGGCCTCCGTGCCCGGCGGTCGGGTCTTTCAGAATTGGAAGCGCAGCGCCAGTTGAATCTGCCGGTTGTTGCCCACCGTGGCCGTAATGCGGCCAGCAGCCGGGTTGCCGATAGTCGCGTTCGGCAGATCGAACTGCGGCGTGTTGAACAGGTTGAACGTCTCCAGCCGGAACTGCGCCCTGGAGTTCTCCGTCACCTGGAAGTTCTTGAACAACGACCAGTCCAGGTTCACGCGCCCCGGCCCATACAGCGCATTGCGCGCGCTGTTGCCGAAGGTGAACTGCTGCGGGATGCCCCACACAGCCCCCGCCGTGTTGAACGACGTGTCGAACCAGCGGAACGGATCAGGATTGTCCAGTGTCCCTTCGCCCAGCCGGTCCGGACGGCTGCCGCCCGCGTTCGACACCGATGTCTGCAACGTCGGCGTGTACGGCAACCCCGTCTGCAACGTCAGAATCGCGTTCGTGTCCCAACCGCCCAATGCGAAGTTCGCCGCCCGCGATCCGCCAAAGTCCATCCGCCGGCCCTTGCCGAACGGCAGCGCGTAGTTCACGCTCTGCGTGAACCGGTGGCGAATGTCAAACCCGCTCGCCCCCCGTTCGCAGTCGTGCCGGCAGCGCCTGTCCTGCGGTATCGGTCCGTTGGCCGCACCGCCAAATGCGTTCTGCACCGTGTCAATCGAGTGTGACCACGTGTAGGCCGATAGCAGCCCCAGCCCGCCGCTGAACCGCCGCTCCAGCGACGCTTGCAGCGAATGGTAGTTCGATAGCCCGTCCGACACCATGTAGTTCACGCTCGGCACCCTCGGCGCAATCGTGAAGAGCGGCCGCCGCGGGTCCGGCCCGCCCGGCCCTGGCGTCGGTTGGTTGAACTCATACGTCGTGTCCAGCCGCCGCCCCACGTTGCCCACATAGCCGATCTTCGCCACCAGCTCCTGCGGCAACTGCTGCTGGATCTGGAAGTTGAACTGCGGCGTGTATCCCGAGCGGAAATTCGGGATCACCGCCAGCATCCCCCCCTCCGGATTATTCGCCACCGTGTCAAACACTAGATTCGGAATTGGCCGGAACCCGTCCTGCACCCGCCGCGGATTCGGGTTGAACTGGTTGATGCTCTCAATGTTGATCGGCCCGAACGGCAGTTGCCGGTGGCGCCGGATGTACACGTTCTCGCTCCCCGAGGGGTTGTAGAACATCCCGATCCCGCCGCGTACCACCGTCCCGCTTCTCACGCGATAGGCAAAGCCAAATCGAGGCGCAAAGTTGTTCCGGTCCGGCAGCACACCCGTCCGCGCATCCGTGTTGAAGCCCGCAATCAGCAGCTTGCCCGTCGTCACATCAAAGTTCGTCTGCCGGTTGGCCACTTCAATCACGGGCGTGTCGTACTCATACCGCAGCCCGATGTTCAACGTCAGCCGGCTGTTCACCTTCCAGTCGTCTTGCAGGTAAAAGCTGTACTCGGTGATGCGGAAACCCGGATACACCAGCGTGAAATCCTGCTCAATCGTGCTCGGCGTGCCCAACAGAAACGCCGCCATCGTCTCGCCCGTGTTCCCGGTCGAGTTCGGGTTGTCGGTGAACGTGCGCCCGAAGTTGAAGCGCCCGTTGCCGCGGTTGGTCTGGTATTGCGTAATCTGCCGCCGCCGCGCGTCAAAGCCAAACTTCACCGAGTGCGCCCCCTGCAGCTTCGTGAAGTCCACACGCGGGTGGAACGTGTTGTTGATCCGGAAAATCGGCAGCGACCGCGTCTGCCCAATGCCAAAGTAGCCGCCCGGCGAGATGATCGGCACACCGTCCGACTGCGGACCCTGGTTCGATCCCTTGAAGCCCAGCTTCTCGCCCAACTGCGCCCCCGGCGCCGCGCCTTCCTGCAGGAAGACGAGGTTAAACCGGTTGTAGCCCATCTTCGCTTCCATGATGAACGTCGGCGTGATCGTGCGAATCCAGCTCGTCACCGCGTGAAAGGAGTGCAGCGTCGAATCGCCCGCGAACGTATCTTCATTGCCCAACCCCAGCGCCTGGTCAAAGCCGGGCACACGGCTGTTGGGGAACGTCGAGGGCCGCGACGTTGTCGTATCCTGCCGCGAGAAACGGCCAAACACCGTGTTCTTCTCATTCCAGTTCCAGTCGATGCGCCCGTCGCCCTGGTCCCAGCGCTGGCGGTCCTTCAACACCGCCGTGTAGTTGTTCGTCAGCGCCCCGTTCTGCGGCGCCGGATAGGCCTGAATCATCCGCGCCATCAGCGGATCAAACCGGCTCGCCGGAATCATCCGGTTCGCAAACGGCGTCCGCGTGAACCCGCTCGCCACGCCCGCCGTCGCCACCGTCGTCGTCGGATCGAAGATGTCGCGTACGTTCGTGAAGTTCCCCGTCCGCATCTCCGTCGTCGGCACCGTGCTCAAAATCGTCCGCGCCTGGCTCCGCCGGAAACCCTCATAGTTGCCGAAGAAAAACAGCTTGTCCGGAACGATCTTCCCGCCCAGGCTCGCTCCAAACTGGTTCTGCTGGAACGGCGGCTTGGCCGTCGTCGACGGCACAAAATAGTTCTTCGCGTCCAGGTTGTCATTGCGCAGGAAGTTATAAAGCGACCCGTGCCACTCGTTCGAGCCCGACTTCGTCAGCACGTTGATCGTCGCCCCAGCGTTGCGCCCCTGGTCGGCCGCAAACAGGTTCGTCTGAATCTTGAACTCCTGCACCGCTTCCACCGACGGCCGCAGCGCAATGGCCAGCGTCAGCCGCTCGTTGTTGTCGATGCCGTCAATCAGGAAGTTGTTCGATCCCTCGCGGTTGCCGTTGGCAAACAGCTCCGAGCCCGGCCGCAAATCGTCCGGCCTCGTCCCGCTCATAATCGTGCCCTTGGCTCCGAAGCCCACACCCACCACGCCTGGTCCCAGCGTCGCCAGTTGCACGAAGTTGCGCCCGTTCAGCGGCAGGTCTTCAATCGCCTTCTTCTCCACCACCTGCCCGATCGCCGATGAGTCGCTCTCAATCAGCGGCGCTGCCCCCGTTACCTGCACCGTCTCGCTCACCGATCCCACCGTCAGCGTGAAATCCAGGCGCGCCGTCTGGTTCACCTCCAGCCGCACCGTGTCGCGGCTGATGGTCTGAAACCCTTGCTTCGTCACTTTGATGCGATACTCGCCCGGCGCCAGGAACGGTATCGTGTAGCTGCCGCTGTCATTCGTCGTGACTGTGCGCTCCACCCCCGTCGCTGTAGCCGTCGCTGCCACTTCCGCCCCCGGCGCCGCCGCGCCTGAGTTGTCCGTCACTTCGCCCGTCAACTGGGCCGTTGCCTGGGCATACAGCGCACCCGTCGGGGCGAGCAGCAAGGCCAGGAGAACTACAAGGTATCCGCGAGACGACATTGTCCGTTTCCTTTTCGCTTCCAAACTTCTGATTCACCACTCGGCCCGCCAATCAGGGGCGGCGCGTCATGGCTTGTGCTGGGATTGCTCGAAGGCCCTCATCCAAAGAAAGCGCACGGCGGCAAAGGAGAGAGCCGGCTTGGGCTCAACAGACGGTAGGAACCGCCTCCCTCAACGCGCGTGGCTTGCTCAGGACACCCGATTGCCCCTCCCCGTCTCGCCACCTGATTCGGCTTTGACCGCCCTCCGGCACTATCGCCAGATTGCGCTTACATCGAAGAACCAGACCGAGGTGACACAAAACAGGGGAAGATCGATGCTGCCCAGCTAACCTCTGTGGCAAGAGTATATATCAGATCGATGTCGATCGAGTAGGGGGGGTACCTGCGAGAACCGCCGGCGCTCAGCCGCCCGCCCCAAGCCCCGGCAATCCACCCGCTGCCGCCGCCATCCGCGCCGCCCTCACAATCGCCTCCGCCAGCGCACGCGCCCCCGCCGCTCCCAGCGCCGCCAGATCGCACTCTCGCGTGCCTAATGAAAGCGCCAACGTAACATCCCCATCGAACATGGTCCACGCCGGCGAAACGGCGCGTGCGAATCCCGCATTCGCCATCTGCGCCAGCTTCGTCGCCTGCACCTTGCTCAGCCCGGCATTCGTCGCAACAACGGCCAACGTCGTGTTCTCTCCTGCCCGCAACGCCGCGCCTCCGCGGTGCGCGCCTCGCATCAACGACGCCGCCGTGTCGGCGAACTCACTGCTCCCGGCCGCCGCCCGCGCCCCCGCCACAATCCGCCCCGTCGCCGGATCCACAACATCACCGAATGCGTTTACAGCCGCCAGCGCCGACACCTTCACTCCCGCGTATGGCCCGCTCAACTCCACCGTCGCCGTCCCGATGCCCGCCTTCATCGCCCTCGCCATTCCAAACAGCTTCCCCACGCTCGCTCCTGTCCCCGCGCCTACATTTCCCTCCGCCACCGCGCCGCTCGTCGCCGCCTTGGCCGCCGCTTCCCCCAAATCACGGTCCGGATACGCCCCCCGCTTCGCCAGCGTCAGGTCATACAGGATCGCTCCCGGCACCAGCGGCACCACCCCCGCCTGCGTCGCAAACCCCACACCCTTTCTCGCCAGGTACTGCCTCACCCCCGAGGCCGCCTCCAACCCAAACGCGCTCCCCCCCGCCAGGCACACCCCGTGAATCTTCTCCGTCACATGATCCGGCGCCAACACCTGCCACTCCGTCGATCCCGTCGCCGACCCCCGGATGTCAATCCCTCCCACCGCCCCGCTCTCACACAACACCACCGTGCATCCCGTGCGCGAATCGCGCCGCGAGGCATGCCCCACCAGAATGCCGTCAATGTCCGTCAAGCCCTTCATGCCAGCTCCACTCGCTCACTCGCAAGCAAGGTCCCA
Source organism: Bryobacterales bacterium (assembly GCA_016713735.1). GTDB lineage: Bacteria > Acidobacteriota > Terriglobia > Bryobacterales > Bryobacteraceae > JAFLBB01. The sequence goes on from JADJOP010000032.1 coordinate 328,975, forward strand.
AGACGGCTCTATGGTAGCATCGGAAGACCGTGTATCCAGTTGCCGTGAATGGCGATCTGATGTTCCTGCCGGCCCAGCGCTGGCTCATAGCGCCGTGATGGGGGAGACTTGCTCGACTGGCTGAAATCACAGGTTCTGGCCCTCCAGAATTTCGTCACGCTAAGCGGCCGCGCCTACGTCAACCTCTTCCGTAGTCCCCACTACGTCGACGACATCATCATCCAGATGGATACCATCGGCGTGGGCAGCCTGCCCATCGTCCTGCTCACAGGCTTCTTCAGCGGCGCCACCATCACCCTCCAAATGTCCCGCGCCCTCAATCAGTACGGCGCCAGCGGCGAGGTCGGCCAAATCGTCGCCATCTCCCTCGTCCGCGAACTCGGCCCCGTCCTCACCGCCGTCACCGTCGCCGGCCGCAACGCCTCCGGCATGGCCAGCGAACTCGGCTCCATGAAGGTCACCGAGCAGATCGATGCCATGCGCGCCCTCGGCACTGACCCTGCTCAGAAGCTCGTCACCCCCCGCCTCGTCGCCATCGCCATCGTTCAACCCCTCCTCACCATCCTCGCCGACGCCATCGGCCTCTTCGGCGGCTACATCATGGCCGTCCTCGCCCTCCACCTCACCACCGATACCCAATACTGGTCCAGCGCCCACCAGGCCCTTGAATACAACGACCTCCTCCAGGGTTTGCTGAAACCCTTCATCTTCGCCCAGATCATCGCCCTCGTCGGCTGCTACTACGGCATGTTCACCAGCGGCGGCGCACAAGGCGTCGGCCGCGCCACCACTCAGGCCGTCGTCACCTCCATCGTCTGGGTCTTTGTCGTCAATCTGTTCATCGGCCAGTTCTTCATCAATCTGAGGTAGCGGCGGGCATGACGAACACGGCACAATCCCCGGCACCCCCCCACGAGGTTCTCCGCCTCGAAAACATCACCCTGCGCTTTGAAGACTCCACTGCCCTCGACCGCGTCAGCTTCGTCCTCCACCAAGGCGAAACCTGCATCATTCAGGGAGCCGCCGGCAGCGGTAAAACCGTCCTCCTTAAAATCGCCCTCGGCCTCATCAAACCCGACGAAGGCCGCGTCTTCGTCTTCGGCCAGGATATGACCGGCGCCCGCGAGCGCGACTGGATGGACGCCCGCGCCCGCATGGGCATCCTCTTTCAGGAAGGCGGCCTCTTCGACTCCATGACCATCGAGGACAACGTCGGCTACCCCCTCGAAAACATCAAGGCCGTCCACTGCCCTCCCGCTGAAGTCCGCCCCCGCGTCGAAGAGGCCCTTCAATTCGTCGAACTCGGCCACACCCTCGACAAGGTCCCCAGCGAACTCTCCGGTGGCATGCGCCGCCGCGTCGGCATCGCCCGCGCCGTCGTCACCCGCCCCCAACTCGTCCTCTACGATTCGCCCACCGCCGGCCTCGACCCCATCACCGCCACCACCATCATGGCCCTCGTCGCCAAGGAACGCGACACCCGCCAAACCGCCACCGCCTTGGCCACCCACCGCTATCAGGACGGCCACCTCCTGGCCAACTACATCTGGGACCCCGATCGCGGCGAACTCGTCCCCGCCCGCGGCGATTGCACCGCCGCCCGCACCCGCTTCGTCGTCATGGGCGACGGCCGCCTGGTTTTTGAAGGCTCGCAAGCCGAGCTCGAAGCGTCTACTGATGAATACATCTCGCAGTTCGCGAGAAGATGGAAAGAGTAGCCTATGCCATCAGCAAAAAAAGTAGCTTGGGCCGAATTGAAGGTCGGCGTCATGGCCCTCGTCGCCATGATCCTGCTCGGCATCCTGGTGTTTCTCATTACCGGCTCCACCACCCTGTTCTCCGACAAGGTCACCCTCTACACCTATCTCAGTGACTCCGCCGCCCTCACCAAGGGCGCCAACGTCCGCCTCAACGGCATCCTCATCGGCAGCGTCGATAAGGTCGAACTCAGCGGCCAGTCCACCCCCACCCGCATCGTCCGCGTCACCATGAGCGTCGACAAAACCTTCCTCCCCAGCATCCCCACTGACTCCCAGGCTATGATCGCCGCCGAAAACGTCCTCGGCAGCAAGTACATCAACATCAAACGCGGCATGCTCACCGACGCCATCCAGGCCGGCACCGAAGTCAAAGCCCTCGATACCACCGACTTCGACGACGTCGTCCAGCAAGGCTACTCCCTGCTCTCCTCCCTTCAGGGCATGCTCAAACGCGTCGACAACATCGTCAGCCTCCTCGAATCCGGCGAAGGCACCCTCGGCAAGCTCTTCAAGGACCCCACCCTCTACAACAACCTCAACGGCACCGTCGAAGAGGCCCGCAAAGTCACCGCCACCCTCTCCTCCGGCAAAGGCACCATCGGCAAGCTCATGAACGATGATGCCCTCTACACTGACCTCCGCGGCTCCCTCAACCGCGTCAACAACGTCCTCGATGGCCTCGAACAAGGTCAGGGCACCGCCGGCAAACTCCTCAAGGACCCCGCCCTCTACGACGAACTCCGCAAGACCAACGGCGAAATCAAAACCCTCCTCGCCGACCTCAACTCAGGCAAGGGCTCCGCCGGCAAGTTCCTCAAGACCCCCGAACTCCACAACCAGTTGCTCTCCACCATGACAAAGGTGGATACTCTCATGGACAAGATCAACACCGGCCAGGGAACCTTGGGCCAACTCGTCGTCAATCCGCAAATGTACGAGTCCATGAACGGCTTCACGCGCGAACTCAACTCCTTCATGAAGGACTTCCGCGCCAACCCCAAGAAGTTCCTCTCCGTCAAGTTGAGCCTGTTCTAGCAGCGCGCCTCCCGCGGCGGCCCGGCCCCCCCGTGCCCCGCCTCCCCGCGCACGGAAGGAGTCCATCATGAGACGCCTGGTGGTGAACGCTGATGACTTCGGCTTCACTCACGACGTCAACGCCGGCATCATCGAAGCCCACCAGCGCGGCATCCTCACCGCCACCACCCTCATGGCCAACGGCCCCGCCTACGCTGCCGCCGTCCAACTCGCCCGCCACAACCCCAACCTCGACATCGGCTGCCACCTCGTCCTCGTCGGCGGCCAGTCCCTCCTCCGCCCCGGCGAAGATCTCCCCAACTCCGTCGCCCGCATGATGGCCGCCATCACCGCCAAAATCCTCCTGCCCTACTCCGAACTCCGCGCCCAGATCCTCCGCATCCTCGACAGCGGCCTCGAGCCTCTCCACTTGGACACCCACAAACACACCCACCTCTTCCCCCCCGTCCTCGACGCCGTCGCCCGCCTCTCTTCGGAATTCCAAATCCCCTGGGTCCGCCGCCCCTTCGACCTCCCCGTCCCCGGCCCCGCCTCTCCCTCCGGCGAGATCCCCTGGCTCGTCAAAACCACCTCCCGCGGCCTCCAGTTCGTCCGCAAACGCTTCGACATGGTCCTCGAACAAAACGGCTGCCAGACCACCGACCACTTCGCCGGCTTTCAATTGACCGGCCGCTTCCGCGCCGCCCAACTCGCCGAACTCATCCGCCACCTCCCCGATGGCCTCACCGAGTTCATGTGCCACCCCGGCCGCCTCACTGATGAACTCCGCACCGCCCCCACACGCCTCAAGGAAAGCCGCGAGGCCGAGCTCGAGGCCCTCACCTCACCCCTCGTCGCCCGCGCCCTCGAAGAGGCCGGCGTCAAACTCGTCAGCTACCGCGAACTCACCGGCCAGCGCGCCGGCCGGGGGTTTCCCCCCGGCCGCGGGGGGGGGGGGGGGGGGGGGGGGGGGGGGGGGGGGGGGGGGGGGGGGGGGGGGGGGGGGCGGCGGCCGCGGGGGGGGGGGGGGGGGGGCCGGGGGGGGGGGGGGGGGGGGGGGGGGGGGGGGGGGGGGGGGGGGGGGGGGGGGGGGGGGCGGCGCGGGGGGGTTAATCACTCCGCCCGCTCGAAATACACACCGCCCTCGTTGCCGATAATCGCATCCTGATCCGCAATCTCCGCCAGCCGGATCGTCCGCTCCTCAAACATCCACGTATGCCCTCCGTCATAAGGAAAGTAGTTGCGATCCCGGAACGTCAACACCGTCCCCGCCGCCACCTCATGGCCATCGAAATCGATGAACGTGGTCTTCACTCGGATTCGCTCCCCAGGGTTCAACTCGCACGGCCGCACAGGTTCCATCATTCCCCCCTATCGCCCCACCCCATCCGCCGACCGCGGCAACGCTTCCACCGGCTTGTCATCGCCATACTTCTCCACCAAATACACCACCAGCGCCTCGCGCTCCGCGATCCTCGCCCCCCACCGCGCCATCTTGTCCAGCTCTTTCTCCCAGCCCGCCCGCGACAGCCGCTGCGTCGAACTGATACGCAAACTATGGCACCCCACGCACGCCTTCCGTTCCTCCGCCGCTCCCTTGGCCACCAACGCCGCATCGGCTCCATACGCCGCCATCGCCGCCCACAACATCACCATCGCTCTCATCTTCATGCCTCCACCACCGCCGCAATCCGCTCAATGCTGTTCCACAAATACCCGCTCGGATTCCACGCCGCCTCAATCGGCTGCGTCCGCCCCGCCGAATCCGTCGCCCGCACACACAGCGTGAAATACCCTGCCCCCGGCGGCGTCCACTCATGGCGCCACTGCCGCCACGCAAACCGGAAGTCCTCTTTCCCCAACGTCGCGTCCAACCACCGCGCGCCCCCATCCGTCGACACCTCCACCCGCGCAATGCGGTTCTCACCGCCCCACGCAAACCCCGCCAGCGCCACCTTCCCCATCCGCATCCGCGCCGGATTCGCCGCCGTCCCGCCCCCCGGACTCGTGAAGATCGACTTCACCGGCATCGCCTCAATCACTTCCATATCCTCCGGCCGCGCCGCCCCGCCCGGCGCCACCGGCAGCTTCGGATACTTGTACGCCGTCGCAAAATAGAACCCCTTGTCCGCCTCCCCCACCGCCGTCACCCGCGTCACCCACTTCACCCAACTCGCCCCATCCCAACCCGGCACAATCAACCGCGCCGGCGCTCCGTGAATCTCCGGCAGCGGCTTGCCGTTCATCGTCAGCGCGATCATCGTGTCCGCATCCAGACACTTCCTCACCGGCACCGAGCGGATGAAATCCGGCGTCTGCCCCGCCCCCACATCGGCCCCGTCAAAGCTCGCATATAAGGCCTTCCCCTCCACACCGGCCCGCTGCAGCAACTCCGCCACCCGCACTCCGCCCCACTCCGCCGTCCCCACCGCGCCCTTCGTCCACTGCAAACCGGGAATCGATGGTCTGAAATACCCCCGCCCGTTCCCCGCGCACTCCAGCGTCGCCGGCAGCTTATGCTGCGGCAGCTTCAACATCTCGTCCAGCGAAAGCGTCAGCGGCCGCGACACCATGCCCTCCACCGACAACCGCCACTGCCCCACATCCACCCGCGGCCGCGGCAAATGCTGCCGCACAAAGAACCGCTCCACCGGCGTCAAAAACGAATCAAGCGTGTCCGCCGGCGCCTCCAAGTCCTCGGGAAAATCGTTGTGCACCAGCATCGAACGCTTCCCCGGAAACACCAGCGGCTTCCCCGTCTGCCCCAGCAACGGCAAACCCATCGCAGCGGCAAGCCACCGCCGCCGCGGAAACTGCATCAACTTCGGCATCATGTCGTTCCAGGCTAGCAAGAGACGCCCGGACCGCGCCGCGCCTACCCCCCCTTCACCCCGCCCGTGCTCTCCCGCACCACCAGCTCCGGATCGATCACGATCTCCTGCGGCATCGCCTCCGCATCCACCGCCGCCGTCAGGCTCTCGAAAATCTGCCGCCCGATCTGCTCGCGCGGAATGTGCACCGTCGTCAGCGCCGGATTCAAAAACTCCGACAGCCGGATGTTGTCAAACCCCGTCACCGACACATCCCCCGGCACCGAGATGTTCATCTCCCGCAACTGCCGCAACACGCCCACCGCCATGAAGTCGTTCACGCACAAAATCGCCGTCGGGTTGAACCCCGAGTGATACAACTGCCTCACCGCCCGCCGCCCGCCGTCAAACCCATCGCTATCGGCAATCGTCGTGTACTCCACCCCGCCGCCCAACTGCTCCATCACCTGCGAAAACGTCCGTTTCCGGTCGCTCAACGGACCCAGCGACGTGTGATGCCCGATGAACGCCATCCGCCGGTGCCCCAGGCTATACAAATACTCGGCGATCCGCTGCATCCCCCGCGAGTAGTTCGTCTTGATCGACGTGATGTACGGACGCGGCTCGCCCACATCCAGAATCATCGTCCGCACCTTGCGCTCTTCCAGCTCCTGCGACAGCAGCGGGTCCATCTCGCTCACAATCAGCGCCAGCCCCGCCACACGCCGCCCCAGCATCAGGTGCACACTCTTCGCCAGCCGGTCCGGATCGTAATCCGTGTTCGCCACCAGCACCTCAAAGCCCCGGCTGTGCGCCTCATCTTCCAGGCTCCGGAAAATGTCCAGGAAAAACGGATTCTCCACGTTCGACACAATCAGCCCCAGCGCCTTCGACGTCCCCCCCGCCAGCGCTCGCGCGTGAATGTTCGGGTAATACTTCAGCTCCTCCACCGCCTTCAACACCTTGGCGCGCGTCGACCCCTTCACCACCCCAATGTTGTTCAGTACACGCGAAACCGTTGCGGTGGATACCCCCGCTCGTTGGGCCACATCTTCGAGATTCATTCTGCTCCGTCCTTGCCTCTCAGGACCCCTACTGCGCGGTCAGGAACCGGTACGACGTCGTCGACCGGTACCGCTCCGCCGGTCCTAACCGCGTACTCGGAAACGAAGGCTGATTCGGAGAATCGGGATAGTGCTGCGTCTCCATGCAGAAGGCGGCCCGGTGCCCATACACCTTGCCTCCCTTGCCCGTCAGCGTGCCATCCAGAAAATTGCCCGTGTAAAACTGCAGCCCGGGCTCGGTCGTATACACCTCCATCACGCGCCCCGACGTGGGTTCGGTCACGCGCGCCGCCAGTCCCATATCGCCCACCGGCTTGTCCAATACCCAATTGTGATCGTAGCCTTTGCCCGCCGCGATCTGCCCGTCCTTTGCCTCAATCCGCTCGCCAATCACGTGCGCCGTGCGGAAATCAAACGGCGTTCCCTCCACCTGCTTCAACTCACCCGTCGGAATCAACCCCGCATCCACCGGCGTGAACCGGCTCCCGAAAATCGTCACCGAGTGATTCAGGATGTTCCCCTCGCCCTGTCCCGCCAAATTGAAATAGGAGTGATTCGTCAGATTCACCACCGTCGGCTTGTCCGTCACCGCCTCATAATCGATCTTCAACTCGTTCCGCTCATTCAACAGCGTGTACGACACCGTCGTCGTCAACGTCCCCGGATACCCTTCCTCGCCGTCCTTGCTCGTGTACACCAGGTCCAGCCGCACACCGTCTGAGGTCGACATCTCCTTGGCCCGCCACACCACTTTGTCAAACCCCTTCAACCCTCCATGCAGCGCGTTGGGCCCGTTGTTCACCGCCAGCTTGTACACCGTCCCGTCCAGCGTGAACTGCCCTTTTCCAATGCGGTTCCCATACCGCCCGATGATCGCGCCAAAATACGGGTGCTCCTTCAAATACCCCGCCAGCGAGTCGAACCCCAATACGACATCGGACGTCTTGCCCGCCTTGTCCGGCGTCATCATCGACACCACGATCCCGCCATAGGTCGAGATCTTGACCTGCATCCCCTTCGTGTTGCTCAACGTGTAGAGATCGACGGACTCGCCCGCGCCCGTCGCGCCGAACGCTTCTTTCGTAATCGTCATGGGTGAGGTGTCAGCCTTCTTCTCTTCCTGCCGCGAACTGCATTGGATCAGAGAAACTGCCGCAAACAAGGTGAGGAGTAAATGATGGCGCATGGATTCGGTTCCCCATCAGAATACAGCACTCCCGTGCGTGCCGCCCTCTCTCACCGCCTCCGCACACTCAACAAGCCGTGGTCGTAGGAATAGAAAAACCCGTCCTCGGCCCCAATCATCAAATCCACCTTCCCATCGCCGTTCCAGTCCGCCAGGTTCGGCGTCGGACTGTGCCCCGGTAACCGCGCCTCCACCAGCTTGCCCCGCAACTGCATCACCGGCTTCTCCTGCGAACCCTGGTTCTCATACCACTCCGGCCCGTCATCGGCGTCCGTCACCAAATCCAGATCGCCATCGCCATCCAGATCCGCGAAGTCAATCTTCCTCCGCCCGCTGCTGCCCGCCCTCCCCTTCGCCAGGTTGAGAAACCGCCCCCCCGCATTCACAAAAATCCTCTCCGGCGGCAACAGCTTCAACTCCCCGCCCACCTTCACCCGCCGGAACAAACTCAGATAGCCCTGATGATTCAGCATCACCAGGTCCGGCAGCCCATCGCGGTTCCAATCGATCACCCGAGGCGTCGTCCGCCACTGCGTCAACAACTGCTTCGCCTTCGGCTGCCACCACACCCAGTCCGGCTTCGGCGGCGCTCCCGTCCACTCCACCTCCACCATCCGCGCCGCTTCCAACTCCCCATCCGCCGCCCGCCGGTACCACTGCACATCCCCCCAAATGTCATTCACCACAATGTCCAACCGTCCATCTAAATCCCAATCCGCCACCCACGGATTCGAATACCCCCACTTCTCCTCGGCCGGTCCCTGCACACTCCCGTTCGGCCCCGCGATCCTACGAATAACCTTCCCCGCCGCTTTCAAATTCCCCCGGTCCACAAACCGCGCCTGCCTCTTCGTGCCCGTATTCTCAAACCACTGGATGTAGCCCGCCGAGTTCCCCGCGATCAAATCCAGATCCCCGTCCCCATCCCAATCCGCCGCCACCGGCCGCGACAACACACCGCTCTTCACAAACGGATCCCGCTGCAGCAGCGCCTTCGGCTCGGCAAACCGCGGCTCCTGCCCCCGCGCCGCCAGGTTCTCCACCAGCCACACCGTCCCGTCTTCTTCCCCAATCAACAGCGACGGCCGCCCGTCTTTGTGCCACGAAACAACCCGCGGTTGAATCATGCACAGGTCCATCTTCAACTGCTTCCCGCCCGCCTCGAGCTTCACCGGCGCGGAAAGGCCGCCCGGCCCCGCCCGGTGCAGCGACACATAATCCAAAAACGACCCCGTGATCAGCGACCACTTCCCATCCCCCAACCAATCCACCGCGTTCGGCGCCGGCGTCCCATACGTGTCGATCACCTTCCCGCCCGACTCCAGCTTCACCGGCGTCTCATACCGCGGCGCCGCGTTCGTCCCCACGTTCCGGTAGTAATACACATGGGCATGCAGCGGACCCCGCGTCCATCTCCCCGCCGCATCATACGCATCGTCCCAACCGTACTCCCGCCAGTCCGACGTCCCGTTCAACAAATCGATCTTCCCGTCCCGGTCCCAGTCCACCGCAAACCACGTGTCATCCCGCCCCACGTGATACGACCGCTCAATCGGCAGCTTCACATACTTCCCCATCCGGTTCCGCCGCACGTCGTCGTAATAGCCGCCCGGAAACAGCAGGTCCGCCGCCCCGTCGCCATTCACATCGGCCACCACCAGGTGCGCCTTCCCATCGCCGATCCGCTCCGCCGGCCCAAACAGCGGCTTCTCTTGCGTTCCCTCATTCAGGAACAAATACGTTCCGTTATACAGCCGCTGCCCGCCTCCCACAAGCAGGTCCAGATCCCCATCCCCATCCCAATCCAACACGCCAGGATGCGGCCACAGCCCAATCCCCAACCGCCCCACCACCCCCGCCGTCCCATACCTCGCCTGCGAACCGTCGCCCTTCAGCGCCACGGGCGCCTGGGCCGGGGCCTGCGCCCCCACCAAAGCAAACGAAAGGAGAAGAACCGGGAGAATCCGTAACATTCTTCGTCAAGCATAACCAAACCCACTTACTTGTGGAGAGTCTATGAGGTGTGGTTACCCTAATGAATGTGAAACCATCACAACTCCTTCTCCTCTCCCTCGCCGGCTCCCTACTCTTCGCCCAGCAGCCCGCCGCCCCGCTGAAAAGCGGCGTCGACACTGACGGCATGGACAAGTCCTGTAAACCCTGCGAAGACTTCTACCGCTACTCGAACGGCGCCTTCCTCGACAAGAACCCCATCCCCGCCCGCTACTCCAACTGGGGCTCCTTCGGCCTCCTCGCCGAGGCCAACCGCGAACGCCTCCGCACCATCCTCGACGCCGCCGTCCTCTCCAAAGCCCCCGCCGGCTCCAGCGAACGCCGCATCGGCGACTTCTACGCAAGCTGCATGAACACCGCCGCCATCGACGCCGCCGGCGCCAAGCCCATCGAAGGCGAACTCAAAATGGTCGCCGCCATCTCCTCCCGCGCCCAGCTCGCCCGCGTCCTCAACGATCTCCAAAAGGCCCAATCCGCCGCCATCTACGGCATGCGCTCCGCCCCCGACGCCAAGAACACCTCCGACATCGTCCTCTACCTCTACGCCGGCGGCCTCTCCCTGCCTGACCGCGACTACTACTCCAACACCGACGAGCAAGACCAAGGAGATCCGCAACCAGTTCCTCCTCCACGTCGCCCGCATGCTTCAACTCCTCGGCGACGACCCCGCCTCCGCCGAAACCGCTGCCAAATCCATCCTCGCCTTTGAAACCGAACGCGCCGCTACCCGCCTCACCCGCGTCGAACGCCGCGACCCCAACAAAACTTACAACAGGATGGATCTCGCCTCGCTCGAAAAGCTGAGCCCCACCTTCGATTGGAAGTCCTTCCTCGCCAACCACCGCGTCCCCGCCGCCACCACCATCATCGTCAGCGAGCCCAAAGCCATCGAACAGTTCGAACAACAGCTCGCCAAGGCCGATCTCGCCCAGTGGAAAGCCTGGCTCCGCTGGAACATCGTCCGCAACGCCGCCACCGAGCTTTCCAAGCCTTTCTTCGATGAGGACTTCACCTTCCAGCAAACCGTCCTCAACGGCGTCAAGGAACAGCGCCCCCGCTGGCAAACCTGCGCCACCGCCACCGACAACCTCCTCGGCGACGCCCTCGGCGAAGTCTTCGTCAAAAAACACTTCCCCCCCGAAGCCAAGCGCCGCATGAATGAGCTCGTCGAGAACCTCCGCATCACCCTCCGCGAAGAGCTCGCCAAAGCCGACTGGCTCGAAGACAGCACCAAGCAGAACGCCCTCAAAAAGCTCAACGCTTTCTATCCCAAAATCGGCTACCCCGAGCGCTTCCGCGACTACGCCGAAGTCCCCATCTCCTCAAACACCTACTTCCAAAACGTCCGCGCCGCAGCCATCTCCGAACGCCAGTACGAACTCGCCAAAATCGGCAAGCCCCTCGACCGCAACGACTGGGGCATGACCCCTCCCACCGTCAACGCCTACTACAACCCTCTCCAAAACGAAATCGCCTTCCCCGCCGGCATCCTCCAGCCCCCCTTCTTCGACCTCAACGCCGACGACGCCGCCAACTACGGCGCCATCGGTGCCGTCATCGGCCACGAAATGGGCCACGGCTTCGACGACCAGGGCTCCAAATACGCCGCCGACGGCTCCCTCACCAACTGGTGGACCGACGCCGACCGCAAACGCTTCGACACCCGCGCCCAGTGCATCATCGACGAGTTCAACACCCTCGAAGTCGGCGGCGGCCTCCCCAACCACAACGGCAAGCTCGTCACCGGCGAAGCCCTCGGCGACCTCGGCGGCGTCACCCTCGCCTTCAAGGCCTACCAGCGCTCCCTCAACGGCAAACCCGCCCCTGTAATCGACGGCTTCACCGGCGAACAGCGCTTCTTCCTCGCCTTCGCCCGCATCTGGGCCCGCCACTTCCGCCCCGAAGCCGCCCGCCTCCGCATCCAAACCGACCCCCACCCGCTCGACCGCTTCCGCGCCATCGGCACCCTCCAAAATGTCCCCGAGTTCCACAAGGCGTTCCAGTGCAAACTCGGCGACCCCATGGTCCGCCCGCCCGAAAAACAGTGCAAGCTCTGGTAGCCAGCGCTACTCCAACTCCCAAGTGCGAAACCGGTGTTGGCACACCTCCATGTCAACCCGCTTCCCCTTAAACCTCACCCCTTCCATCTCCAGCCGCAACCTCTGCTCATACGCCGCCTCGCCGCGCAGCTTGATCTGCCCCCCCGCCCCCAACACCCGCTGCCACGGCAGGCTCCCGTCGTTCCCCCTCAAAATCTTCGCCACCAACCGGTGATACAGCGGATACCCCGCCGCCGCCGCCACCTGCCCATACGTCGCCACCTTCCCCTTCGAAATCGACCGGATCACCCGCCGGATCGCCGCCTCCCGCTCCTCATTCGGACGCAAGCCATCCTTCACAATCCGCCGCATCAACTTCGCTTCGTCCTGCCCCGCCACACGTCGCTTCATCATCGCTAGGAGTACAATCACCCGCATGATCTCACGCCGGAACTTCCTCGCGGCAGCCTCCGCCACCTCCTGCGCCGCACCTCTCGCCTCCGCATTCACCGCCGCCGTTCCCGCCCCCGCCCAAGGCTTCCGTCGCCCCAACCTCCTCATGATCGCCGTCGACGACTGGAACGACTGGGTCGGCGCCCTCGGCGGACACCCCCAGGTCCGCACCCCCAACCTCGACCGCCTCGCCCAGCGCGGCACCCTCTTCACCGACGCCCAAACCGCCGCCCCCATCTGCAACCCCTCCCGCGCCTCCCTCCTCACCGGACGCCACCCCACCACCTCCGGCGTCTATGACAACGACCAGCCCTGGCGCCCCGCCCTCCCCAACGCCATCACCCTCCCCCAATGCTTCCGCCAAAACGGCTACCGCACCCTCGGCGGCGGCAAAGTCTTCCACCACGGCCGCGGCTACAACGACCCCGCCTCCTGGGACGACTACTTCTTCTGGAACCCCGCCGCCCGCGCCAATGGCTGGCACGATAACTACAGCTTCCCCCCCGACCCCGAACCCCAACGCCCCGTCACCCCCATGCCCTCCGTCTCCTGGCGCAACTTCGACTGGTCTCCCCTCGACCTCCCCGACTCCGCCATGCCCGACTACAAACTCGCCTCCTGGGCCGGCGAACAGCTCCACCTCCGCCACGACAAACCCCTCTTCCTCGCCACCGGCTTCTTCCGCCCCCACATCCCCTGGTTCGTCCCCCGCAAATACTTCGACATGTACCCCCTCGACGACATCATCGTCCCCAACGTCAAGGAAGACGACCTCGCCGACCTTCCCCCCGCCGCCCGCCAGATCGCCCTCAACCAGTTCTCCCGCCACGACCTCCTCGTCTCCACCGGCAACTGGAAACGCGCCGTCCAGGCCTACCTCGCCTGCATCACCTTCTCCGACGCCATGATCGGCCGCCTCCTCGACGCCCTCGATTCCAGCCCCCTCCGCGACAACACCATCGTCGCCCTCTGGTCCGATCACGGCTATCATCTGGGCGAAAAATGGCACTGGCACAAACAAGCCCTCTGGTATCGCGCCACCCACGTCCCGCTCATCATCCAGGCCCCCGGCCTCACCCAGCCCGCCTCCCGCTGCGAAGCCCCGGTCAGCCTCCTCGATCTCTACCCCACCCTCGCTGACCTCGCTGGCCTCCCCACTCCCTCCAACCTCGACGGCCAATCCCTCCGCCCCCTCCTCACCAACCCGCGCACCGAATGGACCCGCCCCGTCCTCACCACCTACCTCAAGGGCAACCACGCCGTCACCACCTCCCGCCACCGCTACATCCGCTACCACGACGGAGGCGAAGAACTCTACGACCGCCGCCAGGACCCCAACGAATGGGTCAACCTCGCCGCCCGCCCCGCGCTCGCACCCATCAAAGCCGAACTCGCCCAGGCCCTCCCTAAACGCGAAGCCGAAAACGCCCCCCGCGCCAACACCTGACCCGCCTCCGCCTCCGGTCCCCGCCTCTCGCCTCCTGGTCCAATGCGCACCTGATCGCACTAACCTGCAACTCCCCACCCTTTCCCACTCTCCGCACCCCCAACTCACCTGCCGGTCCACCAGCGCCGTCAACTCGCGCACCACCTCCGGCTGTTTCTCCGCCAAGTTGAACCGCTCCGACGGATCATGCTCCAAATGAAACAGCAGCGGCGTCGCCGTCCTCGCCGCCTTCTGCGCAAACCCCGCCTTCGGATCCGTCACCCACAGCTTCCACGGCCCCTTCCTCACCGCCCGCACCGTCACGTCCCCGTAGTAATAGAACAGCGCCTCCCGCGACTCATCCCCCCGGAACAGCGCCGCCCCCAGATCCGCGCCATCTAGCTCCCGCCCCGCCGCCACGCGCGCCCCCGCCAGCTTCGCGCACGTCGGCAAAATGTCCATCGTGCACCCAAACGCATGCGACACCTGCCCCGCCTTGATCCGCCCCGGCCACCGCGCGATAAACGGCTCCCTCTGCCCGCCCTCCCAGTTCTGGCTCTTCCAACCGCTCAACTGCCCCGCCGTTCCCCCCTCCTCCCGCAGCGGCATCGCCGGACCGTTATCGCTCGAAAACATCACCAGCGTGTTCCCCTCCACGCCCGCCTCCTTCACCGCCCGCAACACCTCGCCCACGCTCCAGTCCAACTCCTCCACCACATCGCCAAACAACCCCCGCTTGCTCTTGCCCTTAAACTTCGGGCTCGCCGCCAGCGGCCAGTGTGGAAACGTATGCGCGAAGTAGAGGAAAAACGGCTTCTTCGCCCGCGCCGACGCACGAATGAAACCCGTCGCCTCCTCCGTATACCGGCTCGTCAGATAGCTCTGGTCCGGCTCCTGCTCCGCAACCGTTTCGTTGCGCATCAACGGCGTCGGCGGATACTCACTCTTCCGCGGACTCCTGCTCGTCGCCGGACTCATGTCATTCGAGTATGGGATCCCAAAATACGAATCGAACCCATGCCGCGTCGGCAAATACTCACCCTTGTGCCCCAGGTGCCACTTGCCCACGATCGCCGTCGCATACCCGGCGCTCTTCAACACATCGGCCACCGTCGTCTCGCCCGCCTTCAGCCCGCCCGTCGAGTACGGAAACAGCACCTTCGAAATCCCGCACCGCACCGGATACCGCCCCGTCATCAACGCCGCCCGGCTCGGCGAACATAGCGGCGACGTCGAATAGAACTGCGTCCACCGCATCCCCTCCGCCGCCATCTGGTCCAGGTGCGGCGTCCGAATCGTCGGGTTCCCATAACAACCCAGGTCCCCATAGCCCAAATCATCGGCATAAATCATGACGATGTTCGGCTTCGTCTCCGCCCCGGTCAGCGCTCCGGCGGCCAGCGTGGCAAGCAGTTCACGGCGGTTCAGCATCGCAGTAAGCATACGATACACTCGTCCCCATGAACCGCGCGCTTGCCCTCCTGCTCGCCTTCGCTCCGTCCCTCCTCGCCCAATCAACCACCCGCGACGAAGCCCTCGCCGCCATGCGCAAAGCCGCCCAGTTCTACGCCGGACCCGTCTCCCCCCACGGCGGCTACCACTTCGCCTACGCCGAAGACCTTTCCTACGGCCGCTCCGAACAAAGCGAAGGCCTCGGCCGCATCGAAAACCAGCGCGACGGCACCCCCCGCGTCGCCATGGCCTTCCTCGAAGCCTACGCCGCAACCAAAGACCCGCTCTATCTCAACGCCGCCAAACGCGCCGCCCACGCCCTCGTCCAAGGCCAGCTCTGCTCCGGCGGCTTCGACTACATCGTCGAATTCGATCCCGCCCTCCGCAAGAAATACCCCTACCGCACCGAACACAACTGCGCCTCCCCCTCCACCCCCAAGCAACCGCCCACCACCCTCGACGACAACGTCACCCAGGCCTGCCTCCGCGTTCTCCTCCGTGTTGACAAGCTCCTCAACTTCGCCGACAAGTCCATCCACGAAGCGGCACTCTTCGGCCTCGATGCCCTCGTCAAAGCCCAATATGCCAACGGCGCCTGGCCACAGCGCTACTCCGAATTTCCCGACCCCGCACAACACCAACCGAAAAAGGCCAGCTACCCCGCCTCCTGGTCCCGCGACTGGCCTGGCGAAATCTACAAAGGCCACTACACCTTCAACGACAACACCATGATCGACAACATGGACTGCCTCCTCGAAGCCGGACGCGTCTACAACGAACCCCGCTACACCGCCGCCGCCATGAAGGGCGCAAGCTTCATCCTCAACGCCCAGATGCCCGAACCCCAGCCCGCCTGGGCCCAGCAATACGACGCCAACATGCACCCCGCCTGGGCCCGCGTCTTCGAAGCCCCCCTCCGTCACCGGAGGCGAATCCCAAAGCATCATCGAAATGCTCATGGTCTTCTACCGCGAAACCGGAAAGCGCGAATACCTCGACGCCATCTCACCCGCCCTCCGCTGGCTCGAAGCAAGCGTCCTGCCCCCCGTCGCCAACCCCTCCGAAGCCCGCCGCCGCATCAAGCCCGGCGAACCCGTCCTCGCCCGCTTCTATGAGCTCAAAACCAACCGCCCCCTCTACATCACCAAGGGCATGATGGTCAACGCCCTCGGCTCCGGCTCCAAACGCCCCGACGGCTACAAGCTCAGCTACACCGACGAGTCGGTCATCACCCACTACGGCGTCCTCACCTCAGGCGGCCGCCTCGCCGGCCTCCGCAAGGATTTCGACGCCCTCGCCAAAGCCCCCTACACCGCCACCCTCCGCCGCCCCCTCGACCTCCACGGCCTCTCCCCCTGGGCCAGCGACAACCGCGACCCCCTAGCCAAACGCCCCAAGCCCGATCGCATCGCCCAAATCATCGCGGCTATGGACCCGCGCGGCGCCTGGCTCGAATCCGGCGTCATCGGCAAAGCCAACGAAGTCGTCAGCGTCTTCGCCGCCCGCCCCATGGTCCTCACCATCAACGGCCGCCCCATCGAAATCAACGAAAACGACCGCATCCAGCTCTACGACGGCCCCCAGCCCCCGCGCTCAAAAATCATTCGCAGCACCACCTTCGCCACCAACCTCGAAACCCTGGCCGCCTACGTCCGGCAATAGCCACACACACCACAACTCACCCGTAACGGAAACCGCGAGCGTGAGCGAGTCGGCAACGCCCGCGAACGCACACCGCCTCACGCGCCTGGGTCGCGGAGGCCGTGCGGCTAGCACCCGCGAGCGTGAGCGAGTCGGCGGTGCGCCCCCCTACCGCAAAAACGACTCCGGCAACCCGCCATCCACCGAAAACACCTGCCCCGTAGTCTTCGCCGACCGCTCACTAATCAAGTAGTAAGCCGCCTCCGCCTGATCCTCCGGCGTAATCGCCGTCTTCGTCAACGTCCGCTGCGCATAAAAGTTCGCCAGCTTATCCCGCAACGCCTCCGTCGATTCGCTCTCCTCAAAATCAATCCCATACTTCAACAGCGACACCACCACCCGGTCCCGAGGAAACATCGTCGAACCCGCCACCACCGTCGCCGGAGCCAGCCCGTTCACCCGCACCAGCGGCGACAGCTCCACCGCCATCCCACGCACCAAATGATTCGCCGCCGCCTTCGACGCGTCATACGCCAGCGACCCCCGCTTCGACACCACCGCATTCACGCTCGTCGTCAACACCAGGCTCCCGCGCAGCCCCTGCTTCAGCCACACCTCCTGCGCCTCATCCGCAACCAGGTAGCTGCCCTTCACATTCACATCAAACGTCAGCGCCCACTGCGCATCCGTCAAATGACCCTCGCGATCCGGCGCAATGTACACACCTGCCGTCACAATGATGTTGTCCACGCCGCCATAGGCCACCACCGCCTGCCGCAGCATCGCATGCACGCTCGCCCGGTCCGTGATGTTTACGCTCAACCCGATCGCCGGACCGCAACCCGAAATCCCGCTCCCCGCCACGCCAATGCCCACGCCGTAAATCTTCGTCAGCTCATCCGCCGTCGACTGCGCCGCCTCCAGGCTCAGGTCCGCGCACACCACATGCGCGCCCTCCTTCGCCACACGGTGCGCCACCGCCTTGCCGATCCCGTTCCCCGCGCCAATCACGATCACGACATTGCGCTGCAGCTCTTTCTCCGCCGGCATCCGCTTCAGCTTCGCCTCTTCCAGCAGCCAGTACTCGATATCGAACGCCTCCTGCTGCGGCAGCGCGATGTACTCATCCATCGCCTCCGCCCCCCGCATCACCTCCACCGCGCAGTTATAAAACTCCGCCGTCACCCGCGACTCGCTCTTATCCTTCCCCCACGCAATCATCCCGATCCCCGGAATCAGAATCACCGTCGGATTCGGATCCCGCATCGCCGGCGAATTCGCATGTTTGCAGCGCTCATAGTAAGCGGCGTAATCCTTGCGATACTCCTCCAGCCCCTCCGCCAGCTTCTCCTTCAACTCCGCCACCGTCCCCGTCTGCGGATTCCAGTCCACATACAGCGGCTTGATCTTCGTCCGCAAAAAATGGTCCGGACAGCTCGTCCCCAACTCCGCCAGCCGCGCCGCATCTTTCGAATTCACAAACCGCAGAATCGTCTCATCCGTCTGCACCGTCCCGATGAACCGCTTCTGCTGCGACACCTGCCCGCGCAGCCACGGCAACACCTCAAACAAGATGTCGTCCCGCTGCCCTTCCGCCAGCGTCCCGTACTTCTGCCCGCCAAACGTCAGCGCGCCTTTGTCCCGCGCTTCAATGTACGCCGCCGCCTTCTCAATAATCCCGAGCGTCAGTTCGTAACACTCCTTGTTCCCCTCGGCCCAGTTGATCAGCCCGTGCTGCCCCATCACAATGCCCGTCAACTTCGGGTTCTCGCGGCACATCTTCTGCAACTCGAGCCCCAGCTCAAAGCCCGGCCGCAGCCACGGCGTCCAACCCATCTCCTCGCCGAAAATCTCCCGCGTCAGCTCCTTCGAACGCCGCGCCGCCGCCACCGCAATCACCGAGTTCGGGTGCATGTGGTCCACATGCTTCGCCGGAATGAACGAATGTAGCGGCGTGTCAATCGACGACGCCCGCGGATTCAAATTGAACGTGCAGTGCGGATAGTAGCCGACCATCGCATCCTCGGCCTCCGTCTTCGCCCCGCGCGGCGTCATCTTCCCGTAGATACCCTGCAGCGCCACCAGCTTCTCCTGATACAGCGAAGCGAAATTCGCCAGCTTCGACGTCCGCAAATCGCCGCCCGACCCCTTCACCCACAACACCTCAACCTCCCCGTCCGTCAACGGGTCCGTCTCCATCAACTTGGCCGACGTGTTCCCGCCGCCCGTATTCGTAATGCGCTGATCGGCGCCCAACAAATTCGACCGGTAGATGAGCTGCTCGGCCGGCGTCAACGTCGCCGCCTTGGCCTCATCCCACAGATAGTTCACGTGCTTCAGGGCAATGCTGGAGGTAGACATGGAGTTCCTTCGGAAAAATTGAGGGGAATCCCCATTTTACGCTCTCCGCCCACCGCGCCGCCGCTTGCCCCACCGCCGCCCACCGCTTCCCCCCCGCCCCCGCGCCTCACGCCAGGTGGAACACCTCTTCCAACCGCTCCATCTGCTTGTCCGCCGGCCGCCCCGCCGCATCCACAAAGAACTCCCGCATCGACTCCTGCCACACCCCGTTCACCGGCTCCAGCGACATCCGCCGCCGCGCCTCGGCAAAATCATCCGTCTCCAGATACCCCACCAGCATCCCGTCCTCGCGCAGGAACAGCGAGTAGTTCCGCCACCCCGTCCGGCTCAACGCCTCCTGCATCTCCGGCCACACACTCTTGTGCCGTTCCCTGTACTCTTCCAGCCGCTCCGGCTTTACCTGAAGAACAAAACAGATTCGCTCCATAGATCAACCGCTCCCATTCTACTTGCGCTACCGTGAGAACAAATGCGCCCCACCCTCACCCTCGCCCTCCTCCTCCTGCCCCCGCTCGCCCGCCCCCGCCCGCGCCCTCCCCAGCACGCCCCGCAACCTCTCCCGCCCTCAAGGAACTCCTCGAGGAAGCCACCGAATCCCTCGCCGCCGGACCCTTCCACGTCATGCAAAAACAGCGCACGCCCCCCAGCGGCGACAAGCACGACTACATGAGCGTCGGCCCCTACTGGTGGCCCGACCCCGCCAAACCCAACGGCCTCCCCTACATCCGCCGCGACGGCGAAACCAACCCCGACCGCCTCGCCGCCGATACCGACGCCGCCTCCATGAAGCGCATGCACTCCGCCGTCTCCCACCTCGCCCTCGCCTTCCGCGAAACCCGCGACGAACGCTTCGCCGGTCATGCAACCAAATTGTTGCGCGACTGGTTCCTCGACCCCGCCACCCGCATGAACCCCAACCTCAACTTCGGCCAGTCCATTCCCGGCCGCGTCGACGGCCGCGGCATCGGCATCATCGACACCGCCTTCCTCGTCTCCCTCTGCGAAGAGCTCCACTGGCTCGAACCCTCCGAAGCCTTCACCCCCACCGACGCCACCGGTATGCGCCGCTGGCTCGCCGACTACCTCCACTGGCTCCTCACCAGCAAGAACGGCCTCGACGAAGCCAAGTCCGAAAACAACCACGGCACCTGGTACGACGCCCAGGTCGCCGCCCTCGCCCTCCACACCGGCCGCCCCGAAATCGCCCGCCGCGTCCTTGAAGAGGCCAAGCTCAAACGCATCGCCAAACAGATCGAACCCGACGGCTCCCAACCCCTCGAACTCGCCCGCACCAAGGCCCTCTCCTACTCCACCATGAACCTCCGCGCCTTCTTTGAACTCGCCACCCTCGCCGATCGCGTCGGCCTCGACCTCTGGCGCTACGAAACCAACGACGGCCGCGGCCTCCGCAAAGCCCTCGATTACATCGCCCCCTACGTCGACCCCGCCAAACCCTGGCCCGGCGCCCAAATCGGCGGCGTCAGCCTCGACACCCGCCTCGACATCGGCGCCCTCCTCCGCCGTGCCGCCCGCGCCTACCGCGAGCCCCGCTACGAACAGGCCCTCGCCGCCCTCCCCGAAAGGAAGCTCGCCGGCCAGCGCTGGCAATTGCTCTTCCCCAAATAACACCCCATCCCCAACCCGTGCACCCACCTTTGCCACGCCACATCCCCACCGCTCACTCGCCCAGCGTCACCCCTCCGCACACCCGCGTTTCAGAGCCGCGCGCGTGAGCAAGCGGTCCCGGCGCTCTTTACGCCAACATCTCCTTCACCACCTGCCCATGCACGTCCGTCAACCGGTAATCCCGCCCCTGGAACCGGTACGTCAGCTTCGTATGATCAAACCCCAACAAGTGCATCAACGTCGCATGCAGATCATGCACGTGCACCTTGTTCCGCACCACGTTGAACCCCAACTCATCCGTCTCGCCTAACACCAGCCCCGGCTTCAACCCGCCCCCCGCCATCCACATCGTGAACGCATTCGGATGATGATCCCGCCCGTCCGGCTTGCCCACGCCCTGCACCATCGGCGTCCGCCCAAACTCGCCCCCCCAAATCACCAGCGTGTCCTCCAACAGCCCCCGCTGCTTCAAATCCTTCACCAGCGCCGCCGACGCCTGGTCCGTGTCCTTGCAGTTCACCTGGATGTCCTTCACCAGCGAACCATGCTGATCCCACGCCTCGTGATACAACTGCACAAACCGAACGCCCCGCTCCAGCAACCGCCGCGCCAGCAGGCAATTGTTCGCAAACGAAGGCTTGCCCGCCTCCGCCCCGTACATCTTCAACACATGCTCCGGCTCTTTGGAAATGTCCATCAACTCCGGCGCGCTCGACTGCATCCGGTACGCCATCTCATAGCTGTTGATCCGCGTCTCAATCTCCGGATCCCCCGTCGCCTCCAGCCGCATCTGGTTCAACCGCTTCGCTGAATCCAGCGTCTCCCGCTGCAGTTGATCATCCACCCCCGGCGGGTTCGACAAATACAACACCGGATCGCCAACACTGCGGAACTGCACACCCTGGTACACCGTTGGAATGAAGCCCGACCCCCAACACGAATTGCCCCCGCTCGGCCCCTTCTTGCCGCTCGAAAACACCACGAACGCCGGCAAATCCCGCGTCTCCGAACCCAACCCATACAACGTCCATGCCCCAAAGCTCGGCCGCCCGAACTGCTGCGAACCCGTGTTCATCAGCAACTGCCCCGGCGCGTGATTGAACGCATCCGTCACCATCGACTTCACAATCGTCAGATCGTCCACCACCGACGCCGTATGCGGAATCAGCTCGCTCAGCTCCACGCCCCCCTGCCCGTGCTTGCTGAACTTGAATTTCGGACCCATCAGTTTGGAATTCGGATTGATGAACGCCGCCCGATACCCCTTCAGCAGATCCGCCGGCGGCAGCGTCCCGTCAAACTTCTCCAACTGCGGCTTGTAGTCGAACATCTCCAAATGGCTCGGCGCGCCCGCCATGAACAGAAACACCACCCGCTTCGCCTTCGGCGCGAAGTGCGGCTTCTTCGGCGCCATCGGATCGTCCAATGTCGCCCCCATCAAATCGCGCAACGCCAGCGCCCCCATCCCAATCGGGCAATCACGAATAAACCAACGCCTGCTGATCACGTCATTACTCCTTGGTGATGGTCTCGTCCAAATTCAGCAGCAGCCGCGCCACCGCCGTCCACACCCGCTCCGGCTCCTGCAAGCGCTTCTGCTGCTTCGCCAGAAACGCCGCCAGCTCCGCCGCCTCCGCCGCCGTCGGCTTCCGCGCCGTGCATCTCTCAAACGCAAACTCCAGCCGCGCCGCATCCGTCGCCCCGCCATCCCGCAGCGCCATCTTGCCCAACGCCTGCGCCGCCTCAAAGAACAACGGCTCATTCAGCGTCGTCAGCGCCTGCAGCGGCGTGTTCGACCGCGTCCGCCGCACACACGCAATGTCTCCATTGGGAGTATCGAAGTTCGTCAGCATCGGATACGGCACCGATCGATACCGGAATGTATAAAGCGCCCGCCTGTACCGCTCCGCCCCGTTCTCCTCATCCCAATTCTTCGGACCATAGCTCGCCGGAGGTTGGAACAAAAACGACGGCGCCGGAGGAAACACGCTCGGCCCACCCACCTTCGCATTCAACAGCCCGCTCGCCGCCAGCGTCACATCCCGCACAAGCTCGCCCTCCACACGGAACCGCGGCCCCCGCGCCAGCAGCCGATTGAAGATGTCTTTGTCCTTGAGTTCCGGCGTCAGCTTCGACGCTTGCCGGTACGTCGCCGACATCACAATCATCCGCTGCAACTCCTTCACCTTCCACCCGCGCTCCATGAACTCCACCGACAACCAATCCAGCAGCTCCGGATGCGACGCCGCCGGACTCTGCTTGCCCAAATCCTCCGACGTCTCCACCAGCCCCGTCCCGAAATAGCTCTGCCACACGCGGTTCACAAACGACCGCGCCGTCGTCGGCGAATTCCGCGCCGCAATCCATCGCGCAAACGTCAACCGAGCCGGCTCATCCGCCGTCGCCTTCTCCGGCAGCGGATGCAGAAACGCCGGCACGCCCGGCTCCACCTTCTGCGCCGGCTTCAAAAAGTCGCCCCGCGTCAATAGGCTCGTCATCCGCCGTTCCTCGCGCTCGTTCAACACAAGCTGCGTCGAGCCTTCCGGATGCTCCCGCCACGCCGCCTCAATCGCCTCATTCTCCGCGCGCCACTCGGCCACGCCCTGCCGCACAGCCTCAAACCGCTCCGCCAACACCGGCTTCGGCTCGGCCATCGTCGTCACCGACAACCGCACCCGCCCCAGGTTGTAATTCTGGTTATCGTCCGAATTCCACCCGCCGTGGTTCTGCTTCAGATAAATGCTCAACACCGTGCCGCCCGCAAACCCCACCGGCGTCTCCGCCACAAACACCGCGTTCCTCGGCTGATTCCTCCGCCCCGGACCCGCATCCATCCCCCACGCCGTCGCGTCCTTCCCATCAATCGCGTACGCCACCCCGCCCGTCACCCGAGGAGCCTTCTTGCCTGCTCGCTCATCCTTATCGCGAGCAAACATCGGAATCTCCGCCTCCGGCAAATTCACATCCGCCAGCGCCCGCACAAACTTCACCTTCGTCACCTTCTCCGGGTCCGAAACCGGCGCCGCTTCCACCTCAAACTCCGTCAGCGCGCCCGTGCCGAGAATGCTCCGCCCCGGCCCGCCGCGCGGCAGGTTCGGGTCCATCAACAGCTCCAGCCGGAACGCCGTAATCCCCACCGCCTCCGTCTTCGCCATCAATTTCACGCGGTGCTTCGTCGGCGCATAGCCCGACGCCAGCATCGACCCATCGCCCATCCCCAAATACTTCTGCCCGCCCGTCGAAATGTCTTCGGCCTCCGCGTTTAAGACCTTCCAGTCCGATTCCCGCGACGACATCGCCCCCAGCCGCGACTTCCACTCCGGCATCTTCTTCTCCAGCACCGCTTCCATCGCCGCCACCCGCTGCATCACCTCGGCCCGCTTCTTCTGCTCAGCCGCCGTGTAGACCGTATCCGTCGACTCATGCGAGTTGTTCAGAAACGCGAAGATCTTGTAATACTCCTCCTGCGTCAACGGGTCGAACTTGTGGTTGTGACACTGCGCGCATTGGATCGTCACCCCCAACATCGCCTTCCCCACCGCATCCATCCGGTCGAACATCGCCTCCATGCGGAACTGCTCCGGATCGATACCGCCCTCTTCGTTGATCATCGAGTTGCGCAGGAACCCCGTCGCCACCCGCAGATCCTGCGCCTCCTGCGCGCTCGCCGCCCGCCGCGCCATCAGATCGCCGGCTAGCTGCTGCTGCAGAAACTGGTCATACGGCAGATCGCGGTTGAACGCGTTGATCACCCAGTCGCGATAAAACCAAGCCCACCGCTGCTTGTCTTTCTCAAAGCCATCCGAATCCGCATACCGCGCCGCATCCAGCCACATCCGCGCCCACTTCTCGCCATAGTGCGGCGAAGCCAGCAGCCGCTCCACCTGCTTCTCATAGGCCTTGGGCGAAGCATCCGCCAGAAACGCCTTCACCTCCGCCGGACTCGGCGGCAGCCCCGTCAAATCCAAACTCAACCGCCGCAGCAGCGTCGCCTTGTCCGCTTCCGCCGACGGCCTCAGGCTCTCGCGCTCCAACCGCGCCAGCACAAACCGGTCCACCGCATTCCGCGCCCACCGGGCATCCTTCGTCGCTGGCGGCGCCGGCCTCACCGGAGCCACATACGCCCAGTGCTTCTTCACCTCGGCGTTCTTCGCGCCCACTCCCTCCGGCCACACAGCCCCTTCCGCAATCCACCGTTTGATCGTCGCAATCTGCTCCGCCGGCAGCGGCTTGCCCCCCATCGGCATCCGCGCCTGTTCGCCAATCCCCGCCGTCCGCAAATAAAGCGGGCTCTTCTCCGGCTCCCCCGGCACAATCGACTTGCCCGACACCCCGCCCGCCATCGCCGTGCTCTTCGCGTCCAGCCGCAACCCGCCCATCTGCGCCTTCGCCCCATGGCACCCTGCGCACGAACGGTCCAACACCGGCTTCACATCACGTTCAAAATCAACCTTCGCCGCCGCGCTGCCCGCACCCGGCTGCCCCCAAGCCACTCCCCCCGCGCCCAACCACAGCGCCCCCACCAACACCACAGACAGTTCGAGCCAGTAAGACACAAGGGATTTCATCGCGATTACTGCCCCATATTCTTTCACAGCCCGCACTCACCCCGCGCCCAACCACACAAACCGCGCCACAAACAGCGCCGTCAGCAGCCACACCACCCACGACACCTCCCTCGCCCGCCCCGTCGTCAGCTTCAACAGCGTCCACGCCGTGAACCCCAGCGCCACCCCATTCGCAATGCTGAACGTCAACGGAATCGCCAGCAGCGTCAGAAACGACGGAATCGCCACCCCCGGATCGCTCCACTCAATCCCCGCCGCATGCGGCAACATCGCCGCCCCCACCAGAATCAGCGCCGGAGCCGTCGCCGCCGCCGGAATCCCGCCCACCAGCGGAGCCACCACCAGCGCCAGCGCAAACAACAACCCCGTCACAATCGCTGTCACGCCCGACCGTCCCCCCGCCACAATCCCCGCCGCGCTTTCGATATAGCTCACCACCGTCGACGTCCCCAGCGCCGCCCCCGCCATCGACGCCGTCGCGTCCGTTAACAGAATCCGCCGCACCCTCGGAATCCGGTTCGCGCTGTCAAACAACTTCGCCTTCCGCCCCACCGCCACCAGCGTCCCGAAGTTGTCAAACAGATCCACGAACAGGAACACAAACACCACCTCCAGCACCCCCAACCGCAGCGCCGCCCCGATGTCCAGCTTCCCCGCCGTCAGCCACAAGTCCCCCAGCGCCACCGGAGCCATCGCCACCTGCCCCACTCCCAGCAGCGAACCCACCAGCGCCGTCGCCAGAATCCCCACCAGTATCGCCGCCGGAAACCCCCGCGCCAGCAGCGTCGCCATCAACACTAATCCGAACAGCGCCAGCAGCGTCCCCGGATCGCTCAACTTCCCCAGCGCCACCGTCGTCGCCGGATGCGCCACAATGATCCCCGCGTTCTTCAACCCGATAAAGGCGATGAACAACCCGATCCCCGCCGCCACCGCGTCATACAACTCCGCCGGAATCGCCGCGAACAGCCGCTCCCGCACCCCCGCCAGCGTCAACACAAAGAAGATCGCCCCCGACACAAACACCGCCCCCAGCGCCGTCTCCCACGCCACCCCCATCCCCTTCACCACCGAATAGGTGAAGTAGGCGTTCAGCCCCATCCCCGGCGCCAGCGCAATCGGATACCGCGCCACCGCGCCCATCAAAATGCTCGCCACCGCCGCCGACAGGCACGTCGCCGCCATCACCGCCCCCGGCTTCATCCCCGCGTCAGCCAGAATCGAGGGATTCACAAAGATGATGTACGCCATCGTCACAAACGTCGTGAACCCGGCCACAATCTCCCGCCGCCAGTCCGTCCCCAGCGCCTCAAACTCGAAATACCGCTCCAACCGGCTCTTCATCGTCGTCTCGCAATCCTACCACCCGCCAACCCCCTAACCCGCACCGCCCCCCACCGCCCCACGCGCGCGCCTCCACCGCCCGCCCCACCAAAACATTCCCCCTTCCCCCTCAATCACTTCCACCCTCCCCGCCCCGCCGCCCCCTTGACGCCCACCATCACCTCGCCCTCCGCCCCCCCCCCCCCCCCCCCTCCCCCCTCCCCGCCCCCACCCCGCCTCCGCCCCTCCCCGGACATTTTTGACAAAACGAACCCAAACTTTCACTCAAAACAAACCACTTCCCACCCCCCTCCTTCTCCCAACTCCCCCTTGTGCAACCTCCCCCCTCCCGTGCTACCATCTCAGAAGGCTCCCTGCGGGGAGATCACACAGTCGTCGTATGGCCAATCACATTTCAGCAATCGAGAATACTCGTAAAATCGAGCGCCGCACCGCGGTGAACCAGCAGCGCCGCACCCGCCTCCGCCACCAGATCCGCGCCATGCGCCGGGCCATGGACGGCAAGGACGTGAAGGCCGCCGAAGAGCTTCTCCCGAAGACCTTCTCCCTCGTCGACCGCGCCGCCAAGTGGGGCATCATCAAGGTCAACACCGCATCGCGCTACAAGAGCCGCATGCACAACCGCTTCAAGAAGATGCAGTCGGCCGCCTAAGCGCCGCTGCCCCTCCTCAGTCTTACCTCGTCAACCCCAGGACGAACTCTTCCAGCACGACCCTGTCATCAGGCCTCGTGTCCCTTAACGCCCGGTCCGTCGCCGCTATCCGCTTCAACCCCTCCCGTAACTGCCCCGGACTGAACGCCGCCGCCGACTGCCACACCTGCTCCGCCCTCGACTGCCACATCGCCACCCCCATCCGCTGAAAGTGGCTCTGCACCTGCGACGCCCCCCGCAGCCCCGCCTCCCGCGCCACCAGCGCCTGCCGGAACTGTGTCGCCAGAAACCCCAGCGCCAGTGGCAAATACTCGCCCTCCCCCAGCAGCGTGTCCAGCAAATCCAGCGCCCGCACCCTGTCCTTCCGCCCCAACGCATTCACCAGCGCAAAGATCGTCGTCGACCGCGCCTGCGGCACCAGCCGTTCCAGATCCTCCACCCCCACCCGCTTCGTGTTCCGCGTCTCGGCAAACGACCGCAGCTTCTCGATCTCCACCTCCACCCGCTGCGCCGAACACGCCGTCGCCTCCACCAGCAGGTCCATCGCATCCCCGTCCAACTCAATGCCCGCCCGCTTGGCCAGTTCCCCCGCCAGCCGCCTCACCCGCCCCTCTTCCATCCGCGGAAACTCCACCACATGTGGCGCCGCCGCGAAGTACTTCCGCAGCCGCTCCACCTTGGCCTTGTCCTCGCCCTCAAACTCCCACCGGCTCGAATCGAACACCAGCACCACCCCCGGCGTCGGGTCCTTCAAATACTCCGCCAGTTGCACCGACCCGTCCCCCGATGCCTTCGGTGACTCCTCTTCGCCCCCCTCATCCTCAGCCGCCGCTGCGGCCGCCGCCCGTCCCCTCGGCAGCGCCCCCTCGGCCCGCGTCACCCAGATCACCCGCTGCGCCGCGAACAACGACATCGCCCGCGCATCGTCCAACACCTCGGCCATCGTCAACTCATCCAGCGTGTGCCGGACAAACGCATCCTCTGACGCCTCCGCCCCCAGGAACTTCTCCACCAGCGCCCGCCGGCACTTATCGCGCCCATACATCTCCGGGCCTACGAAAAAATACGCCGCCGCCGCCGGCTGCTTGGCGATGTGGTTCAGAAAGCTCTCGCCCGTGAACGTCATCAGAAGTTCTCCAACACCGCCGCCACCAGCGTCCGCGCCGTCTCCTGCGACAACCGCTCAATCGCCTGCCCCGACTCCTCGAAATAGGCCAGCTGATCGAGACTGATCTCATACCGCTGCCGCGCCTCAAACGCCGGCCGGTCAAACAACACCTTCCCGCTCACCCGCTCGGTCAGCCGCACCTGCATCACCGCAATCACCTGCACGCCCGACGGCCGCCCCGTCGCCTGGTCAATCAAAATCGGATAGCTGCTGTACTGCGTCACCGCCCCGCTCAAAATGGCATCGGCTTCGTTCGGATCGGCCACCACACGATAGCGCGTGCGCCGGATGAATTCGCGCGTCAGAGCCGACGGCAGCGCATCGCTGAACCGCACCCGGTTCGTCAGGTTGCCAAACGCCGGAATCGCAATCGTGCGGATCTCCTTCGGCAACAGATCCGTCTTGCCCACCACGTGATAGCCGCACGACGACAACCCGCCGCAGGCGGCCAGCAGCGCCAGCGAAATGAGTCCCCTGCGGATCACAAACGCGAACCCTGTATCAGAACATCGGTTGCCACTGAGATCGCGTTTTGCGATACCAAACGGAAATTGTCCGCCGCCGCGTGCAGCCAAATGGCGCGCGCTTCATTGCGGTCGGCCTCCACCTGCCCCACGGCAATGCCCGTTTGCGCCGCCATGCCCACCGGATTCGGCTGCGTCGTCCCCGCGCCGCGGTAATCGAACGGATCGCTCTCAAGCGCCGCCTCGATCGCCGCCACATCCGGCCGCTCGGCAAACAACACCCACAACGACGACGTGTGCCCGTGCATCACCGCCGTCTGCAACAGCCGCAGGTTCGGCATCGGCGCCGCCGGCGTCGCCGACAGCAGCGTCGCCAGATGCCGCTCAATGCCCTCCTGAATCGTCTGCAAACTCAGCGGCGCTTCCTCGCCGAAGTGCGACAGGACGTTGAACGCCAGTTGCTCGTCGTAGATCGCCTTGGGCTGCGTCTTGAAGCTCAGCAGGTTCACCGTCTGCTGCTGCAACTCCTCCACGCCCTCCATGCCGCGCTCGCTGGCCGGTTCAAACGCCGTCACCACCGCCCGCCGCACACTGCCCGCCGTCCCCAACCGCTGCAACAAGGCCGCCATCATGATCGCCGCCGGATGCGCGATCACATGCACGAACGAATCCACCGCCGTGCCCTCGGGCTCAGCCATCGGAGCCCGCACACGCGCCGCCGCATGGTCGTCCAGCGTCCGCGTCAGGTCGATCACCACCGGAGCCTGCGGCCCCGGCCGGATCAATGCGAACGCACGCTGGTTCAGCTCCGCCGCGCCCGCCAGAAAGACGATCCGCGCCTCGTTCAACGCCTCCTCGTCCATCGGCGTGATCACCACCGGTTCATCTTCTCCGGCGCTGAGAATCGCCGTGCCCGGCTCCACCCCGCCCAGCAGCTTCAGCCGCGAGCCGAGAATGCTCTCGCGCAACAGGTCGCGCAGATCAACGCCCTGCAGCTCGTCGCTGCCAACTAGACATACTTGGGGGATAGCTGGTTCTTTCATGAACGGATGACGCGGCTCCTATTGGGCCGCCGGTTTCGGATGCAGGCGGCGCTTGATGAGCCCGCCCAAGCGGATGAAAATGCCGCTACCGACGTAGGTGACCGCCATGGCCAGCAACACCGGCTGCGAATAGTTCCAGATCAGGTAAATGAACGCGCCCAGCAGGATCACGCTGCGCGGCGAGCGCGGGCTGACCATGCTGAAATCCTTGAAGCTGCGGTAGCGCCACGTGCTCACCATGAGAAAGGCGAGCAGCGCGATCAGCGCCAGAAACGACACCGCGTACGGCCACCACACCAGAGGCATCGACCCCGCCGCGTACACCACCGCGGCCACCATCGCCGCCGCCGCCGGAATCGGCAGCCCAACAAAGTACTTCCGCCCCGGCCGCCCCGGGTTGCTCGGCTTCGGGTCCACCGTGATGTTGAACCGCGCCAGCCGCATCGCCCCGCACAGCACGAACAGAAACACCAGGAAGTAGCCCGCCCGGTTGAAATGGTCGAGCAGCATCGGCGGCATGTCGTCCCGCACAAAATGGAATCCCCACGCCCAGGCCAGCACCGCCGGAGCCACGCCAAAGGCAATCACATCGGCCAGCGAATCCAGCTCGCGCCCGAAATCGGAGGTCGTATTCGTCATGCGCGCAATGCGCCCGTCCAGGCCATCGAGAAACACGCTGATGCCGATCGCCAGCGAAGCCCGTTCAAAAAACTGGTTGTGTCCCAACTGCCCGGCGGTGGCCAGCATCGCTCCGCGAAACGCATCGACAATCGCCACAAACCCCAGAAACAGGTTCCCCGCCGTGAACAGCGCCGGCAGCGCATAGGCAGCCTTCCGCGGCCGCCGGTCAGGCGATTTGGGATCGATCAGCCTGTCTCGCAGGCGTAGTTGCGGCATCATGCGGCGGTTGTCCTCCACAGCCTAAATGCGCTTGGCCAGTATGCTCGCCCCGGCCGACACGCGCTGTCCTTCCCGCACTACGATATTCCATTCCGGCCCCAGGAAAATGTCGCACCGCGAGCCAAACTGAATCAGCCCCACGCGCTCGCCCATGGCGACCTTGTCGCCCGGCTTCTTCCAGAACAGGATGCGCCGCGCCACCATTCCGGCAATCTGGCTGAACACCACCGTCGTGCCTTCGCCTTCCACCGTCACCAGGTTCTGCTCGTTCTCCGCCGTCGCTTCCTCGCGGCTCGCCACCAGAAACTTCCCCGGCTTGTACTGCACCTTCGTCACCGTGCCCGTAATCGGCGTACGGTTCACATGCACGTCAAACGGGCTCAGAAAGATGCTGATCCGCCGCTTGCCGCCCGCATCATCCTTCACCGCCACCACCACGCCATCGGCCGGCGACACGGCATAGGGACCCTGCGGGACCTCCCGCTCCGGATCGCGGAAGAACCACAGCGAAAAGACGGCCATGATTCCAAACGGAATCGCTGCCCAGGGGCGTGTCAGATAGCCAACCAACGCGCCGCTTGCGAGAAACCCAAGGGCGTAATAAATGCCTGTAATGACCATGAGGAGACGACTACCATTGTGGCATGGCTTTCCCGCTCACCGATGGCTATCACCTGCTGCCCAAAGGCAAAATGGCCGCCGTCGTCACCTGGCTCGACATGCACGCCCCACCCCCGCCCGGACCGGCCCTGCCCCCAGGCGTCCAGCTCATCGCCCAGCCCGCGCCCGATGCCGCCGCCTACCTCGCCCTGTTCCGCGCCATCGGCGAACCCTGGCTCTGGTTCGGCCGCCTGCAACTCACTATCGACGATCTCCAACACCAGCTCACCCGCAGCGGCGTCGAGGTTTTCCACCTCGTGCACCACGGCGAGACGCAGCAGGGTGAGGCCATCGGCCTGCTGGAATTGAACCGCGAAGCCGGCGGTGAGGTCGAAATCGCCTACTTCGGCCTTCTGCCGCAGTGGGCCGGCCGCGGCCTCGGCGCCGCCTTTATGGCCGCCGCCCTGGCACACGCCTGGAAACCAGAGACCCGCCGCGTCTGGCTCCACACCTGCACCTTCGACCACCCCGCCGCCCTGCGCTTCTATCGCAAATGCGGTTTCCAACCCTATCAACGTGGCCTGGAGATCTTCGACGACCCGCGCCTCAACGGCACGCTCGCGCGCAGCGCTGCCGCTGAAGTTCCTCTCCTGTAGGATGCGCGCCTGCCCGGGCAGCCGCCCTCAGCCTGGGCTCAGCAGCCGCCGCTACCCCCGGCTCAACAGACCCGAGAACAGCGACCCGATGCTCGACTTCTTCTTGGTCTGCTCCACCGCCGTGCTGCGCTTGCCGGCCAGCCGGTCAGCCAGTTGCACCAGGCTCTTGCCGATGGGCGTCGAACTGGCGATCGGCTTGCCCTCCACCAGCGCCGCCTGCACCGCGTCATAGTCGGAGGGCAGCACGTGGAAGACATCGGAGTGCAGCGCCGTCTCGATCGCTTCCTGGTTCAAGCCCACCTCGGAGCTGTAGCGGTTGACGATCAGCTTCACCTTGGCGCGGTCGACGCCCATGCGGTCCAGGCCCTGCAGCACGCGTTGTGTCGCCCGCAGTGCCGGCAGTTCGTTGGTGGTCACCAGCAACACCTCGTCGGCCAGGTTCACCAGCGACGTCGCCCAACTGCCGAATGGCCCCGGTGAGTCCACCGTGATGATGTCGTAGGCCTGCCGGGCAAACTGAAACAGCGCCGCGGGGTCGGCGTTATTGGATTCGACATCAATCGGATTCTCCGGCGACAGCAGGACGTCCACGTCATTGTGCTTGGTCACCAAACCACGCCAGATGTCGGAGTCCAGGCCGCCCTCGCGCGTTAGCGCATCCACGAAGCTATACACCGGCTTCAGCTTCAACAGAAACGGAATGGTCCCGGTCAACGGGTCGAAGTCGGCCAGCATCACCCGTTTGAACCCATGCCGCTTCCAGTGAAAGGCCAGATTGCTGGCCAGCGTCGAGGCCCCGCAGGCGCCCTTGGCCGGCATCACCACCTGCACACGGGCCCCGCCGGAAAGCGCGCTCTCCCCCTTGCGCATCACCAACCGCGCCAGCACCGGCTGCAACTGGTCGCCCGTCACCGGCTGCAACAGAAATTCGCTCGCCCCCGAACGCAGGCAACGCATGATCAGATCCGGATCGTTGCCATGCAGAATCACCACCACCGGCACCCCAATCAGCCCCTGCGACAGCTGGTGCAGTGCCTCCAGACTCCCCTCACGGTTGTTGCTGACGTCCAGAAAAATCAGCGACGGACGCTCCCCGCTGGCCATCTCGGCAATCAGCCGCCGGTCCGGCATCTGCGCCAGTTCCACCAGGGGAGCCATCGGCAACTCCTGGCTCAGCACAGGAATCAGCGCCGACTTGAGCTTGCGCTCCGTCGAGATGATCAGAACTGGTTGACTAATGGCCGGTTTAGACGTATTCCCTCCGGACATACTCCCTCTAGTCCCGAATGGTGAGTTCGGCTTGAATTCTCCCTATCGGCGGAAAACAGGGAAAACCTGAGAGTGTAGACTGCCACCGCCTACTAGATTGCAGAGATGGTCCATTCCACCCCGGGAGTCCTCCCCGGAATCCGATGGAGCTAGCAGCCGTTCCGGCCGCATCGACGGACTGATCTGAATGCAGTCAATCTTCCTTTCGCGAGCACTCTATGGAATACTCATCGGCGATCAGAAACGTCGGAATATGTGAAACACAGCCTTTGACGGCCGAAGGGCTGCGCTCAGTCCTCTCTCGAACCGAGGATCTGCGCGTCCTGTGGCAGGCCGACAGCCTCATGGGGGCCATCGACCTGGTGAAAACACAGCGCCCGGAGCTGATTCTCGCCGACAAGAGCTTCGGCTCCCAGTCGCTGCTACAGTTTCTCCAGGAGATCCGTCCCTACCTGCAGAATACGGCCGTCGTCGTGTGGGGCTCCTCCATCACCGAGCCCGAGGCGCTGCGCCTGCTGCAATCGGGCGTCCGCGGTGTGGTGCGCAAAACGGCGCAGCCGGAGCTCGTGCTCACCTGCATGCGCTCGGTCGCCTCCGGCTCCAACTGGATGGAGGACACCCTGTTCCGCGATCCCCCGCGCATGGAGCGCTACCCCCGCTCCGAGCTCACCTCTCGCGAGCAGCAGGTGCTCGAGCTGGTCGAGCAGGGCCTCAAGAATAAGGAGATTGCCCGCGAGCTGGGCATCCGTCCCGGCACCGTCAAAATCCACCTCAAGCACATCTTCGAAAAGACCGGCGTGCGCGGCCGCTACGGGCTCGCCCTCACCGGCCTCAAGGAGAAGGGCATGCTCGAGATGGCCACCGTCGAAGCCTAGGCCGGGAAACGGGCTCGATCGCCCTCCGTCTCGCCGCCCTCGGGCAAATCGCTCTCACTCTGCCTCAACTTCGATATGCTGAGAGGCGGCGATGAAGATCCAGCGGGTCCAGTCCTTTCTGCTTTCCTACCGGTTCCCGAACCCGGTCAAACTCACCTATTACGGCGGCGAGCGCACCATCGTCAAACGCGATGCCATGCTAGTGCGCCTGGAGGGCGAGGGCGGCCTGGTCGGCTACGGGCCCGGCCAAGGCAGCGAAAAGGCCCACGCCGCCATCCGCGATGTCGTCGGCCCGTTTCTCGAAGGCCGCACGCTGGCCGATCCGGACGCGCTGCGAGCCATGTTCCGCATGGGTCCGGGCGCCGACCCGGAGGTGTTCAAGGTCTATTGCATGGTCGAGGTCGCTCTCTACGACCTGCTGGGCAAGGTCCTGGGCGTGCCTGTGAGCGAGCTGGTGGGCGGCCGTGTGCGCGACACCATCGCTCTTTACGGCAGCGCCGGCATGTACCAGCCCGCCGAGGGCTTTGCGCGCGAAGCGGCGGCCTTTGCCGAACTCGGCTATCGCGGTTATAAGATGCGCCCGGCGCTCGGTCCGGAGGAGGATGTCCGCGCCGTCGAGCTGATGCGCGAAGCCGTCGGCCCGGCCCTGGAACTGATGGTGGATGCCCACTCCTGGTGGCGCATGGGCGACCGCAGCTACACGGCGGAAACGGTCCACCAGGTGGCCCGCGAAATGGGCTCGTTCGACATCGCCTGGCTCGAGGAACCGCTGCCGCCCGACGACCACAATGCTTACCGCGAGTTGCGCGAAACCGGCTATGTGCCCCTGGCCAGCGGCGAGCATGAACCAAGCGACGATGCCTTCACCGACCTCATCGCCAGCCAGGCCGTCGACTTCGTCCAGATGGACGTCGTCTGCCAGGGCGGCTATGCCTCCGGCCAGCGCATCCTCTCCATGGCCCAGCGCCAGAACATCGCCTTTGCCTTCCACTGCTGGGGCACGGATCTGGAAGTGGTGGCGGCGGCGCAACTGGGCGTCTGCTGGCCAGAGATGGTGTCGGCCTGGCTCGAGCAGGCCGTCTACACCGACGAGCGCGTCCAATCCATGTACGAATTCCCCCTGGCCCGGCGCATCTTGAAGCATCCGTTGGAGATCTCCGGCGGCGAACTGACTGTTCCCATCAAGCCTGGGCTGGGCGTCGAGATCAACGAGGATGTGATCCGGGAGTTCCCCTGGATTCCCGGACCCTGGTCCTATTTCACCCTCACCTCTCCGCCGGAGACCTACGCCGTCACCTCGGACCATAGCGTGAAGTGGAATCCAGGGGAGAAACCGTAACGGATGAGCGGCGTGTGGGCGGGCGCGGCGGCTCCAGGCTGGCTCACGGCAGGGCTGGCCGGCGCGGCGGTTGTGGGGGCGGCGGCGTGGGCCGTGCGCGGACGCTCGTCGCAGGTGTTCGGTCCCTCGCTGTGGCGTGGCCATCCGGCCCGGCCGCGCGTGGCGCTGACGTTCGATGACGGCCCCTCACCGGCAACAGAGGCCATTCTCGACCTCTTGCAGGAATTTTCAGCACGGGCGACCTTCTTCCAGATCGGGCAGGCGGCGCTCGGCAGCCCTGCGCTGGCCCGCCGCGTTTCCGCCGCGGGCCACGAAATTGGAAACCACACGCTTTCCCACGCCGCGCTCTATGCAAAGACACCCGCGGGCGTGTATGGTGAAGTGTCGGGGGCACAGCGAGTGCTCCAGGAGATTCATGGCGGAGCGCCCCGGTGGTTCCGCGCTCCATATGGCTGCCGGTGGTTCGGCCTGCGCGATGCGTTGCGCGATCACGGCCTGACCGGTGTCATGTGGAGCTGTCTCGGACTGGATTGGAAGCGGCCCGCCCGCTCCGTGGCGGCACGAGTGATCGCCCACGCCGGCAACGGGTCGATCATCTGCCTCCACGACGGCCGCGCCGGGCAGCCCGGAGCCGATTGCCGTGTCACCGTGGAAGCGCTGAGGCTCATTTTGCCCGCGCTCCGGCAACGGCAGTTAGAATTAGTGACATTGAGTGAGGTTTTCCGATGACGCAAGAGTTTACCCAGCAGTTGCTGGAGTGCATTGCCAAAACGCTGCATAAACCGGTGGAAACCTATCGCCTGGACGCCAGCTTTGAAGAGCTGGGCATCGATTCGCTGGACGGCATCAACATCCTGTTCGCGCTGGAGAATGAGTTCGGCATCCAGATTCCCGACGATGCCGCGCGCAATGTGAAGAACCTCGGCGAGATGGCCCAGGGCGTGTGGAAACTGGTGGAAGCAAAAGGCGCGCCCGCATGAAGGTAGCCGTCACCGGGGTGGGAGCCATTACACCCCTCGGTCTGTCGGCTCCGGTTTTCTGGCAGGCGCTCATCGAAGGCCGCAGCGGCATTGGTCCTCTCCAAGGCTGCTTCGCGGCACAGCTCCGCTTTCCCAACGGCGCCCAACTGCGCGGCTGGGATCCGCTGCATCACTTTGACGCCCGCACCGCCGACCTGCTCGACCCGTTCGCCCAATTCGCCGTCGTCGCCGGCCGTGAAGCCCTCGCCGATGCCGGCCTGACCGTGGACGATGTCCGGGGACCGCGCACGGCCATTCTCACCGGCTGCTGCGCCGGCGGCCAGGTGAGCGAAGACGTTCAGTTTCAGGATCTCTACATCAAGCAAACCGGGCGCGTCCATCCGATGACGATCCCGCGCATCATGTCCAACGCCGGGGCGAGCTTCCTTTCCATGGAGTGGGGCGCCAGCGGGCCTGTGTTTTCCGTCTCGACGGCCTGCGCCTCAGCCGGACATGCGATGGCGCAGGGGTTGTGGATGGTCCGCAGCGGCATGGTGGACCGCGCCATTGTGGGCGGGGCCGAAGCCGGCTTCAGCCTGGGCTTCCTCAAGGCGTGGGAGGCCATGCGCGTGGTGTCGCAGGACACCTGCCGGCCGTTCTCCAAGGACCGCAAGGGGCTCATCCTCGGCGAAGGCGCGGCCATGCTCGTGATTGAACCGCTCGAGGCGGCCCGCGCCCGCGGAGCCAAGGTCTACGCCGAGTTTGCCGGGGCAGGCATGAGCGCCGACGCCCATCACATCACGCAGCCGACCGTGGCTGGTCCCACGCTGGCCATGAGCAACGCCCTGGCCGACGCCGGCATGGCGCCGGAAGAGGTGGGCTACATCAACGCGCACGGCACCGGAACGCTGGCCAACGACGCTACCGAAAGCAAGGCCATCCACGCCGTGTTCAACTCCCATGCGCGGCGGATCGCGGTGAGTTCGACGAAATCCATGCACGGCCACACGCTCGGCGCGGCCGGAGCCTTGGAAGCCGTGGCCACCGTGATGGCATTGAAAGAGGGCATGCTGCCGCCGACCATGAACTACACCACGCCGGACCCGGAGTGTGACCTCGACGTGGTGCCCAACGCCGCCCGCGCGGCGCAGGTGGGCGCGGCGCTGTCGAACTCATTTGCTTTTGGCGGGCTGAACGCCGTGCTCGCCTTCAGAGCCCCAGCCGCTCTTTAAGCTCGGTGGTGCGGTCGCGCGCCACCTGCAGCTCGGTCTTGCCATCTTTCAGCCGCACCATCACGCGTCCGCCGAACCAGGTGTGCAGCTCCTTGACATGCTCCAGGTGGAGCAGCGTGGAGCGGTGGATGCGAATCCACTGCCGCGGATCGAGGCGCGTCTCCAATTCGGCGATGGCCGGGTCGACGATGTAGTGCTTCCCCGCCGTGGCGGCGAAGGTCAGCTTGTCCTTGGCATAGAAGTGCGTCACCTGGCTGAGGTCGATGAACTCCACTTTGTCGCCCAGGCGCGAGGCGATGCGCGTGGGATAGTCGGGCGGGCGCTGGCCGAGGGCCTGCTGCACCTGGCTCATGAGGCGGGCGAAGTCGGCCCGCGGCGCCGTGCCGGCGAGCATGCGTTCGAGCTTGGCGAAGGCCCGCTCCAGCGCCTCCGGCGAGACGGGCTTCAGCAAATAGTCGACTGAGCTGGCTTCAAAGGCCTGCAGCGCGTACTGCTGGTAAGCGGTGGTGAAGACGACCAGGGGCGGCTGTTCCAGGCGGGCCAGCAGCTCAAAGCCGCTCAGCCCAGGCATCTCGATATCGAGGAAGAGCGCGTCGGGCGGGATGGCCTGGATCTCTGCCAGCGCCGCTTCGGGGTCGGCCGCCATGCCCGCCACCTGTGCGCGGCCGCTCTCGTCGATCATGCGCGCCAGGCGCTTCAGGGCCAGCGGTTCGTCGTCCACCAGATACACGTTCATGCCGGCACCCTCATGCGGACGCGCATCGAACCCGGCGCTCGTACGAACTCAAGCGACGCGGCGGCTCCAAACAGGCTGCGCAGCCGCCCCTGCAGATTGTCGATGCCGTGGCCGGCGGGAATCTGTTGCGGCGTGAAGCCCGGCCCATCGTCTTCGATCTCGACCACCAGGCTGCCACCGGTCCATTCCAGGCGCACTTGGATGGCAGCGCCCTCGCGGCTCGGGGCCACGGCATACTTCACGGAGTTCTCCACCAGCGTCTGAATGGAAAACGGCGGCACCGCAACGCCCTCCCGTTCGGGCATCGGCGGCAGCGTGAAGCGCAGCCGGCCGCCAAAGCGCGTGGCCTGGATCTCCAGATAGCTGGCCACCAGTTTCAGCTCCTGTTCGAGGGGAATCGTGGTCGTGTTGGTGGAATCAAGCGACGAGCGCAACAGCGAACTGAGCTGCTCAATGGTGCGTTCAGCGCGCGCCGGATCCTCGCGAATCAGCGAACTGATCGTATTCAGCGTGTTGAACAGGAAGTGCGGCTCGACGCGGGCCGAAAGCGCCGCCAGTTGCGCTTCGGTGGCCAGCTTGATGGCCCGCTCGCGTTCCAGTTCCTTCGTGCGCAGTTGAACCTCGGTGTGCCGCAACCGTTCGCGGTGTGACTCGATCACGGTGAAGATGACGCCCATCGGGATCGTGATCGACATGCTCGTGCGCAGCGACCCCAACCAGATGTCCACGAGCGGCCTCGACCACTGGAACGGGTAGACGTACTTCACGATGGCCACGGCTAGCAGCGATCCTGCCATGCCGACAATGGCGAACAGCAGGATGAGGATGGCCCAGCGCAGCAGGGGATGCAACTGCCACAGAGGCCGCGCCAGGATGAGCATGGCACCCCAGGCCAGGAGCCCAATGCTCAACCCATAGGTCATGCCGACCAGGATGCTCGCCGCCAGGCCGTACAGCCCGCCGAACGAGCGCTCGCCGCCGTACATCACCAGCAGGAAGACGGAGATGGCAAAGCTCAGCGCCACCATGGCGCCGAGCCCTTTGCCGAATTCCCGGAGCGGTCGCTCACCTGTGATGTTCATGTCGGGCCGTCACTTACTCACATGGCAGCCGACGCATTGCGCTTCCATCGGACCCAGCGGCTGCCTGGTCTCCATCCATTTTGACGCGCGCCGGGCATATTCGCTCTTGGGCAGCATGGTTTGGATCTGCTTGTAGTATTCCTCAGCCTTGGCCGCGTCACCCGTCCGCGAGTAGGTGTCGCCGAGAGCTTGCAGGAGTTCGCCCAGCGGGTGGTCGCCGATCTTCGCGAGTTCGCCCGCCTTCACGTGCATATTGTAGACGTGCTGGTGGTCGTCGATGGCGCGTTGAAGCAGCGAGGCCCGGAAGGGATTCTCAGGCATGAACCGCGCCGCAGCCAGGAGCGCCGCTCCGCGGGGGATGCGCACGCCGATGTGATCCGGGGCCAGGGCGACGGCTCGATCCATCTCCTCCATGGAGCGGGCCGAGAGCTTCATCCCTTCCTCGCGCTTGCCCTGCTGGAAGAGCTGGCCGCTCTGAAAGAACAGCCCCGCTCCGTGCCACACCAGGGCCTCGGGATGATTGGGGTTCTCCGCCAGCACCTGTTCGCACACCTTCATACCGCGCCCCAGCGCTTCCGCGTTGCCGGTGAAGCCGGAAAAGAAATCGTTGCGCACCCTGTGATCAAACCGCACTTCGGCGCGGGCGCTCCACACACCGAGCATGGTGCCCAGGGCCGCCGCCGTGAAGTAGTACATCCATTTGTTCTGGTTCATTGTCTGCCTCCTGGTGCCAGAGTACGGTCTCTGGGCCGGATCGCGATTCGCTTCCCGACGAAGGGCAGGGCGGGCTGACGAACCGCGCGCGCCGGGCGACGAACCGGGTACACTGACCCTTTCCCGTGACGACACTGCGCCAGTGGATTCCCTGCCTCACCATGCTGCTGGTGTCGCTGATCAGCTACATTGACCGCAACACGCTGGCCCTGCTGGCCCCCACCATCCTCGCCGAGACCGGACTCAGCGCCGAGCAGTATGGCTGGATCATCTCCGTCTTTTCTATTGCTTACATGACGGCCAATCCCATCTGGGGGCGGCTGCTCGACCGCTTCGGGCTGCGCGAAGGCATGTTTGCCAGCGTCACTTTCTGGACGCTGGCCTCCACAGCGCATGCCTTTGCCTCCGGCTTCTGGAGCTTCGCCGCCGCCCGCGCCGCGCTGGGATTCGGCGAGGGGGCCACCTTTCCCGGCGGACTGCGCACCGCCGTGCAGACCCTGCCGCTCGAAAAGCGCTCCCGCGGCATTGCCGTCAGCTACAGCGGCGGCTCGCTGGGCGCGGTGGTGACGCCGATTATCGTCACCCCCGTGGCGCTAGCGTACGGTTGGCGCGGCGCATTCTGGTTCACCGGGGCCGTGGGTGTGCTCTGGCTCATCCTGTGGGCGTTCGTCAGCCGGCGGCCGGAGCTGAGCCGGAAGCCCGAGCGGGCCACCGCGGCTGGCAGCGCAGTCCCTGGGCCTGGTTGGTTCGACCCGCGCACCTGGGCCTTCATGTGCGCCTACGCGCTTGGCGCCATGCCGCTCGGCTTTATTCTCTACGGCACCTCCATTTACCTCAGCCGCGCCCTGGGCGCCTCGCAGGCCGACGTGGGGAAGGTGCTCTGGGTGCCGCCGCTGGGCTGGGAGGTGGGCTATTTCGTGTGGGGGTGGATTCTCGACCGCCGCGTCGCCGGGGCGAAGGACAAATTGCGGGTCTACCGCTGGATCTTCGCCGCCCTCTTCTTGTGCAGCCTGCCTCTGGCGGCTACTCACCGGCTGGCGGCACGGGGAGGCATTGAGGCCTGGGTTCCCCTTCTGGTTGAGCTGTTCTTCGAAATGTTTGTGGCCTCGGGATTTGTCATGGTCTCGCTGCACTATGCGACGTGGGTTTACACCGGCGCCCATGCCGGTCTGATTGCCGGGCTGGGCGCGGGCTCGTGGGGGGCGGCGGTCGCTCTGGCCATGCCCTATATGGGACGCTTGTTTGACCAGCAGCAGTGGGAACGCGCCTTCCTGCTGGCCACCCTGTTTCCCCTGGCCGGGTTTGTGTTGTGGTGGGTGGGGGCCAGTTTCGCGACCAACCGGGCGACTTCACCCACTCGTGGCGCTGAATGAGGAAAGATTCGTCAGCTTAGAGGAACTGCGGCGCGGCACGTTGATTGCATAGAAGCCTGTGGGAGGAATTTCTCATGGCCTACGTAATCACTGACGACTGCACAAAAGACTTTCACTGCGTGGAAGCCTGCCCGACCGACTGCATCCACCCGAAAGAGGATGAAGCGGGCGTGGAAGCTGTGAACCAGCTTTTTGTTGACCCCGATGGCTGCATCGACTGCGGCGCCTGCGTGCCGGTTTGCCCGTCGAACTCCATCTTCCCGGTGGA
The DNA here is from genome assembly GCA_016713735.1 of Bryobacterales bacterium. Taxonomy (GTDB): domain Bacteria; phylum Acidobacteriota; class Terriglobia; order Bryobacterales; family Bryobacteraceae; genus JAFLBB01. Next base: position 371,062 of record JADJOP010000032.1, read on the forward strand.
AGAGGTTCCGGCCGGCAAAGAGTCGTTCATCGAGCTGAACAAGGCTCACTACAACTAAGACTTCCGCTTAGCTTTCGCTCGCCTGAGTGTGAGCGCGCACCGGCGTCGTGTGTCCGCGCAGGCACTCGTGCAAGGCATTGGCCACCAGGGGCGCCAGCCACTGGTGGCCGCGCACGTTCAGGTGGAGCGAATCGTGGAAGATATCCCGCGGGTTGCCGCTGGCGCGCCAGGCTTCCGCCACGCTCAGGTAAGCGACGCCGGCGCGGTGGGTTTCCTCGGCGAACAGTGGTTCGAGCCGGTGGCGGTAGTAGCGGCTCACCGGTTCCACGCTGGGAAAAAGCCCCAAGGTGAGCACCGGCCCTGGCGTGCGCTCGCGCACCAGTTCGAGCGCCTGCCGCAAGTTCCGACGGTACTCCGCGAAGTCCACGATCGGGTGGCCGAGCAGGGCGTCGGCCAAGCGCTTAGCCGTCACCATCACGCGCCAGCGGGTGTGCGTCTTCCAATTGCGGAACGGCGAGGTGTGGAGGTGGTTGCTGTACTCGCGCTTGGGGACGGCCAGGCCGAGGCGGCGGCGCACCACATCCTCCAGCAGCAGAACGGTTTCCAGTCCCCCCACCTGGAGCACGGTGGCCCGCGGCGACGCGCGTTCGATGGCAGCGGCGATGCGGTCCAAATGCGTCGTTTTGACAGGGGCTTCCAGCAGCGGCTCGATGCTGAGGCCACGCTCCCTCAGCAGTTCGCAGGCTTGGTGAACGAACCCTTCCTCGTAAGCGAAGGGATAGCCATTCACCATGCAGCTTCCGACGAACGAAACCGGAACAGATTGCCTTGAAACGACTATTTCAGCCAAGGGCACACACTCTTCGACTGGCTGGATGGTGGGCGCGCAGGGACTCGAACCCCGGACCCCCTCGGTGTAAACGAGGTGCTCTAACCAACTGAGCTACGCGCCCGCAAATTTGAGGTTAGCATGGCCTCGCGCCGGGTTCATGACGGTTTCTCGGCAAGGCTTGCCGGTTTCCCGGCGAGGCCCTACGCTTTCTCGGCTAGGATGGGTGCGGTGGGATTCTGGCGCAAGGAAGTGATCGAACCGATGCTCGACGAGGGCATGCGCGAGGCCATGGCGGAGCAAGTGGGCTGGATCGCGCGCGAGCCCGCAAACGCCCGCCCCTACTACCAACTGGCGCAGTTGTACCGCACGCAAGGCAGACAGGAAGAGGCGTTGGGGCTGCTGCTGGAGGCGGTCCGTTTGGACGCGGGGCTGGCCGGGGCCCACGTGTCGTTGGCGGAGATCTATTGTGTGCGCGACGACGCGGCGGCGGCGTGGCGTCATGCGCGGCTGGCGGCGGCGGCTGGAAACACGAACGCCGTGGCGCTGCTGGAGCGTCACGGCGTTCAGGACCCGGGCGTCTGAGGGGAGCCCGGGAGCAGGAGAGCGTTACTGCTGGACCACTTCCAGGTTCTTGCGGGGCGGCTCCGGCGCTTTCGGGGGTTGCGGAGGCTTGCCCGGACCGTCGAAGGTGACGCTGGTGCGGCTGCTGGTTTCCACCGAGCCATGGCGCACGCGCAGTTCGCCGCGGTCGGACTTGATGGCGATGTTCGGCCCGGTGCCCACGGCGCCTCTGACGCGCTGGCCCTTGCCTTCCTCCTCCACCTTCCACTGGCCAGGCAGGTTCAGGTCGATTTCGCCTTTGTCGACCTCCCCGGTCAGGCTGAACTGCGCCTTCTCCGGCAACACCACGTCGATGTTGCCCGATTCGACGGTGAGCGTCATGGTGGACAACGGCAGGCGGCCGGGGCGGATGTCGAGATCGCCGCGATCGACCTGCACGTCGATGCCGCCGCTGAAGTTGCGCAGTTCGACGTCCTTGGAATTGGAGCGCAGGCTGAACGGGCCCACGAAATCCTCGGCCACCAGTTCGCCGCGGCTGAACTGCAGCGTGCCGCTGATCTTCTCCAGCCGCAGGGCCGTGTTCGAGCTTTCAAAGCGCAGCGGCTTGGCGATGTTGCGGAACAGGATTTCGCCTGTGTAGGAGCCGTTGACGGCCACGGTGCCTTCCACGTGTTCTAACTCGACGTCGGAGCCGCGGCCGCGCAGCTCGACGTTGCCCTTTACTTTGCTGGCGCGGATGAGGTCGCTGCGCCGCAGGTCCACGCGGACACCGCCACCGATCTCGGAGAGGCGGACGCCGGCGTTGTCGCTGTCGATGTCGACGTTGCCGGCGATGCCGGAGATGTCGAAATCGCCATACCGGCCGCGGCCCTGCACGGTGGCTCCGCGCGGCACGATGATCTCCAGCTCTGATTCAATGCGCGGCTCGCCCGAGGCCTTGTCCTGGTTGGTGCGGATGATGATCAGGTCGCCCTGCTTCACGATTTCGAGTTTGCAGAGGTTGTTTACCTTCTCGGCTTCGGGGCGTTCGAAGGCGCGCACCGAGTTGCGGCCGGTGACCTTTACCTCTTCGCCGTCGGCGCCCACCACGCGGGCGTTGCCGCGCAGGTTTTCGATCTGAACGCGGGGTGTTTTTCCCGCCGCGAAGGTGGCCGCCACGGGGAAGTCAAACTGTTCGCCGAACAGTTCCAGGCCGCGGCTGGTGAGGCGGCTGTGCTGGAGGCGGCTGGCCAGGTCCTTGCCCTCAAACAGGGCCGAACCGGCGATCGTGATGATGATGGCCAGGAACCACTCGCCGCCGGAGATGCCGGCCGCCGGGAGCGGCTTGCCCTGGCTGTTCCAGACGATGATCTCGGCGAAGCGGATCAGTCCCCAGGCCACCAGCAGGAAGGGCCACCAGTAGGCGACGATCTGCAGCGCCGGCAGGTCAGGGCGGATGTTGTTCACCAGGAACAGGCCGCCAATGAGGATCAGGATGACGGGGCCGATAATGGATCCGCGCGACATGGCTAGTTCCCTCCCGTGGGGCTGAAAGGCTGTTCCGGCCCGCTGCTCGGGCCGAAGCGCTCCAGCAGTTTCATGATGCCGAGGACAATCAGCAGAACTGGCCACGTGCTGCTGAACGAGAAGTTGGAGAAGTGGTCGGCCACGAGCATGCCCCCAAGGGTCATCATCATGACCGGGCCGCGCAGGGCGCGCACGAGAAGGGCGTTATTGTTCATGGCGCACCTCGTTGTTGAAGCCCGTGGCTGCAAACCCGCCGGAGGAGGGCGGGGCCGTGGAATCCTCGCCGCCGGTGAGCCGTACGTAGAGCATGTACACGCCAAGGGCGATGAGCAACACCGGCCACCAGCGGAAGAGCTGGTTGAAGTGGAGCACGCCGAGGTTGTTCAGCAGGAACAGCACGCCCGAGGCGATGAGCAGCACCGGGGCCACCGGGAAGCCGGACTGGCGCATCGGCACGAGGCTCGAAAACTCGTCCACCAACTGTCCGGCCGCGCGCCGCTTGGCCGTGTGATAGGCCTCAAACGCCATGTAGGCGACAAAGCTGGGAATCAGCGTGGCGAAGATGGGCGTGACGTCGCCGCTGTTGGGTGAGTCCGCTATCGAAAGGAGTAGACCAAAGATCACAACGTGGATGAGACCCTTGGCGTATTGAGCGTTGTAGATGGCCCCCACGCCGGGGATGAGCCCCAGCAGGAAGGCGAGGCCGGGCGAGATGCCGTTGTCGACCGCCAGGGGCATGGCAGCTCCGGCCGGTGAGATGGGGCGGCTGCCCGCCGGCGCCGCACCGGAGCCTACCGGCTGGGCCGGCATCTCCACCGTCGACTGCGTGGCCGCGCAGGCCGCGCAATAGATCGTCGACGGAATGGCCTTCTCTTCTTCGGTGAGCGCCTTGCCGCATTGTCTGCAAAATGCTGCTGCCGTCATTGTCTTTCCCTCCTCTGCGATCCGGCGGCGGGATCTTCGCTGGTCCCGTTGGCCGGCCGGGTGGAGCGCTGTCCGCGTTCACCCGTATCCGCGGCGCCCACGTCGATGGTGGAGCGCTGCGACTGCATCCGCCTGTCTTCTTCCTCCTGCGCGCTCCATTCCCTGAGCTGCGATTGGATGACATACACCAGGCGGACGTTTTCGTAATACTTCACCGCGCGATCCCAGGCGCGGTGCACCTTCAAATCCAATGTGGCCACGACACGGGCCGGTTCGAGGTCGGCCATCGTGAGTTGGCGTTCCTGCAGGCCCAGCACCCGTCCCACCATGGAGAACGAGAGAATCGTCATCGCCATGCCCATGGCCAGCCGCGGCTGCAGCAAAGGGCCAAACCAGCCGCCGAACACCGCCGTCCACTTGCTCTTGTGTTCATGATGGGGGCGTTGGGCCGGCGCCACCGGCGCCTGGGCGATGAGCCGCTCCACTAAGGCGGGCGGAGGTTCAATGGCTTCCGTCCTGGCCAGGAAAGCGAGGGCGGCGCCGCAATCGGCGGCGAGTTCGGCGCAGGCCGGGCACACGCGGGCGTGCTCATCCAGCCGCGCCTGATCGGCCACGCTGATGGCGCCGTCCAGGGCGTCGCTGAGCAGTACTTCAAACTCCGCGCACTTCATATCGCCACTTTCCATTTCCTGAGAACCCGCGCCAGTTCCGCGCGTCCCCGGTTGATGCGTGATTTTACAGTGCCCTCGGGCACTTTCAGAACCTCCGCAATGTCCTTGTACTCCATCTCTTCCAAATCGCGCAGCACGACCGCCTCGCGCAGCTCCGGCGACAGCTTCTGCAGCCCCGCCTGGATCAGTTCCGAGGTTTCCCGTGCGTTCAACTGGCTATCGGTCTTCGAAAAACCGGGCGAGGTTTCCTCGATCACCGCCAGCTTGTCGTCGAGTGAATCCGAGGCCCGCTGCATCTTGCCGCGGCGGTAGTTGTCAATCAGCAGGTTGCGCGTCAGCCGCGACAGCCAGACCCCAAACGAACCTTCGCCCGAGCGGAAGCTGTTCAGGTTCTGGAACACCCGCAGGAACACCTCTTGCGTGATGTCCTGCGCTTCCCCATCTGTTCCCGTAAACCGGTAACAGATCGCGTAGACCCGGCGCGTGTGCGACCGAATCAACTCTTCCCAAGCGGCATCCTCGCCGCCCAGGCATCGTTCAACCAGAATGGCGTCCTGGTCCAATGTGCGTTCCCGTTGGCCCCAAGCCGGCAGCCGGATCGCCGTGGCGCCCAACCGTTCGATGGCTGTCACCATCGACGGCCGGCCCTCGGCCACCTGTCCGTTCCTCGTACGAGGATTTCCGATCTGCCAAACCGCGGCCGCCGCCGCCATACCAGGCCTCGTTTCCCTTGTTTGATTTTTGCCTTCCGGCTGGCCGGTGGTGTACCACTACAACCAACCTGCCGGGAGCCAGCGCCTCTTGCGCCATCCACTCGGGTCTACGAGTACTGATCCACGGAAGTTCAGCAAATTTGGTGATTTCGGTGGAGCCGCCCTATATTCTAACTGAGGACCGGCAACGGTAGCGGGAATTTCCACGCCCAGCTGCCGCCCGGCCCGATTGCTCGATCTACGACTGGCGCGAGGGGAGGACCCGCATCCGAGAAGGAACGCACACACACCGACGCCTACCCCGCTGGGCGCTGCCCGCCGGATTCCTTCTGGCGCTCCTGGCCGGTTTTTCCCTGTTCCAAATGTGGAGCGGACATGCCTTCGATTGGGGAAAGTTCGGTCACACCTTCCGCGCCCTCAACCCGTTTTGGATGCTGGCGGCGATTCTCTTCGCCTTGAGCACCTACTGGGGCCGGGCGCTACGCTGGAGGGTCCTCATCCGGAAGCAGAAGCCGCACGCCAGCTTATGGAGCCTGTTTGTGGCAACCGCGATCGGATTTACTGCAATTGTAGTATTTGGGCGTCCGGGCGAGATGATCCGGCCCTACCTCATTGCGAAAAAGGAAAAGCTGCCCATTTCGTCGCAGGTCGGGGCGTGGTTCCTGGAGCGTTTGTATGACCTCTTGATGGCCCTGTTGATTTTCGGCGTCGCGCTGATGCAGGTGCAATCAACCGCGGTCGAGGTGGGTGAGGCCTTGGCCTGGGTCCTGCGGCTGGGCGGACACGCGGCGGGGGCCCTGGCGACAGTCTGCATTGTTCTGCTGGCTGTCTTTGGCCTGTTCTCGGGCTGGGCGGAGAAGCGGCTGCGCCAGGCGGCAGAGGTGTTGCCGGCCTCGGTGCAGGGGCGTGTGCAATCGATGGTGAGTGCGTTCGTCCAAGGCATCCAATCCACATCGAGTGCGTCGGCTATCCTGCAAGTGGTCGCTTATTCTGTATTGGAGTGGTTGCTTATTATTGGTTGTTACTATTGTTTGTTCCTCGCGGTTCCTCAGACAGCCGCCTTCACCCTCCTGGATGTATCGATTTTTGTTGGCTTTGTCGCTTTCGGCAGCGTTGTGCAGATTCCCGGCGTGGGGGGCGGGCCGCAGATTGTGTCCGTGATTATCCTGACACAACTATTCCGGTTGTCGATGGAGGTGGCCAGCGGTGTGGCCCTGTTATTGTGGGTGGTCACTTTTGTGGTAATCGTTCCGTTTGGGTTGCTGCTAGCTGTACACGAGGGGATCCGGTTCACCCGGCTGGCCGGGATCGGGGATGAATTGGCGGAGGAGGGGCTCACCGCTGGTGCGATCGCTGGTGACAATGGGGAGCCGGTTGTGGAGAAAGTTGTAGAAGGAGAACCGTCCTGACATGCTGTGTCCGTTTTGTGCCCACAAGGAAGACAAGGTCATCGATTCGCGCGAGAGCAAGGAGGCCGACGTCATCCGGCGGCGGCGGGAGTGTCTGAAATGCTCGCGGCGGTTCACCACGTATGAGCGCATCGACGAGGTGCCCTACATGGTGGTGAAGAAGGACGGCCGGCGGGAGAAGTTCGAGCGGCAAAAGGTGTTGTCAGGGTTGTTGCGGGCAACGGAAAAACGCCCTGTCAGCATGGGGAAGTTGGCGCAACTGGTCGATGAGGTGGAGAGCAAGCTGGCCGAGAATGCAGATCGTGAGATATCTACTATTGCAATCGGAGAAACCTTGATGGAGCGCTTGAAGAGCCTGGACAAGGTGGCTTACGTGCGCTTTGCCTCGGTTTACCGGGACTTTCAGGATGTGGAGGCGTTCATGGGCGAGCTCAACAATCTGATCCGTCAGAAGCGAAGTTAGCAGTCATTCACATTTTGGTACTCTTTGGCGCTGCAACTACAAGTCATTATTTTAATTGAGGATACAGGGCATGGGCTGGGCAGCAGCACCTACGGGTGTAACCATTACGTGAGAATTGCATCAGTACTAATGGGAGGGTAGGCGGCGGGAAGCGGATGCCGGAGCTTTGGGCTTAACTTCGCCGAAACACAATGGTATAATTCCAGATGGTGCCCCATTTGGCGGAGGGGACCGGTTTGCTCTGCCGGCCTAGCGAGACAAGGGAGGCGGTGTCTCGTCCAGCCCATCACCCTCTGCACGCTGTTTCCTTGGGAGAGGTAGGATCTCTGTGGATCAATTTGATGATCAGTTTTTAGGCGACCCGCAAGAGCCGTTGAGTATTCCTTTCGATGAGGAAGCAAACTTCTTTCATCCGGAGGAAGTTCACGACGGCGAAGATTTTCCAGCGCAACAGCCTCAAGAAGAGTCCATTTATACGGACGACCCGGTCCGCGTGTACCTGCGCGAGATGGGCGCCGTGCCGCTTCTCACCAGGGAAGGCGAAGTGGACCTGGCGCGTAAGATGGAGCGCGGTAAGCTGCGCATGCAGAAGGGTGTGAGCCGTTCGGCCCTGGTTCAGCTGATGGTGCTGGAAATTGCCGAAGCTGTGAAAAAGGGCGCCGAGCAGGTGGAGAACGTAGCCGATCTGGGCGACGTTGAGGAAGGCACGAACGCCTACACCAAACGCCTCAACGACGTTCGCCAGAAGTTCACCGATTTCGTCACCCTGCACAAGAAGCAGAACACGCTGGGCGACAAGTACAGCGAAGCCCCGGCCTCGGTGAAGAAGGGGAAGCGGAAGGCGCTCTACAAGTGGTACCGGGCGCGGGTGGAGATCTCCAAAGCGCTACGCGACCTGCCGCTGCAGAGCCTGAAGTGGCGTGAGTTCAGCCGCGAGCTGGAGCGTGCGGCCGAGGACATGGGCGTTCTGGAATCTGAGAGCAAGAAGCTCGAGGCCCGCAACAGCCCCGCCAATCTGCCCCGTATCAAGGAGCTGAAGCGGGAGATCAAGAAGAAGGAGCAGTCCGTCGGGGCAACCCTGGTGGACCTGCGCCACACGCTGAGCACGATTCGCCAGGGTGAGATGGAGGCCGAGCGCGCCAAGAAGGACCTCGTCGAGGCCAACCTCCGTCTTGTCGTTTCGGTCGCCAAGAAGTATGTGAACCGCGGCCTGCACCTGCTGGACCTGATCCAGGAGGGCAACATCGGCCTGATGCGCGCCGCCGACAAGTTCGAATACCGGCGCGGCTACAAGTTTTCGACCTACGCCACGTGGTGGATCCGTCAGGCCATCACGCGCGCCATTGCCGACCAGTCGCGCACCATCCGCATCCCGGTGCACATGAATGAGTCGATGAACAAGTTCCTGCGCGCCACACGCGAGTTGGAGAAGGAACTGGGGCGCGCGCCGACAAACGAAGAGATTTCGCGCCGCATGGACATTCCGGTGGAGAAGGTCCAGAAGCTGAAGACGATTTCGCGCGATCCGGTGTCGCTGGAGACTCCGGTGGGCCGCGATGGCGAATCGGCGCTGGGCGACCTGATCGAGGACCGCTGGGTGGGCTCGCCCGTGGATACGGTGATCGACTCCAACGTCCGCGACGAGACGGCCAACATCCTCAAGACGCTTTCGCCGAAAGAGGAAAAGGTGATCCGCCTTCGCTTCGGCATCGGCTGCGACCGCGAGCACACGCTCGAAGAGATCGGCCAGCAGTTCGACGTGACGCGCGAGCGCATCCGCCAGATCGAAGCCAAGGCGCTGCGCCAGCTTCGTTCGCCGGAACGGGCGCGCCACCTGCGGGCCCTCTTAGCGGCTCGCTAAATCGACGACATACACTTGACGGGACCGTGCGAGGAATTGCACGGTCCCGTTTGCATTTTGGGTTACCTCGACGCGTGCGCCGCCAGGGCCGGTGATGGCGGGCGTGGCGCCCGAAGGCGGCCGGACGACCAGCCACTGGTCGGCGGCGGTGGATAGCCGGGCACGGGTGCCCTTGCCGTTGGCCCATTCCAGATCGACGCCAACATTGCCTCGTGCACGCAGCCCGGTGAGGGAGCCCGAGCCCCATGCCGCGGGGAGGGCGGGGAAGAGCGCGATCTCCCAAGCGTGGCTTTGGAGAAGCATCTCGGCCATGCCCGCCGTGCCGCCAAAGTTGCCGTCGATCTGAAACGGCGGGTGGTTGTCGAACATGTTGGGGTGGGTCGACTTGGCGAGCAGGGCGACGATGTTCTCATGCGCCTTCGCGCCCTCTTCCAGGCGGGCCCAGAAGTTGATGATCCAGGCGCGGCTCCAGCCGGTGTGGCCGCTGCCGGCGGCGAGGCGGCGTTCGAGCGCGGTGCGGGCGGCGCGGGCCAGCTCCGGCGTGGTGCGCGGCGCGATCTGGTTGCCGGGGTGAAGGGCAAACAGGTGCGAGATGTGGCGGTGGCCGGGGTCGGGCTCCTCGTATTCCTCCAACCACTCGAGCAGCTGACCATGCGAACCGATGCGTAGAGGCGGCAGCTTGTCGCGCGCCTTGAGCACGGCCTGCGCGAACGGTTCGTCGAGGCCCAGGATGCGCGCCGCCCCGGCCACGCGCGTGAACAGGGCATGGGCGATTTCGATATCCATCGTCGGCGACATGCAGAGCTTGCCGATCTGGCCGTCGCGGGTTTTGTAGCGGTTCTCGGGCGAGATCGAGGGGCCGATGAGCAGTCGGCCTTGCCCGTCGCGCGTGGCGGTGGCGAGCAGAAACTCGGCGGCTTCCTTCATCACCGGGTAGGCGCGCCGGGCCAGGAAGGCGCGGTCGTGCGTGAATTCGTAGTGATCCCAGAAGTGGAGGCTGAGCCAGGCCGCGCCCATCGGCCAGATGCCGGAGCCGACGCCATCGATGGGCACGGCGTGTCCCCAACCGTCGGTGTTGTGATGGAGCACGAAGCCGGGGGCGTTGTACATCTGGCGGGCCACGCGGCGGCCGTCGTCGCGCGCCTTTTCGACCAGGTCGAAGAGCGGTTCGTGGAGCTCGGAGAGGTTGGTCACCTCGGCCGGCCAGTAGTTCATCTCGGTGTTGATGTTGATGGTGTATTTGCTTTCCCAGGGCGGGGCGAGCAGGTCGTTCCAGATGCCTTGGAGGTTCGCCGGCAGCGTGCCGGGACGGCTGCTGGCGATCAGAAGATAGCGGCCGAACTGGAAGTAGAGCGGTTCGAGCGCCGTGTCGGTGACGCCGGAAGCGACGCGCCGCAGCCGTTCATCGGTGGGCAGGTCGGGCGCGGGGGCGTTCATTTGGAAGGTGACGCGGCGATAGAGGCGCTGGTAGTCGGCGAGGTGAGCGGCGGCCAGGGCGTCGTAGCCGCGTGTGGGCAGCTTCACGTCGAGCGACCGCATGGAGGTTCCGGCGTTGAGCAGCAGCAGAGCGGAGTCGGCGCCGGTGACAACGATGCGCTGCCCGTCGATGGTGGTCATGCCGCCGCGCGCGCGAACGTGCAGTACGGCGCGGAACTGCACACCCGTCTTGGGCTCACCGGCATGGCGCTCGCCGTTGGGAATGGCGCGGCCCTCCAGCACGACGCGATTGGGCGCTTCGGCACGGGCGTTGGCGTCGGCCTCGCGGCTCAGGGTGGCCGAGAAGCTGAGGCTGCCGCGGCGGCTGGCGGTGAGGCGCATCACGATTGCCTGGTCGGGCGCCGAGGCAAACACCTCGCGGGTGTAGTCGACACCGTCGACGCGGTAGCGGACCGTGGCCAGGCTGGTAAGGCGGCATGCGGCGCGGCGTGGCGATGATGGCCTTGTCGGCCAGCGCTTCGGCTTCCTTCACCTGCCCGGATAGCAGCAGCCGGCGCACCTCGGGCAGCGCGCCCGCGGCCTGGGGATTGATGCGGTCGCGCTTCTCGCCCGCCCAGACGGAGTCCTCGTTCAACTGCAGCCGTTCGCTGGCCGTGCCGCCGAAGATCATCGCGCCCAGCCGGCCGTTGCCCACCGGCAGCGCCTCGCTCCATTTGGCGGCGGGCGCGGTGTACCAGAGCGAGAGGGGCTGAGCCAACAGGCCGAGCGGAAGGAGGAGAGAAACGAGAACGCCGCGCATGGACACTAGCGTATCCATTTTGCGGCGTTTGGTTTGCAGCGTATAGCGAAGGGTTGTGGCTGGCCTTAGAGTTCGGCGGCGATCTTTTCGGAAGTGAACGCTTCGATCACGTCGCCCGGTTTGACGTCGTTGTAGTTGGCGATGTTGATTCCGCACTCAAAGCCCTGCTTCACTTCGCTCGCGTCATCCTTGAAGCGGCGCAGGCCTTCGACCTTGCCGGTGTGGATGACGACGTTGTCGCGCAGCAGGCGCATGTCGGCGCCGCGCTTGATGATGCCGTCCTGCACGTGGCAGCCGGCCACCGTGCCGACCTTGGTGATGCGGAAGGTGTCGCGCACCTCGGCGCGGCCGAGGTAGACCTCGCGGATGACCGGCTCCAGCAGGCCGGCCATGGCTTTGCGGATCTCCTGCGTCAGATCGTAGATGATCGTGTGCAGGCGGACGTCGACCTTTTCCTGCTCGGCCAGAGCCGTTGCCGAACGTTCCGGGCGCACGTTGAAGCCGATGATGATGCCTTCGGAGGCCGACGCCAGTTGGACGTCGTTTTCGCGGATGGCGCCGACGCCGGCGTGGATGACGCGGATCTTCACCTTGTCGGTGGAGAGCTTCTGCAGCGTTTCGGTGAGCACTTCGGCCGAACCGCCAACGTCGGCCTTGATGATGAGGTTGAGTTCCCGCGTCTCGCCCTCTCTCAGCTGCTGGTGCAGGCTTTCGAGAGTAATGCGGCTCTTGGCCATCAACTGTTCGCGGTCGCGCGTTTCGCGGTAGCCGACGATCTGCTTGGCCTTGGCCGTATCGGTGACCACCTGCAGCGTATCGCCCACCTCGGGCATGTCTTCCAGACCAAGGACCTCCACCGGCGTGGAAGGCTCGGCTTCCTTCACCGGCTCGCCATGGTCATCAAACAGCGCGCGGACCTTGCCGAACACCGTGCCGCAGATGAAGAAGTCGCCCACGCGGAGCGTTCCGTTGCGCACCAGCACGGTGGCCACCGGGCCGCGGCCGCGATCCAACTGCGCTTCGAGCACGGTACACAGGGCCGGGCGTCCGGGGTTGGCCTTCAGATTCTGCATCTCGGCCACGAGGAGAATCATTTCGAGCAACAGCTCGAGGTTCTGCCGGGACTTGGCCGAAACGGGCACCATCACGGTATCGCCGCCCCAGTCTTCGGCCAGCAGGTTGAGGTCGCTCAACTGTTGCTTGATGCGGTCGATCTGGGCATCGGGCTTGTCGATCTTGTTGATGGCGACGATCAGCGGCACGCCGGCGGCTTTGGCGTGGTCGATGGCTTCACGCGTCTGCGGCATCACGCCATCATCGGCGGCGACGACGAGAATGACGATGTCGGTGACTTTGGCGCCGCGGGCGCGCATGCGTGTGAACGCTTCGTGGCCGGGCGTATCGATGAAGACGATCTTCTGGCCGTTGTGGACGGTCTGGTAGGCGCCGATGTGCTGGGTGATGCCGCCGGCCTCGCGGTCGGCGACGTGGGCCAGCCGGATGGCGTCGAGCAGCGAGGTTTTGCCGTGGTCGACGTGGCCCATGACGGTGACCACGGGCGGACGCTTGATCATGTCCGCCTCGACCTGGCTGAGGTCGACTTCCTGCATCGTCTCCTCCTCGAAACTCAGTTTATTGGTGAGCGCGCCGAAGCCCTCGGCGATCTCCTCGGCCAGCTTGGTGTCGAGCGTCTGGTTGATGGTGACGAACATCTTCTTGCGCGTGAGCATGCGCTGGATGACGACGTTCGCCTTCAAGCCGAGTTTCTCGGCCAGTTCCTTAACGGTGATGCCTTCCGAGATCGTGATTTCGGCATTGGCCGCCTGCACCTCCGCCTCCTGGCGGCGGTACATCGGCTGGTGCTTACCCTCGCGGTCGGCCTCGCGGTCGACCACCGGGCGGCGGCCGACGGGCTTGCCCTGATGGCGGCGGTCAGGCGTGGCAACCGTGGGCGGTTCGGGCAGCGGCGCGGTGGGGTGCATGCCGCGGCCGCGCATCGGCCGGCCTCCACCAGGACCGCCGGGACCGCCGGGACCACCCGGGGAGGGCATGCCGGGACCGCGTTGCGGCGAGGGCTGGCCGGGCCGGACAGGCCCGCGGAAATCGTAAATCGGACGGCCCGGCACGGGTGTGGCCCGCGGTGCGCCGGGGCGCGGCGAAGGCTGGCCGGGAGCCGAGGTCCGTTGAGTCTGTTGCAGTTTGGCCACCAGGTCGGGACGCGGTGGCACCACCGGGCGCGGCGCGGGTTGCCCGGCCAGGCCGCTGCGCTGACCGGCGCCGGCGATGGGACCCGAGGGGGCCGGCGGGCGATCAGGACGGGGTGGCATGGGGGGACGCGGCGCGGCCGGGCGCGCCGGTCCAGGCATCGGCGGCGGCGCCGGCTGGCCCAGCGGCGGCCGGACCTGTTCGCCGGGCTTTGAGGTCATCGCCGCCGGCAGGGGCTGCCGGGGACCGGAGAGAATCTGTCCGGGCCTGCGCGGCGCCTCGCCCGGCGTGGGAGCCGCCGGAGCGGATGGGGTGGCTGGCGGCCTCGACGGCGCGGATCCCGCCGCCACGGGGGGACGCGGCGTCGCCGGAGCATGCGACATGGGCGGCGACGCGGGCTGCGGCGCCACGGGCTGCGACACGGGCGCGCTGGGAGCCGCCGGGGCGCTGCCCGCGGCCAGAGGCGGACGAATCGCTTTGGGCGCCATGGTCGGGCGCGGAGGAATGGGAATCGAAGGAACGCTTGTCTTCCCGGCTGCCAGGGGAGGGCGCACGGGAGCAATGGGTGGACGGATGGGCGCCGGCGTTTCGCGCTCCCTTTCTTCAGCAGGGGGCGGCGCGGCGAGTGCGGGAGGTGGCGTATCGGTCTCCTTGGGAGGTACAGCGGGAACAGGGGGCGGCACGGCGGGAGCTGTCGGCGTGGCCGGCGGGGGCGCGTCTGCAACAGGGGGTGCGGGTTTCACTGTGGGCGCGGCGTGAGCGGCCTGTTCGGCCGCAGCCGGCTCGATGGCATCGGCATCGTCGTCAGGATGGGGAACGTAGGAAGCGCCCTCGCCCTTGCCTGCCAGCAACTGGCGGATGTTCAGCGCCACGTCGTCATCAAGCGAACTGGAATGTGTCTTCTTATCGCTGACACCCAGCTCGGGCAGCAGGTCGAGAATGACACCGGGCTTCACCTCGAGTTCCCGCGCTAGTTCGTTGATGCGAATTTTACTCATACCGGTTCGTTTCGGGGGTTGGCCTTTCGCGCGGACTCAGAACGCAATTCGAGCGGCACGGGCGCGCTCCGAGCGGCGCGCGAGGCCAGGATGTGAGGAATGGAGCGTACGCAATCGCCTATTCCGAATCCTTTATGGTATCAGATTCCGGCTGCGTGGAATCCGCAACCGCTTCCTCTTCGGAGGTTTGCGGAGGCTCGGCCGCCACTTCCGGGGCTTCCACGGCCTCCGTGGCCGACACTTCGGCCGGGTCACCGGCCGCCTCGGCTTGGGCTGCGTCCCCAGCCGGCGCTGCCTCTACTTCCTCAGCCGGCGGCGCCGCTACTTCCTCGGCTGACGGCGCCTCTGCGTCCTCATCCGGCGCCGTCTCCGCTTCCTCAGCGGGGGCCGCCTCGGTTTCCGCCGCGGGGGCCGCCTGTGGCGCAACGCCCAGCGGAGGTTGAATGGGCATGCCGCCGACAAACTCCTGGGGCGGAGGCGGGGCCGCCTGCGCTTCAAACTGCTGGTAGTAAGAAATCACGCTCGATTGAATCGTCTCCACGCTGTCGGGCTCGATGCCTTCAATCAAGGCCAGATCCTCCGGCGTCATCGAACCGAGCTTCTCCACCGTCCCAATGCCGGAACCAATCAGCAGTTCGGCCAGCCCCTCCGGCAGGCCATGGTCGATCAGAATGGAAACAGGAGCGCCCGGCGCCATTACGGCGGCCATCTGCGACTCCACTTCCTGCCGCTTCTCTTCCTCGCTCTTGATGTCGATGTGCCAGCCCAGTAGCTTCGCCGCCAGCCGTACGTTCTGGCCCTTCTTGCCGATGGCAAGCGAAAGCTGGGTGTCGTCGACAATCACTTCCATGTGCCGCTCAATGGGGTCGACGATGGCCACACGCGTAATGCGGGCCGGGCTCAGGGAGTGAGTGGCAAAGGTGGCGATATCTTCGGAATATTCAATGATGTCGATTTTTTCACCGCGCAGTTCGCGGATGATCGACTGCACGCGCATGCCTTTCATGCCCACGCAGGCGCCGACGCTGTCCACGTCGCGGTCGCGGCTATGCACGGCGATTTTGGTCCGTTCGCCGGCTTCCCGCGCGCAGCCCTTGATCTGCACCGTGCTGTCGTAAATCTCCGGCACCTCTTGTTCAAACAGCCGCTGCACCAGGTCGGGCGAGGCGCGGCTGACCATCACGCCGGCGTTCTTGCCCGTCTTTTCCACGCTCTTGATCACCACGCGGATGCGGTCGCCGATCGTGAAGTTCTCCAGGCGCGACTGCTCCTTCTTCGGCAGCCGGGCTTCCGTTTTGCCCAGGTCGACCACCATGTCCTGGCCTTCGATGCGCTTGATGGTGCAATGCAGCAGGTCGCCCACCCGGCCGGAGAATTCAGCGAAAATATTCTCGCGTTCGGCCTCACGCACCTTTTGCAGAATCACCTGCTTGGCCGTCTGCGCTGAAATGCGGCCCAGGGCTTCGGCGCTCTTGGGGATGCGGACGAGGCCGCCCACTTCGGCTTTGGGGTCGAGTTTGCGCGCCTGGTCGAGCGTCAGTTCGTTCACCTTGTCGGTGACCTCGTCGACGACGTTCTTCACGATGAACAGCAGAATAGCGCCGCTCTTCGGATCGAAGTCCACGGCCATGTTCTCTTCCGTGCGGAAGTGTTTGCGCGCCGCCACCATCAGCGCGTCTTTCACGGCGTCGAGAATGACATGTGCGTCAACGCCCTTTTCCTTGCTCAGGATTTCGATGGATTGATAGATCGATGCCAAGGGTATCTAGCCTCTGTCTCGGGGTTGCCGGAATTACCAGTCGAATTTCAGGTTGGCCCGCGCCACCTGGGTGAGGGGAATCGGGATCGATTCGCCCGGAGCGGCCTCAAGCGTGATGACACCGTCGGCGAACCCCGCCAGCGTGCCTTCCCACACCTTGTGCCCCTCAATGGGTTCGCTCAGGACGATTTTCGCCTTCTGGCCGGCGAAGCGTTCGAAATCGCGGGGATGGCTGAGCTTGCGCTCCACCCCTGGCGAACTCACTTCCAGCGTGTAGCGTCCCCCGGGAATCACGTCCTCCATGTCGAGAACGGTGCCGACATACTCGGAGATGTTCCGGCAGTCGGCGTGGGTCACGCCCGCGGGTTTGTCGATGAAGATGCGGAGCACACGCGCGCTGCCGGAGCCCTTGAGTTCCACCTCAACGGCTTCGATGCCTTCGTTGCGGCCCGCGCGTTCCACGATTTCGGTCACCTTGTCGACGATCTCGCTCTTCATCCGGCCTCTGCCACCAATAAAAAAGTGGGCTCACGCCCACCTGAAGTAAGCCAAACTTTCACCTTGATTATACATCGGGTTTCCGGCGGGGGGCGAAAATCGGAACCAACTGCCCGCGGCGGCCCCCTTTGGTAACCTGAAAGGTACTTCATTCGAAAAGGAGCCCTTCCATGTCTGAATCCGTGTCCAGGCGGAGCTTGGTCAAGAAAGCCGCCATCGCGGCAGCGCCGGCGTTCATCCCGAATCTCGTTGCGCAAAGCAAGAAGATGACTGTCGGCTTCATTGGAACCGGCGGACGAGGCTATTACCTGATGGACCGCCTCTATGCGGGCAGCGCCTCGCGGGCCACGGTCTTGAGCGTGTGCGATACCTACGCCGGCAACCTGAACCGCGCCAAGGACCGCGCCGCCACCGTCGAGGGTAAGGCTCCCAAGACCTTCGTCGACTACCAGCAGCTGCTGGCCGACCCCAATATCCAGATCGTCGTCATCGCCACCCCCGAGCATCTGCACCACGAGATGACCCTGGCCGCGCTCAAGGCGGGCAAACACGTCTACATCGAGAAGCCGCTCGCGCAGACCATCGAGAAGGGTGAGGAGCTGATCAAGGCCGCCAACGCCTCCGGCAAAAAGGTGCAGGTGGGCACGCAGAACCGCTCCAATTCGCTCTACATCATGGCCAAGACCATGGTCGCCCAGGGCCTCATCGGCGAGTGCCACTACGTGCGCGCCTTCTGGTATCGCGCCGCGCTCACCAACGGCGCACCGGCCTGGCGCTACAACATCCCCACCGACGCCTCGCCCGAAAACACCGACTACAGCCGCTTCCTCGGCCCCGCGCCCAAGACCGCCTTCAACAAGAACCGCTACTTCCAGTGGCGCCTTTACTGGGATTATTCGGGCGGCATCTCCACCGACCTGCTCGTCCACCAGACCGACATCTCCAACTTCGTCATGGGGAAGACCGTGCCCAAGTCGTGCGTGGCCTCGGGCGGCGTCTACCGCTGGACCGAGGGCGATGACCGCGATGTGCCCGATACGCTCAGCGCGCTCTACGAATACAACGACAAGTTCCACATCAACTACTCCTGCTACTTCGGCAACGACGAGTTCGGCTACGGCGAGCAGTTCTGCGGCAATGAAGGCACGATCCAGGTGTTGAACCGCCAGACGCTCATGTTCACGCCGCAGAAGTTTGCCGGCAAGCCGCCGGCCCACGTCGCCGCTCGCAGCGAGGTGAAGCTCGACCTGCGCGGCAACGACAACCCGGCCGTCGAAGCGCACATCCGCAATCTGCTCGACGCCATCGAAGGCAAGGCGCAACTGGTGGCTCCGGTCGAAGTCGGCCAGCAGGCGGCCATCAGCGGCCACATGGCCACGCTCGCCTTCCGCAACAACAAGATGGTGGTGTGGGACGACAAGGCGCGCAAGTACAGCTTCGTCTAGTTACCCTCCGCCACCCATCGCTGGCATTTGTTACGATTGAGGACCGTTCGGGCCAAACACCCGGACGGTCCTTTTCGTTTGCTGGAACCTGCGCCGCCGCCCGTGCGGGGCGCGACATCTTAGGAGATCGACATGCTCATCCTCGCCGCCGTCCTCGCCATCTTCGTCTACGGCCTCATTGCCGCCATGCTGGGCACCATTCTGCCCGACCTTTCCAAGCGCTTTTCCCTCTCTCCCAAACAGAACGGCAACATTGCCATGGCGCAGGGCATCGGGCTTATGCTCGGTTCGTTCTTCATCGGACCATTAGTGGATACGCAGGGCAAGAAGCTCGGCCTGCTGCTCGCGCTCGGCCTCATCGCCCTGGCCTTGCTCGGGCTGCGTAGCGCCGTCGGCTACACGATCATCGCCGGTTCGATGCTCATCCTCGGCATCGGCGGCGGTTCGCTGGTGACGGCGGCCTTCGCCCTGGCCGGCGACATCAAGATTGAATCGCTCAGCACGGCCGGCGTGTTCAACCTGCTCAACCTCTTCTTCGGCCTCGGCGGGCTGCTCACGCCGCTGCTCGCGGCCAGGGTCTTCAACAACAACTCAGGCCGGCTGACCGTGTTCGCCGCTGCGCTGGCGCTCATCACGCTGGTCATTCACAGCATGACGCCGATGGCCGCCCCGAGCGGCCAGGTGTCGTTCCAGGTTTCGCAGGTGAGCGAACTGCTCGGCAACCCGGCCCTGCTGCTGTTGGCAGCTTTCCTCTTCCTGTATGTGGCCGCCGAAGTCGGCGTGTGGAACTGGCTGGCCCGCCACCTCATCGCGCAGGGCGTACCGGAGAAGAATGCCATCACGATCCTCTCGCTCGGCTTCGCCCTTGGCATCCTGCTCGGCCGGGTCGCCGTGGCCCCTGTGCTCTCCAGCGTTTCGCCGGAGCGCGTGCTCACCGGCGCGGCCGTCCTCATGGCCCTCACCACCTACGCCATGCTCCAAACCCGTTCGCCGAATGTGGCCTGGGCGGCGGTGTTCCTGGCCGGTATCGCCATGGCCCCGGTGTTCCCGACGACGCTCGCGGTGGTCGGCGGAAAGTTCCCGGCCATGGCGGCCACCGCCACCGGCATCGCCACCACGGCCGGTTGGTTCGGCCTGGTCGTCAGCTCGCCCATTATCGGCAGCGTGGCCGGCGAGGATCCGACGCGCTTGAAGACGGCGCTGCTGCTGCTGCCCGCCTTCTCCGTGCTGATGGTCGTGATTTCGGTGATGCTCTAATTCGACTGCGACGGCTTGGGCAAGAGAT
Source organism: Bryobacterales bacterium (assembly GCA_016713735.1). Lineage (GTDB taxonomy): Bacteria > Acidobacteriota > Terriglobia > Bryobacterales > Bryobacteraceae > JAFLBB01. The sequence continues at coordinate 390,428 of JADJOP010000032.1, forward strand.
GCTTCTGCACCTTGCCCAAGGCCGTGCGCGGCAGCGTTTCGACCATCACAAACGCGCGCGGCACTTTGAACGAAGCCAGCTTCTCACGGCAACACTGTTCCAGCCTCTCCACCTCGCAGCAACCCCGCTGCACCACATAGGCCACCGGCACCTCGCCCCGCACGGCATCGCTTACTCCCACCACCGCCGCTTCGGCCACGCCTTCCTGTTCCAATAACAGCTCCTCTATCTCGCGCGGGTAGATGTTGAATCCGCCGCTGATGATGAGGTCGCTCTTGCGCCCGGTCAGCGTCAGGTAGCCGTCGTTGGATACCTCGCCCATGTCGCCCGTTTTGAACCAGCCGTCGTCGAACGCCTTGGCCGTCGCTTCGGGGTTGCGCCAGTAGCCGGCGAAGATGTTCGGCCCCTTCAACTGCACCTCGCCGTTGACAATGCGCAGGCTGATGCCGGGCAGCGGCGTTCCCACCGTGCCCGCCCGCCGTTCGCCCGCATACGGGTTGCTCGTGTTCATCATCGTTTCGCTCATGCCGTAGCGTTCGAGTATCGTGTGGCCGAACCTCTCGCGGAACGCTTCCAACACCGCCGCGGGCAGCGGCGCCGAGCCGCTCACAAACAGCCGCATGTCGACGGCGATCTCCGGCGGCGCTTCGAGCAAACGCACATAGATGGTGGGCACGCCGAAGAAGAGTGTCGGCTGGAAACTGAGAAACTCTCCGGCCGCGCGCTGGTGTTCAAAGCGCTCCAGCAGCCGCATGCGGCAGCCCGTGGCCAGCCACGAGTGGATGCCGTTGCCCAGGCCGTGCACGTGAAACAGCGGCAGCGCCAGCAGAAAGCGGTCAGCCTGCGTGATCTCCCAACAGGCGACGATGTTGGCCGTGTTGGCGAGCATGTTGTTGTGCGTGATCACCGCGCCCTTGCTCGCGCCTGTGGTGCCCGAGGTGTATACGATCATCGCCGGCGCGTCGGCATCAATTCGTGTACGTGCGCGCCTGCCGCCCGCCACCGGCATCGCCAGCAACTCCCGCAGCATCGCCTCATCAACGAACAGCTTCGGTTCAGCATCGCGGCGGATGTGCTCCAACTCGCGCTCCCGGTAGAGGATGTTCACCGGCACATAAATCACGCCGAGCTTCTGGCAGGCGATGAACAGCGCCACGACATGGGGGCTGTTGGGCAGATACACGCACACGCGGTCGCCCGCCGCCACGCCGCGCGACGCCAGGGCCGCAGCCAGCCCCTCGGCCTGCGCATCGATCTCGCCAAAGGTGAAGGCGCGGCCGCCAAACTCCAGCCCCGCTTGGTGCGCCCGGCCCACCAGCGAGTGGTCAAACAGATCCATCAGCTGCATCGGGAATAGAATGGTAGCACCTTGATTCGCGTTGCCCTCATTTCATTCCTCGCCGTGCTGCCGTTGTGCGCGCAGATGAGCTTCGTGCGCGACGTCTGGCCCCATCTCCAGAAGGCCGATTGCAAGGGATGCCACAACACCGACGGTGTCGGCTCCACCACTCGCCTTCAGTTCCCCGACGCCGACGCCACCGACGCCGAGCGCGAGGTCTTCGGCGACTCGTTGCGCCGCTTTGTCGACACCGCCGACCCGGCGAAGTCGATGCTCGTCCTCAAGCCGACCAACCGTATCGGCCACGCCGGCGGCCGCCGCATCCAACCCGGCAGCGAGGCCGAAACCGCGCTCATCAACTGGGTGAAGCAGCTCACGGTCACCAAGCCCCTGGCCCGCCACGAAGAACGGCGCGTGGTGGCCGCGCATGCCAAACCAGTGCTGCGCCGGCTCACGCATTCGCAGTACGACAACACGGTCCGCGATCTGCTGGGCGACATCAGCCAGCCCTCGCGCCAGTTCCCGCCAGAGGATTTCATCGACGGATTCAAGAACCAGTTTGAAGGCCAGTCCATTTCACCCCTGCTCGCGGAAAGCTATGGCGAAGCCGCGGCGCGCCTGGCGCAAAAAATCAAGGTGACCGACGAGAAGACCTTCGTTGAGTCATTCGGCAAACGCGCCTTCCGCCGTCCGCTCAGTGCCGGGGAGAAGACGCGCTATCAGGCGCTGCTCGCCAAGGCCGGGCCGCAAGCAGTGGCCGAGGCCATGCTCCAGTCGCCGGCGTTCCTCTACCGCCCGGAGACCGCTGCGCGCCCCGAGGACCGCCCCTATGTGCGCGCCTCGCGCCTCTCCTACCTGCTGTGGGACACGATGCCCGACGACGCGCTCATCGCCGCCGCCGAAAAGGGCGAATTGAACACGGCGGAGGGCTTCGAGAAGCACGCCCGCCGCATGCTCGCCGACCCCAAAGCCGCCGCCGCGCTCGACGAGTTCGTCTCGCAATGGATGCGCTTCGACCGCGTCATCACCATGGTCAAGGACCGCCGCTTCTACCCCAACTTCACCCGTGAAACGGCCCTCGCCATGACCGAAGAGACGCGCCGCTTCGTGGCCGACCTCGTTTGGAACAACCGCAGCTTTCTCGACTTCTACACCTCGGACGCCACCTTCATCAACGGCGACCTCGCCTCGCTCTACGGCATGAAGGCACCCTCTGACGACTACACGCGCATGGCCTATCCAGCCGACTCCGGCCGCGCCGGCATTCTCAGCCACGCCACCTTTCTCGCCCTCACCAGCAAGCCCGCCGAGACGTCGCCTACGGCTCGCGGCCTCTTCGTGCGCGAACAGTTTCTCTGCCAGAACGTGCCGCAGCCGCCGCCGGGCGTCAACACCAACCTCCCGCCGCAAAGCGAGGAGAAGCCCATGACCAACCGCGAGCGCCTGCAGATCCACTTGAGCAATCCCGCCTGCGCCAGTTGCCATACGCTCATCGATCCCATCGGCCTCGGCCTCGAGAAATTCGACGGCGTCGGCGCCTATCGCAAGGACCTCACCATGCGCATCCCCAGCTTCGACCGCAAGAAGGAGCCGCGTTCGGTGAGCGTGCCCATCGACAGCAGCGGCTGGGTTGCCGGCATCCAGGGCTCCGAGTTCCAGACGCCGCGCGAACTGGGCGCCGCGCTGGCCCGCACGCCGCAATGCCAGGAGTGCCTTGTGAAGCAGTATTTCCGCTACGCCATGGGCCGCCGCGAAACCGCCGCCGACCGCGCCGTGATCGCGCGCGTGCTGGCCACCTTCCGCGATTCGCAATTCCGCTTCCAGGAGCTTATGATTGCAGTAGCGAAGTGGACCGAATTTGGCGTCCACGCCGAGAGGAACTAATCGCATGAGAGGACCGCTTTCCCGACGTACGCTTCTCAAGGGCCTGACCTTCGCCGGTTCGCGCGCCCTGTTGCCGCTGCCTCCGCTGGCCGCCATGTTCAACGCCGCCGGCACGGCCTACGCCGCCGAAAACGCCAAGCGCGAAACGCGGTTTGTGCTCTGGTTCAACGGCAACGGCATTGTCGAGAAATACTGGATTCCCAACGAAACCGGGCGCAACTACACGATGACGCCCTGTCTGGCGCCGCTTGCCCCCTTCCGCGAGCAGATGCACGTGGTGACCGGACTCGACAACCCGGCCGCGCGCATGCCCGGGCCGGGCAATGACCATCACCGCTCCATGAGCGCCCTCGTCACGGGCACGCAGTTCACCGGCCGCGGCGCCGGCGGCCCGTCCATCGACCAGTCCATCGCCGCCCGCATCGGTGGCGAAACCCGCTTCCGCTCGCTCCAGCTCGGCGTCTCGCAGGAGAGCTTCGGCGAAAGCGTGCAGCGCAACATGAGCTGGGCCGCCTATGACCGCCCGCTGCCGCCCGAGATGCTGCCGCACAAGCTGTTTGACCGCCTCTTCGGCCAGCGCGAAATCGGCTGGGTCAATCGCAAGCGCAGCGTGCTCGACGCCATACGCGCCGACGCCAACGCCCTCCAGGGCAACCTCGGCGCCGAGGATCAGAAGCGCCTCGGCGAACATCTCGATTCCATTCGCGATGTCGAACGCTCCATCGCCAGCATGCCGCCGCAATACTACAAGGTGGACGAGCCCGAGTACGACGGCGACATGAAGGACTGGCCGCGCATCGCCAAGCTGCAAAGCGACCTGCTCGCCCACGCCTTCGCCACCCGCCAGACGCGCGTCGCCAGCTACATGCTCACCAAGTGCCAGGGTCTCACCCGCTTCCCCTGGCTCGGCCACACCGCCGCGCGGCATCACGACTACACCCACCGCGACGGGAAAGCGCCCGGCATGGACACGCTGGACGGCCAGCGCATCATGCGCGACATCTGCCGCTGGCATGTGGAAGAGTTCGCTTACTTGCTCGGCAAGCTGCGCTCGATTCCCGAAGGCGATGGCACGCTGCTTGACCGCACGGCGCTGCTCTTCGTCCACGAGCACGCCGAAGCGAACGACCACAAGAACAACGGGCTCTCCGTCATCCTCGCCGGCTTCCACGGCAACCTCGCCACCGGCATGCACACCCGCACAACAGGCACCGTGGCCGATCTCTATCTCACCGTCGCCGACGATGTGATGGGCGCCGGCATCGGCAAGTTCCCGACGGCGGAGCGGAAGCTGAGCGACCTCGTCCGCCGCCAGGCCGAACCCGAACGCGCCTAGTTCAGGCGGAAGTTCACCTCAATCGTCGCGGTCACGCGTACCGGCTTTCCGTCTTTTGTGCCGGGCGCGAACTTCCACTGCTTCACCGCCGCCATGGCGGCTTCATCAAGACCCGGATCGAGGCTCTTCACGATCTTCATCGTGCTCGCCGTGCCATCCTTTTCCACGATGACGCTCATCGCCACCGTGCCTGCGATTTTCGCCTCGCGCGCCGCCTCCGTGTAGGTGGGCTCCACCTTGTGGAGCACCTTGGGGCGGGTGATCGTTTTGTCCTGCTTCGTGCTATGGATCTTGTCGTCCTGCTGCAGCGCCGCCAGCGGCATGGCGATGGCAAGACAGGCAAACGCGACGGCAGCGGCGTAGCGGCGGGAGATCGCGCTCCGTTGCGCCGTTACATCGAGGATCGAGCGCATGCGCCGTTCCAGCGGCGTTGAGCCCGTAACAGCAGGCAGCGAGGCGCGCATCGAAGTCTCGCGGGCAACGTGCAGCAGGTGCCCCGCGTAATCGGTGGCGGTCGTGCCCGCGCGCAGCACGGCGTCGTCGCAGGCGCGTTCGGATTCCTCGCGCGCCCTCTGCGCGGCCAGCCAGACCAGCGGCAGGAACCAGTAGACGACGCAGGCGGCCTGGCCCACGAACAGCCACACCGCATCCAGCCGGCGCGCATGTTCACTCTCATGCGCGATCACCGCCCGCCGCAGCCCCTCGGGCCACTGCCGCGCCTGCTCTGGCCAGATAATTGACGGCTGGAGAATGCCCCACAGGAAGGGCGAGATGGCCTCAGGGGATGTGCGCAGGCCGCCGGTCTCCCCGGCACGCAGCGCGACCAGGGCCGTGCGCGTGGGCCACCAGGAACACAAGCAGCGTCAACACCGCGCCCAACAGCCACACCGTCACCAGCGAAATGCTCGCGGCCGCCGCCGGCGCCTGTGCTCCCGCCGCGGCTGTCACCGCAAAGGAGTAGCCTGGCAGCGGCTTGAGCGCGGGAGTGAGCGTTACCAGCAGCGGCATCGCCAGGGCGGCCACCAGCGCTGCCGTCCACAAGGCGTGCCGCGCCGAGGCTGAGCTTCGCCTCAGCGCAAGTGTTCCTGCCCAGGCCAGCGCGAACAGCAGCGAGGCTTTCAGAGTGCATTCGATGAGCAATGCAGTGGTCATTTCGGGTTCCCTTCTTGTTTGGCGTCTTCAATCAAGTCAGACAGACGCTGCAGCTCCTCTGCGCTGAACTGCGCTCTGGCGTTACCAAGCAGCGCCGCCGCGGCGTTGGCGGCCGATCCGTCGAAGAAGGTCTCAATCAGGCTCTTCAACGCGGACCGGCGCGCCCGTTCGCGCGGCACTACCGGCATGTAGACGTAGGCCCCGCCCTTTTCGTCATGCCGCACCACGCCTTTTTCTTCGAGAATGCGCAGCGTGGCCCGGACTGCGGAATAACTGGGCGGATCGGCCATGCCGGCGCGCACCTCGGCGGCGGTGGCGCTCTTGTTGCGGTAGAGCACCTCCATCATCTGCCGTTCCCGGCGGCTGAGCCGCAGATGCGCGTCTTGAGACATAGCCTGCTAAATATTTAGCATCGAAGAGCGGCCCTGTCAATGCTAAATTTTTAGCAGGGGTTAGGGAATCGCGGGAGTGGTCGCGGCGGCGGGAACCACGGGCGCCGGAGCGCCTTCCACGCGCACATCCGGCCGCAGCCGGCGCAGCTCAGCCACGCCCTCGGCAGTGAACGCCGTGTCGCGCACATCCACCCACCGCAAGGCCGGCAGCGCGGCCAGCGCGGGTGCGGCGTCGTTGCCGGCGCGCTTGCATCCGTGCAGGTCGAGACGCGCGAGTTTGGCCAGCGGTTTCAGCTTCGCCAATCCGCGCGAGGTGATGCCCAGCCCGCTCAGGTTCAACTCGCGCAGTCCGCCGACGGTGGCCACCGGATCCAGCCCCAGGTCGGTGGTCCCCAGCGTCCAGAGACCCGAGTCCGTGCGCTGCTTGCCGCTCAGGTCGAGCGACTCCAATTGCGGCAGCGTGCGCAACACCTGTAAGCCCACCTCGGTGAGCTTGTTGCCGCCAACGGCGAGCGAGCGCAGGTTGGGCAACGTGGCGAGATGTTGTAGGCCGCTATCGGTCACCTCGGCAAAGCCGATGTCGAGCGCTGTGATCGTCGTCTTGCCCGCCAGCAACGCCAGCGTATTGTCGGTCACCTTCGTGCCGCGCGCGTTGATGCGTTCGATCTTGGCCCAATTGCGCATGGCCGCCAGCCCCTCATCGGTCACCAGCTCGGCATAAAACAGGTTCAGCTCGCGGACGTTCTTCAGGTCTTTCAGCTTCAGCAATCCGAGATCGGTGACACGCGTCTCGGAAAGGTCGAGCCGTTCCAGCTTGTCCAGTTGCGCAATGCGGTCCAGGTCGGCGTCGCTCACCCAGCCGCGGCGGAAGCTGAGGGCGCGGATCGAGCCGTCAGGCGCCGTCTCAGCCTTGCCATCGAGCGCGGCAATCCAGTCGTTGGCCACAAGCGCCACGGCGGCCAGCAGCAGGGCGGCAATGAGTCGCATCAGCTCTTCCTCCGCGTCGGCAGCGCCGATTCGCGATCCCACACGATGCTGCAATTGGGCAGCTTCTGCCGCAACGCCTCATGTGCTTTTTCCCCGATCAGCGTGTGGTAGATGTTCAGGTGCTCCAGCTTCGGGAACGAGGCCAGCAGTTCGATATCGGCGTCGCCCAATGTGGCCGAATCCAGCCGCAGGTCGCGCAGCTCCGGCATCCCCGCGATCAGTTGCAAGCCCTTGGCTGTGAGGTTGGTGTAGTTCAGGTTCAGCACACGCAGCGTTTTCATTCCGGCAATGTGGCGCATGGTCTCATCGGTCAGCCGTGCGCACCGAGTGCAACTCTTCGAGCGCGGGCAGCGCCGAGAGCAGCACGTAGCCATGCGTGTTGATGCGGTTGTAGTTGATGTTCAGCGAGCGCAGCGAAGTGAGCGATGCGATGTGCTCCATCGAGTCGTCATCCACGTCCGTGGTCGCGATATCCAGCGTGTGCAGCCGCGTGAGCCCGCGCAGATGCACCAGCCCCTTCGCCGTGATGTCGGTCATACCCAGCTTCAACACCTTCAGGCCGGTGAGCTTCCCGATCGCCTCCAGCCCCGCATCGTTCACCGGCGAGCCGGACATCTCCAACTCTTCCAAAGCCGCAAACCCGCCCAAGCCCAGCCCCCGCGCGCCGGAGTTGTTCAACACCAGGCGGCGCAATCTCGGCAGCGCGGCCAATTTCCCCAGCGCCGCGTCGGTCACCGTCGTCTGTGAAAGATCGAGTTCTTCGAGCGCCGTCATGCGCGCCAGCGCCGCCACGCCCACATCGCCTACTTCGGTCGCCGAAAGCGAGAGCTTGCGCACGCCGCTCAGCTTCGCCAGCGTCTCCACATGGGCATCCAGCACGGGCGTCGCGCTCAGCGAGATCGCCGTGAGCTTGCCGCCCTCCAACTCCGCCTGTCCACCCAGCGACTGCACAAAAGTGCGAATCGAAGCCGCCGTGATCTGCGCCGGCACAGCCACCTTCCTGGACATCTGCGGGGCATTGCCAAGGAAGTTCACCTTCAGCGCCGGCAGCTCGGCGAGCAACTGGTCCACACCCGCCTGGGTGACGCGCGTGTAGCGCAAATCGAGCGAGCGCAAATTCTTCTTCGCCGCCAGCAGCCGCAGCCCGGCGTTGGTGATCTGGCTCCGGTAGAGGTTCAACTCCTCCAGGTCCCGCATGCCGGCAATCGCCTGCAGCCCCTCGTCGGTCACTGGCGCACCGAGCAGGTTCAACTTCTTCAATGCAGTCAACTGGCTCAAGTGCGCCAGCCCGGCGTCGGTAACGCGGCAGCCATAGAGATCGAGATGTTCGAGCTTGGTCAAACCCGCGATGTGGCGCAGCCCGGCGTCGCTCACCAGCGTGTCTTTCACCAGCAGCCGCCGCAGGTCTTTCATCACGGAAAGCGAGGCCATGCCCTCGTCGTCAAACTGCGAGTAGGTGAGGTCGAGCGAGGTCAGCCCGGGGAAGACGGCCAGGGTGCGGCCCTTCACACGCGACTGTTGCAGCCGCAATTCGCGCAGGTTCGTGAGGTCTTTCAACTGCTCGATGCCCTTGTCCTGAATGTTGATGTTGGTGAGAAAGTGAATGCTGAAATAGAGCTTCTCGAGCGATCGCAACGCGTTCAGGCTGCCCAGGTCTTTGTTTGAATCGCGCCGGCTGCCCGCGCCTTCATTCCACATCGGACCAGGCAAATACAGCTCCTTCAGGTGCTGCAATTGCGCCAGCCGTTCCAGCTCCTCGGGCGTGATCAGCGTGCCTGTCAGGTCCGCTCCCACCACGCGCACTTCGCCTTCCGGCAGCGACCACAGCGTGCGGATCTCTTCCGGTGAACCGGCAAGCGTGACGCCGCCTCCATAGCGGATGATCCACTCGGCGAGCGTTCGCTCCGTGTCGGCGCCCATCGCCGCGAAGGCGAGCAGCATGAGAACAAGAAGCCGTTTCCTCAATGGTCCGCGATGCCTCCATCCTGAAATACGTACTTCGGGCGGTTCACCGGTTTGTAGGGATGCGCCGCCGCCACCTTCTCATCCAGATCGACGCCCAGCCCCGGCCGGTCAGGCAGCGCCGCAAAGCCGTCCTTCACTTCCACCGCGCCGCCATAAAAGAGGTCCTTCACCCATTGTTGCGAGTTGGGGTTGTACTCCTGAATCGTGCACGCCGGCGTGGTCGCGTCCACATGCAGCGAGGCCAGCGTCGATACTTCGCTCTGCGGATTGTGCGGCGCCATCTCAATGCGGTAAGTCTCCGCGATCACCCCAATTTTCTTCATCTCCAGAATTCCGCCGGCGTGGCATACATCGGGCTGAATGATGTTCACCAGGTGGCGCGAGCAGTAGTCGGCAAAGCCGTACTTGGTGAACGAGCGCTCACCGGTGGCCAGAGGCACCTTGGTCTTCTGCCGCAGCAGTTCCAACTCGCCCAGGTCCTCCAACTGCGTCGGCTCCTCGACAAAGAAGGGCCGCAGCTCCTCAATGCGCGTGCAGAAATCGATGGCCATCACCGTCGTCAGTTTGCCGTGCGCGTCGATGCAGATGTCGAAGTCCTCGCCCACCGCCGTGCGTACGCGCTCCAGCGCCTTGGCTCCCTCGCGCACGGCGAAGCTGGGAATCACCAGGTCCTTGTCCACGCGAATGAAGCCGCTCTTGGCGGCCGTGTAGCCTTCGCTCTTGGCCTGTAGAAACGCCTCCGGCGTGGAGCCGCAGTCCTTGTATAGGCGGACGCGCTCCCTCGCCTTGCCGCCCAGCAGCTTGTAGATGGGCTGGCCCAGCGCCTTGCCGAGAATGTCCCACAGCGCAATCTCCACGGCGCTGATGGCGCTGTTCAGAATCGGACCGCCCCGCCAGCGCGGCCAGCGGAACATCGCTTGATAGTGCAGCTCAATGTCGGTCGGGTCCTTGCCCACCAGGTAGCGCTCATGCTCCATGATCGCGGCCGAAAGCGTGGCCTCTTTGGAAGTGATCGAGCCTTCCCCGAGGCCCGTGATGCCCTGGTTCGTGTACACCTTCACAAAGGCCCAGTTCACGTTGCCTACGTTCACCACGAACGTCTTCAGTCCGGTGATCTTCAGGTTGAGCGGCTTGGCTTTCTCAGTGGCCGCGCGCAGGGGCGCAACGACGCCGGCAGGCAGCGCCAGCCCGAGCAGGGAAGGAAACAGTTCTCGACGCGAGATCATGCGGGGATACTCCGTTCGGGCCAGCATATCGCAGCCGGAGCGCCTTGGGGAGAGTCCCCGCGATGCGATCAGGCAGCGTCAAACCTTGCGAAGCTTCGTAATGCGGCCCACCTCGACCCACTCGGAGACGAATACGTTGCCCTTGTGGTCAAAACAGCCGCCGTGCGGGCAGACGAACTTGCCCGCGGCAAAGGTCTCGCGCGGCTGCACACGTGTCTTGCGCCATTCCGACTTCGAGTCGTCGCCCAGATTGGCCACCACTTTGTTGCTCTTGTCGAGAATGATCACGCGCGCGCCGAGGTCGGGAATCATCATCAGGTCTTTGTGGAAGCTGAAGTGGCAGGGCAGGTTCATGTCGTCGGTGACGAAGCGAAGATGCTTGCCGTTCAGGTCAAAGTATTGCAGCCGGTTGTTGGAGCGGTCAGCCGTGACCAGCTCTTCCTGGCCCGAGCGCTTGTCGATGAAGATGCCGTGCGGAGAGTTCAGCGAGCCGGGGTCCTTCGTCTTGCCGCCGCCGAAGGTGCGGATGAACTTGCCCGTCTTGTCGTACTGATTCACGTAGCTCGAGCCGTAGCCGTCGCCGACGAAGATGTCGCCGTTTGAGGCCACCGCCAGGTTGGTCGGCACATACTTCACCAGCGGCTTGCCGTCCGGGTCGAGCTTGTAGAAATCTGACTCCTTCGGGTAGCCCAGCGTCAGCAGGACCTTCCCGTCGAGCGTCGTCTTCACCACCAGCGAGCGCTTCGTGTCGCACAAATAGAGGAACTCTTCCTTGCCCTCTTTTTGAATGTGCAACCCGTGCGCGCCGCCGGCAAATTCGCTGCCCCAGCTCGTGATGAACTTGCCCTTGCTATCGAACACCACCATCGCGTCGGTGGAGACGCTGTTCTTGTTCACCGTGTGGAAGACGTAGAAGCGGCCCTGCGAATCCTCCACAATGCCGTGCGTGTTGCCGTACTGGATGCGGTCCGGCAGTTCGCCCCAATCGTGATGCACCTCATAGGTGTGATCACCGGAGCCGATCACGAGCTTCTTCGATCCGGATTTCTGTGCGCCCAGAATGGACGGCGCCGCTCCAGTGGCCAGCGCCCCGGATGCGGCCGTCTTGAGAAACGTACGGCGGGAATTGTCTTGGTTCATGGCTGTTTCGACCTGTCGTAATACCTTATCAGAGGAGCGCGCAAGGCGCAGAGACACCAATGGCCTTCCCGGTGACGCGCCGGGAAGGCCATTGACTGGATCAGAAGTGCAGGCGGAACTAGCGGCGGCGCCGGATCAGGGCGAGCGCACCCACGCCTGCCAGCGCCAGCAGGCCGGTGCCAGGTTCCGGGACTTCGCCCTGGTCGATGCGGTCGCCGGAGACCGCGCCGAGCGAGTTACCGCAGCAGCCATCGGTCGAATCAATGTAGAAACCGAAAACGTCGCCGGCCTGCAGGTTCACGCTTGCGAAGCCGGATTGGACGCTGTCCCCACCGTCGTCGGTCAGTTGAAAGAAACTGCCATTGAGATAGTAGCCGAACGGGTCATACTGCGGGCCTTCATCGAATGTCAGGTAACCCCAGTAGAAATCGAACGTGGCGGCCGAAGTGACGGTGACCAGGAACGACGTGATGATGTCCTCGTCAAAGGGATCATCGACGTCGTTATAGTCGTGCCCGATCAGGCCAATCAGGTTGGGCGCTTCCACCGTATCCACGGAGCCCAATCCTCCGCCACTGTCAAAAACGAAATTTGAAACGTCAAACTGGCCCACGAAAATGGGCGCGGCCGATAGAATTTGTCCCATGGCCAAGCACGCCACAAGACACACGATTCGCAATGGAATTCGAGTGAGCAAGTAATCCTCCTGTCCCTAACTCTGCCCGTGGCCGTAGCCCGGACAGTTTTGCTGTAGTATACCCCAGGCGCAGTGAAAATCCCATAACCTATTTGTCGTTGGATGGGGCGTCCCGAGGGGCTATTGGGGCAAGTGCGTAAGCCCAGGGCAAGGGCAAGCCCGGCAAGTCTCCCTCCACCGGCTTCCAGCCGCCTGTTATCGGCCCGCAACATAGACTCGCTACACTGAAGCCCCCTATGTTGCGGCTGGACGCCCGCGCACAAGCTTTTTCTCTTACCTGGTTGGCCTACGCAGGGTTCTACTTCTGCCGCAAGAACCTCAGCGTGATGATGCCGGCCTTGAGCGCCAACGAAGGGTTTTCCACTGACCTGCTGGCCCGCGTGGTCTTCTGCTATAGCGTTGCTTACTCACTGGGCCAGTTCACCATGGGGATCGCCGCCGACCGTATCGGGCCGCGCCGCGTCGCCACGGCCGGCATGCTCCTCTCGGCCCTTGCCAACCTTGCATTAGCGTTCACAAGCGGCCCCGAGGCGTTCCTCATCCTGCAAACCATCAACGGCTTCGCCCAGGCCTGCGGCTGGCCCGCGCTGGTGAAGATGATCTCCGGCTGGTTTGCTCCACGCGAACGTGGCACGGCGCTGAGTTGGTGGTGCACCACTACGTATTCGGCGCCTTCCTGGCCACCATGTTCGCCACGTTGCGATCAGCGGCCCCGTGCTCGCCTCCTGGGGATGGAAGCGCGGAGCCGTGTTTCCGGCTCTCTTGCTCTCCGTGGTCGCCGTCATCTTCGCCCGGTTCGCTCCAGGGGAGGGGCCGCTGGAAACCTCCGCCGCGCCCTCCACCAGCCGTTGGAGCCAGTTGAGCGAGGTCGTCTGCGATCCCGCCATCCAGACCATCGCCGTGGCCTATTTCTTTATCAAATTTACCCGCTACGCGTTTCTGTTCTGGCTGCCTCTTTATATGGTGCAGCGTCTCGGCTACACCCAGGCCGACGCCGGTTATACCTCCAGCGCCTTTGAGCTGGTGGGTTTCACCGGCGTTCTGGCGGCAGGCTACCTCTCTGACCGCGTCTTTAAATCGCGCCGCTATCCCGTGGGCGCCCTGATGCTCGCCGGCCTGTCGATTGCCTGCCTGGTTCATCCTACTTTGAGCGCCCAGGGCTGGTGGGGCAATCTGCTCGGCATCTCGCTCATTGGCGCGCTCGTGTTCGGGCCGGAACCTGGGCGGCGCCGCCAGAGCGGCGGCCTGGCGGCGGGTTTGTCAGCGTCGGCTCCAGCGGCCAGTTGCGTTATCGCGGTGGTGAGATATTGGGGTGGGACGCGGTGTTCACCTTTGCTGATGGCCGCCCTGGGCTCCTGGCTGGCCACCCGCTGGATTGGGGCGAACTCCGGTTGGGCGGGGGGTTGGGGGGCGTCGGCAGGCCGCGGGAAGATGCCGCCTGGCCGTGCAGCGGCAACTGTGGCGCGAGTTCCTTGCCGAAATGGGCCTTCCCTTCCGCCATACCGGTTCCATGCACGTCGTCTACCGCGACGACGAGGCCGAGGTGGCCCGTGAGTTCGCCGAAATCGGCCCCGCGCATGGCTACAACGCCGAGTGGATGACCCGCGCCAGGTGCTCGAGCGTTCGCCCGTCGTCTCCGAAGGCCTTCTGGGCGGCATCTACAGCCCCGATGAGGTCACCGTCGATCACCGCCTCATCCTCGGCTCTTCGCCCGAACTGATCCAGGCCCGCTGGCCGGTCGAGTTCCGATTCTCCACCGCCGTCACCACCGTGCCTCCCGGCTTCGACCAGGTCTTCATCTGCTCCGGCGACGATTTCGAAACCCTCTTCCCCGATCACTGGGCTGCCAGCGGCATCGATCGCGTCAAGCTCCAGATGATGGCCGCCCGCAGCCCCTCCGGTTTCCAACTCGGCCCCGCCCTCGCCGCCGGACTGACCCTGCGCTTTTATCCCTCCTTCCGCATCTGCTCCACGCTGCCCCGGCTCGCCCGCCGCATTGCCGAAGAGACCCCCGTGCTGGAGCGCTGGGGCATCCACGTCATGGCATCGGAAACCGCCGACGGCGCCATCACGATCGGCGATTCCCACGAATACGGCCTCGCCGTCGACATTTTCAATAAGGCTGAGATCGACCGCCTCATCCTCGACTACCTCCACGGCTTCCTCCGCCTCCCGCGGCCTGAAATCGCCCAGCATTGGCACGGCGTCTATGCCCGCCATCCCGAGGCTGACTACATCGTGATGAACCCGCGGCGGTCGCCGCGGGGCGGTAAGGGCATGACCATGTCCTGGGCGCTGGCCGAGGAGAGCGTGAACGAGGTGGGGCTATGAGCGAGCGCCGCCTGCGCGCCGTGTTGCTCGATTGGGCAGGCACCACGGTGGATTACGGCACCGGCGTGGGAGGTCTCGCAGGCGGGTCACGCTCGACGACGCCTCCATCCGCCGCCACATGGGCCTGCGCAAATTCGACCACCTCACCGCCCTGTGCGCGCTGCCCGAAGTGCAAAGCGCCTGGACCGCGGCGCATCAGCGCGGCCTCGATCCCGCGGATGTCGGCGCCCTCTATGCCCGGTTCGAAGCCCTCCAGCCGTCCATCCTCCTCGACCACTCGCACGTGCTCCCCTGGACCGCGGCCGTGGCACACTTCCGCTCGATGGGCCTCCGCATCGGCTCCACCACCGGCTACACCCGCCCCATGCTCATCCCCTCATCGAGCAGCCGGCAAGGCTACTCGCCCATGCCAGCGTCACCCCATGGCTCCGCGGCCCCCTTCCCTTGGATGGCCTACCTCAATGCCCTGCGGCTTCAGGTCTATCCGCTCGACGCCTGGGTCAAGATCGGCGACACCCCTGACATGGAGGAGGGCCGCAACGCCGGCATGGTGCGTCGGCTGCTGGTCGGCGGCAACGGCGTAGGCATGACCGAGGCCGCCTGGTCGGCTCTGCCCGTCCTCGACCAGGTGCAGAGGAAGGAGGCGGTGGCCGCCCAGCTTCTGGCTGCTGGAGCCCACATGGTGGCCGAAACCCTTGCCGACACCCCCGCCGCGCTTGCCATCCTGGAAGAACGCTACCGGGCCGGCGAAAAGCCGTAACCGGCCATCCGCCCCGCCCGGAAATCTGCTATCCTGTGAATTCGGCTTCCGCCGAACCTCAGGGTTTGTGTGCCTCCCCAGGCTTGTGAAATGGGGTAGCCCGTCTCTGAGAGGGATGATTCACAATGCCGAAACGTACTTTTCAACCGAACAATCGCAAGCGGGCCAAGGCGCACGGATTCCGCGTCCGCATGGAGACCAAGGATGGGCAGGCTGTCCTCTCGCGCCGCCGTGCGAAGGGCCGCTGGAAGCTCAGCGTCAGCGACGAGCGAGCCGTCCGCTACGGAAAGCGCTAAACCACCGCGGCCGCCGGAGGGGAATTCGTTCCCCAAAACCACGCGGCTGCTGAAAACCTCTGATTTCAAACGGGTCTATGATCGCGGCAAGAAGATCAGCGGCCCGTTTTTCATGGCCATCTGCGCTGCTTTCCCAGGCTCGGATGCCGCTCGTGTAGGCTTCACCGTTCCCCGCAGGTTGGGGAATTCCGTGGTCCGCAACCGGATCAGGAGGCGCATGCGTGAGGCTGTGAGGCTGGAGTTGGCGCAACTGGCCGCCGGCCGCGATTTGGTATTCCACCCCCGCGGCGCCGTGCGGGACGTTCCCTTCAGCGAACTGAGGCGGGAAGTCGAGAGGGTCTTTCGCATATGCGGAACTTGGTAGTCGCCCTGCTTCGTTTCTATAAGCGGTGGATCTCGCCCTGCCTCCCCAATGCCTGCCGGTTTCATCCCACCTGTTCGGTTTATATGGCCGAGGCGGTCAGCCGCCACGGCGTGCTGCATGGAGTTTGGCTTGGTCTTCGGCGCCTGGCCCGGTGCCATCCCCTTCAGGAAGGCGGTTTTGATCCCGTACCATGAGTGAACAGATTTCTGGCGGGCAGACGCCCCAGCCATCTCTGGGAGGGCCTAAGAAGGAACTCTCGATGGAGCACCGCCTCCTGCTGGCCTTCGGTTTGATGGGTGTGGTCCTGCTGGTTTCCCAGTACATCCTTCCCCAGCCCGAAGAGCCCCCCAAGAAGGCTCCCACCAAAGCCACCGCCCCAGCGCAAACCGCCCAGAAACCCCCTGAGGCCAAACCCGCCGCGCAGGCCGCCGCAGCCAAGCCCCCAGCCGGCGGTACGGCCAGCGTTACGGCTGAACGCGAGCAGGAGTATGTGATCGAGACCGAGCTCTACAAGGTCACCTTCACCAACCGCGGCGCCCTGGTGAAAAGCTGGCTCCTCAAAAAGTACAAGGACAGCCGCGGCAAACCCCTCGAAGTGGTCAACTCACGCGCCATCGGGAAGGTCAACCCGCCTTTTGCCATTCGCTACCGCGACGGCCAGGGCGCCCATGAACTGAACAAGTCCCTCTTCGCCGCCCGCCCCTCGCCCGACAAGCTCGGCATTGAATTCGAATACTCCCAGGGTGCCACCTTCGCCAAGAAGACCTTCCGCTTCTCCAGCACCAGCTACCTGTCGCGCATCACCAGCGAGCTGCGCGAAGGCAACGCCCCCAAGCAGCACCTCCTCAGTTGGCGCGGCGGCTTTGGCGACGAAACCGTCATCGGCGCCGCCGCCTCGCAGCACGCCGTTTATTTCGACCGCGACAAACAGGAACTGGTCAGCAAACCCGGCGGTGATGTCACCGGCGGCGTCATGATCCAGCGCGGCAACTACGCCTTCGCCGGCATCCAGGACACCTACTTCGCCGCCGCCGCCCTGCCCTCCGAAAGCGGCCAGTTTGAGGTCCACTTCGTCAACGACCGGCTCCCCAACGCCATCGACCAGAAGGAAGACCTCTTCGCCGGCGTCGCCATGGGCGGCGAAGCCAATAACCAGTTCCAGCTCTTCCTCGGTCCCAAGGATGTCGACCTGATGCGCACCATCTCGCCCCGTCTTGACCAATTGGTCGACTGGGGCTGGTTCGGCGTCATCGCCAAGCCGCTCTTCCTGGCCCTGAATTGGATGAACGACCGCTACGTGCACAACTACGGCTGGGCCATCGTCATCCTCACCATCATCATCAACTTCGTCATGCTGCCGTTGAAGTTCACTTCGCTCAAGTCGATGCGCCAGATGAGCGTCATCCAGCCCGAAGTGAAGAAGATCAACGAGAAGTACGCCGGCATGAGCATGCGCGACCCGCGCAAGCAGAAGCAGAACGAAGAGGTGATGGAGCTCTACAAAAAGCATGGCGTCAACCCGGCCTCCGGCTGCGTTCCCATGCTCCTCCAGATCCCCTTCTTCATCGCCTTCTACAAAGTGCTCAGCATCGCCATCGAAATGCGCGGCGCGCAGTGGCTCTGGGTGAACGACCTCTCCCGGCCCGAGGACATCGCCATCCGCGTCCTCCCCGTCATGATGATCGCCTCGCAGTTCTTCCTCCAGAAGATGACACCCAACACCTCCGGCGACCCCTCGCAGCAGAAGATCATGATGCTCATGCCGCTGTTCCTGGGCTTCATGTTCTACGGGCAGTCCAGCGGCCTGGTGTTATACTGGTTGACCGGCAACTTGGTTGGCATACTGCAGCAGTGGTTCTTCAACCGGATGGCCCCTGCTCCCGCGGCAACCCCCGTTCCGGCCGCCAAGCGGAACCCGAAGAAGTAAGGCCCCGCCCGCGGGAATTCATTCAGACGGGATGTGAGTGTGAGCGACCGCAAATACACCCTCGGCGAGCATGGCCCCAAGATTGAAGAGTTCCTGAACAAGCTCTTCGACATCGTGGATTGGGATTTGGACTTCGACTTGGAGGAAGGCAACGACCCCCACCCGGAGATCGAAAATCCCGATATTGTGGTGAAGTTCTCCGGCGGCGACCTTGAGCTGCTGCAGGAGAACCGCGCCGAAGCGCTGCTGGCGCTCGAGCACCTCACCATCGAGGCGCTGAAAATTCCCCACGACGATCACAGCCGCATCCGCTTCGACATCGGCGACATGCGCCTCATGCGCATCGAGGAACTGCGGGCCAATGCCCTCTTTGCCGCCGAACAGGTGCGCCAGGCGCATCGCCCCTTCCGCTTTAATACCATGTCCAGCCGCGAACGCCGGCTCATCCACCTCGTGCTGCGCGATCAAGCCGACATCCGCAGCGAGAGCGAAGGCATGGAACCCCGCCGCAACGTCGTCATCTACCCGGCCGACATGCCGTCGTCCCCGCGCCCCTCCGCTCCCCCGCCCCCGCGCGGGCGCAGCGGCCCTGGCGGCGGCGGACGCGGCGGCGACCGTGGTCCCGGCGGCGGCCGTGGCGGCCCCGGCGGCGGACGCGGTGGTCCCGGTGGCGACCGGCGCGGTGGCCCCGGCGGCGGACGCGGCGGCGACCGCCGTGGTCCGCGCCCTGACCGCGGACCGCGCCCCTAAGCCCCACCCTTCTCCGTGCATCTCGGCGACACCATAGTTGCCATCTCCACCCCGCCCGGCCGAGGCGGCTTGGGTGTTGTGCGCATCAGCGGCGCCCACGCCCGCGACATCGCCTCTTCCATTCTCCGCCTCCCCGCCGGCGCTTCCCTGCTCCCCTGGCGCGCCCAGCTCGCCCACCTCCTCGCCGCCGACGGCTCCGCGATCGACCAGGTCGTCGTCACCTGCTTCGCCGCCCCCCGCAGCTTCACCGCCGAGGATGTCGTCGAACTCTCCTGCCACGGCTCGCCCGTCATCCTGCGCCACGCCGTGGAGCGCGCCGCCGCCGCCGGTGCCCGTCTCGCCGAGCCCGGCGAATTCACCTTCCGCGCCTTCCTCAACGGCCGCATCGACCTCCCCCAAGCCGAGGCCATCCACGACCTCATCGAATCCACCACCCTCTACCAGGCCCGCGTCGCCGCCCGCCAGAGCGAAGGTTCGCTGGCCCGCCTCCTCCATCCCCTCAAAGCGCAGTTCGTCGACCTCATCGCCCTGCTCGAAGCCGGCATCGATTTCGCCGAAGACGACGTGCCCGTGGCCACAGCCGCGCAGATCGCCGCCCGCATCGCCCCGCTGGAGACCGAGCTCGACCGCCTCGTCCGCAGCTACTCCTGGGGCAAGGTGGTCACCTCCGGCATCACCCTCGCCATCGCCGGCCGCCCCAACGTCGGCAAAAGCAGCCTCTTCAACCGCCTCCTTGAGCAGGACCGCGCCATCGTCACCGACATCGCCGGCACCACCCGCGACACCGTCAGCGAAACGGCCTCCCTCGATGGCATCCCCATCCGCCTCGTCGACACCGCCGGCATCCGCGAAGGCCACGACCTCGTCGAACGCCTCGGCATCGAGCGCAGCCTGCAAGCCATGGCCGACGCCGACCTCACCCTCGTCGTCTGGGATATCTCAGAACCCCTCTCGCCCGACGACGAACAAATCCTCGATCGCGCCCGCACCCAGGGCCGCTACCTCCTCCTCGGCAACAAGTGCGACCTCGCCCCCGCCTTCCCGCCGCCCGCCGAGCTGTTGCCCGTCTCCGCCGTCACCGGCTCAGGCTTCGATCTTCTCCGCCAGCGCATCGTCGACGCCGCTTCCCCCGGCGGCAGGCTCGAACTGGAGTCCGGCTTCATCACCAGCCTGCGCCAGGAGAGGCTGCTCCGCCAGTCCCTCGAAGCCCTCCGCAAAGGCCTCGCCTCTCTCGCCGACGGCGTGCCCCACGAGATGCTCCTGCTCGACTTCTACGCCGCCCTCGAAGCCCTCGACGCGATCACCGGCAAAACCACTGCCGATGACATCCTGACCCGCATCTTCTCCACCTTCTGCATCGGGAAATGAACCCCCCGGCGTGCGAGCAATCGCCTCCGGGGGCTACTCTTTTATGAGGGGTACTGGGCTCTGCCCCACCCCGACCCTAACCATGCCCAAGGCCCTCATCACCGGAGTCACCGGCCAGGACGGTTCCTACCTCGCCGAATTGCTGCTGCAGAAAGGCTACGAGGTCCACGGCATCAAGCGCCGGGCTTCGAGCTTCAACACTGGCCGCGTCGACGGCATCTACGCCGACCTGCACGAGGAGACCAACCGCTTCTTCCTGCACTTTGCAGACCTCGCCGATTCCTCCAGCCTCTCGCGGCTGCTCTACGACATCCGCCCCGACGAGGTCTACAACCTCGCCGCCCAAAGCCACGTCCGCGTCAGCTTCGACATCCCCGAATACACCTCCGACATCACCGCCACCGGCGCCTTGCGGCTGCTCGAAAGCATCCGCCAAACCGGCATCCGCACACGCTTCTACCAGGCCAGCTCAAGCGAGATGTACGGCTCCACGCCGCCGCCGCAAAACGAAACCACCGTCTTCCACCCCCGCAGTCCCTACGCCTGCGCCAAGTTGTTCGGCCACTCCATCACGGTCAATTACCGCGAAAGCTATGGCATGTTCGCCGTCAGCGGCATCCTGTTCAATCACGAGTCCCCGCGCCGCGGCGAGACCTTCGTCACGCGCAAAATCGCCCGCGCCGTCGCCCACATCAAGTACGGCCTGCAGAACAAGCTCTACATGGGCAACCTCGACGCCAAGCGTGACTGGGGCTATGCGCCGGAATACGTCGAGGCCATGTGGCGCATGCTGCAACAGGACTCCCCCTGCGACTACGTCATCGGCACCGGCGAGATGCACAGCGTGCGCGAGTTCCTCGATCTCGCCTTCGCCCACGTCGGCCTCGATGCGAACCGCCACGTCGAGATCGACCCCCGCTACCTGCGGCCGGCCGAAGTCGACGCCCTCCAGGCCGATCCCGCAAAGGCGTACACCCAGCTCGGCTGGCGCCACCACACCTCGTTCGCTGACCTCGTCCGCATCATGGTCGATGCCGAGCTCGACGCACTCAAGCGCCGCCGCCTGGGCATTCTCGAAACCGTCGACGAGCGGAAGGAAAGCTAAACCAACCATGCTCGACCTCACCAGCAAGCGCATTTGCGTCACCGGCGGCGGCGGCTTCCTCGGCTCCTTCGTTGTCGAACGCCTGCAAGCCCGCGGTTGCCGCGACATCTTCGTCCCCCGCCGCCGCGACTACGACCTCACCACCTCCGACGGTGTCGCCCGCCTCATCGCCGCCGCCCGCCCCGAGGTGCTCTTCCACCTCGCCGCTGTCGTCGGAGGCATCGGCGCCAACAAAGACAACCCCGGCCTCTTCTTCTACGAGAACGCCATCATGGGCATCCAGCTCATTGAAGCCGCCCGCCGCGCCGGTGTTGAAAAAACCATCGTCGCCGGCACCATCTGCTCCTACCCCAAGTTCGCCCCCGTCCCCTTCCGCGAAGAGGACCTCTGGAACGGCTACCCCGAAGAGACCAACGCCCCCTACGGCATCGCCAAGAAAGCCATGCTCGTCCAATGCCAGAGCTACCGCGAGCAGTACGGCATGGATGCCATCTTCCTCATGCCGGTCAATCTCTACGGCCCGCGCGACAACTTTGACCTGCACACCTCGCACGTCATTCCCGCCCTCATCCGCAAATGCCTGGAGGCGCAGTCTGCCGGCCAGCCCGAAATCCGCGTCTGGGGCGACGGTTCGCCCACCCGCGAGTTCCTTTACGTCGAAGACGCCGCCGAAGGCCTCATCACCGGCGCCGAGCGCTACTCCGGTGCGGAGCCTATTAACCTCGGCAGCGGTTCGGAAATCTCCATCCGCGATCTCGTCGAGCTCATCGCCCGCCTCTGCGGCTTCACCGGCGGCATCGTGTGGGAAACCGATAAGCCCAACGGCCAGCCCCGCCGCCGCCTCGACGTCTCCCGCGCCGAACGCCTCATGGGCTGGCGCGCCGCCACCGGCTTCGAACCGGGACTGCGCCAAACCATCGAATGGTATCGCCGCCACGCCGCTCTTTAAGACCCCCCGCTCCCCAATCAATTGCCCTGAATACACATTCAGCGGCTCCAGTCCCCCATTCGCCGGATTTCACTCCCATTGTGCCTTCCGCGCCCCCTATGCTAAAAATGGAGTTTCCGCCCGCACCTGGGACCCCGCCGGGCGAAAGGAGTGATTTCATGGCCTACGTGATTGCTGAGCCTTGCATCGGCACCAAAGATACGGCGTGCGTCGACGCTTGTCCGGTGGATTGCATCCACCCCAAGAAGGACGATCCGAAGCACGAAGCCGAGGAGCTGCTCTACATCGACCCCGTCGAATGTATCGATTGCGGCGCCTGCGTGCCGGTGTGCCCCGTGTCTGCGATCTTTGCGCTCGACGACCTTCCGGAAAAGTGGAACGAGTTCACTCAGCGCAACGCGGCGTATTTTGGACGCTAACACGCAGGCGACCTAACGGGCGAGGAACTCCTCCACCTCGCTCAGCTCCAGCGTGAAGGAATACTCGGGCAGGCTGTCAAAAAACACCTGCCCGTATTTTTGTTTGGTGATGCGGTTATCGAGAATCGCCAGCACCCCCCGGTCCTGCCGCGAACGCACCAGCCGCCCGAACCCCTGCTTCAACGTCAGCGCCGCCTCCGGCACCTGGTAGTCGAAAAACGGATTCCCCCCCGCCTCCCGCACCGCCCGCACGCGCGCCTCCACCACCGGATCGCTCGGCACCGCAAACGGCAGCCGGTCCACAATCACGCAGCGCAACTGGTCGCCCGGCACGTCCACACCCTGCCAGAAGCTCGACGTGGCAAACAGCACACAATGCGGCGTGCGCTTGAACTCCTCCAGCAGCGCGTTGTTCGGCGCCGTCCCCTGCATCAGCGTCGGGTAATCGATCTTGTCCCAGATGCGGTCCTGGAACTGCTTCATCTGCGCATAGCTGGTGAACAGCAGAAACGCGTGCCCCTGCGTCAGATGCAGCAGCCGGATCACCTCTTTGCACGCCGCATCGGCAAATCCCGCCTCGCGCGGGTCGGGCAGATGTTGCGGCACATAGAGAATCGCCTGGTTCGGATAGTCGAAATGACCCGGCACCACCAGCGTCCGCGCATGTTGCACACCCAGCCGCTGCTCGACAAACTCAAACTCGCCCGCCACGGCCAGCGTCGCCGAGGTCAGCACCACCGTCGACACCTTCTCAAACAGCCGCTCATGCAGCAGCGCACTCACATCGATCGGCGTCATCTCCAGCGACACACTGCGCGTCCGCCGCTCCATCCAATAGACGTACTTCGCGTCGCGATCCTCCATCCACGCTCGCAATTTTCCCTGCGTGTCCTTGGCCCGCCGCGTGAGCGGAATCATCTCCTCCGGCGCCCCCTGAACCAGTTGCAGGTCCGTGTGCAACAGCTCCAGCACGCCCAGCAGCTCGCGGTAGAGCTTCTCCCCGCCCGATTGCAGATACTCCTTCGGATCTGGAAATCCCGAACGCCCGTCCCGGTCAGGAAACGCCGCAAAGAAACGGTCCGAGCAATCGGCCAGCGTCATCAACACTCGCTCCAGTTCGGCTGACGACAGGCTCTTCCGCCGGATCATCTGCAGCACATCGCGCCGCAGCTCCTCAATCTGGTAGCTGCTCACGCTCTGCCCGAAATACTGCCCGGCCACCGACTCCATCTCGTGCGCCTCATCGAAGATCACCGCCTGGTACTCCGGGATCACCCCGCCAAACTCCTCTTCCTTCACCGCCAAATCGGCGAAGAACAGGTGGTGGTTCACAATGATGATGTCGCTCTCATGCGCCCGCTGCTGCATCAGCGTCAGAAAGCAGCGTTCAAACTGCCCGCACTTCTGCCCGCTGCACAACTCGCGCCGCGCGTCCACCTTCGGCCAGGCCCCGCTATTGGCCGGCAGCGTTTTGATTTCGCTGCGGTCGCCGATCTCGGTCGTCTTCTCCCACTCGCGGATGATCTGGAAATCGGCCACCTCTTCCAGCCCCGCCAGGATGGGCTCCTTCTCGGCGTCGTAGATCTTCTGCCGGCAGGCGTAGTTGTTCCGCCCCTTCATGTAGCAGATGCGCAGCCGCCCCTGGAACATCTCCTGCAAGAAGGGCACATCCTTGAAGAACAACTGCTCCTGCAGGTTCTTCGTCCCCGTCGAAACCACAATGCGCTTGCCCGACAGAATCGCCGGAATGAGGTAGGCCAGCGTCTTGCCCGTGCCCGTACCGGCTTCCACAATGGCGTGCCGCCCGTCGGCGAGCGCCTTCTCCACCGCCTCGGCCATCTGCAACTGGCCGGGCCGGAACTCGAATTGGGGATGCCACTCCGAAAGCAGACCGCCCTTTTGGAAAAAGCGGCGCACCGGTACGTTTGTCGTCAAACTCTTACCATTTTCCACTTCCCACGGCGGAAAAGGATAAACCCGGTCACCGCCATCGTCGAGTGGGCAATGGTGATGGCGTAATAAATGCCCCACGGTCCGAAGCCAAGCACTGTCGAAAGCACGTAGGCCAGCGGAATTTGCCACAGCCAGAAACAGAAGATGTTCACAATCGTCGGCGTCACCGTGTCGCCCGCGCCGTTGAACGATTGCACCAGCACCATCCCCCAACCGAAGAACAGGTAGCCAAACGCAATGATGCGCAAACAGCCGACGCCATACTGCATCACCTCCGGCGCATTCGTGTACAAGCCGATGATCTGCGGAGCGAAGAAGAAGAAGATCAGCCCGATGCAACCGAGGAAGCTCATATTGAGCAACCCGGCCAGCATCACGCTGCGCTCGGCGCGGTCCGGCTTCTTCGCCCCCAGGTTTTGGCCCACCAGCGTCGCCGCCGCGTTCGCCATGCCCCACGCCGGCAGAATCGTCACCACGATCGTGCGCACCGCCAGCATGTAGCCCGCCAGCGCCGCCGTGCCGAACGTCGCCATGATGCGCATCAGCGCAATCCAGCTCGCCGACGAGACCAGCACCTGGGCAATGCCTGTCACACTGATCTTCACCAGCTTCAGCATTACGTCCGGCCGGAAGCGCCACTGGCTGGCATGCACATGCAGCCGCCCGCGCCCCGAGGTCAGCATGTAGAGCTGGAACAACACCCCGCTCGACCGCCCAATCGTTGTCGCAATCGCCGACCCCTGCACGCCCATCGCCGGTATCGGACCAAACCCGTAAATGAACGTCGGGCACAGCACGATGTTGATCGCATTGGCCAGCCACAGCGACCGCATCGCCACCGACGCGTCACCCGCCCCGCGAAACACGGCATTCAGCAGGAACAACAGGAACACGCTGCAAGCCCCGCCCATCAACGTCTGCGTGAATCGCGCCCCCACCTCCACCACCTTCTCATCGGCCCCCATCCCGCGCAACAGGTGCGGCGCCGCCAACACGCCCGTCACCGCCACCACCGCTGAAATCGACAACCCCACGAACACCGCCTGCACCGCCACCACCGCCGCCTCTTCCCAGTTCTTCTCGCCCACCCGCCGCGCCACCATCGCCGTCGTCGACATGCTCAGCCCCACGGCCACGCCGAACAACAGCGACATCATGCCTTCGGTCAGCGCCACCGCGGCCACCGCTTCCGCACCCAGTTTCGACACGAAGAGCATATCCACGAAGCCGAACAGCGACTCCATGAACATCTCCAGCACCATCGGAACGGCCAGCAGAATCACCGCGCGCGGTATGCTGCCCTCCGTGAAGTCACGGCGGGTTCCGGCGAGAGCCTCTCGGATGAATGCCAGCGTCCCACCCCTCTCGCCGGCGGGCTCTGGCCTAGTGTGTTGTTCCAAGCTCTTTCTGGATCGCGGCTTCCAGCTCCGCCGGTTTAAACCCGGCCGGCCCTACGCCGCTTTTGTACGCAATCTTCCCCGTGCGGTCCACCAGATACAGGCGGTCAGGCCAGCCCGCATACTCGCCTTCCACACGATTGTCCATGCCATCCACTAACGCGGGAAACTTGATGCCCAAGGTTCGCGCGCACGAGGTGGCATGCCCGTGCTTCATGTCCTCACTCTTGGCCGATTCGATCAGCACACCCTCGGCTTCGTTCCGCGGCACTTGCCAGCCATCGGTCGGATGCGCCTCGCGAATATAGACCAACAGAAACTCGACGTCCTTCCCATAGCGCTGGTACATCGCATTGAGGGTCCCCACCGAGGACCGGAACGGCGGTCAAGTGAAGCTGCCGAACACCAGCGCCACCGGACGCTTACCGAAGAATTTGCTCAGTTGCACCCGCCCCGACTTGCCCCCGGCGTACGCAAGGTCGAAATCGACGGCGGCATCCCCGAGCTTCAGCTTCCCCTCGCCGCGTCCCATCGTACGGGACACCTCTTCAGCGAGTTGATTCTGCGGCTGCTGCGCCAGAAGGAGGACGCCAAACGCCGGATACACCAGCCCAGTCCACTGCATCCTAAGATGCTAGCGCGAGACGAGCGCCTCCGTAAGCACGCGCCCCACTGACCCGCTCGGCGTCTCGACATCGAGCATCGTCGCCAGCGTCGGCGCAATGTCGTTCACCTTCGCCCGCTGCGTGTACCGGCCCGCCTTGATTCCAGGTCCCATCAGGATCACCGGCACGTGCGTGTCGTAGTTGTAGGGCGCCCCGTGCGAAGCCCCGTCCTTGCCGTAGGTGTAGTAGGGCTCCGTCACCGGATAGAGGTCCGCGCCTCGCGCCTCATGAAAGCCCGCACGCACGCGGCTGTCGATGATGTCGCGCGGCGCCATGCGCAGCAGGTCGTCGCGCGTATACACACGCGCAATGTGCGGAAAGCTCCGCAGCGCCTCCGCAGCCACCGCCCGCACCTCGGCCGGATCCAGCTTCATCTGCCGCATCAGGTCGTAGTTTAAGTACGCCGACGGCCCGCTCCGTCCAATCACCCACTTCGTCCCGCCATAACGCGCCGAGAGCGCCTTCTCGATCGTCTCCATCATCTGCGGCTCCGACAGCCGCCCGCCGGGCATCCGCCGCGACTTCTGCATCTCCGCCGTCGGCGACACGCCATGGTCCGCCGTGAACGCCACCACGATGTTCGCCATGCCGATCTTTTTATCGAGGAAGGCAAACAGCTTCGCCAGCGCACGGTCCGTGCGAATCGAAATGTCGCGCACCTTCGGATGATCCGGCCCCACCTCGTGGCCCACGTAATCGTTGGATGAGAAGCTCACGCTCAACAGGTCCGTCTCGCCGCGCTGCCCCAACTGCTCGGCCTCCACCGCCTTCTCCGCCAGCAGCTCCAGAATGTCGTTGCCAAACGGTGTCCGCTGCATCTGCGCGTAATACTTCTCCACCGGCTCGGCGCCCATCACCACAAACGGCTCAGCCTTCGGATTCTCAATCGACACCCACGACTTGTTCAGCCACTGGTCCACCGCGCGCGAAGCGTTGAAATCAGCCGCCCACTTCGGAAGCTCCGGGAAATACCAGGTGCTCGAAACGAAGTTCCCCGTCTTGTTGTCAAACCAGAACGCCCCGTCCGCTGTCCGCCCCACAGGCAGAATCGCGCTGCGGTCCTTGATCGAGATGCCGATGCTCTTAGGCTTCCCACGCCCGTTCGACTTCATCTCGTCGCCCACCGTGCTCACCAGCAGCCGGTGCGGCGACGACGCCGTCCCCGCCGCCCCCAACAGCTTCAGCGAACCATCCACCACGCTCGTGATCGACTTCCCCGTCTCGCGGTCATACCAGTCATTGCCGATGATGCCGCTAATCGAAGGCGTCGCCCCCGACAGCACCGTCGAATGCCCAATCGCCGTCACCGTCGGAAAGTGCTCGTAATGCGCATCGACGAACACCGCGCCCTGCCGCAACAGCCGGTCAATGCCGCCGTTGTACTGCTCACGGAAGCGCCACAGGTAATCGGCGCGATACTGGTCCACCACGATCATGAGGACCAGCTTCGGCTTCTTCGCCGCGGCCGCGGCGGGCTTGGCGGGGGCAGCCGTGGTCTGGGCAAAGGCAGGCAGGCAGAGGACCGCCAGCAGCGGCAGGAGGGTTCTTCTACGCATGGAATTGCCAGTGTAACAGGGTTGTAACAATGCAAATCGCGGCTGCTGCCGCTACTCGCTCACCACCGCGCCCGTGCCCCGGATCTGGTACATCACCGTCGGGCCCTTCACGCTCGCCGGGTCAAATTTCCGCTTCTGCTCTTCCGCCTCGTGCTTGGCCATCGCAATGGCCTGCTCCTTGGTGAGTTCCATCTTCACCAGCTGACCCTCGGCCACCGCCATCTTGCCCACGCAGGCGTTGGTAAACACGATCTCGCCGTCGTTCACCTTGATGCGCAGAGTCGACTGCGTGCCCGGCTCCACCAGCGCCATCCAGCAGCCGGCGTTCTGGCACACCTCGGTCACCTTGCCCTTCACCTGCACCGTCTTGCCCGAAAGCTTGTCCGCCTTCGCCATCACCTGGCTGATGGACATCGGCTTGTCGAGCGTAAGCGGTTGGCCGAGCTTCATCTCGCCGGCGAAACAGAGCGTGGAAATGAGGAGGGAAATCAGTAAGGAGCGCATGGTCCTCTTATTGTCCCAACTCGTGACACACGTTGCACGCGTTGCTCGCCCCGCGCTCCTTGTGGCAGGCCATGCAATTTTTCATCGTGTGTTCCACCGCCAGCGACACCACATCGGCCTCCGCCACCTCACCATGACACGTCGCACACGCCACCTTGCCCGCCGTCACATGCCGCGCATGAGAGAACACCACGAAATCGCGCTGTTGATACACACGCTGCGAGGGAATCTCCGGCGCCTTCCACTCCGCCCCGTTATGGCAAACCGTGCACTGCGCCGCTTTCGGAAACGCCGCCTTTTCCGACTTCTCGGCTCCCGCGTGACACATCACGCACTTCAACTTCAGCGGCGCATGCCGCTTATGGCTGAACGTCTCGGCCCCCAGCGCCATCCCCAGCGTCAGGCCAAGCCCCACCCCCAGCGCGGCTACTCCAGCGAGAAGGCAACCAACGAATCTGCGTACGTTGAGTTGTATTTGTTCCCTCCCCCGGCCGCCACCACCACAAACTGCTTGCCGGTCTTCTTCCCCTGATACGTCGAGGGCACCGCATGCGCCGTCGCCGGCAGCTTCGTCACCCATAGCTCCTTGCCCGTGTCCTTATCAAACGCCCGGAAGCGCGCATCGTTCGTCGCGCCGATGAACACCAGCCCGCCCGCTGTCACAATCGAACCGCCCAGGTTCATCGTCCCCGTCTGCGGCAAGCCCTTCGCCATCAACTCGTCATCCACGCCCAACACCGACCGCCACTTAAACTCGCCCGTGTTCAAATCAATCGCCGTCAGGAATCCCCACGGCGGCTTCTGGCAGGGCCGCAGTTGCGGGTCCCAAAAGCGCGAGTTCGGCGTTCTCACCCCCTGTGCGCGATACGGAATCACCGACCCCTCCGGCCGCTTCACCATCTGCTGCACAAAGCCGATCTCCATCGAGTTCACATACAGCGTCTGCGTCTGCGGATCAAAGCTCGCCCCGCCCCAATTCGCCCCGCCATTCGTCGACGGAAACAGAATCGTCTTCTTCATCCCAATCGGCGTATAGAGCGGCGCAAACACCGCATCCTTGATGATCTCCTCGCAAAACGCCCGCGACTCCGGCGTCACATCCGTCAACTCCTCCGGCTTCATGCTTTGCCGCGTGAACGGCGGCGGCTTCACCGGATACGGCTGCGTCGGATAGGTATACTCGCCCGGCGTCTCGCTCTTCGGCGCCGGCCGCTCTTCGATCTCAAACAACGGCTTGCCCGTTGCACGGTCAAACAGAAACACAAAGCCCGTCTTGGTCACCTGCGCCACCGCCGCCACCGGCTTGCCGCCGCGTGTCACCGTCACCAGGTTCGGCTGCGCCGGCAAATCGTAATCCCAGATGTTGTGATGCACCGTCTGGAAGTGCCACACGCGCTTCCCCGTCGCCGCTTCCAGCGCCACCAGCGAATCGCCAAACAAACCCGCCCCCGCGCGGTCACCCCCATAGAGATCGGTCGACGGCGAGGTCAGCGGCAGAAACACCAGCCCGCGCTCCGCATCCACGCTCATCACGCTCCACACATTCGTCCCGCCGCGGTCCTTCCACGAATCGCCGGGCCATGTGTCATGACCAAACTCACCCGGCCGCGGCACGGTGTGGAACTGCCACACCAGCTTCCCCGTGCGCACATCATAAGCGCGCACATCGCCCGCCGGACCCTTCGGCTCGCCATCCGGAACAATCGAGCCGCAAATCGCCAGGTCTTTGTAAATCGCCGGCGGCGAGGTCATCCCCACGCGGTGGTTCGGAAACTTCTCGGCGATCCCAGTGCGCAGGTTCACTGAGCCCTGTTCGCCAAACGCCGCATCAGCCTTGCCAGTCGCGGCGTCGATCGAAAACAGCCGCCCGCCCAGCGTGCCCAAGAGCAGCCGCTTCTGCTTGCCGTCGGTCCAATAGGCTACGCCTCGGTTGATGTACAGCCCGCCGGAAATGCGCTCGCGGTCCAACCCCGCATCGAACTTCCACAGCTCCTTGCCCGTCTCCGCATCCAGCGCCACCACGTTCGCAAAGGGCGTCGTCACGTACAGCACGCCATCCACCATCAGCGGCGTTGATTCAAAGGTCGACCGGAACGGCAGCGCCGTCCCATCGCTCTGCTCCCCCGTCTTGTAGGTCCAGGCGACCTTCAGCTTCGCCACATTGCCGCGGTGAATCTGCTTCAGCGGCGAATACCGCGTTCCCCCTGCATCGCCGCCCCAATGCCGCCATTCCTGCCCCTGCACGTCACCGCAGGCAGCCATCATCCCCAACGCGAATCCAAGCCAGCGCATCGTGCGACCATCATATTGCATGATCCTCACCAACATCGCCGCGCGCGCCGAGTTTAGTGAAGAGAAAATGGGCAAGCTCACGCTCGCCAAGGGTGGCTACCTCTATGCCGGGCTCAACTGCTTTCTCCCCGGCCAGGAGCACAAAGCCCACACCCACGAGGGTCAGGACAAGATGTACGTGATTCTCGAAGGCTCCGGCGAAGCGACGGTCGGCGAACACGCCTCACAGGTCACCACCGGCGACCTCGTGCTCGCCCCGTCCGGCGTGGTTCATTCCCTGCGGAACACCAGCGCGGCCAACCTCGTGGTCCTCGTCGTGTTCGCGCCGCCGCCTTCGAAATAGACGGCCAGCCATTCGGCCCAGCCCGTTACTGCTGGCTCTTGCGTGGTGTCTGCTCTTTGGCCTGCCGCACGCGCCCGCTCTCAAGCTTCTTCTGCACCTTGGCAACCTCGGCCTGGTCGATGTCCGGCGGCGCCAGCGCGTTCCACAACCGCACCGACGTCTCCCACTGCTCGATGGCGTCCTTCAGGTTGCCCTGCTTCATGTAGACATCGCCCAGGTGGTCGTTCACCGTCGGGTCCTTGCCGCTGTGCACGATGGCCCGCTTGAGGTACTCAACCGCTTCGTCCAAACGCCCCAGCCGGTAGTAAACCCAGCCCAGGCTATCCAGAAACGCCCCGTTGTCCGGCTCCTGATCGACCGCCTTCTTGATCATCTCCAGCGCTTCGTTCAGCCGCACATTGCGGTCAGCCAGCATGTAGCCCAGATAGTTCAGCGCCGAGGCCGACTTCGGGTTCATGTCGAGAACCTTGCGGAACTCCGCCTCTGACTTGTCGAAGTTCTTCTGCTTCTCATACAGCGCCCCGCGCATGAAGTAGATCGGCTCTTTCTCATCGTTCGATGCCGATAGCTTCTCCGCTTCATCGAGCGCCTTGGCCATCTCGCCCCAGTTCTTCGTCTTCTCGTTCAACTGCGCCAGCGTCAGCCACGTCTCGCGATCGGTTTCCTTCTTGCCCAGCAGCTTCTTCACTTCCGCCGCCGCTTCCGCTCCCCGCCCCATATCGGCCAGCAGCGAACCCCGCACCAGAATCACAATCCGTTCGTCGGGAAACTTCTTCTTCGCCGCCTCTGACTCTTCCAGCGCTTTGGTGAATTCCTTGGCCTGCCGCCACGTGTCCATCACCTGCGCTGAAGCCCGCGGCCCGTTCTTCTCATCCATCACCGCCAGCTCGCGGAACGTCGCCACCGCATCGGCATACTGCTCATGCGTGCGCTGCAGCAATCCCAACCGCTCCAGCAGGATCGCCCTGTTCGCCTTCTCCGACGCCGAATACGACTTCTTCGCCGTCGACTCGAGCACATTCTTCATGCCCGCCACCGCTTCGCCCAACTTGCCTTCAGCTTCGAAAATGCCGACCTCGTTGAACACGATCTCCAGGTTGTCCGGTTCCAGCTTCTTGGCTTCGTTGATCGCCTTGCGCGCCTCGTCCCAGTTCCTCCGCTCACGGTGGATCTGCGAGATGCGCAGCCAGCTCTGCACGTCCTTCGCGTCTTCCGCGATCAGCTCCGTATAGAGCTTCAGCGATTCGTCATATTGATCGGAATAGAGCAGGCTTTGCGCCAGCGCCCGCTTCAAGTCGGGATTCTCCGGCGCCAGCTCCAGCGCCTTGCGCAGCGTCTCAGCCGCCAGCCCATACTCCTTCATCTGCTCATAACTGCCCGCCAGCGCCATGAACGTGCGCAGGTTCGGCGACTTGTCCGACACGCGCTTCAGCAACTCGCTCGCCCGCCGCGCATCGCCCAGGTCCGAATACACCAGCGCCAGCCCCGTCAACGCATCTTCGTTTTCCGGATCCAGATCAAGCGCCTTCTGGAACGCTTTCTCGCTCTCCACCGAGTTCTGGCTGATCTTGTGCAGCCGCCCCAGCGTCAACCACGCTTCCGTGTCCTTGGGGTCCTTCTCGGTGATCTTCAGATATTGCTCGGTGGCCCGCTGCAGCATGCTGTCGTTCACGCGCCCTTGCTGCGGGTCGCCGATCAGCCGCATGTAGATCCGCCCCAGCAGCCGCCGCGCGTTCAAATCGTCGGGATTCTCCCGCAGCGCCGCCTCGGCCTCGGTCACGCCTTCCTTCAACCGCCCGCCCTGAATGTACAGGTCCGACAGTTCATCGGCCAGGAACCGCGCCGAAGGGTCAGCCTTCATCGCCAGCCGCAGATTATCGATCGCCTGGTTCAGATACTCACTTCGATTGTTGTAGGCGCCCGCCAGCTCCGTATACAGGTGGCTTAGGGAATAGTGATAGTATGCCGCCCCTCGGTCCAGTGTCTGTTCCTTCGCCGGCTGTGCGGCCGGTTGCTGCGCGGTGGCCATCTGCACCCACATCAGGCTCATCCCCGCGGCCAGGGTTACGCGTGTCCTAGTCATCTACTTCCTTCCGTCAGCTCTTGGGGATAAGGTCCCGGCGCCAAGGGGGGACCCACCGCTCCAAAGGGTTTCCGACGCCTTTCTGGTTCCTAGTATATCCCCGGCCTTGACCGGCTTTGGGCGGTACCACCTTGCCGGACCGTACTGCCATCCCCCACACTCTGGGCATGGCTAACCCCATGCAATGCCAGCAACCGTACACGCCTTGTCTAATGGATGCGCCACTCCACCCCCCGGGTTTCAACTCGTTTGCGTACAGTATGATGCGCTCCCCTCCACTTGACCGCACACCGTACACTAAAAGTCATTCTCCGTGAACGGGTCACCTCTCATCGCCGTCCTCGGCCCCACCGGCTCCGGCAAAAGCGATCTCGCCATCGCCCTCGCCGAACGCTTCCAGGGCGAAATCCTCAACTGCGATTCCGTCCAGGTCTACCGCCACTTCGATATCGGCACCGCCAAAACGCCCCTCGCCGAACGCCGCCACATCCCTCACCATCTGTTGGACTTCGTCGACCCTGACGAATTGTTTACCGCCGGTGACTATGCCCGCCTGGGCCGTACCATCCTCACCGCCGTCACCGCTCGCAATCGTCTCCCCATTGTCTGCGGCGGCACCGGCTTTTACCTCCGCGCTCTCCTCGACGGCCTCTTCGAAGGCCCCGGCCGCGATGAACAGTTGCGCCACAGGTTGCTCATGCGTGAGGCCGCCCGCCCCGGCGCCATGCACCGCCTCCTCCGCCGCCTCGACCCCCATTCCGCCACCCGCATTCACTCCAACGACGCCACCAAACTCCTCCGCGCCCTCGAAGTGCGCCTCCTCACCCGCCGCCCTATCTCCACCTTGTTCGAACAAGGCCGTGAGGCTCTCCACGGCTATCGCACTTTGAAGATAGGCCTCAACCCGCCCCGCCAACTGCTCTATGAACGGCTGGATGCCCGCTGTGAGCGCATGTTTACCTCTCCCGGCATCCTCGAGGAGACGCAGTCCATTCTCGCCATGGGCTTTCCTTCGAATGCCAAGCCCTTCACATCCATCGGCTATGTCCAGGCGCTCAGCGTGTTGAACGGCGAGTCGTCCACCGAACATGCCATCGAGGAAGCGCGCAAACAAACACGCCGCTACGCCAAGCGCCAGTGGACCTGGTTCCGCCGCGAAACCGGACTGACTTGGTTGGATGGCTGTGGCTCCGAAGATGCGGTTCAGCAACGAGCCTGTGAGCTTGTGGCGGACTTCCTTTCGCGTTCTTAGTTGTGCCGCGCTCTTACCGTAACCACTCGGAAACACCCCACCGAACCTTGCACTTTTCTTTTTCAAACACCGGAACAATTCCGTGCCTGGTTCGTATCAAGAGGTGTGCGTAAGCACAAGCCAAGGAGCTAAGCAGGAGCTAAACAACCATGAAGAAGTTGATGGCATTTTTGACAGTGGCGGCCATGTCTGTCGCCGCTGCGGCTGAAACCTACAAAGTGACGTTGTTCCAGGAATCGATTGTCAATGGCACCACGCTGAAGCCCGGTGACTATAAGGTGATGGTCGATGGCGAAAAGGCCACGATCGGCGCCGGCAAGAACAAGGTCGAGGTCCCCGTCAAGGTTGAGACCGCCGACAGCAAGTTCTCTTCCACCTCGGTTCGCTATCAGAATGGCGACGGCAAGTATCGCGTGAAGGAAATCCGCGTCGGCGGCACCTCCACCAAGCTTGTCTTCGAGGTCAACTAAGTTTCCCCAACCGGCCCGGCACTCACCTGCCGGACCATTCCTCCAACCGCGTTCGTGTTCCCTTGCCGCCCGGTTCGCGGCCGGGGAGCGCGTGCGCGGCTCTCTTCAAATGGCATCCGGTGTGAAGCGGGATGAGCCGCCTCACACCGGTTTTTTTCGGGAACTCACATCGCCGCTGGTAAAATGGAAACTTGATGTTTCGTTCCGCGGTACTGCTCGTTCTCCTCCTATTCCTCGTCCCCTCAGCCTACTCGCAGACCTTTCTCGTAGCGCCCCTGGAGAATCGCTCCCGCAACTCCAATCTCGATTGGATCGGTGAGAGCATCGCTGAATCCATCCGCGCCGCCCTGCTCTCCTCCGATCTCGCCGTCCTCAGCCGCGAAGAGCGCGAATCCGGCATCAAGCGGCTCTCCTTGAAGCCCGGCGCGCCGCTCTCGTTTGCTTCCCTCATCAAACTCACCGAAAATCTCGACGCCATGCTGGAAACCCTCGTCTCCTATCGCGTCGTTCGCTTTCTCGTGAAGGACTTCCAACTGAGCCGTGAAGAGTTTGAGCGGCGCCATCCTCCACTCAAGCTGACCGCCAAGGAATACTACGTCCGCGGCCTGATGGCGTCCTCCAAGGAGGCCCGCCACCGCTACTTCGCCCAGGCCGTCCGCCTCGAGCCTTCCTTCGCCCAACCCTGCTTCTATCTCGGCCGCATGCAATGGGACATGGACAACTACCGCGTCGCCGCCGGATGGCTCGAACGCATCTCCCCCGAGCAAGAGCATTACTGGGAGGCGCAATTCTTCCTCGGCTTGAGCCGCTATCAGTCGGCGAACTTCGAGGCCGCTCTCGAAGCCTTCCGCCGCCTCGCCGCGCGCCGCCCACTCCCGGAAGTCGTCAACAACCTCGGCGCCGTCGAGCTCGCGCTCGACCTTCCCGACGCCCTCACCCACTTCAACGCCGCCCTCGCCAGCGACCCCTCCGACCCCGACTACCACTTCAACGTCGCCTACACCCTCTGGCGCCGCGGTGATTTCGCCGCCGCCGCCCAGGGCTTCCGCGCCGTCCTCGACCGCGTCAACGACGATCAGGACGCCATCCTCCTCCTCGGCCGCTCCCTCAAGGAAAGCGGTCCCCGCCAAGGCGAACTCCGCTTGGAAGGCCTCGAACGCTTGAAGGAAGAGACCGATCTCTCCGGCTTCCGCGCGTCACAACCCGCCAAATAGACCCCTCGCGCCCGAACGCCGGCGTCCTCGGGCATAGAATAGTGCATTGTTGCGTATCGGCCCCTTCTTACTCACTTTCAGCCTGTCCACCGTGATGCTGGCTCAGACCCCACCGCCGGCCCCTGCCCCCAAGCCTGCCGCCACCCGCACCCAGCGCATGCAGGCCTCCGCGCAGCGCAATGAAAACGTCGCCCTCCAACGCATCGACAACAACGTCGTCAAGGAAGCCGGCATCCGCCTCGGCATCCAGACCGCCCTCATCCAGGAAGCCCCACCCGATGGCGTCTACTTCGCCACCGAGTTCGGCCAATCGGCCCAACGCCCGCCCTTCTTCGCCGCCCCTAATCGCCTTCCCTCCTGGCACGCCGAGCTCTTCGCCGACCACCGCAACAGCGTCTTCAACGCCCGCACCTTCTTCCAGGTCGGTCCCGTCCAACCCTCCCGCCGCAACTCCTACGGCCTGCGCGCCACCACCGGGGCCGGACCCCTCGGCTACCTCACCGCCGCCTTCAACCAGCGCAAAATCCGCGGCATGGTCAACGGCAACGTCCTCGTTCCGCTCGCCTCCGAACGCACTCCGCTCACCACCGACCCCGCCGCCCGCGCCATCGTCCAACGCCTTCTCAACGCCTATCCCACCACCCTGCCCAACCGCCCCGACTACGACATGCGCGCCCTCAATACCAACTCCCCTCAGCGCATTGATGAGCTCGACGGCTCGCTCCGCCTCGACCGCGACACCTTCGCCAAAGGCCGCCTCGCCCTCAGCCATACGCTCGTCCGCAGCAACACCAGCGCCTTCCAGTTCGTCGCCGGCCAGAACCCCGACGCCTCAATCCACACCCACCGCTCGCAAGCCTCCTGGCACGGCGAGCTGGCCTCAACCACCGCCCTCGACCTCGGCGTCTCTTTCCAACGCGTGCGCTCCCTGCTCAAGCCCGAGCCCAATGCCGTCGGCCCTCGCGTCCGCTTCGGCTTTCAAATCGAGGAGCTCGGCCCCAACAGCGAGTTCCCCATCAACCGCGCCTACAATACCTTCCGTTACGCCGCTACGCTCTCCACCCGCGCCGGCGACCGCCACACTCTCACCTATGGCGGCGAGTTCAGCCGCTACCAGCTCAACGGCCGCGAAACCAACAACGAGCGCGGCTACTTCATCTTCAGCAACGCCTTCGGCCGCACCGCCGTGGAGAACTTCCGCCTCGGCATCCCCGCTTTCTACGAGGTCACCGTCGGCGATCTCCATCGCGGCTTCCGCAACTCCGCCGCCGCCCTTCACTTCTCTGACCGTTGGCGCCTCACCCCCCGCCTCCAGCTCCTCTACGGCCTGCGCTACTCGCTGCTCACCACACCCACCGAGGTCAACGGCTTCAACGCTCCCGCCTATCCCTGCGACTGCAACAACGTCAGCCCCCGCCTCACCCTCGCCTGGCAAGCCCCCCGCGCCTGGGTCATGCGCCTCAACTACAACATCAACTTCGGCGACATCCAACCCGTCACCTGGCAACAGATCCGCAACAACTTCCCCGAGGCCCGCTACATCCAGCTCCAGAATCCCGATCTCGTCAATCCCCTCACCGCCCTCGCTTCCAATCCCTCAGCCATCCGCAACGGCCCCACCAACCTCGCCCCCGACCTCGTCTCCCCCTACAGCCACCAGTACGGCCTCACCCTCGAACGCCGTCTCGCCGGCGGTGCCGCCCTCCGCCTCGGCTATGTCGGCAGCCGCGCGTTCAAGCTCATCAACTCCTTCATCTTCAACCGCGCCGAGATCGTGCCCGGCATCCCCCTCACCCTCAATACTGTCGACCGCCGCCGCCCCGACCCCAACTTCACCGAGGTCCGCCACATCGTCAACGCCGGCATCGCCTACTACAACGCCGCCCTCATCAGCATCGATCTGCCCGGCGCCCGCGGCCTCCGCGGCGGCGTCTCCTACACCTTCAGCAAAGCCACCGACGAAGGCCCCGACTACACCGCCACCGCCGCCAACAACGACCTCTCCCGCGGCCGCAGCCAGTGGCAATACGACACCCGCTACGACAAAAAGGGCCTCTCCAACTTCGATTCCACCCACGCCCTGCAGCTCTACTACGCCTACGATCTGCCCAAACTCGTCCACGGCGCCCGCTGGTCCGGCGCCATCCTCAACGGCTGGCAGCTCTCCGGCGTCGCCATGCTCCGAACCGGCACACCCCTCACCCTCTTCATCGGCTCCGACGCCCCCG
Source organism: Bryobacterales bacterium (assembly GCA_016713735.1). GTDB lineage: Bacteria > Acidobacteriota > Terriglobia > Bryobacterales > Bryobacteraceae > JAFLBB01. The sequence goes on from JADJOP010000032.1 coordinate 428,772, forward strand.
GCTTCGGCAATGTCGACGGCGGCCCCAGCGATCGCCCCAACATCATCGACCCCTCCATCCTCGGCGACACCATCTCGCATCCCGACCGCGCTCCGCTCATCCTGCGGCGCGACCGCTTCGCCTACATCATCCCCGGCGAAACCCACGGCTCTCTCGGCCGCAATACCTTCCGCAAAGCCAACATCGCCAACCTCAACGCCTCCATCGGCAAGGAGTGGCGCATCGGCTCCCATCGCGAATGGACCGCCCAACTGCGCGGCGAAGCCTACAATCTCACCAATACGCCGCAGTTCGATGAGCCACAACGCAACCTCAGTTCGCCTTCTTTTGGAAAGATCACCAACACGCTCAACGACGGCCGCGTGTTCCAATTCAGTGTGAGAATGACTCTGTGATGTCCCACCGACTCGATTTAGCTCCTCCGTGGCCGTATAATGCCCAGAGCGCTGTTCGCGCCGCTGGAGTTGGCCGCTAACCGGAGGAGCATGCTGGAAGCGTTCGGGCTATCCGATCCTGGGTGCGTACGCACAAACAACGAGGACAGTTTCCTCCTGGACCCGCAAGCCGGGCTCTACCTGCTCGCCGATGGCATGGGCGGCGCCCAGGCCGGCGAAACCGCCTCCCAACTCGCCGTCGAAACCGTCGCTGATTTCGTCCGCTTCTCCGGCGAGCACAACGTCAGTGTCCTCATTGAGGGCTTCCAGGAAGCCAATCGCCGCGTCCTCTCCCGCGCCGCCACCGACGTCTCCCTCAACGGCATGGGCACCACCCTCGTTGGCGTCCTCGTCTGCGGCGAGGAACTCGCCATCGCCAGCGTCGGCGACTCCCGCGTCTACCTCTACGAGGACGGCATCCTCTTCCCCATCACCGAGGATCAGACCTGGGCCAACGAGGTCGGCCGCCGCCTCGGCCTCGATGACGACCGTCTCAAGTCCCACCCCATGCGCCACGTCCTCACCATGGCCATCGGGGTCGAGAGCGCCCTCCGCATCCACTCCTACTCCGTCCGCCCCGCCGCCGGCGTGCAGTTCCTTCTCTGCTCAGACGGACTCCACGGCGTCGTCTCCCACGACACCATCATTGAAGCCCTGAATCGGGAGCGATCTTTAGAAGGCCAGTGCCACTATCTTGTCGATGCCGCGCGACAATCAGGTGGTCCCGACAACGTCACCGTCGTTATCCTTCGTTGGAGCTAGCCGTCTCCTCGCCCTTACCCTCGCCGCCTCTCTCGCCGCCTCCGCCCAGCAATCGGCCACTCTCCGCGTCCGCCCCCTTGGCGGAGAAAAACTACAATCGTCATTACATCTCCCCACTCCCTCTAAACTGATTGTTGTAGTAGAAAACAGCCTCGGCTCCCCCATCCCTTCCGCCACCGTCAGCTTCCGCCTCCCTGAGGCCTCCCCCGCCGGCGTCTTCGAAAACGGCCTCCGCACCGAAATCGCCACCACCGGCCCCGATGGCCGCGCCGCCACCTCCGCCGTCCGCTGGCCCTCCTCCGGCCCACCCGTAGCCGTCCGTGTCACCGTAGCCAAGGGCGAGCAGCGCGCCGGTGTCGTCATCCTGGTTGAGGGTTCGAAAGGCCGCGCCCCCGCCCTCCCCCCAGTTCCCGCGCTCACCGTGCTCTCTTCACCGGCCCCCGCCGCGCCGCCCTCCGCCGATCCCATCGTCCCCAATCCCGTCGTCCTCGGCGCCTCCATCGCCCCCAAACCTCCCTCGCCGGTCCCCGTAGACCTCCAAGTGCCGAAGTACGAACCGCCCGCTTTCTGGCGCAGCAAGTGGGTTCTCGTCGCCGTTACTGCCGGTGGCGCATTGACGGCCGGCTTCTTCGCTGCCCGCGCCCGCACCTCGGGAGCCACCGTCGCCCCCGCCCCCATCATCCCCGGCAGCGTCGCGCAGATCCCCATCGCCATCGGCCCGCCCACCGTCATCATCGGCAAGCCATGAACATCACCTCTACCATCGCCTTCGCCTCCAGCCTCTTCTGCCTCACCGCAGCCTCCGCCCAGGTCGCGCTCCGCCCCCCCTTCCTGGGTTGCCACATCGCCGGGGAGCAGGGGCAACTCCGTGTCCTCGAGGGCGTCCGCGGAGCCGTTGCCGCCACCCGGCTCGGCACGGGCGTGGTGGCCGCGGCCTGCAGCGAGTCGCGCCTTCTCCACCACACCGGCCGGCACCTCATCCTCGATCAGGACGGCCGGCGTGAGAGCTTTCCCCTCGAAGGCCATTTCTTACTCGCTCTCGATGGTGAGCACGCCGTTGCGGTCAACACTGACACCGGTTCGGTGCTCCATCTCGTAGCGGGTGAATGGCTGACAGCCTCCTTCCAACTCCCAGCGGGCATTCGCGCCATCCGGCTCGACGAAGGCCGCTTGACCGTCCTCACCACCGGCCGCACCGCTCCAGCCCGCATCGAAGCCTGGGACCTCGCCGCCGGCGCCCTCCTCGCTTCAGACCCCATCGACGTTCCCGTCGGCCCCGCCGCGCTGCTCTCCAGCCGTGCCGCCCTCGCGGCCGTCGCCGGCACGTGGCTCCACTGCACCCCATCGTCCTGCACCGCGCTCTCCCCAGCCCCGCACACGACCCTTCCCCTCACTCCGCTCTCCCGAGCGCCCCTCTCCATAACACCGCTCTCCGACGGCTGGATGGCCGCCGCTCCCCCCGCCGGTCTGCCCTTCGCCGTCCGCATTCACCACGGCGTTGTTGAGTCCTTCTACCTTCCCGGAGAATCCCTCGAATGATCCCAGCGCTGCTGTTCGTTCTGCTCCTCGCCGCGCCCGTTCAGGCTGAGCTGTCGCTCTTCTACCTCGAGCCGAACGACAAGGAAACACCCGTCGGCAACCGCATCACCGCGCCCCCGACCGTCAGCGGCGAGTATTCCGATGTCCTGCTGCGCGTGCGCAACACCGGCCCGGCCACCGAAACCATCACCGTGTTCTACGCAAGTGGCAGCGGCTTCCGGCTATTCTCGGTCGGCGCCCTTCCCGCGCCCCTCCCCGCCGGCCTGAACATGGACGTCCGGCTGCGTTTTGAACCCACAGGTTCGGGCTCATTCAGCGGCACTCTCTATCTCAACGCCGCCACCTTCTTCCTATCCGGCCGCTCTCCTGAGGCCGCCACTCTCTGGTATGAGCGCGGCGGCTGGCAGCAGGCCACCAACAACGGTGAAGTCGACTTCGGCCGCGTCCTCGCCAACACCACCTCCACCCTCCTGTTCGCCCTGCGCAACCCCGCACCCGTCCCGGTTCGTGTTTCCTCTCTCCTGTTGCCGCCCGGACCCTTCTCCCTCGTCAACGCCCCCGCTCTTCCCTACGAAATTCCCGCCAACGGCGAGCTGCGCTTCTCCATCGAGTACACGCCCCTCCGCAGCGGCGTCTTCCGCTCCAACCTGCTGCTTGACCAGCGCACCTTCGTGCTCGCCGGCAACGCCTTTGAGCCTCCCCTGCCCGAGTTTACCCTCGCCTTCCCGTCCGCTGACTATGCCAGCGCCAAGCAGCAAGCCCTCCAGGTCCGCTTTGCCACCCCCTTGCGCGGTAGCGCCGTCATCCGCCTCGCCCTCACCTTCGAACCGCTCAACGGCATGCCCGACGATCCCGCCGTTCTGTTCCTTGCCAACGGCACACGCGCCCTCACCTTCCAGGCCAAGGCCGGCGACGAAACTCTCACCTGGAACAGCGACCCCAACCTGCTCTTCCAAACCGGCACCACTGCCGGCCTCCTCCGCTTCACGCTCACCCACGAAACCACCACCCGAACCGCCGGCTTCGTCATTCCCCCCGCCCCACCAGCCCTCGAGAAGGTGGCCATCACCCGCACTTTGAACACGCTGTCCGTCAACCTCCAGGGCTTCGACAACACCCGCACCATGAACGCCATCGCTTTCACCTGGTATCACAAGGATGGCTCCCTCATCGGCGGCGGCCCCCTTGTCAGCGTTGTCGAAGGCCCCGTCGCCAATTACTTCCGCAACTACTTCAACGGCGGCGGTTGGGTCGCTCAATTCTCCTTCCCCGTCGCCGGTTCTCCGGAAAGATGTCACCGCCCTGGAGATCGAGGCTTACAACTCCGCCGGCTCCACCAAAGCCCAGCGCGTCACCTTCTGAAGTTTCGCCCGCCCCGCCCATTCTCCGGCCCCACCCTTTGGTCCATCATGGAAGTGTGATCCCCATCGCACTCTCCATCGCCGGCTCCGACCCCAGCGGCGGCGCAGGCATCCAGGCCGACCTCAAAACCTTCCACCAGTTCGGCGTCTACGGCGAAGCCGTCCTCACCCTCCTCACCGTGCAAAACACCCGCCGCGTTTCCCGCGTCGACGTCCTCGACCCCTCACTCATCCTTGAGCAACTCGATGCCGTCCTTGAAGACATCCCGCCCCAGGCCATCAAGACCGGAGCCCTCGGCAACCGCGCCGTCGTCGAGGCTCTCGCCACACGCCTCGCTCACTCCCCCCTCCCCCTCGTCCTCGACCCCGTCATGATCAGCAAACACGGCGCCCCCCTTCTCTCCGAAGACGACTCCGATTGCCTCAAGCGCCAGTTGCTCCCCCGCGCCACCCTCGTCACCCCTAACCTCTTCGAGGCTCAACTCCTCTCCGGCCGCACCATCGCCTCCCTCGACGACGCCCACGATGCCGCCCGCGCCATCCACGACCTCGGCCCCCACGCTGTCCTCGTGAAAGGCGGCCACCTCGACGGCGGCGCCACCGACGTCCTCTACCTCGACGGCGACTTCCACCTCTTCCCCTCGCCCCGCCTCGACACCCGCCACACCCACGGCACCGGCTGCACCTACTCAGCCGCCATCACCGCCTGCCTCGCCCTCGGACTCGCCCTCCCCCAGGCCGTCGCCCGCGCCAAGCGTTTCATCCACGCCGCCATAAAAGAAAACCCCGGCCTCGGGGGAGGCCAGGGTCCTGTCAATCACTTCGTCAGCGCGGTTTAGTATTTCGGAACCGACGGGTCCACCTGATCTGACCACGCAAGGATGCCGCCCTTCAGGTTGGCCATCTTTTTGAAGCCGGCCGTCTTCAGAAAGTCGATCGCCTTCGCCGAACGCCCGCCCATCTTGCAGTGCACCACCATGTCGGCTTCCGGATCCAGCTCCGCATGCCGCTTCGGCAACTCGCCCAGCGGAATCAGAATCGAGCCCGGAATCCGCCCAATCTGAAACTCGTGCGGCTCGCGCACATCCAGCAGGACAAACATCTCGCCCGCGTCCATCTTGGCCTTCAGGCCCTTCGCGTCAATCTCACCCATCGCTAATGCTCCTCCAACCGGCTGTGGCGGCGGCGCCGCCGGAATGCCGCAAAACTGCTCGTAATCAATCAACTTCGTCACCGTCGGATGATCGCCGCACACCGGGCACTCCGGACTGCGCCGCAGCTTCAGCTCGCGGAACTTCATCCCCAGCGCGTCATACAGCATCAACCGGCCCACCAGCGGGTCACCCGCGCCGAGAATCAGCTTCACCACCTCGGTGGCTTGAATCAAACCCACCACGCCCGGCAGAATGCCCAACACGCCACCCTCGGCGCAGCTCGGCACCAGCCCCGGCGGCGGCGGCTCCGGATACAGACAGCGGTAACACGGCCCACCAGGGTAGGCAAACACCGTCGCCTGCCCTTCAAAGCGGAAAATCGAACCATACACGTTCGGCTTCTTCAGCAGCACGCAGGCGTCGTTCACCAGGTACCGCGTCGGGAAGTTGTCCGTCCCATCGGCCACCAGGTCGTAGTCTTTGATGATCTCCAGCGCGTTCTCACTCGTCAGCGCCGTCTCATGCCGCACCACGTTGATGAACGGGTTGATGTCCAGCATCGACTCAATCGCCGAATCGATCTTCGGCTTGCCCACGTCCTTAGTCCCGTGGATCACCTGCCGCTGCAGGTTGGAAAAGTCCACCACGTCAAAGTCCACCAGCCCGATCGTCCCAATGCCCGCCGCCGCCAGATAGAGCGCCATCGGCGAACCCAGCCCGCCCGTGCCCACCAGCAGCACCTTGGCCTGCTTCAGCTTCAACTGCCCGTCCATGCCCACTTCCGGCATGATCAAATGCCGCGAGTAGCGCTGGATCTCTTCTTTCGATAACTGCACCGCACCGCCCATTGACTGCACCTTAGCGCCCTCCGGCAATCGACGGCACGATCGTCACCGTATCACCCGCCGCCACTTCCGTCTTGTCCTTGCTCAGGTAACGGATATCCTCGTCGTTCACATACACGTTGACGAAGCTGCGCAGCTTGCCCTCATCGTTGTACAGGTTCTTCTTCAGGTCCGGATACGTCGTCGTCAACGTCCCCAGGATCTCGCCGACGGTCGCCCCGGCGACCTCAACGCTGTCTTTCTTATCCGTATACTGACGCAGCGGCGTCGGAATCATCACTTTCGGCATTCATGCACTCCTGTCTGTCGCGGGCAGCTCCAGCGCCTCTTCCGGCGCCTCCGTCTGCTCCATATTCGGAAGAAAACTCTTGGCGTGATTGTACCGCCCCGCCTTCACGCTCATCACCACAAATGAGTACCACGGACACGAGTTCTTCAGGTCCGTCTCGCTGAAATAGGCGTCGTGGTCCGGATGCGAATGGAAAATCCCGACCAGGTCCAGCCCCCGCGCCCGCGCCGCTTTCTCGGCCTGCAGCAGATCCTCCGGCCTCAGCTCATACCGCGTCGCCTGCGGGCCCGCATGCACATTCTCCAACGGCAGCGCCAGCGTCACCAGCTTCGTTTCGCCGTCGCTTGAACCCAAGCATTGCCCCGCAACACTCGTTGGGAAACACCGCCTCGGCATGCTCCACCATCACCTGCCAGGCGTCATCGCCAATCCGGATCATATCCCTTCCCCCATCAGGCCCCGCCCATGCTCGCCCTTCCAGTCCATCTCCGGATCGTCCCAAAAGTGCTCGCTCAAATATTTATCGGCGGCGTCGCACAACACGGTCACGATCACCCCCTGCTCCTTGTTCGCCACCAGCCGCTGCGCCACCTTCGTCGCCGCCACCACGTTCCCCCCCGCCGAAATCCCCACCAACAAGCCTTCGCTCTCGGCCAGCCGCCTCACCATCTTATAGGCGTCCTCGGTCTCCACCCAGATGTTCTCATCAGCCAGCGCCGGATCGTAGATCCCCGGCACAATTGCCGTCGGCATGTGCTTCAGGCCTTCCAAACCGTGGAACCCCACCGACGGCTGCATGCTGAAGCACTTCACCCCCGGCTTCTCCTCCCGCAACCGCCGCGACGTCCCCATGAACGTCCCAGAGGTTCCCATCCCCGCCACGAAGTGCGTAATCTTACCTTCCGATTGGTGTAGTATTTCTACTGCAGTAGTATTGTAGTGAGCCCGCCAATTCGCGTCATTGTTGTACTGGTCCGGATAGAAATACCGCTCCGGATCAGCCGCGTAAATCTGCCGGCACCGCCGGATCGACCCATCCGAACCCTCCGTCGGGTCCGTCAACACCAGCTCCGCCCCATATGCCTTCAGAATCCGCTTCCGCTCCGGCGACGCATTCAGCGGCAGGCACAGCTTCACCTGATACCCCTTCGCCGCCGCCACCATCGCATACGCAATCCCCGTGTTGCCACTGGTCGCGTCCAGGATCACTTTCCCCGGCTTCAGCGCCCCGCTCCGCTCCCCTTCCAGGATCATGTTCAGCGCCGGCCGGTCCTTCACCGAGCCGCCGGGGTTGAAATACTCCCCCTTCCCATAGATCTCCACCCCAGCGAACTCACTGGAAACGCGAGGTAAATGGATCAAGGGCGTGTTCCCGATCTGCGCCAGCAGATGGGTCGGCGACGAAGCAAACAACTTGGGAACAGCGACCGCCATGGCGTTTGGGTCAGTCCAATTCTAGCCGAATCACCTGTTTCTCTGTCAACAATGGGGTGTTTCAATGCCCAGTCAACCACCCCTCAACTTCATGCGCGGTTTCAGCACGCCGAACCTCTCAGCGGCCAATCACCGCTCAGCGGCCAAACACCTCGCCTGGGTATAGGATGTGCAACGCGATCGAAAAGATGGGCACGTACACGTAATCGAACACTTTCCACGCCACCAGCATGCCCAGCAGCATGTAGGGTCCCAGCGTGTCGCGAAAGTCCATCAACTTTTGCGCGCTCCCCTCAGGCAGCACAATGTTCAACACGCTGAACCCGTCCAGTGGGGGAAACGGGATGAGGTTGAACGTCCCCAGCAACAGATTGAGCGAAAAGAGGATACTGAAAAATGTGGCAAATCCGCCGGCGATCCCGCCATTGGCCTCTACCAGGCGCGACATGCCAAGCGAGCCCGGCAGCAGGAAGGTCCCCGTCCGCAGCCCCGTCTGGATCACCACGCCCGCCACGATCACCAGGATAAAGTTGGCCACCGGACCCGCCAGAGCCATCCAGCCCGACCGCCGCGTATGCCGCCGTGCCCAGTACGGGTCATAGGGGGCGCTCGCCCATCCCATCATCCATCCGCCCAGCAGAAAACTCAGCCACGGCATCACTACCATCCCAAACGGCTCCCGCTGGATGTGCGGCGCAGGGTTCAACGACACCTGACCAAACGAGTACGCGGTCAAATCGCCGCCCCACTTGGCCGCCAGCGCATGCGCCGCTTCGTGGCACGTCGCCGAGAGCAAAAAGGCCACGTACCACAGCATTCCAAGTGCTATTGATTCAGATAGTTCCATGTGTGCAACCTAGTAGCGGACGAGAACTTCCGCAAGCGCCTTGCGGTGAATATTCGGCACCTCGGCCCCCTCGGCCGGATACCCCACAGGGATCAACAGATAAGGCCGTTCGTTGGCAGGCCGTCCCAGAATCTTTCCCAGAAACCCCATCGGGCTCGGCGTGTGCGTCAGCGTCGCCAGCCCCGCCAGGTGAAGCGCTGCCAGTAAGAACCCGGTGGCGATCCCAACCGACTCGTTCACATAGTAATGTTTGATCTTCGACTCGCCGGCAATACCATAATCGACGCGGAACACGACGATCAGATACGGCGCCGTCTCCAGAAACGGCTTTCGCCAGTCCGTCCCAAACGGCTCCAGCGCCTGCAGCCACTCTTCTGGAAAACGATTATTGTAGTTGTCAAACTCCTCCGCCTCGGCCGCCTCCCGGATCGCCCGCTTTACCTCAGTATCTACTACAATAATAAATTGCCACGGCTGCTGGTTCGCTCCCGAAGGCGCTGTCGCCGCCACCGCCACTGCTTCTTCAATCAACTCGTACGGCACAGGCTCAGACGAGAAGTCGCGCAGGCTCCGCCGCCCCCGCATCCGGCCATGGAACTCCCCCAGCCGGCGCTTCTGTTCCTCGAAGCCCAGCCGCTCAAATGCGAGCGGGAGGAAACGTGGTTCTGGCTGCATTGGCGAGGTCCCCCCGCCAGCATACCGCAGGCGTGCACCCCGCCGAGGCTGGTTTTACGGGTTCTGCGGAGGCGCGCCGGCCTTGGGTTGCGGAAAGTTCGGCCTGTTCCGCCGCGGTTCTCCCTGTTGGCCCGGCTCCCCCGGACGCCGCATGTTCTCAAACCGGTTCCGCCGGCTCTGCAGATCCTTCCACTGCTCGTTGGTCAGCAACCGCCGCATCTGCAAGCTCATCAGCGTGAAGTGCCGCGTCATGTTGTCCCGCGCCGACACCATCCGCTCCACCACCTCAGCCGCCCGCTTCTGGTCGCTGTTGGCGTCCTCGAACAGGTCCTCCACCTCGCCCTCGGCCTTCTCCAGCGCCGCCCGCAGATCGATCATCTTCGCGCGGTTCTCGCGCAAAATCTCCCGAATCTGCTGCCGCTGCGAGTCACTCAGGTTCAGATCACGTGTGAACGGCATCTCCCACCACGGGAAGAAACTGCGCGACATCTGCGCCCCCGCCTCGCCCGCCACCAGCGTCAATGCCATCAACAATCCCGCCAACCAGGTCGTTTTCATACTTACTGCTCCTCAAACAATCCATGCATCGGCGCCAGCGCCCGCGGCTCCTCCGACGAAATCGATTGGTAAATCTCCAGGTACATCTCCGCATCCGCTGCCCGGTTCAGGCCCCCAGCCACCGTCGCTTCCCGCGCCGGCCGCGGCGCCGAAAGCACCAGCGCCAGCGCCGCCATCACCGCCACCCACACCGGCATCCGCCACCAGGCTTGCAGCTCCATCCGCCGCGCCTCGATGCGCCCGGCAATCGCCAGCTGCTGGTTGCGCAGAAAGTCCGCCGTCACCTTAGCGCTGCCCGCCACCGCCTCACGCCGCGCCCGCAGTTCGACGATCCGCGCCATGCACTGCGCGCACTCGCGCTCGTGGCCGTCCTCCGGCCCCACTCCATACAGGTGGTCCACCACCTCGTCGTTCGTCCAGTGTTTCCCATTCATCTCAGTTCCCCATACAGATCCCGCAACAACAACCTCAGTTTCGCCACGGCTCGTGCCATGTGCGCTTTCACCGTCCCCACATCCAGGTCGAGGATCTCGGCGATCTCTTCCAACTTCCGGTCTTCGTAATGGCGCAAGAGAAACACCGCCCGCTGCCGTTCGCTCAGTGTCGCCAGCGCCGCCTGCAGCCGCGCCGAGATCTGTTGCGCAAACGCCTGCGATTCCGCACACGGCGATTCTTCCGCCGCATTGGCCAGAATCACCGCTTCATCTTCGTGCGAGGGCCGTCGCCGCCACAGCTTCCACGACCGGCTTCGCAACCGGTCCAAACACGTGTTGACGGCAATCCGCGTGATCCACTTCGATGGGTCGTCCAGCTCGATGTTCTGTTTGGCCGTCAGCGCCCGGTGCGCCTTCAGGAAACAGTCCTGCGCCGCCATGTCGGCTTCCTCGGCTTCCTGCAGCATCCGCAGACACAACAGGTACACGCGCTTTTGCTCGCGCCCCACCCAGGAATCGAATTCGCGTAGGAGATCCGCCGCTGCCTGCGGCACACTCGTGCTGCTTCTCAGCACTCCGCGATGAGCCAGCGGCTCTGCCATCACGCCCATCTTACTTGGGAATGACGAGCCTCGCTCACAGTGGGATTACACGCCCCCGGAATCTGAGCCTTCCGGCCCCTCTAGCCCTTCAGCATCCGGTGATGCCCGCGCTCGGGTTTGCCCCCCGTCAGCGCCGGAGCCCCCGGCTTTTCCGAACCCAACGCCCGCGCCGTGAAAATCGACGCCGCCCGCGCCAGGTTCCCCACGTCGCCCCCCTCTTCCACCGTCAACTCGTGCTCCACCCAGTTCGACAACGGAATGTTGCGGAAGTACAGCCGTTCCTGCAACACCATCGACTTCTTGTTCATAAACAACGACTTGCTCTCCCGCATGTAGTGCCGCTCTTCCACCCGGAACTCGCCCAGAAAATCGTCCATCGACTTCCGCCGCGACTCTTCCTCGGTCGCCTTCAGTCGCGCTTCCGTCTCTTTCTCCATGTTCTTCAGGTCTGAGCGCGCCTCCACCAGCGCCTCACGCTCCTTCGCCAGAGCTACTTCCATCCGCGCTTGCATGATGTAAAACGAAAGCAGCGCACTCCCAGCGGCTGTGAACAAAGGGAGAAACATCCAGAGCATCGCGTCCATGGTTTTACTCCTTCCGCATCCATCGACCTTTTGCAGGCCCCTCTTTAGTCAAACTGCTCCGTCCCGTCCACCTTCTGCCCCGAAAGCATCCGGCTGAACGTCCCAAACCCCCCAGGGCCCCCCAGTGAACCCAATAACTGCCCCAGGAATAGTCCCACCTGCGCCCCAAATCCAAAATGCTTGCCCGTAAACGCCACCGCCCCCAACCGCCGGTCGGCCTCCAGTGCCGACGTCCACGCCGCCGGCCATCCCGGCTCACCCGCGTCGGTCACCTCCACTCCCGTCAACACCACCGCCGACTTCCCCCCACGCCGCACCCGGTAACACATCTCGATGTCTGACCACGATTCCCCGAACCGTTCATCGAAATAGTTCATTCCTACAACTGTAGCTCTTCGCACCATCAGCGCCCGGCTCGACAGGCAATCGCCCTTCACCGCTCCCTCCCCGCTCACCGCCCGCCACGGCGCTCCCCCCTTGGCCCACTCCGCCATCGTCGCCGCCGCCGGAAACGCCGTTACCTGCGCCACCGGTTTCCCGCTTGGGTCTTTCAGCAGCGGCGCCGCCAGTCCAATCCCCGCGTCCGCCTGCATCGCCTCGGCCAGCGCCATGACAGTGCCCGGCTTTACCGTCACCTCCGGCGCCAGCAGCAGCAGATACTCCCCTTTCGCCGTCCGCACCCCAATGTTCCGCGCCTTGGTCATCCCAAAATGTTTCGGCAGCCGCAGCGGTGTGATGCCGGGGAAATCCGCATCCAGCGTCGCCGAACCATCCCGCGACCCCTGGTCCACCACCAGAATCTCCATCCTCTCCCGCCCCTGAGATGCTTCCAGCGCCGCCACGCAACGGTGCAGCGCCTCTCCGGCATTGTGCGAAACGATCAGTGCCGTCACCAGCGGACCTTCCGGTTCCTCCAGGTGCGGCTGTGCGGGCGAAGAGTCCTCCATGAGCCCATGAGAATAGCGCAATGTGTCAACATGAACAAGGTCCTATGCGAGCGTTTGTACTTCTGCCCCTTCTGGCCGCCACCTTGGCCGCCCAGTCTGCTCCGTTACTGGTCCTGGAAAAAGGAGCCAGCGCCCTCGGCTTCTACACCATGGAGGGTCAGCGTGTCGGCGAGGTCAAGGTCGGCCTCCATCCCCATGAGATGGTCGCCTCCCCCGACGGCCGCTTCGTCTACATCACCGACAACGGCGCCATGCGCATTGAGCAGGCCGGCAAAGGCGGCAACACCATCTCCATCGTCGACGTCGCCGCCCGCCGCCGCACCGGAACCATCAAGCTCGATCAGTTCTTCCGCCCCCACGGCATCGACCTCGACCCCACCACCAACCGCCTCGCCATCACCGTCGAAAACCCCGACCAGTTCCTCCTCCTCGACATCCGCGACCGCCGCATTCTCCGCGCCTATGACACCAAGGGCAAAACCCCGCACATGGTCCGCTTCGGCCCCACCAAAGGCGGCGCGCAGTATGCCTATGTCAGCAACTCCGGCTCCGGCACGATCAGCGCCATTCAACTCGCCACCGGCGGCGAAATGAAGGTGATGCCCACCGGCGAGCGCCCGAAGGCAGCGTCCTCTCCGTCGATCACAAGGAACTCTACGTCACCAATCGCGAATCGGGCGTCATCACCGTCATCGACACCACCCGCCACGCGCCCATCGGTGAAATCAAAACCGGCGGCAAAGGCCCCGTCCGCTGCGACGTCACCCCCGACGGCCGCTACCTCGTATACGCCCTCATGCACGATCACAAGATCGAGATCGCCGACCTCGAGACGCGCCAGCCCGTTGCTCAAATCGCCGTCGAAGGCGAACCCATCTCCCTCTCCGTCTCCCCCGACGGCCAGTACGCCTTCGCCTCCTCCGAAGAGATCGACACCGTCCACATCATTTCGCTGAAGGACCGCAAACTCCTCCGCAGCTTCAAAACGCCGAAAGGCGCCGGCCCTGATCCCGTCCTCATGGTGAACACCAAATGAACCGCCGCCGCCTTCTGCAATCCCTCGGCGCAGCCGCCACCACTGCCTGCTCGAACTCCTCCAAGCCTGACCGCCCCAACATCCTCTTCATCCTCGCCGACGACCAGTCCTGGCTCCACACCGCCGCCAACGGCGCCCGCGGCCTCAACACTCCCGCCCAGGACCGCATCGCCCGCGAAGGCGTCCGCTTCACTCACTCCTTCTGCGCCTCGCCCTCCTGCACCCCCTCCCGCACCGCCATCCTCAGCGGCCGCCACATCTGGCAAACCGGCGAAGCAGGCCTCCTCTACGGCGCGATGCCGAAGGAACTCCCCCTCTACACCCAGCTCTTGAAGAAGGCCGGCTATTGGGTCGGCTTCACCGGCAAAGGTTGGGGACCAGGTGATTGGCGCGCCCTCGGCCTCGACCGCAATCCCTGCGGCCGCCAGTTCAACCAAGTGAACCGCAACCCCGCCCCCGCCCCTGGACTCGACGCCCGCGACTACGCCGCCAACTTCCAGGCCTTCCTCAAAGAGCGCCCCAACAACGACCCCTTCTGCTTCTGGTTTGGCTCCACCGAGCCCCACCGCCTCTACGACACCGGCTGCGGCCTCCGCGCCGGCAAGAAGCTCGAAGACGTCGACCTGCCTCCCTTCCTCCCCGACACCCCCGAGGTCCGCTCCGACATCCTCGACTACTACATGGAGATCGAGTGGTTCGACCAGCAAATCGCCCGCTTCCTGAAAATCCTCGAGGACATGGGCGAGCTCGACAACACGCTCATCATCGTCACCAGCGACAACGGCATGCCCTTCCCCCGCGCCAAGGCTAACCTCTACGACTGGGGCACCCATATGCCGCTCGCCATCCGCTGGGGCGCCAAGATCAAGGGCGGCCGCACAGTCGACGACCTCGTCAGCCACATCGACTTCGCCCCCACCTTCCTCGACGTCGCCGGCGTGAAGGCCCCCGACGGCATCGCCGGCAAGAGCCTCCTGCCCCTGCTCTTCTCTGACAAGTCCGGCGTCATCGACCCTGCCCGCGAACAGGTCGTCACCGCCATGGAGCGCCACGTCGTCGCCCGCGCCGGCTACGCCGGCTACCCCATGCGCGCCCTCCGCCGCCGCCAGTATCTCTACATCCGCAACTTCCTCCCCAACGAGTGGCCCAGCGGAGGCGACTACATCAGCTCCAACAAAACCACCCACGGCGACATCGACGGCGGCCCCTCCAAGGATTCGCTCCTTCTCCCCGCCACCCGCGTCAAATTCCGCCGCGAGGTTGAGCTCACCCTCAACAAGCGCCCTCCCGAAGAGCTCTACGACGTCACCACCGACCCCGGCCAGCTCAACAACCTCGCACTTAGCGATGTCCACTCCGCCGTCAAGCTCGACATGAGCCGCCGCCTCGAAGAGGTGCTGCGCTCTACCAACGACCCGCGCATCCAAGGCCAGGACCCCTGGCGCGCCTACCCCTACCGCCAAACCAACGGCTACGGCGCCTCGTTCAACACCACGCTCTCCCAGGAAGCACGCGACCAGGCCAGCGGCAAAGCCACCCACAAACCCGAATAGCCGCTACTCGGACTTCTGTACAAACGCCTTCAACCACCGCCGTGCCCGCTTCAGCTTCTCCGGCGACATCTCCCACACTTGTTGCCGCCCCTGCTTGCTCGCCTTCACGAGCCCCGCCTCCGACAACACATGCAGGTGCTTCGTCACCGCCTGCCGCGTCATCGGCTGCTTCTCGCTCAACTCCGTAATCGACAGCCGCCCGCCTGCGCACAACCGCGCGAGCAGCCGCAGCCGCGTCTCGTCTCCCAGCGCCGCAAACACGGGAGCCGCCGTTCCGATTTCCGAGTTCAGCATCACTTCCAAGATACCGTCCACGGCAGGCCATCGGCTCTTGTCAGTGTAATTCAGTGATGCAACCGTATGGTTGCGCACTCGCGAGGCGCCACCCCACAATGCAACCTACAGGTTGCCCCTATCCGCGTGCCGCGTTCAGGGCCTCCACCAGCGCCACCACATCCTCCTCGCACGTCGCGTAGTTCGTCACGCACGCCCGCATCACCCGCTCCGTCCCCCGCAACACCGTCGTCGAACACCAGGCCCGCCCCGACGCCAACACCCGGTTCACAATCTCCTGCGCATCTCCCCCATCCTCATCCACAAAACACGCCACCGGCAGCGGTGTCTCATTCACCACCCGCCATCGCGAACGCCCCAGCTCCTCCTTCAACCGCGCCCCCATCCGCACCATGTGCTCCACCGTCTCCTCATACCCGCTCCACCCCGCCACCGCCAGCGACAAGAACACCTTCAATCCAATGAACCGCCGCGACCACTGCATCGAATGCAGATGCGGATCGGTCACCTCCAGCCCCGCCGCTTCCTTCGGCATATACGCCGTCGGCGTCGAAAACGTCCGCGACAGAATCGACCGGTGCCGCGTCAGGTACAGCCCCGCCCCCATCGGCACACTCATCCACTTGTGCGCATCGAACGTAATCGAGTCCGCCCCCGCGATCCCCTCCGCCACATGCCGCACCGACGGCGCCAGCACCGCCGCCCCGCCCCACGCCGCGTCCACATGCAGCCACACCCTCTCCGCCCGCGCCACCTCCGCCACCTCCGGAATCGGATCGCACACTCCGGCATTCGTCGTCCCCTGCGTGGCCACAATCAGAAACGGCGCCAGCCCCGCCCGCCGGTCCTCCTCGATCATCGCCGCCAGCGCGTCAGCCCGCATCCGCAACCCATCGTCCACCGGCACCGCCCGCAGCGCCCCGCCGCCAATCCCGCATAGCCGCGCCGCTTTGTGAAAACTGTGGTGCGCCTCAGCCGACACATAGAACACCGGCTGCGCCGCCAGCCCTCGCACACCCCGCTCGCCAAAGTACGGAAACTCGCTCGTCAGCGCCGCCAGCAGCGCCGTGTGGTTCGCCTCCGCCCCGCCCGAACAAAACGTGCCGTCCGTCGACTCCGCCTCATACCCAAACCGCTCCCCAAACGCCCGCACCAGGTGCTCCTCCACCTCGCACGCAAACGGCGAGTGGCTCCACGCCGCCATCTGCGGATTGAAGCCCGCCACCAGCGCATCCGCAAACACCCCCATCGCCGTTGGTTTCGGATTAAACAGTCCGTAATACAGCGGATGCGACGTATGCACCTGAAACTCGGTCAACTGCCGCGCCGCAAACTCCAGCGCCTCCCCGGCCTCCACCGGCGCATCAAACCGGAACGCACTCAACCGCGCCCGAATCTCCCCGGCGTCCAATCGCGGCGATGCCGGCAGCTCCGCCACCCCCGCCGCGTAGCCCTCCACCAGCGACTCCACCTGCCGCCACAACTGCGCCCTGCGTTCCGCGTCAAGATCCAGCCCCATGCCGCTTCGCCTCCACCGTTTGACGATAGCTCTCCACCAGCGCCTTTGTCCGCACCGCCATGTCCCACTTCGTTTCCATCTCCCGCCGCGCCCGCCCCGCCATCTCCGCCGCCGCCGCCGGGTCAGCGAACAGTTGCAGAATCTTCCGCGCAAACTCCGCCGGCTCATCCGCCAGCAGACAGATCTCGCCATCCTGCCGCGCAATCCCCTCCGCCCCCAGCCAAGTCGACACCACCGGAATCCCGCTCGCAAACGACTCCAGCAGCTTCACCCGCACGCCCGACCCGCTCCGGATCGGACACAAAAACACCGCCGCCTCCCGCATCGGCCCGTGAATGTCATCCACATACCCGCGCAGCTCGATCGCATCGCCAAAGTCGGGCAGCGAATACCGCGGTGGCGGATCGCTCCCAATCACCAGCAGCTTCGCCTCCGGCTCTTCGCGCAACACCAGCGGCATCACATGCTGCACCAGCCAGTCCAGCGCCTCCGCATTCGGCGCATGACGGAAGCTGCCCAAAAACAACATCGTCTTCGGCGCCCTGGCCCCCGTGTGGCACGCATACTGCGTCACGTCGATCCCCGCCCGGTAGTGCGCATCCAGCCGCGCCCCGCCATCCGGCAGGAAGCCTTTCACATAATCCTCGTTCTCCGTGCTGCACACCTGCACACGATCAAAATGCGGCAGCAGCTTCAGCTCATACCGCAGCCCCCGCAAATACTCATACGTCGCCGACACCCGCCGCAGCGCCCCGCGCATGAACGGCAACTGCCGCCCCACGCTCTGAAAGTAGACATCATGCTCAAACAGAAACGTGGCAATCCGCCCATACTCGCCCGTGTACTGCCCCAACTGCAAATACTCCAGTTGCAGCACGTCAATCTCCTGCGTCAGCAACTGCCGGTGAATCACCCACTCCATCTCCGGGTTCGCATACTCGTGGATCGCATGCGGCAGGATCGAGCCAAACGTCTTCGGCTGCCCTTCCAACCGGATCAGGAACTCCGCCGATCCGCACTTCGCCGTGAGCTCCTCGTGCGGCGCTTCTTCCTTCGGCGCATCAAGCAAAGTGATCATGTGCAGCTCGGTCAGTTCCGCCAGGTGCCGGCACGTCTGCGACATAAACACCGCCCCGCCATGCACCGGCGGCAGAATCGGATACGGCGAGACAAACAACACACGCAGTTTTTCCGGTCGCTCCGGCATCGCCGCGAACCGGTCGCGGAAATATCCGCCCAACGGCCGGCGGAATGCCTCGGCATCGTCAACCACCGCCAAGCTCCGCGCCCGCCACCGCGCCGCCATCGCGCCGCCCGTCTGCCAGAACGCCTTCCACAGCGCGTAGAGATTGGGCCGCTCCGGCGAATCACCAAACAAGGCGCTCACCAGCGCCCCCGCCCACGCATAGAAGAAGTGACCCGCGATCGACGGCCCATCCGTTCCCGCCAGCGCGCTCGGCGCGCTGCCCGCCCCGATCCACGAGTGAATGTTCTTCCAGGCAAACAGCACGAAGTTCTTCTTCACCACCGCATCGATGTAGCCCTGCGAAAACTTCTTGCCGATCGTCCCCCGGTGCTCGTGGTACACGTGACTCTTCGGCTGATACAACACCTTCCATCCGCGCTTCCACGCCCCATACCCAAGGTCGGTGTCTTCCAAATAGAACGGCCGCAGAAGTTCATCGAATCCGCCCAACTCGAGAAATTTCCGCCGGTCAAACGCGCACGACCCGCCGCCGCCATAGAAACACGGGAACAGGTCCGTCACCTTGTCGTCAATCCGGTGACGCGCCCGCAACCCGCCCGCCTCCCACCAACACTGCGTTAACCCCGTTTCTTCCCGCTTCTTCTGTGGATCGCTGAAGAAGATCTGGCACGACACGGCAAACACGCGCTCATCCGTGAAGCCATCCAGCAGCGGCTGCAGAAAATCCTGCGCCACCCGCATGTCGCTATTCAGCAGCACCACGATGTCGTTCTTCGCCGCCCGGAACCCGGAGTTCGATCCGCCGCCAAAACCAAGGTTCTCCTTGTGCTCAACCAACCGAACATTGGGAAAGTGCTTCTTGACGAACTCCGCCGACCCATCTGTCGAGCCGTTCTCCACAACGATCACTTCGTTGTCGGGATGGCCGCTCAGCGCCTCCACCACGCTCGGCAGATACTTCTCCAACAGGTCGCGCCCGTTCCAGTTGGGAATCACCACCGAAGCCGCCTGCGTCCGAGGCCGCTCGTCGCGCGCCATTCGTCTCCGCCCGGCGAGCTTCCACGCCAGGTCGGTCAATGCCAGCATCGCCATCGGAAAGGCGATCAGGAGGGGAGAAACCAGCAGCAGCGGAAGCGAACGCAGAAGTGCGAACAGCCGCGCCGTCATCTGCTTCCAAGGCCCTTAGGCCCAAGCCCAATCGAGCGGCCCAGCTTGTGCCATCGTGAGGCCTGCACGGCGCTCAATCGCGCTTCCAGTTCCTCGCGCTGCTTGTCTAGTGTCAACGCCCAGTTCGTGCGTTCTTCCAGCGTCTGCTCGGCCTGTTGCAGCAGCGCCACGCACTTCGCCAGCTCCTGCATCTTGCTTTCCAGCTCCGCCGTCAGCCGCTGTTCGGTCTCCTGCGCCCAGGCCACTTTCGCCGCCAGGTCCCCTTCCAGTTCTCCGACCTTGGCTTCATATCGCGCCACCGTCTCCCGCGCCGCCGCCTGTTCCGCGCTCAGCTCTTCCTGCAACGCCACCACACGCTCGCCCGAGGCCGCCAGTTGCTGGTTCAACTCCTGCGCCCAACGGTTCCGCTGTTCCAGCTCTTGCTTCAACCCCTCGTGCGTCTTCACCAGCTCCGCGTGTTCGGCGATGTTCTTTTCCAGCCATTCCGTCTTCTGGACCAGCTCACCTTCCAGCTTCTGGATATGCCGCTCGCGTTCCCTCAAAACGTTCGCCGCCGTCGGCAGATAGACAAACGTGGGAGCCCCAATCTGCGGGCTCAACGCGCACACCGCGACATAGAAGTGCGCGCCCTCGGCCTCCGCCGTCCCCCGATCCATCCGCAGTTCCGTTCCCGCCGTCTTGCCCAACGGTTGAAACACCACCGCCCCGGAATGATTTTGTGTGAACAGCGATACGTGCGGGAACAACTCCCGCAGGGCTTGATCGAATTCCGCGAAATCGAACTCGTGTTCGTGATACGGGTTCGGCCCCGCCAGCCGCCTCGATTCGGCGTAGTAATCCCGGTTCGGCGTCGAAATGATCAACTGCCCGCTCGGTTTCAACAACCGCTTGGCTTCCCGCAACAGGTCGGCCCAGTTGCTGAGGTGCTCAATCACCTCAAACGCCACCACCAGGTCAAACGAGCCCTTTTCCAGACCCGTATCCGTCGCCGAGGCGTTGACGAACTCCACCTTCGGAGAGCCGTAGTGCTCCGCCGCATATCGGACTGCTTCGTCCGAAATCTCCACCCCCGTCACGTGTGCGGCCGACTCCGCCAGCGCCGCTGTTCCGTAGCCGCTTCCACTCCCCAGGTCCACCACCCGCCGCCCCCGCGCCAGCCGCGAAGCAAATAGGTAACGTGCATAGTGCTCGTTCCACAGGTCGGCGTCCACCTGGCCCGGAATCACCCGCTCGCCCGTAAATTCAGCCAACGATCACGCTCCCCGTGGGCGCCGCCTTGCCCAACTGCGAATTCACCATTACCTTGCACGGCAAGTGCAGGTACCCATACACGGGTCCCGCTCCATGCCCCATCTGCAGCGTGAGCGCGTTGTCAATCCAGTCGCACATCTTGTATTCGGTCAGCGGACCATCGGCCACCGCCGGCGAGAAGGAAAAGTGGCTCGGGTACAACATCGGGATGTCGAGATGAAAATCCACCGTGCACAAATCGCCCGGCTGCATAGCGCCGAGCGTCACGCCTTCCCGCAGCGTATTCGTTCCGGCAAAGTCCACCCCAAGATGATTGCGCAGCATGAACCCGACATTGGGTGAAGCGATCGCCTCATGCGCCTTCACGGAAATCCGCACCACCACCTTCATGTCCGGCATCAGCATGTGGACCGGCCTCTGCAGCGCATCGTACACGGCGATTCCGATCACCTCGGCGCGGCCATTCCCGTGCCGGTGGTCGATGTTCGGGATCGTCGTCACCACTTCCGGCGGAGCCGAAGCCACCGCTGCCGCGGCCTGCACGCCCGGCTTCAGTTCCAAGTAGGCGGTGTCTTTCTGCGACATCGCCGCCAGGTACTGTGCCACCACTTTGTCCGTCTCGCCAATCGCCCGGATATGGCCGTGGTCCAGCCACATCGACCGGTCGCCAATCGCTTTCACATCCCCCATCGAGTGCGATACGAACAGGATCGTCACGCCGCGCTGCCGCAGTTCATGCACCTTGCGCATACAGCGCTGGCGGAAATAGATGTCGCCCACCGCCAGGGCCTCATCCACCAGCAGGATCTCCGGGTCCACGTGAATGGCCACCGCAAACGCCAGCCGCACCGCCATGCCGCTCGAGTAGGTCTTCACCGGCTGGTCAATGAACTCGCCAATTTCGGCAAACTGCTCGATGAGCGGGAACTTCCGCTCCATCTCCGCATGCGACAAACCCAGGATCGACCCGTTCAGATAGACATTGTCGCGCCCACTAAACTCGGGATTGAATCCGGAGCCGAGCTCGAGCAGCGCCGCGATCCGGCCGCTCACCTCAACTGTTCCCGTAGTCGGCGCGAGAATCCCCGCCAGGATCTGGAGCAGCGTCGACTTGCCCGAACCGTTCTCACCAATAATGCAAAACGTGGAGCCGCGCCGGATCTCAAAGGTAATGTCCCGGAGCGCCCAGAAATCCTCATGGAAGCTCTTGCGATGAAGGGTGAAGATCTCCTTCAACCGGTCACCGGGACTGCGATAGATCGGGTAGCTTTTGGAGACGCCGGAAAATACGGCGGCGAGCGACGACACTAGAACGACTCTACGGAAGCATCAACCACCTTGTCAAACGCTCGCCTCGCTCCCCACATCCGCACCACCCCGCCCTCCGTCAGTGCCCACCTCACCCTCCATCTTCTCCGCCGCACCACACCGCCCACGCTCAGCGCCCATCCTCACTGCCCATCTTCAATGCCCATCCCCAGCGCCACCCTCACCGCCCATCCTCAGCGCCCCCCACTCCACCCCCACCCCCCGCCACCCCCCACCACACCGCCACCCTCGCCGGCCGCCTTTCGCCGCCCGCGGCGATTCGCTATATTGGTTCCTGTGCCGGTGTAGCTCAGGTGGTTAGAGCGACGGTCTCATAATCCGTAGGTCGTAGGTTCGACTCCTACCGCCGGCACCAACCTGCCCCTTCTCCCCGCCTACTCGTTTTCTTCTCGAACTACCAGCGAGTAGATCCGGTCCAGGTCCTCCATCGAGTAGAATTCGATCTCGATCCTCCCACGCCCCTGCCCCTTCTGCTCGATTTTCACTCGCGTCCCGAGGAAGCGTTCCAACTCCTCCACCGCCGCCTTCACGTTCGGGTCCAACTTCGGCCCCGCCTTCTGCTCCGTAGGCTCGCGCTCTTCATTCAGCTTCTGAACCGCCCGCTCCACCTGCCGTACCGACATCCCCTCAGCCGCCGCCTTATCCGCCAACGACAATTGTAGTTCTGGCTTCTCCACCCCCAAAATTGCCCGCGCATGCCCCATCGACAACTTCCGCTCCGCTAACAACACCTGCACCTGCTCCGGCAACCTCAAAAGCCGGATCATGTTCGTTACCGTCGACCGGTCCTTCCCCGTCCGCTTCGCAATCTCCTCATGGCTCATCCCCATTTCGCGGCACAGCCGGTCAAACGCCTCGGCCACCTCGATCGGGTTCAGATCCTCCCGCTGGATGTTCTCGATCAGCGAGACTTCCAACACCCGTTCGTCCACCAGGTTCTGGATCACGACCGGAACTTCGGTCAGCCCGGCCAGCTTCGCGGCGCGCCACCGTCGTTCTCCCGCGATCAACTCATACCGCTCGCCTTTCGTTCGCACGATAAGCGGCTGGATGATCCCATTGGCCAAAATCGAGTCAGAGAGCTCCCGCAAACGCTCCGGTTGAAAGATCGACCGCGGCTGCAGCGGGTTGGCATCGATGCTTCCAATCGGAACCACAACCCCACCTGTGCTTCGCGTCGTGTCCTTCGCTGCTTCGTCGGCCGGTTCGGGCGCAACCGGCGGCTTGCTCGGCAGCAGCGAGGATATTCCTCTACCCAGCGCCTTGCGTGTCTGTTCGTGTGGCTTTGTCATTCTCCAGAATTTCCTTCGCCAGCTTGATATAGGACTCAGCGGCCTTCGACCGGACATCATACTGCAAAATCGGCTTGCCGTGGCTCGGCGCCTCCGCCAGCCGGATGCTCCGCGCAATCACAGTCTCGAAGACCTCTTTCTCGAAAAATTCCTTCAGATCGTCCGCCACCTGCCGCGCCAGGTTCGTTCGATCATCGTACATGGTCAGCAGGATGCCTTCAATCTTCAACGGGTGATTGAACGAGTCGTTCACTCGGTCAATCGTGTCCATCAACTGCGAAATACCCTCCAGCGCGAAGAACTCGCACTGGATCGGGATCAAGACAGAGTCCGCCGCCAACAAAGCATTCAGCGTGAGGAGATCCAATGCGGGCGGACAATCGATGAGGATGTAGGGATAGGATTCCCGTACCTCCTTCAACCGCTCGCGAAGCCGGTACTCCCGCTGCGGTACATCCACAAGCTCTAAATTAGCCCCCACCAGGTTCCGGTCCGCAGGCGCCAGGTCAAGCCCCTCCATCTGCGTCGTCGTAATGATGTTCGAGATCGGCGTAGTCCCCACAACCACGTCGTACAAGTTCATGGGCAAGTCCGCTTTGGCGATTCCCACCCCGGTGGTCGCGTTCCCCTGCGGATCAATATCCACCAGCAAAACTCGAACATCGTTCGCCGCCAACGACGCTGCAAGATTGATGGCCGTGGTCGTCTTCCCCACCCCACCCTTCTGATTCGCAATCGCGATTACTTTACCCATTACATGGCTCCAGTTGTTTCACGTGGAACGATAAGCCTGTCGGAATCAGGTGGTTTCACGTGGAACTTTGAGGAAGGCGACGACATGATCAGAGTCCCAGGGCAACTCCTCACAGCCTTCCCAACTAAACTTACCAGCAATCTCCGCACTAGTCAGCACACCACACCATTTCGCATGAGCCTGGGCAAACTCCAGCACTTCCTCAATCCTAACCCCCTCGAAACCACCCCATCCACATCCCCTCTCCACTCCTCCATCCGACCCACCGACACTTCCAAATTCCGAAACGCCAATGTGCTCTCCCGAAGAAAGATCGCCTTTCTCCGGTCTGCCTCCACCAGCGTCATCTTCACATCTCCCCGCAAAGCCGCCACCGGAACCCCAGGAAACCCAGCCCCGGATCCCGCGTCCACCATTGTCTTCACCCAATCCGGAATCCTCACCCCCAACCACATCGACTCCACGTAATGCCGCAGCGCAATCTCCTCCGCTGCAGTCACCGACGTAAGATTCATCTTCCCCATCCACTGTCTGAGTTTCGAAAAATGGGCCTCCAGCAAGTCCCCTGCGCCTCATCCAACTCCGGCGGCCACTGCCTGAAGCCATTCAACAACATCCTGAGTTCACTCATATCGCCTCAACTCCCTTCACCGCCAAATTCATCGCCAACAGATCAATCCGAATGACTGATCAGTAGCGCCATTCTCAACATACCGCCACTGAACCACAGCCGCACCCAGAACCGCAAAAGCCGGACTACCCTTCAACATTGGAAACCTCCAATACCGAAAACTACTCCTCCTCCAACCTTCTCGGGGGCCAGAGAAACAACGCGTGAAGGAAACTAACCGGAAACTAGACCGTGCTCGAAATCCCCCCACCATGCCGCGCCAGTCGGCGTCACAGAGCGAACGAAAGGGAGCCGGAAATCGCCCATGCTCGACATCTGCCAACCATGCCGAGGCAATAAGCAAAAAGGCTGGAAAATCAACGCCAGGGCGCCCATACTGAAATAAACCAACCACACCGGGGCAGGGAGAAGCGGCAATGACAAAGATACCACCACCAGCCAAACTGCCATCCACCATTCAGGCCGGCTACGCCAGAGACAGGTACAGGAGAATACCCAGCAAGTCGCCTACCCTGGAAATCTCCAAATCTCGCGGAACGAAATAGAGAGCGGGTATGAAAAGGATAACCACCCCGTCACCCATGCGCGACCTAATACCTCCATCACCACCCCACAACGCGACCCACCACCCGCACCGCGAACGCCCGCGCCAACAACCAAAAAAACTCCCCCCCTACCCCCCCTGCCTTCTCTCCCCCAGCGTCAAATAGCAGTCCAACACCACAATCGCCGCCGGCGTAACCCCCGGTATCCGCCCCGCCTGCCCTAACGTCTCCGGCCGCACAGCCTCTAGCTTCGATCGAATCTCCCGCGACAACCCCGGAATCCCCTCATACCGGAACTCCCGCGGGATCGTCCGCTCCCCGCTATCCCGCAAACGGTCCATCTGCCGCCGCTGCTGATCGATATACCCCGCGTACTTCAACTCAATCTCCACACTCCGCAGCCCCTCCCTGCCCACCGCCTCCCCATACTGCGCCTCAATCCAAGGCCGCAGCGCCTCAATCTGGGCCTCAGGCCGCCGCAACCACGCCGCCGCCAGCGGGCTGTCCCCATTCTCAATTCCCAACCCAGGAAACCGGGCAGCGCTCAACCGCAGCGTCCCCAACAACCCCCGCACCACCTCCCGCTCTCTCTGCCGCCGCCCAAAATTCTCCCACCTCCGGTCATCCACCAACCCAACCTTCCGCCCCAACCCCGTCAACCGCTCATCCGCATTGTCGATCCGCAAGTGCAACCGGAACTCCGCCCGCGACGTAAACATCCGGTACGGCTCATCCGCCCCTTTCGTCACCAGGTCATCGATCAAGATCCCGATGTACCCGTCCGTCCGCTCCAGCCGGACCCCATCCTCACCCCTCACCCGTCGCGCCGCATTGATCCCCGCCATCAACCCCTGACAACCCGCCTCTTCATACCCCGACGTCCCATTGATCTGCCCCGCCAAAAACAGATTCCGGATCGTCTTCACCTCCAGACTGTGATCCAACTCCCGCGGGTCGATCGCGTCATACTCAATCGCATACCCCGGCCGGATCACCTCCACCTCCTCCAACCCCGGCACCGACTCCAGCATTGCCACCTGCACATCCAGCGGCATGCTCGTCGACATCCCATTCACGTAGACCTCATTCGTATCCAGCCCCTCCGGCTCCAGGAACAACTGGTGCCGCTCCTTGTCGGGGAACTTCACGAACTTATCTTCAATCGAAGGGCAATACCGCGGCCCAATCCCCTCAATCTGACCGCTATACAGCGGCGACCGGTCAATCGCCGCCCGCACCACCTCCCGCGTCCGTTCCGTCGTGTACGCAATGTGGCATTTGATCTGTTCCCGCTCAATCCGCTCCGTCAAAAACGAGAACGGCGTCGGCTCCCGGTCCCCCTCCTGCGCTTCAAACCGATCCCACTGGATACTCCGCCCATCCAGCCGCGGCGGCGTCCCCGTCTTCAACCGCCCCCACCGCAATCCCGACTGCCGCAACTGCTCCCCCAACGCCACCGACGGCGCCTCCCCATTCCGACCACACGTGTAAGTCTGTTCACCTACATGCGCCAGGCCGTTGAGAAACGTCCCCGTCGTCACCACCACCGCCCCGGCCCTCAACTCCCGCCCATCCGCCAGCACCACCCCCTCCACCACCTGCTTCCCCGCCTCCCCGTGAATCCGCAGCGACGCCACCTCCGCCTGCAGAATCCGCACATTCGGCTCCTGCTCCAAAACCTCCTTCATCCGCACCCGGTATTGCCGCTTGTCACACTGCGCCCGCGGCGACCACACTGCCGGACCCCGGCTCGTATTCAACAACCGGAACTGTATCCCCACCTCATCCGTGACCTCACCCATCACCCCACCCAGCGCATCGATCTCCCTCACCAGATGGCCCTTCGCAATCCCCCCAATCGCCGGGTTGCACGACATTTGTGCAATCAGGTCCGCATTCATCGTCACCAGCGCCGTCCGCAGCCCCATCCGCCCAGCCGCGCGCGCCGCTTCACAACCGGCATGCCCAGCCCCGATCACGATGACATCGTAACTTCCCCGCATTGATATCATTGTATTCCGCTTACTCTCGATACCCATGAACATCCTCGTCATCGGTTCCGGCGGCCGCGAACACGCCATCGCCTGGAAACTCGCCCTCAGCCCCGCCAAGCCCAACATCTATTGCGCCCCCGGCAACCCCGGCACCGCAGGCCTCGGCTCAAATCTCACCCTGCCCGATTCCTCCCCCGCCGCGTATCTAGCCGCCGCCGAGTCCATCCAGGCCGATCTCACCGTCGTCGGCCCCGAACGCCCCCTCGTCGACGGCGTCGTCGATCTCTTCCACTCCCACGGCAAACTCATCATCGGACCCACCGCCTCCGCCGCCCGCATCGAAGGCAGCAAGGTCTTCTGCAAATCGTTCTTTGAACGCCACGCTCTCCCCACCGCCGCCGCCCGCAAATTCACCTCCCGCGCCGAAGCCCGCCCCCATCTCTCATCACTCGGCTACCCCGTCGTCCTCAAGACCGACGGCCTCGCCGCCGGCAAAGGCGTCATCATCGCCGCCAACGAAACCGAAGCCCTCGCCGCTCTCCAAGCCCTCCCCGAAGCCCCGCTTCTTCTGGAAGAGTTCCTCACCGGCGAAGAGGTCAGCTTCATCGTCTATGTGAAGGATGGCCGCGCCATCCCCCTCGAAGCCACCCAGGATCACAAGACCATCCACGACGGCGACCAAGGCCCCAACACCGGCGGCATGGGCGCCTACTGCGACGGCCGCATCCTCAACGCCCAGCAAACCGCCCTCATCATGGACACCGTCATCGAACCCACCACCGCCGGCATGTCCGCCGACGGCCACCCCTACTCCGGCTTCCTCTACGCCGGCCTCATGATGACCTCCGAAGGCCCCAAGCTCCTCGAGTACAACGCCCGCCTCGGCGACCCCGAAACCCAGGCCCTCATGCACCGCATGGACTCTGACCTCCTCGCCACCCTCCTCGACGGCGCCACCCCCACCTGGAAACCCGACCCCTCCATCTGCGTCGTCCTCGCCGCCCACGGCTACCCCGCCACACCGCGCACCGGTGACCTCATCCACGGCCTCGGCTCCACCGCCTGCGAAGTCTTCCACGCCGGCACCAAGGCCACCCCCCAAGGCATCGTCACCGCCGGAGGCCGCGTCCTCGGCGTCACCGGCCGCGGCCCCACCCTCGAAGCCGCCCGCGCCAACACCTACCGCGAACTAGCCAACATCTCCTTCGACGGCATGCAATACCGCACCGACATCGGCGCCAAAGGCCTCAAACGCTGGTAGCCTTCACGACCAGCAACTTTTACGACTGACACAATCCGCTCAGTCAGTACCTGCTGTCACTGGTCTATGCCTGATGCTTACCGCGAAGGAGCCTTCGCAATTCGTGTCGGATTGCCGCAGCCGGGCTACTGAGATCTACGGTGGCGAAAGTAATCGCGTGGTTCTGGATGACTACGTGTTCGTGGACCGCCCCGCCAACCGCGGGATGCAGGAATAGTCCGGCGGCTCCGTTCCACCGGGGTTCACGCCCCTCCTGAGATCGAATGTAGGCATACATTTGGTATAGGTATCCGCTCTTCAGGCTGACATCGCCGAAGCGCCGAGCAGACAGGATAGACGCGAACTTCGTGTCTACGATCACGCGGCAACCCTCATCGGGTGGATCGAGCACGATGTCAGTCACCATCCGAGGGAGAATGGCGGCAAGCCCCTCAGATTCAGACGACACCTGCCACTCCAGCGGGATACTTCCGCTAACAGTCCATCCCAGCGGCTCCAACTCGATTCGAGAAAACCCGAGGACGGCCTTCTCGAACAACCGGCGAACCCACACCTCTTCGCGATCAGGCGCGACAAGGGCTGTGGCCCCCGAATCTTCGGTTGGGAGTGCCAGATCGAAGGCAAGCCGAGCAAGTGCCATCATGAAGCGGTCGGTCCCGTCGTTCCGGCCGATTTGGTCGAGCGCCAAGTCGGCACGAGAAGGGCGCACGCCGCCGACGCCGGCCCTGGCTAGCGTGGACGCTAGCGCGCGACAACGGTGAACCAATTCACCGTTTCGGAGTAACCGTGCCATGAGATCCAACGCAGCGCGTACGAGCCTGTTGCGTGGCGTGTCAATGGTCAGATCCTCGAAGCGGCAATAGACTTCGCCTCTTGAGAGCAGTAGGCGCGATTCAGTCGTCAAGATGTCGATACGGCCACGCACCCGCGCAAGAACCATCTGACGAGGTCGGTAACCCCGGCTGAGGTTTCGACGTAGCCGGCGCTCGACCGAGTCGGCAAGTAGGCGCGCCACCAACTCCGGTAAATCATCTATGCTCTCGTCCACGAGGGCCTTGAAGTCGCCACTGATCCGGGTGAGGTCTGAAGCGTAAAGCATCAGGAACCAGAGATTTCGAACCGGAATGCGCCCAATCCGGCGCTCGCCCAGAGGCACGTCAGGCCGCATTAGAGGAGCCCAGCAAGGAGCCTAGACCGCGCCGCCTTCGCGATCTGTGGGGAATCGTACCAGTATTCATCCAGGACGGGACCGATCTCCGTCTCAACTTTCGCCCTAAACCAAGCGCGACTGTCAGTGATCTTTTCGTCGCCGTCGGGTGTGACATAGGAATGCCCAATCCGGAACTGTGGACCCAGCGAGACAGCGGAACTGATCTCCGCGTTAAGAGCACCAATCCGAACTTCGATTTCGCCGACCATTGATTCGTCAAGGCCACGCTCCGCACACCATGAGCGCCAAGCGGTTCCCAGTCTTGGAACCAGATCAACGAATGCAAAGCGGCGTCGGAGCGCGAGATCCACGATGGCGAGCGACCGGTCAGCAACATTCATCGTGCCGATAACGAAGAGGTTCTTGGGTATATGGACACGCTCGTCAATATCTTTCCGATAGGCGAGCTCGATGGCCTCCGAACGTCGGCGCTTGTTGTCTTCCAGCAGAGTCAGCATCTCGCCGAATATCTGCGCAGGATTGCCACGGTTGATTTCCTCGATGACGAGCACGAAGGGCCGATCCGGTTCGCTCGAAGCCGCGTCAATGGCCTGCATTAGAATTCCATCCACGAGGGAGAGCCTTCCATCGCCACTAGGTCGCCACCCGCGCACGAAATCCTCATAAGCGAGTGAAGGGTGAAACTGGACAACTCGAAGCCGGGATCGTGTTGTCTCGCGGTCCTTTGAACCCACGAGCGCGAATCCGAGACGCTTTGCCAGCCAAGTCTTACCTGTACCGGGGGGACCCTGGAGCACAAGGTTCTTTTTCGAACGCCAACACCCAAGGATCTCGGCAAGTTCTTCGCGTCCAAGAAAACAACCATCAGCGATGATGTCGTCGATGGTATAGGTTTGTTCCTCCTCAATTTCGACAGTTTCCTCCCCCTCGCCGTCTCGATCCTCCGCTGATGGGGCCGCTGCGGCCACCACTGGCTTGACGCCATACTTCTCAACCCAGTAGGGCCGCGCCAACCACCAAGCGTAGTCCTGCGCGGCACCCTTGAAAGTGAAGCCAATCAAACGGCTGGCGGCCTCTGACTCAGCGTCGGCTTCAACGATAGTCGTTCGATAAGTGTAAAAGTACCAATCGCGCGGTTCGAAAGGTGGGTCCCAGACGACCTTAACCTTCATTCCATCGTTCAGGTTCTCGAGGATTGTGCCAGTCGCCTTGATGCGCATCACAGAGACCGGCTTCCCACCGACGTTAAAGGGGAGTCCGCGTTTCTTCACGAAAGTCGCCTTGATCGCGATTCTGTCGCCAGGCTTCATGCGGCGCACGAGATCGGAGAACAGGTCCTCATATCCGTTCTCCCAGATCCCTTCGGCAAGAAAGCGGGGAACCTGATCATCCGATTTGTGCCAAACGGCACCCACAAACCAGTACGACACTCCTTCCTCATCTTCGGCGTCCGAAACGCCGGGGGCAGGGCTGTCCTCCTCGTCCCTCGTGCTGTCCGACCGGTTCGCGTCGCGGATGCGAACGTAGAGAGCCCAGGTTTCCTCTGGCCCAAGCCGTGTATTGAGGCCTTCCGACGTTAGGCCCCACAAGCCCCGCTTCGGCGCCCCGATAAGACCGGCTTTAGCCAAGTAGAACCGCGCCCAATGAACATCGTTCTCAAAGATCGATTGCTTTCCGTTTACGATGAACCTGGTGAGGTCATCTGCCGGAACGTCGATCTTGGCTCGTATCGACGCTCGAGCCTCTGCCGGACGCATGGGTGTCGGATGCGTGGAGCGAAGTGCATCAAGTAAAGGCGCGAAGTACTTTGTAAATCGGTTGCTTTTCGGCTCGCCCATCTCGCAGTGCCCTCTCGCTGAAAGCTCCAGAGCTATGGAATCTCGAACGATCCGATCATAATACGGATAACCACTTCGCTGACCTGTTCAAAGCCCAATCCTGGTCGGCCCAAGTCAGCCGTCGCTGGCTTCTTGAACCGAATTGATAGCAGCTCAAAGGAACGAGAAGTCGCCATCACGAAGCCGCGATAGCCGCTGATCGCCGTTGCTTCTCCGTGCGAAACACAGGCCACCTCGGCTAATGATACATTGGAGATACGGAGTTCCACCATGGTAAAGAAGTTGACCAAGCACGGAAACAGCCTCGCGCTGGTGATTGACCGGCCGATTCTGGACCTCCTCCATATCGACGCCGACACGCCGCTTGAAATCACCACGGACGGACAACGGCTGATAGTGGCGCCCGCGAAGCCCTCCGCCCGGCGACGGAAGTTTGAAGAGGCCCAGAAGGTAGCCCACAAGCGGTACGGTAAGGCCTTCCGAAAGTTGGCCGAATAGCCCACCTCCCCCCACAATTCCCCTTCTCCCCCAACCCCCCCAGTGCTACAGTGTGGCTGCAGGAACCCTGCTGAGGAGGACTGTCATGAACACCGCCAGTCTCACACACCCCCAGCTATCCCTCGAGGAATGGGACCTGGTTCACGAACTTCTCGCCCGCGAGTGGTCCGATCTCGCCGTCGAAATCCGTCATACCAGCACCTCAACCATGAAGGATCAGCTCCACAAACGCCGCGACACCATTCACGCTCTCCTGGAACGTCTCTGGCCCGACGCCGCCTGAAACCTCCCCTCACACACCACCCCCAACCTGACTACAATTGAGCTATGGCGGGGGGACGTAGCTCAGCTGGATAGAGCGTCCGCCTCCTAAGCGGAAGGTCGGCAGTTCGAATCTGCCCGTCCCTACCATGACACCCCTCGATCGCACCACCACACTGGCCCGCATGCAGGAAGTCATGGGCCCCCTCCCTCCGCCCAGCCCCGGCGTCAAAGCCTCCGTCCGCACCCTCCTCAGCGAACACTTCCCCGCCTACACCCGCCACAAAATCACCTACGAGCCCGAACCCGGCGACCCCGTCCCCGCCTGGCTCCTTGTACCCCACACCGCCACCACCCGCGCCGCCCTCTGCCTCCACTCCACCCAGCGCTCCGGTAAAGATGAGGTGGCCGGCATGGGCTCCCGCTTCTCCCGCCACACCGCCAAAGAACTCGCCGAACGCGGCTACCTCTGCCTCGCCCCCGATTACCCCAACTTCGGCGAATACTACCTCGACCCCTACGCCCGCGGCTACCTCAGCGCCTCCATGAAAGGCATCGTCAACCACCGCGCCGCCGTCGACCTCCTCCTCGCCCAACCCGGCATCCGCCACCTCGCCGCCGTCGGCCACTCCCTCGGCGGCCACAACGCCCTCTTCATCGCCGCCTTCGACCCCCGCATCCACGCCGCCGTCACCAGTTGCGGCTTCACCGCCTTTGCCAAATACTACGGCGGCAACCTCAAAGGTTGGTCCCACCAGGGCTACATGCCCCGCATCGCCTCGCACTACGCCCTCGACCCCCGCCGCATGCCCTTCGATTTCCCCGACGTCCTCGCCGCCATCGCCCCCCGTGCCCTCTTCGTAAACGCTCCGCTCCACGACGACAACTTCGATGTCACCGGCGTCCGCGACTGCCTCGCCGCCACCTCCTCCCTCTTCCCCCCCAACCGCCTCCAGGCCGTCTTCCCCGACTGTCCCCACGACTTCCCCACCGAAGCCCGCTCCGCCGCCTGGTCCTTCCTCGATTCCGTCCTCCGCTAACGGCTACTACCCCCATTCCACGGTCGCCCCCGCCAACACACCCTTGTGTCGAAAATGAAGGCACATTTTTCTGTTTGCCCGGCTATCTGTTCCGATAAGGACCTTGTGCACGCAAAGCGCACCAGCTCGGCCCCGCTCAGCCAGGCGACCAGCTTTCCGCCCTGGTTCCACCCAAGCTCCCGCTCGTGCGCACCCCTGAAACACCATCGAGGAGCAACCACCAAATGAACAGCAAACAATTTGCCGTGTTCGCCATCCTGCCGTTGTCCCTGGGCCTTCTGCCGCAGCTTCTCACTGCCGCAGAAGAACCCGTCCGCATCCCTCAGCCCACGGCAATGAGCAACGTCCAGAGCAAAGTGCCGCCCGCCTACCCCGCCGTCGCCCGCCAGCTCCGCCTAACCGGCGATGTCGAGGTCGATGTCACCATCGACGAAGAAGGTAAGGTCGCCGACGCCAAGGTGGTCAAGGGCAACGCCGTGTTCAGCGCCGCCACTGTTGACGCCGTCAAAAAGTGGTCGTTCAAGCCCATCCAGGTCCAAGGCAAGGCCCAGAAGGTGCTCACCACCCTGACCTTTAGCTTTAAACCCTGATTCCAGCCCTCTTCCCGGCCCCCCGCGTGGGCTGGGAATAGGCCTTTCACATCCGGCTGCGAGAGAGGATTCCATGTCCGCTGTCAACCACTCCAACCCTTCGTCCACGACCGTCACCGCCAAGATCGGCTTCCTGGTGGGTGCCCTCGTGGTGGCGATCGCCCTGCTGAGCACAGTCTCCTTCCGGGGCATCCACACCCTGGCCAAGGAACTCGACCAGGTCGTCAACGTCTCCTCCCGTAAGGTCCAATTGGCCGCGGCACTCGGCGAGGAACTCTCCACTCTCGGCGCCGTCCGCCGCGGCGCAGTCCTGCAAACCATGCTCAGTGACTCCGCCGGCGCCTCCCAATACAAACGCCAGTGGAAGGAATCCGAGCAGAAGGTCCTCGCCCTCATGGACGACATCCGCAAATGCGCCGCCACCGAGGCTGAACGCCAGCAGGTCAGCCAGGTCGCCGCCTCGCTCGAGAAGATCGCCCAGATCTCCTCCCAGATGTCCACCGCCCTCGATAACCAGCAGATGGACGTCGCCTTGAAACTCCAAACCGAAGCCCTCAATCCCGCCCAGGAAGAGGTCCGCTCCACCATGGCCAAATTCGCCACCGCCCAGCGCGAAGGCCTCCGCGCCGCCGCCGCCGAAGCCGCCTCCAGCGCCACCATCAACCGCTGGATCATCGCCGCCTTCGTCGTCCTCTCCATCGGCACCGGCATCCTCTCCCTTCTCTTCTTCCGCCGCGTCAACCATGAGTTCCGTGCCGTGGCTACCCAACTCGCCCGCGACGCCTCCCAGGTGGCCACCGCCGCCGGCCGCGTCCGCGCCGCCAGCAAGCTCCTCGCCCAGGGCGCCAGTGATCAGGCCGCTTCGCTCGAGGAAACCTCAGCCTCCGTCGAAGAGATCAACTCCATGACCAAACAAAACGCTCACCACTCCCAGTCCGCCGCTCAGCTCTCTCAAAGCGCCACCGGCCTCCTCGATGCCGCCAACAAGAAGTTTGAGCAAATGAAGTCTTCCATGGACGACATTAACCAGTCCTCCGAGAAGATCTCCCGCATCATCCACGTCATCGACGAAATCGCCTTCCAGACCAACATCCTCGCCCTCAACGCCGCCGTCGAGGCCGCCCGCGCCGGGGAAGCCGGCATGGGCTTCGCCGTCGTCGCCGACGAGGTCCGCAACCTCGCCCAGCGCTCCGCTCAGGCCGCCAAGGACACCTCAGCCCTCATCGAGGATTCCATCCGCAGCTCCCGCGACGGCCGCGACCGCGTCAACGAACTCGTCGACTCCATGCGCGTCGTCACCGAAAACACCACCCAGTCCAACGAGCTCAACGCCCAGGTCAACGCCAGCTCCGAACAGCAGGCCCACGGCATCTCCCAAATCAGCCAGACCATCCTGCAAATGCAGAACGTCACCTCCCAAACCGCCGCCAACGCCGAGGAAACCGCCGCCGCCGGCGAGGAGATGGCCGAACTCTCCTCCACCCTCCAAACCTCCGTCGACCGCTTCCACGAAATGGTCGGCCACGACTCGGCGCTGGAAGCCAGCTACGACCGCGGCTAACACCCGCTCCACATCCACCAAAACGAAAAGGGGATGGCCTCGCGCCATCCCCTTTAGCTTTCCCGCGAACCGCTCGCCCTACACGTCCAAATTCCGCACGTCCAGCGCGTTCTCTTCAATGAACTTCCGCCGGTTCTCCACGTTCTCGCCCATCAGCGTCGAGAAGATCTCATCGCTCTCCACCAGATCGCGCAACTCCACTCTCAGCAGCGTCCGCGACTCGATGTTCATCGTCGTCTCCCACAGCTGCTCCGAGTTCATCTCCCCCAGCCCTTTGTAGCGCTGGATCGACGCATCGCGCATCCCCTCGCCCTTCAAAAACGTCAGCAGGTCCTTCCAATCCGTCCGCGCCTCGGCCGCCCCGCTCTCCTTGGTCACCGCGAACGGCGGATGGTTGTAGCGGTCAATCTGCCGCGCCAACGACCGCATCTTGCGAAACTCCGGCGTCCCGGCCAGCTCCAGATTGATCTTCCGCAGCGCGTTCAGATGATCGTGGAACGTCACCATCCACGCCGAATGCTCCTCATCCTCCAACCACTGCGGCGCCATCTTCAGCGCCTCCAGGCAGTCAAACACCGGCTGCAAATTCGCCTTGTCCTGGAAATCCGCCTTCGTGTCGATCTTCCACTGCACGTTGGTCAGCGCTTCCACCACCCGCGCATCGCGCACATGCCGCTCCACCTTCCGCGCCAGGCCCTGAAACTCATCGAGCGAGATCAGGAAGTTCCGCAGCTCCGTGCCTTCCAGCGTGTGCGACGGCACACCGTTCTGCGTCGTCGACACCTTCACGTTTTCCGTCGCCCGCCGCAGAATCTCCTTCGTGAAGTCCCCATCGTTCTTGATGTACTTCTCGCTCTTGCCCTTCTTGATGCGATACAGCGGCGGCTGCGCCACAAACACATGCCCCCGGTTGATCAGCTCCGGCATCTGCCGGAAGAAGAACGTC
Source organism: Bryobacterales bacterium (assembly GCA_016713735.1). GTDB lineage: Bacteria > Acidobacteriota > Terriglobia > Bryobacterales > Bryobacteraceae > JAFLBB01. The sequence goes on from JADJOP010000032.1 coordinate 464,975, forward strand.
AGCAGCAGCGTGCGGATGTGCGAGCCGTCGACATCGGCGTCGGTCATGATGATGACCTTGCCGTAGCGCAGCTTCTCGATGTCGAAATCGTCCTGGCCGATCCCCGTCCCGATGGCCGTGATCATCGCCCGGATTTCCTCGTGCGACAGCATCTTGTCGTAGCGCGCCTTCTCCACGTTCAGGATCTTGCCCTTCAACGGCAAAATCGCCTGGTACTTCCTATCGCGCCCCGTCTTCGCCGTCCCGCCTGCTGACTCGCCCTCCACCAGGAACAGCTCGCACCGCGCCGGGTCCTTCTCCTGGCAATCCGCCAGCTTCCCCGGCAGCCCGCCGCCATCGAGCGCCCCCTTGCGCCGCGTCAGGTCGCGCGCCTTCCGCGCCGCTTCGCTCGCCCGCGATGCATCGATCGCCTTCGACACGATCTTCTTCATCACGCCCGGGTTCTTATCGAAATACTCGCCCAGCCGCTCGTTCATCACCTGCTTCACGATGCCTTCGATGTCCGAGTTCAGCTTTCCCTTGGTCTGCCCTTCAAACTGCGGCTGCGGCAGCTTCACGCTGATCACCGCCGTCAGCCCCTCGCGCACATCGTCGCCTGTCAGGCTCTCTTTTTCCTTAAACAGGTTCGCCGCCGTCCCATAGGCGTTGATCGTCCGCGTCAACGCGCTGCGGAAACCTGACAGGTGCGTCCCGCCGTCCCGCGTGTTGATGTTGTTGGCGAAGCTGAACAGCGTTTCTGAGTAGCTGTCGTTGTACTGCAGCGCGATCTCCACCACCACCTTGCCGCCATTCGGCATATCACGCTCGCCTTCAAACGCGATCGGCTTCTCGTGCAGCATCTCCTTGCCGCGGTTCAAGTGCTGGATGAACTCCGAAATCCCGCCCTTGTACAAAAACTCATGCACCTTGATCGGGTCCTGCCGCTCATCGGTGAGCGTAATCTTCAGGCCCTTGTTCAGGAACGTCAGCTCGCGCAGCCGCTGGGCCAGGGTGTCGTAGTTAAACTCCGTCACCTCCATAATCGTCGGGTCCGGCTTGAACGTAATCTTCGTCCCCGTCTTCGAACCCGCCTTGCCCGTCTTCTCCAGCTTCCCCTTCGCCACGCCGCACTCGAAACGCAGCTCCCACACCGCCTTATCGCGGTAGATCTCCAGGTTCAGCCACTCGCTCAACGCGTTCACGCAGCTCACGCCCACGCCGTGCAATCCGCCCGACACCTTGTAGGAGTTCGTATCGAACTTTCCCCCGGCGTGCAGCTTCGTCATCACAATCTCAGCCGCCGAAACACCAAACTCTTCCTTGATGTCCACCGGAATCCCGCGCCCGTTGTCGATCACCGTGATCGAGTTGTCGATGTGGATCGTCACCGAAATCTCAGTGCAATATCCCGCCAGCGCCTCGTCCACGGAGTTGTCCACAACCTCGTACACCAAATGGTGCAGCCCGGCCTCCCGCGTCGAGCCGATATACATCGCCGGACGCAGCCTCACCGCCTCCAATCCCTCCAGGACTTTGATACTCGATGAATCGTAAGCTTCCGGTATTGCCATAAACTCCTTAACTCAAACTTCCACTCCGAACTTCACTCCCCCGCCACTTCCATCCTCAGCCCGCGCGACCGATCATTCGCCCGCAATCCACATCCATCACTCGAACAGTCGGCCCATCATCAGCGAACCATCCGTCACTCAATCAACCCGGCCGTCACCTGCAAACCCGTCCGCTATCCGCAAACCCCACAACTGAGCCGCGACCGTAAGGGAGCGGTCCCCCACGCGCATGGGCCGCGACAAGGTGGCGGAGCCACCGCCAGGGCCGCGAAAACGTGGCGGAGCCACCTCGCGCATGGGCCGCGGCAAAGCGGCGGAGCCGCCTCAGATGCGCATCGGCATGATGATGTAGCGGTAGGTGTAGTTCACATCCTCGCCCGCCGGCCGCATCTCGCCCGCGCTGGCCGCGTCCTTGAAGTGGAACGCCACGCTCGACTCCCCGCATGCCTTCAGGAAATCCAGCACATACACGGCGTTGAACCCGATCTCCACATTCGGCCCTTCGTAGGTCGCCGCAATGCTGTCCTCGCTCTCGCCCGTCTCCGAGAGCGACGAGTGAATCTTCAGCTCGCCCGCCGACACCTGCACACGCACCGCATGCGACCGCTCATCGCTAAACTGCGCCACGCGCTCAATGGCCGCCTTCAGCTCTTCCTTCGCCAGCGCCACCGAGTGCGGATGCTCCTTCGGCAACACCCGCTCATAATCCGGGAAATTCCCCGTCAGCTTGCGGCTGATCAGCAACCGCTCGCCAATCTGGAAGAACAGGTGGTTGTCCGTCGAGGAAAACTCAATCGTCGAATCCGCCCCGGCTTCGGCCGTCAGCTTCAGAATCTCGCCCATCGCCTTGCGAGGAATCAACGCCCGGAACCCGCTCACGCCGCCCGTATCCAGCGGCCGCTCGCTCATCGACAACCGGTGCCCGTCGGTGGCCACCATCACCAGCCCATCGCCCTTCAGCAGCATCAACGCGCCGTTCAGCGTGAACCGCGACTCTTCATTCGAAATCGCGAAAATCGTCTGCTGGATCATCGACGACAGCAGCCCCGCCGGCAGGTCCGCCACTTTCTCGGTCGACGCCGGCAGCTCCGGATAGCTGTCCCGCGACATCCCCGCAATCCGCGTCCGCGAACGCCCGCACGTGATATTGGCCCAGTGGTTGTCGCCCACCTTCACCGATATCTCCGCCTCCGGCAGCAACCGCACATAGTCCAGCAGCCGCTTCGCCGGAATCGTTCCTGACCCCGCCTTCTTCACCTTGGCCGGGCACGAACAGCGAATCCCCAACTCCAGGTCCGTCGCCGTCAGCGTGATCCGGTCGCCCGAGGCTTCCACCAGCACGTTCGACAAAATCGGAATCGTCGTCCGCTTTTCCACCACGCCTTGCAGCAGGCCTAGCTCGCGTACCAAATCGGTTCTTGCGATGGTGAATTCCATGTCACTCTCCCCGGGCCCTCCGGCCCTTCTCCAATGGCCGCGGCCACCCGTTCTGTCCTGGTTCTCTTTCAAAGAACCAAATATGTCTATCTATCGTAGGAATCGGTGCTGTGGAAATGTGAATATCTCTCTAAATTATACAAAACCCATAGGCTTCTTGTCCCAGCCCACGGTGGAAAACATTTCCATGAAGCTTGCATGACTGACCGCCCCAAATTCATCCACAACCTTTCCTCTCCCCTTTTCGTACTGCTCCTGTGGAAATCTCAGCAACCTCAATTGAATGAATCGATTGTACTGTGGATCAACCTGTTCAAATCCGCGTCACGATGGCGCAACTGCTCGATCTTCTGAATCGAGTGCAATACCGTCGTATGGTGCTTGCCCGAGAAGTACCGCCCAATCTCCGGCAGCGACGCGTTGGTCAGCTCTTTCACTATGTACATCGCCACCTGCCTCGGATACGCGATGTTCGGCGCGTTCGTCTTCTGCTTCAGTTGGCCAGGCTGCAGCGAAAACTTCTCCGCCACCAGCCTCACCACGCTGTCGATGGTGATCTTCTTCTCCGAGCCCGCATGCAGGTGCTTCAACACCTGCCGCGCCATGTCCAGGCTCACCTGCTCGTTCGTCACGCTCGAATACGCCAACAGCTTGATCAACGCGCCCTCCAGTTCGCGCACGTTCGATCGCGTCTTCGTCGCAATAAACACCCGTACATCCTCGGGAAGGTGGATCCCTTCCTGCTCAGCCTTCTTGTCCAATATCGCCATCTTCGTTTCCAAATCCGGCGCCTGCACATCCACCATCAATCCCCACTCAAACCGCGACCGCAGCCGGTCCACCAGCCCCGTCGTGTTCTTCGGCGCTGAATCGCTCGACAACACAATCTGCTTCTGGTGGTCGTACAGCTCGTTGAATGTGTGGAAAAACTCTTCCTGCGTCCGCTCGCGGTTGGCCAGGATGTGCACATCATCCACCAGCAGCACATCCGCTGACCGGTAGTGCTGGTGAAACAACGGCATCCGGTCCGTCCGGATACACGTGATCAGCTGGTTCATAAACCGCTCGCTCGACGTGTACGCAATCCGCAACCCCGGCGACCGCTGCAACAACTCATGCCCGATCGCATGCAACAGGTGCGTCTTCCCCATCCCCACACCACCGTAAATGAACAGCGGGTTGTAGGTCCGCGCCGGAGAATCAGCCACCGCCCGCGCCGCCGCGTGCGCAAACTGGTTGCACGAGCCCACCACAAAACTGCCGAACGTGTACCGCTCGTTCAGCGACCCCACCGCCCCGCCAAACAGCGGCTCCGCGCTGCCCGCCCCATACGCCGGCGCCTCTTCCACCGGAGCCGCCGCGGCCGCCGCCGCGCCCCCAGTCGAATACACCACCTCAACCTTGCCCGCGTTTAACTCCTGCAGGGCATACTGGACGTCGTCCCGCAGCTCCTTCTCCAACCAGTCCCGCGTCACCTGGTTCGGCACCACCACCATCAGCCGCTGTCCATCCTGCGACCGTTGCGCGGTTCTCGCCACCCAGTTCTGATAGCTCTCCCAGGTCAAGCGCGCCGCCAGCCGCTGCTTCACCTGCTCCCATAGTTCCATGGTGCTGACTTCCCGCCCCGTGGATCCATACCGTGACCCCGAGACTTCTTCAAATTCCCGATGCTCTCTGTCCTTACGTTGTATAAGCACAGCTTTCCCACTCGATTTCCACAAGATTCTCACATGTGGGTACAGGCGGAACGGGGGAGATGCCTCCAGGACCCATCCTGTCGGCGAACCGGCCAGTCTATCGCGCCAAGGACTCGCGCCGGCATCCACCTGCAGTGTGCAGTCTAGCACAAACGGCCTCCCTCGGATCAACAGATTGCGATTATATTACTGCCCTGTTTTCTTACGTTTACAAACCGTGTCGCAACCTTCTCCTGACCGGAATACGACTACCCACCAACCGTGATACGCTTTCCCCGATGCGCCCTTCCCACCTTCTCCTCTTCTTTGTCGCCACCCTCCACGCCCAGTCCACCGTCCACATTCCCTCCTCCCTCGACCGCTCCCTCCAGCCCGCCGCCCTCTGGTTTCCCACAGCCCCCGCCAAACCCGTCCCCCTCATCGTCCACCTCCACAGCTGGTCCTCCCACTACAATTCCTCGGAAGCGTGGAAAGTCGCCCTCGAAGAGGCCCAAAAGCGCAACTGGGCCTTCATCGCCCCCGAATTCCGCGGACCCAACGATCGCCCCGAGGCCTGCGCCTCCCCCCTCGCCCGCCAGGACATCCTCGATGCCGTCCAATATATGACCACTCACTATCAAATCGACCGCAACCGCATCTTCCTCCTCGGCGGCTCCGGCGGCGGCCACATGACCCTCATCATGGCCACCCACTCCCCCAAAACCTGGCGCGCCGCCTCCGCCTGGGTCCCCATCACCGACCTCGCCGCCTGGCACGCCGAAACCAAACAGCGCAACCTCCGCTACTGGACCATGCTCGAGGCCTGCATAGGAAAGTTACAAAACGAACCCAACCTGGCTCAGTACCGCCTCCGCTCCCCCCTCCCCTTCCTCCACAAAGCAAAGAACTTGCCCCTCGACATCCAAACCGGCATCCACGACGGCCACACCGGCTCAGTCCCCGTATCCCATTCCCTCCTCGCCTTCAACGCCCTCGCCCGCGCTAACCGCCAACCCTCCGCCGCTTTCTCACAGGCCGACATCGACACCATCGTCACCCACCGCCGCCTCCCCGCCGGCTACCCCTCCCCGCCCACCGAACCCCGCCGCACCCCCATCCTCCACCGCCGCACCACCGGCAAAGCCCGCCTCACCCTCTTCGAAGGCGGCCACGAAACCGACTTCCCCGCCGCCTTCCTCTGGTTCGATACCCTCGTCCGCTAAGAAACGCCGTATACTGCCCCCATGCGCCTCTTCGCAGCCCTTTCCCTAATTGCCCTCGCCTCCGCGCCCCTACCGGCCCAAAACCGCCCCCCCGACTTCGGCCAAGGCTGGCTCCCCGAGTTCAACCACGCCGCCGCCCAAATCCTCGCCCTCGCCGAAGCCACGCCCCCTGAAAAGTACGCCTGGCGCCCCGCCCCCGGCATCCGCTCCACCAGCGAAGTCCTCATGCACACCATGGAAACCAACTACTGGCTCCTGAAACAGGCGGGCATTCAAGTGACCCTTCCGAAACCCGCGCCATCCCCCGAACGCGGCGTTCCCCGTAAGGACGACGTCCTCTTCTGGCTCCGCGCCTCCCTCGACGCCGTCCGCTCCTCTTACCCCACCGCCGACCGCCAGAAAAAGGTGAAGTTCTTCGGCCAGGACACCCCCGCCGAAAACGTCTTCCTCCGCATCCTCGTCCACAACCACGAACACATGGGCCAGCTCATCGCCTATGCCCGCATGAGCGGCGTCACCCCGCCCTGGTCCAAATAGAAAGGGCGCAAGGCAACTTGCCCCGCGCCCCATCGTTGACCCGTTCTCAGATCCAACTCAATACAACAGCTTCAACCCAAACTGGATGCGCCGCGGCTCACCCGCCGAGTTGATCGTTCCCACCGCCGGACTCGTGATGTTCACGTTCGGATTCCCAAACGCCGGCGTGTTCGACGCGTTGAACGCCTCGGCCCGGAACTGCAGCCGCACCCGCTCCGTGATCGCGAAATACTTCGCCAGCGAGAAGTCCAGGTTCGTCACCCCCGGCCCGAAGAGAATATTCCGCCCCGAGTTGCCGTAGGTGTATTGCGGCTGCAGCGTGAACGCCCCCACATCGAACCAGCGGTCAATCGTCCGCTGATCGCCCGGCAGGTTGCCATGCCGGATCCGGTTCGGCCGGTCCGCGCCGCCCGCGTTCGTCAACCCGCCGCCCGACACCACCGTGAACGGCTCGCCGGTCGACTTCGAAAACACGCCGCCCAACTGCCAGCCGCCGAGGAACGCATCCACCACGCGGTTCGCTCCGCCCAGAAACGCCTTGCCCTTCCCAAACGGCAGCTCATAGGTCGAGCTATAGACGAACATATGCCGGATGTCGGTCAGCGAGCTGCCCCGGTTCTGGTTGCGATCCCACACATACGTCGACCCCGTGCCTTCCCCGTTGCCCACCTCATCCAGGTTGTCGATAGCGTGCGACCACGTGTACGACATCAGGAACGTCAGCCCTTTGCTGAACCGCTTCTCCACCTTCGTGATCAGCCCGTTGTAGCCCAGGTTGCCGTACGGCACCTGCCGGTTCACTGCGTTATAGAACGGCCACAACCGCAGGCTGTTCACCGGCGCCGGACCCGGCTGAATGCCGTACGGGATGTTGTAGTTCAACCCGCCCAGCATCTTCCGCGTCCCATTCCCGTTGTAGCCGATCGTGACCAGCGTATCGAACGGCAGCTCACGCTGAATGTCAAAGAAATACTGGATCGAATACTGCGTCGGCAGAAACCTCTGCGGCGCATCGACGCCCACCGAGTTCGGCCCCGGCACCGCCGTCGCCGGCAACTGCACCGCCGGGAAGCCGTCCTTCAAAATCAGCCGCGAATTGATGCGGTCCAGCGTCCCAAAGCCAATCTCGATGAAGTCCGGCGCCTGGTTCTGGGCCCGCGCCCACTGCGTCTGAATGGAATCGGCACGTGCGTAGATCATGCCCGCCCCGGCCCGCACCACCATCTTCGGCGTCACCTTGTAGGCCATGCCCAACCGCGGCGCGAAGTTGTTTGTATCGTTCTCGCAGTTGCACTCATTGGGCGCCAGCCGGATCTGGTTCAACCGCACGGCCGCCCCCAGCCTGCCGAAATCAAGTTCAAACGCCGACACCCGCCCGTCCGGGAACCGCGGCGCAAAGAAGATGTCGTAGCGCAGACCCAGGTTCACTGTCAGGTTCGGCGTCACCTTCCAGTCGTCCTGAACAAACCCCGCCAGCATGCTGCCCACAACGTACTCGCCATTCTCGTTTCCGATCGTCCCGCCCGACGCCATACCCAGCATGAACTCAGCCATGCCGTCGGCCGTCGTCCCGCGGCTGGCCGGGTTCGCCGTGAACTCGCGGTTGAACGCAAACTGCCCGCGCGCAAACCGCGCCGCGTTGCGGAAAATGTCCTCCCGCCGGAACTCGCCGCCAAACCGGATGTTGTGCTTGCCCCAGCTCTTGAACATCGTGTCATTGAACTGGTACGTCCGCTGGTTGTTCGTGTTCGGCCAGAATGACCGCGTCCCGATCTCCGTATACCCCGCCGGTGTGAACCGCGACAGCCCGTGATCGTTCGACGACGCCAGGTTCGTCTTCGGAATCCCCTTGATGCCAAACTCGTCAACCAGCGGCCGGTCATACGGGAACGTCAAACCGCGTGTTGATGTCTGTGATCCCCACGCGAAACTCATTGGTCAGCGTCGCCCCAAACGTGTAGGTGTGCGAGAACGCAATCGCATTGCTGTCAATAATCGTCGTCGTCGCCAGCCCGCCATCGGCCGGCAGCGGCAGCGGACCCGGCTCAAACCGGTCCCGGTCCCGCCGGCTATAGCGCCCCGATACGCGGCTCCGGTCGCTCACGTTGTGGTCGCCCTTGATGTCGAACGTGTTCACATCGTTCGACTCCGACCCAGCGTAAAAGTGGTTGTTCGCAATCCTCGACGAATCCCCGATCGTCTGCGCCGGATACAACGCCAGCAGCTTCGGAAACAGAGGGTCCCACCGGCTCTTCGGCACAATGTTGCCCGGAAACTGCTGCCGCGTGAAGCTCGTCGGCGTCCCCACGGTCGTCGCGGGATCGAAAATCGGACGCACCTTTGTGAAATTGCCGTCCCGGATCTCAGCCGTCGGCACCGTCGCATTGAAGCTCCGGCCCAGCCGCGTCCGCGTCCCTTCAAACGACCCAAAGAAAAACGTCTTGTCCTTCCGGATCGGGCCGCCCACCGTGCCGCCAAACTGGTTCTGCTTGTAGTCCGGCTTCGCATTCCCCGCCCGGTTGGCGAAGAAGTTCGTCCCGTCCAGCTTCGAATTGCGCAGAAACTCAAACAGCGTCCCATGCAGCTCGTTCGTACCCGATTTGATGTTCACAAACACCTGCCCGCCCATCCGGTTGCCATACTCCGCCGACAGGTTGTTGGTCACCACCGGAATTCGCCCACCGCGTCCACGCTCGGCTTGATCGCCTCCGCCACAAACCCAATCGGTCCTCCCGAGTAGGTCATCGAGTTGTCCACACCGTCGATGTTCACCTGCACCTGGTAGCCATGCTGCCCACCGGCCGAGAACCCGCCCTCGCCCTCGGTCCGCGACCCTCGCGCCGACGTCGTCCCCGCGCTCAACCGCGCCAGCTCCAGGTAATTGCGCCCATTCAGCGGCAGCTCCACAATGCGCTTGTTGTCCACCACCTGGCCCACAGTCGCCGTCTCGGAGTCCAGCAACGCCGCCGCCGCGCTCACGTTGATGCTCTCGGTCACCGAACCCGGCTTCAGCGTGAAGTCCACGCGCGCCGTCTGGTTCACGTCCAGCTTCAGCTCGGCCACTTCGGCGCTGGAAAACCCCGTCATTGAGGCCACCAGCTTGTAGCGGCCCACCGGCAGCGACGGCGCCGTGTAGAAACCCGTCTCGTTCGTCGTCACCTCGCGCCGCAAACCAGTGTCGATATTGGTCAACACCACCTGCGACCCGATTACCGCTCCCTGCGTCTGATCCTGGACAATGCCCTGAATCGCGCCCGACTGCCCGAATAGCGCTCCCACTGTGAGCGCCATTACCATCAAGACCCGTACGCTGTGCTTCAACATGGCCCGAATTATATCAAGCCCTTCCTCAACCGAAAACGAAAAAGTCAAACGTTTACCAATGTCTACCGGAATTCCCACCCTCCCCCCAATTTTTTTTCGCCCCCCATTTGACAACTCGCCGTTCTTCTGCCAGTATAGTGTCTGCGCCTCACACTCACCCCGTGCGAGGTGCATCGCTCCAAAATCCGGCGGTTCCCCAACCGCCGGATCCGCCTCCTGCAGAGCTCCACCGGGCCGGCTGAGGTTTGCCGAGCGGGAGTAACTCAGTTGGTAGAGTGCAACCTTGCTGAGGTTGATGTCGCGGGTTCGAATCCCGTCTCCCGCTCCATTCGCTTCTCCCCTCTCCTCCTCGCTTCCCTCGTCCCCTTACTGAACGCTTCGCTTCGTCAACCGTAGCGCCTCGCCTGCCGGCTCATACCGCGGCTCAATCTCCAACGCTTTCTCAAAACACTCCCGCGCCCGGTTGAGCAGGTCCTTCCCCAAATACACCCGCCCCAGGTTGTACCACGGATAGTGAAAGCTGGCATACCGCACGCTCTGCGTCGCCTTCTCCAACCACGGAATCGCGTCATCCAGCTTCCCCTGCTCAATCAGGTACGCCCCGATGTCGTTATACGGATTCCCAAACCCCGGGTCGATCAGAATCGCGTTCTTACACTCCGTGATCGCCTCCTCCAGCTTCCCGGAACTTGTAGGTCCAGCCAAGATACGTGTACGCCTCCGCCGTCGGATGCAGCTCGATGCTGCGCTTGTAGAGCGCCTCGGCCAGGTCCAGCTCCCCCTGCATCTGCAGCATATAGGCCTTCTGGAACAGCTCCAACGCAAGCTCCACTCGAGGGTCTGTCGCGCTCATGCTCCTCTACTTCTAACACAACCGCCTCACTTCCTCACACAACGCCCGCCTGCCCCCAAGCCCCGGTGCAGTAGACTGGTCCAAGCATGAGTCAGCAACTTGTGGCCGGTGTCGACCTCGGCGGCACGGCGGTCAACTACACCCTTCTCACCCCCGGCGAGCAGTTTCTTATCGACGGCCTCTGTGAACACCCCGCCCGCTCCAAGGAGGGCCCCGCCATCTGCATGCAACAGATCGCCGACGGCCTTGCCATCGCCCTCGACCGCGCCGGCGCGAGCCTCGCCGACATCGCCGTCGTCTTCGACACCCCCGGCCCGGCCAGCGCCCAAGGCGTTCTCAGCACACGCGGCGCCACCAACTTCGTCCACGCCGATTGGGCCGGCTACGACCTCCGCGCCTGCCTCGCCGCCATGCTCAACAAACCTGTCACCTACTTGAACGACGGCAACGCCGCCGCCCTCTGGGGTCACTTCAACATCTTCGGCGCCGACCCGGGCCCCACCTCCGTCTCCGCCATCATCGGCACCGGCCTCGGCGGCGGTGTCATCGTCAAAGGCGAAGACATCAAGGGCCGCGCCGGCTTCGGCGGCGAACTCGGCCACGTCCTGCTCCCCTACCAGTCCATCCCCGCCCTGGCCGGCGTTCACCCCCGCTGCAACTGTGGCCGCACCGGCGATCTCGAAGCCATCTGCTCCTCACCGCCATCACCAACACCCTCCTCCCCACTTCCTCGCCAAATACCCCCAACACGCCCTCGCCCAGCTCGACATCGCCTCCGCCGCCAAGAAGGTCCGCGGCCTCGCCGAATCAGGCGACGAAATGTGCCGCGCCATCTTCCAGGTCCAGGCCCACGCCCTCGGCCTCTTCTTCGACATCATGATCAACACCTTCGACCCTGACGCCTCATCGTCGGCGGCGGAGCCATTGAAACCGGACCGGAATTCCAACAGTGGTTTGTCTCGGAAATCCGCGCCGGCATGCCCAATCAGCGCGACGAGCAGGCCTCCATCCCCATCCACATCATGCCCCACGGCGATACCGCCGGCGCCCGCGGCGCCGCCATCGAAGCCCTCAACCACGCCCGCCACGCCGGCTTGCTCTAACCAGCCCCACGCCGCGCACCACACCGCGCACGCCGCGCCCATACCGCCTCGCACCGTTCGCACGCGCGCCTCCTGCGCCCCCCCCCGTAACGGAGCCACGACCGTAAGGGAGTGGTCCCCCCTCACCCCTCAAACTTCCAAACCTGCTCCACTGTCTTCGACAACATCCACTCCCGGTCCTTGTCATTCAAGAAGTTCATCTCATCCCGCACCACACCCAACGTCTGCCCATACGTCGCATGCCGCAAACACACCGGCCAGTCCGTCCTCACATCAGACGCTCCGCCTGAATTGCTGATGCAGCTCCTTCACCTGCGCCCACGTGTCGCGCCACGGATACGGCTCCTTCGACAACGACCACGTATGCGAGATCTTCACAAACACCTTCGGATACCGCTTCAGCGCCGTCAGCTTCGCCAGCTCCTCCGGCTTCCCTAACGGAGCATCCGCCATGTGGTCGATCACCACCGTCAGCTCCGGCTGCCTGGCAATCAGTTTCTCCACATCCGGCAGCCGCGCCGTCGACGTCAGAATCGTCATCGGCACCCGCAGTTGCTCACACCGCTTCCACAGCGGGCCCATCAACGGACCATTGATCCACTTCCCGCTCGCATTCGCCGCCGGCGACAACCGCACCCCTGAAACTTGCTCCTCCACCAGACGCGACAACTGATCCGCGTTCGCCGCGTCCTCCGGATTCACCCGTGCCACCCCGCAAAACTCCCGCGGATACCGCCGCAGCACATCGGCCACATACGAGTTATCCCAGCGATACCCGATGTACTGGATGAGCACCGTCCGCGCCACCCCGTGCGTCTTCATCAGCTCCAGCAGCATCTCCGCCGTGCGGTCCTCGGCCGGAGGATTCCTGTCTCCTTGGCCCACGGAAACGCGCGGGTCGTTCTTCCACACATGCGTGTGCGGGTCAATGATCCTGGCGGGAACGGCTGCCTGACTCATGGCCGTGGGAATCGTGGCGGTGGCAGCCAGCATGCGGCGCCGGGTAAGGGGGGACACGCCGCTATCATATATCGGGTCGACGCCCGATTCAGGTTCCTCGGCGCTTAGCCTTCTTCCGCTTCCGCCAATACTCCTTCATCCGCGCTGACACCTCGCGCCGCTCCTCATCGTCCATTGTCTTCCGGCCCCGGCGCTTATTGGCCACAATAGGTGCCACCGCCCCGGTTCGGGTCAAATCCTCGCGATGCGATGGCACGGTCCAGGCGGTCCTTCTCCGTACGCAAATCGCGTATGATTTTGTCAAGATCCATACTTCATCCTCTGGGACCTGACGGTCCTTTAATACTTCGATAGTAGGGACCAGAACCGGGTAGGACCACAGGACGCCCGTCCACGCCAGTACCAGACCGGCATAGGAATCGAGCTTCCCAGGGTATAGGAAATTCTACTTACTTGACAAGAAACGGATACGACCAAACGAGCTGGTAACCGAACGAAGTTACCGCCCAGTACACCCCCGCCCGCAAACACCGCCACGAAGCCCGCCACGATCAGGAACAGGATCAGCCACGGAAACTTCTTGTTCTCCCGGCTCAGCGTCAGCAGATAGGCCGCGAAAATGCCCATGAAATACAGCAGCGTCATCGGCAGCGCCAGCAGCATCAGGTTCATTCACGTCCGGCGTCGGCGTGATCAGCGCCGCCACCACCACGATGCCCAGAATCGCGTACCGCGAATTCCTCACCAGGAACCCTGGCGTCACAATCCGCAACAGCGACAGGAAGAAAATCAGCACGGGCAGCTCGAACACCAGCCCCATGCCCAGGCTCACGTTCGTGAACAGATCCAGGTAATTCGAAAGCGAAATCACCGCCTGCGCGTTGCCGCTAATACCGATCCCAATCAGAAACGCCAAGCCCAGCTTGAACGCCACGAAATAGGCAAACAAACCGCCGAGAATAAACAGCCCGGCGCTGATGATGACAAACGGCGCCGCCCACTTACGTTTCTTTCTTGTACAAACCCGGCGCGATGAACGCCCAGATTTGATAGAGAATCCAAGGCGAAGAAAGAAAGATTGCCGTAAGAATCGGCAGTTGGACCCAGATCACCGAAAAGCCCTCGGTCGGCGTCAAAATCGCCAGCTTCGGGTCTTTCATTCCGGCCTGCTTCATCGCCTCAATCGCCGGATTGCTCACCAGCAGCCAGATCTCGTTGTTGAAGTAGATGGCGATGGCAAACGCCACGCCCACGCCGATCAACGCCTTCAGAATCCGGTTCCGCAGCTCCTCCAGGTGTTCGAGGAAGCTCATGCGCAGCATGCCGCCCTCTTCCCCGTCTTCCTCTTCCTCGTCGTCCGCCCCTGAGTAGGGCGGCGGCGGAGCCCCACCGGAACCCGCCTTTGTCTCCGCGGCAGGCGCGGGCACACTCGATGACTCCACCACCGCGGTCGTCGGCGAAGCCGGCGCCTGGTCGCTGCCCGGCGTCTCATAGCCGTAGTCGTCGTAATAGGGGTCGCCGTAGGACGCCGCGGCGTCCGTCGTCTGCTCGTAGGAAACCTTGGCCTCGCCCTCAGGAGCCGCGGCGTCTGAAGACACCTCGCCCCCGTCCGGTTGCGCTGCTGTCTCCTGCGCCCCCGCTTCGCCGGCCCCTCAGGGGACGAGGATCGCTGCCTCGCCGGCCCTGTCCGAAGACACGGCCTCCGTCGAAACCTCTACGCCCTCCGCCGGCGAGGTCTCCCCACGCGAGGAAATCTCGTCAATCCTGCGGAGGCACTCCGGCCTGATCGTTTGTGCCCGCCATGTTGTTATGTGCTGAATTGCGAACGCTGCTGCGCGCAGCTTACGCCTGGGCTGCCTGCGGGCCTTCGGGCTGCTTCTCGCGAGCCACCGTGCCTTCGGGTGCTTCAGCGGCCACCGTTTCTGCTGAGGCGGATTCAACGGCGGCGTTCGCCGGCTGGTCAGCGCCCTGAGTTGCGGTTGCGCTTACTGTGGAACTTTCCGTGGACGCCGAAGCGCCGGTCGAATCCGGCGAATCGTATCCATAACCGTAATCGTAGTTGAGTCGTAGTAGGAAGAGTTGTAGTCGCTCGTGCTCGCTTCGATCTGGTTTTTCACCGAACTCGTCGCACTCGCCACTTCGTGACCCTCCCGCTCTATGGCGGCCATTTCACGATCCCAGGTGGACCTGAGCTCGCTTGACGCCCGCCGGAACTCCGTCATCGCCTTGCCGATGGTCTTGCCCAGTTCCGGGAGCTTTTTCGGCCCGAAAACGAGCAAGGCAAGGATGAAGATAAACACGGTTTCTTGCCAGCCCAGCGGACCCATCGCTACTCCTTATCTAAATCCTCAACGGGCTGATCCACACCGGACCAGCCGCCGAGGGAATTGGTTCGTTTCCATCATAACGCGCGCCGCGCGCTACCGCTTGAACACGCGCCCGATCTCCTCCCGCCCGCCGCGCTCAAGTCCCGCACCTCCCGCCCCCTGCAGCAAAAACCACAGCTTCGCCGTCTCCTCCAACTCCTCGCAGCGGTCCACCGCTCATCCATCGTCCGCCCCAGCGTGATCACCCCGTGGTTCCGCATCAACATCGCATCGTGCTTCACCGCCGCCGCGCCCACCGCCCCGGCCAGCTCCTCTGACCCCCGGCCGGAAATACGGCAACACCGCCAGCGGCGCCACCCGCATCAGGTAATACGGCGTGAACACCGGCAGCGGCTCGGCCTCATCCAGATCCGCCAAACACGACAGCGCCACCGTGTACGTGCAGTGCAGGTGAACCAGCGCCCCCGCCTGCTCCCCGCCGCCCGGTACGCCGCCAGGTGAAACGGATACTCCTTCGACGCCTTTGCACCCGTTCAGCGCCTTGCCGTCCATATCAATCAACGCCATCATCTCCGGCGTCACCTTGCGCAGCGAACACCCCGTCGGCGTGATCCACACCCGCTCGCCCTCGCGAATGCTCAAACCCCGTCGACCCAAACGCCAGCCCCCGCGCATGGAAGCTCGCCGCAACCACACAAATGTTCCAGTGGGTTCATATCCTCCCCATCGCCTTCGCAAAAATCTCTCGATCCAAAATTGCCCGACTTCAACGCCAGCGCCAGCGGCTCCTCGCCCAGCGTCCGCAACGACGGCACGCCCGGATCGAGAATCGACGTCAACTCCACCGCCTGCACCCCAACGCTCTCCACCACTGCGCCCGAAGTCTCGCCCCCGGCCACAATCAACCTCCGCACGCCGCACTTCACTTCACCATCTGCCGCGCCCACTCCGCCATCGCCAGCTCAATCTCCTGCCCGCCCCCGGCGACCGTGCCTCGGCGCTGCTGAACTCGACAACGCCGCAAAGCCATCGCGCTCCAACGCTGCTTCCACCTCGCGCGCAGCCGTATACGGCAACACCTGCGCCCCTGCTGCCCGCAGCGCCTCCAATTGCTCCAGCGTTGCCCGCGAACAACTCCTCGAGAGAATCAACGTCCGCCCCGCCGTCGGCGCATGTTCTCCGCCGCGCTCCGCTCCACACCCCCAGCACCGAGGCAGATGCACCGCCAGCCTGCTCCCGCCCGTCACCAGCGCCGAATCCACGAACGCCTCGGCGATCCGCGCCATGTCCCCGTCCGTGATCGCATCCACCAGCGCCATCCCCACGCCCTCGCGCTCTAGCTCCCGCGCCTTGGCCCGCACCGCCTCCGCCCCCTGCGCCACCACGCTCCACGGAATCAGCCCCACCTTTTTCGACGTCTGCAATTGCAGCCACCGCACCAGATTGCATCCGTCATCGGGTTCAGCGGATGCGTCCGCATCGGCGAGTCCGAGAGCAGCTCCCCAGCACAAACAAGTGCCCGTTGTACTGCGTCCGCCCGTTCACCGGAAGCGCCGGAACCGCGATCGTGAACCCCCACCCCTATCGCCTCCATCAGCCCTGCCGCCACTGACCAATGTTCCCTTCGGCGTCGAATCAAACGTCGAGCAATACTTTTGAACTGCCACTGCTCGGCCGCAACGGCTCCAACGCCCGCCACGCCCGCAGCGACTCCTCCACCGCCGCCCCTGCCTCCACCGACCGCGTCTTCAACGACACCACCACCGCCTCATACCGCCCAATCAGGCGCACCTCCTCCGCCCCGGCACCCCAAACGTCTGCACCGTCCGCACTCCTGCCCAAACAACATCCCCGCCAGGTCCGAACCCCTGCAAAGGCGTCATCCGCAATCGCCGCAAAACCGCACGTCGCTCACCTCGTCTCTCCTCCGCCCCATCCGGCTCCACTTCTATTTCTCCTGCGCCACTGCCTGCTCCTGCCACTGCCGCCAACACCGCCACCGCTCCCACCGCAAAAACACCCACTGAAACTCCCTGTCCGCTGCGTCACCTGTCCCACCGCCCACATCGCGCCGCCCCCGGCGAGCGAACCCTGACCCGCTCAGCAACCCCGCCGCCGTCGACACCGCCCGCACGCTCACCTCCTGCGCCATCGTCAGGTACATCGCAATCCAAATCCCAATCCCAACGTTCGCCACCACCAGCAGCACTGTCGCCGCCTGCGCCGTCTCGCCAACGGCACAAATGCCGCCGCGCTCAACAGCAACGATGCTGCCACAAACACGGCACGTCCGCGCCGCCGCACATCCAGGCCCTGCCGCGTCAACGCCAGCACCTCGCCCCGCACACCAGGTAGCCTGCATCCAGCCCAATGTAGATCACCGTCATCTTGAACCCCAACCCCTGTCACCCCATCCAGCTTCCACACCTGCGAAAATATGCCGGCAAGCCAGTTCAACAAAAAGTACAGGCACGGATTCACCAGCACCGTCACCGCAAACACGCGCCAGAACTGCGCCGATCGCAACAGCTCCCCATACGCCAAACCGCCCGCCACGCTTCCCGCCGCGCCACCACACATCGCCAAACCCCGCCGCCGCTGAAGCTCATCCATCCCGCGAACCACACCATCCCCAACGCCCCCACGCCCAGGAACGCCATCCGCCACCCGAACGCCCCGCAATCCACAACGTCAACGCCGGCGCAATCAACGCCCAATGCTTCGTCCACGACGCGACAGATGCCATTGCCCTAACGCTTCCGCTTCCCCGGCGGCAAACACCTGCGCCACCATCCGCATCGCCGCCGGCCAGTTGGCTGACCCGCCACCCCAACCCCAAACCTGAACGCCAGCCACCAGAACCCCGCGCCGTCGACGCCAACGCCCCCACCCAGCGACCACAACAAAGACAGCCAGCCCATAGGCCATCCGCAGATTCACGCCGTCCAACACCGGCCCTACCGCAAACTGCGCCAGCGTGTACGTGTGATAAAAAGTTCGAGAACAACGTCCCCAGCGCCGCGTTATATCCAGCCCCAACTCCCGCTGCATCGTCGGTTGTGAATGAAAGCCCAACACCTGCCGGTCCAGGTAATTCAGCGTCGTCGCCAGAAACAGGAACCCGCACAGCACTCCAACGCAAACGCCCCGCCGTCGCCTCCACCGCCGCGTAGCATGATGCCCGTCGCCACGGCCAGTGCCATCCTTCCGTCCTTATCTGGCAGCACGCCATCGTCCCTATCACCGCCCACCCTGACTGCGGACGAATGCCCAAGGCCCTCACCCGATTCCACCGATCATCCCAAAGAATGCACCGCCTCTGGCAGTCCTTTCGCTTCGCCCTCGCCGTCGGCCTGCTCAACCACGCCGCCGTCATTGCCGGCCTCCTCAACCTCCCCTGGCTACGAGCCGGCTCTGGTGCTCCGCAATCCCGACATCCTGCAATACCTCACCTGGGCCATCGCCGCCCGCCCTTACTCATGCCGCCCAACTTCCATGCTCCTCGGGTCACCGAGCCTGCCCTGTTCCAGCCCATGCTGCAACCAATCGGCAAATCCGCCTGCTGCCGCTCCCGGCCTACTATCTCCAACAGGCCTTTGCTCTACTGGGCCGCCGCCTGGGCCTTTCTTGCGGTCTTTGAGACCTTCTTCTGCGCCACCTCCCGCCAGCGACTCTGGTCATCATTGCCGCGGCCGCGCCCTGCCTTCTAAACTCATCGCCTGGGCCGTCGCCCAGTGGGGCCGGGCTGGC
>JADJOP010000033.1 GCA_016713735.1 Bryobacterales bacterium
AAGGGCGCAAGGCAACTTGCCCCGCGCCCATCGTTGACCCGTTCTCAGATCCAACTCAACCACAACCTTCAACCCAAAACTGGACCCGCCGCGGCTCACCCGCCGAGGATTGATCGTTCCACCCGCCGGACTCGTGATGTTCACGTTGGATTCCCAAACGCCGGCGTGTTCGACGCGTTGAACGCCTCGGCCCGGAACTGCACCCGCACGCGCTCTGTGATGTTGAAATACTTCGCCAGCGAAAGTCCAGGTTCGTCACCCCCAGGCCCAGGTAGAATGTTCCGCCCTGAGTTGCCGTAGGTGAATTGCGGCTGCAGCCAGAACGCCCTACGTCGAACCAGCGGTCAATCGTCCGCTGATCGCCCGGCAGGTTGCCATGCCGGATCCGGTTCAGCCGGTCCGCCCGCCCGCGTTCGTCAACCCGCCGCCCGACACCACCGTGGACGGCTCGCGTTCGACTTCAACCCCGCCCAACTGCCAGCCGCCCAGAATCGCATCCACCACGCGGTTCGCACCGCCCAGAAACGCCTTGCCCTCCCCAAACGGCAGCTCATAGGTCGAGCTATAAACGAACATATGCCGGATGTCGGTCAGCGGGCTGCCCCGGTTCTGGTTGCGGTCCCACACATACGTCTTTCCCGTGCCTTCCCGTTGCCCCACCTCATCCACGTTGTCGATCGCATGCGACCACGTGTACGACATCAGGAACGTCAGCCCCTTGCTGAACCGCTTCTCCAGCTTCGTGATCAACCCGTTATAGCCCAGGTTGCCATACGCCAGTTGCTGGTTCACCGAGTTATAGAACGGCCACAACCGCAGGCTGTTCACCGGCGAGGACCCGGCTGAATGCCGTACGGGCTGTTATAGTTCAACCCGCCCAGCATCTTCCGCGTCCCACTCCCGTGCTAGCCGCTCGTGCCCAGCGTATCGAACCGCAGCTCACGCTGAGTGTCAAAGAAATACTGGATCGAATACTGCGTCGGCAGAAACCTCTGCGGCGCATCGACGCCCACCGAGTTCGGCCCCGGCACCGCCGTCGCCGGCAACTGCACCGCCGGGAAGCCGTCCTTTGAGGATCAGCCGCGAATTGATGCGGTCCAGCGTCCCAAAGCCAATCTCGATGAAATCCGGCGCCGGGTTCTGGGCCCGCGCCCACTGCGTCTGAATGGAATCGGCACGTGCGTAGAGCTCATGCCCGCCCCGGCCCGCACCACCATCTTCGGCGTCACCTTGTAGGCTATGCCCAACCGCGGCGCGAAGTTGTTTGTATCGTTCTCGCAGTTGCACTCATTGGGCGCCAGCCGGATCTGGTTCAACCGCACGGCCGCCCCAGCCTGCCGAAATCAAGTTCAAACGCCGACACCCGCCCGTCCGGGAACCGCGGCGCAAAGAAGATGTCGTAGCGCAGACCCAGGTTCACCGTCAGGTTCGGCGTCACCTTCCAGTCGTCCTGCACAAACCCCGCCAGCATGCTCCCCACATCGTATTCGCCATTCTCGTTGCCGATCGTGCCGCCCGACGCCATCCCCAACATGAACTCAGCCATGCCGTCGGCCGTCGTCCCGCGGCTGGCCGGGTTCGCCGTGAACTCGCGGTTGAACGCAAACTGCCCGCGCGCAAACCGCGCCGCGTTGCGGAAAATATCCTCCCGCCGGAACTCGCCACCAAACCGGATGTTGTGCTTGCCCCAGCTCTTGAACATCGTGTCGTTGAACTGGTAGGTCCGCTGGTTGTTCGTGTTCGGCCAGAATGACCGCGTCCGATCTCCGTATACCCCGCCGGTGTGAACCGCGACAGCCCGCGATCGTTCGACGACGCCAGGTTCGTCTTCGGAATCCCCTTGATGCCAAACTCGTCAAACAGCGGCTTGTCATACGGCACATCGAACCGCGTGTTCACGTCCGTGATACCCACGCGGAACTCGTTCGTCAAGGTCGCCCCAAACGTGTAGGTGTGCGAGAACGCAATCGCATTGCTGTCGATAATCGTCGTCGTCGCCAGCCCGCCATCGGCGGCAGCGGCAGCGGACCCGGCTCAAACCGGTCCCGGTCCCGCCGGCTATAGCGCCCGATACGCGGCTCGGTCGCTGATGTTGTGGTCGCCCTTGATGTCGAACGTGTTCACGTCATTCGACTCCGACCCAGCGTAGAAGTGGTTGTTCGCAATCCTCGACGAATCCCCGATCGTCTGCGCCGGATACAACGCCAGCAGCTTCCGGAAACAGAGGGTCCCACCGGCTCTTCGGCACGATGTTGCCCGGAAAACTGCTGCCGCGTGAAGCTCGTCGGCGTCCCCACGGTCGTCGCGGGATCGAAAATCGGACGCACCTTTGTGAAATTGCCCTCCCGGATCTCAGCCGTCGGCCATCGTCGCATTGAAGCTCCGGCCCAGCCGCGTCCGCGTCCTTCAAACGACCCAAAGAAAAACGTCTTGTCCTTCCGGATCGGGCCGCCCACCGTGCCGCCAAACTGGTTCTGCTTGTAGTCCGGCTTCTTGTTCCGCGCGATTGGCGAAGAAGTTCGTCCCGTCCAGATTGCTGTTGCGCAGAAACTCGAACGCCGTCCCGTGGAACTGGTTCGTCCCGGACTTGATGTTCACAAACACCTGCCCGCCCATCCGGTTGCCATACTCCGCCGACAGGTTGTTGGTCACCACTCGGAATTCGCCCACCGCGTCCACGCTCGGCTTGATCGCCTGCGCCTCAAACCCAATCGGACCTCCCCGAGTAGGTCATCGAGTTGTCCACGCCGTCAATGTTCACCTGCCTGTAGCCTGCTGCCACCGGCCGAGAACCCGCCCTCGCCTTCGGTCCGCGACCCCCGCGCCGATGTCGTACCCGCGCTCAGCCGCGCCAATTGCAGGTAATTCCGTCCGTTCAGCGGCAGCTCCACAATGCGCTTGTTGTCCACCACCTGGCCCACCGTCGCCGTCTCTGAGTCCAGCAACGCCGCCGCCGCGCTCACGTTGATGCTCTCGGTCACCGAACCCGGCTTCAGCGTGAAGTCCACGCGCGCCGTCTGGATTTCACGTCCAGCTTCAGCTCGGCCACCTCGGCGCTGGAAAACCCCGTCATTGAGGCCACCAGCTTGTAGCGGCCCACCGGCAGCGACGGCGCCGTGTAGAAACCCGTCTCGTTCGTCGTCACCTCGCGCCGTAAACCAGTGTCGATATTGGTCAACACCACCTGCGACCCGATCACCGCTCCCTGTGTCTGATCCTGGACAATGCCCTGAATCGCGCCCGACTGCCCGAACAGCGCTCCCACTGTGAGCGCCATTACCATCAAGACCCATACGCTGTTCAACATGGCCCGAATTATATCAAGCTCTTCATCAAGCGAAAACGAAAAAGTCAAACGTTTACCAATGTCTACCGGAATTCCCTCACCCCATTTTTTTCGCCCCCATTTGACAACTCGCCGTTCTTCTGCCAGTATAGTGTCTGCGCCTCACACTCACCCCGTGCGAGGTGCACGCTCCCAAAATCCGGCGGTTCCCCAACCGCCGGATCCGCCTCCTGCAGAGCTCCAATTCGGGCCGGCTGAGGTTTGCCGAGCGGGAGTAACTCAGTTGGTAGAGTGCAACCTTGCCAAGGTTGATGTCGCGGGTTCGAATCCGTCTCCGCTCCATTCGCTTCTCCCTCTCTCCTCCTCGCTTCCCTCGTCCCCTTACTGAACGCTTCGTTTCGTCAACCGTAGCGCCTCGCCTGCCGGCTCATACCGCGGCTCAATCTCCAACGCCTTCTCAAATCACTCCGCGCCCGGTTCAGCAGATCCTTCCCCAAATACACCCGCCCCAGGTTGTACCACGGATAGTGAAAGCTGGCATACCGCACGCTCTGCGTCGCCTTCTCCAACCACGGAATCGCGTCATCCAGCTTCCCCTGCTCAATCAGGTACGCCCCGATGTCGTTATACGGATTCCCAAACCCGGGATCGATCAGAATCGCGTTCTTACACTCCGTGATCGCCTCCTCCAGCTTCCCCTGGAACTTGTACGTCCAGCCAAGATACGTGTACGCCTCCGCCGTCGGATGCAGCTCAATGCTCCGCTTATAGAGCGCCTCGGCCAGGTCCAGCTCCCCCTGCATCTGCAGCATATAGGCCTTCTGGAACAGCTCCAACGCAAGCTCCACTCGAGGGTCTGTCGCGCTCATGCTCCTCTACTTCTAACACAACCACCTCACTTCCTCACACAACGCCCGCCTGCCCCCAGGCCCCGGTGCAGTAGACTGGTCCAAGCATGAGTCAGCAACTTGTGGCCGGTGTCGACCTCGGCGGCACGGCAGTCAACTACACCCTTCTCACCCCCGGCGAACAGTTTCTCATCGACGGTCTCTGCGAACATCCCGCCCGCTCCAAGGAAGGCCCCGCCATCTGCATGCAACAGATCGCGGACGGGCTTGCCATCGCCCTCGGCCGCGCCGGCGCGACCCTCGCCGACATCGCCGTCGTCGGCCTCGACACCCCCGGCCCGGCCAGCGCCCAAGGCGTTCTCAGCACACGCGGCGCCACCAACTTCGTCCACGCCGATTGGGCCGGCTACGACCTCCGCGCCGGCCTCGCCGCCATGCTCAACAAACCCGTCACCTATTTGAACGACGGCAACGCCGCCGCCCTCTGGGGCCACTTCAACATCTTCGGCGCCGACCCCGGCCCCACCTCCGTCTCCGCCATCATCGGCACCGGCCTCGGCGGCGGTGTCATCGTCAAAGGCGAAGACATCAAGGGCCGCGCCGGCTTCGGCGGCGAACTCGGCCACGTCCTGCTCCCTTACCAGTCCATCCCCGCCCTGGCCCGCGTTCACCCCCGCTGCAACTGCGGCCGCACCGGCGATCTCGAAGCCATCTGCTCCCTCACCGCCATCACCAACACCCTCCTCCCCCACTTCCTCGCCAAATACCCCCAACACGCCCTCGCCCAGCTCGACATCGCCTCCGCCGCCAAGAAGGTCCGCGGCCTCGCCGAATCAGGCGACGAAATGTGCCGCGCCATCTTCCAGGTCCAGGCCCACGCCCTCGGCCTCTTCTTCGACATCATGATCAACACCTTCGACCCCGACGCCCTCATCGTCGGCGGCGGAGCCATTGAAACCGGGCCCGAATTCCAGCAGTGGTTTGTCTCCGAAATCCGCGCCGGCATGCCCAATCAGCGCGACGAACAGGCCTCCATCCCCATCCACATCATGCCCCACGGCGATACCGCCGGCGCCCGCGGCGCGCGCCATCGAAGCCCTCAACCACGCCCGCCACGCCGGCTTGCTCTAACCAGCCCCACGCCGCGCACCACACCGCGCACGCCGCGCCCACACCTCGCACGCCGCGCCGCTCTCACGCCGCGCCCCCCGTAACGGAGCCACGACCGTAAGGGAGTGGTCCCCCCTCACTCCTCAAACTTCCAAACCGCTCCACCGTCTTCGACAACATCCACTCCCGGTCCTTGTCATTCAAGAAGTTCATCTCATCCCGCACCACACCCAGCGTCTGCCCATACGTCGCATGCCGCAAACACACCGGCCAGTCCGTCCCCCACATCAGACGCTCCGCTCCGAATTGCTGATGCAGCTCCTTCACCTGCGCCCACGTGTCGCGCCACGGATACGGCTCCTTCGACAGCGACCACGTGTGCGAGATCTTCACAAACACCTTCGGATACCGCTTCAGCGCCGTCAGCTTCGCCAACTCCTCCGGCTTCCCCAGCGGGCAATCCGCCATGTGGTCGATCACCACCGTCAGCTCCGGCTGCCTGGCAATCCGTTTCTCCACATCCGGCAGCCGCGCCGTCGACGTCAAAATCGTCATCGGCACGCGTAGCTGCTCACACCGCTTCCACAACGGGCCCATCAACGGACCATTGATCCACTCCCCGCTCGCATTCGCCGCCGGCGACAACCGCACCCCCTGAAACTTCTGCTCCTCCACCAGACGCGACAAATGATCCGCGTTCGCCGCGTCCTCCGGATTCACCCGCGCCACCCCGCAAAACTCCCGTGGATACCGCCGCAGCGCATCGGCCACATACGAGTTATCCCAGCGATACCCGATGTACTGGATGAGCACCGTCCGCGCCACCCCGTGCGTCTTCATCAGCTCCAGCAGCATCTCCGCCGTGCGGTCCTCGGCCGGAGGATTCCCCGTCTCCTTGGCCCACGGAAACCGCGGGTCGTTCTTCCACACATGCGTGTGCGGGTCAATGATCCTGGTGGGAACGGCTGCCTGACTCATGGCCGTGGGAATCGTGGCGGTGGCAGCCAGCATGCGGCGCCGGGTAAGGGGGGACACGCCGCTATCATATATCGGGTCGACGCCCGATTCAGGTTCCTCGGCGCTTAGCTCTTCTTCCGCTTCCGCCAATACTCCTTCATCCGCGCCGACACCTCGCGCCGCTCCTCATCGTCCATTGTCTTCCGGCCCCGGCGCTTATTGGCCACAATAGGTGCCACCGCCCCGGTTCGGGTCAAATCCTCCAGCGACGCGATGGCACGGTCCAGGCGGTCCTTTTCCGTGCGCAAATCGCGTATGATTTTGTCAAGATCCATACTTCAATCCCTCTGCGGACCTGACGGTCCTTCGATAGTTCGATAGTAGGGACCAGAACCGGGTAGGACCACAGGACGCCCGTCCACGCCAGTACCAGGACCGGCATAGGAATCGAGCTTCCCAGGGTATAAGAAGTTCTACTTACTTGACAAGAAACGGATACGACCAAACGAGCTGGTAACCGAACGAAGTTACCGCCCAGTACACCCCGCCCGCAAACACCGCCACGAAGCCCGCCACGATCAGGAACAGGATCAGCCACGGAAACTTCTTGTTCTCCCGGCTCAGCGTCAGCAGATAGGCCGCGAAAATGCCCATGAAATACAGCAGCGTCATCGGCAGCGCCAGCAGCATCAGGTTCACCACGTCCGGCGTCGGCGTGATCAGCGCCGCCACCACCACGATGCCCAGAATCGCGTACCGCGAATTCCTCACCAGGAACCCTGGCGTCACAATCCGCAACAGCGACAGGAAGAAAATCAGCACGGGCAGCTCAAACACCAGCCCCATGCCCAGGCTCACGTTCGTGAACAGATCCAGGTAATTGGAAAGCGAAATCACCGCCTGCGCATTGCCCCCGATGCCAATGGCAATCAGAAACGCCAGGCCCAGCTTGAAGGCCACAAAGTAGGCAAACAACCCGCCGAGAATAAACAGCCCGGCGCTGATGATGACAAACGGCGCCGCCCACTTACGCTCTTTCTTGTACAAACCCGGCGCGATGAACGCCCAGATTTGATAGAGAATCCAAGGCGAAGAAAGAAAGATTGCCGTAAGAATCGGCAGTTGGACCCAGATCACCGAAAAGCCCTCGGTCGGCGTCAAAATCGCCAGCTTCGGGTCCTTCATTCCGGCCTGCTTCATCGCCTCAATCGCCGGATTGCTCACCAGCAGCCAGATCTCGTTGTTGAAATAGATGGCAATGGCAAACGCCACGCCCACCCCGATCAGCGCCTTCAGAATCCGGTTCCGCAGCTCCTCGAGGTGTTCGAGGAAGCTCATGCGCAACATGCCGCCCTCTTCCCCGTCTTCCTCTTCCTCATCGTCCGCCCCTGAGTAGGGCGGCGGCGGAGCCCCACCGGAACCCGCCTTCGTCTCCACGGCAGGCGCGGGCACACTCGATGACTCCACCACCGCGGTCGTCGGCGAAGCCGGCGCCTGGTCGCTGCCCGGCGTCTCATAGCCGTAGTCGTCGTAATAGGGGTCGCCGTAGGACGCCGCGGCGTCCGTCGTCTGCTCGTAGGAAACCTTGGCCTCGCCCTCAGGAGCCGCGGCGTCTGAAGACACCTCGCCCCCGTCCGGCTGCGCCGCCGTCTCCCCCGCCCCCGCTTCGCCGGCCCCCTCAGGGGACGAGGACGCTGCCTCGCCGGCCCCGTCCGAAGACACGGCCTCCGTCGAAACCTCTACGCCCTCCGCCGGCGAGGTCTCCTCACGCGAGGAAATCTCGTCGTCCTGCGGAGGCACTCCGGCCTGATCGTTTGTGCCCGCCATGTTGTTATGTGCTGAATTGCGAACGCTGCTGCGCGCAGCTTACGCCTGGGCTGCCTGCGGGCCCTTCGGGCTGCTTCTCGCGAGCCACCGTGCCTTCGGGTGCTTCAGCGGCCACCGTCTCCGTTGAGGCGGATTCAATGGCGGCGTTCGCCGGCTGGTCAGCGCCCTGAGTTGCGGTTGCGCTTACTGTGGAACTTTCCGTGGACGCCGAAGCGCCGGTCGAATCCGGCGAATCGTATCCATAACCGTAATCGTAGTTGGAGTCGTAGTAGGAAGAGTTGTAGTCGCTCGTGCTCGCTTCGATCTCGTTTTGCACCGAACTCGTCGCACTCGCCACTTCATGGCCCTCCCGCTCTATGGCGGCCATTTCACGATCCCAGGTGGACCTGAGCTCGCTTGACGCCCGCCGGAACTCCGTCATCGCCTTGCCGATGGTCTTGCCCAGTTCCGGGAGCTTTTTCGGCCCGAAAACGAGCAAGGCAAGGATGAAGATAAACACGGTTTCTTGCCAGCCCAGCGGACCCATCGCTACTCCTTATCTAAATCCTCAACGGGCTGATCCACACCGGACCAGCCGCCGAGGGAATTGGTTCGTTTCCATCATAACGCGCGCCGCGCGCTACCGCTTGAACACGCGCCCGATCTCCTCCCGCTCCGCCGCGCTCAACTCCCGCACCTCCCGCCCCCGCAGCAAAAACCACAGCTTCGCCGTCTCCTCCAGCTCCTCGCAGCGGTCCACCGCCTCATCCATCGTCCGCCCCAGCGTGATCACCCCGTGGTTCCGCATCAACATCGCATCGTGCTTCACCGCCGCCGCGCCCACCGCCCCGGCCAGCTCCTCTGACCCCGGCCGGAAATACGGCAACACCGCCAGCGGCGCCACCCGCATCAGGTAATACGGCGTGAACACCGGCAGCGGCTCGGCCTCATCCAGATCCGCCAAACACGACAGCGCCACCGTGTACGTGCAGTGCAGGTGAACCAGCGCCCCCGCCCGCTCCCCCGCCGCCCGGTACGCCGCCAGGTGAAACGGATACTCCTTCGACGCCTTGCACCCGTTCAGCGCCTTGCCGTCCATATCAATCAACGCCATCATCTCCGGCGCCACCTTGCGCAGCGAACACCCCGTCGGCGTGATCCACACCCGCTCGCCCTCGCGAATGCTCAAATTCCCCGTCGACCCAAACGCCAGCCCCCGCGCATGGAAGCTCGCCGCAATCTCACACAAATGTTCCAGTGGGTTCATATCCTCCCCATCGCCTTCGCAAAAAAATCTCTCGATCCAAAATTGCCCGACTTCAACGCCAGCGCCAGCGGCTCCTCGCCCAGCGTCCGCAACGACGGCACGCCCGGATCGAGAATCGACGTCAACTCCACCGCCCGCACCCCCAACGCCTCCACCACCGCGCCCGAAGTCTCGCCCCCGGCCACAATCAACCTCCGCACGCCGCAGTCCGTCACCATCTGCCGCGCCCACTCCGCCATCGCCACTTCAATCTCCCGCTCCGCCCCCGGCGACCGTGCATCCGGCGCCGCCGAGCTCGACAACGCCGCAAAGCCATCGCGCGCCAGCGCCGCTTCTACCTCGCCGCGCGCAGCCGTATACGGCAACACCCGCGCCCCCGTCGCCCGCAGCGCCTCCAACTGCTCCAGCGTCGCCCGCGAACAGCTCCCCGACAGGATCAGCGTCCGCCCCGCCGTCGGCGCACTCTCCGCAGCCGCGCTCCGCTCCACACCCCAGCACCGAGGCAGATGCACCGCCAGCCCGCTCCCGCCCGTCACCAGCTCCGAATCCACGAACGCCTCGGCGATCCGCGCCATGTCCCCGTCCGTGATCGCATCCACCAGCGCCATCCCCACGCCCTCGCGCTCCAGCTCCCGCGCCTTCGCCCGCACCGCCTCCGCCCCCTGCGCCACCACGCTCCATGGAATCAGCCCCACCTTCTTCGACGTCTGCAATTGCAGCCACCGCACCAGATTCGCATCCGTCATCGGGTTCAGCGGATGCGTCCGCATCGGCGAGTCCGAGAGCAGCTCCCCCAGCACAAACAAGTGCCCGTTGTACTGCGTCCGCCCGTTCACCGGAAGCGCCGGAACCGCGATCGTGAACCCCACCCCCATCGCCTCCATCAGCCCCGCCGCCACCGGACCAATGTTCCCCTTCGGCGTCGAATCAAACGTCGAGCAATACTTGAACTGCCACTGCCTCGGCCGCAACGGCTCCAACGCCCGCCACGCCCGCAGCGACTCCTCCACCGCCACCCCCGCCTCCACCGACCGCGTCTTCAACGACACCACCACCGCCTCATACCGCCCAATGAGACGCACCTCCTCCGCCCCGGCACGCCGAACGTCTGCACCGTCCGCACCCCCTGCCCAAACAACATCCCCGCCAGGTCCGAGCCCCCTGTAAAGTCATCCGCAATCGCCGCAAACCGCACGTCGCTCACCTCGTCTCCTCCTCCGCCCCATCCGGCTCCACTCTATTCTCCTGCGCCACCGCCCGCCCCGCCACCGCC
This sequence comes from Bryobacterales bacterium, assembly GCA_016713735.1. Lineage (GTDB taxonomy): Bacteria > Acidobacteriota > Terriglobia > Bryobacterales > Bryobacteraceae > JAFLBB01. The sequence goes on from JADJOP010000033.1 coordinate 10,548, forward strand.
GCCAACACCGCCACCGCCCCCACCGCGAAAAACACCCACTGAAAACTCCCCGTCCGCTGCGTCACCTGTCCCACCGCCCACATCGCCGCGCCCCCCGCCAGCGAACCCGAGCCCCCCAGCAACCCCGCCGCCGTCGACACCGCCCGCACGCTCACCTCCTGCGCCATCGTCAGGTACATCGCAATCCAAATCCCAATCCCAACGTTCGCCACCACCAGCATCACCGTCGCCGCCCGCGCCGTCTGCGCAAACGGCACAAACGCCGCCGCGCTCAACAGAAACGACGCCGCCACAAACACGCACGTCCGCGCCGCCGCCACCTCCAGTCCCCGCCGCGTCAACGCCAGCACCCCCGCCCCGCACACCAGGTAGCCCGCATCCAGCCCAACGTAGATCACAGTCAACGTGAACCCCAACCCCGTCACCCCATCCAGCTTCCACACCTGCGAAAAATATGCCGGCAGCCAGTTCAACAAAAAGTACAGGCACGGATTCACCAGCACCGTCACCGCAAACACGCGCCAGAACCGCGCCGATCGCAACAGCTCCCCATACGCCAAACCGCCCGCCACGCTTCCCCGCCGCGCCACCCACACATCGCCAAACTCCCGCCGCCGGCTGAAGCTCATCCATCCCGCGAACCACACCATCCCCAACGCCCCCACGCCCAGGAACGCCATCCGCCACCCGAACGCCCCCGCAATCCACAACGTCAACGCCGGCGCAATCAACGCCCCAATGCTCGTTCCCGACGTGAAGATCCCGTTGCCCAGCGCCCGCTCCCCCGGCGGCAACACCCGCGCCACCATCCGCATCGCCGCCGGCCAGTTGGCCGACTCCGCCACCCCCAGCCCCAACCGGAACGCCACCAGATCCGCAAACCCCCGCGCCGTCGACGTCAACGCCCCCACCAGCGACCACAACAGAACAGCCAGCCCATACGCCATCCGTAGATTCACCCGGTCCAACACCGGCCCCACCGCAAACTGCGCCAGCGTGTACGTGTAATAGAAGACCGAAAACAGCGTCCCCAGCGCCGCGTTATCCAGCCCCAACTCCCGCTGCATCGTCGGCGCCAGAATGCCCAACACCTGCCGGTCCAGGTAATTCAGCGTCGTCGCCAGAAACAGGAATCCGCACAGCACCCAACGCGAACGCCCCACCGTCGTTTCCACCGCCGCGTAGCATATCACCGCCCCGGCCAGTGCCATCCTTCCGCCTCATCTGGCAGCACGCCATCGTCCTCATCACCGCCCACCCCATCGCGGACGAATGGGCGCCCCCCCCCCCGCCGCCTAAGGCCCTCACCCGATTCCACCGATCATCCCAAAGAATGCACCGCCTCTGGCAGTCCTTTCTGCTCGCCCTCGCCGTCGGCCTGCTCAACCACGCCGCCGTCATCGCCGGCCTCCTCAACCCTCCCCCCGGCTACGAGCCGGCCTGGGTGCTCCGCAATCCCGACATCCCGCAATACCTCACCTGGGCCATCGCCGCCCGCTCCCACTGGTTGCTGCCCAACTTCCATGCTCCCTGGGTCACCGAGCCCGCCCTGTTCCAGCCCATGCTGCAAACAATCGGCAAATCCGGCCTGCCGCTGCTCCCGGCCTACTATCTCCAACAGGCGCTCCTCTACTGGGCCGCCGCCTGGGCCCTTCTTGCGGCCCTTGAGACCTTCTGCGCCACCTCCCGCCAGCGACTCTGGGCCATCATCGCCGCGGCCGGCGCCCTGCCTCTTAAACTCATCGCCTGGGCCGTCGCCCAGTGGGCCGGGCTGGCCTTTCCCCTCCAAATCGCCTTCGCCCTCGGCGTCATCGAGTATTCCTACGAAACCGCCGACGGCTTCTTCCGTGGCGGCCTCTCGAACTCCTCCACCCTCACCCTCGGCACGGCCGTCAGCCTCAGCGCCTTCACCCTGCTCGCCCGCTACCTCCGTTCCGGCGAGGCCCGCCACTTCCACCTGCTCTGCCTCGTCAACTTCGTGGGCGCCCTGCTCCACCCCTTTGAAGTCTTCCTCATCTCCACCGCCGCCATCTTCCCGCTGGCGCGAGCTAGGCGCTGGCCGCAGATTGCCTTCCTCGGCCTCGCCGGCGGCCTGGGCATTCTCCCTTACTTGATTCAAACCATCCGCTCCCCCTGGTTGCGCGACGCCTCTGACCTTGCCGTCTGGCACATGCCCTCGCCCGCCTGGGTCATCCTCACCTTTGGCCTCCCCGCCTTCGCCGTCTGCTGGCTCACCCTCGTCCGCCCCCGCTCGCCCGAACCCGAAGACGATGTCCTCAACAGTTGGTTCTTCACCAACGCACTCCTGCCCATGATCCCCGGCATCCCCGTCGCCAACCACCTCTTCGACGGCTTCGCCTACTGCTGCGGCTTCCTGCTCATGCGCAAGGCCGCCGCCGACCCCATGTTCACCCGCTACACCCGCCGCCTCCGCCCCGCCGCCTTCGCCTGGGCGGCCTCAACAGCCGCCGTGCTCATCACCCTCTATGCCCAGCTCTACCGCGACGGAACCAATCCCGACCCCTTCATCGGCCTCCCCGCCATCATCGCCTCCGACGAACGCCGCCTCCTGGATTGGATGCGCACCCATACCCCCGAAGACGCCCTCGTCCTGGCACCCGAGCCGCTCGCCCACTGGATTGCCCCCCTCCCTCGCAAAAGCCTCGGCAGCCACGACGTGTTCAGCATCACCTACTCCGCCCAGCGCGAAGACGCCGCCCGCTTCTTCGCCGGCGACCACGCCATCATCGGCAAATACGGCGTCGGCATCGCCGTCAGCGACCGCCCGCTTCCAGGCCTGTCCCCCATCCACATCGAGGGCCGCTGGCACGTCTACGAATTCCCCGGCCGCCAACCCCACCCCTACCCTGGCCGCTCCAGCCTCCCCGGCGCCCCCAAACGCAGCCTCCTCCGCCAGTGGCTCTTCACGCTCTTCAGCGCGCCGTAATCCCCCGCGCCGCCGGCCGCACCCGCACCCTCACCTCCACCCGCGCCCCCAGCTTATTCAGCGTCTTCATCAACCGGTCCACCGTAAACCGCCCCAACTCCCCATTCCGAATCCGCGAAAAATCCGCCGCCGCCATCCCCGTCCGCTCCGCCGCCCCCGCACCGTCAACCCCTCCCCATCCAACCGCTTCACCACCTCCGCCGCCAACACCGCCTTGCACTGCTCCACATCCGCGTTCGCATGCCCCAGCTCGCGAAAGACATTCCCCCGCCCCCGCACCACCTCCAGGCCGCTTCTCATTTCCCGAACTCCTTCCTCAACCGGCGAATCCGGTCACGAATCAGATCCATCTCCCGCTTCGGCGTCTTGATCCCCTGCGTCGACTTCTTCTGAAACGCATGCACGACCCAGACCTCATCACCCATTTGCACCACGTAAACCACCCGGTACGCATCGCCCCCAAAAGGCAGCGCAACTTCCAACACCCCCGAGCCCATCCCGTGCAACGGCTTCGCGATGTCCGCCTTGCTGCCCTCCGCCGCCATCGTCAGCGCAGTCAAACAGATTCGCTGCGGGGACTCGGAGCGATAGTCCATCATGCGACTATGACACCTCTCCCTGTCTCGGAAAGATATCTTTGATAGTGTAACGGGGGATCACCCATGCAGCGTAACTTTCCCTTTTTTAGGCCCTCGGCTCACGACCGTGAGTGGGTCGCCAGTGAAAAGAGGACTGCCAAGCTCCTGCAGTCGCTCTGGCGTGCGGCGGGGAAAACCCAGAGACAGGACCCTCGATTCCTTTCGTTGCTCGTCGCGTGTGGCTGGACAAATGTCCGCGGCGATGAATCAGGATTGGAGTCCACCAGAGGCAATGGCGAAATCGACGGATCGCTGAGTTCCTTGAGGTCGAATACCTCTCGGATAAACAACTGGCAATTGAGCTGTCCAATGCGTTCCCCGAACTGAGAACGCCACGGGCGTTGCTGGCCACGTCAACTGGCATTACGCACTACACATCACTGCGCCCCGGTACTCTGAAATACGTCAAACGGCATGCGGACCTAATCGGGAAGGCCTTTCTACTGGCCTCCTCTCCACACCTTGAGTTCGCCGAGAAGGTCAAACGCTGTATTGACTTGCTCTCCAGCATTGGGCCAATTCTGATTCGGGGGCGTCACGTTTCGCCCCTGAACGGGTTGACACCAGCTTTGGCTTGTCTGGATCCCAAGGGTCGGATTCCAATCATGAACAAGAGAACGACCCGAATGCTGGCTGCGATCGGCGAGAAGAACGATTCGGCTGGTGCGGTAGCTTTGAGTCGGTTAATCGGCATGAATGGCATACGGCATTCCTTTGACCTCGACGTATATTCACAGACTGCGGTGCTCCCCGGCGTGAAAAAACAGAAATCGCTTTTACCCCGATTACAGGGTCTGAGAGATGTTGGTCTGAAGTCCGAAACGGACAGTATCGGCCTTATCGCGTCCAACCGCATCAGGATAGCCAAAAAGCACAACCAACTTACCAATCGCTTACGCGAATGGCTGCTCTGGCGGCACCAAGTCCCCAAGGAGAGCAAGTTTGATGCGCTCATTCTCGATTGGCGGCAAGGGAGACACCTCCTGATTGAGGCCAAAACGGCATCAACTGGCCCTGGGGGCCGTGCACAACTTCGCCAAGCGATAGGCCAGCTCTTCGATTACCGCCATACCTACTCCGGCAAATTGCCGCCCGGCAAGATCGACTTGGCTGTGCTGCTCCCCTCCAAGCCTTCGGAAGACGTGCTCGCACTTCTTGGGTCGCTCGACATCGGAGTGCTTTGGTTTGAAGGGAAGGACCTCAAAGGCACATCCGGAATCCATCTATAGCCCACAACCCCAACGTTTGTACGTCCCACGGTTCATCGATGACTTGGCGCGTACAGACCATTGGCGTTGCTTCAAACATAGTTTCAATAGCCCTGTTCAATTCTTCGGCTTTCGGCTTCCCCCTCCCGCTCCCTCCCCTCCCTCCCATACAATAGTTCCTTCATGGCCCGCGAATACAGCCTCGTCCCGCGCAAAGTCGCCCGCATCGAATCCAAATACCGCAAAATCGCCACGGACCTCCCCGCCCCCGGCTCCGTCCCCATCCTCGAAAAGCTCCACGCCTTCGAACCCGTCGCCATGCGCGGCCAGCCCCCCATCGTCTGGGACCGCGCCGACAACTTCCAGGTCTACGACGCCTGGGGCAACTGCTGGATCGACTGGTCCTCCGGCGTCCTCATCACCAACGCCGGCCACGGCCGCCAGGAAATCGTCGACGCCATCGTCGCCACCGCCCAACACCAGCTCCTCACCACCTACTGCTTCCCCACCGAACTCCGCATGAAGCTGGTCGAAAAGTTGGCCACCATGTTCGGCGAGGACGACCGCAAAGTCTTCCTCCTCACCACCGGCTCCGAAGCCGTCGAATGCGCCATCAAACTCTGCCGCAGCTACGGCCAGCGCGCCGGCGGACGCGCCAAAAACATCATCATCAGCTTCGATAAGGCCTTCCACGGCCGCACCCTCGGCTCCCAACAGGCCGGCGGCATCCCCGTCCTCAAGGAATGGATCGGCCACCTCGACCCCGGCTTCGTCCAGGTCCCCTTCCCTGACGGCTTCCGCACACGCGACGTCTCCTTCGACGGCTTCCTCCGCGCTCTCGAAGAGGCCGGCGTCCCCGGCCGCAACGTCGCCGGCGTCATGCTCGAAACCTACCAGGGCGGCAGCGCCAGCTTCGCCCCCGTCGAATACATGCAGCAGCTCCGCAAGTGGTGCACCGGCCACGAAGCCCTCCTCGTCTGCGACGAGGTCCAGGCCGGCTTCGGCCGCACCGGCAAGCTCGCCGGCTACCAGCACTACGGCATCGTCCCCGATCTCTCCACCTGGGGCAAAGGCATCTCCAGCTCGCTCCCCATCTCCTGCGTCATCGGCCGCGCCGACGTCATGGACCTCCACCCCGCCGGCAGCATGACCTCCACCCACACCGGCAACCCCCTCTGCTGCGCCGCCGCCCTGGCCAACATCGAGTTGATCGAACGCGAAGGCCTCGTCAGGAACGCGCCGCCCGCCTCGGCGAAGTCCTCCTCTCCCGCCTCCGCGCTATGCAGGCCAAACACCCCCAAATCGGCTGTGTCGACGGCAAGGGCCTCGTCGCCGCCGTCGCCTGCGTCAAACCCGGCACCACCGAGCCCGACCCCGATCTCGCCTGGACCGCCGTCCAGGAAGCCCTCTTCCGCGGCGTCCTCATGTTCTCCCCCGTCGGCTTCGGCGGCGGCGCCATCAAAATCTGCCCGCCCCTCTCCATCCCCGACGACGCCTTCGCCGAATCGCTCGACGTCTTCGAGGAAGCCTTCGCCGCGGCCCTTGCCAAGAGCGAGGTGGCATGAAGCTCGACGTCCTCATGATCGGCGGCGGCATGATCGCCCACGATCAGATCCTCCCGTCGCTCTACCAGCTCCAGCGCCGCGGCATGCTCGGCGACATCACCGTCGTCGCCCAAAGCGCCCCCACCATCCGCTCCCTCGCCGAAAACGAGCTCATCCGCAAGGCTTTCCCCGGCCACACCTTCAAGGCCTACCCCGACTACCGGCCAACCCCACCGCCCGCGATCCCGAGCTTTATAAGTCATTGCTCGCTCAACTCAAGCCCCGCCAAATCGTCATCGTCGCCCTCCTGACCAGCTTCACTACGATGCCGTCATGGCCGCCCTCCGCCATAACCAGCACCTCCTCGTCGTCAAACCCCTCGTCCTCCCCCGCCCAAGCCCTCGAAATCGAAGCCGAAGCCCGCAAGCGCAACCTCGTCGTCGGCGTCGAATACCACAAGCGCCTCGACGACCGCAGCCTCCTCGCCCGCCGCCGTTACCGCGCCGGCATGTTCGGCGAATTCAAGCTCGGCACCGCCCGCCTCATGGAAAAGTGGTACTACCGCCACTCCAATTTCCAAAACTGGTGCACCGCCGAAAATTCCGACGCCTTCACCTACATCGGCTGCCATTATGTTGATTTGGTTGCCTTTGTCACCGGCCTCAAGCCCGTCGCCGTCAGCGTCTACGGCATTAAGGACCGTTATCCCAACGGCAACGAGGGTTACCTTTATACCGATGCTCGCGTCATTTGGGAGAACGGAGCCTGCCTGAACGTACAGAATTCCTTGAGCTTCCCTGACGCCGCACCCGGTACCAACACACAAGGCATCACCATGTATTTTGCCGGCGCCGGCCCGGACGGTGCCCCCCGCGGCGGCTGGCTGGAACATTCTGACCAGTACCGCGGTCTGAAGTACAGCTACATTCAGGAGCCCTCCTCACCCGGAGCCACCATGTTCACCGAACCCAGCACCGACTACTTCCAGTACGTCGACCTGGGCGGCCCCGGCCTGGAAGTCGTCGGCTACGGATTCCGCTCCGTCGAGTTTATTATTCGCAACATTTTGCAGGTGGAAGCGCCCCCGAGGGCGACCGCCCGCGCCTCCTCCGTGAGCTTGATGAGGCAGGAGTCATGGCCACGCCCGCCAATAGTTTCCACAACGAATTGGTGGTCGAAGCCGGACGCCAGTCCATCCTCTCCGGTGGCCGCGAGGTCGCCATCCAACAGCCGTCACCTGCGTGACAAAGTTAACCGTGCAACAAGCGTCAACCGCCTCATAAGCCTCAACGCGAAAAGGCGGCAACCGCGTGATATGATGCGCGTGCCATAAAAACCCCGCCCGGCGCGGGCCCACACCCCGGGTCCTGATTCTGAGGCTGTTTTGAAACTACGAGACATGCTGGCCTGCCTGCTGGCGGGCGCGCTGCTGCTGCCGGCGCAACAGGCTCCCCCCGCGGCGCCTGCCTCAACCGGCGAATTGGAAATCACGGTCATCGAAGGCGAAGGCGCTAAGAACAACGTCCGCGCCCGGACCGCCGTCGCCCCCGTCGTTGAGGTCAAGGAGGCAGGCAAGCCCGTCGAAGGAGCCGACGTCGTCGTCGTCCTTCCCGCCGTCGGGCCCAGCGGTTCCTTCCACGGCTGGCTCAAAAACCAGACCGTGAAAACCGACGCCCAGGGCCGCGCTGCTGTCACCGGCTACGCCCCCAACACCGAACAGGGACGCTTCAACATCAAAGTCACCGCCACCTCCGGCACAAAAACCGGCACCGCCATCATCGCCCAAAGCAACGTCTCCGGTCCCGGCGCTGCCATGTCCGGCGCCACCAAGAGCCGCAAAGGCCTCTGGACCGCCATCGGCGTCATCGGCGCGGGCGCCCTCATCGGCGGCGTGGTCGCCGCCACCCGCGGCGACGACTCCCCAGCCGCTGCCGGTAAAGTCCCTGTCTCCGTCTCAGCCGGTGCCATCACCGTTGCCGGTCCCCGTTAAACAAGGAGCCTAATCATGAAGCGAACCATCACTTATTTATCATCTGCTCTCTCTGCGCTCCTCCTCGCCGCCTCCGTCGCTCCTGCCCAGGAATCCCGTCTCGACGGCCCCGTCTCCGGCCTCGTCTATGACGAACAGGCACACGCCATCCGCGCCATCGTCGGCGTCCCCGGCGCTGCCTACCTCGGCGCCTCCCTCCTGGCTGACCTCGACTACGCCACCGTCTCCCCCAACGGCCGCTTCGCCCTCGCCCTCAAGGCCGGCAAGCTCTCCCTGCTCAGCCTCTCCGGCGAACTTCAAACCGAAGCCATCGCCGAAAACTACCCCACCCCCGCCCTCTCCTCCTGGACCGCCGATTCCGACGCCGTCGCCATCTACGGCGCCGAAGCCGGCATCGCCCTCTGGCGCTCGCTCGGCTCCTCACGCGAAACCGCTCACCTCGGCACCCCCCAGGCCAAGCTCTCCACCATGATCCTCGAAGACGGGGCCCGCTCGGTCGTCTACGTCGCCGACGGCGATGCTGCTGATTCCGTCTTCCGCGCCGCCGAAGGCTCCGAACCCGCCCTCCTCCTCCAGGGCCTCGACATCCCCGCGCTGGCCACCGCCAACCGCGCCGTCTACATCGCCGACAAGGGCAACCACACCGTCTCGGTCGCCCGCGACAACGGCGGCGCCGTCGAAATCGCCCAGCTCGCCAACGAAGCCCTCGGCGTCAACGACCCCGTCGGCCTGGCCGTCATCGGCGACGCCCTGCTGGTCGCCTCCGGCGCCAATCACGAGCTCATTCGTCTGAACGCTTCCACCGGCGAACTCCTCGGCCGCGTCGCCCTCGAGTTCGCGCCCGACCGTATGGTCCGCCTCACCATGGGCGCCGACGGCGTCTCCCCCCTGTTCTCGCTGAAAGGCCGCGAAACGGCCGCTGATCCCCTTGAAGTTCTCGACGCCGCGCGTGGCGCGGTCTTTTTTGTCCCGGCGGCTGATGCCGTGTCCGTGGCGGTGGAGGAATAACTAGATGCGGCTCACCCGAGTCCTGAATACCATTGCGCTGGCCACTGCGGTCATCGCCGGCCTTGCGGCCCAGACGGCCCAGGCCCAAACCTACACCATCCTGGTGAACCAGCAGTCCACCAGCGCCGAAATCCCTGAGGCGGCACGGTCACCTTCGCCGCCACCAACATCGGCGCGCCCAGCGACGCCATCGTCACCCTCACCAACCGCGCCGGCGTGGTCGTCCAGATCAACACGCTCACCCTCACCGGCTCCTCTGACTTCACGCTGGTGAACTCCCCCCAGCTTCCCCTCACCCTCAACCCCACGCAGTCCATCTCCTCTCCCTGCGCCACAACCCGGCTACCAGCAACCGCACCGCCGGCGTCATCAACATCAACTCCACGGTGAGCAACGCCTCGCGCACCACGCTGATCAACCTCGCCGGCACCGCCCCCGAGTTCTCCTTCCAGCTACACCCCGCAGGGCGGCAACGCCTCGGCCATCTCCAGCGGCGCCACCCTCACCTTCCCGGCCACCGCGATTGACGCCACCAGCACCGCCACCGTCGTCATCACCAACCGCGGCACCGCCCAGGGCACCGTGCAGTCCATCACCGTCGGCGGCGTTAACTTCGCCGGCGTCGGCATCCCCCTGCCCAACACCACCGTCGATGCCAACCGCACCGTCCAGTTCACCGTTCAGTTCACCCCCAAGTCGCTCGACGCCTCGGTCGGCTCCATGACCATCACCGCCGCCGGCGCCACCAGCAACTTCTCCCTCTCCGGCAACGGCACCGGCGCCCAGTTCTCCTACGCCGTCTCGACGCCCGACGGCTCTACTCCCCTCAACATCGGCGGACTTGTCACCGTCCCCGACGCCGTCGTCGGTGAAAAATCCTCCGTCACCGTCCGCGTCCGCAACACCGGCAACGCCGACGCCCGCATCGCCACCCTCGCCGTCAACGGCACGGGCTATACGATCACGGACGCCCCCCTCATCCCCGTCACCGTCCCCATCGGTGTCCAGATCGCCTTCACCCTCAACTTCGCCCCCACCACCACCGGACGCGCCGCCGGCCGCCTCCGCATCGGTGGCGACGATTTCGAGGTCGCCTCCAACGGTCTCGGCGCGGCCCTCACTTTACAACTTCGCCGCTTCCGGCTCGCCCACCACCATCACCTCCGGCGGCACGGTCAACTTCCTCCCCGCCCGCATCGGCGGGAATCCAACAACGTCACCTTCACCATCACCAACTCCGGCACCTCGCCCACCACGGTGAACTCCATCGGCCTCACCGCCGCCTCCCCATCTCCACCCTGATGCGCGCGCCCAGCCTCCCGCGCAACTCGCCTCGGCGCCAACATCTCCTTCGCCATCCAGTTCGCCCCCAGCGCCCAGGGGAGCCTCCACAGCCACCCTCAAGGTGGATAACTCCAGCTTCACCCTCAACGGCTTCGGCGAAGCTCCCGCCCCGCTGCCCGCCCTCCGCTTCTCCCGGAGCCAGCGGCGCCAGGAAGCTCTCCAGCAACCCGCCGTCGGACTCGCCATCGCCAGCGCCTCCGCCTGCCCCTCACCGGCACGCTCACGCTTCGCCTTCAACTCCGACGTCTTCGCCAACGACCCCTCGGTCCGTTCGCCACCGGCGCGCCGCACCCTCACCTTCCTCCATCCCCGCCGGCCAAACCGCCGATGTCTTCCCCAACGGCGCCCCACCTTATGCGCATCCAAACCGGAAGCGTCGCCGGCACCATCACCGTCGCGGCGACCATCGCCCGACACCGGCATCCAACCTCGCCCCGCCACGCCGCCCTTCGGTCAACCTCACCGTCGCCGCCGCCGCCCCCGCATCCTCAGCGCCATCGTCTCCGCTAAGACGGCCTCTTCCATCACGTCTCCTGGTCACGGCTACACCACCGCCCCCGCTCGGTCACCCAAATCGACCTCGCCGCCATCACCGGCGTCCCCGGCGAATCCGTCGCCACCAGCCGCCTCTCCCTGCCCGCCGGAATCCGCCTTCCTCGGCTGGTTCCAGGGTGCCGGCTCCGCCCAATACGGCAGCCTCTTCACCGTCACCATCCCGCTCACCTCAGCTGCGAAGTGATCACCTCCGGCCTCCACGCTCCTCCGACACCATCCAGTCCATCGGTGTCACTCTGGCGAACCGCATCGGCACTTCCGCGGCCACCACAGGTGTCTCTCAAATAGAGAGCCCCATGCGAACCGCGCTGGCCGGGCTTCTGGCGTCTGTCCTCTCCTCCAGGGACAGGCGCCGGAACTGCTGGTGACTCCGCCCCTCTGGCGCGACTTCCTCCTCCTGGGTCCCCTCCCTCCAACCCTTCCCCCGGCCACCGTTCCACCTTCGCTCAAACCTACGGCCTCACCTCCGCGCCCGTGGCATCTCCGCCCCCGAATCCGCCTCCTCCTCCAACGCATCCAACGCCTCCACCGCTCCACTCCGCCCGCAAGGGCGCTGTCTGCTGGGATGCCTCTACAAGTTGGGCAACGGCCCTGACGCCCCCTCCACGCTCCTCCAGGAAACCATCCGCGGCTCCCCCGGCCGCGCCCTCGATGCCGCCCTGGGCCGCGGCCGCAACGCCCTCTACCTCGCCTCCCAAGGCGGACGTCACCGGCTACGACCTCTCCCCGCCGCCCTCGCCGCCAAATCCGCCGCCTCCCAATCCGGCCTCAAACTCCTACCTCGCCCGCCACGAAGCATTCGACTTCGGCACCGCCCAATGGGATTTGATCCTCCGCCCTCTACAACTACACGGACCCCGACGACCCCTAAGCTTTCCGGCCTTCCCTCCACTGCCCTCCGCCCCAGCGGCCTCATCGCATCTTCCAAACCGCCTTGGCGCCGCGGAACTCACCGCCCCCAGCTCACCCGCCTCTGGCGCAACCCGAATCCTCGCTACGACGACCTCGCCCCCGGCGCCGTCATGGACGAATAGGGCCATCGCTTACTTATCCAACGCTGAAGCTAGTCCTGCAAAGCCCGCCGCCCTGATCCGAT
>JADJOP010000034.1 GCA_016713735.1 Bryobacterales bacterium
AACACCAGCTCCTCACCACCTACTGCTTTCCCACTGAACTCCGCATGAAGCTGGTCGAAAAGTCTCGCGAACATGTTCGGCGAGGACGACCGCAAAGTCTTCCTCCCTCACCACCGGCTCTGAAGCCGTCGAATGCGCCATCAAACTCCGCCGCAGTTACGGCCATAGCGCCGGCGGACGCGCCAAAAACATCATCATCAGCTCGATAAGGCCTTCCACGGCTGCATCTCGGTTCCCAAACAGGCCGGCGGCATCCTCGTCCTCAAGGAATGGATCGGCCACTTCGACCCCGGCTTCGTCCAGGTCCCTTCCTGACGGCTTCCGCACACGTGACGTCTCCTTCGGACGGCTTCCTCCGCGCTTCGAAGAGGCAGGCGTCCCCGGCCGCAACGTCGCCCGCGTCATGCTCGAAACCTACCAGGGCGGGCAGCGCCAGCTTCGCCCCCGTCGAATACATGCAGCAGCTCCGCAATGGTGCACCGGCCACGTAGGCCCTCCTCGTCTGCGACGAGGTCCAGGCTGTACTGGTCGCACCGGCAAGCTCGCCGGCTACCAGCACTACGGCATCGTCCCTGACCTCTCCACCTGGGGCAAAGGCATCTCCAGCTCCCTCCCCATCTCCTGCGTCATCGGCCGCGCCGACGTCATGGACCTCCACCCCGCCGGCAGCATGACCTCCACCCACACCGGCAATCCCCTCTGCGCCGCCGCTGCCCTCGCCAACATCGAGTTGATCGAACGCGAGGGCCTTCGTCGAACGGCTGCCCGCCTCGGCGAAGTCCCTCCTCCCCGCCTCCGCGCCATGCAGGCCAAACATTCCCTGAATCGGCTGCGTCGACGGCAAAGGTCCGCGCCGCCGTCGCCTGCGTCAAACCTGCACCACTGAGCCTGACCCCGATCTCGCTCTGACCGCTGTCCAGGAAGCCCTCTTCCGCGGCGTCCTCATGTTCTGCCCTGTCGGCTTGATGGCGGCGCCATCAAAATCTGCCTCCCTCCATCCCTGACGACGCCGCTTCGCCGAATCGCCGACGTCTTGGAGGAGGCCTTTCGCCGCCGCCCTGGCGCAGAGCGGGTGGCATGAAGCTCGACGTCCTCATGATCGGCGGCGGCATGATCGCCCACGATCAGATCCTCCCGTCGCTCTACAACTCCAGCGCCGCGGCATGCTCGGCGACATCACCGTCGTCGCCCAAAGCGCCCCCACCATCCGCTCCCTCGCCGAAAACGAGCTCATCCGCAAGGCTTTCCCCGGCCACACCTTCAAGGCCTACCCCGACTACCAGGCTAACCCCACCGCCCGCGATCCCGAGCTTTATAAGTCATTGCTCGCTCAACTCAAGCCCCGCCAAATCGTCATCGTCGCCCTCCCTGACCAGCTTCACTACGATGCCGTCATGGCCGCCCTCCGCCATAACCAGCACCTCCTCGTCGTCAAACCCCTCGTCCTCTCCTCCGCCCAAGCCCTCGAAATCGAAGCCGAAGCCCGCAAGCGCAACCTCGTCGTCGGCGTCGAATACCACAAGCGCCTCGACGACCGCAGCCTCCTCGCCCGCCGCCGTTACCGCGCCGGCATGTTCGCGCGAATTCAAGCTCGGCACCGCCCGCCTCATGGAAAAGTGGTACTACCGCCACTCCAATTTCCAAAACTGGTGCACCGCCGAAAATTCCGACGCCTTCACCTACATCGGCTGCCACTACGTTGATTTGGTTGCCTTTGTCACCGGCCTCAAGCCCGTCGCCGTCAGCGTCTACGGCATTAAGGACCGTTATCCCAACGGCAACGAGGGTTACCTTTATACCGATGCTCGCGTCATTTGGGAGAACGGAGCCTGCCTGAACGTACAGAATTCCTTGAGCTTCCCTGACGCCGCACCCGGAACCAACACACAGGGCATCACCATGTATTTTGCCGGTGCAGGCCCGGACGGTGCCCCCCGCGGCGGCTGGCTGGAACATTCTGACCAGTACCGCGGTCTGAAGTACAGCTACATTCAGGAGCCCTCCTCGCCCGGAGCCACCATGTTCACCGAACCCAGCACCGACTACTTCCAGTACGTCGATCTGGGCGGCCCGGCCTGAAGTCGTCGGCTACGGATTCCGCTCCGTCGAGTTTATTATTCGCAACATTTTGCAGGTGGAAGCTGCCCCGAGGGGCGACCTGCCCGCGCCTCCTCCGTGAGCTTGATGAGGCAGGGAGTCATGGCCACGCCCGCCAATAGTTTCTACAACGAATTGGTGGTCGAAGCCGGACGCCAGTCCATCCTCTCCGGTGGCCGCGAGGTCGCCATCCAACAGCCTTCACCTGCGTGACGTTAACCGTGCAACAAGCGTCAACCGCCTCATAAGCCTCAGCGAAAAGGCGGCAACCGCGTGATATGATGCGCGTGCCATAAAAACCCGCCTGGCGCGGGCCCACACCCCGGGTCCTGATTCTGGAGGCTGTTTTGAAACTACGAGACATGCTGGCCTGCCTGCTGGCGGGCGCGCTGCTGCCGGCGCAACAGGCTCCCCCATGGCGCCTGCCTCAACCGGCGAATTGAAATCACGGTCATCGAAGGCGAAGGCGCCAAGAACAACGTCCGCGCCCCGCACCGCCGTCGCCCCCGTCGTTGAGGTCAAGGAGGCAGGCAAGCCGGTCGAAGGAGCGACGTCGTCGTCGTCCCTTCCCGCCGTCGGGCCCAGCGGTTCCTTCCACGGCTGGCTCAAAACCAGACCGTGAAAACCGACGCCCAGGCCGCGCTGCTGTCACCGGCTACGCCCCCAACACCGAACAGGGACGCTTCAACATCAAGTCACCGCCACCTCCGGCACAAAACCGGCACCGCCATCATCGCCCAGCAACGTCTCCGGTCCCGGTGCGGCCATGTCCGGCGCCACCAAGAGCCGCAAGGCCTCTCTGGACCGCCATCGGCGTCATCGGCGCGGGCGCCCTCATCGGCGGCGTGGTCGCCGCCACCCGCGGCGACGACTCCCCGCCGCTGCCGGTAAAATCCCCGTCTCCGTCTCCGGCTGGTGCCATCACCGTTGCCGGTCCCCGTTAAACAAGGAGCCTAATCATGAAGCGAACCATCACTTATTTATCATCTGCTCTCTGCGCTCCTCCTCGCCGCCTCCGTCGCTCCTGCCCAGGAATCCCGTCTCGACGGCCCCGTCTCCGGCCTCGTCTATGACGAACAGGCACACGCCATCCGCGCCATCGTCGGCGTCCCCGGCGCGGCTACCTCGGCGCTCTCCTCCTGGCTGACCTGGACTACGCCACCGTCTCCCCAACGGCCGCTTCGCCTCGCCCTCAAGGAAGGCAAACTCTCCCTCCTTAGCCTCTCCGGCGAACTCCAAACCGAAGCCATCGCCGAAAACTACCCCACCCCGCTCTCTCCTCCTGGACCGCCGATTCCGACGCCGTCGCCATCTACGGGCGCCGAAGCCGGCATCGCCCTCTGGCGCTCGCTCGGCTCCTCCGCGAAACCGCTCACCTCGGCACCCCCCAGGCCGCTCTCCACCATGATCCTCGAAGACGGGGCCCGCTCGGTCGTCCACGTCGCCGACGGCGATGCTGCTGATTCCGTCTTCCGCGCCGCCGAAGGCGCCGAACCCGCCCTCCTCCTCCAGGGCCTCGACATCCCCGCGCTGGCCACCGCCAACTGCGCTGTCTACATCGCTGACAAGGGGAACCACACCGTCTCGGTCGCCCGCGACAACGGCGGCGCTGTCGAAATCGCCCAGTTCGCCAACGAAGCCCTCGGCGTCAACGACCTTGTCGGGCCCGGGTTGTCATCGGCGACGCCCTGCTGGTGCCCTCCGGCGCCAATCACGAGCTCATCCGTCTGAACGCTTCCACCGGCGAACTCCTCGGCCGCGTCGCCCCTCGAGTTTCGCGCCCGACCGTATGGTCCGCCTCACTATGGCGCCGACGGCGTCTCCCCCCTGTTCTCGCTGAAAGGCCGCGAAACGGCCGCTGATCCCCTTGAAGTTCTCGACGCCGCGCGTGGCGCGGTCTTTTTTGTCCCGGCGGCTGATGCCGTGTCCGTGGCGGTGGAGGAATAACTAGATGCGGCTCACCCGAGTCCTGAATACCATTGCGCTGGCCACTGCGGTCATCGCCGGCCTTGCGGCCCAGACGGCCCAGGCCCAAACCTACACCATCCTGGTGAACCAGCAGTCCACCAGCGCCGAAATCCCTGAGGGCGGCACAGTCACCTTCGCCGCCACCAACATCGGCGCGCCCAGCGACGCCATCGTCACCCTCACCAACCGCGCCGGCGTGGTCGTCCAGATCAACACGCTCACCCTCACCGGCTCCTCTGACTTCACGCTGGTGAACTCCCCAGCTTCCCCTCACCCTCAACCCCACGCAGTCCATCTCCCTCTCCCTGCGCCACAACCCGGCCACCAGCAACCGCACCGCCGGCGTCATCAACATCAACTCCACGGTGAGCAACGCCTCGCGCACCACGCTGATCAACCTCGCCGGCACCGCCCCCGAGTTCTCCTTCAGCTACACCCCGCAGGCGGCAACGCCTCGGCCATCGCCAGCGGCGCCACCTCCACCTTCCCGGCCACCGCGATTGACGCCACCAGCACCGCCACCGTCGTCATCACCAACCGCGGCACCGCCCAGGGCACCGTGCAGTCCATCACCGTCAGCGGCGTCAACTTCGCCGGCGTCGGCATCCCCCTGCCCAACACCACCGTCGATGCCAACCGCACCGTCCAGTTCACCGTCCAGTTCACCTCAAGTCGCTCGACGCCTCGGTCGGCTCCATGACCATCACCGCCGCCGGCGCCACCAGCAACTTCTCCCTCTCCGGCAACGGCACCGGCGCCCAGTTCTCCTACGCCGTCTCGACGCCCGACGGCTCTACTCCCCTCAACATCGGCGGACTCGTCACCGTCCCCGACGCCGTCGTCGGCGAGAAATCCTCCGTCACCGTCCGCGTCCGCAACACCGGCAACGCCGACGCCCGCATCGCCACCCTCGCCGTCAACGGCACGGGCTATACGATCACGGACGCCCCTCATCCCGTCACCGTCCCCATCGGTGGCCAGATCGCCTTCACCTCAACTTCGCCCCCACCACCACCGGACGCGCCGCCGACCGCCTCCGCATCGGTGGCGACGATTTCGAGGTCGCCTCCAACGGTCTCGGCGCGGCCCTCACTTACAACTTCGCCGCTTCCGGCTCGCCCACCACCATCACCTCCGGCGGCACGGTCAACTTCCTCCCCGCCCGCATCGGCGAATCCAACAACGTCACCTTCACCATCACCAACTCCGGCACCTCGCCCACCACGGTGAACTCCATCGGCCTCACCGCCGCCTCCACCATCTACACCCTGATGCGCGTGCCCAGCCTCCCCCGCGCAACTCGCCCCCGGCGCCAACATCTCCCTTCGCCATCCAGTTCGCCCCCAGCGCCCAGGGAGCCTCCACAGCCACCCTCAAGGTGGATAACTCCAGCTTCACCCTCAACGGCTTCGGCGAAGCTCCCGCCCCGCTGCCCACCCTCCGCTTCACCGGAGCCAGCGGCGCCCAGGAAGCTCTCCAGCAACCCGCCATCGGACTCGCCATCGCCAGCGCCTACCGCCTGCCCCTCACCGGCACGCTCACGCTCGCCTTCAACTCCGACGTCTTCGCCAACGACCCCTCGGTCCAGTTCGCCACCGGCGGCCGCACCCTCACCTTCACCATCCCCGCCGGCCAAACCGCCGCTGTCTTCCCCAACGGCGCCACCACCATGCGCATCCAAACCGGCAGCGTCGCCGGCACCATCACCGTCGCGGCAACCATCGCCACCGACACCGGCTTCAACCTCACCCCCGCCACGCCGCCTTCGGTCAACCTCACCGTCGCCGCCGCCGCCCCCCGCATCCTCAGCGCCATCGTCTCCGCTAAGACGGCCTCTTCCATCACGCTCCTGGTCAGCGGCTACACCACCGCCCGCTCGGTCACTCAAATCGACCTTGCCATCACCGGCGTCTCCGGCGAAACCGTCGCCACAAGCCGCCTCTCCCTGCCCGCCGAATCCGCCTTCCCTCGGCTGGTTCCAGGGTGCCGGCTCAGCCCAATACGGCAGCCTCTTCACCGTCACCATCCCGCTCACGCTCAGCGGCGAGGTGGTCACCTCCGGCCTCACGCTCTCCGACACCATCCAGTCCATCGGTGTCACTCTGGCAAACCGCATCGGCACTTCCGCGGCCACCACGGTGTCTCTCAAATAGAGAGCCCATGCGAACCGCGCTGGCCGGGCTCCTGGCGTCTGTCCTCCTCCTCCAGGGACAGGCGCCGGACCTGGCCGGAGACTCCGCTCTCTGGCGCGACTTCTCCACCTGGGTCGCCTCCCTCCAACCCCTTCCCCCCGGCCACCGTTCCACCTTCGCTCAAACCTACGGCCTCACCCTCCGCGCCCGTGGCCTCTCCGCCCCCGAATCCACCCGCCTCCTCCAACGCATCCAGCGCCTCCACCGCTCTCTCCCGCCCGCGAGGCTGTCTACTGGGATGCCCTGCCAAGCTAGGCAACGGCCCTGACGCCCCTCCACGCTCTTGCAGGAGACAATCCGCGGCATCCCCCCGGCCGCGCCCTCGACGCCGCCATGGGCCGAGGCCGCAACGCCCTCTACCTCGCCTCCCAAGGCTGGCACGTCACCGGCTACGACCTCTCCCCCGCCGCCCTCGCCGCCGCCAACTCCGCCGCCTCCCAATCCGGCCTCAAACTCACCACCCACCTCGCCCGCCACGAGACCTTCGACTTCGGCACCGCCCAATGGGACCTCATCGTCTGCCTCTACAACTACATGGACCCCGACGACCCCAAGCTTCCCGCCCGCCTCCACCGCGCCCTCCGCCCCAACGGCATCATCGTCTTCCAAACCGCCTGGAACCGCGAACTCACCCGCCCCCAACTCACCCGCCTCTGGCGCAACTTCCAAATCCTCCGCTACGACGACCTCGCCCCCGGCGCCGTCATGGACGAATGGGAGCCATCGCTTACTTATCCAACGCTGAAGCTAGTCCTGCAAAAGCCCGCCACCCCCTGATCCGATCCGGGTCCGCCCCCTTCAATACTCGATCGGAAACCTGTACACCTTCAGCGGTGGCGGCGGCGGAAACCGTCCATCCAGCCCCGGATAGGTCGTCGGCGGCACCACGACGGTGACGCTCTCCCCCGACGGCTTCACCTCGATATGCTCTTTGGTCGCCGTCTTCAGCGCCAGATAGGGCTTCCCGAGACGAAAGGCAAACACATGCACGTGATCAGACGCTCCGCCACCCGACTGGAAAACGAGTACATTGCGAACATGGGCAAGTAAACGCGGGTAGCCGTTTGGGGAGTGGAACACTAGGGACGGATCGGCCTTCCCCTTTTCAATCCCCAACACCACGACCGAGTCACTCCAACATTGGCGAATTTGAAAACGCTGGCGCTCCTCCAACGGCTTCATCCACTCCCCGTCCGCCGGCAACGTCGCAATCACCGGGCAAGCCTTCCAATTCGGGTTGTCTTGAGCGCAGCTCAGCCCCACGAGCAGAAGCAGCAGCCCCACGGTTCGCAAATCCATCTCGGCCTCCAATATCCGTCAATCACCCCTCCGCCTCCGAACCCAACCCCACCTCCGCCCGCCACCCCTCCCCCCAAATCTCCAACGCCATATCCTCGTCGCCCTGAAACCAATCCCCCGAAGCAAACCGCTCCTTGAGCAGCCGCACCCCCTCCTCATCCTTCCGCCGCGCCAAGCCCCAAATCGCCTCCAGCCGCGCATCTTCGTACGGATCCCCCAACCGCCGCCGCAACGCCCCCAGAACGCCCTCCGACGCCTCCTCCGTGAACTGGCCCAACGCAAACGTCGCCCAATCCCTCACCTCGTCGTCCACGTCCTCCGTCAGCTCGATCAAAGCCGCCAACCCCTCCGGGCAATCCGAAACCGCGCCGCAAGCCGCCACCGCATGGCGAACCCCCTGCATCGGATGCCGCCTCACCCCCAACAGAGCCTCGACCCCTGCCTCAGTCCCCAGATGACTCAACGCCCAAGCAGCCGCATGCACCACCGTCTCATCCCCATCCGCCAGCCCGCCAATCGCCAGCGCCACGCACTCCTGCCAGGTACGGTCTCTCCTTCTTCCTGGGCCCCGCGTCCAACTGCCCCAGCACATCCAACGCCCGCGACCGCTCCTTCGCCACGCTCGACCCACACCGCACCCGCGCCGCCTCGAACACCTCCGCGCCTCCCCGATTCCGCAGCGCCCACACCGCATCCCAAGCACCCTCATCCTCCTCATCCCCCTCCACCGCCCGCGCAAACAGCTCCTCCACGCTCAGTTCCTTCAGCTCGTCCGCCATCTCGCTCTCCGACCCCCGCTCCAGAATACACCGGTGACAGCCCCGCCCAGGCTTCATTTCCCACCCCCTCAACCACTTACCGCAACCTCCCGCCGCCGCTCCCTCCGCTTCATGCCACAATCGGGTCGTGGGCATGGCCCGGACCCGGTCCGCCTCCCTCCGCTCCCCTCCGCCTCACCCCCCAAATAAACAAATTTACCAAACGAACCCAAACTTTGTTGCAAATCAACAACTTATCAAAATTTCAACCCAACATTCTTCTCGCCCTCTTCGCCCTCCACCCCCCGCCACCCCAATCCCCTCGCCTCCACGTCCCCGCCCTCCCCACCCCCTACCCCACACAACTTACTTGACTTTGCCAAGAACCGTGGCTTACCTTGACAATTCAGCCAGTCTAGGCTCTCTCACCAGAGCCAACGGATCCACGGGTGACACAGGACAGCGAACAGATTCATACCGACCTCCAGCTTGACTCTGCTGGAGAGCGTCGACCGTGGCGAAGAGTTGGTGTTGAGGCCGCCCGCAGCCTCGGTTTCGACGACGACGAGATCCACCGCATCGGAATCGCCGTCCGCGAGTCGCTGGTCAACGCCGTCACTCATGGCAACCGCTTCCATGGCCGCAAGAAGGTCCACCTGCGCGTGCTCGTTTCGCCCAACCATCTCACCGTCGAGATCGGCGATGAGGGCGCGGGTTTCAGCCGCGAGGCCATTCCTGATCCGCTCTCGGCCGAAAATTTGCTGCGCCACTCCGGCCGCGGCCTGCTCATGATGCAGGCCTTCATGGATGAGTTCACCGTCACGCCCCGCGAGGGCGCCGGAAGCCTCGTCCGTATGACCAAGAAACGACAACCCGGTTCCACCGCTGGCCCCGGGCCAGCTTAGCCACCATTCGATTTTCTGAGGAGGGTTTCACCAGTGAGCATGACACTGACCACACGACAAGTCGGCGACGTCACCGTCATCGACGCCAACGGACGCATCACCCTCGGCGAAGGCTCCACCGCCTTCCGCGAGAAGATCCGCGAACTTTCCGCCAGCGGCAACAAGAAGGTTCTCCTGAACCTCGCCGAAGTGAACTACATCGATAGCTCCGGCATCGGTGAGCTCGTCTCCGGCTTCACCACCGTCACTAACCAGGGCGGCTCCTTCAAACTGCTCAACCTCACCAAGCGCGTCGAGGACCTGCTGCAGATCACCAAGCTCTACACCGTGTTTGAGGTGTTTGACGACGAACCCGCCGCCATCCGCAGCTTCAACTAAGGGCATTTACCGTCAGGTTCCGTGGGATCACCGGAGGGAAGTGGTCCCCTCGTGCAATATCGTTCGAGAAAGACGCCCTGCGCGCGCCACTGATTCATTGCGAATGGATCTCTGCCGCGCAGGGATTACCCTCATGTCGAAAGCAACTGTATTACTCGCTGACGAGGCATCCCTCCTTCGCGAGGGGCTGGCTGCACTCTGTGAACGGACCGGGGCCTACGACGTCATCGCCCAATGCCAGGATGGCGAGGAAGCCCTTCGCCTGCTCGACAAGCTCCGTCCCGATATCGCCGTTCTCGACCTCAACCTCTCCGGCCTCTATGCCATTGAACTCGTGAGCAAGTGCCGCCAGCGCGACATCCCCACACGGCTCGTCCTGCTGGCTCACCGTCAGGATCGCAAGACCGTCGTCGAGGGCCTCCGCTGCGGCGCCAACGCCTTTGTTCTCAAGTCCGGCCCCGCCGCCCACTTCCTCGAGGCGCTCGACCAGGTGATGAAGGGCGGCATCTACATCTCCCCCCACGTCCAACTGGAACAGGTCTTCTCCCCCCGCGTGAACAACGGCGTCGAAGACCCCGTCGGCATGCTCAGCGCCCGCGAATACCAGGTCTTCTCCATGCTCATCGAAGGCGTCCGCGCCAAGGAAATCGCCGCCCGCCTCGACCTGAGCCCCAAGACCGTCGACACCTACCGCGCCAGCCCTCATGCGCAAACTCGACATCCACGACGTCGCCGGGCTGGTCAAGTTCGCCATTGTGCGAAACCTCACCAGCACCCACCAAAAGACGCAATAACGCCCCTGGTGGCGCACCCAACCCTCAACTCTCCTCAGGCCGCGCCTGGCGGTCACGCCGCCCCCGCCCTCCTGCCGCGCCACCCCAGGCCGTGCCGCCCCCAGGCCGTGCGGCCGGCCTCTCGCCAGCCTCTCGCCAGCCCCCATTCCGCCGCGCTATAATATACACGCAGGAACAGGAACCCACGTGTTCCCCGCTGTCCGTGCGCCCGAAGTCACCGCGGCGCGCCCGTGCCGCGGCTTACCACGCGGATCCCTTCGGAAGAGGTACCTTTGGACAAAGTTACGCGCCACGATTTGAAGACCGACCGTTTTGTCGAAGAGGTCGGCCACACCGTCGAGTACGTCAGCACGCATAAGGACCTCGTCGCCCGCTACGGCGGCATCGCCGTCGTCGTCGTTCTGCTCATCGCCGGCGGATGGTACTGGCGCGGCAAACAAGCCGAAACCCGCGCCTCGATCTCGGCGCCGCCATGAAGACCCGCGATGCCCTCATCGCCCCCATGGCCAACCCCGGCGACACCCGCCTTGCCTCCCCCACCCTGGCTGAAAAGAATACCGCCTTCCGCAAGCCGCTGGTCGACGTCTCCACCCGCCACTCCGGCTCCAACGAAGCCGCCGTCGCCCACTACTTGCTCGCCGTGCTCGACTCGGACGAAAGCAAAATGGCCGACGCCGAGAAGAACTTCCAGAAGGCCGCCGCCACGGGCGACGCCGAATACTCCGCCCTCGCCAAATGGTCGCTGCAACAGATCTATGCCTCCAGCGGGCGCGAAAGCAGGCCGAAGAGATCCTCCGCGCCTTTGTCGCCAGCCCTAACGCCATGGTCTCCAGCGAACAGGCCACCATCGCCCTGGCCAACCTGATCTGGCGCAAACAGCCCCAGGAAGCCATGAAGATGCTCGAGCCGCTCTCCAAGTCGCCGCGCCAGGCCGTGGCGCGCTACGCCTCCTCGCTGCTCGGTGAGGTGATGGCCAACTCCCCCACGCCCGCCGCCGCCAAGCCGCCGGCCAAGAAGTAGTCCGCCCAACTCCTCATGGCGCCTCTTGAGCGGCTTCGCTTTCCCGTGGAGAGCACGCGCGGGCGCCGTTATCCCGAAGCCACCCACCCCTACCGCGGTGAATTCCAGCGCGACCGCGACCGACTCGTCCATGCCCGCGCCTTCCGCCGCCTTGAGGACAAAACCCAGGTCTTCCCGGCCGGCCTCTCTGACCATTTCCGCAACCGCCTCACCCACACCATCGAGGTCACCCAGATTGCCCGCACCGTCGCCCAGCGCCTCGGCCTCAACGAGGAGCTCACCGAAGCCCTCGCCCTCGGCCACGACTTCGGCCATCCGCCCTTCGCCCACTCCGGCGAAGAAGAGCTGAACGCGCAGCTCGCCCGCCACGGCTCGTTCTTCAACCACAACCTCCACGGCCTGCGCATTGTCGAACACTTCGAGCAGCGCTATGCCATGTTCCCCGGCCTCAACCTCACCTTTGAGGTCCGCGAGGGGCTGGTGAAACACTCCATGGACTTCGAGCCCGGCGAATACCCCGAGCTCGACGACTATCTGCCCGGCCAGCGCCCCTGGCCGGCATGTTCACCCGCGACGACATCGCCGCCGCCGTGCCCGCCTACGCCGCCATCCACGACGGTCGAAATGCAGTTTCCCGGCGCCCCGAAAAGGTGCGCTTCCTCGGAAGACGCTGCGCGGGCTCATCGACTTCCTCGTGGGCGGCCTCATCGAAGGCACCTGGCGCGCCGCCGAGGCCTCCGGCGCGGCCTCGGTTGATGATGTCCGCCTCCACCGCCCGCGCCTTGCCTGCCTGCGCAGCGACGCCGCCACGGCCACCGCCGAGCTGAAGCAGTTCCTCCACACCCACGTCTACAACGCCCCGCAGCTGCAGGCCGAACGCGAACGCGCCCGCGCCCTCATCGCCCAGCTCTTCCAGCTCTACGAGAGCGAACCGCAGCGCATGCCCGAGCCCTACGCAAGCCAGGCCCGCCGCGAGCCGTCTTGGCGCGTCGCCTGCGACTACATCGCCGGCATGACCGACGGCTACCTCCATAAGACCGCCTCGCAGCTCGGCATTGAGTAGGAGCGCGCCTGCCCCGCTCGCGCGAGGCCCTGCTACGATATGGCCATGAACCGCCGCACCCTCCTCCGCGCCGCCACGCTTGCGCCCGCCGCCGGAGCCCTCATACCCGCCACGGCCGCGCCTCATAGCTACCACCTGCGCTACGCCCCGCGCATCGGCTTCCTCAACGCCCCCATTCCCGACCAGTTGCAGGCTTACTCCGACGCCGGCTTCAAGGCCTTCGAGTACAACGGCCTGCCCCGCCACTCCAACGACGAGATCGCCGGCTTCCGCAAGAAGATGGACTCGCTCGGCATGAGCATGGGCGTCTTCGTCGTCAATTCGGGCGGCTGGAAGGCTTCGGCCACGGTCGACAAGCAGTATCACGCCAAGTTCTATGAAGACGTGAAGCGCGCGGTGGAGATCCACAACATCATCGGCAACGAGTGCGCCACCGTCACCACCGGCCTCGCCGTGCCCCAGCTCAGCTTTACCGAACAGACCGCCAACTGCGTGGAGGCCTTCCGCCGCGCCGCCGAGATGGTGGAGAAGACGAAGATGGTGCTCGTGCTCGAACCGCTCAACATCCGCGTTGACCACGCCGGCTACTTTGTCGTCTTCAGCGACCACGGCGCCGAGATCGTCGAGCGCGTCAACCACCCCAACTTCCGCCTGCTCTTCGACATGTATCACCAGCAGATCTCCGAAGGAACCTCATCAACCACTTCCGCAAGCACTGGGACAAGATCGGCTACTTCCCAGGTGGGCGACGTGCCGGGCCGCCGCGAACCGGGCACGGGCGAGGTGAACTGGAGCAACGTGTTCAAGGCCATCCACGAGAAGGGCTACAAGGGCATTCTCGGCATGGAGCACGGGCTTTCCGGCGGCGTCGGTCCGGCCGGCATGCAGAAGTGCTTTGACGCCTACCGCAGAGCGGACCAGTGGAGCTAGAGCGGCGACAATCGCCGTAAACAGACCATGGGCGCAAAGAAACGCTGGTGTCCCGCCGCGAGCGAGGCCATCACATCCCAACAATGCGGCGAGGGGCGCGAGGAGCGCTACCTCTGCCCGCTCGACTGCGAATACCTCACCGAAGCGCGCATGCACGAGAAGCCGCGCGAGGTGGCGCTGGAGGAGTTCCCCAACCGCGACGTGCGCGTGACCGAGGAGTTCCTCAAGCGCAACGAACCGCTGCTCACCTTCGCCGCGCCCATGCTCGCCATGGCCGCGCTGGAAGCCGAGGCCTGCGACGGCGACATCCGCGAGGCGCTGGCGGCGCTCATCCAGACCTACCGCACTCTCGAAAGCGGGCTCATCTACGACACCAAGCCGGCGAACTCGTACGCGGCGTCGATCTACACGCGCATGCGCGAGCTGGCGCAGAAGCTGGCCGAGGAGATCGCCAGCAGACCGGCAGCCACGCTGCGCGACGCCGACATGCTCGGCATCTACGTCTTCCTGGAAAGCCTCGCCTTGCAACACGACAACGGGCGCCGCCGCGGACGCCGCTTCCTCACCTTCCTGCTCGCCTACTTCCCGCCCGGGCAGGCCATGCAGGGCGCAGAGGCCGGGGCGGAACCGGAGTCGGGGCTCATCACCGGGTAGGAGGCGCCGTGATCCATCGCAGAGAGCTGTTGGGCGCGGCCCTGGCCGCTCCGCTGGTGAGCCAGGCCGCCACGGAACAATGCGACGTGCTGGTGTATGGTTCGACACCGGGCGGTGTGGCGGCGGCTGTGGAAGCCGCGCGGCGCGGCCTCAAGGTGACGCTGGCCTGCCCGAAAAAGAACCTCGGCGGCATGGCCGCGAGCGGCCTTTCCACCACCGATGCTGTGCGCACGAACCTTTTCGGCGGATTGATGGCCGAGTTCATCGCCGGTGCGTACGCATTACCAGCGCGAGCTTGCCGGGCAACCGGATGAGCTGAAGCTGACGATGGATGGCTGGTTCTATGAGCCCTCCGTCGCCGAGATGGTGTTCACAAAGATGGTGGAGGCCGAGGCGAAGACGCTGCGCTGGCTGCCCGGCCATCATCTGGTTTCGGCCACGGTGAGCGGTCGCAAGCTGGCGTCGGTGGAGCTCGAACAGCCCAACGGCGCGCGCATCCGCATCGCCGCGCGCACGTTCATTGACGGCACCTATGAGGGCGACCTGGCGGCCGAAGCGAAGGTCCCCTATCGTGTGGGCCGCGAAGCCAAGGCCGAGCATGGCGAGCCCTTCGCCGGCATCCATTACATGAACTGGCGCACGGGCCGGCAGATCATGACGCCCGACACGGGCGAGGCCTCGCCGGCCATTCAGGCTTACTGCGCGCGCTCGATCTTCACCGACGATCCGGCGCAGCGCGTGGTGATCGAAAAGCCCGCCGGCTACGACGAGCACGTGCAGGACTACCTGCCGTTGCTCGGCGACTTCGCCTCCGGCCGCGTGAAGCGTTGGGGCTGGGGGACGCGGCTGCCGCGCCGCAAGTTCCAGATGAACGGCAACATCGAGGGGCTGACGAGCACGAACCTCCCCGGCGCGAGTTGGACCTGGCCCGAAGCCGGCCGCCAGCACCGCGCGCGGCTGGAGCGTTTCCACGTCGATCATGTCGCCGGGCTCATCTGGTTCCTGCAGCATGACGAGCGCGTGCCGGCGGCGATTCGCGAACACATGGCGCCGCTCGGCCTGCACAAGGGCGAGTTTGGCGGCAACGGCCACTGGCCGTGGCAGATCTATGTGCGCCAGGGGCGGCGCATTGAAGGCCGGGCACTGGTGACGCAGCACAATTTCATGGTCGACGCGCGCACGGGCCGCACGCCGAAAGCGCCGCAGCCGGTGGCCATCGGCGAGCACTCCTTCGACATCCATCCCTGCCACGACCGCCGCTTCGCCGTCGACGGTTTCATGGAAGGCGTGCTGTGGTATCCGAAGAAGGCCTTCGGCCCGGCGCAACCCGGCCAGGTGCCCTACGGCGCGATGCTGCCGAAGAAGCTCGACAACCTGCTCGTGCCCGTGGCGCTGTCATGCACCCACATCGCGATGTCGGTGTTGCGCATGGAGCCGGTGTGGATGACGCTGGGCCAGGTGGCCGGCCTGGCCGCATTCGAGGCGCAGCGCACGCGCAGCGAGGTGGCCTCGATCGATCCCGTGCCGCTGCCGCGGAAGCTGGGGGTTCAGGTGGATCCGTACGCTACGGTCACGCTGGATGGGTAGTGTGAACGCGGGGGACCCCAGTGATCTCGCCGCTCGTGAGGTCCTTGTAGAGGTCACGCAGGTTGTCTTCCAGCTCGGCGAGTGACTCTCCTTGCGTTAGGTAGTGAGGGAATTCTTCCAGGTAAGCGAGCCACATGCCGCGATCTTGCCAATGGACATAACCGACCGTGCTCATACGACAATTCTAGTCAACCGCTCCCGCTGAGTGCTGATACCCTACCTGCGTAGCCATGAAACTCCTGCTTGCCCTCCTCTTTCCGCTGCTCGCCTTCCCGGCTGACCTGGTCCGGATGTGGCAGGGGATTCCTGGCATTGAACGCACGGCGCGGGGGCGGACGTTTGTGGCCTGGTACACGGGCGGAGCCAAGGAGCCGGCGGTGGAGAACACGGTGGTGCTCGCCTACAGCGATGACGGCGGGGCGACGTACACCGGGCCCGAGGTGATCGCCGGGCCGCGCGGCACGGCGCGGGCGTTTGATCCGACGCTGTGGCTCGACCCGTCGGGCCGCCTCTGGACGATCTTCAACCGCGGCGACCGCGAGGCGGGCCGGCACGGCGTCCATGCGCGCATCTGCGCCAAGCCCGACGCGCCGAAACCGGTGTGGGGCGAGGAGTTCCGCCTCGGTTTCGACGAAGCCGCGGTGGCGTTCCGCATGAACAAGCCGGTGGTGCTGTCCACAGGCGAGTGGCTGCTGCCGGTGACGCATGCGCCGGAGGTGACGCGCGACTGGTTCGCACGGCCGAGACAGGTGCAGGGCGTGGCCCTATCGCGCGACAAGGGGCGCACGTGGAAGCTGCACGGGGCTGTGCGCGCGCCGGAATGGGCGCTCGAGAACATGATCGTGGAACTGCGCGACGGGCGGCTGTGGATGCTCACGCGCACAGGCAGCGGCTTTCTGTGGGAGAGCTATTCGAAGGATCACGGCCGGACGTGGAGCGAAGGGGCGCAGACGAAGATCGCCAGTCCGGGGTCGCGCTTCTACATCCGGCGGCTGGCCTCAGGAGCGCTGCTGCTGGTGAACCACTACCGCTTCAAAGGCCGCAGCCATCTGACGGCGCAGCTTTCACGCGATGAGGGCAAGACGTGGAACGACGGGCTGCTGCTCGATGAGCGCGTGGGCGTCTCCTATCCCGATGCCGTGCAGACGGCCGTGCAGACGAAGGACGGGCTGATCACGGTGGTCTACGATCGTGACCGCCAGGGTGCGGGCGAGATCCTCACGGCCGAGTTCCGCGAACAGGATGTGGCGGCGGGGCGCGATGTGAGCGGTGCGGTGAAGCTGCGGCGGCTGGTGAACAGCCTGCCGCCGTGGGATGCCAAGGCAGCGGGCGATCGCGTGATGTCGCGGCTGATTTCCGTGACCGGTCCCGAGGTGAAGGGCGCGCATGACGCCGA
Source organism: Bryobacterales bacterium (assembly GCA_016713735.1). Lineage (GTDB taxonomy): Bacteria > Acidobacteriota > Terriglobia > Bryobacterales > Bryobacteraceae > JAFLBB01. The sequence continues at coordinate 17,042 of JADJOP010000034.1, forward strand.
GTTCGTGATCGTCGACGGCAAGGCCTACATCGTGGCGATGGCCAACGACGTCCAACCGGGCGAGAGCGCCGAGTGGCCGTTCGTGTATTGCACGATGTCGGTGGTGTCGCTTGCCGACATGAAGGTGGAGCGGCGCATTCCGGTGGCGCGCGGCGGGCAGGCGTTCGCCAATGAGACGATCCCGGAAGGGGCGTGCTTTGTGCCGCGCATCCTGCGCACAAACGACGCGACCCTGCGCGTGTTCTTCGCGAGCGAAGCGCCGCGGCAGCGCGAGGCGCAGACCTACTATCTCGACTTCGACCTGCGCACGCAGCCCTTTTCGCCGAACATCCACCGGGCGCGTATCGAAACGGCCGCCGGGACGTTTGAGATGCAGCCGAAGCGCTACTATGACGACGCCGCGGCGCAGGGCTTCACGGGCGAGCGAAGGGATTACGGCCTCTACAACATCGACTCTTTCAAGCAATTCGACGGCAAGACCTACGCTGTGATCAACAACTATCCGGGCGGGCAGAACGGGCTTTCGGTGATGAAGGACTCCTCCGATCGCTTCCGTGTGATGGGCCATTTCTTCTCGCGCGGCCCGGAGAAGCTGACCGAAGCGGCCGTGAACCGGCTGCCCGACGGGACCTGGCTGGCGATTTGCCGCCAGGATGGCGGGACGCAGAACTACATGTTCACAACGAGCGCGGACGGGCGCGCGTGGACCACGCCGGAATACCGCGAACTGGCGCCGAACGGCGGCAGCTCCAAGCCGGTGTTTGAGAAATTCGGCTCGCGCTATTACCTGGGCTGGCAGGAATCGACGCGCATCGAAGGCGTGTCGCGCTCGGTGTTCAACATCGAAACCTCGACCGATGGCGTGCGTTGGACGCGGCGGTACCGGTTTGAGCCGACCAAATCACTTCAGTATCCGTCGCTGCACGAGTACCGCGGCGAGATCTACCTGACGGTGACCCAGGGCGATTCGTCGCCGAGCAGGAAGGAGCGGATTATGTTTGGGCGGCTGGAGTAGCAGAATCCCCGAGACCGGGCCAACTGGGTCGCAAGCCCAAAAAAGCGTGACCAGGGGCGGGTTGGCGCCCGCGCGCTTTCGCCGGCAGCGACGTTGCCTAGGCGGCGCGATGCGTCTCAGCGATTCTGATCAGGTTGGCGATGTCCGCGGGGGTTGCGCCGATGGCGAGTAGAGACCGCATCATCAGGTCGAGCGAAACCGATGCGTCGGCGGCCTCCATCTTTGCGACGCGCGACTGGCTCGACCCGAGCTGTTGGGCGAGCGCCGCCTGAGTCAAGCCCCGCTGTTCGCGCCACTGCCTGACGCCGGCGGCAAGAGCCAGCTTCAGTTCGACAAACCGCGCCTCCTGCGGGCTGAGGCCAAGGAACTGGGTGGCATCGCCGACAACCCACCCGGCTTGCTCCAAACTGGCTTTCTTTCCGGACTTCATGATCGGTCTTGCTCCTTGTCCAACACAACTCGCAGGTAGGCAGACAACCTCTTGCGGCAAACGGCCAGTGTCTCGACCGGCGTCGTGGCGGTCTTTTTGGAGAATACCTCCAGGATCACCACGGCATCCCCGGCAACGTGATACATGACCCTCCACGTCTGGTCCCTATCATTGATCCTCAATTCGTGGCACTGTGCGCCAATGGCCGGCATAGGCCGGGAGTGCGGCAGACTGAGCACCTCACCCTGCTGGAGTCGTCGCAGCAGAAAGCCCGCTTCGATGCGAGCCTGTTCGCTGAATGGCGGAGTCCTCACCTCACCCTTGAGCCAAACGAGCGGTTTGTTCCGGCCCTTGCCCATTCCTGACTATGTCCAATATGACATATCTCGGTTTCGACCTCCACCAGCCGATGGCAGCCATGGGACCATTCCTGTCGTTGCGTGGAGGCAGTCCGACCGGTCAATCAAGACGAATCGGCGGTTTCGAGGAAGAGTCCACTTGATGCGCGCAGAGGTTTGCTTCGGTAGGAGGATGGCCGTTCGTTCCCATTCGGCAATCGGCGAGAAGGACGGGAGGACTTACTCAGGTGGGGTTTGCGGGTGAGACTTGGTTGCGGGGGTAGGATTTGAACCTACGACCTTTGGGTTATGAGCCCAACGAGCTACCAGGCTGCTCCACCCCGCAACAGTATGGTAGCAATCCGGTTCTGCTCGGGTCAACTCTTGCGCCCGATTCTGCGCACAATTCGGCCTCAGGCGCCGTGCGGGATCAGCCTCACCGGCGCGGGTTCGCCGTCGGCCGGCGTGGGGATGGGGATCTCGACGATGAAGCGGGCGCCGGTGGGCTGGTTCTCGATCACGCGTATCTGGGCGCCGTGGTCGGAGAGGATGTGGTGGACGATGGCCAGGCCGAGGCCGGTGCCGCGGTTCTTGGTGGAAAAGTAGGGCAGGAAGAGGCGTTCGCGGTCGTCGGCGGAGATGCCGTGGCCGGTGTCGGCGACGACGAGCTCGACGGTGTCCGAGCCCGCCAGCCGCGTGCAAATGGTCAGGCGGCAGTGCTCGCTGTTGCGCATCGCTTCGGCGGCATTGTCGATCAGGTTGACGATGACGCGCTTGAACTGCTCGCGGTCGATCATGAGCTTGGGGAGGCCCTCGGCCAGCTCGCGCACCGTTTCGACGCCGCCGAGCCTGCCGGAGAAGACCTGCAGGGCGCCTTCCACCACCTCGTTGAGGTCGGCCGGCGCGGGCTGGGCGGCGGGGAAGCGGGCAAACTGGCTGAACTCATCCACCAGCGTCTTCACCGACTGCACCTCGCCGGAAATCGTGAGCGAGCACTCATGCAGGATACGCAGGAACTCCGGCGTGAGGCGCTCGGGGTTTGAGCCGGCGCGGTCGAGCTGGCGGGCGATGCGTTCGGCGCTGAGGGCGATGGGGGTGAGCGGGTTCTTGATCTCGTGGGCGATGCGGCGGGCCACCTCGTGCCAGGCGGCGGCTTTCTGGGCGCGGAGGAGTTCGCTGGTGTCCTCGACGACGATGATGAAGCCGGGGGCCTGGCGGGAGTCGATGGAGGCGACGGTGAGGCCGAGGTGGAGGGGCGGTTTGCCGGGCTGTTCGAGATCCATCTGGGCCGAGGTTTGGCCGGTGCGCCAGGCGCGGTTGAGCAGATAGTGGACCTCGCGGGCTTCCTGTGGCGGGAAGAGGTCTTCGAGCACGTTGGCGGCGGCGGCGCGGGCGCTGCCGAAGATGGCGCCGAGGGCGGAGTTGATGCGGCGGATGCGGCGTTCGGCGGTGAGCGAGATGACGCCGGTGGGGATGCTCTCCAGAATCGCTTCGGTGAACTGGCGCCGCCGCTCGATTTCGGCCTTGTTGGTTTCCAGCTCCTGGGCCATCTCGTTGAAGCCGCGGATGAGCGTGCCGAGCTCGTCCTGGCCCTGGGCGGCGATGCGGTAGCCGAGGTTGCCCTTGCGCAGCTCGCCGGCGGCGGTGAGCAGGGCCTGGATGGGGCCGATGAGCTGCTTGGAGAGGAACAGGGCGATCCAGGTGGCCACGAAGAGGATGAACAGGCTGATCAGGACAAGCAGGAGGATGTAGCTCCAGCGGATCTCCTTGCGCGCGGTGAGCAGCTTGTCGAACTCGCGGTTTTCGCGTTCGATGACGCTCTGCGTATAGGCCAGGTCAAGGGGCGTACGGGCGCGGACCACGACGTCGGCCGGGCTGCCGCCGCTGAGTCCGGCCGTGGCCGTGTGGAGACGCTCGCCTTGGGCCCGCTTGACGGGGGCCATACAGATGGGCAGGCGCGTTTCGCCATCCACGCGCAGGAAGGCCTCCTCGATGCCATTGATCTCGCAGAAGGCTGTGCTGAACAGCGACGGTTTGCGGGCCATGCGGCGGTATTCTTGCATTTCCGGCAGGCCGGCCAGCCAGCGCGCCTGGGCGTCGGCGCGGCGCTGCGTTTCGCTGTCGAAGGAGTTGGAGACCTCGACGAGGTTGCTGAGGATGGTGGTCGTGGGGCGGCTGAACCACTTGTCGAGGTTGCGGTTGAGCACGTAGATGGAAAAGACGACGAGGAAGAACACGGGCATGATGCTCAACGCCAGCGCGCCGACGACGAGCTTGGAGCGGATGCGCGAGCCCTCGCGCCCGGCGCGGCGTTCGACGTAGAGCTTCACGCCGGTGCGCACCAGCATGAAGCTGAGCGTCACCATGAGGATGAAGATGAGGGTGGAAACCGACCAGAGGAGGTAGGTCTGTTCGGAGGTCGACGGCCCGTAGGCGCCGAAGTCGAACGAGCCCTGCCACACGACGAGCGTCACCAGAATGGCGAGGAAGAAGACGGCGGTGCCGTAGAGGAAGCGCTTCTTCATGGCGGCAATTGCCCGGTGACTTGATTATAGGGGGTGGCGGAAGCGGCGGAGCAGACCAAGGAGCGCGGCGATGCACGGCGCCGGGGGGCGGGGGGACGGGGGGCGGGGGGGACCCCCCCAAAGGGGGGGGGGGCCGGGGGGGGGGCGGGGGAACCCCCGGGGGGGCGGGGGCCGCGGGGGGGGGGGGGGGGGGGGGGGGGGGGGGGCCGCCCCAAAACAAAGGAGGGGGGGCCCCCCGGCCGGGGGCCGGGGGCGGGGGAAAAGAAAAAGACAGGAGAAGCCGACTCCAACAGGTGCTCCAGCACGTACTGGAGACGCGCTCGCCAAGGAAAAAGGACGCGGCGCCCCGGGGGGGGGGGGGGCCCGCGCGCTGCGGGGGCCGCGGTCCCCGGGGCCCCCGCGGGGGGGGGGGGGGGGGGGGGGGAGCGGGGGGGGGGGGGGGGGGGGGGGGGGGGGGGGGGGGGGGGGGGGGGGGGGGGGGGGGGGGGGGGGGGGGGGGGGGGGGGGGGGGGGGGGGGGGGGGGGGGGGGGGGGGGGGGGGGGGGGGGGGGGGGGGGGGGGGGGGGCCCTCCACCAGTGCGGCTTCGCGCCCCGCACCGGCGCTCTTGATCGCATCCTCGAGCATCACCGAGATGCACGCCTCAATGGCGCCCATCACGTTGGCCTTTGCCTCGGCCTCAGTGCGGCCCTGCGACATGCAGCCGGGCAGCTCCAGGCACTCAGCGACTACAAACCCATCCTCCGCGTCCAGGCTGAAGACAAGGGTCAGGTCGAGTTTTTCGCCGGGAGCCAGCGCTTGTTCCATATCGCACCTTTCATTTTGTCATGGAGCGGGTGTCGCGGCGTTGGCGTCGCGAAATGGACCGGCCCACACGCGACAAGGCCTCCCGTTGCCGGGAGGCCTTATTGCAGCAAGTCACTCAGGTTGGAGAATGGGCCTCCGGAGAGGCCAATGCGCCTAGTTGGGGCTGTTGGACAGAGGCTTCTGCCCCTGCGTACGGAATTCGTAGTGATTGATCTCAATGGCCGCGCGGCCGGATTCAAAGCGTACGATGCGCCCGCGTGCCACCAGCTTCAACGGACAGGCGTCGTTGAGTTGCGCGGGCCAGCTGACAGCCAGCTCGATGGTGCGGCCGGGCAGCAGGACGTGCTCGGTCGTGAAGAGGATGCCGGAACTGGAGATGTTCAGCGTACGTCCGCCGCCCTGCTCCTGGTTCCCCTTCTTGTTGAGGACGCGGTAGCGAACTTCCCGCTCAATTGGAAACCGGCTTGATACCCGCCGGTCGCTCGATGTGGTCGTGAACTGCAAGAGAGCCTCCCGTGTGCTTCCTAGAAAGTGGCGTCTAGGCAAACTGAGGTCAGGATCGCTTGGTGCGTTGTGCGATCTCCGCCTGACATTGCCATTCTGCGGCCACGGCGCCGGATGAACAATGGTAAGAAGAGTGGATTTCACGGTGGTACGAAGTTCCCCCTCGGTCGGGACCAAAGTACCGCTACGAGTACCACCGCCACGGTAAGATACCTGATATGCGCAACGCTATCCTTGCCACCCTGCTCCTGGCCGCCTGCTCGGCCAACCCGCTGCTTGCGGAGAAGAAAGCCATTCAACCCAAGGAGTTTCCCAAAGGCGGGCCGTTCTCGCCGGGCATCCTCTCTGACGGCACGCTGTACGTGGCCGGTCAGGTGGGGCGCGACTTGAAGACGGGCCAGTATCCGGCCAGCTTCGAAGACGAAGTGAAGGTCTGCCTGGAGAACATCGGGATCATCCTGAAAGAGGCTGGGATGGGCTTTGAGCACGCCGTCACGGTGCAGGTCTATCTCACTGATATGGAACTGTTTCCGCGTATGAATTCGGTGTACGTGAAGTTCTTCCCCGAACCGCGTCCGGCGCGCGCCACGGTGGGTGTGGCCAAACTGGTGGGCACGGCCAAGATCGAGATCTCGGTCACGGCGCGGAAGTAGGGCCTTCGCCTGAGGATTCTTCCTCAACCTTAGAGCGTTTGGCGCGCAACTGCTCCAAACGCTCCGCGATCCTGATTTCGAGGCCTCTTTGTACCGGGTTGTAGAAGTGCCTCCCCTCCAGTGAGGGGGGGAGGCACTCCATGCTCACGAGGGCATCGGCAAACTGATGGGCGTGTTGGTAGCCCTCGCCGTAGCCCCACTGTTTCATGGCGCGGGTGGGAGCGTTGCGCAGGTGCATGGGGACGGGCTCGGCGGCGGTGGAGCGGACGGCTTCGCGAGCCTCGGAGAGGGCGCGGTATGCGGCGTCGGATTTGGGGGCTACGGCGAGGTAGACGGCCAGCTGGGCCAGGGCGAGGTCGCCTTCGGGTTCGCCGAGGAAGTGGAAACACTCTTTGGCGGCCATGGCCTGTTCGAGGGCGCGGGGGTCGGCCAGGCCGATGTCTTCAATGGCCATGCGGATGAGGCGGCGGGCGATGTAAAGGCGGTCTTCGCCGGCTTCGAGCATGCGCGCGAGCCAGTAGAGGGCGGCATCGGGGTCGGAGCTGCGGATGGATTTGTGGCAGCGCCGAGATGATGTTGAAGTGCTCTTCGCCGCCTTTGTCATAAAGCAGGACCTTGCGCTGGAGGGCGTCCTCGACGGTTTGGCGCGTTACGGTGCCGGTGGGGGCTCCGGCGGCGACGATCTCCAGCAGATTGAGCGAGCTGCGGGCGTCGCCGTTGGAGTGGGCGGCGATGAGTTCGAGGAGGTCGTCGGGGATGGTGAGCTCGAGGTCGCCGAGGCCGCGATGGCGGTCAGTAAGCGCGCGGCGGAGGAGAAGGACAGTCTGTTCGACGCTGAGGGCGCGGAGGGCGTAGACGCGCGTGCGCGACAGGAGCGCGGAGATGATCTCGAAGCTGGGGTTCTCGGTGGTGGCGCCGATGAGGATGACGTCGCCGCGCTCGACAAAGGGGAGAAACGCATCCTGCTGGGCCTTGTTGAAGCGGTGGATCTCGTCGACGAAGATGAGCGTGCGGCGGCCGAGGCGGCGGGCGCGCTCGGCCTCTTCCATGACGGCGCGGACCTCTTTGATGCCGCTCATGACGGCGGAGAAGGGGACGAAATCGGCGTCGGACTGGCGGGCGAGGATGCGGGCGAGGGTGGTTTTGCCGACGCCGGGGGGGCCCCACAGGATGAGCGAGGTCAGCTCGCCGCGTTCGAGCTGGCGGCGGAGGGGTTTGCCTTCGCCGAGGATGTGCTCCTGGCCGAGGTAGTCGGCCAGCGTTTCCGGACGCATGCGCTCCGCGAGCGGGCGTGCGGGGCCTGGTTCGTCGCGGGGAGGGGTGGTGTCAAACAGACTCACGGGCGTGTTTCCCGGCGGCGAGCATGCGCTGGCGCGCCGCTTCATACAGGATGACACTGGCGGCGACGGCGGCGTTGAGCGATTCCACGCCGGCAGTGGGAATGCGGACGTCGAGGGCGCAGCCGCGCATTTTGGCGCTCACGCCGTGCGCTTCGCTGCCCACCAGCAGGGCGCAGCGGCGGGTGAGGATCCACCTGTTGAAGCGTTTTCTCCCCGCGCGGGGCGGCGGCATAGACATCGACACGGCGTTGTTGCAGCGCGGCGCGGGCGACATCGGCGTCCACTGTGTGCAGGAACGGCAGTCGGAAGAGCGAGCCGGCCGAGGCGCGCAGAGTTTTGGCGTTGAACGGACTGACCGAGCCCTTGAGAAACATGGCTCCGGTAGCGCCGAAGGCCTCGGCGGTGCGGACCATGGTGCCGGCGTTGCCGGGGTCTTGCACGCCGTCGAGGATGAGGACGAACGACGTGCCGCGAAAGAGCTCGTCGACGGTCCAGGAGGGCGGCTCGACAAGGGCGATGACGCCTTGCGCCGATTCGGTGGAGACAACGGCCTGGAAAAGCTCATCGGGGACCACCTGGACCTGGGTGTGGCGCAGGCCTTTGACGTGCGTCGCGACAGCGGTGCCGACGCTTTCGGCGGTCAGCACGGCGCGGATGGGGCGGTTGGAGCGGATGGCCTCTTCAAGCAGATGGAAGGTCTCGACGATGCAGCAGCCGTCGGCGGTCAGTTCACCCCGGGTAAGCGCACGGCGCACTTCGCGCAGCAGGGGGTTCTTGGCGCTGGTGATCTTTCGGGAAGTGAGCGTGCCGGGCGTCGTATGCTGAATCATAACGCAGAAGGCTGATGCGCTTGCGATTCCCGCGGATCCATCCCGTGCTCGCGCTGGCCGGGGCGCTTGCCCTGGCGCTGCTGGCTGCCGGTTTCGCGCGCACGACGATGGCGATTGCGCGGCAGTCAACGGTGGACGAAGCGCGAGAGGCGGACGTGATTGTGGTGATGGGCGCGGCCGAGTACAGCGGTCGGCCGTCGCCCGTATTGCGTGCCCGGCTGGACCATGCACTGGAGCTGTGGCGGCGGAAGCTGGCTCCGCGCATTCTCACAACAGGTGGGGCGGGGGGCGATCCGGTGTTCACCGAAGGCGAGGTGGGGCGGACCTATCTCACGCAGCACGGTGTGCCGCCGGAAGCGGTGATTGTGGAACCGGAAGGGGAGTCGACGGCGCAATCGGCGCTGGCCGTGGGCGAACTGCTGCGGCGCATGGGGCTGCATTCGTGCATTGTCGTCAGCGACGGCTACCATATCTTCCGCGCGAAGCGTCTCTTGGAGAGCCGGGGCCTGGAGGTCTACGGCTCGCCGCGTCCGGACTCGGAGAAAGAGGACTGGCGCAAGTGGAAGCTCTATTCACGGCAGGCCGCGGGATACATCTTGTGGTCGGTTGGCGTTGTTATCTAAACAGGAAGCGGACCTATGAAATTTGCTCTTACCGTTCTTTTCGCCGCGCTGGCATTTGGCCAAACGGGCTGGAATCCGGCCCATTCGATGAAGTTCCGCAGCGTGAGCGACGTCGTTCCGTCGCCTGACGGCAAGCATGTGGTGTGGTCGGAAACCTGGGCCGTGCTGGAAGAAGAGAAGAGCGAGATGCGGACGCACATCTTCGCGGCGGGCGTGGATGGCTCAGGGCGGGTGCAACTGACGCGGGGCGAGAAGAGCGCGAGGGGACCGCAGTGGTCAAGCGACAGCCGGTGGGTCTACTTCTCGTCGGATCGCGCCGGGAAGCCGAACCTGTATCGCATCGCCATTGAGGGGGGAGAAGCCGAGCAGCTTACGGACTGGAAGGGGAATGGCGCGGCGTTCGCACCCTCCCCTGATGGGAAGTGGGTGGCCTGGATTGCCGCCGAGGAAGACAAGGTGGCGGAGAAGAACCGCAAGCAAAAGACGGATTGGAAGGTGGTGGAGGCGGACCCGAAGAACCAGAGCCTGTGGTTGGTGCCGCTGGGCGGGGAGATGCCGGCCAAGCCGCAACGGCTGACCGAGGTGAAGTTCCACGTGATGGAATTCCAGTGGTCGCCGGATTCGGAGAGGATTGCGTTTGTGCAGGCGCCGCAAGCGGGGCAGAACGAGGCGTTTCTGGTCGGACCTGGGCGAGATTGAGATCGCGACGAAGCAGGCGAAGATGATCTCGGCGACGGAGTTTCCCGAGACCGAGCCGCGGTATTCGCCCGATGGCCGCTACCTGGCGTTCCAGCGCGGCGCGGGCAAACGCCGCATGGACGCCCAGCGTGTGATCCTGCTCACGCGGGCGAGCGGAGAGCAGCGGCCGCTGGCGGAGACGTTCGATGGTTCGCCGAAGCTGCTGGGTTGGATGGGTGCGGGTCTGCTGTATGTGGAGTCGCGCGGCACGAAGGGCGGCCTGCAACTGCTGCCGCTCGATGCTCCGCCGCGCGAGGTGTTTCTGCCGCAGCGCGGCCTGTTGAACGCCTGGACGCCGACGGCGACACACGTGGGGGTCTCGCTGCAAACCCCCGATGAGCCGCAGGAGGCGTATGTGTTGGCGCTCTCGGGCCGGCCGGCGCCGGTGCGCGTGAGCGCGGCGAACACAGGTGTCGCGCGGCCGCCGTTGGGCCGCACGGAGGTGATCCGCTGGAAGAGCAAGGATGGGCGCGAGATTGAAGGGCTGCTCACCTATCCGAACGGCTACACGGCCGGGACGCGCGTGCCGCTGCTGCTCAACATTCACGGCGGGCCGTCGGGGGTGTTCGCCGAGACGTTCACCGGCGCGGCGGGCATCTATCCCATCGCTGCCTTTGCCGAAAAGGGGATCGCCGTACTGCGGCCGAATCCGCGCGGCTCCTCCGGCTATGGCGCGGCGGTGAGGCAGATGGTGGTGCAGGATTGGGGCGGGCTGGACGCGCAGGATCTGCTGACCGGCGTGGATCACGTGATCGGCATGGGCGTGGCCAATCCGGACAAGCTGGCCGTGATGGGCTGGAGCTATGGCGGCTACATGACGGCGTGGCTGGTGACGCAGACGACACGGTTCAAGGCCGCGGCGGTGGGGGCGGGGATCACGAATACGGTGTCGATGTATGGCACGCAGGACATTCCCAAGGTGTTTGAGGACTACTTCGGCGGCACGCCGTGGGAGCTGCCGAAGGTGTATGCCAAGAGCTCGCCGATAGAGTTTGTGAGCCGCGTGAAGACGCCGACGCTGATCCTGCATGGCGAGGCCGACCCGCGCGTTCCGGTGACGCAGGGCTACGAATTTCACCGCGCCCTCAAGCGGCAGGGCGTTCCTGTCGAAATGGTGGTGTATCCGCGCATGCCGCATGGCCCGAACGAGCCGAAGTTCACGCAGAACATCGCCGAACGTCATCTGGCCTGGGCGGAGAAGTGGCTGCTGCAGTAGGAGGCACGATGTTCAGCAAGCTGATGAAGTGGCTCAGTTCGGACCGCAGCGAGGAGCCGCGCCCCTCTCCGCGAAACCGGGGCCGGAAATGCCTTCGGCGGCGGTGGCGATGTTGTGCGGGCGGGTGAAGGAGGAGTTCAGCGCCACGCTGGATGAGCGGACGATGCGCGAGGTGGTGGGCCAACTGCGCAGGCGGCAGAAGATCGAGGCGATCAAGTTGATCCGTGAGAAGACGCGCCTGGGGCTGAAGGAGTCCAAGGACATCGCCGACGATCTGGAGACTGTGCTGAAGTGGGCCTGAGGTGAGCGGGGCCAGCCGCCGCTAGAGCTTGAGCAGGGCGCGCAGGCGCTTGGTTTGCACGCGGCTGACGGGGATTTCGGTGGCCTTCTTGTCGTCCATGCGGAGCTGGAAGCTCGACTTGAACCAGGGGATGACCTCGCGGATGCGGTTGATGTTGACGAGGTAGCTGCGGTGGACGCGCCAGAAGGTCTCGGGGTCGAGGTTGGATTGCAGCTCTTCGATTGTCCGGTAGTTCGAAATTCCTTCAAACTGCGAACTGACCACGGTGATGAGGCCGTCGTCGATGGTGGCGTAGACGATGTCCTGGGCGTCGACGATGAGATTGCGCCCGCCGGATTTGATGAGGACCTTGGTGCGCTGGAGAGCCGGCCTGCTAACCGGGGCTTCCGGAGCCGGGGCGGCGGCTTCGACGCGTTGGCGTTCGACGATGATGCGCTGGGCGCGCTCGATGGTCTGCTTGAGGCGGTCGCGGTCGATCGGTTTCAGGATGTAGTCGAGGGCTTCGAACTGAAAGGCCTCGACGGCGTACTGGTCGTAGGCGGTGGCGAGCACGAAGTAGGGGATGTGCGCCCCTTCGTCCTTCAGTTTGCGGATGACGCCCATGCCGTCGAGGCCGGGCATCTGGACGTCGAGGAAGACCAGGTCGGGTTCAAGATCGAGGATCTTCTCCACGGCCTCGGGACCGTTGGAGGCCGTGGCCACGATCTCGATCTCCGGAAAATCCTTGAGAAGGTAGGAGAGCTCGTCGGTTGCCAGCGGTTCGTCATCCGCGAGCAACGTAGAGATCGTCGCCACCGTGCGAGCCTGCATTCGGTGCTAGTATATCAACTTGGTTTTTTGCCCTAATTAAGCTGCCCGCGAATAGTTTCAGGAGTATTACAAAATGTCCTCAACGCCTACCCAAATTGCGCCCGCCGAAGGCAAACTCGGCATACTGATCCCCGGCATCGGCGCCGTCGCCACCACCTTTATGGCTGGTGTCGAACTGGTGAAGCGTGGCCTGGGCGAGCCGGTTGGTTCGCTCACGCAGATGGCCACGATCCGGCTTGGCAAACGGACCGAGAACCGGACCCCCAGGATTAAGGACTTTGTGCCGCTGGCCAAGCTCGACGACATCGTCTTTGGCGGTTGGGACATCTACGAAGACACTGCCTATCAGGCGGCCACGCACGCGCGCGTGCTCGAGCAGACCATGCTCGACCAGGTAAAGGCGCCGCTGTCGGCGATCAAGCCGATGAAGGCGGTGTTTGACCAGGAGTACGTGAAGCGGATCAATGGCCCCAACGTGAAGACGGGGCCGAACAAGCGCGACCTGGCCGAGCAGCTCATCGCCGATATCGAAAATTTCCGCAAGGAGAACGGCTGTTCGCGGCTGGTGATGATCTGGTGCGGTTCGACGGAGGTGTTCCACCGCCCGGCGGCGGTGCACCAGTCGCTGGAGGCCTTTGAGAAGGGCCTGGAGAACAACGACCCGGACATCGCTCCGAGCCAGGTGTACGCCTACGCCGCGCTGAAGACGCGGACGCCGTTTGCCAACGGGGCGCCGAACCTGACGCACGACATTCCGGCGCTGCTCGACCTGGCCCGCGACAACAACGTTCCGGTTTGTGGGAAGGATTTCAAGACCGGCCAGACGTTCATGAAGACGCTGCTGGCGCCGGGTTTGAAGTCGCGCATGCTGGGCGTGAGCGGCTGGTTTTCGACGAACATTCTCGGCAACCGCGACGGCGAAGTGTTGGAAGACCCCGGCTCGTTCAAGACGAAGGAAGAGACGAAGCTGAGCGTGCTGGATGAGATCCTGCAGCCGAACCTCTACCCGGCTCTCTATAAGGACATCTACCACGCGGTGCGGATCAACTATTATCCGCCGCGCGGTGATTCCAAGGAGGGCTGGGACAACATCGACATCTTCGGCTGGCTCGGCTATCCGATGCAGATCAAGATCGACTTCCTGTGCCGCGACTCGATTCTGGCCGCGCCGCTGGCGCTCGACCTGGTGTTGTTCCTTGACCTGGCGCAGCGCTCCGGCATGCGCGGCATTCAGGAGTGGTTGAGCTTCTACTTCAAGGGGCCGATGACGGCGCCGGGACTCTATCCCGAGCACGACATTTTCATTCAGCTGATGAAGCTGAAGAACCGGTTGCGCCACCTGAAGGGTGAGGGCCTCATCACGCACCTGGGTCTTGAATACTACGATTAGAGGATGCATATCCTCGTCATAGGTGGCACGCAGTTCATTGGCCGCCATCTTGTCGAATCGCTACTAGCCGCCGGACACCGTGTGACTTTGCTTCACCGGAAGAGCCGGCGGCTTTTTCGTGGCCAGGTGGACCAGTTGCTGGCCGACCGCGGCGATGAGCGGGCCGTGCGCGCCGTGCTGAAGGGCCGGCGCTTCGATGCCGTTTATGACAATGCCTACGATTGGGAGCGCGGGACGACGGCGGAGCAGGTGGGCTTCCTGGCCGAGGCGTGCCACCACGCGAAGCTGCAGCGCTACGTGCTGACGTCGAGTGTGGCGGTGTATGGCGATGGAGCGCTGGGCTGCCGCGAAACGGCGCCGCTGGTGAAGGCTCCGGAAGGCAGCCCGTATGCGATCAACAAGGCGGAGAGCGAACGGCTGCTGATGCGGATGCACAAGCGGGCGGGGCTGCCGGCGGTGGCGCTGCGGCCGCCGTTTGTGTATGGGCCCGGGAACAACTTCTACCGCGAGCAGTTCTTCTGGGACAGGCTGCGGCTGGGGCGTCCGGTGATCGTTCCGGGTGATGGACGGGCGCCGATGCACTTTGTGTATGTGAAGGATCTTGTGCGCGTGGCGATGGAGTGTTTGATCAACGACGCCGCTGTGGGGCAGGCGTTCAACGTGGCGCACGAAGAGGCGATTTCGCAAAACGAAGCCATTCGAATGATGGCGCGGGTGGCGGGTGTGAAGGCGGAGATCGTGCGAGTGCCGCGCAAGCGCATCGCCGCGGCAGGGGCCAGTCCGTTCACCGAACCTTATTACTTTGCGCAATACTTCGACATGGCTCCGATCACGGAGGACATCACGAAGGCGCGGCGGAAACTGGGTTTTGCACCAACGGCATTGGAGCAGGGCTTTTCGGAGACCTACCGCTGGTATCTGCGCAAGCACAAGCCGCGCAGCGATGGGTTTGCGTTTGAAGACACGTTGATGGGAAGGGCAGCCAAGTAACCATGACCGGAGCGGACCTCTTTGTTGACGCGCTGGCCAAGCTGGGCATCGGCGAGATCTACACGCTGGTGGGCGACCACCTAAATGAAGTGCTGTCGGCGGCCGGGAAGCGCGGGTTGGACATAGTCGATTTCCGGCACGAGTCGGGCGTGACACACGCGGCCGATGCCGTGGGGCGGTTGCGGCGGAAACCGATCGTCTCGCTGGTGACGGGCGGGCCGGGCCATACGAACTCGCTGACGGGGCTGGCGACGGCTTACCAGGCGTGCAGTCCGCTGATTGCGGTGAGCGGGGCGCCCTCGGCGGCGCTGGCCGGGCGGCAGGTGTTCCAGGTGATCGACCAGGTGGGCATGGCGGCGCCGGTGTGTAAGTGGGCGGCGGCGCCGGCTTCGGCGGCACAGATTCCGTACTACCTGGGCCGTGCGTATCAGGAAGCGACCACGGGGCGGATGGGCCCGGTGCACCTGACGATTCCGGTGAACCTGTTTGAGGCGGAGGCGGCGGGCCCGGTGTTGCCGATGCAGACGCCGGTGGCGGGGCCTGAAACCGCGCCGTCGAGCGCCGAGGTGAAGCGCGCTCTGGCTACGCTGCGGGCGGCGAAGAAGCCGGTTGTGATCGCCGGCAGCGGCGTATGGTGGGCCGATGCGGGGGCGGAGTTGAAAGAGTTTCTGCGCAAAACATCGCTGCCGCTGTATACGGTGACGATGGCGCGCGGCGTGGTGCCGGACAGCCACCGGCTGTGTTTCGGCTATGCCGATGGGGCGTTGAACAAGGCCATTCACAAGGCGTTTCGCGAGGCCGATGTCGTGCTGGTGTTAGGCAAGCGCATCGATTACCGGCTGGCGATGGGCGGGCCGCGGCTGTTTGCGCCGGAGGCGAAGTTCATTCAGGTGGATCTGCATGGGCCGGAGCTGGGCAACGCGCGGCCGATCGAACAAGGTATCTGCGCTCACCTGAAGTCCACGCTGCGGATGATGAACGAGAGCATCGGCAAGCAGCCGTGGCCGGCCAACAACGCCTGGCTGCGCGCGCTGCGGAGCTACCGGGTTGCCTGGACGAAAGAGCTGGCGGCGATTGCCGCGGACCGTTCGTCGCCGATTCATCCGGCGGCGTTCTTTGCCGAGCTGCGCGAGGCGCTGCCGGAGAACATTCTCTATGCCTGGGATGGCGGCGATTTCATCCACTGGGGCCGGGCGACGCTCGCGGCCGAGCGCGCCGGAACGTGGCTGCGGTTAGGTCCGCTGGGAACGATTGGCTCGGCGCTGCCCAATTCGATTGCGCTGCAGCGGGAGTTCCGGGGTGAACCGGTGGTGATGATCACCGGCGACGGTTCGCTGGGGTTTTACCTGGCGGAGTTGGACACGCTGGTGCGGCACAAGCTGCCGGTGGTGATCATTGTGGGCAACGATGCCGGGTGGGGTCTGGAGCGGGAGTTGCAGGGCGAGTTATGCGGTTCGACGGTGGCCTGTGAGCTGCGGGCCACGCGCTACGATTTGATCATGCAAGGCTTCGGCGGACGCGGCGAGAACATCGAAACGCTTGCGCAGGTGGGGCCTGCCGTGAAGCGCGCATTTGCATCCCGCCAGCCATACCTGTTAAACGTGAATGTGCGGGGAGTCCGGTCGCCGTTCACGGAATGGCAGATCGGCGGAAAAAAGAAGTGACCGATACGCCCGGCCCAGCGCGGCAATCCGAGTCCACCGAGCAGGTGACGCGCCTGCTGGTGGAGCTGAACAATGGCAACCATGCGGCCATCGAGTCGCTGATGCCGCTGGTATACGACGAGCTGCGGCGGATTGCCGCGCGCCACCTGAACCGCGAGCGGCCTGACCACACGCTGCAGCCGACGGCGCTGGTGCACGAGGCCTACATGCGGCTTGTCGATCAGCGTACGCCGCACTGGCAGAACCGGCTTCATTTCATGAGTGTGGCCGCGACGATGATGCGGCGTGTGTTGATCGACCATGCCAAGGCGCGCCACCGCGTTCGCCGCGGCGGGGCCAACCAGCAGAGGGTGTTGCTCGAAGACAATCTGGCCGGGACGGACAACCGCGTGTTGGAGGTGCTGGCCATCGACGAGGCGCTGGACAAGCTGGCGGCCCTCGATGCGCAGCAGGCGCGCGTGGTGGAGCTGCGCTTTTTCGGCGGACTGAGCGTGGAGGAGACGGCCCAGGTGATGGGGGTGTCCACGCCGACCGTGAAGCGCTATGCGAACTCGGCGCGGGCTTTTCTGCACCGCGAGATGCGGCGCGAGGGGCCCGAACCGGGAGCCACGGCTCCCTGAGACTGCGCGTACATTGACTAGGGCATGAATCCGGAACGCTGGAGACAGGTTCGCGACATCTTCGACGAGATCGTCGAAATGAACCCGGCCGAGCGCAACCGCTATTTGCTGGTGGCAACGGACGGCGACCCCGACCTGCGCCGCGAGGTTGAGGAGCTGCTGCGGAGCTACGACGAATCCGACGACCTGATGGAGAAGCCCGCCGCGGCCGGGCTGTCGGACCTGTTTTCCTCGAGCCCGGCTCCGCGAACGGCGGGCACCGGGCCGTTTTCGGCAAGCGCGCTGGGGGCCCCCACGGCGGGAGGGTTGCCGCTGCGGGCGCTGCCCAACGACTACACCTTCACCGGACACCACGTGGGCAGTTTCCGGCTGGTGCGGAAGATCGGCGCCGGCGGGATGGGCAGCGTGTATGAAGCGTTGCGCGACGACCAGGAATTCCAGCAGCGGGTGGCGATCAAGTTCGTCAAGCCGGGGATGGGCACGACGGGCATTCTGCAGCGCTTTCTGACCGAGCGCCAGGTGCTGGCGGCGCTGAACCACCCCAACATTGCGCGGCTGCTGGACGGCGGCACGACGCCGGACGGCCTGCCGTACTTCGTTATGGAATATGTCGATGGCACGCCCATCGACCGCTACTGCGACGAGAAGCGGCTGAACATCGCGCAGCGGCTGGCGCTGTTCCGCACGGTGTGCGACGCGGTGCAATACGCCCACCAGAACCTGATTGTGCATCGCGACCTGAAGCCGGCCAACATCCTGGTGACCCCGTCGGGCACGGTGAAGCTGTTGGACTTTGGCATCGCCAAACTGCTGGGGCCGGCAGTGGGCGAAGAGACGGTGGCGCACACCACCGATGGTTCGCCGATGACGCCGGAGTTTGCCAGCCCGGAACAGGTGCACGGTGAGAACGTGACCACGGCGAGCGATATTTACGCGCTGGGTGTTCTGCTCTACCAGTTGCTCACGGGACGGATGCCCTACAGGCTGGACCAGTGGACCGCGCCGAAGCTGTTCATCGCGATTGCCGAGCAGAATCCGGAGCGGCCGAGCGAACGTGTGCTGGCCGATGAGGAGTGCGCGCTTGGCAATGGGGAGAAGCGGGTGGTGGAGGCTTCGCTGGCCGCGCTGGTGAGAGAGGGCACGCCGGACCGGTTGCACCGGCGGCTGGCGGGCGACCTGGACACGATTGTCCTGATGGCGTTGCGCAAAGAGGTTTCGCGGCGCTACGCGAGTGTGGAGCGGTTTTCCGACGATCTGCGGAAGTACTTGGAGGGCCACCCGGTTTCGGCGCGGCCGGACACGCTTTCCTACCGCCTGGTGAAGTTCGCCGCGCGGCATCGGGCGGGCGTTGCGGCAGGCGTGCTGGCGGTGTTGTCGCTGATTGCGGCCACGGGCGTGAGCCTGTATTACGCCAAGGCGGCGCGGCAGGAGCAGGTGGTGGCCGAGCGGCGGTTCCAGGATGTAAGGCAACTGGCGCGGTTCGTGATGTTCGAGTTTGACGACGCCATCCGCGCCGGCGAGACCCCGGCCCGCATCATGCTCGTGCGGCGGGCGTTTGAATATTTGAACGGGTTGTCGAAAGAGGCCGTGGGAGACGCTTCGCTGGAGCGCGAGGTGGCCGAGTCGTATCTCAAGCTGGGTGACATTCAGGGCAACCTCTACACATCGCACGTCGGCGACCGGGAAGGGGCGCTGGAAAGCCACCGGCGTGCGCTGGAGATGGCCAATCTGCTGGCGGCGCGGCCCAACCCGGAGGTGGCCGACCGCCTGCTGGTGGTGCGGGCCAAGACAGGGCTGGCCGATCTGCTGGCGCTGGGCGGCGACCGGCGGCAGGCGCTGCGGTTGTACCAGGAAGCCCGCGCGGTGTGCGAGGAGCTGGATAAGCGAAAGCGGACGTTGCAGACGGTGCGGCATCTGGCCGAGGTCGTCTCCAAGGAGGGCTTCGTACAGAGCCAGTTGGGCGACCTCAATGGTGCGCGGCAACTGTTTACGCGGGCGCTTGGCCTTTCGGCTGAATGGCAGCAACTGGATGCGGCCAGTCCGCTGGCGCAGCGAACCGCCGCCATGGCCACGAGCCGGTTAGGAGAGCTGCTGGTCCGCTCGGGAAACTCCGCCGAAGGGCTGGTTTCGCTGCGGCGGGGTGTGCTGGTGTACGAAGACCTGATGCGGGCCCAACCGGGGGTGACCAGTTACACGCGCGACCTGGCGGCGACTTCGATTCTGTATGGTGATGCGCTGCTGGCGGCCAAGCAGGAGGCCACGGCCATTGAGGCCTACCAGCGGGCGCTGCACCTGGCGGAGGGACTGGCGGCGGGCGACCCGAAGAACCAGCAGCATCAGCGCGACCTGCACCTTGTGCTGGGGCGGCTGGCCGACGCCTATTCGCAAATCAAGCAGCACGCCGAAGCGCGCCAGATGACGTCGCGGGCGCTGCAGGTGTTAAAGCCGCTCGTGGACCTGCCTTCGCCGTCAGGCTACGACATTCAACAATATGTCTGGCTTCTGGTGACGACGCCCTACCCCGAGTTGCGCGACGCGGCGCGGGCGGTGCCCTATGCGGAAGCTGCCGCACGGATGACGAATGCCTCCGACCCGGCTGTGCTGGATGCGCTGGCGCGAGCCTATTTTGGCACCGGCAACCGGCAACTGGCGGTGGAGACGGAACGGAAGGCGATTGCCCTGCTGCCGCCGCGCAGCCAGTCAGGCGACAGCGCGCTGCGGGCTGAGCTGGAGGCGAACCTGGAGCGATTCCAGAAGTAAGCCGCTACGGGCGCCGGCGGCCCGCGGCGATGAGCGCCAAACCCAATCCCATCAGCACCCACGTACCCGGTTCGGGCACTTCGCCCTCGCGCAGAGGGGCGTTGTTGTTCACGAAGAGGTTGACGTCGCCGTAGACATGGATGCGGTGGCGCACGCTCACCCAGTTGGTGGGGTTGGTGAAGAAGACGCTGTCGAAGCTCTGGTTTTCGTCCAGGAACAGGGGTCCGTAGGAGAAGTTGGTGCACCCGTTGCGGTTATTGGGGCTGAAGTCGCCTTCCACGCAGAGATCGGTGAAGATCTCGAAAAGAGGCGAGACGGCCGGGGCGAGGAACAACTGGGGCGCGGCGATGCGGAAGTCAGAGCCGCCGTCGCTCCACTCGGCGTCCATCTCGAAGCCAAGGATGACGGGCGGGGGAGGGTCGATGGTGTACTGGATGACGTACTCGGCGTAACCGGGAGGGTTGGGAACCCCAGCGGGAAAGAGGAATTCGCCGCCGAAGCTGACTCCGAGGCCGCCGCCGCTGTACGTGATGTCCAGATAGATGTCGCTGGCCGTCGAAGCAGGCGAGCCGGAAGGACCGCTGAAGCTCGCGTTGAAGATGCTGAAGGGGGCCACGGCGCAGCCTGTGGTGTTTACCAGTTCGCTCAACACCGTCACGTCGGAACAGGAGGCTAGTGTATTGATGTCGGGGCCGAGCCCGCCTCCGAAAGCCACCGATGACGTGGCAAGGACCAAAACGCCCAAAATACGCATATTACTCTTGATTATCCTGATGTTGCCCGGATGGGCCAAGCACTTCGAGGTACCTGTGAGTACTGGGTGCGCAGCCACCGTCTCCGAGAACGGCGGCTGCGCCGTCGCGGGCACTCGCTCCTCCGTCAAGTGCCCGCGGCACAGGAAGGTCTCCGACACCTCCCCGGCCGAGTTCCCAATGGGCTGCTTAGCCGGACTCCTCCAAACGAACCCGGCTGATGCGACAGAGTCGCGCGACCCACTCGGAATGTCTGTTGTACGCTTACGCGATGCCCGGAGGCGGGAGGGATCACTTCTTAGAAGTTTTTTTGAGAATTCTTAGGCGCCGGGGCTACCGGCGGAAACCGGCAGGCCGGCCGAGGAGTTGTTCGACATCACGGCGCAGCGGTTCCACGGTGTGGGCGAACATCTGCTTATAGGCCCCGCAGAAGTAGTCGAGCTGTTCGAACTCGCCGTGGCGGCCGTGGCGGAACTTGGGACAACCGCCATGGCAGAGTTCCTTCCAACGGCAAACCTGACAAGCAGGATGGGGGATGGACTTCTTGGCGGCGAACTCCGTGCGGCGCATGCGGCGGGCGACCTCGGGCCAGGAGTCGTCAACGATGTTGCCCAGCTTCCAGTTGCCCTCGACGAAGAAGTCGCAGGGGTAGATGTCGCCGTTGTATTCCACGACAACGTAGCTGTCGCAGCTTTCGTGCATGGTGCAGGCTCCCGGTTTCATGCCGGCGATGCCTTCGGCCAGATTGTCGAAACAGCGGACGCGAACCTGGCGGCGCTCGGGCCACCAGAGGTCGAAAGTCTCCACAAGGAAGCGGCCATACTGCTCGGGCGTGATGGTCTCCGGCAGCGGGTTGCCGCTGGCGTCGAATTCCGAGAGCGGGATGTACTGGATGTTGTCGATTCCCAGAGAGCGGAAGAAGCGGTAGATCTCCTTGGGGTGGTCGACGTTGGACTGGCTGAGGACGCAGAGGATGTTGAACTCGGCCTTGCCCTTTTGCAAGGCCTCCATGCCGCGCATCACCTGGCGCCAGGTGCCGGCGCCGCCCTTGTTGATGCGGAAGCGGTCATGGATCTCCTCGGGGCCGTCCATGGAGAGCCCGATGAGCCAGTTGTACTGGTGGAAGAATTCGGCCCAGTGGATGTCGAGCAGGACGCCGTTGGTTTGGAGGGCGTTGGACACCTGCTGGCCGCTGCGGCCGTAGAGCTTCTGGAACTCGACGAGCTTTTCGAAGAAGGGCAGGCCGGCGAGGGTGGGTTCGCCGCCCTGGAAGGCGAAGGTGGAGTTGGGGTAGCTGTAGTAGAGCCAGGAATCGACGAGGCGGCGCAGGGTGTCGGTGGACATGCGCTTGTGGTCGATTTCCTTGTAGGGGTCGGCGTCGCGGTCGAGGTAGAAGCAATAGGTGCAGTCAAGATTGCAGAGCGCCGAGGCCGGTTTGATGAGCAGTGACTGGATGCGCGGGACGGCGAAGGGCGACTCCACGCGTTCGCCCGAGGCAGGGGACTGGCCCAGGATGGGAAGTTGGCCGGACACGCTCATGCCTGCGATTGTACGCTGAGGGGAGATGGCCGGCCAAACTGATCCGCTGCTGGCGCACATCCGCTCACGCTTCGCCGAAGCCGCGAATGAGCGGGACCGCGCCGCGATTCGCCGCTTCTTTCGCGAGCAGGTGGATCCCTATGGCGTGCCGGCGGCGCTGGTGCATGAGCTGACGCGGCATGCCCTGCCGCTGCTGCGCGAACGGACACCGGCGGCGCGGAACCGGTTCTTCGAGGAACTCTGGCAGTCAGGCAAGTACGAGGAGGGGATGCTGGTGATCTACCTGGCGCGGCGCTTCACACGCGGCTGCGGGGTGTGCGAGTTCAAGCTGTGGGAGCGGTGGCTGGACCGCTATGTGACCAACTGGGCTCACTGCGATGGCATCTCGATGCACCTACTGGGGGCCGCCATTGCGCATGAGCCGGAGCTGGCGCCGCAGTTGGAGGGGTGGACCACTTCGCCAAACCTTTGGAAGCGGCGGTCCGCAGCGGCTTCGCTGGTGAGGGAGGCCCGCAAGGGAAAGCACGCCGTGCTGGTGGGCCGCATTCTGAAGGCGCTGGAGCGGGATGAGGCGGATCTGATCAAGAAAGCGGTGGTGTGGTTGCGGCGGGAGCGGGGCCGCGGGACGCCAGAAGTAGGGTAATCAGGGGGGCTAGCCCGCCTGCTTCCGGTATCACGGGACGCGTTATACTGAAACTTGATCAGGTCGTTTCGAAACCACGAAACAGAGCAGTTGTTCCGATCCGGTCAGAGTCGGGCGTTTCAGGCCTGCGAGCGGCAGGCGTTTCAGAAATTGCGCATGCTCGATGCGTCGAGCCGATTGAGCGATCTGGGGGTGCTTCCCGGGAACCGGTTGGAGGCATTGAAGGGTGACCGGAAAGGCCAGTACAGCATCCGCATCAACGGTCAATTCCGGATCTGCTTCGAATGGCGGGACGGGGATACTTACGAAGTGGAAGTGACGGACTACCACTGAAGGGAGTGGAGATGAAGGCGAAACTGAGCCAGCGTATGCCCCTGCATCCGGGGGAGATTTTGCGCGAGCAGTTCATGGCTGAGTTCGGCGTGAGCATCAACCGGTTGGCGCGGGATCTGCGTGTTCCCCCGACGAGAATCAGCGAGATTGTGAACAAGAAGCGGGGGATCAGCTCCGATACAGCGCTCCGTCTGAGCCGCTATTTTGGTACGACAGCCGAGTTCTGGATGAACCTGCAAAGCGCCTACGACCTCGACGTGGCACGGGGGGCGATGCCCCAGATCGAGCGCGACGTCCAGCCGATCGTGGCGGCGTAACCCTCAGTCCAACTCCACCACATACACCTGCGGGAAGCCGCCGGGGTTGCGGTCGTTCTTGCGGTCGCTGGTGAAGACGACGCGGCGTTCGTCGTGGGAGAACGAGGGATGGGGGTGGGTCCACTGGGGACCGTAGACGGTGTCGGTCTGGACCTCCATCCAACTGAGCGCGCCCTTTTCGGCCTCGCTGCGGGCGCGGGCGAAATCGTCGGCCAGGGCGTAGCGGGAGGTCATCCATTGCGACCCGCCGCTGGAGGCCTCACTGAGGGCGAGGAGGCGGGCCTCGCCTGTGGCCACGTCGATGAGATGAAGGCCGCGGTCGGGATGGTTGGTGTCGCAGAGGACCTTCGTGCCGGCGCGGTTGGGCGTGATGTGCCAGGCGTTGAAGTCGGCGATCTTCGTCCGTTCGCGCGACTGCCAGTTCATGCGCCAGAGGGCGTGGGGCCAGACGGTGTAGACGAGGTCGCCGGTGTGGCCGAGGAAGGTTTCGTGGACGACGAACTCATCGTTGCCGTGTTCGTAGAGGCACTCCAGACCGGTGCCGTCGCGGCGGATGCGGTGGATGCGCGGGGCGGGGTCGCCGGCGAACTCGATCCACTCCGGTTCGAGGGGGTGAAATTGCGGGTGGATGACGGTGCGTGGGTAATCGAGGAAGCGCCAGTCGGAGCCGTCGGTTTTTCCGGTGACGATGCCGCTTTGGGCGCCGCGCTTGGCGGCGGCGACGAGCCAGCGCCCTTGGTCGCCGATGGAGATTTCGCCAAGTTGGGTGCCGGGCAGATCGACGACGCAGCGCTCGGCGAGGGTGGCGCGATCGAGTTCCCAGACGCCGCCGCCGCGCACGAAGAGAATGCGCGCGCCGTCGCCGGAGTAGGCCGCTGAAAAGGCGTGGATGGCTGGGCCGCCGGTCAACTGGCGCATCGGGCCATCCGGGAACGGGGTGATCTCGTAGAGCTGGGCCGCACCGGAGCGGTAGCTGACGACGAGCAGCGACTGGCCGTCGGGGGAGAAGGAGCTTTGCAGGAAGTAGGTGGCGTGCTGGATGGACGGCGCGGAGGTCATCTGGTGGACCACGGCGCCGGTGGCGGCATCGCGAGCGACGGAGTGCTCGCTGGGCAGGAGGTCGCCTTTGCTCATTGCGCGGCCCCCGCTTTGCGGAAGAACATCATGTGTTGCCAGGGCAGGTCGTGGAGCACCTTATCGAGCGCGAGGCCGTCGGCCTCCAGTTCCGCCTTTGCCTCGGCTACGCTCATTTTGTGCTCCTCACGGATGGGCACCTTGGGGTCCTCCTTACGGAATTCGAAGAGAACCAGCCGGCCGCCTGGTTTCAGTGCCCGCTTCAGGGACTCAAGCATCGCCCGCGGCTGGGAGAGCTCGTGGTAGACGTCGACGAGGATCATGAGATCGATGGAGCTGTCGGCGAGCCCGGTGGAGGACTCCGAGCTTTGGACCGGTTCGATGTTCTTCACGCCGGCCTTGGCGATGTTGGCGCGCAGGCGTTCGATCATGCCGGGCTGGATGTCGGTGGCGTAGACCTTTCCCGCGGGCCCCACCTCGGCGGCCAGCTTGAGGCTGTAGTAGCCGACGCCGGCGCCGATGTCGGCGACGATCATGCCGGGCTTCAGGCCCAACATGCGCACGGCCTTTTCGGGGTTCTCTTCGAGCGTTCGTTCCGGGCGGACGAGCCAGTCAGCCCCGGCCACACCCATCACGCCGGCGATACGGCGGCCGGAAACAGGATGGCGGGGTTGGCCGCAGGCAAGAGGGGCGAAGAGGGCAGCGGCCAGAGTGAGGGCCGCGACCGTCCGTGTAAAACCGTTTGCCACCAGCACCATACGTGTCATAGCATCACAGGTAGACGTCTTGGAGGATTGTTTCATGTCTCAATTCGCTACGGGCCGCCGACGTGCCGGTCTTTTCGCGCTTTGCCTTGCCGCGGCACTGCTATTGCCTGCCTGCGGCGCGGGCGGTTCGGGCAACCAGGCCGCCATCCGCCAGATGGGCGAACGGGTCCAGGTGGGGCCGCTCATCTATACGATTCTCGAAGCGGACTGGTTGAATGAACTGCCCGGCGAGGCCTCTCCGCGAGTGCCGCAACACAAGTTTCTCACGATCCGCGCGACGGTTACCAATTCGGGGAGCCGTGAAGTGAACATGCCGTTGCTGAACCTGGTGGATGAGGCGAACAACCAGGTTTTGGAGATCGACGACGGCAAGGGTGTGGAAGAGTGGTTTGGTCTTTACCGCGCGATCAAGCCGGCCGACACGCTGCCGGGGCGGTTCGTTTTCGACGTGCGTCCGGGCAACTATAAGCTGCTGCTCTCCGACGGGGGCGATTTAGAGAAAGAAGCGACGGCACTTGTGGCCATCCCGCTGCGTCTGAAAGAGTACGAGAAGTTTGAACCCGGTGTCACCAAGAAGGACGGCGAGTAGCTTCGCGTTTGCATTCTCGCTCATGGCGATGGGCCTGTGGGCGCAGGAGAAGCCTGCAGCCGCGGGGCTGGCGATTGTGGAAGCCACACTCAGCCAGTATGAGGACGGCACGCCGATGCCGGCCACCTACCGCCATTTCCCTGGCGAGACGGTGTATCTCGCGTTTCGCATTCAGGGATACCGGCGGGAAGAGAAGCAGGACGAGCGCAACTTCCTGAAGCTCAACTGGAAGGTCGAATTGCGCGACCCCGCGGGCCGGTTGGTGGTGCGGCCCGGCAGCGGGAAGATCGACGCCGAGTTGGCCGAGCAGGATAAGGAGTGGAAACCCAAGCAGCGCTGGGAGGCGCTGCTGCCGCCGCTGCTTCCTTCGGGCGATTACCAGGTGGTGATCACGCTGGCCGACGAATATGCGAAGAAAGAGGTTTCCAAGACCCTGCCGCTACCGGTTAAGGGATACGACGTGGAGCCCAGCCGGGATCTGACCGTGCGCAATATCCGCTACTACCGGTCAGAGCCCTCCAGCCAGCAGGAACCGATGGAGCAGGCGGCCTATCGCCCCGGAGACACGGTGTGGGCGCAGTTCGACATCGCCGGGTTCCGGCTAGGCGAGCATAACCGGTTTGAGGTCAGCTACGGGATCGAGGTGTTCCGGGCGAACGGGCAGTCGCTCTATAAGGAGGAAGAAGCGGCGCGGCTGGCCGAGGCGAACTTTTATCCGAAGCATGCGCTGCCGGGAGCGTTCAGCCTGACTTTGACACCGGATCTGGCCAAGGGACCGTACGCGGTGGCGCTCCGCGTGAAGGACCTCGCCGGGAACCAGAGCTACGAGACGAAGACCTCGTTCACGGTGGAGTAGACAGAAGCAAACGGTTCCTGAGAAGAACGGTTCGCCTGCCACACCCCCATTGTGTGGCACTCTTCCGAACGGCCAGCGCGGCGTTGCAGGGCATTCAGGCTCGCATTGTGGACGTCGAGGTGGACATGTATCCGTCCGGTTCGGGGCGGGACTTCGTCACGGTGGGGATGCCGGACACGGCGGTCCGGGAAAGCCGGGAGCGGATTAAGAGCGCGCTGCTGAATTCCGGGTATGGCTATCCGAACAAGAGCGTGACGATCAACCTGGCGCCGGCCAATGTGCGCAAGGAGGGGGCCGGATTTGACCTTCCGATGGCGCTCGGCATTCTGGGCGCGATGGGGGTGGTGCAGAGCTCAGCTGACACGATGTTCGCCGGGGAGCTGTCGTTGGATGGTTCGCTGCGGCCGGTGCGGGGGGCGCTTTCGATGGCGGTGTGCGCACGCAGCCAGGGGCTGCGGCGCCTGATTGTGCCGTCGGACAATGCGGCTGAGGCGGCGGTGGTTGAGGGCGTGCAGGTGTTTGGGCTGAATCATCTGGCCGAGGTGGTGGGGGTGCTGAGCGGGCAGCGGCAGGCCGAACCGGCACGGTCAGCGCAGCGGGACTTTTCGCACCCCCCCGAGGGCATTCCGGATTTCCAGGATGTGCGCGGCCAGGCGTCAGCCAAGCGTGCCCTGGAGGTGGCCGCGGCGGGTGGACACAACGTCCTCATGATCGGGCCGCCGGGCTCGGGCAAGACGATGCTGGCGCGGAGAATGGCCGGCATCCTCCCCCCGCTGACATTCGAGGAGGCGCTGGAGGCGACGCAGATCCACTCCATTGCCGGGCTGCTCCCCAAGGGGGTCGGGTTCCTCACCGAGCGCCCCTTCCGGGCCCCGCACCACACCGTTTCCGACGCCGGTTTGCTGGGAGGCGGTTCGGGGACGCCGCGTCCGGGCGAAGCCAGCCTGGCGCACAACGGAGTGCTGTTCCTGGACGAACTGCCCGAGTTTGCCCGCAACGTGTTGGAACAACTGAGGCAACCGTTGGAAGAGGGGGCCGTGGTGCTTTCGCGGGCGCAATCCACGCTCGCCTTCCCGGCGCGCTTCATGCTGGTGGCGGCGATGAACCCGTGCCCGTGCGGTTTTCACGGCGACCCAACGCGGGACTGCCGGTGCACGGGGAGCATCATTCAGCGGTATCTGTCGAAAATCAGCGGTCCGCTGCTGGACCGTATCGACCTGCATGTGGAGGTGGCGGCGGTGCCCTATCAGGAGCTGCGCTCGAAACCCGGAGGGTTGCCGTCGGCGGAGATAAGGGCGCGAGTTCTGGCCGCGCGGGAGCGGCAACTGGCGCGGGGGTTCCCGAATTCGCAGATTCCGGCGTCGGAGATCCGTTCGCTGTGCGCGTTGGAGGCGGCCGGCGAGCAGACGCTGGAGATGGCGGTGAGGCGGTTGAGCCTGAGTGCGCGGGCGCATGACCGGATCCTAAAGGTAGCGCGGACGATCGCGGATCTGGGGGGAGCGGCGCAGATTACGGCGAAGCACCTAGCCGAATCGGTGCAATACCGTAGTCTGGACCGCAGCTATTGGACGTAATTCCATCCTCCTACGAAAATTAGGCGAAATAGGGTACTATCGTACGCCGGACTTAGGCCTTAGGGCGGGAGCGGCTCACATGTAGGGAATTACTCCAGCGCTACTTGGGTTTTTTCCTTAAAGAGAAACGAAAGAAAGACGATGTTTTACCATTGCGTTGTCTAAAGGTCTGCCGTACACTTGACGATATTGGTGGAGGTACTGACTAGTACTGAGGCGTGGAGTGCCCGACTAGGCAGATTCCACTAGGGACATTTGGAGGATTGAACATCATGAAGAGACTCTTGGTGGTATTTGCCACCTTACTGCTGGCCGTGCCGGCGTTTTCGGCCGTCCTCGTCGATTGGGAAACCCCGCCGTTTACGGTGGGAGCCAATGGCAGCATCAACGGCAGCTCGGCTGACCCCGGTTTTGATAACCCCCTGGTGACACTGGGTGTGGATATCACCGGCGATGCCAATACGCTTTCGACCTGGTTTGCCCAGGGTAGCAGCATCAGCATTGACCTGTGGGACACGAACACGTCGCCTGATCCGCGGATCGAGCTGATTGCCTATGACGACCTTGGCAATATTGTCGAGACGATCGGCTTCTCGCCGGTCAGTGGCGATTCGGGCACGGTCAGTCTGATGACGTCGAGCCTGATCAGCCGCATCGAGATTATCGACGAGGGTGGTGACGGCTACATCGCTGACAACCTCAACTTCAATTTGGAGAATACGGGCGCGGTTCCGGAACCGGGTTCGGTTGTTCTGGTGGGCGGCGGTCTGCTGCTTGCCGGTCTGCTGCGCCGCCGCCGCTAATCACGGCCATCGCTGACGACAGTTCGCTTTGCCAAACGGGATACTGCTCACCCGCAGTATCCCGTTTGTTTTTTTGCCACTCTCAACTTTCCGCCGTCAATCTTCTTTCCGGCTCAAAAATACTCATTGACGCTTGTCCCCCGAGCGAGTAGCGTAGGAAGTGCTTCCGGTACGCGGCCGTTATGGCGCGTTGAAAAGGGAACCCGGTGTGAAGCCGGGACTGCCCAGCAGCGGTAAGCGGGAACGAACGCCTCAATTAAGGCACTGAGATTCTCCGATGGTTGGAGAGCTTGGGAAGCCGGGGCTAGTAGGTCATGTGCCCGCAAGTCCGAAGACCTGCCTGAAGCTGGCTGGTATAACGCCAGCCAATTTCATGAACCTTCTTGGGTGGGGGACATGCGCACATACCAAGCCGCACTTTCCATTTTTCTACTCTCGTTGCCTGTCCAGGCAATCGAGCCTCTGACCATCACTGGCCACATTACGGACCCTTCCGGCGGCATGCTGGGCGGGGTTCAGGTGCTTCTGTTACACAACAGCGGGGCGCTTGCGGCCACATCCCAGTCCGACGGTTCCGGCAGCTACCGGCTGACGGGGCTTTCGCCGGGCAACTACTGGCTGAGCGCGAAGCTGGCCGGGTTTGCCGACTCACGGCCGGAGCAAGTGGAGCTGCGCGCCAACGCGCTGCAGCGCGATTTGCATCTGGCATTGAACGCGGTGGAGACACGGTTGACGGTGACGGAGACGGGCACGGTTGTGCCGATCGACGAGTTGTCGAAGTCGTCTGACCGCATTAGTGGCACGCAGATGCGGGACCGCGCCGAGTTCTCCATCACGGAGGCGCTGCGGCAGACCTCCGGTGTGCGTGTCCAGCAACTGGGTGGCCCAGGGTCGTTGACCCGTGTCCACATGAGGGGCGGGCGCGCATTTGATACCTCGATTCTGATCGATGGCTACCGCTTTCGCGATGTGAGCGCTCCACAAGGCGACGCCACCGGGTTTCTGGGCGAGCTGCTCGTTCTCAACACGGAGCGGATCGAAGTATTGCGGGGCTCGGGATCATCGCTCTATGGAACGAACGCGATCGGTGGTGTGGCCAACCTGGTGACCGACCAGGGCGGCGGTCCGCTGCATGGCGAACTTTCCCTGGAGGGCGGCGGGCTGGGCTTTTTCCGCGGCGTCACGCGGGTGGCCGGCGGGCTGGGCGAAAACCGGTTCCTCTACTCGGCGGCGATCACGCACCTCAATGTGATGAGTGGTCTGGATGGCGATGACCGTGTGAGGAATTCGGGTTTGCAGGGTTCGGCGCAATACCGGCTGGCGCCCCGCACGACGCTGGGAGGCCGCGTATTTGCCACGGGGAGCTATGCGGGCCTGAATGTGAACCCGGCGGCGGCGCCGGCGATTGCGGTACCGCGCACGGGGATCGTGACGGCTTCGCCCGAGGTCAGTTTCGTGCCGCAACTGAATGATCCTGACTCCAGCCGGCAGTCCGACTTCTTTGCCGGCCTGCTGACGCTGACGCATCAATTGACGCCGGGCTCGACGCTACGCGGGCACTACCACGGCTTTACGACGAATCGCGATAACCGCAACGGACCGGTAGGCCCCAGTTTCCAGCCCATTTTTGCCAACAACAATTTCTTTGAAAGCCGCATCGATACAGCAGGTGGACGGGGTGATTTCTCCCTGGGCGGCCGCAACTTGCTTTCCCTCGGCTATGAGTTTGAGCGCGAGATTTTCGACAACCTTGCCACGGATGAAAACCCAACGGCTGTGGCCCGCATTCGCGCCCGGACCCGGGTGGCGCAGGCAAGCCACGCGGCGTTTGCCCAGCACCAGACGAGGCTGTTCACTGACCGGCTGCAGCTTTCGCTGTCGGGGCGGATCCAGAAGTTTGATCTACGCCGGCCGGCGTTTGAGGGAGGCGCACCGTCCTACGGCGGCATCGCGCTTGCGGCGCCACCCAACGCCTACACGGGCGATGTGGCTCTGAGCTATTTCGTGGCCGCCTCGGGAACGAAATTGCGCTCGCATATGGGCAACGCCTACCGCGCGCCGTCGCTCTACGAACGGTTCGGCACCTCCTTCTTTGGCGGCAGCTTCAGCCCCTATGGCGACCCGCGCCTGGCGCCGGAACGTTCGATCAGCGTGGATGCCGGGTTTGACCAATACCTGGCCGGCTCCAAGGTTCGCGTTTCCGGCACGTTTTTCTACACGCGCCTGCAGCAGGTGATCGGCTTCGATTTCTCCGGCATCATCAATTCCGCCACCGACCCGTACGGCCGGTTTGGCGGCTACCGCAACACGGGCGGCGGCCTCGCGCGCGGCCTGGAGTTTGCCGTGGAGGCCAACCCGCGAAGGGGCACGCGGCTCTCGGCGAGCTACACCTACACGAATGCGGATGAACGCTACTCGTCGCTGCTGGGCGGTTCGCTGCGTACGATTCGCGTGTCGGATCACATGACGACGTTCACCGCCACACACAGCCTGACCCGCCGGCTGGACTTGACCTTTGACCTGTTTGCCGCCTCCGATTATCTCTACCCGTTTTTTGCGGGGGGCAGCCGGGCGTTCAGCTTCGACGGTCCGGTGAAGGCTGACCTCTCGGCCACCTACACCGTTCCGCTGGCAGAGACGCGCAAGTTGCAGTTCTATACGCGGGTGGACAACCTGTTGAACCGCACCTATTACGAAGACGGATTCCGCAATCCGAAGGCGTGGGCAATCGGCGGTATGCGCGTGTTGTTTTAGCGCCGGAAGGGATCGGGCGGCGCGGGTCGGGCGGCGCGGGGAGAGAGCAACCGGTCGGGCGGCGCGGGTCGGGTGGCCCAGGCAGGCAGGCCCGGGGCGGGAGGCCCGGCGCGGGCGGCGCAACGCAGGCAGTAGAATCACACCATGCGCCTTGCCGCGACCGCCCTCCTGCTGAGCCTTGCCATTTCCGACGTCAACGCGGCGGAGGCACCAGCCGCCGTTCGCCAGGCTCTGGCCGCTCATGACAGAGCCGTGTGGGTGAAGGACGGCTGGGTCCGCGACCCCTACATCATCCTCGCCCCGGACGGTTACTACTACTACACCGGCACCACGCAGCCGCAGGGCAAGCCCGAGGAGACCTACAACACAGGCCTTGGCCCGAAGAGCCTGGTGGGCTGGCAGATGCCGCTGTGGCGGAGCCGCGACCTGGTGGTGTGGGAATCGCTGGGCATTCGCTTCACGATGGAGGACGGCATCTGGTTTCGTACGCAGCGGGAACGGTTTTCCGCTACGCCCCGCGAACAGTGGCGGTTGTGGGCGCCGGAATTGCATTGGATGGAGGGGAAATGGGGGCTGGTCCACACCTCGCCCGCGCCGGTGCAGGGCGCCAACTTTGCCCTCTCGGCGGGACCGGAACCGAAAGGCCCCTGGAGTCACCCCATGGGCGAGAGCATCGGCAAGCGGCACGACCCGTCGCTGTTTCGCGACGACGATGGAACCTGGTGGATGGTGTGGGGGGCGACGGAGATTGCGCCGCTGGCGAAGGACTTCACGTCGTTTCGCGCCGAACCGGTGCGGATCGGCCCGAGCGGCGCCACGGCGAAGATGGGCCACGAAGGCTGCCTGATCCGCAAGATCCATGGCCGCTATGTGCTGTTCGGCACGGGGTGGTCAACGGGCCAGATGCGCCGGGGCTCGTACAACCTCTATTACGCGGTCGCGGACAAGATCACGGGTCCTTACAGCGAACGCAAGTTTGTGGGCCGGTTCCTCGGTCATGGGACGCCCTTTCAGGACAAACAGGGGCGATGGTGGTGCACGGCCTTTTTCAATGCCAACGTGCCGCCCGTACCTCGGGAGGGCATCGAGACCCGCGACCTCTCCGGCGATGCGCAGACGATCAACCAACAGGGCCTGACCCTCGTTCCGCTCGACATCCGGCTGGACAAGGGTGAGCTTGTCATCCGCGCCAAGGACCCCCACTACTCGACGCCGGGACCGGATGAGGGGCAGAAGTTCTAAGGCGCACCGCCGCAACGCGCATGTTACTCTGGCCTTTGGAATGACCAAAGTCCAGCTTGTCTACGATCTGCTGCGTCCACTCGACGACGCGCTGCTGCAGCGCATCGCCGGCATTCACGGTGTCTACGGCATGACGCGCGTGCAGCCGGGCGAATCGCCCGATCGGCTTGAGGTGGAGTACGATGCCTCGCGCCTCACCGAGACGCAGGTGGAGCACAACCTCCACCGGTATGGCATCCCGGTGCAGAAGCACCATGGCTGAGAGTGGTTTGGGCGAACAGCTTCTCGAAGCCGCGCGATCGGGCGACGTGGCAGCGCTGGAGGCCTTGCTCGCCGCGCACCCGGAGACGCTCAACCACCGCAACCAGATGGGCCAGGGCGCTGTGCTGCTGGCACAGTATCACCGCAAAGCGGAAGCGGTGCGGTTCTTGCTGGCGCGCCATCCGGAGTTGACGCTTCATGAGGCCTGCGCCAGCGGGGTGCAGGTTCGGGCTGAGTCGATTCTCCAGGACGTACCGAGGATGATCGATGCGCATTCGCCGGATGGCTTCACGCCGTTGTCGCTGGCCTGCTTTTTCGGGCACGTCGAGCTGGCGAAGTGGCTCATCAATCGAGGAGCCAATCTGGACCTGGCGGCGACCAACCCGATGCAGGTCGCGCCCCTGCATGCCGCGGCGGCTGGCCGGCATCTGGAAATCGCACGAGCCTTGATCGAGGGCGGCGCCAACCCCAATGCGAGGCAGCAAGGCGGATTCACGCCGCTGCATGCCGCCGCGCAGAATGGCGACGCCGAGATGGCGCGCCTGCTGCTGGAAAAGGGGGCTGACCGCGAGGCGCGCGCCGAGAACAACCAGACGCCGCTCGATTTCGCTCTTCTCCGCGGGCATGCGGCCGTGGCCAACGTCCTGGAATCGTGAAACCACTCCTCCGCCGGACTCCCGATCTTCCCGTGGAGCTTGCCACGGGCGGCCTCGGCTCGCTCGTTTCCGGCACGCCCATCGAAGAGCACTGCTTCCGTGACGTGGACCTCTCGACGCGCACGGTCGCCTCGCTGCGCATACGGTCCTGCCTGCTCGAACGCTGCAACCTGAGCGGGGCGACGGTGAAGAGCGTGAAGCTGCGCGATGTGCGGCTGGTGGGTTGTGACCTCTCCAACAGTGTCCTGATGGGATGCGAAGCCACTCGGGTGGAGCTGATCCGCTGCCGGCTGACGGGTTTGCGGGCAGTGGAGTGCCGCTGGGAGAGCGTCCTCATGGAAGACTGCGAGGCGCGGTATGCGCAATTTACAGGCGGTGTCCTGAAGCAGTGTGAGATCCGCGAGGGTTCCTTTGCCGAGGCCGATTTCGCGGCAGCCGATCTGTCGCACACGGTGTTCACCAGAGTCGCGCTACGCCAAGCCGAGATGACAGGCGCCCGGTTGACGGGCACCGATCTGCGCGGCGCTGACCTGGAAGGTGTGCGCATTCGCGCCGAAGACGTGCGGGGCGCCCTGGTCACGCCGGCGCAGGCCCTGGCGTGGGCTCACCTGCTGGGCCTGGAGATTCGCGGGGAGTGAGGAAACGCCCGGCTGGGGGACGAGATTTCGCCTTCTCAGAAAGACCGATCCGAGTCCCGCATGATATAACGTAAAGTTCCCATCTCACTTCGGGAGTGCCCCCTCGATGAAAAAAAGCTTCTACGGCTGGTGGATTGTTGCGGCCTGTTTCATGACCTTTGGCGTCTCGACAGGATTCCCGTACTACAACATCGCCTTCTTCTTTGACTACTTTCGCGATGACCACCAGTGGCCGATCCAGATCGTGACGTTGGGCGCGCCCATTGCCGTCCTGCTGACGATCTGGGCCGGACCAATCATTGTTCCCAGAGTGAGTCCGCGGCTGCTCATCATCGTCGGCACGGGCATGACGTTTCTGGCGTTTCAGTGGTTCGCACGGCTGAGTGGTGACACGTGGGAATACTACGCCGCGTGGTGTTTGTACATGATCGGCTACTTTTTGGCCGGACCGATTCCGCACCAGATCATCATCAGCAATTGGTTTAAGGAGAAGCGTGGCCGCGCGATGGGCATCACGTATGTCGGCGTGGCCATTGTCGGTTCCATCGGCAACAAGGTGGGGCCGTACCTGGCTTCGAAGATGCCGTATACCGAAGCGCTGCAATACATGGGGTTTGTGCTGCTGATTGCGTGGCCGATCGCGCTGTTCATCATTAAGGACAAGCCCGAAGATATCGGCCAGTTCCCCGACGGGAAGGACCATCCGCCGGTGGTCGAGGTGGGAGCGGTGAATCCGGTGAAGTCTCAGACGTTCGGCGAACTGCTTCGCCAGCCGTCGTTCTGGTTTTTGCTGGTGGGCAGCGCCGCCTCGATCGGCTCGATTGCGGCGGTGAACTTCCACATGAAGTTCGTGTTTGAAGAGCAGGGCTTCACCACGCAGGCGGCACGCAATGAAATATGGAGTACGGCGTCGTTTTGGGTTTTGTGGGCTAGTATTGCCGGGCGTCTGCTGGCCGGATATCTGGCCGACCGTTATTCGAAGAAACTGGTGATGCTGGCTACCTATCTTGTCGTGGCGCTGGCGATTCCCTCGCTGTTCCTGGTCACACCCGGCTCGGTTCACTTCGTCTATCTGTTCGCCCTCGTGTTCGGCTTCGCCATGGGGGCCGACTACATGCTGATTCCGCTCATGGCGGCCGACCAGTTTGGCCTTGCCAGCCTGCCTCGCGCCATGTCTGCCATCCTGCCCACGGACACGATTTCGCAGTTCTGGTTCCCGAACGTGATTGCGCGACTCAAGGAAGCCGTGGGAGCCTATCCTCAGGCCATCATGGCTGTGTTTGCTACGGCGTTTATCGGAGCCATCGCGATCGCGCTCCTGCCGAAGCACGGAAAGAAAAATGAAGCACTTCACGTACCGAAGCCTGACCGAGCTCCGGCAGGCAGCTGAAACGCTTGGCGCACGCCACGTGCGCCTGGAAGAAGACGTCCCCACAATTCAGGAGACTCTGGGCCGCGCCGTGCAGGTGGGCCCGGTGCGTGTGGGCAACTCCATGGCGGTCCATCCCATGGAGGGCTGCGACGGCACGCTGGCCGGCACCCCGGATGAGCTCACCTACCGGCGCTATGAGCGCTTTGGGCGCGGCGGCTGCAAGCTGATCTGGTTTGAGGCCACGGCGGTTGTGGAAGAAGGCCGCGCGAACACGCGCCAGCTGTGGATCCACAAAGAGAATGTGGGGGATTTCGCGAAGATCCTCGATCTCACGTTGCGCTCGCACCGTGAAGAGTACGGCCGTGACGACGATGTGCTGGTTCCGATCCAGTTGACGCATTCCGGGCGCTACGCGGTGCCCAAGCGGATCATTGCCTACAACAACCCGCTCATCGCGCGGAAGTTCAATATGCCGGAGGACTATCCGGTGATCAGCGACGATGAGCTGGACCGGCTGCCGGACGCCTTCCTGGAAGCGGGAAAGCTGGCGTATGCGGCCGGATTCCGTGCGTTCGATTTGAAGGTGACGCATGGCTACCTGTTGAGCGAGCTGCTGGGAGCAAGGACGCGCCCGGGGCGCTACGGCGGCTCGCTGGAAAACCGCACGCGGGTAATCAAGGAGATCTTCGACCGCTGGAAGGCGGAGTTCGGCGACCGCGTCGTGTACTGTTCGCGCATGAGCGTGTTTGACGGCGTGCCGTACGTCACCGATCCGGTGACCAAGCTTGGCGTACCGCTGCCGTTTGAGACTCCTTACCCCCACGGCTACGGCGTCAATCCGGATAACCCGCTGGAAGACGACATGACCGAGCCGAAGCAGGTGATCGCGCTGATGAAGGGCTGGGGGCTGCAACTGCTGAACGTTTCGCTTGGCTGCCCGTATTACAACCCGCACATTGGCCGTCCGTTTGAGAAGCCCGACGAGGGGAACTACGAGCCGCCGGAGCATCCGCTGCTGGGCGTGGACCGCCATTTCCGCATCGCGGCCGACCTGCAGAACACGTTTCCCGACCTGCCGATGGTCGGGACCGGTTATAGCTGGCTGCAGAAGTACGCCATCAACGCCGGGGCGGCCAATGTCGCGGATGGCAACATTCGCTTCTTCGGCATGGGGCGCAATGTGTTGTCCTACCCCGATTTCGCGCGGGATGTGGTGGAAAAAGGAGAGCTCGACGAGCTTCGAGTGTGCAAGACGCTCACCTATTGCACATTCCTGATGAGGCAGAAAAACCACCCGCTGGGGCAGTTTCCGGCGGGTTGCCCGCCGTTTGACAAGCTGGCCTACGGGCCGATCATGAAAGAGGCGCGGGAAGCCTACCGGCAGTCGCAAAAAAAATAGTAAGCGCTCCCAAACTGGACCGATACGAAGGGTGGAGCCAAGGCGCCAGCCAGACAACGTGCCTTTGGTCCATCACCGGAGTCCACCATGTCCAATTGGAGTATTGTTCGCAAAGTCAATGCCGGCTTTGCCGTCCTTATTGTAGCGGCCGTCCTGGTTCTCGCCGTTTCGGTCAGAAGCCTGGGAGTGCTGGAGTCATCCGCACACATCGCGCAGTCAGCCACTGAGGCAGATCTTTTTCTTGTGGAGCGGCACGTGGACCACTTGTCTTGGGTTCACGGCTTGAGCCAGCATCTGCTTACGGGGAGCACGTTCACAGGCAATCTGAAGGCTGAGGAATGCAAGTTCGGGCAGTGGCTGAGGAACACGGGCACGTCCGACGCAGCCGTGCAGAGGCTGGCCGCGGAGGCGCGGACCCCGCATGAAAACCTGCACCTCTCGGCCGCGCACATTGTGGGCGCGGCTACGGCGGAAGAGCGGTTACGCCTGTTCAAGGAGGAGACGCAGCCGGCATTGCGGTCAACGATGGAGTTGATTGGTGCGCTGCGAGCCCGCCAAGCCGCACTGCGCGAGGAGATTGGAGGAGAAGCCGCGCGCAGTCTGACGGCAACGGCGCAGCGGAGCAAACAAATTCTCCTGGTGTTGGGAGTGACCGCGCTGCTCATCGGCCTGGGCGCGTCCTTTGCGATTGCGAAGCAGCTTCGCCGCTCTCTGACGGGCGTGGTTGACGAATTGACGCAGATGGCCGGGCAGGTGAAATCCGCCGCCAACCAGGTGGCGGCCTCCAGCCAGAGTCTCGCGCAAGGCGCGACCGAACAGGCGGCGACGCTGGAGGAGACCTCGGCTTCCACCGAAGAGCTGAACGCCATGTCGCGGAAGAGCCGGGAGCAGGCTGAAAGCGTGGCAGGAGTGGCGGATTCCACGGCGCGCCGGGTGGCGGCGGCGAGTGGTTCGCTGGATGGCATGTTGGGCGCGATGCAGCGCATCGAGACGTCGAGCTCAAACATCGCCCGCATCATCAAAGTGATCGACGAAATCTCGTTTCAGACCAACATTCTCGCCCTGAACGCCGCGGTTGAGGCAGCGCGGGCGGGTGAGGCCGGCATGGGGTTTGCCGTCGTCGCCGACGAGGTGCGCAACCTTGCCCAGCGATGCGCGCAGGCTGCCGGCGACACCGCCGCGTTGATCGAAGAGTCGATCCACAACTCGACCGATGGGAAGGGAAAGGTGGAAGAGGTGGCACAGTCGATCCGGGCCATCACCGAGGACTCGGCGCGCGTACTCAGCCTGGTCAATGAAATGAATTCAGCCAGCAAGGAACAAGCGCACGGCGTGGAGCAGATCGCAAAGGCCGTTCAGGAGATGCAACACATCACGCAATCCACCGCGGCCAGCTCGGAAGAGGGCGCGGCGGCCTCGGAGGAACTCTCGGCGCAGGCGCAGTCGGTATTGGAGGTCGTCGGCAAGCTGAACACGCTGGTGGGGGCTGACCGGTAAGCGCTCCTCCCGATCCTGGTGCTACGATTGCGATAATCGTATGCGCTCTGTGATCGGTCTCTTGATCGCCACCACGCTCGTCCACGGGCACGTGCTGGAAGAGCAGTTGCAGTTGGAGCTTCCGAGTGCGCAGGTCGGCGGGACGTTGACGGTTCCGCACGAAGATGACCCCCCGTTTCCCTGCGTCCTGATCATCGGCGGCACCTTGTCGCAAACGCGAGATGGCGGACTGACGGCGCCCGGCGCGCCGGAACGCACCGCGTTGAAACGCCTGGCCGAGGGGCTGGCCGGAGGCGGGTATGCGAGCTTCCGGTATGACACGGTCGGCTTTGGCGCCAGTAAGGCGAAAGCCGGCTGGAAAGGGCTGTATTCGGATGACGCCCGGGTGGCAGGTGAGTTAATGACCTACCTGCGTGGACGCTCGGAGTGTTCGCGCGTGATTGTGGCGGGGGAAAGCGCTGGGGCCTATGTGGCCAGTCTTGCGGCCCGGGCAGGGGCGGAGGCAGACGCCTATTTGTTCCTGGGAGGCTTCTGCGGGAAGGCGGAGGAGATCTTCGCCTACAACCACGGCCGCCTCGCGGACTTTTTTTTACAAAACGAAGCCAACCGGGAGTGGGCGAAAGCAAACAAACTCGACCGCATCGTTGCGTTCGGCAAGCACTGGCGGGAGATGTTTGCCGCCGCGC
The DNA here is from genome assembly GCA_016713735.1 of Bryobacterales bacterium. GTDB lineage: Bacteria > Acidobacteriota > Terriglobia > Bryobacterales > Bryobacteraceae > JAFLBB01. The sequence continues at coordinate 56,346 of JADJOP010000034.1, forward strand.
GCGAGGGAAAAGATAGCTTCGCGCTGGTGGAGGGCGCGGTCCGGGAAGAGGTGGCGCTTGCACGGCGCCGTGAGGAGATCGACAACCCACCGGATGCGATGTTTGCCTTCATTCAGAGGCCGGCGCTGGCACTGGCGGGTGACCGCGACCTGAACGTGGCGCCGGGGCACGCCGCTTGCGCCGAGGCTGTGATGCGCCAGGCAGGGAATAAGGCCGCGCGCAGCGCCCTGATCGCCGGTGCGGACCACAGCTTTCAATTGGCGCCTGATGACCCGGACGCAGCCTTCCGTGAACGGTTCACGTTGGCCTCGTTCCGCCGGCCGTATCATCCAGGGCTGGATGAGGCGATTCTGACGTGGCTGAACGAGGTGGCTCCCCCTCGCTCAGGGGTTCCCACCACGCTCGTTGTGCCGACGGAAGGAACGCAACCCGCGAGCGAGGTCTCGCCGGAGAGAGTGAACCTGGCGCCGGGGGTCACCATCATCGATGACATCACGGACTTCGGGAAAGTCCCCGGTGTGGACACGCTTGAGGGGAGGATTGGCCCGCTGCTGCGTGTGCCGGAGATGCGGGCCCACTACATCGACATGCCGGCGGGATTGTATCTGGAAGAGCATCCCCACGCGAAAGGCTCGATCATCTACACGGTTCGCGGCACGTGGGCTCTTAAGAGCGCGGGCCGCTGGCACACGATGAAGCCAGGAAGCCTGTACTGGTTCGGCGACAACATCCCGACGGGCTACATGGTGCCGTTCCGCGAGAACGCCTACATTCTCATCTTCAAGGCCGCGCCAGGCAGTGACGACGCGGAGTTCATGACCTATCTGAAGGGGATGGCCGAGGGGTTGGTGAAGGACCAGGCCAAGGGCACAGCGTTCCGGCTTGTCGACTTGCCGGAGGGACACCCGGGATTGGATGTGGCGCGGACGATGAACCCGCGCTTTGACGATCAGTTTCCCAGGAAGAAGTAGAGGCCGGCGTGTGGGGGCCGCTGGAGCCTGGAACCCATCCTGCCTCGATCCCGTCCAGGCAGAGGAGATGTTGCCGGCATCCTCGGCTCCCCTGGCAGGCCTGTTTCTCGTGCTGGCCGTTCTTCCCCTGACCTTCTCCACGCCCACCGGGCACTGGGCACGGCCGGGTCACCCAGCGAAGAACTGTACCGGCCAGGAACGCCCCGTGGAGCTAGTTGTGGAGAGTGCGGACAGGGTGAGGTTCCTCGGTGAATCGCTGACCTTGTCCGAATTGCCGGCGAGAGTGAGGCAGGTGATGCGGCCTCGTGCAATGCGGGCGCTCTTCGTGAAGGCGTTGCCGGACACAGCCTACGGCGACGTTGCACAGGCGATTGGCTCGATCGCGCTGGAGGCGGAGCACGTGGTGCTGCTCACTCCGCGATTGGAGCAGGCTGGCGGCGGCTGCTACGCCGGGGGGCTGGTGCCGTCACGAGACCAATCACTCACGCCTGAAGCTCCGCACTTCAAGCCCTTGCCGAGGTGGAAGCTGTGGTGAGCCGCGGGGCGGCTCACACTTTGCGGACACGCGCGTAGAAGACGCCGCAGACATCCTCGCCGTTGGCTCCGGTGAACCAGGCGTGGAGGGGCGTGCGCGCCGTTTTTTCGAGCTTGACGCGGAGGGTGATGCTCTTGGCGCCGGGCGCCGCCGGGGCTGAGATCTCGGCGGCTGTGCCGGCCTTGAGCTTGGCGCCCGCAATGGGCATGGCTTTGCCGGCGGGCAGGCTGCCGTAGGTCAACCGCAACGGTTCACGGGCCGCGCTGAGAGGCAGCATGAGATTGAACGGCCAGCGCGCGAGCTCGATTTCATATGTGCCGCTCTCGGCCACGGCAACATACCAGGGCGCGCCTTTTGTGCCGCCCACGGCATTGGAGACGTGGCCGGGGTTGTCGGCATAGATCTCCCACCAGTCGGCGGAGCAGAGCTTAGTGGGCGACTCGTGCGGCGAGCCGATTACGGCCACGGGTTCAGGCTCCTGCACGCCGGGCTCAACGGAGGCCCACCACCTTTCATAGTGGGCACGCATTCTGGCGACGACGTCGGGATTGGCCGAGGCCAGGTCGCGGTCTTCGGCAGGGTTGGCGCGGAAGTCATACAGCTCTTTGCCATTCACCAGCCGCCACTGGTTCCAGATGACGTTGGATTCCCACTTCTTGGGGACTTGGCCGTATTGCACGACGAGCATACGGTCGGGCATGCCGGCTTTGCCGCGGAGCAGCGGGGCGAGCGAGGCTCCATCGAACTTCGCGGCGGAGGGGGCCTTGAGCGAACAGAGGTCGATGAGGGTGGGCAGCCAGTCCTGCATCTGGCCCGGATAGTCGATCGCGCTGGGCTGGCTGAGGTTGCCCTTCGGCCAGCGGACAAAGCAGGGCACGCGGTGGCCACCTTCGTACAGCATCGTTTTGCGCCCCCGCATCCCGGCATTGAAGACGGGTGCGCCGGCGGTGGCGCCGTTATCCGTCATGAAGATGACGATTGTGTTGTCGCGCAGGCCGGACTTCACAAGGAACTGATCGAGCTTGCCGAGGTTCTCATCGAGATTGGCGACCATACCGAAGAAGCCGGCGGGCAGCTTATCGCGTTGATAGGGGTCGGAGTACTTTGCCGCCACCCAGGCCGGGCCGTGAGGAACGTTGGTGGGGAGGTAGCAGAAGAATGGCTTCCCGCTTTGCTGCTGCCGCCCCATCCAGCTCATCGCTTCGCTGAACCAGAAGTCGGTGCAATAGCCGTCGAAGCGCTTTTCGACGCCGTTGTCGTGGTAGCGGCCGTTCTGGTAGTCGTTGTCGAACTCAGGCGCCGAGGACATGCCGAAGCCGAGATGGTATTTGGCGGTTTCAAAGCCGCGGTCCATGGGGCGGTAGGGGTAGCTGTCGCCGAGGTGCCATTTGCCGAAGACGCCGGTGCCGTAGCCGCTGTCGCGAAAGACGTTGGCCATGGTGGGCAGGTCGCGGCGGAGGACGGCGCGGCCGGCGGTGACCGAGCAGGCCTTGTTGCGCAGAGCATCGACGCCGCTCATCAACTGCCCGCGCGTGGGGGTGCACATGGGAGCGCTATGGAAATCGGTGAACCGCACGCTTTCGCCGTGGAGTTTGTCCATGTTCGGCGTCTTGATCACGGGGTTGCCGTGGGCGGAGATGTCGCCATAGCCCTGGTCGTCGGTAAGCACGATGATGACGTTTGGCCGGGAGGCGCCTTGGGCGAGTAGCGGGGCGTGGGCCGCGGCGATTGAGGAGGCTAGAAAATGACGGCGGGTAGACATGACGGGAACATTCTTTCGCGATCGTGAAGGGAACGCAATGCGCATGATAGAGTGGCCCCCATGATGGACCGGAGAGAGTGGCTCGCCGCGGCGGGAGCCTTGAGCGCAGCCTTGCCCGCCGAAGGGCAGACGCGCAAGCCGAATTTCGTCGTGATCATGTCCGATGATCAGGGCTCGCACGACCTGGGCTGCTACGGGGCCAAGGACGTGAAAACGCCGCACATTGACCAGTTGGCCCACTCCGGCGTACGGTTCACAAACTGGTATTCCTGCGCCCCGGTGTGCGCCCCGTCGCGCGCGGCGCTACAAACGGGACGCTACCCGGTGCGCGCCGGTGTCGGCACCAACGGGCGGCCGCTGGGATTGCAGCAGCACACGCTCGCCAGCCGCTTGAAGACGGCCGGCTACAGCACGGGATTGATCGGCAAGTGGCACCTCGGCGACACGCCGGACACCGTGCCGAATGCCCGCGGCTACGACTACTTCTATGGCTTCCTGCCCGGTTGTGTCGACTTCTATTCGCACATTTATTACTGGGGCGAGTCCAATCCGCAGAACCGCACCGTCAACTTCCACTCGCTGTTTCGCAACCGCGAGGAGATTTGGGAGGACGGTCAGTATCTGACCGAGCGCATCACGGAAGAGAGCGTTGGCTTCATTGAGAAGCATAAGTCGGAACCGTTTCTGCTCTGTGTGACGTTTAACGCGGTGCACTATCCGATGCACGCTCCGGAGAAGTACAAGAAGCGGTTCCCGAACCTGCCGCCGGAGAGGCAGACCTATGCCGCGATGCTGGCGGCGATGGACGATGGTGTGGGCGCGATCCGGAAGGCGCTGGAGCGGCATGGGCTACTGGACAACACGGTGGTCTTTTTTGTCGCCGACAACGGGGCGACGACGGAGCCGCGGGCGGGCCTGAACCAGCAGCCGGCGACGGCGGGCGACAACGGGGTTTACCGGGGATTCAAGTTCAGCCTGTTCGATGGCGGCATGCATGTGCCGGGCATCATGAGCTGGCCGGCGCGCATCAAGGCCGGACAGGTGTCGCCGGAGCTGGCGATGACAATGGACATTGCGCCCACCATCTGGCAGGCGGCGGGGGCGCCGCCGGAGCCTGGCTATGTGCTGGACGGCCGCGACATTCTGCCGGTGGCGGCTGCGGGTGCGAAGTCGCCGCACGGGACCATCTTCTGGGAAAACGGCCAGCAGGCCGCGGCGCGCAAGGGCCGCTGGAAGCTGGTGTTGAAGGGGAACGAATACGGCCGCACGCCGGAAACTCGTGGCGAAATGAAAGGCGACGAAGCCGTGTGGCTCTCTGACCTGGAAGCCGACCCGAGCGAGCGGCGCAACCTGCGCCACGCCCATCCTGAGATTGCCGACGAACTCCAATCGGCCATACACGCCTGGAAGGAAGACACGCGCAAGTGAAACGAATCGCCCTGTTCCTGCTCGCTCTCAGCGCGCACGCCGCTGAAACCTATGACGTCGTGGTGTACGGAGCTACCTCTGGAGGCGTGGTGGCGGCGATTGCCGCCGCGAAGCAAAATCTGAAAGTCGCGCTGGTCGAACCGGGCCGCCACCTGGGCGGTATGACCACGGGCGGCCTGGGCAGGACCGATCATGGCCGGAAGGAGACGATCGGCGGGATGTCGCTTGAGTTCTACCAGCGGGTGGGGCGCGAGTACGGCAAGGACATCGTCTGGTATTTCGAACCGCACGTGGCCGAGAAGGTGTTGAAGCAATGGGTGGCGGAGGCCGGCGTGCGCGTGTACTTCGGCCACCGCCTGCGCCAGGACAACGGCGTCAAGAAGCGGGGCAACCAGCTTCGTGAGTTGTATACCGAGAACGGCGTCGGATTCGCGGCGCGCATTTTTATGGACGCCACCTATGAGGGCGATCTGTTGAAGCAGGCCAAGGTGAGCTACACGGTGGGCCGCGAGGGCACGGCGCAGTATGGAGAATCGCTTGCCGGCGTGCGGCCGAAGGACCGCAACCACCAGTTTGACTTCGCGGTGAGCGCCTACGATGCGAACAAGCAGTTGCTGCCGGAGATTCAGGCCACACCTCGCGGGGAGATAGGCGCGGCTGACAAGAAGGTGCAGGCTTACAACTTCCGCATGTGCCTCTCTGACGATGCGGCGAACCAGGCCCCGATTCCGCGGCCCGCCAACTACACACCGGCGCGGTATGAGTTGTGGCTGCGCTGGGTGGAGGGGTTTCCAGAAGGCCAACAACCGCCTGCCGCGCATCAACGAGATGCTGATCGTGTCGCGGCTGGAGAAGGAGTCGAAGACCGACATCAACAACCGCGGGGCGTTTTCGACCGACTACATCGGCGCGAGCTGGGATTATCCGGAGGCAACCTATGAGCGCCGCGCGCAGATCTGGCAGGCGCATATCGACTATACGGCGGGCCTGTTCCACTTTCTGCAAACAGACGCGCGCGTGCCCGCCGAAATTCAGAAAGAGCTGAAGCGGTGGGGGCTCTGCGCGGATGAGTTTGTCGACACCCATCACTGGCCGCACCAGCTCTATGTGCGCGAGGCGCGCCGACTGGTGGGCGATTGGGTGATGACGCAGAAGGACATTCAGTCAGAGCTGACGAAGGCGGATGTGATTGGCATGGGGAGCTACAACTCGGACTCGCACAATGTGCAGCGCTATGCGCAGCCGGATGGCATGGTGCAGAACGAAGGGAATATGGAGGTCCGCGTGAGCCCCTACCAGATTCCGTATCGCGTGTTGTTGCCGAAGAGGAAAGAGGCGGCGAACCTTCTCGTGCCGGTGTGCGTTTCCTCTTCGCATGTCACCTACTCGACGCTACGCATGGAGCCTGTGTATATGATCATGGGTCAGGCTGCGGGGCTGGCGGCGCGGATGGCGATTGACAAGAACGCCGCGGTACAGGATATTGACACGGCCGAACTCACCAAGAAGCTACGCGCTTACGGTGCGGTGATGGAATCGAAGGAGACACCTCAATGAAACTCCCCTCGTGGATTGGCGGCCTTGCCGCTGTGGGCGCCGGTGCGGCCTTGTGGCTGGTGCTGAAGCCCGACGTCGTGCTCTCCCAGGGCGCCGCCGCCAAGCCGTCGCATCTGGCTGAGAATGTGGCGCAGGTGCGGGTCGAGCTTGGTTTGCTCGATCGTGCCGCGCGTTCCTGGAACGGCAAGTTGAGCGTGTCGGGCGGTGAGATTCTGGCGGTGCGCAACTGGCGTCCGCGGCCGGGGGAATCCGTGTCTAATACGGCATGGACGCTGGCCACGTGGAAGGCTCCCAACTTCGTGAAGCGGGCCTGGGAGAAGCCGTTCAACGAACCGCAGCTCACCTACATCCGCCAGCCTGGGGTGATCATTCAGGTGCGCGGATCGGCGGCCACTGCCGTCAACGTTGAGACAACAGAGGGCTCGTTCGAGGTGAAGCCGTTTGCGATGGAGTTTGGCGCGGAGAAGCGAGAACTGGCGGGTCAGGTGAAAGTGGAGCGGATCGCGGCGATGGAGAGCGTTTCGCACCCCGAGATGAACTCCGACTTTGCCACCGTCGCGGCCGCCGCCAACGGCGACCTGTGGACGGCGTGGGTGGAATACGCGAACGACAAGAACGCGGTGATGGCGCGCCGCCAGTCAGGCGGCAGTTGGAGCGCGATTGAAAAGGTGTCGGGGGATCACACGGATGTCTTTCTGGTGAAGGCCGCGCGCGACGGCAAGGGCGGTGCGGTGTTCGTGTGGTCGGCGCAGGTGAACGGCAACTTCGATGTGTACGCCCGCCGTCACGATGGGCGCTCCTGGGGTTCGATTGAGCGGCTCAGCGAGGCTCCCCAGCCGGACATCTACGTCACGGCCACGACCGACGCCGAGGGCTCGGTGTGGGCGGCATGGCAGGGCTTCCGCAACGGGAAGTCGGACATCATCGCGCGTCGCTGGAACGGCTCCTGGCAGCCGGCGGAGACCGTTTCCACCAGCGCGGCGAACGACTGGCAGCCGGCGCTGGCCGCCGACAAGGCTGGCCGGGTGTATGCGGCCTGGGACACCTATGACAAGGGCAATTACGACATCATGGTGCGGCGTTGGGAAAAGGGAAGCTGGGCCGCGCCTGTGGCGATCGCCGATACGGGGAAGTACGAAGCCTACCCGTCGATTGCCTGTGACGGACAGAACCGGCTGTGGATCGCCTGGAACGAATCCGGATTCGAATGGGGCAAGGACACCGGCTTTTTACCGAAGCTGGAGGGCACGGCGCTGTACTCGTGGCGCATTGTGAAGACGGCGGTGTTGACCAACGCAGGCCTACAGGAGCCGGCGGCGCGGTTTGAGGAGTCGATGCCGCAGGCGCTGCAGGGCTTCAATGACCTGCCATCACTCGCTGCCGACACAGACGGGCGCATCTGGATGACCTTCCGCCACCGCATGATCCGCCAGCCTGACATGCCCTCGGATACGCCGTTGCACAGGGCGAACTGGGAGATTTACATGACGCGTCCGGAGGGCTCAGGCTGGGCCCGGCCGGTACAGATGCCGGATTCCTTTGGGCGGCAGGACATGCGCACGGGCATCGCCGCCAAGCGCGATGGGCTGTACGTTGCCTATCCCTACGACCGGCGCGACTACGAAGACTACCTGTACCAGCGCGGTGAAGTGAACGTGGCCCGCATCCCGACGTCGACCGCCGGGGTGCCTCCGGTGCTGAAGCCGCTGCCGCGAGCCGAAATCAAGTGGTTTCCCATTCACCCCAATGAGCGCGCCGACCTGGACCGCATTCACAGCCATGTGATGACCATCGGCAACAGGCGGTTGAAGATCTACCGGGGCGACACGCACCGCCACACGGAGTTCTCCATGGATGGCAACAACGACGGCTCGCTGCTGGACACCTACCGTTATGCCATTGATGCCGCTGAGCTCGACTTCCTGATGGTCAGCGAGCACAACGGCGCGGCGGGACCGGACGAGCCTTACATCAACTTCCTGCTCCAGCAGATGGCCGATGTCTTCCACGTGGCGGGCACGTTTGTACCGCTGTATGGCTACGAACGCAGCGTCGGCTACCCGAACGGACACCGCAACGTGATCTTCACCAAGCGCGGAATGCCGACGCTGCCGATTCCGAGGAGCGAGCAAAAGGGCGAGACTGGCGCCAAGCCGCTGTATGAGTATTTGAAGAAGTACAACGGCATTGCGATCAGCCACACGTCGGCGTCGAACATGGGGACCGACTGGCGCGACAACGATCCCGAGGTCGAGCCGCTGGTGGAGATCTACCAGGGTGACCGCGTGTCGAACGAGTATCTGGGGGCACCGAAGGCAGCCAACGCCGAGAACCCCAACTCGGCGCCCGGCGGATTCCGCCCGGCCGGCTATGTGTGGAACGCCTGGGCCAAGGGTTACAAGCTCGGGGTGCAGGCCAGCTCCGATCATCTTTCGACGCACATCTCCTACGCTTGCACGCTGGCCGAGGAGTTTACGCGCGACGGTCTGCTCAGCGCCATGAAACGCCGCCAGAGCTACGGAGCGACGGATAACCTGATACTCGATTACCGGATTGCCACCAACACGGCGGAGCACCTGCAAGGCTCGATCCTCGAAGAGAAGGGGCCGTTCCGGCTGAAAGTGAAGGTCACCGGGACGAAGCCGATCCGGCAGATCGACATCATCCGCAGCAACACGTTCCTGATGACGACGCATCCCAACAAGTTGGAGGCTGAGCTCACGTTCCAGGATGGCCAGCCGCTGGCGGGTGAGAGCTACTACTATGTGCGCGTCCAGCAGCACGACGACCAGATCGCCTGGTCGAGTCCGATCTGGATCAAACGGTAATGCGCCGCCGCGAACTGTTGGCTACCCCGCTTGCCGCCGCTGCCGCTGTGCAGGGGCAGCCGGCCTCACCGCCGAACATCGTCTTCCTGATCTCGGACGATCACTCAGCGCCCGACCTGGGTTGCATGGGCAACAGCGCGATCCGTACGCCCCACCTGGACCGTATGGCGGCCGATGGGATGCGCTTTACCAGGTGCTTCGTTGCCTCGCCGCAGTGCAGCCCAAACCGCTCGGCGATTCTCACCGGATGCGCGCCTCACACGACGTCGACCTCACGGCTGCACACGCCGATGCCCGACTGGGAGCCGAGCGTGCTCGAACCGCTGAAGCAGCGCGGCTATTTCGCCGGAGCGTTTCGTAAGGTCCATCAGGGGGCCGCGTTTGACAAGCGGTGGGATTTCTACGGAGACGCACGCGCACCGTTTTCCGCCTTCTTCGACAAACGCCCGAAGGACCGCCCCTTCTTCCTTCACGTCGGGTTCACCGACCCGCACCGGCCGTATGCGCCCGGCGCCGTCACTCCGCCGCATGATCCGGCTCACATGCATGTGCCGGCGTTCCTGCCCGACACACCGGATGTCCGCAAGGACCTCGCCTTCTACCACGACGAGATCTCGCGCATGGACTCTGAGTGCGGGCAGGTGTTGGCACTGCTTCGCCAGCACGGGCTGGAAGAGAACACGCTGGTGATCTTCACGGGCGACAACGGTATGCCGTTCCCCCGCGCCAAGGGCACCTGCTACGACCCCGGCATCCACGTCCCCCTGCTGGCGCGCTGGCCCGGACGCATCGCTGCCGGCGTGGTGCGGCAGCAACTGATCTCACACGTGGACCTCGCACCCACCTGGCTCACGGCCGCCGGGTTGCCGGTTCCCGGCAAAATGCAAGGCCGGAGTTTCCTCAATCTCCTCACCAACGCCGGCTCCTATGCCGAGCGCGACACGGTGTTCAGCGAGCGCAACTGGCACGATAACTTTGACCCCATCCGGTCGGTGCGGACCGCGACGCATAAGTTGATCTTCAACGCCGCCCCGCACTTCCCTTATCGCCCCGCGCTGGACCTGGAAAACAGCCTCAGCTGGGCGAGCATTCTCGAAGAGGGCCGCCGTGGCCGACTCAAGCCGGAACTCAAACAGATGCTGCACCCGACGCGGCCCTTGCTCGAACTCTACGACCTCACCGCCGATCCGAACGAGTTCCAGAATCTCGCCACATCGATACCGCACTCCGAAATACTGTCGGATATGACCTCGCGCCTGAGTACATGGATGGAGGAGACGCTCGACTTCCTCCCCCCTGGACGCATCCGCCGCGGGCAGCCCGGCACGCGTGATTGGCCGTTGAATCTGTAGGCAACTCTACACCCAACCTGTGTGCAGGAACACCCAGTTAAATTGTCGAATCTCTCTGCTACAGGAACTTCATTTTTGGTCGAACAAGTGCACAGAGGTACTGTGCCGTGCGGTTGTACGTTGTTTGCGTGGCCTGGTTAGCGGTTGCCGGTGTGCTCCCCGCGCAGGATCCGGTTGTCGTCCTGCTCCAGTTTGATGAGAAACCATCCCTTTCCGTAGTCAACGCGCTTCACGAGGAGTTGGAATCACTCTTCGAGGGCGCAGGCATCCGGCTTGATCTCCGTCACATCGAGAAGCGTCCGTTGAGGCGGAAGCACGAACGAGCCGCGGTGATTCATTTTTCCAAAGGTTGTGCGCCGCCCATTGTGATCCGGAGGCATGAGGCCGAGGTGAGGACTCTAGCCCACGTCCATCAGGCGGGCAAACGAGTGCTTGACCTGGTGGAAGTGAATTGCCGCAATGTGTCCGAGTACATTTCCACCGCGATCACGACTTCCGATCTGGGACGGCTGGAGATGCTCTATGGCCGCGCGCTGGCGCGCGTGGTCTCGCATGAACTGCTGCACTGGATGTTGAACGAGAGCAAGCACACCAGGTCGCGGCTGTTCTGCCCGCACGTGCAGGCACGGGATCTAATCGCGGAAGGCGTAACCCTCGAGCATGGCGAAATTGCCCGCTTGCGCCGGTTTGCCACCGAAAGCGCCGTCGCTGGTGGACTGTAAAGCGGCCATTTTCCATTCCTTTACCTGAGGCACACCGCACGATTACTCGGCCGCCGCAAGATGAGGCTGGAGGGTGACTGTCATGCGGATGGCACTCCTGCTGGCCGGGCTCTGTCTCTCTACACCCGTATCCCATGCGCAAATTGCGCTACTGGCTGCGTTTGAACACCCATGCGGGAGCGCATCGACGGAGGCAATGGGACGGGAACTGATCAGGTTGTTTGCCTTGGCCGGTAGTGAGATCGCGGTTCACCAGGATGCGCCAAAGGTCTACCTGGGTTCACCTCGCCATGTTCTGTATGTCGCGTTTACGGGGCGCTGCGAGTTCACCGTGCAGATCGCTCCCAGAACGTCCCAGCGTGTGCTGGCGCGGCTGGCCACGGTGGATGGAAAACTCCAACCCTTGATGACGGTCGACTGTGACGCTGTAGCGGAAACCATCGCTTCGCACATGGCCGGTGGCGACCTGAAACGCGGCGATGAACTGCTCGGACGCGCGCTGGGGCGTGTGATCGCGCATGAGATTTTTCACTGGGTGGCCCACCAGGTGAACCACAACCACTCCGAGCTGTTCTCGGAAGCAATGAGCGCCAGAACCCTGCTTGCCGACCACGCCACATTCGATCCCGGCGAACTGCAACTGCTCCGTGTCAACCGCTAACGGGGCCGTCGCCCTGGCTAAGGGTGGTGACCAGGGCATCCTTGCGGGCTTCGGCGGCGTGGACAGTGGAATCGAGCGCGACCCAATAGACGGTAGCCGCCAGGGCGGCATCGAAGGCCAACATGCCGTAGAATGCCGCTTCGCTTTCGAAGGCAAACCGGGCGAGGTAGGCAAGGGCGATGGGAATGCTCAGCACAGGGTAAGCAAACATGAGCATGGCCTGCATCTTGCCCGCTGCCGAGCGGCGCCAGGACTGGGCCGGATCGACGGGACGCGGGTAGTAAACCGAGGCGAGGTTCCCCAGCGCAATGAGATAGACCGCCAGAATGAAGGCGACGATGTAGGACTCGGCCAGTTTGCCTGCGGTGATGGGCATGCGGAACAGGGCGCAGACGAGGGTGACGGCCGTGATCTCCAAGAAGACGAAGATCGCCGAGGCGATGTTCTTGCCCACCAGAACCATTCCGATGGGCACGGGGGTGACGTAGTAGAGCTGGGCGGCCGCGCGGTCGAAACCGAAGGTGTTCCAGAAGCTCACCTCGCCGAGCAGCATGAGGGCGTAGACGGTGACAAATGTCAGGTAGTTGGAAGCAAAGACGGAGTTGCTGTTGCCGCTGCGCAGTGCCATGGGAAGCCACACGAGGAGCCCGAAGGTGAACCCCATGAGAAAGACCAGCCGGAAGCGTGGGGAGCGGCTGAGGAAGCGGAGCTCCTTTTCCACCAGTGCGCCGAGAGGGTCGGGGAGGACGGCGCCGGGAAGCTGGAACAGGCGGTCGTACCAGGGTGGGCCCTCGGGCTTGGCCGGTGAGCGGGTGGCGCGTTCAGCGGCGGCGTCAACGCGAAAGCCGAGCTCAAACTGCGATCGTCCGAACGCGTAGGCAACGCCGACCCAAACCAGCAAAATCCCAGCCGCTGGCCAACTCCACTCGCCGCCCGCCAGCCGTGCGGTGGCTGACCAGGGCCACGCCAGGAACGAGGTGTACTCGAACAGGCGTGTGAGCCTGGCCGGGGCGTCGCGGAGCATGAGGAGCTGGGGCAGGCCGGCGAGAAGGACCACCAGCAGAATTCCGATTTCGCGCGTGCGCCGTTTGGACATGAGGCGCGTCAGAAGGTCGCGCAGACCGGCTGAGAGGCAGAGGTTGAGGGCGGTGAACGGAAGGAAGGCCAGGACGCTCCAGAAGGGAATCGCCGGGTTGCGCAGCAGGCCGAGAGAGGCCCCGAGCAAGAGAAGCACCATCTCGATGCCGGTAGTGAAGCGGAGCAGCACTTCTAGGCCAAACAGCTGAGAGCGGCTGATGGGATAGACGGCGAGGCGCTTCAGGTCGAGCGCCGCGCCGGCCGAGGCGAGCATGAGCGGCACCAACTGCCAGTAAAGGAATGCCGCCAGAAGCCCCGGCGCGAGAATGCGCCGGATCAGGGGGAGCTTGGAGCCATCGGCAAAGAGAATGGAAAGCGAAATCGCTCCTAGGCCGACCAGGCCGTACCAAGCCAGGGAGGCGATGAGGGCCACCCAGAAGCCGGCCTGATTGCCACGCGAATAGAAGTTAAGCAGAGTGCGGACCTGAGCCCAGAGGATTGCCCGCGTCTGCCCCAGCATGGTGATTAGCTCAACCAGTCCAGCGTTTCGGTTTGCCGGTCGGCTCCGACGACGCGCACGAAGGCGTCTTCCAGGGATTGCGAGGAACCGCGCAGGTCGGCCATGTTGGTTTCCATGACCACCTTTCCTTCGGCGATGATGGCGACGCGCTCGCACAGGCGTTCGACGACTTCGAGCACGTGGGAGGTGAGGAAGATGGTGGCGCCCTGGCGCACTTGGTCGAGCAGGATATCCTTCATAAGCCGTGCTCCGACGGCGTCGACGCCCTCGAAGGGCTCGTCCATGAGGAACAGCTGGGGGCGGTGAATGAGGGCGGCGGCCATGGCGCAGCGTTTGCGCATGCCCTTGGAGTATTCGGCGATGAGTTTTCTTGGCTGCCCGTCCAGTTCAAACAGGGCCAGCAATTCCCGTGCCCGTTCCCGGGCGAGCTCGCGGGGGAGCTTGTACATGCGGCCGACGAACTCGATGAATTCGAACCCGGTGAGGTGGTCAAACAGGAGGGACTCATCGGGCACCAGGCCGGTGCTGGCGCGGATGGCGTTCATCTGTTCGGGAGCGGCTTCCGAGAGCGGAATGCCGAGCATCGAGATTTCGCCCGAAGTCGGGGGAGTGAGGCCCATCAACATCTTGATGGTGGTGGTTTTGCCTGCCCCGTTAGGACCGAGGAAGCCGAAGAAGGAGCCGCGGGGAACCTCCAGATTCAGGCCGTCGACGGCCGCCTTGCTGCCATACACCTTGCGCAATTCGCGTATTTGGATGGCCGGCAGCGCGTTGTCCACTGCTTCCATTATGGCAACCCGCGAGAGGGGCTCCAGCGGGCTGGGCGGAGGCCAGGCGCAGCGACGGGTTAAGCACGCGCCGCTGACGGGTGAACCACCGTATCCCACGGGCTGTAGATTCCCTCTCATCCACCCTGCGCCGGCCGATGAGTGAATACGGTGGAACGCACAATGAGCCTTTCCGTGCAGGAACGAATCGAACCAGGTGGCAGAATGACGCATGGGATACAGGAGAAAGCCCTTGGGCAGCTCGGCAAACTCCCTCCCTTCTCCCCGGTCCTCACCAGGTTGATGGCCTCGCTTGCCGACGAGGACGTGAGCTTCAGCGAGATTGCCGGCTGCATTGAAAAGGACACTGTGCTGGCTGGCAACATGCTGCGCCTGGTGAACTCCGCGCTCTACGGGCTGCGCGGGACGGTGAACTCCGTGCGCCATGCGGTGTCGCTGCTGGGACTTTCGCGCATCCGCAACACGGCGATGTCGATTTCGCTCGGCCAGTTGTATCTGAAGCTGAACACGCACCCGCAGTGGTCGCACCGGCAATTCAACATGCGTTCCATTTCCGAAGCGCTCATGGCGGACCAACTGGCGCAGCAATTGGAAGTCGATTATCCGGAAGGGGGATTTGCGGCGGGATTGCTCCATCACCTTGGCCTTCTGCTGGCGGCGATTGCGATTCAGGCCGAGTTTGAGCAGGTCCGCGTCGGTTACGCCGATGGCACGCGGTCACTGGAGGAGTGTGAGTGGATGTACTGGGGGTTTTCCCACACCGAGCTGACTGGGGGCATCCTGCGGGAATGGAATCTGCCCAAGCCCATTCAGGCAGCCGTACGGACGGACCTGCCCATCCCCGCCAACGCCACACCGGCGCCGTTGTCGAAGCTCGTTCTGGCGGCCTCGCGGTTGAGTGACCGGCTGGCCGTGCCGCTGCAGCCATGGATGAGGCAGCCGGAAGGCCTGCCAATGGAAATTTTCGAGGAGCTCCGCCTGGAAGCCAAAGCGGAAAAGATCCTGGAGCGGTTCCACGCCGAGTTCGACGCCATCCGCAGCTTCTTTCACTAGACCGCTTACGGGGGCCGGGGGCACCGTCAGCCGGGCCGCGCGCTACAGTGGAAGGGATGTCACGAACTCTTCTCCCTGCCCTTCTGGCAGCTTCGCTTCTCCTCACATCCGTTACCCCGCTGGCCGCGCAGGATGCCAAAGCGTTCCTGGGCCGCTGGGATTTTAGCGTCACTCCGGCCGAAGGCAAACCCTATCCGCAATGGATGGAGCTGGTCGAAAAGGACGGCGCACTGGCCGGCCGCGTTCAGCCGCGAGGCGGTGGTTGGCGGCCGATCCTTGGCGCGAAGGTCGAGGGCGGCAAGCTGATTGTGAACGTCTCGGCCGCCGGGCGCGGACCAGCCGTGGACTGGGAACTCACCGCTGCCGGCCGGGACAAGCTGACCGGCATGGAGAAACGCGGCAGCGCTAACGGCCCGGCCCTGGCTGGCGTGCGCGCCCCCAAGCTTGACCGCCCCATGCCGAAAGCCTGGGGTGCACCTCGCCCTATTTTCAATGGCAAAGACCTCACGGGCTGGGAACCGATCGGCAACGTGAACAACAGCAAGTGGATCGCCCGCGACGGCGAACTTGTCAACGACAACCCTCCGGTGGAGGGCAGGCGCGGACCCGGCGCGGCAAACCTGAAGACGACCGAGAAATTTCAGGATTTCAAGCTCCACATTGAGGTCAACTGCCCGGAGCATGGCAACAGCGGCATCTACCTGCGGGGCCGCTATGAGATCCAGATTGGCACCGAGGGCGGTGCGCTGCCTGATCATGAGATGGGGGCCGTCTACAGCCACTATCCGCCGCCGGCGGGAGCGGAGCTCGGGCTGGGCAAGTGGACCTCGTTTGACATCACCTTCGTGGGCCGCCGTGTGACGGTGTTGCGCGACGGCAAGATGTACCACGACAACGTCGAGATCCCCGGGCCAACCGGCGGCGCGCTGGATAGTAACGAAGCCGAGCCGGGGCCCTTTTTCCTGCAGGGCGACCACCACGGCGTGATTCGCTACCGCAACATCACGGTCGCGGTGCCCAGGCAGTAGGACCAGCCGGGCGCCACGCACCGGGCTGCTGAAAGACAAAACCGGCTCCCCGGATGGGGAGCCGGCCGGAATCACCCATGGCGTGGGTTTCCTGTACTTGGTGAGCCTCTTAGATGTCGTAGTAGAGGCTAAATTCGTACGGGTGAGGGCGCAGGCGTACCGCGTCCGCTTCGTTCTTCCGCTTGTAGTTGATGAAGGTCTCGATGAGCTCTTCGGTGAAGACTTCGCCCTTGAGCAGGAAGGCGTGATCTTCTTCCAGGCAGCCGAGCGCCTCATCGAGGGAAGCGGGCATGGAGGGCACAGCCTTCATCTCTTCGGGCGACAGATCGTAGATGTCCTTGTCGAGCGGTTCGCCGGGATCGATCTTGTTCATGATGCCGTCGAGGCCGGCCATGAGCATGGCGGCGAAGGCGAGGTAGGGGTTCGAGCTCGGGTCCGGGGGACGGAACTCGACGCGCTTGGCCTTCGGGCTGGCCGAGTACATCGGGATGCGGCAGGCGGCCGAGCGGTTGCGGCGGGAGTAAGCGAGGTTGACCGGCGCTTCGTAGCCCGGCACGAGGCGCTTGTAGCTGTTCGTGGTGGGGGCAATGATGGCCGACAGCGCACGGGCGTGCTTCAGGAGGCCGCCGATGTACCACAGGGCGGTCTGGCTGAGGCCCGCATAGCCGTCGCCGGCGAAGGTCGGCTTGCCGGCGGTCCAGATGGACTGGTGGACGTGCATGCCGCTGCCGTTGTCGCCGAAGAGCGGCTTGGGCATGAAGGTGACGCTCTTGCCGTGCTTCTTGGCGACGTTTTTGACCACGTACTTGTACAGCATCATGTTGTCGGCCGACTTCACGAGCGTGTCGAAGCGCTGGTCGATTTCGCACTGGCCGGCGGTGGCCACTTCGTGGTGATGGCACTCGATGTCGAGGCCCACCTTAATCATCTCCTCGACCATCTCGGCGCGGATGTCCTGCATGTGGTCCATCGGCGGCACCGGGAAGTAGCCTTCCTTGTAGCGGGGACGATAGCCGAGGTTGACGCCCTCGCGGCCTGTGTTCCAGCGGCCCTCGTCGGCGTCGATGTGGTAGTAGCCCTCGTACTGGTTGGAATCGAAGCGGATGCTGTCGAAAATGAAGAACTCGGCTTCGGCGCCGAAGAAGGCCGTGTCGCCCAATCCCGTGGTGCCCAGGTACATCTCCGCCTTCTTGGCGATCCAGCGCGGGTCGCGCTCGTAGTGCTGACGCGTGATGGGGTCCACCACCTCGCACAGCAGCACCAGCGTGGGGACCTGGAAGAACGGGTCCATCACGGCCGTTTCCGCTTGCGGAATCAGCAACATGTCGCTTTCGTTGATGGCCGCCCAGCCACGGATCGAGGATCCGTCAAAGCCGAAGCCCTCTTCAAAGGACTCTTCGGTCAGCTGGCCGATCGGGTAGGAGACATGCTGCTGAACGCCAGGCAGGTCCGTGAAACGCAGATCGAGCTGACGTGCGCCGTTTTTCTTTGCAAACTCAAGTACTTCTTTCGGGGTCATGGAACCTCCAGATTGGATTGGGGGGGAACCGCCTGGGCGGATTAAAGTAGAAGGATAGCAGACGGGCAAAGGGTGCGGTGATCGAAAATTTTGATCGGTCGCATCACGCCTCGTGTGGTCACGTATGAATCAGACATCATTGGACTTACAGCCACCCCGGCGCCTCTACTCGGTGTCTGCCCTGACGCACGAGATCAGGGAAATCCTGACCACGGCCTACGACGGCATCTGGGTTTCCGGCGAGATCTCCGGCCTGAAACTGGCCGCCTCCGGCCACGCCTATTTCAACCTGAAGGACTCGACCTCACAGATCCGGTGTGTGATCTGGAAAGGCAGCATGCGCCTTCTGCGGGTGAAACCGCAGGAGGGGATGGCCGTGGTAGCGCGCGGGCGCATCGACGTCTATGAGCCGCGCGGCGAGTATCAGCTGATCGTCGAAACGCTGGAGCCGCAAGGCCAGGGGGCGCTGCAGCTCGCCTTTGAGCAACTGAAAGCCCGGCTGGAGGCCGAAGGGCTGTTCGCCGCCGCACGGAAGCGGCCTTTGCCGCGGTTCCCGAGGCGGATCGGCATTGTCACCTCGCCCACGGGAGCCGTAATTCAGGACATAATCCACGTGCTGACGCGCCGTTTCCCCGGCCTGCACGTGCGCCTGTATCCGGCGCTCGTCCAGGGGCCCGGCTCGGTGGAGGCCATCGTCGAGGGCATCCGCTACTTTTCCGAGAATCCGTGGGCCGACCTGCTGATCGTCGGCCGCGGAGGCGGATCGCTGGAAGACCTGTGGAGCTTCAACGAGGAAGCCGTGGCCCGCGCCATCGCCGCCTGCCCCGTCCCCGTCATCTCTGCCGTTGGGCACGAGACTGACTTCACCATTGCCGACTTCGTGGCCGACTACCGCGCTCCCACGCCCTCGGCGGCGGCCGAAATCGCCGTTCCCGACGCCCGGCCACTGCTGGCGGCCCTGGATTCCCATTCGGCGCGCCTGGAACGGGCCGCGCGCTATGCCATGCTGCGCCTGGCCCAACGCTTTGACGACATCCAATTCCATTTGCGCGACTGCGCCCGTATGCGGTTGGATAGCCTGCGCCGTCTGATCGAAGTTCACACGGCTTTGCTGCGCCGGTCCGATCCCCGCCAGCGGTTGGCGCAGTTTCGCCAGCGCCAGGCTGACGCCGCCGCGCGGCTGACCCCGGCCCTGCAGCGCACCCTGTTCCAGCACGAATCACGGCTAGACGCACAGACTCAGGCGCTGGTTCCCGCCCTCAGGCGCCATCTGGCCGCGGCGCAGGCACGCCACGGGGCGCTGCGGGCCTCCCTGAGAGAACTGTCGCCGCTTGCCGTGCTCGAACGCGGCTACAGCATTGTGCAGACCGCCGAGGGAACCGTTCTGCGCGACGCCAGCGACACAGCGCCGAAGGCGAACCTGAGCATTCGCCTTCATAAAGGCACGTTGAAGGTAAAGGTCAGTTCGCCGAAGTTGCCATGACACCTGGCTCTGCGTTCACGTGTATACGAACTGGCGCAAAAAACGACGCCTGATTGTCATCAGACTTTTATCTCTTATTCGCGCGAGAGGCACATCGCGGGCCTACCATCTCAGCTTGGCCCCAAGCTTCCGCTCAGGGCCAAATCGAACCCGTTCAAGGAGGTTAGCTTGCCGATCAGCCGTAGTGTGTCCTCTCTCGCCCTCGTATTGCCTTTGGCGACAGCCATGTTTGCCCAGAGCAGCCCCAGCGTGCGCATCCTGCTCCCAGAGCGGACGCGGCTGCTGCAAGGCCAAATGGTCGACTTAGTCCTCGAAGTTCGGAACGCCGCTTCCGTTTCCGGCCTTAAGGTCACCGCCGGCGGCGAGGACCTTACCTCGAAATTTTCCGCCCCCGTCAAGGCGGAACTGGATTGCGATGCGACCTCCGATTTTGTTCTTCGCGCCGACCTGCAGTCGTTCAACACCGCTGGCGCCGTGAAGCTGGAGGTCTCGCTCACCACCGACCAGGGCACGGTCTCCGATGCGCGCGACATCACGGTGTACGAGTTTTCCATTCCCTCGGGCCGGCGCCGCAACGTGGTCCTCTTCATTGGCGACGCCATGGGTACGGCGTATCGCGACGCCGCCCGGTTGGTCTCCCGGGCCATCGTGGACGACAGCGGCAAGAGCAGCTTCCGCGACGGCTTCTTCGACAACCTTCTGGAAATGGACAAGATGCCTGTGTCCGGCATGTCGATGACCTACGGCACGGACTCGATCGTGCCCGATTCGGCCAACACGGGGGCCTCATGGGTCTCCGGCAACAAGACGTTTCTGAACGCCATCAACGTGTTCGCCGACGGCACCGACTGCAAATGGCGCTTCAACGGCCAGCAGAACGCGGCTAATCTTCCTTTCATGACGGACAATCCGCGCGTGGAAAACCTCTGGCAGTACCTCAAGCGCCGTTATGGGTACCGCACCGGAATCGTCTCGACGGCCGCGGTTACCGACGCTACGCCGGCTGTCCAAGGCTCCTACGTCCCCTTTCGCCAGATGCGCCTTGAAGTCGCCAAGCAGTTTGTGAACAACCCCATGCTCGGTGGACGTCCCGCCTTCGATGTCATTCTCGGTGGCGGCGCGGATCCCTTCATGGCAGGGGGCCGCACCGACGGCCGTAACCTCGTGGGCGAACTTCAGTCGATGGGCTACCGCTACGTGACGACTGCCTCGGAACTGAAGGGTGTCAACTTTGGGCAGCCGACCATCGGCCTGTTCAAGTCCGGAACGCCGCGCCCGGCGAGCAACGGCATCGCCACCGCGACCGACGCCAACATGGACGTCGCCTACGACAAGCTCAAGATGCAGCGCCCGGCCTCCGAGCCCAATGCCAACCTCGGGGCCTTCACGGATCAACCGATGCTCGACTTGATGACCGAAAAGGCCATCGAGGTGTTGTCCTCCTCTTTCGCCCAAGTGCCGTTCATCCTCATGGTGGAAGCGGCCTCGATTGACAAGCAGTCGCACCCGAACTCAGGCCGCGGGCACGATTTGGGACACGATTGAGTTCGACAAAGCCATCGGTGTTGCCCGCGCCTGGGCGGCCAAGCGTCCGGCCAAGGACACGCTCGTGGTGGTGACCGCTGACCACGATCAGTCGATGTCGATCATCGGCGTATCGAACACGGCCGACACCGAGTACTTCGACCGCAACAAGAGCGAGAAGGTCTCGATCAAGACGGCCCGCGGTGACCAGAATTTCACCGTCTGGGGCGATTCGTATTCCAATGCCCGCGCCGGATTGCCCTTCATCAACAGCTCGACGGGCGCGTCCAACAACGGCGGCGCGACCGCGATGCCAGGCACCCACGCCGCGCGCAGTTCCTCCACCGACCCTGCGTCGGGCACCTACTCGACCTACTTCGGCAGCCCGGCCTACAAGATGGATGCGGCCACGGGCTACCCGATGAATTCCGGCCCCGGCATCCGACGCCTTGCTGTTGGGTTCCGTACGGGTGACCACACGGGCTCAAGTGTTCCCGTCACGGCTGAAGGGCCGGGCGCGCTGCTCTTCACCGGCTACATGGACCAGACCGAGATCATGTTCAAGATGGCGTTCGCCATCTCCGCGGACACCACGGAAATGGACAAGACGGTGGAACTCCTGCAGTCGACGAAGTTCCCGAAGACGCCGGGCAAGTAAGGGAGAGAGCCCACGTCGATGTTGCAAGCAAGACTGCTGTTCGGGGCGCTGATTCTGTCAGCGCCCCTATTGTGCGGTGAGCAGACCACCGAGGCCGACCCCAGGATCGAAAAGGGTAAGCTGCAGTGGTTCTCGCTGCTGGAGACTCCGGCCCAGGTGGAAGCGGCGCTGGGCAAACCTGCCCTGGCAGCGTCATCCGGCAGTGACCACCTGTCGTGGCAGTTCCGCCTTGGTGGAACCGATCATCACGACTTCTCGCACGTACTGGTCTTTCGCAAGTCCACGTCGAAGCTGGTCAGCGTGACCCGGCTTTACGAGGAGGAGCAGACGGTGGACGAATTCTTTCCTCCAGCGGAAACCACGGTCCATCAGTATCCTGGCGACGGCACGCCTGACGCCAAGGCCTCGTTCAGCGTTCGCCTTCGCCGCCTTCGCGGCGGTCGGTTGCTGATTGCCATGGGGTCCCCGAAGCCTGGTGTTCCGACCGGGCAGCTCGTTCTCATGGACGAAAACGAACTGACAACGGCCTACCCCTGGCTGGCCGAGCAACTGCGACAGCGGCGCTGATCGTCACTCCGCATTCTTCGCCTTTGGCTTCCTGACGCGCTTCGGCTTCTCCAAGTCGTCGGCCACACATTTGTAGCAGTGCTTACTGGAGGCGAGGTCGGCGGCGTAGGCCAGCGCGGCGGCAACGTGGATCAACCTTAGACCAGGGTGGCGTTCCAGGATCTGCTCGGCCCCGGCGCCCTCGCTCAAATCGCTGAGGATCTCGGCCACGGTCACCGCCGTACCCTGTGCGCACAACTGCCCATCCGCCACCGCGGGATCGCTCACCAAATGCCGTTTCCACACCATGGCCGCCGCATCTCTCCTTCTCTGTCCTCTTCGGACAGTTTCGGAATTCCGCCAGCGGAACCAACCTCAGGCCAGCACGTTCCTCCCGGAACGAAGCGGGGTGACGCGCCCCGCCCATTCGAACTCGCCCGTGACCCCCGCGGGCAGCTGGACCTCGGCCCGCAGGCGCTCGCCTTCGCGCACCCACTCCACGGCCACCTCGCCCTTCGGATGGGGGATGGAGCCTGAGGCGCGCGCGAGCGGTCCGGGATGCGGCTTCACTCGCACGTGCGCAAAGCCAGGCGCCATCGGTTCAATCCCCAGCACGATGCGGAACAGATCAATGTTCGGGCTCGCCGACCAGGCATGGCAATCGGACCGCGATGCGTTGGCCGAACCATCGGCGCGCTCGGCCCACGTCGTCATGCCCTTGGCCAGCATGCCGCGCCAATCGGCGAGCATTTCCAGATATCGGTCGCCCAAGCCAGCCCGCTCCAGAGCCGCATGCAGATAGAAGCGGAACCAGAAGGAGCACTTAGCCAATCCAGACTCGGCGAGCGTGCGCTCCATCAATGCGCGCGCCTGGTTGCCGCTCACTACGCCCGCGAGTACAGCGAGCGACTGCGTGTGTTGGGAGAACGACTTCCGCTCGGGTGTGTCGGCGAACAACTTCCGGCCTTCGTCCCAGTAAAGTGCGGGAAGCGCCGCGCGCAATTGGTGCGCCCACTGGTCGCACTCCGCCGCCCGCGCCGCTGATCCGGCGGCCAATTCCAGATCACGGCACCAATCAAGCGTCATCAGCAGCAGCAGGTCAAACGGCGCCGAGGAGCCATCGGCCATTGCCGGAGCCTCGCCGCGCGGCCATTGATTGACCCAATCGAAATAGCGCCACCAGGGCAGGAAACGCAAACCGCCATTCTCCTTGCGGTAGCGCGCGAAAAACTCCATCACGGATCTGACGCCGGGCAGCATGCTCACCAGGAAGGCACGGTCGCCGCGGTGCATCCAGTGGTCGTGCACCATGGCGATCCACCAGAGGGAAAAGGCGGGAATGTACTGCTGCAGCTTGGTGGGCGCACGGCTCATGGTGGCGCCTTCGGCGGTGCGCGAATCGTTCACCAACTCGATGGCGTTGCGCATCAAGCGGTCGTCACCGGACATGTAGAGGGAGATCAGCGCTTGCACGCGGGTGTCGCCGACATACTGCAATTGCTCGTAATAGGGGCAGTCCTCGTAGGTCTCATGCGCGCAGAGCCGTGCCGTGCGCCAGCCCACATCGAGAATGCGGTCCAGCTCGGCGTCCGGGCTGGAGAACTTCGCTTTCCGCTCAAACGGGTAGGCGATGAAGGTCTGGGTCATGCCATCCAGGCTGACCGCATCCGAGCCAGCCTGGATGGTCATTTCGATAAAGCGAAACGTGCGCCACCACAAGGGGCGGTAGGTGCGCCGCTGGCCGCCCTCCAGCACAAACTCATCGTAGTAGCCGATGAACTCCTTGCCTTCCACCTCGCTGCGATTGCCCTTGTCGCCGCGGCGGCGCGCCTTTCTCGTAGAGTGATTCGGCGTAACCCAGCCGGATCTGGGCGCCTTTGCCGCCGCTCACGGTCAACTCCGGGTAGGCCGTTGTGAGCTGTCCCTGGTCGAGAATGAGGCGCACACGCCCGCCCGCCGGAACAGTGAAGGGCAGGGCGCTAACCGCCGCCCCTTCGCTCACGCGGATCTTCATGGGCGGTTCCTGCGCCTCTTCCATGGCTGGAATGGGGCGCGGCACGAGCATCCAGCGGCTGGGGCTATCGGTTGCGTCGCGCATGCCGGCGTTGGGACCGGCGACGGCCTCACTCCAGGCGGTGTCGTCAAACTCCGGCTTCTCCCAGTCCCACGGATAGCGCGCGCCCTCGACACGATCGCCGGGGCCGACCACGAAATAGCCGCGAACCTGCTGGAACGTCACGGGCAGCGGCGAGTAGGCGGGGTTGGTCCAACCCTTCCAGCCTGGTCCGGTCCGCAGGGCCATGGCATCCCGCGGAGCGTCGGCTGGGACCTCCAACACGAAGCCGGTTTGATAGGTCTGTTGCGCCTCGGGCGTGTGCCGGCCGAAGTTCCACACGACGGCGGCGGCCACGTTGCGGCCCGCTTGCAGGAACGGCGCCAGATCCACCGTCTCAAAGCGCCAGTGGTTCAAGTCGCCGCGAGCCGGACCACGCGCCACACGGCGGCCGTTCACATACAACTCGTAGCGCTGGTCGGCCGATACCCGCACGGGAAAGTGTGCGGGCACAGTGGAGAGGGCGAAGGCGCGCCGGAAATGATGGACGCCATACTCGAATGCCGAAGCTCCGGCGACGCTGATCCAGCGCGCCTGCCAGCGAGGGCTCTGGGCTCGCGCCCATGGCGCGCTCAACAGGGCCAAACCCGACAAAAAGGTCCGTCTCGAAGTACTCCACACAAGCATGGAATCGCCTCCGTACTCAGCGTATACTCATTCGCGGAGGATCACCGCCCATGATGGCTGCCACGCCTGCGTCCGATCCCGAGGTTCCCAAGAAGAGCGCGCTGTGGATGCTCGCCAACATCTGGTTTGAACCAGGCCGCGTGTTTGAGCAGGTGGCGCGGGCTCCGCGCTGGTGGATTCCGCTGCTGATCCTCACACTGGCGACAGTAGCCTACCTGGCCGCATTCAGTACGCAGGTCGGCTGGGACACATACCTACGCCGCGAATTCGAGAGCAATCCTCGACTCGAAGGCCTCTCTTCCGAACAGCGCGAACAGATGATGGGCACTCAGGTGAAGATTGCCTCCATCGCAGGTTACGTGGGGGCGCCGGTCGGCATGATGGCCAATGCCTGTATTGTCGCGGCGGTCCTGATCCTCATCTTCAAGTATCTGCTCGATGCGCCGTGCGGCTTTGGGCAAACGCTGGGCGTTGTCAGTTGGTCGATGCTGCCCGGCCTGCTCAAAGTGGGGGCGGCGATTCTCATGATGTACCTGCAGTCACCGCAGGACTTCGACCTCAAGAACCCCGTGGGCGTGAATATTGGCTATTACCTGAGCCGGGAGTCGCCGGCCTGGATGCGCAGTCTGTTGTCGAGCCTTGACCTGTTTTCGCTTTGGAACCTGCTGCTGGTCGCCACCGGGATGTCGGTGGTCGCGCGCAAGCCCTGGGGCTCGGCGCTCGTGGCAATCCTCATCCCGTGGGGCCTGTATGTGGTTCACGACGGGCTGGGCAGCCTTATTTGGCTAGATTCGTCTTGCTGACAGGACTTCAATCGCTGAGCCCTCGGCGAGGAAGGCCGAACAGGGCTCAGCGGTGAGCGCCTCCTCAAACGGTTGCCCGTAGAGACCGCGGACATCGCATTCCAACCGCGCTGATTGCGCGCTCCACACCCGCCAGGGTGGATGCCGGACTTCGTACTCGACCGTGCCTCCATCGCGCTGCCGTGTGTAGCCCCAGTAATGCTCCGTGATGAACTCCGCTTCCGAGCCCGCCACAAGTGGCTGCGGTTCACCCGTTACCTCGACGGCGAGGGTATGCCATCGTTTATCATGCCGCCATGCATAGCGCGCGCCGCCGGGGCCTTGCTCACTGCGCATCGGGCAAGCCAGATAAGGCTCGTTGTAGGTCCAGCGGGCAACGGTCGCGATGGCGAATCGCGGTACAACTTCGCGCACAAACACCACTCCACGCCGCACCTTGCCGGCGACTTCGCGGCGCACATAGAAGCGTAGATTCACCTCATCGAAGTTGCGGTGAAACGGGATGGGTAGACCGAGGAGGCGTGTGTTGAGAAACCGGAATCCCACCACGCTGACCATCGTCTCGCCGTGCCAGGAATCCAGTTCCGTGCCCGCGGGCGCCAGCGGGCGCAAAACAGATGGGTCGATGCGGTAGTTCAGCATCGCCAGCCAGCGCCACTCGGCCGTCAGAAAGGTCGCGCCCATGCGCTCAGGTTAGCGTGTCCCTCTATCTCGACCCGAACACGATGGTCTGCGACATCCAGCCCCATTGGTGGCCGCGGCTCATCCTGCTCCAGCGGACTCATCGGTAGGGACAAGGGGAACAAACGTCCCTACGAGTTCTCCACCCGGTAGTTCGGCGCTTCCTTGGTGATGATGACGTCGTGGACGTGGCTTTCCCGCAGGCCCGCGATGGAGACCCGCACGAACTGAGCCTTCTGCTGCAACTCGGCGATGGTGCGGCAGCCGCAGTAGCCCATGCCGGCGCGAACGCCGCCGACCAGTTGGAACACCATCTCCGACAACGGCCCCTTGTAAGGAACGCGGCCCTCAATGCCCTCGGGCACCAGTTTGGCCGCGGTTTCCTGGGCGTAGCGATCGGTGGAGGTGCCGGTGGACATGGCGCCCAACGAGCCCATGCCGCGATAGGTCTTAAACGTACGCCCTTGATAGAGGATCTGCTCGCCGGGCGATTCGTCCGTGCCGGCGAACAGGGAACCGATCATGACGCAATCGGCGCCGGCCGCCAGGGCTTTGGTCAGGTCGCCGGAGTACTTGATGCCGCCGTCGGCAATCAGGGGGACACCAGCGGCGCGGGCAGCACGGGAAGCCTCGGCGATGGCCGTGATCTGCGGCATCCCCGCCCCTGAGACCACGCGAGTGGTGCAGATGGAGCCAGGACCAATGCCGATCTTGACGCCGTCCACGCCGCGCTCAATCAAATCCTTCGCGCCTTCGTAGGTGCCCACGTTGCCGGCCACCAATTGCAGCTCGGGCAACAGCCGCTTCACGGCGACGACGGCTTCCAACACGCGATCGCTGTGGCCGTGAGCGGTATCGATGATGATCACGTCCACCTTTTTATCCACCAGCGCCTGGGCTCGCTCCAGGAAATTGCCGGTCGCCCCGATCGCCGCACCCACGCGCAGCCGGCCCTTTTCGTCCTTGGCCGCGTTGGGGTACTTCACCTTCTTCTGGATGTCCTTCACCGTGATCAGCCCCTTGAGCAGGTACTGATCGTCTACCACGAGGAGCTTCTCGACGCGGTGCTGGTGCAAAATCTCTTCGGCCTGTTCGAGCGTCGTGCCGACGGGAACCGTGATCAGGTTCTTCTTCGTCATCACGTCTTCCACGGGCAGGTCGGTGCGCGTTTCAAACCGCAGGTCGCGATTCGTGAGGATGCCCACCAGCTTGCCGTGGCCGTCGGTGACCGGCACGCCGGAGATGCGGAAGCGCCGCATGACATCGAGTGCCTCGTGAATCTTCTGGTGCGGCTGCACGGTGACGGGGTCGACGATCATGCCCGATTCCGAGCGCTTCACCCGGTCGACCTCTTCGGCCTGCTTCTCAATGGGCATGTTGCGGTGGATGATGCCGATGCCGCCTTCGCGGGCCAGCGCAATGGCCATGTGCGACTCGGTGACGGTGTCCATGGCCGAGCTGGAAATCGGCACATGCAGCGGGATCTTCCGCGTAAACCACGTCTTGGTATCCGCCTCGGTCGGCAGCACGTTGCTTCGGGCGGGAACCAGCAGGACGTCATCAAAGGTGAGTCCCTCGACAATATGTTCGGGAATCATGGGGGTAGATCCATCAGCATAGCAAGCGAGCCGCCCGATGGCGTCACCGCGAGGAGGACCCGTGGCCTGGGTTCGGCGCGGCGCGCCGACCGGACCGAAGTGATCACCGCGGAGGCAAGGCCCCTTCCACTCGAACACCACCGACTGGAACAGCGGCCTCGCTGCACGGTGGTTGGAGCACAGTTGGAGAATGCGGCCGGGGGAGAGATGGCGAGCCAGTGAGTTGCGCGGCAGGCCTTGCGTGATCCCACATCCGGACGCTTGTCGCGATTCCAGACAGATCGGAGAAACTAACCATGTTGAGCCTTGAATACAGCCCCACCTATGCCGCGTCGATTGCTCCGGCGCGCATCATACCGTGTCCAGGCGCGCCAGCCGAGGTGGTTCGCGAGTTGCTTGCTCAGGGTCTCAACGCAGCCCGGGGCGTGCAAAGCCGCCTGCTGCGCTTTGAACGCGCCGCCGATGAAGCGGCCCGCGCCAACCTCTGGAACAGCGGGCCGGAGTATGCTTGGTTTGCCGACTACGACAAGCTCAAGCTTCACAGCCTGCGCAGAGTGTTTGAGCGCATTCCGGAGATCTTGTCGAGCAGCCGCCTGGACGTGATTTGTTCGGACAAGTCTGGCTCCGGATATGCACGCGCCCTCCCCGGCATCTGGAAAATCCACCTGGGCGTTGAGTGGGTCACCGATAGGGATCGTGAGGAACGCATCCAGACCTTTGTCCACGAGGCCGGCCACGTTGCGGGCCGCTCCGTGGCCAAGGAAGATCCCTGGTATGGCAAGGCCAAGGCCCAGCTACTGGCTCACGCGCACCGGCCTTTGCGTCCGCGTATGGCGTTGCGCAGCGCGGACAACATTGGCTTCTACGCCACTGATCTGGCTGAGAACTTTCTCAACTACCTGTAGCAGCGGCCCGCGCCGCTGGCTTCGCTACACTGAGGGCATGAGACTCCTGGGCGTGGCCTGGCTGCTTCCCCTTGCGCTTTTGGCGCAAGATACCGCCCCGCCGCAAGCCGATCTCAGCCGCGTTCTGGACCGTGTCGCCGAGGAGGCGGAAGCTTTCTTCCAGAAGGCTCCCCGCATCATCGGCCGTGAGACGCTGACCCACAAGGGCCGGCTCGGACCACCGCGCATCCGTTGGGGCAGATCCTCCGGAGCCCCGGAGGTCCGCTACTTTACTCGCGAAATTGCCTCCGAGTACGGCTTTGCCGCCCTGCAGGACAAACCGGATTGGATTCGCGAATTTCGCCAAGTGGTGGCCATTGATGGGCGGCCGGTTCTCTCCGGCAAGTCCAACCCGAGGCAGGTGCTCGCCGAAGGCATGACGAACGAAGATGACCGCCGCAGGATCAACCTGCTGCGCGATTTCGAACGCTTCGGCCAGGTGGGCGCGGCCACCGACTTCGGCCAGACGATTCTCCTCTTCCGCACCCGCCAGCGCGCCGACTACCAGTTTCAGTTGCTGCGGAAGGAATTCTCGGGCGCCGATGAAGTGCTGATCATCCAGTGGCGCCAGAAACCCGATTCCGCCGACGCCGCGCGTGTCTATGCCGGCCGCAAGTTGGATCGCGTGAGCATGGAAGGCACACTCACCGTGCGGCAAGACGGCGTTCCGCTCAAGATCATGCTTGGCCTGGCCAACACGGAAGAAGATTCGCTGGTCACCCACGCAGCCAGTGTCGAATATGCGCCAACGCGCTACGGCGTGGTGCTGCCGTCCACGGTGCATTACCGGAAGATCTCGCAGCGGCTGATTCCGGCCAGGAAGAAGAAGGATCCCCCCACGCCCGGCGATGCCCTGCTGCTCATCGACAATACGGCGCGCTACACCGACTGGCAGATGTTCTCAGCCGAGGCCGAGATCAAGTTCACACCGATTGAAGAAGCGCCTCCTGCAAAGCCCTAACGCGCTTCAACGCACACGGAACATTTCCACGCCATGGGGCCGCACCTGCACGCTCAAACCGGCCTGACCGCGTCCCGCCTGGCGCTGCCGCCACACATCGCGAACTTCGCGCACGCGCTTTAACCCCAGGTCCCCGGCGGTGACCTTCAGCACGCGCTGATTCTCTCCGATGTTGAACAACCCCACCGCTACTGATCCGTCCGCAAGCGGCTTGGCCAGTATGAACTCCTCTTCTGTCTTTCTCACGATGCGTGCCTGGCGGCCGAGCACATCCTGGTTGACCGCGATCACCTCGGCGTTGCACAACACGTTCAGCGTGAAGGCATCCAATTTCTCCATGTCGCCGGAGAAGATCAACGGAGCGGCCATGAGCGACCACATGGACATGTAGCTGTACTGTTCATCGGCCGAAAGCCTAGCCTTTCGCGGCTCACGCATGCCGCGGGCGTCGCCATACCAGCCGATCAGAATGTAGTCGGGATCGTTCCATGCGCCCGGGCGCGCGTACTCCCAAGCGGCGGCGTTCTTGAAGGCGATGGAATAGAAGCCCGGCAATCGCGTGTCCTTTTCCAGTCCCAGGTCACCTGTCGTGCGCCAACACTCGCCGCCCGCGGCTTCGCCCCACTTCCATACATCTCCCATGCCGTACTGGCAGAAGTTGTGGACGATGTCGCGGTTAAGAGTCTTCAGGATCGAACTCATGCGCTCGTAGGGCTTCTTCAACTCCGACAGGGAACGGTCCTTGGCGATGCGGGAATAGCCGCACCAGTCGTACTTGAGGAAATCGAAGCCCCAATCGGCAAATAGCCTCGCATCCTGCTCTTCATGGCCGTATGCGCCCTCGTACTTGGCGCAGGTCGCCGGGCCTGGCGATGTGTAGAGCCCCGCTTTGAGGCCTTTGGCATGGATGTAGCCGGCGAGCGCCTTCATGTCGGGGAAGTGCTCGTTGGTCAGCAGCCGTCCCTGGGCATCGCGCGCGCCTTCGCCGGCGAGCCGCATCCAACAGTCGTCCACATTCACGTAGGAGTAGCCGTAGTCGGCCATGCCCGAGGCGATCATGGCGTCGGCGGCGGCGCGCATGGTGCGGTCAGTGACGCGGTTGTAGTGGGTGTACCAACTGTTCCAGCCCATGGGAGGCGTCAGCGCCAGTTTGTCGCCCACTGCGAAGGTGAGCACCCGGCGGGCACTGCCCTTGCTGTTGGTTGCCCGCAGGGTCACCGTGTAGCGTCCTGGGGATGGCGGCGCATTTCCCGAGACGATGCCCGTGGATGCGTCCAACCGCAGGGAAGCGGGCAGCCCTTTCACCTCGAAATTCATGGGCCGCACGCCCGTCGCCGGAATGCGGTAGATCACCGGCTTGCCGGGGCGAACGCCATACACCTCCGGGCCGTGGATGCGTGGCTGGCTTGGCGCGGGGGGCGTCCGCATCTCCTGTGCCGGCAGCCATGCCGTGCATGCGAGCAGTCCGAGGCAGAACGGCAGCCAGCGTTTCCCAAGCCGCGTATTTCCGAAGATGAATTCCATGCTGAGCACCTGCGAAGGGGATACCACATTCATGCTCGAAAATCACCGGTGACTCAGCGCGCTCTGCTATCTTGACCTCATGAGCCCGTGTTACCGCGCGTTCGCTCTGCCCTTTGCTTTTGCCATCATGCCGAGCCTGCACGCCGAATCCCCCAAGCCCCCCGTCGCCAAGAAAGTCGCCCACGAGATGAAGCTCTTTGGCGATACACGCAACGACCCCTATTTCTGGATGCGCGACCGCAAGAACCCCGCCGTCATGGAGTATGTCGCGGCTGAAAACAGCTACACCAACTCCGTCTTCGCGCCCATCGAGCCAATGGTGGACAAGGTCTACAAAGAGATCCTCAGCCACATCAAGCAAACCGATCTTTCTCCCCCTTATCCTGACGGCGGCTACTACTACTATTCGCGTACGGTTGAGGGTTCGCAGTACCCCATCTATTGCCGCAAGAAAGGCACCCTGGAGGCTCCTGAAGAGGTGCTGTTCGATGTGAACGCGATGGCGAAGGGGCACAAGTTCTACTCGCACCGCGGGCCCGACCCGGCTCCGAACCACACCCTCATCGGCTACGAAGTGGATACCACCGGCTACCGCGAATACAACTTCCACATTCGCGATCAGGCGGCGGGCAAGGATCTGCCCGACGTGATCGAACGGGTCTCCGGCGTGGAGTGGGCCGAGGATGGGAAGACTGTCATTTATGGCCGCCAGCATCCGCAAACGAAGCGCTCCTACCAGGTGTGGCGTCACACCCTTGGCACGCCCGCCGCGCAGGATGTACTGATCTATGAAGAGAAGGACGAGCGGTACGACATCCATCCCGGCAAGACCGAGTCGGGCCGGTTTCTCACCATCACCATCCAAAGCGGCAGCACCTCAGAGGTTCGCTTTGTCGACGCGAAGCGGCCCACCGAGCCGTTTCAATCGCTGATTCCCCGCCGCGAGGGCATCACCTATGAGATGACCGACCACGGTGAGCACTTCTACATCCTCATCAACGACACCTCGCGCGACTTTCGTGTCGTCTCCGCGCCCATCGCCACGCCGGCGCAGTCAAATTGGAAAGAGGCGATCTCCGCGCGTCCCGGACTCTACATCGAAGCGATGCATGCCTTCCGCCACCATATGGTCTACGGGCTGCGGCTCAATGGCCTGGACGCGCTGCGGATCGTCGACACGCGCACCGGCGGCTCACACGACATCCAGTTTGAAGAAGCCGCCTACGCCGCCCAAATCAGCGTGAACCGCGTGTATGACACGCCCGTGCTGCGCTTCTCCTACACCTCGGTGGTGACGCCGCAGTCCATCTACGACTACAACATGGACAGCCGCGCCAGGACGCTGGTGAAACTGCAGGAGGTTCCGCACTACGACGCATCGCAGTACGCCGTCGAACGCGTCCAGGTGAAGAGCCATGACGGCACGCTGGTGCCGATGACCATCTTCTACAAGAAGGGCTTTCCGAAAGACGCCAGCCGCCCCGTTTACCTCTATGGCTACGGCGCCTATGCGATTCCGATCAAACCCACCTTCAGCGCGTCGCGGCTCAGCCTGCTCGATCGCGGCTTTGCCTATGCCATCGCCCACATCCGCGGCGGCACCGATCTGGGTTACTCGTGGTATGAAGCCGGCAAGCTGCTGAAGAAGAAGAACACCTTCCGCGACTTTGTCGCCTGCGCCGAATACCTGATCGCCAACAAGTACTCTCACCCCAAGAAGCTCTCCATCGAGGGCGGCAGCGCGGGCGGCTTGCTGGTGGGCGCGTCGATGAACTTGCGGCCTGATCTGTTCCACACCGTCGTGGCAGCGGTTCCCTTCGTCGATGTAGTCAGCTCACTGCTGGACGACACGATTCCGCTGTCCACCACCGACGGCGAGGAGTTCGGCAATCCGAAGAAGCAGGAGTTTTACGAGTACATGAAGTCATACTCGCCGTACGACAACACGGCGCCGGCGAAGTACCCGAACCTCTACATCTTTTCAAGCATGAATGATTCCCAGGTGCCGTACTGGGAGCCGCTCAAATGGACGGCCAAACTACGCACCGCCAATCAGAGCGATTCCACAATCGTCCTGCGCATGAACGTCGACGCCGGACACGGCGGCGCATCGGG
Organism: Bryobacterales bacterium; assembly: GCA_016713735.1. GTDB lineage: Bacteria > Acidobacteriota > Terriglobia > Bryobacterales > Bryobacteraceae > JAFLBB01. Next base: position 89,724 of record JADJOP010000034.1, read on the forward strand.
ACGCTACGACCGGTTGAAGGAAGTGGCGCAGTCCTACGCTTTCGTTCTGCACACCCTCGGCATCCAGAACTAGTCAGGAGCACAAGTCCTCATCGTGATCTGTCTCATCTACCTCCACGGATTCGCCTCGAGCCCAAGCTCGCGCAAGGCGCAATATTTCAAGGACCAGTTTGCCGCCAAGGGGATCGCGGTGAGCATACCCGCACTGGACGGCGGCGACTTCGAGAACCTCACGATCTCCGGCCAGTTGGCCATCCTTGAGGACACGATCCAGAACCTCGGCCCGGCTGCGCTGCCGTTGACGCTGATGGGTTCCTCCATGGGCGGTTACCTTGCGGCGCTCTACGCTGCACGCAATCCGGATCGCATCAACCGCCTCATTTTGATGGCGCCCGCGTTCGGCTTTGCCCATCGCTGGCAGCAGGAACTGGGCGCGGAAGCCGTCGCCGAGTGGCGCGCCACCAATGCACTTTCGGTCTTCCACTACGGGTTCATGCGTGAAACCAATCTGAGTTACCGCCTGATGGAGGACGCGCTCACGTACGAGGATTATCCGAACGCCACGCAGCCCACGATCATCTTTCACGGAACAGAAGATGAAGTCGTTCCCGTTGCCTTCGCCGAGGAGTTCACCCGCCAGCACCCGGGCACGGAACTTCACAAGCTCGAATCCGACCATGAGTTGATCGATTCCCTGGATTACATATGCACCCACAGCCTGCGATTCATGAACTCCTGAGCACGCGCTGGAGCCCGGTGGCGTTCTCACCGGAGCCTATTGACGACGCCACGCTGGCCGCGCTGTTTGAGGCTGCTCGGTGGGCGCCCTCCTGCTTTAACGCGCAGCCCTGGCGATTCGTGATCGGACGCCATGGTACGGAGGCCCACGCTCGCATCCTCTCCACGCTCACGCCTGGGAATTCGGTGTGGGCGGCAAACGCCTACATTCTAGTCATCAGCGTCGCCCACGAGGTCTTCTCTCACAATGGGAAGGCCAACCGGTGGGCGGGCCATGATGTAGGCATGGCTTCCATGTCACTCGCCGTGGAAGCGACAGCGCGTGGACTATTTGTCCATTTCATGGGTGGATTCGACGCAGCCAAGGCCGTCGAGCTGCTCGGCCTACCCGAACACCACACTCCCGTCGCCGCGTTCGCCATCGGCCATCGCGGCGACCCCAACGCACTGCCGCCCGAAGTGGCCGCGAAGGAGGCAAAGGCCCGCACCCGCAAAGCGCTGGCGGAAGTGATGGTGGAAGGGGCTTTCGGGCAACCCGGCGGATGAGCCGCAGTTACACTCCCGCCTCGGCGGCCCAGTGGCCGCAGGTGCAGAACGAACTGTCCACCCGCGTCAGTGGTGCTTCCAGTGATGCTGGTGGTGGTCCCAGCCGAAGGCGAAAACCGGAGCGGCCACGCCCCATACCATCAGGAACGAAAACACCCAACCGATGACCAGCGTCATTGCCGTTGTGTTGGTGAACTCGTTGCCGGGGGCCAGGCCGATGCCGAGCGCCAGCACGATGCTGGCCGCATGCCAGTACCAATGCTGAGCGCCGAAATACCACAGCAGAAACAGCGCCAGGGTAATTGCTGAACCGTAGCACAAGGTGACGAGACCTAATGACATAGCCACCTCCTTCCTCGTGCGACTTCAGAATAGACCCGTGGTCACCCTGCGTCCAGCCAATTCGCCACCACCCGCTCCCACTCATCCCGGACCACGCGATGCAGATTCTGATGGCCGGCGCCAGGGAACGCCACCAGTTCGACTCCCGCGGCACGGGCCACATCGCGCGCATGGTCCAGCGGCACGTATGGGTCACGCTCTCCGGCGAGCAGCAGCACCCGTGCGCGCAGTCGTGCAACCGCCGCAACGGGGTCCTCACCTGGCGCAGCGGCCTCCAGCGTTTGCCAGTACACGCGAGCAATGGGGAAGCTGAGCTTTGTCAGGTAGCGCTGGGCGCGTACCATGACGGCGTCCTGCAAGGTGCGATACATGAGCTCCAAGATGAGCCCTTCAAAGCGCTGCGCCGAGGCGCTTAACACACCCGCTGCCGCGCCCAAAGACACGCCGCAGAAGGACACCTGCTCACCGGAAAGTTCGTCTTCGAGGAAGCGCACCGCGGCGTCCACGTCGGCGGCCTCGGCGCGGCCAAACGCCACCGGGCCCCAGTCGCTCTCGCCGTGGGCGCGAAAATCCAGCAATAGCACCGAACAACCGCGCCGCCGGAACCATTCGGCGCGCGAGGCCATCTGCCAGCGGTTTTCGCCGAGTCCGTGGGCCAGCACCCAGGCCCCGCGTCCCCGCTCGCCGCGCGCGAACAGACAGGCCAACTTGCGCCCCTCGCACTCAATCCAGACATGTTCGGGGTCGAGGCCGGCGAAGGCTCCCGGTTTGCGGGTGGCCGCCCGCATGGATGCGCTCTTGCGGACGCGCAGATAGGCGATGACCACGGCGTGCACCATCCCCGCCAACAATTTGTTCACCGCCCGCGCCACCACTGAGATAGAATCGCACTTCTCAGCCCCTATATCCGGCAAAGGAGAGCCCGCATGTTCCGCACAACACTCGTGGTTCTTGCCGCTGGTCTGGCCCTTGGTTCGGCCGCCATCGCGCAAACGAAGAAGATTGTCACCGTCAACCAGCCGCCTGAAGTCATCGCGGACTGGCAGTCGGTCTCCAATAAAGTGAAGGTTGTGAACGTGACACCGGACAAGGTGATCGCGGAGATCGCCGATGCGGACGCCTTTGTCGGCGTCATCTCGCCGACGGCGGTTCAGGCAGGCAAGAACCTGAAGTGGGTTCAGATTACCAGCGCCGGCGTGGAGAACGTGCTGCACAAATCCGGCTCCACGGCGCTGCGCGACTCGGGCATCGTCGTCACGAACAACCAGATCGTGCAAGGTCCGGAGATCGCCGACCACGCCCTGGCGATGCTCCTTTACTTCACCCGGAAGCTCAATGTCTTCTCGGCTGACCGGCTCACCGAGAACTGGCGCCGCGAACGCTTCGACGGCATCGAACTCAAGGGCAAGAACGCCGTCGTCATCGGGCTTGGCGGCATCGGACAGCAGATTGCGATCCGCTCCTGGGCCTTCGGGATGAACGTTGTCGGCGTCGATCCGGAAGACATCCCCATGTCGCCCTTCTGGCAGAAGGTGGTCAAGCCCGACCAGTTGAACGACGTGTTGCCCACCGCCGATGTCGTCTTCATCTCCGCCCCGCACACGGAGATGAGCCACAAGATGATGGGGCCCACGCAGTTTGACCTGATGAAGAAGGACTCCTACTTCATCGCCGTTTCTCGCGGCGGCATCTACGACCTTCCCTCGCTGGTGAAGGCGCTCGATTCGGGCAAACTCGCCGGCGCCGGCGTCGATGTGACCGATCCGGAGCCGCTCCCCAAGGGCAACGCCCTCTGGAAGTTCCCCAATGCCATCATCACCCCCCACATCGCCGGCCGTAGCGACCAGGACCGTGCGCGCATGCTCGGCACGGTGAAGGAAAACATCAAACGCTTTGCCGACGGCAAGCCGCTGCTCAACGTCGTCGATAAAAGGAAGGGCTACTAGAGTTCCCCGAGAGGCTCGCATGATCTCACTCAAAGTCAACGGCGTCGACCGCACCTTCGACGGCTCGCCGGACATGCCGCTGCTGTGGTATCTCCGCGATGTCCTCAAACTCACCGGCACCAAGTTTTCCTGCGGCCAGGGCCTGTGCGGCTCCTGCACCGTGCACATCAACGGTGCCGCCATGCGCAGTTGCGTGACGCCGATGAAAGCGGCCGCGGGCAAGTCGATCACCACCATCGAGGGCCTCTCGGCCAACGGCGATCACCCCGTGCAGAAGGCCTGGAAGGACGCCAACGTTCCCCAGTGCGGCTATTGCCAGCCGGGCCAGATCATGCAGGCTGCCTCGCTGCTCAAAAAGACGCCTAAGCCGACTGACGCGCAGATCGACTCCGCCATGCGCGGCAACCTCTGCCGCTGCGGCACCTACCAACGCATCCGGACCGCCATTCAGTTGGCCGCGAAGGTGATGGCATGACGACGCACGACCGCATCCAAACCGTCTCCCGCCGCGGCTTCCTCGAAGGCGTCTTTTCGGCCGGGGCTCTGATCATCGGCGCCACACCCGCGGCGTTGCTTGGCGGTGAAGCCGACAAGGCCGCCTGGCATCCCAGCGTCTACCTTGGGCTGCAAAAGGACGGCACCGTCATCATCGTCGCCCACCGTTCGGAGATGGGCACAGGCATCCGCAGCGTGCTGCCCGTCATCGTCGCCGATGAATTGGAAGCCGACTGGGCCAAGGTGAAGATCGAGCAGGCCATCGGTGACGAGAAGTACGGGTCGCAGAATACCGACGGCTCGTGCTCCATTCGCGACTTCGCCGAAGCCATGCACATCGCAGGCGCCTCGGCCCGCATGGTGCTGGAGCGCGCCGCCGCGCAGAAGTGGGGCGTGCCTGTTACCCAAGTGAAGGCGGCGAATCACGTCGTCACCGGACCTTCCGGCCAGAAGGCCGGCTACGGCGAACTGGTGGAGATCGCCTCCAAACTGCCGCTTCCCAAGCCGGCGGAAGTGAAGCGCAAAGACCCGGCCGCCTATCGCTTCATCGGCAAGGACCTGCCGACCATCGACCGCGACAATCTCGTCATGGGGAAAGGCACGTTCGGCTACGACGCCGAGATGCCCGGCATGGTCTACGCCGCCATTGAACGCCCGCCCGTGATGGGAGCCACGCTCACCTCGGTGGACGACAGCGAGGCGAAGAAGGTCGCCGGCGTGAAGCAAACCGTGAAGCTCGACGGCCTGACGCAGCCCTATCTATTCCAGGCGCTGGGCGGTGTGGCCGTCATCGCCGACAACACGTGGTCCGCATTCGAGGGACGCAAGAAGTTGAAGGCCACCTGGAATCAGGGGCCGAACGCCGGTTACGACTCCGACGCTTATAAGGCCAAGCTCCTCGAAACGGCGGCCAAGCCGCAAAAGGTGGTGCGGAAAGCAGGCGATGTCGATGCTGTCTTCGCCAAGGGCGGCAAGACGCACGAAGCGTCCTACTACGTTCCGCTGCTCGCCCACGCCGCGATGGAGCCGCCCGCCGCGGTGGCCTCATTCGAAAACGGAAAGGTCATCACGCACGCCCCCACGCAGAACCCGCAAGCCGTGCAAGAGGCTGTTTCGGCGGCCCTCGGCATCAAGAAGCAGGACGTCATCTGCCACGTTACGCTGCTCGGCGGCGGCTTCGGCCGCAAGTCGAAACCCGATTACGTCGTGGAAGCGGCGAAGCTCTCCAAGGCCGTGGGCAAGCCGGTGAAGGTGGTGTGGAACCGCGAAGACGATCTCCGCTTTGACTACTTCCACTCGGTCGCCGGCATGTACATGAAGGCCGCCATCGGCGCCGACGGCCAGCCCGCGGCGTGGCTCCAGCGCAGCGTGTTTCCGTCCATCGGCAACATGTTCGCCAAGGACGCCAAGTATGGCGCCGATTTTGAAATGGGCATGGGGTGGATCGACAATCCGTTCACCATCGCCAATTTCCGCGCCGAGAACGGCCCCGCCGAGTGCCATGTGCGTATCGGCTGGATGCGTTCGGTGTCGCACATCTACCACGCCTTCGCCACGCACTCGTTCGTAGATGAGTTGGCCGCGCAGGCCAACGCGGATCGCGTCGATTACTACTTAAAGCTGATCGGCCCCGGCCGCGTCATCGATGCCGAGATCGCCAAGCAAGCCGCCTTGCACAAGCCCGACAAGAAGTTCCCCATCGACACCGCGCGCCTGCGCCGGGTGCTTGAGGTATGCGCCAGCCGTTCGAACTGGGCGAACAAGAAGTCAGGCGGGGGCAAGGGCTATGGCATCGTTGCTCATCGCAGCTTCCTCTCCTACATCGCGGCCATGGTCGAGGTCGAGGTGGATGCCGCGGGCAAGGTGAAGATCCCGCGCGTGACCTATGCCGTCGATCCGGGCCGCATCATCAATCCGGATCGTGTGAAGTCGCAGTTTGAGGGCGCGGCGGTGTTTGGAACCAGCATCGCCATGCTGGGCGAGATGACGGCAAAGGGCGGCGTCATTCAGCAGAGGAACTTCGACACCTACCCGGTGGCGCGCATTGACGAAGCGCCGCGCGTGGTGGATGTGCACATCGTTCCCTCAAGCGCGCCTCCGGCCGGCGTTGGCGAGCCTGGTGTGCCGCCCATCGCCCCCGCCCTGTGCAACGCTATTTTCGCGGCCACCGGCAAGCGAATCCGTGAACTGCCGCTGCGCAAGGCCAAACTCGTGTAGCGCGCCGGGCCGGTCACAGGCGATCCTAAATAGTTACGGGAGCCAATCTTGCCCGGTGGCAGGCCCGGTCTTCAAAACCGTTGAACGGTCTTACCGGCCGTTGGTTCGTTCGACTCGAACTGGTTCCCGCCAGCATCCGGCGGATGCACGCCCTGTCCGTGTTACGTTGGAGCGAGCGGGCCCTTAGCTCAGCGGTTAGAGCAGGGGACTCATAATCCCTTGGTCGTAGGTTCGAATCCTACAGGGCCCACCGAGGCTTACGAACGCATCCTTGTGAAGAGGTAGAGCCCGGCGAGAGAGAAGAGCGCGTCCGGAGACCATGCGGCGATGCTCGGTGGAAGTTCGGCCAGGTTCCCGATCTCCTCAAACATGCGTGAGCTGGCCCAGTAGGCGATGGCGATGGTGAAGCTTACGCCGACCCCCGCCATGGCGCCGCGGTTGCCCGTGAGAAACGCGAAGGGCACGGAAATCAACGCCATAATGAGCACGAACAGGGGCACGGAGAATTTCTTGTGGTATTGCACCTTGAGGCGGATGGTGTCGAATCCCGCCTGCTGCAGCTCGCGGATGTAACGGTCCAGGTCGATGAAGTTGAGCTGCTTTTCCTGCTTCACCTCTTTCAGGAACCACGACGGTGTCTCCGTGATTTCGTCGAACAACGTGGCCGTGAAGGTACGGTAGTCTTTCACGCGAACTCCATCAAAATCGCGTGTCCAGCCGTGCTGGAAGATCCAACCCTTCACACGCGGTTCCCACGATGCCGATTCGGCGGAGATATGGCGACGCAAACGGAAGTTGTTCGGGTCGATCTCATACACGTTCACCCCGGCCATCACCATGGCGTTTGAGTCGAAGTACTTGTAGTAGAAGATCCGCGAGCCTTCGCCATAGATCCACTTGCGGTCCGGCCGAAGATAGGTCTGCACCGGGCGGCCCTTGATCTCGTTGAGAATCCCGTCTTGAATACGGTTAGCGTCGGGGATGTAGTAATGGTCGAAGGCAAACAGCGCGCCGCTCATCACCGTGGCCGCGATCAGGATCGGCGCCGACATACGGTAGAGGCTGACACCACAGGCCTTCATGGCGATTACTTCGTTGTTCTTAGAGAGGATGCCGAAGGTGACCAGCACGGCCACCAGCACGCTCATCGGGGCCGAGTCGTAGATGAGCTTCGGGGTGAGGAAGAAATGATAGGTGGCCACCCTTTGCCACGGAATGCCGCGTGAGAAGATGTCGCCCAGCAGCTCGAAGAAGATGAACACATGAGCCATCAGAACGAAGCTGGTGAGCAGCATCGCGAAGTAGAAGAGAAACTCGCCGAGCACGTAGGTGTCGACAACCCCGGGCAGCAGCGGGATGCGCAGGCGGCCGAGCGATGTGGCCCTTCGCGGCGCGCGTGAGAAGCGACTGCGCAGCCCGGCCCACAGGTCGCTCAGGCGGCGCCCGGCGAGGGCGAATAAATCACGGTCCCCCGGCCGCTCAATTCCGAACAGCATCAGGATGCCGGCCAGCGCATAGATGACGTTGGGCAGCCACACGGCCACCTCCACGGGCAACTTGTCTTGCTGCGCCAACTTGATGAGGCTGATTTGCATCATCCAATAGAGAAAGACGAGCGCTACCGTGATCACCATGGCGCCCGACTTGCCGCCCTTCCGCGTGGACACGCCGATCGGGATGCCGATGACGGCCAGCAGCAGGCAGGCGATTGGGAACGAGAAGCGCTGATGCAGTTCGACGCGCGCATCGCGGCTGGCGGTGCGATCGGGTTCGGCGCGGATCGCGGCCAGCAGCGGGCGTGTATCCATGGCGATCCAGGCCTTGGCGCTCTGCTCTTCACGTGGCTTGGCTTGCAGCAACTGGTCGCCGCGAGGAGAGTAGGTGTTGTAGTAGACGCCTGGATCGCTGCCCGCCTGGTGGGAACTCGTCCCTGTCATCGAGAGCTGGATGGAGTTGCGCACCGGGTCGGGTACGGCGATCGCTTCGGTGGCGACGGTGATGGCCGGCGAATCGGCATAGCTGCCCCCGCCGGAGCGCTCCTCCGGAGGAGTCAGATCGGCAATGAAGACGTTCCGCCACTTCGCCACCGTGCCGGGCAAGGCGATCACGTCGCCCACATACAAGATCGTGTTTGAGCTGGTGAACTGCTCGGCGAACACACGCGGCGTGATCTCAGCCGAAAGCTGGCGGGCGATGAGCGTATTGAACACACGATACGTTTCTCGAATCGACACCGGCGTCAGCCACAGCGAGGCGGTGCCCGCGCACATCATCATGATCGCTGCGAACAGCAGGATCGGCAGCGCCACCCGCCGGCTGGGCACCCCGGCCGCCCGCATCGCCGTAATCTCGCCATCGGCCGACATGCGTCCCAATCCGATGAGCACGCCCACCAGGCTGCCGATCGGTAAGGCGAAGCCGAGCACCGGCGGAAGAACCAGCGCAAACAGGTAGGCCGCCATGCTGGGCGTGGCCGAGCCGCGCAGCAGGACCTCAAAATACTTCCCGCTGTTGAGTTTCTGCAGGAAGATGACGAAAGCGAACAAGACGGTGCCGAGCACGGCGGCCGAGGCCACCTCGCGGAATACGGCGCGCGTCAGCAGTCGCATGGTTCGAGAGGTCAGGCGTTGACGGGCGGCGGCGGCACCAGCGGCAGCTTGGGCCAGTCGTCGGTTCGCTTTTCGAGTTCGAGATCTTCGAACAGAATGCTCGGTGAGCAGATGGTGTGAGTGGTCACGTACCCGCTCGGCGAAATCGAGGCAAGCGAGCCGCCCTGGCCGACAAAATCGAACACGGCCTCGTCGTCGCCGGCAGCGAAGATGTCGCGCAACGAACGCGTGTTGACACCGCGGAACCGCAGGCCGCGCACCAGTTCCTCGCGGCCATCGGGATAGACGCGGTAGACCAGCGTGGGAAGGCTCACGACTCCGCCGCCGCGCTGGTTGGCCGCCTGGGCGAGGGTGCGCAACTCCTGTGCCGAGGCCGAAACCGGCAGGTCCAGCTTGCGCACGATGATCCCAAACGGCTTGCCCCGCTGCTGCACCATTTCCAGCAGCTTCTTCTTCAAGCCATCCTTGCTTGTGGTCTCATTGGCTTTCACGAAGAGGTTGCTGTAGCTGGCGACCGCGCCGCCAAAGGGACCGGGCAATCGGGCCCGACCGTTGGAACCTTCAAATCCCCGAATCGGTGTGCGGGAGAGCAGAAAGTGCTTTAGCGTGCCCTTTTCCACCACCTTCAGAGGCACAGGCTTGATGCCCTCGCCGTCCACCGGATAATGGCCGAAGAGCGTGTGGCCCTTGTACACCGTCTGTGTGGGGTCATCGACGGCGTCCATCCATTCAGGCAGGATGCGCGAGCCAATGCGTCCTTCCAATTCGCTTGCGGCCACCGGCGCTGGGCGGCCAGGCTCGGCCACCGGCTTTCTCATAGGCGACAACTGAGCGCCCAGCAGCTGAGCGAACAACTGCGGCGAAGCAACGCCCTCGAAGAGCACGGGGCCGGAGTAATCCTCGCCAACGGGAGCTTTCAGTAACGCCGTGACGTTCCCGGCAATCTCCTCGGCGCCCTTCAGTACCACGTCTTCGCCGGGCAGGTCCGATAGATTCCGTCCCGAATAGACGAGCGCATCGTGAATGGGCATCCCATCTTCGGCCTGCGAATCGGCGCGCAACCGCATCGTGAAGAGGTTGTCGCTCATGCGGACCGCCGCGCCGTCGGTGTTCACCAGATAGGCCGTCGAAAAACCGCCCGAGAACTCAGCGCCGGAATTCAGCACCTGCGGGAATTTGTCGAACACAGCCGAGACGCGGCGCGTGCGCTCTTTCCAGGCCGCCTCGTCGATGCTGATCTTCTGCCGCGGCTCCACATACCGCACCGGTTCGGCCTTGGCGAAGTCGTTGATCTTTTCCTGCTGCGTCACGTTCTGCAATGCGGCGCGTTTGCGGGCCACGGCCTGCAGCGCCCCTTTGTACGCGCGGTCGGTCGCCAACCAGAATTCACGGCGCAGGATGAGTGGCCCGGCCTCAAGCGGAATTCTTCCTCCTCCCATGCGCCCGCCGAAGAACTGGCTGAACATGTAGTTCGTATTGTCGAACTCCGGAGTTCCCACGCGCAGTTGCACGCGGGGCAGCCGGGAACTGGCGCTGGCGGCGTTGATCAACGCACCCAGAACGCAGGAGACGGAGAAGGAATACGTGTCGTCGAGCGCGAATTCAACGAAGTAGGGCGAGGGCAGGTTAGCCAGCTTGAGGGCCTTGGACCGCTCGAGTTCCTGCTGTAATGCCTGCAGGATCTCATCGCTCTCCGCGGCGGCGGGCGATTGGGCGGCAACGGCCCGCGCGGCAGCAAGAAGTGCGGCAAACTGGCGGCGGGAGAGGTTCATCAGTTCGCCCCTCCATCCGACGGCGCCGGCAACAGCGGCGGCTGATCGCGCGACTGGTCCTTCTTCTGAATCTCAATTTCCCCGATCAGTAGCGAAGGCGAAATAGCACTGACTGGCACAGAGCCCGACTCCGCCCCGCAGTAACCATTGAAGATGCCCGGTTTGTCCGAAGCGGCCAAAATCTTGGCGAAGCTTGCCAGCGGTGTCCCCACCAGGTCGGCTCCACGCACCAGTTCCTCCCTGCCGTCCGGGTGGACCTTGTACACCACCAGCGGGATCACCTTAAACGCCTGGAATCCCTGCCGGCCAGTGGTTGTAAAGCCACCCGTGATGTCCTGGAAGTAGTAGCCGTAGGGCTTGTTCTGGCGCTTGATCTCGGCCAGCAGCATCTCTTTCAGATTCTTCTCAGGCACGGTCTGCGCCGCCTGTACGATGAGGTTGGACTGCCGCGAAACCACCTCGGCCCCCGCCTGCTTGCGGCCATGGCCGTTAGAGTGGTCGAAGCCGGCGATGGGGGAGCGCGACATGAGAAAGGTCTTCAGGATGCCGTTCTCCACCAGGTTCACTTTGCGTGCCCGCACGCCCTCGTCGTCGAAGTCATACCAGCCATGCAGATCCTCGCCGGCGAGTTCGCGCAGCGTGGGATCGAACACGACAGAAAGGAAGCTAGGCAGCACGCTCTCGCCCACCCGCTTGGTAAACGTCTGGCCATCCGTCTCATCCTTCTGCCGGTGGCCCTCAATGCGATGGCCGAAAATCTCGTGGAAGAAGACCCCGGCGGCACGCCCGGAGAGAATGGCCGGGCCGACGAAGGGCTCCACCAGCGGCGCTTCGAGAAGATTGGTGAGGTCCTTGGCGACCCTGTCGATGGGCTCCTCAATTTCGCTATCTTTCGGCAGTTTGCGGGGATCGGCAGCGGAGAAGCTCTCCGCGGTGCTCAGGTCCATACCATCCGTCGCCTTACCTTGCGCCACGATCATGATGCGGGCAAAGGGGCGGCCATGCTGCAGCCGTGCGCCTTCGCTGGTGACGAAATACTTGGTCTCGCTGATCGCCGTGACCGTGACTTGCGAGGCCAGCACCTTCGGGTACTTCGAAAATCGCGCCGAGAGCTTGCGCAGGCGGGTTTTCCACTCCTCTTCGTGGAAGGCGATCGTGGCCGTGGCGACGGCGGCCGTTTCCGGCTGTTCGAGCGAGAAGTCGTCGGCGGCGGTCTCCCTATCGGCGACCTTCACCTCTTTATTCGTCTTGATGTTGGTCAACCGCTGCGTACCCAGTCGGTAGACGCGGTCGGTCTCGGCCCACACCCGGCGCCTGATGGCGGCGGGCGAGTTTTCCAGCGCCACCGGGGCGGCAGCGGCAAAGTCCGGCATGTCGCCACGGATCTGGTGGTAGTTGTCCAGCTTCGGCGAGCCAAGGCGCATGGACACATCCAGGACCCGGTTGTGCCGCTTGTTGTTGGAAGTGATGGCCCCCAACACAGCATTCATTGACCAGTTCTGCTGCTCGGTGACGGCGTAGGAAAGGAAGTAGGGCTTAGGGTCGCCCTTTTCCTGCAAAATTGCGAAGTTTCTCTTCAACTCGTCGGCGAGGATACTCACCAGAGGAGAGGGCTCCGCCGCGGCCGCGAGAGCCGGGAAAACAAGTGCAAACGCGATAAGTTGCCGCACGACCCTCAGGGTATCATGCGCTGTTTCATTGCAATGTAAAAGCAGCCAGTGTCCGGTCATTCCTCAGATACAGACGTCCGCCGGATAGAGCCGGGTAGGCCCGCACCGCCGGTTGCAGTAGTATCTTTCGAGACACCGGCTGAAACGCCTTGGGGGAAGCGGGGGCGATGATGGCCTCGCCTGACTCGGTGACCACCAGCACATGGTCCTTCATGAGCGTGACCGTGCCGGCGCGGAGGTTCGGGACCGACCACTGGACCTTCCCGGTTCGCAGCTCGATGCAACGCAATTCCTGCCCCATCTCCTGCCGCCCATGCCAGCCATACAGATAGCCGTTGAGGTGAACCGAGGTCGCGTAGTGGTTGGAGAGCTCATCGTCTCCTGCCAGAGCTGCCGGTACGAGTTACCCGTGACCTCAAGCACCGTCGCTCCCGTGCCATAGCTGGCCGAGACGAACACGAGGTTCCCGGCCACTTGCGGCACGGCCGCGTTCACGCTGGCTGCCATGCGCGCACGCCAGCGGAGTTGGAACCGGATCGCTCCCGTCACTGGATCGGCGTCGATCAGACCACTTCTTGTGAAAAACAGAGCATGGCGCGTGCCCGCGATGGTGACGATGTTGGGCGAGGAGTACCCAGCTTCGTCCGGGGCGGCTTTCCATACGGTAGCGCCCGTCATCTTGTCGAGCCCGACGATGCCGCCATCCCGCCGTCCCCCGACATTGGCGAGCAGCAATTTGCCCTCAACCACCGGTACTGACGCTGCGCCGAAGTACTCCTTGGCCGCTCCAAACCGCTCGCGGGCATCCACCTGCCACACCAACTTGCCGCTGGTGAGCGACACGCACCGCAGGACGCTCTCGGCCGAGAACAGATACACACGGTCGCCATCCACCACAGGGGTGGCGCGAGGGCCTTCGAGGAAGCCGAAATCGTCACGGTAGGCCGTCTTGTACTTGTAGGTCCACTGCGCTTTCCCCGTGGCCGCGTCGAGCGATTCCAGAAGATCGTCATCACCGACGCGGTGGTACACCAGCAACCGGCCGCCGGCGACCACGGGCGCGGCGAACGCTTCGCCCACGGGCCGTTCCCACAGTTTGGTGAACGCCGGTTTCGGTGAGAAAGGTCCAGCGTAGCGGCCATCGCGATCAGGCCCGAGCAATTGGGGCCAATCCTGTGCGGAAAGCAGCAGAGGAAGCAGCGCGAGGGTAATCCGAGGCATACGGGTAGTATGCAACGCCGCGCAATTGTTGCGGCACAAACGCCAGGACCCGGACCTCGCAAAAAAGCTCTCCGTGAACACTGCGCAAACCACGAACCGCCTCAGTGTGACGCGAGCAGACCCCTCGCCATGCGGACCCGTTCGGCGGCTTCCTCGGCGGTCGGCGCCATCACCGTGAGGTGTCCCATCTTGCGGCCGGGGCGCGGCGATGCCTTCCCGTAGAGATGGAGCTTCACCTCCGGCAGCGCCGTTACGGCCTGCCAGTTGGGTTCACCGTTGGCCCAAAGGTCACCCAGCAGGTTAGCCATCGCCGCCGGGCGGAGCAGTTCGGTGGAGCCCAGCGAAAGGCCGCAAATCGCGCGCAACTGCTGCTCAAACTGCGACGTCACGCAGGCATCGAAGGTGAAGTGGCCGGAGTTGTGCGGCCGCGGCGCGAGTTCATTGATCAGCACGCGGCCGGATCGCTCCAGGAAGAACTCGACGCAGAGCACGCCGACCACGTCGAGCGCCTCCAGCACCCCTCGCGTGATCTCCACGGCCGTGCGCGCGGCCTCCGGGGGAATCGAGGCCGGCGCCGTGGTGACATCGAGAATGTGGTTGCTATGCTCGTTTTCCACCGCGCCGTAGTGGGCAAAGCCGCCATCCAAAGCGCGGGCCGCCACCACGGAGAACTCGCACTCGAAGTCGACAAATGCTTCCAACACGCACTCGCCGCCGCCGGCCTGCTGGTAAGCCGCGGCCAGATTGGTGTCGCTGTGAATCCTGGCCTGACCTTTGCCGTCGTAACCGAATCCGGCGGATTTGAGGACGGCCGGCAGCCCCAGTTCGGCAATGGCGTGCGGCAGTTGGTCGAGCGAGTTGACCACCTCGAACTGCGTCACCGGGAATCCATGGTCGCGCAGGAAGGTCTTCTCACGGCGGCGGTGCTGCGTGATATGAAGTACCTCGCCGGACGGCCGCGCAGGAGCGAATTCGGCCGCCGCCGCCGTGGCCGCCGAGGAGACGTTTTCAAACTCAAACGTGACCACGCTCACCGACTGGGCAAAGCGCCGCACGGCATCCAGATCGTCGTAGCTTGCCTTGATTTCCAGGTCGGCAACCTGGCCCGTGGGCGTGTCGTCGTCCGGGGAGAAGGTGTGCACGCGGTAGCCCATGCGCCGGGCGGCGATGGCGAACATGCGGCCGAGCTGACCGCTGCCCAGAACGCCCACCGTAGCCCCAGGCAGGACGGGCGCCCGCGAAAAAAGGCTCACGAAAGTGAGTCCTCCAGGACGCGCTGCGTCTGCGCGCGGCGGAACTCCTCCAGCCGCTCCGCATACTGGGGATGTTTGTTCGCCAGAATCGAGACCGCCAGCAGGGCCGCATTGATAGCGCCCGCTTTACCGATGGCCAGCGTAGCGACAGGAATCCCGCCGGGCATCTGCACGATGCTCAGCAACGAATCCACCCCCCGCAGCACGGCGCTTTCAATCGGCACGCCGAGCACGGGCAGCGTCGTGTGGGCCGCGGTCATACCAGGGAGATGAGCCGCTCCGCCGGCGGCGGCAATGATCACCTCAATCCCTCGGGCCCGCGCCGTTTTGGCGAACTCCGCCATCAGGTCAGGCGTCCGGTGGGCGCTGACAATGCGGCACTCGCGCGGCACGCCCAACTGGGCCAGCGTCTCATCGCAATGCTGCATGGTCGCCCAATCCGAGCGGCTGCCCATGATCACGGCAACGAGGGGGGCGGGTGCGGGTGCGTCCGGGGGCATGGTTTCAAGCCTATGATACGATGCACCAACCGTGCAGCGTCCCACGCGCGTCCGCCACATTGTCCTCTGGCTCACCGTCGCAGCCTACATGATCACTTACATGGATCGTGTCGTCATCAGCGCGGCCGTTCCTTCCATCCAAAAAGAGTTGGGCATCTCCATTGTGGCAATGGGTTGGATTCTTAGCTCGTTCCGATGGGGCTATGCGCTGTTCCAGATCCCCGGCGGCTGGTTGGGCGACCGCATCGGGCCCCGCCGCGCCCTGACGCTGATCGTCACCTGGTGGAGCGGCTTCACCGCCCTCACCGCGGCCAGCTTCAGTGTCAACTCCATGGCCGCCGTACGTTTCCTGTTCGGCGTCGGCGAGGCCGGGGCGTTTCCCATTGCCACGC
This sequence comes from Bryobacterales bacterium, assembly GCA_016713735.1. Classification (GTDB taxonomy): domain Bacteria; phylum Acidobacteriota; class Terriglobia; order Bryobacterales; family Bryobacteraceae; genus JAFLBB01. The sequence continues at coordinate 105,425 of JADJOP010000034.1, forward strand.
GCAGCCTGTCGCGCTGGATGCTGCCCACCGAACGCGGTTATGCGCAGGGCATCACCCACGCCGGCTCCCGGCTCGGCGCCGCGTTTACACCGCCCATTGTGGTTTGGCTGATCGCCGAGTACGGCTGGCGGACCCCTTTCTACGTTTTTGGCGTCCTTGGACTATTCTGGGCCGCCCTTTGGTTCTGGTATTACCGCGACACGCCCGACGAGCATGGCTCGTTGAATGACGCCGAACGCCAATTGATTCGCGAAAAACTGGGCGCCCCCAACAAGCGCGCCGCCACCGACGTGCCCTGGGGCATCATCCTCGGAACGCGGCAGATATGGGTTCTGTCGTCGATGTACTTCTGCTACGGCTACTGCCTGGCCGTCTACCTCGACTGGTTTCCCAAGTACCTCAACGCCCACCGCGGCTTCGATCTGAAACAGATGGGCTTCTACGCCAGTCTGCCCTTGCTTGCCGGTGTCTTCGGCGACTTCCTCGGCGGCTGGGTGTCAGACCGTTGGGCCCACTCCTCGGGCAACCTGCGGCTGGCCCGCCGCGGCGTCGGCAGCTTCGGCTTCGCCCTGGCGGCGGCCGGCATTCTGCCCGCCACCCTCACCGCTGACCCTCACCTGAGCGTAGTCTTCACCTGCCTCGCCTTCTTCGGGCTGGAGTTGACCGTCGGCGTCAGTTGGGCCATCCCGCTCGATGTGGGCGGCGACTTTGCCGGCTCCGTTTCGGCCGTCATGAACACCATGGGCAACATCGGCGGGGCCATCTCTTCCGCCGTGGTCGGCTATCTGGTTCAGGGCTACGGGTGGAACGTACCGTTCCTGGTGGCGGCGGCGCTGTGCGTGACAGCCGCGTTCCTCTTTGCAAGAATAGATGCATCCCGACGATTGTTTACCTAGGAGTGAAGTATGCGCATCGATTCCAATAAATGCGTGGCCTGCGGCAACTGCACCTATGTCTGCCCCATGGGGGCGATCTATGTGGATCCGCTGACCAACCGGTCGACCATTGATCGAGATGAGTGCGTCGAGTGCTTCTCCTGTTACAACGGCCTGAGCCAGGAGCACCTCAATCCCACCATGGTCCGGACGATGCGCGGGTTGTTGAAGCTGTTCCGCATCCGCTTCGATCCCGAACCCGATGTGTGCCCCACGGCGGCATTCCAGCCGGAGGATCTGACCTGGCCGCGCGTGGTTCGCCGCGCCTTCTCCGATCCGCGTGTGCCGCACGAATCCACCGGTGTGGAGGGGCGCGGAACCGAGGAAGTGAAGACGAACGACGTAAGCGGGCGCGTCAAGGTGGGCGAAGTCGGCTTCACCATCGAGTTCGGGCGTCCAGGCGTTGGCGTCCGCTTCCGCGACATCAACAAGATGACCGTGGCGCTCGCGGCGTCTGGCGTGGAGTTCGAGAAGAAGAACCCCATCACGACGCTGCTCAAGGACAAGGCTACGGGCGAAATCCGCGACGACATTCTCAATGAGAAGATCATGTCGGCGATCGTCGAAATCAAGGTCCCCATCGAACGTTGCGAAGAGGTCGTCCGCCTCGTGTGGAAGGTGGAAAAGGAAGTGGACACGGTCGTCGTGCTGGGCGTGGGCGTGCGCTGCGATGAGAACGGCGAAGACCCGATCGTCCTGCCCGTGTTGAAAAAACTCGGCTACGATCCGCAGCGCGCCAAAACGAACATTGGACTGGGACGCATCACCAACCCGGACGCGATCGAGAAACCACAGGAAGCCGTGAGTGCGCGCTAAGCCGTGAAGGCGCCAAGAGAGGACGATGCGACATGACGAACACACTTCACCGCCAGGGCAACGCCGAGAGCTTTCAGGACGACATCATCGTCTTTGCCATGTGCGCTCGCGGCAAGAACGATCATGAGGCGCTGCCGAAGCTGCGCAAGTTCCTCGAAATGGCTGTTCCGTTCGGCCCCGTGAACCTCGGTGACGCGCGCCACGGCGGGGCGCTGCGGCCCTGCCAGAAGATGAACCCTACCGCACACTGGAACCGCGACCGCACGCCCAACCTGGAAGAGGTGGTGTCCGGGCTCGACGCTCCCACCACCGTGGCTGCCGTCTTCGACAACATGGAGAAGGCCAAGGCCTTTGTGAAAGCTGTCCGTGAGGCCGACCTCGGCATGTCGATCAACGTCTCCAGCTCCATGGAGAACGCCATCGGCTGCTGTGAGGCCGCCGGCATCAAACGCCACAGCGTCGGCTATTCCCTTGGCTTCGAAGGCAAAACGGAGAAGCTGCCCAACACCCAGGTGCTCGAGCTGATGACCATGTGCGGGCACGGTATGGTCGCCGGTTCACTGGCAAAAAAGATGATCGACTGGGTCAAGGAAGGCCGCCGCACGCCCGAGGAGGCCGCCAGTTACATGACACGCTTCTGCTCCTGCGGTGTCTTTAACCCCGAGCGCGCAAAACGAATTCTGGAAGAAGCGCGGCACAAGACGCGCTGACCGGCTCTCATCCAAACCGACAGACTTTCCTCTCGATTTTCACAAGATATCCACAGGACTTCAGCGGTCTGCGTCCACGATTAGCAGTGTTTTCGCCGGAAGTTCTCCCTCCTGACGTGTAGTACTACCCCCCCAGGGCGTTTTCTCTACCACTCTTTTGATACATTTCTGTTGTCTCCCCCACTCTTCTTGCGGTAGTTCGTAACGAGCCCTATCGGGGGAATGCCGGTGAGAGGGAAAAACCACTGGCATTCGAACCGCGGAAGCTGTGGGACTTGCGCGCGGCAAGTGACTCCCGGCTATGAAGTTGAGTGGAGGAGAGTCAAAGATGATGGATCGATTGAGTGCACCGCACGAGAGTGCTGACCTTGGATCGCCTGAAAGTGACGCTGCCGCCCGCGATGAGTCAACGTTGATGGCGGCCGAGCGCGACAGGTGGGTAGCCCTGGCCAGGCGCATAGAGGCCTGCGATGCCCAAGCCTGCAACGAGTTCAGGAACAACTACTACACCGGAGTGCGCGTGATGTTGAAACGGTCACTTGGCTCGGTCGGACTCGAAGCGTTCGTCGAGGAGACGCTCGCTGGGGCAATGGAGGAAATCCGGAAGGGACGCATCCGCGACCCGCGCGAGTTTGTCCGGTTCCTGCGCACAGTAATCGAACGCCAGCAGGTGGCGGCGACCCACCGCCAGCCGCCCTGGGCCACTCCTGTGATGACCACTATGGACCGTATCCGGATGCGCGAAACCGCACGCACCTTCGAACGGGCTCTCATGTCGTTCACCAAACGGGAACGCGATATCCTGGTGGGCTACTTCTCCCGCGGACTGACACGCCACGACCTGGAGTGCACCTACGGGGCGACCGAGGCGGAGCTCGATTCCCTGCGTTCGCGGCTGCAGGAACTGATCCATCCCCACCGCGGGCATCGCAGGATGTCGCAGGCCCGAACAAACCCGATCATGCGCCGGGCCGCCGCGGCAAGCTGACAGGCTTGCCGCTCTCCTCCCGCAACCTCGCTGACCGTCCCCCTGGCCCGCTTAGTGGGCTCCCGTCGAGCCGAAGCCTCCGTCGCCCCGCGCGGATTCGTTCACTCGCGCCTCCTCCCATTCCACCGGCTCATAGCGCGCGACCACGAGTTGCGCAATGCGCTCGCCTTTCCGCACGGTGTAGGCCTCCCGCCCCAGGTTGAGCACGATCACCTTCACCTCGCCCCGGTAGCCGGGATCAATCGTGCCGGGCGAATTGGGCAGAATGAGGGCGTGCTTCAGCGCCAGGCCGCTCCGCATGCGGATCTGCCCCTCGCATCCGGACGGGATCTCCACGCGCAATCCGGTGGGGATGAGCCCGGGAACCCCCGGTTCCAGCCGCACCTCCTCCACAGCCCGCAGGTCCATCCCGGCGTCCTCCGTGGGACCGTGGGCGTAGTGAGGAAGCTGGGCCTCGGGGTGAATGCGTTCGATGCGGATCTTCATGGCGGTGGGCGAATGGCTACACTATCAGTTTGGCTGAGAAACGAGTTGTGACGGTTGCCGGCGTTCCCCCAGAGGCGTGCGCCTACGCGCTGGCGCGCTATTCGCGCTCGCCTGACTCCATCGCGGCATCGCTCGAATGGGTGCGCACCCACGACTCCTCCAAGTTCCTCGACAGCTTCTATTTTCAATACGGCCACGCCTCCATTGCCGACCTCGGCCACCTCGTCTTTTGTTTTGAGGGCATCTCCGAACTGGCCGCCACTGAGGTGGAGGATGAGCAGTTGTGGGACGGACAGGCGCGGTCATCGCGCTACCAGGACTTTTCCCGCTCCGGCTTCCTCACTCCCGCTGAGTTGAATGAGCGGCAGGTGGAGATCTACCAGCACGCGGGGCTCGACCTGCTGGCGGCCTACGAAAAAGTGCACGCCCAGGTGTTTGATCACCTCACCGCCAAACTCCCGAAGCCGCCCGAAATGAAGCAGGACGCCTACCAGCGCAACCTCACCGCGCGCGCCTTCGACGTGGCTCGCTACCTGCTCTTCTTCGGCGTCCCGACCGGCGTGGGGCAGGTCGTCAGCATCCGCACGCTTGAGCGGCAGATCGCCCGCTTGCGGGGCAGCGACTACATCGAACTGCGCCAACTCGCCGGCGAGATGGTCCGGGCCTGCGCGGAGAAACCTGATTGCGTGTGGGACCGCAGCGTGGCCCACGCACCGCTGGCTCCTACCTTGGCCAAGTACTGCGATGCCGATCCGCACCGCATCAAGGCCAGCGCCGATCTGAAGATGTGGGCAAAACAGAATCTCCCCCACGCCGCCGGCGCGCGCATCGATGACGTCGATCTGCTCAAACCCGCCAACACGGCGGCCGACATCGTTGCCACCCTGCTCTATCCGGTGACCGACCGGCCCTTCCGGGAGCTTTACGACCTGGCCTGCAAGTGGAACGACGCCCGGCGCGCCGAGGTGATCGATGTGGCCATGCAGTCGCGCGCGCGGAAAGATGACCTGCTGCGCGAATTCCGCGGAAACCTGTACGCGTACGACATCGTGATGGACATCGGCGCCTACCGTGATCTGCACCGTCACCGCCGCTGCCAGCAGTACCGCCAGGCTTACTCCGGCAAACTGGGCTATGAGACTCCGACAGCCATTGGTGAAGCCGGCGCCGCCGACACCTACCACGACGCCATGCGCTCAGCCTTCGCCGCCATTGGACAGCTTCCCGAGCCCGGTTCCCACTACCTCATGCCCTTCGGCGCGCGCGCACGCTTCCTCTTCAAGATGGACTTCGCCGAAGCGGAGTACATCTCGCGCCTGCGCTCAGGTGTGAAAGGCCACTTTTCCTACCGCAACATCGCCTGGCGCATGCGCGAGCGCATGGCGGCGCTGGAACCGGAACTGGGCCGTCTGATCGAAGCAACCCCACCCTGGATCGAAGATCCCCTGACGAGATAGAACCATGAACCCCCAACCCACCAAGGTGAACGTGGCCCATACGGCCGACTACAAGGAAAGCTACGCCAACTCCGTGCAGGTGCGCGTGAACCTCTGGGACTTCTTCCTCATGTTCGGCACCATTCAGCAGAGCGTGCCCGACGAGGTGAACATCACAAACTTCCAGGGCATCTACCTGAGTCCGCAACAAGCCAAGGCGCTGGCCAACCTGCTCAACCAGAACCTGCAGCAATATGAGGCCGCCTTCGGCGTCATCCAACTGGAGCCTCTCAAACCAGGAGCCGGCGGACCCATCCACTAAGCAAGCCCCTACAGGGGGGGCTCGCTTGTGCGAGGGTCCGCCGGCTGTGGCACCGGCCGGGTCTATGGAAGCCGGTGAACCGTTTAGTTGCCTGCGTCCGCGGTGGTTTCCCTCAGCTCAACAGCAAGCTGGATGTGCTTGGCTGCCAGTTCGAAGGACTCCTGCGCGGCGCGCCGGGACTGCACCGCGAGGGCGCGCTCTTCGCGTCCCTGCTGCGGGGCCATGGCGGGCCACTTATGAGCCAGCGGCGACTTCGGCCTGGCCTCGAACTCCTTGGCCTTCTTCTCGTGCGCGATGGCTTTGGTTTCCATCGCCTCGCCCTGGAGGCGGAACATCTTGGCCACCTTGGCATGGTCAGCCGAGGTGTTGGCCTCCTGGGCCATGCGGTGCAGCTTCGCCATCTCGCTCACAGACTCGGCGGCAGCGGCGCGGCCGATTCCGGCTGAGGTCAGCATCAGGGCGGCAACCGCTCCGGCTGCCGTGAGGGTCATGGTCTTGAAGAGGTTGTTCATGTGATTCGTTCTCCCAGAACCATGAAACCGCGAATCACCCCTCCTTCCCCATCCGAAAAATTACGTACCGCCCGCAATTCCCTCTTTGATTGCGTACTGCACCAACTCGGCGCTTGTCTTCAGGCCCAGATCGTCCATCATCTTGTACTTGTGGCTTTCCACCGTGCGCGCCGAGATGCCCAGAATGCCGCCGATCTCCTTCGCCGACTTGCCCTCGGCCAGCAATTGCAGGACTTCGCGCTGCCGCCCTGTCAGCTCAATGGTCTCCTTCACGTGGCGGCGCGTTTCATCGAGCAACTCCGTCACGGCCGGATTGCGAACATGCGGCGACAAGTACGTGCCGCCGCGCAGGGCTGTCCGGATCGCCTCGATCAACTCCTCCGAGGCCGAGTGCTTGAGCACATAGCCCGAGGCCCCCGCTTCCAGCGCCCGCGTCGCGTACACCACATCGGGGTGCATCGTGAGAAAGACGACCTTCACCACGGAGCCGGCCTCGCGCAGTTTCCTCAACGCCTCAATCCCGTTCAGTAGAGGCATCGATATGTCGGCCACGATGACGTCCGGGTCGAGCGCCAGCCCCAACTCCACCATCTGTTGCCCGTTTGCCGCCTCGCCCACCAGCTCAAAGTCGTCGCGCAGCAGGCTGCGCAGGCCTTCCAGAATGATCTTGTGGTCATCAGCCAACAGAACGCTCGGTCTGCTCATACAGGAGCCTCCACGGAGACACGTGTTCCCTTTCCTGGCGCCGAATCCACGGTGAACGTCCCGCCGACGCTCCGCATCCGCTCAGCCATGCTCGCCAGGCCGATCCCGGCTCGCCCCCCGGCCGCCTGGCGGTCAAATCCCCGGCCGTCATCCCTGATGGTAAGCAACACGCGCTCGCCTGCGCGCCGCAGCTCCAGCGTCACCTCACTCGCTTCGGCATGCTTTGCGATGTTGCGCAGAGATTCCTGAATGGTCCGGTAGAGCGCAAGCCGCAGCGCCGGCGGCAGGGTGTCCAATTCCCCTTCCACCCGCAGATCCACCGGGGGGCCGCCGCGTTCAAAGAACCCGCGGCACTCGCCCTCTACCGCCGCCGCCAGTCCGAGGTCATCCAGCGTCGAGGGGTGCAGCCGCCGCGACAGGCCATGAATGTCGTCGGAAAGCCGCGCCATCTGCTGCTGCAGCCGTTCCAATCCCGCCCGCCACTGCGCCGCATCGTCGGCGGGAAGGTGCTTCAGCCTCCCGGCCTCAATCGCAATCGTCGCCATGCGCTGCGTGATGTCGTCGTGCAGTTCGCGTGCCAGGCGCGTGCGCTCCTCCTCCTGCGAATTGATCAGCCGGTCGGTCAGCTCCTGCAGCTTGTGATGGGCGGCGTCGAGTTCGTCGCGCGAGACGGTGGTGTCGCGCAGATCCCCGGCCATGCGGTTGAACGACTCCGCCATCTGCCCCAACTCGTCCTGCGAACGCACGGGAATCCGCACCGTGAAATCACCCGAGCCCAACTGGCGGGCCTGCGCCGCCAACTCCAGCACCGGCTGCGTGACTGAGCGGCCCAGCCACCACGCCGCCGTCAGGAAAACACAGGCCACCACGGCCCCCCACCCCGCGATCCGCGCCCGCATGGCGCGAACCGGGGCCAGCGCCTGGCGCGAGTCAAGCTCGGCAATCAGCGTCCAGGCAACGTCGGGAATGCGGATCGGAGCCGACGAGCGCAGCACCGGAACTCCGTCCGCGGCCCGCGCTCCCGCCCGCAACATGCCCTCCTTGCCCACGATGTACTCAAACGTGCCATCGCCATCGAGGACGCGGTTCACCTCATCGACTGAGACCTGAATGGCCAGCACGCCCTGCTTGATGCCGGCGCGCCAGATCGGCGCGGCCACGAAGGCCGCCAGCTCATGGTCTGACACGGCGTATGGCTCATAGTCCTCCATCACCGATTGCTCAATGCCGGGCAACGCCATCGCCCGCCGGAAGACGCGGGAAAGCCCGGTTCCCGCCAGCGGCGGCGACTCCAGGTCGCCCCCCAAATCCGCCTCTTTGACCACCGTATAGAGAATCCGCCCCTTGGTATCGATGAGGAAGATGTCGTAAAAGCCGAAAGCGCTCCGGTAGCGATGAAAGGTGGGATGGTAGCGCGCATGCAATTCACCATAACGGCCCCCCGGAAGGCTTCAGCAGCAACTCCCGCGACCCGGCCGGATGCGGGTTTTCGGCCAGGAACAGCCGCTGCAGCGCCGCCTTCCGTTTATCCTCGCTTGCCCCCAATGCCTTCCACGACGGGCCGAACTCCTCCAAGGCGACGATCGCCGATTCGTCCGTGGAAAGCGCCAGCACATGGTTATGGATGTCGCGAAAGTACCGCTCCAATTGCCTCTTCTTGGCATCCCGCACCGCGGCCAGGCGCTGGTGGGTCGACTGCTCCAGAGCCACGCTGGCGCCGACGCTGGCCTCATAGCCGGTAACCGCGATGGCCACCAGCGCCAGCAGCACGAAGGCCGCCTGTAGCTTGGTCCGGTAGGATCGAAACATCAGGCCCTGTGTATCACAAGGTTCCCCGTGCGGTCCACGAGCGCCGACCACGAGGCGGGAACCAAAGTGGTCGTGCCGTAGTCGAGAACCAGGAACGGACCCCGCCTCAATTTCCCTCCCACCTGGCCGCGACGCAAGAGAGGCACGTCCACCATTCGCCCGTCGAGGTAGATCCGCCGCGCGCCACAATGGCCGCGCTCGCGGGCCAGCGGGGCAATCTCAGGCTTCCCCACCGCCTTGCGCGCGCGAACCCGCAGCGTCACCACCTCCACGGCGCGCGACTCATCGGCGTATCCGTACACGCGCTTGTGCTCGGCGTGAAAATCTCCGCCCCAAGGTATGGTCAGCTCGTAGCTCTGCCCGGCGTACCGCACGTCGGCGCTGCGCTCAAGTCGAGCCCCACGAAGTTCGCGCGTTGCCCGTGCCCCCAGCCTGCGGAAACAGGGCTCGAAATCGGACATCCCCAGCACTCCGGCCGCATAGTCGCGCACATTGTCCGCCATCAGCATGCCCAATGCGGATAGTGCCTCGGCAAAGCGCGGCACAAGAACGGTTCGCATACCCAGCCCCGCCGCCAGATCACAGGCGTGCAAACCGCCTCCGCCACCGAAAGCAACGAGAGTGTACTCACGCGGGTCATGGCCGCGCTCGATGGAAACCGTGCGGATTGCGCGCTCCATGTTGGCGTTGGCCACGCGAAGGATGCCCGCCGCGGCTTGCTCCCACGTCAGTCCCAGCTGCTTCGCGATGCGCTCCACCGCTTCCTGCGAACGATGCGGATGGATTGCCATTCCCCCGCTCAGGAACTGCTCCGGCCGGATGCGGCCCAAGGCCACCTGCGCGTCGGTGACCGTGCACTCCTCGCCCCGGCCATAACAGGCCGGCCCTGGATCGGCGCCGGCGCTTTCCGGGCCCACGCGCAGCAGGCCGCCCGCATCCACGCGCGCAATCGATCCGCCGCCCGCGCCCACCGTGTGGATGTCGAGCATCGGAACCCGCACCGGCAGGCCATCCACATAGGCTTCCACCGTCTCCCGCGGCGCGCCGTCGCACAGGCTGACGTCGGTCGACGTGCCCCCCATGTCGAACCCCAAAATGCGCGTGAAGCCCGACCGCCGCGCCATCTCCAACGCGCCCACCACGCCGCCCGCCGGTCCTGACAGGATCGTCCGCACAGCCTGCTTCCGCGCCTCCTTCGCCGTCAGAAATCCGCCGTTGGATTGCATGATCGAGAGCCCGCCGAGCTTGCCCAGATAGTCGTTCATCAACGGCCCGACGTAGGCGTTCACAACCGTCGTCGAAGCGCGCTCATATTCGCGGAATTCCGGCGAAATCTCATGCGAGGCGCACACGTAGCCCAACTCGCGCAATTCCCGCAGCAGGGCCTTTTCGTGCGCCGGATTGCGGTAGGAGTGCAGCAGGCAGATGGCCACCGCCTCCACACCGGCGCGCTCCAGTTTACGCCGCAAGCCGGCCACGTCCAGCGGCTCATGGACCGTGCCGTCGTACAGAATCCGCTCCTGCACGCCGAAGCACAACGCCTCAGGCACAAGGCGCACCGGCTGCGGCGGCATCAGGTTGTAGAGTTCGCGGCGGTTCTGGCGGGCGATGACGAGCATGTCTTCGAAGCCGGCCGTGGTCACAAAGGCCGTCCGCGCCCCCTTGCGCTCCAGCAGGGCGTTGGTAGCGACGGTGGAACCATGCACAACCTCGGGCCTGCCATCCCCCAGACTCCGCGCCCGCGCGATTCCGCCTCGGATCACTTCGTGCGGGGCTTGACGGCTCGACGCGAGCTTGAACACCTCCACACGCCCGTCCTCATGCAACAAAACAAAGTCCGTGAAGGTGCCGCCGGCGTCTATTCCAATGCGCACTGTATTTCGATTTTCGCACTGACCCGGCCTCCGGCCACATCGCGCGTTACATTGGAAGAAGATTCCTCACCCCATGATCGACCTCACCCAGGTCTCCAGAGTGTTTGCGGGCAAGCGGGAAGTAACCGCCCTTTACCCTTTGGACCTCACCATCCCCAAAGGCGAAATGGTCGCCATCATCGGCGCTTCCGGCTCGGGCAAGTCGACGTTGCTGAACCTCATCGGCGGCTTGGACCACCCCACCACGGGCACGATCTCCGTCGACGGAGCCACGCTCGGCACACTCAGCGACGACGAACTGACCCGCGTCCGCCGCGACAAAATCGGCTTCGTCTTCCAGTTCTTCAACCTGCTGCCCAGCCTCAGCTGCACGGAGAATGTCTCTCTGCCCCTTCACCTGCGCGGATGGTCGAAACAGAAGACGCAGGATCGCGCCGCCGAGTTGCTCCACCTCGTCGGCCTCGGCAAGCGTGTAGACCATCTGCCCGACGAGCTTTCCGGCGGCGAACGCCAACGCGTCGCCATCGCGCGCGCCCTCAGCGTCTATCCCCCCATCCTTCTCGCCGACGAGCCCACCGGCAACCTCGATTCCACCACCGGCGAAGAGATCCTGGGTCTCATCAAGGACCTCCACCGCCGCCTCGGAACCACCGTCCTCATCGTCACTCATGACATGACCGTCGCCCATGCCTGCGAACGCATTCTGCAGTTGAAAGACGGCGTCATCCTGGCCGACAGGCGCGTGGAGAGCCCGGCGGCGCAATGAAACTCCTGCGGTTGCTCAGCTGGCCCTACGTGCGCAAGCACAAGCTGCGCATGCTGCTGACCTTGGCCGGCATCATGCTCGGCGTGGCCGTGTTCGTCGGCATGCACACGGCCAACCTCACCATCCAGTCCGCCTTCCAGCGCACGGTGGACCGCATCGCCGGCAAGGCGCAATTGCAGGTTTCGGCCGGCGAAACAGGCTTCCCCGAGGAGGTCCTGGAGCGCGTGCAATCATCGCGCGAGGTAAGCGCGGCATCGCCCGTGATTGAAGCGGCCCTCTCCACCTCGCAGGGAACACTCCTTGTCCTCGGCGTCGATATGACCGGGGATGCCAGCCTACGTGAGTACGACCTGGAAGGCGAGGACGAGGATGTCATCGACGATCCGCTCATCTTCCTGGCCCAACCCGACTCCATGATCGTCAGCCGCCAGTTCGCCGAGCGAACCGGGCTCCAGCGAGGCTCAAAGATGACCCTCAAGACCATGGGCGGGCAAAAGACATTCACCATCCGCGGCGTCATGAAGGCCACCGGGCTGGCCACGGTGTTTGGCGGCAACCTCGCCATCATGGACATCTACGCCGCCCAGGCTGTGTTCGGCCGCGGCCGCCTGTTTGACCGCATCGATATTGGGCTCGCCGAGGGCGTGAGCATCGAGCAGGGAACCGCCAAGCTGCAAGCGCTCGTCGGCCCCGGCTTCCAGGTGGAACCGCCGCAATCACGAGGTACCCATTTCCAATCGATGTCGCGCGGGCTGACCATTTCCATCAACCTCGCCAGCCTCTTTGCCCTCCTCATCGGCGTCTTCATCATCTTCAATTCCTTCTCCATCGCCATCACGCAGCGCCGTGGCGAGATCGGCGTTCTCCGCGCCCTTGGCGCCACCAGCGGTCAGGTGAAGCGTTTGTTTCTGCTGGAGAGCATCGTATTGGGCCTCTGCGGCTCGCTGCTTGGCGTGTTCGCCGGGCTCTGGATGGCTCGCGGCATCGTGCCTGGATTGGCGGGCACACTGCAAGAGGTGTTCGGCCACGCCCTCAGCGCCGACGAGATCACAATCAGCACGCCCCTTGCCGCGCTGGCCGTTGTTATCGGTGTGTTGGCCAGCCTCGTCGGCGGTTACGTGCCTGCTCATTCCGCCGCCCGTGTCGACCCCGTGAAGGCTCTGCAAAAAGGCCGCACCCAGGTGCTGAGTGAAGGCGAAAACCGGCTGCGTCAGAAGCTCGCCGCGGCGTGCATAGTCGGTTGCGCGTTGCTGCTCGGACTGGGCAACCGCAACGAGTACTTCTATCCGGGTTACCTGCTCGGCATCGTGAGCATGATTCTGCTCGCGCCGGCGATGTCGATGTGGCTCGCCCGCGCGCTCCGCCCGATCCCGAAACTCATCTGGCCCGTGGAAGGCGCGCTGGCCGCCGACAGCCTGATTCAGGCTCCCCGCAGGACCTCAGCCACCGTCACCGCGCTGATGCTCTCGCTGGCCCTCGCCGTCGGCTTCGCCGGTGTCTCGCGCGCCATCTATGACTCGCTGCTCGACTGGATGAACCACACCCTGAACCCCGACCTCTACGTCAGCCCCAGCCGCAGCATCACCGCCAAGACGTTTCGCTTCCCCGCCACCATGGGCAATGAACTGCGAGCCCTGGAAGGCGTCGAAGAGGTCCAGCCCGTGCGCAATGCGCGCGTTCTGATCAACGGCGCGCCCGTCATGGCCATCTCCATCGACATCAAAGCCATCACGGGCCGTGTTCGCGTGCGCCCCGTCGAAGGCGACCGCGAGGAGATGGTGCGTCTCGGCGCGCAAGGCAAAGGCGTCATCATCTCCGACAACCTCTCGCTCATCCGCAATATCCATCGCGGCGATATTCTCGAGATCCCCACGCCGCGCGGCGTGTTGAAGCTGCCCGTTCTCGGCTCCTCGGTCGATTATTCCGATCAGCAGGGTAGCTTCCTCATCGACAAGAGCCTCTTTCAGAAATACTGGGGCGACGACACCGCCAACCTCTTCCGCATCCATGTCAAAAAGGGATACAGCCGCGACGGCGTCCGCGAAGCGATTCTCAAACGCTGGGCCGATTCGCACGAGATCTTCGTCTACACCAACGAGGGCATTCGCGAGTACATCCTTAAACTCACTGACCAGTGGTTCGGCCTCACCTACATCCAACTCGCCGTGGCCCTCGTCGTCGCCATCCTCGGCATCGTCAATACGCTCACCGTTTCCATCACGGACCGGCGCCGCGAACTGGGTGTGCTCCAGGCCGTCGGCGGCCTGCGCAACCAGATCCGCCGCACCATCTGGCTGGAGGCGGTCAGCATCGGAGCCGTCGGCCTCGTCATGGGAGCCGCGGCAGGCATCGTGATGATCTTCTTCAATCTGCACATGCTGCACCGCGACCTGGGAGGGCTGCGCGTCGATTTCACCTTCCCCTACGCCTTCATGGCCATGATGGTCCCCGTGATTGGGTTGTGCTCGTTTGTCGCGGCCATCTGGCCGGCGGAAGCGGCGGTGCGCGCTTCTTTGGTGGAGTCACTGGAATATGAGTAAGTGGATCGCGTTTCTTCTGGCAAGCTGCGCCCTCGCGCAGGACCCTCGCCAAATCATCGAGGAGGTGCAGCGCCGCAATCGCTCCCAGTCGCAGCGCTACGAGGGCACACTCACAGTCACGAGCGCCAAAAGCCGCGTGGCCGAGAAGAAATGGCGCTACGAGCGCATCGGCTCGTTCGGCGACAGCAAGGCGGTGCTGCGGTTTCTTGACCCGCCCGAAGTCAAGGGTGTCGCGCTGCTCGTCCACAATCACCGCGACCGCTCCTCGGATCAGTGGATGTGGACCCCCGAACTGCAGCGCGACCGCCGCATCGCCCTCCAGGACCGCTCCACCCGCTTCTTCGGCACCGACTTCAGCTTCGAAGATCTGGAGGAACGCGACGTCGACCAGTTTGACTTCAAGCTCCTCGGCGAAGAGAAGTTCGACGGGCAAATGTGCTGGAAGCTGGAGTCCAGGCCACGCCAGAACAAGCGCTCGCAGTACACCCACTCCTACCTCTGGGTGCGAAAGGACCTCTTCGTTTTCCTCGCCGTGGAAGGCTACAAGGACAAAGAACTCATGCGCCGCATCGCCTACCGCGATTACGAAAACGTCAAGGGCCTGTGGACGGCCAAGACCATGGAGGTCTTCGACACCAAGCGCAAGAGCCGCACCACGATGAAGCTCGAAAAGCTGGAATACAACATCCCGGTGAAAGAGGACGAGTTCACCCTGCAGGCGTTGCGGCGACCCCAATGAGGTGGGCGGCTTGCCTCCTGCTGGCAGGCGCGGCCTGCGCGCAATCCACCTTCACGCAGCGAGGCTTCTTCGAAACGCGCACGACGCTATACCCGCAAACAGCCGTGAACGACAGCGGCCGCGTAGTGAGCGAAGCCCTGCTGCGGTGGGAACCCGCCTGGCAGCCATCCTCGAACTGGTTGTTCGCTGCCTCGCTTGACGCGCGCACCGATACGCACCGCCAGGTGGAGCGCGAGCCACGCCTCGACTGGCAGGACCGCCGCCTGCTTCGCCCCGCCTTCTCCGTGCGCCGTGCCAGCGCGGCCTACCACCGTGGCGGCCTTCACATCGAACTGGGCAAGCAGTTCATCCGCTGGGGCAAGGCGGACATCCTCAACCCCGTCGACCGCTTCGCTCCGCGCGACTACCTCTCAGTCGTCGACAACGACTTTCTCGCCGTGCAGGGCGCGCGCACTACCTACGAACGCGGCGCCAACACCATCGACCTCGTCGCCACGCCTCGCTTCACCCCCAGCCGAGCACCGCTCCTCAACCAGCGCTGGGCGGCGCTGCCGGAAGAGGCGGCGCAATTGCGCTTCGTCGATCTCGGCTCGCGCCTCCCCGGCCGCGCGCAGTTCGGCGCCCGCTTCAATCGCAACGCCGGTCCTTACGAGTTCTCGCTCGTCTTCTTCGACGGCTTCCACTACCTGCCGCTCTTCGAGGGCAACCTGCGCTTTCCCAGCCTCGAAGTGGAGTTCCAGCGTGTGTTCCCAAGCCTCCGCTTGTATGGCGGTGACGCAGCCGTACCGCTGCCCTGGTTCACGCTGAAGACCGAAGCGGCCTGGTTCACCTCGCGCACGCCCACCGCCGATGAGTACGTGCTCTACGTTGTCCAACTGGAACGGACGGTGGGTGAGTGGGTCTTCGTGGGCGGCTATTCGGGCGAAGCCGTCACTTCGCGCCGCAATCCCTCCGGCTTCGCCCCGGACCGCGGCCTCGCCGACGCCTTCCTCGGGCGCGCCAGCTATACCCTCGGCCCGCGCCGCTCCATCGCCTTCGAAGCCGCCGTGCATCAGTCAGGCGATGGTGTGTGGCTCAAGTCCGAATTCACGCAGACCTTCGGCCGCAACTGGCGCGCCCTGGCCGGCTTCACGCTCATTCGCGGCGACCGAGCCGATTTCCTCGGCCAGTACCGCCGCAATTCGCACGGCCTCTTCGCCCTTCGCTACAGCTTCTAACCGCCGCGTCTACTCAAGGTGGTAGTTCTTCTCGCCCGCCTCCACCGCGATCGCCAGCCTGTTCTGCGGCAGGGGTAAAGGGCATGTCGCATACGGCGTGAACGCGCAGGGCGGGTTGTAGGCTTCGTTGAAATCCAGCCTCACCATGCCGTTCTGGGCGAGGTCGGCGTAGAGAAAGCGCCCCGCCGGGTAGGTGGTTTTCCCCGTGGTCAGGTCGCGAAACACGAAGAACAGACGTCCCCCGCTGAGCACGGGCTCAAGCTTCAAGGTCTTGCCCTCCAGCGTGAACTCGGCCTCGCCCGGCGCATCATAGACCTCGTTCACCCCCTCGATCACCGTCGGCAACACGCGCTTCTTGGGCTGTGCATAGGCATGCCAACGCGCGGCTACGCTCCACTTCGCATCCACAGGGTAGTGTTCAATGCCGTGGAACTGGACGCGGTATGGGCTCTTCGTGTCTCGGACGCGGATGCCATACCGGCCGCCGCGCTCAATCACGAACATCGTGAGTGAGCCCGACTGCACAAAGTCGGCCGGCCCCGGATTGTCCGGCTTGAGTGTCCGCACCTGCCCGCCCTGACGCAGCGAAACAGTTGTCCCTTCCAATCGCCATTCCAAGCCGGCTGGCAAGTTCGCGAACCGGTTCCAACCGGGCCTCAGCCAGTGAAGCCCGGCCACCGCCAGCCAACCGTCATCAGCTTGCAGCGCGGCGATGCGCTTGGCTCGCCACGCCTCCACTTGAGCGTTATGGTCGGCAGCGGAAAGAAGCGTGGACATCGCAAACAGGGCCGCAAAAGCGCGCATGTTTCATTTTACGTGTGAGCCGGGACTACACTGGAACTTAGAACCACCATGCGGCTCCCGTCCCTATTTTTGTGCGCCAGTGCCCTCTGCGCCGGTACCCTCTTCGCGCAGGATTTCAGCGACCTGAGGGTCGAAAAGTTCTCCGGCGGCTACACCTTCACGGAAGGTCCGGTGTGGGCCAAAGAAGGCTACCTCGTGTGGAGCGATGTGCCAAACAACCGCATCTGGAAAGCCATTCCTGGCGACAAGCCGGCCATCTTCCGCGAACCGTCTAACCGCACCAACGGAAACGACTACGACGGCAAGGGCAACTTCTATCATTGCGAAGGCGGCGCCCACCGCGTCACCAAAACCGACCGCAAAGGCGCCGTCACCGTCGTTGCCGGCAGCTACCAGGGCAAGCGGTTCAACGCGCCCAACGACATCATCGTGCGCAAGGACGGGCACGTTTATTTCACCGACCCCGCCTTCGGCGCCAGCCAGGAGGAGGGCCGCCAGTTGGACTTCTTCGGCATCTACCACGTGACGCCCAAAGGCGAGGTTGAGCTGGTCGCCAAGCCCAAGGGCCGCCCCAACGGCATCGCCCTCTCTCCCAACGGCAAGGTCCTCTATGTCGACAACAGCGATGAACGCAATGTCTATGCCTATGATCTCGACGGCAAAGGCGTGGCATCTAATGAACGCGTGCTCGTGAGCGGCATCAAGGGCGTGCCCGACGGTATGGCCGTCGACGAGAAAGGCAACCTCTATGTCACCGCCGACGCCGTGGAAGTCTACTCGCCCGAAGGCAAACATCTGCACACCATCGAACTGCCGGAAATCCCCCGCAACGTTGCCTTCGGCGACCCCGATTTGCAGACGCTCTTTGTGACCGCCTACACCTCCGTGTACCGGATTCGCATGAACGTGAAAGGCTCGGTGCAGTATTAGCGACTCCCGGCGATACCCCAAGCGCCCCATTCTTGGCGTCGGCGCGCTCATCATCGATCGCGACCGCATCCTGCTCGTCCAGCGCGGCAAGCAGCCCCTCAAGGGCTGGTGGTCTCTTCCTGGCGGCGTAGTGGAAACCGGAGAGCATTTAACCGATGCCCTCAAACGCGAAGTGCGCGAGGAGACGGGCCTGGAAGCCGAACCCCTGCTTGTGGTCGAGATCTTCGAGCGCATCATGCGCGACAAGGAAGGTAAGGCCGAGTACCACTACGTGCTGATCGACTATCTGTGCAAAGCGAAGGGCGAGCCCACACCCGGTGACGACGCCGCCGCCGTGGAGTGGGTGAAGCGCAAAGACCTCGCCGCAAGAAAAGTAACCGAAGGCACGCTGGAAGTGATCGAAGTGGCCTTCGCGAAGAAGGAAGCCCTGCGCCAGAAGAAGAAGCCATGAACCAGACGAGCGCCGGTTTGCTCGAATTCGATGCCTTGAGGCAGTTGCTGCGGCGGTTTGTCCAATCGCCCGGCGGCCGTGCGCGATTGGCGGCCATGGAACCGACCTCGGACCGCCGCGAGTTGGAGGCCCTCGGCGTGGAGACGCAGGAGGCGATCGACTACCTGAAAGCGGCGCAGAATCCCCAGGTCGCCGGGCGCGCCGCCTCGCTGCGGTTGCGCTTCGACAACATCCCCGAATTAGAAGCCCACCTGGGCAAGTTGCGCATCGAAGGCGCGGCGCTCGAGCCCTCTGAGATCCTCGAACTCACCGCTGTCCTTGACCGCGCCGCCGACCTCCGCGCCGTCCTCATCGCCGCCGCTGATCGCCACCCACGGCTGGGCGCGCAAGCCGGCCGCATCGGCGATTTCCGCCCCCTGCTTCGCGAGCTTTCGGGCAAAATCCTCCCCGACGGTTCGGTGGCTGACTCGGCCTCGGTCATGCTGAACCGCGTGCGCCGCGACATCGAGCGGCAGCAGCGGAATATTCACCAGTCGCTCGAACGCTTCCTGCGCGCCCATCGCGATGACGGCGTGCTGCAGGAGGAGTTCATCACCATCCGCAACGACCGTTTCGTGGTTCCCGTGGTGACGGGCCACAAGCGCAAGGTCGAAGGCGTGATTCACGCCTCTTCCGGCTCCGGCCAGACGATGTTCATTGAGCCGCTCGAAACCATCGAGTTGAACAACGACCTGGTGCGGCTGCGCGAGCAGGAAGCGCGCGAAGTCTATCGCATTCTTGCTGAAATGACGGCGCGGCTGAGGGAAGCCCGCGTGGAGATCGGCGAAACCTGGGAGGTTCTGGGCGAACTCGATTTCCTCTTTGCCAAAGCCTCGTTTGCCATGGAGTTCGGCGGCGTCATGCCGCGCTTCAGTCTCCGTGATGCGCCGCGCCTGCATGTACGCTCGGCGCGCCATCCGCTGCTCGACGATGTTCTGCGCCGTCAGCGGAAACACGTTGTTCCGCTCGATCTGACGCTCGAAGGCATCACGCGAACGCTGCTCATCAGCGGTCCCAATACGGGCGGCAAAACGGTGGCTCTCAAAACGGTTGGCCTGCTCGCCCTCATGGCCCAAAGCGGCCTTCCGGTCCCCGCCGCCGAAGCCGAGTTCCCGATCTTTGAGAACATCCTCGCCGATATCGGCGACAACCAGTCGATTGAGCAATCGCTCAGCACCTTCTCCGCGCACGTCGCCCGGCTCGGTCAGATTCTCACCGAAGTCACGGCGGACTCGCTCGTCCTGCTCGACGAAGTGGGCCGCGCCACCGACCCTGAGGAAGGCGGCGCCCTCGGTGTCGCCGTCATCGATCACGTCCGCAAGTGGGGCGCCTTCGCGCTGGCTTCCACTCACCTGCTTGCACCGAAAATCTACGGCGCCTCCACCGAAGGCGTTTTGAACGCCGCCATGAGCTTCAACGAGCAGACGCTTGAGCCGACCTACCATATGCGCACGGGGATGCCCGGCGCTTCGGCCGGATTGCGCATCGCCGAACGCCTCGGCCTCCCCGGCACGGTCATTGACCAGGCGCGCGGCTATCTCAGCACGCAGCAACAGGAACTGGCCCGCCTCCTGCGACTGCTCGAAGTGCGTGTGGATGAACTCACGCAGCGGGAAGGTGAGGTTCGCTCCGAACGCGACCGCATCGAGGCCGAACGTAAAGCGCTCAAGGAATTCTGGGAGAAGCGCGAGTCACAGAAGCTGACCGAGCTTGAGCGTCGCACCGAAACGATGCTCGACGAGTTCCGCCGCCGCGCCGAAGAGACCATCGAGCGGCTCGCCGAAAGCGGCGAGCAAAAGAAGGTCGCCGTCAAGGGAGCGATGCGCGTCGCCCAGATCAAGCGCGAACTGCGTGAGGAGTTCGCCGCCACCGTGCGCACCACGCAGCGGCAAAGCGACACCGGAACTCTCGACGAAGGGCCGCCCGAGTTGCGCGAAGGGATGCGCGTGCGGCTGAAGGGCGTGCGCGAACCAGCCCGCATCCGCCGCCTCATCGGCGCCGACCGCATCGAGGTGGAGTCCGGCTTCCTCAAGCTGCAGATGGAGCGCGACGACGTAGTGGAGGTCCTGCCCGATACACCGGAAGGCGCCAAGCTCCCCAAGAACGTTACCTTCCGCGGCACCGAAGCTCCTCTGGTCAGTTTCCGCGAGTTGAACATCATCGGCAAGCGCGCCGACGAAGCGCGCGACGAAGTGGAGAAGTTCCTCGACCAGGCCGCGCTCGGTGGCTTGAGCCGCGTGCGCATCGTGCACGGCCACGGGATGGGCGTGCTCAAGAAACTGGTGCGCGAAATGTTGAAAGAGAGCCAGCACGTGGCCAAGTTCTATGAGGCCCCACAGACGGAAGGCGGAGCCGGCGCGACTATTGCGGAGATGCGCGAGGGCTGATGCGGAACCGCTTTCTCCCCCTGGCGCTGCTCGCCCTGCTGGCCACGGCTTGCAACGAAAGCCCCATCTCCCCCGTCGCCGCCGCCGCGCGCAAAGGCGACACCGCCCGCATTGCGGAGTTAGCCAAGGGAGGCGCCTCTCTCGATGAGCCCAGCGGGGTCAACGACTGGACTCCGCTCATGCACGCCATTCACACCAACCAGGCCAGGAGCGTCCAGGCGCTGCTCAAGTCCGGCGCCAATGCCAACCGCTCCTGCTGCCGCGGACTCACGCCACTCATTCTCGCTGCCGGCTACGGCCAGCGCGACAACGTCGTGGCGCTGCTGCAGTCCGGCGCCAACCCGATGCTCCGTGGCGAGGATGGCCGGACCGCGCTTGACGTGGCCATCATGGGCCTCAGCCACCGCCCAGGCGCTCCCATGGGCGCTTGTCATGTCGAGGTAGCGCGCGAACTGCTCGCTGTCGAACCTCAGCTGAAGGAAACCGTCAAACTGGAGCCCGTGCTCGCAGCCTTGCAATCATGCCCCGAAATCGCGAAGTTACTCTCCGCCGGCAACTAGATTTTGCGAACTCCGCCGACCCTCTCAATCGTATGGTGTAGATATGAGATGGCTACTCGGGGTGTGTGCGGCGGTGGCGTTGGCCCAGGAGCCTGCCCGCATCGCCGTCGATGTCCAGTTGGTGAACCTCACGGCCACCGTGCGCGACGCCCGTGGAGCGCTCGTGCCCGGCCTGACGAAAGACGACTTCGAGATTCTCGAAGACGGCGCTCCGCAGTCGGTCCGCTTCTTCGCCCGGCAAACCGAACTGCCGCTCTCGGCCGGACTTCTCGTTGACTTCAGCGGCAGCCAGGATGAGTTCGTCAAACGCCACCGCCGCGACATTGAATCGTTCCTGAAAAGCGTGGTCGGAAAGAAGGACCGCGTCTTCGTCGTCTGCTTCGGCAACCAACTGCGCCTGGTCTCGCAGTTCACCAGCGACATCGATGCGCTGATGGACGAACTGCGGCGATTCGAGAAGGGCGAACGCAAATACCCGAGGCTCGGCGACGATCCGCCGCGCGAGGGTGGCACGGCATTCTACGATGCCGTTTATCATGCAACCGAAAAGTTGCGCGGTGAGGACGGACGCCGCGCTCTGGTGATGTTCAGCGACGGCCAGGACAACGCCAGCGCTCATCACATGCTCGACGCCATCGAAGCCGCGCAATCGGCCGATGTCCTTCTCTACAACGTCCGCTACACCACCACCGAGGCCGAGAAAAAGCGCACCGGCGCCCGCGATCTCTACGGCCAGCGCGTGATGGAGCGAATGGCGGCCGACACCGGCGGCGTCGCCTTCAATGCCAGCAACCAGAACCCGAAGCCGGCCTTCGACGCCATCGCCGAGGAACTCCACTCTCTCTACGAGTTCGGCTTCCACTCCACCAATCCCGGGCGCGACGGCCGCTTCCGTAAGCTCGAGATCCGCCTCAAACAGCCGGGCCTCAAGGCGCGCGCCAAGTCCGGCTACTATGCGCGGTAGCTTCGGCGATATACTCAGCGCGTGAACCGCAGGCACTTCCTCACCCTTCCCGCCGCTGCCGCCGCAAGCTCCGCGCTCTCACGGAGCGCCACCACGAAGGAGTTGATGGACCAGCTCGGCCGGGCCGCCGCGAAACCCGTCCTCCGTCTTGACGGCCTGAACACCCCCGTCCTCATCGATTCCATCCGCCTCCTCAAAAAGGGCGGCGACTACTTCGTCCACGTCCGTTCGAAGGACGGCGCCGAGGGGCTCTCGCTGCCCCAGTCTGGCCGGCCCGACACGCTCGCGCCCCTGCTTAAGGATCTCGTCATCCCCTTCTTTGCCGGCAAAGACGCCCGCCAGTTAGAGGACCACCTGTGGGAGCTCTACCGCTGGAAGAGCAACTACAAAATGTATGGCATCGCCTTGTGGAGCCCGCAAACCTGGGTCGAATGCGCCATTCTCGACATGCTCGGCCGCATTGCGAAGAAGCCTATCGGCGCCCTGCTCGGCGAGGTGCGGCGCAAGGAGATCCCCATCTACGTCGCCAGCGGACGGCGCGACTCCACTCCCCAGGAAGAGATCGATTACCTGCAAAAGCTCGTCAGCCAGTCCGGCGCGCGGGCTCTCAAGTTCCGCGTCGGCGGGCGCATGAGCCGCAACGCCGACGCCTCACCCAAGCGCACCGAGACCTTGATCCCGCTCGTCCGCAAGACCTTCGGCGACGCCATCGACATCCACGCCGACTCCAACTCCAGCTACGACGTGCCCAACGCCATCCGCGTCGGCCGCATGTTGGAGGAAATCAAAGCCGTCTACTTCGAGGAACCCTGTGAGTTCGACCGCTGGGAGGAGACCAAACAGGTCACCGACACACTCACCATCCCCGTCGCCGGCGGCGAGCAGGAGTTCAGCGAGTGGCGTTTCCGCTGGGCCATCGCCAACCATATGGTCGACATCGTGCAGCCCGACATTCAGTATTACGGCGGACTCATCCGCTCCATCCGCGTCGCGCGCATGGCCGATGTTGTGAACATGCCCACCACCGTGCACATCTCGGGCGGCTTCGGCTTTGTCTATATGCTCCACTTCGCCTCGGTGATCCGCGACCCTGGCCGCTACCAGGAATACAAGCTGGGCACCGAGAAATACGGCCAGTGGTTCGAAGGCGGCATCAGCGTGCGCAATGGCAACATGAGCGTGCCGCAAGGCCCCGGCTGCGGCATTCGCGACATCGCCGCTGTCCTCAAGGGCGCCGTCGAGGTCTGACGCCGCTACAGCGCTTCGATCGCTGCCAACACCTCGGCCGCGTGCCCTTTCGGCTTCACCTTCTCGAAGATCTTCGCGATCTTACCGCCGGCGTCAATCACGAACGTCGTGCGGGCTACACCCATGTACGTGCGTCCATACATCGACTTCTCCTGCCACACGCCGTAGGCCTCGCAAATCGCATGATCTTCATCGGCCAGGATCGTAAACGGCAGCCCGTACTTGGTCTTGAACTTCGCCTGCTTGTTCACCGGGTCCGGCGACACCCCCACCACGATCGCCTTCTCCTTCGTGATTGCCGCGGCCGAGTCGCGAAACTCGCAAGCCTCGGTCGTGCAACCCGGCGTGTCTGATTTCGGATAAAAATAGAGCACGATGATCGACCCCTTGTGGTCAGCCAGCTTGAACGGCTTCCCCTGGTCGTCAATCGCGTTAATCTTGGGTGCGGCGGATCCTACTTTGATCATGGTGTTTTGTCTATGGATATTGGATCACGGCCGGAGGTTGCAATGAATCGTCGGGAGTTCGTCGCTCTGGGGGCCTCCACCGCCGCCGTGCCCGCTGCCGCGCAAACCGCCTGGGATGCCGGTGCTGTCCGCCACCTCCTGCCCGGCGCGAGCCCCGAGCGGATCCTGCTCAAAGCCAGCTTCACACGCCCGCTGATGCAGCCCCCCGTGCTTCGCGCCCAAGCCCTTTCGGCCACCGGCCGGCAAACCGACGGCGATGGCTTCTACTGGTCGTTCAATCTCACCTCCCTTCAGCCCCACACCACCTACCACCTGCGCCTGCACGACTCGGGCGGCAAGCCGCTCTGCGACCCCTGGCCGCTGCGCACGCTCCCCCACCCCAACGAAAACACCACCAGCTTGCGCCTGATGGTCTACACCTGCGCCGGCGGGCATGAGGACCTGGTCCGCCCCAATGGCGTCGTTGGTTTTCTGCCCAACGCTCACCGCCGCCAACTGCTCGCCACCGGCCTCGCCCAGAACCCCGACGCCGTCATCGCCATCGGCGACCACGTCTATTGGGACCAGCACAATGGCAAAGCCGCGCTCAACATGGCCGAAACCGAGCTCGGCCGCCGCGTCGGTCAGTTTGACCGCTCGCTTCCCGTCCTCGGCACGCCCAACGAAGCCGTGCTCAAACGCGCCGTCGAGCGCCAGATCTCCGCGCTCTACGGCAGTCTCTTCCGCTCCGTGCCCGTCTTCTTTCTCCAGGACGACCACGACTATTTCGAGAACGACGAGGCCACCGAGTCCATCATCACCTTCCCCCCCGACGACTTCATGATGCGCCTCGCCCGCACCGTGCAGTCGATGTTCTATCCCGAGTTCCTCCCCGCTCCCGGATTGCCGCGCGTACTGTCCGGCGTCGGCGCCCCTGACCGCGCTCCCGGCGTCTCGGAAAGCTACGGCACGCTGCGTTGGGGCAAACTCGCCGAAATCCTGCTCTATGACTGCCGCCGCTACCTGACCCTGCGCGGTCCCCTCGCCGGCTTCGTCGCGCCCGAAGCCGAAGCCTGGCTGCTCGCCCGTATGAAGGCCCAGGAGACCAACCATGTCGTCAACCTGCCCTCGGTCCCCATCGGCTGGAGCGCCGGCAAGTGGGGTGACTGGTATCCCGACGTGCTCGACGACGCGGGTAAACTGGGCATCGCCAAGCCGAAGTACTTCTGGCAATCCGGCTGGCGCGCCCAGCACGACCGCCTGCTCGCCGCCGCCAGCGCCATGGAACGCATCCCACTCTTCCTTTCCGGCGACCTTCACGCCCTCGCCGAGGCCCGCATCCTCCGCAACGGGCCGCGCAACCTGGAACGGAACCCCGTGCTGAGCGTGCTCACCGGTCCCATCTCTACCGCCGGCACGGGCTGGCCCTCCTCGGTCCGCGGCACTCCGCCTCTCGCGCCCGTTGGCCTCGAACTCCAGGCCGGCCTCGAGCCCCTGGAACACAACGGCTTCACCATCCTCAATTTCACGCCCGACCGTGTGGAAGGCGCCTTTTACGGGTGGAAGCTGGGTCAGCCCGAGGCTAAGCTCAACAATCTCCAGCCCTTCCACCGCTTCCGCGCCGAGCGCCGCCTGTAGTGCGCCCCACTCTCCACTGAAACCGATCCCCGGGTGTGCGCATCGCTAGAAGGTGAGGCTATGATAAAATTGAAAGAACGTATGAAGCTGAGCATTTTCATTTACCCCGC
This sequence comes from Bryobacterales bacterium, assembly GCA_016713735.1. Taxonomy (GTDB): domain Bacteria; phylum Acidobacteriota; class Terriglobia; order Bryobacterales; family Bryobacteraceae; genus JAFLBB01. Next base: position 130,857 of record JADJOP010000034.1, read on the forward strand.
GATGGGAGTCCTGCTGCTGAGTTCCGCCGCCTTCGCCCAGAAGGGCGGAGATGCCACCAAGGGCAAGGAAGTGTTTGAGCAGTGCGCGGTGTGCCACAACGCCGACACCGACGAGAAGAAGATGGGCCCCGGACTGAAGGGTCTCTTCAAGAAGGCCAAGATGGCCAACGGCAAGGCCGCCAATGAGGCCAACGTCCGTGCAGTTGTCGACCAGGGCGGCAACGGTATGCCCGCCTACGAAGAAATGCTGGAAAAGAAAGAGAAAGACGACCTGCTCGCTTATCTCAAGACTCTGTAGTTTTGTCCTCCGCGGGTGAAATGCCCGCGGCCGCCGCGTCCCCATCGTCTAGCCCGGCCTAGGACACCGCCCTTTCACGGCGATAACGCGGGTTCGAATCCCGCTGGGGACGCCATTCCTCCCTTCCTTCCTCAATGCCCCACCGGTGCTGGCAGATTGTCCGTCTCCGTCGGTTTGATCATCAACACCAGCACCACCGAGAACATCGCCACGCTCGCAAACACGCCGAAGATGAGCAGCAGCGGCACTTGCCTGTCGCGCAGCATGCCGAAACCCCAATCCGCCAGCCCGCCGCAACTGATGCTCACCATGTTCATAATCCCGTAGCCCGTCGCACGCAAATGCGGCCGCGCCACCTGGCACAGGATCGGCATGTTGTTGCAATCGAAAAATCCCCAGCCGAAACCAAACACCATCAGGAAGAAAATGGCCACGCCCAGCACGCCCGTCTGGGGCGAATAGCCGACACCCATCATGGCGATCACAATCAGCACCATCCCCACCGCGCTGGTATAGATGCGCCCCTTCGGCGTGCGCTGCATCCAGCGGTCAGCCAGCCAGCCCCCCACCAGCGCCGCCGCCACGGCCGCCACCATCCAATAGAGCGTCGCCGAAACCCCCGCCTTCCCCTGTCCAATGCCAAACTCCGTCTTCAGAATCGCCGGCATCCAGTCGCGCACAATCCACCCCGCCATCGCGGGCAGCGTGAAGTAGAGCACAAGCAGGATGAAGGAGGGCTTCGAGAGCAGTTCGCGGATGGCCCCACCCGGCGTGGTCGCCACAGGCTCATGCGAACCGGGAGCAGCCGGGGCGTTGCGCACCATCAGGTAGAGCGGCAGGGCATAGAGCACGCCCAGCAACCCGCACAGCTCAAACATCCAGCGCCAACCCAGCTCCGGATGATCCGCCGCATAGCCGCTGAATCCACCCACGATGATGCCCGCGTAGATGCCCATCTGGTGCATCCCCACCGCGCGCGAACGCGTGGCCCCCAGATGATAGTCGGCGATCAGCGCCAGTGCCGCCGGCATGTAGAACGCTTCGCTGATGCCCATCACCGCGCGCGTGATCAGCAACTGCTCATAGCTCGTCACCTGCCCCGTGGCCCATGTGATTCCGCTCCACACCACCAGGCTGCCGGCGATCACGTGGCGCCTGCTGAAGCGGTCCGCCAGGTAGCCGCCAATGGGGCTCAGGAAGGCATACGTCCACTTGAACAGCGCGAGAATCTTCCCCCAGTTCGCCTCCGACCCAATATCCGGAATATCGGTCATCAGCGAAAACTTCATCGCCGCCAGCATCTGCCGGTCGAGATAGTTCAGAAGGGCGACAGGAACCAGCAGCGCCACGATGATCCAGGCGTAGCGCGCCGACTTGGGGTTGATCCAGTTCATGGTAAGAAAACCATGCTAACTGGTATCGGGGCTAACTGGTATCGGGCGGGCTCCTTCAGCTCCCGGCGAGCCTACCGCCCGCTCTGAGCGCCCGCCGCCTTGCGCCGTTCGCCAATCAGGCGCAGAGCGGCATCCAGGGCCTCCGCCGCCGGAACCTCGACGTCCGGCTTCACCCCCACGCCCTCCCAGTTGCCTCCGGTCACGGCATTGCTCACGCGCCCCACCGGCAGCCACACTGATATGTGATCCGTCACCCGCTGCGGCCCGCCGGGATTGGCGCCACCGCCCGTCGTCTCACCCACCACAGTGGCCCGCTTCAAGTGCTTGAGGTCGTAGGCAAACTCCTCGGCGCCGGAAAACGTCCGCTGGCTCGTTAACAGATAGACCGGTTTCTCCAAATAACGCCGCCCCGGCACCCACGCATACGACCACGACTGCCGCGTCTTCCCCGTCGGCCTCCAATACATGTCGATCAGATGCGTGGCGTCGCGCAGCAAATAGCCGCTGAAGAACGGAATCGCGTCCGGCGACATGCTCCCGCGATTCGCGCGCAAGTCGATGATGAGCGCCTCCGTGTTGGCCACCACCTGAAAGGCCGCTGCATAGGTCTCCGCGGCAAACTCGGGCATCGTAAAGTAGCGCGTCTCGATGTAGCCGATATTGCCATCGAGAACGCGCGCTCCGGCAATCCCGAAATTGCTCTCCGCCTGCCGGGCGCGGAACTTCGCGATCTCCTCGGCCGGTGGCCGCGCATTTGCGTCACCTGGTGTTTCCGGTGGCAACTTCTTCGCGCTCCAGCGAACCCGCAGGTGGCCATCCCGACCCACTTCCGCCAGATCCTTCGTCAGCCGCGCCGCAAATTCCTCGCCGTTGGTCAGGTTCGCATACGCGCCCTGCGATGCCTTCTCTAGCAGCCGCGCCGCCATCGCTTCACCTAAATCCGGCACCGAATACTCCGTCCGCAATCGCTCCACAATGCCGACCACCGCCGCCTTACGCTCTTCGGCCGGCAACGCTTCCTGCGCCCACACGGGCAAGACGGCTACGCCTGCGGCGAACACAAATCGAACAACGAGTTGGTTGATCCCAGCTTGCATGCCCCAGAAATACGAAACCCAACGCCGGGTTGTTCCCTGGGGAGAAAAGTGGAGGTGGTGCCGGAGGTGGGACTTGAACCCACACAAGGTAAAACCTTGGCAGATTTTGAGTCTGCTGCGTCTGCCATTCCGCCACTCCGGCAACGTGGGCAGCGACGCTCCGATTGTACCAAGGCTTGACCGAGGGTGTATGATTCCCACAAGGGTCTCCTCCGCACCCGCAAGGGCTCTCGAGAGAGACCGGCAAGGGACGGATGCGCAGACGAAGCTTTCTCGCCGCTTCAGCGGCTCACATCGGAGCGGCTGCGGTGGCCACAACCACCGCTCAAACCACACCGCGCCCCAACATCCTCTTCATCACCGCCGATGACCTCGGCCTCAATCTCAGTTGCTACGGCGAACGCCGCTTCGCTACGCCCCATCTCGACCGGCTCGCCTCTTCCGGCGTTCGCTTCACCACCGCCTACGTCGCGCAAGCCTCCTGCAGCCCTTCGCGCAGCGCCATGTTCACAGGCCTCTACCCGCACACCAACGGGCAGTACGGCCTCGCCAACGGCGGCTTCCGCCTGCACGAGCAATACACGAACCGCACCATCCCCGTGCTCGCCCAGAAAGCCGGCTACCGCACCGGCATCATCGGTAAGCTGCACGTCGAACCGGAGTCCAGCTTCCCCTGGACCTTCCGCAAAACCGGCAACACCACCCGCCAGGTGCGTACCGTCGCCGCCGATGCCGCCGGCTTCATCAAAGCCTCCGGCAATGAGCCGTTCTTCCTCATGGCGAACTTCAGCGACCCGCACGCCTTCCGCAATGAGAAAGCCACAGGTGGATGGGACTTCCCTCCGCAAGTCGACGGTGTGCCGGAAAAGCCACTCCCCCCCGGCCAGGAGACGCTGTTCCCCTGGCAGCAGATCGATGAGGAACAACAGCGCGTCCGCACCGCCGGCTACTTCAACGCCATCCAGCGCCTCGACGAAGGCATCGGCCAGTTGATGCAGACGCTCGAGGACTCCGGCAAGGCCGCCAACACCGTCATCATCTTTGTCGGTGACCACGGCCCGCCCTTTTCCCGCGGCAAAACCACCGTCTACGAGTCAGGCCTCCGCGTGCCCTTCTTCCTCCGCTGGCCCGGAGTAACCAAAGCAGGCGTGGTGAGTGACCGCATGGTTTCCACCGTCGACATCCTGCCCACCATCCTCGATGCCATCGGCGCCCCGCTTCCCCCAGGCCTGCACGGCGATTCACTGCGCAAGGCCGTCTCCGGCGGCAAGTGGCGTGAGTTCCTCGCCGCCGAGTTCCACTTCCACGGCGCCCGTCCCTTCTTTCCTCGCCGCGCCATCCGCGACGGCCGCTACAAGCTCATTCACAATCTGCTGGCCGGCAAGGCGAAACCCTCCAGCACCATCGACGGCGACCTCGCCTACCAGTATTCCCGCGCCGCGAAGTATGACGGCACCGCCGTACGCCGCGCCTTCGACACCTTCGCCGACCCGCCCGAGTTCGAACTCTACGACCTGTCGCGCGATCCCATCGAGTTTGAGAACCTCGCCGCCGCCAAACAACATGCCGCTGCTCTCCAACGGATGCAGCGCGCCCTCTTGCAGTGGCGCACCCAGACCGGCGACCCGCTTCTGGATGCCTCGGTGCTTGAGAAGATGGTCCGCGAAGGCGCCCCCGCCACCAGGGAGAATAAAGGGTGAACCTCTGGAAGGATTTTCCAGGTCGGGTGGGATTTACAGCGCGCCCTTTGCCCCCGTCGTTGATTCCATTCAACTGGCCCCACATGGACCCGTTCGTGCTCCAAAGCAGGCATGATGAACACACCTACCGGTGCACTGCCGTTGCCGGCGAACACGCAACTCGCCGTCAAGTGTCCAAGGTGCCTATCTGGCAAGATCCGCTATTCCGCCCCAAAGACAATCCTCGACGAACTGATGTCCTGGATTGGCCGACGCCCCCTGCGTTGCCACAGTTGCTACCACCGCTGGCGGCCGTGGACCGGCAGGAACGGCCTCGATTCCGGAACATCATGACCACAGAGAGGAGCTCAGCGTGCGCACCGTAGCCAACTATCCGGTCGGATCCCGGCCCTTGCCTGTCACCAGCAAGCCCGCCACCCGCTGTCCCAAATGCCGCTCGGAACAGGTGCGTGGTTCCACCAACCTCAGTTTGACGGAACGCTTGATGGAGCTCTTCGGCCGCGTCACCCTGCGCTGCGACAGCTGCTACCACCGCTTTCCCCACTGGACCCCGAAGTAGCCCCCGAATCGCCTACAACGCGCCCGCCGGTCTTCTGCCCAAACCAATCGCGGCCACCTGGGCCGCGGAAAACGGATCTCCAAACAACGCCGGCTCCTCCTGCCAGGCGCGAAACAGGTCCGTGATGAAGTGCATCCGCTCGCGGAAATCCGCCCAGTCCCGCGCTCCCGATCCCTGCCGCGAATCCGGCGTCGGGTCCACTCGCCGCAACAACTCGCGCAGCTCCGGCAAATGCGCCTCCGCCAGCGATTCTGGAAATGGCCTCTGCACGTCATGTCCTAGCTGTAGCTGACGCCCTCCGGGAAACTCAATCGACATCATCTGGTCGGTCACCACCATCCGCGCCAGCTTCACTACCTCCGCCGCCACCACCTTGGCCGCCTTGCGCAGCAGGATTTCCCGCGCCGGCGAAAACCACGACCAAATGCGCGGCAACCAGCTCAACTTACCGCTGATCGCCTCGTACACATGCTGCTCGAGGATCGCGTGCGGCAGCAGCGCCTCATCCAACGCCCGTTGTATCTCCGGCTGCAAGCGTGTCTGCTCGTGGAAGCCAATCAGCAGGTTCGCCGTCAGCAGGCGCTCGCCCCGTGCCGCTCCCTCTTCGCTCATCGCCTTGCGGTAGTGGCCGAACGCTTGCACCAGCAGCGACTGCCCCTCCGGAGGATCGCCTCCTCGCATCGACCCCAGAAAGTGCCCCCAAGCCGCCTCAGTTCCGCCACTGCCGATCACTTCCAGAGAACGCGCAAACTCCCGCCCGATCTCGGCAAACACCTTCACATTGCCTTCCGCCACCGCCGCCGACGAGCGTTGAATGCCGCCCATCCGCAACGCAAGCTTTGCCACCTCACGGATGATCGATTCCCGGTCGAGCCCCAATACCGCCTTCAACTGCTGGAACACCTCATTCAGTCCGGCCGCCTTCTTGAGGCGCGACTCAAGGGCCAGCGCCACGTCCTCGGCGCGAATGCTGCGCCCGGCCTGCTTCGAAGCCCACGTCGCAAACGTGCACCAGTTGGCCCCGCCCGGCAGCGCCGCCGCGAAGGCCCGCGACAACTCGGCGTAGCACTGCGTGATGCGCAGATTGCGCACCACCGGGTCCGCCATCGCCGCAATCGCTTCCACCTCCGCCAGCGCCGGCATGGTCACTTCTCCCTCTTAGGGGCCTTCTTCGGCGCCGGCTTGGCCGCCTGCTTGTGCACCACTTTGATCTCAAACACCGACGGCCATAGCTTGCCTGTGACAAACAGCCGCTTCCCCGCCGCGTCATACGCGATGCCGTTCAACACATCGACGCCGCTGCTGAAAATCGGGCTCAACAGCCCCCGCAGGTCGATCCAACCCACCACCTTGCCCGTCGAAGGCGAGATCCGGGCCACACGGTCTGACTGCCAGACGTTCGCCAGAATCTCACCCTCCACCACTTCCAGCTCATTCAACTGCGCCACCGGCGCCGCGCCGTCGGTGACGCGAATCCGCCGCACCTCCGTCAACGTCTTGGGGCTCAGCACACGCAGCGTCGACGAGCCATCGCTGAAGAAGATCTCACGCCCGTTGTTGGTCAGCCCCCACCCTTCACCCGTGTAGCGAAACTGCCGCCGCAGCTTGAAGTCCGTCGAACCATACACAAACCCCACCTGCGACTGCCAGGTCAGCTGCAGGATCTCCCCCGCCAGCATCGTGATGCCCTCGCCGAAATACTCATACGGCAGCGCGATCTGCTGCACCACCCGGCCCGTCGCCAGTTCCACCTTCCGCAGCGTCGAGCGCCCGTTCAGCCCCGTGCCCTCGTAGAGGAACCCGTTGTGGAACTCCATCCCCTGCGTGAAGGCCGACCGGTCGTGCGGATAGGTGCGCACCACCTGGTAGCCCGCCACCGGAGCCTCCGCGAAAAGCGGGACGGCCACTGCCACCAGCAACAGAAACTGGAGCCACCGCCTCATGCCTTCAGCCACCGCTCAAACCACGCCCATGCTTCCTTCTGCATCTCCAGGTCAAACTTATGCGGCCCCGGATAAAAGCTCGCCTTGTACCGCTCTGCCGCCCCCGCCTTTGCGTACACGGCCTTCAGAATGTCGTCGGCGCGGCGCATCTCCGGCAGCGTGAACAAGGAGTCCTCGTTGTTATTCAGGACGAGCACCGGCTTTGGTGCGTTGAGGCCAATAATCTCCGGATAGTCCAGATCGCGTGGAATCGATGGGATGTAGCACATCCAGGTGTGCGTATGGCACTTGTTCAGCAGGTAGTCGCGCCAGGTCGTCATCATGCCCACCGCCGTGGAACACTGAATGCGCGCATCGGCTCCGGTGAGAAAGACGGTCCGCAATCCACCGCCCGAAAGCCCGCAGCAACCCGCCCGCGCCGCGTCCACATCCTCGCGCGCCAGCAGCACATCGAGCGCCCGCTGATCCTCCCATACAAACACCCCCGGCCATGTCAGCCCGGCGCAGAACAGGCTCTTCGCCACCAGGTGTTCGTGTGCGCCGGCGAAGGTATTGAAGCGCTTGATCTCGTCTGCATTCTCCGGGTCGCTTTCCACCATGTTGTTGCGGATGTTGCCCGGCAGCTCGGCCAGCCTCACACGGCGGCTGGCGAACATAAACGTGTCATGCACGAGCACCGCAAAGCCCCGCTTGGCGATCTCATTCGCCCACGCCGCCCCGCCGTAGTAGTGACTCTGGTGTTCGGCCATCAGCGGATGCTGATCGTCGGCTGTACGCGTAATCTTGCGCGCGCCGAAATACTTGTTGCCGCCGTGATCATGCAATCCGAGAATCGCGGGCAGCTTGCCACGCGCGTTCTCCGGCTTCATGAAGATCGCCTGCGTCACCGGACCATACGGCAGTTGCCACTCCAGGTGCTCAATGTGCAACCCGTCGCGATCAGCCCTGCGAACCAGGCGCGCCGTAGGCGCCGCGGCCGGTGGCGGCTGCAACAACGACGCCACATACCGCGACCGCGCCTCCGTGCGCCAGGCATCCAACTGCGAGTAATGCTCATTGCGAAACGAAAGCCGCGGCGGGTCACTGACGATCTTCGACGACCAGTCGCCATAGGCGCCGATCATGTTGGGCGTGGTGGACATAGCTGCCAGCCATTGTAGCGAGGCCCGCGAGCCGCTACCCAAGCCGCCGGTACACGATCCGCCAGCGCTGCGACGGCAGTCCTTCACCGTCCCAGAACTTCTCCACGGACTCGATCGCCGCCAGATCCGGAAGCGTCAACTCCGTCAACGCCAGCGGCCACGGCGGTCCCTGTGCCACCTCGTCCTCTTCTCGCGCCCGCGCCACCAGCAACATCACCCCGCCCGGTTTCAGCAAGGAAAACAAGGCCGGCAGCGCCTTGGCGCGTACCCCCGCCGGAATCGCCTGCAGTGTGTTCGCTTCAAACACAAAGTCAAAGCGTCCCTGCAGTTCCCGCGGCAGTTCGGCCAGGTTGGCCGTCATCCAGATCACCGCGGCCTCGGGAAAGCGCGACCGGGCCAGCTCAATCGCCGTCGGCGCGATGTCGAACGCCGTTACCCGCAAGCCTTTCGATGCCAGGTGCGCCGGGTCGTCTCCCAACGCACAGCCCACTACGCACGCCTCCGGACCAGGCAACGCCGCCTGCCCCTCCACCCATTCCACCAGCGGCGCGTTCGGCTTCAGCTTCGCCCAGGGCAACACCGGTTCCCCTTCCCGGTATAACTGGTAGAGATCCTCAAACCACCCTAACGACTCCGGTTGCGCCGCATATCGCGCCTGCAACTCCCTCAGCTTGGCGCGCGGATCTGTCTCGCTCATCCCGTCACCCTGCCGGTGGAACGAGCGTCGCCCGTGCCTGTTCCGCTTCCTGCGTAATCTGCGCCAGCGCCGCCCGCACCTCAGCCACCATCAACGCGCTCCCCATCACCAGGCTCCCCACTCCGAACACTCCAATGGCCAGGCCGATCGAAGCCAGCACCCGGAATCCCAGCGTGAAGTGGTAAAAGGCCATCGCCGATCCGATCACCGAAATCAGCGCCGAGGCTACGAAACACCCTAGCGAAAAATAGAACAGCCGCAACGAGCGGAACAGATACTGCGCGCGCTCCTGCAGCAGGGTCAACTGCGCCACCAGGTCGGCATATTGGGCGCTGTTGGTCGGCAGTCCACTCAACTCGTGATGAACAACCCGCGTGCGGTCCACCACGCGCGCAATGCGGTTCGATGTGCCCAGCGACAACACCGAACAGGCATTCGTCAAAATCGCCGGAGCGACAATGGCGGTGAGGACAGCGAAGGGGTTGTCGGCGAAATTCAGCTCGGCCATGCCACTCCCACGGCAAGCCTGCCTGCGCAGGTCCGCCGAGATTTTATTGTAGCGGCAGCAGCGGCAACCGGGTCGCACGCTCCACTGGCAGCCGGATGCCCGACCACTCGGTGTGAAACGGCAGCCAGTCGGCGTGGCTTCGCAACTCCGGAACAAGCCACAGCAGCGCGGCCGTCAGAATAATCAGCGCGACGACATCGGGAGATGAAGTGCGGCGTTTCATGGTTGGTTCTTCTCGATTTCTTCCAGCGCCGCCAGCATGGCGCGGGTCAGTTGTTGTTGCTGTTCCTCGCGGCTGATGATGGCCTTGCCGTCGAACAGTTGATACCGGTAATACCCAAATTGCGAGTGGTTGCCGCCCTCAATGGTCACGAATTTTGTCGAGGGCGGCAGATAGCCCTGGTTGGCCTGCGATTGCGCCACCGGCGCCACGCCATCGCGCGAGGCCATGATCTTGGTCACCGGAAACCGTGCCCCTGAGAGGTCAAAGTTCCGCGGATGCGTCGTGCCCACCAGGATCAGCCCCGCCACCTTGTCCGGGTGAAGGTGGGCGAACGTCGCCGCCGCCACCGCTCCGCGCGAGTGGCCGGCCAGCGCCCACCTCCCCATCCGCACCTTGTCCAGTGTCCTACTCATCAACTGGTCCATGTGAGATCCGAATGCCATCCGTTGCGGCAAGTGCAACACGGTCACTGGATAGCCGGCCCTTGCCAACCGCCGCGCCAGCGGGTCGTAGCTCAACGGGTCCACCATCGCGCCGGGAAAGAAGACCAGGCTGACGGCTTTGCTGTTGTTCTTCGGTGTGAACCGGCTCTCCATCGAATACCGCTCAATCTCGATGTCCGGCATGGCGCGGTACATCTCATCCGGCAACTCGGTCACTTGGATGCCGTAAATCAGCCATGCAATCGAGCCAAGGCCCGTGGCGATCCAGGCCATTCGAATCCAGCGCCACATTGCAGGGCCCGTTTACTGCGGCCGGATCTGGTTGCCCAGACTCGCCGTGCCGAGCATGCCGCCCAGCCCCATCGTCTCCACCGCCGAACTAGGCACAATCACCATCGAACCCTTCTCCTTGATGGCTTCATACAGCATGTTCATCGCGCGCAGATGCAGCGCCGTCGGATTGTTGGCGTAAACCAGCGAGGCTTGTGCAAATTTGTCGCTGATCTCCGTCTCGGCCGTGCCGAGAATGATCCTCGCCCGCCGTTCGCGCTCGGCCTGCGCTTCACGCGACATGGCGTCCTCCAGCCCTTGCGGCAACAGCACCTCGCGGATCTCCACGCTCTGCACCGTGATGCCCCACGGATTCGTCTTCGCGTCAAGAATCCTCTGCAGCGCCTGGTTCAACTTGTCGCGCTCATGCAGAATCTCTGCCAGTTCGTGCGAACCGATACACTCGCGTAGCGCCGTCTGCGCCGACATCGACACCGCCGCGAAGTAGTCCTGCACCTCCAGAATCGCCTTCTCGGCATCCCACACCACCCAGAACACAATGGCATCCACGTTCACCGGCACCGTGTCCTTCGTCAACGCCGACTCCGCCGTCACGTCAGTCGCCCGCACGCGCTGGTCAATCACCCGCGACACCGCGTCCACCACGGGAATCATCGTAAACAAACCCGGACCCCGCAATCCGCGATACCGCCCGAACCGCAGCACGACCGCGCGCTCCCACTGCTTCGCCTGCCTGATAGCGAACAGCGAGGCCACCGAAAGCAGCATCAGAGCCACCGCCGCCGCGGCGTTCCCGGTGATGACCGCAACTGCAATCGTCAGCGCCAAACCACACATGGCCACCACGATCGCAATGGGAGCAAACGCCGGAATGCCCACCTGCGGCAGCGCCAGGTCATCTCCCAGTTTCTTGAAGGGAACATTGATGATTCCCATAACTCCTCCTCATAGGCTCTTCCGCGCGCCGGGTGACTCGTCGCGCAGTTCGCTGAGCCGCTCGATCAATTCCTGCAATGTGTAGCCCGCGGCGCCGGCGCGTGCAGCCACCTCGGCCGCCAGGGCATAGAGCTTCCGCATTCTCTCCCCGTCCTCAGCCGGAGCCGGGCGTTCGGCAATGAACGTCCCCGTGCCCTGCTGCGTGGTCAAAATTCCGCGGATTTCCAGTTCCTTGTAGGCCCGAACCACCGTGTTCGGGTTGATGGCCAGATCCACTGCAACCTGTCGCACTGTCGGCAAACGGTCGCCCGGATTCAGCATTCCCGCCGAGAGCGCCGCATGCACCTGGTCGATTAACTGCCGGTAGACAGGAATCCCCGTGCTCAGGTCCAGCCGGAACTGAAATGCCTGCGCTCGCGATTTCGCTACATCGGCCATCTGGAATTCTAGTGTACTAGTTATCTAGTACAATTCAAGCTCTTCGTAGCCTCTGACAGATTATTTTCTCTATACCTTGTCTGGCCCCTAAATTGCTCAAGACAATAACGATGCGCTTTCGATTGTTGATTCTTGCAACAGTGGCTGCCCTCTGCGCCGGATTTTGGTGGAACTGGGGTCAACGCACCGAATTCGTCCTCGGCGGGGCCATGGTCAACATCGGCTACCGCCTGCAGGACCGCCTACCCGAGTACGACCTCACCCATCACCACCTCTCCCCGCAGCAGGTCTGGGATGAGTTTCTCGGACAAAACCGCCTCGCCTCCTCTGTCCGCTTCTACCTCCCCCGCTCCGTCATGCATCCCGTCGTCGCCCTGGTCGCCTGCATGGACGGCCGCCTCGACACCAACGAGATCGTCGGCGATACCCGCCGCTTTTACTACGTCCTTCGTACGGCCGGCTCGGTTCTCTCCATCAAGGAAGAGGAGATGCTCGAACTCACCGTCTCCAACGGCGTCAAGGTTGTGGTCTTCACCACCCATACCGACTGCGCCGCCGAAAAGGCCGCCAGGGACCCTGCCAAACGGGCCCTCTACCCGCAACTCGCCGCCGCGGTTGATGAGCGCAAAGCACGCTTCGAAGAGTTCCTCGTCCGCCCCGCCATCAAGGAGCGGATCGGCAAAGGGGAACTCCTCGTCAAGTGGATGGATATCAACACCGCCACCGAGCGCGTCGAAGAACACCACGAAGTCACCTCACACTAGGGAACTTTTCCCACCCCCCAGCCGTAACACTCTGCGAAGGAGCACCCGATGCAAATCGTGGGGAGTGTGTGTGTAGCGTTGCTCGCGTTCGGTTCCCTGGCCGGATGTTCCCGCCATGAACGCCATGAGGTGCGCCAGGAGGTCCGCGAAGCGATCCAGGAGGCCCGCGAGGCCAACCGCGAAGCCACCGAAGAGGCCCGCAAGGCCGCCCGCGACGCCCGCCGCGAAATCCGCGAGGCGAGCCAGGAAGTCCGGACTGAACTGGAAAAGGCCAAGGAAGAGGTCCGGCAGGAGATCCGCAAGGCCAAGGAAGATCTGCGGCGGTAGCCAACCTCCGCCCGGTCCTGCCTCCCCACGACCGTCCCCGTCCGCTGAGGCCCGCGCTACGCTGATAGGAATGGATGCTGAGGCGGCAGTTGCGGTCGTTCATGCGGCGCGGCCCGTGGAATCGGTCCTACTCATGCGCCGTTCCCGCCGCGATAGCGATCCCTGGTCCGGACATTGGTCCTTTCCCGGCGGCCGCCGTGAACCAGGCGACGCCGACCTGGTCGACACCGCCCTTCGCGAACTAAGCGAGGAATGCGGCTTCGACCTCAGCCGCCTCCAACTCGAACGCGCCTTCCCCATCCGCCACGCCGGCCAGCACATGGGACGCCTCGTCATGGTCGCCCCCTTCCTCTTCCGCGTCGACGACGCCTTCGCTGTCACCCCCGATGGCGTGGAAGCCGAAGAGGCCATCTGGTATCCCCTCTCCACCTTCCGCAACATCGCCAGCCATCAACCCGACGCCGTGCCCGGACTTCCCGGAGGCCGCACCACGCCCGGCATTCCCCTCAACGGCGTACCGCTTTGGGGCTTCACTTACCGCGTCCTGTGTGAATGCCTGGAGGTCCCCGAACCCAAGGGTATATGATGATCGGCGACATGAGACGGCGCGAACTTCTCCTCGCTTCCCTGGCGGCAACCGCCGCCGCGGGCTCCTCCCCTAAAGACCTTAAATCAAGGGCTGAGTCCCTCTCCTGGTTCAAGCAATCTAAGTTCGGCCTGTTCATGCACTACGGCGTCTACTCGCTGCTCGGCCGCGGCGAATGGGTCCAGTTGCGCGACCGCGTCCCCGTTGCCGAATACGGCAAGCTGCGCGATCAGTTCACCGCCGACAAGTTCGATGCCGGCAAGATCTGCGACATGGCCCTCGCCGCCGGCATGAAATACGTGAACATGACCGCCCGCCACCACGACAGCTTCTGCCTATTTAAGACCAATCAGTCTGATTTCAACACCCTCCGCTCTCCCGCCAAACGCGATCTCATCGGAGAATTGACCAACGCCGCCCACAAGCGCGGCCTCGGCATCTTCTACTACTACTCCTACGCGCTCGACTGGCGGCACCCCTACTTCTATCCCCGCGAAACCGGCCTCGCCTCCACCAACGCCCCCTGGGGCAGCGGCCGCCCCGAATACAAGACCCCGCAGCCGGAATACAAATACCGCACCGAGGCCGACTTCAAGAACTACATCCAGTTCGTCCACGCGCAACTCCGCGAGCTTCTCACCCAGTACGGCCCCGTGAACGGCATCTGGCTCGATCCCATCATGGGCTACTACGCGCAGCCCGATCTCTTCCCCATTGCCGACACCTACGCCCTCATCCGCAAGCTGCAGCCTCAGTGCCTCATCTGCTTTAAGCAAGGCGCCAATGGCGACGAGGACTACGTAGCCCCCGAGCGCACCCTCGCCGGGCACAAAATGGGTGGCGAAGTCGCCCGCCGCGTGTGGGAATTGAACAAAACGAAGCCACCGGAGATCTGCGACACCTTGCAGGAGCGCATCTGGGGCTACCAGAAAGCGGACGACCGCAAACACCGCAACGCCGATTGGGTGCTGGAAACGCTCGACTACTGCTCCAAGATCAACGGCAATCTGCTGCTCAACACCGGCCCGCTGCCGGATGGTTCCATCCACGCCGACGACGAAGCAACACTGCGCGAGGTGGGAAAGCGACGCAAAGTATGACCCGCAGAGAATTGATCGGTTCAGCCGCAGGCGCGTTATGCGGGCCGCTCCTGCAGACCTCCTCCGCCCAAAGGCGGCGCCGCGGCCGCCGCACCAACGTCGTCATGTTCATGACCGACGACCATGGCGCCTGGGCCTCCAGCGTCTACGGCTGCTCGCAGATGAAAACCCCCACTCTGCAGCGGCTCGCCAACGGTGGCGCAAAGTTCGATCGCGCCTTCGCCTGCACCCCTGTCTGCTCGCCCAGCCGCGCCACCTACATCACCGGCGCCCTTCCCAGCGCCCACGGCGTCCAGGACTGGCTCCGTCCCGAGGACAGCTTCGGCCTGAAAACACGCCGCTGGCTCGACGGCCACCTCACCTATTCCGAAGTGCTCGCCAACGCCGGATACACCCTCGGCATGGCCGGCAAGTGGCACATGGGCGATGACGAACGCGCCCAGAAGGGCTTCACCTATTGGGCCACCATTCCCGGCGGCGGCGGGCCTTACCGCAACCCCGAGTTCCTCAAAAACGGCGCGCCGGTCAAACCCAACGAATACAAAACCGACGCCGTCGGCGACCTCGCCCTCGAATTCCTCGATCAGCAGAAGGACCGCGAAAACCCCTTCTACCTGCTCGTTCCCTTCTACGCTCCCCACACTCCCTTCGATTTCCAGCCCGACCAATACCGCGCTCCCCATGAAGGCAGCGACTTCGCCTGCTTCCCCCGCACCGAAACCCACCCCTGGCAGAACCGCGGCCTTCGCGCTCACCACAATAACCCCAAGAGCATGCACGCCTATTCGGCGCTCATCACCGGGGCTGATGCCAACGTCGGGCGCGTCCTGGCCAAACTGGAGGAGCTTGGCAAGCGCGACGACACCCTTCGTCGTCTTCACCGCCGACCAGGGCTGGAACGCCGGCCAGCATGGCGTCTGGGGCAAAGGCAACGGCACCTGGCCCTTCAACATGTACGACGAGTCCATCCGCGTACCCATGATCTGGAACCACCCCGGCCGCATCCGCGCCAACCAAACCATCCGCGAGATGGTGTCCAGCTACGACTACTTCCCCACCATCCTCGACTACCTCGGCGTCCAAACACCCGCCGGCGAATCCCGCCGCGTCGGCCGCAGCTACGCTCCCCTGCTCCGCGGCCGCCGCCCCCGCAACTGGGAAAACCGTCTCTACTTTGAATACTCCTTTGTCCGCGGCGTCCGTACCGAGAATTTGAAGTACATCGAACGCACCCGCGACTGGCCCAGCGAACTCTACGACCTCGAAGCCGACCCCGGCGAGACCAAAAACCTCATCGACGATCCCGCCTATGCCGGCCGCCTCGCCACCCTGCGCAAGGACCTCACCCAGTGGTTCGACAAGGCCGGCGCACCGCCCATCGACGATTGGCGCTCCACCACCAAACAGGTGCTCACCCAGTACGCGCGCTAGGCCGTCGCACGCACCACCACTCACGACGCGTTTCCCGACGCCGCGCACACGCCTGCCGCTGCTTGTGATAGCATCGCCCGCCATATGCCCGCCCCGCCTGCCATCCCCGCATCCCCCCCCCCAGCCCCCGCTACGCCTGGTATGTCGTCGCCGTCCTGACCCTCATCTACGTCTTCTCCTTCATCGACCGCCAGATCCTGAACTTCCTCGTCGCCCCCATGCGCCGCGACCTCGGCATCACCGACACCGGCATGAGCCTCCTCATGGGGCTCACCTTTGCAGTCTTCTACACTCTCTTCGGAATCCCCCTCGGCAGGTTGGCCGATACGCGAAGTCGCCGCGGCATCATCGCCGCCGGCTTCCTCACCTGGAGCCTCTTCACCACCCTCTGCGGCTTCGCTCGCGGATTCTGGCACCTCGCCTTGCTCCGCATGGGTGTCGGCATCGGCGAAGCGTCCCTCTCGCCGTCCGCCTATTCCATGATCTCCGACTACTTCCCGCCCGAGCGCCGCGCCACCGCCATCAGCGTATATAGCACCGGCATCTTCCTCGGCAACGGCCTCGCCATGGTTCTCGGTGGCATCGTCCTCAAGTTCGCCTCAGCACAAGCTGTTTGGATCCTGCCGCTGATCGGCGCCACTCGCCCCTGGCAGCTCATCTTCTTCGCCGTGGGCCTTCCCGGCCTCCTCTGCGCCGCACTGCTCTTCACCGTTCGGGAACCCAGGCGCCGCGAAATGCGCTCTCACCAACCACCACCACTTCGCGAAGTGCTTGCTTATATGCGCACCAACTCACAAACCTTTCTCTGCCATAACTTCGGTATCGCCTTCTTTTCCGTGACCGCCTACGGTTTCGCAGCCTGGATGCCGACCCTCTTCATGCGTGTTCACGGCTGGAGTCCCGCGGAAACTGGCCTCAAGTTAGGTTTGTGCACGCTCATATTAGGACCGCTCGGCATTGTCTGTGGCGGCCGGCTCGCCGACCATCTCAAGTCTCTAGGCTATCGGGACGCCAACATGCGGATCATGCTCATCGCCGCCGTCGCCTGGTTACCGATTGCCCTCGCCTGCGTTCTCGCCCCATCCCCCACCATCGCCCTCCTCCTCTTCCTGCCCAGCCAATTCCTCCAGGCATTCCCCTTCGGCGCTGCTCCCGCCGCCATCACTGAGATCATGCCAAACGAAATGCGGGGTCAGGCGGCGGCCACCTACCTCTTCATCAACACATTGATAGGGCTCGGTTTCGGTCCAACCGCCATCGCCCTCCTGACTGACTATGTGTACCGCGCCGACAAGTTGCTTCCTTACTCGATGGCCACTATTTCTACCTGCTCACTCACAATTGCAGCACTGCTCCTGTTCCATGGCCTTCCCTCGTTCCGGCTTAGTCTGGACCGCCTCAGGCTCGTCAAAGCCTGTTCGACCACCACAGGCTGAGCTCTTCCACTCCTCGCCCCCAATACACCCCCAGTCGTCCCAAGTGAGATTATGAGTGTGCGCGCGATTTCTCTCTGTACTTCTTACCCCCCTCCAGGCCAAAATAGAACTTCATGGCTCGCAAGAAAACCATCACCGATGAGGCGATCCTCTCTGCCGCCAGAGAAGTCTTCTCCCAACGCGGCTTCTCGGCGCCCACCCGTGACATCGCCCGCAACGCCGGAATCTCCGAAGGTGTCCTTTTCCAGCGCTACCGAACTAAGGCCGACCTGTTCTTTGCCGCCATGGTCCCGCCTGGCATTAATATAAGCGTACACTTGCAAACAAACCAGCCGGAGGACCAAGGCTCACCCCTATCCCCCACCTACAGCGAGTCGATCCGCAATGCCGCCAACGAGATCCTGCGGTACTTCCGCACCGCCGCCCCCGTGCTCACCCAACTCAGTACTCACCCCGAGTTCCGCTTCGACAAGTTCGCCGCCCGCCACCCCCAGTCGGCCCTCGTCACCCTTCGTGGTGAATTGGTGCGCTTCTTTGCTGCCCACAAAGCGCCCGACCCCTCCGGCGCCGCCCTCACCTTGATCACATCTCTCTACGGAGTCGCCATGTTCGAGCAACTCGGCGCACACGGCGGAAAATTCCCTGACGACTTCGTGGAGCGCATCCTCGGCTCACTCACCGTCGTCGCAAGCCCCGCCGGCTCAGCTGCCGGTTCCGCCGCCGGATCAGCCCACTAGAGACAACTCGCCCCGGCCATGTTACACTCTCACCCATTGAGAGGTGGCTATGCAGGATCACGAACTCCGTAGACGCGACATCCTCGGCGAGTGCATCGCCAAAGGCTTACTCCTCGCAGGCGTCCCGATGACATCCGCTAACCTGTTTGCTCTCTATCAGAAGGCAGAACAGAAGGCATCCCAGCCCACGCCCGCCGAGGTGCTCGGGCCGTTCTACAAGAAGGGCGCGCCCAACGCGTCGCGTCTCCGTAAGCCAGGTGACCCCGGCTTCCCCCTCAAAGTCGTCGGTAAGGTGTGGAACACCCGCGGCGAGAAGATCCCCGGCACCCGTGTCGACATCTGGCACGCCGACCACGCCGGACTCTACGATGTCCAGGGCTACCGCTACCGGGCACAGCTCGACACCGGCGAATCGTCGGAGTATTCCGTCCAGACCATCATGCCCGGCCACTACCCCGACCGCCCCGCACAGCACATCCACTACATGATCACCGCGCCCGGTCACCGCACCCTCGTCACCCAGGCCTACTTCGCCACTGACCCCTACTTCGAGGGCAATCCCGACAAGAACCACACTAAGCGTGGAATCGTGAGCAATCGCGAATTAATTCGGACCGTCAAACTCTTCGAGCAAGGCACCCCCCACGCCGAAATCGAGTTCGACATCGTTCTGGAAAAGGCCTGACCATGAGCCGTTCCATCTCCTCCGATGCACCCGTCCACACTTTGAAGTTCCTCGACGGCGGTAAATCCCTCGCCGGTGGTTGCTCGGACTCCAAGATCCGGATTTGGGACTTCAGCTCCGGCACCCTCAAACGAACCGTTGCCAAGGAGCAAGCCAAGCACCCACTCACTTCTTTACTGTCCCGGCTCGCCTGGACCGATTTCGCAAACCTCGAAGCCACCCCCAAAATGCCGAGCCGGCAGACCGGCGAGAACTTCCTGCACATCTTAGAAGCCTCCGGCAAAGAAAAGCACCGGCTCACAGCGGGCATCGGCGGCATCTCCATCGTCGGATTCTCACCCGACGGCAAAACCGTGGTTGCCGGCTCCTACGACACCGACCTCCGGTTTTGGAATGTGAGCAATGGCGAACTTTTGCGTCGCGTGGAAGACCTCACCGTCTCCATGTTCGCCATGGCCTTTTCGCCCGACGGCAAGTGGCTCGCCACTGCGGGCGTCGACCGCATCGTGTACCTTTGGGACACCTCCACTTGGCGCGTCGCCCGCAACCCTCGCCGGCCAGCCCGAGATGATCTCCGCGCTGGACTTCTCCCCTGACGGCAAGCGATTGGTAACAGGAGGGTTCAGTGAGCTCACCGCAGCCCACCCCGTGAAGATCATCCTCTGGGACTTGGCCTCCAGTAAGCCGGTGAGCAGTTTCGACGCGCCCCGCCAGGTCACCTCCGCGGTCTTCTCGCCTGATGGGCAGTGGATCGCCACCGCCTGCCGCGACAAATCGGTCGCCGTCCATCCCGCCACTTAGCGATACCGCTCGCCCTTTAGCGATAAACTCAAACACCACTCGGTGATAGGGACTGAATTCTGGGTCGGGAATACCCGAGGGCGGTACCGCCTTCGAACCCGCCCCCGTCTGAAACATATCGTGGTGGTAGACGATCCCCGCTCCTAGTCGCCACATCGCGGCGATCTGCAGAATGTGGTCCATTGGGTCGGTCGGCACTCGAGGCCCTCCGAAATCCGAAGTTCCATTCCTCGCCGGCTCATCGTCCACAACCGGTTTCCCAAATTTGGTAAGCAAGTACTCGATTTCCCTCGGCGCGATCACCCAATGCCGCCTCGGGTGCTGCCGGGTGGTGTGTGGCGTCAGGTAATCCAGCGCCTGCTCCTCCCCGCGCATTCCCGTCAGTACACCTGCAAATCCGGGGGAGTTCGTCACCAGCCGCTTTGGATCGTTCGACCGGATGATCTTCACGTAGTCCAGGGTGCGGTTGTCCATCTCGTTCCAGATCTGGAACGTCACGTTGCGGTGCGCCATCATAGACCGACACAGCTCGGCTACCGCCCGGTCACTGGCCGCGTCGCTCAGCCGCAGGTTCTCGCGCCAGCTCTCCTGCGAAAACAGGACAAGTTGCACCACCATGCCCCTCGCCGCCGCGTCCAGCGCCAGCGCCTTCAGCCGTTCCAGCGGCTTCGGTTTGAGCGAACCGCCGGCCTCAAATATGGTGCATTCCGGACAGGCATCCACAAACCCGCGCGCGTTGTCCCACTGCGCCCACACCCGCAGAACATTTATGCCGTACCGCTGAAACTTCTCCAGCCACTGCCGCCGCGCCTCGGGCGTGGCGTGAAACGGCTCATTGTAGATGGCATTGAAGAAGCTCACGCCGGTAAACGCAAATGGCTTGCCGTCCATCAGGAACCGCGTCCCCTGGACCGTCAACTCCGCGCCGGCCAGGCACCCGGCGCAGGCCAGCACAAGAACAACCGCACGAATCATGCCGGAACAATACCAAATTTGCCGCCCCCGCGTCGAAACAAGGAAAGCTGAATCGTTAGATCGCCATGAAACACATTGCGTTGCTCCTGATGTTCTGCCAGTTGTGCCTGGCGCAACCCCGCCCCCAGGCCACGCTTCGCGACCTCGCCTGGTTATCCGGCAAATGGGTTGGCAGCGGTATGGGCGGAGAGGTCGAGGATCTCTGGTCCACCCCAGCCGCCGGCGCCATGCCTGGCATGTTTCGCCTGCTCAAGGATGGTGCGGTCCAGTTCTACGAGTTGATGACCCTCGTCGAAGTGGAAGGCTCTCTCGAACTCCGTTTGAAGCACTTTCACGCCGACCTGAAGGGCTGGGAAGAGAAGGACCGCGTCCTCGCCTTTCCGCTCAACCGCCGCGAGGGCAATCTCTTTCAATTCGGTGGCATTCGTTTTGAGCGGGCCGGTGACGATCAACTCCACGTCACCGTGAGCATCCGCGGCCGCGATGGTTCGCTGAAAGACGAGGTCTTCCGCTTCCGCCGCGCCTCGGCTATCTAGCGACTCCGGGCTCTCGGTCAAAGCGCCACGCCGCCACGCGGTGGAACGTCCCGTAGGGCTCGCTCTCCAGGCCGAACGGCGCAATGTGCCAATCCCACTCCCCCAACGTCCGCCGCGTCCAACCAGTCAGCAGCGAATCCACCTCCGCATTGCACAACGCCGACCATGTTGTATGCTCGCCCTCGGCCGGCGGCGGCGCATAGGAGCCGCGCGAGTAAGCCGCCACGCCGCGGTACTCGGTGTAGTGCGTATCCGTAATCACCAAAGCATGCCGGCAGCGCGTTGAGGCAATAGCGGCGAAGTGGTCCTGCACCAGCGTGAGCCCGCTTGGCAGCAACGCCTCCACCCACTCCTGCTCCCGCTCCCGAACCCACTTCTTGCCGAAGGAGTCGATCAGCACCTCTTCCACAATCTCCTGCCACCCGATCGGCAACTGGCTCAACACATTCAAGGAGAGAACGGCATCGGCGGCGGGCAGGCGCGGAGCCGGCACCGCAATCATGTGGCGTAGCGTCTCCAGAGCCGTTGCCCAGCGCGAGCGAGGCGAGGCGCTGCCCAGCCGCTCGGCAAAGTACATCTGCCATGGGTCGTACTTCAGCGTGAGCTCGCGCAAGTCGTAGTCCACCGCCACGCGCCCCTTGAGCTTGCCCGCCAGTTCGCGCCACTTCGGCGTAGCCGTCGGGTCCGCATCCAGCAGCATGACCTCCTGAAACCGCTCCGCCAGCTCCACCGCGAAATCGAGCAGCCGCCCCGGCCCCAACACCAACAACCGCTTCCCCTTGACATCCCACTGCCGCTGCACAGCCCGCGACGCTTCCAGGTGTGGCTCCCAATAGGGCTGCAGCGTGGCACACCGGCGCGCAATGTTGTGTCCTCCACGCGCAAAGCGCCGGTAGCGGAAGCGGGCCGTGATCCAGTCGGAGAAACTCAAACAGCCATTGTACGGGTCGGCACCGCCCGGGAGACGGGTCCTTTACCGCGGCGCCGCCAGCAGGTCAAACTGAACCGGCATCTCTTCCTTGTTGCCAATCAGCCCAAACGGCACCGCCGCTTTCGGGTTGATCCCATAGTCCTTGCGCAAAATCGTCGCCCGCCCCTGGAGGCGCAGCCCGTTGCCCTCCGCGCGCACGCTCACGCGGATGGTAATCGGTTTTGCCATTCCCTTGATCGTCAACGGCCCCGTCACATCAAAGGCCCCATCCTCGCGGCGCACCACCGTTTCTGACCGGAAGCTCAGTTGCGGATGCTTCTCCGTGGCCATCGACTCATGCGCCACCTTCACGATCTTCACCTTGTCCTTCTCATCCACCCAGGTGTCCCGGCAGACAATCGAGTTGTTCTCCACCGTGAAGCTGACCTGTGACTTTTCAGGCTGCGAGGCGGAGTAACTGAGCGTTCCCGCATACCGCTCGTAGGTGAACACGTGAACCTTGCCCGACATCAAGCCCGTCTTGTGCACCTCCAATTGAAACTTGGAGTTGGGCGCCGGCGAGAGCGTGTAGTCCGCACCGGCCGCAATCGTCGCAAACAGAACTGCCGTCATCCAACGCATGGTCATTCTCCGAATCTCAGGACAAGCCCGCCGCCTACTACGATGTTATGTTGCCCGCCTGATTGCGAGATGTTAAACGCAGGGCTCCCGGTGTAAAAATCACGAACCTCGCCTCGCACACCGAGCCAGCAGAACACCCGCAGATCCACGCCGCCGCCGAACATCACCTGCCCCCGGTGAATCAGCCTCGGCGCCGAATTGGGCTGACCGTCCGTACGGGCAACGCTTTGCTCATACAGGGCATAGCCGCCGCCGCCGGTCACCCACGGCGAGACGCGCGACGAGGGAAGAAACTTGAGCCGCAACGCCGGGGTCACGTAGAGCGTGGCGAAGTCCTTGGTTGCTTGAGGAATCGCCGTTGCGATGTCGCGCAAGGGAACAGAGAGCACACCAACATCGAAGTGAAGTGACGCGCCTGCCGGCCGCGCAACCCGTATTCCGTACACCGCCTGCAAAGCGTTGCCTGCCTGCAGATCAAGCTTCCCGGCAGCCAGCGTGCGCGCCGGACTGGCGGCCCGGCCAAGCGTGAAAGCCGCCTCGTGCCGCTGAGCAGACAAAACCCCCGCGAGAAGAAAAGGAATGAGCCACCGCATACAGACTAGATGTCGCGCGAAGTTCGTTTAATCCCCCTCCCCGCCCGAATTTCACACCCCGCCATGGTAGATTCGAGCCGTATGGGCGCACGCAACGAAGTCACACCATTGACATGGACCGAGTTGATCGAGGTGCTCTTTGAACACTCCTGGAATGAAGACCTCCGCCGCTACCGCTCGCGCGACGCCTTCCGCGGCATGAGCGACGCCACCTACCAGCTCAGTTCCAGCCTCATGCGCCTCGGCGGCGAATACTGGAAGCTGGAAAAGCACCTTGTCCGCAACTTCAAAAAGTACGCCCACCGCTCCATCGTGGAACGCGATTCCACCTGGCACTGGCTCAGCGTCGCCCAACACCACGGCCTGCCCACCCGTCTGCTCGACTGGACCTACTCGCCCTTCGTTGCCCTCCACTTCGCCACCGAGGATCTCGACAAGTACGACCGCGACGGCGTCGTGTGGAAGGTCAACTACAGTGACGCGCACGACCTGGTCCCGCAGGGCATGCTCCAACTGCTCCAGGACGAAGGCGCCGCCATCTTTACCGTCGAGATGCTCGACAAAGGCGCGCCCACCCTGCGCGACCTCGACAAAATGAGTTCGAAGAACGCCGACTACCTGATGTTCTTCGAACCCCCTTCCATTGACGACCGCATCATCAACCAGTTCGGCTACTTCTCCGTGATGACCAATCCCACCCTCGCCGTCGACACGTGGCTCCACCAGGTCAACGTCGGCCGCCGCCTGCAACGCTGGAACAAGGTCATCATTCGCAAAGAACTGAAGTGGGAGATCCGCGACAAGCTCGACCAGATGAACATCAGCGAGCGCGTCCTCTTCCCTGGACTCGACGGCCTCACCGCCTGGTTGAAGCGCAACTACTCGCCAGGCCCGCCCGCTCCGCCCAAGCCCTCCACGCCCGCAGCCCGCATCAGCCCTGCAACTTCACGATGACCATCGTCATGTCATCGTGTTGCGGCGCCCCGTTCACAAACTCATCGGCGCGCGCTAGCAGTTCGGGGATCATCTCCTTGGCCGGAAGATGCCGGCAGGCCTGAATCGCCGCCAGCAATTGCTCCTCGCCCCACTCCTCATCGGCCGCATTCATGGCCTCGCTGATGCCGTCGGTAAAGCCCACCAGCACATCGCCCGGTTCCAGCATCACCATCCCCTGCTCGTAGGGGAAACGCGGCAGCAAACCCACCACCGTCCCGCCCACATCCAGGCGGATGGCCTCCTTGCCCCGCACCACCAGCGGCGCATTGTGCCCGGCGTTGACATAGTCCAGCCGACGCGACACCGGGTCCAGTTGCGCGTAGAACAACGTCGCGTACCGGCTCGATGTCGATGACTCGTAGATGAGCGAGTTCACGCTCTGGATCAACCCCGCCAGGTCCGACTCCCCGCGCCAGCTCTGCCCGCGCACCGACGCCTGCAGGCTGGCCATCAGCAGCGCCGCCGCGATGCCCTTGCCGGAGACATCGCCAATCACCACGCCCAACCGCCCGCCGGGCAGGGACAGAAAGTCGTAGTAGTCCCCGCCCACGCCCAGCGCCGGCCGGCACCCTCCGGCGCAATCGATGCCCTCAATTCGCGGCAGCTTCTGCGGAAAGAGCCGCTCCTGCACCTCGCGCGCAATCTCGATCTCCCGGTTCAGGCGCTCCCGTTTGGCCGCCTCGGCCGCAACCTCCGCGGTGAGCTGCGAGTTCTCCAGCGCCATCCCTGTCTGCGCGGCCACTGAGGTGAGCAGCCGGATGTCGGAACCCGAATACGGCTCCTCGCTCCGCTTCTGCCCCAGGCTCAGGAAGCCAACCAGCCGGTCCTTCACCGAAAGCGGCAGCAGCAACTGCGAATCCAGCCGCATCAGCCACTCCCGCTCCTCGGCCGAGATCCGCGGGTCCTGATAGAGCCACGATTGCTGATCGTCCAGATACACCCTCGCCGGCGCTCCCGCCTCGCCAATCCGCCGCACGGTTCCGCTTTCAGCCGGAAAGGCGACGTCAGGCTGCGTGTCGTAGCCCAACGCATAGGCCGGCCGGAACGGTCCGCCACTGGGCAGAAAGAAGGCAACCCGCGTCACGTACATCGTCTCCGCAATGCGCTCTGAAACGGTCTTCAACAGCGCCGTCGGATCGACAATGGTCCGCACCTGCTCGCTCAACTCGCTCATCAGCCGTTCGGCGTCGTAGGCGTCGCGGAAGAAGCGCCGGTCAATCCAATGCGCCAGCCTCCGCCGCAGCCCCTGCAACGCCATCGAAGCCGCCAGGCCCGCGGAGATCACCATGATCTGCTTCGGCCGGTTCAGCCCCGAGTTCAGGGCGAACAGGATCGTACCCAACAGAAGCGCTACTGTGATCAAAACCCCGAACACGAAGGCGCCGCCGCGCACAAGCGCATACTGAATCCCCTGCCGCAAGACCACGCGCACATCCAGCGCGCGGTGCACAACAATGACGTAGGTGATGGTCACCGGGAAGAAGAACAGCATCAGCAGCGCAAAGGTCAGCACGCTCCATGGCAGGAGTTCGTGGACGCGCTTCCCCGTCATGAATGAGGCCACGATCAGAATTGCCATCGGCGCGCACGACACCTGCGTCCCCCACAGCAACAGCCGCAAGCGGCGCTTCACGTCGGCTGACTT
This sequence comes from Bryobacterales bacterium, assembly GCA_016713735.1. GTDB lineage: Bacteria > Acidobacteriota > Terriglobia > Bryobacterales > Bryobacteraceae > JAFLBB01. The sequence goes on from JADJOP010000034.1 coordinate 156,690, forward strand.
GGTACGCCCCCACTTCGATCCCAACGTGAAGAAGAACGCGCCGAAGCCCGCAAAACCGGAGGCGAAACCAATTGTCCCGGCCAGCCGCCGGTACGGCGCCAGGGGTTCGGTGAAGGCGAAGCTCTCCGACATGCCGATAGAAAACACGGCGTTGAACACCAGCGCGGCCAGCGACGGCGCCAGCAGCAGATACTTCACCCACGGATAGCGGAGATCGGATCCAAATCGCTCGGCAAAATAGACGCCAAACAGCACCAAAGCCGTCGGCACCAGGCCCGCGAAGACAGTCTGGTAGCCGATGCCCAACTGCCGCCACCCGTCCGGCCAGTGCCACTGTGAGCTCATCACGATGTGCGGAAAGCTCAGCATGAGCAGCAGCAGCAGCCAGGCCTGCGGGTCGCGCGGACGAACCAGCACCGTCCAGTAGCCCAACACCAGGCACAGCCACGGCATCACCAGCAGCATCACCCCGTTGATCAAAGCCCGGCTGAGGTTGGAAAGCTCACGCGGTTGCGGGTCGGGCGGAATCACAATCTCATTCCTTCGTCCGCTGCCGTGCCGCACCGTCACGGTCAGCGCGCCCTCGCCTGTATCGACCGCCGCCAGATCCCGAAAGCCGCGCAGCTCTCTCCCCGCAACCGAGAGAATCCGGTCGCCCACATGCAGGCCCGCTTTGCTCGCCCGTTCTTCCACCCGCGACACAATGTTCGTTCCCGATTGGAGATCGAAACTGTCCACCCCCCCGAACCGGCTTTCGTTCCATGACGTCATCACGTCGTACGCGCTGCCCACCCGGAACACCAGGGAGGCGGCCATCAGGATCAGGATGATGCCATAGAGGACGGAGGTAGGGATTTTTGCCATGGGCCCGTGCACGAGAGCTTTCTTTCCGATTGTCGTATTGTGCCTGAAATCAACGCTGAAAGCAGGAAGTTCCGCCCAAAGGGGCTTTCCGTTCTCCGGAGCGGCCCGGATCGGCGACCAACGGCGGCCGCCACGCCCCTTCCGTCTCCACCTGCCGCCTCCGATTCCCGCGATTCCTTCACGGAAATGGCGCATCGCCGCGATACAATGGCGGATCTCAGTGGTTGGACGCACTTTATCCCATTACGAAGTCCTCGAACAGATCGGCGAGGGCGGTATGGGCGTGGTGTGGCTGGCCAGAGATACCAAGCTCGGCCGCACCGTTGCCCTGAAAGTCCTCCGTCCCGGCGCGCCTCACGATAAGGAACGCCGCCGCCGCTTTGCCCAGGAAGCCCGCGCCGCTTCCGCTCTCAATCATCCCAACATCATCACCATCTACGAGATCGATTCCAGCGACGGGGTCGACTTCATCGCCATGGAGCGCGCCCAGGGCCGCCCCCTCGATGAGGTCATCGGCCGCCGCGGACTCAGCACCGGCCTCGCGCTCAAGCTCGCCGTCCAGGTGGCCTCCGCACTGGAAGCCGCCCACGCCGCCGGCATCATCCATCGCGACCTCAAACCGGCCAACATCATCGTCGGCGACAACGGCCTTGCTAAAGTGCTCGACTTCGGTCTCGCCAAGCTCACCGAACCCGGCGCCAACCTCGTCTTCACCGAAATCTCCGACACCGACACAAAGAACGAGTCCGGCTCGCCCCTCATGACCGCCCAGGGCATCGTCCTCGGCACGGCCGCCTACATGTCCCCTGAGCAGGCCAGCGGTAAGGTCCTCGACGTGCGCTCCGACATCTTCTCCTTCGGCGCCGTGCTCTATGAGATGATCACCGGCCAGCGCGCCTTCCCCGGCGACTCGGCCATGGCCACCATGGCCTCCCTCGTCAGCGATGAGCCGCAACCGGTGAGGCAACTCGCCCCAGGCACACCCCATGACCTGGAACGTATCGTCACCCGCTGCCTGCGCAAAGACCCTGCCCGCCGCTTCCAGGGCGCGGCCGACCTTCGCGTCGCCCTCGAGGAGCTGCGCGAGGAGTACGATTCCGGCACGCTCCCCGCCCTCACCGCCGGCCAGCCGGCACGGCCCCGGTTTAGTTGGATGCTCGCCATGCTCTCCATCGGCATGCTCGCCGGCGTTGGCTTCGCCTGGTGGAAATTGCTCACGCCCCGCACACCCACTCCGCGCGAACTCACTCGCCTCACCACCGATGCCGGCCTCACCGGATTCCCCGCCATCTCCCCCGACGGCCGGCTGCTCGCCCACGCCTCCGACCGCGCCACCGGGCGCGACCTCGACCTATGGGTACAGCAACTCCCCAGCGGCGAACCCGTCCGCCTCACGCAACAGGAGGTCGACGAATACGAGCCCTCGTTTTCCCCCGACGGCAGCCGCCTGGCCTTTCGAAGTGAACGCGACGGCGGCGGCGTCTACCTCATGCCCGCCCTCGGCGGCGAACCTCGCCTGGTCGCCACCGGCGGCCGCAGCCCGGCCTTTTCCCCAGACGGCAAGCTGCTCGCCTACGCCGTCGGCTCGCCCGGCGTCGGCGCCACCTTCGCCTTCGGCGCCAGCAGCCTGTTTATCATCCCCGTCACCGGCGGCCCTCCCAAGCGCCTCGCGCAGAACTTCGCCGTCGCTCACCACCCCGCCTTCACCCCAGATGGCCAGCACGTCATCTTCCTCGGCACCAAGCAGCTCGGCCCGCCCAACTACGACTGGTGGCTTGCCCCCATCGATGGCGGCGAACCCGTCGACAGCGGCGCCCTCGCCAAGTTGCGCGAATTGAAGTTCACCATCGGCCCCTACCCCTTCGCCGTGTGGGGCGAGCGCATCGTCTTTTCCAGCGGCCGCGGCGACACCATCAACCTCTGGATGGCCCGCTTCAGCTCCTCCTGGAAGCTCGTCGGCTCACCCGAACAGCTCACCTCCGGCCCCGCGCAGGAACTCGAACCCGCCATCTCCACGGGCGGCCGCCTCGTCTACACCAACGTCCGCTCCAATAGCGATCTCTGGCAATTGCCGGTTCAGCCCAACACCGGCAAAGCCGCCGGCGATCCCCAGCAACTCACCCAAAGCCCGCTCGACGATCACTATCCCCACGTCTCGGCCGACGGCAAGCGGGTCGTCTTCGTCAGCCAGCGCGCCGGGGCCGCCGGCGACGTCTGGCTCATGGACACCTCCACCCAGCGGCCCTCCCAACTACAGTCCACCCCCGCCCGCGACATGAACCCCCACCTCTCCGCCGATGGCGCCTCGATCGCCTACGGCGCGATTGAGAACGACAAGCGCGGCATCTTTCTGTGGCGCGAAGGCGGCCTCTCGCCGGACAAGTTGTGCGAGGATTGCGGCCTCCTCCGCGACGCCACGCCCAGCATGGACAAGCTCCTGCTTCAGGTTGGCCCGCCGCAGCATGTTGAGGAGATGGACGTCGCCACCCGCAAGCTCCGCCCACTCATTTCACACCCAAAGTACCCCGTCTATGGCCCGCGCCGCTCCCCTGATGGCAAATGGGTCGCCTTCCAGGTGGTGGAGCGCCCCACCGCGCGCATCCTCTACATCGCCCCCTACGAAGAAGCCAGCCCGATTCCCATGGAACGCTGGATTCGTGTCAGCGACGGCGTTGCCATGGACCGCAACCCCGCCTGGTCACCCGACGGCAAGCTGCTCTACTTCCTCTCCGAGCGCGACTCCTTCCGCTGCATCTGGGCGCAACGGCTCGACCTCGATCAGAAACGGCCCACCGGCGCCCCCTTTCCCGTCTTCCACGCTCACAACGCCGTGCGCAACATGATGAACATCGACGGCCCCGCCCAGGTCAGCCTCTCGGTTGGCGGCGGACGGCTCGTCTTCGCCATGGGAGAGATGACGGGCAACCTCTGGGCCACCGACGTGCGGGAGTAAGCGCCGCGCCTCCGTACGGGCCTTGGAGCGGCCGCGGCCCACTCACCGCCGCATTGTTAGAATAGGGTGAACGACCGGAACCGCGGGAGCGCCATGTCAGCCGTCACCACCATCACCGACGAGATTCTAGCCCTCAAACGCCAGCGCAACGCGGTGATCCTTGCCCACCACTACGTCGACAGCGAAATTCAAGAGATTGCCGACGTCATCGGCGACAGCCTTGAGCTGGCCCGCAAAGCGCGCGAATTCGACGGCGAAGTGATCGCCTTCTGCGGCGTCTGGTTCATGGCCGAAACGGCCAAAATCCTCAACCCCACCCGCACCGTCGTCGTCCCTGACCGCGATGCCGGATGCAGCCTCGTCGATGCCTGCTCCGCGGATCAAACCCGCGCCTTCAAGCGCCGCTACCCCGATCACGTCGTCGTCAGCTACATCAATACCTCGGCCGAAGTGAAAGCGGAAAGCGACCTCATCTGTACCTCGCGCAACGCCGTTAAGGTCGTCCAGTCCATCCCCGCTGACCAGCCTGTGCTCTTCCTGCCCGATAGGAACCTCGGCGACTGGGTTCAACGCCAGAGCGGCCGCACGAATATGAAGATCTGGCAGGGCGCCTGCATCGTCCACGCCACCTTCCCCGCGCGCCGCCTGATGCACCTCAAACACGAGCACCCCAACGCGCTCGTCGCCGCCCACCCCGAGTGCCCGCGCGAGGTCCTCGACCAGGCCGCCTTCATCGGCTCCACCTCGGCCATCATCGAATGGGCCGTCACCGCGCCGCGCGACGAAATCATCATCATGACCGAAAGCGGCGTCCGCCACTCGCTCGACAAGCTCGCCCCTCACAAGAAGTTCATCTTTGTCCCTAACGAAAACTGCAACTGCAGCGAGTGCCCCTATATGAAACGCAACTCGCTCGAAAAGCTCCGCGACTGCCTGGACAAGCTCGAAACACGCGTCGAGCTCCCCGCGGACCTCATGGAGCGCGCCCTCAAACCCATCGAGCGGATGCTGGCCATCAAGTGAACGCCCCCTCGCAGCACGCGCCCCTCCTCGACGGCTTCGGCCGCCTCCACGACAACCTCCGCATCTCGGTCACTGACCGCTGCAACATCCGCTGCTTCTATTGCATGCCCGAAGAGGGCGTGAACTTCGTTCCTCATGGCGAGGTGCTGCGCTACGAGGAGATCGAACAGGTTGTCCGCGCCGCCGCCGCGCTCGGCGTGCGCAAGCTCCGCGTCACCGGCGGCGAACCGCTCGTCCGCCGCGACCTGCCCGTCCTCATCGCCAAACTCGCCGCCATCCCCGGCATCGAGGACCTCGCCCTCACCACCAACGGCGTCCTCCTCGAATCCCTCGCTCAACCTCTCGCCCAGGCCGGACTGCGGCGCCTCAACGTCCATCTCGATACGCTCGACCGCCAGCGCTTCCTCGACATCACTCGCCGCGACGACCTCCCCCGCGTACTCGCCGGCATCGACGCCGCCCAGCGCGCCGGGCTTCCCGTGAAAATCAACGCCGTCGCCGTCAAGGACCTCGTCGAAGCCGACATCGCCCCCCTCGCCCGCTTCGGCCGCGAGCGCGGCATCGAGATCCGCTACATCGAGTTCATGCCGCTCGATTCGCAAGGCCTCTGGCTGCGCGACAAGGTCCTCACCGCCGACGCCATCCTTGCGCTCCTCGCCTCCGAGATCGGTCCGCTCGATCCCATCCCCGACGCCGACCCCCGCGCCCCGGCTCTCGAATACCGCTTCCGCGACGGCATTGGCACGGTCGGCTTCATCGCCAGCGTCACCCGTCCCTTCTGCCTCAACTGCAATCGCATCCGCCTCACCGCCGACGGCCACCTGCGCTATTGCCTCTTCGCGCACGACGAGATGGATGTGAAAACCACCCTCCGCGACGCCAGCCTCAGCGCCGAAGCGCGCCAGGCCCGTCTCGTGGAACTCATCCGCGCCAACGTCAGCGCCAAGTGGCTCGGCCATGAGATCAACACCGAGAGGTTTGTGCCCCCGCCCCGCCCCATGTACGCTATCGGTGGATAGCCATGGCCAAGGACCACGACCGCCTCGACAAACTCCACCGCCGCTTCGAAGTCAAACCCGGCACGAAGGTGAAGCTGAAGAACTTCGATCCCGGCTGGGCCGGCGGCGACGAACTCCCCAAAAAGGTCGCCCGCACCGTCGCCGACGCTGAGCTCACCGACGACGTCTCCGACCTCGCCAAAGCCCAGGAACTGCTCTACGCCGACCGCTCGCGCGCCCTCCTGGTCATCTTCCAGGCCCTCGACGCCGCCGGCAAGGACGGCACCATCAAGCACGTCATGACCGGCCTCAACCCGCAAGGCGTCAGCGTCTCCAGCTTCAAGGTGCCTTCGGTCGAAGAGATCTCCCACACCTTTCTCTGGCGCTACACACAACACCTGCCCGAACGCGGCATGATCGGCATCTTCAACCGCAGCTATTACGAAGAGGTGCTCGTCGTCCGCGTCCATCCCGAATATCTCGCCCCGCAAAAGCTGCCCGCAAAGAAGTTCGACGATACATTCTGGCGCGAACGGTACGAGGACATCAACGCCTACGAGCGCCACCTCGTGCGCAACGGCACCGAAATCGTCAAGTTCTTCCTCCACATCTCGAAAGAGGAGCAGAAGAAGCGCTTCCTCGAACGCATCGACACCCCGGAGAAGAACTGGAAGTTCAGCGCCGCCGATCTCAAGGAACGCAAGCTCTGGGACGACTACGAGCGCGCCTTTGAAGACGCCCTCACGGCAACCAGCACGAAAGAAGCCTCCTGGCACATCATCCCCGCCGACAACAAGTGGATGATGCGCGCCCTGGTTGCCAGCATCCTCGCCGCCAAGATCCAGAGCCTGAAACTGAAGCACCCCGAACTTCCCAAGGACGAAAAGGCCAAACTCGCCGCCGCCAAAGAGGAACTGCTGAGAGAGAAGTAGCCGCCAGCCCCCTAGACACGCCCGCGGAAGCGGTTGATCTCGCGCCGGTCCTTCTTGCCCGGCCGCCCCTTGGGGAACCCGGCGAACTCATCGGCTGCCTTCCGCTCTTGCGCCGCCTGGATGCGTGCTTCGCGGCTCTCCTCCGGCTCGAAATAGAGCGTCTGCGCCACCGCTGCCGGGCCGCGCATCTCGCTCAGCTCGCGGATCTCCACGTGAAACAGGCCCGCCACAGTGCGAATCGTCAGTTGATCGCCCACGTGCACTTCGCGCGCCGGCTTCGCCGCTATGCCGTTGCAGGTCACGCGGCCCAGGTCGCAGGCGTCGGTGGCCAGCGAACGCGTCTTGAAGAACCGCGCCGCCCATAGCCATTTGTCGATCCTCACGCGGGACATGCCCGTATTGTCGCGCGCTACACTGGCAATTTGTTCGCACTCTCAGAGCAGAACGCATCGCAATACCTCGCCGCCCGCGGCCTGGCGGGCGGTTGGCGCGCGTGCGCCCTCGGCGGCGGCGTCTCCAACACCGTCATCCTCGTCGAAGACGGCGCCCGGCGCTGGGTGCTCAAGCAATCCCTCGGTCAACTCCGCGTGGCAGAGGAATGGCTCGCCGACCGCGAACGCATCTGGCGCGAATGCGACGCCCTGCGCCGCCTTTCCAATGCCCTGCCCCCTGGCTCGGTCCCCGCCGTCGTCTTTGAGGACCGCGAACAGTTCATCTTCGCCATGGAGTCTGGCGCCGCCGAAGCGCGCGACTGGAAAGCGCAGCTCCTCGGCGGTGAGATCAAGGTCGAAACCGCCAGCCAGGTAGGGGCACTCCTGCGCACCATGATCGCCGCCACCTGGCATGGCGCTGAGTGGTTCGACGCCTTCGGCAACCAGACCTGCTTCGATCAACTCCGCCTCGACCCCTATTACCGCTTCACCGCCTCCCGCCACTCCGACCTCGCCGAAGCCTTCGCCGCCGCCATCCACTCCTGCCGCCGTGAAGCCCGCGCCCTGGTCCACGGCGATTTCTCACCCAAGAACCTCCTCGTCGCCCCTGGCCGCCCCGTCCTGCTCATTGACTGCGAAGTGGTCCACTTCGGCGATCCCGGCTTCGACGCAGGCTTCCTGCTCAACCACCTCCTGCTCAAGTCCCATTACAAACGCGGCTGGGCCCCGCTTTACCGCGAGTGCGCCGAGGCCTTCTGGAGCGAAGCCCGCCTCGGCGTCCCCGAGGACTGGCGCGAGTGGTTTCTCGCCACCACGCTCCACCACCTCGGCTGCCTCCACATGGCGCGCGTCGACGGCAAGTCGCCCGCCGAATATCTCGACGCCGATGCGCGCAACCGGGTGCGCGGCTTTGCCCGCGAGCTCATTCTCTGGCCGGCGCGTTCCATCGGCGATGTTTGGGATAGGGTAGGCGCATGAAGATCCAAGAACTGAACGCCTGGGAGATTCTCGACTCACGCGGCCGGCCCACCGTGGCCGTGGAGGCGCGGCTGGAGGACGGCTCCATAGGGCAGGCCCAAGTCCCCTCGGGCGCGTCCACCGGCACCCATGAGGCTGTGGAACTGCGCGACGGCGACCCGCACCGCTACGCGGGCAAGGGCGTACTGCGCGCCGTCAGCCATGTCACCGGCGAAATCGCCGCCGCCGTCAAAGGCATGGATGCCCACCGCCAGTCCGCCCTCGACCGGCGCATGATCGAGCTAGACGGCACCCCCAACAAAGGCCGACTCGGCGCCAACGCCATCCTCGGTGTCTCCTGCGCCGTGGCTCGCGCCGCCGCCGCCTCGTCGAAGATCCCCCTCTGGCTTCACCTTGCCGCCGGCCGTACCGCCTCGCTTCCCGTGCCGATGGTGAACATCCTCTCTGGCGGCCACCACGCCTCGCACAACATCGAGTTCCAGGATTTCCTCGCCCTGCCCCACGGCTTTGCCACCTTCGCCGAGTCGATCCACGCCGCCGCCGCCGTTCACAAAGCCGCTTACGATTTGATTGTCGAAGCCGGCTACACCCTCACCGGCGTCGCCGACGAGGGCGGTTGGGGGCCGCTGTTGCGCTCCAATGGGGAGGCGCTCGATCTGCTCTCCAAGGCCATTGAACGGGCCGGCTACCGGCCCGGTGAGCAGGTGAGCATCGCCATCGACGTGGCCTCGTCGCACTTTTTTCGCGACGGCCGCTATCATCTCCACACCGAAGGACGGATCCTGAGCGGCGAGGAGATGGTGGAGCAACTGGTGGACTGGTGCGCGCGCTACCCGGTGATTTCCATTGAGGACGGCCTGGCCGAAGACGATTGGGACCACTGGCCGCGGCTCACGAAAGCGCTCGGCGGCCGTGTGCAGTTGATCGGCGACGATTTCTTCACAACGAATGTGGCGCGGGTCCGCCGTGGCATCGCCGAACGCTCGGCCAATGCCGTGCTGGTGAAGATGAATCAGATCGGAACGCTCACCGAGACCCTGGAGGTGACCGGCGTCGCGCTCGCGGCCGGGTGGCGGGCGGTCATCTCGGCGCGGTCCGGCGAAACCGAGGATGCGTTTCTCTCTGACCTCGCCGTGGCTTCCGGCGCCGGGCAGATCAAGGTCGGCTCCATCACCCGTTCCGAGCGGCTGGCCAAGTGGAACCGCCTGCTCGAACTGGAAGCCAAGGGCGGGCTCACGCTGCAGCCCTTTGGAGCCTGAGCCGCGGCGCTACTTCTTGCGCTTGCTCTCCCTCTTCAGGTTGATCGTCCCGCGGCAGTTCTTCGCGCCGCACTTGCACTCCACCTTCTCCACGTCCGCGGCAAAGTGGTAGTCAATCAACAACTCCTCGCCCTTCTTGATGGCACGGGCGCTGTAGTAGTTGATGTGCCCCTTCTGAATCACGGCGCGGACATTCGGGTCGCAGGAGTGGTTGATGTACTGCGCGCCGCTGCCGCCCACGGTCCCATCCAGGGCCCAGTAGCTGTCCAGGGTAAACAGATAGTGGAGCTCGGTGGAGTCGGCGCGGCGCTTGGTCTCCTTGCGGTTGATCTTCTCGCCGGTATATTCGATCACCTTCCGGTTGGCGGGAATGTCGGCGAGTGCCTTGATGCCCCAACGATGAATTTTCGAGCGGAACACCTTGAGGGGAAAGCAGGCGTAGCGATCGTCGATCTTGGGCAGGGGTTCGGCTTGAGCGGGTGCGGGTGAGGCCATGCGGGGCTAAAAGTCGTCCTGTGAGGTGGTCTTTTTCTTGCCTTTGCGGCGGAGAATAATAGCCACCACGCAGAGAACAGCGAGGATGGCGGCAATGAGTTGAACGGTTTCCTGGGTCATGGAGTCCTCCGGGAGGGATTGTGGGCTTCAGGCGCGGTTTTGGAGACCCGCGCCTGAAGCCTTGAGACGCACTACATCTTCGATTGGATTACCGTGACCAGTTCGTCGACGGCGGCCACGCTCTTGGAGAGCTCGGCCTTTTCGGAATCGGTCAGGCTCACTTCGTAAATCTTCTCGATGCCGTTGGCGCCCAGCTTTACCGGCACGCCAACGAACAGGTCCTTCACGCCGTATTCGCCTTGCAGCAGCGCGGCGCACGGCAGAACCTTCTTCTTGTCCTTCAAAATGGAGGCGACAATTTCCACGGCCGCCGCCGACGGGGCGTAATAGGCGCTGCCCGTCTTGAGGTATTTCACGATTTCCGCCCCGCCATTGCGCGTGCGCGTGACGAGGGCCTCAATCTGGTCGGCCGGCAGCAGTTCGGTGAGCGGAATGCCGCTCACATTGGTGAACCGCACCAGAGGCACCATCGTGTCGCCGTGGCCGCCCAGCACCATCGCCGTGATGTTTTCCACGCTCACGTTGAGCGCTTCGGCGATGAAGGTACGGAAGCGCGCCGTGTCGAGGACGCCGGCCATGCCGATCACCCGGTTGCGCGAGAAGCCCGACACCTTCCAGGACGTCCAGCACATGGCGTCGAGCGGATTGGTGACAAGAATCAGGATCGCGTTGGGGGAATACTTGGCCGACTGCTCGGTGGCGTTCTTCACGATTTCGTAGTTGGCCAGCAACAGGTCGTCGCGGCTCATCCCCGGCTTGCGCGGGAAGCCGGCCGTGATCACGACGACATCGGAGTTGGCGGTCTCTTCATAGCCATTGGAACCCGTGATGTGGACATCGTAGCCCTGAATGGGGCCGGATTCGAGGATGTCGAGACCCTTGCCTTGGGGGACGCCATCGACCACGTCGACGAGAACAACGTCGGCGAGTTCCTGGTCAGCAATGCGCAACGCGCAGTTCGCGCCGACGTTGCCGGCGCCTACAACGGTAACTTTCTTTCGCATGAATGCCTCGATTATGACGGAGAGTGAAGTGCAATTATAACGCGGTCACGAGCATTCTCACCCCACCAAATACGGCCAGGCCCAGGGCCAGGCGAGTCCACATCGGGGGCGGCAGGGTACGGCCCGCGGCGGTGGCCACCAGCCCGGCCAGCGCCAGCGGAGAGAAGGGATGCCACAACACCGCCGCCACCACGTCGCCATGCACCAGCGCCGCCAGCGCGTGGGTCAACCCGCAGAGCGGACAAGGTAAATTGGTGGCCCAACGGAACGGGCAAACGAGGGACGCGGTCGCGTTTGCGCCAAACACGTAGAGCCACCCGAGCGCGGCAATGGGGATTGCCGTTTGGAGGAGACGGTTACTGCTGAACGCTGGCAATGCCGACGGTCTCTTTGTAGGCCACCGTGATGGCGCCGTACATGATCGGAAGCGTGATCAGGATGCCGACGAAGCAGAGCAGGGCGCCGACCATTTGGAGGATGGCCAGGGCCAGGAAGAAGATGGTGAAGCCGACGTAATCATTCTTCACCACATCGTGGCTGGCCTGAATCGCGGGCCAGAAGTCCATGCCACGGTCAACGATGAAGAGGTAGCTGAACATGGTCGCGGCGGCGATCACCAGGCCGGGAACAATGCACAGGATCATGCCGGCAAAGACGCCGATGCTGATCAACAGAGCCGCCACCAGGGCCGGCACGAAGAAGTTGAAGCCCTTGAACACGTCGGCGAACTCCGGGGTGCGCCCCTGAATCCGCTTGATGGCCATGATGTGGAGGCCGACGATCATGGCGCCCTGCAAGATGACGGGCACAACGCCGGACAGCACCAACAGCAGCAGCGTAGCCACGATCCAGGCCACCATGTCCTGCTTCACCAGCTCCCAGCCTGCGCTAATCCAAGCTCCGGTATTCACCGAAACGGAGGTGGGGGGTGTGAAGGCCGCCGAGGAGCCGCCACCGGCGCCCATCGACCACTGGGGTGGGGGCGGAGGCGTGTATTGAGGGGCATCGCCGCCCTGCGGGGCACCGGACAAATCGGCTCCGCAAACAGTACAGAACATCGTTCCATCAGGTAATTGAGCGCCACAACTGGTACAGAACATGATTGCCTCCTGGCTGGGATCGCCTGAGTTTACACCAAGTTGGCGTTTTTTGTGCCATGAATGTGCGACAAAACTTGCTGATGTGGGGCGGGTTGTCGCCGGAGGGCACTAAAACACGGAGCGCCACTGCAGATACGGGACCACGGTATGGACAGAGGGGGTGGACTGATCCAGAAACGGACCGGGGAAGATGTGGGTGTAGCCGATGATCAACTGGAGGTGCTTGCGGACGTCCCAGACCGTGTTCACGTCCAGTTCCTGCAGCACCTGAGCGCTGGTGGCATTGGGGTTGCGGACGACGGTACGGCCGTTGAAGTTGTAGAAGGCGTCGCGCCGCGTGGAAAGCCAGAAGGAATGGTACTGGATGTTCATGGTCAGACCCTTCATGGGGCGAAGGTCGACCCCGGCGACGGCCTCGTTCATGTTGCGCCACGACATGCGGTCGGCCCAACCATAGTAGGCGTGGTTGGTGGGATAGAGCTGGTCGAAGGTGTGGGTGATGCCGTCGTTGGGGTTGCGGTCGCCGGAGGCGTGGCTGAAGCCGAACAGCAGGCGGGGGGCGCGCGGGGACTCCTGGATGCGGTAGCCGAACTCCCCATAGCCGGCCCAGGCGCGGTGAGTGGAAGTGCCCAGTTTGCCGGCCTGGGCGGCCACCTCGATGTTGTAGTCGAAGCGCCGGGGGAGCTTGCCGAGGGCGCGGAGGCCGGGAGTGAAGTGGTCGGTGCGGCCGGCGCGTCCTTCACCGGCTTCACGGTTGGCGACTTTGCGGAAGAGGTAGGTTTCGAGCAGGCCGCCCGGGAGGAGTTTCTTCCAGGCCACGTGCAGACCCTCCAGGTGGACGTCGGTCTTGAAGCGGTCGAGCTTGTACTGCTGGGTCTGGACGACGGTGGAGGCGAACAGGTCGATGCGCATGGCGGCGTTTTCGCGGAAGATGCGGATGGCGTCGTTGGCGCGGGAGGTGTTGCCCCAGTTGGCTGAGCCGAGCAGGCGCTGGGCGCCGAAGTTGATCTCCTGGCGGCCGGCGCGGATGCCGTATTGCGTGCCGTCCCTGGGGCCGCGGACGTACTCGGCGAAGGCCTGGTGGAAGTCAAAGTGGTCTTCGACGTTGGGGGCCACGGGCGTGCGGAATCCAGGGGCGTCTGTGTGTTGTGGCTGGAAGACGAAACTCAGTCCGGGCGCCGGGCGAATCACCAGATCGAGGCGGATGCGATGGAGGTAATAGTAGTCGCCTGAGCCGGGCGTGAAGTTGGTGGAGTTGACGCCCTCGAAGCGGCCGCGGAATTCGGCCCCGGCCTTGAACCAGGAAGGGAAGAGGGGTTTAGAAATTTCCTGTGGAAGCGCCGGCAGCGCTAGGAGGCACAGCAGGATGGAACTCAAGCGATACAATTGGTCATTCTATGTCATTGCCCGTGTCGGCCCAACGCTTTTTGGCGGCGCAAGCCGATCGTGTGCGGCAAATCCCAAAACGCAAAAAGATAGTGTTCCCCGAGGGGAAGGATTCTCGCGTGATTGCCGCCGCCGAGCGGCTGCGCGCCGAAGGGCTGGTGGAACCGATCCTGGTGACCGAAGGGTGCCGGCCGGTGGAGAAGTATGCCGCGTATCTGCACGAACGGCGGCGGGCCAAGGGAATGAACCACGCCGAGGCGAATGCGCTGGCGGCCAAACCGCTCTACATGGCGTCGTTGATGGTAGCGCTGGGCGAGGCCGATGGTTTTGTGGGCGGGGCTTCAAACTCGACCGCCGACACGGTGCGGGCGGCGCTGCATTGCATCGGGACGCAGCCGAAGGTGAAGACGGTCTCGACCTTCATGGTGTTGTGCGTGCGCGAGGACAGCCATGGCAGCAACGGGTTGCTGATCATTGCCGACCCGGCGATGGTGATCAAGCCGACGGCGGTGCAACTGGCCGAGATCGCCATTGCCACGGCAGGCAACGCACGGACGATGCTGGGCGTGGAGCCGGCGGTGGCGATGCTGTCGTTTTCCACCAAGGGCAGCGGCGGCAAGCATGAAGAGCCGCTGCGTGTGATTGAGGCGCACCGCATTGTGCAGGCGCGGGCTCCAGAGCTGCACGTGGATGCCGAACTGCAGGCCGATGCGGCGCTGGTGCCGGCGGTGGGGGCATCGAAGGCTCCTGGTTCCACGGTGGCGGGCAAAGCCAACACGCTCATCTTCCCTGACCTGAACTCAGCCAACATCGGCTACAAGCTGGTGGAGCGGCTGGGCGGGGCGGCGGCGTATGGGCCGTTTCTGCAAGGTTTGCTCAAGCCGGCCAACGACCTTTCGCGCGGCTGTTCGCCGGAGGATATTTATGCCGTGGCGCTGGTGACGGCGCTGCAGGCTGAAGACGCCGAGAGGCAGCGGTTGAGCTGAGGCGATGCTGCCGTTCAAGCTCATCTACCACGACCGTTACGACCTGAACCTTGGCTCGCACATCTTTCCGGCGCGGAAATACAGGCTGATCCGGCAGCGGCTGCTGGAAACAGGGGTGGCCGAAGAGGCGGACTTCCTGGCGCCCTGCCCGGCGCGCGATGAGGACATCCTGCTGGTGCATGAAGCGGAGTGGGTGAAGCGGCTGCGCACGGGGACGCTCGATTACCTGCAACTGCTGAAGCTGGAGCTGCCGTATTCGCGGCAGATGGTGGAGGGCTTCTGGCTGGCGGCGGGGGGCACGCTGCTGGCCTCGCAACTGGCCATGACGCAGGGGGCGGGGGTGAACATCGGGGGCGGTTTTCATCATGCCTTTGCCGGACATGGCGAGGGGTTCTGCGCGATCCACGACGTGGCGGTGGCGGTGCGGGCGATGCAGCGCGAGGGGAGGCTGCGGCGGGTGTTGATCGTGGACTGCGACGTGCACCAGGGCAACGGGACGGCGGCGATCTTCACGGGCGATGCGGAGGTGTTCACGTTTTCCATCCACCAGCGCGATAATTACCCCTACGAGAAGCCGCACTCGCACCTGGATGTGAACCTCGAGGATGGCGTGGGGGATGAGGAGTATCTGCGGCTGCTGGACGAGGGGCTGGCGAAGGCGGTGGAGTTTTCGAGGCCGGAGATGGTGCAGTATGTGGCTGGGGCCGATCCGTATGAGCGGGACCAGTTGGGGGGGCTCAACGTGACGCTGGGGGGGCTGCGGGCACGGGACAATCTGGTGATGGACTGGGCGCGGCGGGCGGGGGCGCCGGTGGTGGTGACGCTGGCCGGGGGGTATGCCGAGGAGACGGCCGATACGGTGGCGATTCACTGCGCGACGATTGAGGCCGTGGCGCGGGCACTGGTGGGGGGCCATGCCGAATAGCTGTTTGTTTTCAATGAAAGTTTGGGTTCGTTTTGTCAAAAATGTCCTGCCAGGCGGGCTGGAGGCTGGTCCTGCAAGGGCGGAAACACTATAATTCCTATCGAGAATGTTGAGAAAGAAGGGTCAGATGGAACGCAAGCAAGCCAGTGAGTATCCGCAGGAGCTGTTGAACCTGTTTGACAAGTTTGTGCACGGCGACATCGATCGCCGGTCATTCATGGAAGGCGCGCAGAAGTTCGCCGTGGGCGGCGTGACGGCGGCGGCGCTGGTGGAGAGCCTGACGCCGAACTTTGCCTGGGCGCAGCAGGTGCCGAAGGACGATGCGCGGATCAAGGTGGGCTATGAGACGGTGGCGTCGCCAGAGGGCAACGGGAGCATCAAGGGCTACCTGGCGCGGCCTGCCAAGGCGGGCGGGAAGCTGCCGGGGATTCTGGTGATTCACGAGAATCGCGGGTTGAATCCGTACATCGAAGACGTGGCGCGGCGGCTGGCGACAGAGAACTACATTGCGTTCGCGCCGGACGGGCTGACGTCGGTGGGCGGATATCCGGGGAATGAAGATGAAGCGCGGGCGCTGTTTCCGAAGGTGGACGGGACGAAGATGACGGCTGACTTCGTGGCGGCGGCGCGGTGGTTGAAGGGGCGGCCGGACTGCACGGGGAAGATCGGCGCTGTGGGGTTCTGCTTTGGCGGCGGCATGACGAACAAGCTGGCGGTGCTGCTGGGTTCGGAGTTGTCGGCGGGCGTGCCGTTTTATGGCGGGGTGGCTCCGGCGGCGGATGTGCCGAAGATCAAGGCGGCGATGATGCTGCAGTACGCCGGGCTGGATACGCGCATCAACGCGGGCTGGCCGGCGTATGAAGAAGCGCTGAAGGCGAACAAGGTGACGCACGTGGGCTACATCTACGAGAACACGAACCACGGGTTCCACAACGACACGACGCCGCGGTATGACAAAGCGGCGGCGGAGCTGGCATGGAAGCGGACGCTGGCGCACTTCGCCCAGTACGTGCGGGGCTAAAGCGCAAAGCCGCATGGGCCTGGCCGCGGGTGGCCGGGCCCGGGGCCTATTTCACATCGACGAGGGCGCGGATGGCGAAGTTGCCTTGGGAGACCACGCTGAGAATGTGGATGGGCTGGAAGACGCTGCCATTCAGGCTGGCATATGACCGCGACTGGTAGCCGGAGATATCGACGGCCATGGGGCGCTGTCCGGGTGCAATGGGGGCGGTGAAGCCGACGAGGAAATCGCCTGAGTCGATGGTGAGTTCGGGGACCTGGAATTCGACGAACTCTCCGGTGCGCGGGACGCGGCCGTTGCCGGTGCGGAAGGTCGGCGTGCCGATGCCGGCCGCTCCGCCGGTGTGGGCCGAGCTGAGGAGCGTAAAGGTGTCACCGACGACCATGCCATCGCTGGGGAAGAAGATCTGGATGGCTTTGAGCGTGGCGGGATAGCGCGGCGGTGTGAGGCGGTTGATCCAATGGGCCTCGGTGGCATCGGGGATGGAGACGGTGCGTTCGAAGATACCGTCGTCGATTTGGAGGACGAGGGTTTGCGCCCCGGTGAGCACGCCAGTTCCCGTGACGGGGACGGTGAAGGCGGGCCTTGCGGGGTCATTCGAGGCCACGGTGAGGGCTCCGGTGACCAACCCGGCGGCGGCTGGCGAAAAGCGGACGGGGAAGGACAGTTGCGCGCCGGCGGCGATGACGGCATTCGATGCTCCGGTGATGACGAACTGGGGCAGGGTCGGGGTGATGGATTGGATTTGGAGCGCGCCGGTGCCGGAGTTACGGATGGTGAGGGGCAGTTCGCGTGTTTCGCCAACGGCGGTTTCCCCGAAGGCAAGGGAGAGGGGTGTGATCTCCATGGCGGGCGTGCCGCCTGGGGTTACCGGGGCGGCGCCAGAGCCGAGCAGGGCGACGGTGAGCTGCGGCGTGGCGGGGTCATTGGAGCCGAGGGTGAGAGTTCCGGTTTCGGCGGTGGCGGTGGAGGGCTGGAAGGTGAGGAAGAGTTCGCGCGTGGCGCCGGGCGCGATGGCGATGGGGAGGCTGGCCGCGGCGGTGAAGCGCGGGTTGGACGGCGTGACGGAGGTGACCGAGAGCGGAGCCGTTCCAGTGTTGGCGATGGAGAGGGAGCGCTGCGCTGACTGGCCGACGGTGACCGTGCCGAAGTTGAGCGAGGCGGGGGAGACCTGAATGACAGGGGCGAGGGGTGCATCGAAAGCGACGGGAAGCTGAACGGCCCGGCTTTCAGAAGCGCCGAAGCGGATGAGCAGAGGCAGCTGGCGCCGGGGGGGAGGGAGGCGGGGAGTTGGAGGTTCAACTGGGCGAGGCCGATGAAGAAGGGAGAAAGGCCGGCGTAGAGGACGGTGACGGGCTGGCCGCCGAGGGTGACGGTGGCGGGGAGACGCGATTCAGGCAGTGGGGAGCCGGGTGTGGCCTGGCCGGTGGTGGGCCGGGAGGTGAGTCCTCCGACGCCGGTGAGGTAGAGGATGAGGACATCGCCGGGGCGGGCGGGGTTGGCGGAGGTGATGACGGCGTTGTCGGGGTAGCGGGTGGCGATGGGCTCCTGGGTGGCGGCGTTGAGGAAGACGGCCGGGGCGAACTCGTTCACGCTGACAGTTTCGGCGGGTGATGGGACGCCGTCGCGCTCGACCACGGCCTCGGCGGTGATGCCGGGGGGCACTTCGAAGGGAACCTGGAAGTTGATCTGGCCGGGGGCGACGAAAAAGAGCGGCGCGGCGATGCCGTGAATGAGGACGCGGACGCCGTTGAGAGTAGTGGGCAGGGGGACCGTGGAGGCGCCGACGACGGAGGAGGCGAGTTCAGAGCCGAAGAGGGAGGCGATGCCGCCGGGGGAGAGCGCGGGTAGGAATTGGGCGGCATCGACGACGCCGCCGCGGTTGATGCGGGGGCCTTGGGGCTGGGCGTCGGCGGTATAGGCGGTGCCGCGGATGGGGATGGTGAGGGTGGGGCGGTTGGGGTCGTTGCTGGTGAGGGTGAGGGCGCCGTTGAACGGGCCGGCGGCGGTTGGCTCGAAGACAACGGTGAGGAGGGCTTCGGCTCGCGCGGCGATGGTGGCCTGGGAGGGGCCTTGGAGGCGGAAGCCCTGGCCCTGGAGGCTCCAGGAGGCGGTGAGGTCGACCAGCGCGGGGTTGAGGACTGAGAGGGTGGCGCGGGCGGAGGAGCCCACCAGGAGGGGGCGGAAGGCCAGCGCGGCGAGGTCGGTTTCCAGACGCGGCTGGCGGCCGTCGACGCTGGAGGCACGGATCGTGAAGGTAAAGGTCTCCTGGCCCACGGCATTGGAGCGGACGGTGAGGGTGGCGGTATCGGCGCCGACGGTGGTGGGCGAGTAGGAGACGGGGATGTGGGCTGTTTCGCCGGCGGCGATGACCAGGGGAAGCGCATTGGGCAGGGGGCGGAACCTGGTGTTGGACGATTCGATGGATTCCACGCGGAGGTAGCCGCTGCCGGAGTTGCGGAGGGCGACGGCTTTGCCGGCCGTATCGCCGGCGGTGGCGAAGCCGAGATCGATGGGGGAGGGGTCGGGGGCGATGGCGGGCCTTTGTTGGACGGTGAGCGGGCCGACTTCGGCGCTGGCGGTGTGGAAGCCGTCGGAGGCGCGGACACGGAGGTAGACCTGGGCTCCGCCCTCGATGCGGGCGGGGTTGAGAGTGTACTCGGTTGCGGTGAGGTCGAGGGCGATGGGAAGCCAGGTGAGGCCGTTGTCGGAGGAGTAGCTGAGCTGGTAGGTGAGGGGGTCGCCGTCGGTGTCGGAGGCTTGCCAGCGAAGCGTGCGGGGAGAGGCGTCCGGCCAGGTTTCGGTGGTGGAGGGCGGAGCCACTGCACGGCGGGGCGTTGGATGAAGCGGAGCGGAAGGCGATCTCAGCGCCTTGTTTTTGAAGCGAGACACGCGTGACGCCGGGGGTGACGGGGACGCGGAATTGGTAGAAGTCAGGTCAAGGGGCGCCGGACTCGGGGTCAGCAAAGGAGGGTGTGAAGCAGTAGTTGGCGACGGGGGCAGAGCCGGCTTGGAGGACGAGGCAGAAATCGCCCGAGGATGAGGCGGCGGGCGCATCGAGCATGGAGCGGAGGGTGAGGAGGGGGTCGATTGTGCCCTGGGAGCCGGTTTTTGGGACGCTGCCGGTGAGGAGCCAGAAGTCGGCGGGTGTGGCGCGGCGGATGAAGTCCTTGCGGGCGGTTGCGGGCGGGGCGACGCCGCCATTGTAGAGCTTCAGATAGTGGAAGGGGGAGATCCACTGATCCTCACAGTAGGACATGATGTCGTTAAAGCGTTGAGGCTGGTAGACTCTCGCGGTCCGCCCGCTCACGCCGATTTCGCGGATACCGGCTGAGTCAGGGTATGGCCAGTCGGTGTTTGAGGAGTTGGAAGTGTCGCATTCCGCCGAGGTGGCGGTGTGATTCAGCGCGTAGTTGTGGCCGAGCTCATGGGCGGCGGTGAGGGCGTTGAAGTGGTCGGAGCCGAGAAACTCGACGTTGAAGCTGGCGCGGCCGTTGTTAGCGCCGCGTCCCAGGTAGCCGAGGCCGCCATAATCGGGGTTGAAACCATCCGGGATCCAGGCGAGCAGATTGTCGAAGATCTGACCTTCGGCCTGAACCGTTGCATAGAGACGTCTGACCCAGTCGAGAAAGGCGTTCGCTGTCGTGGGAGTGCTGATTGAGCGGGAATACACCTGCTCGGGGATTGCGAGAGGTGAGTAGGTGAGTTTGGTCTCAGCGACGGGAAAGAGCTGGGGGATCATGTAGCCGTAGGAGCTGATCAAGCCGGAGGGACATTCCTTGGGAAGGCCGGGGAGCTCGATGCAGACGGGCAGGTAGCGCAGGGAGATGGATGGTTTGGGGTTGAAGGTCACCGTTGTTGTGGCGGTGTTGTTGCCGAAGCTGGATTCGTCGATGGTCCGGTCCGGGTTGATCTCGGCGGTAAGTTCCAGCGGCCCGGCCGCGGTCCACGCCACAGGCAAGCGGAAGCCGTGAGCGATTCCGCCGCGGCGAGGAGTGCGCCAGGTTTCGGTGAGGTTGATGGTGTTGACCATGGGGGAGGTGGGGAGTTCAGCGCCGTTGCGGAAGCCGCGCAGGATCATGGGAATTCCTCGCACGGGTTCGGTGTCGGAAGAGACGAGTTTGGCGAGGACGCGGACAACGGTGTACTTGTCGGCGACGAGGGGGATGCTGTTGTCGGCATGCTGGGTGACCTGGAAGACCTCGATGTGGTCGATGCCGAAGTCGACGGCGGCGGAGAATTTGTAGATGGCCTCGACGGTGATGGTGTAGACACCGCCGCGCCAGCCGGGGTCGCCGAACTGGTTGCCGTGGGCGAGGTCAACGACGCCTTCGAAGGTGAGAGCGGCTTCGAAGGCGGTGACCTGGTTGTTCTGTTTGACGACGCTGCCGGGGACGAGGGTGAGGAAGCGGGCCTGGTTGAGGGTGCAGGCGGAGGTGACGGCGAGGTCGGCGGAGCCCTGGCCTTCGAGGTTATTGTTCACGCTTTTCTGGGCGTTGGCGCACTGGCCTCCGGTGAACTCCTTGAGGGTGGTGCGGGAGAAGAAGGAGTGGGATTCGCTGGTGGTGTCGACGTAGCCGCCGGAGCCTGCGATGGAGAGGGAGATGGCGTCCTGGGCGGGGGCGACGAGGGGAACGGTGGTGGCGTTATCGGCGGGGAGGGCGGCGTTGATGGGCGAGGTGGGCAGGACCCAGGTGAGGCGGATGTTGTCGGAGGTGAAGGAGGGGCAGCTCAGGCCACCGGCGAAGTCGGCCGTGCGGGCGGTGGGGGAGAGAGCCTGGATGTTTGTGGAGTTGACGGTTGTGCCGCAGCCCTGGCGGATGTGGCGGAAGGTGGCGCGCTGGCGGTCGAGTTTGCCGGCGAAACCGGTTTGTGCCTGGAGAGGGAGAATCTGGACGCAGAGGAATAGAATTGCCGCAACCAGGTTTTTCATGGCTGCAATTGTAAGCGCAGATTGTGGCGAGTGGAAAGGAAATCAAAAAGAAAGCTTCATCTGAAAACGGAAGGCGCGGCCGTCGTTGAGGGTGTTGGTGATGAAGCCGAAGCTGGGGCTGGAGAGTTCGCGCCAGGGCTCGGCGAATTGGGGGGTGTTGAAGGCGTTGACGGCTTCGGCGCGGAGGTGGAGGCGGAGGTCGGAGGGGAGGGTGAAGGCGCGTTGGAGGGAGAGGTTGACGTTGCCGATGCCGGCTTTGCGGAAGGTGTTGGAGCCGAGGTTGCCGCGGAGGTCGGTGGGGGCGATGTAGGAGAAGGCGGAGGTGGGGAGCAGGGCGCGGGAGGTGTCGGGGTGGCCGGCGGTGCGGCCGAGGATGGAGGGGTCGAGGATGTTGGGGCGGTCGCCCTGGTCGCCGTCGACGTTGCCGAAGCCGGGGGCGTCGGAGCCGCTGAAGACGGTGAAGGGGGTTCCGGTTTTGACGAGGGTGACGGCGGAGAGCTCCCAGTGGGAGGCGAGGCGGGTGAGGCGGGGGCGGCGGCGAGGCGGGGGGGGGAGTAGTTGGCGCGGAGGAGGAAGGCGTGGCGCTGATCGAAGACGCTGGGGCCGCGCATGTCGCTCCAAACGAAAAATTCGCTTTGGGCGAGGCCCTGGCGGCCGTCGTCGCCGGCTCCGGGGGAGGTGTAATAGCCGCCGAGGTCGAGGGCCTTGCTCCACCAGTAGGAGGCGTCCCAGGAGAAGCCGTGGAAGCCGGGCATGACGAGGGTGGCGCGGCCGGCGTCGAAGTAGCCGCGAGAGCCGTTGACGATGCGGCGGTGGTCAAAGTAGAGCGGGTTGGGGCGGCGGGCATTGATGGTGGCGGTGGTTTGGGGAACGCCGGGGACGGGGACGGCGCGGTTGGTAAACCACATGAAGAGGAGCTTGTTGGAGCGGCTGCCGAGGTAGCCGAGCTGGAGGCGGAGGTGGCGGCTGAGGCGGGGCTCCCAGATGAGGTTGTAGTGGTGGACGTAGGGGCTGCGGAGGCGGGTGTCGACATCGACAAAGGTGCTGCGGGCGGTGGGGTCGACGGGGATGTTGAGCTGTTGGAAGGGGAGGAGGAGGTCGGGGACCTGGATTTCGAACTTTTGATTGAGGGGCGGGTTGTAGCGGGTTTGGCCGTAGGTGACGGGGAAGATTTCGCTGTAGTGGAGGCCGTAGACGGCGCGGAGGGCTCCGGCGCGGCCGGGTAGCTGGAAGGCGAGGCCGAGGCGGGGGGCGAGGTTGTTGCGGTCGCTGGGATAGGGGACGGGGGTGAGGCGGTTGGCTTCGGTGGGGGCGCCGGCGAACTCCCAGCGCAGGCCGTAGGAGAGCTGGAGCCAGGGGGTGGCGCGCCACTGGTCGCCGAGGAAGAGGAAGGGTTCCCAGGTGCGGAAGGCGCGGGTGGCGTTGCCGGTGGCGCCGGAGAAGCGGCTGGGGATGCCAAGGAGGAAGTTGGTCATCACGTCGCGGCCGAAGTCGTTGCGGAAATAGAGATTGCCGCGGTGGGAGGAGGCTTCGAAGCCGTTGACCTGGCGGCGGACGAGTTCGCCGCCGGCGTACCAGTTGTGGGCGCCGCGGGCTTGTTGAAGGGAGGCCGAGAGCCGGTAGCGGTTCTGGGCGCGGTCAATGGGAATGGAGGAGCCGGGGCCGAGGGTGGTGATGACGTTGGAGAAGTTGACCTGGGGGCCGACGGCGTTGGGCTCAGGGACCAGCAGGGAGGTGACGCGGTCGAAGGCGGCGGAGGTTTGGGTGACGGTTTGGGCGGTCCAGTTGCGGTTCCAGGTGAGGGTGGCGGTGTTGGCCTTGGTGGTGGTGTCGGGGTTCTGGCCGGCGACGAGTTGGAAGGCGTCGACGAATTGGGAGGTGAAGTGGTAGCGGGCGAAGAGAGAGTCGCGGGTGGTGAGCTGGTGGTCGAGGCGGAGGGAGGCGTTGTTGTCGTTGAGGGCTTGGGGGGCGTTGGTGTTGAGGGCGCGTTCGTTGATGTCGGTGCGGTTGGGGAGTTCGGCGGGGAAGCCGTCGAGGAAGCGCTGGATGAGGGCGCGGCGGGCGGGGTCGGCGATGCGGGGGGTGCGTTCGTCGGCGCGGGGGACGAGGACGTTGCCGTTGACGAAGCCGCGGACGCGGTTTTGCGAGCCGTCGAAGGTGGCGTGGGTGGAGGGGGCGAGGCGGAAGGTGACGGTGGCGCCGTACTGGTTTTCGTGGGCGGGTTTGAGTTCGCCGACGGTGAAGAAGGAGCGGGCGTTGAAGACACTGTTGCCGTGGGTGAAGAAGAGGCTGCCGTGCCAGGGAGCGGGTTTGGCGGGGGCGATGTGGACGGCGGCGGAGGGGGCGACGCCGAACTCGCCGCCGAAATAGGAGCGATCGGACCGGAATTCGGGGAAGAGGG
This sequence comes from Bryobacterales bacterium, assembly GCA_016713735.1. Classification (GTDB taxonomy): domain Bacteria; phylum Acidobacteriota; class Terriglobia; order Bryobacterales; family Bryobacteraceae; genus JAFLBB01. The sequence goes on from JADJOP010000034.1 coordinate 180,499, forward strand.
TGGCGGTGGTGCCGGTGCGGGTGTTCAGTTCCTTGAGGGCGTTGTTGTCGATCAGGTTGAACTGGACATTTTCATTGCGGCGGCTTTCGCCGTTTTGGGCGTTAGTTTTGCCGAGGAGGTTGAGGTCGGTGCGTTGAGGGGGAGGGGTGGATTCAGGGGCGGGTTTGGAGGGTTCGGGTTCGGACTTTTGGGGGGTGGCGGCGGGGGCGGCGGCGCTTGCGCAGAGGAGCGCGAGCAGGAGCGCGGCCGTGCGGGAGCGGAGCATTTCATCGATTATGGCAGTTTGGTGACGGTTGGATGGCGGGAATTCGCGGGGTATACTGCCGTGATCCGTCATGACCCGAATCCTGCTGGTGTTCGTCGCGATGAACCTGATGGCGCAGGCGCCGTGGGTGGATTTGTTTGACGGGCGGTCAATGGAGGGTTGGCGGGCTCCGGTGACGGCGGGGTTGGAACGGGGGAGCTGGCGGGTGGAAGACGGGGCGCTGCGGCCGGTGGGTGGGGGGAAGGTGATCGACCTGTGGACGGTGGGGAGCTACCGGAGCTTTGAGTTGGAGTTTGAGTTCAAGGTGGACGCGGGGGCGAATGGGGGGATCAAGTACCTGGTGCAATATGGCGCGGCGCTGCGGCAGCGGGGAGGGAAAGGACCGATGTTGGCGGCCTCGGAGACGGAGGAGCGGGTGGGGGATGTGTATGTAGAAGGCACGGCGGGGTTGGAGTATCAGATTGTGGACGATGCGGCGCGGGAGGCGCGAGATCCGAAGCGGAGGTCGGGAGCGCTGTATGCGCTGGTGGCACCGAGCGATCCGCCGGCGGTGGGGCCGGGGGTGTTTCACAGGGGCCGGATTGTGGTGAAGCGCGATGAAGTTGAGCACTATCTGGATGGCAAGCGGGTGGTGCGGATGAGGCTGGGTTCGGCGGAGATGGGGGCGGCGTTCGATGCTTGCAAGGTGGAGTACATCCAGCGGCTGAGGCCGCTGGAGAAGCGGGAATCGCCGATTGCGATTACGCATCATGGGTCGGCGGTGTGGTACCGGAATGTGCGGGTGCGGGCTCTGGCGGAGTAGGCGGGTCAGGCGGGTTGGGGGTGGAGGCTGGCGGGGATGCCTTCGCGGTAGGAGGGGTAGCGGAGGGTGAGGGAGAGGGCGCGGCGGATGGCGGAGCCGTCGACCTGGCGGTTGGCGCGGCGGGTGTCGTCGCCGGGGAGGCGTTCGGTGAATTCGGGCATGGGGACGTGGAGGAGTTGGGCGCAGAAGGCGGCGATGTCGCGGGCCGGGCAGGGGTGGGCGTCGGCGACGGGGAAGGCTCCGGTGAGGGGGGAGTCGAGGGCGGCGAGGCAGTGGGCGGCGAGGTCGTCGACGTGGATGCGGCTGATGAAGTTGGAGCCGTCGCCGGGGAGGCGGTAGCGGCCTTCGAGCATGGACTGATGGACGCCGCGGGCGGGTCCGTAGATGGCGGCGGGGCGGAGGATGAGGGTGGACCAGGGTCCGGCGGCGAGGGTTTGTTCTTCTTGCAGGCGGAGGGCTTCGCGTTCGTGGCGGGGGGCGGGAGGCGTGGTTTCGTCGACGTGGTGGGTGTCGCCGTAGACGCCGGTGGTGGAGAGGTAGACGACGCGGGCGGCGTTGTCGAGAAGGGGGGTGACGGTGGGGGCGGTGGGTTGGTAGCCGTGGGGGGTGCGGAGCACGGGGAGGGAGTAAAGGACGCGGGCGCCGGGGGCAAGGGCGCCGGTAAGGTGGGCGTGGGTGGCGGGGTCGAGGATGTCGAAGGGGAGCGAGCCGTTGCGGACCGAGGTGCGGAACTCGATGACGGTGCGGCCGAGAGCGCGGAGGGATTGGGCCACGCGGTGGCCGGTGTAGCCGGAGCCGAGGATGAGGTAAGGGGTGGTCACGCTAGCGGGGGTCTCCGGTGGGCGGCTTCCATTCGCACTGCTCTTCGCCCATGATGCGGAGGCGGTTGCGGGCGACCCAGGCGTAGGCGGGGTCGCCGAGGGGGTTGGAGAGAGGGGAGAACATGATGAAGAGGGCGGCGGCGGTGATGGCGAGGGCGAGGGGTGGGTTGAGTCCGGCGAGGATGAGGAGGGCGGCGGCGAGGGCGGCGGCGAGGTAGGTGGCGGGGGTCCAGAGGGCCATGCGTTTGACGGCGCGCCAGCCGCGGTGTTCGGCGGGGCCGTCGAGGAGGACGATGGCGCCCATACGTTGGGGGGAGGGGGTCCACTGGAAGTGGCCGAGCCAGTCGAGGCGCTCGCCGAGGCGCTTGGAGCGGTTGCAGAAGCGGCAGCCGGCGTCGTAGAGGATTGTTGCTTTTGCCATGGATTGCCCCTATAGTCCCTAGTGATCTGGGTAATTCTATTTTCGCGCGTATGAGAGGGAAAGACACTGTGCTGGTCCCATGAGGGGCGGCCGCAGGGTGGCTGGGAAGAGGTTCCGCATGAAATTCCGTATGAATCTACTGATGACGGCGGTTGTGTTTCCGGTGCTGCTCGTGGCGCAAGGCGCGACGGAACGCACAGCGGTGTTCTCGATGATCCGGGAGAACCGGATGAGTGAGTTGCAGAGCTGGGTGAAGAAGAACAGGCCGGACAGCGTCGCCGATAAGCTGGGCAACCAGCCGCTGCACCACGCGGCGTTGTATGGTTCGCCGGAGGCTGTGAAGGTGTTGCTGGAGGCGGGCGCTCCGACGGAGGTGAGGAATACGGGCGAGGTGACGCCGCTGATTTACGCGGCGACGGACCTGGCGAAGGTGAAGCTGCTGGTGGCCAAGGGCGCGGACGTGAAGGCGGTGTCGAGGCAGGGGCGGACGGCGTTGCACGTGGCCGCGGGGTCGACGGATGCTCTGGCGATTGCGAGGATGCTGCTGGCCAAGGGCGCCGATGTGAATGCCGCCGATGGACTGGGGCAGACGCCGCTGATCTGCGCCGAGATGAGCCAGACGGAGTTGATCGGACTGCTGGTGCGCAGCGGGGCGGATGTGAACGCGACGAGCGCGAGCGGGACGACGGCGCTGATGAACGCGGCGGGGTCGAACAACGTGGCGGCGGCGAGGCTGCTGTTGAGCAAGGGCGCCAAGGTGAATGCTGCGAACACGATGGGGGGGCGGGTGCCGCGCGGTGAGATTGCGCTGAAGAAGCTGACGCCGTTGATGCTGGCCGCGCCTTATGGATCGGCGGCGCTGGTGAAGGTGTTGCTGGACGCAGGGGCGGACGTGACGCCGCGGGATGTGCGGGGGATGACGGCGCTGATGCTGGCGCTGGGGAGCGACCACCAGGATGCGGGGACGGTGCAACTGCTGCTGGCGGCGGGATCGGATGTGAACGCCAAGGACGCCAATGGAGAGACGGTGATGGACTGGGAGCGGAAGAATCCGAATCCGGCTATTTTGAACCTATTGAACGCGAAGAACGCGAAGGGGGCAGTGATGGCGGTGGCGGCTCCGAAGGCGGGCCAGCCGGTGGCGCTGCAGGAGGCGGTTGCGCGGGGGTTGCGGCTGATGGAGAGGTCGAGCCCGACGTTTTTCAAAGACGGCGGGTGTGTGTCGTGCCACCACCAGGTGCCGGCGGCGATGGCGGTGAAGGCGGTGCGCGAGGCGGGGTTGGCGTATAACCGGGTGGCGGCGGCCGAGCAGGCCAAGACGATCACGGCGGTGACGGTACCGTTTGGGGCGTCGATGCTGCAAGGGCAGGAGATTGGGGGTGGGACGGACTCAGCCACCTCTGCGGCGTTGGGGGCGATGGCGTATGGGATTGAGGCCGGGGCGGCGTCGGATTTGTTGGTGCACTACATTGCGTCGAAACAGAAGCCGGATGGATCGTGGAGTTTGCAGGGCGTGGGCCGGCCGCCGATGGAAGAGACCGACATGGCGCGGACGGCCTATGCGGTAAAGGTGTTGCAGCATTATGGATGGGCTGGGCGGAAGGCGGAGTTCACGGAGCGGATTGAGCGGGCGAAGGGGTGGCTGGAGTCGGCGGTGGCGACGACGACCTATGATGAGGCGGAGCTGTTGCTGGGCCTGGTGTGGACGGATTCGAAGAAGGCGGAGGCGGTGAGGCAGCGGTTGATCGCCCTGCAGCGGGCCGATGGGGGATGGGCGCAGAAGGCGGAGATGGCGCCGGATGCCTACGCGACGGGGCTGGCGCTGTATGCGCTGCGCGAGGGAGGCATGGCGGTGACTCACCCGGTGTATGGGAAGGGCGTGGAGTATTTGCGGCGGACGCAACTGGCGGATGGGTCGTGGTTTGTGGCGAGCCGGGCGCCGAAGTTCCAGCCATATTTCCAGAGCGGGTTTCCGCACGACCATGACCAGTGGATTTCGGCGATTGCGACGGCGTATGCGGTGAGGGCGATGGCGCCGGCGGTGGCCGGTGAGCGGGTGGTGGCGGCGCGGTAGGGGTTTTGTAGGGAGGCGGGGCTGCAGCGCGGCGGTGGAATCTGCTATCGTCGTGACGAATCGGCCAAGGGCGAGTGGCCCCGCATCCAGTTGAAACCCAGACGGGGTGTAGCGCGTCAATCCAGTTGTTATGACGGGCTTAAGCGGCGTACTCCCCATCCCATTAGCCGGTTCCAAGGCGAAACCGAAGGCTCGCGTGGACTATCAGAATTCCGAGGAGGCACTACTCGTCAAGCGCGTCCAAAAGGGCGACGAGTTGGCATTCCGGGAGCTGGTGGACCGCTACCAGAGCAAGGTTTTCTCGATCATTTACGGGATCTTGCGGAGCCGGAACGACGCCGAGGACATCTCGCAGCAGGTGTTTGCGAAGATCTATTTCTCGATTGGCAATTTCGACTTCCGTTCGTCGCTGCTGACGTGGATCTACAAGATCACGGTGAATGAGTGCTACGACTATCTTCGGAAGAAGAAAGTGCGAAAGCTGGTATATGAGAGCGATTTCTCCGAGGAAGAGGCGCAGCGCATGGAGCGCTCCGAGCCCGCCGTGGAGAGCGCGGCTCCGATTGACCAGTCGCTGGCGAACCGGGATTTGATCCGGAAGCTGCTGGACCGGGTGTCGGAGGAAGACCGGCAGTTGTTGATGCTGAAGGAAGTGGAAGGCCACTCGGTGGAAGAGCTGGCGCAGATGATGGGGATGAACGAGAACACGATCAAAGTGAAGCTGTTCCGCGCCCGGCAGAAGCTGGTGAAGGCGGCGCAGCGGTTGATGCCCCGATGGAGTGGTTCGTTTGTGTTGTAGATGCCGCCGCGGACGGAGCCAGGAGCGATAGCGCCGGGCGGCGGTTGAGAGCTAAGATGAAAACTGTAAACGGACGTCAGATCCGTTACAATTTGAGCTTCCGGGCAGGCGCAGAGAGCCGGGAACCGGGGGCCGTAAGCGCGCAGGTTTAGGCTGGCGCGAGATTTTCGAGGGAAGAAGAGATGGACCGGCACATTCAGGACAACCTGGAACGATATCTGCATGGTCTCGATGGCATGCAAGCGGATGGGCGGCGGGAAGAATTCGAACAACAGCTGACGGGAGCCGATGAAGAGACGCGGCAACTGGTGAAGCTGATGGCGGCGCAGGCGCGGATGATGCGGTCGTTGCGCGCGGATGTGGACGAAGACGAGCTGATGCCTGAGCCGGGGTTTTATGCGCGGGTGTTGCAGCGGATTGATGTGCAGCGGCCGATTTCGATTTGGAATCTGTTTGTGGAGCCGCAGTTCTTTCATCGCCTGGCGTTTGCGACCTTCACGCTGCTGTTTCTGCTGGGGGTGACGTTCTTCTCGTCGAACCTGCTGCCGGAGGCGCCGATGCAGGCGCACTCGGAGCCGGAAGTGATTCTGGCCCAGCCCGAACCTACGCCGGTGACTTCGGTGAACCAGTCAGAAGGCCGCGACGCGATGTTGCAGCAACTGACGGTTTACTCGGAGTAGGGCGGGACGCGCTATGACAGGATCGAGCGCCTCAATGTCGCCGTGGCGCAATCCGAAAATCGTACTGATGCTCCTTTCGGTATTCCTGTGCGGGGCGGTGACCGGCATTGTGGCGATGCGCGTGAGCCAGCGCACGGTGTCGGCCAAGCAGATGCCCTACTACAAAGAGGGCGGGCGCGAGATCTCGCTGCAGCGGTTCAAGAAAGAGCTGGACCTGACGAATGAGCAGGCGGCCGAGATCGAAGTGATTCTCGACGACTTCATGATGTACTACCAGACGCTGCAGGCACAGATGGATGAGGTGCGTTCCAATGGGAAAGACCGCATTCAGACGATTCTGGACGACAAGCAGCGGGGGAAATTCAACAAGATGTTGAATGAGCTGCAGACGAAGAAGCTGCACTGAGGGGGACCGCTCGGTTACGGCGTTGCTGCTCAGGATTTGCGGACGACGTCCCAGTCGACAACACCCACCTTTTTTGACCAGGATTCCCATTTGGCGGCGAGTTCGGCTGCTTTGGCGGGTTGGGTGGCGGTGAGGTCGTTCATTTCGGTGCGGTCGGCCTCCATGTCGTAGAGTTCCCAGGCGCCGGGGTGGCGGGAGACCACCTTCCATTTGCCTTGGCGGACGGCGCGGTTGCCTTCGTGTTCCCAAAAGATTTCCGAGTGGCCTTTGCGCTGCTTGCCTTCGAGGATGGGGCGGAGGGATTTGCCCTCGAGCGGCGTGATGTCTTTGCCGTTGAACTTACCGGGGTATTTCGCGTTGCCGGCGTCGGCGGCGGTGGCCATGAGGTCGATGAGGTGGCCGGGTTGGGGGGTGAGTCCGCCTTTGTTCTGGATGACGCCGGGCCAGTGAGCGATTAAGGGGGAGGAGATGCCGCCTTCGTGGACCCAGTGTTTGTAGCGGCGGAAGGGGGTGTTGGAGGAGTTGGCCCAGCCGATGCCGTAGCTTTGGTAGTCGTCGTCGCGGCCGGGCATGATGGTGGGGATGTTGCCGCGGCGGACGGGGCGGCCATCGCGGGTTTTTTCGGGGATGCTGCGTCCGCTGGCTTGGGGGCCGAGGACTTCGGCGCAGCCGCCGTTGTCGGCGAGCATGAGGAGGAGGGTGTTGTCGAGTTGTCCGGTTTTTTTGAGGGCGGCGACGATGCGGCCGACGTTTTGGTCCATGCAGTCGATCATGGCGGCGTAGACGGCCATGCGGCGCATCTCCCATTCCTTGTTGGGGGCGTCTTTCCAGGCGGGGACATCGGGGTCGCGCGGAGTGAGGGGCCAGCGTTTGTCGACGAGGCCGAGTTCGACCATGCGGCGGTGGCGTTCTTCGCGGAGGGCGTCCCAGCCGTCTCTGTAGCGGGTTTTGTAGCGGTCGATGTCGGCTTCGAGGGCGTGCATGGGCCAGTGGGGCGAGGTGAAGGCGACGTAGCCGAAGAAGGGCTTGGCGGCGGTGGCGGCCTCTTCGATGTAGCGCGAGGCGTTGGCGCCGATGGCGTTGGTGTAGTAGAAGTCCTTGCCCTCGGGCTCGATGAAGTCGTTGTCGCGGGAGAGGGTGGAGGGGTCGTAGAAGCTGCCGGCGCCGTGGATGGTGCCGTAGAACTTATCGAAGCCGCGCTGGCGGGGCCAGTTGTGTTTGGAATCGGTGACGGGGGTGACGTGCCACTTGCCGGTCATCCAGGTGTGGTAGCCGCCGGAGCGCATGACTTCGGCGATGGTGACGGCGTTGGAGCTGAGGTCGCCTCGGTAGGCGGGGAACTTGCGGTCTTCCATCATGTGGCCGATGCCGGCCTGGTGGGGGTAGAGTCCGGTGAGGAGCGAGGCGCGGGTGGGGCAGCAGCGGGCGGTGTTGTAGAACTGGGTGAAGCGGAGGCCGTCCTTGGCCAACGCGTCGATGTTGGGGGTGCGGATTTCGCTGCCGTAGCAGCCGAGATCGCTGAAGCCCATGTCGTCGGCCATCATGATGATGACGTTGGGGCGGCGGGCGGCTTGGGCGGCAGGGGCGGGTTGCGCGGGGAGAGCGGCGGCGAGGGAGGCGGCCGAGGCGGTGGAGACGAACTGGCGGCGAGAGAGCATCGCTTCAGATTGTACAGAAGCGGAACTATAATGATGCGCGAAGGGAGTTCTATTTTTTATGCCAGCTACTCGCCGTGATGTTCTCAAGACCGTGGCCGCAGCGCCGCTGTTCATTCCCGCCTCCGCCTTTGGAGCGAACGACAAGATCAACTATGCCTGCATTGCGACGGGGGGCCGGGGGCGCTATCTGATGGGCAAGTTCAATGCGCTGGGCGCGGCGTGCACGGCGATTTGCGACGTGTATGAGCCGAACCTGGACAAGGCGGCGGAGCTGGCGCCGGGGCGAAGCGGTATGGGGACTATGAGGAGTTGCTGGCGGCGCACAAGGATCTGGACGCGGTGGTGCTGGCCGGGCCGGATCATCATCACTGGCCGATGTTGAAGGCGGCTTTGAAGGCGAAGAAGGATGCGTATGCGGAGAAGCCGCTGTCGTATTCGCTCGAGGAGAGCCAGACGATGGTGGCGGCGGTGAAGGGGTCGAAGCAGATTGTGCAGGTGGGGATGCAACGGCGGAGCGCGCCGGCGATCCACCAGGCGAAGAAGCTGGTGGATGACGGTGTGTTGGGGAAGGTGACGGTGGTGAAGCCGCAGTGGCATTGGAACATCGCCCAGCCGCTGGACAATTCGCCGTTGCCGGGGAAGATTGACTGGAAGCGGTTCCTGGGTACGGCGAAGCAGCGCGAGGTGGAGCCGATGCGGTTCCGGCGGTGGCGTTACTTCTTTGACTATGCCGGCGGGAACATGACGGACCAGGGGACGCACCTGATGGATGTGGTGCAGTGGTTCACGGGCAATGGTGCGCCGCGGTCGGCGGTGGCGCAGGGGTATGTGGCGAAGATGAAGGGGGCGGAGCATCCGGATGTGTTCAGCGCGGTGTTTGAGTATCCGGGGCTGATTGTGAACTGGACGCTGGACTATGCGAACTCGTATCAGAACGGGTGGTCGATTACGTTCCTGGGCGATAAGGGGACGATGATTCTGGATGAAGCGGGCTACAAGGTGTATGCCGAACCGTGGAAGGCGGCGAATGCGCCCCTCTTCGAGGAGAAGGCACCGGTGCCGGTGGAGGCGCACATTCAGAATTTCATGGACTGCATCAAGTCGCGCCAGCAGCCGAACTGCACGGTGGAGATTGCGGCGGCGGCGGTGGCCGGGCCGCACCTGGCGAACCTGGCGATGTTCCAGGGCCGGAAGGTGCGGCTGGAGAACGGCATGCAGGTGAGCGGCTGAGAGGGTTACTTCTGCTGCGCTTCGGCGATGACCTCACTTTCAGTCTGACGGATGTTGGCGATGGGCATGCGGCGATGTAAGGAGAAGTAAGCCGCGAGCAGGGCGACCAGGGTCAGACCGAGCAGAGAGAAGAGCCAGATCATACGGCTGACGGGCCGGATGGGAGCGAAGGCTTCGCGAGTGTCCTGGGCCAGCAGGACGGTCCAGTTGAGGGCCGGATAGCTGACCTTGAGGCCGGTGCCGGCGTGGGCGATGAGGGTGCGCACGGGGCCGCTGAGCTGGACGATGTGGTGGCCGCTGGGCTTTTCGACGCCGGCGTGGGCGTCGAGGAGGGCGGCGTGTGCCTCGGATTTGCGCGTGGTATTGAGGCCGGCGGCGGCGCCGGTGATGATGGTGCCGTCGCCCTTGACGAGGAGGACGCGGCCTGTGCCGCCGAGTTGGACGCGGTTGACGATGGGGGCGAGGCTGTTGACGTTGACCAGGGCGTCGAGGGTGCCGATGAAGCGGTTGGATTCGGGCTCGACGATGGGGACGCCGACGCCGATGTAGTGGGCGTGGGTGGCGTCGTCATAGAGGACGTCGGTGAGGCTGGTGGCGCCGCGGCCGCTGGAGTAGATGTTCTTCCAGTAGTCTTCGTCGGCCTGGTAGAAGTCCATGGATTTGTGGGTGGCGGCGACGGTGCCGCCCTTGGCGTCGGTGACGGTGATGCGGAGGACGCGCGGGTCAAGCTGGTGGGCGCGGAGCAGGAGGCGTGACGCGGGGGAAGCGAGCATGGCGGTGACATCGGCCGAGGCCTGGCCGGTGTTCCAGTTTTCGTCCATGCGTTTCATACGGGCGGCGATGGCGTCGTCGCTCATGCCGGAATAGGTTTGGTTGGCGGCGCGGACGGCGGAGAGCAGCGCGGGTTCAGAGGCGAGGATGGCGACGCCGAGGACGCGCTCCTCGATATAGCCGGAGACTTCGGCCGAGGTGATGCGGGCCATCGTCTGATAGTGGGAGCCGATGGTGTCTTCGAGCGAGTTGTTCGCTTGGGTGATGAAATAGAGGCCCGCCAGGCTCATGGGGATGATCGTGAGTAAGGTGCCGATCAGGAGCTTGCGGAAGGCGATTCGGAGTTCAAAGCGTTCGGGCACGGTTGCACCTCCTTGTTGAGGCTGCACGCGTGCGACCACCGCCGGAAGAAGCTGACTGTGAGACACCACGACCTGGGACCGGCGGTGGAAACAACGATGCCGCGCCGCACGGGTCAGCACTCTTCAACCCAATTGTTTGGCCATGGGGGGCTGGTGTCAAGGGAAAGCGGAGGTGTGCGGCCGGCGAGGAGGCGCGGCGTGCGAGGGGGATGCGAGCGGGGGAGGAGGAGTTGGATCCTCAGGTGAACATCTGGCGGACGGAGATGCCGACCAGGGCGAGGGTGAGGCCAATCATGATGACGACGGCGCCCCAGGCGACCATGTTGTAAAGGGGGGAGTTGGTCCACTCCTTCATGACGCGGTATTTGTTCACGATGATGATCATGAAGATGAGGACGAAGGGGAGCAGGACGCCGTTGATGACCTGGGAGAAGAGGATCATCTTGACGAGGGGGAAGCCGGGGATGAGGACGACGCCGCCGCCGACAACGATGAGGAAGGTGAAGAGCCAGTAGAAGACGGGCGCTTCGCGGAAGGAGTGGTTGACGCCGGACTCAAAGCCGAGGCCTTCGCAGACGGTGTAGGCGGTGGAGAGGGGGAGGATGCAGGCGGCAAAGAGGGAGGCGTTGAAGAGGCCGATGCAGAAGAGGAGGTAGGCGTAGTCGCCGAAGGGCTTGAGGCCGAGGGCGGCGTCGGTGGCGTCCTGGATGTCGCGGGGCTGGTGGCTCCAGATGGCGCCGGCGCAGGCGACGATGATGAAGAAGGCGATGACGGACATGACGATGCAGCCGACGATGACCTCGATGCGGGATTCGGCGTAGTCGCGGGCGGTGATGCCCTTTTCGACGACGGCGGCCTGGAGGTAGAACTGCATCCAGGGGGCGACCGAGGTGCCGACCATGCCGATGAGCATGGTGATGTAGCCGGGGTCCATGATGAGGACGGGGCGGACGGAGTAAATGGCGGCCTCTTTCCAGTCAGGCTTCACGAGGACGCCGGAGATGATGTAGCCGACGTAGACGATGCAGGCGAAGAGGAAGACCTTTTCGATGCGCTCGTAGCTGCCCTTGACGATGAGGAGCCAGACGGCGATGGCGGCGAGCGGGACGGAGATGTAGCGGCTGATGTGGAAGAGTTCGAGCGAACTGGCCACGCCGGCGAAATTGGCCATGACGTTGGTGAGGTTGGCGGCGACAAGGGCGGCCATGATCAAGAATGTGGGGCGGAGGCCGAACTCTTCGCGGATTAGGTCAGAGAGCCCTTTGCCGCTGACGGCGCCCATGCGGGAGCACATCTCCTGGGTGACGATGAGCAGGAGCGTGATGGGGAGGAGGGTCCAGAGGGGGAGGTAGCCGTATTTGGCGCCGGCCTGCGAATAGGTGAAGATGCCACCCGCGTCGTTATCGACGACGGCGGTGATGAAGCCGGGGCCGATGACGGCGAAGAAGACGGCGATCTGGTAGCGCAGGCGTTTGAGCATGAGCGGCCTACCGTTGCCTCAGAACGGAGATGACGTCGTCGGCGGTGATGACGCCGGCAAGGCGGCCGTCGCGGTGGGTGACGGGGAGGGTGATGAGGCTGTACTTGTCGAAGATCTCGCTGATCTGGTTCTCCTTGGCGTTGGTGTAGACGCGGATGAGATCGCTTGCGGCGAGGGCGCGGAGGGGGCTTTCCGGTTCGGCGGCGAAGAGGCGGGCGAGGGGGACGACGCCGGTGAGGCGCTCTTCGGGGTCGGTGAGGAGGATGACGTTCTGGAATTCGAGGAGCTCGGTTTTCTCGCGAACAGCGGCGAGGGCGGTGGCGACGTCGGCGTCTTCGGAAAGCGAGATGCAGTCAGTGAACATCATGCCGCCGGCGGAGTCTTCGTGGAACTCGAGGAGTTCCTCGACCTCGGATTTGGGTTCACTATCGAGCTCTTCGAGAATTTCGGCCTTGGTTTCCTCTTCGAGTTCGTTGAGGGCGTCGGCGGCTTCGGCGGGTTCCATCTCCTCGATGATTTCGGCTGCCTTTTCGGTTTCCAGTGATTCGAGGATGCTGGCCTGGATGTCGGGTTCGACTTCGGAGAGGGTTTCGGCGGCGACTTCGCTGTCGATGGTTTCGAAGATGGCTTCGCGGTCTTCGGGGGAGAGGTCTTCGACGATGTCGGCGAGGTCGGCGGGGTGCATCTCTTCGAGGTGGCGGTAGGTGATGTTGAGGCGGACGCGGCGCTGGGGGTCGGGCTCGAGGATGTCGGTGAGCGTCCAGGGGATGGAGTGGGGCGGAATGGGGCGCTGGAGGAAGCGGATCCAGCGGCGGGGGAGGGCGCCCTGGAGGACGCGGCGGAAGACGCTGCGCATGCCGATGTCGACCTCGGAGATGCGGAGTTCGTCGCGGCCGCCGGTGTTGACGATGTGGAACGTCACGTCGGTGACGCGGACGACTTTGCGGCCCTTGGCGTCGATGATCTGTTGATCGAGGAGGTCGCGGACGAGGCGGAGCATGTATTCGTCGGCGTGGTAGGGGGTGAGCTGTTCGTCGGCGAGGAAGATGCCGTCGAGGGAGATGTGGCGGATCTGATCGTGGCGGATGGCGAGCCAGGAGTAAGAGGAGCCGATGAGGAAGCGGTCGATGCGGTGGGGGTCGAGGACAGGGACGATGGCGACGTCTTTGATGCGGCCGAGGGTGCGGCGTTTCAGGTCAAAGACGGGGAGCCCGGTGAGGTCGGTGAGATACAGGATCGACTCGGGCATGATGAACTTCCGGAGGCCATAGGGAATTTCGCTCTTCTCTCGTAGTGTAACGGTAGGATGGAGGGGAATGGGCAAAAAACTTGTTGTGGTTGCGGCGTTGCTGTTGGCATTAGCGTGCGGGAAGAAGGCGGATGGTCCGAAGACGGTGGAAGAGGCGCTGAGGACGATCCAGGTGGATGGGGATTTCGAGGTTCAGTTGTTTGCCGCCGAGCCGATGGTGGTGGATCCGGTGGAGGTGGTGTTTGACGAGCGGGGGCGGGCGTATGTGGCCGATATGCTCGATTTGCCGTGGGATCCGCCGAAGGGGAAGAAGGCGCGGTCGCGGATTGTGATGCTCGAAGATACCAATGGCGACGGGCGGGCGGACAAGTCGACGGTGTTTGCCGAGAATGTGCTGCAGGTGAGCGGGCTGATGGTGTGGAAGGGCGGGCTGATTGTGCCGTCGGCGCCGGAGATTTTGTACTTCAAAGACACCAATGGTGATGGGAAGGCGGATGTGCGCGAGGTGTGGTTTACGGGGTTCTTCCAGGGCAACCCGGAGGCACAGATTACGAACCCGCGGCTGGGGTTGGACAACTGGATCTACTTCAACAACACGGGGAATGCGGGGCGGGTGACGTCGCCGAAGCATCCGGAGATGAAGCCGCTGGAGGTGCGCGGGGCGGACTTCCGCTACAACCCGGTGAAGGGGATTGCCGAGACGGCGGCGGGGGCGGGGCAGTATGGCTCGACGTTTGACGATTGGAACAACCGGTTCATCAGCCAGAACACGACGCATCTGCGGCATGTGGTGATGCCGATGCATTACCTGGCGCGGGCGCCGAACCTGGAGGTGCGCGATGTGAACCAGGATCCGTATGGGAAGCGGGAGCGGCTGATGTGGCCGCTCACTAAGCCGCAGGAGTGGCGCGTGAAGCGGAGCGAGATGCGGCAGAAGCGTTATGACGAGAACAAGACGGGGCGGGTGGAGCATGCGGCGGGGCACATTACGGGGGCGACGGGGAGCACGGTGTACCGGGGCGACGCGTGGCCACGGGAGTACAACGGCAACATCTTTACGGCCGATGTGAGCGGGAACCTGGTGAGGCGCGATCTGGTGGAGCCGGATGGGGTGTCGTTCGCGGCCAAACCGGCGTATGAGGGGCGGGAGTTTCTGGCGTCGACCGACCAATGGTTCCGGCCGACGAATTTCGCCAATGCGCCGGACGGGCATTTGTACATGACGGACATGTACCGGGAGATTATCGAGACGCCGCTGTCGATTCCGGAGGAGTTGAAGAAGGGGCTGGATTTCTATTCGGGCGATGACAAGGGGCGGATTTATAGGCTGGTGTCGAAGCGGTCGACGGTGAAGCGCGGGTTGAAGATGGCGCTGGATGAGGCGTCGACGGGGGACCTGGTGAAGATGCTGGAGCATGCCAACGGGTGGCATGTGGAGACGGCGCGGCGGCTGTTGCTGGAGCGGCAGGATAAGTCGGCCGTGGAGCTGCTGCGGAGGCTGGGGACGGCGCGGGCGTTGTGGGTGCTGGAAGGTTTGGGTGCGCTGACGGAAGCCGATGTCGTGACGGCGCTGAAGAGCACAGATGGGCGGTTGCGGGAGCAGGCGGTGCGGATGTCGGAATCGCTGCCGGCGACGGCGAGCCTGGAGCGGTTGTTGACGCCGCTGGCGGCGGATGCGGAGATTCGCGTGCGGTTCCAGACGGCGCTGACGTTGGGACGGTTTGCGCAGAGCGCGGCGGCGCGGGCGGCTCTGGTGAAGATTGCGCAGACGGATGCGGCGCACGATTGGGTTCGGACGGCGGTGATGCTGAGCGGGGCGGAGGCTCCGGTGGAGCTGTTGCGGCAGACGCAGAAGCTGCATGTGGATTTTGAGAAGCGGCTGTCGCGGCTGATTGGGGTGCGGCAGAAGCCGTGGGAGATCGCGGCGATTTTGCCGTTGCTAGGCGAGGAGGGGTTGGAGGCGCTGGGGCGAGGGCTGGAGTTGTCAGGGGCGCGGGGGTTGAAGGTGGCCGGGGCGGAGCGGTTGGGCGAGAAGGGCTGGAAGCTGGCACGGTATCTGGCGATGCCGGGGTTGATGGCGTCGGCGGAGAAGCTGGCGCAGGATGCGACGATTGATCCGGCGCGGCGGGCGCTGGCGGTTTACTAACATTACCTTGAAACTCTGCGCAGGGACATATCTTAACGAGCGAGTAGCCTGCGCGGGGGACGTAATGTTATGCGGCGGTAGCGCTGGAGAGAGCGTCGTGGAAGGACGGCGGCCGGCGAAGTGTGCGAGTGCAGGGGGCGGCGATCGACACGGGTGGCTCACCTTGGAGGGATGCGGGGTTCTCCGGGTGAGTGCTGCGGCATTGGGGCGGCAGTCTGCCGCCCGGAGGAAGGACGCGGGCGATTGCGGCGCTGCTGCAGCAGACGGCGCGGGTTCCGGCGCTGCTCGATGCGATTGAGCAGGGCGCGGTGGAGGCGGCGGTGATCGAGGTGGGGGCGCGGAACCGGCTGTTGGAGGAGACCGTAATCCGGCGGGGTGGCGCAGCGGGCAAAAGCCTGTTGAACTCGGGGCGACCGGGCGAAGGGGGGAGTGGGGGGGAGTTCGTACCGTGAGCGTGGTGAGGATGGGGGAAGGTGGCGCGTGGGAAAGGAGGTGTCTGAAGATGCCTGGGGCGGGTCGGTGTCACCCGCGCGTCGGCAGCAGGGGCGGGCGCGTGACGGCGGATCTGGGGGGGGGGGGGGGGGCACGTCGTCGGTGCAGATGGACACGGGGCCGCAGATATCGCCGGATGGGGAGTGGGTGGCGTGGCGGAGTTCGACGAGCGGGACGGATGGTTTGGGTGGCGCGAGGGGATGGGAGCGAGGCGCGGCGGTTGACGCGGATGAACGGGCCGATTACGGGGAGCGCGCGGTGGTCGCCGGACGGGCAGAGGATCGTGTTTGAATCGCGGCCGGCGGGGAATGCGGATCTGTTCGTGATGGAGGCGCGGGGCGGGGCGATGCGGCCGTTGACGTCGGAGAGGTCGAACGAGGTGTTGCCGAGCTATTCGCGGGATGGGCGGTGGATCTACTTTTCGACGGACCGGGCGGGGGTGTGGGAGGTATGGCGGATGGGGGTGGAGGGCGGCGAGGCGGTGCGGGTGGCCGGGGCGGGGGCGTTCGCGGCGATGGAATCAGTGGACGGGAAGTGGGTGTACTACACGCGGCAGGGGGGCGGAAGGATCTGGCGGGTGCCGGTGGCGGGCGGGGCTGAGGAGTTGATGACGGATGAGCTGACGGGACGATTGTGGGGGCAGTGGGCGTTGTCGGGGAAGGGGCTGTTCTACGCGGTGTTTGATATGGCGCGGGGGCGGCGGGCGATCCGGCGGTTGGACTTGGCGACGCGCGCGGTGACGGATGTGATGGAACTGAAGAAACTGCCGGTGCAGTATGACAGCGGGATGAGCGTGGCGGCGGATGAGAGCTGGCTGGCGTGGTCGCAGTTGGATACGGCGGGGAGCATTGTGTACGTGGTGGATGGCTTTCGCTGAGGGGCGGCGGTGGTGTGGGCGGCAGTTTGACAGTTCGCTAAACTGGAAGGACTCCCATGTCTTCGACCGAACTGCTGGTGCCCGCCGACGTGTTTGCCACGTATGAGCCTGTGATTGGCCTTGAGGTGCACGTGCAACTGGGCACCAACACCAAGATTTATTGCGGGTGTCCGACGGGCTTTGGCGCGCCGCCGAACACGAACGTGTGTCCGGTGTGCCTGGGGATGCCGGGGGCGCTGCCGGTGTTGAACCGGAGCGTGGTGGAGTATGCGGTGAAGGCGGGGTTGGCGCTGAACTGCACGGTGCGCAATGAGTCGATTTTCGCGCGCAAGAACTACTTTTATCCGGACCTGCCGAAGGGCTACCAGATTTCGCAGTATGACCGGCCGGTGGCTGAGCACGGGTTCATCGACATCTTTGTGAACGAGACGCACAAGCGCATCGGCGTGACGCGGGCGCACCTGGAAGACGACGCCGGCAAGAGCATTCACGACGGGTATCGCGATTCGGACCTGTATACCTATGTGGATTTGAACCGCACGGGGACGCCGCTGATTGAGATCGTCTCCGAGCCGGACATTCGCAATTCGGATGAGGCCTATGCGTATTTGACGGAGCTGAAGCAGCTGATGCAGTTTATCGGCGTGTCCGAGTGCGATATGGAGAAGGGCCAACTGCGCTGCGACGCCAATGTGAGCGTGCGCAAGCGGGGGGCGGAGAAGTTTGGCACGAAGGCGGAGGTGAAGAACGTCAACTCGTTCCGCTTTGTGAAGCTGGCGCTGGATTATGAGATTCAGCGGCAGATTGCGCTGATTGAGTCGGGCGGCAAGGTGGTGCAGGAGACGCGGCTGTACAACCCGGACACGGGCGAGACGTATTCGATGCGGTCGAAGGAAGCGGCGCATGATTACCGCTACTTCCCGGAGCCGGATTTGTTGCCGCTGCGGATTTCCGACAAGTGGTTGGGGGAGATCCGGTCGACGATGCCGGAGCTGCCGCCGGCCAAGCGGGCGCGGTTTGTGGAGCAGTATGGGATTCGCGAGTATGACGCGCAGGTGCTGACGCTGACGCGGGAGATGAGCGAGTATTTCGAGAAGGCGGCCGAGGTATCGGGCGATGCGCGGACGGCGGCGAACTGGGTGATGGGCGACCTGGCGGGGGCGTTGAAGGCCGAGGGCAAGGAGATCACGGAGTCGCCGGTGACGGCCGAGAGGCTGGGTGAGCTGGTGGCGTTGATCAAGAAGGGCGAGATCTCGGGCAAGCTGGCCAAGGAGATCTTCCCGAAGATGTGGTCGACGGGCGATGGCGCGGCGGCGATTATGGACCGCGAGGGGTTGCGGCAGATTTCGGACACGAGCGCGCTGGATACGATCATTGATGAGGTGTTGGCGAAGAACCCGGCGCAGGTGGAGCAGTATAAAGGCGGCAAGACGACGGTGATCGGGTTCCTGGTGGGGCAGGTGATGAAGGCGTCGCGCGGGCAGGCCAATCCGCAGATGGTGAATGAGCTGTTGAAGAAGAAGCTGGACTAGTACCTGGGCGGGGCGGTTTCAGGCCCGAATGGGGGGCTGTTCCGGAACCGGTGGCCTATCCTCAAGCGCGCGGGTGATGTCTACGCTGGGCGTGGATGCACCTGACGAATCCGTTTTACAAGCTGGGGGTGGCGCTCATTCTGCTGAGCCTGTTTGTGCTGCCGGTGGTGCGGGGCACACTGTAAGGGGCCTGGGTGTGATCGAATGGCTGCATGGAACAGCCGTTTGTGTATTTGAAGAACCTGGCGTCGGAGGCACAGGTTCCCCCCGATGGGATTCTGAGCCGGACGCTGCAGAACGATGAGCGGACGAAGGTGATTCTGTTCGGTTTTGCGCCGGGGCAGGAGCTGTCGGCTCACCACGCGCCGTTTCCGGCGATGGTGCAGTTTGTGGAAGGGGAAGCGACGCTGCGGTTGGGGAATGAAGAGATGGAAGCGGTGGCGGGGACGTTTGCCTATATGAGTCCCAACCTGGAGCATGGCATCAAGGCCAAGACGAAGGTGGTGATGCTGCTGACGCTGGTGAAGGGCGCGGCGGCGGCGGGGTGAGGGGCGCCGCTCAGGCGGTGGCGCGGAGCATGGGGGGCTCGACGGTGAAGGCTTTCGGTTCGCGCCAGGGCTGGAAGCGGTAGCCGACGCCGAAGATGGTCTCGATGTACTGTTCGCCGTAGTCGCCGAGTTTGCGGCGGAGGCGGCGGATGTGGACGTCGAGGGTGCGGGTGCGGATGTCGGGACCATAGCCCCAGACGTTGCGCAGGAGGACACCGCGCGGCACGATTTCCCCGGCGTTGGCCGTGAGGGTGGACAACAGCTCATATTCCTTGCGGGTGAGCGTGATGGCGCGGCGGTCGACCCAGAGTTTGGCGAGGGCGAAATCGACAACGCAGTGGGGATCCTGGTAGAGGCTGGTGGACATCATCATGGCAATTCCGATGGTAAGGCGTGTTGCGACAAAGGTCGTTCGGAAGTTGTGAAAGATTTGTAAAAAGCGCGGGGGTGTGCCCTATACTTTGCAAATGAACGCTTGCAGGCTGCTTCGGGTGGTGTTAGGGGTCGTTCCGATCGCTCTGCTTTCGGGGCAATCGGTGGTGATGCCCACGGACTTGCACCGCATCAGGAGCATTACAGGGTTGGAGGTGACGGCGGACGGGAGGAAGGCGGTGTTCCTGGTTCGCTCGA
Source organism: Bryobacterales bacterium (assembly GCA_016713735.1). Taxonomy (GTDB): domain Bacteria; phylum Acidobacteriota; class Terriglobia; order Bryobacterales; family Bryobacteraceae; genus JAFLBB01. Next base: position 199,742 of record JADJOP010000034.1, read on the forward strand.
TTGAGAAAGAGGAGTATCGGAACCGAATCTATTCTGTTGGCCTTGCGCCGGGGGCAGTGCCGGTGGAGTTGACGCGGGGGGACCGGAACGATGCGAGCCCGTCGATCAGTCCGGATGGGGAGTGGATGGCGTTTTTGCGGCGCGATCCGGCTCCAAAGGGGCGAATGCAGGCGTGGGTGATGCCGCTGGCGATGCCGGGTGAACCGCGGATGGTGACGGAGCTGGAGTACGGCGTGGCGGAGCTCAAGTGGCGGCCGGATTCGAAGGCGCTGCTGGTGTCGTCGAACCTGCCGCTGTCAAAGATTGAGGGCAAGCCGCCGTTTCCGGCGGAGCGCGCGGGGCGGGATTGGAAGGATGTGCCGGAGGGGACGAAGGCCAATGCGGATGGGACGCTGGCTGAGCTGCGGGCGTGGCTGGAGGCGAATGCGGCGAAGGACAATCCGTTTGTCATTCACCGGCTGAGCTTTCAGGATGAGGAGTCGCTGCGGCGGGAGATGACGATTGCGAACCTCTATACGGTGGAGTTGGAATCGGGGACGGTGAAGGCGCTGGGGCATGGCTTTGAGCCGCGGTTGCAGTTCACGTATTCGCCGGATGGGAAGAAGATTGCGTATAGCTCGCTGCCGGATTTCAGCGTGCATCCGGACCGCTTTGGCTCGATTCCGTCGCAGCGCAGCGCGGTGTTTGAGATGGCCGCCGATGGCAGCGGTCGGCGGGCGGTGTGGACCGGAAATGTGAATGCCTCGCGGCCACGGTATTCGGCGGACGGGCGTTTTCTGTATGTGCTGTCGAGGAACCTGGAGCGGGCGTATGGTTCGCAGACGCAACTGGTGAGAATTCCGCTTCGGGGGGGAGAGGCGGCGGTGGGGAAATGGCCGTCGAGCGTGGGGGGCTTTGTGCCGCTGGCCGATGGCTCGGCGCTGATTGGCGGGCCGTGGCAGGGCGGGTTTCCGGTGCTCCGCGAGCAGTTTGATGGGAGCGCGCCGAAGGCGGTGATCGAAGCGCCGGCGGGGGTGCAGGCGTTTGAGGGCGGCGGCGGGCGGCTGGTGTATGCGCTGACGTCGCCGGAGAACCCGAGCGAGTTGTATGTGCGCGAGGCGAATGGGCAGACGCGGCGGCTGACGGAGTTGAACACGGGCTGGCTGAAGGGCAAGACGCTGGCGAAGCAGGAAGAGCATTGGATCACACGGCCGGATGGGACGCGGGTGCAGATGTGGATCATGCGGCCGGTAGGGTTTCGGGCGGGGGTGAAGTCGCCATGGGTGCTGGATATGCACGGCGGTCCGGCGGCGATGTGGGGGCCGGGAGAGGCGTCGATGTGGCACGAGTTCCAACTGTTTTGTGCGCGCGGGTATGGGGTGGTGTATGCGAATCCGCGAGGGTCGGGGGGGTATGGGGAGGAGTTTCAGCGGGCGAATTTCCGGGATTGGGGGACGGGGCCGGCGGGGGATGTGCTGGCGGCGCTGGACGAAGCGCGGAAGCTGATTCCGGAGATCGACGGCGAGCGGTTGTTTCTGACGGGCGGATCGTATGCGGGCTATTTAACGGCGTGGATTGTGGGGCATGACCAGCGGTTCCGGGCGGCCGCGGCGCAGCGGGGGGTGTATGACCTGCGCACGTTTTATGGCGAGGGCAATGCGTACCGGCTGGCGCCGGAGGCGATGGGCGGGTTGTTCTGGGAGGCTGAGGCGCGGGCGGTGTATGAGCGGGAGTCGCCGATCAGCTATGTGGAAAAGATCCGGACGCCGCTGCTGATTCTGCATGGGTCGGCGGATTTGCGGACGGGGGTGACGCAGAGCGAGATGCTGTTCCGGGCGTTGAAGGCGCTGGGGCGGGAGGTGGAGTATGTGCGGTATCCGGGCGTGGGGCACGAGTTGACGCGGAGTGGTCCGCCTGTGCCGAGGCTGGATCACGCGATGCGGATCGTGGAGTTTTTTGAGCGGTGGCGGTGAGGGGGAGCGGCGCTACTTGCGCCAGAAGGCGGGGATGAAGATGGCGAGGGCGGTGTAGAACTCGAGGCGGCCGGCGATCATGGCGGCGGAGAGGATCCACTTGGCGAGGGCGGACATGTGGCCGTAATTGTCGGCGGGGCCGACGGCGCCGAAGCCGGGGCCGATGGAGAACATGCAGGCGGTGACGGCGGAGATGCTGGTGATGAGGTCCTGACCGGTGGCGGCTACGAGGAGCGAAGCGCCGATGTGGAAGGTGAGGGCGAGGTAGACGAGGTTGAGGAAGCTCTGCACGGTTTTTTCGGGCATGGCTTCGCCGCCGATGAAGATGGCGAAGACGCCGCGGCGTTCGACCATTTTCTTAAACTCGCGGTGGATGACTTCGAACAGGAGCAGGAGGCGGGCCATTTTGATGCCGCCGGCGGTGGAGCCGGTGCAGCCGCCGACGAACATGAGGGCGAAGAGGACCAGTTGGGCGACGTGGGGCCAGACCTCGAAGTCGTGTGTGGCAAAGCCGGTGGTGGTGCTGATGGAGGCGACCTGGAAGAGGGCTTCGCGGAAGGCCTTTTCGTAGCCGATGTGGCCGCGGGCGAGGAGGCTGATCCAAACGACGAGGGTGGAGGCGGCGATGAGGAAGAGGTAGCCGCGGATTTCGGCGTCGCGCCAGAAGCGTGTGCCGCGCCGCTCGATGAGGAGCATGTAGTGGCGCGTGAAGTTCATGGCGGCGAGCAGCATAAAGAACGCGATGACGTATTCGATGTAGGCGCTGGAGAAGCCGCCGATGCTGGCGGTGCGCGTGGAGAAGCCGCCGGTGCCGAGTGTGGAGAAGGTGTGGCAGAGGGCTTCAAACCAGGTCATGCCGCCGGCTTTGAGAAGGAAGACGAGCACGACGGTCATGAGGAAGTAGATCCGCCAGAGGGCCATGGCGGTTTCGGCGATGCGGGGTTTCAGTTTTTCGGACTTGGCGCCGGAGAACTCGGCGCGGTAGAGATGAACGCCGCCGACCCCGAGCAAGGGGAGGATGGCGATGCCGAGGAGGACGACGCCCATGCCGCCGATCCAGTGAGCGAAGTGACGCCAGAACTGGACGGATGGGGGCAGCACTTCGACCTTTGCGAGCACGGTGGCGCCGGTGGTGGTGAAGCCGGAGGCGGCTTCAAAGACGGCGTCGGCGAAGGTGGGGTAATGGGGTGTGAAGTAGAAGGGCAAGCCGCCGAGGATGGCGGCGGCGACCCAGAGGACGACGACGAGGAGGATTCCTTCGCGGACGGCAAGCTCAGTGCGCGGCTTTTCGCCGGCGTAGCGGAGCGAGAATCCGACAGCGGCCATGATGAGCAGGGTGTAGCCGCAGGGGCGGAGGTCGTCGCCATAGAGGAGCGCGACGAAGAGGGGGACGAGGAGGGTGGAGCCGAGCAGGAGGATGAAGAGGCCGGCGATGAAGGCGACGGCGCGGAAACGCATCAGCGGGGTCCTTTGACGCGGTCGGCGAGGAACATCTGTTCCAGTTTGGGGACGACGTGTTCGAGGGCGAAGAAGATGACGCGGTCGCCAGGTTCGATTTGGGCGTTGCCACGGGGGATGAGGGTTTCGCCGTTGGAGCGGGCGATGGCGCCGACGATGCAGCCCTCGGGGAGCTTGAGGGTGCGCAGGGGGCAGCCGACGTATTTGGAGCCGGCGGTGGCGACGAGTTCGATAGCCTCGGCCTCTTCCTGGCGGAAGGTGGTGACCGACTGCACGCGGCCTTTGCGGACGTAACGGAGAATGCCATCGACGGCGGCGAGGCGCGGGCTGACGGTGGTGCTGATGCCGAGGCGCTGGGCCATGGGGAGGTAGTTGAGGCGGTTGACGAGGGCGGCGACCTTTTTCACGCCGAGGCGGCGGGCGAGGAGGGAGGCGATGATGTTGTCCTCGTCGTCGTTGGTGAGCGCAAGGAAGGCGTCGGCGCCTTCGATGTTTTCCTCCACCAGGGTTGCTTCATCGGTGCCGTCGCCGTGAACGACGATGGTATTGCGGAGCAGTTGGGAGATCTTTTCGCAGCGGTCGAGATTGCGTTCGAAGAGTTTGACGGTGACGCCCTGGGACTCGAGGTCACTGGCGATCTGGATGCCGACCTGCTTACCGCCGAGGATGAAGACGCGGTCGAGGGAGGGCTGCGGGGTGATGCCCATGAAGCGGAAGTCGTCGTCAAGATCGGAGCGCCGCGTGATGATGAACACGTGATCGCCATCGCGGAGGGTATCGGAGCCGTGGGGGATGATGACCTGCGAGCCGCGGAAGATCATGGCGATGAGGGAGTTCACGGGGGGGCCGGCGCGGTCGAGCTCTTCCATGGTTTTGCCGACGGCCCAATGGGAGGCGTCGAGAATGAGGCCGAAGACCTTGATCTCGCCTCCCGCGAAGTCAATGATGTCGGAGACGCCGGGCAATCCGAGGACGGGGAGGAGGCGGTGGACCATCTCCGATTCGGGGTGAATCATGTGGTCGATGCGAAGGCCGGCGCCGACACAGACCTGGTGCCACTCGTGGATTTCGTGGGTACGGACGCGGGCGATTTTGGTGATGGTGGAGGATTCGGCCTGGGCGATGAGACAAGCGAGAAGATTGGCCTTGTCGTCATCGGTGACGGCGATGAGGAGGTCGGCGTTGCCGACGCCGGCTTCGCGCATGGTGCGGACGCTGGTGGCGCTGCCGCGGTGGACGCGGGCGTCGAGAGCATCTTCTAATTCCGAGCAGCGGTTGGGATTCTGCTCAATGAGGATGACCTCGTTGCCTTCATAGGCGAGGCGGCGGGCAACCAGGGCGGCGACTTCACCGCCTCCGGCAATTAGAACTCGCATGCAAATCGTGAGGCTATCACGGCCGTGTGCAGGGAGGGGGCGGAGCGGGGATCATTCGATGACGAAGGGGCCGGGCTTATCGAGGGTGAGATAGCGGCCGTCCTTGTCCTCGGCGTCGAGGCGGTAGCTGACCATGCGGGCCTGGGAGTTGGTTTGCGCTTCGAGGACGCCTTCCTCACCGGGTTCGACGGTGAGCCTGGTGACTTCGATGCTGCGGCGGGAGATGAGCTTGTCGTCGGCGTCGAGGAACTCAAAGAAGAGAATGATGCCTTTGAAGGGGTGATTGGAGCCGTTGCGCACGACGCCGTCAAAGACGATCATGCTCTGTTCGCGGCGGACTTCCATTTTGACGACGATGAGATCAGGCCCGGACCCCTCCTTGCTCTTGGGCTTCTTCTTCTGGGGAAACGCACAAAGAACGATCAGGAAGGCGAGCACCAGCGCGCGCTTCATGGAATGAGTGTAGCAAGGGCGGGCCGGGCGATTGCGAGGGAGGGCGCTGGGCCGGGTAGCGATGACCGTGGCGTCGGCTTGCTATCCTTTTGCCATGATTTCCCGGCGAAACTGGTTCCTGTCCTCAGCCGCGCTGGCAGCGGCCGCGCCCAGCCAGGCGCAAACGGCGAGCGGTAAGTTTGTTTCGATCTCATCGAGCAACGGCCTGCGGGCGGTGACGCTGGCGGTGACGCTGATGAAGCAGCGCAACTACGACACGCTCGATGCGGCGATCTCTGGCGTGAACATCCAGGAGGAGGATCCGGAAGACACTTCGGTGGGTTATGGCGGGCTGCCGAATGAAGAAGGCATAGTCGAACTGGACGCGAGCGTGATGCATGGGCCGACGCGGCGGGCGGGCTCGGTGGCGTCGATTCGCGGGATCAAGACGCCGTCGAAGGTCGCCAAGCTGGTGATGGAGCGGACGGACCACATCATGCTGGTGGGCGAGGGGGCGCTGCGGTTTGCCAAGGCGCACGGGTTTAAGGAAGAGGAACTGCTGACGGAGAAGTCGCGCAAGGCGTGGCTGATTTGGAAGGAGTCGCTGCGGGATGGACGGGGGCATGGGAATTGGGGGCCAGGATTGGATGCGCCGGGGGAGGCGGGGCGGGAGTCGCCACAGGCGTGGCTGCGGGAGCGGTATCCGAATGAGAGTCCGGAGTTCCTGGCGTGGGCGTGGGAGGTGGCGACGCATCCGATCACGGGCACGATCAATTGCCTGACGCTGAACGGCAAGGGCGAGATGTCGGGCGTGACGACGACGAGCGGGCTTTCGTGGAAGCTGCCGGGGCGTGTGGGCGATTCGCCGATCATCGGGGCGGGGCTGTTTGTCGACCAGGATCATGGCGCGGCGGGCTCAACGGGGCGCGGCGAAGAGAACATCCGCGTGGCCGGGGCGCACACGGTGGTGGAGAACATGCGGCACGGCATGAGCGCGAAGGATGCGGTGCTGGATTGCCTGAAGCGGGTGGCGCGCAATTACAACAACGACTGGAAGAAGCTGGAGCAGTTTGACCTGAACTTCTACGCGCTGCGCAAGGATGGCGATTTCGCGGGCGGGTCGTTGTGGAACGGGAGCTATTCGCGCGGGCAGTTCCGGCCGCGGCGGTTTGCGGTGAATGTGGACGGCAATGCGCGGTTGGAGGATTGCATTTTCCTGCTGGAACGGAAGGCGTGACCATGAGATTCAATGCGAGACTCACGGCGATGCTCACGGCGGCCCTGTTGCTTGCCACGGCGGCTTTGGCGCAGAACCCCGACGCCAATTACGACGAAGCAAAGGTGGGCACGTATCAGTTGCCCGATTTGCTGGGTGGGGCGAAGTCAGCGAAGGAGTGGAAGGAGAAGCGGCGGCCGGAGATTCTGCGGCTGTTTGTTGAGGAGATGTTCGGCGTGGCGCCGGGCAAGCCGAAGAACATGAGCTTCGAGGTGGTGGAGCGCGGCGAGGCGTTTGGCGGGAAGGCGGAGCGGACGCAGGTGCAGGTGGCGTTTGATAAGGGACCAAACGCTCCGAAAATGGAGATTCTGCTCTATCTGCCGGCGGGGGCGAAGGGCAAGGTTCCGGTGTTCCTGGGGCTGAATTTTCAGGGTAACCATGCGGTGACGGAAGACGCGGCGGTGCGGCTGACGCGGTCGTGGATGCGGAATGCACCGGGGAACAAGGCAAGCGAGGAGAAGCGCGGGGCGGCGAAGTCGCGGTGGGACATCGATGCGATTCTGGCGCGGGGCTACGGGCTGGCGACGATCTATTACGGCGACATTGACCCGGACTTCGATGATGGGTTTCAGAACGGCGTCCACCCTCTGTTCTACAAGCCGGGGCAGACGAAGCCGGCGGCGAATGAGTGGGGTTCGATTGGAGCGTGGGCGTGGGGGTTGTCGCGGGCTCTCGACTATTTGGAGACGAATCCGCGCGTGGATGCGAAGCGTGTGGCCGTGTTGGGGCATTCGCGGTTGGGGAAGACGTCGCTTTGGGCGGGGGCGATGGATGAGCGGTTCGCGCTGGTGATCTCGAATGACTCGGGGGCGGGGGGCGCGGCGCTGAGCCGTCGCATCTATGGTGAAGAGGTGCGGCATCTGAATAAGAGCTTTCCGCACTGGTTTGACGGGAATTTTAAGAAGTACAGCTCAAACGAGGCGGCGCTGCCGTTTGACCAGCACATGCTGATTGCGCTGATGGCGCCGCGGCCGGTGTACATTGCCAGCGCGGTGGAGGACAAGTGGGCCGACCCGAAAGGCGAGTTCCTCTCCGGGATGCATGCCACGCCGGCGTACAAGCTGTTCGGCAAAGAGGGCATGCCGGCGGCGGAGATGCCTGGGATTGAGCAGCCGGTGATGGGGACGATCGGGTATCACGTGCGGCGCGGCAAGCATGATGTGACGTCGTATGACTGGGAGCAGTATTTGAAGTTCGCTGACATGCACCTTGCGAAGTAGCGCTCAGGCGGGTGTGATGCGGCCGGAGCCCACGCGCGTGACGAGTGTGCGGGCTAGTTCCATGTCGGGTTGCGGCGTGGTGAGCGAGACGACGTGGAACCACTGCGATTGGACGCGCGCGTCGTCGGCATCGATCAGCGTGTAGCCGCGGCGGAAGAGGTTGACGTATTTCACGTGCGGGTGTGTGGCTTCGACGAAGCGCTGGAGGATGCCGGCCTGTGTGCCTTCGACGATGCCGGGTGAGGTGATGCCGGGGGCGACGAATTCGACGGCGAGGGGGGCGGCGTTTGGCTGGAAGGGATCGATTGTGATTTCGTTGGCCCAGGAGGAGTGGATGTCGCCGGAGAGGACGACGACGTTGGGGATGGCGTTGGCGGCGATGAATTCCAACAGGCGGTTGCGCGAGGCGGGGTAGCCGTCCCACTGGTCGGGGTTGAGCGGGGAGCCGTCGGTGTTGCGGAGCTGGCCCATCATGACCTGCTGGCCGATCATGTGCCAGAGCGCGCCGTGTTCGACGGAGGCGGCGAGTTCGCGTTGGAGCCATTGCTCCTGATGGTGGCCGAGGATGGAGCGCGAGGGGTCGTTGAGCAGCGGGCTGGAGGCGGGGAGTTGAGCGGAGCGTCCGGCGAGGCGGGCGTCGAGCATGATGAGTGTGGCGAGGGTGCCGAAACGGAAGGTGCGGTAAATGTTTCCGTCGAGGAAGGGCTGTTCGCGCACGGGGAGCCACTCGTTCCAGGCTTGCAGCGCGACGGCGCGGCGGACGGACCAGGGGCCTTCGGTGGCGGGGTTGTGGTTTTCGGCGCCGTCGGAATAGGAGTTGTTGGCGGTTTCGTGATCGTCGTAGACGATGATCCAGGGGTGGAGGCGGTGGGCTTCCTGGAGGTCGGGGTCGGTGCGGTATTGGGCGTAGCGCTGGCGGTAATCGGCGAGGGTGAGGAGTTCCTTGTCGGGGAGGGGGACGCGGCCGAGGGCGGAGCCGTCGCCATAGGCGCTGTTGGCGTACTCGTAGATGTAGTCGCCGACGTGGACGACGGCGTCGAGATCGGCGAGCGCGGCCATGTGACGGTAGGCGTGGAAGTAGCCGTAGGGGAGATTGGAGCAGGCGGCGAGGGCGAGGCGGAGGCGGGGCGTGGCGCCGAGGGGGAGGGTGCGTGTGCGGCCGATGGGGGAGAGGGCGTTGGCGGAGGCGAATTGGTAGTAGTAGGTGGCGCCGGGTTCGAGGCGGGCGACGTCGACTTTGACGGTGAAGTCGAAGGCGGCGGAGGTGGAGGTGAGGCCGCGTTGGAGGATGGGGTCCATGGTGGGGGAGCGCGAGAGGGACCATTCGACGGGGAGGAGGGCGGGGGCGGGTTCGGCGGGCGTGAGGCGGGTCCAGAGGAGGACGCGGTCGAGGAGCGGGTCGCCGCTGGCGACGCCGTGGAGGAAGCGGACGGCGGATTGCGCGGGGGCGAGCGAGGCGGCGGAGAGGGAGAGGGTGGCGGTGCGGGCGAAGCGCCGGCGCGAGAGGGACACGGGTGGCCTCCTTGGCTGGCTGGGTTTAGCGTAGCAGGGTGGTGCGGGGGAACAAAGGGGCGGGGTGGGGTGTCTGAGAGAGGTGATGGTGATGCGTGGGATGGTGAGTTACCGGGTGGTGGCGGTGGGGTATTTGGTGGCTTGGGTCGTGATGGACCAACTCGTTCTGCGGAGTAAAGGCGTTGTCGGGGAGCCGGTGTGTTTTGATCCTCGCTACATGTGGGAGACCATCCCGATGTGGCGAATCGTGGTTTCACTGCTCTCGATCGCCACCACATATTTCGTGGTGGGTCTGAGCATTGGCCTGAACCGAGCCGCCCCGCGATGGTGCGCGCTGATCTGTTTGATGGCCTTGTTCCCTGACGTGGAGCGCTATCTCTCGCTTCGGTGGCCCTGCATGGGTGGATTGGAGCGGTCTGCTTACTGGACTTGGGTCACTGCCCATGCCTTGATGTGCCTGCAGCACGCTATGCGGTGGGGAGCTCGGCCGTGCCGGTAGACGGCGCGCTCCCTATCCCCACCACGTCTCGCCCGCTGCCAGGTGCGCCTTGGCGACGTCGGGGTTGAGTTCGATGCCGAGGCCGGGGCGGTCGTGGACTTCGATGTAGCCGCCTTTGATGTAGGGGCCGTCGAGGAGGAGGAGCTTGTCCATCCAGTCGCCTTTGCCGGTGACGGTTTCGCAGGCGAGGAAGTCGCGGATGGAGCCGGCCCATTGGGCGTTGGCGTAGGTGTTCACCTGGGAGCCGGTGTTGTGGGTGGCCATGGGGAGGTTGTAGACCTCGGCGAAGTCGGCGATGCGCTTGGTTTCGAGGAAGCCGCCGGAGTTGCGGAGGTCGGGGTGGAGGATGTCGCAGCCCTGGTAGATGATGAAGTCCTTGAAGCCCTGGCGGCGGGCGGTGTTTTCGCCGGTGCAGATGGGCACTTTGGAGCTTTCGCAGAGGCGGGTCCAGGAGGTGGTGTATTCGACGCCGAGGGGGTCTTCGAGCCACACGGGTTTGATGCCTTCGACGGCCTGGGCGATCTGGATGCCGGTGCGGAGGTCGTATTCCCAGTGGCAGTGGACCATGATGTCGTGTTCCCAGCCGATGGCCTCGCGGCAGTTCTCGAAGCCCTTCTGGATGTTGATGAGTTCGCGCGTGGTGAGGACGCGGTTGGCGAGGTCGCGGGCGCTGTCTTCGGCGGGGCGCGTGTGGGGGAAACCAAATTTGTGGCAGGTGAAGCCGGCGGGGTCGGCCTTGACCTTGTCGGCCCATTCGCGGCAGGAAGCCTTGTCGAGCATGTTGCGCGGGGCGGCGTGGTCATAGACGCGGGTGCGTTTGCGGAACTGGCCGCCGAGGAGTTTGGAGGAAGGCTGGTTGAGGATCTTGCCGGCGAGGTCCCAGAGGGCCATGTCGATGCCGGAGGCGGCGCGCATGAAGGTGTGGGCGGAGCCGTCGGTGCGGGAGCCGGAGAGGTTGGAGGAGCCTTGGCCGAGGGTGGTGTAGAGGACGTCGATTTCGAGAGGGTCCTTGCCGATGAGCCAGGGCTTCAGGGAGTGGATCTGTTCCTTGACGCCGAAGCCCGGGCTGCCATAGGCTTCGGCGATGCCGTACATGCCGTTATCGGCGGTGATCTTCACAAGGACGTAGGTGCGGCCACCCTGGAGGGTCATGGTCTGAACGTCTTTGATCTTGTGGCGGCCCTTCTGCTGCGCGGAGAGAGTGTGGAAGCGGCTGAGGAAGGGCGCGGTGGCGGCAGCGGCGAGGAACTGGCGTCGGGAGATCGGCATAATGAGGGCGAGACTATCACACTTCGCGGGGGACTTACCGTAAGCCGATGACGAGCAGCAGCGAAACGGCGAGGGAGAGGCCCATGGCGCGGAAGCCGACGGTGCGCAGAGGCGTGACCATGGCTTCGGGGGTGTGGAGCGTTTTGAGTTCGTAGGTGTGGACGGCGGCGGGCAGGAGCATGGCGGCGGCGAGCCAGGGGCTGAGGAAGCCGGCGGCGAGGGCGAGCGGGAGGAGGGCGGCTTGCATCCAGGCGGCGGCGCGGAAGAAGGCCACGGATTCGGCTTTTTTTGTTTTGGCGGCGATGCGGGCTTCGAGGCGGGCGTGGACGACGAGGATGCCGGCCGCGGCTTGGGCGGCGGAGAGAAGCCAGAGCCAGCAGGCCCAGGTGGTGACGGAGTGCATGAGGGAGAGTGAGACGGCGAGGCCGGTGGAGGTGAGGCCGAAGGCACTGACGATCTGGAGGCCGATGGAGCGCTGGCGGTTGTGGACGGTCATCCAGACGGCGTAGGCGGTGAGGGCGATGGAGCCGGTGGCGAAGGCGGTGAGCCAGGTGAGTTGCCAGCGCAGCAGGAGGAGCGCGCCGCTGAGGGCGATGATGGGGATGAGGATGACGAGCCAGCGGCGGGCGAGCGGGGTTTCGGGTTTTGGGTCGCGCCAGACGTACTTTTGGCGAGCGAGCACGATGAGGGGTTCGCGCAGGAAGAACATGGCGGCGGCAACGAGGAGGGTGGGCAGCACGGACCAATGCCAGCGCCAGGCGATGAGCAGAGCGCACACGGCGGGCTGGGCGAGCATGGAGATGGCGCCGTGCTCACGGGGCCAAAGCGACGGGGGCTTGTCCGGCCGGGATGCGCCAGGATGCATGTAGAGGCAGCTTACCGCAGGCGGGCGGTCTCGCTGGCGGCGAGGAGGTAAGCGCCGGTGCCCCAGGTCTCAGAGCCGAGGCGGACGTTGCGGTAGAAGGCACGGTCCTTGGGCGACGTTCCGGCGGAGACGCCGAGGAGGCGGCCCTCCTTCACATAGCCTTCGTTGATGCCCTTCCAGGCGGAGTGAGCCATCGCCGCGTGGCGGGCGGGGATGGCCTGATGGCGGACGAGTTTGAGCGTGCCATAGACGACCATCGCGGTGGCGGAGGTTTCGGCGTAGCTGGTGGGGTCGTCGAGCAGGGTGTGCCAGAGGCCTTGGGCGTCCTGTGTCTGCTTGAGGCCGGCGAGCATCTTTTCGGCGATGTGGAGCAGGGGCTCGTAGTCAGGGTGCATGGGTTCGAGGACTTCGAGCACATCGGCGATGGACATGAGGACCCAGCCGTTGCCGCGGGCCCAGGGCACTTCGGTGCGATCGCCGGTTTGCCAGTCCGCCATGTGATAGAAGAGGCCGGTCTTCTGATCCTGCAGGTGGCGCGCGTAGACCATGATCTGTTTGGCGGCGTCGCGGACGTGTTCGGGCTGCTTGTGTTTTGTGCCGTAGTGGGTGAGCAGCGGGCAGGCCATGAAGAGGGTGTCGACCCAAAGTTGGTGGCTGCCCTGCCAGTGGCCGAGTCCGCCGTCGGGGCTGCGCTCCATTTCGTTGGCGATGAACTGGACGGTGCGGCGGGCGATGGCCTGATAGGCGGGCTTGGGGCGGAGGTCGTGGAGCAGATAGATGGCCGCGCTGGGCGCCCAGTGGCCGCAGTAGCCGGTGCGTTCGCCGAGGACGCCGCGGTTGACGCCGAGCAGTTCAGTGGCGTCCTTCTTGAGATGATGATCGGCCCAGGCTTCGAGGAAGTCGGTGTAGCGCGGGTCGCGGACGCGCTCGTGGAACTTGGCGAGGCCCATCATCTGCACGCCTTCGCCCCAGTTGTAGGCGATGGACTCGACGGGCGTTTGGATGAGGCGGTCGGCCACTTCGCGGGCGCGGTCGGTGTAGGGATCGGTTTGGGCCGCGAGTGTGAGGGCGAAGAGGAGCGCGCTAGCAATCCGGCTGGCCATAGTATTTTCCGGGACCATGTTTGCGCAGGAAGTGCTTGTCGAGCAGAGCTTGCGAGAGCGGATGGGTTCGGCCGAGCATGGCGGCCTGGGCAGTGATGTGGGCGATCTCTTCGAGGACGACGGCGTTGTGCGCGGCATCGGCGGCGGACTTGCCCCAGGCGAAGGGGCCGTGGTTGGCGACGAGGACGGCGGGGACTTGTAGGGGGTCGAGGTTGGCGAAGCGGCGCACGATGACGAGTCCTGTGTTGTGTTCGTAGGCGGTGGCGATCTCCTCGTCGGTCATCACATCCGTGACGGGCACGGGGCCGTAGAAGTAATCGGCGTGGGTGGTGCCGGTGCAGGGGATTTCCTGGCGGGCCTGGGCCCAGGCGGTGGCGTGGCGCGAGTGGGTGTGGACGACGCCGCTGATGGAGGGGAAGGCGCGGTAGAGGACGAGGTGGGTGGCGAGGTCAGAGGAAGGCCGGAGGTCGCCTTCGACTTTCGCGCCGTCGAGCGAGACGACGACGAGGTCGCGCACGGTCATCCGCTCGTAGGGGACGCCGCTGGGTTTGATGACGACGAGGCCGCGTTCGCGGTCGATGCCGCTGACGTTGCCGAAGGTGTAGAGGACGAGGCCGCGGCGGACGATTTCGAGGTTCGCTTCGAGGACCTCTTCGCGCAGGTGGTCGAGGCTCATGCCTTACCGCTCCGCACGCGTTCGCCGATTTCGCGGAGGCGGGGCAGGATGGCGCCGACGGCGACGGGTTCGCTCGAGGCCTGGCCGAAGCTGAAGTAGAGCTTCGAATAGAGCTCGAAGACTTCGGCGCTGATGTGCGCTTCGGCGGGGTCGGGCTCAATGGTGCGGAACTTGGGGCAGAGTGCGTCCTGGGCTTGTTCGACGGTCTTGAAGGTGCCCGCGGCGAGGAAGGCGAAGATGGCTGAGCCGAGGCTGGTGACGTCGGATTCGGGCACGAGGACGGGCTTGTTGAGGACGTTGGCGTAGACGCGGTTGAGCACTTCGTTTTTGCGCGGGATGCCGCCGCCGTTGATGATGCGGTGGATGGGCGTGCCGCCTTGCTCCATGCGTTCGAGGATGATGCGCGTGTGGAAGGCGGTGCCTTCGATGGCGGCGAAGAGTTCGTCGGTGGCGGTGTGGGTGAGTTTCCAGCCGAAGGTGGCGCCGCCGAGTTCGGGGTTGACGAGGACGGTGCGGTCGCCGTTGTCCCAGGTGAGGCGGAGGAGGCCGGTTTGGCCGGCTTTGTAATGGGCGATCCCGGCGGAGAGCTCGCCGGCACTGGTTCCGGCGCGGCGGGCGATGGCGTCGAAGATGTCGCCGGTGGCAGACAGGCCTGCTTCGACGCCAGTCATCGCCGGATGGACGGAGCCGGGGACAACGCCGCAGACGCCGCGGATGAGGCGCGTTTCGGGGCTGGCGGCGATGATGCAGGTGGAGGTGCCGACGACGTTAACGACGTCGCCGACGCGGCAGTTGGCGCCGATGGCGTCCCAGTGGGCATCGAAGGCCCCGACGGGAATGGGGATGCCGGCGCGGAGGCCGAGCTTCTCGGCCCATTCGGGCGCGAGGTGGCCGGCGAGTTGATCGGAGGTGGCGTAACGGCCCTTGATTTTGGCGCGGACACCATCGAGGACGGGGTCGACGGCGGTGAGGAAATCCTGCGGCGGCAGGCCGTCCCACTTGGGGTTCCACATCCACTTGTGGCCCATGGCGCAGACGCTGCGGGGGAGCGCATCGAGGTCGCGAATGCCACAGAGGGTGGCGGCGACCATGTCGCAGTTCTCAAGGGCTGTGGCGAAGCGGGAGCGTTTGTCGGGGTTGTGGCGCAGCCAGTGGAGGAGCTTGGAGAAGCCCCATTCGGAGCTGTAGGCCCCGCCGCACCAGTCGATGGCTTCGACGCCGAGCTTGTGGGCGGTTTCGGTGATGAGGAGGGCTTCGCGCCAGGAGCGGTGGTCGCACCACAGGTAGTAGTCGTTGAGCGGCTCAAGGTTCTCGTCAACGGGGATGACGCTGGAGCCGGTGGTGTCGAGGGCGATGGCCTCGACCTGGTCGCCACGGACGCCGGAGTTGGCGAGGGCGGCGCGAGTGGCGAGGCCGAGTGCGCGCATCTGGTCGTCGTGCGATTGGGTGGCGTGGTCGGGATCGTCCTTCTTGCGGTGCAGCGGATAGTCCGCCGTGCCTGAGCCCAGCCTGCCGCGCTCGCTATCCACGAGCGAAACGCGCACGCTCAGCGTTCCAAAATCGACTCCAGCGACAATGCTCATGCGGCCACTCCCGGGGGGCTAATTGTGACGGTAGACATCCCAACCAAGATACTTCGTTGTGGCTTCATGGACGGCTCCGGCACAGGTGGAGAAGCTGCCCGCGACGTGGTGTTCGAAGCCCTCCTCACAGATCATGCGGAGCAGCGACTGGAGGTTGGGGATGTGCACGACGCCGGCGCCGCCGAAGGTGAGCAGTGGATCGCTGGTGAACTCGCCCTGGCCGACGTAGCCGCGGATGCAGCCGTTGTCGTCGTCGGTGGAGAAGCGGGCGAAGCTCATGGGCCCGGCTTTGACGCGGCCGACGCAGGTGCCGAATGTGTTCTCCTTGCCGACGGCGCCGGCGATGATTTCCTGGAAGTCCATCTTCACTTCGTTGAAGAAGTGCTTGGGGAGGTTGGAGCAGTGGAAGCAGACGGCTTTGTCGGGGTCGTCGCCGTAGTTGTTGTTCCAATCGAGGAGGGCGCTGGGGGTGCCGGAGGCGAGGCGCATGGCGTGCATGCCGATGACGCCGGCGACGTCGACTTCGCAGCCGCTGGACATGAGGCCGTTGGACATCATGCTCATGATGGTGCAGGGGACGACGCCGAAGTACTCTTCCATGGAGGTCCAGCACTGGATGGCGCTGACATCGAGCGCATGGTCCTTCATCCAACCGTCGATGACGGCGCCCATCTTGGCCATTTTGAGCAGGGAGGCCTGGGGGATGCCGTCGGTGGTCACATAGGCGCGGATTTCGTCGAGCTTGGTCTTGGTGCGCGGGTCGTCGTCGCCGAGGCGTTCGACGCGGCCGAAGATTTCCGAGAGATCGATGGGTTCGACGGTGATGCCGTTGCGCTCGAGGATCTTCTCGCTATAGCGCACGGTGTTGAACGCCGAGGGGCGCGCGCCGATGGCGCCGACGCGCATGCGGCGCAGGCCTTTCACGGTGCGGCAGACGGCGGCGAACCAGTCGAGATCGCACTGGAATTGCGGGCTGTCGGGGGCTTCGGTGTGGAGCGTGGTGAGCGAGTAGGGGATGCCGTACTGCTTGAGGTTGTTGCAGGCCGACATTTTGCCGCAGAAGCTGTCGCGGCGGTCGGCGATGGTCATCCTGGCGGCGGCGTCGGGGGTGGCCTGGATGAGCACGGGGACGGGGAGGTCGGCGTGGCGCAGGGTTTCGGCGATGGCCCGTTCGTCGCCGAAGTTGGGAAGAGTGACGATGATGCCGTCGAGCTCGCCCGAGTGGGCGCGGAAGAGGTTGCCGCATTTGAGGGCCTCTTCGCGGGTTTCGACGGCGCCGTGTTTGGAATCGCCGGGGCCGAGAACGATCGCCTTGTGACCGGCGGCCTCGATGGCGCGGATCATCTCTTCGCGGCCGGAACGCGCCAGATGGTCAGGGAAGAAACCGCGGTTGCCCACGATCACTCCAAATGTGTTGGACATGATGAATGACCTCTATGATTTCCTGCTGGGCAGGTGGGTATAGGAGTATGCAACGCCGAGAATGAGAAGCACTGCGCCCCACCAGATGTCGGCATGTAATTCGGCGAGGACAGTTGGCTTGGCGGGAGGCACGGCCAGGGAGTAGAGTCCGTAGCCGAGGATGAGTGCGCCGTAAATGGTGAGCAGCGAACCGATGAAGAACCAGATCGAGATACCGGAATCAGAGCGCATAGGGCGTTACCAGAAGATGATGTTCAAGGCGAAGAAGACGAGCGAAACGGCGACGGCCCAGAAGGCGGGCTTCTGAAGCAGCGGGACGTGTTCTTCGCTGGGGATGTCGGTGCAGCCGTAGACGAGGCCTTTCAGTTCGGACTCGGGTTTGGGCTTGGTCATGTAACTGACGATGACGGTGACGGCGACGCAGATGATCCAGGACCAGAGGCCGCGGTACATATTCTCGGCCATGTCCTTGGCGTTGGAGGAGAGGGCGATGTAGCGGATGGCGGAGGGGTCGGCCTTGACCCAGGCCCACATGGCGATGGAGCCGACGGTGCCGCTGAGCAGGCCCCAGAAGCCGCCGGCGGGGGTGGCGCGTTTCCACAACATGCCGAGGAGCACGGTGCCGAACAGAGGCGCGATGAAGAAGCTGAACAGGGCCTGGACGTAATCCAT
This sequence comes from Bryobacterales bacterium, assembly GCA_016713735.1. Lineage (GTDB taxonomy): Bacteria > Acidobacteriota > Terriglobia > Bryobacterales > Bryobacteraceae > JAFLBB01. Next base: position 217,057 of record JADJOP010000034.1, read on the forward strand.
GATGCTCTGGAACTGCATGACGAGGTAGGCCGTGCCGATGCTGACCAGGACGCCGAGGATGGTGCACCAGCGGCCCATGCTGACGTAGTGGGCGTCGGTGGCGTCCTTCTTCCAGATGGCGCGGTAGATGTCGTAGGTCCAGACGGTGGCGAAGGCGCTGACGTTGCCGGCCATGCCGGACATGAAGCCGGCGATGAGGGCGGTGATGCCGAGTCCCATCAAGCCGGGGCCACAGTAGCGGGCGAGCATGAGGGGCAGCACTTCGTTGTAGCTGTGGCCGCCGGTGGCGACGGCTTCGGCTTCGCCGGTGAGCTTGAAGGGCAGCAGGGCGAGGCCGAGCAGGCCGGGGAGGATGACGATGAACGGGACCATCATCTTGAACGCCGCGCCGATGATGGGAGCCATTTTTGCGGAGCGCAGGTCCTTGGCGGCGAGGACGCGCTGAACGACGAGGAAGTCAGTGGTCCAGTAGCCGAAGCTGATGACCCAGCCGAGGCCGAGGACGATGCCGGTCCAGTGGATGCCCATCGGGTTGTCGTTGAAGGAGCCGAGGGTGGACCAGGCGTGGGTGTAGCTGTCAGAGCCGAGGTTGGCGATGATCTTGGCCTTGAGGCCGGCGAAGCCCCCCGATTCGATGAGGCCGAGGATGGGGATGAGCATGGCGCCGAACCAGATGAGGAAGAACTGCAGGACCTCATTGAAGATGGCCGAGCGCAGGCCGCCGAGGGCGACGTAGATGGCGACGGTGATCGACGAAACCCAGATGCTGAAGTTGATGTCCCAGCCGAGGACGACCTTCATCACGAGGGCCATGGAGTACATGTTGATGCCCGACATGAGGACGGTCATGAAAGCGAAGGTGACCGCCGAGAGCAGGCGCGAGGGTTCGCCGAAGCGGAGTTGGAGATAGCCGGGGACGGAGTGGGTTTTGGAGATGTAGTAGAACGGCATCATGACGATGCCGAGGAAGAGCATGGCGGGGATGGCGCCGATCCAATACCAGTGGACCGAGAGGATGCCGTATTGATAAGCGGCGGCGGCCCAGCCCATGAGTTCGAGTGAACCGAGGTTGGCGGAGAGGAAGGAGAGGCCGGCGATCCAGGCGGTCATTTCGCGGCCGGCGAGGAAGAAGTCGTCGCCCGTGGAGGAGCTTTCCTTGAGGTAGTAACCGATGTAGAGGACGAAGGCGAAGTAAATACAAATGATCGCCATGTCGAGCGGGGAGAGGGCGATGAGATGAGTCATGGCTGGGTGTGAACGGGCGTGTCGATCCAGGGCCTCTGCAAGTGCTTACATAACATATATGCAGGGCCGGGAGATGTCAATCGAAACGCGGCAAGTGCCGGCGCGGCGCGTTATGCGGGCGACTGGAACTGGAAGGGGTCGGCGCCGAGGGCGCCGGTGAGCTCATCCAGATAGGCGGGCGACGAGGCACGAGCCAGTTGAGCGCGGGCGTTGGCGAGACGTTGGGCGACGTCGATGTGAGAGGAGGCCGCGCCGACGGTGCCGCCGCGGAAGTTCTCCAGGGCGTGGACGTGGCGGGACCAGAGGGCGATGTCGCGTTGCTGCTTGGTGCGGAGGCGTTCGGCGTACCAATCGCTGGCGAGCAGGGCTTCGCGGGTGAACATGGCGCGCAGCTTGGCGTCGTGGATGGTCATGCCGTAGAAGCTGCCATTGGCCATGATGTGGAGCAGGGCCTTGAGGGGCGGGCAGGCGGCTTCGACGCTGCCGTCCTCGAAGTAGAGTTTGGCCACGCGCTGCTGCGCCTCAACGATGGCGTCGATGCCGGAGGCGAAGGCGGCGCGGTCCTGCAGCTCGGGGCGGAGCAGTTCTTCGGTGAGCACGGCGTCGGGGGTTTCGAAGATGCGGCCGAGGAAGCGTTCGACAAAGAGGGGCGTGATGCGGTAGCCGAGGCGGCTGCCGAGGACGGTGCGGCCTTCGAACTCGAAGTCGTTGACCGGTTCGAGGTAGCCGCCGTTGATGAGGAACGAGGGGTCGCGCTCGCTCACCTGCATGCGGCACCAGACCTCGGGGACGAGCATGCTGATGTCGTGATCGACGCGATACTGCGTGCCGATGTGGCCGGCGGCGGTGGTGAAGCCGGCATAGCCGGTGAGGATGTAGCTGACCAGGGCGTTGTTCAGATCGACCACGGGCCAGAGGGCGTTGAAGGGCCCCTTGGTGAGCGCGCCTTCGCTGCCGAAGCCGGTGGTGGAGGGCGACTTACCGGTGAGGCTGCAGACGAAATCCATGAACAGCTCGGGCATCTCCTGGTAGTGGATGGGGCCGTATACGGCCAGTGGGGGAAGGCCGATGGCGGGCTCGGCGGGGTTGCCGCGGCGGCCGGCGAGGACGGAGTTGACGGGGAAGTGGACGGGCTCAGGGGCGGGGATGCCGCGGTCGAGGCGGGCGCAGACTTCGGCGAGATAGCGGTCGCGCGGGTCGGCGAGGTCGGGGCGTGTTTGCAGGTAGCGGGGATTCTTGGACGGCTTGCCATCGACGAGGCGGGCGTGCGCGGAGGAGACGACGTAGGCGGGTGAGGCGGCCTTGACGAAGTTGGAGAGCAGCAGCTTCATCGGCTCGCTGTAGTCGTCGAACTCGACGACGTGATCGACGAGCGCCTGGGCGGCTTGGCGGGTGAGCGGTTCGAAGTTGGAGATGAAGGTGCCGGGGGAGGCGAGGTCGGCCTCGGCTTGTTTATCGAAGCCGCGATGGACGGCGTCGTCGGGGCGCTGGAAGAGGAGGCGCTCGCAGTTTTCGACGAGCTTCACCGAGGGGTTGGGGTATTTGGGATCGACATTGCGCAGGGCTTCGCGAGGCACGACGACGGAGGCGGTGATGTCGTCCTCAACCTGCACCTTTTCGGCGGGGTGGAAATCGGGGCGGAGTTTATAGATGCGCCAGGCGCCGTTGGTGTCGAAGCCGATGCGGAGGTAGTTGGCCACCAGTTTGCGTTCGCCGAATTTCAGTTCGTGGCCGAGGTAGCCGTTGATGCGATCGACGGTGAAGTGCTGGCGCCAGTTGCCATCCCATTCAGGGCGGTAGTAGCGCTTGACGGTGAAGATGATCTGGCGGATGGTTTGGGGGATGCTCTTCAGCCAGGCGTTGTACTCGTCGGTGTAGTCGGCGGAGGGCGTGAGCAGGCGGATGACGCTGCCGAGGGAGCGGGCGGGGCTGAGGATGGGGCGGGCGGCGCGGCTCTCGTGTTCCGGCTCGCGGAAGATGCCGGAGAAGTCGCGCTGGAGGATGCGGTCGACTTCGTCCATGTCGCGCTGGTAGTCGCGCACAAAGACGGGGCCTTTGAGCAGGGCATTGGCGATGGACTTGGAGATTTCGGATTTTCCGCCGCCGGAGACTGTGCAGGGCTTGTGGCAAAGCGTTCCATGGGCCACTGAGCCTACGAGGCGCCAGGCGGTGCCGAGCAACTGCTTCTCCAGGCGCACGCGGTAGCCGGAGGGGAGCACGTAGGTTTCCTCGGGGCGCAGAGTGAGAGTGCGGGCAATGCCTTCGTGCTGCCAGCGAATGGTGCCCGAAGGCACGTGGAACTCGGCGGAGTCGGGGAGGTAGAGAATCTCGGGGTGGGCACGGTCGACGGCATAGCCTTCGGGGCGGGGTTCGGCGAGCGGGCCGAGGAGGCGCAGGGCCTGCTCGAAGGAGCCGTGCTTGAGCAGGGCCGAGCGTTCGGCGCAGAATTCCTGGCCGAGCACATAGGTGGGGAAGGCGATGGCGCCGCCGGCGTGCTCCTCTTCGCAATTGCCGTAGAGGTTGGCGGCGAGGCTGATCTGCGTTTTGACTTCCTTCTTGCAGTAGCCGTAGTAGTTGTCGGCGATGAGGGTGACCATGACGCCGCGGGAGTCGCGGCAGGCGAGTTTGAAGGCCTGGCCGTCGTTGTAGAGCTCGCCTTCCTCGCGCCAGCACATGCCTTCACGGCGTTGGCGAGCGGTGGCATCGTCGTAGTGGGGCAGGCCGGCGGCTTTCTTGGTGATGCCGACGAGGTGAGGAGCGAGGATGACGCAACCGCTGTGGCCGGTCCAATGCTCGGCGTCGAGAGCGGCATCGTTCTCAGGCAGGTAGGGGTCGCCGCCGTTGCCGAAGATGCCTTCTACGAAGTCGAGGTTGCTGACGAGGCTGGCGGGGGCGAAGAAGCGGATCTCCATGCGCTTTTCCGGGTCGCGTCCGGTGGCGGGGCAAACGAGGGGCCGCAGCAGCAGGGTGACGAAGGTGTGCGCCTGGTCGTCCTGATCGGAGGTGTAGGGAAGCGTCATCAGGTCGGGCGGCGGTTGGAAGGCGCGTTCGAGGAAGATGGCGAGGGTACGGCGAGGGACGGCGATCTTGTCGGCGGGGACGGGGAAGCCGTCTTCGACGATGTGGAAGATGCCCTTGGTGGTGCGGCGGTCACTCTTGGGGTTGTGGAGGACGCCTTGGGCGATGCGGTAGGAGCTGAGCAGGGGCGAGGAGAAGTGGTCACCGAGGGCGGGCAGGGAGAGAACGCGGGCCATGCCGGGGCGGTCGAGGGTGAAGGTGTTGGCGGGGAGGCGCGGCGCGCCGTCGGGACAGAGGTCGCGCAGAGTGGCGTCGAGGAAGGCCTGGATGCGGGCGTCAGAGGGGCATAGCTTGCCGGCGAGGAGGATGTCCTTCTGGTGGAAGTTGCGCAGGAGCGGCCCGGCGAGTTCGAGGAACTTCGGGTCGGAGAGATGAGTGCAGGTGGGCAGCCCGAGAGCTGCCAGCTTCAAATTGATGTAGCGGTCGAGTTCGCCGCCCGGAGAAGGGCTCCCTGTATTCATGCCCAATTTTAGCGAATTGGGCGTTCGAACTCGGCCGGGGGGCGGCGCGCAGCGGCGATAGAATGAACGCGATGAAGGCTCGGGGTTGGCTTGCGCGCTGGCTGTGGCTGACGCCGTTGGTGGCTGCGGCGCCGGTGGCGTTTGAAGAGCTCCCCGCGCGTTCGGGCCTTGCCTTCGTACTGCGCAATGCGGCGACGGCGGAGAAGCATCAGATCGAGTCGATGACCGGGGGCGTGGCGGCGCTTGATTTCGACAACGACGGTTGGATGGACCTGTTCTTTGCCAATGGAGCGCGGCAGCCGGATTTGCAGAAGAGCGCTCCGGAGTGGTGGAACCGGTTGTATCGCAACAAGCGCGATGGGACGTTTGAAGATGTCACGGAGCGGGCCGGTGTGCGGGGCGAAGGCTTTTCGATGGGCGCGGGGGCGGGCGATTACGACAACGACGGGCACACGGATTTGCTGGTGACTGGCGTGCGGCGGAACACGCTGTATCGCAATCGCGGGGACGGGACGTTTGAGGATGTGACGGCGCGGGCGGGGATTCGCGCCGAGCCGTGGACTGTTGCCGCGGGATTCTTCGACTACGACAACGACGGGCATCTCGATCTCTTTTTGGCGAACTATGTGACGTGGGATCCGGCCAAGGAACCGTTCTGCGGCTATCCCAAAGGCGCGTATCGCACGTATTGCCATCCGAAGTTTTACACGGGGCTGCCCAACACGCTCTATCGCAATCGCGGTGATGGCAAGTTCGTGGATGTTTCGCGCGAATCGGGCATTGCGGCGCACATTGGTAAGGGCATGGGCGTGGCGTTTGCGGATTACAACGGCGACGGGCGGATGGATGTGCTGGTGGCCAATGATACGGTGCCGAACTTTCTCTTTCGCAACGAGGGCGGTGGCAAGTTCAGCGAGGTGGGGCTGGTGGCGGGGGTTGCGTTCAATGACGATGGCCGGGCGTTGTCGTCGATGGGGGTAGACTTCCGCGACATTGATGGCGACGGTCAGCCGGACCTGTTCATCACGGCGCTGGCGAACGAGACGTTTCCGTTTTATCGCAACCTTGGAAAGGGGCTGTTTGCCGACGCCACCTATGCGACGCGCGTCGGGGCGGGCACGTTGCTCTACAGCGGTTGGGGCAATGGGATTTATGACTTCGACAACGACGGCCGGCGCGATCTGTTTGCCGCCAACGGCGATGTGAACGACAACACCGAGGTGTTCTCCAGCGGGCGGTCGAAGCAGCAGAATCTGCTGTTGCGGCAAATGGGCGAGGGGAAGTTTGAGGCGATCGCGGTGGGGACTGCGGCGCTGCATCGCGGGGCGGCGTTTGCGGATTTTGATAATGACGGGCGAGTGGATGTGGCGCTGTCGCGGATTGGGCAGGCGGCGGTTGTGATGCGCAACACGATGGGCGCGGGGGCGCACTGGCTGGGGCTGAGGCTGGTGGGCAAGAAGAGCAATCGCGATGCGATCGGGGCGCGCGTGAAGGTGGACGGCCAGTGGAACCACGCGACGCGGAGTGTGGGCTACGCTTCGTCGAGCGATGCGCGCGTGCATTTTGGATTGGGCGCGAAGGCGGCGGCGGAGGTGGAGGTTCACTGGCCCAGCGGCGCGGTGCAGAAGCTGGGGCGGGTGGAGGCGGACCGGTATCTGACCCTGGAGGAACCATGAGGCGATGGGTGTGCGTGCTGGCCGCCATGGCGGCGCTTGCGGTGTGGGGGCAGCCGCCGCAGCCGGAGGCGACACGCAAGGCTCGGCTGTTGCTGCGCGAAGGCAAGACGGTGGAGGCGCGGCGGGAGTTGATCCGGCTGCAGGGGCAGTCGCCTAAGGATGTGGAGATTGCGTTTCAGATCGCTCGCTCCTATTTGATGGAGTTCTACCAGGGCGCGGATTTCGAGAAGCGCCGCATTGCGCTTGGCCTGGCGATGGAGGCGCTGTCGCAGACGCTGAAGCTGAACGCGGACCATATTCCGGCGATGCGGGCGAAGGCGGTGATCCACGCGCGGGCGGAGTTGCTCTTCTACAATCCGAACGAAGCGTTCCGGCTGGCCAAGCGGGTGGCCGAGTTGGAGCCGCATGCGCATGAGTACATGCTGGGGCTGACGGACTGGCTGTCGGGCGAGGTGCGCTTCACGCATGAGGGAGGCCATCGCGTTCCGCATGATCCGCTGCTGGGGCTGGACCGTTCGCTGGAGCTGCTGGAGAGCATGATCGACAACACGATGCCCTACAGCCCGGAAGAGACGGCCGGGATGTTTCAACTGGGCAAGACACATTCACGGCGGGGGAACTTCGCCGAGGCGATCACCTATTTCCGGCAGGCGCTGGGACGGACGCAGAATCCCGAGCAGAAACGCGAGGCGCTGCGCGAGATGGGCACGAGCTATTACCGCAGCGGTGATTACCTGGAGGCGGCGCGGCAGTATTATGAAGCGCTGCAATGGGGCGGCACGGCAGTGGACCAGTGGCTGCTGAAAGTGTCGCTCGATCAGATTCCCGAGGGAGGGCGACCGCCGCTGCCGAAGAATGTTCTGTTTCCGGCGGCGGTGTTCGAACGCGACTCCAGTGTGCAGCTTGAGTTTCGCGAAGAGGCCAAGGCGCTGGGCATTGACCGCTTCGATGGCAATGGCACCTCGGCCTGGGGGGACATTGACGGCGACGGCGATCTGGACCTGATGGAAGCCGGGAGCGGTGCGTTCATGATGGTGTTCCGTAATGAGGGGGGCAAGTTCCGCGATGCGACGGCCGAGGTGGGGCTTGCGGGCGTGCCGTCGGGGTACAGCCTGAATCTGGTGGACTACGACAACGACGGCAAGCTCGACCTGTATGTGTCGTTAAACGGCTGGAGCGGGCCGTATCCGAACCGGCTGTTTCGCAACACGGGCGGGCGGTTTGAGGATGTGTCGGTGAAGAGCGGGGCGAACGATCCGGGCAATGGGTTTGTCTCGGTGTGGGGCGACTTGGACAACGACGGCTGGCTGGACTTGGCGATCGCTAATGGCGTGTTGAAGGATGGCAGCACGCCGCAGATCTACCGCAACAACCGCGACGGTTCGTTCACGAACATGACGCGGGCGGCGGGGATTGTGGAGCCACCGGCGTATGGGGCGATTGGCGCGGCGCTGGGCGACTACGACAAGGATGGCGACCTCGACCTGTTGATCAATGGCCTGGGGGATGCGCCGAACCGGTTGTATCGCAACGAGGGAAAGTGGAGGTTCACCGAGGTGGCGGCGAAGGCGGGGTTGGCGCAGCCGCCGCACAACGGGTTTGTCTGCTTTTTTGTCGACTACAACAACGATGGGTTCCCGGATGTGCTGACGACGAGCCTGGCGCCGTGGGAGAACGTGGTGGAGGGGATGCGGGCGGGGTATGCGCCGGCGGGGCCGCGCGCGGTGCACCCGGATGCGAACCGGCTGTTTCGGAACAATCGCAATGGGAGCTTCACCGATGTGACGTTTGAGGCGAAGCTCTACCATCCGATGGGCACGATGGGGGCCGGGGTGGCCGATTTAGATAACGATGGCTTCGTGGATTTCTATTTCGGAACCGGAGATCCGCAATTGACGCGTTTGGAGGCGAACCGTTTTTTCCGCAACAATGGCGACGGCACGTTCACAGATTGGACGACGGCGGTAGGTTTTGCACGGCCGGGCAACAAGGGCCACGGCGTCACGTTTGCCGATCTGGACAACGACGGCGACCTGGATGTGTATGCGCAGTTGGGCGGGCATTATCCGGGCGACGCGGCGCGCAATGCGTTTTATCGCAACCTGCGCGGGAATCGCAACCGCTGGGTTGCCTTTGAACTGCGAGGGACGCAGAGCAACCGGTTTGGCGTGGGGGCGCAGGTAACGGTGAAGGCGGGCGGGAAGGTGTTCTATCGCGAGGTGAAGGGGAGCGAGGCATTTGGCTCGACCGATCCGTACCGAGTGCATATTGGGCTCGGCTCGGCGGCGCGCATTGAGAGTGTGGAGATCCGCTGGCCGAGCGGCATACTGCAGGAGTTGGGCGCGGTGGAAGAGGGCCGCGCGCACCCGGTGGTGGAGAAACAAGAAGGGCGGCAGCCGTAGCCGCCGCCCTTCCGGTTTGAAGCTAGCCTCTTTTTACCAGAAGGCTTTGATACCCAACTGAACCTGGCGCGGATACCCGTTTTGGGTACTGCCCTGGTTGGGGAACTGGGTGCCGAAATTCGGGTTGTTGGGATCGGTGATGAACCCGTCGTTGCGCCCGAAGAAGTAGTAGTTGGTTAGGTTGAAGGCCTCGGCGCGGAACTGGACCTTCAGCCGCTCGGTGATGTTGGTCATCTTGCTGATGGAAGCGTCCATGTTGAAGAGCCGCTGTTTGCGGATCTGGCCCGAGCGCGAGGGCAGGTAGCGGTCCGGCGAGTAGTCGGCCACCATCAGCCAGGCGTAGTTGGCGGGGTCGGTGCCGCAGCCGCGCGAAACGCTAAAGGCCTGCGGAACGACGCGCCCGTCGTTGAACTGGCGGAGCACGCAGGGGTTCCAGCCGCGCACCTGGTGGGCCTTCCAGTCGGGTGTGCCGGTGAAGTCGCCGCCCACGGTGCGCGGGTCCTTCAACTGGATCACGTTGCCGTTGAGGTTATTGGGCTCGCCGGAGGAGAACTGGGTGTAGGTGGAGAACTGCCAGCCGCTGATGAGCTTGTTGAGGAAGCCGCCGGCGTTGCCCGCGAGGGCCTGGCCACGCCCAAAGGGCAGTTCGTAGACGGTGTTGAACTTGATGTAGTGGGGCCGGTCGTTATAGTACAGGCCCTGCTGTTTGATGTTGTTGGTGGCGTCGGTGTAGCCCCAGCGCTCCACCATCTTGCTGAGCGTGTAGTTGCCGAGCAAAGTCAGGCTGCGCCCGATGCGGACGTTGTAGTTGATCTGCATCGAGTTGTACCAGATGTTGGATTCGCCCCGGCCCTGTTCGAGCAGATTGCCCGTGAATTGCGGGAAGGGGCGGCTGATCTGGAACCGGGAGACGTTGGCGGCCGTGAAGAGGCCGGTGCCGCGGAAGGGTTCGAGGCCGCGGAAGGGGTTGGGCACCTGGGCGTTGCAGTAGTTGGGTGTGCCACCCTCCAGCAAGTTGCACTGCTTGCGGATGTCCGGCGGCAGGATATTCAAGTTGCGCTCGTCGTTGGCGCCGATGGTGCGGCTGCCGACGTAAGCGAACGAGAGCGTGCTGGTCTGCGTGATCTGTCGTTGGAATTCCAACGAAAACTGGTGCACGTAGGGGGTTCGCATTTCCGGATTGAAGTGGGTGAAGTTTTGGCCGGCGAAGGTGTTGTAGCCGAGCGAGGAACCCACGGGGCGATTGATGCCGTTGGGGTAGGGATTGCCGAGGAGGTTGTTGCTGGCCAGTGTGCGGCCCGAATCCAGGCTGTTGACCAGCGGCGTTGAAGTCGAGAAGCCGATGGTCTGCAGGAAGTTGTTATTGGGGTTCATGAAGTACAAGCCGTAGCCGCCGCGAACCACGAGTTTGTCGTTGATGGAGTAGGCCGCGCCGATGCGGGGCTGCCAGTTGTTCATGTCCTTGACGCCGGTGATGCGCGGGTTGCCGTTGACGCCGGCGAATTCGAGACCGCCGCGGAGGTTGCGGAGGTTCGGATACTGGGCGAGCATGGCAGCCGGGATCAGGCTGGCGATGGGGCTGGTGGCGTTCTGGTTGAAGCCGCGGTTGATGCGGTTGTACTTTTCGTCGGCGGCCAGGTTGTAGTCCCAACGCAGGCCCATGTTGATCGTCAGCTTGCGCGTCACCTTCCAGTCGTCCTGGAAGTAGGGGGCGAAGTACCACTGGCGGAAGAACGGGAACAGCGGGTAGTTCTGCGAGCCGCTGACACCGCCGATCAGGAAGGAAGCGTAGCCATCTCCGGCGGTCGGCTCGCCCTGGTTCCAGAGCCGCTGCGTCCACTGCGTCTGGCCGGTGAAGGAGCAAGATATTGCCGGTGTTCTGCTGGATGAAGTGGATGCGGCGCCAGTCGATGCCGAACTTCATGTTGTGTGAACCGACGATCTTGGTCATGCTCGCCATGAGGTTGTAGTTGTTGGTGATGTTGATGCTCTGGCCGCGGCCCAGGGAGCTATACCCGTTGATGTCCCAGCGGCCGAAGTAGACAGGGCTTGGAAGTTGGCTCAACAAGCTATTGGGCAGGCCGAGCTTGGTCATGTCGAAGTTCTCGTTGGCGCGGCCGAAGCCCTTCTCGATGAACCGGTTGCTGGAAGCTCTGACGTTGAACAGCGTGGTCGGCGTGATGGTCCACACCCAGTCAGCAACGTAGGCGTCGTTGATGCGCTGGAAGGGCTGCTGGCCGTCGGTGCCGGGCAGGTTGTCCAGGCCGTTCACCGAGCGGTCCTCGGTGCGGTCGTTGGAGGCATGGCGGAAATAGGCGCGGTGCTTTTCGCCGATGTTGAAGTCGAACTTCAGGATCAGGTTGTAGAAGTTGTCCACCGCCGGGTATTCGGGGTTGAGCAGGTTCTGCACCGAGTAGCGCTGGCCGGCGGTGACCGCGTTGGGGGTGGGCATGAAGCCGGTGACCGCCTTGGCCACGGGGTGAATCATGCTGGCCGGAATCTGGTTGTTCGGGAATGGCGAACGAACCGGGTCGCCGTTGACGAGCTGGGCCGAGTAGGGGTTGTAGATGGTGACCGGCTGGCCGTTGGCGGCGGTGAGTTTGCTGAAGTCGCCGTTGCGCATTTCGGCGGCCGGGTAGGAGTTGCGGAGGAATTGCGGCCAGAGCTCGTAGTAATTTTCAAAGCTGCCGAGGAAGAAGCCGCGGACTTTGCTTTCGCGGGTGAGCAGCTTGGGGATGAGCAGTGGCCCTTCGAGTTGGAAGCCGTACTGATCGAGGCGGTGGCCGGGACGGGCGGCGCCGACGGAGTTGTTCTGGAAGGTGTTGGCGTCGAGGAACTTGCGGCGCAGAAATTCCCAGCCAGTGGCATGGAAGTCGTTGGTGCCGCTCTTGAGCACGACGTTGAAGACGCCGCCGCCGGTTTTGCCATACTGCGCGTCGTAGGAGTTCTGCTGAATGGAGAATTCCTGCACGGCGTCGACGATGGGCACGTAGGCGATGTTGTTATTACCGCCCTGGCCGTTGTTGGGAGCGCCGTCCATGAGGAACTCGTTGTTGGACTCACGGCCGCCGTTGACGGACCATTGGGCGATGGCGCCGTTGTCAAAGGGCCGCTGCCAGATGGCCGCGCCGCGGAAGGTGACGCCGGACATCATGGCGCCGAGCATGAACGGGTTGCGCGAGTTCAGCGGCAGCTCCGACACCTGCTTGGTGCTGATGACGGCGATGCGGCTGGCCGTCTGCGTTTCCAGCAGGGCGGCTTCGGCGGTGACGTTCACTGACTCGGTGAGCGCGCCGACCTCGAGATTGACGTCGATACCGGCGCTCTGGCCGACGGTGAGGGTGATGTTCTCGCGGTTGAAGGTCTTGAAGCCGTTGGCCGTAACGGTTAGCTTGTAACCGCCGGGACGGAGGAACGGAATGGTGTAGACACCGGAGGCGTCCGATGTGGCATTGGACGTCTCAGTGGTGGCAACACTGACAGCTTGGATTTTCGCATTCGGGACAGCCGAACCACTGGCGTCCAAAACACGACCGGAAATGGTTGCGCGGAACTCCTGTGACCACAGAGCACCGGTTGAGGCAATGCAGAGGGCTAAACCGTACGACAGGGACTTCATACCCACCCCAAAAGTCTGAATTCACCGTGCCACCGAGCACGATGTGGGATGGATCATATCACATGAACAAACGTCAATGAAAGCGAATTCATGAACGGTTGGTGATGTGAAATACGGAAAGGGCGGCAGCCGTAGCTGCCGCCCTTCCTGTTTGAAGCTAGCTTCTGTTTACCAGAAGATCTTGATGCCCAACTGGACCTGGCGCGGATACCCGTTCTGGGTATTGCCCTGGTTGGGGAACATGGTGCCGAAGTTCGGGTTGTTGGGATCGGTGATGAACCCGTCGTTGCGCCCGAAGAAGTAGTAGTTGGTGAGGTTGAAGGCCTCGGCGCGGAACTGGACCCTCAGCCGCTCGGTGATGTTAGTCATCTTGCTGACGGAAGCGTCCATGTTGAAGAGCCGCTGTTTGCGGATCTGGCCCGACCGCGACGGATTGTAACGGTCCGGCGCGTAGTCGGCAGTCATGAGCCAGGCGTAGTTGGCCGGGTCGGTGCCGCAGCCGCGGGTGATGCTGAAGGCTTGTGGAACGACGCGCCCGTCGTTGAACTGGCGGAGCACGCAGGGGTTCCAACCGCGCACCTGGTGGGCTTTCCAGTCGGGAGTGCCAGTGAAATCGCCACCGACGGTGCGGGGATCCTTCAACTGGATGACGTTGCCGGCCAGATCGTTCGGTTCACCCGAGGAGAACTGGGTGTAGGTGGAGAACTGCCAGCCGCTGATGAGCTTGTTCAGGAAACCGGAGGTGTTGCCGCCGATGGCCTGACCCTTGCCGAAGGGCAGTTCGTAGACGGTGTTGAACTTGATGTAGTGGGGCCGGTCGTTGAAGTAGAGGCCCTGCTGTTTGATGTTGTTGACGGCGTCGGTGTAACCCCAGCGTTCCACCATTTTGCTAAGCGTGTAGTTTCCCAGCAGCGTCAACTGGCGGCCGATGCGGACGTTGTAGTTCACCTGCATGGAGTTGTACCAGATGTTGGATTCGCCGCGGCCCTGCTCGAGCAGGTTGCCCGAGAACTGCGGGAAAGGACGGCTGATCTGGAACCGGGAGACGTTGGCGGCCGGGAAGAGGCCGGTGCCGCGGAAGGGTTCGAGTCCGCGGAACGGGTTGGGCACCTGTGCGTTGCAGTAGTCCGGTGTGCCACCCTCCAGAAGGTTGCACTGTTTACGGATGTCCGGCGGCAGGATATTCAGGTTGCGCTCGTCGTTGGCGCCGACGGTGCGGCTGCCGACGTAAGCTACCGAGAGGGTGCTGGTCTGCGTGATCTGGCGTTGGAACTCCAGCGAGAACTGATGCACGTAGGGTATGCGCATTTCCGGGTTGTAGTGGGTGAAATTCTGGCCGGCAAACGTGTTGTAGCCAAGCGAGGAACCCACAGGGCGATTGATACCGTTGGGATAGGGATTGCCGAGGAGGTTATTGCTGGCCAGCGTGCGGCCCGAATCCAGACTGTTGACCAGCGGTGTTGAGGTCGAGAAGCCGTTGGTCTGCAGGAAGTTGTTATTCGGGTTCATGAAGTACAGGCCGTAGCCGCCGCGAACGACGAGCTTGTCGTTGATGGAATAGGCCGCGCCGATGCGGGGCTGCCAGTTGTTCATGTCCTTGACGCCGGTGATGCGCGGGTTGCCGTTGACACCGGCAAACTCGAGGCCGCCGCGGAGGTTGCGAAGGTTCGGGTACATGGCCAGCATGTTGGCCGGGATGAGGCTGGCGATGGGGCTGGTGGCGTTCTGGTTGAAGCCGCGGTTGATGCGGTTGTACTTTTCGTCGGCGGCCAGGTTATAGTCCCAGCGCAGGCCCATGTTCACGGTCAGTTTGCGCGTCACTTTCCAGTCATCCTGGAAGTAGGGGGCGAAGTACCATTGGCGGAAAAACGGATACACCGGGTAGTTTTGCGAACCGCTCACGCCGCCGAGGAGGAATGAGGCGTAACCGTCGCCGGCGGTGGGTTCGCCCTGGTTCCAGAGACGCTGCGTCCACTGTGTCTGGCCGGTGAACAGCAAAATGTTGCCGCTGTTCTGGGTGATGTAGTGGATGCGGCGCAAGTCGATGCCGAACTTCATCGTGTGCGAACCCGCGATCTTGGTCATGCTCGCCATGAGGTTGTAGTTGTTGGTGATGTCGATGCTTTGTCCGCGGCCCATTGAGCTATAGCCATTGATGTCCCAGCGTCCGAAGTACACAGGGCTAGGCAACTGGCTGATGAGGCTGGAAGGCAGACCCAGCTTGCTCAGATCGAAGTTCTCGTTGGCGCGGCCGAAACCTTTGGCGATGAACCGGTTGCTGGAAGCTCGGACGTTGAACAGCGTGGTCGGGGTGATGGTCCACACCCAATCGGCAACGTAGGCGTCGTTGATGCGCTGGAAGGGCTGCTGGCCGTCGGTGCCGGGCAGGTTGTCCAGTCCGTTCACCGAGCGGTCCTCGGTGCGGTCGTTGGAGGCATGGCGGAAATAGGCGCGGTGCCTCTCGCCGATGTTGAAGTCGAACTTCAGGATCAGGTTGTAGAAGTTGTCGACCGCCGGATATTCCGGATTGAGCAGGTTCTGCACCGAGTAGCGCTGGCCGGCGGTAACCGCGTTGGGGGTAGGCATGAAGCCGGTGACCGCCTTGGCCACGGGGTGAATCATGCTGGCCGGAATCTGGTTGTTCGGGAATGGCGAACGAACCGGGTCGCCGTTGACGAGCTGGGCCGAGTAGGGGTTGTAGATTGTGACCGGCTGGCCGTTGGCGGCGGTGAGCTTGCTGAAGTCGCCGTTGCGCATTTCGGCGGCCGGGTAGGAATTGCGGAGAAACTGCGGCCAGAGCTCGTAGTAGTCTTCAATGCTGCCGAGGAAGAAGCCGCGGATCTTGCTTTCGCGGGTGAGCAGTTTGGGGATGAGGAGCGGCCCTTCCAACTGGAAGCCGTACTGATCGAGGCGGTGGCCGGGACGGGCGGCGCCGACGGAGTTGTTCTGGAAGGTGTTGGCGTCGAGGAACTTGCGGCGCAGAAATTCCCAGCCAGTGGCATGGAAGTCGTTGGTGCCGCTCTTGAGCACGACGTTGAAGACGCCGCCGCCGGTTTTGCCATACTGCGCGTCGTAGGAGTTCTGCTGAATGGAGAATTCCTGCACGGCGTCGACGATGGGCACGTAGGCGATGTTGTTGGTGCCGCCCTGGGCGTTGTTGGGCGCGCCGTCCATGAGGAACTCGTTGTTGGACTGGCGGCCGCCGTTGACCGACCATTCGGCGATGGCGCCGTTGTCAAAGGGCCGCTGCCAGATGGCCGCGCCGCGGAAGGTAACGCCGGACATCATGGCGCCGAGCATGAACGGGTTGCGCGAGTTCAGCGGCAGCTCCGACACCTGCTTGGTGCTGATGACGGCGATGCGGCTGGCCGTCTGCGTTTCCAGCAGGGCGGCTTCGGCGGTGACGTTCACTGACTCGGTGAGCGCGCCGACTTCGAGGTTGACGTCGATGCCGGCGCTTTGGCCGACGGTGAGGGTGATGTTCTCGCGGTTGAAGGTTTTAAAGCCGTTGGCCGTAACGGTTAGCTTGTAACCGCCGGGACGGAGGAACGGAATGGTGTAGACACCGGAGGCGTCCGAAGTGGCGTTGGACGTCTCAGTGGTGGCAACACTGACAGCCTGGATTTTCGCATTCGGGACAGCCGACCCACTGGCGTCCAAAACACGACCGGAAATCGTCGCACGGAATTCCTGTGAATAGACATGCGACGTGAGCAATAGGCTAAGGGCCAAAGCAAACGCACGTGGCTTTGTATGCACGCAAGTCTCCCCATTTGGTTGAAATAGTCGTGGCAGCAATAACAGTAGACCCCACGGTAGCAGGGCGGATACTATCAAACCGAAATGTGGGAGTCCATAGTAAGGGCTTACTTTTTTAGTTAACGTTTGGTAATTTGCCTGTTCATTGCGGCTGACGGGAGCCCTGTTCGAGGTGTGGCGCGGCCTCGGCCAGGAGGCCCAAACGGGTGTAGACGCGGCCGAGCAGGAGGTGGGCTTGCGCGGAATCGGGGGCGAGAGCGACGGCGCGTTCGAGGTGGGCACGGGCTTCGGGGAGGCGATTCAATTGAAGGAGAATTCGACCGAACTCAAGCTCGACGCGCGGCAATTGGCGGGCTTGTTGAAGAGCGGTTTCGAGCAGCGGGACGGACTCGGCGGCGCGGCCCTGGCGGGCGAGGGCGACGGCGTAGTCGATGCGGGGGTTTTCGCCGCCGGGGTCGTTGTCGATGGCCTTACGATAGAGGGTTTCGGCGTCGTTCCAGCGGCCGAGGGCGTCGTGGCAGAGAGCTTCTATCCGGTAGCGCCGGCGGTCAGGGCCGAGGCGGGCGAGGACTGCAAGCGCTTCCGAACAGCGATTCACGAGATATAGGGCGCGGCCGTGATAGAAGCAGGCGTCGGGGAGTTTGGGTTGGAGCGCACAGGCACGCGCAAAGGCGGGTTCGGCGGCGGGATAGTCACCCTGTGCGGCATGGGCCACCCCGAGAGCCAGCCAGGCGGGGGCGGATTTCGGATCGACGGCCACCACCTGTTCCAGCGCTTGCCGCGCCTCGTGGAACCTGCCCTGGCGGAGCAGTTCCAGAGCCGGCTGGTACTGCTGCTTAGCCTCCTGCATGGCACAGGCCGCCACGGCGGCCCACACCAGGGCGAGGGAGGCCCTAAGCGGAGGCATACGGGCTGAGGAGTTTGCGGATGAAGGCGAGGTTGCGCCGCATGTCGTCGGGGACCGATTTTGATGGGGCCGAGGTTTCCAGGTTGGCAAAGCCTGAGAAGCCGCCCAGGGAGGCGATGGATTCGAGGACGGCGGGGAAGGGGATGGACCCTTCACCGAGATAGTGGGGGTTGTCTTTGAGGTGGAACTGGCAGATGCGGTCGCGGCCGAGCCAGCGGATCTCCTTGACGACATCGAAGCCGCGCGGGGCCGAGTTGCCGACGTCGTAGTAAACCTTCAGCGCGGGGGAGCCGACCTTGTCGATGATGCGCGCGTTGGCCTCGGCCGAGATCGTATTTTCCAGGCCGAGCAGGACGCCGGCTTTCTCGGCGATGGGGGCCAGCGGCTTGAGGGCTTCAGCCACGAAATCCTGTTCGGCGCGCTCTTCGATGGCTCCCTTGCCGAAGAAGGGGAGCAGCATGACGCGGGCGCCGAGGCGCTGGGTGATGGGGATGCCGTCGGCGACCCATTTTTTGCCGAGGGCGTCGTTCTTAAGGTAGTTGACGTGGAGGATGTTGAGGCAGGTGCCGGCGAGGGCTACTTTGTGTTTGGCCGCGGCGGCGAGGTAGGCGCTCTGGAGGGCGGAGTCGTCCAATTGCAGTTTTTCGCCGACGGCGCGGCGGCCGAGGCTGACCTCGACACCTTCGAAACCGAGGCCGGCGGCGAGGGCGAGGGCTTCGGGATTGCTGGCCATTTGCAGGTTCCAATCGGTGACACCGATGCGCAATCGGGCGAGCGGATTGGCGGCGCGGAGAGCGGAGGCGGCAAGTAGGGAGGCGGTGAAAGAGCGTCGGGTGGTCACGCCAGTATCGTAGACCTGAATTGCGGCGTGGACAAGTGGAGACCGTCACCGATTGGCGCAACCAATGGAAGGCGGCGTGCTGTCCAACCGAGTGGAGGTCCTGTTCCGCCGACCTGAAGGAGGTTCGATGAAACGGTTCGTTCTTGCTGCCACGGCAGCAGTTGCAGTGCTTTGCGTTCCCCTGAGTGCGGCCGGAGATGCGGCCGCCGGCAAGGCGCTCTACGCGAAGAAGTGCGCGATGTGCCACGCGGCTGATGGGTCTGGAGCCCCAGCCATGAAGAAGAAGTTTGGCGACAAGCTGAAACCGCTGGCCAGCGCCGAGGTTCAAAAGATGAAGGACGCTGACCTGATGAAGGCGTTCAAGGCAGCCGCCAACCACAAGGCCATTGCGAAGGGGATTGCGGACGCCGATCTGGAAAACATCATCGCCCATATCCGCACGATGAAGTAGTCTCGTCAGTTTTCGGGGCCAGACCTCTACAATGAGAAGTTGGCCCTCATTCTCAACGCAAAAGAGCTGACGAAGTCGTTCGGCTCGGCTCCGCTCTTTGACAACATCTCGTTCACCTGCGAGGAGGGAGAGCGGATTGGTCTCATCGGGCCCAATGGCTCGGGCAAATCCACGCTGCTCAAAATTCTTGCAGGTGAACTGTCTCCGGACTCGGGCGAGGTTGCGCTCAGGAAGAAGACGAGGTTTGCCTATGTCGCGCAGGACTCGGTCTACGCGCCGGGGGTGACCGTACGGCAGTGCATTGAGCAGGTGCTGGCCGCGTCGCCGTTGGACCACGATGAACACGAAGCGCAACTGGTGCGCACGCTCGGCCGGGGAGGCTTTGAGGATTTCGAAGCCGAGGCGGCGGCGCTCTCAGGCGGATGGCGGAAGCGCTTGGCCATCGCCGAAGCGCTGGTGTTGTCGCCGGACATCCTGCTGCTGGACGAACCCACCAACCACCTCGACCTGGCGGGGATCGAGTGGCTGGAAGAGTTACTGAGCCAAGCCGCGTTCGCCTCGATCGTGATCAGCCACGACCGCTACTTTCTGGAGAACGTGGCCACGGCGATGGCGGAGTTGAACCGCGCCTACCCGGGGGGCATTCTTCGCACGCCGGGCAACTACAGCGCCTTTCTCGAGAAAAAGGACGAGTTTCTCCACGCCCAGGCCAAGCGGCAAGAGGCGCTGGAGAATATGGTGCGGCGCGAGATGGAGTGGCTGCGGCGGGGGCCGAAGGCGCGGACGACGAAATCGAAGGCGCGCATCGGCAAGGCGCATCAACTCATTGACGAGCTGGGCGATTTGAACGCGCGCACGCGCACGGCCACGGCGGGCATCGACTTTTCGGCCACGGACCGTAAGACGAAACGCCTGCTGGTGTTGGAAGGCCTGGGCTGCGAACTGGGGGGGCGGACGCTGCTCGATTCGCTCGACTTTGTGTTCACGCACGGGACGCGAGTCGGGCTTGTGGGCGCCAATGGCAGCGGCAAGACCACGCTGCTGCGCCTGTTGCAGGGACTGCTGCCGCCAAGCGGGGGTACGGTGACGAAAGCCGATGGCCTGCGCATCGTGTACTTCGACCAGAACCGGCCGCTCGAAGCCGATGTGACGCTGCGGAGGGCGCTGGCGCCGGACGCCGATTCGGTGGTCTACCAGGGGCGCGTGATTCACGTGAACGCCTGGGCGGCGCGCTTCCTGTTCACGCCGGAGCAGTTGGGCCAACCCGTGGGGCGGCTCTCGGGCGGCGAACGGGCACGGGTGCTGATTGCGCGCCTGATGCTCGAACCGGCCGACCTGCTGCTGCTCGACGAACCGACGAACGACCTCGACATTCCGACGCTGGAAATCCTGGAAGAAAGCCTGCTGGAGATTCCGGGCGCGCTGGTGTTGGTGACGCATGACCGGTATCTGCTGGATCGCGTGTCCACCGTCATTTTGGGGCTCGATGGGAAAGGCGGCGCGCAGCGGTTTGCCGACTACGCACAGTGGGAGGAGTGGGTCGACGAGCGCACGTCGGGCAAGGGAAAACCCGTTGCGGCGGCGGCGGCTCCAGCTGCTGCGCCGGGCAAGAAGAAACTCTCCTACGTGGATGCCCGCGACTACGAAACGATCGAATCGCGCATTGCCGCGGCCGAAGCGGAAGTGGAGCGATGCCAAGCGGCGCTGGAGGATCCGGCGGTGTTTTCCGACCACACGCGCATCGCCGAAGCTTCGGCCGCGCATGAGGCCGCGCAACAGGCGGTGGACGCGCTCTACGCGCGCTGGCACGAGTTGGAAGAGAAAGCCGGCGGTTAGCCGAGCTTCGGCGGCACCTCGCGTAGCGGGCCCATCCAATCCAACTGGCGTTCGACGTCCTTGTGGTGGCGGTATTTGCGGGCAAGTGTGGCCAGTTGCGGACCATCCAGATCGAGCTTGTCCAGTTCATACTGGCCGAGGCCGTTCTGGTGGCAGTAGTTCAAGTAGCCGATCCACTTCGGGTCGATGCCCATGAGTTCAAGACCGACGCGGTCGGCCGCCACATAGTCAGTGGACGCGATGGCGGCGCGGCTGGGAACGGGCGTACCGGAAGCGGGACCGTTGCCTTCCATGCC
The DNA here is from genome assembly GCA_016713735.1 of Bryobacterales bacterium. GTDB lineage: Bacteria > Acidobacteriota > Terriglobia > Bryobacterales > Bryobacteraceae > JAFLBB01. The sequence continues at coordinate 237,628 of JADJOP010000034.1, forward strand.
CTCCCAACCATCGATGACGGTGGCGCCCCAGAAGGGCTTCAGCTTCGAGGCCGTGAGGAACATGTTGTAGTGCGTCTGGCGCACACCGCCGTGGTATTTGCGCTTGTCGTTCCAACGGGGCGTTTCCCCCGGTTTGTAGTGAATCGGCGCACCGAGGGTCATGTTCTTGATGGACTGCGTGGCGATCACCGTGTTGTGCGTCTTCAGGATGGCGGCGCAGATCTGGAACGACTCCGGATCGAGCATGCGGGCGGCGAGGCGGACCGGCTGCACGTGGAGGTCGGGGGTGAGGAGGTGGGTGAGCTTGTATTCGGCCTCCTGATTCAAGTCGACCAGTTGGATCCGGAGACGCTTATACTCGCCCGGCAGGCGTGTGTAGCGGAAGTTCTCAAAACCATCCATGGTTTGCCCGGCGCTCGATTCGGCGATGATCACCGGACCTTTCCAGCGCCCGTCCAAATAATCGAGAATTCCGCGCAGAGCGTCGGCGTGAGTGGAGGCCAACTGATTTTGCGTGGATACATTATTCGGTTTGATTAATACATACTTCTTACTTTTCCAAGAAGTACGGATTTCCTTATCGATTCCCTCGAGAGCTTCCCGGACTATCTTCCGGCGCTCCTCACCGTGGCGAACTGCAACAAGTGATCGCTTAGTATTGGTGACAACGGCGGGAAATTCAACAGGACCGGGTGGAGTTAGTTCTTGACCCTGAAGAGCTGCCGCGGAGAGAGTGGGCAGCGAGGCGAGCAAACAACGGCGAGTGAGCATCGAAAAAACGATCCTCCTTTCGTGTTGATCCGATTATACTGTAGCTGCCATGTTTGACAATGCCTCTCGTCGATCATTCCTGGCCGCTCCTCTTGCGCTCCAGGTGATCTCCACTCCCTCCCAGGCGGCCCCCGCCATCAAGACCAAGGTGCTCGGTAAGACAGGACTCAAAGTAACTACCGTTGGCTTTGGCACCATGATTACCTCGGACGCTTCCGTCATTGAGCGTGCCGCGGACATGGGCGTTACTTACTTTGATACCGCGCGTGGTTACCAGTCGGGTAACTGTGAGCGTATGGTGGGCGCGGCGTTGAAGTCGCGGCGGAAGCAGTTGGTGCTGTCCACCAAGAGCAACAAGGAGGACAAGGAGGCTGCGCTGCAGGAGCTGGAGACCTCGCTGAAGGAACTCCAGACCGACTACGTGGACATCTGGTACATCCACGCCAAGTCAAAGGCCGAGCAGATCACGGAGGGCAGGCTGGAGGCGCAGCGCATCGCCAAGCAGAAGGGCATGATCCGCTTCAGCGGGGTGTCCACGCACGCTGGGTTTGAAGAGGTGATTCCGGCGGCGATCAAGTCGGGCGCGATCGATGTGATTCTCTCTTCCTACAACTTCACGATGGGAGCGACAATCGATCCGCTGCTGGCCGATGCGAAGAAGGCCGGGCTGGGCATTGTGGCGATGAAGGTGATGGCGGGCGGGTTCCGGCGCGTGAAGCCGGGCGATCCGAACTATGCGAAGTTCAAGCAGGAAGGTGTGTTTCCGGCGATGCTGCGCTGGTCGATGCGCAATCCGAACATCGACACGACGATTCCGTCGATCACCGACCACGATCAGCTCGATGAGAACTTTGCCTGCATGGACAAGGGCTTTTCGCCGGGCGACGCGACGCTGCTGGCCGTCCAACGCGATTTCATCACGCCGCTCTATTGCCGGGCCTGCGGGAAGTGTTCGGGCGTGTGTCCGAAGGGGCTGCCGATTCCCGACATGATGCGCTATGTGATGTACGCCGAGGGCTACGGGCAGTTTGGGATGGCGCGCGAGCAGTTCCAGATGCTGCCGGCCGAGGTGCGCGAGGTGAGCTGCAAGGACTGCTCGACGTGCGCCGTGCGCTGTCCGAACCATGTCAACGTGATGGCGCGGATGTCGCGGGCGCAGGAGCTGCTGGCATGATCGGACTGCTGCTGCTGGCGGCCGCCGCGACCGCCGGTGGTCCGGCGCCGGACTGTGCCGCCGCGCCGGGCTTCACGCAGAAGGGCGGAGTGCGCACCTACGACGTGGACACGCTGTTTGAGTACATGAACGGCAACTCGGAGGGCTACTTCGCCTACGGCTTCAAGCGCATGAACGGCGTGACGTGCACGAACGGTACGGTGGACCTGGTGTTCGACATCTCGGAGATGGAGAATGCCGACCTGGCGTGGGGCATGTTCACGGCCAATCGCGACGCCAACCTGCCGTTGGCCAAGCTCGGAGCGGCGGGGCAGGTGACGGCGCGGCGGGGGGCCTTTGCCAAGGGCGTTTACTATGTCGAGGTGGCGTCGAACCCGACCGGGGATGCGGCGCTGTTGGAGAAGTTCCTGGCGGCGTGGGATCAGCGGTTGGAGGGCTCGACGGGACGGCCGGCGCTGCTTGGCGTCTTCCCCGCGAAGGGGCTGAAGGCGGAGAGCGTGCGGCTGGTGCCGGAGTCGGTGCTGGGGTTCCGCATGCTGCGGCGGGGCTACATGGCGACCTATGAGCAGGGCAAGGCGTTTGTGGTGCCCGAGGCGACGCCGGAGTCGGCCGCGAAGCTGCTGGGGCAGTTCCGGCAGCGCGTCACCGCGGGGGCCGCGGCGCAGGTGGGCGACGAGGCGTTTCAAACCACGGACAAGTATCTTGGCCGGCTGGTGGTATTTCGCAAAGGCCGTTACCTGGCTGGAGCGGCGAACTTTCCGGCGGATGTCGATCCGCTGCCGCTGGTGACGGAGCTGGCGGCTCAGCTTCCCTAACTGTGTATGGGCGTGAAGCGGCCTTGATGAGGCCTGGCCTTCACGCCCGCTTCTTCACCAGCGTGAGCACGATGGTCATGGCGATGAGGTGGAGGAACCCCATCACCCAGAAGACAGCGCCATAACCAAAGGCATCGACGATGCGGCCGACAACCGGCGTTGAGATGGCCCCGGCGAGGCCGCTGCCAAGCCCCACTACACCCGCCGCCGAGCCCACGACCTCGGTGGGGAAGATGTCATTGGTCATCGTCATCAGGTTCGTCTTCCAGGCCATGTGCGAGAAGGTGATGAGGCAGATGATGCCCAGCGCCTGCATGGAAGGCAGGTAGTTAACGGCGATGCCGATGGGCATGACGAGGACGAAGGGGATCATGGTGTGGCGGCGGGCGTCGAGGACGGACTTGCCGCGCGAGATCCAGTAGCCCGAGAGCCAGCCGCCGAAGAGTGAACCGAGGTCGGCGGCGAGGTAGGGCATCCAGGAGAAGAGGCCGATTTCAGCGAGCGAGAAACCGCGCACGTCGCTGAGGTATTTGGGCAGCCAGAAGAGATAGAACCACCACACGGGGTCGGCGAAGACGCGCGAGACGAGGAGTCCCCACACCTGCGGCATGCGCAGGAGTTGCTTGTACGGGATGCGGTGGCCGGGGCGGGCAAGGCGGCCATCCAGAATGTAGGTGCGCTCCTCCTCGGTGATGCGTGGATGCTGCTGCGGGACGTAGTAGAGGACGAGCCAGGCGGCGAGCCAGACGAAGCCCAGCGCGCCGGTGGCGACGAAGGCGAAGCGCCAACCGTAGTGCAGCGTGACGAAGGCGATCAAGGGCGGCGAGATAATGGCGCCGGTGGCGGCGGCGGCGTTGACGAGGCCGTTGGCGAAGCCGCGCTCCTTGGCGGGGAACCATTCGGAGATGGCCTTCTCAGCGGCCATGAAGTTGCCGGACTCGCCCATGCCGAGCAGGAAGCGGAAGGAGCCGAGGCCGAAGGCTCCGCGGGCGGTGGCGTGGAGCATGTTGGCGGCGCTCCACCAGGCCATGAAGGTGGCCAGGGCGCGGCGCGTTCCCCAGCGGTCGCAGAGCCAGCCGGAGATGACGTACATCACCGTGTAGGGGACGAGGAACGCCGTGAGGATGTCGGCGTACTGGGTGTTGCTGATGCCCAGTTCCTTGGTGAGGACGGGGGCGACGACGCTGAGCGTTTGGCGATCGATGTAGTTGATCACCGTGGCCAGGAAGAGCAGCCCGGCGATGAACCAGCGGAGGTTCTTCACAGGGGCCTCAGCGAGATGCCCAGGCCGGGGCCGGAGGGCACCTGGTAGTGCGTGCCCTCCAGGCGCAGAGGCTCGGTGAGAAAGCGGTTGGCTACGGCGAGCACCTGCGGGTTGTACTCGGCGAGGGAGCAGTGGTCGACGGCGGCGGCGAAGTGGAGCGCGGCGGCAACCTGGGGGCCGAAGGCGATGCTGATGTGGGGGACGACATCGATGCCGTGGTCGGCGGCCATGGCGGCCAGGCGGAGGCCTTCGGTGATGCCGCAGCGGCCGATGTCGGGCTGATAGAGGCCGAGGGCGCGGGCGCGGAAGAAGGGGCGCATCTCGTGCTGGGTGCGGTAGCTTTCGCCGATGGCGATGGGCACGCGGAGGTCGTGGGCGAGGGCGGCGTGGGCGGCGGCGTCTTCGGGGGGCAGGGGCGCTTCAAACCAGAGAGCGCCGCGCTTTTCCAGTTCCGCGCCGAAGTCGAGCGCGGTGGTTGGGGTGTGGCGCCAGAGGGCGTCGACGGCGATGTGGCCGCCGGCGTCGATCACCGCGTCGGCGTGTTCGAAGAACTCCTCAGGCGTGTGGGTGTCGTAGAAGAGCTTCACCAGGCGGAAGCCCTGCGTATCGGTGACGCCTCGGGGGATGCCGCTCAAATACGCGGGAATGGTGCGCTTGGCGCGCGGGCTGAGCAGGGCGCTCACCGGTTTGCCGGCGTGGTGGCCGGCGATGTCCCAAAGGGCGATGTCGATGGCGGAGATGGCGTCGAGCATGAAACCGCCGGTTTGGCCGCGCACGCGCATGGTGGCGTACATGCGGTCCCACAGCTCGGCGATGCGTTCGGGAGAGCCGTCGAAGTCCTCGCCGGTGATGACGCCGGCCAGGAGGCGGTCAATGATGGTGCAGGCGACTTCGGGGGCGAGCGGGGCCTGGGCTTCGCCCCAGCCGGTGAGGCCGGAGTCGGTCTCGACACGCACGAGGGCGGTCTCAAACTGGGTGGAGTAGAGGCAGGGGTAGACGCTGGACCAGCGGTAATCGGCGGCGCTTTCGGTGAGCACGGTGGGAGAACCGGCGGTGCCCGTAGCGGCGCCGATGTCGCGCGGCAGGCGCACCGGCAGGGCCGTGATGCGCGTGATCTTCATGACCGGGCTGCCGCCAGCAGTTCGCGCAACACCTTGAGTTCGGACACCGCGGCGGTGTCGATCGACGAGGTCGGGTGGCGCACACGGGCCGAGGCGAGGATGCCTTCGGCCACCAGGTTATGTTTGGCGGCGGAGACGCCGAGTCCGGGTTGAAGCTCGAAGCGGATGAGCGGGAGGGCGATGGAGAAGAGCCGCCAGGCCTCGGCCTTGTTGCCTTTGGCCAGCAGGTCCATGACGCGGACGTAGAGCCAGGTGGCGTCGCTGGAGGGCATGGTGCCGACGGCGCCGCGCTCGCATTCCTCAATGAGGAACTGTCCGTTGAGGCCGCCGAACAAAGCGAGGGCGCCGTTGGCGGCGGCGTGCAGCGCGCCGATTTTGGGCACGGTGGGCGGCGCTTCCACCTTGACGCTCTTCACCTGTTCGATCTCGCGCGCCATGCGGGTGAGGAGGGGAACGGGCATGGGGACCTGCGTCATGAGCGGCGCGTCCTGGACCATGATCGGAATGGGCACGGCCTGGGAGATGGCGCCGAAGTAGTGCATCAGGCCTTCGCCGTCGGTCTTCAGGAAATAGGGGGGCAGCACCATGAGGGCGGAGGCGCCGAGATCGTGGGCCTCTTTGCTCAAGGCGACGGCGGCGTCGGTGCCGGTGTGGCCCGAGCTGACAACGAGCGGCACGCGGCCGCGCACGCGGGCGGCGATTCGTTGCAGCATCCCGGTGCGTTCGGAGGCGAGCAGCGTGTAGCCCTCGCTGGCGTTGCCGAAGAGCCCGAGGCCGTGCGCGCCCTGCTCGAGCAGGTGCTCCACTAACCGGTCAAGCGACGTGTAGTCGACGCTGCCGTCGTCATGAAATGGCGTGACGACGATGGGATAGACACCTGCGAGCATAGTGAAAGGGTCCTTGGTGCGGAGTGCGGTTAGAGGCGTTGGGTCATGCTCAGGCGGCCGCGCAAAATGTGCGTGCGCAGGGCCTGGGTGAGGCGAGGGAGGTCGCGCGCCTCCAACGCGGCGACGATTTCCTCATGTTCGGCCTGCTCGACGGCGAGGCGCTGTTCCCAGCCGGCATCGCGGGAGTGGGCGCGGGCGATGACAAGGTGAGCGTGGAGACCTTCATAGGCTTCGGCGAGCCGCTTGTTGCCGGAACAGTCGATGAGCAGGCGGTGGAAGCGGGAGTTGTTCTCCTCGTGCAACTTGCGGTCATCCTCGGTGAGGATGGGCTCAGCCATGGCGGCGAGCAACTGGTGGAAGCGCCCCGACTCTTCGGGCGTGATGCGCTCCACCGCCTTCTCGCCGGCGAGGCATTCCAGGGCGCAGCGCAGGTCGGAGGTTTCCTCCACGTCGCGCGCCGTGAGGGTGGCAACAAAGGTGCCGCTGCGCGGCTTGATCTCAATGAGCCCCTCGGCGGAGAGCTGCTGGATGGCATGCCGGACCGGGGTCAGGCTGACGCCCAGTTTCTGAGCGATTTCATCGACTTGGAGGCGCTCACCGGGCTTGAAGAGATGGCCGAGGATGCTCTGCCGGAGCGCCAGGTAGACCTCGTCGGTGGCCCGTTGGCGCTTCAGTTGAGTCAGTTCCATACGAACTTAAGAATATACACTTGAGACGGAAGATCAAGCAGTGAAATCTGATATTTTTTTCTTGCTTGGCCACCGTCGAATGTGACAGAATGCCCGCACAGGCTGGCTCGTGCCAGCACATGAGGTGTGTTTCGCCATGAAGCGTAGAGATTTCTTTGTCGGTCTCGGCTCCTACTCCCTGATTGTGGACGCGAGCCAACTGCCGCCCCCTGCCTACACCCCGACCCAGGCCGAGATGCATGGCATCTTCCAGCGCCCGGGGTTTGACACGATCGCGCCGTCGGTGCCGCTGGAGAAGACGCTGGCCGGCGAGCCGCACATGACGCTGGTCGATTTGAAGACCGACATTCTGATTGCGGGCGGAGGGCTGGCCGGTGTGCTGGCCGCCGTCACGGCCGCGCGCCATGGCTCGAAGGTTGTGCTGGTGCAGGACCGCTCGCGGCTGGGCGGGAACAGTTCGAGCGAAGTGAAGATGCACGTGGTGGGCGCCAACAGCCACAAGAGCCGTCCGGGTTGGCGCGAAGGCGGATTGCTCGAAGAGTTCCGGCTCGATGACGCGGTGAACAACCCGCACCGCTGCTGGGAGATGTGGGACCTGTTGCTTTACGACAAGGTGATCAGCGAGCCCAACATCACGCTGCTGCTGGAAAGCGTGCTCTATCGCGCCACGGTGGCGGGGGGCAAGATTCAGGAAGCCCTGGTGCGCTGCGATAAGAGCGAGCACATCTACCGCATTCAGGCGAAGGTGTTTTGCGATTGCACGGGCGATTCGCGGTTGGGATTGGAGTCAGGCGCGGAGATGCGCTTTGGACGCGAAGCGCGGAGCGAGTTTAGCGAATCGCTGGCGCCCGAGGTGGCCGACAAAGAGACGCTCGGTTCGAGCGTTCTGTTTACCTCGCGCATTTACCCGCGCAAGGTGCCGTTCACGCCGCCGAAGTGGGCGCGCAAGGTGACCAAAGAACACCTGTTCAAGCGTCCGACCAACACCTGGGAGTACGGCTACTGGTGGATCGAATGGGGCGGCGACAAGGACACCATCCGCAGCAACGAGCTGATCCGCTTTGAGCTGATGTCGATTGTGATGGGCATCTGGGACTACATCAAGAACTCCGGCGACCATCCCGACAGCGATTACTACGGTCTGGACTGGGTCGGCATGATGCCGGGCAAACGCGGCAGCCGGCGGATTGTCGGCGACTACATGCTGAAGCAAGGCGACCTGGAGAATGCGGTTCCGTTCGCCGACGCGGTTTGCATTGGCGGCTGGCCGCTGGACGATCACCCGCCGGGCGGCTTTGACCGCGTGAACCTGCCGCCGAACACCTCCATTCGCACGAAGGAGGTCTACCACATCCCGCTGCGGTCGCTCTATTCGAAGAACGTTTCGAACCTGATGATGGCGGGGCGCAACATCAGCGCTTCGCACGTCGCCTTCACTTCCTCGCGCGTGATGGCCACCTGCGCTGTTGAGGGCCAAGCCGTCGGCCTGGCGGCGGCGATGTGCGCCAAGCACGGGCTGACGCCGCGGGCGCTGGCTAACGACGCCGCGCGCGTGAAGCAGCTCCAACAGATGCTGCTGCGCGATGACCAGACCATCACCGGGATCACAAACCAGGACCCGGCCGACGTGGCCCGCCGCGCGCAGGTGACCGCATCGAGCGAGCAGGACGCTGCCCCGGCGCGCAACCTGCTGGATGGCCATGTACGCGACATTCCTAACGGTGCGCGCCATCAATGGGCGGCGAAGATGCAGCCGGGCGGTGTTTGGGTGGACTACTCATGGGACTCGCCGCAAAACCTGTCCCATCTGCAGCTCACCTTCGACACCGGCTTCCAGCGCGAACTCACGCTCACCTCGCTGAACCGCGCCAATGAGAGTATTGTCCGCGCGCCGCAGCCGGAGACGGTGCGCGACTACCGGATCCTCTACCGTGAATCCGCCGGCGGTGAATGGAAGCCGCTCGTGGAACGCAAGGGGAACCACCAGCGGCTGGTCCGCCACAACTTCAGCGCGGTACGCGCGCAGGCGGTCCGCCTGCACATCGACGCTACGAACGGCGATGAGCTTGCCCGCGTGTTTGAACTCCGCTGTTACGCCTAACCGATATCGCATTGCTTTGTGAGGGGTCTATCATGAAATCGTCGTCGTTCCGTATGACGGCTGCCGCTTTGGCCGCCGCTTTGAATCTGTTCGCCCAGGTGCAATCCGGCACCATATCCGGCGTTGTCACCGACCAGCAGGACGCCATCATCAGCGGCGCCCAGGTGGAGATCAAGAACACGGGCACCAACGCCGTGTTCCGCACGCAAACCAATGACAGCGGCAACTACACGGCGCCCGGCCTGCCGATTGGCGACTATGAGATCACGGCGCAGTTGCAGGGCTTCAAGCGCACGGTGCGTTCAGGCATCCGGCTGCAGGTGAACCAGAATGCGCAGGTGAACGTTCGCCTTGAGGTGGGCCAGCTTGCCGAATCGGTGGAAGTGACCGGGGAAGCTCCGCTGGTGGACACGGGCAGCGCCACGCTGGGCGCGGTGATCGAAAACCGGCGTGTGCGCGACCTGCCACTGAACGGACGCAGCGCTCTGGCGCTGACGCTGCTCAACGCCGGCGTCATCTCCAACGCGGGTCCGACGAACTCGGGGTTCGGCGACCGCGGCATCCAGCTTTCGTCGCTATCCATCAATGGATCGCCGAACTCGATGAACAACCAGACGCTCGACGGCAACAACAACGTCCTGAGCTATGTCGGCGAAGTGGGCATTCCGCCGGCCGTCGATGCGGTGGAAGAGTTCAAGGTGCAGAGCGGCGCCATGTCGGCCGAGTTTGGCTTCACCGCCGGGGGCACGATCAACCTCGTCACCAAGTCGGGCACGAACCAGATTCACGGCACCGCCTATGAGTTTTTGCGCAACGACAAGTTCGACGCGCGCAATACCTTCGCGGCGAACAAACTGCCGCTGCGCTACAACCAGTTTGGCGTCTCGGCGGGTGGTCCGATCATTAAAGACAAAACCTTCGTTTTCGGCAACTGGGAAGAGTATCGCCTGCGCCAGAGCCGCCCGCGCATCACCTCCACGCCGATCGCCGAATGGCGGCAAGGCAACTTCGCCAACCTTCGCAACGCGGCGGGCGTGCTGATTCCGATCTACGACCCGAACACGATCCGGGCCAACCCCAATGGTGCGGGCCAGGTGCGCGACCTCTATCCCGGCAACATCGTTCCCACCTCGCGCTTCGACCCGATTTCACGCAAGATTGTCGACTTCTATCCGGCGCCGAACCGCGTCCCGTCGAACGCTTTCACCTTCGCCCAAAACTTCCAGGACAGCGCCCTCACGCTGACCGATTGGACGCAGTGGAACCTGCGCGCCGACCACCGCTTCAACGAACGGCACTCGATCTTCTTCCGCTACACGTCGGCGCAGCATTCGCCTTCAGGCAACAGCATCTTCACCGACCCCACCGTCGGTCAGGACCGCGTGGACGACCAGGTGAACCGCAACGCGGTGATTTCGGATACCTACACTTTGTCGCCGACGCTGATCAACAACCTGCGTGTGGGCATCATGCGCCAGTTCTTCACATTCCGCGCCATCAACGGCGGGCAGGGCTGGCCGCGCAAGCTGGGCCTGCCCGAGATTGTGCCCAACGACCAGTTTCCGCAGATCAACTTCGGCTTCGACACCATCGGAGGCCAAGCCTTCGGCACGCGGGCTTCGCTGAACTGGGACATCCAGGAGATGCTCACGAAGGTCACCGGGAACCACACCACCAAGTTCGGCTTCAACTACCGCATTCTCTACGGCGGCAACAGGCAGGGGGCGGCGCTGTCGGGCGATTACGCATTTGGCGGCTTGACGAGCAACCCGCAATCGCCGGCCGGCACCGGCAACAACATGGCGCAGTTTCTCACCGGCGATGTGAGCAGCTCCTACATTGACCGCATTCTCGGCAACTCCAACCACGGCACAGCGATCAGCTGGTTTGTCCAGGACGATTGGAAGGTCAGCCGCCGCCTTTCGCTCAACCTCGGCATTCGTTGGGACTGGCAGCAGAGTCCCTACGAGCGCTACAACGGCCTGATCGACTTCGATCCCAGCGCACGCGTGACGGGCTCGCCTTTTGTAGGCAATACGGTATTCGCGGGCCGCAATGGCCAACCGCGCAGCTTCCGCAAGGAAGATTACAACGACTTCGCCCCGCGCTTCGGATTCGCTCTCGACGTGTTCGGCTCGGGCAAGACCGTCATTCGAGGCGGTTATGGTATCTACTACCCCTCCATCTTCTTCCGGCCCTTCCTGGGCAACCCGCAGCTGTTCTCCAGCACGCGCACGAACTACGTCGCGCAAGGTCCCGGCCAGCGCGCCTTCCGCTTTCAGGATGGGTTCCCGACCAAACCGCTGGAATCGCCCGGCGCCGCGGCCGGTCCGCTGGCGCTGCTGGGCCAGGGCGTGAGCTTTACGCAACGCGATGAGACGACACCTCTCACGCAGCAGTGGAATTTCGGCATCCAGCATCAGATCGCCAACTGGCTGATCGACGTCACCTACGCCGGCAACAAGGGCAACGGCTTCATGGCCGGCGGCTACAACCTGAACCAGGTGGACCCCGCCGTGCGCTTTCAACTCCAGCAGAACCTCAACACGCCGGTTCCGAATCCCTACGCGGGCCTCGTTCCTGGCGGGCTGGGGGCGGCCACGATCACCCGGGAGCGCTCCCTGATGCCGTTTCCGTATTACACCGGCGTCACCGTCAGCAATCCGCTGCTGGGCAACTATCTCTCGCATCAGCTGCAGCTGAACATCCAGCGCCGCATGAGGAACGGACTACTTCTGAACTTCGCTTACACCAACGGCAAGAAGTTCAGCGACTCGACGCTGGTGCCGGTCGACTTCGGGCCGATTGAACAGATCACGGACAACGGCTTCCAGGACGGCTTGTACAACCGCAAGCTGAACCGTTCGATCGACCCGGGCGACGTCAGCCAGCGGCTGGTGGTGAGCGCTCTCTATGAGCTGCCCTTCGGCCGGGGCAAGGCATTCAACCCCTCCAACGGCGTCGCACAACGCATCGTCGGCGGCTGGCAGATCAACATGATCTCGGTCATGCAAACGGGCATTCCGCTCACCGTCCGTGGCGCCAACAACAACGCCGCCGACCGTCCCAACTCCACCGGCGTCAGCGCGGAACTGCCGAGCGACCAGCGCACCGCGCAGCGCTGGTTTGACACGACGCAGTTTGTCAATCCACCGCAGTTCACGCTCGGCAACGTGAGCCGCACGATCGGCGACGTGCGCCACCCCGGCACGGTCAACTTCGACCTTTCTCTCGTGAAGGACACTCGCATCACGGAGCGCTTCAACCTGCAATTCCGCGCGGAAGCATTCAACGCTCTCAATCACGTCAACTACGGCCTGGTGGACGACACGTTCGGGGCAGGTCCCGACGGCAAGAACGCCCGCGCGCAGTTCGGCACGATCACCACGGCGCGTGACGCGCGCATCATGCAGTTGGGTTTGAAGCTGATTTTCTAACCAAGGCCACAACGGGGCGGGGGAGGGACACTCAGTTCCCTCCGCCCTGTCCTTGGAGACGGACCGCGGCGAGTTCCTGCGACTCGCGGCCAGCACCGCCGACCGCCGGGAAGCTCATCACCACCTCGAGCCCGCGCGGTTTGCGGTTGCGCGCTTCCACCGAACCGTGGCAGGCCTCGACGCAACTGCGAACGATAGCCAGTCCCAATCCGGTGCCGCCGGTTTTACGGTTGCGCGACTCATCGAGGCGGAAGAACGGCGTGAAGATCTTGTCCACGGCCTGTTCGGGAATGCCAGGGCCCGAGTCGGCCACGGTGATTCTCACCTGGCCGCCGCGCCGTTCGGCGGAGATTTGGATCGGGCCGCCGTCGCCGGCGTAGCGCACCGCGTTGCGCAGGAGATTGGACGCGGAGCGGAAGAGGAAATCCGGGTCGGCCATGATGGCGAGATTCGAGGCCACGTTCACTTCCACCGCGGCTCCCTCGCGGGCTTCTGCGCGCACGGCGCGCTGGACGCCATCGAGTACGTTCACCGCCTCAAGCTTGATGGATCCGGCGCTCAACTCGGCTTTGGCGAAGGCCAGTAACTCGTCGGTGAGCCCGGCCATGGTCTCCACATCCTCCATCAGGTCGCGCACATAGCTCTGGCCGTCGGGGCCGGCTTTGCGTTCGAGGATGCCGAGGGCCAGCTGCATGCGGGCCAGCGGCGAGCGCAGCTCATGGGCGACGTCGCCCAGGAATCGCTTCTGCCCGCGCGTGAAGGTCTCCAGGCGCGACGACATGCGGTTGATGGCGGCACCGAGCAGGCCCAGCTCATCGCGCCGCGTGTCGCCGACGTGCACATCGAAGTTGCCTTCGGCAATCTCCGCCGTGGCGCGCATCATGCGAGCCGTCGATTGAGTGAGGCCATGCACAAGCGGCAGCCAGCAGAGGAAAGAGACGACAATGGCCGCGGCTGCGATCCACAACCATGGCCGCAGTTGGAAGAAGAAGGGATTGCTGTAGAAGGTGGAGGAGACCAGCAACAAGGAGGCGCGCACCGGTTCGCCCTCGCCATCGGGAGGCAGCATGAGACGCACCCCCACCCAGTACGGCGTCGCCCCTTCGGAGACGACCAGCAGCGGCGGGGTCGGGTTGAAGTAGGGGATGGTGCGGAAATAGCGCCGGCGCATCTCGCTCTCGGCCTCTTTGATTTCCCTCCCCGCGTCTTTCAGTTCCCTGCCGGCGGCCTTCATTTCGCGCTGCATCCGGCGCAGCTCCTCCTCGCGGTTGGCGGGTGGTTCGGGCGGAGGGCCGGGGCCTTTCCATTCGCGGAAGAGGTTGAAGCCGGGAATTCCGCGCTGCGGCGGGCGCACGAGCCGTTCTTGCACCACGGCGGGCAGCTCCAGGCGGGGACCGGCCATCACCTCGCCGTCGGTCTGGATGAGCATGAAGGTGACGCCCTGCTCGTCGGAGTACTGCTTGAGCAGGCGGCTCCATTGCAAACGGTCGTGCTGCTGCATTTCCAAGGCGAGGCTGCGCGAGACGCTGCTGATGCGGTCGCGCGCCGTCGACATGAGGAACGACTCCAGCTCCTCGCTCAACTGCCAGCGCACGAAGACGACGAACACGACGGCCAGCAGAGCCACGTTGAGCAGAGCGAGCAGGGCGAATTTCGTCGACAGGGAGAAGCGGGGGTTTACTCCCATGGTTCACTCCCCGGTTTGCGCATGCGGTAGCCGGCGCCGCGCACGGTCTCGATGAACTTAGGCGATTTCGGATCGTCGCCCAGCTTTTTGCGCAGCGAGGAGATGTGGACGTCGATGGAGCGGTCAAAGGCCTCGAAGTCGCGCTCGGCCACTTCCAGCAGCAGGGCCTCGCGGGTTTTCACGCGGCCCACGCCGCGGGCCAGGGCGAGCAGCATGTCGTATTCAATCGGAGTCAGCACGAGCGGTTTGCCGTCGAGGGCGGCCTCGCGCGCTTCGGGGTCGATGGAGAGCGGGCCGACCACAACGGTGGCGCGCGCTTCCTCGCCCTTGGTATGGGCCTTGGCCGTGATCATGGAACGCCGCAGCACAGCTCGCAGCCGGGCCAGCAGTTCGCGCGTGGAAAAGGTCTTGGGGAGGTAGTCGTCGGCGCCGACTTCGAGTCCGGCGATGCGGTCCGGCTCGTCACCGAGGGCAGTGAGCATGAGCACGGGAACCTGGCTTGTCCTGCGCAGCTCGCGCAGCACTTCCATGCCGTTCATGCCCGGCATCATGACGTCGAGAATGACGGCGGAGTAGTTGCCTTCGCGGGCCTGCTTCAGCCCGGCCACACCGTTGTGGACGAGGTCCACCTGGTAGCCGAGCGGCTCCAGGTAGTCGCGCAGCAGACGGGCCAGCTTTTCGTCGTCGTCGACAATCAGCAGACGCGTCGCGGACAGTTCCATTTCCTGAGCCCCGGTTCCGCTCATCTTCGGCCTTTCATCCTCTCTCGCCCAATTCGATAGTACACACTCAACTTGCGCGCTGCCCGACATTTACCCAACCTTTACACAAACCTACAATCGCCCACACACAACATTTACGTTGGCCTGCGAATCTGGACTTGGCCACAAGGAGGCCGGCACGAAATGAAACAAGATAGCTGGTTGAAGATGCAGACCACGGTGATGGCCGGCCTGGCTCTGATGTGCAGCGTGGGCGTGGTGATGTCGCAACGCCCGGACGGCGCGCAGAAGGGGCCGATGGGCGGCGGTCAGATGGTCCAGCGGCAGTTGGACGAGATTAAGGACCGCCTGAAGCTCACCGCCGAGCAGGAAGCCAAGGTGAAGCCCATCCTCGCGGAATCGGCCAAGAATATGATGGCGATGCGCGAAAAGATGGAGCCAGGCACGCCTCCCACCGAGGAGATGATGACGGCGATGCGCGAGAGCCGCGAAACAACGGCGAAGAAGATCAACGAAGTGCTCACCACCGAGCAGCAGGCTGAATACAAGAAGATGATGGGCGAGCGGCGCGGCTTTGGGCCGGGCGGCCCTGGTGGACCCGGCGGCCCTGGCGGCCGTAAGGGCGGCCCTCCGCCGCAGCAGTAACCGCCGATTCCCCACCTGAGGCACACCGGAATGAAGACCCTCATCCTCCTGCTCGCCGCCACGTTGACGCTGGCCGCCCAACAGCCGGCCCGGCTGCTGGGTACGATCACCGGCAACGACGGCAAGGCGATCCAGGTGAAGTCCGAGCAAGGGCAGGAGACGATGGTCCTGCCCACGCCTCAGGCCAAGATCCAAAAAGTAGCCCCCGGCGAGCGTGACCTGAGCAAAGCGCAGGCGATCACGCTCGCCGATTTGCAGCCTGGCGACCGCGTGATCGTGCGCGGCACGACGGCGGAAGGCGGCGTCCTGGCCGACTCGCTGATCATCATGACCGCCCGCGAGATCAGCCAGAAGAACGATGCGGAGCGGCAGATGTGGCGCGACCGCGGCGTGTTCGGCGTGGTGGAGTCCGTCGATGTGAAGGATCACCAGGTGAAGCTCCGCACGCGCGTGGGCATGGAGACGAAGACGTTCACCGTGAGCACGGCGGAAAAGACGGAGATCAAGCGCTACGCGCCGGATTCGGTGAAGTTCACCGATGCCGTGACGAGCAGCCTCAGTGAGATCAAGAAGGGCGATCAACTTCGGGCGCTGGGCGTCAAGGATGACGCCAATGCGAAGCTGGCCGCCGAGCGCGTGGTGTTTGGCACCTTCCGCACCTTCGCCGGCACGGTGACCAGTGTCGATGCAACCACGAAATCGCTGCAAATGAAAGAAGCGGACGGCAAGAAGATCCTCACCGTGAGGGCTACGGCCGATTCCACGTTGAAAGCTGTTCCGCCGCAGATGGGCATGATGCTGGCCCGCATGTCCCAGATGGGCGGCGGCATGGCGCGAGCGGGCGGCCCTGGCGCGGGCGGCCCCGGCGCCGCGGGGGCACAGGCCGGGCCTGGGATGGCCGGCGGACCCCGCGCGGGCGCAGGTCCCGGTGGTCCTGGCGCGGGCGGCCCCGGCATGGGACCGGGCGGACCCGGTGGCTTCCGGCCCGGCGGCGGCCCTCCAGACATCGCCAACATGCTCGACCGCATGCCGGCGACGGACTTTGCAGCGCTCAAGCCCGGCGACACTGTGATCGTCGCCAGCACACTCGGCGCCAGGCAGGATGACTACACAGCCATCACCCTGCTTGCCGGCGCTCAACCCATTCTCGACATGCTGGCAGCGAGCCAGCAGGCCGCGCAAATGCGCGCCGGTCCAGGCCTCTCCATTGGCGGCGCGGGGGGAATGGGCGGCGGTGCGGGTGGCGGCGAAGGCGGGCTCGGCGGGCTCGGCATCGGGATGATGCCGTGATGCGCCCAACAGGAATCGTTTTCTCGATTGCAGGTGAATTCATGAACTCCCTACGTTCCTTTCCAATTGCGGCGCTGTTGGCGATGCTGGTCGCGGCGTCCGCTCTCGCGCAGGTCGCCGGCATCCGCGGCAAGGTGACCGACCCTTCGGGCGCGGTGATTCCCAAAGCCGATGTTCGCCTGCGCGATGCCGGCGGCCGCGAGCAGCGCACCACAACGAACGAGACCGGCTCCTTCGAGGTCCGCGTCGCGCGGCCCGGCAACTACACGCTGGTGGTCCAGTCGAAGGGCTTCACGCCGTATGCGCTCGAAGCGGTGGAGATCAACAGCATGCTCACCTTCGATGTGCAGATGACCATCGCCACGCAGGCCGAGAAGGTGGACATCCAGGACGAAGTGGCGGGAGTTACCACCGATCCGTTGGACAACGCCGGGGCGATCACGCTCAAGGCGGAAGACCTGAAGAGCTTCTCCGACGATCCCGATACGCTTGCCGATGAACTGCAGGCGCTGGCCGGGCCGGGCGCGGGCCCCAACGGCGGGCAGATTTACATTGATGGCTTCACGGGCGGCAAGATGCCGCCGAAGTCGTCGATTCGTGAGATCCGTATCAACCGCAACCCCTATTCGGCCGAGTTTGACCGCATCGGTTTCGGCCGCATTGAGATTCTCACCAAACCCGGCTCGGACAAGTTCCGCGGCGACCTCTTTTTCAACTTCAGCGACGAGGCACTCAACTCGCGCAACCCGTTCGCGACCAATAAGCCGCCCTATCAGACGCGCATGTACGGCGGCCGCATCTCAGGCCCGATCAACAAGAAGGCCTCGTTTGGCCTCGATATCGAAGGCCGCAACGTGGACGAGAACGCCGTGGTGAATGCGACGATCCTCAACACCGAGCTGGTCGCGACGCCGTTCCAGCAGGCCGTCGTGACGCCGCAGACGCGCTACTCGATCTCACCACGGTTGGATTACGCCCTCAGCGAGAAGCACACGCTGATTCTGCGCTACGCCTATTCGCCAATGAACTCGGACAACCGGGGCGTGGGCCAGTTTGCCCTGCCCAGCCGCGCCTACAACACGCGCGACCGGGACCACTCGATCCAACTGACGGAGACCGCCGTGCTGAGCGCGCGTTCGGTGAACGAGTTCCGCTTCATGTACAACCGCTCGACGATGGTTCAGGACGGCGACAACACGCTGGCCGCCATCAACGTCCTGGATGCCTTCAACGGCGGCGGGGCGCAGATGGGCCTGGCCGACCAGCGCTCGACGCGCTTTGAGTTCAACAACTCCACCAGCTACATCATGGGCCGGCATTCGTTCAAGTTTGGCGGGCGCGTCCGCGGCGGTTCGCTCGACGACATTTCACCGAACAACTTCGGCGGCACCTACTCCTTTGCTGGCGGCCAAGCTCCGGCGCTGGATGCCAACAACCAGGTGATCGGCGGCGGCGCTCTGGTCCAGATCACCTCGCTCGAACGGTACCGCCGCACGCTCGCTTTCCAAAGCCTGGGCTACACGCCGGCGCAGATCCGGGCGCTGGGCGGGGGCGCGAGCCAGCTCACCATCAACGGCGGCAACCCGGCGGCCAGCGTCTCCCAATGGGACGCCGGCCTCTTTGGCACCTGGGACTGGCGCGCCTCGGCGCGATTGACGCTGAGCGGCGGCCTGCGCTGGGAAGACCAGACCAACATTTCCAACCACAACAACTTCGCGCCGCGTCTCGGCCTCGCCTACGCGCTGGACGGCCGCAATGGCAAGGCCACGAAGACCGTACTGCGCATCGGCAGCGGCATCTTTTATGACCGCGTCGGCGAGGGGCTGACGCTCAACGCACTGCGCTTCAACGGCGTCAACCAGGTGAACTATATCGTTCCCAACCCGGACTTCTTCCCCAACACGCCGGCGGCGACCGACCTGGCGCCTTTCGCCAACGTGCTCACCATCCGGCAACTGGCCGGCGACATCAAGGCCGGTTACCTGATCCAATCCTCGGCCGGCATCGAACGCCAGTTGCCGAAGAACACGACCATGGCGGTCAACTACATCTTCAGCCGCGGCGTGAACATGCTGCGCTCGCGCAACATCAACTCGCCCTACGCCGACGGCACACGGCCGTACGGCAATGTCGGCAATATCTTCCTCTCCGAGTCCACCGGCTTCAGCCGCCAGCACCAGATCATGACGAACTTCAACACGCGCTTCAGCCGCTACGTGAGCCTCTTCGGCTTCTACCTGCTGAACTATGCGCGCAGCGACACGGACGGCTCCGGCAGTTCGCCGGCCGACCCCTACAACCTGACCACGGAGTGGGGCCCGTCGCGCATGGATACGCGCCACCGCTTCGTGCTTGGCGGCTCGCTCAACGCCAAGTGGGGCATCTCGCTGAACCCCTTCATGATGGTCTCCTCCGGCGCGCCCTTCAACATCGTGACGGGCCGAGACACCAACGGCGACTCGCAATTTCTCGACCGCCCGGCGTTTGCAACGAATCTGACCGCGCCCGGCGTCGTCCAAACCATCTACGGCCCCTTCCAAACCAATCCCGGACCTAACGACACGATTATCCCGCGCAACTATGCCCGTGGCCCTGGCCAGTTTTCGCTCAACATGCGGCTCGGCAAGAGCTGGAGCTTCGGCGGCGACTCCGAACGTGCCCAGGCCGGCCCAGGTGAGATGCCGATGGGCCCGCCTCCGGGCGGTGGTCCAGGCGGCGGCGGCCCAGGTGGCGGCGGCCCGCGCATGGGTGGTGGCGGCGGTGGCATGCGTGGCGGACCCGGCGGACCCGGCGGCCCGATGGGAATGTTTGGCGGAAGCAGCGCGCGCAAGAAGTACAACCTCACGCTTTCCGTCCAGGCGCGGAACCTTTTGAATACCGTGAATTTGTCCACTCCGAACGGTAACCTCAGTTCGCCTTTGTTCGGCATTTCTACTTCGACAGCGGGCGGATTCGGCCCAGGCGGGGGAGGGGGCGAGGGCCCCAACCGGCGCATCGAGCTGTCGCTTCGCTTCTCGTTCTGAGTTCCACGAGTTCTTGCCGCGGCCACCCACCCACCCTGGCCACGGCAAGCGGGCGTGACTTCTCCCCAGGTCACGCCCAACCTATTTCCCCCGGGGCCTGGCTCACCCATTAGCCGGGCCCCGTCTTGTTTCACGGCGGCAAGTCCACACCTCTTCCACGGGGTTAGAATGGGGGCGCAATGCTCTGGTCACTCGACGGGCTTCTCGGCTACGCCATCCATGAACAGGACGGCGACCTGGGGAAAGTCCACGATTTCTATTTCGACGACACAAACTGGACCGTCCGCTACCTCGCCGTGGAAACGGGCCGCTGGTTCCACCGCCGCCGCGTTCTGATTTCGGCCGGCGTCGTGATGCACAGCGGTTGGGAGAAGCGGAAGTTCTGCGTGCCGCTGACCAAGGAACAGGTGCGCAACAGCCCGCCGATCGATACGGACGCGCCGGTTTCCCGGCAACACGAGATCGACATGCAGCTTCACTACGGCTGGCCGGCTTATTGGACCATGGAGCCCTACACGCTCACGCCGCCTCCGGAGGCCGTGGAAGGCGCCACGGAAAACACCACGCACGGCAATCCTCACCTGCGCAGCTTCCGCGAAGTGACCACCTATCGCGCCTGGTCGCGCGAAGGCTTCGCCGGATTCGTTGAGGACTTCTATGTGGACGACGGCGACTGGGCGATTCCCGGACTGCGCATCGCGCTGGGCGAATGGTGGCCGCACAAGATGGTGTCCGTTGAGCGGCGTCACGTGTCGGAGATCTCGTGGCGGGAGAAGCTCGTCCGGGTGAACCTCAGCCGCGGTGAGCTGGATTCCTCCCCGGCCGCCAGCGGAGCGGCGCGGGCGGGAGGCCGGTAACGTGGCGGCGATCCCTGACCGGATCCGGGTGGCCGCACTCCAGTACTTCATCCGTCCGGTGTCGAGCTTCGACGGGTTCCGCGACCAGGTTGTGGCGCTGGTGGAAACCGCCGCCGACTACAAGTGCCGCCTGCTCGTTTTTCCCGAGTACTTCACCATCCAGTTGCTCACCCTCGGTGACATTCGCCGCCCGATCAGGCTCCAAATTCGCGAACTTGCCTCCATGCGCGATGCCTTTGTCGAGCTGATGAGTTCGCTCGCCCAGCGTCACTCCCTCTACATCGCCGCGGGGTCGCTGCCTGTGATGGACAACGGCGATTCCAATCTCTACAACGACTCCTACTTCTTCGCTCCCACAGGCAACCACGGCGTTCAGGGCAAGCTGCACATGACTCGCTTCGAACGCGAGGAGTGGTTCGTCTCCCCCCGCCGCAGTCTTCGCGTGTTTGAAACCGAGTTCGGACGTGTGGCCACGACGATCTGTTATGACGTGGAGTTCCCCGAGGTCGCCCGCGTCGCTGCCCGCGCCGGAGCCCACATCCTTCTCGTTCCCTCCTGCACCGACGACCGCCAGGGCTTCTACCGGGTCCGCTACTGCGCCCATGCCCGCGCCATTGAAAATCAGATGTACGTCATCCACGCGTGCACGGTTGGCTCCATACCCATGGTTCCGGCCGTCTCGCTCAACTACGGCCAGGCCTCCATCCTCACCCCCAGCGACTTCCCCTTCTCCCGCGACGGCATCCTGGCCGAAGGCAATGCCAACCAGGAGATGATGGTCATCGGCGAACTCAACCTGAGACTCATCGCCGAGAGCCGCGAGACGGGCTCGGTTCTCCCTCTTCGTGACAGCGAACACTCCGCCGACGTGGCCTCTCGCATGGAGGTGGTCCCGCTGTGAGCCTCCCGCTCCCCGGCCCCATCGTGGTCCGCAACACGACGCCGGAGGACTTCGACGCGCTCATCGCCCTCTGCCGCCGAATCTATCCCGCCAGTGAGCCCTGGTCGAAGACGCAGCTCCAGTCCCACCTCGCTGTGTTCCCGGAAGGGCAGTTTGTCGCCATTCACCAGGAGACAGGTGCACTGGTCGGCATGGCGGCCAGCCTCATCATTCTCTGGAACGACTACGAGGATCACATGAACTGGCGTGACTTCACCGACACGGGCATGTTCACCAATCACGACCCCGTCTTGGGGCGCACCTTATACGGCGCCGAAGTGATGGTCGACCCCAGTCTGCAGGGGCATGGCATTGGCAAGCTACTTTATGCGGCGCGACGCGAGCTGGCCGTCAGGTTGGGGCTTCTTCGCATTCGCGCCGGCGCCCGACTCCGCGGATACCACCGTCACGCCGCCGCCATGTCGCCTGAGGACTACGTGTGCCAGATTCTCGCCGGACACCTTGCCGATCCCACCCTGACCTTTCAGGTCCGTCAGGGCTTCCACGTTTTGGACGTCGTCCACAATTACCTTCGTCACGACCCGGAGAGCCTCGGCTACGCCGCCATCATCGAATGGATCAATCCACGCGTCGCCACCGCCGGCGACTACCCCAAGTCCAGCGCCCGCTTCCCGATGCCTTGTGGCTCGCCCTCCATGCCGCCCGCTAGTCCATCTTCAAATACCGGTGCGTGACATACTGCACGTGGCGCACCTGGTCGTCCTTACCCTCGACCTCGAGCAGCACTTGAAAGTACGGTGACTTTCTGCCCCTGGGACCGTCGGTAGGATCGGCCGTCAGCCGCCGGTCCAACTCCAGCAGATGGTCTGCCTGAATGGCGTACTGCGCCACGCCGTTGGTTGTCCAGGAGTGCATTCCGGAGGCGTACAGGATGCGTGTGCCTGGTGACTCGCCGGGGTACACCGTGAGCAGCCCTGGGGCCTTGTCCACGCCGGGACCAATGCGCGGCAGGTACCGCTCCTGCTCACCGCCAATCGGCCGCTCGTTGACCAGGGCGCCCCCGGCGCCGGGATCGAAGCGAAACGCCACGGGGAGTTTGCGAGCGTTGAGCAGGGTCTGAAACCGCATGGAGGAAATCACCACCAGGTTTTTTCCCTTGAGGTCGGACTCACCCAGGAAGTGCGAATTGGCCACGGAGACTTCGAGGCCCAACCGGTCGAGCCAGCGGCTGACACGCGCCACTCCCATGGCCTCACCCACCCCCGTGTAGACATCCTCATGAACCGTCATCCGTGTGCCCAGCGCGGCCTCGATCTTACGGACTGGTTCGCTGGGCTCGGTCCCCTGGTTCTTCTGCACGTCGCGCACATAGAGCCCGCCGCCGCCGTTGAAGAAGAGGGGCACACCGAGGCTCACCACCACCGGGCGCTTCGGCTCCAGGAACCCACCCCACACCACCTCGCCCGCCTCCAGGCGCGGGGCGCCGCCAGGCAAGCGGACCAGCGACGCGGCGGCCAGCGTCACCGCGGCGCCGAGCGCGAAGGCGCCCCAGGCAAAGCGCTTCCGCTCAAACACGACTTCGGCCAGCTTGGGCTTGGGTTCGGGCAGGCCGGGCACGGCTGGAACCGCCGCGGCGCCTTCCGTGGCCACGACCAACTCACGGCTGGTCTGGGCGACGAATTGGGGCACATACCCGCCTCGGGGCAGCTCGATCTTCAGCGTTGTTCCCCGGCCCTCATTCTCGTAGTAGGCCGCCAGCTTCTTCCGTAGCTGGCTTGCCTGCACACGCACGATCGCATCGTTCCGAGGGTCATAGTCCCCCGGTCGATGAAACACCTCCAAGCCGAGCGCGTACTCCTTCAGCCCCGCCTGCCGGCCCGCCACCGTCTCCTCCACTACGTACCGCAGCAGAGCTTTCAGAGCGGCTGACTCCCGCAGCCAGGGGCTTTCCAGAATCCGCTCTAACTCGGACTGGATCTCTGAAACATTTGAAACCAAAGCTTCTTAACCGTTAACTGACCCCATTCTATCCCCCCTGTCACGAAAATCAAGCCCAGAATACTGAACTGTAGGACTACATCCATGTTGAACCGGACCCGTCACCTCTCCCTCCTGTTGTGCGCGACAGGCTTATTCGCGCAATCCCCGCTCGGCACCATCACTGGTACGATCACCGACTCCACCGGCGCCGGCGTTCCCAATGTCACCGTCACGCTGAAGGCCACGGCGACAACACTTGAATACCGCGGAAGCAGCTCCTCCGACGGCGTCTACGTTGTGCCCAACCTCCCCGTGGGCGGCTATGAGCTCTCCGCCATCGCCCCCGGTTTCAAGTCCTTCCGCCAAACCGGACTCAACCTGGAAGTTTCCCAGCGCCTGCGTGTCGATATCGTCCTGCAGGTCGGCGACGTGGCCGAAAGCGTAAACGTAACGGCGGAGATCCCGCGCGTGCAAACGGAGGATTCCAACGTTGGCACGGTCGTCGAACGGCGCCGCATTGAAGAGCTGCCCCTGAATGGCCGCCACGTCTTCAACCTGGTGAAAATCGTCTCCGGCGTCCAGCCGCGTTCGAATACGACCGACGGTTTCGCGGAAGTCTCCAACCAGACCTTCTCGCAGATGCGCATCAATGGGGGCCCGGCCTACGGCAACCAGTTCTTCCTGGATGGCGTTTCCAACTCCGCCGCCGTGCACAACGAAATCAGCGTGGTGCCCCAAACCGATACCGTGGAAGAGTTCCGCGTCGAAACCAACGCCCTGAAGGCTGAGTTTGGCCAGACCGCTGGTGGTGTCGTCAACGTCGTCACCAAGTCCGGCGGCAACCAGATCCACGGCTCGCTCTATGAGTTCTTCCGCAATGATGCGCTTGATGCCCGCAACGCCTTCGCCATCACCCCGGACGCACGCACGGGCCGCATCAAGCAGGTGCTGCGTTACAACCAGTTTGGCGGGACATTTGGCGGCCCGGTCTACATTCCCAAGCTGTACGATGGCCGCAACCGCACCTTCTTTTACACCGGCTATGAGCAGTGGCGGTGGCGCTCCTCCGGTTCTCCGCGTATCGGAACTGTGGCCCCCACGGAATGGCGCGCGGGCGACTTCTCAAACCTCCTCGACGGCAACGGCCAGCCCATCACCCTTTACGATCCCGCTTCCACCCTCGCCAATCCGAACGGCGCTGGCTTTGTTCGCCAGTTGCTGCCCGGCAACGTCGTTCCCCGCTCCCGCATGGACCCGCTGGCGCTCAAAGTGCTCCCCTTCCATCCCACCGCCAATGCGCCTTCCACCAATCAGTTCGCTCCAGCCAACAACTACTCCGCGCTGATCCCCTCCCTGTCCAACCAGGGCATCTTCACCGTACGCGCCGACCACCGCTTCGGCGACAAGGACTCCATCTTTTTCCGCTACTCCTCCAACCGCAACACCCTCGACAACCGCGGTTGGGGACTTGGCCCCGCTGACCCCGCCGCCCGCAGGGACCAGCGCGACAACCACAACGCCATCGTGAACTATAGCCGCTTGTTTGGCTCCAGCATCCTGAACGACCTTCGAGTCGGCGTCACCCGCCAGAACCTGCCCTTCCTCCACCCCAGTTTTGACGAGGGCTGGCCGGCCCAGCTTGGCTACCCCAGCATCATCCCGCAGGACCAGTTCCCGCCCGTGAACATCTCCGGCCTGCTCACCATCGGCTCCAGCGGCTTCTCCGGCGGACGGCGCGCCCAACAAATCACCCAGATCACCGACAGCGTCATCATCACCCGTGGACGTCACAACTTCAAAACCGGCTTTGACCTCCGCTGGTGGCGCCTCAGCTTCATTAACCGCCTCCAGCCCTCCGGTCTCTTCAATTTCACAGGCAGCCTCACCAACAACCCGCAGCGCCCCGCCGGCACCGGCTCGGCCATGGCTGATTTCCTGCTCGGAGAAGTGGCCAGCGGAAACCAGGGCTTCCGCCCCTTCTTCCAGTTCCGCGCCATCCCACTGGGCTTGTACTTCCAGGACGATTGGAAGGTTAGCCGTACTCTCACACTCAACCTCGGTCTGCGCTATGACGTCAGCATGGGCCCCAGCGAGCTGCACAATCGTTACTCCAGCTTCGATCCGTACATCGCCAACTCCTCCACCGGAACGTCAGGCCAGTTGCTGTATGCAGGCACCGGCGGACTCCCGAATAACTTCGTCGACACCGATAAGAACAACATCGGTCCGCGCATTGGCTTCGCCTGGGATCCCCGCGGCGACGGCAAAACCGCCATCCGCGGCGGCTATGGCCTGATCTACCTGATGCTCGAAAGCGGGAACGCCGTTCCCGACAACGCCAGCGCCTTCGGCTTCTCCGTCGATACGCCCTTTGTCGCTCCCGGCGCCGGTCCTTTTAAGGCCTTCCAGTTCAGCCAGGGCCCCAGCTTCCTGCTCACCCCCCAAGGCGCTGCCGGCGGCCCCAACGCCTTCCGCGGCTTCGGAGTCCGTTACCAGGACCGCGACGCCCCCGCCGGCTACATGCAGCAGTGGAACTTCGCCATCCAACGTTCGCTCACCAAAGGTGTTGTCATCTCCGCCGTCTATGCCGGCTCCAAGGGCACCAAGCTCTTCGGCTCCAACTACAACGTGAACCAGATGGACCCGAAGTTCTTCAGCGAAGGCCTCGCACTGCAAAACCTGGTGCCGAATCCCTTCTTCGGCCAGATCACCACGGGCGCGCTGTCGGCACGCACCATTGCCCGGTCGCAGCTGCTGCGCCCGTTCCCCGACTACCTCAACGTCGATACCTGGGGCAACAACGGGCTCTCCACCATCTACCACTCCTTCCAGATGACCATCGAAAAGCGCTTCTCCGACGGCATCTCCGCCCTGCTCAGCTACACCAACGGCAAGTTGATCTCGGAGAGCTTCGCCATCGGCGGCGGCAACTCCGGCAACGCCGGCGTCGGCGACTTCCGCGTTGGCGCTTACGACCGCAGCCTCGACCGCGCCATCGACAACGACGATGTCAGCCAGCGGCTGGTCATGAGCGGTCTGTGGGAACTCCCCATCGGCCGCGGGCGCAAGCTCGGAACGGATATGAACCGTGTCGCCAACGCCGTCATCGGCGGCTGGCAGCTCAATGGCATTTGGACCCTTCAGAGCGGCCTGCCACTCTCCGTGCGCGGCTCCAACAACTTCACCGGCATCTCTTACCCCGACCTCGTCGGGGATCCCACGTTGCCTGCCGATGAGCGCACCGTCGGCCGTTGGTTCAACACCAACGCCTTCCGCAACCCGGCGAACTTCGTCATCGGCAACGGTCCCCGCACACTCCCCTCGACGCGCGGGCCTAGCCTGAACGACCTCAGCTTCTCACTGTTTAAGACCTTCTCCTTCGCCGAACGCTTCAAGCTCGAAGCTCGTGCCGAGTTGTTCAACGCGATCAACCACGTCAACTACAACAACCCGAACACGACCTTTACGCCAAACGCGCAGGGTGTGAACGCCAACAACAACTTTGGCCGCATCACCAGTTCGCTCGATGCACGCCGCGCCCAGCTCGGCCTGCGCCTGGCTTTCTAAGACGCACTCATCCATACCGAGCCGCCGCCGTAAGGCGGCGGACCCCATGGAGCACACACATGAACAAACTCGCTCTCCTGCTGGCCACGGCCGCCAGCCTCACCGCGGCCACGCATGAATTCGATCTCGTCGTCTACGGCGGCACCGCCGGCGGTGTGATGACCGCCATCGCCGGTGCGCGCCACGGCTTGAAAACCGCGCTGCTTGAGCCCCGCCGCCATGTCGGCGGCATGGCCACCGGCGGACTTTCGCGCACCGACACCGGCACGCGCGAGGTGATCGGCGGCCTGGCGCTGGAGTTCTACTATCGCGTCGGAAACGAGTATGAGATCCGGCGCTTCAAGAATCCCGTGGCCTGGTTCTATGAGCCCAAGGTGGGCGAAAAGGTGATGGTCGACATGCTCGCCGAAGCGGGCGTGACGCTGCTCTATAACCACCGCCTGCAGGAGAAGAACGGCGTAGCCAAACAGGGCCTGCGCATCGCGGAGATCACGACCGAAAACGGCGACCGGTTCCGGGCGAAGATCTTCGCCGATTGCTCCTACGAGGGCGACCTGATGGCCCAGGCCAAGGTGAGCTACACCTTCGGCCGCGAGTCATCGGCGCAATATGGCGAGGCCCTCGGCGGCGTGCGCGACAAGACGCCCTATCACCAGTTCCTGTTCGACGTGCCCGCGCTCGATGCCAGCGGCAAGCCGCTGCCGGAGATCACCGCCGAGAAGCCGCTTTCCCCAGGCATGGCCGACAAAGGCGTGCAGTCATACAACTTCCGCATCATCGCCACCAACGTCGCCCACAACCGCGTGCCCTGGCCGCGGCCGCAAGGCTATACCGCGGGGCGGTATGAGCTGCTCGCCCGCTACCTCGATGCGTTCGTGAAGACCCGCGGCCGTTCGCCCGTCTTCCACGAACTCACCCTCATCGCCCCCATCCCCAACGGCAAAGCCGACTTCAACAACAACGGCCCCTTCTCCACCGACTACATCGGCAAGAACTACGCCTACCCCGACGCCTCCTACGCCGAGCGCGACCGCCTGTGGCAGGAGCACATCGACTACGTCCAGGGCTTCTACTACTTTCTTGCCAACGATCCCCGGGTGCCGAAAGACCTGCAGGCTGAGGTCAACTCGTGGGGACTGTGCAAGGACGAATACACCGACACCAACCACTGGCCGCACCAGCTCTATGTGCGCGAGGCGCGCCGCATGGTCGGCGAGTTCGTCGCCAGCCAGAAGGACCTGCAAACCGACCTCACCAAGCCCGACGTGATCGGCATGGGCAGCTACAACTCGGATTCGCACAACATCCGCCGCTTTGTGAATGCGCGCGGAATGGCCGAAAACGAAGGCGACATGCAGGTGGCTGTGAAACCCTATCAGATTCCCTTCCGCGTCATGCTGCCCAAGCGCGCCGAGGCGTCGAACCTGCTCAACCCGGTGACCTTTTCCGCCTCGCACGTCGCGTACAGCTCGCTGCGCATGGAGCCGCAATACATGATTCTCGGCCACGCCGCCGGGGTCGCCGCCGCCATGGCCATCAAAGCCTCGCAGCCCGTCCAGGATGTCTCCGTGCCCGAACTGCAGAAGACTCTGAAGAGCGAGGGCGCGGTGTTTGAATACGTCCGCACGCCACAGGCGGACGCCCTCGGCATCATCCATCGCAAGATGCAGCCCAAAGCCCCGCTTCGTTACAACTGGGAGTACTAAATGCAGAACATCCTGAAGCGGCAGGCCCTCGTCGCCCTCGCCGCGTTGCTCACGTTCTCCTGCGCCAATCCGCGCAAAGCCGATGTCGTCATCTATGGCGCGACGTCGGGCGGCATCGCCGCCGCCATCCAATCGAGCCGCATGGGCAAGAGCGTCATCCTGCTCGAACCCGGCACGCACATCGGCGGCCTCACCACGGGCGGGCTCTCCTGGACCGACATCGGCAATAAAGCCGTCGTCGGCGGCATCGCCCGCGAGTTCTACCAACGCATCAAGAAGAGGTATGAGGATCCCAAGTTGTGGACCTCGGAAACACGTGATGAGTATTTCGTCCGCCGCCGCGGCCCCAACGCCAAGGACGAGGACGCCATGTGGACCTTCGAGCCGAAGATCGCCA
The DNA here is from genome assembly GCA_016713735.1 of Bryobacterales bacterium. GTDB lineage: Bacteria > Acidobacteriota > Terriglobia > Bryobacterales > Bryobacteraceae > JAFLBB01. Next base: position 266,662 of record JADJOP010000034.1, read on the forward strand.
GCGCCGTCTATGACGAGATGCTCGCCGAGGCCAAAGTGAAGGTGATCACCAAGGCGCGGCTCGAGCTGGCGGCCGGCAAAGGTGTCGTCAAACAGGGCAGCCGCATCACGGCGATCGTGCTCGAAGACGGCACGCGCTACGAAGGCCGCGTGTTCATCGACGCCACCTACGAAGGCGACCTGATGGCCAAAGCCGGCGCGTCGTACGCCGTTGGCCGCGAGTCCAATTCCACTTACAACGAAACCTGGAACGGCTCGCAAGCCGCTCACTTCCATCTTCACCAGTTCCCCGATGGCGCCAAGGTTGACCCCTATGTCGTCCCCGGCAAGCCTGACTCCGGTCTGCTCCCCATCATTGACCCGTCAGGCCCTGGGGACGAAGGCGCCGGGGACAAGCGCATCCAGGCCTATTGCTACCGCATGTGCCTCACCAGCGATCCGAAGAACTCGCTGCCCATCGCCAAGCCCGAAGGCTATGACGAAAAGGACCACGAACTGCTGCTGCGCTTTGCCGAAACGGGCAAGTATCACGAGCCTTCGCGCAAATACGATCCCATCCCCAATCTCAAGACCGATACCAACAACCACGGCGCCGTCTCCACCGATTACATGGGCGCCAACTACGACTATCCGGAAGGCGACTACGCCACGCGCGAGCGCATCATCAAGCGCCACCAGGTCTATCAGAAGGGGTATATGTGGACCCTGCAGAACCACCCCCGCATCCCGGAGAAGATCCGCGCCTACTACCGCCAGTGGGGCCTGCCGAAGGATGAGTTCACCGCCAATGGCGGCTGGCCCACGCAGCTCTACATCCGCGAAGCCCGCCGGCTCATCGGACCCGACGTGATGACCGAGCAGCATGTGATGGGCCGCGTGCTGGCGAAGGACTCCGTGGGCATGGGCGCCTACGGCATGGACTCGCACAACGTGCAGCGCTACGTCACCAAAGAGGGCTTCGTGCGCAACGAGGGCAACGTGCAGGTGGGCGGTTTCCCGCCCTATCCGATCAGCTATCAGTCGCTGGTTCCGAAGAAGAGTGAAGTGGACAACCTGCTCGTTCCGGTCTGCCTCTCGGCCTCGCATATTGCTTATGGTTCGATTCGCATGGAGCCCGTGTTCATGGTGCTGGGCCAGTCCGCCGCCTCCGCCGCGGCGCAGGCCATCGATGCCAACGGCGCCGTGCAGGATGTGGATTACGCCAAGCTGCGCGAGCGGCTGGTGGCCGACAAGCAGGTGCTCGCGGCGCCTGAGGAACTTTCGCGCGGCGACCTTGACCCGGCCCAACTGGAAGGCATCGTGCTCGACAATCAGTTCGCCACCGTCAGCCCGGCCTGGAAGGGCGCTCGCGGCGGCTCGCCTCGTCTGGGCCCGGCCTACTTCTATGACCTTGACGACCGCGACGGCCGCGCCACGGCTCGTTTCGATGTTGATGCCAAACAGCCCGGCCGTTTTCGCGTGAAGCTCCTCTACCCGGTCGATGCGAGGAATGCCTCCAACGTGCCCATTGAAATCGCCTCACCCGGCAAGAGCTACAAGGCCACGGTGAACCAGCGTAAACCCGCCGAATGGCTTGGCCCGTTTGAGCTCCCGGCGGCCTTCACCGTGACGATCACGAATCAAGCCACCAACGGCGTCACCAACGTCGATGGCCTCCAGGTTGCCCCCCGAAGCGCGCGATTAGTATCCTGCGCGCAGTGACGCGGCGACAATTCCAAAGCGGTCTCGCGGCGGGGCTGGCCCCGCAGGCTCCGGCGGCCCGCAATCCGAACGTGCTCTACGGGCAGTCCACGCTGCCCGCCTCCATCCGGTCGCGCCTCATCCCTGGGGTCAACGGCCTCACGATGCACATCCTCGAGGCCGGCTACGAGTCTTCGGGCCGCCCCGCTGTGCTGTTGCTCCACGGCTTTCCGGAACTCGCCTACAGTTGGCGCAAGGTGATGCCCGCGCTGGCCGCCGCCGGGTTCCACGTCATCGCGCCTGACCAGCGCGGCTATGGCCGCACCACCGGCTGGGATGGCCGCTACGACGGCGATGTGGCCTCGTTCCGCTTCCTCAACCTCGTCCGCGATCTCGTCGCCTTGCTCTCCGCGCTGGGAGTGAAGTCCACCGCCGTCGCCGGCCACGACTTCGGCTCGCCCGTCGCCGCCTGGTGCGCACTCATTCGCCCCGACCTCTTCCGCCCGGCCGTCCTCATGAGCGCTCCCTTCGCCGGACCGCCCTCACTTGCCGCCCCCGCTGCGTTCACCGGGCCCAGCATTCACGACCAACTCGCCGCCCTCGCCCGCCCGCGCAAACACTACCAGTGGTACTTCTCCACCCGCGAGGCCAACGCGAATATGCTGAAGTGCCCGCAGGGCATCCACGCCTTCCTGCGCGCCTACTATCACATGAAGTCCGCCGACTGGAAGCGGAACCAGCCTCACCCGCTGCGTTCGTGGACCGCCCCCGAACTGGCCCAACTCCCCACCTACTATGTGATGGACCGCGCCAAGGGCATGGCCGAAACCGTCGCCGCTGAAATGCCCTCGCCCGCCGCCATTGCCGCTTGCCGCTGGCTCACCGATGAGGAACTGCGCGTCTACTCCACCGAGTTCCAGCGCACCGGCTTCCAGGGCGGCCTGCAGTGGTACCGCTGCGGCACCGCCAATCACAACGCCGACCTCGAAGTATTCACCGGCCGCACGCTCGATGTGCCCACCGCCTTCATCGCCGGCAAGAGCGATTGGGGCATCTACCAGCGCCCCGGCAGCTTCGAGCGCATGCAATCCAACGCCTGCACGCAGTTCCGCGGCGCTCATCTCCTGGATGGCGCGGGCCACTGGGTACAGCAGGAACAGGCGGAACGGGTGAGCCAACTTCTGATCCAGTTGCTCCAAACTCGTTAGTAAAATCCTCCCGGGGCCCGGGGCCGGCCCCGCCGGGGGGGGGGCGGGGGGGGCGGTCCCACCGGGGGGGAGGAACGGGCCCGCCGGCCCGCCCCCCCCCCCCCAAACCCCCCCGGGGGGCCGCGGGCCCCCCCCCTCCCCCCCCCCCCCCCCCCGGGGGCCGGCCCCGCCCGGGGGGGGGGGGGGCCCCCCCCCCCTTTCCCGTTTCCGGCGGGGGGGGGGCGGGGGCCCCGGGGGTTTCGGGGGGGGGGGGGGGGGGGGGGGGGGGGGGGGGGGGGGGCGGGGGGGCGGCCCCGAGCGGGGGGGGGGGGGGGGGGGGCCCCGCGCCCCCCCCGGGGGGGCCCGCCGGGGCCCCGGGGGGGGGGGGGGGGGCCCCCCGCCCCCCCCCCGCCGGGGGGGGGGGCCCCCCGGGCGGGGGGGGGGGGGGGGGGGGGGGGGGGGGGGGGGGGGGGGGGGGGGGCGGCCCCGGGGGGGGGGGGGGGCGGCCCGGCCCCCCCCGGGCCCCGGGGGGGCGGGGGGGGGGGGCGGCGCCCCCCCCCCGCCCGGCCCCCCCCCCCCCCGGGGGGGGGGGGGGGCGGGCCCCGGGCCCCGCGGGGGGGGGGGGCCGGGCCCCCCGCCCCCCCCCCGCCGGGGGGGGGGGGGGGGGGGGGGGGGGCGCCCCCCGGCCCGCGGCCCCCCCCCCCCCCGGGGGGGGGGGGGAGGGGTTTCCCCGCCGGGGCGGTCCGGGGGGGGGGGGGGGGGGGGGGGGGGCGGGGGGGGGGGGGGGGGGCGTTCGGGGGGGCCGACCCGGGCGCCGCGGGGGGGGGGGCCCGCCAAAAAAAAATCGCCGCCTCCACCCACACCTGCGACGCCGAAGGCCCGCGATTCAGAAACGAATAGTACGGCGTGAACACCAACTCCGCCGCCTTGCCCGTGCGCGGCTCCCTCGGATCGAACCGCCGGTAGAGCGGCAAGCTCTCGCCGCGCACGCCGGCCTGCGCGCCCTTGTGCCGCAGCGTCACCACGCCGCCCAGCAACTCCGGCTCCCACCTCACCGTGAAATCCCTCGCACCATCGCCGGTGAGGAGCAGCTTGCTCTCCAGCACGTTCACACCTTCGGCCTGCCCCTCCTGTTCGAGCAGGTACACGAGGGGCCCGCGCTTCACGGCAACGCGACCCTGGTTTTCCAGCGCTCGCGGGTGCGAGACGATCGCCTGCGGCGTCATCGAGAACTCGAGCTTCAGCTTGTCGCCCGCTTTCCAGCGGCGCTTCACGGCGAGGTATCGCCCCGCCTCGGCCTTGCCCGCCACCGCCGCGCCATTCACGGCCACGCGCGTCGAATCGCTCCAGCCGGGCACACGCAGAAACACGGTGAATTCCCGTTCCGCCCGCGGCGACACCGTCATCTCCACCACGCCCTCCCACGGGTACTTCGTCTCCATCGTCACGGCCAGCGGCGTGCCGTCGTCGAGCTTCCACGCCATCTTGTTGCGGTCGTAGAAATGGACCCACAGCCCCTCGGCGCTGGTGCCATAGAAGTACCCCGGCAGCGAGGCGAACATCCGCTCCAGGTTCGGCGGGCAGCAGGTGGTGTTGTACCAGGGATTGCGAATCGTCGCGCTCGCCTCGCGCGTCAGCTCCAGCGGATTGCGGTAGCAATACATCGTCCCGGAGAGCGACATGCCCGAGTTAATCGAGTTATAGAGCGCCGTCTCCATCACGTCGGTAAAGCGCGCTTCGCCCGTGGCCTGCAGCATGCGCCAGTTCCACATCAGGTTCGAGATGGCCGCGCAGCTTTCCGTGTACGCCTTCGCGTTAGGCAGTTCATAGGGATCGCCAAACGCTTCGCCCGCGCTGCGCGAACCGATGCCGCCGGTGATGTACATCTTGGACCGCACCATATCCTGCCACAGCCGTTCCAGCGTGGCGCCAAACGCGGCGTCGCCTGACTCCATCCAGTAATCGGTCGCCCCCGAGGCCGCATAGCCCGCCCGCACGGCGTGCCCTTCCATCACCGTGCGCTCGATGAACGGCCGCCCGCTGAAGGTGTAGGCGATCTGCTGCGGCGTCAGCTTCAAACGCTCGCGCTCGCCGGTGAGGATGTAGCCCGCCAGCGCGAGGTACTTCTTCTCGCCCGTCGTGCGATAGAGCTCCACCAGCGCCATCTCAATCTCCGGGTGCCCGGCCATCAGCGGCTGCTTGCCGGGACCGAAGTCGCGCACCAGGTGTTCGACAAACCTGATGCCGCCATCGAGCAGCGTGCGGTTGCCGGTCGCTCGGTAATACGCAATGGCCGCCTGCAGCATGTGGCCCAGGCAGTAGAGCTCATGGCCCGAGGTCTGCTCCTTCCAGCGGCGCGCCTTGCGATCCTCCTGGAAGAAGGTGTTGAGGTAACCCGAGGGCTCCTGGGCCGCCAGGATGTCCGCCGTCAACGCGTCAAACGTGCGGCGCAGTTCAGGACGGTCCTCACTGGCGAGAACCCAGGCCACCGCCTCCATCCACTTGTAGAGGTCCGAGTCGGTGTAGAGCGGGCCCTTCCGTTCCACCTGCTTCCTGCCGCTGAGGCGCCGGAAGTTGTCCATCACGCCGTGCTCTTCGAGCAGTTGCAGCAGCGTGGGGATGCTCTTCTCGACGTTGGTTTTGCGCCGCGGCTCCCAGAAGCCGCCTTCGAGCTTGACCGCCGAGACGGGTACGGTCTTCAGCTTCGCCCCCGGCGTGGCATCCAGGCGCAGGACCACCGTTGCCTCGCTTCCGCCACCCCCTTGCGCAAAAGCAAGAAACGTTGAGGAAAAGAGGATGGCAAGCGTTTTCATGAAGCGACCATCGTACGCCTGCTCCGCACCAGCCACAAGGCCAGAGGGGCCACCCAAACACCCCAGCTCTCGTCTTCCCTCTTAGCTATTTCGCCCCAACGAATCATGCCAAAATGAAGCCACGATGGCGGGCCGATCTCGACGCACGATTCAGATCATCCTAACCCTCGCACTGGCCTCGTGGCTCCGCCCGCTGCCGCTGATGGCGCAGACGGATCGTCCCAGTGCCGAACAGGAACTCGCCCGTATTGGCCGCCTTCCCCGCGCACAGCAAGCCAGTGCGCTGAAGGCTCTGTTTCAGACCAAGGATCTGGATATCCAAGATCCGGAGGAGTTCATTGCTCAGATCTTCGAATTCCGGCAACTGCTCGCCGAGTTGTTGAGCGGAAAGGGCATCAAGGAGAAAGAAGCTCTGGGGTTGCTCACATACCTCGGCGAACCTGTAGCGGTCCGTCAGGCGCTCAAACAGTTACCGGAGCCCGGCGCCGGTGAAATCGATCACGATCTTGCGGAAGCCGTCGTTGGTCAGTTGATTCAGCCGGCGACGGAGCGGGAATGGAACCTACTTGCTTACGGGGCCAAGGGCGAACTCGGCGGGGGCGCCACTCATTACGCCATTCAATCGTTGAAACTCAACGCTTCGCCGCGTGCACGGGCACTGCTCGAAGCCGCGCTCATCGCCAATCCGGAGCGCCGAAAAGTGATTGAGGATGCCTTGAACTACATTCGCTCCGGGGCAACTCCCCTGGAAGGAACCGACCTTACTGCCCTCGCGACACGCGCCGCGAACGCCGCCAAGCGTGGAAAACTGCTCGCGGTTCGCACACCTCATGTAACCCGCGATGGTCAGCGCGCCATCGCCGGCTTCGATTACCACCGAGGCTGCCGCTACTCCAACATCGCTGTGTTCCATCGAACGGCGCGCGGCTGGCGTCTCCAATCCACGATGATCACCGGCGTTGCCCTCACACCACCGGCACCTCCGCCGCCGCCCAACCGGTGACGGCTCGAAATCACTCTCCGCTCATTCCCGATCACACACACCGGGAAATTCTCTTCCCCTTCTCCCAGCAACCACTTCCGCCCGCCAGGAAAACCGCGCGTACACACCGCCCCCTACACTGGAGCCGCTATGGAAACCCTGTTTACTTCCATCCACGCCTATGGATCGAACCCCGGCCGCTTCCCCGGGCCGCTTCCCAATCAACCCGCCCCGCTGCCCGCGCAGCCCGGCCTCGTACCGAATGACGCACCCCCGGCCAAGACGCTCACCTGGGTGCCCTGAGCGGGCCGCTTATGCTTCGGCGCGACGCGACACCGGATTCCACTTCATCCGCCGTCCCGTGCGCAGCGACTCAATCGCCATGCAGAGCACGATGTTTGTCGACTGGCCCGCCTCCACCGGAGCGTTGGGTTCGTTTCGCGTGCGGATGCAGTCCAGGAAGTTGCGGATGTGATCGCGCGTGGCCGGGTTGAACGAGCCGGGCATCTTCTTCTCGCGGCTCGGCTTCATCTCAATCGCGGTCGATTGCGGATAGAGCGCATACCATTCGCGGCCCACGTCCAGGCGCGCTTTGTCGCCGTGGAACTGCTTGCACTGGTCGTTGAACATGTTGTACCGCATGGCCTTGTAGCCGACGGTGAACACCGCCAGGTAGTTCTGCGGATACTCAATCGACATGCACGTGGTCTCGGGAATCTCCACGCCGTCGATGTTCACCGCCCCGCCCGATGTGGTGACCGCCAGCGGCGCGTCGGAGTTCATGTACCAGTGGATGGCGTCGATCACATGCGCCGCCTGGCCGATCATGAGTCCGCCTGAGTAGTCCCAAAAGTAATACCAGTTGCGGAATCGGATCGGATCAAACTCGCGCTTCGGTGATGTGCCGAGCCACTGCTGCCAGTCGACCTTGCCCGTTACCGGGCTCGTGTTCATCGATGCCTGGTGGTTGTACCACCAGGAGTTCACCAGCCGCACATTTCCCAGTTCGCCGGACTGCGCGATGGCGCGCGATTCCTGAAACAGCGCAGAACTGCGCCGCTGCATGCCCACCTGCACGATGCGCTTGGTGCGCCGCGTCGCCTCGATCATGCGGTAGCCCTCGGCGATGGTGTGCGCGAGCGGCTTTTCGACATACACGTCCTTGCCCGCTTCGACGGCATCGATCGTCATCTGCGCGTGCCAGTGGTCAGGCGTGGAGACGATGACGGCGTCGATCGACTTGTCTTCGAGCAGCCGCTTGTAGTTGTCGTACGGCTTGGCTCCGGTGCTGGCGGCCTTCAGGCCGGCCTCAAGATTGGCCTCGGCCACGTCGCACACGGCCGCCATCTCGGCGCCGATCTCTTTGAACTCACCCGTCAGGTAGCGGCCGCGGCCTCCCGCGCCGATGACGCCGACGCGGATGCGGTCATTGGCGCCGATGGTGCGTTGGTAAGCCAGCGCGGTTTGCGCCGCGGCGGCGGTAGTAACGGCGAATTGGCGGCGGTTCATGTTAGTTCTCCTCAACCAGGACGCGTCGTCCCTCTATACGGTAGCGGCCAGAGAGCACGATGCCAATGGCCTCGGAGTAGACCTTGTGCTCCTCAGCGAGGATGCGCGCGGAAAGCGTCTCGGCTGTGTCGCCGGCCAAAACCGGAACGGCGGCCTGGCGAACGATGGGCCCGTGGTCGAGTTGCTCATCCACGAAATGCACGGTGCACCCCGAGATCTTGGCGCCATACTCGAAGGCCTGATGCTGGGCGTCCAGTCCAGGAAAGGCCGGAAGCAGCGAGGGATGAATGTTCAGGATGCGCTGCGGAAAGGCGCGGATGAACACGGGGCTCAGCAGGCGCATGTAGCCGGCGAGGATGACGAGGTCGACGTCGTGCTGCCGCAGCGTGGCCACTAACTGCGCGTCGAGCGCCTCGCGTTCGATTCCCTTGGAAGGGTGACACACCGCGTTCAGGCCCAGGGCGCGGGCGGTCGCCAGCCCTGGTGCGGCCTCGCGGTTCGAGATGACCACGGCGATTTCGGCGTCGAGCATTCCGTTGCGGATGTTGCCGGCGATGGCCTCGAAATTGGAGCCGCGGCCGGAGAGGAGAATGCCGATTCGTTTGCCCATGAACTAGTCGAGATACACGACGCGCGGCGCGCGCGGCTTGGCGGCGACAATGTGGCCGATCTCAAAGAACGGCGCGCGCACCTTCTTGAGCAGCGCTTCGGCCGCCGTGGCGCGCTTGGCATCGACCACCAGGATCATGCCCACGCCGAGGTTGAACGTGCGCCGGTAGTCATCCAGCGGCACGTTGCCGATCGAGCGCAGCAGCTCAAACACGGGCGGAATCGTCCACGAGCGTGTGTGGATCTCCGCCGATGCCGAATCGGGCAGAATGCGCGGCAGGTTGTCCGTGATGCCGCCGCCGGTGATGTGGGCCGCGCCCTTGAGGATGCCGGCATCGCGCAGAGCCGCGATCGGCTTGGCATAGGAGCGGTGAACCTTCAGTAACTCCTCGCCCACCGTGCAGCCTAACTCAGGCAGGTGCGTGCCGACATCCGCTTTGGCCACCTCAAAGAGCAGCTTGCGCGCCAGCGAGTAGCCGTTTGTGTGAAGCCCTGTGGATGGCAGGCCGAGGAGCAGGTCGCCGGGCCGGATGGCCGCGCCGGTGAGCAGCTTCTTCTGCTCCACCGCGCCGACGATGAAACCGGCCAGATCATACTCGCCCGGTAAGTAAAGCCCCGGCATCTCGGCCGTTTCGCCGCCGATGAGCGCGCAGCCGTTGGCTTTGCAGCCGCGGGCAATTCCGGCGATCACATCCGCGGTAATGAGGGCGTTCAGCGTTCCCGTGGCAAAATAGTCGAGGAAGAAGAGCGGCGTCGCGCCTTGCACCATGATGTCGTTGACGCAGTGATTCACCAGGTCCTCGCCCACCGTGTCGTGTTTGTTGGCCAGGAAGGCCACTTTCAGCTTGGTGCCCACGCCATCGGCGGAGCTGATCAGGACCGGCTTCTTCCATCCGGCGAGACTGAAGGCGGCCCCGAAGCTGCCGATTCCCGTGAGAACATTTGGCGAGAAAGTGGACTTCGCCAGTCGCTTGATGCGCGCCACGGCGCGGTCGGCTTCGTCGATGTTGACTCCGGCGTCTTTATAGGAAGTGGCCTGGGCGCGAGGCGTCTGCGGCGGCTGCTTTCGGGAGGGCATGTGAAAGAAACCCCTATAATAGCGGATTCACTTGATAGGAGCGGTTTCAGGAGGGTCTGGAAGGCCATGTGGCGAATGAATGTGCTGGCGATTCTGCTCGCGGCCGGCGCGCTGTGGGCGGAGGCTCCCAAGGTGCTGGCAGTGCGGGGGGCCAAGATCTACACCGGGACCGGCGCGGTGATCGAGCGCGGCAATGTGGTGGTGCGCGACGGGCTTGTCGAAGCCGCCAGCGCCAGCGCCGCGATTCCCCCCGATGCCTGGATCATTGAAGGCTTGGGCCTCACCGTCTATCCAGGCTTCACCAACGCCATGAGCAACTGGGGCATTCCCCGCGCCGCCTCGAGCCAGGAACCAGCCTCGTCGCGCGGCCGGGGCGCGGCCCCTGCAGGTCCTGTGGTGCGGGGACCGGAGGACCGTCCGTCCAACACCGCCTGGCTCAGCGGCGTGGAATTGGTGCAATCCGGCGACGCCGGCATCGCGCAGGCCCGCGACGCCGGGTTTACCTCGGCCGTCGTCTTCCCCTCGACTGGCATCTTCGCCGGACACGGTTCCTGGATCAACCTGGCCGGAGACAAGCCGGGCCAGATGGTGGTCGCCTCGCCACTGGGGCAATCTCTAAGCGTGCGCACCTCGGGATTCACCAGTTTTCCCGGCTCGCTGATGGGTGCGTTCGCCTACATCCGACAGGTGTATCTCGATGCCGATCACTATCAAGCGGCCAAGGAACTCTATGCGAAGTCGCCGCGGGGGATGAGGCGCGTGGAGTACGACCGGGCGCTGGAAGGCGTACTGGCCTCGCCGCGCGTGCTGTTGCCCGCCGCCACGCGGGTGGAGTTGGAGCGGATGGCCAAATTCGGAGCGGAGTTGAAGCGGGATGTGGTGCTCTACGGCGGTCACGACGCTGCCCGCGCCATCGAGGCGATCAAGGCCAGCGGCTTTCCCGTCCTGGTGAGCCTGCAATTCCCCGAAAAGCCTAAGGAAGCCAACCCCGACGTGCGTGACAGCGTGCGCACGTTGGAACTGCGCGAAGCCGCTCCAGCGGCCGCTGCCGCGCTGCAAAAGGCCGGGGTGAAATTCGCCTTCTACTCCGGCGGCATCGAGAAACCCTCGGAGTTGCGCGCTGCGCTCAAGAAGGCCATCGATGCTGGTCTATCGCGTGAAGATGCCGTGCGGGCGCTGACGCTCTCCGCGGCGGAAATTTACGGCGTCGCCGACCGCGTGGGCAGCCTCGAGGCGGGTAAGATCGCCAACCTCACGGTGGTGGATGGCGACTGGTTTCAGGAGCGGTCAAAAGTGAAGGCCGTGATTGTGGATGGTGTGAAATACGAACCCGCGCCGGTGGAGGCAAAGAAGGAGGAGGCTGCGAAATGAAGACGCTCTGGCAGGTTGGTGGGGTCCTGGCGCTGGTGGCGTGCTCGCTGCCAGCGGCGGACCTGGTAATCCAGAACGCGAAGATCCTGACCGTGACCAAGGGGCGACTGGAAGGGTCGATCCGGATCTCCAACGGCAAGATTGCCGAAGTCGGCGAAAAGCTGATGATTCCCGGTGGGGCCACGGTGGTGGATGCGGCCGGAAAGTACGTGATTCCGGGAATCATTGACTGCCATTCGCATATTGGCGCTGACTCGATCAATGAAGGCAGCGTGTCGGTAAGTTCCATGGTCGGCATTGAGGACGTATTGAATCCTGAAGACATCGACATTTACCGCGCCTTGGCCGGAGGCGTAACCACTGTAAATGTCCTCCATGGAAGCGCCAATGCCATTGGCGGTAAGTGCTCCGTGATCAAGACGCGCTGGGGAAAAGACGTCAAAGGGCTGTTGTTTGAAGGCGCGAAGCCGGGAATTAAGTTTGCGTTGGGCGAGAATCCGAAGCGCCGCGGCAGCACGCCTTCCTTTGGCGCAACCACGCTGCGCTACCCGGCGACACGCATGGGCGTGGAGGATGTGATCCGGCAGGCCTTTACCGATGCGCGCCGTTATCAGGCCGATTGGAAAGCGTTCGAAGCCCGGAAAGTGAGAGGCGAGACGGCGATTCCCCCGAGGCGCGACTTGAAGTTAGACCCGCTGGTGGAGATTCTCGAAGACAAACGGTTTATTCATGCGCATTGTTACCGCGCTGACGAGATCGTAATGCTCCTTCGGTTAGCGGATGAATTTGGATTTAAGATCCGCACGCTGCAGCACGTCCTGGAAGGCTACAAAGTCGCCAACGAGATTGCCAAGCACGGCGCCGGGGCGTCCACCTTCAGTGACTGGTGGTCGTACAAAGTGGAAGCCTTCGATGCCATTCCCTACAATGCGGCGCTGATGCACAAGCGCGGCGTGCTTGTGTCGCTCAATTCGGATTCGGCGGAACTGATGCGCCACCTGAACCTGGAAGCGGCCAAGGTGATGAAATATGGCGGCCTGAGCGAAGAGGAAGCCCTCGCCATGGTGACCATCAATCCGGCCAAGCAACTCGCCATCGACTCCCGCGTGGGTTCGATTGAGGTGGGCAAAGATGCCGATCTGGTGATCTACGATCAACATCCTCTCTCGAATTACAGCAAGGTGGAGAAGGTATTTGTGGACGGTGTAATGTACTTTAGCCGCGAAGAAGACGAGAAAGCGCGGATGAAACTCGAATTGAGGAAGAAGGCGCTCGAGGAGAAGCAGAAGAAACCGGCGGCGGCGCCGGTCCGGAGGCCGGCATGAGAGCGATCATTCTACTCTTTGCGTTTCTGGCTGCTGCGGCGGGACAGGAGACGATCCTGATCCGCAACGCCTACATCCACCCTGTGGTGGGGGAGGAAATCCCGAGTGGTTCGGTGCTCATCCAGGGCGGGAAAATCGCTGGTGTTGGGGCGAAGTTGGCCGCGCCCAAAGGGGCCACGGTGATCGACGCCAAGGGCCTGCACCTCTATCCGGGTCTGATCAACTCGGCCACCAATATTGGCTTGAGTGAGATCGGTGCGGTTCGAGAGACGAGTGACACAAACGAGTTGGGCGACTTCAATCCTCAGTTGCGGGCGCTGATTGCGGTGAATCCGGAGAGTGAGCATATCGCTGTCACGCGGGCCAACGGCATCACCTCAGTGGTCACGTTGCCGCAGGGCGGGATCATCTCAGGCCAAGGTGCCATGATCCATCTGGATGGTTGGACGTGGGAAGAGATGAGCGTGAAGGGCGATGTCGTGGTCAGGCTCAATTTCCCGGTAATTGCCACCTCGAGCGGAGAATTCTTTAATACGCGGGCAACAGCTTATGGCGAGGCCAAAAAGCGTTACGACGAGGAGTTAGAGAAACTCCGCCTGTTCTTTGAAGATGCGCGCCGCTATGAGAAAGCGAAGAGTGCGGGCGGCGCCGGCTTCCAGACGGATCCCAAACTGGAAGCCATGCTGCCGGTGCTGGCCGGCCGGCGGCCGCTGCTGGTTGTGGCGCAGCGCGAACGAACGATTCTGGACGCGATTGCCTTTGCCCGGCGCGAACGGGTGAAAATCATTCTGGCCGAGGTGCGCGAGCCCGGCAAGGCGGTGGCGGAGATCGTGAAGGACAAGATCCCCGTCATTCTCGGCGAAACGCATACGCTGCCTGTGGAAGAAGACGCCGCCTACGACAGCCAGTACACGCTGCCGGCGGAATTGCACAAGGCTGGGGTCAAGTTTGCCTTCGGGAGCTTCGACAATCAGTTTGCCCGCAACGTGCCGTATCAGGCCGCGGCGGCGGTTGCGTTTGGCCTGCCCAAGGACGTGGCCTTGAAGGCTCTCACGGTGCACGCGGCCGAAATCTGGGGGCTCGGCGGGCAGCTCGGCTCAATTCAGGAAGGCAAACTGGCCGACCTCATCTTGACTGATGGCGATCCGCTGGAAAGCCGGACTCAGATCCGGCACCTGTTCATTCAAGGCAAACAGGTGAGCCTGGACAGTAAGCACACCAAATTGTATGAGAAGTATTCGAGACGCCCGCAATGAGCGCGGGCGGTGTGGTTTAGCAGATGTAGCCGCGCCAGGTGCGCCCCCGGCCGTCGCGCAGCAGCACGCCATAATCATCGGAAAAGCCGCTGATGGAGTTGCCTTTGGCGTCGCGGAACCGGTAGTGGAGCGAACTGTCGCCGTGAACATCGACGGTTCCCTGCCAGACGTTGCCATCCTCGTCGCGTAAGCGGATGAAGTCGGCGTCACCAAAGCCCTGGGCGGATTGGCCCTCGCTCTGCAGGTGGTAGAAGCCGACGGGCAATCTGCGGCCCCCTCGTTTGCGTCTGAAGATCATTGTGCTCAGTATCGGGGACTGTGCGGGCGGGGTCGCTCGGGTGATTGGCTTAGAGCCGCGGGATAATCACCTGTGGGCGCCTGCGGTCGCCGGGAAGCAGGGAGAGAAGCGAAACGTCATGAGAGCCGTGGTGCAGCGGGTTTCCGAAGCCAGCGTGAAGGTGGACGGAGAGGTGGTGGGGGCGATTGCACGGGGCCTGCTTGTCCTGGTGGGGGTTTCAGGGGAGGACAGCGAGGACAGCGCGCGGTATCTGGCGCGCAAGATAGCCGGTTTGCGGATCTTCTCGAATCCCGAGGGGAAGATGGACTGGAGCGTAGAGCAAGTGGGGGGCGCGGTGCTCGTGGTGAGTCAATTCACCTTGTGGGGAGACGTCAAGAAAGGTAACCGGCCTTCGTTCGAACGAGCCGCCGGTGCTGCTCAGGCGCGGGAACTGTACGAGTATTTCGTGGATGAATTGCGGCGGACAGGATTGATCGTCGAGACCGGTGTGTTTCAGGCGAGCATGGAGGTGACGCTCACCAACCAAGGCCCTGTTACGATCCTGGTGGATTCGGAGCGGGGATTGTAGATAGTAATTTTTGTTACATTGATATAGAATCTTTAGACGAGGTTACCCATGGCTCGACCAACACAACTTATGAATGATCCGAACCTGCTCGCGGCGGCATTGGAAGGTTTGCTGCTGCAGAAAGAGCGGCTGGACGAACAGATCCGTCAGCTGCGCGAAGCGATGGGCAAGCGTTCTCCTGGCCGTCCGGCAAAGAGCGCCAGCGCGAGCGCGGCTCCGGCCGAGGAAAAGCCGCGCAAACGCCGCAAGATGAGCGCCGCGGCGCGGAAACGGATCGCCGAAGCGCAGAAGAAGCGCTGGAGCGAATACCGCAAGCAGCAAAAAGCGGAAGGCTAATCCGCACGCTCCAAGCGGTGAAGCGTAGTTGCGGGGAAGCAGTGCCTCGGCTAGTCTCGTGGATGGGCTTTCCATGAGTGATCTCAGCCGCATCGGCGTAGCTATCGACGCAAGTTTGTTGAACAAGTTTGATGATCTTATTTCGGAGCGGGGCTATACGAACCGCTCCGAAGCGTTTCGGGACCTCATTCGCGACGAGTTGGTTCGTCACGATTGGGAGAAGCCCGAAGTGCCGGTGGTGGGCACGGTCACCTTGGTGTACGACCATCATGTGAGGCAACTCAGCGAGCGGCTCACTGGATTGCAGCACGACCACCACCACAACATCCTCTCCACCCTGCATGTGCACCTGGATCACGACAATTGCCTCGAGGTGCTGGTCGTGAAGGGAAAGGCGGGAGAGGTCAGGAAGATTGCCGACGCGCTGTTGTCGACCAAGGGAGTCAAGCACGGGCGGCTGACTCTTACCACCACGGGAGCAGGACTTTGATTCTCGGAACGGGCATCGATCTGGCCGAGGTGGACCGCATCCGCCATTCGATTGAACGCTACGGCGAGCGCTTTGTGAAGCGCATCTACACGCCGGGCGAAATTGCCTATGTGGAGCGCAAAGCGAACAAGTTCGAACGCTACGCGGCCCGTTTTGCGGCCAAGGAAGCGGGCATGAAGGCGATCGGCACGGGGTGGCGGCGGGGCGTGACCTGGCAGGACTTTGAAGTGGCCAACCTGCCTTCAGGCCGGCCGACCCCTGCGTCTACACGGTGTGGCGGCTGAGGTGGCGGCGCGAATGGGTGTGAAGCGCATTGCGCTGTCGTTGACGCACACCACACAGAACGGGATGGCGTTCGTGATCCTGGAAGGCGACGACGGCGCGGCGGGCTAAGCCCTGGCGGCCTTTTCCGACTGACCAACCGAGCGAAGCTGGGCGTCCTCAAGCCGCGTGGTTTCCTGCCAGGTGAAGATCATGCGGTGGATCACCGTAATGTTGCCGAGCACCGCGATCACCCACAACACGGCGGGAATGCGGTTAAACAGCGCGCCGATGATGAGCAGGACAATGCGCTCGGGCCGTTCCAGGAAGCCGACCTTGCACTTGGGAATCGTGTTCTCGGCGCGTGAGCGCGTGTAGCTGATCATCACCGAGGCAGTCATCACAATCGCCGTCAGGACGACGTAGAAGGGCCGGTTGATGTTGGCGTAATACACGAGCAGGCCCATGAGCAGGCCGAGGTCGGAGTAGCGGTCAATTACGGAGTCAAAGAAGCCGCCGAACCGTGTCACCTGGTTGGTTTCCCGGGCCACCCGGCCGTCGACCATGTCGAAGATGGCGGCGCCGGTGATCACCCATCCGGCGGCGAAGAACCGGCCCTGGGCGAGCAGGACGGCGGCTCCGATGTTGATCAGGAGCCCAATCAGGGTAAGCGCGTTGGGGTGAATGCCGAGAGCCTTGAGAATGCCCACAATGCCGACAATCACCTTGTTGCAGGTGACCCCGATCATATTGGTGAAGGTCATGTTGTCACTGCTCCCGCTTCCCGGCGCCGCCTAAACCTGATCGTGAATCGTGGTGAGCTTGAGGATCTCGAATTCCTTGGCGCCGCCCGGAATGATGATTTTAACAGTGTCGCCCACTTCCTTGCCAAGCAGCCCCTTGCCGATCGGCGAGGTGGTGGAGATGCGGCCGGCATTGACGTCGGCCTCCTCGCTGGCAACCAGCTTGTAGGAGATCTCCTCGTCCTTCTTGAGGTCAAGGACCCTGACTTCCGAGCCGAGCCCCACTTTGTCGCGAGGAATGCGGCTCATGTCGATCATGGAGAAATGGCGCAGGCGGCCCTTCAACTGCGAGAGCCGCGCGTCGACGTAACTCTGCCGCTCTTTGGCCGCTGAGTATTCCGCATTTTCACTGAGATCACCGTAGGCACGAGCGCGCGCGATTTCCCTGGGGAGCTCGACATGCATTTCGTATTCCAGAGCGGCGATCTCCTCCTGCAACTTCTTCTTGAGATCTTCCATGGGGAGGGCTGGGCTTCCGAGATTTCATTATACGACGCACGGGAAGGCGCGCTGGCGGGGTGCGGCAGCGGGGGGACAGCAGCGGCTGTCCCCGTTCCGCCGCTACTCAATGGGGATGTTCGTGGCCTTTCCGGTTACATTGCCCATCTGGATGGTGACGGGCTGCAGTCCGGAAGGCGCGTCAGCCGGGACGCGGACGTTGACCTGGTAGAGGCCGACAATACCCGGGGCGAGGCCGGAGAAGACCACCTCAGCCGGCCGACCGCCGATGGTGACCGTGGGCGCGGTGGTGGTGCGGGCCAAGGGGTTCGCCGACGAGGGTTCGCCGGACGGCGGTGTGGCATCCACCGGTCCCAAGCCGTTGCAGTAGATCTGAATGAACTGGCCCTTCTTAGCCTTGTTGGCATCGTAGACGAGCGCGAAGTTGGCGTCGAGCGCGGCGGCCAGGCGGCGCCCGGTGCCGGGATCGGTGAACTCAAACGCATTGGGAGAGACGTTGTTCAGCGGAACCGTGTAGAGGGCCGATGAGTAATCGCCGATCGATACCTTCATCTGCGCTGAGTTCTGGCCGGCGAGCTCCCAGGGGATCTGCACGTTGATCTGCGTCGGGCTGACGAAGTGGAGACGGCCGGGGTAGCTGAGCTGGCGGCTGGGGATGTCAAAGCTGACGCTGATGCCGGCCAGCGACAGCGGCAGCGAGAGCGTCACGCCGGCACGCGTGACGTCGCTCAAGTTTTGGCCAAAGATGGAGATGTAACTGCCAGGGGCCAGGCCGTTGCCCGCGAGGCCGCTGGCGGCATCGACGACACCATCCGTGCGGATCACCGGGCGCAGCCGGGCGCGGCCGGGGAAGATGACGGAGACGAGGTTGGGCGCCGTGCCGACCTCGGCGACAAACTCCTGTTCGCCAATCTCCGGGCCGAGGAAGCCGTCGCGCACGGCGGCGATGCCGAGCGAGTCTGTCGCATCCAACGCCACCTCAATGCGGCCTCCGCCACGGGTGGCGCGATAGCGCACCGGCAGACCGCCGACCGGCAGGCCGTATTGGTCGGTCGCCTTCAGGACGAGCCGTGTGAACGCTCCGCCGGGAATGGCCTCGCCGGCGATGCCCTCAAAGAAGAAGTTGGTGACCGGGAAAGCGTCGAACAGGACGTTGTCGGAGCGCATAAAGAGGTAGGGAACGCGAATGGTGGTGACGCCGCCGGTGACGACGAGTTCGCCCTCATAGCCGCCGGCATTCGGGGTGCCCTGCAGCGTGGCGGTCACCTGCTGCGAGGCCCCGGGCGCGAGCGGGAAGGCGCTGGTGGAAAGCGTGACGCGCGCGTTGTTGGAGAGGTCGCGGGCACGATTGTCGATACGAACCGTGATGGCCGAATCGCCCAGATTGCGGAAGACCAGCGTCTGCGGTGAGGGCGTGGAGTTGGCTGTGAGCGTGCCAAAGCTGAAGGTGGAGGGTTCGACCACCAGCGTCGTACGGGCGGTATCGTTCACATTCACCTTGCCGGCGCCCATCGAGGTGACACGGGCCGGGCTCACCAGGTTGCCGTCGATAATGTCGTCGATGTCGGCGCTGGCCGAATTCACCACCGCCGACTTCACCTGCGCGGGCGTGGCATTAGGGAAGCGCTGCTTGAAGAGGGCGGCGACGCCGGCGGCCATTGGGGCGGAAAAACTGGTGCCCTGCGCGGTGACCCAGCCCGAGGGGTTGTACATCGCGCCATTGGGATCGAGGCTTTGCGTCGCCATATACAGAGGCAGGCCGGGAGCGACCACCTCGGGCTTGATGCCCGTGGTGCGGATATTCGGACCATAGGAGCTGAAATAGGCGATCTGATTCGACGTCTGCGATTCGGCTCGCAGAGTGGGGTCGAGCGTCACCTGGGCATTCGCATTGGCGTTGACGTAGGTGCGCAGCGCCGCGCCGGGGGTGGCTCCAATCATGGCCAGGGGGATGCCTGTTTCTTCAAGGCCCGTCGGAGGAAAGATGAAATCGGAGTTGTCGGACTGGATGAGGATTACTCCCACGGCGCCGGCCTGTTGGGCGTTGATGGCCTTGATGGCGATCTGGCAGTTGCCGCGGTCGATCAGTGCCAACATGCCATTGAGGCTGCCATTGGCGAGCGGCGTACAGGCTGTGCCGTCGTTTTCGAGCGTGCGCACGTCCTTCACGGTGGTGGAGAAGGCGGCCGGTGGCTTGGGACCGTTGCCGAAGAAGGACGCGATGTCGGTGATGGCCTGCGGTGCGCCGGCCGGGGCGCGGACGCTGGCCACATAGCGCTGTGAGTTCGTCGTGGCGCCCACTGAGAGCGCCGAGGGCGCGGTGGCGGGTGAGTTGATCGTATTCAGGGTGGGCGGCTGGTTGCCGAGGTCGCCGTCATTACCCGCCGAGACGACGACGGTGAGCCCGGCGCGGGTGGCGTTCTCCACGGCGTCGGCGGAGAGGTCGCAAGCGCGGTTGGCCGTCTCCTCGCAGGTGGCGCCGCGATCGGTGGGCCCCCACAGCGCGCCGCGTCCATAGGAGTAAACGGCGATGTCCATGCCGTCCTTCACGGCGTCGTCGAGGGCCTGGATGAAGACGTCGGTGAATGTGACGTCGTTGACGCCCGGCGAACCGAGGATCTTGTAGTTCCCGACCCAAGCTTTGGGTGCGACGCCGGAGGCCTGGCCGAGCGGCGTGGACACCTGGTTGCCCGCGGCGACGAAGGCGACGGCGGTGCCGTGGCCGACACGGTCACGCGGCGTGAGGTCGTCGGGGCGCGAGTCGGCAGGGACTTCCGGGAGCACGAGCAGGTCGACGTAGCTGCGCACGGCGATGATCTTGTTGCTGGCGTAGTTGCAATCGCTGCCCGCGCAGCGCGGATAGCCGGCGGGCATGGCGAGCGAAGCGTCCTGGAAGGCGGGATGGTCCTTGTCGATGCCGGAATCGAGGATGGCGATTTTCACGCCTTTGCCCGCGTTGTCCGCTCCGCCGACGTTGTTCCAGCCAATCTGCGCGCGGATCAGGTCGAGCGCCTTCACCATGTGCGCCTTGTGAGCCTCCATGGGCACCACTCGGCGGACGCCGGGTAGCGAGGCCAAGCGCGGCTGCGTCGGGCGAATGGACGAACACCGCGTTGACCACCGTATCGGCGCTGCCGAGCACCGTGACGTTGCGCTCCGCCAGCGCGGCCCGCAGGCTGGTTTGTGCCGCCGCTACGCGGGCGCGGGCGTCGGCCGATGCGGCTCGAGGGCCCGCCTTGCCGAAGGACTCGACCGCGGCCAGCGGCGGGTCGTTCAGCAGGAGTGCGTATCGGTTGAGCCGTTCCTGCGCGGCAAGGGGCACGGACACGGCAAAGAGGAAGAGAAGCGCCTGAGTTCTCACGGCTAGGGGGACGCGGTTGAAGGCCATTAGGTTCCCTTCCTTTATCTCGCAGGTTGGACGGCAGCGGGGAATCGGGCGCGCTACCCTGATGCTTGACGATGAAACTGCGAGAGCTGGCGGCGGCGTTGGGGTGCACCGTAATCGGCGACGGGGAACTGGACATCACCGGCGTGCGGGGCATGGAGCAGGCCGAGCCCTCCGAGCTCACCTTTCTGGCCAACCCGAAGTACGCACATAAGGTGAAGGACACGCGCGCCGGGGCGATTCTGGTGACGGCTGCGGTCAGTGGGCAGGCCATCACAAGCGTCGTCAGCGCCAACCCCTACCACGATTTCGCGCGCGCCCTGGCGATGTTCTATCAACCGCCGCGCCCGGCTCCAGGCATCCACCCGCAAGCCGCCATCGCCGCTTCGGCCGTCATCGGCGAAGGGGCCTCCATCGGGCCGTTCGCCGTGGTGGGCGAGCGTGTGCGCATCGGGAACAACGCGGTCCTTCATCCGCATGTAGTCGTATACGAGGGCGCCGAGATCGGCGACGACTTCATTGCGCATTCCCACGCCGTGGTGCGCGAGTTCTGCCGTGTAGGCAACCGCGTGATTCTGCAAAACGGCGTGGTGGTGGGCGGCGACGGGTTTGGCTTCGCCAAGACCAAGGAAGGCACGCACTTCAAAATCGTGCAATCGGGCATCACAGTGATTGAGGACGATGTGGAGATCCAGTCGCTCACCTCGATTGACCGCGCGACGATGGGCGAGACGCGCGTGAAGCGCGGGGCGAAGCTTGATTCGCTCGTCCAGGTGGGACACGCCTGCGTCATCGGTGAGGACAACATCATCTGTTCGCAGGCTGGACTGGCGGGCAGCTCCGTGCTGGGCAAGAACGTGTTGCTGGCCGGGCAGGCGGGCGTGAGCGGCCATCTCACCATCCACGACAACGCGGTCGTCTATGCGCAGGCGGGCATTGGAGGCGACATCGAGGCGGGTTCGGTGGTGGCCGGGTCGCCGCACTTCGACGCGAAGACGTGGCGGCGGGCCGTGGCGGCGTTTCCGAAACTGCCTGACCTGGTGCGGGCGGTGAGACAATTGGGGAAGCGCGTGGACGGCCTGGAAGTGGAACGGGGCGCCACGGCGGAGAGGGAGCCAGCCCGCGATGAGTGATCCGACCAAGCCGTCGTCCAAAGAAAACGGGATGCCCGTTGCCTATCTGAACCATGAGTTTTTGGCCAGCCGCGATGCGCGCACCATCCGCATTCTGGCCGAATATCTGCACCCCTGGTCGCACTTCCGGCAAAACCGGATTCACGACACCGTGGTGTTTTTCGGCTCGGCGCGCATTCACGAAGACGGGCCGATGGGGCGCTACTACAACGAAGCGCGCGAGTTGGCCCGGCTGGTGACGGAGTGGTCGCTGCTGCTCGATCAGGAACGGCAGCGCTTTGTGGTGGCCACGGGCGGTGGTCCGGGCATCATGGAAGCGGCCAACCGTGGCGCGATGGACGCCGGCGGCAAGAGCGTGGGTCTCAACATCGGCCTGCCGTTTGAGCAGGCGCCCAACCCGTACATTACGCCTGACCTGAGTTTTGAATTCCACTACTTCTTCATGCGCAAATTCTGGTTTGCGTATCTGGCCAAGGCGCTCGTTGTGTTCCCCGGCGGGTTTGGCACGCTGGATGAACTGAGCGAGTTGCTCACGCTGGCGCAGACGCACAAGCTGATGAAGAAGATCGTGATCGTGCTCTACGGAACGGCGTTTTGGAAAGAGGTGCTGAACTTCGACGCGCTGGTGAAACACGGCATGATCAGCCCTTCCGACCTGGATCTGTTCCAGTTCGCCGACGACCCGAAAGAGGCGATGGCGATCCTGCGTGAGGGCCTGACACAGTACTATCTGCAGGGTATCGATCACTTGCCGGAGCTTGCCGAGGAAGAGACGCCGGCCATTGCGAAGTCGCGCATTTGACGTCAGCGGAGGCCTATGAGCGCGGGTGAAGGTCAACAGGCAGCCTTGGGCTGGAGCGACTGGCTGCCCCGTTGGGAGACCTCGGAGAAGCTGACGGTCGCGGCGGGCCTGCTGGCCGCCGGGCTTCAATTCGCATCGCTTCATGTGGGCCTGGTGCTGCTGGCCCTGCTGGTCATGCTCGGCGCCTTCGCCTGGTCGTTTGTGAAATGGGCGCGGCGGCTGTTGCGGCATTTCATTTGGAATCTGCGCAATCGCCTGGTGGTGGCGTTCCTGTTCATCGCCGTCATTCCGCTGCTGCTGATTGTGGGCCTGGCCGGCTATGCGGCCAAGGAGACGGCCGGACAGTTCGCCGTCTATCTGGTGCACTCGGAGATGGAACGGCGGATTGCCCTGCTCCATTTGAGCGCGGAGAGCTTGGCGCGCGCGCCGCAGGCGATCATAGAGCGCGCCGTGGACCGGGTTGGGGCGGTGAACCAGGAGCGCTTTCCGGGCCTGCTGATCATGGTGTACGACGGCGGCAAGTTGTACTCGTTTCCCGAAGGGTCGCCGCCGGTTGAACGCACGCCGGGGCAGGGCAACGAGTCAGGCCTGGTGGTGCGCGACCGTTATCTGCACGGTTGGGCCCACGTGGTGACGGGCGGACGCGAAGTGATCATCCTTGCGCCGCTGACCCGGAAGTTCTTCGCCGACCTTGCGCCGGGCCTGTGCGAGGTGAGCGTCCTCCATTTCGCCGACCCGGCCTCGGCGCAGCCCTTCCGGCGCCGGCAGATCGGTTTCTTTCCCATGGCAAGCCCGGAGGAGGAGGAGGCTGCTGTGCAAGCCGTGCCGCTTCCGGTGAACCGTTTCGATTGGGAGCTGCTCTGGGGCACGCGTGTGCCCATCCGTTTTTGGGACAACCTCGCGCAAACCGACACCGCGCTGTTGGGCGTCCATTCGCGCATGAGCGCCGTGGTGCGGACGCTCTTCTCACAACGGACGGAGTCGGGGCTGATGCCGTTCATGTACACGCTGGCCATCCTGCTGGTGGCCGTGGAGTTCATCTCCATCTTCATCGGCGTGAGCATCACAACGACCATCACCGCGGCGGTGCAGGATCTGTACGAAGGAACGCAGCGTGTGATGAAAGGCGACTTCAGCCACCGCATCAAAGTGCGCGGCGGCGAGCAGGTGGCCGAGCTGAGCCGCAGCTTCAACCGCATGACGGAGAACGTGGAGCGGCTGCTGGTGGTGGCCAAGGAAAGCGAGCGCATGCAGGCCGAGCTGCAGATCGCCCGCGAAGTGCAGGGGCAGCTCTTCCCCAAGTCCAAGCCGAAACTGGAGGGCTTGCAGGTGGAGGCGCTTTGCCACGCCGCGCGGACCGTTTCCGGCGACTATTACGACTACCAGGATTTGCCCTCGGGCTGCCTCGCCGTGGCCATCGCCGACGTGGCCGGCAAGGGCATTTCGGCGGCCTTGCTGATGGCCAGCCTGCAGGCCTCGCTGCGCCTGGTGATGAGCGACGTGCAGCGCCTGGCCGCCGAGGACGAGCGCGGGGCCTGCACCTCCTTTCCCACTTCGATGCTGGTGAGCCGCATCAATCGCCAGTTGCACGCCAACACCTCGCCGGAGAAATACGCGACCTTCTTTTTCTCCGTGTATGATCCGGCCTCTGGCATGTTGACCTACACCAACGCCGGCCATCTGCCTCCCATCCTGATTCGGAACGGAGTGGCCTCCATGCTCGATGTGAACGGCATGGTGGTGGGGCTGTTCCCGCATGCGCCCTATCAGGAAAGCCGCCTGCAGTTGCTGCCGGGTGACGTGCTGGTATGCTACACCGACGGCGTCACCGAACCGGAGAACGAGTTCGGCGAGATGTTTGGCGAGGAGCGGCTGCGGCAACTGGCGCTGAAGGGCGCGCACCTGCCGGGCGAACAGATCATTGGATCGGTGATCGACGCGGTGCAGCATTTCACCGGTTCCCATGAATTGCAGGACGACATGACGCTGCTGGTGGTGAAGAGAACCTAGCGATGGAACACCTGCGGCGGCGTGCGTTGACGATTGCGGGCCTGCTGACGGCCATCACCTTTGGCGGAGCCGCGGGGTTCATGATCGTGGAGGGCTGGGGTTTCCTCGACTCGCTGTATATGTCTGCGATCACGATCACGACGGTTGGCTACATGGAGGTTCACCCGCTCTCTCAAACGGGGCGAGTGTTCAACCTGTTCCTCCTGATTGGCGGCGTGACCACGATGTTCTACATCATGGCCACGGTGACGCAGATTGTTCTGGAACTCGAACTAAGTGACTATTTCGGGAAGCGGCGGACGAAAAAAGTGATCGACAAACTGGAGAACCACTACCTGCTATGCGGGTTTGGACGAGTGGGACGCGGGGCGGCGCGAGAGATGTTGCGCACGGGCGTACCCTTCGTCGTGATGGACAAGAACCCTGACCGCGTTGAGCGCGCGATGAAGATGGGCTGCCTGGCCGTGCTCGCTGATTGTACGCGCGACGAGATGCTACGAGAGGTGGGCATCACCAAAGCCAAGGGCCTCATTGCCGCCCTGGCGACCGATGCGGAGAACCTCTTCCTGATCCTGTCGGCGAAATCCATGAACCCGATGCTCAACGTCAGCGTGCGCGTGGCCGAAGAGGAAGCGGAGTCAAAGATGCGGCGGGCCGGGGCCGACGCGGTCTATCTGCCCTATTCGATGACCGGCTACCGCCTGGCGCAAGCCATCGTCCAGCCGCATGTGTTTGAGTTTCTCGACGTGACCTCCACCACGCGCATGGGCTTGAATGTGGGCATCGAACAGGTGAGAGTGGATGCGGAGTGCCCTATGGCCGGACATTCACTGCGCGATTTGCAACTGCGGCGCGAAATCGGCGTCATCGTGCTGGCCATCCGGCGCGCTGGTGGAGCGATGGAATTCAATCCGCCGGCCGAGGCGCAACTGGACGGCGGCGACGTGCTGATCGTGATGGGCAAGGCGGAGGATGTGCGCAAGCTGGAAGAGCGAATGGCGGTGGCAAGACGATGAAAGTGCTCACTGCGGCGCAGATGCGCGAGGCGGACCGGCGGGCGATCGAGGCCGGCATCCCAGGGCTGATCCTGATGGAGAACGCCGCGATGCGCGTGGTGGAGGTGATCGCCGAGCGGTATGCGCCGTTGGAAGAGCATCACATCGTCGTGTGTTGCGGGAAGGGCAACAACGGGGGCGATGGGCTGGCCATTGCGCGGCAGTTGGGGGTGCGATTCGGCGTGCGGGCCGACGTCGTGCTGGCGTGTGAACCGCAGGAGTTTCGCGGCGATGCGTTGACGAACTGGCGGATGCTCGTACTGAGCAAGTGCTGCCGTGTGACGCGGGACATCCCGCCCACGGCCACCATCATCGTCGACGCGCTGCTGGGCACGGGACTGGAAGGCGCGCCACGGGGACGAGCGGCGGAGTTGATCGAAGAGATCAAGCGCTGCGGCGGGGCGAAGGTGGTAGCCGTGGATCTGCCTTCGGGGCTGGGATTCGACGGGGTGCGGGCAGAGGTAACCGTTACGTTGGGTGCGCCGAAGGTGGAACACTACCTGAGCGCCGAGGCCGGGCGCGCGGGCGAATTGATCGTCGGTGCGATTGGAATTCCCAGCGCCTTCCTCGACGAGGAACCCTCGCACTGGCTGAACGTCACCGAACCGAAGCAGGTGGCGGCGGTGCTCGGCACTCGCGCGCGCGATGCCCACAAAGGAACTTACGGCCATGTGCTGGTGGTGGGCGGTGCGGCGGGCAAGTCAGGCGCGGCGGCGATGGCGGGGCTGGCCGCGCTGCGGGCCGGCGCCGGGCTGGTGACGGTCGCGTGTGAAGATCAGCGGGCGATGGCTCCAGAGTTGATGACGGCCAGTTTGGAGGCGCCGCCGCTGGAAGGCAAGCAGGTGGTGGCGACCGGTCCGGGATTGGGCACTGACGGCAGGGCCCTGGCGTTGTTGCGGGCCGTCCTGGCGGCGAGCGCGGTGAAGGTACTCGATGCCGACGCGCTAACGGTCGCCGCAGCGGAGGGGCTGAGCCTGGCTGGCTGCATCCTGACGCCGCATCCCGGAGAGATGAGCCGTTTGACCGGGCTCACCACGGCGCAGGTGCAGGCCGACCGCCTCAGTGTGGCGCGCGGATTCGCCAGGGAGCACGCCTGCACGGTGGTTCTGAAAGGCCACCGCACCCTGATCGCCTTTCCCGATGGCGAGGTGTGGATCAACCCGACGGGCAATCCGGGCATGGCCACGGGCGGCTCGGGCGATGTACTCACGGGCCTCATCGCGGGCCTGGTGTCGCAGGAGCCGGAGCGATGGCGCGAGGCCGTGGTGGCCGCCGTGTGGCTGCATGGATGCGCGGGCGACCACGCGGCGGCCGAGTTGAGCGAGCGCTGTGTGATTGCAACGGACCTGTTGCGGTTCCTGCCGCGGGCGATGGCCGATGCGCACCTTTAGCACTCATTCTTCCGATGAGACCATCGAGCTTGGCGTGCGGCTTGCCGCGGAGTTGCCCCGGCGGGGTGTGGTGCTGCTCATCGGTAACCTCGGCGCGGGTAAGACGACCCTAACCAAAGGCATCGCGATGGGACTCGGTGTGGCGCGGCCCGACGAAGTGGCCAGCCCGACCTTCACCCTCATTCACGAATACGGCGAACCGGTGCGGCTCTATCACATCGACCTCTATCGCATCGAAGAGGCGGCGGAGCTGGCGACGCTGGAGCTGGAAGACCTGATGGACCGCGACGCGCTCGTGCTGATCGAATGGGGCGAGCGCTTTGCCGAACGAATGCCGAAGCCGCGCACGGAGATCCGCATCGAGCGCACCGGCGACGAACACCGGACTGTCGAAGTGCGGGAAGTCGCCTAGCCGATGCGCTTGGCGAAGGCTTCGTAGCTGCCGGGGGCGCGGTGGTTCATCCACTCAATGAAGCGCTTGGCGACCTTCTCCAGGTTGTGGAACGCGAGCGGATCGATGTTGGCCTTGCGCATTTCGGGCAGCACCTTTTCCAGGCGCACATACACCAGCAGAAGCTCGCGCGTGTTCTCAAAGAAGATCTCATCGAACAGGACGCCCGCCGTGATGAACGACGCGCACATCTCCCAATAGCTCACCACCTGCCGGTACATCGCGTTCTCAGGCGAACCGGGGGGCCACTTCTCCAATGCCTCGGCCCAGGTTTGGGGGCGGAAATTGGCGGTGAACCAGGCGCGGGCCTCGCGCAGCTTCGATTCGCGGCGGAGTTCGTAGAGGCGCAGGACAAGGTTGACATCGTCGTAGGTGACCTGCGTGCGAGTGGGAGGCATAGGGTCCAGTTTACCGTTTCCCCGCGAAGAGCCGTTTGAGGAGACCGGTCTTTTCGGCGGCGATCCCGAGGCGGTCGAGGATGGGCTGGGCGGCGGCGTGGTCGAGCGGCTTGGCCTTGTCCAGCGCGTCGTCGGCCTCGCGAATGCGGCAGGCGCGGTGGACTTCATACCAGGACTCTTCGAGAGTGCGCTCGAAGTGCAGGCGATGCTGCCAGGTGTTGCGGCCGTCGATCACGTCGAAGACATCGCGATAGGAAAGGGGATCGGCCGAGGGGTGTTGTTCAACCTCGGCGCCGAGCGCGCGGCCGTAGCGGGCGAGCAGTCCGGTGGACCAGTCGTCGAGCTTGGCGCGCAGCAGCTCTTCAGTGCGCGCGCGGAGTTTTTCCGCTGTGGCCGGGTCGAGGCGCATGATGCGAGCGGCTTCCGGGATCGAGTAACCGAAGCTCTCCAGCCACGCCGCCTGGCGCTCAATGGCGGTAAGCGGGGCGAGCGCTTCCTGGACGACGGCGAGATCGGGCGGGCTGCCGGCGGCGGGTTGCGCGGTGAATTCCAGGACGAGCGGGCGCAGCGTGTCGAGGAACTCGCGCTCGGTCATCGGCTGCATGGCCTGGAGCGGTGAGGCGGTGGGGGTGCGCAGGCGCTCGATGAGGGCGAAGAGCTGGTCGTCGCCGCCACCGTAGTGCCGTAGCAGCCGCCGCAGGGGAGGCACGAAGGTGCGCGCGAAGTGTCGCCAGCCGGGGGCGTTTCCCTGACGGCAGTCGACGATCATGTCGAAACAGGTGTAGATGGCCAAGCGGAACGGTTCCTTACGTTAGTCCAGATCGAATGAGATGCCCTGAGCGAGCGGGAGTTCGCTCGAATAATTGATGGTAACGGTTTGGCGGCGCATATAGGATTTCCAGGAGTCGGAGCCGGACTCGCGTCCGCCGCCGGTGTCCTTCTCACCGCCAAACGCGCCGCCGATCTCAGCGCCGCTGGTGCCGATGTTGACGTTGGCGATACCGCAGTCGGAGCCGCGCGGGCTGAGGAAGGTTTCGGCGTGGCGCAGGCTGGCGGTGAAGATGGCCGAGCTGAGCCCCTGCGGAACGGCGTTGTGCCAGGCCAGGGCCTCGTCGACGTGGTCAAACGGGATGACGTGGAGCAAAGGCGCGAAGATCTCCTCGCGCACAATGGGCATGTTCGCCCGTGAGCGGAGAAGGGCCGGGGTGACGAAGCATCCGCCTGGAAGCCCGGCGCGGCGTTCACCGCCGTGGATCAGTTCCGCGCCTTGCGCACGGGCCTCGGCGATGGCTGCCAGCATGCGGTCGACGGCATCCGGCGAGATGAGCGGACCCATGAGCGTGGCCGCATCCAGCGGATCGCCGATGGGGATCTGGGCGTAGGCGCGCGTCAGGCGGTCGAGAAAGTCGCGCTCAATGGAACGGTGGAGAAAAAGGCGGCGGATGGAGGTGCAGCGCTGGCCCGCCGTGCCGACAGCGCCGAAGAGCACGGCGCGCAGGGCGAGATCGAGGTCGGCATCCTCCATCAGGATGACGCCGTTGTTGCCGCCCAGTTCGAGCAGGGTGCGGCCAAGGCGCCGCCCGACCACTTCGGCCACGCGGCGGCCCATGGCCGTGGACCCGGTGGCGGAGATGAGCGGCAGGCGCGCATCGGCCAGCATCGGCTCGCCGATCTCCTCCACGCCGCCGACGACGAGCGAGAAGACGCCGGCGAAGCCATGCCGCGCCAGCACGCGGTGAGCGATGTGTTGCACGGCGAGCGCGGTGAGCGGCGTACGCGGCGAGGGTTTCCAGATCACGCAATCGCCGCAGACGGCGGCCAGCATGGCGTTCCATGCCCACACGGCGACGGGGAAGTTGAACGCGGTGATCACGCCGACGCGGCCCAACGGGTGCCACTGCTCGTAGAGGCGATGGCCGGGCCGCTCGCTGGGCATGGTGAGGCCGTAGAGCTGGCGCGAGAGGCCGACCGCGAAGTCGGCAATGTCGATCATCTCCTGCACTTCGCCGCGGCCTTCGGCGAGGATCTTGCCCATCTCCAGCGTGACCAGTGCGCCGAGGTCGTCCTTCACGGCGCGCAGTTCCTCGCCGAACTCGCGCACGATCTCGCCGCGTTTGGGCGCCGGGTGGAGCCGCCAGCGCAGCCACACCTCGCCCACCTCCTCCATGATGCGCTCATAGTCGGCGCGTGAGGCCTGTCGGACGCGAGCCAGAGGTTGGCCGCTGGCCGGGTTGAAGGGCTGCAGTTCGGGGCCTGTCGTGGCGAGCCAGCCGAGCCCGCAGGCGCCGGGGTTGGTGGCGTCCAGGTGGAGCCGGGAGAGGATGTCGTGCGCGTGGGAAGACATGGCGAATCGGTGCGGACGTCTTCAGGATAGCGGGGCGGAATGAGGAGAGGATGGGGTGGCAACGGGTTGTGCCAGCCAGGCAAAGCCCGCCGGCCCGGCGGCGAACGGGCGTCCGGCGCGGGCGGCCACGTGCGCCATGCGCTCCAGAATCGTGCTCTGGAAGGTTGGATCGTGCCATTCCAGAAACCCATGCCGCCGCGAGATGGCCTCGCTCTCCGGTCGCGTCGTGGCGCCGCGCGGCTTGGTGGAGCGTGCATGGAAGGGATCGGCGATGAGCGCCTCGGTGGTGGCATCGAGCGCGGCCTGGGTGAATGGCTCCGGGTGGCAGGGGAGGATAGGAGCGAGCGTGGCATGAACGAGGAGTCCGGCGGCGCGCAGCCGGACGATGGCGTCGAGGCGGGCTTCGAACGGGTCGCAGTGCGGTTCGTAGAGCCGGCGGATTTCATCGCGGTTGGTGGTGAGGGAAAAGCTGACGCGGAGCGTGGTGCGTCGGGCCAACTCAATCAATCGGGGGAGGTCGCGCAGAATCAGGATGGCGCGCGTTTGCAGCGCGACGACTGCCGGAGGGTGGGCGATGAGGGCATCGAGCAGCGCCGGCATGTGCGGCTCGATCGCCTCGGCGGGCTGGTAGGGATCGACCGTCGGTGAGCAGTAGATGCGCTGCGCTGGCCGCAGCGCCCGGGCGAGCAGCGCGGCGGCGTTGTCCTTAAAGGTGGTGAACTGGCCCCAGCGGCGCCAGTCCTCCGGCTGGAGCCCGCCTTGCAGGCGCATCGTGGGCACGTAGCAGTAGGTGCAGGCGAACGTGCAGTTGCGCGCAGGGGTGAGCGAATGGGTGAAGCCGGCGGCGGCAATGAAGCCGGAGGTGCGGCTGAGAATCGTGCGTGCGTCGGCGCTGAGGATGCGGAAACGCTCGGGCACGGTCTCTATTGTACGGACGGACCGCCGGCTGCGCGGGTGCGTTCACCCGAGGCCGGTGCGGCTAGCGCCAGCCGTTCACGGAAAAGACAAACGATGCCCGCTGCTTCGTCGCTCGTCATCTCACCAAAGAACGCCGCGGCCATTTCTGAGCGGAGGCGGGCAATGGCGCTGACTGTCCTTCGGCCTTTGGCCGTGATGTGGACGCGGTTGGCGCGCTTGTCGACGGAATCCTTGCGGCGCTCAATGTAACCGGCTTCGTCGAGGCGGGTGAGAGCCCGGCCGGCATTGGTGCGGTCGACGGTGAGCCGGTTCGAAAGCGCGTCTTGCGCCGATGCGCCGCCGGCTGCCGCAAGCAGGGAGAGCAGGCGCGCCTCGGTGTGATTCAGGCCGAGCGTGGCAAAGCTCGTTTCAGCCAGCTGATAGCGCCGGCGGGCGAGTTCGCCGATGAGATCGAAGAGTTCGAGAGTGGCGCTCATGCGCGGTTCCTTGACGTGGCGGGTTGCCGTTTGTTATTCTGTGCGTGCGCACGCATATAAGTGAGGATAGCGAACAATGGACATCAACGCAATTGGTACATTGCTGGGACCGAGATTTGAAGTGGTGGCCGGCGACACGGCCAAGGCTCTGGAAGCGCTGGCTCTCGCGCCCGGAGCGCGCGTGCTCGATGTGGGCACCGGGAGCGGGCACAACGCGATCGTCCTCGCGGCGCTGGGGTTTGATGTGGTGACGGGTGAACCGGCCGACGACCGGTCAATGTATGCGGGCCGGGAATGGTCCGAGAACGCGCGCAAGGCGGGTGTGCGGGAGCGGATCCGCTTTGAGCCCTTCGATGCGAGCGCGATGCCGTTTGAGAGCGAGGCGTTTGATGCGGTGTTTCTCTTCGGCATGTTGCACCATGCGCCCGAGGAGCGTCGGCCGGCTGTCATGAGCGAAGCCCTGCGGGTGGTGAAACAGGCCGGCGCGGTGGTGGTGTGCGAACCGGGCGCGGAGGTATTGAAGATGGTGCGGGTCGATGATCCCGGTCATCCGGAGGCAGCCAATCCGGCTGACTATCTCGTCGCGGAACAGGTGCGCGAGCAGCGGTTGCAGGGGAAGTGGATGGAGATCTACCTGTTTCGGAAGCCAGGCGCGTAGGGCAATCGGGGGCCGGCCGCGCGCGTTATGCTGTTGGGGCGATGATCAAGCGGCGTTCGTTTCTGGGCAGCATGCTGGCGGCGGGGGCGGGATCGCGGGCGGTCGCCCAGAGCGCACGGCCCAACGTGTTGTTCCTCTCGGTGGACGACATGAACGACTGGGTGGGGTGCCTGGGTGGCTATCCGGGAGTGAAGACTCCGAATATCGACGCCCTCGCCCGGCGGGGGGCGCTGTTTGCCGATGCGCATTGCTCGTCGCCCATCTGCAATCCTTCGCGGACCGCGCTGCTGACGGGGCAGGCTGCCTGGCGCACCGGGATCTACAACAACGACCAGCCGTGGCCGCCGCACATGCCGGACGTGAAAACCCTGCCACTCTACTTCAAGGAGAACGGCTACTACGTGGCCGGGGCGGGCAAGGTGTTTCATCATGTCGTGGGGCACAATCCGCCCTCGCAGTGGCACGAGTTCCAACTGCAGAAGTTCGATGATCCGTGGTACCGGCGTCCGGAATGGTATCCCTGGAACACGAAGATCCCGGCGCCGCCGGGGCATCCGTTTAACGATCTGCACGGCTTTCAGGGCGAGTTCGATTGGGGCGCGCTGCCGGGACGGAAAGAAGACGCTTACGGCGACATGGCGGCGGTCGGGTTTGGCCGGGAGTTCCTCCAGCGCGAACACACGAAACCGTTCTTTCTCGCCGTGGGGTTGTGGCACCCGCACATTCCGATGTATGCGCCGGAGGAGTTCTTCGCGCTGTATCCGCCGGACACGGTGAGGACGCCGAACGCGCCCGAGGATTATCTGGATGATGTTCCGGCGGTGGCCAAGAAGTTCGCCGCAGCGCGATTGGAGGAGCATGACCGCATCCGGCGCGAGGGCAAGTGGCGCGACGCGGTGCGGGCCTACCTGGCGTGCATGTCGTTTGCCGACCGCATGATTGGTTATCTGCTCGAAGCGCTGGAGCGGAGCGCGTACGCGAAGAACACGGTGGTCGTGTTGTGGAGCGACAACGGATGGCATCTGGGCGAGAAGCGGCACTGGCACAAGACGACGTTGTGGCAGCGATCGACGCATGTGCCGCTGGTGTTTGCCGGGCCGGGAGTGGCGCAGGCGGGGTCGGCGCGGAAGATGCCGGTGTCGCTGCTGGACATCTATCCCACGCTCGTGGACCTGTGCGGGTTGCCGAAGAAGGCGGGCTTGGATGGGGAGTCGCTCATGCCGCAGTTGCGCAACCCGGCAGCCGCGCGGCGACCGGCGGTGAGCACGCTCATGGGAAACAACCACGCCGTGATTACGCAGCAGTGGCGCTACATCCGCTACCAGGACGGCAGCGAGGAGTTATACGACCGGGTGAAGGACCCTGAGGAGTTCCGCAACCTGGCGGGCCAGACAGAGGTGGCGGCGGTGAAGCAGGAACATGCGCGCTGGGTGCCGCAGATGAACGCGCCATTCGCGCTGGAGCGCAACGATTACGAGTTCAACTTCGAGCGGTACGAGTTCAAGAAGAAGGCGAAGCGCTGAGGCGACCTCGCTCGAATGAGGGCCGTTTCAGCCCGGCTGCTCGCGGGCGGCCTGAAACGGCAGTAGCGAACCGCTATTTGCTGGATGCCTTGGCGGGCTTGGCGGCCGCGCCGCTGGATTCTATGACGGGGGCATCGGCCGCGGGGGGCGTGATCAGGCCGAGCTTGGTGCGCACCTCACTGTCGAGCTTGGCCAGGATGTCCGGGTTGTCCTTGAGGAACTGGCGCGAGTTTTCGCGGCCCTGGCCGATGCGCTCTCCGGAGTAGCTGAACCAGGAGCCCGACTTTTCCACGATGTTCTGGGTGGTGGCGAGGTCGAGCAGGTCACCTTCACGCGAGATGCCATGGCCGTAGAGAATGTCGAACTCGGCTTCGCGGAAGGGCGGGGCGCACTTGTTCTTGACGACCTTGATCTTCGTGCGGTTGCCCACCACCTGTTCGCCGTCTTTGATGGCGGCGATACGGCGGATGTCGAGGCGGACGCTCGAATAGAACTTGAGGGCGCGGCCCCCGGTGGTGGTCTCCGGTGAGCCGAACATGACGCCGATCTTCTCGCGGATCTGGTTAATGAAAATCAGGCAGCCCTTGGACTTCGAAACGATGCCGGTGAGCTTGCGCATGGCCTGCGACATGAGGCGGGCCTGAACGCCGACAAAGCTGTCGCCCATCTCGCCGTCGAGCTCGGCCTTGGGGACGAGAGCGGCGACGGAGTCGACGATGAGGATGTCGACCGAGTTGGAGCTGATCAGCGCCGAGGTGATCTCCAGCGCCTGTTCCGCGTAATCGGGCTGCGAGACGAGGAGGTTATCGACATCGACGCCGAGCTTGGCGGCGTAAATGGGGTCCAGCGCGTGCTCGACGTCCACGAACGCGGCCACGCCGCCGGCGCGCTGGGCTTCGGCTACGGCCTGGAGGGCGACGGTGGTCTTACCGGACGACTCCGGGCCGTAGATCTCGCTGATGCGGCCTCGCGGGAAGCCGCCTATGCCGAGGGCGAAATCGACCGAGATCGAGCCCGTGGAGATGGCCTCGATGGGCATGACGGCTTCACGGGAGCCCAACCGCAGGATGGAACCTTTGCCAAACTGCTTCTCGATGTTGCCGAGCGCGGCGGCAAGGGCGCGCTGCTTTTCCTTCTCATCCATGCGGGAGGGCCTCCAGTGTTGTTCGGGGGAATCTCAATTATAGCCTTGATGGGCGCTGCCAGCGCGATTAGTCCATGTAGGGCATGGGGGGCACCTTGCCCAGCAGGCGGGCGTAGACGGTAAGGGCGCCGCGGTGGTGGGCGGTGTGGTCGTTGATGGCGCCGAAGATGGCGCAGCGGGGCATGCCGCCCATGATCGGTCCGGCGGGCAGCGGCGTGAGCCATTCCTCGTCAGAGTGGGCCTGGATGGCGGTGTGCGCGGCCTGGACGGACTTTTCAAACCAGGCCCGGGCGACGGCGATCGAGGTGCAGGCGCGGACCTCCTTTTCCAAGTTCTCGAAGTCCATGGAAAAGCCCTCGGGGGCGAAGGCCCCGG
Organism: Bryobacterales bacterium; assembly: GCA_016713735.1. GTDB lineage: Bacteria > Acidobacteriota > Terriglobia > Bryobacterales > Bryobacteraceae > JAFLBB01. Next base: position 301,749 of record JADJOP010000034.1, read on the forward strand.
CGACAAACCAGTCGATGGTCTGGGCGACGTGGGCGATCTGGGCGGCGGCGGTGAACATGCCGTCCTTGGGGGTAAAGGCGGAATCGGCTTCCGCGAGTTCGCGCGTTGAGGTGTTGAAGAACTTGTGAGCAGCGGCGAGTTCGCCGGTGATGGTGTCTTTGATCATGGTAGGGGAAAGCCTCCGTGGGCTCCCATTGTGGACGAAGATACGGCGAAAGTCAAGCGCCAACAAACGGCCACTCTCTACCCGTGGTTCACGCGGCCGGAGGCCGTGCCACTACCTGCGGCGGCGTAGGTAGACCAGCAGCACTCCCGCGCCGACCAACGTGATGGTTGAGGGTTCGGGGACGTTTCCTCCGATCGGAGGCGGAACGACGGAGAATTCGATAATCGAGTAGGAGCCGCCGGGCGCGAACAAGGGGTTGTAGGCGTGAGAGTAGCGGAAGAAGTCGTAGAGGGTGCCAAGCGAGGCGGCGTCACCAGCGGCGGCATCGTCGATGATCGAGGGCCAGGCGTTATGGCCCGGGGCTGGCCCGTTGGCGCCGTTGGGGAAAACCTCGGAATAGCGCAGGCCGAGGACATCGGAGGCAAAGTCGTTGCTGACCCACATCACGAGGTCCATCTTGCTGTCCTGGTTGCGCTGCATGTAGCCGACGATCATGGCAGCGGTGGCGTTGAAGTCGACGCTGTGCTGCAACTGGAAGCGGCCGGAGGCGGGGACGACCGTGGTATTGAAGTAGATGTCGTCGTTGCCGGCGCCGTCGGTGGCATACATGGTGATGCCGTGGACGTCGTAGCCTTCCGTCGTTTGCAGTTGAAAATCGTAATTCAGCGTGGCGGCGTGCGCGGCGACGGTGAGCAGCCCGGTGGCAAGGAGGTTCAGGATTCGCATGTACAGGTTAGTATTGAATCCCGAGATCGATGCGTCAACGCCTGGGCGTACCGGGACCTACTCAAAACAACCTGACCGATCACGCGCCCGTGGCTTGGCCGCGAGCCTTGGCCGCGGGCCGGGGCGCGGCCAGGATGGCGCGGATTTTACCCAGGAAAGCGGAAAGCGTGAAGGGCTTCTGGAGGAACTCGTAGCCGCGCGCAAGTTGGGCGGTGGAGAGCGCCGCCTGGCCGGTGTAGCCGGAGATGAACATGACGAACGTCTCCGGGCGCTGAGGCGACAACTGCGCAGCCAGGTCGACCCCGCCCATGCCGGGCATCACGACGTCGGTCACCATAAGCGGGATCTGGCCCCAGAAGGCGTTGGCCTTTTCCAGTGCTTCTTCCCCGCTGGAGGCTTCGATCACCTCATAGCCTTCGCGGGTGAGGACCTTGGCCATGAGGGCGCGGATGCCGTCTTCATCATCCACGACAAGGATGGTCTCCTTGGGCGCGGCGGCGTCAGCGTGGTGGTCTCTGCGGGCGGCGCGGCGGCGGGCTCGTGCTCCGCGCAGGGCAGGAAGAGCGTGATGGTGGTGCCCACCTGGTAATCGGAGTCGGCCATCGCGTCGCCGCCGGTTTCGCGCAGAAAGCGGTAGAAGCGGGCCAGCTCTTCGCGGTTGGGCTCGCTCGATAGGTTGGGGGCGAAGAAGCTGGAGCGGGCCTCGGGGTGGAGGGCGATGCCGTTGTCGCGGATCTCGATGCGCAGGTAAGAGGGGTGGGAGAGAGCACCATCCGGCCGTGCGGTGGCCGCCTGACGGTGGTCAACGCGGGTGGCGATGCGAATGGAACCGCCGGCGAGCATGGCGGCCGAGGCGCGCCGCAGCAGCAGCTCGAGGCCGAGGCGAAGGCGGTCAGGATCGGTGCTGGCGTGCACGCCGGGGGCTCCGCATTCCAGGCGGAGATCCACTTTGGAGCCGGACATGGCGGAGAGCGAGTCGAGCCACTCGGCGAGCAGGGCGTCGATGGGAGCGGGGCGTGTTTCCGGCTCTGCCTCCTTGCGCGTGGAGGCGGCGAGATGGGAGGTGAGGGCCGAGAGCCGGTCGCCGGCCGCGAGAATTTCCTGGACGTGGGCGCGCAGGGGGTGATCCGAGTCCAGCCCGTGCAGCAGCTCCTCACCGTAGCCGGAGAGGATCATGAGCAGATTGTTGGAGTCGTGGACGATGCGGCCGGCGAGTTCGTGCATCGCCTCGACGCGCTCGCTCTGCGCCGAGAGGCGGGAGATCTCGAACTCTTCGCTGACGTCGAGAGTCAGCCCCTGAACGCGTGCCGGCTGGCCGGATTCGTCGCGCAGGATGGTCCAATAATCGCGCAGGCGGCGGGAGCGGCCCTGCGAGGTGGGGGTGCCATAGTCGCAGGAGCGCAGAGCGGCGCCGCTTAGCGCGAGTTCCCAGAAGCCCTTCAGGCGGGCTAGATCGCCTGGGTGAACGCGGGAGGTCCAGAAGCCGGCGCCGGGGGCCCAGGAGTCGGAATCCAGAGAGAGCGCGGCGGCCGCCTCGGCATCGACGGAGGTGAAGCGCATGGTGGCCGGGTCGAGCTCCCAGGCGCAGGCGGGCAGCGAGGCGTAGCGTGCGCGCAGGGCATCCAAACCGGCTTCGGCGTCGGCGCGGGCCTGTTCGGCGGCTTCGGTGGATTCCTCAACGGTGAGCAGAACCTCGAGGCGCGAAAAGTCGTCCCAATCACGGAACGGGCGCAGGGAAAAGCGCAGCCAGCGGCCATCGGCCTGCATGGAGAGCTCGCTCATGGCCTCGGTGCGTTCACCGGAGAGCATGAGGGGGATGGCGGTGCGCAGGTTCTCGCTGGGGAGGATCTGGCTGACGGGAGGGTCGCCGGCTGACAGCGGGTCGAGGGCGAACATGCGGCGCAACCCGCGATTGGAAATCTGAATGGTCGCATCCTGGCCCACGATCCCCAAGCCGGAGGGGACTGCGGCCATGATTTCCTGGTAGTAACGCCGTTCAGCCTCCAGAAGTGAAAGCAGGCGCGCCACTTCGCGCGGACTCCACATTTCCTGCTCTCGTCGGTTCATCAATCTCCTTCCTCATTAGTGTCCGGGTAGGGTAGGGGCCCCAGCAAGGGTACTTTCGTGCGGGAAGGTAGTGGTACGGGGGGCCGTACGTCGGGGCCAGAGGGTATGGGGGATGAGGGATTTAGGGGTGGTCGGCGAGGCTGCGGTCAGCCAGTTCGCTGAAGATGGGCAGGCGGAAGATCTGGCCGTGCCAGGTCTTAATCATCATGAAGATACCGACGCCGAACAGGGCCAGCTTGACGAGGCCCTCAACGTCGAGGCGGGACGAGCGGCCAAATTGGAAGGCCGGGCCGAGGCCCCAGTCAATGACGAGCCAGGCGACAAAGAGGTAGAGCCCCTGGAAGGCGTGGAAGCGCGCCGTGCGGTCGCGTGTGAAGCGGTCGGCGGCGAGCACGAACACGCTCGCCAGCCAGCCCAGGCCGGGCATGTAGCAGAGGGTCTTCCAGGTGCGGTCGTCGATGGTGTCGGTAAAGTTGTTTTGCGAGCCGGAAGGGCGTGGGGGAGGAGCGCCCGGGGCGGCGTCGGGCTGCTGGCTTCCGCACTGGTGGCAGTAGGTATCCGCGGGGGTCACCTGGCTGCCGCATTGTGTGCAGAAGGGCATATTCGTCAATCCCTGCCATAGTGTACGACAGATAACACGGAAAGGTTCCCGAAGCGCCGGAGGCCAGCCGTCCGGGCCGGGAGGCTATACTTCGAGGGCTCTGGCATAGGCCGCCAGCGCATAAATGGGGAAGTAGTCGCGGTAGAGGTGGTAGCTGATGTAGAAGACGCGGGGGAAGCCGGTGCCGGTGGTGATCGACTCCTCCCAGGTGCCGTCCGGGCGCTGGTTGCCTTTAAGCCACTGGACGCCGCGCACGGCCTCGGCGCTACGCGCTTTTCCGGCGGCAATGAGGCCGAGCACGGCCCACGCGGTTTGCGAGGGCGTGCTGACGGCGCGTTCATACCTCCCAGTGTCATACCCGCGGCAGCTTTCACCCCACCCGCCGTCCGGGTTCTGGACGGATTTCAGCCAGCGTGCGCCGCGGTCCATGGCCGGAGCGACGTCGGGCGAGCCGCTGGCGGCGAGGCCTCGAATGGCGAGAAAGGTGCCGTAGACGTAGTTCACACCCCAACGGCCATACCAGCTGCCATCCGCCTCCTGATGGCTGAGCAGGTAGTCGATGCCGCGGGCGATGGGCTCATCGCGATAGTCGAACCCCCGGCGGCAGAGAGACTCCAGCGTGCGGCCGGTGATGTCCGGGCAGGTCGGGTCAAGCATGGCGTTGTGGTCGGCAAACGGGACCATGTTCAGAAACTCCCAGTTGTTGTCCACGTCGAAGGCGGCCCAACCGCCGTCGGAGCTTTGCATGCCGAGCAGCCAGTTCACGGCGCGGGCTTCGGCGCGGGCCTGCCGCTCCTGGTCGTTCGATTTGGCATGAAGCAGGGCCAGCAGCACCATCGCCGTGTCGTCGATATCCGGGTAGAACTCGTTATCGAACTCGAAGGCCCAGCCCGAAGGGCGCAAATCGGGGCGTTTGCGGGCCCAGTCGCCCTTGCGGCGGATCTCCTTGTCGAGCAGCCAGTCGGCGGCGGCGGCAAGCGAGGGAGAGTCAAGCTGGCCGAGCTCGCCCAGGGCATAGGCGGCGATGGCCGTGTCCCACACGGGCGACTTGGCGGGCTGGAAGATGAGGCTTTCCGGACCCTCCAGCATCAGGTTGTCGAAGTGGCGGATTTCGCGGATCAGGTCGGGGTGGTCGCGCTCGTAGCCCAGCGCGTCGAGCGCCATGATGCCATACATCATGCCGGGATAGATGGCGCCCAGGCCTTCTGAGTGTTCCAGGTGCTGCAGCATCCACTCCTCGGCCTCGCGGATGGCCTCCTGGCGGATGCGGCGCACGTTCTGGCGCTCCCAGCGTTTGAAGAGCTTGTCGGCGGCGACGAAGAGGTTGGCGATGCGGTCACGCCGGGCCAGGGCGAACTTGCGGCGCGGGTGGGTGAGTTCGTCGACGCGGCGGAGGCCGGGAGTGGGCTTGGTTTTACCGATCGCCTGGACGATGGAGAGCGGCACAATGATGCTGCGCGTCCAGGAGGACATCTCATAAAGGAAGTTGCCGGGCAGGATCATCAACTCCGGCGGGATGGTGGGGCAGAACTTGCGCGGAAACAGATCGAACAGGCTGAAGTTGATCTTCGTGTAGCTGTTGCAGGCCTGGATGCCGCCCAATTTGTGAACCATACCCAGAGCCTGGCGCATGCGCGGGTGGTCCATGTCCATGCCGGCCATCTTGAGTGCCGTGTAGGCGCGGACGGTGGCGTTGATTTCGGCCGGGCCGGGTTCGTAAATGCTCCAGCCGCCGTCGGGCATCTGGGCGTCGAGAATGGCGCGCGCGGCTTTGCGGATTTTGGGCAGCGTCGGCGGATTCCACGTGCCGTCGGCCTCGGCCGGGTGAAGCCACATCTGCAGCAGGATGTAATCGGACTGGAGGGTGGAATCGGCGGTCAGGTTGCCGTTCCAATAGCCGTCGGGATGCTGCTTGGCGATGAGGGCGCGGGCGGCGCGGCGGGCAGCGGCGCGGGCCTCTTCGGCGGGAACGGCCTCCACGGCAGGAGCAGGGGCGGTGGCTTTGAACTGGCTGGGGATGACGAAACCGGGAACTTCGCGCATAGCGGGTACAGAAGCTGCCAAAAGCGTCGAATCGTGACAGCCTTTCTCAGGATACGAAGGTGAGCGGAGGGGTTCAAGGGGGTAAAACGTCGTGAGGGGTCAGGTTTAGCGTCCGTCAGGCGACGTCGCCGTACTTCCGCCTGAGCCGTGTGAGCTCGGCCTTGAGTTCGCCGGTGAGCGCGCCCACCTCGGGTTTGCCGTACAGGTTGTTCAGTTCGTTGGGGTCTTTCTCCAGATCGAACAGTTCCCAGTAGTCGCCCTCGGCGTGGTAGTGGATGAGCTTGTGGGTGCGTGTGCGGACGCCGCGGTGGGGGCCGATGCGGTGCGGGGTGAAGAAGGCGAAGCTGGGGTCGGACATGGCCTCCTTGCCCTTCCCGGCCAGAACCCAGGAGTTCTCAAAGTAGGCGTAATACATCGACGTCGGCCAATCGGAAGGCGTCGAACCCTCCAGCACCGGGCGCAGACTGCGGCCCTGCATGGTTTCCGGGATCGTGCAGCCGGCGTAATCGAGGATCGTCGAGGCGTAGTCGATGTTGAGGGCGAAGTCGGCCGTGACGCGGCCGGAGCCCGAGGCCGCCGGGGGCTTCACAATGAGGGGGATGCGCAGCGAAGGCTCGTACATGAAGCGCTTGTCGTACCAGCCGTGGTCGCCGACGAAAAAGCCGTTGTCGGTGGTGTAGATGACCAGGGTGTTGTCGTACTGGTTGGTCTTGCGGAGGTGGTCGAGTACGCGGCCAAAGTTGTCGTCCACGCCGGCGATGGCCCCGTAGTAGTCCTTGACGAAACGCTGATAGATCCAGCGTTTCTTGGCGGCGCGGTCGAGGCCTTTGGGGATCTCCTTCACGTAGTCGGGCTCAAGCGAGAGGTCGAAGCGCATGTCCTCGGCGGCGGCGGCGACTTTTCGCGTCGCGTAGTCATCATCGAAGGTGGCCGGGTAAGGGATCTCCACGCCGTCATAAAGCTTGGCGTGGCGCGGCGGCGGCAGGAAGGGCCGGTGCGGCGCTTTGTGCTGGTAGACGAGGCACCACGGCTTGCCGTCGCCCGCCGAGCCGGCCTGTTCGAGGAAGCGCAGGGCGATGTCAGTGGTGACGTCGGAGGCGTAGCCGGGGAACTTCTTGCGCTGGCCGTTCTCGATGAAGTCGGGGTCGAAGTAGAGTCCCTGGCCGGGCAGCACGCACCAGTAGTCGAAGCCCTTCGGGTCATCGGACATGTGCCATTTGCCGACCAGCGCCGTGCGGTAGCCGTTGGCCTGCAACACGCGCGGATAGGTGGGAAGCGACTGGTCCAGATGCTCTTCGGCGCCCTTCATTTCCGAGTTGCCGAGAATGCGGTTGCGATGAGAGTAGGTGCCGGTGATGGTGGCGGCGCGGCCGGGGGCGCACAGCGAGTTGGTGCAGAAGGCGTTGGTGAAGCGGACGCCCTCGGAGGCAAGGCGGTCCAGTGTCGGCGTGCGGACGAGCGTATTCCCATAGCAGCCCAGCGCGCTGGTGGCGTGGTCGTCGGTCATCACGAAGAGGATGTTGGGGCGCCTGGCCGCGGGCTTCGAGCAGGCGGCGAGCGCGGCCCCGAGCGTGGTGGCGATGGCGTTGCGTCGGTTCATTTTTGCAGTCTCTTCATGTCGCCCAAAAGCAGGTGGACGAGCAGCAAGGCGATCAGGTGGAAGCTGCCCATGATGAGGAAGATTGGCGTGTAACCGAAATGGGTGACGATATAGCCGGGCAGCAGCGAGGAGAAGATGACGCCGCCGAGTCCGCCCAGGCAGCCGCCGATGCCGGTCACCGAGGCTGAGGCGGCCTTGGGGAAGACGTCGGTGGCGGTGGTATAGAGGTTGGCCGACCAGCCCTGGTGGCCTGAGGTGGCGAGGCTGATCAGAACGACGGCGAGAATCGGATTACCTGCCAGGACACTCAAAGCCCCGATCGGCATGCACGCGGCGCACAGGGCCATGGCGGTCTTGCGGGCCTTGCCGTTGGGCCAGCCGCGGCGCATGAGGTAGCCGGAGATCCAGCCGCCGCCGACGCTGCCGAAATCGGCCATCAAATAGATGAAGGGCAGGGACCAGGCGATCTCGGTCATGTTGAACTTGCGCACGTCGTAGAGGTAGGGGGGCAGCCAGTACAGGTAAAACCACCAAACCGGGTCGGTGAGGAACTTTGCCAGCGCGAAGCCCCACGTCTGTTTGTAGGTGAGCGCCTTGGCCCAGCCGACGTTGGGTTCGTTGGCGGCTTCGGCCTCGGCATCGCCGAGAATGTAGGCCCGTTCGGCGTCGTTGACGCGGGGGTGGATCTCAGGCCGCTGATAGGTGAGGACCCACAGCACGACCCAGCCGATGCCCAGCGCGGCCGTGAGCAGAAAGCACATGCGCCAGCCATAGGCGGCGGCGATCATGGCGAAGGCGGGCGGGCCGATCATGGAGGCGACGTTCGAGCCGGCGTTGAAGATGCCCGTGGCAAAGGCGCGGTCCTGCTTCGGGAACCACTCGGTGACCGACTTGATGGCGGCCGGGAAGTTGCCCGCTTCGCCGACGCCGAGCACGGCGCGCCAAAAACCAAGAGCCATCGTGCTGCCGGCCGTGGCATGCAACGCCGCGGCCACCGACCACCAGACCAGCGAGACCAGATAGCCGATGCGCGTGCCCACCTTGTCGATGAACTTGCCCATGATGAGGAAGCCGATCGTGTAGGCGGCCGAGAAACAGGCCTGCACATAGCCGTACTGCTGCTCGTTGATGTGCAGCTCATCGCGGATGATCGGGTAAAGGAATCCTAAAAGAATGCGGTCGAGGTAGTTGACGGTGGTGGCAAAGAAGAGCAGCGAGAGAATCCACCAGCGGTAGCGGGTGGCGGGAGTGGAGTGCGCCGGGGGAGCGGCGGGAGCGAAGGGCACGGTGGCATTATATGGGATTGATTACGAAATGCGTTGTCTTGGCGGCGGGGAAAGGCACCCGGATGGGCGCGTTGACTGAAGAGTTGCCCAAGCCCATGCTGCCCCTGCGCGGCAAGCCGATGCTCGAGCACATCCTCGACCGGCTGCGCGCGGCGGGCTTCACCGAGGCGCTGCTGGTAACCGGCTTCCGCGCCGATGTGGTCGAACGGCATTTTGCGTCCTACCCGATGAAGCTCAGCTACCGGCGGCAGGAGCAGCTCGACGGCACAGGTTCGGCGGCGCTGCTCGGGCGTGAGTTCTGCGGAAGCGATCCATTCCTGCTCACCTTCGGCGACATCCTCACCGAAACGGCTGACTACCAGGCGATGACGGCCTTGCTGGAAAACGACCCTGCTGCCGAGGCTGTGCTCGCCGCCAAGTGGGTGGACGACCCCTGGCAAGGCGCGGCCATCTACGAGCAGCAGCGCGTGGTGGAGCGCATCGTCGAGAAACCGCCGCGCGGAACCTCCACCACCCATTGGAACAGCGCCGGCGCGTATGTCTTCCGGGCTAGTGTGTTTGAGTTGCTGGAGCGGCTGCCGCTGTCGCCGCGCGGCGAATATGAGCTGACCACGGCGGTTGAGATGCTGCTTGCCGGACGCCGCCGCGTGCTGCTGCATGGCCTCGAAGGCGAGTGGCGCGACGTGGGCCGTCCGGAGGATTTGGGGGCGGCTGAGGGGCTGGTGTAAAGGGATGGCGTAGACGCTACCAGCGCGTCTGTTCACGGATGACGCCGGCCATGCGCTTGCTGACAATGGCCTCCAGGCCGTTGGACATCTTCAGCAGCCAGCGCTTGGAAGAAAGCGGCGAGATGCGGCGGATGTGGTCGGTGTTGATGATCGCCCCGCGGTGAATGCGGCGGAAGGGCGGCGAGGGGAGCCGCTCCTCGAGGGCTTTCAGCGTCAGGTCAGCCAGGAAACGGCCTTTGGCGGAGAGGATGTAGACGACCTCAGCCTCGGCCTTGAAGGCGATCACCTCGTCGAGGTCGAGCATGTGGAACTCATCCTTCAGGCGGCCGGCGATGCGCCGGATGGCGTCCTTGGGGGTGGCGGCCTGTGGAGGCGCGGGCGCCGCCAGCCGGAGGCGCTCGCGCGCTTTAGCCAGGGCCGATTCGAGGCGTTCGCGGCGCACGGGTTTGACGAGGTAGTCGACGACGCCGAGTTCGAAAGCGTCCAGGGCCCGTTCAGCCGAAGCGGTGACAAAGATGATGAGCGGCGATCCGCCCCGGAGTTGCTGGGCGACATGAAACCCATCCAGCAGCGGCATCTGCAGGTCAAGCAGGGCCACGTCCGGTTTCCAGTCGGCGCAGCGGACGAGGGCTTCGGCGCCGGTGGCGGCTTCGCCGCAGATATCGATGCCCGGCACCTCCTCCAGCATCTCGCGCAAAATCTGGCGGGCGACGGGTTCATCGTCGGCGATCAGGATGCGCGTCATGCCGCGCCTACCTGAGTTTGATCGGCCGCAAGGGGGATGCGGAAGCCGACTGTGGAGCCGCTCGGCGAAGAGCGGATCTCTAATTGCGCGGTGGGACCGTAACACAGCTCCAGGCGGCGGCGGACATTGGAGAGCCCTACGCCCGCGCCGCGCGTGGAGTCGGCCGTGGCGCTGCCGAAGCCCGCGCCGGTGTCTTCAACGCGCACCGTGAGAGCGCCGTTCTCCACCCGTGCGATGAGGCGGACCGTACCGCCTTCGGGCAGCTGCGAGATGCCGTGCTTGATTGAGTTCTCCACCAACGGTTCGACGGAAAGCAGGGGAATCAGTTGGGGCATGGCGTGTTCGTCGAGGTCAAATTCGGTGCGCAGCCGCGGGCCAAGCCGCAGGGTTTCAATCGCAAGATACGAGCGGATGATGGTGATCTCCTCATGCAGCGGAATGTAGGTGCGTTCGCGCTGGAGGAAATAGCGCAAAATGTCGGCTAGGTTGAGCACGGTGTCGCGGGCGCCGCGGGCGTCCCTGGGGATGATGCCGTACAGCGTGTTCAGCGCGTTAAAGAGGAAGTGCGGATGGATCTGCGATTCCAGCGCGCGCAACTCGGCCTGCGCCACCAGCCGGCGCATTTCGGTGGTGCGGAAGTGTTCGACGTGCTCCAGGACGATGGCCGAGAGGCGGGCCATGGCCTCCAGGTCCTCGGAAAGATAGCGCCGTCCGCCCCGGCGCGGTCCAAAGGCGACCAGCCGCACCTCACCGGAACCGAGGCGCAGCGGAAGGACGGCCTCAATGCCCGAGCCGGCCAGGTCGAGTTCGGCGGCCGTGGCCGGGTAGTGCCAGGCAAGCTGTTGCAGGCGCGCGGCGGTGGCATCCGGCAGGGTGATCGTGCCGGCCTGAAGGAAGTCGCCGATCAGCGAGGCGGCCCGCGCCAGGTATGCCTGCTCATCGGGACATTCGGAGCACTGGCGGTGGAGCTCCTCGCGCACCACGTCCAGACTGGCCCGGCCGAACAGGACGCGCGTGATGGAGTGTTGCAGCCGGCTGCGGAGCAGCCCGTATAGGAACAGCAGGAGGCAGACCGTTACAAGCAGAATGCCCTGCCGGAACGCCGACTCCGGGGCGATGATGCGCACGCCCAACGCCGTGATCGCCGAGTAGCCGGCCAGCAGCATCGCGCCGGCCAGGGCGAGGCTGGCCAGCAGGCGCACAAAAACGTCGAGCAGGATGAAGCGGTAGTCCTGTAGAAGGACGATCAGGGCCAGTGGCACGCCGGCGTGGTGGATGAGCAGTTCGAGCGACCAGATGCCGTGAGGATGGCCGGAGCCATAGTGGACGAAGGTGATGGCGAACAGGAACAGAGCCATGGCGGCCAGCAGGCGCGAGCGGGCCGGGCGGGGGTCGTGGCGGCCGGCCCACAGCGAAAGCGGCGTGAGCAGGGCGAAGCCCGTAGTGGTGAAGATGAGGGCGATGCGATGGATGTCCAGTTGCGGGGCGGTGTGCTCCAGGACGTGGAGAATGGTGGCCCCGATACCGACGGCGTACCCGGCGCGCACGAGCCAGGGCGAACGGTGGGCGAGAAAGACGTCGAGCAGAACGGCGGGGAGCAGGCAAAGAGCCGAAGTGGCGACGGAGACGACCACGGACGCCCCCGGCCAGCCCAGGTCGTTCATGGCCAGAACCGCAAGCGAGGCGGCGTTCCAGACAAACGCCAGCGCCGCGGCCAGCGCCGGACGGTGGGCCGAACGCCACACCAGAAGGAACACCGCCGCAAACAGCAGCGCGCCAAGCGAATGGCCGATGGTGTTCACCATCAGCGGTTCGTGGGCCGAGAGTGTGACGGCGGAGGGCATGGCGGATTAAGCATGAGATGCGGCGCGGCGCAGACGGTCGCGAATGCCGTCCCATTCCGGCGTGTGGGGCGGCGGTTCGATGGCGATCCAATCGTAGCCCCCGGCGTCGGCCGCGTGGAGGGCATCATACAGCCGGGCGGCAAACTCCTGCGCGCCGGCCGGAAGTTCGTGGCCCAGGCGCAGCACGATCCCGCGGCCCGCATGGGGAGCGGTGTCGAGAAACAGCGGTGTGCGCGGCTGGTAATGGCGCTCGTGCAATCCGGGCGAGGCATGCGGCCCGGCCTGCCCGGCGTCGGGCACGGCGAGCGGACCCGTGATGGCCTCAATCTCGTCGCGGGCAATCATGCCCGGCCTGAGCAGCGTGGCAGGCGTGGTTGCCAGCGAAAGCACCGTGGACTCGATCCCCACCGAGCAGGGGCCGCCATCGAGGACGGGCACTGAGCCCCCAAACGCATCGCGGACGTGCTGGGCCGTGGTCGGCGAGAGCTGGGTGAAACGGTTGGCGCTGGGGGCGGCGATGGGGCAGCCGGCGGCCCGGATCAGCTCCAGCGCCTGGGGATGAGCGGGCATCCGGATGCCCACCGTGGGGAGCCCGGCGGTGACCACATCCGGCACGTGCGGCTGTTTGGGCAGGACGAGCGTCAGCGGGCCCGGCCAGTGACGCGCAGCCAGCCGTTGCGCGGCCTGGGGCCATTCCATCACCAGCGCGCGCGCCATGTCGATCGTGCCGACGTGCACGATGAGTGGACTCGTCGCCGGCCGGCCCTTGATCTCGTAGATGCGGCGCACCGCATCGGCATTGAGAGCGTTGGCGCCAAGGCCGTACACGGTTTCCGTGGCGAAGGCGACCACGTCGCCCGAGCGGATCAGTGCTGCCGCTTCGCCTACGGTCATGGCTAATCGGGGAGGTCGTCCTTGGTGTCGCCCGCCAGCTTGCCCGTCTTCTTGTAGACGAGCCAGGCGTGCATGACCTCGTCCAGATCGCCGTCCAGCACGCGGTCCACGTCGCCGATGGCGAGTTTCGTGCGATGGTCCTTGATCATGCGGTACGGCGCCAGGACGTAGCTGCGAATCTGCGAGCCGAAATTGATGTCGGCCTTGGAGTCCTCGAGCTTCTTCTCCTCGACGCGCCGCTTATCCATCTCGTGCTCCCAAAGCCGCGCTTTGAGCTGCTTGAGGGCGCTGGCGCGGTTCTTGTGCTGCGAGCGCTCGTTCTGGCACTGCACGACAATCCCCGTCGGCAGGTGCGTGAAGCGGACGGCCGATTCGGTGCGGTTCACATGCTGGCCGCCGGCGCCGGAAGCGCGGAACACGTCCACCTTCAGGTCTTCCGGTTTGATGTCGATCTTGATGTCGTCGTCGATCTGCGGGATCACGAACACGCTCGCAAACGAGGTGTGGCGGCGGGCGGCCGAGTCGAACGGCGAAATGCGCACCAGGCGGTGCACGCCCACTTCGCTCGACAGCAGGCCGTAGGCGTTCTCGCCCTCGATTTCCACGGTGGCCGATTTGATGCCCGCCGCTTCGCCCTCAAGCTGGTCGGTAATCACCGCCTTGTATCCCTTGCGCTCGGCCCAGCGCAGGTACATGCGCAGCAGCATCTCGGCCCAGTCCTGCGACTCCGTGCCCCCGGCTCCGGGGTGGATGTTCAGAATGGCGCTCTTCGAGTCGTTTTCGCCCGAGAGCAACATGCTGTCCTCGAGCACTTGCAGCCGGCCGCGGAAGCGCTCGATCTCGCGCGCCAGGTCGGCGGCCATGTCTTCGCCTTCCCGGCCCAGTTCAAACATCGTGTCGATGTCGTCGACGAAGGTGATGACCTCTTTGGCGCGCGTGATGGACTCTTCCAGCCGTTTCCGCTGCTGCAGGATTTTCTGTGACTGCTCGGGGTTATTCCAGAAATCGGGGGAGGAGACGAGGGCTTCGGTCTTGTCCAGTTCGAGCTGTTTTCCCGCCGGGTCAAAGATAGCTCCGCACAGCGTCAGCTTGCTGGCGGAGCTCAACATACTCTCTTTCCAATTCTTCCAGGGTCATGTCTTTTTAGTGTAACAGCGGAGGCAAAAATGACCCGGATTTGTCATTCCGTTCTGACCGGAGTAGGCTGGTCAACCATGCGCGTTCTGTTTCGTGCCGGAGCCTCGGTTTTCTTGTTCTTCGCCCTCGCCCATCTGGCCGGGCATTTTCAGGAGTCCCCACCGGCAAACGACACCGAACGCAAGCTCCTGGAACTGATGAAGGGCTATGCGTTCTCCTTTCCAGGAGCCCAGCGGACGATGTGGGATCTGTTCAGCGGGTTCAGCCTGATGCTATCGGCCCAGAGCGCCACCCTGGGAATCATCGGCTGGCTTGTCCCGCCGCAGCGCCGCATGGCCATTGTGTTCACAATCGCGGCGGCTGCCTGCACGGCCCTCTCCCTGGCCTACTTCTTCGCCATTCCGACGGCCTGCCTCGCGCTGGCCACGCTGCTCTTCGCCCTCGCCGCCTGGCGCGGCTAGTCAGTGTGCGGATGCGCCAGGTAGTGCTGGCGCAGCAGGTCCTTGCCGTAGTCGTTGCCGTTGGGCGTGCGGACGACGCAGTGAATGTGCTGGCGGTTCGGAGCGGCGGGGTCCTTGGCCAGGTGGCGCAGGTTGGCCGGACGCTGGTGATCAAATTCGATCAGGACCACCGGGCTGTGGATGCGGTAGTAGTACACGCTTGTGTCGTTGCTACCGCCGATCCAGGCAAAGTGCGTGCGGTCGATGTGGCGCCGGACCTCCTCCATCTTCACGCGTGCGTGCCCGTCATCCATGTTCGAGATGTAGAGCGCGGCCAGTGCCAGCAACTGCTTCTTCTGGGCCGCCGTCATGTCCTTGCCCGCCAGACCGGCATAGTCGAGCACGACGTTGTCCTTGAACGCTTCGCCAACATTATTGTTGCCGGGCTTGGCGACCTCGATGACGGCCTTACGGCGCTGCTCTTCACTGAGCGCGCGCAGAAACGTGAGGCCGTCGTTCTGCTCCTGCTGAAGAATGACCGTCCCCTTGAACTTGCCTGAGTCTGCGATCACCGGCTCGGAGCCGACGAAGACCGGCGACATCACCACCTGCGTGCCGAGCACGAAGTAGTTCACGATCACGTGGTGGCCGTCTAACTGCCAGCCCCAGGGCTCCGTCGCCGAGGGTTTGCCCATCACCGTGATGTGATAGCGCCACTCGCCGTACTGCTCCATGTCGTTGTTGTTCAACTCGCCGAGCGTGTGGTTGAGGCGCATGATGTCGCGCGTCAGCTTCAACCCCTTGGCGCTCAGGGAGGCGCGCAGCAGGCTGATCGCCGATTCGCGCTGCGCCTCGCTCATCTCCAGGAAGCTGACGCCCTGCCGGACATAGAAGTGCTGGTTCATCCATTTGCGCCACTCCGCGTCATCCACTTTGTAGGCGGTGCGGCTGCGCTGATCCTCATTGAGCGCGGCGAGAAATGCCTCGGCCGCCTTGCGCACAGGCTCCGTCGTCACGCCGGTGGACTTGATGGTGAACAGCCCCGGTTCGACCGTCCCCTTGGCCGTGACGCCGCGGAAGGGTTCGGCCAGACCGCGCTCCTCGTTTTGCCGCGACATGGTGCGGAAGCGTTCCATCAGGTTGCCGCCGCTTTGTTGATAGGCGGTGGCGAGAAGGGCGGCGAATGCGGTCAGGCTGGCGACGCGCAGTTTCATGGGTGCCTCACAGTTCGAGAAGGTAGCCTCGTTTGCCGACGTTGACGCAGAGGGTTTTGCCGATCGTCTCCTGAACGCCCTCGGCTTCGTGAATGTGGCCGCAGAAGAAATACCGCGGCTGGTAGAGCTCGATGAAGTTGCGCACCGAGGTGGAGCCGAAGTGCTGGCCCTCGCCGGCGCGGTCGAGCGTGGAATTCTTCGGCGGCGCGTGGCAGGCGAGAACGCTGGGCGAAAGCGGGGCGAATTTGCCAAGCTGGGCCGCCATCTGGTCCTCGGTATACTCGCCGGGCGTGTTGAAGGGGGTGGGCGAAGAGTAGCCCAGTCCGGCGATGCACGCCCCGCCGATGATGATGTGTTTGGCGTGGAAGTTGAGGAAGCCGAACTGATCGCAGAAGGCGGCGATGTCGGCGGCCGATTCATGGTTGCCGGGCAGGACGAAGGTGCGCCCGGCGCGCCGTTTGAGAATCTCGCCCACGGCATCGAGCCCGCGCGACCAGCTCACCAGGTCGCCCACGGCGAAGTAATAGTCGGCTTCCACGTTGACGAGCCGCTCCAGGGCCTTGAGGTCGCTGTGGATGTCGGAGAAAAACAGGAATTTCATCGGGGTTGGATTTTGTGATCGTAGCACTTAGGGACGGACAATGCGGGCGCGGTAGGATGGGGTTTCATGGGACTGGAACAGGACAGGCAGAAGCTGGCGGAGATTTTGCGCGCCTTTTCGGTGCGGCGCGGAGGCGAATGGAAACTGGCCTCGGGGCGCATTTCGAACGTCTATTGTGACGCCCGCGTCACCACCTGCCGGGCCGAGGCCATCGGGCCCATCGGGCGGCTCTTCCTCGACGTCATCGCGCGTCGCGGGTGGAAGCCCAGCGCCGTCGGCGGCATGACGCTGGGCGCTGATCCGATCGTCATCGCGGTTGCGCGGGAAAGTGTGGACGCCGGTGAGCCGGTGAATGCCTTTCTCGTGCGCAAAGAGGCCAAGGGACACGGCACGAAGAAGCAGATCGAAGGCCTGTCGGAAGATCCGCCGCTCGATGTCGTGATTGTCGACGACGTGTGCACCACCGGCGATTCGACCATCAAGGCGATCGGCGCGGCCCGCGAAGCCGGGCTGAACGTGTTGGGGGCAATCTGCCTGGTGGACCGCGAAGAGGGCGCCCGCGAGGCCATTGAGGGCGGCCTGGGTTGCCCGTTTGACCGCGTGTTCACAATCGCCGAGCTCTAGCCGGACGATTTTTCCGCAATAACGCGGCGGGCGCTTCGTCTTCCCCAGTGATGAAGGAGGCGCTGCTGATCGATCCCGTGCGTCAGGCGCAGGACACGCACATTGCCGCCACCGTCGAGCGCGAGCAGCCGCGCCTGCGGCGGTTCATCCGGCGCCGTGTGGCCGATCCCGGCGAGGCTGAGGACATCCTCCAGGAGGTCTTCTATGAGTTCACCGTCGCCTACCGGCTGATGAAGCCTGTCGAGCAGGCCGGGGCCTGGCTCTTCCGGGTGGCCCGCAATCGCATCATCGACCGCTTCCGCAAAGCGCGGCCGGAGGAGTATCTTCTGGATGAACTGGTGCCGTCGGCCGAGGCCGGCCCGGAGCGGGTCTATGCGCTCAGGCAGTTGGAACAAGCACTGGAACTTGCTCTGGCCGAACTTCCGGCCGAGCAACGGGCGGTGTTTCTGGCTCACGAGGTGGAAGGGCGCAGTTTCCGCGAAATGTCGGAGGAGTGGGGCGTGAATCAAAACACCCTGCTCGCCCGAAAGCACTACGCGGTGAAGCAACTGCGCGAGCGGTTGCGGGATTTCAAGCGAGGTGGAATGAGATGAAACGGCGCGGTCCGGTTTTGGTGGTGAAGATTCTGGTGATGGTGGCAATCGCGGTGGCCGGCTTCGGCAGCGCTGTGCTGTATCTGTGGAACTGGCTCATGCCGGCGCTGTTCGGCCTGCCCTCGATCACCTTCTGGCAGGCGCTTGGCTTGATGGGGCTGAGCTGGATCCTCTTCGGCGGGTTGCGCGGCTTCGGCGGGACGCACCACCACTGCAGCAGCCGGCCCTGGCGCGAAATGAGCCCGGAGGAGCGCGAGCGCTTCCACGCCGGATTCCGCGGCCGTTGGTGCCGCCACGACGAGCCGGAAGAGGGCGGCAGTGCGGCGCCCTACAAGGACTTCGCCTAGGCGCTCGGCATCGGGCCTGCGCTATCCTCCTCAGTGGTGAGTCTCGACCGGAAATTAAAAGAGTTCGGCGTGGTGGGCGCGGGCGGCGCCGGCTTCCCCACCTATGTCAAGGCGCAGTCGAGCGCGGAGTTCGTCATCGCCAACGGGGCCGAGTGCGAGCCCCTGATTCACAAAGACGCCGAGATCATGAAGCACTTCCCCGAGGGCATTCTCGCGGGCATGGAGCTGATGATCGGGGCGACCGGGGCGCGCACGGGCAAGTTCGGCATCAAGACGAAGAACGCCGAGTCGCTCCATGCGCTGGAGCGCTACGTCAACAAAGAGCGGATTGAATTCGTCCACCTGGGCGATTTCTATCCCTCCGGCGACGAGTATGAACTCGTCTATACGGCCACCGGCCGCCTCATCCCCCCGGCGGGCATTCCGTTAAATGTGGGCTGCGTGGTGAACAACGTCGAGACGCTCTACAACGTCGCCCGCGCCGAGGCGGGCCGACCCGTCACCCAGAAATTCCTCTCCGTGTGCGGCGCCGTGCGCGAAGCGAAGTCGTTCTGGGCGCCGCTCGGCATGACGTTCCGCGAACTGGTGGAGCTGGCCGGCGGAGCCACCGTGCCCAACCCGATCCTCTTCCTCAGCGGCATCATGATGGGCGCCATGACGCGCGATTTCGACGACGTGGTCACCAAAACCACCGGCGGGCTGATCGTGCTGCCCGGCGACCATTACCTGGTGACGCGCCGCGACCGCACCGTGCCGGAAATGGCCCGCATCGGCAAATCGGCCTGCGACCAGTGTTCCTATTGCACCGAGTTCTGCCCGCGCTACCTGTTGGGCTACGAGGTGCAACCGCACAAAGTGATGCGCTCGCTCGGGTTCACACTGACCGGCGGCGACATCTGGAACCGGTGGGCTGAGCTCTGCTGCGCCTGCGGCATCTGGACGCTGTATGCCTGCCCCGGGGAGCGCTATCCGAAAGAAGCCTGCGACGCCGGCAAGGCCGACCGTAAGGCCGCCGGGCTCAAGTTCATCCAACAGAAGCCCGTGCAGGTGCATCCCATGAAGGAGTACCGGCGGATTCCGCTTTCGCAGTTGAGGAAGCGGCTGCAGATTGAGGAGTACGAGCGCGAGGCGCCGTATGAGCAGCCGGAGATCCGGCCGAAATCGGTGCGGATCAAGCTCAAACAGCACGCGGGCGTCCCCGCCGAGGCCTGCGTGCGCGAGGGCGAACGCGTGGCTATGGGCCAGACTTTGGGACGTGTGCCAAAGGACAAGCTGGGTGTGGATGTGCACGCGAGCATCGACGGCACGGTGACGCGCGTTACGGCCGATTGCGTGGAAGTGACGGCATAGGACATGGCAAAAGATTCCCTTGGGCTGATTGAGTTGACGAGCATCGCCGCCGGCTTTCAGGTTTGCGACACGATGTTGAAGACGGCTGACGTGGAGCTGGTGCTGTCGCGTTCCATCTGCTCGGGCAAGTACATGGTGATGGTGCGCGGCGACGTGGCGGCGGTGCAGGCCAGCGTGTCGGCCGGCATCGGTTCGGGTCACTTTTCCGTGATCGATTCCTTCGTCATTCCCAATCTGCATGAGTCTGTATTCCCGGCCATCAGCGGGGCGAGCAAGGTGGAGACGCTCGAGGCGCTGGGCATCGTGGAGAGCTTCTCGGTGGCCTCGCTCATCGAAGGCGCCGACGCGGCGGTGAAGACGGCCAACGTGGAGTTGATCGAAATCCGCCTGGCGATGGCCCTCGGCGGGAAGGCCTTTGCCACCATGACCGGCGACGTGGCGGCGGTCCAGTCGGCCGTCGACGCCGCGGCGGCTGTGGTCGGGCAACGCGGCATGCTGGTGAATAAGGTCGTCATTCCGCACCCCAGGCCCGAACTGCTCAACGAGATGATCTAGTCCCACTGGCCGCCCAGTTTTGACCATGGTCAACGACTATGGTCAACTTAAGGTATGCGGGAGATTGCCATTTCCAAGTTCAAGGCGACCTGTCTGGCCGAGTTGGAAACCGTGCGCCGGACCGGGAAACCCCTGCTCATCACCAGGTTCGGCAAGCCAGTAGCCGAGGTGGTGCCGCCGAAGAACAAAGCGGACAGGAAATCCTGGATCGGCTGCATGGCGGGGACGGGCGAGATCGTGGGCGACCTTGTCGCGCCGATTGGCGCGTTTGACAACTGGGAGCCGGAGGATCTGTGAAGATCCTGCTCGATACCCACATTTGGCTTTGGCTCGTTCTGCAACCGCACAAAATCGGCAAGCGGCTCTTGCGGGAGATTGAGAGCCCCCGCAATGAGCTATACCTGTCGCCCGTTTCGATTTGGGAGGCGCAGTGCACCACGGCGCGGAGCCGCAGGATCAAGCTGGGGCAGCCGTTCCACCAGTGGTTGGAGCGGACGATGCAAGCGGCGCCGATCCAGGAGGCGCCCTTCACCTTCGCCGTCGCCACCGAAGCCGCCACCCTCGTTCTGCCGCAGCCGGACCCCGGCGACCTGTTCCTCGCCGCCACCGCCATCGTCCAGGGGCTCACCCTCGCCACCGCCGACGAGCAACTCATCCGCTGCCGCGCCGTCAAGACGCTCGCCAACGTCTAGGTGCGCTTTCCCGCAACGGAACCTCGGCCCGCTGCACCATAATGAGTACAGTGCTGTATCCCACACGTTTTCTCGGACGCCTCTGTGCGTCGATGTCGATCCTGGGCCTGTCGTTGGCGATGGCGCAGCCGCCCGCCGCCACCGCTCCCAAGGCCGGCCCTGTCACCGTGATGCCGGCGGCGCAAGTGAAAGCCGGCATGAAAGCCACCGCCTGGACCGTATTCGAAGGCTCGCAGGCCATCGCCGTGCCCATCGAGATTCTGGGCGTTCTCAAGAACGCATGGGGACCGCGCCAGGACATCATCATTGGCAAGATGGGCGGACGCGCCGAACGCACCAACGTCGCCGGCGGCATGAGCGGCTCGCCGGTCTACGTGGACGGCAAGCTCATCGGCGCGGTGAGCCTGCGCATGTCCGTGTTTTCGCCGGACGCCATCTGCGGCATCACGCCGATCGAACAGATGATCGAGATCAACGATTTTGACGCCACCAGGCCGCCCTCGGCCAAGGCCCCCACCCAGCGCGCCGAGTGGCGGCAGGTGGCTGTGCCGGGCGAGTTTGCCTCGGCCGCCGGCATGCTCCAGTGGATCGACACGCCGCTGGTGATGAGCGGCTTCAGCGAAACGACGCTGCGCGAGTTTTCGCCGCTCTTCCAGCAGATGGGCGTGCAGGTGGCCCAAGGCGGCGCGGGCTCCTCGCTGCGCGGCGCGGCGCTGGCTCCGAACTGGAAGTCGGCCTTGCAGCCCGGGGAAGCCATCTCCGGCGTGCTCGTTTCCGGCGACCTCTCGATCTCGGCCATGGGCACGGTCACCTACAACGACGGCAAACGCGTGCTCGCCTTCGGCCACCCCTTCCTGAACCTCGGGCCCATCGATATGCCGATGGCCAAAAGCGAGGTTGTGCTGACACTGGCCAGTTCGTTCGCACCCAACAAAATGGGCAACGCCACCGAAATCGTGGGCACGCTCAAGCAGGATCGCCATTCGGGCATCAGCGGCGTGCTGGGCGAAGCCGCGCCGATGATTCCCGTGCGCATGAAAGTGCGCTCGTTTGACGACGGCAATAAGGTGATCAAGGAACGCGAACTCAAGTTCGACGTCTTCGTGCAGCAGAAGTGGACGCCGTTCCTGATGATGCTGACGCTGTTCAACGGCATTCAGGGCTTGAACGAATTTGCCGACGATGTCACCTACCGCATGTCGGGCAACGTGGAGTTGGAAGGTTCGCCGAGGATCTCGCTGTCCACCATGGCCGCTCCGAGTGAGATTCCCATTCCTCCGCCCATGGCGCTGGCCGGGTGGTGGGCCGACAAGTTCAACCGGCTGTTCTTGAACTCCGTCGATAGCCCCAAGCTGCGCAGTGTCGACGCCGTGGTCGACCTGCTGCCGCAGCGGCGCTCGGCGTCGATCGAAACCGCCTGGACGGCCGAGCCCGAGGTCGAGGCCGGCGCCGAAGTCCCCGTGCGCGTGTTCCTGCGCCCGTTCCGCGGCAGCCGCCTCGAGCGCGAGATTCGCGTGAAGATCCCCGAGGGCTTCCCCAAGGGCGATCACCGCATTCTGTTGAGCGACGCCGATACGCTGAACCGCATGCAGAACGTGGCGCTGATGACCAGCCGCTTCCTGGATGTGAACCAGACCGTGTCGCTGATCAACAAAGAGCGTTCCAACAACCGGCTCTATGCCTCGCTCGTGCAAAGCACGCCCACCATCTATTACGAGGACAAGACGATGCCCAGCCTGCCCGCTTCGGTGGCCAACGTGATGGCCAACGGACGCGCCGCCACCCGGCCCCTGATGGCCACTCCGGAAAGCGCCCATGAGCTGGCCTCGGTGCCGTTCGACCTGCTCATCACCGGCGGCTATTCGCTGCGCATCAAAGTGAAATAACAAGCCTCAGACTGGAAACGAACCGCTCATGAAACCTCTCTTCGCACTGGTGTGCGCCGCCGCCATTTCTCTTGCCGTGGGGACCGAACACTGGACGCACAATGCGCCATCGGATTACGAAAAGGCCGCCATGAAACGGCTCGCCGTGCGCAGCGACGGGCGGCTCGCCCTCGCCCCGAAGTTCACCGAGATGCACGACGCCTCCCTGCCCTACCTGTGGGCCGTCGTTGAGGATTCGCAGGGCCGTGTGTTTGCCGCGGGCGGCGGTCCGGAGGCCGGCGCGAAGGTGTTTGAGGTGGCGCCCAACGCCCCGGCGGCCAGCCGCGCCAAGGTGCTGGCCACGTTCACTGAGTTCCAGGTGCAGGCGCTGGCACTGGACAAGCAGGACCGCCTTTACGCCGCCACCTCGCCCGATGGCAAGGTCTATCGCATCGTGAACGGCAAGGCCGAGGTCTTCTACGAGCCGAAGGCGAAGTACATCTGGGCGCTCGCGTTCAACCAGGCCGGCGAGCTGTTTGTGGCCACCGGTGACGAGGGCGCGATTCACAAGGTGAGCGCCACGGGGCAGGGCGCGGTGTTCTACAAGGCCGGCCAGACCCACGTGCGTTCTATCGCCGTCGATCAGAAACAGAACATCATCGCCGGCACCGAGCCCGGCGGCTACATCGTCTCCGTGAGTCCCGCCGGCCAGGGCTTCGTCGTCTATCAGTCGCCGAAGCGCGAGGTCACGGCCGTGGCGGCTCATCCCAAGGGTTGGATCTACGCGGCGGCGGTCGGCGCCAAGTCCGCGCTTCCCGCGACACCTGTGCTATCGGGACCCGCGCCAACAATGGCGCCGGTTCCGGCAGGCACAGCCGGCGTGGCGGTCGCTGTGCAGCGCGCGGCCCCGCCTCCGGCGGCGATTCCGAGCATGGGCACGGCGGGGTCGGGCGGTTCGGAGGTCTATCGCATTGAAGCCGACGGCCATACGCGCAAGGTCTGGTCGCACGCCAGCGACTTTGTTTACTCGATCGCCTTCGACGCCCAGGGCCGGGCTCTGTTGGGCACGGGCAATCAGGGCAAGATCGTGCGCCTCGACACCGAACTGCTGAGCAGCGTCGTCGTCAACGCCTCGCCGACACAGGTCACGGCGCTGGCCGCGGGCAAGAGCGGCCGCGTGTGGGCCGTAACGGGCAATATCGGTAAGCTGTTCGCCACTGGACCCGAAGCCGAAGCGTCGGGGACGCTCGAAAGCGCACCGCTCGATGCCGCGTCCTTTACTTACTGGGGGCGCGTCGCGCTCCAGGGCGCGGGGCTCACCGGCGTGAAGGTGGAGACCCGCAGCGGCAATCACGATGATCCGGACAAAGGCTGGAGCGGATGGGCGCAGACGCCGGCGTCAGGCCGTATCGCCTCGCCCGCGGCGCGGTTCCTGCAATACCGTTTGACGCTCACCGCACCCGCGCAGGGCGCCGCGCCCGAGATCAGCGAGGTGAACATCGCGCGCCAGGAAAAAAACGTTGCGCCCATCGTCGAGGCCATCGAGGCCACTCCGCCCAACTACAAGTTCCCTCCGCAGTCGCTCACCCTGACGCCAAATACAAATCTGACTCTCCCCTCCATGCGTGGTCCGCGCCGCCAGGCGCCGCAACCGGCCTCGATGGACGCAGGCTCGACGACCCTCAATGCCGCCAAGGGCTGGCGCGGCGTGCGCTGGCTGGCCAGCGATGAGAACGGCGACGGCCTTGAGGCGAAGGTCGAAATCCGCGGCGTGAATGAGACCACGTGGAAGCTGCTCAAGGAGAAGACCACCGAGCGCCATGTGAGTTGGGATGCCACCGGTTTCGCCGACGGCCAGTATGTCGTGCGCGTCACCGTCACCGATGCCCCCGACAACACACCGCAAAACGCTCTCACGGCCATGCTCGAAAGCGAGCCGTTCACCGTCGACAACACGCCGCCCGCGATTCAGGCGCTGCAGGCGGTGAGAAGCGGCGCACGCATCAACGCCACCTGGCGCGCCGTCGATGCGCTGCATCCGATCGAAAGCGCCGAGTACTCGGTGAACGGCGGCGAGTGGACCGTGGTGGAGCCGACAACACGGCTCACCGACTCACCGTCGCACGAGTATTCATTGGCCATCGAGAACGCGCCGGCGGGTGAGGTAACCGTGGCCGTGCGCGTCAAAGACACCTTCGACAACCAGTCGGCCGCAAGCGTGGTCGTCCGTTAGCGCATAGAATCGACGTATGAGCGCCCGCGCTGGGATCGCGGTCTGTTGCCTGGCGGCCATGCTTGTTGCGGGCATCTTTGCGGTTCACGGGGCGGCCCAGGGACGCGGCGGCGGGCGTCGTTGGGCGCAGTACGAGCACGAGATGCAGGACCCGGCCGAGGATCCGTCCGACGCCTGGGAGCAAACCGAATTCGCCTTCGCCCGCCTGCGTTACCGTTCCAACCGCGACTTCCGCGGCTGGGGCCGCTCCCGCTGGGGCATCGACGCCAATAAGTCTGACCGCCAATTCATCGTCGCCCTGCGCCGCCTCAGCCGCGTCCACGCGCGCTCAGTGGAACAGATCGTCGACATCGCCACCAACGATCTCTATGACTGGCCGTGGCTCTACGCCGTCGGCATCGGCGACTGGTCGCTCACCGATGAGCACGCCCGCCGCTTGCGTCAGTTCTTCGATCGCGGCGGCTTCCTCATGGTCGACGACTTCCACAACGAGCGCGAATGGGCCAGCTTCATGGCCGGCGTCCATAAGATCATGCCCGGCGCGCAGGCCGTGGAACTGGAGGGCACCGACGCCATCTTCCACACCGTCTACGATCTGAAGGAGCGCTTCCGCGTGCCCGGCCTGAACGTCGTCCACGGCAGCCAGGTGGAACGCGGCGGCTACACGCCCCACTGGCGCGCAATTCTCGACGACCGAGGCCGCGTCATCATCGCCATCTGCTTCAACATGGACCTCGGCGATGCCTGGGAGTGGGCCGACATCCCCGAGTATCCGGAGAAGTACGCCTCACTAGCGTTTCGCGTCGGTGTGAACTATGTCATCTACGCGATGACGCACTAAGGTGTGCGGGCCCCCCCCCCCCGGCGCCCTGCCCTCCTCCCCCCCCCCCCCCGGGCGGGGCCGGGGGGCGCGGGGGGGCGGGGGCGGGGGGGGGGGGGGGGGGGGGCCGGGGGGGCGGCGGGGCCGCGGGGGGCGGCGGGGGGGGGGGGGGCGGGGGCGCCGGGGGGGGGGGGCGCCCTTCCGGGGGGGGGGGGGGGGGGGCGGGGGGGGGGGGGGGGGGGGGGGGGGGGGGGGGAGGGGGGGGGGGGGGGGGGGGGGGGGGCGCCCGGGGGGGGGGGAGGACCGGGGCCGGGGGGGGGGGGAAAAGGGGGGGGGGGGGGGGGGGGGGGGGGGAGGAGGATAGGGGGGGGGGAGGTGTTTTTTTGGGGGGTTTCTTTTGGGGGGGGGTGTGGGTTGGTTGGGGGGGGGGGGGGGGGGGGGGGTGGGGTGGGGGGGGGCGGGGGGGGGGGGGGGGGGGGGGGGGGGGGGGGGGGGGGGGGGGGGGGGGGGGGGGGGGGGGGGGGCGGGCGGGGGGGGGGGGGGGGGGGGGGGGGGGGGGGGGGGGGGGGGGGTGGGGGGGGGGGGGGGGGGGGGGGGGGGGTTTTGGGGGGGGGGGGGGGGGGGGGGGGGGGGGGGGGGGGGGGGGGGCCCTGGGGGGGGGGGGGGGGGGGGGGGGGTGGGGGGGGGGGGGGGGGGGGGGGGGGGGGGGGGGGGGGGGGTTTTTTGGGGGGGGGGGGGGGGGGGGGGGGTGGGGGGGGGGGGGGGGGGGGGGGGGGGGGGGGGGGGGGGGGGGGGGGGGGGGGCCGGGGCCGGGCGGGGGGGGGGGGGGGGGGGGGGGGGGGGGGGGGGGGGGGCGGGGGGGGGGGGGGGGGGGGGGGGGGGGGGGGGGGGGGGGGGGGGGGGGGGGGGGGGGGGGGGGGGGGGGGGGCGGGGGGGGGGGGGGGGGGGGGGGGGGGGGGCGGGGGGGGGGGGGGGGGGGGGGGGGGGGGGGGGGGGGGGGGGGGGGGGGGGGGGGGGGGGGGGGGGGGGGGGGGGGGGGGGGGGGGGGGGGGGGGGGGGGGGGGGGGGGGGGGGGGGGGGGGGGGGGGGGGGTTGGGGGGGGGGGGGGGGGGGGGGGGGGGGGGGGGGGGGGGGGGGGGGGGGGGGGGGGGGGGGGGGGGGGGGGGGGGGGGGGGGGGGGGGGGGGGGGGGGGGGGGGGGGGGGGGGGGGGGGGGGGGGGGGGGGGGGGGGGGGGGGGGGGGGGGGGGGGGGGGGGGGGGGGGGGGGGGGGGGGGGGGGTGGTTGTTTGGGGGGTTGTGGGGGGGGGGGGGGGGTTTTGGGGGGGGGGGGTTTGGGTTTTTTCCCCGGCGCGTTCTTCACATGCCGGTCAAACCACTCGATGGTCTCGGCCAGCGTCGTCTCGATGCTCTCGCGCGCCGCATACCCATGCGACTCATGCGGCAGGTAGACGAACCGCGCCGTGCCCCCATGGCCGCGCACAGCCTGGTACATGCGCTCGGTCTGAATCGGAAACGTGCCGGGGTTGTTGTCCGCCATGCCGTGGATGAACAGGATCGGCTCCTTCAGCTTGTGGGCATGCAGGAAGGGCGACATCTTCAGATAGATGTCGGTCGCCTCCCACAGCGTGCGCGGCTCGGCCTGGAATCCGAACGGCGTCAGCGTGCGGTTGTAAGCGCCGCTGCGCGCCACGCCCGCGCGGAAGAGATCGGAGTGGGCGAGCAGGTTGGCGGTCATGAATGCGCCATAGCTGTGCCCGCCCACGCCGACGCGGTTGGGATCGGTGACGCCCATCTCAGCCGCCTTGTCGATGGCCGCCTTGGCGCTGGCCACCACCTGCTCAATGTAGCTGTTGTTGGCCGTCTCCGGATCACCGATCACCGGCATGGTGGCGTCGTCCAGAATCGCGTAGCCGGCCAGCAGCAGGAATAGGTGCGAAGCGCCCGCAAGCGTGGTGAATCGCTTGGTGGAGCCGGAAACCTGCGCCGCCACGCCGGCATCGCCAAACTCGCGCGGGTAGGCCCAGATGATGGTCGGCAGCCGCGTGCCGGGCTTGTAGTCAGGCGGCAGGTAGAGCGTAAACGAGAGTCCCACGCCATCAGCCCGCTTATAGGTGACCAGTTCCTTGCGAATGTTGCGCAGTTGGGGAGCCGGGTCCTTGGCAAACGTCAGTTGTGTGCGATGGCCGTCGGCGAGCAAGTAGTAGTTCGGCGGTTCGGTCGCGCTCTCGGAGCGGATCAGCAGGCGGCTGCCGTCGGCCGCCAGCACGGCCGACACCGTCTCATAGCGTTCGGGATCGCAATGGAACAGGCGCGTGCTCTTGCGGGTGGCAAGGTCGAAGCGGTCCAGGAACGGACGGTCGCCCCGCGGCGAAGCGCCGTTGCCCTCGAGAAACACCGAGTTGTTCGTCACCTGAATCACCGAGTGGCCCGAAGGCAGCGTGCGGCGCACGGGCGAGCCCGGATTGCGATAGCGGTCCTGGCTGCTCAGGCTGAACAGCTCGACCGGCTCGGCCGCGCCCGCCGGCCGCACAAAGGTGCGCGACCACCGCTTCATGCGCTCGTAGTCGCCGTACCACAGCAGGCCGTTCTCGCCGTGCGACATGCCGCGCATGCGCTCCTGCACCAGGGCAACCTGCCGCGGTTCGCCCGTGAACGGCGCGGCCCAGCTCATGATCCTGTCGCGATGGGGCACCTTCTCTTTGGGATTGCCGCCATCGAGCGCTTCCACCCACTCAATCGTCGCCGGCGAGTTCGGATTCCAGTCCATATTCCGAGGCCCCGTGCGGACGCCGTCAATCGGCACGCGGTCCGCCATCGGAAGGCTCGCCACCTTCTTCACCAACGCGCCCGTGAGGCTCCACACCTCGGCCTCGCGCGGAAACGAGAAGGCCGAGAGCAGGTAGGAATAGGGCTTGTGAATGTACTCCACCAATAGGTGTTTGCCATCCGGCGCCGCTCCCGCGCCCAGAAACACATGCGGCGTGCCGATCGGCCGCACCGCGCCAGTAGCGGCATTGACAATGGAAAGCTGCGAGGTGGCGTAGTAGTCGAACAGGTCCTCATCGTGGGGCGAGGTGAGCATGTCCTGATAGGTGCGCACCGGCCCGGCCTTGCCTGACGATTCCTGAATCACTGGTCCCGACGGCACCGCCGGCGCGGTGGGCGGCACACCACGCCGTGCCGGCACGAGTTGGACGAGCAACTCCTTGCTGCCCGGCAGCCACTGCATCGGTTCGCCCACGGCGGCATTGATGGCCAGATTCGGCAAGCGCCGCACCGCGCCGGTCGCCGTGTCCCCAATCCAAAGCTCGACTGCGTTCGCGGTCCTGTTCAATAGGGCGAACTGCTTGCCGTCGGGGCTCCAGCGCGGCGGCGCCAAAGTGGCCGATTCAGGCAGCGCCAGCGCCACCGGCTTCGCCCCTGCTTCCAACGCCGTGAGCGTGAGCTTCCATCCGCTCCACCCCGTCTGCGGACCATTGCTCGCCGGGTCGATCCGATACCCCGCCAGCCGCAGCACGGGCCGCGCCAGCTCCGCGATGGGCGGATACCGCCGCGGTTCCACGAACAACGCATGGGTGCGCGTCGGGCTCACCGAGGCCATCGGCGAGGCCGGAGCATTCAGAATGTCCTGGATGGCCTGCGGCGGTTTCTTGTACGAATCGGCGGCGAAGAGCGTGGTGGCGGCAAGCAGCAAAGCGGCGTGCTTCATGAGGCGGGGTCCTTTCGTGGTGAGGCGCACGGGGCCAGGCGGGCGGATCGCATCGGGACTGCGATAAGCTCTCCCCATTATGAAACGTCGAAGCTTCCTCGTAAGCACGGCTCCGGTCGCGTTGGCGGCGCCGTATTTCGACCCCGCAAACCGCGTGCGCGGGGCTAACGATCGCATTCAACTCGGACTCATCGGCTGTGGCGGCCGCGGCCGCTACGTCGGCGGCTTTATGAAGGAGGTTCCCAACACCCACTTCACCGCCCTCGCCGATGTCTCGCTTACCATCGCCAATCGCGCCAAGGACTGGAGCGGCCAGCCCGATGCCCGCGTTTTTCAGGACTTCCGCAAGCTCCTTGAGCTGAAAGACGTCGACGCCGTGCTCGTCGCCACGCCCGACCACTGGCATTGCCTCGCCACCATCCACTCCGTCGAAGCCGGCAAGGATGTCTACGTGGAGAAGCCCTTCTCCCACAACATCCGCGAAGGCCGTGCCATGGTCGAAGCCGCCGCCAAGTCCGGCCGCATCGTCTGCGCCGGAACGCAGCAGCGCTCGGCCAGCCACTTCCCTGAAGTCGCCAAGATGATCCAGGACGGGACGATTGGAACGGTCAGCTACGTCCGCGTGTGGAACTTCGTCAACCGCTATCCGGAAGGCGTGGGCAAGCTAACGGCGCAAGCGCCGCCCGCCGATCTCGATTGGGACATGTACTGCGGCCCGGCCCCCCTGGCGCCCTATGCGCCGCAGCGCCACGTCTCCACCTACCGCTGGTTCTTCGACTACTCCGGCGGTTGGATCACCGACTACGGCGCACACCGCTTCGACACCGTCCACCAGATCATGGGCGTCGATGCGCCGCTGGCGGTCTCGGCCACCGGCGGCCGCTTCAGCCTCCGCGACGACTCCGACATCCCCGACGTGCTCCAGGTGAGCTACGACTATCCCGGGTTCGTCATGTCCTACGAAGCCGTGCTCACCAACAGCCACGGCCTCGGCGGCCGCCAGCAAGGCATGCGCTACTACAACGCCCGCGGTGAGATGGATCGCCCCAACGGCATGGCCTTCTATGGCACGCTCGGCACGATCTTCGCCGACCGCATCGGCTATGAGGTTTACCCGGAGAAAGGCGGCCCTGAGCGCGTCTGGAAGAACACCACCGATGCGACGCGCGTCCACGCCCAGCACTTTGTCGATTGCGTGCGCACCCGCAAAACGCCGCGCGCCACCGCCGAGATCGGGCACCGTTCGAACATCGTGCCCCTGCTCGGCAACATCGCCTACAAGACCAAACTCAAGTTGAAATGGGATGCCGCCAAGGAGAACTTCATCGGCGCGCCAAAGGAAGCTGAGCTGCTGCTCGGGCGCAAGGCACGCAAGCCCTGGGATCGTGTGACGGTGTAGTGACCCGTCGATCCCATAAACCCGCGAACTGATCCGACGCCTTCGCCGCAAAGCCCATACTCGGGGTTTGTGAGGTACTCATCGAGGCTGACGATCGATTGGGTCGGGAGCGCTCGGGATCAGGCGTCATCGAGACTTCAAGGGCGGTGCAGGGGGTTCACCGGCTTCTTCAAAGAGGGCGAGCAGAAGTCTCATCGCTGCGCAGGTAGCGTATCAGCAGTGGGCAGCAGCGGTTGACTAGAATTGTCGTATGAGCACGGCCCGTTATGTCCATTGGCAAGATGGCGGCATGTGGCTCGGTTACCTGGAAGAATTCCCTGACTACCTGACGCAGGGAGAGTCACTCGCCGAGCTGGAAGGCAACCTGCGTGACCTCTACAAGGACCTCACCAGCGGCGAGATCCCCGGTATCCGCCGCGTTTCAGAGCTTTCACTCGGATGAAGCGGGTTGAGTTGATCCGCAAGCTGTAAGAGGCTGGCTGTCTGCTCATCCGGCACGGCGGTAACCATGACTGGTATCGCAACCCAAACACTGGCGTCTCGCAACCCGTACCCCGGCACCGCGAGATCAATGAACATCTTGCTCAGCACATTCTCAAGAAGCTGAGAGCTTGAAGCGATTGACCCGCGTGCGCGACCTCGGAGGACCATGACCATGGTGAGAATTGACAGCGAACTTCATCATGTCGAGTGGCTCAGCGCCCTCCGCGCACCCGGATCGGAGGCCGACACCTATGCCCGAGTCCAGCACATCATGCCCTCGGGCTTTGCGCGCTATGTGAAGTTGCTGCATCCCATCTATGTCGATGCGACAGTCTCCGATCGCGCTGCCAGCTGGCATGCAGCGGAGGCGCATGAAGGTCTTGTCGGCGTGAAAAGCGGGGGGCCCGGGGAGGGGGCGGCCCCCGGGGCCCCGGGGGGGGGAGGTCCGCGGGGGGGGGCCGGCCGCCGGCGGGGGGGGGGGGGGGAGCGCGGAGATCAATGACGCCTCGTACCCGGCGATTTCGGACAAGAGCTGGCCTCGTTACCTGCTCGGCCCTGATGAAGGAACCTTGGACGACAGGATGTGTCAGGCACTGGGTTCGGTGCTCGGCGTTGAGGGACGAGACCAGACAACCTTCTTTTACTATTCGGGGCTCTCTGTGCTTGGGTATCAACCTCGCTTGTACAGCGGGGAGCTCGAAGAGGTTCTGACCCTAGACTCAGACGACCTGTTCGCGACACCAGAATACTGGTGGCCCCATAACCCGGCGTGGTGTGTTCATACCTCGTGGGATCTATCGTTCACTTTGATCGGCTGTTCTTTGGCATCTGCGCAGGCCATGCAGAAACATGCCGATCTGGAGACGATCCTGGTATCGCCAACAACGAGGATTGATTGGCGCGCCGACGAGTGATGGCGTGGCCTGGCAACTAACTCACTTCCCCTCGTACGGATCAACCTGCACCCCCAACTTCCCCGGCAACGGCACGGGATCGATCGACGCCACTTCGCTGCGCGTGCGCTGCGCCTCGAATGCGGCCAGGCCGGCCACCTGGCCCAGCGTCATCCACACCGGCTCCATACGCAACACCGACATCGCGATGTGCGTGCATGACAGCGCCACGGGCACGAGCAGGTTGTCGAGCTTCTTCGGCAGCATCGCGCCGTAGGGCACCTGGCCGGGTTGCGCCGGGCCGAAGGCCTTCTTCGGATACCACAGCACGCCTTCCATGAAACCGTCGACGGCGAAGCGGCGGTCGTGGCAGGGGTGGATGTCGAAGGAGTGCTCGCCGATGGCCACCGGCTGCGGCGCTTTCGGCGTGCGGCCCGTGCGCGCGTCGACCATGAAATTGTGCTGCGTCACCAGCGCGCGGCCTTCAATGCGCCGCCCCTGGCGCACATAGATCTGCCACGGCCAGTGGCCGTTGCCGCCAAACTCGCCCTTGTGCAGGCCGAGCGGCGCCATGTGTTCGCGAATCGCCGACGGTACGCGCTCATCGTGCTGCAGGAACCAGATGAGCCCGGCGACATGATCGACATGGAAACGCTCCAGCCGCGCGCGGTGCTGGCGGCCGGCTTCGGGCCAGGTCCAACTCGCGCCGGGGAGGTTCGTGCTCGTCAGCCCCTCGATGTTGCCGTTCATCTGGAACTTGCGGTGCGGCAGCCGCGTGCCCCAGCCCCAGCGCTTCACGCGGCCAGAGGTAAAGTCGCCGAGCAACGGCAGGTAGTCCTGCACGTGCTCGTCGTAGCTGGCGAATGAACGTGCGCGCGGCGATGCGGATGCGCGCGCCGTTGGGCTGTTCGAGCTCCACCGACGCCACCTTGCGCCCGTTCAACGTGGCCGACACCAGATGATGGCCGGGCAGCCAGCGCAGTGTCTTCGCTTCGCCCTCCACCATCTTCGTGAACACCATCTCGGCGACGGAGGGCTCATAGAACCAGCCATCCATGGTCAGCTTCAGCTCATCGGGTTGCCCGGCCAGCTCGCGCTGGTAATGCGTGCGCACGCCGGCGATGAACTCGGCCATCAATCCGCCGAAGAGGTTCGTGCGCACGGCGTCGGTGGTGGAAAGTCCGCTCGCGGCCATGCCGCCGAGGTTCTTCTTGGGGCAGGCCAGCGTCACCTTGAGGCCGCGCCGCGCGGCTTCCACAGCCGCCGCCACACCGCCCGGCGTCGAGCCATACACCAGCACGTCGCATTGTTCCGTGGCGGCCTGGCTCACCAGCGGAGCGGCCAGCGCCGCGCCCAACAGCTCTCTGCGATCAATCACGGCGCCTCCTACCCGGTGATGAGTCCCGACTCCGGTTCCGCCCCGGCCTGTGCGCCCTGCATCGCTTCCGCGGGCGGGAAGTAGGCGAGCAGGAAGGTGAGGAAGCGGCGTCCGCGGCGGCGTCCGTTGTCGTGTTGCAAGGCGAGGCTTTCCAGGAAGACGTAGATGCCGAGCATGTCGGCGTCGCGCAGCGTATGGCTGCCGGTCTGCTTAGCGATCTCCTCGGCCAGCTTCTGCGCCAGCTCACGCATGCGCGTGTAGATCGACGCCGCGTAGGGGTTCGCCGGCTTGGTGTCGTAGATGAGCCCGCTTTCGAGCGTGCGGTAGGTCTGGATCAGCGCCGCCAGCGCCTCGCGGATGTCGGCGTCGCAGGCCTCGGCTTCGAGCGCGGCCATGGCGAGCATGGGCGCGGCGAAGGTGAGCAGCGGTTCGTTGCGCTTGAGGAACTCCTCGGTGACGCGCACGTCGCGGTTGGGGAACTCCTCCGGCGCCACCTCGCGCGGCTTCTCGTGCATGCGCGCTTCGGTGAGGTATTCGCAGTCGAGCGGGCAGAGGTAGCGCTCCTCGCGCCCCTCGCCGCACTGTTGGGATGTGATGGCCTCGCTCGCGGCGGGACACCAGCGTTTCTTTGCGCCCATGATCGTGTCGCGCTAAGCGCCTATCCCCACTGATCCGCTTTGCGGTAGGCGTCAAAGCACTTCTGCATGCCGGCCGGACCGACGCCGCCGGAAAGCCCGTGCTCCATGCCGAGAATGCCCTTGTATCCCTTCTCGTGGATGGCCTTGAACACGTTGCTCCAGTTCACCTCGCCCGTGCCCGGCTCGCGGCGGCCCGGCACGTCGCCCACCTGGAAGTAGCCGATCTTGTCCCAGTGCTTGCGGAAGTGGTTGATGAGGTTCCCTTCGGAGATCTGCTGGTGATACATGTCGAAGAGCAGGCGGAAGTTGGGGTGGTTGACGCGCTCGACGATCTCGGCGCCGTGGTCGCTGAAGACGACAAAGTAGCCGGCGTGGTCAACGCGGATGTTGAGCGGTTCGAGCACGAGCACCATCTTCGTCTTCTCCACCATTTCGGCGGCGCGGCGGAAAGCCTCCACGCAATTGGCCGTCTGTTCGGTGAAGCTCAACTGCGGAACGGCGAGGCCGGTGGTGACCGTGGCGCATTCGTTGCCGATGATGTTGTGGATCTCCACCGCGCGCTTCACGTCTTCATAGAACTTGGCGTGATACTGCTTGTCGACCGTGGCCGAGGCCTTCCAGCCGCCCGAGTTGACGACGAAGACACCCATACTCATCCCGAGCGCATCCATCTTCTTGCGGAAGCCGGCGATCTCTTCGTTGGAGTGGCGGGGCAGGCCGTTGTACTCGAAGGCCTTGAAGCCGGCGTCGGAGTAAGCCTGCAACTGGTCGGGAATGGGGGCGTTGAGGAAGCCGATGCGCGGGGCGTAGCGCAGGTGGTAGCTATGAGGCGCGGCCGAGGCGGGCAGGAAGGCTCCGGCGGCGGGCGCAAGCGTGGCGGCGCGGAGGAGGGTGCGGCGGTTCATGGCCATATCGTAGCAGGGCCTTGCGCGAGCGGGGCAAGCGCGGGCTTACTCGATGCCGAGCTGCGCGGCGGTCTTGTGGAGGTAGCCGTCGGTCATGCCGGCGATGTAGTCGCAGGCGACGCGCCAAGACGGCTCGCGGCGGGCCTGGCTTGGCGTAGGGCTCGGGCATGCGCTGCGGTTCGCGCTCGTAGAGCTGGAAGAGCTGCGCGATGAGGGCGCGGGCGCGTTCACGTTCGGCCTGCAACTGGGGGGCGTTGTAAACGTGCGCGTGGCGGAACTGCTTCAGCTCGGCGGTGGCCGTGGCGGCATCTGGGCGCAGGCAGGCCAGCCGCGGACGGTGGAGGCGGACATCGTCAACCGAGGCCGCGCCGGAGGCCTCGGCGGCGCGCCAGGTGCCTTCGATGAGGCCGCCCACGAGGAAGTCGATGAGCCCGCGCAGCGCTTCCAGGAAGCGCACCTTTTCGGGGGCGCCGGGAAACTGCATTTCGACCGTCTCGTGGATGGCGGCGTAGGCGGGCACGGCGGCGGCGATGTCGTCGCGGGTGAACATGCCGGCCGAGTGGCCGTCGTCGAGATCGGCCGTGTTGTAGGCGATCTCGTCGGCGAGGTCGATGAGCTGGGCTTCGAGCGGCGGTCGCTGGCCGGGCAGGTAGTCGTCGAGCTCGGGGTATTCGCCGGGCTCGAAGTCCATGGAGTGTTTCACCAGCCCCTCGCGGACCTCAAAGGTGAGGTTGAGGCCGGGGAACATGGCATAGCGCTGCTCGAAGTGTTCGACAATGCGTAGGCCGTGGAGGTTGTGGTTGAAGAACGAGCCGTGGCGGGCGAGCTGCGCGTTCAGCTCTTCTTCGCCGGAGTGGGCGAAGGGCGGATGGCCGGAAGTCGTGGCCGAGGGCGAGGGCTTCAGTGAGCTCCTCGTTCAGGCCGAGGCGCTGGGCGACGGTGCGGGCAAGCTGGGTGACCTCGATGGTGTGGGTGAGGCGGTTGCGGAAATGGTCAGAGAGGCCGGCGGGAAAGACCTGGGTTTTGTCTTCCAGGCGGCGGAAGGCGCGGGCGTGGACGAGCCGGTCGCGGTCGCGCTGGAATTCGCCTCGGTAGGAGTGGGTGGCTTCGGGATAACGGCGCCCGCGCGTGCTCTCCACGGGAAAGCGAAGCCGCTCGAGGGGCGCCATGAGGAGTGGGGCGGACTACTTCTTCGCCGGCGGCTTGGCGGCGGCGGGCGTGGGGGAGTTGGCCATCACCTCACCGAGCAGCGAGGAGGCGTAGCGGGCCACGGCCTGGCGCGGCGACTTGGAGAGCGGCTCGAGCATCTTCATGGCTTCCTGGGGCTGTTTGCGCCAGATGAGGTTGGCCAGGGCGATGGTGGCCTGTTCGCTGGAGACCATGGCGTTGGGGCTGGCGACGAAGGCGCGGAGGATCTCTTCGGCCTGCTTTTCGCGGCCGCTGGAGGCATAGATCTGTTGCAGCGACCACTTGGCGAGGGCGGAGTATTCGGCGTCGCCCGCCTCGGCCGCCTTCTGGAAGTTCTTCTCGGCGTCGGCCATTTTGTTTTCGTCCGAGTCGAGCACGGCGAGCAGGTAGTGGGCGACGGCGGCTTCGTTGGAGCCCGAGTGGCGGGTGGAGACGTCGACCAGCGACTTGCGGAGGGCGTTGCTCTTTTCGGCCAGCGTGGGGAAGGCAAGGCGGGTGTCGCCGGGGTTGGCCATGGGGGCGATGACGGCATCGCGGATCTTCATGGCGGCGCCGAGATCGAGGGCGCGGGTTTCGGCTTGTTTGCCGCGCCAGTACCATCCGCCGGCGATGAGCAGAACGACGACGACGGCGATGCCGCCGTAGCGGGCGACGAGGTCCTTGTGCGTGCTGACGTACTCTACGGTGTGGCCGACCTCTTCGACAAACCGGTCGGTCTTCAAATCGTGGCGTGTAACTTTGTCCAAAGGTACCTCTTCCGAAGGGATCCGCGTGGTGAGCCGCAGCACGGGCGCGCCGCGGTGACTTCGGGCGCACGGACAGCGGGGAACACGTGGGTTCCTGTTCCTGCGTGTATATTATAGCGCGGCGGAATGGGGCTGGCGAGAGGCTGGCGAGGCCGGCGGCACGGCCGGGGGCGGCACGGCCTGGGGGTGGCGCGGCAGGAGGGCGGGGCGGCGTGACCGCAGGCGCGGGCTGAGGGAGAGTTGAGGGTTGGGTGCGCCACCAGGGGCGTTATTGCGTCTTTTGGTGGGTGCTGGTGAGGTTTCGCACAATGGCGAACTTGACCAGCCCGGCGACGTCGTGGATGTCGAGTTTGCGCATGAGGCTGGCGCGGTAGGTGTCGACGGTCTTGGGGCTCAGGTCGAGGCGGGCGGCGATCTCCTTGGCGCGGACGCCTTCGATGAGCATGGAGAAGACCTGGTATTCGCGGGCGCTGAGCATGCCGACGGGGTCCTCGACGCCGTTATTGACGCGGGGGGAGAAGACCTGTTCCAGTTGGACGTGCGGGGAGATGTAGATGCCGCCTTTCATCACCTGGTCGAGCGCCTCGAGGAAGTGGGCGGCCGGGCCGGACTTGAGAACAAAGGCGTTGGCGCCGCAGCGGAGACCTTCGACGACCGTCTTACGATCCTGGCGGTGAGCCAGCAGAACGAGCCGTGTGGGAATGTCGCGCTGGCGGCACTTGCTGACCAGTTCGATGGCGTAGAGGCCGGCGAGGTTGAGGTCGAGTACAGCGATATCGGGACGGAGCTTGTCGAGGAGGCGGAGGGCTTCCTCGCCATCCTGACATTGGGCGATGACGTCGTAGGCCCCGGTCCGTTCACACAGTGCAGCCAGCCCCTCGCGAAGGAGGGATGCCTCGTCAGCGAGTAATACAGTTGCTTTCGACATGAGGGTTATCCCCGCGCGGCAGAGATCCATTCGCAATAAATCAGTGCCGCGCGCAGGGCGTCTTTCTCGAACGATATTGCACGAGGGGGACCACTTCCCTCCAGTGATCCCACGGAACTGAACGCTAAATGCCCTTAGTTGAAGCTGCGGATGGCGGCGGCTTCGTCGTCAAACACCTCAAAGACGGTGTAGAGCTTGGTGATCTGCAGCAGGTCCTCGACGCGCTTGGTGAGGTTGAGCAGCTTGAAGGAGCCGCCCTGGTTAGTGACGGTGGTGAAGCCGGAGACGAGCTCGCCGATGCCGGAGCTATCGATGTAGTTCACTTCGGCGAGGTTCAGGAGAACCTTCTTGTTGCCGCTGGCGGAAAGCTCGCGGATCTTCTCGCGGAAGGCGGTGGAGCCTTCGCCGAGGGTGATGCGTCCGTTGGCGTCGATGACGGTGACGTCGCCGACTTGTCGTGTGGTCAGTGTCATGCTCACTGGTGAAACCCTCCTCAGAAAATCGAATGGTGGCTAAGCTGGCCCGGGGCCAGCGGTGGAACCGGGTTGTCGTTTCTTGGTCATACGGACGAGGCTTCCGGCAGCGCCCGCGGGGCGTGACGGTGAACTCATCCATGAAGGCCTGCATCATGAGCAGGCCGCGGCCGGAGTGGCGCAGCAAATTTTCGGCCGAGAGCGGATCAGGAATGGCCTCGCGGGTAAACCCGCGCCCTCATCGCCGATCTCGACGGTGAGATGGTTGGGCGAAACGAGCACGCGCAGGTGGACCTTCTTGCGGCCATGGAAGCGGTTGCCATGAGTGACGGCGTTGACCAGCGACTCACGGACGGCGATTCCGATGCGGTGGATCTCGTCGTCATCGAAACCGAGGCCGCGGGCGGCCTCCAACACCAACTCTTCGCCACGGTCGACGCTATCCAGCTTGGAGTCAAGCTGGAGGTCGGTATGAATCTGTTCGCTGTCCTGTGTCACCCGTGGATCCGTTGGGTCTGTTGAGAGAGCCTAGACTGGCTGAATTGTCAAGGTAAGCCACGGTTCTTAGCAAAGTCAAGTGAGTTGTGAGGGGTAGGGGGTGGGGGAGGGGCGAGGACGAGTGGGATTGGGGCGGTGGCGGGTGGTGGCGGGCGAAGAGGGCGAGAAGAATTGGGTTCGCCATTTTGACAAGTTGTTGATTTGCAACAAAAGATTGGGTTCGTTTTGTCAAAAATGTTTGTTCGGCGGGGGTGAGGGTTGGAGGAGCGGGAGGCGGGTCCGGGCCAGCCCACGACCCGCATGAGGCATGGAGCGGAGGGAGCGGCGGAGGAGGTGGCGGTAAGTGGTTGAGGGGTGGGAAATGGGAGATGGGAGGTGCTGTCACCGGTGTATTCTGGAGCGGGGGACGGAGAAGCGAGATGACGGACGAATTGAAGGCGCTGAGCGTGGGAGGAGAGCTGTTTGCGCGGGCGGTGGCGGGGGGATGAGGAGGACGAGGGGCTTGGGAGGCGGTGTCGGCGCTGCGGAGTCGGGGAGACGCGGAGGTGTTCGAGGCGGCGCGGGCGCGTGTGTGGATCGAGCGTGGCGATGAGCGGTCGCGGGCGCTGGATGCTGGGGCAGCTGGCGCGAGGGCAGAAGAGAAAGGCCACACCTGCAGGATCGCGTGCGGCTGGCGATCCGTGGGCTGGCGGATGGGGATGAGACGGTGGTGCATGCCGCCGCCTGGGCTTTGAACCATCTGGGGACGGTGGCAGGTGTAGCGGCGCTGTTGGGCGTGCGGCGGCATCCGGTGCAGGGGGTTCGGCGTGCGGTGGCGGCGAGCATCGCGGTGGCGGAGTGCCCGGAAGGGATCGAGGCTATGATCGAGCTGACCGAGGACGTGGACGATGAGGTGAGGGATTGGGCGACGTTTGCGCTGGCCAGTTCACGGAGGAGGCGTCGGAGGGCGTGCTGGGGCGTTGCGACGACGGTTGGGGGATCCGTACGAAGATGCGCGGCTGGAGGCGATTAGGGGGTTGGTGCGGCGGAGGGATGAGGAGGGTGTTCGGGTGCTCAGGGAGCAGTTTGCCTCGGGGGATTGGTCAGAGGGAGTCGAGGATGTGGCGTTTGAGATTTGGGGGGAGGGATGGCGGGCCGAGGTGGGGTTGGCTTCGAAAGGCGGAGGGGTGATTGGGGGATATTGAGGCCGAGATGGATTTGCGAACCGTGGGGCTGCTGCTTCTGCTCGTGGGGCTGAGTTGCGCTCAAGACA
>JADJOP010000035.1 GCA_016713735.1 Bryobacterales bacterium
GGCAACCTCCTCGGCGGCGAACAGCACGGCACATCGAAGCCGTCGGCTACGACATGTATTTGAAGCTCCTCGATAAACCATGCGAAACTGCGCGGCTGAAACCGTCGCCCTTTACAAAATCCACGCCACCCTCAACCTCGGCCTCGACTCCGCATCCCCTACACTTTCATCGGCGACGAAACCCAACGCCTGCGCCTACAAGCGCATCGTCGAGCCGCCAACGCCGACGAGGCCCGCCTGAATTCTCGAAGAGCTGGGAAGACCGCTGCACGCACGCCGCCGCCCGATTCCCTCCGCCTGCTGCTGCGCTTTTGCCGTGTTGAAGAGCGGCGCCGAAAAGTCACTATCGAAATAATCGACCGCCGCGGCGGGAGCCATCAACGTGGGTTCCACCGGCTCCTGCGGGGTCGACCCATGCATCTGGAAGTCGTCCGCGCCCCCAGGGGCATCGTTCTTGCTGGCGTCCTGCGCGTGCCGTTGCCCTCGGGCGCAACACCCGCCGCGGTGCTCCGAAAGCGCCGACGCCTGTAGTGGGCCTCCTTTAGTAGCGCCTGCGAAGGCTCATCTACAAACAGCCCTCTACAACTGGTTATCTGGAATCGGCAACACCTCCTCTCTTGGAGTTCTCTCGTCCACCACGCGGTGAGCCAGTTCCGGCGGCACCTGCAGCGTCCTCAGGAACTCGATGATCGCGTCCTGATCCGCCGCCCGAGACCGAGAACGCATTGCGCGAAGGCGCCCCTCGCCGCCAGCGCGCCAGAATCGAACCGCGCATGGTCGTGCACATGCCGTGATGCATGTAGGGCGGTGAGTTGGCCGCGTCCCACAGCCGCTTCGTCAGGAACCGGCAGTTGCCTCCGAAGAAGGCCGCCGATCCGGCCGCCTGCTGCATGTCCAGCGGTTCCGGTGCGTCCAGCGGCCCAGCCCCGCCGCACATGTTGTGCAGCTTCATGTCGGTGTACGCCGGCACAGCCACCGTGCCTAAAAACGGTTCCCAACCGCAACCTCGGCAAGGCAGCAGCGCCGAGTTGAGATCGCAGTCCACCGGCGTACGGCCGGCGTCGCGTTGCCGCCAGGTTGTACGGATTCGGCTCCGTGAACTGGGCGCGCCATAGCTCAGCAGCGACGGCGTGTGGCACAAAGCGCAGCCCGCCGTCTCAAACAGTCTCGCCGCGCAACACCGCCGCCTCCACCTCCGGCACGTTCGGAATCACCTCGCCCCCGGCGCGGCCATCACCGCCCGAAACAGCGTCGCCGCCGTCACGTCGTCCTTCGTCAACTCATTCACAAACCCATCGCCGTCGGCATCCACCCTCCCCAAACCGCTCCACCGATTGAATCCCCATGGTGATGGTCGCAAGCATTGTTCGTAAATCCCCGCGCAGCGACACCACGCGCGCCGGCCCGTGCCACGGCCGGATGAGCAAACTCGGCCCCTCCTGCCCGTTCGTTCCCGGCTCAGCGCCCCAGGACCTCCACCTTCGAAACATCCCACGCCCCATCGGCCCGCCGCGAGAGTTCGCCAAAGCACACCCTTCGCCCGCAGCGCCGCGGCTCTGTCCGGGCGACTGGTGCGCGAATCGCCCGCAAGTCGGCCGTCATTCGCCGCGCCAGCATCTCCAGATAGCATGCCCCAAACATCCCCGGCGTCGACGGAAATTCGACGCATCTCCTGCAGATAATGGCTGCTTCCCGACTCCGGTAGCGCCCGCGGCCTGGGATGAGATCCTTCTCGTCCAGCGTCACAAAGTCGAACCGCTGCCCCAAAACGAACACGTTCCCCACAAAGTCCCCACTGCCGCCCGCAATCCCAAACGGCCCGTCATGACACCCGCTGCACGCGTTCGCGTCCGGACCGCTCAGCCGGTTGAACGACCGCATTCCCGTCAGCGGCGACGCCGGATCGCTCACGGCTTGCCGGCCCCTTCGTGAGCGGCACCCACGCCCTCCTGGTCGGTCCAATTCGCCACGAACAGCGATTGCCCGTGGCGCAACACCTGCCCAGCGGCAACCGCCGCTTCGCCCGCCGCCGGTGCCTGGCCGGCAGCACCTGCTTTGCCAATCAGCGCCGCCGTCTGGCCATCCAAGCTCCGGCGCATTCGCCAGCGCCCGAAAACACAACAGCGTGATCTTCATCTTTTGACCGGCTCCTTCTAAGGAACACCACCAGCCCTCTCAAGCTGTGCACTTCTGCCTTGCAATCCCCCTGCCAGCCCGCCGCTTACTTCCCCTGCCTGACTTCACCTCTCGCCAGAACAACCCCGAAGCCGGCGCCGTCCACGCCGCCCATCAATAATTCCCCCGCACCGCGCTTTCAACAGCCGGCTCAAACTGCTCCATCGAAGCTCACCAGCCCGATCTTCACCAGCACGCCCACAACCGCCGCACCATTCTCCACAGATAATGGGAGGCCTCAATCCGAAACACGATCATTCCATCCTGTTCCTCCACGTCCGCACTCTCCACTACCAATCGTCGATTCCCCTTTGGAAGGATCCTCCGCGCGAAAGCACGCAAAATCATGCCGCCCGCTGAGTTTTGCGGCAGCCTCGCGCATCCTCCCCACATCCAGCGGCTCCTTCACCCACCACACATACTTCTTCGAAAAGGCAGTCTTCCGCGTCGCGATCTGGTAAGTGTAGACCCGCGCCACTGCATCGCGCCGGGCATGAAAGCTCGCCGCCGCCTCGTGCACTTCCAACACGGCAATGTCGTACGGCAATCGCTTGTTTAGTTCCGCCATGATCCGCTGCGGCGGGTGGACCTCCCGCGCCGCCACCCGCAGATGCGCCACCTGTGCCGCCGCATGCACCCCGGCATCGGTCCGTCCCGAGCCCATCACTTCCACCCCGGCCTGGAAAAACTCCTGCGCCGCGCCAATCAGGTCGCCCATCACCGTGCGCGCATTGGCCTGCGCCTGCCAGCCGCTGTACCGCGTCCCGTCGTACTCCAACGTCAATTTGTAGGTCTTCTTCATTTCCCTGCCCTGCCTGTCTCCCAACCGCACACCCCCCGTGGCGAAACCGCCCACTTCTCAAAACTCCGATCCTTGTCGGATAATGGAGCGTATGAAGAAGTACCTTCTGGCAACCGTGGCCTGCGCCGCTCTTTGGCAACTTGCGCCGCCGATGTCGAACTGCTCGAAGAGATTATCGCCAAGATCAACGGCGATATCATCACCCGCACCGAGATTGAGAAGTCGCGCTGGCAGCTTCGCGCCGAACTCAGCCAGCGCGGACTGAAGGGCGAACAGCTCGAAGCCGAGTTCAGGAACGCGAACGGGCATCTCGCCTCGCGCATTGATCAGCTCCTGCTGCAGCAAAGGCCGCGACCTCAGTGTCAACGTCGACGCCGAAGTGAGCAAGCAGGTCAACGAGATCATGCGCCAGCACAAGATCACCGACCCCGAGGAACTGGCCAGAGCTCGTCCGCGAGCAGACCGGCCACTCTTCGAGGACTACAAGAACGGAGATGAAAACTCGATGATCACGCAGCGCGTCATCCAGCAGGAGGTCGGCAGCAAGATCAACATCCCCAAGTCTGAGAAGGAAGCCTACTACAACGAGCACAAGAAGGACTTCGAGCGCGAAGAGCGCCTCTTCCTGCGCGAACTGCTCGTCAGCACCGAAGGCAAGGACGCCGCCGGCGTCGCCGCCGCGCAAAAGAAAGCCACCGATCTGGTGGCTCGCGCCCGCAAAGGCGAGAAGTTCCCTGACCTCGTCCGCGACAACTCCGACGCCGCCTCGGCCCGCGAAGACGGTTTCATCGGCGCCTTCAAGCGCGGCGACTTGAAGAAGGAGCTCGAGGACATCCTCTGGACCCAGCAGCGCAACTTCGTCACTGACCCCATTAAGCTCGAAAACGGATTCCTCATCCGCAAGATCGAAGAGCGCCACAAAGCCGGCCTCGCCGCCCTCGAAGAGGTGGGAAAGCGAGATCTCCGAAAAGCTCTACATGACGCGCTTCCAGCCCAAGATCCGCGAATTCCTCACCGCCCTTCGCCAGGACGCCTTCCTCGAAATCAAGGACGGTTGGGCCGACTCCTCCGCCGCTCCGGGCAAGGAAACCCGCTGGACCGACCCTGCCCAGCTCAAGCCCGAAACCGTCACCAAGGAAGAGGTCGC
Source organism: Bryobacterales bacterium (assembly GCA_016713735.1). GTDB lineage: Bacteria > Acidobacteriota > Terriglobia > Bryobacterales > Bryobacteraceae > JAFLBB01. The sequence continues at coordinate 4,125 of JADJOP010000035.1, forward strand.
CGCCAACCCGCGCCGCAAGCGCCTGCTCTGGCTCGTCCCCATCCCCGGCACCAAGAGTACCCCCAAGGAAGACCAGTAACGTACCGCCACCGGCGCGAGGCCGGTCCATTTCATGAAATCCATCTACATCCGCGACCTCCAGCCTGGGGCGCAAATCACCTCCATTTTTCTTGTCCAGTCCAAGGAGGTGCGTCAGAAAAAGTCAGGCGAGCCCTATCTCTCGCTGCAGCTCTCCGACAAGTCCGGCGACGTCGACGCCAAGATGTGGGACAACGTCGAACAAGTTGTCGAGACCTTCGAGAAAAACGACTTCGTCAGAGTCTCCGGCCTGCCCAGCGTCTACAACAACCGCCTTCAGTTCACCATCCACAAAATGGTGCGTGCCTCCGACGACCAGGTCGATTTCGGCGACTTCTTTCCCGCCTCCTCCCGCGACCGCGACGAAATGCTCGCCGAGTTGCGCTCGATCATCGCCGGCATGGCCAACCCCCACCTGCGCGGCCTGCTCGAAGCCATCTTCGCCGACGAGTCCATCGCCACGCGCTATAAGACCGCCCCCGCCGCCAAGTCCATCCACCACGCCTGGCTCGGCGGCCTCATCGAACACGTGCTCAGCCTCTGCACGCTCTGCAAGATCGTCTGCCCGCACTACCCGCATGTCGACGGCGACCTCGTCCTCACCGGCGCCATCCTCCACGACATCGGCAAAATCGAAGAGCTCAGCTACGACCGTGGCTTCGGCTACACCGCCGACATCGCCAGTTGATCGGCCACATTCAAATCGGCGTCGCCCTGGTCAACGACAAGATCGCCCAGATCCCCGATTTCCCGCCCAAGCTCAAGCTGCTGCTCAGCCACATGATCCTCAGCCACCACGGCGAGCTCGCCTTCGGCTCTCCCAAGGTGCCCGTCTTCGCCGAGGCCATGCTCCTCCACCATCTCGATAACCTCGACTCGAAGATGGAGACCATCCGCGGCGCCATCGAGCGCGACAAGGTGATGGAAGGCAATTGGACCGGGTGGAACTCCATCCTCGAACGTGCCCTGCTCAAAAAGGAACGCTTCCTCGACGACTCCCCAGCCCCGGCCCGCCCCGCCACGCCGCATGCGCCCGTCTCGCCCGCCCCGGCGGCTCAGGGAAGCGCTCATTCCAGCACGCGCCGCCAGCGCCCCGACCCCGGCCCCTCCCTGTTCGCCGGCCGTCTCAACGACGCCCTCAAGGGAGAGTAACTCATGCGCCGCCCCGGTCCGCCGCGCGAGCTTCCCCCGCCGCTGGAAATCGAGTGCATGAAATCGCTCTGGCGTCTGGGCGAGGCCAGCGTCAAACAGGTGCGCGAGGAGATGCTCTTCCGAAAGCAGCTCGCCTACACCACTGTGATGACGCTCCTCGAACGCCTCGTCAAACGCGGTCGCGCCCAGCGCCGCAAACAGGGCCGGGCGTTTCTCTATTCCCCCTTGGCAACGCAAGCGGAATTGCGTAGGCTCGCAGTGGAGGAACTGCTCCTGCTCCACTTCGATGGTTCGCGCGAAGAGTTGCAGGTTTATTTTAAATGGCGCGCCCGCACGCCGAGGAACTCCCCGAGGCCGACGAAACGCGCCTGGATACAACCCTGCTGTAAGGCCCTCGACTCCGGCTGGTTCGAGCCGGTGCAAAGGAGAGGCTGCCCGTGACGCTTGTTGATCGCCCCCACCCTCCCGGCCATCCCTGCGTCCCCACAGCGCTACGCCCGCTCCCCGCGGCTGCGAACACCTCCGCGCGGAGCAGACTGGAGTCCTACCCCATGGCCTCACCCGGAACTGTCACCATCGCTCCCTTTGAGGGAGACAAAGTCCTGAAAATGATCAAGGCCGCCGCGCTCACCCACGCCATCGCCGAAACCGCCCGCATGGAGTGGAAGTCCTACGACGAGAGCACCGTCCTCAACGCCCTCTATGCGCTCGGCTCGCTCTGGGGCAAAGAGCGCCCAGGCTATGTGGATGTCCACGTCGCCTCGGCCCGCGAGGTTCTGCCGCGCTACGAACAGGTGCTCGATCAGTACCTCTCGGCGCTGGTCCGCTCCCTCGCCCAGGGCCCCGTCGAGGTGCACAACTGCCTCCACCGCATCGAGCGGATTCACGACATCGATCGCGATAAGGTCCAGTCGATGCTCCAGGACGGCCATCTCATTAACCAGCAGGTCGCCCTCGAACTGGGGGAGGTGGTTCAGCAACTGGCCGCCATCCGCGCCGCCTCCACCATCGCCTTCACCCTGCTCGGCGGCGGCGTGGCCCTCTACTCGCTCGCGCTCGGCACAGGCGCGGCCCTTGGCACGGCAGGCTACGCCGCCAGCGCCGCCGCCTTCACGCCCACCGCCTCGGCCGCCGGCTTTCTCGGCATGGGCTACGGCATCACCGGCTCCGTCGTGAAGAGCTGGTATGAAGTGCCCAACGCCCAGGCGCTTGCTATCTCCACCGCCGCCGAAGCCGGAAAGACCGCCCTCAGAGCGGTCCCCGGCAAGCTCGCCGACCAACTCGTCCAAGGCGCTCGCACACGCCCCGACCCGCCCCGACGCTCTGCCACCTTTCTCTACTCCGCCATCCGCCGCCGCGCCCAAGAGGTCCAGATGATGGCCGAGGGCCGAGCCCGCCAGCGCGCGGAGCAGACGCTGGGCCGGTTCCACTCCTGCAACGTCGCCGCTCACACGGCATCGGGGTCTCAAGCTCAAGGTCGGCGCAGGCGCATTTCTGCAGGGCTTCCTCGTCGTCTTCCTCGCCTATCAGGACATGCGGGACGCCGTCGAAGAGTACACCAAAACCGTGGAGTCCGTTCGCTAGCCACCCTGCGCCGCCGTCGGCCTCACCTCCCCGCCCCCTTGGCAACGGCGGGCGATTGGCGTAGCCTCCTAAAGTAGAAGGCCTGCTCGCGCCGCTGTTGATTCAGCGGCGATCAGGCTTTCGTCACTGGCGCTCTCTGAGCGCTCAAAGAGATGAGCGGCCAATCGAAATGACCGTCTGCGCGTCGTTCATCACAAGGTTCACTCCTCCGGGCGGTGTCGGCCGGAGGGTGTGGTCACACATGTGTCGGGCAAACCCGTCACGTGGCTGTTATGATGTCAAGTAAGGGGTCAACCTAAACAACTATGCGAAAAGCACAATTCCTCCACCTTCTCGTGGTGGTTCTGCTCGCAACGGTGGTATCGTTTGCACAGACCATTACGGGCTCCATCACGGGTACCGTCACCGACGCCACGGGCGCGCTTGCTCCCAACGTCAAAGTCACGGGCACCAACCAGGGCACCAACGTCACCTTCACCGCTACTACGAATGAAGCAGGCGGCTATAACCTGTTGTTCCTGCCCGTCGGCAGCTACACCATCACCGCCGAGGCTTCCGGCTTCAAGAAGTCCGTCATCGGACCGTTCGGCATCACCGTCAACCAGACCGCGCGCGTCGACGTGAAGCTCGAACTCGGCGAGGTCTCGCAGTCGGTGGAAATCACCGGCGTGGCGCCGATTCTGCAAACCGAATCGACCCAGACAGGCGACTCCATCGACTCGAATAAGCTCACCAGCCTTCCGTTGAACGGCCGCAACTTCGTCTCCCTGACGCTGTTGATTCCCGGTGCTGTCAGCCCCAACCCCTCCGGCATGGGCGGCCGCCTCGGCGCCCGGCCTTACGTCAACGGCAACCGCGAACAGACCAACAACTTCCTGCTCGACGGCGTCGACGTGAACGACTCCATCGACAACCGTGTCGGCTACACACCCAGCGTGGATGCCCTCGAAGAGGTGAAGGTGCTCACCGGCAACGCCGCGGCGGAATTCGGCAACTCCGGCGGCGCCACCGTCATGCTCCAAATGAAGAGCGGCACCAACGAGTTCCACGGCAATGTCTTCGAATTCCTGCGCAATAAGGTGCTCGACGCCAACGGCTTCTTCCGCAACCGCGTCGCCTCCACCGCCACCCGCACTGGCTTCAAGCGCAATATTTTCGGCGGCACCCTCGGCGGCCCGATCAAGAAGAACAAGCTCTTCTTCTTCGTCAACTACGAAGGCACCCGCCAGCGCATCGATGGGCCGGCTTCGGCCTCGCTCGCCCCGCAAACCTGGCGCAGCGGCAACCTCAGCTCATTCACCAACAACATTGTCGACCCCACCAACGGGCAGCCCTTCGCCGGCAAGCAGATCCCCGTGTCGCGCTTTGGCTCGGTGGCCCGCTTCCTGTTCGCCAACCCCACCATCTATCCCCTGCCCAACCAGGCCGGCGCGGGTCCCCAGGGCGTCAGCGGCAACTACGCCAGCTCGACCGCTTCGTTGCAGAACAACAACCAGGGCGACGTCAAAATTGACTACCGCCTCTCCGACCGGGACAACCTGATGGCACGCTGGTCCATTGGCAGCTACGAGTCCCGCGGCAGCCAGGCCGCGCTGCCCGTGTTCATGACGTCGGGCCAGGAGAACCCCACGTGGTCCGCCGTCGTCAACTGGAACCGCACCTTCTCGGCCACCGTCGTTAACGAAGCGCGCATCGCCTTTTCGCGCGTTGTCATCCGCGACGTCACCGTGGACTGGAGCGGCCAGCTCGGCACCGACGGCAACTCCAAGTTTGGTATCCCCGGCGGCCAGCCCATTGCCGGCTTGAGCAGCGTTCAGCTCGGCGGCGGCCTCTCCTCCATCGGCTCCACCGGCGTTACCTCCAACACCGGTGACAACAAGTACATCTTCTACGACAACCTCACCGCAGAACGGCCGTCACCTCATCAAGATGGGCGGCCAGCTCATGCGCTACCAGCAGAACCGCTACTACTCGGGCAACAATGGCGTCCTCGGCGTGTTCCGCTACAACGGCAACTACACCGGTCTCGATTACGCCGACTTCCTGCTCGACCAACTCTCGGGCAAAGGCCGCGGCGCCGCCACCGGCACCTGGGGCCACCGCTTCTGGCGTCCCGCTCTCTTCATCCAGGACGACTTCAAGCTCGCTCCCAGCTTCACACTCAACCTCGGCCTGCGCTGGGAGTACATGCAGCCCATCTATGAGGTGAAGGACCGCCAGATCAACGTAAACACCTTCACGGGCGAGCTCATCCGGCCCGGCTCGGGCGAATACGGACGCGCCGGCTACAAGGGCTACGGTAAGCAGTTCATGCCGCGCGTCGGCTTCGCCTGGACTCCCGGCGGCTTCGACAACAAGCTCGTCATCCGCGCCGGCGCCGCCTACCAGAGCTTCATGGAAGGTACAGGGGCCAACCTGCGTACCACGCTCAACCCGCCGTTCTTCATCGAGACCGACTTCTCCTACGACGTCCGCACACCGGGCTCTATCGGCACCGGTTTCGCTGATGTCGTCACCGCCAATCTCGCCCTCGATATGCCGCGCCCGGCCGGCCTCATCGTTCCTCAGCTCCAGGGCCGCGCCTGGGACCTCGATCTTCGTCCCCAGACCACCTCGCAGCTGAACTTCACCGTTGAGTACCAGCTCGACAACGCCACCGCATTCTCGGCTGGCTACGTCGGCCAGAAGGGCACTCACCTGGTCGCCCCCGTCGAGGCCAACCAGCCCCTGCCCGGCACCGGCGCCTTCTCCACCTGGACCAACCTCAACACGCGGCGTCCGCTCTACAACATCCTGCCCAACCTCGGCAATATCGCCCGCACGGAATCCTCGGCGACCATGGATTACCACTCGCTGCAGATGACCGCCCGCCGGCGCTTCGCCAGCGGTCTGGACTTCATCGCCGCCTATACTTGGGGCAAGACCCTCACCGATAACCTCGGCTACTATGGCTCGGGCTTCACCTCAAGCGAAGGCGCCTACTGGCAGAACGCCTACGACCGCCGCTCCAACCGCGGCCCGTCCTTCTTCGACGTCCGCCACAACTTCACCATCGGCGGCACTATGCCCTGCCCTACGGCAAGGGGCAGAAGTTCGGCACCGATTCCGGCAAGGCGGTCGATCTCGTCCTCGGAGGCTGGAGCCTGAACTACAATCTCGCCGCCCGCACCGGGCTGCCCCTCACGGTCCGCGCTTTGGACCGCACCGGCCAGGCTGTTCGCGGCAACGTCCGCGCCAACTGGTACCGCGATCTCACAACCAATGAGTCCGCCCGCACCATCGACAACTGGTTCGGGATCGACCGTTCGGTCAACCCCTTCTGCGCCGCCGGCGTCGACGACGGCCGCTGCGCCTACGGCCAGCCCGCCGACGGCTCCTTCGGCAACGCCAGCATCGGCACCGAACGCGGCCCCGGCTTCTTCAACCTCGACTTCTCGGTCGGCAAGCAGTTCAACATCTCCGAGCGCAAGTACTTCGACTTCCGCGTCGAACTCTTCAACGCTCTGAACCATGTCAGCTGGGCGCCCCCGGGCCTCAACATCAGCACGCCGAACACCTTCGGCGCCATCGGTTCCCAGGTCCAGAACCCGCGCAACATCCAGTTCGGCCTGAAGTTCCACTTCTGATATGGAGCGACCTGTCAAGCCCACGGGTCTGACGGTTTGAATTCCGGGCCGGTTTTCCTCTGCAAAGCGGGAAACCGGCCGTTTGGTTTTGGACAGCAGTGCCGATGACAGCGAAGCGGCTATGGCGACGATTGATCACTCTGATATACGCGGGTCGAAACCGCAGGGTCATGATCCGTCGGGAGCTGCCTCGGACTAGATGCGCGGGTTGGGCCGCAGCCGAACCGCATAAAACATAGGAGGGTTCTCCCTTTCGTGGGCCCCTCACTGTCACCGGCGCTACTGTCCAGAATTCCACGGTGGTTCAGGCCGCTTGCGCGAGCTTGTGTTGTTGTTCGGTTTTGACGGCGATTGCCCACACAAATCCCAGCAACTCCCGTCCCAGCGCGGTGATGATCTGATTCTTGTTCTTTCCGCGTCCGGCGAGCTTTTTGTAGCGGCTGTGCAAGCGCTGCTGCGCCTTCCAGGCCATCTGTTTGGTTCCCTCATCCAAGGCAAGGTTTTTCTGTCGCCGTAGCAGAAAGCCCGTCACATTGGGCCGGTGTTGGTAGGCCCAGGAAGCCTCGACCACCACTCTTCGCAGATGAGCGTTTCCGGTCTTGGTGATCGCCCCGCGCTGAATGTGAGTGCCGCTGGAGTGCTCGCGGGAGACCAGGCCGGAGTAGCCCATCAGCTGCCGCGGACTTTCAAAGCGCGATAGCGACCCCAACTCGGAGACGATGGTGGCGGCCGTTGTCTGAGCCACTCCGCGCAGCGCCTGCAGGGCTTCGATCACAGCGCGCATCGAAGGAGGCGCTTGTTCGACGGCTTCGGCAATCGCCTTCTCCAGGCGCAGAATGCGGTCCGAGCAGTGATCCACTTCCTGGACGTAGTCGGCAAGGCGGCTTCCAGCGCCGACTGGTCGAAGCGCACGTGGGTCTTAATCCATTCCAGGTGTTTCTTTGTCCAGGCTTTCATACCCTCTGGCGCCCTTTGCCCGTGGCGCAGGAGGAACTTGGCGAGCCGATGGCGGGCGCGGAGTTGATCCTTCTTGGCCGCCTCGCGGGCACGGACCACATCGCGCAACGCTTCGTGCGCGGCATCGGGAACCCACACGGCGGTGAGATCGCCGGCGCGATAGCAGCGGGCCAGTTTCTCGGCGTCGCGGCGGTCGGTCTTGATGCGGTCGCCGGCCTTGGTGGGCACCAACGTGGGGGCGATCACTTCGCAGGCTACGCCCAGTTGGGTGAGTTGCCAGTAGAGGACATAGCCGGTGGGGCCAGCTTCGTAGCAGACCTTCAGATCCTTCACCGGACCCAGTTTGCCGAGCAACTTGCGGATCGATTCCAGGCGGTTGGCAATGATTCCCAGCGAGCGGACCTCGCCGCCGGGCTCGGCCACCGCCACAGCGATCGTGGCGGCATGGACATCCAGACCTACAAAGCGTACTTTAGACATTTGCGACCAACCCTCCTCGTGTGCGGCTCTGCGCCGTGGGTTCACCTCTTCGCAGCGTAACCCGCGCTACCGCGAATCGGTGGTTGGTCGCTCCATCTTGACTAAACTCGGATCGCGCACAACGGACGCTGCCCGGCGAAGATCGCCGGGCGCGCCTGTTCGCTCCACACGGAAACGAAAGGGCCCCGCCCGCTACGGCGGAACGGGGCCTTTCCTTTTGGCGCTGCGCCTACCGCACCGTCACCGTCACCGCTCCCAGGTTCGACTCCGGTCGACCCGTCCCAGGCCGCGAACGTAAACCGGTCGCTGCCCGTGAAGTTCGGCTCAAGGAAGTACGTCGCCGTCCGTCCGCTCAGCCCCACCGTGCCATGCGCCGGTTGCGTCACGATCCGCAACGTGAGCGTGTTGCCGTCCGCGTCCGTCGCCGCCAGCCCAAGCGACACGCTCCGCCCCACCGCGGTGGAGGACGCCGCGCTCGTCACCACCGGCGCCCGGTTCGAATTGCGGTCATCGTCGTTCGGACCGTTGTGGCAGGTGTAGCAACCGATCGTGAAGCCCCGCCAGAAGTTCTTCGTCCCAAACTCCGTGCTCAACGTGCGATCGGCAAGCGAGCGCGACAACACCGTCCCGCGCAAGTCGCCGCCATGACAAGCCCGGCAAGCCCCAGAGCCCGAGCGCTCGACGGCATCTTCATGCCGCGACACCCACGACGCCCCCACCGGATGCATCCCGTGCGGACCGCCGCTCACCGTGTTCGGCACCGTCGCATGGCAGGCCGAACATTCGCTGATCGTCCCCACATGGCCCTGCGTCTCGATGCTTTGAATGTTGTCGTTGCGGTGCGACGAGGCATATTCGGCGTGCGTCGAACCATGGCAGCCTTCGCACTGCAGCCCGCCATGCCCGCGCGAGAATCGGTACAAATCGAACCCCGCCGTCGGCGTGTTCGCGTTCGTCGCAAAAATCGGGTTCGCCGCCATACGCCGCTGTCCGCCCGCATCCAACGCCGACGTAAACCGGATCTGCCCTGAATTCTGCACCGCCGTCCCCGTGTGGCAGTTCTGGCACGACGGCTGGTCCAGCCAGCCCACGCGAGTCGCCGCCCCCACCGCGCTCATCGAACCATGGCAGTCCTGGCACTGCATCGACAGCGACCCGTCCGCCGCCACTGCGTTGCCCATCGCCCCGCGCAGGCACTTCGTCTCCGACCCCGGATGGCAGCGGTAACACGCCGCCCGGTTCGTCGCGCTGTTCAACTGCAACCCGTTCACCGGATCGGTCACCTCCGCGTGCCCGCCGTGCATCGCCTGCGTGAACGGCTTCACGCCGCCCAGACCTGAACCCGGCAACGCGTTCGACGCGTGGCACCCCGCGCACAACACGCCCTTGCCCGACAGCGCCGTCGCTTCCAGCCCGTCCGGATTCAGCTTCGCCGTCGCCAGCAAGCCACTGATCGCCGCCGGCGGATGCCGTTCATCATGCAGCCGCAGCACGTTGTAGCGGTAATCGCGATCCGCATCACCCACCACATTCGCCCAACCCTTAGCCGGCCGCGCCGCCGCCACCGTGTTCGACCCATGGCAGGTCCGGCAGTCCATCTCATCCGACACAGGCAACACCACCTTGGCCTGCGCCAACACCTGTCCCGCCGTGTTCCTCGCCGTCACCAGCATCATCGGGTAGTAGTTCTTCTTCCCCGCGTCATCATAGGGCGTGATCGGAATGCCGTCGGCGGAAAACCAGCGGAACCCTGCGTCAAACGCCATCGGCTGCGGCGTGTTCGACGCCCCTGGCATGTTGTGGCCCGCCAGCCCCTGATCCACCGTCAGACCGGCCCCGAACAGGTTCGTCACCTGCGACCAGAAGTTCGTCTTGCCCGCCGAGGTTTTGTTGATCGACCCATCCGGATCGGCCATCGCCTGGTAGGTCACCGTGATCCCCGTCGCCGAGGTCACCAGCTTGCCCTGGTTCGTAATCAATTGCGCCTTCAGGTCATTGAACGGTGGCAGAATCGCAAACACATCGAAGCTCGCATCCATGCAGTGCATCCCCAGGTCGTTCCACGCCACCAGCCGGTAGCCTCCGCTGCCCGTCGGCGTCCCCGTCGGTGCGGCCTGCTGCACCACGACCATCTTCGCCAAGGGAAGGCCGCTGTACGTCCCCTCCCCTTCCACCGAAACCAGCGCCCCCAGCGCGGCTCTTCCCTTCTCCTGGTTGATCTCTGTCGACGAGCGCAAGGCGAACGACCGCCCCGCCACCTTCCACGTCCCAATCAACCCCGTCGCCGGTAGCTGCTCAATCACTCCCATCAGTTTGAGCTTGGTTTCCGCACTTCCTTGTCCTGTATCAAACAGTAGGATCATGAACCCGTAAATTACTGAGCGAGTAAGATTTACCCACCTTCTCCGCATCATGACTTCTTCCTCCGGCATTGGATTCGTGACAGCGGCGGGACCCCGATTCCACATCATTCGCTCGTAAACAACTGGATTCAAATCCTACGCACAATCTCATCCATCGCGATCGAATTTCTGGTGATGGATACTGCGTCACCCAAGACTCCGCACTGCACAAACTGTGGAAATGCACGCCGAGCACCAGTAGTCCGCCCCGTTCGCTCACACCCATCCCCACCGAACCGCACCCACGCTATCCGCTATCATCAATCTCTGTATGAGCCGCCTCCGGTTGACCGCCCGCGCCGCCGTCAGCTTCGCTCTCGCCTTCTTCCTCTGGATCGTCGCCTTCCTCGGCCGCGACCAGATCGAGAAGCTGCTCAAGGAGATCGCCCCCTGGCTGCCCATGAACCAGGCGCTCTACCTCGCCGCCGCCCTCGCCCTGGCCGCCGTCGTCTTCATCGGCGTCTGGAGCATTCTCCGCGATGTCTCCGAGTGGGCCATCAAGTGGTACGCCGCCAGCCGCGGCAAAGACATCATCGCCTCGCATGGCTCCTCATCGGACATCGCCGCGGCTCTCGCCTTCGGAAGCCGGTTCTATGACGACTCCCGCAATCTCATCAACCCCGCTACCTGCCGTGCCTTCCTCGACGCCTGCCCGGACTGCCTCCGCCTCTTCCACCGCGGCGGTCAGCTCGTCGGCTTCTACTTCCTCTTCCCGCTCAACAAAGCCGCCGCCGAGGGACTGCTCTCCGAACAGATCCGTTCCGGCCAGGATCTCAACGGCAAACACGCCGTCAAATCGTTTAAACGGGCCTCCGGCATCTACATCCCCAATATCTGCGCTCAGGAAGGTATGGCGCGAGGCAAGGTCATGCTGAAGCTGGAGGAGGATCTGCGCGACCACGTCCGCGCCTCCAGGGCGCTGCGCTATATCTTCGGCCGTGGCGCTAATGAGAAGGGTCTCTATTACTACTCCAAGTACGGCTTCGAACCCCTCGGCGACCAGTCGCTCGGACCCGTCGTCTGGGTCAAGAAACTGCAATTCAAGTTGTGAACGGCGCGACGTCCCGCCTCTTAGTCGATCTTCGAAATCCGCCGGTGGAACCGCATCACCGCCGTCGGGTCCGGCGCCAGGTCCGTCGCCCCCTCCTGCCTGCCGGCATAATCGCAGTAGTTCAGCACGTAGCGGATTGACTCCAGCCGCGCCTGCTTCTTGTTGTTCGCCTGCACAATCACCCACGGGCTGAACGAGGTGTGCGTCTTTGCTGGAACATCTGTTCCTTGTAATACGAGTACTGATCCCACAACTCCTGCGCCCGCTCGTCAATCGGCGACAGCTTCCAGTGCTTCAACGGATTGTGCCGCCGCGAATCGAACCGCCGCAGCTGCTCCTCCTTCGAGATCGAGAACCAGAACTTGATGATCGTCACCCCGTCCTCATACAGCATGTGCTCAAACTCCGGCACCTGTTGGATAAACCGCTCATACTCGGCCGGCGTGCAGAACCCGTTCACCGGCTCCACTACGGCGCGGTTGTACCACGAGCGGTCAAAGAACACGATCTCCCCCGCGTTCGGCAATTGCCGCATGTAGCGCTGGAAATACCACTGCCCGCGCTCCTCCTCGGTCGGTTTGGGCAGCGCCACCACACGCATCGCGCGGATTCATATGCTCGATGAACCGCCGGATCGTGCCGCCCTTGCCCGCCGCGTCGCGTCCTTCAAATAGAATCGCGATCCGCTTGCCCTCGGCCTGCACCCACCGCTGCAGCTTCACCAACTCGCCCTGCAACACGTGCAGCTCTTCTTCATACTGCAGCAGGCTCAGAACGCCTTTCAACCGGATGTTCCGCTCGCGTAGCAGCGTCACCAGCCCGGCTTTGGAATTGATCCGCTCCAGGTCCGGCTGGGTCAATACGATCCCAGCCTCCTTGATCTTCCTCGGCGGCTCCACAGGCCGCGCGGTGGCAACCGGTGCGGCAGCAGCCGGTGCGGCGGTAACCGGCGGTTCAGCGGCCTCCCGCGGCTCGGCGGCGGCGGGCACAACCAATTGAGGGACAGGGCGGCGTGAGGAAGCCATACAGTCAGTATCGGACTGTTTCGACCGAATGTGAACTGCCCGCAATCCGCCGCGTCATCCAAGTGCCGCCAGCGACGTCTCTTCCTCCAACCGCGCCGCCTCTTCCCGTTTCCCCATCATCCAACCCCGCACCGCGTGCTGCCCGCCCAGCCCAAACGCAATCGCCCCCGCCAGCGCCGCTCCCCCCACCAGAATCACGAACGCCGCGAAAAACACCCCCGGCGCGAAGTTCAACACATCGGCCGCCACCACCACACCCGTGAACATCACAATCGCCCGCACCACCGCCGCCCAGCGCCTAGGCGCCGGCAGCTTCTCCTCGGCCGCCCACAGCAGCGTACTCCGCGACAGATACAGGCTCAACCACATCCCAGCCAGCAGGATCAGCCCCGCCGTGGCGCCTTCGGCGCCAGCAGCACCACCGCTTCCACAATCCGCTGCGTCCACTGCGTCTCAAACACACTAATCGCCGACAACACCCCGCCCAGCAGCAGCAGCCAGAACACAGCCCGCGCCACCAGCGGCCCCGTGCGCAAATCGCCTCCGCCGCAACAGGTTCGACAGCCCCGACCGCTTCAAACCGGTCCGCCGCCATGCCTTTTTCACCACGCGACACCACAAAACGACCGCGTGCGCCAGCACCCACGCCGCCCCCAGAATCAGCACCGCCACAAACAGCGGCGGCAGATAGTGCGTCAGCCCCCCGTACAAATGCCCCCACGTCCGTTGCACAATCTCGTTAATCGTTTCCAGCATGGCTCACCTCCTGCGCGCCCGCCGCCCGCTCACCGGGATGCGGCGCCTTCGGGTTTTCCCTACAACCCACCGGTACGGCTTCATCGCCTCAAACGTCAGGCACAGCCGTTCCATCTCGCTCCTCCACCGCGTCGGCATCCAGCGGCTTGGTCTCGATCACCCAGCTCGCCACCCGCCCCATATACAGCGGCGTGAACGACCGCATCATATGCCCCCGCTCCACCGGCTGCCGGTGCCGGCGGCGGCAAACTCCTACACAATCCCCGTCCACAAATCGTCGTCAATGTGAAAGCTCTCCGCGGCCGCCGCCTCGCGCGCGGCCCTGGCCAGCCCGCCCAGCGCCTGCATCGTGGTTGCCGATAGCGCGATCTTCCACACATCGCGCAAATCCTCCCAACCCTTCGCGAATGCGTTCACCATCCGCTCCACATTCACCGCGATCGGCTCCAGCCCCACGTCGTAACGGAAGCCATACAACTCGCATGGCTGGCTGCCCGCGCGATCGCGCCACGCCGGCTCATACCGCGCCGTCAAGGCAAACACGCTCGACAACACCTGCTGCAGCATCGCCGACAGATCCGACCCCGGGTCCTTGGCGTCATGCAGCTTCGCCCCTAGAAACGCCTGGCACACGCGAAAGCTCTCCGCCACCGCCGTCGTCGTCATCCAGATGTCGATGCCGAAGCGCGCCACGTCCGATTCCCAATCCTCGTGCTGCAAATACCGCCGCACCATCGCCGTCGACAACCCGAAGTCCCCGCCAATCGGCTGCCGGATCCGAGGACCATACAGCGCGCGGGTCAGTGGATAAATGATCGAATTCGTGATCGTGCCGTCGTACTTTGGCGATGGTAGTAAGGCGCGACGAAATCGAAGTCGCTGTGCAACACCGGCCGCACCAGCAGGTCGATCCACTCCGGCGTAATCGAACGCAGATCCGAATCCACCACGCAGCAGGCCCGCGCGTTCAGATCCGACGCCATCTGGAAAATCATGCGGAACGCCGAACCCTTGCCCGGCACACCGTGATACGGAAAGGAAAGCCGGTGCACGCCCGACAGCGGCGTGTTCAGCAGCAGCAGCCGCGGATCAGCAGCCTCCACACCCAACACCGCCTGCGGCGTACCGTCCTTCGAACCGCCATCGGAGTTGATGATGATCGACCGGTATTGCGGAAAATACTTCTGCAACCCCGCCACCGCCGCACGCACCACATGCCCGATCGTGCGGGCATTGTTGTAGCTCGGAATGCCGATCACAATGTCGGCTTCCTTCAGGTCGCTGATCGCGGCCGTAGCCGCTGCCGGCAACATCGGAGCCGGCTTACCCGCATCCACGGCCCTCGCCGAACCGATATTAACACTCCTGCGGCGGATACACCTCACGCCTGCACGCCTGCGCCCGCCCCGCGTCCCTACCGCTTGTTCAGAAACGCCAGCATGCGCGCTTCATCGTTGCGCACCTGCCGCCGCACCACCGCCGCCTCATTGCGGAACACCCCGCCCACCCATCCCTTATTCACGCCGGATACGTACACCTTTGCCGCCTTCTTTATACACCGCCACCGAACACGGCATCATCGCCAGGCTCGACTTCTTGCCCGACTTCAACACGCTGCACGCATACTGCTCGTTGCACAGCGCGATCACTTCAATCCGCCCGGCTCGTCATAGCCGGCCTCCACTAACCGCGTCTGCATGCCCTCCACCGGCGTCGCCCGCCACCCTTCATGCGCGGCGTTGTCCTGATCGTCTGCACGGTCAATGTCTCGAAATTAGTGGCCTCGTGCTCCCAAATCGCCCCCGCGTCCACGACACCGCGATCGCGATCGTGAACGCGGCTCCCAGAAGAGCCTATAGAACCCCCACGCGAAATGCGATTTCCAGAAATGCGGTCATGACACCCTCCAGTTCACCCGCTCACGAACCTGAGCCGGTGGGGAAGTAGCTGGATCTTCGCTCCGGGCCCGTAGAATCGCCAAGAACGCGCGCCAATTCCAGCCTTCCGTCTCCTCTTCACCTCCTTTCTCCCCTCCCATCGGCGACTAATGGAACCTGTACGGATCAGGAGAGATTCCAACCATGGGCATTTGTATCACTACCTGCGCGCACACCGAAGCTCGCTTGCCGGCGCGCCTAGCCCTGGCCGCCATCAACCAGATCTTCTCCCTCCTCGATCCCCTCATCTTCCGCCACATCATCGACTCCTACGCCACCTACAACCAGCACTCGCAAGCCGAGGTTGTCGCGGCGTCACGTCCTCCTCGCGCCGCCGCCGTCGGCGTGGCCTTCGTCTCCCGCGTCGCCAAGAACTTTCAGGATTACTGCGTCAACCGCATCACCCAGCAAGTCGGCGCCCAAATGTACGCCGACGGCATCCGCCACTCCTCAGAACTCCCTATCAGGTCTTCGAGGACCAGCGCTCCGGCGAAACCACTCGGCAAGCTCCAGAAGGTCCGCACCGACGTCGAACAGTTCATCTAGACCTCGATCAACCTTCTCTTCACCACCCTGATCGGCGTCGTCTTCGTGACCATCTACGCCGTGCACGTCCACTGGTCCATCGTCCCCGCCTACCTGCTCACCGTCCCCCTGCTCGGCGGCCTCAGCTCCGTGCTTAGCCCAAACGATCAAGGTCGTCCAGAAACAGATCGTCGGGGAAACCACCGCGCTGGCCGGCGCCACCACCGAAGTCGTTGCGCAACATCGAGCTCGTAAAAGCCTCGGCCTCGCGAAACAGGAGATCGCTCGCCTCAACTCCACCACCAGCAAGATCCTCAAGCTCGAACTGAAGAAGGTACGCTACCTGCGCAGCCCTGAGCTTCATCCAAGGCACCTGGCCGTCAACTCCTCCGCACCTCCATCCTCTTCCTGATGCTCTACCTGATCTTCACCCAACGCATCACCGTCGGCCAGTTCTTCTCCCTCTTTATCTATTCGTTCTTCATCTTTGGACCGCTCCAGGAACTCGGCAACGTCATCAACATCTACCGCGAAACCGAGGTCCGCCTCGGCAACTTCGACGCCATCCTCGCCAAGCCGCCTGAGCCCTCGCCCTGATCAATCCCGAAACCATCGGCAACCTCGAAACCCTGGCCTTCGACAACGTCACCTTCCAACACCAGAGCGCCGCCAAACCGCCGCCCTCAACGACATCCGCTTTCAGGCCCGCCGCGGCGACACCATCGCCTTCGTCGGCCCCTCCGGCGCCGGCAAACCACCCTCGTCAAACTCCTGGTCGGTCCTCTACAAACTCGGGCCGCATCTTTTACAACGGCAACGCCGGAACACCGAAATCGACATCGACGCCTTCCGCGAACGCATCGGTTTCGTCACCCAGGAGCCCCAGCTCTTCTCCGGCTCCATCGGCGAGAACCTCACCTTCGTCCGCCCGGGCGCGACCGACGCCGACTGCCTCCAAGTCCTCGAACAGGCCGCCGTCAAAACGCTCCTCGACCGCGCCGACCAAGGTCTCGCCACCTGCATTGGCGAAGGCGGCGTGAAAGTCTCCGGCGGCGAAGCAGCGCCTCTCCATCGCCCGCAGCCTGCTCGCAAACCCTGAGTTGCTGGTGTTCGACGAAGCTACCTCGTCCCTGGATTCCCTCACCGAAGAAGAGGTCAGCCAGACCATCCGCCAAGGTCGCGAACGCCGCGACGCCATCAGCATCGTCATCGCGCACCGCCTGTCTACCGTCATGCACGCCGACCGAATCTATGTTCTGGAACGCGGCCGCATCGTCGAATCCGGCCGCCAGGATGAATTGTCGCCAACAAAGTTACCTCTACTTCGCCATTGGCGTCAGCAAATCGGATGAAGGCCGTGGGAGGCCCTCCCCACAGGCCCTTCGGGCTGGCCCCTGGCAACGGCGCTCCGCTTCCCCGCCCGGTAGGATCTACCGCGTCGCCCGCGCCGGCTCGGAAGCCGCAACATCCGCCCCGACGGCGGCGGCCCAGGCTCCGGAATCGGCTCCGGCGCCGGCTTGCGAATGCGCCCATCCAGCCGGCCCAGAATGCAGTCCCGTGCTTCTGCGCGAACTTCGCATCATCCGGCGACAGCCCGCACCAATTCGAGACTTCCTGTTCCGGTAATCTCCAGCACCCCGCAACATGGCGTCGTAGGTGCTTCTTTTTGCGGTCCTGCACCAGCTGTCTTGGCTGACTTGCAGGCCCGGCGTTCACACCTGCTCGCCCGGCGCCGTCAGCAGCGTCTGGTACACCAGCGACGCCTTGTTCAGCTTCGCCGACTTCCCCAACGTCGACTCCAGCTTCTTCGACGCGCGTCCAGCTTCGTCATCGCGTTCAAGGTCGGCCTTCGAAATCCGAGGAACTTCACCAGCCCTGACTTCTCCTTCGGCGTCAGATTCTCCGTCATACGAACAGAAACAGCCCCAGGTTCTCCCCGGTGAAACTCGCCCCCGAACGGCACCATCTGCCGCAGCCTGAAAAAGCGGCTTCCTGGCAGCTGCCGGGAGTTCGGCTTGGCGCGTTAATCGTCGGCAGCGAAAAAGCTTACCGGCGTCAGCAGCCCCTTCCCGCTCCAGCGTCTCAATCCAGCAGCCCCGGATTCAGTTCATCAGCCGCTCGCCGCGCTGTGTTTGGCCTGCTCTGGCGTGATCTTCCTCCAGCTTGGCCTCGCGCACGTTCTGCTGCTACGTTGCGTTCGCCGCGCTGATCTCAAAGCCCAGCGCGCCTTGACGCAGCATGCGCAAGTGCGCACCAGGTCGTAGAGCGTGTGGGTGCCCGTCGTGCGGATCTCCGCGCTTCCCGAATCGCCCTGCCCGTTGGTG
>JADJOP010000036.1 GCA_016713735.1 Bryobacterales bacterium
GGGCGCGAAGATTCCGATCGTGTAAATCTGCGCGCTCGACCGCCCGGCCATCTCCAACACCTCGGCCAGCGTGCGCTCGCTGCATTCGCCGCCGTCACTGATGATGATGATCACCTTCTTCTCCGGGCCCCTCGGCCGACGGTTGCTCAGCGCGCGCAGCCGTCGTGAAACGCGTTGGTCTGCCCGGAAACAGAACCCTCAGGATGGCCGCCTCCAGGTGCTCCGGCCGGTTTGGCCAGCCGCATCCGCGGCGGCAATCCCCAGCGTCACCTTCTCGTGAAGTTGACGACGAACATCCAGTCCTCCGCCTTGATCCAGTGCGCAAAGCTGCGCGCGGCGATCACCTCGGGCAGCTTTTTGCGCATGCTGCCGCTGTGGTCCACCACCAGCCCGACTGTGACAGGAATATCTTCGTGACTGAATAGTCGCACCTTTTGCCGTTCGCCGTCTTCCGCACCTCGAAATCCTGATCGGTCAGATTACGGCAAACTATGCATCCCGGTCCCGCACGGTGACGGCCACAACTGCACAGGTCCACCTGCGGAAACCTCGTAGGGACGCAGCGTCACCTCATCAGTGGCCGTCGTGGCTTGAGGATGACCTCGCCGGCGATGGCGGGCAACAACGCACTGCCAGCGCGGCGATCCACAGTGCGCGCGCCATACTCGGCTCCTCAGCAGCATGCCTGAACGGCGGTAATCCGGCTGCCACATCGCGTCCTGAACCTGCTGCACGATGTCGCATCGAGCACGGCCCTGGCCAAGCCTCGGTTACAGCGGCTACCGGCCACCGCCACCGTCATGGAGATGCTGCGAAGATCGACCACCTGCGGCAGCTTGTACCCAGCAGCGCCCCGGTTGGCGCACGGTCACCATCTTCGATAACGCGCTGGCCGCCGCCGCGAACATGCCATCGCTGATCTTGCTCGCTTGGGAAACGATCGCGCTGAAGGCCAGCCCAGGGTAGAAGCATGGCGTTGCTCACCTGAGCCACCACGTAGGTGACGCCCTTGTAAGTGACGGCGCGAACGATGGCGCCCGTGGCGACAACGCGCGTCCTTCGGTCCAGGCGAGAAGATCGGTAGGGTTGGCGGCCTCAGATCGCGCCGCCGGGTTGACAGTGTACGAAAATGACCGGCCGTGCCGTTCGCCGCCACTCGCGAACGATCCGTCAGTGAAACTGCCGGCGTCGGTGGAGGCGCCAATCAGAATGGTCGGCTTCACCCGGTGCACCACCTCCGCCAGCGTCACGCTATCTCCGGCCCTGTCCGCTTCCAGACGGTGCCTTCCGTGGCCGGCCTGCGTAGGCCCTCTGATGTGGCCCAGGCTGCCGTCCATGGAGGCGGTGAGTGGGCTCCGGCCGGTCCACACACCAGAAGCGCCTCGCCGCCTCCTCCTTCGACAGCCCCTCGCGCACCATCGCGTCGCCTTTTGCAACTGATCGGCGATCCCCATTCCGCCGTCCCGCGCCATGGATGACAATGCGCTGATTGCGGAGCGGTGTGCCGCAGGCGCGCACGGCTGAGATCACCGCCGCCAGCGTGATCGCGCCGGTGCCCTGCATGTCGTCATTGAACGTGCAGATCCGGCCGCGATACCTCTCCAGAATGCGCCGCCCGTTCTCCGGCGCGAAGTCCTCCCATTGCAGCAGCGCCTTGGGGAAGAGCTTCGTCACCACCTTCACATAGGTGTCGATGAACTCGTCGTAGCGCTCGCCGCGACCGCGGGCGTGCCGGTTGCCGATGTACATCGGATCATCCAGCAGGCCTTCCCGGTTGGTGCCCACATCCAGCATCACCGGGAATCACTCGCGTCGGGTCCACGCCGCCCGCCGCCGTGTAGATGGCCAGCTTGCCGATCGAAACCTCAATGCCGCCCACACCCCAGTCGCCAATGCCCAGAATCTGCTCGGCGTCCGTGGCTAGTATCAAATCGATTTCGCCCGGCCCGGCGCCCAGGTTGGCAAACGCCTCTTCAATCTTGTCGGCGTGGTCGATTGACGGGTACACACCGCGCGGCGGCCGGCATTCATGATGGTATTGCTCCATCGCCGGCCCACCGTCAAATCGTTCACAATCGGAATCATCTCGCGCAGATGCTCGGTGAACAGCCGGTAGAAGAGCACCTCGTTGCGGTCATGCAGCGCAGTGAGGTAGATGTTTTTGCTGAGCGCATCCGGCAGCCGTTCATATTGGAAGTAGGCGCGTTTCACTTGCGTGCTCAGCGTGCTGATCTCGGGCGGCAGCAACCCGGTCAGTCCCAGCGCACTCCGCTCTTCGGCCGTGAACGCCGTTCCTTTGTTGAGCAGAGGCGAATTGAGCAGGGCAAGCCCGCGCGCCTTGGTTTCCCAGTGGCCATCTTTGTTTGGCCGATGCTTCGTCATCGGAGCCAGGAGTGGAATAATTCTTTGCCGCATGTCGCTGCCTCTCTACCCTGATTCGCTCCCGCGCGGCGTACTGGAAGCAATGCGCCGCGCGGCAGGATCCACAATTGGCGGCTAGATCCGTTTCGATGCTGCACGCAGCGCGAAGGCGCCGCCCAGCATGGCGAGGCCAAGCAGCCCCATTAGCGGCAGGTTGCTCGCCGTGGCCGGCAACATCGGCTCCGCTTCATTCGATGTGCCCGTGGCAGGCCCAGTCGAAGGCGCAGGCGCGGAGGCCACTTCCATCTCGGCGGCCGGCGGCGGCGTCACCACCTCGGCCAATTGCACTTCCTCCCCCGTCGGCTTGATGGCCATGATCGGGGCACGCTTCAGCTCCACCACCACCGGCTCATCCACTGACTGGATGGGCTTGGTCACTTCCATCGGCATCTCGGCGGGAGTGAAGAGCACAGGGACATTCGTCGTCTTGGCCAGTTCGATTGCCTTGGCCTTCGGATATACGGAACTCCTCACCCCAGTTGCGCCCGGGTAGAACCACGCCCGCAGCGCTTCCGGCTGTCCGGCCGGCCGCTCACGGAACGTGACCACCGTCTTGTCGGTGGCTCGCATGCGGTAGTTCGGAATCGCCAGAATCGTCGCGTAGACCGTCTTTTCGTCCTTGCTGAAGATCTGCACGATGTGGCGGTCCGACAGCGAGTCCATGATCTTGAACACATAGGTGCCGGCCGGCAACACGCCCCATCCGGCAAGGTGGACCCCTGGAATTTCCACAGGCCCGCTAAACGTTATGGTGGTCTTCCGGTTCCAGGCGTCGGCCTGGACGGCAGGCGTCAGCAGGGCGGCCATCACCGCCAAGCCACACACCGTTGTCGCTGCTTTGATTAACTTCATCGTCATTCTTTCTTTCCGTTGTTCCCAACTCTTCCGACCGCCGCTGTGCCAAGGTGGCCCACCGGCAGGTCTTGGCGGTCTAGTCCCGCAATCTCTGTTCCAGGCATTTGAAGCGCCATTTCTTCAAGTACGTTTCCGCCTCATGACTGCCTGCTCCGGGCATCTCTCCCTCTTGCAGCCTGCCCGAGTAAGAACTGACCGCGTAGGGTCATTTGGCCAAATCCGGTCAGCCCGGGCTCTTGCCGCCTTGAGCCAGTTCCAACTGTCGTTCGCATAGAAAATAGGCCTGCCCCAGTTGCCTGTGCGCTTCGCAAACTCGAAGTGCACGTCCGGCGCATCACCCGATTCGATACGAACCGAGTCCACCCCACACTCCCGTCGCCTGCAAAATCCACAGGCAGACGAAAACCACAACCACCACGTTGAGAATTGTCTTAATGCTCGAAGCCATCGGAATGTACTGATTGATCAGGTACAATCCCACGCCGATGACGATCAGCATCACGACAAGATTGATTAGAGGCATGTATCTTCTCCCTTCGGCTATAAACTTGCACTCTACTGCCCAATGCACACAGCAGGTAACTACCTCATGAAATGGACGTCCGGTGCACAGGGTGGGGCACGCCGGCTGACCCCCGCTTGCCGGATGACCAAATACGGTCAATTCAGGGATGGCGCCCATCGCCATTGGTGCTAGCATGAATGCAGGCTACGGTGATCCACAGCGGGAAGGTGGAATGTAGATGTCCTCCCCTGGCCCACAGTCAGAGGCCTCCGGCTGGCTTCATCAAAACGGCCCCCAAGAGTTGGAACTCCTCTTCCGGGCGATTGTCTTTCATCCTTCCTCGCCGATCCTCATTGCCGATAACGACGGCCAATCCCACGACGCAAGCATCGGCGTTCGCAAATTGCTCGGACTCCCGCGGGAGCAATCATGGCCGCCGCATCGAGGAGTTCGCTGACCCCCTCTTCAAACCGCAATCTCAAGCTCTGGCCAGCACTGCAGGACCGCGGTGAACTGGAGGGCACTCTCCGCCTGCTCGGCCCCGATGGATGCCCAAGAGAGGTCGAGTACAAGGCGAAGGGGAATGTGCTGCCTGTGCGGCACGTCCTGGTGCTCCGAGACAAAAGCGCCGCCCCTGAAACCCAGCCTGACTCGGCCGAGAGCATTCCCTCCTGGGTGCAGGACTACGCTCTTTACCTGCTCGATACCGGCGGACGGATCGCCGCCTGGTATGCCGGAGCAACACGGATTTACGGCTTTGAGGCCGCGGAAGCCCTCGGCATGGATCTCTCCCTGCTCTATCCCGCCGACGTTTCCCTGCCAGGCCACCTTGCCGAGGAATGCAGCCGCGCGTTGGTGGAAGGCCACGTGGGGTCGGAGGGCTGGCAATGCCGCAAAGACGGCTCCCGATTTTGGGCCAATGCCATCACCATGGCCCTCAAGGATGGCAGCGGCCACCTGCAGGGCTTTGCTAGAGTTGTCCGAGACTTTACCCAGCGCCACGATCGGGACGAGAAACTGCGCCGCAGCCGCGCTCGCATTCGCCCGATTCCGGCGGAATCGACCATTGCCGGCATCGCCTCAGGAGGGTTTGACCGCGTGCCGGAGGTGAGTGACGCTCTGCTTGAATTGGTGGGATACGATCGCGAGGATCTCGCCGAAGGGCGGTTTCAATGGGCCGATCTCACGCCGCAGGAGTACACCCCCCTCGATGAGCTGGCCCACGAGGAAGGGTTGTGTTTCGGCGCCTGTACCCCGTACGAGAAGGAACTCATCCGCAAGGACGGCGCTCATGTTCCCGTGCTCGTGGTCACCGCCGTACTTAAAATCGCCCCGTTTCGCTGGATCACCTTTGTCCAGGACCTCCGCGAGCGCGAGCGCTTCGAGCGCATCGACAGTCAGGAGTCCGAGCTCACGGGCGATTTCAAGGAGATCGTCGGCTGCAGCGCCGCACTGCGCCGTGTACAGCAACAGGTGGAGGTCGTCGCTCCCACTGATGCCACGGTCCTCATCCTCGGCGAAACCGGCACCGGCAAGGAACTGGTAGCCCGCGCCATCCATAGCATGAGCCCGCGCGCGAACCTCCCCTTCATCACGCTCAATTGCGCGGCCATCCCCACGGGACTACTGGAAAGCGAATTGTTTGGTTACGAACGCGGGGCCTTCACCGGCGCGTTGTCACAGAAGATCGGCCGCTTCGAGATGGCCCATCGCGGCACTCTCTTCCTCGACGAGGTGGGAGACATTCCGCTGGATCTCCAGCCCAAACTCCTCCGCGCGCTGCAGGAGAAATCGTTCGAGCGCCTGGGCGGCGTCAAGACCATCCCCATCGACGTCCGTCTCGTTGCCGCCACCAACCGCAATCTCGCTCAGATGATGGGCGACAAGCTCTTCCGTGGCGACCTCTACTGCCGCTTGCGCCTCTTCCCCATCACCACCCCGCCCCTGCGCGATCGTCCTGAAGACATCCCCGTCCTGGCCCGCCACCTCGTCAAGAAATACGCCACTGAGATGGGCCGCAACATCGAGAAGATCCCCACGGATACCATGCGCGCCCTCACCGGTTGGCGGTGGCCGGGCAACGTGCGGGAACTGGAGAACTTCATCGAACGCTCGGTCATCCTCTCCACGGGCTCCAGTCTGCGCGCTCCGGTTGCCGAGTTGCGCCCGGACTCCGCGTCCTTCGGCAGCGACACCACGCTGGAGCACATGGAGCGTGAGCACATCCTGCGCGTACTGCGCGAATGTGGAGGCGTGGTCAGCACCGCCGCCGTTCGCCTCGGCCTGCACCGCACCACACTGAACGCCATGATGCAAAAACTCGGCGTCTCGCGGAAAGATATCTAACCCGCCGGTCCGCTTCGGCCCTCCTTGCTCGCGCACGCTCTGGCTGTCGATCGTTAAGCCTCGGATCGAATCGGGCGAGCCATACGCCCCGCCCCACCTCTTTCTGCACGCCCGCCGATTGGCCTCAATCGTGCATACAGCAGAAGTGCAGCCGATCGGAGGTCCTATGCACTGGGATGAAATCGAAGGCAAGTGGAACGAACTCGCCGGCGGCGCGTCTGGGCCAAGCTTACCGAGGACGATTGGAAGTCCATCAGCGGCAAGAAGGAACAACTCGCCGCGCGTATCCAGCAGCGCTATGGCATGGAACTCAGCGAGGCGGAGAAACAGGTGGAAAAATGGGCGCGCGGGCTTATGGAAACCGTCCGCGTCTCCAAAGCGAAGTGACGGGGCCGCACCACGGCGGCCCCTGACCGTGCGCCGTCATCTGACCGCGGATGGTCATTCCCGGCGCTCCAGGCGCGTTTGCTCGCTGAAAGGCGGACACTATGGCTCATCAGGGAACCATCCTCGTCGCGCCCGGCACGCTGCTGCCGGAGTGTCTCCAACTGGAAGAGAGCGCACCGAATGTCGGTTCCTGGCATCTGCTCAAACCGGCGCATGATCCCCAGAAACTCGAGCGGCAGTTGCGCGCCGCCGGGTGAACGTTCTTCTATCTGGCGGATACCCTCTCCGCGTTGAGCATCAACTTCAACACCGAAAACGCAAGCCAGTCTGCGATTGAACGCCTGATCCGCGCCGCGACGCCTGACCGCAAGTCGACCATGTCCCAGCCCGGTGTCCTGCGTGTCTCGCCCATCCGCGCCACTCCAGCAGGGCCCCCCGGGCGGGGCCCCCCCAAGCGGACTAGCCAGCAACACACCCGCCGTCCACAGAGCCAGCAGCGACGCCGCGATCGCCCACAAAGTCCAGGATGCCCGGCCGCGGAGCCGCCGCCGATGCGAATCGCGCCACAACTCCACGCCGCCGAAAATCAGCGACATCGCGCCAACTCGCCACCAGGCCGAATCCAAAGCCTCAGGCTGGATGCGGGCGATCACCAGACAGTAGAGCAGCCCACCCATGAGGCTGCTCAGGAAACCGTCCGCGTATGCGCGAAGTGCGGCAAGCGCCATCGTCATCCCCCCGCCTACGGGCGCGAACTCACGTCGCCCACTTCCTTCGCGCGATCCAGGAAATCCTCGCCGCGGGCGCGAACGCGGCCTTCCGCCTCGTCGCCTTGTTCTTGATCCAGTCTTCGCCCTCTTTGAACTTGCGCCCGATCAGCTTCCGCGTGCCCACTCCTGAGTCAGGTGCGAGCAGAAGAGTCGCTGCCACGCCTGTCGTGACTCCCGCCAGGAAGCACAGCGGCGTGGAGGATGCGAAACCATTCAGTTGAACCTTTCGATATCTCTCATGGACTCCATGAGAGCAATCCAGCGGCCACCAACACCGCGCCCGGCGTCGCGCGATTTGGCGAACGACGTGCTCACGCCAGGCCGCAACCTCTACCCCCACGGACAGCGGGTCACCAATTCCTAGTTGGGACTCAGCGGTCTGAGGTAGAGTCGGCGCTCTGGGACTCAGCCGGAATGTCGGTGCGTCAACCGGAGGAGACGCCGCGTTAGCCTCACGCAAGTGAGGCTAACGCGGCGTAGACGGTTCCACGTTGCTCCATCCCTCCACGTCTGTCCCGCCTGTCAACGGCCCATCCTCAGCCGGCCCACGCATCTCCGCAACAGCTTGCACCTGCACCGGCGCGTCGCGGTCTAACTCACCGCTCCCTTCTCAGTGCCCGCCTGGTTGTGGCATGGCTCGTGCATTACCCGTTCATGAGCGCTGCCATGCAACAAACTTCTTTACCCGGTACGCGGTTCTGGGACGAAAAAGCGAAAGCCGCCAAGACAGAAAGGGCAGCGGACCGCCATCAAGTGTTCATCCACTTCGCGCTTGTCCTAGCCCTCATCGTGTTTGCCATCGCCGTCTCCACTTTACTCGCACGCCTCGGCGGTTAGTCCGCTCACTCCTCTGACCACGCCACGTCAATCGACCGTCGGCGGTCATCCCGCCCCCGTGCTGTTTGCCTCCGTATCGCGTTCCCCATGAATCGGTTCAACAAACGCCACATTGGCGCAGCCGTGCATCACTTAACCTCGTCCGCCCCAGGCTGAAGGGCCGCCGGCGGTTGAAGAGGTGAACACGATGCGACTGATATTGGCGGCTACACTGGCCCTGGCGCCGCTGCTGGCCAAGGACGACGAGCCGGCTAAGCGGCTGAAGGAAGCCGCCGCCGTGTTCTCCGAAATCATGGCAATACCGGATCGCGGCATCCCGCAAGACCTGCTCGCCAACGCCAACTGCATTGTGATTGTCCCGGGGCTGAAAACCGCCGCGTTCATCGTCGGCGGCAAATTCGGCAAGGGCTATCTCTCGTGCCGCAACCAGAACGGCGTTGGCTGGTCGGCGCCCGGAACCGTGCGCATTGAAGGCGGCAGCGTCGGCTTCCAGATCGGCGGTTCCGGAAACCGATCTCATTATGCTCGTCATGAACGCGCGCGGAGTGGACAAACTGCTCTCCAGTAAGTTCACTCTGGGTGCTGAGGGTTCCGTCGCCGCCGGACCAGTCGGCCGCACGGCCACCGCGCAGACCGACGCGCAGATGCATGCCGAAATCCTCTCCTGGTCGCGTTCCCAGGGGCTGTTCGCCGGCCTCGCGCTGGAAGGGGCAACCCTACGCCAGGACCTTGCGACAACGCCACGCTCTATGGCAAACAGCTCGAGAACCGCCACATCGTCACCAGTGGTGTGCGCGCACCCAAGGCGGCCGCGAAACTGATCGCTCTGCTTATGAAGCACTCTCCGCGCGAGCGCAAACAGTCGCCTGCCCCTGTCACTCAAGTAAGGAAATAAGAAAGAAGCCCACTGTGAATGAAACGAAATTGATCGGAGCGCTCCTCATCGCCTGCGGAACCCTCTGGTCGCAACAACTGGTTAATCAGGACGAAAATGCCGCGCGCATGGCCTCCGGCGACATGCCCATTTACCGCGTCAGCGTCACCGAGCGGACCACCAAGGCCATCAACTACCAGCACCGCGGCGGCGCCACCAAAGTCGACTTCCGCGGCACCGAACTGCTGCCCGGCTCGCGCGGCGAAGCCAAAGTGGAAAGCAAGCAGGGCTACATCGAAATCGAAGTGGAATTCGATGACCTGAAGGCAGCCAACAAGCAGGGCAGTGAATACCTCACCTATGTGGTCTGGGCCATTACGCCCGAGGGCCGCACCTCCAACCTCGGCGAGGTTCTACTGAATGGAACCAAAAGCAAACTCACCGTCACCACCGACCTGCAGGTGTTCGGCCTCGTGGTGACCGCCGAGCCCTACTTCTCGGTCACCCGCCCGAGTGACCTCATTGTGATGGAAAACGTGGTGCGGGCCGACACCAAAGGTAAGATCGAGGTGATCGATGCGAAATACGAGTTACTGCAGCGCGGTCAGTATCAACGCCTGGCGAATCCTCTCGCCTTGAAGCTCGACCCGAAAACGCCGCTGGAGCTCTACGAAGCCCGCAACGCCGTCCAGATCGCCCGCGGCATGGGCGCGGATCGCTTTGCCACTGAAACCTTCGCTAAGGCCGAGAAGAGCCTCGCCGCCGCTGAAGCCTATCAACAGCGCAAAGCCGGCAAGAAGCCGGTCACGATGACCGCGCGAGAGGCAGTACAAACCGCCGAGGACGCCCGCGCCATCGCCGTCCAACGCCAGGAAGAAGCGGCCCTCGCCGCCGAGCGGCAGCAATCGGCTGATCGTGAAGCCAACGCCGAAACCGCCCGCCGCAACGCTCAGTCCGAGACCGATCGCGTCACGCGCGACGCCGAGTCCGCGCGGCTCAAGGCGGAAGCCGATGCCGGCCGTCTTGCTCGTGAAAACGACACCCAAACAGCCGCCGCCCTGGTCGAAGCCGATCGCCTGAAACGCGACAACGCCGCGCAAACCGCCGCTGCCCTCGCCGAAGCCGATCGCTTGCAGCGCGACAACGATGCCAAACTGTCGGCCGCCGCAACCGATGCCGCGCGCCTGAAGTTCGAAAACGAAACACGCGCCCTTGCGTCGCAAAACGAAGCCGACCGTCTCAAAATGCAAAATGACTCCCAGCTTGCCGCCGCGCAGGCCGAAGCCAACCGCCTCAAACTTGATAACGAAGCCCAGGGCGCCGCCGCCCAGGCCGCCCTCGCGGAGGTTGCCAAACAGAAGGCCCAATTGGAAGCCGAAAAGGCGCAGCTCCGCACGCAACTCCTCCAGCAGTTCAACGCCATCCTGCAAACCCGCGATACGGCGCGCGGTTTGATCGTCAACATGCCCGACGTGCTCTTCGACACCGGCAAGTACGCGCTCCGTCCCGCGGCGCGCGAGAAACTCGCCAAGGTCGCCGGCATCATCTCCGGCCATCCCGGCCTGCGCCTCGACGTGGAAGGCCACACCGACAGCGTCGGCAGTGACAGTTACAACCAGAACCTCTCCGAACAGCGTGGCGTCGCCGTTCGCGACTACCTCACGCAGGGCGGCCTGGCCGGCTCTTCGGTCACCTCAAAAGGTCTCGGTGAAACGCAACCCGTGGCCACCAACGACAGCTCTGCCGGACGCCAGCAAAACCGCCGCGTCGAGTTGGTCATCTCCGGCGAGGTGATCGGCACCGAAATCGGCACTCCCGTCGCAAGCCGCGAGTAGCCTCGTCACCCCCCGGCCCTGGAAAGGATGGTCACTATGACCCATGCAGCATCGACGGCGGCTCTTGCATCGCTCTTCATCTTCGGAGCCATGCAGGCCAACTCCCAAGCGGCTGACCTTTCCAGGTACCGGGAATTCCAACTCGGCTCCAGCCTCGCCACCATCGCCAAGCAGACGGGCGTTGACACCTCTCGCGTCAACGTCGTCCACACCCGGCCGGCCCTCATCCAGGAGCTGGAATGGCGTCCCCAGTCCGTCAACGCAGGGTCTAGGTCCGAGTCCGTCCTCAACATCACCTTCCTCTTCTTCAACGGAGAACTCTACCGGATCGCCGCCAGCTACGACCGCTACGAGATCGAGGGATTGACCGCCGGCGACCTGATCGAATCCATCTCCAGCAGCTTCGGCGCGCCAGGCCAGGCTCCCGCGCGCGCCCTGCTCGAAGCAGGGCGCTACGCCGACGAGGAAGAGGTTCTCTCGCAATGGCAGGACACTCAGTATTCCTTCGATCTCATCCGCTCCTCCTTCGGCCGCACCTACAGGCTTGAGGGCGTGCTGAAACGGCTCCAACCCGCCGTCCAAGCAGCAACCCTGGAAGCATCCCGCCTCGATGACAAGGAAGCGCCGCAGCGCGAACTGGACCGCGCGGCCAAGGCCGGCGAAAGCGAACGGGTGAAGCTCGAAAAAGCCCGCACAGCGAATAAACCGAAGTTCCGGCCCTAACGAAGAGCTACGTCATGAACACTGCATCAGCAACCGCGATCTCCGCATGGGAAGGCGAAGGCGGCGCCGCCACCACAACGCCTCCGGCAAGCTCTCCGCTCTCTTCCTCCGCCCCCACCCGAAGCGAGCCCGTCCTGGTGGGCTCGGAGGCCCAGGTGGAATGGGCCGGCCGCATTCGAGCCCAGGTCAATGCCGACTTCGATCGCGTAGCCGCATCGTTCCGGGTGGTCGCCGCCAGGCAGATTCGCGGCAAACGCGCCGAAACCGAATCCATCCTCACCATCCTCGAAGACAAGCGCGCCGAGGTGATGGCCTCTACCAGCGCCGGCTACTTCATTCATGACTGGCAGGAGACCGGCGACCGCGTTCGCAAACTGATCTTCCGCGATCCTCGTTACCAGGCCATCAAGAGCAGCCGCGCCGCCCGCCACACCCGCGCACCCGCACTCGCCGCCGCCGGCGTGCGCTTCCGGCCCCTCGCCGACTACATCGTCGTCGAACGCGCCGCCGCGGCGGAATCAGCGGACAACGGGGTGGTCATTCCCGGCTCCGCCCGCGCCCTACCGCAACGGGGGAGAGTGATCGCCACCGGCCGGGGTGTGCTACTCTCCAACGGACAAGTGATTCCCCTCGACGTCAACGTCGGTGACTGCATTCTGTTCGGTAAACACGCAGGCACGGAGGTTGATTGGTGGCGAGCCACCCTCCTCATCCTGCGCGAGCAGAGATGTCCTCGCCGTCGTGGATCCGCCCGGCCCCCGACGCCAACCAACCCACTGAGCCGCGGTCCGCCCCAGAGGACACACCCCCGCGGCCGTCCGGCAAGAAAGAGATCATCGATGGATAAGAGACTCCGCAAACTCCACAAGCGTAAGGTGGCGCGCGCCAAGGACCAGGCCACGCAGTCCGAGCCCGACCTCAGAACCCCCGAACAAATCCAAGCGGCCCGCCTGGCAAGCCGCCCCTCCGGCGGTTGGCGCAACGCCGCCAGCGTGCATCGCGCGCCGGCTTCCCAGGCCGCCGCCGCGCCTCCCGCCGGTCCCATCCCGGAGGCGGAAAGCTAATCACATGTCCCGCATTGTCCTGGGCCTGTTCTCGCGGCGCTGTCCGTATTGCAGGTCGATCGAATTCCGAAGCGTGGATCCGCGGAATTTCCTGGAGAGGACTTTCCTATGGATCCTCCTGCCCCATCGCTGTGCGCTCTGCGGCCACCATGTCTTCTTCTTCCGCTGGCAAGCTCCCGTCGCTGACCCAGCCTGAGTGAACAGCCGGGCGGCCGCCATCCACCGCAACGGGTCGAAGCGCAACAACCTGCCCCGGTGCGCGCTCGCGCCCGCCCCGTGGCTCCCGATCCAACCAGCACAGCTCGCGCACAGCTCTACGGCGTCCTCCTCGCCGGTCCACGCCGGCTCGGCGGCATGCCCACGTCTGCAAAGGTGCTTGCGCTTCCGGTGAAGAAGAGCAACTCGCCAGTCGAGTTCGATCCCTCGACAACCACCTGAGACGGGACGTACGGAAGCTCGTCACGCCCTTCCTTCCTGAGCGCTTTGACGGGCCGCAAGGCACGGCGCCGGCCGGCGGTGACGAGATGCGGCGACATGACCACGGACGGCCATGCGCCTGGCCGCGAGCGGGGCGGCTTCGCGGGTGGGGCGATCCTGATCGCCCTCGGGTTGATCGGCATTGCGTAGGAAGGGCTGACCTGCACCACGAACGAAACCCTTGTCGGTGCCGAGCCGCCATGGCCCCAGCAGGTCGCAGGTGAACATGGCAACGCCGCATTGCCGCGGAGGGTATTTGCCAACGAATGCGATCGTCCGAAGACTGGGATCTGTCAGCACAACCGGACCCGCTGTTCTCCCGCCGTTGCCCAAACCCCCGGCGGGCTGTCGGTGGCCGGCCGGCGGCGATACTGGTTGATTCGCTCAGGCGGCGCGAGCGCCACGTTCGAACACCTGTTCCACACCCGGATCCGCCTGCCGGTCCGCGGTTTCCTGGCATTCCAGGCAGCGCGACGCCCACGGCGCCGCGGCGAGGCGCTTCGGGTCGATCTCCCATTCGCACTCGATACAGATGCCGAAATGGCCCTCCCGAATCCGCTGCAACGCCGCCCTCACCTGCCGCAGCATGATCGATTCCCTGTCTACATTGCGAATCGCCAGATCACGCTCCGACGCGTATTGGATCTCGTCCATCTGGTCGGCGCTCTTTTCGATGACGATGCCGTCTCGGGTGCGCAACGTCCGCACCAGTTCCGCCTCCTTCAATTCAAGAGCCTCTTTGACGCCGTTGACTGTCGTTTTTGTTGTTTTCATGGCTGTCCTTCCAAGTCGGCTGACTGGCTCTTGTAGTGTGCACGGAGCGTTCCCAAAGCGGGCTCAGCTTCGCCCTGGGTTGCCAGTCCCCGTGAAGCAATGTAAGTAAGAGGAAATCAACGTTTCAACGCGGCGATTGCTGCCCGCGCAACGGGTGTTTAAGGGCGCAACCGAGGGGGGCGCTGACCATATTTGGTCAGTTGACCCCTTACGGTCACCTTCTTGCTCCTGGTGTAACCCCGCATCGGCGAACAGCCCAAACTGATCGCCGAAGGCCGCGGCCACTCCTCCAGCCGGCTCACCAGGGACACCTATGCCCATCTGTTTCCCGGACTACATGAGTGCTCCGCCCAGGCCGGGAATCAGCTCTTCTCGGACGCCGGCGGGAAGCCCTCTACGCATCCTGCCATCATTCCTCTGCCCGTTGACCTTTCCTCGGCGATCAGCCCCGGCGAAAGAAGCGCTTCGCTGAAAAAGCCGCTGATCAGCCGGCCAGTGCGGGGGAACGTCGGGGGAGCGCTGCAACCCTAACGGCTCCAAACGAAATGGAGCCCCCGGCGGCATCGAACCGGCATCTGCTGGACCGGCTCACCCCGGCCCACCCGGTCGCCCCTTCCGCGCTCAGATCGCTCGCCTTGTCTTTAAGGCATTGCCTGGCCCCTTTGGGAACTCCCGCCGCCGGCGGTGCAACTCCGGTCTCCAACCGCTCCACCGCCGCCAGCTTGATCTCACCCGTGAACCGCCGTCCATACGCTCCGACGGCGCCCCTCTCCATGCAATGCAGTTCGAGTCCACCTGGTTGTGGCGTTTGGAAGGCCCAGTCCACGGCACAGTGCGCCCAACTGGGTTTGCCCTGTTGTCCGGCATTCACTTGCTCCGCCCATCGCCCGCCGTCCCCGCTTCCCGAGTCCGCTACAGCCCAGCCTGACGCGCCAGTTTGTAGATCCAGGCGGCGCGCCACGACTTCCGTGTCTGCGCGTCAGCCAGTTCCTGGTAGAGCGGCTCCAGCAGCGCTTTCGCTTCGGCCGTCCTCCCATGCGCCGTATGCGCTCCGGCCAGCGCGGCATCGGCGTACGACCGCATCCAGTGTTTCGGCGCCAGCGCTTCAGCGAAAATCTTCCGCGCTCCCTCGGCGGGAACCAGCGCCTCCCTCCCGCGCCCCGTTTCGATCAGGGCCGCCGCCAGTACCACCCGCGCAAAGCCCCGTTCAATCCGCGGCAGCGGCTGCATCCGTTCGAGCGCCGCCACCACCTGGGCCGCCCAGCGCGCCGCCTCGCCCGCCTGGTTCTGCTCCAGCCGCAAATTGGCATACTTCAGCGCTGTGTTCCAGTAGGGCAACCGCTCTTTCCCCGTGTTGTTCTCATGCACGGCCAAAACCTGCTCCAGCGTTGCAGCCGCCTCTTTCAGCCGCCCGGCCCCCTGCTGGCATACCGCCATGTTGGAAAGCGACGTTGCCAGCTCCGCGCTGTTCTCGCCGAGGAACCTCCGGTAGTGCCCATGCGCGTCGAGATAGATCCGCTCAGCCTCTTCGTAGCGGCGCAGCGTGGCGTAGGTGTTGGCCAGATTGTTCAACGACCGCGCCAGCGTCACGTGGCCCTCCGGATAGAGCGCCTTCTCCAGTTCAATGGCCTGTTCGAAGTATCGCCGCGCCTCCTCGAACTTCCCCTGCCGGAAATAGAGCCCTCCGATCTCATCCAGGGCAATGGCAGCCGTGGGGTTCCTTCCCTCACCCTGGCCGCGCGCCAAGGCAAGCGAACGCTGCAGCGCCTGATCCGCGCTGGCAAAATCCCCCGTGTTCTTCAGAGCACGCCCATAGCTGCGCAGGTACTTTGCCTGTTCGCCGGCAGCCACCTTGCCCCGCTCCGCCGCCGCCACAGCCTCGCCGCACAACTTGGCCGCCGGCCCGTAGTTGGCTGCCTGATACAGCGCCAGGCAATGCTGCTCCAGCGCCGCCGCCTCCAGCACAGCGTCCGCCGGACGGAGGCGCCGCGCGCTGGCCACCGCCTCGCTGGCCCGCCTTTTCGGCCTCTTCAAACCGCCCCAGTTGCGCCGTTGAGGCCGCCAGCCCGGTCCAGGCCACCGCCTGCCTGCGCGCATCTCCGCCGGCCTGGTCGAGAATCCCTCGATAGAGGCTCGACGAGCGTTCAAACAACCCCAACCCCGCATACGCCCCGGCCATCGTCTCAGTCAAATCCAGCCGCGTCTCCGGGTCGATGGCCGCCGTGCGGATCGACTGCGCGCCCTCGTCCAGCAGTTGCCGCGTCGTCAGCCGGTTGCCCTGGTTCAGCTCCGGATCGGAGGCCTGAAACAGCCCCTGCAAAAACGAAGCCACCGTCGCCGCCCGCTCCCGCTGGCGCGAGATCTCTCGGTTCTTCTGCAGCGTCACCACCACCGCCCCCACCAGCAGCGCCAGCGCCAGTCCGGCCATCGCAAACGCCGCCTGGTGCCGCCGCGCCAGCTTGGAAAGCACATAGCGGAAGTTGCGCTGCCTGGCCTCCACCGGCAGGCCCTGCTGGAACCGCTCCAGGTCCGCCGCCAGGTCCGCCGCGCTCGCATAGCGCTCGGCCGAATCCGCGCGCGTGGCTCGCTGCGCGATGGCCCGCACGTCGGCCGGCTTGTCGGCGCCCGTCACCTTGTCCAGCAGCATACCCAGCGAATACACATCCGAGGCCGTGGTTACATCCTCGCCCCGCATCTGCTCCGGA
The DNA here is from genome assembly GCA_016713735.1 of Bryobacterales bacterium. Taxonomy (GTDB): domain Bacteria; phylum Acidobacteriota; class Terriglobia; order Bryobacterales; family Bryobacteraceae; genus JAFLBB01. The sequence continues at coordinate 16,574 of JADJOP010000036.1, forward strand.
CTGGCATACTCCGGCGTCGCCGCGCGAAACACCGTCGATGTCCGTTCGCCTCCCGCCCCCGCCGCGTCCAACGCCTTGGCAATGCCGAAATCGAGCAGCTTCACATGTCCTGTCGCCGTCACCATCACATTCGATGGCTTCAGGTCGCGGTGCACAACCAGCCGCTGGTGCGCATAGTGCACCGCCAGCGCCGTCTCCCGCACCAGCGCCAGTTGCCGCGCCAGCGGCTTGCCCGCGCAATGCCGCAACAGGTCCTCGCCCTCCACATATTCCAGGACGAGATACGGCAGCCCGTCGCCGGTGATGCCGCCGTCGTGCAGCTTGCAGATGTTGGGATGCTCCAGCCGCGCCGCAATCTGCCGTTCGGTCTCGAATCGCGTCAGAATCTGCTTCGCCATGGCCTCGGTGAGCAGCGTCGGCAAAGCGATGATCTTCACCGCCACCCGCTGCTCGTAGCCCGCCGCGCGCTCGGCCCGGTACACCACGCTCATCCCGCCCTGCCCGATCTCCTCAAGCAACCGCCACGGCCCAATCCCGGCCCCCGCCGCCGGCTTCCGCGTCGCCAGCAGATCGGCATCCAGATACCCTTCCGCGGCCTGGCTTGCCGCCATCAGGCTCTCCACCTCGGCCCGCACCGCCGCGTCGCCTTCGGGATGCCGCGCCCACGCCTCCGCCCGCTCTGCTTCCGGCAAGGCAAACAGCTCGTCCAGGATTGCAGCGGCGCGCTGCCAGCGGTCATCGTTGCCCATTGTGGTCCTGTGCGGAGGGATTTAACTCACGATACAACCACGCCCGCGCAATCAGCCAGTCCCGCTGCACCGTGGCCGGACTCACCGCCAGGTGGCCGGCGATCTCCTCGCCGCTCATCCCCCCAAAAAACCGCATCTCCACCACCTGCGCCCGCCGCGCATCCATCTCCGACAGCCGCGTCAGCGCCTCATCGAGCTCCGTAAAGTGCGACAGATCCGCCCCCAGCAGCAATCCCTCGTCCAGGGAAACCACCGCCCCCCGCCGCTTCTCCGCCGTCTGCTTCCGCGCGTGATCCACCAAAATCCGCCGCATCGCCTGCGCCGCCACGGCGAAAAAATGCCCCCGGCTCTGCCAGTCCACCTCGTGCTGCCCCAACAGCCGCAGGTAGGCCTCGTGCACAAGCGCCGTGCTCTGCAGCGTGTGCCCCGCATTCTCCTGATTCAAATAGCTTTGCGCCAGCCGGCGGAGCTCTCCATAGAGCAGCGGAAAGAGTTCTGAAAACGCCGCTTCATCCCCTCCCCGCCAGCGCGACAGCAACTGCGTTATGTCGGGCACGGCGCACCCTCTCCGATTTTTTTCTCCCACCACGTGAGCAAATTGAGCGCCCTCCTGCGCTTATTGGCCGAACATCATGATCCGCACAGCCATCGCCCTCGCTGCCCTCTGCCTCACCCCGGCCTTCGCCTCCACCCTCACCCTCACATCCCAGGAACTCTACGTCTACGTCGAGTCCGATCCTCCTGCCTACCTATCGAACGCCAGCCCGGAATTCTTCACATCCCTTAATTCCGACAACCTCGGTTCCTATGGTTGGCAAATCGTCAACCCCACCGTCAACCCCTGGACCTCGATTTCCCTCCTCTTCTTCCTCGACGCCGAATGGGACCTCACCGAAAACCTGGTTTCCAACGAATATGCCGAGTTCTTCGGCCTCGACCTTCCCTCCGGCGCGCCCGCCGGCGCCATTGCCCCCGACTCCTGGGAAGCCGATGAGCCCGGCTACGTCTTCGGCGACATCTACACCAACGTCAGTTTCAACGGCTTCCTCGACAATACCAATGCCGTCCCCTCCTCCTCACCCGACGATGTCTCCCTAGCCTTCCGCTGGACCGCCCTCAACATCGCCCCCGGCGAGACGCTCACCCTCACCCTCCACCACCTCAGCGCCTCCACCACCGGCATCGGCCACTTCGACCCCGACTCGGGCGCCTCCTTCTTCGTCGCCGGTTATCTCGAACGTACCCCCGGCCCGTCTGACCCAGGCCCCGATCCAAGCCCCGTGCCTGAGCCATCCACTGCCTTGCTGATGCTCGCCGGCCTCGCCGCCCTCGCCGTTCCTTGCCGCAATAAGTTCCGGAGCTAAGCCATGCGCCAGATTCTCATCCCCTCGTTCCTCCTGCTCACCGGTTGGGCCCTCTTCTTTGGCCAGGCGAGCCCCGACCTCACTGTCGAGGCCATCTCCACCGCCGGCGTCGCCACCGATTCGCAGACCCTCGCCGTCTCCGGTTCGCTCACGCCCACCATCCGCAATCTGGGCGCCGGGGCGGCAAGCTCCTTCCTCGTCCGCGTCTATGAGGACCGCAATAGCAACGCCGTCTACAACGCCGGTGTCGACGCGCTGCTCGGCTCCACCACCATCGCCAGCCTCGGCGCCGGCGCCACCGCCGCCCCCTCCATTCCGCTCAGCGGCACACTCCAGTTCGCCGGCAACATCCTCTATGTGCACGCCGACGCCGCCAACGCCGTCACCGAAAGCAACGAGTCCAACAACACCCGCCACTCCGGCCAAGGGGCCACCTTCACCCCCGGCGCGGGCGGCCTCAACCCCTCCGTTCTCTGGGAGCGCCGCACCTTTACCGTGCTCCCCACCAGCCGCCGCGTCACCAGCCCCCTTGCCGTCGGCGACCTCGATGGCGATGGCTTCCCGGAAATCGTCTTCTCCACCTACGTCTCCAACGAGGACTTGAACGGCCATCTCCGCATCCTCGACGGCCGCACTGGCGCGGAGAAGTTCACCCAAACCGATCCTGCACTCGAAGTCCGTCCCACCGCCGGCATCTCCCTCGGCGACATTGACGCCGACGGCCGTCCCGAAATCGTCACCCTCGACGAAGCCTGCCAGGTCATCGCGTTCGAACACGACGGCGTGTTCAAATGGCGCGGCGCTGTCTCCGTGGCCACCGGCGGCCGATGCTTCGGTGGCGTCAACATCGCCGATCTCAACCGTGACGGAACTCCCGAAATCGTCGCCGGCCGCCGTGCCTACTCCAACACCGGCGCCCTGCTCTGGACGGGTACGGGCCTGAACGGCGGCGATCTCGGTCCGCTTACTTACGCCGTCGACCTGAGCGGCGACGCCAACCTCGAAGTGGTTGTCGGCCCCACGGTGTATAACTCCACCGGCGGCATCCTCTTCAACCGCAGCGCCACTTACGCCGAGGCCTACTCCGCCACCGCCGACATCGACGGCGACGGGCTCCCAGAGATTGTGTTCAAGCCGCGTCTTCAGCAAGTCGCCGTTGCACTGGAAAACGACGGGACTACCAAATGGTCTGCGCCCTGGCCCCAGGGCGGCGGCGGACCGCCCACCATTGGGAACTTCGACTCCGACCCCGAGCCCGAGATCGGCATCGCCGCGCTCACCGAATACCGCGTCTACGAGGCCAACGGCACACTCAAGTGGACCAACAGCATCATCGACTCCAGCTCCGGTGTCACCAGTTCCACCATTTTCGACTTCGACAATGATGGCATTGTCGAAGTGGTGTTCGCCGATCAGGAGTACCTCTACATCTGGCGCGGCACCGACGGTTTCGAACTCTTCCGTGCTTCGCGTCCGAGCGCCACCGGCGTGGAGATGCCCGTGGTCGCCGACGTGGATGGCAATGGCCACGCCGACATTGTCGTCCCCTATCGCGCCCCCGGCGTTGCCGGCTCTGGCATCGCCGTCTATTACAACAGTTCACTCACCTGGGCAAAAACAAGAAAGGTCTGGAACCAACCCTCATACTCCATCACACACATCAACGACAACCTCACCATCCCAACCACCTTCACGCCTAACTGGCTGAGCCCGGGGCTGAACAACTTCCTGCTGAACACGTTCCTCCCCGGCACGGGTTCGCCCACCGCTATCGGCGACTTCACCATCAGCTACCTACGGCGCAACGACGCCGAGTTCCCCGCCAAGTCCATCCTCGCCGCCCGCGTCGGCAACGGCGGCGCGGCGGATCTCGTCGCCGCCAGCGTGCAGTTCCGCCTCGGCTCCGGCGGTCCGCTGCTCTGCTCCACCGCCACCACCGTCATCCTTGCTCCCGGCGCCTTCCAGGATGTCTCCTGCGAATACCTCAACCCCACGCCCGGCCCGCAAACCATCGTCGCCACCGTCGACCCCGCCAACCTCCTCAACGAAGCCGACGAGAACAACAACGCGGCGGGAGCGCTGCTCACCATCGGCCTCGGCCCCAACGTCACCGTCAGCGGCCTCACCGTCCGCGCCCGCGACGCCGCCATCGATCTCAAGTGGACGCCCATCCCCGGCGCCGCCGCCTACAACATCTACCGCCGCGCCGGTTCCAATCCCTACGCTCTCCACCGCGCCGCCTACGTCAACGCCCTCGGCGCGTTTGCCGACACAGGCCTCACCAACAACACCGTCTACTCCTACCAGGTCCGCTGGCTCAACTCCACAGGTGTGGAGTCCGCCCCCGGTACCGAGGCTAGCGCCATGCCCATCCCGCGTACCCAGCGCAACGACACCGCCCCCACCATCACCAGCCTCCCCGTCACCCAGGCCCGCGCCGGAGCGCTCTATCAATACCAAATGCTCGCCTCCGATCCCGACGCCGGCCAAACCAAGACCTTCGAAATCCAATCCCCGCCCACCGGCTTGACCATCCACCCAACGAGCGGCCTCATCCAGTGGACCCCGCTCACCAACCAGGCCGGCACCCACCGCATCCTCGCCTCCGTCCGCGACTCCCGCAACCGCGTCACCATCCAGTACTTTGATGTCTTCGTCGAAACCCAGCTCATCAACACCGCGCCCTCCATCACCAGTTCGCCCATCTCCAGCGCCATCGTCGGCCGCCCCTACGCCTACACCATGCGCGCCAGCGACCCCGACGCGGGTGACCTGCTCACCTTCTTCTTCAGTGCCGCCCCCTTCGGCATGGGCATCCACCCCACCACCGGCGTCCTCTCCTGGACCCCGTCGCTCGCGCAAACCGGCCCCCACAACGTCATCGCCGGCGTCCGCGACCTGGCCGGCTTCACGCGCCTTCAGTCGTTCACCATCCAGGTGACCAACCCCAACCGCCAGCCCACCATCACCAGCACCGCGCCCACCGCCGGCGCCATCGGCAACACCTACTCCTACACGCCCGCCGCCACCGATCCCGACCCCGGCGACATTCTCAGTTGGTCGCTCGTCGAGGCTCCCACCGGCGCCACCATCAACTCCGCCTCCGGCCTGGTCCTGTTCAACGCTGCCGCTCCCGGCGCCTATCCCTTCACCATCGAGGTCGCCGACCTCCTCGGCGCCTTCCACCGCCAGAGCTTCACCGTCAACATCGCCGCCATCGTCAACAACCCGCCTGTCTTCACCTCCACTCCACCCACCAACGTCGAAGCCGGCCAGTCGCTCGTCTATCAGGCCGCCGCCACCGACCCTGAAGCCGACACCATCCTCTTCTCCCTCGTCTCCGGCCCCAACGGCATGGCCATCACCCCCACCGGCCGCCTCACCTGGACCATCCCCAACAACGCCGCGGGCTCGCAAAACGTCGTCCTCCGCGCCGCCGATCCTTCCGGCGCCTCCTCCCAGCAGGCCTTCACACTCACCATCGCTCCCATCGACACCACCCCTCCCACCATCAGCATCCTCAGCCCCGCCAACGACGCCCTGGTCGCCGGCGAAGTCCCCGTCACCGGCACCGTCACCGACGCCAACCTCGTCTCCTGGAAGCTCGAATACCAGATCTCCGGCGGCGCTTCCTGGGTTCTGCTCAACGAGGGCACAACCCCCGTCACCAACGGTCCGCTCGGCGTCCTGCCCGCCACCCTGCTCGCCAACAACCCCTACGTGCTCCGGCTCAGCGCCTTTGACCGCCGCCAGGGTCTCTTTGTCCAGAACATCGTCCGCGTCGGCGGCGACACCGTCAAACTCGGCGCCTTCACGCTCGACTACACCGACCTCCGACTGCCCTCCCTCGGCCTCCCCCTCACCGTCCAGCGCCGCTACGATTCCCGCAAGCCATACTGGAACGACTTCGGCTCCGGCTGGGCCCTCGGCTTCTCGCAACTCGACCTCCGCACCGACGCCAACTACAACGCCTACGTCACCCTGCCCTCGGGCCGCGAAGCCATCTTCGCCTTCACGCCCGTCATGCCCAGCCCCGTCTTCCCCACCTTGGAGAACCGCTATACCGCGCCCCCCGGAGTCGACGACAAGCTCGAAAATCTCGACTGCCCCGCCTTCCTCGGCGGCGGTCAGGGCCTCGCCTGCCTCGGCGGCGATACCCCCTTTGCCGCCTACAGCCCCAAGCGCTGGCGCCTCACCACCAAAGAGGGAACCATCTTTACACTCGACCACTCCGTGATCACCCGCATCGAAGACCGCGCCGGCAACTGGATGCAGATCACCCCCACCGGCATCACCTCCTCCGATGGCCGCAATGTGCAATTCCAGCGCGACGGCTCGGCCCGCATCACCCAGATCACCGACGCCCGCGGCTACCGCCATCTCTACGCCTACGACTCGCTGGGCCGCCTCATCCAACACACCGATCCGGCCAACAAGGTCACCCTCTTTGAATACGCCGCCGCCTCCCACCGCATCTCGCGCATCGTCGGCCCTGGCGGCTGCGAAGCCGTGCGCCAGGAGTTTGACGCCGCCGGCCGCCTCAGCGCCCGCATCGATAGCGCCGGCCTGCGCACCGAGTACACCTACGACCTGCCCGGCCGCCGCCTCATCAAGCTCCTCCCCGGCCCCATCACCACCATCGAGACCTACGACGCCGCCGGCAATGTCCTCAGCTTCCAGGACGGTGAAGGCCAGCTCCGCCAATACGCCTACGACGCCAGCGGCCGCCGCACCCTCACCATCATGCCCAGCGGACGCCGCATCGCCCGCACCTTCGACGCCAATGGCAACCCCGCCACCGAGGAAGACGGTCCCAACGGCGGCCCCTTCCTCATCACCTCCTACCAGTGGACCCCGGAAAACCTCCTCGCCCGCATCACCCGCCCCAACGGCGACTACCAGACCTTCTCCTACAACACCCTCGGCAACCTCACCCACACCCGCATCTTCAACGCCGCCACCACGCAGGTGGAAGAGCAGCTCTTCACCTACGACGCCCAGGGCCGCCTGCTCAGCGAAGCCGGTGAGCGCGGCATCTTCCAGTACTCCTACGACGCCGCCGGCAACCTCTTCCGCATCACCGACGGCGCCGGACGCATCCGCAACTTCGTCTATGACTCCACGGGCAATATCGTCACCGCCTACAACGGAGCGGGCGAGCGCTTTGACCGCTCCTGGGACGGCTACGGCCTGCCCGGTCCGGTCACCATTGCCGGCGCGCTCTTCCGCACCCAATCCTGGAACGAGTTCGGCCTCCCCGCCGCCACCGGCAACGCCCTCGGCCAGAGCTTCCAGTTCGCCTACTCCTGCAGCGGCGAGCTTTCGCAGGTCACCGATCCCCTCAATGGCCTCACCCGCTACACCCGCAACGGCCTCGGCTCCATCACCGCCATGGTTGATGCGCTCAACCGCACCACCGCCTACACCTACGACCGCAACGGTCTCCGCACCTCCCGCACCAGCCCCGCCGGCGACGTGCACAACGAAACCTATACGCCCGACGGCAATCTCGCCTCCTCCAACACCGGCCTCGGCCCCGTGCAGTTCACCTACGACGCCTACGGCCGCAAGCTCACCGAATCCACCGCCGCCCGCACCGAGACCTTCTCCTACGACACCCGCGGCCGCGTCACCAGCATCGTCTCCACCGGCGTCAACCCCGGCACGATGAGCTTCACCCACAACGCCGCCAACCGCCTCACCTCCGTCACTGACCGCTTCGGCCACACCGTCTCCTACACCTACGACTCCTTTGGCCGCCGCGCCTCCATGACCGCCCCCGACGGCGCCGTCACCACCTACCTCTACGACGCCTCCGGCCGGATCTCCCGCATCACCACCGGAGCCAACTGGGCCGAATACTCCTACGACTCCAGCGCCCGCCGCTCCGGCCTCCTCTATAGCAACGGCGTCCGCGCCGCCTACACCTGGGACCCTCGCGGCCGCCTCGCCAGCCTCGCCTGGTACTCTCCCTCAAGTACCGTCATCCGCTCATGGAATTACTCGTATGACGCCGCCGGACGCCGCACCCAGGCCCTCCTCAACGATGGCTCCATCAACTGGACCTACGACGCCCTCGGTCGCCTCACCTCCGAGACCATCGTCAGCACCACATGGGGCAACGAATCCGGCTCCTGGAGTTACGACGCCGCCGGCAACCGCCTCGACCCCGGCGCCACCTTCGGCCCTGACCACCGCCAGCTCACCTTCGACACCGAGTCGTTCGCTTACGACGCCGCCGGCAATATGGCCACCAGCTTCGGCCGCGCTCTCACCTTCGACGAGCGCAACCGCCTCGTCGCCACCCCCTTCGCCAGCTTCCGCTATAACGGCCTCGGTAACCGCGACCAAGTCAACACCAACGTCTCCCGCTCCTACGTGTACGACGGCGAGAATATCGTACACATCTTCAGCGGAGCCAGCTTCGCACACCATTTCACCTTCGGCCTTGCTACCGATGAGCTTCTCTTCGCCCGTAACGATACTGCCTCCCGTTTCTTCGTCACCGATGAGCAAGGCTCCGTCATCGCCATAACCAATGAAACCGGCGGCGTGCTCCAAAGCTGGGCCTACGACGCCTGGGGCAATCGCATTCATGCTTCCGCTGTCGGTGGCGTCGCCTTTGGCGGCATCAACTTCAACCCCTTCAGCTTCCAGGCAAAAGAGACACTCATCGATTTCGTCGGCCTCTACCACTTCCGCGCCCGCGCCTACCGCCCCGACATGGGCCGTTTCATCCAGAAAGATCCCGCCCGTGGCTCCAGCTTCCACCCCGCTTCGCGCCACCCCTACCAGTTCGCCTTCAACCGGCCCACGCAGTTCGTCGACCCGACAGGGCTCTCGGCCACGCAGTACGGCTTGATGATCAAAGAAAATAAGGCCGCCGAAGGGGCCGGCATCCTCATCGCCGGGCTCAGTGCGTTCGGCGGGACCAACCTCGCCTTCGTCGGCAACTTCCTCGACCGCCGCTTGCAGCACCCCGGTGAAACCACCTCCGCCTCCGCCACCCAGGCCATTGCGTCAGCCGAACAGGACATCGAAACCGTCCTCGATGAATTCGAATCCTGGTACGAGGATAACGAGGCCAGCATCGCCCAAGGCCTCAACGACGGCGCCGGCTATGGCCACACCCTCGGCGGTTACTGGCTGAACTATGCCGTGCTGGGCATTCCGCCGTTCTAACCACCAGCGGAGCAGGGGCCGCTTCCGCGGCAGCCACGCCGCGACCCGCTTGCGAAACGGCCAGCCCAGAACGGCCCTCACCCCGCGCCACGCTGAGGGGCGTGCATGGTTCCTCGGCCATGGTCCTCGGCGGCAACGCCCCCCTCGTGTGGGCGCTCAGCCTTGCCGGGTTGCCCGCCGCGCCCTAAAGGGGCTTCGGCGGAGGCGCTCGATGCCGATGCCGGACTAGACTCGTCACTCGCCTGTGAGCAAGGCGGAGTTTGCATGCATCGGTGGTGCAAGCGCTGGCTCACACTATCCGCACACAAGGCTGAGTCCCGACTCTGCCGCTTAGACTGGAAGTGATTGGAAAGGATGGAGCCCCCCGCCGGATTCGAACCGGCGACCTACTGATTACAAAAGCAACCCTGTCAAGTAGTTTTTGTGGTCATTTGTTCTCTCTTGTCCCGGGCTTACTGATCTCACGAGACCAGAGAAGTGAATGAACTCCGGTGGGAAGCGCGGGGAGACGTGGGAGTCGTGCTGGCTGCTGACAAGAATGCTGACAAGATTCTTGTCAGCGGCATCGCGGTGTCACCGTGACGTGCTCATTTGACAGGTGCGCCTGAACCCTCCATCTGTATGCCCTTGGGGCCCGCATGGATTCTCCAAAAGGCAACCCGACGAATCGTCCAGAATAGCCGCCTTCGGTTGCACCGCCAACTTTGTCGCTCATCCACACACGGAAGATGTTGGCGAGAACAACTCAGAGAAGCGCCTTGGTGGTGTAAGTGCTTCGCGCGATGCCGGCGCGGATCGACAAAGGACAAGGAATACCCGGGAATCAAGCCGCTCCCCGGAGTCGCCACGAGGATGCCCGGCGGCACAATCCTTAGAAGGCGGCGAACAGTCCGGATCGGTCGCCCTCTCCACCTGGTCCCCTCGAGAGCGCGAGTCCCTCTTGTTGTTCATCCGCGGGCTGTAGCCGAAGCCGCGCACGTGCTTTCCTGATCCTGCCCTTGGCGCAACTGCCCGCGACGCAGCTCACGCTTCCAATCCCGTAAAGCAATATGATCGAACAGAGGAAAAATGTCGCCCAGCTCAGTGATGGAGGCGGCGAAGGAGCTGATTCTTTTGTTTACAGCCCAGCGAGGCAGGATTTAGGTGCGAAGAGTGTGCCCCGTGCTGATGCGATCAGCCTACCTCTTCTGCCGCCGCCGACAGTTACGGCCCAGGTTTGGAGACCAAGCCATGCGTTCTGACGTCCAGCTTGAACACGAGGCACCAAGCAGACAGTAGGCCGGCAGCAGGCAAGGGGATGGTCTGTGGCCTGCTGTAAGAAATCGTCATGCCGCACCGGCGCGAGTCCGCGCAGCGCGGTGAGTCACTGCCCTCTCCAATCACGGTTGGGGTTGTAGGATCGTTGCGGCGCCGATTATCGCGAGCGATCGTCTACCGCGTGTGAGTGCGACGTAGAGGTTGTTTCTATTGAGCCGTTCAGGGTCGAGGACGATGGCGTGGTCGAACTCCAGCCCTTTGAGGAGGAGCGTGTGGGCTGTCGTCATGCGCGTAAGTCGTCGTCCGTGCTGTCGCGTGTGCTGCCGAACGAGTGTGATCGCGTCCTCCACTCTCGCTGCACGACCTTCGATAAGCGCGACGAACGCGCGACGGACCTCGTAGTAAAGTTCGGGTCTGTGCAACGGGTGTCGGGAGTCCTCGCCAAGACCATGAGCGCGTTCGGGACAGGGACGAGATCGGCAGCGTCCGCAACGAGCCGCAGCGATCGGGCCTGTTCGGCGGTGGCACCGTCGCGAACGCCTCGCGCTGACTGCGCGTTGCGTACAAGCCGGTCTCGCAGTTGTTGGTTGAATCCGGTATGGCAGGTGGCTGCCAAGTCGAGGATTGCCTCGACGCGCGACGGTCCGGTGGACTCGGCGATCGCGGTGGCGTGTGTTGTAAAGGCTTCGTCGTCCATCGGTTCGACGACGAGTGGACCACGTTGTTGGATGGCTACGCGATGTGCCTGCGGTGCCCATTGCGTGATGACCGCTGTCGTCCCCTCGGCACGATTGAGGGCCGCTCTGAGCATGTTGTTGCGCTCAACGGGTGTTCTCGGACGGTAGACACGCACCGTTGCCGGTAGGCCAACGGTCAGATCGATTGACCGACCGTGCGCAAGCGTTTCCCGCACGTGGTCCATCCACGCGGCGAGGGCGGGATCGTGTAACCAGCGGTGTGGGGTATCGAGTGGATCAAGGGCAGGGAAACGTGGGAGGACGTGATCGTTCCAGTCGACGGTGGGCTCGATGAAGTTGAAGATCGACTGTAGCGGGTCACCGAGGATGCGACACGGGGAGGGAGGCCGGCGAGGGCTGCGATCAGGTGGTGTTGTCCGAGGGTGCAGTCCTGATACTCGTCGACGTAGGCGGCGCCGTAGGTCGCATTGATCGAGTACCTGACGGGGGAGGTTGTGAGGGTTGGGTCACGCCAGTATAGATCTGCGACCAGTTTTCCTCGTGCGCTTGTGCTGGCGGTGTGTATCCAGTTGTGATCGGGTATGCGATGGCGTAGTCTCTCGCCCAGCCGGCGATCGTGTCGATGCGGCAGCGTCGTGGCGGTACGTCGAGTGCTCGCAGTCGTTGTCGGAGGGCGTGTACTCCGGCGTGGGTGTGGGTGAGGACAAGGTGTCGTCGGTCGGGGCCGTCGAGCAGCGCTCGTGCGATGAGTTCTGTCTTCCCGTACCCTGCTGGTGCGCAGACGGAGGCGTGATGGCTGTGTGAAAGGGTGGCGGGGTCGGTCACGGTGCAGCCACGCGCGGATTATTTCAGTACGGCTGCCGTGTCGGTCTGCGGCATAGCAATCAAGTGTTGTGCGATGACTGCACCTGCGGCCTCCCGAATTGCAGTTGCTTGTACCAATCCTTTTCCTTGGCGGTCTTGCCGAGGGCAGTGCGGAGTACGGGGATTCGGGCCAATCGATTGGCGGAGAGCTCAGGTCGACCGTAGTACCTGTGGGGAGTCGTGCTTTGACCTGATCTCGCAGTGCATGCTCCTCGTAGTACGTCATGGCGATTCTGAGAAGTTCTATGATGCCGGTCCATGGGAGGTCGGCCATGAGAGCTTCCTCCGTGCAAACAGTGTCGTTGTACATTGCGACGGGGATGCCTTCTTGTCGCAGCGCTACAGCTGTGCGTGCCGCAGCAACGTCGGAATCCATGTAGACCATGACGTCGTAGCCGAGTTGTTTGAGCTTCCTTGCCCTTGCGGGGGGCAACGCTGCCTCCGCCGTCAATGGCGAGGGCTCCGGTGCAGGCCATGGGGATGGCGTCGGCTGCCCAGTGGTCGTCGAGGGATCGGATGATGCCGACTTCCGTGGGACCTTCGCAGACGAGAATCCGTCGTGCCAGCAGGCTTTCCGCGCTTCGCGGACGGTTTTTGAAGCTCGTGCGTGGGTACGGTTTGTGCTGTGACCTCTTGGTCGCTCGCGCGGATGACGGTGAGGGCTTCCGATGCAATTTCGTGGACGACGACAGGCGAGTGTGTGGTCATAATGACCTGCAACCCGTTCATCGCCGCGAGTTGTCGTAGGAGTCGTCTGATACGGTGTGGTTCGGGGCCGTGTTCGAATTCGTCGATGAGGAGTATCGCCGGTGCGTCGGTGATCATGCTGTGGAGTGCCACGGCGAGGATACGGCGTGTGCCGAGCCCGAAGAGTCGGGACGGGACGACTCCATCGTGGAGGCTGAGGCATCCCGTGCGGAGTTGCATTGCCTTGCTGTCGAGCGATGCCTTGTAGCTAGTGCGTGGTCGGACGCCGAATTTTACGGCGGTGGTCTGGAGGGTATTGGCGGTCGTTGTGAGTTGTGGGTGGTCTTCTGCTCGAAACGCGTCGCGCGCCGCTTTCGCCGCGCGGGCAAACGTCGTGGCGGCGCCGTCCTGATCGGTCGTTGCCTTTGGTCAGGGAGGGAACCGTTCGTCCACGTGAGTTGACGGTCGATCGTATCGACGCGGGTCATATTGCAGAGCGCGCGTTGTCGCGCAGAGATCGTCTTCTCATGAGGATGGTGATCGGCGATCACGTGCCAGACTGGCTCGTTGTCGCTGTTGAGGGTAAAGCGGATGGTGAGTGCTGGAACATCCTCGGGTGCCGGTTCGTCGTGCAATTCACCGGCTGCGCTCCAGCCGCGCTGGAGAAAGCAGAAAACGTCCTCTCGCAAGAGTTCCGCTGGCGGGTCGGCGATCGTTGCCGCTATCGTGATCGGGTTCTGCGTTGTCAGCTCATGACAATCCGTCTCGTCAATCGAGAGGTTCCACGACGGCCACAGAACGATTTCCATCGCAGCGAGAATAGTGGACTTTGTCGCGTCACCCGCCCCGATGAGGCAGTTCAGGGTAGGCTGCGGACTCCAAGAGAGGGTCCTGATGCCACGGAAGTTCGCGACGTCGAGGCGGGTGATGCGCATGATGGTTGTGTGCTCCGAGAGCGTTCGCGTCGTGTTTGTTGACGCTCTCGATCGGCGCTGGAGTACAGTGTACTCTTTATAACATTAGTGGTCTTGAAAGGGAATAGTGACGCGGGTGTATCCACTGCCGGATATACGAGCGGGGTGGCCTCGGTATGTTCGAGATCACGTGTGAGGATATCGCCAAGTGTGATGTTCCATAACCGGCATCGGCCATACCACGCACGCGGGAATACCTCGTGTCCCGGTTTTGGGTCAACCAACACTGCGCCCACAACGGCGGGCGGATTGTCGAGGACGCACGTCGCATGAAACGCGAGCCGTGCTCATTGGGGTATTGTGGGCTCTGGACAGGGGAGATCAGGGACGGGGTCCGTCAGGGTTCGCTTCATCGCTGGAAGTTGTATCCGAGTACCTCGCCAGGGTCAAGACGGCCTGTTAGCCCCTGTCCCCGAGGAATACTCGGCAGGGTTCTGATCTCGAAATGCAGATGGGCTGGTTGCTTCGCAGCATCTGTTTGACCGGACCTCGCTATCACGTCACCTTCGATCACTACTTGTCCGGGGGTAACGGTGGCAGACATGAGGTGCGCGTAGAAAGCGAACAATCGCCGGATTCCATGCTGAAATTCCATGGTGACGCATAGACCATAACCTGATTGCTCATCTACAGTCTGGATGACGCCATTTGCTATCGCAAATACAGGTGTTCCAGTCGGAGCGTAGAGATCCCATCCTTGATGCGCTCTCTTGCCATCATCCCTAACCATCCCGTATGCGCCCCCCGCAGAACTCTTCAGTGGTTGTTTTGCGGGCACTTGGCTACTGGGCAGGTTGTCACCATAGCTAACGGCAGGGTTTCCACCCGGATATCTGGCGTCATCTCGCTTGTTTCGCATGAACATTTCTTGCAGTGGAGGTCTCATGGCATTCCATTCTGCTCTGGTATGTTCTCAAACGCAAACCCTCCCCCGCCCCAAGACCCGCCCCAGGATTTGTTTGGACTTGATTTGAAGGAGGGAGGGTCAGTGACCCAAATCCGGAAAAACTGAGCCAGGGGAAACTGGAGAGGGGTGGTGTGTAACGTAGCTTCGGGAAGGAAGAAGGGAGGGTACGCGATGGCGAGGAGCGGAGCGAGGTGAGCGCTCCGTGAACCCCATCTTGTGAGCGGCGCCGGTCCAGCCTCAGACTGGAAGCATGGGAAAGTCTCAACCCGAGGTGCAATCCCGGTGGATCCGGCTGATCGCCGAGCAGGGCGAAAGCGGCGAGACTGTCGGGGCATTCTGCCGGGATCGCGGTCTTACCACGTCGCAGTTCTACACCTGGAGGAAGCGGTTGGGCGGCTCGGTGGCCGAGCGGTTCCTGGAAGTCCAGGTAGCGAAGGCGGCGCGGCAGGCGCCTCTCCAGCGAGGCGCCATTGCAGTCCGCCTCGGCGAAGGTTGTTGCGTGCTGGTGGAACCGGGTTTCGATGCGGACCATCTGCGGGCCGTTGTGGCGGCGCTGGAGACGCGTGGTTGACCACGCTGCCGAGTCTGCATTCGCTGGACCGTGCGCAGGGCGCGCGCATTTGGCTGGCCGCCGAAGCGGCCGATATGCGATGCGGTTTCGACCGTCTGGCCGAACGGGTGAGAAAGGTGATCGGACAGGATCCTCTGGGAGGGCATCTGTTCGTGTTCCGCTCGCGCCGCGGAGATCGGTTGAAGATTCTCGTCTGGGACCGCGATGGGTTCGTGCTGTGGTACAAGCGGCTGGAGGCGGGCGTGATTAAATTGCCGCAACCGGAAGCGGGCGCGCGTTCGGTGGAGTTGAGGGCCGGCGAACTGGCGATGGTTCTGGACGGCATCGACATGTCGCGATTGCAGCGCGTGCCGCGCTATGAGCGCGGCGGGCCGCGAATCAGCGTGTAAAGAGTGCGCGGTGGAGTAACATCGCTATCATCGTAACCCTCCTATCTACGTGACTTCCGAGTTAGTCCACTTATCAGGAGATCGCGACACGCTGGAAGCGATGGTGCGTTCGCTGGCTCTGGAACGCGACCGCGAGAGGCAACGCGCCGAGGAACAACACCGCAGGGCGGAGGAAAGCAGGCAAAGCGCCGAGGAACTCCACGTGGAGATGCTGCGGCTTCAACTCGAGCTGGAGCGTTTCCAGAAGTGGTATTACGGTCCGCGCGCGGACCGGCTCGCATCGGAGGGCGAGGTGGCCCAGATGCTGCTTGCCTTCGCCGAGGAAGTGGACCGCAAGCCCTTTCATTCCCACGATCTTCCACCGGCGGCCGAAGCGGCCGATGAGCCACGGCGGCTGCGGCGGCGCACAGGCCGGCGCAATCTCGCCCACTTCGAGAACCTCCCGGTTACGACGCATATTCACGAACTAAGCGCGGAAGAGCGCACCTGTCCGTGTTGCGGGTCACAGCGCCGGGAGATCGGCGCGGAGGAAAGCTGGCAGATCGAATACTATCCTGGCCGTTTCGAGCGCATTCAGCACGTTCGCAAAAGTACGCCTGTCCCGGTTGTGAACGCAACGGCGGCGGCGCGCGGATCGAAGCGGCGGCCAAGCCGGAAGCGCCAGTGGAGAAGGGTTTGGCCGGCCCGGGATTGCTGGCTTACATCGTGACGAGTAAGTTCTCCGATTATCTGCCGCTGTACCAGCTGGAAGATATCTTCCAGCTGCAGGGGTTCGAGATCTCGCGGGCCACGCAATCGATCTGGTGCGGCGATGTGGCCGGCCTGGTCGAGCCACTCTACGAACTGATGGCTGAGCGCGTGCGCGCCTCGCGCGTGGTGGCCACCGACGACACAGTGATGCCGATGCTGGCCAAAGGCAAGACGGCCAACGCGCGCATGTGGGCCTACGTTGGCGATGAAGCGGGTCCGTACAACATCTTCGACTTCACGCTGAACCGGGGCCGCGACGGTCCGGAAGTACTTTCTCAAGGACTACGGCAATGTGCTGCTGGCCGACGCCTATGGCGGCTACAACGGCGTGGTCGCCGGCAACGGGATCACGCGCGCCGGATGCTGGGCGCACGCGCGCAGGAAGATCATCGAGGCCGAGAAGGCCGCCCCCGAGATGGTGCGGGAGGCGGTGGCATGGGTGCGTACACTCTATGCGGTGGAGCACCGGGCCAAGGAGTTGCCGGCGGCCGAGCTGCTGGAACTGCGCCGTGCGGAATCGGCGCCGGTGCTGGCCGGTCTTCACGACAGGCTTCTCGCCTGGAAGGAGCAGTTGCTGCCGAAGCATCCCCTGGCCGAGGCGGTGAACCACGCGCTCAGCCAGTGGGAGGAACTGACGGTGTTCTGCTCCGACGGAGCCGTGCCCATCGACAATAATGTCAGCGAGCGCGAGATGAAGCGGGTAGTGCTGAATCGCAAGAACTCACTGTTTGTGGGCAACGCGCACGGAGGCCGCACAGCGGCGATTCTGGCCAGCCTGACCAGCAGTTGTCGCCGGCACGATGTGGATCCGCAACTGTACTTGACGCAGTTGCTGGTGAACCTGCCCGCGGCGCGATTGAGCGACTTGCCTGCCTGGCTGCCAGATGAGTGGAAGCGGCGTCACACCGCGCGGCCGGCGTAGCTCCGCCTGCTGACGCCGCGTAGTAGCATGATCCTTCCCTGGCCGAAAAGGATCGTCTGCGGCCACGGCGAGGTGACATCCTGCAATGCCCAGAAAACGGGCCCCTTCGAAGGCGGATTCCGGCTACGTTTTTTGCGAGGCACGCAGGCCGGAGAAAATGTTTCGGGCTGGCCTGTATGCCCGCGTCTCCACCCATGACCAGCAGACGCTGGCGATGCAGAGACGGGCCATGCGGGAGTACGCTGCCCGTCGAGGCTGGACGGTTGCTCTGCAAGTTCGCGAAGTGAACTCCGGCGCGGCGAAGCGCGAAGCACGCGAGAGGCTGCTGGAGGCGGCCCGCCGACGCGAGATCGATGTGGTGTTGGTCTGGCGGCTCGACCGCTGGGGCCGCTCCGTGACGGATCTGTTGGCGACGCTTCAGGAACTCGAGCATCTGGGCGTCGGCTTCGTCTCGCTCACCGAAGCGCTGGACCTGACCACGCGCCGCCAGACGGGCAATGGCCGGATTGCTGGCGATCTTCGCCGAGTTCGAAGGCGAAATCCTGCGGGAACGGACCCGGGCCGGCCTGGCTCATGCGCGGAGCCTAGGAAACGGTTGGGGTTCGGCCACCTCCGCCGCACACGCCGCGGAAATACAGAAACTGAACCGCGCCGGAATCAGCAAATCTGAGATCGCCCGCCGCCTTCAGATCGGCCGCACCTCGGCGCGCAGGATCTTGGCGGCCGATTTCTCCCAGAAATAGGCTCGACGAAATTTCATAAGAGCCTGCCGCCCCTGTGGTTCACGTAGCGCTCACGGAAGATCTGTCGAGGCGAGGCCGGCTCAAGAAGCCGGGGCGATGACCGCCTCCCGTTGGTCGGCCACGCGTCAGGCTCATTCGGCCCGCCGGGAGGAGCAGGCCGAAGAAACTCGCTTTAACGAGTCTTCAACTGGGTATCCCTTCACGAGTTGCTCTCCAGCAGCGCTCCAGCAGAGCTCGCTTCTGTTTCCCCAACCTTTGCGATTCTGCTAAACCGTAACCAGGCTGTCCAGCGCAAAATCGCTGCCCAGCCGACTGTGTCTAAACTCGTGACTCGCGAGGCTACAGGCCCAGTAGCAGACGGCAAACTCTTGTTCGATCACAACCGCCACGCGCCGAGCGGTCCGATTATACTAATGCTGCGGAGGTCGTTGAGTGAGCGCCACACGTCAGAAAACGGATCTGGTCGACAGGTTGGGGGGCGGTGCCACTTCTGGGCAAGTGCGGTTGTTCACACCTACCTATCCGCATAGACTTCGTCGAACCGAATTGCTGGCCCAAGCAATTGGGGCAGCCTTGTGCCTCCTAATGCTCTTCGTGCCAAAGACTCGTGCTCAGAATGTCATAACGACCATCGCGGGTACCGAATGGGCCTTTCCGTCTGGGGCGACATCATCGGTCAATGCGCCGCTTGGTGCCTTAGGAGGCGTTGCCGACGACGGCAATGGCAACTTGTACTTTTCGGATACGGACAACCACATGGTGTTCAAGCTTTCTCCAGAGCGATTGCTCGAAGTGGTCGCAGGAAATGGGAAGCGAGTTCGCAGGATGGAGGGCAAGCCACGCGAGCTTCCCTGAATACGCCGCGAGGCCTTGCACTCGATCAGTTAGGAAATGTGTACATAGCCGACCAGCTCAACAACAGGATTCGTCGGATAACTCCAAAAGGAATAATCACAACTGTCGCTGGAAACAGTAGGTTGAGCTCAGAAGTTCAAGATGGGGTTGCTGCCACAGCCTCATCACTCGCGAACCCCTCCGACGTGGCCATTGACTCAGCAGGCAACTTGTTCATTTCTGATGTCTACCACGGTAGAGTCCGCAAGGTTGGGGCTTCAGGGTTGATAAGCACCGTTGCTGGCACAGGAGAGATCGCTGCGTTTCACGGTGATGGGGGCCTGCAACAGGTGCGGCGCTTAACCTCCCGGAGAGCATCACGATAGATGGTTCAGGAAATCTTTATATTGCGGACACCGGTAACGATCGAGTCCGGAAGGTCAATCCCGGAGGAATCATTCAGACGATTGCTGGCATCGGCAGGGCTGCTTTTTCCGGCGACGGAGGACCTGCCATGCGAGCAGCACTGCGTAACCCCAAGGGTATAGTTGTGACTCGCTCAGGCGCACTTTATATTGCCGACAGCGGATTCCACAGAATAAGAAGGATATCGTCTGACGGAACGATTCAATCAGTATCTGGCAATGGCACTGCTGGATTCCAAGGGGACGGCAGGCTGGCCGTGAGCGCCTTACTGAACAGCCCCCAAGATGTTGCTGTCGATAATCTTGAGCGCCTCATTATCGCCGACGGCGGCAACAATCGAATTCGGCATGTCGAGACAGAAGAAACGCTCCGTACTGTAGCCGGCGGTGGCCAGTTTCGCTTCTCGGGGGACGGTGCACCTGCCTTATCTGCCGTTCTAGACCAACCCTCGAGCATTGCTCGAGATTCCGACGGAAACCTGTTTATCGCAGACTCAAACAACTCGGTGGTTCGGAGAATCAGCGCTGACGGAACGATCACAACCGTGGCAGGCACCGGCGAAGCCGGATACGCTGGTGATGGGGCACCCGCGAGAAGTGCAAAGCTAAATTACCCTGGGGAATTGCAGTCGACAGGAACAAAACCTGTATATCGCAGACTTCTGCCAACTCACGAATAAGAAAAGTTAACTCGGACGGAATTATCTCCACGATCGCGGGAACGGGCTCACGAGGTTATTCCGGGGATGGTGGGCCTGCGACTGCAGCATCTCTCAATT
>JADJOP010000037.1 GCA_016713735.1 Bryobacterales bacterium
ATCTTGTACTGCGCCCGGATGTACTTCACCCCAGGCTCACTGCTCAAATCCAACACCATCGCATACGTTCCGCAGTAAAACTTCTGCGGAAAACTCAGCAAAGGCTTGCTCCCCCAGCTCTCCCCGTCTTCCGAGCCATGGATGCTCACATCCAGACTCTCCTGCTCAATGATGCGCGTGATGCCCAGCGTCAGCAGCAAAACCTGCCCGCTTGCAGCGGACACATCCAGCACTCCGGATTGACCATCCTCGTGCCGCAGACCATCTTCCAAGAGAAACGTTGGCAACATGACCACGACCTGCTTCCAGCCGAATGCCACCGTCGGCGCAGCTTACGAACGCAGCTGCAACAACCGCCGTCCGGCTTCCTTCAGCGTCTCATACTTCTTACAGAAACAGAAGCGGACTAACTGCGATCCGTGACGCGGATCTTCAAAAAAACTTGACCCCGGCACGCACGCCACCCCCGCCTTCTCCATCATGTGCAGCGCGAACCTCTGATCGTCATCAAATCCAAACTTTCCGATCCCCGCCATGATGTAATACGCCCCCGCCGGTACATACGGATCAAACCCCGCCTCGCGCAGCGCCCCCAACAACAGGTCCCGCCGCCCCACATAGTGCGAAGACAAATCCCCATAAAACGCCGCGTCCAGCCCCAACGCCATCACGCACGCCTGCTGCATCGGCGCCGGCGAATTCACCGTCAGAAAATCATGCACCTTGCGGATCGAGTCCGACAGATCCGGCGCCGCCACCACCCAGCCCACGCGCCACCCCGTCACCGAGAACGTCTTACTCATGCTGTTCACCAGCACCGTCCGCTCACGCATCCCCTCCAGCGTCATCAGCGGCACATGCTCGGCCCCGTCATAGAGAATGTGCTCGTAGATCTCGTCCGTGATGGCCAGCGTGTCGAACTCCCGGCACAACGCCGCAATCTGTTCCAGTTCCGCCCGTGTGAACACCTTCCCCGTCGGGTTATGCGGCGACGTCAGGATGATCGCCTTCGTCTTCGCGCTAAACGCCGCCCGCAACTCACCCGGATCGAACGTCCAATCCGGCGCCCGCAGCTTCACCAGCTTCCGCGTCGCCCCGCACAGCCACGTGTCCGGACCATAGTTCTCATAAAACGGCTCGAAGATGACGACCTCATCGCCCGCATTCGTCGTCGCCAGCAGCGACGCAATCATCCCCTCCGTCGACCCGCAACACACCGTGATCTCCGCATTCGGATCCAACTCCAGCCCGTACTCGCGCGCGTACTTCCCCGCAATCGCCGCGCGCAGTTGCGGCGTCCCCCACGTCACCGTGTATTGGTTATGATCCGCCGCAATCGCCGCCCGCGCCGCTTCTTTGATCTCCTCCGGCGCCGCAAAATCCGGAAACCCCTGCGCCAGGTTCACCGCCCCATACTGCATCGCAATCCGCGTCATCTCGCGAATCACGCTCTCGGTGAACTGCCGCGTCCGCTCGCTCCTGAACTTCGCCCTCACCACCGCCCGCTCAGCGGCCTGTACAGATGTGCGTTGCGGCGCGCCGGCGCCCAGGGTCGTCTCCATCGCTTGAATCTAACACGCCCCGCGCACATCACCGCCGCCCCGCCGCGTCCGCTATCCTGCTCCCATGCCCCGCGCCGCCCTCGCGCTCCTCCTCACCCTCTCCGCCCTGCACGCCCAACCTCCCAATCCCGCCCCCGCCCCCGGAGCCGCCGCCCACGCCGCCTTCACCGCCTGGCAAAAACAACCCGCCCACCAATCCCTCTCCTGGGAAGCCGCCCTCGAGCAATACAAAACCAAACTCCTCGCCACCGGCCTCTCCCCCGCCCAAGCCGAAAAGACCCTCTCCCTCATCGCCTCCTGGGACGAAGGCGCTTTCTACGATCCCGTCTACACCGCCGCCCAACCCAAACACCCCACCGCCCCCACGCCGCTTCTCATCGAAGCCGTCCGCAACCGCCCGCCCGGCCGCGCCCTCGACGTCGCCATGGGCCAAGGCCGCAACGCCCTCTACCTCGCCCGCCAAGGCTGGGACGTCACCGGCTTCGACACCTCCCGCGCCGGCATCGAACGGGCCCGCAAGGCGGCCACCGCCACCGGCCTCAAACTCCGCGCCCTGCTCTCCTCCGACGAAGAGTTCGACTTCGGCGCCTCCCAATGGGACCTCATCGCCATCCTCTACCCCATCGAGAAGCGATCCATCCACCGCGTCCGCCAGGCCCTCAAACCCGGCGGCCTCATCGTCGTCGAATGCGGCCACAAAGAGGGCTCCAACGCGCCCTTCGAATACAGCACCGGCGAACTACTCGAACTCTTCAAAGGCTTCCGCATCCTGAAATACGAGGACGCCGTCGCCCTCCACTAATGGGCCGGCAAGCCCCTCCGCATGGTCAAGCTCATCGCTCAGAAGTAGCGCCTACCGCAGCGTCTTCGCATACTCCGCCATCTGCGTCACCATCGCTCCACGCTTCGGATCTCCCTCGACACTACCCCTGCACCGCTCGCGCCCCCGCCGGCGCACCCCGCAACAACCCCTCCGTACTCAAATCCTCATCCACGTCCGGCCAGTGAATCCCATACCCCGCCCCGCTGATCGTCCACCGCGAACGCTGCTCCGCCGTCGCCTCCAGCAATCGCGGATACCACACCAGCGGCACGATGATCGTGCGCCCGTCCATCAGGTCCACCCCCAGCGTGTCTTCGCTCACGTGCACGTCCCGCACGCGCTCGCCCGCCTGCATCCTTCAGCCCTCCTCCAACCCCAACCGCTCCACGACCTCCTCAATCCCCATCCCATCCTGCCGCTCCATCGCCGCCAGCAACCGCCGCCGCATCTCCTCCGATCGCAGCAGGTATGCCGTCTCATCCCCGCTCTCCTCCAACACGCCCCCATCAAGCTCCTCTGGCATCACTCACCCCCCGCCGCCACCGGCCCGCCCCCATACAACCGCCGGTACACATCCGCATTCCGCAACACAATCTGGATATACTCCCGCGTCTCGGTGAACGGAATGCACTCAATAAACTCCGCCTGCTCCAAATCGTGCCCAAACCAATTCAACCACCGCACCGCCCGCGTCTTCCCCGCGTTGTAAGCCGCCAGCGCCGCCTCATACCGGTCATCCAACCCGCTCAATAGCCACCGCAAATAATAAGCCCCCATCCGCACATTGATCTCCGGCTGATACAACATCCCCACCGTGAACCGCCCCAGCTTCAACTTCCGGCTCAAATCCCGCCCCGTCCCCGGCAGAATCTGCGTCAACCCCACCGCCCGCGCCCGCGACACCGCCCGCGGATCAAACTCCGACTCCTGCCGGATCAGCGCCGCCAGCAGATTCGGATCAATCCCCCGCTCCGCCCCCTCCGTCTCCAACGCCGCGCGGTACGGCAGCGGAAACGCCAGCTTCCAAAACGCCACCGGAGCCTCGCTCAACTCCCATCCCAAATACCCCGGCGCCAGCGCCTTGATCCCCCGCACCCCCGTCGCCGGCTGACCCCGCCGCGCCGCCATCTCCGCCAACTCCTTCGCCAGCGCCGCCCCCTTGCCGCCATTCTTCGCCCCAAACCGCAACTCCCCCTCGGCCCACTCGCTCAACCCCGCCTGCTCCAACAACCGCGCCCGCTCCACCCTTGCCCGCGTCGCCGCGTCCACCGCGAAATCCGGCTTCGTCCCGCCGCTCGCCGCCCGCCCCACACCCCGCACATACTGCGCCGTCACCGCCGCCGCCCGCGCCTGCTTCACCTTCGCCTCACCCAGCCGCGCCTCCGCCTGCACGCTGTAATACGTGTTCGGAAACCGCGCCACAATGCCTTCATAAAACGCCCGCGCCACCCCATACTCGCCCGCCTGCTCCCGCAACCGCCCCAGAAAGTACAACGCCGCCCCCGCCTTCGCCGAACCGGGGAACCGCTCCACATGCTCCTCCAACCGCTTCGCCGCCCCCGCCCGCTGCGTCATGTACGCCTGCCACGTCACCTTCCAATCGCAATACGCCCCCCGCTCCTCCTGCGGGAATATCTGCGCGCACGCCCCATACAACGGCACAAACCGTTCCGGCTCGTTGCGGATCAAATGCGCATCCGCCAGCGACACCAGCGCCCGCATCGTGTACTCAGAGCCCTTGTGCCTCCCCCGCATCTCCTCCGCCACCGCCGCCGCGTCATCAAACGCCTCCAACCGCCGCAACCCTTGCACCAAGTAATACAACCGCTCCGCATCGGCCTCATCCGACCCCACCCGCAGCCCCCGCAAATACGTCACCGCCGCCTGGTTCTGATTGCTGAAATACCGCGCCACCCCAATCAACACCCGCGCCGTGTCCCCTTCCGGACCGCCCAACTCCGGAATCGCCTCCGTCAACTCCTGCACCGCCCGCGTCCCCGCCCCGCCGCTGATCAGCTTCCGCGCCCGCCCCAAAATATCCTGCCCCAACGGCGGCGGAAACCCGTTCCCCAACTGCACCCGCAACTGCGCCATCGCCGTCGCCGCCTCGCTGGCTTCGTTCGATAACGGATACTCAAAAAACACCCGCTGATACTGCAACGCCGCCGCCCCCAACTGCTGCGCCCCCCGCAGCGCCCCCCCCATCAGCACTCCGCCCGCCGGACCCGCAATCAACCCCACGTTCGGCTGCAGCGCCCGCACCGCCCCCTCCGCATCCCCCGCCCCCAACATCGCCCACGCCGCCGATTGCAGCGCCTGCCCATCCAGCGGCGACAACCCCGGCAACGCCACCACCTGCATCGCCCGCTCGGCCGCCTGCGCCGCATCCGCGCTCCGCAACGCCTGCGCCTCCAGGAACAACGCATAATCGGCCAAAGCCGGCACCGCCTTCCCCGCCTTCCGCGCCGCCTCCGCCGCTCCCGTCCCCACCGCCCCCGCAGCTGCCCCCTTAGCCACCTGCACGTCGCCATACGCCAAAGCCAATTGCGCCAACCCGCCCTGTGAATCCCGCGCATGTGCGGCCGCAAACCGCGCCAGCGCCGCCCGGTTCGCCGCCGTCGGCTTCGCCTGATATGCCTTCGACAACGCCCCCACCGTCTGCCCCGCGCACGCGCCGGCCAGCAACAACAACACGATTCCCGCGCGGTACTTCATCCTAGTCAAAACCACCTCGTTGGCCCCATGCCAGCCGATCATCCGTGCGCTCAATCTGCGTTCATCTGCGTTCATCGGCGGCAAAACACATTCTGCGCATCCTCCAACAACCGCTCACACCAACGCCCCAGGATACCCCTCGCCCAGCAGCGACTCATCCTCATTGGCCAGCGTCTTCACAATCTCCGCATGAAAATAATCGACCATCGACTCGCACGCCATCAGGTGCTGCTCGCGATACTCCTCGCGCCCCCGGTCAATCTCTTCCCGCAGCATCTCATACAAGTTCCGCCCCCGCCGCCCCTCCAACACCAGCGCCGACTTGTACAGCCGCATCTCCGCCACCCGCACCCGCGCAAACCGCTGCGCCCGCAAATGATGGTCCCGGTCCTCGGCCGGCATCTGGCTCCACAACGGCCCCGCCTCCGCCTTCACCGCCACCGCCCTCTCGCCTAGCGCCCTCTCCCCCGCCGCCTCCTCCACCCGCACCGCCGCCAGCTGCGGCATCACCAACTGCGGCCCCCCCTGCCTCTCCTCGCGCGACTCCCGCCGGCTCTCCCACACCGCCCCGGCCAGCGTCGCCAGCAGTTCCAGTGCGTTTCCATCACACTCCCCACGCCCGCCCTCGGCATAGAGCACCCCCACCGCCTTGCCCCCCGCCATCACCGGATACAACTGCGCCCGCTTCCCCTCGCCCTCCCCAAACGCCGCCACCAGCGCCCCGCTCAACTCCTGCGACGCATACAGCGCCACCACCGGCTCGCCCCCCTCGCACGCCTCACGCATCGCCGGCGCATCCGTCAGCGGCATGTCCTCCAGCGTCGCCGCATACGGCGCACGGTCCAAATGCAGAAACCGCCCATGCAGCGTAAAGACCGCCGCCCGCGCCGCAAATCCAGCCGCCGCGTCATACAGCGCCCCGCTCCACTCTTCGTGATTCTCCGCCGCCCGCAGCCGCCGCGCGCACTCATTCAACCTCCCCGTCGCCGCCGCCGCCGCTCGCCCCCGCGCCCCTTCCGCCGCCGCTGCCACCTCGGCCGCCTTGGCCTCCTCCCACCTCCGCCGCTCCCCCGCAAACTCCGTGCGCACCTCCTCCAACCGCGCTCCCACCAGAGCCTCTAGCTCCGCCCCCGCCCCCTCCCGCAACATCTCCTCGGCCCGCGCCACACGCATCGACCACGCCGCTTCCAGCTCCTCGCGCAACCCCGCGCGCGCCGCCTCCAGTTGTTCTTCCCAACTCGCCCGCGTCTCGTTGTGCACAGTCGACATCATTACCTCATGAACTCCCACGCCGGGCCCGTCACGCGCCCAGCCAATCGCCGCGCCCGTCCCCCCGTGGCGCTCAACTCCAGCACGATGCGCCCATCCTGCCCTGAGCCGCCCGTCCCGGCCATCGGCTCCCCTCCATTGTCCAACTGCACCTGCGCAAAATGCCAGCGCCAATTCCCGCGCTCCCTCGTCAACGTCACCGTCGCATCCTCGACATCCCACTGATCGTCCTCGGTTAACTCCACATTCCGCCCCCGCAACTCCCCCTCCACCCGTAGCGTCCGTAAAAACGCCTCCCCCGTCCCCGCGCCCGTAAACTCCCCCTCGCCTTCCATCACGCCCTTCCGCCACACCAACCCCTTCCCCTCCAGCGTCCCCTTGTACGCCGGCTCCTCGCCCTGCAACGACGCCTCCGCCTCCCCGCTCACCGTCCCCCCGCCCGCCTTTGCCGTAAAGCCCGTCAGCGCCACCTTCGCCCCCTCCCACTGATACCGGAACGAAACATCCGAAATCGGATACTCATCCGCCTCCAGTTCCCCAATCCGCACCTCCCCCTGCAACCGCCTCCCCCGCATCCACTCCGGCAATTCATCGGCCCCAATCCCCAACGTCCTCACCAGAAACCCGCTCCGCCGCCGCAGCGCCGGCAACAACAGCCGCTCCAGCTCCGCCGCCTGCACCTTCTCCATCCGCACATTCAGCTCCTGCGTCCGCCGCGCCCCGCCCCGCTCACGAAAACTCGCGCTCAACTCCACCGCCCCCAGCTTCCCCGTCAACCCGCTCACCGCCAACTCCCCCGCCCCCCACTTCACCGCCGCCCGCTCCACAAGCAATTCCGCCGCCAGCCCCGGCACCGCCAGTTTCATCCCCCTCACTTCGCCCTCGGCCGTCCACTCCGGCGCCCCATCCGCCGGCGCACGCAACCGCAGCGTCCCCACCCAGCGCCCCGCCCCGCCCCGGTTCAACAACGGCAAATCCTTCGGCTCAGCCAGCAACGGCAACAGCGACTTCAAATGCTGCAGCGACACCCCGCCTGACTGCATCCGCAGCTGCGACACCCCGCCCTTATACTCCCCCTCCAACCGCACCGCCTCGCCATCGGGAATCTGAAACACCGCCGGCATCAACTGCACACCCGCCGAGTCCAGCTTCACCAGCGCCTCATCAAACGACGCCACCTCCACCCCCTCCGCCGACACCGCCCCCTGGTTCAAACTGAACTCCCCATTCCACCCATGCCCCCCGTCATACCCAATCGCCCCGCTCAGCGCTCCCTTCCACTGGAACCGCCCCGGCACTTCAAACCCCAACTCCGCCACCAACGGCTGCACCGACTCCGCCCGAGCATCCACTACCGTCGCCATCATCGCCCACCGCGGCGTGCCCATCAAATCAACCCCCCGCAGCCGTGCCTGCACCGGCGTCCTCCCGCGCCCCCCGCTGGTCCGCAACTCCACCCGCTGCTCCGGCAAATTCAGCACACCTTCCACATCGAACCCCGGCCCGCCGCCTCCCCCCAACAACCACCCAAACCGCTGCATCTCCTCCAACTGCAACCGCCCCTTCAAATCCATCGCGCTCAGCGGACCGCTCAGCCGCGCCCGTCCGCTAAAGAACCCCTCCACCTCCGACCGCCGCCCCAACGCCAGCGCCATCAGCTCCGCAATCGAACTCCGCGTCAGGTTCAAATTCAAATCCAGCTTCGCCTCCTCGCCCGCCGGCATCCTCACCCGCCCCCGCCCGCTGAACCGCCCAAACCCGCGCAACCCCCGGTCCGTCCGCGCCGGCTCGCCCTCCAGATACAACGACAACTCCCGCTCCCCCGCCGCCTCCACCCGCAGTTCGGCATCGCCCAGGTAATAAACGCTTTTCCACTCCCCTAATCTGAAATTCAACCGCGCCCCGCTCAAACTGATCTGCGGAAACACCCCCCCATCGGCCCGCGCCACCACCTGCTCCAGCAGCGGCTGCGCATTCCACCCGCCCCCTGACGCCTTAGCCAGGTTCACGCTCGGCCCCACCAAATGCAGCCGCGCAAACTCGATCCTCCCCCGCAGCAGCGGCGCAATCCGCAGCGTCGCCTCCAGCGTCCCCACATACGCAAACGGCTCCGCCCCCACCTTCGGATCTTCGTGAATCACCACCTGCTCAATCGAAAACCCGCGCCCAATCAGACTGAACCGGATCGGCCCGTTCAACTCCACCGTCCGCCCAATCCCCTTCTCCAACCCCGCCCGGATCGACCCCGCAAACCGGTCCGCCTTCAGAAACGGAGCCCCCACCGCCGCCCCCACCAGCGCTACCATCACCAGCAACGCAATCCGCGTCCGGCTCATCCGCCAAACTCCTTCACCAGCGCCGCCCACGCCTCCGCATCATCGGCATCGCGGTGAATCGCCGCGTCCGCCACATCCACATACACCACCCGCCCCGCATCCCGCCGGATCACCTCATGCGCCGCACCCTCCGCCGGCAGCCGCAGCAGTTCCCCGGCCACCGCCCGCGACACCAACACCGGATGCCCCCGCCGTCCGCCCTCACGCGGCAACATCACCTGCGCCCCCGCCCGCGCCCACCAGGCATCGCGCATCGCCGCCACCGTCTCTCCGCTCACCGCCGCATAGTCCACCGGCAAAAAGAACACACCTTCCGCGCCTTCCGCCAGCGCCGCCCGCAACCCGCACTGCAGCGAACTCAACATCCCCCGCTCCGGCCGCGCATTCACCACCACCCGCACCCGCGCCACGCTAGGCAACGCCCCCGCAATCGCCCCCGCGTCATGACCCAACACAATCCACGCCTCGCCCACCGCCTCCACAAACACCCGCGCCAGCCGCGCCGCCACCGCCTCCCCGCGCCATGCGAGCAACGCCTTCGCTGTCCCCATCCGCGACGACGCCCCGCCCGCCAGCACCACCGCGCTCAGCCTGCGACGATCGATCACTGCGCAACCGGTGCCTGCGCCGGATTCACAAACATCGACTTCGCCGCCTGCCGCCACTTCCCCTCCGGCGCGCGCCGTACCCCAATCATCTCCGCCACCACGCTCACCGCGATCTCCTCCGGCGAAATCGCCCCAATCTCCAACCCCATCGGCGCATGCAGCCGCTCAAATAACTCCTCCGCCACGCCCTCTTTCACAATCTCCTTCTTCACCCCCAACACCTTCCGCCGCGACCCAATCATCGCCACATACCGCGCCGGCTGCTCAATCGCCCACCGCAACACCCGCATATCGTCGCGATGCCCCCGCGTCACAATCACCACATACGACGACGAGTTCATCTCCAGCTTCGGAAAGATCCCCTCATAGTCGCCCGCCATCACTTCATCCGCTTCCGGAAACCGCTCCCGATTCGCAAAGCTCTCCCGGTCGTCAATCACCACCGTCGCAAACCCCGCCATCGTCGCCACCTTCGACAGGCACTTCGACACATGCCCCGCCCCAAAGATGTACGCCCTCGGCTGCGGCAAAATCGGCTCCACGAAAATGTTCAACTGCCCCCCGCAAATCAGCCCGTTATCATACGCCGCATCCTGCCCCAAGTTGAAGTTCAGGTGCTTCGGCTGCTCGCTCTCCATCACCTCCCGCGCCGCGTTCCACACCTCCGCTTCCACACAACCGCCCCCCACCGTCCCCACAATCGACCCGTCCGCCCGCACCAGCATCTTCGCGCTCTCATAGCTCGGAATCGACCCGTTCACCTCCACGATCGTCGCCAGCGCGCACTTCTCCCCGCTCCGCCGCAGACGCACGATCTCCCCATAAATGTCCATTTCCACTCAGCATACCCCACGCTAAATAGGGAGAGTCACCGCAATTCCCAATTTCCCCCGCCCCGATTTCGCATTCACCGCCCATCCATCACTATTTCTCCCACCCCCTCAACCACTTACAAAATCCCCCGCCCGCCCGCGCTCCCCCCCGGTACGACACTCAAACCGGAAGGAGCCCGCACGCATGTCACTCTCCACTGCCCCCATCGAAACCATCGAGCAGCGCACCGAGCGCCTCGTCCTCCAGCACAACGCCAAAGGCGATCTCGAACGCAACTTCTGTCGCGACATGGCCTCCAGCCAGGTCACCGCCGAATCCTACGAACGTCTCATCTTCAAACTCGGTGACGCCGAAGACCCCGACGACCGCCGCCTCGGCCGCATCCAACTCGCCAAATCCCGCGCCCTCAACGACGGCCACAAGGCCCTCCGCGCCCTCATGGACGTCCAGGACCGCCGCAACCTAATCGAACGCTTCCCCGATCAAACCAACGACTGCCCCTCCCTCGCCAACCACGCCCCCTTCATCGGCGAACTCCCCAAAATCAAACCCATCCCCCCCATCCTCCGCTCCACCCTCGCCAAACCCACCGACAACACCCAACGCCACCCCATCAAACACCCCCAGGACAAGGAACTCGACAAGATCCTCAACGGCGCCCTCCCCCTCAACCCCTCCCAAAAGGACCCCAAGCAACCCAACCCCACCCTCAAACACCCCTAACGGAACACCTCACAACGCACCCAAACCCACTCACCAACAACCCGCGGCGCACACACCAGGCCCCGCACAGACCGGATAGCGCAAACACCACCCGTTACGCACAAACGCCCGTATCGCACAAACGCCCCTAAACTGAGCCGCGACGGTAACGGAGCGGTAACGCCCGCAAACTCACACTTCCGCTCGCGCATGGGCCGCGGAGGCCGCGCGGTTAGCGCCGGCGAGCACCCGGCGAGCACCCGGCGAGCGCCCAGATAGAATAGTGGTGATGAACCGCCGACACTTCCTCACCGCCCCCGCCCTCGCTCCCGCCGCCGCCCTGCTCTCGCAGTCCCAGGCCGCGGCCCAGTCGAGGAAGTTTAAAATCTCCCTCGCCCAGTGGTCCATCCACAAGGCGATCCAAAGCCGCATGGTCTCCAACCTCGACTTCCCCCGCATCGCCCGCGAGCAATTCGGAATCGAAGGTCTGGAATTCGTCAACGCCCTCTGGGAAGCCCCCACCGAAGGCTACGTCTCGCGCCTCAAACGCAACATGCGCGAAACCGGCACCCAGTGCGTCCTCATCATGTGCGACAACGAAGGCTTCATGGGCGCCGTCGACAAGGCCGAACGCCTCCGCGCCGCCGACAACCACCGCAAGTGGATCGACATCACCGCCGAACTCGGCGGCCACGCCATCCGCACCAACATGTACCCCGGCCAGAAGCAGCCCGCCACGCCCGCCGAAATCGACACCTTCCTCGGCCACTGCGCCGAAAGCTTCGCCCGCCTCTGCGAATACGCCAAGACCCGCAACATCAACGTCATCATTGAAAACCACGGCGGCGTTTCATCGAACCCTGATGTCGTCGTCGCCCTCATGAAGAAGGCCGGACTCGCCAACCTCGGCACCCTCCCCGACTTCGGCAACTTCCCCAAGGAAGTCGACAAATACGACGCCGTCCAGAAGCTCATGCCCTTCGCCAAAGGCGTCTCCATGAAGTGCTTCGACTTCACCCCCGCCGCCGACGAAACCACCATCGACATGGCCCGCATGATGAAAATCGTCGCCGCCGCCGGCTACACCGGTTGGGTCGGCATCGAATACGAAGGCCGCCGCCTCACCGAATTCGAAGGCATCCAGGCCGCCAAGCGCTGCCTCGAAAAACTGCTCTAACCGTTCATCCGCGCCAGCTGCTCCAGGTCGAGCCGCCCCGTGTAAATCGCCATCCCCAGCGCCGCGTGCACGCGCATCTTCTGCAGCTCGCGAATCTCTTCCAGCGTCGTGATGCCGCCCGCCGCCGTGATCTCCAACTCCGTCGCCGCCCGCAGCCGCCGGAACCAATCCAGATCCGTCCCCTGCAGCATCCCTTCCTTGTCCACATACGTGCACAGGAAGCCGCCGCAGTAAGGCTCCAACTGCCCCAACACCGCCTCCGCCGTAAGGTTCGTCGACTCGCGCCATCCCCTCACCGTAATCCGCCCGCCCTTGGAATCGAGCGCAATCAACACCCGCTCGCGCCCAATCGCCCCGGCCACCGCGCCCAGAAACTCCGTGCTCACCCCGTTCGCCGTGAACGCCGCCGTGCCCACGATCACCTGCTTCGCCCCCTGCTCCACCAGCGCCTTCGCACGATCCACCGAGCGCACCCCGCCGCCCACACGGCACACCGCGCGGCTCGCCAGGAACCGCACCAGTTCATCGTTTGAACCCGAGCCGATCGCCGCATCCAGGTCGATCACCTGAATCTCCGGAAACGCCCGGAACCGCTCCAGCATCTTCTCCGGCGTGTCGCCCTCGAGCGCCTTCTCGCGACCTTGCACGAGCTGCACCACCTTGCCGTCCATCAAATCAATGCAGGGAACAATCACGTCAGTATCCGCTCCGCACGGGAATGCCGTGCCCGTTGAGATAGTCCTTCAAAGCGCTCACCGTATAGGTGCCGTAGTGGAAAATGGAGGCCGCCAGCGCCGCGTCAGCCTTGCCCTCGGTCATCACTTGCAGGAAGTCCTCGGGCTTGCCCGCGCCGCCCGATGCAATCACCGGAATCCGCGTCGCCTCCGACACCGCCTTCGTCATCGCGCAATCGAAACCCGTCTGCACGCCGTCTGTATCCATCGACGTGAGCAGAATCTCGCCCGCGCCCAGTTCCTCGCCGCGCCGCGCCCACTCCACCGCATCCATGCCTTCATCCACGCGCCCGCCCTTGGTGAACACGTTCCACCCTGAGCCATCCGCCCGCCGCCGGGCATCAATCGCCAGCACCACCGCCTGCGCGCCAAACTCCTTGCTCAACTCCGTAATCAGCTCCGGCCTGTGCACCGCCGCCGTATTCACGCTCACCTTATCGGCCCCCGCCATCAGGATGCGCCGCGCGTCCTTGATGCTGCGAATGCCCCCGCCCACCGTCAACGGAATAAACACCCGCTGCGCCGTGCGAAACACCACATCGGCCATCGTCGCCCGCTCATCGCTTGAGGCCGTGATGTCGAGGAACACAAGCTCATCGGCCCCCTGCTCGTTGTAGCGTTCGGCCAGCTCCACCGGATCGCCCGCATCGCGCAGGTTCACGAAGTTCACGCCCTTCACCACGCGCCCCGCCGTCACGTCCAGGCACGGGATGATTCTCTTGGCCAGCATTGCTCTCTCCTACAGCTCCACGAAATTCTTCACGATCTTCAAACCCAGCGGCCCGCTCTTCTCCGGATGAAATTGCACCCCGAACAGGTTGTCCCGCTCCAGCACCGCCGTGTAGGGAATCGTGTACGTGCACGTCGCCGCCGTCGCTTCGTTCACCGGCGCGTAATAGCTGTGCGCGAAATACACATACGGCTTCTCGCCCACATCCCGCAACAGCCGCGAACCGGCGCGCGCTTCCAAATCGTTCCAGCCCATGTGCGGCACGCGCATCTCGCCCGTGAACCGCGCCACCTTCTGCGGAAAGAGCCCCAGGCCCTTCACCTCCGCGTCTTCCTCGCTCTCGCTGAACATCGCCTGCAAGCCCAGGCAAATCCCTAAGAACGGAACGCCCTTCGCGATCTGTTCGAGAATCGCTTCCCGCACCCGCATCGCATCCAACGCCCGCACCATCTGCCCGAAATGACCCACGCCCGGCAGAATGATCTTCTCGGCTTCGCGCAATCCCGCCGCGTCGTCCACCAGCTTGTACGGCGCGCCGATCTTGGCCAGCGTGTTCTGCACCGACCGCAAATTCCCCGCCCCGTAATCGAAGATCGTGATCGTCATGGCAGCCTCTTACAGCAGTCCCTTCGTCGACGGCAGTTGATCCTTCATCCGTGCGTCCTTCGAGCACGCATACCGCAGCGCCCGCGCGAAACACTTGAAGATGGCCTCGATCTTGTGATGGTTCGAACGCCCGTACATCACCTTCGCATGCAGGTTCGCCCCCGCCGCGCTGATGAAGCCGTGAAAGAAGTCCTCCACCAGCTCCGTCTGCAAATCGCCCACCAGCCGCACCTTGACGAGGTCCTTGTAGACCAGCGCCGGGCGCCCGCTCAAATCCAGCGCCACCACCGCCAGCGTCTCGTCCATCGTCATCACGAAATAGCCCGCGCGGTTGATGCCCTTCTTATCGCCGATGGCCTGCTTGAACATCTCGCCCAACGCGATGCCGACGTCTTCCACCGTGTGATGCTGGTCAACGTCCAAATCACCCGTGGCCTTCAGCTTCAGATCGAAACCGCCATGCTTGGTGAACAGCTCCAGCATGTGGTCGAAGAAGCGGATGCCCGTCGTGATCTCGTAGCGCCCCTTCCCTTCGATCGTCAGCTTACCTTCGATCTGCGTCTCTTTCGTGATCCGTTTAACGGTGGCGGTTCTCATACGTTCAGAAACCCCGGCAGTTCATTGATGTCGTTCAAAATCACCATCGCGTTCTCGGCCTCCAGCAACTCCACCAGCTTGTCGCGCTGCGGCACGCCCGCCGCCGCGATCCCGATAAACGGCACCCCCGCCGCCCGCGACGCCCGCGCGTCATCCACCGTGTCGCCGATATACCAGTACTCAGCCTCCGGCGCCGCGGCGACGATCTTCTGCAACCCTTCCGGATGCGGCTTCCCCTGCGTCACATCATCGGCGCCGATGAAGGGATGAAAGTGCAGGTGCCGCGCAAACCGCCGCAGCGTCATCTGCGCCTCGGCCTGTAAACGCCCGGTGAAGATCGAAAACTGGAAGCGCTCATTCAGCTTCTCCAACATCCCCGGCTGCGCGATCCACTTCTCGCGGCTCATCAAACCATCGGGAATGCCATCCGTAACCGTGCCGAAGAAGATCCCATCGAAGTACTCCCGCACGGTGTCAAACTCGACTTCGGTGCCCAAATCGCGCGCGATCTTCTGCGACAGCGCCCAGTCGTTGTTCCACCCGCCGGCGTTCTTGTACTCCTGCACCAGTTCGCGGGTGATTGACTTCCCCGTAAAATGCGCGACGGTTTGGCAGATGGTTTCGCGATAGCTCTCGCCCACCTCCACCAGCACGCCGTCCATGTCGAAGACAATGATGTCCTTCACCAGATGCTCTCCAGTTCGCGGAAAAAGCGCCTCACCTGCTCGCGCGTCCCGATGGTCACCCGCACACACCCGGCGATCTCGTAGCTCCGGTCGCGCACCAGCACACCCCGCTCGCGCAGCGCGTCGCGAATGGCGATGCTGCGCTCGCCAGCGCGAAACAGCACGAAGTTCGCCCGGCTGCGGTAATAGGGAATCCCCATCCGCTCCAAGCCTGCATACACTTCCTCGCGCGCCGCCAGCACCTCATCCACAAACCCGCGGATGTACTCGGTGTCCTCCACCGCCGCCCGCGCCGCCAGCGCCGCCACCGCGTTCACGCTATACGGCGACTGCGCCTTGTGCATCCACGCGCAATTGGCCGCCTGCGAGAACAGGCACCCCAAACGCATCGATGCCATGCCATACGCTTTCGAAAAGGTCCGGCTTACGAACAAGTTAGGGAACGCCGCGAATTCGCCCAGCGCGGTCACCCCGCAAAATTCAAAGTAGGCTTCGTCGATCAGCACGGCGGCGTTCGGCGCAGCTTCCAATATCCGCCGCACCTCGGGCAAATCAATGCCCGTGCCCGTCGGATTGTTCGGATTGGAAATCAACACCGCCTTCGTCGCCGGCGAAATCGCGGCGATGAGTTCTTCGAGAGGAAATGCCAATGTGCCTTCACGATACGCGATCTCCGTGACCCGCGCGCCAGCCAACTCCGAATAGAAGCGGTACATCGCATAGCTCGGATGCAGCGTGATCACCTCATCGCCGTCATCGACGAACGTGTTGATCAACACCTGAATCGCTTCATCAGTGCCGTTGGTGAGCAAAAATTCGTTCTCGCTCACGCCGAAAAACTGCGCCAGCGCGGCCTTCGTCTCGCCATACTCCGGATAGACGCTCAGCCCGGCCTCGCTCAGCTTCTCTTTCAAGAACTCGATCACGCGCGGCGAACTGCCCACCGTGTTCTCGTTGAAGTCCAACCGCAGCTTGCCCGCGCGCCCGCCAGTCGGCGGCGAATACGGCGCCATGCGCTGCACCGCCGGACGCACGGCCAGCCCGCGCCGGGTTCCTGATCCTGGGTCAGCCACGGGTGCGCACCTCCACCGAACGCGCGTGCGCCTCCAAGCCCTCGGCCCGCGCCAGCGTCGTCACGCTTGCTTCCAGCTTCTTGAGCGCCGCCAGACTCAGTTCCTGCGTGCTAATCACCTTCACGTAGTCAGCCGTCGACAAACCGCCCCGCAGCCGCGCCACGCCGCTCGTCGGCAACACGTGATTCGGACCGCTGGCATAGTCGCCCGCCGCCTCCGTGCTCACGGGCCCGATGAAGATGCTGCCCGCATGGCGAATGCCCGCCAGCAGCGAACGGTCAGGAATGCTCAGGTGCTCGGGCGCGAAGCGGTTGGAGATCTCCACCGCCTCTGCCTGCGAACTCACCACGATGATCGCGCTGTTGCGCTCAATCGCCTTGCGCGCCACCGCGGCCGTGGGCAGCGTCGCCAGTTGCCGTTCCACCTCTTTGGCCACCGCCGCCGCCAGTTGCTTCGACTTCGTCAACACG
Source organism: Bryobacterales bacterium (assembly GCA_016713735.1). Lineage (GTDB taxonomy): Bacteria > Acidobacteriota > Terriglobia > Bryobacterales > Bryobacteraceae > JAFLBB01. Next base: position 16,923 of record JADJOP010000037.1, read on the forward strand.
ATCGCGCTCGCATCCGTGTCATGCTCAGCCTGCGCCAGCATGTCCGCCGCGATCCACTTCGGATTGGCCTCGCTCGCCTTCTCATGGGCGATGATCAGAATCTCCGTCGGCCCGGCCACGAAGTCGATGCCGACCTCACCGGCCAGCAGCTTCTTCGCCGCCGCCACATAGATGTTGCCCGGCCCCACAATGCGGTCCGCCCGCGGCACCGTCTTCGTGCCATAGGCGAACGCCGCGATCGCATGCGCCCCGCCCATGCGGAAAAAGCGGTTCACCTTGAGATACGACGCCGTGCCCATCACCGCTTCAGCAGGCTTGGGCGAACAGGCGCACACCATCTCCACACCGGCCACTTGCGCCGGGATGGCCGTCATCATGAGCGTCGAAGGCAGCGGATAACGCCCGCTGGGAATGTAAGCCGCCACAACATCGAGCGGGCGGATCACCTGCCCCGTCTTCAGTCCCGGCGCGAGCATCGCCTGCTTGGCCACCGGCAACTGCAGCTTCGCGTAGGCGCGGATATTGGCCGACGCCTGCTTCAGCGCCGACTTCATCTCCTTGCTCAGCCCCGCGAAAGCCGCATCGAGCGCCGCTTGCTGTACGGCCACCGTGGCCGCATCCAGGCCATCGAACTTGCGTGCGTACTCCACCAGCGCCTTGTCGCCCTTCGTGCGCACGCCTTCGAGGATCGGACGCACTAGGCCTTCGGCCTCCGTCATCCGCCCGGCGCGCCGCCGCAGCATCGCGCTCACCGCACTCGCATCAACGATTCGCACCATGGCTACATCACAACCTTGTTCAACGGATACTCGACAATGCCCTGCGCCCCGGCTTCCTTCAACCGTGGAATGATCGTGCGCACAGTGGCTTCCTCGAGAATCGTGTTCACCGCCACCCACTCGCCATCGCTGAGGTTCGAGATGGTCGGGTTCTTCAGCGCCGGCAGCACGGCGAGCACCTTGGGCAGATCGCTCGTCTTCACATTCAGCATGAGGCCGACCTTGCCCAGCGCGCCCATCGCGCCTTCCAGCAACATGCGGATGTCTTCCAGCTTGCGCCGCTTCCACGCATCTGCCCAGGAGGTCTTATTGGCGATCAACTGCGTGTTCGATTCAAACAGCGTCTCAATGATGCGCAGCTTGTTGGCCCGCAGCGACGAGCCCGTCTCCGTCACTTCCACGATGGCATCGGCCAGCACGGGCGGCTTCACTTCGGTCGCCCCCCAGCTGAACTCCACCTTCGCCTTCACACCGTTGCGTTCCAGGTAGCGCTTGGTGGCGCCCACGAGTTCGGTGGAAATGATCTTGCCTTCGAGATCCTTCACGGTTTGGAACGGCGAGGCCTCGGGCACCGCCAGCACCCAGCGCACCTTGCCGAAGCTCTGCTTCGAATAGACGAGGTCGCACACCACCTGCACATCGGCGTCGTTCTCAGCGACCCAGTCGAGCCCAGTCAGGCCCGCATCCAGGATGCCGTCATCCACGTAGCGAGCCATCTCCTGCGCGCGGATCAGCATGCACTCGATCTCAGGATCGTCAATCGACGGGAAGTAGCTGCGCGAGCTCGTGCTGATGTTGAACCCGGCGCGCCGGAACAGGTCCACCGTCGCCGACTCCAGACTGCCCTTGGGGATGCCCAGCTTCAGTGTGCCGCTCATTTCGAACCTCCGTAGACAGCCTTGGGATCGTAGCTCCGCGTATCCACCGTCTTCCATTCCTCGCCGTCAAGCGAGCGGAAGAAGCAGCTCTCGTAGCCCTCGTGGCAGACGCCCGGCCCCTGCGCCTCGACGGTGAGCAGCACGGCGTCGCGATCGCAATCCGTGCGCGTTTCCTTCACCACCAGGCGGTGGCCCGAGCTTTCGCCCTTCAGCCACAGCTTCTGGCGCGAACGGCTATAGAAGGTGGCGTAGCCGGTTTCGCGCGTCAGCCGCCACGCCTCTTCGTTCATGAAACCGACCATGAGCACACGCCCCGTGGCGTGGTCCTGAATGACGGCGGTGACGAGGCCGTCGAGCTTTGAAAAATCGAGATCCATAGAGTCCTTCTGTCGAGGAGGCCGCCTACATGGCCGGCGTGCGTTCGCGCTAAAAACGAAAAGCCCGCCGGAGTGCGGCGGGCTCGTTAGCGCAACTGAAAATCGGGTTCTTCCGCCAGTCGCCCGTCGCTACACACCATGAGTATGGTGATGGTGGTGATGGGCGTGGCGAAGCATGAATTTGTAGTATATCAAAACGCCTGCGCCAAGTCAGCGAGGATGTCCTCGGCCGCTTCGATGCCAACGGAGAGACGGATCAGGCCATCGCCGATGCCGAGCCGCTGGCGCTGCTTGGGGGCAAGGTCGCGGTGCGAACTCATGGCCGGGTAGAGCGCGAGCGTGTGCACGTCGCCGAGCGTGGTGGCGCGGACGATCAGCTTCAGGCGGTCCATGAAGCGGAACACGCCCTCGCGCGTGGCGTCCTTCAAATCGAAGCTCACCATCGCGCCATGCGGCTTGCCGGCAAACAGACGCCCGATGGTAGCGGCGTCGGCATGCTGCGCGTCGCCGGGATAGTAAACGCGCGAGACGCCGGGGTGCGCCGCGAGCCACGACGCAACAGCGGCGGCGTTGGCGCACTGGCGCTCCATGCGCAAGGGGAAGGTCTTCACGCCGCGCATCGTGAGGTAGCACTCAAACGGGCCCAGCCCCGGACCGCTCGTCTTGCCGATGGCGCGCACGATGGGCAGGTGAGCCGCGTCGCTGATGACGACGCCGCCCAGCACGTCGCCATGTCCGGCAAGGAATTTGGTGAGGCTGTGCACGACGAGGTTCGCGCCAAGCTTGAGCGGTTGCATGAGCAGCGGCGTGGCGAAGGTGCTGTCGACGATCAGCGCCGCGCCGGCGGCGCGCGTCATGTCCGCGATGCGGTCCAACGGGCCGACGCGGAGCAGCGGGTTGGAGATCGACTCCATCAACACGCAGCCGGGCTTGTGCTCTTCGATGGCCTTCGCCACGGCCGCTTCGTCGCAGATGTCGACGTAGTTCACCTCAACGCCCATCGGCTCGAGCAGACTGTTCAGCATACGCATCGTCGCGCCGTAGATGGCGTTGGCGGCCACCACGGAGCGGCGGCGGTCGGTAAGCGCGGCCTGCAAGGCCACCTGCAGGGCCGACATGCCCGACGAGGTGGCAAGCGAACCCGCACCCTCTTCGAGCGCCGTCAACTGCTCTTCGAGCGCATGAGCCGTCGGCGTGTCGTAGCGCGAATAACAATAGCCGTCGATCTCCTCGGCGAACACCTTGTCGAGGTCGGCCATCTCGGCGTAGGAGAAGCTCGAGGCCGTGTAGATGGGCGTGGTGGAGGGGATGGCGGCGGGCTGTTTCTTGCGGTCGCCCGCGTGCACCGCTTTCGTGTGGATGTTCATTTGCGTTTCCAGCGCGTGCCCTCGCGCGTGTCTTCGAGGATGACGCCCTGCTGGAGCAGCAGGTTGCGGATCTCATCGGAGCGCGCGAAGTTCTTCGCCTTCTTGGCGGCGATGCGTTCGTTCACCAGCGCGTCGATGGCTTCGTCGCTCAGGCCGCCTTCGCGTTCCACCGGACGCAGGATGTCGAAGATGGAATCGAAGGCCGCCAGCAGGGCCTGCGCCGGTTCACGGTTGCCGGCGGGGAACTGCCCGCCGTCCATGGCCGAGTTGGCGTCGCGGATGAATTCGAAAATCGCGGCCAGCGCGCCGGCCGTATTCAGGTCGTCGTCCATCGCCAGTTCAAAGTCGCGCAGCGCCGTGGCCGTGCGTTCCATCAACTGCGCGTTCGTGCCTTCGGGGAACTTCTCGCTATCCAGGCGCAGCTTGAAGTTGCGCAGGCGTTCGAGCGAACTGGCATGCGAGCGCAGCCCGTCCATGGTGAAGTTGAGCTTCGTGCGGTAGTGCGCCGAGGTGAGCAGATAGCGGATCACGTCGGGTTGCCAGCCCTGGTCCATCAGGTCGCGGAGCGTATAAAAGTTGCCGAGCGACTTCGACATCTTCTGCCCCTCCACCATCAGGTGTTCGGCGTGGAGCCAGAAGCGCGAGAAGGTCTTGTGTGTGATCGCTTCGCTTTGGGCGATTTCGTTTTCGTGGTGCGGGAAGGTGAGGTCGATGCCGCCAGCGTGGATGTCGAGCGTCTCGCCGAGATACTTCATGGCCATCACGGAGCACTCAATGTGCCAGCCCGGCCTACCCGCGCCAAACTCGCTATCCCAATAGGGCTCGCCTTCCTTGCGCTGTTTCCACAGCACAAAGTCGCGGGCGTCGTCCTTGTCGTACTCATCCACGTCGACGCGCGCGCCTGATTTCATGCCGGAAAAATCAAGCCGCGCCAGCTTGCCGTAGTTGGGAAACTGCGCGATGCGGTAATACACGGAGCCGTCGCTCACGTAGGTGTAGCCATCCTGCTTGAGCTTGGCGATGGCGTCGAGCATCTCTTGTATGTGCTCGGTGGCGCGCACGAGGCGCTCAGGCCGCTCCAGGCGCAGCTTGTCGATGTCTTCGAGAAACGCCTTCTCGTAGACCTCGGTGTACTCGCCGAGCGTCTTGCCCTGCTGCATGGCGTTGCGGATGATCTTGTCTTCCACGTCGGTGATGTTCATCACGTGGTTGAGCGTGTAGCCGCGGTAGCGAAGCCAGCGGCGCAGCAGGTCCTGGAAGGTAAAGGTGCGCAGGTTGCCGATGTGGACGTAGTGATAGACCGTGGGCCCGCACGTATACATGCGGACGGTCTTCCCGTCTTGCGTCGAGAAGTCTTCCACCTGTTGGGTGAGTGTATTGAAAAAGCGCACTGCCATGAGGACGTCTAACTATGGTACCAAGGGGCGTGGCAAGTGCCCTACCGCGGACCGGAACCGGCCCCGAGGCTAACGCTGCTCGATGCGGTACAGATGCGTTGCCGTGCGCACGATCAGGCTCTTGCCGGCGATGGCGGGCGTGGCCATGATCATCTCCGTGAGCGCGTTGGTGTGGAGCAGTTTGTACTCCGGCCCGGCCTGGATCACATAGGTATCGCCGTCCTCGCTGGCCAGAAACAGCTTGCCGTCATAAGCCCACGGGCTGGCGGTGAACGCAACCGTGCCTTCGCTGATGCGGACCTTGTCGTAGACCAGCTTGCCCGTGCGCGCATCATGCGCCGTAAGGAAGCCGCGGTCGTAGAGCGTGTAATAAAGGTCGCCATAGACGAGCGGCGAGGGGTTGTAGGGGCCGCCCTGCGGCAGGTGCCAGGCGATGTGCGCGTTGGCGGTCTCACCGGACTTCAGCGAGATGTCGCCGCGCGCGCCGGGCTTCACGGCAAAGACGGGGCGCACCTGGTCGCCGACATAGCCCGAGGCGATGTAGAGCAGACCGTGGCGGGTGAAGGGCGTGGGAATGACGATGGAGCTCATGCCGCCGAACTCCCACAGCAGCTTGCCGTCGAGGTCGTAGGAACGCACGCGGCCCGTGCCGGTGGTGACGATTTCGGTGCGTGCGGCGTGGGTCCAGACGAAGGGCGTCGACCAGTTGCTCTTCTCGTCGCGGGCCACGCGCCAGATCTCGCGGCCAGTGCGTTTGTCGAGCGCCGCGAGGTAGGAGTCGGCCTCGTTGTCATGGACGATGTAGAGCCGTTCGCCATGCAGCACGGGCGAAGCGGAGGTGCCCCAGCCATAGCGCATCTCGTGTGGCGGGACGGGCTTTGACCAGAGTTGTTTTCCGGTGAGGTCGAAGCAGAAGAGCCCGGCGCTGCCGAACCAGACGTAGAGGCGTTCGCCATCGGTTGCCGGCGTTTCGCTGGCGAAGGTGTTCTTCAGGTGGCGGGCGATGGCGGGCACGCCGCGATGCACCTCTCGCTCCCACAGCAGCTTGCCGGTTTCGAAATCGAAGGCGTAGACGAGCCAGCGGTGGACGTCGTTGGGCTTGCCGCGATTGCCGCCGAAGTAGAGGCCCTTCTTGGGCGGCTCCTTGTCTTCGCTGCTGATGGCGGCGGTGAGGAAGATGCGCCCGCCGGCGATCACCGGCGACGACCAACCGGCGCCGGGCGCCGCGACGCGCCAGCGGATGTTCTCCGTGGCGCTCCAGCGCACGGGCAGGCCTTGCGCATCGGATACGCCGTTGGAACCGGGGCCGCGGAACTGTGGCCATGGGGCATCGGCGGCGTGCAGGCAGAGGGTTCCCAGAAGCGCCCAGACGGATGGTCTCATGCAGAGGATTATACTGGCCGCATGGAACGACGGTCGTTTATCGCCTCGATGCTGGCGGCTTCCGGTGCGGCTGGCGGCGCGCTCATGGCGCAGGCGCGAAGGCCGAATGTCGTGGTGATTCTGGCCGATGACTTGGGCTGGAACGACGTCGGCTTCCACGGCTCCGAGATTCAGACGCCGAACATTGACAGGCTCGCAGCCGAGGGCACGCAGCTGGACCGCTTCTACTCGTTCCCGCTCTGTTCGCCCACGCGCGGGGCGCTGCTCACGGGGCGTTATCCGCTGCGGCTGGGCTTGGGGATGACGGTCATCCGGCCGTGGGTGCGCTTCGGCCTGCCGCTGAGCGAGCGCACGATCGCCGACTATTTCGGCGAGGCCGGCTACGAAACGGCGATGACCGGCAAGTGGCACCTGGGGCATTACAGCCGCAAGTTCCTGCCAGGCGCGCGCGGCTTTGCGCATAGCTACGGGCACTTGAACGGCATGATCGATTACTACGCGCATGACCGCGATGGCGGGCTCGATTGGCATCGCGACGGCAAAGCGCTGCGCGAAGAGGGTTACTCGACCGACCTGATCGCCGCCGAGGCCGAGCGCTTGATCCGCGGGCGCGACAAGTCGAAGCCGATGATGCTCTACGTGCCGTTCAACGCGCCGCACACGCCGCTGCAGGCGCCCAAGGAAGTGGAGGCCAAGTACGCCCACATCCAGGACGCGAGACGGCGCACGTTTGCTGCCATGGTGGATCGCATGGACACAGGCGTGGGGCGCATCCTCGCGGCCCTCGACGCCGAAGGCATGCGCGGCAACACGATCGTGCTGTTCCTCTCCGACAATGGCGGACCGGTGGGCTCGGGCGCGCGCAACACGCCCCTGCGCGGCGCCAAGGGCAGCGCCTGGGAAGGCGGCACGCGTGTGCCGGCCGTGATGCGGTTCCCCGGCGCGGTGGCGGCGAAGGGCAAGTCGCGGCAGGTGATGACGGCGATGGATGTGCTGCCGACGCTGGCCGAGGCGGCCGGCCTGAGCCCGCGCTGGAAGAATGCGCTCGATGGCAAGAGCATGTGGAAGAACATCCGCTCGGGGCGCGTGGAAGCGCGCGAAGACCTGTTCTTCTCCATTGAGAGCCAGGGTACGCTGCACTTTGCCGTGCATCACAGCAAGGGCAACGAGCAATGGAAACTGGTGCGCGAGGTGGGAACCAGGCAGCCAACGACGACGACGGCGCTGTTCCGCATCGATCAGGACGCAACGGAATCGAAGGATGTCGCGTCGCAATACCCAGCGCTGGTGGATGAGCTGGTGACGAAGTTGGAGGCCTGGCGCAAGCAGGCGCACGCCGGGACGCTGAGGCATGTGCCGGTGGAACCAGGGAAACGGAAGTCGCCGCCGGTTTGGGTGGAGGCAGCCGAACCATGAGAATGTGGGGGAGAAGGCGGGCGGGGGAGCCGGCGGGGCAGGCTGTGGGGACAGGAGGCAGGATTGATTCGCAATTGGATGTGGGTGCTGTTGCTGGCCGCGCCGGTGTGGGCGCAGAGCTTCACGATCACAACGCCATGCCCGTTGACGCAGGGCACGGTGGGCACGAATTACGGCGTTCAGTTTGAAACGGCCAACGGCAAGACGCCGATCCGCTATGCCTATTCGGAGGGCTTTCTGCCGCCGGGGCTCACCTTCGCGCAGGGAGGCAGCCTGTTCGGCACGCCACAGGCGCAGGGCACGCTGAACTTCACCATCCGCGCGACCGACGACAACAACACCACGGTGACCAAGGCATGCTCGATCACGATCGCGCCTTCGGCGGCCAATCCGGTGCAGATCGCCACGCCCTGCCCGTTGCCGCAGGCGGCCAGCAATGAGCCGTACACGACGACATTGTCGGCGGGCGGCGGCCTTGCCCCCTACACCTGGACACTGCCGTTTGGCGCGCTGCCCACGGGCTATGCGCTGGGCGCGCTCAACGGCGTGATCTCCGGCACGACGGCGCAGAACAGCACCTTCCGCTTCATCCTCAGCGTGAACGACAGCAGCGGACAACTGGCGGTGAAGGAATGCACGATGGCGACGGCGCCAGCCGGGGGCAACGCCTTCACCCTCACCTCGATCACGCCCAACCAAGCGCTGGCGGGCTCGAGCCCCGTCACCATCACGCTGCGCGGCGCGGGGTTCAACTCCAGTTCGACGGTGGTCTGGAATTCAGGCAGCGGCAATCCGGTGAACCTGACAACCACGTTTGTGGACGCCGGCACGCTGCGCGCCGACATTCCCGCCCCGCTGCTGGCCGCCGGGGGCAGCTTCCCCATCGCGGTGCGCAGCACGGTGCTCACCTCGCCTGAGTTCACCAACACGCTGATCTTCACCGTCTCAGGCGGGCTGGCGATTCAAACCACATGTCCGCTGCCGGCGGCCTCGCAGGGAACGCCCTACCGCTATCAACTGGTGGTGACGGGCGGCTTCGCACCGTATACCTGGACGATCACGGGCGGGGCCTTGCCCTTAGGCTTGGGGCTCACCTCGAACGGCGAAGTGACGGGCACGGCGACCGAATCGGGCCTGTCGAACTTCACACTGCGGGCCACCGACTCGCAACAGAATGCCGCGAACCTGACCTGCTCGATGCGCGTGAACGGGCCGTTTGAGATCAAGCCGGCTTTCCTCAGTTTCGTCACCACGCAAGGCGTGTCGCCGGTGGCGCAGGAGCTGAGCGTCACCAGCGGCGCCGGTCCGGTGCCGGTGTCGGTGCAAGCGCCGGCGGTGCCGTGGATGCGGACGCAGTTGAGCAGCACGAACTCGCCGCTGCGGCTGCGCGTGGAGGTGGATAGCACGGCGCTGGCGGTAGGCACCTACAACACGCTGCTCACGGTACTCGCGCCGGCGGCAAGCAACGGGCAGATCAGCGTTCCCGTGGTGGTACAGGTGAACGCTCCGGTGGCGGCGCAGATGCAGGTGAGGCCGCGCGGGCTGGCCTTCCGTGTGGCGCGGGGCGCGGCGCAGCCGCAGTTCCGCCACCTCACGATTTCCAACTCCGGCGCGGGCACATTTAACTACGCGATCACGATCGCGCCTGTGAGCGGCGGCGCTTGGCTAACGGCGCTCGATAGCACGGGAACGGTGATGCCGAACCAACCGGCCTATGCGGTGATGCAGGCCAATCCGGCCGGCCTTGCGCCGGGCACCTACCTGGCGCGGGTGACGGTGAGCGGCGGGCCGGGCGGGCAGACGCAGACGCTGCTCGCTTCGATGAGCGTGAGCGCGGGGCCGGAGCAGTTAGGCCTCTCGACGAGCGCGCTGACGTTCCGCGCCGCGGTGGGCGGAGCGGCTCCGCCGGCACAGGAACTGGAGGTGCTGTCGCAGGGCGCGAATGCGCTGTTCTGGCAGAGCGCGGGCGGCGGCGCGGCGGGCATCGGCAACTTCCTGCGCGTGGACCCGGCGAGCGAATCGGCGCGGCCCGATCTGCCGTCGCGGGTGCAGGTGGCGGCCGATACGACGGGCCTCACGCCGGGGCTTTATAGCGGACTGCTGCGGGTGAGCACGGGCGCCGACAACGCGCCGAGGCTGGTGGCGGCGCACCTGCGCTTGTTGACGGCGGGCCAGCAGCCGGGCTTGCAGGCGAGTCCGGGCGGGTTGTTGTTTGTCACGCAGCAGGGGGCGGGCGATCCGGCGGCGCAGTCGATTGCGTTGACGAATCCGGCCGCCGCGCAGGCTTCGCTCGAACTGGCGTTGAATGGCGACACACGGCCGTTCCGGCTGCCGGCGCAGACGCCGGTAACGCTGGGGCCGGGCGAGACGCAAGCGGTGCAGGTGAGCGTGGCGGCGGCGAATCTGGCGGCAGGCGTGTATGAAGGCGGGCTGGTGGTGTCGCTGGCGGGCGACACGCAGGTGAAGATTGTGCCGCTGCGGCTGGTGATTACGCCTTCGGCGGGCTGCGCGCGGTCGTCGATTCACATCGCGCCGGTGCTGCCGCTGGCGGGCTTTCTGGCAATGACCGGCTCGGGCCTTCCGGTGAAGTTGCGTCTGGTGGACAACTGCGGCGCGGCGGTGACGACGGGCGCGGTGACGGCGCGGCTGGCCTCGCCCGATGCGACGCAGTCGTCGCTCGCGCACACGGCCAATGGCGTATGGAGCGGCGACGTGCAGGTTCCCGGCGCGCTGGGCAACGGGCAGGTGAGGCTCGACGTGCAGGCGACCTCGAACGGCAATCTGTTGCGCGCGGGGTTGACTCTCTTCGGCGCGGCTGACGACACGATTGCGATTCCGGAACTGGTGGAAGACGCCGTGCTGAGCACGTCGACGTTCCTGCCGGGACAGCCGGTGGCGCCGGGCGGGTTGGTGGCGGCCTTTGGCTCAAACCTCGCGGACCGCGTGGCGAGCGCGTTTCCGCCCGCGGTTTCGCTGGGCGGCGCGCTGGCGTTCATGGCCAATCCGGCGACGGGGCTGAGCGGGCTTCCGATGTTCTATGCGAGCCCTGGGCAGTTGAACGGCGAGGCGCCGCGCGATGTGCTGCCGGGCGTGTCGCGGCAGATGGTGGTGCAGCGGGGCGGGCAGATTTCGCGTCCCGTGGATGTGACACTGGCCGTAGCGCAGCCGGGCATTTTCACCATTAATCAGCAGGGCACGGGGCAAGGGGCGATTCTCGATGCCTCCACGACAGCGGAGACCGGCAACGCCGTATTGGCAGGGCCGTCGACGCCGGTGGGCCGAGGACGCATCGTGAGCATTTATTGCGACGGCCTGGGGCGGGTGAGCCCGGAGGTGGGCAATGGAACCCCCGCGCCTTCGGCCGAGCCGCTGTCGCGCACGGTAAACACGGTGACGGTGAGCATCGGCGGGCGCAACGCGGAGGTGCTCTTCGCGGGCCTGGCGCCGGGCTTTGTCGGCCTCTATCAGGTGAACGCCGTCGTGCCGGCCGATGCGCCGGTGGGCGACGCGGTGGCGGTGACGCTGACGGTGGCCAACACGGTGAGCAACACGGCGACGATCGCCATCCGGTAAGAAGCCTTACAACACAACGTCCCCATTCTGTTTGGGCGGAAAAAGAAGCATAATGGGGCATCATGCGAGGCTTGTCTCTTCCCGTTTGTCTGCTGCCGATGACCGCCCTGCTGCTGGCGCCGCTGAGCGTGCGGGCACAGTCGTTTTCCTGCTCCTCGCAGGTGACTGAGATTGCGGCGGTGCGCTCGAAGGGACTGGCTGAATGGGTGGCGCCGGTGGTGATTCGCTGCACGGGCACCAAGCCGGCGGGGGGCATTGTCGGTTCCATTCAAGTAAACCTGAACGTGCCGACGGCAAGCCGGGCGCTGGGCTCTTCGGGGACGGCGACCGAGGCGCTGCTGCTGGTGGACAATCCCGCGCCGGGGGCGCAAGTAGGCCGTTCGGTGGACTCGATCGTGCCGAACGCCAACGTCATTCAGGGCTTCACAAACCAGGGGCAGACGATCTGGCAAACGCTGGAGATCGCCCCGGCGGGCCCGGCGGGGCCGTTCACGCGCGAGTTCCGCATTGTGAACATCCGCGCCAACGTGTCGCAGTTGCAACTGCTGGCCCCAGTGACGATGAACATCACGATGCTGACGAATCCCTTTGTGCCGCTCACCGGGACGCAGGTGAACGTGGGCACGGTGGTGGGCACGGCGGGCATGTCGGTGCGCAGACTGGACGACAGCGCGGACTACTCGGAGGTGATCGACGGCTGCGTCGGCAACAAGTCGACGGTGGACGAGTTCACGCTGCGCGATTTCAACGTCCGCTTCAGCGAGGGTGGTTCGGGCGAGTTCAGGCGGCGCAACGTGGCGACGTCGGCGAACTTCGCCTCGGCGCTGGCCAATCAAAACGATCCGAACGCGAACTACGGCACGGAGACGGGTTTTTACAACAACACGCTGACTTCGACCAACGCGATGAACCAGTCGGGCCTGGCGACCAACGGGTCGAGACTGATGGCGCGATTTGCGGGTGTGCCGTCTGGCGTGTCGCTGTATGTGACGGCGATGCCGGTGACGGAGGGGACTTCGAGCCCGAGCATTGTGGCGCGGCTGACGGCGGCGGACACAAACGGCGCGGGGCAGTATTCGCCGGTGACTCCGTCGGTGGGCGGCTATGCGCAAATTCCGGTGGTGAACGGCGTGGCATCGGCGGTGTGGGAGGTGTTGGAGTCGGACATCCAGTCGCTTGAGTATGTGAGCTTTGGCGTGGTGGTGTCGGTGCCGGCGAGCACGCCGACGTTTGGCAAGATCAGCCTGCAGGGCGGCATTGGTCCGATCGTGCCGGCCAATCCGGCGGGCGCGCCCTTCACGGCGCCGCTGTTTTCGTCGCTGCCGGCGGGGCGCGAGGTGCTGGAGATCCGCACCTGCGCGACGCTGCTGACGGTGGCCACGCCGTGCCCGCTCAATCCGGCCAGCGTGGGGCAGGAGTACAAGCTGGTGGTAGCGGCCAGCGGCGGCACGCCTCCGTATGGATGGTCACTGGCGGCGGGCGCGTTGCCACAGGGGATTCAACTGGCCAACAACGGCTTCATGGCGGGTGTGCCGCAGGTGTCGGGCACGTTCGACTTCACATTCCGCGTGACGGACTTCACAGGCATCACGATCACCAAGGAGTGCAGCCTGACGGTGACCTCGGCGCTGTCGATCACCTCGGCCTGCCCGTTGCCGGATGCGGCGGTGAGCGTGCCCTATTCGCAACTGCTGACCTCGTCGGGCGGGCAGCCGGGCTACTTGTGGCTGGTGTCGCAAGGGTCGCTGCCGCCGGGCGTGAGCCTTTCGCCGAACGGGATTCTGAACGGCACGCCGACCGTGGCCGGGAGCTACGACTTCACGCTCAAGCTGCAGGATGCGCTTTTGTATACGACCGAAAAGTCGTGCCAATTGCGCGTGAACGGGCCGTTCCGGCTGTCGCCCTCGGAGTTGACCTTCAGCGGACGCGCGGGCGGCGGAGCGCCGGCATTGCAGATGTTGAGCGTGTCGAGTTCGACGGCGGCGCAGTCGTTCAGCGTGCGCGTGACGACCGACAACAACGAGCCGTGGCTGCGGGCTACGCCTTCCACCGGAACGCTGCCGGCGGCAATTGAAGTGACGGCGGACCCGCGCTCGCTGGCTGCCGGCACCTACAGCGGGCTGGTGACGGTGTCGACGCTGAACCTGGCGCAGCAGTCGCTGGTGGCGCGGGTGACGTTGCAGGTGACCGCCGGAGGCGCGCCGCAGTTGAGCGTGGAGCCAACGGGCGTGGTGGCCTCGACGCCGCGCGGCTCAGGCGCGGTGAAGCGCGGCGTGCAGGTGGTGAACGCGGGCACGGGATCGTTGAACTACTCGGCCGCGGTGAGCGAGCTGAACGGAACGGGATGGATCACGGCGTCGCCCGCCTCGGGTACGGCAACGCCTGAGGCGCCGGGCGTGGTGCGGCTGGCGATGAACACAGCGACGCTCGATCCGGGCGTCTACCGGGCGCGGCTGACGCTGACGAGCGCGGCGACCAACGAAACGAAGGTGGTGCCCATCACTCTAGCGGTGAGCAGCGGGCGCGACCTGATGGAGATTTCACAGACCGGGCTGACGTTCACGGCGGTGAACGGCGGGGCGCTTCCGCCGCAGCAGGAGTTGACGATTCAATCAAGCGGCGCGGGCGGATTCAGTTGGGACGCAACGGTGGTGGGCGATGCGGCGGGCGCGTCGTGGCTGGCGCTGACGCAATCGGCGGGCAGTGTGACGTCGGGCTCGCCATCGACGATGGGCGTGCGCGTGAATGCCAGCGGGCTGGCGGCGGGCGTGTATTTCGCCGAGATCCGCTTCCGCGCCTCGGGCATTGAGAACACGCCGAAGACGGTGTTGGTGGCGCTGCGCGTGTTGCCGGCGGCGACGAACCCGGGGCTGTTGCTCTCGCCGGGCGGTGTGACGTTCACAGCGCGGCAGGGCGAGACGAACATCCCGCTGCAGACGATTCAACTGCACAACCTGCTGCCGGCGGCGACGCCGTTTGACTACTCGTTCCCCACGGAGAACCGCATCTTCACGGCGGCGGCTCCGGATGGCCGGACGGCGACCTCGGGCGCGCCGGTGCGCATTCAGGTGACGGCGAACGTGGCCGGATTGGGGGCGGGCATTTACCGGTATCCGCTGATGATTCAGGGCGCGGCCGATCCGCGTGTGCAGTCAGTGGACGTGACGCTGGTGGTGTTGCCGAGCGCGACCTCGGCGGCGGCGCAGGAGCCCGTGGAGACGCGGGCCAACTTCACCTGCACGACGGGCAGCGGCATTGCCGTGGTGGCGCGTGCGCCGGGGACGGGATTCGCGGCGCTGTCGGGGCTGGCGCTGCCGCTGGATGTGACGATCACGGAGCGCACGGGCCAACCGCTGCGGGCGGGGTCAGTGACGATGGTACCGTCGATCGAGGGAGCGGCCACGGTGTCGCTGCGGCATGCCGGCAACGGGCGTTGGACAGGGACTTGGACGCCTTATCTGCCGGCGGGAGGCCCGGTGACGTTGAGCTACTTCGCCGAGGACGCCGACCGCGGCGTGAGCGGCTGCGCGCAGACGAGCGGGCTGATTGAGGCCAACACGGTGACGCCCTATCTGCCGGAGAACGGCGTGGTGAGCACGGCGAGTTTCCAGGCCTATGAACCGGTGGCGCATGGGAGCCTGCTGGCGATCTTCGGGTCGAAGCTGGCGGGCGCGCCGGCGCAGGCGGGTTCGCTGCCGCTGCCGTTGCAGTTGGGCGGGACGCGGGCGAGCCTGGGCGGCATCGACATGCCGTTGTTCTATGCGGGCGAGTCGGGCGGGACGTCGCAGGTGAATGCGCAGGCGCCCTACAACCTGGCGGGCGGTGTGACGCTGCCGCTGGTGGTGCGCACGGCGGCGGGCGCGGCGATGACGGAGGTGGTGGTGGCCGAGGCGCAGCCGGGCGTCTTCACGACGAACCAGAGCGGCCAGGGCCAGGGCATTGTGGTGCTGGGGGCGCGGCCTTCGGTGATTGCCGATGCGGCCAATCCGGCGGGGCGCGGCGAGGTGGTGGTGATCTACTGCGCGGGCCTGGGGCGGACGCAACCGAGCGTGAATACCGGGGCGGCGGCGCCTTCGAATCCTCCGGCCACGGCGGCGGCTCCGGTGAGCGTGACCATTGGCGGGAAGACGGCGGCGGTGCAGTTTGCCGGGTTGACGCCGGGGCTGACGGGCTTGTACCAGATCAATGCCGTGGTGCCGCCGGATGCGGACACGGGTAACGCGGTGCCGGTGGTGGTGACGGCGGGAGGCGCGGCGAGCGCGGCGGTGACGATGGCGGTGCGGTAAGGCGCGGGGTTCAGGGGAGCGGTCACGCATTCCCCTTGAAGAGAGAGAAACTCCTGGCGACTGATCGGTAGGAACAAGGGCTGGGGGAATTGCGTATCAGTAGCGATGACCACTCGAGTGGCGCTGCTCCAGCAGCCGGTCCTGTCCCTCGCATTATTCTGCTTCGTGGTCTCGATCCAAGCCGCTTCCGC
Organism: Bryobacterales bacterium; assembly: GCA_016713735.1. Taxonomy (GTDB): domain Bacteria; phylum Acidobacteriota; class Terriglobia; order Bryobacterales; family Bryobacteraceae; genus JAFLBB01. The sequence continues at coordinate 32,570 of JADJOP010000037.1, forward strand.
CCAGGAAGCGGGGAGCAAGGCAATTGAGCGTGGCGAATTGAGCCAGGACGTGCCTCGCCTGCTTTCCGAACACCACGTTCCCAGCGTCTCGATCGCTCAGATCAAAGGCGGCAAGCTCGTACGTACCGGCGCCTACGGTGAACAGAGTTCCGACCGTCCCGCGACGTCGAGCACACTTTACAACATCGCTTCGCTCACGAAGCCGATCAGCGCCGAGGTGGTCCTCCGTCTCGTATCGAAACGGGCGATCTCTCTCGACGAGCCCATGTATAAGTCCTGGACCGATCCCGACATCGCACACGATGAAAGACGCAAACTACTGACACCAAGAATTGCGCTGAGCCATCAAACTGGTTTCGCCAATTGGCGCTCGGAGACCGGAAATGTCCTCACCTTCAGGAACGATCCCGGGCAGACCTTCGGTTATTCGGGAGAAGGATATGAGTACCTTGCGCATTTCCTGGAAAACAAAACAGGTCACAACCTTGGAGAGCATGCGAGAGAACTCGTTTTCAAACCTGCCCGTATGGACGCTACGGCGTACACGCGCCAGCCGTGGTTTGAGACAAGAGTCGCTGTTCCCGCTGACGCGGACGGCCGCTGGCTCAAACCTACATTTGCCAGTAAGCCAGTAGCGTCGGATCTCATGTATACAACAGCGGCGGACTACGCTCGCTTTCTGCTGCAAGTGATGGCGGATGAAGGAATCACACAGGCAGTAGCGGCGGCGCGTGCCCGGGTCCAAATCAGTCTGCGTGACCGAATGTGCCAATCAGTCCCATCGGAAGTCTGTCCCGATGAACTGGGTATGGGCCTTGGCTGGCAGGTTCTTCGCTTCAAGAACAAAACCGTGCTCATGCACACGGGCCGGGACCCGGGAGTTTACACCTTCACGTACCTATGCCCCACAACTGGCTCGGGAGCGGTCATCCTAACGAATGGTCAGAACGGGAACAAACTCGTAATCCCTATCCTCAGGAGTCTTGAGGCGGAGTCTGAGTTCATTGATTTTCTCGTGAGCGCCATGCGGTAATCGTGAGAGCGCCGGCGCGAGCCGGCTGTGCGCCCTTCCAGGACGCCAGCCCGCGTCATGGCGTGAGTGCGATGACCTCGGCCAGGCCAGGGCGAAGCTCTTCGGGCATACCGGCTATTGCGCGAGGAAGTCCTTCAATTTGCCCAGCAGGCCCTTGTCGTCGGGCTCGTTCTCAACGGGCAGGGTGGTGAGCAGTTGCTCGAAGAGCTTCTTCTGTTCGCGATTGAGCTTGGTGGGGACCTTCACTTCGACGTGGACGAGCAGGTCGCCGCGGCCGTTGCCGCTGACCTTGGGCACGCCGAAGCCCTTGAGGCGGATCTGCTGGCCGCTTTGGATGCCTTCGGGGATTTTCACCGATTGCAGGCCGTCGAAGGTGAGCAGGTCGATCTGCGCGCCAAGGGCGGCCTGGGCGACGTTGATGGGCAGGATGCAGTGGAGGTCGTTTTCGTGGCGCTCGAAGACGGCGTGGGGCTTGACGCGGATGACGACGTAGAGGTCGCCGGGCGGGCCGCCGTTGGAGCCGGGCTGGCCTTCCTCGGCGAGGCGCAGGCGCGTACCGGTATCGACGCCGGGCGGGATGTTGACGCGGAGCTTGCGCTCACTGCGCGTGTAGCCTTCGCCTTTGCACTGCTGGCAGGCTTTGCGGATGGTCTGGCCGCGGCCGCCGCATTGGGCGCAGGTGCGGCGGATCTGCAGGAAGGCCTGCTGGAAGAGAACTTCGCCGCGGCCGCGGCAGGTCGGGCAGGTGACCAGACCGTCGGCCTCGGCGCCTTTGCCCTGGCAGCGCGAACAGGGATCGAGGCGCGGCACCTGGATTTCGATGGCTGAACCGCGCATGGCGTCGTCGAACTCGATGTTGAGGTCGTAGCGGACATCCTCGCCGCGCTGGGCGCGATTGGGATTGGCGCGGCGGTTGCCGCCGCCCATGCCGAAGAGGTCGCCGAAGCCGAAGAAGTCGCCGAAGATGTCGTTGAATTCGGTGAAGACGTCGGGGTTGACGTTGGAGCCGCCGGCCTGGAGGCCGTCGTGGCCGTAGCGGTCATAGGCGGCGCGGCGTTGAGGATCGCTCAAGACGCTATAGGCCTCGGCGAGCTCCTTGAATTTCTCTTCGGCGGCTTTGTCGCCGGGGTTGCGGTCCGGATGGTATTTGAGCGCGGCCTTGCGGTAGGCGCTTTTCAGCGCCGCTTCGTCGGCGGTGCGCTCCACGTTCAGAACTTCGTAGTAGTCGGCTTTGGTCACCGGCTGATGCTCTCCCTCATGGCGGATCGGAGTCCTCTATTCCCGTACGGCAACCTTGACCATGGCCGGGCGCAGGAGGCGTCCCTTGAAGAGGTAGCCTTTCTGGTACTCCTCGAGAATGGTTTCGTCCTCGTGTTCGTTGGACTCGACCTTTTGAACGGCATGGTGCATGTTGGGATCGAACTTTTCGCCCTCGGACTTTACGCTGGTTACGCCAAGACGGGTAAATAAGTCGAGGGTTCTCTGGTAAATCAGTTCGAGACCCTTGGCGAATTCCCTAGCCGGGCCGTCTTCGGCGGGTGCGGACTTGAGGCCGCGTTCGAGGTCGTCGAGCACCTGGAGGAAGTTCTTCAGGGTCTCCATGGTGGCGGTGTCGAAGATGTCGCCGCGTTCGCGGTCGGAGCGGCGTTTGAAGTTTTCGAATTCGGCCTGGCGGCGCTGGAGCAGGTCCTGCAGCTCGAGCTTTTCGGCGAGCAGGCGCTCGACATCGGCGGCGAGCGAGTGTTCGGTCAACTCTGGCGGGTGAGCCTCGGCGGCCGGCGCCTGGCCTTCGTCGGCAGCGGCGGCAGCGGCGGCTTCGGCAGAGTCGAGGGTAGCGTCGTGTTTCTCCGTGCTCATAAAGGAAAAGATGCCCAACACACAGTGTAGCGAGTTAGAGCGGGGAAACGGAACAGTGGGCGGAGATGTGATTGGAAATCGGGGGGTTAGAAAAAGTCGAGGGAGTGTGACCGCCGGCGCGGCAGGAACGGGCGCGGCATCAACTGGGCAGGCCGAGGTAGGCCTGGCCGACGTTGCGCACGGCTGCGAGGGCGCGTTCATAGTCCATGCGCACGGGGCCGATGACGGCGAACTTGGCGGTGAGGCCGCCGGGCATGGTGAGGGAGATGCCGATGAGGGAGAGCGGGCTGAGCGAGGGGTCTTCGCCGGCCATGCCGATCTGGACGACGACCTCGCCGAGCGGGGGTTCAAGGAAACGGTCGAGCAGGTGGAGGATGCGCTTCTTCTCTTCGAGGGCGCGGAACATTTCGCGCAGGCGGTCGCGGGTGATCTGGAAGTCGAAGCTGACGAGGTTGGAGGCGCCCTCCATATGGAATTCGGCGACGGGAGCGGTTTCGAGCAGGCCCTTGTCGTAGAGGAGGATGAGTTTGCGCAGGAGGGCGCCGTAGTCGGCGCTGGCCTGGTCGAGGCGGGCGCGGAGTTCGGCGCGGATGCCGGAGAGGCGCCAGCCGGAGAAGTTGGCGTTGAGGTAGTTGCGGATGGCGGTGAGCTCTTCCTGCGGGATGGGCTCGTCGAGGGTCAGCAACTGGTCGCGGACCATCTTGTCGCGGGTGACGACGACCATAAGGACGCGCGTGCCGCCGACCAGGAGCAGTTCGACCTGGTCGAGGACCTGGCTGGAGGTGGGGATGGCGGCGGCGATGCCGAGTCCGTTGGACAGGCCGGTGAGCATTTGGGAGCTGCGTTCGACGCGCTCCTCGACGGTTTGCGACTGGCTGAGCTCTTCGCGGATGCGGCCGACCTCGCTCATGGCGGGGCGCCGGGCGGCCAGGGCGCGGACGTAGAGGGCGTAGGCCTTGCTGGTGGGGACTCGTCCGGCCGAGGTGTGGGGCTGGTGCAGATAGCCCTGGTCAGCCAGTTCGGCCATCACATTGCGGATGGAGGCGGGGCTGAGGTGATGGCGACGGAGGCGCGAGATGTCCTGCGAGGCAACGGGTTCACCGGTGTCGATGTAGGCGCGCACAACCGATTGCAGAATCTGTTCCGCACGGGCCGAGAGCTCGGGTGCATCGCTCATGTGCTGTGAAGGATCCCCTTTCTGTCATTGTAGGGGACTCAGTTGGTGCGGGCAAGGGAAGACGCGACAGGGAAGACGCGACACGGAGGGCTGGCGGGACGCGGGCCGGGTGTGATAGGTTGGCCGCCACCTATGCGATCGATTTCTTTCACCAGCCTGGGAATGCTGCTGGCGGCCACGGCGGCGCTGGCGCAGCCGCAAGCGGCGCAACTTCCCAACACCGACAAATACTACATTCTGGGCCCGGATTCGCTGCCGCAGGAGGGCGTGCCGAAGGGCACGATGAAGGGGCCGTTCCAGATTGCGAGCAAGGTGTACGAGGGCACGTCACACACCTATTGGGTTTATGTGCCGGCGCAGTATGACCCGAAGACGCCGGCGAGCCTGCTGGTCGTCAACGACGGCCCGGCGCACATGGACCCCAATGGCAGCGCGCGGATTCCGAACGTGCTCGACAACCTGATCTACCGGCGGGAGCTTCCGGTGATGATCGGCGTGTTCATCAGCCCTGGGCGGCGGCCGGACCAGCCCGATCCGACGCCGAGCGATTGGGGCGACCGGGCGACGAACCGGCCGACCGAGTACAACGTGTTGGACGACCGCTATCCGCGGGTAATCATCGACGAGCTGATGCCGGCGGTGGATAAGGAGTACAACATCTCCAAGGACCCGGAGCAGCGCGGCATTGCGGGGACGAGTTCAGGGGCGATTGCGGCGTTCACGGTGGCCTGGCACCGGCCTGACCAGTTCCGCAAGGTGTGGAGCATCGTGGGCAGCTTCACGAACCTGCGCGGCGGGCATGCGTATCCGGACATGATCCGGAAAGAGGCGAAGAAGCCGATCCGCATCTTCCTGGTGGACGGGCGCAATGACAACCGCGGCATTCGGCGCGACGGCACCTATGACCAGACGCGCGACTGGTTCTATCAGAATGTGCGCATGGTGGAGGCGCTCAAAGAGAAGGGCTACGACATGGCGTATCACTTCGGCGTGGGCAAGCACGGGTTGAAGTCGGGCGGACCATTTATTCCGGAGATGATGCGCTGGTTGTGGCGCGACCATCCGCTGTCGACGGATGTGAAGGATCTGGTGGAGCGCGGGTTCAACGAGCCGAAGGCGAAGCAGTAGCAGCAGGAGCGGAAACTGAAACGCGGCGGCCTCCCCAGGGAGATGCCGCCGCGTTTTTTCGCCCCGTGGCTGGGCGGGGCGCTAAGGTGTGTGGCGCTCAGAACCGGATCATGAGCGTGAGGTTCATGAGCGGCTGGCCGCCGAGGGAGGCCGTGCGCGGGTCGTCACCGTATTTGCCGAAGGTGCGCGGGTTGCGGAAGTCGACGGCGGTGGTGGGACCGGTGAAGTTGAAGGTCTTGAAGACGTTCTGGAAGTCCCAACGGAGCTGGGCGTTCCAGCGTTCGCCGAGGTAGAAGTTCTTCTGGGCTGAGACCTGGCTCCAGAGAAGGCCGGGGCCGGTGATGATGTTGCGGCCGGCGTTGCCGAGGCGGTAATCGCAACCGGCGCGGTTGGTGGCTGTGAGCGTCGTGCCGCAGCCGCCGGGCCAGGCGAAGGCGTTGATGTCGATGACGGCGGGGCGGTTCTGCTGGGTGAAGCGGTCGCCTCCGCCGTTGTTCCAGGTGCTATTGTCGTGCACGGGCTGGGTGACGAGGTCGGGGCGGCGATTGCCGGCGAAGGTCGGGTAATAGTTGTAGGGGCTGTTGGCGAAGCTGAAGGTGAGCGGGTTGCCGGTCTCCATGGTTTGGATCCAGGAGATTTCCAGGCCGCTGGCGATCCAGCCGAGGACGCCGCTATTCATGAAGCGTTTGCCCTTGCCGAAGGGGAGCTCGTAATTGATGGTGCCGATGAAGCGGTGGTTGCGGTCATAGCCGCAGCGGCCTTTTTCGAGCGACCGGTTCTGGATGGGTGCGATGCCGGCGCCGGAGTTGTCGTTGTCCTGGCTGTTGATGCACTTGGAGAAGGTGTAGAAGGTGTTGAAGAACATGCCGCGCGAGAGGCGTTTTTCCAACTTCACGGTGCCGGAGTGGAAGCTGGAGTGGCCGAAATTGGAGCGCATGTTGATGGTGCCGAAGTGGTTGTAGGGGCGGTAGTTCTGGGAAGCGGCCAGCACCTGGTTCTGAAGGGTGGGGTTGCCGTTGGCGAAGTCCACCGGGAAGGTGTTGGCTTGCCAACGTTCGACAAGGCCGACGCCTGAGGAGCCCTGGTAGCTGAACTCAAGCAGGTAGTTGCGGGTGAACTCATACTGCACGCTGGCGTTCCAGTTGAGCACGTAGGGATTGCGCAGGTTCTGGTCCCACCAGGCGACGCCGCGGTTGCTGAAGTTGGCGCCGCGGAAGGGGGCCGAGAGGTCAGGGTTGATGAGGAACGCGGGGGCGGCGGCGGCGCGGCTGATCTGGTAGATCGGAGTGGGATTGCCGGGCAAGGGTTCGACGTTGGCAATGGCCTGGTATTCGTCGTACTGGTCGCGCGAGGCGGGGAACTTGACGTCGACGGTGTACATGCCGAGGCCGCCGCGGAAGACCCATTTTTCCATGGGGTGCCAGGCGACGCCGAGGCGCGGGTTGAAGTTGTTGTTGTCGCGGCGGTTGAGGCCGGACTTGGGGTGGATGATGGCGCCGGTGCGGCCGGTGAGTGGATCGGTGGCGGTGGGGTCGAAGTTCGACATGAGACCGTACTTGGTGTTGAACGGGCTCTCATTGGAGTAGCGCAGGCCGATGTTGAGGGTGAGTTCAGGGTTCACCTTCCAGTCGTCCTGGATGTAGAAGCTGTGGATGGAGGAGCGCGGGAGCCAGCTTGAGGTCTCACCGCGGAAGACGGCCGACTGGAGATAGCCGGTGAGGAATCCGGCCATGGTATTGCCGGTGTTGGGGACGGTGGCGCCGTTCGGTTGCAGGCCCGCGGTCACTCCGGCAAAGGAGTATTGGGTGAAGTTGGCCTGAATGGCGCTGTTGAGGCGGAAGCGGAGAAGTTCGTAGCCGAACTTCAGGGCGTGGCGGCCGTGTATGACGGAGGTGTCGTTGCGGAACGAGAGGGTCTCGTTGACCAACTGGCTGGGGTTGTTGCCGTAGATGCCGTAGATGGAGTCGGCGGCATAGCGGTTGGTGTTGCCGCCGCCGAAGCTGGGCACGACGGGGTTGGGGTGGTTGGGGATGCCGAGCTTCTGGCTCCAGTTTTCGCCGAAGCCGGGGATGGTGGTGCGGTTGACACGGCGGAAGTAGCCGACGCGGGCGTCGTTGACGATGTTGGGGCGGAGTATCCAGGTTTTGCCCATCGAGAGGTTGCGCTGATAGAACGGCGCGTTGCGGCCCTGGGAGGCGTCGAAAGCGCCCTGTTCCTCTTTGATGTTGATGGGGCGGCCGAGACCGTTCTGACGGTTCTCGGTGTAGCTGCCGTACATCTTGAGGTTGGTGTTGAACTGGTGGTCGATGCGGAGGTTGTAGTCGTCGAAAAAGACGCGGGCGAATTCGGAGCCGAGGAGATTGCCGTTGGGGCCTTGGGCGTTAAAGGTGCCGGCACGGTTGGGCTTCACCCAAGGGTCGATGGCGATGACGTTGCGGGCGACGGGGTCGAAGCGTCCGGTGGGGACGATGTTACCGGGGAAGGGGTCACGGGCCCAGGTGCCGTCGGCGTTGCGGCGGGTGGAGGCGGGGTCGAAGATGGGGTTGGCCGTTACGCCCGGGAAATTGAAATTGCCAGCGAGCATTTCGGCGGTAGGTGTGGTCGCGTCGACCTGGGCGACCTTCTTTTCGTGAAGGCGCTGGTAGCCGAAGAAGAAGAAGGTGCGGTTCTTGATGATGGGTCCGCCGACGTTGGCATCGGGCTGCATGAAGAAGACGGACTGGCCGTTGGGGCGTCCGGCGGTGGGGGCCGAGGACCGGTCGCGGTCATAGAAGAGCCGGTGTTGCATGCTGCGGGTGCGGCCGTAGAAGGAGGCCATGCCGTGGATTTCGTTGGTGCCGCTTTTCTTGGCGACGCTGATGACGCCGCCGGCGGAGTGGCCGTATTCGGCGGGGGGCACGGTGGTGAGCACCTTCACTTCGGCGAGAGCGTTCTGGAGAGGTTTGATGGTCTCGGTGCCGCCCTGCTGGTCGTTGCCGTTGACGCCGTCTTCGAAGATGCCGATGGCGCCGCTGCGCTGGCCGGCCAGGTGGTAGCTGCCGAGGCTGCCGCCATAGGCATAGCCGCCGGAGGTCATGCCGGGGACGAGGTTGAGGGTGGAGTTGACGTAGCGCTGGTAGAGCGGCAGGTCATAGAGCACGGAGCCGGCGACGACCGAGCCGGTGGCCGAGGTTTCGGTTTCCAGCAGCGTGGCGGCGCTGGAGACCTCGATGGATTCGTTGAGGCTGCCGACCTGAAGCGCGGCGTCAACGGCGAGGGTATCGCCGGTGCGGAGTTCCACCTCCTGGGTGGTCTTCTTAAAGCCCTGGGCTTCCACCGTGACGCGGTACTTACCGGGGTTCAAGGAAAGAACCCGGTATAAACCGTCCTCATTGGCGGTGGCTTTGAATGTGAAATTGGTGTCGGCGGCAACAACGGTGATGATGGCGCCGGGCACGATGGCCCCGCTGGCGTCACTGATGCGGCCGGTGATGGTGCCGATACCGATTTGGGCCAACAGCAGGGAACCCAGACACATGGCACAGGCGAAAATTAACGTGAATTTTCTCATGTAACTACCCCTTCTCAATCAATACGCGAACTGCAAGTTGGCGAGAGTATATACCAGGAAGGGGACGGTGCCAACGGGGGGCGGGATATTTTTTTGGGGGGGCGCTGCGGGCGGTCCAAACGAAAACGCACCCGGCCTTGTGAGCCGGGTGCGTTTGGTTGGGACCGGGGAGCGAACGGTTAGAAGATGAACTTCGCCGTAAGCTGAATGCGCCGCGCGTAGTTGGCTTGGGTGGAGGTTTGGATGGTTCCAAACTGAACCACGGCCGGGTTGGTGTTCGGCGCGGCGAAGAGCGGGTGGTTGAAAGCGTTCAGGAACTCCGCCTTGAACTGGGCGTTGAGGCTTTCCTTGAAGCGCGTGTTCTTGATCAACGACAGGTCATAGTTGTTGATCTTGTCGGCGCGGAGGAAGCCGAAGCGGAGGGGGAAGGTGCGCACGTTGCGGTCTAACTGGAGCGCGGAGCTGCGCTCGAAGCCGGCGTTCACGTTGAACCACTGACGCAAGCTTTGCTGGTCGCCGTCAAGACGGAGGTTCTTCACGTCGCCGTTGAAGATGACGTTGCCGAAGTTGATCGGCGCACCGCTCTGGAGGGAGTAGATGCCGGAGAGCTGCCAGCCGCCGATGAGGCCGTTGGCGATGCCCTTCAGGTCGCCGCCGAACATCTTGCCGCGGCCGAAGGGGAGCTCCCAGATGCCGCTGACGGTGAGGCGGTGCGGGCGGTCGGCGTCGGAGATGACCTCGACGGGCCGCGGGTCGTCCTGGTTCAGCAGTTCACTGGCCTGCATGAACTTGGAGAAGGTGTAGTTGAGCATGACGGTGTAGCCCCGGGAGAAGCGCTTTTCCACCTGAAGCTGAGCGGAGTGATACCAGGAGTAGCCGTCGAAGCGAGCGTGGGTGACGCCGTCAAAGTGCGGGTAGGGGCGCAGCAGGCGCTCACGGCCGATGTTGGTGGAGGTGAGGCCGGCGATGGCGCCCGAGGGGAGCAGGCCGACAAAGGGATTCGGCAGGTTGGCGCTGAGGTAGTTGATGCGGGCTGTGTCGCGTGTGCCGGTGGTGCTGAGGTACTGCTGCGGGGTGACGTTGAGGTTCTGCGACATCTCCACGTTATTGCCGCGGTTGCCGACGTAGAGGCCTTCGACGACGAAGCCCTGGCCGACTTCGCGTTGGATGCTCAACTGCCAGCGCTGCATGTAGGGCATGACGGGTTGCTGGTCAAAGAAGGTAACGCTCTGGCCGACGAAGGTGAGAGTTCCCTGGGCCGCGCCGAGGGGTTCGAGCACGCCGTTGGGGAAGGGATTGGAGAGTGAGCCGGTGAAGTTCAGGTTGTCGGTGGTGGCAAAGAACGGCGTGTTGCGGCTGAAGCCGGATTGGATGACATCGCCTCGGCGCTGGCCGAGGAAGCCGAAGAAGATGCCGTAGCCGCCGCGGATGACGGTCTTCGGATCGGCCTGGTAGGCGAAGCCGATGCGCGGCATGATGTTGCGCTTGGGCGTGTCATAGACGCCGCGCGACTGGCCGCCGATGCCGGTGAAGAAGAGGCCACCGCGGGTGAGGAACTGCGAGACGGGCACTTCGGGAGTCGGGTTGCGGGCGTAGGCGGTTTGGGCCGCGCCTTCAAAGGGCTGCACAACGGAGAGGTCGAGGCCTTTGACGGAGCGGTTGTAGCGCTCAGTGAGTGCGTTTTCAAACTCCCAACGGACGCCGAGGTTGAGCGAGAGCTTGCGGGTGACCTTCCAATCGTCATGCACGAAGAAGCCCCAGGAGAGGGACTGCTCGGCATAGCTGGCCGGGCGCGAGATGAGGCTCGAATTGCTGGGCAGACCGAGAAGAAACGCGGCGACGGACTGGCCGAGCGAGCCGGGCGCGGTGGGCGAGTTGTCGAGCGGGCCGCGCGTCCAACCGGCGTCGAAGATAAAGCGTCCAGTCTGGTCATTGCCGAAGAAGAGACTGTTTTCGCGGTAGGCGCGGAACTCCATGCCGGTCTTCAGGAAGTGGGCGCCGATGGACTTCTGAACGGTGCCATTGAAGGAATGGGTATCGATGGGGCGGTATTCGCCACCTTGAGCCGTACCCTGGTAGCCGGTGATGTCGAAGCGCGGGAAGCGGCGCGTACTGGCGTCGGTGAGGTTATTAAAGGCCGAGGGGAAGCCAAGGGAAGTAGCGTCGAATCCAACGGCCTCGGCCTTGGAATCCGAACCGCGAATGAACCGGTTATAGCCGTAACGGACATTCACCACCGTGGTGGGCGTGAGAGTGTAAACATCGTCAAAAACCGCCGAGCGGGAGACGAAGAGGAATCTGGTGCCGGAGGCAACGTTGCCGAAATAGTCGTTGTAGTCGGAGTCGCGGTCATACCAGCTGTAGCGGCCAAAGACGCGCTGCCGTTCGGAAACGGCGTGGTCGATGCGGGCCGAGTGAGTGGCGTAGGTGATGTTTTCCGGCAGTGAGGGGTTCTGGAAGTTGTTTGTGCCATCGGCATTACCGGCCGTGAGCGGGGCCGGATAGTAGGTGTCGAGCACTTTCTTGGCGATGGGATTGAACAGCGATGCCGGGATTCGATTGCCGGCAAAGGGCTGCGAAGTGAAGCGGCCGCCGGTGGCGGTGGCGCGCGTGAAGGGATTGTAGATCTGGTAGTTGGAGCCGAGAGCGAGGAGTTTGGAGAAGTCGCCGTTGCGCATTTCCATGGTGGGGACGGTGGCCGTGCCGTTGTTGCGCGGGCGGGACTCGTTGATGCCCTCATAGCCGTACTGGAAGAAGGTCTTGTTGCGGCCGTCGTAGAGCTTGGGGATCAACACGGGCCGCCGGCAACGCCGCCCCAGCGGTTGTAGGTGAACTCGGGGCGCGGGATGCGGTTGGCGTTGGCGAAGTAGTCGTTGGCAAAGAGCGAGGGGGCCATTTTGTTGTAGTAAGCCGTGCCGTGGAGGGCGTTGGTGCCTGACTTGAGGCTGATGTTGGTGACGCCGCCTTCGGTCTGGCCGAAGCTCGCGTCGAAGGTCGCGGTCTGGACCTTGAACTCGGCCACGAGGTCGGCCGGGGGCACGTAGGAGGAGATGACTTCGCCGGCGTTGGCGGTGGCGGTCGAGGGCGCGCCGTCGATGGTGACGTCGCTGCGGTTGGCCTTGGTGCCATCCATGGAGTAGCCGACGATGTGGGTGGGCTCGAAGGGCCGGTCGAGGCGCGGGTCGCGCGTGAAGGAGACGCCGGAGGCGAGCCCGATGAGGAAGTAGGGGTTGCCGTGCGGGATGGGCAGTTCGCTCACGCGGCGGCCGTCGACCACCTGGCCGAGTGAAGAGGAGGTGGTATTGAGCAGCGGAGTTTCGCCGGTGACGGTTACGCTTTGTTCGGTGCCGCCGACTTCCAGCGAGAGGTTGACCTCGACGCGGTCGTTCACGCGGACTTCGATGCCGTCGCGGATGAAGCGCTTGAAGCCGTCGGACTGGGCCACCACCTGGTATTCGCCAGGGATGAGGTAAGCCGCCTGGTAGTGGCCGGACTCGTTGGTGGTGAGGGACACTTTGGTGCCCATGGTTTTGCTGATTACGTCAACTTTAGCGCCGGGAATGACGGCGCCGGTGGAGTCTGTAATCGTGCCTACGATCGTGCCGCGGGCCTCCTGGGCCAAGGCGGGGGGGACGAGCAGGAACGTGAGAAGAAGCAGCGCCGCGGCGGCGGAACGGAACCGGCGGTCATGGCGCAAACGGAGCGGTGTCATGTTGACCTCCTGAACTGGCTGGCCCGATGCTGACACACAAGTGTGATCAGGCCAAGCAAACTGTAATCGTTCTCAGTAGTTTTGCTATGTGATACGATCAGGAACTGGAAGCGTAGAGAAAACAAACATCGAATCAACACGCTGAACCGCTTTACTGCTGCTATATGGAATTCAGTACGAATCCAGCGAGTTGAGTGCTGTTATGGATATCGAAACCAAACCACAGGCGGAGGCGGAGCGGCCACGGCGGTCGTATCTGTTGAAGTCGCTGGTGCACGCGGCTGAGGTGTTGCGGGCGTTTCGCGACACGGGCGAGGCGCTGCGGCTGCGCGATGTGGTGGCGCGGACGGGTTTGACCAAGGCGCTCTGCTTCCGCGTGCTGTACTCGCTGCACTGGTGTGGCTTTCTGGAGAAGGCGGGGGATAGTTGTTACCGGCTGACGCCGGGTCCGCGGCCGGAGAAGCGGTTTCGCATCGGCTATGCCGGGCAGGGGCAGGACTCGTCGTTTCCGCGCGAGGTGGCCACGGGGTTGGAGCGGGCCTCGCGGGAGATGCGCGTGGAGCTGGTGATGGTGGACAACCGCTATGACCTGAAGACGGCGCTGCGCAACGCCGACCGGTTGATCCGGGAAGAGGTGGATCTGGTGATCGAGTTTCAGGCGCACGAGTCGGCGGCGCCGGAGATTGCGCGCAAGTACATGGAGGCGGGGATTCCGCTGATCGCGGTGGACATTCCACATCCGGGGGCGACCTATTTTGGGGCCAACAACTATGAGGCGGGCTTGCTGGGCGGACGGCACCTGGGGCGGTGGGCAAACAAGAATTGGGGCGGCGAGACGGACGAAATCGTGTTGTTGGAGCTGGCGCGAAGCGGGTCGATTCCGCAGGCGAGGTTGAAGGGGATGCTGATGGGGTTGCACGAGGTGGTGCGGAGGCCGGAGACGCTGAAGCCGGTGCACCTGGATGGGGACGGGCAGTTCCAGACCTCGTGGGAGGTGATGCGGCGGCATTTGCGGACGACGCGGGCGCACCGGATTCTGGTGGGGGCGGCGACGGACCCGTCGGCGATCGGGGCGCTGCGGGCATTTGAGGAGGCGGGGCGTTTGGCCGAGTGCGCCGTGATCGGGCAGAACGCCGAGCCTGAGGGGCGGGCCGAGTTGCGGCAGCAGCGGACGCGGCTGGTGGGGACGGTGGCCTATTTTCCCGGAGAAGTATGGCGAAGGGCTGCTGGCGCTGGCGCTGGACATCCTGAACAAGCGGGTGACGCCGCCGGCGAAGTTCATCAAGCATGTGTTGATCACGCGCGACAATGTGGATCACTTCTACCCGAACGATGCGTTGATCGAGGCCTCGGGGGTGGCCAAGAGCTAAGCCTCGAACTCGAGGCGTTCGACGCGGCCCATGAGGAGCATGCCGGCGGTGAAGGCGATGGGCATGACGAGGCCGAGGGCGAGGAAGACGGGGGTGTAGGAGCCGGTGAGGTCGAGCGTGCGGCCGACGAGCCAGATGCTGATCACCGAGCCGAGGGTGGAGCCGAGGCCGCCGAAGCCGTAAGCGGAGGCGACGGCGCGGGGCGGGAAGTAGTCGCCGGGGAGGGTTTGCACGGTGACCGACCAGATCATCCAGAAGAAGATGGCGACGGAGATGAAGGTCATGGTCCAGAAGAGCGAGGTGGTGAAGGCGGCGGCGACGCCGATGGGGGAGAAGGCGGCGCCGAGGGCCATGAGGAACTTGCGGGTGCGGTTGGGGCTCCAGCCGTGGCGTTCGAGGCGGAGGGCGGCAAGGCCGGTGGTGAAGTTGGAGAGGTCAGAGACGAGGAAGGGGATCCAGGCGACGGCGCCGATGGCGGCGAGGCTGAGGCCGCGTTCACGGGTGAGGAATTCGGGGATCCAGAAGACGTAGAAGTACCAGATAGGGTCGGCGAGGAAGCGGCAGGTGAAGACGATCCACATCTGGCGGCGGGGGAGGAGGGCGCGCATGGGGAGGGCCGCTTCGCCGGGCGTGGTGGCGGGGGTGTGCTTCATTTGCGGGTGAGCGGCGCGGAAGAGTTGGAAGGCGAGCACCCAGAGGAGGCCGAGGGCTCCGGTGACGAGGAAGGCTCCTTGCCAGCCGGTGCGATGAGCCAGGAAGACGACCAGCGGCGGGGCGATCATGGCGCCGAGGCTGGAGCCGCTGTTGCAGACACCGATGGCGAGCGTGCGCCACTGGGCGGGCACCCAGAGTGAGACGGCTTTGGCGAACGAAGGCCAGGCCCCGCTTTCGCCGATGGCGAGCAGCGAACGGCAGGCGCCGAGGCTGAACGGCCCCTGAGCGAGCGCGGTGAGCATGCCGGCGAAGGACCACCAGGTGACGGCGAGCGTGAGTCCGCGGCCGACGCCGATGCGGTCGAGGACCCAGCCGGCGGCGGGCATGCCGAGGGCGTAGGTGATCATGAAGGCGTTCAGGATGGCGGCGTATTGGGCGTTGGAGAGATGGAACTCGTCGCGGAGGACGGGAGCGAGAACGGAGAGCACCTGGCGGTCGATGTAGTTGAGCGTGGTGGAGCCGAGCAGCAGGGCGACCAGGAGTACGAGCGAGCGGCGGGGGAGCAAGCTAGAAGTACCCGTAGGCGAGCCAGCCGCCATCGACGTAGAGGGAATGGCCGGTGACGAAGGACGAGGCGTCGCCGAGGAGGAAGGCGACAGCGGAGGCGACATCGGCGGGTTGGGCGAGGCGGCCGAGCGGGATGCGGGCCTTGATTTGGGCTTCGTTGACGTTGCCGGCGGCGATGTTGCGCTGCGTCATTTCCGTGGCGACATACGCGGGGCCGACGGCATTGACGCGAATGCCCTGGGCGGCCCACTCAATGGCCAGGACCTTGGTGAGCATGGCGACACCGGCCTTGGCGGCGCAGTACGCCGCGCGGCGGGGGAAGGCGGCCTCGGCGTTGGTGGAGGTGATGAAGACGATGGCGCCGCCGGAAGCGGGCATGCGGCGGGCGCAGGCTTGGGCGATGTAGAAGGCGCCGTTGAGCTGGATGTCGACCATGCGCGCCCAGTCAGCGGGGGGGAGGGTGAGCGAGTCGTGCGGCTTGCTGACGCCCGCGCAGTTGACCATGCCGTCGAGGCGGCCGAAGTGATCGAGGGCGAAGGCGGCGGCACGGCCGCAATCGTCCGGATTGGTGATGTCGCAGGCCACGCCGGCGCAGTCGCCGGTGGGCGAGAGGGCGGCGGCGCGGGCCGCGGCGGAGGCGGCATTGACGTCGGCGAGCACGACGCGGGCGCCGAGAGAAGAGAGATGGGCGCTGACCTCAGAGCCGATACCGCCGGCGCCGCCCGTGACGAGGATCACCTTGCCGTTCATGCGTGGAGTAAGAGCATAGCAGAGGGGGGCCGCGGGGCTGGAAGGGCGGCGGGGCAAGGTGCGGCGGGGCAAGGGGCGGCGGGGCTGGAGGGGTGAGTCGTCTTGGGGAGCCTAGTCGTCGAGCGAGCGCGGGAAGTCGGCGCCGAGGAGGCGGGAGAGGGCGCGGTCAGCGAGCACGCGGCCGCCGGTTTGGCAGCGGGCGCAGTAGTTGCATTCGTTGGTGGCATAGCGGATGCGCTGGACGGGGGCGGCGCATACGGGGCAGGGTTTGCCGAAGCGGCCGTGGACGGCCATGTCGTCGCGAAACGCGGTGACGCCTTCGGGGAAGCCCGAGGCGGCTTCGGCGCGGAGGCGTTCGATCCAGTCGTTCATGACGGTGAGGATGGAGGCGTGGAGGCGCTCGATCTCGGCATCGGTGAGTTTCTGTGTGAGTTGCAGCGGGGAGAGGCGGGCGTGGTGGAGGATTTCGTCGGAGTAGGCGTTGCCGATGCCGCTGAAGAGTTTGGGATCGGTGAGAGCGCGCTTCAGCGTGTGATTGGCGGAGCGTAGGATGTGGGCGAACTGGGCGGGCGTGGAGGGGAGCACTTCGATACCGCCGGGGTCGATGGCGGCGAGGCCCGCCGCGCCGTTGACTACGAGCAGCGAGGCTTTGCGCTGCGAGCCGGCTTCGGTGAGGGTGAGCGAGCCGTGGTCGAAGTCGAAGGCGGCGAGGGCGTTGCGGCCGGCGAGCTTAACGCCGGGCTTTTTCCAGTGGAGGCGGCCGGCGATCATGAGGTGGAGAACGAGCCAGAGATCGTTGTCGAGGCCGATGGCGATGCGTTTGCCGACGCGGCGCAGAGCGGTGACGGTGTGGCCAAGGGCGGCCTCGAGCGGAGGCTCGACCGAGCGCAACAGAAAGGGGTTGCCGAGGCGCACGGCGCGCAGGGTGTGGCCGGTGATGCGGGCATCGAGCGCTTCGAGGTACACCTCGATGTCGGGCAGCTCTGGCATGATGGACAACAGTCTAGCGCCCGCATGAACCGCAAGTCCCCACTGCCCGTTGATGAATTGGTGCCGGAGATCCTCGCGCATTTGCGTGGCGGGGGGAACCTCGTGCTGGAGGCGGCGCCGGGCGCGGGCAAGACGACGCGCGTGCCGCCGGCGCTGCTGGAGTTTGGGCCGGTGGTGGTGTTGGAGCCGAGGCGTGTGGCGGCGCGGATGTCGGCGCGGCGGGTGGCCGAGGAGATGGGCGAGGAGTTGGGAGAGACGGTCGGCTACCAGGTGCGGTTTGAAGAGGCGGCGGGGCCGCGCACGCGGCTGCGGTTCCTCACCGAAGGCGTGCTGACGCGGCGGCTGCTGCACGACACGACGCTGCGCGGCGTGGCGACGGTGGTGCTGGATGAGTTTCATGAGCGGCACCTGGATGGGGACGCGGCGCTGGCGTTGCTGTTGCGTTTGCAACGGACCGCGCGGCCGGAGCTGCGGCTGGTGGCGATGTCGGCGACGCTCGATGGCGACCGGCTGGCGCGGCATATGGGCGGATGTCCGGTGGTGAAGAGCGAAGGGCGGTTGTTTCCGTTGACGGTGGAGTACACGCCGCACTCGGCGGCGGCGCTGGAAGAGCAGGTGGCGCAGGCGCTGGAGCGCGTGGCGGCGAGCGGGTTGGATGGCGATGTGCTGGTGTTCCTGCCGGGGGCGCGGGAGATCCGCGCGGCGATGCGGGCGTGCGAAGGGACGATCGCACGGCTGGGGGCCGAGGGTCTGCCGTTGTATGGCGACCTGCCGCCGGAGGAGCAGGACCGGGCGCTGCTGCCCTCGGCGCGGCGCAAGGTGATCTTCTCCACCAACGTCGCCGAAAGCTCGGTGACGATTGACGGCGTGACCGTGGTGATCGATTCCGGACTGGCGCGGGTGGCGCGCGACTCCGTGCACACGGGCCTGCCGGAGCTGACGGTGACGCGCATCAGCCAGGCCAGCGCGGCGCAGCGGGCCGGGCGCGCGGGGCGGACGCGGCCGGGGCGGGTGATCCGGCTCTATCCGCAAGAGGACCTGGTGCGGCGCGCTGGGCATGACACGCCGGAAGTGCTGCGGCGGGAATTAAGTGCGCTGTGTCTGGAATTGCAGGCGATGGGAATTGGCGAGCCGGCTTCCCTGCCCTGGCTGGATGCGCCGCCGGAGGCAGCCTGGCAGGCGGCGGGCGAGCTACTGAGACGCATTGGAGCGGCGGGGGACGACGCGGCGCGGATGGCGCGCTTGCCGCTGCATCCGAGGCTGGCCGCGCTGCTGGTGGAGGCAGGCCGGCGCGGGGCGGGTGAGTTGGCGTGCGAAGCGGCGGCGCTGCTGAGTTCAGGCGACTATGGGCGCGAGGCGCGGGGCGGCGTGGATCTGCTTGATGCTCTGCACGGGCAGCCGTCGTTTGCGACGCGGCGCATTCGCGACCAGATTGCGCGCATTGCGCGGCCGGCGCGCGGTTCGCGCGATGACGTGGGCCTGCTGCTGGCCGTGCTGCGCGGCTATCCGGACCGGCTGCGGCGTTTGCGCGACGGCAAGCTGGCCGTGGCGCTCGACATCGAGGAGCGCAAGGACCGCGCCGAACCGCTGCTGCGCCTGTTTGCGCGCATTGAGCCGGAGTGGTTGATTGATTTGTTCCCGGACCGGATCGAGGAGCGCGACGGCGTGGAGTGGCACCGCATGGGCGAGCGCGTGGAGAGCGTGAGCGCGCTGCTGTATGAAGGCGTTGTGCTGGAAGAGACACGCGGGCGGGCGGTGGATCCGGAGCAGGGTGCGGCGCTGCTGGCGCAAAAGGCGTTTGAAACGGGGCTGCACCGGTTTGTCGATCACGAGGAGTGGGCGGCCTACCGGCTGCGGCGGGCGTTTGCGGCCGAGTCGTGCGGCATTCCGGCGCTGGATGAGAACGAGGTAATGGCGGCGCTGCGGGAGATGTGTTTTGGATTGACGAGCTTCAGTGATCTGAGCGTGGCCTGCCGCGACGGGGCGTTGATGGCGGCGTTGGATACGCGGCTGGATGCGGGCGCGCGGAGGCGGTTCGAGGAGATGGCCCCGGCGCGGCTGCGGCTGCCGAGCGGGCGCACGGCGGCTGTGCGCTATGAGGCGGGCAAGCCGCCCGTGGTGGCGGCGCGGCTACAGGAGTTCTTCGGCATGAAGGAGACGCCGCGCATTGGCGGGACGACGCCGCTGCTGATCGAACTGCTGGCGCCGAACATGCGGCCCGTGCAGACGACGACGGACCTGGCGGGATTCTGGGAGCGGCTGTATCCGCAGTTGCGAAGGGAGTTGTCGCGGCGGTATCCGAAGCACTCGTGGCCGGAGGATCCGTTGACGGCGCAGCCGCCGGCGCGGCGGTAGAGGGGGGCGGCACAGAGGTGAAGGGGAGCGGCGCGGCGTAAGGGGAGCTACGCGGGAATCAGGCCGGCGAGGATGTCGGCGATCTCGAAGACGGCACGGTTGTGGATGGCGCCGGCGTTGGCGCGCATGCGGTCAAGCGTGCCGGGTTGGAGCACCTGCTCGATGGCGGGGCCGATGTGGCGGAAGTTCTTGAGCACGATGCCGGCGTCGCGTTCGAGCAGCCAGTCGCAGTTGTAGCGCTCCTGGGGCATGGTCCAGGCGTTGCGTTCGACGATGACGGGGAGTTTCATGGCCATGGCTTCGGAGATGCTGCCCGGGCCGGGCTTGCCGATCATGAAGTCGGAGATGGCCATAAAGCGGGGGACCTCGGTGGTGAAGCCCTCAACGTGGATGGGGATGCGTGTGGGCAGGGCGCGCAGGCGGGCGGCGAGGGCGTCGTTGTGGCCGCAGAGGAGGATGAGTTGGAGCGGGCGGGAAGCGGTTTGGAGGCGGCGCACGAGGTCGGCCATGACGGGCGCGCCCTGGCCGCCGAAGAGCGCGAGTCCGGTGGGGCGCGAAGGGTCAAGGCCGAGTTTGGTGAGTTCGGCGGCGCGGTCCCACTGCGGGAGTTCGTAGAAGGCGGGGCGGAGGATCATGCCCGAGACGGGGTGGATGCGGTCAGGCGTGTGGCCCATGGCGCGGGCCTGTTCGACGGCTTTGGCGGTGCCGCAGATGACGTGTTGTTCTTGCGGTTCAAGCCAGAAGTGGGGCGGGAAGTCGGCCATGTCGGTGAGGATGGTGACGAAGGGCGTGCGCGGGGTGATGCGGCGCAGGGCCTGGAGCATGGCGCGGTTGAAGTTGGGGATGAGCGAGACGGCGAGGTCGGGGGTGTCCTGGCGCCAGAACTTCTCGATGAGGCCGACCTGCGGAGAGTGGTAGAGGCGGATCAGGCCGTGCATGATGGGCAAGGCCTGGCGGGTGCCCAGCGTCCAGCCCTTTTTGAGGAGGAGGTTGTAGATGTCCTCCAGGCCGGCCCCGGTGATCCTCTTGAACATGTCGGTGGGGGCCATCACATCGTTGAGATTGACGAGGCGGATGTCCCAGGGGCGCTGCTGCTGCTTGAGGACGGCTTCCAGGGCGAGCGTGGCGCTGCGGTGGCCGGCGCCGGCGTTGAAATAGACGAGATCGACTCGGGGACGGGGCAAACTCATATGGTAGGGAATCGCGGGGCTCGAAACAAATGAATTCATCTTTGTTTCTTCGCCTTTTTAACGCGCTGTCACAATCGGGCCGCAAGATGAGAGTGGGGAACATTGGTTCCTTCGCGGCCGTATCTTGTCAACAGCAGGGAACGGCAGGCGGGCAGGCCGCCCTCCAGGAGCGCTATGCTGGCAATTACGGTGAGAGATTACATCGCCAGCCGAGATTACCGGCTTATGCGCCGGGTGAATCGCTGGAGTGCGCCACAGTGGGTGCGTGCGTGGATGATCTGCGCCACCCGTGGCGGCGACGGCTGGCTGTGGTATGCGTTGATGGCGGCGCTGCTGGCCGCCGGCGGGGACGAACGTTTCCGCGCCGTGGCGGCAATGCTGGTGGCCGGAGCGCTGAGCATCACCAACTTCCTGTGGATGAAGCGGGTGGCCAACCGCAAGCGACCGTGTCATGTGGAGCCTCACTGCTGGGCCAAACTGTTGCCGCCGGACCAGTTCAGCTTTCCTTCCGGCCACACCATGACGGCCTTTGCGTTGGCCGTCGTGGTGAGCCTGTTCTATCCTTCGCTGATGATGGGCGTGCTGTTCTGCGCGGTGTCGATTGGCGCCTCGCGCATTCTGCTCGGCATGCACTTCCTGAGCGATGTGCTGGCCGGGAGCCTGCTGGGGGCGACCATCGGCTATCTGACCTACACGCTGTTCCGCTGAGCCGGAAGAGGGGCGGTAGGTTAGCGCAGTTGGGCCGTGGTGCGCCGGCCGCCGTTGATCAGCTTCTCCAGTTCCGCCTCGGGCAGTTGGGCCGTGAACTTGACGACATTACCCGACGTGGTGACGTTCATGGAGCCGATGAAGGACTGCAGCTGCGAAGCGGCCGGGCCGGCCTTGGGCGCATTCATCTGGATCATCGAGAGCAGGAACTTGTAGACGTCCACCAGCGCGGTGGCGTCCTGCGCGCTGCGCATGACGGCCTCGCCGCCGACCTCGACATTGGCGCCGAAGCGCACGCCGCCGGAGGTTTGCGTGATGCCCTGCAGGACGTCGCCCTTGAGCGCGCCGCCGACGTTGGGGTTCTTAATGGCGCCGGCAAACTGGGCGGGCGACCCGGTGCTGACGGCCCAGGCGTCCCACTGCACGGAGGCGAGGTTGGCCTGCGTGATGATGGCGGCGGGAGCAGACTGGGCTGCCTGCAGGCGGTCGAGCGCGGCACGGACGTCGGCGTTGGGACCGGCCAGAACGAGGCCGGAGAGCAAGGCGACGATGTCGGTGTTGGTTTGCGACTTACTGAGGTTGAAGATGGTGGCGCCCTGGTAGGAGTCGAGCACGGCGCCATGGGTGGAGGCGGTGGCGGTGAGCTTCGACACATCGAAGGTGCCGCGGGCCATGACAAGGCCGGAGCCCTTGCCCTGCGGGGCGCGGGAGGCCATGAGCACTTCACGCAGATCGCGGCGCGGATCGAAGCCGGTCATCTCGATGAGTTTCTGGAGGTTCTCCTCCTCGGCGCGCATGCGGTCGAGCATGAACTGGCCAAAGGGTGAGTTCATGACGCGATCGACATCGGCGCCGGCAACAACGACGGCGTCGGGCATGACGGCACGGAGCATGGCCTGGTCGGCGGCGGCGGCCGGCGAGAGGGAGAAAACGGCCGTAGCCAGGAGGGAAAGAGCGATTCTGCGGTTCATGGGTTGCCTCACATTGCTCCTTACGGGCGGGACATGGGTTGTGTTCCGGATTTTTCCGCGGATTCGGCGTGGACGGGGACCTGGTCGACGATTTCGATGCCATACCCTTCCAGGGCGACGATTTTGCGTGGGTGGTTGGTGAGCAGGCGGATGCGGGTGAGGCCGAGGTCGGAGAGGATTTGCGCGCCGATGCCGACTTCATGCTGCAATTTGCGCTGGCCGTCAGGGGTGGCGTAGTGGAGGAATTCGCGGCCGTGGGGTACCAGTTTCGGACCGCCCTCGGCGGTTTCGTCGATGTGGATGCCGGGCGAGGTCTGGTGGAGATAGACGAGCACGCCGCGGCCCTGTTCGGCAATCTGGCGCAGCGAGCGGTGGACGAGGCTCGAACAGGCGCAATCGAGCGAGCCGAAGAGATTGCCGTAGCAGCAGTGGGTGTGCATGCGGACGAGCACATCGGCTCCGCCTGTGATGTCGCCGTAGACGAGCGCGGTGTGGCGTTCGGTGTCGCCGGCGCCCATTGAGGCGGTGTAGGCGATGGTGCGGAAGGTGCCGGCGTGGGTGCGGATGGAGCCTTCACCGAGGCGGCGGATGATGCGCTCATGCTGCATGCGGTAGCGGATGAGGCCGGCCACGGAGATGAGCCGCAAGTCAAACCGTGAGCAAAACTCCTGCAGCTGCGGTAAGCGCGCCATGGTGCCGTCGTCGTTCATGATTTCGCAGATCACGCCGCCGGGGCGGAGGCCGGCCATGCGCGCGAGGTCGACGGCGGCTTCGGTTTGGCCGGCGCGGACGAGGACACCGCCGGAGCGGGCGCGGAGGGGGAACATGTGGCCGGGGCGGGAGAGGTCCTGCGGGCGGGCGTTGGGGTCCATGGCAACGCGGATGGTGTGGGAGCGGTCAGAGGCGGAGATGCCGGTGGTGACGCCTTCGCGGGCGTCGATGGCCTCGCAGAAGGCGGTGCCGAACATGGAGGTGTTGCGGGGGGACATGAGCGGGAGTTGCAGGGAGTCGCAGATCTCCGGGGCCAGGGCGAGGCAGATGAGGCCGCGGCCTTCGCGGGCCATGAAGTTGATGATCTCGGGGGTGATGCGTTCGGCGGCGACGGTGAGGTCGCCTTCGTTTTCGCGATCCTCATCGTCGACGACGACGAGCATTTTTCCCTGGCGGAAATCTTCGATCGCTTCGGGGATGGTGGAAAAGCTCATGCAGGTGGGCCCAGTTTGATTATCGCGTGGCCCGGCGCCGTGTGTGGCGATGGGGGGCGGGCCGGGCGCGTGGTGCGGCGCGGCGGCGGGTGACATAATCACGGTCATGAACCTACAAGGCAAAACGGCGCTCGTCACGGGCGCCAGCCGTGGTATCGGCGCGGCGACGGCAATCAAACTGGCGCAGGCCGGGTGCGCGAACGTCATCATTCAATACAACTCGTATGCCGAGGGCGCCGAACAGGTGCTCAAAGAGATCGCCAAGGCTGGCGCGACGGGGTCGGCGATTCAGGCCGATTTCACAACGATGGAGGGCGTCCGCACGATGTTGAAGACGCTCGACGGAGCGGGGTTGACGGTGGATGTGCTGATCAACAACGCCGGTTCGCTGTTGAAGCGCGCCAAGCTGGCTGAGTTGACCGAGGCCACCTACGACGCGGTGATGACGCTGAACACGAAGAGCGTGTGGTTTGTGACGCAGGCTCTGGCGCCGGCGATGATCGCCAAGGGCGGCGGGATCATTGTGAACCTGAGCTCGATTGCGGGGCGCAATGGCGGCGGTCCGGGAGCGACGGTGTACGCCGCGGCCAAGGCGGCGGTGACGGCGATGACCAAGGGCTTGGCCAAGGAACTGGCGCCGCACGGGATTCGCGTGAATGCGATCAGCCCGGGGACGGTGGACAACTACTTCCACGAGGTGTTTTCGACGCGCGAGATTTTGGACGGCGTGGTGAAAATGACTCCGGCGGGACGGTTGGGCACCAACGAGGAGATGGCCGACCTGATCCTGTTCCTGTGCTCGCCGCAAGCCGACTACATCCACGGGCAGACGATCGAGATCAACGGCGGCTTCTTCGCGCCGTAGAGGCGTGGGCGGTGGCGAGGGGCGGCGGCGCGGGCGGCGGCGCGGGGCGCATGATAGTATCCCTAGCCATGCGATTTGTGTTGCTGGCGGCGATGATGGCGTTGGTCTCCTGCGGCGGAAAGCCTCCGGCGGCGGTGGCGCCCGCGCCTGAGGCCCGGCCGGGCCCGAAGCCCCAGAACCCGAAGCAAAAGTGGCGACAACAGTGGCCTTCACCGAAGGTCCAGCGCAGGGCCCGGACGGGATGATCTACTTCACCGATGTGGCCAACAACCGCATCCTGCGCTTCGATCCCCAAACGCGCAAGCAGGAGGTGTTTCGCGCCGACTCGAACCGCGCCAACGGGCTACTGTTCGATGGGCAGGGGCGGTTGATTGCGTGCGAAGGCTCCGACGCTGAGCGCTCGGCGCCGCGCGTGACGCGGACGGACATGAAGACGGGCAAGGTGGAGGTGATCGCGGCGCAGTTTGAGGGCAAGGCGTTCAACGCGCCGAACGATGTGACGATCGACTCCAAGGGCCGGCTGTATTTCACCGATCCGGCGCCGGATGCGACGTCTGTGACGGCGGCCAAGCCGGCGAACGCGACCGGGGTGGCGGGCGTCTATCGCATCGATCCGGATGGGAAGATCACGCGGCTGCTGGCTGCGCCGGACACGGAATGGCCGAACGGGCTGGTGATTTCGCCGGACGACAAGACGCTCTACCTGATCGAGGCGAACAAGGTGGAGGGCGGCACGCGGGCGATTCGCGCCTATGATCTGTCGGCGGAGGGAACGCTCGCCAACCGCCGCGTGCACTACAACTTCTATCCGGGGCGCAGCGCGGATGGCATGGCGATCGACGTGGAGGGGAACCTCTACGCTGCGGCCGGACTGCACCGGCGGCGCGGAACGCACGAGACGCTCGACACCAAATGCGGCGTGCACGTGATCTCGCCGCAGGGCAAGCTGCTGCGGATGATTCCGATTCCCGAAGACACGATCACAAACACAGCCTTTGGCGGGGCGGACAACAAGACGCTCTATGTGACGGCGGGCAAGACGCTGTTTGCCGTAAGCAACGCCGTTGCGGGGATGAACCGCTAGCGCGCGGCGCTCCTCACGCCCCGCCCTACTTGCGCGCCTCCTCCCATTCCTTCTGATAGCGGGCGGCGAGTTCCGCCTGGCCGAGCGCGGCATAACCCGCGGCCAGGTCTTCACGCGCGCCCTGCAGCCAGCTCACGGCGGGTTGCGCCTGGGCGCTGAGCAAGTCATAGCCGGCCTGGCTTTCCACCACCGTTTCGCGCCAGCGCTTCTGCCGCGACAACGTTCGGCCGAGGCGGATACGGGCAATGGCGGTGTTGGTGTGCGAAGCCGAGAGCGCCTTGGTGTAGCGGGCCACCACGTCGTGCATGATGGCTTCGGCGCGGGCGAAGTCACCCTTCTTCAAATAGACATTGGCGCGGTTGGAAAGAGCCGTGGCGACCAGGTAGTGGGCATCGCCGCGCGTCTGGCGGTAGATGTCTTCCATGCGCCGGTAATAGAGTTCGGCCTCGTCGTAACGGGCGGCGGCGACGGCGATGTTGCCGAGATCGTTGATCACTGAGGCGACGCGGGCGTTGGCCGGGCCGAGGACCTTCTCCTGAATCGCCAGCGCGCGCTGCAGCAGCGGCTGCGCCTCGACATTCCTTTGCTGATAGACGAGACAGCGGCCGAGCATGGTGAGGGCTGAGCCGGTTTCCGGATGTTCTGGTCCGTACCAGGTTTCGACGATGGCAAGCGCGCGGCGGAAATGGGGCTCGGCCTGGGCGTAGCGGCCTGTTTCGAAGTCGATGGCGCCGAGGTTGGTCAGGTCGGAGGCGAGGTGGGGATGGCGTTCGCCGTGGACCTGGATGCGGAGGGCGAGCGCGCGTTGGTTCAGTGCGCGCGACTCGTCGTAGCGGCCGGCATAAAAGTGGGCGCTGGCCAGCGCCGAAGCGGCGGTGGCGCGCTTGTCGAGTTCGGGGAGTTGCTCGCGTCGGGCAAGCACAGGTTCGAGAATGCGGACGGCGTCGTCGTAGCGGCCGCGCTCGGTGAGGATGCGACCGAGGGCCTCCTGGGCTTCGAGGTTTTTCGGAGCAAGGGCGATGGTGCGCCGGGCGAGCGCTTCGGCCTCTTCGAATTTGCCCTGCTCCGAGCGCAGCAGGGCGAGTTCGATGCGGCTCTCGATTTCCTGGCCACTACCGGGGTTGCGCTGGATGGCAGAGCGGAGCATGCGTTCAGCGGAATCGTAGCGGCCGAGACGGCCATACATGCGGCCCAGTGTGCCGTAGACCTCGGCTTGCACGGCGGGCTCGCGGTTGAGCGCGGGCGATTCACGGACGCCGCGGTCGATGAGCGTTTCGACGGTGAGGCCGTGGGCGGGACCGGCAGCTTTATCGCCGCCTTCAAAGAGGTTCAGCAGGAAGGCCTGGATGCGCTGGGCGCGGTTGGCGGCGGCGAGGGCTTCATCGCGGCTCTGCTTCAGACGCCAGGTGAAGTAAGCGCCGAGCGAAGCGGCCAGCAACAGGGCGGCGGCGAGGGCGGTGACGGCGGCGCGGTGGCGGACGAGGAGTTTGCGCAGGCGGTAAAGAGCGGTGTCGGGGCGCGCCTGCAACGGCTCGCCGGCGAGGTAGCGGCGCACGTCGGCGGCGAGGGCGTCGGCGCTGCGGTAGCGCGCGGCGACATCGTTGTGAGCAGCCTTGTGCGCAATGACGCGGAGTTCGTCCCAGGCGGCGGGGCCGGGAGCGTGCTCGATCAATTCGCCGAGAATCACGCCAAGCGCGAAGACGTCGGTGTAGACGCCGGCGGCCTCGCCGCGCACCTGCTCGGGGGCGGCGTATTTGGGCGTCATCATGCGCAACTCGGTGCGGGTGGCCTCGGCGGGCGGCTGCGTGTCCTCGATGCGTTTGGCGATGCCGAAGTCGAGCAGCTTCGGAGCGCCGGCGGCGTCGACCAGGATGTTGGAGGGCTTCAAGTCGCGGTGAATGATGGCGCGCTCATGGGCATACTGGACGGCGTCGCAGACCTGCAGGAAGAGACCGAGGCGCGCGTTCACGGGAAGCGAGCGCGAGCGGCAGTAGTCCAGCAGTTGTTCGCCTTCGATCAGCTGCATGGCGATCCAGGGCGTGCCTTCGGCGGTGACGCCGGCGTCAAGGAAAGCGGCGATGCCGGGATGATGGAGCCGGGCCAGGGTGCGCTGTTCGCGTTCGAAGCGTTCGCGGCGGGCCGGGGAGACCCAGGCGTCGCGCAGAACCTTGATGGCGGCCAGGCTGTCGAGATCGGGACGGCGTCCGCGATAGACAACGCCCATGCCGCCTTCGCCGAGCAGCGCTTCCAGCTGATAGGGGCCGCACTGGCGCGTCTCCAGGCTGGTGAGCATGCGGCCGGTGAGGGCGGCGGCGTCGCGGTCCAGCAGGCCTCCGGCGGCGGCATCCTCGTCGAGCATGGCTTCGAGCTGGCGGCGCAGGCCGGGATTGGCGTCGCACTCGGCGGCGACGAAGGCGCGGCGCAGTTCCAGGGGAAGGTCGACGGCGCGTTCGAAGAGTTCGCGCAGGCGGGCAAACTCGTTGCGGCCGTCGCTCATTCTATGTTGCCTCGCATGCGCTGGGCCGGGTTGCCTCGCATGCGCTGGGCGAGCCAGGCGCGGGCGGTACGCCAGTCGCGCATGATGGTGGCCTCGGAGACGGCGAAGAGCTCCATCAATTCCTTCACGTCGAGGCCGCCGAAGAAGCGGGCTTCGACGAGTTGGGCCTGGCGCGGATCAAGCGATTCCAGCTCGCTCAGCGCGCGCTCCAGGGCGAGCACCTCGTCTGCGTCAGGGGCGGACGGAGATCCCGAAGCGGAGGCGTCGTCGAGTGAGACGAGTTGCGCCAGGCCTTCGCCGCCGCGTTTCTGTGTTTGCCGGCGGCGGGCGGCTTCGACCAGGATCTGGCGCATGGCGCGGGCGGCGATGCGTTTGAAATGCAGCGGCGATTCGACGTCGAGGCCTTGCGCGCCGCGCAACCGCATCCAGGCCTCGTTCACCAGCGCCGTGGGGTTGAGCGTGGCGCTGTGGTCGCCGCGCTTTACGCTGGCGGCCAGGCGGCGCAGTTCCTCATAGGTGATCGAGAAAAGGTAATCGAGATGGGGCGGGGCAGGATTTTTTCCATCGTCCATGACAGCTCCAGCGCCCAGTTCGCGCAAAGCGGAGGTGAGAGGGTATCCCCACATTATGACCAAGAAGACTGTCCTTGCACTATGGTTCGCCGGCGCGCTGCTGGCCGAACAAGGCGATTCGCTCGCGCTTTGCTCCCGCTGCGCTTCGCCCACCGTCTATGCGCAAACGGGCACGGGCACGGAAAACGCAGTGGCCGAAGCGAAGTTCACCGATGCGTCGCTGCGCGATGAGTGCACCGAGCAGGGGCTGAAAGGCGCGGGGCTGACCAAGTGCATCGCCGACCGGAAGAAAGAAGAGGCGGGCAAGATCTACCGCGCTTCGGCCAACTGCGCGGCCGGGAAGCTGAAGCCGGTGGACGGCAAGGAGTACACCTTTGCCGGAGTGTGGGACGGCTCCGACATTGGCGAGGGGCGCACGAAATGGCGCGCTGTGGAGAACGGACAAATTGTCGGGCGCGACAACGCCAGCGGGGGTCTTGGGCTGTCGCAGCAGTGGGAGGTTCTGTGCCCTGGACCGTTGAAGATCCGGCCTGCTGCCACTTCGGTGAGGCCCACCGCGCCGGCGGCACGGCCCGCGAGCGCAGCCGCGGCGGCTCCGACGCAGCCGGTGTGCAACGGTGCGCCGCAGTGTCTGGATGTGAACTCGTTCGCGGCCACGGTGACCGACTTCCGCACGAGCACCAGCGGGGGATACCGCATTGTGACGGCGACCATCCGGTTCCAGAACAAACTGGCGCGGCCGATCATCCTCGGCTACGTTTCCGGGGCCGGGCTGGCGCTGGACGACCGCGGCAACCGATTCGGCATGAATGAAGGCAACGGGCTACAGGGCCTGGGCTTCATCCGGCAGAACCAGGTGGACCCGAAGTTCATCATTGGCGCCGGGCAGACCGGCAACGCGCGGCTGGAGTATGCGTGGTATCCGCGCGGCGGAGAGATTTTCGGCCAGGTGTACGACCTGGAGTTCTCCGTGCGCGAGATCGTGCCGGTATCAGCGACGCAGTTCCGCATCGGGCTGGAGCATCCGCTCAAGTTCCGCGGGCTGGCCGATGCGGTGGTGTCGGCGACCCCGTCACCGGCCGCTCCGGCTCTCGCGAGCGCAGCCCCGGCGGGAGCGGCGCCGCTGTCGGCAGCGTTGGAGACGCCGGCGGCGGCCGATACCGTCCCCGCGCAAGCCCCCGCGCAACCCATGGTGGACCACTGCGCGGGCGCGCAGCGCTGCTACTCGGCCGGACCGTTCACGGCGCAGATCCAGCAGCTCACGGCCTCGACGGTGAACGGCTACCAGGTATTGCGGTTCAACATGCGCTTCCGCAACGTCACCAACCAGCCGCTGGTGCTGGCCTACAAGAGCGGCACGAGCATCGCCATCGACAATCACGGCCAGCGCTTGACGCAGAGCCGCCAGCCGGTGACGGGGATGGGCGTCTGGGCGGGCAACAGCGTGAACGCCGATTTCCAGGTGGCGCCGGGCCAGCACCGCGACGCGACCTTTGAAGTATGGCGGTATGTGGCGCGGACGCTGATGGGCACGGGGTTCACCTATGACCTCACCGTGCAGCAGTTGGAGCTTCTGCCGGCAAACCAGATTCGCGGCCTGCGGGAGTACACGCTGAACTTCACTGACCTGGCGGCGTCGAATCCGATGGGCGGGGCGGCGCCGGCGGGGCAGCAGACATTGAATGAGTCGCTGCGATCGTTGAAGGACGTCTTCAAGCGCAAGAAGTAGGCGGCGCGGAAGGCGACGGCTCAACGGCTCGCGGGCAGCTCGTAGCCGCGGCGGGCGAGGATGGCGCGCCCCCGCGGGCCGAGGACGAATTCGCGGAAGGCGCGGGGTTCGCGGCGGGCGGCGCTGGCCGTGGCGATGCCCAGGGTCTGCTCGATGGGGGCGTGAAACGAAGGGTCCATGGTGAGGATGCGGCCTGGGCCGTTCATCACCAGGGGGAGGGCGGTGAAGGCGGCATCGGCGTTACCCGAGGCAGCCATCTGACGGGCCATGCTGATGTTGTTGGCGTAGACGATCTTGGCGCGCACGCGTTCCCAGATGCCGGCATGGCGCATGGCCTCGATGGCGGCCAGACCATACGGCGCCAGTTCGGGCTGAGCGACGGCGATGAACTTCACCTCCGGGCGGGTGAGGTCCTCAAGGGACTTCACGGCGCGCGATTCATCGGGAATCCAGAGGGCCACGCGGCCGAGGGCGTAGGCAGCGCCCGTGCCGGGGGCGATGACTCCGCGGCCGGTGAGTTTTTCGACGTGCTCGTTGTCGGCGGCTAGCAACAGATCGAACGGGGCTCCGTTGGTGAGTTGCTGCGCGAGTTGAGCCGTGGAGCCGAGGCTGAGAGTGGATTTGACGCCTGACTCGCGTTCAAACGCGGCGGCCAGTTCCTCGATCGCGCCTGTGAGGTTCGCCGCGGCGGCCACGGTGAGGGTGGGGGAAAGCGGCCCGCTGTTGCCGCAGGCGGAGAGTCCCACCAGCACGGCCACGGACAGGGTGACGGATGCGCGCATCAATTCAAATTAACCCAGTCAAGTTACCCCAGTCGAGCGGCCCCAGGCTCTCGCCGCGGCCTCAAACCGCGCGCAGCACCATGACGGTCATGTCATCGGCCTGTTCGGCGTCGCCGGCAAAGGCGTCGGCGGCGGCCACCAGGGCGGCCACCTGTTCGGCGGCGGGCAGCCCGGAGTGTTTGGCGAACTCGGCGCTGACGATGCGGTCGTCCCACATGTCGCCGGCTTCGTTGCTGGCTTCGCTGAGCCCGTCGGAGAAGCAGAGCAGGGCGTCGCCGGTGGCCAGTTCCACCTCGCCCTGTTCGTAGCGCGCGATGGGGAGCAGGCCGACGGGCAGGCCGCCGATGTCGAGCGTGGACATGCGCTGGCCGGCGGCGCGGTAGAGGATGGGCCGGACGTGGCCGGCGTTGGCGTAGGTGAGCTTGCGCCGGGAGGCGTCGAGGTGGCCGCAGAAGAGCGTGGAGTATTTGTCGTCGAGCGAGAACGAGTAGACGGCTTTGTTGAAGTTGCCCAGCAGGCCGGCGAGGGAGTCGAACAGCTCAACGGTTTGCGAGCGGATCGAAGCCTGGATGCTGGCCATGAGCACGGCCGCGCCGACGCCTTTGCCGGAAACGTCGCCGACGGTGAAAAAGAAGCTGCCGTCGGGCATGGAGATGAAGTCGTAGTAGTCGCCGCCGACGGTTTTGGCGGGGCGGCAGAGGGCGGCGTAGTCGAGGCCGGAGATGGCCGGCGGGGCTTGGGGGAAGAGCCGCTGTTGGACGCCGCGGGCGATGTCGAGCTCTTTTTGCAGCAGGCGGGCGTTTTCGGCCTGTTCCCGCAGCAGTTGGGTTTCCAGGGCCGAGGCCGAGTAGGCGGCGGCAAGGCCCAGCAGGTCAACGTCTTCCTGGGAGAAGCCGCCGGGTTTGTTCAGCACCTGGATGGCGCCCATCACGCCGCCGTCGGTGCGGCGCAGGGGGATGGCCAGCAGGTTCTGGGTGACGTAGCCGCCGGTTTTGGCCGAGGGATTGAGGAAGCGCGCGTCGGTGGCGGTGTCGTTCACCAGGATGGTCTCATTCTGGGCGATGCAAGCGCCGACAATGCCCTGCCCCAGGCTGATCCGCATCTCCTTCACGCCGTGCGACACTTTCGTCCACAACTCTTTTGCTTTGTTATCGATAAGCCAGATGCTGCAGCGGTCGGCGCCGACCAGGTCGCGGGCCATGTCGGCGTTCAGTTGGAGCGAGGCATCCGTTTCGCGGGCCCCGCCGATGCGGGTGGCGTAGTCGAAGATTACGCGGGAGATGCGGTCGTTGGACATGAGATTCTCCAGTGTAGCCCTGAATGGTTGATGCCAACCCGCCGATTTCCGGGGTAACCTATGGAGTTACGCCGTCCGCTTCGGGTCACCAACGAGTCAAGGAACGCCAGCCGATGAACAGTCCAAATCGCCTGCAACTTACCTTTTGGGGAGTTCGCGGGTCCATTCCCACGCCGGTGCCGGAGAATCTGGGCTATGGCGGCAACACCACCTGCCTGGAGTTGCGGCTGCCCAACGACGAAGTGGTGGTGATCGACGGCGGCACGGGCGTGCGGCAACTGGGCCTGGCGCTGCAGAAGCGGTCGAACCGGAACGTCAACGGCATTCACTTCCTGATGACCCATTTCCACTGGGATCACATCCAGGGCATTCCGTTTTTCGCGCCCTTGTACAGTCCGGCGAACCGCGTGGTGTTTCACTCCAGCCGTCCGGCGGCCGAGGTGCTCGACATTCTGGAAGGCCAGATGACCTTTCCCTACTTTCCGGTGAAATTCGAACTGCTGGCAGCCAAGCGGGAGTTTGTGCAACTGGCCAAGGAAGAGCCGCTGTGCTACGGCGACCTGACCGTGCGGTCGTTCCCGCTGAACCATCCGCAGGGAGCCACGGGGTTCCGTCTGGAGTCGAGCGGGGCGGTGATCGTGCATGCCTGCGACCATGAGCATGGCGATGCGCAACTGGACCGCGTGTTGCGGGAAAACGCCGAAGGCGCCGATGTGATGATCTACGACGCGCAGTTCACGCCGGAAGAATACGGCGTGAAGAAGGGCTGGGGGCACAGCACGTGGCTGGAAGGGGCGCGCGTGGCCAAGGATGCCGGCGTGAAGCAGCTCATCCTTTCGCACCACGACCCGTCACACACCGACGACGACCTGCGGGCGATGCTGGCCGAGGCGCAAAAGGAGTTCCCCAACACGGAACTGGCGCGCGAGAGCTGGACGATTCACTTATAGGATTCAGGCGCCAGCAGGTGGCGGACGCCATCGTGGGGAAGAGCCCGGGGAGCCTTGCCGAACACCGCCTCATAGTGAGCGGCATAGGCGGCGACAAACTCGCGCGAGCCGCTGCCGTTGGACGTACCGGCGGGCAGGCTCATGCGTCCGGCAAAGTACATCTCCAGATCGCGGCCGTCCTTGGTGCGCACCAGCCCGCGCTCCTCGCAATCAAAGAACTCGCGCACCAGCGAGTAGGTGCGCGCGGAGAGGTTGACCCGGTCCGGCACGCCGCTGGACTCCATGCGCGAAGCAAGGTTGACGGTGTCGCCCCAGATGTCGAAGGCGAACTTCTTCACGCCGACGACGCCGGCCACCACCGGCCCTGAGTGCAGGCCGACGCGCAGCTTCCAACCCGTGCCGCCGGGGGCCGAGGCCAGTTGCTTGGCTTTTTCCAGGATCTCCAGGGCGGCCAGCACGGCGTCGACGGCGTGCGAGGGCGACGACTGCGGCAGCCCCGAGGCGAACATGTAGGCGTCGCCGATGGTCTTCAGCTTTTCGATGCCATAGCGGCTGATGATGAGGTCAAACTCGGTGAAGTACTTATCGAGCTGGGCCACCACCTCGCGCGCCTCCATGGTTTCGCTGGAGACGGTGAAGCCGACAAAGTCAGTGAAGCAGACGGTGACGTCGTCGAAATGCATGGGAGCCACCGTGCCGGTGGCGCGCAGCTCGCCGGCAACCGTGGCCGGAAGGATGTTCAGCAGCAGCGCCTCTGATTTCTCTTCCTGGGCCTTGATCTCATCGCGCTGGAGGCGGATCTCCACGGTGCGCTCTTCGACGATCTGTTCGAGGCGGCGGTTGTCTTCGCGGAGCTTGTACGTGCGCCACTTAAAGATGAGCCAGGCAGCCCCGCCGGCGACGGCGATGTAGAGCATGTAGGCCCACCAACTGCGATACCAGGGCGGGAGCACCTGGAACGAGAACGAAGCTTCGTTGCTCACCTGGCCATAGGGAGTGCGGGCACGCACGCGGAGGCGGTAGTTGCCTTCCCAGAGGTTGCTCAGGTCGCGCCAGGATTCACGCGTCCAGGGCGACCAATCCGCCTGGCTGCCTTCGAGCAGCGTCTGGAACTCGACCGTGGAGGGGTCGTCATAGAAGGGCGAGGCAAAGTCGAAGCGCAGCTCGTTGCTGCTGTAGGGAAGCCGGAAGCCGGCGGGCGGAGCGCCGGAGCCGCCGTAGAGGACTTCGCCCTTGCGCGAGTCGCGCAGGCGGCGGATCATGAGGCGCAGCGGCGGGCGGGCGGCGGCCTCGGCGGCAGGCTGGAAGCGGGCCAGAAAACCGGCCGGGCTGGAGGCCCAGACGACGCCCTGGGATTCCACCTGAACAGCCCAGAACTCATCGAGGCCCAGCGGCAGCAGGGCCATCGGATGCCACATCCAAGGGGAACCGGCGGCGGTGCGGGCGAGGAAGCCGTGGTACCCGGAGCCGCTGATCCAGACCCGGCCCAGCGGATCGTCGCGCACGATGAGCGCACCCAGCCCGCCATCGGCGAAGGTGGGCCCGAACTCGGTTTCCGGCACGAAGCGCTTACCAGCCTCGTCGAAGCGGCGCAGACCCTGTTCGGTGGCGATGCCCAAGCGGCCTCCGGCCTGGTAGACGTTCTTCCAGCCGTCGGGCAGCCCGTCGGAGAGGGCGTACTGCGTCACTTTGGGCGGCGACTGCGACAGGTCGGCGCGCACGACGCCGGTGAGGGTGGTGATCCAGAGCTGGCCCTGGCGGTCCTCGGTGACGGTGCGGAACTCCTGGCCGCCGGGGGCCAGTGAGGCCACGCGCTTCCATTCGCTGCCCTCGCGGCGCAGTTGGATGGCGCCGAAGCGGCCGGTGGCGAAGAGCACGGCGGGGTCGCGACGGGAGAAGGCGAGGTCGTAGACGATTTCGGCGGGCAGAATGCGGTTCAGGCCGCTGCCGTTCCAGCGGTAGACGCCGGAGGTGGTGCCGGCCCAGAGGCCGTCCTCGCGCGCCAGCAGGACAAAGAACCGTTCCTGGATTTTGTGGATGGTCTCAAAGCGCGGGGGGCTGCCTGGCGATGTCGCGGCGAGGCGGAACAGGCCGCTGGTGGTGCCGGCATAGAGTGTGCCGCCCCAGTGGGCCAGGGAGATGACCGAGCCCTTCAGGCCGTGGGTCTCGTCAAAGCGCGAGAAGCGCAGGTCAAAGCGGGCGATGCCGTTGTCGGTGGCCGCCCAGATGCCTTGCTGGTTGTCGGCAAAGAGGGCGGCGACGTAGTCGCTGGGGAGGCCTGAGGTGCGGTTGAGGACTCGGATCACCTGGTAGCCGGTGTCGAGCAGGAGAACGCCGCCGCGGGTGGTTCCGAGGGCAATGAGGCCGCCGGGCAAGGCCACGGCCGAATAGATGGCGTTGTCCTTCAGGTAGGGGGCAAGGGCGGGCGCGATGGGCTCAAAGCCCGAAGGCGTCTGGCGCAGCAGGCCTTTGCTTGAGACCAGCAGCGTCCCCTGGGCATCCCGCAGCGCGCCGCGCAGATCGGCCGTGGCAAACACTTCGCCGCCAGGCACCGGCACGAGCCGGCCGTCATCGAGGCGGTGGAGTCCCGCGCCGTTGACCACTAGGTGGACGCGGCCATTCAGAAGAAACGCGCGCCGCATGCGCTGGGAGGCGCGCACCACTACGAGCGGACCCGATAGCGGCTTGCGGAAGAGCCGCTCATAAGAGCTAAACACGATGCCCTCAGGCGTGCTGAGGACCGACCAGACGCTGCTGAACTTACGGTCGGCCTCGGGCACCGAATCGACCAGCGAGACATACTCGGTGGCGCCGCGGCCATCGGGCTGGAGGAAGCCGAACTCACCATGGCCGCCGACATAGACCTTGCCCTGCCCGTCGACCGCCAGCGACCGCACCGGGCCGTTCTTGGGCAGGCGGATGGTGCGCCAGCGGACGCCGTCAAATTCGAGCAGGCCCTCGGTGTTGCCGGCGTAGAGGATGCCGCGGTGGTCCTGCGCCAGTGCCCAATTTTGAGGCGAGAGCGAGTATTCCCGGGTTGTGAAGGCGCGGACGGCAAACTCACCGGACTGCTCCCATGAGGCGGCCAGCAGCGCGGGCGTGCATGCCGCCCAGAGCAGCCATCGCAAACGTGCTTGGAATGGGTATCCCATCCCGTGGCAATCCTCCCTCAGCCGCTGTCAGGAAGGCGGAGTCCGCCATTCCATCGCACCTCGCCTCATGTGAAGGCTCTGCCCGTTACAGTCTAGAAGGTAAAAGACGCGATTCCCAGTGTGTGTGCGGCGCATGCCCAGCTTGCACCAGAAGAAGCTGGAATCTTCAGTATCGGCGATGCGGCGAGGGGGATGCAATGGAATGCCCCACCGGCTGCCGGGAGCCTGCGTGGTGGAGAAGAGAAATGCCGCCCCGGCCCTGGGGAGCCGGCGCGGCAGTGAAGAAACGAGGGGCCGATGCGGAGTCTAGCGGCGGCGCTTGCTCAGAAACAGCAGGCCGGCGAGCCCGGCGCCAAGCAGCGCCGTCGTGGAAGGCTCGGGGACGGTGGTCTGCGGAAAGGTGCCCGCGGTGTATTGCGGCACGTCACCGTCCAGCTCGATCAGGACGCCGACATGGGTGAAGAAGACGGGATTGGGGAACAGGCCGGAGTCCGTTTCACCGGGCCCGACCTGCAGGAACAGCGGTTGGGAAACTTCAAGCGAAGCGCAGCCCACCGAAGACGCCCCGAGAGGAGCGGCGAGGTTGGGGCTACCGAGCAGGAAGCCCTGCGGGCAGGCCCATTTGCTCACCAGCACAACGGGCTCCGCGACAGGAGCGGGCTCCAAGGAGAAGGCGGCGAAGCCAAGGAACGAGGAGGCGAACGAGTCGAAGCCGAAATCGAGTGAGACGCCTTCGCCTTCCAGGATGGGGGCGGGGTCCACGATGTAGCTGAAGTAGTATTTCTCGTTGTCGTAGAGTCCATCCGGGATGGTAAGGTCGAGCCCTTTCGTGGCCGCGTTGGGGGTGAGGAGAAAACTGGCCGAAGTCAGGCTGCCGCCGCCGGTGGTGAGATCCGTAAAGCTGAACAGCTTGTAGTCGAGGCCGGCCACGTCGCAGGTGGGGCTAAGACTAGGATAGGCAGAGACGTAGCTGGCAATCGTCCCCGGCACGCAGGCTGTGCTGGCCATAAGTTCGGCCGGCAACAGGCAGACAGCCAGCGCGGCGAGACCAAGAAGTGGTTTCATCATTCGCATGTTTTGGTTTCCCTCGGTTCGGTTTCCTGATTCAGGTACGGCTTGGCTTCTGACGCGCTTCTGGCAAGCGGTTCACCTCAACAGGGAGACGGCCCCAACCAAGTGAGACGGGCAGGTCAGAAACTCCAAGTGTAGGGAAATCGTCGCGAGAATAAACGTGCCGCCGGTTCTATTTACAACGAAAAAGTACTAGTTCGCCAAGTGGTACGGTTACAACACTTTACGAGGGTGGAAGGGATTAGCTCTTGGAAACAGGGGAGATGCGGCTGCGCAGCGATTCGATGCCGAAGAAGTTACAAATACGTTCCAGAAGGTGTGTCCGTGCTTCTTGAACCCGGAGGAGGCTGCTTTCCTGGTCGAGCTTGTCACGCAGGGCGGCCAGTTCGACCTGGCGCTCGGCGATGACCAACGACATATCCTCGGCGATTTCGGCGCGGCTGCTGAGCATGTCGTAGAGGTCCGCCTTGTCCAGGCGGAGGCATTCCACCAGGCTCTGGCCGGTGACGGTGGCCGATCGTTTTTCGCCGGTGAGCAGCGACATTTCGCCAAAGAAATCGCCGGCCTGGAGCGTAGCCACCTGTTCGGTAAGCCCGGCGGTGTTGGTGAGCAGAACACCGGCGCGGCCTTGGAGGATGAGGAACATCGATTCGCCGTCGTCGCCCTGGCGCAGGATCATCTCACCGGGAGCGAAGGAGAGATGTTTGAGCCGCGGCGCCAGGCGCGAGATCTCCTCGTCGTTGAGCGTGCGGAAGAGGGGGATTTGCTGCAGGGCGGCAATGAGGTCGGGCGCTTCGGGGCGGGTGTCTGCAAGATTCTGCTCGGTGTGCACGTCGAGCACTTGCGGAATGGGCCGCATGGGGGAGCCGATGCGGGCCAGCGCGAAATAGATGCGGGTGAGGGTGGCCGAGGAGGCGGCCTGCTCGTGGCCAGGCTTGGTGAGCCAGATCTGTACGCCGTATTCAATGTGGTCGCGCTGGAAGCCCAGCAGGAGGCACTTGGGCTTGGGGTGTGGGGAGACGCCATCGATGGGGGAGGCCGACAGGGCATGCTCCACGGCTTCGATGACGCGGCTGGGGTTGCGGCGGTAGCTGAGGATGAAGGAAACGGTGGTGCGGTGGTTGGCGGCAATGCGCGTCACCGGCGTGCGGGTAAGCAGGCTATTGGGGATCAGGACGGTGTCGCCGTCAGGCGATTGGATGGAGGTGTGGCGCAGGCTGACGTGGTTGACGCTGCCTGTAACGCCGTCGGCCTCGATCCAATCGCCCACCTGGATGGCCCGTTCCAGTTCCAGGACGAGTCCACCGGCGAGGTTGCCGAGCATGTCCTGCAGGGAGAGTCCGATCACGGCGGTGGCGACAGCCGAGGTGGCAATCAGGCCGGTAACGTTGGCGCCGAGCCGCGAGAGCAGACTGAGCAGCACGGCGGCGTAGCCCATGACGACGAGAATGTCGCCCAGGAAACGCGGCAGGCGCAGGCGGCGCAGCATCACCTGGAAAAAGATGGGGACCAACACCTGAATGGCGGCGATTTCGGCCAGCGTGCGGGCGATCTCCGTCAACCAGGAAGGGGCGCCGGGTGAGCCCACGCCGTAGTGCCCCGCAAGCGCCAGCAGCGCCGAAAGGATGCAGCAGAACCAGATCATCCGGACACGGCGGATGTCGAGGCCCGAATAGCGCCCGAGCAGCAGAGCGAGAGCGCAAAGCAAGGGGAGGATGTAGAAAAGCAGAACCTGAGGCACGCGATCCGATATTGTCTCGATTTGAGGTTTCAACTCGATGAACGAAATGCGAGGAAAGACGATCCCGGCCCCAGGCCGCATGGAGCGGGCCCCGGCCGGCGTGCTGCCAATGGGTCAACGTAAGGAGGCATCCCCCGGGACATCAGCGGGACATCCAAGCCTTGCGGGACGCTCTTCGATTTTCCGGGAAGTTGCTGAGGGGAATGGGGGGCGCGACAGGACTCGAACCTGTGACCTCCAGCGTGTGGAGCGGACGGTGGGCTGCTTTCAACTCCCAGTTTTCTATCCCGTTCCTTTGACTGATCACAACTTCGGGAATCTGCTCTTCGCTCGTTCGGCATCTTCACCCCCTGCTTCAGATGGGGTTTTGATACGGTTTACATACGGATGACCCTGTTGCTCTGACATCCGTGCTCGACATCCTTCCCGCTTGGAGCATCAAATCCGGCCAGCTCACCTGTGCTGTCTCGGGCCGGCATCCTGTGGCGTTCGCCTTCCGAGGCCCGCGCCGGCTGCGAGTGTAGGCAGGGGGGGCAACGCGCAGCGCCAAGGTCACGATTCGTTACCAGGCCGTGGTGGCGGCATCCTGGCCGGATAGCGACTGGCAGACCACGCTGTTCGGCGTGTCGCGCTGAGAGCGCGCTGATCCACCGTGCATTCGGGTGTGAATGTTCTCTTCTGAATTCTTTCTCCCTCGCAAGCCATTTGCCTTCCCCCTGGCGCTGTCACGGCACCGCCATGAACACGTTTCGAATTGTCATGGCGGATGAACTGCTCGTACTTTGAGTGGCCGGGCGTGTTGGTGAGAGTGTGGCTGGTCGCGTGGCCGAACAGGTGACGAGCCCCGGAGCCTGGAGCGGCGGCGGCCGATCGCCCGAGTCTGCTGACGAACCCAAGGAACCTCGCGATCGAAAACACCCCGCCCCCAGCTTCTCCGCCCACCTGTTCTCCGCCCACCTGCGCCGGTTCTTCAAAAAATGCACCTGTCATTCCCGATACAACCGAAAAAAAATGTCTGCGCGAGCTGCCGGCCGGCTGTTCCCGTGCGCGCGATTCCGGCCTCCCGGAGGCCACGGTGAAAATGTGTATGTTGCAGCGCGCGACTTCTCATGGACTTCCGCGGCCGCCATACGTATGCTGACCCAAGCAACCGTTACGGCCCACGGCCGATCGTTTTGGCGGTTTGCGGGGAATACGTTTTCGCAAGATGTTGCTTCCCCTCTCCCCGCGCCGCGAAATCGCTTGCGGGTTACCGGCCGGGAGCAAACACACCTAAAGGAGTCGCCCCAGGGATGCCCACCTCGCCAGCCGCATTTCCGGCCTGCCTGTGCCCGGCCACAGCATCGAGGGCTGTCGTTCTTAGTCTGCTCACCCTCTTCCCAGCCCTGCTATCGGCGCAAAGCACCGCCGCTTCGGTCAGTGGCGTCGTTTCGGATAGCTCAGGCGGCGCGCTGCCGGGCGCCAAGGTAAGCGCCCGCCACCTGGAAACCGGCGTGGTGACCCGCGTGGAAACCAACGCCGCCGGGTTCTACTCGCTCCGCCCGCTTCCCATCGGCCCATACACCGTCATCGTCGAGCGAAACGGCTTTCGCCGCTACCAGCATGACGACCTCGTGTTGTCCACCGGCCAGGCGCTGGAGTTGCCCGTCTCGCTCCCAGTCGGTGACCTGGCCGAAACGATCACCGTGACATCGGAGACGCCGCTGCTCGAAACGCGGAGCTCCGACGCCAGCCAGTTGATCGAATCCAAGAACATCGAGGAAATGCCGATGGGTGACCGCAACGCCTTCAACATCGTCGAGATGACCGGCGCGGCGGTGTTCGTTGCCAGCGAAACCGGCGGCACCCCGTCGTTCTCCCTCGCCGGCGGGCGCGTTGCCAGCCAGATGCAGTGGGTCGATGGCGGCACCGGCCAGAATATGCGCATCGGTGTCCCCACGCCCGAGTACACTCCTCCCATTGAGGCCCTCCAGGAAATCAAGATCATGGGGAACGGATTCTCGGCCGAGTTCGGCGCCTCCGCCGGCGGGGTGGTGGTGGTGAACACCAAGTCCGGCACGAACAAGTTCAAGGGACAGCTCTTCGAGTATTTCCGGCACGACAAGATGGATGGGCCCAACTTCTTCTCCCCCATCGCGGAGGGAAGAAAGCAAAAACCCCAACTGCGCTCCAACGTCTTCGGCGGCGTGCTGGGCGGACCCATCCGCCGCGACCGCACCTTCTTCTTCGTCAGCTATCAGGGGTCCGTGCGTGGCGACGGCCAGATCCGCACCCTCACCGTGCCCAGCGCCCGCGAACGGGCCGGCGACTTCACCCAAACCTTCACCGCGCGCGGCCTCAGCACCATCTACGATCCGGCC
This sequence comes from Bryobacterales bacterium, assembly GCA_016713735.1. Classification (GTDB taxonomy): domain Bacteria; phylum Acidobacteriota; class Terriglobia; order Bryobacterales; family Bryobacteraceae; genus JAFLBB01. The sequence goes on from JADJOP010000037.1 coordinate 73,887, forward strand.
ACCTCAAGCACCGGCGCGCCAAGATCGCCCTTCCCCGGCAACCTCATCCCCTTGTCGCGGATGGACCGCATTGCCACCAACCTGGTGCCGTTCTTCCCCGAGTCCAACCGCGCCGCTGACGACCAGACCGGGGCTAACAACTTCCGCCAGAACGACGTCAACCGGACCACGCGCACCAACCTGATCATTAAAATCGACCACACACTGAACGACACCAACAAAATCACCGGCCGCCTCGTGTATGCCGGCGACGACCAGCAACGCACCAGCGTTTATCCCACGCCGGCCGCCGATACCGTCAACTCCAGCAATTCGGGCAATTGGAGCTACTACGGCACCTGGACCAACATCGTCTCTCCGGCCCTGATTCACGAGTTGCGCGCGACGTTTGCACGGCGGTCGTTCCGCACCTTTTCCCCTGGTTTGGACGAAGGCTGGCCAACCAAGCTGGGCTTCCAGGGCATCTCCGACGCCGCCTTCCCCAACATCGCTCCAGCCGGTTTCGCCGCACTCGGTTCGCAAAACCAGGACCGCCGCCAGTTCCCCGTGCAGCAATTCCAACTCGTCGACACGCTGTCCTGGGTGCGCGGGCGCCACTCCGTGCGCGTCGGCGTCGAAGTGCGTCCTTCCATGAACCACGAGGTCCAGCGCTCGCTGGTTTCCGGCCGCATGGTGTTCAGCCGGGGCTTCACGGGAATCACCGGAAACGCCTTCACCGGCAGCGGATTCGCCACCATGCTCCTGGGCATTCCCACCACGCTGACCTTTCGTGAAACCGATGTGCTCAACCGCCGCACCTGGTACCTCGCCGGCTACCTCCAAAACGACTGGGCGGCCAGCAACACGCTCTCGCTCAATCTCGGGCTGCGCTGGGAAATCGACACTCCTCTCACCGATACCGGTCTGTCCATGAACTCATTTGCCCGCGAGGCCATCAATCCGGTCTCCGGCACACCCGGCGTGGTCAAGTTCCTCGGCCGCGACGGCTACCGCCGCACCCCCTACAACGGCGACTGGAACAACTTCGGCCCGCGCTTCGGATTCGCATGGCGTCCGCTGGGGCTTTCCAAGACCGTCATCCGCGGCGGCATCGGCGTCTTCTTCGCCCACCCCTTCGATCGCGCCAATGCCAACACCCTCACCCTGGGCTTTGAACGCTCCGCCAACGTCGTGCTGCAAGACAACATTGCGGGTGTCCCCTACACAATGTCCAGCGGAATGCCCGTGCCGAGCCTGAACCGCCAACCGTTGAACGACTCCTTTGGAGCCGCACGGCCCGGCGTCAATCCGACGCAGGCGGTCACCTACCTGGAGGCCGACCGCCGCACCGGCTACTCCCTACAACCCTCCCTGCGTGTGCAGCATGAACTGCCCGGCCATGTGGTGTTTGAATGGGGCTACATCGGCAACCTCTCGCGCAAGCTCGGCAGCGCCACGCTGGAGACCAACCAGATCCGCCCCGAACTGATGCGAGCCGGATCGAGCTTCCGCGACCGTCCCTTCCCTCAGTTTTCCGCCGTGCAAATTCTGTCACCGTCGCTCGGTGTCTCCAGCTACCATGCCGGCATCGCCCGCGCCGAGAAGCGCTTCTCGCGCGGCTTCAACCTGCTGACAACCTACACCTGGTCGAAGTCGCTCGATAACGTCGACGCTGGAACAGCCCCGTTCGGCAACGAGGGCAACGCCTACTCGGACTACTACAACCGCCGCGCGGACTGGGGACCGTCCACCATCGACATCCGCCACCGCGTCACCCTCAGCAGCGTCTATCAGCTTCCGTTCGGCCGCGGCAAACCGCTGCTCCGCACCGGCTGGGGCCGCAAACTGGCGGGCGGCTGGAGTTTGGGCGCCGTGTTCACCACGCAATCCGGCGGGCCCGTCACGGTGTCGACCCAACAGAACACGACGTTTGCCTTCTCCTCAGGCGGTCTGCGGGCCAACGTCCTGCGCGACCCCAATCTGCCGGCCGGCGAACGGACCCTGACCCGTTGGTTTGATACCACCGCGTTTGCCCAGCCAGAGCCCTACACCTTCGGCAACCAGGGCGTCGGCTTGGTCCGCGCCGACGGCCAGATCAACCTCAATCTCACGGTCTCGCGCAATTTCCGGCTCAGCGAGCGCACCCGCATGCAATTCCGCGCTGAAGGGTTCAACGTGGCCAACCACCCCGACTTCCGCACGCCCAACCGTGTCTTCGAAGGGCCTGGCTTTGGCATCGTCTCGGCCGCGCGCCCCGCTCGGCAAATGCAATTAGGTGCGCGGTTGGAGTTCTGAGTGTTCACGGCAGTCAACCCGGCGAGCCCGCGAACTCAGAGGATGCGATGGACCAAGCGCGACCATCGCCGCGACAGGAGAAAGGGCACTGGAACATGGATCGACGAAACCTGCTTTTGACCTCGCTGCCGGGGGCCGGCATGACAGCTCTGCTTGCAGCGCCCGGCGCCCAGGCGGCTCAGCCCGCCCCCGCCGCCGGCGTCTTCAACGTGCGCGACTATCGCGCTCAGGGGGACGGCAAAACCCTCGACACCGCCGCCATCCAAGCCGCCATCGATGCCTGTGCCGCGCAGGGCGGAGGCGTCGTCTTCTTTCCCCAAGGGCGCTTCCTCTCCGGCACGGTGGAACTCAAAAGCAGCGTCACTCTCTACCTCTCGCCGCGGGGTGTCCTGCTGGGAAGCCCCAACCCCGGCGACTATAAGGCCAAACCGTTTCCGGCGCGCGATCTCGACGTCGGCGGCTACGAGATCTGGGCCCTTGTCTATGCCGAAGGCGCCAGCCACGTCGGCATCGCCGGACCCGGAACCATCGACGCCAATGGCGGCCCCCTCCCCCCGGTGAAACACGCTCCCGATGTGGCCGGCAGCGTGCGCCCGCGCGCCCTCTTCCTGAAGAACTGCCGCCACGTGACGCTGCGCGATGTGGCCGTGCGTGAGTCCGCCATGTGGAGCGTCCACCTGGCCCGGTGCGAGAAGATCCTCGTGCACGGCATCAGCGTCTTCAGCAGCCTCTTTGTGAATCAGGACGGCCTCGTGCTCGACAGCTGCCAGGACGCGATGGTGAGCGACTGCTACTTCGATACCTACGACGACGCCCTTGTCCTGAAAACCTCCTTCCCCCAACCCTGCCGCAACATCGCTATCACCAACTGCGTCCTGACCACGCGCTGCGCCGCCATCAAGTTCGGCACGCAGTCGCTGGGCGCCTTCCGCAACATCACCATCTCAAATTGCTCCTGTTCCCACTGCGGCCTGGGCGGGCTCAAGTTCTTCACCGTCGATGGCGGCGATCTGGAAGACATCACCGTCTCCAACATCTCCATGAGCCATGTCTCGGCCCCGATTTTCTTCCGCCTCGGGAATCGTGGATTCGACCTCGGGTTCCAGGACGTGGAGCGGCCTCGCCCCGTGGCCCGCCTGAGGAACGTCGTCGTCAGCGGCGTGCGCGCCTCGGTGCACGGCGTGATGGCCTGGCCCAACCGCGGAATTCCCTTCCGCGCCGGGGCCACGATGGGAATCGTCGGCCTGCCCGGCCACCCAGTGGAAGGGGTTCTGCTCGACGACATCCACGTCACCTTCGAGGGCGGCGGCACGCTGGAAGAGGCCCATCGCACGGACATCCCCGAACGGCCGAACGCCTACCCGGAGAACACCATGTTCGGCGTGCTGCCCGCCTATGGCCTCTACCTGCGGCATGCGAAAGGCATCACGCTGTCCAACATCCGCTTCGCATTCAACCAGCCTGATCTTCGTCCCGCGATGATGGCCGAGGACGTCGACGACCTGGAGATCAACGGCCTCCAGGCGGCCGCCTCGGGCAGCGAACCGCTCCTTCGCCTCGTGGAAACCCGCGGCGCGCTGATCCGCGCCTCACGGCCACTGAACCCCGTGGACAGCTTTCTGCGCGTTGAAGGACAGGCCAGCCGCGACATCGCCCTGCTCGGCAATGACCTCCGCCTGGCGCGCCACGCGGTACTCTCGCCCCAGGGATCGGCCAGCCCTGTGATCGAAGAGGGGAATCTGCGCCCTGGCGCCGCTCGCACTCAACCGTGACCCCACACGCAAACCATGAAGCCGCACTCCCTCACCATCGTGAGCAATCAGCCGGGCCCTCGCCATCGACAGCCCGAGAAAGCCGGTACTGAGATGATCCCGAGCCATCGTGACTCCCTGCCTCCATCCCGCCACGCCCTCTCCCCAACAGCGCGCCTCGCGGGCCTGTGGCTGCTTGCCGCCGCGCTGGGCGCATCCAGCGCGCACGCGCAGCCCGCCCCCTTGACCGCCTTTTCCACCGGCGGCCACACCGTCTATCATCTTCGCGCCGCGACGGTGGCGCCGGGCGGCGCTCGCGTGATTCTGTCGGCCAGCCTCGACGGCGCGGTCCTGTGCCATACGCCTGAAGGGAAGCTGCTGTGGAGCGCGCCCACCGGCGGCAACATGCCCTTTGACCTCGCCGCCGCCGATATCGACGGCGATGGGTTCGACGAGGCGCTTGTCGCTTCCGCCGATGGGGCGCTCTACGCCATCGATCACAACGGAAAACCGCTGTGGACCTTTCGCCGCAACGCGCCGCTCTACCAGGTGGCGGCCACTCGTCTCAAGAGCGGCGCGACGGTCATCCTCGCCGGCGGCGTGGAGCAGGTTCTCTACGCACTCGATGCCGCGGGCAAGGTGGTTCACACACGGTCAACCGAGCATTGCATCCGCCACATCCGCGCCGCGGCGTCAACGCCCGGCGGAGAGCCGTTCGTGGCCGTCGCCACCGCCTCCAGCGGTCTCAACGGCTATCTCTCGCTGATGTCCATCGATCCCGATGGACTGAAGCTGGTGTGGGAGCGCCGAGGCCTCGGTTCGTTCGCTCCCACCTCAGGCAAGCGGTTCTTCAGTATGGAACTGGCGGATCTAAATCACGACGCCAGGCTCGATGTTCTGCTCAGCAACGGCTGGCACGAAAACGGCAAGATCTTCGGCTTCGATCATTCCGGCCGCGACCTGTTCATCGCCAGGGATCAGCGCATCCCGAACGTACCCTACCGCATGAACCTCTTGCAGCATGTGAAGATCCCTGGCGATGAATTCGTGCTTGGGCTCTATGCCAACGTACTGATCGTGTATAACCTCGACGGCACATGCAGGCAGGTGCTCAACGCCAGGTACGACTTCTCCAACGCCGCCTTCGATCCCGCGACACGAACCTATTACCTGGGCAGTTCTCCTTCCGGCGGCGATGGCGTCTATGCGCTGCACCTGGATCGCCCAGGCTGGCAGCAGGCATTCGAAACCATCAAGCCCGTGGGCACACTCGCCGCCATCGAAGAGAACATGCGCGAGCTGGAGCGGCAGATTGCCGCCTTTCAGCCCCCGCCCTACCAGCCGGTCCCGCGTCCCGTGACGGCCATTGCCCAACCTCCCGCCGGCCGCGCCTACCGCAACGTGCGCTTCGTTGACCGCATCACTCTCAGTCAAAAAGCCGACGGCTGCGCCGAGGTCTGGTGCCGGGAACGCGATAAGCGCCTGCCGTACACCATGACGCCGGATGAAATCGTCGCCCGCGTGCGCCAAATGGAAGCCGCCGGACAGGACTTCCTGATCTGGGCCGGCCACGGTCTGGCCGCCTACATGCCGCTCTCCACCATGGAACGCATCTTGGAAGCCGCGCCAAAGCACCTCTACGGCTTTGAGTTCGCCGAGTTGGAAGGCGTTGACGACGGAATGCGCGAATTGGTCGAACAGATCATCTATCCCCTGGCGCAAGCCTGCACACGCCATGGGGGCAAGAAGATCGTCTTCCGCAACAAGAACATCTTCTACACCGGCGCCCTCTATGTGCCCTTCTGGCGCAAGGTGCTCACCGATCCTGGATTGCGGTCCGTCTTCGTCCCCGCTTTGGAAGAGACCAACAGCCGCACTCCGGAACTCAGCCTCGCCGGACGTGTCGGGCTCTGGCTCACCGGGACGTTCGAACGTTGGGCCAGCCGTGTCGTTACCGACGATGCCTGCTTTGACCGCATGTGGGAATGGTCGTCGCAGCAGGTGATGTCGCTGCACCTCCGCCACCTTGCCGGCAACGCGGCCCTGGGCGCCGAGACCTTCTTCGTCAGTGTCTTTCAGGGCCCGTTCAGCGGCGGCCTGGAACGTCAACTCGCGCCCTTCTACGACTTGGTGGACAAAGGAATCGTGCGTGTGCCGGCGCGTGAAGACTTGCTCTCTGTCTCCGGCTTAGCCCTCGGAATGAAGACGCCGCCCTCGGCGCTCTACCTCTCGCACGGCATCAACGGACATCGCTACTCCTACCCCAAGGACAACCACTCGCCGCTTGTGTTTGACCGCCTGGACAGCTACTGGGGCGCCGCCCCGCTGCTGCCCCATGATTTTTCCCGCTACGCCATGAATATCCGGCGGCGCACGCCCAACTTTTTGCCCGAGTATCCCTATGGCCTGATCTCCATCCTGCCCGACGACACACAACTGCCCGCTGGCCGCATCCGCGCCAAGATCTCCACCGACGGCGAATTCTTCTACGACGCCACGGGGAAGCCGCGCGATGCCGCAAGCCATCAGGCCTCCATGCGCCAGGCCCTTGAGGAGCATGCCGCGCGCTTGCCCGTGCGTGTCCGCGGCCAGGTCCACTGGTCGGCGGTTCGGTTGGATGCGAACCACATCCGCGTCACTTTGATCGATCCCGGCTACCTGGACCCGGCCGATCGCGACGCGGAAATCCTCGCCCAGGGAATCAGCGCCACGGGGTGCACGGACATTCTGCGCCGCGAGTCACTGCCCCTCTCAGGCGGCACGGTGAAGTTGCGCGTGCCGGCGGGAACGCTCCGCATCGTTGATCTGTCGCACCGGTAATTGCAGCCGGCGCCGGCTCACCCTCTCCCTCCCGCCGGCCTCTCGCCCGCCAGGGAGTGGTGAAAGATCGTATGCCCGCCCTGCCCGTTCTCACGCGCGAAGCCGGCTGAATTCACACATCGGAACTGCCGCGCGAGGGACAATCAGAGGGCATGCTCGCCTGTGTTGCGCCTCCCCTCCCCGCGCTGCGCCGCGCCGGGTCCGCGCAGTGGCCCTCTCACCGTGCCGCCAGGAGCCATGCGGCGATTCCTCAGCCCACCGATGAGCCGCGGCCCGTGCGCGCAGCCAGCACATTTCCCATCCGGATCACGCGGCGCCCCGCGCGGAACACGATCCCAACGTAGGCCATGCCCAACATCCCCAAAGTCGCGCTGCTGGTGGAAACCTCCAACACCTACGCCCGCGGACTGCTCCAAGGCATCGTCGCCTACATGCACGAACACCGTCCCTGGTCCATCTACCTCGCCGAGCATAGCCGCGGGCAGCGCGTGCCGGCCTGGCTCAACCGCTGGAAGGGCGACGGCGTGATCGCCCGGATCGAGACGCCGCAGATCGCCGCCACCGTCCGCAAACTCCGCGCGCCCGCCGTGGATATGAGCGCGGCCCGTCTCCTGCCCTCCATACCTTGGGTGGAAACCGACGACACGGCCATCGCCCACCTCGCCGCGCAGCACCTGATCGAGCGCGGCTTCCGCCACTTCGCCTTTCTCGGCGACAACCACTTCAACTGGTCCCGCTGGCGCGAAACGGCCTTTGTCCAACTGGTGCGGGAGTCCGGCTTCGAATGCTCGGTCCGCCACATCTCCACACTTCCCTCCGAGCAGCGCGATTCCTCGCCGGAACGCATCTCCGCCTGGCTGTCTCGCTTGCCGCGCCCCCTGGGCATCATGGCCGCCTACGATCCGCTGGGCAAACTCGCGCTCGATGCCTGTCGCGATCGCGGCATCGAAGTTCCCGACGAGGCGGCCGTGATTGGCGTCGACAACGACGAAGTCTTCTGCGCCCTCGCTTCGCCCGCCATGTCGAGCGTCATGCTCGATGCCCACCGCGCGGGCTATGAAGCCGCCGCCCTCCTCGACCGCATGATGGGCGGTGAACGCATCCGCGGCCAGGGCTACCTCTTTCCGCCCCTCGGCGTCGCCGCGCGGCGCTCCACCGACGTCCTCGCCATCGAGGACGTCGACATCGCCCAGGCGCTGCGCTTCATCCGCGAAAACGCCTGCGGCGGCACCACCGTCAAGGACCTCACCGCCGGGATCCGCCTCTCCCGCCGCGTCCTGGAGAGCCGCTTCACCAAGGTCGTCGGGCGCACGCCGCACGCTGAAATCCAGCGCATCCAACTCAACCAGGTCAAGACGCTGCTCCGCGAATCGGGCCTGTCGGTGAAGGAAGTCGCCGAGCGCACCGGCTTCACCCATGTCGAATACCTCAGCGCCCTGTTTCGTAAGAAGGTGGGGATGCCGCCCAGCCGCTACCGTTCGCAGCCGCGCGGCGGACCCCGCTGATCGCACCGCGCCCCGCCCGTCCCTTGCGGTGAAAGTTCGTATGCCGCCGGCACAACTTCTCATGGACATCCTCACCCCGTGCCCGTAAGCTGTCCCCAGGAACCTGTCATGTCCTCATCCAAATTGAAGGTGGCCATCGTCGGCCTCGGCTTTGGCAAAGAGTTCATTCCCATCTACCAGCGCCATCCGGGCACCGAGATGGCCGCGATTTGCCAGCGCTCGCCCGACAAGCTCAATGAAGTCGGCGACCAGTTCGGCGTCGCCGCACGCTACACCGATTTCCAGCAACTCATCGCCGACCCCAACATCGACGCCGTCCACATCAACTCCCCCATTCACCTCCACGCGCCGCAGACCATCGCCGCGCTGCGGGCCGGCAAACACGTCGCCTGCACCGTCCCCGCGGCAACCACCGTGGAGGAATGCGCCGCCATCGTTGCCGCCGCCAAGGCGTCCGGCAGAAACTACATGATGATGGAAACCGCCATCTACACGCGCGAGTTCCTTTTCATCCGCGAGATGGTGGATGCCGGAGCGCTCGGCCGCATTCAGTTCATGCGCGGCTGCCATCAGCAGGAGATGGCCGGATGGCCCGGATACTGGGAAGGGCTGCCTCCCATGCACTATGCCACTCACGCCGTGAGTCCATGCCTGGCGCTGGTGCGCGGGGAAGCCGACTGCGTCTCCTGCTTTGGCTCCGGCCGCATCGCCGCCGGCCTTGAGGCCAAGTACGGTTCGCCCTATGCCGTCGAAAGCGCCCTCTTTCACGTGCGCGGCCAGCCGGTGGCCTTTGAAGTGACCCGCTCCCTGTTTGAAACCGCCCGACAGTACATCGAGAGCTTCGATGTCTACGGCGACAAACTGGCCTTCGAATGGGCGCAAATCGAGGGTGAGGACCCGGTGATCCACAGCGGCGAAAAACCCGCCCGCGTCACCGTGCCCGACTACGCCCGCCTCCTGCCTGAACCCATCCAGCGCTTCACCACCAAGGGCGTCTACGACGGCGAACACGCGCACCTGTCCTTCATTCAGGGCGGAGGGCACGGCGGATCCCATCCGCACCTCGTGCACGAGTTCGTTTCCAGCATCGTCGAGGGCCGGCCGTCGTTCCCCAACGTCTACCAGTCTGTCAATTGGACCTGCGCCGGCATCTGCGCCCACGAGTCGGCCATGCAGGGCGGCGCCATGCTGCGCTTGCCCGTCTTCGAGTAGCGAGGACTCCCATGCCGCTTCCCACCAGAAGAACCCTGCTGGCCTCGGCCGCCGCGCTCTCATCGCAACGCATTCCCGGCGCCAACGACCAGCCCCGACTCGCCCTCATCGGTTGCGGCGGGCGCGGCAACTACCTGGCCAAGCAGTGCGCCGCTCATGGCCGCCTTGTGGCTATCTGCGACGTGGATGCGGCCCGCCTCGCCAAGGCCGCCAGCCTCGCCCCCGGGCTCTTCACGCACAAGGACTACCGCCGCATCCTCGAGCGGAACGATGTCGACATCGTCATCAACGCCACGCCCGACCACTGGCACACCCTCATCAATCTCGCCGCCATGAAGGCCGGCAAAGACATCTACTCGGAAAAACCGCTCACGCTGACCATCGAAGAGGGCCGCCGCCTGACTCGCACCGCGCAACAAACCAATCGCATTCTGCAGACCGGCTCTCAACAGCGCAGCGATCCGCGCTTCCAGCAGGCTGTTGAGTTAGTCCGCTCCAAGAAAATCGGCGAACTGCAGTCGGTCGTCGTCGGCCTGCCCAAGGCATCCTGGGGCGGACCCTTCCCCGCGCAACCCGTCCCGCCGGAACTCGACTGGGACTTCTACCAGGGGCCGGCCCCGCGCCGCGACTACACCCCCGAGCGCACCCACTTCCGCTACCGCCACTGGTACGACTACTGCAGCGGGCCGCTCACCGATTGGGGTTGCCACCACAACGACATCGTCCTCTGGGCCCTCGGCATGGACCGCGGCGGGCCCGTTTCCGTGCAGGGCATCTCGCATCTCGACCCCGTGCCGCATGGCTACGACGTGCACAGCCAGTTCACCGTCCAATACCGCTTTGCCAGTGGACTGCCGGTCACCTGCATCACCATGTATACCGATCAATTCGGCACGACACCCCTCGTCGTCCCCACCAACATGATCAACGGAATCAAGTTCGCGGGCTCGGAAGCAACCATCGAGGTCCAGCGGGGAAAGATCGAATGCACCCGGCCGGAACTGCTCGACGAAGTGCCGCCCGTGGACTCCGTTCAGGCGCACATCCGCAACTTCTTCGAATGCGTTCGCTCGCGGAACGAGCCGGTGTGTCCGCCCGAGATCGGCCATCGCACCGCCTCGTTCGGCCACATCGGGGCCATCTGCCTCCGGCTCGGTGGACGAAAGCTCACCTGGGATCCGGTGAAAGAACAGTTCCCCGGAGACGCCGAGGCTAACCGCCATGTCGCCCGTGAGCAGAGGAAACCTTACTCCTATGATTCGCTCTAGCCTTGTGTTCGTCGCCGCCTCCACGCTGGCCGCACAGTCTCTTCAGGTGGCCCGCACACCCAAGGGAACGATCGAGGTGCGGCGGGCCGGCGCGCCGCAGGCGTTGCTTGTGCAGAACGCCCCCGCGGACATGCGCCCCTACCTGCATCCCCTGCTTGCCCCCGATGGCAACGGCGCCCTCACCGAGTTCCGTCCCGGTCACCATCTGCACCAGACAGGGATCTTCTTTGGATTCTCCGCGGTCAACGGGCGCAGCTTCTTCCACAATACCGATGGCTCCTTTTTTCGCGGCAAAGGCGCACGGGTCGAGAGCAAGGCCGCCTGGTCGGTGGAGACCGACTGGCTGGCCGCCGGCGGCACGGTCCTGCTCACCGAAACACAGCGCTGGACGATCCGAGACTTCACCACCCACTACGTTCTCGATCTCGACTGGAGCGGCCGCGCCGCGGTTGGTCTCACCATCGGCAGGTACGACTACGGCGGGCTCTTCCTCCGCATGCCCTGGCGCAAGGACATCGCCGCCGATGCCGTGAACAGCGAAGGCCAGTCCAGAAAAGCCGCCGAGGGCCAGCGCGCCCGCTGGGTGGATGTCGGCATGACCGTTGAAGGCCGCTCCGACTGGGCCCATGTGGCCATGCTCGATCACCGCGACAATCCCGACCACCCGGTCCCCTGGCGCGTGGATGGCAACCTCGGCATCGTCCCGTCGCGAAGCCGCCTCGGCGACTGGACCATCGCTCAGGGAGAAACCGCGCGCGCCCGCTACCGCCTGGTCGTCTACACCGGCGAACTCAACCGCGTCCTGATCGAACGCCACTGGAACGCGTGGTGACCGGCCCGCGCCGGTCCGCCGCACGATGCCTTACCTCGTCGCCGCCGGTTCAATCTGCCCGCCGCGCGCGGTCCGCCGGAGAAGCCAGACGGTGAAGGCCCCTACCAGAAGCACGCCCACCGCCACCACCAGCACCAGCGTTTGGCTGTGCGAAGCGAGCACGCCCAGCAGCAGCAGACACGCTCCCAGAAAGAGAATCGAGTAGGCGACCACGGTTGCGCCGAAGCGGCTTTGCACCGACGAGCCACCGCTGCCGCCCCGCTCCAACGACGTCCGGTGCGCCTCGAAGCGCGCCACTCCCGGACTGATCACGCCACGCGCCCACAGCGCCAGTTCAAAGCCGATCAAAATCACCGTGGGTATGCCGACGCCGACCGCCATCTCCGAGGCCCGGCTGAGCTTGAATCCAAGCAGGGCCGGCCCCAGCAGCTTCAGCATCAGGCTCACGCCCAGCGCCATCACCGACGCCGTGATCGCCGCCCCGGCCGAGATCCGTCTCGAGCACAAAGCCCAGATCGGCGGCAGCAGCGTCGCCCCTCCCGTGATCGCCGCGAGCGACAGGATCATCTCCACCAGCCCGCCCACATGCGGGATGATGAGCGCCACCGACACCATCAGCGCGCCAAACACACAGGTCGAGGCGCGCGCCACGATCATCGACGAGCGCTCCGTCGCATCGCGCCGGATCAGGTTCTTGTAGATGTCACGCGTAAATACCGCCGACAGCATGTTGAGCATCGTGTTGGCGGCGCTGGCCGAGGACGACAGCATCGCCGCCAGCATCAACCCCACCAGCCCCGTCGGCAACACCTTGCGCGCCATGAGAATGAACGCGTCTTCCACTTGCAGCCCGGTGAGATGCGGGTTCACATTCCGGTACAGCATCGCGGGCAGAAAAAAGAGCACCGGGTTGAAGATGTACAACACGCCAAACAGGGCCGCCACCTTTCGCGCCGACCGCTCGTCGGGAACGCTCGTGTAGCGCTGCACGTAGGGCCACTTCCCGCCCAGCATGTAGAGGTGGTACAGCGCGTAGGCAGTCACAAACAGCCAGTTGTAAGGGCCATGAACCAGGTCGAAATAGCCCTCCGGGGCTCGTTCCACCAGCGCGTCCAGCCCGCCCGCCGCGCGCAGAGCCAGCGGTGTGGCGATCAGCAGCGCCGCCATCAACACGACGAACTGCAGCGTGTCGGTCACCAGCACCGCCCAGAGGCCTCCCACCGCCGTGTAGATCGTGATCACCGCCCCCAGCACGGCGCAGCACAACGGCAGCGGCAGCCCCGACGTCACCGACACCATCTTGCTCACCGGGTAGAGCAGCCCGCCCGCCGTGAACACCCCGAAGAACGTATAGGCGTAGGTGTAGAACTGCTGCGCCCCCGCTCCCAGCCTGTAGCGGATGTACTCGCCCACCGTCATCACGCCCGTGCGCTTCCAGCGATGGGCCAGGAAGAGCGCCACGGCAAAGCCGCACAGTGAGGTCGTCCACTGGATGTTCATCGCCACGAGCCCGTGCTCGTAAGCCATGCCACCCCACACGACGAAAGCGCCGGCGGAGAAAAAGCTCATGTAGAGCGAGAGGCCGCTCAGCCACCACGGCGCCTCGCCATCGGCGGCGAAGAATGACTTTAAGTTGGCGCCCGTCCGCGAGAAGATCACGCCCGAGGCGAGAATCGACACGCAGTAGACAGCCATGACGATGTAATCGAGAGGCGACATGAGTAGTTGTGGTTTCGAAAGGTCTACCCGTGTACCATCGATTCAGTGGCCGCTTGTGCGCCCGCGGCCGACTCCATCAGGCAGTGATAATACTCCTCAAACAAGCGGTCGTGCGTCTGGTCTGGCGAAAAGCCCGGAAGACGGCAGTGGTCGTGCTCGATCTTCCCGCTCATGCGGAGTATCCTCTTCTCGTAGTGGATGATCATCTCCACATCCTGCCGGATGTGATTCAGCAGCGGCAGCAATAGCCCATGAATCCGCACCGCCTCGTCCCTGCGGCCGGCCTTGTAGGCATTGTAAATGCTCAGGTACACACGGCTCAGCGAACAGCCCGGCATCACACCAATGGCCCCGCGGTCGAGCGACTCGATCATCTGGAAGCCCGCGTTCCCCGTGAACACCTTCGCCTCCTCGCACAGCGTCATCAGTCGCGTGATGTAGGCGCCCGGCGGCTTACACTCGATCTTGAACAGGTGAATGTTCGGCGAATCGCCCTGCAGCCGCGCCAGCACCTCGGGGGGAATCCCGACCCCGGTCTGCTCCGGCGCATACTGCAGCATGATGGGAAGGCGCACCGCTCTCCCTACCGCCAGCGCGTGCTCGTAAACGGCCGCCGCGGAAGGCTTCAAAAAGAACGGCGGCAGCAGCATCAGGCAATCCGCTCCAGCCTCTTCCCACTGCAGCGCTTCACGAACGGCCAGCGCCGTTGCATGCTGCGTCACCGACAGGATGCTGGGCACGCCCGCCTTGAGGCACTCCTCAACGGCGATGCGCGCGATGGCGAGCCTCTCGCCATCGCTCAGCTTGTAGTACTCCGAGGCAATGCCGAACAGCGTCAGGGCATGGCACCCTTCTTCAATCAGAGCCCGCAGCAGGCTCCGCAAACTGTCGCCGTCCAGTTCCCCCTCCGGGGTGAACGGCGTGGCGACGATCGGGCAAATTCCCTGGATTGGTTTCATGGTGTTTGGATTAGGAAGACATGGAATACTGCAATACCTCGGGTTTGGGTTCGACGCCGAGCCCGGGCCCCTCGGGCAAAGTGAAATAACCGTCCGCGCACGACATCGTGCCTGTAAGAAAACGCAAATTGCGGTCGAAGATCGAATGCTGGTACTCGTGAAACACCAGGTGCGGCAACGCCGCCGAGGCGTGCAAGCTGGCCGCCTGGAAGATCCCAATGCCAATGCTGGCATGCGGCATGACGCGGCAGTGGAACATCTTGGCGGCCTGGCAAATTTCCGCGAACGAGGTGATGCCCGTGCGCCCCATCTCCGGCTGCACCACGTCCATGCAGCGCTTGAGAAAGCGCGGCAAATACTCAAAGGCCGTGCGCAACTCCTCGCCTAAACCCACCGGTGTGCGGATGCCGCGCGCCACCTCGGCCTGCCCTTCAATGTCCTCCGCATGAACAGGCGCCTCGGCCAGGTAGAGATCGAACTCCTCCAGCTTGCGAATCAGCCGGATCGCCTCGGCCGCGCTGTAGCGCCAGTGCAAATCAACCAGGATCTTCACCTCGGGCCCCAGCGCCTCGCGCAACCGTGCCATCTCGCGGCACTCGCCCTGGTCCGCCACGGCCGCCGCGAACTTCACCGCCGGAAAACCCCGGCTCGTCCACAAACGCGCCATCTCGACACGCTGCTCCAGCGTCGGCGCGGGCAGCCCGGAAACATAGGCCGGAATCCGCTCGTGCCGCCGCCCGCCGAGCAGCTTGCACAGCGGCATCTGCGTCAGCTTTCCTTTCAAATCCCAAATGGCGATGTCCAGCGCCGCGATCGAGTCCACGTAGAAGCCGCCAAAATAGCCGCGCACCCGCATGGCGTCGTAGAGATCCTCGAAGATGGCGGTGGAATCCATGGGGTCGCGCCCCACCACCAGCGGACCCAAAAGCTCCCGGATAATCACCGTGGCCGCCTGCGGCGCGACCACACTCACGCATTCACCCCAGCCGCTGAGCCCGCCCGCCGTGGTCAGCCGCACCAGCACGCAGTGGTCCGACGTGCTGTACACCGTCCGGTTGCCGGGCCGCACGAAGCAGCCCTTCTCGTTCACGGTCACGCCCGGTTCCAACGCCCCCAGATAGGGAACATCGCGCGGAATACGCAACGGAAAAACTTCCACGGATTGGATGCGATCGTTCATAGTGTCACGCTCGGTTCACGCCTTGTATCGCCGCGGCGCCTGCCCGCCAGCCGTCTCATGGTTGCTCTCCAAACGGATAGAGCGACCGCGCCGCGAGGATGCGCGCCTTCGACTTCCCCGTGTTATAAAAGCCCACCGTCGTGTTGAGGCGGTAAAAGTACGCATCCCCGGCTTTGGCCGGGAACTTCCCTTCCACCCCATCGCTGCCGCCGCCGGCCACCATCAGCCCTTCCCCTTCCAGCAACACATACACCTCCTCCTCGCGGTCGTGACTGTGCGGGAAGTTTGTTCCGCCCGGCGTCATCTCCATCATGAACAGGCTGGTGAGTACGCCGCCCGCGGCGATCTTGTCGCGCGTGCTGTTCGTCCCGCCAATCATCAGCCGGTAGAGCGTCGATGGCGGGTGCTTCCCCACGACTTGCAGTTTCACTTCGCCGGCGCTGGCACTCTGCAGCTCGGCCGCACCCTTCCGCCCTTTCGGCAGCCGGTAGCCCTGCTGCAGCAACTCCAGCCCCGCCGCGCCCGCCGAAAGTTCCAGTCTCGCCCCCGAGGGGATGTACGCGAAATCGTCCTTGCGCAGCGGTTTGCCGTTCACTGAGCCTTCGCCACCCAGCACATACCAGGATTGCTCTTCGCTGCCAAGCGTGACAGGGGCGCATCGTCCATTCGCCGCAAGCTCAATCCGCGCCACCCGCGCCACGCCCCGCGCCACGCCGGCCTGCGGAGTTCCTTCTCCGAACACCGGAAACACCTGGCACGTCTGCGTGCTCAGCGTGGAGGCGGCCGCCTTCACCTGCGCCAGGTTTGTGCGCACAAAGGTCGGGTTCACCGCCCGCTCCTCGGCCACACACAGGAAACAAACAAGAGGGAAAAGAAATCGTCTCATCATCGGTCAGCTCCGCTTCACGCTCCCCGTCAAAATTGCGCTCCCGGCACGTTCCGCGGTCGCCATTCCCGCCTCGGCCGGCTGCTTCCACACATCCACACGTTCACTCATCAACAGCCACCTCGGTTGCAAGGATGGGGAAACCGGTTGGCCGCACGATCTCCACGCTCACTCTGGCGGCCGAGCCCTTCGCCGGCAGGCTGGCCTCCAAACGGTGAGCAGTGCCGGGTTCGAGCGTCGGAATCGCCTCGCTGTGCGTGGCCAGAACCGCTCCGCCCGCACCCAGCAGCCGCAAACGCGCCGTGTAGCCGCGCAGGCTGTGCGCCGGAAAGTCGCCCCGCGCACCCACGGTCGCCGAAAGTTTCACCGCTGCGCCACCGCCCGTGGCGCGCGCCTCGCGGATCACCGCCGGCGAGGATTCCTCGGCCAGCACAGCGTACGCCTCTTTCTCCTGCCGGTCGTACGTGACAATCCCCCATTGCCGCTGCCCCTGGCGGTCGGTTCCCACCCCCCAGCGGCTGCGGTAGTCGTTATAGGTCCACACCGATGCGCCGACCACGTATGGCCGCGCGCGGAAGATGCCATAGGCCTCGCGGAAGAAGGCGCCGCGCTGCGCGCCGCTCATGGCGTCGCCGCGCACGCCATACTCGCTCACCAGGACTGGCTTGTCGGGCCAGCGGCGGTGCACGCGGTCCAACCGTCCCGCTAGATCCTCGTAAATGTTCACGCAAATCAGATCCACATAACGCGAGGATTCCTCATCGCCGCGCTCAAACGCTGTCGAAAAGGCATGGTTGCTGACGAAGGTCACCAGCCGTGAGTCATCGACCGTCTTGACCCACTCGATCATGTCCTTGGTCCATCGCAGTCCCGCCGCCTGGTAGGAGACATATTCGTTGCCGACACTCCAGCCGATCACCGACGGGTGATTCCAATCCCGCTCGATCATCTCCCGCATCTGCGCTTGAAACTTCTCCCGGATGAGCGCCGAGTCCATCTGCTCGCCCGTCAACTGCCAGTTCAGCCCTTCCTCAATCAGAAGCACGCCATGGCGATCGGCCCATTCGAGCACGGACTCGGCGAGCGGATAGTGGCTCAGGCGCGCGAACTCGAGATTGGCCCGCTTCATCTGCCGCATATCGGCATCCACGATCTCCGGCGGGTCCATCGACGCCGTGCGCGGGTGATCGGCATGACGGTTCGCTCCCGCCATCCGCACCGGTTTGCCGTTCAGCAGCAACTGCCCGTCGCGGGCCTCCACCCGCCGGATGCCGAACGTCGCCTGGCTCTCATCGGCCTGCCTCGGCGAACCGGCCCGCTTGAGCGATGCGCGAAGTGTGTACAGGTTCGGGTGGTCGACATCCCACAACCGCACCTGCTCCCGCCTCAGATCCATCCGCGCCTTCAGCGGCGTGACGCTCCGCGGCGGCAGCATCGCCGCGACAGCCGCCGTTGCCTGGTCGCCCAGACTGGCTTCCAATTGCACCTCCACCGCGTCATCGGTTGCGTTCGCCAGGTACGCCGTGATGGCAACCGTAGCGCCGCCGCGCGCCAGGTCCGGCGTGGCCGCGGCGCGCAAGCGAGAGATGTGCACCGGATCAACCAGCAGCAGCCTCACCGGCCGCAGAATGCCGCCATACTCCATCCACGGGTACACCTGGTCCTGCGCCTTCGGCCCAATGCGCGCGCCGGGTAGCGTCGTCGTGTTCCAGGAATTGTCCACCTCCACCGCCAGCGTATTTTCCCCTGGTTGCAGGTGCGCCGTGGCGTCGACGAGAAACGGTGTGTAGCCTCCCTCGTGCGCACCCGCGAGGCGCCCATTGATCCACACCCTGGCGCGGTAGAAGACAGCCTCAAATGCTAACTCGGCATGGCGGCCCGCGCCTCCCTCGGGCAACGCAAAGGTCCGCCGGTACCAGGCTGCGCCCGTGTGCGGGTAGCGCGGATCGAGGCTCCAACAGTGCGGCACATCGACAGCGCCCCAATCGCGAAGCGCGAGCCCAGGCTTGTGCCACCCGTTTAGCTCGCCCGCCCGGGCAGGGTCAATGGCGAACTGCCAGCGCCCGCCCAGATCGATCTCTCGTCTTCCCGCCGCGGTGTCGGTTGCGGACTGCGCGCCCGCCAAGCCGCTCCCGGCGACCACCGTCATCACCGCAAGCGCCGCCGCTGCTCTGCACCAGTTCAAGTCGCTCCTTGTCTATCAAAACACCAGTTTCAACCCGAACTGCGCGCGGCGCCCCAGCCCGGCCGTCGTGATCACGCCGAAGCCGCCCGCCGTGAAACTGGTATTCGGAATACCGAGATTCACACGGTTGAAGAGGTTGAAGAACTCTGACCGGAACTGAAGTCTCCAACTTTCGGAAAACCGGAACGACTTGAAGATGGAGAAGTCGACGTTGGCCAGTCCTGGCGCCCGCACGTTGGGAAGTGTGCGCGCCGTGTTGCCGTAGGTGAATAGGGGAGGCTGGACGAAGGCCGAAGTGTTGAACCAGCGATTCGGAGAGCGCTCGTCCGCGGGGAGTTCAGGGTTTCCGATCGTGTCTGGACGGTCAGCGGCGCGGTTGTTGGCGCCGCGAACAGCGAGGGGAATCCCCGTTTGCAGCGTGAGAATTCCGTTCACTTGCCATTCGCCGAGAATGGCGTTGGCAATCGCCGAGCCCGGAGCAAACGCCTTGCCCTTGCCCACCGGCAGCTCCCATAGTCCGCTCGTCGTGAAGATCTGCGAGATGTCCTGAGGCTCCACGGCGCGGCAGGAACGGCGGTCGAACAATGTGTTTTGGCCGCAGGAGACATTGGGCTGGTCGCCGGCACCGGCAAAGCTGATGATGTTCAGGCCGATATCCCCGATCAACTTCGACACAGTGTACACGCCCAGCACGCTCAACCCGCGCGAAAAGCGCTTCTCGGCCCGGAACTGGCCGCTGTGGTAGATCGAGTTTCCCAGGTTCGGATTCAACACGTTGACATTGTTGTAGGCCGGAAAGGGGAGCAGCGACTGCTGGCGGGATATGGTCGCGTTGCTCAGCGGCGTCCCCGGCGGAATGATGCCGAACATCGGATTCGGCACACGGTCATCCAGCGCGAAACCAAGGCTGAGATAGCGCGGGTCGAGTTGTCTCAGGCTGTACCCCTGGCTGACCGCTTTCAGCGTATGGCTGCCGGCATAGACCGCCTCCAGCAGCAACCCGCTGTTGCCTACCGCATGCTGAATGCCGAAGTTCCACTGCTGCACATAAGGGGTTCGCGAGTTCGTTTCGCGAATGCTGACGGCGTTGCCAAGGAAACTTGCCGGACCGTTGGCGCTGCCGGGCGGCTGGATCACATTGGGCGGCCCGTTCCGCAGCCGGAAAGCCGGGTTCAGGCCGTCCGGCGAGGCATAGCTGGTTGTCGCCGAGAAGCCCAGCGTATCCGGAAACGCAAACGTCGCCGAGTGAAAGTAGAAGATGCCATAGGCGGCGCGCAATACGGTGCGTCCACCTCCAAACATGTCATAGGCGAACCCAAGACGCGGGCCATAGTTGTTGTAGTCGTTCTGGTCGACCGTGCGGCCGAAATCGACACCCGCAAACTGGAGCGCGCCGGGCAACCTGGTGATGGGATTCGTGACGGCCGGGTTGAAGTTGCTGTAGCGGTTATAGCGTTCGCGCGGCGCGGTGATGATGTCGTAGCGGAACCCGGCGTTCAATGTCAGCCGAGGCGTCACTTTGATGTCATCTTGAACGAAGCCTGCGTAGTAGTAATACCGCTCCGAGGCAGCCAACCCGACCACGAGGCGGCCGGAGGTAACGGCGCCCAGGGCCAGCGTGGCGACGCCAAACCCGGTGGCGTTGGGCGACTGTGGATTATTCGTGGTGCCACGCGCGAAGGTAAATTCACCGGAAACGGGGCCCGGCTGATACTTGTTGCGCTCATCGAAGCGAAGGTCGATCCCGAATTTCAGGTTGTGACGGCCACGAGTCATGCTCATGGAGTTGGTGAGCTGAAACACGGTGTTCCCGCGCAGCGCGAGTTGGCCCATGTTGTTGCCGATCAGGATGCTGTCGTCCACCACGAAACGGGGAAACAGCGTGGCCGGCACAATCGGCGGCAAACCGAGTTCCTGCGGCGCGTTCTTGTCCATTCCGGCCGGATTGCTCCACACCCACTGGCGGTTGGCCGCCAGGCGCAGTTCGTTCATTGTCCGCGGCGACAGAATGCTGGTGATGCCGACGACGGCATTCTGCGCCTCGCGGCCCTTGATCGCTCCGGTCGGATCGGCGATGTTCCCCTCGCCAAAACTCCACGGAGGATCGTTGCTGGTGACGTCGTTGAAGCTGTAACGGCCAAAGAGCTTATGGTTGGCCGACAATTGGTGGTCGATCTTGGCGGTGAACTGGTCGTTGCGCGTCGTCGACCCAGGCGCGCGGGCGTAGTTGTTGCGACCGGTGAGGTCCTCTGCCGGGCGGTTGGGCTCGGGCACGTAGCTCATGGCCTTCAGCGCCACCGGATCGAGCCGGCTGGCCGGCAGCAAGGCGTTCGGGAAGGGCGCGCGCACCAGTCCCGAGCCGGACGGGTTGGCGCGCGTCGATTCGGGATCGAACAGCTGAACTAGGACAGTTTGCCGCGTGGCCGGGTTGACCACATAGGTCTGCGAGAAGTCGCCGCGCCGCTCCAGCATGGTCGGCACGCGGCCCTGGGTGGTAACGGCCGAACTGAACCGGATGGCCTCATAGTTCGTGAAAAAGAAGGTCTTGTCCTTGCCGTTGTAACCGGGCAGGTAAACCGGGCCGCCCCAGCTTCCGCCGAACTGGTTATAGCGGATCGGCGCCTTTCTCAGCCCGCTGCGGTTGTTGGTCCAGCCTGCTGCGTCCAGCTTGTCGTTGCGCAGGAACTCAAACAGGTTGCCGTGGAACTGGTTCGTGCCGGACTTGGAGACGATGTTGATCACGCCCCCGCCCGTCATTCCGTATTCGGCCGAAAACGCATTGGTCTGAACCTTGAACTCCTCCACCGCGTCCACGTTGGGGGCAAGTGAATACTCGTTCCGCTCGGGCAGCGTGAGGCTGGCGCCGTCGAGCAACATCGCGTTCGTTCCCCCCTGGCCGCCGTTGATGCTCACGCTGGTGAGGTTGAAGTTCGCCGTATCCAGAAACGCCGAACCCTGCAACCGCACACCCGCCGCCAGACGCATTAGCTCCAGCGGATTGCGGCCGTTCAACGGAAGCTCAACCACCCGCTTGTTCTCGATCACCTGCCCCAGCGCTGAGCTCTCCGTCTCGGTCGGCACGGTCGAGGAGACCACCTCAATGCGCTGCGTGGTTTCCCCAAGCTCCAACCGCATGTCGACGCGGGCGCGTTGGTCCACTTGCAAGACAATTCCCTCACGCACGGACGTCTTGAACCCGCTCAACTCGGCTTGAATGCGGTAACCGCCGACGCTGAGCGCGGGGAAGAGGTAGTTCCCGAGTGCGTCCGAGAAGGTGACAAGCGTTTCGTTCGTTCCCGTGTGAGTGGCCGATACGCGGGCATTGGCTACCCCCGCCATCGCCGGGTCTTCCACCCGGCCGGCGAGAGACGCCCG
Source organism: Bryobacterales bacterium (assembly GCA_016713735.1). GTDB lineage: Bacteria > Acidobacteriota > Terriglobia > Bryobacterales > Bryobacteraceae > JAFLBB01. Next base: position 95,853 of record JADJOP010000037.1, read on the forward strand.
CCCCATCTGCCCAAACGTAGGGCAGGTGCAAACGAGCAGGAGAAGTGCGGCGGCGGCTGACTTGTTCAGTGACATGCGGCTGTCCCTTTCGTTGAGAAAACGTTTTCTCAAAAATGGACGCTATCACTTGCTTTCGCGGCTGTCAAGAGAAAATCGAACGCCCCGCCCCTACGCTCCGTCGCGCCTTCTGTCAGCATTCCCGTTGATTGACAGGACCTCGCGCGCCTGTCACAATCGTGCGAAATCGTTCTTGTGGAAGGCGACAATCGTGACCCGAAGGACTCTCCTTGGCGCGGCTCCCGCGTTCGTGAAAACCGTGAGCGGATCAGCCGCTGACCGCCCCAACATCATCTGGATCATCTGTGAAGACCTCGGCGTCGAGCTCTCTTGCTACGGCCGCAAAGATGTGCACACCCCCCACATCGACGCCCTAGCCTCACGCGGCGTCCTCTTTGAAAATTGCCACTCCCCGGCGCCGGTCTGCTCGCCCAGCCGTTCCGCATTCCACACCGGCCTCTATCAAACCACCACCGGAACCCATCACCACCGCAGCCATCGCGGCGACCACTACCGCCTGCCCGCGCCCGCCCGAACCATCATGGACCGCCTGCGCGACGCCGGCTACTTTACGTGCAATGTCGGCCCGTTCGCGCCAGGCCTGAAAGGCGCCGGCAAGACCGATTTCAACTTCGAAGCCGCCAAGCTCTTCGACGGCAATCACTGGAGCCAGCGCCGCTCCGGCCAGCCCGCCTTCATCGAAGTCAACTTCCAGGAGGCGCACAAGGGGCCGGCCTTCTTCGAGGCCCGCAGACAGAAGCGCCTCGTCGATCCGGCCAAGGTGGAGTTGCCCCCCTACCTTCCTGACCACCCCATCATCCGCAACGAATTCGCCAACTACCTCGATGCCATCCAACTGGCCGACCACAAAGTCGGCGTTCTCCTCGAAACCCTCCGGCGGGACAAGATGCTCGATAACTCCATCCTGTTCTTCTTCGGCGACAACGGCCGCTGCCTGATCCGCGGCAAACAGTGGCTCTACGAAGCAGGTACCCATGTGCCCTTGATCGTCCAGCGCCACGGGAACGCCAACGCCGGCGCGCGCCGCACCGATCTCTGCTCCCTTCTTGATGTCACCGCCACCTCGCTGGCAGCCGCAGGAATCGACCTGCCCACGCCCTTCCACGGGCACGACCTGCTGGGCAATCCGCCTCGCCGTGAGTTCGTCGTCACCGCGCGCGACCGCTGCGGCGAGCAGCGCGATCGCATCCGCGCCGTGCGCGGCGAACGCTTCCGCTACATCCGCAACTTCATGCCCGAGAAGCCCTACACGCAGTTCAACAACTACATCTCCACCTTCTACGTCACGCTCCACATCATGAAGCAGATGGATCAGGCCGGGCTTCTGAATGAGGCGCAGAAGACCTTCATGGTGCCGCGCAAACAAGACGAGGAGTTCTACGATCTGCGCAACGATCCGCACGAAATCCGCAACCTCGCTCATCTGCCCGAGCACGCCGCCGAAATGCGCCGCCATCGCGCCTACCTGGATCAGTGGATGACGGCCACCGGCGACCGCGGAGGGATCGAAGAGACAGCCGAGGAGTACGATAAGTATCGAGGCTGAGAGTTCGTGCGCAAGGCTCGTCCAATAGCGGAAGAAGCAATATCGGGCGGAATCACCATCAAGGATGTGGCCCAGGAAGCCGGCGTCTCGGTGGCGACGGTGTCCAAGGCGTTGCGAGGCGCGGACCGCGTGAGCGAGGAAACCCGCAAGCGCATCGTCCTGGTTGCCGAGAGAATGGGCTGGCGCGCCAACAATGCGGCCCGGTCACTGGTGACCAAGCGCAGCTACCTGCTCGGGTTGGTGACGGCGTCCATCACGAACAACTTCTCCGCGCAGGTCTACGAGGGCGCCGACAGCTATGCCTCCGAGAAAGGCTACGGCATTCTGCTGTGTGTCACCGAAGATGATTACCGCAAGGAACGTCAAGCCCTCGAACGGCTGCGCTTGGAGGTGCGCGCCGACGGCGCCATCGCCGTGCCCGCCCCGGCGCCAGCTGGGAAATCGATTTTTTTCGAGCCCGCTCTCGCCGCCTGGCCTTACGTCTTCGTGACGCGCCACTTCTCCGGTCTTGCCTCCGACCGCGTCCTGTGCGACGACGCCAAGGGCGGCGCCATGTTGACGCGCCACCTGATCCAACTCGGCCATCGCAGAATCGCGTTCATTTTCGACTCCCTCCACACCGGATGCAGCCACGTCCTCGGGCGGCGGCAAGGGTATCTCTCCGCCCTCGCCGAGGCCGGCATCAAGCCCGATCCCGACCTCATGATCGCCCTCGATGTCGATGCCCCGGCCGAGTTGTCGCGCGCCTTGATGTCCCAACTGGAGTCATTGGGCATCACTGCCGTCTTCGGCCACGTCGACCGTACCGCCGTCCGCGTCATGCAACTGGCCCGCGCCGCCGGCATCGATGTGCCGGCGCGCCTCTCCATCGTCGGCTTCGGCAACTTGAACATCTCCGAACTCGTCAGCCCTCCCTTGACCACCGCCGACTACGCCCCCCGCGAGATGGGGCGGTTGGCGGCCCGCATTCTCATCGAGCGCCTCGAGCGCCCCTCGGCGGCGCGCCATCAGATCGTCATGGAACCGCACCTGGTGGACCGGGCCTCCACGGCCAGAGTGCGCAAGTAGTCCTGCTCCCGAACGCGTCTCCTCCCGCGGCTCCCCTTGCCTCTCCCTTCGCTTCCCCCCTCGCCTCTCTCTCCTCGCCTCTCCTCCTCGCCTCTCCTTGACAGCGCGTCCGGCCGGTAGTATTCTCCGCTTGGACATGGGTGCGATAACGTTTTCCCGCCCGGCGCAAGTGCGCCACCCGAAACGCGCCACGCAACCACTTCGAACCAGGAAGCGAGGAATCATGCTTACCGCGCACTTCCCGTCCGGCCGCCCCACGCTGCTTTTCGTGTTGGCCCTGACGGCATACGCTCAGTCCGACACCGCCACCATTACGGGAATCGTTACCGACACCACCGGCGCCTCCGTTCCGGGCGCTTCGATTGAAGCGGCCAACACCGCCACCGGCCTCAAATACCGCGGCTCCAGCAATGAGACCGGAGCCTATACGCTCGCCGCCGTGCCCATCGGTGTCTACGACCTGAGCATCGCCGCCCAGGGCTTTCAAACCGTCCAGCGCCCCGCCATCCGGCTCTCGGCCGGCGATCGCGCCCGCATCGACGCCGAGCTCCAACTGGGCTCCTTCAGCCAGGCCGTGCGCGTACTTGCCGAGACGCCGCTGCTCCAATCCGAAAGCGCCAACTTGAACCAGGTGATTGAGAACACGACCATCACACAGATGCCCCTCAACGGCCGCAACTACCAGCAACTGGCGCTGCTGGCTCCGGCGTCATTCCCGCCCGCACGCGTAATTTCGTCAGCGACGGCTTTTCGGTGAACGGCGCAAGCTGGCTGCAAAACCAGTTCGTCATGGACGGCATGGACAACAACAACTACCACTACGGCATCGTCATCGCCTCCAACCAGACCATCAAGCCCTCCGTGGACGCTATCCAGGAGTTTAAGGTGGAGACCCACAACGCCTCGGCCGAGTTCGGTAGAGGCGGAGGAGGCGTCGTCCAGGTGACCACCAAGTCGGGCACCAACGAGTTCCACGGGACGGCCTTTGAGTTTCTCCGCAACGACAAGCTGGATGCCAACAACTTCTTCAACAGCGGCCGCACCAAGCCTCCCTACCGCCAGAATCAGTACGGCGGCACCTTCGGCGGGCCCATCATAAAGGACCGCACCTTCTTCTTCGCCAGCTACCAGGGCACGCGCATCCGCGAAAAGCTGACCACGCTCAGCACGGTCCCCACCCCCGCCATGCTCAGCGGCGACTTCGGAGCCACGGTCATCTACGATCCCGCAACGCAGGCCGCCGACGGCACACGCCAGGCATTCGCCGGCAATCGCATCCCCACCGCCCGAATCGACCCCGTCTCCATCCGCGTCCTGCAACTCTATCCCCAGCCGAACCGCGCCGGAGTGCAGAACTACCTCTACAATCCCTCCCGCAACGACAACGACGAGCAGGTGGACACTCGCTTCGATCATCGCTTCCGCGAACGCGACACCATCTTCCTCCGCTATAGCTGGCACGACCGCGACCGCCTCGAGCCAGGCAATCTCCCCGAACCCGCCAACGGAGGCGCCACCGCCGTGCGCCTGGCAAAGGCTCACTCCGCCGTCTTCAGCCACACCCATGTCTTCGCCAGCGCCAGCATGGTGAATGAACTGCGCGCCGCCTACTCGCGCAACGATGGCAACATCGACACCCCAACGCGGGAGAAGCTCTACCTGGACTTCGGATTCAAGGGCCTCTTCGAACGCGGCGACATCACCGGCCTGCCCTTCTTCAGTCCCGGCGGCTACGTCAACATCGGCGACCGCAGCTTTGCTCCCGATCCCAAAATCGTCGACCTGAAGCAACTGGTGGAAAACCTCTCCATCACACGCGGCCGCCACTCGATGAAAACCGGCGCCAACATCCGCAACTTCCGCCGCTACGCCGGCACAACGGACTTCGCCAGAGGCCGCTTCCTGTTCAACGGACAGTTCACCGCCTCCCGCGCCGGCGGCGGCGCCAACAACTCCATCGCCGACGCCATGCTCGGCCTCACCAATAACGCCCAACTCAGCACCCCGCTTGACCACACCTTGATGTCCACGGCCTGGGAACTCTACTTCCAGGACAACTTCAAACTCAGCGGAAAACTGACTCTGGAACTGGGCGTCCGCTATGAGTACATGCCGCCCTTCCACGAACGCCGCGACCGCTTTGCCACCTTCGTCTTCGATTCGCGCCTGCCCTCGGCCGGTACGATCGTCCTCGCCGACCCAGAGGGCTCACACGAAACACGCTCCTTCCAACGGCCTGACCGCAACAACTGGGCCCCCCGCATCGGTCTGGCCTGGCAGGCCACCCCCACCACCGTCGTGCGCTCCGCCTATGGGCTCTTCTACGACAACACCGTGCCCGTCAACTTCGATCAGCTCTCGGTGATGAACCCTCCGTTCTACCTCCGCACCGACATCCCCACCGGCAACCAAAACGCCACGTCGAACCTGATCGTCCGCAACGGCTTCGCCGCAAACGCCTTGCAGCCCAATGTCCTCGCCGGCCGCGCGCTGTTCTCCGCCTGGCCCTATGAGTTCCCCGATGGCCTCACTCACCAGTGGAATATCAACATCCAAAAAAGCCTGCCGGGGAACTCCGTCCTTTCGGCTGCCTACGTCGGCACAAACTCGGTGCACCGGCGCAGCGGACCCGTCGATATCAACCAGCCCATTCCCGGCTCGGGCGACCTCAACTCACGGCGCGCCTATTCCACCGTCGCTGGCATCACCACCAGCGTCCCCGAAGGCCGCGGCAACTACCAGGGACTGGAACTGCGCTTCGAGCGCCGCTTCTCGCGCGGCTTCTCGACCCTCAACGGCTACACCCGCAGCAAAACCATGCAAATGGATATGAACCAAAACACCCGCCGCCTGGGACGCGAAAAGGGACTTTCCACCGAACATATCCCCAACCGCTTCTTCTCTACCGTCATCTACGAACTGCCCTTCGGCAAAGGGCGGAAGTGGCTCGACTCCGGCGTCCTCGCCCTCATTGCCGGCGGCTGGCAGGTCTCTTCCCTGGTGACGGCGCAAAACGGCATGCAATTGACCCCCACCATGACCGCCAACCCCGCCAACACAACCGGCGCCACGCGCCCGGACAGACTGCGCGATGGCAACCTCCCACGCGGCGAACGCACGCCCGACCGCTGGTTTGACCGGACCGCGTTCGCTCTGCCCGCCGCCTTCACCTTCGGCAACGCCGGCGTCAACATCATCGAAGGCCCCGGCCTGATCAACTTCGACGGCGCCCTTGCGCGCGTGTTCCCCATCAACGAACGCGTGCGCATCGACTTCCGCGCGGAGTTCTTCAACTTCCTCAACGAAGCGCAGTTCGGATTCCCCAACATGACCGTCAATACCGCGCCCGCCGGAGCCATCTCAGCGACTGACCGCCCCGCGCGCCAGCTTCAGTTCGGATTGAAACTTGTGTTTTAGTAAAGCAGGGTCTCATGTCGACCGAACCTGTCACTCAACTCCGCCCGATCTTCTGGCCGCACGGCTGGTCAGCGGAGAGGATCGCGTTGCTTTCGGCGAAGGAGTTCGGCTGTGTCATCCTGAGCGGCCCGGCGCCGGAAGTCGCCGCGGCCGCCGCCCAGGCAGGCCTGCGGACAGTCCAGCTCACTGCCGCCGGTCTGCCCGCGCCCGATGGCGTCACCGTCGTCAGCGATGGCGTGTGGGCCAAGATCGTCCGGTCGCGTGACGACCCGACCTCCACCGAGGCCGGCCCCACCGGCCTGCCGTGGATCGATTCCAACGGCTGGCGGATTCAACTTGCCCGCGCCCAGTCCCACGGCAAAATTCCCTGGGTCCGCTTCAGCCCTCCCCCCAAGGAGGTCCTGCGCGCCGGCGCCTACCAGATCGCCCTGGCCGACAGCGAAGCCAACGGCGGCCGCTGGGTCGTCGAACTCGACTCCGAACTCAGCCGCGGAATCGCCTCGGGCAACCGCGCCGCTCGGGAAGCCTGGAGTGCCATTCTGCGGACCGTTGCCTTCTATCGTGACCGGCCCTCGCCGCCTCAGGCAGCCGGCGCCGGCGCTCGCATGGGGGTCCTCTCTGACTTCACCGGCCAGAACGAGCTGATCAGCCATGAATTCCTGAACCTTATCGCGCGCGAATATGTTCCTGTGCGAATCCTCATGAGTCCTGACGCTCCGGCCCCGCTCGATGGCCTGCGCCTGGTCATCTACCTCGATACGCAACCCATGCCCGCGGTCTGGGCGCGTGCGCTGGCCGCATTCGTGGACGCCGGCGGGACGCTGGTCACCATGCGCTCGGCCGATCCGAAGCTCGGCGGCGGTGCGCCTGCCATTCCGGGCCTCGAGTACCAAATCCGCACGGCGGGGAAGGGGAAAGTCGCGGTTTCCCTGGAGGACTTCGATGATCCCTGGCGCGTGGCCGCCGACGCTCACGTATTGCTCGGCCGCAGCCACGACCTCGTGCGCCACGCCAACGCCGGGTCGATGAACATCACGTATGCGGCCTCACCGGACGGGCGTCGCGCGCGGCTCGAACTGGTCAGCTACTCCCTCCAGCGGGCCCTCAATCCCGTCACACTCACTTTGCACGGCCAGTTCTCAAAGGCGATGTTTCGCTCCTGTGCCAGCCCCGCCCCGGCCACCGTGCCCCTGGCCATCGAGTATGGCCGCACCGCCATCTACCTGCCCCATTTCACCGTCTGCGCAACGGTCGACCTGCAAGCATAGGAGGAGGATCATGCCAACACCGCACTACTCAAGACGCACTCTGATCTCTGCCGGCGCTGCCGCCGCGCTCACCGTCGTCCGGCCTGCCTCCGCCCTCGCCCCAACAGCTCCCGTCTCGGTGGCGCGGTGCCCCTCCTATGGCTCCGGCGTGCTCCCTCAACTGCAAACCATGTTCGACCAGTTGGGCGGCCTCTCGCGTCTGGTGAAGGGCAAGACCGTGGCCATCAAACTCAATCTCACCGGCCGCGCCGACTCGCGCATTCACCACATCCCGGCCGGCCGCGCGCAGTGGGTGCACCCCGACGTCATCGCCGCCACGCTTCATCTGCTCGACCGCGCCGGCGCCCATCGCCTGCGCCTGCTCGAAAGCCCGTGGTCCTCGGCTGAACCCTTGCAGGAGTTCATGAGCTGGGCCGACTGGGACCCGCACATGTTCACCAGCGCCGCCAGGAGAGTGGAGTTTGAAAATACGAACTTCCTCGGGCCTGCCCGGCACTACTCGCGCTTCCAGGTCCCCGGCGGCGGCTACATGTTCGACGGCTACGACATGAACCGCGCCTACGAGGACTGCGATGTGTTCTTCTCCCTGGCCAAGCTCAAGGAAAGCCCCGCGGCCGGCGTCACCCTCTCCATCAAGAACCTCTTCGGCTGCCTGCCGGCGACCATCTATGGCGACGGCGCGGGCGAGAAGGAACCGAGCAAATGGCCCCGAGGCGGACGCGGCATCATGCACAGCGGCTCGCGCAATCCCTCCGGCTGGAAGGAAAAACACCCCGCCTCACCGCGCGAGCCCGGCTACCGCATCCCCCGCATCATCGTCGATGTCGCCCGCGCGCGCCCCATCCACCTCGCCGTCATCGACGGCATCGAGACCATCACCCGCGGCCCCACGCCCCGCCGCGATACCAAACACCTCAAACCCGGCCTCCTCATCGCCGGCATGAACTGCGTTACCACCGACGCCGTCTGCACCGCCCTCATGGGCTATGACCCGATGAGCGACCGCGGAACGCCGCCCTTCGAAACCCGCGACAACACCATGCGCCTGGCCGAAGAGGCCGGACTCGGCACCCGCGACCTGCGCAAAATCGAAGTCATCGGCGACTCCATCGCCTCCGCCGTCTTCGATTTCCGCAAGGCCGATCCACGGTAAGCTCATACCATTCCCGGCTGAAGATTCACGTCGAAATCCCATCGTGCTACTTCTTTCTCACCCCTCCTTGACAGCGCGGCCGGGCTACGATATCTTCATCCGGTAAAACGTTTTCGCAGATCCTCGGACACGCCGCTCCAGGCTTCTCTCGCGCTGCGGCCGGAGGTTTGCCAGATCCAAGGAGGCCCTGATGTCGGCGGTCCCAACACTCACCCGGCGGAAGTTGCTCGGCATGACCCTGTCGCAGCCGCTCGTCACCGCTCACGCCGCCACCCCCAAACGGCCCAACATCCTCCTCATCTACACTGACGATCATTCGCACAGGACCATCAGTTCCTACAAAGAGGCGTACCCCTGGGTCAAGACCCCCGCCATCGACCGTCTCGCCGCCCAGGGCGTCCGCTTCACCGCAGCCTACAACGGCGCGTGGTGCATGCCCGCCCGCGCCATCCTGCTCACCGGCCGCCATACCTTCGGCATCGAGTCCATGCGCATGGAAGGTGACTACCCGGGCAGCACCTACGATCCCAACAAATGCCCCTTCTGGCCAAAGGTGTTCCGCCAGAACGGCTACTTCACCGCCCACATCGGCAAGTGGCACCGGCTCCGATACCGGCTTCGGCCGCGACTGGGACTTCCAACTCGTCTGGAACCGCCCCAAGTTCCCTGAGTCCAATCAGAATTACTACTTCGACCAGCCCATCACCTACCACGGCGGCAAGACCGAGATCCTGAGACGCTACACCACCGACCAGTACACCGATTGGGCCGTCGATCTCATCAAGGGCAAGGACCGCCCGCCGGACAAGCCCTGGTTCCTCTGGCTCTGTTACGGCGCTGTGCACAGCCCCTATCAGCCCGCCCCGCGCCATCGAAACGAACTGGCCGGCGTGGACATCGACACGCCCAAGGACATCTTCGGCCCACGCCCCGGCAAGCCCGAGTGGGCCCAGAAAATCAACGAGTGGGAGAAGGACGCCCAAGGCCGCCCCGTAGGCGGCAAGAAGTCGCTCACCGAATGGGTTCGGCTCTACCACCAAGGCGTCATCGCCCTCGACGAAGCCGTCCAGCGGCTCATGGAAGTGCTCGACGAAACCGGCCAGCGCGAAAACACACTGGTCATCTTCACCTCCGATCAGGGCCTCGCCTTCGGCCAGCATGGCTTCCGAGGCAACAAGGTCGCGCCCTATGACGCCAACATCCGCAGCCCGCTCATCTTCTCCATGCCCGGCCGCATCCCCCAGGGCAAAGTCTGCGAAGCGCCGGCTTCAGGGCCCGATCTGACCTCCACTATCTTCCGCTTCGCCGCCATCCGCGAGCCCTGGGAGATGCACGGGCGCGACCTCTCCCCCCTCCTGCAAAACCCCAACGCGCCCTGGCCCTATCCGGCCATGATGGTCTCCACCGCTCACTCGTTCGGCTCCGACACCACGGTCACGCCCGCTAGCGAAGAGGCCTACCAGCGCGGCGTCCCCTGGTACGTGCTCATGCGCGACAAGCGCTACAAATACATCCGGCCGCTCGTGCCCGACCTCGAGGAACTGTACGACCTCCAACTCGATCCCGAAGAACTCGACAACCTCGCCGCCAAGCCCCAGCACCGCAAGGTGCTCGAACGCATGCGCGCATCCATGATCGCCGAACTGCGGCGCACCAAGGCCCCGTTCCTCACCACCATGCCGCCGCCCAAAGAACAGGCCTCGCCAGCATGAGTGGCGGCCCGCTCCGCGCAGCGCCCGCCATCTGCTCATCCAGCGGCGCTGCATCAAGAAAGTGAGGTGAACAGATGACTCGCCGTCATCTTCTGCAAGCAGCTCTCGGACTTCCCGCCGGAGCCTGGCTCGCCCATTACCAGGCCCACGCCGCCCCGGCCGTCGGCAAGCACAAAATCACCGCCATCAAGGCCCTCCAGCTCAAGGATGGAACCAACCTCATCAAGCTCGAAACCGATGCCGGCATCACCGGCTACGGCGCCTGCGGCGGCACCGGCCCGGCCGCGCGCGATTTCATCCATGCCCTCCACCACGCCCGCCTCCCCCACCTCGGCCTGATCGGCAAAGACCCGCTGGCCATCCAGGTCCACTTCCATAACATGTTCTATGCCTATCCCCAACGCTGGCGCGCCGTGCGCATCCTCAGCGGCATCGACATGGCCCTTTGGGACGCCGCCGGCAAAATCCTCGGCGTCTCCGTCGCACGCCTGCTGGGCGGCCCTTTCCGCGACCAGATCCCCTCTACTCCCACTCCAGCCTCCAGGACTGCTTCAACAAGGACGCCTGGCGCGCCATGGCGGACAAGAACCGCGCCGACCCCGGCGGCTTCCAAGCCTTTAAAATCGACATCCACTTCCCCTCCGCGGCTACATGCAGCAGTACATTCCCAGCATCGGCCCGCGCGAGGTGCGCGACGTCGCCCTCTGTTACTCACTCGCCCGCGAAGCCTTCGGCCCCGATCTCGACATCATCGTCCATTGCCACAGCGAACTCGACCTCGCCAGCGCCATCCGCGTCGCCGAAGCCGTGGAGCCCATCAAGCCCCTCTACTTCGAGGACCCCCTCACCCCGGCCTACTCCGACTCCTGGATGGCCCTTCGCCGCTCCACCCGCATCCCTCTCATGACTGGCGAAGTCCTGGAAATGGTCGAAGGCTTCCAGCCCTTCATTCAAAACCAGGCCGTCGATTGCCTCCAGCCCGACCTCCGCTACTGTGGCGGCATCTCCGGCGCCAACATGATCGCCGATCTCGCCTCGGCCTACCGCATCCCCGTCTGCCTCCACAACGTCAGCGGCTATGCCCTCAACCTCGCTTCCCAACAATGGTCCGCCGCCCACTTCAATTGCCCCATGATGGAGTGCCGCCGCGACGCCGCCCGCGCCCCCGAGGCCACCGCCAACGTCCCGGTCATTAAGAGCGGCAAGATGAAGGTGGCCGATGCCCCAGGGCTGGGCATAGAATTCAACCACGACTACCTGAAAGCCAACCTCGCCCCAGGCGAACCCTGGTGGGGCTAAGGAACTCCATGACACACACTCGACGGACCTTCTTCCACAAAGCGCTCGCCGCCGCCGCCGTCCCCGCTCTCCCCACCCTCTGGAACCCGCTGCTCGCCGCTGAGTCGTTGCCCAAAATCAAAATCACCGCCGTCAAAATCCACCGCCTCTCCCAACCATTGAAGGAGCCCATGGGCTACTGCTGCGCCGCCGGCGGAACGCTCGGCATCAAGGCCGTCGGCGCCAGCGTCATCGAAGTCGAAACAGACGCCGGAATCACCGGCTGGGGCGATGGCGGCTGGGGCGGCGAGGTTCTGCGCAGGTCTCGCGACCTTGTCATCGGCCGTTCCCCGTTTGAAGCCGAAGCCATCTTCGACGACATCGGCGAGCGCAGTGCTCCCCCGTTCCAGGTTCCCCCGCGCAGTCTGAATACCCCAGGAGGCCTCGACGTCGCCCTTTGGGACATCATGGGCAAAGCCCTCGGCAAACCCATCGCCCAGTTGTTCGGCAAACAGCGCCGCACCCGCGTCATGCCCTATGCCCTTACCGGCTACCGCAAGGACTGGAATCCCTCGAAGCCGGTTTCGCTGAAGAGCTCCGCCATTGGACCAAGGACCAGGGCTTCCGCGCCGCCAAAGTGAAAACCGGCTACGACCCCAACACCGATGTCAAAGTCCTCACCGCCATCCGCAAAGCCATCGGCGACGACATCAGCCTCGGCATCGATTCCGGCACCCCAGGCGCCTACGACGACGGCACCGCCGTCTCCCTCGGCCGCCGCCTGGAAGAACTGAACCTCGAGTTCTGGGAAGAGCCCATCAACAAGTACGATCTCGATGGCTACCGCCGCCTCCCGCGCCGCCGTCCGCATCCCGCTCGCCAGCGGAGAAGCGCTTCCCATCGATTGGGTCATCGAAAACTACATCAACAAGCAGATCGTCGACATCGTCCAGCCCGATATCAGCGAGTCCGGCTTCACCGGCGGCCGCCGCATCTCCTATGCGTCTTGGATCTCACGCATCCGCCTCATCCCCACAGTTGGGGCACGCCCATCCGCATCGCCTCGAAATGCACTGGGTCGCCTGCTTCCCCGATGTCTCCAGCGCCGGCAACCCGCCGCCCGTGCTCTTCGAACTCCACCTCCCCACGAAAGCCCCGCCTGGGGACTCACCACCCGCCCCATTCAAGTGGACAAGGCCGACGGAAAAATCGCCGTGCCCACCGCGCCCGGCCTCGGCATCGAAATCAACCTGGACGAGTTGGAGCGACACCGCGTCGACCTGATCCAGCTATAGCCACGCCCTCCCCGGCCAGAGCGCCGCCGGCCTCATGCGCCGCCAACCCGCCGAGGAGCTACGGGAAGCGCGTTCCTCGCTCTATCGCAGCATCCTATGCAGCACCCTCCCCGACGATTCCGCCGGCGGCCCGATGCCCAACACGTACGCCGCCGTCGGCGCGATGTCCTCCGGCCATACCGGACCGGCCTCCCGGAATCCGCCCCGCGCACGCGCTCCCCAAAACAGGTACATTCCTTCAACGTACTCTCCCCATCCTGCCGTGAGCGGCCACGTGGCCCCGCGGCTCCCTCCCGCCGCTCCCGGCCCCAGCGCCAGGATGTCCGCATGCCGCGGCCCATACAGCCCGAACGGAGCCGCATCCTCCCACGGCAGCACCACCGTGAAGGCCCGGCGCTTGGTGCCAGGATCGGTCGCCGCCGATAGAGCGTGCAGCGTGGCCTCCATGTTCTTCTCCCGCAGCGCCCGCTCGGCATCGGTCCGCGGGTTCTTCGGCTGCACATGAATCAGGCCCGACTCCGCCGCCGGGAAGGCAGCCGACTTGTCGTAGTCAATCGCCTCGCCGTTGCGCACCAGCAGCCCGGCTTCTCTAGAATCGCCGGCGTGGACTCACCGCCCCTCCGGTCCCACGGCGCGATGATGCCGTGCTGCGACATCACCAGCAGCGTCGTGTCCGCCGGCAGCGCCTTCAGGATCGCCGCCAACCGCCGGTCCAGAGCCAGGTAGGCCCGGTCAATCATGGCCTCCATGCGCGCTCTCGATACGCCCTTCCTCGCATGCGACGTCAGCGCGTGCTCGGCCCAGTCCACATCGTTGTCGTGGAAGACAAACAAATCGAACCGACGCCGCAGCAGCACGCCCAGCGCCTCGATGTGCCAGTCGCCATTCATCGCCAGCAGCTCCAGCTGGCTGTCCATGTCAAGGTACTGCGCCGAATACGGGCTCAGGAACACCGGCGTCGGCATGGGAAAGGACTTCAGCCCCGCCAGCTCCGGCGCTGCGTTTTGTGGCGCCACCCTCCCGTCACGAATCGCGCTCACCGCCGTGGCATAAATCCTTGCCTTCCGCCCGCCGCATCCAGCGAGCAGCTTCAACCTCATTGCTGCCGCCACCGCGCCGCCCGCCGTGGCCACCTGCAAATCGATGCGCTCCGTCCAACGCCCGATCTCCACGGAAGCCACCGGCTTCTCCCATTTGCCATCCTCATACACCCGCACCGGTCCCCCCGCCGCCGGCGCCACCAGCCACAGCACAGGCTTACGCACAATCTCGCGGTCCGAGTCCTTGCAGCTCAACTCCACCCGCACCGCCACCCCGTCCCCGGCCTTCGCCGCGCCCACCCCCGCTTCGGCCGCCGCCAACACGCGAAGCGGCGAATGCCCCTCCTCCGGTTCGCTCGAATAGATCTCATCGGCCCCCAACGCAAAGCGGTGCACCGGCGCCCGGTACACCATCGCCGTACCGCTATGGAAGACGCCATTCACGCTCAACGACGCGCCGCCAATCTGAATCCCCTTCTTCAAACGGGATGGCCACGCGTCCGGCCAGTTCAGCACAATGCTCCGTTTCCCCTGCCGTTCGGCCGCTTCCCACAGAAACTCTCCTTGCCGCAGTACCCCAGCATCTCCTGCTGGTAGGGCTACCGGCCATTCTCACTCGCCATCATCGAGATGATCCGGTGTGTGCCTGCCGGCGCGCCCGTCGCCGCGCTCACCCACGGCGTGTGCTCTTGTTCGGATACACATTGAGCAACTCCGGAGCCAGCGAACCCCTCCTTCATCAAGCGCGCAAACGCCGGCATCCGTCCCTGCCGCGCCAGCCGCTCCATCACCGGCAGCCGCACCGAGCCGATCCCCATGACAAACACCTTGCCCGCGGGCTGCCGCAGCAAGCGCCTGCGCAAGCAACAGAAACAGCCCTGAGGCCGCGGCCCACCTCCAATGGCGTGCAAGGAACTTTGTCAACATCAGAGCCTCCTGGTTCCCATGCAAGACCTCGTCATCGAGCCGATCTCCCCGCTCACTCCGCGCCAAGTTCCTCGGCGCATCGGCGAATCCCTCGGGCTGGGTGACCCTCCGCGGATGGATTCGGGTAAACGTCGTCATCGTCCGTGCTCCGAACCCTTACTGCCGCTTCTCTCGCCCCGCTCGATCTGCTCTGGCGCTACCTCTCGCAATAGGTTGCGAAAACGTTTTATCAAGGGAAATTCTATGCTCGTCCCACACCGCTGTCAACACGAATCGGCGCCCCCACCCGCCGCCCAAACTGAGCGCCGCCACGCCCTTCCCGCGCCCGCTCGCCGGTCTCGCAGCCACCTGATCGCCACGCTCTCCCCGCGCTCACTGCGCCTACTTCGGCGCCGGCATCTCTCCGCGATACCGCGTGATCGAGAAGTGCACCCGAATCCCATCAGGATCGCCCACGGCCAACGGCGGAACTCGAAACCGCATTGCCGCGGCCTCGGTCAGAATCCCCGACTTGTGGCTCTGCGCCGCCCGCGCGGTAGCCATCCGCCTCGCATCGTTGCCCTCTACCCCGATGCGGAAATGGCGGATCCCACCCGCCGCTTCACGTTCATCCACGCGCGAAAGCCTATCGCCAGGCTCAAATCCGGCCGCTGCGAAACGCTGCCGATCACACTCGCCTGCAGGAATCCCGGATAGGAGGGCCGCGACCGCTCCAGGTCACTCACCGACCACCTCACGTGATTGACCGCAAAGGTTCGGAATGACGCGGATGCTTCGCCAGACCGACGCCAAGGTGTTCAAGAAGTATTCACAGATGAAGCTGCAGATGAAACGGGAAGCTTTGGCCAAGTTGAATCGGACCGCGAACGAAGGGGAATCCGGCGCGATTCTGATATGGAACCAAAAGGCGTGAAGGGGTTTGGATACGGTTTCAGGCTTGAGAACGGGATTTCGAGATGGGTCAAAGAGGCAAATCGTTGAATTCTAAAGCGTGGAATGGTGGGCGCGACAGGACTCGAACCTGTGACCTCCTGCGTGTGAAGCAGGCGCTCTAACCAACTGAGCTACGCGCCCGAAGGGCGCTAATTTTCGATGGTACCACACCCCCTTGCCGGCGGCCAACGTATGCTCCCCGGCAGTCCCCGTGCCGGCGGTGGACCCGGCCGCATGAGACACGATTCCGGCCAATTTCCACGGAAAATCCGGCCGATTTCGGACGATAAGCGCCCAGTAGGCCGCTCAGACCACCGGGTGGCAACAAGGGCACTGGAATGCCGTTCCGACGAAGAAGCTGCTGGCCAGAATCGCTTTTTCTCGACAGGCACCGTGTGGCGGTCGTACTCACCGTTCTGGCGGGGCTGGCCCTGACGGCTGTTGGCTTTCGCGAGGCCGTGCGCAGTGAACGCAAGGCCTATGATTCGGAGATGCGCGGGGCCGTCGACAATCGATTCTCGGCCCTCCGCCGCGAGATCGACGCCCTGCTGGCGGCGCTCGAACAGGCCCGGTTGCTCACCGGCCCGCATGAGGATGCGCGCCAGAACCTGCTGGCGGAATACCGCAGCCTGGTGTCCCCCGGCGGCATTATTAATGGTGTGGAGTGGGTGGAAGCGGCCCAGTGCGGCGCACCCCAAGGCGCCGTCCACGCATTGTGTCCTGTCGCCACTGAGGCGCGCGACAATGGCGTGGTTACGCTCGGCCCCGTGGCCCCCGTCCCCTCCGCCCGCGCCGGAACCGGCCGGTTGGCCGCCGCCATCCCCTTTTACCGCGGTGATGCCCCGCCAGAGGGCGTGTCGCAGCGGCGGCTGCGCTACACCGGTTCGGTGGTCGTCTTGGTGTCCCCGCGGGAAATCCTCGAACAAGGAATGAGCTATCTGCAGCCGGCAGGCGTGCACGTCCTGTACTATGGCGACGACGAGTCGGGGCGGCGCAGGGTGCTCGCCCTGCACCGGTCGCGGCAGGGAGGCGCCGCGCCGCGGCCGTTCCAGCCGGCGGAGTTGCGGCGCGCCTGGCAGGCGGGCGGCCTGAGCATGGAGATGCACGGCATTCCCGCGCGGCCCTGGTCACTCGCGCACGCCTCCTGGCACAGCTGGGCCCTGCTGTTGGTCGGGCTCATCACCACTTCCATCTCCGCCGCCTATGTCTCCTGGATGCACTCCCGCGCCCGGCGCATCAGTGAGGTCATCCACCGCCGCACGGTTCGCCTGCGCGCCGCCAGCCGCGCCGCCAAGGCCGCCTCGCGCGCCAAGTCGCAGTTTCTCGCCAACATCAGCCACGAGATCCGCACCCCGATCGGAGGCATTGTCGGCATGAGCGAGATGCTGCTCAGCGGCGGAGCCCAGTTCCATCGCGAGGCCGTCGACTCGATCCACTCCTCGGCCCGCCAGTTGATCCACCTGGTGAACAACATCCTCGACTATTCGAAGTTCGAAGCCGGACACTTCGGCTCCACCCCCGTCGAGTTCCAGCCGGCCCAACTGCTACGCGAGATCGCTTGCACGTTTACACCCCAGGCGCGTCTCATCGGCCTCCGCCTGCTCACCGAGTGTGACCCGCGACTGCCGCGCACGGTGCGCGCCGACGAGAATCACATCCGCCAGATCCTCTACAACCTGGTGACCAATGCGTTGCGCTTCACCAGCGAAGGTGAGGTATGCGTGGCGGCCCTCGTGGTTCCCAGTCCGCGAGGCGTCCCCACCATGCAGTTCTCCGTGCGCGACACCGGCATCGGCATCGCGCCGCAAGACCAGGCGCGGATATTCGAGGCCTTCGTCCAGGCCGACTCTTCCGACACCCGCCGCTTCGGCGGCACCGGCCTCGGTCTTGCCATCAGCAAACAGCTGGCCGAGGGCATGGGCGGGGAACTCGGCGTGGAAAGCGAACCCGGCAGAGGCAGCCGCTTCTGGGTGAGCGTCCCGTTCCAGAGCGTCCAGGAGGCCCGCCCGCCGGCCACCGAGACCGGGCGCGCCTTGCCCCACGAGGGGCGCCGCCTCCTTTTGGTCGAGGACAATCCGTTGAACCAGCTGGTTCTGCGCCGGCTGCTCGAACGGCTCGGGTGTTCGGTGGAGATCGCCTGCAACGGCCTGGTCGCGCTCGACTACTGCCAGGGCAGCGCCTACGACGCCATTCTCATGGACTGCCAGATGCCGGAGTTGGACGGCTACGACACCACGCGCGCCATCCGCGCCCTGCCCGACCCCATCCGCAACACCCCCATTCTCGGCGTCACCGCCAGCACGGGAGCAAGCGATCGCGACCGTTGCCTGGAGGCGGGCATGGACGAACACCTCCCCAAACCGGTCACGCTGGACGGGCTGCAACGTGCCCTCGAACAGTTCTGCGCCACCCCTGCGCCGCTCAGCGGTACGTCAACAGTTCCGCCTCCGCCAGATGCGGCGTCGCGTTGAACACGCTCAGGTTAAATCGCTCCCCATCAAACAGAAACTCCGAATAGGCCGCGTTACGCGTCATCCACGTCAAATCAAGCGTCGCCCGCGGCGATAGCCCTGTGGCATATTGCACCGCCGCCGCCGTCGGGCCGCCTGAAGTAAACACCGCCGTCGCCCCGCCCTTCGGCGTCGCCTCGCGCGCCTGCCCGATGGCCTTGTGCACGCGCGTGGTGAAGTCGCCCCACGTGCCCACCGCGGCGTCTTCCACTTCGCCTGCCAGCCAGCGCGCCGTCACCTCCTGGATGATCTTGTCGAGCGCCTTCTTCTTCCCCGCCAGTTCGGCTGACCGCTCAAACTCCTCGGCCCACTCGCGGATATGCGCATGGCGCACCGCCAGTTGCGGCGTGAACGTCCGCACCACAGGCTCGGCCGGATATTCGTCCAACTCCTCCAGCACCACCGCCTCGGGCCATGCCTGGCCCGCCTCGCGGAACACCTCGCCCACAATCGCCGCCGTGTCCTTCTGCCGTTCACGCGGCCCCGTGAACACCTGGCCGAAGGTCACCCCCGCCCGCACCCAGTGTTCGCCCAGCAGCCGCGCCTGACGCCGCCCCAGCGCGGAAAGCTGGTCGTAGTTGTCGGCGAGAAAGCTCGCCTGTCCGTGCCTCACCACCGTTAGAATCGCCATGCCGTCCACGTGCGCTCCGGGGTCATTTCCATTCCGTCCCTTGGTCCGTCCCGCTCAACGCTGCGCTCCTCCCGCCCAACCCGGTCCATACAACACCTTGCCCGGCCTGGCCTGCGTGACTTTGCCGTCGAGAATCACCGCCTTGCCGTTCACCACCACATGGCGGAAGCCCACCGCATACGCGTGCGGCTTGGTGAAGGTCGCCGTATCGCCCGCCGTGGCCGGATCGAACACGGCAATGTCGGCCTTCATCCCTGGCCGCAGCAGGCCCCGGTCATGCAACCCAAACCGCGACGCCGGAAACGACGACATCTTGCGCACCGCTTCCTCCAGCGTGATCGCCCGCCGCTCGCGCACATACCGCCCCAGCACGCGCGCAAACGCCCCATAGCTGCGCGGATGCGGCACGCTCGGCCCCGGCGCCATCACCTCGCCATCGCTGGCAATCATCGTGTAGGGCGCCCGCAGGAAACGCTCCACATCGGCCTCATCCATGGCGTGGTAGATCGCCGAACAGCCGCCCTTCAATTGAATCTCGATCGCCGTCTCGGCGGCATTCTCCAGCGTCGGCTGCCGGCCCGCAGCCTGCGTCAGCTCAGCCAGCGACTTCCCCGCCAGCTTCGGGTCAAACCCGCACACCGCCATCACCACGTTCTTCGCATCGCCCGCCCCGCGGCCGTCGCGCAACACATCCACAATCTGCGCCTTGATCTTGGCCCGCGTCTCCGGCGCGGCCAGCCTCTCCCGCAGCGCCTTCGCCCCACCCGCCATCGACCACTGCGGAAACATCGCCGCCGTTCCGGTCGACGACGCCGTGTAGGGATACTGGTCCAGCGTTGCGTCCACGCCCCGCCGCCGCGCCTCGTCAAACAGCGCCAGCACCTTCTCGCTCCCCCCCACTGCTGCTTGCCCACCACCTTCACATGCGTGTGCTGCGTCGGCACGCCGCCCTCTTCGCCAATGCGAATCGTCTCGCGCGCCGAATCGAGCACGCCCTCGGCCTCGTTGCGCACATGCGAGGTGTGGACGCCGCCAAAGCCCGACACCACCTTCTCCAGCTCGATCACCTCTTCGGTCGGCGCATAATTACCGGGCACATAAAACAACCCAGTCGACAGGCCAAAGGCTCCTTCGAGCATCGCCTGCCGCACAATTTCTCTCATTTTCTGGAGTTCGGCTTCGGTCGCCTTCCGATTCTGGGAGCCCATCACCGCGCCGCGCACCGTGCCGTGGCCCACCATCGTTCCAAAGTTCACCGCGATCGGCGTGGCTCGCAGCTTGTCGAGAAACGGCTTCAGCGGCAGCGGCGATCCGCCATCGGGGCCTTCGATCAACGTCGTCACGCCCTGCCGCGTTACATTCTCCGCCGTGGGCACGGCGAAAATGCCGCGCCGCCCGTGCGAGTGCGTGTCGACGAAGCCCGGCGAAACGGCCAGCCCGCGCGCGTCAATGGTCCGCCCGGCGGTGTGCGGAGGCAGCTTCCCGATTGCCGCGATCGTATCGCCCACAATGGCCACATCCCCAACAAACCACGGGTTTCCCGTGCCGTCGTGGATGCGCCCGTGGGCGATCACCAGGTCATATCGAACCCCTTGCGCGGCAAGCGTGCTTGCCAGCGCCATCAGCATGCAGGTAAGCCGCATGCTTCTATTCTATCGGGGTGCCGTGAAAGGGCGGCGCACACACGCGCTCTCTCTACCTGGGAAGAAACTACACAGAGGGTGTGACGGAACTACACAGAACAGACTAACGGTTGGTCTTCGGCGAGGACGAGAGCATCGCCAGGAAGAGCCCCAGAATCAAGAACCCTGCGATCATGCCCGAGATCATCATGGCTGTTTGTACTCCCATTCTGCCGTTCTTACTGCATCTGATGTGCCAACCCTCCGCCGGGTTTCACCCATCTCGATGCCTGTGCCGCCGATGTTGATATCGGCTTCGACCCTCTACCTCACTAGGCGATTTTTTCGCCCAACCGGGATCAACACCCTCTTTTTTTGATACGGTGACCAAATGCAGGTGGATTTCGCATTCGGCAAATCGGGTATCTCCCTCACCCTCCCCTCGGGCTTTGACTATAGGCTCCTCGAAGCGCGCTCAGCCGCGCCGCTGCCCGATTGGCAGGCCGCCCTCAACGCCGCGCTCGACTCCCCCGTCGCCGGCCCCGCGCTCTCCGCCCTCGCCTCAGGCAAGCGCACCGCCGCCATCAGTGTCTGCGACATTACACGCCCCGCCCCCAACCGCCTCGTTCTGCCCGCCGTGCTGGCGCGCCTGGAATCGGCGGGCATTCCCCGCTCCGGCATCACCATCCTCATCGCCACCGGACTCCACCGCCCGGCCACCGATGACGAAATCCGCGAAATCGTCGGCCCCGCCATCGCCGCCGAATATCGCGTGGAGAACCACTACGCGCGCAACCTCGGCGACCATCGTCATCTCGGCGAAACAGAATCGGGCACTCCGGTTTACATCGATGAACGCTTCGTCGCCGCCGATGTCCGCATCACCCTCGGCTTCATCGAACCCCACCTCATGCTCGGCTACTCCGGCGGCCGCAAACTGGTCGCCCCCGGCCTCGCCGCCCAGGAAACCATCAAGGTCCTCCACAGCCCCCGCTTCATGCGCGACGCCCGCACCCACGAAGGCTCCATCGCCGGCAACCCGCTGCACCGCGAACTGCTCGCCATCGCCGGCATGGCCGGGCACCAGTTCATGGTCGATGTCGCCCTCACCCGCAAACGTGAAATCGCCGGGGTCTTCGCAGGAGAACCCGTCGCCGCCCACCGCGCCGGAGTCGAGTTCGTCTCCCGCGTCATGCTGGAACGCCTGGATGCGCCCGTCGATCTCGTCATCACCACCGCCGCCGGCTACCCCCTCGACCTCACCTTCTACCAGGCCGTCAAAGGCCTCACTGCCGCCCAGCACATCGTCCGCCCCGGCGGCCGCATCCTCCTCCTCGCCGCCTGCGACGAAGGCCCCGGCGCCGACGAGTTCCGCGCCATGCTCCGCACCACCGCCGGAGCAAGCGAGTTCCTCGACTCCATCGCCGCCACCCCCGTCATCGTCGACCAGTGGCAACTGGAAAAGCTCGCCATGGTCACCACCCGCGCCGATCTATACTTCTATGTGCCCGGCCTCCCCGCCGACTACTATCCGTCGCTCTGGGGCCGTGCTTATGAAACGGCCGAACGCGCCCTCGCCGCGGCCCTCGAAGGCCTCCCCCCCGGCGCCCGCATCGCCGTCATCCCCGAAGGCCCCTACGTGCTGGCCAAGGTGGACGAAAATCTGGAAGCTCACATGGAAAAAGGAGTGATGGCGTGAAATACCTGCTCTGTTTGCTGCTGGCCGTGGCTGCCTGCCCCGCCCAGTCCTGGCAGCCCCTCTTCAACGGCAAGGACCTCACCGGCTGGGAGTCCCGCGGCGACGGCCTCTGGACTGTCATGGCCGACGGCACCCTCCTCGGCCAGCGTGGCCCCATGGGCAAACCGCCCGTCAACGACGTCACCACACTCGCCTACAACGCCTGGCTCCACGCCCAGGCCTGGCTTTACACCAAGGCCGAGTTCGATCAATACGACCTCACGCTCGAATACTGGCTCCCCGTCGGCGGCAACTCCGGCATCTCCCTGCGCGATCCCTCCCGCGCCGCCGCCGGCATCGCCAATCCCCCCGACTTCACCAAAACCCCCGCCAAGTCCGCCTACGAGGTGCAGTTGAACAACGGCTATCCCGGCGACCCCAACTTCTCCGGCAGCCTCTACAACCTCGCCAAGTCCCCCGCCGGGCTGCAAAAGCCGCACGACTGGAACAAAATCGAGATTCAGGTCCGAAAATCCGGAATTCGCGTCACCCTCAACGGCCAGCTTGCCGCCGAACACCCCGGCGACCCCAAACGGCCCGCCGTGGGCCCGATCGGCTTGCAACTGCACGACCGGGTCACGGTGGCCATGTTCCGCAACATCAAGCTGCGCGTGGTGAAGTAAGCACTCCTACGAACCGTACTGCGCCGCCAGCGCCGCCCCCGCTTCGGCGTCTTCCACCACCGGGTGCGTGCTCATCTCGAGAGTCTCGCCCCACGACAGCGCGAAGGCATACATCGCCGCCGGATCGTCGCTCTCCCACAGCGACACACCGCCCGTCAGGTCGCACTTGTGCCAGCGGCCCAACAGCTTGATGCTCGCCGGGGGAATCGCACTCCCGGAAAGAAACGTTGCGCCGCGCGGCTGGCGGCCGGGGCGCAGGACAGGTGGAAACTTCGGGCCTTCGTCGGCGGGTCGGGTTGGAAACCCGGCGTATAGGAGAAGCCCTGCCGCAACGCTACGCCCCTGCGCCGCGCTCCAGCACCGCCCGCAACTGGCGCGCCTCGGCCAGCACCAACTGTGCCGCCACCAGCGTCGCCCCCACAGTGGCCGCTCGCTCCGGGCCACCCGCCGCATGCCGCTGCTTGTCGTCCGGATCGCCCAGCCCCGCGTCGCGATACTCGCGCAGCCGCCCGATGATCAGATCGCGGATCGCTTCAGCGCAATCCACGCCCGCAAGCACGGCCATATGCGACGTCTCCAACTGCTCGCTGCCGCCTCCGCCGCCCGCGCTCGTCACCTTCACATCAGCCAGCCCCAGCAGCCGTTGCAGCGGCCCCGCCGAGATGCCGATGTCCTGCACGTTGGCAAAGGTCATCGTCAATTCGCTCACGCTCCAGATGCCGCTCCTCACCCGCAGGCAGCGGTCCGTCACGATGTACCAGCGCATCTCGTAGTCGAGCCGCTGCTTGAAGTAGGTGAGCGGCAGCGTGGCCGCGAACAACCCCATCGCACCCGCGCCCATCACATCCCACGCCATCACCAGCCATGCCGGCGGTGGCTTCTTGGCCGTCTTGTTTGCCAGCTTCGGCCCCAGAAACGCGCCCGCCACCAGCAGCCCGATGCCCAACTGCATCGCCGCCCACTGCAACAGCCGCCAGTAATAGAAGTTGCGCCCGGCGCGGAATACCCGCACCGACTCCGCCGTCCCCTCCGGCGGCTTCGGCTCGGCCGGCACCTTCAACAACCGCAGCAACACCGCCTTCGCCGCTTCATGCATGGCCGCGCTTCTCCAGTAATTCGCGAATCGCGCGCAACTCCGCAGCCACTTCGGTGAGCGCCGCCGCCAGCGGATCACCGCCGTCCGTCACCACCGCCACCGGCCGCCCCGTGGCCGGCGCCTCTTTCCGCTCCCGCACGCCTCTCATCCGCGAATAGAGAAAATCGCGCATCCCCTCGTGATCGGCCATGCCTTCCAGCGTCATCGTTGACGCCGCCGAACCGCTCGCCGTTTGGATCTCGATGCGCGCCAGCCCCAACCACCGCTCCACCACGTGCGCCTTCAGTTGGATGTCCTGAATGCGCGCATAGTTCAGCATGACCTCGCGCCGCATGAGGATGCCCCACCTCATGTGCACGCCCTCTTCATCGAAGCGGTAGCGCATCGTGTGATAGCGGAAATAGAGCACCGCCATCGTGATCGGGAACGCAAACGTCGTCGCCAGCGCCCGGAGAAAGTAGATCTTGAGCAGCGCCGGCACCGGCCGCTCAATGGCGGTGATGTGGGGAGGAATCGGAGTCGTCACGCGAAGCCGATTCTCCCACAACGCAAGGCCGCTCGCCGCATCCGATTGCCCTGCCCTTACCGCGTGCTCGCCGGCTGCGCGTACATCGTCTGCCGCTGCCGCGTCTCGGTTTCCAGCCGGTTCTTCTGCATCTCCTGCCGCGTTGCGTCGTCGAGAATCGGGTAGATCGTCATGTTCGCCAGGGCCAGCCGCTTCGGCGTCCCGCCCAACTCCTTCAGCGCCTCATTCAAAGCCAGCAAATCGCCGCGCGTCAGCTCCAACACATGCTCATCGGGCTGGAAGATCGAGCCGATCGTGTACTCCAGATACGGCGTCTTCGACTGCTCAATGTGGCACCCGAGCATGTGGCTGATCAGCCGCCCCTGCGTGAAGTCCACCATGCGCTGCGTCGACGCCGCGAACGCCGCCCAATCGGTCACATAGAGCCGCCCCGGATAGACGTTGTCCCCCGGCAGGAACAGCGCCGTGCGCCGGTCATAGAGACCGATGCCCACCGGATGATGCCCCGGAATCGGCACCACATCGATGATGCGCTCGCCCAAATCGATGCGCCCGATCGAGGTCGGCCACGTCGCAATCCCAAACGCCTTCTGCACCGCCGGAATCTCGGCCGGCACAAACTCCACTCCGGGCCTGTTCGAGAACTGCGAATCGCGCGCAATGTGGTCGCGATGCCCGTGCGAGTGCATCACCATGAGCGGGATGTTCTGCCGCCCCTTGCGCTTCAGCCAGCGCGCGATCACCTGGTCGACAAAGGTCGCCAGCTCCGTCGTCCCCGCGCCTGTATCCATCAGCATGGCTTTGTCCTTGCCGAAAATCAGATACAGGAACGGCTTCTCATAATGCACGCAGCCGGACTCGCGCAGAATGTACAGGTCTTCGTTGTACTCGTGCACCTGCCACTCCGGCATCTCCATGCACTTCGGCCCGCCCGTGTCCCACCTCACCGGTAGCTTTCCTGGTTCAATCCCCGCGCCATCCGGCTGCGGAGCCTGCGCCTGAATGAACACAACCCCGGCCCAGGCGACCAGCACCATCGCCCACACCCAGCGCTCCAGGCGCGGCTTTCCCGCCCGCGCCCGCCCCAGCCCCCAACGGCGACAATCCAGTGAATTTCATCGGCGTCTCCCTGATGGTGAACGCCTTCAAACAAGGAAGGAACTCGTGCCACGGCGCTGCACAGCGGCGCGGCGAACGCGATTTGTTCAGGATACCGCAGCCGCACCCCCAATCTCGTATAAACTATCCGCTACGCCATGTGGCCCCATAACTACACTCCGCTTGCCGATTCGCTCGCCATTTCCTCGCTCGTCGCCGCCTTGCCCATCTTCGTCCTCCTGGTCATGATCGGCATCCTCCGCAAACCCGCTTGGATGGCCGCCCTCTCAGGACTCGCCGGCGCCCTCATCGTCGCCCTCTTCGTCTACCAGATGCCCGCCGGCACCGTCGCCGCCGCCGTCAGCTACGGCGCCTGCTTCGGCCTCTTCCCCATCGGCTGGATCGTCTACTGGGCCATCGTCCTCTATCGCATCACCGTCGAAACCGGCAACTTCGAAATCATCAAGGACTCCATCGGCGGCCTCACCGAAGACCGCCGACTGCAGGCCATGCTCATCGCCTTCGCCCTCGGCGCGTTCATTGAAGGCGCGGCCGGCTTCGGCACCCCCGTCGCCGTCGCCGCCGCCATGCTCACCGGACTCGGCTTCTCCCCCTTCTACGCCGCCGCCATCTGCCTGCTCGCCAACACCGCACCTGTTGCATTCGGATCGATCGGCATCCCCGTCGTCACCCTCGCCGGCATCACCGGACTGCCCATGAACGAGCTCAGCGCCTGGGTCGGCCGCATCTGCGCCCCCGTCTCCGTCTTCGTGCCCGCCTACCTCGTAATGGTCATGGGCGGCTTCCGCGCCCTCCGCGGCGTCATCCCCGCCGCCGCCCTCTGCGGCATTTCCTTTGCCGGCACGCAGTTCTACGTCTCCAACTACATCGGACCCCAGCTCACCGACATCCTCGCCGCGCTGGCCGCCATCGTCGCCATGGTCGTGCTGCTCAAGGTCTGGAAGCCCAAGGACGAGTTCCACCTCGCCGAGGAGACCAGCCCGCAGTTGAAGCCCGAGCCGCACAGCCTGGGCCGCACCATCCTCGCCTGGTCGCCCTATCTCTTCCTCGTCTTCTTCGTGCTCCTCTGGGGCCAGAAACCGGTGCAGGACATCCTGAACACGATCACCATGAAGTTCCCCTGGCCGGGCTTGCACAACATGGTGCAGCGCGTCCCGCCCGTCGTCGCCAACCCCTCCCCCTACGCCGCCGAATACACCTTCAACTTCCTCAGCGCCGCCGGTTCGGCTTGCATGTTTGCCACCCTCGCCTCGATGCTCGTCCTCCGCGTCGGCATCGGCAAATACGTTGGCATCCTCTTCGCCGTCGGCAAACAGCTCTTCCTCTCGATGGTCACCATCGCCAGCGTCCTCGGCCTCGCATTCCTCATGAACTACTGCGGCGCCACCTCCACCCTCGGCCTCGCCTTCGCCGCCACCGGCGGGGCGTTCCCCTTCTTCAGCGCCATGCTAGGCTGGCTCGGCGTCTTCCTCACCGGCAGCGACACCTCAGCCAACGCCCTCTTCGGCAACCTCCAAGTGGTCACCGCCAACCGCCTCGGCCTCGACCCCGTCCTCATGGCCTCGGCCAACTCCGCCGGCGGTGTCATGGGCAAGATGATCTCGCTCCAATCCATCGCCGTCGCCGCCGCCGCCACTTCCATGAAAGCCGCCGACGAAGCCCGACTCTTCCGCTTCACCATGCGCCACAGCATCTTCCTGGCCAGCGTCCTAGGCGTGATCACCTTCATCTACGCCTCGATGCAGAAGTAGCGCACACCACGACCCCCCCCCCCCCCGCCGCCCCCCCCCCCCCCCCGCGCCGGGGGCCCCCCCCCCCCCCCCACCGCCTCTCCCCGCCCGGCCGTCTGAGCCGCGAGCGTAAGCGAGTCGGTGCCCCCCTACGCCGACGCCACCAGCATCGACGAGAAATGCATCACCGCCGGCTTCACCAGCCGCGCAAAATCGGCATACTCCATCCGCACAATCTCGCGGTGCGACCCGGCCGCAAACGCAATGTCATGCGCCCGCGCCAGGCTCTCATCCACATACACCTTCATCCCATATAAATTGCCAAACGGCGGCATCGCCCCCGTCTCGCAATCCGCGAACTTCGTCTTGAACTCCGCCTCCAGCGCCAACCGCACGTGCCCCACGTTCAGCGCCGCCTCCAACATCTCGAAATCGACATGCAGGCACGCCGGCAGCACGAGCATGGCGTACTCGCCCTCGATCTTCACAATCACCGTCTTGGCCAGCTCACGGCCGGAAATGTGGGTAATGTTCGCGAGTTCCTGCGACGTGTAGGCAAGCGAATGCCCCATCGTCGTGTACTTCACCTTTTGGGTATCGAGAAACTCCCGCAGCTTCGCAATCGGCATGGTGCACCTCCTGCTATGAGTGCAACGCAGCACGCCAAAAGAGCCAGTGCGCTGCGGCATGCACCCGGACTCTTCACCGCCAGCATACGCCCTCGGCCTCCGGCTTCCAGCCCCTTTTTGCGCCGTTCTCGCAGCGCCCCCGCTACACTAGTCTCTTGCCCATGACGGCCAACGACCACTCCACTGTCGCCGTCCTCGCCGAAAAGCCCTCCGTCGCCCGCGACATCGCCGCCATCCTCGGCGCCACCACCAAGGGCGATGGCTACCTCCACGGCAACGGCTACGTCGTCACCTGGGCCATCGGCCATCTCGCCTCGCTCGCCCAACCGCACGAGATCAACCCCGCCTGGAAACAGTGGCGCCGCGACTCGCTCCCCATGCTCCCCGCCGAGTGGCCGCTGGTCGTCTACGACAAGACCAAGCAGCAGTTCGAAGTCGTCCGCAAAATCCTCAACTCCCCCCGCGTCGCCTCGCTCGTCTGCGCCACTGACGCCGGACGCGAAGGCGAACTCATCTTCCGCTACATCTACGAAGCCGCCGGCTGCACCAAGCCCGTCCAGCGCCTCTGGATCTCCTCGCTCACCCCCGACGCCATCCGCAAGGGCTTCTCCGCCCTCCGCCCCGGCGTTGACTACGAACCCCTCGCCGACGCCGCCCGAGGCCGCAGCCGCGCCGACTGGCTCGTAGGCATGAACCTCTCCCGCGCCTACACGCTCACCTATGGCGAAGACTTAAGCGTCGGCCGCGTCCAAACGCCCACCCTCGCCATGCTCGTCGAACGCGAGCTCACCATCCGCAACTTCGTGGCAGAAGATTATTTCGAAGTCGAAGCCACCTTCCACCCGCAAAACGCCGCCCCCTCCGTCACCTACAAAGGCACCTGGTTCCGCCCAGGACAAAACGAACCCAACTCGACCGAGGAAACCCTCCGCCAGTCGATGCGCCTCGCCGCCGACGGCGTCGAAGCCGCGCAAATCGTCGAGCGCGCCCGCACCGGCACGGCCGCCATTGAGTCCATCAACTCCAACCTCCAGCGCATGGCCCCGCCCGCGCTCTACGACCTCACCGAACTCCAGCGCCATGCCAACCGCCTGTTCGGCTTCAGCGCCCAGAAGACACTCGAACTCGCCCAGGCCCTCTACGAACGCCACAAGCTCATCAGCTACCCCCGCACCGACAGCCGCCATCTTTCGCACGATGTCGCCGCCACCCTCCCCCGCATCGTCCAGGCCATCGCCGCGCCCTATCAACAACACCTCGCCCCCGGCACCGGCGAACGCCCGCTGAACCGCCGCTTCGTCGACGACGCAAAGGTCACCGATCACCACGCCATCATCCCCACCGCCACCCGCGCCGGCCACCTGCCGCCCGACGAACAGCGCATCTACGACCTCGTCTGCCGCCGCCTCCTCTCGGCCTGGCACGACGATCACATCACCTCGGTCACCACCATCATCACGGCCATCGTCCACCCCGCCATCACCGACCGCTACCACTCCTCCGGCTCCGTCGTCCAGCAACTCGGCTGGAAAGCGCTCGACCTCGCCTTGCCCAAGAAGAAGGGCCGCGGCGGAGCAGGCGGCGACGAGGCTGAGGAAACCGTCCTGCCCCCCGGCCTCGCCCAAGGCGATCCGCAGGATGTCATCGACGCCGCCCCGCAGCGCAAGCGCACCCGTCCGCCCAAGCGCTACACCGAAGCCACGCTCCTCACCGCCATGGAAACCGCCGGCAAGACGCTCGACGAAAAAGAGCTCTCCGACGCCATGAAGGAGACCGGCCTCGGCACCCCCGCCACCCGCGCCTCCATCATCGAAGTGCTCCTCACGCGCGGTTACATGGTGCGCTCCGGCAAGAGCCTCGAGGCCACCGACAAGGGCATCCGCCTCATCGAAATCGTCCACCCCGAAGTGAAAAGCCCGGCCATGACCGGGCAGTGGGAGGCCTACCTCACGCGCATCCACCGCGGCAAGGCGCAACTCGATCCCTTCCTGCGCGGCATCGAAAACTACGTACGCGAAGTCGTCGGCAAAGTCGGCGCCGTCCCTGCCGCCCCGCGCAAGGATGGCCCGCCGCGCAAGGCAGCGCCTTCCGCCGCGCCGCCACCCGTCGAGCCGCCGACCACGAAGAAGCCGCGCAAGAAAGCCATGCCCTCCGCCGAAGCCGCGCCCGCCAAACCAAAAGCCGCCGCCAAACGTGCGACCGCCACCAAACCCGCCGCGCCGCACACGCCCACACCCACTCCCGCGCCCACACCCACTCCCACCCGCACGCACACTTCCCCGCGCACCGCCGCGCCCACCCGCACCGTCGCACCCGCCCCGCCCCGCCAGGCCGCCCTCTGGGACACCCCGCCGCCCGCCCTTCGCACGCCCGCGCCCCACACGCCCGCCCCACGCCCCACACCACAACCCACGCTGTGGGAATCGCCCACCACCTCCGCCGCCTCGCCCGCCGCCTCCACCGCCAACCTCGCCGAACTCCTCCACTCCCGCTTCGGCTTCGCCGAATTCCGCCCCAACCAGGAAGCCGTCTGCCGCGCCCTCGTCGATGGCCACGACTCGCTCCTCGTCATGCCCACCGGCTCCGGCAAATCGCTCTGCTACCAGCTCCCCGGCATCGCCCTCGGCGGCACCACCCTGGTCATCAGCCCCCTCATCGCCCTCATGGAGGACCAGGCCGCCAAGCTCTCCGCCCTCGGCTTCCACGCCGCCTGCATCCACTCCGGCCGCGACCGCGCCTACTCCCGCCAGGCCTGCCTCGATTACTGCAACGGCGCCCTCCACTTCCTCTTCATCGCCCCCGAACGCCTCCGCGTCGCCGGCTTCCCTGAAATGCTCGCCCGCTCGAAGCCCTCCCTCATCGCCATCGACGAAGCCCACTGCATCTCCCAATGGGGCCACGATTTCCGGCCCGATTACCGCATGCTCGGCCAATACCTGCCCGCCTTCCGCCCCGCCCCCGTCATCGCCCTCACCGCCACCGCCACGCCGCAGGTCCAGGACGACATCGCCACCCAACTCGCCCTCGACCACGCCCACCGCTTCATCCACGGTTTCCGCCGCGCCAACATCGCCATCGAGGTCGTCGAAACCACGCCTTCCCAGCGCGCCGCGCTCGCCCACGACCTCCTGCTCGATGATGAGCGCCGCCCCGGCATCGTCTACGTCCCCACGCGCAAGCAGGCCGAATCCCTCGCCGCCGAACTCGCCGAATCCTTCTCCGCCCGCGCCTACCACGCCGGACTCGACGCCGACCACCGCCGCCGCGTCCAGGACGAATTCCAATCCGGCGCCATCGAAGTGATGGTCGCCACCATCGCCTTCGGCATGGGCATCGACAAGCCCGACATCCGCACCGTCATCCACACCGCCCTGCCCGGCTCCATCGAAGCCTACTATCAGGAAATCGGACGCGCCGGCCGCGACGGCCTCCCCTCCCGCGCCCTCCTGATGCACTCCTACGCCGACCGCTACACCCACGACTTCTTCCTCGAACGCGACTACCCCGACGTCTCCGTCCTCGACCTCATCTACCAGCGCCTCACCGCCGAGCCCATCGAAAAACCCGACCTGCAAAACAAACTCCGCCTCCAAGCCGACCTCTTCGACAAAGCCCTGGAAAAACTCTGGACCCACGGCGGCGCCCTCGTCGACTACGCCGAAAACGTCGCCCTCGGCAGCCCCGCCTGGCGCGACTCCTACATCAACCACGGCAAACAAAAACGCGCCCAGATCGAACAGGTCATCCGCTACGCCGAGGCCGGCCAGTGCCGCATGTCCGCCCTCGTCCGCCACTTCGGCGACCACGAAGGCAGCCTCGCCCCCTGCGGCATCTGCGACTTCTGCGCCCCCGCCGAATGCGAAGCCCAGCGCTTCCGCCCGCCCACCGCCGCCGAAACGCTCATCTTCGAGCGCCTCCGCGCCGCCCTCCGCAACAGCGCCCCGCGCCCCACCGGCAAGCTCTTCACCGAACTCGTCACCGGCGAACTCGAACGCGACGAATTCGAAAACCTCCTCGCCGCCATGGCCGCCGCCGGCCACGCCCAGCTCACCGAATCCGTCTTCGAAAAGGACGGCCGCCAGATCCCCTACCGCACAGTCCACCTCACCTTCGCCGGCAAAGACATGGACGCCGGCGCAATCTCCGAACTCGTCATCAAGGACACCGCGCGCGCCACCTCCACCAAGCCCTCGCGCAAGCGCACCGCATCCAAAGCCTCCGCCAAAGCCGCCCACTCCGCCCCCGCCGCCAAAGCCCGCCGCGCCAAATCAAAGGACGACGACGCCATCCACCCCGACGACGCCCCCCTCGAACAAGCCCTCCGCGCCTGGCGTCTCGAAGAAGCCCGCAAAAAGCGCATCCCCGCCTTCCGCATCTTCTCTGACCGCGTTCTTCGCGCCATCGCCGAAGAGCGCCCCGCCAACTTGAGCGACCTCACCGCCATCCCCGGCGTCGGCCTCAAACTCGCCGAAAAGTACGCCAAACACATCTTCCGGATTGTGGGAGAAAATGCGTCCAGATGATCCGCTACGCCGTCGTGATCGAAGCAGGCGAGCACAACTTCTCCGCCTACGTCCCTGACTTGCCCGGATGCGTCATCACCGGCAGGACGCGCGACGAAATCGAGCACAACATCAACGAAGCGATCGCCTTCCACATCGAAGGTCTGCGCGAGGATGGCGCGCCCACCCGGGGCGCCCGGGAGAAGTTGTCGCACCCGCGCGCCGCCAGTTCACCAGCGCGTCGAGGGCAAACGTGACCTTGCCGCATCAGGTCGAGACGCGCGGCTGCGTCACGCCAAGCGCCGCTTGCGCCGCTCATCGCGGGCGTGATCCTTCAGGCGATCATCAGGCCGAGCTTCGGCGGCCTGCTGGGCGTGTTTATGGTCTGGCAACGTGTCGCCTGTCCTTCAACAACTGGTACGGCGGCAAGCCGTGGCCTTGCTGGTCTTCTCCGTCTTCTTCTGGAAGCAGTGCAGCACGTAGACCGCATCGGCGAACTTCGCCACGTAGAGTACGCGGAACGCGCCAGCCTCATCCCGAATTCGAATCTCGCCCCTGGCCACCTCGGGCTTCAGTCTCCGGCTGGCCATGTTCCGGTCAACGATGGCGCCTCGCGCTAGCGGGAACGCAGTCCTCGGAACTCCCCGAAACTCCACGGGCTGGCATCCACAACAATTTGTTCCCAACCACTCCCCACCCACCCCCCAATGTGGTAACGTGCCACCGAGATGATCGGTCACGCACTCCTCCACTCCGTCTCCTACTCCGGCTCCTGGGGCCAGGCCGCCCTGTCGCTCGAAGCCTTCGTCGACAAAGCCGCCGCCCTCGACTTCGACGGCGTCATGCTCATGGCCAAACGCCCCCACCTCTCCGTGCTCGACTACGACGCCGCCGCCCGCCGCAAGCTCCGCGCCCGCCTCGAATCGCACAACCTCCGCGGCCTCGTCCTGGCCGGCTACACCAACTTCACCGCCGACATGGAGCACGCCGAAATCCCCCACCGCGAAATCCAAATCGCCCACGTCGCCGAGCTCGCCCACATCGCCCACGACCTCGGCGGCGGCATCGTCCGCATCTTCACCGGCTACGAACACCCCGCCGCCTCGCCCACCGCCCAGTGGAACCTCCTCGTCGCCGCCCTCAAGGAATGCGCCCACCGCTGCGCCCACTTCCCCGACGTCACCCTCGGCCTCCAGAATCACCATGACCTCGCCGCCGGCTGGCAGTCCATGCGCGACCTCGTCCGCGCCGTCAACGAGCCCAACCTCCAGCCTCTCTTTGACGCCTGGGCCCCCGCCCTCCACGGCGACAACCTCCACGAAGCCGCCCAGGCAATGGGCGCCCTCACTCCTCACACCACCGTCGCCGACTACCAGCTCCGCCCGCGCTATAAATACGAGCCGGCCCTGGTGAACTACGTCGCCCAGACGCCCTACACCCTCGCCGTCCCCATGGGCGAGGGCTTCATCGACTACACCGGCTTCTGCAACGGCCTCGTCGAATCCGGCTTCCGCGGCTCCATCGCCTACGAGATGTGCTCCCCCCTGCGCGACGGCGGCTCCGAGGCTACGCTCGACCGCTACGCCACCCGATTCCTCGAATGGTTGGGCAATTTCCGCTCCCTGTGCGAGAATCGAAATATCCAAGCCTCACGCCAGCCGGCCTGAGGGCACGGGGATCTTTTCATTGGTCATCCTTCTCTTCGGACCGCCCGGTAGCGGCAAAGGAACTCAAGCGCGCATGCTCAGCTCCTGGCTCGGCGTGCCAGCCTTGTCTACCGGCGAAATGCTCCGCTCTGAGGTCGCCGAAGGAACCGAGCTCGGCCGCGCCGTCGCCGAACTGCTCGCCAACGGCCAGTTCGTCAGCGACGACATGGTGAACCGCATCGTCGTGCGCAAACTCCAGCAGCCCGACTACGCCCGAGGCTGCCTCCTCGACGGCTACCCGCGCACCGTGCAGCAGGCCGAATACCTCGATGCGTTCCTCACCAACGCCGGCAAACCGCGCGCCCATGTCCTTCACCTCGACGTCCCCAATGAGGTCATCCTGGCCCGCCTCACCAGCCGCCTCCAGTGCCCGAACTGCAAGCATATCTTCAACTTGACCACCGATGCCCTCGGCTGGACCACGGAATGCACCGAGTGCGGCTCCCTGCTCGAACGCCGCGCCGACGACCGCGAAGACGTCATCCTCTCCCGCCTCCGCACCTACCACGACGTGACCGGTCCCATCCTGGCCCTCTACACCGGCGAGAACTACCACCGCATCGACGGCACACGTAGTCCCGACGACGTCTTCCACGGCATCCAGGAGCGCCTCCGCCCCTGCTTCGATGGCTTTGCCGCCTCGTACTAGTAATTTTCCTCACAGTCCTGTGACGTTTGTTCCGTGGAGTTGCCCCCTGCGCTCCGATAAGGTCAGATTAGGCAGGAATCACCATGGCCAAACGTCCCAATCTCAGAAAGCATGACCGTCAACCCAGCAAAGCCAAAGTCGAGTTGGGTTGGACGGGCGACTACGGCGCTCCCAAGTCCGCCCTCTGCGTCTGCAAGGACGTCGGCCCAGGCGGCTTCCGCATCGTCTCGCGTGACCCCATCCCCGTCCGCAGCTACGTCCAGTTCCGCTTCGCCCCCCTCAACTTCCGCGGCTCGGCCAGCGTCCGCAGCCTCTCCCACGTCGGCGTCGGCTACGAAATCGGCCTCGAATTCTCCGGCACTGAGCAACTGGAACTGGAACGCCTGAATCTGCTCACCAGCGCCAAGCTGGCCAAGTAACGCCCCCCCATCCTGCCCCTGCTGCCACCGGCATGGTGCAATGAGGCGATGGATCTCGATACCCTCATCCGTTGCTGGCGGCAGACGCCAGGCGAACAGCAATTCCGCCCCGCCGCCACAGCCGCGGAACTGGCCCTGGCCGAAGAGAAGCTCAGCCTCACGCTTCCTCCCGCGCTCCGCCAGCTCTACACGTTCAGCAACGGCCTCTCGCTCTTTCAGGGCCACCTCACCTTCTATCCCCTGCATGAGGAGAAGAGCGAGATCTGCCTCACCCGTGTCACGCCCTGGCTTCGCGAGCAAAACTGGCTCGTCCCGGCCGAGATCCTCATCGCCGGTTCCACCGGCACCGGAGATCCCATCGGCGTTTGGATTGGTCCCAAATCCGCCGGGCTCTCACTCCCCGTGGTGCAGATCGATCAGAGCTTCCAGCCCAACTGCTTCAGCCTCGCCTCCACCGGACTCATCCCCTACCTCACCTTCGAAACCGCCCTCGACCTGGCCATGAGCGAACGCGGCGGCGAACTCCACACCGTTCTCGGCGCGCCCGTCTCGCTGCCCGCCTACGACATCGACAGCGACGATGCCATCGACGCCTGGGCGGAGTGGATCGATCCCCAGTTGCTCCAGTTGCCCGCCGCTACGGATCTCACCCAACTCGACGAGAACACCCTCCGCCGGCTTCTCCAGTAGCCCGCCGCCTAAAACTCAAGTCCCCACTTGACAATCAGGCAACGCTTGACCAATAGTAAAGTGTACACTTTACTATGCAAAAACCCACGGTCACCCACGCCACCTTCACCATCGAACGCCACTACCCCGCCCCCCTCGACCGCCTCTACCGCGCCTTCACTGACCCCGCCATGAAGCGCGACTGGTTCGCCGGCGGCAAATCCTCCACTCTCGAAGAGTTCACCATGGACTTCCGCCCCGGCGGCCACGACTACACCCGCACGCGCTTCCCGCCCGGCTCGCCCTTTCCCGGCGCCGCGCTCGAAAACCACACCGTCTATCAGGACATCGTGGGCAACCAGCGCATCGTCCTCGCCTATACGATGTCGGTGGCCGGCCGCCGCATCTCGGCCTCGCTCGCCACCTTTGAGTTCTTCGCGTCCCACGACGGCTCCACGCTGCTCTTCACCGAGCAGGCCGCGTTCTTTGAAGGCGCCGACGGCCCCGCCATGCGTGAAGACGGCTGGAACCAGCTTCTCAACAGCCTCGCCGCCCACCTCGCCGCCTGATCCCGCACGCACCGGCCATGCCTCGCCCCAAACCCACCCCCCCCCGCGTCTTCCACGCCCTCGGCGACGACACCCGCCGCGCCATCCTAGAACGCCTCACCCGCGGCCCCTCGTCGGCCTCGCAACTCGCCCCCGCGCTCGCCGTCACGCTCGCCGCCGTCGTCCAGCATCTCAACGTGCTCGAACAAAGCGGCCTCATCCGCAGCGAAAAGTCCGGCCGCACACGCACCTGCCGCCTCCACCCCGCGGGCTTCGAAGCCGCCGAACACTGGATCGCCTCCCGCCGCTCGGCCTGGGAAGACCGCTTCGACCGCCTGGGCGAACTGCTCGCCCGTCCCGAAGACGCCTAACGCCCCGCCGCTTTCCCCGACGCCCCGTTCTTGGCCGCCCCGCGCGCCTTCTTTGGCCGCCCCCCCACGGGCTTGGCCGCAAACGACAACGGCGCCGCCGTGAAGTCCAACTGCATCTGCCGCTGCGCCCAAAACGAACGCTCCGAGGCCCGCGACGCCGGCCGCAGCGACTGCACAATCACCCCATCAAACCGCCGCGCCATCTCCAGCGCCACTGACTTTTCCTGGTTCCGCTCGTGAATCGGCGGCCCCCCTGTCTCCTGGATCCATTCCCTGGTTGCGTCATTCAAGGTCCGCTCCAAACGGGCGGAGGCGGAAGTCCATTGGCCGGCCGCCAAGAAGGCCTTCCAGTTTCCGATACGCAGCAAGACACTCATGCGATCCTCCCCATCATAACGGCATCGCCCGCCGCGCAACAGCGGTTTGCCCAGGTGTTTTGCCCGACCGTCTACAATCGGATGGATGCCCGTCGATCGTCCCCTACTGAATGAAGTCGCCCTTGTCACCGGCGCTTCCCGCGGCCTCGGCGCCGCCATTGCCGCAAAGCTCGCCTCACAAGGCGCCAAGGTCGCCATCAACCACTTCCGCTCCGCTGAAAAAGCCGCCGCCCTGCGCGACCGCATCCGCGCCTCCGGCGGCACCGCCGAGTGCTTCTACGCCGACGTCCGCGACGAAGCCGAAGTCGCCTCGATGTTCGCCTCCATCCGCTCCGCCTTCGGCGATGTCTCCCTCCTCGTCGTCAACGCCACCGGCCCGCAGCCCTTCCTTACCATCGAAAAACAGACCTGGCAGTCTTATTTAGATCAGCTCGAGTTCTTCGTCAAATCCCCGCTCCTGCTCGTCAAACAGGCGCTCCCCGCCATGAAGGCCCGCCGTTCCGGCCGCATCATCCAGATCGGCAGCGAGGTCTTCGCCGTCGGCCACCCCGAGTTCGCCAACTACGTCGCCGCCAAGGGCGCCCAATACGGCCAGACCCGCTCCTGGGCCAAGGAACTCGCCCCCTACGGCATCACCGTCAACATCATCTCCCCCGGCTGGATTCCCACCGAACGCCACGCCGGAACCCCGCAGGCCGAGTACGACCTCTACGCCCAAAAGGTCCCCATGAAGCGCCAGGGCGTCCCCGCCGACGTCGCCGAAGCCGTCGCCTACCTCGCCAGCCCCGGCGCCAACTTCGTCACCGGCCAGAACCTCACCGTCAACGGCGGCCTCACGCTGGAGTAACCCATGCGCACTTACCCGAATCACTACATCAACGGCGCCTGGCGCGCCCCCGCCACCGCCGCCACCATCGAGGTTCTCTCCGCCTCCACCGAAGCGGTCATCGGCTCCATCCCCGCCGGCACGCCCGCCGACGCGGATGCCGCCGTCGCCGCTGCCCGCGCCGCCTTCGATGGCCCCTGGGGCGCCACCACTCCCGCCGAACGAGCCGGCTGGCTCGACCAACTCGCCGCCGCCCTCAAAGCCCGCGCCAATGAGATCGCCGAGACCATCGCCGGAGAAGTCGGCTCGCCCCTCTCCATGGCGCAAAACATCCAGGCAGGGCTCCCCATTGCCGTCACGTCGAGCTACGCCAAGCTGGCCCGCGAAGCCAGCTTCGAACGCGAGGTTGGCAACTCGCTCCTCGTGCGCGAACCCTATGGCGTTGTCGCCGCCATCACGCCCTGGAACTATCCGCTGCATCAGATTATGGCCAAGGTCGCCCCCGCCCTCGCCGCAGGCTGCACGGTGGTCCTCAAGCCCAGCGAAATCGCGCCCCTCAACGCCTTCCTACTCGCCGAGGTCTGCATCGAGATCGGCCTCCCCGCAGGAGTGCTCAACATCGTCGGCGGCACAGGCCCCGTCGTCGGCGAAGCCCTCGCTGCGCACCCCGCCGTCGATCTGGTCAGCTTCACCGGCTCGCTCCGCGCCGGACGCCGCGTCTCCGCCCTCGCCGCTGAAACCGTCAAGAAGGTCACCCTCGAACTCGGCGGCAAATCGGCCTTTGTCATCCTCGACGACGCCCCGCTCGAAAAGGCCGTCACCATCGGCGCGAAGAACGCTCTCCTCAACTCCGGCCAAACCTGCTCGGCCTGGACGCGCATGATCGTCCCCCGCGCGCTCCAGCAGCAGGCCCTCGACATCGCCGCCTCGGCGATGGCCTCGCTCAAACTCGGCGACCCCTTCGCCGCCGACACCCGCCTCGGCCCGCTCATCTCCGCCACCCAGCGCGAACGCGTGGAAGGCTACATCGCCAAAGGCAACGCCGAAGGCGCGCGCCTCGTCACCGGCGGTGGCCGTCCCGCTGAATTCCCGCGCGGTTACTACGTCCAGCCCACGCTCTTCGCCGATGTCGCCCCCGCCATGACCATCGCCCAGGAAGAGATCTTCGGCCCCGTCCTCTCCGTCCTCCCCTACGACACTGACGACGAAGCCGTCGCCATCGCCAACGGCACCATCTATGGACTCGGCGGCGGCGTCTGGTCGGCCGATCAAGGCCGCGCCCTCGCTATCGCCCGCCGCATGCGCGCCGGCCAGGTCGACGTCAACGGCGGACGCTTCAACCTCCTCGCCCCCTTCGGCGGCTACAAGCAATCCGGCGTCGGCCGTGAACTCGGCGAACTCGGCATGGAAGAATATCTCCAGGTAAAGAGCATCCAGCGATGATCCGACTCACGCGCCGCCAGCTATTCCAGGCCGTCCCGCCCTTCCTCATCACGCCGCACGACGTCTCGCTGCCCAACCTCGTCCTCATCGTCACGCCGCAGCCCGTGCCCGCCCCGTTCGCCGCCGCCTCCGTGCGCACCACCCGCGCCATCCCCACATCCATCGCGTCGCTTCTCACCGGAGTGGCCAAACCCTCGCCAACCGAACCGACGCTGGCTGACCTGCTCCGCTCGCGCGGCTACCGCACGGCCTTCCTCGGTGCATGGCCGCTCGGCAACGCCCCCGGCCAATCGCCGCTGGCCCGCGGCTTCGATGAAGTGGTCACCTCGCCGCCCGCGCCCTCTTCCAAACCGCTCTTCCTCTTCGTCCACGGGCCCTTCCCGAAACTCCCCTACGAGAAGAACACGCTCACCATCGTCACCGCGCCCGCCGGCCCGCAGGTCCCCCTGCTCGCCCACTGGCCCGGCATGTTCACCGCGCGCGACCTCGACGCCGCAACCAACCATCTCGACCTCGCCCCCACACTCCTCCGCGTCGCCGGCATCCCGACCCAACTCACTGGCGCGAACCTGCTGCCGCTGTGGACCGGCGAGGCCGCGCCCAAAGCCACCGCCGAGCCTACTCGCCCCCCCCTCTTCTTCCGCGAAGACTGGCGCGAAACCGAAGCCGCCACCCCCGTCACACAAGAGCACGTCTCCAACCCCGACCTCACGGTCCAGCTCTACGGCCCCGGCCGCGACGGCATCAAGAAGAGCCATCACGACAAGCCCGCCGACGACCCGTTCTACATCTGGTCCGGCACCGCCAACGGCAACTGGATGGTGACTCTCCGCCATCGCACCCGCCTTGCCGACCTCACCGGCCAGGCCAAGATCCGCTGGCGCGCCAAACAAGCCGGCTTCCGCCAACTCCGCATCGCACTCAAGCTCGCCAACGGCGACTGGTTGGTGAGCAGCGAATCCGACGGCCCCTCCGAAGACTGGCGCGAACGCGAATTCATCCTCGCCGGCATCCGCTGGCGCAAGCTCGACCCCAAGCTCATCATCGAAGGCGCGTGGGTGAACAACCCCGATCTCTCCCGCGTCGAGGAAATCGGCTTCACCGACCTCATGACCGGCGGCCAATCGATTGCCTGTTCGCGGTTGGACTGGATCGAGGTGTGGGGACGGTCAAACGCGCGCTGACAACTGTCCGCCAGGCGCGGCTCAGCCCAGCTTCAAATCGGAGGGAGAAAATGCAGGGGAGGTTGGGGTGCCCAACGGGGATCGAACCCGTGACATCTGGAACCACAATCCAGCGCTCTACCAGCTGAGCTATGGGCACCGCAGAGGACGTCTCCATTAGTATAGCAGCGCCCGCACCACCACCACCAAGCCGTTCCACCGCTTACCGCTGCTGCTCCATCACCGCCCGCAACACCTGGTTGATCCGCGTCGAATACCCCGGCCCGAACCGCCTCACCCAGTCCAGCACGTCGGCATCCAGACGCACCGCCACCAGCGTCTTCCGCGGCCGCCGCATCTGCGCCAGTTGGGCCGCGCTCAGCGGCGGGATGTCGGAATAGTCAATCTGTGCGTGATCGGCACGCCGCTGCCGCTCGGCCACCTGCTCCAGAACGGCCTTCTGTTTCTTAGTCAACGGCTTGCTCAAGATAGCATCGGCGCTCACGCGCGTCTGCTTCCCCGGCCGAGATGATCCGGATCCGCTCTTCGCCATTCTCCTCCTCCTCCACATGAACATGCACGACCAACAACACGGCCTTTTGCACGGCCCCGAGTGCGTGCCATCGTTGCTCGCCGTCCACGATTCGATCCTTCCGCAAAATCAGGAACGGATCGGAAAACACCCGCGCGGCCAGCACGAAATCAATCCCCGCATGCTTCTTCTGGTTGAGCTTGTTCTTGTTCTCGTCCCATTCGAATCGCATTGCGTATTACATATTGTATTACGGCACAGCAGTAAGCCGCCCGCCCCGCCCCCCG
The DNA here is from genome assembly GCA_016713735.1 of Bryobacterales bacterium. Taxonomy (GTDB): domain Bacteria; phylum Acidobacteriota; class Terriglobia; order Bryobacterales; family Bryobacteraceae; genus JAFLBB01. Next base: position 137,284 of record JADJOP010000037.1, read on the forward strand.
CTGTACCATCATCAATAGGCCCACACCACCCCCATGACCTCCCCCCGCATCCTCATCGTCGAAGACGAGGAAAAACTCCGCCGCGTCGTCGAACTCCAACTCCGCTCCGCCGGCTTCGAAGTCGACTCCGCCGCCTCCGCCGAATCCGCCCTCCGCATCGCCGACCGCGCCGGCCTCATCCTCACCGACCTCCGCCTCCCCGGCATGGACGGCCTCGAACTCATCGACGCCCTTCGCCGCCAGAACGCCCAAGCCCCCGTCATCGTCATGACCGCCTACGGCACCGTCGAAACCGCGGTCGAAGCCATGAAACGCGGCGCCGTCGACTTCCTGCCCAAGCCCTTCTCGATGGACCACCTCACCGCCGTCGTCGCCAAAGCCGCCGACCTGCGCAACCTCCGGGAGGAAAACCGCCAGCTCCGCGCCGAACTCGGCCGCCGCTACGACTTCACCAGCATTGTCGGCTCCAGCCCTCTCATGCAGGAGGTCCTCGCCACCGTCGAACGCGTCGCCGCCTCGCGCGCCACCGTCCTGCTGTGCGGCGAATCCGGCGTCGGCAAGGATCTCATCGCTCGCGCCATCCACCACCACTCGCCCCGCAACGGCCGCCCCTTCGTCAAAATCAACTGCACCGCTCTCCCCGAGAACCTCATGGAAAGCGAACTGTTCGGCTACGAAAAAGGCGCCTTCACCGGAGCCGCCCAGTCCAAACCCGGCAAGTTTGAACAGGCCGACACCGGCACCGTCTTCCTCGACGAAATCGGCGACGTCCCCGCCACCATCCAGGTCAAACTCCTCCGCGTCCTCCAGGAACGCGAGTTCGAACGCCTCGGCTCCAACAAAACCCTGCGCATCGACGTCCGCATCGTCGCCGCCACCAACGTCGACCTCCGCGCCGCCCTCGAAGAAGGCCGCTTCCGCGAAGACCTCTACTACCGCCTCAACGTCGTCCCCATCAACATCCCGCCCCTGCGCGACCGCAAAGAGGACATCCCCGCCCTCGTCCGCCGCTTCGTCGGCAAGTACGCCGAGTGGCCCTGCGACATCGAACCCGCCGCCCTCGAAAAACTCATCTCCTACCACTGGCCCGGCAACGTCCGCGAACTGGAAAACGTCATTGAGCGCAGCCTCGTCCTCTCCCCCGGCGGCAACCTCACCGCCGCCTCGGTCCGCCTCGACTCCCACCTCCGCCCCCGCCCCGCCGCCGCCTCCTCCGACCCCAGTTTCCTCCCCGAAGGCATGACCCTCGACGACTTCGAACAGTCCATCATTCGCGAAGCCCTCCGCCGCGCCAACGGCAACAAGAGCCAGGCCGCTCGTCTACTCGGATTAACCCGTAATGCTCTCCGGTACCGACTAGACCAGATGGGCCTCAAAGACTGACCAAAACCCTGTCATTTTTACACGGTAAATCCTTCCTAGACCGTAACTTGAGACGGTAGTGCGGCCTCTCCCCGAGCCTGGGAAAAAAAATCCACCGCACAAGCAACCTTTCTTTCCACTGAGCACCCCTGGAGGCCTCTCCTCCTCGACCGATCGGTCCGATAGTTGCACCAGAAGGCAGCTCCGTACATGAGTTTCACTAATCTAACATCACTCCCCAAAAATGTTTTATTCTCCGCTGCGCTCATTCTCCTGTTCTCCTCTGCTCTCACCGCGCAACAGGACAGCCCCCGTGGCGCCGTCGGCGCTCAGAAAATCCGCGATTGGAATACGCGCATTCTGCAACTGCAGGAGCGGCTCGAAAACAGCCCCGCTCTAGCACGCCTTGCCGTCCGGCTCGAGGCCACCCCCATCTTCCAGCAACGCCTCGCCGCCATGGCCGCTCTCGTCGACGAGGATCCCCAGGCCGTTCTCGATACAGCCTTCTCCGCGCCCATGCTGCGCACGTTGTCGGACGCCTTCCCTGAGGCCGTGCTCGAGGAAGAGGGTGAGTTCTCCGGTCTCGCTGAACACGTCGTCGCCGACGACCACACGATGAGCGAGGGCACCTCGCACATCCGCATGCAGAGCGGCAAGGAGTGGCTCCGCGTGAGCTTCGCGGGCCCGGCGCCCGACGTCCAATGCAGCCAGAACCTGCGTGTCCGCGGCGTCAGGGTCGGCGGCGCGGTCGCCGCCGCCGATGGCGCCACCTCCAGCGCCGGCGGTCCCGTCTCCACTTGCGCCACCACCGGCACGCAATACATCGCCGTCCTGCTGGTTACCTTCCCCGGCGTGGCGGCCCCCTCCAGCGTCACCCCCGAGCTCGTTGACAAGATCTTCTTCCAGGCCAATGGCCGCTCGGTGGATACCTACTGGCGCGAGGCCAGCCAGGGAAAAACCAGCGCCTCCGGCAAGGTCTTTGGCTGGTACACGCTGGACGCAGCCTACTCCTGCAGCCAGTACTACCCGATGCGCGACGCCGCCATCCGCGCCGCCGACAAGGATGTCGATTTCCGCTCCTTCAACCGCGTCATGATCATCTTTCCCCAACCCTCCGGCTGCGGATGGGCCGGCCTGGGCACCCTCGGCTGCTCCTACCTCACCTCCCCCAACGACGGCAACTTCACCGCCTCCACCTCCTGGCTGGCCGCCACCTACATGTCCAGCATCGACAACGGCGTCAAACTCGCCACCCACGAAGGCGGCCATAACCTCGGCCTCAACCACGCCCGCACCTACGACTTCGGCGCGCTGCCCCTCGGCGCCATCGGCGCCACGCCCTCGGTCACCGAATATGGCGACGCCTTCTCCACCATGGGCTCCTGGAACCTCGGCCACTACTCGGCCCCCAACAAGGTGCGCTTGAAGTGGTTCGATACCACCACCCAGGCCCCCACCGTCACCTCGGGCGGCGTCTACGATCTCATCCCCTTTGCCTCCGCCACGCCCGGCCGCCAGGCCCTCAAAATCCAGCGCGGCGCCGGCAACAACGCCTGGCTCTGGCTGGAATACCGCCAGCCTCTCGGCATTTTTGAATCCACCCTCGGTTCCCAAATCCACTCCGGCGCCTCCATCCGCTATGAGGAGTCCACCACCGCCTACACAAACCTCCTCGATTTCACACCCGAAACCAGTTCCTGGGGCGATCCGGCTCTCACCGTAGGCAAAACCTGGACCGATCCCTACTCCAACCTCTCCATCCTCGTCCAAAGCGCCACCTCCAGCGGCCTCTCGGTGAACGTTAGCTACGGATCGACGCCCTGCATCCGCAACGCCCCCACTCTCTCCGTGTCGCCTTCCAACCCCAGCGGCAACGCCGGCTCCAAACTCAACTACACCGTCACCGTCGCCAATAAGGACTCCTCCGGCTGCCCGGCCTCGACTTTTGAGCCAAGCTCCAGCCTGCCCTCCGCCTGGACGACCACCTACTCCACCTCCGGCCTCACCGTGGAGCCCGGCGCCAGCGCTGAGTTCACCATGTCCAAGACCATCCCCGCCGGTACGGCAACGGCCACCTATCCCGCCAACGTCTCGGTCAGCGACGTCAATCACAGCGCCATCACCGCCTCGGCCAGCGCCACCGTCACCGTCGTCTGCGTCTACGCCGCACCCACGGTCAGCCTCTCGCCTTCCAGCCAGAGCGGCGCACCCGGCACGCCCCTTACCTACACCGTCAATGTCGTCAACAACGATTCGGCCTCCTGCCCCACGGCCACCCTGGCCCCTAGCTCCACCTCCCCCGCCGGCTGGACCACCTCCTTCTCCACCTCCGGCCTCAAGCTCGCCCCTGCCGCTTCGGGCAACTTCACCATGACCAAGACCATCCCCACCGGCATCGCCGCCAAAACCTACCCCGTGACCGTCCACGTCAGCGACTACAAACACAATCAGGGAACCTCCGGCAGCGCCGTGGTCACCGCCGCATCCAACTGCACCTACGCCGCGCCCACCATCACCCTCTCGCCGGCCAGCCAGAGCGGAGCCCCCGGAGCCCAGCTCGCCTACACCGTCACCGTCGTCAACAACGACTCCTCCTCCTGCTCGCCCGCCACCCTGACACCGAGTTCATCCACGCCGTCCGGCTGGACCTCCGCCTACTCCCAATCCAGCCTCACGCTGGAACCCGGCGCCTCCGGCAACTTCACCCTCACCAAAACCATACCCGCCAATGCCGCCGCCAACACCTACACCGTTGGCCTCAACCTCAGCGACGCCAACCACAACCAGGCCGCCTCGGCCAGCGCCACCGTCACCGCGTCGTCCTCCTGCACCTACGCCGCCCCCACGCTCACCGTCTCGCCCGCCAACCAAAGCGGCGCCGCCGGCACGCAGATCACCTACACCGTCACCGTCCTCAACAACGACTCCTCACCTTGCGCCGCCGCCAGGTTCGCCCCCAGCACCGTCCTGCCTTCCGGCTGGACCACCTCGTTTTCCACGCCTCTGCTCATCCTCGCCCCGGGCGCATCGGGCAACTTCACCATGACCAAGACCATCCCCGCCAACGCCGCCCGCCAACACCTATAAGGTGAGCGTGAACGTCAGCGACAACAACCACAACCAGGGTGCCTCGGCCAACGCCACCGTCACCTCGGCCGCCTCCTGCGACTACGCCGCGCCCACCGTCACCCTCTCGCCCGCGAACCTCAGCGGCGCCGCCGGCACAAAGCTCGTCTACACCGTCACCGTCGTCAACAACGACTCCTCCACCTGCAACGCATCCACCCTCATGCCCAGTTCGTCCCTGCCCACCGGCTGGACTACTGCCTACTCCACCACCGGCCTCAAACTCGATCCCGGCGCCTCGGGCAACTTCACCATGACCAAGACCATCCCCGCCAACGCCGCCGTCAACACCTATCCCGTCAGCCTCAACGTCAGCGACAACAACCACAACCAGGGCGCCTCGGCCAGCGCCACCGTCACCTCCTCAAACGCCTCTTGCTCCCACGCCCCGCCCTCGGTCACCGTCTCGCCCGCCGACCAGAGCGGCGCACCTGGCGGCAAATTGACCTACACGGTCACCGTCGTCAACAACGACACTTCGGCCTGCGCCGCGGCCACCCTGGCCCCCAGCTCGGCCCTGCCCTCCGGCTGGACTCACTCCTTCTCCACCTCCGGCCTCAAGCTCGCCCCAGGCGCATCGGGCAACTTCACCATGACCAAGACCATCCCCGCCAACGCCGCCCCCAACACCTACAAGGTGAGCGTCAACGTCAGCGACAACAAACATAACCAGGGCGCCTCGGCCTACGCCACCGTCACGGGCTCGGCCTGCACCTACTCCAGTCCCAGCGTCACCATCTCGCCCGCCAGCCAAAGCGGGGCCCCCGGCTCGAAACTCAACTACTCGGTCACCGTCGTCAATAAGGACACCTCCTCCTGCCCGTCGGCGACCTTCGCTCCCAGTTCCGCACTGCCCTCTGGCTGGACCACCTCTTACTCCACCGCAAGCCTCAAGCTCGCCCCGGGCGCATCGGGCAACTTCACCATGACCAAGACCATCCCCGCCAACGCCCCCGCCAACACCTACGGCGTCATGGTCACTCTCGGCGACGCCAACCACAATCAGTCCGCCACGGCCAGCGCCACCGTCACCTCATCGTGCGTCCGCGCCGCCCCCAGCCTCACCATCTCCCCCGGCCAGCCAAAGCGGAGCCCCAGGCACGCCGCTCAACTACACCATCACCGTAGCCAACAAGGACACCGCCGCCTGCGCCGCGTCCACATTCGCCCCCAGCTCCACCCTCCCCTCCGGCTGGACAACCTCGTTCTCCACCTCCGGACTCAGCATCGCCCCCGGCGCCTCAGCCAACTTCAGCATGACCAAGACCATCCCCGCCGGCGCGGCCGCCAACACCTACGCCGTGAATGTCAACGTCAGCGACGCCAACCACAACCAGGGCGCCTCGGCCAGCGCCACCGTCACGACCGTCGCCTCGGGCCTCTCGGTTACCCTCAGCTCACCCAGCGGCGCGCTGGCCCTGGATGACTACATCTCCCTTACCGCCTTGGTCGTCTCCGGCGGAAACCCCGTCGCCGGCGCCATGGTCGGCTTCAGCGTGAAACAGCCCAACGGCAGCACTTCGGTGAGCGTCTCCATCACCAACGCCTCCGGCGTGGCCACGCGCACGGTCCGCGCCACCCAGTCCGGCGCCTGGAGCGCCACGGCCAGCACCTACCTCTCCGGTAAGTCGGCCCTCTCCAACACCGTCAGCTGGTCGGCGAACTAGCCCGCCCAAAACGAATCGAGCCGGCGTAGGCGGGCGCTTCCGGCCCCCCGGACGCGCCCGCCTTCCCGCCGGCTCGTGAATCAGATCAGCGAACTTGGCTCTACCGCGCCAGCCGCTTCCGCGCTACGCCCAACGCCAACAACCCGGCGCCCATCAGCGCATAGGTCGACGGCTCCGGCACATTGCCCTGCGGCGGCGGCGGCGGTTCGCCCGGCACCGTGATCACGAAATCGCTCAAGTTGGCGTTCGTGCCCAGCCGCTGCACATGCATCCCGATCCGGTTGCCGCCCGTCGTGCTGAAGGAATCCAGCAGATCCTGGAACGTGTTGCCGCCCTGCAGCGTAAAGAAGGCCGACATCCACTCGCCAGGATCGATGCCATTGCTGACACCGCCCTGCTCCTCGCGCTCAATCTGGTAATCCGCGCTCAGGAAGATCGATCCGCCGCCATTCACCGCGCCGGGGAACAAAACGGGGTTCATGTCAACACCCGTCCCATTGACGATCGAATCCAGCGTGTCCAGCACACCGTCGCTGTCGTCGAAATTGATCTGCGTAACAGTCGACCCGAGCAGGCCGATATTCTCGAACAGGAACTTCACGCTCCCCGACCCTCGTCGGTCACCGTCACCTGCATTTGGTCGGCCATCGCCTCGCAGCTCGAGTAGTTCGCCGGCGTCTTGCAGTCAAAACCCAGCACAGCGGCGTGCAATGGCATCGCTGCCAAAATGGCGCTCACTATCCATGCCCTTTTCATTTCTTGTTCTTCTCCTCCGTCTGGAAGCTCAAATCTCAGCTCTCAACTTAGGGGATCAGGCACAAAGGAAAAAGGCCCAGCGGTGGCATCGAGTTCTATAACTCAATCCGCGAAACGACTCTGAATCAACCCCGAAACGAGCCATCAGTACCAAGTCCACACGCAAGGCCACTTGGTTTCAAACGCTTGAAGATCAGAAAAGTACTAGCACACGACTGGTACTAATCCTGGACAGCGATGCAAAGAAAATCTCCGCCAGTCGATTGTTTACGGGCGGCTTTCCTTCACCACGCCCCCGCCACCTGCCCCGTCACCAGGTCCGTCCAAGCCGCCTCACCCACCGGGCACATCAACCCCGCCCCAATCCACTCACCAACCGCCGCCCCGACCAGCGCGGACCTCTCCACCCCTCCAGCCCCTCCACCCCCAGAACCACCCATACAAAATTCTCCACCGCCGGATAGTGCAAATTCCCATGCGGCGGCAGCAACTCCTCCCCCGCCGGCGACAACAACCGCCCGCTATTCAACGGCGTCATCTCAATCGCTCCATCCGTCCCCACAATCCGGCACTCATCCCGCTCCACCCGCGAATGCCACCGCACATCCACCATCCCCCGCACCCCGCCCCCATACTCCACCAGCACCGTCGCCGAATCCTCCACCTCCCGCGCATGCACCGCCCGCCCCTTCAACCCCACCGCCCGCTCCGGCTTCCCAAACCAGAAGTTCAGCAGATCAATCCTGTGCGACCCCACGTCATACAACGGCCCGCCCCCGGCCAGCTTCGGATCCACCAGCCACCCGCGAAACCCGTCCACCGGATCGAACCACGAGTGCAGCCGCAACTCCGCCAGCACCGGCTTCCCAATCGCCCCCGCCCGCATCAACTCCCGCGCCCGCAACACCGCCGGATACAGCCGCCGGTAATACGCCACCCCCAGCAACCGCCCGCACTCCCCGGCCACCCGCGCCATCTCCTCCGCCTCGGCCGCATCCATCGCCGTCGGCTTCTCACACAACACATGCTTCCCCGCCCGCAGCGCAGCCATCGATTGCGGAGCATGCATTGCCACCGGCGTCGCCACATACAGCGCGTCAAACTCGCCCCACTCGAGCGCCTCCCCCACCGTCCCCCACACCCGCGGCGCCCACAGCCGCCCCTTCTCCTCATCGCGCGACACAACCCCCACTAGCTCGCTCCGCGGCTCGCTCTGAATCGCCGGCAACACGCGCTTGGTCGCAATGTCGCCCACCCCCGCCAGCACCCACCGCAGCTTCTTCATCGCGATACCGACAAGCCCATCAACAAGAACGACAGCAGCGTCACCGCCACACACGCAACAGCTACCCACCGCAGCACGCGGTCCTTCATCCCCCCGTCGCGGGCCTCAATCCCCGCCAGCCATGCCGCGCCAAAGCCGCCCGCCAGCCCGCCAATGTGCGCCGCGTTGTCGATCGGCAGGAACCCCAGCAGCCCGATCACAATGCCATACACCGCCATCCGCACGTAGGCCGACTTGATCGCCTGCGCCATCGCCGTCCGGTGCAGCATCCCCACCGCGATCATCGCCCCGATCAAGCCAAAGATCCCCGCCGACGCCCCAATCGACAACCGCGTCCCAAAGAAATAGCTCAGATAGAAGCCCAACGCCGTCGCCACCGTCCAGATGGCCACCGTGCGCGGCGTCCCGTAAATCTCCTCCACCTGCGGACCAATGTCCATCAGCGCCCACATGTTCATGCCGATATGCATCAACCCGCCGTGCAGATAGCCCGCCGTGATCACCCGCCACCAGTCGCCCACATACAGCCCCTCGCGGTACATCCCGCCGAAGATGATCAGCGTCCGCGGATCGAGGTTCATGAACGCCCCGTCGTTGCCCGCCTTCATGCTCACCACCACCGTGCCCAGATACAGCCCCACATTGGCCAGCAGCAACACCGACGTCGCCGCCCGCCGCGCCGGAACCAGCCCGCCCAGCAGATCGTCCGGCATCCGCAAATCGATCGATCGCGGACCCACCTGGTGCCCGCAATACTCGCACACCTTATCGCTCGCGTTGATGAACGCCCGGCAGTTCGAGCACATTCTCCTGGAATCAGCCATGTCCTGTTATTGTAACGGCCCGGCCCCGTTCTCCAGCGGCCGCGACGCGTCGATCTTCACCCACAGCAGCGCGCCCGTCAACAGCATCGCCGCCATCGGCACAAACGGCGCGTCATAGCTCCCCGTCGCCTGCACGATATATCCGAACGCCACCGACCCCGTCAGCCCGCCCGCCTGCGCCGCCGTGTTGAACAACCCCACCATCGCCCCCGCATGCCGCTGCCCGATGTCCAGGCACAACCCGAACACTCCTCCCATCTGGAACGTGATCGCTCCATACACCAGCCCCAGAAACACCAGCGCCGTCAGCCCATCGCGCGACCCCATCGCCGCCAGCGTGAACAACCCCGCCGCAAACAGCGAAGTCATACTCACCGCCCGCCGCCCCACCTTCGGCCCCCACCGCTTCACCAGCGCATCGCTCACGAATCCCCCCGCCAGGTTCGAGCACGCCGCCATCGCATACGGCAGCGCCGACCAATACAGGCTCCCCTCGCCCATCCCCCGCCCCTTCACGAGAAACGTATGCAGCCAGGTCTGGAAGAAGTTGAACCCATACGCATACGTGAACACCATCGCCATCGCCGCCAACACCGACGAGTTCGTCAGCGCCGCCCGCCACGGAAACCCGCCCCCATGCCCGCTCGCCCCTTCCCCAGTGCCCCCGCCGCGCCCGTCCCCTCGGCCACATGCGCCACACCCCGCTTCTCTTCCGGATAGTCGCGAAACCAAGCAAACCACACCACCGACCAAATCACACCCAGCGCTCCGAAAATGAAAAACGACGCCCGCCACCCCCACCGCATCTGAATCGGCACCACCAGCAGCGGCGCCAGCCCGCCCCCAATCTGGCTCGCCATCAGCGTCACACCCGACATCGTCGCGTGCTGCGACTTGGGAAACCAACGCGACACCACCACCGACGAATTCGGAAACGCCCCCGCCTCGCCCGCTCCAAAACAAAACCGCACAACCAGCAGCCAGTAGTAATTCGTCACCATCCCCGTCAACGCCGTGAACGCCGACCACCACGTGACAATCCGCGTCAGCACCCGCCGCGGCCCCAACCGGTCGCCCATCACTCCCGTCGGAATCTCAAACACCCCATAGGCGAGCGTGAACATCCCCGTCACCCATCCCCACCCCGCCGGCGAAATCCCCAACTCCGCCTGCATCCTCGGCCCCGCCACCGAAATGCACACCCGGTCCAGGTACGTGATCGCAAACAGCAAAATCAGCAGCGCCACAACGCCGTGCCGGTCGTAATTTCGTGTCTCTCTCATACGCGCAAGGGGTTCGCCATTCTCGCACGCCCGCCCTCCGCCGCGCACTCCACCGCCACCCGCATATACTGAACCCCATGTCCCTCATCACCGAAATCGCCCCGGACCTCTTCCGCATCTCCCTCTTCGCCCCCGACCTCAACCTCCAGTTCAACCACTTCCTCGTCCGCGACGACGAACCCCTCCTCTTCCACGCCGGCCTCCGCGGCATGTTTCCCGCCCTCCGCGAAGCCGTCGCCTCCCTGATCGATCCCGCCTCCCTCCGCCACATCGGCTTCTCCCACTTTGAATCCGACGAATGCGGCGCCCTCAACTCCTGGCTCGACCTCGCCCCCCACGCCCACCCCGTCTGCGGCCTCATCGGCGCCATGGTCAGCGTCAACGACTTCTCCAACCGCCCGTCGCGCATCCTCCAACCCGGCGAAGTCCTCGCCACCGGCAAATACCGCTACCGCTTCATCCCCACGCCCCACGTCCCCCACGGCTGGGACGCCGGCGTCATGTTCGAAGAGACCCGCTCCACCCTCTTCTGCTCTGACCTCTTCCACCAATGGGGCGAACGCGCGCCGCTCACCCGCGACTCCCTGCTCGAACCCGCCCGCGAAGCGCTCCTCTTCACCGAAAACAGCCCCTTCGCCGGCTACATCCCTTACACCCGCCACACCGGCCAGATCCTCTCGAACCTCGCCGCCGAAAACCCGCGCACCCTGGCCACCATGCACGGCTCCAGTTTCGAAGGCAACGCCACCCCCGAACTCCACGGCCTCGCCGCCATCATGAAAGAGGTGCTCGGCCCCAAGAGCGAATAGTCCGAAACCCGCGCTGCCCCTCGCCCTCTCGCTATCCTGTACGGATGACTCACCGCCGCGCGCTTCTTTTACTTCTCATTCTTCTTCTCACCACCGCCCTCGCCCACGCCGGCTCGCTTGACTTCCCCGCCCTCCAGGCGGATCTGAACACCCTCGCCGCCACCGCCCCAGCCCGCCTCGGCGTCTGCGTCAGCGACGGCAAGCAATCTGCCTGCCTCCGCCCCAATGAGCGCTTCTCCCTTCAGAGCGTCATGAAGCTCCCCGTCGGCTTCGCCGTCCTCGACGCCATCGACGCCGGCCGCTTCCAACTCGACCAGCGCGTCACCCTCCGCCGCGAAGACTCCAGCGTCTTCATGCAGCCCGTCATCGACCTCCTCGGCCCCAACGGCTACACCACCACCCTCGGCGACCTCATCCGCCGCGCCAACATCGACAGCGACTCCGCCGCCGCCGACTACCTCGCCCGCCTCCTCGGCGGCATCCACGAGGTCCAGCGCACCCTCACCCGCAAAGGCGTCCGCGGCCTCCGCCTCGACCGCGACGAGCGCGACCTCCAAACCGAAATCGTCGGCCTCCGCTGGGGCCCCCAATACTACGACCCCAAACGCCTCACCGCCGACATCGCCGCCGTCCCCCCCGCCGTCCGCGAGCGCGCCTACAAGGCCTACCAAACCGACCCCCGCGACACCGCCACCCCCACCGGCATGGCCGAGTTCCTCCTCAACCTCCACGCCGGCCGCCTGCTCAAGCCCCCCACCACGGCCTTCCTCCTGAAAGCCCTCGCCGACTGCGCCACCGGCCTCGACCGCCTCAAAGCCGGCACGCCCCCCACCTGGAAACTCGCCCACAAAACCGGCACCGCCGGCTCCTGGAACGGCATCTCCGCCGCCACCAACGACGTCGGCCTCCTCACCTCCCCCCAAGGCTCCACCTTCGCCGTAGCCGTCTTCGTCGCCGACTCCCCCGCCCCCAGCGAAGCCCGCGCCGCCCTCATCGCCAAGGTGGCCGCGCTCGTCACCCAGCACCATCAGAAGTAGAGGCACCCACCGCGCTGCTGCCTCCGTTCGACCTAACGTGCTCCCGGAGGGGGTGTCATTGAGTGCTAAGGGTAATGACGCCAGTTCGGCAGGACAGAGATGTTACTCCGCCCCACTTCCGTCCCTCCTTGGTGCGCGGCAAAGGCATGATCCTGTAATCACCGGAGGGCTCTACTTGGAGCAGGCACGCCCCGCGTCTGAACTGACTGCCGATCGACGAGCTGGCCAGAAGCCAGAATGTTCCTGGTTGTTGAACCGCAAAAGCTACCCTACCAGCGGAGGAGGGTTTCTGAATATCCAAGTATTGCTGCCAGGCTGGCCCTTTATCACGTTCAAGCAGGACCTGGGTGGCAATTGCCCCTTCGTACGGTTGAATTCGCGCAACCACCCGCACTGGGAATCGAGAGTGATTAGGCCTCGCAGCAGTACTCGCCAAGCACAACGAAAGAGCGAGCGACATCAACACAACCCAGATGTTATTCTTCGTCATCTTTCTGCCACCAGTAAGAAGGAATTAGCGACTTGATCGCCAACAGATCTTCTGGCAACTGACCAGAAGTCGAAATGAGGGCTAGGAATTTTTGGGCTCGAGGTCTGGAATGGAGGATTTTCACGATCTGTGGGGTTCCGATGACAGCGTCTCCACCGACAGATCTGTCATGAACTTCGTGAATACCTGAAAGTGACTACCATCGTACTTGATCCCCATCTTGACGCGATCAGGCCTGCGCGTGAACTGAACACACGGGTCGCGTTTCCTAAGCATCTGCGTCTCAAGGGCACCACTGGCTTGATTAACAACCGACTCACCGATCTCCAGGCACCAGAGTCTCCCATCCCCCCACCCTCGCTGCCGGGCTGTCAGGGATCTAGCTTCTCCTAACTCTCCAAGGATCTCCACACCCGTGCCGGGAGTCGATTTGCGCTGATGAACGTCGTGCACAACGGAAAAACTGGTGGGGGTGGCCTTTGTTCTGGGGTGAGGGTCCACTTGTCTCGCTTTGCATGGGCCGCGCTGCGAGCTAATGCGGACATCACCCGAGTCGGAGTCTGGCAACGCCTCGCAGGTACCTTCGGTCGCAATCGCAAGCTCATGGACTTGTGGGGAGGTTTCAGGAGCAAGCCAGCGCTTGCTTAGCGGCACAGCGACAACCCAGATCACGAAGACGACCAAAAGTAGGAGGAAAGCCAGCTTTCGCGACGTCAAGAGCCAACTCACTACTACCGAAAAAGCACTGCGGAGACGCCTCAGTCTCGCACGCTCGCTCCAGACTGTGAGCACTCCGACCAGGCCGACGAGGATGAGTGCCTCCCGCACGGAAAGCCACGATCGCGCGTCGGAATAGACCGCCTGCAACTCTAGGAGTTTCCAAGCCACGGTGGCCGCCTCTCGTCAGAGTCCAGATTCGTGAATCGGCATGGGGCGGCCGGGGAGGACCGTGGATTGAGGTCGTAGTCGGGTTGTGCGTATACGCCTGGAGAGTTCCCCATCTCTTTGAAATCACCAGAGCATACTCAGGCGTAAAGTTAAATCAATGAGCGAAAAAAAGAGAACGAGACTCACCCCAAGATCTCGTTAATGAAGGGAATTACTCGACCATCGTCCTTACGGATGCGCCGCATGCGCAAGAAATCACGGAGCTCCTCAAAACTCCTCTGCGTGGGCAAGTCAAACCTATCAATCCGCAGCGGCTGTGCACTTGGCGAGCCATCGCCGCTTAACATGGCAAGACGCGCATCGTAGTGCACCATAAACCTGTGAGCAGCCGCTCCACTGACCACCCGCAAGGGACTACTCGTCGGCGTACCCAATTCAACGAAGGACTGCCCTTCAAACTGGTCAATCCAGGCGACCCCGGCAATGCCTGGTACCGGGGTTACCACGATCTTGAGCAACCCCGCATACTCCCTCAAATCGAGACTCGATGGCCCACTCGATGACAGCCGGTCCAAGCAGTGCACGACGACTCGCAGATCGGGGCAGAAAAACTGCACAGCGCGAAACACCCTAAGGACCGCTTGCAACTCGCCCGGGAAGTCCGACACGCAATTTACGGCGTCATCCCCGAGGAGAACCAGCCTACTCAGCGTGGCCCCCTTTTCTCCCTGCGCCAAACGGAGCAGTTCACAAATGCGGCTGCCGAATTGTCCCCATCGCCCGGCTTGCCACTTCACAGCCTGCTCTTCCACGGCCGGCAGTACAACCGGCGCCTCAGGGGCTTCGACTTGGAGCCGGTATTGGGCACCACGGCTTAGCACTACATCCCGACCGAACTTCTGTCGAATCTCGTAGATGGAACGCTGAATCAGATTCTTCACCTGCGCTGAACTGCGGTCCCGTTGCCCAAACGCGAGGTTCGCGATCTCGCTCATTGAAAGATAAGATCCGGGGTGCCTTTCCGCCGCGATTCTGAGAACGTTGAATACCTTAGCATCGGCCGGACGGAGGTGCTGGTCGATATCCGTCCCAGATAAACTTCGACTTGGCTTGACTAGATACACTTTGAAAGCGAAGACCATCACATGATAAGCAATGTGACGAGGGATGGCAAGCGAAAAAGACCTCTCGCGTCAAACAAAAGGCGAATACGACATGATCTTTACCAGGGCGCTCACAGTTCTGAGGAGTCGGCCTTCGGGGTTTGCTGCACCGCCTCATCACACCCAATCCTGTGCCCTGGGTTTGCCCTCCCGTGATCGGCCTCCAGGTTGACCACCGCTCGTGGTACCGAGGACACCGACTGAACCCCACCGGGGATCTCGGCGCGAGACTCCCCGGGTCTGCTCAATAAGCTCGGTACGCTGCAAAGCTCCCCATACTGATGACTGTCGGCCCCATAGCCCTGCATCGAGCCTCACCATCCCTTGCTGACAATTTCCAATGCCCCCAACGCCCCCACCCCCATCAATGTTAAACTTCCTTCCCAGGAGGCAACCATGGCATTCGGCGGCGTATATCGGGGTGTAGTGACTTCCAAAAACGATGCGACCGGCACCGGCCGCGTACTCGTGTCCGTACCCTCGGCCGGCCTCAGCGGCTCCTGGGCCCCCGTCTGCAACTCCGGCGGCAGCGGCGTCACCTTCTCCGTCGGCTGCCAAGTCGTCGTCGCCTTCGAAAACGGCGACCCCAGCTTCCCCATCGTCCTCGGCAAACTCTAGCCGCCCTCGCCCCCCGCGCCCCCTCCGGCCGCCCCCACGCGCCCCATAATAGTCCCATGGCCGCGCACTCCCCCCTCCCCTCGCCCGCCTCCCGCCCCTCCCACCGCATCTCGCTCGACCTCTATGACCCCGAGGTCGTCCACGACATCCTCCAGCGCCCCGATGGCCCCGCACGCGACGAATACCTCCGACTCGCCCTCCGCATCGGCGTCCTCGCCCTCCGCCTCGCCGGCGGCCAGGTCGACGAAAAGAAGCTCCGCGAGGAAGGCGACCGCCTCGTCCAAAACGTCCAGCGCGAAATCGAAGACTACCTCCACCCCGAACGCGGCCGCCTCCGCGCCTCGCTCTCCTCCTTCGTCGAAGGCGACCGCTCCGTCCTCGCTCAAACCATCGCCGCTAAACTCGGAGAATCTTCTCCCATTTTCAAACTCCTCGACCCACGCAACGCCGAAGGCCTCCACCACCAGCTCACCCTCGCCGTCCGCGACATCGTCGACGCCCACGCCCGCGGCATCACCGGCCAGCTCTCGCTCGACTCCCCCGACAGCGCCCTCTCCCGCCTCAAACGCACCCTCGACGAACGCGTCGGCGAAATCCAGAAGCACCAGACCGATTTTCAGGCCGAGGTCCGCGAATCCCTCGCCACCCTCCAGGCCACCCGCCGCGCCAACGAACGCGGCACCGTCCACGGCCTCGAATTCGAAGCCGCCCTCGCCGGAGAGGTCTCCCGCCTCGCCCAAGGCCACGCCGACATCGCCGAACCCACCGGCAACTCCACCGGCCTCATCAAGAACTGCAAAACCGGCGACGTCGTCGTCACCCTCGGCCCCGAATCGCCCGCCCCCGGTGTGCGCATCGTCTGGGAAGCCAAACAGGCCGGCGGCTACTCCCTCCGCCACGCCCTCGACGAAATCAACGAAGCGCGCAAAACCGCGAAGCCCAAATCGGCATCTTCGTCTTTTCTTCGCGCCACGCCCCCGTCGGCCTCGAACCCTTCGCCCGCTACGACCGCGACCTCGTCCTCATCTGGGACGCTGAAGACCCCGCCTCCGCCCTCCTCATCCGCGCCGCCTACTCCCTCGCCCGCGCCCTCGCCCTCCGCGAATCCCGCGCCTCGGCCGACTCCGCCGCCGCCCTCCGCTCCATCGACGAAGCCACCCGCGCCATCGAAAAGCAGGCCGGCTACCTCGACGACATCCGCACCTGGTCGGCCACCATCCAGGCCAACGGAGAAAAAATTACCAAACGAACCCAAACTATGGTGGCCGACCTCGAAAAGGCCATCGCCACCATCGACACCCAACTGAACGCCCTGAAAGCGAGCGAATAGCCATGCCCCGACCCCTGATCGCCTCCATCGAAGACGAATACCGCCGCTACCACCAGATGGTCCTCAAGGCCCTCGCCCAACTCAACGACGCCGAACTGAACGCCCCCGGCCCCGGCGCCAACTCCTCTGTCGCGCTCATCGTCCAACACGTCTCCGGCAACCTCCGCTCCCGCTTCACCGACTTCCTCACCACCGACGGCGAAAAGCCCGACCGCAACCGCGACGCCGAGTTCGACGAACCCAACCTCACCCTCGCCTCCGCCGGCCCTCTGGAACCGCGGCTTCGACATCTTCTTCGCCACCCTCGCCCCCCTCGACGATGCCCACCTCGCCCACACCGTCATCATCCGGGGCCAGCCCTGTACCGTCGCCGAAGCCCTCCACCGCAACCTCGCCCACACCGCCAGCCACGCCGGCCAAATCGTCTACTTAGCCAAAAGCCACCGCGGCGACCAATGGCAAACCCTCTCCGTCCCCCGAGGAGGCTCCGCCGCCTACAACGCCAACCCCATTAACGAGACGCCTCCCGGAAAGCCGTAGCGCACTCGTCGCTTTCGTGCCCGTCGCCTGTCCTTCTATTGGTACAATCATTGCTTCGCACAATGCAGACCGAAAAAGAGCTGCGCGACACCATCGTCAAAATCGGGCAGCTTGTCTACCAAAAAGGCTGGGTCGCCGCCAACGACGGCAACATCAGCGTGCGCCTCGACTCCGAACGCCTCCTATGCACCCCTACCGGCGTTTCTAAAGGCATGATGTCGCCTGACGACCTCATCATTGTCGACATGAAGGGCAACAAGATCGCCGGCAAAAAGGAACGCACCTCGGAGATCATGATGCACCTCACCGTGTACAACATGCGCCCCGACATCCGTGCCGTTGTCCACGCCCACCCGCCCGTCGCCACAGGCTTCGCCAGCGCCGGCAAACAGCTCAACCTCGCCCTCCTCCCCGAAGTGGTCATCACCCTCGGCTGCGTGCCCCTGGCAGGCTACGGCCTCCCCGGCACCGACGAGCTGACCGACCCCATGCTGCCCTACATCCCCAAGTACGATGCGCTCATGATGGCCAACCACGGCGCCGTCTGCTATGGCGAGGATCTCTGGAAAGCCTACTTCAAGATGGAAACCGTCGAGCACTTCGCCCGCATCACCATGGTCGCTGAACTCCTCGGCGGCCCCACTGTGCTGCCCCGCGTCGAAGTCGACAAACTGCTCGACTCCCGTACCCGCTATGGCATCAAGGCCAAGGTCGCCGGCGAACCGGGCTGCCCGCTCTCGGCCGAAGAGATCGCCGCTGGAGCCACCTCCTGCCCGCTGCCGCCTGCCGCGCGCCCCAGCGCCGCGCCTGCGGCTTATCAGTCCGCCACTTATCCGGCCGCCGCCACTTATCCCGCAGGGGCCGGCGCCAAGTTTGAAGTCACGCGCGAAGAACTGATCGCGCTTGTGGAAGAAGCCGTCCGCGCCCGCATGGGATAATCAGAAGTTCGGGCGCGCTGCCGCTTGCGCCGCCCCCCTCCGGTCGCGTACAACAGTTGAGAAAGGTCAAACGAATCCATGGGTGAAGCGTTAGGGATGATTGAAACCCGCGGCCTGGTGGCCATGATTG
Source organism: Bryobacterales bacterium (assembly GCA_016713735.1). GTDB lineage: Bacteria > Acidobacteriota > Terriglobia > Bryobacterales > Bryobacteraceae > JAFLBB01. The sequence continues at coordinate 155,530 of JADJOP010000037.1, forward strand.
AAGCCGCCGACGCGATGGTGAAAGCCGCCAAGGTGTCGCTGGTCGGCTGGGAAAAGATTGGGTCGGGCTACGTCACCGCGCTCGTACGCGGCGATGTCGCCGCCGTCCGCGCCGCCACTGACGCCGGAGCCGCCGCCGCCCGCCGCGTGGGCGAACTCGTCGCCGTCCACGTGATCCCGCGCCCCCACCCCAGCCTCGAAGACGTCCTGCCCATCGGCAAGGCCAGCAATTCAAAGTAACCGGGAGTCCCCCCTCTCATGATCCTGGCGCGCGTCGTCGGTACCGTGGTCGCGACCCGCAAGGATCCGCGGCTGGAAGGCAAGAAGCTCCTCATCATCAAGCCCGTTTCGCCCGAAGGCAAGGACGAAGCGGGCTATGTCATTTCCGTCGACACCGTCGGCGCGGGCTTCCGTGAACTCGTCATCGCCGTCGCCGGCTCCTCGGCCCGCATGGCCGATGGCTGCAAAGATACCCCCGTCGACAACTCCATCGTCGGCATCGTCGACACCGTTTCACTCGACGATCCCCCCGCCGCCGCTGACAAGGCCCCGGACAAAAAGAAGGCCAGGTAGCGATGTATCTCGGACGTGTCATCGGCCGCGTCTGGTGCACGGCAAAGAACGCCGGGCTCGAATCGCAGCGCCTCCTCATCGTCCAACCCATCACCCCCGAAGGCACGCCCACCGGCAAGCAACTCGTCTGCACCGACGCCACCGGAGCCGGAGCCGGTGAAACCGTCTATTACTGCGGCGGCAAGGAATGCAGCTTCCCCTTTCTGCCCACCGAGGTCCCCACGGACCGCAGCATCGTCGGCATCGTCGACGAACTCCATGTGGACCGCAACGCCCGCCGCGCCGCCAACGAACCGGAGGGCATCTAGTGACTCCCCTCGTCTCGCTCGCTCCGTCCGGCTCCGCGCTCGCCTCATCCGGCCCCGCTCTCGCTCCGCCGCCCGCCACGCTCGCCCACCGCACACCACACCCGCCACTGAGCCGCGACGGTAACGGAGCGGTGCCTCTCTCCCCCCGGAGCCTTGCCCCATGCTCCTAGGCCGCGTCATCGGCGATCTGGTCGCCACCCGCAAACACGAAAGTCACGAGGGCCGCAAAGCCCTCCTCGTCCAACCCCTCAACCTCGACCTCACCAATCGCGGCGACGCCCTAGTCGCGCTCGACGCCGTCGACGCCGGTGTCGGCGACCTCGTCCTCCTCTCCACCGAGGGCTTCTCCGCGATGACGGCGGTGGGACGTCCGAACTCGCCGATCGACATGGCCGTTCTGGGCATCGTCGATCATATCGAGCTCGCTTGACTTCCGCCGCCGCCTCCGCCGCTCCCCTGACGACACCACCAGCCGTGCGGCCACCAGCAGCAGCAGGCTGAACTTGGCCAGATCCAAATACGAGTAGGTCCGCTCGTAATTCCAATATCCCCGCCGCTCATCGCGCATCTCGTCCACGTTGGCAAAGTCCAGCGCCCGCCCCAACTCGGTGATGCGCGGCATCACCAGAAAATGCTGCAGCGCCGTCAGCGCCAGCAAGGCCACCGCCACCCCCGTCATCAGCTTGTTCGCATTGGTGGCAAACAGCAATACCACCAGCAGAAACCCGCCCAATACCAGTTGCGCAAATCCCCACTGGTAGAGCGACGACCGCACCTGCTCAGCCCCGTGATAGCGCAGAAACACCCGTGCCCGCTCCACCCCAATGTCGTTCACCGCCTGCTCGCCCACGCGCGTCGTCGGCTTCAACGCCCGGTCCACCGTGTTGAACTGCTCCCGCACCATCCAGATCAGAAACAACCCGGCCCCCAACCAAATGCCGACCAGCAACATCGAGAATCGTCGCGAATGCATAGAGTCTCTAGTGTAACGCCCCGCCCCCTGCTCCTCCACCTTCCCCCACGCGGTTCCCCCCTGATCCTGCGTTCACTCCCCGGCCAACCTTCTTCTCACTTGTTATCAACCACTTCCTACATCGTGGCGGAGGCAGGCAGCGGGCCCGGTCTATTGTGGTGTCGCGGGTGCACGGCGCAGGCCGGACCCGGCACAGGACAAGACGATGGACGATCCATCATTCTGTTTCCGCCGCCTCCTGCTCTGTGGTTCTAACCCTCTCCCCGTAAGGGGATGAACTCTTGCGTTCACAGACGCATGTCAATCCGTAAACCGCCTGACAAATGGCTTGCCAGTTCACGGCCCATGTCTGCTATACTTCTTAGGAGTACTCCTGATTAGGATACTCCTAAGAACGCAGACTTCCGTTCTAACCCCTCGGATTCCGGGAACTTCGTTGGGACGTGGCATCTATTGTTGTCTGCTTGCCTTCCTTACCCTACCCCTCCTAGGGTCAGGTGTTGTTCGTCCCGCCGCACGCCTGTCACTCCCCCCCGACATCATTGACGCTTGGCGCGATGCCGACCGGAATCTCCGCCAGGGACGCTACCTGGAAGTGAGCGCCACCTGCGAACGCCTTGCCGGCCGTGCTCACGAACTCGGCAATTACGAGGCTGAGTCCGAACTGCTTGCCACCTCCGCCGGAGCACAGTCCCTGCTCTTCCAGTACCGCCGCGCCATGCAAACCTTCCTCCGCGCCCGCGAATGCGCCGAACGGGCCGCGCACCACTCGCTGGCAGCGATGATCTCGTTCAACCTCAGCAACGTTTACTTCCACCTCGGCGCCTGGCGCGAGTCGCAAACCGCACTGGCCGCACGCGCCGATCCGCTGACCCGCCTTTCGGCCAAGCCCGAATACCTGATTCCCTTCCACCTCCACCGCGCCCGTCTGGCTGCCCGCATGGAGGGACTCGCCGCCGCCGGCCCCCACCTTGCCGCCGCCCTCCGCCAGGCCCGCTCCAGCGCCAACCCCAAACTTCTGGCCATGGTTTATGCCACCGCCGCTTTGGAATCCTATGGCGCCAACGATTGGGCCGCCGCCGAACGCGATGCCCGCCTCGCCATCAAGCTCCGCCGCGCCTCCGGCGATTCGTTCCTCTCCTCCAGCCTTCTCACCCTGTCGCGCATCCGCCTTAGCCAGGGCGACGCCCGTGAGGCTCTTTCCCTGGCCGAAGAGGCTGTGGGCGAACTCACCCGCCACGTCCCCCAGCGCCCTCTCTACCGTTTCTTCCAACACCGCGGCGAGGCCCTGGCCGCGCTCGGCCGCCTTCCCGAAGCCCGCCGCGACCTCATCGCCGCCGTCGAACACCTGCGCCCTCTTCGCCCGGAACTGCTCCAGTCCGAGGCCATCGGCCTGCATGCCGCCGCCTCCCATCAGGAGGTCTTTTCCTCGCTCACCGCCATCAGCAACCAGCTCTTCCTGGCCACCGGCAATCAGGATTACCTGGAGGAGGCCTTCGGCGCCGCCCTGGAAAACCGCGCCGTCGTCATGCGCTCCCTCATCGGCCGGCACGACGACCCCGACGCTGTTTACGCCGGCCACTTGGCCACGCTGCAGAAGGCCGAACTCAACGCCCTCCGTGAGGCTTCCCCCTCTGCCCTCGACGCCCTCTCAGCGGCCCGCCTGCAGATCGCCGAGTTCCAGCTTTCCTCCCACCCCGACCGCCCCAATCATCTCGCGCCCGCCTCTCTCAACCGCATCCTGGACACTCTCGCCCCCGATGCCGCCATCATCGTGCTCCAGGCCGGCCCCGGCCGCTCCTACGCCTGGACCCTCGCCCGCGGCCGCCTCCACCTCTCCATCCTGCCCCCCGAGTCGCAACTGCTCTCCCTCACCACGCGCCACCGACGCTTCCTCGAACAGGACTCCCCAGCCGCCGCCCAGGCCGGACATGCCCTCTACACCAGCCTCTTTTCCTCGCTCCCGCCCGCTGCGCGGCAGTGCCACCACTGGATGATCCTGCCGGACCGCTTTCTCTTCTCCATCCCCTACGCCGCCCTGGTCCCCACCTTCGTCGACGGCCAGCCCCGCTACCTCGTCGAGCAGGTGGCGCTCCAGATCAGCCCTTTCCTGGCGCCCCCGCAAGCCACCGCCGAGACGCCGGGCACTCTCTTCGGCCGCCTTCGGCGACCCCATCTATAACAACGCCGACTCCCGCGCCACCACCAGCGGTCCCTCCCCCTGGTTCACCCTGGCCTCCCGCTCTCCTTCCGGCCACGACGCCATCGCCCTCCCCCGCCTTCCCGGCACGGCCAAGGAAATCCGCACCGCCGCCGAGGCCTGGCACGGCCCGGCCCGTCTCCACCAGGGCAACCAAGTCACCCTCGCCCATCTCCGCCTCGCCCTCGACGCGCGGCCGCAGGTTGTCCACCTGGCCACCCACCTCGTGCCCAGTCCGGCCGACCCCACTGAAAGCCGCCTCCTGCTCTCGCTCGACCCCTCCGGCCAGCCTGAGTTGCTCGACCCGGCCACCATTGCCACCCTCCACGCCTCCTGCTCCCTCATCGTCATGAGCGGCTGCAGCGCCGGCGCCGCCTCCACCATCGCCAGCGAAGGCCTCCTTGGCCTCTCCCGCGCCTGGCTCGCCGCCGGCGCCTCCTCCGTCCTCGCCACCCAGTGGCCCATGCCTGATGACTCAGGCGAGTTGTGGCATTCTTTTTATAGCGCCTGGCGTAGCTCCGCTCTGCCGCCAGGCTCGGCAAGGGCCGCTCAGGCCCTGCAATCCGCGCAACGGGATGCGATCGCCTCCCGTTCCTGGCGCGCCCGCCCACGTTATTGGGCGTCCTACTTCGTATTAGGAAGCCAATTTTTATATGGTCATCTCGATGTCAGCCAGTATGGCCGGCGACTTCCCCGACGATTGCCGCGTTGAATCTGCGACCCAGAACCCGCAGAAGCAGGATCGCGCCATGAACCCGCCGTCCACTCAACCACCGCCGGAGTCCTTCTCCCGGTGGACTGAACTCGTCGACCGCATCCAGCGCGGCGATCAATCCGGCATGGAGGAGCTCTACAAAGTCTTCTCACGCGGCATCCGCTACTACCTCTGCCGCCAGCTCGGCCCGCAGGAACTGGACGACAAGGTGCACGACGCCTTCCTCATCGTTGTTCAGGCCATCCGCCGCGGCGAACTTCGCGAACCCGACCGCCTCATGGGCTTCGTCCGCACCGTCGTCCGCCGCCAGATCGCCGCCCACATCGACCATGCCGTCGCCGCCCGCCGCGACCAGATCGACCTGGAAGCCTCTCCGAAGATCTTCGACGCCGCGCAAAACCCCGAGGAAAACGCCATCGGCGACGAACGCGTCGCCATCATGCGCGAAATCCTCCACGAAACCTCCTCGCGCGACCGCGAGATCCTGACGCGCTTCTATCTCAAGGAACAGTCCCAGGAGCAGATCTGCTCGGAAATGGAGCTCTCGAAACCCAGTTCCGCCTCCTCAAATCGCGCGCCAAGGCACGCTTCGGCGAACTCGGCCGCAAGCGCCTCGCCTCGCGCCCCCTTTCCCGTCTCATCCGCGCCGTGACAGGAGAGTGAGGATGCCCCCACACCGCTCGCGGCGCGCCATTGCCTCCCCGGCCGCCGCCCGCTCGTCCACGCACGCCTCTTCGGCGACCAGTTCGTCCGCGCACGCCTCGCCCACCTCGGGCCTCTCCGCCTGCGGCTCGCCCTCGTCCGCACTGCCCGCGCCTCCCCGCAACCGCGCGTTCCGGTCCCCATAAAGGGGTAATATCTGGCTGTCCTAGCGCCCGGCGTAGTTCGTTTGCTGGCTTTTTTTCTTATTCCTCTCTGAGAATTTCTAATTCCACCCCCCACCATTCTTGTGAGAAAGGGGTATGCCTGTGAGAACGTTGGGACAGGTTGAGATCGACAACCAAAAGTTGACCGACCCTTGGAGAAACCGTATGACAGTGCTGGATCACGGTCATCTGACTGAAGACGCCATTGAATCCTATTCATTGGGCCGGCTGCCCGACCCCGAATCCGAAACCCTCGAAGAGCATGTCCTGCTGTGCGCCAGTTGCCAGGACCGCCTGCAACAAATGGATGAATTTATCGCCGCCTTCAAGGTGGCGTCGGCGAAAATGCGCCGCGAGCCGCTCAGTTCGGAATCCGAACTGCCCGCCGTGGAGCGGTTACGCCGCAAGCTGCTCACTCTCTGGCACGCCTTCACACCGGCCTACGCGCTGGGCACGGCCGTGGTTGCCGCGGCCCTTGTCGTCGCCGTCCTCCCCCGCAGCGCCGCCCCGCCCGCTGAGCCGGCGCTGATTGAGCTGAACGCTATGCGGGGAATGGTGCCGGTGGTGGCTCCCGCACCCAGCGGCGTTCCCCTGGCTCTCTCGCTCGACCTCACCGGACTTCCCCCGTCGGGCAAACTTCGCGTCGAGCTTGCCGGCTCCAATGGCCAGTCGCTGTGGAGCACCACCGTCGCCCGCCCGGCCTCTGACAAGCTCTCCGTACGCCCGGACTTTCAGCCAGCCACCGGTCTCTATTGGGTCCGACTCTACGACAGTTCCGGCGACCAGCCCCTGCTACGCGAGTTTGGCCTCCGCCTCGGCAAGTAGACCCCGGCCCCTGGCCGGCATTCGCCGCGCCGTACCCGTTCCTCGAGCCTGAATCACGGCCTCTCGCGCCTTGGCAGCGCAGGCGGTGCGTCTGGCGGCGCTTAGAACTCCCGCCGCTTCAGCCGCGCCACATTAAACTTCGCCGTGTCGGCCACCGCCATCACGGCCATCACGCCGGCCTGCACCGGATCGGTCACCACCAGGTCCGCCGCCTCCGGCACACTGCCGGCCATATTCAAACTGATCACCAGCAGGCCCTGCGCCCGCACCTCGCGCACCGCCGTCTCAATCTCGCCGCCCATCAGCGATCCGGCCAACACCAGCGCCCGCGCCCGAGGCAACCGCGCCACGCCGCGCACGGCCTCGGCCAGCGACTGCTCGCCCACCAGCGGAATCGTGTCCACCGAGATGTGCTCGCCGCGGATGTTATGCCGGTCGGCTTCGGAAATCGCCCCGATCGCCACCTGCCCCACCTGCGCCCCGCCGCCCATGATGATGATCCGCTTGCCGTAGATCTTCATGAGGCTCTTCTCGCGCCTCACCTCGCGCACCGCCTCAAGCCCGCGCAACTCCTCCACCAGCGCCTCGCCGCTGCCCGGCAACTCCAGCTCAAACGACACTCGCGTCGTGTCGCCCTCAATCGCCACAATCTCCACCGACGTGATGTCGCCCTCATGCCGCGCGATCGTGCCGGTCAACTGCGCCAGCACGCCCGTGCCCGAGCGCGCCCGCACCAGCAGCGCTATGCGTTCACCCACACGCCACCTCGCTCCCTGTCCCGGAGACATACTCCCGCACGCCGATTGAGCTCGTCACGTCCCTCAGGATAACTGCTTCCTTGAGCCCCCTCCAAGTGGACTTACTGGCCAGAACTCTGCGCCGCCGCCTCCTGGCCGCAGAAATTGAGAAACGCACCCATCACAGAGTTACGATCCTCGCCGGACCGCAGCGCCAGGAACGGGAAGCCGAAGAACGCCGTACGGTAAATCCCGTTGTCCCGCGAAACGCCCGCCGTGCCGGCCGCGCCGTAGCGGAACAGCACCGTCGTCCCGGCTGCTTGCGATGCCAGGATGCTGTAGCTTTTCTTCGACACATTCCCCAGGCCCGAATCGTCGAACCGCAGCGGAAGCAAACCAAGCCCGCTGAACCCAGGCACTTTCAACCCGGCCCCATTCACCTGAGTCGCCGCGACGTCCGCCGTGGACCCGCTGATCCCCAGGTAGCTCTGTGCAAAGGTGGTCACGCCACGATCGAAGAGATACTGCGGACTGCTCAACAGCAGACACCCGCCACCATCCAGGTAGACACTCAGGCTGGTCTCCGCCGCCGGACTTGGTCCAATCGCCGGCGCATCCGGCCCGGCGCCCTTTGCCGCGCCCGTATACCAGATCACGCGGCCATAGTTCTTCAGAACCTCCGCGTCCGGCTCGCCATTACTCTGTACTTTCCACAGGTCCGCCGCCCCCGCGTTCAGCGCATTCAGAACCGAGCCATATTCCCGCGACAGTTGACCATCATCGGACCCGTCCACCAGAAGGATGTCCGTACTGAACTTCGCCTGGCACCTGATGTTGGAAGTCATCGTCACCATCCCATCCAGGCAGTCCGGACTGCCGTCCCAGCCAACGAACACACTTCCGCGCGGCGCCACCGCCGTCAAATGCACCACCGCTACAACGCCCGCCTGATCCGAGCAGGCGGCCTGCGGACAATCGAGCCCCTTCAGGGCGGTGATCTCGAGCCCCTGCACGTCGCCGGCAATTTTCGGAGCCCCCGGCGCAACACCGTACTTCTCCACGGTGAGCGAATACTTGGTGCCCAGGGGCACGAACATCGCGCTGCAGGAAACATCGCTGTCGCCAACGGTCACGCTGATCTGCCTGGAGAGGCCGCCGTTTTCGTCCCAGCAATCCTGATCGCCGTACCAGCGTACGAACTGAAAACCCTCCAACGCCGCCGCTGTCAATGTCGCCGTCCTCGGCTCCGTCGGAACCCCGTAGGTGTGCGTGCACACCGGGCCGCAGTTGATCCCATCTTGCACGGAACTCGTCACCACGCCGCCTGGCGCTGTCACCTCGAGCAGATTCGCCGTCTTATCGAACCGCGCCGTGCAGGCTTTGCTCGCGTTCATCGTGACCTTGCCGTCCTCGCAGTCGGGATCGCCGCTGAATCCCCGAAACGTCGAATTCGGTCCCGTCGTGAATTTCAAGTCAACTTGCGTATCCGTGCGATAGAAGGTGCATTGCTGCGGCGTTACACAGCCCGTGCCCACCGGGTCCGCGGTGAGCGTACCTTTCCCGTCACCCTTCCTGGTCAGATCCAGCGTGGGCATCGCCCGGAAGACCGCAACCGCATTCAGGTCGGCCGAAATGGGCATCTCGCATCTCGCCAAATCGCCGCACCCCGCCGCGCCCCCTGCCCAATGGTCGAACTCCGAACGGGTATTCGGCGTTGCGGTCAAAGTCAGAATTCTGTCCGCCAAATAGTAAGTGCCGTTGTACTGGGAATCCGGCGCCGGACTGACGGCAGCCGTTCCCGCGCCCAGACCGGCCGGATCCGTGCTCGTGCGATCCAAAGTGAACTTCACCAGCGGACGCGCCTTCGGTTCCACCGTCGTCACCAGCAAACCGTTACTAGGACCCCACAGCCGGCAGTTGTCCGCGCCGTCATTGATCCCGCGAACGCTGATGTAATATTCGCCGGACGGCAAAATATTCCTCGGCGTATAGACGGGACTTGAAACAACATCCGCCATCAGCGGCACACCCTTGGCATCGGCTACCGTCACTTCATAACCCGAGGTGTTCGGCGTCGCTGGCCAGTAGACGGTCGGCTTGCCCTCGGAAATTTTATAGGTGAATCCATCGGGACGCGGCGGCATGGCGCAGAGGCTCCGTACCGACGTAATAGAATCGCCGTTATTGCCCGTCAGCGCAGGCTGCTGCTTTTTCCAGTTCAGGTTTGCAAACTTCGAGCCTTGGTAGCCTTCATCCTTGAACGCATCCCAGTTGTTGTTGGAAATCAGCGCCGAGGAAGCCTTGTCGTTGAACGAACGTGGCAATGTGCAATCGCCCACCAGCCCGATTATGTTGCCGATCTTGCTAAAGAAACCGCACTTTCCGTTATCTCTGGGCAACTTCGCACAGACTTCGTACGAATCGCCGCAGGATTTACTCAGGTCGGGATTCGACTTGATGGAGTTCACCATTCGCCCGTTGTATGAGAGATTCTCGAACAGGGAGATGCCCTGTTCCGGCAGAACACGCATGGAGGCGACCGGCAAAAGGTCCGCGTCGCTTCCTTGGAAAGAGTAGTTGCCATCCTTAAAGTAAGGAATTGCATGTTTACCCACGGTGTAGATCAGTGGCGTTCCGCCCCCGAACTCAACTTTTGTGTAAATCAGCCAGCTTCCGGACAGCACCTCCATTTCCTTCACTTTCGCCCCGCCCCATTCCACGCCCAGGGCCGCCCCGCTTTCCAAACGCCCCGGCCCCCAAGGCGGGCTCGACAACAGTTTCAAGTCGGCCAATCCCCGCCCGCGGTAAATCACGGAATTTCCCCGCACATCGGTCAGCTTGATCGCACCGTATGAGGGCGCGGCATTGGCATAATTCGCATAGAGACGGTTGCACTCGCCAACACCTTCCGGGCAATCGATTGGCTCGTTCTCGCTTTCCGAAACGCAATAGATGACAGGCTCGCCCTTTTCGGTGACATTGATGCCGCTGCCCGGTTGGCAAGAGCCGGTCAACTGGGTATAAAAACTGTTCTTCGGAGTGTCCGAACTCCTTGCTCCGTCACTCAGCCGCCCGCGGTAATACATGTAACAGGGCTGGTTGCCCTCGGTGTCACTGCATTCGGCTGAACTCACCGTCGTATTGGTGCCGCTGTAATAAGAGAGCGTTCGGAAACGTGGGATACCTTCCTTCTCCGCGTCGCAATGTTTGGTGTCATATTGGCAGGCGAACGACGTGAAGGAGTTCGGCAGCACCGAGTCAGACATGGTGTCAGCGAAGATGGCGCGATACGTACCCGGCGGGGCGCACTCCGCCGGCTTGTCAACCACATACCTTTGATCGCCGATAAAGCAAGGCTCATCCGCCGCCGGCATTTCGGAATAGATTTCCCGCGAGTGAAAAATGCCCCCTTGCTGGCCGCCCATGTAAAAGGTGAAGCGATATTGTGAAGTCAATGTTGGCGGGAGAGGCGCCCATTTGCCGATATCAATCGGGCTCTTGAAACAGTCCTTGCTCTCGTCGCAAATGAAATTCTTGTCCATAACGCCAAGATGGTAATATCCGGTCGTCCGTGCTCCTTTTGGAGGAAAGTAGGCGAATCCCATGGTGTCGATCTTAAGACGGTTCTCGTCCTCGTACTTCGACGTAGTCTGCAATTGGTCGGCGGTCAGCAAACCGAGATACCGGGGGAGGCGCGGGTCGCGAACGTCATAGAACAGGACCGAATCCTTGCTGTGGCCAATCTTACCGGCCCCAGGATTCCAATTCTGCCCCACCATCACGAGCAATCCGCCGAATGTCTCCATCATGCAGGGGTGGTTCCAGTCCCCCACGAGCGAAACAACAAACGGGCTCGCCGGAACAGATTTCCCGACATTTACCCTGTTAATCACCCCGGCATACTCAGCATAGGTATCTTCCGCGTCTTCGCTGAAATGCTGCTCGTACACAATCTGTCCATCGGATCCGGGCGTGTTCACGATCCGGTCGGTCACTGGGTCAAGGGCATCTGGATCGAGTTCGACGACCATCCAGTAACCGTCCGGCCGATGCCTTGTTAGGAACAACGTGTAGAAAGCGTTCGATTGCGTGATGGCGAAATATGCACGCTTCTTCCCATCGGCGCGCGTATAATTGCCTAGCCGTACGACGTGTTGCGGATGGTGCTGCTTTATTGCAAACCCGTCGGAAGTAAGAATATTGGTGGTCCTATATCCCGTAAACCCATTGAGCCGGATCTGCAATTCTTCGAACTTCGTGCTGGACCAGTTGCCCGTATCCTCGGCGACAAACGGATGAGGCGTCCAAGGTCCCGAAGCGGGTTCCTGCGCGCGTCCCGGCGCCGCACACCATAGCGCGGCCAAGGAAGCAGCCACGGCCATTCCACGCCGTAGCCACGATTTGACACATAGATCCACTCTGACGGGTGAAGCCGGCATTCATTCCCTCTCTTGCCCGAATAGCCAAGGCTAATCGAAGTAGGGGGATCTTACCATGCCGGTCCGCTCAGAACAATACTCCGCGCTCCTTTACCCCACCTCGTACTTCTTCAGAATCTCGCCCCACTTCCCCTTGGCCTGCAACACCAGTTCGGCCACCTCGCGGAACGCCCCGTCACCCCCTCGCGCCTCGGTCACATAATGCGCCTCGCGCTTCACTTCCGGCCGCGCATTGGCCACGGCAATGGCAAACCCCACCCGATGGAAACACACAATATCAGTCAGGTCATCGCCCATATAGCCAATGTTCTCCCGCGGCACCTTGGCGTCGGCGATGATCTCTTCGAGCGTGGCAATCTTCTCGTGGTTGCCCATGTAGCAATACTTGAAATGCCCGCTCTTGGCGCGCATCTCGGTAGCTACTGACTTACGCCCGCTGATCAACCCCATCGTGATGCCATACCAGTGGAACCACTGCAGCGCAATGCCGTCGAGCGCACTAAAGCCCTTCGTCTCGTCCCACTCGCCCGTCGCCGTCGGTACAAAGTAGATCCTGCCATCGGTCAGCACCCCGTCGATATCCACGAGCATCAGTTCCAACCGCCGCGCCCGCTCCATCACGCTCACGTCCATCACCTTGCCCTCCACCGTGCCCTCCGCCTTGCCTGCTTGCTGATCCCTATTCATCCGTGCTTCCATGTGCTCGTGACCATTCTTGACCAGGTCCGCCGAACCATCACTCGTTATAGCATGCTCCCCCCGCCCGGCCCCTCGCTCGCCCCCATCGGCGTGGCCCTCTCCGGCGGCGGCGACTCGGTCGCTCTCCTCCACATCCTCCACCGCCTCGGCTACCGCCTCCACGCCCTCCACCTGAACCACCTTCTCCGCGCCGCCGAATCCGACGCCGACGAACAGTTCGTGCGCCAGCTCTGCCGCTCACTCGAAATCCCCCTCACTGTAAAGAGCGCCGACGCCGCCGCCTCAGGCGCCAACATTGAAGCCGCCGGACGCCGACTCCGCCGCGAGTTCTTCGCCTCCGCCCGCACGCAACAGGCGCTGCTCCGCGTCGCCACCGGCCACACCCAGTCCGACCAGGCCGAGACGCTTCTGTTCCGCCTCCTCCGCGGCTCCGGCCCGCGCGGCCTCGCCGCCATCCTCCCGGTCACCCGCGAAGGCCTCATCCGCCCCCTGCTCGACCTCTCCCGCGACGAAATCCGCGCCTGGCTCTCCGCCGAGGCCCTCCCCTTCCGCGACGACTCCTCCAACGCCGACACCTCCCGCCTCCGCAACCGCATCCGGCTATCCCTGCTCCCCGACCTGGCCCGCGACTACAACCCCGCCGCCGCCCCCGCCCTGGCCCGCTTCGCCCACCTCGCCTTCCTCGACGAGCGCTATTGGACCAACCTCACCCGCCGTCTCTTCCCCCGCCACTTTGCTCCCTGCCCCCTGGCCGCCCCCGGCTCGGCCCTCATCGCCCAGGCCGCCCCGCTGCGCCGGCTTCCCCCGGCCGTCCACCTTCGCCTCCTCCGCGCCGCCCTCGATCACGTCCGCCTGCCCGGCCCCGAACTTACCTTCGACCACCTGGAACAGGCCGCCGCCCTGCTCCATTCGGGCTCTGCCAGCGCGACGCTTCCGGGCGCCACGGCCGAACGGTCATTCCACCTTCTCCGCCTCGCCCGCGCAACACCTTCCCCCGCCCCCTACTCCCTGGCCGTGACGGCAACCGGCCGCTACCCCGTCCCCGGCGGCGAAGTCATTCTCCATCAGCGCGAAACCGGCCCGCCCCCGGCGACCGACGCCGATTCACCCCGCGTATATAATACGAAGGGGAGTGGCCTCGACCCTGCAATACTCGACCAGCCGCTCCGTCTGTGTAATTGGAAGCCTGGCGACGGCTACCGGCCCCTGGGTGCGGCCCGAAGCTATAAGCTCAAAGAGATGTTTCAAAAAGCGCGCATCCCATCCTGGGAGAGGCCCACGTGGCCGATCTTATGGAATAGTGGTTCCATCGTTTGGGCCCGTCAGTTTGGACCCGCCGCGGAAGTTGCCTCATCCGCCGCTCGTGCCGTGTGTGTGGATTTTCGTCCAACTGACGCCGAAATGCAAAGCCGATGAATCGGTTGGGCGTGGATCGCCGTCTGTATGAGTGGGCGGGAACTTGCTGTTCCCCGAATGGGCCGCCTCGCGGTGTTGGGCGCGGCAGGGAGTCTTCATGAATTCGAATGTGAAAACGCTGGTCTTCTGGGTTGTCCTGGTGTGCGTTGGGGTCCTTGTCTGGGCCGTCATCCAGGCCGGAGGCGGCAAGCGCGAGGAGGCTCTCACCTTCACGCAGTTCCTGAGCGAAGTGGAAGCCGGACGCATCAAAACGGTCACGGTCACCGGAGCCGAGGTCAAGGGAACCTTCCGCGACGACCAGTCCAAGCAGCTCCGCACGGTTGTCCCGCGCGACTACCAGGATCTGTACAAGATCCTCCGCGAGCGCAACGTGAATATGGAATTCAAGGACGCCTCGGGCGGCTCCTGGGTCTCGTTCCTGGTCAACGCCGTCCCGTTCATCCTGCTGATCGCTTTCTGGATTTTTATGATGCGCCAGATGCAGTCGGGCGGAAACAAGGCCCTCAGCTTTGGCAAATCGCGCGCTCGCCTGCATAGCTCGCAGCAGAAGAAGGTGACGTTTAAGGACGTTGCCGGTGTCGAGGAGGCCAAGGATGAGCTGCAGGAGATCATCGAGTTCCTGCGCGAGCCGCAGAAGTTCCAGAAGCTGGGCGGCCGCATCCCGAAGGGCGTCCTGCTGATCGGGCCTCCCGGAACCGGCAAAACCCTGCTCGCCCGCGCCATTGCCGGCGAAGCCAACGTGCCGTTCTTCTCCATCTCCGGTTCCGACTTCGTGGAGATGTTCGTCGGCGTCGGCGCTAGCCGCGTCCGCGACCTTTTTGAACAGGGCAAGAAGAACGCACCCTGCATCATCTTCATCGACGAAATCGACGCCGTCGGCCGCCACCGTGGCGCCGGTCTTGGCGGCGGTCACGACGAACGCGAACAGACCCTCAACCAGTTGCTGGTGGAAATGGACGGCTTCGAGTCCAACGAAGGCGTCATCCTCGTCGCCGCCACCAACCGCCCCGACGTGCTCGACCCGGCGCTGTTGCGCCCCGGCCGCTTTGACCGCCGCGTCGTCGTCCCACGCCCTGACCTGAAAGGCCGCGACCACATTCTCCGCGTCCATACGCGCAAGACCCCGCTCGCCGACGACGCCGACATGACCGTTATCGCCCGCGGCACGCCCGGCTTCGCTGGAGCGGATCTGGCCAACCTGGTGAACGAAGCGGCCCTGATCGCCGCCCGCCAGAACCGCAAGGTGGTCACCATGCACGACTTCGAGGTGGCCAAGGATAAGGTGATCATGGGCGCCGAACGCAAGTCCATGATGCTCTCCGATCAGGAGAAGAAGACGACCGCCTACCACGAGGCCGGCCACGCGCTGGTCGCCGTGATGGTGCCCGAAGCCGACCCGCTGCACAAGGTCACCATCATCCCGCGCGGCATGGCCCTCGGCCTCACCATGCAGTTGCCGCTCGACGACAAGCACAGCTACTCGAAGAGCTACCTGAAGGCGCAGCTTTCCATCCTCATGGCCGGCCGCATCGCCGAGGAGATGTTCCTCGATCAATCCACCACCGGCGCCGGCAACGACATTGAACGCGCCACTGACCTGGCCCGCAAGATGGTGTGCGAATGGGGCATGAGCGACCTCGGCCCGCTCAGCTTCGGCAAGAAGGAAGAGCAGATCTTCCTCGGCCGCGAGATCGCCCAGCACCGCGACTATTCCGAAGAGACCGCGCTCAAGATCGACGAGCAGGTCCGCAAGTTCGTCGATGAAGGCTACCGCGTCGCCCACGACATCATCGAGAAGTACCGTGAGGCTCTCGTCCGCATCGCCGAAGCGCTGCTGGAGCGCGAGATCCTCGACGGCGCTGAAGTGAAGCTGCTCATCGACGGCCAGCACCTGACACCGATGGCGCCCACCAACAAGCCCAAGCCGCCCTCAGGCGACTCGCAGCAGGTGGTGAAGCCCGAAGGCGGCCTGCGCATCCCGCCCATCATGGATGGCGGCGAAAGCCCGCACCCGGCGTAAACCCCGGCAACGCACAAGGAACCGAACCACCTTGGTCCCCTCGTTTCCCGTCTATCTGTTCGACATCGACGGCACATTGGTTGACTCGGCGCCCGACATCACGGGCGCCGTTCGCGATGTGCTCGCTCACCACACCCCTGCGCGCGAATACACGCAGGAGTACCTGGAGAGCTTCATCGGCCACCATCTCCACGCGCTGTTCACCGATCTGTTCCCGCAGTACACGCCGGAACAGATTGAGGAGATGATTGTCCACTACCGCCGCGTCTATCCCGAGCGCGGCCACAACTCCACGACGCCCTATCCTGGCGTGCTGGAGACCATTCCCCGGCTGGGCGGACGCAAGTCAACGGCCACCACCAAGGGCACGCCCACCTCGCGCATCGTGCTCGAGAAGTTCGGCCTGTTGCCCTACTTCGACCACGTGCAAGGCACCGACGGCTTCCCCTCGAAGCCCGCCCCCGATGTCATTTTCAAGTCGCTCGAAGTGTTCGGTGTGGCGCCCGCCGACTGCCTCCTCATCGGCGACGCCGCCCCCGACATGGAAGCCGGACGCCGCGCCGGCGTGAAAACCTGCGCCGTCCGCTACGGCTATGGCGACCCCGCCGAGATGGCCCGCTGGGAACCTGACTACTGGATCGACGACCTGCGCGCACTGCTGCCTAAATAGGGAGAGCCACCACTATTCCCAATTTCCGCGTGGCACGGCGAGACTTCTCGCTCATCGGCCGCGGCAAACCGGCGGAGCCTGGCGGTATACTGACGGCTACCATGCGCCACCAGCCCATCGCTTCCCGTTTCGCCGCTGCCCGCATCACTGCCGCGCTGCTTGCCGCCGCCGGCCTCTACACCGCCTACACGCAGCAACCACCGGCCGAGCCCCTCACCGTGGCCAAGGTCGCCGATGACCTCCACGTCATTGTCGGCTCCGGCGGCAACGTCGGTGTGCTCACCACCGACGAGGGCGTCATCCTCATCGACGACAAGTTCGAGCGCAACGTCGACGAGATCCTCGCCAAGGTCAAAGCGATTTCCGATAAACCCATCCGCTATGTCCTGAACACCCACCTTCACGGCGACCACACCGGCGGCAACGCCAAACTCGCCCAGCTCACCGGCGCCACCCTCTTCGGCCACGAGAACGCCCGCGCCTACATGGTCGAAAAGAAGATGCCCGGCCTGCAGAACATCACCTTCCAGAACCGCGCCGCCATTCACCTCGGCGGCAAGACGATCGAGGCCCACTACTTCGGCCGCAGCCACACCAACGGCGACGTCGTCTACTACTTCCCCGCCCATAAGGCCGCCCACTTCGGCGACATGTTCGCCGTCGGCGGCCCCTTCATCGACGTCTCCTCGGGCGGCAACGGCCGCGACTTCCCCCAAACCATCGGCAAAGCCCTCGCCCTCGACATCCAAACCGTCATCCCCGGCCACGGCGGCCCCATCCTCAAAAAGGCCGACCTCGCCATCTTCAAATCTGAACTCGAAAACGCCGAAGCCCAAATCGCCAAACTCGTCCGCGAGGGCAAGGCCAAGGATCAGGCCAAGTCGCTGATCAACACCTCGAGCTTCACCATGTGCTGCAAAACCGGCCTCTGGGACCGCTCCATCCCCGTGCTCTGGGATGAGTTCTCCAAGTAATCCGGCGCGACTCTTTCGCCCCAGCCGCGTCTCACTCTCGATGCGACGCCTGCGTCCGTTCGCCCTCGCCTGCGCGCTGTGCGCCCTCGCCGCAGTGTGGCTCACCGCCCAGGCCCCCGCGCCGCCCAAGCCGCTCGAAGTCGTCCGCCTATCCGCGAACCTCCACGTCCTCATCGACCCCGAGGACAACGGCAACGTC
Source organism: Bryobacterales bacterium (assembly GCA_016713735.1). Taxonomy (GTDB): domain Bacteria; phylum Acidobacteriota; class Terriglobia; order Bryobacterales; family Bryobacteraceae; genus JAFLBB01. The sequence goes on from JADJOP010000037.1 coordinate 173,143, forward strand.
GCTGTCTATGTCACCCCCGAAGGCGTCGTGCTCATCGACGCCAAGTTCGAGCGCCACGTTCCGCAGGTGCTTGACGCGGTCGCCCGCATCACGCCGCGGCCGGTCCGCTACCTGCTCTCCACGCATCATCACGACGACCACACCGGCGGCAACGCGGCCCTCCGCGCCCGCACCGGAGCCCGCATCCTCGGCCACGCCTCCGCCGCCCGCCTCATGCGCGAACGCAACATGCCCGGCCCGCCCGAGGTCACCTTTCACGACCGCATGAGCCTCCACCTCGGCGGCCGCGCCATCGAGGCCTACCACTTCGGCCCCGCTCACACCGCCGGCGACGCCGTGTACTTCCTCCCCGCTGAGAACGCGGTCCACGTCGGCGACCTCGTCGAACTCGCCGGGCCTTACATCGATCACAAAGCCGGAGGCAGCGGCGCCCGCTTCGCCCAAGCCGTGGAAGAGGTCTTCACCCTCAACGCCGCCACCTGGATCCCCGGCCACGGCAAGCCGCTCACGCCCGAAACCGGCAAGCTCTTTCTGGCTGATTTGAAGACCGCCCTCGCCCGCGCGCAGGCGATGCGCACGCAGGGAGTGAAGAAGGAAGACGCCATGGCCCAGTGGAACAACGAGGGCCTGCGCTATTGCTGCCGCACCAACATCTGGAAACGCTCGCTCGCCGGACTGTGGGACGAGCCCGCACGCTGAGACCCGGCATCCCCGCCCCGCCTTGCACCCGCGCCCCCCCTTACCGCCCGCTCCGCCCGCCTATTTCACCTTCAGCAGTTCCACAATCTCATTGCGCATCTTGATGTCGTCGTCTGGCGGTGTCTGGATCTTGCCGCCGTGCTGATAGCGCACCATGCCCTTGCGGTCCACAATCGCCGTCTGCGGCACGTAGAAAATCGACGCCATCGGATGCTGCAAAAACTCCTGCGCCTTGTCGCGCGCCACGATTCCCACCGGAAACGTCGCGCCCGATCCGGCCAGAAAGGTCGCAATGTCGCGCTGCGCGTTGTCGTTCGTTGCCAGCGCAATCACCTGCAGGCCCTGGCCCTTGAACTCCTTGTAGTAGCCGTCCAGTATCTTCCCCGAGCGATGGCAGGCCTGGCACGAGGTGATGATGAACTCCACCGCCAGCACCTTGCCCGCATACTTCTTCCAATCGCCCTTGCTCCCATCCGGCCACGTGAAGGCCACCGGCGCCAGCGGGCGCGGGAACTGCGCGGCATGCGCCCCCGTCGCCAGCGCGGCGGCGGGCATCGTCAACAGCAAGCGGCGGCTCAGTGTGTTCATCGTTCTATCCTTGCTTGGCGGCCTTCTTCGCCGGAGCCTTCTTCTTCACCGGAGCCGCGGCGCTCTCGGCCAGCAACTGCGCAATCGCCTTGCGCATATTCGCTTCCTCGCTCGCGTAGAACGCCTGGTCCTCGCCCGGATGATGGAACCGCACCACGCCCTTCTTGTCGATGATGACCAGCTGCGGCATGTACATCGTCTTCATGAACGGGTGCTGCAGAAAACTGTGCGACAGCTCGCGCGAACCATAGCCCACCGGGTAGGTGAGGTTGAACTTCTGAGAGTACTCGGCGATCAGCATGTGCGCCATGTCGTTCACCGCCACGCCCAGCATCTGCACCTTCGACTCGCCAAACTCCTTATAGAGCTTCTGCATGATCGTCGAGCAGCGCTGGCAGTGCGGGCAGGTTGTAAGCAGGAACTCGAGCACCACCACCTTGCCTTTGTAATTGGCCAGGTCGATCGTCTTGCCGTCGGCCAGGCGGAACGCCAGCGGCGGCGCCGGCTGCGGCGTGTTCATCGCGCTCGCCGCCGTGCCCGAGAGTCCCGCGGCCACAGGCAAACTCAACATCGTGCGTCGGCTCAAGCTCTTCTTCGACATGTCCATTACTGTAGCAATCCTCTGTTTCCCGCCTCAAATCGGGCGTTACTGTTTCCCCGCCAGCGGCAGTCCTTCCAGGCTTGTCACCGTCGCCCCGGCGAGCTTCACCACAAACCGCCCGTCGCTGTTGCTCCCGGCCAGTTCCCCAGTCGTTTCGCCCGTGAAGGCGCACCCCTCTGACTTGCCCTCCATCACCGAACGATAAGCGGCAAAGAATTTCGCCGCCGCCTCGTTGCTTGACCACACAGAGGCATAGCGCAGCAACACCCGGCCCGTCTTCTTCTCCTCGTACAGGTCATAGCGCCCCGCCACCCACTCCGCCGCCAGGGCCTCGCTCTCCTTGGCATACAGCCGCAGCAGCATCTGATGATCAAACTCGCCGGCCGTGCCGTCAGAGAGCGCTTTCCAGCCCTTGCTCCAGTTCTTGCCCCCCTCCGGTTGCGGCAGCGTCACATCCGGTTGGACGCGCTTCGAGGCAATCCGTTCCAGGTAGCGCTCCGGATGCAGGATCTCCTGCGTCGTCTGCGGCGGCGTGGTGAACACCGTCGTGAAGCCGGCGTCCCCCAGCTTCACCACCACCGCCTGTTGGAACTTCAGGCCCTCGGCATAGGGGAACAGGAGGCTCTCACGCATGTAGAGCGGCGACTGATCAAACACCGGGAACTGCCCCGCCCCGGCCCCAGCGGCCCGCCCCATCATGTCCACCAGCCCCTGCGACGTGCGCAGCGACATGCCCGCTTTGCGCGCCATGAACTCGCTCATCAGCCACGTCGCCTGCCCCTCCATCACCGCCTGCCGCGCCAGCACGGCGTCGTCTGACTGGTTTGACTTGCGGATGTATTGATCCAGGTCCACCTGCTGGTCAGCCAGCGCATGCGCCAGCTCATGCACCAGCGCGATGCCCTGCATCAGCGAGCCCTGCCCGTCGAGCATCACCATGCGGTCTTTCTTGTAGTCGTAGAAGGCCGCCGCCTGCTCGGTCATCAACTCCAGCGTCGACTCCTTCAGGTTGAAATCACGCGGCACCAGCCCGAAGCGCCGCAGCGTCAGCTCTTCGATGCGGATATCGTCGGGGTCCACCATCTCGCCCATGCGCTTTTCGAAATACGCCTTCAGCGCATCGCGCGACATCGTATCCTGCGGCACGGGCTTGCGGATCTTCCAGCCGGTGATCTTGCTCAACTCGGTCAGGATCTCCGCCGGCGACTCGGTCTGCGCCCCCACCGGAGCGGGCGCGAAAAACAGGGCCGCCAGCGCGGCCCAGGTGAAAAACGTGCGCATGGTTGCTTTCATTGTCGCAGGGCCGCCTCCTGCACTTCGCGGCGCGCTCCGGCAAACGCCGCCGCGGCCGCCAGCGTGAACAGCCCGCCCAGGCACACCGTCCACCGCACCCCGATGTGTTCGGCCACCGCGCCCGCCGTGAAGTTGCCCAACGGCAACATGCCCACCACCGTCATCGTGTAGAGCGCCATCACGCGCCCGCGGTAGCGGTCGTCGATCATTGTCTGAATGAGCGAGTTAGTCGCCGCCAGTTGCCGCATCGTGCAAAAACCGCCGATGAGCGCCCCTAACAGCAGCACCTCATACACCGGCGCCCAGGCGAAGATGAGCAGCCCTACGCCCACACCCAGGGCGCTCAGGTTGACGATGCGCGGCATGATCTCCACCGAGGTTTCGTTCGCCAGCGCCAGCGTCCCCACCACCGCGCCGATGCCGAAGATGCCGAGAATGAAGCCTAGCCCTTGCGAGCCGCGATGAAAAATGGCATCGGCAAACACCGGCCCCAGCACCAGCGCCGGCGCCGAGCTGAAGTTCATCACCGCCGTCAGCCCCAGCAGCGCCCGTAGCGGCTTGCTGTGGTGCACGTAAACGAACCCACTGCGCAGATGCTCCAGCGGCGACTGCTGCTCACGCCCATCCGCCGGCTCATGTACGCGCATGGCCACGAAACAGGCCAGGACGGCCAGAAACGAGATGGCGTTGAGCAGGAAGCAGGCCGCTTCGCCAAACAGCGCCACCGAAAAGCCGCCCAGCGACGGCCCCACCACGCGTGCCGCGTTGAACGTCATCGAGTTCAACGCGATCGCGTTCGGCAAATCCTCTCGCCCCACCATGTGCACATACAGCGACTGCCGCGCCGGGATCTCAAAAGCGTTGCACGCCCCCATCAGCATCGCTAGCAGCGTGATCATCCACACTTCGATCAGCCCTGTGTAGGTGAGCGCCGCCATCGCCAGCGCCTGGCCCATCAGCAGCCCCTGCATCAGGATCACCGTGCGGCGCCGCGGAAAGCGGTCCGCCACCAGCCCTCCCAGCGGGCCCAACAACAGCACCGGGATGTGCGTGGCAAAGCCCACCGTCCCCATGAGCAGTGTCGATTTCGTCAGCCGGTAGACCAGCCAACTCAGCGCCAGCGACTGCATCCACGTCCCCGTCAGCGAGATGATCTGCCCGGCCACGTACAGCCGGAAGTCGCGATGGCGCAGCGCGCGGAAGAGCTTCGGCATTAGCGCCCGCACTCCCCGTGAATTCGCCCGCGACGCCTCATCCAGACTTCAGGATAGCGGGCGCGCAGCGCCGCCAGCCTGCACACGCTTGTTCTTCTGGTCGTATACCGCGCGCGCCCGCTCCACCGCGTCATGATGCTTCTCCGCCCACAGCCACACGCCGCAGAAGGCCGCCCCCAGCGATCGCCCCAGCTTCGTGAGCTTATAGTCCACCCGCGGCGGAATCACCGCATGCACCGTGCGGATCACCAGCCCGTCGCGCTCCATCTGGCGAATGGTCTTGGTGAGCATCTTTTGGCTGATGCCGCCCGCCAGTTCGCCCAGCCGCGTGAACCGCAGTTCGCCGTGCTCTTCCAGGATCTCCAGCAGCAGCATCGTCCACTTGTCGGCCACCCGGCCGATGATCTCGGTCACCAGGGCGTCGATCTTCGCATCGGTCGCGCACGCTTTACTCTCCATTGGGTAAGTATAGATCCTTCGGGTGCCTACTTCCCAAAAGAGAGCGCGGCGGGTACGATCGAGTCATGGACATGCATGGCAATACGATTCTCATTACCGGCGGCGGCTCCGGCATCGGCCGGGGACTAGCCGAGGCGTTCCACAAACTGGGCAACCAGGTCGTCATCGGCGGGCGGCGGCGCGACGTGCTCGAACAGACGGCGGCGGCCCACCCCGGCATGGGCTGGGTGGTCCTCGACACCACAAAGCCGGAGAGCATCACCGCCGCGGCGGCTGATGTTGCCTCACGCTACCCAGCCCTGAACGTGGTCATCAACAACGCCGGCGTGCAGCGCGTGCACGACTATGCGCAACCGCAAACCCTGCGCTCGGCCGCCGTGCGCGAGGAGGTCGAGACGAACATCTATGGCGTGCTCGACATGGCCGCCGCGTTCCTGCCTCACCTGCTCCAGCAGCCGTCGGCCACGCTCATCAATGTCTCCTCCGGACTGGCCTTTTTGCCCATCGCCCTCTACCCGGTCTATTGCGCCACCAAGGCTTTCGTCCACTCCTACACGATGTCGCTGAGGCATCAGTTGCGCGGCACAAGCGTGCGCGTCATCGAGCTTGCCCCGCCGTGGGTGAAGACCGAACTCGACGCCGCCCACGCCGCGCCCTCCACGCACGACGGCATGAGCCCGATGCCGCTCGACCAGTTCATCGCAGCCGCCATGGCCGACCTCGCCCGCGGCGGCGACGAGTTGCCGGTGGCCGGCGCGAAGTTCCTCCATGGCGCGGGCGTGAGCCCCAACGCCGCGGAGATGTTTGCGCGCATCAATCACTCGCGTCGCGTGGCACCGATCCCGCGGTGCGATGATAGTCGCCATGCGGCGGGCCGTGCTGGGAATGCTGGCGGTGGCGGGCGCTGTGTGCGCCGCCGACCTCGCGGAAACCGCGCGCACCTACCAGCGCATGTGCGCGCAATGCCACGGCGCGGATGGCGACGGCCTGTTCTACGAGAACATCGTGCCGCTGGCGGGCATTGCCAGACGCTATCCGGCGGAGACGATCGGCCGCCTCTCCGGCGCCTTCTCCGGACGCACGCTGCAGGGCGAGGAACTCACGCGCATGGTCGCCTACATGGCCACGCTGCGCGGCGAGAAGGGCTTTGCCGAACCGGGGTGGATCGCCTCGCCCTACTTCGTGGAAAAGAAGGCCCCGCGCCTGGGCGAGGTGAAGATTCTCGACGTGCGGCCGCCCGCGGCCTTCGACACCGCGCATGTGCCCAATGCCTTCAACGTCGAGCAGGGCGCCTGCATCGAGCCGCCCGAGCGCACACAGGCCTGGTTGCGCGCCCAGCGCATCGGCAGCGGCGCCTTGGTGATCGCCGTGGATGAGCACGGCGGCCCGGATGCCGCCTGCCTGTGGTGGCGGCTGCGGCGGGCTGGCCACCAGTGGGTAGCGGTGATGGATGGCGGCATGCGGCGGTACCGCAACGAGCGCCTCCCGCTCGAAGGCCGCGGCGCGCCGGTCCCGCTGGCTGAGCCAATGCTGCTTGCGCGCGCATTCCTCAACGAGCGCGGCTTCTTGCCGCACACCGAACTGGCCCACGCCGCGAGGGAACAGGGCTTTGCGCCGGGAACCAGCCGCCGATGGGCGGGCTCAGAGCCCGATCTAGCCCACCTCATCCTCACGCTCAGCCTGCTCGGCCGAGAAATCCACTACGACGAGGCCGAGGGGCGCGTGGTCCTCGGCCCCGCGTTGCGCTAAACTAAAAGATTCAGCCCTTCCCTGAAGTAGGAGAATCCTGTCTTGGCCGAGAAACAAAACGAAAAGCTCTACAGCGCCGAATACATCGGCAGCGGAACGTTCATCATCAGCAAGCCGAAGCGCAAGCGCAAGAAGCTGCAGCAGTCGCGCGTGAAGAGCCCGCAGCGCGGCGCCCGCAAGTAGGGAGCCGAAGGCTCCTCAATTCGTTCCTAAACCCATGCTCATCTCTGAGGTCCGCCTCCACCCCGTCGCGGTGGCTGACGCGCCGTTGCGCAGTTCCTACGGCCGCCACGCTCCCTATGCGCTGCGCACCATCGTCGAGTTGAAAACCACCGACGGCATCACGGGCATCAGTGAAACGTACGGCGGCGAACGCCCGCTGGCGGCGCTCGAATCGGTGAAGGAACTCATCCTCGGCCGCAGCCCTTGGGACCTCACCGGCTTCTGGCTCAAGCTCGGCGAACGCGCCGCGCAAGAAGCCGCCGGCAAGGGCGACGACCGCAGTCAAACCTACATGGTGCCGGGCGAGAATCCGCTCGACCAGCATGCCCGCACGTTTGCCGCCATCGAAGTCGCCTGCCTCGACATCATCGGCAAAGCCGTCGGCCTGCCGTTGTGCGACCTCACAGGCGGCCGCGCCCGTTCGGCCCCCGCCTTCAGCGCCTACCTGTTCTACAAACACGGCGGCGGCGGCGGCATAGGCGGCGATGCGCGCGAGGATGAGTATGGCGAGTGCCTCGACGCACCCTCAATGGTGCGCCAGTGCAAGCAGATGATCGCCAAGTATGGCTTCGACGAGATCAAGCTCAAGGGCGGCGTCCTCGATCCCGATCAGGAGATCGAAACCATCCGCCAGTTGCGCGCCGAGTTCGGCCCGAAGTACCCGCTGCGCATCGATCCCAACTGCGCCTGGAGCGTCGATACCTCGGTGATGGTCGGCGAGTCTCTGGTCGAGGAACTCTCCGCCGGCGGCTATCTGGAAGACCCCACGGCGTCCATCGAAGGCATGGGCGAGGTGCGCCGCCGCCTGCTCGCCAAGGGCATCGACACGCCGCTCGCCTCCAACGTCGCCACCACCTGCTTTGAACACCTCCACCCGGCCAAGAATCACGACGCCGTTCAGGTCGTTCTGAGCGATCCTCATTACTGGGGCGGCATCCGCAACCAGCAGCATCTGTCGAAGTTTTGCGAAGCCCTCGGCATGGGCCTCTCCATGCATTCGAACAATCACCTCGGCGTGAGCATGATGATCATGGCCCACGCCGCCGCCTGCTGCCCGCATCTCACCTACGCCTGCGACACGCACTACCCGTGGCAGACCGAGCAGGATGAGGTCGTGCTCGGTGGCCGCGTGCCCATCGTGAATGGCCGCGTCGAGATCCCCAACAAGCCCGGACTCGGCGTCGAACTCGACTACGATCAACTCGGCCGGCTCACCGAGCTCTACCGCAAGATCCCCTTGCGCAAGCGCGACGACGAAGCCGAAATGCGGCAGCACGTCGATCCCAACTGGAAGCGCATCCTGCCGCGCTGGTAAGTGCAGCCCCGTCCGCGGCAAGACCCCGCAGAAAGCGCTTGCAGCCCGTCCGCGCGCGTACTACAATTCCCCAACCGTCGAGCCCCGCGTGAGGCTCGCCGGCCGAAAGGGAAATCCGTGAAACTGATTGCCTCGTTGCTCATCGCCGCCGCCTTGTCCTGGGGGCAGGGCGCCGCCGCGTGCAAGCCCTCCTCGCTCAACATCCCGGGCGCGGAGTATCCCTGCGTTCACCCCGACAACCGCGCCACGTTCCGCGTGGTGGCGCCCGACGCGCACAAGGTGCAGGTCCGCGTCGCCGGGCAGGGCTTCGACATGGTGAAAGGCGAAGAAGGCGCTTGGACGGCAACCACCACGCCGCTCGTGGTCGGCTTCCACTACTACATCCTGGTTGTGGACGGCGCGCGCGTGGCCGATCCGTCGAGCCGGACGTTTTTCGGCGGAGGCTGGGACAACAGCGGCATCGAGATTCCTGAACCGGCCGAGGTCGACTACTACCTGCCCAAGGATGTGCCGCGCGGCCAGGTGAGCCAGCGCTGGTACCTTTCCAAGGTCACCGCCAAGTGGCGCCGCAGCTACGTCTACACACCGCCCGGCTACGAAAGCGGCAAGTCGCGCTACCCGGTGCTCTATCTCATGCACGGCTGGGGCGAAGACGAGACGGGCTGGCACATCCAGGGGCACATGGACGTCATCCTCGACAATCTCATCGCGGCGAAGAAGGCAAAGCCGATGATCGTCGTGATGGACAACCTCAACGCCGTGAAGCCGGGTGAAGACGGCCGCATCTTCACCTCGGTCGGCCGCACCCCTCCGCCGCGCCCCGCACCCGCCGCGGGCCCCGCGCCGGCCACAGGTGCCGCAGCGGCCACACGCCCCGCCCCTCCGCCCCGCGCCGGCGGGCTGGCCAGCTTCACTGGAGCTGCCTTCACTGAGATGATGCTCACCGATCTGATCCCCATGATCGAGCGCACCTACCGTGTGCTGCCCGGCCGCGAGAATCGCGCCATGGCCGGCTTGTCCATGGGCGGCATGCAGACCTTCCTCACCACCCTCTCCAACCTCGACAAGTTCGCCTACATCGGCGGCTTCAGCGGCAGCACAGGCGGGCGCGGCGGATTCGACGCCAAGACTTCCAACAACGGCGTGTTCGCCGACGCCGCCGCCTTCAACAAGAAGGTGAAGCTCCTCTTCCTCGGCATCGGCTCGATGGAAGGCGCCGGGACCAAGACCTTCAGCGGCCAGTTAACCGCCGCCGGCATCCACAACGTCTACTTCGAATCGCCCGGCACGGCGCACGAGTGGCTTACGTGGCGCCGCTGTCTCCACGATTTCGCGCCCCGGCTGTTCCGCTAAAGCCGGCCGCGCTCAATCCACCGTCATGGTCACGCCCGACTGGCTGAAGCCCGTGCCCACGCGCACCGTCACCGGCAGCACCGCGCCCGGAATCACATCCATCGGGACATAGGCGTTCACCTGGAACATGCCAGCGATCATGCCCGGCGCCGGTCCGGCGTAGAGCACATCGGCCTGCACGCCTCCGATGAACACCGAGACTGAAGCGCGGAAGCGCCCCGTGGCGTCCACCACCGAGCCGCTCAGCAAGTCGCGCTCAAACAGCCCGCCGCCAGCCCCGTAGAGCTGGATCACCGTGCCCCGCGGCGCGCCTGAACCAGGCCCGTTCACCGCACCGTTCTGGTTCAGAAAGGCGCCGCGCCCCCGTCCCGAACCATCCGCCGTGAAGAGGATCGGCGCGTTCTCGGCAAGCGCCAACGTGGTCACGTCGGATTGCACATTCTGGTTGGCCACCTGCACCTCCAGCCGCGTCAGTCCGGCGATCTCAAACGGCACCATGGCCTGGATGCGCGTGGCGCTCACGGAAAGCAGCGGCGCGGCCACGCCATTCATGAACACCCGCACGTTACCCAGCGTGGTTGGCAGTTGGCGCACGCCATTGATCGGCGCCACCTCCGGCAGGGGCGGGCCAAGGTCGGCCCCGGTCAGGATCATGTATGAGCCGGGGGCGAACTCGCGCAGGTTGCCGGCTCCGTTGGAAAACTCAGTGACAACGGGCTTGGCGCCGCCGACGGTGAGGGTGACCGGAATTTGGATGGTCTGTCCAGAGGCGGGCGAAGTGATGGAAATCGTGCCATTGTAGACGCCTGAGGCGAGGCCACCGGCGACTACGCCGACGCTGAAGTTGGCCGGCGTGGTGGCGCTGCCGGGCGTCACGGTGAGCCAGGGCGCTGAAGAGGCAGCGGCTACCGTGGTGGTGAAGTTGGAGGTGACGGAGATGGCCTCCCCGGCCGGGTTGGGCGTGGCGGGCGTGGCGTTGAACTGCAGCGACTGCGGCGATGCCGTGAGGCTCACCGAACCGGTGACATTCAACGTCACACCCAACAACTGGCCGCCGCTGTTGGAGCCCGGCGAGGAAAAGATGATGCTCCCGCGATACGTGCCTGGGCCGAGGCTCGACGGATCCACCGTCACCGTCATCGTCTGCGGCGTGTTGCCCGACGCCGGCGTGATGCTGAGCCATGTCCCGCCCAGCGCCACGCTGGCCATGTAGCCGGTGGAGGGACTACTGGAAATTGTGGCCGTCTTCGTCTGCGGAGCGCCGCCGGCGCTGGCGTCAAACACCATCGTCGAGGGGCTCACCGACAACGCGGGCGAACCGGTGATGATGAGCGTGATGGGAACTGTCACCGAACCGAAGATGCCCGGTGAACTGACGACAATCGCTCCGGCATAGGTGCCCGCGTTGAGACCGGTGGGGTCCACCGACACCTCAATGTTGCCTGGCGTGATGCCGGTGTTGGTATTGTTGTCGATCTTCAGCCAGCCGGTGGCCGATTGCGGTTCAGCCACGTAGATGACGATGGAGGCGTAGCTCACCTGGAGCGTCTGCGTGGGCGGCGCCGCGGCACCGTAGTTGTAGTTGAACGTGATCGGACCTGATGTCGTCCACAGGCTGGAACTGGCCGACTCGATGACAAGCGTGACGTTGACGAGCTGGTAACTCACCGGGTTGGTGCCGAAAGTAACCGTAGTGAGGCCGTTGTAGGTGCCCGCCGCAAGGCCGAAGGGGTTCACGGAAACCGTTACCAGGGCGGGAATGGTGCCCGGGTTGACGCTGGCGAACATCCAAGGCTGATTGACGCCCACCGAAAAGGTAGGGGCGTTGCTGTTCACATAGAACTGCTGGCTTTCCGGCAGGCCGGTCCCGATGGAGTAATTGAAGGCAAGCTGAGTGGGGTTGGTGTTGGTGGGCGGCGCCGAGGTGACCGTCAATTTCACGTTGATGGTTTTGCTCAGTACTCCAGCGACAGGCGAACTCACCGTGAGTTGGGCGGTGTAAACGCCGACAGCGAGACCCGCGGTGACCACATTCACGTTGAGGAACGCTGGCGTGGAGGCAGTGTTCTGGTTGTACGTGAGCCAGGAAGCGGCGCCGGTCACCTGGACCGGCACGTTCGTCGGCGTGCTCGTAATCGAGATGGTCTGCTGTGGAGGCGCCTGGGTGCTGGCGTCCTGTAGGAACTCGATCGAACTCGACGAAAGGATGAGAACCGGCTGCGCGAAGGCGGGTGCGGTGGAACACAGCGCCAGCAGCGAGCATACGATCACGGCAAACGCGAGGCGGTGCACTCGCCACCTCCGGGCAGTGTGGCTTAGCCACGTCATAGCGGATACCCTCTTTCTCTGAATCTTCCCTGGCTACTTGTTTATCACGACGCAACAGAAAAGAAAAGGGTTACGGGGGTTTCAGAGCTGAGCCGGGGCGATTCACCCGAGGCCGGCGGCGGCGTGAGGGCGGCAACGGCTGGCGGGACGGCAAGGCAACGGTGGCATGGGGAGCGGGCATAGTCAGCAGATATTCACCGCATTGGGCCTCACTACGGCTCCTCGTCTGATGCGAAATAGCGCTATTATTGATGAATCATGTGCTTCCGGGTGTGGGGTCCGCGACAACTCTCCTTCCCCATTTCCGGGGCTGTGAATCTCAATTCCGAGGTGACTATGAAATGGAGTAGTGGGTTTAGGACGGCTTTCGTCCTCATGTGGGTCGCTGCATTTCTACTGATCACGTTTGCACCCAAGGCCGAAGCGCAGGTGTTGTACGGCCAGTTGGTGGGCGTTGTTCAGGACCCCTCAGGGTCGATGATCGGCGCCGCCAAGGTGTCCATCGTGAATAAGGGGACCGGGCTGAGCCGCGAGGCCCAGACGGATGAATTTGGCCGCTATACATTTGCCTCGTTGCCGACCGGCACCTATGACGTCACCGTCAATGCCTCCGGCTTCAAGTCGGTGACGCAGACCGGCGTCGACGTCACGGTGAACAACGTCCGCTCGCTCGACATCCGCATGGAAGTCGGCGCGGTCACCGAGTCCATCCAGGTCTCGGCCTCCACCGTCGCCCTGAAAACCGAAAAGGCCGACGTATCGACGGAGATCGGCGCCAAAGCGGTCCAGGACCTGCCTCTGCCGGCCTACCGCAACTACCAGAGCCTGATCAACCTCGTTCCCGGCGCGACGCCGGCCGGCTTCCAGAACGCCGTAATCGACACGCCGGGGCGCGCGCTGACGACCAACGTCAACGGCACGAACCGCAATAACAACAACACGCGCGTGGACGGAGCCACCAACGTCTTCATCTGGCTGCCCCACCACACGCTATATGTGCAACCGGTCGAGTCGATTGAAACGGTGAACATCACCACGGGCTCGATGGACGCCGAACAGGGCATGGCCGGTGGCGCGGCCATCACGGTGCAAACCAAGTCGGGCACCAATGAATTTCACGGCGTGGGGTTCTGGTATCACCAGAACCAGCACCTCAAGGCGCGTCACTTCTTTGACCGCATCGACAGGCTGCCGGTGGCCAACCTGAACATCTTCGGCGGCACGATCGGCGGTCCGATCGTGAAGAACAAGCTGTTCTTCTTCGGCAGCTACGAGCGCACGACGGAGCGGTCTGGACAATCCGGCCAGTTCAACGTGCCGACGGCGGCCATCCGCACGGGCGATTTCTCTGGCCTGAGGGCGTTGTCGACAATTTACGATCCAGCCACCGGGCAGCCCAATGGCGCCGGCCGCCAGCCGTTTGCCAACAACATCATCCCCTCGGCGCGGATCAGCCCCATCTTCGCTGAGATTCAGAAACTGGCGCCGCTTCCCAACGCTCCTGCCACCGATGCCTTCGGCCTCCAGAGCAACTTCATCAACTCGGGCACGTTTAAGCTCGACCGCGACAACTACGACATCAAGACGAACTACCAGGCGTCACAGAACCTGATGATCTGGGGCAAGTACAGCCGCATGGTAGCGCCCGTGACCGGATTGGTGGCCTTCGGCGATCTGGTCGGCCCTGGCATCGGCTCGGCCAACAACGGCAGCGGCGACACGACCGTTCAGATTCCGACCGTGGGCTTTAACTACACCGCCTCGTCGACGATGTTCGTCGATGGCGTCTTTGGCTATAGCCGCTTTGACCAGCAGGTGACCGGCGTGGACTTCGGCAAGAACTGGGGCCAGGATGTGTTCAAGATTCCTGGCACCAACGGCGGCCGTACCTTCGCCAACGATGACCGCTACAGCGGCATGCCCGTGTTCAACCAGGGCTTCACGGCCTGGGGTCAGACTTCGACCTGGATCCCTGCCTTCCGCAACGACCGCAGCTACACCTTCTCGCTCAACGTGTCGAAGCTGAAGGGCGCTCACGAACTGCGCTTCGGCTACGACATGGTGCGCCACGCCATGAACCACTGGCAACCGGAGACGGGCAACCCCCGCGGCGCCATCACCTTCGGCGGCAACGCAACGATGGTGCAGGGCGGCATCGCTCAATCCACCAACTCTTACGCCGCGGGCCTGCTCGGCCAGATCACCAGCTGGAGCAAGTCGGTGCAGTACTTCCTCATGCAGACGCGTGAGTGGCAGTATGGCATGTATTTCCGCGACCGCTGGCGCGTGAACAACAAGCTCACCGTCAACCTCGGCCTGCGCTATGAGTACTACCCGCTGATCCACCGCGGTGACCGCGGCATCGAACGCTGGGATCCGGCCACCAACCTCGTCTACCTCGGCGGCCTCGGCAACACCCCGCGCGACGCCGGCATCAGCGTCTCCAAGGGCCTCTGGGCGCCGCGCCTCGGCATCGCCTACCGCGCCACCGACAAGACCGTGGTTCGCCTCGGCTACGGCCTGACGCCCAACCCGCTGCCGTTCTCGCGCCCGCTGCGCGGCCTCTATCCGGCCACGATCACGGCGAGCAATGCGGCGGCCGATCAGTTCGGCATTCTCGGCACGCTGGCCAACGGCATTCCGGAAGTTCCGGTGCCCAACGTCGCCAGCGGCGTGATTCCGCTGCCGAGAAACGTCGACATGGGCCCCCGCAGCCCGTATGGCTCGATTGACCGCGGCTACATCCAGAGCTGGAACTTCACCATCGAGCACAAGCTGCCGCAGAACTTCATCGGCAGTGTCGCTTACGTGGGTACGCAGACGACGCGGCAGATGGGCGATATCGACATCAACGCCGCCGCCCCCGGCACGGCCGGACAGGGCCGCCCCTACTTTGAGCGCAATGGCAACATCGCCCTCAATATGTGGAACGGCTTTGTCAGCGGCAATTACCACGCACTACAGGTGTCCGGCGACCGCCAGTTTGCCGCCGGCCTGTTCATGAAGAACAGCTTCACCTGGTCGAAGACCATCAACTGGTTTGACGACGACGGCTGGGTCGGCCTGCCGCTCACCAACTGGGGCCCGGCGCTGGACCGCAACCGCGCTCCCGCCGGCTATGACCGCAAGTACATGTACACCAACGCCATGACCTACGAACTTCCCGTGGGCAAGGGCAAGAAGTTCAACCTCGACAGCAAGGTCGTCGATGCCCTCATCGGCGGCTGGTCGATGAACAGCTTCTTCAGCGCCTACACCGGCACGCCGTTCACGGTGACCGCCGCCGCCACCTCGCTCAACGCGCCCGGCAGCACGCAGACGGCTGACCAGTTGAAGGAAGTCACCAAGGTGAACAACTTCGGCCCCGGCGTTTCCTACTTTGACCCGAGCGCCTTCGGCGACCCCAACACGGGCCGCGCTTCGAATGTGTTCCGCTTCGGCTCGATGGGCCGCAACGTGCTGTACGGCCCCGGCTTCTGGCGTCTCGATGGCAGCCTCTTCAAGAACTTCAACATCACCGAACGGGTGAAGATGCAGTTCAAGGCCGAGGGCTTCAACATCACCAACACGGCGCGCTTTGGCAACCCCAACGCCAACGCCAGTTCGCCGACCCGCGACGCGGCCGGCAACATCACCAACGCCAATAACTTCATGTCGATCACCGGCGCCGACCGCAACGCCGACCGCCAGTTCCGGTTCGGCCTGCGTCTGCAATTCTAGACCGCGCACACCGGAGCCGGGCCCACGCAAACCGTGGGCCGGCCCTGTGCGCTCTGGATCGAACAAGAAGCGTCACCAAACGGCTGGGGCCCACGGGCTCCGGCCGTTTGGCGTTTCAGGGGATGAGATTGCGGCTGCGAAGCCAGTCAGCCATGCGCTCCGGCCAGGCGTCAGTGGGATCGCCCCGCTTGCGCATCCCAAAACCGTGGCCGCCCTTCCAGAAGATGTGCAACTCGGCGGGGACACGCGCCTTGTGCCAAGCCGTGTAAAGGCGCAGCGTGGCGTCCCGCATTCCGGCGTTGTCGTCATGGGCCAGGACGAGAAACAACGGAGGAGCGCCTGAGCGCACGGAGACCTCATCGGGAGCGGACGGATAGATGGCGGCGGCAAAGGCGGGGCGCGAGGCGGGGTTCGCGGCCGTCGCGGCAACGATGGTGAGATAACCGCCCGAGGAGAAGCCCAGCATCCCGATGCGGGACGGGTCCAAGCCCCACTCCGCCGCCCGACGCTTGGCCAACCGCACAGCCAGCGTCGCATCCTCGCCCGCAATCTTCAAACCATCATCGAACGTGGAGAACGTCACACGGTGCTTCAGCACGAAGGCAGTGACACCAAGGGTATTCAGCCACTCCGCGGCGGCGGTCCCTTCCTTGTCGATGGTGACGTAATTGAGCCCGCCGCCGGGGACAACAATCATGCCAGCGCCGGTGGGCTTGGCCGCCGGATAGACAATCATCGTCGGGCTGGTGATCTTGCGGATGCGGCGTTCGGTGTCATTCGGACCGATGAACTCCTCTTCGCCGCGCGGCAGGTCGGTGCGCATGGGGATCACCTGCCGTTCGGCCGCCGCAGCGGCGATGGCAAGCAGGAGCAGAGCAGCGGCGCGCATCGGTTAATAGCCCTGACGCTTGAGCCAATCCGCAAGCAGGCCGTTCCAGGCGTCGGTGGGCGCGCCGGACTTGCGCATGCCGAAGCCGTGGCCCCCGCGTGGGAAGATGTGCAACTCCGCGGGCACTTTGGCTTTGTGCCAGGCGGCATAAATGCGCAGGCTGCTTTCGACGATGCGCGGGTTGTCGTCGTGGGCAAGAGCGAGGAAGAGAGGCGGCGCGCCTTCCGGGGCGGTGACTGCAGCGGGCGCGGCCGGGTAGATTGGCATGACGAAATTGGGCCGTGACGCCGCGTCGGCTGAGAGCGCGGTGGAGGCGGCGACGTAGCCTCCGGCGGAAAAGCCGATGATGCCGATCTTAGCCGGGTCGAGCTTCCACTCCGCGGCGCGTTCGCGAACGGTCTTCACGGCGAGCAACCCGTCGGAGACGCCGGCGTCGATGCTCGCTTCACGCGTGGCCAGCGTCACGCGGTATTGCAACAGGAACGCCGTGAAGCCCAGTGTGTTGAGCCAGCGGGCGACATCCGTGCCTTCCTTGTCGATGGCGAGGTGGACGAAGCCGCCGCCGGGGGCCACGATGATTGCCGCGCCGTTGGGCTTCTCGGGCAGGAAGACGGTGAGCGTGGGGCTGGTGATTTTGCGAATGCGGCGCTCGGTGTCGTTCGGGCCGATGAAGACCTCCTCGCTGTGCGGGAGGTCGGGACGAAGCGCGATGACATTGGGCCCGGCGGCGAAGGCGGCAGCCGCGGCCAGCAGTAGCAGCGCGGGTCTCACGATTTGCCGCCCGTGAGCCCCTGGCGCTTGAGCCACGCCGCCAGCAGGTCCGTCCACGCATCGCAGGACTTTCCCTTCTTGTTCATCCCAAACCCGTGGCCGCCGTCAGGGAAGATGTGGACCTCGGCGGGAATCTTTGCCTTCTTCCAACTGTCGGCGAGGCCCGTGGCGGTGGAGGTCATGCGCTCGCTGTCGTCAAACGCGACGGAGGTGAACAGCGGCGGAGCGTCGGCGGGGACGGCATAGCCGGGAGGGGCGACGGCGTAAATGGGGATGGCGAAGCTGGGGCGGCTTTCCGCAGTGTACTGCGTGGCCACGCCGATGGTGAGATAGCCGCCGGCGGAGAAGCCCATCACGCCGATGCGCTTCGGATCGAGCTTCCATTCGGCGGCGCGGGCGCGCACGGTCTTCATGGCGAGCAGGCCGTCTTCGACGGCGAACTGGGCGCGCAGTTCGCGCGAGGGCTCAACAGCGGCGCCGCAGCGGTAGCGCAGAACGAACGCCGTAATGCCCATGTTGTTCAGCCAGCGGGCGACGTCGCGGCCCTCGTGCTCAATGGCCAGGATGTTGAAGCCGCCGCCGGGAGCGACGACGATGGCCGTGCCGTTGGGCTTCGACGCCGGATAGACCTCCATCACGGGCCGGCGCACGTTGCGATACCACTTTTCGGTTGGGCTTTTGGCGTGCTGGTTTGTGGCTTCGGGGGTGTAGAGTTCCTCGCCGGCGGGAAGGTCGGGACGAAGGACGATTTCCTCGGCCGCGAGCAGAGGCAGCGCGAGGAGGGGCAGCGCTAGAAGCGAAAGGGCCATGCGAAGGGGATTCGGCATGGCCCATATTCTATGACGCGGCGCGAGGGCGCGGGCTTAGGGCGCAACGCAGCGGTTCACCGGCTCGCCGTAGAAGAAGTCATCGACGACGACGATGTTGATGCCCTGCTCGAGATTCTCGGTGGTGCCGAGCGGCGCCGTGCCGGGCGTGATGCGAACGCGGGCGACCATGGCCGAGGGCAGGATGCCACCGACGAAGGAGAGTCCCTTGGCGGCGGGGCGGGCGGCAAGCTTGCCAAGCAGCACACCTTCGGCGGAGTAGAACTCGATGGTGGACATGTGCGCCAGGGCGACGTTGGTAAAGACAACGCCGAAGCCGCGTACGGTGGCCGGAGTATCGGTGCCGGGCACCTTGAACTCGACTTCGTACACATGGTTGCCCAGGCTGGCGAACAGCTTCTGGCGGCTAAAGGCGGTGAACAGCGACGAGTAACCGCTGAGGTGGTTGTCGAAGCGCACCGGGCCGTCGGCTTCATTGGCGCTCACCTGGAAGCCGTTCCAGCCGCCGCCCGGCGCGGCCACCATCACCGCCCCACGGCGCACGTTGACGTGGAAGAAGTCGGGCGGCATGTTGTTGGGTGCGGAAAAGGCCGCGCCGACGCCATCCCAGTTGATCTCGCGGCGGCCGTTGGGGTCGCCGGGAACGTTGCTTGCGTTATTCGGGCCAAGCGCGGCGCGGAACTCGTCCACCGCGGTTTGGATGGCCTCGGCGTTGGCTCCAGCGGCTGAGAAGATGGTGACGCCGGGTTGGGCGTTGGCCTGCGGGATGACGAGCATTCCCAGCGCGGCGGCCATCAAAGTAAGAGTCATGGTTAGCTTCATGGGTCCAGAGTAGGGTCGCGGCGGGGTGGGAATCTTGAGGGATGGTTGAAAGAAGTGTGAGGAAAGCCTGATTTACACCTGGTCCGCGAAGAGCCTGAGCCCCGGCGAAGCCCATTTGCGCGTATGGCGGGTTTGCTTTGATACACTACGGGTTCTTTTCGTATGACCCCTTCAGAACTTCGCAATCAACTGACGGGTGTGTTCGGCTTTCCCGTCACGCCCTTTAAGAACGACCTGTCGATCGACCACGACGGTTTGGCCAAGCTGGCCGACTGGATGTGCGGCTACGCGTTTTGCGCGCAGGTGGCGGCGGGCGGCACGGGCGAGATCTACTCGATGACCGTGGAAGAGAACATCGAGGTGGTGCGCACGGTGGTCAAGGCCGTCAACGGGCGCATGCCGGTGGTAGCCGGCGTTGGCTACAACGTGGCCATGGGTCAGGCGATGGCGCGGGGCATGGAAGCCGCCGGAGCCGACGCGCTGCTGGTCATGCCACCCTACTATACGAACGCGCCCTGGGAAGGGCTGCTGCAGTATTACGTGGAGATCGGCAAGTCGAGCGGACTGCCGCTGTCGCTGTATTCGCGCGACTGGGCGGCGTTCACGCCTGACCAGGTGGCGCAGCTCTGTGACCGCGTGCCGACGCTCACCTTCTGGAAAGACGGCCAGGGCGATGCGCGCAAATACCAGCGCATCATGAACAAGGTGGGCGACCACTTGGCCTGGATCGGCGGCATCGGCGACGATTGCGCGCCTGCGTACTTCGCGATTGGCGTGCAGGCTTACACGTCGTCGATTTCCAACGTCGCGCCGAAGCTCTCGCTCAAGATTGCGGAAGCGGGATTGAAGGGCGACCGCGAGACGATGAATGCGCTGATGAAGAAGTACGTGCTGCCGCTTTATGCGCTGCGCGACAAGCGTAAGGGCTACGAAGTGTCGGTGATGAAGAAGATGATGGACTTCCTAGGGCTGCCTGGCGGTCCGGTGCGCGCGCCGTTGGTGGAGGTCACCGCCGATGAGGCCCTGCAGATCAAGGCACTCGTGGACGTGTACGCCGACGTGCTATGAGGCGGCGGGAGTTTCTCGGCGCGGCGGCGGGGCTCGTCACCACGACGGGCGCAGCGGCCCAACCACGTAGGCCGCGCAGGCCGAACTTCCTCGTCATTCTCGCCGACGACATGGGCTACTCGGATGCCCGCTGTTATGGCGGCGACATCGAGACCCCGCACATCGATTCGCTCGCCTCGGGCGGGTTGCGCTTCACGCAAGGCTATTCGACGGCGCGGTGCGGGCCTTCGCGGAGTTGCATCACCACGGGCCGCTACGCGCAGCAAACGGCGTGCGATGTGATGACGCCGGGCAACATCCCCGAGTGGACGCGCTTTGCGCCGCACTACCTGAAGCCGCTCGGCTATCGCGCCTATCATTCGGGCAAGTGGCACTTGCGCTTCAAGCCCGTGGAGACGGTGAGCTTCGACCACAGCTACACACTGCTCGACCAGCAACGCTTTTTCACACCCACGGCGCACCTGCTCGATGATGAGCCGTTGCCGCGGCCCAAGCCAAGCGGCGGCTTCTATGGAACGAAGGCCATCGGCGAGCATGCCGTGCGGTTCCTGCAGGGGCATGCGCGCGAACACAAGGACGATCCGTTCTACTTCTACCTCGCTTTCACCGCGCCGCACTTTCCGCTGCATGCGCTGCAGGAAGACATCGCGGAGTATAAAGACCGCTTTGCCGAGGGCTGGGACGTGATGCGCGCACGGCATCACAAGCGCATGCGCGAGATGGGCCTCGTCAACTGCGACCTGGCGAAGATGGAGCCGGGCGTTTATCCACCGTGGAACACGCCGGCCGAAGAGCAGGTGGCGCGGTTTGGTCCGGGCGAGGTGGCGCGCGCCGTGCCGTGGGCGACGCTGTCGCGGGAACAAAAGGAGTTCCAGCGCACGAAGATGGCGATTCACGCGGCCATGATCACGCGCATGGACCGTGAGATCGGGCGCGTGCTGGCGCAGTTGAAGGCGATGGATTCGTACAACGACACGCTGATCCTGTTTGTGTCAGACAACGGGGCGAGCGCGGAGATCATGATTCGCGGCGAGGGGCACGATCCGGCGGCGGCGCCGGGTTCGGAGGCGACACATCTCTGCCTGGGGCCGGGCTGGTCGTCGGCATCGAACACGCCGTTCCGGCTGCACAAGAGCTGGGTGCATGAAGGCGGCATCGCCTCGCCGTGGATTGCGCACTGGCCAAACGGGATCACTGAAAAGGGCAAGTTGCGGCACACGCCCTGCCACTTTGTGGACATCGTGCCGACGATGATCGACTTGGGCGGCGGCGATGTGGCCAAGGCTCCAGTGGCGGGCTCACCGCCGCTGGCGGGCAAGAGCCTCGCGCCTGCGCTCAAGCGGGAGGCGCGCATCGAGCGCGAGTTCCTCTACTTCCATCACAACAACAACCGCGCCTTGCGGCAGGGCGATTGGAAGCTGGTGGCGGCGGGCGCGGATGGTCCGTGGGAACTCTACAATCTGGCCGGCGACCGCTGCGAACAGAAGAACCTGATCGTGGCGGAACCCAAGCGCGCCGAAGCGATGGCGGCAGTGTGGAAGAAGACGGACACGGCGTTTGTAGAGACGCGGGAAGCCGCTGCACCCACGAAGTGGCAACCGATGAACGCAGCCGGGCGCGCGGGGAAGAAGAAGGGTTAGCGGACCTTCAACACCTTATAGCTGGTGACGCGGCCGATCCAGGCCTTCTCAAACGAGGCGCCCTGGCCGCTGGCGAGGCGGCCGCCGGCGATCCAGCCACGGCCTAGCTTGCCTTCGTCATCGCGGACTTCCAGTTGCGCTTCGACGCGGCCCAGGTGGCGGCCGCAGTTGTTTCGGATCATGCCACGCAGGACGGTGGAGATTTCGCTGGGGGCGTTCTTGGGGCGCCGCTGCGGAAGGCCATTCATCTCGCGCACGTAGGATTCGCTGGAGTGCATGGTGACCCCGTAGATCTCCACGCAGTTCATGAGCTCGGATGGTTCGGGTTTGGATTCCAGCGGCGTCTCATCGCGTGCGTTGAGGGCGCTGCGGGCGGCGCTGAACTGCATCGACGAGTAGAAGAACATGCCCGTGGCGCCCGCGAAGACGAGCACACCGGGCACCACGGCGAGCCAGAGGCTCAGTGAGGACTTTCGTTGCTGCGGCGGCACCCCGGGCATGCCCCGTTTATCGGCGGTTTCAAGGCGGGGGGCAATCGGGCAAACACCTGAGGGAGTGGTAAGGCGCGGGCCATGCGTCAGTGGCCCCGCAGTTTGTAGAACTGCCTTTGCGCCTTGTGAATCGCCCGCCAGCGGGTCTTCTCCGGGCGCGGGTCCGTGTGGCGAACGGCCTCGCGGGTGAGCTTGTGGAAGCTGGTCAGGCGCGCCGGGTCGACCGCATCGCGGACGGCACAGCCGGGCTCAGTCGCGTGGCTGCAGTCGGCGAAGCGGCAGCGGACGGCGAACTCGGCGATGTCGTCGAAGACGGCTGCGACGCTTGATTCGCCGGCCCAGAGCTGGATCTCGCGCAGGCCGGGGGTGTCGATGAGAGCGGCGCCGGTGGCGAGCACGATGAGTGCGCGATGGGTTGGGGTGTGGCGGCCGCGCGAGTCGTGCTAGCTGACGGCCGCGGTAAGGTGCAATGCGGAGCCGGTGATCCGGTTCAGCAGGGTCGACTTCCCTGCCCCGCTGGAGCCGAGCAGCACGGCGGTGACTCCCGGTGCAAGCAGTCCGGCCAGCGCCTCGCAGCCTTCTCCGCTCAAGGCGCTGATCAGAAGCACAAGGCTGTCGCCGGCGACGGCGCGGGCGGCGGCGAGGCGTTCCTCGCGATCGTCGCAGCAGTCGGCCTTGTTCAGCACAATGACAGGTTCGACGCCGCCTTCATGGGCGACGGCGAGGTAGCGCTCGATGCGGCGGGCGTTGAAGTCGCCGTCAAGTCCACAGAGGATGAGGGCCAGATCGACGTTGGCGGCGAGCACCTGTTCCTCATGACGTGTGCCCGCTGCACGCCGCGAGAGCTTGGTGCGGCGAGGCAGCACTTGTTCGATCAGGACGGTGGCGGCATCAATGGGACGGACGAGCACAATGTCGCCGGTGGCCGGCAGGTCGGCTGCCGATTCGGCGAGGAATTCGAGCGTGCCGGAGAGGTAGGCGTCACACTCGCCGTCAAAGGTGAGGACGCGGGCGCGCTGACCGCCGGCAAAGCAGACGCGGGCCTGGATGAGGGGCTGGGAAGACAATGCAATGCTCCTTGCTGGTTCGTGGCTGCGGGGAGAGACACGAAGGGTGAGCTTGGCCCTTATCGGCCGCGGTCACCCGAATTAAGCAAGGACGGCGTGTGTCAAATCGCTATGATAGCGCAATTCTGCGCGGGCGGAGGTCGATGGCGCGACTGGTCTCGACAGAGGTGTGGATGACTCCGCTCAACACGAGCGGGCCCGGATGCCGCCGCGGCGGCTGACGGATTCGCGGCCAAAATCCAGCCCCACCGAGTCGTGCTGCTGGAGTGTCGAAATGAACCGATAATAAAGGCATGACTCTTCGGAGCGTGCTGCGCGGCGTTGTACCGCTTCTGTTTGTCCAGGCTGGGGCGGCCTGGGCCATTTCCGTCACCCTCAATCCCTCAAATCCGGTTGCGCTGCCAGTCGGCGAACGACAGACCTACACCGCCACGGCGCGCGAGGCCGGGGGCGACGAGGTGTGGTACCGATTCCGTGTCCGTCCTGAGGGAGGCGAGTTCCGCTTGGTGCGGGATTTTGCACCAGGGGCTTCGATCGAATGGGCGACCCTCGACGGCGAGGGTTGGTATGAGGTGGAGGTGACCGCGCGGACGTCAACCGATCCGGCCGAGGCCGTGGATGTGGTGTCGCAGGAGGTGGTGGCGCGGGTGGAACCAAGCGGCGCGGCGGCGGTGAACCCGACCCCGAACGCGCTGGTGTGGATTTTCAGCGCACCTCGGTGCGATCCCGGCTTCGTCGCCTACGTGGAATTCACGCGCGAAGGCGGGCTGCCGCAATTGAGTTCACCGCGCACCTGCGACGGGGTGCACAGCGTGAACTTCTACCTGGCGGGGCTGTTGCAGGATGCGTCCTACTCGGCGCGGCTGATGGTGAGCGTGGAGGGACTCCCGGTTGCCGGCGAGGCCGTGGGCTTCCACACAGGCACGGTGGATGAAGGCGAACTGGGGATTCCCGCCCGCCGGCTGCTGACCGGACCAGCGTCGCCCGCGTATGAAGGCGTCGTGTTGAACTCACCCATCGGCGCTCCGTTTTATGCGACCGACCTCTCAGGCAACCTGATCTGGTACTACCCGCGGCCGATGGGCTTCATCACGCGGCCCAACCTGGGGGGCACCTTCCTTTCGATCACTTGGACCAACAACCCGATCCGCACCGAGCAGGTGGCGCGCGAGTTTGACGTGGCCGGCATCACGCTGTGGGAGACCAACGCGGCCATCGTCAGCGAGCGCCTGCAGGCGCTGGGCTACCCGGCGACGAGCGGGTTTCACCACGAGGCCTTTCGCCTGCCCGACGGGCATATTCTGCTGCTGGCCGGCGTCGAGAAGCGCGTGCCGGAGCTGGACAACAAGAACGTGATGGGCGACATGCTGATCGTCGTCGACAACGAGATGAACATCCACTGGGTGTGGAACAGCTTTAAGCACATGGATGTGCGCAAAGAGGCGATTCTGGGCGAGATGTGCCTGAACAACGGGGCCTGCCCGCCCGTGTTCGACGGCGGCGTGGCCACCGACTGGCTGCACACCAACTCCGTGCAGTACACCTCCGACGGCAACCTGCTGCTCTCCATGCGGCACTTGGACTGGGCGGTGAAGGTCGACTACCAGGACGGCTTCGGCTCCGGCGCCGTGTTGTGGCGGCTGGGCAAGGATGGCGATTTTCAGATCGACAGCGCGGAGGCCTTCCCGTGGTTTTCTCACCAGCACGACGCCGGATTCCTGCCAGGCAGCGACCGCTACCTGCTGGTCTTCGACAACGGCAACACCCATCGCGACGTGAATCCGCGGGCCAACAGCCGAGGCCAGTTGTACGAACTCGATCAGGAGGGGCGCACCGCCAAACTGGCGATGAATGCCGACCTGGGCAGCTACTCGTTCGCGCTGGGTTCGGCGCAGCGGCTGCGCAGCGAGAACTACCACTTCAACAACGGCTGGACGCTGGTAGGGGGGCAACCGGCTAGTACTGCGGTTGAGGTAGACCCATCGGGGCGAATCGTGTATGCTCTGGAGTCGGGTGCGGCGGTTTACAGAAGTTTTCGGATGGAGGACATTCTGACGCCGTAACCCAGTTTCACAGAGGGAATACGTCGTCACAATGCTCAGGCGCCAGTTCCTGAGCCGGTTGGGTGCGGGAGTTGTGTTGGCCAACCAACAGAACGCGCCTGCGTCCACGGCTCAGCCCAACATCATTCTCATCTACGCGGATGACCTGGGCTATGGCGACCTGAATTGCTACGGCTCGAAGCTCAGAACCCCCAATATCAACAAGTTAGCCGCGGAAGGCGCGCGGCTGACGCACTTTTATTCGGCCAGCGCCGTGTGTTCACCGGCACGCGCGGCCCTGCTCACAGGTGGCTATCCCTCGCGCGCTGGGGTTCCCTTCGTGATCTCGCCGGGCGACACTTGGGGGCTGGATGAGTCGCGCAAGACGATGGGCGACATGCTGCAGGCCGCCGGCTACCGGACGATGATCGCCGGCAAGTGGCACCTGGGGAACCTGAAGCATCACAGCCCGAACCAGCGGGGATTCCATGAGGCGGTGGGGATTCCCTATTCCTCCGACATGACGCCACTGCATTATGTGGTGAACGAAACGGTGACCGTGCCGAACGTTGCCGTGGAGGGGTTGACGGCGCGCTACACCGAGGATGCGGTGGACTTCATTCATCGCTCCAAAGACGGCCCGTTTTTCCTCTTCATGCCCCACAGCGCGCCTCACATTCCGCTGGCGCCGTCGTCTCGCTTCCGTCGCATGAACGCCATGGGGCTCTATGGCAATTGCGTGGAAGAGGTGGACTGGAGCGTCGGGCAGATCATGAAAGCCGTGGCCGACAACGGGCTGGAGGCAAACACGCTCATCATATTCACGAGCGATAACGGGCCCTGGTATCAAGGCAGCGTGGGCGGCCTGCGCGGGCGTAAGGGGCAGACCATGGAGGGCGGCTTCCGCGTGCCCTTCGTGGCCAAATGCCCGAACCTGATTCCGAAGGGCCAGGTGGTAGAGACGATGGCGACGGCGCTGGACCTGATGCCGACCTTTGCGCGGCTGGCGGGAGCCTCGCTGCCTGGGCAGCCGATGGACGGTGTGGACATCCTGCCGCTGCTCTCCGGCCAGACGCCAACTCTGGCTCTACAACGTGGTGGAGGACCCCACCGAGAGCGCCGAGGCCGGGCGCGACAACCCGGAGATCGTCGAAGAGATTCTGGGCCGCATTCGGGCCCTGCTGCCGGGGATGCCGGAAGAAGTGCGGGCGGCCTGGGAGGCGACGGCGAAGATTGCCGTGGAGCCGACGCCGGCCGGGGCCTATCCGGTGCGGGCCGGCGGCTGAGAGCCACCAGGTGGCCGAAATCGGCCAGCGGCGGCGGGAGCGAAGTCAAACGGGGACAATCAGTTAGCTGTGGCATAGGGATTGCACTGGCCGGTGGTGAGGAATCATCCCATGACACGGAATCTACTTTCAATGCTCTCGCTTGGTGTGCTGGGATGCGTGCTGGCGGGGGCGCAATCGGGAGAATCGCGGGAAGCGGCCACTGAATCGGCAGGCTGGCCGACGGTGGAGGAGGCGCAGGATAAAGCGCGCCCGGCGGGCGGTGAAGCCCGGCGCGAACCGCGGCGGGAGACCGAGTCCCGGCGGGAGACCCAATATGAGGCACCCGTGGGCAAGCTGCCGGCGCAGTTGGAACTCTCACCCGGCGCCTGGATCGCGGTGCGGGTGAACGACATGGTGTCGAGCAACAGTAGCCAGGTGGGCGATCTGTTCAGCGCGACCCTGACGCAGCCGTTGATCGCCGACGGCGTGGTGGTGGCGCGGCGCGGCCAGATGGTGACGGCGCGCGTGACCGACGTGGTGAAGGCGGGCAAGGTGAGGGGCACGTCGCGGCTCGGCGTGGAGTTGACCGAACTGACACTGGCCGACGGCCGCAGCGTGAACATCCGCACGCAACTGGCGCAGTACAAGGGCGGGACGTCGAAGGGCAACGATGCGACCGCGATCGGCACGGCGACCGGAGCGGGGGCGGCCATTGGCGCGATTGCCGATGGCGGCTTCGGCGCGGGAGTCGGGGCGGGCGCGGGCGCGGCGGCGGGCGTGCTGGGCGTGCTCTTGACCAGCGGCCGGCAGACGGTGCTCTATCCGGAAGACACGCTCACGTTCCGGCTGGCCGACCCGGTGATGATTTCCACCGAACGCGCGCCGCTGGCCTTCCGCTACGCGCGGCAGGAGGATTACGATAGCGCGCAGCCGCGGACACCGTCGCTGCGGCGGCGCGATAACCGGCCGCCTTACTTCGCCGGACTGGGCTATCCGGGCTGGGGTTGGGGACCGTACTGGGGTCCCGGCTGGGGCCCGGGCTGGGGCGGCTGGTACGGGTCGAGGGTGGTGCGGCGCGGCGGCTGGCGGCGCTGGTAGCGGCGCGGGGGTGGGCGCATCGGCGGGAGTCCGGCGCGATACACTAAAGCCGGACTCTTATGAAAGCGCTACTCCTCGAAGAATATAAGAAGCTCGCTGTGGTCGAGTATCCGGAGCCGGAGATCGGACCGGACGACCTGCTGGTGCGCGTGGTTTCCTGCGGCATCTGCGGTTCTGACGTGCACGGCTATGATGGCGGTTCGGGCCGCCGCATTCCGCCCATCATCATGGGCCACGAGGCTTCGGGCACGGTGGCCAAGGCGGGCGCGAACGTGAAGCGCTTCCGTGAAGGCGACCGCGTCACCTTCGATTCGATGATCAACTGCGGCCGCTGCATGTATTGCCGCAAGGGCCAGCCGAACCTCTGCACGGACCGCCGCGTGCTCGGCGTGAGTTGCGGCGACTATCGCCGCCACGGCGCGTTTGCCGAATACGTGGCCGTGCCGCAGCACATTGTCTACGCCATTCCCGAAGCCGTCTCGTTTGACCAGGCGGCGATGGTGGAGCCGGTGTCGGTGGCCGTGCATGCGGCCAACCTGGCCGAGGCCACGCTGGGCGATTCCTGCGTGGTGGTGGGCGCGGGCATGATCGGCCTGCTCACGGTGCAGGCGATGCGCGTGAAGGGTTGCGGGCAGATCATCGCGGTGGACCTCGACGATTCGCGGCTGGAACTGGCGAAGAAGTCCGGCGCCGATGTGACCATCAATGCGAAGAGCGCCGACGTGGTGGCTCGCGTGAGGGAACTGACTGCGGGCGAAGGCGCCGATATCGTGATGGAGGCCGTGGGGGCAAACGCCACCGTGCTGGCTTCGATCGACTCGGTGCGCAAGGGCGGCACGGTGGTGCTGATCGGCAACGTGACCAAGGACACGACGCTGCCGCTGCAATCGGTGGTGACGCGCGAAGTGAGGCTGCAGGGCTCCTGCGCGTCGGCCAACGACTACCCGGCGTGCCTGGAACTGATGGGCCGCGGGGCGGTGAAGGTGGAGCCGATGATCAGCGCCACCGTGCCGCTCGAACAGGGCCCGGAGATGTTCAGCCGGCTGTATGCGCACGAGGCGGGGCTGACAAAGGTGATCTTGAAGCCGTAGCCGCGGCTTCAGTTCACTTGCATTTCATCCCCCGGCAGCATCGGCATGCGCAGGGCGTTCCCGTCGGCCGGGTCAACAGGGATGGTGCGTGCTTTGCCCTCAATCATCCGCGTGAGTTTGACGCTTCGCGCTTTACCGGCGGCCGCCGAGAGCGGTGTGGCCCAGGTGTAAACCTTCAGCTGGCCGTTCACAGTGACCTCAATTTCCGGGGAGACCGTGCACACTTCGGGGAACACGACGCATTCCGGGGAGCCTTCACGGCAGACCGAATCGGGGTCGGCGAGCAAGGCAGCGGCACGGGCTTCCAGCGCGGCCTGCGAGGGCGCGCCGAGCATCACCGCGCCTCGCGTGGCGCCGCGGCGGTTCACGCGAATCGAGAAGAAGAGCCGGTAGGCGTCGTGGGCGCGCTGGGGGGCGGTCACCAGTTGCGTGGTGGGAGTCTCAGCGGCGGGTCGCGCGGCGAGCATCTTATCTTCAAATGCCCCCTCGATGAGCCCGGCCGTGGGCGGCTTGCGATACCAGAGGCGCTCGGTGCCGATGAAGCCTTCGAGCCCGCGCTTGGGCTTGCCCGGTTCGTAATAGGCGTTCTCGATCTGGATGCGCATCGAGGGGCGCAGGTCCACCCACCCGGCGCCGGTTTGGAAGCCATTGAAGCGTTCCAGCATCTGCGAGTACGGCACGCTGAGCTTGCCCCCGGCGAGCGCGTATTCCGGGCGGCCCGGGGCGGACGCGCCAGGCGCGGTTGGCCGAACATCCCATCCAAAATGCCGCCACCGCCGTAATCAGAAGAAGATGGCGAATCATGGTATGTTCAGGGACACCGGAGAGCGGGAAAAGTTCCGGGAGGGGCGATGACGATCACACCAAATCTGCCTACGCCGATCAGGCGTCTCTATCTGGGGGTGGGAAGTTTGTCAGGAGCGGTGGGGGCCGCCGCGCCGGGGCTGGAGTGGTTTGAGCGGGGGCTGATGGGGGTGGTTTGCGTCTTTTTACTGGCGGGGGCGATCACGGGCTACTGCGGGGTGTATCAGTTGTTGGGATTCGGGGCCAGGCGCAAGTAGCGTCTGGCCCCGTTTCCGGTAGAGGGTCTTACCAGATCAGCTTGAGGCCGAACTGGATGTTGCGATTGGCTGCCACTGTGCTGGTGATGGCGCCGACGCCACCGACGATGCCTGCTTGCGAGGGGTAGACAAGCTGGCCGGAGGCGTTCCGCGTGGGGCGGAAGCCGACGTTGGTGTTCAGGCTCCGGTTGGGAACGTTGAACTGGGGCGTGTTGAAGATGTTGAACAGCTCGGTGCGGAACTGGAGCTTGGCGCGTTCACCAAGGCTGAAGTTCTTGAAGAACGAGAAGTCGACGTTGCGCTGGCCGGGGCCGTCGAGGATGCCGTTGCCGGAGTTGCCATAGTGGCAGAGCTCGGGCGTGGCGGAGTTGGCGCAGCTGACCATGCGGAAGTCGTCCACGTTAAACCACTGGTTGACCGTAGGGTTGGAGGCGCCGGAACCAACACGGTCGGGCCGGACGGGTGAGTTGGCCGTGTTGAGGAGGTTGCCCTGGGTGACGGCGAAGGGGAAACCGGTGCGCAGGGTGATGATGCCGTTGGTCTGCCAGCCGCCAAAGAGGACGCCGGGGACGCCCGACTTCAGGGAAGACGGCATGGGGACATCGTACACAAAGCTCATGACGGCGATGTGTTCGGCGCCGAAACCGACGCGGCCCTTTTCGGCAAGCCGGTTGCGCGGGTTCTGATAGGTGTTGGAGTTGAAGCCGTCGCCTTCATTGCGGCCGTAGCCTTCCATGAGCGTCTTGCTATAGGTGTAGGCGAGCGTGTAGAGCAGGCCCTGCGTCATCTCCTTGCGAAGGGAGACCTGCAGACCGTGGTACCAGGAGTTGCCACCGTTGTCGAGGAAGCGGGTGCGGGTGAGCGGGCGCCGCACACCGTCGTCGATCACGAACTGGATGGGACGCCGGGACTGCACGGTATCGGTTGGGCCGGAGGGGATGAACGGGTCAGGGTTGTTGATCTCGACCGTGTTGTCGAGGTGAGTGGTCTTGCTGCCGACATAGCCAACCGAGAGCGTGGCCGACCAGGGAAGGCGGCGCTGCAGGTCGAAGCTCCACTGCGCGACATACGGCTGGAAATTGTCGGTGTTGAGCACGTTGGCGCTGACGGCCGAGGACCGGTTCACGGCTCCGAAGGGGCTGGAGAAGCTGTAGACGGTGGCGCCGGGTACGAGCGCGCCGTTGCTGGCCGTGTTGGCGTAGTTGGAGGAACCCGACAGGGGCGGATTCAGATTGAGAATCGTGTAGTTGTTCAGCTGGTGGATGTTGTAGTAGATGCCGAAGCCGGAGCGGATGACCCAGGCGTCAGTGACGCGGTAGGCCAGGCCGATGCGCGGCATGAGCATCTTCTTCTGCGGCTTGTAAAAGTCGTAGGGGGTCCGGATTTGGGCCGGCACAAACTCGGGCGAGTTGTTGAGGCCGTTGCGCCATTCGAAGCTGCGCCAGAGGCCGCGGACGTCCGTGGCCGCGGTGTTGTACTCCCAGCGCACGCCGAGATTGAGGGTGAGCTTGCGGGTGGCCTTCCAGTCGTCCTGGAAGTAGAAGCCGGTGCGCCATTGAAGGACGTCGGTGAGCGGCAGCCCTTCAGGGGAATCCGTTGAGGTCGGCGCGCCAAGCAGGAAGGCGGCAAAGGAGTTGCCGGCAAGGTTGCCGGTGAAGTTGAAGGAGCCGCGGGGGACATTGGCGGCGCCACGGAAGAGGGTGACACGGCGGAGGTCGAATCCGGCCTTGAACGTATGGGCGCCGGTTGTGTAGCTCAGGTTGTTGCTGATCTGGTAGAGCTTATTGTCGTCGAAGCCGTTGCCGCCATCGCGCTCGGCCAGCCCGGTGAAGCCGGTGACGTTCATGCTCGGGATGCCGACCTCGCGAGCGGTCAGCGCGCGGTTGCCGTCGGTGAGCACATTGAAGCCGTTGATGCCGATGGAGGGCAAGGTGAAGTCGGTGTTGGCGCGCGGGTTGAAGCTGTCGCTGCGGCTCTGCGTGTAGCCGAAGCGGAATTCATTGATCATGCGCGGCGTGAACACGTGCAGCCATTGGGTGGCGTAGTTGTGGTTGCGCCCGGCTACCAGGTAGCTGAAATTCGGGTTGTTGGTGATGCTGAACCACTCCGGGATGTTGGTGGCGTAGCGGAAGAAGATCTTGTCGCTGGCCGAGAAGTTGTGGTCAAGCTTCAGGAAATACTGATCGTCGTTGATGGAGTTGGTGCCGGGGTTGCGGAAGTTGACGGCGCCCGAAGCGTCGTCGGTGAGCGCAAACTGGGCCTGTGGCCAGAAGGCGACCAGCGCCCTGGCGGCCGAGGTGATGCGCGAGGTAGGGATAATGTTGCCGGCGAAAGGAACCGGTGCCGCAGGACTGGAGTTGGGGTCGATGATGTTGATCGACGGCAGGGCGGCGCCGGCAGTGCTGCGGCGGTTCAGCAGCGTGCTGAAGTCGCCTCCGCGGAAGGCGGCGGTGGGCACGCTGGCCGTGGAGATGGCGCCAGGTTCGCGGCGGCGGCGGCCTTCATAGTTGAAGTTGAAAAAGGTCTTGTTGCGGCCGTCGTACAGTTTGCCCAAGTAAATCGGGCCGCTGACGACAAAGCCAAACTGGTTCTGGCGCAGGGCGGTCTTCGGGGAGCGGGCGGCGCCGGCGGGCGTGAAGTAGTTCTGGAAGTAGCCCTCGGCATCGAGCTTTTCGTTGCGGAGGAAGTTATACGCTGTCCCGTGGAGTTCATTTGTGCCCGAGCGCATCACCATGATGAGTTGGGCCCCGGAGTTGAAGCCGTACTCAGCTGAATAGCTGCCGGAGTAGACCTTCACTTCTTCCATCGCTTCGGGCGAGGGCGAGAAGGGCACCGTGTTCACGCGCGCTTCGGTGGCCACGACGCCATCCAGGGTGGCGTGCTGGCTCACCTCGCGCTGGCCGTTGGCGACGATGGCAATGGTCTGGCCGGGGATGGGGATGCCGCCGCCACCGCCGGACTGGCCGTTATAGCCGCCGCGCGAGCCGAACTGGACGCCCGGGTTGAGCACGGCGAAGTTGCCGACGTTGCGGCCGTTGAGCGGCAGTTCCACCAGGCGGCGCTGTTCGACGGTGCCGCCCACGCTGGCCTCGTCGGTACGCAGCGTGGCCGCTTCCGCACTGACCGTGATGCGTTCCGATTGCGCGCCGACCTGGAGAGTGAAGTCGACACGGACTTTTTCGTTGATCTGGAGTCGGACGCCCTTCTTCGTTTCCGATTTGAAGCCGCTCATTTCCACGGTGACTTCGTATTCGCCAATGTCAAGCAGGGGGAGAGCGAAGTCGCCCGTGCCGGTCGTGAGTGTCTCCGTGGACACGCTCGTGCCCACGTTGCGGGCGACAATTTTCGCCCCTTCAACTGCCGCGCCGGAAGAATCCGTAACGGCTCCCAGAATCGTGGTGGACGTGGTTTGCGCGTTCAACGCAACCGCCACGGCCAGCCCAGCCAATACCCTCAAAAATCGCATACGAACCTCTCCTTAAGCGTTAAAGATGGATCTGTGAAGCTGCCCAGTGTTGTTCACTATACGCTGTTTGAGTCTGCAATGGGGAAGCCGTGGCAACATTTAATTTCAGCTCGATTGCAAAAGTGGGGATTCGAGGTGAAGCGGCGGTCCGGGTTGCCCGCTATCGCTTTACTGTGTTAGCGTATATTTTCTAGGGCATTGGCGGCCTGTCCCCCGTGGCGCCATCCCCTTCTCAAACTTCCATGGAACAGATGTTGGCTCAAGTGTGGCCCCTGTTGTGGCAAGCCGCACCGACGTTCGTCCTGCTGATTCTCCTGCACCTCTATTTGAAGCACATGCTGTTCCGGCCTATCCACAAGGCGCTGGAGGAGCGGCGTGCGGCAACCGAGGGCGTGCGCGAGCAATCCACGGCGGCGCGGAAAGCGGCCGAGCAGAAGGCGGCCGAGTATGAACAAGCGCTGCGGCAGGCCCGTGCGGAGGTCTATAAGGAGCAGGATCTGCTTCGCGCCGGGTTGCGCAAGGAGCAGGCCGACGCCCTGGCGGCCATGCGCGCGCAGACCGAGACGCTGATCGCCGCGGCGCGCGTGCGGATCGAAGCCGAACGCGTAGCCGCGCAAGCCTCGCTTGAGAGCGAAAGCAACTCCATCGCCGAATCGCTGGCCAACGCCGCCTTGAAGGGCGGCCTCAATTGAAACGCCTCGTCATCCTACTCTCTCTTCTCCTGTGCCTCAGCCTGACTGCATTCGCCAACGAGGCGGGCGGGCACCACGAAGTTCCTGTCGTGTATAAGTGGATCAATTTCGGCATTCTGGCGGCCGGGCTCCTGTTCCTGGCGATCCGCATGGGCGGTCCGTTTTTCGCCGGGCGCGCCAAGGAGATTACCCTCGCCCTCGATGCGGCGGGCCGCGTCAAGGCCGAAGCCGAGGCGCAGGTGGCCGACATCAGCAGGCGCATCGCCAACCTGGACGGCGAACTGGAAGCGTTGAAAGCCGACGCGCGCAAGGAAATGGAAAAGGAACGCGAGCGTTCACGCCGCGAGACGGACGAGTTGCAGGCCAAGATGCAGGCCACCGCCGAGCAGGAAATCGCCTCGGCTGTGAAACATGCCGAGTTTGACTTGCGCCGCTTCGCCGCTCAACTGGCGCTGCAACTGGCCGAAGAGAAGATCCGCACCCGTATGAACGTGCAGGTGCAGGCCGGCCTAGTGGGCGGCTTTGTGGCCGGACTCAACGAGCAGGCGCGGCCGGAACAGCGGGGATAACGAACACACCATGTCACTCGCAACCGCCAATCGATACGCCCGTGCACTGGCCGAAGTGGTGCTCGCCCCAGGTTCCGCCGTCGACGCCGTCGCCGTGATCGCTCAACTGCGTGACTTTGAGGGCCTGCTGGCCGAGTCGGCGGACCTGCGCGGCGTGCTGCTGTCGCCGGCCGTGCCTCCGGCCCGCAAGCGCGCCGTGGTGAGCGAGTTCGGGCAGATGCTCGGGCTGGCGCAAGTGGTCAGAAATTTTCTCTTTGTGGTGATCGACCACCGGCGGGTGAACCTTCTGGCAACGATTTCCAAGGCGTTTGAAGAGGCCGTGGACGAGCGCCTGGGGCGAGTCCGCGCTGATGTGCGTTCGGCGCTGGCGCTGAGCGACGAACAGCGCGCGGCCGTGGGCGCGCAGTTGCGGCGCATCACCGGCAAGGAAGTCCGGTGCGAATTCGAAGTGGAAGAATCTCTGCTGGGCGGCCTTTCGGCTCGCATCGGCTCCAAAATCTACGATGGCTCGGTGCGCGGCCGGCTCGATGTGCTGCGACAGAGGCTGTCCTCCTGAAGGACTGAAGGATAACGACGTATGGCTCAGGTGCGAGCAGACGAAATCGCGCGCGTATTGCGCCAGCAGATTGAGAATTACGACGCCGCCATCAACGTGGCCGAGGTGGGCTCGGTGATCAGCGTGGGCGACGGCATTGCCCGTGTTCACGGCCTCGAACAGGTGATGGCCGGTGAGATGATCGAATTCCCGCACGGGGTTTCGGGCATCGCGCTGAACCTCGAAGAGGACCAGGTGGGCGCCGTGCTGCTGGGCGAAGCGCACGAAATCAAGGAAGGCGACGAGGTTCGCCGCACGGGCCGCATCATGTCGGTGCCCGTCGGTCCGGGGCTGGTCGGCCGCGTGGTGGACGCGCTCGGCAATCCCATCGACGGCAAGGGTCCGATTGAAGCCGCCACGCACTATGCCATTGAACGCCTGGCGCCGGGCGTGGTGGACCGCCAGCCGGTGAGAGAGCCCCTGCAAACCGGCATTAAGGCGATCGACTCGATGATCCCCATTGGCCGCGGGCAGCGCGAGCTGATCATCGGCGACCGCCAGACGGGCAAGACGACCATCGCGCTCGACACGATCATCAACCAGAAGGGCAGCGGCGTGATCTGTATCTACGTCGCCATCGGGCAGAAGCGCTCCACCGTGGCCCAGGTGGTGCGCACGTTGGAAGAATATGGCGCCATGGAGTACACCATCGTCGTGGCCGCCACGGCGTCGGATCCGGCGCCGATGCAGTATCTGGCCCCCTACTCGGGTTGCGCCATGGGCGAGTATTTCCGCGACAACGACGGGCACGCCCTGGCCATCTACGACGACCTTTCCAAACACGCCGCGGCCTACCGCGAAATCTCACTGCTGCTGCGCCGTCCGCCGGGCCGCGAAGCGTTCCCGGGCGACGTGTTCTATCTCCACTCGCGCCTGCTGGAGCGGGCCGCGAAGTTGAAGTCCGGCGGTTCGCTCACCGCCCTGCCGTTCATTGAAACGCAGGCCGGCGACGTTTCGGCCTACATTCCCACGAACGTGATTTCCATCACCGACGGCCAGATCTTCCTCGAAGCCGACCTGTTCAACTCCAACATCCGGCCCGCCATCAACGTGGGTATCTCGGTGAGCCGCGTCGGCGGCAGCGCCCAGATCAAGGCCATGCGCCAGGTGGCCGGTTCACTGCGACTGGAGCTGGCGCAGTATCGCGCCCTGGCCGCCTTCGCCCAGTTCGGCTCCGACCTCGACAAGGCCAGCCAGCAGCAGTTGGCCCGCGGCGCGCGCCTGGTGGAACTGCTCAAGCAGGCCAACTACTCGCCGCTGCCGGTGGAAAAACAGGTGCTGGCCATCTTTGCCGGCACCAACGCCTATCTCGACGACCTCGCCGTCGACCAGGTGCGCAAGTTCGAAATGGAGATGTACCGCTTCGTGGAAAACGCGCACCCGCAACTGCTCGTCGACATCCGCGAGAAGAAGGCCATCGACGACGACCTGAAAGCGCGGATGAACGCCGTGCTCAAGGAATTCAAGGAACGCTTCGTTCAGGGAGCCAAGTAGCCCGCCGGAGCACCAATGCCCTCTCTAATCGACATACGCCGCCGCATCCGCTCGGTTAAGAACACGCAGCAGATCACCAAGGCCATGAAGATGGTCTCGGCGGCAAAGCTGCGCCGCGCGCAGGAGCGCGTGATCGCCGCCCGCCCTTACAATGGCATGATGCAGCGGCTGCTGAGCAACCTGGCGGCCAGCGTGCGCGGCCTGGATTCAGTGGCCGGCCATCCCTTGCTGGCGCGGCGCGAAGAGAAAAACGTCCAGCTCATCCTGATCACCTCGGACCGCGGCCTGGCCGGTTCCTTCAACTCCAACTTGATCAAAGCCGCGCACCGTTTCATCGACGAGCGCCCGGGGCAGAAGATTCAGGTGGAAACCGTGGGCCGCAAGGGGCGCGACTATTTCCGCAAACGCGCCGACGTCTCCGGCGAACTGACGGGGCTGAAGACGCCACAGTTCTCCGACGCCAAAGCGCTCGCCGACAAGATCATCGACCGCTACGAGAAGGGCGAGATCGATTCGGTCTACATCATCTGCAACGAGTTCAAGAGCGTCATTTCGCAGAAGCTCACCGTGAGCCAGGTGTTGCCGGTGGAACTGCCCGAGGGCGGTTCGACGCCGGATTATATCTTCGAGGAGCCGCCGCAGGTGCTCCTCGGCATGCTGCTGCCGCAATATATCGAGGGCCAGATGTTCCGCGCGCTGCTGGAATCGACCGCCGCCGAACACGCCGCCCGCATGACCGCCATGGACGCCGCCACATCGAACGCCAGCGAAGTCATCGACAAGCTGACGCTCTACATGAACCGCGTGCGCCAGGCGAGCATTACCAAGGAAATCATCGAGATTGTCAGCGGCGCCGCCGCGCTGGAGTAACCGCGCCGCCGCTCTGGAGCCATCACCCATGTCCACCGCCACACAGACCGTAGTCGGAAAAGTCATTCAGGTCGCGGACCTGCCGTCGACATTCAGTTTCCCGAAGGGCAGATCCCGATCATCTACACCGCCATTCGCATCACCAGCGAGGGCTTCACAGTGCCCGAGCCGATCGACATCGTGTGCGAGGTGGCCCAGCACATCGGCGAAGGGCGCGTGCGCACCATCGCGCTCAAGCCCACCGACGGGCTGGTGCGCGGCATGAAGGCCGAGAGCCTGGGCGGTCCCGTGACGGTGCCCGTCGGCAAGCAGACGCTGGGGCGCGTGCTCAACGTTCTAGGCGAGCCGGTGGACCGCATGGGCCCGGTGAACACCGCGCAGCGCTACCCGATTCACCGCGAGGCGCCGACGTTTGAAGAACAGTCCGGCGGCCTCGACATGCTGGAAACCGGCATCAAGGTGATCGACCTGCTCGAGCCCTACCTCAAGGGCGGCAAGATCGGCCTGTTCGGCGGCGCGGGCGTCGGCAAGACGGTCGTCATCATGGAGCTGATCAACAACATCGCCATGCACCACGGCGGCGTCAGCGTGTTTGCCGGCGTGGGCGAGCGCACCCGCGAAGGCAACGACCTGTGGCTGGAAATGCAGGAGGGCGGCATTCTCGATCCCTCCGACTACACGAAATCAAAGGTGGCGCTCATCTACGGCCAGATGACCGAGCCGCCCGGCGCGCGCCTTCGCGTGGGCCTCACCGGCCTCACCGTCGCCGAGTACTTCCGCGACGAAGAAGGCCAGGACGTGCTGCTGTTCATCGACAACATCTTCCGCTTCACGCAGGCCGGCTCGGAAGTGTCGGCGCTGCTGGGCCGCATGCCGTCGGCCGTGGGCTACCAGCCGAACCTGGCGAGCGAAATGGGCGAACTGCAGGAGCGCATCACCTCGACGCGCAAGGGCTCGATCACCTCCGTGCAGGCCATCTACGTGCCCGCCGACGACTACACCGACCCGGCCCCGGCAACCACCTTCGCCCACCTCGACGCCACCACCAACCTTTCGCGCGACATCGCCGCCCTCGGCATCTACCCGGCCGTCGATCCGCTCGCTTCCACCTCGCGCATTCTCGACCCGCGCGTGTTGGGCGAAGAGCACTACGGCACGGCGCAGCGCGTGAAGCAGATTCTGCAGCGCTACAAGGACCTGCAGGACATCATCGCCATTCTCGGCATCGACGAACTGTCGGAAGAGGACAAGCAGAGCGTGTCGCGCGCTCGCAAGATCCAGCGCTTCCTTTCACAGCCCTTCCACGTCGCCGAGCAGTTCACCGGCTTCAAGGGCAAGTACGTGAAGCTCGCCGACACGATCAAGGGCTTCCAGGAGATCTGCGACGGCAAGCACGACGACGTGCCCGAGCAGGCCTTCTACATGCAGGGCACGATCGAAGAGGTTCTGGAGCGCGCCGAGGAATTGAAGAAGGTGGGCTAGCCAGAGTCCGGAGCAAGCGCCCATGACGCATACTTTCACGCTCGAAGTCGCCACGCCCGAAAAACTGCTGCTGCACGAACATGTGCTGGAGGCGCAGATTCCGGCGGCGCGGGGCTACATCGGCATTCTGCCCGGCCACTCCCCCTTGTTGGGTGAATTGGGCATCGGCCGCCTGACCTACAAGAAGGCCGACGGCCAGACGCATGAGCTGGTGGTGACCGGCGGCTACCTTGAGGTGGGCGACGGGCATGTGCGCGTGCTCGCCAGCCGCGCCGAGGCGGTGAATGAGATCGACCTCGCCCGCGCCGAAGCTGCCCTGCGGCGCGCCGGCGAACGCCTGTTGCATCCCGACGACGCGCTCGATGTGGCCCGCGCCCTCAATGCGCAGAAGCGCGCCGCTGCTCGCGTGGAAGCCGCCAAACGCCAGTCGGGCTCCTAGCCCGCGCCCGTCCCGGCCCGCTCAGGGCTGATAAAAATCCGCCGGCAGGTTGATGAACTGAATCGTGTCCTGATCAGACCGGTTCGGAGGCCCGCCGATCACAGTGAACTTAATCGCATTGCGCACGGCCTCGTTGCCAAACGGTTCGGCGGGCGCGGTGCACATCCTCTTCACTTCGGCGTCGCTGGGCGCGCCGCTGGTGAAATTCCCCGTGGTGAGCGTGCTGGAGTTGCGCGACTTCTCCGGCTTGCCGCCCTTCCACTTGAACATCAGATTGAACTCCAGCGCCCATTCGATGTGCCCCAGCGGTTGGAACGCGCCGTCGGGGCCCTGTGCCGTGAAGACGGTCCAGAAGGTGCGCTTGTCGACGATGTGGAACAGGAAGTTGGTGGCGCTGGTCTTGTTGTTGGTCAACTCGAGCTTGGCGCGCGAGGCCGGGTGGTCGCCTGAGATCTGCGTGATCAACCCGGCCTTGAGCGTGGCGTCGAAGGAGTGGGTCCAGGGCGAGTAATCTTCCTCGCTATCGAGGTGAAGTTTTTCGCTGAGAGCGGGTTTCAAATGAGGTTGGAGCGAGATCTGGCCGGCGCTTTTCTTCGGACCGGCGTAGAAGTAGCCGAGGAACTCCACGCGCTGGAACTGAAGGAAGCGGAACTTCCAGTTGGCGAACTCCTTGTCGTTGGTGGCGGCCTTCACTTTGCCTGTGAAGTTGATGGCGTCGTTAAACGTCTCCGTGTCGCCTTCCATGAGAAAGCCGCGCGTGAGATGGCAGGTAGCCTGCGACCGCCCGATGTGAACGTCGGGCTTCGCGCCGGGGGTGTCGACCTTGATCGTAGCCGAAGCGGTGTCGATATTCATGGCAGTCGTAGGGGCTTACTTGCGGGCCGTGGTGCAGGTGTAGGGTCCGCGGCCGGGCGAGCCGGCCAGTTGCGCCTGGAGCTTGGCGTTCTCCAGCAGCGGGTCTTTGTAATACGGGTCGTGGGCGAGGAAGATCTGGTCCATTGTGGTGAGCGTCTGTCGCCCGGCCACGCCGTCGACCGAAAGCCGGTGGTCTGTTTGGAACTGGCGCACGGTGCGCTCGGTTTCCGGTCCGAAGTTGCCGTCGCAGTCGTTCTTCTTGCAGGAGTTGGGCATGGCATAGCCGAGGTCGACCAGCGCTTCCTGCAGGGCGCGCACGCCCACGCTGATCTCTCCCCGCCGAAAGGGCGGCGCGTTGCTGGCGGCGCTTTGCAAGCGGGGCTGTTGGCGGAAGCGGGGGCTCATGAGGGCCATCGGACTATTGTCTCCTACTGCTAACGCGACAATGGCCGGCCGGACGGCTCTCGGCGGGCAAGACTATAATGCACTAATGCGAATTCCCAGCCTGTTCGCCCTTGCCGCCGTGTGCCTGCCTCTGGCCGCGCAGCCGCATCCCAAAGATGTCCGAGGATCGTCGGATCACCCTCTGTTCCCGAACCGGATGCCCGGCTATTCCCTCTCCAACTACCAGCAGCAGGGCTTCGCGGCCTTCCGATTCCGCACGAAACCGCCGGCCTCGGTCGAAGGCCGCTATACGCGCATTCACTACTACCTGCTCGACCCCAAGGCTCATCCGGGCGGCCTCGCCATTCGCCGCAATTACGAGAACGCAATCAAGGCGGTGGGCGGGCAGGTGGTCTACAGCGACGACAGCGTCAGCGTGATGAAGGCCGTCCGCAACGGCGCCGAGGTATGGGCCGAGGTCCAGGCGTCGGGCAACCACGCCGGCCGCTACTATTTCCTGCACATCGTGGAGAAGGAGCCCATGCAGCAGGTGATCACGGCGGATGCCATGGCTGCGGCGATCGACAAGGACGGATTCATTGCGCTGGACATCCACTTCGCCACGGGCAAGGCGGAGATTCTGCCCGAGTCGCGGCCCATGGTGGATGAGATCGCGGCCATGCTCAAGAAGAGGCCCGCGCTGCGCGTGGGCGTGGAAGGGCACACGGACAACACCGGCAACGCGGCGGCCAACCTGGCCCTGTCCAAGGCGCGTGCGCAGTCGGTGACAGCGACCCTCACGGCGGCGGGCATTGCGGCCAACCGGCTGGCCGCGGCGGGGTTCGGGCAGGAGCAACCCATCGGGGACAACCGCACCGAGGAAGGCCGCGCGAAGAACCGGCGCGTGGAGATCGTGAAAAAGTAGGGGCCTACAGCACGTCGGCAAACGTCGGGCGCAGCTTGCGGTAGAGGTGCGCGCCTACAAACACCGCCAGCAGGCTGGCAACGTAGAGCAGGATCATCATCTTCGGCGGCGGGACGAGCCCCTGTAACAGCACGGCGCGCCAGCCGCGCACGAGGATGTAGATGGGGTTTTTGCGGAAATACCAGTCCAAGCCCGCCGGCAGCGATTCCTCGGGATAACAGATGGGCGTGAGGAAAAAGAGCAGGGTCAGGGCAAAGCCGATCATCTGGCCCAGGTCGCGCAGATAGACACCGAGCGCGCTCAAGGTCCAGGAGATGCCGAGGGTCAGCAGAACCTGGGGGATGAGCAGCAGGGGAATCAGCAGCGCCGTTGGCGGCAAGCTGCCGCGCAGCAGGAACAGCAGCGCGCACAGGAGCGCCAGCCCGATCATCTGCGTCACCAAGGCCGACAGCACATGGCTGACGTTCAACAATTCGACGGGGAAGACCAGTTTCTTGACGAAGTGGCGGTGCTCGAGCAGCGTGCCCGGCGCGCGGCCCACGGCTTCACTGAAGGCGAGCCAGGGGATCATGCCGGCTAGAAAGTAGAGGGCGAATCCGGCCGTGCTCGGGTCGCCGGCAAAGCGCGCCCGCAACACCACGCCGAAAA
The DNA here is from genome assembly GCA_016713735.1 of Bryobacterales bacterium. Lineage (GTDB taxonomy): Bacteria > Acidobacteriota > Terriglobia > Bryobacterales > Bryobacteraceae > JAFLBB01. The sequence goes on from JADJOP010000037.1 coordinate 215,238, forward strand.
CGAAGAGATAGGTAAGCATGAGCAGCAGCGGGTGAAACACGGCCCACATCGCATCGCCGATAGAACCGCGGAAACGCGCCGCCAGGTCGCGCCGCGCCAGCGACCAGGCGAGGCTGCGGTTGCGCCAGACGAGCGAGGCCATCGCCAGCGGCGGGCCGAAACTATCGCGCCGCGCCAACTCGCCCATGGTGGACTCGCGGGTGGCCAGTAGAATGGGACCATCTGATCCGATTTCCACATCCACCACAAGCGCCCGTTCGCCCTGGGTGTGGAGCCAGCCGCCGAGCGCCGGAACCAGCGGCGCAAGGAAGAGGCGATAGCGTCCGGCAAAGGTCGGCAGCGGACCTTCGAGGGCGCACTCCTGTGCGGCGCCGGAGGGAAGTTCAGCCGGGAGTGGTAGGGCGGGGCCATCCTCCAGATAGCGGTGTGATTCGCCATCAGTCACCTGCCAGCCGAGTTGCGCGCCGCGCCAGTGTAGGGCCGTGTCGTTCACCAGGCGGAAGCGGACCGACAGCCGCCCTTCACCGGTAATGGCCACCTCTGGATTGTCGTAGCGGGCGCTCATACGTGCCGTGCGCGGATCTTAACTATACAGCCAGGCGGGCCAGCGCGACCGCATCGGGCCTGCTTTGCGGCCCACGGCGTAGATGCCGTCGCCACGAAGGTCATCGGGCATGCCGTAGCGCCGCAGCATGTTTTCCACCCACACATGCTCAGGGCGGGGAATGTCTTTGAACTCACCCGTTTCCAGGCGCACCATATCGAAACCGGAATCGTGGAAGAGCAGGTAGATCTCGCGGGCCGTGTACTCACGGTTGTGGCGTGCGTCGGTCTCGGCGCCGGCCTCGGCCGGCTTGATGTAAGCAGGAAAGAAACCCGGATGATACCCGGCCAGCAGGGCGGCGATGGCGCGCAGCGAGCCGATGTTGGGCGTGGTGAGCACCAGGTGGCCGCCCGGCTTGAGGATGCGGTGGATCTCGGCCATCATGTGCATCGGGTCGGCCGTGAGGTGCTCCAGCAGTTCGCAGCAGAGCACGGTGTCGAAGTGCGCGTCGCCGTAGGGGAACGGATCATGCTCGGCGTCGAAGAGATCGACCTCGCAGGTGAAGCGCTCGCCCTCCATCGAGACCGCCTCGCGGTGATCGGTCTTGCCCGCCTCGCCGTAGTAGCAGCCGCGCACCTCGCCATAGCCGAGCTTCGTTTTCAGCGACGGCGTGATCTGCAGGTACGCGCCCATCTCCAGGATGCGCTGATCGGGCCCGCCGGCGGGCGTCATTTCGAGCGTCTTCACGAGCCGCGTGAGATGAGTGTCGACATACTCGCGCGCTGACGGTTCGGCCCAGCCCTTCACGTATTCGCCGGGTACTTCGACCACCGCTGCCGGTGCGGGCGCGGCAGCCTGCTCCTCCTCAAGCCACTCGCGCCCTTCGGCGACGGCTTCGAGAAACGAAGCATAGAGCCGGGCCACGCGGCTCCAGGAACACTCCCGCTCCACCCACGCGCGGGCCTGCGCGCCGAGCGAGCGCGCCAGGTCAGGCCGCGAAACCAGCAGGTTCAAGCTCTCAAAGAGCGTGTCCTCTTCCGAGGCATCCACCGGAACCTTCAAGCACACATCATCGGGGAACTCGGCGAAGCTGCCGACGTCGCTCACAATAGCGGCCTTGCTCATGCCGAAGGCGCGCAGCAGCGTGCCTGAGGTTTCGCCCACCGTGGGGAAGCGCAGGTTGAGCACGACATCGCAGGCCGAGAGGTAGCCCTCAAACTCCTCGATGCTGGCGTAGCCAAATCGGCGCACGGCGGACTGCTGGCCCAGGGCACGGATCTGCGGATCGAGCGGAAAATCCGGATGCTCCTCGCCCACCATGAGCAGCCGCGCTTCCGGCACAAGCCGCCGCAGCCGCGCGAAGGCGCGCAGCGATTGCGACACGCGCTTGTACGGCTTCATGTAACCGAAGATGCCCACCAGCGGTTCAGCCTCGCCCAGCCCGAGCCGCGCGCGCCAGTTCATGCGCTCAATCGCCGGCATGGCGGCGCCGTGCGGAATGACGGCCAGCGGCCCCTGATAGCCCGCCGCGCGGCACTGCTCGCCCACATAGCGGCTGTGCACAATGAGCCCGCGCGAGCGCTCCAGCACGCGCCGCAGCATGGATACGCCGGCGTAGTCGGGCCCCACTGCAAGCGCGCGCACGCGTTCGGCAAAAGCGCGCGCCGGCTCGCCGCCATCGTAGGTGCAGGCCTCAACATAGCCGTCCCAATCCTTGCGGCGAATGGTCAGGTCCGTGATCAGGTGATGCAGGTTGGCCTCATGCAGCACGACCACGCCGGGGTGGCGCAATGCGGCTTCGTAGGCTTCGATGTGGTCGGCGTTGTTGCCGAGTTGATAGAGCGCCACGGCGCCCGCCGCCGGCCCGGCGTAGGGCTTCCCGTCCCCGGCGAAGGTTTCGATCTCCACCAGGGAGCGCAGCTCGGCAAGCAGCATGGCCGAGTAGTCGGCAATCCCGCTCTTGGCGGGCGGCAGGGAGAGAAAAGTCGACCCGCATGGGCTAGGGAACCAGCTCCAGCCGGAATTTGCCCAGGGCCATCGTGACCCGCACCTGCAGCGGTGTGTGGGCGGCATCGCGGGCAAATAGGATTTCAAACTCCGATTCCGAGGCCGGGCCCTTCACCTGGAAGCGATAGCGGTCGGCCTCGCGCTCCGTTCCGCCGATGGTGAGCTTCTCCGTGCCCGCGGGCGTTACCTTGGCCGTGTATGGCGCACCGAACAGGAAGCTCCGCGGCGGCTGTGCGGTGGCGGAAGAACGCGTGGCGCTCAACTGGCGCCGGAACTGTTGCAGGAAGGCCAGCGCATCATGAGCGCACGGCGGAACCGTGAGCGTGGACTTACCTCCGCCGCCTCCGGTCTGGCGCGTCGCCGTGCCCGCCCGCACTGCCGTGGTCTCATCCGTTTTGCGCAAGCCGAAGGTGAGCTTCTTTTCGAACTGCTGCGTGCAGCCCTTGCCATCCATCCGCGAGTGGAACTCGCCCGTCACGGGAATGCCGGGGAAACTGGCGTCGAGCAGCATCATGGCGCTGAGCACGGCGCCGGGCTTGGCGTTCACCTCGCCCGTGGTCTCCAGCCGCGCCGTGCCGAGGCTGACGCCGCTCGGCCAGATGATTTTGTATTGGAGCGTTTCCGCGGAGAGGCTCGCGCAACAAGCCAACAGCCCCAGCGCCCATGCCAGACGCCTCACGGCCGCGACACCGGGACGGCCTGCGCCGCCTCACGCCGCGATTTGCTCTTGGCCGCGCGGCAGCCTTCGACCACGCCGCAATAGACCTCCAGTGTCCGCGCCGCCGCCTCGCGCCACTGGAATTGCGCCGCCCGCTGCAAGCCCAGCCGCTCCATGCGCTGGCGGAGTTCAGCATCGGCCAGCACGTCGCGCATGGCCCTGGCCATGGCGCCGATGTCGGAGGGCGGAAACAGGATGGCGGCGCCGTCGGCCACCTCGGCCGTCGCGCTGGCGTCCGAACACACCACCGCCCGGCCGCAGGCCATCGCCTCGACAATGGGAATGCCGAAGCCTTCGTAGAAGCTGGGGAACACGAACAGGTCGCAGCCTCCGTAGAGATACAGCAGCGATTCGTCGGTGACGAATCCGGTGAAGTGGATGCGCTCGCGCAGCGGCGAGCGGTCGGCCCGGCTGCGCACCTGCCCGGCGTGCCAGTTGCCCTTTCCGGCCATCACGAGGTGATGCGGCAGGTCGGGGCGCTCGCGCATCAGGTCTTCAAACGCGGCGATGAGGCCTTCCTGGTTTTTGCGCGGCTGCAGGTCGCCCACCGTGAGCAGATAGGGTCCCGGAATGGAGAAGCGGCGCTCCACCTCATCCCGCGCCAACTCGCGCGACACGCAGCGGAAGAACGACGAAACGCCATTGTGGACGATGTGTATCTTCTCAGCGGGTGTGCCGTACACACGCTGGATGGCCCGCGCCGAAAACTCGCTCGGCGTCAGAATCGCGGCCGCCATGCGGATCGTCCGCGGCACGGTGCGCTGGAGTTGGAAAATCCGCGCCGGAGGAAAAAAGTCGGGCCGCTCGACAAAGCTCACGTCGTGCACGCTCACCACCATCGGCACGGGAGAAAAAATTGGGCCGGTGTATTGGATGTGGAGCAGGTCGGGCTGGTCGCGCAGCAGGTGGCGGCGCAGATCAAAGCCAAGCCGCTTAAACGGATTGCGCGAGACGCTGCGGCACTGAATGCGTGGATCGAGCTGCGCCTCGGCGCCAGGCTCCGAGACGTAGGCGATCAACTCGTGCCCGGAGTCGAGCGCGGCGGCTTCGTTCAAAAGACTGCGGATGTAAACTTCGTTGCCCGTGAGTTTGCGCCCGACAGCGTGTGCATCGACGGAAATGCGCATGCAATCTGTTCTCGCCATGCGTACTAAGACCTATCCATCACCCAATTCCAGGACACGGTCGCGCACAGTCTCTTTAGTATAGTCACATCCCCAGTCCGGTCAGAACCCTCCCGGCGGACTCCCATGTAAAAGAATCTTCGTAGAGCCGCCGACCGCGATCCGCAAGCCCAGCGGCCTCCAGCGGGGCGTCGAGAAGGCGAAGAACAGCGGCGGCGAATTCCCCCGGCGTGGATGCCAGCGCCAGCGGCAGAGCCCCAGCCGGGCCCAGCCCTTCCGCTCCCAACGGCGTGGAGACCACCGGCGTTCCGGCGGCCCACGCCTCCAGGATCTTCAATCGCGTACCCGAGCCGCTCAGCAGCGGCACCACGGCCACGGCGGCCCGCGCCAGCTCAGCCAGTGCGTCCTCCACCATCCCCGTGCAGCGGACACCCTGCAGCCCGGCCAGCAGCGGTCGCACAGCCTGCTCGTTCTTGCCCACCAACACCCACTCGGCCTCCGGGCGGGCACGCTGGATAAGCGGCCAAACCTCGCACCCAAACCAGCGCACGGCTTGCACGTTGGGATGGTATTCCATGTTGCCGCTGAAGACGACAATCGGCGGACGCGCGACATAAGGCGACGCGGCCGGATGGAGGGGAATCGTGTTCGGGTAAACAGAGGTGCGGACCGCCGGCAGCAGCGCGGCATCCGCTTCCGATGGCGCAAGAACGAGGTCGAACCGGGGCAGCCAGGCCGCTTCCAGCGCTTCATAGGCACGCGCGAAGCGGCCATGCGCCCAGCCCAGCGCCCCACTCTCGGCCGCGCCGTAACGGCGGTGCAGGGAGGACTCCACGTTGTGCAGATCCAGCACCAGGCGCCGCGCATGAGGACGGAGAATACGCGCATAATGAGCGCACCAGAAATGCTCCACCACGGCCACGTCGTAGGCCTGTCCTGCCACGAACTCCGTCACCTCGCGGTCAAAGCCGTGAAAACGATCCCACAACGGCGGCACGCCGCGCAGCAGGCGCAGAGCGTTGCGGCGGAGCCTTGCCGAAACCGTGCGCGCATGGTGCGGCAGGGTGACCACTGCGGTGCGGGCGGCCAGTCCCCGCGGCAGCGCCGCGGCCGGATCGCCCGGCGGTTGGCTCACGGAAGAGCAGAACGTCGAGTTCGTACCGTTCCGCAAGCGAGTGCAACAGCGACGCCGTGCGCAGCGCCCCGCCTCCCCACAGCGGGTACGGGGCCTCCGGCGACAGGACGAGGGCACGCGGCTTCCCCTGCGCCCTATCCATGACGTCGCTGCGCCTCTTCGTAGACGGCGTGGGTGAGCCGCGCGGTGCGCTCCCAGGTGAACGCGCGGGCATGGCGGAGCCCGGCCTCGGCGAGCGCGGCGGCGCGCCCGGGCGATGCCAGCAGCGCTTCGAGCGCACGGCGCCAGGCGGCGATGTCATGGGCGTCGATGTGCTCGGCCGCCCCGCCGCACACCTCCACCAGCGCCGCATCGCGCGAGGCCAGCACGGGTGTGCCGCAGGCCATCGCTTCCACGGCGGGCAGCCCGAAGCCTTCATACAGCGAGGGCATCAGCAGCGCCCTGGCACGCGTGTAGAGCGAAGCCAGTTCGGCGTCGGTCACATCGCGGTCGACAATCCGCAGCGGGGCGATGCCTTCGGCGGCGCGGCGGGCCGTCTCCAGGTTCTTGCGCGCGCCGGCGCCGACGGCCAGCACGAAGTCCTCCTTCCCTTCCCCGCTCGGTGAGAGAGCGACGCCCAGCGGCGTCACACACACCCGGTCAGCGGGCAGCCGGAACTGTTCGATCACCTCGCGGCGCACGGCCTCGGTAGGCGTGATGACGAGCGTGGCCAGGTTCAGCCTCAGCAGCCAGGGCGTGCGGCGACGGACGCGCCCGCTGGTGGCGGCGCGAAATTCGTCGCGCCACGGCGAGAGGTCGTGAACCGTCATCACGGCGGCGCACACCGGCACGTACGGAACGGCAAAGTCCGTGCCATGAAACACCACAGCGCGCTCCTCACGCAGCGCCAGCGGCAAACCCACGCTCCACCACTGCCGGCGCAGCGGGCCGAGGCGGGCATTCTGGTCCGTAAGGGCAATCACGCGGTCATCGGGATAACAGGCGCGCAAGGCGGCCAGCAGTTGGGCCGTGTAGCGGGCAATGCCGCCAGGAGCGGCGCTGAGCGGGGTCGTATCGAGTGCGACAATCACGCCGTACCGGCCGCGATGGCTTGCAGGACGCCGGGACCGTTGGGCCTCCACCCCAGCTCGCGCGCGGCTTTCGTGCTGAGCACCTGCTGGTCCATGGCCAGGCAATCGGCCATCGCTCCCATCTTCTCGCGCGCCACCGCCAGCGGCAGGTAGTCCACCTTGCCCGGGATGCCGGCGGCTCTGGCCGTCATCTCGGCCACCGCCCGCGCCGTCACCGCCGTGCCGTGCGCGGCCAGATAGAGCGAACCGGCCTGCGCGCGTTCCAGCGCCAGGGCGTAGAGCGAAGCCACGTCGTCGATGCACACAAAGCTCCAGTGGTTGTCGCCGTTGCCCACCACGCGCACCGTGCCCTGCTCGCGCGCCTCGCGCAGCATGGCCGACACCCGGCCCCCGCCGCGGCCGTAAACCGTCGCCGGACGCAGCACGACCGTGCGAATGCCGCGCTCTTTTGCATCGAGCACCGCGCGCTCCACCGCCGGCCGCCAGGCCACCACAGCGGGCGGATTCAGCGGGAACATCTCCCCGGCCACGCGCCCCTTGGTCTCGCCCATCACCCAGGTGCCGCTGGTGTAGAGAAATGGCTTGCCGCTGCCTGCCAGCGCGTCGAGCAGCGTGGCCACTGCCCGTGCGTCAATCGCGCCGGCCTCGGACCCCCACTGGAAGCCCGCGTGGATGACGCCATCGGCTTTCCGCGCGGCCGCCGCCAGCGCATCGGCTGAGGCAAGGTCTGCTTCCACCGGAATCACACCGGACTCGCGCAACTTCACGGCTGCTTCAGGACTCCGCGCCAGGCCACTCACTTCGATTCCCTGTTCGCGGAGAAGACGGCACACGGCGCTGCCAAGGTAGCCCGTGGCGCCGGTTACAAAGATCCCCATGGGTCTTTATTGTCACTCAGTTGAATCGAGTGTTGTCAATCCCCCCTCACCACGGGCCGCACACACGAAAAAGGGGCGGACCGAAGTCCGCCCCGTAAAGGTAGTGGGATTTGGTCTGTTTAGCTTTCCGAACGCCGGCGCTCCACGCGCAGGTTGTTCGTCACTTTGAACACTCCGGAGACGCCGTTGGCCGTGAGGAACGCGACGTTGCGCTCCATCTCGTTGTTCACGATGCCTTCCAGGGTGACCTCACCGTTCTTCACCACCACGCGGATGGGCGGGTTGGCGCCGATGGCGTAACGGTTCAGCACGTTGTTGCCATACAGGGCACGGGCCACGCGGACGCGGATGCCGTCGTCAAAGGGCGACAGCGGCAGCACCTCAATCTCGTTCACCACCTTGTCAACGCCCTCGATCTTGAGCACCACGCGCTCAGCGGACGTCTTCAACGTGGGCCGGATGACGGACCCCATCAGCGTCACGGTCGCGCCGTCGACGCGGAACATCATGTTGTCGTAGATGCTGTAGAAGGGGAGCGTAACCAGCTCCTTGCGGACCTTCTCCGCGCTGACCTCACCGAACAGGGCAGGCGCGGCCAGCAGCATTGTTCCAACGAAACTCAGCAGGCTCTTTTTCATGGTGGGTGACTCCTTCCACTGTGTGATACGCCGCCCAGTGAAAGGTCGTTGCCTGCTTTGCATACTTTTACAGCGACTTTACAACTCCCTCATAAACGACTCCGCAAAAAGAGAAACCGCCGCTGGCAAGGCCTTGGCCTGGCGAGCGGCGGCAGGAGGAACTCAGTTACTCGACGACGAAGTTGGCTTCGCGCACGATGCGCGGTTCTCTCACCACGTGCGCTTCGGACACTACGCGCGGCTCGGACACGATCACCGGGGCCATCGGCGGCGCGATGGGCAACTCAATCACCGGGATGTCCTCGGCCGCCTGGATCGGGGCGTTGTGTGTGACGGCCGCGCCGACTTCGGGGATCTCCTCAAACTCGCGTTCGGGCCGGATGGTGGCCGACTCAAGCGCGTGCAGTGACCGCGGCAGCGTCTCCACCGGCTCCAGCACGGGGATCTCGGGTGTCTCGATTTCGCTCAGGTCATGAAACCGCCGCGCGCTCACCAGCACGCGTGATTCCAGCGAGGCGACGCTGCGGTTGTAGCTCTCCACGCTGCGCTCGAGGTTGCGGCGCAGGTCGTCGAGGTGGCCCGTGAAGGCGTTGAGACGGGCATAGAGCGTCTTGCCCAGCTCCCGCACGGTGTTGGCGTTGTCGGCCAGTTGCTGCTGCCGCCAGCCGTAAGCGGTGGCTTTGAGCAGGGCGATCAACGTGGTGGGCGTGGCGAGAATCACACGGTTTTCCGCACCGAACTCGATCAGCGAGGGGTCTTCTTCCAGCGCCGCGCTAAACACGGTCTCATTCGGCAGGAAGGCAACCACGAATTCCGGCGTCGAGGCGAACTGCGACCAGTAGGCGGCGCCGGACAATTTCTGCAAGTGGGCCCGGATGGCGGCCGCATGTTCGCGCAGCTTTGGCGGCGCGCCCGGCCTCGTCGTTGGTTTCCAGCGATTCGAGGTATGCCGTCAGCGAAACGCTGGCATCCACCACGATGTCGCGGTGATTGGGCAGGTGCACGATCATTTCCGGGTGCGTGCCGTCACCGTTCACATGCTCGCGCTTCTCGTAGTCGCAATGCTCCACCATGCCCGCCAGTTCGACCACGCGCCGCAGCTGCACCTCGCTCCAGCGGCCATGTCCGCCCAGCGGATGCAGCGCGCGGGCCAGACCGTTCGTGTCGCGGCGCAGCTCCTTGCCCTGCTGCACGAGACCGGTCACCATCTCGGTGAGGTTGGCCATCGCATCCTGGCGTTCTTTTTCCAACTGCCCGATGTTGCTGTCCACCTTGGCCAGCGTTTCGCGAATGGGCCCCATCAACTCGTTTACAGCGGTTGTGTAGGTGGAGGGCTCCGGACGGGCCGTCTCCTGGATCCGCTCCAGGGCCACGCGCGCAAGGTCGAGAAACTTCTGGTTGTTGGCGTTCAACGCTTCAGCGGCCACGGCGCGGAAGCTGTCGAGCATCGCCGACTGGTCCGTCTGCGCGGCGGCGGCCGGAGCCGCTTCGGAGGCCTGGTGGCGCAGCGCGTTCAGCTCTTCGGTCAACGCCTGGATGCGCGACTCAGCTTCGGCGGCCACACCGGCGGCCTGCTCACGTTCAAACTCCGCCTGGCGGCGCGCCTCGGCCAGCGCCTGCTGCCACAGGTCTTCCTGGCGCAGCCGTTCCTCTGCCAGCAGGGTCTGATGGGAAGCGTCGGCTTCCTGCCGCACCAGCGCCACAGCCTCAGCCACACGCTGCTCGGCCTGCTGCCGGGCTTCTTCTAATACCTGCTGCCAGTGCGCCTCATCCGCAACGGGGGTGGCGGGTTCGGCGGGCACTGCCGCTGCTACCGCTGCTGCGGCGGCTTCCTGCTGCGCGGCCTCCAACTTCCGGCCCCACTCAGCATCCGCCTCCTGCCTCGCCAGCGCCACAGCCTCAGCCACGCGCTGTTCGGCCTGCTGCCGGGCTTCTTCCAACACCTGCTGCCAGTGCGCTTCGTCCACCACGGGGCGGCGGGGCACGGTCCGCAGGCACAGCCCTGCTGCCGGCGGCGGCTTCCTGCTGCGCCGCTTCCAACTTCTTGCCCCACTCGGCGTCAGCCTCCTGACGCGCCAGCGCCACGGCCTCAGCCACGCGCTGTTCGGCCTGCTGCCGGGCCTCTTCCAATACCTGCTGCCAGTGCGCCTCGTCCGCAACGGGGGCGGCGGGCGGGCACTGCCGCGACGGCCTCCACAGCGGCGGCGGCTTCCTGCTGCGCGGCCTCCATCTTCCGGCCCCACTCGGCGTCCGCCTCCTCACGCGCCAGCGCTACGGCCTCGGCCACGCGCTGCTCGGCCTGCTGCCGGGCCTCTTCCAACACCTGCTGCCAGTGCGCCTCGTCCACAACGGGCGCGACGGGCACAGCCGCAGCCTCCACAGCGGCGGCGGTTTCCTGCTGCGCCGCTTCCAACTTCTGGCCCCACTCGGCGTCAGCCTCTTGCCTCGCCAGCGCGACGGCCTCAGTCACGCGCTGTTCGGCCTGCTCCCGCGCTTCAGCCAGCGATTCCCGCAAACGGTCCTCGGCCTGCGCGCGCACATCGGACACCGTGCGCTGCCACGACTCGCCCGTCTCCACCCGCGCCTGCTCCACGGCCTGACGGACGCGCTCCTGCACCTCCGGACTGTTCTCCACATCCACCGGCGGCACGCCCCCATTGGCGGCGGTCTTGGCGTCGGCCACCACCTGCTGCCAGTATTCATCCGACATGCGCCGCGCTTCATTCACGCGCTCGTCGGCCTCGGCGTGCAGCACCTTCAGCCTCTCGTTCTGCTCGCGCAGACGGTCAATCTCCGCCCGTTCCTGCTCGCGCTCCTTCTCGATCTCGGCGACGCGGGTTTCCTGGACTTCGGCTTGTTCAGCGAGCGCGGCCCGCTCGGCCTCTCCGGCCTGCTGGCCTTGCGCAATCAGCCCGTTGCGCTCGTTGCGGAACATCATCGAAGCGACAAAGTACCCAAATGCGACGCCCAGAACGATGCTGATCACGTACATCAGTTGCGTTTCCACGGTAATCTCCCGTCTGCAAAAACTCACTTGAATATCGACCACGCAGGTTCAAAGGTTTAGGGCGGATTGAGGAGGCAGACCGCCCCCACGGGGGGAGCCGGCCCGCCCGAGGCCCCCCGCCGGGCCACCCGCCGGCCGTGCGCGGCTTATATAATGCCCTTCCGATGGCTGCTGTCGCTGCTCCGCCCCTCCCCGCCGCCTCCACCCCGGATACGGCGACGGCGCGCGTCTTCTCGATCGACGCCTTCCGCGGGTTCACCATGATCTGGATGTTTTCCAACGCTTTCGGACTGCACCATCTGAAAGACATCCCCTGGATCGCCCCGCTCCAGTTCCAGTTCACCCACGCCCAATGGCACGGCTTCAACGCCTGGGACATGATTCAACCTTTCTTCATGTTCATCGTCGGGGCGGCCATGCCCTGGGCTTTCGACAAACGCCGCGCGGCCGGCGAAAGCGAACGGCACATTTTCCTGCACGTGCTCAAGCGCTGCGGAATGCTGCTGTTCTGGGGCATCGTGGCCCGCTCGATCAGCGCCGGGCGGCCCAACCTCGACCTGATCAACGTCCTCGGCCAGCTCTCGTTCACCTACCTGGCGGCCTTCCTCGTGCTCGACCGCGGCTGGCGCGTCCAGGCCGGCACGGCGCTCGGCCTGCTGGCCCTCCACTGGGGCTTTTACAACTTCACCTCCGGCGAGGGCATCACCGGCCCCTACGAGCAGAACGCCAATCCCGGCTACTGGCTCGACGGCCTGCTGCTGGGCAAACACTGGGGCGGCGGCTACGCCACCATCAACTGCGTCTCCTCGGCGGCCAACACCATCTTCGGCGTCATGGCCGGCTGGCTCATCAAGAGCACGCGCACCGACGGCGCCAAGCTGCGAACCCTCGCCGGCTGGGGCGCGGCGGCGCTGGTGGCCGGGCTCGCCCTCGGCGCGGTGATCCCCGTCAATAAGAAGATCTGGACCGCCTCGTTCGCCTTCGCCAGCACCGGCATCACGCTCTGGACGCTGGCCGCGTTCTACTATGCCTGCGACGTGAAACGCTCGCGCCGCTGGGCCCAGGTCGGCGCCATTGTCGGCGCGAACTCCATCTTCATCTACCTCTTCCACGAAATGCTCCACGGCTGGATGGAGCGCGCCGCGGCGGCCCTGCTCGGCTGGCCCATCGAGTGGTGGGGACCATGGGGCAAGGCGCTGGCCACCTGCGCCGCCGTGGCGTTCCAAATCTATGTCTGCGTCTGGCTCTACCGGAGAAAGATCTTCTTTAAGCTATGAGTACACTCACTTCGCGACGGTCGTTTCTGGCCTCGGCGCTGAGCGCGGGGGTGGGCGCGGGGCTGGGCCAAACCAAACGCCCGCCCAACATCATCGTCATCCTCATCGACGACTACGGCTGGCGCGACCTCGGCTGCTACGGCAGCACCTTCTACGAAACGCCCAACCTCGACCGTTTCGCCGCCGAAGGCGTGCGCTTCACCAACGGCTATGCCGCCTGCCCGGTCTGCTCGCCGACGCGGGCCAGCATCGTCACCGGCCAGTACCCCGTGCGCTCGGGCGTCACCGATTGGATCGCCGGACGCAAACAGTGGCCCACGGCCAAGGCGCTCTGCCCGCGCACGCGCACCGAACTGCCGCTCGAACACGTGACGCTGGCCGAGGCGCTCAAGCCCGCCGGCTACGTCGCGGCCAGCATCGGCAAATGGCATCTCGGCGGCGACGGCTTCTCGCCCATCGAGCAGGGCTTCGCACTCAACGCGGGCGGCACCTCAGCCGGCTCGCCGCGCTCCTGGTGGCCGCCCTACAACATCCCCTCGCTCACTGACCCGCCGCCGGAGCAGGACGAATACCTCGCCCACTACCTCACGCGCCGCGCCGGGATGTTCATCGAGCAGAATAAAGACCGCCCGTTCTTCCTCTACCTGCCCCACTTCAGCGTTCACATCCCGCTCGGCGCGCCGCCGAAGCTGGTGGAAAAGTACAAGCGCAAGGTGGCCGACGGGTCGAAGCAAGGCGACCCGGTCTACGGCGCGATGGTCGAAGCCATGGACGACGCCGTGGGCATCCTGATGCGCAAACTCGACACGCTCGGGCTGGCCGAAAACACGCTCGTCTTCTTCCTTGCCGACAACGGCGGGCTGCGCTACGAGGGCGGCCGCAAAGAGTATGTCACCGACAACGCGCCGCTGCGCGCCGGCAAGGGGCATCTCTACGAAGGCGGCATCCGCGTGCCGTATATGGTGCGCTGGAAAGGGACCATCAAGCCCGCCACCAGCGACGCGCCGGTGTGTTCAGTCGACATCTTCCCCACGGCAATGGCGGCGGCGGGTGTCGCCGCGCCCGCCAACCTCGATGGCGTGAGCCTGCTGCCCCTGTTGCAGAGCGGGCGTGCCCCGAAGCGCGAAGCCCTCTACTGGCACTATCCGCATTACTCCAATCAAGGCGGCGCGCCGGGCGGCGTCATTCGCGAAGGCGACTGGAAGCTGATCGAGTTCTACGAGGACAACCGCCTCGAACTCTACAACCTGAAGACCGACCTCGGCGAACGCACCAACCTCTCCCAGCGCGAGGCCAAGCGCGCCCGCGCCATGCAGGCCAAACTCGACCGCTGGCGCAAAGCGGCCAAAGCCATCATGCCCACGCCCAACCCTGGCTACGATCCGGCCAAGGCTGATCAGGGGCTGACCGGAGCCGAGCCGCCGACACCTCCCGCATAAGACCCGTTGCGTACAAGGAAAGCGACACGACATGACCAACATCACCCGCCGCACCGCCGCCGCGGCCCTGGCCGCCCCCTTCGTTCACACCGCCAAGGCCCAGGCCACACGCCCGCCCAACGTCATCCTCGTCATCAGCGACGACCAGGGCTACGGCGATCTCTCGCTGCACGGCAACCCGCACCTGACGACGCCCCACACCGACCGCGTGGGCGCCGAGAGCGTCCAGTTCTCCCAGTTCCAGGTGTGCCCGGTGTGTTCGCCCACGCGCTCGTCGCTCATGACGGGCCGTTACAATTACCGCACCGGCGTGGAGGACACCTTTCTCGGCCGCTCCATGATGTGGCCCGACGAAGTGACGCTGCCCGAGATGCTCAAGCCCGCCGGCTACACCACGGGCATCTTCGGCAAGTGGCATCTCGGCGACAACTATCCGCTGCGGCCGGTGGACCAGGGCTTCGACGAGTCAGTGGTCTGCACCGGCGGCGGCCTGACGCAGCCCTCCGACCCTCCCGGCAATCTCTACACCGATCCGCTGCTCAAGGTGAACGGCAAGTGGGAGCGGCGCAGCGGCTACTGCACCGACATCTTCTTCAACGAGACCATCCGTTTCCTCGAACGCAACCGCCGCAACCCGTTCTTTGTCTACCTGCCCACCAACGCCCCGCACACGCCGCTGCAGATCGCCGACGAATACTGGAAGCCGTTCGCCGCCAAGGGGCTCGATGAGACGACGGCCAAGGTCTACGGCATGTGCCGCAACCTGGACGACAACATGGGGCGCCTGCTGGCGGCCATGCAGCGGCTCGGCGTGAACGACAACACGATCCTCATCTTCATGACCGACAACGGCCCGCAGCAGGTCCGCTACAACGCCGGCATGCGCGGGCGCAAGGGCACGGTCTACCAGGGCGGCATCCGCGTGCCGTTCTTCTTCCGCTGGCCGGCGCAATTGAAGCCGGCCAAGGTCGACCGCATCGCCGCCCACATCGACGTCGCCCCGACCATCGCCGCCCTCTGCGGCGGCAAGCTGCCCTCGGACCGCATCATCGACGGCAAGAGCCTGGCGCCGCTGCTGCGCGGCGAGTCGGCTGCGTGGCCTGACCGCACGCTCTACACGCAATGGCATCGCGGCGAGGTGCCGGAACTCTTCCGCGCCTGCGCCGCACGCTCGCAGCAATACAAGCTCATCGACGGCAAGGAACTCTACGACCTCAGCGCCGATCCGGAGGAGAAAAACGACATCGCCGCGCGGCAGCCGGCCGTGGTGGCCACCATGCGCCGCGGCGTCGAACAGTGGTACCGCTCTGTGGCCGCCGAGCGCAACTTCGCCCCGCCGCGCATTGCTCTGGGCGCTCCGCAGGAAAATCCGGTGACGCTCACGCGGCAGGACTGGCGCGGAACGAAAGCCGGTTGGGACCCGGCGTCGGTCGGCCACTGGGAGGTGGAGGTGGCCCGCGCCGGACGCTTCGACGTGACGGTGCGCTTTGCCAAAACGTCCGCCCCCGGCGAGGCCGCGGTGAAGCTCGGTGCCTTCTCCGGCTCGGCGAAGTTCGACGCCGGCGCTGAGTCGGCCACCGTCGCGGCCACGCTCGCCAAAGGTCCGGCGCAGTTGAGCCCGCTGGTGAACGTGGGCGGCTCAGCGCTCGGCGCGCTCTATGTCGACGTGAATCGCAAGGGCGACTGAGCGATACTGTCCCTACGGTGACCCCGACGACCCTTTCGCTGATCATCACGCTCCAGGACGGCACGCGGCGCATCTTTCCGCTCAACTCAAACCGCGTCTCCTTGGGCCGGTCAGCCGACAACGACCTGGCCTACCCCGAGGACGCCGTGCTCTCGCGCCGCCACCTGCTGCTCGAATACGACATGGGCGACTGGCACGCGCTCGATCTCGGTTCGAAGAACGGCACCACCTACAACGGCGAACGGCTGGCCCAGCGCACCAAGCTCCTCTCCGGCGACCGCCTCGTGGCCGGGCGCGTCACGCTGCAATACCAGGACCCGGCGCAGGCCATGGAAAAGACCGTCATGTTCGTGCGCGACGAGTTTGAAAGCACGATGGTCGGCAACAGCGTCGTGACCTCGCTCGACAAACTGGTGGGCGGCAGCGCATCAAGCATCGAACAGGCGCTCAACGCCGGCATCATCACCGGCGCGGCGCGCATCCAGGCGCTGATGGAGGCCGGCCGCGAGCTCTCCGGCCACCGCCCGCTGGCCGAGTTGTTTGAAGTGATCCTCGACCTGGCAATTAAGAGCGTGGGCGCGCGGCGCGGCATGCTGGCCACGGTCGACAACGGCCACCTCAGCGTGCGCGCCTTCCGCGGCGAAGGGCTGCGCGTGAGCGAGGCCGTGCGCGACCGCGTGCTCACCACCCGCGCCTCCATGCTCGTCGAAGACGTGCATGCCGACGAGATTCTGAAAGCCTCGCACACCATCGTCGCCCAGTCCGTGCGCCGCCTCATGGCCGTTCCGCTGCAAACCAAGGACGAGGTGATCGGCCTCATCTACGTCGATTCCAACGACCTGCTGCGGCGCTTCACGGCCGAGGACCTGAACCTGCTCACCGTGATGGCCAACGTCGCCGCCATCCGCATCGAAAACGCCCGGCTGGTGGAGGTGGAGCAGGCCGAACGCGTGCTCACCAAGGAGATCGAACAGGCCGCCGACATCCAGCGCAACCTGCTGCCGCGCGAGGCCCCGGCCATCGCTTCGCTCGACGTGGACGGCCTCAGCATCCCCTGCCGCTCGGTGGGCGGCGACTACTTCGACTACCTCAGGCTCTCCGGCAACCGCCTCGGCGTCATCGTCGGCGATGTGGCCGGCAAGGGCATGTCGGCGGCTCTGCTCATGTCGAGCCTGCAGGCCCGCGTGCAGGTGTTGAGCGAAGAGGTCGACGACCTCGCCCAGTTCCTCACCCGCCTCAACCGCAGCGTATCGGCCACCTGCCCGGGGAACCGCTTCATCACCTTCTTCATCGCCGTCATCGACGCGGCCACGGGCGACTTCACCTACGCCAACGCCGGCCACAACCCGCCCTACCTCGTGCGCGCCGATGGCCGGCTGGAATCGCTGCGCGGCGGCGGCCCGGTGCTGGGCGTGCTGAAGGCCATGCAGTATGGCGCGTTTCAAGGCAGGCTCGACCGCGGCGACATGATTGTGATGTATAGCGACGGCGCCACCGAAGCGGTGGCCAGCGACGGCGAAGAGTTCGGCGAAGAGCGCTTCGAAGAGGCGCTGCGCCAGACGGCCGGCCTCAGCTCGAGCGAGGTGCTCGCCCTGCTCCAACAGCGGCTGGAACAGTTCATGGGCGTCGCTCCGTCGGCCGACGACCTGACGCTGGTGGCCGTTCGCCGCCTATAATAAATTTTGGGCTTATTGGCGCAGTGGCTTCCCCGGTCGGTTGAGTCGCTCCGCACCTATAACCGCTCGACCTTCCTCGCCGATCTCATCGCCGGCATCACCGTGGGCCTGGTGGCATTGCCTCTGGCCATGGCCTTCGCCATCTCCTCCGGACTCACCCCGCAACAAGGCATCTACTGCGCCGTCGTCACAGGCTTCCTCATCTCCGCCCTGGGCGGTTCGCGCACGCAGATCGGCGGACCCACCGGCGCCTTCGTCGTGATCGTCTTCGGCATCGTGGAGAAGTACGGCGTGAGCGGCCTCTACGTGGTCACCTTCATGGCCGGCGTGCTCATCCTCCTGCTCGGGCTCACCGGCATGGGCTCGGCCGTGCGCTTCATCCCCCGCCCGGTCATCATCGGCTTCACCAACGGCATTGCCCTGCTCATCGCCAGCACGCAGATCAAGGACTTCTTCGGCATCCAACTGGCCAAGGTGCCGGGTGAGTTCTTTGAGCGCATGGAAGCGCTGCTCGGCAAGGCCTCCACGGCGTCACTACCGGCCATGGCTCTGGGCGGCGCGGCGCTGGCCACCATCATCGTCGTGATGAGGCTGGTGCCGCGCGTCCCCGGTTACATTGTGGCCCTCGTGGGCGGCACGGCGGCCACGGCGCTGCTCAGCCTGCCTGTGGAAACCATCGGCTCGCGCTTTGGCGGCATTCCCGCCGGCCTGCCGCAGTTCCACATGATTTCGCTCAACGTGACCCAGGTGATCCAGCTCATGCAGCCCGCGGTGACGGTGGCCCTGCTGGGCGCCATCGAATCGCTCATGTCAGCCGTGGTGGCTGACCGCATGAGCGACGACCAGCACAACCCGAATACGGAACTCGTGGCGCAGGGCATCGCCAACATGGTGTCGCCCATGTTCGGCGGGCTGCCCGCCACCGGCGCCATCGCCCGCACGGCCACCAGCATCCGCTCCGGCGCCAAGACACCCGTGGCGGGCATGATCCACGCGGCCACGATCCTGGCCGTGATTCTGGTTGCCGCGCCGCTGGCCAAGTTCGTGCCGCTGCCCGTGCTGGCGGCCATTCTCTTCGTCGTCGCCTACAACATGGGCGAGTGGCGGGAGATTGGGGAAATCTTCAAGCTGTCGCCCACCGAGATCGCCGTCTGGTTGGTCACCTTTGGCCTTACCGTGATCGCCGACCTCACGCTCGCCGTCCAGGTGGGCATGATCAGCGCCGCCCTGCTCTACATCAAGAAGGTGACGCAGACCACCACCGTGAGCGAGGTGACGCGCAACTACGTCGACGACGGCTGGGTGCACATCCTGCAGGGCAAGGAGATTCCGCCTTACCTGCGCGTGTTCCGCATCCACGGGCCGTTCCTGTTCGGTTCCACCGACAAGTTGAAGGTGATCACCGATCAACAGGACGAGCTGCCGCACATTGTCGCCCTGCGCCTGCGCAACATGACCGCCATCGACGGCACCGGCCTCAAGGCGCTCGAAGATCTCGCCGACAAACTGCACGCCAGCGGGCGTCAACTGCTGTTGTGCGGCGCGCGCGAGCAGCCGGCGCGCATGCTGGAACAGTCCGACGTCGCGCAACACATTGGGCGCGAAAACGTGGTGCCGCACATCAAGGCTGCGCTGGAGCGGGCGGCGGAGTTGGAAGGGCCGCGGGATCCGGACGAAGATTCCCCGACGCCAGCCGCGACAGGGTTTGCCTAAGTTCGGCCGCTGACCCCAGCGGCACATCCGGCTCGAGCCCGGCGAGTTCGTTTTCCCCGTTAGCGCGGAAGCGCGCGCAGTCCGGCATCTTCACCACAAGCCCGCTGTGGGGCAGGCGCGATTGAATGCCGCCGTTGATGTAGCCGCAGCCGGCGCCGAGCGAGCGCTGCCCCACCAGCACCGCCGCGCCGTTGTCGCGCAGCAAGGCCGCAAACTGCTCCGACGCCGAGGCCGTGCGGCCGTCCATGAGAATGGCGACGGGCCCCGTCCAGGCGCCTTCGCGCACGCGCAACTTCTCTTCGCCAAACAGCACAGGGGCCGACTCCAGGCCGTTCACCACACCGGGCGGCACGTAGCCGGCCAGCCCGCCGCCGGGCCTGCGAATCAGTGAGGAGCAGGCCGCCGCACCGGTTGTCCACACGAGCGAGCGATCGCAATTCACGGCTGCTTCCCGCTCCAGGCGCGACTGCTCGGCCAGCGCGCGTTCCAGCAAGGCCTGCTGCTCAGGGCGCAAATCGGTCCGCGCGCGATCCCGCTCCAGCATCGCCCGCTGAGCGGGCAGCGTGCTGGTGTGATGCGGATGCCGCACGAACCCGACCCCGCCATAGTGCAGCGGTTTGGGCGAAAGCAGCCGCGCCGCGCCATCGGCCCAGTCGGTGCCGCCGCCGTTGCCGGTGAGGTCCACCAGCAGCACCTTCGCGCCGCGCCGCTGGATCTCTCCAATCCGCTCCAGGAGCCGTTCCACCAGCATGCGCATGGCCTTCTCATCGTCGTTGCCGGCGGCGCGCATCACATCGCTGTAGGTCTCGTGGCCGAACCGCTCGATGCGGATGACGCCCGCCGTGGTTCCCTGCCCCAGCGCGAGCAGCCCGGCTTCGAACACACCCGCGGGCAGCGCCGTGTAGCCTTCCCCGCGGTAGTCGATCTCCAGGCGCCGCCGTTTGCGCAGAAAGCCGGGCAGCCAGTTGCGGCGGCCTTCGATGCGCAGGTGGGGATCATGGAAGCCGTCGACGAACTCATAGAGGACAGCCCGGGCGGCGCGGTTCGACGACGCCTCGCGCAAGCCACGCCGCGCCTGGGCGGCCAACCGCGGCGGATTCACGCGGCCCGTGGCGGCCAGCCAGTCGAGATTGGCGTGGCCGCGGGCAAGGTCGGCCAGCAGGATGTCGAGGTCGCGCTCCCAGGCCGCGTGGTCTACCTTCTCGAAGGGGTTCCAGATGGCGAAGAACACAGCCCCGCCCAGGACTGCCGGCAGGAGCAGCCGCAGGGCTCGTTTAAAGGGCGTAGACGTCGTTGGGGTCGGATTTGGCGGCAAATCGCGGATCACCCCCGGTAGTACGCAGAATCGCCGCCATTCGTTCCTGCAAGGCGATGACCTGCGCTTTCAGCACTTCGTTCTGGATGTGATAGGTGTGGCGGCCGCGGCCATAGGTGATGCGCGCCTGGGCGAGCAGGTTCGTCATCTGGTCGGGGTCCTTGGCCAGATCGTAGAGTTCGCTGATGTCCCACACGCCCCAGTGCTGCATGAAGGAGTGCGTCGCGGTGCGCAGTCCCCAGATGGTGGGCGTGTAGGGATAGTCGGGCTCCCACTCGTAGTTGTAGAGGAACTCCGTGCGCCAATCGGCGGGCGTGCGGCCGTTGAGCGCGGGCACGAGGCTGCGGCCATGCATGGGCGGACGGTTGGCGACGCCCGCGAGGTCGAGGAAGGTCGAGGCAAGGTCGATATTGAGCGACATGGCGTCGACCTTGGTTCCGGCGGCAAACAGGTCCGGGCAGTGCATGGCCAGCGGCACACGGATCGAAGGCTCGTACATGGCGCGCTTGTCGAGCAGGCCGTGCTCGCCCCACATGTAGCCGTTGTCGCCCATGTAGACGACGAGCGTGTCGTTCAACAGGCGGCGGCGCTCCAACTCCTCCATCACCTGGCCCACCGAATCGTCGATACCGATGAGCGACTGGCAGTAGCCGCGATACCAGTCGTCAATCGGACCCGGCTGCCCGAACGCGCCATCCACGCCATGGCGCGTGTAGCGCCGTTTGCGCACCCACTCCGGCAGTTGCTGATACCACTCCTCGCGGTAGCCGATCGACTTCGGCCACGGGACCTTCTTATCGTGAAACAGCCCGGCGTGCTTCGGCGGCGACTGGAAGGGATAATGCACGGCCTTGTGCGACAGGTAGAGGCAGAAGGGCCGCCCCGCCGACTCGCCGATGAAGCGCCCGGCCTCGCGCGTGAGCACATCGGTGACGTTGCCCTTCACCTGCTGGCGCTGGCCGTCGATGTTCATCTTCGGGTCGTTGTACTCGCCCTGGCCGAAGAAGCTCACCCAGCGGTCAAAGCCGGGCCGCTGCTCGTCGCTAGCCCCGCCCATGTGCCACTTGCCGACGAAGCCGGTGCGGTAGCCGTTCTCACGCAACAGGCGCGGGAAGGTGGGCAGCGCGTTGTCGAGCGGAGTGAAGTTGTCGCGCACCTTGTGGGCGTGCATGTAGAGGCCGGTGAGGATCGACGCCCGGCTGGGCGAACACAGCGACGAGGTGACGAAGGCGTTGCGGAAATGGGCGCCCTGGGTGAAGATGCGGTCGAGGTGCGGCGTGTGGCCCTGGAGCCAGGGGTGGCCGAGGCAGCCGAGAAAGTCGTGGCGGTGGTCGTCGGCGAGGATGAAGACGATGTTGCGCCGCCGCGGCTGGGCCTGGATGGCGGGCGCGGCGAGGGTGGAGGCGAGCAGTTGACGCCGGGTCATGCGGTTGGATTCTATCAGGCGCGCCGTTCTGCAGTTTTCCCGGAGAGCGGCCGATAGGAGGGGGAATGGATGCAATTGCCGCACCGCCCCTCGCCCGCGGACGCTCCCGCAAGCGCGCCGCGCAGAGCCTGCCCGCGATGCTGGCCGACATTTTCAAACGGATGGTCATGGTCGCCTTTGTCATGGCGGGCACGCTGGCCCTCACACACTTCCCCTGGGACACGGACAAACCGTTGTCCAAGCAGGAGATCGCCGAGCTGGAAAAGTATTACGCCACGGCCTATCAAAACAAAGCGAGCCTGGAGGAGGAGCCGGTCAATGCCGATTACGTGCGCATCGCCGAGGGTGCGGCCGCCAAGGCAAACGTGAAGGAGGCGGTGGGCTATTTCATTAAAGAGCACGGGCTGAGCGGCAAGAAGGTGCTCGACGTGGGCGCCGGGCGCGGCTATCTGCAGGACCTCGTGGACGACTACACGGGGCTGGACATCTCGCCTTCGGCAAAGCGTTTCTTCCACAAGAAGTTTGTGCATGCCTCGGCCACCTATATGCCGTTCCAGGAGGGCGAGTTCGACGCGCTGTGGACCATCTGGGTGCTCGAACATGTGCCGAACCCGGAAGCGGCGCTGGCCGAGATGCGGCGCGTGGTGAAGGATGGCGGGGTGCTGCTGCTGTCGCCGGCGTGGAACTGCCGGCCGTGGGCCGCCGACGGCTATCCGGTGCGTCCGTATAGCGACTTCGGGGTGGGCGGCAAGCTCTATAAGGCGGCGATTCCGGGGCTGGAGATCACGGCCAACTATGCCCGCTTCCCGGTGCGCCTCATCCGGCATGCCGCTTGGAAAGTCTCCGCTGAACCCACGCAGCTTCGCTACCGGCGCATCCAGCCGAATTACGATCAATACTGGATGCCCGATAGTGACGCCATCAACGCGCTGGACCGGCACGAGGTGGCGCGCTGGTTCCTGAGCAGGGGTGACGAGTGCCTGAACTGCGAGAGCGGGATCGACGGTCTTACCGATCCCGATGAGGCCCTGGTCATCCGCCTGCACAAGAAACCTAAGGGCCGAAGCTAGGGCTGGCGCCGCAAGCCCTCGATCACGCTTTGGGGCGCGCGGAACGCCGTGCCATGGCGGGCGCCCTGGGGGAACTCCACCTGTTCGGTGATGTCCACCCACGTCTTGCCGTCGCGCGAACGGACAGCGCCGTAGCGGTGGTTGCGGTACTTGTCAAAGTAGATCACCCAGTCGCCGCCGATGCGGATGGGGCTTGGGCCTTCGGCCCACTCCTTGCCTGAGATGGGCCCGGTGGGCTTGGTCCACGGGCCGCTGAGCGAATCGGCGAAGGTGAGGAAGAGGTTCTTTGCCTCGGGTTTGAGCGTTTCGTTCTTGACGACCATGGCGTAGCGCTTCGCGCCGGCGACGCGCTCGGGAAAGATGGCCGCGTCAATCACGATGAAGCCGGGGTCGTAGAAGAGCTTCGTGGGCGTGAACGTGCGGAAGTCGCGCGTGCGCGTGGAGTAGAGGCGGTGGTTGAGGTCGCGGTTGCCCGTGCCGAGGGTCTCCGGGAAACGGCCCTTGATGGTGGAGGCCCAGACGATGAGGAACTCCTTGGCCGGGGCGTCGTAGTAGATCTCCGGGGCCCAGCAGTTGTGCACCTCCGTGCCCGCCGGAAACACCTCGATGGCCTGTTGGGCCGACCAGTGGATGAGGTCCTTCGACGACGCATGGCCGATGGTGCGGCCTTCCCAGGCCGTGGTCCACACCATGTGGAAGGCGCCATCGGGGCCGCGCACGAGGGAGGGGTCGCGCATCAGCTTCGATTCGCCGACCTCGGGTTTGAGCAGCGGCTTGCCGCCGTTGAGTTCGGTCCACTGCAGGCCGTCGCGCGAGGTGGCCAGATAGAAGCCGTCTTCGCCGTTGTTGCGGAAGAAGGAGAACAGCAGGCCGTCGGCGGCGAGACCGTCGGCGGCGGCGAGGCCGGAAGCGGCCAAGAGGAGGGCAAGCAGGGCGCGCACGTGATTCAGTATATGCAGCCGCGCCTACTGGAAGCGGGACTTCAACCGCAGGAAGCGCGACTCGAAGAAGCGGTAGCTGAGGGCGCTCACAATGATCGTGCCCGCCGTGCAGAGAGCGAACAGCCAGAGGCCTTCGTGCGGCAACTCCACGGCCCAGGCGCGCAGGCCTTGCAGAACGAACCGGAACACGAGGACGTGATAGAGGTACATGCCGTAGCTGATGGTGCCGATGTAGGCCAGCGGCGGCCAGGCGAGCAGCGGGCGCAGGCCGTTGTCTTCGCGGATGACGCAGGCGGCCACCAGCAGCAGGAAGGTGAGTTCGATCGCGCGCCACGGGGCCTCGACGGACATGGCGGCGAGGGCCAGCAGCAGGGCCGCGGGCGCGCTCCAGCGGAGGCCGCAGAGGCGCTGGACGGCGGCGAATCCGCGCGGGGAGTGGAGCACATGCGCGAGCAGCACGCCCCAGCAGATGGTGGCCGGGATGTTGGCCAGGATGCGATACAGGAGCGGCGAACCGAGGGGCGAGGGCGGTCCCCACGTCTGCCACCCAATCGCCACGGCGAGCACGCTCACGATCACGGCCACGGCCCCGCGTGAGGGCAGAGCACGCTCCACCCAGGGCCAGCCGCAATAGAACTGCTCCTCGGCCGCCAGCGACCAGGCAAAGCCGAACAGGACGACGGAGGGTCCGACGAACCAGTTCGAGGTGTAGGTGGCGAAGGCAGGCAGGTTGGCGAGGAACTCCTGCCCTTCCGGCGTCGTCTGCAGCCGCGTGAGCACGAAGATCACATAGAGGCCGAGCACGGCATAGTAGGCGGGGAAGATGCGCAGAGCGCGGCGGGCGTAGAAGCGGGTGAGCGAGATGCGGCCCGTGCGTTGGCGCTCGCGCAGTAGCAGCGTGGTGATGAGGAAGCCGCTGATGAGGAAGAACAGCGAGACGCCAAGGTGGCCCATGCCGGCGAGGCCTGTACGGCCGGCGCCCGCCGCGTGATGCCAGATGACGGCGAGGATGCTCAGGCAGCGCAGGCCGTCGAGGCTTCCGAAGTGCGAGGCCGTTACGGAAGCGTTTTGAGCCAAACGTTGCGGAACTCCACCTTCATCGGCGGCCCGACATGGATCTGGAGGCCGATCAAGCCTTCCAGCTTCCGCCCCGCTTCGTCGTCGTCGATCACAACGCTCGAAAGCTGGCCGTTGACCACCTGCATCAGCACGTTGCCGCGGGCGATGATGTGCAGCGTGTTCCAGTCGTTGATTTTGAGGATGCCCTTGAGGTCGTTGCCATCCTTGATCTGGGCGACCACCTTCTTCTTGCCGTCGGGGCCGACGTGGGTGGCCTGGCCGCGCAGGGCGAGGAAAGCCGCGTGCCTGCTCTTCGTAGATCTGGCCGGAGTAGGTGTTCTGGAAGTCGATGTCGGCCTGGTAGCCCTTCATGGCCCACTGGCCGCGTTCGGGCAGCATCGAGCTGCGGTACTGGATGCCGCTGTTGGTGGAGTTCATCTTGAACTCGAGTTTGAGCTCGAAGTTCTTCGGCTCGCCGCCGCGCCAGATGAGGAAGGTGTTGCGCTCGAGCTTGTTGGCGGCCGTGGTTTCGCCGACGATGGTGTTGTTCTCGGCGCGCCAGAAGTTCTGATCGCCGTCCCAGCCCTTGAGCGTGCCGTCAAAGATCGGCGTGAAGCCTGAGTTGTCGTTCACCACGAGCGGTTCGGGCATGTTGGGGCCGCGCCGCTGCGCCTGCTGGGCCCCTGCCATGCCGGCCAGTGCGGCGGCGAGGGCCATCGTGCATAGGAGTCTCATGATCAGAGTTCACCCTTCTTCGTGTGCCCGGCGGAGGTTGCGGAGTGCTGGATCCGGGCGGATACATTGTATCGCTGAGGCCGGGCTTTCCGGTAACTGGCGGCGTGGGGGTGGCGGTGTGGAATGCGGAGGGGGTAAGAGCATGTTCTTTGTTTGCAACGAAAGTTTGGGTTCGTTTTGTCAAAAATAGGGGGGGGATAGGGCTGACGGGGTGAGGGCTGACGGGGTGAGTGCTGAGGGAGAAGGGCTGGAAGGGGCTGGGTGGGAGGGGGCGAGGGGGCGAGGGGGCTGAAGGGGGGGGAGAGGACAGGGAAAGGTCTGGCCGGGAGAGGGGCGGGAGGAGGCTAGGTGGGAGGGTGGGAGGAGGTGAGAGCGTGTCAAGCGGGGCGGGGCGTCGTGGGGCGGTAAGTATTAGAAAGGAAATGGTTCATTTGCTGTGGCGGGGGCAGGTTGGTGGGGGTGGGAGAGGGTTGGTGGGGCGTTCGCGGGAGGGGCATGCGCGGGCAGAAAAGGTTGTGGTAATCTGGTAAATGACGTTAGTGCACGTGCGCCCGTAGCTCAGCTGGATAGAGCGTTTGGCTACGAACCAAAAGGTCAGAGGTTCGAATCCTCTCGGGCGTACCATCCCTCCTCAACTTTCACTTGGCTTCCTTGTATTTGATGTTCGCAGGCGAAGTGTGTCCCGGGCTGTAGAATGGGCCTTTGCCGGGAGGACCGGGGAGGACGAGGATGCATCTACGACGGCGGAGTTTGCTGGAGACGGTGTTGGGGGGCGGGGGTTGAGCCGGGGAGGCGGCGGGGGGGCGGCAGGGGCAGACGGGCGGGGCAGGCGGCGGGGGCGGGCGGCGCGAGGGGGCGCTGGGCGGCTACATTCTGGCGGACAGGGAGATGGTGGTCCGGCGGGAGTTCGATGTGGTGGTGGTGGGCGGGGGCATCGCGGGAACGTGCGCGGCGATTGCGGCGGCGCGCAATGGGGCGAAGGTGGGGCTGGTGCATGAGCGCTCGATGCTGGGGGGGAACTCGTCGAGCGAGGTGCGGCTGTATCCGGAAGTCAGCACGAATCACAACATCTGGTCGAAGGAGCTGGGGATTCTGGAGGAGTTCCACACGGTGGAGCGGCGGTCGAATCCGGAGCCGTACCAGGAGGGGCTGCTGAATGCGCAGTGGGACCTGGTGCTCTATGAGCGGGCGGTGCGGGAGAAGAACCTGACGCTGTTTCTGAACACGACGGTGCGGGATGTGGAGATGAAGGACGCCTCGACGATTCTGGCCGTGCATGGCTACCAGATGGGGAGCGAGAAGAAGTTTCTGCTCTCGGCGCCGTTGTTCATCGATTCGACCGGCGATGGCGTGTTGGGTTATCGGGCGGGGGCGGATTACCGGTGGGGCATGGAGGCGCGGGCGGAGTTTGGCGAAGCGGTGGCGCCGGAGCGGGCCTCGGCGCAGCCGCAGATGGGGAGTTCGCTGTTCTTCCGGGCGCGGGATGCGGGGGTGCCGATCGCCTACACGCCGCCGGAGTGGGCGGCCAAGTTTGCGGCCGAGGCGGATCTGCGGGGGCGGAACCATTCGCGGTTTGAGACGGGGTACTGGTGGCTGGAGGTGGGCCTGCCGATGCACCAGATTCACGACAACGAGGAGATCAAGCACGAGGCGCTGCGGCAGTTGCTGGGCGTGTGGGACCACATCAAGAACCATTGCCCGAACAAGGAGCAGGCGCGGAATTATGCGCTCGACTTTGTGAGCTTCTGGCTGTATAAGCGCGAGGCCCGGCGGTTGATGGGCGACTATGTGCTCACGCAGCACGATGCGCAGAATCCGAAGGTGCACGGCGATAGCCTGGCCTTTGGCTGCTGGTTTGTGGACGTGCACAAGCCGGGCGGGATTCTGGCGCGGGCGACGCCGAATACGAATCCGGGTTGGGAGGAGGGCGGGACGATTCCTTATGGCATTCCGCTGCGGAGCTGCTATTCGCGCAACATCCAGAACCTGATGATGGCGGGGCGGCCGATCAGCGCGTCGTATGTGGCGTTCTCATCGACGCGGGTGTTGCGCACGGGGGCGATTGTGGGGCAGGGCGTGGGGACGGCGGCGGCGTTGTGTAAGAAGCATGGATGCGGTCCGCGGGAGCTGGCGGCGCGGCATGCGCGGGAGTTGCAGCAGACGCTGCTCAGGCAGGACTGCGCGGTGCCGGGGGCGGTGAATGAAGACGCGGCCGATTTGGCGCGGGGGGCGGTGGTGACGGCGTCGAGCGAGGCGGCGCTCGAGTTTCCCGAGGGGCGCGAGTTCCTGGCGCTGGACAGGCCGCTGGCGCAGTTGTTTCCGGTGACGTCGCGGCGGTTGGAGTGGGTGGAGCTGTTGCTGCGTTCGACGCGGGATGAGGCGGTGGAGGTGACGCTGGGGCTGCGGCGGGCGGAGTTTGTCTATGACTTTCGCGCGGAGGGCGATGTGGCGGTGAGCACGGCGGTGGTGCCGCCGCGTTCGACGGGGTATGTGCGGTTTCGTTTCGAGCGCGCGGTGGAGGCGGAGCGGCTGCATTACATCCACCTGCCTCGCGTGGAAGGGCTGGCGTGGGCGATTCACTCCGATGAACGCGATGGGGCGGCGGTGTCGCCGGCGGGGTGCACGGCGGCGGAGATGCCGGGGGCGACGCGGTGGCATGCGCTGACCAACAACCGCAACTTCAGTCTGCGCGTGGAGCCGGAGCAGAGGCCGTATGGGGCGGCGAATGTGGTGCGCGGGTCAAACCGGCCGGACCGTTGGACGAATTTGTGGATCAGCGACGCGGCGCGCGGGTTGCCGGCGTGGCTGGAGTTGCGGCTGCCGGAGGCGCGGCGGATGAACCGCATTGAGATCTTCTTTGACACGGATGTGAACCGGCATTCGCGGCGGGCGTTGTATGTGTATCCGGATTGCGTGAAGCGGTATGAGGTGTCGGTGTGGGCGGGCGGCTGGCGGCGGGTGGCCGGGGAGACGGATAACTATCTGCGGCGGCGCGTGCTGGCGTTTGACGAGGTGGAGACGGACCGCGTGCGGATTGACGTGCAGGAGACGAATGGGGCGCGGAGTGCGCGGGTGTATGAGGTGCGGTTGTATCGGGAGGCGGGGGGGTAAGGGGGGCGGGGGGCGGGGCGGTTGATTGTGCACCGCCAGGTGGGCTTCAGGCCCTTGGTCAGGGGCCACTCTACAGCGGGCGACTGACCGTTCTCAATCGTTCGCGCAGTGATTGGCTGCGCGGCATTATGAACCTGGATGGAAGGTGTGGTTACCGGCTGCCGCGTACTCGTTGGACCGGCATGGTCGTCAAGAGCGCGCGCAGAACGGCGTTTACCGATTCCGCATCCTGGAAGACGCGCGCCACATCCGGATCCAACTGGACGGCTACGGATGCTCCTTGCGCCCGTCCGGCAAAACGGTTCGGTTGCCCTTTGGCGTAATCGAAACGGTACTCTGGCTTGAGCCCGCTGGATCGATCCTGTTTTGGTTTAGCGCTTGAGGTATTCTTCATAGTCGCGCCGTTCCCTCCTTGTTGCGCGCCGGGCGCTGATGATTCGAATCCGACCCTGATCCGGCTCTGTGAAACTCACCAACAGAAGCCGCTTCGCTTGCGACTGACCAACGATGATCTCACGCCTCTCGTCGGCCGAATGATCTTCATCGGCGAAGATTCTGGCCAAGGAATCGTCGAAAACCGCCATCGCCTCTGAAAAGTTGATGCTGTGCTTTTCGAGATTTGCCCGCTCCTTGCGTGGATCCCATTCGAAAGTCAGCTCCATCTGCGCCTACCTATACTCTATCCGACCTCCCCCATTTCGCGTTGCGGCAGAGGTGGCGTAGCGGCGATCGGCCGGCCCGAGCTCTCATCGAACTGCCGCAAATGGTACCGGATCGCGAATCCTGGGCGACCTCAGACTTGCCATCGTGACCCCAGCATTGGCTGGCCGGTCGAGAGCGCGGATGCGGCGGGGATGCTCCGGCCGGACTGCCGTCTACTCGGACATTGCCCGAATCCGGCGTTCTCTGAAGATGGAGCGGGGGGCGCAAAGGACGGGGGCGAGGGCGGGGGCGAGGGTATCGGCGGGGGATGAAATCCCGGATAATGACGCCATGCCTACTTCGATTGGTGTGCCTGAACGGGCCTTGGGGTTGATGCCCCGGCGCGCCGTGGTGGCGGCCGGCGTGCTCACCGCCGCATCGTACAAGCGCGTGCTCGGCGCGAATGACCGGATTCGGATTGGACTGATCGGCTGCGGGGGGCGCGGCATTCAGGCGCTGTTGAAGGGCGCGCTGGAGCATCGCGAGCAGACCAACATCGATTTTCCGGCGGTGTGCGACATCTGGCGGCAACATGCGGAGGAGGCGGCGGGCGTGGTGCGCGGGGCCACGGGGACGGAGCCGAAGCAGATCAAAGCGTATCGCGAGTTGCTGGCTTCGAAGGATATCGATGCGGTTTTGATTGCCACGCCGGATCATCAACACGCGACGATGCTCACCGATGCGGTGCGGGCGGGGAAGGATGCCTATTGCGAGAAGCCGCTGGCGATGGAGATGAAGGAGCTGGTGACGTGCTTTGACGCGGTGAAGCGGTCGGACCGGATTGTGCAAATGGGCACGCAGATTCGGAGCCTTCCGTCGTCGATGGCGGCGCGGCAGTGGGTGATGGCGGGCAACCTGGGGCAGGTGTTCAAGATCGAGCAGGAGCGCAACGGCGTGACGCCCTACTGGCATCGGATGGGCGAGCGCGAGTTGCAGGCGGAGGACACGGACTGGCGGGCGTTTCTGTTCAACCGGCGCGGGCGGGCGTTTGAGGC
Organism: Bryobacterales bacterium; assembly: GCA_016713735.1. Classification (GTDB taxonomy): domain Bacteria; phylum Acidobacteriota; class Terriglobia; order Bryobacterales; family Bryobacteraceae; genus JAFLBB01. Next base: position 245,505 of record JADJOP010000037.1, read on the forward strand.
CAAGATGCAGACGGGCTGGTATGGGTACCGCGATTTTTCGCGCGGGCCGCATGCGAACCTGATGGTGCACTTCATCGACCTGGTGCATCACATCACGGGCGTCGATACGCCGAGGCGCTGCGTGACGCTGGGCGGGACGTTCTGGTACAAGGACAACTACGACACGCCGGATTCGGTGGAGACGGTGCTTGAGTATGACTCGTTCCTGGTGCGCTATTCGACGGCGTTTGGGACGGGCGCGGGGAACTACCTGAAGTTCTTCGGGTCGAAGGGGACGCTGGATGCGTCGAACTGGAGCGGCAAGCCGTTCACGGTGGCGGGCGAGCGGGCGCAGGAGCCGCTGCCGGAGGGGACGGCGATTCCGGAGATGCAGGCGGATGGGCACATGTTGAACTGGCTGAAGTGTCTGAGGAGCCGGCAGCAGCCGAATGCGCCGATTGAGGCGGGGTACAGCCATTCGGTGGCGGTGATTCTGTCGGATGAGGCGATGATTCGCGGGCGGCGCATGGTGTATGACGCGGCGCGGCGCGCGATCAAGGAAGGGTAGGCGCGGCGCGGATGCTGGAGTTTGTGCTGGCGCTGTGGATGCAAGCGATGGGACAGGCGGGGGGCGCGCCGCCGCGTGAGGTGGGGAGCAAGGTATGTGCGGGTTGCCACAAGGCGATTTATGACGGCTATGTGAAGACGGGCATGGCGCGTTCGACCGGCGTGGTGGGCGCCGATTTGCACAAGGAGAGCTTCGCGGCGGGTGGGTTTCGCGATGAAGCGTTGGGAGTGGAGTATCGCGTAGCGGCGGGCAAGGAAGGCTACACGCTGCGGTTTGCGCGCGCGGCGACGGGGGTGCGCGGGGAGCGGACGTTGCGTTGGTTTGTGGGGTCGGGGCTGGTGGGGCGGAGCTACTTGTTCTTGCAGGATGGCTTTTTATTTCAGGCTCCCGTGTCCTATTTCTCGGCGGTGGAGCGGTGGGCGTTGTCGCCGGGCTATGCGGGCAAGCAGTTGATGGACGTGGCGCGGCCGGTGGAGACGGCGTGTTTGGGATGCCATGCGAGCCGGTTGCAGGCGGTGGCGGGGACGCAGAACGGGTATCGGGAGCCGCCGTTTCTCGAAGGGGGCGTGAGTTGCGAGCGGTGTCATGGCGCGGGGGAGCGGCATGTGGCGGCGCGGGGGCGGGGCGGTGCGTTGGGGCGGGATGAGATTGTGAATCCGGCGAAGCTCGATGCGGCGCGGCGGGATAGTGTGTGTGAGCAGTGCCATTTGACGGGGGCGGCGCGGGTGGTGAAGGCGGGGCGGAGCGGGGCGGGGTTCCGGCCGGGGGAGTTGTTGTCGGATCATCTGGCGGTGTTTGTGTGGAGCGCAGGTAACGATGGCGAGCGGGCGGCGACGGACCATGCGGAGCAGATGGCGCGCAGCGGGTGCAAGCGCGGGGCGGGGGCGGCGTTGGCGTGTATCTCGTGCCATGATCCGCATGTGGAGCCGGCGGCGGCGGAGAAGGCGGCGTACTATCGCGGGCGGTGCCAGGGGTGTCATGAGCGGAAGCCGTGTACGGAGTCGCAGGAGCGGCGGGCGGCGAAGGGGGATGATTGCGCGGGGTGCCATATGCCGAAGGGGCGGTCGCGCGAAGGGGAGCATGTGGCGTTCACGGATCATGCATTCCGCGGGGAGGGGCGCGGCGGCTGGGTGCGGTGAAGGGCGGTGGGGCGCGGCGGGAGTTGGTTCCTTATTGGCCGGGGACGGTGACTGAGCGCGACACGGCGATTGCGTATGCGGGGGCGGGGGTGGATCATGCGGAGTTGCGGGGGCGGGCGTTGGAGTTGATGGAGAAGGCGGAGCGGGGGTCGGGGAACGATGCGGCGCTGCTGGCGCAACTGGCGCAGTATTACGATGCGCTGGGGCAGGGCGAGCGGGCGCAGGGGTTGTATGAGCGGGCGTTGCGGATCGATCCGGAGAACGTTTCGGCGGGGGCGAATGTGGCGGTGTATTGGGCGCAGCGGGGGCGCATGGCCGAGGCGATGGCGATGTGGGAGAAGATTGCGGCGCGGCATCCGGGGATGAGTTCTGTGGCGGTGAACCTGGCGGTGGCGCAGTATGGCGCGGGGCAGGCGGCGCTGGCGGAGCGGACGCTGGAGCGGGTGCTCGCGTTTCATCCGGATTTGGCGGTGGCGCGGAAGCTGCTGGGGGAGATGCGGGCGCGGGGGAGCGGGCGGCGGTAGTGGTGATAGCATCTACGCATGTTGCGAGTGCTTGGGTTGGTTTGTGTCTTGATGGCGGGGCCGGTTTGGGGGCAGTCGAAGTTTGTTTGGCCAGAGGGGCGGCAGGTGGCGGTGAGCCTGTCGTTTGATGACGCGCGGGCAAGCCAGGTGACGCGGGGGCTCGATCTGTTGGCGCGGCACAAGGCGAAGGTGACGTTTTATGTGAATCCGCGGAGCATGGAGCGGCAGTTGGAGGGTTGGAAGCGGGCGGCGAAAGAGGGGCACGAGATTGGCAACCACTCGTTGACGCATCCGTGTTCGGGGAACTTCCCGTTTGCGCGCAACCGGGCGATTGAAGAGTTCACGGCGGCGCGGTATGGGGAGGATTTGGATGAGGGCAAGCGGCTGATTGAATCGATGTTGGGGGTGAAGGTGACGACGTTTGCCTATCCGTGCGGGTCGAAGTTTGTGGGGCGCGGGGTGAAGACGCAGAGCACGGTGCCGCTGGTGGCGCAGCGGTATCTGGCGGGGCGCGGGTTTCGCGATGAGGCGGCGAATGACCCGGCGTTTGTCGATCTGGCGCAGGTGTTGGGCGTGGAGTCAGACGGGATGAGCTTTGCGCAGATGAAGGCGGCGGTGGACCGGGCGCGGGCGAACAACGGGTGGCTGGTGCTGGCGGGGCATGAGATTGGCGAACCGGGGAACCAGACGACGCAGGCGGCGGCGCTGGATCAGTTTCTTGCGTATGCGGCGGACCCGGCGAATGGGGTGTGGTTGGATACGGTGGAGACGGTGGCGCGGTATGTGCGGGAGAAGGGGGCGCGGAAGTAGGGGCTACTTCGAGAGGCCGAAGCAGAGGATGTTGGAGCCTACGGCGAGGGCGATGTATTGTTCGCCGTTGAGGGAGAAGGTCATGGGGGAGGTCTTCATGGTGGCGTTCAGCGGCACACGCCAGAGGGTTTTGCCGGTGCGTTCGTCGGCGGCGATGAAGTAGCCGAGGGCGTCGCCGTAGAAGAGCAGGCCGCCGGCGGTGCCGAGGGTGCCGGCGACGCGTTTGCCATCGGTGGGGCCGGCTTGCGGAACGTCCCAAACGATCTTGCCGGTTTCGATGTCGAGGGCGCGGAGGTATTTTGTGCCGGGGTCGGGCGGGGGCGGGGTGCGCTGGTTTTTCCAACCGCCGGGGGCGAGTTTGGCGACGCACTTTTCGGTGGCCATGATGTAGTAGAGGCGCGTGGCGGGGCTGTAGGTGGTGCCGTTCCAGTTGGTGGCGTGATCGGGGCAACTCAGTTCGGGCTCGGGGAGGCGGATGGGTTTGCCGTCGGGGCCGATGCCGCTGGCCCAGGTGAGCTTGCGCACGAAGGGGACGTTGAGGAGGCGTTCGCCGGTGAGGCGGTCAAAGACGTAGAAGAAGCCGTTGCGGTTGGCCTGGAGGAGGAGTTTGCGTTCGCGGCCGCGGTAGGTGGTGTTGATGAGGACGTTGGGCTCGGTGGCGTCCCAGTCGCGCGTGTCGTGTGGCGTGAACTGGTAATACCATTTCAACTTGCCGGTGTTGGGGTGAAGGGCGAGGACGCTATCGGTGTAGAGGTTGTCGCCGCCGCGCTGGCTGTCGTCGGAGTTGGGCCAGGGGTTGCCGGTGGCCCAGTAGAGGGTGTCGGATTCGGCGTCGTAGGAGCCGGTGAGCCAGGTGGAGCCGCCGCCGTATTGGACGGCTGAGCCGCGCCATGTGTCGAAGCCGGGCTCGCCCGCGGCGGGGACGGTCCAATGACGCCAGGCGCGCTGGCCGGTGTCGGCATGGTAGGCGTCGATGAAGCCGCGGATGCCCCAATCGCCGCCGGCGACTCCGGCGATGACGAGGTTCTTGACGACGAGCGGGGCGATGGTGCCGCCGTATTTTTGCGGCTCGTGGGGCATGACGGTTTCCCAGATGAGCTTGCCGGTGGTGCGGTGAAGCGCGAGCAAGTGAGCGTTGTCAGTGACGAAGAAGAGCTTGTCGCCGAGGATGGCGACGCCGCGGTTGGTGCCGAGCGAAGGGTCAGAGACGAGGCCGGGGGTGCGCGGGCGGGAGAACTGCCAGATGGGCGTGCCGGTGCGCGGGTCGAGGGCGTAGACGGAGTTGGGACCGGTGGCGTACATGACGCCGTCAGCGACGAGGGGCACGGTTTCGAGGCCGAAGTAGCGCATGTTTTCGCGGAAGTAAGGCGTGTCAGGCAGGAACTGTTGCCAGAGGGGAATGGAGAAGGCCCACTTCAAGGCGAGCTTGCCGACGTTTTGCGTGGTGATCTGCTTGAGCTCGCTGTAGCGGTTGCCGTTGAGGTTGCCGTTGTAGGTGAGCCATTCGCCGGGCGGCGGGTTGAGGATGCGTTGGAAGGCGGCGGCGGGGGTGGCGGTGGACTGGGCGGGGGCGCCGGGGGTGACGCCTTTGAGTGTGGCGAGGTAGGCGATGAGGTCGGTGAGTTGGGGGGCGGCGGCGGGGACGGGGGGCATAAGGGAGCCGGGGGTGTCGTCGATGCGGGTGACGTCGTCGAGGGAGAGAGGATGGACGGCGCCGGCGCGATCCTGCAGGGCGAGATCGAAGCTGGTGCGGTTGCGGGCGAAGCCTTGCAGGGTGCGGCCGTTTTTGAGATGAGCCGTGACCTGGGCGTAGCCGGGGGCGATGCGGGCGGCGGGTTCGAGGAGGGCCTCGCGAAGCTGCTGGAGGGTGAGTTCGCGGGCGATGTTGGTGAGGTCGGGGCCGGTGGGGGCGCCCGCGCCGTTGACCATGTGGCAGGCGAGGCAGCGGCCGGGGCCGGTGAAGAAGGCCGCGCCGGCGGAGGGGTCGCCGGGGACGCTGGCTTCGGCGGCGACGGCGTTGAGCGAGACGACCATGGCGGCAAGGGCGTCGATCTGTTCGGCGGGCAGGGCGAAGGGGGGCATGCCGGCTTTGGGGACGCCGTTGCGGATGACGGTTTTCAGGCTGTTCAGCGAGCGGCGGCGGACCCAGGGGTTGCCGGCGAGGCCGGGGCCTTGCTGCGTGCCGAGGGCGTCGTCGCCGTGGCAGCCGGCGCAGAGCTTTAGGTAGGTTTGTTTGATGTCGGGGGTGGTGGGTTGGGCGAGAGCGGGAGAGAGGAGCGCGAAGGAGAGGCCGAGCCATGTGAGGCGAAGCGGGTGCGTGGGCATGCGAGGTTCTTGTGATTAGATCACACGGGCCGCGTGCGACTGGGGAGAATGGCGGGGCGGGGCGGCAGCGATGGGGCCATCCGCGCCAGGTGCGATGGGCGTTAAGCCGCGCCGTTTGCCTTGAAGAAGTCGAGCAGCTTTTTCCAGCCGTCTTCGGCGTCCTGCTTCGAGTAGCTGGGCCGGTAGTCGGCGTGGAAGCCGTGCTGGGCGCCGGTGTAGACGAGGATGTCGCCCCTCTTGCCGGCGGCCTTCATGGCGGACTTCATCTTTTCGACGGTGTCAAGGGGGATGCCGCCGTCCTTTTCGCCGTAGAGGCCGAGGACGGGGGCCTTCAGGTCGGCGGCGAGGTCGATGGGGTGCTTGGGGGTGAGTTCGCTGGGGGCTCCGACGAGGCGGCCGTACCAGGCGACGCCGGCCTTGAGATTGGGATTGTGGGCGGCGTAGAGCCACACGACGCGGCCGCCCCAGCAGAAGCCGGTGATGCCGAGTTTGGCGGTGTTGCCGCCGTTCTTGGCGGCCCAGGCGACGGCGGCGTCGAGGTCGCTCATCACCTGCGCGTCGGGGACCTTGGAGACAACCTTCGAGATGACGTCTTGAATGTTTGTGAGGCTGGCCACGTCGCCCTGGCGGGCGTACATTTCGGGGGCGATGGCGAGGTAGCCGGCTTTGGCGAAACGGCGGCAGATATCTTTGATGTGCTCATGGACGCCGAAGATCTCTTGCACGACGAGGGCAACGGGGAAGTTGCGGCCGGTGGCGGGCATGGCGCGGTAGGCGGGGATCTCGCCGTCGTTGACGGGGATCTTCACTTCGCCGGCGGTGAGGCCGGTGGTGTTGGTGGTGATGGTTTGCGAGGTGACCGGCTGGACGGCCATCGCGAACCCGGCAGCGAGTTTGGTGACGAGGAATTCCCGCCGTCCGCGGATGGACTGCGGCAAGAGGCTTTCGATGTCAGGATGGGTGGCCATCCGGCTATTGTGGCGCACTTTTCGCGGGTCTGGTGTAACTTTCCGGCGGCGTGTGGATATACATGGTTGTGAGCGTGAAGATGCCAGAGCGGGCGGCGAGCTTTCACGAAATCTATGAGCGGCATGGCCGCTCCGTGTATCGCTTCGCGCTCTATTTGAGCGGAGACGCAACGTTGGCCGAGGACATCACGGCGGAGACGTTTCTGCGCCTTTGGGGCACAGGCCAATCCATCGTGATGGAGACGGTGAAGGGCTATCTGCTGGCCATCGCGCGCAATGTGTATTTGCAGGAGCGGAAGCGCGCGGACCGGTTCACTGAACTGGCGGAAACGGCCGAAGACAGGGCATCGGCGAGCACGGCCGCCGAGGCGCGCCAGGAGTTGCGGCGCACGCTGGATTGGCTGCAGAGGCTACCGGAGTCGGACCGCGCGGCGCTGCTGATGCGGGCCGAGCAGGAGTTGCCGTACGAAGAGATCGCGCGGGCGCTCGGCATCTCGGTGTCGCTGGCGAAGGTGAAGGTGCACCGGGCGAGGTTGCGCCTGGCTGAATGGAGACAGGGAACAGGAGCCGGACATGAACATCACGGATGACATCATCAGGGATTTGATGCCTCTTTACATGGCGGGTGAGGCGAGCGCGGATACGGTCCGGCTGGTGGAGGAGTATTTGGCGAGGCACCCCCAACTGCGCATGGCCGCGGCGGAGGGCGTTCCGGTGTTGGATGCGGAAGCGCCGCCGCATCTGGAGAAGCGCACGGTGGATCATACGCGGCGGTTGCTGGCGCGGAAGAACAACTGGCTGGGCGCGGCTATCTTTCTCACGCTGGTGCCGTTCTCCTTTCGATCTGGCGATAGCGGAGTGAACGCGGTGCTCTACCGCGATCTGCCGGGCTTTGCGGCGGCGGCCGTTGCGTTGAGCCTGGTGGCGTGGGGCCTGTTCCTGCTCACGCTGCGCCGGTTGAACGCCACGGGATTGCCCGCGCCGCGTTCCTGGCCGACGCGGCTGGGATGGGCGGCGATGGGTTCGCTCGTGGGCGCGGTGGTCATGCTGGTGGGCGGTCAATTCATTCCAGGCGATTGGGCCGGCTTGCGGTATCTGAAGACGGGCGTTCCGATACTGAGCGCGTCGCTGGCTGTGTATCTGGGAGAGGCCGTTCACCGCGTGGCGACGATTGAGGAGTTGCATCGCCCGACGACGCTGCTGGGCAAGTGACGGGTTACTGGAGCCACTTGCGGAAGAAGGTCCAGACGGGCTCGCCGCGGAACTCGTGTTTGCCATCGAACTCGACGTAGTCGAGCTTGGCGGGCGCGGCGGCGTAGACGGCCTTCACCTTTTCGGCCATGGGGCGGACGTCGGCGATCTTGAGGCCTTCATCGCTTAGGCCGAACTGGAGATGAAGCGGGCGGGGGGCGATGAGGCGGGCGACTTCGGCGGCGTCGAGGTCAATGAGGCGGCCATCGGGGCGCTCGGTGGCTGAACCGCGCACGGCGGGGAAGACGCGCATGCCGCAGGAGCCGGCGGCGGCGGTGATGCGCTTGTCGAGAGCGGCGGCGTACATGGTGTAGTAGCCGCCATAGCTCAAGCCGGTCATGCCGACGCGGCGGGCATCGATCTCCTTGCGGCGCAGCAGCACGTCGAGCGAGGCGGCGATCTTGGTGACTTCGACCGCGGCGAGGCTGGTGCCCTTGGTGCGGAGGAGGGCGTCGAGTTCCTTGCGGACATCGGCGGGGATGAGCGACGAGCCGCCGTTTTGCAGGTCGCGACGGGGGTGCATGACGGTGAGCGGGGCCCAGACGACGTAGCCTTCCTTGAGGGCGCCGCGGATCATGTCGTGATAGTTCGCACCGCCGTGGAAGAGGGCGAGTTCAGGGAAGCCCGCGCCGCCGTGCTGGGCGATGACGAGGGGGCGCGGCAGCTTCACGTTTTTGGGCACAAGGTAGAGGCCGTAGACCTCCATGCCGGGCCCGGTGCGAATCCAAAGGCGCGAGTAGACGCCGAGCGCGTCTTCCCCGATGCGCTCTTCGCGCGGCGAGCCTTGGGCGAGGATGCCCGGTGCGGGGTAGCCGATGGTGGCGCGGAGGGTGTCGCCGCGCGGTTCGGGTTTGGCGGGGAGCGACTCGGCGTAGAACTTCAACTGCTCGTATTGCGCTTCGCGGTGCGGCTTCGATTTGAGCAGATCCTCTTCGAGAAGGGCCTGGCCGAAGGCGAGGGCGGGCAATAAGAGAGCGATCAGTCTCATTTTGGCAGCTTCTCCAGGGCCTGTTTGGCGACGCGCATGGCGTAGGACTGATTGCGCGGCTCAGGGAGCGTGGCCTCAAGCGCGGCCCTGGCGGGCAGGGCCTTGTCGCCCATCTCTTCGAGTACGGTGGCGGCGAAGATGCGGGCGGCGGGGCTGGGGTTCTTGCGGTCGAGTTCGGCGACGAGCAGGGGGAGGGCCTTCGCTTCGCGGCCGAGCTTCGCCAGGGCGCGGGCTGCTTCGATGCGCACGGCGGAGGAGGGGTCGGCGAGTAAAGGCGCGATGGCTGCTTCGTGGGGCGCGGCCTGCGAGGGGCGGTCGGCGAGGCCTTTGACGGCCCACCAGCGGACGCCGGCGGCGGGGTCGTGGAGCATGGCGGCGAGTTTGGCGATGTCGCCCGCGTTGCAGGCATTGGCGGCGGCGCGGAGGCGCGGGAGGAGGCCTTTGTGTTCGGGCTGGCGGAGGATGGCCCAGCGGCTGCCGAGCTTCTGTTCGCCCGCTTCGAGTTCGGGCTCGGGGAGGAGGCCGGTGTCGAGCGTGGAGTCCTGCCAGCGGTCCATCTCGGCGCGCAGACGGCGCAGGACGGGCGCGAGTTCGGGTTTGGAGGCGAGGTTCCGCACTTCGAACGGATCGGCGTTGGCGTCGTACAACTCCTCGGCGGGCTTGGAGAGCGCCATCCACATGGCGGCGGCGGGCGGAAGTTTGCCTTCGGCGTGGACGCGGCGCAACTCCTTCATCGTCGTGCCCTGCTCTTGCGTGTCGAGCTTCTGGTAATAGGGCTTTTCGGGGCGGTAGTTGCGGATGTAGCGGTACTGGCGGTCGCGCACGGCGCGGATGAGGTCGTAGCGTTCGTCCATGCGGTCGCGCGCGCCGTGGATGTACTGGCGCGGCGGGGAGAGCTTGGGCCCCAAAAACGCGCGGCCCTGAAAATGTTCCGGCAGGGGGGCGCCGGCGAGGTTGAGCATGGTGGGGGCGAGGTCGATGAAGTTGACCAATTGATCGTCCACCGTGCCCGGTTTGCCCTGGTCTGCGGAGCGGAACTTCGCCGGGATGCGGACGACGAGCGGGGCGAGCGTGCCCTGTTCATAGAGCCAGCGCTTGGCGCGCGGGAGGCCGACGCCGTGGTCGCCCCAGAAGAGGACAATCGTGTCGTTTTCCAGGCCCGCTTCGGCGATGTCGCGCAGATGATCGGCGACCCAGTAGTCGACGGCAGTGATGAGTTCAAGATAATTGGCCCAATCGCGGCGCGACTCGGGCGTATCGGCGTAATAGGGCGGCAGGGCGACCTTGGCCGGATCCTGGCGCTGCGCCGGGGTGAGGCGCTTCACGTTCGCTTCGTGCGCGGCGCCGCGCTTCAACACCTGGCTTTCGTGGGAGACGGTGTTGTTGAAGACGGCGAAGAAGGGCTGGCCCGGCTTGCGGTTCTTCCAATGGGCGTTGTTGCTCACCTCGTCCCAGGCGGTTTTGGGCGTGGGGAAGTTGTAATCGGTCTTGACGTTGTTGGTGCAGTAGTAACCGGCGTTGCGCAGGTATTCGGGGAAAGCCTTCACATGGGGCGGCAGCTTGGCCTGGCAGCGCATGTGCTGCGAACCGAGCGAGGAGGGATACATGCCGGTGATGATGCCGGAGCGCGAGGGGGCGCAGACGCCGGCGACGGTGTAGGCGCGCGTGTAGCGGATGCCGTCGGAGGCGAGCTTGTCGATGGTGGGCGTGATGGCGGTGGGGTCGCCGTAGCAGTGCTGCTGCGGGCCGGTGTCTTCACAGGAGAGCCAGAGGATGTTGGGGCGCGCGGCGGTTTGCGCGAGGGCGGCGGGGGCGGCGGCGAGCAGGCTGCGGCGGGTGAGGCTCATGACAATCCCAGCAGGCGCGCGGCGTTGTCCCAATAGACTTTCTTCAGGATGGAATCGGGCAGGCCGATGCCATAGATGCGCCAGCGGCCCTGCGGCGGGACCTTGGCGGGGGCGTAATCGAAGTACTCATCTTCGGTTTCGAGGAAGCGGTAGTAGATCTGATAGAGCTCGTCGCCGAAGATCTGTTGCGGCGTCTCGATGCCGTGGGGGACGGCGTCGGTGCCGAACATGATGCGGTCCTGGTAGCGCTCGAAGAACTTGCGCGAGGCGCGCGGCTGGCGGCCGAGTTCGCCGATGCGGGCGCCGATTTCCACGAAGAGATTGGGGTATTTGTCGAGGGCCTCACTGACGTAGGCAAGGTTTTCGGAGGCGGCCACGTGGAGGGCGATGAAGTTGGTTTTCGGGTGGCGGGCGACGACGCGGAGGCGGGCCTCCTGCAACTCGCGGTCGCTGGGGTAGTCGCGGCCGTGGAAGCTCCAGTCGGGGTGGGCGTTGAGTTCCTCGAAGCGCTCGTTGAAGCGGTCAATGGGGAGGAAGAAGGCTTCGGGGTCGGAGGTGTGGATGGCCACCGGCATCTTGTGTGCGCCGCAGGCCTCCCACATGGGGTCGAAGCGCGGGTCGTCGATTTTGATCAGGGCCTTGGTTTCACGCTCGCGGACGACGAGGCCGAGCGACTTGAGGACTTTGAGGCCGCGGGCTCCGTTGGAGTGTGCGCGGGCGATCTCATCGCCCTGGAACTTGGCGTAGCCGGGGTCGCTCGTGCGCGTGAACCAGGGCTCGGTGAAGACAAGGAAGCGGTCGGGGTGGGGCTTGTGCAGGAGCTCGACGGTTTGTTTGAGGCCGTCGCCGCGGCCGCCGGTGAGGTTGACCATCATGCGGATGTTGCGGCGGTCCATGACGGCGAGCAGTTCGGGGACGGGCATGAGGAGGCGGGCCGATTTGCCCTGCGGGTCGCCCCAGGTGAGGTGGGCGTGGATGTCGATGAGGGGGAAGCGGGCGCGTTCGACGCGGGTCTCCGGCACGTGGAGCATGCTCTTGGGTTCGAACTGGGTCAGGTCGAGCGGTTGGGGCTTGGGCTTCACCGTGGGGCGGGTGGCGTTTTGGGCGAACGCGGCGCCTGAGGCGAGAGAAGCCAGGGCGGTGGGGAGGAAGTGTCTGCGTCGCATAGGTTGAATCGCCATCTTATCAGGGCATAAGATGTGGCTATGACGACGCGCGCACTGGGCACCCTAGTTGTGTTTCTCACGCTTCCGCTGGCGGCCGAGAACTGGCCGACCTGGAGAGGTCCGCGGCTGGACGGCACCTCGAAAGAGACGGGGCTGCCGGTGAGCTGGGACAAGACCAAGAACGTGACCTGGACGCTGGCGCTGCCCGAGGTGTCGGGCTCGTCGCCGGTGGTGTGGGAGGATCACCTCTTCCTGCATGTGTCCGAGGGCGGCAAGATGTTCCTCTGGTCCGTGGACCGCAACAAGGGCGGCGTGCAATGGAAGAAGCTGATTGCCGAGGGCGACCGCAAGGTGCGCAAGGGGAACATGAGTTCACCCTCGCCGGTGACCGATGGCAAGACGGTGTGGGTGCTCACGGGCACGGGCGTGGTGAAGGCGTTTGACTTCACGGGCAAGGAACTGTGGATGCGCGACCTGCAGGCCGACGTGGTGAAATTCGGCCTCAACCACGGCTACGGCAGTTCGCCGCTGCTGTTCCGCGACGGCCTGTACGTGCAGATTTTGCATGGCATGAATACCGACGAACCAAGCTACGTGGTGCGGCTGGATGCGAAGACGGGGCGCACGGTGTGGAAGGTGGAGCGGCCGACCGATGCCGTTCAGGAGTCGCCGGACAGCTACACGACGCCGGCGATCGCTTACAGCAAGGATGGCAAGACGCAGTTGATCGTGACGGGCGGCGATTATGTGACCGGGCACGATTTGAACACGGGCAAGGAGCTGTGGCGCGGGGGCGGGATGAATCCGCGCGGCAATCCGTTTAACCGCATCATCGCTTCGGCGCTGGTGCTGGACGACCTGGTGTTTGTGCCGACGCGTGTGAGCCCGATGCAGACGTTCCGCACGTTTGGTTCAGGCGATGTTTCGAAGTCGCACCTGGTGTGGTCGACGCCGAACGGGCCGGATGTGCCGACGCCGGTGACCGACGGCAAGCTGCTCTACATGATCAACGACCGCGGCATTGTGTATGTGTTTGACGCGCGCACGGGCAAGGAGGTGTATGGCGGGCAGCGCATTGCTCCGGCGGCCTATTCGAGCTCGCCGGTACTGGCCGACGGCAAGATCTACATGTCGAACGAAGAGGGCACGACGGTGGTGTTGAAGGCGGGCCCGGCGTTTGAGGTGCTGGCCGAGAACAAGCTGGAGGAGTACACGCTGGCCTCGCCGGCGGTGAGCGACGGGCAGATTTTCCTGCGCACGACGAGCGCGCTTTACTGCGTGGGGAAGCGGAACAGCGCCGGGGTGGCGTCGCGGTAAGCGGTGTAGGCGGGGCCGTAGCGGGCGGCGAGGTCGCGCTCTTCCCAGCGCATCGAGACTAAAACATAGACGGTGAGAAATGTATTGAAGAGCAGGCGCCCTTCGGTCATTTCGGGGTGCGCCCAGAGGATGGCGAGGGTGCCGGTCATCATGGGGTGGCGGACCCAGCGGTAGGGGCCGCGTACCTGGAACGATGGTTCGCCGGAGAGGCCGAAGAAGGCGCGCGCGCCGGTGAGGGAGACGGCCCAGGTGATGAGCGCGAAGCCGGCGGCCTGGAGGAGGCGCAGGGGGAGCGAGGCGGGGCCGGTGACGCGCCAGAGGAGGTCCGGCATGGGTTCCCACTTCACGAAGAGCACGGACAGGACGAGCGCGGTGGCGAGCAGATAAGCGGGCCGGCCGAGGCGCTCGCGGATGATGCGGCGGGCCATGCCGCTATGTTGGAGAGCGAAGAGGGAGAGCAGGGCAAGGTTGGTGAGCAGGGCCTCGCTGCGCACGGTCTGGAGGCCGGAGTCGATGGAGCTGGGCGTGTAGCGGTTGGTGAGCCAGCCGGCGAAATAGAGGAGGCTCGCCAACGAGACGAGGATGCAGAAAGCCCGCCAGAGCAGGGTCACGCGGGGCTCAATTCGTGGGCTTGTAGTAGAGCACGAGCCCGCCGCCGGCGGCGGCCAGCACGAAGCCGAGGTAGAGCATGGGGTTGATGGCGCTCTTGGGCGGATGGAGGGCCATGGTGAAGAGCACGTTCACCACGGGCGCGCCGCCGAAGACGAGCGGCATGACGTAGATGGGCAGGCCGCCGGTGCGGAAGGCCATGATGATGCAGACCGCGCCGACCGCGCCCAGCGCGCCGCCGGCGAGCGCCGCCGTGGAGCCGCCCATGTTGAAGCCGTTCAACTGGCCTTGCGAGCCGAGCATGACGACGGGCACGAGCACGCCGACGAGGAAGTAAGCCAGGCCCACGCAGAGCAGCGCGCGCAGCGGATTGCCGAGCGCCACCTGCCCTTTGTGCAGAATCGGGCCATACATGCCCCAGCTCAAGACAGCGCCAATGACAAACATTACCCAGGTCATAGAAATTTAGTGTAGTTCCTTCGCATGCCCTTGCGCAGCGCTTTATTGCTCGCGCTGCATCTGCGTCCAGCGTTGTTCGCGGAAGGCGGAGTTGGGGTCAAAGCCGGGCTTGTTGGTGAGCAGGTAGCTGCCGTCGCCGCGGCTCCAGGCGTTGGCATAGCCGCTGGAGAGTTCGATGGGGCCGCTTGCATCGCGCCAGGTTTCGACTTCACGGATCGATTGGACGAAGCGTTTGTGGGAGGCGTCCTGGCTGGCCTGGCGGTTTTCCCAGTCGCGCATGCGCTGGTCACTGGCTTCGCTTTGGGCGCGGGCGTAGGCGCGGGACTGTTCGCCCATGAGGCGGATGCGCTCCATGCGACCGGCGTGTTCGACCTGGCCGAGCTGGGTGAGAAAACGGTCCTTGGCATCGCGCCAGATGGGGTTGACGCGGTGGCTGGTCATGAAGAGGTTCATCCACTGCGAACATTCGGCGCGGCGTCCGGCCGGGCAGCGCATGAAGAACGGCGAGGCCGCGGTGGAACTCATCGTGGTGGCGCCGCCGCCCATGTAGTTCGGGCTGCGCAGGATCATGTTGGTCACGGTGGCGACCATGATGCCCTCGCTGCCATCGGGCCAGCGGAGGTCGCCGGTGGCCATGGTGGTTTCCTGGCTGGATTGGCTGCCGCTTTGCCGTGAAATGGAGTTGGCCTGTTGATCGAGCACACGCGCCAACTGCATGCGGTTCTCATCGAGGCGCACGTTGGAGGCCTCAGCGCGAAGGTCCTGCCGGGCGTAGCCATCGATGAACTGCTGGGCGTTGAAGGGCTGGTTGAGCTGGCAGCCGCCGGCCTGCGCGCCGGCTTGGAGAGACTGGCGCATCATGGGGTCGTCGGTCCACTGGAAGGAGCGCATGAGCGGCGCCTCGAACTGGAACTTGCCATCGGGCGAGGTGGCCTTCACCTGGCTGCGTGTGAACTCGCCGCGGCAGCCGCCGACGCTGCCCCAGAGGATGCCGCCTTCGGTGCGCCAGTCCTTGGGAAAGAGCATGCTGAAGGCTTCCACGGGCTGGTCAAACCCCTGCTGGTCAAGGAAGCGCACGCGGTTCATGATGACGTAGTCGCCGCCGGCAGATGCGTCGCCGCCCGCCGCGCCGCTACCCACCGCGCCGCCACCGCCAGCGAAGGCCGTGGAAACCGGGGCGGAGCCCGGAGCGCCGCCATTCACGGGCTGCCCCGTGATGGTGGGATTCTCCTTGCTTCCGCTGCAGCCGGCCAGCAACATCGCCGCGCCAGCGGCCATCGCCCAGGTGCTCTTCATGGCGTTCTCTAGAATTGCACACGCAGGCTGAGTTGCACCTGGCGCGATGTGGTGACCGTGTTTTGCACCTGGCCGAGAGTGCCTTGGGGCGCCTCGTTGTTGGTTGTGCCGGCGAAGGCGAGCAGGCGCGGCACGCCGAAATTGGCGCGGTTGAAGAGATTGAAAGCCTCGACGCGGAACTGCACGGCGCCGCCTTCGCCGAGCTTGCGCCAGCGGAAGTTCTTCATGAGCGAGGCGTCGAAGGCGCGGAGATTGGGGCCAATCAGAGCGCCACGTCCTAAATTGCCGAGCGTGCCGGCGTCCTGGAGGCGGAAGGCGGCGGGGTCAAACCACCGGTCGGGCGAGCCGATGACGGCGCTTTCGTGCGTGAAGCCGGAGGCGAGGCTGGGGCGGTCGAGGCCGAGGCCGGGGCCGATGGAGGGGTTCCACAGCGAGCGCGAGCGGTTGGTTTGCACGAAGAGCGTCAACGGCGAACCGCTGCGCAGGTTGTGGATGCCGGCCACCTGCCAGCCGTGGAGCAGGACGCGGGAAGCGCCGGTGAGGTTCTTGGCGAAGGGAACCTCCCACGAGAAGTTGACCAGCCAGTTGTGCTTGGCGTGGAAATCGGAGAGGCCCTTGTTGTAGGAGAGGCCGGAGTACTCAGGCATCGACGAGATCATGCTGTTGGTGGAGTCGGAGAAGAAGGTGGACGATTGCGTGGTGTCGATGTTGCGCGAGAAGGTGTAGCTGGATTGGAAATTGAAGCCGCGCCCCCAGCGCTTGCGCACTTCGAACACCATGGCGTGATACCAGCTGTTGCCGTCGCTCTTCTTGAGCTCGATGGTGGAGAAGGCGCGGTTGGGCCGGGGCAGTCCGGCGGCCCAGAAGAGCGTGCCATCGGCGAGGCGCGCGGGTTGGGGGGTGTTGATGTCGGTGTTGCGCATGAGGTGGACGCCGCGCGTGCCGGCATAGCCGAGCGTCATCAGGAACTGTCCGGGCAGTTCGCGCTGCACGTTGAGGTTCCACATGTGGAGGTTGGGGTTCTTGATGTTCCACTCGATGGGGCGCATGGTGTTGCCGACGCCGCGTTCAAAGGGGGGATTGGGGAACGTGACGTTGCTGAGAATGACGAAGCGCGGCGTGGCCGGTGGATTGGTGACCGTCACGATCAGGTTTTGCTGGTTGTTGGTGTTGAAGAACCAGCCGTAGCCGCCGCGGATGCTCGTCTTGCCCGTGCCCCAGGGGTCCCAGGCGAAGCCGAAGCGCGGCGAGAGGTTCTTCTTGGGGGGATTGCTGTAGAGGCGGCCCACGGTGGGTGTGGGGTCGAGCAGGTTGGGCAGCGCCGAGTCGCGGCCGTAGAGGTCGACGGGCATGGTGGTGACTTCGTAGCGCAGGCCGAGGTTGAGGGTGAGACGCGGGGTGACGGCCCAGGAGTCCTGGATAAACGTGCCGAGCATATTGAAGCGCCAGTAGCGGTCGATGGCGCCTTGCGGACCGAGGCCGAGGAAGCGCAGGGGGCGGTTTTCGAGGAAGGCGCGGACGTCGGCGAAGGTGTAGATGCCGAGTGAGAAGGTGGGGTTGACCATGTTGTCCTGGTAGCGCTCAAAGAGGCCGCCGAACTTCAGAGTGTGGCGGCCGCGGATGAGCGAGACGTGGTCTTCGAGGGTGTAGACGTTCTGCGTGAGCTTGACGTTCACCGAGGTCTGGGGGCCGAAGCGCGATGCGCCGCCGATGTCGATGTTGCCGACCAGCGCGCGGGTGGAGACGAACGGCTGCAGGCGGCTGGTGGTGTTGGCCTCGACGTCCTGGCCGACGCGGGTGCGGCTGAAGCCGGCGCGGAGGGTGTTGAGCGTGGAGGGCGTGAGGGCGCGCGTGTATTCGGTGGTGATGAACTGGTTGCGCGATTGGAAGAAGCGGGGGAACTGGGGCAGTTCAACGGGCAGGCGCTGCGAGGCGTCGTCGGCGGTGTAGCGGGCGAAAAACTGACCTTTTTCTCCGAAATTATGGTCGTAGCGGATCTGGCCGAAGTCCTGGCGCAAGGTTTGGCCGAAGCCGAAGGTGTAGCGGCCGAGGCCGCTGCCGCTGGAGCCGGCGTTGGGCAGGGGCATTTCGTTGAGGTAAGGCGCGATGGCCGGGTTGACGCCGACGTTGAGGAGTTGGCCAGGGGCGGCGGGGTTGGGGATGAGCCCCTGGTGGGCGTTGGCGTCGGGCACGAACGAGGTGATGGTGCGGCCGAGGCGGTCGCGCAGGCCCTCATAGCCCAAAAACAAAAACGACTTGTCGCGTTTGATGGGTCCGCCGAGGGAGACGCCGTACTGGTTGCGCTTGAACTCGGGACGGCCGGTGCGGTCAAAGAAATTGCGGGCGTCCATGTTGTCGTTGCGATGGTAGGCGTAGAGGCTGCCGTGCAGCGCGTTGGTGCCGGACTTGGTGAGAGCGTTGATCTGGCCGCCGAAGTTGCGGCCGAACTCGGCCGAGTAGACGTTGGTCTCGACGCGGAACTCGCGGATGGTCTCCATGCCGAGGACGGTGGAGGCGGCGCTGCCGGCGGGGCCATTTGTAAAATCGTTCATCGGCGTGCCGTCGATCAGGTAGACGTTGGAGCGGTAGTCCTGGCCGTTGGCGCTGATGCCGAGGCCGTGGGCCACCACGGAGCCGCCGTCGCGGTGAGGATAGGCGACCACGCCGGGCTGAAGCAGGGCGAGGTCGGTGTAGTTGCGGCCATTGAGGGGTAGCGTGCCGATGGCGCCCTCTTCGACGAGATAGCTCAACTCGCTGGTCTTGGTGTTCACCAGGGGCGGCTGGGCAGTGACGGTGATCTCCTGCTCGAGGGCGCCGAGTTCCATGGCGAGGTCGGCGGAGACGGTCTCACCGACGGTGATCTGCACGCTTGTGCGGCGCAGCACGCGGAAGCCCTTCAGTTCGGCGCGCACCTCATACAAACCAGGCGCAAGAGAGGCGAACACGTAGCGGCCATCGGCATCGGTGAGAGCTTCGCGGCGGGCCGCGGTGCCGGTGTTGGTCAGGCTCACCTTGACGCCTTGCAGGTATTTGCCGTCGGTGGTGCGGGCATGGCCGGTGAGCGAGCCGGCCGTTTGCGCCCACGCCGGCGCAAACGCCAGCAGGCACAAGCCGATCGCACGCATACAAGCTGTCCGCATGGTTGATTTCAGAATCGTCATCCCAGTTCCTTACCTCGTCGCCGCCGCGCCGCCCAATGCGCGGGTGTAACCAATCTCGGCGATTACAGGTCCATAATGGTTACTCTTACACATCCATGGACGTGCGCGCCGCCATTCTGTCCGCCCTCACCCTGGTTCTCTACGCCCTGCATCAGGACGTGTGGAACTGGCGCACGGCTCATCCGCTGCTGTTTGGTTTCCTGCCCATCGGCCTCACCTACCACGCCGTGTACACACTGGCCGCCGCGGCCTGGATGGCGCTGCTGGTGAAACTGGCCTGGCCCGCGCATCTTGACGACGACGGGGAGCCGCGGGCGTGACCGCTGTGCTCTTCGTCGGCCTCTACCTGGCCGCCGTTCTCTATATCGGCATCTTCGCCTTCCGCCGCGCCAGACACGAGGGGGCCGAAGGATTCTTCCTGGCGGGGCGCTCCATCGGCGGGTTCGTGTTCCTCTTCTCGCTGTTTGGCACGCACATGACGGCGTTCGCCATTTTGGGCTCGTCGGGCCACGCGTTTTCCAACGGCATTGTGACCTATGGCCTGATGGCCTCGTCGTCCGCGTTGATCGTGCCGCTGCTGCTGTTCACGCTGGGCACGCGGTTGTGGTCAGCCGGGCGGCGGTTCGGCCACTTCACGCCGGTGCAGATCTTCCGCGACCGCTGGGAGTGCAACCACACGGGCACGCTCATCTTCCTGCTGCAAGCGGCGCTGCTGCTGCCCTACATCCTGATCGGGATGATCGGCGGCGGGACGGTGTTGCGGACGCTCTCGGGCGGGCAGGTTCCGTATTGGGCCGGCAGCGGGTTGGTGGCGGTGGTGATCATGTGCTACGTCACGTTTGGCGGCATGCGCGGCACGGCATGGGTGAACACGTTTCAGACGCTGCTGTTTCTCTCGTTCGGCGCCGTGGCGGTGGTGGTGATTGGACGCGGCATGGGCGGGTTTGAGCAGGCCACGCAGTCGCTGCTGGCCGATCCGCTGCTGGCCCCGCTGCTGACGCGCGAGCGCATACCGCCGGCGGTGTTTTTCAGCTACACGTTCATGCCGCTGTCGGCGATCGCGTTTCCGCACATCAGCATCTTCTGCATGACGGCGCGCAAGATGTCGCAATTCAAGCGCACGGTGATTCTCTATCCGATCTGCATCGTGCTCATCTGGCTGCCGTGCGTGTTTCTCGGCGTGGCGGCCAACAGCGCTCGCGAGATTCCGGCGATTCGCGACAAGGTGGCCGCACGGGCTCTGCTCACCGCTGAGGCGGGCAACATGCCGCCGGCGACGCTGAGCCAGGTGCGGGCGCGGGCCTCGGGCGACGATGTGCTGGTAGTGCTGCTGAACCACTATGCGCCAGTGTGGCTGGCCGGGCTGTTGGGGGCGGGCATCATGGCCGCGGTGATGGCGTCGGATTCGCAGATTCTGGCGCTCTCGACGATGTTCACCGAGGACATCTTCGCCTGGTATGGCCACGCCGAGCGCTATGGCGAGCAGGCGCAGGTGATCACCGGGCGGATCTTCATTTTCGTGGTGACGCTGGCGGCGTACTTGATCGCGCTGCGTGTTCCGGCCGGGATCTTCGAGCTTGCGGGCCAGTATGCCTTCGCCGGATTTTCGGCGCTCGTGCCGCTGTTCGTGGGCGCGCTCTATTGGCGTGGCAGCACGAAGTATGGCGCGCTGGCCTCGACGCTGTGGGTGATGGCCGCTGTGGCCGGCGTGGCATGGTTCCAGGCCGCTACGCCGCCGCCCTCAGGGCCTCCGGCCACCTACTGGAGCATGGGCGGCATTCCCCTGCTGCAGCGCACGGCCAGCGGCACTGCCATCGCCGGATTCCTGCCCGTACTGCCGATGACTTTGGTTTCGGCATTTCTCATGTTCGCCGTTTCGACTCTCACACCGAAGCCTTCACGGGCGACCATTGACCGCTACTTCCCAGGACGCTAGCCCACCGCCCACAGCCTGTTTTTCGCCAATTCCGACCCCCCACTTGCTTTTTGCCCACCCGATCAGGCAATCTAATGAGTTTTCCACTCGTTGAATGACTAAGCACGTTCGAGTCCTGTACCACGATCACTGTTTCGACGGTGCGGCATCGGCTGCCTACTTCACCCGATTCGCGCGTGACCGCTTCTATCCCGACGCCGAGTTCGCTTACACGGGCATGATGCATAAAGCGTCGCAGCTCTTCGAGGATGGACTGTTCGACGGCGACGAAAACGCCATTGTCGATTTCAAGTATTCGCCGAATCCGAAGCTGACCTGGTGGTTCGATCATCACCAGAGCGCGTTCCTGACGCCGGAGGACGCCGAGCATTTCCGTGTGACCCCGGCGCCGCACCATTTCTTCGACCCCACCTACAAGAGCTGCACGAAGTTCATCTCGCACGTGGCGCGTGAGAAGTTCGGCTTTGAAGCGCCGGATCTGGAAGAGCTGGTGCGCTGGGCCGACATCATCGACGGCGCGCAGTACGAAAGCGCCGACCAGGCGGTGGCGCTGCAGATGCCGGCGACGCAACTGGTGTTGGTGATCGAGGGCGCCAAGGGCTCTGACATCATCCACCACATCATTCGCGAGATGACGCACCGGCGGCTGGAGGACATTGCCGCCGACCCGAAGGTGCGGGCGCTGTTTGAGCCGCTCTATGCGCAGCATCTGGCCTCGATCGACGTCATCCGCAAGCGTGCTGGGCTAGTGGGCAACGCGGTGTTCTTCGATCTGGTGGAGGACGGGCTGGAGGGCTACAACAAGTTCATCCCCTACCAGTTGTTCCCGCAGTCGATTTACACGGTGAGCGTGCTGATTGCGAGTTTCCGCACGAAGGTGAGCGTGGGATCGAATCCGTGGTCGCCGAAGGAGCCGTCGCACAACCTGGCGTCGATTTGCGAACGCTATGGCGGGGGCGGGCATCCGCGCGTGGGGGCGATCAGCTTTGAGCGCGGCGAGGTGGCCCGGGCGCGCGAGGTGGCCGCGGAGATTGTCGCCGAGTTGAGCAGCGGCGAGTAGGCGGGGCACGGGTCAGAGGGCAGGAGGTCCGCATGGCCAAAGGGAAAACGGGTTCGGTGGACGAGTATCTGGCCGCGCAGCCGGAGGCCAACCGCGCGGCGCTGGAGTTGTTGCGGGCGACGATTCGCAAGGCGCTGCCGGAGCGGGCTGAAGAGGTCATTTCCTACCAGATTCCGGCGTACAAGGTGGACGGCGAGCGGGTGGTGTACTTCGCCGGCTGGAAGCAGCATGTCTCGATCTACCCCGTGACCGCGCCCGCGGCGGCGGCCTTCGAACAAGAGCTGGCGCGGTATGAGAAGAGCACGGGCACGGTGCGGTTTCCGCTGAGCGAAGCCGTGCCGGTGCGGTTGGTGAGCCGGATCACGAAGTTCCTGGCCGGGCAGGCCGCGGAACGGGTGGCGGCGAGGGCGGCCAAGAAGGCGGTGAAGAAGGCGGCGGCCAAGAAGAAGCCGTGAAGAAGGCCGTGAAGAAACGAGCCGCCAAGAAGCGCTAGTAGAGCGGCTTCTTGGCGCCCTGCTTCACGTTGGCCGTCGTCGTGCCGACGCCTTCGATGCGGGCGCGGACGCGGTCGCCGGCTTTGATGCGCGCGCCCTTGGGGCAGCCGGTGGAGATGAGGTCGCCGGGGTGGAGCGTCTGGTAGTCGGAGTGGAAGCGGACGAGTTCAAAGGGGCGGGTGCGCATGTTGCGCACGTAATCGCGCGAGAAGACCTGGCCGTTGTGTTCGGTGATCACTTCAAGCGCATCGACATCGGCGATCTCGCCGGCGGTGACGATGACGGGGCCGAAGCTGAAGAAGGTGTCGAAGCTCTTGGCGCGGGTGAGGTAGCGGGGGTTCTTCGAGAGCACGTCGAGCGCGGTGAGGTCGAGCGTCGTGGTGTAGCCGAAGATGACGTCCTTGACGTGTTCAGCGGGAACGTACTGGCACTTCTTGCCGATGATGACGCCCAATTCGCCTTCGGCATCGACGTCGTTGGTGAACTCGGGCGGGGGCAGCAGGATGTCGCCGCCGGGCTCAAACAGGCACGAGGCGGGCTTCATGAAGCTGCCGGGCTCTTCGGGCTGGACGGCGTTGATGTCGACGGCGTGCGAGTGGTAGTTGAGGCCGATGCACCAGATCTTCGGCGGCACGGGGAACGGCAGCAGCGGCTGCACGGTGTCAAACGGCAGCGCGGCCACGCCTTCGGCGCGCAGCTCGTGGGCGACGCCCGGCGCGGATGATCTCCAACAGATCGTTGGGCGCCTTGGTGCCGGTGCGGGCGTTGATCTCAGTGACGGGGGCGATGCCCCCTGTGGTGACGACGCCGGCATGCACCGCGCCATCGTGGGAAAAGCGGATCAGTTTCATGGGAACTCGCGGGCCGCGGAGGGAAGCGCGGCCCGCGGGCGGGCCCTTAAAACTCCAGCTTCTCGATCAACGCGGCGATCTCCGATTCTAACGCAGCGCGGCGCTTGCGCAGTTGGGATTGCTGGTCGCGGAGGGCGCTGAGCTTGGCTTCCTGGTCGGAGAGTTCGCGCGAGTAGCGCTGCACCTGCTCCTGCTGGCCGGTGACGCGGTTGAGCGCGGAGAGGTTTTCGCGGATGCGCTGCTGGTCGCGGAAGAGCTCTTCGATCTGCTTGCCCGCGTCCGCCTCGCCGCGCGTGGCCGCAACCACCTCGCGCTTCTTGTCGAGCACGGTCTGCAACTGCTGGCGGGCGGCGGCCGAGAGCGCGCGGTTGCTGACGAACTGGCCGAGGAAGTCCGGCGTGAGCGAGGTGATGGAGTTTGTCTGCTCGATGAGACGCTCCTCTTCGATGGCGAACTTGGTTTCGGCCGAAGCCGGCACGTTCACCTGGAAGCGGTAGGCCGTGGGCGTCTTCTCGGTCTCCTTCATGGCCACGAGCGTGTAGCCGGGGCGCGCGGGATGCTCGATGATGAGGGTCTTGGCGCGGGCGTCGACGTTCTTGATGGTGAAGGTCTTGGTTTCGCGCACGGCCGAGCGCGTGGTGAGGAAGCCGCGAGCGGCCTTGATCTCGCGAATGGCGCGTTCGTTGGATTCGAACGCGGCGGAGATGCGTGTGCCGAGGTCGACGGCGTAGCTGATGAGGCGCTTGTCGGTGGCCTTGGTGGTCTCCATCAGCGCTTCGCCGGCGTAGGTGTTGGCGTCGTAGATGGTGAGCGGGCCGCCGTCGAGCGTCTTGCCGGTGTTGTTGGTGATTTCGGCGGCGCTGCGCGGATGGACGGAGCTCGCGTCGGAGTAGATGAGGAGCTTGCGCGCGCTCACCTTCTGTTGCAGGAACGGCAGCATGGCCGACTGGCCGCGGCGGACGGTGACGGGCTGCGAAAAGGCGTATTCGAACAGCTCGCCGGCCTCACGGCCTTCGGTGGCGACGTTGAGGTTGCTGGGGGCGAACTCGGCGCGGGCTTCGTTAGCGTCGGCGAGCATTTCGCGGCTCATCATGGCTGGCGCCGGCGCCGCCTTGGCGCGCGCGGCGCCGATTATGCCGCCGGCAACTCCGCCGGCCCTGCCGGCTGGCACGCCTCCCACGACACCCGCATGCACCTGCGGCCTGGCAGCGCCCTCTTCGGCCAGTTCGACGACCTCGCGATGCACATACTTCGGCTCATACAGGCGGCTGATGAAGCTGATGGGCCGGCCCGAGACCAGCGCCAGCCGCACGTTGGTCCAATCCTCCTCGGTGGTGTTGTCGATGATGGCCCAGCCTTCCAGCGTGGGGTCGCCCGTGGCCGGGAACACCAGCCGGTAGCTGGATTTCCACACCGGCATGGGGGCCATGTAGGTGGCCTGGATGTTGCGGCGGCCGGCGTCGGTGGAGTCGATGTAGACGCTGCGGCGCTCGCGCGAGCGGGCTTGCAGCATGGTCGCCAGGTAGTCCTTGAACTGAAGTTGGAGTTTGGCGTCGAGGAAGCGCACGGAGGTGGCGGCGGAGAGGTCGAGCATGCGGATGTCGCCTTCGTTGGTGAGCAGCGTCACGGTTTCGCGCTCGCCGGAGTCCTTGGCCGCCGTGAGGCGCGAAGAGACGATGGTGCCGGTGACGGTCTGCGCGCCGAATTTCAATTCGAGCTGGCTGCCGCGGAGGTGATCGAGCAGCGTGCTCAGCGGCAGGCGGTCGCCGGTGGGAAAGGGCAGCTCGGCCAGCTTGTTCTGGACGGGGATTGACGAGTCATACCGCAGCCCGGAGATTGCTCCGCCGCCCTGCACGTTGACGGTGAGGGACTTGAGCACGTCGTCCATCTCTTCGGATTTGAAGTCGAGCCGCGCCGATTCGCCCGGCCCTAACTCGCCCTGCCGCTCAAAGAAACCGACGCCGTGTTTGAACAGCACGACGCGCTTCACGTTCAACTCGGCGGCCATCATTGTCGCCGCTCCGAATAGCAGACAGATCACAGTACGCATGGAATCTCCTGTCGGTGGAATGACGCCGAGGGCGCGCCCCTCGCTTTTTCACTCGCCCATGACTTTTATGATGACGCGTTTCGGGCGCTCGCCGTCGAACTCGGCGTAGTAGACCTGCTGCCAGGGTCCGAAGTCGAGCTTGCCGGCGGTGACGGGAACGATCACCTGGTGATGGACGAGCAGCGCCTTGAGGTGCGAGTCGCCGTTGGTTTCGCCGGTGCGGTGGTGGCGATAGTCCTTGCGGAAGGGGGCGAGGCGTTCCAGCCATTCGTCGATGTCGGCGAGCAGGCCGTCTTCGGCGTCGTTCACCCAGACGCCGGCGGTGATGTGCATGGCCGAGACGAGGATCATGCCCTCCTGAACGCCGGACTTGCGGAGCGCGCTTTCGACCTCGCCGGTGATGTTGACGTAGCTGCGGTGCTGGGGGACGCGAAATGTAAGGTATTCGGTGTGGAATCGCATGGCAACCTCATGCTAACGCAGCGGATGGACGACGGCGAAAATCGCCTGTTGCGCCTCAAGTTTCGTCCCTTGTTTGCCGATTGTTGCTTGACAGGTCTACATCCAGGCGTCAGACTTTGAGAAGTATGTGCGGGGGCCTGCGCCGCACACGAAGATCGCAACGGAGATTGTTTTGAACCATAGCAAAGCGCGGTTGATTGCACTGTTTGCAGCCTTGGGCTCGCCGCTGCTGGCTCAATATGGCGGGTTTGGAGGACCCTCGATTTTGAGCCGCGGCATGAACGGTGGCGGCAGGACCGGCTCGAACCCCATTGGGTTCAGTTTTTTCGCCGGCGCGACGGGCACCTATTCGACGAACCTGAATTCGTTTTCCAACAACCCCAACAGCGTCTCGCTGGATTTGCGCGACACCTTCGGCGCCAACGGCATGGCCGGTCTGCAAGGCTACCGCACGACGCCGCGCACTTCGACGTCGGTGGACCTCGTGGTGAACTACATGTGGACGCAGAGCAGCGCCGTCTCACGCGGGCTGTCGGAATCACTGGCGGTGACGCATTCGCGTCAGATTTCGCGCCGCGTCATGTGGTATCTGGGGGCACAGGCGCAGTCGACCAACCGCGGCCTGTCGTTTGCCAACTCACGGTATTCGCCGGAGCCGTTGCCGGAGTTGACCCCGCAGCAGGACGAGATCTTCGACACGCGCACCT
Organism: Bryobacterales bacterium; assembly: GCA_016713735.1. GTDB lineage: Bacteria > Acidobacteriota > Terriglobia > Bryobacterales > Bryobacteraceae > JAFLBB01. The sequence continues at coordinate 271,472 of JADJOP010000037.1, forward strand.
ATCGCGCCAACCTCGGCACGGGGGTCACGTTCCAGAAGAGTTCGCGGCTGGCGTTTTCGGCCCAGGTGGGCGCCTTTGGCAATGAGCGCAAGTCGAAGCAATTGGTGGACTCGCGCGGCTTCATGGGCCAGGGCAGCGTGCAATACTCGCTCACGCGGCGGCAGTATGTGGGGGCGTCGTTCTCCTATGGCACCTTCTATTTCCCCGGCGCGTATGGCGAGACCAAGTTCTGGACCCCGCAGGGATTCTATGGAGTCACGCTGACGCGGGCGTGGAACGTGAACTTCTTCGCCGGCATGTACAACGCCCACACGGACCGCCTGGTGTCGGTGCGGCTGGACCCCTTCATCGCCCAGCTTACCGGGCAGAGCACGGCGCTGGAGATTTTCCGCGGCGACAACCGCGGGTTTTCCGGCGGTTTTGGACTCTTTGGCACTTACCGGCAGTGGGGCATGAGCATCACGGCGACGCGCGGCGTGATGCCGGGCAACGGCTTCTATCTGACCAGCGAACAGACCTCGTTGAACGGCAACCTGAGCCACACGCTGGGGCGGCGGGCCTCGTGGTCGCTGTTTGCCCGCGCCGCGGAAACCAAGGCCCTCACGCAGCAGCTGGGCAAGGCGCGCTTCTACTCGTTGGGGACGTCAGTGAACTACCGCCTGAACGGCTATCTGAACTTCAACTCCAACATCAGCGTGTTCCGCACGTCGGCGGCCGGTTCGCGCATCGAAACGGACCGGTTCTCGGCCTCGGCGGGCATCTTCTTTTCGCCCGGCGAGTTGCCGCTGCGCATTTTCTAGGACATGACCAACGGCGACGCGGCTGACTCCGCTCCACGCCCCGGGCTGCTTCTGGTGGAAGACGAAGCCGCGCTGCGGGTGCTGCTTGAGCGTGTGCTGGAACGCTCCGGGTACGGCGTCACCGCCGTTTCACACGGCGAAGAGGCGTTGGAGCTGTTCACGGTGGGGCCGGAGCGGTTTGCCGCGGCAGTGATCGACATGACTCTGCCCGGCATGACGGGCGAGGCCGTGGTGGAACATCTGCGCGCCGTGCGGCCGGAACTGGCCATTGTCGTGACCAGCGGACTGGCGGCCGGGCCGCGCCCTTCGCTGAGCGGCGAGCGCGTCACCTTCCTCCAGAAGCCATTCCTGCCGGCGCGCCTGGTGGAGGCGCTGCAAGCGCTGTTGGCGGCCGGTACCCCTGCTCAGTCTTCTTCCTCCACCGCTTCCTGAAGCCGCTCGGCGAGGTTCTCGCCTGACTCCGACCACAGGGCGCGTTTGTCCACCGGCAAAATGCGCTGCATGTCCTCGGCCAGGTGGAGCACGCTGCGGATGTTGGAGCGCAGGGCGCGCGGGTTGGGCGGCACTCCGGGCGAGGGCAGGTAGAGGAAGTCGAGGCCGAGGTCGATTTGGACCTGCTCGCCCCAGGGGCTTTCAAAGAACGGCCCGAAGATGGCGATGGAGACGGCGCAGGGCTTCAGTGACCAGTCTTCGCCGTAATGCCAGAGGTCCCAGCAGCAGTCCAGTTGAAAGGCGCAGTCGTTGTGGAAGTGCTCGCGGATGATGGAGAGGATGGCCGGGACGTTGGCGGCGTCGTCGAACTCCTCTTCGAGCACGGGGGGCTCGGCGTAGTCGAGGGCGAAGATGCGCAGCATGCCGGCCGGAGCGAGGCGCGAATAGGGGAAGCGGCGCAGGACGCGCTCATAGAGCGAGAGCATGTTGTGCTCGGTGAAGCCGCGCAGCCAGAAGGAAAGACGTACCGAATCAGCCATAGATTATTGTTGCCGCCTCCCAGGTCATCCAGAATCCAAGCGCCGTCACCACGGCCGCGCTCACCACGGGCAGGCGTTGCGTCCAGGGGCTTTCCGGTTGCGCCGCCGTGAAGCGGCCTCCGGCCAGCACCATCGCCCCGCCGATGGCCATCAACACCGCCGCCAGGCCGAGCGTGAACGAGGTGAGCAGCAGCAAGCCGAAGCCCAGCCGCCCCATGCTGATGGAGAGCATCAACACCACCATCGCTTCCGGGCACGGCACAAGGCCGCCGGAGACGCCGAGCGAAAGCAGGCTGCCGTGGGAGTGGCTATGCGCCATGCCGAGGCCGTGGCTGTGGGACGCCGCGGGCCCCGCCTCGCCCTCGTGCGCGGGGCGCTCGCCGCCGAGCCTGCGCCAGAGCAGCCACGCGCCGATGACGAGCACCATCGCGCCGCTGAGCAGCGAAAGCCAGGGGAAGATGCGCTCCACGGCGATGCGCGTGGAGGCGTAGAGCGTCACTAGTCCGAGGGCAAACACGCTCACCGTGTGCGTCGCCGTGACCACACCGCCCAAGTAAATCGCGTCGGAGAGCTTGCCTCGGCTGCCCACCAGGTAAGCCGCCACGAGCGTTTTGCCATGGCCCGGCGTGAGGGCGTGGACAGCGCCGAAGAAGAACGCCAGCGCCAGCGCCGTGGCCAGAAAGGCAGGGTCAGACTCGCGTCCGCGCAGCAATTCCGCCAGTGAGTGCGTGTCAGGCAATCGTTCGGTCCCCGATTGGCGATTGTACCCTGGAAGGGTGATCACTGACCTTGTGCAGATCCGCCGCCTGGGCGAACAGAAGCGCGACGAAAACGAACGCCTGCGGCGACATCTCAAGCGGCATGTCTTCGTGGAGCGGCGTTTGCGCCTCATCACCGAAGACATCGAGGGGGATATTGACTGCAAGGAGTGTGCCAACTGCTGCCGCTCGGCCACCGTGCGCCTGAAGGACCGCGACCTGCCCAAGCTGGCCAAGGCGCTGCGGTTGAGCGAACAGAAGTTCCTGAACCAGTACGCCGAGATGACCGAGGACGAAGGCTGGATTCTCAAGCGCAACGCCGATGGCAGTTGCCCGTTCCTGGCCGGGAACCTGTGCACGGTGTATGAGGTCCGCCCGGCGACGTGCGAAGACTTCCCGCACCTGGTGCACGGCCCGGGTTCGCTGGTGGCGCGCATGTGGCACATGGCCGACCGCGCCTGCTACTGCCCGATCGTCTACAACACGCTGGAGGCGTGGAAGGTGGAAACGAAGTTCTTCGATAAGTCGGCCGCCAAGTAGGGGGCAGAGCAGGCGGCAGGAGCCGAGCCGACGCTTACTTCAGCTTTTCGGTCACCTGGACGTCGGTGGCGAGCCGGAAGCTGAGCTGCGTTTCAGCCGCCAGTTCGGCCGGTTTGCCGCGCGTGGCGAGCACACCGCCGCCTCCGGCGCCGCCGCCGATGGCCGCGCCGATGGCCGCACCCTTGCCGCCGCCGGCAATCGCTCCGATGGCCGCGCCGATGCCCGCCGCCGCGCCGACCTTGGCGGCATCGCTCTTGGCTGAGCTTTCGGCTTCCTTGCGGAACGTGTCCGTGGAGATGGCCACATACTGGCCGTCGGAGCTGTGGAACTTCTTCAGCTCAAGGCCGAGGGAGGCGCGGCCCTTCACGCGGCCGGACTGCGTGGCTTCCACCACCACGCCTTCCACCTTCGAGCCGCGCTCGGCGATGACGAGGCCGTCGATGATGAGCGGCTGGTCCATGGTGGCTGAAAAGGCGTCGCCGTTGGTTTGCACGCCGCTGGAGAGCTTCTCCATCAGGCGCACGTTGACGACGGTGCCGGCGGGGATGGTGATGGTCTTGGCCACGCGCACCTTGGGCGGATCGGGCTTGAACACCGGCGCTGGTTCCGGGGCGGGAGCGGGCGTGGGAGCAGGGGCGGGCGTGGGGGCCGGCTCGTTGTTCGCCGTTTGTACGGGGGTTGGGGCGGGCTCCGGCTTCGGCTCAGGCTTCGGTTGCGGCTTCGCTTGCGCGGTGGGCATGGGCGAGGGCTTGGTCGACTTGGACGCGGGCCTGGCCGTGGCCGTGACGGCGGGTTTGGGGGCGGGGGCCGGGGGCGTCACCGGTTCCGCCGTGGTTGGCGCGGGCGGATTCACGGGAACGCCGGGCACGACGGGCTCAGCGGTGGTAGGCGCGGGCGGCTGACTGGCCGTGATCTCCGTGGGCGGCGCGGGCGGCGATTCCCGCTTCACCAAGACTGCTACGCCAAGGGCCACCACCAGGCCCATCAGGAATGCAATGACAACTTTCAAGTTCATGGCCAAAGCCTCACCTTATCAAACGCGAAAACACCCCGCCGGGTTTCGGTGGGTTTCGGTGGGAATTCGCCTGTGCGGGCAAGCGGGACCAACGCGGCCAGGGCGGCGAGGGTGTCGGGGCCGTGAGGGTGGCGGGCTGGGGCGGGGCCGATGCGGCGGGGACGGCGGGGCTAGGCGGCGGGGCGGTGCGAGGCGGCGCGGGGCGGCGGGGCGGCAAATGCCGGTAAAATGAAAGGAAGTGTCGCAAGCGTTCCCATTTCCGCAGGAGTACTCGGCCGGGGGTGTCCACATTCGCCCGGCGACGGTGCTTGCGCCGATGGCTGGCGTCACTGACACGGTGTTCCGTACGTTCATCCGCAATCAGGGCGGCTGCGGGCTGCTGATGACCGAGTTCACCAGTTCGCACGGCATTACGCACTCGGCGCGCGCGCGCAACCAGGCCAAGCTGATGCGCTACCTCTACTTCACCCCCGGCGAGCGGCCCATCTCGGCGCAGCTCTTCGGGGCCGATCCGAAGGTGATGGCCGACGCGGCGCGCGTCTGCCAGGACCTGGGCTTCGACACGGTGGACATCAACTTCGGCTGCCCGGTGAAGAAGGTGGTCCGCTGCAACGGCGGCTCGGGCTGCCTGCGCGACCTGCCGCTGATGGGCGAGTTGATGAAGGCCGTGAAGAGCGCCCTCACGATTCCGCTCACCATCAAGTTCCGCGCCGGCTGGAATGACAAGGAGCTGGTGCATGTTGAGGTGGCGCGCATGGCCGAGGACATCGGCGTGGCGGCCGTGGCGCTGCATCCGCGCACGCGCGAGCAGGGCTACAGCGGGCGGGCCGACTGGACGCGCATCGCCGAGGTGAAGGCCGCGGTGAAGATCCCTGTGATCGGCAACGGCGACGTGATCACACCGCAGGACGCAGTGCGCATGGTGAACGAGACCGGCTGCGATGCCGTGATGATCGGCCGCGCCGCTTCGTCGAACCCGTGGATCTTCCGCCAGATCGGCGAGTATGCCGCCACGGGGCGCTTCTTCGAGCCGAGCGATCAGGACCGCTACGATATGATGCGCACCTACTACGCCATGATCGCCGAGCGCGGCGAAAGCGACGCCATCGGAAAAATGAAACAGTTCGCCAGTTACTTCACGCACGGCGTGCGCAACGGCGCCAAGCTGCGCGCCGAGGTGTATCATTCGCACGATGTGGCCGAGATCCGCACGCTCGTCGACCGCTTCTTCGAACGGGAACTGGCGGGCGTGGCGGCCTGATGAAATCCGTCCAACTGATCACTGACGGCTCGTGCCTGGGCAATCCCGGTCCGGGCGGCTGGGCCTACATTTTGCGCTATGGGGCGCACAAGCGCGAACACGCCGGCAGCGAGGCGCAAACCACGAACAACCGCATGGAGCTGACGGCCGCCATTCAAGGCCTGCGCGCCTTGAAAGAGCCTTGCCAGGTGACCATCATCACCGACTCCGAGTATGTGAAGAACGGCATCACCACGTGGCTCAAGGGCTGGAAGAAGAACGGCTGGAAAACCGCCGCCAAGAAGCCCGTGCTGAACCAGGACCTTTGGCAGGAACTCGACGAAGCCGTCACTCACCACCAGACGGCCTGGGAGTGGACCAAAGGCCACGCCTCGCACGAGGACAACAACCGCTGCGACGAGCTGGCACGCGCCGCCGCCGAACGGATCGCCGGTCGATGAGCCTGGCCTACGCCATCTTCGGCGGCACCTTCGACCCGATTCACACCGGCCACATCGCGGTGGCCAACACCGCCGCGGCGAGCTTTGCTCTCGACGAGGTGCTGCTCATTCCCGCCGGCAATCCGCCGCACAAGGAGGGACGCACGCGCACGCCGTTTTCACACCGCCTGGCCATGGCGCGGTTGGCCTGCGCCCCTCATGCTAAGCTGCGCGTGTCAGATATGGAAGAAGGCTCGGCGCGCAGCTACTCCATACTCACCATCGAACGCTTGCAGCGCGAGCGCCCGGGCGACCGTCTTCTCTTTCTGATCGGGGCCGACGCGTTTTCGGAGATCGAAACCTGGTTCCGCTGGCGCGACGTGATTGAACTCACCGAGTTCCTCGTCGTCTCGCGGCCGGGCCACGACTACGACATCCCCACGGGGGCGCGCGTCCACCGCCTGGATGACATGGAAATCCCGGTGAGTTCCTCGCAGATCCGTGAGCAGTTACGAGCCGGGCTCACGCCCGAGGCGCTCGATGCGGCCGTGCTCGCCTACATCCGCGCGAACGCGCTCTACGCCGCTCAGTAGCCCTGTTCGCGCAGCTTATCGATGGTGAGCCCGCTGGGCATCGAGATGCGCTGCAGCAGCTTCTCGACATGCTTGGCGAGCACATCGCATTCCAGGTTCACGCGGTCGCCGGGGCGCTTGTTCTTGAGGTTCGTCTGCTCATAGGTGTGCGGGATGATGGTGACGCTCATCACGCCGCCTTCGATGGCGGCAATGGTGAGGCTGATGCCGTCGATGGCGATGGAACCCTTGAAGACGAGATAGCGGTCGAGCTCATCGGGCACGCGCACGCGCAGCCACCAGTTGCCGCTGCCCACTGTTTCCAGGCTCTCCAGCACGCCCGTGCCATCGACGTGGCCTTGCACGATGTGGCCGCTCAGTCGCGATTGCGGCGAGAGCGGGCGCTCCAGGTTCACCAGGCTCCCGGCGCGCAGGTCGCCGATGTTGGTGCGGCGCATCGTCTCCGGCGCGACATCGGCGGCGAAGGAGCCGGACTTGAGATCGAGCGCCGTGAGGCAGCATCCGTTCACGGCGATGCTCGATCCGGTGAAGGCATCCGAGAGCACCGCCGCGCAGCCGATGCGCAGCCGCGCCCCGTCGCCGCGGCCTTCGAGCGATTCCACACGCCCCGTTTCTTCTATGATTCCGGTGAACATTCCGGCTCCAGTCCCTTGTCGAGGTAAGCTTCGACGGCGAACTCATTGCGCGTGATGGCGTGCAGCTCCACGTCGCGGAAGAGAATCGCGTCGGCGCGGCTCAAGCGCCCGATGCCGCCCGCCACCGGCAGCGACATCATGCCGCCGAGAATCTTCGGCGCGTAGTAGAAGAAGATCTTGTCGACGACGCCCGATTCGAGCATCGCCCAGTTCACCTTGCTGCCGGCTTCGATCATCAGCGAGAGATAGCGGCGGCGGCCGAGTTCCTCGACGAGCAGGTGCGGACTGACGCGCCCGCCCGCGCCGTCGCACACCAGCACCTCGATGCCCTTGGCTTCGAGCGCCTTGCGCCGGTCGGGCGACGCCGCCGAGGTGGTGACGACGAGCAGGTCGCCGCGCGCGCTCTCCACCATGTGCGAGTGCATGGGAATGCGCAGTTGCGAATCGAGCACGATGCGCAGAAACGGGCGGCTGCGCTCGCGGCCGGTGCGGTCCGTCAGCATCGGATCATCGGCGAGCACCGTGCCGATGCCGGTGAGAATGGCATCGTGGGCGTGGCGCACATCCTGCACATGGCGGCGCGCCAGGTCCGAGGTGATCCAGCCCTGGTTGTCTTCCGGCGCGGCGATCTTGCCGTCGAGCGTGAGCGCGGCTTTGAGCGTCACCAGCGGCAGGGCGCGTTTCATGAAGTGCGCGAAGGGTTCGTTCAGTTTGAACGCCTCGTCGCGGAAACGCCCGGCCATCTCCACCTCGACGCCGGCCGCGCGCAGTTTCTCAAAGCCCTTGCCGGAGACGAGCGGATTGGGGTCTTCCATCGCCGCCACCACGCGCACAATGCCGGCGGCGATCACGGCATCGGCGCAGGGCGGTGTGCGGCCTTCGTGGGCGCAGGGCTCGAGGTTGATGTAGAGCGTGGCCCCGCGTGCCCGTTCGCCCGCCTGTTCGATGGCCAGAATCTCGGCGTGCTTCACCCCGGCAAAGGTGTGCACGCCCTGGCCCACCACCTGGCCGTCCTTCACCACCAGCGCCCCGACCATTGGATTCGGACTCGTCACTCCGATTCCCAACCGCGCCAGGTCGAGCGCCCGTTGCATCATCGTCTGCGTGAAATCATCGGCCATGGCCGCCCCCGTCATGCCAGCAAGGTTCCCACGAACTGTTCGGCGTCGAACGGCAGCAGGTCGCCGGCCTGCTCGCCCACGCCGATGTAGCGGATGGGCAGCATCAGTTCGCGCGCGATGGCCACCACCACGCCGCCCTTGGCCGTGCCATCCAGTTTGGTCAACACGATGCCGGTGACGCCGCTCGATTCGGTGAATTTCCGCGCCTGTTCGAGGCCGTTCTGCCCCGTGGTGGCGTCCATCACCAGCCACACCTCGTGCGGCGCATCGGGAATCACCTTTTGCGCTGTTCGCCGCATCTTGTCGAGCTCGGCCATCAGGTTCGACTTGGTGTGCAGGCGTCCGGCCGTATCCACAATCACGTACTCGGTGGCGCGCGATTTGGCGGCCTGCAGCGCATCGAACATCACCGAGCTTGGATCAGCGCCCGCCTTTTGCCGGATCACCTCGGTCGACGTGCGCTGGCCCCACACCTCCAACTGTTCAATGGCCGCGGCGCGAAAGGTGTCGGCCGCGCAGAGCAGCACGCTCTTGCCTTCGCCGCCCAACTGCTGCGCCAGCTTGCCGATGGTGGTCGTCTTGCCCACGCCGTTCACGCCGACGATCATGAGCACTGTGGGCGGCGTGGCCGCGCGCACCATGGGCCGTTCGGCCGTCTGCAACACCTCGAGCAGATGCTCGCGGATGAGCGCCTTCAACTCGCCGGCGTCGTTGACCAGCTTGCGGTCCACTCGCTGGCGGATGCGCTCCAACACCTCGGTGGCCGTCTGGATGCCGACGTCGGCGCCGATGAGGGCAAACTCCAACTCCTCAAGCAGCTCGGCGTCGATTTCCTTCTTGCCCTGAATGGTGTCTTCGAGTGCGGTGACAATGCCCGCGCGCGTCTTCTGGATGCCTTGCTTCAGGCGGTCCAGCAGCGACGAGGCTTTGGGTGCGGCGGCCGGAGCGGCCACGCCCGTTTGCGGGGCGGACGCCTCTTCAGCGCGCTCCTTGGAATCACCGGAGCCGAATAGCGATCGAATCATGGGAAATCCCATTGTATCCCGTAGACTTCCGCACGGCCCCCCATGCGCCATACGCTACACTGTTGGGGACATGGAGCGCATTGGCCGGTACCAGATTACCGGCGAATTGGGCCGTGGTGGGATGGGCATCGTGTACCGTGCCCAGGACCCCGCCATCGGCCGCACAGTCGCGATCAAAACCATCCGCCTCGACTCGATCAGCGATCCAGCCGAGCTGCGGCAGCTGCGCGACCGCCTGCTGCGCGAAGCGCGCTCGGCCGGGCTGCTGTCGCATCCTTCCATCGTCACCATTTACGACATCGGGCAGGAAGGCAACATGGCCTACATCGCCATGGAGTTCGTCCAGGGTGTCACGCTCGAACAACTGGTGCGCGATAAGGGGCCGCTTCCCGGCGACGAATTGATCAGGGTGTTGCAGGCGACCGCCGAGGCGCTCGACCACGCGCACGGGCAAGGCATCATCCACCGCGATGTGAAGCCGGCCAACATTATGATCTCCGACGCCGGCGCGGTGAAGATCACCGACTTCGGCGTGGCCAAGATCGCATCGCAGAACATGACCCAGGCCGACATGATTCTCGGCACGCCCAGTTTCATGTCGCCGGAACAGATCGAGGGCCGGCCCATTGATGGCCGCTCCGATCAGTTTGCCCTCGGCGTCATCGCCTATGAACTGCTCACCGGCGAGCGCCCGTTTGTGGGCGACACGCTGCCGGGGCTGCTCTATCAGATCGTGAAGCAGGAGCCGGTCTCGCCGCACCTGCTCAATTCGACGCTGCGCGATTCGGTGTCGCGCGTCATCGCCCAGGCGCTCGACAAGCATCCCGACCAGCGCTTCCTGAAATGCACGGCCTTTGTGCGCGCGCTGGAGGCCGCGTTGAACGAGTCGCGCGGTTGGCGCGCCATTCCCAAGGGCGCCGCCGCCAGCCAGGACACCGTGGCCGCACCGGCCGTGTCGCAGGCGTCGGTGACGCTGCCTCCTCCCCGCCGCTCCTCGCGCGACCTGGAAGACGACCCGCCGGCCCGCTCCAACCGTTGGCCCTTCATCGCCGCCGCGGCTGGCGTGTTGGCCGCCGCCGGCGCGGGCTACGTTTACTATCTCAACCGCCCCTACGTGCCGGCGCCGCAGCCTGAAGCGGTGGCCGAACAAACAGCCCCGCCCCCGGCTGCGAAAGCGGACCGGCCCAGCCCCATGCCGCCGCCCCCTGGGCAGACGCAAACCTCCACCCCGCCTACGCCGGCGCCCACTACGCCAACGCCCGCGCCCACCGAGCCGCGCCCAGGCGGCCAGTCGGCTGCGCCTCGGCCCAGCGACGCACCGCAGGCCGGCTCCACCATCGTCGACATCATCACCAACCCCGGCGGCGCCACGGCCTCCATCGACAACGGCGCGAGCACGTGCGTAACCCCCTGCCCGCAGTCGCTGCCCAACGGGCGACACGTCCTCACCTTTACGCTGGCCGGTTACCGCGGCACGACGCGCATCATCAACCTGCCGCAGGAGAGCACGATCAACATGACGCTGCAGCGGGCCGAAGGCACGCTCGCCATCCGCACCACGCCCGCCGGCGCCAGCATCTACATCGATGGCCAGGCGCGCGCCGAAAAGACGAACGCCATGATCAGCCTTCCGGCCGGCATGCACAAGATCACCCTCAAGCGCGACGGCGTGCCCGACTACGAAGAGTCGATCGAGGTGAAGGACCAGGTGATCACCACGGTCAGCGTGAACTGGTAGCGCACTCAGCCTTCGCAGTTGGGATACTCGGCCAGCACCGTGTTGCCCGTGTAGTGAAGGGTGTCCACCAGGCCGATCTTCGAGGTGAAATAGCCGTCGGCGGTGAGGCTCTTCACTGACTTGAAGAAGCGCGCGCCCAACTCGCCCTGCTCACCGGGTCTGAGCTTGTCGGCTTGCGCGCAGAGCGGTTCGAGCAAGGCCACCTGCGCGGCTTCGTCGAGTTCAAGAAACGCTTTGCCGCGCTCCGTGCGGCTATGCTCGTCGAGCCACGCGCAGCCCCGGCCGAGCAGTTGCCGTATGCCGGCGTTGCCGCCCGCGACGTGATCCATGTACTGCGGCACGCCGGCCGCCACCGCGCCGGGCGTGTCCGTTGCCGGAATGATCAGGTCAGCCAGGCGCGAGAGCAGCGCGAATTCGGCAGCAGTGAGCGTCTTCGGCTTGGCCGGCATCTGCACCTGCACGAGCGGCGCGCCGTTGTGGTCGGCATGCTGGCCGTAGAGCTCGTTCGACGAATAGGGCGTGGCGCAGGTGGCGCCGATCGCCCCCAGGATCTTCAACGTTTCGCGGCGTCCGCTCATGCCAGCTCCTTTTTGCGCAGCCCTTCGGCGATGTAGGCGGCCGTGCGCGCCGCCAGCGCCATCATCGTGTGCGTGGGGTTCTTCTCGCTGGCCGAGGGAAACACGCTGCCATCGACGACAAACAGGTTCTTCACATCGTGCGCCTGGCACCACTGGTTCACGACGCTCGTCTTTGCATCCGCGCCCATGCGCGCTCCGCCCAACTCGTGGTTCGTGCGCGGCTCCTCGTTCACGCTCAGAATCTCCGCGCCCGCCGCTTCGAGAATGCGCACGCTCCAGGCCGACATGTCTTGGAAGAGCTTGCGGTCATTCTCGTCCCAAAACACATGCCGCCGGGCCATGGGTAGGCCGTACGCATCTTGCTTTGACTCGTCGAGATCGATGTAGCTTTTCGCATTCGGCAGCATCTCACCGTAGGGCGAAAACGTGAGGAACGCCGGATAGCGCGCCTGCACGCTCTCCTTGAACGCCTTGCCCATGCCGGGCAGGCTGCGCGCCCAACCGACGGCGCGGTGGTTCTGATAGTTGAACTGCACGCCGAAGCTGCGCGCATAGTCGCGCTTGCGGCCATGCATGAACGAGGGCACGTAGGCGTGGTCGAGATAGCCTTCGTCGTTCACGCCGCCCTTGCCTATGAAGTCCTTCAGGAAACACTGCACGCCGCCGGTGAAGTGCGGAATGAAGTGTTTGCCGAGTTGGCCGCTAGAGTTGGCCAAGCCGTTGGGGTAGAGGCGCGACTTCGACATCTGCAGCAGGGCCACGCTTTGCACGCAGGCGCAGCTCACCACCACCACGCGCCCGCGCACCTCGCCTTCGGCCTTCGTCTCACGGTTGAGAAAGCTGACGCCGGTCACGCGGTTCTCCGCGCTCACATTCACGGCGCGCACGATCGAGTTGTGGAAGATGGTGAGCTTGCCCGTCTTCAGCGCCGGCCGCAGATGCACGTCGGCGGAGTTGTACTTGGCCACCACGTCGCAGCCGGCCATGCAGTTGCCGCAGAAGTGGCAGGCCGGGCGCCCGAACTTCGCGCGCGAGAGTGTCGCCTTGCGCACGTGAATCACCTTCACGCCCAGCTTTGCCGCGCCGCGCTTCACGGCCACGTCGGTGCACTTCAACGGCACCGGCGGAAGAAACACGCCGTCGGGCAGATCTTCCAGCGCGTCGAGATTGCCGCAGACGCCCACCTCGCGCTCGATCTTCTCGTACCACGGGGCCATGTCGGCGTAGCGCAGGGGCCAGTTCTCGCCCGCGCCATCGTGCGACTTCCCCTGAAAATCGCGCTCGGAAAAGCGCCACGCCACGGCGTTCCAGGTGAGGCTCTTGCCGCCCACGCCGCGCGCGCGTTCGCTTTCGAATCCCGCCTTGCCCGGCTTCATCGTCGGGATGTGCCGGTTGGGAAATTGGAACGGCATGGCGTGCGTGTTGAAATCGGTGCGCGTGTTGATGGGAGGTCCGCCTTCCACCACCGCCACGTCCACGCCCATGCCGGCCAGATGACCGGCCAGCGTTCCGCCCGATGCGCCCGAGCCCACCACCACTACGTCGAAGATCTTGTCCGCCATGCTGTTCAATACCGCAGCAGCCGTTCGGCCTCGCGCACGATGTCGGCCACCTGCGGCAGCGTCTCCGCCTCCAGGCCGGGATTATATCCAACCCATGTATCGAGGGCCGCCAGCCGCCCCACCGGCGCATCGAGTTCGGTGAACAACTCGCTTCCCACGCGCGCCGCGATCTCCGCGCCGAAGCCGTGCGTGAGCGTGTCCTCGTGCACCACCAACAGCCGCGAGGTTTTGCGCACGCTCGCCAACACCGTCTCCCAATCGATGGGCGCGAGCGAACGCAGATCGATCACTTCGATGCTGGCGCTGGGCATGCGCCGCTCGATCTCCACCGCCGCCGTGAGCGAGCGGTTCACCAGCGCGCCGTAGGTGACGATGGTCAACCGCGCCCCTTGCTTGGCCACGCGCGCGCGGCCGAAAGGAATGCAGTAGTTCTCGCCCGGATGCGGCGAGCGGTTGTAGGCCTCGCGGTAGAGCTTCTTGTGTTCAAGGAACAGCACCGGATCGTCGCAGCGGATGGCCGTGCGCAGCAGTCCGCAGGCGTCGAGCGCATTCGACGGCATGGCCACGCGCAACCCCGGAATGTGCGTGAACACCACCTCGCCGCACTGGCTGTGATAGATCGCCCCGCCCGTGAGATAGCCGCCGATGGGCACGCGCACCACGACCGGACACGACCAGCCGTTGGCGCTGCGCCAGCGCATCGTTGCCAGTTCATCGCGGATCTGCATCATCGCCGGCCAGATGTAGTCGAAGAACTGAATCTCCACCACCGGCTTCAGTCCGTGCAGGGCCATGCCGATGGCCCTGCCCACAATGGCCGCCTCGGCGATGGGCGAGTTGAACACGCGCGCCGAACCGTAGGCGCGCTGCAGGCCCTGCGTCGCCTTGAACACGCCGCCCTTGCCCTTCACCAGCGGCAGGTTCACTTCGCGGCTGCAATCGGCCACATCCTCGCCAAACACGACGATGCGCGGGTTGCGCGCCATCTCCTCATGCATCACGCGGTTGATCGTGTCCACCATCGTGCGCGGTTCGCCGGCCATGTGCGGCTCGGTGGCAAACGCGCCGCCGCAGGCGTCCACGCGATCTGAATAGAGCCACCGCAGCGCGCTGCCTTCGGGCGGAGCATCGGCATCGAGCGCCTTGTCAGCGGCCGCCTCCACCTCCTGCTCCACTTCAAAGGCGATGCGCTGCATGGCATGGCGGTCCAGGTGGCCCTCGCTCAGCAGCCACTCCGGGAAGCGGATCACCGGATCGCGCGCCGCCTCGGCCTCGCGCTCCACCGCCGTCTTATAGAGCGTCTCGTCATCACTCAAGGAATGCGAGTAAGGACGCGTACACATCGCATGCACAAGCGCCGGTCCTTGCCCTTCGCGGCACCAGGCGACGGCCCGCTCCATCGCTTCGTGGCTTGCCGGCACATCGGTTCCGTCGCACTCGACACGCAGCAGCCCCGGAAACCCGGCGAGCAGTTGAGAGATGTTTCCGCCCGCCGTCTGATGCTCCACCGGCACCGAGACCGCGTAGCCGTTGTCCTCCACCAGAAACACCACCGGCAGCTTTTCGAGGCACGCCGCGTTCACGGCTTCCCAGAACTCGCCCTCGCTCGTCGCTCCATCGCCCGAACACACCAGCGTCACCTCGCGCGCATCAGGGGCCAGCATGCGCGAAGCCTGCGCGCAGCCCACGGCCTGCGTGTATTGCGTCCCCGTGGGCGAACTGGCGCTGACGATGCGCAGTTCAGGCGAACTCCAATGCGACGGCATCTGCCGCCCGCCGCTGGCCGGATCGACGCCCGCCCCCACCGCCTGCAGCATCATGTCGTGAGCCGTCACGCCGAGCATCAAACACAGCGCGCGGTCGCGGTAGTAAGGAAACACCCAATCCACACCGGCCCGCAGCGCCAGGCCCGCCGCCACGCCGATGGCCTCGTGGCCCGCGCCGGAGATCTGAAAGTAGATCCGGTTCTGGCGCTTCAAGAGAATCTCGCGGTCGTCCAGCCCGCGCGCCAGCAGCATGGTGCGATAGGCGGCCAGCAGACGCTCGCGGCCAAGCGCGCTCATGCCCGCCTCGCCAGTTCGCGCGCCGCATCCACGCACAACACGGCGGCGTGCTTCGACTCCGGAATCAAGCCGCCCAGCGCCTCCTCGATCACTGCCGCCCGCAGCGCCGCGGCCTCGGTGAGCAGCCGTCCGGTGAGCCACTCCGTCAACGCGCTGCCCGCCGCGATGGACGCCGTGCAGCCGCGCACCTGGTAGCGCACCTCGCGGATGACGCCTTCCTCCACGCGCGCGCTGAGCCGCATGTGGTCGCCGCAGGCCGGGTTGTCCACCTCCACGCGCAGCGTCGCCGCGGGCAGTTCGCCCGCATTGCGCGGATTCTGGAAGTGATCGAGCAACCGTTCGCTGTGCATCGCCGTATGTGGATTATTATGGATGTTTCCTAACTGGGCATGGCTGGTGCATCTTATTTCCGCATCCTCTCCGAGCGAGTGCGCAGGCCCGCTTTCAACGCCCTCTTCCTCTTCGTCACCTCGCGCTGCAACTCGCTTTGCCGCACCTGCTTCTACTTCGACAAGCTGAACAGCCGCGACGACCTCAGCTTCGACGACATCCGCCGCCTGTCGGAATCCGCTCCGCGCTTCAACAAGCTCTGGCTGAGCGGAGGCGAGCCTACGCTGCGCGAGGAACTGGGCGAGATCATCAGCCTGTTTGCCCGCAACAACGGCATCCGCAACGTCAACCTGCCCACCAACGGACTGATGCCCGAGAAGCTGTTTCGCATTCTCGACGAGACGCTCGCCCGCACCCCCGAGCACGTCGCCATCGACCTCAACTTTTCGCTCGACGGCCTGGCCAACACGCACGATGCGATCCGCGGCGTGCCCAATAATTTCCAGCGCACGCTGGCCACGATGCGCGAAACCGAAGCGCGCTACGGCCACGTGAGCCGCCTGCGCCGCAACGTGCTCAGCGTGATCACGCGCGAGAACTACGGCGAGCTGGTGGAACTCGGCCTCCGCCTCGCCGAACAGGGCGGCATCGACGGCCATTACTTCGAGGTCGTGCGCGGGGCCACGCCCGACCCTGGCGTGAAGGCTCTGACGCGCGACGAGGTGGCCGAGCTCCACCGCCGCCTCTTCCCGCTCCACCGCCACTACGCGCGCCGCCTGTTTGCCCATCTGCCCGCGCCCGCCCGCGCGGTGGCCACGGCCTATTACTTGGGCAACCTGCGCCTTCATTTCGAACTGCAGGAGAGCTGTTTCGACGCGCCCACGCCGTGGCCCATGCCCTGCACCGCCGGCCAGACCGCGCTCGTCGTCGACCACAACGGCCGCTTCCGCGCCTGCGAGATGCGCGGAATCATTGGCGACCTGCACGAGCACAACATGAACCTCGCCGACGCGCTCGGTTCCCCAGCGGTGAAGCGAGAGGTCGCGGCTATCGCGCGCGACGGCTGCTGGTGCACGCATTCCTGCTTCATTCACGAAAGCGGCAAATTTTCACCGCGCATGCAGCTCTTCGAAATTCCCGTTGCCTGGTGGAACCAGAACCGCGAGCAGGTGGCCGCTGCGCCGCTCGCCGAACTCGAACGCTTCCGCGCTTTGGAGCTGGCATGAGCGAACAGGAACCGCTGCCGCATCTCGGGCGACCAGGCGTGCTCGTCGTCGCCGCCGTGATTGCACTCGATGGCCGCATCCTGATCGGCCAGCGAAAACGGGGCGATTGGAACGAGTTCAAATGGGAGTTCCCCGGCGGCAAGGTGGAATCGGGAGAAGACCCACGCGATGCCCTGAAGCGTGAGTTGCGGGAAGAGTTGGACATCGATGCCGAGGTCGGCGACGAGCTGATGCGCTACGAGTATCAATACCCCGGTAAGCCGCCCATCCACCTCATCTTTTCAGCGTGAACCGCTTCAACGGTGAGCCTGTCAACCGCGAGTTTGAGTCCATCGCCTGGGAGGACGTGGCCAGCCTGCCCGCCTACGACTTCCTCGACGGCGACATCGATTTCGTGCAGCGCCTGGCGCGCGGCCAGTTCGATGTACTGACGTAGATCGCGCCCCCAGCGGCCTTAGCGCGCCAGCCGGAACTCCAGCCCGCGCTCCTCGTTCAACTGCCGGCTCAGGTCGAGATCGATCAGCTCCATCGAGGCGCGGTTATGGGCGTGCTTCATCGTGATGTAGTGGAACGTGCCTTCCTCCACCCAGAAGGCCAGCGCCGCATACACCTCGCCCGATTTCATCGCCACCAGGTAGACCGTCGGCTTGCCTTCGGCGTTGGCCGGCGCGCGCGCCGCTTCGCTCAGCGGACGCCCCTCTTCGTTCTTCGCCACCGGCGCTTGGTAGGTGGTCATCGTCTGCGGCGTTCCGGCGTCCACCTCGGTGAGGCGCGGCGTCATGTGGTCCGGCGTGTAGCCCTGATTGATGATCACCGTCGGCGAGGGAGCGGGCGCGTTGATCACGGTGACATTCGGAACCGGCGCCTGGTAGGTGGACGTGTAGCCGCCAATGAATACCGGATAGGGAACGATGCCGCCCCGCCAGGGCTGTTTGTGATACGCCCCCACGGCCCAGTCCGAGCCGCTCACGGTGGCGCTCAGGCGCTGTCCGAAGGAAAGGTTGGGACTGTAAATCGGATTCACCACTCCGAATTGCTGCGGCACGCCGGAGGGATTCACCACGCTGCCGAAGCCCGCGCCGGGAAACGCCCGCTGCGGAGGAGCGGGATAAATGCCGCGCGCCGGCGGTGCGCCCGCGCCGCCCCGGCCTCCCGGACCGCCGCCCACGCGGCCCTGCCCGAACGCGCTCAACACCACCGCGCAGCCAACAATCGCCATCCGCAGCTTCATCATTGCAGAGTACTCCCCACCCTCTTCTGACGCAACGTCCCGGCCTCCGGTTGCAGCCTGCCGCTCCCGCCACGCTTCCGCCGTTCGACGAAAAAATACGCGAAAAGGGCCACGCCAAGGGAACTTTTCGCGGCCGTCATGGGAACCTCAATCAGGAACAGAATGGTGGCTGACGCGTCGAACGGAACTGGGGAATGAACTGGTTTCGCCCATCTTTCGATCCGCTTTCGGCCGCTGACTCCGAACTGGTCGTTCGCCTCCGTTCCGGCGACGAGGCCTGCTGGCGGGAACTCTACCGCCGCCACCAGGACCGCCTCTACCGCTATGCCCTGCGCATGACCGGTTCGGCGGCCACCGCCAGCGACATTACACAGGAGACCTTTGTGGCGTTTCTCGAACAGGCTCACCGCTACGATCCGGCCCAGGCCCCGCTCGGCGCCTGGCTGCTCGGCATCGCCCGCAACCGTGTGCGCAAATCGTTCAGCGCCGCCGCCCCATGGGAGCCGCTGGACGACGCGCCGCCGCCCGAGGCTCCGGGCCACGATCCGCTCACCTCGCTCACCCACGCCGAGCAATTGGCCGCCGTGCGCGGCGCCGTCGATGCGCTGCCGCCGGCGTTCCGCGAAGTGGTCGTGCTCATCGAGTGGGAAGAGATGTCGTATGAGGAGACGGCCACGGTGTTGGGCATTCCTCCCGGCACGGTGCGCTCGCGGCTCCACCGCGCACGCGCGTTGCTGCAGCAATCGCTTTCCACGCAGGGGGTGGCGCGATGACGCCGCTTGATCAGCTGCTGCGCGAACTGGGCTCGGCGCACCGCCGCGAGCAGGCTCCCGATGCGCTGGGACGCGAGCTGTTACGCGAATTCCGGGCCAGGCATCGCCGCCGCTGGCTGTGGCCCGCGCTGGCGGCGGCAACGGCCACGGCGGCCCTGGCTGCTTTCTTCCTCGCCCCTCCGACGGTGGAGACACTCGCCTTGCGCGTGGCCGCGCCCCCCGCGCCCGAGGTTCACGTCACGCCACCTCCGCTGCGCGCCGCCGCCAGCGCGGCGAAACGCCCAAGGCCCGCCGTGCCCCGTGCGCCGCGCCCTGTTTCCGTTCCGGCGACCGCGCCAGCGCCAGCGACCGAGATCGCCACCGACTTCTTTCCGCTGCGCCCGGACCCCCTCATGGAGCCCGGCGAATGGCTGCGCATCGTGCGCGCCCGTGTTCCTCGCAGCGAACTGCGCCGCTTCGGCCTCGCCTCGGCGCCCGCCTTCTCAACAACCCAACAAAGCCCGGATGTCGCCGCCGATGTCGTCTTCGGAAACGACGGCACGGCGCGCGCCATCCGCTTCATTCACTACACCCGTTAAGTCCAAGGAGCACACAAAGCCATGAAGAAGACACTGCTCGCACTGGTCACGGCAACAGCCGGACTGCTGTGCGCCCAAACCACCGCCGACGTCACCGTCGCCAAGCCCCGCACGATGATGTGGGAGCAAAAGGTGGAACTGGCCGGAGCGCCGCAGGAGGCCACCATCGGCTTCCTCGCCGCTGAAGGCGCGGCCGGATTCGCCGGCTCTCCCGTCAAAGGCGCGCCCTACTCGGCCACCATCGAACAGACATTCACGCAAACGCTCGCCGACGGCACGCGCATCCAACGCAAGTCCACCTCGCAAACCGCGCGCGACTCCGAAGGCCGCACGCGCACCGAGAACACGCCCGCCATCGCCGGGTCGCTCAATGTCGACCTGCCCGCCACCGTCTTCATCTTCGACCCCGTGGCCAAGCAGACCATCGTCCTCAATGAGAAGGAGAAGACAGCGCGCGTGATGAAGATGCCCGACATCAACATGGGCAAGTCCGGCGCGGCCTTCAGATCCGTCGATGATCACGCGGTAACGGGCGGGGGCGGGGGCGTGCGCATGCGCCAACCCGCCCCGGCCGGCACGGCGGTGACCACCGGCCCGAAAGAGGATGTGATCGTGGAGCGCGTCTTCAATGTGACCACGGCGCAGGCGGGCAGCGAGGCGTCCCTGGTGACGGAGAACATTCGGAGGGCGATTCCCGCCATGCCCGCCATCCCCGCCGCCGGCATCAGCGCCAACCACCAGGTGATGATCTTCCGCGGCGATGACGGCTCGATGAAAACCGAATCGCTCGGCACGCAGACCATCTCTGGGGTGCCCTGCAACGCCAAGCGCAACATCCACACCATCGCCGCAGGCCAGATCGGCAACGACCGGCCGATCGAGATCGTCAACGAGTCCTGCTTCTCTGACCAGTTGAAGACGCTGCTTTCCTCGCGCAACAACGACCCCATGCACGGCGAAAACCTGATGCGGCTCACCTCCATCAACCGCGGCGAGCCGGCCAAAAGCCTGTTTGAAATCCCTCCCGGCTACACCGTGAAGGAAGGGCCGCAACCGATGATCTTTGAACGCAGGCTCGACAAGAAGTAGCCTCCCGCCCGTGAAACAGCAACCCGGCCGCGCGGACCCGCTCCGCCGGCCGGGTTCGTGCCCACGCGGTTTGCGGCCGGCCCCACCCATCCAGGCTCGCCTTCCTAGGCGCTTCTCCCTATGTCGGGATGGCGCCACTCTGTCGAAGAGCTTCTCATGTGGTGGCTTGCGGCCGTACTTCTGCTTGCCCTGTTGTTCTACGGCCTGAAGAAAAGAGACGCGTGTAGTCAACACCTTGCCGCTGCCGGCAGGGCAGCCGGCGCGCGCCAGTGGAACCTGTTTGACGCCAAGATGGCCGCCGCCCGCGCCTCGGCCGCCCGCATCACGGAACAAAAAGCGCGCCAGGAGGCCCTTGCCGATATCGAATACCTCGCCGCCCACGGCGCCTATTCGCGCAACCGCCCCGACGACGCCATTGCTCATCTCGCCCTCGCCATTCGCGGTTTTGAGCAACTCGGCGACGCCTCGCGCGGCTTGAAACTCTCGGCCGCCCATCAACTGTGGGGCGACCTCGCCTTTGACAGCGCCGACTTTGCCGCCGCCGAAAGCCACTTCCGCTCCGCCGCCCTGGCCACCGAATTCTCCGAACAGCCCGAACGCGTGCTCTCTTCCCTGAAGCGGCTGGGCGATGTCCTGCTCGCCCAACAACGCTACGACGACGCCCGCGCCGTCATCGAAAAGGGCATTGAGTATGAACGCCGCCTGCTCATGGACACGATGCCGCAAGGGGAAGGCGAGAACTCCGATGTGATCGCCATGGCCATCCCCGATCTGGCGTTGGCCCGCCGCGATTTCGCCAGCGCCGAGCGCCTCTATCGCGAGAAGGTGGAGTTCTTTGACCCTGCCTCCACGCCGGCGCATGAGTCCGACCTCACCCGCTTTCAGTTCCACCTCGCCACCGCGCAGCGCGAACTCGGCCGCATGCAGGACGCCCTGCGCACCCTGCACTCGGCCGTCGAAGCCGCCGAACGCGACTTCGGGCCCGAACACCCGCGCGCCGAACATGCCCGCCGCCGCCTGGCCGAAACCTATCTGCTGGCCGAAGGCCGCCGCTAGATCACGGTGATGGGCCGCCGGCGGGCTACCTCGCGAAACACCTCTTCGGTGTGCGCGGCCATGTGCGGCAGCGTCCAGCCCGCGCGCACGCTGGCATAGCCCCGCCGCCCCATCTCCATCGTCGCCTCCCAGTTGCGCACGCACGCAAGCATTGCCGCCGTGAGCGACTCCACATTGTCGGGCTCAAACAACACGCCTCCGCCGGTGGCCTCGATCATCTCCGGAAACGCACCCCGCCTCGGCGCAATCACCGGCACACCGTTGGCCATCGCCTCCAGCGCCGGCAGGCCCTTCGGCTCATCAAACGTCGAGGGCATCACGAGAATGTCGACGTCCTGGAGAAACCCCATCTTGCCGGCCCAATCCGGCGCGCCCACATACACGAGGTCGCCCGGACCGGCGATCATCTTGCGCCGCTGCTCCTCCAGATACGGTTTGCGCTCGGGCGGCAGATAGCCGGCCACATGCAGTGATGAGTCGCGCGGCTCGCCGCCCGCGCCGAGGCGGATGTAGGCGTCCACCAGCAGGTGCAGTCCCTTCTCCGGCGCAATGCGCCCGAGGAAGCCGAACACCGGATCGGTGGCCAGCCCCGGCTCGCGCTGCGCCGTGCCCGTCGTATCGACGCCCAACTTCACCACGAAGATCTTCTCGCGCGGAATGCGCAGGTAGTCCGACATGAACTCGCGCTCGTACTGGCTCACGGCAATGAAGGCGTCCACATCCTGCACCTGTTGGCGGATCAGTTGCAGCGCCTGGCTCTGGTACGGTTCGCGCAGTCCTTCCAGGAAGAACTCCTCGCCTTGCAGCGTGCACACCACCGGACGCCGCGTGGCCTCCTTCAATGGCTTGGCCAGGCCGATCAACAGCGCGTAGGGAATCGTCACCACATCCGGCCGCGGCGCGTGGCGCAGCCACTGCATGAGGTGATCCACCTCTTTCTTCTGCCTCCCGTGCTCGCCCTTCAGAATCGAGACGGTGAGCGCGCCGAGATGATTCGGATCCACCTCCAGACCGCGCCCGGCAAAGGCCCGGATCACACCCGGCAGGTCCCACAGCTTGTCGAGAAACTTCGGCAGGCGTTGAAAGATCCCGCTCATCTGCTCGAGATACACCGAGATGCCGCCGAAGAACACCTGCTGCTCGCTATAGCTGGCGACGTCGGTGCGCACGGGCGTGTAGAGCGGCACCAGCGTCAGTTCATGGCCGCGCCGCTTCAGTTCGCCCGCCAGCGCGTTGTCGCGCAGGCATGAGCCGCAATACATGTCCCCCGCGCCGGCAATGAGTGAGACGATCTTCATCGCCGCTTATGCGCCGACGGGTTCGAGCACGCTTTGGAAGGCCCGCCGCGCGTAGAGGTGATCGAAGAGGTTGCCCTCGTGCGGCTGGTCCCACACGATCTGAATCGTCTTGATCGGTCCGAAATTCAACCGCCCGATGTGCTGCGCGGCCAGCAGCCGTTGCTGGAACTTCTTATCTTCGGTGATGGCGGTCAACACGAGCGTCGGCCCGAGAATCTCCGGCTTCGTCGAGATGGGCGTCTCCACCACGCTCGCATACGGGAAGAGGAACTCCTTGTTCGCCGCCGGATGCTGAGGCGACTCACACCACACGATGGTCGGCAGCAGATAGGCGCAGCCCTCGCGCTCAGCCAGACGCTCGCCGCGACCGGCCTCGGCGCTCACATCGGTGGCGCCCTTTCGCTCAGCAGGCCGTCGATCATCTGGTTCATGCGCCGGGCCACGTTGGCGTCGGCAAACGGCGCAATGGCCGCTTCCGGGTCATCCGCCGCGCGCGGCTGAATCTTCGCCAACTTCTCCGCCAGCGCCTGCGCAATGGCGCGGCCATGACGCGGTACCCACACGCCGCTCGCATTCACGCACGAACGGCCCGAGTTCTCCGCGATCGACGCCGCGATCACATCAATGAACTCCGGCCAGCGGTCGATCAGGTCCTCGCCGATCACCACCTTGCTCCAGCCCGGCCCGTGGACCTCGACGCGCGGATCGCGCGCCCACACCTTCGTCGTCGACACGTCGCCGAACACCATGCCGCGGCCGCAGCGGCGCAGAATCTCGCCCGCTCCGGCGTGGTCGGTCGGATAGTAGCTGAAGGCCTCCGGCGGCGCGCCGGCCTTGATGAAGGCCTGGATCATGCGGTACGGCGTCCACGGCTCCTGCCCGCCCGGTTTCAACACCAGCGGAGTCTTCAACGCGAACGCCGGAGCCCACAGCGAATGCACACCGGGCGAGTTTGACGGCAGCACCACGCCGAGCGAATCGGTGCGCCGGAAGTAGCTCACCACCGCGCCCGACGCTTCGCCATAGCCGCGATCGAGAATCGCCAGATCGAGGTTGCGCGTGAGCCCGCGCAGCACGCCGGCCATGTTCGCCAGCACGCCCTGGATCTTCGCTTGATTGCGCCGCACCATGTTGTGCGGCAGCCCCGTCGTTGCCGACGTTGCTTCCACATACTCCTCCGCCGACTGCGTGCCTTCGCCGAGCGGCAGCGTGTCGCCGGCAAAGTGCCCGGCGGCCTTGGCGCAAAGCTTCACCAACTCCTCGCTGGTGAAGCCCGCCATCATGTTCGCGACCTCTTCCAACTGCAAAAAGTCGCGCCGGATCAGCCCCACATTGGCCTGGCTGATCTCGACAAACGGCTCCTTCGTGCGGTGATGAACAGCCCGCGCGCGGTCCACGCTATAATACGGCCGCCCCTGGCGCAACACCGGCAAATGGCGCATTAGTACACCCCCACCACGACGTTCGTCCCCAGCTTCTGGAACGGCCGCACGTTGCGCACGCCATCCCACGGATACTGGTCGCACGGCGCTTCGCGTTCGCACTCATCGCGCTCCAGGAAGCGCGGCACGAAGGTCTCTTTCGTCAGCGTCGTCAGCCGCACGCGGCCCGTCGCGCCATACGGCACCACCTTCGTCGGATTGTCCGGCTCCACCACTTCCAGCACGGCGCGCGGCGTCGGCGGGTAATAGATGATCGCCCAGTTGTCTTCCTTCGTCGGCGCCTTGTGCGTGGCCAGGCCCATCAGCGTGTTGCCGTAGGTCGGCGCGAAGTAGATGCCGTCGAGCATCTCTTCCACGGCGAAGCGATGGAACTGCGGCGTCATCTCCGTACCGCCGCAGAAGATGCCCTTGATGCCCAGCTTGCGCAGGTTCACCTTCTCGCACATGGCCTCGAGCAGCTTCGGCGTCGTGAACATGCACTGAATGTTGTCGTGCGCCTTAAGCAGCGTCAGCGCCTGGTCCACCACATGCTGCTTATAGCGCTCGGCCATGTCGAACTCGCCCCACTTGAGCAGCTTCACCACCCAGCGCGGATCGAGATCGATCATGAAGCAGATGCCGCCGCGATACTGCGCCAGGTGTTCCACGGCCAGCCGCAGCCGCCGCGGACCGCTCGGGCCCACCATCAGCCAGTCGGCGCCCTTCGGGAACGCCTCATCGGGCAGCGTGTGCGAAAACATCTCGTAGTCGGTGCGGAAATCGTTCATCTGCACGCGCGACTTGGGCACGCCCGTGCTGCCGCCCGTCTCAAAGATGTAGGTCGGCAAATGCGCCAGCCCCTTCGGCACCCACTGCCGCACCGGGCCGCCGCGCAGCTTCTCATCCTCAAAGAACCCGAACTTGTCCAGGTCCTCATAGCAGTGGATCTCCTTGCGCGGATCCCAGCCCGCCTTGGCGGCGAAGTCCAACCAGAACGGGCAGCCCGTTTCGGGGTTGAAATGCCATTCCACAATCTCGCGGACATGCGCGTCGAGCGCTGACTTGTGCGCTGTGACGCGCTCCTGCAAACTAGAACTCATGGTTTCGGTACCCAGTGACATCTCCATAAAGTATATCCGCGCCCTCCTCCTGGTTACTCTCGCTTGGATGCCGCCACCGGCCGGGGCGGCTCAGGATCTGCTGGAACGCGTCCACCACCGCTATGCCGACTCCTCCGGCGTGAAGATCCACTACGCCCATCTCGACGGCCCGTCGGCCTCGGCCCCGCTGGCCGTCTTCGTCCACGGCTTCCCCGATTTTTGGTATTCCTGGCGCCACCAGATGGACGCCGTCGCCAAGACGCACCAGGTGGCCGCGCTCGACCTGCGCGGTTACAACCTCTCCGACAAGCCCTCCGGCGTTGAGAACTACGATATGAAGCTGCTCGTCGCCGACGTGCTCGCCGTCATCAAGGCCTGCGGCAAAGAAAAGGCGGTCGTGATCGGTCACGACTGGGGCGGCGCCATCTCCTGGTCCGTCGCCATGTATGCGCCGCAAGCCGTCGAGCGCCTCGTCATCGTCAACCTGCCCCACATGAACGGCCTCCGCCGCGAACTGGCGAACAACCCCGCGCAACAGAAGAATTCCGCCTACGCCCGCCGCTTCCAACAGCCCGACGCCGGCACGCAGGTGACCGCCGAAGGTCTCGCCCGGCTCGCCCCCGAGGACGTCCGCCCGCACTATGTGAAGGCCTTCCAGCAATCGAGCATCGAGGCCATGCTGAACTACTACAAGCGCAACTACCCGCGCGAACCCTACACCGCCGCCACGGCAGAAGAACTCGCCGCCACGCCCCGCGTGAAGTGCCGCGTCCTGCAATTCCACGGCCTCAAGGACACCGCCCTGCTCCCCGCCGGCCTCAACGACGAATGGCAATGGCTCGACGCCGACCTGACGCTGGTCACCATTCCCAACGCCGGCCACTGGTCGCATTGGGAGGCTGCGGAGCTGGTGACACGGACGTTGGTGGATTGGTTGCAGCGGTGAAATGGCGGCCCCAGTTCGAGGACCTCGTCTCGATCAAGCGGGATGCGGGCGGCCTCTCGATCGTCCATTCCAAACGTGAAGTGTACAACCCCCCTTGCCTGGGCCGCCTCGCGGTGCTCCTGGGGTTTTCCGTAGCGGCTGGGATCCTCCTGCTGTCTCCTGGAACCCAACCGGCGAGCCGCAGAATCCCTGCACACCTGGGTTTCACCAAGGCCCCAGTTTCACCCGCGAGGAATTCACCGGCCCCCCACCGGACCGGAGAACCACCTCCACGGCGGCGAAACGCGAACCCACTTCCACCGCCTCAGCCCGATTCAGGCCGCGCAGATCGTCGAGGCAATCAACCGCTTCCCACGCCCCCGCGAACCCGCCCCCCACACCCGCTTGCCGAACGGACCCCTCTCCATTCACCCTCCAGGCTGCTTCATCCAGGCGACTCGATGCTAACGCCCATACCGGGCGCGGGCGCGGCGTTGACGTCCTCCCAACTCAGGGCCGAGCCGGGGTTGCGTTGCAGAATCTCTCTACGCTCGTCGAGTTCGCGAATCTGCCGGGGTGGCGCACCGGGCCGCCGGCGGGCTGGCTGGCAGCCGGGCTGAGCTCGAATGGGCCGGCGGCTCCACGCCCCCTACGCCCCCCGCACCCACTTCGCCGTCACAATGGCCTCGCCCACATGCCGCTGCGTGTGCTCGGCGATGTGCACAATCAGCCCCATCACCGTCGTCGGCATCATCTTCTTGCCTACGCCGCGCGCCTCGGCATACACGGCCGGATCAAGCGACTTCACCGCCGCCTCCACCGCATCCAAACGCCCGTTCAACTCCGCCAGCAGCGCCTCGCGCGGCGCGCCGCCCGACTTCTCAGCCTTGGCCGCCACCACCTGGTGCTCGTTCAACTGCTGGCCCATCAAATACGTGCACAGCCGCTCCGCGGCGCCGCCCGCATGGCGGATATGGAAGCCCACGCTGCCGGCCCCTTGCGGCTCGGCCCACAACTGCTCCGGCGTCAAGCCATCGGTCCACGCCGCCGCATCCTCGCGCACCTGCGTGAAGCTGTGCACCAGCGGAGCCACCAGCGGGTGCACTCCTTCAATCGGCCCGGAAAGCCACGGTTCGCTCATGTCGTCACGGTCTCCTGTTCCCTCATCGTCGCGGGCCGCTCGGCGGCCATCGTCAACACCACCAGCGCCACCAGGTACAACACGCCGCCGGTGATCAGCGTCGCGCGCAGACCAATATACAGCGCCAGGAAGATCGCCCCGGCTGAGCCCATCACGCTCGCCGCCGCGTTCAACGCCCAGGCCCAGCGCACGGCCGAATGATTCATCGCCTCCAGCCGCGCCAGGCCGCTGGGAAACGGCATGCCCATCAAAAAGCCCGCCGGGAAGATGAGCAGCGCCGTCACCAGCATCCGCACCGCCAACGGCCAGCCCACGCCCGCGTTCACAATTGGACCTGACACCAGCGCCAGCCCCGTCACGCACACCGTCACGCCCACCAGCACCTTGCGCAGCGGACCGTCTTCAAACGTCCCCAGCCGCCGGCTCCAATAACTCCCCGTGCCGCTCGAAAGCAGCATCGAGAAGATGATCACCGTCAGCGCATATTGCGGATGCCCGAGGAACAGCACGAAGCGTTGAATGAGCGCCACCTGAATCAGGATGTAGCCGATGCCCACGCAGAGGAAGTAGAGCAGAAACAGCCGCACGCCGCGCTCGGCCGGCAGCCGGCTGCCCAACACGAGCGGCGGCAGCAGCAGGGTCACCAGCGTGCCGAAAATGCTGATGCCCACCACGCCGAACAACAGCGGCACGGCGCGGTTGATCTTGTAATCGGCCGAGTCCTTCACCGCCGTGCTCAGGTAGGTCCAGATGTCGCGCGGCTGCACCGTGTAAAAGAAAAACGGCTTGTCGTCGGACACCGGCGTCACGTCAAACGGATAGCCGCGGAAGAAGGCCTCGCGGTCCTTCGTGTGCAGGAACTGCGCGAACGCGTTGCCCTTCGCCATGTCCGGCGCATACACCGTCTCCATCTTCGACTCGGCAAACAGCAGCCGAGCCTTGGACACATCGGCGTCGGAAAGTGGTTTGCGGGAAATGATCACCGTGTCGGTCGCGCCCCAGCCCTTGAGCAAATGCGTGTTCTCGCGCGCCACGAGAAAGTGCCGGGCCACGTCGCGCTCGCCCAATGATTCCAGCGCCTCGACGGCGAGCGTGATCAGCCGCAGGCTCTCGCGCGGCGGCTGAAAGCCCCAGCGCGTGAAGGCCAGAATGCCGTCGTCGGTGAGGTGCGAGAGGTAGTCGTGAAAGGCATCCGTCGTATAGAGGTTGTTCTCCGAAAGCGAAAACGCCCCCGCCGCCGTGGAGGCCCAGGTGTCCACCAGCGTCGCTTGCAACACCTGGTATTTCTCCGTGCTGCGGCGCACAAAGCTGCGCCCGTCCTCGACGAAGATCCTCACCTCGGGCCGGAAATAAATGCGCTGGCTCAGGTCAGCGAACCGCTCGCGCATGATCGTGTTGGCGATGATCTTGTTGATCTCCACGCCGGTGATGTCCTTGCTGCCCCCGGCCAGCGCGCGCGACACATCCCAGCCGCCGCCCGGACCGATGATCAGCGTCTTGGCCCCCGGCCGCAGCGCGTAGGGCAGCCCCGGCCCCTGCTTGAGCAGGTTGGCCCGCTCGTCG
Organism: Bryobacterales bacterium; assembly: GCA_016713735.1. Classification (GTDB taxonomy): domain Bacteria; phylum Acidobacteriota; class Terriglobia; order Bryobacterales; family Bryobacteraceae; genus JAFLBB01. Next base: position 300,282 of record JADJOP010000037.1, read on the forward strand.
TCGGTCAGCTTGTCGAAATTGAAATTCGCAATGCCCGTCGAGGCGTCGCCGTCGATCACGATCAGCAGCGCCGAGCTGTGCTTGTCCGGTTGAATGGCGATGCGCGAATAGCTGTTCCATTTCACGAACCGCTCGCCGGTCAACTCCATCCCCTTGGCCGTGCGCACGTCGATCATGCGGTTCTTCGCGTTGCCCACAATGAGCAGCACAAGGCCCAGCGCCACGCCCACTGACACGATCCGCATCCGCACCGACCCGGCCAGCGTGTACCACAGCGCCGAGGCCGAAGCGAACAGCACGCCCGTGCCGATCACCGTGTTCGGCGCGCCGATTGTGTTCAACAGCGGAATCAGGAACAGGCAGCCGCCCGCCGCGCCCAGCAGATCGAAGAAGTAGACGCGATCCACCCGCTCGATGGTCTCTGAGATGGCCACCGACACGATGATGCCCGCGATCAGAAACGGCAGCGCGCTCACCACATAGACGCCCGCCAGCGCGGCGTTGGTCATCTCCGCCGTGCGCGACAACACGAAGTACACCGACAGCACGACGAAGAAGGCGTTCAACGTCGACAGCACCGCCAGCTTGCGCCACACCGAACCCGGCCAACCCAGCACCACATAGCTGAAGACACCGCCGGCGCCCAGCCCGAACAGCGCAATCGAAATCGCCAGAAACGCAAAGTGGTAATAGAAGACGACCGAGAAGATGCGCGTCAGCGTCAGCTCGAGCATCAACGTCGCCAGCGTCGTCAAAAAGACGCCGGTATAAACCAGCGGCCACCGCAGGCCGGACGTGTGGGCAATGGAAGTGATCCGGGACAATCTACTATCCTACGGCACCGGACCGCCGCCGGACGCGCCTACGCCCTCAGCAGCCCGAGCCGCTACTCAGGCACTCATACACCTTGCACTCGGTGTGACGCCCCCGCCGCGGCGACTGTTTCAACAACCGCGCCAGCTCATCGCGCAGCGCCGTCAAGGCCGCGATCTTCTTCTCCACCTCCGCCAGCTTCAACTCCACCTGCCCGCACATATCCTGGCAGCCCGCATCGCGCCGCTCCAGCGCAATCAGACCCTCGATTTCTTTCAGCGTGAACCCGAACTCCTGCGCGTTGCGGATGAACCGCAGCGTGCGCACAGTCGACTCCGGATAGTGACGGTACGAGCGGCCGCGCGGCGGCTGCGGGATGAGACCGATCCGCTCGTAATAGCGAATCGTCTCTACGTGCACTCCCGCCTCCGCCGCCGCGGATCCAATGGTTCTGGCTGTGGCCGGGGCCTCAGCCCTGGCAGCCATTGCCGCAACACTCGCAGGGCTTGTCGCCTTCGCAGCATCCCGGCGGGCAGCCCTCCGGGCAACAGGGGCACGGGCAGCTTTCGCAGCGCTTGGCGTCATTCGCGTTGGTCATCCTCAATGACCTCCTTTCAGCCTAACTCTAAACTCCGTACCTAGGTACGGAGTCAAGAGCCCCGCCGAAAAAAATCCCGCAACGGTCACCGCGGATACGGATGCCCGCGCAGCGTCGCGAACGCGCGGTAGATCTGCTCGGCCAGCATGGCCCGCGCCAGCTCATGCGGAAACGTCATCGGCGACAGCGACAGCAACACCGTCGCCCGCCCGCGCCAGGCCTCGGGAAGCCCATCATGCCCGCCCAGCACGAACACCACATCGCGCGACTGATCCTCCCACTCCCGTACGCGCGCCGCGAACTCCGCCGAATCCCAGCGCTTGCCCGCCGGATCGAGCAACACAAACGCCGCCGTGGGGTGCTTCTCCCAGAACTCGGCCCGCTGCGGATTCACCTCGCGCATCTCACACTTGGCCCAACGCGAGGTCCGCTTGAGAAACTCCGCCGCCAGCGCGTTGGCATGCTCATCGCGCGGCTTGCCGGCAAAGTAGACGTAGATCCGCACGCGCTACTCGGCCCGCTTCAACACAACCACCGCCGGCGGCGAACACACGCGCTGCCCCGGCGCATTGGCCGGCCACCCGCACACGATCACCTCGCTGTTCATCGCCGGCAGATCGGCGGGGATCACGAAGTTCACCTGCTGGATGCCCTCCAGTCCCGGCGCCGGTCCGGCGTAGAGCGGCTGGTTGATCTCGCGGTCGTGGACCTTCGCCGAAAGCGTTCCCAGCGAACCGGCCGGCAGTCCCGTGGCAAACACCTGGAAGATGTTGCCGACGAACTCCGGATACACCGCCGAGTTCGGCGTCCCATCCTGGTTCAACACGCCGTTGGAATAGATCACCGGCGCGGCCGCCGCCAGCGCCACCGTGAACGGCTCGCCCGGCACGAAGTCCGCCGTGTGAATCAACTGCGCCGTCGAACGGAATCCCAGCGCTTCGGGCACCACGAACTCGACGCGCGTATCGGTGGCCGTGAGAATCCGCGCCTGCAGCCCATCGAGCGTCAACTGCGTCTGCGCCCCGCCCAACCGCAAGCCCTCAATCACCGCCCGCGAACCCGGCACGAGCGTCGCAAACCGCTCGCCCGCCGCGTTGTAGGCCTTGCTCACCAGCGGCCGCACGATCGGCTTCGGCGCTTCGGTGGCAATCAGGATCACCGGCAGCAGCTTGGTTCCGGCCAGCGCTCCGGCGTCAATCACCAGCGTCGCCTCATACACGCCCGCCCCCGGCAGGTTCTGTGGCTGCGCATCGAGAATGATCGACGCGTTATTCACGCCAATCTCGCGGCTCACCCGCAGCCAGCCCACCGGGCCATCGCGCTTGTACTGGATCTTCGCCGTCCAGATCATCGTCCCGCCGAGGTCGTTCAGGATGCGGATGAACTTGCCGAGGAAGCCCGGCACGCCCGCCTGCGCCTGGAAGTTGAGCGGCGGCGCGTCCACCACCAGCTTGGGAAAATAGTCGGCCCCGCAATCGCGCAGAATCGAACAATCCACGCCCGGCGTGACGGCGGCAAAGCGCGGCACGGGAGCCGTCGTGCTCGCCGTCCTCACCTCGCTCAACGGTCCAAAGCTCACCTGCGCCTGGGCCACGCTGATCGCCCCGCCCGTCGGCGGCAGCGCCAGAAACGTGGCAATCTGCGCGCTCTCGAGAATCGAGGGCGAGCCGTCGTAGACCTCATACACGGCCAGCCCCGCGCCGCGGTTCAGAATCACCTCCGAGGCCGCGTCGAGCGTAAACGGAGCCGTCGCGCCAAACGGAGGCGACCACATCAGCGCCCCGCCCGCGCCGTTGGCATCATGCCCGCGCACGCGCACCAGCAGCAGTTGCCCCGGCCCTCCGGGCACATAGCGTCCCAGCGCGCGCGGCAATCCCAAATCGCCCGCCGAACTGGGTTCTGACGCCGTCGAGCCCGCCACCGCATCGGGCACAAACAGCCGGCTCGCTTCGGGGAAGCCCGAATAGCGGATCACGATGCGCGTGCCCGATGTCGTGTTCGCCTGCCGCAATTCAAAGCCGTTCGCCGTCCCCTCTGTGACGCGGATCGAACTCACACGCGTCCCCGCGCCATAGAGGTTCGACACCGTGATCACCTCATCCGAGGGCAGCGCCGAACCATCGCACAAAATCGAGGCCGTCGAGCTGTTGGTCAGCAAGCCCGGCTGTGTGAAGCCCACCGTGAGATTCGGCTGGTTGGTGACGATGCGCGAGATGCCCGTCGTCGATACCGCCGCCGTAATGGCCCGCGACGCCGCGCCCGTCGCATTCACGCGAATGTTGGCGATCGTGATCGTCGTCACCGGCACCGCCGTCAGCGTCCAGTTCACAAATTCGAAGATGAGCGTGCCCGGCGGAATCAGCCGCGCCCGCACTGTCTGCGGCGTCGTTCCCGGCCCGGCGTCCACGGTCAGCGTCGCGTCGGTCATGCCGTCGTCGTTCACCTTGTTGGTCACCGGCGCGTTGATAAACACGTTGAACGTCGCCCCCACGTCGCCGTTGGGGATGTTGCCGTTGCAGGTGAACACCATCTCGCCCACGCGCTCGGTCAAGCCCTCGGTCCGCACCAGCGCCTGCACGGCGGTCGACTGGCAAATCAAACTCGCCACCGCCGCCTGCCCCTGCGCCGCCATCGCCGACAGCACCAGCGCCAACACGATCAAACGGTATAAAGACATCGCAAACCTCTACCTGGAGAATAACGGAATCCACCACGCCCCTCCACCTCCCGTATCCTATCCCTGATGAGCAAATTCATCTTCGACTCCGGCGACGCCTCCCTGTTCGACGTCCGCACACGCCAATCCGGCCCCACCGGCCAACTCCCCGTCACCCCCGAAATGCTGATCCACGGCCCTTCGGGCGATCTCTTCGGCTGGACGCAGGACGTCGGCATGGGTTGGAACCCCGCCCAACTCGGCGGACCCGAGGTGCTCATCCTCTCCACCCACGGCGGCGTGCGCGCCCCCGACGGCACGCCCATCGCCCTCGGCTATCACACCGGCCACTGGGAGGTCGGCCTGCTTGTCGAAGAAGCCGCGCGTGAAGTCACCGCCGCCCGTGGCGTTCCCTTTGCCGGAGCCTGCACCGACCCCTGCGACGGCCGCACCCAGGGCACGCCCGGCATGTACGATTCCCTGCCCTACCGCAACGACGCCGCCACCATCTTCCGCCGCCTCATCCGCTCGCTGCCCACGCGCGCCGCCGTGCTCGGCGCGGCCACCTGCGACAAGGGCCTTCCGGCGATGATGATGGCGCTCGCCGGCACGCACAACCTGCCCTGCGTCCTCATCCCCGGCGGCGTCACGCTCGGCCCCACCGATGGCGAAGACGCGGGCAAGATCCAATCTCTCGGCGCGCGCTTTGCCCACGGCGAAATCTCGCTCGACTACGCCGCCGAAATGGGCTGCAAGTCCTGCGCCTCGCCCGGCGGCGGCTGCCAGTTCCTCGGCACGGCGGCCACCTCGCAGGTGATCGCTGAAGCCCTCGGCATGACGCTGCCGCACTCGGCGCTGGCGCCCTCGGGCCTGCCGATTTGGAAGGACATGGCCCGCCGCTCGGCCCGCGCCGTCATGGCCATGGCCCAGCGCGGCTGGACAATGAAGACCGTTTTGTCCGAAAAGTCGATCCACAACGCGATGGTCGTCCACGCGGCGTTCGGCGGCTCGACGAACCTCATCCTCCACCTGCCGGCCACCGCCCACGCCGCCGGACTCCCCCGCCCCACCGTCGCCGACTGGACGCGCATCAACCGCCAGGTCCCCCGCCTGGTCGACGTGATCCCCAACGGCCCGCGCGGCTTCATCACCGCACAGGTCTTCCTCGCCGGAGGCGTCCCCGAAGTGATGCTCCACCTGCGCCGCATGGGCCTGCTGGAACTCGACGCGCTCACCGTGTCCGGCGAATCCCTCGGCGCCGTTCTCGATTGGTGGGAGCAAAGCGAACGCCGCGCCGCCTTGCGCCAGCAACTCTCCGAACGCGACTCCATCGACCCCGCCGCCGTCATCATGGACCCCGCCGCCGCCCGCACCGCCGGCCTCACCTCCACCGTCTGCTTCCCCCTCGGCAACCTCGCCCCCGAAGGCAGCGTCGTCAAATCGACCGCCATCGACCCCAGCGTCGTCGGCCCCGACGGCATCTATCGCAAGCGCGGCCCGGCGCGCGTCTTCACCACCGAAAAGGCCGCCATCACCGCCATCAAGGGCACCGGTCCCGATGCCGTCAAGGCAGGCGATGTCGTCGTCCTCATGTGCCGCGGCCCGCTCGGCTCGGGGATGGAAGAGACCTACCAGATCACCGCCGCCCTCAAGCATCTCTCCTTCGGCAAACAGATCGCCCTCATCACCGACGCCCGCTTCAGCGGCGTCTCCACCGGCGCCTGCATCGGCCACGTTTCGCCGGAAGCCCTCGCCGGAGGCCCCATCGGCAAGCTCCGCGACGGCGACCCCATCGAAATCATCATCGACCGCACCACGCTCGAAGCGTCCATCAACTACGCCGGCGACGCCGCCGAGTTCGCCGCCCGCCCCCTGCGCGACGACCTCCACGCCGACGAGCAACTGCCCGACGACACCCGCCTCTGGGCGGCCCTGCAGGATGCCAGCGGCGGCCCCTGGGGCGGCTGCGTCTTCGATGTCGATCGCATCATCGAACTCCTCCGCGCCGGCAAGGAGGCCCTCAGTGGGAAAGACGGTCTTTAACGAAGCCGACCGCGCCGTGCTGCTCACCCGCGTCGCCACCATTCAAACCGGCACAAAACCACGCTGGGGCCAGATGAACGCCGTGAAAATGCTCCGCCACATCTCCGGCCAGCTCGAAATCGCCCTCGGCGAACTCACCTGCGCGCCTATCCCCGGCCCGCTCGCCAACCCCTTCTTCCGCTGGTTCGCCATCGACTCGCCCATCCCCTGGCCCAAAGGCGTGCGCACCGCACCGGAGCTGATTTCGCAGCCCACCGCCGGAGTCGAAGAAGAACAAACCCGCTTCCGCAACAAGCTCGCCAAGGTGGCCGCCCGCGGCGCGAACGGCGAGTTCTCCCCCCACCCGGCTTTCGGCGCGCTCTCCACCGCCCAATGGGGCCGCCTCATGTGGCGTCACGTCGACCACCACCTGCGCCAGTTCGGCGTGTAGCGCGAGGCCCGCGGCGTCGGCCTCGCTCCCGCCGCGCGCGGGGCGTACAATCACCCCATGCGCTTCCGGGGAGTTCTGCTACTTGTTTCCAGCATCTTGTTGGCTGGCGAATGCCGTAATGTCACGCCCCTCCAGCAGGGCACGCTCGAAGTCATCGCCTACGATTCCATCGGCAACCGCCTGCCCGTGGGCGACGCCGAACTGTTCGATGGCTCGAAGGAAGAGCCGCGCTACACCACGCGAACCGGCGTCCTGCAACACGTCGACGAGGGCCACTACACATTGCACGCGCACGTCGCGGGCTTCAAGAGCGCCATGAGCCGCGTCTACGTCGCGCCGGGGAAAACGCAGGTCCGCGTGCAAATGCAGTTGGGCACCATCACCGGCTGTCCAACCTACGTCACCCTCCGCGGCAAAGTCTCCCCCATCTCAGGCCGCAAGGACCGCTGGCTCAAAATCACACCCCTCCACGGCCCCGGCGGCACCGACACACCCATACAGCCCGACGGCTCCTTCCACGTCGAAGGCCTTGATGGCGGCCAGTATCTCCTCATCGTCACTGAGGACGGCAAGCCCCGCCACATGCAGGTGGTCAACCTGGGCGGCTTCAATGGCCCCGACACCGTCAACCTCAAACTCCCCCCAGGCTGACGCCACCAACCTCACCGTGTCATCGTAGGGTCGATGCCCCGCGCGATCGCCCTTCTCCTCTCCCTCGCCCTCACCCTCCCCGCCGCCGAATATGACCGCCGCGTCGCCGAAGTCACGCGCACGCCTGGCTTCGCCGCCTTCTGGGACTTCGTCAAACGCGAACCCGCCGCCAACGGCACGCCCCGCTTCGACGCCCACAAACCCAAGCGCGAATCCGCCGACCTCCGCCTCGATGCCGTCAACTACGTCCTTGACTACTGGAACGAAGGCCGCCCCGCCACCTACGCCGACTTCCCGCTCCTCAACGAAGGCCCCTTCGGGCAGGCCATCCAGATCCGCAACGAAACCGACGCCGCCTTCCGCCCCGTCCTCCTTGTCCCGCGCGCCCGCCTGCACGGCTCCGGCATCGACGCCAAAGGACCAGCCCGCAGCGTCTCGCTCGTCGTCTGGCTCAAGCGCGAATCCGGCAACCACGCCATGGCCGGCATCTGGCACGAAGGCACCGACCTCCACGGCGCCGCCGGACTCGCCAAGCGCGTCGAACTCGGCCGCCGCCAATACGCCCTCTTCGCCGGACTCGCCGCCAACACCGCCGGCGTCGGCGCGCACGTGAGCGAAAACGGCGGCAAGAGCTTCGGCGACCGCTACGCGCGCAACCTCTCCGTCACGCCTGACCGCCTCAGCGGCAACTGGGACGTCGCCGCCTTCGCCTTCGACAACGCAAAAAACACCGTCACCTCTTATTTGAATGGTGAAGCCAAGGACTACTGGATCGACGACCCGGCCAAGCACCCCTTCTTCCAATGGCCCGCCCGCGGCTGGCTGCAAGCCCAACTCGCCGCCATGCCCGGCGAGCAACCCGGCGAAGACGCCGCCTTCCCGCGCGACCAGTTCTACTCACCGCCCGAAGGCAAGCCGCTGCGCCGCACGCGTGTCAGCGAAAGCGCCACGCATCGGGTGGAACTCCACGAGTTCGCTTTCACCAAGGTGCGCGTCACGCTCACACACGGCCCCAGCGGCCGCTTCCGCGAAATCGTGTCGCGCGAGTTGATGAGCCTGCGCGCCAATCCGTTTTGGTTCGCGCATGATCTCTACTCCCCCGACGGCATCGACAACGGCGGGCCCTTCACCATCGGCCGCGTCATCCACAGTTCGCGCAGCGTCGGCCTCACCGGCTGGATCGGCGGCGTCGCCGTCTTCACCCGCGCCCTCGACGCCAAACACATGCGCCGCCTCGCCGCCATCGCCGCCCAGGGCAACATCAAGCCCTGACGGAACCGCGAGGCTCGCCGAGCGGTGCGCCCCTACGCCCGCCGCACCGGCAGCCAGCGCGACCGCGCCCCCGTGGCATGGAAGAACGCATTGGCCACCGCCGGAGCCACGGAGATGATCGGCGTCTCGCCCGCGCCCACCGAAGGCAGGTCCGTGCGGTTCAGCAGCGTGATCTCAAACTTCGGCACATCGGCAAAGCGCGGCACGCGATAGCGCGCAAAGGCGCCGTTGCGCAGCTTGCCGCCGTCGAACTCCATCGCCTCATAGAGCGCCCCGCCGAGCCCTTGGATCAGCGAGCCCTCCACCTGCGCCCGCAGGTTCGACGGGTTCATGATCGCCCCGCACTCATAGGCCGCGTGAAACTCGATCACCTTCACCGGCCGCCCCCGGCGCCTCCGGCACTTCCACCTCGCAGCACGCGGCGATGTACGACCCCTTCTCCGTGCCGCACGCCAGGCCCACGCCCACGTTCGGCCGCCGTTGCTTGCGCCGCGCGTTCCAGTTGAACTTCGCCGCCACCGCCTGCAACACATCCTTCAGGCGCGGATTGTCGATGTGCGCCAGCCGGAACTCCAGCGGATCCACGCCCGCCAGTTGCGCCAGCTCATCCATGAAACATTCCCGCGCGTAATTGTTCGTCGTCGCCGCGATGCCGCGATACGAACCCTCGCGCATCGGCGAATCGCTGTCGTAATAGCGCGTCCGCGTGTGGGCGATTTGGTAGGGCGTGGCAATCGCCGCCGTGCCCGGGTTGTAGGCCGCGAAGTCCCACGCCGTGATGCGGCCCTTGGCATCCAGCGCCGCCTCGATCTCCCACAGCCCCGCCGGGCGGAACACCGCCCAGGCAAACTCCTCGGCCCGCGTCCAGCGCAGCTTCACCGGCTTGCCGCACTCCTTCGCGAGGCGCGCCGCTTCAATCGCGCACTCGCCCGTGTGCTTGCCGCCAAAGCCGCCGCCCATATCGGGCACAATCACCCGCGCCTGCCCCGGCGTCAAATGAAACGCCTGCTCCAACTGCTGCTTCACGCCGAACGGATTCTGCGTCCCGGTCCACACCGTCAGCTTCCCGTTCACCCACTCCGCCACGGCCGCCCGCGGCTCCATCGGCGCGTGTTGAATGAACGGCGCATAGTAGCTCTGCCGCAGCTTCTTCGCCACCCGCGCCAGCGTCTCCACCGGCGAGCCCTTCACCTGGTCGCGCGGCCGCCCCGCCGTCGCCTTGAGCACCGCCGCCACTTCCGACGACGCCGGATGCGGCTTGGTGTCCCACTGCGCGCTGGCCGCCAGCGCCTCAATCGCTTTGCGCGCGGCGAACGAGGTCGGCGCGGTCACTCCGGCGAAGTTCTTGTCCTGCGTGAGCGTCACGCCCGCCATCTTTGAGACGGCGCCCGCGTCCACCGCGCGCAGCGTCGCGTTGTACACCGGCGCGCGTAGAATCGCCCCGTACACCATCCCCGGCCGTTTGATGTCGGACGGATACTCGTGCGCCCCGGTGACGATAGCCCGCCCATGTATGTGGCCGTGCGGCGTGCCGAACACATCCCACTCGTCCACCGGCGTCTCCGCCGCTTTCCCCGCCACGGCGACGGCGGCTTTCCTCACCGCGGGAATGGTGGAAGGCGTCGTCCGCGACCCGGCCGTGATCCCATCGTCCGGGCACAGCTCCGTATCGGCCAGCACCACGCGCACCTTCTCGAGCGGCACGCCCAACTCCTCGGCCACCGCCATGGCGATCTGCGTGCGCGAGCCCTGCCCGCACTCCACCTTGCCCGAGTACACCGTCACCGTGCCGTCGGCCGCGCGCTGAATTCGCGCCCCCGGCTTGGTCCCCTGCGCCGGCGCGGGCGAGGCGCTGAGCCAGATGATGAGCCCGGCCACTTCGATGAACTCGCGCCGCCGCACCGGGAAGTCATAGGCCGGCCCTTCGCGCAGCTCCTTGCGGTCGGGCTCCTGCAGAATCGGGTCGTCGAAGCGCTCAGCCATTTCGCTTGCCTCCCTTCGCCGCCGGCATGCCGAGCGCCGCCGCCATCCGCACCGCCGCCACGATGTTCGTATACCCGCAACACCGGCAGAGGCTCCCGTTCAGGCTCTCGACAATCTGCGCCTCGGTCGGCCGCGGCGTCTTCTTCAGCAGCGCCGTGGTGCGCAGCACCATCCCCGGCGTGCAATAGCCGCACTGCATCGCCGTCGCATCGAGAAACGCCTGCTGCACCGGATGCAGCTTGCCGCCCGGCGCGGCCAGCCCTTCGATGGTCGTGATGGCCTTGCCCACCGCCATTCGCACCGGCATCGTGCACGAGGTCACCGGCGCGCCGTCGAGCAACACGGTGCACGCCCGGCACTGCCCCTCGCCGCAGCCATACTTGGTGCCCGTCAGCGCCAGGTCTTCGCGCAACACGTCCAACAGCGGACGCGAGGGATCGGTGTCCACCGCGCGCGCGCGTCCATTCACTGTGAGTGTGTATTTGGCCATTCCGGTGCGCCTCGCTTGACCACGCTATCGCACCCGCCCCGGGGGATCAACCACAGCGTCGCGTGCAGGACTACGCGTGCCCGCCCGGCCCCAGCGCCGCTTCTTCCACCAGTTCCACGCGAATGCGCGCCCGCTCCTCGTCCAACTGCTCCGGCGTCGCCCCTAACTCGCGCAGGATGCTGTCGGTCATCGCCAGCGCCACCTCGCCCTCGCCGGCGAACACCTCATCGGCCCCGGCCCGCCGCAGTATGCCCGCCTGCTTCAGGAAGTCCACCCGCGACACCACGAACAGCCTGGGATTGATTTGCCGCGCCACGCTGATGCCCACGCTCGCATCGGCCGCCCCGGATGAGCTGATGATCAGGCTCGCCGCCGTGGCCACGCCCGCCTGCTCCAACACCTCGCGCTGGTTGAAGTCGCCGTACACCGCGCGAATGCCGCGCGCCCGCAGCGCCTTGTGCGTGTCGATGTTCATCTCGATGATGGTCGGCTCAATGCCGCGCTCGCTCAGCAGCCGCGTCACAATGCGCCCGATCGGCCCGTAGCCGACAATCACCGCGCGGTGCGATGAGCGGCTGCCGCCCTCCTCCTCGCGCTCCTCGGCCAACCCGCTGGCCGCCCGCCGGTTCAGCAACCGCCACAACCACACGCGCCGCTCGAGCGCCGCCTCCATCGGAGTCACCAGCCGGCACAGCATCGGATTGACAAGGATCGACACGATCGCCGCCGCCACCAGCGGATTCATCGCCTCCTTCGGCAGCGCCCCCACCTCCGTTCCCAGGTTCGCCAGCAGGAAGGAAAATTCGCCGATCTGCGCCAGCGCGATGGCCACGCCCAACCCGATGCGCGAGCTGTAGCCCAGCGCAGCCACGATCACCATCGTCGCCAGCGGTTTGCCGATCATCACAATCGCCAGCGTGGCCACAATCAGCAGCGGCGCTTCCACCACCTGCCCCGGATCGAACAGCATGCCCACCGAAAGGAAGAACATCACCGCGAAGGCGTCGCGCATCGGCAGCGCCTCGGCTCCGGCCCGCGCGCTGAACTCCGACTGCCCCACCACCATCCCCGCCAGAAACGCCCCCAGCGCCATCGACACGCCGAAGAAGTAAGCCGACCCCACCGCCACGCCCATCGCCACGGCCAGCACGCCCAGCGTGAACAGCTCGCGCGAATGTGTCTCGGCGATCTTGCCCAGCAGCCATGGAATCACCTTCCCCGCCGCAAACAGCGTGAACGCCACAAACAACGCCAGCTTCAACGCCGCCAGCGCGAACGACACCGGCAGGCTCATCGCCCCGGCCTCATGCGGGCCGAAGATCACCGGCAGCATCACCAGCACGAACACGCTGCGGATGTCCTCCATCACCAGCCAGCCGATGGCGATGCGTCCCGTCGGGCTCCGCAACTGCCCGGTGTCGGCGAGAACGCGCGTCAACACCACCGTGCTCGCCACCGACAGCGCCAGCCCGAACACGATCCCCGGCGTCCAATCCCAACCAAAGAGGTGCAGCACCACCGCCCCCAGCAGCGTCGCCACCGTGCCCTGCCCCACCGCGCCGCCAATGGCCACCACCTTCACGGCCATCAGATCTTTCAAATGGAAATGCAGACCCACGCCGAACATGAGCAGAATCACGCCCACCTCGGCCAGTTGGTCAGCCAGCCCTTTATCGGCCACAAAGCCCGGCGTGTGCGGACCCACCAATATGCCCGCCAGCAGGTAGCCCACAATCGGCGACCACCCCAGCCGGTGCGTCGCATACCCAAACGTCACCGCCGCCAGAAAACCGGCCGCCAGCGTGAACAGTAAGTCGAGGTTATGCATCGTGGTCGGAAGCGGCGCGCGCGGGCGTCGCAAGCAGCAGGAGTCCCCACCCCACACACCAGCGGCGCAATCTTTGATCGTATCAACTTCCACCGCCCCGACTCGCCGTTTCCCATCCGCTACCATAGAAGAATCCACTCCTTTCCCCGGCCCGCGCCGGGTGAGCGAACCCCATGGACCTTTCCACCGTCGACCTGAAAAAGACCGTCAACCTGCCGCAAACCGGCTTCCCCATGAAGGCCAACCTGCCGCAGGCCGAACCCAAAGCCCTCGAGCGCTGGAACGCGATCGACCTCTACGGCCAGATCCGCCGCGTCCGCGCCGGGCGCACGCGCTACGTCCTCCACGACGGCCCGCCCTACGCCAACGGCAACATCCACCTCGGCCACGCCTTCAACAAAATCCTCAAGGACTTCGTCGTCAAGTCGAAATCCATGGCCGGCTTTGACTCGCCCTACGTCCCCGGCTGGGATTGCCACGGCCTGCCCATCGAAATCAAGGTCGACAACGAACTCGGCAAGAAGAAAGCCACGATGTCGATCGTCGAGATCCGCCAGGAGTGCCGCAAATACGCCGAAAAGTACGTCGCCCTGCAGATGAAGGACTTCATCCGCCTCGGCGTGCTCGGCGATTGGAGCCATGCCTACCGCACGATGGAAGCCAAATACCAGGCCGCCATCGCCCGCGCCTTCGTCGATTTCCTCGACCGCGGCTACATCTACAAAGGCCTGAAGCCCGTCAACTGGTGCATGCGCTGCCGCACGGCGCTGGCCGAAGCCGAGGTGGAATACGAGAACCACCAGTCGCCCTCCATCTGGGTCCGCTTCGCCCTCACCTCCGACCCCGCCGCCCTCGACCCGGCCCTGGCCGGCCGCACCGTCTACGGCGTCATCTGGACCACCACGCCCTGGACCATCCCGGCCAACCTCGCCATCGCCTATCACCCCAAGTTCGAATACTCGGCCGTCGAGGTGAATGGCGACGTCTACATCGTCGCTACGGAACTGCTGGCCGCCACCGCCAGCGCCGTCGGCTGGGCCGAGCCCAAGGAACTGGCCCGCCTCCAGGGCGCGCGCCTCGAAGGCGCCGTCTTCCGCCATCCCTTCCTCGCACGCGACTCCAAGGGCATCCTCGGCGATCACGTCACGCTCGAAGCCGGCACCGGCGCCGTCCACACCGCCCCCGGCCACGGTCACGAAGACTACGTCGTCGGCCTCGACTACGGCCTCCCCGTCTACTGCCCCGTCGATCCCGGCGGGCGTCTCTTCCAGGCCGGTGGCGTCGAAGGCGACCTGCCTGACGAACTCCTCGGCAAGTCCGTATGGGAAGCCAACCCGCTCGTCATCGACATCCTCGCCCGCCACGGCGCGCTGCTCGGCCAGAAGATGATCGATCACAGCTACCCCCACTGCTGGCGCTGCCACAAACCGACCATCTTCCGCGGCACCGAGCAGTGGTTCATCAAGATGGACCACGACGGCTTCCGCGGCCGTGCACTGGAAGCCATCCGCGCCATCAAGTGGCTCCCCACCTGGGGTGAAGACCGCATCGGCAACATGGTCTCCTCGCGCCCCGATTGGTGCATCTCGCGCCAGCGCGTGTGGGGCGTGCCCATCGTCGCCTTCACCTGCGCCGATTGCGGCGAGAAGCTCACCGACCCCAAGGTGCTCCACAAGGTGGTCGACCTCTTTGAGGAACACACCGCCGACGTCTGGTATGCCCGCGAAGCGAACGACCTCGTTCCCGCCGGCACGAAGTGCGCCAAGTGCGGCAGCGGCCAGTTCACCAAGGAAAACGACATCCTCGACGTCTGGTTCGACTCCGGTTCCAGCCACCTCGCCGTGCTCAATGAGAACTACGGCCTGGAATGGCCGAGCGACTTCTACCTCGAAGGCGGCGACCAGTACCGCGGCTGGTTCCAAAGCTCGCTCCTCATCGGCGTCGGCCTCAAGGGTTCGGCCCCCTACCGCGGCGCGGCCACCAGCGGCTGGACGCTCGACGGCGAAGGCCGCGCCATGTCGAAGTCCCTCGGCAATACCATCGAGCCGCAGGAGATCATCAACAAGTACGGCGCCGAAGTGCTGCGCCTTTGGGTCTCCAGCGTCGAGTTCTGGGTCGATGTCCGCCTCACCGACACCGTGCTCACGCGCTTGACCGAGGCCTACCGCAAGCTGCGCAACACGTTTCGCTACGCCCTCGGCAACCTCAACGATTTCGACCCCGTCGCCGACGCCGTGCCCGCCTCCGAGATGCTCGGCATCGACCAGTGGATCCTCACCCGCACCGATGCGCTCGTCGAACAGTGCCGCAAACACTATGACGACTTCGCCTTCCACCGCGTCTACCAGGCCCTCTACAACTTCGCCACCGTCGACCTGAGCTCCCTCTACTTCGACATCCTGAAGGACCGCCTCTACACGACGGCCCCCCGCTCGCGCGCCCGCCGCAGCGCGCAAACCGCCCTCTACCGCATCCAGCACGCCCTCATGCGCCTGCTCGCCCCGTTGCTCAGCTTCACCAGCGATGAGGCCTGGGGTTACATGCGCCGGCTGCCCGGCGACCCCGACAGCGTCCACATGGCCGAGTTCCCCAACGTGGGCGACGTCACCGCCGGGCTCGATGAGAAGGGCCGCGCCCTCACCGCTCAATATGAACGCCTCATGGCCGTGCGCGAAACCGTGTTGAAGTCGCTCGAAATCGCCCGCGCCGACAAGTTCATCAAGGCGAGCCTGGAAGCCAAGGTGGTGCTCCGCGCCGGCTCTGAACTGCTGCCGCTGCTCGAAGAGTTTGAAGCCGAGCTGCCCTCGCTCTTCATCACCTCGCAGGTCGATTTGCTCGGCCACTCCGAAGCCGAACTCTCCGTGGAGGTCCACAAGGCAGAAGGCGTCAAGTGCGAGCGCTGCTGGAAGTACACCCTGGATGTCGGCGCTCACCCTGAGCTGCCCACCGTCTGCGGCAACTGCGCGCAAGCCGTCGAGGAGGGCTGGGGCGGTTGAGTTCCTCACCAGCAAGCGCCAGCCGCTATTTCGGCCCGCTCGCTACGCTGGCCGTCGTCGCCGCCGACCGGGTGACCAAACTGTGGGTCGAGTCGTCGCTCGAATTGTGGAGCGCCCACCCGGTCATCCCCGGCTTCTTTGATCTGGTCCATTCGCAGAACCGCGGCATGGCCTTCGGCTTGATGAACGACGGCGCCAACTCCACCACGCGCTGGCTGCTGATCGCCGTCTCCATCGCCCTGCTCGGCTTCCTCGTCCAACTCACCGTGCGTGCCTGGCGCGACGCCCACCAGGCCGTCCCCATGCCCCTCTTCCTGATCCTCGGCGGCGCCATCGGCAACCTCTGGGACCGCATCCAGCAAGGCTACGTCGTCGACTTCCTCGACTTCTCCCTCGCCGGCTGGCACTGGCCCGCCTTCAACATCGCCGACTCGGCCATCACCACCGGCGCCCTCTGGCTCATCTGGCAGATGTGGCGCCCCCAACAAGCTCCGGCGGGAAAGCAGGCCTGACCGTGTTCCCCAAAATCTTCTCGCTCCCCTCCGGTTTCTTCCTGCCCACCTACGGCGTCCTGGTGGCCGCCGCCTTCCTCGCCGCCATCGCCGTCACCGCGCGCCTGGCCCGCCGCGCCGGCCTCAACTCGGACGACGTCACCGGGCTCGGCATCAACGCCGCCCTGGCCGGCCTCATCGGCGCCAAGCTGTGGATGGTGGTCCAAAACCTCCCGCACTATCTCCGCCAGCCAGCCGAGCTCTTTACCCTCTCCACGCTCCAAAGCGGCGGCGTCTTCTTTGGCGGCCTCCTCGGCGCGGTCGCCGTCACCTGGTGGACCATCCGCTCCAAAAAACTCCCCGTCCGCCCCACGCTCGACGCCTTCGCCCCCGGCATCGCCCTCGGCCACGCCATTGGCCGCCTCGGCTGCTTTGCCGCCGGCTGCTGCTGGGGCCAGACGTGCGACCGTTCCTGGGCCGTCACCTTCCACAACCGCGACGCCGGCGAGCTCACCGGCGTCCCCCTCGACATCCCCCTCCACCCCACGCAGCTCTATGAGGTGGCCAGCCAGCTCGTGCTCTTTGCCCTGCTCTGGGCGCTCTATAACCGCCGCATGGCCGGACGCCTCGCCCCCGGCCAGGTCTTCGCCGTTTACCTCGCCGGCACCTCCGCCGCCCGCTTCGTGGTCGACTTCTTCCGCGCCCACGACGCCGCGCCTCCCTTCGGTGGACCGCTCTCCATCGCCCAGTGGGTGAGCCTCGGCCTGGCCGCCGCCGGCCTCTTCCTCTTCCGGTGTTCGCCTGTGCCGGCGGCATCAGGAAATACACCTAACCCACCTGCGATTCGTACCTAGCTCGGCACAGGTTTCTGAGGTAAACCGAACCCCCGGTTCAGGCGTTCCCGAACTCACGCTGCGGTATCTTCCCTGCCCTCTCCAGAACGTATCGTCGATGGGTTTCTCCGCCCGCCGTCCGTAGAATCAATTTACGGAGTAAAGAAGCGTCACCCGACTCCGCCATCGACCCATGCCCGAGAACGCCGAACAACACGGAAACGACGGTTGCTGCAGGCACTGCGGAGCCCGCCTGAGCCTGGTGAAGCGCATGTCGCGCCAGGAGTTCTGCAGCGCTGAACACCGCGAGGAATATCTCCGTTCCCACGGCGATGCCGCCCTCGGCCGTCTGCAGGAGACCTCCCGCCCGCGTCCCAGCTCCGTGCAGGGACTCGGCCTCTCGCGCCCGGCCACCGATCCTGGCCCGATCAAGCCCACCGGCTCCATTCCTGGGGATTTCCGCCGCCGCGTCACCCCCGCCGCGCCCGGTTCCGCAGCCTCCGCCCCAGGCCGCGGTTCCACCCCAGGCCGCGGCGCCGCCCCAGGTCCGCCGCGATGAGCCGACGATTCTCTCCGCGGCCCGCCCGGCCGCCCCGTCCGAACCAGTTGCGCCTACGGCAGCCAAGACGCCTCCCCCCAACTTCCGCACCGCCAAAGGCGCCGCGCCGCCCGCCGCCGCTGCCCCGCCGGCCACCACCATGGCCCTGGCCCGCACCAAGCCGCGCCCGGCCTCTTCCAGCAAATCGGCCCCGCTCGATCCGGCTCTCGGCCGGCTCATGGAATCCAACACGCCGCAGCAGCCTCCGGTGGCCCGCGCCCCGATGCGCTTCTCGCCCGGCCGCATGGCCCCGCCGCCGGAAGTGGAAGCGCCCGTCGTGCGCACCGCGCCGCCGCCCCAGCAGCCCACCGAGCCTCCGCCCCAGCCGGCCGCCTTCCCCGCCCCCGCCGCCTTCTCGGCCGAGCCGCGCAAAGGGCCCGCCGCCGAACCGGCCCCCATCGAATCCAACGAACCGGTTGTCGAAGCCATCACCGTCGAGCGCCGCGGCGCACGCCCCCCGGCTTCCTTTGTCACCACCGGCCAGTGCGCCTACGGCTCGCGCTCCCCGCTGCATTGCGACAGCTATGCGTGGGAGTCCGTCCTCCTCACCCCCACCGCGCTGCCCGCCCCGGTCCTCTTTGAGGAAACCATCGGCATGCTCAAGATCGACGGCGAGCGCATTCCCGGCACCGTCGACCAGGTCCGCCCCATCGCCGGCGACCTGATGACCATCCTCGTCGTCCGCGCCACGCCCGCCCTGCTACCCGGCATCATGGAGTTCCCGGCCAGCGCCCGCGTCGAGCCAAACGACTGGCAGGCCTTCGCCGAATACGTCCGCCAGCTGCGGCGCGAGCAGGACGGCCCCGACCCGGCCTGGCTCGTCGATCTGCCCGAACTCACACCCCCGGCCCTGGAAGGCTCGTTCGTCCAGGCGCTCTTCGGGGCTGACCGCTTCTGGCCCAACGCCAAAACCTACATCGTCTACCCGTCGCGCGAACTGGTCCGCCGCCCGCTGCTGCAGCACGCCAACCTGCCCGTCGAGCAGGACACCGTGCCGCTGCTGGTGAGCCGCACCTACGAGGCCGCCCACCGCCGTGTGCTGGCCGAATGGAGCCCCGCCGAAGGCGAAACCTCCATTCCCGCCGCCGGCGCCGTGCCCAATGAGGTCGAGGCCACCCCCGGCGACTCCGCCGTGCAGGACAGCGCCTCGCAACCCACGGCCATGCAGGCCCCCAGCGTGCTGCCCCAATCCGGGCTCACGCCCACCACGCCGCTGGCGCTGCCCGAACCACTGTCGGCCCGGCCCACCACGCTCTCCACGCCCAGCACCCCGGCCCCGCCCGCCCACCACACCCCGGCCCTGCCCGGCGCCCCGCGTCCGGCCGCCGCCCACCTGGCTTCCTCCGGACCCGCCGCCTTCCCCAGCCGCGACTCCCACTCCGCGCCGGTCTTCTCCTATTCACCGGGCGCCCCCTCCGTGCCGCCGTATTTCTCTGACCCCGCTGCGTCACCCACAGCGGGCGCCGGCGTCGCCCTGCGCGGCCATTCGACGACCCTGGCCTCGGGCGGCGAGCAGGTCTTCCTGGGTGGCTTTGCCGGCAGCGTGGTCCTGCCCCGCTTCGGCATGCGGCTGGCCACCTCGGAGAGCCGACCGCTAGTCGTCCTTCATCGCCAGCCGCCCGTGGCCCGCCTGGTGAGTCTGAACCTGGAACCGGCTGACCGCGACGCCACCCCGGCTCCGGCCCCGCCGCTGGTTCACGACACGATTCAACCGGAGATCCGCCAGGCCCCCAGCGGACGCCCCGCCGGCCGGCTGCCCGTCTCGCTGCGCCTGCACACGCTGCTGGCGCTCGACGGCTCCGAGCTCGACGCCCACTCTCCGCTGCGCGCCGCCGACGATTGCCAGAACTTCTCCTGGCTCGAGGCGCCCCGTCCGGCGGCCCCTTCGGCCACCCTCACCATTCGCCGCGCCCGCGTGCCCGTGCCGCAGACCGCCGTCCGGCTCGCCGGGGCCAATCGCGCGGCCGAACTTTTCTTGTCGCCGTCCCCTGTAGAGTTCGCCGCGACGGTCGATCAATGGAGTGCACTGTGATGGCGGCAAGGGCCAGCGCGAAAGGAGTCAGGCTTCGGTCATGAAGGCGGCCATTCGCCAGGTGATCCCGATCAACTCCGGCGCCGGAGATTCCGGCAACCCGGCCGATGACCTGCGCTCGCGCCTCCGCCTTGGCGAAAAGACCGTACAGCTGTTTGCCGCCCTGGCCGAGGAGTCCATGGCCGGAGAACGCTGGGCCGAAGCCGCCGGCATGTGGCGGCAGTTGCTCGATCTCGACCCGCAATCGGCCGGGGGGTGGAGCGGCCTCGGTGAAGCCCGCGCCCAACTGGGCGACTTTGCCGAAGCCTTGCGCGCCTTCGACGAGTGTCTCCGCCTGTCGCCCGCCGACGACGCAGCCCTGCAAGGCAAAGCCGAAGCCATGGAGCGCCTCGAACGCGACTCGGTGGATTCCATGCTCAGCCTGTGGCGCTCCACCGCCACCGCACCCCGCCCGGCGCCCGCGCCCGGCCAGGAGAGCGAAGACGATACCGCGACGCCCGAACCCGAAGACACCTCCACCTCCGACATCCTCTCGCTGGTGGACGCCGCCATGGCCCCGCTCGAAGAGGGGCTCGCCGCCGCCGCCCTCGCCGTGGGCGACTGGCGCAGTGTGGTGAAACACTGCCGCCGCCTCATCCAGTCGCGCCCCGATCACTTCGAGGCCTGGTATAACTTGGGCGTCGCCTACCAGCAGACCGGCGAAGACGCCGCCGCCGAGGAAGCCTACCTGCAAGCCCACGCCCTGCGGCCGGACTCCACCGACGCCCTGCTCAACCTCGGCATGTCGCTGCAAACGCGCGGCGACGACCACGCCGCCCGGCAGCGCTACGAGCAACTGCTGGCCCTGGCCCCGGACTGCGTGCCCGCCCTGTGGAACCTCGGCCTGCTGCTCGAAGGCGCGGGCGACCCCGGCGCCGCCGCCGCTGCCTACCAGCGGCTCACCGAAGCCGAACCCTCGTACGCCGAAGCCTGGTTCCGCCTCGGCTTCACTCTTCTCGCCGGCAATGAATGGGAGCGCGCCGTCGAAGCCCTGGAACGCTTCCGCGAGCTCGAACCGGCCAGTTGGGAGGGCTCGCTCAACCTCGCCATCGCCTGCCAGCGCACGGGCCGTTACCGCCAGGCCATGGAGCTGTTTGAAGCCGTCCTGGCCGAACAACCCGACCACGCCGGCGCCCTCCAGGGGCTTGGCCTGGCCGCCGCCGGAGCCGGACAAATCGAGGTCGTCGTCGGCATCCGCAAACGCCTCTCCCAATCGCGCCAGCCCACCGCCGGGCTCACCTTCCAGGTGGCCCGCTGGCTGGAGGAAAAAGGCCGCACCGAGGACGCCATCCGCGTCTACTGCGACGCCCTCAAGGAACAGCCCATGTTCCCCGAAGCGCTGCTCAACCTCGGCCACCTGCTGGCCGCCCAGGGCAAGAAGGCCGAAGCCAGCGAGTGCTGGCGCCGCGCCCTCGGCCTGCGCCCCGAACTGGCCGCCGGTTACTTTGACTCGATTCCCTGAGGACCGCCGCCGTGCCGCCGTCCCCACTGTGCTCGCCCCTGCCGGACCCGCCGCGGTCAGCGTCCGCGCCCGGCTCCCGCGCGCGGCTCCCCATTCCCGCGCCCGCCTTCGACCACCGGCGGTGGGCTCAGGGGAATCCCCGACCCGGACTAAGCCGATTCTCCGAGCCTCCACGGGGGGTTACCGCATTGGATCGCCACGCCCCCCCGGCTAGATTAAAAGCTAGGGAAGTCCCTCGCCTCGGCGCGGGGCAGGAGGAATGAACATGCTGCGAGCCAGAAACGGACGAAGGAGGGGCAACGCCTTTATCGAAGCCGCCTTCGTGCTTGTGCCGTTGTTTGCCATTCTCTTTGCCATCATCGATTTCGGTTTCGCCATCTTCCTGAAAAACACCTTCATGCACGCCGTCCGCGAGGGCACGCGCTACGCGGTCACCTATAAGGTGGCGAGCGGGCTGGGACATGATGATTCGATCAAGGCGGTGGTGAAGAGCCACGGGATGGGTTTTCTCACCTCGACGGCCAACGCGGAGAAGATCAAGGTCCGTTACTACAACCCGACCACCTTCGCCGAAACGAGCGAGAACGCGCCCGGCAACATTGTCGAGATCTCGGTGGAGGGTTACAACTGGGGCTGGATGGCGCCGCTGTGGCGTTCGTCGACGCCACTCAATTTCACGGTGCGGTCCTCTGACCGCATGGAGGCGCTACCGGGAGGCATTGCCCCACCTGTGCGCTGACGGCGCGGCCTGGCCGCGGGCACATTTGACACGAGGAGTCAGTCGATCATGAGGAAGCGATTTCAGAGCAACCGCCGCAAGGGCAACACGGTCGTCGAGTTCGCCCTCGTCTCCGTATTCCTGGTGCCCCTGCTGCTGGGCACGGTGAACGTCGGGCTGACGCTCGGCCGCAGCATCCAGGTCAACCAGGTCTGCCGCGACGCGGGCCACATGTATGTACGCCAGGTGGACTTCAGCAAGGTGCAGAACCAGAACGTCATCCAGCGACTGGGCGACAACATCGGCCTCAACGTCACCTCTCCCAACTCGAGCAAGGGCGTCGTCATCCTCTCCCGGATCCTCTACATGGGAGCCACCGATTGCACCGGGGCCGGCTTGACCGTGGGCAACTGCCCGAACTACCGCACAGCGGTCATCACGCAGCGCATCGTGATGGGCAAGAGCGCCCTGCGCGCCAGCGACTTCGGCACGCCCGGCTCCAACCTGATCACCTCCAACGGCGACATCCTGCCGGTCAACTACGCTACCCAGAGCAGTTGCCGCGCCTCCGTCATCGGCAACCTGCTCACCATGACCGACGGCGACACAGCCTACATCGCGGAAACCTACTTCGAAGCGCCGGAGTGGAAGTTCCCCGGCTCCTATGAACTGACGGGCACCTACTCGCGCGCCATCTACTAAACGCCGCCACGCCGCTCGGGCTACCGGGCGCCCCCGGACAGTAACGGCGCAGAGCCGCCGGTGCGCGGAAACTGAGCCGACGGACGGCCCTCAAACCGGCTCACCCCGCCCGGATAGTCCACCGCAAACCCCGTCACCGATACGCGCACCGCCGCTGAAGCCCCGGCCCGCTCCAACTCCACTTGTACATGCCGCCCGGCCAGGCCCGGCACGCGTGCCCCTCGGCAGCCCTCCGGCTTGCCGCAGACGGCCACATTGCGCACCCGCTCGCGCCAGGCCTCTTCACCGTCGCGCAGGCTCGCCGAAGCCCCGTAGCGGGCCGCTTCTTCCACCGCTGAGTGCAACCCCTGCACCTGGTAGAGGCTCCAGCCGTACCGCGCGCCCACCACCGCCAGCGGCGTCATCACGCCCAGCAGCAGCGCCGTTTCGAGCAGCGCATGGCCGCGCCGCCCCGCCCCGCCCAACGGCCTAGCGCAGCAGCGAGGCCACATAGAAGCCAGCCTCCCCGGCGCCGCGCCTGGCGCTGCCCAGCATGTAGGGACCGACATACTCGGCGCATACCGGATGGTCGCCCTCCTGGTGATACTCCGTGGTGGGCAGCAGGAAGAAAGCCCCCACCTCGAGAATCTGGTTCTTGGGATAACCCGCGTGAATGGGCACGGCCACCAACCGCCGCCCGTTGCCTTCGCCGCGCGCGGTGTAGTCGTCGTAGGTGGTGGCGCCGTAGTCACGGTCCTGCGTGATGCGCTCGGCGAGGGCATTCACTTCAAAATGGCGCAGCCCCTGGTAGAACACCAGCGGATCGCCCAGCCGCCGCAGCGACGACTGGTATTCGGTGAGAATCGTGCGCCGGATGTTGTTGGCCGACACCATTTCCACAAACCCGCCGCCGCGCACATTGTTAGCCGTGGCGGTGGCGATCACGCGCTCAGTGGCGTCGCCCGAACAGACATTGCCGGCGGCCAGCGAGGGCTCGTCGGCCCAGTGCAGCGTGTAGCGCTCGCCCAGCTTCAAGCCGAAATGCGGCTTGGCCTCGGAATGGGCCAGCACGGCATAGGGAAACAGGCCCGACTCAAACTGCGTCTGCCGCCCCTGCATGGCGGTGGAATGAGCGAAGGCGTGCGAGCGGTTCTGCGGCACAAACGTGCGCAGCAGGGTGAAGGAAACATAGGTAGTACAGGTGATGCGGGCAAACCGCAGGTTGCTCGCCGTGGGCGGTGTCTCGCGAAACACGCCATTGGCGGCATCGGAAAACTCGATGCGCAGGCCCGACGACGGGCTGCCCTCGGGACTGGCCTGCCGCGCAGCCTGCGCCGCCGCCTCGCGCGCCCGCTCCAGGCCCGCCGCCGTACCGTCGAGCGCCATCACCGCCGCCAGCGCCCCGGCGTCGGCCCGCACCTGCGCCGTCTGCTTGGCAAAGTAGAGGCGCGACAGATCGAACACCGCCGACAGCGACATGCCCGCCACCACCAGCAGCATCGAAGCCAAAATGAGCACGGAGCCGCGCTTATCGGCCGCCAGCCGGCGCAGCGATACCTTGAGCTGAAAGCCAGATAGGAGCCCGCGCGAACGCCTTCTCCGCATTACCTTCTCCATCGGCACAAACCTCTAGTTTCAATACCCTTCCTGCATCGGCGGTGTGGGCCGGCTGGGCCGAATCCAGGGGCTTCGACCGCCCCTAGGCGAGGATCTTCTTGACCAGTTCTCCATGCACATCCGTGAGGCGGAACCACCTGCCTTGGAACTTGTAGGTCAACCGCGTGTGGTCAACCCCCAGGCAGTGCAACAGGGTCGCCTGGATGTCGTGGACGTGTACCGGGTCCTCTTCTATGTTGTAGCAGTAATCGTCCGTCTTCCCTAGTACTGTACCGGCCTTGGTACCCCCACCGGCCAGCCACATGGTAAAGCAGCGCGGATGATGGTCGCGCCCATAGTTGGTCGACGTCAGCTTGCCCTGGCAGTAGATGGTGCGGCCAAATTCGCCGCCCCACACCACCAGAGTCTCATCGAGCAGGCCGCGCTGCTTCAAATCCTGGATCAGCGCCGCCGAGGCCTGGTCGGTGGCCTTGGCCTGGAGGGCGAGGTCGCGCGGCAGGTCGTTGTGCTGGTCCCAGCCGCGCTTGTAGAGCTGCACAAAGCGCACGCCGCGCTCGACCAGGCGGCGGGCAAGCAGGCAGTGGGAGGCATAGCTGCCGGGCTTGCGCGCGTCGGGACCATACATGTCGATGGTCGCCTGCGATTCCTTGGAGAGGTCCATCAGTTCCGGCACCGACGCCTGCATGCGGTAGGCCATCTCATACTGGCCGATGCGCGTCTCAATCTCCGGGTCGGCAAACGACTCCGCCTTCAGCTTGTTCAGCTTCTGCACGGCGTCGAGCATGCGGCGGCGGTTGGTGCGGTCCACCCCCGGCGGGTCGTTCAAATAGAGCACCGGGTCAGCCCCGGCGCGGAACTGCACGCCCTGGTAGGACGACGGCAGGAAGCCCGACGACCACAGGCGCGAGAAGAGCGGCTGGTCGACGTTGAGACCGGAGGTCTGACTCACCAGCACGACAAAGGCGGGCAGGTTCTCGTTCTCGCTGCCCAGCCCGTAGCTGATCCACGAACCGATCGACGGCCGCCCCGGCTGCTGAAAGCCGGTCTGGATAAACGTGATCGCAGGGTCGTGGTTGATGGCGTCGGTGTGCACCGAATTCACGATGCAGAGCTCATCGACCACCTTGGCCGTGTGCGGCAGCAGTTCCGAGATCATCGTCCCGTTCTTGCCCGCCGGATGGAAGTTGTAGATCGGCGCGACGCAGGGGAACGAGTCCTGCCCGCTGGTCATGCCCGTGATGCGCTGGCCGCGGCGGATGGACTCAGGCAGCTCGGTGCCGTGGACCTTCTTCAACTGCGGCTTGTGGTCGAACAGTTCGATCGAGCTTGGCCCGCCCGACTGATGGAGGAAGATGACGTGCTTGGCCTTGGGCGCAAAATGCGGAAGCCCGGCGAGAGCCGCGCCCTTGGCCGCTGGATTGAGCAGCGTGCTCAGCGCCGCCGCGCCGAGGCCCGTCGCCGTGCGGCCAAACAGCGAGCGCCGCGAGAGCGTCTGCTGGAGGGCCTGATCGAGTGGATGCGTTGGTTCCGCCATGGCGCTACTCCTTGGTCACCACTTCATCGAGATTCAGGATGGCGCTGGCCACCATCGTCCAGGCCGCCAACTCCGGCTTGGGGACATCGGCGGGCGCCGTCGATTCGCCCACGCTCACCAGCTTCGTGGCCTCATCCGGCTTGGCCGTGTAGTGGGCGCGCTCGTCTTTCAACAGGGCGCTCAACACCGACATCTCCTTGGACGACGGCGGCCGCGCCGTGGCCAGCAGGAACGCCCGCCGCAGCCGCGCCGCATCGCCCGCCGATTCCTTGCGGGCACGCAGCGCCAGGGCGCGGGCGGCTTCGATGAACTGCGGATCGTTGAGCGTCACCAGCGCCTGCAGCGGCGTGTTGGTGCGGGCGCGGCGGGCGACGCACTTCTCGCGGTCGGGCGCATCGAAGGCGGCCAGCGAAGTGGGCGGAGCGGTGCGCTTCCAGAAGGTGTACATGGAACGGCGATAAAGCGCGTCGCCGTGTTCCTGCTCATACTGCTGCGCCGAGTAGACGTCGCCGTAGGAGATCTCCTCCCACACCCCCGGCGGTTGATAGGGGCGCACCGACTCGCCGCCGATCTTGGCGTTCAACAATCCCGACGCCGCCAGCGCCGTGTCGCGCACCATCTCGGCGGGCATGCGGAAGCGCGGGCCGCGCGCCAACAGCCGGTTCTCCGGATCGCGTTCGGCCATGCCGGGCGGCACGGTGGAGCTTTGCCGGTAGGTGGCCGAGGTGAGGATGAGCCGCTGCAGCGCCTTCACGTCCCAGCCGGATTCGATGAACTCGACGGCCAGCCAGTCGAGCATCTCGCGATGCGAGGGCGGGTCGCCCTGCGTGCCGAAGTCCTCGGCGGTCTTCACAATGCCCGTGCCGAAATACATCTGCCAGAAGCGGTTTACGGTGACGCGCGCGGTGAGCGGGTGTTCGCGGCTGGTGAGCCATTGGGCCAGGCCGAGGCGGTTGCGCGGCAGCGTCGCGGGCATGGGCGGCAGCATCGCGGGCGTCGACGCCTTCACCTCGACGGTCTTGTTGCGGTAGTCGCCGCGGCCGAGGACAAAGCTCGGGCGCGGGGTGGGCCGCTCGGTCATCACCATCGTGTTGGGGATCTCTTTCAACAGCGCGTCGCGCTCGTCGCGCAGGGCCATGAGGCGGGCGTAGTCTTCGCGATCCGTGGACGGCGCGGCGTGGCGCAGATAGTAGTCGGCGATGCGCAGGCGCGATTCGCGCGGGCGCTTGCCGAACGCGACGCCGGGGTTGAGCGCGAAGGCCGAACGCACCGGCTCCTGTTCGCCCAATTGCAAGAGCGCGGCGGCGTCGAGCGCGCGGCTGTAGAGGCGGACGTCGTCGAGCTGCCCCTTGTAGGGCGAGCCGAGCTCCTTGTTGCCGATCTCCAGCGGGCGCTGCGAGACGACCGGCGTGCGCAGCGTGTCGCGCATCGCTTCCATGGGCACGGCCTGGCCGTCGATATACAGCGTGACGCCCGAGGCCTTGCCCGAACCGTCGTAGACGACGCCGGCATGATGCCAGGTGGAGCCGTACTCCTTGGCCGTGGTCCAGACAAAGTCGCGCGTGCGCACGTAGAGGGCGTCGTTGGGCCATTGGTTGGCGATGCGCACGGCGATCTTCACGCCGCGCCGCAGGTCGCCGATGGGCTGCGAGGCTTCGTGGAGGATCTCGATGCCGTGCTTCGCTTCGCCCGGTTCGCGCATCTGCAGCAGGCCGCACTCCTGAATCGTGCTCGGACGGAACCAGAAGGCGGCCGTCCAGGGTTTGTTGGAGGCGAGCGTGCCGGCCATGTCGCCGGCGGCGGCGTAGCGCATCTGGGCCTCGCCGCTGAACACAGCCGAACGCTGCACCGGACCTTCGGCAAAGCCCACCTCGCCGCGCTCGACCACGGCATGGCGGTAGTTGCCGCTGGCGTCGGAGAAGCTGTTGTCGGCCTCCCAGTGCAGTTGCAGGCCGTCGCGCGCGGGCTTGGCGAGTGAGTCGAGCGCCTTGCGTTCCCAGGCCTCGACCGTGGGCGCGATCGTGCGTTCATCGGTGAGCGCCTCGAAGACCTCGATATCAGAGAGGACGGTCTTCAGCCGGGCTTCCTGCGCGGGCGTCGAGAGGCGCAGCATCGGGTCGGCGTTGCCTCGCCGCCCGTCGAGCCCCTTCTCGTCGATGTTGTTGAAGAAGGCGAAGAACTCGTAGAACTCTTTCTGCTTGATGGGATCGTACTTGTGGTCGTGGCAGCGCGCGCAGCCCATCGTCATGCCCATCCAGACGTTGGCCGTGGTTTCGACGCGGTCGACGACATACTCAACTTGATACTCCTCGGGAATCGCGCCGCCCTCGAAGTTGATCATGTGGTTGCGGTGGAAGCCTGTGGCGAGCAGCTGTTCGCGCGTCGGCTTGGCCATCAGGTCGCCGGCGATCTGCCATTGGGTGAACTCGTCGAAGCGCTGGTTGCGGTTGAACGAGTCGATCACCCATTGCCGCCAGTGGTGCATGTCGCGGTGCGAGTCGATGTGATAGCCGTGCGTGTCGGCGTAGCGGGCCAGGTCGAGCCACATCATGGTCATGCGTTCGCCGTAATGGGGCGAGGCGAGGTAGTGGTCGACGAGGCGCTCGTAGGCGTCGGGGCGCTTGTCGTTGAGGAAGGCCGTCACCTCTTCGGGCGTGGGCGGCAGGCCGGTGAGGTCGTAGGCGAGGCGGCGGATGAGCGTCGTGCGCGGGGCTTCGGCTTGCGGCGCCAGGCCCTCGGCTTCGAGCTTGGCGAGCACGAAGCGGTCAATGGCGTTGCGGGCCCATTTGGCGTTCTTCACGGCGGGCTCGGCGGAGCGCTGGGGCGGCGTGTAGCTCCAGTGGGTCACCCACGGCGCGCCTTGTTCGATCCACAGCTTGAGGGTGGCGATCTGGTCGGCGGTGAGCGTCTTGCCGAAGGCGGCGGGCGGCATGCGCAGGGCGGGCTTGGCGTGGGAGACGCGGGCGAAGAGGCGGCTGGCGGCGGGGTCGCCGGGCACAATCACCTGGCCGGTGGCGACCTTGGCGAAGGCGCCCTCCTTGGTGTCGAGGCGCACGCCGGCCATGCGTTTCGACTCATCCGGACCGTGGCAGGCGTAGCAGTTGTCGGCGAGGATCGGCTGCACGTCGCGCGTGAAGTCGACCTTGCGCGCCGACTGTTGCGCCGCCAACAGACCGAGCAAAGAAACGATACCCAGAGTGAGAGCAAAAGGCCGCATGGATACCATTGTTTATATCATTGACGAAGATGGCCCACATTTTCCCCTTTCATGCTTACCGCTATTCGGCCCGCGCGGGCGACCCGGCGAACCTGGTGACGCAGCCTTACGACAAGATCTACCCCGACATGCAGGCGCGCTATCTGGCGGCCAGCCCCTATAACCTGGTGCGGATCATCCTCGGCGAGCGGTTCGACACGGACACGGCGGAGAACAATGTCTACACGCGGGCCAAAGGGCACCTGGAGACGTGGATTCGCGACGGCATCCTGGAGCGCGAGGCCGAGCCGGCGCTGTTTGCCTACTTCCAGCAGTTCCGCGATCCGGACACGGGTGAGCAGTTGACGCGCAAGGGGCTGATCTGCGCCGGGCAGTTAGAGGAGTATTCGGCGGGCGTGGTGCACCGGCATGAGCAGACGCTGACGGGTCCGAAGAAGGACCGCACGGAGTTGCTCAAGCACACCGAGGCGCACTACGGGCAGATCTTCCTCCTGTATCCGGATGAGACGGGCGGCGTGGATGCGCTGCTCGACGCGGCGGCGCAGGGCGAACCGCTGCTGCGCGTGGATGACGGCTATGGCTCGCTGCACCTGTTGTGGCGCATCGGCGATGCGGCAGCGATTGCGCGGATTCAGGCGCTGATGGCGGATAAGAAGCTGGTGATCGCCGATGGCCATCACCGCTATGAGACGGCGCTCAACTATTCGAAGGAGTCGCCCAAGGCTGACTCGAAGCGCGTGATGATGACGCTGGTGAACATGCACTCGCCGGGGCTGCGCATTCTGGCCACGCACAGGCTGGTGCACTCGCTGGCCGGGTTTGATGCGGCGAAGCTGGTGGCGGCGCTGGGCGCGCTGGGCACGTTGCGCAAGGTGGCGGGCGAGGCGGAGTTGAAGGCGGCGGTGCAGGCGATCGACCCGGCGCGGATTGTGTTGGGCATTGCCCTGCCCGGTGCGTCGTATGTGCTGGAAGTCGAGCGCGGGGCGGGGATGCTCGATGTGACGTTCCTGCACGAGCAGGTGCTCGGCCAGGCGATGGGAATCACGGAAGAGGATGTGCGCTCGCAGAAGTACCTGCACTACGTGCGCGGGTTGGACCCGGCGCTGGAGCAACTGCGCGCGGGCCAGTGCCAGGTGGCGTTCCTGCTGCAACCGACGACCGTGCAGCAGGTGGCCGGCATCAGCTTCGGCGGCGGCGTGATGCCGCAGAAGTCGACCGACTTCTTCCCGAAGCTGCTGAGCGGGGTGACGATTTACCGGCTGGAGAAGTAGGGGCGCCGCCTCACAGCCAGAAGAACGCCGGGTGTTCCATGCCGGTGGCGCGGGTGAGGACGCGTTCGTAGAGGCGGGCGCCGGAGTCGCCGTTGGTGAAGACGAAGAGGGCGTCGCCTTCGGCGGGTTCGGCGAGGACGAAGTTCTTGTAGCCGCCGTTGTCGCCCCATTGCCAGAGGAAGGTGCGCGCGCCCTTGGTTGTGGGGATCCGCTCGATGCCCCAGCCTAAGCCCCAGGAGAGCGAGTCGTTCATCTGGATGACGGGCTGGTCGAGGCCGGGGGTTTTCAGGGACCAGGCGAGGAAGCGGGCGTAATCGTTGGCCGAGGTGATGAGGCTGGAGGCGGCGTTGGGGAGCATCCAGTTGGGCAGGGGCGGGTTGCCGGAGTCGCGGGTGAAGGCGGCGTAGTCGGCGTAGCGGAGGTGCTCGACGGGCTTGCCGAGTTTGGCGGCGTAGTCGCGGAGGGCGCGGGCGGACTTGTCCCAGTTCTGGCGCGGCTCGCCGCGGCGGTTGTGGGGGAGGGCGGTGCGGTGGAGCGTGGCGGGGTCCCAGACGAGGGTGGAATCGGTCATGCCGGCGGGCTTCATGACGAGTTCGGCGAGAAGTTGGCCGAAGCCCTGGCCGGTGACCTCTTCGAGGATGCGCTGGAGGTAAAAGTAGCCTTCGCCGGAGTATTGGAACTTGGAGCCGGGCGGGAAGGCGGGTTCGAGGGCGGGGGCGGGCTTGCCGCGTTCGGTAAACCTCCAGTTGGGGAAGCCGGACGAGTGGCTGAGAACGTGGCGGAGGGTGACAGTGCGGGCCGTGGGGTGGGGCAGGTCGTCGAGGTAGGAGACGAGGGGGCGGTCGAAGTCGAGTTTGCCCGAGGCGCGGAGGGCGTGGGCGGCGTGGGCGGTGAGTTGTTTGGTGAGGCTGGCGGCCTGGAAGAGGGAGGCGGGGGTGACGGGGGGGCGGAGGAGGCGGCTGCGAGCGTGCCGAGCGGGGCGGTCCAGGACGGTTTGCCTGCCCGTACGGCCCCGACCACCATACCCGGTACGGCGGCGGCTTTGAGGAGAGCGGTCAGTTCGCCGAGGTAGGCTTGGGGCGGGGCGGATTTCCAGGCGGCGGGGAGCATTTGGGCGGTCAGGGGGGCGGTCAGGGGAACGGTCAGGGGAGCAGTCAGGGCGGAGGTCAGGAAGTGGCGGCGATGCATAGGGATTGAGACGTTGGCGGGGGCAGTATGGTTGGCCTGGAGAGGCTGGTACTTGGGCTGAAATAGGTTCAGGAAGGAGGCGGTTAAGGGGCGTAAATTCACGGGAACCATTGTTGATCAACAATGCTACAATTCGGGTGAGCCATCGATGGTATGGCTAGAACTGCTACCTTTGCCCGCCTGAGTGTGCCCGGCCAAGAATAGCCAACCGGTAAATTGAAGCGCTGCCGTGGTACGCAGCCGTAAGGATTAGGATCAGATGACCAACATTTTCGTAGGAAACCTTTCCTACGCGACGACCCAAGAAGAGCTGCAGGATGTATTCGGCAGTTACGGTGTCGTAGAGCGTGTGAGCATTGTTCGGGACCGGGATTCCGGGCAGCCGCGCGGGTTTGCCTTCGTAGAGATGACGAACGCGGACGAAGCGGCGCGGGCGATTGAGGAATTGAACGGGCGGGAGATCAATGGCCGTACCATGAACGTGAACGAAGCGCGGCCGCGCGAGGCGCGTGGTCCGGGCGGCGGCGGCGGGCGTGGCGGGTTTGGCGGCAACCGGAGCGGCGGCGGCGGTGGCCGTGGCGGCTTTGGCGGCGGCGGCGGCAACCGCAGCGGCGGTGGCGGCGGCGGGCGTCGCGAACCGCGCTGGTAAGCACCCCCTAAGACATGACAACCCCCGGCGGCCTGGCGAGTCCAGGTGGCCGGGGGTTTGTGTTTAGGGACGGAGGTGCGGAACCAGCCCTTACCAGGGCATGGTGCGCTTAGTGAACTTACGGCCCTTTTCGGCGGCTTCCTGACCGCCGGAGCCGATCATGACGCCTTCCTTGATCATCTCCTCGACGTCGTTGGGGCGGACGGTGTTGAGGAAGGCGATTTTGCTGGCTTTACAGGCGGCCAGGACGCGGGAGCGGGCGGCCTTCATCTCAGGGTCGAGGTCGGAGTTGGGGACGTGGCCGTCGGGCTTGGCCAGCGAGAGGCCCATGTCGCCGGGTCCCCATTCGGCAAAGCCGATGCCGGGGACGGAGGTGACCTTTTCAGCGTTGGCCAGGGCGTACTTGTCTTCGACCTTGAGGCCGAGGAGGAACTCGCCTTCGGGGTTGAGCGGCCAGGGGTCGGCCTTCTTCATGTACTCGGCGGGGGTGATGCCCCAGATGCTGGAGGCGTAGCCCTGGCTGCCGTTGCCGAGCATGCCTTCGGGGAGGCCGGGGTGGGCCTTGGAGTTCACGTAGCGGGCCGAGGAGACGAAGATCTTGATGGCCTCGGCGTCGCGGGCATGGCAGAGGAGGATGCCATGGATGCCGCAGAGCAGGGCCTGCTGGACGACCCAGAAGTTGGCATGCATGTGGGCGGCGCTGACGCCAAGGACGGGGAGGGTGGCGATGACGGCCGGGGTGCGGTGGCCGGAGCGGGTGGGCCCGGCGTCGACGAGGCCTTGCATGAAGCCGCGTAGGGCGGTGAAGTCGAGCGGCCCGTGCTCCATCTCGTAGTTGATGTAGTCGGCCCAGGTGCCGGCCATTTTCTTGCCTTCTTCATAGCCGCCATGGCCGCCGGTGTAATAGATGGGCTGGCCGGAGGCGAGCAGTTCGATGGCGCGGTTGATGCGTTTCGGCTTGGGGGCCGGTTGAGCGGCCAGCGGCGAGGCGACCAGCGGCGCCGCGGCAAGGGATTTGAGGAAGGTGGAACGCTTCATGGGGTCTTGTTATATATGCAGCGGGGGGTGGCGTCAACGTGGAGGGGCGGAGAAGGGCCACTTGCTGACGCGCGTGGCTCTGTTACGGGGGCGTGGCGAGGGGGGGGGGGGGGGGGGGGGGGGGGCGGTGGGTATCGGGGCGGGCGGCTCAGTTGGGGCGGCGGATGAGGTAGCGGAAGACGTAGAGTTCGCTGAGGAAGAAGTTGGCGACGGCGAGGGAGGCGATGGCGAGGGCGTTGGCGAGCAGGTAATGCAGGCCGAGGGTTCCGACGAGGAAGCGCATGAGCAGGACGTTGCCTACGAGGGAGAGCAGTCCGTTGGAGATGTGGAAGCGCCAGAGGCGGCGGAGGCGGTCGTTGCCGAAGGAGGGGCGGTCAGACCAGGTCCAGAACTCGTGCCAGAGGAAGTTGTGGAGGATGGCGAATTCGACGGCGAGGGCGGTGGCCCAGAGGTAGTGGGGGTCGAGGGCCGGTTTGAGGAAGGCGAGGGCGGCCAGTTGGACGACGATGCCGAGGGCGCCGACGAAGTAAAACTTAGCGGCGCGGAGGGCGACCTCTTTCACGGCAGGCGTTCCTCGTTATAGAGCTGGAGGGTGTGGCGGATGGTGGCGACGATCAGCATGACGGCCATGCCGGCGAGGCCGACGGCGCCGCCGATGTCGAAGAGCAGGTACTGCTGGCCGGCGAGCTTGGCGTAGGGGCCACGGATAAACAAGGCGATGTTACCGATGGCGAGGAGGATGCGGAGTTCGGTGGGAGAGAACTTCCAGAAGCTGAGGTGGAAGGTGCCGATGGTGTATGTCGTCAGGTAGACCTCAATCGAGAGCATGAAGTAGGCGATGACGAGGGCCATGGCGAGGGGGAAGCTCATGTAGCCGGAGAGGCCGAGGCCGCCGAGCAGGAAGAAGGTGCCGAACATGTCGACGATGTGGTCGACGTAGAAGCCGTAGCGGGGGCGGAGGCGCTGGCGGTAGCGGGCGAGGGTGCCGTCGAGGGAGTCGCCGAACCAGTTGGTGATGAGGAAGGCGATGACGAGGAGGAGGCCGAGGGGGTTGGTGCGGGCGTACCAGTAGCTGAGTCCGGCGCCGATGAGGCTGAGGAGGCCGAGGAGGGTGAGGTGGTCAGAGTTGATGGCGGCGGGCATGCGGGCGGCGAGCCAGAGGAGGGCGCGCTTCTCGAGGGGGGGGGAAGGCTGAGTTGGGCGGGTGTGGGGTCGTTGAGTGGGTTGGAACGGGGTGTGGCCATGGAGCGTCAGAGAGGTTACGGGCTGGTTACAGGATACGAAACGGCGGGTGAGCGCGTGGGGAGGTTGGCGTGAGTGATTATGATGAGGATATGAGCAGGAGCAGCCGGCGTCGATTCGTGCAGGCAGCTGCGCTGTCGGCGGCGGTGCCGGGCGGCGTGGCGGCGGCGGAGTTGAGGCCGGAGACGCTGCTGGCGTTCGCGGCCTACATCCGGGAGCGGGAGCGGCGGTTGGAAGAGGAGCGGCTGAAGGCGGGGGCGGCGCGGTTCCTGTGGCTGGACGATGAGCCGCGGCGGCGCGAGTCGGCCAAGGCGGGGCGGGTGGCGATTGAGGCGGCGCTGCCGAAGAACCCGCGCCAGGTGAAGGGCGGGCTGATTCACGACTGGGCGGCGGGGGTGTTTCTGCCGGGGACGGGGCTGGAGAAGGTGCTCAAGACGGTGCAGGACTATGACCAGCACAAGCGCTTTTATGCGCCGGAGGTGATGGATTCGAGGCTGCTGGCGCGGCGGGGGGACGAGTTCCGGATCTACTACCGGCTGAAGAAGAAGAAGGTGATCACGGCGGTGTTGAACAGCGAGCACGATGCGAAGTATTTCGCGCTGGGCGGAGGGCGAGTGCACAGCCGGTCGTATTCGACGAAGATTGCCGAGGTGGAGAATGCGGGCGAGGCGGGCGAGCGGGAGCTGGCGCCGGAGGACGGGCATGGGTTTCTGTGGCGTTTGTATAGCTACTGGCGGTTTGCCGAGCGGGACGGGGGCGTGTATGTGGAGTGCGAGGCGGTGTCGTTGACGCGGGGGATTCCGTTTGGGTTGGGGTGGATGATTGAGCCGATCATCCGGGAGTTGCCGCAGGAGTCGCTGGAGCGGATGATGGCGGCGACGCGGGTGGCGGTGAAGGGGTAGGAGGCGGTGAAGGGTTAGGGAGAGCTGCGCCAGATTTCGAAGGAGGGATTGGCGTAGGCGAGGTGGGTGCGGGGCGGGGCGGTCCAGGCGAGGCGTTTGGCGTGGATGTAGAAGACGGGGGCGTTGGTGGGGAGGGGCGTGCCTTGGGCGAAGGCGGCTTCGAGTTCGCGTTTGCGCTGGGCGGCGAAGGGGGTGTTGTAGTCGTGGCCGTGCCAGGGGCGCATGGGAGTGAAGGTGGGGGTGAGGTAGCCGAGCCAGCGGTCAGTGGACGCGACATAGGCGGCGGGTTGGGGATGGAGGGCGAGCCAGCGGAGGATGTCGTCCTGATCGGGGGTGAGGACGACGGCGTGCTGGCGGACGGTGGGCCAGCGGAACGTCGAGAACCAGAGCAGATTATCTGAAATAAAGAGGAGCAGGAGTGCGCTGGTGGCGGCGAGGCGGACGGCGGGCCGGGGGAGGGCGAGGAGCTTTTCGAACTGCAGCAGCAGGGGGGGCGTGGCGAGCAGGAAGAGGGCGATCCAATCGTAGCCGTGGGCGAAGTGGATGGGCTGCATGGGGCGGATGAAGAGGTCGTGCTGGGTGAGGGCGAGGACGGTGGCGAACCATACGAAGCAGAGGCGGGTGCGGGGCTGGGAGAGCATGGCCGAGAGGTGGCGCCAGCGGGTGAGGCGGCCGATGAGGAGGACGCCGACGAGGTAAAGGGCGGGGACGATGGTCCAGAAGGAGTAGGGCCAGTCGAGGGAGAACTGGTCGCGGACGGAGCGGTGGGCGGGGAAGCGGTTGAGGAAGACCATGTAATAGCCGAGGTGGGCGGCGGCGAGGGCGAGGCTGCCGAGGAGGAGGCGGGGGGAGGAGGCGCCGCTGCGGAGGAGGAGTTCGAGCAGCGACCAGGCGCAGAAGAGGAGGGCGAGGGTGAGTCCGGTAAAGGGGTGGCTGAGGGAGAGGGTGGCGGCGGTGGCGAGGGCGAGGCCGAAGCGGCGTTGGAGCAGGAAGAGGATGGCGGTGAGGAAGAGGCCGTGGTAGAAGGCTTCGGTGGGGTAGACGAGGTTGCGGCCGAAATTGAGCATCCACCAGCCGTCGGCGGGGTCGAGGAGGTGGAGGGAGCGGGGGAGTCCGGCTTTGGCGAAGGAGCCGAGGAGGAGGCCGCCGAGGGCGAGGATGCCTCCGCCCCAGAAGAAGCAGACGAAGCCGAGTTTTTGGGCGGTGGTGTCCCAACCGGCCCAGTGTTCATAGAGGCGGGCGGCGGCGAGGGCGGCAAAGGCGGCGGCGGCGAGGCCGAACAGGAGCCAGGCGAGTTGGGGGGAGAGGCCGGCCCATTGGAGGAGGGCGAGGAGGAAGAGGTGGGGTTGGAAGTAGAGGGCGGGGCTGCCGTAGAGGCCATAGGGGTTGGAGTAGGTGAGGCGGAGGCCTTCGGCGAAGTGCTGGCGGGCGTTGGCGACGTAGTAGGGGAGGTCGTATTGGACGAAGACGGTGGGAACGAGGCCGCCCGACCAGGCGGCGAGGGCGGTGACGAGGAGGGGGAGGAAGGCGGGGAGGCAGAGCAGGAGAGGGACCCAGGTGGGGATGCGGGCGGGGGCAGGCAGAGCGGGGGTGTGCGGGGCGGCGGCCGGCGGGGTGTCGAGGGGCTGGAGCATGGGTGGAGCGGGCGTGGGGCGGCCTGGGGGATTGTTCGGCGGTTTGGGCGGGGGGCATTAGGCCGCCGCTCCGCCGGGCCGCCGCCCAGGCCTTGCCCTGGCGGGGCTAGCCGCCCAGGCCTCCGCGACTCTGGCGGGGCTAGCCGCCCAGGCCTCCGCGACTCTGGCGGGGCTAGCCGCCCAGGCCTTCGCGACCCTGGCGGGGCTAGCCGCCCAGGCCTTCGCGACCCTGGCGGGGCTAGCCGCCCAGGCCTCCGCGACCCTGGCGCGAGTGGATGTTGCGCTGCGAGCGGGGGGGACCGGCTCCCTTACGGTCGCGGTTCCGTTACGGGGTTTGGTGGTTGGGGGTTGGTGAGGTGGGTTTGGTGGGGCCTCCTTTGGTTCGCCGCCGATGAACGCTGATGAACGCAGATTCAAGATTAGTTAGTCTGATTTTTTAGGCGGCTTGGGGGAGCGGGGTTTTGCCTAGGCAGCAGTGTTTGTATTTGCGGCCGGAGCCGCAGGGGCATTGCGAGTTTCGTCCCGGGGTGGCGGGTTTGGTGATCGGGGTTTGGGCGATGGGTTCTGGGGGCGGCGGGGTTTGGCGGGGCTTGGTTTGGCGCGGAGGCCGGAGCGGGTGGTGTGGGTGGCGACGATGGTGTCGATGGATTGGGCGGCGAGGGAGGGGTCGTGTTGCTGGAGGTGGCGGGCGAGCTGGTGGCGGCGGAGTTCTTCGTAGTTGTAGCGGGTGAGGCGTTCGTAGGTGTGGTGGAGGCGGATGAAGCGCGGGGTTTGCGGGTTGGCCATTTCGGGGTCGGCGAGGATGTGGCGGATGAGGAAGCGGCCGAGGACGATGTTGGCGGCGATTTCGTGGACGAAGTGGTCTTCGACGAGGTTGGCGGGGCGGAGCTCAGCGCGGAGGCGGGCTTCGTATTCGGCGATGGGGTTGGGAGTTTCGAGTTGGGTTGACATGGCGTACCTCTAGTTCCATCGTATACCCGCCTAGAGGCAAGAAATTGGTCGCAAGTTATTGATTTTATTGAGAATATAGTTTGTGACTGGTTTTAGGCGCAGGGGCGCGATGCAGGCTAGGGGGAGGCGACGGACGCGGAGGTGGCCGTCCCGGTGGAGGGAGGTGATGGCACAGCGAGGGGAGTTCGTCGCGGCAGGCGTGGAGGGTTGCGAGGAGGGCTGGGCCTCGGGAATCGGGGGGAGCGGTTCACCGCGCAGGAGGATGACGCTGGGCCGTGGTCGCGGGTGTGGGCGAGGATTTGCGGGAGGTCGAGGTCGTTGGTGAGGAAGATGTAGCCGTGGTTGCGGGCCGAGGTGGTGATGGAGCGGTCAGGGGCGGGATTCGTATCCGGCGGCGGCAGGGTAGGGTATCCAGCGAGGGGTGAGGATTGGGTTGGCGAGGGGTTGCGGTTAGTTGGCGATGTGGGCGCCGGGGGCTTGGGCGAGGCGGGCGGTGAAGGTGAGGGCTTCGCGGATGTCGGCTTCTTCGAGGTAGGGGAAGTCGGTGAGGAGATCGTGCGTGGAGCGGCCGGCGTTGAGGGCTTCGACGATCATGTTGACGGTGACGCGCATGCCTCGGATGCAGGGTTTGCCGGACATGAGGGCGGGGTCGGTGGTGATGCGGGGGAAGGGGGGCATGGGGTTAAGTGTACGGGAGTTGGAAGGGGACAGCGAGAACAGCCTACTTGCGCCTGTGTTCGTTTGATGCGCAGTGCGGACATTTGTGGCAGAGGGGATCTGCCGATCAATGATGACGGGACTACTCCGAGGAGTAGACTGGGGCGGAGCGTACCAGTCAATCGCTGCAGCAAGACCGAACTAAGCCCGTCGACGTAGCACACTTCGATAGTGTCTGATCAAGCGGCGTAGCTCTTCCGGGTCCGTTGGCGCATCCAGCAACTCCGCCGAGGAAGCCCGGCTGGTGAACCTGCGTCCATCCACCAAGTGAAAATGCAGTAGTAGCTCCACATACTTCTTGAGCTGGTACAAATATACCTCCATCCCGCTCCTCATGTCAGTACCTGTGCGCGACGGGTCAACGTGCACTACACCGTTTCTAACATCGCGGAGGTGCCGCATGACAGTTTCCGCAAAACCATAGTCGTCTTTTGGAAATAAGGCCGCCACCCGTCTAACCAGCTTCTCGTGGTCGGACGTCCCGGCTAAATATTCAACAGTGGTCCACAATCGAGAAAAAGCCACTGCGTGATCCTGACAGTCAAGCGCGCGAGTATAGCGCACGAACGCATGCTCGACATCCTGCTCATAGTAGCTTTCCTTAACCCACCGGCGAATTCTCCGCGCTGTCCCCTCAATTCTGCCGAGCAGAGAAGCGTTGCCGAAGAGTCCGATTCGTTCGACACCGTACAACTCGTACCAGACGGCATCCACGGCCGGTTTTCCTTGTGAAGTATGCACGGTGTGGATCGGCCCTGGAAGTATCTCATTGACGGCGCGCTGAGGTCTCGCATCGAATATTCGAAGCCCCACTCTCCTATTTATCAAGAAATTTAAAATACCACGCGTATAGTCCACTGCATGCTGACCAATCTCGATAACTGCAGATGGTGACCGCGCCGAGACAGTCGCTTGAACCTGCAACATCTCAGGCGCAGGACGCGGCATGACATCTTCAATGAGACTCCGCAAGGGCCGAAGATCAACCCTCGTCCCGCCTGGTGGTGAAAATGCAATAGTCGCACCCCGCAAGCGCAACCCTTTCATGTTCAATCTTGGAGAAGCAGTCCAAGACGTCGCGAGAATGAACTTCTTCACGTGCTTCGCAAGATACTCGCCTTCGGCCCGCTTGAGGTGGCTTATCAAAGCCTCCCGGTCGAGAATCTTTTCGGTGGCGGCTCCGTAGACGGCCTTCTCGATCACCTGACGGCGGTCTATCTCAGGCACCAAGCCTTGAAATTCGACTACGGATTCCAGAACGGGGATGATGAACACGGTATCGAGGCTGTGCCATTGAGTGGGACTACCGCCCTTGGAGGCGCGCGCGGCACTGAGGCGCGCTACCAGTTGGTCAATAGCCCTGTCGCCAAAGCTCTTCTTTATTCTCACCTGCTGACACCAATGAACATGATGACATGCACACGGGACTTCGCGTATCGGCAATTGTCAGTTTACGGAGCCACGACCTCGAATCGGCGGCGGCCAGACCGCGCGCCACCACCGGCCTTGTGCTGAAAAGGTGGGCCAGTACAACTGGCTGGTCTCTAGGATCCGATGTTTCAAACAGACTCGATGGGTTGGTGCCACTCAGGAGCCGAAGATTCCGTGTTTGCGGCGGGTGAGTTCCCTCTACTTCCCCAGGCCTTTGGGAGGTGTGGCTTTGATGGCGCGTTCGAAGGCCCAGGCTCGGATGTGGTTGACTTGTTCTTTCATGCTGCGGGAGAGGGGGACGGAGCGGGCGGCGAGGGTTACTAAGTCAGTGGGGTTGACGGCGGTGCCGGCTAGTTTGGCCTTGGTGATGGCGCTGACGACGCATTGTTCGATTTCGGCGCCGGTCCAGCCTTGGGTGAATTCCATGAGTTGGGGGATGTTGAGGGCGTCGGGGTCGTAGCCGCGGCGGGAGAGGTGGATGCGGAAGATTTCGGTGCGTTCTTCTTCGGTGGGGAGGTCGACGAAGAAGACTTCGTCGAAGCGGCCTTTGCGGATCATTTCGGCGGGGAGTAAGTCGATGCGGTTGGCCGTGGCGGCGACGAAGAGGCCGGGGGTTTTCTCCTGCATCCAGGTTAAGAAGAAGGCGAAGATGCGGCCTTGTTCTCCGGCGGATTCGGTGGAGGTGACGGCCATTTCAATTTCGTCGAACCAGAGGACGGCGGGGGCGAGGTCCTCCATGGTTTTGCAGGCGTCGGCGAAGGCGACGGCGGGGCTGCCGTAGCGGCCGGAGAAGACCTCGGTCATGTCCATGCGGTAGAGGGGGAGTTGGAAATGGGAGGAGATGGCCTTGACGCAGAGGCTTTTGCCGCAGCCGGGGATGCCCATCATGAGGAGGCCCTTGGGGACGATTTCCTGGCTGAGGGACTCGCGCATGTCGAAGAGTTTGCGGCGTTCCAGCAGCCAGCGCTTGAGGTTTTCGAGGCCACCGATGATGTCCATGGTGGTGGGGGTGGAGATGAATTCGAGGACGCCGCCGCGGTTGACTAACATGCGCTTTTCTTCGAGTAAGAAGGGGAGCGAGGCGGGGGTGAGGGTGGCGTGATCGGCAAGGGCGCGGCGGAGGGCGTAGCGGGCTTCGTCTAGGGTTAGGCCCTGGAGGGCGGGGGCTAATGTACGCAGTAAGGGCTCATCGGGGGGGGAGGCGAGCTGGCTGGTTTCGTCGCGGAGGAAGGAGACTAGTTCGGTGAGGTCGGGTGGGCGGAGGTCGATGTAGAGGACGGAGCGTTCGATTTCGACGGGGAGTTCGCGGACGGGGGAGGAGATGATGATGAATTTGCCGGTGTCGCGGAGGAGGGAGTAGAGGTCGCGGAGGCGGCGGCGGACGGCGGGGGAGTCGCGGAGGGGTTCGTGGAAGTCGCGGAGTTGGAAGAGGCCGGGGTGGGGGTGGGCGGCGATGAAGTCGAGGGCGGCGAGGGGGGATTCGGTGCCGAGTTGGATGGGCTGGTTGGGGAGGTGGAGGGCGTGGGTGAGGGACCAAGACCAGGCGGGGACGGCGGCGGGCGGGTGGCCGGGGCTGGAGGGAGCGGCGAGGGCGGCGCCGGTTTCGGCGAGGATGCGGGCGACGCGTTCCTCTTCGGGGGTGCGGATGTAGACGAGGGGGCGGCCGGAGCGGAAGGCGTCAGTGAGGGCGCGGGCGGCGCGGCTGGATTCGGGGGCGGGGACCGTTTGGGCGATAACCACCCTATTATGACGAAGCCGGAGGCTGGAAAGTCGGGGGACCGACTCGCTTACGCTCGCGGCTCAGCTACGGGGTTTAGCGGGGGAGGGATTGGGTTGGGCGGGGGATGAGGCGGGGTGTGGAGGGGACGACGGGGCAGGGACGGTGGGGAGTCTGAGCAGGGTTGGAGGCGCCGGTTGGGGCGGGTGTTAGTACCAGGTGGGTGGGGAACGGTACCAGCGGCTCATGCGGGGGGGGGGGCGGGAGGGGGGATGATGCTAGGGAGACTTGATGGGATTCTCGGCATATCATCCGGCGACGCCTACGGTTCGCCTGCTGCGGCGGGCGGCGCTGTTTTTGTGTGTTTGCTTTCCGTTGTGGGCGTTGTACTTGCTTTTGTTTGAGTTGAGGTCGCCGTATGGGGGGGATGGGCGCGCGGGTGAGTTGGTGGCGCTAAAGAACGTGGAGCAGATGCTCCGGGAGAACTTGCAGGACCAGGTGCGGCATGCGGAGTTCCGGGAGGGGGCCGAGGCGCGGGAGGAGCGGATCCTGAAACTGCGGGGGGTGTTTGAGGCGTGCGTGGCGGATTTGAAGAAAGAAGGGGACGGGAACGAGGGGTGGGTGGCGCGGTTGGAGCGGGGGTTGGAGCTGGCGCGGAAAGGCGGGAAGGAGGCCGAGCGGGAGTCGGCTGAGCTGGAGATGCGGGTGGCGGGGGCGGTGGTGTTGGGGGAGATCGGGCAGCATGTGGCGCGGATGGAGAATCCGCCGTATGAGGCGTTTGAGGCGCAGCGGCGGCAGTTGATTGTGATTTTGTTGATCGCGCTGGTGGTGGTGCTGTTTCCGCTGGCGTATTTGGGTCATGAAGAGTGGCGGGAGCATGTGGCGGCGGTGGAGTCGCCGCAGGTGGTGACGGCGGCGCCGTGGATGGAGGAGGCGTTCCAGCGGTTCCCTGAGGCGGTGATGGCGTTGGATGAAGGGCTGCGGGTGCGGTGGGCGAATTCGGCGGCGGAGCGGATGTTGGGGTACAAGCCGAGGGAGATGGAGGGGGTGTCGGCGACGGCGATTTTGCCGGAGATGGAGAAGAACGGGTTGCGGATGCCGCTGGCGGTGACGGGGGGTAAGTTGACGCAGACGGCGCAGAGGCGGGGCGGAGAGGCGTTTGAGGCTACGTTTCAGGTGGTGAGGGCGGGGGCGCGGACGCTGGTGTTACTGCGGGAAGAGGCCAAAGAGAAGCCGGCGGGGCCGAAGTTAGTGGATATGCAGGCGCTGAGGGAAGAGCGGGATTACTTTGGCGACTTACTCAGGGCGGCGCCGAC
Source organism: Bryobacterales bacterium (assembly GCA_016713735.1). GTDB lineage: Bacteria > Acidobacteriota > Terriglobia > Bryobacterales > Bryobacteraceae > JAFLBB01. The sequence goes on from JADJOP010000037.1 coordinate 343,320, forward strand.
GCCGTTGATGGTGTTGAACCGGGATGGGCATATTATTCGATTTAACCGGGCGGCGGAGGAGTTACTGGAATATAGCGCGGCGGAGGTGATGGGGAGTCCTTACTGGGATGTGTTTTTGGGCGAGGGGGAGCGGCATCATGCCGAGGAGCGGTGGGAGGATTTGAAGCATGAGAAGGGGCGGCAGGCGGTGGAGGAGTCGTGGAAGCCGCGGATGCAAGGGGAGCTGATGCTGCGTTGGCAGCGTGAGGTGTTGCTGGATGGGAACGGGCAGGTGAAGAACGTGGTGGCGGCGGCGGAGCCGGTGATGGTGGCGATGACGGCTGGGGCGGCGATGGGGGCGGCTGCGGCGGGTGTGGGTGCGGGCGCGGTGGATTTGAGCTTTGACGAGGGCGAGGTGGTGGCCGGGCCGGTGCGGTTTGTGCCGGTGATGGGCGGGTCGATGGAAGCGTTGGAGGACCGGTTAACGGAGGTGATTGGGTATGCGGAGCTGGCGCTGATGGCGATGCCGGAGGCGTTGGATTCGCGGGTGGATGTGGAGCGGGTGAAGACGGCGGCGGAGGAGGCGATTGGGTTGCTGGCGGGGGTGCGGGAGGGGGAGTAGGGTGTGATCGAGGGCGGCGCCGCGTATTACACTGCCAGTGATGCGGCTTACCTGGATTGCACGGTTCACCTTTTTGTCATTGCTGGTGTTGGGGGCGGCGGTGACGCAGACGCGTCCGGCCACGCGATGGTATAAGGGCAACCTGCACACGCACACGTTGAACAGCGACGGCGACTCGACGCCGCACGAGGTGGCGACTTGGTATCGCGAGCATGGCTACCAGTTCCTGACGCTGTCGGACCACAACTACCTGACCGATGTCGCGGGGTTGAATGCGGTGCATGCGGCGCGGGAGAGGTTCCTGCTGATTCCGGGCGAGGAGGTGACGGACCGGTATGGGGACAAGCATGTTCACGTGAACGCCTACAATTTGTCGCGGGAGTTGCAGCCGCGGCATGGCAACAGTGTGGCCGAGACGATTCAGAACAACGTCGATATGATTCGCCAGGCGATGGCGATGCCGTCGTTGAATCATCCGAACTTTCACTGGTCGGTGACGAAGGACGATTTGCTGAAGGTGAACAATTTGGGGTTGCTTGAGGTCTACAACGGGCATCCGACGGTGAACAATGTGGGCGGGGGCGGGTTTCAGTCGCTGGATGAGATGTGGGACACGCTGCTGACGGCGGGGAAGCGGATTCACGGCATCGCAGTGGATGACGCGCATCACTTCAAGAAGATGGGGCAGGAGTTTTCCAATCCTGGGAAGGGGTGGATTCAGGTGCGGGCGAGTGAGTTGAGCGCGGCGGCGATCAGCGCGGCGATTGAGCGTGGGGATTTTTATGCGAGCTCGGGGGTGGTGTTGGAGGATGTGCGGACGGGGGGCGGGGAGTATCGCATCACGATCAAGGAGCGGCCGACGGAGAGGTTCACGACCTACTTCATTGGGGATGGGGGGAAGGTGCTGGCGAAGAGCTTCGACAAGAAGCCGGCGTACAGGCTGACGGGGAGCGAGCGGTATGTGCGGGCGCGGGTGGATTCGTCGTTTGGGGCGAGCGCGTGGACGCAGCCGTTGTTTGCACGGTAGGGGGCGGCGGGCGCGGCGGGTCAGTTCAACTGCAGGGTGACGCCGGTGGGGCTGGAGTGTGCGCCGATGGTGAGGATGACCTCGTGTTTGCCGGGGGCGGTGAAGAGGCCGGGGAGTTGGGCGTTGAGTTGGAGGACGCCGCTGAGGCCTGGGGCTTCGCCGGCGTAGAGGAGTTCGACGGGGGTGTTGCCGATGCGGAGAGTGACGGGCAGGCGGGGGCGGGCCAGCGGGGCGGCGGCGGGGGAGCCGGCTTCGCGGAGGAGGTCCCAGAGTCCGGCGCCGGTGGCATAGAGGGTGACGACGGAGCCACGGGGGGCGCCTGGTCCGGGGCTGAGCAGGGCGCCTGTGGGGGAGACGGCGAGCGCGGAGCCTTCCGAGGCGAAGAGGCCGGGGGCGGAGGCGGTGAGGGCAAGGGTGGTGCGGGCCAACGAGACGCCGGAGGAGAAGAGTTCCAGTTGGGCTTCGGTGGCGTTGAGGTAGGGGAGTTGGAAATTGATCTGGGTGGGTGAGCTGTAGAAGATGGGGGCGGGTGCACCGTTGACGCGCAGTTCAGGGGTAGCGGGGAGTGCGGCGGCAAAGAGGGTGATGAGCTGGCCGGGGGCGAAGGGGCCGGGCTTGAGGGTGGCGGCGTGGAGGAGCGAGAGGGTGGTTTGGGCAGATGGCGGCGGGTTGGTTTGCGAAGGGGGCGGCTCGGTGGAGGCGGGGGGCGGGATGGCGCTGGGGGTGAGAAGGCGGATGCGGGCGTTTTCGAGGTCGGCTGCGTAGAGGCGGCCTTGGGGGCCGGCGGCGAGGGCGACGGGCATGTTCAGTTTGGCCTGGAGGGCGGGGCCATCGTCGCCGGAGAAGCCGGGGGCGCCGGCGCCGGCGATGGTTTCGACCAGACCGAGGGGCGTGATGCGGCGGAGGCGGTGGTTGTAGGTGTCGGCGAGGTAGAGGCAGCCGGAGGCGTCGAAGGCGAGTCCGGTGGGGAGGCGGAACTGGGAGAGGCGGGCGGTGAGGCCGTCGGTGGAAGCGCCTTCGGAGCCTGTGCCGGCGACGATCTCCCAGGCGTTGTTGGCGGTGAGGCGGCGGATGAGGTGGCTGCCGGATTCGGCGACGTGGAGGATGCCGGAGGCGTCGAAGGCGAGCGAGGTGGGGTTGTTGAGGCCGGAGGGGCCGGTGGTGGTGAGGAAGCCGTTGCGGCCGAGCTTGCGCACGAGGCCGTTGCCGGAGTCGGCGATGTAGAGGTTGCCGGAGGCGTCATAGGCGAGGCCGCGGGGTTGGTTGAGCTGGGCGAACTGGGCGGGGCCGTTGTCGCCGTTGAGGCCCGCTGTGCCGGTTCCGGCGGCGGTGTAGATGACGCCGGTGGGGAGGATGATGCGGACGCGGTGGGCGGAGAATTCAGCGATGGCGATTTCGCCGTTGAGGGGGGAGACGGCGACGGCGACGGGATCGTAGAGGCGGGCCGTGGTGGCCTGGCCGCCATCGCCGGCGGCGTTGGGCGAGGGCGGGGCCTGGCCGGTGCCGGCGGCGGTTTGCAACTGGCCCGAAGGGGTGATGCGCCAGAGGCGGAGGGCTTTCTCATCGGCGACGTAGAGGTTGCCGGAGGCGTCGAGGGCGAGGCCCATGGGGGCGAGGATGCGGGCGTCGGAGGTGGTGGGCGGCGGGGGTGCGTTGGAGCTGGAGCCAGCAAAGAGGGTGAGCGAGCCGAGGTTGGCGAGGGTCCAGACGCGGGCCGGTTCGGAGAAGTAGAGGACGCCGGAGAGGTCCTGGTGGACGGCGCGGAGGGAGGAGAAGGGGAAGGAGGCGAGGAGGGGGGAAGTTGTGCCGTCGAAGGCGCGGGCAAAGAGGCCGCCTTCGGAGGTGCCGATGGTGAGGTTGCCGTAATAGTCGGAGGCGAGGGCGAGGGGGGTGCCGGGGAGGGCGGGGTTGAGGGAGAGCGGCGTGGCTTTGCCGGCGGTGAATTTGAGGATGGAGAAGGAGCCGGTGTCGGCGATGTAGAGGTTGCCCATATAGTCGGCGGCGAGTCCGGCGGGGAACTTGAGGGCGATATCGGTGCCGTCGCCGGCGAGGAGGGTGAGTTTATTGTCGCGGGAGAGCTGGTAGAGGCGGTTGGCGGGGGCGTCGGTGAAGTAGAGGTTGCCGGTGAGGTCGAGGGCGAGGTTGCGGGGGCCGGAGAGCTTCACCTGGAGAGGGTCGATGCCGGCGGGGGGGATGAGAGTGGTGGAGCCGCCTCCGGCGATGGTGGTGATGATGCCGGTGGGGGAGATGCGGCGGATGCGGGCGTTGCCGAAGTCGGCGATGTAGAGGGTGCCGTAGCCGTCGTGGGCGAGGCCGTAGGGGGAGCTGAGGCGGGCGCGGGTGGCGGGGCCGCTATCACCTGTAAACCCAGCCGCGCCGTCGCCGGCGATGGTGGTGATGGCGCCGCCGGGTTGGACGAGGCGGATGCGGTGGGCGGCCGAATCGGCGAGGTAGACGGCGCCTTGGGGGGTGGAGGCGATGCCGTCGATGGACCCTAGATTGGTGGCGGTGGAGACCCCAGACTCAGGGGCGAAGGAGCCACCGGCCAAGGTTGTGATTCTAAATGACGCGGGGGGAGCGGCAGGCGAGGCGGATACCGGAGAAGATTGTGCATGAAGGCAAGAAAATGGCGCGAGGATGGCAAAAAGCGTAAGGTGTATCGCGAGTTTCACGCAGGTCTATCTCCCTTTTATGTAGGTGTAAGGTGAGCAAGAACTCTCTCACGCGGTTAGCGATGAGGGGGACATGCAAACTCGAATTGCCCTGCTTGCCATTGCCGTGTCGAGCTGCGCCGTGGCGCAAACGATCGCCGTGGAGGGGATCAAAACCGGCCTGAAACTGGTGAATCCGGCGGGGGTGACGCGGGGTGTGGGGGTGGGCGGAGCGAGGAAATCGATGACGGAGGGGCGGGTGTACCGGGTGGTGCAGTTTGACCATATGCCGGAGGCGGCGGATTTGGAGGGACTGGCGGCGCGGGGCATGACGGCGCTGCAGTATGTACCGGAGAACGCGGTGATGGTGTCGATGGCGGCCGGGGGCACCGGGCTTTGCGGCGGAGTTGCCGCGGGGCGATGCGCCGGTGGTGTTTGAGTTGGGGCGGAAGGTGAGCCCGCTGGTGGATGGGCTGGAGGGCGAGGCGCTGACGGTGGTGGTGGATTTCTTTCCCGATGTGGCCGAGCGGGACGCGCATGCTATCGCGCTGCGGGAAGGGTTGAGCGTGCTGGCGCATGCGGATTTGCTGGAGCATCAACTGGTGGTGAGCGGGACGCGGGAGCAGGTGGAGGGGCTGGCGGGGTGGGAGGAGGTCTCCTATATTTTCCCGGCGTCGAGGGAGTTGATGGAAGGAACGCTGGTGCATGGCTGCGCGGGGGCGGTGACGGCGGCGGGGCCCGTGGCCAACTACATTGCCAAGGTGGGCGAGGGGTGGGATGGCGCGGGGCTGGGAACGGTGAATTTGCAGTATTCGTTTGGGACGTTGAGCAGCCTGTTGCCGGCGGCGTCGCAGAAGGCGGAGATTCAGAAGGCGCTGGCGGCGTGGTCAGCGGTGGTGGGCGTGAATTTCGCCGAAGGGGGGACGGCGAACACGGCGCGGCATTTGAACATCTTTTTCGCGTCGGGCTGGCACGGCGATTCGAGTCCATTTGACGGGGCGGGCCGGACGCTGGCGCACACCTACTTCCCTGCCCCGCCGAATCCGGAACCGATTGCGGGGGACATGCACTTTGACGCGGCCGAGGCGTGGAAGGTGGGGGCGAACACGGACCTGTATAGCGTGGCGTTGCATGAGTTGGGACACGCGCTGGGGTTGGGGCATTCGGATGACCCGGCGAACGTGATGTATGCGTACTATCGCATTTGGGGCGGATTGACGGCGGGCGATATTGCGGCGGTGCGGACGCTGTATGCGGAGCGGACGCAGGCGCCGGCTCCGCCGGTGACACCGACACCGACGCCGACTCCTACTCCCACACCGACCCCAACGCCGACTCCAACGCCGACGCCTACACCAACTCCGACGCCGACTGATACGGTGAACCCGGTGATTGCGGTGACGTATCCTTCGGCGTTGAGCGTGACGGTGTCGTCGGCGAGCAGGGCGTTTTATGGAACGGCGTCGGACAACATCGGGGTTGCTTCGGTGCGGTGGAGTTCGAACGTGTATCCGTCGGGCGGGGCGATGGTGGGCGTGGCGAGCTGGCGGGCCGACGTGCAACTGGCCGTGGGCATCAACCGCGTGACGTTTACGGTGACCGACAAGGCCGGCAACAAAGCGATGCGCTATGTGACGGTGACGCGGCGGTAGGGCGGGGCGAGGTTAGATTTCGCCGGCGGCGAACTCGAACTTCTCCTGCAGCGCGGCGATGGCCGTGGCGACGGAATCGTCGGGGCGCATGTGAGTGCGGAGGGCCTCGTCGAATTTCGTAAGGCCGTCGGGGTAGCTATCGCCGGCGTAGTCCTTCATTCCCTTGTAGGCGAGGAACTGAGGCGAGAGCTGGTCGGCGAGGGTGCGCAGATCGTGGAGCAGGCGCTGGCGTTTGGTGAGGGCGGTGGTGAGTTCGTTCTTGACGCCGCGGGGGAACTCCTCAGTGAGCGAGACGGCGTCGATGCCCTGCCGGACCTGGCTGAGCTGGGTGCTGATGGCGACGGCGTCCTTGGCGAACTGGGCGGCCTGGGCGGCGTTCTGATCGAGGCCCGTGCCTTTGCCGGCGCCGGATTCCATGATGCCGCGGCACCAGGCCTTGGATTTGGTGACAAGGTCCTGTTCGGCGGCGTTGGCGGCGTCGAAGGTCGCCTTCTGTTGTTGCAGGGTTTTCGCCAGTTGAACCGCTTCGCTGCGTTCCTGTTTGCCGCAGCCGCTGGCGAAGAGGACGGCGCCGGCGAGGAGGCAGGATCGGAAGGTATGGATGGTCATAAGAAGAATGCCCTATGGCGCCTCAAGTATAGGGCGTGCGGCGCGGGGTGTAAATGGACGGGGGGAAGGAGGGACGGGGGGCGAGGAAGTGCTATCGCTCGACCGGGCCGCCCGATCGTGACGTGCTCATGGTCGCATCCCGAATGACGACGATGAGGCCAGGCCAGCTTGACTCTTCGAACCGCTCGAGAGCCAGCATCACGGACTGATCGATCTTCCTGCGGTTGGGCTGGCGCAGACGGACGATGAGGATGCCGGAGTGGCTGGCCGTGCGGTATCCGGTGAAGCCCTTGTCCGTGGTGATGAGGAGGCGGCGCTCATGCAGGGCGACAATCCAGAGTCCGGCATCGGCTAGCCCTTGCTCACCCGTCCCGCGGATGTCCTTGACGTCATGGCCAAGCGCACGGAGGCGATCGACGGTGATGCGGGGGATGTTCTCGTCGACGAGAATTCGCATCCGTCAGCGGCCAGTGGTGACGATGGGGGTGATTTGTTCTTCGGCCAACTCGGCGGCATAGTCGAGGCAGGCCATAATGTCAGCGCGGGTGAGGGAGGGGTATTCGGCGAGAAGGTCTTCGACCGTGTCGCCATTGGCCAGCATGCGGACAACCTGGTGGACGGGAATCCGCGTGCCTTTGACACAGGCTTGGCCGTGACAAACGGCCGGATCGATGGAGATTCTCTCGAACGGCACCTAGTCGACCTCCACCATCAGTGTACTGCACGGCATCGTGAGTGCTGATGCAGACAGGCGCCGGGCCGGTTCACCCTTTGAGCGCTTCGGGCTTGCGGTCGATGGCGCGGTTGCCTTTGTCGGCGGGGACGAAGAAGTCCTGCCAGCGGAGCTTGAGGGCGGCGGCCATTTCGAGGCCGTATTCGCAGCGGCCGATGTCGGCGGCGCTGGAGTTGTTGGTGCCGAAGGCGAACTGGCAGCCCTCGGCCTTGGCGGCTTCGAGGACGCGGCGGCCGGGGAGCTTGTAGCGGTTGTTGATCTCGATGGCGATCTGGTTAGCCTTGGCGGCGCGGACGACTTTGAGGATGCGCTCGTCGGTCCAGAGTTCGTCGTAGCGGGGGGCGAGCTGGTCAGGGATGAAGGTGGGGTTGACGTAGATGTCGACGGGCTCGGAGTTGAGGATGCCGGTGGCGCGTGTGACGAGGGTGTCCATGAACTCCTGGGCGTCGGGGATCTGGCCGACTTCGGCGGGGATCCAGGTGCGCATGCGATTGCCACGGTTGTCGGTCCAGGTCATGGAGTCGGTGAAGACGTAGTCGAAGAGGCCGACGGCTTGGGGGGAGAACATGTGGGTCCACTCGCGGCCTTCGGCCTGCATGGCGGCAAAGCAGGGCTGGCCTTGCATCTCGTCGTGGAAGCGGCGGGCGCCGGCGTTGTCCTGGACGGTGAAGCCCTTGCCGCAGTTGACGGCCACGCCATAGAAGATGCCGTGCAGGCGGCCGTGGGCGAGGAGTTGGGGGAGCGTGAAGCCGGACTTGAGGTGGCCGTGGTAGTCGACCATGGGGATGTTGGCGGCTGAGAGGCGGAGGATGGCGCGGGCGATGTCGTCAGTGGGCGCGGGCGGGGCGGCATCGGCGGGAGGGGCGGCGTCGTCAGGCAGCGGGCGGATGCGGACGGCGCGATAGAGGGCCTTGGAGCCTTCATCGTGACACTGCAGGGCGATGGCGCCGGAGGAGAGCAGGCGGCCGCGTTCGGCGGCGTTATCGGCGAGCAGTGGCGTGGCCGGTTCGGTGTACTCGGTGACAAGCGTGCCGTTGACGCGGACCTGGATGTTCTTGCCTCGCACGGAGAGGTTGAGGCGGAACCAGGTGTCGTCGGCGATGAGTTGTTTGTAGAGGTTGCGGACGCCGTAGAGCGAGCCGGTCTTTTTGCGTTCGAGGTAGCCGCGTTCGCCGAGGGCGCTGCCGTTGACCTGGATTTCGAAGCCTTTGGCGGGCCAGCCGGAGTCCTGGAATTCGGTGTGGAAGTAGAGGCCGGAGTTGGCGCGGGCTTTGGCGAGGGCTTCCACTTCGAGTTCGAAGTTTTTGAAGCGGTGTTGGGAGACGGGGCCTGAGTAGAAAAGATGGCTGCGCGGGCCATCGGCGGAGAGGCAGCCGGCGGCGACCTTCCAGGAGGACTTGTTTTCGTTGGGCGTCCAGCCGGCGAGCGAGCGGCCGTCGAAGAGGTTGATCCACTTGTCTTCGGAGCGAAGCAGGGGGAGGGCGGCGGAGGCGAGGAGAGTTCTACGGGTAAGGAGATGAGATAAGGGCATGTGAGAGACCACGCTGGGCACAGTGTAGCGAGGGGGCGGGTGGAGCGGAAGCGGGGGGCGCGGGTGACCTGATCCGATTTGGCGAGCCCGCCGCCCATTGGGCTTCGCTTTGCAGTATCGTCTTTATGGATGATTTTCCAGGTGCCTGCCATGACTTCTCACACACTCACTCGATTCACCACCCTGCTTTTCACCGCGGCCTTGCTGGCCCCGGCGCAGATGCACACGCTGACGCGCGAACAGATGATTCAGTACACGCAGCAGAATCCGTTTGAACGGTTCCCGGATGGGCGGCCGAAGGCTCCGGATGCGTTGATTGAGAAGTTGAAAGCCATGTCGGCCGAGGAGGTTCTCTCGATCGTGCGCAAGGGCTACGCCAATCAATATGCCGATGGCTTCAAGCTGATCAATCCGAGCAAGAACCTGGTGGGCCGGGCGATGACGCTGCAGATGCTGCCGTCGCGGCCGGACATCGCCGATGTGGACCAGAAAGCGTGGCGCGAGAAGCATGGGGGGCGGTTGTCGCACCAGACGGCGATCGACATGCTGCAGAAGGGCGATGTGTTTGTCGTGGATGCGTTCGGCAATTTGGACGCGGGCGGCATTGTCGGCGACAACCTGGCCTACTACGTGTGGAAAGCGACGGGGGCGGGGTTTGTGATCGATGGCGCCATTCGCGACCTGAACGGCATCGCTCCGACGGGCATGGGCGGCTATTACCGCGAGGCCGTGCCGGAGGCGATCAACAACGTGATGGTGGCGGGCATCAACGTGCCGGTGCGGATCGGCAAGGTGACGGTGATGCCGGGCGACATTGTGTTGGGCGACAGGGAGGGCGTGTTTTTCATTCCACCGCACCTGGTGCAGGACATTGTGGATGAGGCCGAGATCACGCATGCGCACGATGTGTGGACGAAGCTGAAGTTTGACGAGGGGAAGTATAAGTCGTCGGAGATTTACGGGCGGCCGTCGGATCCGGCGCTGATCAAGGAGTATGAAGCGTATTTGAAGGCGCATGTGGAGCCGCGGATTTGGGAGCGGTATCAGAAGGGCCGGCAGAGGGGTCCGCGGCCGGCGCAGGGGGCGAAGCCGTAGAGCGCTTGCATGAGGGGTGGGCCAGCGCGAGGGCGCCGGGAGCCGGCGGGCCGACCCGTGGCTACGGCGGGCGCGCTTGAGTAAGATGTTGTGCAGGTTCCAGGAGGCCTGTCCATGAAGAGAAGAGACCTATTGAAGTCGGCCGCGCCCGCCGCCGGGCTGACGATTTTGCGCAGTGGGATGCTGCGCGGGCAGACGGCGCCGAGCAACAAGTTGAACGTCGCCCTGATCGGCGTGTGGGGCCGCGGCACGGCCCATTACACCTCGCTGCGCAATGAGAACGTGGTGGCGATCTGCGACGTGAACGAGTTGCGCATGAAGGAAGCGCTGCAGATCTTCCCCAAGGCGAAGACGCATTGGGACTGGCGCAAGCTGATGGACCAGAAAGATGTGGAGGCCGTGATCATCTGCACGGCGGACCATCACCATGCGTTCATCGCCAACTGGGCGCTGAACCGCGACATGCATGTGTTCTGCGAGAAGCCGCTGGGCATTAGCGTGGACGAGGTGCGCACGGTGAGGGCCAATTACCTGAAGCGCCGGGCGAAGGTGGCGACGCAGCATGGCACGCAGCGGCATGCGTATCCGAACTTCGAGCGCGTGCGCGAGATGGTGCTGGATGGGGCGATCGGCGAATTACAGACGGTGCATAGCTGGGACAGCCGCAAACTGCCGCGGCCGGGTTATCCGAAGGGCGAGGGGCTGCCGCCGAAGGAACTGCAATATGAGCAGTGGATCGGACCGTCGCCGTATCACCCGTACAGCCCGCAGTATTTCGGCGGATCGTCGGGGTTGAACTGCCTGTTCTGGAACATGTATCGCGACTTCGGCGTGGGCCAGATGGGCGACATGGGCGCGCACACGATGGACCTGGTGTGGAACTCGGTGGACGCCGGGGCGCCGTCGTCGATTGATGTGGATTGGGAGGTGAGCGACAAGTACGATCCCAACATCTGCCCGGTGCGGCTGAAGGCGATCTTCGAGCATCCGGCCAATTCGTGGCGGGGGCCGATCAAGCTGGTGTGGTATCAGGGCGGGCCGAAGCCGGAGTCGCCGAAGAGCTACGTGGATGTGGAGCGGATTCCGAATGGCGCGATCTTTGAGGGCACGAAGGGCACGATCGTGTGTGATTTCACCACGCGGACGCTGATTCCGAACAACGATTACGGCGACCTGACTTACTACAAGCGGCGCGCGAAGGACCAGTTGATTCCGCTGGTGATGGGGACGGGCCAGCCGACGCAGGCGATGGCGCAGATGCGCGGCGGGCGGCCCGGCGGTCCTGGTGGGCGGCCAGGCGGCGGGCGTCCGCAGCAGGCGCTTCCGGGCGGCATGATGCGGTTGCCGAGCGCGGAGGTGGGGCCGAGCGGCTTCCCTGAAGTGCAGATGATGACGGGCAACATTCCGCCGGCCATCGGCATGCCGAACACGACGGTGGAAGCGATTGTGGCCGCTGAGAAGGCGGGGCAGCCGGCGCCGGGACGGCAGGATGTGTTCCAGCAGGAATGGCTTGAGGCCTGCAAGGGACGGCGCAACAACGTGGTCAACGGCACGAGCACGAAGACGAACTGCGACTTCGACTATGCAGGCTCGATGATGGAGCAGATGTTGCTTGGCCTGGTGGCGCATCGCGCGGGCAAGAAGTTGGAGTATGACCCGGCGACGGGGCGCGTGACCAACATGGCCGAGGCGAATGATTGGTTGAAGCGGACTTACCGGCCGAACTGGAAGCTGGACGGGTAAGCGCCGGCGCTCATTTGGAACTCAGCGGGCGGTATTCGATGTTTCGGATACCGCCCGTTGTGTTGTAGGAGGCGAAGCCGAGGGGCGTGGAGAGGTTGATGTCGCCGGGGCGGAGGCTGATGGCGCGGCCTGCGATGGGGACGTTGACGACGCGGCGGTCGTCGATCCAGGCCTGAATCGAATCGCCGGTGACGCGGATGCGGAAGGCGTACCAGCGGCCGGTTTCGAAGTTGACGTAGCTGCGGGTTTCGTTGTCGGCGGCGTCCCAGCCGTCGATGGAGGAGATGCCGACGATGTCGCCGCCCCAGCCGCCGAGGACCCAGGTGGCGTAGTTGCCGCCGGCGGGGAGGGTGACGCTGGCGAAGAAGTCGCCGCCGAGGGTGCGGGCGGCTTCAAATCGGAGTTCGTAGTCTGATTTTGGAAACTCGCCCTGCCAGGTGACGCCGGTGAGGGGCGCGCCGGCGGGGAGGAGGAGGACGCCGTTTTCGACCTTGACGCCCTTTTGGCGCGGGAAGGGGGTGGGCTTCCACTGGCCGAGCGATTTTCCGTCGAAGAGAGATTTCCATTCGCCGGCGGGCGTTTGCGCCGAGGCTAGGCCACAGAGGAGAGCGATGGCGGCGAGGCGGGTCATGACGATTCGAAGCGTAGCATGGCGGGGGCTTGGGAGGGAGGGGCGAGGCAGGGGGGGCGCCGGTTAGGGCAACAGCGGGCGGAGGGCGCGGGCGAATTCGGCGGCGTGGCGCTGGAAGCCGAGATCGGTGGGGTGGGAGCCGTCGATGGTGGCTTCGCCGTCGTCGCCAAGGAGGTGATCGGCGCGGAGGTAGGCGAGACCGCCGATGCGCTCGCGCTGGAGTTGCACATAGACCTCTTGCAGCGCGGCGTGGTTGGTTTCGTTGCGCTCGCGGCGGGCGGCGTTGAGGAAGCTGTCGGCGTAGTTGCGGTCTTCGACGAGGAGGATGGGCGCGGTGGGATGTGCGGCGCGGAGGGTTTTCACGCAGGCGGCGGCGCGCTGGCGGACCTCGGCGGCGGTCATGTTGGGGAGGCAATCGAGGACGAAGGCGGCGGCGTTGATTTCAGCGATGAATTTCGTGACTTCGGGTTCCATCTTGCCGTTGCCGGAAAAGCCGAGATTGATGACTTCGTGATTCAGCATGCGGCCGAGTTGGGCGACGTGGGTCATGCCGGCGCGCGAGGCGGCAGCGCCGTGGGTGATGGAGGTGCCGTAAAAGACGATGGGCTTGGCGGCGGCGGGGCGGGCCGGGCCTTTGCGGATGGCGCTGCCCTTGGGGACGCCGATTTCAAGAGAGGCGACGCCGTTGCGCAGGGGCAGGTAGAGCATGTATTCGCGCGGACCGGGAGGGAGCGAGGAGGCGAGCGCGCCGGTGTTGCCGGGGAACTGGGTGGGGCGGCCGATGCTGAGCCAGCGCCAGCGGCGGGCATCGTCGCGGGCATAGAGGTCGAGGCCGCTGGAGGCGACGGCGGTCATGGTGGGAATGGTGAGGTTCTTCTTGGTGAGGGTCCAGCGGGCATGGATGGCGGGGGTGTTGGCGACGAAGCGCACGAGGACGCCGGAGGCATCGCGGCTGAGGTCCCACACGGCTGGGCGGACGACGCCTTCGGCGCGGGCGGGCAGGCGATCGTAGGGCGATTTCAGATCGTTGAATCCTAAACCTTCGACGGTGAACTGTTTGGCATTGTGCCAGTCGAGTTCGGCGGCGGGTTGCTGGGCGCGGGCGGCGAGGGCGCCGGTGAAGAGCAGGGGCAGGTGGCGTCGGGCAATCAGGGTCACGGGAGACAGTTTACCGGATTGCCTGTTGTGGCATGCGCTGGCGCTGCGCGATACTCCAGGGGAAGGAAGATCGCATCGCATGTTCAACTGGGAATTACTGGCCGCTGTGTGGCGTCAATCGCTGGCAGGTGTGCCGCAACTGGGCTGGTCGCTGCTTGTGTTCGCGGCCGTGGTTCCGCTGGAGGCGTTCTTCGGTTCGCACCAGAAGGTGAGTTGGGGCGAGCGGTTGGGCAACCTGGCGGCGATGTTGATCCACTTCGTTTTGGGCGGCGTGGTGTTGACGATGTTCTTCATTACGCCGATTGGCCGGAAGCTGACGGAGTTTCCGCGTACGCCGCGGCATGAGTGGCTGGAGAACCCGTACGTGTGGGCGCTGGTGGCGGTGTTTCTGATTGACGCGCTGTTCTACGTCTACCATCGCGCGCAGCATGCGATACCGCTGTTCTGGCACATCCACAAGCTGCATCATACGGACCCGGCGATGAACATTACGACGTCGAAGCGGAGCCACTTCCTGGAACGGGCGCTGCAGTATCTATGCCTGACCTTTCCGATGTTCTGGATTCTCGGCATGAACATGCAGGGGATGACGTACGCGGCGATTGCGGTGTCGTTCTTCCTGTATGCGGCGCACGCCGACATCAAGCTCAATTTAGGATCGATTACTCCGATTTTAGTGGGCCCGCAGTATCACCGCATTCACCACAGCCGGCTGAAGCAGCACGAGCAGGCCAACTTCGCGCAGATGTTTCCGCTGTTCGACATGCTGGGGGGCACCTATGTGCGGCCGGGGAAGGACGAGTATCCGGCGACGGGCGTGGCGGGTTGCGAGACGGCCTATGCGCGCTGGCGGCCGCTGGTTTGGTAGGGCGTCAGGAATGAAAAAGCCCCGTCAGCGCGCGGCTGGCGGGGCTTTCGTGTGTGGAGCGGCGATTAGTAGAGGTTGGTGGGGCGGCGGGTCCAGGTTTGGCCCTTTTCCTTGGCGATGCCTTCGAGGGCGCCGACGTGGGCGGCGGTTTGGGTGAGGATGTGGTGGAGGTCGTTGCCGATGCTGATGAAGCGGAAGCCTTTGTCGAGGAACTCACCGACGCGGGCGGTGCCGAAGAGGAAGAGGCCGAGGATGACGTCGTTCTTCTTGGCGTTGGTGACGAGCTTCTCAGTGGCCGCGCCGATTTCGGGCGAGGTGTACATGTGGGGAAACTCGTAGGTCTCAAAGAGGCCCATGGACATGCAGAGGTCGTTCTGGCCGAGGAAGAGGATGTCGACGCCGGGGACAGCGGCGATCTCTTCCATGTTGTCGATACAGCTGGCGGTTTCCACCTGCAGGGCGACGATGATGTTCTTGTTGGCGTTGGGGACGTAGCCGAGCAGGCCGGCTTTGTGCGTGCTGCGCTGCGGGAAGTAGACGCTGCGCGTGCCAGCGGTGGGGTAGCGGGCGCAACTGACGGCGGTGCGGGCTTCCTCGGCGTTGTTGATGTAGGGCACGAGGACGCCGTCGGCGCCGAGGTCGAGAGCCTGCTGGATGCCGCTGCGGTCGTGATAGCCGCCGACGCGGACCATGGACTTGGCGCCGCCACTGGCGATGGCGCAGAGCATGGCGGAGAGCTTCTCGGGGTCCATGGGGCCGTGCTGTGTATCGACCAGCAGCCAGTCATAGCCGCTGTGCGCCAACTGTTCGGCCACCGTGGGACTGTGAGTATTCAGGAAGAGGCCCATTTTCGGGGCTCCGGCGCGCAATTGCGCTTTGAAATCGGCGCCGCTCAGCGTCGCATCAGACATGGATCGTGATCCTCCAGAGAACTTGTATTGCGTGAAGCCGCGAGCCCAGCGCCGCGACTTAGACACTATAGCGTAACGCGTGAAGGGGGATGGGTGGGAAAGAACGAAAAGGCCGCTGCTTTTGCTTTGCCGCGTGGGCTGGTTTGCTGCGTGGGCGTGGATCGTGGGGTGCGCGATTGGTTGGCGAATCGCATGCGCTCGTCAGCGCCACCTCTGCGGGCTGATCGGGAAGCGGCCGCGCGAGGTATTGCCGGGGAGTGGGCAGGTCTGCGTTGGGGGCTGGGCGAGGGGCGGGCTGGTTGGGAAGCCATCGTGGCGAGTGTGCGGGACGCGGCGTGTTGCCGTGCTCGCAACTTATGGGCACAGGGCGGGGGAAAGGGAAGATCGGGGAAACGGGTGGTGAGAGAAAATTGGCTCCCCGGGTAGGATTCGAACCTACAACCCTTCGGTTAACAGCCAAGGGCAGGACGAAGACAGGGGTGATCAAGATTGAGCGAAGTTGCTCGTAGCCAATCACTTATTCAGCACTCAGATCAGTCGGCAGTGACCTAACAGCCCTCTTTTGCTACAGATTTTGAAGAAGTCTCCCTACAAAAGTCCCTACACTTGCGAAGCCCACAATTTTGAGCACGCCAACGTCTTTTTCGCGCGAAGTTCTGCGTCGCGGCGACCGGGCTCTACAGCATCGAACTAGTTCAGACATCGCCGGTGAGGTCAATTTTGCCGATACTCACAAATTGCACCAGCGCCCCGGAGGGCCGCGGTCGCCTCCGCAGCGGTCGAATGGGATGAATTCGGCCGCCCTTTCGACGAGAGCCCGTTGATCTCTGGCGGACCGAGATCCTTCTGCAAGGGGCGCCGGCAACCGGATGCCATGCCGCGCTCCTGAGTGGTATGCTGATCCAAACTTGGATTTCAGACAGCCTATCGCTCCTGCTGTTTGCTCGATTCCGTAGCCGTACCATGACGAAACCTTCGAGCAACGATATAACTCAGAGGGTCACTCCCGAGGAGGCCCGAGAGCAGTTGGTGCGGGTGCTCACCAGTTCTCATTTTGTAAGCGCTCATCAGCAAAGCCGTTTCCTGCGATACATCGCGGAGAATTCGCTGTCGGGTCTGTCTGATCTACGGGAGCAGACACTGGCAAGCGAGGTCTTCGAGCGGGGAGATTCATTCGACCCAACAGTCGACACGCATGTGAGGGTCGCCGCAAATCGCCTGCGTTCGCGGCTTCGCCACTACTACCGAACGGATGGCAAACAGGATCCGATCCTTCTTCAATTGAAGAAGGGGAGCTACACCGTGGCTTTCAAGCGGCGCAGGAGATCGAACAGTCGTGCGAATCGCGTGCGGGCAAAGGGTGATAGCGATCTGCGGTTCGCCATACTTCCACTTCACAACCTCACGGGTGACCCATCGCTAGAGCAACATTGCGACAGCATACTGGAGGAGGTCATCCATGCGCTCGCAAAAGTCAAGCGGCTGCGCGTGATCCATTGGAATCCTTCCCAGCTTTTCAAGGGCGCGGCATTCGACCTTCGCGAGATCAGCAAACAACTGCGGGTAGACGCAGTGTTGGAAGGGAGCGTACGCCAGTTGGGGCAGCGCCTGCGTGTGGCCGTGCAGCTTGTAGAGACGGCCGGTTGCAGTTGCATCTGGTCCAAGATGTTCGATCTCTCGCGAGACGAACTGAGTTCGATGCCCGAGTTCATCGCGGAATCCGTTGCTGCCAACATTCCAAAGGATCGCACGGTCGTAAAACAGTCTGATTCCATCGCTACCCGAGTAGAGAGCCCCGAGACGCTTGGACTATTCATGAAGGGCCGACACCACCTGAACCGGCGCACCGAGGTGGGCCTGCGCAAGGGTGCGGAGTATCTCGGCCACATCATCGCGGGCGATCCCAACCATATGCGCGCGCACGCGGCATTGGCGGAACTGTTGTCTCTGCAAGCTTGGTACTGCTTTGAGGCGCCGGACGAAGTGATGCCGTCCGCAAAGGCCGCCGCCATGAAGGCCGTACGGTTGGACCCACGATTGGCCGAGGGACATCTGGCTTTGGGTCTCGTGAGCGAGTTGTACGACCGGGATTGGCGGATGGCCAAGGATTCTCTGGCGCTGGCGCTTGATCTAAACGCGGACAGCGCTACGATCCATTTCGAATATGGCTTCTTGCTCTGTCGCACGGGCGAATTGAGGGAAGGCATCGCCCTGATGCGGCGCGCCCTGGAACTGGACCCGCTATCTCCCGTTATCAACACGAATTTGGGCGTGAGCTACTACTACCAGCGGGAGTATGACCAGGCTGTCCGACACTTTTTGGACGCAATCGATTTGGATGAGTTTTACCCGCCGGCTTTCTATCGATTGGCCCAAGCATATATCCAGCAGGGCCGACTCGATGAGGCACAAGACTGCGTTGAAAGAGCGATTCAGTTGCCCAGCGCGAGCCCAGTGATCCAGGCTCTTGCCGGTTACACGATGGCGAGGGCAGGGAGGAAATCCGCCGCGCAGAACGTCTTGGCAACGCTGCAACAAGATGTCGGGCGGCGCTACACCAGCCCTGTTTCGATCGCAATTGTGTCGCTTGGATTAGGGGATCTCGGGGCAGCGCTCGACTGGTTGCGGCGCGGGGTGGAGACGAATGATCTCCTTCTGGTGGACTTGAAGATCGATCCGATGTTCGATTCCTTACGCCGGTCTGTTCCGTTTCAAAGGTTGCTCACGGAATTGCATCTGGCTGAAGACCGCACCGGTAAGGCGGGGAGTGTGTGTTAGTCGCATCCGTCCGGGATAGTGACCCATGGAAGGGGAACTTCCGCGCCTCAACCGTCCCGAAATATGATGCGACTCGACCAAGCGTATTGGCTATTGTACTGACGCACTCGGAGGAAAAGCCGCGAGCATGACAATTCAAAATCCAGCCAAGCCGACCCGGTTCATTTAGGATGTCGGGCCAAGCCGCGTGCTCCGCGATCGCGGTGAAATCCAAGTGCTCGCAAGCGGCATGCACTCCCTCCAAGGGATCACCCTCGCGATAGCTATGGTTGGAGTGGCGGTGCAAATCTCCCCAATGTATACCGCTCTCCGGTGCTGTTCGGCTCAGCTTGGCGGAGGCCGGAGCGGTTGCTTTGAGACGAAGCCAGTCGTCGATTTAGAGTGTCCTAAAACATCGGCTCCTTATGCCATGCGCTTGCCACGACCGAGATAGCGAGGAGCCATAAAAGTGACGGCTGTGCCGTGATCGCCGTAGGGATCGTCGAAGCGGGCCATTAACTCATACAGGCGGGCGCGCATATCGTCGACGACGGCTCGATTAGCGGTGCTGGTGACGAGATTTGTCAGTTCGCCGGGGTCGGACTCCAGGTCGTAGCACTCATCAAAATCGAAGGCATTAAAAGCGAACTTATGGGTCTCGCTAATCACCATGCGCTGGATCATGAGGAAGTCCTGGCCGTACCACGGGCAGAGGATCATGTCTCGCCAGTTATCGGCGGCAGGAGACTGGAACAGCGGGCGAAGGGACACCCCGTGCGGATGAGGAAGGGGGCGAAGGCCGGCAATGTCGAGGAAGGTGTGGCCGAGGTCATGGAATTGTGCGAGCCGATGGGAGCCAGAGCCTGGTTCGATATGTCCGGGCCAGCGGACGACCATTGGGATCTTATAAGTCTCTTCATAGGGAGCAAAGCACGGCAACCACATTCGATGAGCGCCCCAGGGCGCGCCATGATCCGCGGTGAAGACAACGACCGTGTTCCCGGCCTGCCCACTTTCCGCCAAGGCGTCGAGTATACGACCCACCTGTTCGTCCATCTGTTCGTAGGAGGCGTAGTAGAACGCGCGACCATCCTGAAAGTCGGCATCGGTGACCGGGCCGTAGGAATCCGCCTCCCGCCGCTGCATGTTGGGCTTACCATCGAGCGGATCGTGAAAGTTGTTGGCCACCGGGATAGCGGATGCTTCATAGCGCTCCCGGTAGCGCCTGAGCGGCCAAGCGCGGAAAGCCTCAGGGAAGTGCACCTCTACGTGCCACGGTTTCCCTTCAGTGGAAAAGCGCTTGATCATTTCAATTCCCGCCTGAGCCGTTTGGTAGAGTTCCGTCTCCTCCACCTCCCCTTCCGAGTAGCCCCAAAGGCCGAAAGCTGTGGTGCCGGGCCACTGTACTTTGCGGACCGGAGTTCGGCGCCGCGGATGCTCTATATGGGGCCACCCCTGCCGAATGAGCTTCTCGCGTGCAATACCCTTGTAGCGATCCGGAGCGCCGATTTCATGGAAGCCGAAGTCGGTGGGGATGCGGATGGTACTCGTGTGCCACTTGCCGCAGTAGCCGAGGCGGTAGCCACCCTCTCGCATAATGGCAGGGTAAGTAACTACGTCGGGGAAGGGGTCGTTTGATACCGCGCAAGCCTGGTCAATGTGGTTGTAGGTTCCGAAGCGCCAGTTGAAGGCGCCGGTCAGCAACGCGTTGCGTGCTGGGCAACAAACGGCGGCATTTGTATAGGCACGGTGGAACAACATACCCTGCGAAGCAAGCCGGTTGATGTTCGGAGTGCGGCAGATGGAGCGGTTGGCGATCGTATCGGCCTGCTGGTTGTCCCCGCAGATGAGCAGGATGTTGGGCCTCGACGCGGGAGTATGCTGTGCGCCGGCCGCAATGGGTGCCATACCCGTTGCGCGAACGAAGTCCCGACGGTTCATTTGTCTCCTGCCAGTTCACGAATCTTGGGATCCGTGACCTTTAGAATACCGAGGCTATTGTCGTTCTGGGCGGTAACGTAAATATAGCCATCGCGGTAGACCAGGTCATGGCCGTTGTCGTAGCGCGGCGCTTTGCCATCCTTGAAAAGCGCCCGCGTTGGAAACAATCGCCCGCCGCGATACTGTGCCACCGATACGGGCCGGGAAGGATCGGACACGTCAATTGCTTCCACGCATTCCCCTCCACTGACTAGCAGCATGGAGCCGTAGATAGCCATGCCAGTAGCGTCGATATCGCAAACCGGCATGTTGGCGACCGTGCGGGGCTTGGTTGCTTCGGTAACGTCGATGACGCCCACACGATCTGGCTGAAACGCGCCGACGCCGGCGTAGCGGCCGCCCCACGCAACCACTCGGTTGGCTCCTTGCAAGTCTTCGGAGTTTGCGCCGTTGGGCACCTTGCCCGACAACGTCCATTCGCCGACCGGCAGCAACTCGCTCGATTCGGTCTGTGCGATTTTATAGACGAAAACGTTGCTTGGCTGGTGCTGCTGGGAATCAACAACGATCGCGTGATTGCCCCATACGGCGATGTCGTGCGGCATTTTTGGACCACCGGTAGCCGCCGTGTGGAGAGCGCCGACATACCTCGGATTCTTCGGATCGGCCACGTCGATCACTCCGATATATCCGGACTTGTTGGCTGTCAGTACGTGCTTCCCGAAGCGGGCCATTCCGTTGATGAGGTCGATTCTCGGCCGGTCGGAAATTTTCTTGAGCACACGAGGCTTCGCCGGATCGCTGATGTCGATGGCGAAGAAATCGCGCGTTCCCAGCAGAACGGTGTCCCCCATCGGCAGAACCGTTTCCGCATCCGCATACTCAACTGGGTCGACCAGCGAGGAAATCAGTCTCGGAGCGGAGGGGTTGCGCACATTGATAATGGCCAGCGAACCTCCTTTCCCCGGAACGAAGGCGAGATCGCCCTGTAACTCGACATCATGCGCTTGATTTAGCGCGCGGTCGTCCCGAATCAATCCAACCAGCTCGAATACTCCTGGCGGCCGGATAACTTCAGTGGAAGGCGCGGCCTGGCCGAAGGTGGCGGGTGCGCAGCAGAGCATAGTTGAAAGGGTGGCGGCTGATATTAGTTGTATTCGCATGAGATGGTCACAATCGGCGCTCTTGGGGCAAGTAGCGCTGCAAAAGGAATCGGGCACTACCCGGTATGCCTGGTTTCTCGCCAAACGGGTCGTGGAAGCGGTTCATTAGTTCGTAGATCCGCGCCTGCATGTCAGCGACGGTGGTAGCGTAGGATGAATCACGAGCGATATTCTGCAATTCGTATGGATCCCGCTCAAGGTCATAGCATTCATCGTAGTCGTACGCGTTGAAGACGTACTTATGCCGAGCGGTGATGACCATCCGTTGGATCATGGGGAAGTTCTGGCCATACCAGGGGCACAGGATCATGTCGCGCCAGTCGGCCCGCGCTGGCTCCTTCCACAATGGCGCCAGTGAGGCGCCGTGTGGGTGCGGCAACGGAGGCAGGCCAAGAACATCTACAAGAGTGTGGCCAATATCGTGCAACTGCACCAGGCGGTCGCATGACGCGCGTTTTGGAATACGGTCCGGCCAGCGCATCACCATGGGGATTCGATACAACTCTTCATAAGGGGCGAAATTGGGAATCCACATGTGGTGGGCACCCCAGGGCGCGCCGTGGTCGGCGGCGTAGATCACCAATGTGCGATCGCTTTGTCCTGTCTCTTCCAGCGCGCTGAGCAGGCGGCCCACCTGCGTATCGAGTTGCTCGAAAGAGGCATAGTAGAACGCGCGGCCCTCGCGATAGTCCTCCTCAGTCATGGAGCCGTAGGTTTCCGCGTCCCGCTTTTGAATGGCGGGTTTGTTTACAAACTTGTCCCTAAAATTGGGCGAGATGGGAATGGTCCGTGGTTCATATCGCTCCCGATATTTTCGCAGTGGCCATCCGCGAGGGTTTTCGGGGAAGTGGACTTCCACCATCCACGGCTGGTCGCCCGCGGCAAAGCGCCGAATCATGCCGATCCCCGCATCCGCTGTTTCCGCGTACAACGTACGCTCCTCTTCGCAATCGGTGTAGCCCCAGAGCCCAAAAGATGCGCTCCCGGGCCAGGAGATGGTCTTGGCGGGAATCCTCTTTCCCTCTTCCGCCTCTCCGGGTTCTTTTAGGCCCAACTTCCTGGGCAATTCCGCAATCGCGCCCCTATAACGGTCCGGCGCACCGATTTCGTGATATCCAAAATCCAGTGGCGAACGACTCAGGCTGGTGTGCCACTTGCCGTTGTAACCAAGCCGATACCCCGCCGCGCGCAATCGCTGAGCATAGGTCACAACGTCCGGTAAGGGATCGGTTGCCATGGCGGATGAGTTGTCCGGCTGGTTGTATGTGCCGAAGGCCCAGTTGAAGGCGCCGGTGAGGAGCGCATTTCGAGCCGGGCTGCACACGGCCGCGTTGGTATAGGCGCGATGGAAGAGCATGCCATCGTCCGCGAGTTGGTTGATGTTGGGCGTCCGGCAGACGGAGCGGTTGGCGATAGTCGTGCTTTGCTGGTTGTCCCCTAGGATGAGAAGAACGTTGGGGCGCTGGGGAGCGGCCCCCAACGGCATGGCCGCCGCACCGCTCCCCGCCACTGCCAAGAAGTCGCGCCTGTTCATCGTCATCAGAAGAGGAGCTTCAGAGCGAATTGAATGACGCGGGCCTGGTCCGCAGTGGTGATGCGGCCCATATTGGCCCCTGCGTTCAGAGCGCCGTTTGGTTTGCCAAGGTTTACGTTGTTGAACAGGTTGAAGAACTCGCTACGGAATTGTACGCGGACCCTCTCCGTCGACGGAATCAGGAAGCTCTTGAAGAGGCCCATATTGGTGTTGAAGGCCCCCGGCCCGATCAGCGCATTGCGGCCGACATTGCCGAAGGTTCCAGCGGCAGGGTTGGCAAATGCCGCGCGGTTGAACCACGCAAGCACCTGCTCGCCGCGAGGCCGGTTGTCCGCCAAGCGGTGCTCGCCGACGACATTAGGGCGTTGGGTTGTCGTGCCGACCAGCGCAATATCCGCGCCGTTTGTCACATTAAGGGGAAAGCCCGTGCGCGCAGTGACGAGTCCATTGATCTGCCAACCGCCCAGGATCCACCGTGCGGCTGCCGGTTGCGACTCGAGGCGTGGCAGGTCCCACATCCAAGATGCAGAGAACACGTGCTTAGCGAAGAACTCGGAAAGACCCCACTGGGTCCTCAGGTTGAACGCATCTGGAGGTGAGTTGCCGATGCCGGTGGTGATTCCCGAATCCATGTCGATGGAACGCGAAAACGCGTACGCCATCTGGAAGGAAAATCCACGACTGAATCGCTTTTGAACCTCGACCTGGAGGGCATTGTAGCTCGAATTGGCTTGGCCGGAGATCTCCCGATTGTTGCCAAATGTCGGATAGATGCGTCGCGCGTTGATGTTTCCGAGCGTTGCGCCAGGTCGCCAAACTGCTGGATTCCCCGGTAGCACAAGAAGCCCTTTTCGCCCGACACGTCCCACATAACCCACCTGTAGTGCGAGATTCGGCAGGAGCTCCCGTTGAACGTTTAGTCCAAAGTGCTGGACATATGGGGTGCGGGTATTGGCATTCGTGTAGGAAAGCTGCGGCAACCCCACGAAAACGGGGTCCTTCACGTTGACCGTCAACGGTGGCACTGCCTGCCCGCGTAGAGGATCGGTCAGACTGTGCGGAACCTGGTAGGTGAAGGTATAGCGAAATGGCTGACCATCGTTCTGAATCATGTCGGCGTTGAACATCTCGTAGTAAATTCCATAGGAGCCCCTCACCGACGTGCGGCCATTCCCGAATGGATCCCACACGAACCCAAACCTCGGCACAAAATTGTTCTTATCAGTCGCGATCGTGCCTCGTGGGATCCCCGGGTCGCCCGGATATACCATTCCCACGGGAGCATTGGGAATCACTTGGGACTGCTGGCCGGGACGGAAAGTATGCCAGTAATCGTTCTCGTGGAACCAGGGAAGTGGCATCTCATATCGCAGCCCGAGATTTAACGTCAGACGCGGACGTACCCTCCAATCATCTTGGATATACAAATACGTAGCGTATTGGATTCCGCCTTGGTCACTCATGGGAGTACGGAGGTCCATCCGTGCCGGACGCCCCAGCAGAAAGTCGGCCGCAGGATCACCGCTTAGTTGCCCCGTCAGGCGAAAGTCGCCGTTTAGCGTCGCTGCGGCGATGTTGAGATAGCGTGTCTTCATAAACTCGACGCCGGTCTTGACTCCGTGGTCGCCTTTGATCCAATGCAGACTGTCGGCGATCTGGTAGGACTCGTTGATAAGCGGATCGACGATGCCTGTTGCGGCGCCCAGATTCAACCGGCCCGAGATCTGAAACAAGGGCGGGTACTTCGGTCCGAAAATAGGCATGTTCCCACCGAGGTCCGTCAGGTGAATGGGGTTGTTCGTCGTCGCCCCGCCATCGCTGCGGTAAAAACTGAGCCGGAAATCATTGAGCAGGTTCGGGCGGATTGCATACGTGTCGCCGATAGTGGCACTGTGATAGCTCACCTTCTCATTCAGAGAGTAGTAACTGGGCACCTGCCCGCCGGTGCCGACCGAGGTGGCGCGATTAAAGTTATAGCGAAGATGCGATGTATGGCTGCCGAAGTGCAGATCGATGCGCGTCAATACATTCTCGTTGCTGCTTGGCGTCGAGAACGTTTCCACCAACTGCCCATCTGGGCGATTCGGTAGCGGCATCAGACCCTTGGTGAGGACATTGTTGGCAACGGTGTCGAAGCGGCTGGCAGGAATCTGATTGTTGGCAAAGGGCTGCCTCGTGTCTGGATCGGTAATCGCCCTCGCCAGGTGGGAGAAGTCACCTCGCCGCTCTGCCGCCGTCAGCGGAAACGCACTGGTGGCGAGTGCGTCGGGGCGAATCCGCAACCCTTCGTAGGCGGCGAAGAAAAAAAGCCGGTTGCGTATGATGGGCCCGCCTACGGCAGCGCCAAACTGATTCTGGATCAACTTTGGGATTTCTGAGCCCGCAAAGAAGTTTCGAGCGTTCAGATCGTGGTTCCGTAGGAACTCCCACAACG
This sequence comes from Bryobacterales bacterium, assembly GCA_016713735.1. Classification (GTDB taxonomy): domain Bacteria; phylum Acidobacteriota; class Terriglobia; order Bryobacterales; family Bryobacteraceae; genus JAFLBB01. The sequence continues at coordinate 368,359 of JADJOP010000037.1, forward strand.
CGCCGTGAAAGTCGTTCGTGCCTGATCGTGTCACCACATTGAACACGGCACCGGCGTTCCTCCCGTACTCGGCGCTGAACGAATTTGTCAGGACCTTGACCTCCTGCAATGCGTCAGGCGGTGGATAATTGATCCCAGTGTTGCGGAATAGCCCGTTGTTGTGGGAGCCATCAAAGAGGAACAGATTCTGATTCGTGCGGGAACCTGAGATCGAAACGGTTGGGCCGCCCCGGTCGTCGGTGGTGGTTTGAGGAGCGCTGATGTTGGTGGCTCCCGGTAGCAAGGCCGCCAACCCGACGACGTTTCGTCCGTTGATGGGCAGTTCCACCACGCGCCGCTCATCGATCAGGGTGCCGGTTTGTGATGACCGGCTATCTACCAATGGCGCAGTCGCCGTGACCGTTACCTCCTCACTTACACTGCCCACTGCGAGCTTAGCGTCGATACGAATATTCTCGTTCGATGTGAGGTTGATGTTCGTCCGCAGAAACGCCTTAAAGCCATCTCCTTCTACGCGGACTACGTAACCGCCCACGGGAAGTAGCGGAAGGGTGTAGGAGCCCTGCACGCTCGTTTCGACACTACGCTCCAGACCCTGCCCTTCGAGCGTTGCAGTGACTCGAGCCCCTGGAACAGCGGCTCCAGTCGGATCGATGACGCTTCCGTGGATGGTTCCCGTGCCTTGGGCAAGGAGGGAACTCGAAATCCCCGCCAGCAGAATCAGCGGAGAGACAAATCGAGCCGGCCGTGGGTGCATGGTCATTAATCCTCTGGGGGGTAGTTTAGGGGCAGCCGGATCCCCTTACAAGTTACGTAACGTTGCTGAAACGTAGGACTGGCAAGGGTATAATTGGCGGGTCAGCGGGCAACCACGATCGGGCCAGCAAGAAGCCTTAACCGATTTAATTACAGCAGCTTGTGGGCGGGCGCGCAAACGTGGGAACCGGCAGCGCAATGCACGGCCACGATTAGGCGCACTTCGTGAATGGAATTCCTGCAGCCGGCGCGCGCAGCCGCGATGGCGAAGGGTTCGCGAATCCGGCTGCCTGGCGGGCACCGGATCTCCGCTGGAGGCGCCGCGTTGTCCGAAGGCGTAGCACGGCGCCTCGCGACCGGACGCGAAATCCGATCACAGGATACGTTTTGCCTTGGGGTGGTTGGTGCCGTCCCCCTCGTACGCGGGACGAGCAGGCGATTGCTCGACAACCCTTTGAGCCGCCGGATCGAAAAACATCGTCCGCTTCTGGCGGTAGGAATCAATGCCCAGCCGGATCGCGGTCATGATCTGATAGCCAAGCTTCGCGTCGAGAACCGGGCTCTTACGCGAACGCATGCACGAGAAGAAATCCGCCGTATGGGCGCGGTTCAACTCGCCTTGCTCCACGGGATGGACCGTGCCGACGTTGTCTTGTGAGTATGTTCGCTCGGGGACGATACGAACTTGCCTATCTTCGATGACGAGGGATCCCTTATTGCCGTAAATTACCTGAGGAAGATACTTTTGCGCCCCGGCGTTCGCCATCGATCCGGAAAGGCTGACATAGAAATTCTGATACTCGACTACGGTCGAGTAAGTGTCTGGGACTTCACGGTCCCTCTGGACGTAGATGCCTCCTGTGGAACTAACCTGCGAAGGGAACTGGGCGCCCATCGAGAACAGAAGCGGTCCGAGACGGTGGTAGAAGAGGTCCGTGGCGATGCCTCCGGAGTAATCCCAATATTTGCGCCAGCGGAAAAATCTCTCGGCGCTGAAGGCGCGATTCGGCGCGGAGCCGAGCCAGCGCTTCCAGTCGATGGTATCCGCCGAAGCCTCCGGGTCGATAAAGTAATTCCACTCGCCTTCGAGCGAATTGCGGCTGTAGGTGCTCTGCGCCCATAGCAACGTACCGATCTCGCCGGCGGCGATCAAGTCGCGAGCAACGTGGTAGCGTTTATCGGAAAGATGCTGGCTGCCGACCTGCACAACCCTGCCCAAGCGAGCCACGGCGGAGGAAATCTCACGCGCCTCGTCGATCGTCAGGGTCATCGGTTTCTGAAGATAGACGTCTTTGCCGGCAGCCAGGGCGTCCATGGTCATTGGTTTGTGCCAGTGGTCTGGAACAGAGATGAAGATAGCGTCGAGGTCGGGGCGGGCGATGAGTTCGCGGTAGTCGTGGTGTACCTGGCGGCCCGAAAGCTTCGCCGTCTCCTTGGCCCAGCTCTTGCGCTTCTCGTAGATATCGGAGATGCCGGCCACTTCGATGTGCGCGCCAGGCTCTTCACTTTGTTGCATCAAGATCTTGAGCATCCCTGAGCCGTTCATTCCGACCCCGATACACCCTATGCGAATGCGGTCATTGGCGCCCATCACCCGGCCCGCCGACAAGGCGGAAGCGGCCAAAAAGTTGCGTCGCGTCGATTGATTCATGAAAATCCCTTTGGACTCGCCGATCCTGCCACTTATGCTTTCTCGACCCAGATTGGGCTGGACCACGCCAGTTGGCCGTTCGCCTGCACTACGCGAACGTAATAGCAGTCCGCTTGCGACCCATTTCCGGTGTCGTCCACCTGGAAGGTTGTCTCAAAATGCTCATTGAATACAATCCGGTTAAATATCGCGGATTCGCGCGGGAACTCGCCTGTGGACAACGCCTCGCTCGATTCGGCCAGATCGCGGAAGGTCATGGAAAGCTTGCGTTCGCTGGGCAACGTCAGCCTCACGGTCAGCTTCGTGTCCGGGCCACCTCTCATCTTCAGGACGATCGCCTTCTGAGAACGGTCCTCCACTTGTTGCCGCAGCGCGGTGAATGAGCGCACCCGAACGCTTTGCTTGGTTGTCTCGACGATCTTGTCGCGCCTATCCTCTTCGAGCGGCCCCGCGATGAAGCAAGGTTGAACCGCGTCGATGGAGCCATTCTCAAGTTGCACGCGGAAATCCCAATCGCAAACGCGGGTGATGCCCAACGCGGGCCAAGGCCCCCATCCATATTCGAAACGTGCCAACAACGGTTTGGACCAACTGGCGGCAGTAGTTGCGCGATCCATAGGAAAGTCGCGATGAATGACGCGGTTGTTCTTCAAAAGCTCTACTCGGTCTACCTGATCCCAACCCGAGACCGAGACTCGAACCTTGCGCTCGCGCGTGTAGGGCAACTCCCGGCCCATTACATTGCCATTCAACGTAAAGCGGAGCCCGATACGATCGCCCGTGACGGCGTAGGTTCGCCGGTCCCAGAGCGCTGCCATGAGCGCCTCACGGGATAAATCGGGCGCCAGGATAACGGCCAAGCCCTCTCCCCATGCACCTGGATAGCCGAGGTGATCGTCGGTGGAAGCCAATACCCCGAATCGCTGCCCTTGTGCGAGCTGGTATTGGAACGTGTTCTTGGTCCAGCGGCCTGGTTCCGTGTGGCGGATATAAGGGAAAGGAGCTCGGTCGTGTTCAGCATTCCCCCATTCCGAATAAATTTCCAGCAAAGGCGAAACCTTTGGATCTCTCAGCGCGAAATTGGCTCCGCGTCGCCCCTGGCGGACGGCGGGATGATGCGGAATCATGATGCAGCCGCGCTTCTTCGCAAACTGCTGCAGTTCCTTCAGTTCATTCGGCGTGAACAGTTCCGCATCGAGGCTGGGGAAGATGACGTGGTAGTCGCCTGAGTTAGTGGAGTGCCATTCGTAGCCGGCGAGGGTCACGAATTTGCCGGGCGAATCGAATTCGCGAGCCATGGAAAGCACCTCCGGCCACCGCGCTCGGGTTACGGCGAAGCCGTTGATCCATTTGTCTTCAATATTACCGGGGTAGCGGGCAATGTCATTCCAGTGCGCATGGGGCGTGTAGGCGAAAAAGTCCAGGTGTTCGCGAGCAATCTCGTAGACCCGTCGCAACGAGCCCTGCGCATAGCCAACGTTGCCGTGGTTATGCAGGTCGCCGAAATAGGCATTAAGGCTGGACTGTTCGATTTGAGCGGGTTCTGCGACCGCCGCGGAGAGTGCCGAGCCCAGGCAGGCCGTTTGGCGCATAAAATTCCGGCGAGAGAAGTTCATAATTCCTTTATCGATATGTTCCGAAACTGGACGAGACTGGGCGGCCCTGCCCATCGCCCGTCCTTCCAATTCCCGTGATGTTGGAGGCCAATCGGACCGCTTGCAGGGATTCCGGGTACCTGGGCGTTGTCAATTACCAGCCGGCCGTTCAGGATGATGGTCACACGATCGCCGATAAGCGTGATCTCGAACGTGTTCCATTCGCCAATATTGCGGTCCGCGTGTACTTTGGGTGTCGCGGCCGCCCGCACGTTCGCTGGCAGCTTCAGATCGCGTCGAACGCTCCACAATTCTCCGGAACCTGCGGGCCAGCACCAAATGTTTACTTGCGGTCCTCCGCGAAGGAGAATCCCTGAGTCGGCGTCGGGAAACTCGACGATGACAGGCTTGCCGTTCTCGTCCTGCTTTTCCGACCCATCCGGCAGAAGAATGCGGCCCTTGTACAGAACCGGAGCGGTCTTAAGCCGCCAATCGATACGGAGCGTGAAATTTCGAAAGGATTTCTCGGTCCAGAGATGCTTATCGCCAGACGCTTCGCTTCGCGCGTCGTAGTCAATCACTCCATCAAGGACTTTCCAGTGCCCGCCATCACCGTCGGGGATTTTCCAACCCCGCAAGTCGCTGCCCGTAAAAAGTGAACGAAATCCCGGCGGCGCTTGCGCCCTCAGCGGAATTGCGGCCAGGGCCAGCAAGATTACGCAAGCGGTTTCGGTTTGCCGCATGTTTCGATGCTTTCCTCAGTAGGTATTTTTACAGCATACCTTCACCACAACAAGTTACGTAACGCACGAACTTCGTGCCGAGGCGGGGATCGCCGCAACCGCAGGCGATTGATCGCGATCTCGCATAACCCGGAGGTGAGCATGACGTCGAACTGCACCACACCAGAGACGTCAAATCGAGGTGACTGGATCGCGCCCACATCGATGAATGCCAGTTGGAAAGTTGGGAATAATACGCCGACATCCCAGACCCGAAACGCACCTCAACGAGCCCAAGATCGGAGAGGTGGCTGAGTGGTGGAAAGCAACGGTTTGCTAAACCGCTGCCCGCGAACCTGTGATCCAGCCGCGTGGTACAGCCTACTTGCGCACCTGCCTTCGGCGCATAGCGACCCCGCTCCAAAGCTTCCTTTGGTTTCCCTCCACTTTTAATATTTTAACAACTTGGGGAATCTGCTTTTCGCTCAAAGGCAACCCAACTCAACTCAAGGGGAGGGTTTTTGTCACGGTTTTGCCACGGTGCAGATGTCTGACGAAGACTGCTTTTATCATCGAAGTCACAACTACGGAAAAGGGCTTATCCCCTCGCATTAAGCTCGCGAAATAGCCACGCCTTCGCCAGCCTCCAGTCGCGCGAAACGGTTTCCTCTGAGATCTCGAGCACCTCCGCGGTTTCTTCCACGCTCAGGCCCCCAAAGAACCGCAGTTCCACCACCCGGCCTTTGCGCTCATCGATTTTGGCGAGCGATGTGAGCGCCGCATCCAAAGCCTCGACCTCAACTCCACGCGCCTTGGTCCCAATCATGACCTCGTCCAGCGGAACCTCCACCTGTCCCCCACCTCGCTTGGCGTAGCGCCGTTTGCGCGCATGATCCACCAGAATTCGCCGGATCATTTGCGAACACAGGGCAAAGAAGTGGGCTCGATTCTGGCAGCGGATGCCCCGTGACTGGACCAGTTTCATATACGCTTCATGCGCCAGAGTGCCGGATTGCAGGATGTGCCCAGACGTACGGCGGCTTAACTGCCGGCGGGCGATTCTGCGCAAATCTTCATAAACCATGGGCATCAAAGCGCCTAGAGCTTTGTCATCGCCCTGGTCCAAGCCACTAGCAAGCCGCTTATGTCCTCGGAATCACTGGGATTCACGTTTTCCAGACTACACCATCGAAAATACTTCAAACTCTGATGCCGGGATTTGCCGGCGGTTCACGGTATTAGGTTTGACAGGTTGAGAAATTTGGCGAACCGGCGTGCGAGCGGAGCAAGTCAAGCCCGTTCCCCTACACCCAAGCAATCAACCTGGCAGCCAGCTTTGGCAAGGAGCAAACATGAACTGTCTTCGGAGAACAATCGCGACGGCCGCGCTTGTGGCGGCATGCACCACTGCAGGCTTCGGTCAAGCCGCAGAGCAACCGGTGGTATTGACGATCGACATCAGCAACGTAGTTCATTACCGGGGGGATGTAACCGAGCCCACCAAGTTGGCAAGGGAGCCCGGAGTGACGACTCCAGGACCATCGAGAGCTTTCCAATATAGTGCGGCCATCAGTGACATCGTTGCCGTGAATGGGAAGCCGGTGAAAGGCCTCCTCACCAGCAGGACCTCAGCGCTCATTGCCAGAGTGAATCCTCAGGCAGGGCAAGCGATTGCGGACCACGACGGCAACGGACCCTACTTGTCCTTTTTCCAGTTCCAGGGATCCGACGGAAACTGGATCGGCACCCTTTGGACTGGCGGGGGCCTTCCTGGGCCGAGCCATGCCATCCTCGGGGGCAATGGAGCGTTCTTCGGCGTGGAAGGTGAACACCGCGAGTGGGAGCAAGTGACGCCCTTCAGGATTGCTTCGGTCTCGGAAGACCCGGCCAATCGCCGCCTCAACGGTGGCGGCAAGGGACGGGTCATCGTTAGCTTGTATCCGAAGCACCGCCCGGTGGTAGATGTTTCGCCCGCGGGGCCGGCTATCTACCACAGTGCCGACTTTTCGCCGGTGACCGCGACCAGCCCGGCACGCGCGGGTGAGGTCCTGATTGTGCGAGCTAAGAATCTCGGCCCCACCCGGCCCGATCTTCTGCCTCCGGGAAGCCGGCTGTTCAAAGCCGATGCGGTCGAGGTGGTCAACTCACCGATAGAAGTGACCGTCAGCGGAATGGACGCCGAGGTAATCAACAAAGTCGGCTGGCCCGGCACCTATGACCTGTATCGCGTGGATTTCCGCGTCCCGTCAGGGCTTGCACAGGGAAAGGCAACGATCTATCTCACCTCGGCTTGGATACCAGGCCCGCCGGTGGAGTTCGATGTCCAGTAGGACCACCGTGGTTCAACAGCTGGGCCCGTAATTAGATCAAGAGGCGCCGGTCTCTAATCAGGTGGGGTGGCTGGGAGAGACCGACGTTGATCGGGTCGATTTCCAGGCGCCGTCCGATGCGGCTTTGGGTCTCGTAACTCTTCCATTGACCGGGGCATGGATTGCGGGTCCTGTTCTCACATTCCCAGCCGGGCAACAGATATGGATGGGCCGTCACGCAGCTCATCCTCTCATGCAATCCGTGGAACTTGGCGACGTGACCGCGGGGTGGACAGTCTATTTCCAGCGACAGTATCCCTACCCCAGCAGGTGGTCCTGTGTGACGCCGGCGCAAGAACGGGTTGAAGGCCGACACGTCGGTGCCTTGGCCAGCGATCTATCTACAATTTCTGACTTAGCAAAGGAGCGAATATGAAGAGTCTTTGGAGAGCCATCGCGGTCCCCGCGCCAGCGATTCGTGACACTGCGGGGCATCGCTTGAGGCGCTTGGCACTAGCCGGGTGCCTGTCCCTTTGGGGCGTTGTGGGCCGGGCGCAGGTGTCCCCTCCGGTCCTTCTGGAGATCGACATTGAGAATTACGTCCAATACTGGAATGACGGCGGAGACCCATCCAAGTTCGCAACCGACGCCAAAAATAGAGCAACGACGCGGATCTTCCCGGCCTTCACGGAGTCGCTGCACCTTGCCGATATCGTGGCCGTGAATGGCAGACCAGCCAAGGGTACCTATATCAATCGTGGCCAACTCCTCCGGTTCAATCCCGCGATGGCGTCCGGACAAACCATCGCCGACATCTCCCGGAGTGGTGGCTCTGGCCTTCAAGCCTTCGAAATCCAGCAGCCAGATGGCACTTCGATCGGCACGATCATGGCCCAATGGCTAACCGGCGGCTCACCTCCGCCCGGGTCGCCGGCAGCAATGACAGCGGGCAACGGCGCGATCGTCGGCGGCACCGGTGCGTTCCTTAACGTTAGGGGACAGTCCGGATTCGTGGGGGGATCTGGGAACCGCAACACATCCTTTGAGGAGGATCCGTCGAACCGGCGGGTGCATGGAGGAGGGCGCCTGCGCATGTTGCTGTCCCTTACTCCCCTGTCCCGGCCTCAGATCCAGATGACAGGGACCGCGCCCGCAGTGGTCCACTCCAACGACTTCAGTGTGGTGACAGCCGCGAAGCCGGCGAAGGCGGGCGACCTTCTTTCCCTGTTCGCCACCGGTCTTGGGCCTGTCCGAGGCAACCTCGAGCTGGGCAAGCCGTTCCCAACAAGTCCTCTGGCGCCCGTTAACTCTCCAGTCGAGGTGATGGTGAATGGGATATCCGCCGAGGTGCTCGCCGCCGTAGGCTACCCGGGCTCGGCCGATGGCTACCAAGTAAACTTCCGCGTGCCGTCTGGCATATCGCCCGGAATGGCAACACTTCAGGTAATCACCGCTTGGATTCCCAGTTCCTCAGTGTCCATCGCAATTCAGTGACGTGGACTTAGGCACCGCATCCTAACACTGGGGAATTTTTCGCGAACACAGTCTGTTGCTCAGGAGGTTTCTCTTGAGCCTATCAAAGGAAAGAGTCCAAACTATATGAAAACTAAATGTCTGCTGGCAGCCTTGGTTGCCAATTCGATACTGGCGCAAGTGCAGGAGCAACCAGTTGTACTCACGATCGATGTCGAAAACCATGTTCTCTATCGAGGGACAGTCTTTGATGCAACTCAGTTAGCGAAAGAGCCGGGTCCGACAACGTCGGTGAATCAAGCCTTTGTTGAAGCGGTCAGCGTCGCCGACATCGTGGCGGTCAATGGAAAACCGGCCAAGGGACTCTGGTCGACCACGGTGTACGCCATGCCGTACAGGGCCGCGCCCCAGCCTGGGCAGCCGATCGCGGATTTCGACCTGGGAGGGACCTTGTATTGCACGTTTCATGTCTACCTTCCCGATGGCACCTACGTGGGGACGCTCTCCGACACAGGAGCGACACCTCCGGGAGGGCATGTTGTGATGGGCGGGCTGGGTGGATTCTCCGGTGTGGTCGGAGAACATCGTTTGGTGGTAAGGGTCCCCAACGGACAGGCGTCCACGGCTGAGGACCCCGCCAACCGGCGCAATCGCGCAGGTGGAAAGATCCAAGCGATCTTCTATCTGTACCCCAAGTTCCGGCCTACAGTGCAAATGACCTCTGCCGGACCTGCGGTCTTTCATGGCGCCGACTTTTCGCCGGTGACAGCGGGAAACCCCGCCAGCAGGGGCGAAGTACTGATCGTGCGTGCCACGGGATTGGGTCCAGTGAAGCCAGATCTGATGCCTCGCGGCTCCGTGCGCTTCTCCGCCGATCCGTTGCAGGAGGTCAACTCGCCGGTGGAGGTAACCATCAACGAGAAAGCCGTGCCAGCGATCACCAAAATCGGCTGGCCGGGAGAAACGGACGTCTACCGCGTCGATTTCCAGGTGCCCTCCGATGCCGCCTCTGGGGCTGCTACCATTCAGCTAACCGCGGCATGGATTCCGGGCCCTGCCGTGACGATTCCCATCAAGTGACGCAGCAAAGGATAGGATCTCTCCGGGAGCCCGCGGCCCCGTTGCTTCGATGCACTCCAGGAGTACGAGTATGCTAGCCGAACGATGGCGTCAAATCGAAAGCGTCTTCAACGCTGCACACGAGACAACGGCTGAGGCGCGAGTACGATTTCTTGACAAAGCGTGCAGCGGCGATCAGGCGCTTCGCCGCGAGGTGGAATCGCTGCTGGCTATCGAGGGACTGGCAGCCGGCTTCCTCGAGTCGGATTCATCCGGCTCGCCTGCCCCGGTAGCCCACGAACCGGTGCCGCCGGGCGAGCGAATCGGACCCTACACGGTCATGGATCTCCTCGGCACCGGCGGCATGGGTCAAGTCTATAAAGCTCATGACAATCGCCTCGATCGCCATGTAGCCATCAAGTTCCTTCCGCGAGCCATGACGGGCGATTCGGCGGCCCAGGATCGGTTCAAGCGCGAGGCTCGCGCGGCCTCGGCACTGAACCACCCGAACATCTGCACTATTTATGATGTGGGGGAATTTCTAGGACGCTCGTTCCTCGTCATGGAATTGCTCGAAGGGCAGTCGCTCAAGGACCGTATTGCCGAAGAACCCACACCGCTCCCGGAGTTGCTGTCAGTGACCCGACAGGTTTGCGCAGCTCTTGAGGCAGCGCATGCCAGGAGCATTGTGCACCGGGATGTGAAGCCGGCCAATATCTTCGTCACCCACGGCGGGCAGGTGAAGATCCTGGATTTTGGCTTGGCAAAGCGCGACGCGGAGGCTGCCGCTGGTTCCAGTGCAACGCCGCGGCTGAATGCGGGCGCTGGCAATCTCTCCTTCTCTCTCACCGCCACCGGAACGATTATGGGAACTCTCGCCTACATGTCTCCGGAACAAGCGGTGGGCGAGGAAGTCGATGCACGCAGCGACATTTTTTCGTTAGGCGTTGTGCTGTATGAGATGGCCACCGGCCGGATTCCTTTCCGCGGCAAGACGCCCGCCGGAATCATCGGCTCAATTCTCACCGAATCGCCCGTGAAACCCTCAGCCGTGAACGGGGCGGTCCCGGCCAGCTTGGACCGGGTGATTCTCAAGACACTGGAGAAAGACCGGGAAGTCCGATATCAGTCCATCGCCAGTTTGTCCGCGGATCTGGAGGAGTGGCAGCAATCGGAAGCGGCCACCGCGACTGTGCGGACCCGCCGCTGGATGCTGGTCGCCGCGGGGATAGGCGCGGCCAGCGTGGCCGGTGGAGCATTCCTCTTGCGGTGGCCGCTGTCTTCGCCGGAACCCAGAATCATGGTCGCCGTGCTGCCGTTCGAAAACATAGGAGGTAATCCGGAAGAGGCCTTTTTGGCCGACGGCCTGCATCAGGACATGATCTCGATATTGAACCGGCTCTACCCGGACCGGCTTGGCGCAATCGCGCGTACTTCCATCAAACGCTACCAGGCGGGAAGCTCAACGATCGAACAGATCGGGAGGGATTTGAAGGTACGCTATGTGGTCGAAGGCGGAGTTCAAAGAAAGGGCGGACGAGCCCACGTCACCGCTCGACTGATTCGAGTAAGAGACCAGTCGCCAATTTGGAACGGGACTTACAACCGCGATCTGGGTCAGATCCTGGCCGCGCAATCCGAAATCGCCCAGGCGATTGCCCAGGGGATCGGGCGGGGCTTGCGGCCCGAACCGCGAGTCTCGGCGGCACTGGTGCGGCCGTTGAACGCCAACGCGCATGAAGCTTACCTTCGTGGCGAGTATGCCAAGGCCGTGAAATTCGACCCCGGCTATGCATCGGCCTACGCGGGTCTCGCGAATCAACTGTATTATCCCAGCTTATTTGGTTTTCTGCCGCCTCGCGAGGCTTTTACGAGTATGATTAATGCCTCTTCCCGGGCGCTGGAGTTGGATCCGACGCAGGCCAGTGCGCATGCGTCGATGGCATTGGGCAAGCTCCACCTGCAATGGAGTTGGTCAGAAGCGGAGGAAGGCATTCGCCGCGCTGTTGGCCTTGATCCCGCGGATGGCGATGTGCGGCACTCGCTCGCGCACATCCTCATATGGACGGGCCGCGCCGAGGAATCCACGCGGGAGTGTCGACGTGCGATTGAACTCGATCCGTTTAACCCTGCCTTGATCTCCTGCCTGGGTTTTCATTACTTCTTAGCCGGAGATGAAGACAAGGCTCTTGAGGCGACGCGCCGGGCGCTCGCGTTTGACCCCAAGCATGGGTGGGCGCTGATGACATTAGGTTGGATCTACGAGCAGAAGGGCATGTTTCAGGAAGCATTGTCAGCGTTACGGAAATCCTGGGACATCACGATACAGAAGGCATCCATCGCGCATGCCTTTGCGCGCTCCGGGAACAGGTCGCGGGCGGAGAAACTTCTTGGTGAACTGCTGGCTGAATCAAAGAAGAAATACATTTCCCCGTATGATATTGCCGTCATTTATGCCGGACTTGATGACAAGGAGCGTGCCTTCGAATGGCTGAACACGGCCTACGAGGAACATTCGGGGTTTCTGCCGTTCGTAAACTCGGATCCGAGGTTTAGGCCGTTCCGGGCCGACGAGCGATTTCAGGACCTGTTGCGGCGAATGCGATTCCCAAAACGGCAGGCGTGAACCTGGCTAGCGGAGCCCGAGCGCTGGCGTCGTACTCAAGTGACGATTCGACCTTTGGTTCAGGTAAAAGGCCATGAAGAGGAGTGGGGAACGCCGGCTCTGCTCCCGAATGTTTGTGAGCGCTACGTGAACCACAAGAGTCTGCCACCCCTGTGGTTCACGTAGCGCTCACGTATTTTGGGCGTATGTTCCCGGCCCTGATCGCCCGATTAGCGGCCGCGTTTCGGAGCAGCCTCCGGCGAGCGAGAACGGGGGCATCCGCCGCCCTCTTGACTTTCTGCTGCTTGAGATAGCTTGTACGGTTTGGGGATAAGGGATTGGGGCGCCCCCTCCGTTGAGACAAACCGCACTGTCACACTCGCCGTACTCGCACTGACAGACGCGCTCGAAACCTTCAGCGCATTCACGCTTGAGTACTTTCTTGCTCTTCTTTCCAGATCTGTGCACGACCAATTTTAGGAGGTAGGCGTTACCATTCGAGTCTCCAAAGCGCTGCAACCGGTTGGGTTCGTTTGGCGAGCAGGTTATCGGTGCGACACAGCTGACGGACATCGTCTTCTGAGGAGTTTCCTTGTAGTGCGCGCATGCCCGTGGATTGAAACCCACGCGTGGGACGCGCTTTAGGTACCTGCTGGTGTGACTCGCCTAAGACAAGCGGATCTTTGTCTGTCTGAGGAACAAGCCCTCGTATGTGTCCCGCGAAAACTATTGAGACATTCGCGCTAATTGTGGTAGCTGAGGCTCTCCTCCAACCGGGGGTCGGCTAGTGGAACTGGCCCGGCCTGACGGTAAGCGCGCTGAAAGAGGAACAGGAAGATTGTCGTGGAGGCGAGGATGGCGCCAATGTCCCAGGGAGCCAGGCTGGGATTGGCGACTCCCGTCGCAGGTTTGATCATCAGATAAAGATCCAACCAACGGCCTATGACCACCACTGTGGCCACCCGGGCCAGCAGATGAGGCGTCCGTTTCACCCGTTTGGGCATCAGGGCCAGGAACGGAAAAATCCAGTTGAGGATGACGTTCAGCAGGAACAATGGCCCCCAATACCGCTGTGTCCGTTGGATGTAGTAGACACTCTCTTCCGTAATGTTCGCGTACCAAATCAGCATGTACTGGCTGAACCAGATGTACATCCAAAACGTTGTGAAACCGAACAGCAACTTGCCCAGATCGTGAAAGTGCTCCGCGCTAATGAATTCGCGCAAAGGCCCCGTGCGGCGCAGCCAGACGAGGAGCAGGATGAGCGCCGCCAGGCCGGATGAGAACATCCCGGCGAAGTTGTAGATGGCAAAAATCGTGCTGTACCAATGGGGCTCTAGCGACATTACCCAATCGAAGCTGGCCAGGGAAAAGGTGATGGCGAAAATGACGAGGAAGCCCACCGACAGCCGTGTGACCCGGCAGGTGAGGCCGGGGTCGCGAGTGGCGTCCTGGAGGCGGGAGCAGCGCACGATAAGGCGTGCGAATAACCACCAGAGCAACAGGAAGATCGTGGCGCGGACGAGGAAGAAAGGAAGATCGAGCCATACCCGCTTGAAGCCAGCGAAGTGGCCATGCTCGTGAACCCAGGGATACAGCAGTGGTGCGAAGGCCAGTACCGCCGCAATCATGGCGGCGCCGGCGGGAAGAGTCGAGGCCATGGCTTCGGGCACCCGCCGGAACGCCACCGACCAACTTGCACCGCTTGCATACTGGACGGAAACGAAGAAGACTCCGAATAGCGCCATGCAGGTCAGCCAATAGCCCGCCGTGAGTACGCTACCCAGGGCGGCTCGCGGTGAGAGAACCATGCCAAGAGCCACCAGCGCACCACCCAAGGCGGCGAGTCCCATTGCCCATTTTTGCGGCTTCATGGCTTGACCTCACTCGTCGCGCCGGCCGCCGCGGGGGCAGGCGGGGGCGCTTGTAGTCGACGTTGCAGCGTGCGCACGTAGAGCGCCGCCTTCCACCTATCCACGGGGTCGATCTGTGCCGCATAGCCCGGCATGTTTTTCTGGCCGAAGGCGATAAGGTGGAAGATTTGGCCATCCTTCATCGCGAGAGCTTTTTCGCTGTTCAGAGGCGGCGGCGCTGGAAAGCCGCGCATGGCCACGGCCCCGTCACCACGTCCAGAGGCGCCGTGGCAGGGGGAGCAGTAGATCCGGAACATCTCTCCGCCGCGGGCGGCAGCCTCCAGATCCTCGGTGGAGATGGGGTTCGCCAGGGCCGCCCCGGCCCTCAGCGCCTCGGCCTCGCCCGGCCCAAAGCCGATATCCCGGCGGCCTCTTGCGAGTGTGCCGGCCGGGGGGAGTTGCAGCGTTCTCCCACCTGGCAGGTCAGGGTGGCTTGAGTAGGCTTTGAAGGCGCTGGTGCGCACCATTTCCGGTATGAACTCGAAGTTCGGTCCTGTGGCGGCGGGACGGACGAGCAGGTTCGCCGCAATCGAGGCGAGAAATGCGGCAAGCAGGAACCCATTGAGCCTCATAAAGCAGTCTCCTCGGCCCGTTCGAGGACCTCGACAGCTCCGTATGTCTCCAGCAGGCGTTTGACCATCTGGGGGTCGAACGCGGCGTCGGCTTCCTCGATCACCAGGGCGAAGCGGTCGTTTGTGGTGCCTTGATCGGCGATCACGGCTTTCCTGCCGGGATACAACCGGCTGACCAGGAAGAAGGCAAAGACCGTGCTCAAACCGGCAAAGAGGACCATGACCTCGAACGTGATGGGGACAAATGCCGGGAGTGAGTCCCAGGGTTTACCGCCCACATTCACGGGCCAGTCGAAGGATGTCGTCCAGTATTCGAACCAGACCTTGAGCGCGGCGCCCGAAAGGCCAAGCGCGAAGCAGACCCAAGGCAGCCGCGACGGTGGCAGCCCCATGGCTTCGTCCAAACCGTGGACGGCGTAAGGAGCATACACGTCCAGTATCCGCAGCCCCTGTTTCCGGACAGCCCTGGTCGCCCGCATGACCTGCTGTTCGTCGGCGAAAATACCGACCATGACCCTGCGTGTCATTCCTGGCGTCCCCCTTCGTCGTGGCGTGGTTGTCCGCCGCCGGAGGCGTGGCCATGCTGAAGTACACCTTTCACTTCGGCGATGGCGATCACCGGAAGAAGGCGGCAGAAGAGGAGGAAGAGTGTGAAGAACAGCCCGAAGCTCCCGAGCAGTGTCGCCACTTCAATCGGGCTGGGCGTGTAACTGGCCCAACTGGAAGGCAGGTAGTCGCGGTGCAGGCTTGTGACGATGATGACGAAGCGCTCAAACCACATGCCAATGTTGATAAAGATGGTGATCACGAACACCGCTGGGAGTGAAGAGCGCACGCGTTTGAACCAGAGAAATTGAGGAGCCAGCACATTGCAGGAGACCATGGTCCAGTAGGACCATGCCATGGGCCCCAACGCCCGGTTGAGAAAGACGAACTGTTCGTATGAATTTCCCGAATATTGGGCCGTGAAGAACTCGGTCCCATAGGCGAGGGAAACGATTCCGCTTGTGAGCAGGATGAGTTTGCACATCACGTCCACGTGCCTGTGGGTGATGTAGTGTTCCAGGTTCATCGCTTTTCTGGCGATGATCATGAGCGTCAGCACCATGGCCATGCCGGAGAAGATGGCGCCGGCGACAAAGTAAGGTGGAAAGATGGTCGCATGCCAGCCAGGGATGACGGAGGTGGCGAAGTCCCAACTAACGATGGTGTGCACGGAAACCACGAGGGGCGTAGCCAACCCGGCGAGGAGTGTGTAGACGGTTTCGTAGCGCTGCCAAGTGCGGTAGCTGCCGTCCCATCCCAGGCTGAGCAAGGAGAAGACGGCCCGCCGCAGCCCTGGGCGGCTGCGGTCACGGATCGTGGCCAGGTCAGGAATCAGTCCGATGTACCAAAAGGTGGCCGAGATGATGAAGTAAGTGGAGATGGCGAATGCGTCCCAAGCCAGGGGCGAACGGAAGTTCATCCAGAGCGGCCCGCGGTCGTTGGGGTAGGGGAAGACCCAGAAGCCCATCCAAGGGCGGCCCATGTGAATCAGGGGAAAAATGCCGGCGCACATGACGGCGAACAGCGTCATTGCTTCCGCCGAACGGTTGACGGAGGTCCTCCAGCGCTGGCGGAACAGGAAGAGGATCGCGGAAATGAGTGTGCCCGCGTGGCCGATACCGATCCAGAACACAAAATTGGTGATGTCGAAGGCCCATCCGACGGTGTTGTTCAGGCCCCAGGTACCAATGCCGGTGGCGACCTGGTAGCTTACGGCGGCGGCGCCCAAGGCGAGAAGCCCGAGCGCGATGGCAAACGCCACCCACCACAGCAAACCTGGCCGCCGCTCCATGGGCGCCAGAACGTCGAGGGTCACCTGGGCCAGCGATTTACCGCCCTGGATGAGGGGTAGACGGACGGTTCCTGCTTCAGCCATGGTGACCCCCTTCAGTTGCCTGCCCATCGCGCCGGATGATCTTTAAGTAATAGACGGATGGGCGGACATTGATTTCCTCGAGTACGCGGTATCCCCTGGGATGGGCGGCCCAGTGGGACACCCGGCTCTTGGAGTCGTTCAAATCCCCGAAGACGATGGCCTGGGCCGGGCAGGATTGCTGGCAGGCCGGCGCCACGTCCCCTTCGGCAAGGGGCTTTCCGAGGCGCTTGGCCTCGATCTTGGCCTCCTGGATTCGTTGCACGCAGAAGCTGCACTTCTCCATGACGCCGCGCGAGCGCACGGTGACGTCTGGATTCAGGAGGAGGTTGACGAGCCGATCCTCATGCGGATACTCGAACCAATTGAACCGCCTCACCTTGTATGGGCAGTTGTTGGCGCAGTAACGTGTGCCGACGCAGCGGTTGTACACCTGCTGGTTCAGCCCCTCGGAGCTGTGCACGGTAGCCAGGACGGGACAGACGGTCTCGCACGGCGCGTGTTCGCAGTGCTGGCACATCATGGGTTGATGCGCGACGCGGGGATTCTCCGGCGACCCGCTGTAGTAGCGGTCGATGCGCAGCCAATACATCTCCCTGTTGCGGACGACCTCGTCGCGGCCGGAGACAGGGACATTGTTCTCGATCTGACAGGAGACGACGCAGGCTGAGCACCCCGTGCAGGCGTCCAGATCGATGGCCATGGCCCAGCGATGGCCCGTGTATAGATGGTCCCTGGGCCAGAGTTCGGGATGGGGTTCGCCTTGGTGCGACGAGGGAGCGGACAGAGCAGCCAGACTGACTTCCTGAACGATGGGGCGCGGTGGGCCGCCTGGGTCAAGATTCGGGGGAACTGCGAGTGTATGGTGCGTCTGAGTGATCGCCAGTTCCCGTCTGCGCCCAGTTCTCTCGATCTGCACGTTTCGCAGGTAGGAAAGCGCCTCCGGCGACCACTGCAAAAGACACGATGCGTTGACGCCGACCAATCCGTCCGCGCCAACGGACGGGTGGGCGTAGAGCCACTGTGGACCCACGCGCGCGAAGCGTTGCGAAATCTTGCGGCCATAGCCAAGCGCAATGGCCACGGCGCCGTCGTGTTGGCCGGGCTGGACCAGAACAGGCAATTCGATGACGTGCCCATCCGCGCTGAGCCGGACCAGGTCCCCGTCTGCGACGCTGAGCGCGGCGGCCTTGGCCGGGGACAGGCATGCATAGTTGTCCCAGGTGGCTTTGGTGACCGGATCGGGCAGCTCCAACAGCCACGGGTTGAAGGCGTACCGGCCGTCGGGAAGGGCGGTCTTGGCATACAGTACGGCGGTCAGGCCCTCGCCGTGGCCCGCGGGATCGAGGGGCTCCACTGCTTCGCCTCGGATGGTCAGGGGGGCACGGCTTTGCGGTTTCACTTCGACGGCGCCGGCCTGGAGCGCGGTTCGCCAGAACTCATCGAATGAAAGGCCGCCAGTGTGGCGAGGATGAATCGAGTTCCGCCAATGAGCACGCACCAAGTCGTGCGCGGCCGCGGGCTGGCCGTTCCAGGCGGCGAAGCTCTCGATGGCCGGACGGCTCTTGCCCACCTGCTGGAAGACTGGCTGTTGGATGCTAACCACTCCAGCCACCGGCTCTGCATCGCCCCAGGACTCCAGGGGGTCGGCGTCAGGGCAGACGAATCGCGCCATATGCGCCGTCTCATCCATCTGGGCGCTCAAGCTTACGAACAGCGGGATGCGCCGCAGCGCCTCCAGCGACTGGTTGTCGAGCGGGAGATCCGCGGCGGGATTGACGCCGTGTACCAAAAGCGCGGCCACCTGGCCGGCCGCGATCTCCTGGAGCAACCCGGACATGGCCTTGTCGCTGCCCTGCCGCTGCAGTGAAGGCCGGTCCAGGTCAAGCGCCGTTCCGTAGTTGCCGAGCAGGTGGTTGGAGTAGGCGCAGAGCTTTTGCGCCTTGAGGCCGGCCAGGCCGCAAACCACGAGGCCTTTTCCACGGGCGTTCCAAAGGCGCTCGGCAAGCCCGTCAAGTTGATGTTCAGGAAGCCCGCTGGATTGGCCGCGTGCAGCCGGGAATGGCGCGCCGGCCCGCGCGGCCAGACGTGAGGCCAGCGCCTCCAGCGCCGGGGCGATCTGGCCGGGAGCGAGCCGGATGCGTTCATCCGCCCTGGCTCCCGTCACGGACATGCGGGATTCAAAATGCACGTGCCAGGCATGTTGGGAGGGGGCGCCGTTTTCCAGCCGCGCCTCCCGATAGCCGCGGGCGAATTCAACCGGAGAGATCCATGAACCGAGGAAATCGGCATCGAAGGCGGCTACCACGGGGGCTCTGTCAAACCGCATCCTGGGTAGGGCACGGATTCCGAATAAAAGTTCATGCGCATCGAGCAGCGCGGAAACCGAGAGCGAGTCAAACATCACGTGCCGCGCGTTGTCGAAGCTCGCCGCGAATCCGCGGACGCGTTCCAGCAGCGACGGGCTGGTCATGGTTCCGGTGAGAACCCTGATCGCGCCCTTCTGCCGCCGGATGGAGTCGAGAGCGGCGGCGATCGCCTTGTCGGACTCTTCCCACGATGACGGCTTGCCTTCTATGAGTGGTTGCCGTAACCGGAGGCCGTCATAAAGGCTCAGAATGGAAGCTTGGCCGACGGCACACAACCCGCCTCGCGAAAGGGGGTGGTCCGGATTGCCCTCCAACTTCACAGGGCGTCCGTCGCGAACCTTGGCCAATACGCCGCAGGCGGCCGCACAGCCTCCACAGACTGTCGCGTATTGGTCCGAACGGCCTGGCCAATAGCCCTCCGGCTGTGAGGGCAAGGGCGACGCGGTGCGCACTGGCGCGCGGCTGCATCCGCCTATGGCCCCGGCGGCCATCACAAAACCAGTGGCGCGGAGGAAATCCCGCCTGCCAGGCGACGCAGGATGCCGGAGCGGCGTGTCGTCGAACTCAGCCTGCCCACGCCGTTCGGAACCGGGCTGGTCAGCATACTCATCGAGAGTGCGCCAAAGGGATGGATGCGGATCAATCATCGATGGAGACTCCTCAGTAATGGCAGGTGGCACAGTCGATGGAGGCGTTCACCGCCCGGCCCTGGATCCCTTTCCGGTTTGCATCGCGATGGCAGTTCACACACCAGCCCATGCTGAGAGTGGAGAACTGGCGCATCCGCTCCATGGTTTCGACGGGCCCATGGCACACCTGGCAAGCGACGCCCACCGTGACGTGCGCGCGGTGGTCGAAGTAGACAAAGTCGGGCAGGTTGTGGACCCGCGTCCACGAGATGCCGGAAGTGATCAATTGGGCTTTGAGTTCGCCCTGGACAGTCAGCCCCATGGCCTGATACAGCCGTGACAGCTCGGCGGAGGTCACAGGTCTGGGCTTCCGGTTTTCCTTTGTGGCCAGTTCATCTTCCTGGCGGACGGCGCCGAAGGAAGCCCTGACCTGCGAATGGCAGTTGAGACAGATGTTGCCCGAGGGGATGCCCGCATGCCTGCTGCGCATGGCGCCGGAGTGGCAGTAGAGGCAATCGATTTTCAGTTCACCAGCGTGGAGGCGGTGCGAGTAGGCGATTGGCTGCGCCGGTTCGTAGCCCTGCTGGTTGCCTGGAAGCCGGGCCGAGCCCAGCCTGGAGGAAAACAGGTGGACACTAAACGCCAGGCCGATCAAAAGGATGATGCTCACAATGCGGTGGGTCATGACGCAGGTTGGTCCCTCCTCCCCGTGATGGGCTGGCTATCGAGGCGGGTGAGTTCGGGGACCGGCTTGCCGTCGACGTACTTGAGAATCCAAGCCGTGGTCATCGAAGCAAGGCAGAGATAGATGAATACGATAAAGCCGATCGCATAGCCGCGGCTGCCGAGGTCGCTGACGGCAAACCCCATAGCCGGCGGGATCAGAAATCCCCCCAGCGCGCCGAGACCGCCTACCCAACCGACCGCTCCGCCAATCGCGTGAGGAACCGCTTGAGGAACCAGCTTGAAGACCGCTGCGTTGCAGATTCCCATGCCGCAGCCGAGTAGCACGCAGCCGGGAATTGCCAGTTCATACTGGTCAGCGTTCACCATCACAAGAGCGCCGGCCATCATGATGAGGAGCCCCAGAACGGCGGTGTTCTCTCCGCCTTCGCGCAAACGGTCCGAAAGGATGCCGCCGGCGATGCGGATCGAGGAAGTCAACAGCGAGAACAAAGCGGTCAGCAGCCCAGCGTAAATGGGGGTGAGTCCAAAAAACTGAGTCCAGTACGTAGGGAACCACGCCGTCAACGCGATAAAGCCACCGAACGTGGTGAAGTACATGAGAACCAGCGCCCAAGTTCGCCATGTGCGCGCGGAGGAACGAAGGGTATCCTTCAGATCCCCCTTTGGAAAGAGCTCCTGCCCCAATGCTTGTGCCTGCTGGCGGGCTTCGGCGTCGCCCATGCCCGCCTGACGCAACTGGAAGTACCAGGCGTTGGACCCGGCCACCCAGTAGTAAGCAAGCCCAGCCAGCAGCAGCCCCAACCAAAAGGCATAGGACCACGTAAGGCCGAGTGACTGCAAGGCGATGGGGATCAGCATGGAGAAGATCCCCGGTGCAAGATTTCCAACGCCCGCGAACAGAGCCAGAGCCAACCCCTGGCCGGCCTTGGGGTACCAGTAAGCGACCTGCCCGGCGCCGACGGAGAATGTTGCGATGCCGCAACCGCTCAATAACGCAAGCAACAAGACCACCGGATACAAGTTCGCGCTCATCCGGGATGGGTAGAACGAGGCCAATAGCGCTAACAATCCCGCCATGCCGATACTCGAAAGTGCCAGAAGTGTAAGAAAGGGTTTGCGCCCTCCCGATGTGTCCACCCAAGCCGAGAACGGGATTCGGAGGAGAGCACCGGAGAGGGACGGCATGGCTATGAGAATCCCGACCTGGAATGGGCTGAGCCCCATCGCTGCCCGGAACGCCGCGGCCGTGGAGCCGAACAAGGCCACAGCGGCAAAACCCACAAAGAAGCCTGCGGTGGCTCCGATCAGTCCTTTTCGTGGCGCGCCATGTACATGCGGCATACGGGATCTCGACGACGCTTCACGCTCCCATCGGCGACCGGTACCAACGGACTACTTGCGGTTTCCGCCACAAATAGGGGTTAGGAATCACCAGGATATGGACAAGCCGGGTGAAGGGAAACAGCAGGATCAGCAGGTAGGCGTTGATAATGTGAAACTTTACGTGCCAGGGAAGCGGGCTGACGTATGACAGGTCGGGACTGAGCCAAGCCACCGACCAAAGATAGGGAGTCAGTGAGGTGGCGAACCAGGATGAACCCCACGGGTAACGGACCGCAACTTCGATCCCTAGCAGGATCTGGAGCAGCAGCATCGCGAACAGCAGCCAATCGACGGGGCTGGTGACGCGGCGCAACTTCGAAACGCTGACGCGCCGAATCACGGCGGCGACAAGTCCGACGGCGGCCAGAATGGCGAAGACCAGCGCGGTGCTTTCCAGGATGTACAGCCGGAGCGGTTTACTGTTCCACCAGAGTACTTCGCGGGGGATCAGGAAGGCCACGATGTGTCCCGTGATCACGACAAGGATCCCATAGTGAAAGGGAACAAGGCCCCAGAAGTGTTGCTGGTTTTCCAGAAACTGGGAGGAGAGACTGGAGTAAGTAAATTTCCGGTTGCGGTACCGTTCGATGGTGACGAAGAAGAACGTGAAGAAAGCGACGTAAGGCAACGCGAGGAAAAAGAAGTGGTCCAGGTAGGTGCTAGCGCTATTCATGGAGAACCTCCTCGGCGGCGGGTGAGTAGCCGGCGTCGACCAGGCAGGCGGCTAACGAGTCCAGCAGGCAGGCCAGAGGTTGAACCGGCTCCTTGAAGTTGGAGCGTATCTTGGAGACTGCCGGGGCGAGGAACTGCCGGGCAAGGCGGCCGGCCTCCTCCTCCCCGGACATTGCCGCCAGAAGCCGCAAAACGGCCGGCAAGTGGTCTGGAAGTTCGGAACGCTCATCGACCCCGTAGCGCCGGTGTTCCCCCTTCAACTTGATCAAGAACTCTCCGCGCGCGTAGTCTTCACCAAACAAATGCCAGCCGATGTCGAGGGCGCAATCGGGATTGAGGTCAAATGCTTGGATGAAGGACTCCTCGAGGGCTGCGAGAGGGAGGCTGGCGACCTCGGCCAGAAATCGGGTCAACTGGTCACGGGCGGTTGGCGGGCAACCCGCAAGCGCGAACCGGACATGCTCGACATAGGCGGCGTCTGGATATTCGAACAGCGGCGCCAGAAGAAGGCACCATTGACGATTCTGACTCTCGCTCATAACCCCCTCCTGGGACCGGTCAGAAAACCGAAGCCAGCATTCTGCTTGTGCTCCAGAGGATCGGCCAGCATCTCGATGGCCTCCTCGCGGTGCATGGGCGGGATGACGAAGCGGTCGTCGAACGTACACAGGGAAGTGAGCCGGTAGATGGCCTCAGCTTCCTCTGGCGTGCAGTCGGCCTGCGCCAGCATTTCGGCGGCCTGTGCGTGCGATACGTCCCCGACGGTCAGCGCGCGGCGGTACCAGCGGACAGCCTTCTGCTTCCGCAATGCGTAGCGGACTTTTCCTTCATTGCCGGCTCCAAGCAGGTTCGCCAAAAAGCGCATCGGCACTCGATCCTCCTCGATGTCGTGGAAGAGGTCGTCACTGACGTTCTTTACGGGCCCGGTTTCCTTGCCGGCCATGACGGGCGCCATGGGCGGCACATAGAACAGCATGGGTAACGTGCGGAATTCGATGTGAGGAGGCAGCGCGATCTTCCACTCCTTGACGAACTTGTACACAGGCGAGCGCCGCGCGGACTCAATCACTGAGTCGTGAATCCCATTCGCTCTGGCCGCGGCGGTCACCGCCGGATCATGCGGATCGAGAATGATGGACCGCTGCGCTTCCACGAGTTCGTCGGCGGGGCTCTTGGCGACCTCCTCGATCCGCGAAGCGTCGTAGAGGAGCACGCCGAGATAACGGATGCGTCCCACGCAGGAGTGGAAGCAAGCCGGGGCTTGTCCGGTCTCCAGCCTCGGATAACAAAGGATGCACTTTTCACTCTTGCCCGTGGACCAGTTGAAGAATGTTTTCTTGTACGGACAGGCGGCAACGCAGGCGCGCCAGGCGCGGCAACGATTCTGATCCAGCAATACGATCCCGTCCTCGCCGCGCTTGTACAAGGCGCCGGAGGGGCAGGAGGCCACGCACGAGGGATTGAGACAGTGGTTGCAGATCCGGGGCAAGTAGAAGAACACCAACCGTTCGACCGCGAAAAGCTGCTGTCGCTGTTCTTCGCTGAGTCCCTTGAGGTTGGGGTCATGCTCGGCGTAGATGGGCGAACCGCCCAGGTCGTCGTCCCAGTTGGGGCCGGACTTGATATTAATCAACTCGCCGGTAACCATGGAAATGGGGACGGCCGTGGGCTGGTCCGGCCCCTCCGGTGCGTTGAACAGGTGCTGGTAGTCGTACGTCCATGGCTCGTAGTAATCGTCCATGGTCGGCATGTTCGGGTGGTGAAAGATGTTGAAGACCGTCTTTGCCTTGCTAGTGGACTTCAGCCGCAATTGCCCGTCCTCGCAGGCCCAACCGCCGTTGTACTTGTCCTGGTCTTCCCACGCGGTGGGAAACCCGGTTCCGGGCTTGGTCTCCACGTTGTTCCACCACATATACTCGGCGCCTTTGCGGTCGGTCCAGATGTTCTTGCAGGCGATGCTGCAGGTATGGCAGCCGATGCACTTGTCGAGGTGAAACACCATCGAGACCTGGCTTCTGACATTCATCATGGGCCTCCCTTTACCACTTCAGTTCGGGCAATCGCCGCACCAGAACGTGCGTGTCCCGGTTGCAGCCCGTGGGACCCCAGTAGTTAAAGTGAAAAGTAAACTGCCCGTATCCGCCCACCATCAGATTGGGTTTGAGGCGTATGCGCGTGAGACTGTTGTGGCCACCGGCGCGGCGGTAGTTTCGCAGAGGAGACTTCGGCACCGAGTAGGTGCGCTCAGGTGAGTGGTACTGAATGCAAACGCCGCGGGGGATGCGGGCGCTCACGGCGGCGCGCGTCACCACCACGCCGTGATCGTTGTGAACCTCCACCCAATCGTTGTCGACGATTCCCACTTCGGCGGCGTCGTGATCGTTCATCCAGAAGGGCTCCACTCCGCGCGACAACGTGGTCATCCGCTGGTTGTCACCGTATGTGGAGTGGATGTGCCACTTTCCATGGGGCGTCAGGTAATTCAGCATCTTGGTCGGGCCCGCCTCTTTGCTGACGCGCAGGTCGGCGTAGTCCTTCGGCAGTGGGCGGGGCTTGTAGGTCACTAGGTGCTCACCAAACTGGATGTATCCGGGATGGTCGAGGTAGAAATGCTGCCGGCCGGTGAGGGTCCGCCAGGGCACGAGCGCCTCGACGTTGTAAGTGAACGGCGAATACGCACGGCCGTTCTCGATCAGGCCGGACCACATGGGACTGTTGATAAAACGGTGGATGCGCGACTGTATATCCTTATAGGAGACGCGCACGCCCCGGTTCTTCTCGGCAAGCTGCACCAGCGGCAACCCGACCCGCTCCTGCATCTCCTGGTAAGAGCGGTAAGCCATCTCCCCGTTCGTCACCGTGGCGAAACGCAGGATGGTATCGCACACCAACTCGTCATCCAGCAGCGAGGGATATCGCGCGCCGTTCCATTCGACATACGGTTTGGTTCGCAGCGTTTCCTCGTATAGGTCGGCGACCTCGTAATGCGTTCCATGCGCGCCGAGGCCGTTCTTTGGCACCATCGGGCCGAACGAGATGTACTGATTGTGTAGGTTCTTGTAGTCGCGCCTCACCACGCGCAGGCCAGGCATGGTCTTGCCCGGGATGGCCTCCACCTCGCCTTTCATCCACTCGCGGATGGCCGGTTGCGCCACTTCGGCGGCCGTATCATGCGCCAAGGGCGTGGCGACAAGATCCTCGACCGGGTCCGGGAAGTGCCGCTCGGAGAGTTCGGAAAATTTCTTGGCGATGGTGCGGAAGATCTGCCAGTCGCTCTTGGACTGCCAGCACGGTGGAACGGCGGCGGACAAGGGATGGATGAAACTGTGCATGTCCGTCGAATTCAGGTCGGCCTTTTCATACCAGGAGGCCGCGGGCAGGACAATATCCGAGTACAGCGCGGACGTATCCATGCGGAAGTTCAGGTCGACGACGAGATCCATCTTGCCTTGCGGGGCGGTCTTGTGGAACTCAATATCGTGGACGGACCCCTCGGCGATGTCTGGGGCGATGGCGTTGTCGTGCGTGCCAAGGTAGTGGCGGAGGAAATACTCATGCCCCTTCGAACTGGCCATAAGGGCGTTGCCGCGCCAGATGAACCAGACACGCGGCCAGTTCTCGGGCGCGTCGGGGTCCTCAACGGAAAATCGCAGCTTTTTCTCCTTCAACTGTTTGACGGCATGTCGCACCACATCCTCATCCGTCTTGGCGCCCTGCTCTCGGGCTTCCTTGGGCACCGCGAGAGGGTTCTTGTTGAACTGCGGATAGAACGGAAGCCAGCCGTTGCGGACGGCCTGCGCCTGCACGTCGGCGGTATGGGTTCCTCGCAGATCCTGGATCAAGGGCTCTTGCGGCATGCTGTGATAGTCGGCGTAGTCGCGCTCGTAGCGCCATTGGTCGGTGTGGATGTAGTGCCAGCTTGGCGCGTTCTGGAGCCTGGACGGGGGATACCAGTCCTTGCCAAACGCGATGGCCGACCACGGCTCACCCGGAGCGAGTTTCTCCTGTCCCACATAGTGAGCCAGTCCGCCTCCGTTCACGCCGACGCATCCGCACAGCATCAATGCGCTGATTGCCGCGCGGTACATGAGGTTGTTGTGATACCAGTGATTGATGCCGGCTCCGATGATGACGGTGCACTTGCCGTTGGTCAGCCGCGCCGTCTCGCCCCATTCACGGGCGAACCGGATCAGCGTATCCTTACTCATGCCGGTATACTTCTCTGACCAGGCAGGCGTGAACGGAGCATTCTCGTCGTCGTAGTCCGCGGGATAGTCCCCCGGCAGACCCCGCCCGACGCCATGTTGCGCCATGGTGAGGTCGTACACCGTGGACACCAGGACCGTCTTTCCGTCCGCGGTCGGGATGCGCCGCGCCGGCACGCCCCGGCGCCTGATGGTGCCGGCTCCGAAGTCGTCAAACTTCACCTGCACGACGCAGTCGTGGGCCTCCAGGAAGGTGAGCGCCGGCCGGATGTCGCTGCCGGTGACGCCATCCTTCAATTGCAGGTTCCACTTTCCCTTCTCCTTCGACCAGCGGTACCCCACGCTGCCCAGGGGCATCTTCGGAGCCGCGTCGTCCTCATCCCACATGAGGAACTGCCAGTCCCCGTTCTCCACCTCTGCATAAGGGGAGAGCCTGTTGGCGCGAAGCAACTGGCCTGGCTGAAACCCACTCTCGCGCTCCACGAGTTCCACCAGGAGCGGACTGTCAGTGAATTTCTTCGAGTACTCGATGAAGTATGGAGTCCGCTGTTCGTGATGGAACTCCTTGAGCAGCACGTGGGCGACAGCCATCCACCAAGCGCCGTCCTGGCCGGCGTTGAGCGGAATCCACTCGTCGGCATACTTGGCCACCTGGTTGAAATCCGGCGCGAAGACCCACATCTTGGTGCCGTTGTGCCGGGCCTCGGCGGCGAAGTGGCAGTCCGGCGTGCGGGTCATGTTGAGGTTCGACCCCATCACCGCCAGCAGTTTGGCGTTGTACCAGTCCGCCGATTCCTGAACGTCAGTCTGCTCGCCCCATACCTCGGGCGAGGCCGGAGGAAGGTCGCAGTACCAGTCGTAAAAAGAGAGTGCGACACCGCCCATCAGTTGCAGCATCCGGGCGCCGGAGGCGTAGCTGATCATGGACATGGCGGGAATCGGGGAGAAGCCGGCGATCCGGTCGGGTCCGTACTCCTGGATGGTGTGGATCATCGACGCGGAGATCAACTCCACGGCAGTGTCCCAACCCAAACGGCGGAATCCACCCTTGCCGCGCGCCTTCTGCCAGCGAGCCCTCTTTTCGGGATTCGAAACCAGCGACTTCCAAGCGGCCACCGGGTCCTCGTGCTCGGCGCGCGCCTCGCGCCAGAGGTCCAGCAATGCGCCACGGATATAGGGGTACTTGACGCGAAGCGGGCTATAGAGATACCACGAGTAGGAAATTCCACGCTGGCATCCGCGGGGCTCGTAGGGCGGCAGGCCGCTCTCGAGGCTGGGATAGTCGAGCCCCTGCATCTCCCAGGTCACGATGCCGTCCTTGACGTAGATCTGCCAAGTGCAGCCGCCCGTGCAGTTCACCCCGTGGGTGCTCCGGACGATCTTGTCGTGCTGCCAGCGGTTCCGGTAAAACTGCTCCCAACTGCGCGAGGCAGGGTTGACTTCATCCTTGATCCAAGTCAATGTATCGTTCGGCTTCACTCTTCACCTCTCCCCGTGCTGCTGAGCACCAATTGCTTCCGCACCGATCGGAAGCGGGACCTCCAGGCCAGATCGAACACGACCAGCATGAGACCGGCGCCGCCCAAGCCAACGAGCAAGAACGTGAGTTTCCCGGCCGACAAATCTTCGCCGCCGCCAGCCGCCTGATTTTCGAGAAACGCGATGATCGGCAGGATCTCCTCGGAATCAATGGGGTGTTTCTTGAAGACGGGGGCCATGGTGGGTGTCGCCGGGGCGCCCAACCAGGCGGCAAGCGTCTTTCTGCCCTCCATCCGCTCAAAGGCCCTCGTCAGGTCAGGGCCAAGTTGCCCGCCGCTGAGCCCGCCCAGGTTCTGGGCAGTGTGGCAACTGAGACAGGCAGGTCCGTTGTTCTTGAGCGAACGCTCTCCGCGGAAGATTTGGCGGCCGGTCTCGACCTCGGCCGCGGTGAACGGCCGGTCAGTAATCTGGACGCCGATGAATTGCGACTTCTCTTGTTTGGACTCGGCGTCGATCAGATCCACAAGCGCCTCGGCTCGCGCCGGGTTCATGCCGGAGATCTGCGGCATCACGACGCCGCGGGATTCTTGCAGAAGTTTCTGCGCGTAGGCGTCGCCGCGATCGATCACGGCCTGCGGGTTGACCAGGAATCGTACCAGCCAGTCCCGTTCGGCGCGTTGGCTCACGCCCTTCAGATCCGGACCGGTCAACCGGCCGCCTCCGATCGTGTGGCAACTTATGCAATTCTGGCGGAAGAAATCCGCCGATTCCTGCCCCAGGAGTGCGGGTGCGGAGACGAGCAGGCATATGCCCTTGAGCACCCTGGTCCGCCAGCGTCTGAGCTGCCATGAACACCTCATCGAGGACTTGCTCCTTCCGCCGGGCCACACCCGGCGATGCTGACCAGACCTGTCCGTCTGGCGCAAGGACGGGCGAAATCGGCAATGGTCGTAAGTTCGAGAAACTCCGTGTATACGGCCCTGACCCCGCGCCAGGCGTCATGAGCGGGACACTGATTGGATTCGTCGCAATGGTGCTCGCCGCTGAGGAAGCAGCGCTGCTTCCAGCGCTGCCGGTCGAACAGTTCCACCACCTCAAACAGCCGGATATCCGAAGCCAGGCGGCGCATCCGATACCCGCCGCCGCTGCCGCGAGTGGCGTCGATCAAACCCGCGTTGCCCAAGGTCCAGAGAATCTTCGACAGATAGTTCGATGGAATCCCGGCGGCCTGCGCCAGTTGTTTGCCGCGGATAGTATTCCCGTCCGGTA
This sequence comes from Bryobacterales bacterium, assembly GCA_016713735.1. Taxonomy (GTDB): domain Bacteria; phylum Acidobacteriota; class Terriglobia; order Bryobacterales; family Bryobacteraceae; genus JAFLBB01. The sequence continues at coordinate 397,625 of JADJOP010000037.1, forward strand.
GTGAAGCCATCTCCACGAGCGCTCGCAACGCGTGTTCCGCCGTTGTCGAAACCATTGTCGAGTTGTTCATGAACAACTATAGTAATGTCGAAAGGAAAGTCAAGCCATTTTTTTGCCGGCTGGCGCCGGCCATCCTCACAGCACTAACCACCGCCGGATCAACATGATCCTCAGCCGCTGGTGATCAGGCCCTCCGCTCGTTCCGCGGTCATCTGGTGACTGGAGTCACGGCGGCGCCTCCAGGAATCGAATACCATCCCGCCATGGATACCCACACGACCTCGTTGTCTAGCCAGACGATCTCCGAGATTGCCAGCCGTTCCCTGGCCGCCGTTCGCGTGTTTGAGCGCCTTGGGATCGACTATTGCTGCGGTGGTAAGCGGCTGGTGGAGGAGGCCTGTCAGGAGCAGGGCCTCGACGCCGCGACCGTGCTCTCAGATTTGGACGCCGCCCTTGCGAACCGGCCTGCGGAGGAGACCGACTGGAACCGCGCCACCTTGCGCGACCTGATCCGCCACATCGTCGGGAAGCACCACGAGTACCTCAAACTGGAGATGCCGAGGCTGGCTCAGCGATTGGAAAAGGTGATGAAGGTCTACGGCGAGCAGGATCGGGCCACGCTGGGAGCGCTGCCGCGTGTTTTCCATGACCTCCGTACGGAAATGGATCTCCACATGCATAAAGAGGAGATGGTGCTCTTTCCCTACATCGACAGACTGGAGGCTGATGTCAACAGTGGGCGTCCCGTTCCTCCGCCTCCCTTCGGAAGCGTCAGGAATCCCATCGCGATGATGGAGCATGAGCACGACAGTGCCGGCGCGGCCTTAAAGGGTATGCGGGATAGCACGCACGGCTTCGCCGTTCCGGACCATGCCTGCACGACCTACCGCTCGCTTCTCGAAGGACTTCGGGAACTGGAGGAAGATCTGCACGTGCACATCCACCTGGAAAACAACATTCTCTTTCCCCGTGCGATTGCGCTGGAGACAGGTACCCGCTAAGGGGGGCGGCTGATTCGTATACCCGGTGGATGGCCGTCGCGCCGCTTGCCATACTCTGCCCTGAGCGCCTGTTCGCACCCTTAGCGTTGGGTGGGCCAGCCTGCTGGCGCGGAGTCGAAGGCCGCCATTCAAACGCAACGCTTGACCTTTTCAATGGCTCGTTGGTCATGCCGCGGAGCTTGTGTTCGTTCCACCTCGAATCAGGTCTGGAGCCCAGCCAGCCCACACATCGGCTCTGAATATAGACTTCCGCCCCACCAACTCGGGCCGGCACGGCGGTGCGCGCGTGAACTCTAAAGCGGGAGGGGCAGCACCCCAGCCCGCGTGATCCGCCTAAACGGCGAAATTACTTCATGCGGACGCCCCGCCGGGAAGCCCACACCAAACCGAGCTCCGTATGCGCAGGTTCAGGGATTTCACGTTCGGCGATGGCGAAGATTTTCGTCTCTTCCTTCTCGAAGTGCTTGTACGTATCCGTGACCGTTTGCTGGAGGAAACTGCGGGCCTCTTCCACGCTGGTGGCGGTGAGCGCCCCCGTCAGTAGGCGCCGGATCACCTGGTGATCCGTTGGTCCCGGCGTACCGTCCGGATTTGGGGGAGCAACCGGCAGGTGCTCCTCGATCGGAGGGCGCAGGATGGCATCTTCAATATCAGCGTGGGAGATCAGCACCGATTCCAGACACCCAGCCAGCACACGCACTTCCCCGATTGTCGCGTCGCCGGTTCTTGCCCGGATGAATGCCAGCAGCGGATACATGGCGCCGTGCTCGCCCTTCAGAGCGTCAGTGAGCCTCATGTACCTAACCCTACCGTGGGCCGGGCGATTTGAAAAGACCTCAAGAATATTTGACCCGTGCCAGGCAATCCTTCCAATGAGCCATACACAGTGGAGTGGATCAGAAGGCAGGTAAAGATTACTCCTCCTGCACGAGTCCCGATTCAGGGCCTGTTCTCCGCACTGATGACCGCAAAAACCTCTCCCGCACAGACCGCCGATTTCTGCCACGAAACAGAATCGTGACCATTCCAGCACCAAAGCCCGACATCAGCGCCTAGAATGTAGTGTTGAGATGTGCCAGGCACGCCGTATGCAAGGGCTTTTTCTGGCCTTCACGTTGCTCACTGGGGCGGCGGTGGGATGGCTCGGGTGGCGGCTGCTCGCTCAGGACCGGGCTCTTGCGCGGCAGCGGAAGGTGGAGCAACTCGAAGCGGCGGCGGATCGTGTCACCGGCGCGCTCTACCGGCAGATGGCCGAGTTCGAGGAGCTGTTGTTGACTGGGGGAAAGCGAGGGCTCCCGGAAGGAGCAGTCCTGCTTCGTTCCCAGAGCCAGCAGATCGCCGTCTCGCCACCTGACGGCTTGCTCTACCTTCCAGTCCTCCCCGCGCCTCCGACCATACCGGACGGGCTGTTCACCAACGCTGAGGCGCTGGAATTTCAGAGGACGGATTTCCTGGCGGCGGCATCCGCTCTCCGCCGCCTCGCTGCATCGGGCGACCGGTTTGTGAGGGCAGAGGCATTGGCGCGGCTGGCCCGTAACTGGAAGAAGGCCGGAAGGCCTGAAGCGGCGCTGGCGGCATACGCTCAACTTTCCACTTTGGGTGCAACCATGGTGGACGGCTTGCCTGCGCATTTGGTCGCATTGGAGGGGAGGTGCTCGTTGTTCCATGAGCTGCGAAACGCGGGCGACCTGGAGCGTGAAGCGGGAATCCTCCACAACCGGCTCATGAGCGGCGAATGGAGTCTGGTGAAGTCCTCATATGAGTTCCAAGTAGCGCAGGCGCGGCGGTGGCTTCGGCGGACACCCGAGGCCGAGGGCGGAGGCAAGGAGGCGCTATCGGCCGCCGCTGATCTGCTGTGGCAAGCCTGGCAGAGGGGCTCACCTCCCAAGGGGCGTACAATATTCGGCGGCGACAGAGCCGTGCTGGCGGCATGGTCCTCCGATGGTGAGGAGTGGACGGCCGTTCTGGCTCCGGCGCTGGCGTTTGACGCTGCACTGCTCGAGGCAGGATCGTTCGAGGCGGCGTTGATCGATGATGAGGGCCGCCGCCTGATAGGGCGCATAAACAAACCGGCAAGACTTCGCGTGGAACGGAGCCAGGCCTCCACGAAGCTGCCGTGGACCGTCCTGTTGACCAGCCGTGACGATGGAACGGCTGAATTAGCAGGCCGCCACCGGCTGCTCGGCGGCGGGCTGGCGATGCTGGTGGCTCTACTGGCAGCGGCTGGCTTCATTGTGTCGCGGGCTGTGTCGAAGGAAATGGCGGTGGCTCAGCTCCAAACCGATTTCGTTGCCGCCGTCTCGCACGAGTTCCGCAGCCCTCTGGCTTCGATTTCCCAGATCGCCGAACTGTTGGACGCCGATCGCTGGCCGACGCCAGATCACCGCAGGAGGGGACAGGAAATACTGACGCGGGAGACAGCCCGGTTGCGCCGCTTGGTGGAGGGGCTTCTGGATTTCGCGAGGATGGAAGCGGGAACGGCCGGCTACCGGCTGGCGCCACTCGACGGGGCGGAGATGGTGCGGGGCGTGGTCAACGAGTTTCAAGCATCCGCGAACGGCAGCCAGATCGAGCTTTCCATCGCTACCGGCCTGCCTCACATTCGAGGCGACCGGGAAGCCCTCTCGCGCGCACTCTGGAACCTGCTCGAAAACGCCGTGAAGTACTCCGCGCCCCCGGCCCGGGTTTGGGTCGAAACCTCGGCGCGCGATGGCGTCCTGGCGATTCGCGTGCGCGATGAAGGGACCGGCATTCCCGGCGGAGAGCAGGCGCAGATATTCAACAAGTTCTACCGCGGCAGCGAGGCGAAGGCCCGCGGTGTGAAGGGTACAGGGCTTGGGCTGGCCATGGTGCGGCACATTGTGGAAGGGCACGGTGGCGTGATCCGTGTGGAAAGCGAGCCCGGGCGCGGGAGCACCTTCACGCTGATATTGCCCGGAGGCGAACCAGCATGACGCGCATTCTGGTGGTGGAGGACGAGCCTGGAATCGCCTTCGGACTGGAGACCGACCTCCAAATGGAGGGCTACGAGGTCACGCTGGAGCAAAACGGCGCCGTGGCGGTGGAGAAGGCCCAAGCGTCGAGCTACGACATGATTCTCCTCGACATCATGCTGCCCGGGATGGATGGGTTCGAGGTGTGCCGCGCGCTGCGCCGCTCAGGCGTGCGCACTCCCATCATCCTTGTCACGGCGCGCACGCATGAGGCTGAAAAGGTGATGGGATTGGAGGTGGGCGCCGATGACTACGTGACGAAGCCCTTCAGTCTTCGTGAACTGCGCGCACGCATCAAGGCTGTGTTGCGGCGGACCGCCGGAGAGCTGCCGCGTACCTACCGGATGGGAGAGGTTGAGGTGGATTTCACACGCGGCGAACTGCGGCGGAACGGCAGGCCCGTGGAGACGACGCAACTGGAGTTCAAGCTCCTGGAGGCGTTCATCCGGAACCAAGGCCGGCTGCTCAGCCGCGACCGGATTCTGGACCTGGTGTGGGGCGCTGGGGCCCACGTCACCGACCGCGTGGTGGATAACCACGTCCTGACGTTGCGCCGGAAGATCGAGCCGGACCCGCAACGTCCCATCTTCCTGGTCAGCGTGCGCGGAGTGGGTTACCGGTTTGAGGGTCCACAAACCGAATCATGACCGAACTGGCCCTTGAATTCTGACGATGGCACTTCATCCTGGCGATGAAGGAGGCAAGAATGCCGACAACCTTAAGGCGATGGACGGCGATCCCAGGCGCGGCGCTGCTCATTATGTGTGTCGCCGTGGCGCAGCAGGCGGAGCGGGCGGACTTGATGATGGAGGCCGCCGCGCGCAAAGAGCGGGTGGACGGCGATCTGAAAGCGGCGATTGAGGAGTACCGGAAGGTTGCCTCGCGGTTTGCGAAGCAGCCGGAGGTCGCCGCGAAGGCATTGCTTCAGATGGGACAGTGCCAGGAGAAGCTTGGCCAGGCCGAGGCGCGGAAGTCCTATGAGCGGATCGTCCGGGAATTTGGTGCTCAGCCGGCGGCCATTCAAGCGCGGGCGCGGCTGGCGGCACTGGTCGATCCGGCCGGGTTACCTCCGTCGGGGAGCTTTGCTGCGGTCCGGCTTGTGGCCGAGCGGGCCGCTCCGTTAGGGCCGGTCTCGCGAGACGACCGATGGCTGCCATGGATCGATGCGGAACATGGCGACCTGCGGTTACGCGACATGAAAACGGGAGAAATCCGGTCGCTGACAAACGACCGTTCCGGATGGGTTTACGCTGCGGGGAGCGCTTTGCTATCGCCCGACAACTCTCGCGTGGCATTCTCATGGGCGGGTCCTTCCAGTTCCGCAATTCAGGTCGTAAACGCGGACGGGACCGGCAGGAAGACGCTGGTTCCAGAGCTTGGAAGTGGCATATCGATGGGCCCGCTGGGATGGATGCCGGATGGGAAATCGATCGTCGCCGCGAGCGTGTTCATGCCGCGCCAGGAAATCAAGATTGGGATTGTGAGCGCGGCCAGCGGAGAAACGGCGTGGCACGAGCCGCTCACCTTGATCCCGAGACCGGGCGACGGCGGCGCCATTGCGAGTCTCTCCCCGGACGGTCGCTATCTGCTCTTGTCCGGATCGTCGCAGATAGCCATGCGTAACCGTGACGTTTTCGTTTACGACTTGCAGCGCCGGAAACTCAGCCTTCTGGTTGAACATCCAGCGGAGGATGCAAGCCCCGCGTGGTCGCCCGACGGGGACACAGTTTACTTCGTCAGCGACCGGCGAGGGCCCGGCGACATCTACACGGTGTCCTTCAAGGACGGTGCTGCGAGCGGCGAACCTCATTTGCTTCATTCCGTTGCCGGCAAGGTCAAGCTGTTCGGAACCAGCGCTAACGGGACGCTCATCGCATTAGAGGAGAGCCAATTCAGCAAACTCCATTCGCTTTCTCTCACTCCGGCATCAGGCTCAGAAGGCGGTAAGCCCATGCCACTACAAACCCGGGCGGCGCGGGGAAACTCATACCCGGTATGGTCACCCGATGGCAAGACACTGGCCTTCATGAGGCCGAGAGAGAATATGCCGGCGATGATCGTGCTGCGAGACACGGCCACGCAGGAGGAGCGTGAATTCGCCCCGGCGTTCGCGGCGTTGAATCTCACGTGGCATCCCGATAATCGTAGACTGCTGTTGACTGGCTCGAGTGCCGACGGAATGGTGATGTTGGATGTCCTGAGTGGCGGGTTGAGCAAGGTGGTGATTCCCGCCGGTGAGATGCCTCCGCTGGCGCGCATTGGGTACGCGGCATTCTCGCCGGACGGCAAGGAAATCTATTATGGGGCGCGCAGTGGCGACGCCTACGTTCTGGTCGCGTTCAACCCAGTGAGCGGCCAAAGCAGAAAGGTGAGTGGACCCTCGACGAAGCTCATGTATCGGGTGAACTGTTTTTCACCCGACGGCAAGTGGTTCTTGTTCTACGAGGGGACCCTGGACACCAACCAGAAGTCCCTGATGATCCGCCCGGCAGCGGGTGGCGAGGCCCGTGAGTTGATCCGGGGCAAGAACATCTGGCTTGGGCAGGCGGTCTTTTCGCCTGATTCCAGGGACGTGATTGTGGGCGGAACGTTCACCCACCTGGGCGACCTCAAGCCGGGCTTCTGGCGGATTTCCGTGGATGGCGGCAAGCCAAGGAAAATTCACGAACTGGCACAGCCCGTCTCGTTCTCGATACACCCGGGCGGCCGCGAAATTGTCTTTAGCGGAATGACGGAAGTTCGCAACTTGTGGGCGTTCCCGACGGTACCACGCTCGACCAAGTAGCGTTCGCAGCGCTTCAGTCAACAGACGCGGTGGACGGCGCATAGAGTGGGCCACATTGGCCAGCCCCTCTAGTTCAGGCACTTCGCATGAAGGGGGGCCTAGCTACTTCTCAGCGGACCAGTGAGAGTGGGAGTGGGACACAATATGTTCCGGGCGGCGGATGCGCATCCGCCGCCTCACCGTTTCCTCACATTCGCCTGACTCATTTCGAACGCCTCCGGCTTACACTGGACCGGACAACATGTTGCGCCGCAAATGGACCTGGGTGCTGGCGGCCGTATTGTGTGTTCCGGCGCTGACAGTCGTTTGGCTGAGTGCGCGCTTGATGGAACAGGACCGCGCGCTGGAAGTTCAGCGGACCGCTGAGCGGAACGAGCAACGTGCCGCGAGCGCAGCACAGGCGCTCATGTTGATCCTCGCCGACCCGTCCCTGCTCGAACGCGACCCTGGCCAGGGGGCACTGCTCGCGCGTTTACCTGGTGCAGGCCTCCTGTACCGGAGTGGCCACGAACCGGTTCGAGAGGTCTCGACCGAACTCTTTCAGACCGGGGAACAACTGGAGTTCCGTGCGACGGATCCGGCAGCGGCAATCGCGTGGTACCGACGGCTGGCAGTTTCCCCGAATCCGGATATCCGCGCCGGAGCGCTCATGCGGCTCGGCAGGACTTTGAAGAACATGGGGCGAATTCGCGAGGCGCTGGCAGTGTACGATCAGCTAGCTTCAATGGAACCCGCAGTCGTGAGCGGATGGCCTGCACCCATCGCCGCGGTTTGGAGCCGCTGTCAGATCCTGCCGGGTAGCGCGCGGCGAGAAGAGGCCATGCGGCTCTGGGGCTTGCTGCTAGCCGGGAAGTTCCCACTGAACCGGGATACTTACGTATCATTCGCCGATGACGCCGCGAAGTGGAGTGGGCAGCCGCGTCCGGCGGAGCTCGAAGCGTTGACTGACGTGGTTCTGCGCGTGGAAGGCGATGTCAGGGCGGGATCGAGAGCCTCCTCAGGGCGCGCGCTGATCGAGTCAAGTTCCGCCTTGCACACGGTGGTTTGGGAACGGCGAGGGGCGTCGCTTCATGTGCTGGCGGCTTCGCCGGCGTTCGTCACGCGCGAATGGCTTGGCCGGGTCGGTCCCGGCGTCTGGCTCCAGACGCAGACGGGCCAGATCATCGGTCCAGCCACCTCTGGCAAGGCGGCCGCGAAATACCCGGCCGAGTCCCGGCTACCCTGGACCGTCCTCGCGGTGGCTCCACACTCCAACGGGGACTTCAGCGCCCGCCGTCGGATGTTGCTTCTTTTACTAGGCGCGGTGGGAGTCTTCACGCTCGCCGGTGTCCTGCTGGCGCTCAGATCCATGCGGCGCGAGCTGGCGCTGGCCCGCATGCAGGAGGACTTTGTGGCGGCGGTGTCGCACGAGTTTCGCACGCCGCTCACGTCACTGCGCCAGATCAGCGAGGCTCTGGAGGATGGGCGGGTCGCGACCGAGGAGCGCCGCCAGTCCTACTACCACTCGCTGTCGCGCGCCACACTGCGGCTGCACCGCCTGGTGGAGGATCTGCTGGACTTCCGGCGCATGCAGTCCGGCGCGCCGGAGTACCGGCGGGAGCGCGTCGAAGTGGGCGAGTTCACCGCGCAGGTGCTCGATGGTTTTCGAGCCGAAGTGTCGGAACTCGGCTTCGAAGTCGCTTCGAGCGACGTGCCGGAGGGCGCCTTCCGAGGGGATAGCGAAGCGCTGGGCCGCGCGCTGTGGAACCTGCTCGACAATGCCGTGAAGTACTCGGGTGACTCGCGCCTTGTGGAAGTGACTGTGGAGTGCGGCGGCGGCGAAGCGAGATGGGCCGTGCGCGACTTCGGAGCGGGCGTTCCGACGGCTGAGCGGGAACTCGTCTTCCACCAGTTCTACCGAGGCGAGGAGGCGCGGCGGGCTGGCATTCGGGGCACGGGAATCGGGTTGGCCATGGTTTCCCAAATCGTTCAGGCGCACGGCGGCCAAGTCGCGCTCGCCAACGCGCCGGGTGCGGGCAGCGTCTTTTCCATTTCCATTCCCCTGGAGGCCGACTGATGCCACGGATCTTGATTGTCGAAGACGAGGCCGACATTGCACAGGCCCTGCGCGACGATCTGCAATTGGAAGGCTACGAGGTGGAGGTAGCTCGCGATGGCCACTCGGCGGTTTCGCTGGGAACCGCGCAAGCGTGGGACCTGATTCTGCTGGACGTGATGCTGCCCGGGCGTGACGGCTTTGAAGTGTGCCGCGAATTGCGCAGGGCTGGCGCCGGGGCGCCCATCGTCTTCCTGACGGCGCGCACGCATGAAGCGGAGAAGGTTCTCGGTCTCGATCTCGGCGCCGCCGACTTCATCACAAAGCCGTTCAGCCCACGGGAGCTGCGCGCCCGCATCCGCGCCCGCCTGCGCGACCGGCAGCGGCCCGAGGCCGAAGTGGAGCGGTTCGGGGAGTTGGAGGTGGACCTCGCGCGGGGAGAAGTGCGCAAGGGAGGCTCGAAACTGGAGATCACGCCGCTTGAATTCAAGCTGCTGCTGGTGTTCCTGCAAAACCGCGGCAGGCTCTTGAGCCGCGACCGCCTCATCGACCTCGCCTGGGGCCGCGACACCTATGTGACCGAGCGCGCCGTGGATGCCCACATCGTGAACCTTAGGCGCAAGGTGGGCAGCGCTGCGATCACCAGCGTCCGCGGCATGGGGTACCGGTTTGATGGCTGAACTCTCACGGATTCCTCACCGAACGCTCGATGCGGCCTCGCATGCGGCCCCTAGCCTGGGTGCGTGGAGGTCAGCATGAAGATCAAACAGTTCACACTGATTCTGGCGGTGGCCACGGCGCTGCTCGCCCAACCCGATGTCCAACTGCAACGGGCGATGCGCATGGAGACGCTCGACGGCAACTTGAAAGGGGCCATTGTGCAATACGAGGTTCTAGCCCGCTCCTCGGACCGCACGGTAGGGGCGAAGGCCCTGGTCCGCATGGGACTCTGCTACGAGAAACTCGGCAGCGCGGAAGCCAGGAAGGCCTACGAGCGGGCGCTGCGCGAGTTTCCGGGAGAAGCGGAATCCGCCGCCACGGCACGGGCGCGCCTGGCGCAAATGGCCGGCGCCGCCAACGAGTCGGGCGCGCTCTCGTCGCGGCTGTTGTTCAGTCAGCCAATCGGCGGCCTGCTCAGCCCGGTCTCCGAAGATGGCCGAATTTTCGCGTTCCTCACTGCCAGCGGAAGTCTCGTCGTGCGCGACCTGCAGACCGGGATCTCACGAGAGAGTCAATCGCGATGGCGAGTCCAAACCGGCCAACATGGTTTGGGCTCCTGTCCCGAGCCGGGATGGCAGCAAGATCGCCTATGCAAGCGGAGGCGGAGCCGCGGAACCGGGATATGAACTGCGTATCAGTCCTGCGACGGGTGGGGATTTCCGCACCGTGCCGCTCAAGCTCGCCGGTCACAGCTTCTTCCATCCGTGGGACTGGTCGCCGGACGGAAGAAACTTGGCAGGCTGGGTCTACATCCCGGCCCAAAACGTGTGGAACCTTGCGGTCGTCGACACCCAATCCGGTGAACTGATGGGGCCTCCCTCCAGGCGTTCGCAGCGATGCGAAAGAGGCGTATTCTCGCCTGACGGCAAGCAGGTCGCCGCCGCCTGTTACGTCAACGAAAACGTAAACACGCCGCCGAACCGGGACATCGTCGTGTTCGACGTTGCGACGGGGCAAGAATCCACAATTCTCGGAGGCTTATACGATGATCGCAGTCCCATATGGGTCCCCGCTGCAGGCAAGATCCTGTTCGTCAGCAACCGTCAGGGCAAGGACGGGCTCTGGATGGTGGAGTCCAAGCCCGATGGCTCCGCTGTTCCGGTACTCCTGCAAGGGGACCTCGGCGCGACGGAGTTGCTCGGCCTCGCAAAGGACGGTACTTTGCATTACGGCCGCCGGACGCAGAGCCGTGATGTCTACCTGGCGACCCTCGATCCATACTCGCTTCGCGTGCAAGGGCAGCCCAAGCGGTTCGTTGATACCTACCTGGGACACAACTCCTCGCCGGCGTGGTCGCCTTCGGGCGACTCCTTCGCCTACGCTTCATCCCGCGACATCAACGGCAAGAGCCAACTCGTTGTGCGCGGAAAGGATGGCGCCGAGGTGGTGTTGAGCGATGGCAACACTTGGAACTACCAGATCCCCACGTGGTGTTCGGATTCGCGGCTGCTCAGTTGGGGCACGCCTCATCCCGCCACCCGGCGCTTGTATGACGCCGCTACCGGGGCCGTCGTCGGTCCGGACATCAAGATCACGGGGCTGCGCGCAGCCTATCAACTCGGCTACGCTCCCGAGTGCCGGTCAGTGTATGTGTCCGCTCGTCCGCACGGATCGGAACACCGCCAGATCTTCCGGGTCGACCTGGAGACGCAGCAGCGCAGAGAGTTGTACAGCGATGACGCCGAGTGGTCATTGGCGCCAACCGTCTCGCCCGATGGCAAGTGGCTGGCCATGATTGGGCGCTTGGTGCGGGGTGGCCCCGTGGGGGTTCTCCTGATGCCCACATCCGGTGGAGCCCCGCGCATGCTGGCCACCGGCGCCGGCGACAACGTCCTGAGCTGGACGCCGGACAGCAAGCACCTCTTCTATGTGAAATCAGAGGCCGGCCAGGAGGAGTTCTTCGCCGTCTCCATCGAGGGTGGCGCGCCCGTGGCCACCGGCATCCGGGGCCGCGGGTTGATTGGACTCAGTCTGCACCCCGATGGGAAGCGAGCACTCTTCTCCAGCCGGGAATCAAGCGCCGAGGTCTGGAGCCTGCGCAACTTCCTGCCGAAGTAGGCCGGGTGGCGAGGCCCGCTTCCGCGAGGTGACACAAATCTGACACTCAGCGGAGTTTCTCAGGAACCAGGGGCCCTAGAATGGAGTGGTCCGTGAGGCGCGCGGTCAATCCCGTTCTGAGGGCCCTGTTGGCGACGGCCGCAGTCGTCACCATCGCCCTGTGCTGGTTCGGCTGGCGCATGTGGACGCAGGAGCGGTCTGTCGACCGGGAGCGGCAGCGCGAGCGGATTGAGGGCAGCGCGGAGGCGATGGCCGCCGTCGTCCTATGCAAGTGGGCTCAGGCAGGGGAAGCGCTGAGCCGCTGGGTTTCAGACGATCGCGCAGTTCCACCCCTCATTCCGGGCGCGGTCATCTTCGCGACGGCCGGGAACCGTGTGGAGGTGTCGCCGCGGGATGGACTTCCCTTCGTCCCGTGGCTCCCAGGCGAACCAGATCTCACGAGCGTATTCGCCGAGGGTGAAGCAGCGGAGTTTGGCGGTGGAGGTGCAGCCCGCGCTGTGGCGGTCTACCGGGGTCTTGCCGGGCATCCGAATGAAAGTCTCCGCGCGGAGGCGTTGTTGCGCTTGGCGCGGGTGCTGCTGCAATCGGGCGAGCGGAAGGGAGCCCTGCGGGCGTATGAATCGCTGGCGCGGATGGAGGGAACGCTCGCCGCCGGGTTGCCCGCCGGACTCGTCGGGTTGGACGGTCAGCGCAAACTGGGTTCCTCCGGTAGCGGAGAACAGATCGCCGCCGGCCTTGCCAGCGGACGGTGGTTGCTGAGGAGGGGGCCAGCGGAATACTACCTGGAGGCGGCTTCCCTTCGATCCCCACCTGGCGGTTGGGCGGCGGCGGAGGCCATGTCGCTGCTCTGGGAGAAGCGCGAGGGACCCGTCATCGAGATCGATGGCCAGCCGTGGCTCGGGATGTGGCGGGGAAACGAGAAGCGATGGGCTGGGCTGGTGGCGATGCCCGCGCGCTTTCTTGAGATCAAGGCTCCAGCGGGGGTGCGCTTTCAGCTCACTGATGCGCGCGGCCGTTTTTTGGCGGGAATCCCAGATAAACCGCAGCCAGGCACGGCCCAGGTGCTGGGCGAGGTGGAAAGCCCCTGGGTGCTCCGGGTCTGGCAGGACGGCGGCGGCACGGCATACCGGACGATGACTCCGGCACTGGTCGGACTGGTGATTCTGCTGCTCTGGGGGGCGGTGTACTTTATGGCGCGGGCCATCCGGCGCGAGTCCGAAGTGGCGCGGCTGCAGTCTGATTTCGTGGCGGCGGTCTCGCATGAATTCCGTTCTCCACTGACGACGGTGAGGCAGTTGTCGGAGATGCTGGAGATGGGGCAAGTGCCGAGCGAGGAGCGGCGGCAGAAATACTACAGCGTGCTGGCGGGAGAGGCGCACAGGTTGCAGCGGCTGGTAGAGGGGTTGCTGCACTTGGGACGAATGGAAGCCGGGGCACAGAGTTACCGGATGCAGCAATTGAAAGTGGGTGACCTCGTACGGCAAGCCGTGGAGGAGGTCGGGCCGGGGGGCGGTCGAGTTGCTGTTTCAGAGAGCGGTGAAATCCACGCAAATGGGGACCGGGAGGCCCTGACCGCCGCGATTCGGAATCTCCTCGACAACGCCCTGAAGTACTCCCCCGCGGACTCACGCGTCGAAGCTGGCTGGCGGCAGGGCGGCCGGCAGGTTCTCATCTATGTGCGGGACCTCGGCCCGGGCATCCCGGTGGAAGAACAGAAGGCGGTGTTCGAGAAGTTCGTACGGGGAAGGCGGGCCGTGAAGGAGAGTATCCAGGGTACCGGAGTGGGATTGGCGATGGTGAAACACATCATGAAGGCGCATGGCGGCGAGGTCCGGCTGGAGAGCGCTCCGGGCCAGGGCTCTACGTTTACGCTCGTGTTGCCGGAGAGTGAGTGAGCGATGGCGAGAATTCTGGTTGTGGAAGATGAGCCGGGGATCGCGCTGGCCCTGGAGGATGATCTCACGATGGAGGGGCATCAGGTGCAGGTTGCCAGCGATGGCCCATCCGGCGCGAAAGCCGCCCGCGAAGCTCGCTTTGACCTGATTGTGCTCGACGTCATGCTGCCGGGCAAGGACGGCTTCGAAGTGTGCCGCGAGTTGCGCCGCGCCGGGGTACGGACACCCATTCTCATGTTCACGGCGCGAACGCAGGAGGCCGAAAAGGTGCTCGGCCTGGAACTGGGGGCCGACGATTACGTGACCAAGCCGTTTGGGGTGCGCGAACTCCGGGCCCGCGTCATGGCACTCCTGCGGCGAAGCCAGGCCGCGGGCGCGGAGCGCGTGCTGCGGTTTGGCGAAACAGAGGTGGACTTCGACAGGGCCGAGGTGCGGCGCGGCTTAGAGACGTGGACCCTGACGCAGACGGAGTTCAAGCTGTTGGAGTTGTTCGCGCGCAGCCGTGGGAGAATCCTCACACGCGACCAGTTGGTGGAGGGTGCGTGGGGCGCAAGCACCTTCGTGACCGACCGTGTGGTGGACAACCACATCGGCAATCTGCGGAGGAAGATTGAGCCCGACCCGGACGAGCCGCGCTTCCTGCTGAACGTGCGCGGGCTGGGATACCGCTTCGATGGTTGAGATCTGACGCAAATCTGACATTGGCCGGGAGGGAGATCTGAGATTGGCTGGGTAGGCTGCCATCAGGAGGCAAACAACATGTCGATGCCGATGATTCGAGTTTGGGTTCTGTTGGCGGCGGTGGCCGGTTTGGCGTTTGGCCAGGCGGAAAAGATGCTGGAAGCCGCACGGCAAAAGGAAGTGGTGGACGGCGATCTGAAGTCCGCCATCACGCAGTACGAACAACTCGCCCGCGGCTCCAATCGCGCTGTGGCCGCCAAAGCTCTGGTGGGAATGGGACAGTGTTACGAAAAACTCGGCAGCACGGAAGCGCTCAGAGCCTACGAGCGCGTCGTCCGCGACTTTGCGGAACAGAAGGATGCGGCCTCGCAGGCTCGGGCGCGGCTGGCGGCACTCGCAGGGCCACGTTCTTTTGCCAGTGAGATGAGCCTGCGGGCGCTCGACAGCGGCCCACAGTTTGAATCGCTGGGAGGGATGTCGTCCGACGGCAGGTTGATTGCCTTCACCGACAACTACCGCGGAGGAAGCCCCTCTGTCTACGAAACGGCGACCAAGCTGGCTCACCGCCTTGTGAACTTGGACTGGGGTCAGGTCAGCAGCGGCTGGGGCGCAGAAGTGGCGATCTCGCGTGACGGCAAGTGGGTGGCGTTCAGTTGGTACAAGACTGGACCCAGGTACCTGGAGTTACGGGTAGTTGCCACGGATGGGACGGGCATGAGAACCATCGTGCGCGACCAGGGCTCGGCAACGCCGCTGGACTGGAGCCCCGATGGACGCTTTGTCCTGACGCTGCTGGAGAAAGAACGCCTGGGGCAAGGAACGACTCAGGGAGAGATGAGCCTGGTCAAGGTGGCGAATGGGAGCGTCCGTAATCTCAAGAAATTCACACGCGCGCCAACCTATGGTCGAATCTCGCCCGATGGCCGGTGGATTGCCTACCTTTCCAGCGACGGTGTCGCCCGGGTGATGGCAGCGGACGGAAGCGTGGACCAGCAGTTATTTGCCGACGACCCGAAGGCGCAGTTGGTGGACTGGACGCCGGATGGGAAAGCCCTGGTGTTCTTGAGCAACAGGTCCGGCACGCGCGCCTTGTGGCATGTGGCGATGGAAGAAGGCAGGGCGGCCGGGCAAGCACGCGTCCTCCGCAGCGGGATGGCCAGCGAGATCGCACCGCTGGGGATCGGCGCCGACGGCCGGTTGCTGTTCGTTGAGAACTCCGGCCTCAATAACAGCTACGCGCCCCCGATGGCGGGCGGCACACTAGAACGTCTCACGCAGCGCTTCGAAGGCAGCCATGGCTTCGCGGCCTACTCTCCCGATGGCAAGCGGAGTCGCGTGGTTCGGACTGAAGGAGCAGTTTGGGGTGGCGGGAAGCACGCTGGTGTTGCGGGACCGGGCCACCGGCCTGGAGAGGACCATGCCCGCGCCGGACCGGGCAGTGATCAACTTCGCGCCGGAATGGCTCGACGATAATCGGTCCCTGGTCTTCCGGATCAACGAGTCGAACAAGCATTCGCTCGTGAAGCTCGACGTCGAAACGGGGCAGACGTCGAAAATCGTCGATGCCCGGCAGGTGTGGGACTCGGTTCTTTCCGGCGATGGGAAGACCTACTACTTCGTGAAGCGCCAGGAAGGCCAGATCGCCGCATTGGACATCGCTACGGGCGCGGAAAGGAAGGTCGCTGACGTTCCCCCTCGTAAGATGACCCGCGCGCTGGTGTTGAGCCCGGATGGCAAAACCCTCGCCTTCGTGGTCCAACACCCCCAACACGCACCGGACCCCTCGGGCTTCACGGGCTGGTCTCTGGAACTTTGCGACCTGGCCACAGGGAAGGTCCGCATCTTCAGGAGGGGAGACGCCAAGGATCCTCTTGTCGGATTCAACCGGCGGGCGCTTCAGTACACACCGGACGGCAAGGCATTGATTGCCACTAGGACTGGGACGAAGCCCAGCCGTATCCGGCTGTTGCCGCTCGACGGCGGCCCTGACCGGCTGCTGGTGGAAAGCGCAGGCATGCTCTTCGATGCTTCCATCAGTCCGGACGGCAAGAGCCTGATGTACACGGAAAGCACCTCGAAGAACGACCTGTGGGTGCTGGAGAATTTCCTCGCCCGTACCTCGACCAAATAGTGGCCCGGAGAGGCGGGTGTGGGGAGGCATCTCCCGCCCGCCTCTCGACGCGATCTCGACACAACCCTGATGGAATTGCGATGCGCAAGTGCGGGAATGGGTGGATGATGTACGCATAGTATGTCGAGGCTGTTGGGTGGTATGAGTTCAGGGCGTGGCCTGCTGGCACTGTTCCTGGTGGTCACTATTTTGCCCGCGCTGGCGCTGGTTGCGCTTGGGGTGCGCCTGATGGAGCAAGAGTGGATCGTGGCCGGGCAGAGACGCCGGCAGAGTCTGGAGCATGCCGCCGATCTTGCTGTCAGGGTTCTGGAACAGGAACTGGCCTCGCTTCGCCGCAAGGTTGCCGCTGAGCACTGGGACGATCTACCCCTTCCGGGCGATTCGGCGGTCCTTATCATCCGGGGACAATCGGTCAGCGCATTCCCGGCGGGCCGCCTGCCGTTTCTGCCCTCCACTCCGCCGCTCGAAGAGATTCCGGAAGGCGCCTTTGCCGAAGCCGAGTCCTTTGAATTCGCGAAGCAGGATCTCACTGAGGCGCTGCGGCGATACTCCGGCATGGCCGCGTCACGCAGTCCGGGCATCCGTGCCGGCGCGCTGCTGCGCGAGGCAAGGGTTCTGCGGAAGTTGGGCCGCGGCACTGAAGCCCTCGCCGCGAACCAGCGGCTTGCGGAGGTGCGGGGGATTGCCCTCAGTGGCATGCCGGTGGACCTACTGGCACGACGGAGCCGGTGCGCCATCCTGGCTGACCTCTCCCGTCGGGCGGAACTGGCCGACGAGGCCCAGGGAATCCGACAGGATCTTCGGGCCGGGCGATGGGCGCTCGATCAGGCTTCCTATGAGCGCGTGACGGAACAACTCCAGGCGTGGCTCGGCGCCGTTGTCGCACCGGGGCCCGAGCAGGCCGCACTCGCCGGGGCTGCGTCATGGCTGCACCGCCGTTGGACCACGACGCCTGCGGGGGAGTTCCCCAGCGAAGGGACGCAGGTGCTCCGTGAGGTGTTCGTGCTCTGGCACTCCCAGGGGGATTCGGTGAACGCGCTTCTGGCCGGGCCCGCATTCGTTGAGCGCCACGTGATGAGACCGGCGGCGGCAGCCGTGCATCCCATCCGGCTGGGAGTGGGCGTCAAGAGGCCCCCGGAGGGAATTCGCGTGCAGCGATCCGCCACCGAGAGTGGTTTGCCGTGGAACTTGGCGTTCGCTCCCGACCCGAATGAACCACTGCAGGACCCCGCTCGAAACCAGCTTCTCTTGGCCGGCTTTGGGCTGCTGCTCCTGCTCATTACAGCGGGCAGCTATCTCGCCTGGCGCGCGGTGAGCCGGGAACTGGCCGTGGCGCGGCTGCAGTCCGATTTCGTGGCCGCCGTCTCACACGAATTCCGGACTCCGCTGACAACACTGGCTCATCTGAATGACCTGCTCGGCGGCAGCAACGAACCTCCCACGGAAAAGCGCCGTGGGTATTATGAAGCCCAGGCGCGCGCCACCAGCCGCCTCCGCGGGCTGGTGGAAACGCTGCTCGACTTTGGCCGCATGGAAGCGGGCTGCCAGCCCTATCGCTTCGAGCCGCTCGACGCCGGCGTGTTCGCCCGCTACGTCTGCGAGTCGTTCGACGCCGAGGTCTCGGAGAGGGGATTCGCGGTCGAATATCGCGCTTGCGAATCGGATCTGCCGGTGATGGCCGATCCGGAAGCCCTCGAGCGGGCGCTGTGGAACCTGCTTGACAACGCGGCTAAGTACTCGGGGGAGAGCAGACGCATCGTTGTGGAGGCGAGGGCCAGCGGCGGCCAAGCCGTGATCCAGGTGATCGACTCAGGACTGGGAATCGTCCCGGAAGACCAGCCGCGCATCTTTGAGAAATTCACACGAGGCGAAGCGGCGCGCGAACACGGCATCAAGGGGACCGGCATCGGGCTCACCATGGTGCGGCACATTGCCGAAGCCCACGGAGGAGAGGTGACGGTGAGCAGCGTGAAGGGCCACGGCAGCACGTTCGCCATCGTGATGCCCCTGAAGAGGTGAAACATGGCACGCATCCTGATTGTGGAGGACGAACCCGACATCGCCTTGGGTCTCGTGGATGATCTGGCGCGCGAGGGCTATCAAGTGGAGACGGCAGCCACGGGACCGGAAGGGCTGAAGCGAGCTCGCGGCGAGGCATGGGAACTCGTCCTGCTCGATGTGATGCTGCCCGGCATGGATGGCTTCGACGTGTGCCGGGAGCTGCGGCGGGCACGCATCCGGACACCTGTCATCATGCTGACCGCCAGGGCGCACGACGCCGAAAAGGTGATGGGGCTTGAACTGGGCGCCGACGACTACATCACGAAGCCCTTTAACCCGCGGGAGCTCCGGGCGCGGGTGAAGGCGATGCTGCGGCGTTTCGACGATGGCTCCCCGGGCGTCTACTGTTTCGGAAGCGTGGAGGTGGACTTTGACCGGGCCGAGGTACGCCGTGACGGCACACCGGTTGACCTCACGGCTCTCGAGTTCCGGCTGTTGCAGGTGCTGATCGAACGGCGTGGCCGCGTGCTCAGCCGTGCGCAGTTGATTGAAGCCGCCTGGGAGCCAGCCACTCATGTCAGCGACCGGGTGGTGGATACCCATATCCTGCACCTGCGGCAAAAAATCGAACGTGAGCCAAGCCGGCCGCAGTACCTGCATGGCGTGAGAGGAATCGGGTATCGCTTCGATGGCCGAAGACTTGATGCACTCTCGACATTCGCCGCGCGAAGCCTCGATTTCACACCCCTAGAGTGAGCAACAGGAGGTTCCCATGAACAGGCTCACAATCAGCATTCTTTGCCTGGCGGCTTCGATGTGGCTCCATGCCGCTCCGCAAACCGCGGAAAAGGCGGAGGTCGCCTACAAGGCGGCATTGGAAAAGGAGGTGGCGGACGGCGATTTGAAGTCCGCCATCGCACAGTATGAACGGCTCGCCCGCGGCTCCAATCGAGCCGTGGCCGCCAAGGCCCTGGTCCGGATGGGGCAGTGCTACGAGAAATTGGGCAGTGCGGAGGCGCGCAAGGCGTATGAACGCGCCATCCGGGAGTTCGCCGAACAGAAGGATGCGGCCTCGCAGGCACGGGCGCGGCTGGCGGCGCTGGGGGGATCACCAGCTCCGGTGACGGGCCCGCAAATGCGCGTTGTGTGGGACGACGCCGTGGACACCTGGGGGACGATGACATCCGACGGACGCTACATATCATTGCCCGATTGGGTGACCAGCGACGTGTCGATCCGTGACATGGTGACCGGGGAGATTCGGCGGCTCACAAACCGCGGTGGGTTTGAGAAATCGGGAGGGGAGACGGAGGGAACCGCGATTTCGTTGGACGGCGCCAAAGTGGCATTTACCTGGCTGAAGTTCACCAAACCGCAGACGACCAACGCGTACGAGTTGCACGTCATCAATTCCAACGGGCAAGGTGAGCGAACTCTGCTGCAGGGAAAGCAATTCAGCAATCTGCAACCGCACGCCTGGTCACCCGACGGAACGCGGATCGCAGTCTCCGCCAGGGAGGGCGCCCGACACAAGTTATTACTGGTGCCACAGGGTGGTGGAGCGGTTCAGACGGCTTGGGATGTTCCAGAGTCGTCCAAGATCGTGATCTCACCAGGCGCTCGAATGGAGTTCTCTCCCGATGGAAGGTGGTTGGCGGTCAGCGTGCGGGGCGACGTGCCTCAGGCGACCAGGTCCATCGTTGTGATTCCTGTTGCCGGCCAAGCTGGAAAGCCCGTGGAGGTGGCCAAGCAAGCTACTCTTGCCGCGTGGGCCCGCGATGGAAGGAGCCTCTACATCGTCCGCTGGCAGAACAACACCGCGACCTTGCACGACTTGCCTCTTCGCGATGGAGTTGCAGGCGGTCCAGATCGAATGCTGGCGGCGCTGCCTCCCAATCCCGACGGGGTGATCGGCCTCGGCTCGGGAGGCGTGCTCCTTGTGCGCGCCATGTGGTTGGCAGGGGAGGTTCTCGGGGGCCAGATCGACACAAGCCATGCCACCGCCGGGCCACTGAACACTGTGATGGCAGGTGGCAACGGGGGCCCCAGGGACATCCTGGGCATGGGAGTCCGATACTCGCCGGACGGGAAGAAAATCCTCGCGATGTCGGACTGGTCAACAGCGAAAATTCGCACGGTCGCGACGGGCGAGGAGCGTTCCCTGCTGATCCAGTTGACGCGATTGGCACGCGTGGAGTGGAACGCGAATGGGACGGCGCTGCTCGCTGGCGGAATGGCGAACGGGGGAGAACGTGGGATCTTCGAAGTCGACTTACAGACCGGCATGGCCCGGATGTTGGTGGCCGCCGAGCAGCCTGGGCTGTTCGCGATGTCCCCGGATGGAGGACGAATCTACTACTTCAAGCGCTCGTCGCTGTTCGTCCGGGATCTCGCATCGGGTACCGAGCGGCAGATTCCCATGACGGGACTTGGCGATGGCACGCTCCCCTGGCAACTGCAGTTGTCTCCGGATGGTCAACACCTGGCGTGTTACCAACAAGGGACCCTATGGATCACCGATGTTTCCACAGGCAAGACGGAGCTCAAGTACGCCCGGGAGGATGGTGAGTTCCGCGGCATCTCCTGGACACCGGACAACCGCTCCGTAGTCGTGCTGGAGTCCAATTGGCGCAAGAACTTGAAGGAGCAGATTGTCGTCTACCCAGTGGATGGCGGCGATCCCATCCGCAAGGATGCGCCCACAAACAAGCTTCAGGGACTGTGGCTTAGTCCCGACGGCCGGCGGATGTTGACTGTGCGAAGGGAATCGAAGCTTCAAGTTTGGGCCCTCGACAGCTTCCTCCCAGCCGGGAAATAGCCCGCCAGTACACAATCGTGACAATTCCAGGGACCTCTCGTGAGCAAACCGCTTCTATAATGGACGCGCAATGGGCATCCGGGATCGATGGCGGCCACCGTGGCCACTGCTCACCCTACTGCTGGGCTGTTCTCTCTTGTCGGCGGTTGCGCTCTCATGGGCCGGATGGAGCCTCATCCGCCAGGAGCGCGCCGCCACCGAGAACGAGGCTCAGCAGCAAGCCGAAGTCTGGGCCGAACGTCTTCCCGCGCTGATGCGCGCCGATCTGGCGGTGTGGGAAGCGCGGCTCTCCGTCTGGCTAGCCCGGCCACCGCAGCCCGGCGCTCTTCCACCGGCGGACTTGTTGCTCCTTGGCAACGGAGACGAATCGAAGCGCATCCTCAGGGCCGATTGCTCTACGATCCTGCCGCGGAGGCGGCCCCCGAGGTGACGCCGCGGGATTTGGGCGCGGTGGAGTTGTTCGAGTTTCAGCCCGGCAGGGCCGCAGAGGCAATCGCCGCATACCGGCGTCTGGCGGACAGCCCCCACCTTGCGATGCGCGCCGGGGCGCTACTGCGGATGGGACGCATCAACCGCAACCAGGGGCACAACGATCAGGCACTCCAGGCCTACGGGCAACTGGCCGCGATGCGAGACGCACGGGTGGCCGGCGCTCCGGCTGAGCTGGTTGCCCGCTTGGCCATGGCCGAGATTCTGATGCGGCGGGACCGAGGGCCCGAGGCAATAGAACAGGCCTTGCGCCTGCGCCGCGGATTGGAAGCGGGCAAGTGGCTGCTCGCGCATGGCCAGTTCTTGTTCTATTGGCAAGAGGTGGGCCGTCTGCTGAACGATGGAGCGGCGCTCCCCCCCGCGGCCGCGCTTTCGGAGGCGGCGTCGGAGGCCTGTGCCCGCCTGCGCGAGTCCGCTGATGAACGTGGGACGATGATTGTCCGCGCGGCCGGGGCGGTCTGGTTCGTGCTTTGGACCCGCTCTGGCACGCGCACCGCCGCCCTATTTCTGCCCACCGCAACCCTGCTCACGCCGCATCAAAACGACCGGCGCTTTCGCATCGAGTTGCTTGACACCGAGGGCAAAGCGCTCGCCGGGGAGGCCGGCTCCACAGCACGGTCGGCCATCCGCATGGCCGCCCACACCGGCTTGCCGTGGTCGGTTTCGGTCACTCCGGCGCGCTCCGGTTCTGCGCAGGCCGCCGGCAGGGAGAGGTTCCTCACGATGATTCTGTACGCAGCCATTGGGTTCATCGCGCTTGCAACTTGGCTCATGGCGCGGCTCATCCTGCGGGAGGCGGCCGTGTCGCGTCTCCAGTCCGAATTCGTCTCTGCTGTCTCCCACGAATTCCGTTCGCCGCTGGCAGCCATGCGCCATCTCTCGGAGTTGCTGGCCGTGGGCCGCGTGCCCGAAGAGAGCCGGCGCCAGCGATACTACGAGACCCTCACCGCCGAAGCACTTCGTCTGCAAAGGCTCGTCGAGACGCTTCTCAACTTCGGGCGCATGGAGGCCGGTGTGCAGCCATACCGCTTCCAGCGCATCGACGCCTCCTCGCTGGCCACGCAAGTGGCCGGTGAGTTCGAACCCCTGGTGAAAGCCGGTGGCCGGAAGCTCGACGTGTCGGGACAGCTGGAGTTGTGGATCGACGCCGACGCCGAGGCGCTATCGCTGGCTGTCCGTAACCTCATCGACAACGCCCTGAAATACTCCCCCGGCTGCCCCACGGTGTGGGTGGCGTGCTCGGGAGACGTGAAGCAGGTCACCATCCAGGTGCGGGACGAGGGGGTGGGTATTCCGCCTCGTGAACAACGCCTAGTCTTCCACCGTTTCGTGCGCGGCAGCTCCGCCAGGGATCTGTCGGCGCCGGGGACAGGCGTGGGTCTAGCCATGGTTCAGCACATCGTCCGCGAGCATGGTGGAAAGATCGAACTGCGAAGCCAGGCCGGTGGGGGGAGCACATTCTCCCTGGTGCTGCCCGCTTCCAAATCGCTATGACGAGAATCCTCATCGTCGAAGACGAACCGGCCATCGCCCTCGGGCTGGAAGACGACCTGCGTCTGGAAGGCTACGAAGTGGAGGTGGCCTCCGATGGAACGGCGGGCGCACGTCTGGCCCTGGGGCGCCCCTACGATCTGATCCTCCTGGATCTCATGCTGCCCGGCCGGAATGGTCTTCAGATCTGCCGTGAAGTGCGGCGGGCTGGTATCAGCACGCCGATTCTGATGCTCACCGCCAAGGCGCAGGAAGCCGACAAGGTACGCGGCTTCGAACTAGGCGCCGACGATTACCTCACCAAGCCCTACGGCACGCTCGAACTGCGCGCCCGGGTCAAGGCCCTGCTGCGGAGGGCGGGCGCGACGCCTGCCTCCGAGTGGTTCCGCTTCGGGGAGATCGAGGTGAGCTTTGCCCGAGGCGAACTGAGGCGCGGCGGCCAACCTGTGGATCTCACTCCGCTGGAATTCAAGATCCTCGACTGCTTCATTCGAGCCCGTGGCCGCGTGCTGAGCCGCGCTCAGTTGCTGGACGGCGCTTGGGGTCCGAATACCTTCGCCAGCGACCGCATTGTCGACAACCACATCGCCAACCTGCGCCGCAAGATCGAGCCCGACCCTGCCGAGCCTACATATATCGTCAACGTCCGCGGCCTGGGATACCGCTTCGACTTATGAGGTCTTACGCAATCGTGACACTTCCTGGGGAGCTTCCACGCACTGGGCCGGTAGGCTCTGTTTCGGGAGGTTCTCCATCATGAACAGAGTGGCTCATTGGATTCTGGTGGCGGCGTTTACAGCGCAGTTTGCGCATGGCGCGGCCCAACCGGCAACCGCGGGGAAAGAACTGGAAGCGGCGATGCACAAGGAGGTGGTACAGGGTGATCTGAAGGGCGCGGCCGAGCAGTATCGCCGTATCGCGACTCAATACGCCAAGCAACCCGGGATAGCCGCCCGCGCGCTCTACCAACTTGGCCAGTGCCAGGAAAAGCTCGGCCAGGCCGAGGCGCGCAAGTCCTATGAACGGGTCGTGAAAGAGTACGGCGCGTCTGGCCAGTACGCCTCGCGGCGCGGGCGCGGCTGGTGGCGCTGGCTGCCGGGACCACGCCGGCGGGAGGGATGAGCCTGCAGCGTGTGGATTCCGGCGAGCGGTTCCGCCTGGTGAAAGGCGTGTCGTCCGACGGACGCCTGATCGGCTTCTCCTACTCGGATTCGGGAGGCAGCCAGGGTCTGTACGACACAGTGACACGGGAGGAGAAGATTCTCGTGAAACTGGACTGGAATGGCGACACCTATGGCGGCACCCCGCTTTTGTCGAGAGACGGCAAATGGCTGGCCTTCGCAACATACAAGAACCGAGCCCAGGACGCTGAACTCCGAGTGGTTCGCGCGGATGGCTCCGGGATGCGGACGCTGTTCAAGCTGACCGGGAACAGCTGGGTGATTCCGAAGGATTGGACCCCGGATCAGCGGCATGTGTTGGCGCAGGTCTCCAGCCAAGGAACGACCCATCTGTGTCTGGTCAACATTGCCGATGGGGAGGTGAGGCGTCTGAAGCAGGTGTCCAGCAGCGATCATCATGCCTTTGTCTCCCCCAACGGCGCACATGTCGTGTACGTGGCGGGTGCCGCGGTGCGCTCGGACCGCCGGCGCCCGAAGAAGTCGACCCGACTTGCTGGGAACCCATGTCCGCATCATGGCGATGGACGGCTCCTCTGACCAGGAGCTTCTGCCGGGTGGGCCGTGGCGCGCCCGATGGGTTGGGCGCCGGACGGCAGCGGCGTGCTGCTTTGGAGCAGGAAGGGTGGCGACCCTGGTCTATGGTTCGTCCCCGTGGCAAACGGAAAGGCCTCTGGAGAGCCGAAATTGCTCCGCGCTGGGATGCCGGCGCACACCTGGCCGGCGGGCCTGACGTCCAGCGGCAAGTTCTATTTCGTAGAGGAAGCCCGGAAGCTTGACAGCTACCTGGTTCGGCTGGATGCCGGCTCGGGCGAACCCGAAAAGGCGGAGAGAGGGACGGCGCGGTTTGAGGGCGGCAACGGGTACGCCACGTGGTCACCCGATGGCAAGAAACTGGCCTGGTTTGGATTCACTTATAGCGGCACGCTGGTGCATCCGCGATCTCGCAACCGGTCGTGAAAAGACGCTTTCCTTTCCCGTGGCGCCCGGTCCCTACTCGCCGCAGTGGATGTCGGACAACCGCACCCTTCTTTACAGAAGTGGCTCAACGACGGGTGAACAGGAGCTTCAGAGCCTCCGTGGATTCGATACCGAAACCGGCGAGAGCCGTCTGGTGGCGGAGGGCGTGAACGGCTTCCCGGCTGTGGCAACCGACGCGAGCGTCATCTACATGACCGAAGGCGGCTCAGATTTTCGCACGATCACAGCGTTCGACACGCGAACCAAGACAAAGCGTCTACTCGCCACCTTGGACGGGCCCACTTTTCATCTGGCGGTATCGCCGGATGGCAAGAGCCTGGCATGCGTGGTCATAGGGAAGTGGACGTCGCGGCGGCTGCTCTTCATCGACACGCAAACGGGACACGTGCGCGAGTGGGGCGAAACGCAGGCGCGCGGCATCCCTTTCAATCGCCGCTCGATCAGTTGGACCCCGGACGGCGCAAACGTAGTGATCAGAACCGACAACGGCGTTTGGGCCTATCCCGTAGGGGGCGGTGAACGCAGGTTGCTCCTCAGGACCGATGGCCCCACGGCGGATGTGGCGCTGAGCCCAGACGGCAAGACGATGTCCTACACACGGACCGGCGCGCAGTACGACTTGTGGGTGCTGGAGAACTTCCTGCCTTCAAGAGAATAAGACGACCGACGATGAGCGACTCCCTGCGACAGCCGGGAACCAAGACGGCGACGTGAGATTGAGCCGGCGAACACCCCGCGAGGAGCGTGTGAGCCGGCTCGACTATTCTGAGTAGCGCACGAGAAGGCTGCCAAGACGACCGCCTCCGGGCCACTGGCGGCGACCTATAGTGTGGCCAAAACTTGTGTGGCGGGACATGTGTGATCAACAAGCCAGACCAAAGTTACACGTCTAAGTACAGTATGTAATACGGCACGACACCCATCGAACATCAGGCTGATGGCTATTTTCTCCCCAGAGGGAACATGCCGCAAGGTGCGAGTTCATCCGCAGCTGAACATCAGCAATAGAACATCTGGCACGAGGTTCAAAATAATAGCCCTCCGTGGCGAGGATTGGTACTTCTGGGCTACTTGTTGAATGAGCAATGTAGTATACATTGAAACACAGACACAACTTATTTCGATCGCGAGTGTTGGCACTCTTTGTAACAAAAGGTTGCGGGTCATGATACTTGACGGGGGTACAAACAATGAAAGCGTGCCTATACATAATCGTACTTATTGGCGGACTGCAACTAAATAGTACGGTTCTTGCCGCTTGGCGGCCTGATGTAGATTCGGTGCGGCGGAGCGAGATAACTCCGGACGGTCTGGTGATCACGCTTGCTGGCCAGGACTGGAATCCGGGCGTGCAGGTGCGCGTGGGCGGCTTGCCCGCAGTGGTGGAGAGGGCCACGGGGACCGAAATCCAAGTTCGCGTGCCGGTCGAGGCGGCACCGGGTGGCATCGCGGTTGTGAGAGTGGAGGATGGAACGCCGGGAGAGCAGGCTCTGGTTCTTCGCGTGGAGCCGGCCAACGCGTTGGTCAGTGCGAAGGCGGCCGGGCGGTTCCTCGAGCAGGCTACGTGGGGACCCACGCCTCAGAGCATCGCGGAGGTCCGGCGGATCGGCTTCGAGCGCTATATCGAGCAGCAGTTCACTGAACCGCTCTCGGACTATCCGGAGCCTCCCGCGGCCAACGATCAGCAGTCGCTCACACCCGCTCAACGGCGCCTTTTCACCATCGCCGTCAACGGCAGTGACCAACTCCGCCAAAGGGTGGCTTTCGCGCTTCACCAGATCCTTGTCGTTTCCGCGGTGAAGATGAACCAGGCCCGCATGATGGTGCCCTATCTTCGGCTGCTGCATGCCAACGCGTTTGGCAACTATGCCACGATTCTCCGCGAGATCACGTTGAACCCGGCGATGGGCCGCTATCTGGATATGGTGAACAATGACAAGCCGAATCCGGCGAGCGGCATCCGGGCCAACGAGAACTACGCCCGCGAGGTGATGCAGTTGTTCACGATCGGCACCGTGAAGCTCAACCAGGACGGGACAATGATGCTCGACCAGGAGGGCAAGCCCGTACCTGCCTACGACCAGTCCGTCATTGAGGGCCTGGCGTTGGCCCTGACGGGCTGGACCTACGCACCCCTGCCTGGAGAACCCGCACGTTCGCACAACCCCGTTAACTACACCGGCCGCATGGTGGCCTGGGAGGCAAACCACGACACGTCGGCCAAGCGCCTTACGGACGGTTTCCAACTGCCGGCCGGCCAAACGGCGCAACAAGATCTCGATGCCGCATTGCGGCACCTGTTTGAACATCCCAACGTCGCGCCGTTTGTCGCCCGGAGGCTGATCGGCAGCCTGGTAACCAGCAATCCCTCCCCTGAATATGTGGCTCGCGTGGCAGCGGTCTTTCAGGCAAGCCCGTCCGGCGAGCGGGGCGACATGAAAGCAGTGATTCGCGCGATCTTGCTCGATCCGGAAGCGCGCGAAGGCGACACCTCCGCGATTCCAGCCCACTTCGGCCATTTGCGTGAACCGGTGTTGTATATCACCGCGATGCTGCGGAGCTTCGGCGCAAGGATTGCCGACCCGCATTCCCTGGCGTCCCGGGCGAGCCAGATGGGCCAGAACGTATTCTATCCGCCGACCGTATTCAACTACTTCCCCTGCTGTATAAAGTCCCGAACACCGTACTGGTGGGCCCCGAGTTTGAAATCCTCCCCTTCCACCACCCTGGCGCGTCAACTTCGCCGATCCGGTCGCGTTCGGTCGGCTTGGGCAGACGGTGACGATCGATCTGACCCCCACATCGACATGGCCACCGACACCTCCACGCTGCTGGAGGCGCTCAACAACACCCTCATGCAGGGGGCGATGTCGGCCGACATGCGCGATGCGATCGGCAGGGCTTTGGAGGCGACCACCGATCCACTGCTCCGCGCGCAAACGGCGGTTTATCTTGTGGCCGCTTCTCCCCGGTACCAGACGCAGCGATAGTCAGGAGATCACCATGCTGACACGACGAAGCCTTCTTCATTCCCTCGCCGCCGCCGGCGCGCTGGGTCGACTGCGGCAAACCGCCAGCGCGGCCGGCACAGAGTACAAGTCGCTGGTGTGCGTGTTTCTTTTCGGGGGCAACGACTGCAACAACATGATTGTCCCGCTGGGGGCCGAACAGTATCGCGACTATTCCAGGGCCCGCGGGGGGCTCGCCCTTCCCCAGACATCCCTGTTGCCGGTCACAACTCCGGGCGGCGTGGCTTACGGACTGCACCCCCGTCTTGCTGACCTACAACAGCTATTCACCCGCAAGAAACTCGCCATCGTGGCCAACGTAGGGATGTTGACGCGTCCGACGACGCGGGATCAATACCGCCAGCGTACCGCGCCCCTACCGTCGAATCTGTTCTCCCACTCTGACCAGCAGACACAGTGGCAAAGCTCGTACCCGGACACCAGTTCCCGGACCGGGTGGGGCGGCCGAGCAGCCGATTTCACCCAACAGCTCAATACGAACCGGGGATTAACGCCGAGCTCGCTCTCCGGAAACACCATGCTTCTGGCGGGCAAGGAAGCCCGTCCCGCCTTGGTTACCGTTGGCGGCGTAACGGGCTTGTCCGGTTTCAATGACACGCCGCCATCACAGGCTCGCCTGCGCGGGTTTTTGGATCTACTTAATATCAATGAAGGATCGGCGCTGGTGCAGATCCTGAATGACACGGCGCTGGAGGGGCTTCGCATCTCGCAAGTGTTGAGTGCGGCTACCGGTGGAGCTTTGGGGCTGGCCACGCGGTTCCCGGCGACAACGCTGGGCAGGCAGTTGGAGTCCGTTGCCCGCATCATTCGAATGCGGGGAGATTTGGGGGTGAACCGCCAGGTCTTCTTCTGTTCGCTGGGTGGGTTCGACACCCACATCAACCAGTTGGCCACGCACGATTCCCTACTGAGCCAACTCGGTCCCGCGCTTGCGGCGTTTCACGCCGCCACGCTGGAACTGGGTGTCGAGAACCAGGTGACGGCGTTCACTGAGTCGGAGTTCGGCAGAACGCTCCAGCCGAGCTCAGGCGCCGGGTCCGATCACGGTTGGGGCTCGCACCACATGATCGTCGGAGGGGCCGTGAAGGGTGGGAACGTGTACGGTCAGTTCCCCGTTGTTGCCATGGGCGGACCCGACGATGCCACGGGTCGCGGGGTCTGGGTGCCCACCACATCTGTTGACCAATATGCGGCTTCGCTCGCCACCTGGTTCGGCATGGACGAGGGTGCACTGGCCGAGTTGTTGCCGAACCTCGCCAATTTTGCACAGCGGAACCTTGGGATCCTCGGCTGATCTCTGGCAGCCCACGCCGCGCCGGAGCGCCGCGCATTACCAGTTCCCTGGACGCGGTTCCGGCACGCGGCGGGGCAAAGTCTGGAACCGTTGGGACCACCAGGCCGATACCGGCTATCACTCGATGTCCACTGCAAGGGGTCCTGCGCGATCCCCGCCCGTGCCCGCACCGGCGGCGTGTCCCGGTTGACGCGCCTGGGCGCTCGTTCGTTCGGGGACAGAGCCTAGCGGCCCTTCACCACTTCCGCTCGACGTGGGCTGAATGCACTTGCGTCCATTTCGCCAGCGGCCGCACCGTCTATAAGCGCGGCTGCAAGATCGCCCGCGGCAAGGCTGGTCGTAATTCCGTAGCCTCCCAGCCCCGAGACATGGAACAGTCCGGGGATATCCGCATCCCAGCCAATTGTTGGCAGCCGGTCGGGAGCAAAGGTCCGCAGGCAGGCCCACGAGCGATGCAAGACGACGTCGCCCAGCCCAGGCGAGTAATTCAAAATCTTGTCGGCGAGAAGTTCGGCGGCCGCTGGATCGGGAGCCGGGACACCAGGTGGGTGTTCGGCCTCATCGCAGGGGCACATGAGCAATCCGCCGCTCTCAGGCCTTACGTAGTAGCCGGCGTCCAAGTCCCAAACAAACGGAGCGCCACGAGGCATCGGTCCGGACGATCCGCCGGGCTCGCCGACGAACAGGTGCCGCCGCAATGGTTGGAGCGGGAGAGGGGACGCTTCGCGTCCCAAGCGTCCAGCCCACGCGCCGGAGGCGTCCACCACGAGTTGTGTCCTCACCTCGCCACGCGCCGTCCGCACGCCGGCAACGCGACTGCCTTCCAGCAAGAGGGAACCCACCGTGCACTCGGTGATCACCTCAAAGCCGCCCTGTCTCGCCTCAGCGAGCAGACCGATCAGCAGCGCGTGGATGTCCACAATGCCATCGGTGGGGCAGAAGATTGCGTACCGAAAGGCGAACCCCTGAAGGAACGGGAAGCGTCTCCAGGCCTCGAGCGGAAGAAGAATCTCCGCCGGCACGCCATGAGCATGCAGTCCCGCCACCAGTTCGGAGGCGCTGGCGGTGTCGCCCTGACCAAGATATACACCACCAGTCCGGTGCAATACCGGTCGCCCCTCGAAGCACGTGCCCGCCAGCCTTCGCACACCTGCCACTGTTAGCCGCAGAAGTGCGGGATGCCGCTCTAATTGGCGGGCAATGGCCGCGTTGCGGCCGGAAGCATGCGTGCCGGGCAGCGGTTCCCGCTCCAGCACCAAGCCGCAATGGAGACCGGCCCGCGTGAGCGCGGCGGCAACGGACGCCCCCGCGATGCCCGCACCGATCACAACTGCGCCGGTTTGGGAGGGAAGGGCTGCACGCACATATTCAGGGATACCACGCCGTCGATCGCCTGACCGCCGTTGCCTGCGGGCCGGGCGTGTATTTGCTCGCCTAACCCCACCCTGCACACAGCGTTGACGAGCCCATCCAGTCGTTCGAGATGGCGAAGAGCAGGTCGCCGGCGCTGTCGTAGGCCAGGCCCGACAAGAACCCTCTTCCCAGCGCGCCGACCGTCGTCAACGCGCCTCCCCCAGCACGGGAGAAGGAGACCAGGCTCGAGTTGCCGAACGAGTCGTTGGCGATCCCTTAGAACAGACCGTTGCTGCCTCGATAGGCCACCCCGCCGTTCAACGCGAGAGACCCGTCGCCGAGGTCGAACAAGGGCGCCACTGTGCCCGTCTCAGTGATCGACGTGAAGCTGCGAGGCACGAACGACACGTCGGGTCCGATCGAAAAGAACTCCGCACGCAGCGAAGCGGCGGGGAGGAGACCTAAAACGAGTAAGCACGCGGCCCTCAGGCCACCCCAACTCTTGCCGCGAGAGACTGCCGAACCGCCCAAACGCCTTCCTCCATGGCTGAGTTCCCACGTCCTGTCTGCCTCCTAAGGCCGCATCGAGCGAGTTCGCCCCGCTTCTTTCACCTCACACTGACATGCGAACGAGCCGGGGGAACGGACACCCGGTTCGGTTCCAGTACGTAAGGCCTGAAGCGCACCGGCGCGCGTTCGCGCATCGCATTTCCGCTGGGTGCATGCCGGGTGGTGTCGAAAGGCAGGCACGACGCCCCCGTGCCGCTACCGCCGCGCATGGCGGCTCCGGTTGCGCCGTCGCACCAGACGTTTAGCACGCCGCGGGGCCTACTGCCCCCAGCTATTCAAAAGCTGGATTCGGCTGGACTCATTTTGTGGCCGCGCGTTGGCGCTGCCGGCGAGCGCCTGCTCTCCCGACCAGTCCCACGACGGCTAACCCAACGCCAAGAAGAAGCACGGTGGCGGGTTCAGGAACCGACGCGGGCGCTTCGGCGGAACGCCAATAATTGAAGCCGCTCTCCTGACCAATCAACGGAAGGTAGGCGTCTGGAGGCAACGGAAGCTCGTTCCCCTCGCTGTCGAACGCCTGGACGCCGGTAATCCCCAGCCATGTCAGTGTATGGCTGAAATCGGCGATACCAAGGAGCGTGACGTTGCTCCCGGGGTTATACGCCTTGCTGCCGCCGGAGTTGGCGGCCGCTGCCAGTTCCAGGTCAAAAGTCGGATCCTTGTGGACAGTGAAGGAGTTCTTGACCACACCGTTCCAGACGCCGCTTTGCGCGACTTGGCCAGCCGAGTGCTGGGACCAGTTTCCACCGCCGCTGGAGTCGCCCAGGCGGTAGGCGTACGCCAAGCCTGCTGAACTCCCGGCGGAGCCAATACCACCAGCGGTCGTGTACAGGCCGCCAGTCACCCGGAACTCATACTCGAAGACGAACGACTCCCCGGGGGCAAGCCATAAGTGCCACGCCGGCGCCACGGACTCGACGATACTGCCCCTGGCGAGTGACGACAGAAAACCTGAAGACCAATCGGTCATTTGGTTCATGCCCACCGTGGTATTCAAGGACAGGTTCCCGCTGCTGGCCGTGGCGTTCGAGTACAGAAGGAGGTTTCCATCCACGTATTGCTGCGAAAACGACGCGCTTGTGGGGGCCTGAGGAGGAAACGCCCGCAGGGCCCTGTGGGCGGAGAGTTTGCTCCACGTACCCGCTTGCGGAAAAAGCGCCCGCGAGAACTGGAGCGGGACAACTCATTGTCGCGAGTATCAAGCCGAGAAACGGCACAACGGCGCGCGAGGCGACGCCGTTCCTCGCGGAGGGCTGTCCCTGGTTCTCTCGGTTCCGGCTTGGGAAGGCGGCCCGGTCGCTGACAACGGGCGCGGGCGACGACTTCTCTTGGCAGTTCATACAACACCTCCTTGCGGCTTGAGGGGTCGAAAACATATGGATTCTTCGGCCTCATGCTGACGTGCGAGAACGCCGAGGGAAGCGGACACTCAATCCGGTTCTATACCTTCCGTACCAGGGTTCCACACTCTAGGGCCTTCAAATCGCCTGCGGCACACTCTGGACGCAACGGAGACGGCGCAGGACCCTCGCCTGGTAACCGCGCAGCCTGACGTGCGAACACGCCGTGAGAAACGGACACCCGCTTTGGTTCTATCCGTACCCCCTGAACATCGAGGACTCCCAGCACCTCGCCGAAACTCCGTCGCACGCAGGTCGCGGAGGTCTTTAGTACTCTGCCTTCTTACCCTGTGTGCCTGGCGTTCCCGGTGCCCGCTTTGCTGAGTTTCTTCGCACGTCAGTGTGAGGCCGGAGAAACGGCCGGACGAGGAAGCGCTTCTGAGCCGAACTGGTCCCAAGTCCGACAGTCAGAAAGGAATAGCCATGCAAACCAAGAGAGTCCAGGCTACGGCGCTCTGCGCACTTCTGCCCGCTATGATCGCTTCCGGAGTTGAACCTCCGCAAATCCCACTGACGATTCACAACGTCACGTTCACCTATCTCCCCTCGGGGGCGCCCGATCTCATGTCGATCGGCGGTATTAACTTCGGCCCCGCCGTGGGATCGGTGCGTCTGAACGGCATCGCCCAAACGGTCAGCAATTGGACGCCCGGGCTGATTGTGGTAGGCGTCTCCGGCGTTCAAGCGCCGGGCACCTATCTGCTCGAAGTGAGGCGCAACGAAACTCTGCTCGGCAAGATCTTTGGCGCACAGGCGGAAGTGACCCTGGTGACCGCGGGTCCACAGGGAACCGCCGGCCCTCAAGGTCCGCAGGGGCGTTCCCGGACCGGCCGGGCCCGCGGGTCCGGCCGGACGGTGGGACCTCCAGGGACCCATCGGGCCGGCGGGACCGCAAGGACCCGTCGGGCCGGTGGGGCCCTCAGGGGCGCGCGGAGCATCGGCGCTCTCGGGCTATGAAGTGGTTGAGAACTTGGGGGGGATCGCCTATAGCGACGCTCTGGCAGGTGTGAGCAAGGTTGCGAAATGCAGTCAAGGGAAGAGGGTTCTCGGCGGCGGCTGCATCGCCACGTGGCAATTGCAGACTTATACCAACCGGCCCTATTCGGCTGACGGCGGGTTCTACAACGCGTGGGAGTGCAGGTGGCACTACGACAACCCCAATATCACGGCTCGGCCTGTTACCATGTCTACGCAATCTGCGCAACGCTGCCGTAGGTCGGAATGGATCGCGGAAGGCACGCCGATCGCGGGAGTGTCTGCAGGATCAACTGATGTTTGCAGGCGATGGGACGGACGCGGCCCAGCCTTCCGCGGCCCCTTCCCGGTGCGGTGCGGCGCGACCGCTGTCGCGCTGCTTCCAGACCATCAGGCGCTGCTTCCCTGTTCCCGCCTATCGAGAGCGATTGTGCGCCAGCCTGGACCGTTCGCTTCCTCCAGGAAATTCGGCGCCGGCCTCTGCACGGAACGCGCGGGCCTTTCTCACGAGCCATACACAACCGGCGCTCGCCTACTCGCAAGCCCGGTGGAGCGGGGGACACGGTTCTATGCGTTCCGTACCATGGAGCAGCCGGCGTTGCGCATGGACACCTCTGGACGCAATGGAGACGGCGCTGGACCGAGGCGCGGTGACTGCGCTTCTGCGGCAGTGGCAGTTCGGCGATCGCGAAGCGCTCGGCAGGTGCTCCCGTTGGTCTACGAAGAACTCCGGGGCCATCGCGCGCTTACATGAGCAAGAGCGGTCAGGCCACACGCTCAGCGTGACGAGTCTGGTCCACAGGCGTTCCTCAGGCTGACCAGGCGGCCCCGGAGTCGTGGCGCGACCGGAAACATTTTCACGGAATCGCAGCCAGGCTGATGCGTCGGTGCTCATGGACTACGCGCGCTACCACCGGGCGCGCAAACACGGCGGCTGCCGCGGGCACCATCGGGTTGGACTTGGCGATCGAAGCCCCTGGTTCACCGAAGCGGACTACTTGACGCTGGACGCTTGTTTAAGCCCGGCTCGAGAAGGTGAACCCGGGACGGTGGGATCGTGGAATTACGGTTCTTCGCTGGGCTGACCATCCCGGAAATCGCGGAGTCAGGACCTCTCTCGAGTATGGGCAAGAACTTTACCATCGCCAAGGTCTGACTCTACCGGCTTAGGGGGCGACGATGAACTCCGGCCCCAGCCGGAAGCTGAAGAGGGTTTCTTCCGGCTACTCGAACCCTCGCTGCGCCCGCGCGCGAGGCGGAGTTGAGCGCGGTTGTGCGCGGAGGACCTGTCCACCGGCGCGCAAGCGCCCGTGAGTGCTGGGAAAACGCTTTAAGAGCCGCCGGAAGCCTACTTCGAACAGTTCCTACCCGCCGAACCACCCCTTCCTCCCTCGCGCCCGCGGTGGCGCCTGCCGGCCTCCGTGAACACCGGGACGCGGACGCCGAGAAGTCGTTTATCGGCGGGCGCGACGACGGAGAATTCAGCCGCCGTGTGGTCAAGTTCGTAGGCTTTCCTCACCGCCGAGGCGACGCGTGAAGCGCTTCGGGAAAGCGAGAAGCGGATTCTTCGCCACTTTCCCCATCCGGAATGCCGCCCACTGTCGGATGCCGGGGGTGATGGACTGGCGCGCCCTTCCTTGGCGAGATGGAACTGGTCGACGGCGCACCCGTGGACGAGTACTGCGCGAAGAACTTGGTGTGCGCCCGCCGGATCGAAATCGAAGTGCTGCTTACGGGTCATCGATTTCATTCACCAGAATCTTTGGTGATCCGGACAGGGGATATCAAACCCGGCAACGTTCTGGGGACACCCGATGGCTTCCCCAACACTGCCGACTTTGGCATCTGAGTGCTCATGGAGCACGGCGAGGGGGTCCTGACCCGCCCCAGAACCGGATCGCGACGATGAACTATAAGTCCCGAACAGTTGCAGGGTGGCGCGGTGTCCACAGCCAGCGACGTATCTCCCTAGGGCTATTCTGCAGCGAACTGCGGCCGGAAGGCCAGCCTTCGCCGCGATTGTTCGCCGCTGGAGCCCTGCGCCGCGTTGTCGAAGAGGACCCACCTCTCCCGGGCATCAGGGGGGCCCGAACAGATTGTGATGAAGGCGATCCGGTGGGCCCCGGGGCGCGTCTCGTGCGATGGTTCTCGCGGACTTGGACAGCTCGCTGGCAAGCCCGTTATGGCGGTCGCCCCAACGCGCATAAACCGGTTGGAGCAGGTGGGTAAACCGCAATCGCCTGCAGGTGGCGGCTGGGGCAATCGTGGCGTCGCGCTTATTGGCGCGGCGCTACCCTGGCCTGGTAGATGCATCGGCGCGCCGCGAGCGGGCTGATCGGGCACTGCAGATTCGGCGAGGTCCGGGAAGTCGCACCGCTCCATCCTGCTGGTTTCGCCGGTGGTCTCGAAACTCGCCGGCGCAAACGGTTCACGGCTCGCCATGGTGGCTCACGATGCGCGAATACCTGGACCACTTGCCCGAGAGAAGCGGGGAGGGATGTGCCTGCAACTTGAACTGTCGTCGGCTTACATCCGGTTGGGGAACGTGCAAGGGAATCGGAATTTCCTCTGGCGATACCGGGCACCCTGGAATCGTGCGACAAAGCGAGAATGGTCCTGGAAACGGTCCTGGCGGCGCAAGCTGTCATCGTTGGCCCTGCGCTGGAAGGCTGGGCGGCTCTATGTCCTCATCGTCTGACGCCTACCTCCTTGGAAGCAACACAAACCACGTTCGATGGAATTGAAGCGTGTAGCCCTGAACCACTGGGCGCAAAATTCGCGGGGCGGATCCAGGACGACGAACAGGGGCGCGGGGACTGCCGCGCATTCGATGGCACCGCCACGATGTAATTCACGCACTCAGCCCGCGAGCGATGAAACCCACGGCTACCAGGCCAAAGCGATCTGCTAAAACGGCTGCTAAGCCCAATCCCTGCGATGCAGGAGAAAATGCGCGATCTTGCCTGTGTCCTGCGACACTTGTGCGGGAATTGCCTTGAACTGGATTGTTTCCTCGACCGCGCCGCACGGCCGCCGATCTCGACCGGCGGCGGTCCTGACTCACACGCACGGAACTCGGTCGAGCAACTGGAACTGGCCCAAAGTCTCGGCTCCTTACCTTTGCAATGCGACAGGGATGGGGCGAAAGGGAGAATTCTTGAAAGCCTCCAGTCTCGCCAAGAGAGCGACGCTTCGCCGGGCCCTGTGGAAGCCGACCCCGAAGGACACGCCTCGCGACAGGCTGGCGTATGCCCTGGCCCCGGTCGGCCACTTCCAGGCCAAGGAGGGGCCGATGGCGGCAGGCGCTGGCATCGCTGCAAGAGGCCATCTGGTCACGCCAGGGCCCTCGTGGAACAAACCCTAAGGCCTTTGGCGCTGTGAACAATCTCGGATGGGCACCGCGAGCTGAAGCCGAGATTCTCGAGATCCGCCAGGAAGCTCTTGCGAGGCGTACCATAAGCCGCACTGGCATACCGCCGTGGCTTCCCCCAGCGGAAGGCGTTTTCGGAGGCGAGACTGGCCGAACCTCGCACCGAAACTTGCCGCCTGCCGTAAAGCGAACTAGTCCTAGCGGCTCGCGCCACTTCTCCCTGCTGCCCCCGCAAGAGCCTGCGGGCTAGCGAGGCGAATGGGTTCGTGGATACTGTTTGCCGTCCCAGGTTTCGGCGAACGGAACCAACAGGCAGTGTCCTCATGCATCCTCTGCTCGACGTCGCCTTCCCTGAACGCTGCCCCGGGGGTTTCCTCCTTGCGCGCGCCCGAACCAGGCGCCCGCTCAAGTTGAACTCTGCTTGCCGCCAGTTGCCGGCGCGGAACCCAGGAGTACGCCGAAGAAAGTGAGCCAGCGCCGAGCGATGATTACTGCGCACGACCCTTTTCAGGTGCACTCGGGGACACTCTGGCCGCCCTCGAGAAACCCAATTCTTGGCCAGTAGCAGAACTGGGCCCTGGTATACCTGCGGGTTCAGAGCGTGAGCGCGTCCGGCTTCCTTGGCGGCTGCCACGAGATCCGGTGCGCCTCGCCGTGCGCGCGCAGGTGGCCAGACGCTGAAGCGCCCGATGCGGCTGGATGGATTCACCGCCAGAAGCGCCTCAATCTCCCCTCAGCCCTTGCGCTCTCCCAAACGGGGCAAGCAACCCTGCCAAGAGCGATTCGGGCATCCTTCAGATGTGCCGCGGGTCCAGCGCCACCGCATCCGGAACAAAGCGCGGCCGATCGCGGATCGCGATCCTTTTTAGGCCGGTCCATCGCTGCCCTCCGCGTCCCAAAATGCAACTTGTCGTTTCCCGTTGGCTCATTCCGGCCTCAAGGCGAGCAGGGGGCTGGACGGGGTGAGCCGCCGGTGACGCCCGCTTTGGAAAGCGGCCCACCTCTCCACCCGCCCAGCCACACCTTGTCTCACCGCTCGGCCCGGTCTACATGCTCGACTCACTGAGACCGATGTGGACCAACCCCGAACTCGTGATGCGGTAGGAAGCGCGGGATACGGTTCACCACGTAACGGGGTCGCCCCAGCATGAGCTACCGCGTTCAGGCGCCATCGCCTCGGCCCAGGGAAGGTCCGGTTGTCCTCAAAGCGACAGTCGCGGCTTGGCCTTGGCGCGAGTCGTTGCAGAATCAGGCAACTCCGCCATCCAGGTCCACAATGGCGAGATCGACGTCGCCGCTTCATCGCCGTCGAAGTCGCTGACGGCTAAACCCCCGGCTCGCCGGGGCCGCCCGCAACAAGAACCCTCATCAGTCACCGCCAGAAAGTTCGCGCCCCGGATGTTGCGGAACAGGAAGGAAGGCAGACCCAACAGCCGCTAGGATTCGCCCGTCGGACTCAAGGGTGCTTCCAGCCGCCACGGCAGGTCCAGCCACCCGCATCGCTGTCGAAATCCGAGAACTCGGCGCCCCAGCCAATCGAGCGAAGGGTTGGTTGCCCAATTCCCCTCATCTCCGCGACGTCCGTGAAGTGGAGGAGGCTGGCGGCTTTCACGCTTTGCCGTCGCCGGTCTTTAGCAGCGACTGACCCCGGGCAAGCAAGGATTCGTGAAGCGCGAACTGCTGGGCCACCCAATGGCTGATGAACAGGTCGTCCATCCCCATCGTGATCGAAGTCGCCGGCCGCAAGACCCATCGATCCGCGGTACTCAACAACCCAGGCGGAGCTGCCCGCGTCCTCAAACCTGCCTTCGCGGTTCAGATACAACCGCCTTTCCGGAGATATCGTTGGCAACATACCAGATCCGGCCAGCCGTTATTGTCGAAGTCGTGCCAGAAGCGCTCAGACTCCGCCCGGAAGATTGTCCACCCAGGGGTGCCCGGCTGCACCACCTGGGAGCCGCATGCACTTCCCATCGTTGCGGAACAGAGATTTGCGTTCCAGAGATTATGGAGGAGGGGTTGAGACCGTGAGGAACGGCCTGTCCAAATTGTGGGTGCGAACCCTCCGCTGGCTGAGGTCATAGCGGTATTTGACATACCCGCACACGCCAGAGATCCGGCCAGCCACTCGCGATTGAAGTCTCCCCAGCTTTACGCCCGTCCAGAAACCGGGCCCGGGGCGGATCGTGCCGCCCGGCACCAGAGTGCCCTTGGCGATTGCGGAACAAGAGGATGGTGTCGCCACGGCCGGTGACCGCTAGATCAAGCCAGCCATCGTTATCCACATCACGCCCAGGCCGCGCCCATGCCGCGAATCCGGAGATCGGCAAAGCCAGCGTGAAGCAGGAACCGGCCGCCGCCACTGTTTTCGTACAGGATCGATGGCGCCAACTCCGCCTCGGGCCTGGAGCGGCCCACCCGCGCTCACCACGAACACGTCATGCGTCGCCGTCGTTATCGTAGTCTCCCCAGGCGACCCGCCCCGCATATCTTCCGGGAGCTAGGAGGTCCGGTGTCCGGCAGATGTGAAAACGAACTCCAATCCGGCCTCCCGTGTGATGTCGGTAAACCAGAAGTCCGCCGCTCAGAGGCCGACCGGCCGCTCCATCGCGGGTAATTCCTTCCACTTCCTCGCCTGGACAACGCCGGCGTTCCCTGCTCGGTTGTCCCATGCCTAGCCACAACTTAGGGCATCCCACCGAGGCCAACAGGCTCCAGCGGACAGCCAGCCGGACTCGCCCCTTCCTGCGGCTCAGACGGTTTCGGCTGTCGGGAGCAGCATCGAGCGAAATCATTCAGGCCGCACCTCGATGCTGTGCCATCGGCTCGGGCGATCTCAACAACGGGCGCCATCCGCGCCGACTACGGCCTCTTGGCGAATTGCAGCAGAAACTGGTCAATCTTCCGGTAGAAGTCGGGCGGTTATCACAAGGCTGCGGCTTGTCGCTGCGCCTAACGCCGTGAACTGGGAGGCTGAATCCTGTCCGCCGATCCTCTTCTGCCCCGGAGCCCCGGATGGGCCAATCCACCAAGCACTGTTGACCTCCTCGTGCGGGGAACAGGCTCCTGCGATACCGGACGCCCACCATCTCCACAGGTTGCTGGCGGTCGATGAGGTTTCCGAACTTGTCGACCTGTTCGCGCCCAGAACAGAAAACTCCCAGCTCGATGAAGTTGTCCGCGTCGCGCCCGCCCCGACTCAAACACAGTGTTTCCCCATCATCAAGGGTGATGTGAACCCAGCTTTGGATCATGTCGGGGGCCTGTTGGGAAATCGTGACCCACCTTGTGGGAGGTCATCTTATTTTGAATAGAGGCCTGATCCCCGCTCCGCACCGCGGCCAAAGATCAATGGCGATCTGGACGGTGGGAGGTGATGACGCATTTTTCGCGGATCTCCGGTACGGGCAATTCTCCGCGCAACCAGGCTTCTGTGGCTCGGATGTGCTCATCGGCCCCGAGCAGTTTCAAGCACGGCGCGGGGCATGAAGATGTTCGCGGCCAAGAAGCATTGACTCCGGTGCTGGCCGTCTGCAGCATTCAGGTTATAGTCGGCGCCCCCTCCTGCGGCCCGGATCCCGCGATGCTGCATATTGGCATGTGGCATTCACGGCACTCCACCGTCTTGCGAGGATTCCCTTTGGTGAACCAGTGACTGGCCGCCCAGTTGTCGTATTGGTTCTGCAACTGTACCCAGCCAGCGCGGTTCACTTCCTGGTCAATGAACTTCCATTGCGGCAGGCCGCGCTAAACTCCGGCGTTTTGAACATCCGCTTGCTCAAACGCCGGCTATGCTCCCTGGGATGATAGGCGCGGATATGAGAAAATCCCGGGCGATCCGACCCGCTCTCCCTGTGCCTGCCACTGCCACAAATACTCGTTCGGGCTGAGCAATCGTGCTAATTCGCATTGCCTCTGACGTCAGTTTTTCGGGTGCGTGGCAGACCAGGCACAGGATCCCTCCTGTTATCCCATCGGGCTGGTCAGTTTATTCACAAAGATGTTCTTGGTTCCCGAGAAGACCGAAATCGGATCGTGACACCCTGCGCAATAACGGGTTGACTCAGGACCGTTTTTGCTTCGCCATCACCTCTTGGATGGCGAGAAACACCAGTGTCCATCTTCACCGCGATGGGCGCTCAACGCCCCCTCCCGGACAATCTGTCTTTCGCAGCGCCGTGGTGCCGCAACTCTTCGACCAGCCCAGCGATTGTAGATCCGAATCAGC
This sequence comes from Bryobacterales bacterium, assembly GCA_016713735.1. Classification (GTDB taxonomy): domain Bacteria; phylum Acidobacteriota; class Terriglobia; order Bryobacterales; family Bryobacteraceae; genus JAFLBB01. The sequence continues at coordinate 439,101 of JADJOP010000037.1, forward strand.
GCTGCCCGTCGATGTCCGAGCCAGGCGCAGCCTGCCCGCGGCGCGGTGCAGCGCCGTACAGATACCAGTAGCCGCCGGACCGACCGTTAACCAGTTGCCTGCCGCCGTGGACTATATGAACCGATAACAGCGGGCGACAACCGCCCATAACCCGCCGCGTGGAACGGCCCCATGCGCGCGTTTGGTTTTTCATCCTTCCGAATCCGCCGGTAGGAAGAGCAAGGTGGACCTCTCTGCCGAGCAGGCCACGCGGTTGCTCAAGCAGATGGAAATCACGCCGCGCAGCGCGGGTGCGCGTTGTCCACGAAAGCCTGTGCCGTGACGATTATCCTCATCTCAGACAGGCGAGGGGAAATGCCAAGCAGAGATATTGAGGCAGCGAGGCGTCGGAGCCTGATGCACATCATTGGGCGCCAGCGACGGACGAGGTAAAGGAAGTCGGAACGAAAAGCCCAGTCCGAGAACAGTGAATCGCCACCCCACTGGTTGACGACATGGAATGGGGCCAGCCAGGATGGCTGACCGGTAGCCGCCGTTTGCCGCAAGGGAGCCAAGCACGGCGACCGCCAGGCGGGATTACCACAGCGAACCGGGCAATGGAGGGGAGGGCACGGGAGTCGAAATCCATCTGGGCCTCCATAGACATTGTTTGATTGTGCATGGACATGTGTTGTATCAGTCAAGCGCAGCCACCTAATCACTCTGAGTCCTGTCAATCCAGGGGACGCTTTCCCCCCAGTTTGCCCGTTCCTTTTTTGCACGCACACCACACACACACACGGCACTTCCCAGATAGCCGAGGTTTCATCGATGGTTTGATGGCACCGGAAATATCCGCCAGAGACGTTCGGGGCAAAAATGTGGTCCGAGTCCGCGCGCGTTGCCTTCCAAACCGCATGCGCGGAAACAGGCGTTTTCATCTGAACAGGGACGGCTTGTCCCCCAGCAGGCAGCAGGGATTGACGACATCGCGGTCAAAGACGCCTACCACCTGGTCGGGGTGATTGAGGACGGGCTTGCTCCGCGGCGGTAGCCACCGCCTGTCCCGCGTGAGGCGCCAACGATGCCTGACCCGTTGAGATCGTTCAGGATCTTGGAAAGGTGGTTTGGGGATCCCCGTTTCCTTCGCGATCACTCAGTCGAGGACCGCCTCCGCGCCCCCGTTGGCGGCGGTAAAGCTTTTGGGGCGCAGGCATATTGCGAAGTGATCGACAACATATCCATTCTGTTGATATCATCACGCCCCGGGAAATCGGGCTTTACGGCACAACGGTTTGCCATGGCGACTTGCCACCACGCGAGTCGATTCGGGTTCAGTTCATAGTATCTACAAACGAAGACTCTCCGTGCGGTTATTCCGCCCATACGGAAC
>JADJOP010000038.1 GCA_016713735.1 Bryobacterales bacterium
GTTCAAACCGCGGGAGGGATGAGTGGGGTTCGCGAGCAGCCAGGAGTGGGCGTTGGAGGCGCCTGGTTCGGATTTGGAGACAGTCGTGTGGCGCCGGGCGCGACGGGGATGGTCATGGGGTGAGTCATGTCGGCCTTCTTTCGAGTAGACGCGGCTGGAGCGGCGGAACACCACGGCGGTCAGGCAGACGGCGCATGGTCAGGGGCGAGCGGGTACCGGGTCACTTCGCTTTGGGAGACGGGGACGGATTCCATGAGCGCGCGGGCCCACTTTTCCACCTGTTTTCCGGCTTCTCCGCCTGGAGGCCATAACGCTGCTGGATGCGGCGAGTTGTTCCTTCTTGCCGGTGATGGACTTCCAGTCGTCGTCGGTGAGCTTGGCCCAATGGGCGCGGGCCGAGCCGGCGAATTCGTTCCTACCCTGCCTTCGATTTCATCCCAGTGCATAAAAGTTTCCTATCGGTTGCACCCGTGGAGGGTGCACGATTGCGGGCCAAACTGGGGGTACGGGAGCCGCCTCCTCAGGATCAACCTTCTCGTAGGGAGGGCGAGCGCCAAAGCGCGGGCCTTTCCTGGTGGGCCAGGTCGTCGATGGGCGCGTACGGTGGCGGGGCCAGGTCAGACCCTTGAGAGCGCCCTTTGTCGGGATCGTCGCGGCCAAGCGCTTCGACGCGACGGCAGCGGGGAGGACCTGGCGGGGGTGGGGCGAAGATGGGGTGGGGATGAGGTGGGATGGGTGGTGGGCGCGGATGGGGCGGGGTGGGGATGGGGTGGGGATGGGGTGGGGTGGGGTGGGGCGGGGCGGGAATGGGGTGAGGCGGGGATGAGGGCAGGAGCGGCGCAACTGTTGATGCCGTTGGGTGTCGCTGATGAATTGACCGAATTAGGTCAGGCAGCGTGCGAGGGGCAGCCGATGGGAGGCAGCCGATGGACGGGGCCTGGGCGATGCTCCCTTTGGGGTAAGGCGGTGTGGTGGTTTTCATGGAAGAGGAGAGCGGGGGCGTGTAGGAAATCCAGAAGCGGAAGTCTGGAAATCCGGCACGGGCTGGTCGATCGGGAGAGTCGTAAGCCATTGATTTCACGGCAACAGGACTTCGGCAACTGGCGTGCATTTTTCAGCCAGGAAAGGAGAAGTCCATGTTCGAATCGATTGGAACAACCCGACGACACTGTGGCTGAATCTGACCAACGCCGGTCTTGGCCTGTTCGTATTGGGAAGCGTGGCGGTGCTGATACCTGCCGTCGCTGTGGAACTGGCGGAGAAGTTTCGCGCCAGTTTGCGCCAGGGTGATGCAGATGCAGGCGGGGGTCAGCTCATGCCATCCGACACACCGGAGTTGGGCCTGACGATGGCGCATTGCGTATGAGCCTGTCGAGAAGCCCGCCTCGCTTAAAAGCGCTTAGCGCGGCTGGAGGCACACCATGACATGCCCATTCCTCAGTGAGACGCGGGTGGGAGGTTGCAGCGCTTCGCGTCTGAAGCCGTTGGCGTCGCCCCTGGTTTCGGCCACCGGCGAGCGCGTTGCGGCAACACCGCGTCACGCCGAGTGCAGTGTGTTTGGGTGAGCGCGGTGGTTCGCTGGAGGGCGGATGCCCGCATCTTGAGGACCGGCTGGTTCACTCCTGCACCCACCGTGCCGGTGCCGCGCCATGTTCCTGGCAGTTCGCCAGAGGTGACGCCTTGCGGTTCGGGGCGTTCCGATACTGCGAGGCGTTCCGCGCGATGGCTGGCAACACCGCTGGCGAAGAGGTGGCAGAGGGCGTCAGTGGCGGTGGAGACACTGCATTGATGCCGACGAAACCGACGGCTGGCTTGACATTGGCGGCGGGGCTGTGCCACGGATTGACCAGTTGCTGGCGCGCTTTCTGGGGCGGGTGGAACACGCCACGCCGCTCACACAACGAGGAGTGGGGAAGCCGACGGTGGTGCCTTACCCATCCAGGAGTGGACTGGCCGCCGACCTTCCCCCAAACCGCTGTTGATGGGAGTCGCACGACGCGCGTGGTCAGCTCTCGAACCTCGGCTCCGATCACTACCGACCCGTATGGCGCGGGTCATTGAGTTCAGCGGCTGGATGCCTCCTGGGGTTTCACACGGGCGATGTGCCGCGATTCGCTGCACTACCGGCGTGCCGTGGTCTCGATGAGGCTGGAGGCCGTGAGCGGCTTTCGGAGACATTTGGCGGTGCGCTCGCTCCTCCCGTGGCAGGCGTGGCGGTGGATACCGACGGAGGCTCAGTGCGGCCGAGGGCGCAGCCGCTCACCTGGATGCTTTACCAGCTTCTCGGCGTCCTCTACCGACTTTTCTCCGCGTGGAGAGGGCTTGGGAGTAACGAACCATGCGTGTCCTGATCGCCTTCGGGTTGACTCGCCGGAAGCCTTGCTTTCGGCTGGTGGGCTTCCCGCACTTGTTGTACCAGCGAGAGCCTCGAGCCGCGTCAGTGACAATCCGATGAAGATCCACATCGAGAAGGGCTCGATGGAGTGTTCGAGTTGTCATGAAGTGGCCGCCGACGGGCAGTTCGCGGGGAACCCCGCACGGCGAGTTGCGGCGCCTGCCACGCCGAGCCTTTGGGCAAGACGGAAGCCGAGAAGATTCTGGGTGACGAGCTATGTGGCCCCGGAGCGGGAAGTGGATTGGAAGGTGTATTCGGCGGGCAGCCCATGAACGTGCGGTTCTCACGCTGTGCGCGAACAAGGCGGAGATGAAGTGTGAGGAATGCCATGGCGGGCGCGGATCGGCGACGGGCAGCGGAGCCGTTTTACCGCAACCGTGTGACGGGTGAGAGCCGCAATGTATGGGGTCCGCGCATGATCAGGGTGGGGCTGAAGCCGCGGGTGAAGGAATGAAGATGTCCGACTGCGAATCGTGCCACGCGCAAAAGGGCGTGGGCGCCGGCTGTCCTGGATGCCACCGCCAGAAAGGACACACAGGTCATGGCCATTAAATATGCTAACTTACCCGGCTTGGCGGGAGGCGCCGCGGTGGCGGGGGCGCTGTCGCCGGTGCCGTGGAAGCCGCTGGACGATCCGGCGATCTGGACGCAAAACTGGTCGTGGACGCCCACCCGGCGCGCGCGGCCCGGTGACGGAGAGTGTTCGCTGGGCTGTGCACGCTGTGCGCGGCGGGTTGTGGTGTAAAGGCCCGCTGTGGTTCGGCGGGCGTGTTTATGGCCCCGGCGGCGGAGCATGGTACGGCGGGCGGGAGCGCCGCCTGCGGTATGGTGCGCATCAACTGGCTTTTCATCCACGCCGTTTGAGAACGGCGATTCCGAACGGCCACGCCGTCGAAACGAAAGAGGCGATTGCCGAGGCCGCCCGCCGTTTGGAAAGCCGCTGGCGCCAAGGCAGCCATTCTCGATGAGCGCCCTGGGCGCATCGTGAGCGCTCTGTATGACCGCATCGCGCGAGCCAGGGCGGCATGGTGGTGACGCTGGCGCAGGTGGAAGACCGCAGCCTGCGGACGATGGAAGAGCTGGCCGGTGTGGACCCCTGGCACGCTGGGGTACGACTTTGAGCACGCCGCGTTGATCCCTCAGCACGGGGGCGCCGCTGCTGGACAGTTGGGAGCACGGGCGGATGAGCTGGTTGTGGAGGCTTGCCGCGCGGAGACGGGCAAGCCGGTGTTCGTGTATGCGGTAATACCGTCGGATAGCGCAACTGGCTGACCGCGCATTAACCTGGCCCGGTCCGGAGGCGGCCCTGGTGGCCCGCGCTGGCGGGCAACCAGCTACTGAGGCCGCCGCGGACATCACGGGCTTGTCGCCGGCGAGCTCTTGACCTGGCGCTGCGGCTACGGAGCAGTCGCCGGCAATGGTTGGCAGAAGAAAGGCGGTTCCTGGAGCGGCCCGCCGGAGACGACGGAGAGGATGATCGCCGCGCTCAACGTGGCCATCGGGGCACTTGGCCGCTCGTGGAATCGTCGCACGCCGCGCGCTTGCGGGAGCACCCCAGATGCCCCATACCCGGACCGCGTGCCGGACCATTCGCTGACTCTGCTGGTGCATGAGGCGAGCAGCGCCGGCATTGTGACGCCGGAAGCGCTGCCGCGGCGCAAGCTGGCGGCCAAGGGAACGCTGGTGCGGTTGAGCGCATTTCTTCCCGAAGCGCTTGGGCCGAACGATGTTCTGATTCCTCGACGACGTTTCTCGAAGGCGCCGCAGACGCCATGGAGCGCGTGACGCCGCCGTGGAGACATGGAGCCACAGTGACGGGCTTCGAGCGTACCGGCGTCGCGGTTCAGCCCACGGAGTCGCGGCTCAACTGGCGGAGGCGCCGTAGGTGAGCGTGGAGTCCTGCGAGGAATTGCGCAAGGTGAGCGCGGCGGCGATTGTGGCGGGCCAAACGCGGCATGTGTACCGCCACGCCGGCGGTGAGAGCCGAAGTGACCGACCTGGACGCGTTCCAGTCGGCGATGGCGGAGGCGCGGTGTGGGTGGATGAGTTGGTGGAGCCGAAGCCGATGCGGGCGAATGTCGATGGCGTTGCTTGAGCGCCGCTACTGGAAAGTTCTCGCTGGATCCGGTGGTACTTCGAGCCCGCACGGGTCGAGCGCGCTGCCCGCCGTGCCGCTGGCCTTCGAAGCTGGATCGCGCAGACGCGACTCTACGCCGTGCCGGGGAGCGCATGAATCCGCGCACGGCGCGAGAGCTGAACCGAAGACTGGCGACAACGTGTCGGTGTCCACGCCGTTTGGCGAGACGCGAGGGCGTGTCCGCCGCGATGCCGCGGCGATCCCAGGCCAGCTGGAACTGGCGGCGTGCGGCGACGGCAGCCAGCTTGTTTTGGAAGCCATGGGCGCCTTTGACGCTGGCGCGCGGGCCCACTCAGGCGGCCCCAGATCCGGAGGTCCTAATCATGTCCGCTACCCTGAAGACTTCCCGCACTCCCGCCGCTACGGCATGGTGATCGATTTGGACCGCTGCACGGGCTGCGGGGCGTGCGTGATTGCGCGCCGCCGCGGAGAACAATGTCGCCCTGGCGCGGCTCAGGAAACGACCGCAACTCCACTTCGCTGCTGCGCGTGTTGACGCTGAACAACCCCACGCCGGCGCCGCCGGGCGGCCTCCTTCCCATGGATGTGCATGCAATGCGAAAGCACGAGACGCCTTGCGTCGCGGTGCCCGCAGCAGGCGGTGGAACCGCGGATGCGCTGTCGGGGATCGTCGAACAGATGCCGCAGCGTTGTCTGGCTGCCGGTATTGCATGACGGCCCGCCCGTATCACGCGCGGTCGTCCAACTGGGGCGACCTTGAGCTGGCCGGCGGGCATAGGAGGCGACGCTGAATCCGGCGGTGGCGCCGCGCATGCGAGGAGTGGTGGAGAAGTGCGATTTCCGCCAATCGCGGCTGCATGCGGCGCAGGACGCGCGGCGGCCAACGGAAGTCTCGATCCTGGCATCTACACGCCGGCTTGCGTGGAAGCATGCCCGACGCAGGCGATCACGTTTGGCGACTGGAACGACCCGAGGGCGCGTTGGTCAAGTCAGGCGAGACCTTGCCCGGCTGGAAGGGCTTGGCACGCATCCGAAGGTGAGATACCGCTCCGGCGCTGGTGAGCTGCCGGCTCCACGAGATGGCGCAAAAGCAGCGGAGCGCTTCCGGCGAAGGAGGGAAACGCCACGGCTGACATGGCCTGGGTCCCAACGGCGATGTTGATCGCAACAAGTTCCGCGCGGGTTAGCACGCCGCACCCCGGCGCGGTTTTCGCTATGGCTGACGCCGTGGTGCCTGCTGCTTGGACTGGGCCTGGGAGGCCCACCTTTGCCTGCGCGACGGGTTGATGCACACCAACATGGACAACCGGTTTGCGTTCGGTGTGATCCTCCTCGACCTGGCCATTATCGCTTTCGGCGGCGGCGCGTTCTTTCTCCGGCGTGCTGCTGTACTTTCTTCAAACCGAAAGAACCGGAACGCAGTGATCCGGAGCGCGGTGCTGATCGGGTTCCTCTGTTACAGCGGCGCGGTGGAGCGGTGCTTGTCATGGACGTGGGCCAGCCGCTTCGGGCCTGGTTCACGTTCTGGCATCCGAACGCGCATTCGATGCTGACAGAGGTCACCTTCTTGCATCACGCCCTACCTGGCGTGTTGGCGGTTGAGTATCTGCCCGTGCTGCTGCGGAACCGGCAGTTCCGCAAGATTCCTTCGTTATGCCGTTTTTGAATTGGAGTTGCATAAGGTGATGGTCGTGTTCGCCGGCATTGAGACGTGCCTCGTTCTTCCACCAGGGATCGCTCGGTGGACTTATGGCGTGTTGCGCGGATTACCGTTCGCGTTCCGCGAGAGTCTCGCGATCTGGCCGACGACGTTCTTCCTGTTTGTCCTCTCACGATGGCGGTCGGGCCTGCGTTTCTCGCAGGCTCACGACGTGGGTCGCGGAGAAGGTGACGCGGAAGCGGCTGGTGCCGGAGAGTGTGGCGTTCGCTTGGCGAGAGTATCGGGATGGATGCGACCTTCTATGTGGTGTTGAAGGTATCGACACGATGGTGTGGATTAACTCGACGGCGCCGGCGCGGCTGGCTTCCACCCCAGTTCCACTACTCCTCGGTTCGTTGTACATGGATTCTGTTTGTGGAGATCGGGGTGTTCGGTCTGTCCCCGGCGCTGCTGGGTTGACGCGCGCGGGCAAGGTGAACACGCGCCCGCTAATCGCGCCGGCGCTCTGGCCTGCGCGGGGTCGCGCTTAACCGGTTCGTGTTGACGGTCCAGACGTTGGCGCTGGCCACGCTGCCCTTCGATGAGTTCCTGAGTTACATGCCGAGTTGGCAGGAGGCCGCGACCTTCCTGGCGTCGGTGGCTTACGGCGTCATTGTTTACTCGTTCTCTTACCGATATACGAGGTTCTTCCCGCAAGAGCAGGAATCGCCGAGGCGGAAAGGAGTCTTTATGCTTCCCCGGAGGAATGGCTTTCATTGGAGCCCCGCCCACCTGATCTTCTTGAGTGTCGTCTTCAGGGCTCGTGCTGAGGTTGTTGGGGTGACGCTGCTGGTGGCGATGTTTCTGGACGCTGCGGGACGAGCGCGGGGCGTGCGGCGCAGATTGCGTGGCACTGGGATTTTGCGGATTTGCCAGCGTCAGCGCCAATGCCGGCACGCCTTTCGAGGTGAGGTGCCGGCAGGTTGTGCGCCCGCGGGTTCGATTGCCGTGACTGCGTGACCCACGCCAAGTTCATCGCCACCACGAGATCCGCGAAGCTGGCCGGACGCCGGCCGGCGGGACTCGAGTATCCGGGAGACCGCCTCTATCATCGCGGCCACACGTGGGTTGAGCCGCAAAAGGATGGCACGGTGCTGATCGGCCTGGATGACCTTTGGCGCGGCGCGTGTTCGGCGCGCCCGAACGAGTGGAGCTGCCCGCGCCGGGGACGAAGTTAACGGTGAACGGCCCGGCCTGGCGCATGATGCGAAACGGCGCCTCGGTAAGGTTCGCATTACGGCTCCGATGGATGGCGAAGTCGTCGCGCAGGAGCGCCTGGCGGACAGTGGCAGCCGAAGGTGAAGCCGGAAGCGGGCCACTGGGCATCGCGTCATCTGCTGAGGGCGTGGAGGTGCAGGCATGGGTCAACGCGGAAACTGAACGGCTGAAGATCGCGACGAGCATGCCCACAGGCGCGGTGGCGCTGGCAGATGGCGGCGTGCTGGTAGGGACCTGCACCAGGCGCTTCCCTGATGCGCCTTGGGACGAGGTTTCGCGGCAATGTTCCTGAACTGTTAAGCGCTGGAAGCGCCTTCTTAGGTGCGGGGGACCTCGTAGCGTTTGATCTTTTCGTAAAAGGTTGAGCGGTCGATGCCGAGGACAGCGCCCGCTTCTTTCACGTTGCCTGAGGTTTGCGTCCGAGGGTGACCTTGATGGCCCGCCGCTCGAGGTCGGCGAGAGTGGTATTCGGCGGAATGACCCAGGTGTGCGAGTTGCGCGACTGGCCGAGGAAGCCGAAGTCGTCGCGGGTCAGTTCGGTGGAGCGGCAGGTGACGAGAGCGCGTTCGATGGCGTTTTCCAGTTCGCGCACATTGCCGGGCCAGTTGTAATCCATGAGGACGCGAAGCGCATCGCTGGAGAGGCATTCCACAGCGCGGCCCAGTTCGTGATTCAAGCGGTCGACGAAATGGGCCGCCAGCATGGGGATATCTTCGCGGCGTTCGCGCAGCGGGGGGATCTGGATTTCGATCACGTTGAGGCGGTAGTAGAGGTCGTCGCGGAAGGTTCCTTCCTCGACCAGTTTGGCGAGGTCCTTGTTCGTAGCGGCGATGACACGGGCATCGACGCGGATCTCTTCTTTGCCGCCGACGCGGAAGAAGCGGCGCTCCTGGAGCACACGAAGAAGGTCGGCTTGGAGCTTGGGGGAGATGTCGCCTACTTCGTCGAGGAAGATGGTGCCGCCATCGGCGAGTTCAAACTTGCCCTTCGATTGGGCATTGGCTCCGGTGAAGGCGCCCTTTTCATAGCCGAAGAGCTCGCTTTCAAGCAGCGTCTCCGGCGAGCGCGGCGCAGGAGACGGCGACGAAGCGCGCTTAGGTGCGCGATCGCCGGAGAAGTGGATGGCGCGGGCAACCAGTTCCTTACCCGTGCCGCTTTCGCCGCGAACCAGGACGGTGCTGCGGAGGTCGGAGACTTCGCGCCAAGTCAAATGGAGGAGGTCCTGCATCCGGGGGTTCTTGGTGACGATGTCGTGAACCTGGTACTTGCGCGAGAGTTTCCACGCAGGATCTCGTTTTCGCGCTGGAGTTTTTCACCTTGATGGTGCGCTGGACGAGGATGGAGATCTCTTCCGGATTACAGGGTTTGACAATGTACTCGAGGGCGCCTTCCTTGATGGCGGCGATGGCTGTATCGACGGTGGCGTAGGCGGTGATGATGATGACCACGGCCTCGGGTTGGATCTTCTTGACCTCCATCATGGTCTCGATGCCATCCATGCCGCCGGGCATTTTGAGGTCGACGAAGCACATCGCATAGTCGGTTGGAGCGGGCCAGTGCGACGGCCTCGGCGCCCGACGCGGCGGTATCCACGGCATAGCCGTCTTCCCGCAGCAGGCCGCCATGGACTCGGCCATGATCGGTTCGTCGTCGACCACCAGGATTTGCCAGTGGCTTTTCGCGAATTGCCTCCAGACTGAAGTGCGCGCGTGGTCCTGGCTTCGCCAGGCACGAGGCGCAGAAGGAATCGTTTTTCGCGTCGACCTGCACGATGGAGTTGGACAGGCTCATGGCGCAGCGCGTGTCGCCGCAATGCACCAGCCCCAGCGTGTGTCCCAGTTCGTGGCGGATCTCCTTGCGGAGGCGATCGAGCGTGAGAGCGGGATCGGGCGGAAAGCGGTAGAACTCGGGGCGGATGCGGGCCAAGGAAACGAGGGCGAGCCGTCCGCCCAACTGAGCCTGACCGAACATGAAGGTGAGGATGGGGATGAACAGGTCGAGTTCGGTGACGCCGAGCACGCGTGCGCCGCGTTCGCGCCCGACCGGCAGGAGGAGTTCGAGCAGGGAGGTGGAGAGGTACTGGTTGCGCTGGGCGTGCAGGGCCGAGGGCGGAACCGGCAGCGGCTTGAGGAGTTGAGCGGGCATGTGCAGCATCTCTTGTGCGCAGGAAGCGGCGGCCATCAGCCAGGATTCTCCACTCTCCGATGGGAACCACGAGCAGATCACCCACGAGCCTTGTCCGTCGAGCCGGCCCCGGCTCCGGCCGGCTGCTTTTGGTCGAGCGGCAGGCTGACCACGAATGTCGCGCCCTGGCCCGGCGCGGAGGTGACCTCCACGTCGCCGTCATGGGCCTGGACGATGCCATAGAGGACGGCCGGCCGAGCCCGACGCCTTTGCCGTCGGGCTTTGTGGTGAAGAAGGGATCGAAGATCCGTTTGACGACCTCGGGAGTCATGCCCTCGCCATTGTCTTGTATGAGGAGTTCCATCGACTGGCCGTCGTCGCCGAGCCGCGTTTGGACAACGATGCGGCCGTCCTGGCGGTTGGCCGTGGCCTCGGCGGCGTTCATGACCAGGTTGAGGATCACCTGCTGCATCTGAGAGGCGTCGCAGGGAAGCTGGGGCAGATTGGCGCCGAGGCGCAACTCAAGGGCGATGTTGGCGAGCTTCAGTTTGTGATCCACGAGGGAAAGTGTGCGCTGGATGAGGGCGTTCAGATCGGCCGGGCCGCGTTGCGGTTTGGAGCGGCGGGAGAAGGACAGCAGGTCGGAGACGATGCGCCCGACGCGGCTGGTTTCCGAGACCACCTGGCCGAGGTATTTGCGGAACTCCGGCTCGCGGCCCTTGGGAATGCCGTCGTCCTTGACGATGCGCTGCATGAGCATGGAGAGGTTCAGAATGCCGGCGACGGGGTTGTTGATCTCATGGGCGACGCTGGCGGCCAACTGGCCGAGAGAGGCCCGGCGGTCGGTTTGCATCAGTTTGTGTTGGGCCAGTCTCAGTTGCTCGGTGCGGCGGGTCACCTTGTCTTCGAGCTCTTGGGTGAAGCGGCCGACTTCGTCGTTGGCGGCGCTGAGCCGGTCGCGCATGAGGTTGAAGGAATCGACGAGGGCATCCATTTCCAGCGAGCTGTGGCGGATGGCGATGGGGCGGTCGAGGTTCATGGCGCTGACGGCCTTTGTGCCGGCGATGAGTTCGCGGATGGGGAGCACCACGAACTGGCGCACGAAAACCACGAGGAATAGGGCAATAACGGCGATCTGCACGGCGATGGAGAGGGCGATTTGCCGGCGAACGTTGGCTTCCTCCTGGAGGACCGGGTCGAGTTTAAGCGAAACGTCGAGCACGCCGAGCACGGTTTGGGTCGCCGGATGGGCGTGGCAGGCGGCGTTGCTGCAGGCCGGTTCGTTGTGGATGGGCGTCACCATGGTCAAGACCCGATGCTCCTTAGGAGCATCCACGATGCGTACACGGGTGCCGATGGTGAGTGACTGCCTGACCGCGCCGGGGCCATGGCAGGGGGCACAGGCTGCCGCGGTTTTGCTTTCGATGCGATCGATTTCGGCGGCGTTGGTCGAATACATGACCCGGCCTTCGCGATTGAAGATGCGGATCCGGTCGACGCCCTGCTGTTCGGCGATTTGTGCATGATCTCGTAGGCGGCGGCGCGGTTGTCGGCGAGCATGGCGTGCCAAGTGGCCGAGGTGATGCCCTTAGACAGCTGATCAGCACCCAGGATCATGGTGTCGAGGATCTGCTGGCGCTGAGCTTGGATGTGGTAGAGAGCGTAGGCGCTGGAGACGAGGATGACGATGACAGTGAGGGACAGAATGAGCTTGAAGCTCAAACGCCGCCAAAGCGAGCTCATTCCACTGTCGGGCATGAGGAATGGAGTTCCTGGTTAATATTGTAGGCTCCGCGAGAATGGAGGGGAAGGCGCAGCAAGGCCGCCATCGCGGAGTCTCTGCTGGGGTGTGGGCTGTTCGAGGACTTCGAAGTCGCGCGAGGTGAGGTTGGCGAGGTTGGGGTGAGAGGCGACGACCTGGAACAGGGGGGACTGGAAGTAGGCGTCCATGGCGGCACGGTCGCGCCAGGTGTAGACGCCGCCATAGGTATTGGTGGAGGGGTCACTGAGCCGGACCTTGGCGAGGAGGCCGGGGACGTCACGGAAAGCAGGGGCGAACTGAGATTCGCAAGCCTGCTCGTATTCGGACTGGGTGAACCCGTTGAGGTTGAAATGGACGATTTGGATGTGCAACGGAGGCAAGTATAGGCCCCCCGGGGCGGGACCAGATGATGCGGAGATGAGAATTGGATGAGAAGTTGAGGCCGGTGCGGAGCGGTGTGGGCTCATTCTGGGGGCGATGTTCGAGTTTCGGGCAGCCACGGGCGGAGGCGGGGGACGATGACCTGCTGCGTGTAGCGGTCGTGCTGACGGAGGGCTTCCATGGCCTCCTTCATACGCATGCGCTGGACGATGGACTCGATCTGACGCTGGCCGTGGCGGCCCCACTCTTCGCGTTCGGCGGCGGTGGCGGGGAGTTCGGCGATGGGGCCGTGGGCCATGACGTCGTTGATCCAGGAGCCGAGGGAGAGGCTGCCGGAGAAGCCGAGGCGGCCGAGGGTGGAGAGTCCGGTATTGGGCGGAGGGGGAGGCGTGGCGGCGTGCAATGCGGCGTCGCCGTATTCGCCGCGGAGGGCGAGGTCGGTGATGCGGCCGGTCATCCAATGGGCGCCGTAGAGGATGCGGTGGCGTTCGTCGTCTTTGAGTTGGAGGCGGGGGAGGTAGGTGTCGAGGTTGATGTAGAGGATGGGGACGCGGGTTTCGTCGAAGAACTCACGGACGAGGGCGCCGGCGGTGAGGGGGGCGGGGCCGTGGCTGTAGGAGAGATAGACCTGGCGGCGGAAGCCCTGGCGGAGGAGCGAATAGGCGAGGTGTTTGAGAAAGCGCGTGCCTTCGGCGGGTGAGTTTTGGATGGTGGAGGGGGCGGGGATGGTGGTGCCGGGGTAGGACCAGATGAGGCCGGGCATGTAGAGGCCGGCCGTATCTTCGGCCATGGCCATGGCGAAGGCGAGGGGGGAGACGTAGTCGCGGGCGCTGGGTTGGATGCCGTTGGTTTCCACGGCGCCTACGGGGATGAAGATGACGTCGGAGGTCTTGAGTTGGGCGGCGACCTGGACCTGGCTGAGGCGGGTGAGGTCGCGCGTGTGGAGAGGGCGGATCTGGGCGGCGGCGGGCAAGGCGGCGAAGATGGCGATGGCGGCGTTGATGGCTTGTTTGGATGGCATCCCTTGTCTCCTTGCGCAACGTATGATATGACATCTGTCGGAATGCAGGCTAGGAATCGTGTCGCTATTTGTGTGGCCGTGTGCGCATTGACGGCCGGTTCAGCGTTTGCCCAGCGCGCTCCTTTATTTAAGGACGAAGTGCTCCCAATTCTGGAGAAGAGCTGTAACAAGTGTCACAACCCGAAGCAGAAGATGGGCGGGTTGGATTTATCGACCTTCGCAGGCGTGATGGCAGGCGGGGCGAGTGGTCCGGTGATTGCGCCGGGCAAGCCGGGGAACAGCTTGTTGTGGATCATGATCCAGTCGGGCAAGATGCCCATGGGCGGCGTGTTGTCGAAGGCGAACCAGCAGACGCTTCAGGCCTACATTGAGCAGGGGCGGTTCCCGAAGACGGAGCTGGACGCACGTGAGGCGGAGCGTGAGGCAAAGCTCATCACACCGGAAGCGCGCAAGTGGTGGTCGTTCCAGAAGCCAGTGAAGCCGGCTGTTCCGAAGGTGAAGCAGGAAGAGTTGGTGCGCACCGAGATCGACCGGTTCATTCAGGCGAAGCTGGAGGAACGCGGCTGGAAGATGCAGGGTGAGGCGAGCCGGCTGAACTTACTGCGGCGGGCCTATTTGGGATTGACGGGGTTGCCGCCGACCGAGGCAGAGGCGCGGGAGTTTCTTGCGGACAAGTCGCCGAACGCCTGGGAGAATTTGGTGGACACGCTGCTCGCTTCGCCGCGGTATGGCGAGCATTGGGGGCGGCACTGGCTGGATGTGGCGGGCTATTCGGATTCGCGGGGCGATGCCGGGGATGTGGACCGCGAGGTTTCCTACAAGTATCGCGATTACGTGATTCGCGCCTTCAACTCAAACAAGCCGATTGACCGGTTCCTTGTGGAGCAGATGGCGGGCGATCAACTGGTGAACTATGACACGAAGACGCAGCCGACCGAGGAACAGCGGGAGGCGTTGATTGCGACAGGCTTCCTAAGGACGACGGCGGACATTACGGACAACCAGACGATATACGAAGTGGACAAGTATTTCGACGCGCTGCAGAAGTCGGTGGAGACTTCGCTTTCGGCGTTGACGGGGCTGACGATCGGGTGCGCGAAGTGCCACGACCACAAATTCGATCCGATTCTGCAGAAGGATTACTACAAGCTGACGGCATCGTACCAGGCGGTGTTCGATCCGGAGAACTGGCTGGCGGCGAACTTGTCGTACGGGCCTTGGCCGGGGCGGATCATCCCGGACATTCCGATGGACAAACGGGAGGCCTGGATCAAGGACGTGACGAGCACGGACGCCAAGACGATCCGGAAGCTGGAGGATCTGCTCGAAGCGACCTATCAGCGGTTCCGGGCAACGTTGAAGACGGGCGGCGACATGTCGGCGATGGCGCGGGCGCAGATCCGGCTGGTGATTGAGAATGATCCGGATCTGGAGATTGACCGGTCGGCGGCGAAGGACTTCATCTCGGACAAGGAGATGGAGGCGAAGTTCCCCGAGTTGCTGAAGTGGAAGCAGGAGTTGATTGACCGGCGGGCGGCAAGGCGGAAGAAGAACTCCGAAATCAGTCCGAACTACATTGAGGCGGCGTGGGATGTGTCGAAGACGCCGTCGCCGACCTACGTCCTGCAACGCGGAAACTACCTGGCGCCGGGGGCGGAGGTGAAGCCGGGGATTCCGGCTGTGCTGGACGATCCGGCCAAGCCGTTTGAGTTTCCCGACCCGGCGGCGCATCCGGACTGGAACCACACGGGGCGGCGCTTGACGCTGGCGAAGTGGATGGTGTCGCGGGAGAATCCGCTGGTGGCGCGGGTGTTTGTGAACCGGGTGTGGCAGTTCCATTTTGGCGAGGGGATTGTGCGTTCGGTGGATGATTTCGGAAAGCAAGGCGAGAAGCCGACGCACCCGGAATTGCTGGACTACCTCGCGGTGGAATTCCAGGAACGTGGGTGGGATCTGAAGTGGTTGACCAAGCAGATCATGATGTCGCAGGTGTACCGGCAGGATTCCGCGGAGAAGGCAGACCAGTTGGCGGCGGATCCTTCAGCGCGGTTGTTGTGGCGGAAGCCGCCGTTGCGGATTGAGGCCGAGGCGGTGCGGGATTCGATGCTGCTGGTGAGCGGACTGTTGAGTCCGAAAATGTTCGGGCGGCAGGAACCGATCAAGCGCGGGGCCGATGGACAGTGGCTGGAGGATGAGTCGAAGGGAGACGCGAACCGGCGGAGCCTCTATTTGGCACAGCACAGGACGAGACCGGTGGCCTTTTTGCACGCCTTCGATCAGCCGAACATGACGGCGGACAATCAGGCGCAGCGATTCCGGTCAGCGCTGCCGATACAGTCGCTGGCGCTGTTGAACAGTCCGTTGATGATGCGGACGACGAAGGCCTTCGCGGGGCGCCTACTGGAGCAGACCAAAGGTGACGCGGACGCAGCGCTGGAGCGGGCGTTTGTGGCGGCGTATGCGCGAGAAGGGACAGCGCGCGAGATGGAACTGGGCAAGGCGGCGCTGGCGGCGTCGAAGGACACTTCCGAGGGTTTGCGCCTGTTTGTGCAGGCGATTTTCGGTGCGAACGATTTTCTGTACGTGTATTGAGGGCGGGAGGACAGCCATGAAGCGATATCTTTCACGACGGGAGGCGCTGCGCGAGGCGGCGACAGGGTTCGGCGGGATGGCGCTGAGCGCGATGATGGCGTTTGAGCGCGAGGCGGCGGCGAGTTCCCTGCCCGTGTACAACCTGGCGCCGAAGAAGCCGCACTTTGCACCGAAGGCGAAGAACGTGATCTTCATCTATGTTGGAGGCGGGCCTTCGACGATCGACATGTTTGATCCGAAGCCGGTGTTGAGGAAGTATGACGGCAAGCCGGCGCCGTTTGAGATCAAGGGGCGGGCGTTGAACGGTTCGCAGGAGATCATGGCGAGCCCGTGGGAGTTCACGCGGTGCGGCGAGAGCGGGCGGGAGATTTCGAACCTGCTGCCACCATTCCAGAAAGTGGTGGACAAGGTGAGCTTCATCCGCTCGATGTGGACGGACCGGATTGACCATTCGACGGCGCAGTTCACGTTTGTGACGGGGCGCGGGTTCACGGGATTTCCGAGCATGGGCGCCTGGGTGGCCTACGCGCTGGGGACGGAGAATGCAAACCTGCCGGCCTACATTGCGTTGGGCGAAGGGGCTTCGATCGGGGCGCGGGCTCATTCGTCGGCATGGCTGCCGCCGGTGTATAGCGGCACTTCGATGCGGGCCGATGAGCAAGCGCCGATTTTCAACATCAAGCGGCCGGAAACGATGAGCGGGGAGGAGCAGTCGCGGCTGTTGCGGTTGGTGAACGAGTTGAACCGGGAGCAGAAGGCGCATCATCCGCTGGACCAGGATCTGGAAGCGCGCATCGCCAACTATGAACTGGCGGCAAAGATGCAGTTGGAGGCTTTACGGGTGGCCGATCTCTCGAGCGAGAGTGAGGCGACGCGGAAGTTGTATGGCGTGAACGAGGCGGGCTCGGGCGAGTTTGGCAAGCACTGCTTGATGGCGCGGCGGCTGGTGGAAAGCGGCGTGCGGTTTGTGCAGGTGTATGGCGGCGGGGGTTGGGACACGCACTCCAACATTGGCGGCCAGTTGCCTGGCTTGTGCCACAGGATTGACCAGGGGATGTCGGCGCTATTGACCGATCTCGACCAGCGCGGGATGTTGCAGGACACATTGGTGGTTTGGTCGGGCGAGTTCGGGCGGTTGCCGACAATCGAAGCGCGGGTGAATGCGCCGGGACGCGATCATAATCCGTATGGGTTCTCGATGTGGATGGCGGGCGCAGGCGTGAAGCGCGGCTACGACTATGGGCAGACGGATGATTTGGGGTACGCGGCGATTCCGGAGTTTACGCTCGGGCATGCCGATATTCACGCGACGGTGCAGCACCTGCTGGGTGTGGACTACGCGAAGAACACGTTCTTCTATGAGGGACGGGACGAGTCGCTGGTGGGCGTGACGCCGGCGCGGGTAGTGAAAGAGGTGCTGGCTTGATTGGACGGCGTGGATTCCTGGGGCTGATGCCGGCGGCGTTGCTGGCCAATGGCGGCAGGGTGCAGCGGCTGACGCCAGGGACACGGATTCGCATCGGATTGAACGCCTATTCGTTCAATCGACCGCTGATGGCGGGGACGATGACGATTCCCGATGTGCTGGCGTATTGCGCGAAGAACCAGATTGATGGCGTGGACCTGACGGGGTACTACTTCAAGGGCTATCCGAATGCGCCGACGGATGACACGATTTACGCGGTGAAGCGGGCGGCGTTTCTGAACGGCGTGACGGTTACGGGGACGGGGGTGCGGAACGACTTCGCGCTCACGGATGCGTCGAGCCGGCGCGGGCACATTCAGTTGGTGAAGGACTGGATCGATGTGGCGGCGAAGCTTGGCTCAGACATGGTGCGGGTGTTTGCCGGGCGTGAGGTGCCGAAGGGATTCACCTTTGAGCAGGTGTTGGAGTGGATGACGCCGGCGTTTCAGGAATGCGCCGAGTATGGGGCCAAGCGCGGTGTGATTGTCGGCTTGCAGCATCACGACGATTTCCTGAAGACGGCGGACGAAACGATTCGCGTGGTGGAGCGTGTGGCATCGCCGTGGTTCAGCGTGATTCTTGATGTGGGGAGTTTGAGGCAGGGCGATCCGTACGCGGAGATCGAGAAACTGCTACCGTATGCGTCGAACTGGCAGATCAAAGAGCACGTCTGGTACGGGACGAAGAAGGTGGAGATCGACTTGCCGAGGCTGCGGAAGATCATCGACAAGGTGGGCTACCGCGGGTTTGCGCCAGTGGAGGCCCTGGGGCCGGGCGACCCCGAGCATGTGGTGACGGCGTTCTTGACGAAGGTGCGGCAGGCGTTCAGCTGAGCGGCTAGCGCGGTCCCTTTAGCGATAGAATGATGAAGATGGCGGCTGGGCAGCCGTCCCGACTCCAATTGCAGATGATGACGACACGATATCCCTGGCTTCGAATGCAGACGACCGTCGCGCTGGCGCTGGCGGCGCTGTGCGGCGTGGTGTGGACGGCGCGGCGGTTGGAGGCGCAGGCTCCGGCGAACACTCCGGCGGTGATGGCGGCCGAGTTTGAACGCTCGGTGAAGCCGTTTCTCGAGAAGAACTGCGTGCAGTGTCATAACGTGGACAATCCGACGGCGGGCGTGCGCGTGGACCAGTTGGACGCGTCGATGGCGGACCGGCATATCCGCGTGTGGGAAGGCGTGAAGCACCGTGTGGCCAATGGGACGATGCCGCCGAAGGGGCTGCCGCAACCGGCGACGGCGGATCGCGACAAGGCGACGCAGTGGATTGGGCAGATGCTGGAGGTGGCGCGGCTGCGTCCGACTCCGAAGAACGGGATGGTGCGGCGGCTGACGGTGGCGCAGTACCGCAACACGTTGCGGGAGTTGTTGCTGCTGGAGGATGACCTGACGGAGATTCTGCCGCCGGATGCGATTTCGGCGGATGGCTTCGTGAACAACAAAGAGACGCTGCAGCTTTCGCCGCTGTTGATTGAGGCTTACCTGGAGCTGGCCGATGAGGCGCTGAACCGTTCGATGGTGGACCCGGCGCGGAAACCGGTGGTGCAGAACTTCCGGATGGAGTTGGGGCGCGGGGTGAACAAGTCGCCGATTGCGGATGAGTTGATTCTTGGGGCGAACAGCGAGTTGTTGGCGAACCCGGATTTCGTGGTGACGCAGTTGACGCCGCCGAAGCCGTTTGCGTTTGAGCCGTTCCGGATGAGGACGCATTACCGGTTCATCGAAGGCTATCGGGGCAACGACACGGTGCGCGGCTGGCGTGAGTTTGACAGCATCTATCACTCGGTGTTCGCGGACATGCGCGGGAGCCGCGGGTATCCGAAGGGCAAGGCCTACGGAACGGTGCCGGAAGGGCTGCTGCTGCGGCCGGCGATTCCCAACGATGAATTGTTCACCGAGGATGGAACCTACGGACCAAAGGCGAATTTCAAGATCTCGCTGCGCGAGTTGCCGGACAACGGGCGGTTCCGCGTGACGGTGATGGCGGCGAAGTATGACGACGGGTTGATGCTGGAGAAGACGGACGCGGCGCGTGAGCCGGGGGCGGCAGGGCGCGTGGAGTGGAAGCCGGGCGCCGCGGAGGTGACGCTAAGCAACGCGGGCGTATACCAAGTGGATGTGCATACCGAGCCGCGCAACGAGACGTTTCCTAAGCCGGATGCGACGCGGTTGAGCGAAGGGCTGGGCGGCGCGTGGACGTTTGAGACGCTGGACAAGGCGGCGGCGCTCGACGGCGATGTGAAACAGGTGAAGACGCCGTTTGGGCAGGGCGTGCGGCTGGATGGTGATGGCGACAGCGTGTCGATTCCCCGCCCCGAGGCATTGCATGTGGGTGAGGGCGATTTCACGGTGGCGGCGTGGATCCGGCCGGGAGGGTTGCGGAAGGCCGGGTTGATTTCGCTGGGCATGCCGGAGTGGACGCATGGCTGGTTTCTGGAACTGGCCGACAACCGGGGGACGCTGCGGTTGGAGACGTCGCGGCCGGACAACGAATCGAATGGCGCGGTAGCCTCGCCGGCGGGGGTGATTGTGCCGAATCAGTGGCAGCATGTGGCGGCAGTGGTGAAGCGAGGGACGAAGGACACGACGCTGTATGTGAACGGTTACGCGGTGGCGCGGGGCGAGATTGGGAAAGCGAACCTGGACAATCCGCGGCTGAAGCTGGTGTTGGGGCGGCTGGGCAAAGCGCAGTCGTTCAAGGGCGCGATGGATGAGGTGAGGATCTACACGCGGGCGCTGGATGAAGCGGAGTTGCAGGCGCTGATCGAGGCGGGGCGGGAGCACGTGAAGGCGCCGCCGGAGAAGCCGCAGGACGTGACGCTGGCGCTGGGCGGGCGAGAGTTTTCGGGCGCGCTGCTGCAGGCGCCGTTTGTGGCGGTGCGGCTGCCGGCGGGGAAGCTGCCGGTGAAGGCGGAGTGGAAAGGGGCGCGCGGGTTGGAGCGCTTGGTGTTCACGCCGCTGGTTGAGAGCGACGGCGTGGCGCGGCGGTTCGCCTTGTTTGAGAAGCGATCGCCAAGGCTGGGCGTGCATTTGGGCTTGCGGCGTGACTGCGGCAGCACGCTGTTTCCGGTGGGGACGCCGCGGGTGGTGAAGAGCGGGGCGCTGACGAAGTTTGTGTTCGAGGGAGCGATTCGCAACTATCCGAGCCCGGATGTGGAAAAGGACAATGTGAACTACCTGGCGGGGGTGCGGGAGATCGGCGTGCGCAGCGAGTACACGGATGGCCGCGACATGCCGCGGCTGTTGATCCGCTCGGTGGAGTTTGAAGGGCCGTTTTATGACCAGTGGCCGCCGGCATCGCACCGGAACCTGTTTGTGGAGTCGCCGCGGAAGGGCGAGACGAGGGAGTATGCGCGCGAGGTGATCCGGCAGTTCGCGGCGCGGGCGTACCGGCGTCCGGTGAAGGCGGATGAGGAGAAGGCGCTGCTGGCGGTGTTTGACCAGGCACGGGCGGCGGGCGGGAGTTTTCAGACCGGTGTGAAGGATGCGCTGCAGGTGGTGTTGACGTCGCCGCAGTTTCTGTTCCTGGTGGAGACGAGCGCGACGCCGAAGCCGGAGCCGTTGGATGAGTATGAACTGGCTTCGAAGTTGTCGTACTTCTTATGGAATGGTCCGCCGGACCGCACGGCGATGCGGCTGGCGCGCAACGGCACGCTGCGGCAGCAGTTGAACGCCGAGTTGGACCGCATGGTGGCGGACGCGAAGTTCGGGCGGTTCACGCAGGAGTTTGTGTCGCAGTGGCTGAGTCTGGACAAGTTCCAAGTGGTGGAGCCGGACAAGAAGCAGTTTCCCGATTTGACGCGGGATGCGAAGGCGCATTTGAAGCAGGAGCCGGTGGAGTTTGTGCAGCACTTGATCCGGCAGAACCTGCCGGTGAGCAACCTGATCCGCTCGAATTTCGTGATGGCGAACGAGGTGGTGGCGACTTATTACGGGATGGGCGCGAAGACGGAGAGCGGATTCCAGTTCGTGCCGGTGGCGCACGGGCGGAAGGAGTTGGGCGGCGTGTTGTCGCAGGCTTCGATTCTGGCCGGGTTGTCGGATGGGCGGGAGTCGAACCCGGTGAAGCGCGGGGCGTGGCTGGCGCGGCGGATTGTAGCCGAGCCGCCGGCTGACCCGCCGCCGAATGTGCCGGCGCTGGGAGAGGACGCGACAGGGTTGACCTTGCGGCAGCGGCTGGAACAGCATCGCAACGTGGCCGCGTGCAGGCAGTGCCACTTGAAGATCGATCCGTGGGGCGTGGCGCTGGAGGAGTTCGATGCCAGCGGGCGTTGGAAGTCGCATCCAGTGGATGCAAGTTCGACGCTGCCGGATCAGGCTACCGTGAACGGGGCGCTGGACCTGAAGCGGTATCTGAGCGAGGACAGGATTGACCAGGTGGCGTTCAGCGTGTTGAAGCACCTTGCGACGTACGCCACGGGGCGAAGCCTGACGTACAATGAACTCAATTACTTGAAGACGGAAGGGCCGAAGCTGAAGGCCACCGGTTACCGGATGAAGGATATGGTCCGGTTTGTGGCGGCGAGCCCGCTGTTTCTGGAAAAGTAGGCGCGTGGAGAGGATGAGCATGAGCCGGATGATCGATCGCAGAGCGTTTCTCAAGGGGACTGGCGGCATGGCGCTGGCGCTGCCGGTGCTGGATGCGATGGGGGCCGAGGTGACGGCGCAGTCGCCGAAGCGGTTTTGCGCGCTCTACACGGCTAACGGCATGGCGCTGCCGAAGGAAGAGCACGGCATCGCGGAGTGGCACTGGTTTCCGACGGCGACGAAGAACGGCGAATTTGTTTTTAGCAAGTCGACCGAGCCGCTGGCGCCGTTCCGGAAGCAGTTGAGCTTTATGGGCGGGCTGCATCATCCGAGCGGGCCGAAGGCTGATCCGCACACCTGTTCGGACATGTGGCTGACGGGCGCGCCGCTGCACAACCCGAAGCCGGGCACCTACAACACGGTGGGCCTGGACCAGATGATCGCGCTGCACACGAAGCAGTATTGCCGGCAGCCGTCGCTGATCCTTTCGATTGACGCGGGCACGGGCTTTCTGTCGCGTACGGGTACGATTTCCTACAGCCTGGAGGGGCGGCCGATTCCGGCTGAGAACAGTCCGCGGCGGATCTTTGACCGGTTGTTTAAGGCGGACCGCACGTCGCTCAAGAGCGAGCATGAGCGATTGCAGCGGCGGATCAAGCTAGTGGATGCGGTGGTGGAGAGTGCGAAATCGCTGGATAGGGAACTGGGCAAGTCGGACCGCGAGCGAATGGATCAGTATCTGACGTCGCTCAACGAGGTGGAGTCGCGGCTGATCGCTTCGGAGAAGTGGATCGACATTCCGCTCAAGAAGCAGGACTACTCGCACTTGAACCTGGAAGCGACGAACGAGGGCGAACCGGCGGAGTTCTACCGTACGATGTTCGATTTGATCGCGCTTGCTTTTGACGCCGACATCACGCGTTCGGTGGCGTTCATGTTGAACCGCGAGGACGGCATGGGCATCAGCGACACGTTCCCGATCAAGCTGGGGCTGGGCAAGACGCACCACAACCTGTCGCACGCGACGGATAAGGAAGGGCAACTGAACTTTGCCAAGTACGACCGGTTCCTGGCCGAGCAGGTCGCGCACTTCTTCACGCGGATGAACAGCTACCAGGACCGCACGGGGACGGTGTTGGACAACACGATTGTGCTGTTCGGCAGCGGCGCGAGCACGACGCACAATCCGCTGAACCTGCCGACGATGGTGGCGGGCGGGGCGAACATGGGTCTGAAACACGGCGCCTACTGGCGCAAGGACGGCTCGCGGATGTCGAACATGTACCTGAGCATCCTGCGGTCGTTGGGGATCGAGCAGGAATCGTTCGCCGATAGCACGGGCACGCTGACGGGGTCGATCTTCAGCAAAGCATAGGAGAGCACGATGGCACGTTTGGTGTTGGCAGCGCTGTTGGCCGTGGCGGCTGGGGCGCAGACGGCGCCGCGTGTGGAGCGCAACATTCCCTACGCGCAGCCGGCGACGGAGCGGAATCTGCTCGACGTGTATGCGCCGGCGAGCGGCGCGAAGATGCCGGTGGTGGTGTGGGTGCACGGCGGCGGGTGGATGCGTGGCAGCAAAGAGGAGATGAACGCGAAGCCGGCGGCGTTTGTGGAGAAGGGGTATGTGTTCGTTCCGGTGAACTACCGGTTTGTGCCGCAGGTGGCGATGGGGACGATCATTCGCGATGTGGCCAAGGCGGTGGGCTGGGCGCATGCGAACGCCGGGCGCTATGGGGGCGATCCAGAGCGGATGTTCGTGATGGGGCACTCGGCGGGGGCGCAACTGGCGGCGATTCTCTGCACGGATAGCCGGTATGTGGAGGCCGAGGGCGTGCCGCTGGATCACATCAAAGGTTGCGTGCCGCTGGATGGTGATACGTATGATGTGCCGCTGCAGGTAGCGACGGCGACGGCACGGAGATTGAGTTTGAAGCAGCCGCGGCCGAAGATGGGGCATCCGGAGAAGTTCGGCACGCTGGCGCAGCAGCGGCTGTATTCGGCGGTGAATCATGTGGCGCCGAACCGGGGGATTCCGCCGTTTCTGCTGCTGCATGTGGCCGATCACACGGACACGACGGCGCAGGCGCAGCGGCTCTGGGCGGCGCTGGATCAGGCGGGGATCAAGGCGAAGATGTTCGGGTCCGAGGGGACGGACCATGTGAAGTTGGACCGCGACATCGGCGTGGCGGGCGATGCGGCGACGCGCGAGTTGTTCGCTTTCATGGCCGAGTGTTTGCGGTAGGGGCGAGGCGGGAGGCATCCCATTCGACGATGGCGCGTTCGAGACGGCGGCGGTGTGCCTGGGCCTTGGCGCTGGCGAAGAGCGTGGCCGATTCGTTGGGGTCGCGGCGGAGATTGTAGAGCGAGGCGTCGGAATTGGCGGCGAAGCGAGCGGGGTCGCGGGGGGCGGAGAAAAGGGAGAGCTTCCAGTCGCCATCGCGGACCATCACCTGGCGGTCGTGGTCGCGCCAACCTTGATAGCCGAAGGCGATTTCGCTGATCACAGGGCGGCGCGGCGGTTCCTTGCCTCGGCGAAGGGACGAGGCGAGGCTTGCGCCTTCAACGCCATCGAACGGGAGGCCAGCGAGATCGAGAAGCGTGGGGAGAATGCCGAGGGTGCTCACTGGCGTGCGGAAGCGTGTGCGGGGGCGAATGCGGCCGGGGGCCCAGAAGATGTAGGGGACGGTGGCGACCTGTTCGTAGAAGGTTTGTTTTTGGAGCAGGCCGTGGTCGCCGAGGTGGGTGCCGTGGTCGGCGGTCATGACGACGATGGTGTTGTCGAGGAGGCCGCGGGTGCGCATGAAGTCGAGGAGGCGGCCGATGGTGGCGTCAGCAAAGGCGCAGCGGGCGTAGTAGTAATGCTGAGACTTGCGCAGGTGTTCGGGGGAGAGGGCGTCGCTGCCTTCGAAGCTGCGCAGGAGGAGGCGTTCGCGTTCGGGCTGCGCGGCGAGTTCGGCGGCGGAGGGTGAAGGGATGCGGATGCGGTTGGGGTCAATGAGCGGGAGATAGCGCGCCGGCGTGACGACGGGGGTGTGCGGAGCGTTCAACGAGAGGCGCAGCAGGAAGGGCTTGGATGCGTCGCGTCGCTCGAGCCACTGCGTGGCGAGGGCGACGTTGCGGGCCTCAGCGGTTTCCTCTTCAGTGGCGGGGAAGCGTCCGGCGAGGATCCAGCGGCGTTGGATCTTCTGTTGGGGCAGGATCGGGTATTGGACGACGTCGTGTTGGGCAGGGTCGTGTCCTTTGCCGTAGCGGGCGGGGTCGACGATGCCTTCGGTGGGGCTGCCGCCTTCGGTTTGGAAGGCCTGGCGGGGGTTGGAGAAGAAGTAGTGTTTCTTGCCAAAGGAGGCGGTTTGGTAGCCCGAGTCTTCGAAGCGCCAGGTGAGGAAGCGGGTTTCGGGGCCGAGGCGGGCTTCGTTGTGGAGGACGCCGGTGGTGGAGCCTGAGTTGCCGGTGAGCAGCGAGCAGCGGCAAGGGACGCAGACGGGTGAGGGGGTGTAGGCGGATTCGAAGAGGGCGCCTTCGGCGGCGAGGCGGTCGAGAGTGGGCGAGTGGCCCCAGGGGCTGCCGTAGCAGGCGAGGGAGTCGGGGCGGTGCTCATCGGTCATGAGCCAGAGGATGTTGGGGCGGGAGGATTTGGGCGCGGGCGACGGCGCGGACGGCGGTGCGGCTTGGGGCGCGGCCGGAGCTGGGAACAGCCCCGGCGCAGTGGCAAGAAGTGCCCGGCGAGTGAGCATCGTGTTCACCTCGCGGGTTCCGCTACGAGGCGGACAGGGCCGAAGAGGCCCGAGGGCATGGGCTCGTGTTGGGCCCAGGGTTTGCCGCCGGAGACGGTGACGTTGGTGCGCGTGGTGCGTTGTTCGGGCGGCAGTTTGGCGTCGCCGACGAGGCGATTGAACCAGGTGTTGGTGACCTCAACGACAAGCTGGTTTTCGCCGTCCTGGAGGGCGCTGGAAGCGTCGACGGTAAACGGGGAGGTCCAGGCGACGCCGAGAGGCTTGCCGTTGAGCCAGACCTCGCCGATGTTCCAGAGGTTGCCGAGGTCGATGTGGGGCGTGAAGCCGGAGCGGCGCCAGTTGGCGGGCAGACGGAAGCTGGTGCGGTAGATAGCGGTGCCGGAGAAGTGCTTCAGCGCGGTGTTGGAGTGGGTGGTCCAGGAGGTGAGTTGAGGGAAGGCGACGGACTTGGGGCCACCTTCGAAGTCTGCGCTCCAGGGGCCGTTGAGGGTGATGGCTGAGGGGGTGGGGCCGGGCCTTTTCACGGCGGGAGGAGAAGCGGGCGCGGGGCGTTGGAAGATGACGAAGACGCTGCCGTTGGGGGGCAGTGAGATGGGCACTTCCATGGCGTTGCCTTTGCGGCGCCATGCGGCGGCGGGCACGATAGAGGCGGTGACGGGATTCCAGAGTTCAGGTTCGCGGTTTCCGGCGCGGAAGGTGATGGAGGCCGACTGGGGTTGGGCGGTGGTGTTGCGAAGGAAGTAGATGTCGGCGGCGCCGTCGCTGCGGTGGATGAAGTCGAACGCGGCGGGGGCGGTGACGTCGGGCACGATGTTCATCAAGGCGAGGACTTCGCGCTCGGTCTTGCCCCAGATGACGCGGCCTTTGCCGTGGGCGCGCGTGGTTTTCGATTTACCGTCGAGGCCGGCCCAGAGGCGGGCGGCGAGATCGCGCACGGTGGCGTCGCTCGCGGGATGGCCCTCGAGGCCGACGGCTCGTTCGGGCTTTGGGCCAATGATGGTGCCGCCGGCGGAAACGAGTTGTTCGAGCTTGGTGAGAACGGCGGGGTGGATGTCGCGCTCCTCGGGCAGAACGAGCACGGCGTAGCTGGTGCCGTCAGGCAGCGTGAAGCGGCCGTCCTTGATGGAGAGGCGGTTCAGGATGACGTCGGAGTTGGTGTAGTCGTAGTCGTAGCCGGGGCCGAGGTTGGGCTTTACGCGGCGGGGCGGGATGAAGCGGAAGCCGCCGTCGCCGTAGTAGTAGAGCACGTCGCCGACGAAGCGGCCGCGCTGGAGGAGGAACGAGGAGCGCGAAAGGTAGTCGAGGAAGGGCTTGGCTTTGGGCCACCAGGTGACGTTGCGGTTGATGTGGGTTCCGGCGAGGTAGACCCAGCCGGGCTTGCCGGCTTCGGGCGGACCGTGGGTCCAGGTGTGCCACACCATGTGATTGCCGCCTTCGGTAAAGACGCGGTCAGCGGAGGGCTTGAGGTCTTGCGGGCCTTCCTGCCAGCCCTCAAAAGAGGTGAAGGCTTCCATGTGGACGCGCGGTTTGCCGTAGATGTGGCCGGCGGAGGCGGTTTCCTTGATCACCCAGAGGCCGTCGGCATTGGGGCGGAAGGGCCAGAACTCACCTTGGATCTCATCGACGGCGGCGTTGGCGAGCAGCGAGTCGACGGGTACGTTGTGGACGGGCGGGCCCGGCCCCCCGGCTTCGGATTTGATGCCCAGGCCGGCCTTGCGGGCCGAATCGCTGGCGGCGACATAGTAGTGCTGGATGAGGACATCGCTGAGAGTCTTGCGGTAGTCGAAGAGGAAGCGGGCAGTGGTTTCGTCGTCGATGACGCGGGCGCCGAAGACGGCGGGGAGATAGGGCGTCATGTCGTAACCGCGGAGGCGCTTGAAGTCGGCGAGGAAGCCGGGGGACCAGACGGGGCCAACGACCTCGTAGCTGGCGAGGTAGAGGTTGGCGAGGCCGCTGGATTTGAGATCGCCGAAGGTCTCCTTGAGGCGGGCTAGGACGTAGTCCATGTGGGCGTGTGTGGCTTCGGCGCTGAAGTGGTCAGTGGCCCAACCGTCGGAGTTGGGGCTGGGCACTTTGAGGCGCTCGCCGATGTTCATGACGACGTAACGGAGGATGGTCCACTGGCCGGCGGGGGCATTCCATTTGAGGCGGCCCGAGGAGTCGACGAAGCGGGTGACGTCGATGGCTTGCGTGGTGTTGGCGAAGTGGAAGGGAGGCTGACCGGCAGTGGCGAAGACGCCGCGAGGGCCGCTGGCATCGGCATCGTGGAGGTTGTCGCGGTTCCAGTCGGGACCGTAGCCGTAGGGAGCGGTGGAGCGGAGGACGGCGGCGCCGTTGCGCATGCGATCGCCCTGGTAACCGAGGGCGACGTTGACTCCTTGGGTGTTGAAGAGGCCGAATTCGCCGAGGGTCAAGCGTGGACGAGAGGAGTCGTGCGCGCTGAGCAGGCGGAGGCGGACGTAACGGCCGCGGGTTCCGGCAGGGAGGGCGAAGGTCTGTGGGCCGGGCGGCGGGGAGGGAGGCGCGAAGGACTTCCTTGAAATCGGAGTCTTCTGTCCCTTTGCTGGAGACGGCGATGCTGAACTCACGCGTGGGGGACATGGTGGCAGTGACGGGCGACGTGCCTGGGTTGCCGTTGTCGAGGATGGCTTCCTTGAGAGCGTGGTCAGCGGCGGGGTCGAGTTGGATGACGAAGTCGTGGCCAGGTCCGCGGAGGTTGGAGGGAACAGCGAGGACGGCGGCGTCGCGCCAGAAGGCGGGTGTGCCATCGGGGGCGGCGGGGGCGGTGGGCGGCTTGGGCGGGAAGGGGAGGAGGAGGTCGACGGCACGCCCGCCATCGACGGTGGTTTCGACAGGATAGAGGCCCATGCTGCCGTGCTTGGGTTCGATCCAGTGGCCGCCGAGATCCCAACTGGAGACGACGGAGAAGTCGACCTGGA
This sequence comes from Bryobacterales bacterium, assembly GCA_016713735.1. Classification (GTDB taxonomy): domain Bacteria; phylum Acidobacteriota; class Terriglobia; order Bryobacterales; family Bryobacteraceae; genus JAFLBB01. Next base: position 27,960 of record JADJOP010000038.1, read on the forward strand.
GACCGAGTTGGCGGGCTTGGTCAACGGACTCCTTGAACTGCTTCATCCAGGGAGGGCTGAGGAAGGCAGGTCCGGCAGGGGGGACAGAGGCTTTGTCGCCGCGCGCGCCCATGTCGAAGAGCAGCACGCCGCCGAAGCCGGCGTCTTTCATGGCCTGGAGTTCTTCGCGGGCCGTTGTCGGGTTGACGTGGCCGTTGAGCCAGAGCCAGTAGGTGTGGGGGCGGGCATCGGGCGGCGGATTGCGCCAGCCGCGTTCAAGTTCGCCGGTGGCGGTGGGCTGGGCGGTGAGGAGCGCGAGGGCGGCCAAGATGGGGACGAGGATCGGGGCGAGGATGAGGACGGGACGCATATTACTTCTCCTGTGCGACGAGGACGGATTCAATGCCGAGGGTGTTGGCAATGTGCTGGAGGCTGGCGGCGTGGTGGCCAATGCCGAGGGCGAAGTGATGGGTGGGTCCTTCGGCGACCCAGCGTTTGAGGAAGCCGCGGATGTCGGGGCCAAAGAAGCCGCGGGTATTGGTATTGCCGGTGGCGGGGATGAGGCCGCCGACGCTTTGCCCTTCGGCGAGGATGAACTTGAATTTGCCGTCGGCCTTCACACCGATGCTGAGCATGGTGATGGCGCCTTCCTTGATGCGGAACTCGACGCTGGCGCCGCTGCCGGGCTTGCCATGGTACTTGAGCAGGGAGCGGAGGACGGGGCGGCCGTCGGCGATGTTGATGTGGTGCGGGCCGTCGTGGCCGACCAGGACGAAGCCTTCGCGGAAATCAACGGGGTGGAACTCGGCAAAGGAGCCGCCGATGTCGAGGCGGTCCATGAGGAGCATGGCGATGCAGGTTTTGAGATCGGACTCGCCGCACATGGGGAAGCCGGCGGCGGTGAGGAGCGAGTTGCCGACGATCAGGTTGGTGACGAGTTCGCGCAGGGGGCTGCCGGGTTCGGCGTCGTAGTAGTAGGCGAGGCCGTCGAGTTGGTGGTGGGCGATGAAGCGGTCGAGCGTGACGGCGGCGAAGGCGGCGCGGCGGAGATGTTCGTCAGTGAGCTTTGTAGTAACAGGGTCGACGCCGGGGTCAGGGGTGTCGAAGAGAGCGAGAATTTCGGAGCATTTACGCTGAATATCGGTTTCGGTGACGTCGCGGCTGAGGCGGAGGAGGTCGTCGGCCTCGGTTTGGACGACGTGGCAGCCGAAGGCGGCGGTGAGGGAGGTCTGGTCGGTCTGCATGTCGAGCATGTGCTCGATGGGATGGCCGAAGTGGCCGATGCGGGCGCGTTTGACGTCGTGGAGGGCCATGGCGATGTCGCACCAGGAGCGGAGTTCGGCTTCGGCCTGGGGATCGTTATCGAGTGTGCCGAGGATCACCTCGGGGGGGCGCTTGCCCATGCGAATGGCCACACCAAGGAACTCGGGGACGGAGCAGAAGTCGTCGTTGGCGAGTTGCATGTGGGTGGTGGCGCGCGGGTAGTCCATGGCGGAGAGGGGCTGCAGGGCGACAAGGACGATGGGGACGTCGAGCGACCGGACGATGGCTCCGAAACTGGCCGAGGTGGCGTAGGTGAGCATGTCGCAGAAGACGAGATCGAGGTCGGCCGCCTTGAGCTTGGGGAGGAGGGCGTAGGCGTCTTGGGCCTTGTCGACCATACCGAAGTTGAAAACGGTAACACCGGTGGCGGTCACTCTTTGTTCGAGAATGGCGAGCTTGGCCATGAGCTCATCGAGCAGGCCGGGGAACTGGTTCCAGTAGACGTGGTAGCCGACGCCGAAGATGCCGATGCGGGCGGTGCGGGGTTTCCTGCGGGGGACGTTCATGCGGTTCCTTTCGAGGCTAGAGCAGGGGTGAGAGGAGCGGGGGCGCGGCGTAGCGCGAGGATCAGCCAGGCGGTGGGATATAAGAGTGCCGAGACAAGAAAGACGGGGCTGAAACCCGCGGCGTCGACCGCTGGGCCAACGATCAAATTGGAAAGCATGGCGGCGATGCCGCCGCTGGTGCCGGTGAGCCCGACGGCGGTTCCCACTTCGGTGGGAGCGACGGTGTCGCCGATCAAGGTGATGTAGTTGGCGATCCAGATGCCGTGGGCGAACATAAGGACGGACATGAGGGCAATGGCGGCATAGGCGGTGCCGGCTGTGGAGGCAAGCCAGGAAGCCGGGGTGAGGGCGGCGGCGATGCACATGAGGGTGAGGCGGGCACGGCGTGGCTGCCAGCCGCGTTTGACAAGGATGTCAGAGACCCGGCCGGCGGCGATGTTGGTGACGCCGAGGGCGAAGAAGGGGATCCAGGTGAGGTTGCCGATTTCGGTGAGGGAGAGGCCGCGTTCGCGGTTGAGGTATTGAGGGATCCAGAACATGTAGAAGTAGAAGACGGGGTCGAAGAAGAAGCGGGCGATCATGAGGCGGCGCATCTCGGGACGGGAGAGAAGGGACGCGAAGCTGGTGCGCTGCGCAGCCGGCGTGGGGGCGGATTCGGGGAGGCCTCGGAAGGCGAGGAGCCAGAGGGCAAGCCAGGTGGCGCCGAGAAGGGCGGTGGCGAGGAAGGTGCCGCGCCAGCCGAACAGCGAGGTCCACCAGACGGTGAGCGGGGGAGCAAGGACCGCGCCGAAGGCGGAGCCGCCATTGGCGAAGCCGACAGCGAGCGCACGGCGGTGGGGCGGCATCCATTCGACAGCGCCTTTGGTGGCGCCGGGGAAGCAGGCGCCTTCCCCGACGCCGAGGAAAAAGCGGGCGGCGCCGAGGGCCCACGGACCGTTGGCGATGGCGTGGGCGGCGCTGGCGAGCGACCAGAGGCCGACGGAGAGGGCGAGGCCGAGGCGGGTGCCGAGCGTGTCCATGAGCCGGCCGCCGAGCGAGAACATCACCGTGTAGCTGGCGACGAAAGCGAAAACGACGCGCGAGTAGGCGGTGTTTGACATGGCGAACTCGCGCGTGAGTTGCGGCGCCAGGACGCTGAGCACCTGGCGGTCCAGGAAGCTCAGCGCCGTGGCGAAGAAGAGTAGACCGCAGAGGATCCAGGCTCGATGCGAGGGCATCGGCTTAGAAGTATAGCCTGAGGGCCAGTTGCATGATGCGCGGGGCGCGCGCGGAGATGTACTCACCAAGCCGCGAGTTCACCTGTGCTCCGCGCGCATCGAAGCGGGCGGCGGTGTCCACCGAGGCAAACTGCGCATGGTTGAAGGCGTTGTAGGCTTCGGCGCGGAACTGGAGGCGAACGCGTTCATGGACCGGGAAGGTCTTCAGGAGGGAGATGTCCCAGTTGTTGATGCCGGGGCCGCGGATGTTGGTGGTGGCGGAGTTTCCGAAGGTGCCGCGAGCGGGAACGCGGAAGACGGTAGGATCGAAATGGCGGCTGAAGGTACGCTCGCCCTTGGGGATGTTGGGATTGCCGGTCAAGTCGACGCGGGCGCCCTGGCTTGCGGTGCCGGTGATGTCGGTGGGAGTCACTTGGGTGAAGCCGATGCCGAGCGGGGCGCCGGAGACGAAGCTGGTGATGCCGGAGAGCTGCCAGTCTTTGATGGCATAGCGGGCAACGGCGTTCTTCACATCGGGGGCGGGGATGTCCCAGGTCCAGTCGATGCGGACGTTGTGGGTGCGGTCAGAGGAGGAGAGCCCGTAGTTCCAGTAGCGCACGGGCAGCAGCACACTGACCGGGTTGTTGTCGAAATTGTTGTAGTTCATCGCCTTCGACCAGGTCCAGGCGCCGCCGAACTGGAAGCCCTTGGTGAAGCGGCGGCGGGCGGTGAGTTGCATGGAGTGGTAGCTGGAGGAGGAGGCGGGTTCGGACATGAGGATGTCGTTGTAACCGACGATGGGGCGCAGGAATGAGGAAGTGAGCGGCGTGGCCGGATTGGTCGGGTCAGCGTTGCGCGGATCGAAGTTGGCGCCGATGGCGATGGCGTTGACGTTTCGGGTCCAGAGCTGGTTGCGGCCGAGGGAGCCGACGTAGCCGATGTCGACGACGGTGTTCCAGCCGATGTTCTGTTGGACGGAGAGGCTGAAGTTCATGATGCGGGGGATACGATTGCTGCGGTCGAATCCGTTGACGGCCTGCGGGAAGATGGCGCCGGCCGAGGAACGGATACCGGAGAGGGTTCCGAAGAACACGGTGGGCGTGCTGATGAGGGGAGGTTGGGAGGCAAAGCGGAGCAGGTTTTCCGACATGTTGGGGCGGCCGTAGAACTGGCCGAAGCCGCCGCGGATGGCGGTCTTGCCATTGCCGAACAGGTCGAGGGCGAAACCGATGCGGGGGCCGAACTTCATGCCGTAGCCGTCGATGAGGCCGCGCGGATAGCCGTTTTGCGCGGCGACGGCCATGCCGTTTGTCGGGTTGCCGACGCCGGGGCGATGGCGCCGATGAGGGTGACGGGGTAGATCTGCCCGGTGACGGATGCTGGCCGACGCGTGCGTTATTGACGCGGACGGGGCGGATGAGCTGGACGCCCTGGCTAGCGTTGTAGAGTTCGGGGGCGAAGGTGGTGAGGCGGTCAGAGCGCATGAAGATGGGGACGAGGTGGTGGAAGCGCATGCCGTATTCGAGCGTGAGGCGGCGCGTGGCGCGCCAGGTGTCCTGGAGGAACCATTCAACTGCGTGCTGGCGGAAGCTGAGGATGACACGGTTGGAGGCTTCGGCGTAGGTATTGAAGACGCCGAGGGCGGCGTTGGAGTAAGCGTAGCCGGTGTCGATGGGGTTGGTGGCGACGGGTTGGAAGTTGAGCGTGCCCGTATAGGCTCCGTCGTTCAGTGAGCCCTGGTAGTTGCGTTCGACCATAATGCCGGCCTTGAGTGTGTGGCTGCCCTGGACCTTGGTGAGGTTGTTGGTGAGGTTGAAGGCGTGCAGCTTCTGGTAGAAGGGGAAGCGGCCCTCCATAAAGAGGTTGGCGGCGTTGGTGACCCCTCCGAAGGTGGCGTTGGGAATGAGGCCGAGGGGGTTGCTGGCGGGGTTGATCTGGCCGGCGACGAAGCCGACGGTGGAACGCTGGTTGCGGGTGATCTCCGCGTCGTCGGCGCTGTTGCCTTCTGGACGGCGCGTCCAGCCGAGGCTGGTTTCGTTGATGAGTGAAGGCGAGAGCACGCCGGTGTAGCGGAGGATGTAGCCTGGCCGTGGAGCCGGTAGGTCTTTTTCATCTGCGGCCAGTTTGTGGCGCCGGAGGTGAGGATGCCGACGGCGCCAGTCTGTTGATCCACATAGGAAGCGATTGTGAAGGCGAGCGAGTGGTTCTGGCGGATGTTGTAGTCGATGCGCGCGTTCTCCATGCGGATTGGGGTTTGATTTTCGCTCTGGAAGACGTAGTTATAGCGGCCGCCGGAGATGCCGCGATCGGTGAAGTGGATCTGGGAAGAGCTTAAGGCAAAAAGGCCGCTGGCGTCGAGACGGCTGGCCGGGACGACGTTACCGGGGTAAACCTGCTGCGTGGTGGGGTCGCGGACAGGAATGACGCGGCCGTTGAGATCGAGCGATTGGGTGAAGTCGCCGCGGCGTTCGGCGAGCGTGGGGACGGTGAGCTGGGCGATGGCGGTGGGAACGGTGAGGGGCCAGAACTCCTGCGACCAGAAGAAGAAGAGCTTGTCGCGGTTGCGATTGATCTTGCCGATGGGGATGGGGCCACCGATGTTGTAGTTCCAGGTGTTATAGCGGTAGCGGGCCTTGGAACGGGAGAGGCGGTTATTGAAGAAGTCATTCGCGTTGAACTGCTCGTGGCGCTTGAAGTAGGAGAAGAGGCCGTGGAAGTCCTTGGTGCCGGACTTGGTGACGAAGTTGACGGTGGCGCCGGAGGAGCGGCCATACTCGGCGGGGTAGTTGGACGCGAGCACTTTCACCCGGCGATGGCGTCCTGGCTGAGCATGACTGACGCCGTTGAAGTTGTTGCCCATGGGTTGACGGGCATGCCGTCGACGGTGACGGTGTTGGCGTTGCGGCGGTTGCCCTGAACGCTGAGATCGAAGTTGCGGATCGATTCTCCTGGCTGCCAACACCCTGGCCGTCGACGACGCCGGGAGCAGGGCGAGGAGCGTCATGGCGTTGCGGCCCTTGGTCATGAGGTTCTCAAGCGGGTGTTGCTGATGACGCCGGCGCGTTCAGAACTGGCAACCTGGACGGCAGGCCTTCGGCGGTGACGGAGACCTGGTCGGTGACAGCGCCTATCTCCAACGCGAGACGGCCGATTGGCAGAGTCCCGCCGAGGAGAGACGATGCCGGTACGCTGCAGGGTCTTGAATCCGGGCTGGGTCACCGAGAGCGTGTATGCGCCAGGCTGGAGGCTGCCAATGAGGAAGTCGCCCTGCTCGTTGGTGGTCACGGTGCGTTTGGCGCCGGTGGCGGATTGCACGACGGAGACCTCGGCGCTGGTGATGGCGGCGCCGGTGGGATCGACGACGGAACCGACGAGGGTTCCCGTGATGGTTTGCGCAAAGCCCGCGGCTGTGGCGAGCAGGAGGAGCGCAGTGAGACAAGCCAGACGGAGGCGGTGAGTCAGCATCGTAGTTCCTTCGTGAGGGGATTGGATCTTCATTGGGTGGGGTCGTTCAGGGTTCCGTGTGTTTTCAAAAACTGCTCGATGGCCCGCTGCACGCGGAGGGTGTCGGCATCGGTCCAGGTGTGGCGACCGTGGGCGCCGCCGGGAATGGAAACGAGTTGATTGGCCACGCCGGCCTTCGTGAGCGCGTCGTAGAGGGGGCGGCGTGGGAAAGGGGAAATGGTGGCGTCGGCATCGCCGTGGAGGGTGAGTACGGGTGGGACGCCGGGGCGGACCCAGGTAGGGGCGAGAGGCGGCGGGCGAGCGCCTGGGCGTCGCCGGGACCGCGAAACCAGCGGGCGATGTTGGCGCGGTTTTGGGAGAGCATTTCGGCGAGGTCGGTGGCGCCGTAATAGTTGATGACGGCGCGGGCCTTGGGGGCGGGGCCGGAGTCATGGCAGGGTGCGTCGAAGGAGCCATCGAGCATGGCGGTCATCAGGACGAGATGGCCACCGGCGGAGCCACCGGTGAGGACGAGGCGGGCGGGATCCATGCCGTACCTACGCGCCGTTGCGGGCGATCCAGCGGAAGGCGCAGCGGCAATCCTCGATTGCGGCGGGTGCCGGGGGCGACGCCACTGGAGGCGGTATTGCACGGCGGCGACGCGGTAGCCAAGTTGGAGGTAAGGAAGATACCAGAGGACGTACTGTTCCTTGGAGCCGGTCTGCCAGCCGCCGCCGTGAATGTAGACGATGGTCGGCCCTGGTTTCTTGTCGTAGGGGATGTAGAGATCGAGCTTGAGGTCGATGCCACCGGGGGCTGTGCGGTAGACGACGTCGCGTTCGGCGCGGAAGCGCTGGCCGACGAGCGAGGCCCAGTCGCGCGCCGAGTCCTGCGCGGAAAGCAGGGAGGCGGCAGCGAGGAGAGTTGCCGCGAGACCCCGGATGTTCATATAATGAACACTTGCGTTCATTTTCGTGTACATTTGATATGGCAATCCGATGAAGAAGTCAAGCCCTCCCCAGAATGCGAAGGCGCGGGCCGGAGCCGGAACGCTGGACAAGGGGCTCACGGTGCTGGAAACCGTGGAGGCCTCGGCGCACCCGGTGGGGGTTCAGGAGATTGCAGGGGCGACGGGGATTCAGCGTCTGGCCGTGTACCGGCTGCTATGCACGCTGGAGGAGCGAGGCGTGGCGCGCGATGACGCCAAGCGCTACCGGGCGATGCGGAGGCGGCGCAAGCTGCTGATCGGCTATGCGGGCCCGCTGACGGGGAACACGTTTCGCGAGGATGCGGCGGCATCGTTGCAGCAAGCGGCGCACGCCGAGGGTGTGGACCTGATGCTGCTGGATAACGGGGTGGAAGACCAGGAGGCGGGTAATGCGCAACGAAGGGATGGTGGAGGCGCGCGTGGACGTTGCGGTGTTCTTCCAACCAGTGGAATCGCTGAGGACATGATGGCGGCGGACTATCGGAGGCGGGGCGGCCGTTCATCACGGTGGACCGGCCCATCGCCGGGGGGGCGTATTTCGGCGCCAACAACTATCAAGCGGGAAAGCTGGCCGGGCGGCGCTGGGGCGGTTTGCGCGCGAGCGCTGGAAGGGGCGTTTAACCGGGTGGTGCTAGTGGAGGGGCCTAACACGAGCACAAACGTGCAGGCGTGACTGGCGGGGTGCTGGTAGGGTTTGCGCGACCTGGTGGGAAGCGGTGGAGGAATCGAAGGTGATTCACCTTCCTGGCAATGCCAATCGCGAGGCGAGCCGGTTGGCGATGGCGGGGTTGCTGCGGCGGGGAGGAGGGCAGGTCGCGGTTGCTGGTCACCGGGGATTCAACGACATCAGCGCGATCGGCGTGCTGGATGCGGTGCGGGGGCCAAGCGCGACAAGTGGGTGGCGATCGTGGGGCACAACGCGATGCGCGAGGGACGGATGGAGATTCGCAAGCCGGCAAGCCCGTTTCTGGCATCGGTGGCGTACTTTCCGGAACGGTATGGGGCGAGGCTGGTGAAGTTGGCCTCGGCCATGGCGGGTGGTGAGACGGTGCCGCTGGCTGTTTACACCGACCACGCCGTGTTGGATCAGGAGAATGTGGACGTGCTGTATCCGGGCGAACGGGATTCGGGCGCTTCTACTGACCGGCGGTCGGATAGGACTCACGCGAGGAAGGACTAGAAAAAATACCCGCGGCGCGTACCATGCGGCCGCATGGGGCGTTCCAGAACCACAGTCCTATAGGGGCGAGGCAGTGGACAGTAGGACACTGCCAACATGCACGCGGAGAAGTGTATTCTGGAGTTTGGCTAGGGGCGTGTTGACGGTCCAAGCCGGTTTCTTGGGCCCCGCCGACGGATACAACGGGTTCTTGGGGGGACTACACGAGCGCCAACAGCGATATCGGGGGCAAGTTGGCGGCTGGGGGCAACATCAATATATCGAACTTTAGCGTGGCCACGGCTTACCCGGCGAACCACTTCGACGGACAGTATGCCTTGCTTGCCAAAGGCGACATCAATGCCGCCAATGGTCAGCTCTTCTCGGGGGGATGCTTTTTGAGGCGGGATAGGGACGCTGTCCTTCACACTGCTCAGGGGCTAGTTGGCCGAGGGCGGACCCGCCGGTCGACTTCGCCGCCAACGAGACGGAGTTGAAGAAAAAGGGGGTCGCAAGCGCTGAAGGATCTGAGCGGGACAGCGGTGAGTCCGAACGTGGGGTTTGAGTTCATTCTCGACGCGGCGGGCAGCGACCTGGCGGTGTTCTGATTGACAGTTCAGAGTTTTGCAGTTCGTGCAGCGTGAACTTCGTCAACGTCGGCGCGAACACGACGGTGGTGGTGAACGTGAAGGGGGCCAACGTGAATGGGACGAATTCATCCTATTTCATCAACGGCTCAGCGGTGAATGGAGATGCATCGTCGGCGCTGGCGAGCCGCATCCTGTTCAACTACTTTGAGGCGACCAGTCTGTTTATGAACTCGGGTGTACAGGGGAAGTGTGCTGGCGCCGCACGCGGCGGTGACCTCGGCGTGGGAGCAGATGGTGCGGCAGTTGGTCGCACAGTCGCTCTCCAACGAGTGCCCCGAAGCCGAACGGATGCGGTCGAAAAGGCTGGAGATGCACGACTTCAATTTCGAAGGAGATCCCAGCGAGTTGCCGCCGCCCAGCGGGAAGTGCCGGAGCCAGCCACCTGGATGCTGTCAGCGGCTGGGCTGGCGGCGTTTTGTTGCACCGTGGCCGGGTTGAAAAGCGGTAGGCGGGGCAGAGAAACAAGCAGAACTGCGGAAGGGGCTATCGGCGCTGGCCACGGCCTGAGCTTCCTGGGTTAGCATAGGCGCATGTTGCGCCGTCACTTCCTTGCCGCCTCGGGCTCCGCCGCCCTTCCCTTGCCTGCAGCGGGCGGGCCGCTGATCGACACACATATTCACCTGTTTGAGCCGGAGGTGTTTCCGTATCACGCCCTGGCGACGTACCGTCCTCCGGCGCAGCCGCTGGGGGAGTATCTGGCTTTTGTGAAACAGGCGGGAATCGCGCACACGATTCTGGTTCACCCGGAGCCGTATCAGGACGATCATCGCTACCTGGAGCATTGTTTCGCAGCTGAATCGACGAGGGGGCTCTTCAAGGGGACGTGTTTGTTCGGTCCGCAGGATGAGCGCACGGGCCAGCGCATGGGCGAGTCGGTGAAGCGGCATCCGGGACGGATCGTGGCATTGCGGATGCACGTCATGAATGAGCCAGGCAAGCCGTTCACTTGCACCTGCGAGGGGGACACCCCAATCAAGAACCGCGATCTGAGTGACGCCGCAGTGAAGGCGACGTGGAAGGCGGCGGCCGATCTCGGACTGTCCATGCAGATGCACTTCCTTCCGCACCACGCGGCGGCAATTGGGAAGCTGGCGGCGCAGTTCCGCGGGATGCCGGTGATTCTCGACCACATGGGGGCGGCGGGCGCCCAGGTGCACCGGCGGCCTCGACGGAGACCCTGAACTGGCGCGGTTGCCGAAGTGTATTTCAAGTTCAGCGGCGGGTACTCATCGAAACAGAAGCCGCCTATGCCGACGCGGCCAAGTATGCGGCGGGCGTTGGAGGCGTTTGGGCCGGAGCGATATCCTGTGGGGCGGGCTGGGGCACGACATGGATGGTTCCGCCAGGCGCAAAGCCGTTTTTTGACCACCACTTGCGTTCGCCACCGAAGCGCAGCGCGAGATGATCCGTGGAGGGAACGCGGCGAAACTCTCCCCGGGTTCGCCTGAGATATGCTCGGGGGCAATGCGAATCGCGTTTCCCCTCTCTTGACGACCGCCGTGCGCTGGTTGCGGAGCTGGAAGTTCCGGGCCGCAGGAGATACAAGCCAATTTCGGCGTCGTGTATGCGTTGACTACAGCCGATGTGAACCGTGACGGTAAGCCGGATGTGGTGGCCATCAACGGCACAACGCTGGCCTGGTGGGAGAATCCGAGTTGGAAGCAGCACGTGATTCTGGAAGGCGTGACGAAGAAGGATAACGTCGCGTTTTCGCCACTGACGTTGACCGCGACTGCAAACTCGACTTTGCGCTGGCGGCCGACTGGCAGCCCACGAAATACAGGGAGGCGGATCACTGCAGTGGGTGCGGACGAATGGAAGGTGACGGGCTGGGCAAGAGCCTACGCTGCCGCATCCGTTGGGGGGATGTACCGGGGATGGGCGGAGGAGTTGATTCTCGTGCCCCCGCACGGGCGGGGGGACCGAAGGCGCCGGGGTGGGAAGAGGACGGAAGCACGGATTCTCATTCCACTCCGCCGGACGATCCAGCCGCGCAGCCATGGAGGCTAAAACTCATTGTTTCCCAAGCCCGCTACATCGTGCGTACTTCATCGTCGTGGAGGCGAGATCTGGGCGGCGGCCAAGGAAGGCGTGTTTGCGTTAAGCGTTACCAGGAGGGTCTTGGGTGAAACGGGAAGCTGGGTTGAGGGCGCGCCGGGAGAGATTAAGCTGGGGCGGGTGAAACGCATCCGGCGGCTGCAACGATGCGAGCCTTGGCATGGGAACAAGGTGGTGGTCCCAGGCGCACCGAACCTGTGCCCTACGATCCGCAATCGAGGACGCTGACGCGCCCTGTGCCGGGTAATATGCCGGGGCGAGCATGGGAGCGCGAGGTGATTGAGACGGAACTGCTGCAGGGCACGCGCTGGGGTGGGGCGATTTCGACGGGGACGGCTCGGATGAGCTGCGGCGGGCTGGCGCAACAACGGGCGGGCAAAGAAGACTATGGGGATCGCGCTCTAAAAGCTGCGACAGAGGAAGTGGGCCAAGCAGTTGATGGACATGGGGGTGGCCGGCGGAAGTCTCAAGTCGGAGGACCTCAACGGCGAGGGCGGGCGGAGATCATTGCGGGCGGCGCGCGACATCAAACATCCGCATCTACTGGAACGAGCCGAAGCCCGCCTGGCAGCGCATGTGATCACTTGGGGTTTGCCAATTTCACGGCCAACGCGGCTGAATTCACCGGCGATGGGAAACCGGACGTGATCAGCGGAGACCTGGGGCGGAGAAACCACAGAGCTAAAGTTGGCGCCCACTGGACAAGCGCATTACGCTGCACAAGGGGCTGAGCCTGATTCACGGCAGAGGCGTGGACGTGGATGGGGACGGCGACCTGGACTGCGTGGGCCCGCTAGTATTCGCCGGGGTGTTTCTGGCTGGAGCGTCCGGCTGGCCCAGCGAGCCGTGGCCCGTACCACAAGGTGGACCACGCCGAGCGCGGAGGAGTGCACGCATCCACGGAAGGGCGTTTACTAGGTGACGTGGACCGCGATGGCACGGTGGACATCATCGCCAATTCGGGGCAGGCGACGGGGGCTTTTCCGAACTCGATTGCCTGGTTTAAGACGCGCGGCGTTCCGGCGCAAGGAAAGCTGATGGCAAAGCTCCCTGTCTGGCAGAGGAATGTCTTGCGCGCGGGGACGCTTCCGGGGCCGAGCCACTCATGGGGTGCGGCGATGTGAATCAGGACGGGCAGCCTGACATCGTGGCGCGGGGCCAAGATTGCGCGGCCGGGCAACTGGTTCGCCTGGTGGGAGCAGACGCAGCACCTGCGAAAGGCCAAGCCGCGGCGACGTGGAAGCGGCACGAGATCGCCAGCGGGCAGGAGGGGCGACCAACATCCGAAATCGCCGGACTGGAAGGGGGATGGGAGGCCGGATTTCGTGGCCAAGCACGGGGACACGGGCAAAGGGGTGGTGTGGTACGAAGCCCCGGATTGGACTCACAAGAAATTGACCGGAAATCACCGGTCCGCATTCGCTGGCAGGCGAGGATCTCGACGGCGACGGCGATCCGGACGCTAACCATGCGCAAAGACACTGGGGATCGTGGCTTTGTACCGCAAGGGCGGCGGAGGGCGATCCGAACGGTTGTACCTGCACGAGGATCAATCGGCCTACGACATCCGGATGGTGGATCTGGACGGACGGGGACCGGGATTCCTTGATTGCCGGGCAGAGGAGAGGAATGTTGTTTGGCTGGAAAACCCGGCTCAATACAAGCAGGTCATGGATTGGTTTTACGCAAAATGTCGTAAAAATCTTGACTTATTTATAATCCCTTTCAGTAAAATCCTCGCAGTAAGGAGGCTCCGTCACGTGGCGGCAATTTCGACCTGGAGGATCGCTTCCTGAAAGCGCGGTTCCCGGTACGGGAGGTTGTAGTGATTGCCTTGCCGTAGAGGAGTGTTCGCTTAGTCGGTGCGCACTTCCCACGGTGAACGAAGAACCGCATGGACAGCGCCGAACCGTCTCGCGATCCCATCCTTCTGGTCGGCGGTAATGGATTGGTAATCTCAGGCCAATCTGGCGTTTCACGCGTGGCTGAAGACGGTGTCTCCGCAGACCGCAGCGAGCGATTTGTCCACCCGACCACGAATGCACCAGATCTGGGCGGCGGTGGGCGACGCCCACGAGAAGAAGGCGTGGGCGTCCGGTTCGCATCTTGCTGCGAACGATTCTTGATGGCGCAACCGTGCGCGGCTACGGTGACGGTTCGCCGGATGAGGAAACCTATGTTGTTCGCCTGGTGATGGCGCGGACAAGACGGATGGGGCCGAAGGCGCAGGCGGGCCGCCGACCGATGGAGGAGTCCGGCGTGGTGCAGGACGGATTCGCTGGTGGAAGAGGCGCCTTGAGGCAACGCGGCGGCGGCGCGGAATCTGGCGGGATGTTCACTGGATGACTGGCAGAGGGAGCAGGTGAACGAGATTCAGGGAACGAATACTGTTTCCTAGGAGCCAGGAGCGCCATGGCCGCGAGCATCGGGGAGAGTGGGATTGGGGAGGGATATCGGGGAATCCTATGCCATGCGGGAAAACTTGTCGAGGTGTGTTGCTTGTGGAGGACAACCCGATCAACTGAACAGTGGCCTCGCACATACGCTGGCAAGGCTGGGCTTATCTCCGACATTTGCACGAACGGGCATGAGGCGGTGGAGCGCGCCACGGCTCAGACATACCGATCTGATTCTGATGGATGCAGATGCCGGAGATGGATGGAATTGAGGCCACCTACCGGATGAGGAACTGCGAAGCTGATCGGCGTCCGACACGGATTGTGGCGCTGACGGCGAACACGGTGGATGGGGTGAACCCCTCTGTTGAGACAAACCGAATTAGGCACACTTGCCGTTTAACGGTTCTTCCTACTCAAACAGCCTATTTTCGTTCACAATGGTCTCGGTTGGCGAAGCGGAAGCGGGCTCTGGTGGAGACCAACCCGCCGAGGAATAGCCACCCGGAGACTCATCGAGACGATGGTCGGGGGAGTCGGTTTCGGCCGGTTCCCCTTCTGTCTTTGATCCTACATCGGATCGATAGATCTCCTCATGCCTGAAAAAACTCAACGTCGCTCCCTGCGACTTCGGCTCGGTCGTGACGGACTGCTCAAACTCCTCCGGCGGCGTGTATCCGAGAGCCGAGTGCAGCCGGACACGGTTGTAGTAGTTGTCGATGAACTCCGCGATGTTCTCGCGCAGATGGGCGAGATCGCGGTATTTGTTCGCGTAGATTTCCTCCCTCTTGAGAGTCTTCATGAAGCTCTCACAACTGGCGTTGTCGTATGGATTGGCCGGCCGACTCATGCTCGGAATCATCTTCTGCTTTTTCAGCAGAGCGACGTATGTGCCCGCCGCATACTGGACACCACGATCGGAGTGGTGCACGACGCCGGGAGGCGGCTGGCGATCCGCGATTGCTCTTTCCAGCGCGGCCATTGGCAATCGCGCCGTCAGGTTGCGCTCCAGTTCCCAACCGATCACTTTGCGCGAAAACGCGTCCAGGATCACAGCGAGGTAGACCCATTCCTGATGCAGCCGAATGTAGGTGATGTCGGCCACCCAGAGTTGGTTGATGCCGGTCAACTTCATCCGGCTGGCCAGATTCAGGTAGACCTCCAAGTTGTGATCGGAATCCGTCGTGACCACGAACGCCTTCGGCTGCACGGCCAGCAGATTGTCTTCCCGCATCAACCGTACTACTCGTTTGTGATTGACGATCATCCCTCGCCGCCGGAGTTCTGCGCTGACGCGTCGATATCCGTAACGCCGCTTGTTGTCGACGAAGATCTGTTGGATCATCGCCCGCACTTCCATGTTCTCTTCCACCGGTTCCCGCTCCTGCAGCGACCGGTAGAAGCTCGCACGGCTCACGCATGCCAACTGGCACATTCGCTCGATACTCAACTTGCCTTGCACGGTCATCAACTCCCGGATTTGGTCGTAGACGCCGTCTCGCCAGGCCGCGTACTGCTCTGGCGTCGAGCCTCGACTTTTTGCAAGGCACCCTTGAAAAACTCCACCTCCAACGCTTGGTCTGCGATCAGCCGTTTGGCTGTCGCAAGTTGGATGCGGAGATCTCGTTCTTTGACGTTTTCCGGCGGCGTGTCGCCGTCGTCGATTGCTACCAACTGGTCGCGCCAGCGGTATAGCATCCGCCGGTGCACCCCAAGTTCCTTGGACAGCGCCAATACGTTGTCGCAGCTCTTCAGCCGCTCAACTGCCTGCTTCTTGAATGCCAGCGGGTATCGCCCCACGGCTCGCTTCTTGGCCACTCGCAGTTCCTTTCGCTGCAAAGTGTGACATTCGCGATTGTCTCAATTTTGGGGTTCAGTCCATGGATGAGATGACGTCAGGCGTGCGAGAAGGTTGGCTGGGATGGACGGATTCTGCCAAGCCGTTCACGCTGGCCGAACTGAACGGCAATGCTTGAACCGGCTGTTGTAGTATGCCGGAGCCGCTTTGACTTGATAGCAGGGAAGGCGCCTTGCTCCTGTTACCGCACATCGTGAATCCAGAGTCCACGCCGCAGCCGGAGCCGGGCACCGGGCAAGTAAAGTCCGGGTTCTGAAAGGGGCGCGGTGAGTACGGCCATCACCCGTTGCCTGGTTCGCCTGCCGAACCGCTCTCGGCGAGGATGCAGGCCGGATGGTGACGATGAGTTGCTTGCCGTAGATGCCGACGCCGGGCGGCGGCGGAGCCACAAACACACCGCGCGAGGACGAAGAGCAGCCACGCGCAAGCCGGTGGTGAGGCCTCCAGACCAGGTGAGGTCGGGTTAGAAGTAGCGCCGCGTTCAGGCGGAGAAGGGTTCCGAAGCCATAGTGGGAACTCGGGAAAGCTCGCCGCTGGCGATCTTGCGGGAGGTGACCGCGGCAGAGGCGTTCAAAGCCGGCGAGGTCGCCGGGAAGGAGTGGTTCTTCGAGGAAGAAGAGGCGGGCCTCTTCGGCGCGTCAGCAATCCCCGATCGTGCCCTCTGACGTTCCAGCGGCAGAGGACATCGATCGGGAGTAAGAGCGTCGGGGCTAACCGTCAGGCGCGAAAAAGCTTCGATCAGCTTTGCCGCGAATCGC
>JADJOP010000039.1 GCA_016713735.1 Bryobacterales bacterium
TCAATACACGTACAGAAAACGTTCGCATTCGAAAATCGCCTGCACAAACAGGCGCAAACCCTCGGAAGTGTCCTTCGACGCCGCCAGCGCCGCCTGCCCAGTTCCATCCGCGCGCTGTCCTTCTCGCGCATACGCTGCCACAAACGCCCGCTCCAGCGCTGCGTCCGCGTCACCTTTGGTCTGCTCCAGTAGGCGCCTCTGCGAAGGCCTTCGTCGTCCGCATCATCAACGGACTGTTCAACAGCGCCAGCGATCATCGGCAGCGCGGACCGGAATCGTTGTTTTCTGATTGTCCGCCGTCATGTTCCTCCGGCTGATCGAAGGCGTGCAAAAAGGCCACCGGTCTCGTCCTGTGCTGTGCTAAATAGAGGCTCCGCCGGTTCGCGTCTCCTTCGACTCATCCTCCAGCCACTGTCCATCGGCCTCGCGTTTATCGGTTCCTGCCGCCCGAATAGTTTTCGGACCCAACAGTCCGCCTACCAGCAGCATCGAATCCTGCACCGTCTCGGCCTCAATCCGCAAACGGCGGCTTCCGTTGCCAACAACCGCGCTGAAGGATCCGCCGCCAACTGGTCTGCCTTCCGCGGAATCCGCCGGTACACCTGCGACATCATGATCTGCTTGTCAACCACTTCAGATCCCACCCACGTTCCTGGAATCACCGCGAGGTAGTCCAGCAATTCCGGGTGCGTCGGTTTTCGCCTTGCTTTCCGAAATCATCCACCGAACGCACAATCCCTCGCCAAAATGGAACCACACCTGGTTCATAAACACTGCGCCACCAGCGGATTCTCCCTCACCTCTTCGCCAGCGTCAAGCGCCGCCCCTGTGGTTCCAGTCCGGATGCGCCGGTCGGGGGAGAAACTCAAACGGCTTGGCCGGATCGTCCAGCACAGCCGGAATCCCCGGCTTTCACCTCCGCCCCCGGCGCCAGGTAGTTTCGCGGTTTGGCTGCGGGACGTAGGTCGGCGACGGCGTCGCGACACATCCCACGCCACTCAACGTAGTTCCGGACTGATTTCGGAGTTCTTCTTCCGCCTTGCCGCCCGCCGGTCAATCAACTCCTGCTTAAACTTCAGCAACGGAAATTCGCCTCCATCTCTCCTTGTCCGAGATGAAGTCCTTCGCCGCCGACCGGTCAATCTCCAGATCCGGATCGTTCTCACCATCGCCAGCCGGATCTGCGCCCGCTTGCCGCGGCGACATGTCCTGCCCGCCTTCAACGTTGCCCGGAACCACTGATAGGTCGCTTCAAGCAGATCCTCCAGCTTCCGGATCGTCTTGGCGCCGTGCTCGTCACGTCCTTGATCCAGGCCTCGCTTCGTCCATCGGAATGTCCGGGATGATCCGCCCGGCCAAGGCCCAGTCGCCGAAGTTCGCCGCCAGCCAGTTCCGGATCGAACTCCGCCTAATTTGCATGATGCCGTCACGAGGAGCCTGAGCTAATCCTTATGCAGAATCGGATCGAATTTGTGGTCGTGGCACTTTCGCGCCCCGATCGTCAGCCCCGTCAACCCGAAAGCGAAGTCTCCAACGACTTCTGCAGCGCGTCGAAATACTTGTCCACTTCGTATATCGTCTGGTTGATGCCGTATGTCCCGCCGTCGGTCCCAGGAAGCCTGTCAAATCAACGCCTCCCGCTGTTCCTGCCGGTCGGCTGCGTCTTCGTATCATAGTTCACCAGTTGATCGCCCGCCATCTGCTCCACAAGGAACCGGTCACATCGGCTTGTTTGAGTTGAAGGCGCGAATCACGTAACGCGATACCTGTAGGAACCTCGCGGTCCACATCCCCGGCATCGCCGCGGATCCGAATAGCCCGCCACATCCAGCCAGTGCCGCCCCCAATGCTCGCCATACCGCGGCGAAGCGAGTACAGCGTGTCCACCTGCTCCCCGGCGTTCGGCGACTCGGCCGCAAGAACCCGCACTCTGCCTCCGTCGGCGGCAACCCCGTCAATCCCAAAATAGGCCCGCCGCAGTAAGTTCCAGCCGGCTCGCCTCGCCCTGCATCTTTCCAGCCGCGTTCCTCCAGCTTCGCCTGAATGAACCGGTCGATCTCGGTGCGCACCAACTCTTCCTGCGCTTTCACCTTCGGAACAGCCGGCTTCACTGGCTTCTGGAACGACCACCACTTGCGCGCTTCCGGTGTGTTGAGCTTGCCTCAGCGCTCCGCCTCACGTGCGTCCAGCTCCGTCCTCGGGGAACCGCCCCTGCTCAATGTAGGCCTGAAGCGTCTGCTGGTTCGCCTTCGACAACACGCCGCCCAGGGCATCTTGCCCGACTGGATCATGATCCACAACAAGCTGTTCCCGGACGCCCGGCGCAATCACCGGACCACTCGCCCCGCCTGCCGGCTCACGCCTGCGTGGTCGATAAACCCGCCCCATCTTCTGCTTCGGGTTGTGACACTTGGTGCAGCTCTTCTCCAGAATTGGGAGCACTTCTGCGTCCTTAAATAAAGGGAGCGCGCTGGGCAAACGCTGAACCGGTCGTCAATGCTGGACACACAAATAGCGGCGATTCCTAGCCTGCAGTCCGACAGATGTCATATCATACGTTGTGCGCAAGGAGACAAGGGATGCCATCCAAACAAGCCATCAACGCCGCCATCGCCATCTTCGCCGCGCTGCCCGCCGCCGCCCAGGTCCGCCCCCTCTCATTGACGCGCGACTCGCACCCGCCTCAGCCAGGTTCAGGTCGCCGCCCAACTCCAAGACCTCCGACGTCATCTCATCCCCGTAGGCGCCGTGAAACCAACGGCATCCAACCCAACGCCTTCGACGTCTCCCCTCGCCTTCGCCATGGCCATGGCCGGAAGGCACGGCCGCTCTACATGCCCGGCCTCATCTGGTCCTACCCCGGCACCTCCATCCCCACCCCCTCCACCTTCCACAACTCACCCGCAGAAGGCACGCTTCCTCCTCGCCTATTCGCTCCTCCGCCAGGGCTTCCCGCCGCACTCTCGTAAGCCACGGCCTTGCCCCCTTACCGTTCGCCCTCGTCCGTGAGTTCGTCGACGAAACCCGCGCCCCATCCCCATCAACCTCGACACCTACCCCCCGCCTCCAACTCAAAGACGATGAACGCCACCGCCCTTTACGGCACCATTGGATGACCGGTGCATCACTGACCTCGCCCTCCGCGGCGAACACGGCGACGCCGCATTGCACGCCGCCACGCCCCCTCCACCCATACCGGACTCTCCCCTCGGCCTCCTCGGCTTTCTCAGCCTCTCGCTCGGCTCCGGATCAACGACGTCATGGCCCACGGCCCCATCGCCAACTTCCGCCACGCCGCCGAACGCGAACAATGGGGTCGCCACGGCCAGCGTCAGTCGAGTCCATCGTCCAGCGCACGCGCATGAAGGAGGCCAAGAAGCCCTCCGTCAGCACGACCGCTACACGCAGAGGTCATCGTCCCCGCCTCCGCCCTGGCTGCCCGAAACTCGAACATCGCCCCCAGATGAGCAATTACCGCTCCCGCACCGGCCTCAACTTCTCATCCAATTCCATCTCCGCATCATCTGAAACCCACTCGGAGGCTCACTTACCTCCTGTTGCACATCCAAATCGTCCACTTCAACCTCAACCGGTTCACCCAGTCCGAACACGAGCAGGCTTGCGAATCTCAGTTCGCCCCTGCTTTCCGTGACGCCCTGGCCTCCCGCCAGCCGGCCCAGTGACCCCCCCACCAATACCTATGGCGGCGTCTACACCTGGCGCGACCGTGCCGCCATGGACGCCTACTTCCAGTCCCCTGTTCCAGGTCGTCGCCTCTCACCCCAACCTCGCCAACCTCACCTCGCGCGACTTCGAAGTCTCGAACAGCCCACACCCCCGCGATGGCGGCCTTGTTGCGCCCCTCCATTCTCGCGGAGCTACAATATTAACCAGAACTCCATTCCTCAGCCCGACAGTGGAATGAGCTCGCTTTGGCGGCGTCTGAGCTTCAAGCTCATTCTGTCCCTCACTGTCATCGTCATCCTCGTCTCCAGCGCCTACGCTCTCTACCACATCCAAGCTGGCGCCAGCAGATCCTCGACACCATGATCCTGGGTGCTGATCAGCTGTCCAAGGGCATCACCTCGGCCACTTGGCACGCCATGCTCGCCGACAACCGCGCCGCCGCCTACGAGATCATGCACAAGATCGCCGAACAGCAGGGCGTCGACCGGATCCGCATCTTCAATCGCGAAGGCCGGGTCATGTATTCGACCAACGCCGCCGAAATCGATCGCATCGAAAGCAAAACCGCGGCAGCCTGTGCCCCCTGCCATGGCCCCGGCGCGGTCAGGCAGTCACTCACCATCGGCACCCGTGTACGCATCGTGGATGCTCCTAAGGAGCATCGGGTCTTGACCATGGTGACGCCCATCCACAACGAACCGGCCTGCAGCAACGCCGCCTGCCGCCATCCGGCGACCCAAACCGTGCTCGGCGTGCTCGACGTTTCGCTCAAACTCGACCCGGTCCTCCAGAGGAGCCAACGTACGCCGGCAATCGCCTTCTCCATCGCCGTGCAGATCGCCGTTATTGCCCTATTCCTCGTGGTTTTCGTGCGCCAGTTCGTGGTGCTCCCCATCCGCGAACTCATCGCCGGCACAAAGGCCGTCAGCGCCATGAACCTCGACCGCCCCATCGCCATCCGCCACAGCTCGCTGGAAATGGATGCCCTCGTCGATTCCTTCAACCTCATGCGCGACCGGCTCAGCGCGGCCAACGACGAAGTGAGCCGCTTCACCCAAGAGCTCGAAGACAAGGTGACCCGCCGCACCGAGCAACTGAAACTGGCCCAGCAGAAATTGATGCTGACCGACCGCCTGGCCTCTCTAGGCCAGTTGGCCGCCAGCGTCGCTCATGAGATCAATAATCCCGTCGCCGGCATCCTCAATCTCTCCATGCTCATGCAGCGCATCGTCAAGGACGACGGCATTCCCAAAGGCCGCGAGCCGGAGTTCCGCAAATACCTCGGCCAGGTGGTCTCGGAAACCAGCCGCGTCGGGCGCATCGTGTCCGACCTGCTGTCCTTCTCCCCGCCGCTCCAAACCGCAACGCGGCCCGGCCGATCTGAACGCCCTCATCCAGCGCACACTTTCCTCGTGGATCACAAACTGAAACTCGCCAACATCGCCCTTGAGTTGCGCCTCGGCGCCAATCTGCCCCAGCTTCCCTGCGACGCCTCCAGATGCAGCAGGTGGATCCTCAACCTGGTCATGAACGCCGCCGAGGCCACGGCCAACCGCCAGGACGGCCGCATCGTCGTCCAAACGCGGTCGGCGACGACGGCCAGTCGATGGAACTCCTCACAAGACAATGGCGAGGGCATGACTCCCGAGGTCGTCAAACGGATCTTCGATCCCTTTCTTCACCACAAAGCCGGATGGCAAAGGCGTGGGGCTCGGCCCGGCGTCCTCATGGCATCGTCCAGGCCCATGACGGCGACGCGGAGGTCACCTCGCGCCGGGCCAGGGCGACATTCGTGGTCAGCCTGCCGCTCGACCAAAAGCAGCCGGCCGGAGCCGGGGCCGGCTCGACGGACAAGGCTCGTGGGTGATCTGCTCGTGGTTCCCATCGGAGAGGTGGAGAATCACTGGCTGATGGCCGCCGCTTCCTGCGCACAAGAGATGCTGCACATGCCCGCTCAACTCCTCAAGCCGCTGCCGGTTCCGCCCTCGGCCCTGCACGCCCAACGCAACCAGTACCTCTCCACCTCCCTGCTCGAACTCCTCCTGCCGGTCGGGCGCGAACGCGGCGCACGCGTGCTCGGCGTCACCGAACTCGACCTGTTCATCCCCATCCTCACCTTCATGTTCGGCCAGGCGCAGTTGGGCGGACGGCTCGCCCTCGTTTCCCCTTGGCGCGCATCCGCCCGGAGTTTTACCGCTTTCCGCCCGATCCCTCTCACGCTCGAGCGCCTCCGCAAGGAGATCCGCCACGAACTGGGACACACGCTGGGGCTGGTGCATTGCGGCGACACGCGCTGCGCCATGAGCCTGTCCAACTCCATCGTGCAGGTCGACGCGAAAAACGATTCCTTCTGCGCCTCGTGCCTGGCAAGAAGCCAGGACCACTTGCGCGCACTTCAGTCTGGAGGCAATTCATGAAAAGCCACTGGCAAATCCTGGTGGTCGACGACGAAACCGTCATGGCCGAGTCCATGGCGGCTTGGCTGCGGGAAGACGGCTATGCCGTGGATACCGCCGCGTCGGGCGCCGAGGCCGTCGCACTGGCCCGCTCCAACAGCTATGCGATGTGCTTCGTCGACCTCAAAATGCCCGGCGGCATGGATGGCATCGAGACCATGATGGAGGTCAAGAAGATCCAACCCGAGGCCGTGGTCATCATCATCACCGCCTACGCCACCGTCGATACAGCCATCGCCGCCATCAAGGAAGGCGCCCTCGAGTACATTGTCAAACCCTGTAATCCGGAAGAGATCTCCATCCTCGTCCAGCGCACCATCAAGGTGAAAAATCTCCAGCGCGAAAACGAAATCCTGCGCAAGAAACTCTCGCGCAAATACCAGGTCCACGACATCGTCACCAAGAACGCGCGCATGCAGGACCTCCTCCATTTGACGCGCGAAGTCGCCGACCTCCGCAGCACCGTCCTCATTCGCGGCGAAAGCGGCACGGGTAAGGAACTGGTTGCCCGCGCCATCCACTTCTCCGGCAGCCGCGCCAAGGCGCGCTTCGTCGCCGTCTCCTGCGCCGCGCTCGCCGAAACGCTGCTTGAAAGCGAGCTCTTCGGCTATGAAAAGGGCGCCTTCACCGGAGCCAATGCCCAATCGAAGGGCAAGTTTGAACTCGCCGATGGCGGCACCATCTTCCTCGACGAAGTGGGCGACATCTCCCCCAAGCTCCAAGCCGACCTTCTTCGCGTGCTCCAGGAGCGCCGCTTCTTCCGCGTCGGCGGCACTGAAGAAATCCGCGTCGACGCCCGTGTCATCGCCGCGACGAACAAGGACCTCGCCAAGTTGGTCGAGGAGGGAACCTTCCGCGACGACCTCTACTACGGCCTCAACGTGATCGAAATCCAGATCCCCCCGCTGCGCGAACGCCGCGAAGATATCCCCATGCTGGCGGCCCAGTTCGTCGACCGCTTGAATCACGAACTGGGCCGCGCTGTGGAATGCCTCTCCAGCGATGCGCTTCGCGTCCTCATGGATTACAACTGGCCCGGCAATGTGCGCGAACTGGAAAACGCCATCGAACGCTCTCGTCACCTGCCGCTCCACCGAACTGACCCGCGACGACTTCGGCTTCCTCGGCCAGTCGCGCAACTCGCACACCTGGGTCATTCCGCCGAATACCACTCTCGCCGACATCGAGAGGCAGGCCATCAAGGTCACCCTCGAACGCACCTCAGGCAACGTGAAAGAAGCGGCCGCTGTCCTCGACATCGACCGCTCCACGCTTTACGAAAAGATCAAGCGCTACGAAATCGCCCGCACCTGAGAAGGCGCTTCCCGCGCTTAGCAGTTCAGGAACATTGCCGCCGAAACCTCGTCCCAGGGCGCATCGGGAAGCGCCTGGTGCAGGTCCGTAACCAGCGCGCCGCCGTCGGCCAGCGCCGCTCCTGTGGGCGTGCTCGAAAGCAGGATCATCAGCCGGTCGGTTTCCGCGTTGACCCATGCGTGCGCATCGGCGCCGCTCAGCAGGTGGCGGAATGCCCGGTCGCCCGCTTCCGGCTTCACCTTCAACTGCCACTGTCCGCCAGGCGCTCCCTGCGCGACCACTTCGCCTTCCAGCGGCGAGCGTACGCTTACCGAGGCGCCGTTTCGCATCATGCGCCAGGCCGCGCCGTTCACCGTGAGCTTCGTCCCCGGAGCGGGCAACTCCACTCGTTCGGGCGCGCCGAACACGCGCGCGCCAAGGTCGTCCAGGCCAATCAGCGCCGTGCCGTCCGGTTGCGGCTCCACCCACGTATGGCCGCGATGGTAGAGGCGAGTCTCCGGATAGTCGAGTCCCGCCGGCAACGTGACCGGCCGCCGTGTCTCGATGGTGGCGAATTTGGGATGTGTCTCGCAGTCGCGGCAGTCGAACCCGCGGTCGCACAACCTGCCCGGCGCCGCTCCCTCGAAGGCGTGCCGGCAGAGCCGCTCCTGACGCGGCAGATCCTCAAAATCGCAATGCCACGCAATCGCCCCCGAACGCCCCCCGCGCTCGTCCCGCAGCGTGCGGAAAAAGGCGACCGCCAGCGTCACCAGCAACACGCTCAGCACGAGCCCGAACGCGCTCAGGAAAATGATGTGGGCGGGGCTCCAATGAAATCCATTCACTCCGGGGAACATGACGACTCCTTTCAGCGTTCCTGCTCTTGCGGGAAGAGCCTGGTATAGCGGTACAGCACCGAGTAGACAATGACGCCGTAGGCCACCACACCAAATACGGCCACCTCCTGCCAGCTCGGCGTATAGCTCAGAAACTCATCGAACGGCAGCGTGGCCAGCGACAGCGTCTGCACCGTCAGCACGTACCGGTTCAGCGCCACCCCCGCGCAGGCCAGCAGCGCCGGCGCGATCAGCCAGCGCGTGTTCACCTTGCCCGCGCGCATCAGCCACAACGCCGGGACAAAACCGAACAGCCCGATCTCCACAAACAGAATCCAAACTCCAAACGGCTCCCAGGAGTAGTATTCCCAGGGCAGAAAGCCGCCGCGGCGCGACGTCGAGTTGAGCCACACCATCGTGTCGATCGACTTCAGCAGCACATAGAAGGTCAACATCCATCCCGATACCCGCGCCAGCCGAACGTAGACACTCTCCAGCACCAGCCGCTTCCGCGTCACCCACTCGGCAACCCGCGTCATGATCAGGAGGAACGCGGGCCCCACCGCCATCGCTGACAACACGAACAGGAAGAACGTCGTCGGCCAGATGCCGAAACTCTCGCGGAACGCGAACGGCCGTCCGCGCAGCACGCCGTAGAGTCCGCCGAGCGATCCCTGGTGGAAGAACGAGAGAAACGCTCCAATGCCGGCCAGCACGGGGATCAGCTTGTGCAGTTCCCATTCGAAGACGAGAAACGAGGGAATCTTGCGGAACTGCCGGTTCCGCAGCAGCACGGGCAGATACTCCACCGCCAGCACGCACAGGTAGAGCGTGATGCAGAAGGTGACCTCTGTCAGCATCGAATGCGCATTCGGATGCCAGAACGTGAACCAGGCCCGAAGCGGCTGGCCGACGTCGATGGCAAGCACCGTCACCGCGCCGCTGTAACAGAGGAACCCGATCAGCACCGCGCTCCGGATCACCGCGTTCAGCTCTTTCAGTTTGAAGAAGTACAGCAGCACGCCGGAAAAGAACGCGCCGCCGCCGAAAGCAATAATGGCCAGGTCGAGAAAGATCCACAGCCCGAACGCAAACCGGTTATCCATGTTGGTGTGCAGCAACCCGTCGCGCAGGCAAAGGTAGGCCGCCCACAGGCCTAGTCCAAGCAGCAGGCACCACGGCGTCAGCCATAGCGAAAACCGCGCCGGGGTGCAGCGTGTAACCCCGCGCGGAACTAATTTGCGATCCAACATCGCCGTTGGGACCCAGGCCATGTCAGCCATGACGTTCCTCCTTCGCCGGAGCCGCTCCGCCTTTTTGCGCCATCTCGTGGAGCCAGCTCTGGCCGGAGCGGTATCTCACCTTCGGCTGCGTGCCAAGCCCTTCCAGCCAGGTAAAGGTCTCGCCTGACTTGGCCAGCGAGCCCTCCGGGTCGTTCCAGTCGCCAAACGTGATCGCCTGCGTCGGGCATGCTTCCACGCAAGCCGGCGTGTAGATGCCAGGATCGAGACTTCCGTTGACCGCCGCCGCGTCCTGCGCCGCGTGCAGCCGCGATTGGCAGAAATCGCACTTCTCCACCACTCCTCGCATGCGCGGCGCCACCGCCGGATTCAGCGTCGCCTCCATCCCCGCCGGCCAGCTAGGATCGCCCCAGTTGAACGACCGCGCGTGATACGGGCAGGCCGTCATGCAATACCGGCAGCCAAGACAACGCTGCGGCATCTGTTCGACAATCCCCGACAGCGCATCCAGTTCCACCGCCTGCTGCGGGCACACCGCGACGCAAGGCGTCTCATGCTCGCATTGCATGCACATCATGGGAAGGAAGGCCGCCCGGCGGCCCGCCGGCGTGGGGTTGTTCAACGTGAACACGCGCAGCAGCGAAATGGAGTTGCGGTCGTTTTCACGAGCCGCGCCAGGAGCGACATTGTTCTCCGCGGCGCACGCAATCACGCACGCCCCGCAGCCCGTGCAGCGATCCAAATCGATCACCATGCCGTAGCGGCGGGGAGTGCGGGAAGTCTTCTGGGTAGCGGACATGATTAGGACCTCCGGATCTGGGCCGCCTGAGTGGGCCCCCGCGCCAGCTTCGGCCGCGCCCATGGCTTCCAAAACAAGCTGGCTGCCGTCGCCGCACGCCGCCAGTTCCAACTGGCCTGGGATCGCCGCGGCATCGCAGCGGACACGCCCTCGCGTTTCGCCAAACGGCGTGGACACCGACACGTTGTCGCCAGTCTTCAGGTTCAGCTCTCGCGCCGTGCGCGGATTCATGCGCACCTCCCCCGGCACGGCGTAGAGTCGCGTCTCGCGATCCAGCTTCGAGGCCAGCGGCACGGCGGGCAGCGCGCTCAGCGACCCGCGCGGGCTCGAAGCCACCGCGATCAGCGAAGGCTGTTCCGGCCGCCCGGCGCTCCAAGCAACGCCATCGACATTCGCCCGCATCGGCTTCGGCTCCACCAACTCATCCACCCACACCGCGCCCTCCGCCATCGCCGACTGGAACGCGTCCAGGTCGGTCACTTCGGCTCTCTCACCGCCGGCGTGGCGGTACACATGCCCGCGTTTGGCCGCCACAATCGCCGCCGCGCGCGCCTTGCGCAATTCCTCATAGGACTCCACGCTCACCTGCAGCGCCTCCGCCAGTTGAGCCGCGAACTCCGCGGGCTGAACCGCGAACGCCGGTACGCTCGAAAGCCCGTCACTGTAGCTCCATGTCTCCACGGCGGCGTCACGCGCTCCGCGGGCGTCTGCGGCGCCTTGCCCCGATGGCCACATTGAGCGCGGCGATCATCCTCTCCGTCGTCTCCGGCAGGCCGCTCGAAGCCGCCTCGCCGCCGCCTACAACCATTGCCGGCGACTGCTCCCGTAGCCGCAGCGCCAGGTCGGAAAGGCTCGCCGGCGACAAGCCCGTGATCTCCGCGGCAGCCTCAATGGCTAGTTTGCCCGCCAGCGCGGCCACCAGGGCCGCCTCCGAACCGGGCCGCAGAATTAATGCGCGGTCAGCCAGTTGCGCTGTCCGCGACCAGTGAGAGCCCGCATACACGAACACCGGCTTGCCCGTCTCCGCGCGGCGGCTCCACAACCGGCTCATCCGCCCCGTGCTCCCCCAACTGTCCAGCAGCGGCGCGCCGATGCTGAGGATCAACGCGGCGTGCTCAAAGTCGTACCCCAGCGTGCCAGGGTCCACACCGGCCAGCTCTTCCATCGTCCGCAGGCTGCGGTCTTCCACCTGCGCCAGCGTCACCACCATGCCGCCCCTGGCTCGCGCGATGCGGTCATACAGAGCGCTCACGATGCGCCCAGGGCGCTCATCGAGAATGGCTGCCTTGGCGCCAGCTGCTTCCAAACGGCGGGCGGCCTCGGCAATCGCCTCTTTCGTTTCGACGGCGTGGCCGTTCACAATCGCCGTTCTCAAACGGCGTGGATGATAGGCCAGTTGATGCGCACCATACACCACCGGGCACAGCGCTCCGCCGCCGGCCGCATGCTCCGCCGCCGGGGCCACGCCAAACACGCCCGCCGAACCACAGCGGGCCTTTACACCACAGCCCGCCGCGCACAGCGTGCACAGCCCGAACCTCTCCGTCACCGGGCCGCGCGCCGGAGTGGGCGTCCACGACCAGTTTTGCGTCCAGATCGCCGAGTCGTCCAGCAGCTTCCACGGCACCGGCGACAGCGCCCCGCCCACCGCGGCGCCTCCCGCCAAGCCGAGTAATTCGCGTCTTCCAATGGCCATGACCTGTGTGTCCTTTCTAGCGGTGGCATCCGAGACAGCCCGCGCTCACGCCCTTCTGCGCGTGGCACGATTCGCAGTCGGACATCTTCATTCCTTCACCCGGCTTCAGCCCAACCCTGATCATGCGCGGACCCCATACATTGCGGCTCTCACCCGTCACACGGTTGCGGTAAAACGGCTCCGCTGCCGTCGCCGATCCGCGCCCGCCATGGCATTCCTCACACTTCATCTCCGCCTTGTTCACATGCACCGCGTGCGAGAACCGCACGTTCATGGGCTGCCGCGAATACACCTTCCAATCCACTTCCCGCTCCGGGGCCACATAGCTCGTCACCAGAATCTTCTCGGCTTCCGTCTTGCCCAAAGGCTCGGCGTGGCAGGCGCCGCAACTCGCCGTGCGGGGAATCCCCGCGAACTGCCCGTCGGCGGCCACTTCATGACAACTCGAACACTCCATCGAGCCCTTCTCGATGTGGATCTTGTGGTTGTACTGCAGCGGCTGAGGCTCTCGCTGGTACAACAAGTGCGGGAAGCCCCACCAACCGAAAGCAAGGCTTCCGGCGAGTCCAAGCAGAAAGGCGATCAGGACACGCATGGTTCGTTACTCCCAAGCCCTCTCCACATGAGAGGGAAAGAATCGGTTGAGGACGCCGAGAAGCTGGTCGCGCATCAGGTGAGCGGCTGCGCCCTCGGCCACTGAGCCTCCGTCGGCCGCCACCGCCACGCCTGCCACGGGAGGAGCGAGCGCACCGCCGAGTATCTCCGAAAGCCGCTCGGCCTCCAGCCTCATCCAGGCCACGGCACGCCGGCCGTGCAGCAGGTCGCGGCACATCTCTTCGTGTGAAACCCCTGGAGGCATCCAGCCGCTGAACAGCCAGCCCGCGCCATACGGGTCGGCCGTGATCGGAGCCGGGTTCGAGCGCAGTCGCACGTCAGCCGACTCCATCAACAGCGGTTTGGGGAAGGTCAGCGGCCAGTCCACTCCCTGGATGGTGAGCACCACCGTCGGCTTCCCCACACCTCGTTGTGTGAGCAGCGTGGCGTGTTCCACCCGCCCCAGAAAGCGCGCCAGCAACTGGTCAATCCCCACGTGGCACAGCCCCCCGCCGCCAATATCCAGCCACATGTGGTTCGTCGCGTAATGCAGTGTCTCCACCGCCGCGACGCCCTCTGCCACCTCTTCGCCGCGGTGATACGCTCCGGCCATCGCCAGGTACGCCTCGCAGTATCGGAACGCTTCCGAACCGCAAGGCGTCACCTCCGGCGAACTGTAAGGAACATAGCGCGGTACAGGCACGGCCGTGCAGAATTGGACCAGCCGGTCCTCAAGATAAGGGCATCCGCCCTCCAGCGAACCACCGCGCTCCTGAAACACACTGCACTCGGCGTGACGCAGTGTGCCGCAACGCTCGCCGGTGGCCGAAACCAGGGGCGACGCCAACAGCTTCCGGCACGAAGCGGCGCTGCAACCTCTTACCCGCGTCTCACTGAGGAATGGGCATGTCATGGTGTGCCTCCAGCCGCGCTAGCGCTTCGGCGGGGCGGGCTTCTCGACGGGCTCGCCGCCGTCCGCCATCGTCAGGCCCAACTCCGGTGTGTGGATGGCATGCGAGCCCAGGCCCGCCTGCATCTGCATCGCCCCCTGGCGCAAACTGGCGCGAAACTTCTCCACCAGCTCCACAGCGACGGCGCCTATCAGCACCGCCACGCTTCCCAATACGAACAGGCCAAGACCGGCGTTGGTCAGATTCAGCCATAGTGTCGTCGGGTTGTTCCAATCGATTCCGAACATGGACTTCTCCTTTCCTAGCTGAAAAATGCACGCCAGTTGCCGAAGTCCTGAGTGCCATGAAATCAATGGCTTACGACTCTCGATCGACCAGCCCGTGCCGGATTTCCAGACTTCCGCTTCTGGATTTCCTACACGCCCCCGCTCTCCTCCTCCATGAAAAACCACCACACCGCCTTACCCCAAAGGGAGCATCGCCCAGGCCCCGTCCATCGGCTGCCTCCCATCGGCTGCCCCTCGCACGCTGCCTGACCTAATTCGGTCAATTCATCAGCGACACCCAACGGCATCAACAGTTGCGCCGCTCCTGCCCTCATCCCCGCCCCCCTCCCCACCTCATCCCATCCCCACCTCATCATCCCATCCCCACCTCATCCCCGCCCTATCCCCGCCCCCCCGCGAGTCCTCCCCGCTGGCGTCGCGTCAGAAGCGCTTGGCCACGACGATCCCGCCAAAGGGCGCTCTCAAGGGCCTGACCTGGCCTAGCCGGAGTACGCGCCCATCGACGACCTGGCCCACCAGGAAGGCCCGCGCTTTGGCGCTCGCACTCCCTACGAGAAGGAGTTGATCCGCAAGGGCGGCTCCCGTACCCCCCCCGTTTGGCCTCAATCGTGCACCCTCCACGAGTGCAAACTGGATAGGAGGCTTTTATGCACTGGGATGAAATCGAAGGCAAGTGGAACGAATTCGCCGGCTCGGCCCGCGCCCATTGGGCCAAGCTTACCGACGACGACTGGAAGTCCATCACCGGCAAGAAGGAACAACTCGCCGCACGCATCCAGCAGCGTTATGGCCTCGAGCCCGGAGAAGCCGGAAAACAGGTGGAAAAGTGGGCCCGCGCGCTCATGGAGTCCGTCCCCGTCTCCAAAGCGAAGTGACCCGGCCGCACCCCGCTCGCCCCTGACCATGCGCCGTCACCTGACCGCCCATGGTCATTCCGCCGCTCCAGCCGCGTCTACTCGAAAGAAGGCCGGACACCATGACTCACCCCGGCACCATCCTCGTCGCGCCCGGCACGCCCTGACTGTGTCCCCAAATCGAACCAGGCGCCTCCAACGCCCACTCCCTGGCTGCTCGCGACCCCCACTCCTCCCCCCCCGCGGCTTGAACAGGAGTTGCAGGACTCTGGATGGACCTTCTTCTACCTTGCCGATACCATCTCCGCCATCAGTATCAACTTCAACACGGCCCAGGCCGGCCAGGATGCCATGAAGCGCCTCATTGCAAAGGCCGCGGCGCGACACTGCAATGCCCTGCAGGTCGATCGGATCGCCGCGCACTTTTTCCTCGGCATTCCCTATCTGCGCGTCTCGGCCCACCCGCGCCACATCCAGCGCGGTATGGTCTCCCTCGCCCTCACGCGCCGCGCCAAACTCGCCGCCGGCGTTGTCACCCTCCGTGGCAGCGCCGCCAGCGGAAAGCGAAATGAAGGAGCAAAAGCCAGCGTCGAACCCTTACGGAAGCTGGCGAGACGTCCCATCAGGCGGCGATGACGAGAGTGTAGTCACGGCGTTTGTTGGCGGCCGGGTGGGTTGCTATGCCTTCGCGTTCACGGCGGGTTCGATGAATTTCCGCGCTACGATGGGCAATGTCCGGGGAGCTTGGTTACAAGGGCCCCTGCGCAATGAGGCTGGAATTCATCTGGAGTGGCGACAACGAGGCCTTCGGGAGTTCCTCGCTCACGATGCGGAGCGCCAGCTCCCGTTTGAGTTGACGATCAGATGCGCCGGCGAGCCCAGTTGAGGGTGGCGGCGGGAGGGAGCCGCTCCGCCAATCAGCACAAGCGATCTGCCCTACCGGTTGCCGTAGTTCTGTTCGTAGTAGTCCCGGTAGGCGCCTGACTACGCGCTGGGTCCATTCGCTGTTGCGATACCAGTCAATCGTCAGGCGAAGCCCGGTTTCAAAGTCCATTAAGGGGGACCAGTGGAGGTCGCGCTCCATCTTGCCGGAGGTCAGCGCATAGCGCCGGTCGTGGCCAGGCCGATCGGCGACCGGGGTGAGCAGCGATTCCGAGGCGCCCGTGAAGGTCAGGATGCGCCGCACAACGTCCAGGTTCGGCAGCGAGCAGTTGCCCCCAATGTTGTACACCTCGCCCGCGGCCCCTCTCCAGCACAGCCCAGATGCCGCGGCAGTGGTCGTCGGCATACAGCCAGTCGCGGATCTGCTGGCCGTCCCCGTAGATGGGCAGCGGCTTCCCTGTGAGCGCGTTGGAGATCATCAGCGGAATGAGCTTTTCCGGGAACTGGTAAGGGCCGTAGTTGTTGGAGGCGCGGGTGACGGAAAGGTTGAGTCGAACGTGCACGTAGCGCCAGCGCCAGCAGGTCGCTGGCGGCCTTTGAGGCCGAGTACGGGCTCGGAGGCCGCGCGCGGCAAGCTCTCATCGGCTTCGTGCGGGGCATCGATATCGCCATACACCTCATCGGTGGAGACGTGAACAGGAAACGGGCCAGTTTTGTCTTCTCCGGGCGGCGTCCAGCAACGCCAGCGTACTGCGAACGTTGGTGTCGAAGAAAGGCTTCGACGAAAGAATGCTGCGGTCGACGTGCGATTCGGCGGCGAAGTGAACCACGGCGTCGATCCGCTCGTCGGCGAGCGACTCCACCAGCGCCTGGTCCGTGATGTCGCCGCGCACGAACCGGTAGTCCGGGTGGCCGTCGATGGCGGCGAGGTTCTCAGGTTGCCGGCATACGTCAGCGCATCGAGGTTCACCACCCGCGTGCCGGGCGCGTCGAAAGAACGTAGCGGATGAAGGCCGAGCCGATGACGGCCCCGCCTGTGACGAGCAGGTTCACTTGTGCTGGATCTCCCAGTCGTAAGCGATGCCCCGCGTCGTTATAGGGCGATGCGGCCTTCGTCTTCGGGGTTGTAAATGCGGTTGGTGAGGTAAACCAGCATGGCCGCCGAATCCCCGATCACCTTGCTAGCCGTGGCCCACGCCGGGCGGAATCAGGCTGCCAGGGGCGCAGGTGGCCGACGTACAGCGTGTTGCGCAGGCCGTGCGTGGGCGAGCCGGCGCGCAGGTCGACCAACGCCACCTGAAACAGGCCCTGCACGCCGGCCCCAGAAGTCGGTCTGGTGGCGGTGAAAATGGAAGGCCTTGATCGTCCCCGGGTAGGGAGGGCGGCGGACACCTGCGAGTCCGCAGGAGGTACGACCGGCCCGCTGCGCAGGCGGGCGATTTCGAAAGTAGCCGCGGTCGTCCGGGTGGAGCGCAAGCGGCGCGACTTACACGCCCGGAATCAGGTCCGCCGAGCCGGGCGACCGGATGATGCCGGGCCGACCCCTGCTCATTGGAGGCGTCTCAGGCAAAGGGCGATTCTGCGGTTCGCGCGCGAGTGTGAGTTCGACGTGACGGGCGCGCCGGCGGGCTTTTGTGAATCGGCGACGAGGTTGGACGCCCGCAGAAGCGACTCGAGGTGCCGGCGTCGGTCCACCAACCGTCCAGTAAGGAAAGCCGAGTCCCTTCCCGAATGTAAGCGTTGTTGACGTCCGTGATCTCCAGTTCGCCGCGGGAGGTGGGATCGGGCGGTCTTCACCTTTCCCACACCGATTCATCGTACAGATAGTAGCCCGTCACCGCGAAGTTGGACTTGGGCGCGGCCGGCTTCTCTCGATGCCGAGGATGCGGTCGCCGCGAAGATCGGCGACGCCCAAAGCGTCCAGCGTCGGGAACCTCTTTGAGCAGGATGCGCGCGCCGGCCGGCTGCTCGCGGAAGGCGTCGACGGCCCGGACGGATGGAGTCCCTCCACGAGGTTATCGCCGAGGATGACGCACTGCGGTCGCCTTCGCGGGAAGTGCTCGGCCAGGGCCAGGGCGTCGGCAATGCCACCTTCGCCCTCCTGGTAGGCGGCAGATTGAGATGTTTTAGACCGAATTCCTTGCCGTTGGCGAGCAGGCGCAGAAAATCGCCCGCGTTGCGCGCCGCCCGTGACGACAAGAATCTCACGCGATGCCGGCGCCAACCAGCGTCCTGGATCGGGTAATAAATCAGCGGCTTGTCGTAAATCGGCGGCGGATGTTTGTTGGTGATCTTTGTCAGCGAAACAGGCGCGGAGGCCAAGGCCGCCGGCGAGAACGATCCCTTCATAGGCTCTCCTGGAAAATCGGCATTCTAGTGCCTCGTGATACACTACGCCCGCTATGGCGATTCATCGTTGGGACGCGATTGAGCGGGAGCAACTGAACGGGCTGCCGGTGGAGCGGCAAACGATTCAATTCTCGCGCGCGCAGCCGGCCCGGCTTTTTGTTTGAAGGCGGCGCCGTCGTCCCGCGGCATCACCAGAGAACGAGGGGTGCACCGTCCCGGGTCGGCAATCTGCGCTCCTCTTCGATGATGGGAGCAAGTTCTCTCGGCGGCAAGGTCGGGCAGATCGCCCCAACGCCCCCATGCCGTGGAGGCGCTGGAAGATTCCGTCGCCCTCGATCTGTTTGCGCCGCGGCGCGAAGGTTGGCGCAGGACGACGCCGCACGCGCCACCGCCGGTGTGCGCCCGCTCCGGCCAGGACCCGGCGGCGGCCGATCTCGGACGGCAGTACGCGACCCCGGCGGCAGCCGCAGTGTCACGCGCAGCAGACGCGAACCGGGTCCGTTGTCCTCCCCACCACAAGCCACCCGGCGTGTCCGCACGCACAAGCACTTGCGGTTTTGTGCAGCCCCCCGCAACGGGGCAATCCTTGCCAATCCACTGCTGCCTGGGATCGGCCCGGCATGGCAAACCAGGCAAACGGCCAGTGAGCCTTCGCTCTCAGCTTCCACCGCGACAGCGTGCCGTTCACCGTGTGGCAATGCGGAGCATCGCCGAGCGGGCTCCTCAAACCACGTGTTCAGGGCGAAGAGCCGCCAGCCCATTGGCTGCTCCGGCGAACGCAGCCAGTAATTGCCGGTGACGTCGGTCCGACCGTCGCCGTCTATGTCCGCAAGGGAACAGGCCTGACTGAGCCGAAGGCGTATGTAGATCAGTAAAGCTCGCGGTACTATGGTGTGCCCGGGGGCGACCTCGGCGTTCCGCTCCATAGAAGCGCAACTGCATCCGCAGGTGGGTCACCAGCAGGCCGCGGCGGCCAAAGAGCGTCACCCGAGGCAGTCGCGGACGAGGCCTCCCGTGTCAATCAGTTCGCGCCCGCCGCGGGAGCAGCAGGGCACCAGCCGCCGTCGAGCCGTCAGGGCCCGAGCTCGTTCAGGATCAGGTCCAGGCGGCCATCCTGGTTCCAGTCGGCAAGGCAGCCGCCCCGGTAACAATTTCCTGACGACTATCGGCCGGCCGTCCAGCATCACCCCCCGTCCCCCAGGCGAAGTCCGCGGTACGCCCGAAGGCCCCAGCCGAGCGACGGCGCCTCCACGCAGTCCGGCGAAAGGCGCGCCTGACTCAGCGCGACGGCAAGCAGAGGAGTAGACAAATGCGTGCACTCGGACCTATCCTAGAAGGAGGTGGAAGTACTCCAAACGAATCC
>JADJOP010000040.1 GCA_016713735.1 Bryobacterales bacterium
CCACAACCGGCTCATCCGCCCCGTGCTCCCAACTGTCCGTGCAGCAGCGGCGCGCCGATGCTGAGGATCAACGCGGCGTGCTCAAAGTCGTACCCAGCGTGCCAGGGTCCACACCGGCCAGCTTCTTCCATCGTCCGCAGGCTGCGGTCTTCCACCTGCGCCAGCGTCAACACCATGCCGCCCTGGCTGCGCGATGCGGTCATACAGAGCGTTCACGATGCGCCCAGGGCGCTCATCGAGAATGGCTGCCTTGGCGCCACGCCGTTTCTAAACGGCGGGCGGCCTCGGCAATCGCCTCTTTCGTTTCGACGGCGTGGTTGTTCACAATCGCCGTTCTCAAACGGCGTGGATGATAGGCCAGTTGATGCGCACCATACACCACCGGGCACAGCGCCCGCCGCCAGCCGCATGCTCCGCCGCCGGGGCCACGCCAAACACGCCCGCCGAACCACAGCGGGCCTTTACACCACAGCCCGCCGCGCACAGCGTGCACAGCCTGAACCTCTCCGTCACCGGGCCGCGCGCTTTGAGTGGGCGTCCACGACCAGTTTTGCGTCCAGATCGCCGAGTCGTCCAGCAGCTTCCACGGCACCGGCGACAGCGCCCCGCCCACCGCGGCGCCTCCCGCCAAGCCGAGTAATTCGCGTCTTCCAACGGCCATGACCTGTGTGTCCTTTCTAGCGGTGGCATCCGGTGACAGCCCGCGCTCACGCCCTTCTGCGCGTGGCACGATTCGCAGTCGGACATCTTCATTCCTTCACCCGGCTTCGGCCCAACCCTGATCATGCGCGGACCCTATACATTGCTTTTACTCACCCGTCACACGGTTGCGGTAAAACGGCCTGCTGCCGTCGCCGATCCGCGCCCGCCATGGCATTCCTCGCTACACTTCATCTCCGCCTTGTTGACATGCACCGCGAGAACTGCACGTTCATGGGTTGCCGCTAAATACACCTTCCAATCCACTTCCTGCCCAAAATTGCCATAGCTCGTCACCAGAATCTTCCTTGGCTTCCGTCTTGCCCAAAGGCTCGGCGTGGCAGGCGCTGCAACTCGCCGTGCGGGAATCCCCACGAACTGCCCGTCGGCGGCCACTTCATGACAACTTCGAACACCCATCGAGCCCTTCTCGATGTGTGGATCTTGTGGTTGTTGCAGCGGCTGAGGCTCACAGGCCAAGTGCGGGAAGCCCCACCAACCGAAAGCAGGCTTCCGGCGAGTCCAAGCAGGAAGGCGATCACGACACGCATGGTTCGTTACTCCCAAGCCCTCTCCACATGAGAGGGAAAGAATCGGTTGAGGACGCCGAGAAGCTGGTCGCGCATCAGGTGAGCGGCTGCGCCCTCGGCCACTGAGCCTCCGTCGGCCGCCACCGCCACGCCTGCCACGGGAGGAGCGAGCGCACCGCCGAGTATCTCCGAAGCCGCTTCGGCCTCCAGCCTCATCCAGGCCACGGCACGCCGGTTTTAGTGCAGCAGGTCGCGGCACATCTCTTGTGCGAAACCCCAGGAGGCATCCAGCCGCTGAACAGCCAGCCCGCGCCATACGGGTCGGTCGTGATCGAGCCGGGTTCTCGAGCGCAGCCGCACGTCAGCCGACTCCATCAACAGCGGTTTGGGGAAGGTCAGCGGCCAGTCCACTCCCTGGATGGTGAGCACCACCGTCGGCCCCCACTCCTCGTTGTGTGAGAGCGTGGCGTGTTCCACCCTCCCCAGAAAGCGCGCCAGCAACTGGTCAACCCCCACGTGGCACAGCCCCGCCGCCAATATCCAGCCACATGTGGTTCGTCGCGTAATGCAGTGTCTCCACCGCCGCGACGCCCTCTCTGCCACCTCTTCGCCGCGTTGTTGATCCGGCCATCCGCTAGGTACGCCTCGCAGTATCGGAACGCTTCCGAACCGCAAGGCGTCACCTCCGGCGAACTTCGTAAGGAACATGGCGCAACGTACAGGCACGGCAAGTGCGAATGGACCAGCCGGTCCTCCAAGATAAGGGCATCCGCCCTCCAGCGAACCACCGCGCTCCTGAAACACACTGCACTCGGCGTGACGCAGTGTGCCGCAACGCTCGCCAGTGGCCGAAACCAGGGGCGACGCCAACAGCTTCCGGCACGAAGCGGCGCTGCAACCTCTTACCCGCGTCTCACTGAGGAATGGGCATGTCATGGTGTGCCTCCAGCCGCGCTAGCTGCTTCGGCCGGGCGGGCTTCTCGACAGGCTCCGCCGCCGTCCGCCATCGTCAGGCCCAACTCCGGTGTGTGGATGGCATGCGAGCCCAAGCCCGCCTGCATCTGCATCGCCCCCTGGCGCAAACTGGCGCGAAACTTCTCACCAGTTCCACAGCGACGGCGCCTCAGCACCGCCACGCTTCCCAAAACGAACAGGCCAAGACCGGCGTTGGTCAGATTCAGCCACAGTGTCGTCGGTTGTTCCAATCGATTCCGAACATGGACTTCTCCTTTCCCGGCTGAAAATGCACGCCAGTGGCGAAGTCCTGAGCCCCCCGCTGCCGTCGCGTCAGAAGCGCTTGGCCGCGACGATCCCGACAAAGGGCGCTCTCAAGAGTCTGACCTGGCCCCGCCTGGGCACGCGCCCATCGACGAACTGGCCCACCAGGAAGGCCCGCGCTTTGGCGCCCGCACTCCCTATGAGAAGGAGTTGATCCGCAAGGGCGGCTCCCGTCCCTTCCGTTTGGCCCCAATCGTGCACCCTCCACGAGTGCAACCGATAGGAGGCTCTTATGCACTGGGATGAAATCGAAGGCAAGTGGAACGAATTCGCCGGCTCGGCCCCGCGCCCATTGGGCCAAGCTTACCGACGACGACTGGAAGTCCATTACCGGCAAGAAGGAACAACTCGCCGCACGCATCCAGCAGCGTTATGGCCTCGAGCCGGAGAAGCCGGAAAACAGGTGGAAAAGTGGGCCCGCGCGCTCATGGAGTCCGTCCCCGTCTCCAAAGCGAAGTGACCCGGCCGCACCCCGCTCGCCCCTGACCATGCGCCGTCACCTGACCGCCCATGGTCATTCCCGCCGCTCCAGCCGCGTCTACTCGAAAGAAGGCCGACACCATGACTCACCCCGGCACCATCCTCGTCGCGCCCGGCACGCCCTTGCCTGACTGTCTCCAAATCGAACCAGGCGCCTCCAACGCCCACTCCTGGCTGCTCGCGAACCCCACTCATCCCTCCCCGCGGTTTGAACAGGAGTTGCAGGACTCTGGATGGACCTTCTTCTGCCTTGCCGATACCATCTCCGCCATCAGCATCAACTTCAACACCGCCCAGGCCGGCCAGGCTGCCATGAAGCGCCTCATTGCAAAGGCCGCGGCCCGCCACTGCAATGCCCTGCAGGTCGATCAGATCGCCGCGCACTTTTTCCTCGGCATTCCCTATCTGCGCGTCTCGGCCCACCCGCGCCACATCCAGCGCGGTATGGTCTTCCCTCGCCCCCTCCGCGCCGCGCCAAACTCGCCGCCGGCGTTGTCACCCTCCGTGGCCGCGCCGCCATGGAGAGCGAAATGAAGGAGCAAAAGCCAGCGTCGACCCCTTACGGGAAGCTGGCGAGACGTCCCATCAGGCGGCGATGACGAGAGTGTAGTCACGGCGTTTGTTGGCGGCCGGGTGGGTTGCTATGCCTTCGCGTTCACGGCGGGCTTCGATGAATTTCCGCGCTACGACGCGGGCAATGTCGGGAGCTTCGGCTACGGGGCAGCCCTGCGCAATGAGGCCGCGGAATTCATCTGGAGTGGCGACAACGAGGCCTTCCGGGAGTTCCTCGCTCACGATGCGGAGCGCCAGCTCCGTTTGAGTTGACGATCAGATGCGCCGGCGAGCCCAGTTGAGGGTGGCGGCGGGAGGAGCCGCTCCGCCAATCAGCACAAGCGATCTGCCCTACCGGCTGCCGTAGTTCTGTTCGTAGTAGTCCCGGTAGGCGCCTGACTGCACGCGCTGGGTCCATTCGCTGTTGGCGCGATACCAGTCAATCGTCAGGCGAAGCCCGGTTTCAAAGTCCATTAAGGGTGACCAGTGGAGGTCGCGCTCCATCTTGCCGGAGGTCAGCGCATAGCGCCGGTCGTGGCCGGGCCGGTCGGCGACCGGGGTGAGAAGCGACTCCGAGGCGCCCGTGAAGGTCAGGATGCGCCGCACAACGTCCAGGTTCGGCAGCGAGCAGTTGCCCCCAATGTTGTACACCTCGCCCGCGGCCCCTCTCTCCAGCACAGCCCAGATGCCGCGGCAGTGGTCGTCAACATACAGCCAGTCGCGGATCTGCTGGCCGTCGCCGTAGATGGGCAGCGGCTTCCCCGTGAGCGCGTTGGAGATCATCAGCGGAATGAGCTTTTCCGGGAACTGGTAAGGGCCGTAATTGTTGGAGGCGCGGGTGACGGAAAGGTTGAGTCCGAACGTGCGCACGTAGCTCAGTGCCGTCAGGTCGCTGGCGGCCTTTGAGGCCGAGTACGGGCTGGAGGCGCGCAGCGGAAAGCCCTCATCGGCTTCGTGCGGCGCATCGATATCGCCATACACCTCATCGGTGGAGACGTGGACAAAACGGGCCAGTTTTGTCTTCCGGGCGGCGTCCAGCAACGCCAGCGTACCCAGAACGTTGGTGTCGAAGAAGGGCTTCGACGAAAGAATGCTGCGGTCCACGTGCGATTCGGCGGCGAAGTGAACCACCGCGTCGATCCGCTCGTCGGCAAGGAGCGACTCCACCAGCGGCTGGTCCGTGATTTCGCCGCGCACGAACCGGTAGTCCTTGTGGCCGTCGATGGCGGCGAGGTTCTCCAGGTTGCCGGCATACGTCAGCGCATCGAGGTTCACCACCCGCGTGCCGGCGCGCGTCGAAAGAACGTAGCGGATGAAGGCCGAGCCGATGAAGCCGGCCCCGCCTGTGACGAGCAGGTTCACTTGTGCTGGATCTCCCAGTCGTAGGCGATGCCCGAGTCGTTGTAGGCGATGCGGCCTTCGTCTTCGGGGTTGTAAATGCGGTTGGTGAGGTAAACGAGCATGGCGGCCGAATCCCCGATCACCTTGTAGCCGTGGCCCACGCCGGGCGGGATGATCAGGCTCCACGGGCGCAGGTGGCCGACGTACAGCGTGTTGCGCAGGCCGTGCGTGGGCGAGCCGGCTCGCAGGTCGACCAGCGCCACCTGGAACATGCCCTGCGCCGGCACCCAGAAGTCGGTCTGGTGGCGGTGAAAATGAAAGGCCTTGATCGTCCCCGGGTAGGAGAGCGCACAGGACACCTGCGAGTCCGGCGGGAAGTGCGCCACCGGCCCGCTGCCAAGGCGCGCGATTTCGAGAAAGTAGCCGCGGTCATCCGGGTGGATCGCAAGCGGCTCCACACGTACACCCGGAATCAGGTCCGCCGAGCCGGGCGACCGGATAATCGGACCGAGGCCCTTCTCGTTGGAAGGCGTCTCGATGATAGGCAAAGTGGCGGCCAGTTGCGGTTCGCTCATGAGTGTGAGTCAGCCGTGACGGGCGCGGCGGCGGGCTTTTGTGAATCGGCGACGAGGTTGGCTGCCCGCAGAAGCGACTCAAAGGTGCCGGCGTCGGTCCACCAACCGTCCAGGTAGGAGAAGGCCATGGTCCCTTCCCGAATGTAAGCGTTGTTGACGTCCGTGATCTCCAGTTCGCCGCGGGAGCTGGGCTTGAGCGTCTTCACCTTTTCCCACACCGATTCATCGTAAAGATAGTAGCCCGTCACCGCGAAGTTGGACTTGGGCCGCGACGGCTTCTCCTCGATGCCGAGGATGCGGTCGCCCGAGATCTCGGCAACGCCAAAGCGCTCAGCGTCGGGAACCTCTTTCAACAGGATGCGCGCCCCGGCGGGCTGCTGGCGGAAGGCATCCACGGCCGGACGGATGGAGTGCTCCACGAGGTTATCGCCGAGGATCACGCAAATGCGGTCGCCTTCGGCGAAATGCTCGGCCAGGGCCAGGGCGTCGGCAATGCCCCCTTCGCCCTCCTGGTAGGCGTAGTTGAGATGTTTTAGTCCGAATTCCTTGCCGTTGGCGAGCAGGCGCAGAAAATCGCCCGCGTTGCGCCCGCCCGTGACGACAAGAATCTCCTCGATGCCGGCGTCAACCAGCGTCTGGATCGGGTAATAGATCATCGGCTTGTCGTAAATCGGCAGCAGATGTTTGTTGGTGATCTTTGTCAGCGGAAACAGGCGCGAGCCAAGGCCGCCGGCGAGAACGATCCCTTTCATGGGCGTCTCCCTGGAAAATCAAGCATTCTAGTGCCTCATGATACACTACGCCCGCTATGGCGATTCATCGTTGGGACGCGATTGAGCGGGAGCAACTGAACCCGCTGGTGGAGCGGCAAGCGATTCATTCCGCGCGCATGACCATGGCCCGGCTTTATTTGAAGGCCGGCGCCGTCGTCCCGCGGCATCACCATGAGAACGAGCAGTGCACCGTCTTGGAGTCGGGCAAACTGCGCTTCCTCTTCGATGATGGGGAGCAAATTCTCTCCGGCGGCGAGGTCATGCAGATCGCCCCCAACGCCCCCCATGCCGTGGAGGCGCTGGAAGATTCCGTCGCCCTCGATCTGTTTGCGCCGCGGCGCGAAGACTGGCTCCGCGGAGACGACGCCTACTTGCGCACCACCGCCGGTGTGCCGCCCTCTCCGGCAGCCAGGTAACCCGCCGAGCGGCCAATCTCCACGACCGTCGCCGCGGCCCCGGCGGCAGCCGGCAGCGTTACACGGAACAGACGCGAACCGGGTCCGTTGTCCTCCCCCACCACAAGCACACCCGGCGTGTCCGCACCCACAAGCACTTGCGGTTTGTGCAGCCCCCCCGCAACGGCAATCTCGTTTCGAATCCACTGCTGCCTGGGATCGGCCGGCATGGCAAACCAGGCGAAACGGGCCGGTGAGCCTTCGCTCTCAGCTTCCACCGCGACGAGCGTGCCGTTCACCTGCGTCGTGGCAATGCGGAGCATCGCCGAGCGAGGCTCCTCAAACCACGTGTTCAGGGCGAAGAGCCGCCAGCCGAGTTCAAAACGCTCCGGCGAGCGCAGCCAGTAGTTGCCGTGCAGGATGTCGGTCCGACCGTCGCCGTCTATGTCCGCAAGGGCGAGGCCTGACTGGGCCGACGGCGTATAGATCGAGTAAAGCTCGCGGTAGCGCGCTGCCCGGGCGGCCTCGGCGCTGCGCTCATAGAAGCGGAGCTGCATCTGCAGATGGGTCACCAGCAGGCCGCGGCGGCCAAAGAGCGTCACCCCGAGGCAGTCGCGGAACGAGGCCTCCGTGTCAATCAGTTCGCGCCGCCAGCCGGGAGCAAGCAGGGCCACCAGCACGCCGGTCGAGCCGTCGGGGCGCTCCGCCGGGAGCTCGTTCAGGATCAGGTCCAGGCGGCCATCCTGGTTCCAGTCGGCAAGGCAGCCGCCCCGGCCATAATTTCCTGACGCGATCGGCCGGCCGTCCACCATCACCCCGTCCCCCCAGGCGAAGGCCCGCGGTCCGCCCGAGGAGGCCTCAGCCGGAGCGACGGCGCCGCCCCGCGGTCCGGGGGAAGGGCGCGGTTGGCCCGGAAGCGTCAGGACGAGCAGGGGGAGTAGACAAATGCGGTGCACTCGGACCTATTCTAGAAGGAGGTGGAAGCACTCCAACGAATCCTGCTCGACCGTGACGAGAGCGCGCCGCTCGATGTGGCCGCCCTCGAGCTGGCCCGCGTCGAGTATCCGCGCATGGAACTCGAGCCCTTCCTCGATCTGCTCGATTCCCACGCCCGTGAGCTCGAAGAACGCGTGCCCGAAGGCGCCAGCGGTGTCGAGTATGTGAAGATCGCCTGCGAATACCTGTTCGATGAGCTCGGTTTCCGCGGCAACACGGAGCGCTACTATTCCGCCGAAAACTCCTGCCTCAGCCAGGTGTTGCTCAACCGCACCGGCATTCCCATCACCCTCGCCGTCGTCCTCATTGAGGTCTCGCGCCGTCTCGACCGTCCCGTCTACGGCGTCTCCCTGCCCGGTCATTTCGTGGCCCGCTATGGAGTGGAAGGCGAAGGGCTGTTCATCGACTGTTTCCACGGCGGGCGCCTCATGGATGCCGATCAGTGCCGCGAACTGGCGCTCGAGGTGTCCGGTGTCGACATTGCCTCCAATCCGGCCCTGCTCGAAGCGGCCACCAAGCGCAGCATCCTGGTGCGAATGTTAAATAATCTCCGCAACGCCTACCTGCGCGAGGAAAATTTCGCTTCCCAGATCGCCGTCCTCGGTCTGCTGCTGCTGGCCATGCCGCAGTCGGCCGACGGGTACAAACAGCGCGGCGTCTGCCACATGGCGACGAAGCAGTACGGCAGCGCCCTGGCCGACTTCCAGCGCTATCTGGAACTCTGCCCGCAGGCGGCTGACCGGGCACTGGTCGAAGAGCAGGCCGAGCGCCTGAAACGGTTCCTGGAAACCAGCCTCTAATCCGCCCGCCCCGCGTTTTTCGCACCGCCCCGCCGCGCGATTTTCTGAAACAAAACTAGCCGGTTTTGTATAATGAGGTGGCTTCTGCTCGCGCGCCCCGGCGGCAGGCGGGCAGGCTGTGCGACCGGCGCCGGCCAGACGCAACGTTGTCTCTCAAGGTTTTGGCCTCACCATCCGATAAGGTGAGGAGAACCATGCTGGATGGAATCTTAGACGCGGAAGCGCCACTGCCCCAATTCAATAAGCTCATGACGGAGTGGTTGAAGGGTACGCTCAATCGCAATACCTTCCGGCCTTGGGAAATCGAGATCCTGCTCGACATCGAGGGCTGTAACCTGCGCGATGCCAACCGCCGAGAAATCCTGCGGCGCTATCAAAAGGCCGTCAAACGCAACGTCGACCGCGGCGGCAGTTCCCTGCTCAAGCTAAGCGAGTACCTCGAACTCCAACGGCGCCGCTCCGAACAACGCCAAACCGTCGGCACCGGACTCGCAGCCGACGACGAGTAATCCCCCGCCGCCCTCCCCGCGCAACGTCCCCGCCCCCCCTCCGCCTGCAACGCCTCCGCCCCACCCCCTCACCCCGCAACTTCCCCGCGGCCCCCCGCCCTGCCCGCCTCACCACAGCCCCCCGCCCCCCCTTGCGCGCTGCGATATGCTGGAGTTTCATGTCCAACGAAGCAGCCAAGCGAATCGTCTTTTGCGTCAAGTTCCAGCGCGAATTGGAGGGGCTGGACGAGGTTCCCTTCGACGGCCACCCCCTCGGCCAGCGCATCTACGAAAACGTCTCCAAACAGGCCTGGAAAATGTGGGTCGAGCACTTGAAAATGCTCATGAATGAGTACCGCCTCAACCTGGGCACGCAAGAGGCCCAGCAGTTCCTGCTCTCGCAGATGGAAAACTACTTCTTCGGCGAAGGCTCCGCGCTCCCGCCCGATTTCGTCGCCCCGGCGCACTAACGCCCCTCGCCCACCACCAGCCGAGGCATCCCCGGCGTCGGCCTGCCGCTGCGCT
The DNA here is from genome assembly GCA_016713735.1 of Bryobacterales bacterium. Taxonomy (GTDB): domain Bacteria; phylum Acidobacteriota; class Terriglobia; order Bryobacterales; family Bryobacteraceae; genus JAFLBB01. Next base: position 9,433 of record JADJOP010000040.1, read on the forward strand.
AAGTCTTCCCGCCGCGCTAGATCTTGATGAAGATCTTCCGCCGGTAGAGCCAGTAGCACAAAGCGAACATCACGGCCAGAACGGCCAGATTCTGGGGAATGGCCCCCGCTGGCCCAAGCCAGGCAAAGTTGCCCGTGAAGGCCCCCATGCCGCGCGACAGCCAGCCGCGCAACACCTGCGAAAACGAGTAGAGGAACAGCGAATTGGCCCCCACCACCAGGGCCGGGAAGGCCCAGCCGCGCTTGCCCTTCGCCTCCATCAACCAGTAACAGGCAGCAAACGCCGCCAGCACCCACCCCAAACTCACCAGCAGGAACGAGCCCAGCCACAGCCGCTTCACCATCGGGATCACTGGCGACAGCGCCATTCCGGCGACCCAGCAGGCGGCGGCCCAGGCCAGCAGTGTCTTCACACGCCCCGTGTGCGAACCGGGGCGGCGCAGGTACATGCCCGTCCACATGCCGGCCAGAATCGTGAGAGAGTTTCCGAGAAAGTTGAAGGTCGTGTAGAAGCCCGAGTAGTTGTAGCCGAGGAGGGCAAGGTCGAGGCGCGCGCCAATGTTGGCCGCGGGGTCGAACGGACCGCCAGGCCCAGGGCTCAGGAAGAAGAGCCCGTTGTGAACAACAAACAGGGCCAGCGCGGCCCCAGCCTGGGCGCGTGGCGCCAGGTTCCACAAGGCGAAGCAGAGCAGGTAGCCGAAGGCGATCTGGCACAGGACGTTGATGAACTGCGGCTTCAGTCCGCTCGTCGAGCCCCAGTTGGAGAGGATGTTCGAGAGAGCCAGCAGAAACAGTGCCCGCCAGGCAACGTGGCCGAACAGCCGGCCGCGCGAGTCGCCGCGGCTTTGACGGCTGGCGAAGGCAAAGGGCATGGCCGCCCCGACGATAAAGGTGAAGGCCGGCTGGATCAGGTCCCACAACGTGCAGCCGATCCACGGCGCGTGTTCAAACTGGTAAGCGAGCCAGGCAAGGGAGGGGTTGTCTTTGAAGGCGGGGTGGATGCCGAAGCCATGCGAGATCAGGAGGATCATCGTCAGCCCTCGGAAAGCGTCGAGCGAGGCTAGGCGCTCGGCCGCGGGCGGCGTGGCGGTGCCGGCGAGGGCGGTGGCGGAGGCGGGCGCGGCCGAGGACGCGGTCGCGGCTGCGGAGACGGTGGCCATGGGGTTGACCACAGAGTGTACCGGATCGAGCGGCCAAGCGGGCGGCGCACCACCCGGCGCACCACCCGGCGCGTCACCCCGCATGCTATTCTGCCGGGGCGCGGTGAGGGCCCGCGCGAGGAGGTGCGATGGCGGACGGAAACGGTGCACAGTTGCTGGAGGTGGTCTTGGATGCCTGGGACCGCAACCAGCAGATCCTGCTCAACCTGCTGCGCGCCGTGCCCGAGGGCGGGCTGGCGGCGCGGGCGCTGGCCGGCAGCCCGACCGTAGCCGAAATGTTCACCCACCTCCACCATGAGCGGATGGTCTCCGTGCTCGAAGAGGCCCCGGAGTGCGCGGGCACGGTACCGCAGCGGGAATGGCTGGATGAGCGCGACGCGGCACGGATTGAGGCGATGCTCGTGGAGAGCGCGCGGCGTGTGCGTGAGGCGGTGCAAGGCAGGGTGGAGGCGGGGCGGCAAACCGAGCTCGACTACGACCACCCGCTCCTGCTGCTGCAGTTGCTCCTGTTCCACGACGCCTACCACCATGGCCAGATCAAACTCGCGCTGAAGGCCGCCGGCCTGGCCCTCGACGATCAGTTTGCCGGGCCGCTCACCTGGGGCGTGTGGAGAAGGCGGCGCTAACCGGCCTCGCCCACTGCCCCCTGCCGTCGCGGCCCACGCGCGTGTAGGGCCCCGCGCGCACTCCCGCTATTCCAGCTTGTTTTCGCTGCGCGCGAAGTAGAGGTTGACGGCGCGCTCCAGGTCGTCCTTCGACATCGATACCGGACGCTTCTCATACTCGCTGATCGACATCAGGATGTTGCAGATGTCCAGCGGATAACAGGCGCGAAGTTCGGTGCGGCCGTCGCGCAGGCAGAGGTTGCGCAAATACTCCGAGCTGTCGCTTTCGGCCGGCACGCGCTTGGCGGTGACGACGCGGTTGAAAATCTGGTCGAAGCAATTGGCATCGACCGGTTCGATGAAGATCTTGTTGTGAATGCGGCGCAGGAACGCCTCGTCGGCGAGGTGCGACGGGTCGAGGTTGGTCGAGAACACCACCATCAGTTCGAACGGGATCTGGAACTTCACGCCATAGCGCAGCGTGAGGTAGTCCACGCGGCGGTCCAACGGCACGATCCAGCGGTTCAGCAGGTCGCGCGGCGACATCAACTGGCGGCCAAAGTCGTCAATGATGAAGATGCCGTTGTTGGCCTTCATTTGCAACGGCGCGGCGTAGATGCCCGAGGTGTCGTCCAGGCGCAGTTCGAGCATCGACGGGATCAACTCGCCGCCGACGACGATGCACGGCCGTTTGCACAGCACCCAGCGCGGGTCGATGTCGGGGTCGTCGATCTCGATGCGGTGGTGCACCACGGGGTCGTACAAACTGATGATCTGGTTGTCCACCTCAATCGCATAGGGGATGAGGATGGCGTCCTGGTAGATGCGCAGCATGCGCTCGGCCACCGAGGTTTTGCCGTTTCCGGAAGGCCCATAGAGGAAGATCGAGCTTTGCGAGATGAGCGCCGGGCCCAACTGGTCCAGCAGGCGGTCCGTGATGATGAGGTCAGAAAGCGCGTTGCGCAGGCCCTTCCGGTCCACGTCGACGTTGGCGCTCTGGGTGCGCGTGGCGGCCACGTAATCGTTGAGCGAAACAGGCGCGGCGCCGGCGTACTGCGAGATCTGGAAGCGGTCCGAGGCGAGGTTCTTGCCGGCCTGCGAGAGGACAAAGCTGTAGTCGTTGCCGACCATCCCCTTCACCTCAACCAATTGCTGCGAACGAAGCTGGCGGAAGGCCTGGTCGACGATCGGGATGCTCAGCTTCAGCGAGCGGCTGAGTGACTGCAGGCTGGAAAAGCCTTCGAGCATCAGCCGGCGCAGCACAAGGTCGAGGACGAGCGATTCCGGAATGCGCAGGGTATCGTAATCCTGCGGCACTTCCGGTTTGAACGAGGTGGTGATTCCGGCAATGGTCGACATCACTGGAGTTATCGGCGGACGGGGGCCGGGAGTTTACGTTGGGAGGAGGAAAAGGGGGCGAAGGGCGGTCAGGTTGACGCGGCCTCTCTCCTCAAGTGCCCTGCCAGAGGCGAGGACGACCGTCGTTTTCGACCGCTGAGACGGACTCCCTCCGCGGCGGGGATGCGCGCGGGGCGCCTCAGTGATGCCGGGACAGCCGGTCGACCTCGGCGGCGGTTTCGGCGAGAATGTGTTCGCTTACCTCCTGGGGCACCATGCCTTCGATGGCGGCCCGCTGGAGGGCGTCGCGTTCGGCGGCGAGGAGGCGGAGGCGGGTGAGGCGCACCTCTTCGTCGAGGATGGCGGGGTTGGATTCCTGGCTTTCGCGGAGCATGGTCTCAATTGCGTTCGCTCGATCGGCTGCTTCCCCGGATAGCAGTTCGAACGCCGCCGGCGACACCGAGCGCAGATTCCGTAGTCGATCGAGTTCCGTGCGGGCAGCGCTCACGGCCAGCTGACGTGCCTTCTGCAAGGCATAGGAAGTGTCGGCTGGCGCCACCACCCCCAGCCAGGAGAGCAGCGGTTTCATCGTCAAGCCCTGCACCACAATCGAAAAGGCGACGACTCCAAAGCAGAGGGTCAGCAACGTGCCGCGGTGAGGAAAATCCTGTGGCAGGCTGAGCGCCAATGCGATGGAGACACTGCCGTGCAATCCGCCCCAGATCATGATCGGATTCCAGCGCGGAGGTATTGGCTCTCCGAGCCGGCCGCTCAATGGGGTAAGCAAATACACCACCAGTGCGCGGCCGAGCAGGACGGCGCCGATGGCGAGCAGAATCGACCACCAGGAGTCGATCATCTCGGCTACGTGCACCTCGATGCCAATGAGCAGGAACACCAGGGAGTTGATGAGGAAGGCCATGTATTCCCAAAAGGACCAGACCGCCACCCGCGTCCTGGGGCTCATTCCCGTGTAGGCGCCGTAGTTGCCGACCGGGAGGCCGGCAACCACGGTGGCAATGACGCCGGAAACATGCAACTGTTCGGCCAGGAGGTAAGACCCGTAGGCCACGATCGTTGTTAACGTAATCTCGATCCTGGGCTCATCCACTTGCTCGGTGACCTTGCTGGCGGCGAAGCCGACCATCAAGCCAAGGAGTCCCCCGCCGATGGCGACGACAAAGAACTGGCGGATGCCGTGGACCGCATCGAACTGATTGGTCAGAATGCCGGCGAGAATCAGCTGAAAGACCACCGCGGCGGTGCCGTCATTGAACAGGCCTCGCCCTCGACGATGACGCCGAGGCGCTTGCTGACGCCGAGGTCGCGGAAGAGGGCGATGACGGCGATGGGATCGGTGGCGCTGATGAGCGCGCCGAACAGCAGCGCTGTCAGTACAGGAGTCCCAGGATCTGATGAACCACAAACCCGGTGATCGTGGTGGCGACGGTGACGCCGACCACGGCGAAGAGCACGATGGAGCGGAGGTTCTCCCGGAGCAGTTTGATCTCAATGTTCAGACTCGATTCAAACAGGAGCGCCGGCAGGATGAGGATGAAGACGACATCGGGGTGAGCAGTTGGGCATTGCCGACAACTTCCTTGATCGGCACATGGAAGAGATCGATGGCGAATCCGGCGAAGACCAAGGCAATCGTGTAGGGAATGCGCCAGCGGCTGGTCAGCAGCGCGACGGCCGACACCGCGAGTAGAAGCAGCAAGGACAACTCGACAATGACGGTTGCGGACATGTTCTTCCAGAGTAGCCAAAGGCGCGGGGAGGAGAACCCGATGACGGAAGGTCCCTCCCGAAGGCGGCAGCGGGAGGGGGCCGAGAATCGACTGCACGCCGGGAGGCGCGACTTCGTCAATGAGATGTGTCTCGTCACGCCTTGGCGGCAATTTGCCTGTATGCGCTTGCTCAAGGCGTGTTGCGGGCCGAGACCGAGCCCGGCATGCTCCCCCGGTTCGTCTGCAATCCCTGAGGAGCTGCGGGATAAAGCCGCACGACTTCCTCCTCGCCGGGGATTCCCGGCAGTTGTGGGAAGAGGTGGGCAAAAGCTACGGCTTCACGGTGGTGTTTGACGGCGACCCAGGCGCTCTCGAACCTCCGCTTCCAGATGCGGGGCGTGAAGTTCACCGAAGCGATGACGGCGCTGGAGGCGGCCACGGCGTCGTTTCTGGTTCCGGTGAGCGAAAAGATCGGGCTGGTGGCGCGCGAAACGCCGCAAAAACGGCAGGAGTTGGAACAGCAGATGGTGATCTCGGTGCCGCTGCCGGAGCCAGTCACCACGCAGGAGGCGCAGGAGTTGGCGCGGGGGTGCAGCAGTTGATGGAGGTGCAGAAGTTCTCCATCGACACGGTGCAGCGGATGGCCATTCTGCGCGGGCCGGCGGGGAAGGTGATTCCCGCTCTCGTCCTGTTCCGGCAGTTGCTTCAGCCGAAGGCTGACGTCGTTTTCGATGTTGATTTCGTGGAGGTGAGCGAGAACGAGTCCCGGCAGATCGGCTTGCAGTTGCCTACCTCCACCGCCATCCAGTGGCTGCTTAAGGGGACGGCGGGCGACAAGGCCTCCAGCGTGGTGAGCCTGGCCGGATTCGGCATGAGGAACACCTATCTGACGCTGGGCATCGGCAGCGCCGAGATGATCGCGCAGTTCACCCAGCGATCAGGGCAGGCGGTACAGCGAAGCCAGTTGCGCGGCACCTCCGGTGCGGCGGCGACCCTCCACGTGGGCGATAAATACCCGATCATCACCAATGGATATTTCGGCGACACGTCGGGTGGTGGCACGGTCTTCACGCCGCCGCCCACGGTGAATTTCGAGGATCTGGGGCTGGTGTTGAAGCTGACGCCCCTGGTGCATGACTCGAGCGAGGTGTCACTCGCCGTGGAGGCCGAGTTCAAGGTGCTCACCGGCGAGGCGCTGAACGGCATTCCGGTGATCTCGAACCGCAAGTTCACCTCGGCCTGCCGGCTGCGCGATGGCGAGTGGGCGGTGCTGGGCGGGCTGGTGCGGCGCTCGGAAACGCGCGCTCTCAACGCCCGGCCGGGTTGAGCACGCTGCCGCTGGTGGGGCGTCTGTTCCGGCGCAACGATGTGACCAGGACGAAGGCCAGATCCTGCTCCTGGTGCGGCCGCGCGTGGTGTCGCCCGTCCCGGCTGACGGTTTTGGCGGCGGTGGGGCGGTTCTGGACGGGCAGCGAGGGCCGGCCGAAGGCGGCATACTAGTGCGAGCCGGATGCTGAAACGCTGGGTTCGCGGGTGGCTGGAGTCGCGCGGGTATGTTGTGTTCAATACGCGCTCTCTGGTGGGCTATGCGCAGGATGGGCTGTTTACCTTCAATAGTGACCATTTCCGGCGGGATGCGGCGTTCCGGGCGGCCTATGCGCGTGGGGTGAGGGCCAACGGCAGGGTGGACCCTGGGACGGAGTGGCGCGTGCACATTGCGCTGTGGGCGGCGGGGTTGGCGCTGCGGGTGGAGGGGGATTTTGTGGAGTGCGGGGTGAATGGCGGTCTGACGAGCACGGCCATTCTGGAGCGGTATGGGTGGAGCGATCCGGCGCGGCGGTTCTGGCTGGTGGATACGTTCGCGGGTCCGGTGTGGGAGCAGTTTGCGCAGGCCGAGGGTGGGCGTGTGGAGGCGGCGCACGATGCCATGGCGCGGGGTGCGTATGTGACCGATGTGGAGCGGGTGCGGGCGAATTTCGCCCAGTGGGCGGGCGTGGAGGTGGTGCAGGGGGCCGTGCCGGAGGCGCTGGCGCGCGTGCAGGCGGAGCGGGTGGCGTTTCTGCATCTGGACATGAACTGCGCCTTTCCGGAGCGGGCCGCGCTGGAGCATTTCTGGCCGAAGATGCCGGCGGGCGGGGTGGTGCTGTTTGACGACTACGCCTACTTCGGGAACGAGGAACTGGCGCGGACCATTGACGAGGCGGCGCGCGGGTTGGGGGCGGAGGTGGTGTCGCTGCCGACGGGGCAGGGGTTGATCGTGCGCTAGGGGATGGTTCGGTAGGGGATCGTGCGGTAGGCGGTGCCGCGGTAGGGGCTTGCTTCCCGCGTTCCGGTGTGATGTCTTCGGTGGCATGTTGGACAGGCGGAGTTTTCTGGCGGCGGTGCCGGCGGTGGCGCTGGCGCAGGGCGAAGGCGGGCTGCGCGAGGTGGCGGCGAAACGGGGGATGTGGTTTGGCGCGGCGGCAAGCTGGCCGTTGCTACGCGACGACGAGACGTATGCGCGGCACTTCGCGGCGGAGTGCAACATGCTGGTGCCGGAAAACGTGCTCAAAATGCAGGTGGTGCACCCCGAGCCGGAGCGATACGTGTTCATTCCAGGGGACTTTTTGGCTTCGTTTTGTCAAAAAAATGGGATGAAGATGCGCGGGCACACGCTGGTGTGGCATCAGCAGATGGCCCCGTGGTTCCAGAAGGTGGCATGACGCGGAGAACGCTGCGGCGGCTGCTAGAGCAGATCCGCACGGTGGCCGGGCATTACCGGGAAGATCGAGTCGTGGGGACGTGGTGAACGAGGCGACCGATGTGAAGGATGGGGTGGCGGGCGGATATCGGAAGACACCGTGGTTGGAGTTGCTGGGCCCCGAGTACATCGACTTTGCGTTTCAGGCGGCGCAAGGGAGGCGGACCCGGAGGCGGGGCTGGTCTACAACGACTATGGTCTCGACTATGCCGAAGAGGATCGGCGGCCAAACGCAGGCTTTGTGCTGCGCCTGCTGCGGGGATGCGCGAGCGGAAGGTGCCGCTGGATGGGGTTGGGGACGCAGGCGCATTTGGACGTGGTCAGCCGGCAGTAGTTCGGCCCGAGGCGCTGCGCGTTCCTGGGCGAGGTGGCGGCGCTGGGGTTGAAGATCTATGTGACGGAGTTGGATGTGATCGACAGGGCGCTGCCCGACGATGTGGAGGCGCGATCACGGGGGTGGCGGGATTTTATGAAGCCTATCTATCCGCGGCTTTGGATGTGAAGGCGGTGGTAGCGGTGTTGACGTGGGGGTTGACCGACCGCTACACGTGGCTGGCGCGGCGGCATCCGCGTCCGAGCGGCGCGCCGATCAGGCCGCTGCCGCTGGATAGGGAGTATCAGCGCAAGCCGGCTTGGCGGGCGATTGCGAAAGCGATGGCGGGGCGGCCCGCCTTAAGCGCCACCAGCGATACCCGACGCCGAACTGGGAAGCGGATGGTGGAGATGGGCGGTTCCGGTTGCGGGGTTTAGCAGGTCGTATTTTCCGGAGCTGAGGCGGACTCGGGGCGGAGGAAGAGGTGGTCGTTGAGGAAGGCCTTGAGGCCAGCGCCGCAGTTCCAGGTGAAGCCGGGGCCGCTGCCTTCGTAGGACTGGCCGCCGGCCCGATCAACAGGAAGGGCTGCACGCCGTCGGGGCTGGGGAAGTGGAGCAGGGGCGTTGCCGGTGAAGAGGTGGGCGTTGCGGCATAGACGCCGAAGCCGAAGTCGCGGCGGGCGGCGGGCGAAGAAGGTGTACTCGCCTTCGACGCCGAGGCGGCGGGTGAGGCGTGTGCCGATGCCGAAGCCGGCTGAGGGGCGGTGCCGATGTAGCCTTCGTCGTCCGACGCGCGGAGACGCCGAGAAGCCGTGGACCTCGGGGCGTTTCAGCGGGCGTGGTGGTTGGGCTGCGGCGGGGAGGACGGCGGCGAGTGCGGCGAGAAGGAGAAGGGAAGCGCGGCGGGGTGCCATGATACCTCTCCTGATTAGACGCGCGAATGCGGATTGGTTTGGATCTTTCTGCCTCTCTAACTGGATGTCCTCATGCTTGACGAGATCCGGCAACAGCCGGAGGTATTGGAACGGACGTTGCGCCAGGAGCGGCGCGGCATCGAGGCGCTGAAAAAGACGCTGGCGACAAGGCGGTAGAAGATGGTGATCCTGGCGGCGCGCGCGCACCTCAGACAACGCGGCGCAGTTCGGGCGCTACCTGCTGGAGATCTCGATTCGGGATTCCGGTGTCGCCGGCCGCGCCGAGCATCTTTACGCTCTACGGGGCGCAGGTGGATTTGCGCTGGCGATGGTGGTGGCGATTTCGCAGTCGGGCGAATCGACGGATACAACACACTCCGTGCTGGACGCGCGAAGGCGGTCAGGGCGTTGACGGTGGGCGTGACGAATGAGCCGTCGTCGGCGCTGGCGAACATGGCCGAGTTCGTCGTGCTGGTGCGCGGCGGGCGCGAAAGTCAGTGGCGGCGACGAAGACCTATACCCGGGCAGTTGCTGGCGATGATCTGCTGGCGTACGCTGGGGCGGCGATCGATTTGATGTGATCTGCGGCGGATGCCGGAGTGGACGGCGGCGGCGTTGAAGCTGGAGTAGCACCTTCATCCGCGTGTGGCGCCGCGCCACCGCTTCATGGATCATTGCGTGGTGGTGGGGCGCGGGTTGAATTATTCGAACGCGTTCGAGTTTGCGCTTTCGAAGATGATGGAGACCTGCTACGTGGTGGCCGAGCGCTTTCGTCGGCCGACTTTCGCGCATGGTCCGATTGCAATGGTGGAGCGGAGCTTCCGAGCTCTTCACGCCGAAACGGGTGACGGGCCGGGGCTGCGCGACATGCTGGCGCGGTTGAACGCGATGGGGCCGAGACGGTGGTGCTGGCGGACCGCCTGTCGCCTGAGGCCTGTCGTTGGCGCCGCGTTCGATTTGCGTGCCGGCGCGGCTGGTGGGCAAGAAGGGCGGCAAGCTGCCCGAGGATGTTCCTCACGCCGATTCCGCATATTGTGCCGGCCCAGCTATTCGGGCGGGCGGGCGCCTGCTTTCAGTATGAAGGGTCTCCAACCCCGATCAGCCGCGGCTGGGAGAAGCGTGACGCGGACTTTGTAAGGGGATCTGCCGGTCACCGGGGCGCGTTGGCGCTGTAAGCGGCTGGGCGCGGCGGCGGTACATCTCGCCGTGCACGGCGCGGGCGGCTTCGACCA
>JADJOP010000041.1 GCA_016713735.1 Bryobacterales bacterium
TCGCCTCACCCATCCGCCACGATATGCCCAGCCCCCCGCAACGCCTCCACCGCCCGCTCCAACTGCCCCTCCTGCACCATCACCACATCCGTATCAAACGTCGACAACGCGAAAATCCCCACCCCCGCCTCGGCCAGCGGAGCCGCCACCGACACCAAAATCCCCGTCAACGCAAAGTCGAACGGACCCTCCAACTCCAACAACCGCCATCCCCCCTGCGACCGCATCCCCGCCTCCGCCGCCTCCCGAGGCACGGCCTCCTCCCGCGTTACCACCGACACCTCCTCCCCCCGTCGCGTCAACGACACAAACCCCTCCGCCCGCAACGCCCAAGCGGCCAGGCCGCCCCACTGTCCCCCGCCGCCCCCGCCAACCGTGACACCGCATACCGTCCTGTGCGCAAATAAAGGGTGAGGCCCATGCCGCCAGTCTAGCGGAACCATCCACCACCCCACGCATCCAACCCCCTAGCGATGACGAAACCCCTCGCCCTCCTCCTCACCCTCGCCTTCGCCCTCTCCGCCCAGCAGGAACCCATCCGCGTCGACGTCCCCGTCGTCTTCGTCCCCGTCACCGTCACTGACTCCCACGGCCGCTACCTCAACAACCTCGACGCCCCCGACTTCGAACTCGCCGACAACGGCAAGCCCGTCCCCTTCTCCCTCACCACCTCTGACTCTCTCTCCGCCCCCCTCGCCCTCGCCGTCCTCGTCCAGGCCAACGAACCCGCCGTCACCGCCATCGAGAAGATCCGCAAAGTCGGCTCCGTCGTCCACGCCCTCGTCGCCGGACAGCGCGGCTCCGTCATGCTCATGGCCTACGGCGATGAGATCAAGACCATCCAGCCCTGGACCCGCGACCCCGACTCCCTCTCCGCCTCCTTCAAATCCCTCCGCCCCCAGTGGACCGCCAAGGCCCGCATACTCGACGCCGTCACCGCCGCCGTCGACGAACTCGCCCGCCGCGCCCCCGAAGAGCGCCGCGTCCTCCTCATCATCGGCGAGGCCAAGGACCGCGGCTCCAAAACCGACGTCCTCGCCGCCATCGAAGCCGCCTCCCGCGCTGGCGTCATCATCCATGGCGTCACCTTCTCGGCCTACGCCACCGCCTTCACCCGCAAAGGCGAAGTCACCCTTACCACCACCGGCGGCTTCAACGTCCTCGGCCTCTCCGAAATCGACCGCCTCGGCAAAGAGAACACCATGGAGATGCTGCCTACACCTCCGGCGGCCGCCGCGGCTTCACCACCCTCCACGGACTCGAAGAGGAACTCGCCCACACCGGCGAAGAGATCCACTCGCAGTACTTACTCTCCTTCACACCGCAAAACCCCACCCCCGGCTTCCACTCCCTCACCGTCCGCATCAAGAACCCCAAGGACACCCAGGTCCGCACCCGCACCGGCTACTGGGCCGGCGACCCCCAGCCCGCCACACCGTAGTCCCCCGCCCATTTCCGCGCCCGCCGCGTCATAATCTACCTATGCAACGCCGGGCCTTCCTTCTTTCCACGTCCGCCGCTCTTGCCCTCCCTTCCGCCACACCCGCCGCGGAGCCCCTGCGCGTCCGCCTTGTCACCGGCGGCCACGCGCATGACCCCGAACTCTACCAGCCCTTCTACGGCGATCCACGATTCCGCACCACCGTCGACCCTCACCCCAACGCCTACCGCGGCAACCTCGTGAAGGCCGTCGATGTCCTCGTCCAATACGACATGGTCCGCACCACCGACGAGGCCACCCGCAAAGCCCTCCGCACCTTCGCCGAAGCCGGCAAAGGCATCGTGATCCTCCACCACGCGATTTGCAGCTTCCCCGATTGGCCCTGGTGGTGGCAGGAGGTCTCGGGCGGCCTCTACCTCAACCAGCCCTTCGAAGGCATCGGCCCATCCACCTTCCACCACGACGAAACCATCGAGGTGAAGGTCGCCAAACAGCACCCCTGCACGCAAGGCGTTTCCGGCTTCACCATCTACGACGAAACCTACAACAAGATGTGGATCTCCCCCAAGGCCGACGTTCTGCTCCGCACCAACCACCCCAAGTCCGACGGCCCGCTCATGTGGGTCAGCCCCTACCAGGCCAGCCGTGTCGTCGTGCTCCAACTCGGCCACGGCCGCGAGGCCAACACCGACCCCAACTGGCAGCGGCTGGTCCGCAACGCCATCGTCTTTGCCGGAAGTAAGGCATCCTAAACACAGCCACCCCGGAGGCACCACTATGAACGAATCCCGCCGCGAGTTCATCGAATCCGCCGCCAAGGGCATGACCGCTGCCGCCCTGGCCAAACAGGTGATCGCTCAAACCACGCCCGCCGGCGCGCGCGGCCTGCCCACGCGCAAGCTCGGCCGCTCTGGCGTCGACGTCTCCATCCTCTGCCTCGGCGGCTGGCACATCGGCGCCGTCAAGGATGAAGCTGAAGCCATCCGCATCATGCACGCCGCCATCGACGAAGGCATCACCTTCTTCGACAACGCCTGGGACTATCACGACGGCCACGCCGAAGAGGTGATGGGCAAGGCCCTCAAGCAGGACAACAAGCGCAAACAGGTCTTCCTCATGACCAAGAACTGCGAGCGCGACTACGCCGGCTCCATGAAGGACCTCGAAGACTCCCTGCGCCGCCTCCAGACCGACCACCTCGACCTCTGGCAGTTCCACGAGATGGTCTACGACAACGACCCCGACTGGATCTTCGAGAAAGGCGCCGTCAAGGCCGCCCTCGAAGCCCGCAAGCAAGGCAAGGTCCGCTTCATCGGCTTCACCGGACACAAGGATCCGCAGATCCACTTGAAGGCCCTCGCCAAGCCCTTCGACTGGGACTCGTCGCAAATGCCCATCAACGTCCTCGACGCCTCCTACCGTAGCTTCCAGAAGGAGGTCGTCCCGGTGTGCCTCAAGAAGAACGTCGGCGTCATCGGCATGAAAGGCCTGGCCGGCGGCTACCCGCAAGCCACCCTGCTGGCCGAAGGCGGACTCACCGCCGAGGAGTGCTATCGCTACTGCCTCAGCCTGCCTGTCACTACGCAGGTCGTCGGCGTCACCACCATGGACCAACTCAAGGCCGACATTGCGCTCGCCCGCAATTTCAAGCCCATGACCAAGGCCGAAATGGACGCCCTGCGCGCCAAGGTGAAGGATGTCTCCGGCGACGGCCGCATGGAGCGCTTCAAGTCCACCAAGGACTACGACGGCCCCCATCACCGTAAACAGCACGGCTTCGCCGTCTAAACGCCGCCCGGGGCCCCGCCCGGGGGGGCCCCCCTTCTCTTCCCAAAGAAAAACCGGGACCGGCGAGGAGGAGTTCGCCGGCCCCGGATTGATTGCGGCTGAAAAGGACCAGTTCTCAGCCGAGGGACAAAACGTGTTTGCGTCTCCACAGGAAGAACGCGAAGCCCGAGGCCACCATGAGCAGCGTTGCCGCTTCCGGCGTCTCACCCGTCTCGCCGCCGCCGCCCGGATCCCCGCCGCCGCCCGGAGGCGTGTAGACCGTGCCGTAGGAGACATTGTCGAGGAGCACGATGCTCTGACCGATCACGGGGTTGTTGGTTCCGCCGGTGGTCAAGGCCAGGCGGATCCACTCGATGGGCGTATTCGTTTGCACGCCCCAGAAACTCAGCACGGGCGAGTTCTGCGTCTGCCGGATGTAGAACTCACCGGTGGACAGCTCGATGCGGACGCCGATCGCGTTGGGAAACGCCGTGCCCAGATCGAATCCCACCGAATACAGGTCAGGCAGCGTCAACTGCAGATACTGCGCGCCGAGGTTGTAGTAGTCGGCGTTCCTCAGCAGGACGCCGGAGCCGAAGAAGTTCTCCCCTGACGTCGGGTTGATGGCCAGCATCGCAGCCGGCGCCATCCACGCCAAGGTAGTTGATCGAGCCGCGCGTCAGCCCGCCCGAGGTGTTGAAGAATTCCGATCCTCCCTCGGTGCCGATGGAGCTGAAATCGTCCGTTGTGATGCCCGTGGTCACACCGTTCCAGGTGGGCCGATCCTCATAAGTGCCAAGCACGGCACCAAAGACTGGGCTCGCGGCCAACATCGCCGCCATGAGTGCGACAAAAACAAGAATGAATGTCCGAGTGCGCATAAGTATCCTCTGTCCAGCGGGCGGCGCGTATCACAGATGAGCTTCGCCAGTGGAATACCGCTGAGTTCTGATTGCTTGCACACGGGTAGTGGGGGTACTGGTATTGGAATCTCAGCACCTGCGGCAAGATCTTAAGAGCCTAGTCCACCGGACTACACCCCTACCCGCACTCGTGCACATCGGAATCCGACGTGTGGCCCCGCCCCAATCGCCGGGTGCGAATCGCGCCAGCGAAGCTGCATGTTCACCGGAGCCGCTCCATAGCTGCCTCCGCGAATCACGCGGCGCGCTGCATCGCCATCCCAGACGTCGGAGCAGTATTCCCAGACGTTCCTCGCCAAGTCGTAGTCCATACCCATTCGGCGGGTAGGCCTTCACCCTGCAGGTTGTGCCGATGCCGGAAGCCTGATAGTTGGCCAGGTACGGGGTAGGTTCGGAGTCGCCCCAAGGATAGCGGGGGTTGGATAATCCACCCTTAGCCGCTTCCACCCACTCCGCTTCCGACGGCAGCCGCTCGCCGGCCCACTTCGCATACGCTTCGCAGGCGTACCAACTCACGTAGGTCACCGGGTGGTCGAGCCATTCCTCCGGGCAACGCCCATCCGGCCAGTGCTTCAGGTAATCGCCGTTGTGCAACTTCGCGTCGATGCCCGCGCGGGACCACTCGCGCCGCTTGCTCGTGAAACCGCGCGAACTCACGGTTGGTCACTTCGGCGGCATCGAGTAGCGTGCGCCGGTCAAGCGGTGCGAGGGCGGCCAGCAGCATGCGCCTGGTCATGCGCGATGAGACGGTGCGGGCCGCCGGCGCGGTTAGTGACCAATCGCCGACACGCCCGTCCAACCGCCATGCTTCGGTTCTGGCTCGCCTGTTTCGCTCTTTCGTTTGCTTCGGCGCAAACCCGGCGCCCCCGCCCTGTTCCTCGTCCGAAGCGCGCGCCTTCAGCTTCTGGCCGGCCCTGGTCGGTCACCAACCCCGGCGGGCAAGGTGATCGGCGAGAATCGCATCGAGCCGCTGCTGGGCGGTTGCGTGCCGCTGGAGCACTGGCGCGACGCCCAGGCCGTGAAGGCAAGAGCTGGAACTACCGGCATGCCGCGTCGAAGCGCTGGAAGCAGCACGGATCGACGCCTCCGGCCGCGTCACCGAATACACCGGCGCGCCCACGCCCAACGGGATACGCTTTGAGGCCGAAGAACAAGGCAGCGTGCGCGTGATGACCTTCACACGCCGCGGCGACGGTTCCGTGGAGCAGAAGATCGAGGTGTCGCGCGACGGCCGCAAGTCGTGGACAACGGGGTTTGTGGGGATCTATCGCAAGCGTTAGCGATCCAATACCAGCGGCTGGTTGGTGATGAGGAACTTACCTCCGGCCTCGCCCAGGATGTGGAGGCGCCCTTTGCCGGTGAGGCGTCCGATGCGTTGGAGCTGCGGGCCTTCCAAGAAAGAGGTAGCAGCGGCGCTGCTCGCTCCAGCGCGGCGAGATCGGCATCGTTGAGGAACACCTGGGGCGCGCCGGGGCGTAGCTGCCGTATTCGAGGTTATTCACGCGACTGTTGAGCAGCAGCGCGCCGCCGCGCAGGCGCTCGTGCGCATAGAAGAAGACGGAGCTGAAGGTGTAGTACTGGTTGTCGAGGAGGATGTCGCCGTCGGGCGCGGCGGTGAGCGCATCGGCGAGCGGGCGCGAGGAGAGGTAGGGATCGAAGCTCACCATGGCCACACGCGCGGCCAGGGTGAAGAGCACCATCATCGTCGCCAGCCCTACGGCGAGGCGCGCGCCACGGAAGCGCCATGCGGCGACAGCCCCGATGAGGAACGCGGCGGCGGCCATCAGCAGCGGGGTGCGGAGGTAGGCGAAGGCGGGCAGAGTGGGAGGTCCTTCATGGCCGAGCGAGAGCGTGTAGGCGTCGGGGTTCAACGTGAGCGCGCGCGAGATGTCGCCCGGCGCGGGCAGATCGCGCACGGCCCACCACAGGGCGCCCAATACGGCGGCGAGCAGCGT
The DNA here is from genome assembly GCA_016713735.1 of Bryobacterales bacterium. Taxonomy (GTDB): domain Bacteria; phylum Acidobacteriota; class Terriglobia; order Bryobacterales; family Bryobacteraceae; genus JAFLBB01. The sequence goes on from JADJOP010000041.1 coordinate 6,087, forward strand.
GGTGAGAGCGGCGAGCACGCGCGTGCCCCAGGCGTTCCAGCGCGACTCACGCGTGAGCGCATCGCCGATGAGCAGCGCCAGCGCCGGATAGGCGGGCATGGAGTAATACTCTTGCGTCGTCGAGAAGGTGAAGAAGGCGAGCAGGAATCCGGCCCAGCACCAGGCGAGGAGGCGGGTCTTGGCGGCGCGATCGAGCGGTGCTGCGCCTTCCGCCGGTAGCGCCCGCAGGGCTTCGGGCAAGTAAGCGCTCCACGGGAAGAGCCAGGCCAGGTGGAGCAGCCAGAAGAGGTGGCGCGGGACGGTGTTGTAGTCGCGCGGCCAGCGCATGTTCAGAAAGCGGAAGATGTGCTCGTTGAAGAAGAAGAACCAGAAGAAGCCGTGGTACTCGCCTGGGACGCTGCGCAGGGTGAAGTCGAACAGCGGCGGGTTGCGCAGCATGGCGAGGACAACCCACGGCAGTCAGATGGCGGCGACGATGACGATGCCGGGGAGCACGCGGAAGCGGGCGAGTGTCGAGCGGCGGAAGAGTTGGCCGGTGAGGAGCAGGAAGAGCCCGGCGGCGGCGAGTGGAAAGACGAAGGCGATGAGGCCCTTCAATAAAAAGCCTGCGCCCATGGCGGCCCACATGAGGTAGGGCCATGCGCCGGGCCCGCCGGGATTGCCGCATCCTCCAGGTCAGGAACGCCCACATCGCCAGGGCGATGGTGAGCGTGAGCGTGACGTCGGGAATGGTGATGCGCGTGAACAGCCAAAGTCCGGCGCAGGCCGTGGTGGCGATTCCGGCATAGAGCCCGGCGGCGCGTGAGAAGGCCCATGTGCCGATGCGCGCGGTGAAGAAGGCGAGCAGGATGGCCGAGAGCGCGAAGGGCAGGCGCGCGGCCCAATCGCTCACACCGAACAGCGTGTAGCTGGCGGCCATCATCCAATAGGGGCCGGGGGCCTTTTCGAGATAGGCGATGCCGTTGAGCCGCGCAGTGACCCAGTCGCCGGAGTCGAGCATGTTGCGGGCGATCTGCGCCTGCACGGCGTCAACGTCGTCCATCAGGCCCGGCGGCGAGATGGCACAGCCGAGGTAGATGAGCGCCGCGAACACGGCGGCCAGCAGGGCGGGACGGCGGGTTAGCGAGTGATCTTCCATTCCTTCATCCATAAGGTGAGCATGAGGAGTCCCCACAGCGAGTAGCCGTGGTTGGCGCGGCGCGCGTCGTGCTCGTCGAGCAACTGCTGGATGGCGGGCCAGTGGAGCCCGGCGGCCGTGAGGGAGCGCTCGTGGACGTGGTCGCGCAGCATGGGGCGCAGCGTGGTGCGGAACCAGTGGTGCGTGGGGATGTCGAAGCCTTGTTTTGGCGCGTGGTGACGGCGGCGGGGAGCTTGCCGCGCATCAGTTCGCGCAGGATGTACTTCAGATTGCGGCCGCGGATTTTGAGGTCGTGCGGCAGCGTGGCGGCGAACTCGACGATGCGGTGATCGAGAAACGCCGGGCGCACTTCGAGCGAGTGGGCCATCGACATGCGGTCGCACTTGTTCAGGATGTCGTCGGGCAGATAGGCGAGTTGGTCGAGGTGGAGGAAGCCGGCGGTGGAGCCGTCGAGCGGCCATTCGCGCGGCAGCGGGGCGGGGAAGTGCGACGAGGGGAAGGCGCCGTTCCAATAGAGGTGCGCTTCGAGTGGCGGGAGCGCGGCGCCTTCGAGGAAGCGCTTCACCTTGTAGTCGAGGCTGACCTTCTCATCGCTCACCGGCAGCAGGCGGGCGAGCCAGCGCGCGGGGCCGAGCGGGGCGGGCGCGCGAAGCCGGCGTAGCGATCAGCGAGATAGGTGATGTAGCCGCCGAAGAGTTCATCGGCGCCTTCGCCGCTGAGCGCGACCGTTACCTGGCGGCGGCACATCTGCGAGAGGTACCAGACGGGCAGCGCGCCGGCGTCGGCCGATGGTTCGTCGCTGAAGTGGGCGAGGCGTTCGATGACGGCGGGCAGATCGTCCTTTTCGGGTTGCAGGTCGAATTCGGAGTGATCGGTGGCGTAGTGTTGGGCGACGGTACGGAAGTAGGGCGACTCGTCAAAGCTGCGGCCGGAGAAGGAGACGGAGAAGGTTTTCAGCGTGCCGGGGAAAAGCTCGGCGGCGTAGTGGGTGATGGTGGAGGAGTCGAGGCCGCCGCTGAGCCAGACGCCGAGCGGGACGTCGCTGACGAGATGTTCGCGGATGGATTCGCGCAGCAGGTGATCGAGTTCGGCCTTGGCGTCGCCGAGCGTGCGGGGCTTGGGCGAGAAGCGCAGTTGCCAGTAGGGCTCGATGCGCTCGACGCCGTCGCGCCATTCGAGGAAGCAGCCGGGGGCGGAGCTTGCGATGCCCGAGGCGAGGGTGCGCGCAGTGGGGATGTAGTTGTGGCGGAGGAAGAGATTGAGCGCGACGGGATCGAGCGTGCGTGGGACGGCGGGGTGGGCGAAGAGGGCCTTCAGTTCGGAGGCGAAGTGGAGGTCGCGGCCGTTGCGGTGGAGGTAGAGGGGCTTGATGCCCATGCGGTCACGCGCAAGCACGAGGCGGCGCGCGGGCTCTTGCCAGAGGGCGAGGGCGAACATGCCGCGCAGGTGCGCGAAGCAGGCGGTGTCCCATTGGAGGAAGGCGCGCAGAACGACTTCGGTGTCGCAGTGGGAATGAAACGAGTGGCCGAGCGATTCGAGTTCGGCACGCAGTGCGCGGAAGTTGTAGACCTCGCCGTTGAAGACGATAGTGGTGCCGGTGGCGGCGTCGGTGATGGGCTGATCGCCGCCGGAGAGGTCCTGGATTTTGAGTAGTACGGCGCCGAGCGAGGCACAGGGTGGATTCGAAAATGCCGCTCTGATCGGGGCCGCGATGGTGGATGGATTCGACGGCGCGGCGCAGCGCGCCTTGCGGCGGCGGGCCTTCGCGATGAGTGAAGCCTGCGATGCCGCACATGAGCTATTCGTAGCGGAGCGCTTCCACGGGCATGATGCGCGAGGCCGAGCGCGCCGGATAGATGGTGGCGAGGAGGCTGACGGCGATGGCCACGCCGGCGATCCAGAGGCCGTCGAGCAGGCGCGGCTCGAAGGGTACGAAGGCGAGCGAATAGACGGCTTCATCGAGCGGCAGCCAGCGGTAGTGGTCGGCGAGATAGGAGATCGTGTAGCCGAGGATGAGGCCGATGGTGGTGCCGGTGACGCCGATGAGCAGGCCCTGCAGGCGGAAGATGAGCGAGATCTGTTCGCGGCGCGCGCCCATCGACATGAGGATGGCGATGTCGCGGTGTTTCTCCATGACCATCATGATGAGCGAGATGAGGATGTTCAGCGCGGCGACCAATTGAATGAGTCCGACGGTGACGACCGTGACGACGCGCTCCATTTTGAGGGCGTTCAGCACCTGGCGGTTCATCTCCATCCAACTGGCGGCGGCGAGTTTCGGACCGACGGCGGCGGACACCTCCTCGGCGATGGTGTTGGCGGCGTAGAGGTCGTCGACATTGAGCTCGATGGCGTTGGCGACATCGGCGACGGCGAGCACGCGCTGCACCTGCTTAAGGCTGGTGGAAGGCCCAGGAGGAGTCGAGATCGTAGAAGCCGGATTCGAAGATGCCGGTGATGCGGAATTGGTGTTCGATGAGGCGCGGGCCGAAGGGCGTGATCTCGCCCTGCGGGCTGATGATGCGGACAGCGTCGCCGAGCGTGAGTCCGGCGTCGCGGGCGAGTCCGGCGCCGATGACGATGGGCGGCAGGCCGCGCACGTCGTCCCAGTTGTCGAGCCGGCCCTGCTTCAACTGCCGCAGCGCGGCGGGCAGTTTCACGTCCTTGGGCTCGGGGATGCCTTTGAAAACCGCGCCGGTGGGCTGGCGCGAACCGGGGATGAGCACCTGCGTGTAGAGCGTGGGCGTGGCCTGCGTGATGTGCGGGCGTTTGGCGAGCGAGCGCGTGAGTTCGCGCCAATCCGTGATGCCTTCGCCGGGTTCCTTTTCGAGCACCATGATGTGGGCCGTCGCGCCGAGCAGGTTGCGCTGCAGCGTGTTGCGGAAGCCGGCGTTGAGGGAGAGCGCGATGACGGTGGCCATGACGCCGGTGGCCACGCCGAGCACCGAGATGACCGTGATGATGCTGATGACGGTCTGCTTGCGCTTGGCCATCAGGTAGCGCAGGGCGACGGATAGCTCGAAGGGAAGCTCCACGCGGTTAGCCTTGCTCGGTGTCGAGTTCGCGGAGTTTAGCGGCGAGTCCGATGTCGCCCTCGGGGCGGAGGAGCGGGAAGAGGATCACGTCGCGGATGGATTTGGAGTTGGTGAGGAGCATGGTGAGGCGGTCGATGCCGATGCCTTCACCGCCCGTGGGCGGCAGGCCGTGGACATGGCGCGGATGTAGTCCTCATCCATTTGATGCGCCTCTTCGTCGCCGCGTTCGCGCATGCCGAGCTGCATTTCAAAGCGGCGGCGCTGCTCCTGCGGGTCGTTCAACTCGGTGTAGGCGTTGCCGATCTCCATGCCGGCGGCGTATATTTCGAAGCGGTCGACGAAGGCCGGGTTGTCGGGGTTCTGTTTGGAGAGCGGTGAGGTCTCGACGGGGTATTCGTAGATGATGGTGGGCTGGATGAGCTTGTCTTCGCCGACGCGTTCAAAGATGTCGGTGAGCGCTTCGCCGGCGGTGGCCTTGTGCGAATTGGCGAGCAGCCAGGCGGCATCGTCGGGGCGCGCGGGCTCAGGGCCGTTCCAGAACTCGCGCACAGCATCGCGCATTGTGAGGCGGCGGATGTTGCCGAAGTCGAGCGTGTCGTCGCCATACTGGACGGCGGCGCTGCCGGTGGCGTCGATGGCCACCTGCTTCAGGAGTTCGCAGGTGAAATCCATCAGGCCGTGGTAATCGGTGTAGGCCTGGTAGAACTCGAGCATCGTGAACTCGGGGTTGTGCTGGGTGGAGACGCCCTCGTTGCGGAAGTTGCGGTTGATCTCATAGACGCGGTCGAGGCCGCCCACGACGAGGCGCTTCAGGTAGAGCTCGGGGGCGATGCGCAGGTAGAGGTCGATGTCCAGCGTGTTGTGATGCGTGACGAACGGCCGCGCGGCGGCTCCTCCATAGAGCGGCTGCATCATCGGCGTTTCCACTTCGATGAAGCCGCGCGATTCCAACTGGCGGCGCAAGGAGGCGACTATGCGGGCGCGGGCGACGAAGACGGCGCGCGATTCGGGCGAAGCAATGAGGTCGAGGTAGCGCTGGCGGTAACGCAGTTCGACGTCCTCGATGCCGTGGAACTTCTCCGGCATGGTGAGCAGCGTCTTGGCGAGGAAGTAGAGCTTTTCGACGTGGACGCTGAGCTCGCCGGTGCGGGTGCGGAAGAGGTAGCCGTCGGCGCCGACGATGTCGCCGAGGTCGATCAGTTCCCAGAGCTTCCAGTCGGTTTCGCCGACGAGGTCCTTTTGACGTAGATCTGAAGCTGCGCGCCGTCCTGGGTGAGGTGGGCAAAGCCGGCCTTGCCCATGCGGCGGATGGTGCGCAGGCGGCCGCAGACCTTGACCGGGACGCGGTTGGCGTCGAGCTGCGCGGCTTCGACGGATGAGTGTTCGGCCAGCACGGTGGCTAGCGAGGGAGAAATCAAAGCGGTGGCCGTAGGGCCTGAAGCCGAGGGTTTCGATTTCGCGGATGCGGTCGTGGCGTTGGCGTAAAAGATCGTCTTCCAGTGACAAAGGGAAAGCTCCGGTGGAGTGGTGAGACTTCTTATTATAATGGCCGATTGCCGGCCCTTTCGATTGTCATTCCCGCTTATAACGAGGAGGCTCGACTTCCCGACACTCTTGCCCAGGTTCTCGCCTATCTGGATTCGTCGCGCCTGGGCGATGCCGAAGTGATCGTGGTGGACGATGGTTCCCGCGATGGAACCGCCACGCTGGTGGAGGAGTGGAGCGCAAGAGACGCGCGCGTGCGCCGGTGAAGAACCCCGGCAACCGCGGCAAAGGCTATTCGGTGAAGCACGGATGCTGGAGGCGCGCAATGAGTGGGTGCTGTTCAGCGATGCCGATTTGTCGGCGCCGATTGAGGAGTTCGACAAGCTGTGGCGGCGGTGGAGCGCGAGCAGGCGGCGGTGGCCACCGGCTCGCGGGCGCTGAACCGCGGACTGATCGGCGTGCGGCAATCGCTGTTCCGCGAGACGGCGGGGCGGTTCTTCAATCTGGTGATGCGGCTGGTGTGCGGGCTGCCGTTTTGGGACACGCAGTGCGGCTTCACGTTGTTCCGGCGCGACGCCGCGCGCGAGGTTTTCTCGCGGCTGCAGCTGGAGCGGTTCGGCTTCGATGTGGAAGCGCTGTTCATCGCCCGGCTGAAGCGCCATAAGACGATCGAGGTGCCGGTGCGTTGGAACCATGAGGGAACGAAGGTGAGCATGTTCCGCGACAGCGTGGATATGTTCCTCGACCTGCTGCGTGTGCGGCGCAACGGGTGTTGAGGGAAGTAACCGGTAAAGCGGCGCGTTACTTCAACTGGGCGATGACGGCTTCGGTGAACTCGTTGGTGTTGGCCGTGCCGCCGACGTCGCGCGTGAGATGTTTGCCTTCGCGATAGACGGCTTCGACGCCCTTTTGCAGTTGCTGGGCGGCGGCGTCTTCGTTGACGTGCTCGAGCATCATGACGGCGCTGAGCATGAGGGCGGTGGGGTTGGCGAGTCCTTTGCCGGCGATGTCGGGGGCTGAGCCGTGGACGCTTTCAAAGATGGCGCAGTCGTTGCCGATGTTGGCGCCGGGGACGACGCCGAGGCCGCCGACGAGCCCGGCGGCGAGGTCGCTGATGATGTCGCCGTAGAGGTTGGGCAGCAGGAGAATGTCGAACTGTTCGGGGCGCGAGACGAGCTGCATCGAGGCGTTGTCGACAATCAACTCGTTGTAGGTGATCTGGGGGTACATCTCGGAGACTTCGCGGCAGCACTTCAGGAAGAGGCCGTCGGCCTTCTTCATGATGTTGGCCTTGTGGATGGCGGTGACTTTCTTGCGCCCGTGCAGCTTGGCGTACTTGAAGGCGGCGTTGGCGATCTTGATGGAGGCGGTGCGGGTGATCACCTTGAGGCCGGTGACGACGTCGTTGACAACTTCGTGTTCGAGGCCGGAATAGAGATCCTCGGTGTTTTCGCGGAAGATGACCATGTTGATGTCGAGGTCGTCAAAGCGCGTCTTCAGGCCGTGGAGGGACTTGACGGGGCGGATGTTGGCGTAGAGGTCAAAGCGCTTGCGGAGGGCGACGTTGACGCTCTGGAAGCCGCCGCCGACGGGCGTGGTGACGGGGCCCTTGAGGCCAAGATGGGTCACCTGCAGCGACCTCGACGGCCGCGGCGGGGATGGACTCGCCGGTGGCGCGAATGATGTCGGCGGTCACTTCGACGCGGTTCCAATCGATCTTGACGCCGCAGGCATCGATGACGCGGGTGGCCTCGGCGACTTCGGGTCCGATGCCGTCGCCGGGGATAAGGGTCACGTTGTGGGTCACCTAGTCATTATGCCAGCGCGCACAACGGACGCTGGCCTGCGGCCGCGCCTGTGCGCTTGGACATGCCAGCGCGCACAACGGACGCTGGCCTGCGGCCGCGCCCGTGCGCTTGAACATGCCAGCGCGCACAACGGACGCCTGCCTTTGGCCGCGCCTGTGCGGGCGAATATGCCAGCGCGCACAACGGACGCAGGCCTTCGGCCGCGCCTGTGCGCTTGGGATGCGGACGCGTGGGCCGCGCATGGCACAATGAGAGGTCATGGCGAAAATCGCACGGGCTCTGTTGAGCGTTACGGATAAGACGGGATTGGCCGGGTTTGCCAAGGTGCTGGCCGGGTTGGGCGTGGAGCTGATTTCCACGGGTGGCACGGCGAAGCTGCTGCGCGAGTCGGGGCTGGCGGCGAAGGACGTCTCCGAAGTGACCGGGTTTCCGGAGATGCTCGACGGGCGGGTGAAGACGATTCATCCGCGCGTGGCCGGCGGTGTGCTGGCGATGCGGTCGAAGCCGGAGCACATGGCGGCGATTGCCGAGCACGGCATTCCGGCGATCGACATGGTGGTGGTGAACCTCTACCAGTTTGAGAAGGTGGCGGCGCGCAAGGGCGTGTCGCGCGAGGAGTTGATCGAGAACATCGACATTGGCGGGCCGACGATGATTCGAGCGGCGGCCAAGAACTGGCAGGATGTGGCCGTGGTGACGTCGGCGGGCGACTATCAAGCGCTGGCGGCCGAGTTGCAGGCCACGGGCGGTGAGTTGAGCGAGGCCACGCACTGGCGGTTGATGGTGTCGGCGTTTGAGCTGACGGCCTCCTATGACCGTGCGATTGCAGCCAAGCTGCGCAGCCTGGATGCGGCGCCGGAGGAGTTGCCTCTGGTGCTGGATGTGAAGCTGCCGCTGAAGATGGGCCTGCGCTGCGGCGGAATCCGCATCAGAAAGCGGCGCACGGCACAGGCGAGAGCGGCATTGTGGCGCGCGGCAGTTGCAGGAAGGAACTGGAGCTACAACAACCCGGGTGGATCTGGACGCGGCCCGGGTGTTGATTGAGGAGTTTGACGCGACGGCATGCGCGATCATCAAGCACACCATCCGTGCGGCTGCGCGGAAGGGGCGACGGTGGTGGTGGAGGCCTACCAGAAGGCTAGCGCTGGAGGCCGATCCGATTTCGGCGTTTGGCGGCGTGTTGGCGTTCAACCGCACGGTGGATGGCGTGGCGGCCACGGAGGTGGCTGCAAGTTGTCGAAGCGATTGCGGCGCCGGGCTACACCGATGAGGCGCTGGCGGTGTTTGCGGCCAAGAAGAACCTGCGGCCGCTCGAGGTGGGTGTGGGCGGCGGGGCGAAGCGGTGGTGAAGTCGATCGAAGCGGCGGATGCTTGCGCAATCCGCGGATGCTGGCGCGGTTGGGATCGGGCGACGGCGGCGGTGCGTTCCCAGCGCCAGCCGACCGATGAGGAGTGGCGGGCGCTGGAGTTTGGCTGGAAGGTAGTGAAGCACGTCAAGTCAAACGCCATTGTGTATGCGCGCGCGGGGCAACTGGTGTCGTGCGGGGCGGGGCAGATGAGCCGCGTCGATTCGGTGAAGGTGGGGGCGATGAAGGCGGTGTTGCCGGTGAAGGGCATGGTGTTGGCCAGCGATGCGTTCTTCCCGTTTCCCGACGGCGTGGTGGAAGCGGCGGCGCACGGCATCACGGCGGTGATTCATCCGGCGGGCCAAAGTGAAAGACGCCGAGGTGATTGCCAAGGCCGATGAGCTGGGGCTGGCGGTGGTTCTCACCGGCGTGCGGCACTTCCGGCACTGACGCGTGGTGGTCGGCAGTGATAGGCTTGCTTGACAATCCCGTGGAATTCATCGACA
>JADJOP010000042.1 GCA_016713735.1 Bryobacterales bacterium
CGATCCACCGCAGTTCATCTCTCAGATCGGCCGCCGTGCCACCGCTCCTCGGGTGTGGCGGGCACTTCCGCACCACGATCAATGCTGCCGGCACCTGCCCGTGCAGCAAAAACCAGCAACGGCGGCTCGTCGCCGCAGAATCGCCGGATCAATCCCACCCACGGCTTGATCCGGCAAAGATTAACGTCCCCGTGATCGCCTCATGCACCACCAGCCCGAAGGCGGGCAGATCGCTCGCGCATCCGGCCTGCTTTGACTCAACTGCTCGGGCGCCATGTGCCGCAGCATTCCCTGGCATCTGGTGCGCCTGCGTGATCGCCTCGCCGGCCTCTTTGCTGGGCTGCACCTCACCGTCTTGGCCAGCCCGAAGTCCACCAGCTTCACTTAACTCTTGCCCACCATCCCGTTGCCCGGCAGGATCGGTGCACGAGCCCTGGCGGTGCGCCGCCCACAGCGCATCGGCCGCCTGGATCCGCATACTGCAAGGCCGTCTCCACCCGCAACGGACCTTGCAGGCGGCCTCGATGAAACTTTCCATCACGAGTGGGTGGCCCCGACATCGTCGCGCGATGCAGATGTGCGGATGGCTCGAGGAGCAATCGCCCGCGCCTCCCGCTCAAACCTCTCCGTGAACCGCTCGCGGCAGATCTTCAGCGCCACCACGCCCCAACCGCGTGTCGTGCGCCTTACATCCCCATGCCCCTCACTTCGTGTTCGAGAATGGAACCGCCCGAGTATTGTCCCAGCATCCAGTGCGCCGCCGGCACCTGCAGCGCCAGCGGCGATCCTTCAGAAGCCGTCCTGCGATTCGGCGTGGTCAAGCAGATCCACTGCACCTCGGCGCGCACATCCTCGCGTCCGCGCACGCTTCGAGCAGGAACGCCGAACGCTCCTCCGCGGCAAAGCAAGCGCGGCTGCGAAACAGCTCTTCGGTGTGTTTCGATTCCGGCACAGGATTCTCTCTGTGGATTGCCTCTCCGCGGGACAGGCGAGCATCTGGCTCCCTGCCCCCACCCGTATACAATCTCGCCGTATCCAACGCCGGGCCTTCCTCCTTTCCACATCCGCCGCCCTCGCCCCCTCCCACCCCCGCCGCAGAGCCCCTCCCACGTCCCGCCTTGTCACCGGCGGCCACGCGCACGACCCCGAACTACCACCGGCCCTTCTCCGGCGACTCACGCCCGCACCACCGTCGACCCTCACCCCAACGCCTACCGCGGCAACCTCGTGAAGGCGTCGATGTCCTCGTCAATACGACATGGTCCGCACCACCGACGAGGCCACCCGCAAGCCCTCCGCACCTTCGCCGAAGCCGGCAAAGGCATCGTCATCCTCCACCACGCGATCTGCAGCTTCCCCGATTAGCCCTGGTGGTGGCAGGAGGTCGCCAGGCCTCTACCTCAACCAGCCCTTCGAAGGCATCGGCCCCTCCACCTTCCACCGACGAGACCATCGAGGTGAAGGTCGCCAAACAACACCCCTGCACGCAAGGCGTCTCCGGCTTCACCATCTACGACGAGACCTACAACAAGATGTGGATCTCCCCAAGGTCGACGTTCTGCTCCGCACCAACCACCCCAAGTCAAACGGCCCGCTCATGTGGGTCAGCCCCCTACCAGCCAGCGTCGTCGTCGTGCTCCAACTCGGCCACGGCCGCGGAGCTAACACCGACCCCAACTGGCAGCGCCTCGTCCGCAACGCCATTGTCTTTGCCGGAAGTAAGGCATCCTAAACCAAGGCATCTAAACACAGCCACCCCGGAGGCACCACCATGAACGAATCCGCCGCGAGTTCATCGAATCCGCCGCCAAGGGCATGACCGCTGCCGCCCTCGCCAAGCAGGTGATCGCTCAAACCACGCCCGCCGGCGCGCAGACTGCCCACCCGCAAGCTCGGCCGCTCCGGCGTCGACGTCTCCATCCTCTGCCTCGGCGGCTGGCACATCGGCGCCGTGAAGGACGAAGCCGGGCCATCCGCATCATGCACGCCGCCATCGACGAAAGGCCTCACCTTCTTCGACAACGCCTGGGACTATCCGACGGCCACGCCGAAGAGGTGCCGGGCAAGGCCCTCAAGCAGGACAACAAGCGCAAACAGGTCTTCCTCATGACCAAGAACTGCAGGCGCGACTACGCCAGCTCCATGAAGGACCTCGAAGACTCCCTGCGCCGCCTCCAGACCGACCACCTCGACCTCTGGCAGTTCCACGAGATGGTCTACGACAACGACCCCGACTGGATCTTCGAGAAAGGCGCCGTCAAGGCCGCCCTCGAAGCGCGCAAGCAGGGTAAGGTCCGCTTCATCGGCTTCACCGGACACAGGATCCGCAGATCCACCTGAAGGCCCTCGCCAAGCCCTTCGGCTGGGACTCGTCGCAAATGCCCATCAACGTCCTCGACGCCTCTTACCGCAGCTTCCAGAAGGAGGTCGTCCCGGTTTGCCTGAAGAAGAACGTCGGCGTCATCGGCATGAAGGGACTTGCCGGCGGCTACCCCCAAGCCACCCTGCTTGCCGAAGGCGGACTCACCGCCGAGGAGTGCTACCGCTACTGCCTCAACCTTCCCGTCACCACGCAGGTCGTCGGCGTCACCACCATGGCGCAACTCAAGACCGACATCGCTGGCACGCAATTTCAAGCCCATGACCAAGGCCGAAATGGATGCCCTCCGCGCCAAGGTCAGGGACGTCTCCGGCGACAGCCGCATGGAACCTTCAAGTCCACCAAGGACTACGACGGCCCCCATCACCGCAAACAGCACGGCTTCGCCGTCTACGCTCGACGCGCGCTGGCTCTCCCAAAGAAAAACCGGGACCGGCGAGGAGGAGTTCGCCGGTCCCGACTCACGTTCGGCTGGTAACGGCCAGTTGTCAGCCGAGGGACAAGACGTGTTTGCGCTTCCAGAAGAAGAACGCAAAGCCCGAGGCCACCATGAGCAGCGTCGCCGCTTCCGGCGTCTCACCCGGATCTCCGCCGCCGCCAGGATCCCCACCACCGCCCGGAGGCGTGTAGACCGTGCCGTAGGAGACATTGTCGACGGCACGATGCTCTGCCCGATCACCGGGTTGTTGGTGCCGCCGGTGGTCAAGGCCAGGCGGATCCACTCGATGGGCGTATTCGTTTGCACGCCCCAGAAACTCAGCACCGGTGAGTTCTGCGTCTGCCGGATGTAGAACTCACCGGTCGGACAGCTCGATGCGGACGCCGATCGCGTTGGGAAACGCCGTGCCCAGATCGAATCCCACCGAATACAGGTCAGGCAGCGTCAACTGCAGATACTGCGCGCCGAGGTTGTAGTAGTCGGCGTTCCTCAACAGGACGCCTGAGCCGAAGAAGTTCTCCCCTGATGTCGGGTTGATGGCCAACATCCCGTAGCCGCCACCATCCACGCCAAGGTAATTGATCGAGCCGAGCGTCAGCCCGCCCGATGTGTTGAAGGTATTCCATCCTCCCGGCGCTGTGCCGATGGAGCTGAAATCGTCCGTAGTGATGCCCGTGGTCACACCGTTCCAGGTGGGCCGATCCTCATAAGTGCCAAGCACGGCACCAAAGACTGGGCTCGCGGCCAACATCGCCGCCATGAGTGCGACAAAAACAAGAATGAATGTCCGAGTGCGCATACGTATCCTCTGTCCAGCGGGCGGCGCGTATAACAAATGAGCTTCGCCAGTGGAAAACCGCTGAGTTCTGATTGCTTGCACACGGGTAGTGGGGTACTGGTATTGGAATCTCAGCACCTGCGGCAAGATCTTAAGAGCCTAGTCCACCGGACTACACCCTACCCGCACTCGTGCACATCGAAATCCGACGTGCGGCCCCGCCCCAATCGCCAGGTGCGAGTCGCGCCAGCGAAGCTGCATGTTCACCGGAGCCGCTCCATAGCTGCCTCCGCGAATCACGCGGCGCGCTGCGTCGCCATCCCACACGTCGGAGCAGTATTCCCAGACGTTCCCCGCCAAGTCGTGTAGTCCATACCCATTCGGCGGGTAGGCCTTCACCCTGCAGGTTGTGCCGATGCCGGAAGCCTGATAGTTGGCCAGGTACGGGGTAGGTTCCGGAGTCGCCCCAAGGATAGCGGGGGTTGGATAATCCACCCTTAGCCGCTTCCACCCTCCTCCTTCCGACGGCAGCCGCTTGCCGGCCCACTTCGCATACGCTTCGCAGGCGTACCAACTCACGTAGGTCACCGGGTGGTCGAGCCATTCCTCCGGGCAACGCCCATCCGGCCAGTGCTTCAGGTAATCGCCGTTGTGCAACTTCGCGTCGATGCCCGCGCGGGACCACTCGCGCCGCTCGCTCGTGAACCGCGCGAACTCACGGTTGGTCACTTCGGCGGCATCGAGTAGCGTGCGCCGGTCAAGCTGTGCGAGGGCGGCCAGCAGCATGCGCCTGGTCATGCGCGATGAGACGGTGCGGGCCGCGGCGTGGTTAGTGACCAATCGCCGACACGCCCGTCCAACCGCCATGCTTCGGTTCTGGCTCGCCTGTTTCGCTCTTTCGTTTGCTTCGGCGCAAACCCCGGCGCCCCCGCCCTGCTCCTCGGCCGAGGCCCGCGCCTTCGACTTCTGGACCGGCTCCTGGACCGTTACCAACCCGGCTGGAAAGGTCATCGGCGAGAATCGCATCGAGCCGCTGCTGGGCGGTTGCGTGCTGCTGGAGCACTGGCGCGACGCCCAGGGCCGCGAAGGCAAGAGCTGGAACTACTGGCATGCCGCGTCGAAGCGCTGGAAGCAGCACTGGATCGACGCCTCCGGCCGCGTCACCGAATACACCGGCACGCCCACGCCCAACGGGATACGCTTTGAGGCCGAAGAACAAGGCAGCGTGCGCGTGATGACCTTCACGCGCCGCGGTGACGGTTCCGTGGAGCAGAAGATCGAGGTGTCGCGCGACGGCCGCAAGTCGTGGACAACGGGGTTTGTGGGGATCTATCGCAAGCGTTAGCGATCCAATACCAGCGGCTGGTTGGTGATGAGGAACTTACCTCCGGCCTCGCCCAGGATGTGGAGGCGCTCCTTGCCGGTGAGGTGTTCGATGCGTTGGAGCTGCGGGCCTTCCAAGAAAAGGTAGCAGCGGCGCTGCCTGCTCCAGCGCGCGGCGAGATCGGCATCGTTGAGGAACACCTGGGGCGCGCCGGGGGCGTAGCTGCCGTATTCGAGGTTATTCACGCGGCCGTTGAGCAGCAGCGCGCCGCCGCGCAGGCGCTCGTGCGCATAGAAGAAGACCGAGCTGAACGTGTAGTACTGGTTGTCGAGGAGGATGTCGCCCTCGGGCGCGGCGGTGAGCGCATCGGCGAGCGGGCGCGAGAGAGGTAGGGATCGAAGCTCACCATGGCCACACGCGCGGCCAGGGTGAAGAGCACCATCATCGTCGCCAGCCCTACGGCGAGGCGCGCGCCACGGAAGCGCCATGCGGCGACAGCCCCGATGAGGAACGCGGCGGCGGCCATCAGCAGCGGTGTGCGGAGGTAGGCGAAGGCGGGCAGAGTGAGGTCCTTCATGTGGCCGAGCGAGAGCGTGTAGGCGTCGGGGTTCAACGTGAGCGCGCGCGAGATGTCGCCCGGCGCGGGCAGATCGCGCACGGCCCACCACAGGGCACTGAGCACGGCGGCCAGCAGCGTGGTGAGGCGCCGAGCACGCGCGTGCCCCACGCATTCCAGCGCGATTCGCGCGTTAGCGCCTCGCCGATGAGCAGCGCCAGCGCAGGGTAGGCGGGCATGGAGTAATACTCTTGCGTCGTCGAGAAGGTGAAGAAGGCGAGCAGGAATCCGGCCCAGCACCAGGCGAGGAGGCGGGTCTTGGGCGGCGCGATCGAGCGGTGCTGCGCCTTCCGCCGCCGCGCGCCGGGGCAGCGTGTGCAGGGCTTCGGGCAGGTAGACGCTCCAGGGGAAGAGCCAGGCCAGGTGGAGCAGCCAGAAGAGATGGCGCGGCACGGTGTTGTAGTCGCGCGGCCAGCGCATGTTCAGGAAGCGGAAGATGTGCTCGTTGAAGAAGAAGAACCAGAAGAAACCGTGGTATTCGCCGGGTGCGCTGCGCATTGTGAAGTCAAACAGCGGCGGGTTGCGGAGCATGGCGAGGACAACCCATGGCAGGCAGATGGCGGCGACGATCATGATGCCGGGCAACACGCGGAAGCGGGCGAGTGTCGAGCGGCGGAACAGTTGGCCGGTGAGGAGCAGGAAGAGCCCGGCGGCGGCGAGTGGAAAGACGAAGGCGATGAGGCCCTTCAATAGAAAGCCCGCGGCCATGGCGGCCCACATCAGGTAGGGCCATGGGCCGGGGGCGACGGGATTGCCGGCTTCCCCCTCCTCCGTGCGCAGGAACGCCCACATTGCCAGCGCGATGGTGAGCGTGAGCGTCACATCGGGAATGGTGATGCGCGTGAACAGCCACAGTCCGGCGCAGGCGGTGGTGGCGAGTCCGGCATAGAGTCCGGCGGCGCGAGAGAAGGCCCATGCGCCGATGCGCGCGGTGAGGAAGGCGAGCAGGATGGCCGAGAGCGCGAAGGGCAGGCGCGCGGCCCAATCGCTCACACCGAACAGCGTGTAGCTGGCGGCCATCATCCAATAGGGGCCGGGCGCTTTTCGAGATACGCGATGCCGTTCAGGCGCGCCGTCACCCAGTCGCCCGAGTCGAGCATGTTGCGCGCGATTTGCGCCTGCACGGCGTCGACGTCGTCCATCAAGCCCGGCGGCGAGATGGCGCAGCCGAGGTAGATGAGCGCCGCGCACAGGGCGGCGAGCAGGGCGGGACGCCGGGTTAGCGTGTGATCTTCCATTCCTTCATCCAGAGGGTGAGCATGAGGAGTCCCCAGAGCGAGTAACCGTGGCTGGCGCGGCGTGTGTCGTGTTCGTCGAGCAGTTGGCGGATGGCGGGCCAGTCGAGCCCGGCGGCCGTGACGGGCGCTCGTGGACGTGGTCGTGCAACATCGGGCGCAGCGTGGTGCGGAACCAGTGGTGCGTGGGGATGTCGAAGCCTTGCTTGGCGCGCGTGGTGACGGCGGCGGGGAGTTTGTCGCGCATCAGCTCGCGGAGGATGTACTTCAGGTTGCGGCCGCGGATTTTGAGGTCGTGCGGCAGCGTGGCGGCGAACTCGACGATGCGGTGATCGAGGAACGCCGGGCGCACTTCGAGCGAGTGGGCCATCGACATGCGGTCGCACTTGTTCAGGATGTCGTCGGGCAGGTAGGCGAGTTGATCGAGGTGGAGGAAGTCGGCGCTGGAGCCATCGAGCGGCCATTCATGGGGCAGCGGGGCGGGGAAGTGCGACGACGGGAACGCGCCGTTCCAATAGAGATGCGCTTCGAGCGGCGGGAGCGCCGCGCCTTCGAGGAAGCGCTTCACCTTGTAGTCGAGGCCGACCTTCTCATCGCTCACCGGCAGGCGGCGGGCGAGCCAGCGCGCGGGGGCGAGTGGAAAGCGGGCGCGCGATGCCGGCGTAGCGATCAGCGAGGTAGGTGATGTAGCCGCCGAAGAGTTCATCGGCGCCTTCGCCGCTGAGGGCGACGGTCACCTGGCGGCGGCACATCTGCGAGAGATACCAGACGGGCAGCGCGCCGGCGTCGGCCGAAGGCTCGTCGCTGAAGTGGGCGAGGCGTTCGATGACGGCGGGCAGGTCGTCCTTTTCGGGCTGGAGGTCGAATTCGGAGTGATCGGTGGCGTAGTGTTGGGCGACGGTGCGGAAGTAGGGCGACTCGTCAAAGCTGCGGCCGGAGAAGGATACGGAGAAGGTCTTCAGTGTGCCGGGGAAAAGCTCGGCGGCGTAGTGCGTGATGGTGGAAGAGTCGAGGCCGCCGCTGAGCCAGACGCCGAGCGGGACGTCGCTGACGAGATGCTCGCGGATGGATTCGCGCAGCAGGTGGTCGAGTTCGGCCTTGGCGTCGTCGAGCGTGCGGGGCTTGGGCGAGAAGCGCAGTTGCCAGTAGGGCTCGGTGCGTTCGACGCCGTCGCGCCATTCCAGGAAGCAGCCGGGGCGGAGCTTCGTGATGCCCGCGGCGAGCGTGCGCGCGGTGGGGATGTAGTTGTGGCGGAGGAAGAGGTTGAGCGCGACGGGATCGAGCGTGCGCGGGACGGCGGGGTGGGCGAAGAGGGCCTTCAGTTCGGAGGCAAAGTGGAGGTCGCGGCCGTTGCGGTGGAGGTAGAGGGGCTTGATGCCCATGCGGTCGCGGGCGAGCACGAGGCGGCGCGCGGGCTCCTGCCAGAGGGCGAGCGCGAACATGCCGCGCAGGCGGGCGAAGCAGGCGGTGTCCCATTGGAGGAAGGCGCGCAGGACGACCTCGGTGTCGCAGTGCGAATGAAACGCGTGGCCGAGCGATTCGAGTTCGGCACGGAGTTCGCGGTAGTTGTAGACCTCGCCGTTGAAGACGATGGTGGTTCCTGTGGCGGCGTCGGTGATGGGCTGATCGCCGCCGGAGAGGTCCTGGATTTTGAGTCGTACGGCGCCGAGCGAGGCGACGGTGGATTCAAAGATGCCGTTCTGATCGGGGCCGCGATGGTGGATGGATTCGACGGCGCGGCGCAGCGCGCCTTGCGGCGGCGGGCCTTCGCGATGAGTGAAGCCTGCGATGCCGCACATGAGCTATTCGTAGCGGAGCGCTTCCACGGGCATGATGCGCGAGGCCGAGCGCGCCGGATAGATGGTGGCAAGCAGGCTCACGGCGATGGCCACGCCGGCGATCCAGAGGCCGTCGAGCAGGCGCGGCTCGAAGGGTACGAAGGCGAGCGAATAGACGGCTTCATCGAGCGGCAGCCAGCGGTAGTGGTCGGCGAGATAGGAGATCGTGTAGCCGAGGATGAGGCCGATGGCTGTGCCGGTGACGCCGATGAGCAGGCCCTGCAGGCGGAAGATGAGCGAGATCTGTTCGCGGCGCGCGCCCATCGACATGAGGATGGCGATGTCGCGGTGCTTCTCCATGACCATCATGATGAGCGAGATGAGGATGTTCAGCGCGGCCACTAATTGAATGAGGCCGACGGTGACGACGGTGACGACGCGCTCCATTTTGAGGGCGTTCAGCACCTGGCGGTTCATCTCCATCCAACTGGCGGCGGCGAGTTTCGGACCGACGGCCGCGGACACCTCTTCGGCGATGGTGTTGGCGGCGTAGAGGTCGTCGACGTTGAGCTCGATGGCGTTGGCGACATCGGCGACGGCGAGCACGCGCTGCACCTGTTTGAGGCTGGTGAAGGCCCAGGAGGAGTCGAGATCGTAGAAGCCGGATTCGAAGATGCCGGTGATGCGGAACTGGTGTTCGATGAGGCGCGGGCCGAAGGGAGTGATCTCGCCCTGCGGGCTGATGATGCGGACGGCGTCGCCGAGCGTGAGTCCGGCGTCGCGGGCGAGGCCCGCGCCGATGACGATGGGCGGAAGGCCGCGCGCGTCGTCCCAATTGTCGAGGCGGCCCTGTTTCAACTGCTGCAGCGCGGCGGGCAGCTTCATGTCCTTGGGCTCGGGGATGCCTTTGAGCACGGCGCCGGTGGGCTGGCGTGAACCGGGGATGAGCACCTGCGTGTAGAGCGTCGGCGTGGCCTGCGTGATGTGCGGGCGTTTGGCGAGCGAGCGCGTGAGTTCGCGCCAATCCGTGATGCCTTCGCCGGGTTCCTTTTCGAGCACCATGATGTGGGCCGTCGCGCCGAGCAGGTTGCGCTGCAGCGTGTTGCGGAAGCCGGCGTTGATGGAGAGCGCGATGACGGTGGCCATGACGCCGGTGGCCACGCCGAGCACCGAGATGACCGTGATGATGCTGATGACGGTCTGCTTGCGCTTGGCCATCAGGTAGCGCAGGGCGACGGATAGCTCGAAGGGAAGCTCCACGCGGTTATCCTTGCGCGGTGTCGAGTTCGCGGAGTTTGGCGGCGAGTCCGATATCGCCCTCGGGGCGGAGGAGCGGGAAGAGGATCACGTCGCGGATGGATTTGGAGTTGGTGAGGAGCATGGTGAGGCGGTCGATGCCGATGCCTTCACCGCCCGTGGGCGGCAGGCCGTAGGACATGGCGCGGATGTAGTCCTCGTCCATTTGATGCGCCTCTTCGTCGCCGCGTTCGCGCATGCCGAGCTGCATTTCAAAGCGCCGGCGCTGCTCCTGCGGGTCGTTCAACTCGGTGTAGGCGTTGCCGATCTCCATGCCGGCGGCGTAGATCTCGAAGCGGTCGACGAAGGCCGGGTTGTCGGGGTTCTGCTTGGAGAGGGGCGAGGTTTCCACCGGGTATTCGTAGATGATGGTGGGCTGGATGAGCTTGTCTTCGCCGACGCGTTCAAAGATGTCGGTGAGCGCTTCGCCGGCGGTGGCCTTGTGCGAATTGGCGAGCAGCCAGGCGGCATCGTCGGGGCGCGCGGGCTCGGGGCCGGTCCAGAATTCGCGCACGGCTTCGCGCATGCTCAGGCGGCGGATGTTGCCGAAGTCGAGCGTGTCGTCGCCATACTGGACGGCGGCGCTGCCGGTGGCGTCGATGGCCACCTGCTTCAGGAGTTCGCAGGTGAAGTCCATCAGGCCGTGGTAATCGGTGTAGGCCTGGTAGAACTCGAGCATGGTGAACTCGGGGTTGTGCTGGGTGGAGATGCCTTCGTTGCGGAAGTTGCGGTTGAGCTCGTAGACGCGGTCGAGGCCGCCCACGACGAGACGCTTCAGGTAGAGTTCGGGGGCGATGCGCAGGTAGAGGTCGATGTCGAGCGTGTTGTGGTGTGTGACGAACGGCCGCGCGGCGGCGCCGCCATAGAGCGGCTGCATCATCGGCGTTTCGACCTCGATGAAGCCGCGCGTTTCCAACTGGCGGCGCAGTGAGGCGACGATGCGGGCGCGGGTGACGAAGACGGCGCGCGATTCGGGCGAGGCGATGAGGTCGAGATAGCGCTGGCGGTAACGCAGCTCGACGTCCTCAATGCCGTGGAACTTCTCGGGCATGGTGAGCAGCGTCTTGGCGAGGAAGTAGAGCTTCTCGACGTGGACGCTGAGCTCGCCGGTGCGGGTGCGGAAGAGGTAGCCGTCGGCGCCGACGATGTCGCCGAGGTCGATCAGTTCCCAGAGCTTCCAGTCGGTTTCGCCGACGAGGTCCTTCTTGACGTAGATCTGAAGCTGCGCGCCGTCCTGGGTGAGGTGGGCAAAGCCGGCCTTGCCCATGCGGCGGATGGTGCGCAGGCGGCCGCAGACCTTGACCGGGACGCGGTTGGCGTCGAGCTGTGCGGCTTCGACGGATGAGTATTCGGCCAGCACGGTGGCTAGCGAGTGGGAGAAATCAAAGCGGTGGCCGTAGGGCCTGAAGCCGAGGGTTTCGATTTCGCGGATGCGGTCGTGGCGTTGGCGTAAAAGATCGTCTTCCAGTGACAAAGGGAAAGCTCCGGTGGAGTGGTGAGACTTCTTATTATAATGGCCGATTGCCGGCCCTTTCGATTGTCATTCCCGCCTACAACGAGCAGGCTCGACTTCCCGACACGCTTGCCCAGGTTCTTGCCTACCTGGATTCGTCGCGTGTGAGCGATCCCGAAGTGATCGTGGTGGACGATGGTTCCCGCGATGGAACCGCCGCGCTGGTGGAGGTGTGGAGCCGCAAAGACGCGCGCGTGCGGCTGGTGAAGAACCCCGGCAACCGCGGCAAAGGCTATTCGGTGAAGCACGGGATGCTGGAGGCGCGCAACGAGTGGGTGCTGTTCAGCGATGCCGATTTGTCGGCGCCGATCGAGGAGTTCGACAAGCTGTGGGCGGCGGTGGAGCGCGAGCAGGCGGCGGTGGCCATCGGCTCGCGGGCGCTGAACCGGGGGTTGATCGGCGTGCGGCAATCGCTGTTCCGCGAGACGGCGGGGCGGTTCTTCAACCTCGTGGTGCGCCTGGTGTGCGGCTTGCCGTTCTGGGACACGCAGTGCGGCTTCAAGCTGTTCCGGCGCGACGCGGCGCGCGAGGTGTTTTCGCGGCTGCAACTGGAGCGGTTCGGCTTTGATGTGGAGGCGCTGTTCATCGCCCGGCTGAAGCGCCATAAGACGATCGAAGTGCCGGTGCGTTGGAACCATGCCGAGGGAACGAAGGTGAGCATGTTCCGCGACAGCGTGGATATGTTCCTCGACCTGCTGCGTGTGCGGCGCAACCAGGTGTTGGGGAAGTACCGGTAAGCGCATCACGCGCTCAGCCTCGTGGCTCCGTTACTTCAACTGGGCGATGACGGCGTCGGTGAACTCGTTGGTATTCGCCGTGCCGCCGACATCGTGCGTGAGGTGCTTGCCTTCGCGATAGACGGCCTCGACAGCCTTCTGCAACTGCTGGGCGGCGGCGTCTTCGTTGACGTGCTCGAGCATCATGACGGCACTGAGCATGAGCGCGGTGGGGTTGGCGAGTCCTTTGCCGGCGATGTCGGGTGCCGAGCCGTGGACGCTCTCAAAGATGGCGCAGTCGTTGCCGATGTTGGCGCCGGGGACGACGCCGAGGCCGCCGACGAGTCCGGCGGCGAGGTCGCTGATGATGTCGCCGTAGAGGTTGGGCAGCAGGAGAATGTCGAACTGTTCGGGGCGCGAGACGAGCTGCATGGAGGCGTTGTCGACGATCAGCTCGTTATAGGTGATCTGGGGGTACATCTCGGAGACTTCGCGGCAGCACTTCAAGAAGAGGCCGTCGGCCTTCTTCATGATGTTGGCCTTGTGGATGGCGGTGACCTTCTTGCGCCCGTGAAGCTTGGCGTATTTGAAGGCGGCGTTGGCGATCTTGATGGAGGCGGTGCGGGTGATCACCTTGAGGCCGGTGACGACGTCGTTGACCACTTCGTGTTCGAGGCCAGAGTAGAGGTCCTCGGTATTTTCGCGGAAGATGACCATGTTGATGTCGAGGTCGTCAAAGCGCGTCTTGAGGCCGTGGAGCGACTTGACGGGGCGGATGTTGGCATAGAGATCGAAGCGCTTGCGGAGGGCGACGTTGACGCTCTGGAAGCCGCCGCCGACGGGCGTGGTGACGGGGCCCTTGAGGCCAAGATGGGTCACCTGCAGCGACTCGACGGCCGCGGCGGGGATGGATTCACCGGTGGCGCGGATGATGTCGGCGGTCACTTCGACGCGGTTCCAATCGATCTTGACGCCGCAGGCATCGATGACGCGGGCGGTGGCCTCGGCGACTTCGGGTCCGATGCCGTCGCCGGGGATGAGGGTCACATTGTGGGTCACGTTGTTCATTATGACAATGTGCGGGATGCGCGGAGGATGGGTGCGCGAGCGTTGCGTGCGCGGCGCAGGGTAAACGCCGGCCTTGCATGGCACAATAAGAGGTCATGGCGAAAATCGCACGGGCTCTGTTGAGCGTTACGGATAAGACGGGATTGGCCGGGTTTGCGAAAGTGCTGGCCGGGTTGGGCGTGGAGCTGATTTCCACGGGTGGCACGGCCAGGCTTTTGCGTGATGCGGGCCTGGCGGTGAAAGACGTCTCCGAGGTGACCGGGTTTCCGGAGATGCTCGACGGTCGGGTGAAGACGATTCATCCGCGCGTGGCCGGCGGCGTGCTGGCGATGCGATCCAAGCCGGAGCACATGGCGGCGATTGCCGAGCACGGGATTCCGGCGATCGACATGGTGGTGGTCAACCTCTACCAGTTTGAGAAGGTGGCGGCGCGCGAGGGTGTGTCGCGCGAGGAGTTGATCGAGAACATCGATATCGGCGGGCCGACGATGATTCGTGCGGCGGCGAAGAACTGGCAGGACGTGGCCGTGGTGACCTCGGTCAGCGACTATCAATCGCTGGCGGCGGAGCTTCAGGCCACGGGCGGCGAACTGAGCGAAGCTACGCACTGGCGGCTGATGGTGGCGGCGTTTGAGCTGACGGCCTCCTATGACCGCGCGATTGCGGCCAAACTGCGGAGCCTGGACGCCGCGCCAGAGGAGTTGCCGCTGGTGCTTGACCTGAAGCTGCCGTTGAAGATGGGGCTGCGTTACGGCGAGAATCCGCATCAGAAGGCGGCGCTGTATGGCACAGGCGAGAGCGGCATTGCGGGCGCGCGGCAGTTGCAGGGCAAGGAGCTGAGCTACAACAACCTGGTGGATCTGGACGCGGCCTGGCAGTTGATCCAGGAGTTTGACGCGCCGGCGTGCGCGATCATTAAGCACACCAATCCCTGCGGCTGCGCCGAGGGGGCGACGGTGGTTGAGGCTTATCAGAAGGCGCTGGAGGCCGATCCGATCTCGGCGTTCGGCGGCGTGCTGGCGTTCAACCGGACGGTGGATGGCGCGGCGGCCACGGAGGTGGCCAAGTTATTCACCGAAGCGATTGCGGCGCCGGGCTACACCGATGAGGCGCTGGCGGTGTTTGCGGCCAAGAAGAACCTACGGTTGCTCGCGGTGGGCGCGGGCGGCGTGGGCGAGGCGGTGGTGAAGTCGATCAGCGGCGGAGTGCTGGTGCAATCGGCGGATATGGCGCGGCTGGACCGGGCGACGGCGGCGGTGCGCTCCCAGCGCCAGCCGACCGAAGAAGAGTGGCGGGCGCTGGAGTTTGGTTGGAAAGTGGTGAAGCACGTGAAGTCAAACGCCATCGTGTATGCGCGCGCGGGGCAACTGGTGTCGTGCGGGGCGGGGCAGATGAGCCGCGTCGATTCGGTGAAGGTAGGGGCGATGAAGGCGGTGTTGCCGGTGAAGGGTACGGTGTTGGCCAGCGATGCGTTCTTTCCTTTTCCCGATGGCTTGGTGGAAGCGGCGTCGCACGGCATCACGGCGGTGATTCATCCGGGCGGGTCAGTGAAAGACGCCGAGGTGATTGCCAAGGCCGATGAGCTGGGGCTGGCGGTGGTTCTCACCGGCGTGCGGCACTTCCGGCACTGACGCGTGGTGGTCGGCAGGGGATAGGCTTGCTTGACACCCTCGTGGAATTCATCGACAATGGTAGTGGAACGGCATACTCCCTTCCGCGGATCATCTGAGCTAAGGCACTTAGTCCGCACACATGCTTAGCGTGAGTTTACCGAAGGGGGCTGTAATGTTCGATCCGAAGGGGAAATCCACAGGCACTTCTTATACTGCCACTGTCACGCTGGTGAGCGTGGCCGTGATTTTCATTCCCGCCATCTTGTTTGCCTCGAGGCCGATCGGGTACGGCATGCTGGGTCTTGCCTCAGCCGCCAGCCTGGCTTTCCTGGGTTTTGCGTGGTTGAGTTGGAGACGGGCATCGCAGATGTCGATTCCGACTATCACCGGTGGACGGACGGAGCGCAGGTAATGGCCAGTAGCGCCGCGCGGATGACGAAAACACGGAGCATGCCGCCCGGTATTCAGCTGCAATTGCAGCCATCCGAGTTGGAACTGCTGGTGAGCCTGGCTTCGGATCAGTTATTCCGGCGCGAATTCATCGATCCCAAGATGCCGGGCTTCAAGACCGATGCCGGGCAGTTACACAAAGCCAAGGAGATCGTGGGACGGTTACGCGCGGCGTTGGAAGGCGACGCCAAGCGGGCGCTGACGCGCGTGGCCGGAACACGCGTGGCCGGATGGAAGGGCGGCAAGTAGGCATGCCGTTTGGCGAGACAATGCCGCGATCGTTCCTGGCTTCGGCGGTGCGGATGTACGCGCCGGCGATCTCAGGAGTGTATGGCATTTCCAACGCCGGCGAATGGCTCTACATCGGATCGGCGGAGAACATCCAGGATGCCCTCATGCGGCATCTGGTGGAAGCCGGTACGAACCTTGCGAAGCGGCTGCCGACCGGCTTCGTTTATGAAGTCTGCGACCAATCGCAGCGTTCCAGGAGGCAGGACGAATTAGTGCGAGAGTACGAGCCGGTGTGTAACCGGCACTGGTCCTGCCAGAGCTGAGCCGCTGGGCGGCCGGCAAGGAGAAGGTGAAAGGCTTGCAGAACGTCAAGATGCAGTTCGTCCTGAAGGGCTTCCGTGACGCCACGGGGATGCGTGAGTTCGTCTTTGATGGCATCAAGCCGGACCGGACGCGCGATGAGTATACCGTGAGGACTAATCTGGCGCTGAGCCGTCAGTTTGGGATCCGGCTCCAGGAGTTGCCGCTTCTGTGCCGAGGCGTGTTGGACCGGTTGGAACTGGACGCAGGGCAGCGCGCGTTTACATATAGCGAGTTGGAGATGGGCGAGCACGCCAGCGCGGAAGCAGCCCGGGCGGCGGCGTTGCGCAATCGCAAGCCGCCGAAGCGGCCGCAGAACCAGGATCGCCTGGGCGCGGCCTGGCGCACGGCCGCCCCAGCGCCACGGTAAGCCATGATTTTGATTTTTCCAAGTTTTGCGGTCAGGTGGGAGACTCCGTTTCGCAACGCAAGCGGTTCGGAGGTAGTTACTCCTGGTTTCGGTCCGTTGGTTAGGTTCAGTGCGAGTAGAAGAGAAGACCGCGGTCTTCGAGAAAGAGCATTCCGATGGTGAATATTTTTGTGGGTAACTTGAGTTACCAGACGACGCAGAACGAGTTGCAAGCTGCGTTTAGCTATTACGGAGCGGTGGAACGCGTCAGCGTTGTTACGGACCGCGACAGCGGCCAACCGCGCGGTTTTGCGTTCGTCGAGATGACGGACCGTACGGCCGCCGAGGCAGCGATCAATGCGCTGAACGGCACGGACATGAACGGCCGTGCGTTGAACGTGAACGAAGCCCGCCCGCGTGAGGCTGGCGGCGGCGGCGGCGGTGGCCGCGGCGGCAATCGCGGCGGCGGCGGTGGTGGCCGCGGCGGATCCCGCTGGTAGATTCCGGCCAGTAATGCTTCGGATGGCGCCTGTTGTTGCTCGAAAGGGTGGCGGCGGGCGCCGTTCCATTTGAGGCGGTCACTGGCGGGGTGGAGGGCGCAGTTTGACGGAACAGTGCTGATTCCATGAGAATAGAAGACAGGCTGGGCAGGCTCAGTCAGTGAGGAACGACGTTTCGGCTCCGAAGCGGGTTCTTCGCTCGCAACCCGATATTTGGCCGCCGGTGATGCACTTGGTGGATCGAAGTACGGCGGCGACGACAGGCCTGATGGTTCCCGGTTTTGCGGTCAGGTAGGAGATGCCGTTTCGCGGCCCTTGCGGCGCGGGTTGGATTGCTCCTGGTTTGTGTCCGTTGGTTAAGTTAGCAGTGAGCAGAGGAAGACCTCAGGTCTTCGAGAAAAGAGTATCCGATGGTGAATATTTTTGTGGGTAACCTGAGTTACCAGACGACGCAGAGCGAGTTGCAGGCGGCGTTTTCCTTCTATGGCAATGTCGAGCGCGTGAGCATTGTGACGGACCGCGACAGCGGCCAGTCGCGCGGCTTCGCGTTCGTGGAGATGACGGACCGCGCGGCCGCCGAGGCGGCCATCAACGCGCTGAACGGCACGGACATGAACGGCCGTTCGCTGAACGTGAACGAAGCGCGCCCGCGCGAGGCCGGTGGCGGCGGTGGCCGTAGCTTCGGCAACCGTGGCGGCGGCGGTGGCGGCCGCGGCGGCAATCGCGGCGGCGGTGGTGGCGGCGGCCGCTGGTAAGCAGCCAGTGGGCTTTGTGGAACGGCGTCCGGTCTGCCCGAGAGGCAGGCTTGGACGCCGTTCTTATTTGAACGTCTTCTCTTTGGCGCGCTTCTTGATTTGGGGCGCGGGCTCGACGCCGGCGACGGGGCCTTGCGTGTAGTGGGCCGCTGAACGACTCGCCGGAGGGGAGCTTGGCCGAGGCGTCGATGGGGAGGCCGTTATCGGTGTCGCGCCAGCGGCCGAGCCAGTCGTAGTTTTCGAGCGCAAAGCCAATGGGGTCCATCAGGTTGTGGCAAGCGGCACATGTGGGGTTCTCGCGATGGCGGGCGAGCTTTTGCCGCATGGTGAGCTTCTCTTTTTTGTCGAAGGCTTTCTCGAGCGGCGGGACGTCGGGCGGCGGCGGAGGCACCGATGTGCCGAAGATCGTCTCCAGCACCCAGGCACCGCGGACGACGGGGTTGGTGGCCTTGAAGTTCGATGTCATGGCCATGACCGAGCCGAGGCCGAAGATGCCGGCGCGGCGGTTGTCGGGCCATTGCACCTTCTGGAAGCTTGTGCCGGGCGGGTTGGCGAGCTTGCCGTGGAGATCGTAGAAGGTGACCAGGCGGCTAGTGAGGAAGCTGTAGTCGGCGTTGAGCAGATCGAGGAGGGAGCGGTTTTCGTCGAGGATGTGGTGGAAGAAGAGGACGGGCTCTTCGCGGAGGTCGGCGGCGACCTCGGGATTGTAGTAGTGCTGCGTTTCGGTGATGGTGGGGGCGACGCGGCCGCCGACGTCCTTGGTGCCGAGCCACTGGCCGATGAAGGAGTTGGCGAAGACGCGCGAGCGCGGGTCGTCGAGCATACGGTCGACCTGCGCGGCGAGGGTTTCCGGCTTGGTGAGTGCGCCCGAGGCGGCCAGAGCGAATAGCTCAGCGTCGGGCGTGGTGGACCAGAGGAAGTAGGAGAGGCGGCTGGCGAGTTCGTACGCGTTGAGCGGTTGCAACTGAGGCGAGTCAGTGGACTGCTCCATGTGAAAGAGGAAGGCGGGCGAGACGAGGGCGGTCTTCAGGACGAGCTTGATGCGCTCTTCATAGGGATCGCCGCGCTGGGCGGAGCG
This sequence comes from Bryobacterales bacterium, assembly GCA_016713735.1. Classification (GTDB taxonomy): domain Bacteria; phylum Acidobacteriota; class Terriglobia; order Bryobacterales; family Bryobacteraceae; genus JAFLBB01. Next base: position 18,480 of record JADJOP010000042.1, read on the forward strand.
ATCGTAAAGGGTGAGCAGGCGGTCGATGTCGCTTTGTGTGGCGGGGCGGCGGAATAGCTGGGGAAGGAAGCGGGCGAGGAAGCGTTCGGCGGCGCGGCGGGGCTGGACGGGTTGCTCGCCGGGCTCGATGCCGAGCAGGCGGTAGTGGAGCGCCTTCTGTTCGGCGGGCGGCTCGGTGCGGCGCTGGGCGACGGTGAGGGCGTAGATGCCGAAGGTCTGGTCGAGGGCCTGGATGGTGATGGTGTGCGGGCCGCGGCTGAGCCGCACACGCTGGTTGCGCGCGGTGGGGCCGCCGGATTCATAACGCACGACGGTGACCGTGCCGGCATCGACGCCATCCACCTTGACGCGCATGGAGCGAGGGCCGTCGGTGTAGCGTTCGACGGAGAGGCGAACGTCGTACTCACCGTCGGCGTAGACATCCAACTTGGCGCTCACTTCGGCGCCTGGGGGCACGTCGCGGCGGGCTTCGGCGGAGGGCGCGGCGGGTTCGAGTTGCTGCGAAGAGAAGGAGCGGTTGAGGTCGGGCGAGAGGATGACGCGGTCGAGGATTTGGGTGGCGGCTTCGAGATAGCGCTCCATGAGCAGGGCGGGCGTGAAAAGGGTTTCGCCGTTGGTGTCGAAGCCTTCGCCGCCGGTGCCGTCGGCGGGGAAGAGGTCGCTCACGGGGAGGTCGACGCCGAACAAGTCACGAATGCTGTTGTGGTATTCGCGGCGGTTGAGGCGGCGCAGCGTGACGGTGCCGGCATAAGGCGGGGCATCGGCGCGGCAGGCGGTTTCCTCAAGGCGGCGGTGGATCCACTGGGCGAGGCGGAGGCGGTCGGTTTCGGAGATCTTCGCATCAGAGGCCGGCGGCATGGTGCGGTTGGTGAGTTGCACGGCGACGTTGCGCCAGACGCCGCGCATGGATTCGATGTCGGCCGGCGACTGGGCCTTGAGGAAGTTGATGCGGTTCTTCGGATTGGTTGGATTGTGGCAGCGGCCGCAGTGTTCGGCGAGTGCGGGGCGGATGGCGTGGGCGAATTCGGCGTCGGCGGGTGTTGTCGTTTGCGCGGCGAGGGCAAGCGGGAAGAGGAGCAGTGCGGCAACGCGAGGCATGGCGGGTATGGGGTGAGTATATATCGGGGGGCGCGCTGAGCGCGGCCTGCTCAGCCGCGCCAGCGGACGCCGAGGTCGAGGGTTTTGCGGCAGTAATCGAGGGAGCGCTGCATGTGCTCGAGTTGCTGAAGCTTGAGGGCGTCCATGTAGCGTTCGCGGTCGCCGGGGACGTCGGCGAGGAGGTGGGGTTTGTCGTAGGGGCGGCCGCGACGGGCGAGGGTGAGGAAGCGGGCGAGGTCGCGCGAACGGGCGCGGGGGAACCACTTGTTCCAGAAGGCGGCGTCGTAGACGGGGATGATGGTGGGCGGGCGCGCGGTGATGGGCTTGCAATAAATGCGCACGTTGGCGGGGACGAGTTCGGCGGCGCGGGCGACGATGGCCTTGAAGTCGTGCGTGCCTTCGCCGAGGGGAACCCATTGCACGGCGATGCCGTCAGGATGCTCGTAGACGACGGCGTCGCGGAGGTGGAAGGTAACGGCGTAGGGGCCGAGTTCTTCGACGGTGGTCATGGGGTCTTCAGCGACGAAGACGGGGTTGCCGGTGTCCATATAAGAGCCGACGAATTCTTTTCCGGCCAGTTCGATGAGGGCGCGGGTTTCCCAGGCTTGGAGTTCCTTGTGGTTCTCGATGCCGATCTTGAGACCCGCGTCGATGGCCTGCGTGCGCACTTCGCGGAGGATGCCGGCGGTGGTTTCGATGTGCTGTTCGACGGTGCCGGGGGGCATGGCGTAACGGTCAGAAGCAAGCAGGGCGCGGACCAGCGGTGAGCCCATGGCCTTGGCGCGCTCGATGTTCTTGCGCAAGGTGGCGACGATCTGGGGGCGGTCGGCGGCGGTTTTGGGCAGGATGGCGCCGCCGCCGGTTTCGACGGGGAGGTTCATGTCGCGCGACCAGGCGCGGACCTCGGCCCAGTGCTTGGGGTCTTGCGCGGCGGGGTCGAGGGAGTCCTGGAGGAAGATGGAGTCGAGCTTCTGTTCGGCGCAGTAGTCGAAGAGGCGACGGTCGTTCCAGCGCTGGAAGCGGAGGCAGTAGGTGTTGATGCCGAGGGGCCAGGGCTTGGCCGGAGGCGGGGAGGCGAACGCGGTGGCGGTGAGGGGAAGTGCGGTGCGGAGGAGGTCGCGGCGGGTCACGACATTGAGTATATCGCCGGGCGCGGAGTGACCCGCTTGTGTCGCCGACTTTGAAGGGCTTTACCGATCAAGGTTGCTGGAATGTGTGATAGGATTCCGGCCATGCGACTTTTGGGGTTACTCTTTCTCACGTCCTTGAGTGTGCTTGCTCAGTCAATCACCGGCTCGCTGGCCGGGGTGGTGACCGATCCGACGGATGCGGCGATTCCGAATGCGGCCGTGGTGCTACGGCTGGACGCCACGGGCGCCGAGCGTACGGCCGACACCAACGAGGCGGGACGGTTCTTCTTCGGATCGCTGCAGCCGGGTGCGTACACGCTGTCGATTGAGGCTGCCGGATTCCGGCGGCTGGAGCGGACGAACGTGAACGTGCCGGCTGCCGAAACGGTGAGCCTGAACGACCTGAAGTTGACAGTGGGACAGGTGAGCGATTCGGTGGTGGTGGAAGCGCAGGCGGCGGTGGTGCAATCGCAGACGGCCGAGCGCGCGGGCGTGTTGACGGGTTCGCAGGTGCAGAATCTGGCGATTCGCGGGCGCAACGTGACCTCGCTTGTTTCGCTGCTGCCGGGCGTGGTGGATCTCGATGATTCCGAGAACCTGGCGGTGAACTGGAACTTCAATGTGCAGGGCAACCGCCGCAACACGAACAACCTGACCATTGACGGCGCGACGGTAAACGCGATCGGCAACAACTTCAACTCGGTGGTGGCGGTGTCGATGGATGCGGTGGCCGAGGTGAAGGTGCTGTTGTCGAATTACCAGGCCGAGTATGGGCGCATGTCGGGGGCGAACGTTTCGATTGTGACCAAGTCGGGCAGCAAGGAGTTTCACGGGCTGGCGAGCTATTACAAGCGCAACGAGGCGCTTAACGCCAACGACTTCTTCAATAACCGGCTGGGGCGCGTGCGGCCGCGCTACCGTTTTGACACCTGGAACTACAATGTCGGCGGGCCGGTGATGCTGCCGGGCGCAGGGCGGCGGTTAAAGGACAAGATGTTCTTTTTCTGGAGCCAGGAGTTCTGGCCGCTGTCGGTGCCGACGGCGCTGGCGCAGCGGACGACGCCTACGGAACTCGAGCGGGCGGGCAATTTTTCGCAATCCCTCGATGTGAACAACGCGCTGATTGTGGTGCGCGATCCGTTCAACAACCGCACGCCGTTTGCGGGCAACATCGTTCCGGCGAGCCGCATCGACACCAACGGGCGGGCGCTGCTGAACTTCCTGCCGCAGCCGAACTTCACCGACCGGGGCATCTCGCGCGGGCAGTTCAACTACGTGTTCCAGGATGTGGTGGACCAGCCCAAGCGTACCGATACGCTGAAGCTCGATTACAACGTGAGCCCGTCGGACATCGTGACGTTTTCCTACAGCGCGCGCAACGACATCAACGACGGCAAGGTGGGCATTCCGGCCGGGACGGGCAACTACGACGTCTACCGGCAGCGCTCGGAGAACCTGGGCAAACTGTTTTTGGGCCGCTACCAGAAGATCTTCTCGCCGACGTTGATCAACGAGTTCAACGGCAGCTATTCGACGCGGCCATTGAACAATTCGATTTCCGACGATGCGCTGGCGTCGATTCAACGCGACAAGATCGGCTTCACGCTGGGGCAGTTGAATCCTTCCAGCAATCCGCTGAATCTGATTCCCAACATGTCGTTCGGCGGTGTGCCAAACGCGGTGGCGGTGACCATGGACGGGCGCACACCGCTGACGACGACGCACGAGATCATCTCGATTTCGAACAACCTGACGAAGACATTTACGGCGCACACGCTGAAACTGGGCTTTTACTTTGACCGGCTGTGGGCGGAAAATCAGCCGACGGGCGGGGCGTTCAACGGCTCGTTCAATTTCGCGCGCAACGTGAACAACCCGCTGGAGACCGACTACGCGTTTTCGAACGCGATCGTGGGCGTGTACAACCAATATGAAGAGCCGACGGCGCGCGTGTTTCCGGTGAACTATGCGACCAACATCGAGTGGTTCGTGCAGGACAACTGGAAGGTGAACCGCAAGCTGGCGCTCGATTTCGGCGTGCGGTTCCACTACCTGCCGCAGTCGTGGATTGACGGCGATGCGATGTCGGGTTTCCGCGCGGACGCGTTCAACCAGGCGCAGGCGGTGCGGTTGATTGAACCGTTCCGGCAGGGGAACGCGCGCGTGGGGCGCAATCCGAACACGGGCGAGATTTTACCGGCGGCGCTAATTGGCGCGATTGCGCCGGGGCGGGGCAATCCGGCCAACGGGATGGTGTCGCCGCTGACGGATTCGAGCATTCCGCGTTCGCTGATGAAGGAACCGGGCGTGCTGCTGGCGCCGCGCGTGGGCTTTGCCTACGACGTGTCGGGCAACGGCAAGACGGCCATTCGCGGCGGCTTCGGGATGTTCTATAACCGCATGTCGCACGGCGTGGTGTTGACGGACTTCGCCGCGCAGCCACCGATTATCGACCGGCCGACGTTGTTCTACGGCACGATGTCGACGTTGCGCAACGCCACCGGCGTGCTGTTTCCGGCCAACGTGTTGGGGCTCGATCCGAACGCGAAGATACCGAGCGTGATGAACTTCTCGTTGTCGGTGCAGCGCGACATCGGCTTCTCAACGATCGTGGATGTGGGCTATGCGGGGTCGCTGGGTCGGAATCTGCTGTGGCAGCGCAACCTGAACGCACTGCCGCTAGGGACGAACTTCCTTCCCTCGTCGCGCGACACGACGAACAACGCCGTGCTGCCGGTGAATTTCCTCCGCCCGTACCTGGGCTACGGCAATTTGAACCTGCGCGAGCCGGGTGCATCATCGAACTACCACTCGTTCCAGCTTTCGGCGAACCGGCGCTTCGCCTCGCGGCTGCAGTATGGGGTGAGCTACACGTGGTCGAAGTCACTCGACTACAACTCCGACGATGCGGCGACGGTTTCCAACATCATTCCCGTGCGGGTATGGAACTACGGGTTGTCGTCGTTCGACCGGGCGCACGTGTTGAAGGTGAACTGGCTCTACGACCTGCCGAACGCGGTGGAGCGGAATCATCCGCTGCGCTGGGTGGTGAACGACTGGCAGGTGAGCGGCATCTACACGGCGAGCACCGGGGCGCCGGCGGGCATCGGCTTCAGCACGGTGAACCCCGTGGACATCACCGGATCGCCCACTGAAGGCGCGCGCATTGTGTTGACGGGCGAGCCGTCGCTGGGCAGCGGTGAGCGCACCTTCAGCCGCTGGTTCAACACAAGCGTGGCGGCGCTGCCGGCGGTGGGCACCATTGGCAACGCGGCGCGCACGAACATCCGGCTGCCCGGCATCAACAACTGGGACCTCACGGCGTATAAGAATTTCCGCTTCAAGGAGCGGTTTGCCACGCAATTGCGCGCGGAGTTCTACAACGCGTTCAATCACACGCAGTATTCGAACGTGGATACGACGGCGCGCTTCGATGCGCAGGGTCGGCAGGTGAACACGCAGTTTGGGCAGGTGACGGCGACGCGCATCGGGCGGCGCATTCAACTTGCCGTGCGCGTGACGTTTTAACGATCAGACGCCGGTGTCGGGCAGTTCGTAGTCGAAGTCGTAGAAGTGTTTGCCGCCGGCCTCGATGCGGATGGCCATGGAGCCGGTGAGTCCGGCGAGGTCGCCTGTGCCGGAGTCGGGCACGACGGTGACGGTGAGTTGTTGGGCGCCGCGGGCCATGGTGCCGGAATGCTGGAGTGTAAAAGTTCCCTTTCGTCCGCCCAGGGCGCCGGTGACGCGCTCGATGGCGACGTAGCCGGCTGAACCTTTCACTGAGGTCATGGCGGTGAGCATCTCGCCTTTGCTGGCGGCTTCGAGATCGCCGTGGAACTGTTTGTCGAGCGACATGCGGCCGAGCGTGGTGCCTTCGGGCATTGAGTCAGTCGATTGCGGCGTTAGCTTCACATCGAAGGGGCCGGTGGCGCGTGTGGGCATGGCCCTTTCATTATGAAGGAATGCCGGCGGCCGGCCGCATCGGACCTGACTCAGGAGAGGCTTGGCCACGGCGGCACAGCCGGCGGAGCCATGCTTGCGGCGGTTGTGCCGCCGGAGTAAGTGATCCGACTATGTGGGTGGCTTGACCGGTTCACGCGCGGTACGCTACACCGCTTGGTACTTATAGCATTGTGATCGAGGCGCAGATGAGTTCCAGTGGCTTGGTGGTGTGTGTGCCGGTCATCGGGCGACTGCCGCCGAGGCGAGGGTTGGTTACCGGCAGGATGCAAGCGTGGTGGAACACCGGGCAGGCGGCGCGCGACCGGAAGCGCACGTTCAGCAATGAAGCCCGTGGGCTCATGCGGGTGGCGCTACGCTGCGATGTTCCGGCGGAACGGAGATGTTGAGCCGGAGTTCTGTCTTGGTGGCCAGCGGCGGCGCGACGGCGAACGAAAGGCTGCAGCCGGACGTTGGAATGATCCACCGGCTCCAGCCTCGCCGGCAGGAGGGCGGAAGGAAATGCGAGGGGAAGCCGGGAGGGAGAATCCGGCCGCCGCCCCTTCGCCGGGACGGGTGAGAGGCGCGCTAAACAACGGAAAGAAAACTGCTTATTGGGGAAGGGAGAACTGAGGGCAGCGGGGAATAGGGGTATTAGCAATCTTGATGATCGAGGTTCGTTGCATTTGAAACTCTTTTAGGGTAGGCTCAAGAAACGGGGAGGTTGCCTTGCAGGGCATCCCGTACCCGTTCACCAGGAGTCATCCAAAAAAGCCATGTCCAATTTGATGAGCGGAGCGAAAATCCTTCTCGAGTGTCTGGTCAGGGAAGGGGTGGATTGCATTTTCGGGTATCCCGGCGGTGTGACGCTTCCTTTCTATGACGCGCTGTACGATCACCCGATCCGGCACGTACTGGTGCGGCATGAAGAAAACGCCGCGTTTGCCGCCGAAGGCTATTCGCGGGCGACGGGGAAGGTGGGTGTTTGTTGCGCCACCTCCGGTCCGGGCGCGACCAATCTGACGACGGGGTTGGTGGACGCCATGATGGACTCGATTCCCATCGTGGCACTTACCGGGCAAGTTACCTCGAAGCTGATCGGCAGCGATGCGTTTCAGGAAGCGGACACGTTTGGCATTACCCGGCCATGCACGAAGCATAACTACCTGGTGAAGAACCTGGCCGATTTGCCGCAGGTGATTCACGAGGCATTTTACCTGGCCAACTCGGGGCGGCCGGGGCCGGTGCTGGTGGACATTCCGAAGGATGTGTTCCAGGGGCATTACCAGTACACGCCGGTGAACTCGATTCACCTGCCGGGCTACAAGATCCACCTGGACGGCCATGCCGGGCAGATCCGCCGCGCGGCGCAGATGATGTGGGAGGCCAAGCGGCCTTATGTATATGGCGGCGGAGGCATCCTGGCCTCGGGCGCGACGAAGGAACTGCAGGAACTGGTGGAGTCGCTCGATGCGCCCTGCGTACTGACGCTGATGGGCCTGGGCTCGCTGCCGTCGAGCCATCCGAACTTCATTTCGATGCCGGGCATGCATGGCAGCTATGCGGCCAATATGGGCATGTATGACTGCGACCTGCTGATCGCGCTCGGCGTGCGGTTTGACGACCGCGTGACGGGGCGGCTGGCGGCGTTTGCCCCGCATGCCAAGGTGATTCACGTCGATATTGACCCGGCCGAGATCGGCAAGAACCGGACGCCGGACCTGCCCATCGTGGGCGATTTGAAGCGTGTGCTTTCGAAGCTCAACAAGAACCTGCAGGAACTGGCTCCGACGATGCAGGAGACGAATGCGGCGGGGCGTCGCGAGTGGTGGTCGATGATGCGCGGCTGGCAGGCGGAGCATCCGCTGCAGCCGGAGTTTTCCACCGATGAGATCAAGCCGCAGCACCTGATCACGGAGATCGATAAGATCAGCGGCGGCAACGCGATTGTGTCGGTGGACGTGGGCCAGCACCAGATGTGGTCGGCGCAGTTCATCCGCTTCAATGAGCCGCGGCTGTGGTTGAGCTCAAGCGGGCTGGGTTCGATGGGCTTCGGGCTGCCGGCGGCGATTGGCGCGGCGTTTGCGCGGCCGGACAAGACGGTGATCGCGATCATGGGCGATGGCGGCTTCCAGATGTCGGTGCCGGAACTGGGTACAATCGCTTCGCAGGGCCTGCCGGTGAAGATGATCATCATGAACAACGGCTACCTGGGCATGGTGCGGCAATGGCAGGAGCTGTTCTACAACAACCGGCTCAGTTCGGTGACACTTGATTGCTTCCCGGACGCCGAGAAGCTGGCCGGGGCGTATGGCTTCAAGGGCCGCACGGTGGAGAAGCCGGGCGAGTTGAAGGCGGCGCTGGATGAGTGTTTCGCCGAGCCGGGGCCGTATCTGCTGAACGTGAAGGTGACGCCGTTTGAGAATGTGTTCCCGATGGTGCCGGCCGGCGGTGCGATCAACGAGATGGTGCTCGGGCCGCCGAAGCCGGTGACGGCGTAAGGGAGCGGGAGAAAGCGACTGACATGCTGCAAGTGATTTCGTTGTTATTGGAAAACAAGCCGGGCGCGCTGATGCGCGTGACGGGCCTGTTGTCGGCGCGCGGTTACAACATTGAGAGCCTGACGGTGGCGCGCACGACGGACCCGACGTTGTCGAGGATGACGATCGTTGTGGACGTCGACGCGGTGCTGCGCAAGCAAGTGATCAAGCAGATGAACCGTCTGATCAACGTGCTGCAGGCGGCCGATTTGACGGAAGGTCCGGCGGTGGCTCGCGAACTGGTGTTGATGCGCGTGCGGGCGGCGATGGAGAACCGGGCGGCGATTTTGAAGGAAGCCGAAATTTTCGGCGCGCGGGTGATCGATTCCTCGCTGGAGGGCTTCGCGTTGGAAGCCACGGGCGAGGCCGAGAAGCTCGATGAGTTTATTGATGTGATGCGCAGCTATGGCGAGATTGAGGTGACGCGGTCGGGCACGGTTGCCGTATCGCTCGAACCGCGGAAGCTGCGTTTGTCCTCGCCGGTTGCGACCGGGACGGGAACGAAGTCTCAATCCACCACGGGAGTGCTCAATGGCTAAACGCTATTACGAAAAAGATGGCAACCTTTCCCTGTTGAAAGGCAAGACGGTGGCCATCGTTGGTTATGGATCGCAGGGCCACGCCCACGCGCTGAATCTGCGCGATTCGGGCGCGGATGTGATCGTGGGCCTGTATGAAGGTTCGAAGAGCTGGGCGAAGGCGCAGCAGGCCGGTTTGCGCGTGGCGACGGTGAAGGACGCCGCGGCGCAGGCCGACATGATCATGATCCTGGTGAGCGACCACATCCAGGCCGAGATCTACAACAACGAGATCGCGCCTTCGATGAAGGCGGGCAAGACGCTGATGTTCGCGCACGGCTTCAACATCCACTTCGGCTTCATCAAGCCGCCGGCGGATGTGGACGTGTCGATGGTGGCGCCGAAGGCTCCGGGGCATCGCGTGCGCGAGCTCTACACAGAGGGCGTGGGCGTGCCGGCGCTGGTGGCGGTTCACCAGAACGCTTCGGGCCAGGCGCTGGAAAATGCGCTGGCGTATGCGCAGGCGCTGGGCAGCCTGAAAGCGGGCGTGATTGAGACGAACTTCCGCGAAGAGACCGAGAGCGATCTATTCGGCGAGCAGGTGGTGTTGTGCGGCGGTACGGCGGAGCTGATCCGGGCGGGCTTTGAGACGCTGGTGGAAGCCGGCTATGCGCCCGAGATCGCCTACTTCGAGTGTCTGCACGAGCTGAAGCTGATTGTCGACCTCATCTATGAGGGCGGCTTGGCCTACATGCGCTATTCGGTGTCGGATACGGCCGAGTATGGCGATTACACGCGTGGTTCGCGCGTGGTGACCGATGCGACGCGCGCCGAGATGAAGAAGATTCTCGCCGAGATCCAGCAGGGCAAGTTTGCCGAGGAGTGGATGGGCGAGAACAAGGCCGGCCGCGGGAAGTTCCTTGCCATGCGCGAGGAGCAGCGCAACCAGAAGATCGAGGTGGTGGGCCGCGAACTGCGCGAGATGATGACCTTCCTCAAGAAGAAGAAGGAAACGGGCATCCCGCAGGATGGCGGGGCGGGCCACTAGGCTCGCCCGAGCCGGCGGCGCGGCGGCGTGGCGGCCGCGCCATAAGCCCCGGCGCCGGTACAACCGATAGTAAGATGACGGGGCGGCTCCACACGCGGGCCGCCTTGGCGCATTGGAAGACAGACTGGCATGAAGATCCAAACCTTCGATACGACACTCCGCGACGGCACGCAGGGCGAAGCCGTCAGCTACTCCGTCGAGGACAAGCTGGCGATTGCGCAGAAGCTGGACGAGCTGGGCATCGACTACATCGAGGGCGGCTGGCCGGGTTCGAATCCGAAGGACAAGGAGTTCTTCGCGCGGGCCAGGGACTTGAAGCTGACGCACGCCAAGCTGTGCGCCTTTGGGGCGACGCACTTTGCCAAGTACGCGGTGGATAAGGACCCGAGCGTGCTGGAACTGGCCACGGCGGGCACTCCTGCGGTTTCGATTTTCGGCAAGACGTGGGATCTGCATGTGACGCGGGCGCTGGGCCTGCCGCTGGAGCGGAACCTGGAGCTGATCCGCGACACGGTGAAGTTTTTGAAGTCGCACGGCAAGGAGTTGATCTACGACGCTGAGCACTTCTTCGACGGCTACGCGGCGAATCCCGAGTATGCGCTGAAGACGCTCGAAGCGGCGGCTGAGGCGGGGGCGGATGTGCTGTGCCTGTGCGACACCAACGGCGGGCGGTTGCCGCACGAGGTGAGCGAGATTGTGGCCACGGTGCGGGCGCGGTTTGGCGGCGTGATCGGCATTCATACGCACAACGACTCCGACGTGGCCGTGGCGAATTCGCTGGCGGCGGTGATGGCCGGGGCGACGCATGTGCAGGGCTGCATGAACGGCTACGGAGAGCGCTGCGGGAATGCGGCGCTGGCCTCGGTGATGTCGAACCTGGAGTTGAAGCTGGGGCACGAGACGATCGGTGCGGAGAAGTTGAAGTCGCTGGCGGGCGTGTGCCGGTACATTGCGGATTTGGCGAACCTGCCGTTGCGCAACGATCAGCCGTTCGTGGGCCATTCGGCGTTCGCGCACAAGGGCGGCGTGCACGTGGCGGCGGTGTTGAAGGACAGCCGGACGTATGAGCACATCACGCCGGAGCTGGTGGGCAACCGGCAGCGCGTGTTGTTGAGCGACATGTCCGGCCGCGGCAACGTGATCTACAAGCTCAAGGAGAAGGGGCTGGCCGACCGCTTGAGCGAAGACGCGCGGCGCGAGTTGCTGGACCGCATCAAGCATCTTGAGTATCTCGGCTATGAGTTGGAAGCGGCCGAAGGGACGTTCGAACTGCTGGTGCGCGAGGCGCTGCATCCGAATGTGCATTTCTTCGAGGTGATCAACCTCGAGGTGAACAACAAGATCGTGCAGGGCAAGCACGCCATGACGACGGCGACGGTGAACATCAAGGCGCAGGACGGCGTGCATTCGGCAACGGCGTCGGGGCATGGTCCGGTGCACGCGCTGGATGTGTGTTTGCGGCAGTGTTTGTCGACGTTGTATCCGCAGATCATGAACGTGCGGCTCACCGACTACAAGGTGCGCGTGCTCGATCAGAAGAAGGGCACGGCGGCGAAGGTGCGGGTGCTCATTGAGTGGAGCGACCACAACCGTTCGTGGGCGACTGTGGGCGTCTCCGACAACGTGATCGAAGCCTCGTGGCTGGCCATGCTCGATGCGATCCGGCTGGAGCTGATGCGCATCACCGCGCAGGACCAGACGCTCGACAAAGCGGTTGAGGATTACTGCTGGGGCGTGTAGGCGTTATCTCAGCGCGAAGCTGATGATCGTGCTGCCGGCTGCGATGGCGATGTATTGTTTGCCCGCGGCGGTGTAGGTCATGGGGCCGGCTTTCCACATTTGCGCCGTATTGAAGTGCCAGAGGAGTTTGCCATTTGTTGCGTCGGCGGCGGCGAAGGCACCGTAGCCGTCGCCATAGAAGAGCAGGTTTCCCGCCGTGGCCATGAGGCCGCTGGCGAGGATGCCGCCGCCAATGTTGGGGATCTCAAAAACAGTCTTTCCTGTCTGAATGTCGAGGGCCTTGAGCGACTTCACGCCTTCGTCGCCGGGCGAGCGGCGCGTGGAGCCTCCGTAGTAGGACTTGCCGGGCTGCCATGTTTCGGTGGCTTTTGAGTAGATGCTGCACGATTCCTCGGCGAACAGATAGTAGACCCCGGTGCGCGGGTGGAAGGCGGTGGAGGTCCAATTGGTGGCGCCTTCGACGGCGGGGCAGGAGCGCTGGCCATCGGTGTCGGGCTCGTTGCCGGGGAGCAGGATGGGGCGGCCGTTCTTATCGATGCCGCTGGCCCAGGTGATGTTGCCTACGAAGGGCGTGGCTTGCAGGAACTCGCCGCTGGCGCGGTCGAGGATGTAGAAGAAGCCGTTGCGATTGCCTTGCAGCAGGAGCTTGCGCGGTTTGCCGTGCCAGACGGCGTCGGCGAGAAGCGGGGTTTCGGTGGCGTCCCAATCGTGGACGTCGTGCGGGGTGAATTGGAAGTGCCAGCGGAGTGTGCCGGTGGCAGGATCGAGGGCGACGACGGAGGCGGTGTAGAGGTTGTCACCGAGGCGGACGGCGCCGTCGTAGTCGGGGCAGGGATTGCCGGTGGGCCAATAGAGGAGTTTTAGCTCCGAATCATAGGTGCCGGTGAGCCAGGTGGTGCCGCAGCCGTGTTGCCAGGAGTCGCCGGACCAGGAGTCGGAGCCGGGCTGGCCGGGTGAGGGGACGGTCCAGAAGCGCCAGACGTGTTCGCCGGTGGAGGCGCGGTAGGCGTCGAGGAAGCCGCGCGCGCCTTCGTCGCCGCCGGAGATGCCGGAGATGACGAGGTCGTTGACGATGAGCGGGGCGGCGGTGGCGCCGTAGTTCTGGCGGTGGTCGGCCATTTCGACTTCCCACATGAGCTGGCCGGTGAGGCGGTGGAGCGAGAGCAGGTGGGCGTTGTCGGTGGCGAGGAAGACGCGATCGCCGAGGAGGGCGGCGCCGCGATTGATGCCGCTGGCGGCGTCTCCGGCGAGGCCTTGGGTGCGGGGGCGGCTGTAGTGCCAGATCTCGCGGCCGGTGCGGGCGTCGAGGGCGTAGGCTTCGTTGACGGCGGTGACGTACATGATGCCGTCGATGACGAGCGGCGTCACTTGCAGCGCGCGGGCGGCGCCGGGAAGGGGGAACATCCAGGCCGGGGCGAGGCGGGCGACGTTGGTCGTGTTGATCTGCGCGAGCGGGCTGAAGCGATTGCCATCGAGGCGTCCGTTGTAGGTGGGCCATGTGCCGGGGGCGGGGTTGGCGACTTGATCGAAGCTGATGCCGGGACCGAGCGGGGCGGTGGTGAGGCGGGGCGTGCTGGGTTCTGCGCGGAGGCGGGTGAGGTAGGCGAGAAGGTCGCGCGTCTCGGCAGGCGTGGCTTCGAGCTTGGGCATGAGCGTGGGCTCGGGGGTGATGCGCGCGATGCGGGACTTGTCGAGCAGGTGGAGCTTGCCGGTGGTGTCGAGGAGTTGGAGGTCGAAGTTGGATTCGTTGCGGGCGAGGCCGCGGAGGATGGGGCCGTTGCGGAGGGCGACGCGGACGGCGCGGGCGATGGGTTCGGGACGGCGCGGGCCGCGCGGGGCGCGGGTTTGGAGGGGCGCGACGGGGTTGGCGAGCTTGGCGCGGATTTGGTCGGGCGTGCGGTTGGCGGCGAGGTTTGAGAGGTCGGGGCCGAGGATGCCGCCGACACCGCGGACCATGTGGCAGGCGGCGCAGTTGGCCTGGAAAAAGCGCTGGCCCGCGGGGGTATCGCCTTCGGTGGCGCCCTGCGTAGCGACTGCTGCGGCGGGGGCCGACTTGAGAAACATCATGTAGTCGGTGATGCGGTTCAACTCATCGGGCGGCAGCGGGAAAGCGGGCATGCCGGCTTCGGGGATGCCGGTGCGGATGATGTCGTAAGTCGCTTGGCGCGTGGTGGCGCGTGTGCGGCGGAGGTTGAGAATGCCCGGGCCATGGCCGCCGCCGTTGCCGTCTTCGCCGTGGCATCCGGCGCAGCGAGTGACGTAGGCGCGTTTAGCCGCTTCAGGTGGTTGGGCCTGAACGGCGAGCGTGCACAATGCGAGTGTGGCGAGGAGGCGGGGCGCGAGGGTCACTCGCACCAGCTTACTTCCCGTCGCGGGCGAAGAGCAGGCGGTGGACGGGCGCGGGCATCTCCGAACCGGCGCCGCGCACGCTCTTCCAGATGATCTCGTTGAACTCGCGCATCGGCGCTTCGTCAATCTCATCGAGGTTCATTTCGAGCGAGGCGCGCGCGCCGAAATCGGTGGGCTTGTTCTTTTCCATGACGTCCCACTGCGGCGGTAGGGCGGTGTAAGGGCGGAGGTCGGCCGTGGTGCCAAAGGACTCATACATGGGCGTGGCGGCGGCGTCGTACTGCGTCATGGGCGGGAGGCCGAGCAGAAGTTCCATGGTGCGCAGCATGGAGGAGGTGGTGTAGAGCGTGGAGTCGACCTTGCCGCGCTTGGTGAAGGGGCTGATGACGAGGCCGGTGGTGCGGCGGGCGTCGACGTGGTCGGAGCCGTCTTGGGCGTCGTCCTCAATGATGAAGATGGCGGTGTCCTTCCAATACTTGCTATGGGTGATGCGTTCGACGAGCATGCCGACGGCGTGATCGTTGTTGGCGACCATGGCGCGCGGGGTGAAGGCGCCGGGGCGTGTGCCGGCGGTGTGGTTCTCCGGCAGCGACATGACGACATAGTTGGGCAGGCGCTTGGCGGGGTCAGGATTGTCGTAGTTCTTCTCGTAGTCGTCGAATTCGCGGATGAACTCGCGGACGTTGTCGGTGTCGCGCATGCCGGGGAGCTTGAATTTCGGAGCCACGTGTCCGACAAGGCCGCCGACGCCCTGGGCCGCTTCCATGGTGGTGCCGTCGCTCACGCGGGCGGCGTATTCGCCGTAGCTGCGGAAGGTGAGCCCGGCTTGGCGGGCGACGTCCCAGAGCTGGCCGGAGGCGGGGATGGTGGCGTAGGCGGCGGGGCGGATGCTATGGCCGCCGTATTGCGCGGGCCAGTTCTTTTCGTTGTAGTCGTTGGCGATGGCGGAGTTGGACCAGGCGTGGCCATCGACGCTCACTTCGCCGTCGCAATAGAGGTTGTCGAGCAGCACCCACTGTTCGGCGAGGGCGTGGTGGTTGGGCGTGATCTGGCGGCCAAAGATGGTGATGCGCGGGTCGCCGTTGCCTTGCGGGAGGTCGCCGAAGACCTGGTCGTAGGTGCGGTTCTCTTTGATGACGTAGATCACGTGTTTGATGGGCGAGCCGGCGCCGACGCGGCTGGGGACGATGCTGGGCGACTTGGGGGCCTTGGCCACCTGGAGCTGCGAGTCGGCATAGGGAACGTTGGAGATCACCTGCTTCGTCCAGCCTGCGATCTCGGCTTTGAGGTTCTTGAGGGCGACGAAGTTGATGGAGCCTTTTTGCAGGCTCTTCACGGAGCCGAGTCCGGCCTTGCTGCCGTCGTTGGCGAGCGGCGAGTGGGGGCCGCGTTCGTTGGAGTAGCCGCCGAGGCCTTTGGAATTACCGACGGCGATGCGCGAACCAGGCAGCAGGGCGAGGGCGGAGGGATACCAGCCCGAAGGGAAGAAGCCGAGGACAGCGCTGCGGCCGGGGGTTTGCACGCTGACGACGGCGATGGCGTTGTTGTCGGCGTTGGCGACGAAGAGCATCTTGGCGGCGGTGTCGAGCGCGAGCGCGTTGGGCGTGGAGCCGGGAGGGGCGTTGGGGGTGAGGGCGACGTTGATGGTCTCCATGGTTTCGCCCTTGGCGGTGTCGAGCACGGAGACGGTGTTGTGGTTCCCGTTGGAGACAAAGAGACGGCCATCGGGAGCGAGCACCATGTCGTTCGGGTTGTCGCCGGCGGGCAGCAGGCCGACCACCTTGTTGGCGGCGGTGTCGATGACGGAGATGGAATCGCTCGACCAGTTGGAGACGTAAAGGCGCGAGCCGTCGGGCGACAGGACGACGTCATAAGGCGAGATGCCGACGGTGATGCGGTGGAGGACCTTGCCTGAGTTGCTGTCGATGACGGCAACGTAGCCTGGGGCGGGGTCGTTGCCGCGGTTGGCGGCGTAGAGCAACGGCTGCTTGGGGTGATGGGCGAGGCCGGTCCAATAGGTCTTGTTGGCTTCGGCGGTGTCTTTCCATTCCGCCACCGGCTTCTCGCTCAGATTGCCGGCGGCGTGATCGAAGACGTAGATAGCGGCGGTGGTGGGGTTCTGGCGCGAGACGGAGTTGCCGCCGCTGGCAAAGAGCCGCTTGCCATCGAGGGACCAGGCGAGGCCGAGCCAGGCCGAACGCAGCGGGATGCGCTGGCGGACGGTTTCGGTGGCCGGGTCGAGCACGACGAGGCCGTGGGGGTTGAAGCCGCCGTGGGTGGCGACGAGAGTCTTCTGATCAGGCGAGAGGGAGAGGTTGAGGATGAGGTCCTCGGTGGGAATGGCCTTGCCGAGCGGCGTGATGCGCCAGCCGTTGGGGAGTTCGTAGCCGTTGGGCGTGGCCTTCGGCAACTGGGCCAAGGCGAATGGGGCGGCGAGGGCAGCGAGAGCGAGCAGGCGTGTCAGAACCATAAAGGGTCACTATACACGCAGTGTGTGAACGGTGGGTTACGCGAGGCGCGCTATTTCGCGAACTTTTGCACGCGCCAGTTCTTGATCTCGGCCACGTAGAGAGAACCGTCGGAGTCGACGGCGATGTGGTGGGCGAAGTCGAACTTGCCGGGAATTTTGCCGAAGCCGCCCAGCACGCCTTGCACCTGGCCGTCGAGGTTGAGCTTGACGACGCGGTTGTTGTCGCCATCGGCCATGTAGAGGCAGTTTTCCTTCTCCGAGTAGGCGAGGCCCCAGGGCTGGCCGATGTCGGTCCACTTGCCGAGGAACTTGCCGTTGAGGTCGAAGATCTGAATGCGGTTGTTGGTGCGGTCGGCGACGTAGACGCGGCCCTGTTTGTCGAGCGCGACGTCGTGGGCGATGTCGAACTGGCTGTCACCGGTGCCTTTGCTGCCCCACTTGCGCAGGAAGACGCCTTCCTTGGTGTAGGAGACGACGCGCGAGTTGACGTAGCCGTCCGAGACGAGGAAGTCGCCGTTGGGCTGGAAGACGATGCCGGTGGGTCGGTTAAAGGCGTAGGGGGTGTTGTCGTCGCCGGCGGTGCGTCCGGCGTTGGCGATCACCATGAGGAGCTTGCCGGCGGGAGTGAATTTCAGAACGGAATGTCCGAAAACATCGACCAGCCAGATGTTGCCGTCGGGATCAGCCTTGATGCCGTGCGAGGCCAGTACGGGCACGGACTCCCAGGCCTGGACGAACTTGCCTGCCTTGTCGAACTCGATGACGGGGTGTTTGCCGCGGTTGAAGACCCAGACGTGATCGCGGGCGTCGACGGTGACGCCGGAGGTTTCGCCGAAGTTCCAGTGCTGCGGCAGTTGAGCCCAGCCGGGGACGACTTTGTGGGGGAGTTTGGGGACGGTGGCCCAGTCGACGGCGAGCGCCTGCGACAGGCAGAAGATGGCGAGCACGGCGAGGCGGAGGTGCATGGGGAACCACTCTACCGGAGTGCGGCGGGCAGGGGCAAGCGCGGGGCGGGACTTGCTACCTTGAAGTGTGCGGTTTTTCTTCCGCCGGCGGATTCCGCCGTTCCGGCGCGTCGTCATGATTGAGTCCGGCTCGCGGCATCTGGTCGAAGACCTGTTGCCGGGGTTGTACGAGATTCACGGCCCCAACATGCGGCTGGACCTGGTGACCTGTTTCGCCGGAGTCCCCAAGGCGTTCCGGACCGATTTCGGGCAGGTGTACCGTGTCACCGACTACGCTGGGCGGGCCGGGAGAGCGCAGATCTACCGGTTGCTGGATCTCAATCGCTACGACATTTGCGGCATGATTTGTTCCGGCGAGCCGATCATGACGAAGTGGAAGTGGGCGCTGGCGGCGCGCTTTCCGGCGAAGGTGTTCATCCTGAATGAGAACGGCGACTACTTCTGGTTTGACCGTTCGAACCTGCATCTGATCCGTCACTTCATCCTTTACCGCGCCGGGTTGACCGGGGCGGGCGCGGTGAAGACTCTTCTGCGGCTGGCGCTATTCCCCCTGACGCTCACCTATTTGTTACTCTATGCAGCTACGGCCCATCTGGGGCGGCGAGTACGTACATGAAAGCAATCCAGGTTCACGAAACAGGCGGGCCCGAAGCGCTCCGCTATGAAGAGATCGCGGTTCCCCAGCCGGGGCCGGGGCAGGCTCTGGTGCGGCTGCACTCCATCGGCGTCAACTTCATTGACGTCTACTTCCGCATCGGGTTGTACAAGGCCGAAGCGCCATTCACACCGGCCATGGAAGGCGCGGGCGTGGTGGAGGCCGTGGGTGCGGATGTGACGCACGTGAAGGTGGGCGACCGGGTGGCCTACGCGATGTGCCGCGGCTCGTATGCCGAGTGCGCGGTGGTGCCGGCGTGGCAACTGGTGCCGCTGCCGGAGCCGCTCAGCTATGAACAAGGTGCGGCGGCGATGTTGCAGGGAATGACGGCGCACTACCTGGCGCGTTCGACCTTTGCGCTGAAGGCGGGCGACACGTGCCTGGGGCATGCGGCGGCGGGCGGTGTGGGATTGCTGCTGGTGCAGATGGCGAAGATTTGCGGGGCGCGCGTGATCGGCACGACGGGTACGGCGGAGAAAGCGGCGCGGGCCAAGGCTGCCGGGGCCGATGAGGTGATCCTCTATAACGAGCAGGATTTCGCCGCCGAAGCCAAGCGGATGACGGGCGGCAAAGGCGTGGATGTGGTGTATGACTCGGTGGGCGCGTCGACGTTTGAGAAGTCGCTCGACTCGCTGATGCCGAGGGGCATGATGGTGAGCTACGGCAACGCCAGCGGCGCGGTGCCGCCGGTGGCGCCGCTGGTGTTGAACCAGAAGGGCTCGCTGTTTTTAACCCGTCCGACGCTGGCGCATTATTGCGCCGACCGCGCGGAACTCGAGCAGCGTGCGGGCGAAGTGATGGGCTGGATTGCGAGCGGTCAGTTGCGGCTGACGCTTGAGCACAGCTATCCGCTGGCCGAGGCGGCGCAGGCGCACCGTGATCTGGAGGCGCGCAAGACGATGGGCAAGCTGTTGTTGCGGCCGTAGCGATGAAAGCGAAGCTGAGCGAATTCGGCGAGCGGCGGCGCTGGTTTCAGGGCGTGCTGGCGGAGGCCGGCCTGGACGGGGCGTTTCTCTCCTCGCCGGTGACGGTGCGTTATCTCACAGGCTTCACGGGCAGCAACTCGATGCTGCTCATGGGCGCTTCAGGCGCGGAGTTGTTCACCGACCCGCGCTACACGGTGCAGGTGGAGCAGGAAGCCGATGCCGAGAAGAAGACGGTGGCGGCGGGCGTGCTGATGAACGCCGTGTGCGCGTCGGTGAAGAAGCGGCGCATGCGCCGGATGGGCTTCGAGGCGTCGCATCTGACCTATGAAGGCTACGCCCGGTTGGGCGAAGGGCTGGGCGCGAAGGTGGCGCTGAAGCCGCTGGGGCGCGGGTTAGCCGAGCGGCGGGCGGTGAAGTCGGCGGGCGAGATTGCGGCCATCCGGCGGGCGGTGGCGATCAACTCAGAAGCTTATGAACGGGCGCTGAAACAATTCCGGGTAGGAATGTTGGAAACCGAACTGGCCGCCGAGCTGGATCACCAGATGCGCCTGTTGGGGGCAGAGTGTGCGGCATTTGACACGATTGTGGCCTCTGGCGCTCATTCCGCGCTGCCGCACGCGCACCCGCGTCCGGTCCCGGTGAAGGCGAATGCGCTATTATTGATAGATATGGGCGCGCAGGCCAGCGGCTATGCGAGCGATATGACGCGCATGGCGCTGCCCGGCAAGCCCAGCCGCCGCGCGGCGAAGTTGTACCGGGCGGTGTTGGAGGCGCAACTGGCAGGCATTGACGCCACTCGGCCGGGCGCTTCGGCCTCTTCGGTGGATCATGCGGCACGGCGAGTGCTGAAATCCGAGGGCCTTGAGGAATTATTCATCCATTCCACCGGTCACGGCCTTGGCCTGGAGATTCATGAATACCCGCGCATTGGCAAGACCGAGGAGTGCGAACTGAAGCCGGGCATGGTGATCACCATTGAACCGGGTGTGTATGTGGAAGGCTGGGGCGGGATCCGGATTGAGGATACCGTGCTGGTAACGGAGCGGGGCTGCGAAGTGCTGACCCCGACGCCGAAAGAGTTGCGCGTATTGTAGGAGGCGTGGCGCGATTTGGCAGGGCGATTGCCCTGGATTCGAAACGACCATCCATGAAGATCGAAGACATCAAACAACTGATCGATTTGGCGAATGAGACCGGCCTGGCCGAACTGGAAGTGGAGCGCAACGGCGAGCGTGTGCGCATCCGCCGCGCGGTGGCCGGAACGGTACAGGAATATGTGGTGCCGGCAGCCCCGGCGGCCGCGATGGCGCAGCAGTCCGCGCCCGCCGCGGCGCCAGCCCCCTCGCCCACGGCGTCAACTGGTGAAGACCCCGCGCTGACCTATGTCAAGGCGCCGATCGTAGGCACTTTCTACGAGGCTCCGAGCCCGGACGTGCCGCCGTTTGTGAAGATCGGCGACCAGGTGCAGGTGGGGCAGGTGCTGTGCATCATCGAGTCGATGAAGCTGATGAACGAGATTGAGAGTGAGGTCTCGGGCGTGATCGTGTCGCGATTTGTGAGCAACTCACAGCCGACCGAATACGGCCAGACGCTGTTTGCCATCCGTCCGCTCTAGGAGACGCGCCCGCCTCATCATGTTTCGCAAGATTCTGGTAGCCAACCGCGGCGAAATCGCCCTGCGCGTCATCTGCGCGGCCAAGGAATTGGGCATACAGACGGTGGCCGTGTATTCCGAGGCCGACCGGTACAGCCTGCACGTGCGTTTTGCCGATGAGGCCATTTGCATTGGTCCGGCCAAGAGCGCGCGGAGCTATCTGGACATCCCGTCGGTGATCAGCGCGGCGGAAATCACCAATGTCGACGCGATTCATCCGGGCTATGGATTCCTGAGCGAGAACGCGAACTTCGCCGAGGTGTGCGAGACATCGGGGATCAAGTTCATTGGTCCGAGCCCGAACGTGACGCGGTTGATGGGCTTGAAGCAGGAGGCGCGGGCTGCGATGGCCAAGGCCGGGCTGCCGATTCTGCCGGGTTCTCCCGACGTGGTTACCTCGGTGAGCGACGCACTGGACATAGCCGGGCAGATTGGGTATCCGGTATTGGTGAAGGCCTCGGCGGGTGGCGGCGGGCGCGGCATGCGCATCGTACGGTCACCGGAGGAACTGGCCGCGCTGATGGTGCAGGCGCAGCAGGAGGCGCAGGCGGCGTTCAACTGTCCGGACGTCTACATTGAGAAGTTTGTCAGCGCGCCGCGGCACATCGAGTTTCAGGTGCTGGCCGACTCCTACGGCAACGTGGAGGTGTTCGGTGAGCGTGAGTGTTCGATTCAGCGGCGGCACCAGAAGCTGATTGAAGAGGCCACCTCGGTGGTGGTGACGCCGGAGTTGCGCGCCGACATGACCCGCCGGTTGAAAAAGGCCATGGCCGAAGTGGGGTATTCGAACGCGGGTACGGTGGAGTTCCTGATGGATGAGAACGGGAAGCTCTACTTCATTGAGGTGAACGCGCGCATTCAGGTGGAGCATCCGGTGACGGAGATGATCACCGGCGTCGATCTGGTGAAGAGCCAGATCCTGATTGCGGCGGGCGCGAAGATGAGCGACATCGTGCCCAACGGCGTGAGCATCAGCGGACACGCCATTGAGTGCCGCATCAACGCCGAGCATCCGGAAAAGTTCACTCCTTCGCCGGGCAAGATCACGGCGCTGAATCTGCCGGGTGGCATTGGCGTGCGCGTGGATACGGCGATGTACGCCGACGGCGTGATTCCGCCTTACTATGACTCGCTGGCGGCGAAGCTGATCACGCACGGACGCGACCGCGCCGAAGCGATCGCGCGCATGCGGCGGGCGCTGGAGATGTTTGTGGTGGAGGGCATCCACACGAGCATTCCGCTGCACCAGCGCATTCTGGCGCATCCGGACTTCGAGGCGGGCAAGCTGGACACGCACTTCCTGGAGCGCATGTTTGCCATGGCGGCACACTAACGCGCCGGCCTTTAGAATCCTGCCAGCGCGCGGCCTAGGGCGGCGAGTTTCTCCACGCCGCTCAGGCGCACACGATCACCCCACACATCGAAGCCGCGGTGCTCGATCTTGTCGAGCAGGCGTTCATAGATGCCCAGCAGGGCGCGCAGGCAGGGCCGTGTTCGCGGTTGTACATGCGCCGGCAGCTCGCGGGCGTGCATGAACAACGCGCGGGCGCGGGCGGCTTCAAAGCGCAGCAGTTCGCGCAGGGCGGGGGAGTCGGCGATGGCAGTGACGCCGAAACGGGCGAGATCTTCCTGTGGCAGGTAGACTCGGCCGAGCGAAGCGTCTTCGGCGACGTCGCGGAGGATGTTGGTGAGCTGGACGGCGACACCGCACTGTTCGGCCAGCTTGTGGGCCTCCGGCGTGTGGCCGCCGAAGATGGAGACCACGGAGATGCCGACGACGCTGGCCACGCGGTAGCAATAGCGGTAGAGGTCGTCATAGGTGGGCTTGGTGGATTCGCGCAGGTCGGAGGAGACGCCCTCGATCATCTCGAAAAAACAGGAATGGGGGATTTTGTAGCGGGCGGCGGCATCGGCAAAGGCGGGCCAGATGGGGTCGGCGGGGAAGCGGCCGCCCGGGGTGTCCGCGGCAAGGGCCAGTGTGAGTTCGCCGCGCCACGCGGCCAGGGCGTCGAGGCTGGCCTGGGGACCGTCGCTCAAATCGTCGCAGCGGCGGTTGAAGGCGTAGATGGCCCAGAGGGCGCGGCGGCGCGGCTCATCGACGAGAAAGAAGGCAGGGTAAAAGCTGGAGCCGCGGGCGAGCCGCCGGCAGTGCTCGTAGGAGGCGTCGAGGGTTATGCCGCGCGGTTCACGGCCCATCGCAGAAGCCCTCCCAGCAGCAGCGCGGCGCGTTCGGTCTTGGAGATTCGCGGGCGCCCGCTGAGGACGTCGCAGCCGGCGCGTTCGATTTTGTCGAGGATCTTGAGGCCGCCGCGGCTGAAGAGTTCCAGGTCGAGCGACAGGCGGGCGTCGACCATGCGGGCCAGCGGCAGGCCTTCGAGGAAGCGCTCGCGGGCCACGCCGACGGCTTCGCGCAAGGCGGCGCGGAAGGCGGGCGTGGCGCGGCGGGCGGCGATATCGTCGTCGGAGGCGCCGTGGCGGGCGAGCAGGTCCTGCGGTAGGTAGACGCGGTCCTTCTGCCAGTCAATGGAGACGTCCTGCCAGAAGTTTGCCAGTTGCAGGGCGGTGCAGGTGGCGTCGCTCAAGCGCTGGCGTTCGGCGTCGCGATAGCCGCAGAGGTAGAGCACGAGGCGGCCGACGGGGTTGGCCGAGTAGCGGCAGTAATCGAACACCTCATCCCAGTTGGCGTAGCGTGTGACGCGCTGGTCGTGTTCAAAGGCCGTGATGAGGTCGAGGAAGGGCCCGGCGGGCAGGAGGTGGCGCTCAATGGTAGGCTGCAGGGCGGTGAAGACGGGGTGCGCGGCGCGGCCGGAGTAGGCCTCGTTGGTGAGTTCGCGCCACCAGGCGAGGAGGCGCAGGGATTCCTCGGTCGAGCCAATCTCGTCGCCGAGATCGTCGGCCCAGCGGCAGAAGGCGTAGACGTTGTAGAAGTCCTGGTGGAGGTGTTTGGGGAGCAGGAAGCTGACGACGTGGAAGTTCTCGTAGTGGTGGGTGGCAAGCCAGCGTGTATAGGCGAGCGATTCGTCGAGCGGCCAGGAGCGCCGCAGCGAGGCGTCATCGCGGACGAACTGCGCTGGCTCCAGGAAACCGGGCACGGCTTAGGGGATGATGGCGGTTTTCATGTGGCCGTTGTGGCTCATGAGGTAGCGCATCACTTCGAGCAGGTTGCCGAGGGGTTCGACGCGGTTGACGAAATCGGAGGCGCGGATTTCCCCGCGCGACACCGATTCGAGCGCGCGCTGGATGAGGGCCGGCGTGTGGTGGAAGCTGGCCTTGCAGGTGATCTCTGAATAGTGGAGCAGCGAGGTTTCCAGCGTCACGCGGCTGTCGTTCGGGCAGCCGCCGAAGAAGTTCACCACGCCGCCGCGGCGGACCATGCGCACGGCCTGTTCCCAGGTTTCCGGGATGCCGACCGCTTCAATGGCGACGTCGGCGCCGTGGCCTCCAGTGAGTTTGCGCACTGCTTCGACGACATCGGTGTCGCCGGCGCTGACAATCAGTTCGTCGGCGCCCATGCGGGCGGCGCGTTCCACCTGGCTCTGACGGCGGCCGACGGCGATGACGCGGGCGCCGCGCACCTTGGCCAGGCGGACAAACATGAGGCCGATGGGGCCGAGGCCGATAACGACGACATCGTCGCCCGCCTTGAGTCCGCTTTCGTCGGCGCCTTTCATGACACACGCCAGCGGCTCAATGAGCGCGGCGTCCTGGTAGGTGACGTGTTCGGGGACGAGGTAGGTGTTGCGTTCGACGATGCGCGACGGAATGCGCATGAACTCGGCGTAGGCGCCGTTGTTGAAGAGCAGGTCGGAGCAGAGGTTCTGGTTGCCCTTGCGGCAGTAGTGGCATTCGCCGCAGGGGGCGGAGTTGGCGGCCACGACGCGGTCGCCAGGGCGGAACTTCGTCACCTGTTCGCCGACGGCGACGACATCGCCGGCCAGTTCATGGCCGAACAGAGCAGGGGGGACGATCATGCGGGCATGATAGCCGCGACGAAACACCTTCACGTCGGTGCCGCAGGTCAGGGCGGCCCGTACTCGTACCAACACATCTCCCGCAGTGATCTGGGGAACGGCCACCTCTTGCACGCGCAAGTCTTCCTTGCCGTACAGCACGGCGGCCATCATCTGAGTCTTCACTTAAAAGATCCTCTGTGGCTGAACTATAATTTTCAACGATTGCGCGTCAGGATGCAACGCGAGGGCGAATCCCCGTTCGATTTCGTTTAGCGGCAGGCGGTGGGAGATGAGCTCCTTGACGGGAATTTCCCCACTGAACACGAGGCGAGCCGACTCGGCCTGCCAGTCGACATCGGCGCTGTAGGAGCCGAACAGGGTCCGTTCGCCGACGCAGATGTCGGCGCCGGAGAGTTCGAGGCGCTCCTGGTGGGAGGTCTGGGCGAAGAGCAGGATGCGCGCGCCGGGACGGCTGGCGGCGAGGGCTTCGTTGACGAGGCCGGGCACGGAGGTGGCGGCGATGACGAAATCGGCCCCCCGTCCGGCGGCGAACTTCTTCATGGATTCCACGACGTTCACCTGGCGTGGATTCCAGGCTTCCTCGGCGCCGAATCTGCGGCCGAGGTCGAGGCGTTCGGGGATGGTGTCGGTGACGGCCAGCCGCACGCCGCGCAATTTCATGAGCATGGTGAAGAGCAGGCCGATGGGGCCCTGGCCCTGGATGAGGACGAAATCGCCGGGTTGCGGATCGGCGATGGCGACGGCCTTCACACAGGTGTTGAGCGGTTCGATGAAACTGGCTTCGTCAAAGGAGACGTGATCGGGCACGGCGACCACGCCGCGGCGGGCGATCCAGTCCATGACGCGGACGTACTGCGCTGAAGCCGCCGCCGGCCGGTTCAAAGCCTGCCGTGACGCCCACCTTTTTGTAGACCGGGCACTGGGCGTAGAGCTTGCGCGCGCAGTAGAAACAATCGCCGCAGGGGATGTGATGGAAGACGGCGGCGCGCTGGCCGGGGCCGAAGCCGTTGACGCCTTCGCCGGCGGCAACGATGACGCCGGCGGTCTCATGGCCAAAGATGCGCGGCGGGGGTAGGAGATTGTATTCGATCTTTTTCAGATCGGTGTGGCAGATGCCGCAGGACTCGACGCGAATCAGCAATTCGCCGGGGCCGATCTGGGGCACGGGGACGTCGTCGACGGCAATGCGGCTGTCGCCTCGATAGACGGCGGCTTTCATCGAATGCGGGATGGTGTCATTCGAAGCGTGATGGTCGCGGGCGCGGTTGAGGTCGAGGCCGAGGTCTTCGCCGGCTTCGTCGCTGACGGCACGGATGATGCGGAACGGGATGTTGTGTTCGGCGGCGAAGCGGGCCAGGGCGTGCGATTCCATGTCGATGGCGGCGGCCTTGGTTTGGACGAAGGCGCGGCGCTTGTCGTCGGCGGAGGTGACCACCTGATCGACGCCGAGGATTTCACCGGGCTGTCCGCCGGCAAGCGAGCAGGCGACGATGTCGCCGACGCGGAGGTGCGGAGCGAGCGCGCCACAGTAGCCGGCGCTCACGATGAGTGAAGGGTGCGTGCAAGCCAGCGCGGCTTCGGCGGCACGCAGGGCGAGCCTGGAGCCGGCGCCGTTGGCCACCAGCAGGAAGCGCGTGCTGCCGAGCATGCCTTCGGCGGCGTAGTCCACGTCCCACTCCAGTGCCCGCAAAGCAGAGAGACGGCGCGCGAAGCCGGAAAATTCGCGCCGGTCCGAGGCGACCATGAGAATCGTGTTTCCGGCGGGAAAACTCATATCAGCAATATCCGTTCTCCCGAAACCAGGTGACCGCGCGGGCCAGGGCGTCGCCGACCGGCTGCGGTGCAAAGCCAAGCTCGCGCCGGGCCTTGTCGCAGGATACCCACATTTTCTTGCGCGCCATGCGAACGCCCTCCAGCGGGGCGCGCGGCTCGCGGCCGGTGAGGCCGGCCCAACCCGTGCTGATGAGGCCGATGGCGTAGGCGGCGGGGTAGGGAATGCGCACGGCTGGAGCGCGGAGGCCGCAGAGGAGGGCGAGGCGTTCGAGGATTTCGCGCAGCGTGAGGTTCTCCGAGCCGAGAATGTAGCGCTCGCCGGGGGCGCCGCGCTCAGCGGCCAGCAGGTGGCCGGCGGCGCAGTCGCGCACATCGATCAGGTTGAGGCCGGTGTCGACATAGGCGGGCATGTCGCCGCGCAGGAAGTCGAGAATGATCTTGCCGGTGGGTGTGGGCTTTACGTCATGATCGCCGACGGGCGCGGTGGGGTTGACGATCACCACCGGACGGCCGCGCTTTGCCTCACCCAGCGCGACCTCTTCGGCGAGGAACTTGGAGCGCTTGTAGTGGCCGGTCATTTCGTCGAGCGTAACGGGCGTGGACTCATCGCCGGGCGCGCCCCGCGGCAGGCCGATGCAGCCGACCGTGGAGGTGTAGACGAAGCGCTCGACACCGGCCTCCCAAGCGGCCCCCATCAGGTTGCGCGTGCCGTCGACGTTGGAGGCGTAGAGATCACTGGGGTTGCGCGACCAGAGGCGGTAATCGGCGGCGGCGTGGAAGACGGCGTCGCAGCCGACCACTGCGGCGCCCAGCGAGGCGGCATCGCGCAGATCGCCGCGCACCACTTCCCCGCGCAGGCCCTCCACGGCGCTGCCGGGGCGCAGCAGGAGGCGCGTGGCGTGACCACGTTCCTCCAGCGCGCGGGCGATATGCCAGCCGAGAAATCCCGACGCGCCCGTAATCAGGGTGAGTGCCATGATGCGTCGCTACCGCCGTGCACCCTGGCGCAGCTTGCGATAAGTGGAGAGGGCAAGGAGCGGGAACGAGTCGCGATAGAGGTGGTACTGCAGGTAAAAGACACGCGGGAAGCCTGTGCCGGTGGCGAGTTCCTCGCGCCAGCGTCCCTCGGGCCCTTGTGTGTTGAGGAGAAACTCGATGCCGTTCTGGACGCTGAGGCTGTTTGTATCGCCGCCGGCGATGAGCCCGAGCACGGCCCAGGCGGTTTGTGAAGCCGTGCTGGGGGCGGGCACGAAGGCATTCTGATCGTAGCTGGCGCAGCTCTCTCCCCAGCCGCCGTCGGCGTTTTGAACGCAGCGCAGCCATTCGCCGGCGCGCAGGATGGCCGCTTCGCGGTCACTCACGCCGGCCGCTTGCAGGCCGCGCAGGGCCAGGAAGGTGCCGTAGACATAATTGACGCCCCAGCGGCCATGCCAGCTGCCGTCGTCCTCCTGCGTCCGCAGCAGATAGGCCACGCCGCGCTGGATGGCGGGCGAATCGGGTTCGACCCCGCTGGCGACAAGCGCTTCCATCACGCGGCCGGTGATGTCAGGGCAGGTGGGGTCGAGCATGGCGTTGTGGTCGGCGAAGGGAACGGCGCTGAGCATGTCCCAGTTATTGTCCACGTCGAAGGCGGCCCAGCCGCCGTCTTTGGACTGCATGGCGAGCAGCCAGTTGGTGGCGCGCTCGATCACCTTGCGCTGATAATCGCCGCGGCTGCTCTTGGCCTGGCTGAGAGCGATCAGCACCATCGCGGTGTCGTCGATGTCGGGATAGAACTCGTTGGCGAACTCGAAGTACCAGCCGGAGGGCTCAACGTTGGGGCGCTTCACGCTCCAATCGCCCTTGCGGCGGACCTCCTTGGTGAGCAGCCACGAGGCGGCGTGCTCCAGCACGGCTGGGGCTCCCATGCCGCTCTCGCCCATGGCATGGGTGAGAATGGCGGTGTCCCACACCGGCGAAAAACAGGGCTGAAAGAAGAAGCCGCGCTCGTCATCCACCATGAGGGCTTCGAACTGGCGCAGGGCCTCCTGGCGGTCGGGATGATCGGCGGCATAGCCGAGAACGTCGAAAGCCATGATGGCGTACATCATGGGCGGGTAGATGGCGCCCAGGCCGCCGGAATAGCGCGTGCGCTCCACCATCCATTGCTCGCAACGGCGAATGGCCTTGCGGCGGATGGCGGTGGGACCGAAGCGCTCCCACACCTTCAGAGCGGCGTCTACGGTGAGAAAGAAGTTGTGCCAGCTGAAGAAACCCTCGCCGTTGAGGAAGCGCGGCGGAGCGCCTGGCCCCCACAGCTCCTTGAGGTCAAACCTGGCGGGGACTGGGCGGTTAGGGTTGGCGGCATGGACGATGGCCAGCGGCACGACGATGGCGCGCGACCAGGAGGACATCTCGTAGAGGAAATTGCCGAACAGGATCAGCTCCGGCGGCACGCTGGGCGTGTACTGGCGCGGGTAGAGGCCGAACAGGCTGAGGTTGAGTTTGACGTAGCTGTTGGCCTTCTGCAGGCCGCCGCGCTCGAGGATGCGCTCGCGGGCCTGGGCCAGGCGCGGGTCGTCCACGGGGATGCCGGAGAGCTTGAGGGCAAAGTAGGCTTTAACGGTGGCGTTGAGGTCGGAGGGACCGCCGGGAAAAATGTTGAAGCCGCCGTCGGGCAACTGGCGCTGGAGGATGGAGGCGATGGCGCGGTCCACCCGCGGGTGGTTGGGAGGACTCCACACACCGTTGACGGGCGGGTGCAGCCAGAGTTGGAGAAGGATGTAGTCGGATTCGAGTGTGCTGTCGGCGGTCAGGTCGCCCCACCAATAGCCGTCGGTGTGCTGGGCGGCGGACAGCGAGACCACGGCTTTGCGAATCGCCTGCTCACAATTCGTGTCGAGCGAGTGCGCGAGTTGGATGCCGGTACTGCTCATACAGTGATCGTCGTCAGCCTCTGCGAGGCCAACTGCAGCTCCGCGGGCAACGAGAACCGCACGTCCTCATCCTTAATCTCCACTTCCTCCACAGTCGCAAAGCCAAAGCGCGTCTGCAAGGCGCCGATCAGGCCCTGCACCAGGTTTTCCGGCGCCGAAGCTCCGGCCGTGACGCCCACGGTGGTTGCCGAGGCGAACCACTCGGGCTTGAGGTCACGATCATCGTCGACGAGGTAAGCCGGTACGCCCGAGTTAACGCACACCTCCACCATGCGCCGGGAATTGGAGCTGTTCTGCGAGCCGACCACCAGGAGCAGGTCGATGCGCGGGGCCACGGCCTTCACGGCCAGCTGGCGGTTCTCCGTGGCGTAACAGATGTCCTGCGCCGGCGGCCCGTGCATTTTGGGAAAGCGCTGCTTGAGCACCTCGACAATGCCCTTGGTCTCATCCAGGCTGAGGGTGGTTTGGGTGAGGTAGACAATGCGGTCGGGATTGGGAACCTCAACCGTGGCGGCCTCGGCCTCGTCACTGACGACGATGGTCGCCGCCGGCGCTTCGCCCATCGTGCCGATCACTTCATCGTGATCGCGGTGGCCGATGAGCAGGATGGTATAGCCGTCGCGGGCGAACTTGAGCGCCTCCAGGTGGACTTTGGTCACAAGCGGGCAGGTGGCGTCGATGACATTCAGCTTGCGGGCCGTGGCCTCGCCGCGCACTTCGGGCGAGACGCCATGAGCGCTGAAAATGACGCGCGATCCGGCCGGCGCTTCCGGCAACTCATCAATGAAGATGGCGCCCATGTCGCGCAGTTCCTCCACGACGTGGCGGTTGTGGACGATCTCCTTGCGCACGTAGATCGGTGCACCGTAGAGGCCCAGTGCAATCTTGACCACATCGATCGCCCGCACGACTCCAGCGCAAAAACCACGAGGAGTGAGAAGCAGGATCTGTTTGGAGTGGCCACCACTTGTCCCAGCGGAAGCTACAGGCATAGTGTGTATACCCGATTATAGCAGCCGGGCCCCGATCAGCCCTTGCAACGAGCAACGCCGGGAGCGGGCAACGGAAGCTACTGGGCGAGGGAAAAATCGAGGTAGGGCTTGAGGAGCGTTTCCAGCCCGGAGGGCGTGCGCGCGGCCATCGGAACTTCCTTGACGCCGGGGTAGCGGATATTGAAACGGGAGCCGGAGGTGCGGCGGCGGATCTGCTCCGGGCTCATCGCCGTGGCGTCGCCGGCGGCGGCGCGTTCCTTCATCCGCTGCTCCTGCTCCAGTCGCTCTTCGCGCAACCGGCGCAGGCGCGTATCGATGTAGCGGCGCTGCGAGGGCGACGCCGAGCGGCGCTCACGCTCGAGGCGGGTTTCTTCGCTCGACTTTTTCACGGCGCTGTTGGAGGTGGTCATGCGGTCCTTGAACGAACCAAAGCCGCCCCCGTTGAGGTGAAACTCGATGTGGTCTTTCCTCAGGTGGACTGCGGTCACCTTGACGCGGGCGCCTTTCTTGATGCCAATGCCGTAGCGGCGGATGTCCTCGGCGATTTGGAAGTCGTTGGTGAGGGAATCCTCACCGGGGCTGAGATCGATGCCGTTGCTGTCTCCGGGCATGTCGAGCCGGGCGATGACGGTGCGGCCGACAAAGTGTTCGTGCAGCAGTTCCTGTGTCTGCGCCCACAGGGGGGCGAGGATCAGGAGCAGCAGGAGCCCAACGCGAGTCATGGCGGCTAGGATATCATCGGCAGGGCAGTGCGCCGCAGCGCGGGGAGCGTTCAGTGCGGCCAGGCGGCCAGCGCGCCGGGCGGGGCGGTGGCCTTCATCCGTTCGACAGCCTTGGGAATGTACATCTGGTGGTAGCGCAGGCGCGAGATGCCGTTGGGGCGCGTGGGGTCGCCGTTCCAGCAATGCTCGGCGCGATCGCCGTAGGTCACCTCGCCGCCGTAGTGCGGGGCGGTGGTCGTGTTCAGGAGCTCCTCGGCGAGGTAGACGGCGTTGTTCAGATAATAGTTATCCATGTCGCCGCAATAGAGGTTGAGCTTGCCGGCGAGCTTACGGCCTAGCTGCCTGGCGGGGTCGTTCCAGTCGCGCTTGAGGATGTGGACGAGGTCGAAGTTCTCGCGCCAGTGGGCGGCGACGGTGGGGTCGATGGCGCCGGTGAGCTTGTTGAAGATGGGCTTGGGATAGCCGTCAGCGCCCATGGGCGAGTAGACGGCCTCCCAGATGTCGAACTGGCCGCCGGATCGTGAGCGGGTGCCGAGGACGAGTTCGAGGTGGTTCATGTCCTCGACAGTGGTGGACACCTCGCCCAGATAGTTACGCTTGCCGGGACGGCGCAGTTGGCGCACGGCGGAGTCGACGTAGTAGGCGTTCTTGTGCTCGTAGAGGTTGACGGTGGTGTAGGCGCGGAAATCGACCGGGTCCGGGCAGGCGCCGTAGGCTCCGTTGTAGTCGTCCGGATAGAGCACCTGCGCGGCGAGCGCCTCCCAGCCGCCGGTGGAGCCGCCATACATGAAGCGCGACCAGGGCGTGCCCAGGCCGCGGAAGGTTTTCTCGATGTAAGGAATCAACTCATAGGTGATGGCGTCGCCGTAGGGGCCGAGGTTGGCTGAGTTCACGGCGTAGGAGTCGTCATAGTAGGGGTTAGCGTGCTGGATTTCGACGACAATGGCGCGCGGGAAGGTGGGGCTGATCCAGTCCTGGTAAAGCTGCCAGGCGAGTTCCTGCTGCACGATGTTGTAGCCTTCCATGCGGAAGCGGGCCGAATAGACAGGCTTCAGATTGGGGTCGGGCGGTGTTTCGCGGAAGCCGCCGATGGTAGGCGCGAAGTGGCCGTGGTAGATCATCAGCGGGTAGCGCGCCTGCGGATTTTCCTGCCAGCCGTGCGGCAGCAGGACGGCCGCGCCGAGGTACATGTCGCGGCCCCAGAACTTCGAGAGCCGTTCGCTACGCATGCGGATGTGTTTGATGTACTGCGTGTCGGCGACGGGCTTTATGGGCGGGTTCACTTCGGTGAGTTCGAGGCGGAGCGGCGTCTTGGGCGGCCACTGCACGGTGATCGGTTTCGAGAAGAGATTGCCGGGGGCGCTGCGCCACTGCTGGCCTTCGCCACGGTCCATGGGGAGCTTGACGGTATGGCCGGCCGAAAGGTGGAAGGTCTCGTATTTGTGAAGGGAGGGCTTGCACCTGATAGGTGCCGGCGGGGATGGCGGCGAGCGAGCGGATGGGCCAGCCGAAGACTTTGGCGTCGATGACGGCGGGCGAGCCGGCGCGCCAGCCGTTGACGTCGATGCCGAAGGCGAGGGCTGGGTTGGCGGCATCGTCGGCAACTTTTTCGCGCGGTTCGCCTTCGCCTTGCGACAGGAACAGCAGCAGCCGGCCATCGAAGGGCCCGTTGTGCTGCGCTGGGTATGTGACGGAGACCGAAGTGGTGGACTGGGCGGCGGCCATGAGGGCCGCCACGAACAGGGTGGCCAAGGGACGCATCATGGGCGTAGTGTAGCGCGAGGGGGCGGGACCGCGGCGCGCGGCGAAGAAAACGCAGCGCGGGCTAGCATGGAGCGATGAAGGAGTTTCGCGTGGCGCTGGCGAACCTGCGGTACCCGGCGACGCCGGCAGAGTCAGTGGACCTGGCGGTGGAGGCGGTGGAGCGTGCGGGCGAGAGCGGGGCAGCCTTGGTCTGTTTCCCGGAATGCTATGTGCCCGGTTACCGCGCGCCAGACAAAGCCGTGGCCGCTCCTGACGCGGCATTTCTGGGGGCGGCCCGGGAACGTATCGCGTCGTCGGCGGGGCGGGCGCGCGTGGGCGTCGTGCTGGGCACGGAGCGTGTGACGGCTGCTGGTGTTGTGGCCACGGCGTTGGC
The DNA here is from genome assembly GCA_016713735.1 of Bryobacterales bacterium. Classification (GTDB taxonomy): domain Bacteria; phylum Acidobacteriota; class Terriglobia; order Bryobacterales; family Bryobacteraceae; genus JAFLBB01. Next base: position 52,025 of record JADJOP010000042.1, read on the forward strand.
GATCGACGCCAACGGCGCGCAGGTGGGCTTTCAGGACAAGGTGCAGATCGATCCGAGTGAAGAGGCCACCTACTCGCCTGGTGTGGGGCGGCGGGTGTTCACTGTGCGAGGAGTCACCTTTGGCATCGCCATCTGTCACGAAGGCTGGCGCTATCCCGAGACTGTGCGCTGGGCGGCGCAGCGTGGCGCACAGGTGGTGTTTCACCCGCACTTTCACGAAGCCGAACCGGGATCGTTCCGGCCCGCCTCGTTTGCGGACCCGGCGAATACGTTTCACGAAAAGTCGATGCTCTGCCGCGCGGCGGAGAACAACATCTACTTCGTTTCAGTGAACTGCGCCAGCGAGGGCTCGCCGACGACCTCGGCGGTGATTCGTCCAGATGGCACAGTGCAATGCTGGCAGCCGTATGGCGAGCAGGGGCTGTTAGTGGCCGATCTCGACCTGACGCTCGCCACGGGGTTGCTGGCGCGGCGCTGCCAGGCGCCCTACAACAGCGCCTCATAAATGACAAAAGGGCCAGCCCGTAGGCCGGCCCTTGTCTGCCCCTTGCGGAGCCACTGAAGCTTCCGCGCTCTAGAAGTCGAGGCGCAGACCCATGGTGATGATACGCGGACCCGACTGCGGGCCGGTGGCCGCGCCGAAGGCGGCGTTGCCGATCGCCCCGTTCACACCGAAGTTGGTCCGGTTAAACAGGTTGAACATGTCGGCGCGGTAGACGAAGTCGATCGCGCGCGTGTCGTTGAGTTCCCAACGGAAGCGCTTGGAGAGCGAAATGTTCTCCTCACGCACCATGGGCTGGCGGAATGCCGAGTGGTAGAGCGCCGCCGTGCCGAGTGTGTAGCGCGGAGCCGAGGCGAAGGGCGCGTTGGCTCCCGAGGCGAAGAAGCGGACGCTGGTGTTGCCGGGATCGAGCGTGGTGTGATCGACGCCGGTCCTCACCGTGCCGTTCACCTGGTTGGCCTTGGTCAGGCGTGAGAAGAGCGCGCCATTGCCGAGCGGGTTGCCGGGCGTGGCCACCTGGAAGAGAACGCCGGAGCGGTATTGCAGCGCCGCCGAAGCGTTCCAGCCGCCGATGAAGAAGTTCGCCACGCGGTTGCTGGTGTTGAGGAACTTCTTGCCCTTGCCGACGGGCAATTCGTAGGAGCTGAGCACGTTCAGAATGTGCGGCTGGTCAAACGGCAGGTACGACTTCATGTCGTCCAGGTTGTAGGCATCCTGGGCGCCGACATTGAAGTGCTGTGAGAAGATCTGGCGGTAGTGGTTGGCCGCCAGCGACTTGCCAAAGGTGTAGCTGGAGAGCAACTGCCAGTCGCCGAAGCGGCGTTCGAGCTTGGCCTGGAAGGCGTCGTACCAGGTCTTGCCATGGCCGGAGTTGCGGCTGATGACGCCGAAGAACTGCGGGAAGGGGCGCAGGGCCTGGGCCAGCGTCTGGGTGTCGGGGAAGGCGGCGTAGGGCTTGGTGAAGCCGGCGGCCACCACGGCCGGATCGGTGATGCGGCGGCCGAGCAGGTCGCCCAGCACGAGGCGGCTGGAGGGCAGTTGGTTGATATCGACGCTCGAATTGAGGCGTTGGCCGCGGTTGCCGACATAGGCCAGGTCGATGAGGAAGTTCCTCACTTCGTGCTGCAGGTTCAGGCTCCACTCCTGCACGCGCGGCGACTTGCCGTAGGTGCTCGACATGTGATCCATGTCGCCGGAGAGGATGCCCTGCGTGGCGCTGAGCGATGGCGGGTCGGTGAAGTTGGCCGGGCGGGGCACGCCGCCATCCCAGTTGAGGGCTGGGTTGAGGCCGTCGGAGACGTAGCTGATGAGGCCGCTGCCGTAGCCGAGACGGCAGCCGCAACCGCCATTGCCGAGGGTCTGGTAGTAGACGCCCCAGCCGCCGCGGAGGACGGTCTTGTTTGTGAGGCGGTAGGCGAAGCCCACGCGGGGGCCAAGGTTGCTGAAGTCGGTCGGGGCGAAGCGCTTCACATTGGAGCGTCCGGCGCCGAAGCCGGCAAACACCAGCGTGCCGGGCAGGCCACCCGCGGCGGCATTGGGCTTGGTGAGGTCGATGTGCGAGAAGTCGCCGTTCTTCTCATGCCAGCCGATGGGAACCTCATAGCGCATGCCAAGGTTCAAGGTGAGGCGCGAGTTCACTTTCCAGTTGTCCTGGATGTAGCCGGCCGTGTAGCCGTAGCGGATGCCGAAGATCAGGCTTTCGGGAACCACGGAGCGGTTGGCCGTGTCGGCGGCGCCGAGCAACATGCTGGCAAACGCGTTGCCTGTGGTGGTGAGAGCGCCGGGCGAAGCCGTCTGGGCACGATTGAAAAAGAACTGGCCGTTCGTGCCGGCCAGATCAAGCGGATCGGAGAAGGTGCGCAGGTTGCGCCAATCCCAACCAATCTTGATCTCGTGCTTGCCGGTCAAATAGGTGATGCCCTGGGTGAGGTGATAGGTCCAGTTGAACTGGGTGCCGTTGGACACCTTGCCGTCCTGAACGCCCCAATTCGAAAGCCCGTCGGCTCCGAGGAAGTTCACGCGGGGGAACGCATCGGAGAGCCCGCTCACGCCGGGGATGCCGATCTTGGAGCCGAAGCCCTTCTGGGCCGGGTTGTCCCAGCCCTGCTGTTGCCGGGTGAAGCTGAAGGTGGAGTGGATGAGCAGCGTCGGCTTGAGCACCAGGTCGTGGTTGACGCGGTAGTTCTCCGGGCGCTGTGTGTTCGAGCCGAGGCCGTTGCCGATAGGACCGTCGAAGTTGGTGGTGTTCTGGATGTCCTGGTTCTGGCGGCTCATGTAGTAGGACAAGCGATTGCTGTTGGAGAAGGCGTGATCGAACTTGAGACTGTAGTGGTAGTCGTTCACCTTGGAGGTGTTGACGAACGCATAGTTGTTGGCGATCACCGGGTTGGTGGGGTTGGGAATGAGCGGCAGGATGTTGGTGGCCACGCGCGAAAAGCGGCTGCGCGGAATGAGGTTGCCCGCAAACGGGGTGCGCGTGTTGCCCGAGGTGGTGGCCGGGTCGTAGACCACTTGCGAACCGGCGAAGTTGCCGTCCTTCCAGGCAGTCTGCGGAACGGTCAGCACGGGAAAGCCGAGCGAAGCCGGACGCAGGTCCTTGGCGTAGGTAAAGTACCAGAAGGTCTTGTTGCGGCCGTCGTATACCTTGGGCAGCCACACCGGGCCGCCAATGACGCCGCCCGCCTCGTTGAAGCGTTCTTTGGGGCGAAAACCAGGCGTGCGGCCGGCGACCCGGTTCACGTTGTAGCCAGCCGCGTTGAAGATGTCGCGGCGCAGGTTCCAAAAAGCGCCGCCATGCAGTTCGTTGGTGCCCGACTTCGTGATGAACACCTCAACGCCGCCGCCGAAGCGGCCATATTCAGAAGAGTAGGTGCCGGTGAGCAGCTTGAACTCGCCGAACTGTTCGGAGGCGGGGAAGTTGAACGAAACACCGCCGGACTCGGGGATGGTGGCGCTGCCGCCATCGAGGAGAATCTCCTTGGCGCGGCCGCCCGATCCGGAGATCGAAGTTTCCGGCGTACCCGAGCTCACACCCGGCATGTAGCGGATGAAGGCTTCCGGGTTGCGGACGCCGCCGGTGAACAGCGGCAGGGTGTTCATAAACTTGTTGGAGAAGTTCTGGCCGCGCGTGGCGTCCTGCGCCTCGAGCAGCGGCGCCTCGGCGGTGACTTCCACCGATTGCTGCACGTCGCCGACTTCCAGCGACATGTCCAGCACGACGCGCTGTGCGACGCGGACTTCCAAACCGCTGCGGACGAGTTTCTTGAAGCCGGCCTGGGCGACGCTGACCTCATACTGGCCCACCGGGACGCTGCCAAATACGTAGAGACCGGCCGCGGAGGTGACGGTATCGGTGGTGATCCCGCTGTTCAGGTTCTTGGCCGTGACTTTGGCGTTCGGGATGGCCGCGCCACCCGGATCTGTGATCGTGCCTGCAATGGAACCCGTGCTGACTTGCCCAAAGCACAAGGAACTGATGAGCAGGAACACCACGACAAACATTGTCTTCGTGTTCATAAACCCCTTCTTCGATTGATTGAATTCCCACACCTGCCCCTAAAGCGGTGCAAGAACGTTATTGAATTGTATTTTCCCTGACGAGAATCGTCAAGTGAAAGATCGGCGGAGTGGTTGCAGGAGTTTACTGCAACTTGTTCTATTTCATACTGTTAGCAGCGGCAACCCCAGCCGCCGCGATGATGCCGTCCTGCGTCGACAAAACGCCCGAAACCCCAATGGCGCCAATCAGTTCCGCCCCAGCCAGGAGCGGGATGCCGCCCTCCACGGGCATGAAACCGGGAAGTTTGAGCACGGCCTGGCGGCCGCTCACCAGCGCGTCCTCCTGCGCCTTGGTAGGCCGCTTGAAGCGCACGGCGGCCATGGCTTTCTCCTGGGCCACGGAGAGCGAGCCGATCTGCGTGCCGTCCATCTTCTGCAGGTAGATGAGGTTGGCCCCGTCGTCGACGATGGCGATGACCACGTTCCAGTTGTTCTTCTTCGCTTCGGCCTCGGCAGCGGCGGCGATCTTCTTGGCCGCCTCCAGCGTGAGCGATTTCTTGGTGGCCAGTTGGCCGGGCAGCGAAGCGGCGCAGAGCAGCGCGGCGAGGATGAGCTTGTTCATGAGGCGATCTCCTGTTCGAGTTCCTTGCATGGTATCCCAGCCGGGGTGGGCGGTTGGAATCAGCCCTCCAACGAAATGGCCTCTCGCTGCCCTATGGGGTTCGGAGCTTCGCCGCAGTCGTCGCTGGCGAGACGCGACGGAAATGGTCGATGTTCCATGTATAGATGGAATCGGCGGCGGACTTCTCCGCGGCTGTCATGATCAGGCCATCATAGATAAAGGACTTAGCCAGTCCCTTCTCCGCCAGGCGCTCGGTGGTTTCAAAATACTCCGCCTCGGTCAGCGCGACTACGGTGAACCGTTCGCGGATCTGCCGGATGAATAGGAGCGCCTGTTCGGTGGGAATCGGGGGTTTCACTGGCAGGCGAGTCATGGTGGAGTAGACCTCGGCCACGGTGTGCGCGGCGCAGAACGCGATGGGGGGCTCCGCCGCTTTGAGAAGGGCGACACTCGCCTCATGTTGAGGATGGTCGCCCCAGAAAGCAGCGACCAAGACCGACGTGTCGAGGAAAATCGTCATTGGCCGAGGCCAAGGGCTCTAAGATCGCGTTCCTCGCGCGACTCTTCGATCAACTTGCGAATCGAGATGGTCGCGTTCTGCCCCGACCTGTAGACCCAAATCCCGTCCTCTTTGCGAATCGGTGCGGCCGCCCGGACGGGTTGCAGCGTAATCTGGTCACCTTCGCTTTCGAGACGTAGCGTGTCGCCAGGCTCGAGCTGGAGCTGCTGCCTCAGGGCCTTGGGAAGCGTGACGCGGCCTGCGGCATCGATCGTCAATTCACTGGCCATATTGGGATTATATTATGGGTAAACCCACTTCACAATCCCACTGGAGCGTTCCACTGACTGGGGCAGGCGCGCCTGCTGCTGGTCGCGCCCAGTCCTCACAACTTAACGAAGATGCGCCGCCGGTAGAGCACCCAGGCGAACAGGAACAGCACGGCGACGTTGGCCAGTCCGTAAAGGGCGCTGGCATTGATCGGCGAGGCGATCTGGAGGAAGACGCCGTCATAGAGGGCCTTCTTCGCGCCGGTGACCGACATCACGTCGGCGAACACGCTCGACAGCGAGTAGACGGCAATGGCGTTGACGCCGAAGATGACGAAGAACTGGGCCGCACCTTTAAAGCCGCGCACATCCACCAGCCACCAGGAGAGCGCCATGGCGAGGAAGGCGTGGCCGGAGGTGAACATGGCGAATGAGGAGGTCCAGAGGTTCTTGTTGATGGGCAGCCAGAGGTCGCAGAGCACGCCGAGGGCGACCAGCCCGCAACCCCACACGGCGAGCGAACGGAGCTTGGAGCGGTTGTCGTCGTCCGAGCGCAGAATGCCGCCGCAGATGAGGCCGAACAGCGTGTTGGCGATGGAGGGGATGGTGGAGACAATGCCCTCGGGGTCCCAACGCAACTGGTTCTTGTAGAGGTGGCCCTGCAGGAGCATCGAGTCGATGTATTGGATGAAGTTGCCTTGCAGGTCGAGGATGCCCGCGCTGGAGCCGGGCACGGGGTAGAGCTTCATCAGCGCCCAATAGGAGGCCAGCAGTCCGGCGCTCCACAGCACCAACCCGCGCGTTTCACTGTAGAACGCGATGATCGAGGCAAACAGATAGCAGAGGGCGATGCGCTGCAGCACGCCGGGGATGCGCAGGTTGGCGAAATCGAAGGCCGGGAAGGCGTTCAGGAACAGGCCGATGGCAAACAGCGCGCCGGCGCGGAGGCCGACATGGCGCAGGAACACTTCCGGTTTTTCGCCGCGCGCCTGCCGGGAGGCAAAGCTGAAGGCCATGGCCACGCCCATGATCCAGAGGAAGAAGGGGAAGATGAGGTCGGTCGGCGTCCAGCCATGCCACTGGGCGTGGAGCAGCGGGGCATAGGCGTTGGAATGGTCGCCGAGGTTGTTCACCAGAATCATCCCGGCGATGGTGGCGCCGCGAAAGGCGTCGAGCGAAGTGAGACGGCGCGAGGCGGGCTGCGCCGCGGCTGGCTGGGCGGGATCGGCTGCGGTCATGGTCAGCCGCGCACTTTATTCGACTTGTGATCCCACTGCAAGCGCCGTTTCTGGCGGTAAGAGGCATTGGCGACGTGGGCCGCGCCGGCGGCGCATAATGGCCCTCGGTAGCGTTTTCCTCTGAAGGCGAACCATCGCGAATCGACTTGATGAACAGCTCGGCGTGCGACAGGCCGCGGTCGATGGTGACCACGGTCGGCTCCTTGGGCGGCGGCAGCGGTTCCTTGGGGCGGCCGTTGGGCAGGTAGCCCTTGGAGACGTAATATTGCTCGCGCATCTCGCGCGGCCACTGGTAGGTGCCGTAGCCTTGCACGTCGCGGTCTTCCGGTTCGGGGAAGACCACCAGCGTGTTGCGCTCCTCGTGCATCGTGCCCTCGGTGCCGTGGATGGTCCAGGGGCGCTGGCGGTAGCTGGTTTCCAGGTTGACGTACATGTCGGCCAGGAAGCCGTCGTATTCAAACAGCGTATTCATGAAGTCGGGCACGGTGCGGCCGTCGTTCCATTTGTATATGCCCCCGTGCGAGCTGATGGCGTGCGGCGCCTGAACGTCCATCACCTCGTGCAGCCAGGTGAGCAGGTGGACGTAGAGGTCGGTGGCCACGCCGCCTGAGTATTCCCACCAGCAGCGCCACTGGAAGAAGGTGCGGGCATCGAACGCCTTGTTCTTGTAGTGGCCGAGAAAGCGCGGCCAGTCAATGGTTTCCGGTGAGGCGTCGGGCGGGATGGCGTACTTCCACGAACCCTGGGCGTTGTTGCGGTGGTTGGACATGCGCACCATGTGCACCTTCCCCAGTTGGCCGCTTTTCACAATTTCGCGCGCCTTGGCGGTGAGCGGTGAGGTCTTGCCCTGGCTGCCCACCTGGAGCACCTTGCCGGAGGCCTTTTCAGCGGCGATCATCTGCGGACCCTCGGCCAGGCTCCACGTCATCGGCTTTTCGATGTAGACATGCTTGCCGGCCGACAGGGCGTCGAGGGTGACTTTTTTGTGCAGGTGATCCGGGATGGCGATGACGACGGCGTCGATGTCCTTGCGGTCAAGAATCGCCCGGTAGTCCTTGCCGACCATGATCTGGTCGTTGATCTGTTCCTTGGCCCGCTTCAGGCAGCCGTCGTAGAGATCGACCACGGCCACGCAGTTCACTCCGGCGACGGACTTATGGTCTTCAATCAGTTGCGTGCCGCGGATGCCGCTGCCGATGAAGCCCAGATTGACCTGGTCGTTGACGCTGGCAGCGCGGAGCGTGGGGCCTTTGGCGGCCAGTTGGTAAACGACCGCGGCGCCGGCGGTCTCCAAGAATCTGCGACGGTTGGGCATGGGAACTCCTTGCCGAATTATAGACCTTCCGGCGAGTAAGCCAAAAACCAGCCGGACGTGGTACGAAATAGCCCTTTCTGGCTAAACCTCCCGCCCCCCCTTGCCGATGACCTAAGTGGATTGCTGGAGATGCAGACGGAACAGGTAGCTCAACTCGCCGCCAACCTGCAGGTGGGCCCTGCCGTACCCGCGGTGCCCGGCCACCTGCGCGACACCGGCTTGCCGGAAGCGATGGTGGAGCAGTTGATTTTGAAGACGTTGTACTTTCGCAGCGAAACGCTGGGGCGCGATTTGGCGCGCTCACTCGGCCTGCGGTTCAGCGTGATCGACGAAATGATCGAGTTCCTCAAGCGCCAGCACCTGGTGCAGGTGAGGCGCTCGATGGGGATGGGGGCGATTTCCTCCGTGTACGCCCTTACCGAGGCCGGACGCCTGCACGCCCGTGAATACCTGGAGCAGAACCAGTATGCCGGCAAGGCCCCGGTGCCGCTGTCGCAGTATGCCGAGATGGTGAAGGCGCAGCGCTGGAAGGACAGCTGGCTCTCCATGGACCGGTTGGAGATGGCCTACCGGCACATGGTGACCACGCCGCGCATGCTGAGCCAGCTTGGGCCGGCGGTGAATGCCGGGAAGTCGTTCCTTGTCTATGGCCAGCCGGGCAACGGGAAGACCTACCTCGCCGAGGCGCTCAACGAAATCGACCCCGAGCCGATCTACATGCCTTACGCCATCGAGTGCCAGGGCCAGATCATCCAGCTCTACGACCCCGTTTACCACAAGCCGATTGTCGATGAAGGCGACGAGATCCGCGCCATGGCCTTCGAGCCCGACTACGACACGCGCTGGTTCAAGACGCGCCGGCCGTTCATCGTCTCCGGCGGCGAACTGTCGCTCGAGGTGCTGGACCTCAGCTACAACACGATCTCCAAGTTCTATGACGCGCCGCTACAGTTGAAGGCCAACAACGGCATCTACCTTCTCGACGACTTCGGCCGCCAGAAGTGCTCACCGGCGGAGATTCTGAACCGCTGGATCGTGCCCATGGAACGGCACATCGACTACCTCACCTTCCAGAACGGCGCGAAGATGAACGTGCCGTTTGAGGCGTTCCTGATCTTTTCCACCAACCTCAACCCGGACCAGTTGGGCGACGAGGCGTTCCTGCGCCGCATCAGCTACAAGATGCTCATGCGCAACCCGAGCGAAGAGGAATTTCTGGAGATCTTCCGCCGCTTCGCCGACCAGCAGGAGCTTGACTACACCGAAGAGCTGCTGCAGGACTTCCTGAACCGGCACTACCGCGGCACGACGCGCGACCGGCGCCGCTGCCACCCGCGCGACGTCATCAACCACGCCATCGACCTCATTCGCTTCGAGCGCCGCCCGTGGGAGCTCAACGAAGAGGTTCTCCACCTGGCCTTTGAGAGCGTCTTCGTCCACGACGAAGACGAGTAGCGCCTCCCCGCTCAACCTCGCCCTGCTCAACCCTGGTGATACACTCACCCGGTCATGGACTGGAGTGTCGCCGGCATTGTCGTCTCGCTGATTGTGATCGTCGCCCTCGCCCTGCGCGGCTGGCACATCATCCTCATCGCCCCGCTGGCGGTCATCGTCACGGCCCTGTTTTCCGGCATGGAGATCCTGCCCTTGCTCACCGGCCCGTATATGAAGGGTTTCGTCAACTATGCCGGGAAGTTCTACCTGGTGTTTCTCACGGCGTCGATCTTCGGCAAGGTGATGGAGGACTCCGGCGCGGCGCGGTCGATTGCCCTGGCGATTCTGCGGCTCACCGGGCGCGGCAGCCAGTACAACGTGCTGCTGGCCATCAGCGCCATCACGCTCGGCCTCACCTATGGCGGCGTGAGCCTGTTCGTCGTCATCTTCGCCGTCATCCCCATCGCGCGGCCCCTGTTCCGCGAGCTCAACGTGCCCTGGCATCTGTTCGCGGCCGCCTTCACCTTTGGCCTCGGCTCAATCACGATGACGATGATTCCCGGCACGCCGTCGATCATCAACATCATGCCGACCCGCTACATGACCTCGTCGCCCACCTCGGCGCCGGCGCTGGGGTTGCTTGGCGCGGCGGTGCTGGTGGTGTTCAATCTCTGGTATATGCGATTTGCCCTGCGCCGCGCGGTGGCACGCGGGGAAAGCTACGCCGCCACACCGTCGGGCGGGGCCGCGGCGGAGGCCGAGGCGCCAGGCTCGCAGCCGGCGGGTCCGCATGTCGCTCTCTGTCTGTTGCCGCCCTCAACCCTGATCGTACTGCTCAACCTCGTCAAGCTCGACATCCTGTTGGCCATGACGGCGGCCGCCGCCGTGTGCGTCGTCCTCTTCTGGAGCCGCTTCGGCAACCTGCTCGACACGCTGAACCGCGGTGCGGTGAACACGGTCAACCCCATCATCAATACCTGCGCCGACGTCGGCTACGGTATGTCGATCGCCGCCACCGAGGGCTTCAAAACGGTCAGCGCGTGGCTGTTGGCCATGCCCGGCCACCCCATCATCTCGCTCTCCATCGCCACCAACATCATGGCCGGCATCTCCGGTTCGGCCTCCGGCGGACTGGGCATCATCCTCGAAACCATCGCCCCCAAGTACCTCGCCCTCGGCCTCAGCCCCGACCTTGTACACCGCGTCTGCGTCATGTCGGCCGGAGCATTCGATGCGCTGCCGCACAACGGCGTCGTCATCACGACGATGGCTGTGGCCGGACTGACCCACTCGAACTCGTACAAACACGTCTGGTGGGGGCACGTCGTCGCCACTGTGATTGCGCTGGCCATTGTCATCCCGGTGGGCATCCTGCTCTACTAACTCAGGTCCGCCGGGGATACACTAGGGATCGTCATGATTACCCGCCGCACCGCCCTCGCCGGCCTGGCCGGAAGCGCCGCCGGGCTCACGGGCCTGGCCGCCGCTTCTCCGGCCAACGGAGCCAACCCGCTGCCCATCTGCGCCTTCTCCAAACACTTTCAGTGGACCGACGTGAAGGAGACCGCCGCGCTCTGCAAGGAGATCGGCTATGACGGCGTCGACCTCACCGTGCGCGCCGGCGGCCACGTGCTGCCCGAACGCGTTGCCGACGATCTGCCTCGCGCTGTCGAGACGATCCACAAGGCTGGCCTCTCGACGCCCATGGTGACGGCTGGCATCGTCGATGCCACCTCGCCTCACGCCGAGGCAATCCTCAAGACGCTGGCCTCGCTCGACATCAAGCGCTATCGCTGGGGCGGCTTCCGCTGGGACGAGAAGAAAGCGCCCGAAGCGCAGCTGAAGGCCTACTACGAGAAGACCAAGGACCTCGATGCGCTCAACCGCGCCCACGGCATGTGCGCCATGTATCACACGCACTCAGGCCCGGGTCAGTTCGGCAATGCGTTTTGGGACATCTTCACTGTGACGCGCGAGTTCAAGCCGGAGTCGATCAGCATCAACCTCGACATCGGCCACGCCACGGTGGAAGGCGGCTACGGGGCGTGGATGTCCACCTCGCGCATGATTCTGCCCTATACGCGCGGCATCGCCGTGAAGGATTTCTATTGGGAGAAGAACGCCAAGGGCGTGTGGGCCCCGCGCTGGTGTTCGCTCGGCAAGGGCATGGTGAACCTGACGCGCTTCTTCGGCTACGTGAAAGAGGCCGGGTTCACCGGCCCCATTCAGCTTCATATGGAATACCCGGAGGTGGGCGACGCCCATGCCGGCAAGGGCATGACCATCGAACGCTCCGAATTCCTCCGATTGATGAAGAGCGATCTGGCGACACTGCGCGCGGCCATGAAAACGGCCGGGCTGTAGGGCGCGGCCTCAGGCGGCGACGTCGAACAGGGCGGGCGCGGCCGGGGTCTGCGCAGATGCGGCGGCGGCCACCTGCGGGCGGGCAGGCGTGGTGAGACGTTCGCCGCCCAGCAGCGACTGCATCTGGAGCGAATTGATCACGCTCTTGCCGCCGCCGTCGTTGGCAAACACCACGTAGACCTCCTCGGCGAAGCGGCGCAGATGTTCGATGCGCGGCTGCCAGGCTTCCATCTCGGCGAGTGAGAAGAAGTGGTTGTGACCCGTGCGCTGGCCGCTGCGCGTGGCTTCGCGGTCGTCAAACTCGCCAAAGCTCGTGCCCGCCGCCGGACCGTACAACTTTACATAGCCGACGCGCGTGGTGAGCCATGATGCCGGCGCGGTGGCGCGCAGCGAGCGCGGCTGGTCCAGATTGCAGAAGCCCACTTTGTAATCCACCAGCGTGCCGATAGCCTCCTCCACCGTCCAGGAGGCGTGCCGCAGTTCGGCCACCAGCGGGAACGCCGAAAAAGGCGCGGCGCAGCCGGATGAGGAAGTCGCGGTTCTCGCCTGTGAAGCGGAACGAGGAGGGGAACTGCATCAGAAGCGCGCCCAATTGGCCGCGATCCAGCAGCGGGCGCAGGCTCTGCGTAAACAGCGCCACCGAGGCGTCGTCCAATTGCCGCTCATGCGTGAACTGCCGGTGCAGACGCGCCGTGAATTTGAACTGATCGTTGTGCGACACCTTGGCCCCCCACAGCTTGACCAGTTCCGGGCGGTGGAACTGATACATCGTGCTGTCGATTTCCAGCGTGTCGAGCCGCTGCGCCAGGAACTCAAGAGGATGGAAGCCACGCGCCTGGGGGCGGGGAAACACGGCGCGGTCCCACCCGGAGTGCATCCAACCCGAGACCCCGCAATGCGGTCCGGACGCAGGCGTGGCGGAGGCGGAGGTGCCGCTCCGCAAAGAAAGGGAATGAGTCATGGCTGCCTCTCCTTGGCGACGAGTATTTCGCTGTCTGTTCGCCACCAGAATACGAGAGGGCGAAGAAAAGGTCAAGGAGAAAATGTGAATGCCATTATCGATTTTTTTACGGGCGTCTGTAACATTCTCAGTTACCCCCGCGCCCTATAGACATCCCCGTTACGACAGCGGGCGCCATCACCCCTCATCACCCAACACAGGCGCCCGCTCCTCTCAATTCTTTTCCTGCATTTCCTACTTATTCGTTAAACATCCCTTCAAACAGGACGCTGCTCAGGTAGCGCTCGCCGGAGTCGGGCAGAATCACCACGATTGTCTTGCCGGCCATCTCTGGTTCGTGTGCAAGCCGCACCGCCGCCGCGGCCGCCGCGCCGCAGGAGATGCCGCACAGGATTCCTTCCTGCGCCGCCAGCCGGCGGGCCATCTCGATGGACTCATCATTGCTCACCTGCTCGACGCGGTCCACCAGCTTCAGGTCGAGCGTGTCGGGGATGAAGCCGGCGCCGATGCCCTGAATCTTGTGCGGCCCGGGCTTGATTGCCTCGCCTTTCAGCGTCTGCGTGATCACCGGGCTCGCCGTCGGTTCGACGCCTACCGAGAGGATCTTCTTCCCCTTGGCCTCTTTGAAAAACCGCGAAATGCCCGTGATCGTGCCGCCGGTGCCGATGCCGCTCACCAGCACATCCATGCCTCCGTTGGTGTCGTCCCAGATCTCCGGCCCGGTGGTTTCGAAATGGATCTTCGGGTTGGCCGGGTTCTTGAACTGCTGCAGCAGCAGGAAGCGTTTCGGATCGGCGGCGGCGATCTCCTCAGCCTTCTGGATGGCCCCGCGCATGCCCGCCGCGCCTTCGGTCAGCAGCAGTTTCGCGCCAAACGCCTTCAGCACCTTGCGCCGCTCAATGGACATCGTCTCCGGCATGGTGAGCGTGATCGGGTAGCCGCGGGCCGCGGCCACAAACGCCAGCGCAATGCCTGTGTTGCCGCTGGTGGGCTCCACCAGTTCCATGCCCGGCTTGAGCGCGCCGCTCTTTTCCGCCTCCCAGATCATCGACGCGCCTATGCGGCACTTCACCGAATAGGCCGGATTACGGCCTTCGATCTTGGCCAGGATGGTGACAGGGAGTCCCTGCGCCACCCGGTTCAATCGCACCAGCGGGGTGCGGCCAATGCTCAATGAGTTGTCGTTGAAAATCATGAGTGCTCCTGATGAGGTGAGCCGCCGCGGGCGGCGCCTAGATTTCCCAATTTGGTATGTAGCGGCTTTGCCGCTCCTGCCATGTGCGTGCGACTTCGGCCAGCGTACAGTGGTCCAAAATGCCGCTCACGGCCGTCTCCACGCGCCCCCACATCTCGGAAAACGGCGTGTCCTGCCGGCGCTTGCCCTGGTTGCGACCCATGCGGCCGCTCTCCACAAATCGCAGGATATCGCCGACGCTGATCTCCTGCGGAGAACGCGCCAGCAGATAGCCGCCGTCGGCCCCGCGCCGCGACTCTACAAAATTGCCCTGTTTCAGCGCGGCCAGGATCAGTTCGAGAAATTTCTGCGGAATCTTCTGCCTCTGCGCGATGCCGGCAATCTTCACCGGCTCGCCCGGACGCTGCAACGCAAGGTCAAACAGGGCCAGTAGGGCGTATTCACCCTTTACAGAGATGTTGAGAGGTCCCACGCTTGAATCACCTATTGCCTAGTAGAGATTATCTGATAGGGTCAAGGGTCGTCAAGCGCCACCCTATCCTCTCGCCTCCCTAGGCCCCACGTGGTCTACAACTTGTTGTGTTTGCGATACCATCGCTCGGCTGTGGCGACAATATGGGCTAGGTCGCTGGCCGCCGGTTGCCAGTGCAACTCAGCCATCGCTTTGGCCGGGTCAGCCACCAGGGCAGGCGGGTCGCCGGCGCGGCGTGGAGCTTCCTTTACAGGCACTTTCACGCCGCAGACCTCCTCGACGGTGCGGATGATCTCGCGCACGCTCGAGCCGCGCCCGGTGCCGAGGTTGTACTCGCAGGTCGTGTTGGTGGCGCGAATACGGGCAAGGGCCAGCAGGTGGGCCTGTGCCAGGTCGTCGACGTGGACGTAGTCACGCACGGCGGTGCCGTCCGGGGTCGGGTAGTCGGTTCCGTAGATGGAGATGTGGGGCCGCTGGCCGCGCGCGGCGGCCAGGACGAGCGGGATGAGGTGCGATTCAGGCGAATGATCTTCGCCGATGCGGGCTTGCGAGTCGGCCCCGGCGGCGTTGAAGTAACGCAGCTTGGCGGCGGCAAAGCCATGGCTCACCGAAAACCAGTCGAGCATGCGCTCCACCATGAGCTTGCTTTCCCCGTAGGCGTTCACCGGAATCTTGGGGTGCGACTCGGGCATTGGCACCTGCTGCGGAACGCCGTAGACGGCCGCCGTCGAGGAGAAGACGATGTGCTTCACGCCGGCCTGCTGCATGGCGTCGAGCAGGTTGAGCGAGCAGCCGACGTTGTTGCGGAAATACTTGCCCGGATCCTGCATCGATTCGCCAACCTCGATATAGGCGGCAAAGTGAATGACGGCGTCAATCGAGTGGCGCTTGAAGATGCCGGCAATGGCCGCTGTGTCGGCGAGATCGCAGAATTCAAACTGTCCCCACTGCACAGCCCAGTCGTGGCCCTTCACCAGGTTGTCGGCGACGATGGGATGGTGGCCGGCCTCGGCGATGGCCTTCACCGTGTGGCTGCCGATGTAGCCCGCTCCGCCCGCAACGAGAATATTCATCGCGGCTAACCCAGCAGCCTGGCCAGCTTCGAGCCCGGCACGACAAGAGTCTGGTTCCGCTCGGGTCCGGTGGAGACGCTGCCCACTTCCACTCCGGTGCGCTCTTCGAGGAAGCGCAGGTAGGCGCGGGCGCGCTCTGGCAGCGCGTCGAGGCTGTCGATGCCAAACGTCGGCGTGTGCCAGCCGGGCAACATCTCATACACCGGCTCGACCTTGGCCAACTCACCCTGTGAGGCGGGCATCTCGGTCACTGTCTTGCCGTTGATCTTATAGGCCACGCACACAGGAACCTCATCGAGCGCGTCGAGCACGTCGAGCTTGGTGACGATGAGCGAATCGAAACCGTTCACCATGGCCGTGTACTGCAGCAGCGGCACATCGAACCAGCCGCAGCGCCGCGGGCGTCCGGTGACCGAGCCATATTCATTCCCGGCTTTGCGAATGGCCTCGCCGCGGTCGCCATGATCTTCGCTCGGGAACGGCCCTGCGCCGACGCGCGTGATGTAGGCCTTGGAGACGCCGATGATGCCGCTGATGCGCGTGGGCGGGATGCCCGTACCGGTGGCCGCGCCGCCCGAGGCCGCGCTCGAACTCGTTACATAAGGATAGGTGCCGTGGTCGACGTCGAGCATGGTGCCCTGCGCGCCCTCCAGCAAAATGCGCTTACCGCCGTTCATCGCGTTGTGGAGCAGCGCGGCGGTGTCGCACACCATTGGCGCGAGCTTTTCGGCATAGCTGAGGTATTCGTCGAGGACGTTGTCGTCCATCTTCTCGATGCCGAAGGCGGCGGCGATGGTGCGCTTGTCCTTTTGGAGCGGCGTGTAGAGTTCGGTGAACGTGGCGCGGTCGATCAGGTCGGCGATGCGGATGCCGCGGCGGCCGATCTTATCCTCATACGCCGGACCGATGCCGCGCGAGGTGGTCCCGATGGCCTTGTCCGGCGAGTCCTCGCTGATGCGCTCCACCATGCGGTGGAAGGGCAGGATGACGTGGGCGCGGTTGGAGATGCGCAACTGCGAGCGGACGTCGATGCCAAGCTTCTCAAGAGTGGTGATCTCTTCGATGAGCGCCTTGGGGTCGATGACCACGCCGTTGCCGATCACGGCCAGCTTGCCCGGCCGCAGGATGCCGCTGGGGATCAGCTTCAAGACATACTTCTGTTCGCCGATCCACACCGTGTGGCCGGCGTTGTGTCCGCCCTGGTAGCGGGCCACAATGTCGAAGCGGTCGGAAAAGAGGTCGACGATTTTGCCTTTGCCTTCATCGCCCCATTGCGCACCAAGAACAATCAGATTAGCCATGTTGAGGGGAAACCAAACCCTTGATTGTAGCGCGGGGGTGGGCTGGGCGCGGGAAATCGGCTGTACGGCCCCCGCCCCGTGGTTTCGCCGCGCTACCATGCGGGCATGATGCGTGATCTGCCGCGCGCCCTCTTCCTCCTGATCTTCCCGGCTTCTGTTTGGGGGCAAACCATCACCCCCGCGGCGCGCCCGGAACCGCGAATGCGCGTCTACGCCGACCCGGTGGCAATCGCGCGCAATTTGTTGAGCCCGTCGGAGGAGACCCGCCGCTTGGGCTTCCGGCAAATGGGCGTGACACTAAACTTTCCGAACAACGCTGTTCCTAACCTGGTAGATGTACGTCTGCTCGCCGCCAACCTTGACGACGATCAGGAACTGGAACGGGTGCTCCTCTACAGCTTCGAGCGCCGGCGGCTATCCGCGGCCCACGTGTTCGATTTCGACGGCAAAGCCTGGTGGTGCGTGGGGGAGTTTGACGATAACGGGGGAAGCGAACTGATCGAGCTGAAGAGCGCCACCCAGGCCTACCATGACGATCTCGTCGTGCGCGTGAACGGCCATGGCACAGGCTTCATGAGCACGGAGTTGACGATCTACCGGTTGTGGCAGGGCCGTCTCTATCGCATCTTCCGTACGATGGAGCGCGAGGCGTACGACACCACCGATCTTCACAAGTCAGGCGAGTGGCGAGATGACCGGCGGCGGTTGTTGTTCCCCTTGGGTGACGAGTTGGGCGGAAGCCTGCGAGTCGCGCATCACACGCGCACGACTGGATTCGATCCGGCCGCGCTACGGCGTACGCAATCGCTGGGTTGCGCCGTGTATCGATGGCACGGTGACGCTCTCACCTTCCGACCCGACGAAGCCATCCGTGCTCATTGGTGCGACACCGCAACGCGCCAGCCGCTGCGCGTGCCTGGTCGGCGATAGAGTAAAGGTGGAGTTCAACCCGGACACACCGTGCGCCTGCGCATCCCCACAACCTGGCTCTGGGCCTCGGCGGCCGCGCTGCTGGTCGCCTTGCTGCTCTCTCTCGCGTTCCTGCAGTTCCGCTGGATCGACGCTGTCACGGTGGCCGAGCGCGAGCGCATGCAAGCGCACCTGCGCGCCGCCTCGGGCCGGCTAACGCAGGAGTTTGATCATGAGGTGATGCGCGCCTGCATGACCTTCCTCGTCGCCCCGTTTGAATGGCGCGAAGGCCACTGGCGCGACGTCGCCGAGCACGCTCGTGTGTGGCGGCAGACGGCGGCGTTCCCCAACCTCATCCGGCGCGTTTATGTGATCAATGTCGAAGCCAATGGAACTGCTACCCTTCATCGCCACCACGAGGGCGATCCCGCGCTCGCCGAGGCCAAGTGGGAGGAACGCTTTGAGAGCATCCGCGCCCGGATCACCACGGCGACCAGCCAGGGCGGGCTGCCCGTGCAGTGGCGCATCGACGCCGCGATTCCCGCGCTGGTGCTCTTCGTGTCGGACACCGGCTCGCGCCAGGGGGAGCCGGGCATGGGCCACGAAAAAGGAGCGGTGATTCTCGAATTGGATGAGGACCACCTGCGCCGCACTCTCCTGCCCGCGCTGGTGAGCAAACACCTCGCCGTGAGCGCCGAGCTTGATTACCAGGTAGAGGTCCGCACGAGCGATACGGGGCGGCTCATCTTTCCCTCTCCGGCCGCGCATGAGCCGGGGGCAGGGAAGCCTGACCTGGAGCTTCCGTTCTTCGCGCTGCGTCCGGAAGAAGCTGGCCGCTTTGCGCCGATGGCGGCGTTTGAGGCGTCAGGGCCCGGCCGCCGCGGGCAGGGCCAGCCCAAAGGACGCGGGCCGCGCGCGGACCGGCCTTCTTTTCGAGGCCGTGGTCTGGCCGCGCAGAGTGTGCAGGGCGGCGGGGAAGGGCACTGGCGGCTGGCCGTGCGCCACCGCGCGGGTTCGCTCGAAGCGGCCGTGGAAGGTCTGCGCAAGCGCAACCTCGCGCTCGGTTTCGCCATGTTGCTGCTGCTCGGCGCGAGCGTGCTGCTGATCTTCACGTTGACGCGGCGGACACAAAAGCTGGCGCGCGCGCACTCCGAATTCCTGGCCGGCATCTCCCATGAACTGCTCACGCCGCTGGCCGTCATCCGCTCGGCCGCCGATAACCTCGCCGATGGCGTAGCGGTCTCCAGCGAGCGCGCCCAGCAGTATGGCGAGATCATCCGCAAGCAGAGCCGGCGGCTGTCGGAGATGGTGCAGGACGCCCTCGGCTTCGCCGTGGCCCAGAGCGTGGCCCGTGAGCGCTTCCGTGAGGTCAACGTCGCGGATGTGGTTCGCCGCGCCGTGGAAACCTGCCGCCCGGCGATTGCCGAAGCCGGCATCGAGTTTGTGCAACAGGTGGAGCCGGACCTGCCGGCGATCCCCGGCGACGCCACGGCGCTCTCCCACATGCTGCGCAACCTGATCATGAACGGTGTGCAGTATGGCGGCTCCGGCGGATATCTCGCCCTGAAGGTGAAGCGCGCGCGGACAAAGAGCGGGGATGCGGTCGAGATCACCGTGGAAGACAAAGGCGGGGGCATCGCGCCCGGCGAGTTGCAGCGCATCTTTGAACCCTTCTTCCGCGGCCAGGGCGCGGCGCAAATGCGGCTCCATGGCACGGGCCTGGGGTTGAGCCTGGTGAAGCGCATCGCCGGGGATCATCGCGGCACGGTGAGCGTCGAGAGCCAGCGGCCCGGCGGAACGGTCTTCACCGTGCGGCTTCCTGCGGCGGGCGCAGCTTAGAGCCGGCGCTGGCGCAGAATAGAAGATAGTGTCGAAGAAGATCCTGCTGGTGGAAGACGAAGCCGACCTCGTGATGATGCTCGATGATCGCCTGCGCGTCGAAGGCTATCAGGTGGAGGCCGTCGCCGATGGCGAGCGGGCGCTGGCTCTTCTGCGCGAACACGTCTATGACCTCGTGCTGCTCGACGTCGGGTTGCCCGGCATGAGCGGCCTCGACGTCTGCCAGGAACTGCGCCGCATGGGTTCCAGCGTGCCGGTGATCATGCTCACCGCGCGCTCTCAGGTGGTGGATAAAGTGGTCGGGCTCAAGCTGGGCGCCGACGACTACGTCACCAAACCCTTCGAGATGATGGAACTGCTGGCGCGCATCGAGGTGCTGCTGCGGCGTGCGCAGGCGAGCGTACCGGCGGGCCCGGTGGTGGAGTTCGGCGATGTGGTGGTGAACCTGCGCGGCGCCGAGGTGCGGCGCGCGGGCGAACCGGTGGCGCTCTCGGCGCGTGAGTTCCAACTGCTGCGCTACCTTATTGAGCATCGCGGCGAGGCCCTCGGCCGCGACCAACTGCTGCGCGACGTGTGGGGTTACGAATCGGCGCTCACCACGCGCACCGTCGATGTGCACGTGGGCTGGCTGCGGCAGAAGCTCGAGCCCGATGTGAAGCACCCGCGCTTCATCGTCACCCTGCAAGGCATCGGCTACAAGTTCGCTGGATAAGCTCGCGGGCCGGCCCCGGCTATACCCGATGTAAAGAGGCGGTAAAGGACGTTTTACGCACATTTTGCCCCTTGGTTTGATTTGGTTGCGTCTCCAATAGCAGGAGATCAGAAAACAAGATTCAGAGGATCTCCAGGAAGCCGGCAGCCAGAAGGCCTCGGCGACCAGGTTCATACAAGAAATGCATAGGAGACAAATCATGAAACGCTTTTTCTTAGCCACCACCCTCGCCGCGGGCATGTTTGTGTTCACGGCTCCCACGTTTGCTCAGTTCGTCGCCGGCTCGCCGCAGACGCCGGGCTTCAACGGCAACTCCGCCATGAAGGGCAAGCGGAATGGGCCCAACGACGGCACCGGCAACCAGGGCGCGGGCCCGAAAGACGGCACCGGCCATGGCGCCAAGTCGGGCAACCGGCAGGGCGGACAGAACGGCGGCGTGTGCGACAACACCGGGCCCAAGGGCCGTTCGTCGCAAGGCCGCAGCGCACAGGGCAGCCGCGGAGGCCGCCGCTAAACAGCGGCCGGCAGTGCACCGCTAGACGAGACAACGAGGAGACTCCATCATGAACCGCACATCCCCATCCAACGCGTCCTTCTGGACGAAGATGCTCACCGTGGCCGGCGCCGCCATCCTGGCTGCCGCGCCGCTGCTGGCCCAGGCCAACGGCAACGGTAACGGCAATGGCAGCGGAGCCGCGAACAGGCCCGGCAGCGGGACCGGCGTTTGCACCGGCGCCTGCGTCACCGCGCCCCAGCCGCTGAGTGAAGCCGAGGCCGCCAGCCCGGCCTTCATGCGAGAAGAGGAGAAGCTGGCCCGCGATGTCTACCGCCGGCTCTACGCCAAGTGGAACATCCGCTCCTTTGACCGCATCGCCGAAAGCGAACAGCGGCACATGGACGCACTGGGCCGCCTGCTGGAGCGCTACCAGCTTGCCGACCCGGCCGAGGGCAACGCCGAAGGCGTCTTCAAGAGCCAGGAACTGCAGAACCTCTTCAATCAACTGCTGGCCAAGGGTGAGCAGTCCGTGAAGGACGCGCTCGAAGTGGGCGTGCTGGTGGAGAAGACCGACATCGCCGATCTGGAAAAGGCCCTGCCGGCTGTCGTCAATACCGAGGTGAAGCGAGTCTACACCTCGCTGCTGAACGGATCGATGAACCATCTGGACAGCTTCGAAAGCCTCCTCGAGGTGGTCAACTGAACATCGACCATCCGGAAGCTGATCCAACGGCTCCAGGGCAGGGTGAGGGACCTTGCTCTGGAGCCGCCTGCCTTTGTGTGAGAGCCCTTTGTGTGGGAGTATGGCGTATGAGAGAACCGGGCCGCTCGGCGACAAGCTGAGCGGCTCCACTTGCGTTTGGCAGACGGGTTGCTATACTAGGAGGGTTCGCCTTCTGACCCCTGCCGTGGCCTTGCCAGGGCATGCGGGTTCAGGAAGAGGCGGACGCAGCTTTGGGAGGCCTGTCCGGCTAGCCCATCCCGGCAAGAACCTAGCAATGGGTTCGCGGTAGGGGTGGGGGCACAGGGCGGCCGTTTGGACCAGGTCACAATATGTCTCGTAAAACCGGTAAGAAGTACACCGCTGCGCTCAAGCAGGTAGACGACAAGCTCTACACGTTGGAAGAAGCGGTTCCTCTCGTTCAGAAAATCAAGTTTGCCAAGTTCGATGAGACGGTCGAGGTGCACATGCGTCTCGGCGTCGATCCCAAGCACGCCGACCAGATGGTGCGCGGCACGGTTGTCCTGCCCAATGGTTTGGGCAAGAAGATTCGCGTGCTAGTCATCGCCGGCAGCGACAAAGTGAAGGAAGCCGAGGAAGCCGGCGCGGAGTTTGTGGGTGGCGAAGAGATGGTGCAGAAGATCCAGGGTGAAGGTTGGATCGACTACGACGCCGTGATCGCCACGCCCGACATGATGCGCTCGGTGGGCCGCCTCGGTAAGGTGCTCGGTCCGCGCGGCTTGATGCCGAACCCGAAAACGGGCACGGTGACGGCCGACGTGGCGGGCGCGATTCGCGAAATCAAAGCCGGTAAGGTGGAGTTTCGCGTGGACAAGACGGGCGTGATTCACGCTCCGGTGGGCAAGTCCAGTTTCTCCACGCCGAAGTTGGTGGAGAACGCGAGCACGCTGATCGGCGCCGTGGTGCGCGCCAAACCGGCGGCTGCCAAGGGCAAGTATGTGAAGAGCGTGACGGTGTGCTCCACGATGGGCCCCGGCATTCCGCTCGATGTCACCACCTACAACCTGACGGTGAAGGCTGTCTAGGCGCGACGAGGAAAGCCATGAAGAAGAAATCGCTCAAAATCGAAGAAGCCCAGCAGTTGCATACCGCGCTCGAGTCGACGCCGCACGTCTTCCTCACCGCGTTTGACAAGCTCACCGTGGCGCAGGATTTCGCTTTGCGCAAAGCCGTGCGTGACGCCGGCGGCCGCTACAAGGTGATCAAGAACACGACGGTGGAGAAGGCGGCCAAGGGCACGCCCGCCGAGCCCATCCTGAAGGGCCTGGGCGGCATGAGTTCCATCGCCTACACGAGCACCGATCCGGTGGCCCTGGCCAAGGCGCTCACCAAGTATGCCAAGGACAATCCCACGTTCACCTTTAAGGCGGGCGTGGTCGAGGGCCGCGTCTTTGAAGTGAGCCAGATTGAAGCTCTGGCCAACATGCCCTCGAAGGAAGAGATATTCGCCAAGCTGTTGTATGTCATCAATGCTCCGGCGCAGCAGTTGGTGACGGCGATCAATGGCGTAGGCCGCAACCTGGCCGTGGTCATCGACCAGGGTGTGAAAGAAAACAAGTTCTCCGCGTAGATGCGCACGGCCCCTCGCGGGCAGGCGTGATCGCGGTTCGAGTTCAAGGAAAAAAGGAGTTCGGGTATCATGGCGGACATCAACGCAATTGCAGAATCGATTCAGGGTCTGACGCTTCTTGAGGCGTCTTCGCTCGTGAAGATGTTGGAAGAGAAGCTGGGCGTTTCGGCGGCGGCTGCGGCCGTGGCCGTAGCGGCTCCGGCGGCAGGTGGCGCCGTGGCTGCCGCGGTTGAAGAGAAGACCGAGTTCACGGTGGTTCTCAAGGCGGCCGGCGCCAACAAGATCAACGTCATTAAGGTGGTCCGCGAGATCACCAGCCTGGGTCTGAAGGAAGCCAAGGACCTGGTGGACGGCGCGCCCAAGAACGTCAAGGAAGGCGTGACTAAGGACGAAGCCGAGGCGATCAAGAAGAAGTTCGTCGACGCCGGCGCCGACGTCGAGATCAAGTAACCGGGCGCGGGGCTCGTCCCCGCCAACACCGGCGGTCACCCGGGCGGAGAGCGCGGGCGGTTGCCGGAAGGCTCAGTGTGGACATCTTCCGCCGCGCGGCGGGGCCCGAGCTAGGGCGAATTTGCCGCGCGGTTGGGTGTGTTTGACGCCAGTTTCTGGCGTTTGTTACACTTAAGTTGATCTCGGCCGGAGTCGGACTCGGAACTTGCGCTTGAATTTTTCCTTACATGACCGGGGCAGGGGTGTGTCTCCCTCTGCCTCCATCGTCGTTTCCCGTGTGTTTCTCCAGGGGGGGAGCTCGCGGGAATCGTGCGTCCCCGCTCGGCCCGCCGCGCGGCAGCAGGTTTCCCCATTCGTCATCTCCCCGCGCGAAGTATTCCCCGCTTCGCCCAGCCAGATCCCCGGCTCATGCCGGTCGAATTCCCCATGCGGATTTGGCCCGTGCAGCCAGCCAAGTGTAGTCCTGCCGTTGTTTGAGATCCAAGTTGCCGGTGAGCGCGCCCAAGGCCAGCGCGCCGCCAACAGCTTGCTTGTTTCGTAGCTTGAACCCCGGGCCGGGCCAGCCTGAGTGGTGTGTGAGGAGTGAATCAATGCAGAACCCTTCAAACGGTTTCGAACGCGAGAGAGTTGATTTTTCCAAGATCAAAGCTTCGATCCCCATTCCGAATCTGATCGAGGTGCAGAAGAACTCCTATGAGCGCTTCCTGCAAATGGACCTGCTGCCGAACGAACGCGATGACCAGGGCCTGCAAAGCGTCTTCAGCAGCGTCTTTCCCATCACCGACTTCCGCGGCCTGTCTCAGCTTGATTTCGTTGACTACTCCATTGGCAACTGGGAATGCAAGTGCGGCTCACTGAAGGGCCTCCATCACCTGCGCTCCACCTGCCGCCAGTGCGGCGCCTCCATCCGCACCGACCCCTTCCACACCGGCGAAGTGCTGTGCGGCAAGTGCGGCACCTTTAACCGCAACATCGTCACCTTCTGCAACCGCTGCGGCGACCCCGTGGGCCTGCAATTGAAATACGACGTGCCCGAGTGCGAAGAGCGCGGCATGACCTACGCCGCTCCGCTCAAGGTCACCATCCGGCTTACCGTCTACGACAAGGACGAGGCCGGCAACAAGACCGTCCGCGACATTAAGGAGCAGGAGGTCTTTTTCGGCGAAATCCCGCTGATGACCGAAAACGGCACCTTCATCATCAACGGCACCGAACGCGTCATCGTCAGCCAGTTGCACCGTTCGCCGGGCGTCTTCTTTGAACGCGTGGCGGCCCAGGGCTACTACCTCGGCAAGATCATCCCCTACCGCGGTTCATGGGTGGAGTTTGAATACGACAGCAAGAACCTGCTCTACGTGCGCATCGACCGCAAGCGCAAGTTCTACGGCACGGTCTTCCTGCGCGCGCTCGGCTTCAAGAGCGACTCGGAGATCCTCAAGGCCTTCTACCGCGTGAGCGAACTGAGGCTCAAGAGCGGAAAACTGCTTATGCCCGTGAGCGAGTCGCTGCAGGATCTCAAGCTCAGCTACGCCATCAACAACAAGGCCGGCGAAACCGTGGTGACGCAGGGCAAGAAGATCACCCGCGGCGTGTTGCGCGAACTGAACAAGCAGAAGATCGAACAGGTGGAAGTGGCCGCCAACGACCTCGAGGGCGCCTACGTGGCCTCCGACGTGGTCGACATGACCACGGGCGAAATCCTGGTGGAGGCCAACCATGAGTTGACCTCCACCGTGATCGGCCGCATCATCGACGCCGAACTGTCCGCCGTGGAGATCTTCTTCCCCGAGCGCGACGACGCCGGCAACGTCATCTCGATGACCCTGAAGAAGGACAGTGTGAAGTCGCAGGACGACGCGCTGCTGGAAATCTACCGCAAGCTTCGCCCCGGCGATCCGCCCACCCGCGACACGGCCACGGCGCTGTTCCAGGGCATGTTCTTCGACCCGCGCAAGTACGATTTCTCGCGCGTCGGCCGCATGAAGTTCAACATCAAGCTGCATGACAACTCCGACTACGCGCCGGAGCGATGGCTGCGCGAGCAGGACGAGCGCGGCAAGCGCGGCGAAAAAGTGCTCCATCCGCTCGACCGCCGCACGCTGGACCAGGGCGACTTCATCGCCACCATCACCTACCTGCTGAAACTGCGCCGCCACGCCGGCCAGCCAGATTCGTCGCACCGCGTGGATGACATCGACCACCTCGGCAACCGCCGCGTGCGCGCCGTCGGCGAACTGCTGGAAAACCAGTTCCGCATCGGCCTGGTGCGCATGGAACGCGCGATCAAGGAAAAGATGAGCGTCTACCAGGAGATGTCGACGGCCATGCCGCACGACCTGGTGAACGCCAAGCCGGTGATGGCGGCCATCCGCGAATTCTTCGGCTCTTCGCAGTTGTCGCAGTTCATGGACCAGACCAACCCGCTCAGCGAAATCACGCACAAGCGGCGCTTGTCGGCCCTTGGACCAGGTGGCCTTTCGCGCGAACGCGCTGGCTTCGAGGTGCGCGACGTGCACCCGACCCACTACGGCCGCATCTGCCCGATCGAAACGCCGGAAGGCCCCAACATCGGTCTCATCAGCTCGCTCAGTTGCTTTGCCCGCATCAACGACTACGGCTTCATCGAGAGCCCGTACCGCAAGGTGCAAAACGCTCAAATCGTCGACGAAGTGCTCGTGTTGAATCCGGGCGACACCAGCTACAAGGTGGGCGACGTGCTCACGCGAGGGGCGGCCGAAAAGGCCATCGCCGCGCTTGGCGCCAAGAAGCAGCCCATCGAATATGAGGCTCATTGCGAATACCTCTCGGCGTGGGAGGAAGACAAGTACATCATCGCCCAGGCCAACGTGGAGATCGACGAGGTCGGCCACCTCGTTCCGGAACTGGTGAACGCGCGGCAGACGGGCAACTTCGTGCTCAAACAGCGCGACGAGATCGAGTACATGGACGTCAGTCCGAAACAGCTTGTCTCGGTGGCCGCTTCGCTCATTCCGTTCCTGGAAAACGACGACGCCAACCGCGCCCTCATGGGTTCGAACATGCAGCGCCAGGCTGTGCCGCTGCTGCGCGCCGATTCGCCCATCGTCGGCACCGGCATGGAGCAGGTGACCGCCCGCGACTCCGGCGCCGTTGTCCTGTGCAAGCGCGCCGGCGTGGTCGACTCGGTCGACTCGACGCGCATCATCGTACGCGTAGACGGCTCGGCGGCGGCTCACGAAGGGCAGATGTCGCGCGAAGTCGGCGCCGACATCTACCAGCTCACCAAGTTCAAACGCTCCAACCAGAACACCTGCATCACGCAGAAGCCGATCGTGCTGGTGGGCCAGCGCGTGAAAAAGGGCGACGTGCTCGCCGACGGCCCCTGCACCGACCTCGGTGAGCTGGCCCTGGGCCGCAACGTCCTGGTGGCCTTCATGCCGTGGCGCGGCTACAACTTCGAGGACGCCATCGTCGTCAGCGAGAAGTTGGTGAAGGAAGACTATTACACCTCGGTCCACATCGAGGAATTCGAAATCGAGGCCCGCGACACCAAGCTGGGTCCCGAAGAGATCACGCGCGACATCCCCAACATCAGCGAGTCGTTCCTCAAGAACCTCGACGAGTCGGGCATCATCCGCATCGGCGCCAGCGTCAAGCCGGGCGACATTCTGGTGGGCAAGGTGACGCCGAAGGGCGAAACGCAGCTGACGCCGGAAGAGAAGCTGCTGCGAGCCATCTTCGGTGAGAAGGCCGGCGACGTGAAGGACGCTTCGCTTTATTGCCCGCCGGGCATTGAAGGCGTGGTGGTGGACGCGAAGGTGTTCTCCCGCAAGGGCGCCGAGCTCGACGAACGCTCGAAGGCCATCCTCGAATCGCAGGTTGAACGGCTCCACCGCAACCTCGAGGACGAAAAGCGCATCCTCAACGACGAGCGCTCCAAGCGCCTCATGCACCTGCTCGGAGGCCAGCAACTGCAGGCCGACCTGCACGACGACAAGACCAACAAGAAGCTGCTCAGCAAGGGCATCGACATCACCGAAGAGGTGGTGGAAAAGCTCAAGGCGCGCGACCTCAAGCGCATGAAGCTGAAGGACCGCGACCCGCGCGTGAACGAGCAGATCGACGAAATCGAAGAGATGACGTCGCGCCAGATCCAGGTGCTCGAAAAGATCACCGAAGAGAAGATCGCCAAGCTTAAGAAAGGCGACGAACTGCCGCCCGGCGTGATCAAGATGGTGAAGTGCTACATCGCCATGAAGCGCAAGCTGAGCGTGGGCGACAAGATGGCCGGACGCCACGGCAACAAGGGCGTCATCGCGCG
The DNA here is from genome assembly GCA_016713735.1 of Bryobacterales bacterium. Lineage (GTDB taxonomy): Bacteria > Acidobacteriota > Terriglobia > Bryobacterales > Bryobacteraceae > JAFLBB01. Next base: position 79,786 of record JADJOP010000042.1, read on the forward strand.
CATCGTGCCCGAAGAGGACATGCCGTATCTGCCTGACGGAACGCCGGTGGAGATTGTGCTCAATCCGCTCGGCGTGCCTTCTCGTATGAACGTCGGCCAGATTCTGGAAACGCACCTCGGCTGGGCCGGCGCCAAGCTGAAGGTGAAATACGCCACGCCGGTGTTTGACGGCGCCACCGAGAAGGACATCAAGACCCAGCTCGACAAGGCCGGCCTGCCCAGCTCGGGCAAGGTGCTGCTGCTCGACGGCATGAGCGGCATCGCCTTTGAACAGCCGGTGACGGTGGGCATGATCTACATGATGAAGCTGTCGCACCTGGTGGACGACAAGATCCACGCCCGCTCCATCGGACCGTACTCGCTCATCACCCAGCAGCCGCTGGGCGGCAAGGCGCAGTTCGGCGGCCAGCGCTTCGGCGAAATGGAAGTGTGGGCGCTGGAAGCCTACGGCGCCGCCTACGTTCTGCAGGAACTGCTCACCGCGAAATCAGACGACGTCTATGGCCGCGCCAAGATCTACGAGGCCATCGTGAAGGGCGAAGCCGCCGCCGAACCCGGCGTGCCCGAATCGTTCAACGTGCTGATCCGCGAGCTGCAGTCGCTGTGTCTCGATGTGGAATTGATGAAACGTCCGGCCGAGCTGCCCGATACAGCTCTGGCGGCGGACTAACGGGTAGAGCCAAGAAAGAGGAAAGGAGCAAAAGCTTATGTACAGAGCTGCAGCCTATGACCGGGCGAATCTGATCGCGGATTTCGATTCGATTCGCATTTCGTTGGCATCCCCGGAGAAGATCCGCAGCTGGTCGCACGGTGAAGTGACCAAGCCGGAGACGATCAACTACCGCACCTTCAAGCCCGAGCGCGACGGCCTGTTCTGCGCGCGCATCTTTGGACCGATCGCCGACTGGGAGTGCTTGTGCGGCAAATACAAGCGCATGAAGCACCGCGGCGTCATCTGCGACAAGTGCGGCGTTGAAGTGACGCTCACCCGTGTGCGCCGCGAACGCCTCGGCCACATTGAGCTGGCCAGCCCCTGCTCGCACGTCTGGTTCTTCAAGGGCCTGCCGAGCCGCATCGGCTACCTGCTCGACATCACGCTGCGCGACCTGGAGCGCGTGCTCTACTTTGAAGCCTTCGTCGTGGTCGACCCCGGCGAATCGGGTCTCTCACTAGGCGAAGTGGTCACCGACGAGCGCAAGCGCGCGCTCGACCAGGAGTTCCCCGGCAAGTACGTCGCCATGATGGGCGCCGAGGGCATCAAGGAACTGCTGAAGAAGGTCGACGTCGAATCGCTCTCGCTGGAAATCCGCGAGCGCATGAAGACCGAGCAGTCGCAACAGAAGAAGCTGAAGTTTGCCAAGCGCCTGCGCGTGGCCGAATCGTTCCGCAAGTCGGGCAACAAGCCGCAGTGGATGATCCTCGACGTGCTGCCGGTGATTCCGCCTGAACTGCGCCCGCTGGTGCCCCTCGATGGCGGGCGCTTCGCCACCTCCGACCTCAACGACCTGTATCGCCGCGTCATCAACCGCAACAACCGGTTGAAGAAGCTGATGGAACTGCGCGCGCCCGACGTCATCGTGCGCAACGAAAAGCGCATGCTCCAGGAAGCGGTCGACGCGCTGTTCGACAACGGCCGCCGTGGCCGCGTGCTGCGCGGCGCCAACAACCGCCCGCTCAAGTCGCTCTCCGACACGCTCAAGGGCAAGCAGGGCCGCTTCCGCCAGAACCTGCTCGGCAAGCGTGTCGACTACTCCGGCCGTTCGGTCATCGTCGTCGGTCCGGAGCTGAAGCTGCACCAGGCCGGCCTTCCCAAGAAGATGGCCCTCGAGCTGTTCAAGCCCTTCATCTATCACCGCCTGGAACAGCGCGGCCATTGCACGACGATCAAGCAGGCCAAGGAACTCGTCGAGCAGCAGGACGCCGTCGTGTGGGACATCCTCGAGGAAGTCATCCGCGATCACCCGATCATGCTCAACCGCGCCCCCACGCTGCACCGCCTCGGCATCCAGGCCTTTGAGCCGGTTCTGGTGGAAGGCAAGGCGCTCCGCATTCACCCGCTGGTCTGCACGGCCTTCAACGCCGACTTCGACGGCGACCAGATGGCCGTCCACATCCCGCTGTCGCCCGAGGCGCAAATCGAAGCCTCCACGCTCATGCTGGCGGCCAACAACATCCTCTCGCCCGCGCACGGCGCGCCCATCGCCACGCCGTCGCAGGACATGGTGCTCGGCCTCTACTACCTCACCAAATCGCGCCACGGCTCCAAGGGTGAGGGCCGCACCTTCGCCTCCATCGACGACGTGCTGATCGCCCTCGAAATGGGTGAAGTGGAAACGCTCACGCCGATCAAGCTGCGCTACACCGGCCGCGTCATCGACCTCACCAAGGCCTTTGACAGCCAGAACATCCTCCACACCGAGCCGGTCGAGTATGTGAAGCAGTACATGGACACCACCGTCGGCCGCGTCATTCTCAACGACGTGCTGCCCGACGACATGCCGTTCATCAACGGCCTGCTGAAGAAGAAGGGCCTCACGCAACTGGTCCAGTTCTGCTACCTGAAGTTCGGCCTGCACGTCACCGTGCACATGCTGGACGACATCAAGCAGATGGGCTTCCTCTACGCCACGCGCGCCGGCATCTCCATCGGCATCGACGACATGGTCGTCCCGGATAACAAGTTCTCCCTGGTCAGCGATGCCCAGAAGGCCGTGATGGAAGTCCAGACGCAATACCAGGAAGGCGCCATCACGCAGGGCGAGCGCTACAACAAGATCATCGAAATCTGGTCGAAGGTCACCGAACGCGTCTCCGACGAAATGTTCAAGAAGATGGAGGACGACGACCGCACCGGCCGTTACCTCAATCCGATTTACATCATGGCCGACTCGGGCGCCCGCGGTTCGCGCCAGCAGATCCGCCAGCTCGCCGGCATGCGCGGCCTGATGGCCAAGCCCAACGGCGAGATCATCGAGACCCCCATCACGGCCAACTTCCGCGAAGGCCTGAACGTGCTGCAGTACTTCATCTCCACGCACGGCGCGCGCAAGGGCCTGGCCGACACGGCGCTCAAAACGGCCGACTCGGGCTACCTCACCCGCCGCCTGGTCGACGTGGCCCAGGACGTCATCATCACCGAACAGGATTGCGGCACCGTGGAGGGCATCGAGGTCGAGCCCATCACCGAAGCCGGCGAAACCATCGAGCGCCTCTCTGACCGCATCATCGGCCGCGTGCCGCTTGAGGACATCCGCGACTACGAAAACCAGATTCTCGCTCCGGTCAACTCGGTCATCACCGAGGATGTGGCCACGCAGATCGAAAAGGCCGGCATTGAGCGCGTCCGCATCCGCTCCGTGCTCACCTGCGAATCGCGCCGCGGCGTCTGCCAGCTCTGCTACGGGCGCAACCTCGCCTCGGGCCGCCTGGTGGAACGCGGCGAAGCTGTCGGCGTCATCGCCGCGCAGTCCATCGGCGAACCCGGCACGCAGCTCACCATGCGTACCTTCCACATCGGCGGCGCGGCCACCAGGGTGGCCGAACAGTCCACTCAGGAAGCGCGCAGCGCGGGCTATGTGAAGTACATCGACATCAACACGGTCCGCAACGCCAAGGGCGAGATCGTCGCCATGAACCGTTCGGGCAAGCTGGCCGTTCTCGACGAGAAGGGCCGTGAGCGCGAGCGCTACGAGGTGGTCTACGGCGCGAAAGTCCTGTTTGAGGACGGTGCGCGCGTGGAAGAAAACGCGGTCCTGCTTGAGTGGGATCCCTACACCTTCTCGATCCTCACCGAAATCAGCGGCATCGTGAAGTACAAGGATCTCATCGAGGGCGTCACCATGAAGGAAGAGGTCGATGAAATCACCGGCCTGTCTCAGTGGGTGGTGATGGACTCGCCGGATGAGAAGAAACTGCCGGCCATCCTCATGCATCCGCCGGGCGGCCACAAGGCCGATGAGAAGCGCTACCTCATGCCGACGCACGCCCACTTGATGGCCATCGACGGCGAAGAGGTTCACGCCGGCGACGTGCTGGCGAAGATCCCCCGCGCCACCACCAAGACCAAGGACATCACCGGCGGTCTCCCCCGCGTGGTGGAACTGTTTGAAGCCCGCAAGCCGCGCGAAACCGCGGTGATGGCTGAAATCAATGGCACGGTGAAGTACGGCGAAATCAGCAAGGGCACCCGCAAGATCTACATCATCGGCGAAGACGGCGAACAGCGCGAATACGCACTGCCGCGCGGCGTTCACATCCGCGTGCAGGAAGGCGAACGCGTCGGCGCCGGCGAGCCTTTGATGGACGGCCCGCTGAATCCGCACGACATTCTGAAGGTCAAGGGCCAGAAGGAACTGCAGAAGTCCCTGGTCAACGAAATTCAGGAAGTCTACCGGTTGCAGGGCGTTAACATCAACGACAAGCACCTTGAGGTGATTTCGCGCCAGATGATGCGGTGGATCAAAATCACCGACATCGCCGACAGCGAATTCCTCCCTGAGGAGATCGTCGACCGCTTCAAGTTCCGCGAAGAGAACGACCGCGTGATCGAGGCCGGCGGCCGCCCGGCGCAGGGCCAGCCGACGCTGCTCGGCATCACCAAGGCCTCGCTCTCGACCGACTCGTTCATCTCGGCGGCGTCGTTCCAGGAAACCACGCGCGTGTTGACCGAAGCCGCCATCAACGGCCGCGTCGACTACCTGCGCGGTCTCAAGGAAAACGTCATCATGGGCCGCCTCATCCCGGCGGGCACCGGCATGGATTACTACCGCCGCGTGAAGATCGCCGGCGAGGACGTGGTGGAAGAGGAACTTCTCCCGGAGAGCGAGGCCGCCATGGCCGAAGGCATCCCCGGCTACGAAGACGAGACGCGCAACCTCTTTGCCGGCGGCCTCGACGACACGCCCAGCGAAGACGTGATGGTCGACGTCGAGTAGACTCACTCCAATCTGTTGCAGGGGCCCCGGCTACGGCCGGGGCTCTTTGCGTTTCCCCCCCCGGTTGACTCCCTCCGCGCCGCGTTGCATGAATGGTGCAACTGCCCGGCCACGCCGCCGGGCCTGCACAGGAGGCCTACCGTATGAGTGAACATCTGCCGCCGGGGTGGAACGGCATCATGGAGATCGATCCTTCCGAGGACACCGTCATGGAGCGCCGCGATCTCCTTCGTGGCGCCGGCACCGTGGCCGCGTGGCTGGCCGCTTCGCGCGGAGCCGCCGCCGCCCCCACGCCCGACGGCGCCGTGCCCGCAGCCAAACCGGGCCCCACGCTCCCCTGCGTGCCCTTTGGCAAACATAAGGTCTCGCGCCTCATTGCCGGCGCCAACACCGTCTACGGCTACTCGCATTTCAACTATGTCTTCAGCGCGCACATGGGCGAATACCACAGCACGCCGCGTGTGCTCGCCTTCCTGCGCGAGTTGGAGCGCTCCGGTGTCACCACCTGGCAGGCCAGTTGGAGCGAACGGCTGGAAACCGACTGGACCGCTTACAAGGAGCAGGGCGGCAAGCTCGACCTGCTCATGCTCTCCAAGCCGACCTTCAACGACGAGCCGGAAATGGTGAAGCGCGCCGCCAAACTCAAGCCGCTTGCCCTCGCCCAACACGGCGCCGCCACCAATCGCTTCTGGGACGCCGGACAAATGGACCGCTGCGTCGACTACCTCAAGCGCATCCGCGACACCGGTCTCATGGTCGGCCTCTCCTGCCACAACCCGCTCATGGTCGAATACTCCGAAGAGCACAACTGGGATGTCGACTACTACATGACCAGCCTCTACTACATCAACCGCCCGCGCGCCGAGTTCGAGCGCATTCTCGGCCAGGTGCCGATCGGTGAGATCTACCTGCCCTCCGATGTGCCTAAGATGCTCGCCACCATCCGCAAGGTGAAGAAGCCCTGCCTGGCCTACAAAGTGCTCGCCGCCGGCCGCACCGTCAACTCGCCGCAGCAGGTGAAAGAGCGTATGGCCGTCGCGCTCAAGGGCATCAAGCCCGCCGACGCCGTCATCATCGGCATGTACCAGCGCTTCAACGACCAGATCGGCCAAACGGCGCAGTTCACGCGCGAGATCCTCGCCTAGCCTCGCGCTCCACCACCGTGGTTGCGTACACTATCAGCGATGAAACTCGCGCTTGCACTCCTCCTCTTCGCACTCGGCACATTCGCCCTCGCCCAAGGGACGCCCGAACGCATCAAGGTTCACGGCAAGAGCCTCGAAGGCAACCTTTCGGCTGATCCGGCCATCCGCGACGTCTCGGTCTACCTGCCGCCCAGCTACAAGAAGGAAAAGAACCGCCGCTATCCCGTCGTCTACTTCCTCCACGGCTTCACCGATAGCGACCAGAAGTGGTTCTGGGAAGAGAAGCACTGGATCAACCTGCCCAAGGTGCTCGACCGTGCCCTCGCCGAAGGCGCGGCCGAAATGATCGTCGTCATGCCCAACGCCTTCACGCTCTTCCAGGGCAGCATGTATTCGAATTCGGTCACCACCGGCGATTGGGAAAGCTACGTCGCGCGCGAACTGGTCGCCTACATCGACAGCCACTACCGCACGCTCCCGCGCCGCGAAAGCCGCGGCATCGCCGGCCACTCCATGGGCGGCTACGGCACGCTGCGCATCGGCATGAAGAACCCCGACGTGTTCTCGGCGCTCTACGCGCTCAGTCCCTGCTGCATGGCTCCCGGCGGCACATCGCGCGGCCCGCAGCCCGACCTCTCCCACGTCCGCACCGCCGAAGACGTGGCCAAGCTCAACTTCTTCCAGAAGGCCTCGCTCGCCGGTGCGGCGGCCTGGTCGCCCAACCCGCAAAACCCGCCGCTCTATCTCGACCTTGCGCCGCGCGACGGCAACGTGCCGCCCGACCTGATGGCGCGCTGGGCCGCCAACGCCCCGCTCGCTTTCGTCGACCAGTACATCACCCATCTCAAACGTTACAAGGGCATCGGCTTCGACGCGGGCGATCAGGAAGCTGTCATCGGCCGCGACGCCAAAGCGTTCAGCGCCAAACTCCAGGCCTACGGCTTGCTGCACGACTTTGAGATCTACCCCGGCAACCACACCAATCACATCGACGAACGCATCGTGAAGAAGACGATGCCCTTCTTCACGCGCCATCTCGAGGCGGGAAAAAAACGCTAAGAAGACGCGCTAAGGCAGCAGTTCGTACACCACGTAGGCGAAGCGCTTCGAATCCGGCGCCCACGAGTTCACGTTGATGCTTCCCTGTCCGCCGAAGAAGGTGACCAGTGTGTCCACCTTGGGGTTTGCCTCCGGCTTCTTCCCCGGGGCTTTGATCATGCGCAGCGTCATGCCGGGCATGCGGCCGTTGTGACCTTCCGTGCCTGCCGGGAAGGTGAGAAACACGATCTGCTTGCCGTTGGGCGATGGATGCGGGAACCAGTCTTCCCCCGCGTCGCTCGTGATCTGCTGCGCCAGTGTGTCGGCCTCACCGCCCCCCGTGGCCGGAATACGCCAGATGTTCCAGCCATCCTTGCGATTCGAGTTGAAGTAGATCCACTTGCCGTCGGGCGAGTAATCCGGACCGTCGTCGTAGGCGCCCGCCGAGGTAAGGCGCAACTCCTCACCGCCCGTGGGCGCTACGCGGAACAACTCATACTTGCCGTTGCGCTGGCCGACGAAGGCGAGCCATTTGCCATCGGGCGACCAGCCGTGAAAGTAACTCGGCGCCGCAGGCGTGAGCAGCTTTGTGCCGCTCCCATCCGAGGCGGCAAGGAACACCTGCGACTGCCGCGACGATAAGCTCGATGCCGAAAATGCCAACCACTTCCCGTCGCGCGACAGATCGTGATCGTTGTTGCAGCGGTAGCCTTCTCCCACATCAATCTGCTGCGGCTTCGCCTCGCCTTCCAACGGCAGGCGATACAGATTGCCCCCCGTGTTGATCAACAGCCACTTCCCATCGCGCGACCAGTTGGGCGCCTCCACCACGCCCTCGGCCTCATACACCGTCTTCGAACTCCGGGTCGTCAAATCAAAAATCGTCACCTTGCTGCGATACCGCGGCGCCACCTCCAGCCGCACATGAGTGAAGACAGCCGTCTCGAGCACCTTCGCATCGTGCGAGCACACGCCGAGCCCGACATAGATCGGGCCTGAGAGTTCCACCACCTGCGGCCCCGTTGCGGCGGACAGCGGTTCACCCGGCTTGCCCGCCTGCATCGTGAACTGGTTGCCGCGCCGCTGCAGCCGCAGACGCACGGGGCCGCTCACGCTTGATCGCAACTCAGCCGTCACTCCCCCCGGCGCCGCGCGGTATTGCAGCGAGGTCAAGCCATCGCCATGCACAGCGGCGTCCGCATACGCAGCCCCCGCCGTCAGATCCTGCCGGGCCATGAGTACGGCCTTGCGATGCGCATTCACCCCCGCGCCCACAAACTCCACATCCGCGGTCAGCGTGAAATCGCCGCTCACACGCCGGTAGGCGAAGTGAAAGGCGTCTTGTGTCCCCCAAATATTCGCGCCACCGCCTGTGATGCGATAAGCGCCAGCCGAGGCGTCAAACTCCACGCCTCCGCTCAGCGGCGGTTCGCCCACTCCGCTGTGAGCTTCGTGAAACGGAGCCTGCTGCCCGTTCAGCGGCGCGAGAATCAACAGGCAAGAGAAGGCGAACACGAACGCGGGTCGCATATCCACGCCAGCATATCACCCGCCGTTTGCAGTTCTGCGCCGAAACAGCCTCCAGCCGCGCGTTGTTCCATGAGACACAATGCGCGCCGTAAGCATACTCCTCCTGGTATCCGCCGCCGTGGCCGGCATTGCGGCCCTCACCCCGCATCATCCGGACATCCCTCCTCCGGGCCGGTTCGTGACGGTGGACGGCGCGCGTCTCCATCTGTGGTGCATCGGCGAGGGCTCGCCCACCGTTGTGCTGGAAGCGGGCCTCGGCGGCACCACACTGCACTGGTCGTGGCTGCAACCGGAACTGGCCCAGTCCACCCGCGTCTGCTCCTATGACCGGCCGGGACTCGGATGGTCTGACCCGTTGCCCATGACACACGATGGCCGCTCCCAGGCTCGCCTTCTCCACCGCCTGCTGAACGCAGCGGGCGAACAGGGCCCGTTCGTACTTGTCGGCCACTCCATCGGCGGCAGCTACGCCCGCCTCTACCGCGATCAGTTCCGCAACGAGGTGCAGGGAATCGTCCTGCTGGATTCCGTGCAGTCCGGCTACTGTGAGCGCATGCCGGGCGCTGAACAATCCATGCGCGACCTCGCCACGCGCCTCGACCTCAGCCGCCGCACGGCGCGCCTTCACGCCGCATCGCTCCTCATCCCCACGCCCGTCTCCTATGGTCAACTGCCCGAACCTGTGCGCCCTGCCCTTGCCAGCTTCCTCAACTCACCCACCCACCTGGAGGCGATGCAAGGGGAAGCCGAACAGTGGTTCCAGACCATGAAGCAGATCAGCTCCGTGCGGCCGCTTGGTTCGCTCCCCCTGCTCGTGCTTTCGGCCGAGGTCAGTGGCGGACCCGTGCGCCGTGAGTGGATGCCCTACTGGCGGGAGATGCAGAAGGACCTCGGCATGCTCTCGCGCCAATCCGAGGTGCGCGTCGTGCCCGGCGCAAACCACGAGAGCATCGTCACCAGTCCCGCGCATGCCGGCTTCGTCGTGCGCGCCCTTCTTGATTGGATGTGCACCGTCTCGCTGTAGCGCCCGCTCCCGGCCCGCTGCTACAGGCCGGTCTGCGCCGGCAGAATGACCATCGGCGTGCGGTGGAAGGCAAACTTCTTCCCCGCCTTGTCGACCACGCTCACCTGACACAAATAATCCCCAGGCGGCAGATTCTCCAACGGCACACGCAACTGCACCGGTACCGACGGCGACTTCTCGCTGGGCCGCGAATCGATCACCACGGCCTCCGACTCCAGCGCCTTCCCCTTGCGGTTAAACAAACTGACGCTCGCTTCGAGATCAAGCGTCTGCGCCGGCGTCGAGCCCGGCTCGTAGACCTCAAACAGCACAAACAGCTCGCCCCCTTCGCGCACCACCCGCGTCACGCTCGGAACCAGCTTCGCTCCATTGCGCACCAGCGGATTGCCCTTGTTCGACTTGTCCTTCTTGTTCGCCGCCCCGACGCGCTGCTGCAACGGCACGCGCTGCGTGCCCCACACGACGGAGCTCGTGCGCAGCCACGCCTGCTCGGCGGCCAAATCAGGAATGGTGAACTTTGTTTCAAACGTCCCCAGCCGCCCGTTCTCATTCTCGCGGGCCACGAACTTCAACCGGTACTCACCCGGCGGCAGCGTGAACGCCGAATCGTACTGCAATAGCTTGCGGCCGAGTTGGCCGAGGTTCTCCTTGGTCAGCTCAATGCGGATGAAATAGCGCACACTCGCCACGGCCCGGCCACGCTCGTCGCGCACCTCGGCGATGAAGTCGAGCCGCGCCTCTTCGCGCTGCTTCTTGCGCACCACGGGGATGACGGAGCCGGGGATCTTCACCGCCAGCGGGACGATGTAGCGGTCCTTGGCGCGACGGAACCAGTTCACCTCGATCGCCATCGGCAGGTCCGTCACCGGGTCGCCTAGCCGCAGCGCCTCTTCCAGTTGGCGCTCCTTGTCCGTGCTCGAATACTTGTCGAACGTCTTCGGCGCGTAGTAGCCGGCGCGGTACACGAGTTTGTACTTCTCCGGCAACTTCATCTTCACCTCGACCCTCCGGTAGCGCCCGTCCTCGGCCGGGTTCGACGAATAGTAGCCGAGAATGTAGTAGCTCGAAAACGACTTCTGCGCCTGCACAATGCCGAGCGACAGGTCGTTTGTGTCGAGCATCGCCTTGCCGCCCGTGTCGGCCGCCAGCGTGTCCATCGTCTCCTGCTGCGCGTTCACCCGATCACGCCGCTGCCGCTGCGCGCCGCCGCTGAACAGCGAGTCGCCGCGGATGTTGCCGACATCGGCGTTGCCCGCCGGAGCCTCCGCCATCAGCCCGCGCGCGTCCACCGGATAGAACGAAACGTTGGCCCGCACCGCCGCGTTCACCGTCGCGCGCAACTGCGATTCGTTCTCTGACCCCGTGCGGCTCGTGCCCGAGCTGAAGTAGACAATCGCCTTCTTCTCGGGCAGCGAGGCGAGCATGTCCACCGCGTCTTCCAACGCCCCCAGCTTGCGGTCCGTATTGAAGATGTCGAACTCCGAGCTGTCGGCCGTGAACGCCGCGCCTGTGTCTTCGGTCGTCTCATCGGCGGCGGCGCCCTCGGCCAGGTCGCTTGCCTCGCCCAGCCGCATCTGCTTGATGGCCGCCAGCAGCGACTCCTTGTCGTCGGAGAAATCGTGCAGGATCTTCAACTGGCTGGAGAACGACATGATCGCCAGCAGATCGCTCTCGTTCATCGACTTCTGAATGTAGTCCTCGGCCGCCCGCCGCGCGCGGATCTCCTCCGCCACGGCAAGCGCCGAGACATCGAAGTAGAGCACGATCAGCCGCCGGTCGCGATAGCGCAACTCGCCCGGCTTGGAGGCGGAAATCGCCGCTGCCGAGCGCGCCTCCTCTGCCGCCGCAACAGCCGCCGGGGCAGGCGGCGCCTCTGAGTCCAACCTCTGATACTCAAACACGGAGATGCGCTGCGGCTGCTTGCTTTCGAGAATCTCAAAGTCTTCGGCCTTGAGACCCTCCACTGGTTTCCCGTCGCGGCTCCTCACCTCGACGTTGACCACCACGAGATTGGTCGTGGTGCGAAATATGGGCTGCTCTTGCGGCAGGGCGAGCGTGGCGGCGATCAACAGCGCGGCGGTGGGGCGAAGTCGTGGCATGGTTTAGAAGCGCAACCTCAGTTCCAGACTGATCCGTCTCATTTGTCCGGCGTTCGTCGCCAGTCCGTAGTTGGCGCTGTTGAGCGTCGTTCCAAAGTTCGAGATGTTGACGAGGTTGAACACGTTGTCGGCCTCGGCGCGAACCTCCAGCGCCCGCCGCTCGCCCGCAATCGGAATGCTGCGGTTGAGCGAGGTGTTCACGACAAACAGGTTCGGGCCGGGAATCGTGTTGCGGCCCGCGTTGCCATAGCGGTTCGCCGCCGGCACGGCAAACGCCTCCGGATTGAAATAGCCCCCGCCGTCCACCACCGGCAACCCGGTCGAGTCGGCGCGCGCGCTGCCCACAACGCCCGAACCGCCGGCGTCTGACCGGTTGCCAAGCACGATCGCCGTCAGCGGTGTGCCCGAGTGGGCGCGGATTGTCGTGATCAGCGTCCAGTCGCGCAGCAGCACCCCTTTCATGCCCTCGGCCGCGCGCCGCGAGCCACGGCTATAGGGCGAGGCCAGCACGAAGTTGGCGTCCAGCGTATGACGCACGTCAAAGCTCGACAGCCCCCGTTCGGCGCGCAGGTTGTTGTTGTCCTGCACCACCGTCGTCCGCCCTCCGCCATACGTCGACACATCGTCGATCGACTTGCCGTATTGATACCGCGCGTTGAACGTGAAGCCGCCCCGGAAGCGCCGCGTCAGGCGCACATTGCCCGAGTGGAGAATGGAGTTGCCGATGGCGCTGTCCAGCGTAAAGCCGAGCGCGTAGGGAATCGGCCGGCGGTTCTCGGAGTCGGTGGGCGAACCGGGCGGCGCCTGGTTCGGCAGCCGTTGCACATCCAGCCGCGTCCCCTTCGTGCCCAGGTAGCCCGCTTCGAGAACGAGCGAGTGCGGCAGGTTCGTCTGCACGGAGAAGTTCCATGTCTGCCCGTATCCTGTCCGGTAGCCACGATCCACGGCGAATGTGTTCTGGATCAGGTTGCCCGCCGGCGCCGTCACAAACCCGCTGCGAATCGTCAACGGCCGGTCCAGCGTCGTGGTCTGCTGCGTGGTGCTGGCAAACGGCGGTTGCTGCGCCAGGCGGCTCGCCAGTTGGCTATAGATGGCCGCGTTGAAATAGAGTCCATAGCCGCCGCGCAACTGTAGCGACTTCTTCGGCAGCGGCTTCCAGGCGAACCCGAAACGCGGCGCCACGTTGTTGCGGTCCGGGTCAATCAGCGCACTGGGGAAGCTGCCCGTGTACGCGCCGCTGGTGCCGGGCGTCACTACCGCCACACCCGCGAAGCCGGAAGCGATGTCGAGATTGGAGGCCCGTCCGTTCTTCTCATACGTCGGGTTGGTGAACTCGTAACGCACGCCGGCGTTGATGCTCAGGTTGGCGTTGACGCGCCAGTCATCCTGCGTGAACAGGCTCAAACTCCATCCGCGAAAGTAGTTGTCGGCGTTCCCGTAGCGGATGTTGGCCGTCTGCGGAAATCCGAGCAAAAAGTCCGCAAAGTCGTAGCCCGTGTTGTTCAGCGGACTTCCGCTGGCATCAATCGCGCTCGTCAACAGACCGCTGAAGGCATACGCCCCGCGTCCGGTCGGCTCGCTGATCTGGTTCGTCAGGCTGCGCCGGAAATTGATCCCCGTGGTGAAGTTGTGCTGGCCGCGCGTCATCGTGATGCCCTCAGTCACAGCCCACGATTGGTCGGTACGGAAGTTGGGATTGCCGTCGTTCAGCGCGCCGAAGTTAGTGAAGCTCAGGTTGGGCGGGCCGAAGGAGAACGGATTGCGCGATGTGCCGGCAATGCCCAGGCTCGCCGCCACGTCCGTGCCGTAGGCGAAGTAAGGAGTCGTCGTCGAGCGGTTGCGGCTGAAGTCCAGGCGCAGGTTGCTCAGCATCACCGGCGACAGAGTGTGCGTCCACCCCAGGTTCACGCGCAGCCCGCGTCCGTAGGTTTCGTCGCGGAAACCGAAGAGCTGCAGCGTCTCACCCGTGCGCCGTTGAAATCCCGCACCCAGCGACAGTCTGTCTTTGCTCCCCAGCGGCTGCATCACGCGCACATCCAGGTTGTCGTTGTTGTTCGGGTTCGCATTCACGATGTTGTAGTTCTGCACGCTCCCTGGCTGCGTTTCTTGCGGGAAAAATGCCAGCAGCCCGGCGGCGGCCGGATCGATGCGCGATTGCGGCAGCCGCCGGTCGGGAAACGGCGTGCCCGAGAGCGGATCGAAAATCGCCACCGCACGGCCGCGCACACGCGAAGCGGAGAAGTCGCCCGTCCGCGCCGCTGCCGTCGGCACAATCCCAAACCGGCTCACCGGGTTGTTGCTTCGCGTGCCGTTATAGTTCACAAAGAAGATCGTGTCCGGCGCCGAAAACAGCTTCGGGATGCGCAGTGGCCCACCCAGCCCGATGCCATACCGTGCGCGCGAGTATTCAGGCTTGGCCACCTCCTGCCCGTTGATCGAAAACGCCCGCGCATCGAACGCCGAGTTGTTCAACGAAAACGTCGCCCGCCCGCGGATCTGCGCCTGCTGGTTGCGCCGCCGGTTGCCAAATGCCGCCACGCCGCGCTGCCCAAGAAACGCCGGACGCCCACCTGGACCCGTTCGCGCCACACGCCGGTCCACCTTCGCCTCACGGCGTCCTCCCGGACCCCCCGCGCCACCCGGACCGAATCCCCCCGGGCCCGCAAAGCCTGGCCCACCCGGTCCGCCACCGCCCGGTCCACCGGCAGGGCCTCCACCCGGACCACCCGCCCGCGCCCCCATCATCCCCGGCGCCTGCCCCTGTCCCAACTGCCCCTGCCCCTCCATGCCGGCCGGCCCGCCCGGCATCCCCGCCTCGCCAAAGCCCGGCCCGCCTGGCCCGCCCGGAGGCCCAAAGCCCGGTCCGAAGCCCGGCCCCGGCAACCCCTCCTCCGCCATCCCCAAGCCCTCGCTCGAACTGCCGCTCACCAAAAACGTCTCCGTCGCCGTGCGCGCAAACTCCGGTTGCGGCGTGGCCGGCACATCAAAGTTCAACTCCGTCTGCGCCGCGCCGCCCTGCGGCTCCACGCGGTTCATTTGCATCCGCTGAAACGCTTCGCGATCCTGCCTGATCCGGTTAGCCAGGCTCACCCGCGGCACGGCGATGGTCAAGGCAAACTCCTGCCCGCCCGAGGCCGGAAGCTGCACCGATTGTGTCAACGCGTTGAACCCGAAGGCACTGACATCCACACGCCATTCGCCCTCGGCCAGGCCGCGTGCCGTAAAGCCGCCATCCGCGCGCGAATACACAACCAGTTTCTGTTCGCCCTGGGTCAGCGTCACGGTCGCGCCAGGAATCGGCAGTTGATTCGACCGCACGAAGCCGCTGAAATCGGCCCCAGACGCCAGTGCCGCGGCGCCGAGCATCGTAAGAATGCGCAAAAGCATAAAGTGAAGTGTGCCGCCCCTTGTGTAGACGGCGGCGAGTCCCCCAGGTGTTACCCATCCTATAATGGCCGCCATGGCATGCGGACGCGAGGTGGCGGGCGGTCTTGCACTTCTCATCGCCTGCTTTTGGATCGCCAGCGGCCAGCGCCCTGGCGACGCGCGGGCCGCCGCGCCATCCTCTGAATTTCACTTCATCCGCGCCGAATACCGCGACCTCCAACGCGCCCGCGGCGGCTTCGGCCGCGGCTGGTGGATGCAGGACTGGCCCGAAGCCGACCACCACTTCACCCTTGGCATCCGCCGCCTCACCCGCCTCGACACCGGCGAACCCCGCCACCTGCCGCTCACGGACAACCGCCTCTTCGAGTACCCCTGGATCTACGCCACCCAGGCCGGCTACTGGAATCTGAGCGACGCCGAAACCGCCCGTCTGCGCGAATACCTGCTGCGCGGCGGCTTCCTCGTCGTCGACGATTTCTATGGGCCACAGGAATGGGAGGTCTTTCGCGAAGCCATGCAACGCACACTTGGCGACCAGCCCATCCTCGAACTGGAAATGGACCACCCGCTCATGCACGTCCTCTTCGACATCCACGAGAAGACGCAGATCCCCGGCCTGCGCCACCTGGGCATCGGGCGTGGCGGCCGCACCTTCGCCCAGATCCCCGCCGGCCCTCCCCATTGGCGCGCGCTCGTCGATGACCGCGGCCGCCTGATCGTGGCCGTCAATTTCCAAATGGACGTCGGCGATGCCTGGGAGCACGCCGACCTGCCCGCGTACCCAGCTGAGATGACCGGACTCGCCTACCGCTTCGGCATCAACTACATCATCTATGCGATGACACACTGATATGCGATGACACACTGAGCCCGGCCGCCAGCACGATCGCTTCGGCCGCTTCACGCGTCGCGTCGGCATCCGCTGTGCCCACCCCCGCCAGCCGCGCCGCCTGATCGTCAAACCGCCGTGGAAACGCCATTGCCGTGTGCCGCGCGCGCAACTCCATCGTGTCGGCGATGCTGTTGTATCCCGCTCCCGTGAAGATGCGGCGCGCCCGCGCCAGCACGTTCGCGGCGGGGAAGTAGTCAAAGCAGGCAACGCCGTCTAGCTGCCACGGCGTGATCGCGGCCACCTGCATTTCCCCAGCCGCGCGGGCAGTGCGCACCAACTGCTCCACCTCATTTCGCGGACCGCCGTGCACCACCAAGGCCGCCCCCTCCTCCAACAACTGCCGCAGCCGTTCCGGCCCCGCGTCGCCGATCCGTCCCGGCGCCAGGCGAATCAACCCGCCGAGAGCCCGCACCGGTGGTTGCAGCAGCGCCTCGTGCTGCGGCGCAAGCGCCTCAATCGCCAATGTCAGCGCAAAGCCCCGCCACGCCGCCCCATCCGCCGCAAACTGCCCATAGTTCTCCAAGCGCAGCCGCCGCGCCATGTGAATCAGCGGCACGCCCGGCCTTCGCGACCACTCCCCGCGCAGCCCGTTGGGAAACGTATCCACCACGGCCGCCTTCGGCGCGCGCTCGGCCAGCAACCGCGGCGCGGCCTCGGCCCAACGGTCATTCGCAACGTGCGTCACCGCCACCCGGGCCAACCGCGCCAACGGCTGCGCGAATGGCGAATTGGTGGCGATCTCAGCCTCGACCCCCAATTCGCGCAGTTCCAGGCACACCGCCAGTGCGCGCGTCAGATGTCCAAGCCCTGAACCAGGCGCGAAGTAGAGGATCGCCGCGCTCATCCCGCCATGGCCGCTTCGATCAGCCGCGCCAGCGCATCCATCTCCACCTGTGGCGTGAACCGCTCGGCCACCGAAGCCCGCGCCCGCGCCGACAGGGCGGCCAGTTCGTCCGCGCTGAGCGCCACGGCGCGCTTCGTCGCCGCGCCCGCCGCCTCGCGATTCTCGGCGCCAAACAGGAAACCCGACACCCCGTCTTCCACCACGCTCGCCATCGCCCCAGCATCGGAGGCCACGGGAACCGCCCCGCACGCCATCGCCTCCAACAGCACATTCGGCATGCCTTCAAACGCCGAAGGAATGGCGACAAAGTCGCACGCCGCATACAGCGCGGGCAATTCGTCCGGCGAGCAGAACGGCAGCCTCACGCTTGGCGGGGCAATCGCGGGGTCGCTCAAAATGCGCGTCGTGTCGTCATCCGTCGTGCCCACAACCAGTAAACTGATCGCCCCCAACAGCCCCGCATCGCGTACAGCTTCCAACCAGAACGGAACGCGCTTCTTGTACTTCAACTCTCCGAACAAACCAAAGATGCGCCGTTGGCCCCCATGCAGCAACGCCCTCACCTCGTCGCGCCGCCGCTCATCGGCCCCCAGCAACTGCCAGCGCGCTACATCGACGCTGTTCGGCGTCCACATCACCGTCCGCCCCGGATAGAGCGCCGCGATGCGGTCCACCTTCTCCTGCGACACCGCCCCAATTGCCCGCGCCCGCGAAAACGCTTCGCGCACCCATCCGCCGCGGCGCGGCAGGAACCAGTCCCGGTCCAGATCATTGCCGCGCACCAGCACCGCGCACGGCACGCCCAACCACGCCGCGAAGCTGGCCGCATTGAATCCTGCCCACGAAGCGCCAAAGCCCACCACGCAGCGGTAAGGCGCGCGCGCATGCCGCTCGCGAATGGCCGTCCACGCCAGGTTTGGCGCGATCTCTGTCGCCGGGTGCCGCCGGAAGTGCAGGTCCACCCCGCCGTCAGCCGGTCTCACGGCATTCTCGGTGAGCGACCCGCCCAGCACCACCACGTCCACCTCGTAGCCGCGCTTGCGCATCCCGCGCACCTGCCGCAGGCAACTCACCGCCATGCCACCCTTGGCCGGAGGGTAACGCTCGCTGACCCACAAAATGCGAATCGGATTCATCAGCGGCGGCTAGGTGTCAAACGGGTCGTAGTCATCGTCACCGGTCGAGGAATATCCTGCCGCGCCGGGCCTCATCGAACCACGATTGCCCTGCGAAAAGTAGGACGCCGAACCATACTCCTCACCGCCGCCGTAGGTGTTGTAGTAGTCGTTGCGCGAAGCCGCTTCGCGCCCGGCCTCGCTATCATCCACCTGCCCGCCCATGGCCATGCACTCGGGACAGGTGCCGCCGGCCATGTGCATCATGCAGAGCGATTTGCCGCACTGCGAACACCCGCCCACGGCGGGCTCGCCGCACTGGCGCAACACAAGCAACCCCGCGCTTGCCATGCAGCTCATGAGCGCACCTCCGGCGGAGCCACCATGGCCGAATGCAGCCGCAGCAGCAGGCCCACCACTTCCCGCGACGGCGGTGCATCGCCCGGCGCGTCACCGCCCCCCTTGAATTTCCAGAAACGCTCCATGCGCGCGCAGGTAACGCCGTCCTTGTCCACCATCTTCACCTTCTCCAATCGCGAATCCGCGCGCTCGCGCAGCGAGTCTTCCTTCCATTGAATCGACTCCGGCGGCATCAGCGTCGCCCGCGCCACGCACTCCTTGCGCCACTTCGTCTTCCACTTGATCTTGCCCCGGCTGCCCCGCTTCTTCACATCCAACTTGTGCCAGGTGATGTCAAACTCCACCACCGCCGTGGTCCCATCCACCAGCGGCAGCCGCACCTCACACCACGGGTCCTCATATATGGTCTCCTCCACCTTGATGTACGAGCCCGGGGGAATCTCCATCTTCGATTTCTTCTTGCTCTCCACCGGCCCGGAGAGATCCATCTGAACCTTGATCTTCTGCTCCGGGTTGATGTCGTGAGCCAGGTCCTTCAACGCCGGCCGCAGACAGATGCGGAAATCGTTGATCAGGTCCATCTTCTTGCACTTGCGGTAGCGCAACAGCCGGTGGATGGCCAGGCCCAGAAACGCCGGCAGCAGCAGCCAGAATAAATTCGTGTCGAACGCCTCGCCCAATAGCGCCCCGGCGAAGATGCTCAGAAACGCCAGCACAAAGAAGCCGATCGTCCAGCCGAGCGCCCTGCCCGTGGCCTTCTCATTCACTTCATCGAAGTGAGCCAGTTCCCCCAACACCTTGATCAGCCGGTTCAGCTCCCAGTTGCCCGTGATCGCGCGATTGCGAATCGCCTCCTGCGCCTCGGGCGTGAACTGCTCCAGTGAGGTCTTCTTATACGGCTGCGCCGGTTTCGTCATGCCACTCCTCCTGCCGCAACATATTGAAACATATTGTGCAACTGTTCGTGCACCACATGCCACGAAAACTTCGCCTCAGCCCGCCGCCGCGCCGCCGATGCCGGCCCGCCCGGCAACGGATCGCGAAACATCCGCCGCAACGCCAAGGCCCACGCGCGCGCATCGCCCGGCGTCACCAGCAGCCCTTCCCGTTCCGCCGACACCCATTCGCGGCACACCGCCAGGTCCGACGCCACCACCGGTGTCCCCGCCGCCAGCGACTCCACCAGCTTGATCGGACAACACCCCTGCACCGTATTGCGCGGCGTATCGGCCAGCGGCACGGCCGTAAACCTTAATCGCGCAAGCGCCGCCGCCACGCCCTCCACCGGCAGCGGCTTGTGCAACAGGATGCGCTCACCCATCCGCGACCGCATAATGCGCCGCTCAATCGAACGCACCATGCGCGGCGTGTCGCCATGCAGTATCAGCAGCCGCGCTAGCGGTATATCCGGGGCCGCCAGCGCAAAGGCGTCGATCAACGTCTCCACTCCCTGCCACGGCTGCAAACCGCCGATGTAGCCGCACCAGTCGCCTTCTTCCAACTCGCCAATCGGGCAGGGCAGGGAAGCGCCGGCGAAGAACTCATCGTGCGCCACGTTCGGGATCACATCCACGCGCCCAGCCTCCACGCCCTCGGCCACCAGCGCGCACCGCGTCACCGACGACACACACAACACCCGCGCCGCACGCCGCAAGCACAACCGTTCCATGTCCCGCAGCTTGGCCTGCAACGCCGCATCGGCGGCCAGCCCTGGCCGCGAATACGCCAGCTCCCAACTCGGCAGCGCATTCACCTCAAACACCGCCGGGCACCCTGGCTCTGACCGCAACAGCGGATAGCCGCCCCACGGGTCGCGAAACACCGCCAGCTTCAACCCGCCCCGCAGCGCCCGCGTATGCTGCCCCACGAACCGCGCAAATCGCGTCGCCCGCGCCAGCAAGTCGCGCCGCCGCTCGCGGAAGCGAACGATCTCAATGTTCCCCTCGCGCTGGTACGCAGGCATCTCCGGCGTGCCCAGGCACAGCAGCCGCACACTGCCAAACGCCCGCTCCAGCCCCCGCACCATCGACGCTATATGGCTCGACGAACCCTTCGCTCGCGGGAAGACGTCAAAGGCGATGTAGAGAGAGGCCGCGCGCGTGTTCATCGCCAGACGGCGGCTTAGGCCAATCCTTCCAGAGGACCCGTGCTGTCGCCGAAGCTGTCCAGCTTCACGCCCATCTTCTGCAACAGCGCCAGATGTAGATTGCAGAACGGCGTCTTCGGCGCAGCCCGCAACCGCCGCCCCGGACGAATCGCCCCCTTGCCCCGCCCAGCCAGCAGCAGCGGCAGGTTTTCCTCCGTGTGCCGGTTGCCGTCCTTCAGCGACGAGCCAAACAGAATCATCGAACTGTCGAGCATCGTCCGCCCGCCCTCGTCCAGACCCTTCACCCGCCCCAGGAACCACGCCAGCTGCTCCACCTGCCACTTGATGATGCGCTCATACTGTTCGCGCTTGGCCGGCTCGTTCAAGTGGTGCGACAACCCGTGCCAGTTGCCCTTCACGCCCTCCAGCCACGAGTAGTCCTGCGAGCTTTGCGCATCGCCGAACATGAACGTGCCAATGCGCGTCGAATCCGTCCAGAAGGCCAGCAGCAGGATCTCCAGCATCAGCCGCACATGCTCCTGGTGCGACTCTGGCAGCCCCGGCGCCGGCCTCTCCAGCGGAAACTTGCCTTCGTTGAGCCACCGCTTCTGCGGCTTCAACGAGGCTTCGATGCGCTGCTCCACCGAGCGCACCGACTCGAAAAACTCATCGAGCTTCATCTGGTCGGCCGCGCTTCCCTTGCGCCGCAGCGCTCGCGCATCGTCCATCACCAGGTCGAGCACGCTCGTCTCATCGCGCTGCAACGACGACACCACAGCCGCCCCTGTGGGGTCGAGGTTCGACGTCACCGGCCCCCGCTTGTTGCGGAACAGCCGGTCAAAGGCCAACTGCGGGATGATCTCTTTCTGTACCGGCGTGTGCGGGTCGCGCCAGGAGACAAACGAACCGTAGATGCGCGCAAACCCGCCGCCAATGTTGTCGATGCCCGTGCGCGGCGAGTCGATGCCCAGCTCCAGTGACGGCAGCGGCGTCTCGGCCCCCACCTGCTGCGCCGCCAACTGGTCGGCCGAGATGCCGCCCGAATCCAAATCGCGCCCCGTCGAGCGCTCCACATAGCCGCCCGACAGCCAGGCCGGCACCTTCGGCCAGTGCCCGTTCCGCCCCACCGTGTTCTTGTGCCACAGATTCTCGACCAGCAGAATGTCGTTCTTGACGTCTTTCAGCGGCGCCAAGTGCGGCGTCAGCTCGAACGCCTCGCCGTCGCCCGGCGGGGTCCAGTAGTCAGGCCGCACCCCGTTCGGCATAAAGAGATAGGCAACCCGCAGCGGCGGTTCGCTCAACCGGTCACCCGCCGCCGGCGCCGCTGGCGACATCACCTCCAACAGGGGCAACGACAACGCCGCGCCCGTCCCTCTGAGCAGCGTCCTACGCGAGATCGGCCGGAACATGGAATTGGAAAAAGCGTATCACGCCGAACCCTCGATGTCTCGCCCCCTGCCATCGCTCAGTCGTCCCCAGTCATCACCCCGGCCATCCCTAACCGCCCAAGTCGTCCCCAAGTCATCCTCTAGCCGCCCCCAACCCTCCCCCAACCCTCCTCGAGCCCTCCTCCAGCCCTCCTCCAGCCCTCCTCCAGCCGAGTTTCCCATCTGCTGGCGGATTCGATTGTAGGAAATATCAACAATACCGTAGAGAATGAAAACGTGGGTGATGCGATTGGCCCACTGCGTGCACATCTTCCACTGAGGTCATAACCGCGGATGTTGAGAAACCTCGTACTCATTCTGGGATTCGTACTCACCCCACTCGTGGCGCAGGAGGCGGCCAAACCGGCCGCCGAACCCCCGCCAGCCCCTGATGCCAAGCCTACGTATGTCAATTCGGAGACCTGCCAGGCTTGTCATGAAGACATCTTCAAGGCGTTTGCCAAGAACCCCCACTACCGTTTGGAGACCGACAAGAAGCGGAAGTGGGAGCAAAAGGCTTGTGAGAGTTGCCACGGTCCTGGGTCAAAACACTCAGAATCGATGGCTGCCGCCGATATCATTCAACCCACTAAACTCGCGCCCTCTCAGGCAGATAAGACTTGCTTAACCTGCCATCGCAACCAACCCACCCACGTCGGACGCATCGACAGTGGCCATGCGCGCAGCGCCATTGCCTGCACCAGTTGCCATAGCGTGCACAAACCGAAGGAGTTGGCTCGCAACGGGCGCAACGCGGCGGTAAACCAGCAGTGCACCTCCTGCCACGTGAACACGCTGGCCAGCTTCCAGAAGCCGCATGCCCACCCGTTGTCGACGCTGCCCTCGGCCGGCAACAACGCCATGTCCTGCCTGGACTGCCACAACCCGCACGGCTCGGCCCCCAAGGCGAACCTCAAGTTTGCCTCGGCCAATGAGCCGGGCTGCCTGAAGTGCCACGCCGACAAGCGCGGCCCGTTCGCCTTTGAGCATGCGCCCATGCGCACCGAAGGCTGCTCGTCCTGCCACGAGCCGCACGGCTCCACCAACCCCCGCATGCTGACGCGCCCCGAGGTGCGCCTGCAATGTCTGGAGTGCCACTCCAACATCGCCTCCCAGCAGGCCACCGGCGCAGCCGCCGGCGGCACGCTGGGCGGCATCCCGCCCGCCTTCCATGACATCCGCAGCCCGCGCTATGCCAACTGCACCACCTGCCACATGAAGATCCACGGCTCGCATGTCAACCGGGCCTTCCTCAGGTAAAGGAGAACACAATGAGAACCCAACATTTCCTCATGCTGAGTGCTCTCCTGGGCGGCGCCGTGTGGGCGCAGGAGGCAACCAAGCCGGCCGAGACCAAACCAGAAGAGGCCAAGACCGAGGCGCAGGCTGCTCCGGCCGCCGAAGAATCTCCCGCCCCGGTCTCGGAAAAGCCCTTCACGGCCACCATCGATGCCGGCGCCCGTTATATTTCCGGCGTGGCCGGCGACTTCCGCACCTACCGCAGCGTCGTCAATCTCGGCGAAGGCGCCAAGCTGTTTGGCTTTGAAGCCAACTATCTCAACCCCGAAGCCAAGCTGCTCAACGGCTTCTCGGTGTCGGCCCGCAACTGGGGCGGCGATCCCTTCTCGACCCTCCACCTGACGGCGGAAAACACCAAGTGGTGGCGCCTCTCGGCCGACTACCGCTCGATGCTCTACTACAACTTCCTGCCCTCGTTCGCCAATCCGCGCCTGCGCCAGCCCGGACAGACCGCCGGCTCCACCGGCCCCGATCTCTTCCTCAACCAGCGCGGCTTTGACCAGCGCCGCAAAACCACCGACGTCGATCTCGAACTGCTCCCGGGCCGCCGCATCATTCCTTATCTCGGCTTCTCGCGCAATTCGGGCGACGGCACCGGCGTCACGCCCTTCGTCGCCGCCGGCAATGAGTACCCCGTCTCCACCCTCCTTAGCGACGAGGCCAACACTTATCGCGGCGGCGTGCGGTTCGAATACGACCGCTTCCACGTCACCCTCGAACAGGGCGGCATCACCTATAAGGACGACCAGTCGGTGTTCACTCGCGACCGCAACCTCGGCAACCGCACCACTACCGCCTTCGGCCAGACGCTCTTCCTCGCCGACCTCAACCAGGCCTACGGCGTGCGCGGCGACAGCATCTACTCCAAAGTGCTGGCCACCGGTTCGCCCTTCCACTGGCTCCACGCCTTCGGCCAGTTCCTCTACAGCCGGCCCAAGACCGACGTCACCTACACCGACAACGCCCGCGGCCTGTTCGTCCTCGGCGCGACGCGCTTCTTCAACACCGGCCAGTCGCTGCTCGACTCAGCCGCCAACCAGCCCCACAGCTCGGCCTCCGGCGGCGCCGAGATTCAGGTGGGCCGCTTCCGCCTGGTGAACAGCTTCTTCACTGACCGCTTTCACAACGCCTCCTCGGCTCTGCTCACTGAGACGCTCTTCTTCACGCCCACCCTGAGCGAGTCCTCCACCGCCTTCACCGCCGACCGTCTCGTGGTGAACAATCACCGCTACCAGGTGGACGGCTTCTTCGACGCCACGCGCAAGCTCACCTTCCGCGGCGGCTACCGGTATGTGTGGGGCGACGCCGCCGTGCGCGCCGGCAAAGTGAATCCGTTCGGCCCCACTGAACTGGGCGAGCTCAAGCAGAACGTCGGCATCGCCGGCATCAACTTCCGGCCCCTGTCGGGCTCCTCCTGGAACGCCGAATACGAACGAGCCTCGGCTGACCAGGTTTACTTCCGCACCAGCCTGTCGAACTACCACCGCCTGCGCGTGCGCGGCCGCCAGCAGTTGCACTCCACGCTCCAGATGGGCTTCAACTACTACCTGCTGGACAACCGCAACCCGCACGCCGCGGAGAGCTTCCGCACGGCCACCCAGTGGAAGTCCTCCTCCCAGGCGGCCAGCCTGGCCCTGCAATGGACGCCCAAGGGCGGCAAGTTCGGCTCGCTCCTCGGCGAGTACACCCACTCCAAGCTGCGCAGCGACTTCCAGTACCTCGCGCCGCAGATTCTGAGCGCCGAAAAGTCGCTCTACACCGAATACGGCCACACGGCCACGGCGCTGCTTGATCTGGCCGCGCCCAAGAGCTGGCTGGTGGGCGGGCCGCATGTGCAGTTGGGCGGTTCCTTCTACGTTGGATCGGGAAGCCGTCCCACGAGTTTCTACCAGCCCATCGTCGGGCTGCGGCTGCCTTTCCACTCCCGGGTGGAGTGGTATGCCGATTGGCGCTACTATGGGTTCTCGCAAGCCACATACCTCTATGAGGCGTTCCGGACGCACACCGTGGTGAGCGGGTTGAGAATTGGATTGTAGGAGAGGGCGATGAGAACGGTCACATACGGCTGTATCGGTGTTCTCCTGGGCGCGGCGCTGGCGTTGGCCGCGGTTCCAGGCGACGCACAGCGGGGCGAACAGGTGCTGCGCGAGCAGAAGTGCCTCACCTGCCACACCGTGGGTGGCGGCAAAGGCTCGGCGCCCGATCTGGGCCGCCGCGGTTCGCGCGCCTATACGCCCTCGCACATGGTCTCGCTCATGTGGAACCATGCGCCGCGGATGTGGCGGGCGATGGAATCGGCCGGCCTCGGCCGTCCCGAACTGAGCGTGCAGCAGTCGGCCGACCTGTTTGCTTATTTTTACTCCCTGCGCTACTTCGAAGCGCCCGGCGACGGTGGCCGCGGCAAGGCTGTCTTCCAGGCCAAACAGTGCGCCGGATGCCACGCCGTGGGCAACGAAGGCGCCAAACAGGGACCGCCCGTGGAAGCCTGGCCCGCCGTGGAGAACCCTGTCGAACTGGCCCGCGCCATGTGGAACCATGCGCCGCAGATGCTCCCCAAGATGAAGGCAAGCGGCATCGCCTGGCCTAACATGACCGGCAACGAGATGACCGACCTCACTGTCTACCTCTCCTCGTTCAGCCGCACCCGCGGCAAGGCCCCGGCGTTTGCCGCCGCCCCCGCCGAGGATGGCAAGCAGGTCTTTGAGAATCGCGGCTGCGCCGGCTGCCACCATGGCAAGCTCGACCTCACCACCGGCCTGCAGGCGCAGAAACGCACGCTCGCCAGCTTCTCAGCCGGCATGTGGAACCATGCCACCAAGATGCTCCAGATGCCTCCAGAACTGAGCGCGCAAGAGATGCGCGCCCTGGTCGGCTACCTCTGGTCGATCCAGTACTTCGAGGAACCGGGCAACGCTGCCCGCGGCGCCGGCGTCTTCAAGAAAAAGGGATGCGCCGGCTGCCACGATTCGGGCGCCGCTCCGAAACTCGCCGGACGCGCCTTCGACAGTCTCTCCATGGCAAGCTCGCTGTGGAAGCACGGCCCGGCCATGCTGGCCGACATTCAGAAAAAGAATCTCAAATGGCCGCGCTTTGAGAATAACGAAATGCAGGACGTGATCGCCTACCTGAATGCTGGGCAAAAGTAAGTCATTCGCATCGTCAGGGGGCAAACAATTCAACCAAGGGAGGTGGTCTACACCACATGAAACTCAAGTCAACTTCATTTTTCGTCACCGGTCTGCTGCTGTTCGGTCTCAGCATCAGCAGCTTCGCCACGGTGGAGATGAGCAAGAAAGAAAAGCAGAAATGCACGGCCTGCCACGTCAAAATGGGCAAGAAGGACCTCAATGACGTCGGCAAGTGCTACGAAGCCAAGAAGTCCATGTCCGCCTGCGCGGCCAAGTAACTGGGTGTGACGTTTCCGGGAGGCCCTGTCATGGATTCTGCTTCGAGATCAATCTTCCGCATCTGCCTGATCGCGATTGGACTTCTGATAGGGCCACTCACCGCGCAAACTCCCCCCGCGGCCGAAGAGAGCCCCTGCGCCGGCTGCCACGACATCGGTGAAAAGCTCGCCAAAAGCGGCCATGCGCTGGTCTCCTGCCAGCAGTGCCATGTCAAGCACGAAGAGTATCCCCACCCCGCCAACGTCCCCAAACCGGTCTGTGTTACCTGCCACGCACAGCAGGTGGGCGAACATGCCCTCAGCATCCATGGCAAACAGTTGAAGGCCGGCAACGCCGCCGCTCCCGGCTGCGACACCTGCCATGGCGCCGTCCACGAGATCGGCCGCGCCCGCACGGCTGAGTTCCGCATGGCCGTCCCTGATACCTGCGGCATGTGCCACTCCGAGGTCAGCGAACATTTCAAGGCCAGCGTTCACGGCAAGGCCATCGCCGCCGGCAAACTCGACGCCCCGGTCTGCACCGACTGCCATGGTGAACACGGCATCCTGCCCAAGTCCGACGCGGCTTCCAGCGTCAATGCCAGCGCCATCCGCGACACCTGCGGCCGCTGCCACGGCAACCTCACCCTCTCCAAGCGCTTCGGCATTCCCTCTGACCGCCTCACCAGCTTCGACGCCTCCTTCCACGGCCTGGCCGCCAAGTCCGGCGCGCAGTCGGTGGCCAACTGCGCCTCCTGCCACGGCTTCCACGACATTCTCCCCTCCACCGACCCCAAGTCGATGACCCACCCCTCCAAGCTGGCCGCCACCTGCGGCTCCTGCCACCCCGGCGCCGGTTCGCGCTTCGCCATCGGCACCATTCACTGGAGCGAAGGCCAACAAGAGCCCGAGCCAGTCCGCTTCGCCCGCCTCTTCTATCTCTTCATGATCCCGGCCACCATCGGCTTCATGCTCCTCCACCAGGGCGGCGACTTCATCCACAAGTTCCGCCGCCTGCGCCTGGCCGCCTCCGGTCCCCGCGGCGTCACCATCGCCCTCCACACCGAAAGCCATGAGCGCATGCTCCTGCCCGAACGCCTCCAGCACGGCGCGCTCGTCATCAGCTTCTTCACCCTCGTCTGGACCGGCTTCGCGCTCAAGTATCCCGACACCTGGTGGGCCCAGCCGCTCATGCAACTGGAAGGGCAATGGAGCCTGCGCGGCTGGATCCACCGCTGCGCCGGCGCCGTCATGATCGTCCTCAGCGTCATCCACGTCATCACGCTCATCACCAGCAAGCGCCTGCGTGACCACTGGATCGAGCTCATCCCCCGCGCCCGCGACGCCCGCGAACTCATCCAAGGCACGCTGTTCCGCGTCGGCCTGCGCCGCCAGGTGCCGTTCCGCTCGCACCACAGCTATATCGAGAAAATGGAATACTGGGCCGTTGCCTGGGGCACCATCCTCATGGGCATCACCGGCCTCATGCTGTGGTTCAACAACTGGTCGCTGCAGTATCTGCCCAAGTGGTGGCTCGACCTGGCCACGACGCTGCACTTCTATGAGGCCCTGCTCGCCACGCTCGCCATCGTCGTCTGGCACCTCTACAGTGTCATCTTCGACCCCGAGGTCTATCCGATGGACACCGCCTGGCTCACCGGCAAGAGCGTGCGTAAAGAGTCGCCTCATCCCGCACCCACACCCGCACCCCTGAGGGAGAATCCGCTACGCATGAAACAAATCCTGAGCAGACTACTTGAGCCCATCGCCCTGCTAGCCTCGAACTGGATCGGGTCGCTCGGCGTTCTCCTCACCACCTCGGGAGGACTGCTCTGGCTCTTTATGCTGCCCACGCTGCTCCGCGGCGAGGCCGACAATCCCTACCTCGGCATCCTCACCTTCATGATCCTGCCCGGCATCTTCTTCGCGGGACTCGCCCTCATCCCCCTCGGCTGGTGGCTGGCCCGCCGCGGCGGCCGCGTGCCCCAACCTCGCTCCCTGCGCAGCTTCGCCATCTTCCTCGGCGTCACCACCGCGGCCAACCTCCTCATCGGTTCGATGTTTACCTACCGCGCCATTCACCACATGGAGAGCGTGCAGTTCTGCGGACAAACCTGCCACACCGTGATGGAGCCCGAGTTTGTCGCCCACAGCAACTCGCCCCACTCGCGCGTCTCCTGCACGGAATGCCACATCGGCGAAGGCGCCTCCTGGTTCGTGAAGAGCAAGCTCAGCGGCGTGCGCCAGGTCTTTGCCGTCGCGCTGAACACCTATTCCAAGCCCATCCCCACGCCCGTCCACAACCTGCGCCCGGCGCGCGAAACCTGCGAACAGTGCCACTGGCCGCAAAAGTATGGCGCCGACCGCCTGCGCCGCATCGCCACCTATGCCGACGATGAAACCAACACCCGCGGCGACACCGTGCTCCTCATGCACATCGGTGGCGGCGGCAGCGGCCCCGGCATCCACGGCGCCCACTTGGGTGAAGGCGTCGCCATCCACTACCGCACCGGCGACGAGAAGCGCCTCACCATCCCCTGGGTCGAACTGGAAAAGAACGGCAAGAAGGAGGTCTTCCTCGCCTCCACGGCCAAAGCCGAAGAGGCCGAAAAGCTCGAGATGCGCACCATGGACTGCGTCGACTGCCACACACGCCCCAGCCACACCTTCGACCTCCCAGAACGCGCCATCAACTGGCAGATGGATCGCGGCGGCATCTCGCCCGCGCTCCCCTTCGTCAAGAAACAGGCCGTCGAACTTCTCAAGGCCAGCTACCCGAACTCAGCCGAAGCCGCCCGCCAGATCACCGACAAGCTGAAGGCCTTCTACACGGAGAAGTACCCCGAACTGGCCAAGTCAAAGCAGGCCGACATCGACAAAGCGGCAGACACGCTCGCCTCCATCTGGAAGCGCAACGTCTTCCCGGCCATGAACGTCACCTGGGGCGCCTATCCGAATCAGATCGGCCACACCGATTTTCCCGGCTGCTTCCGCTGCCACGACGCCGATCACACCTCCAAGGCCGGCAACACCATCCAGCAGGACTGCAACACCTGCCACAAACTGCTCGCCATGGAGGAGGCCAACCCCAAGGTGCTCGCCGACCTCGGCCTCACCGGCGGCCAATAGCCGCAGGCTCTCCCGCATCTCCCCGGCCGGCCGCGGGCGCCCTCGCCTCACCCCGGCCGTCCGCGCCCAGGCCGCCCCTACACTGCCTTGATCTGCGGAATCACCTCGCCATACACATCGGTGAGCCGCATCTGCCGCCCCTGGTACGCGTAGGTCAGCTTTGTGTGGTCCATGCCCACCAGGTGCAGCATCGTCGCATGCAGGTCATGCGTGGTCACAATCTGCTGCTCGGCCTTGTAGCCAAACTCGTCGCTCGCCCCAATCGCCTGGCCGCCCTTGATCTTCGCCCCCGCCATCCAGATCGACATCGTCCCCGGATTGTGGTCCCGCCCCAGCCCGCGCTGCGAAATCGGCATCCGCCCAAACTCGCTCTGCCACACCACCAGCGTCTCGTCCAGCAGCCCGCGCGCCTTGAGGTCCGTCAGCAACCCGGCCATCGGCAGGTCCACCTCGGCCGCATGCTGCGTGTGGTTCTCCTTCACGTTGCCATGCGCGTCCCAGGTGTCCGTATTCTGAATCCCCAACCCGCCGTGATAGAGCTGCACAAAGCGCACGCCGCGCTCCACCAGCCGCCGCGCCATCAAACATTGCCGCCCGAACGGCGCCGTCACTGGATTATCCAGCCCGTACAATTTCTTCGTCGCCGCGCTTTCGCTGTCGATCTCGACCGCCTGCGGCGCGCAGCCCTGCATGCGATACGCCAGCTCATACGACGTGATCCGCGCCGCCAGCTCGCTGTTGGCCGGATTCTTCTCCGCATCCAGCCGGTTCAGCTTTTCGAGCAGCGCCAGCCGTTCCTTCATCTGCCCCTCCGGCACCGCCGCCGGCGGCTTCAGATCCATAATCGGATCGCCCGCCGAACGGAACACAGTCCCCTGGTATGCCGCCGGCATGTAGCCCGCGCTCCAGTTGGCGGGCCCGCCAAACGGCCCCCCGTGCGCGTCATACACCACCACGAACGCCGGTAGGTTCTGGTTCTCCGAACCCAAGCCATACGTCACCCACGAGCCCACGCTCGGCGCGCCCATCCGCACCGTGCCGCTGGCCAGTTCGTAATGCGCCATCACGTGATCGTTCGACCGCCACACAACACTGCGAATCACCGCCAGCTCATCGGCATGGCTTCCCACAAGCGGAAACAGCTCCGACACCGGCAAGCCCGACTGCCCGTAGCGTTTGAAGGCGAACGGCGACGGCATCAACGGCCCCGGATGGCCTTGCCGCACCACAATGTCGTCCTTCACCGGCAGCGGCTGTCCGGCGTACTTCTCCAGCGCCGGCTTCGGATCGAACGTGTCCATCTGGCTCACGCCGCCGCTCATGAACAGGCTGATCACCGCCTTCGCCCGCGGCTCGAAATGCGGCTTCTTCGGCAGAAACGGGGAGTCCTTCACCGCCGCGTTCGCGCATGCCGCCGGCGCGCCCTCGGCCGCCAGCAACCCGCGCTGCCCGAGCAGCCACGACAGCGCCACGCCGCTCAACCCGCCGCCAGCTTCGAATAGGAACTTCCGCCGGTCCGTGAAGGCCATCGTTTCTACCTCAAGTACACAAACTCATTCAGGTTCAGCAGCACATGCGTCAGCCCCTGCAACGGCTGCTCACGCAAAAACGCCACGCCCTCGCGCCGTTCGGCCTCGCTTGGCCGGCGGCCCAGCGCGAGCAAATACGCCCGCTCCACCTGCGCCTCTTTCGCCTCGCCCGCCTCCGAGGCCACCCGATCGGCCAGCCGCGCCGCCTGCGCGATCACAAAGTCGTTGTGCAGCAGCGTCAGCGCCTGCGTCGGCACCGTCGACACGTTGCGCCGCCCGCAGGTGATGTTCTGGTCCGGCAGGTCAAACACCTCGAAGAAGGGGAAGGGAAGTCCGCGCTTGCGGTAGATGTAGACGCTTCGCCGCCACGTCTCCTCGCCATCGGCCTGCCGCAGCCAGATGCCCTTGTCCATGCTCTTCAGCGTCTCTTCGGGCAGCGGCGGAAACACGGCGCGCCCGCCCATCTTCGCGTTCAACGTCCCGGCCACGTGCAAAATCGAGTCGCGCACGATCTCGGCCTCCAGCCGCTGCGCCCGGTAGCGCCACCAGTAGAGGTTATCGGCATCCACGCTCTCGTTGGCCGCGCTCGAATACCCGCTCGTCATGCGATACGCCCGCGAGGTCATCAGCAGCCGGTGCATGCTCTTCACGCTCCAGCCGTTGTCCATGAACCGCACGGCCAGCCAGTCAAGCAGCTCCGGATGCGTCGGCGCCTCGCCCGTCTTGCCGAAGTTGTCGAGTGTGGTCACAATGCCCCTGCCGAAGTGATGGTGCCAGATGCGGTTGGCCATCACGCGCGCCGTCAGCGGATTCTCCCGCGACGCCAGCCAGTTGGCCAGCGCCATCCGCCGCCCGCTGGTGCGCCTGTGCGCCGGCGGCAACTCCACCGGCAGCTTCGCATAACTCGCCACCTGCACAAAGCCCGGCTCCATCTCCTTGCCGCGGCTCTCCGCGTCGCCATGATGCAGGAAGTAGGCCGGCGGCGCGGCATACGGCTTCCTGCCATCGCTCAGAAACGACCCTTCGATCGCCTCGCGCTTGATGCCCTTGCCCGGCGCCGGCTCATCGCCCGCGCCATCCGGCGTAAACCGGTAGTCGCCGTCGGTGATCCCCATCGCCACCGGAATCGGCTTCGGCCGCTCTTTCTCAATCACGGCGATCTTCGCCATCAGCTCTTTCTTCCGCGCCAGATCCTCCGGCTTCATCAAGCGGTCGATCTCGGCCGAACTCACCCCCGTCGTGCGGATGATCTGGTTGGCCAGCAACACCTGCCCCGGCGTGCGCTTCTCCTCCGGCGTGAACACAGCATCTTGAATATGCTGCGGCCACTTGCGGTACTTCGTCTCGCGCACCCGCTGCGCGTAGGGCGCCTCAATCTCTTTCACCTCCGCCTTCAGCGGCTTCTGCTTTGCCTCCACCTCGGCCACCTTCGCCGCATACGCATCGGCCTCCGGCTTCGGCACCAGCGGATGATCCACCTCCACATAGCCCCACAGCGAGGCCTGCATCGCGTAGTAGTCGCGCTGCGGAATCGGGTCGAACTTGTGGTCATGGCAGCGCGCGCACTGCACCGTCAGCCCAATCACACCCCGCCCCACAGTGGCGATCATGTCATCCAGGTAATCGAAGCGAAACTGCGGATTGTCCTTCTCGCGAAATCCGACCTTGGCGTAGTTGCGCAGAAACCCCGTCGCAATCAGCCGCTCGCTGGTCGCTTCCTCCATCTCATCGCCGGCCAGTTGCTCGCGCAGGAACACGTCAAACGGCGTGTCCTTATTGAATGCCGCGATCACATAGTCGCGGTAGCGCCAGGCATTGGGCCGGTCGAAGTCATGCTCATAGCCGTTGGAATCGGCATACCGCGCCACATCCAGCCAGTGCCGCCCCCAGCGCTCGCCATAGTGCGGCGAGGCCAGCAACTGGTCGATCAGCTTCTCCCAGGCCTTCGGCGACGCATCCTCGACAAACGCCTTCACCTGCTCCGGCGTCGGCGGCAACCCGATCAAATCGAGATACGCGCGCCGCACCAGTGTCGTCTTGTCCGCTAGCGGCGCCGGCGTCAGGCCCTTCTCTTTCCAGGTGCGATACAAAAACGCATCCACCGGATGCGCGTCCCACTCCGCCGCGCCATTCACGGGCGCCTGCCGCGCCTTGGGCAACTGGAAGCTCCAGAACTGCCGGGCTTCCGCGCGGATCGTCCGCTCCTCCGGCGCCTCTTCCTTCTTCTTCGCAACCTCCACCAGCGTGCCCTGCCACGGCGCGCCCTGGTCGATCCAGTCCTTCAGGATGCCGGTCTCAGCGTCCGACAGCTTCCCGTCCATCGGCATGAGCGGCTTCTCCAACCCCGCCACGTGCCGGTAGAGCCGCGACTGCTCCGCATTCCCCGCCACAAACGCCGGACCGTGCGCGCCGCCCGCCACCGCCGCCTCCCGCGACCGCAGGTCGAGTTTGCCCAGTTGCATCTTCGGCCCGTGACACTTCACGCACCGCGCTTCCAACACCGGCTTCACATCCCGGTCAAACGACACGCTCCGAGTTTGTGCAGGCAATGCGGCGGCCAGCGCGGCAGCCAAGAGGAATCGATACGGCGACACGGCGTCGATACACTACCCCCAATCTCTCTGCTGCGAGATTGTATCGAAGGCACATGCGGGGATCAATGGGGGCCCGGCTCGGAGATTTCCCCCCTTGACACCCGCCGCGCCAAGGCGCCCAATGCAGACAGGAGGTCCCTATGAACGCTCTTGCCGTCCGGCTCCTCGGCTACGTCGCGCAAGCTTTCTCCTACGCCCTCGCCGGCATCTTTCTTCTCTTCCTCCTGGGTGAGATCTTCACTCCCCATTCCGCCGGCCCGGTGAACCTCCGCGAATGGACCGGCATCATTCTCATCACCATCGCCTGCTGCGCCCCGGTGCTCGCCCTCCAACATGAGTTCGGCGCCGCCGCCGTCTCGCTGGCCTGCCTGGCTGGCTTCTGCCTTGTGGTCGACTTCGACAACTGGCCCATCGCCGCCATCCTCGCCGTCCCCGGCGCGCTCCACCTTGCTCATTCGCTGCTCGACCGGCCCGGGCAACCCCCACGCCAAACCCTGCATCCCGCCAGTTGAGCCGGACCGTCGCCGCGCTCTTTCTTCTTTTCATCGCCCGCGCCCTCCCGCCACGCCGCGCCGGTTGCGCTCCACGCCACCCCCGTGCCACGCCCCGTTTGACACCGTCCCGCCGCATTGGCTACGATAAGTGTTTGTAGTTTCCTCACGGAGAACGTCTGTCTATGAGAACCCCAATTCCGTCGGCCAAGGATTTTGTGCGCTCCTGGCACGTGATTGACGCTGACGGGGCCGTACTCGGCCGAGTGGCCTCCCAGGCCGCCAAAATCTTGATGGGCAAGCACAGGCCCACCTATACGCCCTTCCTCGATACGGGCGACCACGTCATCATCGTCAACGCCGAAAAGGTCGCCATGACCGGCAACAAGGAAGGCCAGAAGGTGTACCGCACCCACTCCGGCTATCCCGGCGGCTTGAAGGAAACCGGTGCCGTGAAAATGAGGGCCACCCGTCCGGCTCGCATTCTGGAACTGGCCATCTCGGGCATGCTGCCGAAAAACAAGCTCGGCAAGCAGATGTACCGCAAACTTAAGGTATACGCGGGCTCCAAACACCCGCACCAGGCACAAAAGCCGGAAGCGCTCACCGCCCAGGTCTAACACAGGCCCAGGCCTAATACAGGAAGGATCAGCTAGTCGTGGCATTGATGGTTCAAAATTTGGGTACCGGCCGCCGCAAAAGCGCGGTCGCCCGCGTCTTTCTCCGCCCCGGAAACGGCAAGTTCATGGTGAACGGCCGCGAAGCCGAAGCCTACTTCACCACCCAGTCGGCGCGCACCATGATCAAGCAGCCGCTGCTGGCCACCGAGACCATGGATAAGTTCGACGTCCTGGTCACCACCATGGGCGGCGGCTCCACCGGTCAGGCCGCGGCCATTCGCCTCGGCATCGCCCGCGCCCTCTGTGAGTTCAACATCGAACTGCGCGGCAAGCTGAAGTCGCTCGGCCTGCTCACCCGCGACCCCCGCGCCCACGAACGCAAGAAGTACGGCCAAAAGGGCGCCCGCAAACGGTTCCAGTTCTCCAAGCGCTAGTTTGGAGGAATCAAGGCGGGGCCTTCGGGTCCCGCCTTTCTTCTGCGCCGGCGAGGCAAATCTCGCCTTGGACAGTCTCCCCGGTGCCTGTATTCACCCGTAGTGACCTTTAGGAGGTTCTTTGCCTTCCATTTCCATGAAGGAATTGCTCGAAGCAGGCGTTCATTTCGGCCACCAAACCAAGCGCTGGAACCCGAAGATGAAGGAATACATCTTCGGCGAACGGAACGGCATCTACATCCTTGACCTGCAGAAAACGCAAAAGCTCTTCAAAGACGCCATGCGCTATGTGGCCGAAATGGCCGCGCAGGGAAAAACCATCATGTTCGTCGGCACTAAACGGCAGGCCCAGGAGGCCATCGCCGAAGAGGCCACGCGGTGCAACATGTTCTACGTGAACAACCGCTGGCTCGGCGGCCTGCTCACGAACTTTGTCACCGTCCAGCGCTCCATCAAGCGCCTCAAGGACCTCGACTCCCTCTTTGCCAGCGATGACGCCGGCGCCAGCCGCTCCAAAAAAGAGCTCGGCCGCCTCGAACGCGAACGCAAACACCTCCAGAGCAACCTTGCCGGCATCAAGGAAATGGCCAACCTGCCCGACATGCTCTTTGTCGTCGATTCGAACAAAGAGACCATCGCCGTGAAGGAAGCCAAGAAACTCGGCATCCCCGTCGTCGCCGTCGTCGACACCAACTGCGACCCCGACATGGTCGATTGGGTCATCCCCGGCAACGACGACGCGCTGCGCGCCATCCGCCTGTTCACCAACAAGATCTCCGAAGCCGTCGTGGAAGGCCGCGCCTTGGCCACTGAACACGACTTCGCCGCCGCCGCTGCTGCTGTCTCCGACGAAACAACCGTCGACGTCAGCGCCAGCGAGTACAACCAGTATTTGGATCCGCAGTACGCTCAGCAGCTCATGAGCGAGAGCCTGCGTGAGGACGACCTGGCCGATCTGGTCCCCAAACGGATCGCCAACCTCGACGCCGACACTTAAACTCGCGGGCCTTGCCCGTGGACTGCTAGCCAACAACATGCGCCGGGCGTGCGCCGCAGGCCTCGCCCGGTTCTAATCAGTTCGAAATTTGACGAAGGAAGAGACGATGCCGGAGATTACCGCCCAATTGGTGAAAGCGCTTCGGGATAAAACCCAAGCGGGAATGATGGATTGCCGCAAGGCCTTGACCGAGGCCAATGGCGATCTCGCCGAAGCAGAGGTGATCCTGCGCAAGAAGGGCATGGCCTCGGCCGCTAAGAAGGCCGGCCGCGCCGCCCGCATGGGCCAGGTGGGCACCTACATCCACCCCGGCGGCATGCTCGGCGTCATGGTCGAAGTAAACTGCGAGACCGATTTCGTCGCCCGCACCGACCAGTTCCAGGAACTGGTGAAGGACATCTCCATGCAGATCGCCGCCGCCGATCCGCGCTACCTCAAGCGCGACGAGGTCCCGGCCGAGATCCTGGAGAAGGAAAAAGAGATCGCCCGCGACCGCGCCCGCGCCGAAGGCAAGCCCGACAAGATCCTCGACAAGATCGTCGAGGGCCGCCTCGCCAAGTTCTACGAAGAGGTCTGCCTGCTTGACCAGCCCTTCATCAAGGACAACACGCAGACCATCGACCAGCTCATCAAATCGAAAATCGCCGGCCTCCAGGAGAACATCACCATCGCCCGTTTCTCCCGCTTCAAGGTGGGCGAGACGGCTCCCGCCGACACGCCGGAAGCCGCCGAGTAGGCACGAATCACGATGCCCAAACGCGAGCGCATCCTGCTCAAGCTCAGCGGTGAAGTACTGGCCGCCGGAGCCGGCTTTGGCATCGACCCCGATAAGGTCCGCGCCATGGCCGAAGAGGTCGCCGGGGTCGCTCGCGAGGGCGTGCAGATTGGCTTGGTGGTCGGCGGCGGCAACTTCTTCCGCGGTGTCGCCGCAGCGGCCCGCAATATGGACCGCGTGGCCGCTGACCACATGGGCATGCTGGCTACGGTGATCAACGCCATCGCCCTGCAGGACGCGCTCGAAAAGGCCGGCGTGGCCACGCGCGTGATGACCGCCATCCACATGGCCAGCGTCGCCGAGCCCTACATCCGCCGCCGCGCCATCCGCCACCTCGAGAAGGGCCGCATCGTCATCTTCGCCGCCGGAACCTCAAACCCCTACTTCTCCACCGACACCGCCGCCGCCTTGCGCGCTCTGGAGATCAAGGCCGAGGTTCTCGCCAAGGCCACACGCGTCGACGGCGTCTACGACAAGGATCCGTTGCAGCACGCCGACGCCGTGATGTACCCCGAAGTCGGCTATACCGAGGTCCTCTCCAAACAGCTCAAAGTGATGGACGCCTCGGCCGTGGCCATGTGCCGCGACAACAAACTCCCGGTCGTCGTGTTCAATCTGAACACGCCGGGCAATATAATGCGAATGGCGATGGGCGAGCCCGTGGGAACTCAAATCCGGGGCTGAACCAAGCCTGTCGTACCAGCGGAGTGGACAACATATGACCGCTACAAACGTGAAGGAAGTGGAATCAGGCGCAAAAGCGCGCATGGAAAAAGCCGTGGCCGATTTGCAGCATGCCATGGCCAGCGTTCGCACCGGACGAGCCTCGGTGAGCCTCCTGGATAACATCCGGGTGGACTACTACGGCACGCCGACGCCGCTGACCCAGGTGGCCACCCTGCATGTGCCCGAACCGGCGATGATCACCGCCCAACCGTGGGACTCCTCGCTCATCGGACCCATCGAGAAGGCCATCCGGAGCTCCGATCTAGGGCTCAACCCGGCCAACGACGGCAAGCTGATCCGCATCCCCATCCCCGCGCTCACCCAGGAGCGCCGCAAGGATCTGGTGAAGCACCTGCACCACGTCGCCGAGGATCATCGCGTCTCGGTACGCAACATCCGCCGCGACGCCAACGAAGCCCTCAAAAAGCTGATGAAGGACAAGACCATCAGCGAGGACGACGAACGCCGCGGCCTGGATGAGGTCCAGAAGATGACCGACGTCCACATGAAGAAGATCGACGAACTGGCCAAGGCCAAGGAAAAAGAGATCCTCGAGATGTAGCAGCCTGTGCGCCGCCCGCGCCCCAGCGCCGGCGTCCGCCGGGTCCCCAACAACCCGGGAACAAAACAAGCCCTCCTGCTGTCCAAGACGGCGGAGGGCTTTTTCACATGTTCGAATCCGCCGTGGTGCCCGAGGCGCCCAAAGGACGGCGCTCGGCCGCCTTGTCCCTGTCCACACTGCTCCAGGTCGCGCTCATCACGGGCGCGGTCATCATTCCCATGGCCCACGTCTCGGCGCTGCCCGCACTCAAACTCGTGCCGCGACCGCCCGTGCCCAAACTCAAACACGTCAAGGTCATCCCTATCGACGAAAGCGTGAAGCGCGCCGCCGTGGCCTCGGGCGCGCGTGTCGAGGCGTATCCACCGCGCGTGATCACCGCGCCCACGCGCGTTCCGGATAAGCCCGCCGCACGCATCTTCGATGAGGTGGCCGCCATGCCCGCCGGCTTCATCGGAGGCGGCGATGATCGCGACGGCATTGAAGGCCTCTCCCCAACCATCGACTTCGGCCAGCGCGTTGCCGCCCCGCCATCGCCTGCACCCACGGCCCAAACCGCCAAACCTTCTGCCCCCGCGCAGCCCACGCGTGTCCGCATCGGCGGCAACGTCCGCCCTCCCCGCCTCGTGCGCGAAGTGCGCCCCCTCTACCCGCCGCTCGCCCGACAGGCGCGCATCCAGGGCGTCGTCAAGATCAACGCGATTGTCAGCCGCGACGGCACCGTGCAGTCGCTCGAGACCGTCAGCGGCCACCCGCTGCTCGTCAACGCCGCCCTCGACGCCGTCCGCCAATGGCTCTACGAACCCACACAGTTGAACGGCGAACCCGTCGAGGTCATCCTCGTCGTCGATGTGAACTTCCGCCTCTCAAACTAGTAGAATTCGCAGATGCGGTCTGCCCTTCTTCTTCTCACATTCGCCGCGGCCCTCGCCGCC
This sequence comes from Bryobacterales bacterium, assembly GCA_016713735.1. GTDB lineage: Bacteria > Acidobacteriota > Terriglobia > Bryobacterales > Bryobacteraceae > JAFLBB01. The sequence continues at coordinate 119,140 of JADJOP010000042.1, forward strand.
CAAACGCACAAGCTCGTCGATGCCCACGTCCACCACAACGGTGAGGTGAAGTTCCTCGACGAGCTTGTCGCGCGTCTGGAGAAACACGATGGCATCGCTTTCCTGCTCGTCAAACCGGCTCACCTCAAACAGGTCACCGCCTACATGGCCAAACACCCCGGCCGCCTCATCGGCTTCGGCGACGTGGAACTCGACGACCCCAACGTCCTCGCCCACATCGATACCTTCCACAAAGCCGGCTTCCGCGGCCTCGGCGAAATCAGCCGCACCCGCAAGGACTACAACGACCCCGCCTACACGCCCATCTACGACCGCGCCTCCCAATACGGCATGATGCTCCTCTTCCACACCGGCATCGTCAACCGCGGCCGCCCCGACCTCGCCGAAGACGTCAGCGTCGACCGCCTCCGCGTTACCCTCCTCGACAACATCGCCCGCCGCTATCCCAAGACCACCATCATCGGCGCCCACCTCGGCAACCCCGACTACGCCTGGGCCGGTGAAATCGCCCGCTGGAACCCCAACCTCTACTTCGACCTCTCCGGCTCCACGCTCATCAAGAAACAGGAGGAGCCCACCTTCTTCAAGTCCATCTTCTGGTGGTCCAGCGTCGCCAGCCCGCACACCCCCAAATCGCAAGTGAGCGCGTTTGAAAAAGTGATCTTCGGCTCCGATGTTTTCGGCGGCGAGATCCGCGAATTCGACGACTCCATCGACCGCTACAAGAGGATGCTCACCGCCTGCGGCGTCTCCCCCGAAGCCCAGGCCAACATCTTTGGCGGCACGCTGCGCCGCATCCTCGCCACCGGCAAGTAGCCCTCAGCGCTCCTGCCCAATCGCGTAGAGCGTATCGTCGCTGCGCAAAAAGATCATCCCCGCCGAAATCGCCGGCGACGCCAGAAACCGCGCCCCCAGCTCATTCCGCGCCAGCACCTGCGCCGTGCGCCCGGCCTTCAACACAAACATCTCGCCCGTTTCACTGAGCAGATAGATCTTCCCATCGGCCGCCACCGGCGAGGCGAAGAAGATCCCGCCCAACCGTTCGCGCCACACCACCTTCCCCGTCTCCGCCTCGGCGCACGTCACCACGCCCACTTCGTTCGTCATGTAGAGCAGCCCCTCGTAGTGCACAATCGACGGCACATACGATCCGCCATTCGGCATCCGCCACTTCAGGTGGCTCTCGCTCACGTCGCCCGCGCCCCCAGGCCGCAGCGCCAGGATGTCGCTGTTGCGGTAGCCCCGGCTCAAATAGATCGTGCCCCCATGCGAAACCGCCGACGGAATCGGTGTCTGCCGCTCCGTGCCCGCATGCCAGAGCGCCTCTCCTGTCAGGGGCTTGTACGCATCGATGCGCTGATCGGAATTTACAATCAACTCATCCCCCTTCGGCCCAGCCACCACCACCGGCGTGCTGTGCGACACACGCCCGCGCCCGCGATCCACCTTCCACCGCTCCTTGCCCGTCGCCTTGTCGAGCGCCACCAAATACGACACCGGCCTGTGATCGCACAACAGAATGAGCAGATCCTTGTAGATCATCGGAGAACTCCCGTGGCCCCACTGGTTGTCAAACGAGCCATAGTCGCGCGCCAGGTTCCGCTTCCAAAGCTCCTTCCCCTCGCCGTCGAGCGCCACCACCTGCCCATCGCCAAACCACACATACACCCGCTCGCCATCGGTCACCGGCGTCGGCGTGGCCAGGTTGTGCTTCTCATGCAGATCCGATTGCGCGCCCACCGCCTCCGTCTCATACTTCCATTGCCGCTTGCCATCCGAACGCAGAAACACCTCCACCGCCAGCCGCACCTTGCCATCCGGTGAAGGCACGGCCCCAATCGCGTTCTCCCGCGCCGCCAGCGCCCGGTCGTCGCGCGCCAGTCGCGGATCGCCGCCGCCCGCCCCGCCGCCGCCCACCTGTGAGGTGACGATCACGAAGATGTCGGTCACAATCGGCGACGAAACGCCCGTGCCCGCCAGCTTCGCTTTCCAGGCAATGTTCTTCGTCGCGCTCCACTCCGTAGGCAGCCCTTTTTCGTTCGAGACTCCCTGGCTCTCCGGCCCGCGCCACTGCGGCCAATCCTCCGCTCGCGCGCACAGCGCCACCAGCAACGCGGCCATGCCCAGCCAGATTCGCTTCACCCGGCCAGTATAGTGCGCCCGCCGCCGCGATACGATGTCTGCTGCATGAACCGCTTCCTGCCGCTTCTCGCCTTCGCGCTCCTCGCCCCCCCCGATGCCCGCGCCCAACTCCGCGCCGGTGTCGCCAACGTCGAGATCACGCCCTCCGCCCTGATGCCCATGTACGGCTACTCCAACCGCCGTTGCGGCCCCGCCAACGGCACGCACGATCCGCTCATGGCCAAGGCGCTCGTCCTCGAAGCCGGCGGCTCCAAGCTCGCCATCGTCACGCTCGACCTTGGCAGCATCGTCTCGCCCGAACTCCAACGCCGCGTCGCCTCCGAACTGAACATCCCCGTCCTCCTGCTGGCCGCCTCGCACACCCACTCCGCCCCCGCCTTCCTGCCCTACGGCAGCGCCCCGGCAAGCAACGCCGCCGCTGATGCCTACCGCACGGAAATGGAAGGCAAGGTCTTCACCGCCATCCAACGCGCCGCGCAGAGCATGTTCCCCGCCAAGCTCAACGTCGGCCGCGGCTCGCTCCAAATCGGCTACAACCGCCTCCTGCTGCGCGACGACGGCCGCGCCCGCGCCCTCTTCGATAACCCCGAGCGCGTTCCCTACGGCCCCGTCGACCCCGAGTTCATCCTCCTCCGCGTCGACGACGCCGATGGCCGTGCCCGCGCCCTGCTCGTTCACTACGCCACCCACGCCGTCGTCCTCGGGCCCACCAGTTGCAAATACTCCGGCGACTTCCCCGGCGTCCTCCAGCGCACCGCCGAACAGCAACTCACCGGCACGCAGGTGATGTTCGTGCAAGGCGCCGCCGGCGACATCAACCCTCTCGCCATGGGCCGCTCCGGCAACGAAGACGCCGACTTCGCCGTCATGGACAAGGTGGGCCAACTCCTCGCCGCTGAGGTCCTCAAGGCAAACAAAACCCTCCACCCCGTCGCCGCCGATTCCATCCAAGCCAAATCCGACCTGCTCACCTTCGCTGACCGTTGGGAGAAAGACAAGAACCTCGACGTCGGCATCACCACCGTGCTCATCGGCCCCAGCATCGCCATCGCGGCCGTACCCGGCGAAGCCATGCACAAGCTGCAAACCACCTGGAAGTCGCAGGCCGACGTGCCGCACGCGCTCTTCTACGGCTATACGTTCAGCTCAGGCGGCACCTGGGCCGGCTACATCCCCGACCTCCGCACCGCTGCATATGGCGGCTACGGGGCCGATGCCTCCACGCGCATTGAAGTCGGCGCCGGTGAGAAAATCATGCTGCGCCACCTGCGGAACCTCTACGGCCTGCGCGGCATGTGGCGCGATGCCCCCGGCCGCAACTGACGGCCTCTACGCAACGCCCCTTACGCCACGCCCTCGCGCAATTGCCGCGCATACTCAGCCGCATCGAAATGCCCGAGCGACCGCGCGATCAGTCCATCCGCGCTGATCTTCCACTCCTCATAGCCGCTGATGCGCACGCGCTTGCCCGTGCCGCCTGGGCCGCTGTTTGTCCCCACCAGCGTCCAGTGATAGACGTAACCATCCCCGTCCGCGCGCAGCTCATCGAGCAACACTTGCAGGTCGGGAAACGCCGTCATGAAGCCCTGCGCCGTCGCCGTGATCGCTGCGCGTCCCACGGCTGGCGCGCCATCGTTCACCTGCAGCGAGCCATCGGCCGCGAAGTGCTCGGCCACACTCGCCGCCCTCTGGCTGCACCACGCCTCGGTATACCGCTCCGCCAGTGCACGCACAGCTTCGGCAACGCTCATCCGATGCGCAGTTTCGTCACCGTCTCAATGTGGCTCGTGTGAGGGAACATGTCGATCATCGTCATGCCCTCCACCTCGTAGCCCACCGAACGCAGCGTTGCCAGGTCGCGCGCCAGCGTCGAGGGATCGCACGAAACGATGTTCAACTGCCTCGGCTTCAACCGCGCCAGCGCCCGCGCGCCGTTCTTTCCCAGTCCTGATCGCGGCGGATCGGCCAGCACAAAGTCCGGCGCCTCGGTCTGCTCCTCCATCCACAACTCAGCCGAAGCCTTGTACGCCGGAATGTTTAAACCGGCACGCTCCATGTTGTGGCCCAGGTCGGAGATCGCGCTCATGCTCGCCTCCACCGCCGCCACTTCGAAGCCGCGCCGCGCCAGCGCCAGCGAAAACAGGCCAACGCCCGCATAGAGATCCCACGCCGTTGTGCCCTCGGCGCCATCGAGCGCCGTCTCCACAAGTTGGCCAATCAGAAACCGGTTTGTCTGAAAGAAACTCCGATGGCTCACTCGGAACTCGCCATACTCCAACGAAGGCTCGGTCGCCCCCGGCAGGTCCAGGTCGATCCAATCGAAAAACGACTTCGCCAGCCGTTTGTCGCCCGCGTCGAGCACATTCACCTGCACCTGTTCCTCGTTCGTGAACAGCTCAAGCGACCGCAGGAAATACGGCCACCGCCGCTCCTTCAAATGCCCGCGCAGAACCGCCATCGCCTCGTTCAGCTTCGGCGACGAAATCGGACACCGCTCCACGTCCACAACCTCGTGCGAGTTGCCCTCGTGGAAGCCCATCTTGTCGCCGCTGCAGCCGCCGCACTGGATGAAGTGCGGACACTCTGGATCAATCCGCTCCGGCGATGGCTCCAGCACGCTGGCGATCTTCCCGCGCTTCACATGATGCCGCGCGTCGGCAGGCTCCACCTGCACTAGTTCACCGGGAAGGGAGAACGGCACCAGCACCACGCCTTCGGTGCTGCGCGCCAGCCCATCTCCACCGAAAACCCATTTTTCAATGCGGAGTTCGTTTACGATAGGAGTTCACCTTTCTTCAGCATGAAATCACGACTCTTCTCCGGGGTACAACCGACCGGAAACCTGCACATCGGCAACTACCTTGGCGCCCTCAAGAACTTCGTGCGCCTGCAGAGCAGCTATGAGAGCATCTTCTGCATCGTCGATCTGCACGCAATTACAATCTACCAGGAACCGGTCCAGCTGCGGGCGAAGAACCGCGAAATCGCCGGACTTTTCCTCGCCGCCGGCATCGACCCCAAGCTCTCCTCCATCATCGTCCAATCGCAGGTCGCCGCGCACGCCGAACTGGCCTGGATGCTCACCTGTGTCACCCCCATCGGCTGGCTCTACCGCATGACGCAGTTCAAGGCCAAGAGCGAGACCATCCGCGAGAAGTCCGATACCCAGGACAGCATCGGCGACGGCTTGCTCCAATACCCCGTCCTCATGGCCGCCGACATCCTGCTCTACCAGGCCAAAGTCGTCCCCGTCGGCGACGACCAGGCCCAGCACCGCGAACTCACGCGCGACATCGCCCAACGCTTCACCTCCCTCTACGGCGAGACATTCGTCATGCCGGAAACCAGCCTCCCCAGCGTCGGCGCCCGCATCATGGGCCTCGATGAACCCGATAAGAAAATGTCCAAATCCGCCACCGGCGCGGGCCACGCAGTCGCCCTGCTCGATGAGCCCTCCCTCATCAAGAAGAAGATCATGCGTGCCACCACCGACTCCAACCCCGCCGTCGACTTCGACACCATGGGCCCCGGCGTCGCCAACCTCCTCGCCATCTATCAGGCCTTCGACGAATGTAGCGACGACACCATGCGCGAACGCTTCGCCGGCATGCGCTACGGCGACCTCAAAAAGACCGTCGCCGAGAAAACCATCGAACACATCGAGCCCTTCCAAAAGCGCTATCGCGAGATGATGGCCGACCCTGCTTACCTCGATGGCATCCTCAAAGCCGGCGCCGAGCGCGTCCAGCCCATTGCCGCCGCCACCGTGCAACTCGTCAAGGAACGCATGGGCCTTTATACGGCGTCGCGCTAGGCCCGGCTACGCATGGGCGAAAACGTAAGCTACTGGCAACTGGTTCGCGGCAACCGCAACTTCCGCCTGCTGTGGCTCGCGCAAATCGTCAGCGAAATCGGCGACTGGCTCTACGCCGTCGTCCTCTACGACATGCTCCTGCAAAGCACCGGCAAGGCCAGCGCCGTGGCCACTGCGGTCGTCCTCCAGGTGCTCCCCCAGGTTCTCGTCTCGCCGCTCGCCGGCGTCGTCAACGATCGCCTCAGCCGCCGCACGGTGATGATCATCACCGACATCGTCCGCTTCGCCATCATCGCCTGCATGCTCTTCGTCATCCGCGGCGGGCAGCCTCTACATGATCTACCCGCTGCTGTTGATCGAAACCGTCATGTGGGCCTTCTTCGAACCGGGCCGCAGCGCCATGCTGCCCAACCTCGTGCGCGGTGAAGCCGAACTGCGCACCGCCAACACCCTCTCCGCCGTCACCTGGTCGTTCAACCTCGCCGTCGGCTCCGCTCTCGGCGGCCTGCTCGCCGTCGCCATCGGCCGCGACGCCGTGCTCGCCATCAACTCCCTCTCCTTCCTTGTCTCGGCCTGGCTGCTCTGGCGCATCCGCTGCGTCGAACCTCACCTCGCCAATGCTCCGCCCATGCGCGCCGCCGATCTCTTTGACTTCCACCCCATCATGGAAGGCTTCCGCTACATCTGGCGCGACGCCAAACTCGTCGCCCTCATGTTCGCCAAGGCCGGCATCGGCCTCCTCGGCGCCCACCACGTGCTTCTGCCCCTGTTCGGTGAACGCATCTTCCCCATCTCCGGCACAGCCGTGCTTTCGATGAGCCTGCTCATGGCCGCGCGCGGCATGGGTGCGCTCCTCGGCCCCTTTGCCGGCATGCGTTGGGTTGGCGAAAACACGCACCGCCGCCGACTCGCCATCCTCGCCGGGTTCCTCGCCTCCGCCATCGGCTACACCGCGCTCGCCGCCGCGCCCAACCTCTATGCCGCCATGGCCAGCATCATCATCGCCCACGCCGGCATGAGCATCATCTGGGTCGTGCAAACCCTCATGATGCAGTTGCAGACCGAGGACCGCTTCCGCGGCCGCGTCTTCTCAGCCGACTTCGCCGCCCTCGTCCTCATGCTCGCCATCAGCACCCACGTCGGCGGACTCGCCTCCGACGCCGGCATCGGCCCCCGCGCCATCGCTCTGTTCGTCGGAGCGCTCTCCCTGCTCCCCGCCGCCATCTGGCTCGTCTTTGCCATGCCCCTATGGCGCGGCGATCACGCGAATCCGCGCAAACCCCTCGCCGGGTGATGGCCGCCGCAACTTTGCCGCCATCGCCCGCATCGCCTCTTCCGGCACCACACGCGCCCGCGCGCGATTCCGTTTCAAACATTCTTCCAGCGGCGTGTCGAATACCACCGCCTCCACCCGCGCCCCCAGCTTCCGCCCAATCTCGAGATACGGCTTGCGCTCCTTCTGCGTGAGGTTCGTCGCGTCCACCGCCGTGCACGCCCTTCCGATCCGGATCCGCGTCCGCAGCAGTGCCCGCAAATGCCGGAACACCTCGCGGTGAATCGTCTGGTCGGTCGCATCATCGGCCAGCCATTCGCGCAGCGCATCGCTGCTCAACGCCGGAATGCCCTGCTCCCGCGCCCACGTCGACTTGCCCGAAGCAGGCAAGCCCACCAACACCAGCACCAACGGAGCTTTCCCTGTCACCGCGCCCGCCTACACCAGATACCGGTTCGCATCCAGCAGCCGCGCCGCGATCGAACGCCGCATCGCAATTGCGTTCACCGGCTCAAACTTCGTGAACCGCCGTAAAATCGCCAGGTTCGTCCTCAGCGCGTCGCCCTCGCTTGCCGCCGCCAACACGTTGCGCCCCGCCGCCTCCACCGTCTCCATCGCTGAGCGGCAGAACACCGCCGTGTATTGCGCCGCCAACTCGCCCTTACCCGCCGCCCGCAGCCGCTCCGTTCGCAGCACACATCCCTCCATGGCGAAGGCATGCATCGCAATATCGGTGATCGAAGCGAGCACTTCCTGCTGCTGATCCAACTCCGTGCCGAACGCCTGGTAGGCCACACCGATGCAGAACAGCGCCGCCTTCTTCGCCGACGCCACCAGCCCCGCCTCGCTCACATCCTGCGCCGCCGCGCCGCTCAGCAACTCGCTCTGCAACTGCTTCACCGCCGCCACCAGCCCCAGCCGCCCCTTCTGCGCGCGCTTGATCAGCATGCCCGTCGCCAGCATGCGGTTGATCTCGTTCGTGCCCTCAAAGATGCGGTTGATGCGCGAATCGCGGTAGGCCCGCTCCACCAGGTAGTCCTGATGGTACCCATAGCCGCCGTGAATCTGAACCCCTTCATCGGCCACGTAATCCAGCGTCTCGCTCGCAAACACCTTCACATAGCTGCACTCGGCGGCAAACTCCTCGGCCGCCTTCATGTGCAACTCGGCGGCGTTGGGCAGGCTCCAGTTGAACCCGCTCAGTTTTGCCTCAATCATCCCCGCCACCCGATACGTCATCGTCTCGGCCGCATACGTGCGAATCGCCATCTCCGCCAGCTTGTGCCGGATCATGCCGAACTCGCCGATTGGCTTCCCGAACGCCGTCCGCTCCTTCGCATATTTCAGACAAACAGACAATATATTCTTAGATCCGCCCACATTCCCCGGCCCCAGCTTCAGTCGCCCCAGGTTCAGAATGTTGAACGCGATCAGGTGCCCCTTGCCGATCTCGCCCAGCACATTCTCCTTCGGCACGCGCACGTTTTCCAGATACACCGGCGCCGTCGATGAGCCCTTGATGCCCATCTTCTTTTCCTCGGCCCCCGGCGTCACGCCCGGCCACGCCCGCTCCACCAGGAACGCCGTGAACTGCTCGCCGCCCACTTTCGCGAACACCGTGTAGAGGTCCGCCCCGCCCCCATTCGTGATCCACATCTTCTGGCCGTTGAGGATGTAGTGCGTGCCATCCTCCGCGAGATCCGCCCGTGTCTTGATGTTCATCGCGTCCGAACCCGCATGCGGCTCGCTCAAGCAATAGGCCGCGATCATCTCCGCCGTGGCCAGCTTCGGCAGGTAGCGCCGCTTCTGGTCCTCGGTTCCGAACAGCACCAGCGGCAGCGTTCCAATGCCCGTGTGCGCCCCGTGCCAGCCCGCGTAGGAAGCGTCGCGCGCCAGTTGCTCGGTCACGATCAGCGCGCTCACCAGGTCCATCTCCATCCCGCCAAACGCCTCGGGAATCATCACCGCCGTCAGCCCCAGTTCAGCCGACTTACGCAGAATCGACGGCGCCAGCCCCGGCTCCAGATGCTGAATCGCCTCCAGGTGCGGCGCCACCTCGTTCATGAAAAACTGCTCGGTCGTGCGCGCGATTTCGCGGTGCTCGTCCGTGAAATCCTCAGGCGTGAACAGCGTCGCGGCGTCAGCCGGAGCAAGCAAAAATCCGCCGCCAATCTCAGCGGACGTGGGCGTAGTCGTGGTGGCCATCAGAGTGATTGTGGCACACGCTCACAACCGCTCAAAAATTCCCGCCGCCCCCTGGCCGCCACCAATGCACATCGTCACCATGCCATAGCGATGCCGCCCGCGCTCCATTTCGCGCAGCGACGTCGCCGTCAACTTCGCGCCCGTGCAGCCCAGCGGATGGCCCAGCGCAATCGCCCCGCCGTTGGGATTCACCTTCGCTTCATCCAACCCGCCCGCGCGCATCACCGCCAGCGCCTGCACCGCGAACGCTTCGTTCAACTCAATCGTCCCGATGTCATCCAACTTCAACCCCGCCAGCGCCAGCGCCTTCGGAATCGCCACCACCGGACCAATGCCCATGATCTCCGGCGGCACACCACCCACCGCGAAACTCACAAACCGCGCCCGGCCCTTCAGTCCCAACTCGCGCGCCTTGCCCTCGCTCATCACCAGCGCCAGCGCCGCCCCATCGCTCATCTGCGAACTGTTGCCCGCCGTCACCGTGCCCTGCGCATGAAACACCGCCTTCAACTTCGCCAGCGCCTCCTGCGTCGTGTCCGCCCGCGGTCCCTCATCGCGCGCAAAGGTCGCCGTCGCCGTCTTCGGTTTGCCGTTGTCGAGCGACGTCGTCGTCACCTCCAGCGGCACCAGTTCCTCATCGAAATGCCCCGCCGCCTGCGCCTTCAGCGCGTTCTGATGGCTGCGATACGCAAACGCATCTGCATCCTCGCGCGTCACGCCATACTTGCGCTGAACGTTCTCCGCCGTCAGCCCCATGCTGATGTAGATCTCCGGCCGGTGATCCACCATCCACGGATTCGGCGCCAGGTTGCGCCCCGTCATCGGCAGCATGCTCATCGTCTCCGCGCCGCCGGCGAGGATGATCTGCGCCATGCCCGCGCGAATGCGCTCCGCCGCCATCGCAATCGCCTGCAGCCCTGACGAACAAAAGCGGTTGATCGTGATACCCGGCACCAGGTCCGGCAGTCCCGCCCGCAGCGCCGCCACGCGCGCCATGTTCATCCCCTGCTCACCCTCCGGCATCGCGCAGCCCAGGATCACATCATCAATCTCGTCCACCGGCACCTGCGGATACCGCTTCAGCAGCGCCTGAATGACCGCCGCCGCCATATCGTCCGGCCGCGTATTGCGCAGCGTCCCGCGCGGCGCTTTGCCCACTGGCGTGCGCAAACAATCGATGATGAATGCCTCTGCCATGATGATCCCCTCCTAATTGCGCAATGCCTTGCCGGTTTTCAACATATGCTGCATGCGAGCCTGCGTCCTCGCGTCGCCGCACAGGCTCAGGAACGCCTCGCGCTCCAGGTCGAGCACGTACTGCTCGGTAACGGCCTGCGCCGCCGTCAGCCGTCCGCCGCTCAACACGAAGGCGAGCTTTTCGGCCACCACCATGTCGTACTCGGTGATGTAGCCGCCCTGCCGCATCAGCCATGCGCCCATCTTCATGAGCGCGAACGCCGGATCGCCGCCCACCGTCACTGTCAGGCCCGCAGCCGGCGGTTCATAGCCCGGCGCCAGCGCCAGCGCCAATTGCTTCGCATCGTCGATCAATCGCTCCTGGTTCATCGACAGGACGTCGGCCTTGTGCAGCAACCGCAGTTCGCGCGCGTTCTCCGCGCTCGTCGACACCTTCGCCATGCCGATCAACTCAAACGCCTTGCGCGCATCGCCCAGCCGCAGCAGCATCTCCTTGCAACCGCCGCCCGCCGGCACCACGCCCACACCCACCTCCGTCAGCCCCATATACAACTCCGCCGACGCCTGCACACGCGCCGCATGCAGCGCGATCTCCGTGCCGCCGCCCAGGGTCCGTGCAAACGGCGCCGCCACCACGGGGAAGGGAGCATACTTCAATGCCATGCACGCGTTCTGGAAACGGCTCACCGCCGCGTTCAGCTCATCCCACTCCTCGTTCTGAGCGGCCATCAACACCATCATCAAATTCGCGCCCACGCAGAAATCGCCGCCCTGGTTCGCAATCACCATCGCCCGCTGGTTGCGCGCCGTCTCCTCCAACCCTGCATGAAGAATCTGAACCGTGTCCTCACCAATCGAATTCATCTTCGAGTGGAACTCCACGCACACCACGCCGTCGCCGAGGTCGATCAGCGAACCGCCCGGGTTCGATGCGATCACGCCCCGTGCCCGCTTCACATCGCTCAGGATCGTGATGCCGGCGCGCGTCTCCATCTCGGCAAACTGCGACGCGCCAAAGTCGAAGTACTCCGTGTGCGGCGCGCCGTCACGATCCGCCGCACGGTAGAAGCCCGGCACGCCCGCCGCGAGCATGCGTTGCGCCAACTCCGGCAGCGCCCGCCCCTCGGCCTCAATCCGTCGTGCCGTTTCTAGAAAACCAAGCGCATCCCACAATTCAAACGGCCCATAGGTATGCGCATAGCCCCAGCGCATCGCCCTGTCAATTTCGACAATGCGGTCCGAAATCTCCGGCACACGCTCAGCGGCATACACCACGTGGTCCGAAAGCAGCTTCCAGAGGAACTCGCCGCCCCGGTCCTTCGACGACACCAGCGCCCGCAACCGCGCGGGCAAATCGGCGATGTTCCGTGCCGCCTCCACCGCGGGCATGGAGACCTTCGTCGCCGCATGATACTCGAAGGTGTTCAGATCAATCGCCTCGATCTTCTTCTCCTCGCCCTTGCCTACGCGCCTGTAAAAGCCTTGCCCCGACTTCTCGCCGAGCCACCCGCGCCGCATCATCTCTTCCAGAAACGGCGGCGGCAGAAACCGTTCACGCCACGCATCGTGCGGCACCAGCGCATGCAGGTTCGTTCCCACGAAAGCCCACACATCCAGCCCCACAATGTCCAGCAACCGGAAGCTCGCCGAATTCGGCAGGCCGATCAGCCCGCCCGTCAGCGCATCCACCTCCTCCACCGTGAAACCGCCCTCAAGCGCATACTTCGCCGTCGTGCCGCCGAAGAAGCTGCCGATGCGGTTGGCGATGAAGTTCGGCGTGTCCTTGCACATCACCACGCCCTTGCCTAAGCGCACGTCGCAGAACTGCGACACATACTCGATCACCGCCGCGCCCGTCTCCGGCGTCGGAATCACCTCCACCAGATGCAGGTAGCGTGGCGGATTGAAGAAATGCGTACCCAGAAACCGCGACCGCGCCTCGGCGGGAAACTCCGCCGCGATCCGCGCCAGCGGAATGCCGCTCGTATTCGTCGAAAGAATCGCCGCCGGCGAGGCGTGCTCCAGAATGCGCGACCAGATGCCGCGCTTGATCTCCAGGTTCTCCGTCACCGCCTCGATGATCCAGTCGCAGCCAGCCAGCCGCGCCATGTCGTCTTCGAAATTACCGGGCGTGATGAGCGCCGCCGTCGAGGCTGTGAACATCCCGCCGGGCCGCGCCTTGGCCGCCGCGTCGATGCCCTTCCGCGCGGGAGCGCTGCGGTCAGGCCCCGCGGCGGCGGGCAGATCGAGAAGCAATACGGGGATGCCCGCGTTGGCGAAATGCGCCGCGATGCGCGAGCCCATGGTTCCGGCGCCGATCACGCCGGCTTGACGGGGTTTCTTCATGTGAGGTCTCAAGGCAGTGTATCGCGACCCGCCCAGCCACGCCGATTGTCACGCCTGCGTCATTCGTCGCTTGACTGCCGCCGGATATGATAGGAAGTTGATCTCCACCGACACCCAGGAGGCGGCGCCGCGCAAGAGGTTCCCTTCCTGGCTCTTGCCAGCCATCGGGTATGCTGTCTCCCTCGCGAGCCTGTACTGGGTCTATCAGGGCTTCGATTGGAAAGAGCAGCTGCCGCGCGTAGCCCGCACCGACCTGCGCTGGGTGTCGCTCGCCATGCTCTCCGACATCGCCGTTTATGTCTGTCAGGGCGCGCGCTGGAGCTACCTGCTGCGGCCGCTGGCCAGCGTCACCACCTGGCGAGCCACCCAGGCTGTCTACATCGGCATCTTCGCCAACGAGGTGCTCCCGCTGCGCACCGGCGAAATCATCCGCATCTACCTCATGCGCAAATGGAGCGGACTGCCGCTTCCTGTCGTGTTCTCCTCAGCCGTCATCGAACGCCTCATGGACGGCATCTGGCTCGTCGGCTGCTTCTATGCCGCCACGTTCCTCGTTGAGCTTCCTGGTTGGCTGGAAGGCGCAAGCCATGTGCTCATGGCCGTGCTCGCCGTCATCGCCATCTTTGTACTCTGGGCAGTCCTGCACAAATCTCATGCCCAAGCCGCGGTGAAGGGCAGCCGTTGGGGCGGCATGCTGCGTCACGTCGTCGACGGCGTCCACGACATGGGCCGCTCCCGCTCCTTCCTCATCTCCTTCCTCATCAGCGGACTCCACCTTGCCTTGCAAATCGTCCCCTTGTGGGCCTTGATGAAAGGCTTCCAACTCGACCGCACGATCTGGGAAGCCGCCGCCGTGCTCGCCGTCCTCCGCATCGGCACCATCCTGCCGCAAGCGCCCGGCAACGTCGGCTCCTTCCAGGCGCTCGTTCTGGTCGGCCTCGGAGCGCTGGGCATCGAACGCAACACCGCCACCGGCTTCGCCACTCTCCTCTTCTTCGTCATCACCGTTCCGCTGTGGATGGCCGGCTTCGTCGCACTCCTGCTCACTCGCATGCGCCTCACTGACCTGCAGCGCGATGCCCAGCGCGAAGAGCTGGGGTAAATAGGCTACACTTCCGGGTATGAAACGTTCTTTGGCCCTCTTGCTCCTGCTGGCCTCGGCCAGTTGGGGGCAACAACAATTGCGCGTCATCATGTTTGGCGCGCATCCGGACGACTGCGACATCAAGTCCGGCGGCACCGCCGTGAAGTTCGCGCAAGCCGGTCACCTGGTGAAGTACGTCTCGCTCACCAACGGCAACGCCGGTCACCATGAGATGGGCGGCGGCATCCTCGCCAAGCGCCGCTACGCCGAAACGCAAGAGGTGAAGCGCCGCATCGGCATCGCTGAATACCAGGTTCTCGATAACGACGACGGCGTGCTCCTGCCTACGCTTGAGGTTCGCAAACAGGTCATCCGCGCCATCCGTGAATGGAAGGCCGACATCGTCATCGCCCCGCGTCCCAACGATTACCACCCTGACCATCGCTACGCCGGCGTCGTCATTCAGGACGCCGCCTACATGGTCGTCGTTCCCAACGTCGTGCCCGATGTCGCGCCGCTCTACAACAACCCCGTCTTTCTCTATTACAGCGACGGCTTCCAAAAACCCTCGCCCTTCCGTCACGACATCGTCGTCGCCATTGACGACGTGTGGCCGAAGAAGCTCGAAGCCTTCGACGCCCATGAGTCGCAGTTCTATGAGTGGCTGCCCTGGGTCGAACACCTGCTGCAGGATGTGCCGAAAGACAAGGTGGCCCGCCGCAAGTGGCTCGAAGGCTGGATGAACAAATCCTGGTCGCAGCCGGTTTCGGCCGAACAACGCGCCGTGCTGGAAAAACGCTACGGCAAAGAGGCCGCCGCCAAGGTCGTGCGCGCCGAATCGTTCGAGCTGTGCGAATACGGCCGCCGGCCCAGTCTGGAAGAGCTGTGGAAGATGTTTCCCAAATAAACCAGGCGCTGCGGGCCCTGCCCGCCGTGCATGAGGTGCTCGCGGAGTTGGCTCATGAGCCGGCCCCGCGAGCGCTGCTGGTGAACGAGATTCGCGCCGCCCTCGATCGCGCCCGCGCCCGCATGGTGCGCGACGGCGATCCCGCGCCGGACATCGCCGCCGAGGTTCGTTCCTCGCTCGCCGCTCTGCGAACCCCTTCCCTCCGCCGCGTCATCAACGCCACCGGCGTCGTGCTCCACACCAACCTCGGCCGCGCCCCGCTTCCTTCGGCCTCACCCGCCGGGCTTTACTCCAACCTCGAATACGATCTCGCCACCGGACGCCGCGGCAAACGCGACGTCCACACCGGCGCGCTGCTCCAACGGTTGCTGGGCGCGCCCGCCATCGCTGTCAACAACAACGCCGCCGCCGTCTATCTTGCCCTTCGCACGCTTGCTGACGCCGGCGAGGTCATCGTCTCGCGCGGCGAACTGATCGAAATCGGCGACGGCTTCCGCATCCCCGACATCATGGCCTGCTCCGGCGCGCGCCTCGTCGAAGTGGGCACAACCAACCGCACCCGCATCGACGATTACGCCGCTGCCCTCAACGAACGCACCCGCCTGCTCATGATCGTCCACCCGAGCAACTTCCGCATGAGCGGCTTTACCGGCAAGCCCGCGCGCGAGGAACTCGTCGCCCTCGGCCGCAAACACGGCATCCCCGTCTATGAAGACCTCGGCAGCGGCTGCCTCATCGACCTCAGCGCCCACGGCATCGCCGAACCTCGCGTTCAGGATGCCCTCGCCGCCGGCGTCGACGTCGTCAGCTTCTCCGGCGACAAACTCCTCGGCGGGCCGCAAGCAGGCCTTCTCGCCGGCCGCGACGACCTCATCGCCCGCCTCCGCCGCGACCCCATGTATCGCGCCCTACGCCTCGACAAACTGGTCCTCGCCGCCCTTGAACGCGCCCTCCGCGCCACGCTTCTCGACGAGTGGAACGACCTGCCCGCCCTACGCATGATCCGCCTCACCCCCGATGACCTCCGCCCCCGCGCCGATCGCCTCGCCGCGCAAGTGGGCGGCGAAGTCATCGCCGGCGAAAGCGTCATCGGCGGCGGCTCCACCCCCGAGCAGACCCTGCCCACCTGGCTCGTCGCCCTCCCCGGCGACGCCGTGAAATGGGAAGAGCGGCTGCGCCAAGGCGAGCCGCCCGTGATTGCCAGGATTGATCAGAACCGCCTCGTGCTCGACCTCCGCACCACCGGTCCCGAAGAAGATGCGGAACTAGCCCGCGCGCTCCAGATAGCTGCCGTCAGCGGTTGAGACTCGAATCACCTCGCCCTCGCTGATGAACGGCGGCACCTGCACCACAAGCCCCGTCTCCATCGTCGCCGGCTTGGTCACGTTCGATACCGTCGCGCCTTTCAGGCTTGGCTCGGTCTCCATGATCTTCATATCGATCGACGGCGGCAACTCCACCGAAATCGGCGTGCCCTCGTGGAAGACCACGTTCACCTTGAGCTGCGGAATCAGGTAGTCCACCGCATCGCCCAGCAGCTCCTTGCTCAGGTGCATCTGCTCAAAGCTCTCCGAGTTCATGAAGTAGTAAGAATCGCCGTCGTCGTACAGATACTCCATCGGATGCTCGTCAAGCGTCACCTTGTCCACCTTGTCTTCCGACGAAAACCGGTGCTCGTAAATCGAGCCGTTGGAAAGGCGGCGCAGCTTGGCTTGAACGAAGCCGCGCAGGTTGCCCGGCGTGCGATGTTCCTTCTTGAACACGGAGTACAACTCTCCGTTCCATTTGATAACCATGCCCGGGCGTAGCTGGGTTGCAGCGATCATGCGGGGTGAATGCTCCTTGGTGAGTCTACTAAAGGGGAAATTACTAGTTTAGCAGGCTGGTGCTTGGCGAGTCTCGCCGGCCTGCCCTATACTGTGGGAACGCCGCGCAGACGGCCATTTCCGCATTCGAAGGACCGCCTACACCATGAACCGCACAGCCAGCTTCGCCGCACTCTTGCTTGCCATCACCGCGCTTCCCGCGCTCGCCCTGACGACCACCCCTTCGCCCGTTCCTGAACCTGCCACCATCGCGTTGGTCGGCGGTGGGCTCGCGGCTGCCATCCTCTACTCGCGCCGCAAACGCGGCCAGAAGTAGCGCCACCGCTCATGCCCGAAGCCTCCCATGCCGCCTGGTGGTATTGGGGGCCCTTCCTCGCCGCCTTTGCCGTCATCGGCTTCTGGGAGACGTTTGCGCCCCTGCGCGCATCGCCCGTCAGCACACCGCGCCGCTGGCTCCTCAACGCGCTGTTGATGGCCTCCACCAACGCTGCGCAGGTGATCGTCCTTCGCTCCTCGCCCGGCCTCGTGGCCCTCGCCGTGTCATCTTCCGGCCTCGGCCTCATGCCCAAACTCCCCTGGCCGCCCGCCGCCCTCTGGCTCCTCACGATCCTCGCGCTCGACTTCATCCGCTACGCCCAACACTGGCTCATGCACCGCGTCGGCCTCCTGTGGCGCATCCACCAGGTCCACCACGCCGACCCGCATTACGACATGACCACCGGCCTGCGCTTCCATCCTTTGGAAAGCGTCCTCGTCAACGGCTCTTACCTCGCCGCCATCGCCCTGCTCGCCCCGCCCGTCGCCGCCGTTCTTGCCGTCGAAGCCGCAGCCGCCGTGCAAGCGCTCTTCGCTCACGCCAATGCCGATCTGCCCGCTCCCCTCGAACGCTGGGTGCGGCGCGTCTGGGTGACGCCCACGCTCCACCGCGTCCATCACTCCGCTGACCGCTGCGAGCAGAATCGCAATTTCGGAATGCTCTTTCCGATATGGGACCGCCTGCTCGGCACCTACCTCGCCGCGCCGTCCCTTCCTGCCCGCACCATGCCCATCGGCCTCGCCGAGCTCTCCCTCACGCAATCCTCCAGCCTGCTCGCCATGCTCACGCTCCCCGTCCGCCGCCCGCCCCTCCGCCGCCCATAAGATACACTGTCCGGCATGAGTGAACAGACCCTCGACCGCCGCTCCCTGCTGCAGGCCTCCATCGGCGCCGCGCTCGCGCCCGTGCTCGCCCGCGCCCAGCGCGCCGGAGCGCCCCCGCCCAACATCCTCTACATCATGTCGGACGATCACGCCTCGCACGCCATCTCCGCCTACGGCTCCAAGGTCAACAAGACCCCCAACATCGACCGCATCGCCAACGAAGGCATGCGCATGAACAACTGCTTCGCCACCAACTCCATCTGCACACCCTCGCGCGGAGCCGTCCTCACCGGACAATACAGCCACAAGAACGGCGTCTACACCCTCAGCGACTTCATCGACCCCAAGAAAACCACCGTCGCCCACCTCCTCCGCGATGCCGGCTACCAGACCGCCATGATCGGGAAATGGCATCTGCAAACCGACCCCCAAGGCTTCGACTACTGGAACATCCTTCCCGGCCAGGGCGCCTATCACAACCCCGTCTTCATCACCAAGGAAGGCAAGAAGCAGCACCAGGGCTACTGCACCGACCTCATCGGCGACTTCTCGCTCGACTTCCTCAAGAACCGCGACAAGTCGAAGCCCTTCTTCCTCATGTCCCACCACAAGGCGCCCCATCGCGCCTGGCAGCCCTCGCCCAAATACGCCACCTGGCTCATGAATGAGACCATCCCCGAGCCCGACAACCTCTATGAGGACATCACCAAACGCGGCGGCGCCTCGCAGCGCGCCACGCTCCGCATCGGTGAGGATTTCACGGAAACCGATCTGAAGGTCCCCAAGCCCGAAGGGCTCTCGCAACGCGACATGCGCAAATGGGCCTACCAGGTCTATATGAAGGATTACCTGCGCTGCATCCGCTCCGTCGACGACAACGTCGGCCGCCTGCTCGACTACCTCGACGCCGAAGGCCTCAAGGACAACACCATCGTCGTCTACACCTCCGACCAGGGCTTCTTCCTCGGCGACCACGGCTGGTTCGACAAGCGCTTCATGTACGAAGAGACCATGCGCATGCCCTTCCTCGTGCGCTATCCCAAACACATCCAGCCGCACACCACCTCAAACGACATCGTGCTCAACGTCGACTTCGCGCCCACCTTCCTTGAGTTCGCCGGCCAGAAAGCGCCCGACTGGATGCAGGGCCGCAGCTTCGCCCAAAATCTCGCTGGCAAGTCGCCCGGCGATTGGCGGCAGTCCATGTACTACCGCTACTGGATGCACCTCGGCGGCGGCCACACCGTCACCGCCCACTACGGCGTGCGCACGCACACCCACAAGCTCATTTACTACTACGGCCAGGCCCTCGGCAAGAAAGGCGCCGTGAACAAACCCACGCCGCCCGAGTGGGAGATGTTCGACTTGGAAAAGGACCCGCGCGAGATGCGCAACGTCTACGACGACCCGGCCTATGCCGGCTTGCGCGAGTCGCTCAAGAAGGAACTCGCGCGACTGAAGGATCACTACCAGGACACTGAGTAACGCGGTGCGCGGGCCGTGCTGCTCAGATGCTGCGCGGCCCCAACTGCATCACATCCTCAACGGCCACCGGCTCTTTCACCACATACGCCTCGCCGTACTTCACGCCGATGAGGTTGCCGTAAAAGCGCGCCACCGTCTCCAGGCGCTCGCGAATCTCCTTCTCGCCAGGGAAGAGGTCCGAGCCGCCCTCCTGCTGGCCATACTGCGACTTGTAGGCAAGCAGCGCCTCCATGCGCCGGTCAAACTGCGCCGTGATGTCCACCACGATCGAAGGCGTCACGTTGGCATACTGCGAGGCGTATAGAATCTTGCGCGGCCGGTGCGCGTCGGTGTACTGATCGAGCTTCTTCAGGCCGGAGAGGAAAATCGCCTCATAGCCCAACGTGCTCGCCTTGGCATGGTCCGGATGCCGCGCCTCCCAATACGGCAGAATCACCAGCCGCGGCTTCAACCGCCGCAACTCCGTCGCCAGCGTCATGCGCGCTGAGATCGTATTGTCCAGCCGCGCATCCGGCAGCCGCAGGTTGCCGCGCCACTGGATCAACATGTGGCGTCCGGCCACTTCCGACTCCTCCAGCCGCTGCTCCGGCGTGCCCCGCGTGCCCATGTCCCCGGCGGTCAGGTCGAGCACGCCCGTGCGGTAGCCCTGTTCGGCCAGCCGGATCAGCGTCCCGCCGCAGGTCTGCTCCACATCGTCCGGATGCGCGGCGATGGCCAGCGCGTCGATCTGCGGCGGATCTTCCAAGTCAAAATACGGATTGCGAATCGTCATGTTACTCACCAGTTAAACTTACGGCGTTCCTGATAGGGCCGGTGCCGTTCCAAAACCGTCACCAGCAGCGCGCCCACGATAAAGCCGCCGGCATGCGCCCACCAGGCCACCCCGCCCTGTTGCACGCCCGCCCGTGTCACCGTGTCGCCCACGCCGCTGAAAATCTGAATGGCGAACCAGAAGAGCAGGATCACATACGCCGGCAGCTCGATCGTCGTGAAAAAGATGAACAGCGGCAGCAGCGTCACAATGCGCGAATGCGGAAAGCGCCGCACATACGCCCCCATCACCCCGGCGATGGCCCCGCTCGCGCCCACCGTGGGAATGCGCGAGTCGAGATTGAACGCCAGGTGCGTCAACCCCGCCGCCGCACCGCAGGCCAGATAGAAGAACACGTAGCGCCAGCGCCCGAGAATGTCCTCGATGTTGTCGCCATAGATCCACAGGAACCACATGTTGCCGATCAGGTGCATCCACCCGCCGTGCAGGAACATCGAGGTGAACAGCGAACTCCAGGTGAACCGCACCGGCACCATGCCATAGGTGAGCACGAACAACTCCTGCACCGGTTCGGCCAGCGTCCGCTCAAACAGGAACACCAGCACGTTCACAGCGATCAGCACGCCCGTCACCACGGGTTTGTTCAGGCTTGGCTGCGAATCGCGTAACGGGATCAACTCTCAGCCTCGTGCCGCGCGCTCGGCCACGTCTCGTTGCACGCGGCGTTCGGCACGGCTCATGAGCTCGCGCACGGTGTCCAGCGTGGCAATGCCGCCGCGCGCGCCAATCGCCGTGCAGTTCAACGCCGCCATGGCGTTGGAAAAATCGAGCGCTTCCATCAGAGGCAGGCCCTTCACCACGGCATAACAAAACGCGCCATGGAACACATCGCCCGCGCCCGTCGTATCCACGCAGTTCACCACGTAGGCGGGCGAGTAGTGAAACTTGCCCTCCACCAGCGCCAGGCAGCCCTGCGCGCCCAGCGTCATGCCCGCCAGCTGCATGCCGTATTCCTTCTGGATCATCGCCAGCGCCTTGAACGGGTCGTTCTCGCCTGTGTAGCGCGAAGGAAACTCGGAACTCGTGATCAGGTAATCGACATACGGCAGCACCTTGTCGAAGCCGTGGTAGATGGTGTCTACATCCACGGTCACCGGAATGCCGTTGGCCCGCGCGATGCGCGCCGCCCGCGCCACCGCCGGCGTGTCGTGCCCGTCAATGTGCAACAGGCTGGAGCAGGTGATCATCTCATCGGTGATCTCCTCGGGCTCCAGCCGCAATTCCTCCGGCCGCCGCCAGAAGACAGTCCTCTCGCCCGTGCTGCGGTCAATCACAATATAGGCCGTCTGGTTGGCCGTGTTCCGGCGCACCTGCACATGGTCGAGGTTAATCCCCGAGGTGAGCAGGCTCTCCATCTGGATGCGGCCGCGCTCATCGTCGCCCACCGTGCCGATGTACTTCGTGCGCAGGCCCAGCGTGGCGCAGGCCACCATGGCGCTGGCCACCTGCCCGCCCGGGCTCAGCATCTCTTCTTCAAACGGCTCCTTGCCGGCGTAGGCGGGGAACCGGGAAACCAACAGCAGCGTATCGGTGGCGTTGAGGCCAACGCCCACCACGTCAAAATCAGGCATGAACATTCGAGCGTAGCATGTGCGGCAAGGTCCGCATTCATGCCGCCCTCATGCTCAGAACGTCAGCTTCAAGCCCAACTGCATGGAGCGCGCCGCCAGCGAGGCGCCGATCACACCGAAGTTCGGCGCGCCCAGCGCCGTGCCCGGCTCCTGGAAGTTGGCGTGGTTGAGCGCGTTGAACGCCTCCATGCTGAAGCGCAGATTCCACGTCTCGCCAAACTTGAAGTTTTTCAGCAGCGAGAGGTTCAGATTGGCCAGCCCAGGGCCGGTGAGAATCGAGCGGTTCGCGTTGCCGAAGGTGAACTGCGGCGGCGCCACCACGGCCGTCGTATCGAAGTAGCGCTGCACGGTGCGCTCGCCCGCGGGCAGCGTCGGGTCGCGCACGATGTTCACGCGCTGCCCGCCGGAGAAAGCATTCAGCGTGTTCACTTGCGTGGTGAGCCCGAACGGGCTGCCCTGCTGCAGTGTGAGAATCGCGCCGATGTTCCAGCCGCCCAGCGCCAGCGCCACCGGGCCTTCGTTGAGGTACTTCCGCCCCTTGCCCCACGGCAGTTCATACACGGAGCTAAACGCGAACCGGTTGCGCACGTCGTTGCCCGACAGCGCCTTCTCCGAGCGCCGGTCATAGTAGTTCTGAATGCCCGGCGTGACGCCGATCTCCTGCCCCGCCGGTACGTCGTCGATGAACTTCGAGAAGGTGTAGTTGGCCAGCAGGTTCAACCCGTCAGAGAAGCGCTTCTCATACTTGAGGTTCACGCCGTGATATGACGAGTTGCCCCACATCGGCGCGACCGTGGTGACGTTCCCAAACTGCGGAAAAGGCCGGCGTGATTGCGCGTTGCCCGCGCCCATGAGTTCCGGCCTCACCTGGTTGATGTTCGTGCCCGGGCCGTTCAGCTTGTGGCCCACCGTGCCGAGATAGCTCACCTCGACAATCGAGTTGCGGCCCACGTCCTGCTGTACGGAGAAGTTCCACTGCATGGTGTAGCCCAATCGCCGCTCCGTCTCCACGAAGTCAAACGCTAACGCGGCCGGACGCCCCACCGGCACCGCGCCAAAGGCCGGCCCCAGATCGGGGCTTGTCACCCCGCCTGGAAAACCGTCGCGAATGAAGAACGGCGCGGTGATGCCGTTGTCCGGCGTCGTGTAGGTGGCCTGAGCCGCGAAACCCGCGCTGTTGTTGTTCGAACCCGGCAGCGGCACCTGGTAGAAGACGCCCGCGCCCGTGCGAATCACCGTACCTGAGAGGCCCTTCGGTTTCCAGGCAATGCCAATGCGCGGCATGAAGTTGTTCCAGTCGCCGTTGTAGAGCTGGCTGCCCAGCCCGTCGCGCCCGGCAAACGTCACCACGCCCGGTGTGCCGCTCACCGGATTGCGTGTGGTCGGGTTGAATCCATTCATGCGGTCATTGGCGTCGAACTTCGGCGTATGCGCTTCCCACCGGATGCCGAGGTTCAACGTGAGCGTCTGCGTCAGCTTCCAGTCGTCCTGCAGGAATAGCGCGAAATACTTCGCGCGGCGGTCGAGCAACTCAGAGTCAAGCACGTTGGCCGAGTTCGGGAAGCCGAGAAACAGGCTTGCCAGCGCGTTGCCGGTATTGTTCGGCGCGACGGGATTCGACGTGGGCTGTAAGGCAAAGGAGAACTGGCCGGACATGAACGAATTCAGGTCATCGACGTTGCGTGCCAGCCGGATCTCGCCGCCCAGCTTGAACGAGTGCGCGCCGCGGAAGATCGATAGGGCATCGACAATGTGCGTGTCGCGAATCGGAACCTGCACTCGTTCTTGCGCCGTCGAACCAAGGGCGGCGTAGGAGGCGGTGTTGATGCGCGGGAAGGCGCGGTCGGAGACGCCCTTCAGCCCGAGCTTGGTGGGCCAACCCTGGTCGATGGAGAGCGTGGTGGGGTGGAAGCTGCGCGGCTGCCAGTTGAAGCGGAAGTCGTTCAGGATGGTGGGTGCGAAGCTATGCGTCTCGTTGATGAGCAGCGAGTGGGCGCGCCGCACGGTGTTGCTGGCGTTGGGGTCGGAGGCGGGCTCATCGTAGGCGGGCGTGATGTAGGTGGGGAAGTCGTGCAGCACGTAGCGCACGGTGATGCGGTCGCGGTCGTTGAAGATGTGGTCGACCTTTGAGGTCCATGTCGTGATGTTGAGGGCGCTGACGGCGTTGCGGTTGAAGTTCTGCGCGCCGGCGAGATTGACGGGCGCGTTGGTGGAGACAGGGAAGTAGGAGGCGATCTTGGCGCCGACGGGGTCAAAGCGCGACGTGGGAATGACGTTGCCGGCGAACGGCGTGCGGGCGCGCGTGGTGGCGTTGTAGGTAGCGGGGTCGAAGATGGGCGTCAACACGCCCGCGGCGTTGGTGGTTTGCGAGAAGTTGCCCGCGCGCTGCAGTTCGGTGGGCACGGTGAGGTTGCGCACCACGCCGACGCGCTGGCGCTGGAACTCGACGTGGCTGAAGAAGAAGGTGCGGTTCTTGATCACCGGGCCGCCGAGCGCGCCACCGAAGACGTTCCAGCGCAGCGGCGGGCGGCTGGCGGCGAAGAAGTTGCGCGCGTCGAGCTTGTCGTTGCGCAGGTTCTCATAGACCAAACCGGAATACTTGTTGGTGCCCGAGCGCGTGGTCATGGCGATGACTCCTGAAGACGAGTTGCCGAACTCGGCCGAGTAGGCGCTCTGCTGGATGCGGATCTCCTGCACCGCCTCCACGGGCGGGTTGAAGAGCGCTTGCGGCCCTTCGAGCGCGATGTTCGACGAATTCACGCCATCGAGCAGCCACTGCTGCTGGTCGGCGCGCCCGCCGCCGATGGAGACGCGCGGGCGGATGACGTCGCCTGTGATGTAGACGCCGTTGCCCATCAGGCCGAGCAGGTCGCCCACGCGGCGGCCGTTGAGCGGCATGTCGGCGATGGTCTTGTTCTCGATGAACTGGCCGACGGTGGCGGACTCGGATTCGAGCAGCGGCGCGGCTCCGGAGACCTCGACGGATTCGCTCACCTGGCCGAGTTGCAGCGCGAGGTCGACGCGCAGCGTGCGGCCGAGTTCCATGACGATGCCCGTGCGGGCGGTGCGCTGGAAACCGCTGAGTTCGGCTTCCAGACGATAGGTGGCCGAAGGCAGCAGGGGAAAGGTGTACTCGCCGTCGGCGTTGGTTTTGGCGTTGAGCGCTACGCCGGTCTCCTCGCTGGTCAGCTTCAAAGCGACGCCGGCCAGACGCGCACTGCGAAGGATCGGATACGATACCCGTCAACGTGCCGGTGGAACTCTGCGCGTAGAGCGCGGCCGCACAGGCCAAGGACAAAACGGTGATGCGAAACATGGAGCCCCTTTCTACCAATGCGAGCCATTATATGCAACACGGACCTAGCCGGCGTCAACTGCTGGCGCAAGCGGCCCGGTTGGCGGCGATGCCCCGGCGCTGGCATTGCTTGCCGCGCGCATGGAGGCGCTGGCGCAAGGCGCGGCGCAGAACATCAGGGCGATTGAGTTCTGGCGCTATGAGGGCACGCGCGAGGCGGCGGTGGGGGCGAACCGGCAATACCAGGTGCAGATGTCGCACATCTACGATGAGTCGCGCCCGGCTCCTTACAAGGAAGGGCAGGCCGAGACACGGCGTGTTCCGGTGGCGCACACGTATCTGAAGATCCGCACGCAGTCAGGGCTCGAAGGGATGTACGGGCCGATTGACGCTGAGGTGCCCGCCGTTGTGGAGCGTCAGTTGAAGG
Source organism: Bryobacterales bacterium (assembly GCA_016713735.1). Classification (GTDB taxonomy): domain Bacteria; phylum Acidobacteriota; class Terriglobia; order Bryobacterales; family Bryobacteraceae; genus JAFLBB01. The sequence goes on from JADJOP010000042.1 coordinate 144,684, forward strand.
GCCTGCTGATGGGGCAGAATGCGCTCCAAGTGGAGAAGCTGTGGGACCGCATGTACCGCAGCAACCGCCACTCGCGCGCGGGTCATTTCATGATGGCCATCAGCGCCGTCGACAACTGCTTGTGGGATCTGCGCGGGCGCTACTACAACGCGCCGGTGCACCGTCTGCTGGGCGGGCCGACGCGCACGGCGATTCAGGCATACGGCAGTTGCCTTGGTTTTAGTGTCGAACCCGAAGCGGCGAAGACGGTGAGCGCGCGGCTGAAGCGCGAGGGCTTCCTGCATCAGAAGTGGTTCATCCCGTATGGTCCGGGCAGCGGCGCGGAGGGATTGACGAAGAACGTGGAGTTGGTGGCCAACCTGCGCGGCGCGGTGGGGCCGGAGGTCGACATCATGTTCGACGCCTACCAGGGCTGGAGCCTCGACTACGCCATCGCCTGGTGCAAGCGCGTGGAGCAGTATGCGCCGCGGTGGATCGAGGAGGCGTTCCCGATGGAGCGGCTGCAAAGCTTCGTCGATCTGCGCAAGGCGACGAGCATTCCGGTGGCCACGGGCGAGCATATGTATGGCCGCTGGGAGGCGTTTGAGTTCCTGCGCGCCGGGGCAATCAGCGTCGTGCAGTCAGACCCGGAATGGTGCGGCGGCGTGAGCGAACTGGTGAAGACCTGCACCATCGCCTCGCTCTATGACGCGCAGGTGATTCCGCATGGCCACGCCGTGCACGCGGCGCTGCATGTGGTGGCCTCGCAGTCGCCGTCAACGTGCCCGCTGGTGGAGTACCTGATCACCTCGCGGCCCTCCTACTACCACTTCGAAAAGAACCCGCCGGTGCCGGTGAATGGCAGGATCGTGCTGAACGAGAGGCCGGGCTTCGGCGCGGAGATCGACGAGGCGAAGGTTGAGAAGAAGACGCAGTTGAAGCTGAGCTAAGCGGTCTGCGCTTCGAGGTGGCGGCCAATGGCGAGGAGCGTTTCCTCTTCCCAGGGGCGGCCGATGAGTTGGACGCCGGTGCTGGTGACGAGCGCGGGCAGGCCGAGGAGGTTGGCGAAGCTCAAGCGGGCGGACGCAGTCGAGCGAGAAGCGCGTGCGGTCGCCGTGGGGGAAGGGCTCGATGGTGGCGGGCGCGCAGAGCAGGACGGGGTACTGCTCCATGGCGTCGAGGAAGTGGGCGCGCAGGCGGTCGCGCGCGGAGAGGTTGACGAGCAACTCGTGCGCGGTGGGCTCGGGCTGGATGCGCACGGAGTGGAACCATTCGAGGGCGAGCGGGTGAAGGGGCGAGGGGTGTCCCTTTGCGGGCGGGCCTTCGACGATCGGTTTCAGCGCGAGCCAGTTGACGCGCCAGAAGAAGAAGCGCCAGAGCTCATGGGCGCGGTTGAGCGCGCCGTGGAGCAGCGGCGGAAGTGAGGGATGGGCGTTGAGCAGGCCGGCGGCGAAGTGGAGGCGGGCGCGGATGGCGTCGTCGAGCGGCCAGGCATCGACGAGGGCGATGGGGGGAAAGGCGTTGGGCGCGGGACGCAGCGGGTCCGGCGCGCCGCGCAGCGGCACGGGCGCGGAGAAGGGATCGCTTGAGTCGTGCCCGGCGACGGCTTCGAAGAGGAGCGCGAGGTCGTCGCAGGTGCGGGCCATGGGGCCGATGACGCCGAGCAATCCGCCCGGGTGGAGGCATTCGGGCGTGTGGCCGGTGGCGGGGATGCGGCCGGGTGTTGGCTTCAATCCGGCGATGCGGCAACAGTGGGCGGGCCAGCGGATGGAGCCGCCGCCGTCGCTGCCGATGCCTCCGGCGCTCATGCAGGCGGCAATGGCCGCGGCCTCGCCGCCCGAAGAGCCGCCGGGCGTGAGCGACGGGTCGAGCGGGTTGTTGGTGCGGCCGGTTTCGGAGTTATCGGTCTCATAGTTCATGAGGAAGGGCGGCGTGTTGGTGCGGCCGAGGAGAATCGCTCCGGCGTGGCGGAGGCGGCGGGCGGCTGTGGAGTCGTAAGAGAGGCTGGCCTTGATGGTGAGGGGGATGCCGGAGAGCGGGCCGGGGCGCGGAGTGCGGGCGGCCGCGCGGGCCTGGTCGAGGAAGAGTTCAGTGAAGGCGTTCAGCCCTGGATTGGCCTGCTCGATGGCGGCGATGTGGGAGTCCATCAACTCCGAGGGCGTGAGGGCGCCGGAGCGGAGCTGATCGCGCATTTGGGAGAGTGTGAGCCGGTGGGGCACTGGCTCAAGTTTAGAATGGCGGAGGTGGCTACTTACAGCTTTGAAGACGCGCGGGCGGTGGTGATCGACCGCGTGCGCTCGCTCCGCACTCCGCCGAAGACGGAGATGGTGGGACTGATCGACGCCGCCGGGCGCGTGTTGATGGAAGAGGTGCGGGCGGACCGCGAACTGCCTCCGGTGGCGCGGTCGCTGCGCGATGGCTTTGCGGTGCGGTCGAGTGATGTGCCGGGGACGTTGCGCGTGGTGGGCGAGGTCCGCGCTGGTGGCATGTATGAAGGCGAGGTGGGCGCGGGCGAAGCGGTGGAGATCATGACGGGTGCGCCGGTGCCGCGCGGGGCTGACCAGGTGGTGATGGTGGAGCACACGCGGCGCGAGGGCGCGAACGTGACGACGGACAGGGCGGGGAAGGCGGGCGAGTTCATCAACCCAGCGGGGGCGGAGTGCAAGGCGGGCGATGTGGTGGTGGCGGCGGGGACACGCATGGACTTTGTCCATGTCGCCGCGCTGGCGATGGTGGGGGCGACGCAGGCGCGGGTGTACCGTAGGCCGAAGGTGGCGATCCTGTCGACGGGCGATGAGGTGGTGCCGGTGGAGTCGCGGCCGGGGCCGAGCCAGGTGCGGAACTCGAATGCGTGGTCACTGGCGGCGCAGGTGAAGCGGGCGGGCGGCGAGCCGGTGATTCTGCCTGCGGTGAGGGACGATGAAGAGGCCACGCGGCGGGCGATGGAAGATGGCTTGCGGCATGACCTGCTGCTGTTGTCGGGCGGCGTGTCGGCGGGGAAATATGATTTCGTGGAGCCGGCGCTGGCGGCGTTGGGAGCGGAGTTCTACTTTGACCGCGTGCTGATTCAGCCGGGGCAGCCGCTGGTGTTTGGGCGGGCGAAGGAGCGGTTCTTCTTCGGGCTGCCGGGCAATCCGGCGTCGACGATGGCGACGTTTGAACTGTTCGGGCGGGCGGCGTTGGAGCTGCTGGGCGGGGCCAACGACGCGCCGCTGCCGCTGTTGTGGGCGAAACTGAAGAGCGGCTACCGGCACAAGACGGGGCTGGCGCGGTTTCTGCCAGCGCGGTTGTTGGACGACGGGCAGACGGTGGAGCCGATGGTGTGGGCCGGGTCGAGCGACATCGCGGCGATGGCGCGGGCGAACGCCTATCTTGTGGTGGAGGCCGAACGCGGCGAGTATGCAGCGGGCGATTGGATACAGGTGATTCCGAGATGAAGAAGAAGCTCTCGCATTATGACGACGCCGGGCGGGCGCGGATGGTGGATGTGTCGGCGAAGGGGGTGACGCAGCGGTCGGCGCGGGCGCATGCGTTCGTGAAGCTGAAGCCGGCGGTGCTGAAGGCGCTGCCGTCGAATCCGAAGGGCGATCCGTTGGAGGTGGCGCGGGTGGCGGGCATTCTGGCGGCGAAGAAGACGGCGGAGCTGATTCCGATGTGCCATCCGCTGCCGCTCTCGCACGTGGATGTGGAATTGAAGATTGAAAAGTCTGGAATTCGGATTGAGGCGGTGGCGACGATTGCGGCGCAGACGGGCGTGGAGATGGAGGCGCTGACGGCGGCGGCGGTGGCGGCGCTGACGGTGTATGACATGACGAAGGCGCTGGACAAGGGGATCGAGATTCAGGATGTGTATTTGTTGGAGAAGACCGGGGGGAAGAGCGGGACGTGGCGCCGCGGCGAGGGGAAACAGACGTGAGGGCGCTGGTGATCACGGTGAGCGACTCGTCGTACAGGGGCGAGCGCGAGGATGTGAGCGGACCGCGGGTGAAGGCGCGGTTGGAGGAGGCGGGGTTCACGGTGGGGGAGGTGGAGGTGGTGCCGGATGAGGCGGCGCTGATCGCGCTGCGGCTGAAGGAGCGGGCCGATGGGGACGAGTGTGACGTGATCGTCACGACGGGCGGCACAGGTGTGGCGTTGCGGGACGTGACGCCGGAGGCGACGCGCGAGGTGATTGAGAAGGAGATTCCGGGATTCGGCGAGTTGATGCGGGCCGAGGGGTTGAAGAAGACGCGCTTCGCGCCGTTGTCACGGGCCACGGCGGGCACGCGGGGGCGGGTGTTGATCGTGAATCTGCCGGGGTCGCCGAAGGGCGCTGTGGAGTCGCTGGATGCTATTTTGGGACTGGTTCCGCACGTGCATAAGCTGCTGAACGGAGAAACCGGGCACTAATCATGAGCGTCTTAACAAGTGTGATGAGAATAGGGCTAGGTGTGCTCGCGGTGTGCGGCGTGATGGCGGCGCAGGAACAGCAGATTCCCACGCCGACGTTTCAGGGCGGCGTCAGCATCGTGGTGGCGCCGGTGACGGTGACGCGCGATGGGAGCTTTGTGAATGGCCTGGAGCCGCGCAACTTCAAGCTGCTGGACAACGGCAAGGAACAGGACATCAAGCTGGACGTGACGTACGTGCCGATCTCGCTGGTGCTGGCCGTGCAGTGCAGTTCCAACGCGCAGGTGTTTCTGCCGACCATTAAGCGGATTGGTCCGCTGATTGAGGGCCTGGTGATTGGGCAGCAGGGCGAGGCGGCGCTGCTGGCGTTTGACCACCGCATGCGGACGATTCAGGACTTCACCAACGATGGGCGGCTGCTGTCGAAGGGGCTGGAGTCATTGAACGCCGGATCGAGCAGCCATGCCATGATCGACGCCGTGTTTGCCGGGACGCGCATGCTGCGCAACCGTCCCAAGGGCAACCGGCGCGTGATGCTGCTGGTGAGCGAGACGATCGACCGGGGCAGCGAGGGGCGGATGCGGGAGGCGCTGCTGGAGGCGCAGATCCACAACGTGCAGATCTACACGGTGAACATCAACCGGCTGATCACGTCGCTGACCGACAAGGGCCAGCCGCCGCGCTTTGATCCGTATGCGCCGGGGCAGCGGGCGCGCATTCCGGGACAGCCGATGAATGCGACCACCAATCAGACGGCCTTCGGTATTGGCGGCAATGCGGCCAACTTCACGCCGCTGTTGATTGAGCTGTTCCGGCAGACGAAGGCGATCTTCTTTGACAATCCGGCCGAGGTGTTTACGAAGTACACCGGGGGCAGGGAGTATAGCTTCATCAACCAGAGCACGCTGGAGCGGGTGATTGGCGAGATCGGCGAGGACCTGCACAGCCAATACCTGTTGAGCTACAACCCGAACAACCAGAACGAGGGCGGCTGGCACGAGATCGAGGTGATCACGGTTCCGAACAAGCACGAAGTGCGGACGCGGCCGGGGTATTGGATGGCGTCGCGGCCCGACGGGCGCTAACCGCGCCGGGCCTTGCCGCCTGGACAGAGGGTGGGGGCCTTGGGGCATTTGCGGCGGGCGGCCAGGGTGGCGGGGCTGTCAGAAAAGCAACGGCGCGGTTGGCTTTCGCCTTCCGCGCCGTGTCGGTTTGGTGATGGTGTGGTGATGGCTATTCGGTGGCCTGGAAGGCGGCTACGAGGGCGCTCCGTTTATCGGGGCTGGACCACTTGGTGCCGAGGGCGTTGCCGGAGTAGCGGTGGTCGAGGGCGAAGGCAGGCATGTAGTGGCCGACCTTGGTGAGGGGCGTGTACCAGACCTCTTCGTGCGCGCAGATGTGGTCGCCGGGGTTGATGGCGCGGGTTTGGACCCTGGCCAGGGCGCCGGCGGCAAGCGTCGCGTTGCGGCTGTGCAGGTTGTTGTTCTCGAAGGAGAACTGGATGGGCTGGTAATCGACGCGGATGACGTCGTTGAGCAGGTCGCCGCCCATTTTCTGCGCGAAGGCGCGGAGGGCGAGGCGCTGCTCGGGGCTGGCTTTCTCGTCGATGATGAGAACGCTCTTCACCGGGTAGGTGACGCTGGCGAGGTCGCCGAGAGTCGAGTTGGCTTTCAGGACGCCGACGACGGTGAGGCCGTCGAGGTTGACACCCTGCCAGGAACCTTTATCGATGCGCCAACCCATGACGGCGAGTTCGCCGACAATGCCGGATTCGGAGTTGGCAAAACAGGCGCCTGTGTAGACATCGGCAGTGCGGGCTTCAATGTAGGAGCCATGCACGCCAGCGAAGACGGACCCAGTAGACAGAATGGTCGCGAGTCCCAGAATTATGCCCTTCATTCCTTCTCAACCTCCTTCCTAGAGCATAGGGAAGGGGGGAATCGTTGCGCAAGGTGCGGCTCAGCCGGCGCTAACCGCGCGGCCTCCGCGGCCCATGCGCGAGCGGCAGTGTGAGTTCGCGGGCGTTACCGCTCCGTTACCGTCGCGGCTTGTGGGGGGGGGGGGGGGGGTGGTGGGTTGGGTGTGGTGTTCCGTTAGGGTGTTTGAGGGTGGGGTTGGGTTGCTTGGGGTCCTTTTGGGAGGGGTTGAGGGGAGGGCGCCGTTGAGGATCTTGTCGAGTTCCTTGTCTTGGGGGTGTTTGATGGGGTGGCGCTGGGTGTTGTCGGTGGGGTGGGCCATGGTGCCGCGGAGGATGGGAGGAATGGGTTTGATTTTGGGGAGTTCGCCGATGAAGGGGGCGTGATTGGCGAGGAGGGGCAGTCGTTGGTTTGATCGGGGAAGCGTTCGATTAGGTTGCGGCGGTCCTGGACGTCCATGAGGGCGCGGAGGGCCTTGTGGCCGTCGTTGAGGGCGCGGGATTTGGCGAGTTGGATGCGGCCGATGCGGCGGTCGTCGGGGTCGTCGGCGTCACCGAGTTTGAAGATGAGACGTTCGTAGGATTCGGCGGTGACCTGGCTGGAGGCCATGTCGCGGCAGAAGTGGCGTTCGAGATCGCCTTTGGCGTTGTGCTGGAGGACGAGGCGCTCGGTGCGCTGCTCGATGGTTTCGATGGGGGCAGTGGAGAGTGACATGCGTGCGGGCTCCTTCCGGTTTGAGTGTCGTACCGGGGGGGAGCGCGGGCGGGCGGGGGATTTTGTAAGTGGTTGAGGGGGTGGGAAATCGAGTTGTGGTTGGGTTGTGATCCCGCGAATTACCAGATCAGCTTGAGGCCGAACTGGAGATTGCGGGGCGTATCGGCTCCGGTGATAGTGCCGAAGTTGGCGGTGCCGAGGGCGTTGCCGGCCTGGCCGAAGCGGGGCGTGTTGGTGAACTGGAAGGCCTCGAAGCGGAACTGGAGCGTGGCGCGTTCGTGGAGGCGGAAGTTCTTCATGGCGGAGAAATCCCAGCCAAAGAAGCTGCGCTGGCGCATGGTATTGCGGCCGAGGTTTCCGGTGGTGTACTGGGCGTTGGGGACGAAGGCGGCGGTGTTGAAGTCGCTTTGGAGGGTGCGTTCACCGGAGTTGGGGTCGCCGACGACGTTGGGGCGGTTAACGATGCCGATGGTGCCGGTGTTGGCGGGATTGCCGGAGACGGTGAGGCTATAGGGGCGGCCGGAGGCCCAGGTGACGATGGAGCCGATGGACCAGCCGCCGAAGACGGCGTTGGCGGCGGGGTGGGCGTTGCCGCCGAGGGCTTTGCCGCGGCCGAAGGGGAGTTCGTAGATGCCGCTGAGGACGAAGCGGTGGGGGACGTCCTGGTTATCGACGGCGCGTTCGAGGTTGAGGTAGCGGGTGTCCTGATAGCCGCAGCCGGTGGTGTTTCCGGAGGCGGCGTTGCCGCAGGTGTCGCCGATGGTTTTGGACCAGCCGTAGGAGGTGAGCAGGGTGAAGCCCTGGGAGAAGCGTTTTTCGAGGCGGGTGATCAAGGCGTGGTAGCTGGAGTTGGCGTTGTTCTTGTAGCCCTGGACGGGGCCGAGGGGGGAACTGACGATGTTGGTGCCGGGGATTTCGGCGCGCTGGTAGCGGCGGTTGGCGTTGATGTTGCCGGGGCCGGGCGGGGCGAAGTTGTCTTCAAAGCGCATGAGGAGATGGACGCCTCGGGAACCGGAGTAACCGGTCTCAAACAGCCAGTCGCGGGCGAATTCGTGTTGGATGTTCCAGTTCCATTGCATGGCATAGCCGAGGTCGGCGCGGCGTTCGTAGGAGACGAACTGGAGGCCGACGGCGCGTTCGAGGGTGAGGGCGCCGGGGGCGGGGCCATTGCGGAGGAGGACGGCGGGCGTTGTGGCGGAGGAGGCGAGATTGACGCCGAAGGCGTTGGGGGGATTCCCGATTAAGTATTCGGCGTCGCCGAAGGGTTCCATGTAGGTGTAGAACATGCCGAAGCCGCCGCGGAGGGCGGTGCGGTTGTGGAGCTTGTAGGCGAAGCCGATGCGGGGCATCCAGTTGTTCTTGTCGGTGTGGAACATGGCGCGGTTGTAGCGGTCAGTGCCATTGGCTCCGGCGAAGATGAGCTTGGGATTGGCGGGGTCGGTGTAGGTGTCGAAGATGCCCATGCGGTCGCGTTTGTCGATGAAGGGGAGGACGACTTCGTAGCGGAGGCCGAGGTTGAGGGTGAGGTTGGGGGTGAGTTTGTAGTCGTCCTGGAGATAGAAGCCGAGGTTCCACATGCGGAGGTCGACCTGGAGGGGAGTGTTCCAGGCGTAGGCGCTGGCCATGCCGAGGAGGAAGTCGGCGGCGCCGTCGGTGGTGAAGCGGGCGTTGAAGGTATAGGCGCCGACCTCGGTGCGGATGTTGTAGATGTTGTTTTGGGAGCGGATGATGTTGGCGCCGGTTTTGATGGTGTGGCGGCCGTGGGTCCAGGTGAGGTCGCCGACGAGCTGGCGGTTTTGGGAGTCGCGGTCGACGGGGTTGAAGGCGCCGATGCCGAGGGCGCGGTAGCCGGTGAGGCCCATTTGGGTGAAGCCGCCGGGGATGCTGGAGTTGCCGCCGGGGATGCCGTATTTCTGGTTGAGGAACTCGCCGTTGGTTTGGGTGGGGTTGTCGCGTTTGAAGAGGGCGAAGTTCCAGGCGCCGCGGATGGACTGGATGAGGTTGGGGGTCCAGATGTGGTTCCAGGTGGCGCCGGTGTTGTAGCCCTCGGTGATGAAGTCGAAGGCGCCGCCGCCGTAGGCGGGAGGGGGGAGGGCGAGGGAGACGGGGCTGCTGAGGTCCTGTTTGGAGAGACGCCAGAAGACGTTGTCGTTGGTGGTGACGTTGGCGTCGATGCGGACATCCCAGCGGTCGACGTCCTGGATGCGCGGGGCGTTATAGAGGAAGTTGTTGGCGACGTTTGGGTTTTGCGGGGCGGGGTAGAGGTCGATGAGAGTTTTGCCGACGCGGTCGAAGCGGGAGGCGGGGATGAGGTTGCCGGGGAAGGGGGCGCGGGCGGCGGGGTCGGTGATGGTGCGGTTGCGCTGGGAGAGGAGGTCAGAGAAGTCGCCGGAGCGCATGCCGGCGGTGGGGATGGTGGAGGTGGTGGTGGTGGATTCGCGGATGCGGGTGGATTCGAAGTCGCCGAAGAAGAAGAAGCGGTTGCGGCCGTCGACGATTTTGGGGATGAAGATGGGGCCGCCGAGGGTGAGGCCGTACTGGTTGCGTTTGAAGGGAGGCTTGGGGGTGTTGGGGTTATCGAAGAAGTTTTTGGCGTCGAGTTTTTCGTTGCGGAGGAACTCGAAGGCGGTGCCGTGGATGTCGTTGGTGCCGGACTTGGTGGTGACGTTGACGACGGCGCCCATGGCGCGGCCGTATTCGGCGGCATAGGAGTTGGTTTGGACCTTGAACTCCTGGATGGCGTCGATGGAGGGCTGGACCATTTCCGAGCGGCGCTGGGCTCCGGCGAGTTCGATGCCGTTGTTGTCGACGCCATCGAGCTGAAAGTTGTTCTGGGTGACGCGCATGCCGTTGACGCTGAAGCCTTCCATGCGGGCACCGGCGAGGGGCTGGACGGCGCCGGCCGAGAGCAGGGCGAGCTGGTTGTAGTTGCGGCCGTTGAGGGGCATTTCGACGATGCGGCGGTTTTCGATGACCTGGCCGCGTGAGGCTTCGACGGTGTTGAGCTGGGCGACGTTGGCGGTGACCTCGATCTGTTCGGTGACGGCGCCGATTTCCATGGTGAAGTTCAGTTCGGCGCGCTGATCGGTTTCGAGGATGATGCCGGAGCGGTTGATGGTTTTGAAGCCCTGGGTTTCGACGCGCATCTGGTAGCGGCCGGGGGCGAGCAGGGAGAAGGTGAAGTAGCCGGAGTCGTTGGTGGTGGCGGTGCGCTCGGCGGCGGTGCCCTGGTTGACGATGCCGACGGTTGCGCCGGCGATGATGGCGCCGGTGGTGTCGGTGACCCGGCCCGTGACGGATGCGGTTTGGGCCAGTGCCGGGAGTGCGGGCAGGAGCAGGCAGGCACAAGAAAGAAACGCAGAGCGGAGCATCACCACCTCCAACATTTCCGCGGGGAGGCGTGTGGGAGCGTAGAAGCGGCCGTCAGCCCTCTCGCGGATTATTAAAGTGGATTCACGATATCGGAAGATGCCACGGGAGTCAATTCAAATGTTGAGGAGGGCGTTGGCTTCGCGGTTGTTGGTGATGCGGAGGTTGGCGGAGTCCCATTCGAGTTTGCCGGGGAAGCGGAGGGCGAGGGCGCCGAGGAGGATCCATTCGGTGAAGGGGCCGGCGATGGAGAAGTTGGAGCAGGCGGGGTCGCCGCCTTTGCAGGCGCGGATCCAGTCGCGGTAGTGGCCGGGGGAGCGGGTGAGGAGAGGGGCGGGGGCCTGGAAGTCCTTCATGCGTTCGGAGGGGACGAGGCGGGTGTATTCGCCATAGGTGCCGGTGGTGATCATGCCTTTTTCGCCGATGAAGAGAGAGCCGTTGGAGCCGGCGTTGACGAGGCGGTCGATGCGCTGGTCGAGCTCGGCGTTGATGTCGCCGGGGGCGGGGGGCGGCGGCGGGGGGCCGGTGCGCGGGGGCGGGGGATGTCGCCGAGGATTTCGGTGGCGGAGATGGGGGACGGACGGTGGGGCGGGTCCATGATGCCGTCGTACCAATAGATGGTGACGGGGGGCATGGAGGGGCGGGCGGGGAAGTCGAAGCGGAGGATGGAGCGGGTGGGGTAGGTGAGGTCGTTGCGGCCTTCGATGTGGGTGCATTCGACGGAGGTGGGCGCGCCGAGGAGGAGGGCCATGTTGGGGGCGCCGAGGATGTGGCAGGCCATGTCGCCGAGGGCGCCGCAGCCGAAGTCGTAGAAGCCGCGCCAGGTCCAGGGCATGTAGGCGGAGGAGTAGGGGCGGGGGGCGGCGGGGCCGAGCCAGAGGTTCCAATCGACGCCGGTGGGGACGGCTTCGGGCTTGGGCGTTTCGGCGAACCCTTGGGGCCAGATGGGGCGGTTGGTCCAGGCGTGGACCTCGCGGACGGGGCCGATGGCGCCGGACCAGATGAGTTCAGCGCACTGGCGGGTGCCTTCGTTGGAGTAGCCCTGGTTGCCCATTTGCGTGGCGACCTTGTAGCGGGCGGCGGCGCGGGTGAGTTGGCGGGCTTCGTGGATGGTGCGGGTGAGGGGCTTTTGGGTGTAGACGTGTTTGCCGAGTTCCATGCAGGCGAGGGTGGCGACGGCGTGGGTGTGGTCAGGCGTGGCGATGATGACGGCGTCGATGTTGCGGGCTTCGCGGTCGAGCATTTGGCGGAAGTCGCGGTAGCGGGCGGCGCGGGGGTATTTGGCGTAAGGGCGGGAGGCCCGGCGGTCGTCGACGTCGCAGAGGGCGACGATGTTTTCGGTGGCGCAGCCGGCGAGGTCGGAGTTGCCTTTGCCTCCGGCGCCGATGGCGGCGATGTTGAGCAGTTCGTTGGGCGATTTATAGCCGAGGCGGGTGAGGGAGGCGGTGGTGCCGAAGCCGGCGGCGGGGATGGCGGCGGTGAAGAGCGGTCCGAGGAAGAAATGACGGCGGGAAGGGGAGGAAGAGGGCATGACGATTGCAGTGTACTGCAAGTAGACTAGGGGCATGAAGACTGTACTGGGATTGCTGATGGCGGCGGGTTTGGCGGTGGCGGCGGGGGAGTTTCCCGAGCCGGCGGTGGATGTGAAGGCGACGCCGGGGAAGTTGCAGAAGGCGGTGTTTGCGGGCGGCTGCTTCTGGTGTACGGAGGCGGTGTTCGAGATGATCGAGGGCGTGACGGATGTGGTGTCGGGCTATTCGGGGGGCTCGAAGGAGACGGCGACGTATGAGCAGGTGGGGTCAGGAAGAACGGGTCATGCGGAGGCGGTGGAGATCACGTTTGATTCGACGAAGGTGACCTATGGGCAACTGCTGAAGATCTTCTTCAGCGTGGCGCATGATGGGACGCAGTTGAACCGGCAGGGGCCGGATGTGGGGCCGCAGTACCGTTCGGCGGTGTTTTATGTGGGCGAGGAGCAGAAGAAGGCGGCCGTTGCTTACATTGCGGCGATGACGAAGGCGAAGAGCTATGACAAGCCGGTGGTGACGGAGGTGGCGGCGTTTCAGGCGTTTTATGCGGCTGAGGGGTATCACCAGAATTTTTGCAGGCGGAATCCGCGGAACGGGTATGTGCAGGCGATTGCGGGGCCGAAGGTGGAGAAGACGAAGAAGAGTTTTCCGGGGATGGTGCGGAAGTAGGGGTTAGAGGTTGGCGGAGCGGAGGGTGGATTCGACGAAGTCGATTGACGCCGAGTCATTGCTTGCCTGCGCCGCCGTGCGGGCTTCAGCGGCGGCCTGTATCCCGGTGAGGTGGTCGCCAATTTCCTCTGAAAGGTATGCGGCCATTGCCTTTGATCTTGCCAGCCCGGACATTTCCTTCTCCTGTTCATAAAGGACAGCCGATTGCTGCAAGAACAAAATCGCTCTCTTATTGTCACCCACGCCACAAGCAATCAGGCTGAGGGATTGTAGTGTGTTCGCACAGCCTAGATTGTTTTGAACGGATTCAAACAGGTTGAAAGCATCAAGGTAACGATCACGCGCTGTGCTGATGTTGCCGACACGACGCTCTAGATCACCTTGAGCGAGGCGGGTATTGGCGCGGCCGAGGTTGTCCTGCAGCGAGACATAAATGCGAAGAGCTTCTTTGTACCGCAGGCGAGCTGTGTTGAACTCGCCCACTTTCTCCTCCAAGTTGCCGAGGACGCTCAAGGTGTTCGCACGGCCGAGATTGGCCTGTGCAATTTCGTACAGTGAGAGCGCCGAGTGGTAGCGGAGGCGTGCGGATTCCAGGTCACCGAGACGGCTTTCCAGGATGCCAAGAGAGAGGTTTGAGTTGGCCAGTCCAAGGCGATCGTGGAGAGAGTCGTAAAGCTGAAGAGCCTCTTGATACCGCAAACGGGCGGAGTTCATGTTGCCAACACGTCTGTCCAAATCGCCCAGAGAGAGCAGGGCATTTGCGCGTCCCAGTTGTTGCCCTTCGGAATCATAGAGGCGTAGAGCCTCTTGATAGTGGAGACTGGCAGCGTTTACGTCCCCGAGACGCCTCTTGAGATTACCGAGTGAATGAAGGGCGTTCGCACGGCCCAACGGGGTTCCGGCGACCTCTGACAACTGTACAGCCTGCTGGTAATGGTGAACTGCAGCCTGCTTTTCGCCGAGCCAGTCGAGAGAGTCTGCGAGCGCGTGGGCTGTCGCTGCCTGCTCGTCCAAGGGTGCGTGGTGGTGGCGCTGGAGGTGGAGGGCTTCCTGCAGGGCCTCCGCCGCCTGCGTCAGCCTGCGGGCATCGAACAGTCCTTTGCCTGCGCGGTGGAGCGTGCGTGCAAGTTTCAGCTCTTCGCCTGGCTTGCCACGCAGGCTGGCTGCGGCGTGGAGGGCCTGCACGGGGTCGGGACCAGCCTCGGGTGGGGGAAGGTGGAAGCGTGAGCGCCACTCCTCTTCGCTGGGCAGGTTGATGGGGCGGGGCTCGACATGGGCGATGAAGAGGCGGACGGACCAGAGGTCGGGTGCCATTTCGCGAACGATGGGTTGAATATAGGCGGGACCGGCGAAGAGGAGAGTGCAGTTGAGGTTGGTCTGGAGGATGTTTCGGAACTGATTGAGGCGGGCCATGCCGGTGCGCCATGCGGCGAGCCAGTCGGCGTGGTCCGGGGCGGCTTCAGAGGCTGCGGCACCCATCCAGATGGCGGCGGTGGAGGGGGGCGGAGAGAGGCTGACAAGGTGCGTGGCGATTTGGTCTAGATCCGCCGGGGTGGTCGGAGAGATGTCTAGAAGGGTCTGGTTGGTCGATTGGAGGTGATCAGCGAGGGTGTCGCGGCAAAGTTGGAGGCCTCCCTCGTCCGGGATGAGCAGGACAACGAAAGAGAAGCCTTCGGCGAACTCGAAATGGCGAATGACGGACTGCCACTCGGGGGATTGAGAGAGGATGTAGTGCTCGGTGGCGATTTGCCGGCGGATGGAGTCGTTTTCAGGCATTGCCTTCGAGCGCCGGGGCGGCTGTCTCGACTTCGGCGCGGATGAGCGGGTGAACGTCGTACCATTCCTCTCCGTTCTTCAGGTAGAGCACGAAGTGGGTGTCGAGGAAGCGGGTGAACTTGGAGACCTCCTCGGCGGAGGTGTTCTTGAGGCCGCTGCCGCTCGACTTGGAGATGGAGCCAAGCCAAGCGGCATCGTCCTGGGCGATGGGTAGGAAGCTGTTTCTCACTTCGTTGATGGCGGCTTGGATGGTGTCCTCGGACAGCGGGAGAGTCTCGGCGAGGAGGATGGCTTGGGAGAGAAGCCGGAAGAGGTCACGGAAATGGCCGCCGCAGTTGCGGATGAGGGGTTGCAGTCGTTCCTCGTTCCCGAAGATGCGTTCGATGCCTTCCTGTCTGAGGCGCTTGCGCACCACTTCCAGGAGGCACTGATTGCCCTGCTCGTATGGTGTGCGGGCTTCGTCGTTCTTCCACTGGCGCACGCTGTGCAGGATGTGTGCGCCGAGGCCGGGCAGAACGAACTTCAGCCACGGAGGCACGGTGTAGACCATGTGCACATAGGGCAGGTGGAGGCGGCTGATGTGCTGGGCGAAGAGGCGTTCGACACTGGAGATGACTTCGCGCTCGGTGAAGAGTGATCCTCGGAGCTGCTCCAACTGGTCAAAGATGAAAACGATGGGGAGATTGCGGTGCTGCTCCTGTAGCGCCTTCACGCCGTCTTCGAAGAACTGCTTCACTTCCTCTTCGAGAACGAAGAGGCGGTTGGACATCATCTCCTGGACTTTTTGGCGGAAGGAGGGTGTGTCGCGCAGCGCGAGTTTCAGCTCGGCCGGGTTCTTCAGGGTGAACTCTTCAAGTTGGACCTCTGTGGTGCTGAGGTAGTGCCAGAGGCGCGTCCAATAGCCTTCGTTGGCGATTTTTATGTTTGGGTTTAGATCGGTGATTGCGTCGCTGAAGGCGCCGGCCAGGACGATGAGGAGGTCGGAGATGTCGATGGGCTGAGAGGGGTTGATGTACTTCAGGGCATCGGAATAAAAGACGATGTGCCCGGCATCCTCCAGGCGGTGCTTCAGGCGGAGTAGCTCCGTGGTCTTACCTTGGCCACGGAAGCCGGAAAAGAAGTGGCGGCTCTCGACCTCAGAGAATTCGATGGCGTGCTGGAGAACGGCGATGGGGTCAGCGCCTTCAGTCTGTTCGTAGACGGGCTGATAGAACGGGTCGCCCGGCTTCAACGGCTTAGCTGGGTCGAGGTTACGATAGGCCTGCTTCCGGAGGTCGCGGTCAGAGAGAGGGGGCATGGGGGCTTGCCAACCTCAGAATACTACAGCGCCTGCAAGTGATCGTCGTGGTTGTAGGCGGAGGGCCAATCCACTCAGATGTGTGAGCGATAGGGGAATTCTATCGCTCATGAAATGGCTGATTCATGAGCGATAGAAAGTCGAGCGAGGTGCGGGGGGCGCTACGCCTTGAACGTGAACTCAGCCGTGGCTGTGCCGCTGGGGGCTAGGGTGATTTGGGCGGTTTGGGTGCCGAATTTTTCGTGCCAGGCGGTTAGGGTGTAAGTGCCGGGGGGGAGGTTGGGGAGTTCGAAGGCGCCTCCGGCGGCGGTGACGGCGTAGTAGGGGTGAGCCACGACGCCGATGTAGCTTTTCATCCACGAGTGGACGTTGCACTTCACGGGGATCATGATCTCTTCGAAGCGGAAGGTGCGCTCGATTTCCGGGGCACCGGGGGCTGGCCCTGGTTCCACTCGCGGTTCTTTTCGGGCATGGGGTGGACGTTGTGGGTGACGGGGTCGGAGTTGGCCACGACGAGGGGTTGGCCGGTCATGACGCCGGAGACGTGGGGCGTGAACATGCAGCCGGACTGGTTGAGGCGGACGGGCGTGGTGGGCGGCTCGAAGGTTTTGCCTTCGAGTCCGGCGCTGATGTAGACGAAGACGTTGGCGAGGGTGCCGTCGTCGTTGAGGACGACCTCTTCGGAGTAGACGGGGCCTTTGTGCGACCGCTTGCACTCGGTCTCTTCGCTCGACATGTCGATGACGCGGCGGGCGGGCTTGGGGCCGGTGTAGGCGACCTTGCCGGTGACTTTACCGGCGGTGGCGGGGTCGACCTTGAAGTAGGACTTCGCGCCTTCGGCGGACTTGGCGTCCTTGGCGGCGTCCTTGGCCGAGTCGCCGGAGCCGGAGCAGGCGGCGAGGAGGGCTGTGACGCCGGTGGTGGCGGCGATCAGTTCACGACGGGTGGGTTTCAACGGCGCACCTCGGCTTTGGTGACTTTGGGATCGTCGAGACCGGGGGGGATCTCGCCGGTGAGGGCTTCCATGAAGGCGATGAGGTCTTCGCGCTCGCGGGCGGAGAGTTGGATGGCCTTGATTTCCTTGTCGAGGTAGTCGTTGGAGTTGCCGCCGCCGATGTAGAAGTCGACGACCTCCTTGAGGGTTTTGTGGGAGCCGTCGTGCATGTAGGGGGCGCTGGCGGCGATGTTGCGCAGGGAGGGGGTTTTGAAGGCGCCGCGGTCGGCGTCGAGCTTGGTTTGGTCGTAGCGGCCGAGGTCAGTGAGTTCGCCTTTGTTGTTGAGGCCGACGCCGAGGTTGTGGAACTTGTTGTCGGTGAAGAGGGCGTGTTTTTCTTCGATGGTGTGGCAGACGGCGCAGTTGCCTTTGGCGGGGTTCTTGAAGATTTCGAGGCCGCGGATGGCGGAGGCGGAGAGGGCCTTTTTGTCGCCGCCGTATTGGTAGCGGTCAAAGGGGGAGTTGGCGCTGATGACGGTGCGTTCGAAGGAGGCGATGGCTTTGGCGACCATGTCGTAGCTGATGGGTCCGGGGCCGAAGGCTTTTTCGAACTCGGCTTTGTAGGTGGGGTCGGCGGTGAGGCGTTCGACGACGGCTTCGTGGGTCATGCCCATTTCGATGGGGTTGACGACGGGGCCTTCGGCCTGTTCTTCGAGGCTGGGGGAGCGGCCGTCCCAGAACTGGGTGGTGAAGTAGGCCGAGTTCATGACGACGGGGGCGTTGCGATTGCCTTTGCCGCCTTTGACGCCGTCGCTGACGGGTTTGCCGTCGGAGAAGCCGAGCAAGGGGTGGTGGCAGGAGGCGCAGGAGATGGTGTTGTCGATGGAGAGGCGGCCGTCGTAGTAGAGCTTGCGGCCGAGGGCGATGGTGTCGGCGGTGGGGGGATTGTCGGTTGGGATGGGAACGGGGGGAGGCCGAGGGGCGCTTTGATTTCGACGATGGCGCCGATGGGCTTGGCCGGTGCCGGGGGCGCTTTTTGTTCAGCGACTTTGGGCGCGGAGGAGCAGGCGGCTAGGGCAAGCAGGCCGATGGCCGGGAGGAGGACACGGGTGTTCATAGGAGTCTTCACTATTGTAACGATTCTGGTTGAACAGTAATGGTGACAGGGGGGGGGGGGGGGTGGGGGTTGGGGGGGGGGCGGGCGGGGGGGGGGGGATGGTTGAGGAGGCGCTGTGGGCTTTGGCGGGGCGATGGGCTGTGGCGGGGCGGATGGTTGAGGAGGGGCGGCGGACGGTAGAGGGGCGGTGGACTGTAGAATGGAGAGACTCCCATGAAAGCGCGCGTAACTGTATATCCGAAACCATCCGTACTTGATCCGCAGGGCCAGGCGATTGCGCAGTCGTTGCGCGGGCACGGCCATGAAGCGATTGCCGATGTGAGGCAGGGCAAGGTGTTTGAGATCAGCTTTGGCGGCGGGAAGAGCCGCGAGGCGGCGGCCGTTGAGGTGGAGACGATCGCGCACGATTTGCTGGCCAACCCGGTGATTGAAGAATACCGGGTGGAAATTCTCGACTAGGCACTGCAAGAGACGGCGGGAAACGCCGATTAAGGAACAATATGTGCGGAATTGTTGGTTACATCGGGAACCGCCAGGCAGTGCCGATCATTTTGGATGGCTTGCGGCGGCTGGAGTATCGCGGCTACGACTCGGCCGGGCTGGCGGTGGTGAACGACGCGCAGCAACTGGTGGTGCGGCGGGCCAAGGGGAAGCTGCGGAACCTGGAAGAAAACATCCGCGATCTGCCGGTGGAAGGCGTGTATGGGGTGGGGCACACGCGTTGGGCGACGCACGGGCGGCCGACCGAGGAGAATGCGCACCCGCACATGGACTCCAAGGGCGAGATCGTGGTGGTGCACAACGGCATCGTGGAGAACTACCTGGCGTTGAAGCATGAGCTGCAGGACGCCGGGCACACGTTCAAGTCAGAGACCGACACCGAGATCATCGCGCACCTGATTGAGAGCTATTACGTCGACAACCTGGAAGACGCGGTGAGGAAAGCGTTGAAGCGGGTGACCGGGGTGTATGCGCTGGGCATCATGTCGAAGCGGGAGCCGGGCAAGATTGTGGGCGCGCGCAGCGGACCTCCGGTGGTGGTGGGGCTGGGCGACAACGAGTATTTCCTGGCGTCGGACGTGCCGGCGATTTTGTCGCACACGCGGGACATGATTTTCCTGGATGACGGCGATTTGGCGGTGATCACGCCGGAGGGCGTGCAGTTGATGGACCTGGATGGGAAGGTCCTGAAGCGGCAGGTGTCACACATCATGTGGGACCCGATCATGGCCGAAAAGGGCGGCTACAAGCATTTCATGCTCAAGGAGATTTTCGAGCAGCCGCGGGCGATCCGGGACACGATGCTGGGGCGGGTGTCGCAGGACACGGGCAAGATCTTTTTGGATGAAGTGAACCTGACGCACGAGGAGCTGGCGCGGTTCACGCAGGTGAAGATTGTGGCCTGCGGCACGTCGTGGCATGCGGCGCTGGCGGGCAAGTTCATGATGGAGCGGCTGGCGCGGATTCCGGTGGAGGTGGATTACGGCAGCGAGTTCCGCTATCGCGATCCGATTGTGACGCCGGACACGTTGACGGTGGTGATTTCGCAGTCGGGCGAGACGGCGGACACGCTGGCGGCGCAGCGCGAGGCCAAGGCGAAGGGATCGAAGACGCTTTCGATTTGCAACGTGGTGGGCTCGATGATCACGCGCGAGGCGGTGGGCAATTTGCTCACGCACGCCGGGCCGGAGATTGGCGTGGCGTCGACCAAGGCGTTCACGGCGCAGTTGACGGCGATGTTCCTGCTGGCGCTGCACATGGGGCAGATCCGGCGCGGGGAGCAGGAGCCGGATCTGTACTCGCTGACGCAGGAGCTGTTGTTGATTCCGGGCAAGATGGAGGCCGTGCTTTCCAACGACAGCTATTACGAAGACCTGTCGCGGAGCCTGTTCCGGGCGTCGGACTTCCTGTTCCTGGGGCGGGGGATTCACTATCCGATCGCGCTCGAAGGGGCGTTGAAGCTGAAGGAGATTTCGTATATCCACGCCGAAGGGTATCCGGCGGGGGAGATGAAGCACGGGCCGAACGCGCTGATTGATGAAGAGCTGCCGGTGGTGGTGCTGGCGACGCGGGATCCGAACAGCGAGGAGTCGCGGCTGCGGTTTGAGAAGACGTTCTCGAATATCCAAGAGGTAAAGGCGCGCGGCGGGATTGTGGTGGCGGTGTGTTGCGCGGCCGATATGGAAGAGATCGCCAAGGTGGCCGACTACCGGATCTTCCTGCCGACGACGCATGAGCTGTTGCTGCCGCTGCTGGAGGTGGTGCCGCTGCAGTTGCTGGCTTATCACATTGCGGTGAGGCGCGGTTGCGATGTGGATCAGCCGCGGAACCTGGCCAAGTCGGTGACGGTCGAATAGGCGTGCGGCAGGCATTCACGCAGTTGCCGGTGGCCACGCGGGGCAAGGGGCTGTATGAGATCACCGCGCAGATCCAGAACTGGCTCATCGAGCAGGGCATCCAGAACGGGCTGTTGACGGTGTTTATCCGGCACACGTCGGCGTCGCTGACGATTCAGGAGAACGCCGATCCGGATGTGGTGCGCGACCTGGAGGCGTTTTTCAGCCGGCTGGTGCCGGAGAACGATGCGCTGTATGTGCACACGACGGAGGGTCCGGACGACATGCCGGCGCATGTGCGGACGGCGCTGACGCAGACGTCGCTGGGGATACCGGTGATTGGGGGGCGGATGGCGCTGGGGACGTGGCAGGGGATTTATGTATTTGAGCACCGGCGCGGGGGGCACAAGCGGGGCGTTGTGTTGCAGGTGTTGGGCGAGTAAGGCGGGGCGTTATTCGAGGCGGATCTGGCCGGCGCCGACGAAGGCGAGGAGGTTGTATTTGCCTTGGGCGTGGGTGCGGCGGAAGGAGCAGAGCAGGCCGCTTTGGGCGGTGCGGAAGAGGGGAGCCTTGAGGTCGCCGACGCGGACGGTGGCCTCGACGCTGGCATAGGCGGTGGGTTGGGGGATTTCGATGAGGATGCCGCCGGCGGCGACCTTGACATCCTTGCTGCCCTCGACGCCGTGGATGGTGACTTCACCGGCTTTGACGCGGACGATGAGGTTGAGGTGGGCGGGGACTTCGACGCGGATCTGCTGTTTGTTGAGGCGGGCGCCGGTGACGCCGAGGGTGGCCGACGGGGCGTCGCCGGAGTAATAGACGACGACGCGGTTGTCGACGGAATCAGAGGTGGGTTCGCAGCGCATGCGGATGGAGTTGTCCTTGCCGCCGACGATGCGGAGGTTGCCGAGATTAACGCGGAAGGTGAGATGGCGGACGGAGGCGGCGTTGACGGTGAGGCCGTCGACGCAGCGGGCTGACTGGGAGGCCCAGGCGTTGGCGGCGGAGAAGGCGATGAGGGCAGCCAGGGCGAGGCGGGGCACCTCACCAGGGTACACGGAGGGGCGCGGGGGACGGCGGGGAGGCGTGCGTGGCGGCGGCTATTCGAGGGTGATCTGGCCGGCGCCGACGCGGGCGCGGAGGACGTGTTTACCTGTGGAGAAATTGCGGGTGAAGGAGCGGAAGAAGCCCTCCTTGCGCGTGCGGTAGGGAGAAGCTCGCAGTTCACCGACCCAGACGGAGGCGTCGATGCGGGCGTAGTCAGAGGGCGGGCCGGCGTCGATTTTGATCTGGCCGGCGGTGAGTTCGACATCCTTGCTGCCGCGGACGCCGCGGATGGTGACTTCGCCGGCTTTGACGCGGACGATGAGGTCGATGTCGCGCGGCACCTCGAGGCGGAAGCGCTGGTTGCTCAAGTGAGGGGAGCGGACGCGGAGAGAGGCGGAGGAGGCCGAGGCGGACCAATCGATGCCGATGCGGCTGGGGCTTTGGCCGTCGGGGAGGTTGCAGCGGAGGCGGACGAAGTGGTCGCGGGCGGCGCCGATGCGGACCTCGGAGGGGGCGATGTGGAGGGTGAGGCGGCGCAGGCCGTTGGCGTTGAATTCGAGGCCGTCGAAGCAGTTGGTTCGTTCGGCGGCGGAGGCGGTGGTGGCGGCGAGGAGGGCCACGGTGAGCAGTCCGTATCGTGTCCTCATACCCAGGGAGTACGGATAGGGGCGGGAAAGTTCCTGAGAAGTGAGGGCGGGAGAGGCGGCCAGGCCGGGCGGCGGGGCCACGCGGCCTGGCGGGTTGGAGCGAACGCCGGCTAGCCCGGATGTTTCACCACGATCGAAGCGAGGAGCGATGAGAGCCGTGCGAATGCAAGGCGCGCGAAGGGTGCCGGACGCAGGCGTACTTGAACAGTACGTCGAGGACGGCATTCGAGCGCAACGCAGCAGTCGCGCGGCTATCGCGCTCCGCAGCCGATGGCTGGTGAAATTTCCGGGCTAGGCGCGGCGGCGGCGGGCGGCGGCGATGAGACCGACGAGTCCGGCGGCGAAGAGGGCGCAGGTGGAAGGCTCGGGCGTTTCAGCGGCGGCGACATCTTCGGTGACGGCGAAGCCTGACCAGTTGGCGGTGGCGCTGTTGCCGCCATTACTGAAGAAGACGGCGTTGAGGATGAGGGGGGCGATGAGGTCGGGGCCATCGAGGGTGACGGCGAGGGTGGAGCCGGCGAATTCGGCGCCATCGACGAGCGAACCATCGGTGGTGAGCAGGCCGTTGATGATGCCGCAGGCGATGGCCTGGCCGAGGGGGAGGCCGGAACAGTTGAGCAGGGTTTGGTACTCGTCGACATCGCCGGAGTGGGGTGTAGGTTTCGCCGGGGTTGAAGTCGTTGAAGGTAAGGGTGACGCTGTTGCCGCCGTTGAGGGCGGCGCCGGAGGCGGAGAAGGCGAGGAAGCCGGTGGCGCCGAGTGAGGTGGTGGCGACGTTCTGGTTGGTGAGATAACCGGGGGCGGCGCCGGTGGTATCGAAGAACAGGTTGGGGTTGAGGGTGAGGGTAAGCGCGGTGACGAAGATATCGGGGTCGCCGGCGGAATAGGAATGGCTAAAGGAGCCAAGGATGCCGCCGGCGCCACTGCTAAAAGTGGACGACCCGGAGACGGGAATCAGGGCGGCCGAGGCGAGGCTGGCCGAGGCGAATAGAGACACAACTACCAGGATTTTCTTTTTGAGCACTTCAGGAATCTCCTCCACGAGATTGGGCAATTGCCCGTTGAGGCCAACGTAACACGATTGTCTTAGGTGAACCAGGAGATAATCACCTTAATTGCAAGAAAACACAATAGAAACGCTTGCGTGGCGGCGGATTGTGGTACGGAATTACTGGGCGATTAGGGTGGGCTGCGTAGGCCGGTGAAGAGGGGAAAACCTGGGGAGTTCCATAGCGTGGGGGTCGGGCCGGATTCCGTTAGGGAGCCATTCGGTTTACACTCACCTCATGCACGCACTCCGATTGGCAACGGCCGTGATGGGCCTGGCGGCGCTTGTGGGCGCCCAGACGCCGCAGTATGACCTGGTGATCAAGGGCGGGACAGTGATGGACCCGAAGAACGGGCGCAACGCCAAGCTGGACGTGGCCATCGCCGGGGGCAAGATTGCCCGGGTGGCGGCCGACATTCCGGCGGCGCAGGCGCGGCGGGTGGCCAACGCGGCGGGCTATTACGTGACGCCGGGGTTGCTGGACATTCACGCGCACGTGTATGCGGGGACGGGCGACAAGGTGCTGGCCGGGGACAGCAGCGTGTATCCGGACGGGTTCAGTTTCCGCACCGGGGTGACGACGCTGGTGGACGCCGGGACGTCGGGGGCGCGGAATTTTGAAGATTTCAAGCAGCGGGTGATTGTGCGGGCCAAGACGAGGGTGCTGGCGATGTTGAACGTGGTGGGCGGCGGGATGGGGACGTCGCCCGAGTCAGACATCAACGACATGAAGGTGGAGGAGACGATCAAGGTTGGTAAGGCGAACTCGTCGATCGTGGTGGGTGTGAAGACGGCGCACTATTCGCACAAGGATTGGACGGCGGTGGAGCGGGCGGTGAAGATCGCCGAAGGGTTGAACGTGCCGGTGATGGTGGATTTCGGAACGAATCATCCGGAACGGCCGATTGGGACGCTGTTCACCGAGAAGCTTCGGCCGGGCGACTTGTATACGCACTGCTTCAGCGGGCTGAGGGATGAGATGGTGGACGGGAAGCTGAATGCGGCGATGCTGCAGGGGCGGCGGCGGGGGATTCTGTTCGATGTGGGCCATGGCGGGGGGAGCTTCTCGTGGCATGTGGTGAACGCGGCCAAGGAAGCGGGCTTCTGGCCGGACACGATTTCGACGGATTTGCATACGGGTTCGATGAACGCGGGCATGAAGGACATGGCGACGACGATGTCGAAGATGCTGATTCTGGGGATGCCGCTGGAGAAGGTGATTGACTCGTCGACGTGGACGGCGGCGAAGGCGATTAAGCGGGCGGACCTGGGGCACCTGACCGAGGGGGCCGAGGCGGATGTGACGGTGTTGTCGGTGGACACGGGGAAGTTTGGGTATATCGACAGCTTTGGGGCGCGGATGGATGGGACGCAGAAGATCACGGCGCAATTGACGGTGCGGGCCGGGCAGGTGGTGTATGACCTGAACGGGATTGCGGCGCAGGATTGGAAGACGATGCCGGCGCGGCGGCCGCAGCGGGAGCGGCAGAAGAAGTAGACCGGGGGACGGCGGGGGAGATGGGGGCGGCGGGCGCGGCACTCGACGGGTGCGTGTGCTGGAGCGGGAATTGTCTTGACGGATTCCGTTATTCTGCTATTGTAGAAATACAGAATCCAATGCCGCCGAAGAAGCAAGCTGTACCCGATGTGACGCCGCGCTACGCCGATATGTTTGCGGCGCTGGGGGCCGAGCCGCGCTTGCGGATCGTGCGGTTGCTGTTGGCGGCGCATCCGGAGGGGATGGTGGTGGGAGAGCTGCAGGCGGAGTTGGAGATTGCCGCCTCGACGCTGTCGCATCATCTGGACAAATTGAAGAATGAAGGCCTGGTGACCGTGACGAGGGAGAGCAACTTTCTCAGGTACCGGGCAAACACGGAGTCGCTGCGCGAGCTGCTGACGTTTCTCTACGCCGAGTGTTGCACGCGCAATCAAGCCGTTGAGGCCGAACAGGTGGTTCGGATCGGCGCGAAGTAGGAGAGATCGATGTCATCGAACGTGAAGGAAGTGGTGCAACAGCGGTACGGCCAGGCGGCGCTGCAGGTGTTGGAGAGCGGGAAGCCGGGCGGGTGTTGCGGGACGAAGAAGGCGACGCCGCTGGGGGCGCATGATCCGATTACGGCGAACCTGTATGACGAGTCGCAGGCGGGGCAGATTCCGGAGGCGGCGATGCTGGCCTCACTGGGGTGCGGCAATCCGACGGCGCTGGCGGAGCTGCATGCGGGCGAGACGGTGCTCGATTTGGGCTCGGGCGGGGGCATTGATGTGCTGCTGTCGGCCAAGCGCGTGGGTCCGGCGGGCAAGGCTTACGGGCTGGACATGACCGATGAGATGCTGAAGCTGGCGCATGAGAACAAGGCCAAGTCGGGGCTGGAGAACGTGGAGTTTTTGAAGGGTGAGATCGAACACATTCCGCTGCCGGACAACACGGTGGATGTCATTATTTCCAACTGCGTGATCAACCTGTCGGCGGATAAGGACAAGGTGTTGCGCGAGGCGTTCCGTGTGTTGAAGCCGGGCGGGCGGTTTGCGGTGTCGGACGTGGTGACGCGGGGCGACATTCCGGCTGACATCCGGCGCAATGTGGAGCTGTGGGTGGGCTGCATCGCGGGCGCGCTCGATGAGGCGGAGTATGTGGCGAAGCTGAGGGCGGCGGGGTTTGAAGAGGCCTCGATTGAGCCGACGCGGGTGTACCGGGTGGAGGACGCGCGGGCGTTTTTGACCGAGCAGGGCCTGAACGTGGACGAGATGGCGGCGGCGGTGGATGAGAAGTTTTATAGCGGCTTCATCCGGGCGCGGAAGCCGAACTGAGGGGCGGTGGGCGCGGCGGTCGGCGCAGGCTTGGTGGCGCGCTTGGCGGCGGGGGGGGGGGGGGGGGGGGGGGGGGGGGGGGGGGCGGCGGAAGAAAGAGGAGGAGGAAGGGGGGGGGGGGGGGAGGGGAGGAGGGGAGGAGGGCCGCGTGCAGGGGGGGGCGCGAGGGAGGTGTGGTCGACCGTGTGGTTGGCTTGCGGGGCGTGAGGCGGATAGAATGCTCGCTTCATGCTACGACGCGACTTTGTACGGACTGGGTTGGCGGGGGGCGCCGGACTGGCGGCCGGAGCGGGTGGGGCTGAGCGCGCGTGGGCGCAGGGCCGCCGGCGGCCGCCGAACGTGGTGTTCTTTCTCTCCGACGACATGGGCTATGGCGATCTGAGTTGTTATGGGTCGCGCGAGATCAGGACGCCGAACATCGACAAGCTGGCGAAGCAGGGGGTGAAGTTCACCTCGGCGTATGCGAATGGTCCGGTATGCACGCCGACGCGGACGGCGTTCATCACAGGGCGGTATCAGCAGCGGTTCGGGCCGGAGTTGGAGTGGGCGTTTGGGCCGAACAACAACAAGACGGCGGGGCTGAGGGCGACCGACAGTGTGCTGCCGCGGGCGCTGAAGCCGTTGGGGTATAAGAGCGCGTGCATGGGGAAGTGGCACTTGGGGTGGAGTCCGCAGTTCCGGCCGATGGCGCATGGGTTCGATGAGCATTTTGGGATTCTGCTGGGGAATGCGGATATGTATTCGCACAAGTATCACGACGGGTCGGATGATTTGTGGGAGAACGGCGAGCCGGTGAAGCGTGAGGGGTATTTGACGGAGATGATTGCGGACAAGGCGGTCTCATTTGTGGAGAGGAACGCGGCGTCGCCGTTCTTTTTGTATGTGCCGTTTAATGCGGTGCACTGGCCGTTTCAGCCGCCGGGGCGGCCCACCGATATTCGCAATTCGCAGAACTGGCGCGATGGGGAGCGGGCCGATTACGTGAAGATGACCGAGAGCATGGATGCGGCGGTGGGGCGTGTGATGGATGCCTTGGCGCGGAAGGGATTGGAGAAGGACACGCTGGTGGTGTTCACGAATGACAACGGCGGGGAGCGGTTGTCGGAGAGCGGGCCGTTGTTTCATGTGAAGGGGACGGTGTTTGAAGGCGGCATCCGTGTGCCGGCGGTGGCGCGGTGGCCGGGGGTGATTCCGGCGGGCCGTGTGACGGGGCAAACGGCGATGACGATGGACTTCACGGCGACGATTCTGGCGGCGGCGGGGGCGCGGGCGCCGGACGGGATCACGCTGGATGGCGAAGATCTGATGCCGGTGATGTCGGGGAAGCGGGCGGCGTATGAGCGTTCGCATTTCTGGCGCGTGCGGCAACAGGGGCGGAGCCAACTGGCGGCGCGGAAGGGGCGTTGGAAGTACATCGACGACAACACGGGCGGGCGCGGGTTTCCGGAGTTGCTGTTTGATGTGGAGGCCGATCCGGGGGAGCGGCGGAATTTGTATTTCCGGCATCAGGATGTGGCGCGCGGGTTGCGGGCCGAGGCGCTGCGGTGGGAGGCTTCGGTATCCTAGCGGGCATGCGATTGCTGCTTGCTTTGGTGATGTGCGCGCCCCTGATGGCGCAGGGTCCGGTGGCGGAGCTGAACGCGCTCTATAAGGAATATTTCGAGTTCACGTTACGCGAGAATCCTGAGTCGGCGACGAGCGCGGGGAGGACGGAGTACAACGACCGGTGGACGGACCACTCGCCCGCGGCCGTGGAAAGATGCGCGCGGATCTGCGCGGATTTCTGGAGCGGGCGCGGCGGCACCAGACAGCGTCGTTGCCGGTGAGCGAGCGCATGAACCACCGGCTGTTTGTGTCGACCATCGAGCGGCGGTTGGAGACGATTGACCTCACCTCGTTCTACTCCGTGGCAAGCCACTATGGCGGGATGGTGCGTGCGCTGCAATCGACGATGGAGGTGGCGCCGGCGCGGACGGTGAAGGACTACGAGAACATGATTGCGCGGCTGGAGGCGACACCGAAACTGGCTGAGGGGTTGATCGCGGCGTCGAATGAGGGTTTGAAGAGGAAGCTGTTGACGCCACGGCAGAGCGCGGAGACGGCGGCGGCGATTTATGCGTCGCAGGCGAGGCCGGAGGCGGGGCAGAGTCCGCTGTTGAAGTCATTTCGGGAGATGCCGAAGTCGATTCCGGAGGCCGAGCAGAAGCGGCTGGTGGCGCGGGCCGAGGCGGCGTATGAGAAGAGCTTTCGTCCGGCGTGGCGGAAGTGGAGCGCGTATCTGAAGGACACGTATGCGCCGGCGACGCGGACGACGTTGGGGATGGCGGACAACTTCAACGGGGCGGAGTTGTACCAGGTGATGATCCGGCAGCACACGACGACGCGGCTGACGGCGCGGGAGATTCACGAGATTGGACTGAAGGAGATGGAGCGGATCGGCAAGGAGATGGCGGCGATCCGGACGGGGCAGGGATTTCAGGGGACGGCGGAGGAGTTTGAGGCGAAGGTGTTGAGCGCGCCGGGGCTGCTCTTCAAGAGCGAGGCGGAGATTCTGGCGCATGGGCGGGACATTGCGAAGCGGGTGGACCCGGAGCTGCCGAAGTTGTTTTTGAAGCTGCCGCGGATGCCGTATGGGGTGGAGGCGATTCCGGCGGCGATTGCGCGAACGGCTGCGCCGCATTACCGGGCTCCGGCGCTGGATGGGTCGCGGGCTGGGTATTTCTATTTGCGGACGGTGGAGCCGGAGAAGCAGTCGCGGTGTTGCATGGCGTCGTTGATTTTGCATGAGGCGGTGCCGGGGCATCATTTGCAAATTGCACTGGCGCGGGAGATGGAGAATGTGCCGGAGTTTCGCAAGACGGCGGGATATACGGCGTTCAGTGAGGGTTGGGGATTGTATGCGGAGGCGTTGGGCGAGGATTTGGGGATCTACAAGAACCCGCATGAGATGTATGGGCGGTTGCAGACGGAGATGATGCGTGCGGCGCGGCTGGTGGTGGATACGGGGGTGCATGCGCTGGGGTGGTCGAGGGAGCGGATGATTCAGGCGATGGCGCCAAGCAAGGGCGGGTGGATGAACGATGACTTCATTGCGAGCGAGGTGGACCGCTACATTGCGATGCCGGCGCAGGCGCTGGCGTACAAGATTGGCGGGTTGAAGATTGTGGAGTTGCGGAAGAGGGCGGAGCGGGAGCTAGGCGCGAAATTTGACGTGCGGGAGTTTCACGATGTGGTGTTGCGCAATGGGGGGATTCCGCTGGACATTCTGGAAGAGGAAGTGGACGCCTGGATCGCGGCAAAGAAAAAGTAGCCTCGACACCGGCTGCGTTATCTTATACATTTGCGGCCCGCTGACCTGAAGAAGACCGATCACACCGGCAGTATCCCTTTTATGGGATGCACGCGGCTTGTCTGCTCGCCTTTTGGGTGGGGGTGAGCTGGCCGGCGATTGCGGTGTGTTTTGTCCTCTATTGGGTGAGGATCTTTTCGATCACGGCGGGACTGCACCGGTTGCTGGCGCATGCGAGCTTCAAGACGTCGCGGTGGTTCCAGTTTGCGCTGGCGTGGGGAGCGACGATGAGCCTGCAGAAAGGTCCGCTGTGGTGGGCGTCGCTGCACCGGCATCATCACGCCAATTCGGATGAGGAGGATGACATCCACTCGCCGGTGCAGGACGGGTTTTGGCATTCGCACGTGGGGTGGATTCTGTCGCGGCGGTGGGAAGCGACGATGTGGAAGCTGATTCCGGACCTGGCGAAGTTTGGCGAGTTGCGGTGGCTGAACCGGTTTCATGTGGCGCCGGGGCTGGTGATGGGGGCGGCGTGCTGGGGGATTGGGGCGTTGCTCGAGCGGGCCTATCCGGCGCTGGGGGCGACGGGCGGGCAGGTGTTTGTGTGGGGCTTCTTTGTGTCGACGGTGCTTGTGTATCACGCCACGTTCACGATCAATTCGCTGGCGCATGTGTATGGGACGCGGCGGTATGAGACGAAGGACACGTCGAAGAACAACTGGCTGATGGCGATTTTCACGATGGGCGAGGGGTGGCACAACAACCATCACTTTGCGCCGTCGTCGGAGCGGCTGGGGTTCTTCTGGTGGGAGGTGGACCTGGCGCATTATGTGCTGGTGGCGTTGTCGTGGGTGGGGGTGGTGTGGGATTTGAAGAAGCCGCCGCGGCGGGCGTATGAGGTGGGGGAGCGGGCGGAGGCGGCTTGAGGGGGGGGCGGCCTTGGGGGTGGAGAGAGCATCAGGGCGCAGGGGGTGGTACGACCGCAACCTGCGGGTTGGGCCGCGCGGCTTGCGGTGGCGCGCCCCCGGGCGGGGCCCGGCCCGGCCCGCGGCGCGTCGATCTCTTGTCGGGCGCGGAGCCAAGAGGGGGTGTGGACAGGTCGGGGGGGGGGGGGGGGGACCGGTGCGGTGGTGGGATTAGGCCGCGGCGGGCTAGGTGGGGGGGCGCGGGCGGCGTGAGGGGGCGGTTTAGCGGGAAGGCCAGAGCGAGGGCTCGGCGGTGGTAAGGGCGCCGACCTCTGGGCGTGGACCGCGGCCGCAAGAGAGGCTGCTAGCCTGGGTTCATGCGATCGTTACTGGCCGGGCTTTGGCTCACGCACTCGCTGTTCGCGGTGACCGAAACCCAGCATGCGTTCGAGTTTTCGACGCGGATCGCGGAAAAGGTCTCGCTCAATCTTCACAGCCGATTTCGAACTGAGCCTGCGACGCAGGGAATCTACCAGATTCGATTCGGGCCGATTGTCACGTATCGCTGGAAACCCAGGCTATCGTTGATCGGCGGTTATTACTTTGGCCGGCAACAAGCGGAAGATGGCGATTTCGTGGGGGGCCATCGCTGGTTCGGCGGCGGAGAATCGATGCTGAGGCGACGGCCGCGGTGGGAGGTGGACGTGCGCGGCCTGATCGAGCGGTTTGGTCCCCGCAACGCCAGTGATTTCACGCGCTATCGGGGGCGAGTCCGGTGGTCGGCGCGGGGCAGAATCGCTCCGTTTACCAGCCAGGAGTTGCTTGCCGATCCGAGCGGATTTCGCAGTGTCCGGCTGGCGGCGGGAGTACGATTTCAGGTTTCGCAACAGGTGCAAGCGGAAGTCGGCTACTTCTTTGAGCCGCGCCGCAGGGACGTTGGGCCGCATCGTCATATGTGGACCACACTGATTCACTTTCGCCAGCGATCGTAGTGCGGGTCGCTCCGGGTAGTGCGCAATGAAAGCGGCGGCTTCGTGAGGATCGGCGCGCCCATTGGATTTGATCCGCTTCCCCTGGGAGTTCGAACGCGGGCGCATGATGGTTCACTGGGCGCTGTTGCCGCGGCGGCGGGCGTATGAGTCGGGCGGGCGCGGGCGGGGTGAGGGGCGCGGCCCTGCGGCGGGGGGGCTCAGGCAAGCAGACCTGATACCGTGAGAGCGTGATGAAACGGATTTTCGCGCTCGCCATGTTCGCCGCCGTTTTGCAGGCAGCGGAGAAGCCGCGGGTATTGGTGCTCACAGACATTTCGAGCCTGACAGCGGGGCTGCGGGAGCCGGATGACGGGCAGTCGTTGGTGCGATTTCTGTTGTTCTCGAATGAGTTCGAGGTGGAAGGCATTGTGGCCACATCGAACATGCGGCACGGCCGGACGGTAAGGCCGGAACTGGTGCGGCAGGCCATCGACGCCTATGCATTGGTGTGGCCGAATCTGCGGCGGCACGCAGCGGGCTATCCAGATCCGGCGAAGCTGCGGGAGCGCGTCAAGGCGGGGCAGCCGGTGGCGATGCCGGATCTTCCGGTGGACCAGAGCGTTGGCGAGGGCAAGGACACGGAGGGGTCGGAGTGGATCATCCGCGCCGCCAGGAAGAATGACAAGCGCCCGCTGTGGATCCTGATCTGGGGCGGCTCGGCGGATCTGGCACAGGCGCTGTGGCGGACGCGCGATGACCGGGCTTTGCGGAGCAGGCTGCGCGTGCATTCCGTCTACGACCAGGATTCCACCGGAACGTGGATCCGCAAGACCTTTCCCGACCTCTTCTACATTGTGAGGCGGCATGGCATCCGCGGGATGTACAGGGGCGGCGACAGGACGCTGGTGTCCCCCGATTGGGTGGAGACGCATGTGCGCGTGGGCCACGGGCCGCTGGGCGCGCTGTACCCGAACTATAACGGCGGCGACATCTGGGCGGGCAAGCTGGGGCGCGTGCGCGGGATCAAAGAGGGGGACACGCCGACGTTCCTCTCGCTGATTGGGAACGGACTCAACGTGCCGGAGCGGCTCGACCTGGGAGGCTGGGGCGGGCGGATCGTGGATTTCGAGGATGCTACGGAGGGCGATGCCGCGCCGGACGACCCGCACCCGGGGATGATCTCCGTGTATCGGTGGCGGTCGGCGTGGCAGGCCGAGTTTCAGGCGCGGCTCGACTGGTGCGTGCGGGATGCCAAGCAGGCGAATCATCCGCCCAAGGTGAAGCTGAAGGTGAACGGGCTGGAACTGGACGCGCGTGGGTCGAGCGATCCCGACGGTGATCAGCTTACTTACGAATGGTTCGTTTACCCGCAGTTGGAAGGTGGCGTGTCGATTGAGGCGAAGGGACCGGCGGCGCGCGTGCGTTTGGGCCCGAAGGCGAAGATGGCGCATGTGGTCGTGGCCGTTCGGGATGCAGGGGAACCGCCGCTGACGCGGTACGCGCGGGCGGAAGTGCGGTGAGGTGCAGTCGGTGCGACTTGACGGAGAGATCTACCAGTGCTGTGCCCACTCGGGAGCCTTGATCGGCTCCGGCCGATCGTCCTGGAATCCCGCCAGTTGCCGCCACCGTAAGCCGCGGTGCCGATCGAGCTTGCCCTCCAGAATCCGGCCACCGACGGCAGCCACCAAGCGTCCACGCTGATCGAAATCCGCCCAATGCGCCTCGAAGCGCGCCAGTTCCGTTTGTGCGTCCAGTTTGTAGATTGTGTAGCGGCTCGGGCGGTGGGATGGGAATGAATCCTCGCCCCGATTCACTGCGCGCTCCAAACAGAGATTTCCCTCGGTTTTTCGCCATGCGGACAACAGCGGATCAAAGTAAGTCTGCTTCTTTACTCTCTCTGGCAATGGAATTGGTTTCCACCCCGCTCTTGCCCATGGTGGGGCCGCCAGGAACGGATCGTCGAGATTCAGATAGGAATGGGTGACAACCCGGAGTGGTCCCGGCGGATGATCGGGATGATGGTGCTTGAGTGCGCCGGCGTGGAAGGCGCCGTCGTCGAGGAACATCGTGTGTCCTCCCCATGTGTCTCCCACGGGCCAAAGCGACAGCGCGGTGAAGTAGGGCGGGCGGGAAACGGCCACCCACGTGAAGTCATAGCCGCGCTGCCGTGCGCTCGATTGGAATTTGCCGGCGAAATAGGAGAACAGGCTGCCGTCAGGCGCGAGATCGCATTTTCGAGGGTACAGGCTACCGCGAAACCACTGCCCGCCCGTGAAGTGGTCCTTTCGCGTATTCCAGAGCGTGAGATGCCACCATTTGGAAGGACCGCGCCGTATTGCCAACCCAACGGGCGCATTTCGTGCCAACAGCACGAAGTGCCAGCAGCGATCGGAACAAAATGGCGACAAGTCCGTGAGCCAGTCCATGTTTCAGTATCGTCATGGAAGCTGGTAGCGCTGCAGGTTGAACGCTGGCTCCCGATCAAAGCAGGGATACGCCGGTCGAGCGAAGGACGGGGCAGGCGCGATACCATAGCGGCATCATGAGCTTCACTCGACGCAACTTTCTCGAATCGGCGGCTTTGGCCGCGAGCGCACGGACCCTGCTTGCCGAGGAACTCGACAAGAAAACAGGAATTCCGACTCGTGTTTTAGGAAAAACAGGAGCGCGCGTGACGAGCGTGGCGTTTGGGTGCGGCAGCCGGCTGCTCTCCTATAGCGAGGAAGACGGCCAGAAGGCGCTGCACAGGGGCATGGAGCTGGGCATCCGGTATCTGGATACGGCCTACAGCTACGGCAACGGGAAGAGCGAAGAGCGGGTGGGGCGGGCGATCCAGGGGAAGAACCGCAAGGAACTGTGGATTGCGACGAAGATTCCGGATCGCACCTACGACGGCTTCATGCGGCTGTTTGAGGGGAGCCTGAAGCGCGTGGGCGTGGACCAGTTTGACCTGGTGCACATTCACAGTCTGCTGAAGGCCGACGATTTGGCGGCGGCGGAGGCGGCGGATGGCTGCCTGAAGGCGCTCTACAAGATTCGCGAGCAGAAGATGACGCGGTTCATCGGGGTGACGAGCCACACCGATCCGGAGACGCTGGCGACGGCGCTTTCGCGGCACGACTTCGATTGCACGCAGATGGCGCTGAACGGGGCGCTGGCGGGGATGACGAACGGGAAGGGCGGGATGATCATGAATCCCGATCTGCCGACGAGCTTTGAAGAGACGGCGCTGCCGGTTGCGCTGAAGAAGAAGATGGGCGTGATTGCGATGAAGATCTTCGCGCAGGAGCGGCTGGTGGGGAAGGCGAAGATCGCCGACCTGATCCGCTATTCGCTGTCGCTGCCGGTGGGCGCGGCGGTGCTGGGCATGCCGAAGTTCGAATACATCGATGAGAACGTGGCGGTGGCCAAGGCGTTTGCCAAGATGTCGAAGCCTGAGATGAAGGACATGAGCGGGAAGCTGAGCAAGCAGTACAAAGCGGGGCTGGACCGGTTCTTCGAGAACCACGTGGACGCCTGAGGCATCCCAAACGTGAGGGAGGCGGCGCTGAGGCAGGGCGGCGACCGTATATAATTTCGAGTAATGCGATACCTAGCTGTGTGCGCCCTCAGTGCGCTCGTTTTGTCCTCGTGTGGCAAGGACATCCAGAACAAGGAAGCGGTGCGGCAGGGGGTGGTGGATCACCTCAAGGCGCGCAAGAACCTCGACCTGGATTTGAGTTCCATGCAGTTGGAGGTGACGGCGGTGACGTTCCGTGAGAACGAGGCCGACGCCGAGGTGAGCTTTGTGCCGAAGGGTGGGACGGCGGCGCAGGGGATGTCGATGAAGTACACGCTGGAGCGCAAGGGCGACGGTTGGGCCGTGAAGCAGAAGGCCGAGGCGACGAACAATCCGCATTCGGGCGGGGCGATGGCGCCGCCGGCCGGAATGCCGGGAGCCATGCCTGGAGCCATGCCGGGCGGGATGCCGGGAGCGGGCGGTGCGGGCGGCGGGATGCAGTTGCCGCCGGGCCATCCGCCGATGGGTGGCGGGGTGGCGGGCGGCGCACCAAAGGGTGGCGAGAAGAAGTAATGAAGCCGGTTGCCATCCTGGGCGGAGGGCCGGCCGGGGCGACGTGCGCCGAAGGACTGGCCGCCGCCGGGATGAAGGTGGTGGTGCTGGACGAGAAGATGGCGTGGGAGAAGCCTTGCGGGGGAGGCATCACGCACAAGGCGTATCGGAAGTATCCCTACCTTCTGGAAAACGACACGCCCAAACAGCACATCACGAACACGGTGTTGATGGCGCCGAAGGCGGGCGATGCGCAACTGGCGATGGAGCATCCGCTGCTGATCTATTCGCGGTATGAGCTGAACGACATGCTGCTGCGGCGGGCCAGCGCGGCGGGGGCGCAACTGGAAAAGACGCGCGTGTTGGAGATTGAGCGGGGCGACGGGGACTGGCGCATCCGCACCAAGGGCGGGACGATCGAGGCGAGCTTTTGCGTGGTGGCGACGGGGGCGCGGAATCCGCTGCGGCAGGTGGG
This sequence comes from Bryobacterales bacterium, assembly GCA_016713735.1. Classification (GTDB taxonomy): domain Bacteria; phylum Acidobacteriota; class Terriglobia; order Bryobacterales; family Bryobacteraceae; genus JAFLBB01. The sequence goes on from JADJOP010000042.1 coordinate 179,950, forward strand.
CACGGAGTTCACCGCCGAAGACACGATGTGCGCGCTGGGCTATTACGTGGAAGGCACGCGCGAGAGGATCGATATTCAGTTTCTGCCGCAGTTTGAAGGCTACATCTGGGTGTTTCCGCGGTGCGGGCATCTGTCGGTGGGGATTTGCGGAAAAGGAGTGGCGACTCCGGTATTGCGTCAGTGGCTGGAAGAGTGGATGACGAAGAACGGCTACCAGTGGCAGGGGCAGCGGTTCTACGCGCACCTGATTCCGTCGCTGCGGTCGCAGGCGTTGTTGGAGAACCGGGTGGCGGGCGAGGGGTGGCTGGCGGTGGGCGATGCGGCGGGGCTGGTGGATCCGATCACGGGCGAGGGGTTGTATTATGCGATCCGGTCAGGCGACCTGGCGAGCCAGATCCTGTTGAACGATGCGCAGGCCCCGGGGGCGAAGGCGGAGGCGTACCGGCAGTTGCTGAAGGCGGACTTTTTAGATGATTTGTATATTGCCAGCCGGCTGGCGCACCGGTTCTACACGGGGAATTTTGTCTTTGGACAGGTGACCGACCGGATGGTGCAGTTTGTGCGGCGGAGCGAGACGTTCCGGCACCTGGTGCGGGATTTGTTCAGTGGGGCGCAGCCGTACACGGGGCTGCGGGAGCGGGTGTGGGGGAACTTCCGGCGGAGCGGGTGGGAGTTGGTGTTTCCGCAAGAGCAGGCTGTGCCGCAGGAGCCGTAGGGGCCGGCTCAGCCGGTTTTTCGCGGCCCTGGCGCGAGAGGATGTGGAACTTCGAGCGGAGGAGGACCGCTCCCTTACGGTCGCGGCCCGTTACGGGGTGTGCGTAGCGGACGAGGCGCAATGGTGGTCGGAGGGTTGGGGGGCGATGATGGGAGCAGAGGACAGGTTTGGGTTGGAGATCCTATGAACACGAGCAAATCAGAGCAGCTATTGGAGCGGGCGCGGTTGACGATTCCGGGCGGGGTGAACTCGCCGGTGCGGGCGTTCAAGGGCGTGGGCGGGACGCCGCGGTTTATTGCGCGGGGTGAGGGTTCGCGGCTGATCGATGCCGATGGGAACTCGTATATCGACTATGTCTGTTCGTGGGGGCCGTTGCTGCTGGGACACCGGCCGCAGATGGTGATTGACGCGCTGCGCGAGGTGCTCGAGACGGGGACGAGTTTTGGCGCGCCGACGGAGCGGGAGATCGACCTGGCGGAGTTGATTCGCGAGCTGATGCCGTCAATGGAGATGGTGCGGCTGGTGAATTCGGGCACCGAGGCGACGATGAGCGCGCTGCGGCTGGCGCGCGGCTTCACGGGGCGCGACCTGTGCGTGAAGTTTGAGGGCTGCTACCACGGCCACGTCGATTCGCTGCTGGTGAAGGCGGGCTCAGGCGTGGCGACGTTGGGGTTGCCCGATGCGGCGGGTGTGCCGAAGGCGTTTGCCGAGACGACAATTGCGCTGCCGTTCAATTCGATTGCGGCGGTGGAGGCGACGTTTGCCAAGCATGGCGACCAGATCGCTTCGGTGATTGTGGAGCCGGTGGCGGGCAACATGGGCTGCGTGCCTCCGGCGCCGGGGTTCCTCGAAGCGCTGCGGGCGTTGTGTACGAAGCACGGCGCGCTGCTGACTCTGGATGAGGTGATGACGGGCTTCCGCGTGGCGCGGGGCGGGGCGCAGGCGCGCTATGGGATCAAGCCCGACCTGACGACGATCGGCAAGGTGATCGGCGGCGGGCTGCCGATTGCGGCCTATGGCGGGCGGCGCGACATCATGGAGAAGATTGCGCCGGTGGGTCCGGTGTATCAGGCCGGGACGTTGAGCGGGAATCCGCTGGCGGTGGCGGCGGGGCTGGCGATGCTGGGGCACCTGAAGGCGCACCCGGAGGTGTACGACGTGTTGGAGGCGCGCTCGGCGCAGTTGTGTGCGCATGTGCCGGAGGGGATCACGGTGAACCGCGTGGGGGCGATGTTCACGATGTTCTTCACGCCGGAGCCGGTGACCGATTACGAGACGGCGAAGAAGAGCGACACGGCGCGGTTTGCGAAGTTCTTCCACTTCCTGCTGGAAGGCGGGGTGTATCTGGCGCCGTCGCAGTTTGAGGCGGGCTTTGTGTCAGCGGCCCACAGCGAGGCCGACATCAAACATACGGTGGATCGTGTGGCGGAGTTCTTCGCGAGCGAGCGGCGCTGAGCAGGAGCCAGGCGGAGAGGCCGCACAGGGCGGCGAAGCCGGAGAGGCTCCAGAGGACTACGCGGCGGCGGGTTTCGGCGGGGAGTTCGCGCGGCGTGAAGGAGAGGCGTTCGTCGAAGGCGACGGCGACTTTGACGCGGACCGAAGCCGAGCCGCGGCCTTCGAGGCGGTTATCGAGCAGCACCTGATATTGGCCGGGCGTGGTGACGGTGTAGCGGAAACTGCCTTGTGGGGAGAAGGACGAGGCGGCCAGCACGCGGTGGCTTTCGCCTCGGCTGAAGCGGTCGACGTCGGCGCTGGTCATGAGGACGACGCGGACGGCGGACTGGCCTCGTGTGACGCGGTGAGAGACCTCGATGGTGGCGGCGCGCTGCTGAAGGTCGAGGCGGATGGAGCGCCATTGGGAGCGGGGGATGGTGACGTCGTCGTCGAAGAGGGTGGTGCGTTCGACGGGGGCGGCGGCGAGGAGGAGCAGCAGCAGGGCGGTCATCGCAGCGGGAGCGAGGCAGGCAGCAAGGCCCTGGCCCGCACTACAATGAAATTCATGGATGACAGTATTGCACATCCAGGATGGGGGGCAACTCCAGTGGATTTGCCCGCCTGGAAGTCCTGGTTGTCGGCGTTGAGCGCGATTCTGCTGGCCTTGTTGTTTCTGGCGTCGGGGGTGTGGAAGATCACCGACCCGCTGGGATGGGCGGCGCGGATTGTGCAGATGCAGTTGCCTGCGCAGTTGAGCGTGCCGCTGGCGCTGGGGGTGGGCGCGGCGGAGACGTTCGCGGCGGCGCTGTTGTTTGTGCCACGGTTCCGGCGTTGGGGAGCGCTGCTGGCCGGGGCGCTGCTGGTGGTGTTCATGGTCTACGTGGCCGCTTATTACAACGTGCTGCGGGGCGAGGACTGTTCGTGCTTTCCGTGGTTGAAACGCAGCGTGGGTCCGGGGTTCTTCATCGGCGATGGGTTGATGCTGGTGGGTGCGTTTTTCGCGTGGAAATGGGGCTCACCGGCGCATAGCTTGAAGAGCGCGGCGCTGGTGTTAGCGGCGATTGCGGTGTTCACGGGGGCGAGCTACGGGTTCGCGGTGTTCCAGCAGACGGGGCTGGCGGCGCCGGAGAGCGTGCTGGTGGAAGGCAAGCCGTATTCGCTCGCGCAGGGGCGGGTGTTTGTGTATTTCTTCGATCCGGAGTGCATGCACTGCTTTGAGGCGGCGCAGCGGATGAAGACGTACAAGTGGGTGGGGGCGAAGGTGCTGGTGGTGCCGACGCGGTTGCCGGAGTTTGCCGGGCAGTTCCTGAACGACACGGGGCTGAAGGCGCCGGTGACGACGGATGCGGCGAAGCTGCGGGAGATTTTCAAGTTCAACGACCCGCCGTATGCGGTGGCGTTGGAGCACGGGCGGCAGAAGGCAGCCTTCATCGCGTTTGATGAGAAGACGCCGGTGGAGGGGTTGCGGGCGTTGGGGTGGGTGGAGTAAGGCCGCCGGGCGGCGTTCATTCCAAAATCAGACGCATCTGTCTGAAATCGATGGTGACGCGTGTGGATTGGTTGAGCAGATCCATGCCGATGCGGCCGTAGTCGCGGAGGGAGCCGCCGTCGGTTTTGGCGAGGTGGATTTCGGCGGGGGCGAGGGTGAGGGCCTTGCCGCCGAGGCGGACGGGGAGCGAGGGGGCGATGAGGGATTCCACTTCGATGGTTTGGCCGACGCCGCCGACGCGGCGGGTTTCGCGCTTGGCATTGGTGAGCTGGGCGGCGAAGCGTTTGGCGAAGGGGGGCCACAGGTCGCTGGTCTCGGCGCCAGTGTCCAACTGGACGTTGAGTTCCGCTTCGCCGAAGCCGAGACGAGTGCACGGCATGAGGCCTTCGAAAGTAGAGAGTTTGGCGTGCCGGCGGGAGTGTCTGGCGAGGCGACGTCGAAGTTGCCGGTGGAGTCCCAGCGGAGGGAGCCGAGGGCGAGTTGGACGGGGAGTGCGATGCCGCCGCGTTCCTGTTGGGGGAGTTCGTCGAAGGGCTGCTGATCGTCGCCGAAGATCATGAAGGGGACGTGTTCGATGAGGCAGCCGCCGATGGCCAGCGTGCGGGCGATGGCGAGGCGGAAGGCGACGGCGCCGCCGGTGGCGGTGGACACCTGCGCGTTGGGCGATTCGATGGTCATGCCGAGGCGGCGGGCTTCGGATTCGGTGGTGAGCGAGAAGTTGGCGCCGGTGTCCCAGAAGTAGCGGGCGGGTTGGCCGTTCACGGTGATGGGGACGATGAGTTTGCCGGGGGCGGCGCACTGGAGGCGGGTGGGGCGGATGCGGCGGGGGCGGAGGCCGGGGTGGCGGGCGAGGGCGCCGAAGAGGGCGGAGGCGTTTTGGAAGTCGGGGCGGTTGGGGGCGAGGCGCTGGGCGGCCTGGACGGAGGCGAAGGCGTTGCGCCAGCGGCCGGCGCGGGAGTAGAGGCTGATGAGGTGGGCGTGGGCTTCTATGGCGCGGGAGTGGGGATCGCCGGCGGAGCCTTCACGGGCGGCGCGGAGGAGCAGGCGTTCGGCTTCCTTGTAACGGTGCAGGGCGGCGGCGGCGGTTCCGCGCATGAGGAGCGGCGAGGCGGGCGTGACGGCTTGGGCGAGGCCGAGCCAGTCGTGGGCGTCGTAGAGGGCCTGGAGATCGGGCTGCGCCCAGGCGGCGGGGGCGAGCAGGGCGGCGAAGTGGCGGCGGGTGATCACGCCAGTTCCTTGACGGGGATGGTGAAGGCGACGGTGTTGACGACGCCGAGGCGCTGGAACTGGACCCAGACGCGGTAGGTGCGGGCGCGCGGGAAGAGCACGTTGAATTGGACTTGGGGACGGACGGTTTCGGTAGGGTAGGCGTAGAGCGGGTGGTCGTGGATGAGGTCGATGAGGTCGTCGGAGGCGACGAGCATGTGGCCCCAGGCGGCGAGGTATTGTTCGAGGCCGTCGTGGGGGCGGAGGGTGAACAACAGAATGCACTCATCGCCGGCAATGGGCTGCGCGGGTTGCAGGGTGAGATCGACGGTAAGGTTGGCGGCCTGCTGGCGAAGGGGCGTGGCGGGGAGCGAGGCGGGCGTGGAGGCGAAGGCTTCGGCGGGCGCGGCGGCGGTGATGAGAGAGCGGGTGAGGAATTGCGGGGTGGCGCCGCGGGGGTAACAATCGGCCACGAGGCGGTAAGCGCCGGGGCGGGGGAGGGTGGTTTGGAAGCGGAAGCGGCCGTTGGGGAGCGGGTCGGGGTGTTCGTGGGCGAAGTAGGAGAGGTCGTGGGAGACGAGGAAGAGGTGGAAGATTTTTTCGTGGATGACTTCGAAGTCGCGGGCGGGCTTGTTTGATTTCGGATCGATGATTCCGAAATCGAACTGGGCGGGCTGGCCGGCGCGGACGGGGTGGGGCGTGGTGCGGATGTCGAAGCCGTACTCGATGTGATCGGGGAGATGGGCCGAGAGCTTCATGCCGCAGCGGGGGCATTTGCCGGGGCCGCGCTGCTTGACGTCTTTGTCCATCGGGCAGGTGAACTCGATGGGGGCGGGGCTGGGCGGTGCTGGGGCGTTGGCGGTGCGGGGGCGATTGTCCACGCGCGGCGCCCGCTGCGAGCAAAGCCAGCAATTGACGCCGCGCGTACATCGTTACTTGGGCGGTTCGAAGGGCCAGATGCCGGTGGTGGTGAAGCCGCCGTCGACGGCGATGCACTGTCCGGTGACGTAATCCGAGCCGCGCGAGGAGAGGAAGACGGCGAGCGGGGCGATGTCTTCGGGGGTGCCGAGGCGGGGGTTGGCCTGGCCGGAGCGGAGCCAGTCGCGCATGAACTGGGGCTTCCACATTTCGCGGTTGAGGTCGGTTTCGATGAAGCCGGGGGCGATGCAGTTGACCTGGATGTTGTAGCGGCCCCACTCGGCGGCGAGCACGCGGGTGAGTCCCCAGAGGCCCGATTTGGTGATGGCGTAGGGGGAGAGGAAGGGGAAAGCGATGAGCGAGGTGAGCGAGCCGATCATGACGATTTTGCCGCCTGTGCCGCGGTCGACCATGCGTTTGCCGAGGATCTGGGTGAGGCGGACGATGCCGTGGAGGTTGGTTTGGAGGATGAGGTTGTACTCTTCCGGCGTGTAGTCCTCAAAGCGTTTGCGGACGTTGGTGCCGGCGACATTGATGAGGATGTCGAGGTCGGGGATCTCTTTGCAGGCCTCGTCGACCTTGTCGTTAGAGGAGACGTCGAGCGTGCGGGCGTCGGCGGAGAGGCCCTGGGCCTTGAGGGCTTCGACTTCCTGGTGGAGCTTGTCGGCTGAGCGGGCGGCGAGGATGGTGTGGGCGCCGGCGGCGGCGATTTCCTTGGCGATGGCCAGACCGATGCCGCGGCTGGCGCCGGCGACGAGGGCGGTCTTTCCCTGAAGTGAGAAGGGGGATGGGGTAGGCATGAAATCGCTAGTGTACATCGGGGGGGACGATGACCGCTGTGTCTGTTACGATGGCCCTTCTATGAGGAACCTGAGCATAGCGGTGATCCCTGGGGATGGAATTGGGCAGGAGGTGATTCCTCCGGCGTTGGAAGTGTTGCGGGCGGCGGGGACGAAGTTTGGGCTGCATTTCGAGTTTGCCCATTTCGATTGGGGGGCCGAGTATTACTTCCAGCATGGGGCGATGATGCCGCCGAACGCGCTGGAGCAACTGGCGGCGCATGATGCGATTTTGCTGGGGGCGGTGGGGCATGTGGATGTGCCGGACAACATCACGTTGAACGGGCTGTTGCTGCCCATCCGGCGCGGGTTCGACCAGTATGCCAACGTGCGTCCGGCGGTGTTGTTCGACGGCGTGGATTCGCCGCTGGCGGGGCGCGCGGCGGGCGATATCGACATGGTGGTGGTGCGCGAGAACACGGAAGGCGAGTATGCGCAGATCGGCGGGTTTTTGTATCACCATCAGCCGGAGGAGGTGGCGGTGCAGACGTCGGTGTTCACGCGGCGGGGGTGTGACCGCGTGATCCGGCACGCCTTTGAACTGGCGCGGAAGCGGAACGGGAAGAAGCGCGTGGCCTCGATCACGAAGTCGAACGCGCAGGGCTTCAGCATGGTGTTGTGGGACAAGGCGTTCCAGCAGGTGGCGGCGGAGTTTCCGGAGATTGAGACGGAGTCGCTGCTGGTGGATGCGGCGGCGATGAACTTTGTGCGGCGGCCGCACACGTTTGATGTGGTGGTGGGGTCGAACTTGTTTGGGGATATTCTGAGCGACCTGTCGGCGATTGTGACGGGGAGCATTGGGCTGGCGGCGAGCGCGAATTTGGACCCGACGCGGCGGTTTCCTTCGATGTTTGAGCCGGTGCATGGGACGGCGCCGGACATTGTGGGGAAGGGGATTGCGAACCCGATGGCGACGGTGTTTTCAGCGGCGATGATGCTGGAGCATCTGGGCGAGGAGGAGGCGGGGCGGGCGGTGCATGGGGCGGTGGTGAAGGTGTTGGCGGGGCGGCGGGAGCGGACGGCGGATTTGGGGGGGAGTTCGACGACGGCGGCGGTGACGGAGGCGATGTTAGGGGAGCTGTAGGGGGGGGAGAGCGGGGGCTGTTGGGGGCCGCAATTTCCTCAAAGGGCCGAACTTCGCGCCGATGAGACTTCAGGAGAAGTTCTGATCGACGAGGGAGGCCAAATGGCGGTAGATGTTCTGATAGTGGACGACTCGGCGGCCATCCGGAAGATCCTGCAGCGGGTCTTGTTGCAGGCAGAGGTTCCGTTGGGCAAGGTGCACGAGGCGGGCGATGGAGTGGAAGCGCTGGCCAAGCTGAGCCAGGAAAAGGTGGGGCTGATCCTGTCGGACATCAACATGCCGAACATGGACGGCCTGGAGTTGTTGGGGAAGCTGAAGACGACCGATGGCTTGAAGGACGTGCCGGTGGTGATGATCACGACCGAGGGCGGGCAGGCCAAGGTGTTGGAGGCGGTGAACCTGGGGGCGGCGGGGTATGTGCGCAAGCCGTTCACGGCCGAGCAGATCAAGGAAAAGCTGGTAGGGATCATATGACCGTGCGGCGTGCCGGCGGCGGGCGCGCGGCGGTGTGCGCGCGGCCGTGTGCGCGGCGAGCGGCAGCGCAGGCTGGGCCGGGCAGGATGGAGGGCGCAGGGTGGTTCCGGAGCGCCGAATCGCAGGAGGGAGACACAGAATGAGATTCTCGATAACGCATGAGGACCTGGTGAGCCGCATTACGGTGGCCACGCAGGAGGTCTTCTCGATGATGCTGGGCAGCGACGCGATTCCTGGCGAGGCGCGGACCGAGGACGGAGGAGTAGGGCCGACCGAGGGCGTGGTGGCGCTAGTGGGATTGACTGGGCCGCTGGTGGGCACGGGCAGTGTGTGCTGCACGCCGGAGCTGGCCTGCCAGTTGGCCGGGCACATGTTGATGGCCGAGTATCCGGCGGTGGACAACGATGTGTTGGACGCCGTGGGCGAGGTGGCCAACATGATCATCGGCAACTTGAAGACGTCGATTGAAGACGAGTTTGGCTCGATGTGGCTGAGTGTGCCGACGGTTGTGTATGGGCGCAACTTCACGACGCGGAGCATGGGGCGGCATAACTGGACGGTGGTGCCGTTCGCCTGTGACGGGCAAGAGTTGATGGTGCAGATGTTTTTGACCGAGGCCAACGATTTGACGAAGCTGATGCGGCCTGGGCTGACGGTGTTGCAGAAGGGGGTAGGTGGCGGCGGGACGCTTTGTGAGAGCCGCGGTGCGCGTAGGGAGCGGAGTGTGTGCCGGCGGCCCGATTAAAGAAAATTGGTTTTAGTGGACACCTGGGGGCGCTTGCATACGTCCATTCCTAGTAGAAGAATTCTCCTTGCGGGAGAATTTTGTTTTCACGGGAAGGACCAGGATGTCAGCCTCAACACTTCTGCCCACGCCGGCAGCGCCGCCTCCAGGAGAACAGCCACGTGGCGGGGCGCGAGGCGGAGTGCGGGGTGAGGGCGGCAAGCAGGGCTGGGCGTGGTTGGTGTTGTTGTTGCTGGTGGTTGCGGGGGGCGTGGGGTATTGGGCGATGCGGCGGACGGTGAAGCCGCTGCCGGCGGCGTCGGTGCGGACGGCGGTGGTGGAGCGGGGACGGTTTGAGCGCACGCTGCGACTTTCGGGCATGACGGCGGCGGGGAATCTGGCCTACCTGAAGGCGCCGGTTCTTGAGCGGGCGGCGGTCGAGGAGTTCCTCATCGAGCGACTTTCGGTTGACCTTGAAATCGCTCATTGGGGCGGGCACGCAGGTGCAGCCGGGCGATGTGGTGGCTGAGTTTGACCGGCAGTACATCGAGTTGCGGCTGGACGATTTGGAAGCGAGCGTGCGGAGCCGCGAATTGACGTTAGAGACGGTGCGGGCGAGCCTGAACGAGCGGAGAAAAGCGTATGATCTGCGGATTCTGGCGGCCGAGGGGGCGGTGGGCAAGGCGCGGCTGGATTTGCGCACGATTCCGGTGAGAAGCGCGATTGTGGCCGAGAAGTACCGTTTGAACCTGGAGGAGGCGCAGGCGCGGTTGGAGCAATTGCGGAGCGAGGCGCGCTTTTTCGACATCTCGGAACGGGCGGCGATGCGGCGGCAGGAGTTGGAACTGGCCGAGGAGCAGTTGGATTTGCGGCGCGGACAGCGGGGGAGCGAGCGGATGGTGGTGCGGTCGCCGATTGCGGGGGTGTTCATACCGCAGCGCGTACGGCGCGGGGGCGAGTATATGGATATCCAGGCCGGTGATGATCTGTCGTCGGGGACGGTGATTGGGCAGGTGCACGATACGTCGCGGCTGACGGTGGAGGGGTATGTGAACCAGATCGATGAGCAGTTGCTGAAGCAAGGCATGGCGGCGACGCTGCACGTGGAGGCGTTCCCGGGGATGACGGCGCAGGCGAAGGTGTCGCGGATCGGATCGCTGGCGCAGGCGGGCGGAGCGCGGCGGGACTATGTGCGGACGATTCCGGTGCGGCTGGAGGTGGCCGGGCGGCCGGCGATCATGCCGAACTTCACGGTGGCGGCCGATGTGGTGGTGGAGCGGATGGACGATGCCTTGCTGCTGCCGCGGAGGCGGTGCGGTTGGGCGGCCAGGGGGCGAGGGTGTGGGTGAAGGCGGGGGCGAGGTGGGAAGAGAGGGCGGTGACGGTGGCGGCCAGCAACCACGTTCAAGTGGCTGTGGCGTCGGGTGTCACCCAGGGCGAGGTGGTTGCATTGGAGAGGCCGCCGAGGAGCGAAAATGGCCCATCTTTGGGCAAAAATGGTGACTGAAATCCGGTTTGCGGCATCCATACCACTTGCGCGAGTGGCAGGTTTTCGCTAGAATTTGAAATTCATGCTGTCTGGTCGCTCGTTCGCGTATCGATTTTGGTGCTAACCAAGCGCGGGCGAGTGGTGCGGGCAGACGCAAGTTTGAAGCTAAATCCCAACCCACTCGGCCAGAGTGGGTTTTTTTGTTGAACCGTGTAACTATTTCGGCTGTATTAGGAGCGCCATGATCATCTCGATGAAACCACATTCCTCGCCCGAGGAGATTCAGGCTGTGTGCCAGAGAATCGAGGACTTCGGGTACAAGATCCACACCATCGAAGGTGTGGAGCGCGTGGTGATCGCCGCAATTGGCGTGGGCGACACCTCGGCATGCCTGGAGTCGTTGGAGGCGCTGCCCCAAGTGGAGAAAGCAATGCGGATTACCGCTCCCTACAAGTTCGTAAGCCGGGAATATAAGAGCGCGAAGACGCGGATCCGGGTGCGGGACTTTGAGATAGGCGGCGAGGACTTCGTGATGATGGCGGGTCCGTGTTCGGTGGAAAGTGAGCACCAGATCATGACCTCGGCCGAGCGCGTGGCGCGGGCTGGGGCGCGGATTCTGCGCGGGGGCGCGTTCAAGCCGAGGACATCGCCTTACGATTTTCAGGGCATGGAGCTGGAAGGGCTGAAGCTGCTGCGCAAGGCCGGCGACGCGATGGGCGTGGGCGTGATCACCGAGGTGATGAGCGACCGGGACGTGGAGCTGGTGGCCGAGTACGCCGACGTGTTGCAGATCGGGGCGCGGAACATGCAGAACTTCGCGCTGTTGAAGGGGCTGGGCAAGGCGGGGCGGCCGGTGTTGCTGAAGCGCGGGCTGAGCTCGACGATTAAAGAGCTGCTGATGTCGGCCGAGTACATTGTGGCTCACGGCAACCGCGACGTGATGTTGTGCGAGCGGGGCATCCGGACGTTTGAGACGATCACGCGCAACACGTGCGACATCGTGGCCGTGCCGGTGTTGCAGGAGCTGACACACCTGCCGGTGATTCTCGATCCGAGCCATGCCACGGGCAAGCGGAGCCTGGTGCCGTCGTTGAGCCGGGCGGGGGTGGCGATTGGGGCCGATGGGATCATTGTGGAAGTGCATCCGTGTCCGGAGAAGGCGGTGAGCGACGGGGCGCAGTCGCTGACGATCGACCAGTTCACGAAGATGATGAAGGACCTGGGGCCGTATCTGGATTTGTGGCGCGGGGCGCGGGTTTCGCAGGAGCTGGTTTCGGCGTAATCGGACAATTCTGTGCGAAAACCCCTGCGGTTGTGGCAACTCGTGCTGCTGGTGCTGGCCGGCTGCGGGCTTGTGCTGGGCGGGTTGTATTACCGGCAGTCGCGGTCGATCACGAACCTGGGGCAACTGTTGGCTCGGCTTCCGTCTGACCGGGCGGTGGTGGCGGCGTTGGATGTGAAGAGCCTGCGCACGGCTGGGGTGTTGGATTTGATTGCGGGGGCGCGGGGCGTGGAGGAGTTGGACTATCAGAATTTCGTGCGCGAGACAGGTTTCGATTACCGCGAAGATTTGGATTATGTGGCGGCGGCCTTCGATGCCGAGCACAAGTACTTTCTGCTGAAGGGGCGGTTCGACTGGCCGCAACTGAACCGGTATGCCAAGGCTCGGGGCGGCACGTGCCTGAACGGGTTCTGTTCGGTGCGGGGGAGTTTGCCGACGAAGAACATCTCGTTTTTTCCGGCGTCGACCGATGTGTTGGCGCTGGCGGTGGGGTATGCGCCGCGGGCGGCGTACACGCTGATGCCGTCGGACCGGCCGGAGAATGGGATTGAGATTCCCAGCGCGCCGTTTTGGGTGACGCTGCCGGGGCCGCTGTTGAGCGCCAACGACACGCTGCCGGACGGGGTGAAGGCGTTTGCCTCGGCGCTGTCGGGGGCAGAGCGGGTGACGGTGGCGGTGGACGCGGGGGCGACGGGGTTTTCGGCCAATTTGCGGGCGGAGTGTCCGGGCGCGAAGCAGGCCGAGGAGGTGCGCGACCGGTTGCGTTCGCTGACCGATGTGTTGACGAAGATGATTCAGCGCAGCGGGCAGCAGCCGAACCCGGAGGATTTGAGCGGGGTGTTGACGTCGGGGCAATTTGAGGCGGACGGCGCGGCGGTGACGGGGAAGTGGCCGATTCCACGGGCGCTGCTGGAAGGCGGTTTCGGCGGGGACGCTGTAAGGGGGGGAACCGCGCCCTTACGGGCGGCGGCTCTGTTACGGGTGTGAGGCAGTGGAGGGGGCGGATGGCCGGCGCGCGTTGCTACACTAGGGGTTTCCCCCTGTGTTTCACATCATAGAAAAACAAATTCAGCGGATCGTGTCGGATCATCTGGCGGCCCGCTATGGCGAGACGATGGCGGTGGCCGTGGAGTCGCCCAAGCAATCGAGCTTCGGCGAACTGGCGCTGCCGGCGGCGTTTCAACTGGCGCGTGCGTTGAAGAAAGCGCCGCGGGCGATTGCGCAGGAGCTTGTCGACGACCTCGGCGCGCTGCCGGGCGTGGCCAGGATTGAGATTGCGGGCAACGGCTATCTGAACCTGCGGCTGGACCGCGGCGGCTACGGGCAGGCGCTGCTGGCGGGCGTGGCCGATGCCGGCGCGACGGGCCACAAGATCATCGTCGAGCACACGAACATCAATCCGAACAAGGCGGCGCACATCGGGCATCTGCGCAACGCCGTGCTGGGCGACACGTTTGTGCGGATGCTGCGGGCCTCAGGCGATGCCGTGGAGGTGCAGAACTACATCGACAACACGGGCGTGCAGGTGGCCGATGTGGTGGCGGGCTTCCACTTTCTGGAGAAGAAGAGCGTGGCCGAGGTGACGGCGCTGACGCGCCAGCCGCGGTTCGATTACCTGTGCTGGGACGCGTATGCGCGGGTGTCGCAGTATTTCAAGGAGCATCCAGAGAGCGAGAAGTGGCGCGCCGAGACGCTGCATGCGATTGAGGCCAACGAAGGGGCGCTGGCCGAGATGGCGCACGTGGTGGCCGATGCGATTGTGCTGTGCCACCTGGCGACGATGCGGCGGTTGGGCATCATCTACGATGTGCTGCCGAGGGAGAGCGAGATTCTCCACCTGAAGTTCTGGGCGACGGCGTTTGAGTTGCTGCAGCAGCGCAAGGCGATCTACCTGGCGAGCGAGGGCAAGAAGGCCGGCTGCTGGGTGATGGCCGGTTCGCACTTCCGCGATCATGTGGCGGCCGAAGACGACGACGTTGATGATTCGAAGGTGATCGTACGTTCGAACGGCATCGTGACGTATGTGGGCAAGGACATCGCCTATCAGTTGTGGAAGTTCGGGCTGCTGGGCAAGGATTTCCACTACAGGCCGCTGTTGCAGGAGAGCCCGGAGCACACGGTGTGGGTGTCGACCGATGAGGAGCAGCCGGCGGGTGCGCCGAAGTTTGGCGCGGGCTACACGGTGTATAACGTGATCGACTCGCGGCAGTCGTATTTGCAGGATGTGGTGGCGGCGGGGCTGCGCGCGCTGGGCTACGGTGAGCAGGCGGAGCGTTCGATTCACTTCAGCTACGAGATGGTGGCGCTGTCGCCGCGGACGTGCGTGGAGTTGGGCATCGAGCTGAGCGAGGAAGACAAGAAGCGGGCCTACGTCGAAGTGTCGGGCCGCAAGGGCTTGGGCGTGAAGGCCGATGACCTGATCGACAAGCTGATCGAGAAGGCGCTGGTGGAGGTGGACGACCGCAACCAGGACAAGCCGGCCGAGGAGCGGCGGCGGGTGGCGACGCAGATTGCCACGGGGGCGCTGCGGTATTTCATGCTGAAGTTCACGCGCAATACCGTGATCGCGTTTGACCTGCAGGAAGCGCTGGCGTTTGTGGGCGAGACGGGGCCGTATGTGCAGTATGCGGCCGTGCGGGCGAGCAAGATTCTGGCGAAGTTTCAAGAGCGCGGGGAGACGCTGCCGGACTTCGCGGCGGTGCTGACGCGCGAGGCGTTTGAGCGGCAGTTGGCGACCGAGGATTTGTGGCAGACGCTGCTGCTGATCTCGAAAGCGCAGTCGGCTCTGGAAGAGGCGCTGGCCAAGGGCGAGCCGGCGCATTTTTCGAAGTATGCGTTTCAATTGGCGCAGGGCTTCAGCGTGTTTTATGACGGCTACCCGGTGATTCATGAGCGGGATGCCGAGCGGCGGGCGTTTCTGCTGTGGATGACGCAGTACTTCAGCAAGCAGCTGGCGTGGGCGCTTGGCATTCTGGGAATTCCGATGCCAGAGTACATGTAGTGAGCGAACTGAGACGACCTGATCGGGATCCTGTCATCGCGCGCTGGATTGTGCCGGCGGTGGCGGTTTCGTTCCTGCTGTTAGGGGCGGCGGGAGTTGCGCTGCTTGCGCAGTACGGCGGCCTGCCGGACCGGTTTCCCACACACTATGGGATCGACGGAAAGGCGGATGCCTTTCATGCGAAGAGCGCGGCAATTGTGGCCATGCCGGTGGTGATGGGTGTGCTCGGCAGCGCGTGCTGGTGGCGTTGCTCGCCTATGGGATCGGCTGGGGGGACGCTGCCCAGGGGAGGGGCGGCACGGGGTAACGCGGGTGGGGGCAGCGGCGCGTCTACGCGGGCACGCTACTGGCTCTTGTGGTGACGTTGAGCGTGTTGTTTTCCTATGTGTCGTTGTTGCCCGTGGCGGGGCCGGGCGGGATGCCGGGCGCGCCGTGGGTGATTGTGGCGCTGGTGATTCTGATTCTGTTTCTGGCTTTCTGGCTGGCGATCCGGATGGGGGACACACCGGGGGAAGGCGAGACGCCGCGTGAGCGGCGGGGAAAGTGATCTACTACAACCGCGAGGATCCGGCGTTGATGGTGGAGCGGCGGTTGGGCTTTGGCTACACGCCGAATTACGCGCGACCGTTGGGGTGGGTGCTGATGGCGCTGGCCTTGGGCCTGGCGGCGACGCCGTTTGTGCTGATGCGGCTGGGGTGACGGGCTGGGGTGAAGGCCGTTTGGCTGAGCGAAGCCCTGCGATAAACTAGAGGAATCCATGTCCCATCCGAATAGCTTCGGTTCGGCCGCCACTCTGCGCGTTGTCGGCAGCGAGTATCGCATCTACAGACTTGACGCGCTGGAAAAGGCCGGAGTGGCCACGTTGAGCCGCCTGCCGTTCTCGATTCGAGTGTTGCTCGAAAACACGCTGCGCATGGAAGACGGCGTGACGGTGCGGGCCGAGGATATCCGGTTCGTCGCCGGATTCAACGGCAAGCCGGAGGCGCGCGAGATTTCGTTCATGCCGGCGCGCGTGCTGCTGCAGGATTTCACCGGTGTGCCATGCGTGGTGGACCTGGCCGTGATGCGCGAGGCGCTGCAGAAGATGGGCGCCGACCCGAAGCGGGCCAATCCGCTGATTCCGGCCGACCTGGTGATTGACCACTCGGTGCAGGTGGATCACTTCGGCACCTCCGAGGCGCTGGGGCTGAACGGCATTCTCGAATTCCAGCGCAACGCCGAGCGCTATTCGTTCCTGCGCTGGGGGCAGGGCAGTTTCCAGAATTTCAGAGTAGTTCCTCCGAATACGGGCATTGTGCACCAGGTGAACCTGGAGTACCTGGCGCAGGTGGTGTTTGCGCGCCAGGGCGACGGCGTGGTGGACGCCTATCCGGACACGCTGGTGGGCACGGACTCGCACACGACGATGATCAACGGCCTGGGCGTGGTGGGTTGGGGCGTGGGCGGCATTGAAGCCGAGGCCTGCATGCTGGGCCAGCCGGTGTCGATGCTGCTGCCGGAGGTGATCGGCTTCAAGCTGCACGGCAAGCTGGCGGCGGGGGCGACGGCGACCGACCTCGTGCTGACGGTGACGCAGATGCTGCGCAAGAAGGGCGTGGTGGGCAAGTTCGTGGAGTTTTACGGGCAGGGGCTATCGTCGCTGTCGTTGGCCGACCGGGCGACGATTGCGAACATGGCGCCGGAGTATGGGGCGACGATCGGCTTCTTCCCGGTGGATCATTTGACGCTCGAATATCTGCGGCTGTCGAACCGGCCAGAGCAGTTGGTGGCGCTGGTGGAGGCCTATGCGAAAGAGCAGGGGCTGTTCCGCACCGATGCCACGCCGGACCCTGTGTTCACGGACATGCTGGAGCTGGATCTGTCGACGGTGGTGCCGTCGCTGGCCGGGCCGAAGCGTCCGCAGGACCGCATCAATTTGCAGGATGTGAAGTCGAGCTTCCTGGCGACGCTGGGCGCCGAACCGAAGCACACCACGGCGAAGAACGGCGTCGAGGTGCCGCTGCAGGATGGCTCGGTGGTGATCGCGGCGATTACGAGCTGCACGAACACGTCGAATCCGTCGGTGATGGTGGCGGCGGGTTTGGTGGCGAAGAAGGCGGTGGAGCGCGGGCTCACGTCGCAGCCGTGGGTGAAGTCGTCGCTGGCGCCGGGGTCGAAGGTGGTGACGGAGTATCTCACCGACGCCGGGCTGATGCCGTATCTGGAAAAGCTGAAGTTCCATGTGGTGGGCTATGGCTGCACGACGTGCATTGGCAACTCGGGTCCGCTGCCGGAGCATATTGGCGCGGCGGTGGAAGCGGCGAGCTTGAACGTGGCGTCGGTGTTGAGCGGCAACCGCAATTTCGAAGGCCGTGTGAACCAACTGGTGCGGTCGAACTATCTCGCTTCGCCGCCGCTGGTGGTGGCCTATGCGATTGCGGGCCGTGTCGACATGGACCTGGTGAACGAGCCGATCGGGAAAGATGGTTCGGGCCAGGACGTGTTCCTGAAAGAGATCTGGCCGTCGCAGGAAGAGGTGGCCGAGGTGCTGGCCAAGAGCGTGCGCCGCGAGATGTTTGAGAAGGAATATGGCGAGGTGTTCGCGGGCGACCAGCAGTGGAACGCGGTGAAATTCCCGACGGGCGATTTGTATGAGTGGGACGCGAATTCGACCTACATCGCGCGGCCGCCATACTTCGATGCGATGCGCGATCCGAAGGCGCCGCTTGAGGATCTGCTCGCCCTGAAGCCGCTGGCGGTGCTGGGCGATTCGATCACGACGGATCACATTTCGCCGGCCGGTTCGATCAAGAAAGACTCGCCGGCGGGCCACTATCTGATGGCGCGCGGCGTGAAGCCGGGGGATTTCAATTCCTATGGTTCGCGGCGCGGCAATCACGAGGTGATGGTGCGCGGCACGCTGGCCAACATCCGGTTGAAGAACCTGATGGTGCCGGGCGTGGAGGGCGGCTATACGCGGGTGTCGGCTACGGCGGAGAAGGAGTTCATCTACGACGTGGCGATGCGCAATGTGGCCGCGGGCGTGGGCATGCTGATCGTGGCGGGCAAGGAGTATGGTTCGGGCTCGTCGCGCGATTGGGCGGCCAAGGGCGTGGCGCTGCTGGGCGTGAAGGCGGTGATCGCGGAGAGCTTTGAGCGCATCCACCGTTCGAACCTGGTGGGCATGGGCGTGCTGCCGCTGGAGTTCACCGGCGGGCAGAATCGCGAATCGCTGGGGCTCACTGGCTTCGAGAGCTACTCGATCACGGGCGTGGCGGAGGCGATTGCTTCCGGCAAGCGGCGCGTGAAGGTGACGGCGACGGGCGAGGGCGGCGCGAAGGAGTTTGAGGCGCTGGTGCGCATCGACACGCCGCGTGAGGTGGAGTATTTCCGGAGTGGTGGGATTCTGCCGTATGTGTTGCGGCAGGTGGCGCTTTGACCGACTCGCTGACGCTCGCGGTGGTGTGACGGGAGGGGTGGGCGCCGGGATGAAGCGCTAAAACCATTTCGCCTTATTGACTACGTTGCGGAGGGGTTCGCCATGGGCGAACCTCTTCGTGTTTTCCAGCAGCACGGCGAGGTGGCGTTCGGCGATGCGCGGGGAGAAGCCGGCGACGTGGGGCGTGAGGATCACGTTCTCCATGGCCCAGAGCGGGTGTGATTCCGGGAGCGGCTCGGTTTCGAAGACGTCGAGCGCCGCGCCGGCGATTTCGCTGGCGTTGAGCGAGGCCACGAGGTCATCGAGCACGACGATGGCGCCACGGCCGATGTTGATCAGGAAGGCGTCGGGGCGCATGCGCTGGAGGAAGTCGCGGTGGACCATACGCTCGGTGTCGGGCGTGTGCGGGGCGCAGATGACGACGAAGCGCGAGGCGGCGAGCAGGTCGGGGAGGCGCACCATGTCCCACAACTCGACGCCGTGGCAGGGCGGCTCGGTGCGCACCGGGTCGACGGCGAGGACGGTCATGTCGAAGGCGCGGGCACGGCGGGCGACCTCGGCTCCGATCTCGCCGCAGCCGATGACGCCGAGGGTGCAATCGCTGATGTGGAGGTGGGCGCGGTCGATGTCGTTGACGACGCCGGGGCCTTGGGCGAAGCTGACGCGCGAGCCTTCCCCGCCGCAGGGCTGCCAGCGGCGGCGGCGGATGTAGAGGTGAAGGTTGCGGGCAAAGCAGAGGACGTAGCCGATGACGTGGTCGGCGATGACGTCGCTGAACAGGCCGCGCATGTTGGTGAGCGTCGAGGGGTGGTCAATGAGGGCGGGGAAGAGGAAGTGTTCGAGGCTGGCGGTGGGCGACTGGACCCAGCGCAGTTGGCGCGCGGCGGCAAGCAATTCCGGAGTGATCTTTCCGAAAAAGGCATCGGCGTCCACGATTTCGCGGGCGGCCTCGGCGGCATCGGCGCAGTTGGCGACGCGCATGGGGCCGGCGGCATGGCGAAGCTGTTCCAGGCGGTCCGCCTCGACGGGCGGGTAGACGACAAGTTTCATGGGAAAGGTTCAGTCTAGGACAGCGAGGAACTCGCCGACAACCCGGGCGGGTTTGTCTTCGGTGAGCTGCCATGGCGCAAAGGCGGGATTGAGCGGTTCCATCCAGATGGCCTCGTGCTGCCAGTCGCCTTCGTCGGTGATGCTTTTCTCGCTGCGGTAGCGCTTGATGGTGTAGCGCTCGCCGGATTCCGGTTCGCTGAGGTCTTCGACGAGGACGAGTTTGCCGTTGCGCGATCCTGCGCCGAACTTGCGGAACAGGCAGAGGCTGCCGCTGGGGATGCGCGGCTCCATGGATTCGCCGATGACATGGGCCACGAAGAGGTCCGGGCTCATGCGCGTGCCGGGGGGACTTCGATCCACTGTTCGATCTCCGCCGACTGGCGTTCGCTGTAGCTGCCGGCGGCGGCGCGGACGCTCCACAGCGGGAGGTGGGTTTCAAAGGCGCGCACGGTGGCCGGCACGTGGCGTTCGTAGAGACGGTTGAGGGTGGAGGCGAACCCGCCGAGCAGGACGGATTGCGGCTCGCTGACGCGGAGGGTGTTGGAGAGAGTGTCGTCGAGATGAGCGAGGAAGGCGGCGGGGCCGAGTTCGGCGGCCTTCTGGCGCAGGTCGTCTTCGAGCGATTCCAGCACGTCGAGGTCGTCGTCATCGTGCGTGAGGGCGTCCCAATCGCGGCGGAGGCGGAGGCCGAACTGCTGCGAGGCGGGGTCGAGCAGAAGGATGCCGCAGGGCTCCGGGCGGCGGCCGGGGAGGGCCACTTCGAGCAGGCGCATTTCACCCTGGCGGGATGCGATTACGGATGCGCTCTGCATGGGTGTGAACGGGCCTCGACGTTCTTATCGGCCGGATCCTCCGGGGCTTTCGGGTTAGGGCGCGAACGGATAGTAGCCGCTGCGGTGGCGCACCTTCACCGTGGGCAGCGAGGGGACCTCGACCTTGATCTCGCGGAAGGGCTTGGCCGTATCCTGCTGCTCGGGAATGTAGCGCATGATGTACTGCGTGGTGATTTCACCGGCGACGTTGGCGATGGAACCGAAGATGCCCTTGGCGATTTCGCTGGCGTAGCCGCCGGTGCCGACCTTGAGGGCATAGTTGCCTTCATCGGAGGGCGTGGAGAGATAGCCGCTGACATCCTTGTAGAGGTTGTTGAGCGGGTATTCGACGCGGCCGCCGGTGTCTTCGGCCAGCTTGGTGAGGTTCTTTTCGCCCTCGCTGTTGAAGCCGAAGGCGACGGTGGAAACGCCGTAGATCGTCACGAGGTTGCGCTGGGCGAGTTCGAGCACTTCCTGGAGGGACTTCTTGGAAGCCGTGTCGTGGCCGTCGCCGATGACGACGATGATGCGGCGGGGCTCGATGGGCTCGCCTTTGACAAGGTCGCGGCGGGTGCAGGCGAGGTAGATGGCGTCGTAGAAGGCCGCGCCGCCGCCGGGTTTGAGCTTGCGGATCTTTTCGACGATGTTCTCGGGGTCGGACTTGGTGTTGGCCTGGATTTCGGCCTCGTTGCCGTAGCTGACCATGTAGCCGGAGTATTGCGGTTCGCCGGGCATGAGGTTGAGCACGAGGTCGATGGCGGCCTCCTGGAAGACCTTCCAGTGGAGGCGGCTGGCGTTGGAGACATCGATGAGGAAACCGACGACGACGGGCTGGTTGCGTTCGCGGTTGAAGTACTTGATGGTTTGCACTTTGCCGTCTTCGGTGACGCGGAAGTCGCCCTGGTCGAGGTTGGAGACGAAGCGGCCCCGGTCGTCGGTGACGGTGACCGGGACGATGACCTCGTTGACGGCGACACGGATGTCGCCGGGGATGGGCGTGCCTTGTTGGGCGCGGCCGAGGCCTCCGGCAAAGACAGATCCAGCGAGCGCACCCAGAGCGTTACGGCGAAGCATAGCTACATCGACGATTATACGCCCCAAGGGGTTTCGACGCCGGGAGGGTGGTGGGAGCGGTTAGGGGTGGGTGGCAGGTTCGCCGTCGATGAGGACGGCGTTGCCGGACTGGGAACAGGCGATGAACATGGGTTCGCCGGTGTCGGGGCGGAGTTCGAGCCAGGGTTCGGCGTCGCGGACGGAGATGCGCCACTGGCCGCTGCTGGTGGCGCGGCGGGCGTTGGCTTCGTCGAGGCCGGCGATGGTGATGACGGATTCGAACTCATAGCGGCCGTCCGGGGAGAGCTTCCAGAGCTTGCGGCCGGCGGTCCAGGTGTGGCCGCTGAGGGTGGAGTTCCAGTGTTCGATGAGCCTGGCCTCCTCGCCGGGGGGGAGGGTGCGCACCGGGACGAGGGGGACGGGAGGAGGCGCGGGGGCAGGGGGGGCGTCGCCGGGCGGAGCGTCCTTGGCGGCGGCGGGGTCGAGCGAGCGGAGGGAGCGGAGGACGGCCTCCAGGGTGGGGCGGGTTGTGTTGAGCAGGCTGTCGGCGCCGGATGCGGTGAGCAGGGCGCTGCCGCCGTTGCGCAGGCGGAGGGCGTAAATGCGGGCGCGCTCGCCGGAGGCCAGGCGCAGGGTGTGGATCCAGCCGCCCTGCTCGCCGAGCGTGGTGCGTTCGGGGCGGGTGAGGCTGCCAGGGGCCGCCGCGGCGCCGCCCGCCGCAACGGCGAGGACGTGTGACGGGTCGGCATCATTGGTCAGGCCGGAGACGAATTGGAGGCGGATGTTGAGGGGATCGGTGAGGGTCTTGTTCTTGCGGAAGTTCTCGGGCTCGGGCTCGGCTGGGGGCATCTGGAAGGTGCCGGACTGGGCGCTGGAGGAGAACTCCCAGGATTCGGGGTAGCGGAAGGTGAAATGGTTCCCCAGACGGCCTTCCTTGGTGAGGGCCTGGGCGGCAAGCGCGGAAACGAAGAGAGTCAGCAGGCCGGTGGTGCGGGCGATGAGCACGGAGTTCCTCCACATCCCTTAACGGCGGAAGGGACCCCGTGCTGCATCGGGTAAACACCTTAGCCGGCGGCGCGGGCGGCGGCGCTGCGGCGGGTGCGCGGCGCCTTGGCAGGGGCGCGGCGCACCGGCTTAGCGCTGGACGCGGCCCGAGCCGCCGCCCTTGATCAGGGCGTGGACTTCGTCGGCGGTGAAGCGGTTGAAGTCGCCGGGGATGGAGTGCTTGAGGCACGAGGCGGCGACGGCGAACTCGAGGGCTTCCTGGGGGCCAGGGAGGTTCATCATGCCGTAGATGAGGCCGCCGCCGAAGCAATCGCCGCCGCCGACGCGGTCGACGATGTGGGTGATGTCGTAGTGGCGGCTGAGGTAGAACTGGCTGCGGTCATTGAGGCAGGCGCTCCAGCCGTTGCGCGAGGCGCTGTGGGATTCGCGCAGGGTGATGGCGATGGACTTGAGGTTCGGGTACGCCGCGAGCACGGTCTTGGTGAGGTCCTCGTAGTGCGACTTGTCGAGCTGGCCGGAGTGGACGTCGGCTTTGCTTTCGATGCCGAGCGACATCTGGCAGTCCTCTTCGTTGGCGATGCAGACGTGGGCGTGTTTGAGCAGTTCGGGCATCACCTCTTTGGCCGCCTTGCCGTATTTCCAGAGGTTTTTGCGGAAGTTGAGGTCGACGCTGACGGTGAGGCCGGCGGCTTCGGCGGCCTTGACGCTTTCGATGGCGAGGTCGGCGGCGGACTGGCTGAGGGCGGGGGTGATGCCGGTGATGTGGAACCAGGAGGCGCCGTCGAAACATTTCTTCCAATCCACGTCGCCGGGCTTGGCGAGGGCGATGGAGGAGCCGGCGCGGTCATAGACGACCTTGGAGCCGCGCTGGTTGGCGCCGGGTTCGACGAAGTAGATGCCGAAGCGGCCTGTGGCGCGGACGATGTGGTCAGCATCGACGCCGAAGCGGCGCATCTCACCGATGAAGGCATCGACGATGGGGTTGTTTGGGGGCAGCAGCGTGACGTAGCGCGACTTGCCACCGAAGCCGGAGATGGCCACGGCGACATTGGCTTCGCCGCCGCCGAAGGTGGCCACGAACTGGGGGGATTGGAGGAAGCGCTCCATACCGGGAGGCGCGAGGCGGAGCATGATTTCGCCGAAACTGACAACGAGCTTGGACATGAACAGTGCCTTTCTGGAGCGGTCTCCGGCGGCGCGGGCTCTATTTGGGGACAGCCACGACGTCGACGCCGAAGCTGGCGTCGAGCGAGGGGAGGCCTTCAAACAGGAGCAGGGTGCTGGCCGGAGGGCGGCTCGGATCGTAAAACTCGAAGCGAATGGCCCGGACCTTGGCCGTCATGGCTTCGGTGAGCGGGTAGACGCTGGAAAAGAGAACGTGTTTGGTGGAACTGCCGGCGGCCTCGAGCATGCCCTGAAGGCGCTGGAAGGCGAGCCGGACGTCGGCATCCTGGGCGCGGAAGCAGAGCTGCGTGGTGGTGAGGATGAGCTTCGGGGCGTTGACCAGAACGACGTGGGTGAAATTCTTCGAGGCCGTGAGGCCGGGCGGCTGAACGAACTGGACGGGCTGGGCGGGCGCCGCCTTGAGGCGGGCCACGGCTTCGCATTCGACGACGTGAGAGGTGGGGGCGCGGACGGATTGGACGAAGGCGAGGGCGGCCTGGGGAAACTCCTGGGCAACGGCGGAGCGGGCTTCGTTGTAATCCTCCAGCGAGGTGGAAAGACAGGTGACGCGGAGCACGTCTTTGGCTTCGAGCTGGACGCCGGCGAGGGCGGTTTTCAGATCGGCCGCTCCTTTTTTGGCGAGGTGGGCGACTTTCATCGAGGGGTTGGCGGGGTCAATGGGGGCTGAGCCGGCCTGGCCGGAGACAAAGGCGAGGCCGTGGGGGTTCTGCGGCTTCCTGGCGACGCTGATGGCTTCGAGCATCACCTGGGCGCCGTCCATGGGGAGGAGGCCGACCTGGATGACGTTGATGACGGGCAGCGGCTGCTTCTTGTCGGCGAACATCTCGCTGACGATGCTGGAGACGCGGCGCATGTCGCCGGTGCCGGCGACCCAGGCGCGGAGGCGGACGATGTGCGCGCCGCGGTTGAGCCGCCACAAGGCTTTGATGCCGTCGCGCACCTGCTGCGAGAGGAGGCCTTTGCTGGAAAGCGGCGAGACGTGAAAGACAAGGCGCGAGGTGTCGGCGGTGACCGCGCTGGGCGGGTCGGGCAACACTTCGAGCGTCTGGGTGATCTCTTCCTTGGGGGGCTTTTTCTTTCGTTGCGCCGCGGCTGGTTCCTGGAACGCCAACGCCGCGGCAACGGCCAGGATCAGAACGGGGCGAAGTCGCATCAAGCTCACATCGAATTTTATCAGTGATTGCGGGATGCGGTTGCCGCGGCTTGGGGGCAGGGCCGCGGTTGCCGAGGCTTATGTGCAGGGCGGCGGGCGCGGCGGCTGGCGGTCAGGGTTGCGGGGCGAAGCCGATGGAGGTGAGGATGAGGCCGAGTTCGCGCTGATCGCCGCCGGCCTGGAATGTGCGGTCGATGAGGAGCGTGACGGTGGCCTGGGGGCCTTTGGGGGAGAGGGGCGGGGTGCGGAGGGTGAGCGGACCATGGGTGGCGGGGCTTTCGGCGACGGTTTCGCCGTCGAGCTGGAGCGTGATGCGGGTGGCGGGGGATTGGTCGTAGACGCGGATGTCGGCGACGAGGGGCGTGGGCTGCGAGGGCGATTTGAGGAGGACGACGGCGCGGCCGGCGGTCCAGCGCCAGGCGTTCGATTCGAGCGAGTAGACGCCGCTGACGAGGTGCTGCTCGGCGTCGGGGGCGTTCATGGGCAAAAACATTCTCACCGGTTTGCGTTCCAGCACGAGATGGGCACGGACGATGTCCACCGGGGCGCGCGTAACGCCGAACGGGAGGAAGCCCATGCTGGCGGCGGAGTAGCCGGAGTGGGCCTCGATGCCGATCAACTGCAGCGGGAGCGTGGGCGTGAGGCGCTGTTCGGCGAGCGGGGCGAGAACGCCGCCGCCGGTGGTGAAGGGCACGGGGAAGGCGAGCTGGCTGGAGAGGATGAGGTCGCCGGGGCGCACGGCCTGGCTCACTTCGACGGGCAGCGCGCCTTCGCTTTCGGCGTAGTAACGCAGGCCGAGTTCGCTGTTGACCCAGACGCGGCGGTCCTTCAACTGGGGGCGGAGTTGGGCGATGAAGTCGCGGTAGCCGGCCCAGTGCTGGTAGTTGGCGAAGCAGAGGGCGAGGGAGAGGGCCAGTTGCGCGGCGAGTCCGGCGGCCAGCCAGGCGGGGCGGGCGCGGAGGCGCTCAGCGACGAGGATGGCCACGGGCAGGACGAGCGGCAGCAGGTAGCGCATGGAGCCGGCGAAGAAGATGGCGAGGGCGAAGGCGAAGAAGAGGGCGATCCAGAGGAGGAGGAAGCGGCGGTCGTCGCGGGCGGCGGGCGACGCGTGGCGGTGGATGACGCTTCACCCTTGCGCCAGGCCAGCAGGGGCAAGGCGGGGAAGAGAATCCAGCCCATGTGGATGGAGAGCATGGCGGCGTTGCGCAGCTTGTTGAGCGCGCTTTGCAGACCATATTGTGTGAAATAGCCGGTGAGCACCTGGGCCGGCAGCGCACCGCTGGAGAGGCGCTCGAAGAGTTGATAGAGGCCGATGACGGCGGCCGGGGTGAGCAGCGCGGCCCAGGCGTCGAACCAGGTGCGGCGGCGCTGCCAGAGGTAGAAGGCGAGGATGGGGATGGCGGCGACGCTTTGATACGCCATCATGGCGGCGGCGGCGAGGGCGAGCACGGCGGCAACGAGCCACGCGCGGCGGCCGGTGTCGACGGCGCGGATGAAGAGCGCAAACGCGGCCAGCCAGCAGGCGACAAAGGGCACGTCGGATTCGAGCGAGTTGCCGTTGATGACGAAGGCGGGCGTGGCCAGGAAGAGCAGCGTGGGCCAGAGAGGGACGCTCGAAAAGCGGCGGGCGAGGGAGTAAGCGGCAGCGGCGGCGATGAGGCTCCAGAGGAGGTAGAAGGCGTGGAAGAAGGGCTCATCGACATCACCGCGCAAGGCCAGCGCCGCGGCGAGGAACCAGGCGTTGCCGGGCGGGTGCGGGTGGCCGCGCATGTCGACCTCTTTGCCCTGGAAGACGTAGCGGGCATGCGAGGGATGGAGCGGATCGATCAGCGCGTGTTGCGCGCCGAAGAGGTAATAGGGGTCGTCGCCCTGAATGGGGGTCCAGAGAAACGGAAGGCGGATGAGCGCCAGCAGCGCGGCGATGGCGAGCCACGCCCGCATCGGCGGTCCTAGGGTCTCCAGCGCAGCACGGGTTTGCGCGCGGCGGTGACTTCGTCGACCTTGGGCGTGCGTGTGCGATGGGGCGCGGACTTGATCAGCTGCGGGTCGTCCACCACCTCCTGGGCGATGGACTTCATGGCATCGATGAAGAGGTCAATTTCCTGCTTGCCCTCGGTTTCGGTGGGCTCAATCATGAGCGCGCCGTGGACGATGAGGGGGAAGCTGACGGTGTAGGGGTGGAAGCCGTAATCGATGAGGCGCTTGGCGATGTCGCCGGTGCGGATGCCGTGCGGCGATTGCTTGTCGTCGCTGAAGACGCATTCGTGCATGGAGGGCGCTTCGGCGTGGATCTGGTAGTGATCGGAGAGATGCTTGCGGATGTAGTTGGCGTTGAGGATGGCGTCGAGGGTGGCTTTGCGCAGGCCGGGGCCACCGTGGGCCATGATGTAGGCCAGCGCGCACGAGCACGCCGAAGTTGCCGTGGAAGGCGCGGACCTTGCCGATGGAGTGCGGCAGGTTTTCCTCAAGCTCGTAGCGGCCGTTGCGCAGGACGACGCGCGGGGTGGGCAGGAAGGGCGCGAGGTGGCTCTTCACGGCCACGGGGCCCGCGCCCGGACCGCCGCCGCCGTGGGGCGTGGAGAAGGTCTTGTGCAGGTTCAGGTGCATCACGTCGACGCCGAAATCGCCGGGGCGCGACAGGCCGACCAGGGCGTTCATGTTCGCGCCGTCCATGTAGAGCAGCGCGCCCTTGGCGTGGAGGACGCGGGCCACTTCGTGGATCTGTTCCTCGAAGACGCCGAGCGTGTTGGGGTTGGTCACCATCATCGCGGCGGTATCGCCATCGACGGCGGCGGCGAGCGCCGAGACATCGACCATGCCCTTATCGTTGGACGGGATGTTAGCCACTTCGTAGCCGCACATGGCGGCCGTGGCGGGGTTGGTACCGTGGGCCGAATCAGGGACGAGGATCTTTTTGCGCGGGTTGCCTTGCGATTCGAGCAGCGCGCGGACGAGCATGATGCCGGTCCACTCGCCATGCGCTCCGGCGGCGGGTTGGAGCGTGACGGCGTCCATGCCGCAGATCTCGGCGAGGTTGGCTTCGAGACGGTGGATCACTTCCAGGCAGCCCTGCACGTGTTCAATGGGCGCGTAGGGATGGGCCCAGGCGAGGCCTTCGGTGCGGGCCACGGCTTCGTTCACGCGCGGGTTGTACTTCATGGTGCACGAGCCGAGCGGATACATGCCGAGGTCGATGGCGTAGTTGTAGGTGGAGAGGCGCGTGAAGTGGCGGATGGCCTCCACCTCGCTCACTTCCGGGAAGCCTTCGATGCCGCTGCGCGTCTGGCCGGCGAGGGCCTCTTCGGGGTTGACCTCGGGGACGTCGAGCGCGGGCAGTTGATAGGCCTTTTTGCCGGGCGAGCTCTCTTCGAAGAGCAGGCCTTCGTTCTGGACCAGGTGCTGGCGGGTTTTGCGGATCATGCTCCAATCACCTCCGCGGCGATGTCCATGTGTTCGCGTTTGTTCATTTCCGTGGCGCAGAGAAGCAGGGAGCCCTTGAGTTCAGGATAAAAGGGTCCTAAATCGAGACCGCCGAGCAAACCGCGCGCGGCGAGTTTGGCGTTCACCTCGGCGGGCGAGCCGTTGGCGGGCGTGGCGACGAACTCGTTGAAGTAGGGGCCCGTGAAGCGGCGCTTCAGTTTGGAGCCGAGGTAGTGGGCCTTGGAGAGATTTTGCAGGGCCAGTTCGCGCAGGCCTTCCTTGCCGTAGACAGTCATGAAGACGGTGGCCATGAGGGCGATGAGAGCCTGGTTGGTACAGATGTTGGAGGTGGCCTTCTCTCGGCGGATGTGTTGCTCGCGCGTGGAAAGCGTGAGGCAGAAGGCGCGGTTGCCGTTGGAATCGGTGGTTTGCCCGACGAGGCGCCCGGGCATCTGGCGGAGGAACTTTTCCTTGCAGGCGATGACGCCGGCAAAGGGGCCGCCGAAGCTGGGCGAGATGGCGAAGCTCTGCAGTTCGCCGCAGACGATGTCGGCCTCCACAGGCGGGGCGACGACGCCGAGCGAGACAGCTTCGCTGAACACGACGACGAGCAGCGCGCCGTGTTTGTGGGCGACTTCGGCGACGGCCTTCACCTGTTCCAGGCAACCGAAGAAGTTGGGCGACTGCAGGATGACGGCGGCGGTCTTGTCGTCGAGCTTGGCGTCGAGGGCGGCCAGGTCGGTGAGGCCGGTGGCCGAGTCGTAGCCGAAGCTGTCGACGGTCATCTCCTGGTTGCGGGCGTTGGTGTCGAGAACGGTGCGGTATTCCGGATGAAGACTGGTGGCGGCGAGAATGCGCTCGCGGCCGGTGATGCGCATGGCCATGAGCGCCGCTTCGGGCACGGCGGTGGAGCCGTCGTACATGGAGGCGTTGGCGACATCCATACCGGTGAGCTGGCAGACCATGGTTTGAAATTCAAAGATCGTGGTCAGCGTGCCTTGTGCGATTTCGGCCTGATAGGGCGTATACGAGGTGAGGAACTCGCCGCGCGAGACGACCGTATCGACGAGCACGGGGCGGTAATGGGCATACACGCCGGCGCCGAGGAAGCTCGACGCAAAGCGCGTGTTGGCCTCGCCGCGGGCGCGGAACCAGTCGACGATCTCGTATTCGGAGAGACCGGGCTCGATGGCCAGATCGCGATTGAGAACCGCCTCGGGGGGCAGGTGCTGATAGAGTCCGGCCAAGTTCTCCAGGCCGATGGAGGCGAGCATCTCCTGCCGCTCGGATTCCGATTTAGGTAGGTATCGCAAGTTGGTTGTCTAAGCCTTTTCGTGGGCGATCTCCAGAGCGCCGTTCCCTGCGCGCGGAAGGTGGATGATGAGCCGCTGGATTATGAGCCTATGTATTGTTGATAGTCGGCCGCGGTGAGAAGTTTTCCGATTTCTTCGGGCGCGGAAAGTTTCACTTTGACGAGCCAGCCGGCGGCGTGCGGGTCCTGGTTGAGCGTTTCCGGCGCTGAGGTGAGCGTGTCGTTCACCGCCACCACCTCGCCGGTGCAGGGGGCGAAGATGTCGCTGACGGCTTTGACGGACTCCACCGAGCCGAACGAGGCGCCCTGGGTGATCTTGTCTCCGGCCTTGGGCAGGTCGACGTAGACGATGTCGCCCAGTTCGCTTTGGGCGTGGTCGGTGATGCCGATGGTGGCCGTGCCGGCTTCCTCAAGCACCCACTCGTGTTCCTTGGTGTAACGGAAATTTTCTGGATAAGCCATGATTTATTTCGCTCGCTTGTAGAACGGCAGAGGCACCGTGACGGCGTCTACCTGCTGGCCCCGGATCAGTACCTGAACCGTGCGCCCGAGCTCCGAGGCGGAGACGGGCAGATAACACATCGCAATGTTTTTGTTGAGGGTGGGCGAAGGGCTGCCGCTGGTGACCCAGCCGGCGGCGGCGCCGTCGACAAACATCTCATAGCCGTCGCGGGCGATGCCGCGGCCGGTCATTTCAATGCCGCAGAGCTTGCGCGTGGGGCCGGTTTCGGCGCAGCGGACGACGGCGGGTTTGCCGGTGAAGTCCTTATTGAGGTCGATGTTGCGCAGCAGGCCGGCTTCGACGGGATTGATGGTGGCCGAAATTTCATGGCCGTAGAGGGCCATGCCGGCTTCCAGGCGGAGCGTGTTGCGGGCGCCCAGGCCGCAGGGTTTGATGCCGTGCGGGGCGCCGGCTTCGAGGAGCTTGTTCCACAGCGCCACGGCGTGTTCGGGCGAGACGAAGAGCTCAAAGCAATCCTCGCCGGTGTAGCCGGTGCGGGCGATGCGGGCGGCCACACCCATCACCTCGCCGTCGGCGAAGCGGTAATAGCGGATCGATTTCAGATCGACGGGTGTGAGTTGCTGGACGACGGCCGAAGCGAGCGGCCCCTGGACGGCGAGCTGGGCGTAGCGGGGGCTGGCGAAATCGACGGCGCAGTCGAAGCCCTTTTCGCGCTGGAGGGCGGCGATGTGCTCGAAGTCCTTTTCCTGGTTGGAGGCGTTCACGCAGAGGAAGTAATGGGTAGGCGTGACCTTATAGATGAGGATGTCGTCGACGAAACCGCCGTGATCGTAGAGCAGGCCGGCGTATTGGGCCTGGCCCTCGGCCATTTTGGCGACGGCGCTGGTGGCGGCGTAATTGACGAGGTCAAAGGCCTGGGGGCCACTGATTTCGATCTCGCCCATGTGGCTGACATCGAACAGGCCGACGGCGCGGCGGACGGCGTGGTGTTCTTCCAGGATGCCGGAGTATTGGACCGGCATGTCCCAGCCGCCGAAGTCGACCATGCGCGCGCCGGAGGCGCGGTGGACAGCGTGGAGTGGAGTTTGCTGTAACTCCGGCGAGGGGCTCATGAAACAGTCAATGTAGCACAGCCGGCAAGGGGGGTCGCCGGGTGCGCGGGGTAGCCGGGCGGCGTGGGTGCGGGGCAGCCGGGCGGCGTAGGTGACGCCGCGGAGGGCGGCGTGGGTGACGGCGCGGCGGTCGGTGTGGGTGGAGGTCCGGCGGGCTGGTGTGGGTGGAGGTCCGGCGGGCTGGCTGGCTGGGGGCACGGGGGCAGGGAGCACGATGGGGAGCGAAGGGAAGTCGCCAGGGGGGGGAACGCGGGCATCTGGCGGGGGGCGGGGCAGCGGCGGGCGGGGCTATTTCCTACGGCCTAAGTTTGGCACCCGGCTTGCAATCAATCTTGGCAACTGGTCGGAAAGCCGGTAAATGAAGGTAGGATTGGGATTGGTTGTGAAAATTATACTGGACGCGGGTAGGAAATTTTTACAGCCTGTTTCCGGTCCTTCCCTCCCTGCAGCGGCTTTTCTGGTGGCCGACGGTTCCCTCCAGGGCCCGGTCACCAAACAAAATCGGATTCGTTTGCGGATTCACCAGGTGATCCAAGGGCGAAGGTGGGTCGTACTCCTCCAAAGACCCCATCCGATGGTACTCGCGCCGCAGCCTCCCTCTCTGCGGCGCGAGTTCCAGAAGTAACGGGCCGGTACGTTCGGCCGCATAAGGCCATGACGGGGCTCGGGCGAGTCCACGATTGCATGAGCCACACGATCAATAATCAAACGATCCGCCACGAAGTGGACGGACGAATTCAGTTCGCATTCAGGAGAGTCACATGAGTCCAGACAACTTGCTTCGGAATATGAAATGGCCCGTGGTTGGGCTAGGAATTATGCTGCTGGCGGCTAGCGGATGTGCAACCAAAAAGCACGTGCGCACGGTGGTGCAGCCGGTGGAAACACGAGTCGGAACGCTCGAACAGAAGAACACGGAAAACGAAAAGGCGCTGGAAGATCTGGAAGCCAAAGCGGCCAAGATCGACGAACTGGCCAAAACGGCCGACCAGCGTGCGCAGGACGCCATGAAGGCGGCCAAGGACGCCGATGGGGAAGCCAAGGTAGGCCAGAAGAGGGCGGAGGAGGCCATGATGGCCGCCAGCGCCGGTAAGAAGCTGGCTGAACAGGGCATTTCGCGGCTGGACACGGTGGAGAAGCGGATTCTCGGCCTGGACAGCTACTCGGTGGTGGCTGATGAGACGGTGTACTTTGACCTTGGCCGCGATGTGCTGTCCAAAGAAGCGCAGGAGCTGTTGGACGGCCTGGCCAATCGCATGGGCAAGCACCACCGCTTCCTGATCGAAGTGCAAGGTTTCACCGACAGCAGCGGTTCGGCCGCGGCGAACCTGGCGTTGAGCCGGCGCCGGGCGGACGCGGTCGTGCGTTACCTGACGCTGCAGCACAAGGTGCCGTTGCACCGCGTGACCCTGATTGGATTAGGACAGGAAGCCCCCTCGGCCGACAACAAGTCGAGCAAGGGGCGCAAACAGAATCGCCGCGTGGAAGTGCGGGTGTTCTCCGCCGATGAGCAGGCCAGACAGACAGCTCAGGCGGGCAGCCCCGTGGGACGTTAAGACGAGATTCGTCGACGTGGTCTAGAGTTGCTCCACCGGTAGTCTGGGACCGGGGGGAGCCGCCCAGTGAGGTTCGGAGGCCGAACTGGGCCGTATGCCGGGCGTGTGGGAGATTCCACGCCCGGCATTTTTGCGTTTGGAGGGCGGTGCTCTGCGCGGGCGGTGCTGTGCGCGACGCGCGGGCGGAATGCGGGCGGTGTTCAAGCGGCGCGTGGGCGGTGTGCGGGGGCGCGGTTAGCGCAGCGAGCGCTGCAGGTCGCGGGCCAGGACGTCGGCGCGCATAGCGAGGTTGCGGGCGGTCATGAGGTCCTGGTCGCGCTGGTCGCGGGCCTGTTGGGCGAAGGCGCGGATGCGGACAACGAGGTCGGCCTGCTGGGTGTTGAGGGCGCGTGTGCCGGCGGCGGCGACGATGGCCTCGGCATTGCGGAGGTAGCGCTCCATTTCCTGCTGGTAGCGGCGCTGTTCGGCTGGAGTGAGCAATTGGACGAGTTTGGGCGGCGCGGGCGGTTGGGGCTGGGCCGGCTCCTGGGGCGAGGTCTGCGCGGGAGCGGGTGTTGGCCGGGGCGGGCGTGTGGGTGGCTGAGGCGGCGGTGCGGGCACGTCGATCTGTTCGGGCGGCGCGGGAACGGTGGAGAGCGGGGTTCGCGTGTCCACCCTGGGGGGCGGCGGCATCGGCTCGGGCTTGGCCGTGGCGGCCGGTTTCGGGTTGGGCATCTGGGCCGGCGGAGGGGTGGGCTTCTTCTTGCGGAAGAGGCAGGCGGTTTGCGTGGACACGGTGCCGCCCAGCAGCAGCAGGAGGAGCGCGCCGCGGAGCCTCATGAGTGGCGCTCCTGTGTGGCGCCGCTTTGTGGAGCGGCTGCGGAGGGCACGATGGCGGAGAGATTGAGGTCAGAGGAGGTGGCCGCGGTGTCGTCGTCCGGTACCGGAAAGCGCAGGCGGAAGGTGGTGCCGACGCCGGGCTCGGTAACGAAGTCGATGGAGCCGTTGTGGAGCTGCACGATGCGGAAGGTCATGGCCAGACCGATGCCTGAGCCTTTCGGCTTGGTGGTGAAGTAGAGGTTGAAGATGCGTTCCTGGAGGTGGGCAGGGATGCCGCCGCCCTGGTCCGAGATGCTGATCGTGATTTCTTCTCCTGTCTTGTCGACTTTCACTCTGAGGCGGCCGCCGCGCTGCATGGCCTCAATGCCATTGTTGACCACATTGAGGAGCGCCTGCTTGAGCAAATCTTCATCGCCGCGCATGCGGATGGCGGCGCGGGCCGAATCGAGTTCAATACTGACGCCGGCGCGTTCGGCTTCCGGCCAGAGCAGGGCCGAGACCTGGCGGGCGACCTCGACGACGTTGACGGGGCGCATGTTGAGATCCATGGGCCGCTGGAAGTCGAGGAAGGTCTTCACGACACGGTCGAGGCGGGCGATTTCACTGCCGATGACATTCACCTCGGGCTGGACCTCGGGCTGGGCCTCGAGTTTGGATTTCAGCACTTCCAGGTGAAGGGCGATGGCGTTGAGGGGGTTCTTGATCTCGTGGGCGACGCCGCCGGTGAGGCGGCTGATGGCGGCGAGGCGCGTGGAGACGTCGAGCTGGGTGCGGAGCTGCTTGCGGGTTTCGGCGTCGCGGAGTGTGAGCAGGACGCCGTTGCGGCCGGCGTCGGGAAAGTTTTCGAGAAACTCGACGTTGGCCAGCAGGCGCAGGGGCGAGGCGTTGGCGCGGGGGAACTCAGTGACGGCGTCGCGCACGCCCGCGCCTTCGCGCAGGACGCGGCGGATGAGGTCGCCGAGGTGGCTGCCTTCGGGGAAGAGGTGGTCGAGCGTGCGGTCCTGGTTGACGTTCATGCCTTGCAGGACGCGGCCGGCGGTGCGGCTGGCGCGGATGAGGCGGCCTTCGGAGTCGAACAGGAGGACCGATTCCTCGAGGCGTTCGAGCATGCGCTCGATGTTGCCGCGGAGTTGGAGGACGTCTTCCTTGGCGCCGCGGAACTGGCGGCTGAGCAAGTCGAGTTTGGACTGGACGTCGGCGAACTCCTTGCTCTCCTTTTTCGATTCGGCCACGCCGGGCTCTTCTTCGCGGAACTCGCCGGTGGCGATGCTGTCGATGCGTTTGCTGAGGCGTTCGAGCGAGCTGAAGATGAGGTTGGAAAAGATGATGGCCAGGACGATGGAGGCCAGCAGGGAGAGGGCCGAGACGACGACGAGGCTGTTCACCTGCGGCATGATGGCGCTGCGCAGCAGGACCGTGCTGACGACGACGTGGATGGTGAGCACGGGCGTGGAGATGTCTTCGGCGCCGAGGGGGACGACGATGGTGTAGTCGCGGCGGCCGCCGAGGACCTCGCCGAGGCGCTCCCACAAGGGGCGCTGTTTCCATTCGCCGAACGAGGGCAGAGGGTCGAACGTGGTGTGGACGCGCGACGGAGTGGAGGCGGCGAGCACGCGCGAGGCTTCGTCGCAGATGAGGATTTCGATCACGGCGTTGGAGCTGGCCATGGTCTTTTCGAGGAGTTCGGGGAGGGCGAGGTCCTCGTCGACAATGCGTTCCCAGAGGCGCTTGGTGGCTTCGTAGGTGGCCGGAGGCGGCTGGACGGCGCGGGCCTGTTCGTTGACGCGCTGTTCGACGAGGTGGCGCACCTGCTGGGCAATGGCCTGGGCGCGTTCGAGGGCGTCGTTGAAGTTGGCTTCGGCGGCGATGCGCAGGCTGACCACGCACTGGGCGAAGACGAGCATGGTCACCAGGGTGACGATAGCGATGCGCAGCCGCGTCTTGAGCGACATCCCGGCGGAAAGGCCTCCGAGCCTTTAGTTGCCTTCGGCGGCGGCGGATGGCGCCGAGCCGTATTCCTTTAGTTTATTGAACAACGTCTTCAGACTGATGCCCAGAATTTCAGCGGCGCGGGTTTTGTTGTTCTTGGTGTGCGCCAGCGTGAGGAAGATCATGGCCTTTTCGGCGTCGTGGACGGTGGTGCCCACGGGCAGCGTGATGGTTTCGCCCGAGGAGGCGCCGGGCGCGCCCGGGGGGACTTCGCCGGCGGCGGCGAGGTTGACCGTGATGCCCAGTTGGGGCGGAAGATGCGTCACCTGGACCTGGCCCTGGCCGGCGAGGATGGCGGCGCGCTCCATGATGTTGCGCAGCTCGCGCACGTTGCCGGGCCAGTGTGGCGGGTGAGGCGGATGAGGACGTCGGCGTCGATGCCGGTGACGCGCGTGCCGTTTTTGTCGTTGGCGTCGCGGAGGATGGCTTCGCAGAGCACGGGGAGATCTTCCAGGCGCTGGCGGAGGGGCGGCAGCTTGAGGTCGAAGACGTTGAGGCGGTAGTAGAGGTCTTCGCGCAGCATGCCTTTTTTGACGGCGTCATCGGGGGGGCGGTTGGTGGAGGCCAGGACGCGGACATCGACAGAGGTCTCAGCCTTGGCTCCGAGGCGGCGGACCTTGGAATCCTCAAGCACGCGCAGGAGCTTGGCCTGGGTGCCGATGGGCATATCAGCGAGTTCGTCGAGCAGCAGCGTGCCGCCCTGGGCCAGCTCAAAGCAGCCGGCGCGGCGCTCGAGGGCTCCGGTGAAGGCGCCTTTCTCATGGCCGAAGAGTTCGCTTTCCATGAGCGACTCGGGAAGCGCGGCGCAGTTGATGGCGACAAAGGGCCCGGCGGCGCGCGGGGAGTGCTGGTGGATGGCGCGGGCCACGAGTTCCTTGCCCGTGCCGGATTCGCCGGTGATGAGCACCTGGGCCCTGGTGGGGGCCACCTGCTGGATGAGCGAGAAGATTTCGCGCATCGGTTCGCTGACGCCGACGAGGTTGCCGAGCACGCCCTGGTAGCTCAACTGGCGCTGCAGCACTTCAGCCTGTTCGCTTAAGCGGGCCTGGGCGGCGGCGCGTTCGAGCAGCATGCGCAGCACGCGCGGCTGGATGGGCTTTTCCAGGAACCAGAAGGCGCCGAGATCGAGCATGGTGTTCATGGCCGTCTCGATGTTGCCGAACGCGGTGAGGACGATGGCGGGCAGCGCGGGGCGCTGCGCCTGGAGGTGTTTCAGAAGCCCGTAGCCGTCCAGGCGGGGCATCATGAGGTCAGTGAGGATGATATGGGGTTCGAAGGTGGGGATGAGCTCGACGGCTTCCTGGCCATCGGCGGCCACCTGGGTGGCAAAGCCCCAGCCGGAGATCATGCTGCGCAAGCCGTTGCGCTGGTTTTCCTCGTCGTCGGCGATCAGAACGCGCACCGGCGGCGGTGTATCCTCGGTTTTCATATCGCGCGGCCCCATCTCGTCAGTGTATCAACGCGAACCTGTTTGGCCTAAAACAAAACGGGGCGAACGTGTGAGTGCACGCGCGCCCCGCAAGTGACTGCGACCGGATTACCGGATGGCGGCGGTGATACTTTGCGCCGCCGAAGTGGAGTTGCCGATGATCAGCTCAATGGGCACGTTCGATCCCGGAGAGACGCCTTCCGGAATCTGGACGTTGACCTGGAGCACGCCGGCGACAAAGAAGGGAGCCGATCCGGCGTAGAGAGGCGTCACCTCAACGCCGCCGATGCGGACCTTCACCTGGCCCAGCGGGCGCTTCAGTTCGGCCACCGCGCGCGGCACCGAACCGTTGACGCCGGCCGGTGTCGTCTGGCCTTCGCCTGTGGCGTAGAGGACGATCACTTCGCCGCGCGAGGCCGGGTTGCCGGAGTTGTTGATGGTGCCGTTCTGATTGAGAATGGCTCCCTGGCCGGAACCGGTGGAGGTGAGGCTGAAGACGGCCGGCGAGGCGTCGACGACGCGCACGTCGAGCTGGTTGGTTTTGACGCCCTTATATTCGACCTCGACCTTGGAAGAGAAGCGGCCGAAGACCTCGTAGGGCACGATGGCGTTGATCTGCGTGGCCGAGGTGTAGAGGATCGGCGCCGCGATGCCGTCAAAGAGCACGCGCGTTTCGCTGACCGTGGTGGGGACGGCGCCCTGGGGCGTGAGTTGGAAGCTGACGCCGGGGGACGGTCCGAGGCCGCTGCCGCCGAGGGTGACGATCAAGCCCGGGGCGGCCGAGGTGGGCAGGAAGCTGGCGCCGTTGCGGAAGACGGTGAGGCTGCCCGAGGGCGGCGCGGTGACGGTGAGCGTGACGGGAATCACCAGGGGCGAGTTGTTGGCCTGGGGCGCGCTGACGTTGAGCGAGCCGGTGTAGACGCCGG
Source organism: Bryobacterales bacterium (assembly GCA_016713735.1). Taxonomy (GTDB): domain Bacteria; phylum Acidobacteriota; class Terriglobia; order Bryobacterales; family Bryobacteraceae; genus JAFLBB01. Next base: position 217,307 of record JADJOP010000042.1, read on the forward strand.
CGGCGAGGCCGGTGACGTTGACGCCAATGGTGACGTTGGCCTCGGTGGTGCCGTTGCCGGGGTTGACGGTGAGCCAGGGGCCGCCGATGGGGGTGGAGGTGGAGATGGTGAAGTTGACGTTGCCGGAGGCCTTCAGGTTGAGGGCCTGGGTGGCCGGGGTGGAGCCGCCGATGGTGTAGCTGAAGCTCAGGCTGGCCGGCGTGGCCACGAGCTGGTTGATCGGGGCGGGCACTTCGAGGGTGATGGGGATCACCTGCTGCACGCCGAGGCCGGTGGAGGTGATGCGGATGGTGCCGGTGTAGGTGCCGGCGGTGAGGCTGTTGGTTTTGATGGAGACGGTGAGCGAGCTGGGGGTGAGGCCGCCGCTGGGGGTGGCCGCCAGCCAGTCGCCACCGTTGAGGGTTTCCACGAGGGTGGTGAAATCGAGCCGCGCGCCGGTGGAAGAGACGGTGAGCGTCTGAGGCGAGGGCGGGGTGGCGCCGGAGGTTTGGGTGAACTTGAGCGAGTTGGGCGTCACCTGGAGCAGCGAGGTGTTGCTCGCGTTGTAGAGCACGGGGACGTAGGTGGGGCTGTTGGCGGCGCTGGAGTTGACGGCGATGAGGCCGGTGTAGGTGCCGCCCGAGAAGCGGGTGTCGACGCCCACGGTGACGGGCTGGCCGCTGGTGCCGGCCAGGGGGCCGGCTATGAGCCAGGCGCCGCCGCTCATCGTGGAAGGCGAGACGGCGTAGGTGACCGAACCGGAGGTGGCCGTGACGCTGAGGGGCTGGTCAGGCGGAACCTGTCCGCCCGTGCCGAAGGAGAAGCGCAGCGGCTGATCGGGAACGCTGAGCAGGACCGAATCGCTGATGAGCATGCTGACTTCAATGGACTGGGCGGGGCCGCCGGCGCTGGTGGGCGTGACGGTGACCGTGCCGGTGTAGACGCCGGCCACCAGACCGGTGGGGTTGACGCTGATGGAAAGGTCAGCGGGCGTGGTGCCGGAGGTGGTGGAGACGTTGAGCCACGAGCCGCCGGAGGCGACGTTGGTGCCGACGGTGTAGGAGATGGGCGCGCCGGTGGAGGAGAGAGGGAGAGGGTTTGCGGGCCGGGGGCGGTTTGGCCGGACTGGTGGAGGAAGCGCATGCGCGAGCGGTTGAGCCGCAAGAGGGGGGTGGCGGAGATGCGCATGGTGACGGGGAGATTGATCTGTGTCACGGCGGCGCCAGGAACAGCGATGTTGACGGTGCCGGTGTAGTCGCCGGGGACGAGGGTTCCCGGATCGACCGAAACAAAGAGGGCAGCCGGGGTGGAGGTGGAACTGGGAGTCGCATTGAGCCAGTTGCCGCCGTTGGCGGTGACGGTGATGCCGGTCGGCAGCGGTGCGCCGGCGTTGCTGAGCACGACCAACTCGCCGGCGGGCGTGCTGCCGCCGGTTTGGTGATGGAAGGTAAGCGAGGTGGCCGAGAGCTGGACGACGGGCTTGTCGGTGATTTTGAGCGTCACCGGGACCGTGAGCGGGCTGTTGGCCGCGCCGGGGGCGGTGAGTTTGATGTTGGCCGTATACTCGCCAACCGCAAGGCCGCTGGGGTTGACCGAAGTGGAGAGGTTGGCCGGAGTGATGCCGGAGGTGGGGCTGACGCTGAGCCAGGAGGGGCCCGCGCCGCCGGCGGTGGCCTCGGTGGTGACGCCGACGCCGACCGAGGCCCCCGTGCTGCCGACGGTGAGGGCGATAGGCTGCGGAGCGGGCGTGCCTATCTGGTAGGTGAAGTTCACACCGGAGGGTGCGGCGGTGAGCATGGTTTCAGGCGTGACGGTCATGGTCACGGGAATGTCCAGCGTCGGGTTCCCGGTGCTGGTGGAGGTGAGCGTGATCTTGCCTGTGTAGGTGCCGATGGGAAATGTGTTGTTCACGGTCACACCGACGGTGATCACCTGCGGCGTATTGCCGGTGTTGGGCGGTGTGATGCTGAGCCAGCTGCCGCCGTTGACCGTGGAGGGCGTGGCGGTGAAGTTGAGCGAGGTGACGCCGGAAGAGCCGATGGAGATGGTCTGGTTGGACGGCTGGGAGCCGTTGAGGGAGTATTGAAAGGAGAGCGAGCCGGGCGAGGCCGTGAAGAGGGGATTGGCGCTGACGGTGAACGAGATGGGAATGACGAGCGGAGTGCCGGTGCCATTGGAGGCGGCGACTGTGATGGTGGCGTTATACACGCCCGCGGGGAAGGAGGAGTTGGCCAGCACGAACACCGTCATGGTGAAGGGCAGGGAACTGGAGGAGGAAAAGAAGAGCCACTCCGAGGCGCCGATGGTGGGGGCCTGTTTGGTGACGGTGATGCCGAGGCCGGCGGTTCCCGAGATGGTGACGGTTTGGGCGACCGGATTCACCGATCCGAGCTGGTAGGCGAACGACAGCGACGGCGGGGTCGCGGTGATGGTCTGCGCCTGCGTTGCCGCGGCGCTGGCGAAAAACAGCACAGCCGATGCGGCCAAAGGGAACAACCTGGTGCTTGCCTTCATGGTCGAGTCTCCGTTCCTGATCCTGACTTTACGCTTGCTCTCCACCGATTGCCGGGAATCGGGAGCCGGACGCAAACTCTTGTCCCGGCGATTAAAACATATTCTATGCAAAATGTTTGCCAAGTAAAAGGGCCCGCGCGCACCTGGGGGTGAGACGCGGGCCCATCATTGTTAACGTCTGCGCCGCGAAAGCGGTTTCAGTTTGCTTTTCTTCTGACGCGAAAACGCCTAATCTTCGCTGCCCAGCAGATTCGTGATCGCCCCCAGGCCGGAGCGCTCGTCGCCGCCGGAGGTGGGCGAGACAAACTGGCGGCGCAACTTTTCGAGCGTCATCGATTGGATGATCACCTTGCCCGGCCCGGTCAGAGTAGCCAGGAACAATCCTTCTCCGCCGAAGATTGCAGTTTTGATGCCACCCACGAACTGGATGTCGTAGCTCACCGATTCCTCGAAGGCGACGATGCAGCCGGTGTCGACCTGGAGCATCTCGCCCTGGCCGAGTGTGAACTCGAGGTGATCGCCGCCGGCGTGGATGAAGGCCGTGCCGGGCCCGGTGAGTTTTTCCAGAATGAAGCCCTCGCCGCCGAAGAAGCCGGCGCCGAGTTTCTTGGTGAAGGCGATGTTCAACTGGACGGTGGATTGCGCGCAGACGAAGCTGTCGCGCTGGACCAGGATCGAGCGGCCGGCTTCGAGGTTGAACACCTGGATGCGGCCAGGGTAGTCGCCGGCAAAGCCAACTTCGCCGGTGCCGCTGGAGCGGAAATAGGTGAGGAAGAGCGACTCGCCCATCACCTTGCGCTTGAGCGCGCCCCAGATCTTCTCGCCGATCGAGTTGCCGCTCATGCGCGTCTCCCAGGACACGCTGGGGGTCTTGTAGACCATCTTGCCGGCTTCGGCGTAGATCTCCTGGCCGGGCTTCATCTTCAACCGGGCCACCTGTAAATTGTCGCCGAAGACCTCGTAGTCAAGCGGTTCGCTCGAGGTGTAGCCGCTGGCCATGGAAGGCGCGCCCGCGGGCGCGCCCGTGTTGGGCCGTCCGCAACCGGGGCAAAACCGCGCCGCGTCGGCCATCTGCATCCCACATCCCACACAAAAAGGCATCGTTTTCCTCCAAGTCACCTACTGCCCGCTGAACCTCGCCGGGCCCGGCATCGGCGGCCCGGCAGGTGCGGCCCGGCAGGTTCGTTCCGGCGCGTTCGTTCCGGCGCGGGCGGCCCGCCCTCCTCAGCTTACAATTCCGTATCCTAAAGTTGGAGGCCGCCGTCTCATTTCAGTAGATTCCCCCATGCATACGCAGTTTCGACGCTTCGTGTTCCCCCCAATTGCCCTGCTGCTGGTTGCGGCGGCAGCGCTCGACGCCAAACAGGACTGGCTGGCCTGCGGCACGCATTCTCTGTCGAGCCAGGAGGCCATTGCGCTGCACCGCGCGGCGGTGGCCACGCGCAAGCCGTCTTCCCTCCGCTTGCGGGCGGCCGGGGCGCAGTCGGTGGCCCGCGACATCGGCAACATCGCCATCATTGAAGATGCCGACGGCGTGGTGGCGCGGCGCAACCTGTTTAGCCTCGACACGCGCACGCTGCGCTTTCTGCCGCAGGCGCCAGGCTTCCAGTTTGAACTGGCGGCGGCCTCCTATGACGCGGCCCAGGCTTCGGCGGGCACGGCGCTCACCGGGCTCGACGACGACGACGCGCGCCAGATCCAACTGCCGTTCGCCTTTCCTTTTTATGGGCGCACGCACAACGCGGTGTTCGTCAACTCCGACGGCAACCTGACGTTTCTGGCGGCCGACACGGCGACCTCTGACCGATCGCTGGGCCGTTTAAACGCGGGGCCGCCGCGCATTGCGCCGCTGTTCCGCGATCTCGATCCGACACGCCCCTCGGCGAGCGTGCGCGTGTTGTCGAACGCGAACGTGGTCGTGGTGTCATGGGTGGATGTGCCTGAGTATGCCTCGAGCGGCAACGGTCCGCGGCAGACGTTCCAGGTGCGGCTGTTTCCGGATGGGCGCGTGGAGGCGGCGTTTTCCTCGATCACGACGGCCGAGGCGGTGGTGGGCCTCTCACCGGGTTCGTTGCAGGGCACAAGCGCGATTGTGCGTTTCCAGCAAGGCAGCAGCGAGACCTATACGGGTACGTTGGCGGAGCGCTTTTCGGGAACAGAGTCAGTGGACACGGTGTTCACGGCGCAGAAGTTTTATGAGACGCACGACGACGCCTATGACTACCTGGTGCTCTACAACAACCTCGGCATTCCGGCCGATGACGGCGCCGTGGCGTATGAGTTGACGCTGCGCAACAACCGCGAAGGCTATGGCGACACGCAGATTGAAGCGGGCGTTTTATATGGCTCGCGGCGGCGCTTGCAGGGCTTCCTCAACATGGGTCCGCTGAGCCAGTATCCGCGCGACCCGATGGGCATTGTGCCGGCGCGCTCCACCAGCCGCGATACGCCGCTGACGGTGTTGGGTCATGAGGCGGGCCACCTGTTTCTGGCCTTTGTGAGTGTCCGCGACGCGAACGACCCCACTGGCATGCCGATGCTGGGGCGGCAGACGGCGCACTGGAATTTCCGCTTCAACTCCGAGGCCTCGCTGCTGGAAGGCAACCGCATTCGCGACAACGGCGAGGGTACGAGCCCGCGCTTCACGACGACGGCCACGGTGGAGGGCTTCTCGCCGCTCGATCAATACCTGATGGGCTTTCGCGATCCGTCGGAGGTGCCGGACACCTTTTATGTGTCGGGGGCCAACATTGGCTTTGCCGACCGGCCGCCGCAGCCGGGGGTGAACTTCAACGGCACACGGCGCGATGTGAACGTGAACGAGATCATCCAACTCTATGGGCCGAGGCGGCCGGATGCGTCGATGGCGCAGCGGCGCTACCGCTTTGGGTTCATCCTGATCACCGCCGCCGGGCAGGAGCCAACGGCCGAAGACATTGCGAAGCTCGACACCTTCCGGCAGCAGTTTGAGACGTTCTACCGCACGGCGAGTTCGGAGCGCGCCGAGGCCGACACGACGTTCCGCCGCGGCGTGCAGCTTTCGCTGTGGCCGGCGGCGGGGATCGTGGCCGGCACGACGGCGCGGGCCACGGTGAGGCTCGACCGCGCGGCTTCGAGCGAGACGACGCTGCAGCTGCGCTCGGCCAACGTGCTGGTGCAACTGCCGTCGACGCTGACCATACCGGCTGGTTCGGCGGGCTTTGCGTTCAACTGGACCGCGGCATCGCCGGGCATCGACGAGATCATCGTTTTCAGCTCGGACCCAGATGTTGCCACCGAGACCGCTCGCGTGCAGATTGCCGCCTCGCCAAGCGCGCTGGGGTTGCGCATCATCAGCGGCGACAAGCAGCGCGCCAGCGGTTCCGCGCCGCTCGCCGAACCGTTGCGCGTGCAGGTGGTGGACGCCAATCTGGTGCCCTATGCGGGCTATCGCGTGAATGCGGCTGTGCTCGCGGGCGGCAGCGTGACGCCGGACTCGGCGGCCAGCGATGAAGAGGGCTATGTGCAGTTCAACTGGACGCCGGGCGCGGGGCCGGTGTATCAGCTGAACCTGACGGTGGAGGCCAACGGCGCTGTGGCGGCGGCGACAGCGCTCTCGCGGCCCTTCATTGCCGCCGGCGGCGTGGTGAACGCGGCCTCGTTCACGCCTGGCATTGTGAGCGGCGGCATCGGTACGATCTTCGGCGCGTCGCTGGCGGCCGGAGCGCAGGCCTTCGGCACTCCGCCGTTCACCGATTCGCTTGCCGGCGTGCGCGTGCGCATCAACGGGCTGCCGGCCTCGCTGCTGTTTGTGAGCGACCGCCAGATCAACTTCGTCGCGCCCGCCGGTTTGACGCCGGGCACGGCGCAGGTGACGGTGACGGCGGGTCCGCTGGTTGAGGTGTCGAACGTGGTGGAGGTTGCGGCGCTGGCCAACCAGCCGGGCATCTTCGTGCAAGGCACGCGCGCGGCGGCCATTCGCAACGGCGAGTTCCTGGAGATCTATTGCACGGGACTCGGCACGACGCAACCGAGCACGGCGAACATCTTTTTAGAGGAGACCGCGCTGCGCCCTCGTGTGACCATCGGCGGCCGCGACGCGGAGGTGCTCTTCAGCGGCCTCGCGCCGGGCTTCACGGGCCTCTACCAGGTGAACGTGCGCATCCCGGCCGGCGCCAGCGGCGTGCAGGCCGTGCAGATCTTCCAGGGCGCGGCGGCTAGTAATGTGACGCAGTTTGGGTTTTAGCGAAAGGGCCGAACAGATGGCACAGGTGTAGGATCTCTTGGCCGAAGTATGAAGGTTCGGCAAGTCCCAGGGGGTGGCGGCGGGGTGGGGGGGGGGCCGGGCGGGTTCGCCCGAGGGCGGACGGGGAGGCCCGGAGGACCAAGCCTTCCAGACCCACGGCTTTGAGGGGGTGGACCCGGACCGGGCCTGGCGCAACTCCGCCGAAGCTACCCTGTCCTGCGGTCGCGCCTACGGCTCGCACTACCAGAATGGTCGTTGGTCCAACCACTTTCGCCACCCAAGGCCACATGCGAATGACCGCCTCGAAGAGGACTCTCAAACCTGGTCTTTCTCAGCCTGGGTGCCGCGCTCTCGGGGGGTGGGGTCGGCTTTTCACCAAGGGAGTTTTGATCCGGCCACCCTCCGGCCGCCCGCTACCTGTCTCGGATCTCGCGATCCCATCCGCGCGTTCGCATCGAAGGCCGGAGCTGGACTGCCCCGACATCCTCCCCCCGCGACCTTCGGGGGCGAGTATCGTAGAGCAGGGTGTGTGTGCGAAAGCGAAGGCCACGATGAACGGCGACCGACGCTTTCGGCGGAAATCGGGCGGGCGGCCGGGGGGGGAGGGGACGGAAGGGGGGGCGATTCAGGACGCGGGCGTGCCGGAGGGCTTCTCAGGACGTTGTCCTGGGCCATGGCGGTTCCCGCCCTTGACTCACCGCGCTCCAGGCCAGGGTGGGGGGCTCGTAGCTGGCCCGGCGGCTGGAAAGCCCCAGAGCCGACGGCGGGCTCTTCGACGACCTGCGATATCGGGGAGGGCCCGGACACGGACCTCGAACGAGCCGCCATCGAGCCCGCAACCGGCGAGGGCAGGACGGGTGCATGCCCGCACGCGAACATACCGGGCAGGCGTTCGGTGCTCAGCAAGCTAAAGGCAGACACGCTGAAACAGCATCTGCCCAGCTTTGAACGAGCCACTCGCATTCTCGACGAGAAACTTTAGCTGCGCGCATCCCACCACGGATGCAGCGGCTCGTCCTGATGGCGCGGCTCGGTGCGTGAGGCGGCGAGTTGCTGCTCCATGCGCTGGGTGACATCGGGCATCTTCGCGGCGAGGTCGTTCTTTTCGGTGCGGTCGGCGGCGAGGTCGTAGAGTTCCACGGCCGCATCCGGTTTGGGGCGGAGGATCTTCATCGTGCCGCGGCGCATGGCGGCCATGGGCTTCTCCTTGCGGAACGATTTCGTCGCCGCGTCGTAGCGCGGCAACTCCCAATAGAGCGACTCGTGCGGCTTCTGCTGCTTGCCGAGCAGGGTGGGCAGCACGGAGACGCCGTCGAGGCCCGAGGGCGCCTTCGCTCCGGCTGCTTCGGCGGCGGTGGGCAGGAAGTCGGCAAAGTGCCAGACGTAGTTGTTCGTTTTGCCGGCGGCGATTTTGCCCGGCCAGCGGGTGATCATGGGCACGCGGAGGCCGCCCTCATACATCGTTGTCTTCTGGCCGCGCAGGCCGGAGGTGTTGTTGAAGTAGTCGTTGTGGAAGTTGCCCATGATGCCGCCGTTGTCGCTGGTGAAGAAAATGAGCGTGTCCTCTTCGAGCTTCAGCTCGCGCAACAGCGAGAGCAGCGCGCCGGTGTAGTTGTCGATGCGCGACACCATGCCGGCGTAGGCGGGGCCGAGTTCGCTCTGGTTTTTCAGGCGGCCCTGTTTGTTCACAAAGGGTTCGCCGTTGGGCACGCGGCCGCGATAGGCGGAGAGCGAATCCTCGGGCACGTGGGGCTCAAAGTGGGGCACGGTCCAGGAGAGATAGAGGTAGAACGGATTGCTCTTGTTGCGGCGCACGAAGTCGAGGGCGCGCTGGTTCATCACGTCGTTGGCAAAGGTCTGGCGGCCGGGGGTGTCGTTGCCCTTGAGGTGAAGCTCTTTGTCGTTGTCATAGAGGAAGCGCGGGTATTGGAAGTGGGCGTGGGCCTGGTGGAGGAAGCCGACAAACTCATCGAAGCCGTGTTTCCAGGGCACGCCGGTGGTGTTGATGTCGCCGAGCCCCCATTTGCCGAAGAGGCCGGTGTTGTAGCCGGCGTCCTTCATCACGTTGGCCACGGTGCGTTCCTCGGGCAGCAGCGGAGCGCCGCCGACGTTGCAGCGGATGGGGGTGTGGCCGGTGTGGAGTCCGGTCATGAGGCAGCTGCGCGAGGGGGCGCAGACGGTGCAGCCGGCGTAGGCGTCGGTGAAGCGTGTGCCCTGCGTGGCGAGCTTGTCGATGTTCGGCGTCTTGATGGACTTCTGTCCATAGCAGCCGAGGTCGCCATAGCCCATGTCGTCGGCCATCATCCAAATGACGTTGGGCTTCTTTGCGGCTCCGCGCAGCGGCAGGACGGAGGCGGCGGCGCCCGCGAGCAATTCCCGGCGAGTGATCGGATTCATGCTGGCAGTATATCGCCGCGCGGCGTGGAGGAACGGGCCCCGAAGCGGGCCGCCGAGCGGGCGCGGCCCTTGGCGGCTTCGGCCTCGCGGTTGCGCGCCGGCGCGGTGGTTTCGAGCGCGGTGAGCAGGCGTTGGGCAGCGGCGGCGACTTCGTCCACCGCGGCGGCGAAGGCTGGCTCATTGGCTTTGGAGGGCTTTTGAAACCCGCTGATCTTGCGCACGAATTGCAGCGCGGCGGCGCGGATCTCGGCTTCGGTGACGGGCGGGTCGAAATTGAAGAGCGGCCGGATGTTCCTGCACATCGCTTCATCATCGCAACTGGACCAGCGGCGGGTGGGACGGCACTGGGGACATCGTCACGCCCTCTGCCCGCACATCCCACCGCCGGCGGCAAACCACATATAATTCTCAACACCACAAAGGAGCCCAAACGGCCATGAAGAAAACCCTTGTCCTCGCCGCAAGCCTCGCGTTGATTGCGGCCAACCTCACGGCGCAGGCGCCGACGAAGATGTTGAACACGGTGAAGCAGAAGCTCGCCGAAGGCAAACAGGTCGTCGGCGGAACCGTGTCGGTGCCTGATCCGGACACCTACTGCGCGATGGCGAACTCCGGTTTTGATTTTCTCTGGATTGAGATGCAGCACAGCCCGCTCAGCTACCAGGACGTGGCGCACATGATCATGACCTGCAAGGGCTCACCGGGCATTCCGTTCGTGCGCGTGCCGGACGCCACCGAAGGCGACATTCAGAAGGCCACCGACATGGGCGCGCTGGGCATCATCCTGCCGATGGTGGAAAGCGTGGAGAAGGTGAAGAACGCGGTGAAGTTCGCCAACTATCCGCCGAAGGGCAAGCGCAGCCAGGGCGGCGGCTACTATGGCGCGCTCTACGGCCGCGACTACCGCGCCGTGGCCAACGACAACATCATGATCGTGGCGATGATCGAATCGCCGGCGGGCGCCGAGATTGCGGACCAGATCGCGGCCATTCCCGAGGTCGACGTGGTGTTCGTGGCCTCGACCGACCTGTCGAGCTTCTCCGGCCTCAAGCAGGGCGACCCGAAGTATGAGGCCATTGTGGACAAGATCAAGGCGGCAACCTTGAAGCACGGCAAGGTGGTGGCCGGTCCGCTGGCCTGGAAGGGGACGCGGCAGGGCTACCGGTTCTTCCAGGGCCCGGGTGAGACGTCGCTGATCCGCTCCGGCGCCGAACTGGCGTTGAAGGGCGCGGTGGCGCCGGGTGAGAAGCGCGGCGTGGCGCCGACCGAAGGCTCGGAGAAGTAGAGATCGAAGCGCGTGCGTGTGGGCTGCGTGACGGGGCGGGACGCGACAGAGGCGGTCCGAAATGTTGTAATGGTAGAACAGCCATGAAGTTCTCCACCCGTTTCGCATGGGCCCCAGTCTTGCCTGCGGGCGTGGCCTTGCTGGCAGTGATGTCCTTGCTGGCAGTCAGCGCGCTGGCCGCCGATAGCCTGCCCCCGCGCGCACGCAGCCGCGGCACGGAACTTCCGCCGGCTTCCAAGGGAATTCCCACCGGCAAGACGATCGCACTGCCCTCGGCGCTGGGGCTGCCGCCGGTTTCCTATCCCGGCACCAATCCGCCCACGGCGGAGACGGTGGCGCTGGGACGCAAGCTGTTCTTCGATCCAATTCTGTCGCGCGACAACTCGATCTCGTGCGCCTCCTGCCACGATCCGGAGGCCGCCTTCAGCGACGCGCGCCGCTTTTCGCCCGGTGTGGGCGAGCAGTTGGGCAACCGCCAGGCGATGACGATTCTCAACGCGGTCTACCATCAGACGCAGTTCTGGGATGGCCGCTCGTTGACGCTGGAACAGCAGGCCGAGGGGCCGATCCAGAATCCGATCGAGATGGCCAGTTCGCTCACCGGCGTGGAGCGCAAACTGGCGGCGAGCCCAGAGTATGTCGCGCTGTTCGCGCAGGCGTTCGGTCCTGGGCGCATCACGCACTCGATGGTGACCAAGGCGCTGGCGGCCTATGAGCGCACGCTGGTGAGCGGCAATTCGCCGTTTGACCGCTACTACTACGGCGGCGACAAGACGGCCATGTCGGCGTCGGCCATCCGCGGCATGAAGTTCTTCATGGACCGCACGCTTGAGAGCCCGAACTGCATCTCCTGCCACAACATCAACGAGGCCTTTGCCACCTTCACCGAGCCGCGCTTCCACAACACGGGCGTGGCCTACGATGCGGCCACCGGCGCGTTTCAGGACCTGGGGCGCACGCTCGTCACCGAAGAGCGCAAGGACACCGGCGCCTTCAAGGTGGTGACGCTGCGCAACATCGCCCTCACCGCTCCCTACATGCACGACGGCAGCATGAAGACGCTCGAAGAGGTGGTGGATTTCTATCTCGACGGCGGGCGGCATAACCAGTTTCTCTCCGGCGTGATGCCGCACCTGCCGCTCACCTTCGTGCCGAAGGAGCAGATTCCCCAAGCGAAGAAGGACCTGGTGGAGTTTCTCAAAGCGCTCACGGGCGAGATGCCCAAGGACGCCGTGCCGCCTTCGCACAAACCGCAATCGCAAGCCTCCAAGCCTGCCCTCAAAGCCAAACGATAACCATGCACCGACTGCTCCGGCTGTTCGCCGTACCCTGCCTGCTCGCGGCCCAAAGCGGGCCCTACTCATTCCTGGAACTGACCACGGTAGAGACGCCCAAGGGCAGGGAGGTGGCCGTGGCCGCCGGCACGCTCACCCTCAGCCCTGGGGCCTGCGCCGTGCAAGGTCGCGCGGCGCGCAACCGCGAGGCGGCAAAGCCCATCGCGCTCAAACCGGCCTGCCAGCAGACGGCGCCGGGCCGCTTCACGCTCGATGCGCCGACGTTGCTGGGCGGCACGCTGAAGTTGACCGCGTCAGAGGATGGCCGGGTGTTGACCGGGGCCGGGGCCAAGGTGGGGACGCATACTTTTTTCGTGGCTATTCCCGCGCCGCCGGCCGGTTCGACGGCGCCCATTTCCACGGCCGGCATGTACCGCGCGGCGTGGCTGCAGCTGTTGCCGCTGGCTCCGCGCGGCATCACGAGCGGGCTGGTGAATCTGCCGTTCACGCCGCGGCGCGTGGACGAGACGGCGAGCGTGGTGAGCCACACCACGGAGTTTGACGATGTGACTCGCGAGGTGACGTTTGCCGTGCCGAAGATCGCGGCCAAGCCGGACGGCACGGGGACGATCAGCTTTCCCAAGGCCGATGTGAACCTGCCGCTGACGGGCGAGCGCGATGTGCTGTTGTCGGCCGACGGCGCGTTCTTCCTGGCCTGGTCGTCCGGCGCCGGGCCGCGCGACATCCTGGTGGGCTTGCGCGAAGACCCCGAGGCGTCGTCGTTCTCCTGGATGGGCGCCTTCACGATGACGGAGTGGTCGGCGACGGTTCCTTACGAGATCAATGCGAAACCGGCGGTGATCTCCAGCGCCAGCGGCGCGGCGCGCAATGCCGGCGCGGGGATGATCGATCTGGAGCAGACGATTTGGGACGGCAAGGCGAGCACGGCGCTGATCACGCGCAATGCCTGCCGCACGGGCACCGACGGTTCGTCGGCGCTGGGGCCGAAGGTGGCGGCGACGCAATCGAACCTGGTGATCGGGGGCAACCCGAAGGCGTTTGCCGGTGTGCATGCGGGCGCGCGCAATGAGTTGTCGCTCGACCATGGCATTTTCTTTGGTGTGCGCACGTCGAACCAGGTGCCGCCGGCGCCTGCGCCGCTCAAAGCAACGCACGCCGATGGAAGCGCGGTGGATGCCTCCAAGCCGGCGCGTTCGGGCGAGATGATCACCATCGAAGTGCCGGGCTACAAGCCCGGGCCGACGCGCGTGCTCATCGATTCGCAGCCCGCGGAGGCCAAGCCTGGCGCGCCGCTCACGGTGACCGTGCCGCAGCTGAAGCGGGGCGGCGTGGCGCCGCTGGCCGTTGAAGCGCCGGGACTGGTTCACGACATCACCGACCTGCCCGTTCAGCCCTGAGCCGTGGCGGGCTCCTACCCGTTGAGCCCTGAGCGCGGGACCCCTTCCTCCCTGAGGCGGGCGCGCGTCAATCAAGCCGGTTGCGGTGGAACTCGACGTCGCCGGAGCGTTCCAGCAGGCCCTGGCGCGGGCCCAGGCGGACTTCAGCGCGGCCCTCGCGAAAGGGGCCCGCTTCCTGGAAGCGCGGCTGGATGACGAACAGGCCGTCGCGGTCGACATAGCCCCAACGTCCATACCATCTGACGGCGGCGAGGCCTTCGTGGAAATCGCCGCACTCTTCGTAGAGCGGCGTGACGCGAAAGTCGCCGCCGGTGTCGATGAAGCCCCATTTCTCCACCATTACGACGGCCGCCAGGCCTTCGCGAAAGGGGCGCGCGGCGGTGTAGAGAGGATGAATGGCGGTGCGGCCGCGGGCATCGACGTAGCCCCACATGCCGCCAAAGTCCATGGGAAAGAGGCCGTCCTCGGCGGGCTGCTGGCCGAGGCCTCGCAGCTTCTCATAGGCCTGCGTGATGTCTTTGAGCTTCTGTTCGGCGCGCTTGCGCAGGCGGTCGGAGTCGTGCTGGTGGCGGTCAGGATGCCACACCTTCACCAGGTCGAGGTAGGCTTCGCGCAGCTCGGACTCGCTCGCGCCGGGCTCCACCTCCAGCGCTTCGTAGGCGCGCTTGATCTCCTCCGTCATGTCACCATGATGCCGCACTCGCGGGCGCTGGCGTGTGAGCGCGCCGCCGGCGGGGCGAGACTAGCGCATGTTCTGGATGGCGTTTTTCTGCATCTCCTGCATCTGCCGTGCGATGCCTTCGAGCATCTGGAACATCTGGTTCAGCTCCTGCAGGTCCTGGCGTCCCTGCGGGCGAAGGCTGCTGAGCTTGATCCAGAGGTCGTTGATGGCCGTCTCCAGGTTGAAGTTCTGCTGCGAGGCGGCTTTCTGGATGGCCTGTTGGAGGGCGCTGATGAAGATCGCCTTCTGGGCCATGCCGGCGAGGCCGCCGCCCATGCCGCCTGCCATGCCGCCCGCCATCCCGCCGCCCGGAGGGCCGAATTTGCCGCCCGCCATGCCGCCCGCCATGCCGCCCGCCATCCCGGCGCCAGGAGGGCCGAATTTGCCGCCGGCCATGCCGCCGCCGGGCGACGGGGAGCCGGCCTTACCGCCCATGCCTTGCAAGGCGCTCGCCATGCCGGCGGTAATGGACTTGGCGGCGCTGTTGATGCCTCCGCTGATGCCTCCGCCCGGGCCGTCGAAGTAGTCCCTGGGCATGAGGCCATAGGGCAGCCCCTTTTCTTTTTCCATTTGCCCGACGATCTTTTTCACGATCTTGTCGATGTTGCCGAAACCGCCGGGCTTCGGTTTCGACACCGCTCCATCGAGCAGCTTGCCAATGTCGTCCATGATGCCGGTGCTCTTGAAGATGTCCGAGATGGCGCTCGTGGCGACACCCATGGGGGTGGCCTTGAACACGGTTTTCAGAATGTCGCCCGCTCCGGACGGGCCGAACAGGTTGCCGATCATGATTCCTCCTGGCTGGGACAGAATGTCCTGCTGCTGCTTAGCTAGAGCTGCGCGGTTCAGGAGAGAATTGTGTCAAAAAATCCGCGGGCGCGTGCAGGGGTGCGGCAAGGGGGGAGTACTGTAGGGCGGTGGGCGCTGGCCGCTAACGCCGCATGTTCTGCACGACGCCCATGTTCATGTGATGGGTGGCCTGCGTCATGTTCTGCAGCACCTCCAGCATCTGGTTGAGCTCCTGCAGGTCTTCCCGGTACTCGGGCCGCAGTTTGTCGAGCTTGGTGGTGAGCTGGGTGATGGCGGTGGCCAGGTCGAAGGTGTTGGACTCCTCGGCCTCATCGATGGCCCCTTCCAGGGCGGCCATGAAGAGCGCTTTCTCGGCCATGGAGGCCAGCGCGCACTTCGCGCCGTGTCCCTGCATGGCCCGGCCCGCCGCCGCCGACGTGATGTGCCCGCCGGCTGGACCGCCCGGCTTGTGTGGCATGTGCATGCCCTGCACCACCGCGGCACGGAACAGGGAGGGAAACTTGCGTTCAAACTCCTCGATCACCGAATTGCGGGGGACGGACCTGGCCGCCATGGCCGTGGTGATCTCGTTGATCACTTCCTTAATGCGCGGCGCCACATGCTGCGCCTGGGCCATGGCCATCTTCAATTGTGGCTGGCGGCGAATGGCCCGCTCCACCACATCGTGGTTTGCTACGCCTGCGATCATACGATCCTCCTCCTACCTGCAGGCCGTGCCCCACTCTCCGGTCCATATTTTGGTGCGTCCCCCCCCCCCCCCCCCGGACGGCCGGCCCCGCCCCCGTTCCGGGCGGGCGGCCGTGTCCCCGCCCCCGTTCCGGCGGGCGGGCCAGGCCGCCAGGCGGCGGGTGATGCCCCACGATGGAGCTACCCTCCTGTCAACGCCAAATAGAAATGTCCTAATCCCCGCCAAGTAGAGATGTCCGGTTTTGAGCATGAGTTCCGGGAGGCGGGTTTAGTGTGGGTGTGATGTTTTGGGGAAGTCGCGCTCCCTGGGGCAGATCCGAAGACGGCTGCGACGGGGCTGGCTCCGAAGCAGACGGCACCAAACCCTCGGTCAACCGGGCCACGGCATGACAGCAACCCGTTCCGGGGGTTTTGGTTTTCCGGGGTCCCTCTGCTTGGGTGAAGCCTTCGAGTAGCCGTCTTCGGATAGAGGAAACGCGAGGCCCGCCGGGCGGTGTTTGCCCGGCGTACCTTGTTCATCAATCCATTGTTTGCCTCGTGCGGGTGCGGTTGATGGCGGCGGCTTGCCACATAGGGAGAGACTTGGCCTGGCTCATCCGCTGGTGTGCGGCGCGCCAGGCATCGGGCACGCCGGAAGAGGGCGGCTTGCGCGGTGCCGCCTTGGGAGCCGGCGCCGCTTTCGGCCTCGGCTCGATAGGTTCGATGTTCAGCCAGTGCTGCTGAAAGCGCACCGCCAGTGATCCGTCCAACCTTGCTTCCACTCGCACGGTGGCTCCGCGCAGGCCGGGCCGCACATCGCCACGGGCGATCTGATACAGACAGCCCTGGTAGTGCAGGGTGTAGTCGTTGCCCACCTGGCGCGTCTCGACATGGCTCAACGCCGAGGCCAGATCGTGTTCCGGCCCCAGCGGCCGGTGTGCGTCGGCAGGATTGGCCGGCAACACCGTCAGATGCTGGTTCCACCACGGGAGAAACTCCTCTTCCAGATACCGGTTGGCTTGCTTGAGTGTCGTGACCCCGGCCACGCGCAACCCCTTCACCAAGCGGTCCTGCGCCGTGGAGAAGCTGCGCTCGACGCGTCCCTTGGCCTGGGGCGAATGGGCTGGAATCCAACTCACGCCCAACTCGCGCAGCGCGCGGCCGATCTGGGTAGGCGGCATCTCGACCGCATCCACTTCTTCGCCCGGCCGGTCGCGGCGATGCTTGCGCGCCGTCTGGAATAGGCTCGCCTTGTCGGTGTAGAAGGTCACCGGACGGCCGTTGCGCTCCAGGTAACTCCACAACAGAAGCATGTTCTCCGCGGTGGAATCGGCGTAGACGAAACGCCCTGTCAACTCGCTGCTGGCGTCGTCGATCATGTGGATCAGGTACAGCTTCTCCCCGCGGCCCTCCAGCCAGTCGTGATCGGAGGTGTCCCATTGCACCAGTTCGCCGCGCGAGCCGCGCCGCTGCCGCCAGGTGTGCACCGCTTCCAGGGTGCGCCGCTTGCCGCGCCACAGCCCAGCCCCCATCATCAGCTTGCGCAGCGCTTCCCGGCCGATGCGCACCTTGTGCTTCTTGGCCAGGTACTCGGCGGCCAGCGTCGGCCCAAAGCCGCGGTAGACCGCTTGGGAAAGGATGCGGACCGCCTTCTCCCTCAGTTCCGGGCTTAGTTTGTGGTTCGACGGCCGGCTGCGCAATCCGTGGATCACCGCCTTGTCGCCCTCGCGCTTCAGCTTCACCAGCAGCCGCCTCACGTGCCGTTCGCTCAGGCTCAGCTCTTCGGCCGCCTGCCTCTGCGTAATCAGTCTCTGCTCGGCCTTCTTCAACACGACCAGCCGGTCGCGCTCCTTTTGCGTCATCTGCAGGGCTCCGTTTTCCACCCTGCCAGCGTGACCCTGTCAACAGGACATTTCTACTTGGCACCAATAGGACATTCTCACGTGGCGG
>JADJOP010000043.1 GCA_016713735.1 Bryobacterales bacterium
CATCTTCATCGCTTCCATGATCAGCAGCTTGTCGCCCTTCTGCACCTTCGTCCCCACCTCCACCGCAATCCCCGACACCGCCCCCGGAATCGGCGCCCCCACATGCCCCGCGTTGCCCGGGTCCGCCTTCTCCGCCGCCGACCCCTGCACCTCGAGCGACTTATCGCGCACCGTCACCTCGCGCGGCTGCCCGTTCAATTCAAAAAACACCGTCCGCGTCCCGTCCGGATGCGGCTCGCCAATCGTCAGGAACTTCACAATGAGAGCCTTCCCCGGCTCGATCTCCACCGTCATCTCCTCGCCGTTCTTCATCCCATAGAAGAACTGCGGCGTCGGCAACACATCCACGCCTCCCCAATGCGCCTGGTTCCGCGCAAACTTCGTGTACACGTCCGGGTACATCAGGTAGCACATCAAATCCGTCGCCGCCGGCTTGTGACCCAGCTTCTTCTCTACCGTCGCCGCCACCTGCTGCATGTCCGCCGGAGCCATGCGCGCGCTCGCCCGCCCCTTCTGCGGCTTCGCCCCTTTCAACACCACCCGCGCCATCTTCTTCGGCCAACCGCCCGCCGGCTCGCCCAGCGAACCCTGGAACATCTCCACCACCGAGTTCGGAATGTTCACCGCATGGTCCGCATCGAGCTCCAGAAACTCTGCCACCGTCATCCCATGCGAAATGAGAAACAGCGCCATGTCGCCCACAACTTTGCTCGAAGGCGTCACCTTCACAATGTCGCCGAACGCCATGTTCACATCGGCGTACATCCGCGCAATCTCCGGCCACCGCTCGCCCAGGCCCATCGACTCCGCCTGCGCCTTCAAATTCGTATACTGCCCGCCCGGCATCTCGTGCAGATACACCTCGGCCGTCCCCGACTTCGGCGCTTCATCGAACGGCGCATACCACGTCCGCACCGTCTCCCAATAATCGGCGCACTTCTGCAGAGCCTCGCCATCCAGTCCCGTCGCCCGAGGCGTATTCGCAAACGCCGCCACCAGCGAATTCAAATTCGGCTGCGACGTCGTCCCCGACATCGACGAAATCGCGCAATCCACCGCATCCACGCCCGCCCCCGCCGCCATCACATAGCTCGACGCCGCAATGCCCGACGTGTCATGCGTGTGGAAGTGCACCGGCAGCCCCGTCTCTTCCTTCAACGCCTTCACCAGCTTCTGCGCCGCGAACGGTTTCAGCAATCCGGCCATGTCCTTGATGGCCAGAATGTGCGCGCCCATCCGCTCCAGCTCCTTCGCCATCTTCACGTAGTAAGCCAGCGGATACTTATCGCGCTTCGGGTCCAGAATGTCGCCCGTGTAGCACACCGCCGCCTCGCACACCCGTCCCGTCTTCCGCACCGCCTCCATCGGGATCTTCATGTTCGGCAGCCAGTTCAGCGAATCGAACACCCGGAAAATATCGATCCCCTGCCGCGCGCTCTCCGCAATGAACTCCCGCACCACGTTGTCCGGATACGCCGTGTAGCCCACCGCGTTCGACGCCCGCAGCAGCATCTGGAAACAGATATTCGGAATCGCCTCGCGCAGTTTCCGCAGCCGTTCAAATGGATCCTCATGCAGGAACCGCATCGCCACGTCAAACGTCGCCCCGCCCCACATTTCAATGCTGAACAGCCCCGCCAGGTGCTGCGCCACATACGGCGCAATCGCCAGCATGTCGTAGGTCCGCATCCGCGTCGCCATCAACGACTGATGCGCATCCCGGAACGTCGTGTCCGTCAGCAGCAGCCGCTTCTGCGACTTCATCCACTCCGCCAACCCCTCCGGCCCCTTCTCATCCAGCAAATTCCGCGTGCCCTTCGGCAACCCCTGCGGCAGCACGTCAAACTCCGGCACCGGAGCCCGCCGGAACTGCGCCGGCTGCGGCCTCCCCGCCACCTCCGGATTCCCATTCACGCTCACCTCGGCAATGTAGGTGAGCAGCTTCGTCGCCCGGTCCTTCCGCGCCTTAAAGCGGAACAGGTGCGGGTTCTCATCCAGGAACCGCGTCGTCGCCTCGCCCGCAATGAACGTCCGGTCGTTGACGACATTCTCCAAAAACGGAATGTTCGTCTTCACCCCGCGAATGCGAAACTCCCGCAGCGCCCGGTCCATCCGCTGGCACGCCTGCCCGAAGTTCTGCCCCCACGCCGTCATCTTCACCAGCAGCGAATCGTAGTAAGGCGTGATCACCGCCCCGCCATACGCGCTCGCTCCATCCAACCGGATGCCAAAGCCCGCCGGCGACCGGTACGTGTGAATCTTCCCGTAGTCCGGCACAAAGTTGTTCGCCGGGTCCTCCGTCGTAATGCGGCACTGCAGCGCATACCCATGCAGTTCCACCGCCTCCTGCGACGGAATGTTGATCTCCGCCCCATCCAGCCGCTCGCCCATCGCAATCAGAATCTGCGACCGCACAATGTCGATGCCGGTCACCTCCTCGGTCACCGTGTGCTCCACCTGCACGCGCGGATTCACCTCAATGAAGAACCACTCGTTCGTCTCCGAATCGAGCAGAAACTCCACCGTCCCCGCGCCAAAGTACCCCGCCGCCTTGCACAGCTTCACCGCCGCGCCCGTAATCTCATCCCGCACCGCGCGCTCGAGCGACACCGCCGGCGCCACCTCCACCACCTTCTGATGCCGCCGCTGCACCGAACAATCCCGCTCATACAGATGCAGAATGTTGCCGTGCTTGTCCCCCAGAATCTGCACCTCAATGTGCCGCGGCCGCTTGATGAACCGCTCCAGAAACACCGCCCCATTCCCAAACGCCGCCGCCGCCTCCGCCGTCGCCTCCTCCAGCAGACCCTTCAACTGCCCCGCGTTCTCCACCACCCGCATCCCGCGCCCGCCCCCGCCAAACGCCGCCTTGATGATCAGCGGAAACCCGATCCGCGCCGCCGCCTTCTCCGCCTCGGCCGCTTTCAACACCGGCCGCTCCGTCCCCGGAATCACCGGAACTTCGGCCTTCTCCGCCAACCGCCGGGCCGCTGTTTTATCGCCCAGCAGGTCGAGAATCTCCGCCGACGGGCCAACAAAGGTGATCCCCGCCGCCTCGCACGCCCGAGGCAGTGCCGGATTCTCCGAAAGAAACCCATACCCCGGATGAATGAAATCGACGCCCTTCTCCTTAGCCAGCGCGACAATGCCCTCCACGTCGAGGTACGCCTGCACCGGCCCCAGCGCCTTCCGGCCGCCGGCCCCATCGCCCACCAGGAACGCCTCGTCCGCCTTGAACCGGTGCAAACTCAGCCGGTCCTCCTGCGAATACACCGCCACCGTCCGCAGCCCAAGCTCATTGGCCGCACGGAAAATACGGATGGCAATCTCACCTCGATTGAGGGCAAGCACTTTTTTCATATGAAAGAACCCAGGAATCTCCAACAGGGGGGAATTTCCAGACTAGCACGCAGATCTATCTGCGAGCCTCCCCGCCAAACAGCCGCGTGTCGAACTTAAATGGCCTCGCCGCCTCCACCGCGATCCGCGCAAACTCCCCATGCGCCGGATTGAGCAGGAAATTGTGCTCCTCCCCCACCACTCTCGACCGCACTCGCAACACCGCCGACTCCATTCCCTTCACCCAGGCATCCCCCAACTCCGTCATGCTCCGCTCCCCATACCGCGCCACCAACTCCTCCTCGCCCATCACCCGCACGCCCTCAGGGATCACCGCGCTCACCACCACATACCCCGTCGGGAAATCCTCCCGCGACATGTGCACCAGATTCTCCAACACCGCCAGCGAAACGCTCTCCGCCATGTAGACCACAGCAGTCCCCGGCGAATTCCACCGCCCTCCCACCAGCCGCGCCCTGCCCCGTCAAGCCGCGCGTGCACGGCACGGCAAACTCGATAAACCCGCGGACTCATGGGATGGTCCGCCGGCTACGAAGGAATGTTGTGTTCAATCCGCGTCAGAATCGCTTCCACCCGTTCCCGCCCGCCCTTCCTCAGCAATGCCTGCGCCGGCGATACGTCATCCAAGATCCCCAGCGGGCTCAACAGCCAGTGCGCCGCCTTTTGCTCATCCCCAAACACGTCCAACACGCGCGCCAGCACCGGCTCCGACCCCTTGCCCGGCATTGTTTGCCTCCCCGCCTCGGCCACACTCAGCGATAGCCCCTTCCGCAAGTGCTTCTTCACCTGTTCAACGTTCAAAGGCGGCTCCTTCACCGTGGCGGGCCCCCGGCGGTTCACCAGACCCTTTCTCGATGCCGATAGCTTGCCCATGTTGGCTTCCTCTCTCATTCTACGCCCAGCATCTCCCCCTCCCCTCCCCTTCACTTTCACGGAACAAACTCCTCCCCCCCTTCGTACGTATCTATCCAGAGGAGCTCTCACTATGCGACGCCTGCACATTGCCCTGTTTTCCGCCGCCCTCGCCTGCCTCACCGCTTGCGACCTCGACGACATCGGCGCCGATAGCCAGCGCTACCGCGAACCCTTCCAGCATTCCTACGACCTCAAACCCGGCGGCCGCTTCTCCCTCTCCGGCTTCAACGGCCCCGTCGAAATCTACGGCTGGAGCCAGGACAAAGTCGAAATCAACGGCGAAAAATACGCCTCCCAGAAGGAACGCCTCGACGACATCAAAATCGACATCCTCCACACCGCCGACACCGTCTCCGTCAAAGCCACCCGCCCCGATTGGAACAACTGGAAAGGCAACGCCGGCGTGAAGTTCATCGTCCACGTCCCCCGCAAAATCCTCCTTGAGGAAGTCAAAACCTCCAACGGCCCCATCTCCATCGAAGGCACCGAAGGCCGCGCCCGCCTCCTCACCTCCAACGGCCCCATGAAAATCCGCGACCTCAAGGGCGACCTCGACGCCACCACCTCCAACGGCCCCCTCACCATCTCCGGCTTCAACGGCTCGCTCGTCGCCTCCACCTCCAACGGCCCCGTCGATGCCGACGGCGTCCGCGGCATGCTCGACGTCACCACCTCCAACGGCCCCGTCGACATCGACGCCTCTGACCTCGACCGCTCCCGCCCCGTCAAAATCCGCACCTCCAACGGCCCCGTCAAGCTCAGCCTCGATAAGGTCAACACCGACGTCTTCGTCCGCTCCTCCAACGGTCCCATCGAACTCCGCGTCCCCGAATCCGGCATGAACCTCCGCGCCTCCACCTCCTCCGGCAAGGTCCGCAGCGACTACCCCGTCTCCGGCGAAACCGAATCCAAATCCGAACTCAGCGGCAAAATCGGCGCCGGCGGCCCCATCGTCGAACTGAAAACCTCCAACTCCTCCATCCGCATCACGAAATAGCGACAGCCACCGCTCTCCCAATTTCCGCGCATCCCCCACGGGGGCCGGCGTCTCTCCTCCCGCCGCCCCCCCACATCTCTTCCATCCCACCCCCCGCCGGCGGCATCCTATAACCAACCCCATGCGCATCATCCTCTTCAGCGGCAAAGGCGGCGTCGGCAAAACCAGCATCGCCGCCGCCACCGGCGTCCGCCTCGCCCAACTCGGCCACCGCACCCTCGTCATGAGCGTCGACCCCGCCCACTCCCTCGGCGACGCGTTCGACCTCGAAGGCGGCCTCTTCCATGGCGATACCTCCGACCCCAAACCCCTCGCCCCCAACCTCTTCATCCAGGAGGTCAACATCCAGCGCGAAATCAAACGCCACTGGAACGAAATCTCCGGCTACATCACCTCCGTCCTCCGCACCACCGGCCTCGGCGACGTCGAAGCCGAAGAGATGGCCATCTTCCCCGGCATGGAAGAGCTCAGCGCCATGATGTACGTCAACCAGTACCGCCGCGAAAACCGCTTCGACGTCATCATCCTCGACTGCGCCCCCACCGCCGAATCCCTCCGCTTCGTCAGCCTCCCCACCACGCTCGACTGGTACATCAAACACGTCTTCAACCTCCAGCGCAACGTCATGAAGGCCGTCCGCCCCTTCGTCAATAAGCTCGGCCCCATCGAAGCCCCGCCCGACTCCTACTTCGCCAACATCGCCGGCCTCTTCGCCAAAATCCAGGGCATCGACACCGTCCTCGAAGACCCCGCCATCACCAGCGTCCGCCTCGTCACCAACGCCGAAAAAATGGTCCTCCGCGAAACCCAGCGCGCCTTCGTCTACTTCTCCCTCCACGGCCTCACCGTCGACGGCGTCATCGTCAACCGCCTCCTCCCCGCCGAAATCCACGACGCGTTCTTCCAGCAGTGGCGCGAATCCCAATCCCGCGTCCTTGCCGAAATCGAAGCCTACTTCGCCCCCGTCCCCGTCTCACAAGTCCCGCTCTTCAACCGCGAAGTCCTCGGCTACGACGGCCTCCTCACCGTCGCCAACGGCCTCTACCCCGGCGACACCGACCCCTCCGCCATCCGCTTCCTCGAGAAGCCCTACTCCTTTGCCCGCTCGGGCGACCACTACGAAGTCCGCCTCCACATGCCCTTCGTCCAAAAAGGCGAAATCGGGCTTTTCAAAAAGCGCGACGAGCTCGTCGTCGAAATCGGAACCCTCCGCCGCCACGTCGGCCTGCCCACCACCATGGCCGCCATGATTCCCTCCAAGGCCCGCATGGAGGACAATGTGTTAGTAGTGGAAATGAGGAGCGCCCAATGACCGAAGAAACCCCCAAAACCGAATCCGCCGCCCCGCGCCCTGAGCCCGCCTGCCTCTGCGCCGGCATCGGAACCACCATCACCACTCTCCTCCAAACCCTGGCCCCGCCCGAAGCCGCCGGCGAACACTTCCGCCGCGCCCGCGTCGAGATGCTAAAGGGCCTCCGCGAACTCCTCGATCACCGCATCGAGACCCTCTCCAAAACCCCCGAAACCCACGGCACCAAACTCACCGTCGAGTAGCGTCCCGCGCCAGCGCCCCCGCCAGCGCATCCAGGTGCTCGGCCCGCGTCCCGCAACACCCGCCCAACACACGCACCCCAAACTCCCGCCGCAGCGCCAGCAACCCCTCGGCAAACTCCTCCGGCCCATCCCCGTCAAACTCCGCCGCCGTCGCAAACTCCCGAGGATCCAACCGCGACGAATTCGCCTGCACACCCAATCAACCACTCGCAATCACCGCCGCTCGGTTGCGCCCGCTCTGCAGCCTCAACCGAGCGCCCGCCCCGCATGAGTGCAATTCACCCAATATCCCACCGGCCGCCGCTCCGCCCCATCATCGATCTCCTCCATCGCCCGCTCCAGCGGCGTCCCATCGAGCAGTCGCCCCTCCTCGGTCAGCACAAAACTCACCACCGCCGGAGCCTCCAGCACATCCAAAATCCCCAGCGCCTCGCTCACCGCCGGAAACGTCGAAAGCAGCACCCCCCGCGCCCCCCGCAACTCCCCCGCCTGCCACTCATGAAACCGCCGCGCCTCCTCCCGCCCCAGCGCCGCCTCCGGCGTATAGCAATCCCCCCGCGGACCCATCAGCGCCAAATGCCACGGCGTGAACCCCGCAAGGAACTCCACCGCCCGCTGATTCTCTCCCGCCCCCACCCGCTCCCGGTTCGCCCGCCACGTCGGCGCACACATCACAATCGGTACCCCATGCCGCCCCGCCACCGCCGCATATTCCCCATAAATCGCCCCCAGCCGCTCCCGCCCCTCCTCCGTCCGCAACAACTCCATTGGGTCCACACCCACCCGCTCCCACACCGCCGCCTCCGTCACCGCCCCGCCCGGCCTCCCTCTCCCCACCCGCCCGCCTCACTGCGCCGTGCCCCCGCAACCCGCACGCCCCCCTGGCGCCGCTTGGCATGCCCCAGCGCCACCCACGTCCAACCCCTCACCGGCTACCAACTCCAACTCACCTTCTCCGACGGCGCCACCGGAACCATCGACCTCCAATCCCGCATCCTCAACCGCGGCGGCATGTTCTCCCCGCTCGAAGACCTCGCCTTCTTCCGCTCCGTCCAACTCGATCCGCAAGCCGGCACCCTCTGCTGGCCCAACGGCCTCGACCTCTGCCCCGACGTCCTCTACTCCCTCGCCACTGGCAACCCCCTCCCCGTCCCCCACGCCACACGCTGACCCAACTCCTCACCGCGCCCCCCTACCGCCCAAACTCCTTCACCAACTCCCCGCCATACACATGCCACCCCACCTTCGCCTTCCCCTCCGGCTCGCCGAACACCAGTTCCCACACCACCTCCACCCGCTTCCCCCGCGTGTACTCCCGGATCCGCGTCCACTCCATCGCCTCGCCCAACCTCGCCCGGCTCGCCCGCGCCGCCTCCGTCCGCGGCATCAGGGATCCGTAATGCACCAGCACGTTCCCCGTCTTCGGCATCGGGTCCACATCCCCCATCGCTATCGAGTACGCCCACTCCTCCCGCGACGGGTCCTTCTCTGACACCCACACCTCCCGCGCCACCCGCCGCTTCTCATCCAGCTTGTACTCCACCGCCCGGCTGTAGCTCTCCCCCGGCGTCGCCGGCTTGTCAAACGGCCACGCCCGGTAGTTTGAGTTGTCAAACACCATGAACGTCCCCCACGGCGTCGGCGTCGGCGCATGCTGATGGTAGAACCACCGCGCCCCCTTCGGCTCCAGCCGGAACGCCTTCGCCTGCAACTCCGGCTTCAACCCCTTCGGATCGCCCAGAATCCACTTGATCTCCTTCGTCTTCCGGTCCACCTTCACCACGTTCGACAGCATCCGGAAATTCACCACATACGAATCGTCCGCCGCGTCGTACATCACCCCGTTGGCGTGCGAAAAATCCGCCTTCACATCCGGAAATCCCCGCCGCGTCCAATACCCGTCAAACGTCTCATACCCGATCCGGTACGGGTCCAGCGCGTCAAACGCGTTCCACCGCCACACCTCCTTGCCCTCGCGCGTGAACTCAATCAGCACATCCCCCATCACCTTCATCCGCTGCCGTGGCGCTTTCTCATCCGTCTCCGACGTGTAGTAGTTGTCCAGCTCCCGCACCTCCGACGACAACACCACCAGGTTCCCGTTCGGCAATTCGTCCAACTCGTGATGGAACGTGATCGTGTCAATCGCCGCCCCGCTCGTCTTCCCCGCCGGACGCCGCCCCGCATACCACTGCTGCACCACGTTGCCCAACAGGTCGATCTCCACCGCCCGGTAATCCTGCGTCACAAACGCGATGTTGCCGTTCCGCATCGGCTGCACATCGCTCACACGCGAATTCGTCCGGTAATACCAAACCACCTCGCCCGCCCCGTCCACCATGCACAGCATCCCGAACGAGGTCGAGAACTTCTGGTCCCGCCCGCTCCGCCGCGGGCTGAACAACCGGTACCCCGGCTCCATCTTCCCCCGCTGCGCCACCGTCACCCGCATCGCCGGAAACTCGCCCTCCCCCTTCGGCAACTCCGGCGTCGTCCACTCCAGCTTCCTCACCGCCCGCGTCTTCGCCCCCTTGGCGTCCACAATCGTCACCGCGATCTCGTGCCGCCGCCCCGGCCTCATCCCCACCACCGCCAACCCCTTGCCCGCCTCCCGCTCCGGCCCGTAGCGCAGCGTCCAGGCGTTCTTCCCGTCGCTCACCTCCACCAGCGTGCTCACCGCCTCGCTGGCCGCAAAGTGCACCACGGCCGCCAACGGCACACTGGCATTGGGATTCGCCGCAACGCTCGGCTCTTCGATAAACCGCGGAGCAGCCCACGCCGCCCCCGCCACCATCATCAGGCCCGCCAGAAGTCGCATCCCCTCAGAATACTAGATGCCCCGCTATCTCACACCCCGCCCCCTGAAACCGCCTCCCACCCGCGTCCACAACGGCTCCCCAGCCCGCCACTTGTACACCAAATGCCGCGTCACATACGACCCATCCGAAAACACCACCTGCAACACCACCCGCGCCTCCTTCACCCAGTCCCCATTCCGCGTCATCACCGGACCCGGCACCGTGAACGTCCCCCCACACTCCACCACAGTCCCCGCCGCCGCAAACTCACCCTTCGTGAACGTCTCCGTCTCCCAACTCGCCCGGCACGCCATCGTCGCCACCGTGCTGTTGTTCGTCCCCTTCCCCTTCACCTCCATCACCATCCCCCGGCTCAACCGCCCCATCAGCGTCCCATAGCTCCAGTTCACCTCCCCCGACACCGCAATCGTTGTCTGAAACCTCGGCTCCCGGCAGGCTTTGTGAAATGACGCCCACCCATCCAGCGCATCCGCCATCTGCTTACACCGCCCGCGCTCGGTCAACCCCAACTCCGAGGCTTCGTTCACCCCGCCCGCATATTGCCAGTACCCATCCGGCTGCGCCGCCAACGGCAACGCCGCCAACACAACCCACAAGAGGCTCCGCATACCTTAACCTCCTATCCCGCACCCTACGCCTCCCTGCACCCCATGTAAAGGGGGGCCGGCCCGCGCCCCCCGCCCGCACCGCCCAACGCACCCGCCACCGCCGAAGCCCCCCCATGCCCTTGGCGGACTTTCCCCGCTCCCCTCGCTATCCCCAGTGAGGTTCAAAACACCTCAGCCAAATAGCAAGGATCAAGAGGAGATTCACCATGTTCCGTTCCGTTCTCACTGCCACCCTCCTGGCCGCGCTTGCTTCGTTCTCGCTCCCCGCGCAGAGCGTCAAGCTCCAAGCCACCATCCCCTTTGACTTCCATGCCGGCGACGCCCTCATGCCCGCCGGCGAATACCTGGTCACGCACACCTCCGGCTTCCTCCTGCTGCGCGGCCAGTACAATCACCCCAAGTCCGCCGGTGTCATCGTGGCGGGAGCTACCAAAGCCGCCCGGACCAACGCCTGCTGGCTCACCTTCAACCGCTACGGCGACGACTACTTCCTCGCCTCCGTCTCCCAGGAAGGCTCCGGCCTCGTGCTTCACAAAACCAAGCGTGAACACGTGAAATCCCGCATCCTCACCGAGAGCGCCGCCGCCCGCGCGCCCATGACAACCACCATTGCCGCCCGCGGCGCACGGTAGCCCCGCGCCAGCCAGCGTACAGGACCGCTCCGGCGGTCCTGTACCGTCTGGCTTCCTACGCGCCGCCACATACCTCACACGCCGCCGCATACAGCGCCGCGACCGTAAGGGAGCGGTGCTCCTTCCGCGTCCTCCCGCACCCGCGCCCTAGAACGTCAGTTTCCCCGCCAAATTGATCCGCCTCTGCTCCGGAAACTGCGTCGCCGTCACCTGCCCGAAGTTCGAGTTCGTCGGCGCCGCGTTCGGCGCATTGAACATCGCGTGGTTCAGCGCGTTCTGCGCCTCGGCCCGCAACTGGAACCGCACCCGCTCCGTGATCCGGAAGTTCTTGAACGCCGACAGATCCCACTGGTTGAACCCATCCGACCTCACCCCCGACAGCCGCAGCGGGAACGTCCGCAAATTGTTCGCCAGTTGCTTCGCCGGATCGCGCTCAAACCCGGCGTTGGTGTTGAACCACCGCTCCGCCGTCCGCTCGCTCTTCGGCAACCGGATGTCGTTGATATTCCCATAAAACGCCACGTTGCCGAAGTTCAACGGCGGCCCCGTCTGGCCCTGGTAAATCCCCTGCACCTGCCACCCGCCGATCAAGTGATCCACCACGCCCCGCGACGACGCCAGGAAATGACGCCCCCGCCCGAACGGCAGCTCATAAATCGCCGTGATCGCCACATGGTGCGTCCGGTCCTGCGGCGAAATCACCTCCGTCGGCCGCGCATCGGCCGCGTTCAGCAACTCCACCGCCTCCATGAACTTCGACCATGTGTACGATCCATGAATCGTGAACCCCTGCGCAAACCGCCGCTCAATCCGCATCTGCAGCGAGTGATACCACGAATAACCGATATCATCGTCCGCGCTCAAATCCACGAAATGCGGATACGGCTTCAGCAACTGGCTCCGCGCCACGTTCGCCCCCGCCATCGCCGACCCCGTGAAGTCCGGCAGCCCCTGGAACGGGTTCCGCACGTTCGTCGTCAGAAAATCGATCGTCGCCTGGTCCCGCACCGCCGACGTCGACAGATACCGGTTCGGCACCGCGTTCAGGTTCCGCGCCACGCTCATCAGGCTCCCCCGGTTGCCCACATACGCCGCCTCCAGCAACACCCGCTGCGCCAGCTCCCGCTGCACGCCCAGGCTCCACCGCTGCATGTACCCGTTGCGCAGCCCCGGATCGAAGAACCCCGGCGACCGCCCCACAAACGTCCGCAGCCCGTTGGCCGCTCCCGCCGGCGCCAGAAACCCGTTCGGAAACGGATTCGCCAGCGTCCCGAAAAAGCTCAGCCCGTTGTCCAGGCTCGCGTTCAACGACGTCCGCTGGCTGTAGCCCTGCTGCCCCACGTCGTTCGTCGAGGCGCCCAATAATTCATAGAAAATCCCATACCCGCCGCGCCACACCGTCTTCGGCGTCATCTGCCACGCAAACCCGAATCGCGGCGCCAGGTTCGTCTTGTCGCTCTTCCACAATCCCCGCGGCGCCCCGCTGACGTTCGCAAACAACAGCCCGCCCGGCGTCGCAAACTGCGCCACCGGCAGCTCCGGAATCGGATTCCGCGCATAGTTCGCCGCCGCCGCCGCTTGAATCGGATTCGCCGTTCCGAAATCGAACCCCCGCGTCGTCCGGTCAAACCGCTCCGTGATCGGCGCTTCAATCTCATACCGCAGCCCCACGTTCAACGTCAGCGTCCGCGTCACCTTCCAATCGTCCTGCGCATACAAACCAAAGAACCGCGACTGCTGCGCCACCGACGGATTATCGTCCCGTCCTCCTCCCGTCGGCAGGCCAAACAAAAACGAAGCCAGCCCCTGCCCAATCGGCGCCGTCGGCGAATTGTCCAGCGGCCCCCGCGTCCACCCCGCCTGGAAATCCAGCAGCGGCGTGTAATCGCCATAGCTGTACCGGTTCTCCTGAAACACCCGCGCCTCGCCCCCAAACCGGATCGAGTGGTTCCCCCGCGTGTGCGTCGCGTTGCTCGTCACAAAGTGATAGTTCGTCGCCGTCTTCGCCCCCGTGTTCCGGCTCAACGCCTGCAAGCTCTGAATCGTCATCTGCGGCAGCGTCGTCAACTCACGGTCCAGCGCATTGGCCAGCCCCGAAGAGAATCCCAACCCCGCCAGGTCCATCCCCAGCGTGTCCGGAATCTCTCCATTCAAAAATCGCGTCAGCCCATACCGCGTATTCAAAATCGTCGTCGGCGAAATCATATACACGTCGTCCAGCGAAATCCCCCGGTGCCGCCGGTATTGCACATGCCCGATCGAGTTCAACCCCGGAAACCGCCGGTTCGCCGGCTCGGCCAGATCCGACCATGAAAACGACCCGAACACCCGGTGCCGTTCCGTAATCGTGTGGTCCATCCGCACCGAATGCGAGTAGTAATCAATCTGCGTCCCGATCGGCGCAACAAAATTGTTCCGCCCCTCCACGTTCTCCGTCGAATTCGGCATCGGATAAAAGTCCAGCAGCCGCTTCGCCACCGGGCTGATCCGGCTCGCCGGAATCACATTGCCCGCCAGCGGCAACCGCGAAAACCGTCCCCCGCCGCCGCCGCGATCGTGAACGGATCATAAATCTGATACCGCGCCCCCAACGCCAGCAGCTTCGAAAAATCTCCCGTCCGCTGCTCCGCCGTCGGCACCGTGTTCACCCCCGTCGCCGGACGCTTCCGGAACAACTTGTCATACCCGTAAATGAAAAACGTCTTGTTCTTGATCACCGGCCCGCTGAACGTCGCCCGGTACCGGTTCGTCTGCGTCGGCGGCCACTGCGACTTCTTCTTCTCCTCCGTCACCGGCCCCGTGTTCGGATCGAAGATAAACCGGTTCACAAAAAAGTTCCGCGTCATCAAAGGCCGCGAATAGTGCGAAAACCACAAGTCCCCATGCCAGTCGTTTGACCCCGACCGCGTCACAATGTTGAAGTTCGCCCCCGAAAATCCGCCCTGGCTCGCATCAAACGGCGCCGTCTGGATCTTCATCTCCTGCACCATCTCCGGCGGCGGCGAATAGCTCGCCTGCCCCCCTTGCGTCATGATCGGATTGCCGTCCAGCGCAAACTGCGACGCCCGCGTCCGCGTCCCCACCGCCGCCACATTGCTCGTCGAATCCACCGCGTGCGGAAACCACCCGTGCGAGGCCGCGTTCGTCGCCATGATCCCCGGCGTCAACTGCAGCAGATAAGCCGGATTCCCGCCCGCCAGCGGCAAGTCCGCCAGCCGCCGCCGGTCCACCAGTTGCCCCACCGTCGCCTCGCTCGCCTCCAGCAGCGGCGTCTCCGCCGTCACCGTCACGCTCTCCGACACCTGCCCCGGCTCGAGCGACATGTCCAGCGTGATCGCATCGCCCACCCGCACCTCCACCGCCGTCCGCTCCACCCGCTTGAATCCCGGCTGCTCCACCGTCAGCTTGTACGTCCCCGGATTCAGATACAGCAGTTGATAGTTCCCTGATTCGTTGCTCGTCGCGCTCGTCACCACCCCCGTCCCCACGTTCGTCGCCACTACCGTCACCCCAGGCACCACCGCGCCTGTCGTGTCCATCACCCGCCCCAAAACGCGTCCGCGTGGATCTTGCCCGTAAAGGCCCGCTGTCCACGCCATCATCAGCAGAAGTGTAAGAGAAAGAGTTAGGAATCGAAACATAAGAGAAACCCCGCGCCAATCATATGCACGCTCCTTCATGAGCGCAAGCCGGTCCGCCGCCCCTTCATCCGCCTTCCTCCTGGCGGACTTTTTCCCCTCCTCTCGCTATCCCAATCGAGGTTGCAAAAACCCCAACTCAGAACCCCCGAGAGGAGATTTGCCATGTACCGCTTTGCACTCACGGCTGGGATCCTGGCAGCAGTAGGCTGCCTCTCCCTGCACGCCCAAACCATCCGCGTCACCGCCACCATTCCCTTTGAATTCCAAGTCGGCGCCCAAGTCATGCCCGCCGGTGACTACTTCATCTCCCACCAATCCACCCACGTCCTCCAACTCACCTGCCAAACCGGCGCCCGCAAGTCCGCCATGGTCGTCACCAACGCCTCGCCCGCTGAACCCGCCGGCGCCTCCAGCAGGCTCGTCTTCCACCGCTACGGCAACGAGTACTTCCTGGCCAAGGTCTGGAGCAGCCCCAGCCACGCCGCCGTCGCCATCCCCCCCACCAAGCGCGAACGCGAACTCATCGCCTCCGCCCGCCGCGCCACCCCCGCCTCCCTCACCATCGCGGCCAAGTAACCACGCCGCGCCGCCGGCGGCACGGGCCCGACCCCTCCCGCGCCGCCGGCTTCCCCTCCGTGCCGCCCCCACCTCTCCCTCGCCGGCGCCCGCGCCTTCCCTCCCGCACGTCAAAGTCCGCCACTCCAACTGACGCCCCCCCCCGCCCCCTCCCACCAGCGTCGATACTTCCCTCAATCTGTAAGCAAACACCCGTGCTTTTCACCCTCATCCGTGCTACGCTTCTCCAGATCCAAAATCCCGGGGTGCTTTGTGTCCGATTCTGGCGACATCACCCGGCTCCTCAACCTCTGGCGCCACGGCGATCACGACGCCGAAAACGCCCTCTTCACCCAAGTTCTGCCCTCCCTCCGCCGCATCGCCCACTACCTCATGAACCGCGAGCGCCCCGGCCACACCCTCCAGGCCACCGAACTCGTCGACCAGATCTATTTCCGCCTCACCGCCGCCCGCGACCGCGATTGGCGGGACCGCGCCCATTTCTTCGCTATTGCAGGTAGAGCCATGCGCCGCTACCTCATCGATTACGCCCGCGCCCGCCCCCGCGCCGCCGCCGTCCCCCTCGACGGCCTCGACAACCTCCTCGCCGCCTCCTCCCCCAACCTCGACACCGCCCTCTCCATCGACCACCTCCTCGATCAGCTCGCCGCCGAACACCCCGACTGGTGCACCGTCGTCGAACTCAAATACTTCCTCGGCCTCACCGACGAAGAGGCCGCCGACGTCCTCCACATGAAGCTCCGCACCATGCAGCGCGCCTGGCTCGAAGCTCGCCAATGGCTCTATTCCCACATGGAGTCCTCCCGTGCCGCCCAATCTCCCCCCGCCCGGCAAGCCGCTGCTCAATAGGCCGCCGCCCAACGCCCCGCCGCTTCAAGCCCCGATGCCCCATGCCCCACCGCAACAAGCCCGGCCGCCCCATGCCCCGCTCGACGACGAGCTCGTCATGAACCTCGTCGAGGCCGCCCTCGCCCAGCCCCCTCACGCCCGCCGCGCCTTCCTCGAATCCGCCGCCGAAGCCGACCCCTCCCTCCTCGCCACCGTCTGGAGCCTCGTCGAAGCTGAACAGCAAATGGCCGGCTTCCTCGAATCCCCCCTCATCCCCCCGCTCCTCTTCGACGACCCCTTCTCCCCCGGCCAACTCCTCCACAACCGCTTCCGCATCACCCGCGAAGTCGCCCGCGGCGGCATGGGCATCGTCTACGAAGCCTTCGACGAACGCCTCCAGCGCCGCATCGCCCTCAAATGCGCCCAGCCCGGCTTCCGCCGCCGCCTCCCCCCCGAGGTCCGCAACGCCTCCACCCTCAGCCACCCCAACATCTGCAAAATCTTCGAACTCCACTCCGCCTCCACACCCCAGGGCGACTTCGACTTCCTCACCATGGAGTTCCTCGAAGGCGAAACCCTCGCCCAGATCCTCACCCGCGCCCCCCTCCCCGAACCCCAAGCCCGCCCCCTCGCCCTCCAAATCTGCGACGCCCTCGCCGAGGCCCACCGCCACCACATCGTCCACGGCGACCTCAAAGCCGCCAACATCATCGTCACCTCCTCCCCCAACGGCGACTCCCACGCCGTCATCACCGACTTCGGCCTCGCCCACCGCGACGAATCCGCCCCCTCCCCCTTCTTCTCCATCCCCAAGGGCGGCACCCCCGACTACATGGCCCCCGAGCTCTGGAAAGGCCAGCCCGCCACCACCGCCTCCGACCTCTACGCCCTCGGCGTCCTCCTCCGCGAACTCCTCACCGGCATCCCCGCGCCCCCTCAGCCTGACCTCCCCGCCCGCTGGTCCCGCCCCATCGCCGAATGCCTCCGCCCCGACCCCGCTGCCCGCCCCGCCTCCGCCACCGCCGTCCACGACGCCCTC
The DNA here is from genome assembly GCA_016713735.1 of Bryobacterales bacterium. Taxonomy (GTDB): domain Bacteria; phylum Acidobacteriota; class Terriglobia; order Bryobacterales; family Bryobacteraceae; genus JAFLBB01. The sequence continues at coordinate 16,970 of JADJOP010000043.1, forward strand.
CTCCCCCACACCCGCCGCTGGCTCCTCGCCTCCGCCGCCCTCCTCCTCGTCGCCGTCACCGGACTCTTCTCCTGGAACGCCGCCACCGCGCCCCGCGAACACATCCGCCTCGCCCTCGCCCCCACACCCCTCGCCGCCTCTCTCTCCCAACCCCTCGCCGCCCTCACCGGCAACCAGCGCACCACCTTCCAACTCGTCGCCCCCAACGCCAACCCCACTCACCTCCTCACCGCCGCCACCACTCCCCCACTGACAGCAAACGCCGCCAACTTCCTCCTCACCGCCACCCTCACCGACGCCAAAACCAACCTCCCCCTTCGCCAGTGGTCCTCCCCCTACACCCCCGCCGACGCCCGCCACATCCCCACCGCGCTGGCCGGCTTCGTCACCGGCGCCTTCCACCTGCCCGCTCTCACCGCCCAGGCCCAGGTCGCCCCCAACGCCCTCCAGGATTACCTCTCCGGCCTCGAATACCTTCGCCTCAACTCCACCATCGACTCCGCCCTCCCCCTCCTCCAACGCGCCGCCACCGCCGACCCCGCCTCCCCCCTCACCCACGCCGCCCTCGCCGAAGCCTACTGGTGGAAATTCCAAACCACCAACGACGGCGCTTGGGTCTCCCGCTCCCAGTCCGCCCTCACCGCCGCCGAACAGCGCAACCCCGACATCCCCGAGGTCCTCGCCATCGCCGGACTCCTTCACGCCAACGCCGGCCGCCTCGAACTCGCCCAATCCGCCTACCTCCGCGCCCTCGAAATCAACCCCAACCTCGCCGACGCCCAACGCCGCCTCGGCATCGCCTACCAGGCCTCAGGCGACGACACCCGCGCCCTCGCCGCCCTCCACCGCGCCGCTGAACTCGACCCCGCCAACCACCGCAACCACCAGGCCCTTGGCGACTTCCACAAACGCCGCGCCCACTACCCCCAGGCCCTCCTCCACTTCGCCAAAACCGTCTCCCTCGCCCCCCTCGAACCCGCCACCCACTACGTCTACGGTTCCACGCTCCACCTCACCGGCCGCTACCCCGAAGCCGAACGCGAACTCCGCCTCGCCATCGACCTCGGCGAACCCCCGCCGCCCTCAACAACCTCGCCTTTACCCTCACCTACCAGTCCCGCGACCAGGAAGCCCTCACTTACTTCCTCCGCGCCCAACGCTACTGGCCCAACCGCTTCCTCCTCGCCATGAACCTCGGCACCACCTACCGCCGCCTCGGCCTGCTCACTGACTCCCGCCGCTCCTACTCCACCGCCGCCTCCCTCGCCGAAGCCGACCTCGCCCGCAACCCCCGCGACGCCTACCGCCGCGCCTGCCTCGCCTACTCCCTCGCCTGGCTCGGCCAAGCCCCCCGCGCCGCCTCCGAACTCGCCCAGGCCCTCCAACTCGGCCCCCACGACAACGACACCCTCCGCATGGCCATCCTCACCCATGAGGCCCTCGGCCGGCGCCCCGACGCACTCTCCCTGCTCGCCTCCGCCCCCCCTGATCTCCGCGCCGACCTCGCCCGCTACCCCGATCTGGCGGACCTCCACCGCGACTCTCGCTTCTCCTCCTTGATCCCCGGCTCCACCGGAAACTAACCACTAACCCAGAGGCAATCCTCATGCTCATCGAACAAACCATCAAGATCGACCGCAACGAAGTGACCATCATCCGCAAATTCGATTCACCACCCAAAACGGCATCCACAACCACCCGCACCCCCCCCGCCGACATGTTCGCCAACCAGAACAAGGCGCTGACCCCCGCCGAAATCCGTAGCCGCGTCCAAGCCCAAGCCCAAGCGCAGCAATCGTTACCGGCGGGCTCCACCACGCCCGCTCGCCGCAACTACCGCTTGTTCGCCGTTTTCCCCGGCGGCAATATCGAGGAACTTGGCCCTGGCGGCGACCTCGAAGACCTCGGCCCAGGCGGCAATCTCGCCTCCGGTCTCACCATCGTCTTCGGCCCCGTTCACGTTGAATGCTGCCGCTGCCAGAGCGACAGCCCCTCCCCAGCCAACCCCAATTCCTGATCCCCAAAAGGTGCCCCATGTCCTACCCTCTCGAACACCAAGAGATGACCTTCTGGTGCTGGGCCGCCGTTGCCGCCAGCGTCCGCGCCTTCTTCGACTCAACCCGCTCCCTTGCCCAGTGTACGGTGGCTACTGACACCCTCAACCGCTTCGACCGCCGCCCCGGCGACCCCCCCTACGATTGCTGCCAGAACGCCTCATCCGGCAACAAGCCGTTCTATCTTGACCTCGCCCTTACCACCATCGGCCACTTCAACGTCATCCATTTCCAGCCCCTCTCCTTCAACGACGTCGAGTGGTTCGTCAAGGAACTGAGACTGCCCATCTGCGCCTACATGGAGTCGGGCGCCTCGGCCCACTACGTCGTCATCTGCGACTGCCAACGCGCCCCCTCTGGCGCCAACTACGTCTATGTCTGCGACCCGCACAGCTTCGCCCCCGTCCCCCAAAAGACCCTCTACGAAGCCTTCCTGTGGAGCTACTACGATGGCAGCTACCAGTGGGAAGCCTGCTTCTTCGTCCAACCCTGAAGAAAGGAATCCCCATGTCTGTCACACTGCCCCCGTTGCCCGATGAAGTCCGCCAGGCATTCCTCCGCGGCCTCGACGATTTCCTTCCCCGCAATCAGGAACTGCGCCACCACATCTCCGCGAATCCAGGCGATATCCTCGCCATCCCCATCTACCGCCTCCTCCCCGATCAACTACGCGCCTCCTCAGCCACCGATGCCGCCGAACTCGTCGCCTGGCACATTCTCGCCGCCACCGCCGAGGACGGCATCGCCGCCGACGTCGCCCGCCTTCAGCCCCGTTCCCCCTTCGTTCTCACCAGCGCCACCGTCGGCAACACCGTCCCGGCCCTGGTCGCTCTCGTGCAAACCGTCTTAACCAAGCGGGCTCCGCCTGACAGAGACTTCGAACTCCGCCTTCTGCGTATGAAATCCGCCTACCTCGAAGTCGCCTGGCTCAAGTCCACCAACGACGGGCCCGACCTCTTCGTCCCCGTCGCTTCCGGCCTATCCGAAGTCAAGCCCAACGGCGAAACCTACACCGCTGAGAAGCTCTTCCAACACGCTCGCGCCACCGCCCAACGCACCACCGGCTTCCTCATGCGCCCCAACGCCTAAACACAAACCGGGGACCAGGCTCCTCCGCCCGGTCCCCGGCTCGCTCTCCTCCAACTCCGTCTGCTTATCCCTTCCGCCGCCGCGCCCCGCGCCAGCCCAGCAGACCCAATCCCGCCCCCATCAGCGCCCACGTCGAAGGCTCCGGCACCGCGCCGTTCTCCCCGCCGCCGCCGTTCTCACCGCCGCCTCCAGTGCCCGCCGGCGTGAACGTCCCGCTGTACAAATGGGCGAATGTCTCCACCGAGGCGTTCCCCGCCGTCCCGCCAAACAACGCCAGTATGCTCGATGCTTGCAACTCGTCCGCTGTCCCCGCCGGCAGCTCGCACTTCCCCGGCTGCACCGCGCCGCCTTGCGCCGCCGCAAGGCAGAGCGAAGTCGCCACGTTATCGCGGTTCAAAGTCAATTGCGCCTGCGACCGTCCCGTGCCGTTTCCGTCCCACACCTCCAGCACCACTCCCAACGGTGCCGCCAGCGCTGCCGTCCCCGGCTGCAACGCATTCACCTGCACGTCATACCCGAACGTGATCCCCTGGCTCTCGCCTGTATCGGCAAAAAACGCACTCCCCGCCGTCGGCCCCGTCTTCGTGAATTCCACCCGCGCCGTCAAGCCCCCGTCGGTGCCCACCGAAATCCCCACATCCGCCGCCACGTACCCAGCGCTGTTCGCCAGCGTGAAGTTGCTGAACACAAACTCCACCTGCCCGCCCACCTGCACCGAACACGCCGCCGGGCTCGCCAGTGTCCCGCAATCAATCGCCGCCGCCTGCAACGCCGCGGCCACCATTCCCATGCAAACACTCATCCTCAACAAACGCATCTTCGCGTCCTCCTGTTGTTCTCTCTCTCTGTTGGATTCCCACCCCGCTCACTGCCCCGCGCCGCCCGCCCGCGCCATCCCGGCCCTCTATAACTCCCCCATCAGGCCTGGTGTTTCCCGAAACATCCATCACAAAACCGGGGACCAGGCTCCTCCGCCCGGCCCCCGGCTCGCTCTCCTCCAAACCCGTCTGCCTATCCCTTCCGCCGCCGCGCCCCACGCCAGCCCAGCAACCCCAGGCCCGCGCCCATCAGCGCCCACGTCGACGGCTCCGGCACCGCGCCCGTGTCTCCCGGCCCTGGATCATCCACCTGCGGCGTAAACGTCGCGTTCAACAGGTTGCTGAAACTCAACGTTGCCACGTTCCCGCTCCCCCCTGTCAGCGAGAGAGCGTTCCCCACCGTCAAGGAATCGGTCGTATTCGCCGGAAGCGTATTGCAGGTCCCCTGTGTCGCCCCGTTGAGATTCAGAAGCGCGGTGCACGATACGCCGTTCGGTGAGTTCAGCAGCGTCATCTGAAGACTCGAAAATCCGTTGCCCACCGCACTGGTCGGCCCATAGCTCACAATCGCCGGAGTGGCAAACGCCGCCGTACCCGGTTGCAGCGCATTCACCACCACGTCGTAGGTGAACAGCAGGTTCTTCGTCTGCCCCGGATTGGCGAAAAACGAAGTCCCCGTCTGCGCGTTCAGCTTCTGGAACGTCAGCAGCCCGCTCAACCCACCCCCCGTATCCACTTCGATCCCCACCTCCGCCGCCGGCAACCCGGTGCCGTTCACCAACGCAAAGTTGCTGAACACATACTCCACCTGCCCGCCCACCTGCACCGAACACGCCGTCGGGCTCGCCAGCGACCCGCAACTGATCGGCGCCGCCTGTCCCAGCGCCGCCAGCATTCCCATGCACACACTCATCCTGAACAAACGCATCATCGCGTCCTCCTGTTGTTCTCTCTGTGAATTGAATTTCCGCCCCGGTCTCGCCCCGCGCTGCCCGCCCGCACTCCTGCCTTAGCCGTCTCTCATGGCATCCCAGTTCTCCTCCTGCTGCCCTCTCTCAACGGCCACCTGACTCGCCGCACTGCCTTCCCGCAGCCGCTCATCCCGTGGCTAAACAGACAGAAGTGTACGGCAACACCCTCGATTCCGTGCCTGAAGCTTTTCTGAAACACCATTCAGGTTTTCATCAGGTTTTCGTACTCCCCCGCCCCCTGTAGCCACATCGGAAAAAACAGCTCCCCCCCTCGGATTTCCTCCAATTCCGCCCCATCAGTCCGAAATGTCACATAGAACACCATGTCGAGCCACACAATCAACCCATCCCGCCGCTGCCTCAGCCTGAAACTAAAACTGAACCTCCTCATCGCCGCCCTCGGTGTGCTCTCGGTCGCCACCGGCGCCGCCGGCCTGCTGAGCCTCTCCAAAACCAATGCCAGCCTCGCCACCGTCTACAACGACCGCGTCGTCCCCCTCCAGCAAATCAAAACCGTCTCCGATGACTACGCCATCTTCGTCATCGACGCCGTCAACAAGGCTAACGCCGGCGTCATGTCCGCCCACGCCGCCCTCGCCAGCTTCGACTCCGCCGCCACCCGCATCCGGAAAAACTGGAAGGCCTACCGCGCCACCTTCCTCACCCCCGAAGAGCAAACCCTCGCCCGCGAAGTCGAATCGCTCATGACCGCTGCCCAGCCCACCCTCGATCGCCTCCGCGCCAGCCTCGCCTCCGGCGCCGCCGACCGCAAAGGCACCCTCCCCGACTTCGACGGCCCCCTCTACTCCGTCATCGACCCCCTCACCTCCAAACTCACCGAACTCGTCGACCTCCAGCTCCGCGTCGCCGCCGCCGAATACGCCGCCGCCGAAACCCGCTACACCCGCCTCTTCTGGCTCCTCTCCTCCATCCTCGGCGCCGGCATCCTCCTCGCCCTGTTCTTCGGCGCTCTCCTCATGCGCTCCATCGTCAACCCCATCCACGAGGTCACCGAACAGCTCCAGGCCCAGTCCGAGCAACTCACCTCGGCCTCCCACCAGATCACCTCCGCCAGCCAGACCCTCGCCCAGTCCGCCATCGAGCAGGCCGCCTCCCAGGAAGAAGCCTCGGCCAGCTCCGCCGAAATCGCTTCCCTCTCGGCCGCCAACGGCGAACACGCCAACTCCTGCCATGCCTCCATGGTCCAGGTCGTCGATGCCATCCATCAGTCCAACTCCGTCCTCGAATCCATGACCGCCACCATGGCCCGCCTCCGCGAGTCCAGCACCAAGGTCAACCAGATCATCCAGGTCATCGAAGGCATCGCCTTCCAAACCAACATCCTCGCCCTCAACGCCGCCGTCGAGGCCGCTCGCGCCGGCGAGGCCGGCATGGGCTTTGCCGTCGTCGCCGACGAGGTCCGCAACCTCGCCCAACGCTCCGCCCAGGCCGCCCGCGACTCCGGCTCGCTCATCGGCCAGTCCAACGCCGCCGTCGAGTCCAGCCACACCCAGCTGGCCACCCTCCAGGCCACCCTCCGCAACGTCACCGGTTCCGCCGAAACCACCCAGGCCTCCCTCGCCCAAATCGAAGCCGCCAGCGCCCAGCAATCCACCGGCACCGCCCAGGTCTCCACCGCCATGCAGCGCCTCGACTCCATCTCCCAAACCAATGCCTCCTCGGCTGAGGAAACCGCCGCCGCCGCCGAACAGATCCACGCCCAATCGGCCCAGATGCTCGCCGCCGTCGACAACCTCCGCTTCATCGTCGATGGCCACTGCACGGCCTGATTTCTACCCCACCACCACCCCCTCTTGTAGCCTCCCTGTAACCCCTACAAGATTTTGTACACCCCTCCCAATTTCCTGTTGACACATCCGCCAACCTTGCCCCATATTGAAAACATCACTGAGAAAGGAGGTGGTCCAGCAAACATGGATAGTAGTTACTGTAATGGCTCGAACCGCACACCGGAGGTGACCGACTGCTGAATCGGTAGCTCGTAACTCTCAGGTCACGTCCAGTGCCGTGGCCGCTGTTCCTGTGGACCGGCGACCTCCACTGTGTGGCGAGAGCCATTCGGATAAACGCGCAAGCGTTTCTCCCGGCTCTCTGATAACGGAAGAGCGAAAAACCCCGCTGCCAGTCCCGAGGGACCCCAGCGGGGTTTTTCACATCTCCCCTCTCCCGCCCCCGCCACTCCCGCCCCCGCCCCGCCCGCTCCCCCCTCCAAATCCAGTCACAACTTTTTTCGCCAATCCCCTCAACAACTTACCGGCATAAACTTGCTCCACCCCTCCCAATAATGGTTGTAGAGGTGTTTATGTCCAACTCCATCCAACCCCCGTCCCCGCCGCAACCCCCAGCCCAACCCCCGGACCGCTGGCAAACCCCCGCCCCCATCGCCGAATACGAAGCCAAGCTCCGCCGTGAGCTCCGCCCCGCCAATCTCGTCGAAGACCACTTCGTCCACGAAATCGCCGCCAACACCATCCTCGCCGGCTTCCTGGTCCGCCACATCGTTGCCGACCCGGAGATGGAAAACCCCCAAACCCCCCGCCGCATCCGCCTGCTGCACTCCTACCAGCGCCTCACCCGCCACAACTACGAAGAACTCCGCCGCCACCAACTAGCCCGCCACCTCCAACAGCACGACCCCGCCCTCGCCGTCCAACCCACCCACATCGTAGTCGCCACCCACACCACCCGCGACGGCCTCCGCAACAAACCCCGCCCAGCCCCCGCGCCGGCCGCACAATCCCTCTCGCGCCAGGGCCGCGAAACACCGCCAGAGGCGGCCATCGCCCAAGCCCCCATCATCAAACCCGCCACCCCCGGCCGTAACGCCCAATGCCCCTGCGGCTCCGGCCGCAAATACAAACACTGCTGCCAAGGCAAAACCCCGCTCCCCCAAGCCGCCTAAAAAATCAGACCAACCAATCTTAAATCGACGTTCCTCGGCGTTCCTCGGCGGCGAAATACAAAAAGGAGGCCCCTTCACCCTCAACCCCCACCCCTAACCACCAAACCCCGCAACTGTGCCGCGACCGTAAGGGAGCCGGTCCCCCCGCTCGCAGCGCCAAATCCCCGCGCGCCAGGGCCGCGGAGGCCTGGGCGGCTAGCCCCGCCAGGGCCGCCGGGGCCTGGGCGGCTAGCCCCGCCAGGGCCGCCGGGGCCGGGGCGGCTAGCCCCCGGCGGAGCCGCCGCCGTCCACCCGGAACGTCGCCCCCGTGATGTACCCCGCCGCGTCCGAGCACAAAAACACCGCCAGATCCGCCACCTCGCGCACCGTCCCCATCCGCCCCAACGGCGATGCCTCACACACCCGCCGCCGCGCCTCTTCCGACGGCGCCAGCCTCCGCATCCCCTCCGTCCCGTCAATCGGACCCGGCGTCACGCACACCGCCCGCACCCCCTCGCCGCCCCATTCCAGCGCCAGCGTGTGCGTCAACAACTCCACCCCCGCCTTGGCCGCGCACACATGCGCCTGCATCGCCATCGGCTGATGCGCATGGTTCGCCGAAATGCTCACCAACACCGCCCCCGGCTTGCGCAGAAACGCATACGCCGCCCGGTAGGTGTTGAACGTCCCCAATACGTCAATATCGATCACTGCCTTGAACCCGTTCGCCGACATCCCCGTCACCGCCGCCGGAAAATTCCCTGCCGCCCCCGCAAACACGAAGTCCAGCGGACCATACTCCCCATGCGACTGCATCAGCGCCTCTTCAATCGCCGCATACTGCCGCACATCACACGCATGACCCGACGCCCGCAGCCCCCGCCGCAGCAGCCCCTCCACCGCCGCCGTCATCTTCTCCTCGTTCCGCCCCACCAGCACCACCCGCGCCCCCAACTCCGCAAACCGTTCCGCAATCCCCAGCCCGATCCCGCTCGTCCCGCCCGTGAAAAACGCCGTCTTGCCCGCAAACAAACCCTCGACGAACACACTCATCTCGATCCCCTCTCCTGCCACAGTCTCTTCATCAACGTCACCTGCCCGGCATGATACAAATCGTGCGCCGCCGCCCCGCGCACCAGGAACAACTGCTTCTCCGTGAACCCCTTCATCGCCGCCACCGCCCCCCGCAGCGCCTTGTGCTCGGCCCGAAGCAGCGCCACATCCCGCTTCCACGCCTGCTCATCCGCCCCTCCGTCGGGCCGCGCAAACCAGTTCGAACCCTTCAGCGCAAACGCCCCCCGCTTCTCCCCCGTTAACTTCCGCCGCACGGCATATTTCCAGTACGCCGCATGCACCGCCAGCTCCCAGATGTTGTGCCGCCCCGCCCCCGGCCTCCACGCCGCCTCCCGCGCCCCCACCCCGCGCAGCGACCCCCGCAAATTCGGCCCATGCCACGCCCGCTTCTCAAACGCTTCATCCAACAACGCCAACAATCCCAGTCGATCCATACGCGGAGTATCCTACACGAGTCGGCCCTACCTGTACGGCCCGCCCCCACCCCCCGCCCGAGAATCCTCGCCGCGCCACCCCACTATCTCACCGAGTCCGTCCCACGCCCGCCGCCTTGACCCCCGCCATCCCCCTCGAATCCCTCACCCGCCGCATCTACCTCATCCGCGGCCAAAAGGTCATGCTCGACTCCGACCTCGCCGCCATCTACCAGGTCCCCACCTCGCGGCTGAACGAAGCCGTCAAGCGCAACAGCACGCGCTTCCCCGACGACTTCATGTTCCAATTGACCGCCGAGGAGTACGCCTGTTTGATATCGCAGTTTGCGATATCAAACCCCGGCCGCGGCGGACGCCGCAAGCTGCCCTACGCCTTCACCGAACACGGCGTCGCCATGCTCTCCTCTGTCCTGCACAATGAGCGAGCCATCGCCGTCAACATCCTCATCGTCCGCGCCTTCATCCAGCTCCGCGAACTCCTCGCCACCCACAAAGACCTCGCCGCCCGCCTCGACTCCCTCGAATCCCACCAGCGCCGCCACGCCTCTGTGATCAACCTCCTCGCCACCGAAATCGAGCAACTCAAAACCCCGCCATCTCCGCCCCCACCCCCGCCCAAACACCCCATCGGCTTCCCCCGCGCCCAGCGCCGTTAGCCACTGCCCCTGCCCCCGCCGGAGAATCCTCCCCGTATCACCCCACTACTTCAGCGAGTCCGCCCCATGCCCGCCGCCTCGACCCCCGCCATCCCCCTCGAATCCCTCGCCCGCCGCATCTACCTCATCCGGGGCCAAAAGGTCATGCTCGACTCCGACCTCGCCGAGATCTACCAGATCGAAACCTCCAACCTCAACAAGGCCGTCAAGCGCAACATCGAACGCTTCCCCGACGACTTCATGATGCAACTCACCTCCGAGGAAGCCGCCAACTTGACATTCCAATTTGGAATCTCAAGTTGGGGTGGCCGCCGCACTCTCCCCTACGCCTTCACCGAACACGGCGTCGCCATGCTCGCCTCGGTTCTCCGCCGCCCGCGCGCCATCGCCGTCAACATCCTCATCGTCCGCGCCTTCATCCAACTCCGCGAGCTCCTCGCCACCCACAAAGACCTCGCCGCCCGCCTCGATTCCCTCGAATCCCACCAGCGCCGCCACGCCTCTGTGATCAACCTCCTCGCCACCGAAATCGAGCAACTCAAAACCCCGCCATCTCCGCCCCCACCCCCGCCCAAACACCCCATCGGCTTCCCCCGCGCCCAGCGCCGCTAAGGCTTCCCCCCATCCGTCCGTCCACCCCGCGTCACCATCCGCAACGCCGCCCTGATCTTGCCCCAATACATCCTCACCGCCGCCGTCGCCGCCAGCAGCCCGCCAATCGCCACCTGGTAGGCAATGCTGCCCGTCGTCGGGTCCAGGTAGAACGCCTCGGCCCGCCGCTCGCTCAGCAGCAGCCCCAGCCCAACCAATCCTGCCACTCGAATCACCGTCATCGTGCTTCCTTTCGTTCCATCCACACTCTTCCCATCTCCACCGCCCGCGGCCGGCCATCGCCATCGAACAGATACGCCGCATCAGCCTCGCCGCCCGGAACGCCCTCCCCCAGCGGCAACTCCTCGCTCAGCGCCCGCAACAAACTCACCGCGCGATCATCCACGCCCGCCCCCTCGCCCGCCGGCCGGCGCACCGCGAACAACGTCGAAAACCGGTCCAGCCGGTCCCGCACCGGCGGCTCCCCCGCGTAGTCCCACCGCTCCGGATCCGATCCCGCCGCCCGCCCCGCCTCCTCATGTCCCGGCAGCACGCGCCTGATCCGCGACCCATGATCCCCATGCACCACCACTGTCGCCCGCTCCAGCCTCCCGCTCTCCTCCAACCGCCGCAGCACTCCCTCCAACTGCCCGCTCACATACTCCACCTGCTCGCAATACCGCCGGTAGTGGTCTCCATAGGCCTGCTCGTCTACCCTCCGGTCCACCCGGTCCCCCGACCACACCTCCAATTGCCGCACCGCTCCATCTCTCCGGTACAGAAACGGGCGGTGCGGCGTGATCAGGTGCGCAAGGAACAGTGTCTTCCTCGGTTGCCGCACCACCTGCTCCACCCATGCCTCCGGCCACACCGTGCGCGCCGCCAGCGGACCCGTCGTGTGCGGCGCAAAGCGGAACGGAAAGAACGCCCGCGCCTGCTGCGCCACCAGGTCTGACTGCTGGTAGTTCCCCACCAGCCACCGGAACCGCATCCACCATCCCCCCGGCGCCAGTTCCAGCGCCCCCAACTCATCCCAATACTCCATCACCCCATCAGCCCTCACCCCTTTCGCCAGGTGGTTGATCGCCCGGTGCTGCGCCACCTCCACGCGGTACCCCCGCTCCCCAAATGTCCGCAGCAGCCGGTTCTCGCGCAGCGTCCGCGTCCCCCACCGCCACTCCTGCGAGTTCTCATCCAGCATCGCCCGCCGCCGCGCCAGAACCCTCCGGTTCAACAGGCTCGACAGCGACGTGACTGTCGATGGATAGTTGCTGTACGCCCGCGGATACACGCGGAACTTCCACTTCGCCAGCGTGCTCTCCAGCACCGCCCGCGCCGAGGCGCACTCTTCGATCCCGTCCGGAAATCCCGCCAGCCCGATGTGCTCGTCCAACACCACGTACAACACATGCGCCGGCGCCTCGCCCGCGCCCGCCGCCTCTACCCGCAAAGGCTTCCGCCAATGCTCCACCGCCGCCATCCCCAAATCCACCGCGAACACCGACACCGTGTACACCACCACCAGCGCCGCGAACCGCTCCCGCATCAACAACGCCAGCCCGCCCAACCCCGCGCCCAGCCACAGCGCCGCCTGCCCCGGCGTCAACTCCACCACCCCCGCCAGCAGCCGGATCACCGGCACCGTCGACATCAACACCGAACAGCCCGCCACCAGCCCCAAAAACACCATCCGCCCCCGCGCCAGCCACGCCATCCCCGCGCACACCGCCAGCAAGACCCCCGCCGCCGCCAGCGACTCCACCCGCCACACCGGATACTCATTCCGGATCAGAAACCGCAGGAACGGCAACACCACCACGCACGCCAGCGCCAGCGTCCGTTCCTTCATCGCACACTCCGCAACTGCAACAGCCTCCGCGGCGAGCCCGGCACCGCCACGCTTTTCTCCAACCGCCACTCGTCCGCGAACCCCTCCAACAGCCCTTCCAGCGTGTAGTCGTCAAATACATCCTCCCGGTGCGCCAGCATCTCCCGCACCATCGGATCCTCCTTCGGCACAAACTCCAGCACCAGCGCCTCCCCCAACTCCGCCAGATACCCGCTCATCCGCCTCAGCGGCACGTTGCCCGTGATGCGCAGGTGATGCACGAACGCCATCGCCATCACCAGCCCCGCCCGCCGCCGCTGCGTCAGCGGCGTCTGCTCGTCCCCGCTCATCCCCAGTCCCGGCGACGGATACCGCACATCCACGCGCAACGGCAATACGCGCCCACCATGACTCTCCCGCGCCGTCAGGTAGGCCTCCTCCGCGCACGCCCCGTCGCTTTCCCAACCCACACACCGGCAGCCCGCCTCCGCCGCCAGCCGGCTGTAACGTCCCGTATTCGATCCCAGATCCATCACCCACTCCGGCCGCAACTCGAGCAGCGCCGACCACACAAACTCCCGCCGCGCCGCCTCCGCTTCATTCGAGTAGTGCGTCCTCTCGGCGTAATACCCGCTCCAACTCGTCTTCCGCTTCGGCAACCGCAACGATTCCACCGCCGCCCGCAGTGACTCGGCCAACTCCGCCTTCCGATCCACCGCCGCCCCGCTCCCGCCGCCTCGCGCCACGCTCTCGCCCCCCGCCCGCGCATGCAAATGCACATGCACCAGCGCCCCCGCGTGGAGATACGTCTTCCACGGCAGCAACCGCGACACCAGCTCCAACGGAAACCCCTCCGGCGATGCCGCCATGTATTGGTTAAACGTCTCCGACACGTGCGCCATCAGCAAGAGCGGACCGAGAAACTCGCGGCAAAACTGCCGGTAGGCCACCCACGGGCCTGGCTCGTTCTCCTCAAATGACAGCGTGTCGATGAACACCGGCCGCGCCCCGCGGAACTGCACGTTGTACGCCGAGGCATCCTTCAACCTCATGCCGTGCCGCAACGCCCGCCGCTGCACCTCCAGCGTCAGCAGCGCCGCATCGCGCAACTGCGAAAAGCACCATTCGTAGGGATAGGAGAGAAACTCGATCTGCTCGGGAACCAGGCTCAATACGGCATCCGCGCGCCGGCTCCGTTCCTGGCGATGCCGCACCAACAAACCCGCGCCGGCCAGTTCGGCATACAGTCCAGAACTCATCAACCGCTGGTACGCCGCGAGCCCGCGCTCACGCACCGCCCGCTTCACCACTCCGCCATCGCGATACACATACCCGGCCGGATCGCGCATCGACGAGGCGACCGCCACTTCCTTGATGACCACTCTCTACTCCATCTACTCCCACCCGTGCCATCAAGACGCCGGCGCTTCGTTCCACGGTTACGTGCTTTCCCGAACATGAACCGGCCATAACATAGGCCTTCCTTCATCCGCCGCCATTCCCCCCCCCCCGCCCCCCCTCCTCCCCAGCGCCCCCCCCTCCCCAGCGCCCCTCCCCGCCACGACATCCCATCCGCCCCAACGCCGTAAGCTATTCTGAAGGCGGACAGGCTGCAAGGCCCACAACCGAGCCGCGGCCTCTCCGCATCAACCCCATCCCCCGTGCCCGCCCTCACCTTCCACATCGAAGCCACCTGCCCCGTCACCGGAGCCCGTGCCGGCACCCTCCACACGCCCCACGGCCCCATCCCCACCCCCGTCTTCATGCCCGTCGGCACCCAGGCCACCGTCAAAGGACTCACCCAGCGCCACCTCGCCGACGACCTCAACGCCCGCATCATCCTCGGCAACACCTACCACCTCTACCTCCGCCCCGGCCACGAATCCATCGACAAACTCGGCGGCCTCCACCGCTTCATGAACTGGGACCGCGCCATCCTCACCGACTCCGGCGGCTTCCAGGCCTTCAGCCTCTCCCAACTCACCAAAATCAACGACGACGGCGTCCTCTTCTCCTCCCACCTCAACGGCGACCGCCATCTGTTTACACCTGAGTCCACCGTCGACACCCAGCTCGCCCTCGGCTCCGACATCGCCATGGTCCTCGACGAGTGCCTGCCCTATCCCAGCTCCCACGAACACTCCCGCGTCTCCATGGAACGCACCCTCCGCTGGGCCGCCCGCGGCATGGATCACTTCCACCGCCGCATGGCCGAATCCCCCCGCCGCCAGCACCGCCCCGATCCCCTCCCGCAAGCCCTCTTCCCCATCGTCCAGGGCTCCATGTATCCCGACCTCCGCTCCGAATGCGCCCAGCGCCTGGCCGCCCTCGACGCCGAAGGTTATGCAATCGGCGGCCTCAGCGTCGGTGAACCGCGCGCTCTTTCCATGGAAATGACCGAGGCCACAGTCCCCCATCTCCCAGTCCTTCGACCCCGGTACGTCATGGGCGTAGGCACCCCCGAGGAACTCCCCGAATACGTCGCCCGCGGCATCGACATGATGGACTGCGTCATGCCCTCACGCAACGCCCGCAACGGCTGCCTCTTTACCTCACGGGGCAAGCTCATCATCAAAAACGCCCGCTACAAAGAGGATCCCCGTCCCCCCGACGAAGCCTGCTCCTGCTTCACCTGCTCCCATTACTCCCGCGCCTACCTTCGCCACCTCTTCCTGGCCGGCGAGATCCTCTACTCCACGCTGGCCACCCTCCACAACCTCTCCCGGTATCTTGACATCATGCGGGCGATCAGGCAGGCTATTGTGCTTGGGGCATTTCCCAAATATCTAGATTCCGTGCGGTCCCAGCCGGTGGAAGATCCGTCGTAGCTTCCGCTGCCTTCCCAGATCTCCTGCATCTCATAAGGCAGTCACGCTCACGCCGGTGCCATGCCTCCGCTTCCGGCTCCCGCTACTGAGGCGATTGTGGTCCTAAGCTTTTTGCTCCTGCAAGCGGCGCCGCAAGGCAACCCGCTCATCCAGTTCCTGCCGCTCATCCTCATCTTCGGCATCTTCTACTTCCTGCTCTTCATGCCCATGCAGCGTCAGAAGAAAGCCCAGCAGAAGATGCTCACCGAACTCCAGAACGGTGTCACAGTGGTCACCAGCGGCGGTATTATTGGTACGATTACGGGGATCGACGGGGATACCCTCACTTTGCGCATTAAGCCCGACAACGTCCGCCTGCAGATCGCCCGCTCGGCCGTCAGCACGGTCCTCAACGAAGAGAAAAAATAAGCCATGTACAAGAACCTGAAGATGAAGGCGCTGATCATCGCGGCCGTGATCCTGGCCTGCGCCTATTCGATCATCGGCCTTCCCCAGTCAAAAGATGAGTTGGTCGCCAACTTCCAGAAAAACGTCCGCCTCGGCCTCGACCTCCGCGGCGGCAGCCATCTCGTCCTCCAGGTCCAGGTCCAGGACGCCTTCAAGGCCGACGCCGACCAGTCCATCGAGCGCCTCAAGGAAGAGATGACCAAACAGAGCATCGCCTTCTCCTCGGTCGAGCGCAACGACCCCGGCTTCGACAACGCCGAGTCCATCGAGATCACCATCAAGGGCGTGCCGCTCGACAAGACCGGCCCCTTCCGCACCATCGCCTCCGATTACCTCGCCTCCTACACGTTGAACTCCATCAACTCCACCGACTACCGCCTCAACATCAAGCCCACCGAGGCCCTCGCCGTCCGCCGCAACACCGTCATCGCCGCCATCAACACCATCGAGAAGCGCATCAACGGCCTCGGCCTCGCCGAGTCCACCGTCCGCCAGCGCGGCCGCAGCGACGGCGAAGCCGAAATCCTCGTCGAGATGCCCGGCGTCGACGACCCGGCCCGCATCAAGCAGATTTTGCAAACCGCCGCCATGCTCGAAATCACCGCCGTCCAGGGCGGGCCCTTCTCCACCCCCGAGCAGGCCATGACGCAGAACAACGGCGTGCTGCCGTTGAATACCAAGCTCGCCAAACAGATCCCCCGCGGCGAAGGCGACATCGAAGGCTGGTACATCGTCAACCGCACCTCGGTCGTTACCGGCCGCGACCTCCGCAACGCCCGCGCCGGCCGCGATGAAATGTCCCGCCCGGCCACTGACTTCACCCTCTCCCAGGAAGGCGGGCGCAAGTTCGGCCGCTACACCGAACAGAACATCGGCCAGCGCCTGGCCATCCTCCTCGACGGCCAGATCCGCTCGGTGGCCACCATCCAAAGCCGCATCGAAGACTCCGGCCAGATCTCCAACATCGGCTCCGAACAGGAATCGGCCGACCTCGCCTTAGTCCTCCGCGCCGGCTCGCTCCCGGCCAGCGTCATCTATCTCGAAGAGCGCACCGTCGGCCCCTCGCTCGGCGCCGACTCCATCCGCCAGGGCCTCATCGCCGGCCTTGCGGGCTTGATCGGCGTGGTCGCCATCATGCTCCTCTACTACAAGAAGAGCGGCATCAACGCCACCATCGCGCTGATCCTCAACGCCTTCATCCTCATCGGCGTGCTCGCCTGGTTTGAGGCCGTGCTCACGCTGCCCGGCATCGCCGGCATCATCCTCACCATCGGTATGGCTGTCGACTCCAACGTCCTCATCTTTGAACGCATCCGCGAGGAGATGCGCGCCGGCAAGGCCATCCCCGCCGCCATCGAGGCCGGCTTCGACCGCGCCTTCCTGACGATCATTGATACCCACGTCACCACCATCGTCAGTTGCGCCTTTCTCTTCATCTTCGGCAACAGCGCCGTGAAGGGCTTCGCCATCACGCTGGTCATCGGTCTCATCGCCAACGTCTTCACGGCCATCTTCATCTCCCGCACGATCTTCCAATGGGAGTTGAACCGCAACCCGCGCATGCAGGAGTTGAGCATCTAGTACGGTCCGCCCAGGCCCCGCGCCAGGGCGAATCACAGGAATTTGTTTGTGATAGCTTTTTGTAGTCCAAGCCAGGGAACAAATCAGGTATCGCCGGTGTCTATTGGGCTGAGACCCAGGATCCGGCGCTAATCCCCATATGCAGATTTTCGCCAATACGAATTACGACTTTCTGGGTAAAAAGGTGCCCTTCATCGCCTTTTCGCTGCTCCTCGTGGCGGCCGGTATGATCAGCCTCGCCGTCAAGGGCGGGCCGAAATACGGCATTGATTTCAAGGGCGGCACGCTGATGTACGTGAAGTTCGCCAACCCGCCTCACGAAGACGAGATCCGCAAGGCCCTCGGCCAGCAGATCAAGGGCGAGATCACCGTGCAGCGCATCGTCGGCTCCAACGAGGTCATGATCGGAACCGAGATCGCCGGCGAACAACAGCTGGAAGCCGAACGCAAGGCCGTCCGCGATACGCTCGCCGCCAAGTTCGGCGGCGCCTCGGAGAAACCCGATTTCCACGCCGTCGGCCGTGACGGTCTCACCGAGGCCCTCCGCGCGCCGATGCAGAACGCCGGCCAGAACCTGTCCACCGAGCAATTGCTGGACATCGCGACAAAGATGCTCGCCTTCCGCGACACGCCGCCGCAGTCGGGCCTGATTTCGAGTTTCGATCAGTTGAAAAATGCCGAAGGAGTCCCCGCGCAGGCCGTGGAAGCGGTAAAATCAACCTTCGCGCTGTCGCCCTTCGTCATCCGCAGCGCGGAAATGGTCGGCCCCAAGATCGGCGCCGAACTCCGCCAGCAGGCCATCATGGCCACCCTGTTCGCGCTCGGCGGCATGCTCATCTATATCGCTCTTCGCTTCGAGTGGATCTACGGCTTTGCCGCCGTCGTCGCCGTCTTCCACGACGTCATTGTCACCGTCGGCCTGTTCTCCCTCTTCGATAAAGAGATCTCGCTCACCGTCGTCGCCGCCTTGCTCACCCTGGTCGGCTATTCGATGAACGACACCATCGTCATCTTCGACCGCGTGAGGGAAAACGTGAAGACCATGCGCCGCGAGTCGCTGACCGACATCATCAACCTCAGCGTCAACCAGACGCTGTCGCGAACCGTCATGGCCTCGGGCCTGACCTTTATGACCGTGCTCGCCCTGTGGCTGTTCGGCGGGCAGGTGCTCAACGGCTTCGCCTTCGCGCTGGTCATGGGCATTCTCGTGGGTACGTATTCTTCGGTGTTCATCGCGAGTCCGATTGTCATCTACTGGCACGACCGCATGAGCGCCCGTCATCAGGCGGCCGCGGCCGCCACGGTTGCCTCTCGCGGCACGGCTGAAACGCGCGAGAAACAGCCCGAGCGTAAGGAAAAAACCAAAACCGCGCGCAAGTAGTACCTTTCGTCTTTGCCCGGCGCGCCAGTGTTGGTATGATATGTCCTTCGCCAAATGGAGTGACCGCCTAATTGGGGCGGAGAAGGGAACTGGAACATATGTTCGAACAGAGCTTGATTGAGGCCTCAGGCAAGACCCGAAAGACGTCTTCGCTGCTCATCTCCACCCTCGTGCAAATCGGTCTTCTGGGCTTCGCCATCATCATCCCCATGATCTGGTTTGAGACCCTCCCCGGCGTGCAGTTGACCACCTTCCTGGCGCCTCCTCCTCCGCCGCCTCCTCCGCCCCCTCCGCCCGCCGCGGCGC
Organism: Bryobacterales bacterium; assembly: GCA_016713735.1. Taxonomy (GTDB): domain Bacteria; phylum Acidobacteriota; class Terriglobia; order Bryobacterales; family Bryobacteraceae; genus JAFLBB01. The sequence continues at coordinate 35,930 of JADJOP010000043.1, forward strand.
CGGTGAAGGTGGTGAAGGTCATCCCCCGTCAGTTCGACGCCGGCCGCCTCATGGCGCCCAAGGTCATCCCGAAAGAAATCGCCGTCATTAAGGAAGACGAACTGCCGCCGCCGGCCTCCGGCGCGGTGGGTGTCGTCGGCGGCGTCCCCGGCGGCGTGCCCGGCGGCCAGATGGGCGGCGTCATTGGCGGCATCATCGGTTCGGTCCCCAGCGCGGCCCCGCCGCCGCCTCCGCCGCCGGTGAAGGAAGCCCCCAAGCCGGTCGTGCCCAAACAGATTCGCGTCGGCGGCAACGTGCAGTCGGCCAAACTGGTTCGCCAGCCCAAGCCCGTGTATCCTCCACTGGCGCGCCAGGCTCGTATTCAGGGACAGGTGAAGTTCACGGCCGTCATCGGCCGCGACGGCACCATCCAGAACCTGCAACTCATCGGCGGCCACCCGCTGTTGGTGCAGTCCGCGCAGGACGCCGTCAGGCAGTGGGTCTATCAGCCCACGCTGCTCAACGGCGAGCCCGTCGAAGTCATCACTCAGATCGACGTGAATTTCACATTGACCCAGTAGCCTCCCGGCGCCGGGTCATTTTCGTTTAAATCAACTCGCAGGAGAAACCACAATGTTAGTCAACCTTCAACTCTTTGCCTTCCTGCTGCTGCAGGAAGGGGGAGCCGTCAGCTTCGACCTCATGTCGATGTGGAATCAGATGGGCTGGATGGCCCGCGCAGTCGTCATCATCCTGTTCATCATGTCGGCCTACTCCATCGGCGTCATGATCGACCGCCTGATGGCCTTCTCGGCCGCCCGCAAGCAGTCCCGTCTCTTTGCCCCCGCCGTGGCCGGCGCGCTGCGCGAAGGCAAGCTCGATGAAGCCATCAAGATCGCCGACCGCTACAAGAAGTCGCACCTTGCCAAGGTCGTCGTCGCTGGTTTGCAGGAATTCAAGGCTCATGACATGAGCAGCGACATTCCGGGCGAAACCATCGAAGCCAGCCGCCGCGCCCTCGAGCGCGCCGAAGCCATCGTCCACGCCGAAATGAAGCGCGGCATCTCGACGCTGGCCACCATCGGTTCGTCGGCTCCGTTCGTCGGGCTGTTCGGCACCGTCGTCGGCATCATCAACGCCTTCAAGGGCATTTCGTCTGAAAAGTCCACTGGTCTCGGCGCCGTCGCCGGCGGTATTTCGGAAGCCCTTGTGGCCACCGCCATCGGCCTCTTCGTGGCCATCCCGGCCGTCTGGATGTTCAACCTGTTCACCACCAAGCTGGAGTCCCTCGACGTCGAGATGGGCAACAGCTCGTCGGAACTGATCGACTACTTCATCAAGCGCGCCGGCGCCAAGACGGCCGCCGGCAAGTAGTTTCCCGGTTCCGTCCGCTGCCTGTTGCCAGAATCCGCGAGTTGATTCGGGCCGTTTGAGAGGATCGCCGGACAGCGATCCTCTCCGCCCGGCCCGGCAGCGGAAGTGAAGAGGAGAGTTCCCCATGAATAAACAAAAAGCGCCGCCGCCAGTGGCCGACATCAACGTCACTCCCATGGTCGACGTGATGCTCGTTCTGCTCATCATCTTCATGGTGATCACGCCGATGCTCTCCAAGGGCGTGAGCGTGGACCTGGTGAAGACCAAGAACCCCATCCCCATGCAGGCCGCCGACCAGGACGACGCCGTCCTTGTCGCTGTCACCCGCGACGGAAAGGTCTATCTGGAAACCACTCAGGTGACCGCCGACGCGCTCCCCAACAAGGTGAAGGACCTCCTCACCAACCGCGTCGACAAAACCTGCTACATCAAGGCCGACCAGCGCGCCAAGTACGGCACCGTGGTCGAAGTGGTCGATAACCTGCGCGCCGCCGGTGTTGACCAGGTGGGCTTGCTCACCGAAAGCACCGAAAAGGGCAAGATGGCGGAAGACACGCCGCCGCCCGCCGGCGCCTGAGCGTCGCCCGGCTCCCGCAGTGAGCCTGGTTCGAGATTGAATTCTGGTCAAGGAGAATCCCATATGTCAATGGCAGTTGGTGGTGGTGATGGGCCAAAAGCCGAAATCAACATGACCCCGCTCATCGACGTGCTGCTTGTGCTGCTGATCATCTTCATGGTCATCACGCCGCTCACGCCGAAGGGTCTGGAAACGCTCGTGCCTCAGCCCCCCCCGCCGGGCACCCCGCCCAGCAAGGCCGATGACCGCACCGTTGTCATCATTATCGAAAGAAACGGCACCATGAAGATCAACACCGAGGACACCACCGAGGCCAACCTCGGCCCGCGCCTCGAGGAGATCTTCAAAACTCGCGCCGAGCGCGTCGTCTTCGTCAAGGGCGATCCGGACATCGAATACCAGATTGTGGCCCGCGCCATCGACACCGCCAAGGGCGTCGGCATCGACAAGGTCGGCTTGATGACCGCCAAGATGGAGGAGGGCAACTAAGCCCTCCGCAAGCGGACCCAAGGAGTCTATCCATGCGCAGCAAACTTCATCTCGCCGCCGCCACCCTGGCGGCCGCCGCCCTCCTGTTGAGCGCCACTGGCTGTGAAAAGCTTCGCGCGCGCGACAACCTGAACAAGGGCGTGCAGGCCTTCAAGTCGGCCAAGTTCCCCGAAGCCGTCGAGTATTTCAAGGTCGCCACCGACCTCGATCCGGACTTCCCCACCGCCCGGCTCTATCTGGCCACCGCCTACATGAGCCAGTACATCCCCGGCGCCGAGTCCCCCGAAAACGTCGCCATGGCCAAGAGCGCCTACGACGAGTTCGCCAAGGTTCTCGATAAGGACCCCAAGAACGCCGTCGCCCTGGCCTCCATCGCGTCCCTCTTCTATCACCAGAAGAAGTTCGACGACGCCGAAACCTGGTACAAGAAGGTGATCGACGCCGACCCCAACAACAAGGAAGCCTACTACACCCTCGGCGTCATCGCCTGGGGCCGCACCTTCCCCAAGCGCATGGAAGCGCGCGCCAAGCTCAGCATGAAGCCCGAGGACCCCGGCCCGATCAAGGACAAGAAGGTGCGCGAAGAGATCGCCGCCGTCAACCTGCCCGTGGTCGAGGAAGGCCTCAAGAACCTCGAAAAGGCCATCGAAATCGACAAGGAATACGATGACGCCATGGCCTACATGAACCTTCTCCACCGCGAACGCGCCGACCTCCAGGAAGCCGCCGACGCCTACAAGAAGGACATCGACGCGGCCGACTCCTGGGTCCAAAAGACTCTCGAGACCAAGAAGATCAAGAACCAGCGCCTGGAACAGAAAGCCGGCCAGGGCATCACGATGGAGTAACGCCCCACGGGGCTTCCCATCCTTCGGCATTCTCACACCCGCCTCCCCCACCGGAGGCGGGTGTTGTGTTTGCGGCGGGCACTTTTGCGCTGCCCCCGGCGTCCAACCGGGCATGGCGATGAACACCAGCCCGCACGCTTCCATCAACGTCACCCCGTTGATCGACATTCTCCTCGTCCTGCTCATCATCTTCATGGTGATCACCCCGCTCACCTCGCACGGCCTGGAGGCGCACCTGCCGCAGCCCGCCGATGCGCCCTCGGCCGCCGAGCCGCTGCCCCCGCTGGTGCTCTCCCTCGACGCCGCCGGAGCGATCGCCATGAACCAGCAGCCGGTGGCCGCCGCCGACCTCGCCTCGCGCTTACACGACGCGCTCGCCCGCCGCGCCGAGAAGACCGTCTTCGTGCAGGGCGCCGCATCGCTGGAATACGGCGACATGGCCCGCCTCATCGACGCCGCCAAGGGCGCCGGGGCCTCGCGCGTGGCGCTGCTCACCGCTGCCCCGGCAGAGGCGCGTTAGGGGCCGCTGGCGCCGCGTGGCGAGCCGTTCGCCCGCTGCCGCACGCGCCTTTCGCGCCGCATGCGCCGCGTCTGCGCTAACCTGGGATTCTCATGTCCGCCGACGGCGCAGTGGCGCCATCCGTCGATCAACTCTTCGCTGAGCTCACCGAAAAGGTCAAAGCCTCGAGGCCGCAGGAAGACCTCGCGCCGCTCGAACGCGCCTACCAGTTCGCCCTCCGCCATCACGCCCAACAGATGCGCGTCTCCGGCGAACCCTACATGACGCATCCGCTCAACGTGGCCCTCATCCTGGCCGGTATGAACATGGACCTCGTCTGCCTGCAGACGGGCCTGTTGCACGACGTGATCGAGGACACCGGCACGACGCACGAAGAACTGCGGCGCGAGTTTGGCGAAGAGGTGGCCCATTGCGTCGACGGCGTCACCAAGCTCGGCAAAGTGAAGTTCTACTCGCCCGAGGAGCGCCAGGCCGAAAGCGTCCGCAAGATGCTGCTGGCCATGGTCAGCGACATCCGCGTCATCCTCGTCAAACTGGCTGACCGGCTGCACAACATGCGCACGCTCGGCCCGCTCTCAGCCGAACGCCAGCACCGCATCGCCCGCGAGACGCTGGAAATCTACGCCCCCATCGCCCACCGCCTCGGCATGGGCAAAATCCGCGGCGAGTTGGAGGATCTTGCCTTCCACGCGCTGGAACCCGAGGTCTACGCCGACACGAGCGAACAGATCGCCACGCGCATCCAGGACAGCGAAGCCGCGCTCAACCAGATGAAGCAGACGCTCACCGTCAAGCTCGCCCGCGAAAACATCCCGGCCGCGCTCGAAGGGCGCATCAAGCGCGTCTATAGCGTCATCCAGAAGCTGCGCCGCCAGAAGATCGGTATCGACCAGGTGTACGACTTGCTGGCCCTGCGCATCATCACCGACTCGGTGAAGAACTGCTACGCCGCCTTGGGCGTCATCCACAACGAGTGGCATCCCATTCCAGGGCGCATCAAGGACTTCATCGCTATCCCGCGCCCCAACCTCTACCAGTCGCTGCACACCTCGGTGATCGGCCCCGGCGGGGTGAACTTCGAGATCCAGATCCGCACCGATGAGATGCACCGCATCGCCGAGGAAGGCATCGCCGCGCACTGGAAATACAAGGAAGGCCGCCGCGGCTCGGGCGTTGACGACCAGCGCGTGGCCTGGCTGCGGCAGCTTGTCGAGTGGCAGCGCGAGATGCGCGACCCCGGCGAGTTCATGTCCACGCTCAAAGTGGACCTGTATCCGGAAGAGGTCTACTGCTTCACCCCGCGCGGCCGCGTGATCATTCTGCCGCGCGAGGCCACGCCCATCGACTTTGCCTACGCCATCCACACCGACGTCGGCCACCAGTGCGTCGGCTCCAAGGTGAACGGCCGCATCGTGCCGCTGCGCACGCCGCTGCGCAACGGCGACGTGGTGGAGATCGTCACCCAGACCGGCCACATGCCGTCGAAGGACTGGCTGTCGCTGGTGAAGACCTCGCGCGCGCGCAACAAGATCAAGCATGTGATCAATGCGAGCGAGCGCGAGCGGGCCATCGACATCGGCCAGAAGGCGATGGAACGCGAAGCCCGCCGCCTGGGCGTGCCGCTGTCGCGCATCAGCCACGCCGAGATGGAGCAGGTGGCCAGCGACTACGGCTGCTCGAAGGTCGAGGACCTGCACGCCTCGCTCGGCTACGGCAGGGTGTCGGCGCGGCAGATCCTGTCGCGCTTCGCGCCCTCCGGTGAACTGCTGCCGCCTGCGCCGCATGAGCCCGCCCCGCCGTCCACGGGCTCGCCCGTGCCTGGCCGCCCCGGGCCCGACAACGGCGACCTCGTCATCCGCGTCACCGGCGCCGACGACCTGCTGGTGTACCGCGCCAAGTGTTGCAATCCCATCCGCGGCGAAGCCATCGTCGGCTACATCACGCGCGGCAAGGGCGTGGGCGTTCACTCGCTGAGCTGCCCCAACGTGCAGAACCTGATGTATGAGGTGGACCGCCGCATCGACGTCGAATGGGCGCGCGCGGCCACCGACAATTTCATGGTGAAGATGGTGGTTTACACCGAGGACCGCCCCGGCGTGCTCAACCAGCTCACCAGCGTGCTCACGCATGAGAACTCGAACATCCGCTCGCTCGAAGCGCGCTCGGATGAGAAGCGCGGCCCGGAAAATGCCATCGTCGACATGACCGTCGAGGTGCGCGACAAGAAGCAACTGGAGCGAGTCGTCTCCGGCATGCGCCGCATTCCCGGCGTACGCGACGTGGAACGTGTCCAATGAACGCAATCGCACTTGATCCCGAACATATTGCCATCTCGAAGTCGAAAGGCATCCAGATCGACTGGAAGGATGGCCACCACAGCGAATATCCGCTGGCGCTGCTGCGCGACGAATGTCCCTGCGCCGGATGTACGGGCGCGCACGGCACACCGCCCGAGCGCACCAACTACTCGCAGCCGGACACAAACCCCTTTCAGATGTTCAAGCCGGCGCTGAAGATGCTCGACATCCAATCGGTGGGCGGCTACGCGCTGCGCATCTATTGGAATGACAACCACAACGCGGGCATCTATTCCTATACCTATCTGCGCGACATCTGCCCCTGCGCGGCGTGCGTGGCGGCTCGCAAAGCGCAGGCCGAAGCGCAGGCGTAGCACGGGCGAGCGCCGCGTGGTAGCATTGCCGGACCAGCATGCCCGCCATTCGACCGAAGTACTTCGCCCATGTCGTCTACCGCACGCGCCGCTTCGAGGAGATGCTGCGCTGGTATGCGACGGTGTTCGATTCGCAGATCCTCTACCAGAACCCCGCGCTGGCCTTCGCCACCTATGACGAGGAGCACCACCGCTTCGCCTTCGTGAACATGGAGGTGTTCCAGCCGGGCGGCGCGGAGAAGGACAAGCAGGGCGCGATCGGCGTCGACCACGTCGCTTACAGCTATGGCTCGCTCTCGGACCTGCTGGAAACCTACGCGCGGCTGAAGGAAGCGGGCATCATGCCGTACTGGTCGATCCACCACGGCATGACCATCGCGCTCTACTATGCCGATCCGGACGGCAACCAGATGGAGTTCCAGGTGGACTGCTTCCCGACGAAGGCCGAGGCGCAGGCGTTCATGCACACGCCCGTGCTGGCGGCCAATCCGATTGGCGTCGAGTTCGATCCCGATGCGTGGCTGGCGCGGTTGCGGGCGGGCGCGCCGGAGGCGGAGTTCCTGAACCGGCCCGGGCATGAGCCGGTGTCGCCGATTCGCGGCTCGCTGGCGGCGGTGCTGAGCGGGAAGTAGAGGGTGCAGTCCGGCGCGTGGCCCTTGCGCGGGGGATTTGACGGCTTTGCTACACTGGATTCTTGGAAGCGCTCCCGCGCTGCGCCGCATCCGGTGTGTCTTCCCCCGTAGTTTGATCGAAAGGATTACCCGTTCCCATGAAAGCCGGAATTCACCCCGCCTACGAAGAAGTTAACGTCGTCTGCGCGTGCGGGAACCAGTTCAAGACGCGCTCCGCGCACAAGGGCGATATCCGCGTGGAAATCTGCTCCAGCTGCCACCCGTTCTTTACCGGGAAGCAGAAGCTGATCGACACCGAAGGCCGCGTGCAGCGGTTCACCAAGAAGTACGAAAAGGCAAAGGCGATCGCCGACGCCAAGAAGAGGACCAACTAGCCCATGCGCCGCGCCGGGTGGCTGGCGGCTGCCTCGCTTCTGGCGGTGGTGTGCCTGCCCGCCTCGGCGGCCGAGGGCAAGCAGTTGTTCAACGGGCGCGACCTCAGCGGTTGGAAGATGACCGGCTGGGGGAGCTTTGCCGTCGAGGATGGTCACATGAAGACCGTCGGCGGCATGGGGCTGCTCTTTCACGAGGGCGGTCCGCTGGGGGATTGCACGATCCGCGTGGTCTTCAAGACGACGGGCACCCATGGCAACTCGGGCGTTGTGATCCGCATGCCGGAGGCTCCGACGGACGCCTGGTATGGCGTGCACAACGGCTACGAGGTGCAGATCGATTCGAGCGGCGATGAGTGGCACGCCACGGGCGCGCTCTATTCGCTGAGCAAGACGAGGAAGGGTTTCCAGAAGCCGGCCGGTGAGTGGAACACGATGGAGATCACGCTCGACGGGCAGCGCACGACGGTGCGGCTCAACGGCGAGGTGGTGAACGAGTTCCAGGGCGGGCAGGCGGTGCCGGAGCGGAAGATGTGGTACGAGCCGGTGCGCGGGCCGCGGCCGGACAAGGGCTACATCGGGCTGCAGAATCACGATCCCGCCTCGGTGGTCTATTTCCGCGAGATCAGCGTTCACCCGCGCACCAAGTGACCACCGTCTTCCAAAAGACGATTCAACTCCCCACCGAGGGCATGTGCGACGTGCAGGACATCACGGCGCGCGTGGAGCGGATTGTGATCGAAAGCGGCGTCATCACGGGCACGGCGAACGTGTCGGGCGTGGGTTCGACGCTGGGCATCACGACGATCGAATATGAGCCCGGCGCGGTGGCCGACCTGGAGGGAGCGCTCGACCAGATTGCTCCCGTCCACGACAACTATGCGCACAACCAGCGCTGGGGCGACCACAATGGCTTCTCGCACCTGCGCAGCGCGCTGATCGGCACGTCGCAGACCTTTCCCATCACAGGCGGGCATTTGCGGCTGGGGACGTGGCAGCAGATCGTGCTGTGCGATTTCGACGACCGCTCGCGGCATCGCGAGGTGGTGGTGACGGTGATGGGCGACCGCTCCGAACCGCCGCCGCAGAACAGCTAAGCGCTCAGCCCGTACCACTCCATTGCCGTGCCGCCGAGGATGGCTTCGCGGTATTCCTCTGTGCGGGGGCCCATGGATTGGGTGAAGCAGGCCATGGATTCCTTCCAGGTGGCGCCGCGGTCCATACAGATGGGCCAGTCGCTGCCGTAGAGGGCCCTGCCTTCGCCGAACAGGCGCAGGGCGGTGGTGATCCAGGGCTTGTAGTGTTCGACGCGCCAGCCGAGGCTGGAGGGGCCCCAGCCGGTGGGGTCGCCGGGCGGGGCGTTGTTGAGCAGGCCGTTGATTTTGAGGCGGACGTTGGGGCAGGCGGCGAGTTGGGCCAGGCCGTCGTCCCAGACGGGGTCGGTGGCGGGGCCGGAGTTGGGCGCGCCAGCGGAGCCGGGAGCGGTGGCAAAGCGCGCGCCGCCGAGGCGGAGGATGGTGAGGCGGGCGCGGGTGTGGTCAGCGGCGAATTTGGCCACGTTGCCGAGGGAGAGCATGCCGCAGGAGACATCGGCGACGAGCGAGCGGGCGGTGGCTTCGTGGATGGCTTCGATGTTGGGCCAGCGGGCTTCGATGGCGACCAGGCGGGGGTGGTCGGGCGAGCCGGGGACGCCGACGACGCCGCGGATCCAATCCACGCGTTCGGCGAGGGCGAGGTGGTGTTCGGTCTCCTCGCGAGTGTAGAGCCAGGGGCAGAGCAGGGCGCCTTCGAAGCGGTTGCGGTGGAGGATGCGCCAGAGGGCGTCGGGTTCGCGGGCGCCCATGACGACGCTGGAATCGAGTCTCACGCTACCAGCTTGTGAGAACAGAAGGGGGTTGCGCAACGTATGCTGGAGTGAATGAACCTGAGAGCCCGCCTGATGGCCGTTGTGGCCGCCGCCGTTTTTGCCGCCGTGTGCGTGATGGGCGGCTGTAGCCGCCAGCCGGCCGCGCCGCCGCTGGGGATTGATGCGCAACTGGCGGCGATGGTGCCGCGCGAGGCGACGATTCTGGGCGGGTTCCGCATGGACCGCATCCGCACGAGCCCGCTGTATGAGGAGTATTTCCGCGGGCGGCTGCCGATGGGAGGCGACACTGCGCGGGGGCTGATGCAGTTCCAGGAGCAGATTGACGAGGTGCTGGTGGCGGTGGTGGAGCGGGATTCGCTGGTGCTGGCGAAGGGTCGGTTGGACAAGGCGGCGGTGGAGGCGAAGCTGCGCGAGGCGAAGGCGCCGGCGGCGACGGTGGGGGGAAAGCCGGGGTTTGAGCAGAACGGCGTGGCGGTGGTGTTGCTCGATGGCGGCTATGCGCTGGCCGGGCCGAGGGCGCGGGTGGAGGATGCGTTGACGCGGCTGGGCAAGAACGTGGTGTTGCCGGCGCGGTTCTTCCAGACGGCGCAATCGATGCCGGCGTCGAGCCACATGTGGGTGATCAGCGTGGGGCGGCTGCCGGTGTTGGAGCTGCCGGAGCGGAGCAACCTGGCGAACCTGCCGAGGGCGCTGGAGAATGTCGAGATGGCGAAGATGAACGCCGACTTGAGCAACGGCTTCAAGATGTCGGCGGCGGCGACGTGCACCACCGAGCCGGACGCCAAGCAGATTCACACGCTGCTGCGCGGGGTGATCGGCATGGCGCGGCTGTCGACGCCGACCGACAAGCCGGAGCTGATGAAGGTGTTTGACCGCATCCAGATTGCGCAGAAGGAGCGCGTGGTAACGCTCGATGCGAGCCTGCCGCCGGAGATGATCGACGAACTGGCCGGAACGTTTGGGCTGCGGCAGCGCTTGGAGAGGCGGTAAGGCAAGGCTGGTTCAGGTGACTGGAAGCGTGAGGGGCGCGGATGAGCTAGATTGAGAGACCCATGGCCATCGCAATCGTGCTTCTGCTCACCGTGGCCTGCATCTATGTGCTGGCCACCGAAAAATTGGCGGTGGATCTAACGGCCATCTTCGTGGCGATGGTTCTGATCGCCACCCATGTCTTGACGCCGGAGCAGGGACTATCGGGTTTCGGCAATCCGGCCACAGTGACGGTGGCGGCGATGTTCGTGCTGAGCGCGGGGCTTGCCAAAACGGGCGCCCTGAATGGCATGACCGGACTGCTCACGAGGATCGGCAAGCGGTTCCCCTGGGTCGCCATTCTGCTCACCATGCTCGTCGCGGGGGCCGCTTCGGCCTTCGTCAACAACACGGCTGTGGTGGCTATCCTCATGCCGGTGACGCTTGAGGTGGGGCGGTTGGCCAAGATCAGCCCGTCGCGCCTGCTGATGCCACTTTCCTTTGCCTCGATGTTTGGCGGTGTGTGCACGATCATTGGAACGTCGACGAACATCCTGGTGAGTTCCATTGCTGAGCGGCACGGCATCCACCCCTTCTCGATGTTCGAGCTTTCCGAAATGGGTCTGGTCCTGGCGGGGGCGGGAATTGCGTACATGTTTCTGATCGGGATTCGATTGATTCCCGAGCGGCGAGGCGATGAAGGGTTGACGGATGTGTTCGGGACGGGCGATTACCTGACCGATGTCGTGCTGCTTCCCGAGGCCAAGTCGATCGGGTCAGTGGCGGCGGCGTCTTCGTTGGTGAAGGACCTGGATGTGCAGATTCTGGCGGTATTCCGCGAGGGCCAGCGATTGGCAGCGCCTCCCGATCAAGTCATACTGCGGGCGGGCGATGTGATCCGCGTGTTGTGCAACACGGCGCAGATCGGGAAGCTGCGCGACCGGCTGGGGGCGAGCCTGATTTCGCATCTGGGGTGGCATGAACAGGATCCTGGAGGCGATCAGTTGGAGTTGGTGGAAGCCGTCGTTTCGCCGATATCGCCGATCCGGGGCCGCACGCTCAAGTCGTTGCATTTCTCGGAAACGTTTGGGGCCAAGGTGCTGGCGATCCGGCACCACGGCCAGATCGCTCAGGATAAGTTGGACAGCCAGCCGCTGAACGCGGGTGATGCGCTGCTGATTTCCGTGCGCCGGGACCAGTTGGAAGCACTGGCGCGCGATCCGGCGTTTGTGCTGGTGACCAAGAAAGTGCTGCCGCGGTTCCGGTTTCGAAAGACACTGACGGCGGCGGGAATATTGGCCTCTGTGGTGGCGGCCGCGGCGCTGGGCGTGATGCCGATCGTGGTGGCGGCGCTTGCCGGCAGCGCGGCCATGGTGATGACCGGGTGTCTGAAGGCGGACGAGGTGTATCCGGCCGTGGACTGGAAGGTGGTGATGATGCTGGGAGGATTGTTGCCGCTTGGCGTGGCCATAGAAACCACCGGGCTGGCGGCGATTCTATCGCGGTTCATCGTAGACGTGTTTGGATCGCTGGGCCCGTGGGTGCTGTTGTCGGCGTTGTATCTGTGCACGTCTCTGTTGACGGAGATCATGTCGAACGCGGCGACCGCCGTATTGTTAACCCCGATCGCGATCACGGCGGCCGCGGCGATGGGCGTGGATGCGCGGCCATTTCTGGTGACGGTGATGTTTGCCGCCTCGTCGAGCTTTATGACGCCGGTGGGTTACCAGACGAACACGCTGATCTATGGTCCCGGCGCGTACCGGTTTGCGGACTTTCTGCGCGTGGGCACACTGCTGAATGTGTTGTTCTGGATTTTGGCCACGGCGCTGATTCCCCGGTTTTGGCCTTTTCATCCGTAGTGCGCATGCAAGGAGGCGCGAATCATGCCTGAGAACTGGTGGGAACAACTGAGGTCGCTGTTGATGCGGCCGATCCTTCCGATTGGCTCCTCGGGTGTGTCGCTGGGGGTGCTGCTGCAGTTGATTTTCCTGGCCGCACTGCTGTTTTTCCTCACGTCGCGTACGCGAAGGTGGCTGATCCGGAGACTGGAGGCGGGGACGAAGCTCGACGCCAGCGCGCGTCAGGCGGTGGGCTCGATCTTCAGCTACATCGCGCTGCTTGCGGGCTTCGTTCTGATTCTACAGACGGTGGGCATTGATATGACCGGGTTCAGCGTGCTGGCGGGGGGCCTCGGCATCGGGCTGGGCTTTGGCCTGCAGAACATTGCCAACAACCTGGTGAGCGGACTGATCGTGCTGCTGGAGCGGCCGGTGAAGATCGGGGACCGGATTGAGGTAGCGGGCACGGAGGGGCAGGTGGTGGAGATCCGCGCGCGGGGGACCATTGTGCTCACCAACGACAACATCGCCATCATCATTCCCAATTCGCGATTCATCACCGAGGAGGTGGTGAACTGGAGCTATTCGGATCCGAAGGTCCGATTCCGCGTGCCCGTGTCGGTGAGCTACGACAGCGATGTGCGGCTGGTAGAGAAGGTGTTGCTGGAGGTGGCGCGCGGCAATGCCGACGTGCTGACCGATCCGCCGCCGGTGGTGCGGTTCTTGGAGTTCGGCGACAACGGGCTGCAGTTTGAGCTGCGGGCGTGGTCCGTGACGCTGGTGCAGCGGAAAGGCAAGCTGGTGAGCGATCTGAATTTCGCGATTCTGGATGCCTTCCGGGCGCACGGAATTGAGATCCCCTTCCCGCAGCGGGATGTGAGATGGAAGGGTACGTTGCCTCCTGGAGCGGGAGCGCGTGGGGAGGAGTGAGCCGTTGAGAGGACTGCGGCGGCGCTAGACTTTTGGGGGCGGGATGGCGGCGCCGAGGTTCATGCTGCCGCCGCCTTCGCTCACGTAGTTGCGGTTCCAGTTGGGGATTTCGACGGTGATGTCGCCGGACATGACGGCTTGGCAGCCTAGGCGGGAGTGGAGCGTGAGGCCGGGGGCCATGTCGAGGCGGTCGGCTTCGTCGTCGTCCATGGGGGAGAGGTGTTCGTCGCCCGATTTGACGATGACATGGCAGGTGGTGCAGGCGCAGCTGCCGCCGCAGGCGTGTTCGAGGTGAGCGCCGTGGTTGAGGCAGACGTCGAGGATCGAGGTTTTCTTACCGTGCTCGGAAAAGGGCATGGCGGCGGGATCGAACTCGATCACGCGGTTTTCCGGCAGGAGGGTTAGCTTCATGATCGCCACGAACCCAGGATAGCAAGTTGGGGTGTGGAAATTGGAATCACCACTATTTTGATCGAGATTAGTGTGTTATGCTGGAGGCGGCATGGAGACGCACTCCCGCAGCCTCGCAAAAGCGATCAGTTATCGTTTCTTTGGTTCGCTTTCGACGGCGGGGCTGGTGTATTTTTTCACGGGATCGGCGAAGGTGTCGGTGGGCGCGGGGATACTGGACTCTTTAGTTAAAATTGTTCTGTTCTTTTTGCATGAGCGGGTGTGGCAGCGGATTTCGTTTGGGCGGGCGAAGGCGCCCGAGTACGAGATCTGAGGCGGGCGGGGCCGAGTGGGGGTGATGTGGGTGGCCGCGTGTTGGGTGCGGGCGGTCTTTTGGGGCGTGGCGTAACCTTTCCTGGCGCGGGGTGTTCTCTCTTGGTATGAGAAACCTCCTTTCTGTATTGGGAATGCTGGCCATGTCGGCGGCGGTGATGCTCGGCGCGGACGTGAACGGCAAGTGGACGGCGACGCAGACGATGGGCGAGCGCACCATCGAAACGACGATGACGTTCAAGGCCGATGGCGCGACGCTGACGGGTACGGTGTCGTCGCGGCGCGGGGACACGGAGATCACCGATGGGAAGATCGACGGCGACACCATCAGCTTCACGGTGAAGCGGCAGACCCAGAAGGGCGACTTTACGTCGACCTACAAGGGGAAGGTGATGGGCGACGAGATCAAGTTCACGACAAAGATGATGGAGCGCGAGGTGGAGTTTACGGCGAAGCGGGTGAAGTAGGACCGCTCCCTCACGGTCGCGGTTCCGTTACGGGCGGTTGTGTGGAAGCGTGACGGGCGTGGCGGTCAGGGCCGTGGCGCGGAGAGAAGTCTGACGATGGACTGGGCCAGTTCGGCTCCGAAGCGGATTCTGTCTTCGGTGAGCGGATAGTGGCCCAGTTTTGCGTTGAACTCGACGCGCTGCTCCATCAGGAAGGCGGGGATTTTGCGTTCGTGCCAGAGGCCCTGGGCGACGGTCATGCGGCCGGGTTTGCCTTCGGTGGTGGTGGCGGGCATGACGGTGTAGTTGGGGCGCGCGGGGTGGAAGGTGGTGCCGTTCTTCAGAAGATCGAACCAGCGTTCGCCGAGGGGGATGGGGGGGCCTTCGAGGTATTCACCGGATTCGGTGTTGTGGAGGCTGAGGAAGAGGTCGACGGTGTTGCCGGAGTCGAGCCAGGAGTAGAGGGCGCGCTGCTGGGCGGCGATTTCAGGCATCTGTTCGGGGAGGACGCGGTCCCAGTTGCGGTTGAGGTCGTAGCCCTTGCGGTTGAAGCGGACGCCGCCGTGGGAGAGGCCGTCGGGGTCGGCGGCGGGGAGGATTTTCCAGATGAAGTCGCGGCGGGCGGCCTGGGCTTGGGGCGAGTTGCTTAAGAGCCAGCGGACGAGGCCTTCGCCGACGAAGGAGGAGCTGGATTCCCAGGAGTGCTGGCGGAACATGAGCCAGACGGCGGGGCGGCGGGGTTGGGGAGTGGACGCGGGGTTCGTGGATGGTCCAGAGATAGAGAGCGGGCGCTGCTCGACGCTCTTGCCGATGGTCTCGGTGCGCAGGGCGGGGTGTTTGGCGAACTCCTTGGCGAGGGCGGTGATGTTGGCGTTGGTATAGGGGACCTGGTGGGCGATCCAGAGCTTATTGGATTTGGCTTCGATGGTGAGGCGGAGGGCGGGTTCGGCGGCGACCCACTGGACGGCGGATTCGGGCAGGTGGGTCCAGGTGCGCTGGTCGGTGCTGATGAGTGGGCGGGTTCGTTCGGTGACGGCGTGGGTGCCGGCGCGGTAGTTGTATTCGCCGAGGAGGTTGACGAGGTCGAGGGTGATGGTGCGGCCGGCGGCGCCGTCGACGCGGAAGTAATACCAGTTGGCCTGACGGTTGCGGTCGTCCTGATCGGACTGGCCGGGGACGGCGCAGCGGTAGTGGGTTTCGCCGACGCGTTCCACGCGGGCGAGGGCGCCGCCTTCGAAATCGGAGTGGAAGGTGAGGGCGGCGGCGAGCAGGAGTAGCATCGCCGCCGATTCTACTACGCCGGCTTGACCGTGCGCCGCTTGGTTTCGTAGGCGGCAAAGCGGGCCTTGTAGTCGCCGAAGCCCTTGCGGCCCATGAGGCCGAAGGTGAACTTCTTGCCGAGCTCGACGCCTTCCTGATCGAAGGCGTTGATGTTGAGCATTTCGCCGGCGAAGGCGGTTTGGAACTCCATCATCTGGAAGAAGGCGCCGAGGTGTTCTTCGTCGGCGCGGTCGAGGGTGACGGTGCAGTTGGGGCGGCCGTTTTCGATGAGGGCGGCTTCGGTGGCGCGGCGTTCGGCGTCGAGGAGTTTGGCGAGGGTTTGGCCGCAGAGGTAGTCCATGGCTTCAAAGCCGGTGGGCGTTTTGGGGATGGCGCCGGAGTCGGGCTGGTTGCGGACGGCCCAGAAGGTGAAGACCTTGTCGTTGGGGCCTTCCATGTAGAGCTGGACCTGGGAGTGCTGGTCAGTGGCGCCGAGGGCGGCGACAGGGGTTTGGCCGGCGTGGATGACGTTTCCGGCGCGGTCGGTGCGCTTGCCGAGGGACTCGGCCCAGAGCTGGCGGAACCAGAACGCCGTACCCCAGAGGCGGTTGGAATACGGGAAGGCCACCTGGATGGGCTTGGCGCGTTTGGTGGCGATCAGGTGATGGCAGAGGGCGGAGCGAAGGGCGACGTTTTTCTTGAGGTCGTCGAGCCAGGAGAGCTTGGTGATGGCGGCGGCGCCGGCGCAGAGCTTATCGATATCGACGCCGGTGAGGGCGGCGGGGAGGAGGCCGACGGCGGAGAGTACGCTGAAGCGGCCGCCGACGTTTTCGGGCAGATGGAAGGTGGGGTACTTCTTCGCGGTGGCGAGTTGTTTGAGGTCGCCGCGGCCGGCGCTGGTGACGACGGCGAAGTGGTTGCGGGCCTTCTTGCCGAGCGAGTGTTCCATCCACTGGGTGAGGATGAGGAGGGTGGCGACAGTTTCGGCGGTGGCGCCGGACTTGGCGATGGGGACGATGAGGGTGCGCTTGGGGTCCATTGTCTGGAGAGCGCCCATGATGAAGGAGGGGTCGACGTTGTCGAGGATGACGAGGCGGGGGTTTTTGCGGGAGAAGGCCTTTTGGACGGGGTGGGGGCCGCGGAGGGCACAGTCTATGGCCCAGGCGCCGAGGGCGGAGCCGCCGATGCCGGCGACGCAGATGGTGTCGAAGTCGCCTTCTACCGAGCGGGCGTACTTCTTCAGTTCGGCGATGGTTTCGGCCTGCGTGGGGAGGTCAGGGAAGCCGTAGAGGCCCTTCTGCCAGGACTTGTGGAAGCCGGTGAGGGCCTTCTTGGCGAGGGGGGCGCCGGAGCGCAACTCAGCGGCGGTGAGGCCGTGCTCTTTGCCGGCCATGTCGGCCATGAGATTCCGTTCGTCGAATTCGATGCGCATAGAAGAGTACCGTGAGCCGCGAGGTGCGGGCAGTTTTCAGTCTAGCGGGAAACGGGGGAGAGGGCGGAGTGGAGGAAGGGGCGGTCTTGGTTGCCAAGACAATGGTTGACATGGAAACTATTGGCCGGTAGGATGAGGCATGAGCCACGGCAAGGCGTCGAGGCGGGAGGTGAGCGGGCTCGAGGCGCATGCGGGCTACTGGCTGCGGTATGTCTCCAATCACGTGTCGCAGGCTTTTGCGCGAAAGCTGGAGGCGAGCGGCGTGACGGTGGCCGAGTGGGTGGTGATGCGGCAGATGTATGGGCGAGAGGGGTTGACGCCGGGGGCGGTGGCGGCCGAGACGGGGCTGACGCGGGGGGCGGTGTCGAAGCTGGTGGACCGGCTGGTGGGGAAGGAGTTGGTGGAGCGGGCAGGGCGGGAGGACGACCGGCGGTATCAGAACCTTGCGCTGACGGCGGCGGGGCGGCGGTTGACGCCGGAGCTGGCGGCGCTGGCGGACCGGAACGAGGAGGAGTGTTTCGGCTGCCTGACGAAGGCGGAGCGCGCGGCGCTGGTGGCGCTGATGCGGAAGATGGTGGAGAAGCACGGCTGGACGCGCGTGCCGGTGGAATGAAAGGAAGAGTCAACATGCGAACGGATGTGGTGGAGCAGGTGTTGCGGGAATCGGAGGCGGGAGAGGTGGTGTTTCCCGAGGTGGTGAGGAGGCTGGTGGAGGAGGGGGTGGAGTCATACTTCACGGATTTCGTGACGGGCGAGACGACGTTTTATGGCGGGGAGGGCGGCACGCACAGGGTGGGGAAGGGCGGGGGAGGGGGGAGTGTGGCGGGGGTGTATTCGGGTGAGGGCGTGGTGGCGGCGATTCGCGCGGCGCAGGCGGACCAGATCCGGTTCCCGGAGTTTGTGAGGCGGGCGAAGGCGGCGGGTGTGGCGGGCTACTGGGCGTTTTTGACGGGCAGGAAGGTGGTGTACTTCGGCCGCAGGGGCGAGATGCACGTGGAGGAGTTTCCGCGATAAACGGAACTAGGTGCGGGCGTCGGTGGAGACGAAGGTCTTGGAGATGTGGTCGTGCCAGGTGAGCGACTCTTCGTCGGCGAGGGCCCAGACGAGGCCGAGGCCGGCGGCGAGGAAGCTGAGGGCTCCGGCGAAGAGGCGGGTGAGGCGCTGTTCGCGCGTGGGGCGCTGGCCGTCGAAGTTGAGCACCTTGACCGAGGACCAGCGCATGCCTGGGGAGTCGGTATCGAGCATGACCCAGAGCATCTTGTAGGCGAAGCCAAGCAGGAGGGCGGCGCTGATGACGATGGGGAGGGTTTCGACGGTGAGGAGGTCACCGGCGGGGGTGAAGACGAGGGGCAGCAGGAGGAGGCAGAGCGCGATGGCGATCATGCTGAAGTCGAGGAAGGCGGCAATGGCGCGGTGTTCGGGGAGGGCGACGGGGGCCGAGCAGCAGCGGTCATTGGTGGAAGCGGGGATGACGCGTGGGGAGATGCCTGCGTCCTGAAAGCCGAAGGACTGCTGGGCCTGGGCGACGGCGCGGGTGCGGGGGGCGCGATCGGGCTCGGGGCGAGGCGAATCAGGCGAGCGGCGGCGGCCGGGAGCGGAGTGGACGTAGCCGTCCATGGAGACGATTTTGGCCGAGAGGACGCGCGAGCGGTTGGTTTGGGAGGCGGGGATGGCGCCGCGCATTTCGCCGGCGGGGAAAAGTTCAGGTTGATAGGGGGAGCGCTGGGGGGCCTCTTCGGGGCGGGGCTGGCGCAGGGATTCGCGCGACGCTGCCAGCTCAGGGGCGGGGACGGCGGAGCCTTGCGCGGGGGGATAATAGACGGGAGCGGGACGTGCGGGAGCGGATTGCATGCGGCGCCCGCAGCGGACGCAGCGATGATCCCCTTCCGAGTTTTCAGCCTGGCAATAACGGCAGTTCATTTGCTGGCAATTCCTGGGGAACGCACCCCAAGTCTCCTCACGTCTCTATCGGTTGTTCGGCAGTCTCAACTTAGGCCATACTAAGGATTCAGTTTGACTCCTCACTCGACGGTACTATCAAAACGTCCGCTCTATCTTCCTAGCATATCTCGAGTGCTTTGTCACCAAGTAATTCCTATCTTGTTGATTCTTCAATCTATAGGAGTTCTAGTACCGCAGGTGTTTCACGACCCGCAAGCGGGGCCGGTGGCGGCCTTGGGGGCGGGCGAGGCGGGCAGGGGACTAGGGCCTGGGGGCGGGGCTCAGGCGGGTTCAGCGGTGGCGGCGGCGGGTCCGGCGGTGGTGCGTGTGCCGCGGATCACGACGCTGCAGCCGAACGAGATCTACGTGGTGGCGGTGAGCCAGGCGAGCGAGGGCCCGTGGGTGCGGCTGCGGGGGGCGGCGATCGTGGAGACGGTCGATATGCTGCTGCGGGCCGATGAGATCGACTACAACCAGGAGTCGGGCGAGGTGGAGGCGCGGGGGAACGCGCGGTTTGAGAGTTTCGAGCGGGGCGAGGAGCTAGAGGCGGACCGCATTGAGTACAACATGCGGGAGGAGCGGGGGAAGTTTTATGGAGTGCGGGGGACGGCTCCGGCGAAGCTGGAGGTGAGGCCGGGGTTGTTGACGACGGCGAATCCGTTTGTGTTCCGGGGCAACTGGGCGGAGCGGATCGGGCGGCGCTACATTCTGCACGACGGGTTCATCACGAACTGCAAGCTGCCGAACCCGTGGTGGACGTTGAAGGGGCGGCGGTTCGACATTGTGCCGGGGGAGCGGGCGGTGGCGACCCAGACGCGGTTCCGGCTGCGGGGCGTGCCGCTGTTTTATACGCCGTACTTTTACAAGTCGCTGGAGGCGCAGCCGAGGAAGAGCGGGTTCCTGATGCCGAACATCGGGACGAGTTCGCGGCGCGGGCAGATGGTGGGGGTGGGCTATTTCTGGGCGATCAATCGCAGCTACGACCTGACATACCGTTCGCAGCTGTTCACGCAGCGGGGCTTTGCGCATCACGTGGACCTGCGCGGCAAGCCGATGCAGAACGCTGATTTCAACATGATCCTGTATGGCGTGCAGGACAAGGGGTTGAAGCTGGACGATGGCTCGCGGTTGAAGCAGGGCGGGTTTCTGCTGACGTTCAACGGGAAGGCGGATTTGCCGAAGGGGTTTTATGCGCGGGGCGAGGTGAACTACCTGAGCTCGTTTGTGTTCCGGCAGTCGTTCACGGAGAGCTTCAACGAGGCGGTGTTCAGTGAGGTCCACTCGCGCGGGTTTGTGAGGAAGGACTGGAACGGGTATAGCCTGACGGCGCGGTTTGAGAGGAGCGAGAACTACCAGGGGAGTGAGATCGACGACCGGATTGTGGTGCGGCACCTGCCGCAACTGGAGTTCCGCTCGCGCGACCGGGAGTTGTTCAAGGGCGTGCCGCTGTGGGTGTCGTTCGATTCGGTGGCGGGGATGGTGCGGCGCAATCAGCCGTTGTTCCAGACGCGGCAGTTTGTGGAGCGGTTCGATGTGGCGCCGCGGCTGGTGACGGCGCTGCGGTGGAAGGAGTTCACGCTGCTGCCGTATGTGGGCGTTCGCGAGACGCATTACGGCTCGACGTTCCAGAGGCGGCCGAGCGTGGAGTTGGGAACGCTGGAGATCACGGGGCAGGGGCTGGTGCGGCATGCGCAGGAGTATGGGGCGGAGCTGATGCTGCCGGCGCTGGAGAAGGTGTTTGACGCGCCGAAGTGGCTGGGCGGGGAGAAGCTGAAGCATGTGATCGAGGCGCGGGGCGGATACCGGCGGGTGCGGGGCATCGACAACTTCGACCGCTTCATCCGGTTCGATGAGATGGAGCTGCTGTCGAACACCGAGGAGATCGACTATTCGCTGAGCAACCGGGTGTATGTGAAGCAGAACGGGGTGGTGCGGGAGTTGCTGAGCTGGCAGTTGTGGCAGAAGCGGTATCTGGACCCGACGTTTGGCGGGGCGGTGGAGCCGGGGGTGCGGAACACGCTGGTGACGCAGACGGCGATGACGGGGTTTGCGTTTTTAGATGGGACGCGGAAGCATTCGCCGGTGGTGAGTTCGCTGCAGTTGAATCCGGTGCGGCTGCTGGGTGTGGAGTGGCGGACCGATTACGATACGGAGCGGCGGCGGATTACGAATTCGACGCTGCAGGCGAATGTGCGGACGTCGTCGTTCTTTGTGTCGGCGGGGCACAACCATGTGCGGAGCAATCCGGTGTTGTCGCCGTCGAGCAATCAGTTCATCGGGCTGGTGGGGGTGGGGCGGTCGGATTTGCGCGGCTGGAGCGCGGGCTACAGCGTGGTGTACGACTTCCGGGCGAGCACGCTGACGTACACGACGACGCAGTTGAGTTACAACTCGGATTGCTGCGGGATCAGCTTTCAGTACCGGCGGTTCGACTTGGGGCCGAGGCAGGAGAACCAGTGGCGGGCGGCGTTTGCGATTTCCAATATTGGGAGCTTTGGGACGTTGAAGCGGCAGGAGCGGTTGTTTTAGGGCTTTAATACAGCTTGGGCGGGTTGCCTTTGGTTTCGACGACGGCGCGGGCGAAGCCTTCCCATTTGCCGAGCATTTCGCGGAGTTCGCGGGAGCGGAAGTAGTCGTCGAGGGGGCGGTCGAGGTCGAACTCGGGCATGTAGGTGCCGAGGACACCCTTTTCGAGGATGCCGTCGGCGATGACGCCGGCTTCGCGGAAGATGAGAACGGGGAGTCCGATTTGGTAGGCCATGGCGGGCTCGATCTGGCAGTAGGGGCTGGTGAGCCAGGAGCCGGCAAGGGAGGCGGAGCGGAGGCCGGGGAGATCGGTGGCGGGGCGGGATTCGCCGGCGGTGACCAGCGAACGGCGGAAGGCGACGGTGATGAGGCCGTTGGATTCGAGCATGAGGCGGCGGATGGCTTTGAGCGGGGCGTCGAGGTCGTAGTCGGTGACGCCGAGGGTGCGGGGGGAGAAGCCGCGTTCGGTGAGGTAGTCTTCGAGGCGGGCGATGAACTGGCGCTGGCGTTCGAGGTAGGGGTTCGGATAGCTGAGGAAGACGGAGATGTTCATGGGGCTACCCTTCGATGGAGTCGAGCAGGTCACTCAAGCGGCGGCTGCGTTCCTGGACGTGGTTCTGGAGGCGGGTGAGTTCGTTTTGAACGCTGCGGAGCTGGTCGGCGAGGTGGAGCGAGGCGAGGACGGCGACGCGGGTGGAGTCGAGGTTCTGCGAGCGCATGGCGATGCCGTTCATGAGCTCGTCGATTTCGTTGGCGAGGTGGAGGGTGTCGTTGGGGTCGCCCGAGGTGACGAGGGAGAACGTCTGATTGAGGATGGTGACCTTCACCTGTTGTTTTTCCGCCATGGCCGCTCTTGGGAAGTGTACCTTGCTTCGGGTGCGTGTGGGCGGGGATCAGCGCATTGGGGCGAGGATCAAATCATCGGGGCGAGGATCCGCTGATTGGGGCGGGCAGAGGGGCCGCGTGCGTCAGGCGGTCCCCATGTTGTCGATGGTTTCGAGCAGGCGTTCGACGCGGCGGCGGACGTTGTCGCGCTCCTTGCGCATGGCCTCGTTTTCGAGCATGAGGCGGGTGATTTCGGCCTTCTGCGCGGTGGAGCTTTCGCCGGCCTGCTGGGCTTCAGAGAGCGAGCGGATGGTGGCGGCGAGCTGCTTTTCGAGGTCGGCCTTTTCGCGGCGCAGTTGTTGCACCAGTTCGACGGCGCGCTGGATGCGGTCCTCCAGCCCGGCGAGCGTATCTTCCTGCCCGGCCGCGGCTTGATCAGCCTGGCTCATGGATGGGATTCTCCTTTGGAGGCGGGACGGCGGGGGTGGAACTTAGCCGCGAAACGCCTTCTGGAGATTATGCCTCACCGAGGGCGGTCTTCGCTTTGGCGACCAGATCGGCGAAGGCCTTCTGATCGTCGTAGGCGATTTCGGCGAGCACCTTGCGGTTGAGCGTGATGCCGGCCTTGTTGAGCCCGTCGATGAACTTGGAGTAGGAGATCTCACAAGCGCGGCAGGCGGCGTTGATGCGGACGATCCAGAGGGCGCGGAAGTCGCGCTTCTTCCGGCGGCGGCCAACGAAGCCGTAGCGCAGGGCCTTTTCGACGGCTTCCTGGGCGGAGCGGTGGAGCTTGCTCTTGGTGAGGAAGTAGCCTTTGGCTAGCTTGAGAACTTTCTTTCGACTGTCGGTGCGGTTTGTACCGCGTTTGACTCTGGGCACGATTTCCTCCTTGTGGGGACATCGAACCGTTCAGGCACGTGCGATTTTGAACGCCTGGCGGTTCTCACTGTTGTCTGAGCCGGGCCCGAATGAGCTCACCGGCGGGGACGCATGCGGCCTGTGGCTAGCGCGGAGGCTAGTAGGGCAGCATGTCGAGCACAGCCTGCTTGTTGGCGTCGGAGATTTCGACGCCTTTGCGCAGACGGCGTTTGCGGGAGCGGGCCTTGGACGTCAAGATGTGGCGGGCGCCTGAATTGTGGCGGCGAAGCTTGCCGGTGCCCGTCTTCTTGAAGCGCTTGGCGGCTCCTTTGTGGGTTTTGAGTTTAGGCATAGTGATACCGACCTTCCTGGGGAAGGCACAACCTTTTCAGGATAGCATGCGGGGGCGGGTTGGGGCGAGCCGGATTGGGGGGAGAATGGATTGGGGCTAAGATGAAGGTGTGCTGACGATACCGGCCAGATCGAGGACGGCGGCGGACGGGACCTTGCATCTCGACGTGGCAACCGGTTTGCCTGATGCCGAGGTGGAGGTGGTGGTGATTGTGGAGCGGGTGGGGGCGGAACCGCAAAGGAAACCGGCGGGCGGGTGGCCTGAGGGGTTCTTCGAGTTGTATGGGTCGTTGCGGGATTCCGGGTTGGAGCGGCCGCCGCAGTTGCCCCTGGAAGAACGCGAGGGGTTGGAGTAGCCCTCGTGGCCGGTCCCTACCTCCTAGATTCCAACACCTGCATTCAGTACCTCAAGGGCCGATGCGCTCCGGTGTCAAACCGTTTGCGGCAGACCGACCCTGGGCATGTGCGACTATGTTCCGTAGTGAAAGCCGAGTTGCTGTATGGAGCTTGGCGTTCCCGCTATCGCGCTGAGACGATGGCGAAGTTGGAGAGGTTCCTTTCGGCATTCGAGTCCTGTCCCTTCGATGACAGGGCGGCGGAAGTGTATGGAAAGCTGCGAGCGGAGCTCGCTTCCGCGGGAACTCCGATTGGGGCGAACGATTTGTTGATTGCGTCGATCGCTCTGAGTCAGGGGCTTGTGCTGGTGACACACAACGTTCGCGAGTTCGCGCGGGTGCCGGGGTTGGATTTGGAGGATTGGGAGGCGGAGTGAGCATGTTCGCTTGGAAGATCCTCGGTGGGTTGCCTGCTGAAGGCCCTCCCGCAGTGCCCTTTTCCGCGAACGGTCGAGGGCACCACCGCGAGGGGCTTGTGGTTGAGTTCTTGAGCGAGGGTGGCGAACGCTGGGTGGGGAACTTCCAGCCGGGGATCAAGCAGTTCACGGGTGTCTTCGCCCATCCCATTGGCGGCGTTCTCGTGGTGGCATGGGGCGAAGGATATGTGGTCGATCCGAACACGCGGGCGCTGCGCGAACTGGTGGGTGGCGGATTTCTTGAGGGTGCGCTGGAGATGGCGGAGGCGCGGCAGCTTGTTCTGCATGACGGAGTCCAATTGACCCTACTTGGTGCGGAGGGAATCCAATGGACGAGCCGCAGAGTGTCGTGGGACGGTATCTGGGGATTGCGCGTCGAGAACGGCGTCATGCAAGGCGAGAGTTGGGATGCGATCAATGAAATCGATGTTCCTTTTCAGGTAGATCTCGCCACTGGCACGGCCACGGGCGGCGGCTACCGGGAGTAGAACCTGCGCTATCCTAGCCACAGAGTGCAGATGCGGGCTCAGCGGCGAATTATGGGCGGGATTACCCGTTCCGCCTGAGCTCTGCGCATTCGAGACAAATCGACACACAGAGGCCACCGGCGGATCCAACCGCGCGGTGGCCGTTTTGTTTTTAGGAGGCCGGTATGGTGACGGTGCAGGATGTGGAGCGGGCGCAGTTGCGGATTCGCGACTCGATTTACGTGAGCCCGTGCGTGCGCTCGCAGACACTGTCGCAGTTGACGGGGACGTCGCTGTTCCTGAAGCTGGACAACCTGCAGATGACGGGGGCGTTCAAGGAGCGCGGGGCGCTGAACAAGCTGATGCTGCTGAGCGAGACGGAGCGGGCGCGGGGGGTGATCGCGGCGTCGGCGGGCAATCATGCGCAGGCGGTGGCGTATCATGCGACGCGGTTGGGGATTCACTCGACGATCGTGATGCCGTTGACGACGCCGCTGGTGAAGGTGTCGCAGACGAAGAGCCACGGGGCGGATGTCGTGCTGCATGGGGCCAACTACGACGAGGCCTATGAAGAGGCGCGGCGGCGGTGTGACGAGGGCGAGCTGACGTTCGTGCATGCCTTCGACGATGACGGCGTGATTGCGGGGCAGGGGACGCTGGGGTTGGAGATGATGCAGCAGAACCCGATGTTCGATGCGATTGTCGTGCCGATCGGGGGCGGGGGGCTGATTGGCGGGGTGGCGTGCGCGGTGAAGGAGACGAATCCGCGGATTCGCGTGGTGGGGGTGCAGACGGCGCGGCTGCCGTCGATGAAGCGGGCGGTGGAGGCGGGCAAGCCGGTGGTGATCGAGGCGGCGACGACGATTGCCGATGGCATCGCGGTGCGGCGGGCGGGGGAGCGGACGCTGCCGCTGGTGCAGAAGTATGTGGATGAGATTGTGACGGTGGACGAGGAAGAGATTGCGAGCGCGATTCTGCTGCTGCTGGAGCGCGAGAAGACGATTGCCGAGGGGGCGGGGGCGGCGGCGCTGGCGGCGATGATGCACCACAAGACGGACCTGGCGGGGCGGCGCGTGGCGGTGCTGGTGTGCGGCGGGAATATCGATGTGACGCTGCTGAGCCGGATCATTGAGCGCGGGTTGAAGAAAGACGGGCGGCTGGTGCGGCTGCGGGTTCACTTGCCCGATCATCCGGGGGCGCTGGTGCGGCTGGCGACGGTGATCGCGGCGCACAAGGCGAACATCGTGCAGACGAGCCATGACCGGGCGCACTTTGGAGTGAGCCTGAGCGATACGGTGATTGATATTCAGATGGAGACGCGCGGGCCGGAGCATGTGGCCGAGATGTGCGGGGCGCTGCGCGAGGCGGGGTATGAGTATGAGGAGGTGACGTAGTGAGCGGCTCGGCGGAGCGGGAGTTCGCCACGGCGGTGGAGGCGTTGGCGGAAGGTCTGCGGATCACGATGCGGAGCGGTACGACGCTGATCCCGTGGGAAGAGTGTGGCGAGAAGGTGCGATCGGCCTGCGAGCGCGACCGGTTTGCCGTGCGGCTCAGCCCGTCAGGCTATGGGGTCCACTGGCCTTTATTGGATGAGGATGTGACGGTGGCGGGATTACTGCACGGGTTCGCTGGGTAGCGTGCTGGCGATGACCATGCCGAGTATGAAGCCGATGGTGCCGATGGTGAAGGCTGCCCATTGGATGGAGGAGCTTTGGAAGGGCTGGGTGACGGCGATGCCGAGGCCGGCGATTCCGACGACAAGTCCGGCGATGGCGGCGTAGTGGCGAGAGGTCATGCTTCTGCGATTGTAGCGGACCGGGCCTGGGGCGGCGCGGAAGGGGGGAGCCGGGCGCATGGCGAGCCTAGAAGACGTCGATGGTGACGCGGTTGGAGAGTTCGGCGTCGACTTCGACCTGGAACGCCAACTGGCCGGCGCCGCGGAGGCCGGGGGGGAGGGGGCCGATATTGATTTGGTCGAGGCCGGGGAATTGGCCTTGGGGGCCGGCGTAGAGGACGGGGATGTCGAGGCCGCGGAGGGAGACGCGGACGCGGTCGAGGGCGGAGCGGTTGCGGAAGCCGGTGCCGTAGAGGACGAGGTAGAGGGGTTCGGAGGGGGAGCCGAGGTCGAGGGGGAGGTTGCGGAAGGTGCGGGCGGCCTCGTCGTAGGCGAAGAGGGGGATGGAGGCGATGTCGCCGGAGGAGAGGAGGCGGTTGGCAAAGCCGGCGGCGACGCCGTTGCCGGTGGCGTTGGCGGTGAAGAGTCCGGGGGCGACGGCGCGGATTTCGATGCGCTGGGCGGTGGGGGAGGTTCCTTCGGGGGTGGTGATGGAGAGCTGGGCGGTGCCGGCGGCGGCGCCTGAGGGGATGAGGAAGTTGATCTGGCCGGGGGAGACGAAGTAGAGCGGGGCGCGGAAGGCTGTGCCGCGGCTATCGCGGAGGGTGACGGAGGTTCCGGCGAGGGTTTCGGGGTAGGGCGGGTCGGCGATTTGGGTGGAGGCGGCGAGGCGCGTGCCTTTGAGGACGGCCCAGGAGTCAGGGGCGGCGGCGACGATGGGCAGCGGGGCGAGGGTGGCGCCATTGAAGACGGCGGTGGGGAGGGGGCGGGTGTCGTCGATGCGGACGGTGAAGAACTCGGCCACGGTACCGGAGCTCACGCGGACGCCGATGGTGGCGGGGAGTTGCCGGTGCGGAGGGTGGCGGTGGCGTTGCCGTCGGCGTCAGAGGCGGTGTTGGTGATGGTGGCTGAGCCGGAGATAACGGCCCAACGGACGGGCAGGAACTCATTGGTGGAGGGATTGGGCACGGGCTGGCCGTTGCCGTCGAGCACGCGCACAGTGAGGGGCAGGGCGATGTCGCGGTTGAGCGGGGTGAGCTGGTTGTCGCCGGAGACCTTGACGAGGCGGCGGGGGAGGACGGCGGGGTTGGCGATGGTGCGGACGCGGACGGAGTAGTTGGACTGCTGTTTGGCGGTGACTTCGAAGAGCAGGTTAGGGCCGGGCTCAAAGTGATGGGAGACCGAGCCGGGGCCGGTTTCAAAGGCGGCGTAGGCGTTGGGTTCGGGGGTGAGGCAGGAGCGGATCAGGGCGGGGCCGGTGGTTTTGGCGGGGCGAAGGCGGAAGGCGCCGTCGCCGGTGCCGATGGTGGAGTCGACGGAGTAGAGCAGGACGCCGGATTCGCAGAGGGCGGGGTCGAGGGTGTTGGATTCGCGGGCTTCCATCACGAAGGCGCGGGTGGGGGAGACGGGGACTACGGCGGCCTTGTTGCCGGTGGCGGTGTGGACGGGGGTGAGGGTGGATTCGCCGGAGCCGGTGGAGAGGCAGGTGATCTGGCTGGGTTCGATCCAGCCGAGTTTTTCTTTGTGCCAGGCGGTGAGGCCGAGGCCGGCGGACATGAGGTCCCAGCGGCCGAAGGGCTGGAGGGCTTCATCGAAGGTGTTGGCGTCGAGGAGGTAGAGATCCTGGAGGCCGAGGAGGTGGAGGTGTTCGTGGGCGAGGACGTCGGGGAAGCGAAGGCTGTTGGGGATGATGGTGAGGAAGCGGAGGTTGGCGCCGTCGGCCTGGGCGGCGACGTCGGGAAGGAGGACAAAAGCGCGGGCGGCGTCGATGGGGGCGCTTTGGGAGGCGATGAGGGTGACGAAGTCAAAGGAGTTGAAGGCGACGTCGGCGTCGGCGGCGGCGATGACATCGCGGTAGAAGGTGCGCAGGTCGCCGTAGGTGCGCATGGGGTAGGCGTTGAAGTCACGTGGCAGGAGGTACCACTTGTGGATGGGCGTGAGCTCGACGCGGAGTTTGTTGAAGGAGAGGTCGGCGAGCATTTTGTTGGAGGGCGGGCCGAGTTCGTCGTAGAGGGTTTGGGTGGATTTGTCGGTGGGTTGGGTGCGGGCGTTGGGGAACTCGATGAAGAGGAGGAGGCCGCGGAGGTTGCCGGTGGAGCGGAGGTGGTAGGTGTAGTCGGTGGCGGCGGCGGAGAAGAGGCCGGGATACTCGCCGGTGGACTGGAGGGCGCAGGGAGCGGGCGGGGCCTGGAGAGGTTGTGTGGCAGCTTTGGGGGGAGTGGCGGGGACGCCGACGAAGACGTGACCGCGTTGGATGAGGCGGCCGTCGGGGGGCGTGTCAGCTGCGAAGATGGCCGTCGCGAAGAGGGCCGCTAACGGCAGTTTTGCCCTGGAATGCCGCATGTTTCTTGAGCGTATCATGCAGGCGGGGAGGGGCTGGTGGGATACAATCCGTGCATGGTTCGAGTCACTGCCTTTTATGCCCACGACGAGGGCGCGCATTTCGATTGGGAGTATTACGTGAACAAGCATTTGCCGCTGGTGCGGGAGTTGCTGGGCGAGAAGCTGCTTGGCATGCAGGTGACCCGCGGGTTGATGGGGCTGTCGGCGGGGTTGCCGCCGATGTATGTGGCGATGGCGCAACTGGACTTTGAGTCGGCCGAGGTGCTGCAGGAATTGATGATGACGGCGGTGCCGAAGATTGTGGCCGATATACCGAACTACACGTCGATTGCGCTGCAGTTGCAGGTGAGCGAGGTGGTGGGGTAAGAGGGGGGCCGCACCCGGCCCGCCGCGGGCGGGGGAGGGGGGGGGGGGGGGGGATGCCGGCGGCGGGGGCGACTACTGGTTGTCCTTGAACTCTTCGAGCCAGGCCATTTGGATGGCTTCGAGCTTGGCTTCGTTGGAGGCGGCGGGGTCGTCGTCGAAGTTGGCGAGTTCGGTGATGTGGCGGTGGAGGTCGGTGAAGCGGACGGCGAGCGGGTCCAGCGTGGGGTGGGCTTCGTAGAGTTCGATGCCGATGTCTTCGAAGTCGCTCCAGGTGAGTTTTTTCATGGGGGTCTCCTTGGGGGGATGGGTGGACCGCCTAGATCTTTGTTCCTTTGAGAGCGGTGTTGACGGCGGAGTTCATGATGCTTTCGGCGAGCGGGCGGGTGGCTTCGTCGAGGGCTTCGATTTTGGCGCGGATGAGGGTGTGGTCGTGGCCGTGGTAGACGACCATGAGTTCGTTGAGGGCGCGATTGACGAGCTGGCGTTCGTCTTCGGGGCGTTCATACCAGGCATCGCTGGACTTGGCCTTTTCGACGGCGTGCATGACGTTGTCGGCCTCGACGCGCATTTCGCGCACCTGACGTTCGGCGAAGTCCTCTTCGGCCTTTTCGATGGATTCAAGAATCATGGCCTCGACCTGCTCGTCGGTGAGGCCGTAGCTGGGTTTCACTTCGACGGTCTGTTCCTTGCCGGTGCGCTGTTCGCGGGCGCTCACCTGGAGGATGCCGTTGGCGTCGATGAGGAAGCGGACTTCGATGCGGGGAAGGCCGGCGGGCATGGGGTCGATGCCTTTGAGGTCGAAGCGGGCGAGCGAGCGGCAATCCTTCACCAGTTCGCGTTCGCCCTGGACGACGTGGATGAGGACGTTGGTTTGGCCTTCGACGGCGGTGGTAAAGGTTTCGGTGGCGGAGGCGGGGATGGTGGAATTGCGGTGGATGATTTTGGAGACGAGGCCGCCCATGGTTTCGATGCCGAGCGAGAGCGGGGTGACATCGAGGAGGAGTTTTTCCTCGTCGGCTCCGCTGAGGATGCTGGCCTGAACGGCGGCGCCGAGAGCGATGACCTGGTCGGGGTTGAGCTCGGTGTGGGGCTTGGCGCGGAAGAGGCGTTCGACGGATTCGCGGACGAGGGGGACGCGGGTGCTACCGCCGACCAGGACGACCTCATCGATGTCGCCGGCGGTGACCTTGGCGTCGGCCATGGCCTGGCGGCAGGGGCCGAGGGTGCGTTCGACGATGGGGAGGATGAGGCGGTTGAAGACGTCGCGGGTGAGCTCGCGGGCGTAGCGGCGGTCCTTGTAGTCGAAGACAAGGTTGGTGGCGGGCAGGATGGAGAGGCCGTGCTTGGCTTCGATGACGGCACGGCGGAGGAGTTGGACGGCCTCCTGGTTATGGGAGATGTCCTCGCCCCATTCGCTGGCGATGTCTTCGAGGGCGACGCGGAGCATGAGGTTGTCGATGTCGTCGCCGCCGAGTTCGGTGTCGCCGTTGGTGGAGAGGACCTCAAAGACGCCGTCCTGGAGGCGGAGGATGGAGATGTCGAAGGTGCCGCCGCCGAGGTCGTAGACGGCGACGATGCCTTCCTTGCGTTTGTCGAGGCCGTAGGCGAGGGCCGCGGCGGTGGGTTCGTTGACGAGGCGGAGGACTTCGAGTCCGGCGATGCGGCCGGCGTCCTTGGTGGCCTGGCGCTGGGCGTCGTTGAAGTAGGCCGGGACGGTGATGACGGCCTTGGTGACGGGTTCGCCGAGGTGCTCTTCGGCGTTCTGTTTGAGGCGGCGGAGGATGATGCCGGAGATGACGGGGGGCGTGAAGGTGCGCGGGCCGAGGGCAAGCTGGATGACCGACTCCGAGCCGGAGGCGATGCGGAAGGGGAAGAGCTTCAGTTCGTCCTTGACGTCGGCGATGCCGCGGCCCATGAGGCGTTTGACGGAGTAGACGGTGAGGTTGGGGTGGGTGACGAGGGCGCGGCGGGCGGGGTTGCCGACGAGGAAGTCGCCGTTGGTGAGGGCGGTGACGACGCTGGGGGTGAGGGGATCGCCGTCGGGGCCGGGGATGATGAAGGGGGCGGTGGGGCCCATGGCGGCGACCAGCGAGTTGGTGGTGCCGAGGTCGATGCCGAGGATCAGTTCGTGCTTGGGTTTGCCGAAGTCGATTTCAAACATTTAGGAGTCCAGTGCTTTTCGCGCGTCGCGGACGAGGTTGGCGATGTATTTGCGGCGGTTGAGCGAGGCGCGTACGGGTTGCAGGGTATCGGGGGTGGGTTGCGCGTCCCAGGCGGCGAACTGGGAGGCGAGCTGCGCGTCGACGGCGGCCTGCATCTGTTCGAACTGGGCGAGCGAGCGGGTGATCTGGGCGTGGTCGGCCTCTTCGAGGGCCATGTTGAGATCGAGGACCTCTTCGAGCAGGTCGGCCGGGACGTCTTTGCCGCGCTGGGTGGAGGCCTCGAGGCCGTTTTGCGCGAGGACGTATTCGGCGCGGGCGACGGGGTCGCGGAGGGTGCGGAAGGCGTCGTTGAGCAGAGCGGTCATTTCGAGAGCCTGGGCCTGTTCAGGGGCGGACTTGGTGGAGAAGCGATCGGGGTGCCACTGGCGGCTGCGCTGGTAAAAGCGCTGCTGCAGATCAGCGGCGTCGAGCGTGAGACGCGGCTCCAAACCGAGGGCTTCGAAGTATCGCACTGGCGCGCTCAGGCAGAGAACGACGAACCGCAGCCGCAGCTTTTGGTGGCGTGCGGGTTTTCAAAGGCGAAGCCGGAGTACATGAGGGATTCCTTGTAGTCGAGCGTCATGCCGTTGAGGAAGAGCATGCTTTTGGGGTCGACGAAGACTTTGACGTCGCCGAACTCGAAGACATGGTCGCGGGCGCGGGGCTGGGGATCGTACTTGAACTGGTAGCTCAAGCCGGAGCAGCCGCCGCCGAGGACGCCGAGGCGCAAGCCGCCGCCGGAGACGCCTTCCTTGGTGAAAGCGGCGCGGATCTTCTCCACGGCCTTGGGCGTGACGGTGATGGACAGGGCGGCTTGCGTCGGAGTTTCCACGGCTGCACTCATTTTACGCCTCCACGCCGGCGGTTTTGGGGGTGGACGCCTTGGCCTTGTAGTCGTTGATGGCGGCCTTGATGGCGTCTTCGGCGAGCACCGAGCAGTGGATCTTCACCGGGGGCAGGCTGAGCTCGTTGACGATGTCGGTGTTCTTGATGGCGAGGGCTTCGTCGACGGTTTTGCCTTTGAGCCACTCGGTAGCGAGCGACGAGCTGGCGATGGCCGAGCCGCAGCCGAAGGTTTTGAACTTCGCCTCGTCGATGACGCCGGTCGAGTCATTCACCTTGATCTGCAGCTTCATGACGTCGCCGCACTCGGGGGCGCCGACGATGCCGGTGCCGACGGTGGGGTCGGCTTTGTCGAGCGAGCCGACGTTGCGCGGGTTGTTGTAGTGGTCGAGGACCTTATCGGAATAGGCCATGATGTTGTTCCTCCCAGTTGGCTGTTAGTGGGCTGTCCATTGGACTTTGGTCAGGTCGATGCCTTCTTTCACCATCTCGTAGAGAGGGGAAAGCTCGCGGAGCTTCCTGACGACGCTGATGACTTTGTCGGCCGTGTAGTCGATTTCCTCTTCGGTATTGAAGCGGCCGATACCGAAGCGGATGCTGGAGTGGGCCAGATCGTCGCCGGCGCCGAGGGCTTTCAGGACGTAGCTGGGCTCGAGGGTGGCCGAGGTGCAGGCCGAGCCGCTGGAGACGGCGACGTCGTTGATGCCCATGAGAAGCGATTCGCCTTCGACGTAGGCGAAGCTGATGTTGAGATTGTTGGGCAGGCGGTGGGTGAGCGAGCCGTTGATGAAGGTCTCGTCGAGGGCGGCCATGAACTTGTCCTTGAGGCGGTCGCGGAGGGCGGCCATGCGGACGGACTCTTCGGCCATTTCCTTTTGGGCGATGGCGCAGGCCTTGCCGAGGCCGACGATGCCGGGGACGTTGAGGGTGCCGGAGCGCATGCCGCGTTCGTGGCCGCCACCGTCGATTTGGGCGGTGAGCTGGACGCGCGGGTTACGGCGGCGGACGTAGAGGGCGCCGACGCCCTTGGGTCCATAGACCTTGTGGCCGGAGATGGACATGAGGTCGATGTTGTCGGTGATGACGTTGACGGGAATTTTGCCGACGGCCTGGACGGCGTCGCAGTGGAAGAGCACGCCGCGCTCTTTGCAGAGCTTGCCGATTTCGGCGACCGGCTGGATGACGCCGATTTCGTTGTTGGCGTACATGATGCTGACGAGGATGGTTTTGTCGGTGATGGCCTCGCGCAGCATGTCGAGATCGATGAGGCCGTCCTGCATGACAGGGAGGAAGGTGACGCGGCAGCCGCGCTTTTCCAGGTGTTTGCAGGTGTCGAGAGTGGCCTTGTGTTCGGTGGCGGCGGTGATGATGTGGTTGCCGCGCTCGGCGTACATTTCGGCGACGCCCTTGATGGCGAGGTTGGTGGATTCGGTGGCGCCGCTGGTGAAGATGATCTCTTTCGAGTTGGCGCCGATGAGGCTGGCGATCTGTTTGCGGCCGGTTTCGACGGCTTCCTCGGCGGCCCAGCCGAAGGCGTGGTTGCGGCTGGCGGCGTTGCCGAACTGATCCTGGAAGTAGGGCAGCATGGCTTCGAGCACGCGAGGGTCAAGCGGCGTGGTGGCGTGGTTGTCGAGATAGATGGGGAACTTCATTGGGTCAGTTTCCTTACAGTAGATGCAGCCGTGGCGGCGGCGGGATGAATGGCGATGAGGGGTGTGGCGGCCAAGGGGCCGCGGTCGGCACTGAGATCGGCGACGGTGGTGTTTTCGAGCAGACTGAGGATGCCTTCGTGCACTTTGCGGAGGGGCGACTTGACGGTGCATGTGTCAAATTGCTCACACTCGCCGCCTTCGTGGGTGAAGCAGGAGGTGAGAATGACGGGGCCGTCGATGGCGCGGATGACCTCGAGGGTGGTGATGCGGTCAGCCGGGCGGGCCAGGCGGTAGCCGCCACGGGTGCCCTGTTCCGAGTTCAGGAAGCCGCCTTTGGCGAGAATTTGCAGCACTTTGGAGAGTAGTGGGAGGGGGATGCGATAGGCGGTGGAGATTTCCTTGGCGGAGGCGGAAGCCGAGGTCTCGTCGCCGGCGATGGCCAGGTGGCGGAGGGCGATGAGGCCGTAGTCGGAACGTTTGGTCAGCTTCAGCATGTGTCGAACAGGGACAGATTCAGTCCACTAAGACTGATCTAGTCCTATTTCAGGTTAGCATCGTGGTGGGGGAGCGTCAACGGCGGTGGGCACGCATTTCCGTCAAATGGTTGTAAATCAATGGAAATTTTAGGATTTATCGGGCTGTGACGAGGCGGGTGGGGAGGACTGGCGGGCAGGCGGTACGGGGTGCAAACGGCGGCTCAGTCTGTCAAAATGGGTGAGCCTCGCTGTACACGTTGGGTGGGCGACCTAACAGAATGAGACCGTTCCTACAATTAATTCCGGCGCCGGTGATGGGGGCGCTGGTGTGCGAAGTGGTTCTCACGACGTGCGCTTACACCGCGGCGGCGTATCTGCATGCCGACATCGACGCCACAGTGTGGTTGTTGTACGAGAACGGGTTGCTGCGCATTGGGCTGATGGTGGTGGGGATCGTACTGGGCCTGTATTTGTTGGATTTATATGACCATCTGCGGGTCACCTCGCGTGTGGCCCTCGTGCAACAGATGTCGCTGGTGTTTGGGTTTGCGTTTCTGATGCAAGCGCTGCTCAGCTATCTCCAGCCGGAGCTGGTGTTGCCGCGGTGGATGATGATGACGGGCAGCCTGACGCTGCTGGTGATTCTGCCGTTGTGGCGCATTGCGTTATCGGGAGCGTTGACGGGGAACCTGGCGGGGGACCGGGTGTTGATGTTGGGGGCGAGTCCGGTGTCGATGCAGATTGCCGAACAGATTCGCAAGCGGCCGGAGCTGGGGTTGACCTATGTCGGTTATGTGGATGACGAGGCGGCCGAGGGGGAGGGCGGGGAGTGGCGGTTGGGGACCGTGGCGGAGCTACGGAAGGTGGTGGACGAGCAGAAGGTGAACCGGATTGTGGTGGGGTTGCGCGAGCACCGGGCGAAGATGCCGGTGTATGAATTGTTGGACCTGGGGTTTGCGGGCGTGCAGATTGAGGAAGCGGCGACGTCGTTTGAGGGTGTGTTTCAGCGAGTGTGCACGGAGCAGATCCGGCCGTCGCAATTGATCTTTTCGACGCGGTTGGGGCCGGGGCCGCTGATGGTGCGGGTGCAGTCGATCTACTCATGGGTGATTGCGCTGGTGGCGCTGGTGCTGGCGGCGCCGGTGATGGTGGTGGCGGCGATTCTGGTAAAGGTGACTTCGCCGGGGCCGGCGCTGTACAAGCAGAGCCGCGTTGGTTTGAACGGGGAGGCGTTCACGATCTACAAATTCCGTTCGATGCGGGCCGACGCCGAGGCCAAGACGGGGGCGGTGTGGGCGCAGAAGAACGACCCGCGGATTACGCCGCTGGGGCGGTTTCTGCGGAAGTCGCGGATTGACGAGCTGCCGCAGTTGTTCAACGTGTTGCGCGGGGAGATGTCGGTGGTGGGTC
The DNA here is from genome assembly GCA_016713735.1 of Bryobacterales bacterium. Classification (GTDB taxonomy): domain Bacteria; phylum Acidobacteriota; class Terriglobia; order Bryobacterales; family Bryobacteraceae; genus JAFLBB01. The sequence continues at coordinate 71,763 of JADJOP010000043.1, forward strand.
CGCGGCCGGAGCGTCCGGAGTTTGTGGCGACGTTGTCGGAGCAGATTCCGTATTACCGGCAGCGGCATGTGGTGAGGCCGGGGATCACGGGGTGGGCGCAGATCAACCACAAGTATGGCGACACGATCGAGGACACGGTGAAGAAGCTGGAGTACGACCTTTACTACATCAAGAACCTGTCGCCGACGCTGGATCTGCTGGTGATGTTCCATACGGCGAAGGTGATGCTGCTGTCGCGCGGGGCGCAGTAGAGGCGGCCTGCAGTGGAGGCGCCTGAAGGGGTTGGGTTAGAATAGAGGCTGCTCCGGTGCGGGAGTAACTCAGTGGTAGAGTCACAGCCTTCCAAGCTGTTGGTCGTGGGTTCGATTCCCATCTCCCGCTCCATTCTGGAGCAGTCCCCACGCTGATTCGGAGCGTCCGCTCCTGTAGAATGTTCCGGTCGCCATGCCCACGGTGAGTTGTATCTGCCGGGCGAGGCGGGAAAGGACCATTCGATGATGAACAAGATATTTGCGGCGGCCTGTTTGCTGGCTGCTGGAACGATGCTGTGGGGGCAGGCCGATGAGGCCAAGCTGCGGGAGGCGATGAAGCAGATCGGGCCGACCTGTTCGGGGCTGGCCAAGAAGATCGCGGCCAAGGACGACAGCGCCGCGACCGACGCCAAGAAGCTGCAGGGCTGGTTTGGCGATGTGCACAAGTTCTGGAAAGCCAAGGCGGCTGCCGACGGGGTGACGTTCTCGGAATCGGCCGCGGCTGAGTTCAAGACGATCAGCGAGCAGGCGGCGGCGGGCAAGTGGGACGATGCGGGCGCATCCTTCAAGAAGGCCACGGCGACCTGCGGCGGCTGTCACGGCGTGCACCGCGAGAAGGCCGCTGATGGTTCTTGGAAAGTGAAGTAGTGAGTCAGGGCTTGGGGGCGGGTTTCGATCCGCCCTGGGCCTTCTTCATGCGCTCAAGGCCGACGTTGTCGAGGAACTGCAGGGAGGCGGCGGCAACCGCTTCGGCGTGTTCGCGGGGGACCACGACGACGCCATCGCCATCGGCCATGACCACATCGCCGGGGCGGACGAGCGCGCCGCCGAGGTTGACGGGGCGGTTCACTGACTCCAGTTCGTTGCGGCCGGGGCGAATGCCACGCGCGAGCCGTTTGTAGTAGGCGGGTACCTTGTTATGGATGATCTCGTCGCTGTCGGCGAGGCCGCCGCTGGTGATGACGGCGCGCATGCCGAGTTTTTGCCAGGCGAGGATGTTGCTGGAGCCGATGCTGCGCGATTCGCCATCTTCGGTGGCGTCGATGACGAGGATGGAGCCGGGGTGGAGCACGTCCATGAACGTTTCCGTGGTGATGTTTGAGTACCAGCGGCCGATCTCGGCCTGATCGATCGTGTGGAGACGCTTGTTGGTGGGCACGTAGCGGGCGGTGACGGCGATGCCGACGGCGCGGTGGGCGAAGTTGTCGGTATTGCGCCAGAGGGCCTTGATCTCGGGATCGACGAGCCCGACATCGGTAAGGCCGACGACGTCCATGCCGTCGGAGACATCGGCGACGCGGAGGAAGCGGTAGAGCTCAAGGATGCGGTCGTTATCGGCCTGCGTGTATTCGCGGTAGGGGATGAAGAGCTTCACCTGGTCGGGCACGGTTTGCGGGGCGAGTTGCGAGGGCGGGGGGCGCGGCGTGCGCGGGCGCGGTTTGGGCGGAGCCGTTTGCTGCTGTGCCGCGGCGCACAGGTCGAAGGCGGCGGTGAGGGTGAGGATGCGAAGGAGAGCCTGCGAACAGGGCATGAGATGACCTCCTGGAGAGGGTATGTTCGCTCTCATTGTGCACCCGCGCGCGGCGCGGCGCAGGCCTACTTCTCCGGTGAGGCGGTGGCGGAGTCGGGGATCTCGGGTTTGGCGAACTCGGGCAGCGGATCGCCAAAGAGGTAGTGATTGAACCAGGCGAGGTTGTGCTGCATGACGGCGCGCATGGACTTGGGCTTGGTGATGCCGTGGCCGTAGCCTTTGTAGACCACCATTTCGACGGGCACCTTCTGATCCTCAAGGCCCTGGCGGAGCTCGTAGCCGTTGGGGATGGGGACGCGGCGGTCGAACTCGCCATGCTGGATGAGGGTGGGGGTGGCGGCCTGGCGGATGTAGGTCATGGGGGAGGTTTTGCGGTAGATGTCGGGGTCGCCGGCCGGGTTGTCGTTGAGATACATGGGGGTGAAGGGCGTGATGTCGGTGTTGTAGTAATAAGTGGCCCAGTTGGAGATGCCGGCGCCGACGCTGATGGCGGCGAAGCGGCGGGAGGTGGTGGTGAGGAAGGCGGAGATGTAGCCGCCCTGGCTCCAGCCCATGCAGCCCATCTTCTTTTCGTCGATGAAGCCTTGCTTGACGAGGTGATCGACGCCGGAGAGCACGTCCCAGGCATCGCCGACGCCGAGGTTGCGGACGTTCAACTGGCGGAAGGCCTCGCCGTAGCCGGCGCTGCCGCGGTAGTTCACCTTGAGCAGGACGGCGCCGCGGGCGGCCCAAATGTCGGAGGGGTAGTAGCGGGTGTCGACCATGGAGGGGAGGTCGATGCCGGTGGGGCCGCCGTGGATGATGCACAGCAGCGGGTATTTGCGGGTGGGGTCGAAGTTGGCGGGCTTGATGAGGATGCCCTCGATGGGCGTGCCATCCTGGCTCTTCCAAGTAATCACTTCCCGGGTGGCGAGGGTGTGGCCGCTCACCTGTGCGGTCATGTTGGTGAGCTTCACCGGGGCGGGTGTTTCGACGGAGGAGACGTAGACCTCGCTGAGTTGCTTGGGGCCGAACGTGGTGTAGGCCAAGCGGCTGCCGTCGGGGGTGAAGCTGAAGTTGCCGGCGAGCAAGGTGGCGGGGGAGGTGAGGCGGGTGATGCGGCTGGTGGCGGGGTCGAGGCGGAAGAGGTGGTAGCTGGTTTTTTGCAGCGCGGAGAAGTGGATGCCGGCGGGCAGCCAGTTAGTTAGCTGCGGGTTCTCATCGAAGGCGTTGGTGAGCGAGCGGGGGGTGCCGCCGGAGGCGCTGACGACGGCGATGCGGGAGTTGGCGTGGAAGAAGCGGGCGCCGCCCATGGCGGACTGGAAGGCGATTTGTGAGCCGTCAGGCGACCAGACGGGGGAGGCGTCGGGACCGGGCTGGGAGACGATCTTGCGGAGGTCGCCGCTGTCGAGCGAGAGGACGTAGATGTCAGCCGTGCCGCGCTGGACGAGGTCGGGGTTGATCGAGGCATCAAAAGGCGATGCGCGTGCCGTCGGGGGACCAGGAGAAGCTGCCGACGCTGAAGTCGCGGCCCTTGGTGCGCTGTGTGCCGGCGGTGGGTGATTCGAGGGCCTTGTCGATCTCGATGGTCCAGATGTGGGTGTAGTGGTAGTCGCGGCGGACGACCTCAAAGGGGCCGAGGTGGTCCTTGCGTTTCTTGTCGGCCTTTTCGTCGGCGTCGGAGGAGGAGTAGGCGAGGAAGCGGCTATCGCGCGACCACTCGAAGCCGCCGACGCCGTTTTCGGCCTTGGTGAGCTGAACGGCTTCGCCGCCCAAGGCGGAGACGGCGTAGACTTGCGCTTTGCCGCCGCCGCGTTCGGTGACGAAGGCGAGCCACTTGCCGTCGGGCGACCATTGCGGCTGGGAGGCGGACTTCTCACCGCGCGTCAATTGGAACGTCCGGCCGGTGGCGGGGACGGCGATCCAGATTTGCGAGACAAACGCATCCTGCTTCCAGTCGGTGCTGTTCACCTGGTAGGCCACGCGCGAGCCGTCGGGTGAGATGCGGGGCGAGGAGACGCTCTTCAGTTGGATGAGTTCGTCGATGGTGGGCGCGGCGGCGGTGAGGGCGTGCGCGGAGGCGAGGAGGGCGGCCAGGAGGATCCACATGAGGCCAGGATAGCTCTCACTGCAGCGCGAGGATGGCGGCGGCGCGTTTGCGCTGGGCCTGGGCTTCGCGCTTGCGGCCGCTGAGCTGATCGAGAACCTGGGCGTGGAGGTTGAGGGCGAGGCCGAATTTGGAGTCCTGGTGAGAGGGCTGGAGTTCGAAGACGTCGAGCGCGTTGCGGCAGTGGGCCTCGGCGCGTTTCCAGTCCTGGTGCTGGCTGTAGTGGCCGGCGAGGTTGAAATGAAGAGTCGCCGTGAACTCATGTTTCGGGCCATAGGCACGGGCGGAGGAGGCGAGCGCGTCGAGCAGGGCGCGTTCGGCCTCGCGGCGGCGGCCGCCGGCATCGTGGAGCAGGGCGAGGGAGTTCAGGGCGCGGGCGTAGCCGGGCATGAGGGGCATGGCGGCGACGCCGGTTTGCCCCGTGGCGGGCGCGGCCCAGAGGGGGATGGCCTGCTCAAGGAGGCCGCGGGCGCGGGTGAGTTCGCCGTTCTGGCGCAGGGCCTCGCCGAGATGGGTGAGGCTGGCCGCGATCTCCGGGTGGCCGGCGGGCAGGAGCCGCTGGCGGAGGGCGAGGGCGCGCTCGTGGAGGGATATGGAGGCGGTGACGCGGCCGGTGAGCAGGAGCGCCTCCCCGAGGTTGTTCCAGGTTGCGGCGAGGCATTCGTCTTCTCCCAGACCGGCGCGCTGGCGGCGGTCAAGGGCATCGCGCAATACGGTTTCGGCCTCGCCGGCGCGGTTCATTTCGAGGAGGACGGAGGCGTGGTTATTGAGGGCGATCAAGGTGCGGGGATGGGCTTCGCCGAAGGCGGCGGTGAGGGAGTCCACGGCCCTGGCATAGGCTTGGGCGGCCTCGGCGTGGCGGAAGGCATCGTGGAGGCGCTCGGCCTGCCAGGAGTCGCGGATGGCGCTCTGGCGCTGGGTCTCGACGGCGGGGGCGGGGGGATTGCTCTTGCCCTGAACCGCCGCGGAGAGAAGAACAGTGAGTAACAAAGTGGCGCGCACGACCGGATCCTCGATCGGGAATACGGAGATACGGCGCGAAGGTGAGGCGGGGAAGGGTGGCGGAACGGCTCACGAGGAACCGTTCCGCGGCGGGAAACGGCGGCCTGTTGTTAGAGGGTGGCGAGCACGGAGCGCATGTGATCAAAGGACTTGATCATGCCCGGCAGCGGATCGTCGGCCTTGATCTCATATTCCAGCATGCAGCCGGCTTTATAGCCCTGTTTCTTGAGTTGGGCGAAGATGCCTTTGATGGGGAGCTTGCCTTCGCCGACGGCGACCTGGGAGTCCTTATTCATGGGGTCGGCGAGATCCTTGAAGTGCATGTCGAAGAGGCGCGGGCCGGCTTTGGCGACCCACTCGATGATGTCGGCACCGGTGCGCGAGGTGTGGCCGATGTCGATGCAGAGGCCCATGCGGGGGTCCATGCCCTTGACGGCTTCGAGGACGGATTGGGGTGTGGGGAAGTGTTTGTCCTCGGGGCCGTGGTTATGGATGGCGGCCTTGATGTTGAACTCCTTCACCAGCTTTTCGACGGCGCCGACGGTTTTGAGCGAGGGGGCGCAGACGATGGTGGGGAAGCCGGCGGCCTTGGCGTATTCAAACATGGCGCGGAGCTGGGCGTCGTCGCCCTTGAGGTCGATGTTGCCGCCGGAGAGGATGGTGATGCCGGCGGCCTTGAACTGCTTTTTGGCGAGGGCGAACTCATCCGGAGTGGCCTTGTAGTCGAGGTGGAAGCTCTTCACCGAAACGTAGGGGGCCTTGCAGGCCTTGATCATCTCGATGGCCTTTTCGCGGGGGAACTTGCGCAGGGAGTAGGATGCCACGCCGAGGACAAAGCCGTGCTGGGAGGCGGCGGCTTGCAGGGACGAGGCAGCCAGGGAGAGCGCCGGGACAGCGGCGGCTTGGGAGAGGAAGGAGCGGCGGGAGGTCATAGCGACACGATTGTATCAGGGGAAGGGGGCGTCGACAGAGCCTGGGTTGGGTGAGCGGTTTGGCGCATGCCTGTCGGAACGACTGATGAAAGATGCCTCACACGTTTAGGGGGTGAGGCCCGATATGGACAGTGGAGACGTGGTCGCTGACCAGCCCGCGCCGCGGTCTCACGGGGAACACGGGACATTGCTGCCCCGAAGGGAAAGGAACACCATGAGTCAGTGGAGTCTGTCGAAGAAATTGTATGCCTGCACGGGTGCGTTGCTTGTCTTTGCGATCATGATTACCGCCGCCGGTGTGTGGATGGAGAATCAGCTCAACAACGAACTTGATGTGGCGCTGTCGCAGACGGCGATCAAGCTTGACAAAGCGGGCGATGTGAATTCGTTCGCCTGGGCAGCGGCGGCCGCGCAGCGGGGCACCTACATGGCGGCGAGCCTGGAGATGCAGGACGCTCGTGAGGAGTATGAGCGGTTGTTCCAGCAGAACATGAAAAGCGTGCGTCAGACGATTGCCGATCTGAAGCCGTTGTTGGTCACCGAGGAGGGAAAACGGCTGCTGGCGGAGATGCAAGCGGCCGCCGATGAGTATGAGCCGCTGGCGACGAAATTTGTGGGGTTAAACAGCCAGGGCAAGCACGCCGAGACGAAGGAACTGGTGCCGCAGATCGCGCCGATTGTGTTGCGGTTCACGGCGACGGGGTCGAGGCTGCAGGAGCAGCAACGGCAGTTTTTGAAGGACTGCGAAGCGCGGGCTGAGGCGCTGATCGCGCGCGGGTATTACATCAATTTTGTGCTGGGGTTGATTCTGCTGGTGGCCGGAGCAGGCTCGATCTGGGTGGTTCGCAATGCCAATGTGGGCCTGGCGCGGCGGCTGGCCGAGTTAACGGAAGGTTCGCAGCATGTGGCCAGCGCGGCGCAGCAGGTTTCGAGCGCGAGCCAGTCGCTGTCGCAGTTGGCCAACGAGGAAGCAGCCTCGATCGAGGAGATGTCGGCCTCGACGCATGAGGTGCAAGCGATGACGAAGCAGAACTCGATGCATTCGCAGGCGGCGGCCGCGCGCACCGAGGATGCCGCGCGGAGCATTGGCCGGGCCAACGAGGCGTTGAACGAGATGGTCCAGTCGATGGCGTCGATTGTGGATTCCTCGTCGAAGATCTCGAAGATCATCAAGGTGATCGATGAGATTGCGTTCCAGACGAACATCCTGGCGTTGAACGCGGCGGTGGAAGCGGCGCGCGCCGGTGAGGCGGGCATGGGCTTTGCGGTGGTGGCCGATGAGGTGCGCAACCTGGCGCAGCGCTCGGCGCAGGCGGCCAAGGACACCACGGGGATGATCGAAGAGTCGATTACGTTGAGCCAGTCCGGCAAGGCAACGCTGGACCGGGTGGCCGAGGCGATTACCTCAGTGACCACGGACGCCACCGAGGTGCGGCGGCTGGCCGAAGAGGTGAACTCGAGCAGCACCGAACAGTCGCGCGGCATCGAACAGATCGCCATCGCGCTGGGCGAGATGGAAAAAGCGACCCAGCAGGTGGCGGCGAATTCGGAAGAGAACGCCGCCGCGGGCCAGGAGCTGATGCAGCAGGCGCAGCGGTTGGACGGCGTGGTGAAGAAGCTCTCGGTGCTGGTGGACGGAGCCGTGTAGGCTGCGATTTTCGCGGTCGGGCCAGGTCAGGTCAGTTCGGTTGGAACTTAAAGTCGCTGACGGCGATCTCGTCGCGGCCGGGGACATAGAAGCCGAACTGGCCTGAGCCGGCGTTGTTGCGCGGGCCGCTTTCCAGCGCGACCCAGGTTCCGGCGCGGAGGATGCTGGTGGAGATCGAGTTGTTGGTCACTGTGACCAGGAACGAGAGATAGAGTTTCTTGTTGGACTTGTGCGGCGATTTGGAGACGGTGGTTTTCTTGCCGTTGAGGACGTCAATGCGTTCGAGTTCGTCGTCATCCACCTGGTAGAAGACGTGGTTGCGCTGGTCGCGGTAATCGACAACCCAGTGGATGCGGCGGCCGCGGAGCAGGACGACGGTAAAGGTGTAGGTGCCGGGGCGCGGGCGGGTAGGGGCGAGGAAGTAGTCGCCGCCCTTGCGGACGAAGACTTTGTCGCGGGCCTCCCAGCCGCCGGCCGAGGTCCAGTCGCTCAGGGTGAAGGCGGCGCCGACGCCTCCGAGTCCCTTCTTCTGCTGCTGGCCTTCGCGGGCCAGGGCGAGAGTGGCGGTGGCCGTGCGGCCTCCCTGGACGCGCACGGTTTGGGACGCGGCGGCAAAGCCGCGTGCGCTGGCTGAGACGGTGTAGCTGCCTTCGGGGAGTTGCAGTGTGGGCTCGGTGACGGCGCGTTCGGCCTCGCCGTCGTGTTTGATGGTGATACGGGCGTCAGCGGGCGTGACTTCGATGCGCAGGGTGCCGGTGGCCGATTCCATGGGCGCATCCAGTTCGACGGTGCGGCCGGGGGCGAACTCGACGGTGGTTTGGAAGGGTTTAAAGCGGTCGCGGCGCACGGCGACGGTGTGGCGGCCCGGTTCGAGGCTGCCGGCGGAGAAGGTGCCGTCGGGGCGGATCGTACCGATGGGCCGGTTGTCGAGGAAGACCTCGGCGCCGGGGGCGGCATTGCGCAGGGAGAGAACCGCTTTCTGCGGTGCGGCGGCCATGCGGAAATCGGCACGGGCTTCTTCGCCGCGTTTCACTTCGATGGAAGCCTCGGGCGGCTCGGAGGTGAAGCCCTCCTTTTCCACTTTGATGGTGTAGCGTTTCGGAGCGAGATAGATGAGCAGGCGCCCGCGCTGGGTTTGGCGGCGGTATTTCTGTCCATCGATGTAGACCGAGACGTTGTCTTCGCCGGTGGCGATGCGCAGGCTGCCGAGGTTGGAATCGGAGAACAGGCGGGCCAGCAGAACCGGTGAGGTAGAAGCCTCGTAGGCGATTTTGTATGGATTGCCCTGTGCCGGGCTGACGAGGATCTCGTGGGGGCCGGGGTTCAGCTTGAGTTCAAGGCCCTCGGGGCTCACATTGCCGATGGGCGAGCCATCGACGGAGACCTGGGCCGCGTCGACCGTGGAGTAGAGATAGGCGGTGGAGCCTACGCCGGTGATGACCACCGATTTTAAGCCTTGTGTCCGGATGGGGCCTAACAAGCGGGGCGCGACGGCCGGGGCGGCTTCGAAGCGCATGGTGGCGCGGAACGCCCCGCTCGAGAACTCCAACTGGTTTTCGCCCGGCTGCAGTTCGTTGAGGTCCATGGTTCCCTGCATCACGCCGAGCTGTTTTCCGTTGAGCGTGACGCGGCCTTCCGGGGTGTCGGCGCCCAACTGTACGAAGGGCGGCAGAGGCTCCAACTCGAGGTTGACGGGTTCAGACGATCCGGTGGTGACGTCGATGTCGCGCATGGCGGTGCGATAACCGGGGAGGCGGGCCTCCACGCGGTGAGCGCCGAGCTTCAGGGGGACACTGCATTCGCCGGCCCCGCAGGGTTCGCCATCGATCAGGATTTGGGCGCCGGACTGTGAGGCCATGAGGCGCACGGTCTGTGTTTCGCCGGTCTGTTCGGTGGTGGTGGTGACCTTCTTTTCGCCGAAGAAATGACGATAGCCGAAGTAAGCCGCGGTCAAGGCCATGCCGAAGAAGAGGACGAGGGGGATGCCGACGCGGGTGAGCAGCCAGCCGATGGACTTGCCCTGTTTGGGGGGCACGGGGCGCGCGCTCACGGCCGAGGGTTGGACATCGATGGTGGGCGGGGCCTGCGAGTGGGTGCCGGCGCTGGGCACCATGGTGGGCACCGGAGGCGGCGCGGGCTTTTGGTGTTTACCACCCTTGGCCGGGGCCACGGGTGGCTGTTTGCCCGAAGGCTGCTTTGCTTCGGGCTTCTGCGCTTCGGGCTTGTGCGGCGGGGGCGGAGGGGGAGGCGGAGGTGGCTGCGGCGTGGGCGTCTTGGCCCGAGGCGATTCGGGGACGGGCGTCTTGGCCGCTTCGAGCGGTGAGTCCTTGGCGGTGGGCTGTGTGGGCGCGGGGCCGAAGATCTGGGTGAAGGGGAAGTCTTCGCCGTCGACCTTCACGCCGAGGGGCTCAGTGGGGCGTTCCTCGGAGGGGGGCGGCGGCGCGGGCGGGGGAACGGCTGTCTTATCGGGGCCGTTCGTGAGCGGCGCCGCGGTTGGCTGTGTGGGCCTGGTGGTCTCGCGGTTGCGGGCCAGCGACTGTTCGGCCTTCCCCTTTTGCAGGGTGGCCTGGAGTTGTTGCAGGCGGGTCTCATTGGGATAGAGGCCGCGGCCTTGGGCGACGACGGCGAGGGCGCCGTCGAAGTCGCCGTCGCTTTGCATGCGGCGGGCCTGGGAGAGGCACCAGGAGAGGAACTCGTCGCGCTTGCGGTCGGCAATCTGCGCATCGAGGGCCTGGGCGGCCGGATTGGACGGCTCGTGGGTGAGGATTTCGGCCACCAGCGGTTCGGCGGACTCGGGGTTGCCCTCCATGGTCCGCTGGGCCTCTTCGATCAATGTATTGATGAGGACTTTGCGGATGACGGCGCTGCGGGGATCGAGATTGGTGGCTTCGCGCAGGATGGGGAGCGCTTCGGAGGCCGCGCCGGCTTCAATGCGCTCGCGGGCCTGGCTGAGCAGCGCCGCCGACTGTTTGGCCGCGTCCAGCGACTTCTGCACGAGCTTGGCCAGTTCGGCCAGTTCGGCGTCGGCGGGAAACTCCTTGAGCGCGCTTTCGAGCGAACGGGCGGCGCGGTCGTAGTCGCCTGACTCGAGGTGACGGTCAATCTCCTTGACCCAGTTGGCCTGGGCGTCTTCGCGGGCCTGCTGGTCGCGGCGTTTTTGCAGGCGCTGGATTTCAAAGCCGAGGCCGGGATATTCCTCGTGGATGGAGCGCAGGATCTGCCATTGATCGAGCGCTTCGTTGAACTGGCCGCGTTCCTCGAAGTATCGGGCCTTGCCGGTGATGGAGTTCACCAGGTCGCGCTTGTCCTTGACCGTGCGCAGGGCGCGTTCAAAGTGCGATTCGCCGGGGTTCTGGCGGGCCACCTCCTCGAGCAAGGCCATGCGCTTGTCGAGATCCGGTTCGGCCTGCACGCGCTGGTCGGTTTCGGCGATGAGAGAGCTGATGCGCTGGCGCTGGCGCTCTTCGATGTCGAACTTCAGCGATTGGAAGAGGGCATGGTTGGGGTATTTCGAGAGAAACTGTTTGCAAACGGCGAGAGCGGCATCAAAGCTGTCGGCGCCGAGATGGCGGCGGGCCTCGTCGTAGCTGTTCTTGATGTTGTCGTGCTCGGAGCGGACCTGGTTGAAGAAGTTCTGGTAGGTGGTGCTGCGGCCGGTGTCGGATTCCGGAACGTCTTTGTCGAGGTTGACCAGGACTTCGAGCTTGCTGAGCGCCGAGGTGACCTCGCCGCGCTCCCAGGCCTGCTGGGCCATCTGGTAGAGCTTGGATTTCTCCTCGCGGGTTTTGGCGACCTCCTGCTCCTTGCGGTCGACTTCATGGAGCAGTTGGAGGGCGTTGGTCTCGTTCGGTTTCAGTTGGAGGACGTTGTCGAGGGCCTCGCGGGCCTGGCGGAAGCTGGCGTTGGCGGCATGCTGGCGGGCCAGTTGCATCCACTCGTCGATCTTGCGTTCGCGGCGTTCGCGTTCGACTTGCGATTTGAGGGCGAGGGCGTCGGGGTCCTGCGGGTCGAGTTCGAGAGCCTCCTGGATTTTACGCAGGGCGAGGGGAAACTCCTGCGCTTCAAGGAAGCGCCGGGAGCTCTCGAGCGCGGCGCGGATGCTCGTCTTGCGCACGGCATGATCCAACTGGGAGCGGAGCATGCTGATTTCCTGGTCGAGGTGGCCTTCCCCTTCCAGTTCGGCCAGCAGTTCTCCGGCGAAGGCGTAGTCGCCGCTTTCAAAGCTGGTGCGGGCTCGTTCCAGGCGCGGCTTGATCTTGGAGGTGTCGAAATACTCGAGGGCCTCGTTGCGCAGGGATTTGAGCAGGGCGTCGCCGAATTCGCGGACATTGAAGAAGCGGTGGAAGGGCTGTTTGGCGAGGGCCTTGTGGACGACCTGGCTGACGGCGTAGGGAACCTGCGAGTTGAGCTCGGAGGCCGGCGGCGGGCTGGAGCGGAGAATGGCTTCGACCACTTCGGCGTCGGTGGTTCCGGTGAAGGGGCGGCGGCGGGTGAGGGCCTCGTAGGCGACGACGGCAAGGGCGTACTGATCCGACAGCGGCGTCGGGGGCTTCATCTGCAGCTGCTCGGGGGCGAGGTAAAAGAGCGTGCCCTTGAGCGAGGTTTTGGAGGCGGTGGAGGCTTCGCGGGCGATGCCGAAGTCGATGATTTTGACCGAGTCGTCCTCCATCACGAAGATGTTGGAGGGCTTGACGTCGCGGTGGATGAGGTCCTTCTCGTGAGCGGCGTGGATGCCGCGGGAGGCCTGCACGATGAGGTCGACGATTTTGGGGACGGTGAGGCGGGGGGAGCCTTCCTTGATGAGCTTGTCGAGCGTGACGCCGGGCAGCAGCGGCATGACGAAGAAGGGCTTCCGCGCACCCTCGTGCTCGAACTCGCCGATGTCGTAGATACCAATGAGGTTGGGGTGCACCATGGTGGAGAGCACGCCCCATTCCTTGTAGAACAGATCGAGCAGCGCGGGATTGGAGACGTCGAGAATGGTCTTCAGCGCCACGTCGCGGCGCATGACGGTGTCCCAGGCTTTGTAGACGACGCCCATGCCGCCCCGGCCGAGGACTTCTTTCAACTCATAGCGGTCTTGTAGATTGGTCCTGCGGGACATAGTGGTTGCGCGCTCTTACAGATTGTATCGGAGGTGCGGGGCTTGTGCGCTAGGGGCTTGGTGTTCTTAGGGTTTATACCCCTGGCCTTTGAGGGCCTCGGGTCCCTTGGGGGCGTCGGGCGAATCGGGCGAGTCAGGCATGGCGGGCAGGGCCATACCGCCGGAGTTGATCCTCACCATGGTGCCCATGAGCGTGGCTCCGGAGGCATCCAGGACGAGGGTGCCGCCGCCCCCCTTGAGTGAGATGGTGGTGCCCTCCAGGACGATGTTGCCGGTGGTCTTGATGGTGAGCGAGGAGGCCTGAATGGAGCGGGCGCCATCGCTCTTTTCTTTAAACGCGCCGCCTACCTTCACCGATTTTGCGCCCTGAACCTCTTCCTTCGATGCTCCTTTCACCATGACGCTTTGTGTGGCGCCAATCTCGGTCTTCTGGTTGTTGGTGATTTTGAGGTCGTCGTCGTTGTCGACAATGCGCATCTGGTCGTGCTCGACCTGGATGATGAGGTCCTTTTCGGCGTGGAGGTAGACGTGCTCTTCGCCGGTTTTGTCCTCGAAGCGGAGTTCGTTGAACTTGTCGGGGTTCTTACCTTTGCTGGAGCGCGTCTTGATGCCGCTGCGGGTTTTATTGTCGGGAAGCTTATAGGGCGGCATGTCGATGGCGTTGTAGACCATGCCGGTGACGATGGGGCGATCGGGGTCGCCGTGGAGGAAGGCGACGATCACTTCATCGCCGACGCGGGGAATCCAGATCTGGCCGTAGTTGGTGCCGCACCACTGCTGCATGCAGCGCATCCAGATGCTGGTGTCGCCTTTGGAGCCGTCGCCGTGGCGGTCCCAGGGGAATTTGACGCGGATGCGGCCGAGGTGGTCGGTGTGGATCTCTTCGCCCTGGGGGCCGACGACCATGGCGGTGACGAGGGAGTGGGCGCGGCGTTCGTGTCCGGCCTCGGTTTCGTTCTGCGAGGTATTCTGCATGCGCGGCTGGACGTCGGAGGGCAGGCACTCGAAGGAATTGGCGTAGGAGCTCTCTTCGGTGTCGGAGCCGCCGACGAAGGCGCCGTCGCTGCCGCGGTGGGTGACGCGGGTGACGAGGTATTTGGCGTTGAACTCGCGGCGCTGGTGCTCGGTGAGGCTGAACATGTAGCCGGGCATCATGGCGCGGGCGCGGGAGTTGCCGCTGATGACGATGTGCTCCTGGCTGATCTCCTGCGAGCGGAGTCCGGCCCAGAGGTCGCCGTCGGCTTGCACTTCATACTGGCCAGGGTAGTGGTAGACCTCAAGGTCGCGGTCGGCGCCGCGGCGGTCGGGCATGGGGTGATTGGCGAGCAGAGGTTGGGTGGGCCGGTCGTAATGGTATTCCTTCTGCACGAACTTGTTGGAGACGACCTGCTTCTGGTAGTCCCAGCCGGCGATGGTGTCGTCGCCGGAGAGCGCGGCGCCGAAGAAGCGCTCTTTGCGAAAGGTGTCCTGCTTGGGGGTGGGCTTGTGGTGGAGCACGTCGTCGGTGATGACGAGGGTGTGTTTGCCCTTTTCGTGCTTGAAGTAAAAGTACATGCCCTCGATCTTCATGAGGCGGCGGACGAAGTCGTAGGAGGTCTCGTTGTATTGCGTGCAGTATTCCCAGGGGCCGTAGTTGCCGGAGCGGATGAGGGCGAACTCGTAGTCGCGGAAGCCGAGGCGGGAGAAGACATCCTTGATGATGTCTTCGACCTTCTTGTCCTGGTAGATGCGGCAGTCGGAGGTGAGCGTAAGGAACCACGTCCAGGGCACGAGTTCCGCCTCGTAATAGGCGTGGCGGCCGGGATGGGGGATGGCGCGGAACTTGGAGATATAGCCGTGGATGTAGCGGAAACTGGTGCCGTCGCCGAGGCGGATGCCGATGGCGGCGGTCTTGCCGATGAGCGAGGCGAAGTTGATGTTGAAGTCGTCGCTGATCAGCTCGATGGTGATCTGGAAGTTCTCCGACATGGCCTCGGTGCCGCGGAAGGAGGTGACCAGGAGAGCGTCGTCGCCGAGCGGACAATGAAAATTGAAAGGCCGCTCACGCTGGCGCAATTTGCCTAGATTGGTTCCTGCCATGGTACGTCCTCCTGTTCAGATCGCGACGGCGCGGGCGCCGGCGGGATCACGAATAGACAAATGAGCCGTCGGATGCCGCCGTGACGGTGACCTTGTCGGTTTTGACGCCGGCGGCGATGTTCTCCAGGAGCTGCCGCGCCAGGTCGGGCAGCAGCGTGTGGGTGAGAATGTTGTCGACGTTGCGGGCGCCGGACTCGACTTCGGTGCAACGCGCGGCGACGGCGTCGAGCAGCGTGTTGTCCCATTCCAGCGCGATGCGGTGATTCTCCTGAATGCGCCGCTTGATTTTGGTGAGCTTGAGGACGATGATCTGGCGCATCACCTCGTCGGGCAGCGGGTAGTAGGGAATGATGACCATGCGGCCGAGGAAGGCCGGCTGGAACACCTTGTTCAGTTCGGGTTTGATGGCGGCCACGAGAGCGTTGGACGAGGGGGCGGTCTCCGGATCGGCGCAGAGTTTCATCATCTCGCCCGATGCCGCGTTGGTGGTGAGCAGGATGATCGTGTTCTTGAAGTTGATTTCGCGGCCCTCGCCGTCTTCCATATGTCCCTTGTCGAAGACCTGGAAGAAGAGCTCGAGCACATCGGGGTGGGCCTTTTCGACCTCGTCGAGCAGGACCACCGAGTAGGGCCTGCGGCGGACGGCTTCGGTGAGGACGCCGCCTTCGCCGTAGCCGACGTATCCGGGAGGCGAGCCCTTCAACGTGGACACGGTGTGCGGTTCCTGGAACTCGCTCATGTTGATGGTGATGACGTTGCGCTCGCCGCCATAGAGCAGGTCGGCCAGCGAGAGGGCGGTTTCGGTTTTGCCGACGCCGGAGGGGCCGACGAGCATGAACACACCGATGGGCTTGTTGGGGTCGTCGAGGGCGGCGCGCGAGGTGCGGATGCGCTGCGAGAGGGCGGCCAGGGCGTGGTCCTGTCCGACGATGCGGCGTTTGAGGTGCGTCTCCAGTTCGAGCACCGTGGTCACCTCATCCTTCATCATCTTCCCAACGGGGATGCCCGTCCAGCCCGAGAGGACTTCGGAGACGATTTGCGAATCGACGCAGACGCGCATGAGGGGCGTTTCGCCCTGGAGGGCGTCGAGCTGTGTCTGGAGCTCGTTCATCTTTTCGCGGGTGCCTTCGGGGGCGGTCTTGTCTTCGAGCTGGGTGCGGAGGTCGCGGATCTCTTTCACCAGCGCGCCTTCCTTGTCCCAGCGTTCGCGGAGGGAGATCAGCTCGGCTTCGGTCTTGGCGATGCCGGCATCAATGGAAGCGAGGCGCTCGGCATGGTCGGCGCCGGCGGCCTGTTCGCGATCGAGGACGCGCTTCTGGGTTTGCAGGTCGTCGAGGGTGCGGGTGGCGTTTTCGAGCGCCGGAGGCGTGGCGCTTTGGCCGAGGGCGAGACGGGCGCAGGCGGTGTCGAGGATGCTGACGGCCTTATCGGGAAGCTGGCGGCCGACGAGGTAGCGGTGGGAGAGGCGGACGGCGGAGTTGACCGCTTCGTCGAGGATGCGCACCTTGTGGTGCTTCTCGAGCATGGGTGTGATGCCGCGGAGCATCATCTGGCACTTGGGTTCGTCGGGCTCCTCGACCTTGACGACCTGGAAGCGGCGGGCGAGGGCGGCGTCCTTCTCGAAATACTTCTTGTACTCGGACCAGGTGGTGGCGGCGATGGTGCGCATTTCGCCGCGCGCCAGGGCGGGCTTGAGCAGGTTGGCGGCGTCGCCTTGGCCTTCGCTGCCTCCGGCGCCGATCATGGTGTGCGCTTCGTCGATGAAGAGGATGATCGGAATGGGAGAGGACTTCACCTCTTCGATGAGGCCCTTGAGGCGGTTTTCAAATTCGCCCTTGACGCCTGCGCCGGCCTGGAGCAGGGCGAGGTCGAGCGAACGGACGGAGACGCCTTGCAGGGGCGGCGGCACATCGCCGAGGGCGACGCGCATGGCGAAGCCTTCGACGACGGCGGTTTTGCCCACGCCGGCTTCACCCGTGAGGATGGGGTTGTTCTGGCGGCGGCGCATGAGGATGTCGATGACCTGGCGAATTTCGGCGTCGCGGCCGAGGACGGGGTCGAGCTTGCCCGCCTTGGCGTTGGCGGTCATGTCGACGGTGAACTGGTCGAGGTTGGGCGTCTTGCCGCCCTTGGCGCCGGCGGGGGCTCCGGGAGCGCCCGGGGAGCCGATGCCGGCGGTGGCGGTCTCGAAATCCTCGGGCGAGCCGTCGACGATGTCCTCGAAGGACTTCTTCAGTTCCTCGACCTTGATCTTGGCGAACTCGCGGCTGATGTCGTGCAGTTGGCGCTGGAGTGTTTCGTGGGTGAGCAGGGCGAGCAGGGCGAAGCCGGTGCGGATCTGGGCGGCGCCGTAGTCGAGCGTGCCGAGGGTCCAGGCGGTGGTGAACATGTCGGCCAGGGCCGGGCTGAAGGCGGGCGTGCGGGCATTGCCGGTGCGGAAATCGTCGAGCGACTTGTCGAGGTCAGTGCGCAGGCGCGACAGGTCGATGCCGGAGTGGCGGGCGATGCGGAACAGGTCGCCGTCGGTTTGCTCGGTAAGTTTGACGAGGAAGTGTTCCAGTTCCACGTTGAAGTGCGTGCGCGAAACGCACAGCCCGGCGGCATCCTCCAAGGCCTTGCGGGCCGAGGCGTTCAGCTTTCCGATGAGGGCTTTCAGATTGACGCTCATAGTCGGTCTCCTTGTGTCACGGCCTTAGGCGGCGCGGGCCGTGGGCTTAGCGCTGCGCTCCCAGAAGCGCAGGATGGTCTCGTCGGGGTCGCGCCCGAGCGGTTGTGTGAACATCCACGATACCCAACCCAGGCGAGGCGCGGGTTGGCCTTCGGCGTCGAGGGCGGCGCGGGGGGCCTGGTCGCGCCGGAGCACGAGCTGCACCTCCACGTCGAGATCCTCGCCGCAATAGAACTTGACCCAGGCGCGGAGCGGCTCATGGGCGGGTCCGCCGGGAAGAAACTGCTCGTACTGGGCCAGCGTGAGCGGCCCGAGGCGGATGCGGACCACCGATTCCTGGTCCCACACCTCGTCGCCGAGGACGGTGCCGATGCCGAGCCGTTCCGACGGTGAGCGCGATTCATTTAGAATGGTGCGGAAGGACGGGTCGAGCGGACGCCAGGCGCCGGCGAAGGGCTGCACCTCGACGTCGATATCGAAGTAGTCGGCGAGCAGTTGTTTGAGAGCGCAGGCGGGGCGTGTGGCCGGGCCGAGCAGGCCGGCGTAATAGACGAGCGCCTGGTCGGGAATTGGCTGGCGGTTGGCCAGTCCGCCGGTGCCCATGCCGATGAGGTCGAGCACATGGGGCGTGACCGAGTCGCGTCCGCCGCGCTCGTAAGCCACCGGGAAGTGATATTTCTCCCACGCCCGGTAGAGGAACGAAGCCAGGCGGTGTTGGAACAGGTCGAGAAAGTCGCGCAGCGTGCGGTCGCGGGCGAGCATGCGCTCGACGGCCAGTTCGGTGTAAATGGTGGGCAGTACGCCGGAGGCGCCGAGGAGGCCGAAGCAGGCGATGCGCATCAACGGGCGGGGAATCCGCCGGGAATTCGAGGGAGTGGATTTCGGTGGGAGGGAAGCCGAGGGAGACATGGGAGCCGAGTCGCACGGCTTCTTTGCCCGGCGGGGTGAAGGAGCCGATGGGGTCGCGCGCGCCGGCGGCGCGGTGGAGGATGCGCAGAGCCTGGTAGAGGCCGAACTCGAAAGGACGGTCGAGCAGGCGCGCGGGCAGGTTGTCGGCGGCGGTAGGGGGGATTACAGCAGAATCCTCGACCCGGCTTTCGGTGGCCATTCGCGCAGGACCTCCTTTCTCTGGCGCGTGCGCACGGCCAGTTGGCTGAAGCTGTTCATGGACACATACTGAGCGAGGAAATTTTCCAGGACGGCGGAGAACAGGTAAGCGCCGCCGCCGACGAAGCGGTCCTCATCCAGTTCCAGGTCGACGTACATGCCGCGGACGTAGGAGATGCCATGCTCGGTGACGACGCGGGCGAACTGGCGGCGGCTGTTGACGCCGGTGATGCCTTCCACCTGCTGGTCCAAGTGAGGGCGGGCGGAGAACTGGTAGAGCCGCAGCATCTCCTGGAGGGCATCCTTGCCGTCTTCGACCAGCGAGAGGTAGTTGAGCGAGAGATGGGAGATGAGGCGCCAGAGGGCATCGCGCGAGGTGGCCGGGCGGACGGCTGAGGTGGGCTTGTGGAGGGCCTGGATGCGATCGAGGACGGCGGCGGAGTCGAGGTTGAAGTCGGCGCCGTCGTTGGAGAGGGCGAGGCGCGAGGGGAGGTCGCCGTTGGTGCAGGTGCAGTGGAGGGAGAGGGTATCCATCGGTAGCCGCAAGGGCCGGCCGGTGAGGTCGACCAGGGTGAGCCAGATCTCGGTGGCGCCGTCGGGATCGGCGGGGATGGGCCGCCGTGTGCCCTGCCAGAAGGTGGCATCCTCCTTGCCGAAGGCGCCGTGGCGGAAGCTGAAGAAGGGGGCAAACTCGACGGTTTGGCCTGTCTTTTCCCGCGTGCAGGTCACCTTGTCGAGGGAGAAGACTTCGGTCCGGGTGTCGCCGCGGATATCGGCGATGACGCGGTATTCGAAATTCGCCTCGGTGAGCAGGATGGGTTCGGCGAGCTTGTGGAAGAGGTTGACGGCCGGGGTGCAGCCGAGCCGGAAGGTGCCTGGATTCACGGCCGCTTCGAGCGATTCCTGGCGCGTGGAGCGTTCGAACTCATCAAAGAGGAACAACACCTCGGCGGATTCGGTGAAGCCCGCTTCGGCCATCGCTTCGAGGCCTGTGAGTTCAAAGAAGAGGAATTTTTCCGGGAAGGAGAAGTACTCTTGCAGCAGGCGGTAGGCTTCGAGCGAGCGTGCGGGGTAGGGCAGCAGCGCCTCATCGGGGCCGAAGCCGACCGGACGGAGCGCATCCGAGGGCAACGGCACGGGGCGGCCGCGGAACTTGGGGCGCGGATCGCGCAGCAGGATTTCCTGGCAGTTGTTGGCCAGCAGTTCGTAGAGCGTATAGGCCATGGCGCTGTCGGCGGCGAGGTAGAAGCGGAGCTTCTTGGGACCCAACTCGGCGAAGGTGGTGCCGGGAAAGCAGCGCAGCATGAGGCGAAGGGCCGAGACGCGGTTGGGGGCCTTGATGGGGGGATCGATGCGGTCAGGCGTGGACCACTGGGCCTCGGCGACTTCGATGGGCCAGAGTTCGGTGTCGTAGCAGGTGGTGAAGCGGCAGGCGACGCCGCCCGCCGGGCGTGTATGGAGCACCGTGCCGCGGGGCATGCGGAGGGCCGTGGTGAGCTTGCCGCGCGCCGGGTCGAGCTGGAACTGGACGATGGTGGAAGAGGGCAGCGGACGCGTGTAGTGGGGATAGACGACGTTGAGCAGCGCCTGGGTGATTTCGGGGAATTCGTCGTCGAGCTTGAGGTGGATGCGGGCGGCGAGCAGGGCGAAGGACTCGAGCATGCGCTCGACGTGCGGGTCTTCGCAGCGGTTGGCCTCCAGTTGCAGGCGCGAAGCGATCTTCGGGTAGCGCTTGGCGAAGTCGCCGCCCATCTGGCGCAGATAAGTGAGTTCCCGCTCGTAGTAGCCGAGCAGTTCGTCACGCACGGTCTTTGCCCTCCACGGAGTATTCTCCGCTGGTCAGCTCGAGGGTGGTGTCGAAGGCGATGCGCTCGGGGGCCGGTTCGATCATGAGAAGCGCCTCGATGACGAAGCGCAGCACGCGCGCTCTTCCGGGAGCGGGCTGGAGGGAGACGGCGACGTTGGTGAGGCGGGGCTCGTAGTCGGCGATGACGCGTTCGATCATCGACATGAGCACCTTCTGGTCCTTCGACGACGACACGGCGAGGCCGGAGATGTCGGGCAGGCCGTAATAAAAGACCGAGTGCTGCAGCTCCTGCGAGCCTTCGGGGACTTCCACCGGGGGGGGGCGCGAGTTGAGGAGGAACTCCAGGTCGCGGCGGATGGAAATTTTGAGATCGCGCAAGGACTGGGCCTGTGAGGTGATGGCCTCGGCGCGGACGGTGGGCTCGCGGTCAATCAGGCGGTCGAGCAGCGACGCCTGGCCGATGCCAAAGGTGTTGTCGCGGATCGGCGATGGATTGTTGCGCGCCATGGCTTACTTCCTGCGGAGCGTGAGCCCTCGCACGGGGTCGAGCCGGCAGATGCGGGCATAGAGCGCCGCCCGCCGCTCCTCGTCACCGCCCATCTTATCGA
The DNA here is from genome assembly GCA_016713735.1 of Bryobacterales bacterium. GTDB lineage: Bacteria > Acidobacteriota > Terriglobia > Bryobacterales > Bryobacteraceae > JAFLBB01. The sequence continues at coordinate 92,586 of JADJOP010000043.1, forward strand.
GGCAGCGGAAGAGCAGGGCCAGCGGCTGGGTGATGGTGTCGGAAGACTCCCAGCCGTCGAGCGAGCGCTTTTCGATCTCGCCGGCGAGGTCTTCGAGAATGGGGTAAGCCACCGGTTCATGGCCGGTCGTCATGCAGATTTCAGCCAATTGCACCTTGCGGAGGAATCGGCCGCGGCCGGAGGTTTCTTGAGAGGCCTCGCGCGACATGATGCGGATGGCATCTTCCACGCGGCCGGACTTGGCGGCGGCCAGGGCCAGCACGTGCGCGTCGGGGGTCTCGTCGGGTGGCGCATGGGGCAGGACGCGGACGCCCTCGCCGGGGATGCGTTCGTTCTTCAGCCACTGCCGGGTGTCGCGATTGGCGCAGGGGGTGTCGTCGGCCAGCGTGGCTTCGGGCAGTTCGGGATAGTCGGAGAGAAACAGCGACAACTCCTGGCGGAGCGCACGGGCGGCCTTCAAATGGCCCAATTGTTCGAGGGACTGGATGGCCAGCCGTTGCGGATCGAGCCAGGCGCGCCCGCAGGCCTCGCCGATGGCCCGTTCGCAGGCTTCCAGAAGCTCCTCCTGTGTACCTTCCAGGGAAAGCCGCTTCAGGTCGACGCGCTGGGAGGTGACCGGGGGCGCCAGGGTAAGCGGATCGGGCTCGGCTCCGTCGTCGCGGAGTTCGGCCCAGCGGAGAGCGCGCAGGACGAGATAAGAGACGGTGCTGGCCGGGTTGTCGGTGCGCAGGAAGTGGGCGGCGGCGGCGATTTGGGCGATGGCGTCCTCGCGCGTGCGGATCTTGCCGGGCTTGTAAGCGCCGGTTGCCGCGGGGGCGGGCATCAACTCGTCTTCGTCTTCTTCCTCCTCCTCGCCGGCGGGCATCAACTCGCCCGTATCCTCGTCCTCATCCTCCTCCACGGCGGCGGGCAGGAGTTCGCCGCTGTCCTCGTCCTCATCGCCGCCGACGGGCGCCATTTCGCCGGTGTCTTCGTCGAAGCCGCCCGCGGGCAGCATCTCACCGCTGTCGTCGTCGGCCCCGGCGGCGGGCAACATCTCGCCCGTGTCTTCGTCCACTCCTCCGACCGGCAGCATCTCGCCGTCGTCGTCATATGCGGGAGCAGCCGGAGGCGGCGCCGGGGCGGCCGTGGGCGTAACCGTGGGGCGAGCGCCGCGCTGGGGCTTGGGAGCCGCCGCGGTCTCTCCGCCGGAGCGCTTCATATACATCACGTGCGCGGCGTTTTTGATCTCCTCGAGCGTCTGCCGTAAGGGAATGAAGTTGGGGGCGAACTCGCCGAACTTGTCGTTGCAGTAGTCGTTGAAGGTGGAAAGGTACTCGAGCAGGCCCTCCAACTCCGTCTTCAAGCCGGCCAGGAAGTCGGCCGGCGTCTCCTGGAGGGCGGTTTCAAACTCTCCGGGGTGACCCTGCCTTCGTCGACGGCCTCCTGCCGCGCCGAGGCCTTCTCCGAGACGTTTTTCGATTCGGCCTCGGTGGCGATCTTCTTGCTTTCCTCGTAGTGGGCGTAGGTGAAGCCCGCCTGCGGGATTGGTGTTTCCTTGAGCAGAAGCGTGAACTGGGTGCCTACCAGGTTGAGGTGGGCGGCGCGAAACTCGACATCCTCTGGTTCCTCGACCAGCGGATAGATCGTGTCCCAGTAGTTTTCAATGAGGCCGTGGAGAAGTTTGAGGCCTTCGAGCAGGCCGGGGAAACCCTCGGTCGCCGTGAGCGCCTCGGTAAGCCAGGCGGCGATTTGGAGATCCTTGGTGTGCTTGCTGAGGGCCTCTTTGCCCAGTTTGATGACCTTGGGATAGTCGGCGACCTTGACTTCGCGCTTCCACACGCCAAGGTCGAGATCCTCGTCCTTACGACGGGCCTCTTTCATCTCCTCGGTCAGCTTGTGGTAACGCAGGTCCGCGCCCGACGGATTGTCGCCGGGGATGGGTTTCAGCAGGGCGTCGAGATCGATCGACGGCATGGGCGGCTACTGGGCCGCCGCGGATTGCCCGGTGGTGAGGGTTCGGACTTCCAGCAGCGGCATCTCCTCTCCATCGGCGAGCCAGAGTTTCTGGCCCTCGGGGACGACCTCGCCGGAAGCCAGTTCCGACCAGATGGTCATGCGGCCGAGGCGCACGAGGTCATCGGCGTTGTTGCAGGCCAGGGGGGTGAGCACGGGCAGCAGGACGTCGCCGAGGTCAGCCTGCTCGGCCGAACGGGTGCGGAGGTTGGCGGGCAGCCAGATGAGGTCGCGCAGCTTCTTGGGCGCCTCGATTTTGATCTCCTGAATGTTGGCCAGGGGGATCCACATATAATCGGCGCCGGCGATCACCTCCAGGCGGGGGCCGATGCGGGGATCGGCGTCCTCCAGCGAGGCAATCACTTTGCCGTTGAGCACCGAGGGGATGTCGGGCTGCGCGGGCACATCCGGCATCTGGCCGGAGGCGAACATCTCCTGCCGGGTGCGTTCGGCGGCGAGGGCGCCGCGGTACATCAGGGCGCCCATCCTCTTGGCCTGGTCGTTGCCGGCCAGGATGTCCAGTTGTTTGTCTGCGCGGTCCCACAAGCCGGCAAAGCACAACAGCTCAAAGAAAAATGAGCGGCGCTGGGTGTCGGTGGGATGCTCGCGCAGCTCCGACCCCAGCGCCTCGATGGCTTCATTCAGCTTGCCCGCGGCGAACAAGTCGCGTGCAGTCATCTGCGGGCTACCTTTTCCGGCTCCTCAATTAGGAGCCATACGTGGTGTTGCGTTCGATGTCCCACCCGTAGGTGTTGTTGCCGCCCTTGACGGTCTTGCCGTCTTCGATCTCGCGATCGGTGACATGGAACTTCTTGAAGGCGACGGTGAAGTGTTCGCCGGGCAGGCCGCCGGTGCCGCCCGAGTGCAAGGCCGTAGCTTTCGATATAGCACACTTCGGCGGTGACGGTCTTGTACTCGACCAGGCCGCCCTTGGCGCCGGTCATGAAGCAGTGGATGACCACCTTGTCCAGGCTATCGCCGCTGGTGCAGTACTGGAACAGCTTCGTGGAGATCTTGTCGAGGGACTTCTCGATGGCGATCGGGCTGATGGTGACCCCAGCGCCGCCGAGCCCGCTGCCGTGACCCATGGTGGCCGCACCCTGGTAGTCCATGTGGAACGTGTGGATCTGGGTGCACTTGTCCAGGGCGGGGAACTTGGCCGAGGTGAACTCGCCTTCCAACTTCGCGCCCGAATCCCAAAACTCAACGATAAAGGTACTTCCTTCAGACATGGCTTTCTTCCTCCGTGATCCTCAGTCTTCTTGGTTACGCGTCGTTGGATTCGCGCGAGCCGACGTTGTACTTGGCGGCGATGCGCGGGCCCTGGGAGCCGTCGACCTTCAATTGGAAGTACTCCAGCGTGATGTCGTCGTAGGCGAAGCTGACCGGCTCGGGAGCGCTGGAAGATGAGGTGTCCGGGGTGACGCCGGCGATCTTGGCGTTCTTCAGCGTAATGCGGACGAAGACCGGGCCCTCTTCGCCTTTCTGGCCGGTCCGGCGTCCTTCGAAGAGAATCTCGTCGAAGTGCTCGCCGGTCATCAGCATCTTGGAGATCTTCGGGCTCGACTTATCGCGGACCTTGGTGATGGAGAACAGGCTGAAGTTGGGTGTTCCCAACGACCCGCCCGTGCTCTTGGTGACATCGACCGGATTGGAGATGTTCAAGCCCCAGCTGTTCACCTCGCACCAGTTCTCATAGCCCATTTTTTTGCAGCTGCCGGGCACATCGGGCCCTTTCAGCTTCATGTAGTAGTAGGAACCTTGGCTCATTGCTTTCTGATTGCCTCCTCTATCCCATACTGCTCGGATGACGCGGGGAATGCGTCATCCGAGCCGAATTAATTTATCGAGTCGCCTTCGGCAGTTCCGCCACCAGGCGCAGAGACACGCTCAGTTCGTCGAGCTGGAAGTGGGGCCGCATGAAGGCAACGGCTTTGAAGACGCCGGGCTTGCCGGGGACCTCGACCACGTCCACGCGCGCCTCGCGCAGCGGGAACTTGGCCTTGACGCCCTGGGAAGCGAAATCGTCCTCGGTGACGTACTTCTGGATCCAGTTGTTGAGGAACACCTCGCACTGTTTCTTGTTGGTAAAGCTGCCGACCTTGTCGCGCATCATCGCCTTCAGATAGTGAGCGAAGCGCGAGGTGGCCATGATGTAAGGCAGTTGAGCCGAGAGCTTGGCGTTGGCGTTGGCCGCGTCGGTGTCGTAGAGGCGGCACTTTTGCGCCGACTGCACGCTGAAGAAGGCCGCATAGTCGGTGCCCTTGCAGTGGACCAGCGGGGCAAAGCCGAGGTCGGCCAACTCCTTCTCGCGGCGGTCGGTGATGATCGTCTCGGTGGGGCACTTCAGGGAAATGTCGCCCTGTTCGGTGGTGAAGGTATGCACGGGCAGGCCTTCCACCAGGCCGCCGCCTTCCACGCCGCGGATGGCGGCGCACCAGCCGTGGCGGGCAAAGGCCTGTGTCATGCGCGCGCCGAGCGCGTAGGCGGCGTTGCCCCAGAGGTATTTCTCGTGGTCGACGCCGGTGATGTTCTCCTCGTAGTTGAACTCATCGATGCGCTTGGTGGCGCGGCCGTAAGGAACGCGCATCAGCACGCGGGGCATGGTGAGGGCGACATAGCGCGAGTCCTCAGACAACCGGAAGCCCTTCCAGCGGGCGTATTCGGTGGTGTCGAAGACCTTGGCCAGATCGCGGGGAGCGTCGAGCTGGGTGAAGCTCTCCAGGTTCATCATGTCCGGCGAGGTGGCCGTGACGAACGGGGCATGGGCGGCCGCCGCCACCTGGCTCAAGCGCTCGAGCAGTTCGATGTCCTCGGGGCCCTTGCCGAAGGAGTAGTCGCCGAGCATGGCGCCGAAGGGCTCGCCGCCGAAGACGCCGAACTCCTCTTCGTACACCTTCTTGAACATGTTGCTCTGGTCGAACTCGGGCACGCGCTGCAGGTCGCGCAGCAGTTCGCGCTTATTGATGTTGAAGAGTTTGATCTTCAGCATCACTCCGGTTTCGGACTGTTCAATGAGGTGGCGGATGCCGCGCCAGGTGGCCTCGAGCTGCTGGAACTTGGGGTGGTGGAGGATCTCATTCAACTGGAGCGACAGCAGGTGATCGATCTGGGCGATGCGCGATTCGATCATCGACTCGATGTCCTTGGACACGGTCATGTTGCCCTGCAGAACCTGGTCGACGAACTGCGTCACCATGTCGCGTCCGCGCGTTTTGGCCGCTTGGTCCTTGCCGAGGCGTCCGTTCTCGACGATGGAATCGAGCAGGCTCGGCTGTGCTTCCGTGGTGACTGTTTTGGGGGCCGCCGCCGCCTGCGACGCGGCTTCTTTCTTAGCCATTGGATGCCTCCTTGTCCTTCTTCATGCGTTCCAGTTCGGCCTTCAACTGGTCCATTTTGGCGTCGTCGCCCAACACCTCCGAGAGCAGGGCCTCCAGTTTCTCATTCCCTTGCAGGCTGCCCACCAGGTCACTGAGCTTGGTGCGAAGCTCGATCAGGTCGCGCAGCGGTTTGACGCCCATGGCGACGCGGGCCGGTTCAAAGTCGTCCATGGACTTAAAGGTGAGGTCGACGCCGATCTTGCCGGCATCGGGATCCTCGCTCAGTCTGTTTTCCACGGTGAAGGCGACTCGCGGCTTCATGCTTTCCAGCACGGAGTCGAAATTGTCAGGGGTGATTTCGACAAAGCGGCGTTCCTTAACGCGCGGAAGCGGCTCTTCAGGCATGCCGCTCAGGTCGGCGAGCACACCCATCACAAACGGAATTTCTTTTAACTCGATCGCTCCGCCGATCTCGACGTCGTAGGTGACGTGGACGCGGGGCGGCCGCACGCGTTCCAGCTTCGCGTGGACACTTTCTCTAGCCATAGCAGTAGCCTCCGGAAGGAAATCTGACGAAACCTAGTATGTCTGTGAGTGCCACCACCGTCAAGCGGTTTTTTCCCCGCAAGCCGTAATAAAAAAAGACCTTTTTTTGTTCCGCGCGGAGTGACACAATCGAGCTGGCGATTGCGCAGTATGGAGGTAATGACTATGGGCGGCAATAGTGGACGCGCGAGCGTGAACCTGAGTGTGGACCCCTCATCTGAGGGGGTGAAAGCGGAGCGCCCGGAAGCGGAGACACCATTCCGGATCCTGCTCATCGGCGACTTCTCGGGACGGCGCAACCGGGGGTGCGACCGAGACACCCTGGCCGGCGCGAGGCCGGTGGAGATTCAGGTGGAGGCCATCGACGAACTGCCAGGGAAACTGGGAGCGGGGCTGCGGTTCCGCCAACTGGACCTTTCGTGGAAGACACTTGAGGATTTCCATCCCGATTCCCTGCAACGCTTTGTGCCAGAGGACTTTGTCGCCGAGGCGGTGCAGGCCGCCGCCCGGACGGCGCAACCGGCGGCGGCAGCGGCGGCCGAACCGGAGCCGGAGCGGCCCCCGTTGCCGGAGGGCGGCGACCTGCTGAGCGCGATTCTCGGCGGCGGCGAACTGCCCCCTCCGCCGCCCCGGAAGAAGGACTCCCTGCGGGCGGCCATCGATGAACTGGTGGCCCCGCACCTGGTGAAGCAGCCGGGAGCGGGCGAACTGGCCCGGTCGGCGGCGCGAGCGCGGGCCGTGGCCAGCGGGGTCAAGGGCGTGCTCGAACACCCGGATTTCCGCGAACTGGAGGCGAACTTCCTGTCTGTGTTCCGTTTGCTGCGGCGGCTGGCGACAGGAGTAGAGTTACAGGTTCACCTGTTGGATGCGACGAAAGCCGAGGTGGCGCGCGATGTGGCGGCGGGGGGGCGCGAACTGCTGCGGCTGCTACGCGAGGAGACCACCGGCACGCCTGGCGCGCCGCCCTGGGCGGTGGTGGCCACGCTGTGGCCGCTGGATGCCGCCGAGGCGGACCTCGACCTTATCTACGGACTGGCGCAAGCGGCGGCGGCGGGAGGGGCTCCGCTGCTGGCCGACGGTCCGCTGCTGCTGGCCGGATGCAACAGTCTTGCCGTGGCTGACCCGCGCGAGTGGACGGGCGATCTCCCGCGGGAGGTGCAACTGGCCTGGGCGGCGCTGCGGGAAAGTCCGCTCGGGGCGTGGATCGGGATGCCCGCGCCGCGCGTGCTGATGCGGCCTCCTTACGGCAACGGCGGGTTGTCGAGCGATGTCGAGGGGTTGCGCGAGGCGGGCGAACGGTTCGATCCGGATGACTATGTGTGGGGCAGCGGGGCGGCCTTCTGCGCCGGCCTGCTGGGGAGGCGTTTGAGCGTGAAGGGTGGGAACTGCATCCGGAGAGCATGCTCGGCGCCGACGGCATGCCGGTCCACGTGCAGGGGAGGGGGGCAGACGCCGTGGCCGCGCCCTCGACCGAAGGCTGGATCAATGAGCGCGCGGCCGAGCACATGCTGGATTGCGGGCTGATGCCGCTGGTGACGGTTCGCAACCGGGACGTTGTGCGGCTGGTGCGCTGGCAGTCGATTGCTCACCCGGCAAAGCGGTTGCGCGGGCGCTGGGAGTAAACTGTGAGAGCACATGCGCATCCTGCAGCCCGTGATCTGGTCGAAGGGTACGTTCCTGACACCGCAGCATATGCAGGTGCAGGACCGCTACATTGAGAGCCTGCTCGGCTTTCGCGCCGAGGCGCTGCACTTCCGCCCGTGGGGATTCCGCAAGCTGGTGTTTGACCAGGAGGCGCTGGCGGCGGGCAACCTGGTGATCCATGCCGCGCAGGGGCTGTTTGCCGATGGTCTGCCGTTTGACATCCCTTCGGCCGATCCGGCGCCTGGGGCCAAAGCGCTGGCCGAGTATTTTTCAGCCGACCAGGACACGCTGGATGTGTATCTGGCGATTCCCAATCACCGCGCCAGCGGGGTGAATCTCTCTTCGCCCGAGCGCGGGCTGGACACGCGCTATCTGGCCGAAGTGGCCGTGGTGCGCGATGAAAACACGGGCGCCAATGAGCGTCCGGTGCAACTGGCGCGCAAGAACTTCCGGCTGCTGGTGGAAGGCGAACCGCAGCGCGGCACGCTGGCCATGAAAGTGGCTCGCGTCAAACGCACCGCGGCCGACAACTTTGAACTCGTCTCGGACTTCGTTCCGCCGCTGCTGGCGATCGATGCCAGTGGTTACCTCACCGGCATTGCGCGTCACTTCGTGGAGGTGCTGTCGGCCAAGAGCGGCATGTTGAGCGGCATGCGGCGGCAGAAGAACCAGAGCCTGGCCGAGTTCACCACGGCCGACATTGCCAACTTCTGGCTGCTCTACACGATCAACCAGCATTTCCCGACCATCCGCCACATCTTTGAGACCAAGGGCGGGCATCCGGAAGAGCTGTTCGCCGTGATGACCGCACTGGCGGCGACGCTGACCACCTTTTCGCTGGAGATTCAGCCGCGCGACCTGCCCTCCTACGACCACGAGGACCTCGGCGGCTGCTTTAAGAAATTGGATGAGGTGTTGCGCCACCTGCTGGAGACCGTTGTGCCGAGCAACTTCATCTCGCTGGCGTTGAAGCTCATCCGGCCGTCCATCTATGCCGCCTCGATCTTCGAGGACCGCTTTCTGGAAGGCACGAAGATGTACCTGGCGATCAAGGCGAGCCTGAACGAGGGCGAGCTGATTCAAAAGGTGCCGCATCTGGTGAAGGTCTGTTCGGCGACGCACGTGGAGCACCTGGTGAGGCAGGCGCTGCCGGGTGTGCCGTTGACGCATATGCCGTCGCCGCCCACGTCGATCCCGGTGAAGCTGCATCATCAGTACTTCAGCTTGAGCCAGGCGGGGTTGGCATGGGAAGCGATTGGGCGCGCGCGGAACTTCGCCGTCTACATCCCCGGCGATTTCCCCGAGCCGGAAGCCGAGTTGATCATCGTGCTGCCCACGGCGGTGTAAGCGAGCCTGGGTGGGCGCTTACGCGCGAGCATGCACGAGGCGGGCAATGCGTCCCGCAATGCGCAGGCGGTCGGGGCGGTTGCGGAAGTAGCGTTCGTTCAGCGCCGGGCAGTCCAGATCCTCCACTGTGGCAAAGCCGATCTGCTCCAGGTGCGTTCTGATGGCTGGCGGTGCGGACAGAAAGCGCAGGGGCTCACCGAGCCGGGCGACATACCATTCGATGACGCGATGGGCGAGGCGGCTGCGCCAGCTCAACTCGGAGCGCGCGACGAGGTAATCGAAGACGATTTCGTTGCGCGGGTGGAGCCCACGGATGGCGGCGATGGTTTCCCAGACGGCGGACTCGTGTAAGTAAGGAGTGACGCCCAGCCAGGAGAAGAAGGCCGGCTCGTCGGGGCGGAATCCGGAGCGCGCCAACTCGGGCACGAGGGACTGGCGGGCGAAGTCGACGGCTACATAGGTCAACGCGGGGGGCGCGGCGATTCCGGCTTGCTCGAGGAGCGAGCGTTTCCAGGCCTGGGTGTCGGGGTGGTCGACCTCAAACACGGGCAGGACTGAGCCGGCGTGGCGGTAGGCGAAGGTGTCGAGGCCGGCGCCGAGGATGACGTATTGTGTGCAGCCGCGCGAGCGTGCGGCGTGGAGCGCGTCTTCGGCGAAACGGCCGCGGGCGGCCGCCCAGGCGCGGACGGGGGAGGTGCGGGGCGGGAGCTTGAGGGGTCCCAGCGGCGAGAGGATCTTGACGGCGAGGGGATCGTCGAAGACGAGCGGCTGGTCGAGCACCTGGTGGTGGGCGCGGTAGGTGGCCGCGCGGAGGGCTGTTGTGCTGGGGCGCCCCTGGATCAAGCGCCCCTACTTGGACATGACGAGGAGCACGATGGCCACGATGAGGGCGATGACGAAGCCGACGATGGCGATGGCGATGCCAATTTGACCGGCTTTGGAGGGGGCCGCTCCTGGCTGCTGGCCGGCGACCTGCTTCACGGCGGGCATGGCGCCGCTTTTCAACGCCGAGGAGTCCTGGTTCAAACCCGCGCCGGGCATGTTGACACCACCGCCGCTGATCATGCGCGTATATTCGCTTGGCCCGACCTGCTGGGTCATCTCGCCGATGGGCCGGTTCATGTTGGGCGGTGGCGTGTTGAGCTTGGAGCCGAACATGGTGTAGGCTCCCGACTGGTCAGCCCATCCGCCGCCGGTGCGGGGCGGCGGTGGAGGCGGAGGTGCGTCGCCCATGCCCTGAGCGCCGGGCCCGAACATGCGGGTAAACTCGCTGGCCTGTTGAAACGGCTTTCTCGAAGGCGCGCCGGGCTCGGCGGCGGCGCGCTGCTGTTCCCGTTCCACATCCACCGGTTCGCCCGTGAAGCCGGAGCCAAAAAATTGGGTGAAGTCGCCGGCGCGGTCGGGGGCGGCTCCGGGCGGCGGATAGGCAGGTGGCGGAGCGTAGGGCTGTTGTGAAGGCGGTCTGGGATGGGAGGGTTGGGCCGTGGGAGGCTGATGGGTGCCCTGGGGCCAGGAAGGGAGGGGGCTTTGGCTGACGGGGCGAGGGGGCGGGGGCTCCTCACCGGGAAACGGTCTGCCGCCGGGGGGGCCGAAGAGGCGTTCGAACTCAGCCATCTCGCGGTCGCGGGCGGACGGAGGGGGCGGCGGGGCTTGCGTGGGGGGCGGCGGCGCGAAGGCCGGTGGAGGGGGCGGCGGGCTGAACGGTTGTGGTGTAGGAGGCGCGGTGAAGGGCTGTGCGGTTTGTGGGGCCGCGGGGGGCGCGGCGAAAGGCGGAGGAGCGGATGGCGGGGGGGCGAAGGGGGGCGGCGCTGGCGGCGGGGGTTGGGTGAACGGAGTTGCGCTTGATGGCTGTGGGGGGGAGCTAAAGAGCCTGGTGAACTCCCCGGGGCCTTGCGGGGCCTGCGGCTGGGCAGCCGGCGAGGGGGCCTGAGGGGGCGGCTGCGGCGGGAAGTTGTGGACCGGCGGCGGGGGCGGTTGCGGCGCAAAGACGGGCTCCGGCGGCGCCGCGGATTGTGGTGAGGCCGAGTTGTCGCTGAACAAGCGCGTGAACTCGCCCGGTCCCTGCGGTGGCTGGGCGGGGCCCTGGCCGATGGTGACGGTGCCGTGGGAGATGATCTCCGTGGTGCGCCGGCGGCGGCGCGGTTCGACGGGCTGTGTGACCGCTTCCTGGCCGTGGGCGGTGGGGAAACTCTGCACGGAAGAGCGCGGGGGGACTGCGGAGGGAAGGGCGAGGGAGGCGGAGTTTGTGGCGGAGGCGGAGCCTGTGGTGGCGGTGCAGCGGCCTGGGGAAATGCGGGCCCGGGGGGTGGCATGGGCGCCGGCGGCGGCGGGGCTGGTGGTGAGAAAGCCGGCGCGGCCTGCACCGGTGCTGGTGGCGGCGTGTAGGGCGGCGGCGCGGCAGGCGGAGGCGGCGGGGGGGCGGCGTACACCGGTGGTGCCGGCTGCGGCGCGGCAGGCGGGGGTGTGTAGGCCGGAGGTGCTGGCGGGGGCGGTGGAGGTGCAGTGTAGGCCGGTGGCCGCGGAGGCGCGGGCGCTGCCGGTGGCGGCAGAGGCACGGCCGTTTGCGTGGGCGAGCCGCCGGAGGCGTGGGCGTGGAGGTAGGCGCGGAGGTTGAACATGGACTCCTCCGGCGCCGTGACGACGTAAATGGCCCCGGCGAACTCGCCGGTCTCAAGCAGATCGGCGGCGGGACCTGCGGCAAGCCGCCGGCTGACCTCGGCGGCCAGATCGCGGGTGGCCTCATTCACCGGGAAGACGTGGAGGAACACCTGGCGCGCGGTGGCGCTTTGCGTGGCCCGGAAGACCTTGGCTTCGCCCTCATGGGCAAGGCGCTGCAACTCGTACTTTTTGTAGAAACTCATGCCCGGCGTTCCCCTCCTCGGCCGATGGCTCCCCGGCCCTTCGATTTTTCCTCCAACGCCTTCATTTTCAAACGTCTCCCTATATTTAGCGTAGTATCATGATGACATGCCGGGCGGGGATGTCAACGGACGAAACCAGGGCAGAGACTGACGAGGGTCATGAGAAACCTGTCGCGAGTCGTTTGGTCGGAAGGGATGCACCTGGGCCCGCATCATTTCCAGGCGCAGAACCGGTATTTCGAAGACTCGGTTCAGTTCCACACAGCCAGCCTCCAATTTGAGCCCCACGGTCTGGCCGGTTTTCAACTGGACGCCGAGGCCTTGCGCAACGGCACGCTGGCGTTGCTCCATGCGCGCGGGTTGTTTGCCGACGGGCTTGGGTTCCACATGCCGGAGCTTGATCCGCTTCCGCCGCCGCGCAAGCTTGAGGATCTGTTCCCGGCGATGCAGGACCGTGTGGACGTGTTTCTGGCCGTGCCGGAATTGAGAGCCGAGGGGCCGAATTGCGCTCTGGATGTGGAGACCGGGGTGCTGCGGTACCGTTCCGAGCCCTCGGCGCTGGCCGATGAGAATACGGGGCGCGATGAGAAGCCTGTCCCGCTGGGGCGCAAGAACATTTGCTTCATGCTGGAGACCGAAGACGCCACCGGGTATGTGAAGATGCCCGTGGCGCGCGTGCGGCGCGATGGCAAAGGCGCCTTCGCGTTTGATGAGCGGTTCATTCCTCCGCTGCTCACCGTGCAGGGCTCGCCGACGCTGGCCCTGATGCTGCGGCGGCTGCTGGATCTGTTGGAAGAAAAGTGCCGCGGCGTGGCACGGCCGAAGGACCTGGCTCATCAGACCGTGAGCGGCTTCTCGGCCGAGGGCATCGCCAACGCCTGGTTTCTGCATTGCCTGAATGCGTCGGTGGGTCCGCTGCGCCACCTGGCGGCGGCCAAGCGCGCGCATCCGGAAGAGCTGTTCGTGGAGATGTCGCGGCTGGCGGGCGGACTGTGCACCTTCTCCATCGAGAGCCATCCCTCGCAGTTGCCGCGCTACGATCACCTGCGGCTGGCCGACTGTTTCGAACATCTCGATTTGCACATTCGCCAGCACCTGGAGTTGATGGTGCCGAGCAACACGGTGCGGTTTGCCTTCGAGCAGGTGGCGCGCTACTTCTGGCAGTCGAAGATCCTCGATGAGCGCACGCTCAACCGTTCGCGCTGGGTGTTCGGCATCTCGTGTCCGAAGATGGGCGAGGCGGATCTGATCAATGCCGTGCCGAGGCTGGCCAAGATCTGCTCGATGACGTTTCTGCCGAAGTTGGTGGAGCGGGCCCTGCCGGGGATGACCCTGACGCACCTGAGCGTGCCCCCGCCGGCGGTGCAGGCAAAAATTGACTACCAGTATTTCACCGTCGATAAGGCCGGACCGTGTTGGGATCACATGGTGCGGTCGCGCGAGTTCGGTGTCTATGTTCCGGGCGATTTGCCCGATCCGCAGATTGAACTGACAGTGGTGCTGGAGTCCTAGGGCGAGCCATGACACAGATTGCAGAGACGATGGTGGGCGTGAAGACGGAGAACCTCGCGCTCGTCTTCCAGGAGCTGTTCACGGCGGCCATCCGGCTGCGCAGCGGGCGGCAGGAGGTGCGCGACGCCGAGCAGTTCCGCGCCCAGGTGATGCAGGCCATCCGCATGGCCGACCAGAATGCCAAGGCGCGGGGCTATGTGGACACCGACATCCAGTTGGGTGTGTTCGCGGTGGTGGCCTTTCTGGATGAGTCGATTCTCAACCTGCGCCAGCCTGTGTTTAAGGACTGGGTGCGCAAGCCGCTGCAGGAAGAGTTGTTTGGCCGTCACGTGGCGGGCGAGATTTTTTTTGAGAGCCTGAACAAGCTGCTGGGGCGGCGCGATTCGGCGGAAACGGCCGACATCCTGGAGGTTTACTACCTGAGCATGCTGCTTGGGTACCTCGGCAAGTACAGCATCAGTTCGCGCGGCGAGTTGCGCTCGCTGATGATGCAGACGGCGGACAAGATCCAGCGCATCCGCAAGACGCCGCAGGACTGGTCGCCGAACTGGGCGTTGCCGGAGGACACCAGCACCGTGCGGTTGGATGACCCCTGGGTGAAGCGGTTGGTGTGGGTGATGGCGGGCATCGGGGCGTTTGCGATTCTGCTGTTCGCCATTTACCGGTTCCTATTGAGTTCCGGGATCTCCACGGTGGAGACTCTCGCGGGCGGGGGGGCGCGGTAGGCCATGGGCGGACTCAGCGGTTATTTCGCGATGGCGGTTTCGGTGGCGCTGCTGGGCGTGGTGAGCTGGCTCGTCATCGGCAAGATGGGGTTGAGCGGCCCCGCCGAGATTGTCGCCCGCAGTGTGCTGATGGGCCTGCTGATGGGGCTGTTCGGCGTCGGCACCTGGTGGCGCGAACGGAAGAAGCGCAAGCAGCAGGAGGCGCAGGCGGCGGGGGGAGCGGCTCCGGCCGGAGCCGCGCAGGAGGAAGATCTCAGCTTTCTATTCAAGGCGGCAGAACAGCGTTTGATGGCTTCGCCGCTGGGAGCCGACGCGCGCGTGCGCAGCCTGCCGGTGGTGTTCCTGGTGGGTGCGGGCGGGGCTGCCAAGACGAGCACGCTCATTCACTCCGGCATCGAACCGGATCTGCTGGCCGGGCAGGTGTACCAGGACAATACTGTTATTCCCACGCCGGCGGCGAACCTGTGGCTGGCGCAGCGGACGGTGTTCATCGAGGCAGCCGGCAAGCTGTTCAACGATCCGATGGGTTGGACGGGCATGATCAAGCGGCTCAAGCCCTCCAAGCTGCGGGCGCTGTTTTCCCGCAAGCCGCAGCCGCCGCGCGCGGTGGTGGTGTGCGTGGACGGCGAAGCCTTTCTGCGCAGCGGCGCCGAAGACGCCCTCTCCGGGCTGGCGCGAGGCATCAACACGCGGGTGTGCGAGATCTCCAAGGAACTCGGCATCCGGCTGCCCGTTTACGTGCTGTTCACGCGCATGGACCGCATGGGCTACTTCGGCGAGTTCGTTTCCAACCTGAGCGATGAGGAAGCTTCGCAGGTGGTGGGCGCGACGCTGCCCATCCGGGATGGCGTGGCTGTGGGCGTGTACGCCGAAGTGGAGTCGCGCCGGCTGACCGCGGCGTTCAACGACCTGTTCTACTCGATCTGCGACAGGCGGCTGCCGATGCTCGAACGCGAGCATGATCCGGCCAAGCAGGGCGCGGTGTATGAGTTTCCGCGCGAATTCCGCAAGCTGCGCCAGTTGCTGGTGCGGTTTCTGGTGGACCTTGCGCGTCCCAGCCAGTTGCATGTGAGTCCCTTTTTGCGGGGCTTCTATTTCAGCGGCGTGCGGCCGAAGGTGATCAAGGAGAACGTCGGGGTGCGCTCGGCCGAAACACCGGCCTCGATGCGGCGCGGCGGCCTGGTGGACGACCCCCTTGGCCTGGATGCGCCGCAGCAGGTGCAGCAGCAGGCCCAGAGCGTGCGCACGCGCCGTGTGCCGCAGTGGATTTTCCTCGGCCACCTCTTTTCCCACGTGATCCTGCAAGACCGCACCGCGCAGGGGGCCAGCGGCACCAGCGCCGGAGCGCAGATGGCGCGGCGCCTGGCTGTGAGCGCCTTGTCTGCGCTGTTCTTTTTGTGGATGATCGCGCTCACGGTGAGCTACTTTGGCAACCGCTCGCTGGAGAACCAGGTGATCGATGCGGCCCGCGGCATTGGCGCATCGGAATCGGGCGGCGCGGGGCAGGAGTTGCCTTCGCTCAATGCGCTGCAGCGTCTGGATACGTTGCGCCAGTCCGTCGAGTTGCTGTCGCGCTATGAACGCGAGGGCGCGCCATGGCGCATCCGTTGGGGGCTATATGTCGGCAGCGATCTGTATGAGCCCTCGCGGCGGCTCTATTTCAACCGGTTCGCGAAGCTGATGTTCAGTGCGACGCAGGCTTCGCTGCTGGCGCACCTGCGCCAGTTGCCCGCCGCGCCGGGGCCGAGCGATCCCTACCGTCCGACCTACGACACGCTGAAGGGCTACCTGATTACGACCTCGCATCCGGACAAGAGCACGCGTGAGTTCCTGTCGCCTCTGCTCACTGACCGTTGGGCGGCCGGACGCCAGGTGGACCCCGAGCGCATGGCACTGGCCCGCCGCCAGTTCGATTTCTACTCGGATGAGTTGAAGATCAAGAATCCGTTTTCCTCGAGCAATGACGGCGAGGCGATCGAACATGCGCGCGACTATCTGTCGCGCTTCAATGCCGTGGAGAGCATCTACCAGTTCATGATCGCCGAGGCCTCACGCAAGCACCCCGGAGTGAACTTCAACAAGCAGTATCCGGGTTCGGCGGCGCTTGTCGTCAACAACCGCGACATGCTCGGCGCTTATACCGCGGACGGTTGGAAGTTCATGGACGACGCGATTCGCAATGTGCGGCGCTTCTTCGGCGGCGAGCGCTGGGTGTTGGGCGACCGCGCGCTGGCAGACCTCGATCCGGCCAAGCTCGTCCCGCTGCTGACCGAGCGCTATCACAAGGACTTCCTCGACAACTGGCGCGCCTACCTGGCTGCCTCGCAGGTGGTGCGCTATGCCAACATCGCCGATGCGGCGAATAAGCTCGGCCAGTTGAGCGGCAATTCGAGTTTTCTGCTGGCGATGTTCTGCGTGGCTTCGACGAATACCGAGGTGGCCACGGCCGCGTTGAAGGAGCCCTACCAGCCGGTTCACTTTGTCGAGAAGGCGCCCTGCCGCGACCGCATGGTGACCGACAACAACACGCCTTATGTGCAGGCTCTGGTCGGCCTGCAGGCGGCCATGGATCGCGTGGCCAAGACGAGCGGCAACGAGATTCCCGAAGATCTGGTGAACTCGACCTTGAACGAGGCCACCAACGCCTACAAGGTTACGCGCATGATCGCGCAGAAGTTCACCATTGACCGCGAGGGCAACGTTCATGGCATGGTGCAGAAGCTGATGGAGGACCCCATCAAATATGCCGAGGCTCTGCTCGGACGGCTGGGCCCGGCGCAGTTGAATTCGGCCGGCAAGGGCGCTTGCAATGACCTGCTGCGGCTGACGGCGAAGTATCCGTTCAAGTCGGATTCGCGGGTGGATGCGACTCTGGATGAGTTTGGCGCGTTCTTCCGTCCCGGCGACGGAAGACTGGAGCAGTTTTACCAGACGACGCTCAAGCAGTACATCGACAAGCAGGGCAGCCTGTACATTCAGAAGGCGGACAGTAAGGTGTCGATCACGCCGCGCTTCCTGCAGTATCTGAACAACATCATGGCCTTCCGCGAGGCCTTCTACAAAGGCGACTCGCGCGAGCCGCGGCTGAGCTACTCGATGAAGGCGCTGCCGGCCGAAGGTCTGCGCGGGGTGACGCTGACGCTCGACGGCCAGACGCTGAAGGGTTCGGGCAAGGGCGGCGAGACGCGCGAATTTGCCTGGCCGGGCGCGGGAGGCGCGCAGCTTTCCGGCAACCTCGGCGGAGGTGACATCGGGCTGATCAGCTACAGCGGGTTGTGGTCGGCCTTCCGCTTCTTTGGCGACTATGATCGCTTTGACAGCTCGGGCGCGCGGTACACGCTGAGCTGGGTGCCGCGGCAGGGCCAGTCGGGCCAGGCGATGAAGCTGGGCAACGGCAAGGACCTGACGATTCCCTTCGAACTCGACATGAAGGGTGCGCCGCCGATTTTCCGCAAGGGCTATCTGGCTTCGCTCGGCTGCGTGAGTGAAGTGGCGCGCTAAACGCGCGCGGTGAGGGCGGCGGCGCGCTGGCGGGCTTCGGCCGCCTCGACCTGCCGGTTTTTCTCTTCGAATACGGCGGCCATCATGAGGTGCGGTTCGGGGTCGCGCGGATCGATGCGCGCGGCCTCATGGCACCAGCACTGGAAGGCGCGGACTTCGTTCACGGCGAGGGAGAGACGCGCGAGCAGTTTGCAGGCTTCGGCATTCTCAGGGGAGAGTTGGACCGAACGCTCGAGGTGGAGGAAAGCCTCCGTGAGTTCGCCGCGTTCCGCGTGCGCGCGGCCCTGGGCGAAGTGCTCGGCTGCCGTCATGGCTTCATTGTAGCGGCGCGATGGGGTCGCCGGCGAAGCGCTTCCACATGGCATCGATAGCCGGCGGCGCGGGCACGCCGGCATGGACGTAGAGGCCGTAGCGCAGCCGCAGTGCATTGCCGGGACGGAGAGTGAGGGCGGTTTTTAGTGTGAGGCAGGCGCCCATCCAGCCATCGCGGCGCACGTGGAACGGCGAAGGGTGGCTGGGGTTGGAGGGGTGGTCAAGCAACGTAATCCCCTCCTGGATGAGCGTGCCGCGGGGGCCGTTGGCGACGGGGCCGGAGTAGTCGACCCAGCGCGCGGGTTTGCGGAACATGGCGAGTTCGTCGGCCAGACCTTCCGAGTTGCGAAGCTGTCCACCGCCGTCGTTGACGCCGATGGTCTTGGCCATGCGGACACCGATGGGCCCGAAGGGCGACTGGCCGAAGGTGACCGTTTCCAGGCCGGTGGTAAAGGCAAGGTCGAGCAGCAGCAGCCACTCACCGCCGGTCAGGTCGCGGAGCGCGATGCGGCGGCGCTCGGCGAGCAGCGTTGCCCCATTGGGGCCGGTCCAGGTCAGGTCGGCGGTGAGACCGCAGTCGCGGTCGCCGTCTTCGAGAGCGCGGAGGCGGACCTGCCGGATGCGGCCGTGCTGGGGCGAGTCGGCATCTTCCCAGAAGTTGATGCCGTTCACCGACTGGTGGGAGATCCAGACCGAGTTGTGGTGGGAGTGGCCTTGCGGATCGCGCGGATGGCCCATGCGGGTGAGCGGCCGTCCGGAGGGGCCGACGATGGGGTGCAGGAAGGGGCGGCGGAGGGAGGGGCTGTAGTAGTAGCGTGCCAGTTCGCGGTCGGCGCGGGTGAACAGCACCTGGTCGAGTGGTTGCGGGATTGCCTGCATCCGGGGCACGGGTCTGGGGGCGTTTTGGGCGAGGAGCGGGGCGGTGGCGAGAAAGGCGCGTCGGGAGATCATGCCAACGGGGATGATACACGAAGCGAGGCGGCGGGATGGGCAGGCAGGCGGGATGTGCGGGCGAGGCGGGCGGCGGAGGCTCCGTTGTGCGCGGCAGGAAGGTGGAGGATCGAAGTCCGGAGCGCACAGGGCCGGGCGGCGTTGTTCAGCCGGCCAGGCTCCGTTGTGCGCGGCAGGAAGGTGGAGGAACGAAGTCCGGAGCGCACAGGGCCGGGCGGCGGTGTTTGCCGCCCAGGCTCCGTTGTGCGCGATTCAAGCAAAAGAAAAGGCCCCCCGCGCCAGCCAGAATCGCGGGGGGCCCAAGCGGCTAATCCGGCGAAAAAGGGCCGGCTAGCCAGGAGCGAACTTGATTACTTCGTGGGAGCCGGTTTGGGCTCACTCTTGGCCGGTTCAACGGTGAGGATGACGGGCTGTACTAGCAACATCGGCTCTCTCACCATCAGGACGGCAGGGTTATACCTGCCCGGATCCAGGTTGGCTGGAACACGGAATTTGATGAACGCCTCGGTCTGCTCCAGGATCTCCACGGAAACCTGTTTGCTGACTGTGGTCAACATGAGATCGGCGACCTTCGACTTATCCAGGGATTCGCCGAACACGGTGGCGACTTCGCCTGCTTTTACGACCGCGGGTTCCACGCGGCGCATCATGGGTACGGAGTTGTTCGTGTCGGCAGCCGACACAAAGGGGACGAAGAGGACGGCGAGGAACACAACCGCCATGATCGTAAGCAAGGCTGATTTGGTTCTCATGGCTGAAAAACCTCGTCTTGTTTGACTGCATTTTTTGCGCCAAAACAGAAATGGCCAAAAGTACAGGAACTGAGGCGGTGCGCGATGACGCAAGTGTGGACTCTCGCCCACCTGTGCGGGAATTGGGCCATGTGGGTGAAAGCGGCTGCCGGGAAATCCCTCGTGGGTGTTGGATTTGGCAGTTTGGCAGACAGCGTGCTTACGACTTACATCGTAGGGACTACTAGAATCATGACCTGGGTATTAGACACAGTTCTCGTACAATCGCTGGTGGTGGCTGGAGTCGCGCTTCTGCTGGTGGTTCGGACCGCCCGCTAGCTCTGATTCCTCCCCTTCCGCGCCCGGCGCCCCACGCCAAGCTCCCCGCTGCATGGCGAGAGAGATAGGATGGATGCGTGCCGCGGCACCTGCTCATCCTGTGTGCAACACTGGCCCTCCAGGCGGAACCCACGATCCGTGTGGTGTGGGATGTGGCGGGGGCGAACATCCTGGGCGCTCCGACGCCGGATGGGCGCTTTCTCTCCTGCGTTGATCCTTCTTCAGGCGATCTCGCACTTCTGGAAACCGCCACGGGGCAGCTGCGGAGGCTCACCCGCAAGGGGCCGGGGGCGGCCAAGGAGTTTGCCTATTTCAGCGCCCCGTCACGCGATGGGGCCCGGGTGGCGGTGGCCTGGTTCAACGAAGCGGGCTTCTATGACCTGCGGGTGGTGCCGGGGCAGGGGGGCGAGCCACGAGTCCTGTTCCGGAACGAGGAGTCCGGCTTTGTTCAGCCGACCTCCTGGACCCCGGACAACCAGCAGATTCTCACCCTCTTTTTTCGCAAGGACAACATCAGCCAGATTGCGCTGGTGCATGCCGGAACGGGGGCGGTGAAGGTGTTGCGGTCGTTGAACTGGGTGTATCCGAAGCGGATGGACATCTCGCCAGACGGCCGTTGGATCGCCTACGACTCGTTCGGGGGCGAGCAGGCGGGGCCGCGGGATATTTACGTCCTTGCGATCGACGGCAGCTCGGAGACGAAGGTGGTGGAGGCTCCTGGGGAGGACCTGTTTCCGGTGTGGTCGCCCGATGGCACGGAGATTCTCTTTGCCAGCGATCGCGACGGGACGATGGGGGCGTGGTCGGTTCGCGTGGAGAATGGCAAGGCCGCCGGGAAGCCGCGGCTGGTGCGGCCGGACCTGAAGCAGTTTCTTCCGATGGGGGTGACGGCGAAGGGCGACCTATATTATGGGCTGCGCACCGGCTCGAACGAAATCGCACTGATGCCGGAGGAGGGGAAGCCCGCCGTGCTGCCGACGCGGACTCCGGGGCGCAACTCGGCTCCGGCCTGGTCGCGTGACGGGAAGCGGTTGGCTTACCTGTCGCGCCGCGGGGCGGAGAACTTCGGGGTGCAGTCGGTGGTGATTGTCGTGCGCGATTTGGACACCGGAGGGGAGCGCGATCTGCCGGCGCGGCTGGCGACGATTGCCGCGGTGCGATGGTCGCCTGACGGTGAGTGGCTGCTGGCGTCGGGGAGCGATGGTAAAGGCCGGGCGGGGTTGTTCAAAGTGCGGGTCCGGGATGGTGCGATCCGGACGGAGGTCGTGGCCGAGGGTGCGGGTCACGGCGGGATTCCGGGCGATTGGGAGCCGGACGGCAAGGTGGTCGCGGGCGAGGATTTGCAGGCCGTGGCTGTGTCGCGCGACGGCAAACTGACTGCGCGGGCGACCAAGAGCACGGTGGTGGCCGGCGGCCAGGAGTGGGCGGTGGACGGCGTGACCTGGCTTGCCTGGAAGGGGGCGAGCCTGCTGGCCTCGCGCGGTGGAGTGGCCCTCAGTTTGAGCGGCGAGGGTGTGCGGCGGCTGGCTTGGCCGAACTATGATGGGGGACCGTTCAGCGTTCACCCCCAGACAGGCAGCATCGCGTTCGGCTTGGGGGGGACGCGTTCGCAGATCTGGGTGATGGAGCACGTCTTTGCGCCTCTCGATTCTCAGCGCTAGCTGCGCGGCGCTTGCGCTTGCCGAAACGCTGCCGGTCCCGCTCGGGCTGGATGCGTATGTGCCGGCTCCGGCGTCGAATCCGATCACGAGGGAAAAGGTGGAGGTGGGGCGTGCGCTGTTCCAGTTCCGGGGGCTGTCGCGGGACGGCACGCTCTCTTGCGGGGGGTGCCATCTGCCGGAACACGCTTTCTCCGACGGCAAGCCGGGGGCAGTGGGTGTGCGGGGACAGGTGAGTGAGCGGCGCACTCCGCCGTTGATCAATCGCGCCTGGGGCAAGTCGTTTTTCTGGGATGGCCGCGCGGCGACGCTGGAAGCGCAGGTGCTGCAGCCGATTGTGAATCCGAAGGAGATGGACCTCACGCTGGCCGAGATTGGCCAGCGGGTGCGGGCGGAAGCGACGCTCCGCCAGCGGATGAAGAAGGTGTTCGGACGCGACGCCGGGAACGAAGACATCGCGCTGGCGCTGGCCAGCTACGTGCGCACGATTCTTTCCGGCGACTCGCCCTACGACCGTTTCGTGGCCGGCGACCGCACGGCGCTATCGCCGCAACAGCAGCTCGGGCTTCGGCTGTTCCGGGGCAAGGCGAACTGTGTGGCCTGCCATGTGGGGCCGCACTTCACCGATGAGCGCTTTCACAACACCGGTACTGGTTGGCGCGATGGGGCGTTTGTGGATGCCGGCCGCGCCGAGGTGAGTCATGAAACGTCGGACCGGGGCGCCTTCAAAACGCCGGGGCTGCGTGAAGTGGCGCGCGCCGCGCCGTACATGCACGATGGGAGCTTGCGGACGCTCGAAGAGGTGGTGGATTTCTATGACGAAGGCGGGCGTGAGAACCCGGAGCGCGACGCGGAGATGAGGGAGTTGAAGCTGACAACGGAGGAGAAGCGGGCGCTGGTGGAGTTCCTGAAGAGCCTGAGCGGAAAGGTGAGTGAGGGATGGCCCGGAGGGCGGTGATTCTACTTGCCGCGGCGCTGGCGGCCCAGCAGCCGGACTTTGAGTATCTTTACCGGCAGGCGCTGGAGCAGCGCGAGCAGACGCTGGGCAAGGACGCGGCGAAGACGCGCGAAAGCGCGCGCGACCTAGGCCTGTATCTCGCGGCGAGGGGCGAGTATGCGCGCGCGGAGGCATACCGGGAGGCAGCCGTGGAACTGGCTGACACGGCGGCCGCGGCGACCGTGCTGCACAATTGGGCGGTGGCGCTGGAGGAGCGCGACGCGGCGCTGGCCGAGCTGGTTTACCGCAAGGCGCTGGCGATTCGCGTGAAGGCGCTGCCGGCGTTGGATGTGGAGTTGGCGACGACGCGATTGAATCTGGCGGCGCTGCTCATCGCGAGGGGTGAGGCCGAGGCGGGGCGATTGGCTTCCGCCGCGTTGGGTTCGTTTGAGAAAAAACTTTCCGCGATGGACGCACGGACCGGCGCGGCGTGCGGGGTGCTCGGCGCGAGCCTGGCGATTCGAGGCGATGTGGCCGGGGCGGAGCGGTTGTTCCGGCGTGCGCTGGCCATCGCTGAGAAGGCGCATGGGCCGGAGGCGCCGCAGACGGCCAGCGCGTTGGAAAACCTGGCCGACCTGCTGGCGCAGACGGGCCGGGAATCAGCGGCGCGTCCGCTGCTGGATCGGGCGGAGAAGCTTCGCACGGGGGCCCGTTAGCCGGTAGACGCCGATCCAGTGGTTGACGAAGCCGAGCAGCGGCGAGGGGTTGACCACCGGCATGTGACAGGTGACGCAGGCGTTGCCGGCGATGGCCGTGGTGTGGCGCGGCTTGGCGTGGCACTCGGCGCACTTGGCGTCACCCAGCGGCTTGGTGTCTTCGTGCGGATTGTGGCAGGAGAGGCAGGAGAGCTTGCCCTCGCTTTTGAGGAAGCAGGCGCTCTGGCTGAAGTAGACAGGCTGATGGCGGACGTTCCAGGGGTTCTCGAAGTTGGTGGCTTCGCCGCGCGCGGGGGGCATGCGGTGGCATTGTCCACAAAGATCGTTGACCTCAACAGCGGAGAGCCTGGCCGGATTGCGGATGTTGCCGCGCTGCGGTTTGGCGGCATGATCGGCGCCGGGGCCATGGCACGTCTCGCAACGGACACCCGGCTGGCCCGGTTCGATGGCGCGAGCGGGTGTGAGCCGCAGCTTGCCGGTGGAGTGGCACTGGAAGCAGCGCAGGATGTTGGAGTCGGCGGCGAAGGTCTGGTAGGTGACTCCATCGGGCGTGGTGTGGCCTGGGGTGAGGGCGAGCTTGCCGGATTTCTTATACCAGGAGAGGCCGTGTTCGACGTAGGTGTCTTCGCTTGCTTGCGAGACGTAGGTGACTGCTTGCGCGCCCGCGCCGAAGGCCCAGCGGCGGTCGCGCGTGCGTCCGAGGGCCTGGGCATGATGCGTGCCGGCCTGCGTGCGGGCGATCTCGGAATGACAAACGGCGCAGGACCTCGACCCTGCGAAGTCCTGCGCCGCGAGTAGGAGTAAGGCCAGCCCTACCAAGTAAAGCGGCCGCTGTACTGCAACTGGCGTCCGAGGTAGCCCGGACGCTGGGCGACGATCGACCCAAAGGCGGAGGTGCCGAAGTTTGTGCTGGGCAGATCGCCGTTAAAGGTGTTGGTGGCGTTGTAGGCCTCCATGCGCAGTTCAAACTTGACTTGCTCGGTGATGGCGAACGACTTGGCCAGGGTCAGGTCGATGTTCTTGAAGCGCATACCCTTTACCCCGTCATACTGCAGCGGATTGGTGCGGCGGGTGAAAGCGGGCAGGCGCTGGAACTTGGTGGTATCGAAGGCGCGGGTTTTGCTCGGGCTGTCGAGGGATGGGTCGCCATTCACCAACAGGCCGCCGAAGCGGAGGTACTGGCCGGTGTTGACCGAGAAGAGGCCGCTCAGCGACCATCCGCCGAAGACGCCGTCGACGACCCGGTTGGCTTCGTTCATGAACTTGCGTCCCTTGCCGAAGGGCAACTGATAGATGGCGGCGCCGGACCAGCGATGGCGCGGGTTGACGGCGGGCTGGAAGGTCAGGTTGTCGAGGAAGTTGTCCTGTTCGTCGTAGTATTCCTGATTCCGCTCGCGGTTGTAGTTGTAACCGAAGAAGAGGTTGAAGCCGTTGACGAAGGGGCGCTGGACGGAGATCTGGAGGGCCTGGTAGCGGTTGCGGCCCTGGCCAGTGAGACGTTGCTGGATGTCGCCGTACTGCGGATAAAGGCGCAGCAGCTGGGAGACGGGCACGTTGGCCTGGGTGCGCAACTGGCCGGGCATTTTGTCGGCCGCGAGCTTGTTGAAAAACGGGTTCGGCACGTTGGCCGCGACCGCCGAGCCGCGCGCGTAGCCGATGCGCGGGTCCACCTGGTTCAGGTTGCGCGTCACCGGAGCGTTGCGGCCGAAGTTAGTGAAGTAGGTGGCGTCGAGCACAAATTGGCCCGGCAGCGCCCGCTGCATGCTGAAGTTGATGCGGTCGTTCACGCCGACCCGGAAGTCCTGATTGTAGAAGATGGGGGAGCCGCCAAGGTCGGTGTAGCGGCCAAAAGTCTTGCCGCTGACCGGAACGAGCCCACCGGGGAAGGGATTGCTGAGGCGAGATTGCGGCACGCCCGTCAGCAGCGGCAGGCCGCGCGAGGTGGCCTCAAAGCCGGGATAGAAGACGCTGCCGAGGACGTCGAGGCCGTCGGTAAGGGTAGAAGGCACGAGGTAGCGGGCGTAGCCGAAGCGCAACGCGGTCTTGTCATCGACGCGATAGGCGAGGCCGGCTCGCGGCATGAAGAGGAGCTTCTGGGCATCCCAGGAGCCGCGGTTGGAGGAATCGGTGAAGATCCAGGCGCCGTTGAAGACCGGGCTTCCCGTCCGGAGAGCCGTTGCCGCGGCGGGCAATACGGGCGCGTTGGCGCCCTGGAACTCAGGGATGGGAGAACTCAGATCGAGGAAGCGCGAGAGGCGGTCCTTGGGGTCGATCATGGGCGACTCGTATTCGTAGCGCAGTCCGAGGTTCAGCGTGAGGCGCTGGGTGACTTTGAAATCGTCTTGCACATAGAGACCAAAGAAGGTGTTTCGGTGGCGCTGGATGGGTAGCGATTGAATCAGCGTGTTGTTGTCCAGCGCGCCAACGAGCAGCGTGGCCCAGGCGTCGCCGCTCAGGTTGAGGTCGGGGTTGAGGAAGGTGCTCGCCGTCAGTTCCGGACGGATGTCGAAGGAGACGGGGCGGGGGCGGACCGCTTCCACGCGCTGCGAGCGCCATTCACCGCCTACCTTGAAATAGTGGCGGCCCTGAGCGCGAGAGATCTTCGACTGAATGTTGTAGGTCTCCGGGTCCTGATACCAGAAGCCGGTGCGGCCGAGTGCCGTGGCCGACGGCCCGCGGCGGACCGTGAAGCCGGGGTAGTACAACGCTGGGTCGTTGCTGGAGTAAGCGCTGTGCCAGTCGCTGCCGAGGATTTCAGTCAACTGGGCGCCTGAGATCTGAGCTTCGCCCACGGCGAACGAGTCAAAGATGCGGTTCCACCCGCCGCGAATGTTGAACACCGTGCTGGCGTTCAAGGTGTAGACAAGATCGCCGACGGTCGTCCAGGCGTGGCGCTCGCTTCCGTTGGGTTGGACGGCGCGGGTGCCGGCGTAGTTGTCCTGCGCGACGTAGGTCTTGAACATGGAGTAGCGGCCGAAGATCTTGAGCTTGTCCGAGACGTTCCAGTCGGCGCGATCAGAGAAGTTCCAATATTCGACGCGCTCGGCAAAGCCCGTGCGGTAGTTGTTGACGCCGTCGCTGCCGGTGCCGGTGAGGTTGGGCTTCCAGACATCGTTCATGACGCGGCGGCCCACCGGGTCCTGCTGGCTGGCCGGGATGATGTTGCCGGCGTAGGGTTGGCGGGTGGCCGTGCCGTTGGCGTTGAGCACCGTGGTGAACGGGTTATAGATGGCGCGCAGGCCGCCGCGGGCGTTAATCGACTTTGAAAAGTCGCCCGTGCGTTCGGCGTCGGTGGGCAGGGTAAAGGCCACCGAGCGCGGGTCCTGGCTGCGCCAGGCCTCGTAGGAGACGAAGTTGAACACCTTGTTCTTGATGACGGGCGAGCCGAGTGTGCCGCCGAAGATGTGGTTGCGCGTGAGGTTGGCGCGGCGCGTGATGTGGTCGGCCACGGCGTTGATCTTGGGGTTGCGGCCCAGGTAGTAGCCAGTGCCGTGAAACTCGTTGGTGCCGGACTTCATCTGCACGGTGATGACGCCGCCGGCCGAGTGGCCGAACTCGCTATCCACGGCGTTCTGTTGGATGTTGACTTCCTGCACGGCATCCATTGCCGGCGTGTAGGCCGACTTCTCGGAGGCCATGTTGGGGGCGCCATCGACGACCACGTCGTTCTTCGTGGAGGTATTGCCGCCGACGTCAATCTGCGTGGCCGCCCAGTGATGGTAGGGGCTCTGTTCGGTGGTCGACCGGATGACTGCAGCTGGATTCAATTGGGCCAGCAAGAACGGGTTGCGGTTGATGACCGGCAACTCGTTGGTCATCTTCTTGTCGAGCGTGATGCCCATGGTCGACGTGTTGAACTGAACGGCAACCGGCGCCGACTCGACCGTAACGGCTTCTGACGCCGAACCCACGTCGAGGCGGGCGTCGACCGTTAAGTCACCGCGGCTCTGGACGAGGATGTTTTTCTGAACGAACTTGCGGAATCCCTGCATCTCGACGGTGATGGTGTAGTTGCCGGCGATCACGAAGTCGAAGAGATACTGGCCGTTGTTGTTGGTTTTTGTGGTTGCCGCCACGTTGGTGCCTTCGTTGGTCAGGATCACGTCGGCGCCGACAATCACGGCTTGGGAAGAATCGGTCACGAGCCCCTGAACGCGAGCGCGGACGTCCTGAGCGAACGCCGGCGCTGTGAACAGACACAGGGACACCAAGAGAATACGGAACTTGCTCATCTGCTAACCCCTCAAAAGGTTGAATCTGCGGACGCCAGTATATAACAGTTCCGTAATCGAAATTGTAAAGGATTGCAGGGCGGCCGGCCCGTCCGTTAGCTGGCTGGTTCGTAGTCCCAACCCCAGCCGGCGCGCTCATGCGGCCGTGTATAGATGCCTTCGGGGCCGCGCGAAATCTCGTACTGCTCCTCGAACATCTTGTAGGCTTGGGGCGGGCCACCGGGCGGGGGCATGAACAGTTCAGCCCAGGGAGCGTTGACGTGGGAGATCGAATAGTGGATGGCGCCGTTCAATCCGCCGCCGTGGGGAATGACGGGGATGTCGTAGGCCGATGCCATGGCGGAGATCTTCAGCAACTCGGTGAGCCCGCCGCACCACTGCAGGTCAGGCTGCCAGATGGAGGCGCCGTTGTGCTCAAGCAGATAGCGGAAGCCGTAGCGGCCGTATTCGTGTTCGCCGGTGACGATGCGCGTCGATTTGATGGCTGCGTTGAGGCGGCCGAAGCCGGCGTAGTCGTGCGGCTGTAGAACCTCTTCCATCCAGTAAACGCGATAGGGGGCCATCATCTCGGCCATCTCAAGGGTATAGCGCTCGGTCCAGGCCATCCAGCAGTCGAGCATGATGTCGCCGTCGGGGCCGAGGGCGGTGCGGGCGCGTTTCACCAACTCGACGTTCTTGCGCATGCCGTCGATGCCGTCGGCCGGGCCGTGCGGGATGGCCAATTTCAGGCGCTTGTAGCCGAACTCCACGTGCTGCTCGATGTCGTTACCGGTGCAGTAGGCCGGAACGCGTTCCTTCACCTTGCCGCCAATCAGCTTATAGACCGGCACGTTGAGGGCCTTGCCGACGATGTCCCACATGGCGACGTCGACGCCTGAGATGGCGTTCATGGTTACGCCCATCCGCCCGTAGCTCATGGTGGCGCGCCAGCAGAGGTCCCAGTTGCGTTCGATGTTGAACGGGTCCTTGCCGAGCAGAAGCTTGGTGAGGTGGCCGGTGACGATGGCCCCGCCGCCGGGACCGCCGCTGCCATAGCCCTTGATGCCCTTGTCCGTGGTGATCTCGACGGTGAAACCGGGCACGTTATCGGCGGCAAAGAGCGACCGCGTGGCTTTGTATTCCGGATAGATCGAAACCGGGTTGGCCACCTCCACGCCCTGCGTCGACCACGACCCGGCCGACGGCGTGTAGGCGGGCAGCGGCTTTAAGGGGCGTGTGCGCACCAGGCGGATGGCGGTGATCCTGAGGTTGCTCTTCTCCTGTTGAAAGGGGAAGGCGGGCAGGGCGAATCCGGCGGCGGTGGCGCCGGACAGGGTGAGGAAGTGGCGGCGGTTCATCGGGGAACAGCCTATCGAGCGAGGAGCGCCGGGGTCAAGCGGTAAGGGGCTTCACCAAGCCCAGCATCACTGCCCCTGCTTGTCGAAGGAGCCGCTTCGAAAACGCGTTCGTGAGACGATAGCTCCGAGCGAGCGCCGGCGCTGGCCGGCCCGCTGGAGGCGAGATGAAACGGATTCTTATTCTCATGGCCGTGGCCGCGGCCGCCGCGTGGGGACAGAGGTATGAGCCAACGTGGGAGTCGATCGACAAACGGCCGACGCCGAGCTGGTTTACCGATGCCAAGTTCGGCATCTTCATTCACTGGGGCGTATACTCGGTGCCCTCCTATGCGCCGGTGATTCCCGGCAAGCTTGCCTATGCGGAGTGGTATTGGAACGCCATGACGCAGGGGCGGGAGAATGCCAAGGCCAATCCGATTCAGAAGGGCACTTGGGAGTATCACCAGAAGCAGTATGGAGCCTCCTTCCCCTATCAGGACTTCGCGCCGCAGTTCCGAGCCGAGTTGTATGATCCCGACCATTGGGCCGACGTGTTTGCGCGATCAGGCGCGCGTTACGTCGCGCTGACCTCGAAGCATCACGAGGGGTTCGCGCTCTGGCCGAGCAAGGAAGCTTCGGCCACATGGGGCCGTCCCTGGAACGCGGTGGAGATTGGGCCGAAGCGCGACGTGCTGGGTGACCTCACCGATGCCGTGCGCCGCAAGGGGCTCAAAATGGGCTTCTACTATTCGCTCTACGAGTGGTACAACCCGGTGTGGCTGAGCGACAAGCCGCGCTACATCCGCGAGCACATGACGCCGCAGTTCAAGGACCTGGTGACGCGCTACAAGCCGTCGATCATCTTCAGCGACGGCGAATGGGATCTGCCTTCGGCCGATTGGGGCAGCCCCGCCCTGCTTGCCTGGCTGTTTAATGAGAGCGCGGTGAAGGATGAGGTGGTGATTAACGACCGCTGGGGCAAGGACTCGCGCCACAAGCACGGCGGCTATTGGACCACCGAGTACACGCCGGGGATGGCCGGTATGGATCACCCTTGGGAGGAAAGCCGCGGGATGGGCTTCAGCTATGGCTACAACCGCGCGGAGAAGCTGGAGCATTATCATTCGGGCCGCGACCTGGTGATCATGCTCGCCGATCTGGTGAGCCGGGGCGGCAACCTTCTGCTCGACATCGGGCCCGACGGCGATGGCACGATCCCGGTGGTGATGGAGCAACGGCTCATCGAGATCGGCGATTGGCTGAAGGTGAACGGTGAAGCCATCTATGGGACGAAGCCGTGGACGGCGACGCGCCAGTGGAGCACGGGTGAGCAGCCCAAGATCGAATACAACAAGGAGTACTCAACGGCCTACGATGTGACGCAACTCACGGCGAAGCAAGCGCCGGGGAAAGCGTCGATCGAGGCCTTCTTCACGGCGAAGGGCGACGCCGTCTACGCGGTTCTTCCGCGCTGGCCTGGCAAGCGTTTCGTGGTGAACGATGTGGCCGGCGTGAAGAGCGCGTCGTTGCTGGGCGCCGCGGGTGCGCTGAAGGTGCGCTCCCGAAAAGGCGGAACGGTGATCACGTTGCCCGACATGCCGGAAGAGCTGATGCGCCAACCGGCGTGGGTGTTGAAGCTGAGCCGTTAAGGAAGAGCGAAGGCGACGTAGCTGCCGCCCGAAGGTGCGCCGCTCTTGCCGCCGCCGGCGGCGATGGCGACATACTGCTTGCCCTTTACCTCATAGACAACGGGCGTCGCGTTGCCGCCCGCGGGGAGCGTTGTTTCCCACAAGAGCTTGCCGGTGCTCTTGTCGAAGACGTGGAACTTGCGGTCATGGTTGGTCGCGCCGATGAAGAGCAGTCCGCCCGCTGTCACCACGCCGCCGCCGTAGTTTTCCGTGCCTGTGTTGCGCATACCCTTGGCGGCGAGATCGGGGAACTCACCGAAAGGAATCTGCCAGGCGTACTGGCCCGTGTTCACGTTGAGCGCATTCAGCGTTCCCCAGGGCGGCGCGATCGCGGGATAGCCGTCGGCATCGAGGAACTTGTTGTAGCCATCGGTGCGGTACTTCAACTGCACGCTTGCGGACTGCCGCGGCGCGGGCAGTTCGATCTCCTTGTTGTCGCCCGTGCGCAGGAATCCGGTGAGCGCCTTGACGCCCGCATCGCCGAGAAAGGCAAAGCCGGGCATGCGGCCGGCGCCCTTGCGGATCACCTCCTCGACGTTTTTGCCTTCGAGGTTGAGCAGGGCGGGGAACTCAGGCGGGGTGCCTTTGCGATCTTCCCGGTGGCAGCTCGAACAATGGCGCGAGTAGAGTTGTGCGGCCGTGGACTTGCGCGTGCCGTCGCCTTGCGGGACCAGGCGCAGGATCCACGCCATCTCGTTCGAGTTGATGTAGAGCATGCCTGTCTCGGGATCGTAGGCCTGGCCGCCCCACTCGGCGCCGCCGTCGAAACCGGGGAAGATCACCGTACCTTCAAAGCTGGGCGGAGTGAATTGCGGGCCGCTGCGATAGGTGCGGAAACGCTTGAGCGCGTCGGCATGGGCTTCCGGCGTGCGGCGCGTGAGCATCTCTTCGGTCAACTGCTGGCGGGCGAAGGGCGCGGGCTGGAG
Source organism: Bryobacterales bacterium (assembly GCA_016713735.1). Classification (GTDB taxonomy): domain Bacteria; phylum Acidobacteriota; class Terriglobia; order Bryobacterales; family Bryobacteraceae; genus JAFLBB01. The sequence continues at coordinate 123,843 of JADJOP010000043.1, forward strand.
CGGCAACGTCTGTGTGGGGGAGAGTTGTTCGCCATCAGCAGGCGAGGGCGGCGTCTTCACGGTCTCGAGCGGGAAGAGCGACTCGCCCGTCTCCCGGTTGAAGACGAAGACGTGACCGGATTTCGTGCACTGCGCGACGGCATCGATGGTGCGGCCGTTGCGCTTGACGCTGACCAGTACGGGGGCAGTGGGCAGGTCGCGGTCCCACACATCGTGCTTGACGAATTGGAAATGCCAAACGTGCTTGCCGGTGGCTGCGTTGAGGGCGATGAGGCTGTTGGCATAGAGGTTGTCGCCGGGGCGGTTGCCGCCGTAGAAATCGAACGCCGCCGAGCCGGTGGGAACGAACACGAGGCCGCGCTTCTGGTCGACGGCCATGCCGGGCCATGAGTTGGCGCCGCCGAGCGTTTTCCAGCCATCGGCAGGCCAGGTGTCATGGCCGGGCTCGCCGGGGTGCGGGATGGTGTGGAAGCTCCAGCGCAGCTTGCCCGTGCGAGCGTCGAAGGCGCGGATGTCGCCAGGGGAAGAGGGCAGCCCTTCGCTGGTGAGGAAGCCGACGATGAGCAAGTCGTTGTAGACCACGCCGGGTGAGGTCATCTGCAGACGCTGCGTCTCGGGATCGCGGCCGAGGCCCTGGCGCAGATCGACGCGGCCGTTGTCGCCGAATTCGGTGACGAGCTGGCCGGTCTTGCGGTCGATGGCGAAGAGCTGATGCCCGGCACCGAAGTAGAGGCGGCCATTCCAGTGCATGAAGCCGCGGCTGCGCTGCTTGCTGGTGACGGGCTTGCCGAAAAACGGATCGAAGCTCCACAGTTGCTTGCCGCTGGCTCCGTCGAGGGCCACCACGCGCAGTTTGGGCGTGGTGGCGTAGAGCACGCCGTCGATCACGAGCGGGCGGCACTGGATTTCAGAGCCCTTGAACTCGTCGCCGGAGTCGAACTGCCAGGCCTTCGTGAGGCGCGAGGCGTTGGATGACGTGATCTGTTTGAGGGGCGAATAGAGTTCCGGCTGCGCGGCGGCAAGCGCGGCAAAGGCGATCAACAAAAAAGCGGTGCGCATGAGATTGGGGTGGCAACCAGCTTACTTGCGAACCGCAGGGGCGGGCAAGGGACGGGCGCGGCTGCCGCCGCGTGAGCCATCCCACCACGGATCGCCCTGCGCTTCGTACTGGCCGAGCTTGTCCCAGTGCTCGCGCGTGCGGCCGTTCAGATCGTAGACGACAAGGCCGGAGGCGACGGTGAGTTCGTTCACCAGGCGCTGGGTGCCGTCCATGCGCGCGCCGTAGGAATCGACGAAGGCATATTGTCCCTTCTCGACGCGCAGCACGGCGATGTCGGCCACGGCGCCGACGTTGAGATGGCCGATCTGTTCGCGGCGGATGATGCGCGCGGCGTTCCAGGTGGAGCGCAGGACAACATCGTCGAGTGACATGCCCATGTTGAGGAACTTCGACATGACGTTCAGTTGGTCCTTCATGCCGGAGTTCAGGCTGCCGGAGTGAACGTCGGTGGAGATGGTGTCGGGCGGGAAGCCCTGGCGCACCGCTGGGACGGCCTGGCGGAATTCGAAGGCCGCGCCGCCATGGCCGACATCGAACAGCACGCCGCGCTTGCGGGCCTCAAACAAGTAGGGCAGCAGTTTGCCTGCCGCATCGAGCATCGGCACGGGCGCGTAAAAGCAGTGCGTGTAGATGTCGCCGGGACGGAGCTTCTTGAGGACGAGATCCTGGAACGGCCGTTCGGGACGGAATTGTCCGAAATCGATCATCACGGGGAGGTTGGCGATCGTGCCCGCCTCGACGCCGCGCTCGACCGGCGTCCAGTCGGCGCCGCGGTAGTGAGCCACTTTGAAGCCGACGATGGTTTCGGGATTGGCCAGGGCCAGGGCGGCGGCGGCCTTGGCGTCCATCAGGTCGAGGCGCTGTTCGTCGGACTCGCCGGGCATTCCAGCGGCGCCGATGTTCAACAGCGCATAAACGCGCGTGCGGGCACGGTCGATGACGGTCTTCTTGAAATAGGCGAAGTTGTCACGTCCGGAGGAGCCCGCATCCACGACGGTGGTGACGCCCACACGCAGAGCGAAGGCATCGGGGTAGATGCTTGCTTCGCCCCCGGCCAGGCTGCGGCCTTCGGAGCCGGCGAAGACGTGGGCGTGCAGATCGATGAGGCCGGGGACCAGGTAGAGGCCGCTGACGTCGACCACTTTGCGGGCGCGCGCGGCGTCGATGGAGGGTTCAACGGCGGCGATGAGGCCGGCGCGAATGGCGACATCCCGCGGGGCGCTCAGCTTGCTCTTCGGATCGATCACGTGCGCGCCCTTCAGGAGCAGGTCATACGACGGCTGCGCCGCAAGCAGGCCCGCGCAGGCGAGGAAGATTGGCAGAAGCATATCGAGCCACTATAATCGAACCTCATGAAGCACACACGACGCCGATTGCTCCAGACCGCCGCTGTTGCGCCTGCCGCCGCACTGCCCGCCGCGGCCGCCGCGACGGAGACCACCGCCCTTTCGCCCGCGCCGCTCTATAAAAGCCTCGGCATCCGGCCGGTGATCAACGGCATGGGTGTAGTGACGGTATTGGGCGGATCGATCATGCCGCCCGAAGTGATTCAGGCGATGGAAGAGGCGTCGCGGTTCTTCATTCCCCTGCCTGAATTGGAGCGCAAGGTGGGCGCCCGCATCGCTGAATTGCTGCAGGCGCCGGCGGCAATGGTGACGTGCGGCGCGGCCTCGGCGATTGCCGTGGGCACGGCGGCGTGTCTGTCGCAGGGCGACGCCGCGAAGTTGCGGCAGTTGCCGAACCGCGACGGGATCAATTACGAGGTGATCCAGCAGAAGTCACACCGCTCCGGTTATGAGCATCAGATGGAGTTGTGCGGGGCCAAAGTGGTGACGGTGGAGACGCGGCAGCAGTTGGAGGCCGCCATCAACGAGCGCACCGGCATGATGTTCTACCTCAACAAGGCGGAGCATGACGGGCAGATCAAGGCCGAGGAGTTTGTGAAGATCGGCAAGGCACGCGGCATTCCCACGATGAACGACGCGGCTTCGGACGCCACGCCGAAAGAGAACTTGTGGAAGTACACGAAGATGGGCTTTGACCTCGTCATCTTCTCCGGCGGAAAGGCGCTGCGCGGGCCGCAGGCGAGCGGCCTTCTGCTGGGGCGCAAGGACCTGATCGAAGCCTCGTATCCGGCCATGTCGCCCTACGGCGGCATCGGGCGCGGCATGAAGGTGGGCAAGGAAGAGCTGTGCGGGTTGCTCGCGGCGGTGGAGCGCTATCTCAAAGTGGACCACGCGGCGGAGTGGAAGGAGTTGGAAGCGCGCGTGGCGACGATCCGCGGCGCGCTTAAGGGAGTGAAGCGGGTGACCACGGAGCGGCACATTCCCGTGATCGCCAACGAGGTTCCGCACGTCATGGTGCAGTGGAACGAGAAGACGCTGGGCATGACGACGAAGGAAGTGCACGAGCGGCTGATGGGCGGTGAGCCTTCGATTCACACATTGCAGCAGGGGCCGGGGAAGCTGTTGATCTCGGTCTGGATGATGCGTGGGGACGAAGCGCAGATTGTCGGCGGCCGGCTGGGCGAGATCCTCGGCGGATAGCCCTACTTGGCGAGCGGCACGGCGATGATCTCCTCATCGTTGCGGGCGTAGACGTGGCGGTTGGCATAGGCAGGGTGCGACCAGTTCACCACGCCCAACTCGCGGCGGTTGCCGGGATTTGAGGTGGGCTTGATCAACTGCGCGCGGCTGATCTCCTGGTAGCCTTTGGGCGAGAGGCGGGCGATGATCAACTCGCCGCGGTCGTTGTTGATGAAGTAGCGGTCGCCGTTGCGAACGATGAAGCCGGAGGCCCAGCGGGCTTTCTCCTTGGTGACGGCGAGCGTTTCCCACACGCGCTCGCCGGTTTTCGCGTTGAGGCAGCGGAACTGGCCATAGCTGCAGATGCCGTAGATGTAGTCGCCGTCGATGACCGGCGTGTTCACCACCGAATGCAGGCCATCGGTATTGATCTCGCTGGCGCTCTTGCCCTGCCAGAGCTTCTTCGCATGAGCGCCGTCGAGTTGCATGAGCAGCGAGCCGTTGTAGAACGAGGTCACCAGGAGGCGGGCGCGGTCAAACACGGGCGAGGCGAGGGCCACGCCGAGGTTGATGCGGAAGGGTTCCTGCCAGAGCGGCTTGCCTGTGGCGGGATCCAGTGACGAGAGCGCGGCGGGATGCCAGACGATGAGTTGGCGCACGCCGGACGATTCGATGAGAAGAGGTTGGGAATACCCCTTGCTCGGTATCGGAAGGCAGCGAGCGCCAGAGTTCCTTGCCGGTGAGCTTGTCGAAGGCGACCACCTTCGCATCGGGTTGGCCGCCGACGACGGCGATGAGCCGGTTTCCGTCGACGATGGGCGCGCCGGCGATGCCCCAGACAGGCATGGTGGCGCCGTAGTCGCGCACATAGTCCTTCTGCCAGAGGACGGCGCCGGTGCGGGCGTTCAGGCAGAGCAGGACGCCGCTGGCGCCCACGACGTAGACGCGGTCGCCGTCCACGGTGGGTGTGGCGCGTGGTCCGTAGGCATAGCTGATGCCCTGGTAGGAGGCGGGCCACTCGCGCGTCCAGAGGATCTTGCCGGTCTGCTCGTCCAGGCAGTGCGCGCGCTCGGTGCCCTTGTTGCCCGCCGCGGCCACGTAGTCGGTGACATAGATGCGTCCGGCGGCGACGGCAGGGCCGGCGAAGCCGCCGCCGATGGGTGTGCGCCACTTCGGCGTCAGTGCCGCCGAGGCGAAGCGCTCGACGATGCCGGTCTCCTTCCACACGCCGGTGCGGCCGGCGCCACGCCATTCGGGCCAGTCCTCGGCATGGAGGGAAATCGCGGCGAGCAGAACGGCAGATACGGCGAGGCGATGCATCAGTGGCATCATATCTGGATGGTTCGTCGTTTGTGCGCAAGCGCGCTGGTGGTGGCCGGAATGGCCGCGGCGCAGAATTACCGGACGTGGAGCGACTACGCGGGGTCGGCGGATTCGGCGCAGTATACCGCGCTGACGCAGATTGATCGCTCGAACGTCACGAAATTGAAGGTCGCCTGGACCTTCTCCACCGGCGACGGTAACAAGTACTCGTTCAATCCGATTGTGGTCGACGACTGGATGTACGTGCTGGCGCGCAAGAACACGATCGTCGCATTGGATGCCGCCAGCGGCAAGGAGCGCTGGGCATATTCGCCGGGAGCGGACACCACGGTGATCACGCACCGCGGCATGAACTACTGGGAGAGCAAGGACCGGCGCGAACGGCGCATTCTGTTTTCGAGCAACCACTACCTGCGCGCGATCGACGCGCTGACGGGCGAGCCGGTTCCGAGCTTTGGCGACGGCGGCAAAGTGGATCTCAAGATCGGGCTGGACCGCGATCCGGCGACGATCCGACTCGTACAATCGATGTCGCCGGGGCGAGTGTTCGAGGACCTGATCATTCTCGGATCGGCCACCAATCAGGGCTACGGCTCGGCGCCCGGCGATATTCGCGCGTATGATGTGCGCACCGGGAAGCTGGTGTGGGTGTTTCACACCGTGCCGCGCCCGGGCGAGTTCGGTTACGACACCTGGCCAAAAGGCGCCTGGAAGCGCGTGGGCGGAGCGAATGTGTGGACGGAGCTGACGCTCGATCCCAAACGCGGCATTCTCTATGCGCCGACGGCGAGCGCAAAGTACAACTTCTATGGAGCGGACCGCAGCGGCGCGAACCTCTTCAGCGACTGCCTGCTGGCGTTGGATGCGCGCACCGGCAAGCGGCTGTGGCACTACCAGACGGTGCACCACGACATCTGGGACTACGACCACGCCACCGCGCCGAAGCTGCTGACGGTGAAGCATGAGGGCAAGACGATCGACGCCGTGGCCCAGGTGACCAAGCAGGGCTTCGTGTTCGTCTTCGACCGCGTGACGGGCAAGCCGCTCTGGCCAATTGAGGAGCGGAAGGTCCCGAAATCCGATATGCCCGGTGAGGAAACTTGGGCTACGCAGCCGTTTCCCACCAAGCCGCCGCCGTTTGCCCGGCAGACGTTCACGGCGGATGACTTGAGCCCGTACCTCTCGGCCCCGGATCGGGCACGGTTTCGCGACGAGATGCTCAGCGCCCGCAACGAAGGGTTGTTCACGCCGCCAGGCACGCGCAATACGGTTCAGATGCCCGGCAACAACGGCGGCGCCAACTGGAGCGGCGCGGCTGTGGATCCGGCGCACGGCCTGCTCTATGTCGTTTCCAAGGACCTGCCGGCGATGCTGAAACTCGCCAAGGACCCGGCGCAAGACAAACAGATCGCAGCCCTTGCGGCCTCGGCGGGCGAGAAGTATTACACAGGGTTCGGCTTCATGCTGGCCAGCGACGGTCTGTCGCCGATCAAACCGCCATGGACGTCGCTGACCGCCTACGATTTGAACGAGGGAACGATCCGCTGGAAGATCCCGCTTGGCGAGGTGCCGCACCTGGCCGCCAAGGGCATCAAGGACACGGGCACTCATTATCCGAAGGTGGGGCCGGTGGTGACGGCGACGGGGCTGATCTTTACGGGCACACGGGATAAGAAAGTGCGCGCGCTCGACACGCGCGATGGCAAGGTGCTGTGGGAGCACACGCTCGACTCCGCGATGGAGGGCGTGCCTGCTGTGTATGAACTCGGCGGGCGGCAGTACATCGTGTTTTGCGCGGCCGCGCAGGCCGGGCTCACCGTGGCCACGCAGGAGCCCATTCGCGGGGCCTACGTGGCATTCGCGCTGCCGTGAGGAGTCCTGCTGTGGTTGCGGTTACGGGCGGCCGGGGTCCCAGATGGTGGCGCCGATGAAGCGTTCCTTGGAGGCGTCTTCGTTGTAGTAGTACACGGTGACGAGCAGGCCGTCGGGGCGCTGCACGGTGCGTGTGTAGCCGAGGTCGGTGCCGCCGCCATCCTGGCGCAGGATGATCTCCTGGCCCCACGTCAACCCGTTGTCGGAACTGATGCGGGCGCGGATGCCGTAGGGCTGCAGACGGAAGCCGTAGGTGACGGCGAGCCGGCCATCGCCGAGGCGGACCAGGCTGGGCGGGTTGCCGCCGATGTCCATCGTCGCCTGATTGACGAACTGCCAGGATTCGCCGTTGTTGATGGAGCGGTAGATGTCGATCCAGCGGCGGCGGCGGATGGCGGTGACAATGTCGGAGGGGCCGACACGGACCGAGGAAGGCATGATGGCGAAGTCTTCCGGTTCAGGGCCGACGAAGGAGACCATGTTCCAGCTCTTGCCGCCGTCGCGCGTGCGGACGCAGATGACACGCCCTTCGCGGCCGTTTGACTTTGCCGCGGTGAGAAACGCCGTCAGGTCATGCTTGCCGTTGACGAGATAGTCGGTGCGGGCGGCGGTGCCGGGTTGCCCGAAGTTGGGGAGCTTGCAGGGGCCGAGCCAGGAGCGGCCGCGGTCCATCGAATAGTGGTAGCGCGACTCGCCATCGTGGATCGAGGTCATGCGGAAGGTGATGACGAAGTCGGGGTGGGTGAAGTCGATGCCGCCGGGGCAATCGACGGGAGCCTTGCCGGTGAGGGCGGCCGGGACGTTGGCGATGCGCGAGCCGGGCGGCGGGCGTAGGCCCTCGGGGCGCTCGAGCTTCCAGGTCTTGCCGGCGTCGAGACTGCGGGCCAGCACATGCTCAGCGGGGCGGTTGTAGTCGATGTCGTGCCCGGTGGGGTTGTCCTTGAAGTAGCCGAGTTCGAATCCGACGAGGATCTCGCTGCCCCAGGACCAGACGCCGTGATTGGCGGGCCAGCCGCCGTAGCGGCCTTCCTCGTGGTGGACCTTGAGGTGCTCGACGACTCGCGGCGCCTGTTGTGCGGGCATTGCGGTGGCCAGGAGACAGGCGGATAGAAGGAGGTTCGTTGTGCGCATCAGGGTTTCTCTCCAGACTATCCTCGCAGCTTGAAGCCGCGCATGGCGCCAACCTCGACGCCGCTTTTGCCGGCAACCTCTCCACGAGGCGGTTGCACCAGAATCCATTCGCACTGAAGTGCTCGTTTGCAGCGGCTAGCTGCTGCCATGCTCAGCCCCGGAGCCGCGCTCCGCGCCAACCTGCCTCCCACTGCCGGGTCAGTTGTGCGAGCGTGCCTGCCAGCGCCGGATCTCCCGCGATGTTCGTGTTTTCCTGGGGGTCGTTTGTGTGGTCGTACAACTCGACGGCGTCCACCTTGCTGGGGTCGTCGCGGTGGACCCAGCGCGTGAGGCGGTAGCGTTCGGTCCGCATGCTGTAGCCCATCAAACGGAGGCCGCGCGGACCCTGCCGCGGATACTGGCTGAAGGCGGCGCTCTTCACGCGGCCGCTCGCCGGATTGCGCAGCACGGGGACGAGACTGGTTCCCTCCGCGTGCGTCGGCTGTGGCAGACCGCATACGTCGGCCAGCGTGGGATAGAGATCGACGAACTCGGCCAGCGCCGATGTGCTTTGCCCAGCGCTACGGCTCAGCGCGGGAGAGGCGATCAGCAAGGGCGCATTGGTGTCGTTCTCCACGTTGCTGTGCTTGCACCAGCCATCGTGCTCACCCAGTTTCCAACCATGGTCGCCCCACAGCGCGACCACGGTGTTGCCGGCCAGGCCGGTGCTCTCCAGCGCGTCGAGCACGCGGCCCAACTGCGCATCCATGTAGCTGATGGCCGCGTAATAGCCGTGTTTCAGCGTGCGCGCCAGGTCGTCGGGGATCTGCCCAGCGGGGATGCCGTAGTAGTTGCGCAACTCGCCGCCGGGCTGCACGGCATAGTCGGGGGCGTTCTTGGGCCGGAACGGATTCGTCGCCAGTTGGATCTGGGCCGGGTCGTAGAGATCCCAGTACTTCTTGGGTGCGACAAACGGCAGGTGGGGCTTGATGAAACCGACGCCCAACCAGAACGGTTGTTCCGGATGCCGCGCGCGCTCGCGCAGTGTCGAGACGGCAAGGTCGGCGACTGCGCCGTCCTGGTAAGCATTGTCGGGGACGTCGGCGCTTTCGTAGGCGGGTCCGTTGGTGCGAGGGCGGTTCGGCCCCTTCTTCGCCGCGGCGCCCACCTCGGCCTGCCGCTTGCGCACGATCGCACGGTTCTCCTCGCGCGCGTAGGGGTGTTGCGGAGCGCGCGGCGTGGTCCACGGCACCGACCAGGAGGCCTCATCATCGAACCCTCCGTGATAGAGCTTTCCCATGCCCTGCGCGAAATAGCCGTGTTGCTTGAAGTGCTGAGGCAGGGTGACGACATCGGGAATCGCCGTGCGGAAGTGAGTTTCCAGATCCCACACTTTCGTCGTGTCCGGACGCGTGCCCGTCATCAGGCTGGAGCGCGACGGTGAGCAGACGGCCTGCTGGCAATAGGCGCGGCGGAAGAGGACTCCGCGCCGGGCGAGGCGATCGATGTTCGGGCTCTTCACAATCGGACTGCCGTAGCAGCCCAACTCGGGCCGCAGGTCGTCGACGGCGATCATGAGTACATTGAGACGCCGCGGGCGTTGCGCCATCGCCGTCAGCGGGGCGGCCAGCGGGGCGGCCAGCACGGCGCGCCGGGTGAGGATGTGTGCCACGTGCACAGGCTATCATTCATGCGGCGCCGGCACACACGCGCTCAGCGGGCGGTGAGCTTGGATAGCCACTGCCGCACGGCGCGGCGCTCCGGAATGTCGCGCAGCGCCCAGGCGTCGTTATGGTTGCGGAAGGCCAGTGTGCGGAACGTGAAGTCGCCCTTCACGCCGGTGTTCTCCAGGTAGTGGCGCGTTTCCTCGACGGAATTCTCGTGCAGGATGAACTGCGGCCTCCCGCGCAGGCGTTGCAGGCGGCGGAGGGCGGAAGCGCGGTCGCAGTCTGAATAAGGCCAGGTTTCGCGAACGCCGTCGTAGTGGCTGTAGGGAATGAAGCCGGCCCAGAGCGCGGCGATGGCGTCCGTGCGAAGCCCGATGTAGTTGCAGGCAATGGCGCCGCGCGAGAAGCCGGCCAGAATCACGCGGCGCGGGTCGCCACCGAAACGGGAACAGACTTCGCTCACGGCCAGTTGCGCATACTCCACCGTGGCGTCCGCATCGCCCCACCACAACTCCTGGTTGCGCTGTGCGCGCGTATTCACGTAGGGCAGGCACAGCCACAGGAAGCCTGCGCCGCCGGAAAGGCCGTAACCGAGATTGGAGCCCTCGACTGTCCCTTCGGACACGTCGCCGAAACGGTTGCGGTAGTTGCCATTGCCCGCGTATTCCACGATCACCGGATAGCGCCCGCCGGGCTTCCAGTCGTGTGGCAGGTAGAGAGCGTGGTGCACCTCCGTGTCTTGCCAGCGGGCGATGGTCTGCCTGACGCGCCGGCCGGCCGCCGCCTCACCGGGCACGACGGGGGGTGTCTGCAAATCAGGCGGAACGGTCCGAATATCGGGATACTCCGATTGCGCCGGGGCGGCGCTTCCGGCCAGCAACGCCAGCGCTGATCTTCGCGAACAGAACACCGCACCAGGGTATCGGAAGCCGGCGCCTCGCGCCTGTGCCGCGCTGCTGTACTATCGACGAGTGATTTCCATGCGCGTTGCCACCCTGACTCTCCTTGCCGCCTGCGTGTTGCAGGCACAGAATGCCGCCCGTCCCGGCCGCTTCCACGTGGAGCATCCCACGCTGCTCAATCTCGGTTTCGAATGGGCCATTGAGGGTGATGCCAACCGCAATGCCACCGTGGAGGTGCGCTTCCGCAAGGCCGGCACGGCGGAATGGCGGCCGGCGCTGCCGCTGCTGCGGATCGGCGGCGAGCGCGTCTACCGGGAACGCGAGAGCATGACCTACACCGTGCCGCATGGTTTCGCCGGCAGCATCCTCAACCTGGAGCCCGCCACACGCTATGAGTGCGAATTCACGATGCGCGACCCGGATGGCATCACGGGGCAGGCGCAGCAGCGCGTCACCGTGGCCACGCGCGGCGAGCCGAAGCCGTATGCCGGTGGCCGCGTGCTGCACGTCTATCCAGCCGATCATGTTGGACCGCGCCAGGAGCCGAGCTTCATCGGCCTGAAGGCCGCCTATTACGGCGAAGGGCGCGGCGATTGGACGGCGGTTCGCATGACGAAGGCGCAGCCTGGGGACACCATCCTCATCCACGCCGGTCTGTATCGCCCCGAGCGCTATAACTACGTCGACCCGTTGAGCGCGCCCTTCACCGGTTCCTGGTCACTCTCGCTGAAGGGCACGGCCGAGAAGCCGATCACGATCAAAGGTGCGGGCGACGGCGAAGCGATCTTTGATGGCGGCGGCAACGGCAAGCTGTTCGATGTGATGGCATCAGCCCACCACATCTTGGAAGGGCTGACCTTCCGCAATACGGAGATCGCCATCTTCGCCGGCGAGAAGGACGTGCTGGGCGCTGTGGGACTCACCGTCCGCAACTGCCGGTTCGAGGATATCGGCGTGGGCGTGTGGACGGAGAACGCCGGTTCGAGTGACTTCTACATTGCCGACAACCTGTTTCTTGGCCGTGAGGATCAAATGCGCCTCATCGGCTGGAATCAGGCCGGCAGCCGCGCCGCGGGCATCTATCCCTCGCACCAGTTGCGCAGCTTTTTCGCCGTGAAGGTGTATGGGCCGGGCCATGTGATTGCGCACAACGCGGTGGCCTATTTCCACGACGGCATCTGCATCTCCACCTACGGCCCGCCCGAGGATGATCCCGACCGCCGCGCGTCGTCCATCGACATCTACAACAACGACATCCACCTTTCCAACGACGACTTCATCGAATCCGACGGCGGCTCGCACAACATCCGCATCATCGGGAACCGCGGTGTCAATGCCGCCCACAATGGCTACAGCGCGCAGCCGATGTTTGGCGGCCCGGTCTACTTCATCCGCAACATCGCTTACCACGTTCCCGCTGGCGGCCCGTTCAAGCTGAGCGCCGTGCCGGCCGGGTTGATCGCCTATCACAACACGCTCATCGGCGAGCAGAACGCCCGCGGGCCCTACTCAAACGCCCACTTCCGCAACAATCTCTTCCTGAGCCGGGGCGCACCGAAGCAAGGTGTCATGACCTGGGGCAATGCCACGGAGAACTACAGCAGCGACTACAACGGCTTCCGCCCCAACCCTGGCGTGCAGGCCCAATACAACTGGCTGGCGCCCGCCGCCGGGAAGACCGCATACGATGCCAAGGCCTCGGACTGGCGCAGTTTCTCGACGCTGGCCGAGTTGCGCAGCGCCACCGGGCAGGAGGCCCATGGCGTGGAAGTAGATTTCGATATCTTTGAAAGTCTCGCGCCGCCCGATGTTGCCCGGCGTCATCACGTCTACCACTCGATGGACCTGAACTTCCGGCTCAAGGCGGGCTCACGGGCGATTGACGCGGGCGCTCCCCTTCCCACGGTCAATGACGGCTTCAACGGCAAAGCGCCCGATCTCGGCGCGCTGGAGCAGGGCCAACCGGAGCCCCACTACGGCCCGCGCTGGCTCAACTGGAAGCCGTTCTATCGCTGATCAACGCCCGTGGCGCAGCACGCGGCCGGCGGCGGACGCTGTGGGCTGACCGTTCTCCACGGCCAGTTGTCCATTCACGAGCACGTGCGCAATGCCATCCGGGAAGGCCAGCGGTTGCGTGAAGCTGGCTTTGTCGACGATGCGCGCGGGGTCGAAGACGACCAGGTCGGCCGCCATGCCGGGCGCGATCCGGCCGCGGTCAAACAGGCTGAGCCGGTTGGCCGGCAGCGAGGTCATTTTGCGAATTGCCTCCTCCATGCTGATCACCTTCCCGTCGCGCACGTAGTGCGCCAGCACGCGCGGAAATGAGCCGAACGCGCGAGGATGCGCGCCCGTGGCGGTGGCGATGTCGGTTGGCGATGCATCGGTGCAAAAGCTCACGAAGGGAGTGCGCAGCGCGAGGTGCTTTTGCGCTTCGTCCATGCTCTTGGGGTTGACGCTGACGCCGCCCTGTTGCACGAGCTCAAAGAACAGATCCCAGGCGTCCTTGCCTTTCAGCTTGGCGGCTTCGGCGAGCGACTTGCCCTCCATCGACTTGTCGGAAGCCTGCGCAATCAGGATGTTGCTCCAATCGCTGCCCACGTGGCGATACCAGTTTTCCCAATTCGACGTTGCCTCGATTTCGCGGCGCAACTCGCGGCGCAGCGCGGCATCGCCCAGCTTGGGTAGAAAGGCGCGCGCGCCGGCGGCGAAGTGGCGCGGATGCACGAGGGCGCTGAGTCCGAGGCCGTTGCGGATGTAGGGATAGATGTCGGCGGTCACGTCCTGCCCGTTGTCGCGGGCGCGTTGGATGGCCTCGACGGCCTTGGCCATCAGGGGCCAGTTCTCCTGGCCGGCGGCCTTGAGGTGATAGATGTGCACAGGGATGGCCGCCTTCGTGCCGATCTCCATCGATTCGGCGATGGCCTCAAGCAACTTGCCGCTCTCGTTGCGCATGTGGGTGGAGTAGATGCCTCCGTGGCGGCCCGCGACTTCGGCCATGGCCACCAGCTCGGCCGTTCGCGCATAGGTGCCGGGGGGATAGATGAGCGCCGTGGACAATCCGGCGGCGCCGTCGCGCATGGCCTGCTCGACATGCTGCCGCATCCGGTTCAGTTCGGCGGGCGTGGGGGCGCGGTCTTCGTCGCCGATGACCAGTCTTCTCACCTGCGCGGCGCCGACGTTGTGCAGGACATTCAGCCCGATGCCCTTCTTTTCGAGCAAGGCGAAATACTCGCCGAAGGTGCGCCAGCGGTAGCCTTCGATGGCCGGCTCATCACCGCGCGGCGCTTCGGAGCTGCCCTCGCCGGCGAACATCGTCGTGATGCCCTGGCGGAGCTTGCTCTGCGCGCTGGCGGGATGGAGCAGCAGGGGCAGGCTCGATCCGCCCATCATGTCGACGAAGCCGGGCGCGACAACCTGGCCGCGCAGATCGATCGTGCGCGTGGCCTGCCTGCCCTCCAGCCGGCCCACGGCGGCGATGCGGCCGCCACGAATGCCTACGTCCGCCCGATACCACGGGTTGCCCATGCCGTCGACCACCTTGCCGTTGGTGAGCAGCAGGTCAAACGGTTGAGCGGCCAGCGAGGCGGCCATCACGAGCCCGAGGAAGAGGAGTGTCGATGCACGGCGCATTCCAGGCAGTATATCGGGAAGCGGCGCCGCGACCCAGGACAGGCGAGGGAAGAAGGAAGTGGTAGGCGCGACAGGACTCGAACCTGTAACCCTCAGCTTCGAAGGCTGATGCTCTATCCAATTGCGCTACGCGCCCACGGAACCATCTCAGGATAGCAGCGGGGAAGGGAGCCTATGGATTCGTAAGGCCCGTCGTTGCTCACGGCTGGGGTTCCGGCGGTGGCGGCATCGTGGGCGCTCCGCCGCCCGGAGTGGCCAGGGGCGCCACAGCGCCTGCCGGAGCCGCCTTCTGAATGCTCGCGAAGTCCTTGCCGGCGATGATGTAGTACCAGTCGGCGAATTTAGCGTCGAGCGCTTTCGCCTTTGCCTCGGTGTCAGGATTGCGGGAGCTGACCGTGACGAAAAGAAACCGGTCGTCTCCGGTTTTGGCGACGGCAGAGGCGGTGGCGGCGCCATCGCCATCGAGGCTGGAACTGGCAACCTCGCCAAACCGCAGGGTGTAGATGAACCCGTCCTTGGTTTCCACAATCGCCTCTCCGGCATTGGCGAGCAACTGTCCGGTGGGAAGCACAAAGAAACCACGCGCGCGCAGGCTCATCACGGTCTCCAGTGAGAGCGTGAGCTGGCGTGTGCGGAGCTGGTCAGCGAGCATTTTCGGCTTGGCGCGAGCGCCGGTGACGCGCAGCCCGGCCAGTGTCTGTGAGGCTGCGCGCGCGGCGGCATCCCAGTTCTCGCCATTGGGGACCATCACGCGCCGCCGCAGGTTCGCCAGCGTTCCACTGAGTTCGTCAATGACGTAGCTGTTCACCGTCAGCTTCGTGATGCCGCTCACATCGACCTTGAGCAGATCTGCCTCGACCCAGTCCTCGAAGCGTGCCGATGGATCGGCATCGGTCTTGACCAGATAGATCCGCTTCTGCCCGGGCAAGCGCGCGTAGCGGAAATCGGGCTTTCCCGCGGCGGCATTGCCAAGAATCACTTCGGCGAGCTTGGCGCCGCGCGCGTCCAGAAGCGTGACGCGCTTTCCTCTTCCGGTGAGGCTGGCGTTCTTCTGGTCGAGCGGATCGATGACGCCGTATTGCGCCTGGTCGTCCCAGCGGTCGCTGGCAACGGCGTCCTTGTTGAGTCCCACCAATGCGCCGGCTGTCTGCGCCAGGCGATCGCGCGCCTCGGCCGGATAGTCGCCGTGCGAGGAAAGCAGCCAGCGGCCCTTGCGCAGTTCGACCTTGAGCGGCCGGGCGACCGCCTGGTCGGCGTTGTAATCCACCACCTCGATCGCCTGCACCGCAGCCACATCCGTGAGCAAGGGAAAAAGGCCTTCGCCCTGATCGCTGAAGATGGATGCCTGATAACCCTCGGGTTGGACTCGCGCAGCCACCAGCGCCGTGAGGGCCGCGCCCACGACGAAGGCGAAGGTGATGAGCCACTGGTTCCTCATGCCGGGCCTCCTGGCGGCTCGGAGCTTGTGGAGCGCGTCAGCAGACGCTCCGGAGCGATGCGCATGCGCTCGCGCCGCAGCTTGCGGAGGCTGATGAAGAGGAACAGCATGAAAGCGGGAATGGGAGGCAGCCCGACGGCGAGCAGCTTGATGGTGTTCTGAATCTGGCGGACGCTCGACTCCATGCCCGCACGGGCGTCTTCCACCTGGCGCTCGCGCTCGTCCTGAATGTTCTGGCGGGCCACCTGCAGGCGGCGGTTCTCGGCGGTTTGCAGGTTGGAGATCATGATCTGCTTAGCCTGGTCGTCGAGGTCCTCGCGGGCGCGCACGGCGCCCACGGCGGCATCCAGGCGCGCCTGGGCTTCCTGCAGGCGGCGCTCGGCGAGCGCGGCGGCGTTGCGCGAATCCTCGGCGCGCTTTTCCTCATAGACGCGTGTGCGCGCTTCCACCATCTCCAGCGTGCGGTGTTTCGGGCGGCGCTTGCGGAGCGCAATGAAGCTGCGGTCGCCGGCCAGTTCATCGGTCGCATTCAGCACGAAGGTGACGTTGTCGAGATTCAGCGCCTCCACGCCGCGGCGGCGCAGTTCGAAAAACTCCTCGCCCAGTACATCCACGTCGGCGATGACGATGGCGTTGGCGCCGTTCGACTTCACGCGATAGGCCAGCACGTGTTCCCCTTTGTCCGGTGTGTGCGGCAGGCCGCGCACGATGGAGCGGCCGAGCATGGTGGTCTCGACGATCTGATCAAAGCGGACCACGCCGGAAGCGGTTCCCGTGGTGAGCAGCGGCGTCGCCGACTGGTCGCGCGCCTTCAGCTCACCGGGATACAGCAGCACCACCTCCTGCAGTCCATCCGTGACGGCGGCGCTGCGTTGAAAGGGCATGGCGGCTCCGCTGCCCGCGCCTACAAAGACAACTTCCGGCGGCAGCGCCCCCATCTGCGGATGAGGATTGTACTTGTCCCAGGCAATGCGGTCCTGCGCCCATTCGACCCCCAGCGCCGTCATGAGCGCGCGCACGTCCCAGCCGGTTTCGGAGGCCGCGGGAGAGAGGTTGATGTTGAAGGCGGGCAGCGGATCGACGAGTACAAACACGGGCTTGCCCGTCTTCACGTAAGCGGTGAGGCGGGTCAGTTGTTCCGCGGTGAGCGTGGTGGGATGCGCTGCGATGAGGACGTCGAGCCCGGCGGGATAGTCAGCCTCCGGCGGTACCTGCACCACCTCATATTGCTTGCGCAGCTCCTGCACGATGGACCAATCCTGCGTGTTCTGGCGCGTCTGGAAATCGAAGCCGCCGAAGAGCCGGGCGCCGGTTTGCAGAACGCCGATGCGCTTACGCGCGGCGCGCGACACGACGCGCACGCTGCGCATCAACTCATACTCGACGGGCAGGCCGCGATCGAAGAAGGGGATCACAAACTCCTCGCTGCCGCAGGTGAAGACAAGGCCGAGGAAGATTTCGTTGATGCTGGAGGCGCTCTCCTCACCGGCAGGCACGCGGAAGGGCTGGATGCCGTAGCGCTCGCGCGCCTCGCGCGCTTCCGGCGAGTACTTGACGGTTTCGACGACGCGCGGCTGGATGCGGTCGCGTCCCACGGCGGCGAACTCGCGCAGGTAATTGATCACGTTGGCGCGAGCGCCGACATAGTTGCGCGGCACTTCGGGGCTGAGATAGGCCTGGATGAGCACGGGCCGCTTGGGGTCGAGGCCCTGCAGCAGCTTGACGGTATCGGGGGCCAGTGAGTGGAGCTGTTCGCTGGTCACATCGAGCCGCGAGCCCAGCCGGGAGGCAATGAGGGTGGCCGAGGCGGCGGCGATGAGCAGCGCGAGGGTGCGGATGGCAAAGTGCCGGCCGAGCGCGGGCGTTCGCCAGCGGCGCCGCTCGGTGAGACGAATGCAGAGGTAGAGCGCCGCCGCCGTGAGCGCCGTGAAATAGACCAGCGGGCCCGTGGAAACGATGCCCAGGGCGAGATCGCGAAACTGCTCGGCGAGGGAGAGCTGTTCAAGAAGGCGCTGCAGGCCGCCCTGCGTCGCCGCGCCCGCGTGGCGGAACAGGACTGGGGATGCGCACAGCGCCGCGCCTCCGATAAAGGCCACGGTCAGGTTTTCGGTAAGCTGCGACGCCAGCAGCCCGAGCGGGATCAGCGCGGCGCCCATGAGCCAGTAGCCGAGATAGGTGGAGGCGATGAGTCCCGGATCAGGCGACCCCAGCCACATCAGGACGACCACATGGCTGAGGGAAAAGGCGAGCGCCACGGTGTAGATGGCCAATCCGGCGGCGTACTTGCCGAGGATGATCTCCGCGCCGCGTGCGGGCAGGGTGAGAATCAGTTCCTCGGTGCCCTGCTTGCGTTCTTCGGCCCACAGCCCCATGGTGATGGCGGGAATCAGGAAGATGAGCAGATAGGGGAACCAGGCGTTCAGCGGATCGAGGTTGGCAAGGTTGCTTTGGAAGAAGCGCTCCTGCCAGAAGGCGGCTACGGCGCTGACAAAGACGAACAGCGTGATGAACACATAGCCGGCCGGCGAACCGAAGTAGCTGTGGAATTCGCGCGACGCCACCGCGCGCACGACGTGGAGGCGCATCAGGCGACGGCCCCCGTGAGGCGGTAGAAGGCTTCGTCCATCCCGCCGCCCCGCGACAGTTCCTCCGGGGAGCCATCGAAGACGACGCGGCCGGCGTTGATCAGGATGACGCGGCCGGCAACGGCCTCCACCTCCTGCAGGATGTGCGTGGAGAGCAGGATCGTCTTGGTCATGCCCAGTTCGCGAATGAGCGCCCGGACGTCGCGGATCTGGTTCGGATCAAGCCCCGTCGTGGGCTCGTCCATGATCAGCACGTCGGGCTCGTGCAACAGCACCTGCGCCATGCCCACCCGCTGCCGGTAGCCTTTCGACAGTTTGCTGATCGGCTTCTCCAGCACCTCGCCCAGTGCGCACTGCGCCGTGACGGCCTCAATGCGCTCACGCAGCCGCTGTGCGGACATACCGCGCGCCCGGCCAAAAAAGCGCAGCAGCCCGAGCGGGGTCATCTCGGCGTAGAGCGGCCCATTCTCCGGCAGATAGCCGAGCCGCGCCATGGCCTGCTCGCGTTCGGTGAACACGTCGAAGCCTGCGATGCGGGCCGTGCCTTCGCTCGGCGCAAGGTAGCCGGTGAGCATCTTCATCGTGGTCGATTTCCCGGCGCCGTTCGGGCCGAGAAAGGCCACCACCTCACCCCGCGGCACAGAGAAGCTGACGTCGCGCGTGGCGGCAAAATCGGCGTAATACTTGCTGAGGCCCATGGCCTCAATCATTGCTTCGCTCATGGTTTCGACATGCCGGGCAAGGCGCGTCCCCAACGCGGGCGCGGCACACCTTAGATTATATCGAGGGTGCCGGCGGCGGGATCAGCGATCGCCGGAGCGCACGAGTTTCCAGCCATCGGCGAGAATCTCGATGCCATCGGGCCCGGCCTCGCGGTCGAAGGTGCGCTCCATCTCTTCCAGGGAACTGAAGTACCCCACCAGGTAGGCGGCGCGGATCTGGTCGCCCTTTTTGTAGACCCCGCCGCCCACTTCCTGGATCATGCTCACATAGCCGCGCTGGTGGCACCAGGCATCGCTCACCACTTCGGGGCGAAGTGTCATGCCGGCGAGCCAGGGGCCTTGCTTGCCCGTGCGCGGGTCGCGCAGCCGGTAGGCGCGGATGAAGCGCTTGGGGATCTCGCCCGGCTTGCGGACGTAGCGGTACTTGGCGTCAGGAGCGAAATCGCGCGTGAACTGGTCACTCGCATAGACGCCGTCATAGCTCAGGTAGACCCGTGCAAAGCGGTCGCCGTTCCTGTGGCGAATGTGGCCGGGCATATCCACGCGCAGCGCCGTGCCTTCGCTGTCATTGGCCAGCGTCACGGCATCGGCGGCGTAAAACCACCGCTTGCCGTTGGGGAACACAAGCGTCTGCTCCCAGACAGAGCCCGCCTGCCGGCCCGGTGCGGCCACGGTGTACTGATAGCGCAGTTGGACGGCGACGAAATCGGCCCCGCGCGTCACCTTCGGCTCCAACCGCTTGGCCTGCGTGCAAATTTGCGGCCCCTCGACGATGCGCTTCGGAATCTTGCCGTGGACTAGATCGTTGAATTTGTAGATCAACTGCTGGGAGAGAGAGGCACGGTAGCGCTCGTCCGAACCTGGCTCCACCAGCCAGTCGGCGATAGCCAAGCCGAAGCCCGCGTCGCGAAATCCCGTCTTCTTGTCGAGGAAGGAGCCGGCGGCAACCCCGCTCACATATCCCGACTTGGCGATGGTGGCCTCGTAGAGTTCACCCTGAATGCGGATCTGGTTGTCGTCTTCAAATACGACGAAGCCCTGTGCGGCGACTATTTCGACTTGTCCCACAGCGAGCAGACAGAGAAGAACCAGCAGGGGCTCGCGCATGGTCCCAGGATAGCCTTCCGGCTATTCCCACTCAATTAGGGAATTAACCTGTCACCTCACGGGCTACCGCTGCATCCACCTGAGTAGAGGGTTCTTTTGGACTACGTCTTTTGGGTCTTGATCCTGGTTGCGGTGATCTTTATCAGCCGATCAGGCGGCGGTTGAGCGCCGCGTCCCCCGGGCGGTCGCCCGGGCAAATGTTGATCGTTACGCCCTGTCGCCGCGCTGGATGAAGCGGGCGAGGCGTTCCATGGCAGGCTCGAGAATGCTCCGCTCGCTGGCGTAGCAGAGGCGGACACTGCTTTCCCCTCCCGCGCCAAAAGCGACGCCTGGCGCCAGTCCCACCCTGGTCTCCAACAGAAGGCGTTTGCAGAAATCGAAACTGTCGGCCAACCCTTCGATGTGGGGAAAGAGATAGAACGCGCCGCTGGGCTCCGGCACCGTAAGGCCGGGGAGCGTGCGCAACACATCGAGGCAGTAGTCGCGATTGGCGCGAAACTGCTCCAGCATCTCCACGATAAACCCTTCTCCGTCGCGCAGCGCAGTTTCCGCCGCGCGCTGGCCAAAGCTGGGGGCGTGGGAGATGATGAACTCGTTCAGTTCGCGGGCCCGCGCGGCCAGGTCGGCACGGGCGACAATCCAGCCAAGGCGCCAGCCGGTCATGCAGTAGCTCTTGGAAAAACTCTGCGCCACGATCACGCTGTCCTCGCGCGTGGCCATGCGCAGGATGCTGGGAACGACCGCGCCCAGGCGTCCGCCGTCATACCAAAGCCGTTCGTAGACCTCGTCGGCCAGCAGCCACAGCTTGTGGCGGCGCGCAAACTCGAGTAACCGCCGCTGCTCCTCCTCCGTCGCCACCCAGCCCAGCGGATTGGACGGTGAGGTGTAGAGCAGCAGGCGCGTACGCGGTGTGACGGCGGCCTCCAGAGCGTCGAAGTCCACCGTGTACCGCGCACCCCCCGCCGTGCGTTCCAGTGGCTGCGCCAGTTGCACCGGCGTGGCGTTGCACATCTGCACGATGGAGGTGCCGTTGGGCCAAGCCGGGGTCAGGATGATCGCCTCATCGCCCGGGTCGAGCGTGCAGCGGATGGAAACGTTCAAGGCCTGCACGCCGCTTGTGGTGACGACGATTTCGCTCTCCGGATCAAGCCCGATGGCGTGTTTGGCGGAGTAGTAGCCGGCCAGCGCTTCGCGCGTGCTGGCCAGCCCCGCGTTTGAGGTGTAGTAGGTGAACCCCTCGTTCATGGCGCGCGCGGCGGCGTCGCGGATGAAGGGCGGCGTGGGGATGTTCGATTCGCCGAAGTAGAGCTTGTAGACGCCCTCCATCGTCATCGCCAACTCGGCCAGTTCGCGGATGCGGGAATGGGCGATGGCGCGTGCGGAGGGGGCCAGCGCGGCGGTCACGGCCGTTTCCGCGACGAGAGCAACTCGTCGATGCTCACCATGTCGGTCGGATAGTCGCCCGTGTAGCAGGCGTAGCAGTAATCGTGATTTTCGTCGTCGCCCACCGACTCCCGCAGGTCATGCAACGAAAGATAGGCGAGTGAATCGGCTTCCACGAAACGGCGGATCTCATCGAGCGTATGATTGGCGGCGATCAGCTCGCTCTTGGTCGGCGTGTCGACCCCGTAGAAACACGGCGACATGGTGGGCGGGCAGGAGATGCGCAGGTGGATCTCGCGCGCCCCGGCATGGCGCACCATGCGCACGATCTTGCGCGAGGTGGTGCCGCGGACGATGGAGTCATCGACGAGAACGACGCGCTTGCCTTCCAACAGATGCCGTACGGCGTTGAGCTTCAGCTTCACGCCGAAGTCGCGGATGGCCTGCGAGGGCTCGATGAAGGTGCGGCCTACGTAGTGGTTGCGGATCAGGGCCTGGCGGTAGGGCAGTCCGGCCTCATCGGCATAGCCAATGGCGGCCGTGACGCCGGAGTCGGGTACGGGAACGACGACATCCGCGTCGACGGGGTGACGGCGGGCCAGGAAGCGCCCCATCTTCTCCCGCGTCGGCTGCACCGGCTGGCCGAACACGATCGAATCGGGGCGGGCAAAGTAGACGTGCTCAAACACGCAATGAGCGCGGTTGCGCTGCGGCGAAAAGCGTTCGCGGGTGACCCCGTCCGGACCGGCGATCACCATCTCGCCGGGCTCCACATCGTTGAGGTAGACGGCGCCGATCAGGTCAAACGCACAGGTTTCGCTGGCGAACACATAGGCCGAGCGGCCGCCGGAAAGCTCCATCTGGCCCATGGCCAGGGGACGGAAACCGTGCGGGTCGCGCGCCACGATGATGCGGTCTTCGGCGAGAAACACGAGCGAATAGGCGCCTTCAAGTTGCAGCAGCGCCTCGCGCAGCGCGCCGGCCAGCGTCCGCTCGCGCGAGTGGGCTACCAGGTGGAGGATCACCTCGGTGTCGCTGGTGGCTTGGAAGATGGCCCCGCTTCGCTCCAGGTCATTGCGGAGTTCCGTGGCGTTGGTGATGTTCCCGTTGTGAGCGACGGCGATCTGTCCCTTGTTGCACTTCACCGAAAAGGGCTGGGCGTTCAGATGCGCCGAATCCCCCGCCGTGGAATATCTCGTGTGCCCGATGGCGTGGTCGCCCTTGAGCCGCCCCAGTTGCTCCGGGGTAAAGATGTCAGCGACGTGCCCCATCGACTTGTGGCACACGACATCCTTCCCCTTGCCCGCGGAAACCGCCAGTCCGGCGCTCTCCTGGCCGCGGTGCTGCATGGCGTACAGGCTCAGGTAGGCAAGGTTGGCCGCCTCCGGGTGTCCATGAATGGCCACCACCGCGCATTCCTCGTGAAATTTATCGAACATCCGCGAACGATGCCCCCTTTAGTTCGACAGCAGATTCGGTAGAGCGGTCTCCCAGTCGCCGCGCAATTCCTCCACCTTCACATCGGCCAACAAACGGCCGTTATGACGAATGGTGAGCTGCGACGCAACGGTGGAGCCGATCAGAGTTGCTTCCACATGGAACCGCGCTGCGATTGCCTGCACGGCCTCGGGGGAGGTGGTGGAAACGAGAACCCGCGAGGGGCCTTCATGGAACAAGACGAAATCATCGCGCATGCCGCTGCTGAGCGCAACTTCGGCGCCGACGCCGGCCCCAAACGACGATTCAGCCAGCGCGGCGGCCAGCCCGCCATCGCTCAGGTCGTGCGCGCTCTCGGCCAGGCCTGTGGTTACGATCTCACGCACGGCCGCATGGACGCGCTTCTCATACTCCATATCCAGCGCCGGCGGCAGGCCCCACACCGCGCCTAGAATCTGGCGCGCATAGTGCGAGGAACCGAACCGCTGCGCGTCGGTCGAACCGAGCCCGCCCACGAGCACCAGCGAGCGCCCAGCGGCGCGGAAGGCGATGCCCACCGGCTCGGCGGTCTTCATCAGGCCGACAATGCCCAGCACGGGGGTGGGGAAAATGGGCACGCTCACGGCCGGATCGTCCTCATCATGCGTTTCGTTGTAGAGGCTGACGTTGCCTCCCGTGATCGGCGTCTCAAAGAACGCGCAGGCCTCGCCCATGCCCTCAACGGCTTCGACGAGTTGCCGCATGATCTCCGGCCGCTCGGGGTTGGCGAAATTCAAGTTGTTCGTGGCGGCCACCGGTTGCGCCCCCACCGTCGCCAGGTTCCGGCAGCACTCGGCCACCATGTGCTTGGCGCCTTCTCGCGGGTCGAGCATGCACCAGCGGCCATTGCCGTCGACGGCCATTGCCACGGAAGTCCCTGTCTCTTTGATGCGCACCACCGCCGCATCGGCTCCGGGACCAGCCAGCGTGTTCGTGCGCACCTGGTAATCGTACTGCTGCCAGATCCAGCGCTTCGAACAGAGGTCGGCCGAGGTCATCAAGGTCGTCAGCGGGGCGTTGAAGCTCTCGGGCGGTGCGGCCAGCGCCGGCGCATCGAGGGGCGCCGAGCGGTGGGCGGCCACATCAAAGGGCCTCTTGTACTGCGGCGCTTCGTCGGCCAGTTCGCGATTCGGAATCTCCGCCACGACTTCGCCCTTGTGGCGGACGCGGAGCTTGCCGTCGCCGGTCACCTCGCCGATGGTCGAGGCGTCGAGCCCCCACTTGGTGAAGACGTCGAACACCTCCTGCTCGCGGCCCTTTTCGGCCACCAGCAGCATCCGCTCCTGCGACTCGCTGAGCATCATCTCGTACGGCGTCATGCCGGTTTCGCGCTGCGGCACCTTCATCAGCTCGATTTCGATGCCCGTTCCGGCGCGCGAGCCCATCTCGCAGGTCGAGCAGGTCAACCCGGCCGCGCCCATGTCCTGAATGCCCACGATGGCGCCCGTCTTCATCGCTTCCAAACAGGCCTCGAGCAGCAACTTCTCCATGAACGGGTCGCCGACCTGCACGTTGGGCCGCTTCGACTTGCTGTCTTCCTTGAAGACCTCGCTCGCCATGGCCGCGCCCTTAATGCCGTCGCGTCCTGTTTTCGCGCCTACATAGATGACCGGGTTGCCGACGCCAGTGGCTTTGCCGAAGAAGATCTCATCGTGCCGGAAGACGCCGAGGGCAAAGACGTTCACCAGCGGGTTGCCGCTGTAGCTCGCATCGAACATGCACTCGCCGCCCACCGTGGGCACGCCGAAGCAGTTGCCGTAATGGGCAATGCCGCTCACCACGCCCTGCACGATGCGCCGGTTGCGTGCCGCCACCTTCTCGCTGCCTGCTTCCTGGGCCGTCAGCGGGCCGAAGCGGAGGGCGTCCAACACGGCGATGGGCCGCGCGCCCATGGTGAAGATGTCGCGCAGAATGCCGCCGACGCCGGTTGCCGCGCCCTGAAACGGTTCAATGAAGCTGGGGTGGTTGTGCGACTCGATCTTGAAGGCAATGGCCCAGCCGCCGCCGATGTCGATGATGCCGGCGTTCTCGCCCGGGCCCACCAGCACACGGTCGCTCTGGGTGGGCAGCTTCTTCAGGTGGATCTTCGAGGTCTTGTAGGAGCAGTGCTCGCTCCACATCACGCCGAAGATGCCCATCTCGGTGACGTTGGGTGCGCGGCCAAGAATTTCCATGACGCGCTGGTACTCGTCCCGCGTCAGTCCGTGAAAGGCCGGATCTTCCTGGGTGGGGCGGGCAGGAGTGGAAACGCTCATGACAACATGGCGCCCGCCTCAACCGCCGCGGCCATGCTGCGCAGGATTCCCAGACCGTCGGTCGAGCCCATCAGCGGGTCCATCGCCCGCTCCGGGTGTGGCATCATTCCCAACACGTTGCGCTCCTTGTTCAGGATGCCGGCGATGTCGCGCAGGCTTCCATTGGGGTTGTTGGCGTAGCGAAACACCACGCGATCCTCCGCCTCCAGCTCATCGAGCGTGCGATCATCAGCCACATAACACCCTTCGCCGTGGGCGATGGGCATGTGCAGCACAGCCCCCTTCTCGAGAGCGGCCGTAAACGGCGAAGCTGCCGTGGCGGTGACGAGCGCTTCGTCGCGGCAAATGAACTTCAGCCCGCGGTTCCGAACCAGCGCCCCGGGCAGCAGCCCGGACTCGGTGAGAATCTGGAATCCATTGCACACCCCGATGACCGGCCCGCCTTCCTGGGCAAACTGGCGGACGCTCTTGAGCACGGGGGAAAATTTCGCGATCGCCCCGCAGCGCAGGTAGTCTCCATAGCTGAATCCGCCGGGCAGCCAGATTGCATCCAGATTGTTCAGGGATTGGGAGGCGTGCCAGATGAAGTCAGCCTGGTGTCCGCAGTTTGCCGTGATGGCATACCAGGCATCGTGGTCGCAATTACTTCCTGGAAAGACAACGACCCCGACTTTCATGTTAGGAGCCTTCAGTGTAACAGAGAACCCGCGTGAGGAGGCCGAAAATCAGCGCGAACACACACGCCCGGAGCCAACGCACACGTGCGGAAGGAGATGATGCGGTGGGGAAGTTTGAAGACTACGCCGTTGCCGGCGCAACCTTCTTCTTGGCGCGCGAGGCGCGCTTCTCCGCCGGCATCTGGCGGTCACTCTTTTTCAGGTGAGGAACCACGATCGAGGTTACGAACTTCTTCTCGCCGTGGTCGTCAAACTTGATCACAATCTGCTCGTCGTTGCAGGAAAGAACGGTGCCCAAACCGAACTTACCGTGCTCGACCTGCGCATTGTTCGCGAAAGCGGGCTTGCTTGCTGCCATGGGGACTAATCCCTATATTAGCAATATTTTGAGGGTTTGTCAGAGGAGGTGCCTAGAGAACTCGCGGGCGGGCGCGCTCAGGCCGCGAACTGATCGCGGCACTTCTCTGAGCAAAACACGTGCGTCTTGCCCGCCACTGTCTTGCGGAATGCCGAACTCGACGAGACGTAGGTGCCGCAAACAGGGTCCTTCAGCAACTCGCCGCTCACTTCCTTCGCCCGCCCTCCCCCGCCGCCGGAGCCGCCCGCGGCCTGCTCCTCCTTGAACAAGTCGCCCACGCCCTTGGTGAGAATCCCGACAACGCCCCTAATAAACGCAAGGAGCAGGATGCTCAGCAAGGCGTAGATGATTCCTCGCAGCATCCTGCTCCTCTATTTCCCTGGCCGTCTCGCTCGCGGCGCTACTACTTCTTCTTCTTCGAGCCGGTGGCCTTCTTGGCGTCCGGATTCTGATAGGTGGTGGCGATGCTCGCCTCCATCATCTGAATCATGCCTTTGGCCGAGTCGGCAAACGGGCCGGTGGGCTTCAGATCCACATACTTCTGGAACGCTTCGCGTGTGCCCTCGGGCGGAACCACCTTGCCGTCGGCCGTCGTCGTCGCCTTGCTCATGAGGTAAATGCCGTACTGATATTGCGCGTCGGCGTGATTGGCGTCGGCCTCAATGGCCTTCTTAAAGGCCGAACCGGCCGGTTCCATCTGGCCAATGTTGGTGAGCACGGCGCCGAGGTTATAGAAATAGGTGCCGGCCTTGGGCGGGTCGAGCGCGGCGGCCTTGGTGAGCTCGGCTTCGGCTTCGGGATACTTCTTGGCCTTGGCCAGCGCCAGCGCGTAGTTGTTGTGATACTCCGGGGCGTCGGGCTTCATCTCGATCGCCTTGGCCCATGCTTCGAGCCCCTTGTCCATAATCGGACCTGCCTCTGCGGGCTTGGCCCCCGCCTGGCCGATGTAGCTCTCGGCGAGGTTGGCCCACACGACATGCTGCTTGGGGTCGAGTTCGCCGGCCTTGGTGAACTGCGCCACCGCCTCGTCCCAGTTCTTTGCCGTCAGGGCGGCCATGCCGTTGTTGAAGGCGTCGTTGAGCTCCTTGTTCTTCGCCATGGCGGCGGAGCGCTCTTTCATCTGCTTTTCAAGCGCCTCGCGCTGCTCCTTGCTCATCTCGCGCGACATCTCGGCGGTGAGCTGGCCGGTCTGTGCCGCCTGCTCCATGGCCTTGCGCTTGGCGGCCATTTGGGCGAGGCTGAAGTTCACTTCGATGGGATCGCCCAGACGAGTGCGGACTCCATTCATCTGGTCCACCACCTGTCCGCCGTCGATCTTGCCCTTCACCTTCTTGCCGCCAACGTTGCACTGCACGTTATAGGTGCCCAAGGGCAGCCCGGCGTGGAAAAACTCGCCCTTCTTGTTTGACTCCACCATGTACTCGCCCTTGATGTCGGTGCGCGAGATCATGATCCAGGCGCCCTTCAGGGGCTGCCCGTCTTCGCCAATCACTTTGCCGGCGATTGCGCCGGTCTGGGCCATTGCCGCCCCCATGGTGAGGGCGGCCAATCCGGCGAATCCGAGAACGCGCCGTACAACGGCTCGGTGCAACATTGCAGGAACCTCCATACTCAGTTAATCAACACTTCAGCATACTACGCCGGGGGCTCGGCTCACCCAACGGGCCGCGGATGTGATCCAACGCAACCTCGTCCCCGCCGGGCCGCATCCAACCAAAAGGAGAAGCCCGGATTGATCCTCATGAAAAGGGATGCATTTATACTCGGTTTAGTTACCTCCCCGTTCGGCGGCTCGATGAAAAGCCTGTTTTCCAGCACGTTTTTGCTCATTGCCGCCTTTTTGGCGGCCTCCCCGGCCCATGGCACTGACCTTACCGCGGCCCGCGCCCTCTATCAGCAGACTCGATACAGTGAAGCGCTCGCCCTTCTGGATGCCAAAGCGTCCCGTGATCCGGACGAACTCCTGCTTGCCGCCAAAGCCCTCTATGGAAAGGGCGAATTCAAGAAAGCTGTGGACACGCTGCAACGCGCGGCCGGGCTGGCTCCGAGGAATTCCGAAATTCAGCACTGGCTGGGGAAAGCCTACGGCCGCCTCGCCGAAACCTCCAATTTCCTGGCCGCCCCCGGCCACGCCTCCAATTGCCGCAAGGCCTTCGAGCGGGCAGTCGAGTTGGACGGCCGCAACCTGCTGGCGATGAACGATCTGCTGGAGTATTACCTGGAGGCCCCCGGCTTTCTCGGCGGCGGCCTGGACAAGGCCGAGGCCCTGGCCAAGCGCATCGCCCCACTCAACACCGCTGAGCATCATTTCGCCCTGGCCAAACTCGCCGAAAAGCGCAAAGACACCAAAACGGCCGAACAGGAGTATCGCAAAGCCGTTGAGGCCGAACCCGGCGAAGCGGGCCGGCTACTCGACCTGGCCCGCTTCCTGGCCCGCCAGGGCCGTCTCGCGGAAAGCGACCGCCTGTTCCAGGACGCCCAGCGGCTGGCTCCCGGCGCTGCGAATGTTCTGTTCGCCCGCGCCAGTGTGTTGGTGGAAACCAGGCGCGACCCCCGCGAGGCCCGGCGTCTTCTGGAGCTCTATCTGAAGACCCCGCTCACGCCCGACGACCCGCCCCGCGACGAGGCCCGCAAAATGCTCGCTAAGCTGGGAGGCGCATAGTCCCCACGGCATGGCAAACCGATCTCCCCGCAAATCGTTCACCTGGTCGGAGGCGCTGCAGTTCTCCTGGCAGGCGCTGCGCGCTAATAAGGTGCGCACCCTGCTCACGGCCCTTGGCCTGGTGATCGGCAACGCCAGCGTCATCCTCGTGGTCACCATCTCGCTCACCTCGCGCGACTACATCCTCGAACAGATCCGCGGCATCGGCTCGAACATGATCTACGCCTATTACGAAGCCGGCTCGCAGACCGCCACCAAGGTCGACGCCGACTTCGTCAAAATGGCCGACGTCGAGGCCGTGCGCGAGCAGCTTGCCCCGCGCATTACGGCCGCCACCGGCGTCATGTCGAACTATGACCGCATGGTGATTGCCGGCCGCGAACAGGACGTGGCCGTGCTCGGCTCCGATGAACACTACGCGCCTGTGCGCAACCATGTGCTGCTGGCCGGGCGGTTCCTGGACGCGAGCGATGTCGCCTTGCGCCAGAAGGTCGCCGTGCTCACGCGGCGGCTGGCTGAGCGCTTGTTCGGTTCGCCGCGCAACGCCATCGGCGAGGTGCTGAAAGTCCATGGGCTGCAGTTCACCGTCATCGGCGTCTTTCGCGAAAAGACGAGCACCTACGGGCTCTCTGAGCTGGCCGACGAGACCATCGTCATTCCCCTCTCCGTCATCCGCTACTTCACCCCCGTCGAGCGCATCGACCCGATGTATGTGCAGGTGCGCACACCGGCCGACGTGGTTCCGGTCACCGCTATCGTCCAGCAGATTCTCGAAAGCCGCCACCGCCCCGGCGCGCGCTACCGTGTGGAAAACCTCACGGCGATTCTTGAAGCGGCCTCCTCGATCGCGCTCATCCTGACTCTGGTGCTCATCCTCGTCGCCGCCATCGCCCTCATCATCAGCGGCATCGGCATCATGAACATCATGCTCGTCACCGTCACCGAGCGCACGCGCGAGATCGGCATCCGAAAATCGGTGGGCGCCACGCGCGGCGAGATCCTGCGCCAGTTCCTGCTCGAAGCCGTGCTCATCAGCGTCGGCGGCGGCTTTCTCGGCATCCTGCTCGGCGTAGCCATGCCGCTCAGCGTGCGGTTCTTTGCCGACGGCCTCGACATCCCCATCTCGGGCATCTCGATCGCCGTCGCCTTCGCCGTTTCCTTCCTGGTGGGCATCGTGTTCGGCCTGCTGCCGGCCAGCCGCGCCGCGCAACTCAATCCCGTCGAAGCCCTGCGTTACGAATAGGAGTTCTTCATGCGCTTGACCCTCAGCCTTCTGCTCGCCGCCCCGTTGCTGTGCGCCGAGGTCCACACGCTCTCGCTGCAGCAAGCCGCCGCGCGGGCCCTGGCGCAGAATCCCGACGTCCTCATGGCCCGGCTGGAGGAGCAGAAGGCCGCCCAGCAGGTGCGCGTGGCGCGCGACCCCTTCGTGCCCAAGCTCTATGCCGGTTCAGGGCTCGCTTACTCCTACGGCTTTCCCATGAGCATCGAGGGTTCGGCGCCCAGCGTCGTGCAGGCGCGCGCCGTCTCCAGCGTCTTCAACCGCTCCAAGAGCTATGCTCTCGAACAGACGAAGGAAGCGGCGCGTGGCATGACCTTCGTCACGCGGGCGCGTTCGCAAGATGCCGTGATGCGCACCATCGAACTGTGGCTCGATGCCGAGCATGCCGTCCGCGCCGGAGAGGCGGCGGTGCGGCAGGTGGAAAGCGCGCAGCGCCTGGAAGCCATCACGCGCCATCGCGTGGAAGGCGGCGCGGAACTGCCCATCGAGGCGCGCAAGGCCGCTTTGGAGTCCGCCAAGGCCCGGCAGCGGGCGCAGTCGCTCGAAGCCGACCGCCAGTTGCTCGAATCGACGCTCGCCGCCGTGCTGGCCTATGAGCCGGGAGATCGCGTCATTCCGGCCTCCGCTGACCGGCCCCTGCCCGATGTGCCCGACTCGGAACAGACGGCACGGACGCAGGCCTGGGCGCAAAGCGCGGAGCTACGCAAGCTGGAGTCCGACCTCGCCGCGAAACAGTGGGAAAGCCGTTCGGCGCGGGCCGCGCGCCTGCCCACGCTCGACCTCGTTGCCCAATACGGCCTGTTCGCCAAGTTCAACAACTACGACGAGTATTTCAACCGCTTCCAGCGCAGCAACGCGCAGTTGGGCGTATCCGTCACCGTGCCCCTGTTTCTCGGGCCCGCCGCCCAGGCCCAAGCCGCCCAGGCAACGCTCGAAACCAGCCGCCTGCGCACCGAGATTCAGGCCGTCCGCAACCGCATCGCCCTGGGAGTGAATGAGGACTACGTCGCCTTGCGGCGCGCGCAGACCTCCTTTGAGGTGGCGCGGCTCGATCTCGATGTCGCCCGCGAGTCGCTCACCGTTCTGCTGAAGCGCCACGAAATGGGCGAAGGCTCGCTCGCAGAAGTCGAGTCGGCCCGGCGCATCGAGGCGGAGAAGTGGCTGGCCTGGCTGGCGGCTCAACATCAAATAGAGCGGGCGCGCTTTGCCCTGCTCCATCGCACCGGCGCGCTGCTGGCGGCCGTGCAGTAGGCCGGCTCGGCGCCGCCGCAGCCGCCGGCGGCCAGCACGCCTCTGTTAAACCTTCTTGACACTCCGCAACTCGCCCCTTCGTGGCGGGTTAAGATGTATCGTTCATGTGGTACGCGCGTACTCTCGGCTTTCTTCTCCTTTTCTTTGTCGTGTGTGCCGCCGTCCTGCCGGCCGCCACATTCGGTACGGTCGTTCCGGTGACCGGCGGCGCCTCCGACTTGGTTTTGGATGA
The DNA here is from genome assembly GCA_016713735.1 of Bryobacterales bacterium. Classification (GTDB taxonomy): domain Bacteria; phylum Acidobacteriota; class Terriglobia; order Bryobacterales; family Bryobacteraceae; genus JAFLBB01. Next base: position 155,357 of record JADJOP010000043.1, read on the forward strand.
CCAGCGCCAGCGCCTCTATCTGGTCAATTCCACGCGCAGCCAGATTGATGTCTACTCGATCCCGCAGCGCCGCTTCCTCGATCCCGTCGCCGTGGAGCAACTGCCTCTGGCCGCGGCCCTCTCCCGCGACGGGCAGACGCTCTATGTCGTCTGCAACGCTGCCTCTTCGCTGGTGATGATGTCCACGGCCAACCTCCAGGTCTCCGGGCGCATCTCGCTGCCGGCCAAGCCCGAAGGCGTCGCCGTGGGCTTCGACGAGCGCGTCTTGATCTCCACTGTCGGCACGGGGCAGAACAACGCCTTTAACGTGCTGCTCATTTACGACCCCGCCGCCAGCGGCACCAATCAGGCGCTCATTCCGGTGACGGTGTCGCCCCCCGCTCCCGCCAATCCCTTGCTGCCGCCGACCAACCTCGGGCGTCCGGCGCTGATTCCGCGCAGCTTCATGGCCGCCAGCCAGGACGGGCGTTTTATTATGGGTGTCAACCTGCCCAACGCCAACAACCGCGTCGCCTTCGTCTATGAGGTTGCCAGCGGCGTGGTGTTGCGCAGCCGGCTGCTCGCCGGCGTCAGCCCCGTGGTCAGCGTGGCCCCCGATGGCTCCAAGTTCATGGCAGGGCTCACCCTGCTCGACTCCAAAACGCTCGCCGTGCTGGCCCAGCAAAACGCCGCCAACGCCAACTATCCCTTCCCCACCGGAACCAATTTCAACCTGCAACAGAACCAGGGCGGCAGCATCTTCACGCCCGATGGAGGCCGCCTCTTCACCGCTTTCAACATCGCCCCTGTGCAAAACCCTGCCGCCCGGCCCAACGTCAGCCAGTTGATGGTGAACGACCCGGACAACCTGCTCATTGAAACCGCCTTCCAGCTGCCGGAAAACGCCACCGGCCAGATGGTGATCAGCCCGGACGGCGCCAACATTTATGCCCTCTCGGAGTCCGGCTTCATGATCATTCCCGTGGGCACGGCGGCCAACAACCCCATCGCCATGCTCGATACCAACGTCCAACTGCTGGTCAACGATCAGTGCGGCGTCTACGCCAACCGGCGCACGGGCACAGCCTTTCTGCGCAACCTCGGCCGTGGGCGCATGACGGCCACGGCAGCGGTGCAAACCGAGGCCACCAATACCGGCGTCATTCAGATCCCCGGCATCGGCGGACCAGGCGGCGCGGGTGGCGGCATCGTCGGCGGGGGCGGCATCATCATTACATTGCCCGGCGCCGGAGGCGCGGCCACCAACACGGCCGCCGCCGCGCCGCAGGTGCGTCCCACGGTTGCCGCCGATGGTGTGAATTTCAACTTCACCTTCAACGCCGCCGCGGCCCGCTCGCTCGGCACGGCCTCGACATCTTCCAGATCCCCATCAACCTGACCCCCGCCGAGGGCCTCACCGACATGGTGCAGGACATCAACCGGCAGCGCATCTACATCGCCAACTCCGGCCTCAATCGCGTCGAGGTGTTCGACATGCGGGCGCAGCGGCTGCTGGCTCCGATCAAGGTCGGGCAACTGCCGCGTTCGCTCGCCCTCTCACCCGATGGCTTGACGCTGTACGTGGCCAACTCAGGCGGCGAGTCCATCTCGATCATCGACCTGGACGCCCTCAACGTCATCGGCGCGGTGCGCTTCCCGGCCCTGCCGTTCAACACCAACGTGGCGCTGGTGACGCCCCGTCTCATCACCTCCACGCAGCGCGGCCCGCTGGCGATGATGAGCAACGGCACGCTGTCGCGCATCGTCGGCCAGGATGCCCTGCCGCAGCGCTTCAATACAGCTGTGCGGCCTCCCAACAACCAGGGCGTGCAGGTGCCCACCAGCCCCTCGACGATGGCCTCCAGCCCCAATGGCGAAACGGCCATCGTGCTTGCCGGAAACGGCTTTGCTTACCTCTACGACGCACTGCTCGACGACTTCGTCCAGAGCCGGCAGGTGGTAACGGCCCCCATCACCGGCTACTATGGCCCCATCGCCGTCGGTCCGCGCGGACAGTATTTCCTTGTCAATGGCCTCGTCCTGAACCAGGCCCTCACCCCCACCGGCAACGCCGGCACCGTCCCCGGAACCCGCCCCGGCCCGGCCTGCCCACCACCAACGTCAACCGCCCCGTGGCCGCCGTGGCCACCATCGGCGCTACCCAGTTTGCCCGTTTCGCGCAACCGGTGATCACCAATGCCGCGGCTGTCATCACTGATACCGGGACCATTGAGATCGTCGATGTGAATACGGGCAGCGTGCTGCGCACGGCCAGCCCGCTCGAACGCCCGCTGGCCACCCCCACCGGCAACCAGCGTGCCAATATCGACGGGCGCACGATGGTGGTCGACGCCTCCGGAACGAACGCCTACGTGCTCACCACCAGCGGGTTGTCGATCGTCTCGCTGGCGCCGGCCCAGCAGGTGCAGCGTCCCACAGTCAACCCGGGCGGCGTCGTTTCCATCGCCAGCTACACGCCGAACCTCGCTCCCGGCGGGCTCTTCTCCATCTTCGGCCGTAATTTCGGCGACACGGCTTCCTACACCTCAACCCCCTTGCCCACCGTCCTGGGCGGCGCCTGCGTGACCTTGAACAACGCGCCGATCCCCCTCTTGCTGAATTCGGAAGGACAGATCAACGCGCAGCTTCCCACCACGCTCGCCGCCGGCACCTACCAAATGGTGATCCGCAACCTGAACCGGCTGGCCGCCTCCACCACCACTTCGGTCCGCGTCGCCAAATACGCCCCGGCGGTGTTCGTGGACACCATTCGCAACGTGCCCGCCATCCTCCACCCCGATGGAACCCCGGTCTCGCGCGACCGCCCCGCCCAACGCGACCGCCGGCTCACCTTGTACGCCACCGGTCTGGGCGTCACTACCGGAGGCCGTGTCACCACCGGTGCTCCCGCCCCCGCCGAACCGCTCGCCGAGACCGGCGAGGTGAAGGTCTACTTCGGCGACCCGACCATTCGCGGCACGGAAATGATCGTCGAATGGAGCGGCCTCGTGCCAGGCTACATCGGGCTCTACCAGATCAACCTCATGGTGCCTGGGGCGCGTTGGAAAGGGGTCGATCTTCCCGTCACGGTGAGAATCGGAGGGGTCTCCAGTCCCACCACGGGCCCCGCCGTCCCCTACGTCACGGTCGAATAGCCGGCCTCGCCACCGCGCCGCGGCGGTCCGATACCCTCGGCCGGGGGCTTCCGCCGTAGTCCTTTCGTACCGATCGGAATTAGGCCGTTTTCCCGCCCCGGCTGCCTCTCTAGTCCCATTGCCCGCATTGGGGAGATATGATGGACTAATCTAGTAGGGAAACTATGTCCAGGGCACCCCGTTTTGCATCGCTGTTCATTCTGCTCTCGTCGCCATCTTCACCCTTGTCGGTGTGGCAGCCCAGAGACGCAAAGAAGCGTCTCCTGGAGGCCGGCAACAAATACTTCAAGGAGAACAAGTTTAAGGAAGCCAGTATCATTTACCGCAAGGCGCTGCAGAAGGACGCCCGGTACGGCGAAGCCTACTACCGCCTCGGCCTCTCTGAGCTGCGCCTCGGCCGCTATGGCGAAGCCCTGCGGGCGTTCGAGCGGGCCTCCGAACTGCAGCCGGAGAACGAAGACGCCAGCTCCCGCCTCGGCGATCTCTACCTCAGCATCTACCTCTCAGACCGCACTCGATTCAAACAACTGCTCACCGATTTCAGCGAATTGTCCGACCGGATGCTGAAACGAAATCCAAAGTCATTTGCCGGGCTGCGGATGAAGGGCTACCAGTTGGTGGCGGAAAACAAAGTGGCCGAGGCCACCGGATTCTTTGAAAAGGCCCTCGCCGCGAAGCCCGACGACACCACGGTCATGCTGGCCTACGTGCAGGCCCTCTACGGCGCCGGCGACAAGGGAAAGTCCATCACCCTGGCCAGGGAATTTCTCGGCAAAAACAAAAAACTACGGCCCCCTCTACGACTTCCTGTATCTGAACGCCCTGGCGCAGAAGAACATCCCCGAGGCCGAGTCCATCCTCAAGGGCAAGCTCGAAAACAACCCCAAAGTCGCCGTCTACTACACAGAGCTTGCCGCCCACTACCTGCGAGCGCAAAAGGACGCCGGAGATGAAGCCACGCTGGGGCGGTTGACCGCCAACAAAAAGGACTTTCCCACCGGGCATAAAGTGGCCGGCGATTTCTATTTCCGCATCGGCGCCTTTGAGTCGGCCATCTCCGAGTACGAAGCCGGCATCCAGGCCGACGCCTCGGCCAAGAAGGATTACCAGAAGCGCATCGTCGAGGTGATGAACCTCCAGGGACGGCGCGCCGAAGCCGTCGCCCTGGCAAACAAGGTGGTGGAGGAAAACAAGGACGACGCCGAGGCCCAGGCCATTCGCGCCAGCCTGCGCATGCGCGGCGGCTCCAAGGCCGATGTCGAGACCTCCATCAAGAGTTTCAGTCCATCCTCACCCGTATGCCGGACAACCCGGTGGTGCGCTTTAATCTCGGTGAAGCCCTCATGTCCAAGGGCGAACTCGACCAGGCCCGCGTCCAATTCGACGAGGCCATCAAGCTGCGCTCCAGCTATCTGCCCCCGCGCCTGGCCCTGTCGCGCATCCACCTGCTCAAGGGAGAGTTTCCCAAGGCTAAGCAGATGTCGGAAGAGATCCTGCAGCAGGCTCCCGCAGCATTCCCGGCCACCTCATCCGCGCCTCGGCCCTGATGGGGCAACGGGACCTGGCCGGCGCCCGCGGCGAGCTCAACGCCATCTTCCAGATCAGCCCCGACAACAACGACGCCTACTATCTGCGGGCCATGATCGACTACTCCGAGCGCAAACTGGGTGACGCCGAAGAGGCGTTCCGTAAGCTCTATAACTCCAAGCCAATGGACTCCGCGGTCTGCTCGGGCTGGTGGAAATCGCCATGGCGCAGAACCGTCCGCCGATGCCCGCGCCCTGCTCGAAAAAGAACTGGCCAATACCAAGGACCCCCGCGTCGTCCGGCTCGCGCTAGCCAACGTGCACGTCCGCTCCGGTGATTATCCGCGCGCCATTCAGGAATACCAGGTGCTACTCGACAAGTCACCGGACTCCGAGGATCTCAACCTGCGCATGGGCGAAACCCACCTCCGCGCGCGCAAACTGCCTGAAGCCATGAAGTACTTCGAAAAGGCCTCCTCTCTCAACCCGCAGAACACCCTGCCGCTGCTCAAAATCGCCGTTATCCACGAACTCTCCAACGGGAAGTCCAAGACCAAGCCGATCTACGAGAAAATCCTCCGCATCTCGCCCGACAACCCGGTGGCCCTCAACAACCTCGCCTACATGATGGCCGAGAGCGGAGTCGACCTCGATCAGGCTCTCACCTACGCCCAGCGCGCCAAACAGAAGTTGCCCAACAACCCCGACGTGGCCGACACCCTGGGCTGGGTCTACATCAAGAAAAACCTCTCCGACGACGCCATCAAGATCTTCCGCGACCTGCTGCAGGTCAAGCCCGACCACGTCACCTGGCGCTACCACCTTGCCATCGCCCTCTTCCAAAAGGGCGACAAGCTGCAGGCCAAGAAAGAGCTGGAGGCGGCCTTGAAGAACAACCCGCGCCAAGATGAAATGTCGAAAATCAAGGAGCTGATGAGCCGCATCGGCTAGTCAATCAGCCTCGCGCCGCCAGATCGATTCCATGTTGAAGCATCCCGCGGCGCCTTACGTCGCTCCCTTCCTCATCTTTGTCGCCTTCCTCGCCCTGGGCGATGCGCTCTCACTCGGTGAGTGGGAGTTCCCCTTTCGCGTTGCCGTGCTGGCCGCCGTCATCTGGTATTTCTCGCGCGGCGTGCTCGAATTCCGCGCGCCACACTGGCTGGCCAGCATCGGAGTAGGCATCGCCGTCTTCGTCATTTGGGTGGCCCCGGACGCCCTCATCCCCGGCTACCGCCAACACTGGCTCTTCTCCAACTCGATCACGGGAAAGGCAGCCAGCTCCCTGCCCGACGGGTTTCACATGAGCGCCTTCGTGCTCCTGTTTCGCACCCTCCGCGCCGTCATCATCGTGCCCATCGTCGAGGAGCTGTTCTGGCGCGGCTGGCTGATGCGCTGGCTCATCGACAACGACTTCCGCAAGGTTCCGCTCGGCGCCTGGTCGTTCTCTTCGTTTGCCATCACCAGCCTCCTGTTCGCCTCCGAACACGGGCCCTACTGGGAGGTCGGACTCATCGCCGGGGCCATCTACAACCTCTGGATCGTGCGCACCAAGTCCCTCGGCGACTGCATCCTCGCCCACGCCGTCACCAACGCCGTGCTCTGCGGCTACATCATCTTTGCCGGCAAATGGGAATACTGGCTCTAGGTCCGCCTTGACCGTCAGAAGCGCCCGCCGCTAGTCGTTCGGAACCACCTCCACCCTGCCATGCGAGTCGCAATGACCGTCATGCGGGTGCTCCAACTCGCCATTCACCAGGTAGTCCACATGATCCCCGTGTGGAACCGCCTCGTGTCCGCAGCGCGGACCATGCACGTGCCCCTCCGTGCCCACCGGCAGGCCGCACCCCTCCGGATTGTCCGCCGTCACCGGGATTACCGTCTCGTCCACGTGATCCCCATGCGGCACATGCAGATGGCCATTGTGCAGGTAGGCGATCTCTTCGCCCACCCGGATGGCCGTGTGCCCGCAACCCTCTCCATGGACGTGGGTGTGTCCGCCGTGAATCTTGTGGTCGAGCCGCATAGCCTCATTTCAGTCTAACAACGCAACCTACCGATCCCCGATCTGCTTCCCGTCGTGCCTACCCGCGCGCCCCATCAACCTCTTGAGCGTCGGCGTCAGCAACGCCAGCACCGCCGCCGACACCAGCAGCCCCGCCGCAATCCCTCCGTACAGCCGCACCAGCACGCCCGCGTCGTTGGCCACGAAGAACCCCGAGAGGTAGCCGGCCAGCTTATTCCCCAGGCTTGTGGCGAAGAACCACGCGCCCATCATCAATCCCACCAGCCGCGCCGGGCCACCTTGGTCACCGTGCTCAGCCCCACCCGGCTCAAGCGCAGAGCTCGCCGACCACATCCAATAAATACACACCCGCCAGCCACAACGGGCTGATCTTGCCCGATGCCGTCAACGACGACGCCGGCACCAGCAGGCAAAACGCAGCGCCAATGGCCGCCAGGCCCAACGCAAACTTCGCCGGACTCGATGGCTGCCGGTCGCCCAACCCGATCCACATCCGCGCAAACACCGGCGCCAGCACGATCACATAAAACGGCGTGAGCGACTGCAGCCAGCTGGCGGAAACTCAAAGCCAAGCAGTTCCGTCCGCACCAACTGCTTGGCGAACAGGTTGAGGCTCGCCCCTTCTGCTCATACGCAGCCCAGAAGCAGATCGTGAACACGAACAGGATCGAGATCGCCGCCAGCCGCTTCCACTCACCCGCTGTCAGCGCCGCCGCCGGCTCGCCTGCCGCCGCCTGGGCTTTCTGCTCGGCGCGCAATCCCGCTCCCTCCAACGTGGCCCGCCGCAGCAGGAACACCACCAGCCCCGCGACCATGCCGACCCCAGCCGCGCCAAACCCCCATTGCCAGCTTCCCGCCGGATCGAACCCCATCGACCCCAGCCAGCTCTTGAACCCCGGCCCCTCGGCCAAATACCCGCACACAAGCGGCGCCATCACCGCGCCCACATTGATGCCCATGTAGAACAGCGAGAAGCCGCTGTCGCGCCGCGGATCGTCGGCTCCATACAAACTGCCCACCATCGCCGAGATGTTCGGCTTCAACAATCCCGTCCCCAGCGCAATCATGCTCAGGCCCAGATAAAACGCCTCCATCGACCGCACCACCAGGCAGAACTGCCCTGCCGCAATGATCACGCCGCCCAACAGCACCGCCCGCCGCGCGCCCAACCAGCGATCCGCCACCAATCCGCCCGGTACGGACAATAGGTACACCACCATCGTGTACGTGCCATAGAGCGAGGCCGCGCCCTGCGTATCGAATCCGAGCCCGCCTTGGGCCAGCGGGGCCACGCAATACAGCACCAGAATCGCCCGCATGCCGTAGTAACTGAACCGCTCCCACATCTCGACGAAAAACAGAGTGGCCAGTCCGGGAGGATGAGAACCCATCTCCGCATGATACGAACTTCCCGCCGCCGCCGGACCTGCCGCCGCCGCCGGACCTCCCCACCGCCCGGCGCGATCGCCTTGGCGCATGATATTCTCATCCCGCCATGTGGACCCGCCGTAGCCTTCTCGCCTCGCTCCCCGCCGCCGCTCTCGCCCAATCGCTGCCCAACCAGCGCGGCCTGAAACGCAAGATCGCCGAGCACGATCCCGCCAACACCAAGCTCTCCACCGCATGCCCATCAAGAACATGACCGATGAGGACCTGCTCTTCCTCCAGCAACTCGGCCTGCGCTGGGCCCGCATCGAGTTCGGTTCCGACGCGCCCTTCGAATTCATGCGCGACACCCAGGCTCGCCTCCGCCGCTTCGGCATGGAGATCTACTCCGGCGTCGACTACACCTACCGCGAACTCGATCTCCAACTCGGCCGCCCGAACCGCGACCTGTGGATCGAGAAGTTCTGCCGCTTCGTGCGCGACTGGCTGCCTCGGCATCCTCCGTCGCCAACATCGACTGGCACCCCGCCAACACCTACACCACCTCCATCGTCGAGTCGCCGCGCAAATACAAGGCCCGCGAGTTCTCCGTTGATGACTTCCGCAATAAGGTAGAAAAGCAGGCCTTCGACCGCGAGTACTCCGCCGACGACATCTGGGCCACCTACACCTACTTCATGAAGGCCGTCCTGCCCGTGGCCGAAAAGGCCGGCGTCCGCCTCGCCTTGCATCCCGACGATCCGCCGCTGGCCAAGATGAACGGCGTGGCCAAGCTGTTTGTCCACTACGACGGCTACGCCCGCGCCGAGAAGATCGCCGCCGGATCGAAGGCCTTCGCCCTCACCTTTTGCGTCGGCACCTGGATGGAAGGCGGCGCCGCCATGGGCAAGGATGTCTTCCAAATGATCGAGGACTTCGGCGCCCGCGGCAAGATCGCCGACGTCCACTTCCGCAACGTCAGCTCCCCGCTGCCCCGCTTCGTCGAAACCTTCACCGACGACGGCTACGTCGACATGTACGAGGTGATGAAGACCCTGCGCAAGGTGAAGTTCAACGGCACCGTCGTCCCTGACCACGTCCCCGAATTCGCCGGCGACAAAGGCATCCGCCGCGCCGGCACCGCTTACTGCATCGCCTACATGCGCAGCCTTCTCCGCCGCGCCAATGAAGAGGTGGGCTGAGCCCGGCGCATGACTGACCGAGTCCACTTCGAACACGCCGACCCCATCCTTCGCGTCGAAGACATGGCCCGCTCGCTTGCCTTCTACTGCGGCCGCCTCGGCTTTCTCAACGCCGACTGGGGCGGCGACGATTTCACCTGCATCACTCGCGACGGCGCCACCATCTACCTCTGCCGGGGCGATCAAGGCCGCGGCCATGCCTGGGTCTGGATCGGCGTCTCCCATGCCCGCCGCCTTCACGATGAGCTTGCCGCCACCGGCCTCCCCATCCGTATGCCGCCCACCAACTACCCCTGGGCTCTCGAGTTCCACCTGGAGGACCCCGACGGCAACGTCCTCCGCCTCGGCTCCGAACCCGAATGAGCCACAATAGCGGTGTGCTCCGCCGCCAGTTGCTTCTTGCCGCCCTCGCTCCCACCGCGCACAGTGAACCTCTGCCGCGCGACACCGGCTATCGCGGCATCTGGTATTTCAACCAGCCCTCAAAAGACCAGTACGTCTACAAATACTCCGGCGGCTTTGCCACCTATCCGCAGCAGCACGCCCCCATCGCCATCCATGCCCCCGCCGTCCGCAAGACCTTCTTCGTCTACGGCGGCACCACTGCCACCGCCGCCGCGCCCGAAAAGCAGCAACTGCTGCACATGATCTCCTACTACGATCACGCCACCGGCACCGTCCCGCGCCCCGTCGTCCTGATGAACAAGGAGACCGAGGACGCCCACGACAATCCCGTTCTCTCCATCGACGCCGAAGGCTACCTCTGGATCTTCTCGCCCGCTCACGGCGTCTCGCGCCCCGCCTTCCTCCACCGCAGCCGCAAGCCCTACTCCATCGACGAATTCGAGCAGGTGTGGAAAACCAACTGGTCCTACCCGCAGCCCTGGTACATCCCCGGCGAAGGCTTCCTCTTCCTCCACACGCGCTACATGCAAGTGCCCGGCACCAAAACCATGGGCCGCGCCCTGCATTGGATGACCAGCCGCGATGGCCGCAAATGGTCCGACCCCAGCCTCCTCGCCTTCGCCCAAATGGGCCACTACCAGATCTCCTGGCCACGAGGCAATCGCGTCGCCACGGCCTTCGACATCCACCCCACGCCCACCGGCCTCAACACCCGCACCAACATCTACTACCTCGAAACGCCCGACCTCGGCCGCACCTGGTTCACCGTCGACGGCACCCAGGTGCGCCCGCCCGTCCGCTGGGACGAACACCCCTCGCTCGTGCGCGACTTCCGCAAAGACGGCCTGCTCGTCTACCTCAAGGACCTGCAGTTTGATTCCGAAGGCCGCCCCATCATCGCCTTCCTCTCCGGCCGCGGTTACCAGTCCGGCCCCGCCAACGGCTCGCGTACGCTTTGGACCGCCCACTGGAACGGCGGCGCCTGGGAATACTCGCGCATCACCACCACCGATCACAACTACGATCACGGCTCGCTCTACGTCGTGAGCGATCAGCACTACCGCTACACCGCGCCCACCGGCCCCGGCCCGCAACGCCACGGCACCGGCGGCGAAATCGAAACCTGGGAGACCTTCAACGCCGGCGCCGACTGGCAGCTCACCTACCAGCACACGCGCAACTCGACCTACAACCACACCTACGTGCGCCGCCCGCTGGACTATCACCCCGACTTCTGCGCCTTCTGGGCCGACGGCAACGCCTTCGCGCCCTCGCCCTCCCGGCTCTACTTCGCCAACACGCGCGGCGAGGTCTACCAACTGCCGGAAACCATGTCCTCGGACCAGGCCCGCCCGGTCCTGATCAAAGCCCAACCGTAAGGATTCCGCAATGAACATCCCCCGCCGTGAACTCGCCGCCCTGCTGCCGCTGCTCGCCGCCCACGCCGCGCAGGCGCAAGCGAAAACGCTCCCCACGAAGACCTTCCGCCACGAAGATCTCCCCGTTCGCGACAACCCCAACGGCAACAAGAGCCGCGCCATCTTCGACGGCGAAACCCACGGCGCCTACCCCATCGAGATGCACGAAACCGAACTCGCCCCCGGCAACGCTCCACACGCGCCGCACAAACACGAGCACGTCGAACTCCTCATGGTGCGCGAAGGCACCGTCGAGGTGACCATCGACGGCCACGCGACTGTCCTCGGCCCCGGCTCGGTAGCCTATGTCGCCTCCAACGCCTTCCACGGATGGAAAAACGTCGGCACCACGCGAGCGGCCTACTTCGTGATGGCTTTGGGGCGCAAGCGGGCGTAGCGCCATGAGGCGGCTCTTCCCCAAGAGCTACAAGCGCTGGAATCGCGAGCGCCGCCGTGCGCTCGGTGAGCGGTTCCTGCGGGTGATCGGTGTATCCGACCTCGATGCGGCACGCGCCATTCTGCTCAACTCGTCGCAGTCCGAGCATGCACGCTGCCTCGCCGCGCGGGCACTGGGACTGCTCGGAGGCAAAGAAGTGCTCGACGTGCTCCGCGCGGTGAACCCACGGGACGAGTCCGCGTTGGCATCAGCCTGCATCCACGCCATGGCGGACTGGGTGCGCCGGGGCTTCGCTGACATTTCCGCTCAGGATCGCGACAAAGCACTCTTGGAGATCGAAAACGCCGGACGCCCCTCACAACAGCAGTTGATTGCTTGGCTGCGCGACCGCACATTACCGGTTGAGAAACGAATCGCCGCGGCTGAAATCCTCGGCGGACTGCGCTGTCGCGAGGCCGTCCCCGCCCTTTGTGAAGCACTTGCCGAGGGTGAGCCGAACCTCATTTGGAGGTGTGGACACCCGCTCCGGGACATGCAATGCCGGTCGGCAACGAAACCGCTGATCGCAATCGCGAAGGGGAATCATCCACTGCTCGCTCGGCAAGAGGCGATCCAGACTTTGTGGTTCCTGCGCGATGCCCGCGCCGAGTCGGCACTGATTCGCATCTCGCGCTCCATCGATACTGAAGAGGAGTACACGAGGGATCGCGCCACCGAGGCTCTTGGCTCCACCAACCACCGCCTTGCTTCGCAGCGCACGATCGCCGACCGCCTCTTCGATCCTTCAGTTTCTGTTCGCTACTCGGCCCTCTGCGCCTGCCCCAGCTACCAACCGCTACCCGACTTCCTGCGCCGCGCGCTTGAGGCCAAGCTCCAAGATCCGGATCGCGTGGATGAGCATCGCGTCATCGCCGAGGAGGCAGCGAACATCCTGGCCGACTCCTCGCTCGTGCACCCTACTGCCGCGAGCGCTGAGCCAGGTAATGCTGATCCAGCGCCTGGCGCACAAGCGACTTGATCACCGCCTGCCGGCTGATGTTCATCTCTCGCGCCGCGCGGTCCAATTCTTCCAACATGCCGGCGGTCAAGTCCACGTTCACCCGCTGGATTGGCTGCACCATGCGCCCCTTCCCCTGGAAGTGGCCCGACACGTCCTCGCCGCGCTCGGCCTTGCGCGCAATCGATTCGGCGGAAACCGGCTTGGCGGCGCTACGAGTTTTCTTCATACAGGCGCACCTCCTCCTTCGTCGATCGCCACAGCGTCACCATGTGGATGTACTCCCCCTCGGCATCCTCGCGAAATTCGAAGATCACGGAGTAGAGCCGGCCCTTCACCCACCCAATCGCCAGGTACTGCTCGGGAACCTCTGTCCGCTGGTCCTGCCAGTAGGGCGGGTAAATAACTCCCGCGCCTCTTCAAACCCGATGCCCCGGCGCGGGTTCTTCCGCAGCCTCTCGCTCTTGGCCGGGTCGAAACGGAACCGCATGCTGTGGTATACCTCTTATACCACTTCCGTTACCCCACCTCCACCCGCACCTTCACCACCGAAGCCGCCGGCATCGTCAATCGCAACGTGCCGCCGCCCACCGATACCGCCATCTCCACCGGCTTCACCGCCGACGGTGCGGCAAACGTATTGTGCGCCTGCATCGACGCCCCCGCGAGCACGGTGGCCTTCGCGCTCTTCACGCTCGCCCCATGCAGGGTCACCGACGTCTCCAGCGTCTCGTTGTGGCTGTTGTTCACCGCCGACAGCGTCACCACGTTGCCGTTCTTCGACGCCGAACCCGCCAGCCGCACCACCGACTGTCCCTTGCTATCCACCGTGAAGTCCACGCGCGGCGCGGCGAACTCGCTGCGCACGGCCTGTCCCTTGTGGTGGTCCTTGTACATGTCGAACACGTGGTAGGTCGGCGTGACGCAGAACTTGTCGCCATCGGCCAGAAACAGCGTCTGAATGCAATTCACCAACTGCGCCACGTTGGCCATGGCGATCTTGTCCGCATGTCGGTGGAAGGTGTCGAGCGTCATGCCCGCAATCAGCGCATCGCGCATCGTCGGCACACTGCCAAACAGGTGATGCGGCGCCACAGCGGTCGTGTCGTTGTGCCAGGCGCCCCACTCGTCTATTGCCAGTTTCACGCGATGCTCGCGGTCGATTTCACCCATCGCGCCCCAATGCCGCGTAATCAACTCCTCGATGCGGCTGGCGCGTTCCAGCAGTTCGTAGAAATCCTGCACGGTGTAGTCGAGCGAATCGCCCTTGCCCGTGCGCCCGCAATAGTAGTGCAGTCCCCACCCCCACACACTCCGCAGCATCCCCGGACTCTTGCGCGCCATCTGTTCAAAGAACCCGTGCGTCCAGTTGTAGTCGGCCCCGTTCGGCCCGGCCGCGATCATCGCCAGCGGCGTGCCGTAGTTCGGCGTCCACGCCGTGAACTTGCGGAACTCCACCGAGTATTCCTCCGGCGTCAGGTTGCCGCCGCAACCCCAACTCTCATTGCCCACGCCCCAGAAGCGCACATTCCACGGCTCCGGATCGCCCCATGCCGCGCGCCGTTCGGCCAGTGTCCCCGCGCCCTTCGGCGAATTGCAGTACTCCACCCAATCGTAAAAATCCCGCGCCGGCAGGCTGCGCACGTTGGCCGCCAGGTACGGCTCGCTGCCGGTCTCTTTGCAGAAGCCGCAGAAACTCATTCGTGCCGAAAGCATTCGGATCGCTGCGTGACACGTGGTTGTCGGGCAGCTTGCGCAGGATGCCGGAGTTCGCCCAGAAGTTGTTCTTCCGCGGCCTCGTATTGCGCGGGCCGACGCCGTCGCGCCAGTCATAGCTATCGGCAAAGCAGCCGCCGGGGTAGCGGATCACCGTCGGCCCCAGCGCCTTCATGGCGTCGATGAGCGACTTGCGCAAACCGCGCACGTTGGGGATCTTCGACTCTTCGCCCACCCAGATGCCGTCATACACGACGCCCCCCAGGTGCTCGACGAAATGCCCGTGCAGCAGCGGGCTGACCGTGCCGATGGGCTCATTCAGGAAGACCCGGATGTCACCCTGGGCGGCATAGGAGGAGCGGGGCGCGAGCGCACCGGCGGCGACGGAGGCGAGAAAGTGGCGGCGTTGCATGGATGCTATTCCACCACAAAATCGCGTCGCGCGCGAGAGCGCTTACATTCACTCGGGGAAGGGCCTTCCCGCGCCCGGCGCTATACCGTGCGCACCGCCTCTCCGCGCCCGCCGCCAAGCCGCGCGCGCCGCCTTTCGCGCCCCCACACCGCCGCCTACCGCTCAAAGAACGGGAACAGCCGCCGCATCTCCGCCTCATCCGGCTGCCGCCCGTACTCGCACACCTCAAACGCCTGCGCGTACTTCACCTGCCCCGCGCGGGCCTGCCCGTAGAACTTCGTGAGCGCCGCGCGGTAGTTGTTCGCTTGAGCCGCATAGCGTCCGGCCAGGCTCTTGCGCACCGCTTCGCGCCGCTGCGTACGGCCCGGCTCGGTCGCCGGAAACAGGCTCGCATCGCCGCTGGCTCCGCCTTCGTGAATCTGCGACTCCATCGCCAGCAGCGCGTCGAGCGTCTTGTCCATCACCTCGTCGATGGCCACGGCCACGTCGGCGCGGAACGGGTTCGGGCGCTGGAAGCGGTCCGGCGCATAGAGGAACACCGGGTTCTTCTGCAACGGCTTCACATCGGGCGCAAAGAACGGCACGGTCACCATGAAGGCCGAATCCTGCACCAGGATCGACGTGTAGCGATGGTCGGGATGATAGTCGTTCGGCCGGTTCGTGATCACCACGTCGGCGTTCCATTCCCGAATCAACCGCGTGATCATCCGCCGCGTTTCCAGCGTCGGCATGATCTCGCCGTCGTGAATGTCGAGCACCTCAACCGTGACGCCCAACCGCCGCGCCACCTCTTTCACCTCCGCCAGCCGCCGCAGCGCCAGCGGACCGCCCGCTTCGCGCCAGTGGCCGATGTCGCCATTCGTGGTCGAGACGAGTTTCACGTGGTGCCCCGCCGCGGCCCACTTCATGGCCACACCCGCGCCGCGATACTCGGCATCATCCGGATGCGCGCCGAAGACGATCACGCGCAGTTTGCCGTCGTTGGCCGGAGGCGTGGCCGCCTGCACCAGCAACGCCGGGCCGGCACTCGGAGCCGCGCCCGCGATGGCCGCCGAGATCGACGGCAGCTTGCCGCTGGCCATCGTGCCGATGGTGAATGCCGCCAGCACCAGCGCCGCCAGCAGAAGAGGAGACAGGATGAGTTTGCTTCGCATAGTGGCCTCATCATAGCCCGCTGCCGTCACCGATGCACCTGTCGACTGCCGGGCATATACTCTCTTCCAGCCGGGCGCTCCAAGCCCGAGCCCGCGCCCGTGGAGGCCACTCACCATGAAGATCACCCGTCGAACCCTCGCTGAAATCGCCGGAGCCGGAGCCATGGCTTCGGCCGCCCTGCCGCCCGCCGAAGCCGCTCAAGTTCCCGCCCCACCCAAAGAAGGACCCAACACTCCGAAAATCGCCCTCGGCATGTTCGATGGCGGCCGCGACCCCGCCACCGGCCCGCGCCGCATCAAGCAGCTCGGCGTGAACCATGTGCTCAGCGGCGGCGGCCGCACGCCCTGGACCGTCGAGAGCCTCACCAAGCAAATGGACCCCTGGAAGGCCGCCGGCATCACTGTCGGCAACCTCATGATCGGCCTCTCGCGCGACATCCTCTACGGCAAACCCGGCAACAAGCGCGACCAGGACATCGAAGACATCAAGCAATCCATCATCGCCGCCGGCAAGGTGGGCCTGCCCGTCGTCGAATACAACTTCTACGCCCACCGCGCCATGGAAGGCTACTTCGAGGAGATCGACAAGGAGCGCGGCGAGTCCGGTTGGACCGGCTTCGATTTCGAACTCGTTCAGTCCGCCAAGCAGCGCTACCCCGGCCGCCCCGAAGAGCTCGGCATGAAGTTCAAGGACCTCCCGCCGCTGCCCGACATCGGCGCGCACACCCTTGACCAGATGTGGGCCAACATCACCTACTTCCTCAAGGCCGTCATCCCCACCGCCGAAAAGGCCGGCGTGCGCCTCGCCCTCCACCCCAACGATCCGCCTGCCCCCATCAGCCGCGGCTCGCAACAAATCATGGCCACCCTCGCCGGTTGGAAGAAACTCATCTCCATAGTCGACAGCCCCGCCAACGGCATCACCTACGACTGCGGCGTCACCCGCGAGTTGGGCGAAGACCCCATCGCCGTCTGCCGCTACTTCGGCTCGCGCGACCGCATCAACCACGTCCACTTCCGCAACGTCCTCGTCATGAAGCCATACGAGCGCTACACCGAGGTCTGGATCGACGAAGGCCTCAACAACATGTTCGCCGTCATGAAGGAGCTGCTGAAGCACAAGTACACGCGCCAAATCTACCCCGAGCATCCGCGCCGCCTCGATTACGACACCGAGCGCGGCCCCCTCGGCGGCTACCCCGGCGGCGGCTCCTACGCCGCCATCTCCTACAACGTCGGCTACACGCGCGCCATGCTGCAGGCGGCCATGAGCTAGCGCCCGGCCGACGGTGCGGCTATGCTGGTGGCGCAGCCGTTTTTGCGCGGCCCTCTGGCTCTTCCGTGCGCATGGCGGCAAGGAGGCACCCATGCCCCGTTCACTGCCCACAGCGGCAGCGCTCCTGTTGACTCTCTCCTTGTCCGCCGCCGCCGCGCCCGTCACCGCGCACTTCGACGGCGCCGAATCCGAACACCGCTGGGCTCTGCGCGACCTCAACCCGCGCCTCCCCGCCGATTGGACGCCCTACCAGTTCCTCATCCTCGAAATGCGCGCCACCTCGCCGCAGCGCTTCTACCTCACCTTCCACAGCCCCGGCCTCAACCAGCGCCGCCAGATGCAGCCGATGGCCGGTGTCTGGATCCGCGCCGCCATCCCGCTGCAGTATTACCGCCAGCCCAACCGCGCCGGCCACGACCTCGCCTCAGTCGGCAAGGTCCCGCGCAATTCGTTCTGGATCAGTACCGGCGGCACATACGGTCCGCTCGACAAGGTGGAGGCCATCGGCATCACCATGATCGCCCCGCTCGGCAAGCCCACCATCGAAATCCGCTCTGTCGAACTCGCCAAGGAGGACCCCGGCTCCGACGTCCTCGCCGGCAAGGCCCGTCGTCGATCAGTTCGGCCAGTGGATTCCCGCCGACTGGCCGGGCAAGATCATCAACCTCGAGCAACTCAAGTCAGCCTGGGCCGCCGAAGAGGCCGCTCTCCGTCCCGGTTCCTTCGGCTACTCCAAATATGGCGGCTATCTCAACACCAAGGCCAAGGCCACCGGCTTCTTCCGCGTCGAGCAGATCGACGGCCGCTGGTGGTTCATCGATCCCGACGGCCACCACTTCTTCTCCACCGCCGCCACCGGCATGGGCAGCGGCGCCGGCGATTCGCGCCTCGAACCGCGCAACGACTACTTCGCCGCCATGCCGCCCATCGACCCCAACCCGCCCCCCGGCGTCCGCGGCCGCACCGGCTTCTACAGTTGGAACCTCCAGCGCCGCCACGGCCCCCAATGGACCGAGAAGTGGATCGACCTCATCCTCCGCCGCCTCGACGACTGGGGGCTCAACACCATCGGCAACTGGAGCGACGTCAACCTCTGGGACCGCCACAAGAAGGCCTACGTCGTCCAACTCCGCGGCTGGGGCATGGAGACCGGCTTCCTCGGCATGCCTGACGTCTTCTCCGGCGAGTTCCCCAAGATCGTCGACAAAGCCGCCGCCGAGCAATGCGCGCCGCGTAAGAACGACCCCTACCTGATCGGCTACTTCGTCGCCAACGAACCGCCCTGGCCCGGCCGCGAATCGCTCGTTGTCGACATCATCCTCGACCGGCCGCCCACCGCCACCCAGCGCGAGGCCAAGCGCTTCCTCGCCGCGGGCGACACCCCCGAGCGCCGCAAGCAGTTCCTCTACCGCGCCTTTGACCGCTACCTCGAAGTGATCAACGCCGCCATCCGCCGCCACGACCCCAATCACCTCAACCTCGGTCTCCGCTTCGGCGGCGGCGTCCCCCCGGCTGAGATGCTGCGCGCCTCCAAGGCCTTCGACGTCTACAGCCTCAACGTCTATTCCACTGTCGTCAGCCGCGCCGTGCTCGATGAGATCCACGCCGCCACCGGCCGGCCCATCCTCATCGGTGAGTTCCACTTCGGCGTCCCGGCGCGCGGCCTCGCCGCCGGACTCGTTCAGGTGCGCGACCAGGTGGAGCGCGGCGTGGCCTACCGTTACTATGTTGAGCAAGCCGCCTCACACCCGGCCTTCATCGGCACAAGCTGGTTCCAGTGGGTCGATCAACCCGTCACCGGGCGCATGGATGGCGAGAACTACAACATCGGCCTCGTCGATGTGACGGACCGCCCCTACACCGAACTGATCGAAGCCATGAAGACCACCCACCGCCGCCTGCAGTCGGTTCACTCCGGCAAGACGCCGCCGTTCGATCAGAAATCGCGCCCGCAGTGAGCGCGTCCGCTAGTCATCGCCGCTAGTCGTCGCCGCTGCCCGCCGCCGGTTCGATGATCGCCGACATGCTGCCTTTCGATATGACCATGCGCGGGTCGGCCCCGTAGGCGTGAATCTGGTCGCGCGCAAACTCGGCCTGCTCTTTCTCGCAGGTCATCACAATCGTCCTCCCCGTCGTGTCCACCTCGACGGCATGGCGGAAGGCCTGTGTCTGCGAGCACAGGAACAGGGCGCACAGCATCTCGATCACGTACTCGTAGGAATGCTCGTCGTCGTCCAGCAGCACGACATTCCACAGCGAGGCGTGTTCTTCGTGAGTGGCCGCTTCGGTTCCCGTTTCCGGCGCGGCAATGGTCCCAGTCATGTGTTGTTTGGTCCGGCCCGGTCCGCGCTCAGCCTCACCCGTGGGCGTAGGCGGCCGCGGCCGTCTCTCCTCCCATGGTAGGACGCGGCGGCCCGGCGGCGCGAGTCCGCCTCTCCGCCTCCGCCGCTCCAGGCGGCCTATTTGCGCGCCGCTGGTACAATAGAGGGGAAAGGGGGCGTAACGGCTTCGACGGGATGGATCTGTTTTAGGAAGGCGTGCCGGGTTCCAGGCTCCCGTAAAACGACTGGAAAAACAAAACTGCCAACACGCAGTTTGCCTACGCTGCCTAATTAATTAGGTAGCCGCCACCGCTCACAGACCCGCATGGGGGCGTACTGGCGTCATCTGGCGGGATCGGGCGCAAGCTTCTGTCCGGAGCCCATGCCTTAAACCCAATCGGACTGGGCCGCTTCCGGGGCGCCGGTTGTCGCGGTTGTGGCCGACATTAAACAGCCGGATACGCACGTAGGCTTTCTAGGGCTGGCCATTTCGGACGCGGGTTCAACTCCCGCCGCCTCCACCACACTTCTTGGCTCACTCGAATGAGTATGAGTAGCTGCGGCTAGCTTCTGGGGTCTCGCCGCAGCCATTTGGCAAGTCGAACCCCTTCAGCCCAGCCATTGATTGTGTGGCTCATCCAAAAGCGATCGAGGGATTAGGTGGTTGTTGGCCAAGTGACTGGTGATCGCCTGCTCCGAGATCCCGAAATGCTCCGATGCCTCTTCAAAGGCTTCCGGATTGAATATGTCATTCAGGAACTCCCGAAGCGAGTCGATTGGACAGAGGAACTCCGCGGCAAAGGCCCGCTGCATCTTCTGTCTTGCCGTCCGCGCATCCGTCACGGGAAGCCATCGGTCTGACTCAAGGGATGACACGTAGTCACAAATGAAGCGGGCGGCCTCGAAACGCCTGCCGAGGCGATTCCTTCGATGAAAGTGGAACTTGACGTCCTGCTTTCCTCTGTTCCTCACCGCCAATCCAACTTCTGTTCTGACCGTAGGCTGAGAGTTCAACACGTCGGTTGGAAGCTCGAGCAGGTCGCAAAGAGATTGATCACTAAGGGGCTTGCCATTCAGTCCAAGCTGTTGCCTGGCCAACGTGGCGAGGGTCTTCGCCCGCTGCCATGGCGGAGTTGCGCTGGATTCCTTCGGAAAACCCTGGATCACTACTTTCCCTTGAATCCCTGTTTGTGAGGATAGGCTGAGGATATCCTGAAGTGAACCAGAGGGATTCGGGCCAGCGCAAATCGGCGCGATCTCGTTTGCCGCATCCGCTCCGGCCTCTTTGGCGAGTTGAGCGAAGCTCTCCATTAAGGGATCTGGCGCCTCGTCTGGATCATAACCAAGACGAGCCTCGATCGTCCTCGCCTCCGACTCCTCTGGGTTCGAGCGCTCTCGCAACACCTCCCCCCACAATTCGTGGAGTTCAGTCCTCAGAGGATCGAGCCGGCTGCATACGAGGTTGATAAAGTCATCAACGGCAAGCTCGAACTCCCGCGCTGGCACCGCGGACTCGAACTCAGAGAGATAGCGAACCGGCTCGCCGGTGAGCGGATTGGATTGCCTGCACGACACAGCAATCGTTTCACCATCGCTCGCGAAACTCAGACGAGGCCAGATGAACCCATGCCCGGCTGCGGGAAGTTCGTGGCTCATGCGCCAATGGGTTTCATCGATAGGTCCATCGTGCTGGAGACGGCGCTTTGCTGGCCGCGGCTCCCAACGGAGGCGCCACCAAGAAGACGCTAACCAGAGAGCTAGGGGATATGCTGCAACCCGTGCGCGCTCCTGAACAGTTTGTGACCAATCGTCGTCGAAGCGCGTGGCCACTTTGTCTCCGAAAGAAATCCGAAGTTCAGCCGAAGTCCGTTGAACTTCTTCTGTTCCTTGAAATGGGGGCAGCCATTTGGTTTCGATGGATATCCTTGAACTCATTTACTATTCCACCGCTGTATGACTTCCTCGCGAAAGGGGTCGTCCGCAGGCATCGGATACCCATGGTACACGCCATCACCTTCCAACTGGGCCTCCAGAGGCTCTCCTGACTTGGTGACCGACCAGACGTTTTGTGGCCACCCGTTGCGCTCTTGCACGCTGAACACGCCCCGGAGTAGCCCTTCACGAAGCAAACTGATTGCCTCTGTGCGCGTGAAGATCTTGACCTGATCACAGAGCGTCTTGCTTGGTCTTGGCTGGCAGGGCGGATTGAGGCCAAAATCACCGGGGTTGCGTTTGTGTTCGGGGTTTCCTCCGTAGTGCAGCCTTGCGAGAATCGGTTGCAGCGCCGCAAGGCGGACCTGTGCCAAGGTTGGCGCACAGATTCTACGTTTGGGGTTGAATTTTCCGCTCCTGCGCCTCATGGCCACAATTGCATCCACCATCAGCATAGCTCGATCTCCCGCTCACAATACGAACCGGGCCTTCCCCCGTGGCGCCACTCGCATTCCACCTCTGGATCTGACGGTCCGCATCCGTGCGCGGCACAGGTGGCCGTTGTCACCACTGTTCAAATCCCTTTCCCTTTGCGTGCATGCGGTGCAACGGGTGCGTCTCGATGACCCGTTGAACCGCAAACCCTGGGCGCTTCCATCGAATAGGTGCTGGCGGGCCGCCTCCACCACATTCTTCTTTCCTCACAGAGGAACCCTCTACCCATCTCCCTCCAATCGGCGTACACTGTAGCCGAAGAAGAGCGGCGGACCTCGCCCCCGCGGCCATGTTCCGCCGCCGGGCGGTGACTATGCACGTCAAAGTCGTGATTCATAAATCCCAACAGGGTGGCTACTGGGCCGAGGTGCCCGCCATTCCCGGCTGTGCGAGCGAAGCGGAATCCATCGAGGAGGCCATCTCGCAGGTGCGCGTGGAGATTGAGAAG
Organism: Bryobacterales bacterium; assembly: GCA_016713735.1. GTDB lineage: Bacteria > Acidobacteriota > Terriglobia > Bryobacterales > Bryobacteraceae > JAFLBB01. Next base: position 177,578 of record JADJOP010000043.1, read on the forward strand.
AGTCTCTCCGTCGCCCCCATCGAGTTGTGCACCCACGGTGAAGAGATCGTCGAACTGGTAATGTGATCGCGTCCCCCGGCCGCGTTTGGCTGCATCATGGCTGATCACCCACAACCCACTCCAGAACCGCGAGGCGATTTCTATTGCCCGAGGTGTGAGCGGCCCGCCGACCGTCCGCTGGTCTGCGGCGACTGCCTGGCCGTCATCTGCCGCGAGTGCGGTTGTGTGCTCGAACGCTCTGACGACCTCGGTTTCGGCTAAAATCAGCCGCCGCGTGAAACCCTTTCCTCCCATTCACCACCTACTTATAGTGAGGGTAGGAGGCTGACCCGTATGCTCCGGAACCTGTTCCTGTTCCTGTCCCGCCAACGCTGGCTCCGGTCGCGTATGGAACGCCCGGGGATCGCCGAGAAGCTGGTCCGGCGGTTCGTGGCCGGCAGGACGCTGGATGAGGCGGTGAAGGTCTGCCGGCGCCTGGCCGGCGAAAACATCCTCGTGACGCTGGACCATCTCGGCGAAAATGTCACCAACGATCTGGAGGCCGCCGCCAGTCTGGCCGATTATCAGGATGCGCTCCTGCGGCTGCGCCAGGAGCGGCTGGGCGGCACCATCTCCATCAAGCTCACCCAGTTGGGGCTTGACCAGAGCACGGACGCCTGCCGGGAACGCGTCTTCGTTCTCTGCGACGAGGCCTCCCAAGGCGGCACCCGCGTGGAGATCGACATGGAGTCGAGCGCCTACGTCGACCGCACGCTGGCCATTGTCGAGGCGGCCCACGCCCGCAGCGGTAACGTCCGCGCCGTCATTCAGGCCTACCTGCGCCGGAGCGAGGCCGACATCCGGCGGCTAAACCAGTTGGGAGTCCCCGTGCGGCTGTGTAAGGGGGCTTACCTGGAGCCGGTCACCGTCGCGTTTGAAGACAAGCGCGAGGTGGATGAAAACTATGGCCGCCTGCTCACCCTGCTGCTGGCCGAAGGCACGCAGCCGGCGCTGGCAACCCACGACGCCCGGCTCGTCACGCGGGCACTGGAGGAGATGGACCGTAGAGGAACCGGTCCCAATGGAATGGAGTTTCAGATGTTGTACGGCATCGGCCGCGATCTGCAGAAGCGCATTGTTCGCGCCGGCTACCCGCTGCGGCTCTATGTGCCCTATGGCGTGGCCTGGTATCCGTACTTTATGCGGCGGCTGGCCGAACGGCCGGCCAACGTCTGGTTTTTGGCGCGGAACCTCACCCGCGCCTGACGCGTAGCTCATGGAGAAGACAAGACGCGAGGGCAAGTGGCCTCCGGCGGCAACTTTTCCCTCCGGCGAGGAGTCATTACAGATGATGCGGTATTGGGCCTTTCTCGTGGGGAAGCTGGCCGGGATCGCCGTGGTCCTGCTGGCTGCCTGGCGGCTGGTGCATGTCATCTGGCCGGGCCCTGACCCCACCCTGCGCTACAAAATGCAGCCTTTCGGCACCGATTTGGGCTACACCATGGCCCTGCTCGGCATCTGGCTGCTCGGCGTCGGCCTGGTCTACCTGGCCATCCTCGATCAACGCTACCGCTGCCGCGCCTGCGGGCGGCGGCTCCACATGCCGGTCTCCTCGGGCGCCTGGAACAGCATCCTGCTGCGCGCCCCGCGAACCGACTACATCTGCCGCTTCGGCCATGGTACGCTGCGAGTTCCCGACGTCGATCTGACCGGCACGCCGCAGCCTGACTGGCACTCGGTGGACAACATGTGGAAGGAACTCGAAGACCTGGAAACGGCCGACAAGTGAATACCCGCTCCCTACGGGTGGCGGCGGGCGTAGCCGTCCTCCTGGCGGCCTTGGGCGCCATGGCTTCGCTCAGCGTCCCGTATTGGGAAAACCGCCAGTTTGAAGAGGATCTCAGCGCCCTGGTAGCCCGCAACTCGGCCTCCGGCTGGACCGCCGACCGCTGGCGCCAATCGGCCCTGGAGGTTGCCGCGCGCCGCGGTGTGCCCGCCGCCGCCTCCGCTGTCCGCGTCGAACTGCGCCCCACCGGCCCCCGCCTCGAGGTCCGCTACCAAAAGAACGTGGACCTTTTTGTGTATTCCGTACGTCTCCACCTGCGGGCGAAGAGCGGTTCCTGAGCGCACGGAAGCCGCCCTGTCCCCGCTGTGCTCCGGCCAGGGCCTTGGCCCGCCGGGCCATGGCACAATAGCCATGGCACAATAGGAGTTATCTTGGAACCCAAAGGCCGCAGCAGCCAGGCCGCTCCGAAATCCACCAAGCGAGGCTTCTGGCGCCTTCTCAGCCACCCCATCGGGAAAGCCGTACTCGCCCTCAGTGTCTTCCTTGTCGTCACCGGGGTCGGCGTGTTCGTGTACAACTACCTGCACTACGCCCGCCTCATCGACGCCAAACTCGCAGGCGGACCGTTCACCAACACCTCCAAGCTCTTTGCCGACTCCGAGGCCGTTAATGTTGGCGACGATACCTCGCCCGAGGAGGTCGCCCTCCGCATCCGCCGCGCCGGCTACGGTGAGTCGCGCACCAACCGCATGGGCTGGTTCCGCGTCAAGCCCGACACCATCGAGATCTATCCCGGCAGCGACTCGTTCTTCCAGGACGAAGCCGGCCTCATCCGTTTCCAGGATGGCCGCGTGTCGCAGATCATCTCCCTGCGCGACAACACCGAGCGCCCGGCCTATCTGCTCGAACCCGAACTCATCACCAACCTCTTTGACAGCAAGCGCGAGAAGCGCCGCATTGTCCACTTTCCCGAGATCCCGCCGCTGGTGGTCAACGCCGTGCTCAGCGCCGAGGACAAGCGCTTCTTCCAGCACGCCGGCTTCGACCCGCTGCGCATCCTCAAGTCCGCCTACGTCGACATCAAGCAGGGCCGCAACGCCATGGGCGCTTCGACGCTTTCCATGCAACTGGCGCGCAGCTTGTGGCTCACCACCGAGCGCACCTGGAAGCGCAAGATCCCGGAGATCTTCATCACGCTCCACCTGGAGCGCAAGCTCACCAAGCAGGAGATCTTTGAGCACTACGCCAACACCATCTACATCGGCCAGGTGAGCAGCTTCGCCGTGCATGGTTTCGGCGAGGGCGCGCAGGCCTACTTCGGCAAGGATCTGCGCCAGTTGACACTGCCCGAGGCCGCCCTGCTGGCCGGGCTGCCGCAGTCGCCCAGCCGCTACAATCCATTTCGGAACCCGCAGAACGCCACCAACCGGCGCAACATCATCCTGCGCATGATGCGCGACAACGGCTACATCAGCGAGGAGCAGTTGCAGGAAGCCATCAAGGCCCCCCTCGGCGTGAACAGCAACGGCCTGCGCTCGGACGACGCTCCCTATTTTGTCGACCTGATCAACGAAAAGCTCGTCGAGCAGTTCCAGGATCACGACTTCCAAACCAACACCTACCGCGTCTACACCACGCTCGACATGCGGCTGCAGCAGGCCGCCGTGCAGGCCATGTCGGAAGGCCTCAAAGAGGTGGACGAGCTTCTCCTCAAGCGCGGCCGCACCAAGGCCAAGGGCTGGCCCCAGGTGCAGGCGGCCATGGTCGCCCTCGACGCCCGCACCGGGGCCGTGAAGGCCCTCGTCGGCGGCCGCGACTATGGCCAGAGCCAGCTCAACCGCGCGCTCGCCAAGCGCCCGCCGGGGTCGTCGTTCAAACCCTTTGTCTACGCCGCCGTCCTGCGCTCCGCGTTGGAGGACTCGGCCCACCCCATCACCACCACCACCACCGTCGTCGATGAACCCACCACCTTCTGGTACGACGACAAGCCCTACGAGCCGAACAACTTCAAGAGCGAGTTCCATGGCACGGTCTCGCTGCGCCAGGCGCTCACCAAGTCCATGAACATCCCGGCCGTCAAGTTCGCCGAAATGGTGGGCTATGAAGAGGTGGTCCGCATGGCTCGCGACGCCGGCATGAACCGCGACATCAAGGCCACCCCCGCCGTCGCCCTCGGCGCTTACGAAGTGCAGCCTTTGGAAATCGCCGGCGCCTACACCGTCTTTTCCAACCAGGGCCTCTACGCGCCGCCGCGCTTTGTCCGCATGATCCGCAATCAGGACGGCAAGGAGATCTTCACCGCCAAGCCGCGCGAACGCCAGGCGCTCGACCCGCGCATCTCCTACATGATGGTCAACCTGATGGAAGACGTCGTCCGCACCGGAACCGGCGCCGGCATCCGTTCGCGCGGCTTCACTCTGCCCGCCGCCGGCAAGACCGGCACCTCGCACGACGGCTGGTTTGCCGGCTTCACCTCCGAGCTCATCTGCGTCGTCTGGGTCGGCTACGACGACAACCGCGAACTGGGCCTGGAAGGCTCGAAGTCGGCCCTGCCCATCTGGACCGCCTTCATGAAGAAGGCCCACACCTTCCGCCCGTACCGCAACGCCAAACCCTTTGAAGCCCCCGATGGCATCGTCAGCGTGGCCGTCGACCCGCCCACAGGCAAGCTCGCCGGAGGCGGCTGCAGCGCTCCGCCGAAGTGGGAGGTGTTCCTCGCCGGCACGCAGCCGCTGGATTACTGCAACGGCTCCACGGCTACCCAAGTGGCCGGCTGGGAGGCTGCTCCCAGCGATGAGGAGCAGGAGCCCTCGGCGCGGGCCGAAACCCGCCGCGTGGTGGCCAAACGCGTGGAAAACATCCCCACTCCGGCCGCCGAGTCGCGCAAGCCCGCCGCCCAGCCGGCCGAGGAAAAGAAAGGCATTCTCGGCCGCTTCCTCGGACTGTTCAAGTAAACTCGCCGCCGCCCGCCTTTCCGCTGCCCGGCTAGTGTGCTGAAATAGAGCCAAAGGAGAACTGTCATGACTGTTCTTCCCCATGCCTGGTGGTTGGCGATCGCTCTGGGAATCCAGGCCGGGGCCCCCGCGCAGGAACCCGCGAAGACCGCCGCCCAATGTCTCGTACCTTACACGAAAACGGCTACGCCCGCCCCGGCTCCCGCCGTCGCGACGCCTGCCCCTGCCAGGCCCATCACCGTGATGATGCGGGGCGACATCGCCATGGCCCGCAAGATGTACCGCGAGGCCATCGATTACTACCGCACCATCAAGCCCGAACAACCCCTTGTGTGGAACAAGGTCGGCATCGCCTATCACCACCTCGGCGAGATGGAGCAGGCCAAGCGCGCCTATGAGCGCGCCATCAAGCTGGACAAACGCTATGCCGAGGCGATCAACAACCTGGGCACGGTCCATTACGCCAGGCGCAGCTACCGCCGCGCCGTCGGCCAGTACAACAAGGCGCTCAAAATTTCCCCCAACTCGGCCGGCATGTGGAGCAACCTCGGCACGGCCTGGTTTGCCCGCAAGAACTACAAGAAGGCCTCCGAGTGTTACGCCAAGGCGCTCACCCTTGATGCCGAAGTGTTTGAACACCGCAGCACGGCGGGCACGCTGCTGCAGGAACGCAGCGTCTCCGAGCGCGCCAAGTTCCACTTCTATCTCTCGAAAACCTACGCCAACGCCGGCATGAACGAACGCGCCCTGCAGTATATGCGCATGTGCCTGGAAGAGGGCTTTAAGGAACGGAAACGATTTGTCGAAGACCCCGAATTCGCCAACATGCAGCAACTGCCGGAATTCCAGGAGCTTCTCGCCCTGCAGCCGCGCGTTCTCTAGCCATCGCTGGCCTCTGGCCGCCGCCGCATTGGCCCTGGCGGCCCTGTTGGGTTGCTCGGGGAAGCCCGCAGAACCGGCCGGCGTGCCGCGCCTGCTCATCACCCACACCGAGAACCTGAGCGGCAATCCCTCGCTCGACGGCGTGGCCCGCGCCATCAGCCATCTCGTCCGCGCGCAGTTGAGCGGCAGCGCCGCGCTGGCCGTGTTTGAAGCCGGCGACGCCACGGAAGCCGCCTCGCGCCGCGCTTCGCGCATCGTGCGCAGCTGGCTGGAGTTGCGCGGCGACCGCCTGAGCCTGCACGTGAATGTGCGCAGCGCCGAAGGCAAGACGCTCGAGCAGTGGGAGTCCTCGGCCCTGGCCGCCGAAGGACCCTCGCCGCTGGCTTCGGCCCTCGTGAAGAAGGTGGCGCCCGCAACCCCCGCCGCCGCGCCGCTGCCCGCCGAAGCCGCCGCGCTGTTCGGCAACGCCCTCAGCCAGCCGCCCGCCGCGGCCATCCCGCTTCTCGAACGCGTTGTGACGCAAGCGCCCGCCTGGGGCGACGCCTACTTCCTGCTCGGCGCCAACCTCACCGCCTCCGGCCGCGCCGCCGACGCCCGCAACGTCTGGACGGCGGGCATCGCACGCGCCTCAAGCGAGATCAGCAAAGCGCGCATGCAGGCCGCCCTGGCCACGGCTGAGAACGACTCCGCCAAGGCCGCCGACGCGACCGAGAAACTCGCCACGCTCCTCCCCTCTGAGCCGGAACTGGCCATGCAAGCCGGCAACCTGCGCCTGGCGCGTAGTGACTTCGCCAAGGCCGCTTCGCTCATGTCGATTGCCGTGAAGTCAGAGCCCGCGGTCGGGGAATGGTGGAACCAGCTCGCCTTCACGCAGGCCTTCGCCGGCGACGCCGCGGCGGCGCGGCAGAGCATTGCCCGCTACACGCAGTTGGAGCCGCGCAGCGCCAACCCGCCTGATTCACTTGGCGAGATCGAATTCATGCTTGGCCGCTTTTCCGAAGCATCGTCCGAGTTCCTCTCGGCCTATCAGCGCCAGCCTCAGTTTCTCTCCGGAGCCACCCTGCTCAAGGCCGCCCAGGCGCTGCTGCTTGTGGGCAACGCCGCCGCCGCCGACAAGGAGTTCAACCGCTACCTGCAAGGCCCCCTCAAGGGCCACCCGCAGCAGGCCCTCTACCGGCTGCGCTGGCTGTATCGCACGGGCAAGAAGGCCGAGGCCCTGCAACAAGCCACTGCGCTCGCCGCCAACGCCTCCACGCCGCCGGACATTGCCTCCGGCGCGCTCACCCAGGCCGCCTTCTGGCACCTCACCGCCGGTGACCGCGCCAAGGCGTTCGAAACCGCCCGCGCCGCCATGCAGAAGGCTCAATTGCCGCCCGCCAAGCGCGAGGCCCTCATCGCCTTCTTCCTCGCTCAGCCCACAGCCGGCGTCGAGGAATGGAAGCGGCGCGCCGGAGGCACACCCACCGACGACCTGCTCGCCCTGGCTCTCGTCTTTGACCGCAAATGGACCGACGCCCTGCCCGTGCTGCAACGCCTCGTCACCGGCACGCACCCCTTCCGTGCGGGCCACTGGCGCGTGTTGTATGCTTGGGCGCTGGTGGAGACAGGCGCGCGCGACAAGGCGGGCGAATGGCTGCGCTGGTATCCCATCCCGCTCTCCAGCGGCGAGCCGGCCATCGAACTCCTCGTTCTCGAAAAGGTCACCGAACTCCGCGCTCAGGTCCTGTCCCGGAAAGGCTGAGCATGCTTCCCTCCCGACGAACCTTCTGCCTCGCGGCAGGCGCGGCGGGCGTGTCTTCGGCGGCTGCGCTGCAGCGCGCCCCGCGCCCGAAGAACCGCCCCAACATCATCGTCATCCTCGCTGACGATCTCGGCTATGGCGACGTGGGCGTCTACAACCCCGACTCGAAGATCCCCACGCCGAACCTCGACCGCCTGGCCCGCGAAGGCGTCCGCTTCACCGATGCCCACACGCCGTGCGGCGTCTGCTCGCCCACGCGCTACGGCCTGCTCACCGGGCGCTATCCCTGGCGCACGGAGCTGAAGTCGCAGGTGCTGTGGCCCTTCGACAAGCCGCTCATCGATAAGGACCGCCTCACGCTGCCCAAGATGCTGAAGAGCTTCGGCTACAAAACGGCCTGCTTCGGCAAGTGGCATCTCGGTTGGGAATGGTCCACCACCGACGGCTCGCGCGTGAATGACCAGGTGCGCATCGGCGACCCGCAACGGCCCATCCGCTACGAGTTCGCCAAGAAGGTCCGCTTTGATCAGCCCGTGCGCGAAGGCCCCACCACGCGTGGCTTCGATTACTACTTTGGCGTCGACCTGCCCAACTTCCCGCCTTACACCTTCATCGAAAACGGCCGCCTGCGGGCCGCGCCCACCGAACAGAAACCGGACAGCATGTTTGGATGGCCCGGCGCCATGGCCCCCGGCTGGAAGCTCGATGGGGTGCTGCCTGAGATCGGCCGCCGCTGTGTGAACTGGGTGAAGGAGAACGCCAAACCGGGCGGCGATCCCTACTTCCTTTACTTCCCGATGACCGCGCCGCACACACCGATCGCGCCGCACGCGGACTTTGCCGGTAAGAGCAAAGCCGGCGCGTATGGCGACTTCGTCTACCAGGTGGATTGGGTCGCCGGCCAGTTGATGGACGCCATCCGCGCTTCGGGTACGGCCGAGGAGACCATCGTCATTTTCACGAGCGACAACGGTCCGGAGAACCTCACCTATCCGGTGCTGCGCGACCACGGCCACGCGAGCCAGGGCCCGCTGCGCGGGGCCAAGCGCATGTTGTGGGAAGGCGGCCACCGTGTGCCCTTCCTTGCCTGGGCTCCCGGCCGCATCAGCGCCGGACGCACGGAGAACGAGGTGATCTGTCTCACCGACGTCATGGCCACCGTGGCCGCGCTCACCGGTTACAAGCTGCCCAACGAGGCCGCCGAGGACAGCTACGACATCGGAGCGGCGCTCTTCAACCGCAAGCGCGGCAAGCCCATCCGCGAAGCCACCGTGCATCACAGCATGAACAACGAGTACGGCCTGCGGCAGGGCGATTGGGTGCTGGTGGAGTCGGCCAAGAGCGAACATGGGGCCGCCGAACCGCCGTGGTGGCGCGAGCGGCATGGCATTCAACCGCACGGCCAGCCCGCCGAACTGTTCCACCTCAAAGAGGATTTGCGCGAAACCAAGAACCTCTATGCGCAATATCCGGAGCGCGTGAAAGAGATGCGGGCGCTGCTGGAACGCTACAAGACGGCGGGGCGGAGCGTGCCGGGGCGTTAGCGCGCGCCGCCACGCGCGCCGCCAGCTACGCCGTCACTTACGCCTTCACTTACGCCGTCACGGGGACGGCTACTGAAGCTTCTTCGGATCGATGCGCCAGAGGTTTTGCTGGCGCAGGTTCGACAGCCACACCGAGCCGTGGCCGACGCGCACGGCATCGCCGCCCGGTCCCTTCCACTGCTTGGTCACTGTGTTGGTGGCGGGGTCGATGAAGGTGAGCGGGAACTCGAAGACGGTGAACCAGAGGCCGCCTTCGCCGAAGTCGATCTCGCCGCCCGTGCCGGGTACGCCGGCCTCGATCTGGGCGAGCACCTTGCGCGTTTTGCCGTCGACGCGCGTCACCGTGCCGTCACCCTGATTGAGCGTCCAGGCCGAGCCGCCGCCGTAGCAGAGGAAGCGCGGATTGGGACCGACGGGGATGACATCGGTGACTTTGCCGGACTTGGCATCGACGCGGGTGAGCAGGCTCTTCTCCGTGCTCGAGACCCAGACGGCGTTGTCGCCGTAGGTGACGCCGAACGAGCCGGGGGCGATCTCGATCTCCTGGCGAACCGTGTTCGTTTTGGGGTCGATGCGCGCGAGCACGCCTTTCACGTCGCTGGCCAGCCAGACGCTGTCTTTGCTCGCGGCGATGCCGCCTTCGCTGTTGGCGGGACCGACGGGGATGGTGGCGACGACCTTGTTGGTCTTGATGTCGACGCGCGAGACGGTCTTATCCATGCAGTTCGGCACCCAGATGGAACCGAAGCCGGCGGCGAGTCCGGAGCAGGGGCGCTTGCCGACCTCGATGGTGGCGACGACCTTGTTGGTCTTGGCATCGAGGCGGTGAATGGTGTTCTTGGGTCCGTTGGATACCCAGACGGCATCGGCGGTGACCGCCTGCCAGTCGGGCACGCCTTCGACGGGAAAGACGGCGTCGGGGGTGATGGCGGCCATGTCGCGCTGCACGCCGGGCGTCTTCACGCCGGGGCGGGGCGGGCGCGGGGGACGCTTCTTCATCTCCTTTTTTTCGCCATCCTTGGGCGAGGCGGGTTCCTGGGCGATGCCCAGGTTCAGGAGCAGGCCGGCGGCAAGGGCGCTGGCGGCGAAGAGTTGGATGACACGATTCCTGTTCATGATGTCCTCGATGCGGCGGCCGCCGCTATTCGGCGAGCGTGGCCTGGATGCGTTTGGGGTCGAACTTGGTGACGGTGGTCTGGCTGGTGTTGTAGAGCCAGACGGCGCCGCCGGTAGCGCGGATGAGGCCGCCGCCGGGGCCCCAGAACTGCTGGAGCACCTTTTCGCTCTTGGCGTCGACGCGGGTGACGGGGAAGCCGGTGAGGGAGAGCCAGACGGCGCCTTCGCCGACGCTGAGGTCGCCATCGGCGCCGGGGGTGCCGAGGTCGATGGTCTTGGTCACCTTGTCGGTCTTGGGGTCGATGCGGTCGAGCTTGCCGTCCTTCTTGCAGTAGGCCCAGATGGAGCCTTCGCCGAAGGCGAGGGCGGTGGGCATGGCCTGCGTCTCAATGCGCTTAGTGACGAGGTTGGTTTTGGGGTCGATGCGGAGCACTTTGCCGATGTTGGGGCCGATGTTGGGGCAGGCGCACCAGAGCGACGACTCGGCCGAGAGCAGGGCATCGCAGCGCTCTGGCAGGCGGAGTTCGGCGACGACGCGGTTGGTTTTGGGGTCGATGCGGGAGAGGGTGGTGCGGGTGTCGGTGAAGGCCCAGATGCTGTCGGCGGTGGCGGCGATGCCGAGGGTGACGTCGCCCGTGCCGGACTCGACGGTGGCGGTGAGCTTGCCGGTCTTGGCGTCGAGGCGGGCGATGGTGTTGGCTCCGCAGTCGGGCACCCAGAGAGAGCCGAAGGCTTCGACGGCGCCGGCGCAGGGTTTGTTGAGGCCGCTGATGGGATCGCCGAGTTTGGCCGCCTTGGCGTCGATGCGGGCGAGTGTGCCCTTATCGCGCAGGGGGACCCAGAGGGTGGCTCCGGTGAGGCCGGGGCCGGGTTTAGCGCCGAGGTCGAGTTCGGCGTCGGACTTCAGGGACGAATAAGGGATCTGGACGCCGGGGGTTTTGATTCCGGCACGTGGGGGAAGCGGGGCGCCTTTGGCCGGCTTTTTGGCGGCTGCTGACTCGACCGCCATTTCGGCCGCGGCCAACGAGGCGACGGAAGCCAGGACAAGCAGGGAAAGCAAGGAATATCGCATCGAACCATCCTGATTGGGAGTGCAGTGGCGTCGAGGCTACTGGTGTCGCGGTCGTGGACAGGCGGGCCGCGTGGCCCGGAACTTCCTCAGTATAGCCGCCGGGGAGGAGGAGACGGTAGATGGAAATGCGTATGGGACCGATTAGCGGTGTGAATGGGGCGGAGATTGGGTTCGGCTTTTGGGAAGTGGTTTGTTTGCAGCGCGGATTGGGTTCGTTTTGTCAAAAACTAGGCCCCTGGCGGGTGCGGCCGGGTTACCCGCAATGGCCGATTAACCCCAGGTTACGTCCGGCTATGAACCGCAGGGCGTCGCGCCATTGGGCGAGCCACTCTGTCAGATCCGCGGTCTCGAGGTCAGATTGCAGGGGGCAGTCGGCGGCGACGCGCTCCAGGTTGAGGGCGGCGAAGGAGTGGGCGAGGTGGCTTACGGTTTCCGGGGAGAGCGAGATGTAGTAGCAGTCATCGGTGAGCGGGGCGATGCCGAGTTCGTCGATGGAGGGGCCTTCGGCCAGCAGCCGGCGCACCTCGGGCAGGGAGGGATGGCGGGCGGCGTGGGTGGATTCGGCGAGCAGGCCGAGCTCTTCGATCACGGCGAAGTGCTGCGAGGCGCTATCGGAGCGCCAGAGACCTTCGGGCAGGGGGACCGCGTAGTGAACGATGTCGTCGGTGAGAATCATCTCGTCCACCACCGCTTGTGCATTGGGGCGTTTGCGGACCTCTTCCCAGGGGAAACCAAAACAGGTGACTTGCATCCGATTCTCCTTTGCCATGGCCGCGTGAGGGCGCGGGCAAAGTGATTTGGACGCGTGGTGGGGGCGAAGGTGAGCGGGAATTCCGCCGCCGCAGGGGGGACTGGCGTGGGGGAGGGCGGGGCCGGGGGCTGGGGGGGGGGGCGGTGGGGGCGGGGGTGGCCGCTGGGGCGGGGTGAGGTTGTTGGGGCCTGGCGGGTTGGGTCGGGCGTGTTGGGGTGGTGTGGGGCTGGGACGGGGCGGGTTGGGCTGGGTCTGGATTGACAGAGCCGCGATGCGCATGCTACATCTTGCTTCATAGCGCAGTGTTCGCCTCGTGCCTTTGCGATGCTGGCGCTTCCCCCCGTCTGGTCAATCCCACGCCGCTCGTTTGGCGACCTGTGTCACGGTTGCCGTTGTTGCGCTTCGCAGCGCTCGACCATAGTCTGTAAGGATCACCGTGGACGCACCCATGACGAGCATACGCCCTCTTTTTCTCATTCCCCTGACCGTATTTCCGCTGACGCTTTTAGCGCAGCCCGGCGCCAACACTCCGGAGTTTTTCGAGACCAAGGTGCGGCCGATTCTGGCCAACAACTGCTATGGATGCCACACGGATTCGGCGCTGGGCGGGCTGCGGGTGGACAGCGGCGAGGCGCTGTTGAAGGGCGGCAAGAAGGGCCCGGCGGTGGTGGCGGGCGATCCGGAAAAGAGCCCGCTGATTGAAGCGGTGCGGCACACGAACCCGAAGTTCAAGATGCCGATGGGCGGCAAGCTGAAGGACGAAGAAATCAAGGCGCTGGAGGCGTGGGTGAAGGCGGGGGCGGTGTGGCCGAAGTCGGCTGAGCCGGTGAAGGCCGCGGCGGCGGATGGGAAGTATGTGATCCCGGAGGAGCGGCGGAAGTTCTGGTCGTTCCAACCGCTGAAGACGCCGGCGGCTCCGGCGGTGAAGGATGCCCGCTGGGCGCGCACGCAGATTGACAAATTTGTTTTGGCGAAGCTGGAGCAGGAGGGGCTGAAGCCGGTGCGGGCGGCGTCGAAGCGCGACCTGATCCGGCGGGCGTATTTGAACCTGACGGGCCTGCCTCCGAGCTATGAAGACATTCAGGCGTTTGAGAAGGACACGACGCCGAACGCGTTTGAGAAGGTGGTGGACAAGCTGCTGGCTTCGCCGCAGTATGGCGAGCGCTGGGGCCGTTACTGGCTGGATGTGGCGCGGTTCGGCGAAGACGACTATCGCAGCCTGGACCCGATGCGGCGCGGCTACAATCCTTACCCGAACGCGCACATTTACCGCGACTGGGTGATTCAGGCATTCAACGACGATGTGCCGTTCGATCAGTTTGTGAAGTCGCAACTGGCGGGCGATTTGATGGACGAGAAGCAGCGGCACAAGACGCTGCCGGGGACGGGATTCCTGGGCCTGGGGCCGTGGTATTACGACAACGGGGCGGTGGAAGTGACGCGGGCCGATGAGCGGCATGACCGGGTGGACGTGGTGACGCGCGGCTTTCTGGGGCTGACGGTGGGCTGCGCGCGGTGTCACGACCACAAGTACGATCCGGTGCCGATGACGGATTACTACTCGCTGGCGGGCGTGTTCATGAACACGAGCTATCACGAGTATCCGATGGTGCCGGCGGAGGTGCGGGCGAAGTTCAAGGCGATCGAGGAAGAGGTTGAGCAGAAGAACAAAGTGCTGCGGGAGATGCAGACGAACCTGAGCAATCAGTTATCGCAATCGCTGGCCTTCCAGACGGCGAACTACCTGCAGGGTGTGTGGGAGCTGACGGGACCGAAGAAGACGGAAAAGCTGATGGTGGTGGAGAACCGGAAGCTGGACTACGAGCTGCTGGACCGCTGGTCAGCCTACATGGCCAAGGAGACCGATAAGTACGACTACAAGAAGCCCTGGCAGGCGTTGATGAAGAACGCCAAGGCGACGCCGGCGCAGGTGAAGAAGGCGGCCGAGGCCTTCCAGGAGCAGGTGGTGAAGATCATGCTGGCCAAGAACGAACTGGCCGAGGAGAACGAGATCATCACGGCGAAGTCACTGGAGGGGACGAAGAAGAAGAAGCGGGCCAACAAGCCGAACGAGTTCATTACGAACGACGATTTTTGCCCTGGATGCGGGCTGCAGTTGAAGAACATGTCCGAGAGCGATATGAGCTTTTGGACGGAGGTGTTCCAGCGGGAGCTGAGCGATTCCGACGATCCGAACGCGATGGTGGGCGGGTTTGGGCGGATGGGCAAGCCGGGCGTGCTGATGTTCCGCGGCTGGAGTTTGGAGAGCCGTGTGGGCGGCGAGTCGCAGGCGATGATGGCGAAGGTGAAAGAGGACATCGAGGCGTCGAAGAAGAAGCTGGAGCCGTACTATCCGTATCTGCATGGCGTGCGCGACGTGGAGAAGCCGCTGAATATCGCCCTGCACAAGAGAGGCGATCCGTTCAACCTGGGCGAGGAGGTGCCGCGGCATTTCCTGACGGTGCTGTCGAAAGGCGAACCGAAGCCGTTCGCTGAGGGCAGCGGGCGGATGGAGCTGGCCGAGGAGATTGCGAAGTCGCCGCTGGCGGCGCGCGTGTTTGTGAACCGTGTGTGGAAGGGACATTTCGGCACGGGGCTGGTGGACACGCCGAGCAACTTCGGGCTGACGGGCGAGAAGCCGGCGATTCCGGAGTTGATGGAGTACCTGGCGAGTTCGTTCGTCGAGAACGGCATGTCGACGAAGAAGCTGCACAAGGAGATCATGCTGAGCTCGATGTACCAGTTGAGCGCGGACCCGGACAAGGTGGCGATGGAAAAGGATCCGGCCAACCGCTGGCACTGGCGGGCGAACCGGAAGCGGCTGGACGCCGAGCAGATTCGCGATTCGATTCTGTTTGCGGCGGGGAATCTGGATGACTCGCTGGGCGGGCCTTCGGCCGAGCTGACGCCGACGAACTACCGGCGCACGGTGTATGGCAAGGTGAGCCGCTACAAGCTGGATCAGTATCTGCAGCTGTGGGACTTCCCGAGCCCGAACATCAGCGCGGAGAAGCGTTTTGTGACGACGGTGCCGCTGCAGCGACTGTTCCTGATGAACAGCGACTTTGTGCAGATTGAAGCCGAGGAGCTGGCCAAGCGGGTGGCGGGGGAAGCCGACAACCGGGCGCGCATCCGCAAGCTGTACCAGATTCTGTTTGGGCGGCTGCCGGCGGAGCAGGAGATTGTGGCCGGCATCGAGTATCTGAAGAGCGAGCCGCTGCTGGAGTATGAAGAAGGCAAGAAGCGCCAGAACGAGGCCAAGCCGGGCAAGGACGAGGGCAAGGCGAAACCGGGCGAGAACCTGATGTCGGGTGATGCGAAGCCGGCCTCAGTGGACGCCAAGCCGGCCGTGGCGGAAGCCAAGGCGGTGGTGGAGGAGAAGCCTGCCGAAGGCGGCGCGGGAGCGGGCACGGACGCCGAGATGGAGCCCGCCGGCGCGGCGATGGGCATGGGCCAAATGGGTATGGGAATGATGGGCGGTATGATGCCGGGCCGCGGGGGCGAGAAGAAGGCCGAGGAAGTGAAGTACGAGCCGTCGGCGTGGGGCCGGTATGCGAAGGTCCTGATCAGTTCGAGCGAGTTCATGTTTATCAACTAGGAAAGCCAGGAGAGCAGAGTGAACCCACATAAATCGAGCAATCCCCAAACCCGCCGCGAGGCGCTCCTGCGCATTGGCAATGGCTTCGGCTTCATGGCGTTTGCGAGCCAGTTGAGCCGGACGGTGGCGCGCGCGAACACGATCGGCGCCTCGGAGAAGGCGATGGGCGTGGCGACGCTCGATCATCCGCAGCGGGTGAAGCGCGTCATATTCCTGTTCATGAACGGCGGCTGTTCGCATGTGGACAGCTTCGATCCGAAGCCGATGTTGGACAAGTATGACGGCCAGCCGATGCCGGGCGGGGAAGTGAAGACGGAGCGCAAGACGGGGGCGCTGATGAAGTCGCCGTTCTCGTTCAAGAAGTACGGGCAGAGCGGGATTGAGTTGAGCGAGCTGTGGCCGCATCTCGGAGGCGTGGCCGACGATATCTGCTTCATCCGCTCGGTGCACACGGAGATTCCGAACCATGAGCCGTCGTGCCTGATGATGAACACGGGGGCGAACCAGGCGGGGCGGCCGTCGCTGGGCGCGTGGATGACCTACGGGCTGGGCACGGAGAACAAGAACCTGCCGGGCTATGTGGTGTTGTGTCCGGATGTGCCGACGACGGTGGGGCCGCCGCTGTGGTCGAACGGGTTTCTGCCGGCGATTAACCAGGGCACTTACATCTCAGACAAAGCGGAGGGCGGGGCCGACGGCGCGGGCATGATGGCGATGGAGGGGAAGAAGGACGACAAGGACAAGAAGGTTGTCATTGAGAAGTCGTTCGATCCGAAGAAGCTGATCAGCTATGTGAGCAATCCGCGGTTTTTCCTGCCCGAGCAGCGGCGGGAGCTGGACCTGCTGGCGAAGCTGGAGAAGATGAACGGGACGACGGAGGACCCGCAGGTGGAGGCGGTGATCCAGTCGATGGAAGTCGCCTACCGCATGCAGACGGAAGCGCCGGAGGTGTTCGATATCCGCAAGGAGAGCGAGGCGACGCAGAAGCTGTATGGGCCGGGGTCGACGGCGCGCGGGTGTTTGATGGCGGTGCGTTTGGCGGAGAAGGGTGTGCGGATGACGCAGGTTTACTACGCCAAGGGCGACCCGTGGGATGCGCATGGCGACATTCCTGGGGCACAAGGTGAACGCGAAGAATTCCGACCAGCCGTTTGCGGCGGTGGTGAAGGATTTGAAGTCGCGCGGGCTGTGGAACGACACGCTGGTGGTGTGCGGTTCCGAGTTTGGGCGTACGCCGGTGAGGGAAGTGGGCGGCGGCGGGGAGCGCATCCGGCGCGGCCGAGATCACAATCCGTTTGGGTTCACGATGTGGCTGGCGGGCGGGGCGATTAAGGGCGGCATGACGTATGGCGCCACGGACGACTTCGGATTCAAGGCGGTGGAGAAGCCGGTGCACGTGCACGACATTCACGCGACGATTCTGCATCTGATGGGCATTGACCACTTGAAGCTGACGTATCGCTACTCGGGGCGAGATTTCCGGTTGACCGACGTGGCTGGGAACGTGCTGCACGAGATTCTGGCGTAGGGCGGGACGGGGGTGCGCGGGCGCGACGGTGGCGTTGCGGCGGCGTTGCTACCATTGGTCTGATGATTGGCGAAGAACTGTTTTCTCTTGATGGCGAAGTAGCGGTGGTGATTGGCGGCGGCGGTGTGCTGGCCGGGGCGATGGCGGAGGGGTTGTCGGCCGCCGGAGCGAAGCTGGCGATTGCGGGCCGCACGCAGGAGCACGCCGATGAGCGGGCTCATTCGATCACGGCGGCGGGGCGCGAGGCGATCGGGCTGAAGTGCGATGTGACGAGCAAGGCGGATTTGCAGCGTGTGCTCGACGCGGTGATGCAGCGCTTCGGCAAGGTGGACATCCTCATCAACGCGGCGGGTGTGAATTCGGCGACGCCGTTTTTCGACATCACCGAAGAGGAGTGGCACCGCATTCTCGATATTGATTTGACGGGCGTGTTTCTGGCCTGCCAGGTGTTCGGCAAGGCGATGGTGGATGCGGGGCGGGGCGGATCGATCATCAACATCTCGTCGGCGTCGGCGGGTCCGCCGCTGTCGCGGGTGTTCACGTATGGCGTGGCCAAGGGCGGCGTGAATCAGATTACGCAGTTTCTGGCGCGCGAGCTGGCGCCGAACAACATTCGCGTGAATGCGATTCTGCCGGGGTTCTTTCCGGCGGAACAAAACCGCAAGGTGCTGACGCCGGACCGCATTGCGAGCATTCTGGCGCATACGCCGATGAAGCGGTTTGGCGAGGCGGAGGAACTGGTGGGGGCGACGTTGTTCCTGGCATCGAAGAAGGCTTCTTCGTTTGTGACGGGGACGGTGTTGCGCGTTGACGGCGGATTCCTCTCGATGACGATTTAGGCGGGGGCGCGTTTCGGGCACGTTTCGACGCGGCATTTCCACCGCGAGGGGCAAAATCGCTGTATTCTCTCTTTAATGCTCCCCGTGTTGTTGCTGCTGGCGGCGGTGTCGCTGCCGGCGGCCGAAGGCAATCTGATTGACCGCCACATCTTCGCGAAAGCGGAGCGGGATGGCGTGCCGGTGGCCGGGCCTGCCACTGACGCCGAGTTTCTGCGGCGGGTGTATCTCGACCTGACGGGGCGGCTGCCGGATGCGGCCGAGGCGCGCCGGTTTGCCAATGACAACGATCCGGGCAAGCGCGAGAAGGCAATCGACAAGCTGTTCCCGGCGCTGCCGGTGAGCGGGATGCGGTCAGTTGACCAAGCGCCGTTTCTCGACCGCTGGACCTACTTCTTCAGCGACCTGTTCCGCAACGGGCAGTTGCTGCAAGAGGGCATCAACACGTTCTATGACTACATCTACAAGTCGCTGACGCTGAATGTTCCGTATGACGAGTTCGTGCGCGACATGGTGACGGCCTCGACGGTGTCGACGTGGACGGATGGGGCGGCGAACTTCGTGGCGCGGAGCCATGTGTTCGAGGGCGACGGCTACCAGATGAACCACGAGGACACGGCCGATGAGATCGCCATCAACACGACGAAGCTGTTTCTGGGGGTGAACCTGGAGTGCATCAGCTGCCACGATGGGCGCAATCACCTGGAGAAGGTGAACCTGTGGCTCACTGCGCGGAAGCGGGCCGAGATGTGGCGGCAGGCGAGCTTTTTCGGCAAGACGTTTGTGGACCCGAGCTATGGCCGGTTTCCGCATTTTCAGGTGAAGGACACGAGGAAGGGCTACGACCTGACGACGCGCAGCAGTTTGCGCCCGCCGCGCAATCCGAAGATGGATGTGACGCCTACGTTCCTGCTGACCGGGGAGCGGCCGCGGGACGGGGAGAACTGGCGGCAGGCGTATGCGCGGATGCTGACGGAGCATCCGCAGTTTGCGCGGGCGGCGGTGAATTTGGTGTGGGCGGAGTTGATGGGGCGGGGGATTGTGGATGGGCCGTTTGAGTTTGACCTGGCGCGGCAGGACCCGAAGAATCCGCCTCCGGCGCCGTGGACGGTGCAGCCTTCGCATCCGGAATTGCTGGAAGAGCTGGCGGCGGACTTTCGCGCGCACAATCATGATTTGCGGCGGTTGATGAAATTGATTGTCAGCTCGCGCGCCTACCAGTTGTCGGGGCGGGCGCCGAAGGGTTGGAAGGCGACGCACGATTCGTATTTCGCGCGCCGCGTTGTGCGCCGCATGTCGGCTGAGCAGGCGTGGGACGCGGTGGCGCAGACGGTGGGCGCGCCACAGTCGTTCAAAGTGAGCTACGCCGATAAGAAGGCGGCGAGCATTACGCAGACGCGTTCGCCGCAGGATATCGATAAGACGGATAAACCGCTGTTCCGCGTGCTGCAGTCGTTCGGGCAGTGTGACCGGTATGCGATCGAGGCGTCGCGCAAGCCGACGATGGTGCAGGCGGCGATTCTGATGAACGACCAGGTGGTGCGCGAGCGGTTGAAGGTGAACAAGGGCAACCGGCTGGAGGCGCTGCTGCGGGGCGAGCCGGCGAAGGCGAACGGGGAGATTGTGGAGGAGTTGTACTTGGCGGCGCTGTCGCGGCTGCCGAGCGCGGAGGAGAAGAAGGCCGGGGTGGAGTTGCTCGGCGAATACCGCGAGGCGGGCGCGGAGGACCTGGTGTGGGTCCTGGTGAACCGGCTGGATTTTCTGTTTTATTGAGGACGGATGAACCGCATGGATTCAATGCCACGTTTGACGCGCCGGGAACTGATCCGCTTGGGCGGGGGGCTGCGGATTGCCGGATACGGGCTGGCGCCGTTGGTGATGCCGCGCAACGTGAAGGCGCAGGGCCGGGTGACGCCGCGCGGTTCGGCCAAGGCGGTGATCTTTCTCAACCTGCAGGGCGGGCCTTCGCAGATGGACATGTTCGATGTGAAGGCGGGCAAGTGGGCGCCGGAGAATCGCGATGTGCGGAAGACGCCGTTTGGGTATGAGTTCCCGTACGGGCTGTTGCCGAAGGTGGCCGGGCAGTTGGGGGAGATGGCGGTGGTGCGGTCGGCGCAGGCGTGGGAGACGGTGCACTCGCGGGGGCAGTATTACTTGCAGACGGGGCATGCGGTGAGCGCGGCGCGGGTGCAGGAGTCGCCGTCGATGGGGGCGGTGGTGGCCTATGAGTTTCTGAGCCGGCGGCGGGCGACGGATTTTCTGCCGCCGTTTGTGTCGATGAACTATGAGCCGAGCACGATGTATGGGCCGCTGCAGGGGGAGGGGCTGCCTGGCGTCGGACTGTTCGCCGCTGGTGCTGGATCTGAAGAACCGCAATCTGCCGTTTGTGGTGGAGGAGAAGGACAAGGCGCGATTTGCGCGGCGCTGGGAGTTGCTGAACCGGATGGATACGTCGCGGCATGCGCTCGACGACGGCTCGCCGCAGGGGATGCGGCAGTTTGAGAGCTTCGGGCGCGCGGTGCATAAGATGATGACCAATCCGGCCATCTCGTCGGTTTTGGAGTTGAAGGACGAAGAGCGGAAGACGTATGGCGGGACGGCGTTTGGGGACGCGTGCCTGATTGCGCGCAACATGGTGGCGGCCGATGCGGGGGCGAGGTTCCTGCTGGTGACGCAGCCGGGGTGGGATCATCACGGGACGATTTACGGCAAGAATGGCAAGGGCGGGTTGTACTCGACGTGCGCGGATTTGGATCCGGCGTTCGCGGCGCTGGTGGCGGACTTGAAGCGGATGAAGCTGCTCGATTCGACGCTGGTGGTGTGCATGGGCGAGTTTGGACGCACGCCGGGTGAACTCACTCCGCTGGCCGGGCGCGAACATTATGCCGATACGATGTTTGCCGTGTTTGCCGGGGCGGGCGTGAAGGGCGGGCGGTTGTATGGGGCGACCGACGCGGAGGCGGCGCACATTACCGATTTCGGCTGGTCAGCCAACCGGCCGGTGTATACCGAGGATGTCTGCGCGACCATTTACAGCGCGCTGGGCATTGACTGGACGAAGCGGATCACGAACACGCCGTCGGGGCGTGATTTCCAGTATGTGGATCCGGCGGCGGGGACGAAGATCATTCAGTTCCGCGAGATGGCGGAGCTGTTCACTTAGGGCCGGTCCACTGCGCGGAAGCGGTGGTGATGGCGCCGGAGGCGAGGATGCGGATCTCAGCCTCGGCGCGATGGGCGCCGGGTTGGTCGGGCGCGTTGAGGAGATAGTAGCGATCGTTGCGGGTCTCGATGAGTTGCGGCGTGACTTCGCGGCCATCGACACGCAGGCGGACGAGTTCGGCGCGGGGTTCGCGCGGCAGGCCCTGGCCGGTGTTTTCCTGCCAGAGGCGGAGGCGCAGGGCGATGCCCTCGGTGGGGACGCCGGTTTCATAGCGCATGCCGGGGCGGAGCAGGACCAGCGATGCGGCGGGACGGCGGGCCTGCGCGCCCGAGGCGTCCCACCAACGCCAGCGGGGTTCGCGCTGGCGCACGAAGTCGCGCAGTTGGGGTGAACCTCCGGCGTAGTGAGTCTTCCAGCCGGTGATGGCGTCGTGGCGGACGGCCATGACGAGGTTGCGGTCGAGCGCTTCGAGCCAGGATGGCCAGGAGGCGTCCTTGGCGGCGAACAGGGTGGTGAAGCCGCCGAGTTGATTGCCCCACCACCAGCTCTCCTGGCCGTGGGCGTCCTGGAGGCCGACGAAGGGGAGGCGGCCAAGCCAGCGATGGAGGTAGGGCTGGGAGTGAAGGAAGTTTTCGTTGCCGAAGTGGAAGGTGGCGATGGCGGAGTAAGAGCCGTGTTGGACGGCGTCGTCGAGGAGGGCGCGGGTGAGTTCCTCGTTTTCGAGGAACTGCCAGACCATGCGGCCGCCGGCCTTGCGGAGCGGGGCGATGCGGGTGTCGCGGAACTCTTCCCAGCGATAGGGGTGGTTCAGTTTGGGCATGGCGCCGGGCGGGGTGACGAAACCGGGGCGGCCGTCAGCGCGGGGGCCGGGGGAGGCGGACTGGTTGGCGCTGGGATGGAAGGGGGCGACGAGGTCGACGAGGTGGGAGTAGCAGCCGAGGCCGGAAACGGAGAAATAGGTCCCATACTCCTCATTGCCGATGGCGAAGCGGACGGGAACGCGGGCGGCATCGGCGACCGATTGCGCTTCCTCGATCCAGCCGAGGGGGGGATTCTTGGCGGTCCAGAGATGGATGCCGAGAGATTGGGCGAGGAGGACGGCATCGCGGGGGGAGCCGTTGCCGGGGGCTTCCACTTGCATGGAGAAGAGCTCGTAGCCGGAGGGGATGGCGGTGCGCGGGGCGCGCGGGGCGGGGCGCGGCGATGGTTTGGGCGTGTGGTTGAGCAGGAGGAGGGAATCGAGGGCGTAATAGGTGGCGAGGGGATTGGGCTCGCCGCCGGGGCGGTCCTGAAAGCCGCCTTCGGGAGTGTAGAGCGATTCGATCCAGGAGGCGCAGCGGGCGGCTTGGGCGGGCTGTGCGCCGAGGCGGTGGAGGATGTGGAGGGCGCACCAGGTGTAGGCGAGGTCGTCGACGGCGCCGAGTGTGGCGTTGGGCGCGTAGGTGAAGCCGCCGCTGGGGAGCTGGCAGGCGCGGACCCATTCGCTGAGTTTTGGCGCGGGGGAGAGATCGAGGGCGAGGCATTCGGCGGCTTGCAGGCCCCAGAGGGTGTTCATGATGTGGCCGGGACTGCCATCGGAGGCGGGGGTGGTGTTGAAGGCGCCGTCCTGGCGGCGGCGGGCCTGGAAGTAGTCGCGCCAGGGGCCGTCGGCATCGGAGGGCGAGAGGCCGAGCAGGCGGCGGATGCGGACGGCCATGGCCTGGTGTTGGAAGACGGGGTTGGCGTCGAATTCGTAGCGCTTGGTGAATTCGGCGGGGCGGGTCCAGGTGGAGGCGAGGGGGCGGAAGCTGTCGATGGGGCGGCCGAGCCAGAGGAGGGTTTGGACCTGTTCGAAGTCGAGACGCCAGAGAGGGCGGTCTTTGCGGCGGAGTTCGGGGACGGGGTAGACGTCGCGGGCGAAGGCGGCGGTGCGCGCGGCGTCAGGCGCGTCGAGGCCGAGTGCGTGGTAGGAGCCGACGACGCCGAAGGTGGGCGTGATGTGGGCGACGACTTCGGAACTCCAGCCATAGCCGCCTTCGGGGCGGCGGTGAGATTCGAGATAGCGCGCAGTTTGTCTGCGGAACTCTTCGGGCCAAGCGATGGCGGCGGATAGGGCGGGAGCGCACAGCAGGGGCAGCCACGTGCGCCTGGTGATGGAATGGCCGTCGTTCATGGAGCCGATTCTAACAGCGGAGTTTTTCCTCGTGGGTGCGGAGGCGCATAATGAATGCAGTTGACTGCTTCACTCAGTAGAGGTTCATGATGTATTCACATTCACTTCGCAAGACTTTGATTCTCGTCCTCACGCTGTGGGGATCGCTCTCATTCGCTCTTCACGCCCAGGTGACCGGCACCATTCTGGGGACGGTGCTGGACGAGTCCGGCGCGGCTGTTCCGGCGGCTGCCGTCACCGTGAACAACACCCTGACCGGCGAAATCAGGCGGGCGTCGTCGGACGCCGCGGGCGCCTACATCATCACGGCGCTGCCGGTGGGGCAATACCGGGTGGAGGTGCGGCGCGACGGGTTCAAGACGTTCATCGCTTCGGGCATCGGCCTGGAGGTGAACCAGAACATTCGCATCGACGCGCGGCTGGCGGTGGGCGCGGTGGTGGAATCGGTGGAAGTGACCGCCGACGCGGCGCAGGTGGACACCTATCAGACGCAGTTGGGGGCGGTTGTCGATACGAAGCGTGTGAACGATTTGCCGCTCAACGGGCGCAACGTGTATGACCTGGCGATCACACTGCCGGGCGTGTCGAACACGAACTTCAACACGGTGTCGAATTCGGGCGGCGCGTTTTTGAACGTGAACGGGAGCCGCACGCGGCAGAGCACGTTCATGCTCGACGGCGCGTTTAACAACGACCTGTGGCGGAACAGCGGCAACACGTCGCCGAATCCGGATGCGGTGCAGGAGTTCCGCCTGATTACGAGCAACTTCAACGCCGAGTTTGGGCGGTCGCCGGGGGCGGTGTTTAATGTCGTTCTGAAGTCGGGCGGCAATGAGTTGCATGGGAGCGTGTTTGAGTTTTTGAGGAACGACAAGCTGAACGCGCGGCCGTTTTTCCAGCCGCGTGTGCCGATGCTGCGGCAGAACCAGTATGGCGTTGCGGTGGGCGGGCCGGTGTTCAAGAACAAGACTTTCTTCTTTGGGTCGTTTCAGGGATTGAAGATCCGCAGCCTGGCGTTCATCAACAACGTGGCGACGCCGACGGCGGCGGAGCGGGCGGGCGATTTTTCAGCGGCGGTGACGGCGCAGAGGCCGCTCGATCCGACGACGAACGCGTTGTTTCCCGGCGCGCAGATTCCGGTGAGCCGGTATGATCCGGTGGCCAAGACGATTATGGAGCGCTACGTGCCGCTGCCGAACACGGCGGACAACCGGCTGCAGTCGACCGGCTCGAGCAAGGACGATGAGAACCAGTATCTGATCAAGCTCGATCACATGTTGAATTCGAACCAGAAGGTGTACGGGAGTCTGTTCTGGATTGACGGCAACAGCTATCAGCCGTTCCCGTCGAGCACGCAGGTGCCGAACTACGCCAACAACACGACGCAGTACCGGCAGCGGAACATTGTGATGAGCCACGACTGGATTGTGAGTCCGACGACGCTGAACCAGGCGCAATTCACCTGGAGCAAGCGGGACACGCCGATTGTGGATGAGTTTGCGCACAGCTGGAGCGATTACGGCAGCAAGGTGACGCTGGGAGCGCTGCCGGCGCGGCCGCCGCAAATTTTCGTCAACGGGCGGTGGCAGATGGGTACGTTTGGCGGCAACGGGCAACTGCAGCAGTCGTTCAGCGCCTCAGACACGCTGACGGCGACGCGGGGCAAGCATACGCTGAAGGCCGGGGTGTGGATGCTGCATGGCAAGTTTGACGAGGTGGGCAACTGGCTGGGGGCGGGACAGGTGCGGTTCACGGGGAACTTCACGCGGAACACGCTGGCCGATTTTCTGTTGGGGCGCGCGGCCAGTTTCCGGCAGAACAACGGGCTGGCGCGCATCTTCCGTTCTACCGCCGTGCATGGGTTTGTGCAGGATGACTGGCGGCTGTCGCCGCGGCTGACGCTGAACCTGGGGCTGCGCTACGAGCTGAACATGCCGCTGGTGAGCACGACCGATGAGCTGGCGACGTTCCGCTTCAACCAGCAATCGACGACGATTCCGAAAGCGCCGCTGGGTCAGCTGTTTTATGGCGACGAGGGGATTCCGCGCGGCATGGCGAAGACGGACCGCAACAACTTCGCGCCTCGCGTTGGATTGGCGTATGATCCGACGGGGAAGGGGCGGACGGCGATCAGGGCGGGCTTTGGGGCGTTCTATGCGATTTCGTTTGCCAACGTGACGTCGAACTTGCAGGGCCAGCCGTTCCTGGTTGACGTGACGGCCTTTGGAACGCCGAACCTGGTGGAGCCGTGGTCGGGCGTGCCGGGTGGCAGTCCGTTTCCGTACACGCTGGACCGGGCCAATCCGAAGTTTTCGCTGCCGATCACGACGAATTACTACGACGAGGATGCGACGACGCCGTATGTGTTTCATTACAGCCTGACGGTGGAGCAGCAGGTGACCTCGACGTTGACCGTGCAGGGGGCCTATGTGGGCAACTCGTCGCGGAAGATGTTCTTCCAGCGCGATGCGAATGCGCCGATTTTCCGCGCGGGCAGTTCAACGGCGGGCAACGTGAATGCGCGGCGGCCGTATCTGGCGGGGACATTCGCGCAGATTGCGCATACGAATACGGGATCGAACGCGCACTATGATTCGCTGCAGATTTCGTTCCGCCAGCGCATGGCGCGCGGGTTTACGATCAACGGCGCCTATACGTTTTCGAAATCCATCGATGAGATCTCGGACGACATCTTCAGCGCGACGTCGGTGGGGATTGTCGATTCGAACAACCGGCGGCTGGACCGCGGAGCGTCGGGCTTCAATGCGCCGCACGTGTTCGTGGTGAGTTACTTGTGGGACCTGCCGCGGACGCAGCGTTTTGGCTGGGCGGGCAAGCATGTTGTGAATGGCTGGCAGTTGAGCGGCATCACGCGGTTTGACAGCGGCAACCCGTTCACGGTGACCGCGGGGACGGACACGAACCTGGATGGCAATGCCAACGACCGGGCGGACCTGGTGGGGGATCCGGTGATCAGCGGCGAGCGCACGCGCGACGAGTGGCTGAGGCAATACTTCAATACAGCCGCGTTTGCCCGGCCCGCCACGGGCTCACCGGGCACGGCGGGGCGGAGCATTCTCTACGGGCCTGGGGCGGCGACATGGAATTTGTCGGCGTTCAAGAACTTTGAGCTGTATGAGAAGCACCGCTTGCAGTTCCGCTCGGAGTTCTTTGGGGCGTTCAATCATCCCAACTTCGGCAATCCGAACACGGCGGTGAACAACGCCAACTTCGGGCGCATCTTGGGGGCGGGCGGCGCGCGCGTGGTGCAGTTTGCGCTGAAGTATATGTTTTAGAGCGCGGCGCCGGGTGGCGGCTTACGGGGCTTTGCGCGGCGCGGCGCGGGAGATTAGCGAGAGGCGCGCGGAGAAGCGGGCCGCGCGCCTTGGGCGAAGGCCGCGACCTGCTGTGCGGTGAGGGCGCGTGCGAAGAGGGTTGCCTCATCGAGTTTGCCTTCGAGCAGGGCGCGACGCGCGGGGTCGCCGCCGAGGACGAGGGTGGTGGGTGGCGCGGTCGAGGCCGGGGCGGTGGCGACGGGGTGTCCGTTCAGAAAGAGCGTGGCGGTGGCGCCGTTGCGGACGAGCGCGAGTTGCTGCCATTGCCGGGGCGGGAGTTGCGCTGTGGCGGGCTGGGCGTTGAGGGTGAGTGTGCCATCGGGGCGCAGCGCTACGGTGTCGCCTCCGAGTGTGAGCAGAGTGGGGGCTGCTCCCTCGACGCCGTTCCACACCGAGAGGAGCAGCGTGTAGGCGGGGCCGAGGGGCGGGAGTTGGGCTGTGATGGCGCCGCCGGCGAGGTGCGGGGCGCGGTTGGTGGCGGCAGGGGTGAGGGCGTTCGATTGTGGGCCATCCAGATAGAGCGCCACGCCGTTTTCGAACAGCGCCGGGAGACGCCGCACGCGGTCGAGGGCGACGGGGCCCGACATCTCACTGAAGCGCCAGTGGGCGAGCGGGCGGGCGGCGAGGATGGATTGGATGTAGGGACCATCGGGTTCGCGGGGCGTGCGGCGCGGTGTGCCGGCGAGCGATTCGGCCATGGTGAGCAGCGCTTCGACGATGCGCGGCTCGGCTTGCACCTCAAGCCCGGCGGTGCGCGCGGCCCAGGTGGTGTAGCCGCCGAGGACGTGCTGTTCGGGCGGCGGGATGTAGCCATCGGCGCCGTTGGCGAGTTCGATGTTCATGGTGGCGGCGAAGGGGGTTTGGGCTTTGAGCTTGAGTCCCGTGAGTGCATAGACCTCGTTGGGGATGGCGTGAATGGCCAGATCGCCGATGCGCAGGGTTTGGAGCTTGAGTTCCCGTTCAGGCTCCTGGTGGAGGAAGAGCTGTTCGCGGGCGTAGATTTCAGGCTGCGTTTTGGGCTTGCGGCCTTCGAACTCGCGGACCTTGGCGCGGGCCCAGGCGAGGCGCTGTTCGTCAGGGAGGCGGCGGCGCAGGGTGAGGAGGGTTTCGCGCATGCCGAGCGTGATGTTGGGGCGGTGGACGATGCGGCGATAGGCGCGGAGGGCGGCTTCGGTGAAGGCCTCGGTGTAGCTGTCGAGCGTGGCGTCGCTTTTGGGGCGCGAGTAGTCCATCCACATCTGGTCGCCGCTGGTGCCTTGGGAGAGGATGGGGACGAAGGTGGGTCCGGCGGCGATGCGGGCGGCCATCTTGGAGGTGAAGAGGCCGAAGTAGTCGGCCGAGAGCGGAGTGTCGTTGAAGTAGTGTTGCGAGAAGTTGGCGAGCAGGGCGAGGGGTTGGCCGGCGTTGGTTTGCACGCTGAAGAGGGTGAGAGCGGGATCGGAGGGGCCGGAGGGGGCGATGGCGTCGGGGTTCTGATAGCCGGGGTGCATGTTGGCGCGGACGGTGCGGTTGCCGAAGGGATCGAGGAGCATCTTATCGGCGCGGTAGATGAAGCGGCGGGTGTGTGTGAGCGAGGGGGCGTCTTCGATGGCCCAACCGGCTTGGGCGGGTTCAAGGCGCGAGGCGGCCTGCGTGATCGACTCGGCGATTTTGCCGGGCAGCCAATCGGCGTAGTCCTGTTGCGCGTCGGAGCCGAGGCAGGCCATGGCGGCGGGGGCCATGTGGGTATGGGTGGCCGAGATGAGCATGCGGTGAGCGGGGATGCCGGTGCGCTGGGCGGCGAGGGCTTTGGCGCGGTCGAGCAACTCGCGCGGCATCATGCAACTGTCGACGACGGTGAGGGAGAGGCGGGTGGCGCCGTCGTCGAGCACGAGGGAGCGGGCGTAGAGGCGGCTGGTGACGCGATCGACGAGGCGCTCGGTCATGAAGCAGTTGACGATGACGGGCAGCTTTTCCGGCGTGACGTCGGTGATGGCGGCGCCGGCGCGCAGGGCGGCGGTGGCCTGCAGGGACATGAGCAGCAGGCCCAGGGCGAAGGGAAGCATCCCTCTACTGTACGAGGGAAGCGGGGCGGGAGAGTGCCATCGCGCATGCGCCGGTGGGGCATGCTGTTCGGCGAGGCGGCCCTGGCTGGAGGGCATCCGGTGGAATGGTCAACCCGGGCGGCGCGGGAGGCTTATGCGTGGTCAACGGCGGCGGGGAGAAGTCCGCCTTCGCCTTCGACAATGTAGGAGCAGAGGCGGAACGCATCACAGTCCATCCCACGAAGGTGCGCTAAGCGCTCGGCGGCCAGTTGCGCGGGTATGCAGTCGATGAGGAACTGCCACTGCGGCGGCATGGGCGGCAGGGAGAGGACCAGGTCCGCCGCGCCGGATTCGAGGCGTTGTCCGATGAGCATGACCTTGGCTCCCAATTGGACGAGATCATGGGCCAGGGCGAGATCCTGCTGCCGCATCGCGCCGCCATCGATCCAGAGGCCGATGCGGAGGCCCGGGGTGATCATCTCCTGCGGGCCGTGGCGGAAGGCGCCGGTGCCCATTGCCGCGGCGGGTGACTTGGCGGCCTCCTCCCAGAGCAGCTTTGCTTCGTAGCCGCTGGAGAGGCTGGCGCCTCGGGCGAGAAAATAGTAAGTGGCCTGTGGCGCCAGCCAGTCGCTTTCCTGGATCGCGCTTTGCCAGGCGGCGAAGCTCTCTTCGGTTGCGATGAGGGCTTCCGCCAGCGCGTGCGCATCAGAGCCCGTGAGGCGGTTGACCGAAAGAAGGGCCAGCAGGGCGCCGATCATGGCCGGCGCGGTGTACATCGTGACCGAGACCTGGTGATCGAAGGCGGCATTCATCAGCAGCGTGATGCCGGACTCACGGGCGAGCGGGCTGTCCGGCGTGTTGGTCAAGCCGATCACCACGGCCCCTGCCTGGCGCGCCTTGGCGAGCATCTGCACGATCTCGATGCTTCTTCCGCTGCGGGAGAGGGCGAGGATCACCGATTTCGGGGGCAGTTCGAGAAAGTGGACGAATTCGGCGGCGTCGACGAGATGGGCCGGGCAGCGATGGGCATGGAACATGTGCTGCACGGCGACGCCGGCATTCCAACTGCTGCCGATGCCGGCGATGTAGACATGATCCGCTTCGCCGACGGCGGCCGCGGCCCGCTGCAACTCGGGCCAGCCGGGCCCCATGGTGTGCGTGAGTGACTTCCGCAACTCCACGGGTTGGCGCAGAATGTCCTGGAGAAAGTGAGTCATTTCGATTGGCCTGCCTCTCGTGGAGTCATGCTCCGGGCTGTTTGGCTGAGGCGAACAGATTGCGCATGAAGACAAGATTGCGGTGGAGGTCCTGGCTTCGCGTTTCGGGCGGGAACGACATCTCCAAATTGGCCCAACCGCTGAAGCCGATATCGGTCAACGCTCGCACGATTGCGACGAAGTCCATCTTGCCTTCCCCGAAGTGAAGGGTGATGGGGTTCTCTTTCAAATGGACCTGGCAGATGCGCTGTGCGCCGAGCGAGCGGATCTCCTTCGCCGGATCGCGGCCGCGGCGCGTGGAATTGCCCACATCGTAATAGACGCGCACCCATTTCGAGCCCACCTCATCAAGGAGGCGCGCGTTGTCTTCGGCTGAGAGCCAGTTCTCCAAGCCTAGTGTGACGCCCGCCTCGGCGGCGGCAGGGGCCAGCTCCTTGAGGAAGCCGGCGACCGCGCGGAGTTCGGGTCCAGTTTCCGCCGAACAGTCCCTACCAAAGAAGGGAACGAGCATGACGCGGGCGCCGAGGCGGCGCGTGATCCTCACGCCGTCGCGGACCCATTGCAGGGCCTGGCCGCCGTTCTTGAGACACTCACGGTTGAGGATGTCGATGCAGGCGCCGGCGACCGCGATGCGCTTTTGGGCGGCAAGCCGCAGGTAGTCATCGAGCAGTTGAGGATTGTCGAGCGCCAGTTTGCCGTTCACCGGCGTGAGTCCCAAGCTGACTTCGACGCCCGCGAAACCGGCGGCGGCGGCGAACTCGACGGCTTCGAGTTTGGCTCCCAGGCCGATGTTCCAATCGGTAACACCGATTCGCACGGCCTGCGGCGATTGGGCAAACAGGGTGCCGAGCGATGCCGCGGCAAATCCTCTCCGGGTAGGGAACATGGCGCTAGGACCTCACAGCCGAACTTTGGCGTCGAACGTCTCGTTGATCTTCAACATTTCATCCCAGGTCAGGATCGCTTCCCGTTCGGCGGCCATGCGTCCGAGGATGGCGGTGAAGGTGCTCTCGGCGCTGACGGCGGAGTTGTCCACCGTTTTGCCGCTCTTCACGGCTTCGACGAAGAGCTTGACGTTTTCGGCGGTGAAGCGCATGGTCTCGTCCTTCTCGACGCCCTGCCAGGGCTTCTCTCCGAGGATGGAGAGCGAGCCGCCGTAGTTGGCATAGGCGGTGCCTTTGCTGCCGCAGAGTTGGGTAAAGATGCGGTTGCCGCCGCGGAGGAACTGCATGGCCGTGAAGTCGAGCTTGATGCCGCCGGGATACCAGTAGGTGAGCACGTAGTGGTCCCAGCAATCGCCGACGTTGGTGCGCGCTTTGCGGCCGCCGGTGCCGAAGGCTTTTTCGGGGCGGGCGCGGAGGAACCAGTTCACGACGTCGAGGCAATGGATGTTCTGCTCGACCAGGATGTCGCCGGAGAGCGTTTTGTCGAAGACCCAGTTGCGCAAGCGGGCCTGGGCCTCGGTCATGCCGGGTTGATCCTGGCGCGGCAGTCCGCGGGCATGGAAGCCGGAGAGCACGACGACGGGGTCGCCGATGTCGCCTGCGTGGATGCGGGCGGCGGCTTCGCGGAAGTTGGTGCTCATGCGCGTCTGCCAGTCGATCCACAAGCTGAGCTTGCCGGTTGCCTTCGTGCCGGCGGCGACGATGCGGCGGCAGCCTTGCACATCGACGGCCATGGGCTTGGCGAGGTAGACGTGCTTGCCGGCGGCGAGCGCCGCTTCGGTTTGCTCGGGGTGGAAGTAGGGCGGGCTGGTGATGACGACGGCATCGAGACGGGATTCGATCAGCTCGCGGTAGCCGTTGAGTCCGGCGTATTGCCGGGGGCTGTTGAGCTTGAGCTTCCCGCTGATGGAGTCCATCTGCGATGCAAAGGGGTCAGCGAGGGCGGCGATGCGGGCGCCGGTGAACTCCATGAAGAGTCCGCCGACATAAGCGCCGCGGCCTCCGCAGCCGACCACGCCGATCTCGATGGCGGAGTTGGCCTGCGAGCCAAAGGCGGTTTTTGGGGAAACCAGCAGCAGCCCGCCGAGTGACGGGGCGGCGGTGAGGAGCTGGCGGCGGGAGCGCGTGACGGTCATGAAACCTCCAAATACCAAACGATTGCGGCAAACGATTGGTAACGGCAGTGTAACGCCAGGATAGTGCGCTGTCAATGGGGCTTGACACGGTGTGACAATCCTGTAGAATTTCAGCTACAAGCGTTTGCCGCAAACGCTTGGTATTTGCCATGCAGATTCGAATGAGCGACGTTGCCAAGCGGGCGCGGGTCTCGGTGACCACCGTATCCCATGCAATCAACAGCACGCGTCCCGTGGCCGAGGAGACGCGCGATCGCATTCTGCGGGCGGCGCGCGAGCTGAACTATTACCGCAACGCCTCGGCGCGGCTGCTGGTGCGCGGCCAGGGGGATTCGTTCGGGCTGATCATCTCCGACATCGAGAATCCCTTTTTCCCCGAACTGATCAAGGCCTTTCAGTCAGCGGCCCGCGAGAGCGGCTTCGACGTTTTGCTGTGCACCACCAACTACGACTCCGAGGAAGCGCGCAAAGCCGTGCAGCGCATGATGGAGAACCGGGTGCTCGGCGTGGCGTTGATGACCTCTCAGTTTGACGCGGCGCTGATCGAGGAACTGGTGAATAACGGCACGCCCGCGGTGCGGCTGGATTCGGGGCTGGCGAAGCGTTCGGTGAGCGACATCCGGCTGGACTACTCGCGCGGGGCCGGGCAGGCCGTTGCGCATCTTCAGGCGCTGGGCCACCGGCGCATCGCATTCGTGACCGGGCCGCACAGCCGCGTCTCGGCCGTCACCTACACCAACGCCATCCTGCGGGCGCTGGCCGAGGCGGGTTTGCCTGAGCCGCGGATTGTGGAAGGCAACAACCGTGTGGACGGCGGCGCCGAGGCGACGCGCACGTTGCTGGCAGCCAACCCTCGCCCGACGGCGATTCTATGCGGCAACGACCTGGCCGCCGTGGGCGCGCTGCAGGTGATTCAGGAGGCCGGGCTGCGCGTGCCCGAGGATGTCTCCGTGATCGGCTGCGACGATATTGCCTTTGCCCGCCACACCACGCCGGCATTGACGACGGTCCGCATTCCGCGCGATGAGCTGGGCCGCCACGCATTTCACTCACTTTTTAAAATGCACAACAGCAAGGCCCGCCGCAGCGCGAAGCTGACCGTGGAAACGGAACTGGTGATTCGCCGCTCGACGGGGCGGGCCCTTGGCTCGGAGGTCCAATCGTGAACACGACTCCCGTGAAAGCCGCCATTGTGGGGGCCGGATTTGCCGCCGACCTGCACGCGGCGGCGATGCAACTGGTGCCGGATCAGCTGCAACTGGCCGCGGTGGCCTCGCGCACGGAAGCGCATGCCCGCGAACTGGCGGGGAAGTATGGCATTCCCAAGGTGTTCGCCGATTATCGCGAGATGCTGCGCGATCCGGAGATCGAACTGGTCACGATTGCCGCGCCCAACTTCGTTCATGCGCAGGTGGCCATTGATTGCGCCCGGGCGGGCAAGCATGTTGTGTGCGAGAAGCCGCTGGCGATGACCATCGAAGAAGGCGAGGAGATGATCGACGTGTGCCGGCGCCAGGGCGTGCTGCTGCTCTATGCCGAGGAGCTGTTCTTTGCGCCGAAGTACGTCAAGGCCAAGGAAATGGCCGATCAAGGCGCGTTCGGCAAGATCTTCCAGGTGAAGCAGAGCGAGAAGCACTTCGGGCCGCATTCGGATTGGTTCTGGGATGTGGAGCGCTCGGGCGGCGGCGCGCTGATGGACCTTGGCTGCCACGGCATCGCCTTCTGCTACTGGTTTCTCAATCGAGCGCCGATCCGCAGCGTGTACTGCCAGATGGACACGCTGGTGCATGGCGGCAAGACGCGCGGGGAAGACAACGCGATCTGCATTCTCGAGTTTGAAGGCGGCGCCGTGGGGGTGGTGGAGAACAGTTGGTCGCGGCGCGGCGGCATGGACGATTCCATTGAGGTCTACGGCGACGGCGGCTTGACCTACGCCGACCTGCTGATGGGCAACGCCCTGCCGACGTATAGCGAACATGGCTTCGGCTACGCCGTTGAGAAAGCGCCCAGCACGCAGGGCTGGAGCTGGCCGGTGTTCGAGGAGATTTGGAACTACGGATTTCCGCAAGAGATGCGCCACTTTGCCCGCTGCGTGCGGGGCAAGGAGACGCCGCTCTCTACGGGCCAGGACGGCCTGGTGGTGATGGAGGCGCTGTATGCCGCTTATGCCGCGGCCGGACAGGGACGCAAAGTGGCGCTCCCCTTCCGGCCTGCAGGCGTGAAGCGGCCGGTGGATTTGTGGCTCAATAGCCGGACGTAATCCGGCCGCGTTGCGCCGTTTTGCCAGGTTGCGAAAGAGAACGGATGGAGTCAGCGTTGGCAGTCGATATCGGCGGTACCCACACCAAGGTTGCCCAGGTGAACCCGCGGGGGGAAGTTGTGTCGGCGACCAAGCTGCCCACTGACCTTGATGGCGGCGCGGAGGCCTTTGTCCAACGGGTGACCGATGCGGCGGCGGAGGTGATCAGCGGTAACGGGGTGGTGGGCGGGGTGGGCTTGTCCGTGGCCGGTTTTGTTGACTCCGCGCGGACCTCGATCACCTACAACCCGAACCTGCGGGCGCTTGAGGGCTTCCCGCTGCGAAGTGCTTTCGCGCAACGCTTCGGCGTGCCGGCGGTTCTGGATGTCGACTCGAATGCGGCTTGTCTGGCCGAGTATCATTTTGGGGCCGGGCGCGGGGCCAGGCGCCTGTTGTGCCTTGTGCTTGGAACCGGATTCGGCGGGGCGATGATGATCGATGGGGAACTCGTGCGGTTCTCCGCCGAGGCCATCGGCGACCCCGGCCATGTGATTGTCGAGCCGGGCGGGCCGCTTTGCTCCTGCGGTGGACGAGGATGCGCCGAGGCCTTGGTTTCCGCGCCGGCCATTGCAGCGGCGGCGGGCGGGGGCAGGGCATTCGCCGATGTGGTGCGGCTGGCGGGCGAAGGCGAGGCGCACTCCGTGCAGGTGCTGCGGCAGGCGGGCTACTGGTTGGGCATCGCCATGGCGACGCTGGCGGCCATCTTCCTGCCTGATCGGATTGTGGTTGCAGGCGGGGTTGCCGAGGCTGGGGATTTACTGATTGAGCCGGCGCGGGAGGCGTTTCGTTCGTCGGCGGGGGCGATTCTGCAGCGCGACCTCTCCATTTCGAAAGCCCTGCTGGGATGGCGCGCGCCGCTGATCGGCGCGGTGTGTCCGCTGCTGATTCCCAACGGCCAGGGAGCATGCTCATGATGCCCGTCCCACGCCGGCGCGAAAGGAGCGTCGATGTCCACCACGCGGCGTGACTGGCTGCTGCAGGCGGCGGCGCCGGTTGCCGCTCGTTCGCGGCGCAGGCCCAATATTCTGTGGCTGATAGCCGAGAACATGGGCCCGGACCTGGGCTGCTACGGTCATCCGCTTGTCGCTTCGCCCAACCTCGACCGCCTGGCTGCTTCGGGCATGCGCTATTCGCACGTGTTTTCGACGGCGCCGGTGTGTTCGGCCAGCCGCTCAGCATTCATGACGGGGATGTACCAGACGGCCATCGGTGCGCAGAACGCACGCTCGCACCGCGACGACCATCACCTGCTGCCGCCCGGCGTGTTGCCCATCACGCACCATCTGCGCACGGCCGGCTACTTCACCGCGAACATCCAGTACATGGATGGAAAGGCCGTGGGCACGGGCAAGACGGACCTGAACTTCGAGGTGGAAGGCCCGGTTATTTGGAACAAGCCGCATCCCAAGGGCGACAGGCGCGATCAGCAGCATGGCTTCACGAACGCGCTGCGGCTGTTTCACACCAATGAGTGGTCGGACCTGCGAGCGAACATGCCGTTCTTCGCCCAGGTGAACCTGCCGACGGTGGAACGCGGCTGTGGGAAGGGCTGGGTTTCTTCCGAGCAGAATCCGTGGAACGGGCAGACCCATCCGAGACGCATTGATCCGGCGCGGGTCACCGTGCCTCCCTACTATCCGGACGACCCTAGCATCCGGGAAGACTGGGCCGGTTATCTCGACGCGGTGTGCGGTGTCGACCTGCGCTGCGGGGAGGTGTTGCGGAAGCTGGAAGCCGACGGGCTGCTGGAGAACACCGTGGTGATCTTCTTCGGCGACAACGGCCGCCTGGAGCATCGCGGGCTGCATTGGTGCTATGACAGCGGCGACCGTGTGCCGATGATCATCCGCTGGCCGAAGGAGTTTCCGGCTCCCGCGCAATACCGCGCCGGAGGGGTCAGCCGGCCCATTGTCAGCCTGCTCGATCTCACCGCCACCACACTGGCCATAGCCGGTGTGGAACGCCCGGCCGGGATGCACAGCCAGAGCTTTCTCGGGGCCGGCGCGGCGCCGCCCCGCAGGTTCGTCTTCAGCGCGCGCGACCGCTGCGACGAGGTGGTGCAGCGGGTCCGCGCGGTGCGCGGCAGCCGCTATCGCTACATCCGCAATTTCATGCCGGAGAAGCCGTTCAACGCCCTGCATCGCTACAAGGCCGTCTGTTACCCGGTGGTCTCGCTGATGTGGCGGTTGCACGGCGAAGGGAAGTTGACTCCGGCGCAGCAGGCGCTGATGGCGCCGAGGCTTCCCGAGGAAGAACTCTACGATCTGCAGAACGACCCTTACGAGATCCACAACCTGGCGGCTTCGACGCAGCCCCAACACTTGAGGGCGATGCGCGAGATGCGGGCCGCCTTGTCGCGCTGGATCGAGGAGACCAACGACCAGGGCCGCATCCTAGAGCCGCCGCAGGTGATTGAGGCGTTCACCCAGGAAATGGAGCAGTGGTTCGGAACGCCGGCCTGGTACCGCAAGGGTGAACACTACTGAGTCGAATGGAAGAGACAGGGACGAATACGGAATGGCTGATCCAAAGGCAATGACGCAAACCAATCGCAGGCAGTGGATGTGGCAGGCGGCCGG
This sequence comes from Bryobacterales bacterium, assembly GCA_016713735.1. GTDB lineage: Bacteria > Acidobacteriota > Terriglobia > Bryobacterales > Bryobacteraceae > JAFLBB01. The sequence continues at coordinate 214,214 of JADJOP010000043.1, forward strand.
CCCGGCGTTGCTGGGCGCGCAACGGAAGCCGAACATCCTGTGGTTGATCGCCGAGAACATGGGCCCGGACCTGGGCTGCTACGGCCATCCGCTGGTGCGGACACCGCATCTGGACCGGCTGGCGGCCGAGGGCATGCGCTTTGAACGCGTGTTCTCCACCGCCCCGGTGTGTTCCACCAGCCGTTCGGCGCTCATGACGGGGATGTATCAGACGGCCATCGGCGCGCACAACCACCGCTCGCACCGCGACGATCACTACCACCTTCCGCGCGGTGTGCAGCCCATCACGCACCGCCTCCGCGCCGCGGGCTACTACACGGCCAACGTGCAGTACATGGACGGCAAGCCCGTCGGCACCGGCAAGACCGATTTGAACTTCGAGGTGGAAGGCGAGGAGATCTGGACCAAGGCGCGCTCGACGGCCAATAAGCCCGCCCATCTGCGAAGCAACGACTGGAACCTGTACCGCCTGTTCCATTCCAACGAGTGGGCTGACCTGCGCCAGAACAAACCGTTCTTCGCGCAGGTGAATCTGCCTGTGGTGGAACGGGGCGGCACGCGCGGTTGGGTTGGTTCTGACCGCAATCCCTGGAACAAGCAGGTTCACCCGCGCGTTGTGGATCCGGCGAAGGTGACGGTTCCGCCGTATTACCCCGACGTTCCCACGGTGCGCCAGGATTGGGCGGGGTATCTGGATGCCGTGTGTGGCGTGGACGCTCGCTGCGGCGAGGTTCTGCGAAGGCTGGAAGAAGACGACCTGCTGGAAGACACGGTGGTGATCTACTTCGGCGACAACGGACGGCTGGAGTTGCGAGGATTGGATTGGTGTTATGACAGTGGGGATCGAGTGCCGATGATCGTGCGCTGGCCCAAACGGTTTCCCGCGCCGCGGCAGTATCGCCCCGGCCGCGTCGTTGAAGATGTCGTCAGCCTGCTGGACGTGACGGCCACGACGCTGGGCATCGCCGGCGTTCCCCGGCCCGAGGGCATGCAGAGCAGGATCTTCCTCGGCGACAAAGCGGACCCGCCGCGCGAGTATGCGTTCAGCGCCCGTGACCGCACCGATGACGCCGTGAACCGTATCCGCGCCGTGCGCGGCCGCCGCTACCGCTACATCCGGAATCTCATGCCGGAGAAGCATTTCATGGCCATCCACCGTTACAAGGATGCGTGCTACCCGGTTGTGGCGCTGATGCGCGAGATGCATCGCGAGGACAAGCTGACACCGGCGCAGCAGGTGTTGATGGCCAGGCGGCTGCCGGACGAAGAGCTATATGACCTGGAGCGCGACCCGTATGAGATTACGAACCTGGCCGCCTCCACCAACTCCGAGCATCAGCGGGTGAAGAAGCAGCTGCGCGCTGCTTTGGACCGCTGGATGGCGGAGACCAACGATCAGGGGCGAATTCAGGAGCCGAAGGAAGTCGTCGACTTCTGGATACGGGAGTCGCATGAGCAGCATGGCACCCCCGAATGGCACCTCAAAGGAGAACGATGACATGAAGTTCGATCATCCCCGACAGATCGCTCATCGCAACCGTGGCAATTCCAACGGCCTGGCGCTCGCACGCGCGGGAACAGGCTGGTCCAGCGACGCGTCCACTCTACCGCACAAAGGAGAAACACACATGCGGATCCGAAGTTGTTTGGCTCTACTCATTCTTACGGCGTTTACCGGCACAGTGTCCGGCCAAGGCGTCGGCACCATCCATGGCGCCGCCACTGACCCGACGGGCGCCGCACTGGTGGGCGCGAAGGTAACCGCCCTGCTTGTGGATCGCGGCGTGTCGCGCAGCGTCACCACCTCAGAACGCGGCGAGTATGTGGTCCCGCTGCTTTCGGTGGGCGTATATACGATCACGGTGGAAGCGGCGGGGTTCACCTCGTTCCTGCGCGAAGGCGTGGAGTTGACCGCCAATGAGAATGTCCGTGTGGATGCGCAACTGGCGCTGAGCGGGACGACGGAGTCGATTCAGGTGACTTCGGAGGCGCCGCTGGTGGACAGCCGCTCTTCGGTGATGGCAACAGCCATCGACTCGCGGCGCGTGACGGAGCTGCCCACCAACGGCCGCAACGTCGTGCAACTGGCGGCGCTGCTTCCGGGCGTCACGCAGGTGAGCGCGCCGCAGACGTTCACCGGCGACCGCGATGGCCCGCGCGTTTCGATTTCCGGCTCGCGGTCGACGCAAAACCTGTTTCTCTTTGACGGGTCGTTTTTCAACGCCCTGTTTCGCAACTCGGGCTTGAACTATCCGCCGCCGGACGCGCTGCAAGAGGTGAAGGTGCTGATGAACAGCTTCAGCTCCGAATACGGCCGCAATTCCGGCGCCGTGTTTAATGTGGTGACGCGCTCGGGAACGAATGAGGTTCACGGCAACGTGTGGGAGTTCTTCCGCAACCGGAAGTTGAATGCCCGGAACTTCTTTTCGCCGTCCAATCCGAAGCTGAACCAGAACCAGTTTGGCGGCACGCTGGGCGGGCCGATCAAGAAGAATAAGTTGTTCGTGTTTGGATCGTACGAGGGGCTGCGGGTGCGATCGGACCGGCTGGTGACCTCGGCCTTTCCGCTGACGGCCGCAGAGCGGCAGGGGAACTTCGCCACCGCCGTGCGCGATCCGAATAACAATCAACCGTTCGCCGGCAATCAGGTCCCCGCTTCGCGGTTTGACCGCGTGGCCAATGAGATTCTGACGAAGAACATCATGCCGTTGCCCAATCAGGCCGACGGCCAGTATGTGACCGTTGAGCCATTTCCGCAGGACAACGGGAATTTCTTAGTGCGGGTGGACTACAACTTTGGCAACCACACGGTGGACGGGCGCTACTACTGGAACAACGCTACAAACCTGACTTATGGCGGCCAAATCCCGAGCTACTTCCCGCGAAACCTGGGAAACACGACGAACACTGTCAACCTGGGAGATACGTGGGTCTTGAAATCGACGCTGCTCAATCAGTTCCGAGTCGCCTTCAGCCGAAACTATAACTTCACGGACACACTGTCACAGCAGCACCTGTCGGACTTGGGGTCAACGCTTCCGGTGTTCGGCCAGAAGGCCCCCTCAGCTCTGAACCTGACGGGACGTGTGACCATGGGCGATGGGGCAGGATTGAACGCGATTCTGGTGAACGAATCGTGGAACGTGAACGACAGTATCAACTGGACGAAGGGTTCGCACACGATTAAGGCCGGCGGGGAGTGGCTCGACTTGCGGTACTTGAACCGGACCTACTGGCAATCGACAGGGGTATTCACGTTCAGCGGTCAGTTGAGCGGGAACACCGCCTCGGACTTTCTGCTTGGGCGGGCCTCGAACCTGGTGATCGCCAGTCCCGAATTCGAGCAGGCCGGGGTGCAAAGCAATTTTTACTTCTACTTCCAGGACGACTGGCGTGTGAGTAAGCGCCTCACCCTTAATTTAGGAATGCGCTACGAGTTGGGTAAACCATGGCTGCACCCGACCGACATGGTGAGCACGTTCAAGTCAGGCCAGAAGTCGACGGTGATACCGACGGCCCCCACCGGCATTCTGTTCCCCGGAGACCAGGGCGTATCGCGCGGATTGATTGCCACCGACAAGAATAATTGGGCGCCTCGATTCGGCTTCGCCTATGACGTCTTCGGCAATGGCAAAACCTCGCTGCGCGGTGCGTATGGGATCTTCTACGACGGGCCGAATGCCGACATCATTCAGAACATCGGGCAGCCCTGGCGCTACACGTTTACGATTCCGACGCCGTTCAGTCTGACAGATCCGTTGCGCGGGCAGCCGGCGATTCCGCTCACGGTGAATCGGACCAACCCCGTGTTCACCGGCACGCAGGACATGGCGTTTGCCGATCCGAACTTCCGGACGGGCTATGTGCAGAACTTCAATATCAACGTTCAGCAACAGATTGGCCGCGATCTGGCCGTCCAGGTGGGATACGTTGGACGGTTGGCGCGCAAACTCGTGATGGGCTACGAGACGAACCCCGCCATCTTTGGGCCGGGCGCCACGCTGGGCAACACCAATGCCCGCCGCGTCTACCAGGGCTTCGGCGGCATTCGCTCCATCTCCTCGCAAGCCAACGCCAATTACAACGGCCTGCAGGTGGAGGCCACCAAGCGCTATAGCCGCGGCTTCTCGATTCAGGGATCCTACACCTGGTCGCGGGCGATCGATATGCGGTCGGCCGTGGCGGCGGTGGGCGCGAGCACCCCGAATGTGTTCAACCTGCGCTCCGACTATGGCCTTTCCGACTTCCACGCGGCCCACGTGGCCAACCTCTCGTGGCTGTGGGAGATTCCAGGAACGCGGGGAAGCGATGTGTTGCACCACCTGACCAGCGGCTGGCAGATCAACGGGCTGTGGACCTGGCGCACAGGGCTGCCGGTGAATATCGTCTCGGGCCGCGACAACGCATTGACGGGAACCACGCCGCAAAGGCCGAACGTGAATGGCGATCCGGTGCTTTCGCAGGATCGTTCCCGCTCGGAGCTGATCCAGAATTGGTTCGACCGCACCGTGTTCGCTCATCCGGCGAACGGCTCGCAAGGCAACGTGGGCCGTAATTCGGTGATCGGACCCGGCGCCTCCAGCACCAACCTCGGACTGTTCCGCACCTTCGCCCTCCCCTGGCGTGAAGGCATGCGGCTGCAGTTCCGCTCGGAGTTCTTCAACGCCGCCAATCAGGTGAACCTGAACAACCCCAACGGCACCTTAACGGCCAACCAGAACATGGGGCGCATCACGAGCGCCGCTGGGGCTCGCGTCGTCCAGTTGGCGCTGAAACTCCAGTTCTGAAGCTGGGGTGGCGAGGGCCAGGGGCGGACGGGCAGGCCGGCGGGCTAGCGGCGCAGCAACTCCCGCACGGCCGAGCCCAGCCGCTTGCTGGCCACCACCTCATGCGCGTTGTCGAGCGTGAGCAGCCAGCGCTGGCTGCTGATGCTGGAAATGCGGCGGACATGGCCGCAGTTGACCAACGCGCCGCGGTGGACGCGGCGGAACGAGGTGCCCTCGAGGCTCTTCTCGATTTCGCGCAGAGTCTGCGTCGCCATGTACTTCTTGTCGCCGGCCAGGATCCACACGATTTCGCCTTCGGCGCGGAACAGATCGACCTCATCGAGATCGAGCAGAAAGTAGTCCTGCCCTTTACGGCCGACGATCTTGGTGGGGTGATTTCTAGCCGGCTGGGCCGAGTCCAGGACGGCGGCCACCTGGCGCGCCGACTCGGCGGGCGAATGGCAAAGCTGGCGGGCGCGATCCAGCGCGGTTCGCAGGCGGGCCGCGCTTACCGGCTTCACCAGATAATCGGCGGCGCCATGTTCGAAAGCGCGAATTGCGTGCTGGTCGTAGGCGGTGACAAAGACAACCGCTCGCGGCAGGGCGCCTGGCAGCCGTGAGAGAACCGAGAACCCGTCCATCACCGGCATCTGGATATCGAGAAACACCAGATCGGGTTGGAGAGCACTGATGCGCTCGACGGCCTGGCGGCCATCGCTGGCTTCGCCGACGACGCGCACGCCGCCCGCGTCAGCGAGCCCCTCCATGAGAAGCTGCCGCGCGATCGGTTCGTCATCGACGACGAGGGCTCGCAATACCTGTTCGGCCATCTTAGTTTGAATACCCTGGCTCATGCGGCGGGGTAACTCCTGGCTGACGTGCGGGCGGAGAAGGCGGGTAAGCGGGCAGCTTTGAGGCGCGAGCGGGAGCCTTCGCGCAAGGCGTCTGGCGTGTGGCGATCATTGCGCCGCCTCCAGACCCTTCAGCCGCGCCTCCACGGCGGCCCACCCGGGTTTTTCCCGCAGCGCTTCCTGAAACAAAGCGATCGCTTCGCCGCGCCGCCCCTGCATCTCCTCAATGAGGCCGCAGTGATAGGCCACGCGCCACTTCGGCGCGCCCAACCGCCCGGCCATCTCCAACTCCTGGCGTGCTTCACTCCAACGGCGCGAAAGGAACAGCGCGGAAGCGCGCACTTCGCGCAACGAAGCATCGCTGGGAGACAGCCGGATCTGCTGTTCGGAGAAACGCAAGGCATAGGGGATGTTGCCTTCCTCCATGGCGATGCGGATGCGCAAGGCCGCGGCGTGGGGGTGGGGCGTGGGCCTGCTCAGGAGTTGATCGAGCAGCTGCTGCGCCTTGAAGAGATCGCGGTCCTGGTAGGCAAGGGCAGCCAGAGTCATGAGGGTCTCCGGCTCGGCGGGACACACCTGGGCCAGGCGGTCCAAGTCCGCCCGCAGCACGACGCATTCATCGATGCCGCTGGCGGAGACGCAGCCGCGAGGGCTGTTGCGCAGCTCTTCCAGTTGGAGCAAGGTTTGGTGGAGGCGCGTGGTGGATTGGGGACAGTCCAGCGTCCAGCGCAAGGAGGACTTGGTGCGCTGCGAGCATGCGGCGGAGGCAAGGAGGATGACGAGAAGGAAGAGGCGATGGAGGGTCATGTCGAGGTCAACGGTAGTTTCGGAGTATGTTGTCGGCGATCTTGATCATCTGGTGGAGCGCCGGGCCCAGCGTGGCGACGAAGATGCCGGGGAGGAAGCAGATGATGAGGGGGAAGACGAGCTTGACGGGCAGGGCCTGGGCGAGCAGCAGGGCGCGCATGCGGCGGCGGTCGCGCATGTCGTCGGCCTGGTGGCGCAGGGTTTCGGCGAGGCTGGAGCCGATCTGCTCGGCCTGCACGAGGGCGGAGACGAAGACGGTGACGGCGGTGGCGTCGATGCGGCGGGCGAGTTGGCGGAGGGCTTGGGCGCGGGGGACGCCGGCGAGCATTTCCCGCTGGTAGAGGGTGAACTCCTGGGTGAGGGGCCGTTGAGCGGGCTGGGAGTCGACGATTCGGGAGAGCGCGGAGTCGAAGCCGAGGCCGGCCTCGGCGAGGGTGGCGAAGAGATCGAGGGCGAGGGGGAGGTCCTCCTCAATGGCGGCCAGGCGCTGGCGGCGCCGTGAGCGGATGAGGACGATGGGGGAAGACACGACCAGGAGGAGGAGAATCCAGGGGGCGAGGCTGGCGACGGTGCTGAACATCTCGCCGACACTGCCTGGGATGAGGGAGACCGCTTCGGTCATCCAGCTGACAATGCCGCTGCGGTTGACGCCCCAGGAGAGCGCGGCGCCGAGGGCGACGGCGAGGGATTGCAGCAGCAAGAAGGTGGCCGGCGCCTGCGGCGTGCGGTAACCGGCGAGCATGAGCCAGCGGCGCAGCCAGGATTCGGCGGGATCGTGGCGAAGCGTTTCGCCCGGCGGTGTCAGGGATATCGAGGCGTCCACGAGGCTGGCGGCGCGGCGGCGCGAAACGGACGAGAGTGTGCGCACGCCGGCCAGAGCGAGCACGAGGACGGCCACCAGGGGCAGGGCTTCGGTCATCGCATCAGTACCTCACCCTGCTCATGCGGGAAATCCAGAAGACGCCGGCGGCCTGCAGGACAATGGCCGACGCGGCGATGAACGCGCCGATGGGGCTGGTGAGGAACTCCTCCAGCGAGCCTGGATTCGACCGCCACATGATGAAGGTGACGGCGTAGGAAATGCCCATGATGCCGACCACGGAAGCATGCACCTCAACCGCCTGGGCCTGGATGCGGCGCGACATTTCGATGCGGTCGCGGATGGTGCGGCCAATGGTGGTGAGCGTTTGGGCCATGCTGCCGCCGGTTTCCCAGTGAACGCAGAAACTGGTGGCAAAGAAGCGGAAGGTCTCGAGCGGAATGCGCTGGGCCAGGGATTGGATGGCCGTGACGGGGTCCTCACCCAGGCGGATGCGCCCGATCAGATCGCGCAGATAGGGGCGGAACGGCGCCTGCGATTCCTGATACGCGGCTTCGAGCGAGGCCAGCAGCCCCGTGCCCGCGCGCAAGGCTCCGACCATCAGATCGATGGTGTCGGCCAGTTGCATCTCGATGCGCGCGGACCGCTGCGCGGCCAGCCATTCCTCGAAGACGTAGACCAGCACGGCGGCGAGCAATCCGAAGGCGACTGAGTATTCGATGGGCAGCCGGCCGGCCAGTTTGATGAGCGCGCCGGCAGCGAGTCCGGCAAGCGGGCTGGCGTAGCGGTAGCGGGTGGGAAAGGTGCTTTGTAGGGCCTTGGCGGGAACAGCGGCGGGTTCCTCGTCCAGCCGACCGGCGGTTTGTGGCGCGGGCCGGTCATCGCGCAGCCAGGCGGAGTAGGCAAGGTGAAAGAGGGCCGCGGCGAGGGCGACGAAGAGGAGCAGCGGCAGATTGCCGGTCACGATTCGCCTCGCTTGCGGAAAAGATCAAGGGGCACGTCGACGGCCTGGTTGCGGAGCACGGAGACGACATGGGGCACGATGCCGGAGGCGTGGAACTCGCCGGTGATGCGCCGGCCGTCGCGGCCCTTGCGCTGGTAGGTGAAGATGTCCTGCAACAGCGGCGTGCTGCCTTCCAACCCGGAGATCTCGGCGATGGCTTCAATGCGCCGCACGCCGTCTTCATAGCGCCGGACATGAACGAGCAGTTGGATGGCGGAGGTGATCTGTTCGCGGATGGCGCGCGAGGGGAGTTCCATGCCGGCCATCAGGACCAGTGTTTCCAGGCGCGAAATGGCGTCGCGAGGAGAGTTGGCGTGGATCGTGGTAAGGCTGCCGTCGTGGCCGGTGTTCATCGCCTGCATCAGGTCCAGCGCTTCGCCGCCGCGCACCTCGCCGACGATGATGCGGTCAGGCCGCATGCGGAGGCTGTTCACCACCAGATCGCGCGCCGTGATGCGGCCGCGGCCCTCAATATTGGGAGGCCGCGTTTCCATGCGCACGACATGCTCCTGGTCGAGCACGAGTTCGGCTGTGTCCTCGATGGTGACGACGCGTTCGTGCGTGGGAATGGCCTCGGCCAGCGCGCCGAGCAGGGTCGACTTCCCGGCGCCCGTGCCGCCCGAAATCAGCACGTTCAGCCGCGACTGCACGGCGATTTCCAGGAACTGGCGCATGGGCGGCGACATCATGCCGAGGTTCAGCAGGTCGTCGCGGCGCAAGCGGCGGCGGCCGAAGCGGCGGATGGAGATGGTCGGGCCATCCACGGTCACGGGGGGCAGCGTCGCATTCACACGGCTGCCGTCGGGGAGACGGAGATCGGCCATCGGCGAGGTGGTATCGATGCGCCGGCCCACCTGGGCCGCGATGCGCTCAATGACGCGCACGATGTGTTCGTGATCGCGAAACCGCACGGCCATGCGCTCGATGCGGCCGAAGCGCTCCACATACACCTGATTGGGGCCGTTGACCAGGATGTCGGTGATTGCCGGGTCGGCCAGCAGCGGGGCCAGCGGGCCGAGGCCCATGGTCTCCTCAACCAAGTCTTCGGCCAGGCGGTTGCGCTCCTCCTCGTTGAGGGGGATGTTTTCCTGCTCGAGAATGCGCGCGGCAAACTCCTGCACGGCGGCGTTCACCTGGCTGTCGTTGGAGCCCAGGAGATTGCGCTCGCCGATCTCAGCGAGCAGGCGCTCCTGCAGCGTGGCCTTGACGGTGTGGTAGTCGGCCTGGCTGAGCGGAGGCGCAGTATCGGGCCCCACTCGTTCCGTCAGCGAGCGGGCCGGCGCGCGCTGCACAGCTGATTTCACCCGGTCAGCCGGCGCGGCATTCGACGCCTTGCCGAGCGCCTGGCGCACACGTTGTTCCTCAAACGAGGGCGGCTGCGCGCTCATGCCGTGGCCTTTCGCGCGAGGGGTGCGGGCGTGGGCTCGGATTCGGCCAGCATGGCGGCGGTGTCCTCCATATCGCTGACCATGGCCGCCATTGCGTGGCCGTAGCCGAACCAGCGCGTGGCGCCGAGGATGAACGGGCGGCCCGCGTTGGCGGCGGCGAGAATGCCGTTGCGATACGGGAAGCTGAAGTCAATCGCGCGGCCCAGGCGTTCTTCCATATCACGCTGGTCGAGGTGGCCGGCAAAGCGCGGGTAGTTGCGGTTCAAGACGAGGCGCTGGCGTTCGCGCGGCAAGTTGATGGCCTCCAGTACGGGCAGCAGTTTGAGCGCTCCGGCGAAGCTGCCGGCAATGCCTTGCAGGACGATGTAGGTGGTGTCGGAGAGATCCAGGATGGCGATGACGGCCGAGTCGAGAACAGGGAAGGTGTCCACGACGACGTAGGAATAGGACCGGCGCGCAAGGCTGATCACACGGGACAGCGAGGCGTCGTCGACATCGGCCGCGGCGACGGCGTCGGGCGGGGCGGCCAGCAGGTCGAGCCCGCACTCATGCGAAACAGCGAGCCGGCGCAGCAGCGATTCGTCGATGCGTTCGCGCTCCCGCACGGCATCGACGAGGGTGGCCTGCGGCGCGAGGCCGAGCATGATGGCGCAGACTCCCAACTGCAGGGACGCGTCGATGAGCAACACACGTCCTGGATGACGCTTGGCGAGGGCGCAGGCGGCATTGACGGCGAGCGTGGATTTACCCACACCGCCTTTGTTGCTGACGAAGGAAACCACCTTGCCGATGGATGACGTTGACGCCGTGCGCGGACGGAAGAGCCGGTCCAGCAGTGGCCGCAGTTCGGTGGAGGCCAGCGGGCGGCGGAGAAAGTCCTGCACCTGCGAGCGCAGCAGATCGATGATGACGCTGCTTTCCAGTTCGTTGGTGCTCCACTGGTCAGGCCTGTAGAGGGCGGCGACCATCGTGCGCGGCAGCGCCTGGTTCACCTCGCGGGCAAAGGCGCGCAAGTCCCGCACGTCGCGCTCCATCTGCACGCAGATGAGGTGCGGGTTGCGGTTCAAGGCGATTTCAATGGCCTCGTGGAAGTTGGTGGCGGTGTGGAGGACAGCACGGAAGTTGGGCACGGCCGAGAGGGCGGCCTGGAGTTCGGAGGGAAGGGCCGGGTCAGCGCCGACGAGGAGGATTTGGAGGGTGGTTTCCATGGCGATTAGCGGACGAGGGTAGGGGCGAGCAGCGCATCCTGCAACTGCCGGTTAGCCTGCAGAACCAGTTGCCGCTCCAGCGGGCTCAGGGGAGGCAGTTCACCCGTCAGATGCACGCTGGCGTTCGCAACCGCTACTTGCGGTGCGGCCTCTTTGGTGAGTGTGCCGGCAGTTCCAACAAAGGTGAGGGTTCCGGCGCCGTATCCAATGACGCGCTCCACGCCTTCGATCTCCTCGAAGATCGGGATGTATCGCCCGGAATCGGGCTGAGGAGCCGAGGCCTGCACGAGCGATCCGACGACTCGCGCGGAGCCAGGCGGAATGAACCTGCCAATTGCAGTGAGACCCAGCAGGATGGCGCCGCCGGCCTCAACGGTGACGGCGGTACTGCCGCTCAGGGTTTCCCATGTGGCCCGCCGGATCGCATAACCAGCGGCGCCAGGAGAGCCGGCAGTGCCAACGCTTCTCACCGGCCGGGCCTCGGCAATTGCCGTCGCCCGCACGGTGATGCCATCGATGCGCGGGCTGTAGCCGGAGGCGTTGGGCTGCATCGTTGTGACGCGGCCAAAGAGAAAGGGGAGCGCGGGGCCGCCGGAGCGCGTGATGTTGTCGAACTCCTCGTTGGATCGGCGCATGCGGACGAGCAGGGCGCGGTCGCCCGCGTTGGTGAAATCGAGGCGCTCGTAAGCGGCGTTTTCCACGCCCGGCTGCCCCGCGGCAAAGCTACCCGTGACGACATCGCCGCCCGGCTCGTTCGCTGGGTTCGCCTTCAGCGCGGGCTTGTAGTAGCCAAGCGACTCGATCGTCTGTAGCGCGTTCAAGTCACTCACGCCTGCGCTCAGCCCAATTTCTGGACCCGCACCGGTTGTGGCGGTTCCGTTGTCGGCAAAGTATCCGCCGGCAAACTCAGCCGCTCGCGCGCGCTTCTCCTCGGCGGTGAGCGTGGGCTCGTCGCGATAGCGCAGGCCCTCCAGCGCGGCGGCATCCGCGGCGTTCTGCATCTGCACGCGCGTGAGCGTGGCGTAGCCGAGATCCACGCTCAATGCCGCCAGCGCGCAGAAGCCGAGAATCAGGAGAAAGACCTGCACCAGAATCATGCCGTTACTTCCTCGAAGGCGCGGCCACCATGTCGCGCTTGGTGCCGTTAATGGTCTCGATCATGGTGAGCGACGAAGCCGCCGCCGCGCCGCCGCTGCTGGAACCGGCCACCGCGGGCAAGGAGAACGGGCTGCGCGGCAACTGGCCCGGCGTGCGGCTGGTCATGGGGTCGTCCGGGCGGCCTGAGCGCGGGATGCAATTGAGGTCGGCGTCAATGGCCAAGGCCTCCAGCAACCCGGCAACCTCGTGCGGGTCCACGGCGATGACGATTTCCTGAATCGGCCGCGTGCGCGTGATGGCGCCTTGCGTCAGCGAGCGGGCGAACACGGGCACCTGGCGCGTGATCATGGGCTCGACGACAATACCGTTCTGCACCAGCACCTCGACGGTGGCCTGCTTCTGCCAGTTGCTCAGCCGCGCTTGCAGATCCAGTTGCTTGCCATAGACGCCGCCGACGTTTCCGAACCCTTGGGCTTGGCCGCGGCCGGTGTCCAGCGGCAGGGCCGAAATCAAGTCGAAACGGTCGCCCGGCTGCAGTCCAAAGATGCCCGATACCTTGTCGGCATCGACGCGTACGGCGCGCTTGCCGGCGGGAATGCCGGCCACCAGGCCGGGGCGCGTACCGGGGGGCAGAAAGTCATCCTCGGTGAAGGCGTAGCCGGGCTGCTTGTCGTGGTCGAGCACGCGGCCGAGGATCTGCCGCATGTCGGCGTACATCGCTTTGGGCACCTGCGCCGGGGGCAGGTAGATGACGGTGAGCCGCTTATTCTGCGCGTCCCAGAAGTGGTCGCGCGTGATGCGCGTGTAGCGCGGAATGCGTTGCGCGCTGACAGGGATCGCAACCAGGCCGCGGCGGTCAGGGGCGGTGGGGCCGAAGCCGGGAATGGTAATCAGCCCGGTGTACCAGAGCCCGCCGAGCAGCACGGCGGCGAAGGCGGAGGTGAGGATGGCCGGGCGGCGGTACCAGGGACGGCGGGGAACGAAGGGTCTCATTCGATGACCTCGCGGCGATAGATGGCCTGCCCCGAGATGAGGCGGCGGAAGGGGCGGACCACGCGGCCCGCGAACGCAAACTGGCTGCCCAGGCCATAGGCGCCGGCATAGGGGCGCACGGTGGTGCTGGCGGGTCCGGCTGGCGAATCGACGGGCGCGCCGGCGGGGGCGTTGGCGGCGCTCGCGGGGTCCACCTCGACATCGTCATCGGAGGCGGTGTTGACGTTGCCCATGTTTGGCTCCAACTGACCATCCGCGCTGGGCTGGAAACTGGAGAGGCCCGCGGCTTGAAACGGGTAGTTGAGGATCACGCCGGCGATGCCATTGTCGAATGCCGAGCCGCTTGCGTGAGGGATCTGCTCGATGACGGGGCGCCACTGGATGCGCTCCACGGCTGGATCGGCGCGCGGCGGGACGTACGGAATGCCGACGCGGTAGGTTGCGCCATCCTGGTAGAGCGCGCCTGGGTAGCGGAGGAAACACTGATAGCCGCCGCCACCCACGGGCACGCGGTCGACGATCATCAAGGGGAGAAGGGCGCGATTCACCAGGGGCAGATTGTTGGTAGCGCCGTCGAAATTGCATTCCCCCGGAGTGACGGAGGAGATCACCAGTTGGGTTTCGTCAAACACCTGGCTCAGCGCGTCGTCGAAGGTCGCCGCCGTCGACAGCGACATCTCCCGCGCCGCGACGCGAGCGGCATCGTTCAGCGCCTGTGCGACGAAGACCATGCGCGCCAGTTCGATCCCCCCTGCCACGAGCACGTAGAGGACGAACGACACGAGCGCGAACTCGACCAGCGCCGAGCCGCGGCGCCGCACACCCGAATTGTGACGATGGGCTCCCCTGCGCCGCCCAAGCGGCGCGGGGAGCCCGTTCCAACTGCGGATCACGGTCTACGGCTCAAGGACAAGGTCGGCAATGCTGCCGGCGGTGGCCAGGTTGTTGCCGAGGCGCGTGGTGCCGCTGTTGGCTTCGATCGTGGTCACGTCGAGGCCGATGCCGATGGCGGCTGCGCCGCCGGAATCGGTGCCCGCCACCGTGTTGGCGGTCTCAATGATCTTGCCGCTGACGATGGGGGCGTTGTCGTCGATATGCGCGCCGGGCAACACGGCGGCCATGGCCCCGATCAGGTCTGTCGTCTTGTGGCCGAAGGTGGCCACGGCGGCGGCGGCGATGAGGGCGACGCCGGCGATGAGCAGGCCGTATTCGACCAGCGCGGCGCCTTTTCTGTTCTTCTTCTGAAGTCTCAGCATGTGAGGTTGTCTCCTTGTAAGGGTTGATGGTTTGCCGGGACGGAACTCCCCGGCATAGAAAAACTCATGGCGTCGCCCCCTTGGCTCCAGCGGACGGCTTGGCCTTGTCCGAGAACAGGTCAACAGCGGCGGGGAACTCCCACAGGGGCGCCGACGGGTTGGGATCGCGAATGAGCACCGGATTGACGACGAGCACCAGTTCAAGGCCCTCATCGGTGCGGTCAAACGATTTGAAGAGCCAGCCCAGTCCGGGTGTGTCCTTCAGGCCTGGCGTGCCGGTGTTGTTCTCATTCGTGCTCCGCGAGAGCAGGCCGCCGACGACCAGCGCCTGGCCGTCCTGCAAGCGGGCGCTGGTGCGCAGCGCGCGCGTTTCGAAAGCGGTGGTGAGCGGGTTGGTGCCGGTGGATTCGCGGATGCTCGCGGTGAGCTGCGAGCTGGGGGTGGCGATCTGCGGTTGCAGGTCGAGCGTGATCGAGTCGTCATCGCCCACCAGCGGCCGCACGCTGAGCTGCACGCCAAAGGGGAGGAAGGTGACCGAGTTGAAGATGCCGTTGGGGAGCGCGGCGGCGCCCCCCGCGCCGGCGACGCCGAGGATGGGCAGGAACGATTCGGGCACGGGGATCTCGCCGCCCACCTGAAAGATGGCGATCTCGCCGGAGAGCACCGAGAGCGAGGGCGAGGAGAGGCTGCGCGCCAGGCCGTTGCGTTCCAGGAACGAGAAGATGGAGTCGATGGTGAAGCGCCCGGCCGACAATTGCAGCTGGTTGGCCAGCGTGCCGCCTAAAAACGACAAAACGTTCTGAAATCCAGGGGTTCCCTGCACGCGCCCTGCCTGGCTGCCTTGCACCGCCTGCGCCCCGCCCGCCGGCAGCAGCGCGCCTTGCCGGAAGTCCGAAGCGAGCGCGGCCGAACTGGAGTTGTATTGCCGCAGCTTGGTCCGGTTCACTTCATAGAGACGGATGTCGACGCGCACTTGCGGCAGGTCGGCGACGTGGACGAAGGAGAGAATGCGGCCATCGGCTGCTTCCACAGCTTTGGCGCGGCCGATGTTGCGGCGGATCTGATTGGTCAGCCGGCCCGCGCGATTCCCCCCTCCGCCTCCTCCGAACAGGCCGCCTCCGGCCCCGCCGCCGAAGCCCAGACTCTGCCCGCCCTGCTGGCCGGCGCCCTGATTCTGATTGTTGCCGGCCAGCGCCCCGGCCTCGTCGGCCACCACGCGGATGTCTTCCTCGCTGAGCGTACGCCCGGTGACCAACTGCGCGGCGAGCGTGAGCACACGGGTGAGTGTCACCTGATTCGCCACCGAACCTTCGAAGAGGAAAACGTCCTTGGCGTCGTCGCGCACGGTGCCGCGCAGGATGCGGCGGACCTCCACCGATTCGCCTGTCAAAGGCCGGATGGCCGTGCGGATCCTGTCTTCAAGCAGCGCCGGCAATTCGCGCAGCCGGATGAGGTTGATCACCTTGCCGCTCGGCGCCGGGGCGACAGTTCCCACGCGGACCGTCTCCTGGCGCGGCGAGGGCTGGCCTTCGGCGGGGAGCGCTGGGGCGGTTAGCGGTTCGCCTTCGCCACGAACCAGCGGCGCGGTGGCCCCGCGGCGGCGTGTTTCTCCAGCGTCGAGGTAGCTTTTAGCCACCGATTCGGCGGCCTGGGAAAAGCTGAGGTCGGGCACGAGACCGGTGAGCACGATGGCGTCGCGGTCGGGCGCCGCCTCGGCTTCAATCGAGGGCTCAATGCGGCGGAGGGCTTCCTGGAGGATCTTCAGATCGCGCTGGACGTTGCAGAGGTATTCGCGGATGCTGCCATCGCGGAACCACACAATGAGCGTGGTGCGGCCGGACTCCTTCCCGAGCAGGAGCAACTCACGGCTGCTCACGGGCTCGGCGGCGAGGATCTCCGGGTCGCCGACGGCCAGCCGTTGCACCTCGCCGGAAACCGGCAGGCGCACATGCTGGGAGCGGATCAGTGTCACCGGTTGCCCCATCTGCGCCGAGGCGAGAAGCGGCAACAACAAGCCGGTGAAGAGGTGGCGATTCCAGGCCATGGTTCAGATCCGCGACGGCTCGCGGAAGTTTTCACCCTAACTTGGGCTTCCGTCGAGCTTGAGTTTCATCCCATGAGCGGACTGAGGCATCGCATGAACGGATTGAAAGCCGAGGTGAGTGGATCGCTCTATGCGCTTCTGGCTTGCCCTGGCAGGCAGCCCAACATGGCCACGATCTGCCGGTGAGCCTCGTCTCCGATGGAGGCGTTCCCGGCCAAACGCTTAACCATGAGAGTACGGCTCAAGGCGCAACTGCCGGGTTGCCTTGGACGCGCGCGTGGGTCATATGCAACCCGGCGTGTGGCTGGATTGGGCTGATTTCGCTCCGGACCAAAACAAGCAGTCTCATCATGCCCCGCTCCAGCGGTGTGTCAGGAACGCCTCTGTTTAGGCGGGTGAAGGTCAGGCGCGTGAAGGTCAGGCACGGTAAGGTGGGTGGACGTCGCGCGAGCGCGGGAGTGCGCTCACCAAGCGTCGCGGGCAAAGCCGTGGGGGGCAACGGGCGCCGCTGCAGGATCATGCAAGAAAAACGGTGGATCGTGCTAGCTGCCTCGGCGCGGGTCGGGAAGAATAAGTTGCGTCTCGATTTGCCCCCGCACGACATGAAACACACACGCTTTTTCCTTGCCCTGATTGCCTCCAGCCTGTTCACGCAGGCCCTGGCGGTGGACATTCCGCAGTATCACCGCCACGACTTCGCGTTCCAGGCGAGTGTTCCGGGCAACCCCTTCGATGTGGCGCTTTCGGCTGAATTCACGGGTCCCACCGGCGTCCGCCTTACTGTGCCCGGCTTCTACGACGGTGATGGCACGTGGAAGATCCGCTTTGCGCCGACGGAACTGGGCCGCTGGTCGATGACTACTTCCTCAAGCGTGGCTGCGCTGCATGGCCGGAGCGAAACGACTATTAACTGCACACCGAACCGTCATGCCCAGATTCACGGCAAGCTGATGGTGGACCCGGCGCATCCCTACCATTTCCTTTATCAGGACGGCACACGCTACTTTCTGCTCGGTTATGAGGCCGACTGGCTGTGGGGCGCCGCTTCGCTGGACCCGCAGCGCAAGCTGATGCACACGCTGATCGATCAGATGGCCACTCGCGGCTTCAATCATGTGATGGTGAACATCTTCGCCTACGACACCAGTTGGAGCCCCGGACGCAAGCATGCGTGGGACTTCGGCCCGAGCGAGATCTTCCCCTGGGAAGGAACGAACGAGAAGCCCGACCATTCGCGGCTCAATCCGAAGTTCTTTCAGATCTACGACCGCATGATGGACGCCCTGCAGGAAAAGGGCATTGTGGCTCACATCATGATCAAGGTCTACAACAAGAAGGTAAATTGGCCCGCCAAGCATAGCGCCGACGAGAAGAAGTACTTCCGATACGTCACGGCGCGCTACCAGGGCTATTCGAACGTGGTGTGGGATTTCGCCAAGGAGTCGTACAACGAGAAGGACGAGCAGTTGCAGTATGCCCTGATCGACTATGTGCGGGACCTGGACGCCTACAAGCACCTGACCACGGCGCACGACGATGACCTGTATACCTGGACGCCGAGTCTGAACCGGAACCTCGATTTCCGCTCCGATCAACAGCACACCGACTGGGCGGAGATGATCGCCTTCGACCGCGCGATTCGCGCCTACCCGGTGGTGAATACCGAATTCGCCTATGAGCGCGGCGTGGACAAGATGCCCACCTACCGCACCGAGCACGACTGGCAGGAGCAGTTGCACCGTGCTTATCTTGTCTATCTGGCCGGCGGCTACGGCGTGTATTACTACCACAACACCGCCTGGGACGTGTTCCGGCCGGAGCCCGAAGCGCCTGGGATGAAGCCGTTCCAACTGCTGGCCGCCACGCTTTCGTCGCTTCCTTACTGGCGCATGCAGCCGATGAATGAGCTGGCCGTGGGTGGCCCTTGCCTGGCGTTGCCGGGCGATGCGTATGCGTTCTATGTGAAGGGCACGCAACTCACCGCGAACCTGAGCGCGTTGGAGAATCCCTCGACGGCGACCGCGGAGTGGGTGAACACATGGAGCGGTGAGCGGGCGCCGGCGCAGTTGAGCGGAGCGCAGATCACGCGATTGAAGAAGCCGGAGTCGTTCCAGGCGGCGCCCGCGTTGTTGATTGTGAAGAGCGGAGCGCGCTGAGGAGCGGCTACTCTGGCGGGCCGAACACACGGCATCCGGTTTCGCTGAGGATGTTCCGTTTGTCGGCGTCGCTGATGGGGAGTTGCATGATTTTCGACAGCTCGATGTTGAGGTTTTCGGGCAGGTCGGAGCCGATCATGAGGCGGGAACTGGGGATGCGCTGCAGGACCTCGAGCACATGGTGGGGCATGAGGCTCGACAGTTCGAGGTAGAAGTTTTCGAACAGCGTCGCGGCGACGATGGCTTCGCCCAGGAAGATGCCGCCGCCGCCGCAATGTGCGAGGACGAAGTTCAGTTCGGGGTAGCGCCGGGCGGCCAGCAGGAACATGGAAGGCAGAGAGAAGGGGATGCCCGTGCCGGTGTGGACGATGAGCGCCATGCGGTTTTCGATGGCCGTTTCAAAGAGGAACGAACTGCTCTCCAGTAGCGGGTTGAGGGCCTGATACTGCGGCTGGAATTTGAGAGCGCGGAAGCCATGCTGCTCGCGGCAGCGGCGGACCTCGTCGCGGTACTCGGCTTCGGGCACGAACGGATGCAAACAGGCGGCGCCGACGAAGCGGCCGGGATAGTCGCGGAGGGCGGCGCCGATCTCGTCATGCTCGCGGCGGTAGTCGTCGACAACGGGAAAGGGAATGGCCACGGCGCGATCGACGCCGAAGCGGTCCATCGATTTGATGATCTCCGCGGCGTGGTGACGGCGGCCGCTGTGGCGAGCGGTGCCGATGTGCACGTGAGTATCGAACAGCCGGTAACCGTCTTTCATAGGGCACTCCTCTCACGGCCGCCGGAAGCGGCGGGGCGTGCAGATCCTCAAGCGCCGGTGATGGCGCGCAGAAGTTGAAAGAAGCCTCGCTTGCGCTCGGTGTTGAGGCCCCAGTTCACGGGCGGGCACTGGTAGCCATCCGAGTAGTCGCTGGCGCCGGGATCGAAGTAGCCCCAGGAGGCGTATTCAGAGAGGGCGGCGAGGAAGTTGTTCTCCGGCTTGTCGAAGTCGAAGTGGTCATCCTCGTTGAACAGGATGGGCATGGGACGGTAGCCCTCGACGGCGCGGGTTTCGCGCACCATTTGGGCGATGCGTTTGGGGTCCTTCACGCCGTTGCCGTGGACGAGGAGGAAATCAGAGCTCTTGACGACATTGGGGAGGGGAATCGCGTTGCCGCCGTAAGAAGTGCCGGTGAGTAGCCTGCGGCCCTTGCGGTTCATGCCCTTCACGGCGTCGATGAGTTCGTGGATGCGCGCCGGCTTGAGGATCTCGTGGTCGTAGGCGCGGACGTTGGTTTCGTTGTTCACCTCGACGAGGACGTTGCGGTAGTCGCGGTCGAGCAGCCAGTTGGTGGCGTTCTCCACCGCGCGGCGGACGGCGGCTTCGTCGTTGACGCGCTGGTCCTGGCCGAAGTAGAAGTAGCCGACGATGGCGACCATGCCGAGCTGGCCGGCGCGGTCGAGGATGCGCTCCAGGCGCTTCATGAAGTCGGGGTAGAGCGAACCATCGGGGGCGATGCCGGAGGTGTCCCAGGGCTGGCTCTTCGAATAGCCTTCGGGGCTGCCGCCCTGGAGGTTGATGGTGAAGGCGAGCAGGCCGTGTTTCCTCCACTCGGGCATGGCGGCTATGAACTCGCGCGTGTTGCGCTCGGGATCCCATTTCTTCGTGTCGGGGTAAGCCCATTTGGTGCGCGTTGCCGGGTTGCGATCATCGAAGATGCCCTGCACCATGCGCGAGTTCATGAGCAGGCCTTCCACTTTGCGGCCCTGGTAGGTGCGCCCTTTGTAAGTGGGCTGGCCGTTGAGGAAGAACATGTCGCCGCGAATGGAGACTTCGGTTTTGCGCGCGGCCGCCGGAAGGAAGGCCGGGGCCGCGGCGGTGGCGAGAAGGGAACGTCGGGTGAGCATTAGAATTTGAAGCTCAGGGCGAATTGGATGACGCGCGGGGAGCGGGCGCTGGTGACCTGGCCGAGGCGCGTATTCACCTGGTTGCCGGCGGCATCAAAGCGCGCCGTGGAATCGGCCCCGGCGAACTGGGTGTGATTGAACATGTTGTAGAACTCGCTGCGGAACTGGATGACGCGCGATTCGGAGAACACGGGGAAGTTCTTGAACACGGAGATGTCCCAGGAGTTGATGCCGGGGCCGCGGTAGACGTCTTTGGGCGCGTTGCCGAGATCGCCGCGGGCGGGCCGCGAGAACACAGTGGGGTCAAACCAGCGGGCAAAACCGCGTGCGTCGCGGGCGAGGACGGCGCTGTCGCGGATGTTGACGCGGTTGCCATCGCCGCCGCCGGTGAGGTCGGCGTTGTCGACCAGGGTAAAGCCGACGCCCGTGGGGAAGCCGCTGGCCATGGAGCCGAAGCCGGCCACCTGCCAGCCGTCAAGCACGGCCTTGGCGGCGCGATTGGGGAGGTAGGTGCTGACCTTGGGCACGTCGTAGGTGAAGTTGATGACCAGGATGTGCGTCTGGTCATAGCCTGCCTTGCCGTAGAGAAACTCGCGCGCGCTGCGGAAGACGGGCATGTTGGCGGGGCCGTCGGAGTAGTTCATGGCCTTGGAGTAGGTCCAGGCGCCGCCGAATTGCAGGCCGCGGCTGAAGCGCCGTGTCACGGTGGTTTGCAGTGAGTTGTAGTTGGAGAGGCCTGAGTTTTCCAAGGTGCTGATGGCCTGGTAGCCGGCATAAGGTGACAGGAAGGTGTCCGGCAACGGACGTCCCGGCGAGGTCGGGTCCTGCGCCCAGCTCTGGAAGCGCGTGCCATAGGGCAACGTGTTGAGATTGCGGTTCTGCAGCAGATTTTTCCCGGTGTTGCCGACGAAGGCGACGCTGAGGACCGTGTCGAAGCCGATGTTTTGCTGGATGTTGAGCGAGAAGTTATAGACGCTGGCCGGCTTGTAGTTCAGCTCAAACGACCTCACCGTGCCAGGCGGGAAGAGAAAGCCTGTCGATGAGCCGCCGCTGCCGCCAAACACGTTCTGGATGGAATCGTAGTAGATGTTCGGCTGCAAGACGATGGGGGGGACCGCGTTGACCTGGCTGTTGGCGTAGGCGGAGTTGATCTGCGTTTGGCGGGTGATGCCGAAGCCGCCGCGGATCGCCGTCTTGCCGTCGCCGAACACGTCGTAGGAGAAGCCAAAGCGAGGGCCGGGCTGGAGCCCCGGACGGTTTTGCCAGCCGGGAGGCACGCTGGTGTCATTGCCCAGCACCATGCCGTTGTAGGGGTCGCCGACGCCGGGAACGAGTGCGCCGATGAGGACGGCGGGGACCAATTCGCCTGTCACCGGATTCTGCCCCACACGCCGTCCGCCGCTGATGGTGGGACGGAAGAGTTGGACGGTCTTGGACTGGTCGAAGCGCTCCTTGACCCAGGCCGCGCCCTCCTGGCCTGGTTGGAGGCGCCACGGGCTGAAGGCCGACATGCGCAGACCGAATTCCAGCGTCAGACGCCGAGACACTTTCCAACTGTCCTGAGCGAAGAACTCAAACAGGAAATTCTGGCCGCCGCGGAAGTTGCGCTTCGATGATTCCGAGTAGGAACGGAAGTTGCCCAATACCGCGTTGGAAAACGCAAAGCCCGAATCGAGAGGATTGTTGGCGTCGGCGTTAAAGGCGAAGCAGCCCGTGAAGCAGGCTCCAGCGATACCTTCATCGCTGATGTTGAACTCGTAATACATGCCCGCCTTGAAGTTGTGCTTCCCTCGGGACCAGGTGGTGTTGTTGCCAAACGTCCAGCGCGTGTCGCCGGCTTTGATCGGCCAGCGGTTGTCGTAACCGATGGTGGGCGCGCCCACGACGCCTCCAAAGGACATGACGGGCAGGTAGTTGTCCGGATTGGCTCCAGGGAATAGCTGTCGCAAGCTTCCCAATCCACGGGCCGATTTCAGAACCGGCGCGGCCTCTTCAGCCGATGGCTTTGGCGTGCCTTCGCCCATGACGCGGCCGGCGAAGACGAACTCGTTGAGCAGGGTCGGCGTGAGCGTGCGCGTGTAGTTGAGCACAATGCTCTTCTCGGTTTTGGCGTATGCGTTATAGAAGTGGTCCCAGTTGGAATTCCATCCGGCGATGGCGGTGTAGCCCTTGGAATTCTGAATCCAGTCGCGGTAGCGGCCGCTCAGGCGGTCCTTTTCGGTGACGTTGTAGTCCACCTTCAACTGGTCGAGACGCTTGGGCAATTCGCGGATGTCCTGGTGCTGATAGTTATAGTTGCCGCGGCTGATGTTTCGATCGAGAAAGTTCGGCTGGGGAAAGATGTTCAACATTGCCTGGCCGAGCGGGTTGAGACGGTTGTTCGGAATGAGATTGCCGGCAAAGGGCTGGCCGTTCGTGGGGTCGCGGACGACAATGAGCGAGTTGTTCGGGTTTACGGTTTGCGAAAAGTTGCCCTGGCGTTCCAGGCTCGTGGGCATGGTCACCTGGCGGATGCCCTGCGGTTCGCGGGCCAGCCACTGTTCGTGGGCATAGAAGAAGAAGAGTTTCTCGCGGTTCTTGTTGAACAGCTTGGGGATCATCAGCGGGCCGCCGAACGTGCCGGTGAAGGTGTTGTAGCGATACACGGGCTTTCTAAGGCCGTTCAGATTGTTGAAGAAATTGTTGGCGTTGAACATCTCGTGGCGTTTGAACCACGACGCCGTGCCGTGGTAGTCGCGGCTGCCCGACTTGGAGATGATGGACACCTGCGCGCCGGCATTGCGGCCATACTCCGCCTGGTAGTTGTTCACCAGCACCTTCACCTCTTCCACCGCATCCATGCTCACCGCCGTGATGTTGACGTTCACGTTGTCTCCATCGCTGCCCACCAGGCCGTCCACCGACACCGTGCTGTCGGTGTTGCGCAAGCCGCCGATGTTGGGCGCCGAGGAGCCGATTTCGCTGCCCAGCGAATTCGGATCGCTGTTCTGCGAGACGCCGGGCATCAACCGCAGCAGGGAGAGCACGTCGCGGCCGCGCGTGAGCATGGTGCTCATCTGCTTGGACTCGAGCATCGAGGAGTTTTCCGCGCTGGCCGTTTGCACCACGGCGCGGCTTGCGGTGACGCTCACCACCTCTGTCGTGCTGCCCAGTTGCAGTGTGATGGTGCCCGCCGGCAAGTATTCGTTTGAGGCAACGACGAGGCCCTTGCGCTCGACGGTTTGAAAGCCCTGCATGCTGATCTTCAGCGTGTAAGTGCCGGCTGGGATGCCCGGCAAGGTGAAGTTGCCGTTGTCGGCCGAGAGCGTCTTGCGCGTATCGCCCGTCAGTTCACTAGTAAGAACGATTTCCGCGCCCAGCACGCTGGCGCCGCTGGAATCAACGATGACGCCGACGAGGGTTCCGGTATTCAACTGCGCCAGCAGCGCGGCGCAAAGCAAAAGCGAGAGCAGACTGAGCTTCCTCATGTGCAATGGATATAATATATAAAGTTGGCGCTTGTCAAGCAGGAGCCTGGTTTGCGGGTGTTAACATGCAAAAGAGATGGCAAGCGTGTCGACCTCGGTGAAATCACCTTCCACGAGCCTGTTGCGCCCGCAGTCGTTGCGCGATGAGATCGTCCACGTTCTGCAGCAGGACATCCTCACCGGCGTGTTTCAGCCGGGCCAGCGGATTGTGGAACGGGAGCTAGTGCAGCGCTTCGGCGTGAGTTCGATTCCCGTGCGCGAGGCCTTGCAGGCGTTGGAAAGCAACGGGCTGCTGGTGCGCCGCTTGAACTACGGATACTCGGTGGTCGAACTCACGGATGAGGAAGCGCTGCGCATCTGTGAGCTGCGCAGCCTGCTCGAACCGAAGGTGGTGGAATGGGCCGCCTTGCGCATCACGCCCGAGGCAGCCGCGGAACTGGACCGGCGGCTCGACGACCTCTTCGCGGCCGCGCGGGAGGACGACATGGCGGCCTTCTTCCATGCCGACCTGCTGTTGCACCAGTGCATCTGGAGCGCCGCGGGCAATCACCATGCGGCCAAAGCGCTGGAGACCTCGGTGGGCTCACTGTTTGCCTCGGGGCTGGCCAACAGCATGCGCGACGCCAAAGCCGGCATCGCCGTGCCCATCGACCGGCTCGGCGAAGTCGAGAAACACCGGCGCATGGTGAACGCCATCAAGCGGGGGGCCGGTGCGCGTGCCGCGCAGGCGCTGTCGCAGATCGCGGCCGGCTTCGAGCGCCATTTCCGCAGTCGCTCGAAGTAGCTCGCGGTCAGCCTCTTGCTCCGCTCGCCGCCTTCGAAAGCAACATCAGATGGCGGTTCATGGGGGACGATGCATCGCCTCCTGTCAGAGCGCCCCAATTGCCGCGCGAGGAAGCGAGCACCATTCCGTGCGAGGGGAAGACCGCGCAGCAGTTGCCGCCCGCGCCGATGGAGAGAAACGCATCGCGCGGGGCATCGGGCCAGGTGAGGTCGCGCGGGTGCAGCCGGCTGGTTCGGTTGAACCACCAGTTGAAACCGTAGATCCCTGGACCGAACTTGGTGAAGTGATCGGAGCCGCCGCCGAAGGTGCCGATGTTCAGGTAGTCATCGTTCGCCGCCTGCCGTGTGTGCGGCAAGGCGAACGGCACATCCGGCTTCAGGTGTTTACGGAAGAAGGAGCGATGGAGCAGTTGCCTGCCGTTCCAGCGGCCCTGGTGCAGCCAGAACCAGCCGATGCGGGCGAAGTCGCGCACGGAGGCGAGCAGACGGCGCCGGGCGTTGAAGGTGAGCCCGTCTTCCAACTGCAGGGCGCCGAGCCGCGCGGGGGCATTGGCAACGGCATCGGGGGCCTCGCGGTAGAGCCGGTCAAACAGCGTCAACTGGTAGAGCTGGATGGCATAGTCGTTATAGGCATAGGCGGCGCCGGGAGGCTCGGGGCGGGCATAGCCGCTGGTCATGGCGGCAAGATGGCGGAAGGTCATGGTGCGGTCTTTGTCGCGCAGCGCCCAGCCATATTCGGTGAGCCGCACGTCCACGCTCTTAAGCCGCTTCTCCTGAATCGCAAAGAAGAGCAGCGTGCTGAAGACCGGCTTTACGGAGGAGAGCCAGTCGCGCTTGGCCGACTGGTCGCCCCAGGAGTGTGCCAGGTAGCCGTCTTTGATCACGCAGCCGTTGCCGCCCAGGGCAGCGGCGAGTTCTTCCAGTTTCGCCGAGTCGAGCCCGAGCGCGGCCGGTGGGCGCGGCTCCCACTGCGCGCCTGGCCAGTGGTTGGTTGACGGCCGTGCCCATGCGCCGCCGGCCAGCAGCCCGATCGATAGCTCTCTTCGCGTGATCATGCGCTGCGGTCCTCCCTGTTCGTGCACGCCCGCGCCATGCTGACTGTCAACCCAGGCGTCTCTGTTGACGGCGTCGTGAGAACGTGCCGTGCAGGCTTCGATCATACCCTCCCTCGCACATAGCGCCGCGGCTTGATCAGCGGACGGCGCCAGGGGCAAAGGCCGACCGGCAGAACTGTGCAAGTAATTCACCTGATCGTTCTAGCGACGGGGCCGCTTCCGGGATAGAGTGCAAGTCCGAATATGAGGCACGCGTTGAAACGGTGGGCATTTCTGCTGGCGATTGCCGCTGCGTTGCAGGCTGTTGAGGTGGAACAGTACCGGCCGCACGATTTCACGTTCACGGCGCGAGTGGAAGGCAATCCGTTTGAGGTGGACTTGCGCGCGGAGTTCCACGGGCCGGACGGCAGGCAGTTGACCATTCCCGCTTTCTTCGACGGCAACGGGCAATGGAAGGTGCGTTTCTCGGCTCCTGTGCCGGGTGAGTGGACGATGCGGACCCTCTCACCGGTGGCCGCGCTGCACGGCAAGACGGAGTCGATCCAGGCCCGGCCCAATACGCATCGGCACACGCACGGCGCGCTGAGGGTGGATCCGCTGCATCCTTACCACTTTCAATTCGAAGACGGCACGCGCTTCTTTCTGATGGGCTACGAGGCTGACTGGCTTTGGGGCGCGGATATGCTCGACCCGCAACGGAAGGTGATGCACAGGCTCATCGACCAGATCGCCGCCCGCGGGTTCAACTATGTGATCGTCAACGTGTATGCGCACGACACGCGCTGGTGTCCGGGCAAGGTGAATGAGTGGGACTACGGCCCGGCGCCGGTGTATCCCTGGGAAGGGACGAACGGCAAACCCGACCATGAGCGGCTCAACCCGCGCTTCTTTCAGATCTACGACGGCATGATGGAGGCCTTGCGCGAGAAGGGCGTCGTGGCGCACATCATGTTCAAGGTGTACAACAAGCAGGTGAACTGGCCGGCCGCGGGCAGCGCCGCCGAAGCCCGCTTCTTCCGCTACGTCACGGCCCGCTACCAGGCCTATCCGAACATCGTGTGGGACTTTGCCAAGGAGTCCTACAACGAGAAGAACAACCAGTTGCAGCATAACCTGATGGAACTGGTGCGCTCCACCGATGCCTACCGCCACATGGTGGGCGTGCACGATGACGACATCTACGAGTGGGACCCCAAGCTGGGCGCCACGCTCGACCTGCGCATCGATCAGCAGCACACGGACTGGGAGCAGATGATCGCCTTTGACCGCGCGCATCGCCGCAGGCCGGTGGTCAACGTGGAGTACAGCTACGAGTTGGGCGTGGAACCGCTGCCCACGCACAGCAACGTGAACCAGGTGGATTGGAAGCTGAATCTTGTCCGCGCCTACCGCATCCTGTTTGCGGGCGGCTACATTGCCTACTACTACAACAACACGGCCTGGGACATCGTGAAGCCTGATCCGGAGCCGCCGGGCATGGCGCGCTTTCAGATTCTCAAGCAGCTGTTCGAATCGGTGCCTTACTGGCGGATTAATCCGGCGCCCGCCCTTGCCGTCGGGGGGAAGTGCTTGAGCGATGAGGCGACCACGATGATGTGCCTTGCCGAGGGCGAGCAGGCACGCGCGAAGGACCGTCACCTCACGCTCAATCTGAGGGGATTCGCCGGCGTGCTGGAGGCTGAGTGGGTGAACACCTGGACGGGGGAGCGCAAGTCGATGGGGCGGATCGAAGCCGGTGTGGCGACGATCGACTACCCCGCGGAGTTTGCCGGCGCTCCGGCGATTCTTGTCCTCCGGCGCTGACCGCGGCGGGTTCCGGCAGCCCGCCGTTCCCGTTCTAGAATGAACTCCATGGCAATTCGCCTCCCCGGCGAGCTTACCTTTCAACCGTTCCGGATTGAGCATCTTGTCGATGCCGAAGGCCGCTACGAGGTGCCGCTGAACCCGCGCTTTCCCTTTCACGTCAACCTGTTCTCCTTCTCTCCGGCGCGCGCGCCGTTTTCGATGAACTGGCACGAGCGGCTGGAGCTATTCGTGCCCTTCGAGGGCAAAGGAAAGTTCCGCATGGGTGACCGCGC
This sequence comes from Bryobacterales bacterium, assembly GCA_016713735.1. Classification (GTDB taxonomy): domain Bacteria; phylum Acidobacteriota; class Terriglobia; order Bryobacterales; family Bryobacteraceae; genus JAFLBB01. The sequence continues at coordinate 241,877 of JADJOP010000043.1, forward strand.
GGTGCCGTTTGCCGCCGGTGATGTGCTTGTCGTGGACGTGCGCAGCATGCACGGCGTGCTGGAGTTCACCGGCCGCAATCCGCGCGCCGCCGTGATCAGCTTTCTTCCCGAGCTGATTTGCGGCGCCGCTTCGCCGGAATGCGACTCGCAGTACCTGACACCCTTTTACTGCCAGCTTGCCTCCACTGAACCCGCTCTGCGGCAGACGGACCGCTTGCGCGTCCCTCTGCACGCGGCACTGGAAAAGCTGCTGCGCTGCTACTTCGGCGATGCCGGCGGATTGCATGTGGAAGCCGGCTGCAAGGTGTATCTGCTGGAGGCGCTCTATCTGCTCTCGCTGCACTTCGGCTACTCGGAAGAGTCGCGGGCGTTGCTGCAGCAGCGGCGCCGGCTGGCTGAGCGCTTCCGCAATCTCCACCTCTGGCTAGGTGAACACTACGCCGAGAAGCTGACCGTATCCGAGGCGGCTTCCCTCTGCGCGATGAGCGAATCGAAGTTCATGAAGGCCTTCAAGCAGGCCACCAACCGGACCTTCGTGCAGCATGTCACGCAGATCCGGTTGAACCAGGCGCTGAAGCTGCTGCGCCACACCGACATGCCCATCAGCGAGATTGCGGTGCGCGTCGGCTTCAGCGATCAAAGCTACTTTGACCGGCGGTTCAAGGAGCGATTTCAGGAGACGCCGATTCAATGCCGCCGCGCGGCGCTGGCCCATGCGGACGGCAGGAAGCGCATGCGTTGACCACTTCCCTCTTCGCCTGACGCTGGAACCGGGGGACGGCTGGAAGTGCGCGGCTCCGCTGCCATCTGACGCAGCAAACTGGCCCAAACGGCGCAAGCGCGGCGTTCGGCTGCGCCACCTGGGGGCGGCCGTGGAGCCTCACCTCGCCGCGCGGAGCCGTGACGAACACGAGCTACTCAACGGGCGGAACCGATCCGGCAACTACGACGGCGGCGACGATCAACAAGATGCTCAGCCCTTTTTACGATTCGATGGGCCGCATTCATTACGATGGCCGAACCCTCGCTGGGACAGCCGTGGATGAGCGGGGTGACCTAGTGTGGCCATCCGCCTGTATGTTGACGCCTGTTAGTGTCTGCTGGTGTCTGGTGAATGTCTTTTAATGGTTAGATTCACAGGCAATCTGTATAATGATCACCCTGAGCGTCTTGAGGCATTCAAAGTCTTGAGAAGCTATTTCGTGCGCGCTTGGGGGGGAGAATCGAGGCGGTTCCGCCGCCGTGTGGATTTTCATTCTGCCTGCAGGCGCGAACAGACGGTTCGTGGCAGTATCCGCTATTTTCAGCGCTGGAGGCATTGATGATCAGACAGCACCGGTCGGCGAGGCTGCTCGCTACGATCACTCTCATGGGGGCCTTGCTTTGGCTGGTCCCGCAAGGCCAGGCCCAAAGCGGCGCCGGGGCGATCCAAGGGACGGCCCAGGACGAGACAGCAGCGGCGTTGCCCGGCTGCGAAGTTGTGGTCGTCAACAAAAGCACAGGGGTCAGGACATCGACCAGGGCCAATGAACTCGGCTTTTACTCCGTGCGCGGGCTGTTCGTGGGTTCTTACACGGTTACCTTCTCGATGCCGGGGATGAAGAAGTACGAGGCCACCGTCACCCTGGCCAACGCCCAAGTGGTTGTCTTGAATCCGGTCCTCCAGGTGGGCGACGTGGCCGAGCAAGTCACCGTAACCGGCGATGCGCCGCAGTTGGCCACCTATGACAGCGCGACGGTGAGCACGTTCCTCGACGCCAACCGCATCGATCAACTTCCCCAGAATGGACGGAACATCCTCGGCCTGGCGATGCGGACCGTACCGGGCCTGGAGGCCAACGGCACGCGCGCCAACGGCCTCATGGGCGAGGCGCTGGAGTATTCGCAGGACGGCGCGCCGATGACCAACCGCAACTTTGGCGGCGTTGCCAATACGGCGCAATCGACGCTGCCGGATCCGGACGCGGTGCAGGAAGCCAAGTTTGAAACGCTGAACTCCTCGGCGCAGTTCTCCACACCCGGGACGGTGATTCTGACGACCAAGTCGGGAACCAACGGGCTGCACGGGACCATGTTTGAGACCCTCCGCAACAACTACTTCGGGATCGCCCGCGCGCGGCAGAATCCGCCCAACTTCAAGGCGCCGCCCCTGGTGCGCAATGAGTTCGGCGCTTCCGTGGGGGGGCCGATCTACATTCCGAAGGTGTACAACGGCAAGAACCGGTCGTTCTTCTTTTTCGCCTATGAGCGGTTTTCGCTGCGTCGGGCTTCGAGCCAGTTGGTTCGTGTGCCGACACCGGCGATGCGCACCGGCGACTTCGCCGGCCTCATCAACGGCCAGGGCATCTTCCAGCAGCTCTACGACCCCTCCACTACCCAGAGCGCCAGCAACAGCTACCGCCGGCTGCCGTTTTCGAATAACTCAATCCCGCTGGCCCGCATCAGCCCGCTGGCCAAGACGCTCTACGCGGCCACGCCGTTGCCTTCCTCCTCCGATAACCCGCTCGTGAACGCCAACCTGAACGACACCAACCAGGTCGTTCAAACCGTACCCAACATCAACACGCGGGTCGACCACGTCTTCAATGACGCCAACCGCATCTACGTGCGCTTCACCGACATCCGCCAATACCAACAGGCGCTGCGCAATTACCCCAGCGCATCGCCGGCCAATATCGAAGGCGGCGGCCTCCCCGCCGGCGCGACGGGATTCCAACAGATTCCCGTGGCCACGGTGAGCCATGCGCTCGGCTGGTCCCACACTTTCTCGCCCACCTTCTTTTCAGAAACCATCGTCAGCCAGCAGTGGCAGTCGATGTATGTCGAAGGCAATCCGGCCTCGCAGGCCAACTACGAATCCATCCTCGGTCTTCCCAACAACTTCGGCCAAATCGGATTTCCGGCGATCGGAACCAACCTGATCATGCCCTACGGCGGCTCGCAGTGGAACTACGGCATGAACCAGCGCATCGACAACATCGACGAGAACATGAACAAGATCTGGGGCAAGCACCAGTTCGCCTTCGGCGGCCGCTTCCGCCACGAGCGCTTCGGCTACCTCTCTGACCGTTCACCGGACGCCGTCGATTTCTCCGGCCTGGCCACCGCCATGTACGACCCGACCTCCGGCGCTCAGTACAACCGCCTGCCCAACACCGGCTACCAGGACGCCGACTTCTTTCTCGGGGCCGCTAATAATTACAGCCAGCGTTTGAACTCCCCGTTCAACCGTTCCTCGCTCCAGGAATTCGACCTCTATTTCCAGGACAACTACCGCATCGGCCGCAGCCTGACGTTGAACCTCGGCGTTCGCTGGGAAGGCCACCCCGCCCCTCGCGCCGATGGCGGCAACTTCACCTTCTTCTCGCGCGAGAAGAACGCGATCGTGCTCAAGCATCCGATCGAGGACTACTACAAGATCGGCTACACCACGCCGGCGATCATCACGAACCTGAAAAACCTTGGCGCGAAGTTCATGACACCCGCCGAGGCCGGCCTGCCGGACACGGGCATCCGGGCCTCCTGGAACAACATCCTGCCGCGTGTCGGTTTTGCCTGGACTCCGTCGTTTGGCAAGAACGGTACGGTCATCCGCGGCGGCTATGGCCGCTATCTCTACCCGGTGCCGATCCGCAACTCGGTCCGCTATCTCACCTCCCTCTACCCCTTCGTCGCGGCTTACTCGCAGAACTTCAACTCCGCCCAGCAGTCGCCGGACGGCCTGCCGAATTTCCTGCTGCGCTCACCGGTCACCGTCGTGGCCGGACAGAACAGCCGTGATGTCGTCAACTCCAGCACCGTCAACTCGCTGCTGCCCGGCATCGCCATGAGCACCAGCCTCGATCCGGACTATCCGCCTGCCCGCGTCGACACGGCGAGCTTCACCATCGAGCAGCCCTTCCGGGATGGCTCGGTGCTGCGGGCCACCTATGTCTACACGCACGGCGAAAACCTCGACCAGAACTTCCAGTACAACAACGCTCCCTCGGCCTACGTGTGGATGACGCGCACCGGCACGACGCCGCCCACCGGCGCTTTGGCCTCGGTCGCCACCCGCCCCTACGACAACCGCACCTGGGGCGGAAACGTCGTCTCCACCAAGTACGGCTGGTCAAACAACAGCGCCCTCCAGCTGAACTACCAGCGCAACATGCGCAAGGGCTTCGCCTACCAGGTCTTCTATGTCTACTCGCGCGCGTTCCGCGTGGGCGGCAACACTTTCCGCGATAACGTCCTCAATCCGGCTACGATGTATGCCCCAGGCATTCTGCCTTCGGGCATGGACCTCGGCAGCGCCTACGAGCCGAGCCGCGAGTTCAACCGCTTCCAGAACTACGCCGTCGATGGCGCCATTCCCAAGCAGCGTCTGAACTTCAACGGCATCGTCGAACTCCCCGTCGGCAAGGGCAAGCGCTTCCTCGGCAACGCCAACCGCCTCCTCGATGGCCTGCTCGGCGGCTTCCAGTTTGCCTTCACCGGCCAGCTCGTCGCCCAGGCCTTCCAGGTGAACGACACGCACTGGGGCCAGTTCAACCAGCTCGAAGTCTCCAAGACGAAACAGAAGATCACCGATTGCCGCTCCGGCATCTGCCGCGAGGGCTTCCAGTGGTTCAACGGCTACATCGCGCCGAATCTCATCAACGCCGCGCGCGGCGTCCAGGGACTTCCGGCCAACTACACGCCTTACATGGCCCCGATCAACAACACTCCCGGAGCCGCTAACTTCGGCAACAACAACGTGAGCGTCCGCCTGAACAATGGGACCAATGTTACGACCGCCTACAACCCGGGTCCCAGCGGCGCGCACCCCTTCGGATTCACTACCCTCCAGGGCCCCTACAACTGGCAGACCGACATGTCGCTCTACAAGATCTTCGAGATCAACGAGCGCTGGAAGCTGCGCTTCAATATCGATGCCTTCAACGCATTCAACATGCAGGGGCTCACCAACCCCGACGCATTGACCGGCATCAACACCATGCAGTCCAGCTACTGGACTCCGCGCCAGATCCAGTTGACCATGCGCCTGTCCTACTAGGGCGCGGCAACGTAGACAATCCAAGCCGGCTGGCCCACGGGCTGGCCGGCTTTTTTATTGCGGAATGCCCAGTTGGCTCAGAACCTTCGCTGCCGCCTCCCGGATCGAGGCCTCGGCAGCCGCGGCCGCTTTCCGCAAATAGGGCACAGCGGCGTTGGGGTCGCCGGCGGCGGCCAACGCCATCCCCAGTCCGAGTTGGGCGCGGGAGGAGGCCGGATCAAGGAGCACTGCTTCGCGCAAGTGCGGGATCGCATCCCGCGGCTGCCCGGTGGCAAGCAGCAGGTCGGCGAGAACGAGGCGAGCATCGAGAAAGGCGGGATCGGTGCGCACCGCCGATTCGAGCTGTTGCCGCGCTTCGTCAATCAGGCGGGCGCGGCCCAGGGCCATGGCGAAGTTGTAATGAGTGCGGGCATCGTTGGGACGCAGGCGGAGAGCGATTTCGAAGTGCGTCCGGGCTTGGGGGAAATCGCCCGCGGCGGCCAGCAGATTGGCCAGGTTGTCGTGGGCGTCCGCGTAGTCCGGTTGCAGGCGGATGGCCTCGCGCAGCGCAGTCCCGGCGCGTTCGGGGTCGCCGCCGGCCAGCAGCAACGCGCCGAGATTGCCGTACGGCTCCGGCCGCTCGGCGTCAAGCGCAATGGCCTTCTCAAAGGCGGCGCGGGCCCGCGTGAGGTCGCCCCGCGCACGATGCAGCAGGCCGAGCTCATGCCAGCCCACGGGGTCGCTGGTGGCAAGCCCGGACGCGGCTTCCAGCACCGGCAGCGCCTCGTCCAGCCGGCCGGACTGGCGCAGCGCGACGCCGAGCTTGCGCACTACGAACGCCGAGCGGGGACTGCGCTTGGCCGCCTCGCGATAAGAGGGCATTGCTTCCGCAAGCCGGCCCGCGGCGTTGAGCGCCTCGGCGAGCCCGAGATGAAACTCGGCGCGGGCGTTGGGTGATCGGGCCAGTGCTGCCCGCAAGCGGGGAATGCCGCCTGTCAGATTGCTTCGTTCGATCACCTGCGCCAGCGCCGTGTAGAGTTCGCGTTCGGAAGCGGGTTCGGGCTTGCCGGTTTCGTAAGGCACAACCTCGCCGCGGTAAGCGGTCTCGCCGCGCTCGTGCCGTTCGGCGCGGGGCGCTGTGGCGTTCCCAGGCGGCCGCCGCTGGATGAGATGGTCGGTGGCCAGCGAGTGTACGACGTCCTCGGTGCGGCGTTTCGGCATGTGGCAGGAGGCGCAGTCTCCGTCGGCTCGGAGTTGCGCGGGATGCCGGGTGTTGGCTGCGGCATGGCATTGGCGGCACGCGGCGTCATAGTGACGGCGCGCCTGCTCTCCGCGGGGAACCGCATGCGGGTCGTGACAGGAACGGCATTCCAGGCGGCCCTGGCTCTCCACATAGCAGCGCGACTTGCGCATGCGGTACACGGCGTTGACGATTTCGAACTTGTCGCCGCGCCCAGCGCCGGGAGCGTGATCGAAAAAGAGCCACGAGGCGCTGAGCGGCTCGCCGGGCTTGTACGAGAAGGGGCCGCGGTCGTAGCGCAGGATGGAGTTGGGCAGGGGGAAGCTGGTGGTTTCCAGGTGGCATTGCATGCAGACTTCGTCACGGCGTTCGCGGGGGAGCCGTGCGGGATTGACGATGGCCGCGCGGATGGCGCCGCGCTCAGCGCCGGCCGTGCCTGCAACGGCGACGTGACGGCTGCCGGGCCCGTGGCAGCGCTGGCAGTCGATGCCTTGGGGCAAGGGGTCGAGATAAACGGGTTCGGCAAATGGCTGGTCGTGACCTGAGGGGATGCGCGGGTAGCCGTTGTGGCAGAACATGCACTCGTAGCTGATGGAGCGGCGAAAGTCTTCGTGATCGGGAGCATCATAGCCGGGGTTCATGGCAAGGGTGCCGCCGTCCTCGGCATACCAGCCGAGCGGTAGTTCGACGAGAGTGCCGCGCGGCGTGCGATGGAGGAAGGTGCGGGCATGATTGCCGGAGCCCATCACGTAGTCGATCGACTTCTCCAAAAGGTTCGTCTCGCTGCCCGCGGCATTAATTTGATGCCGCCGCTGGTAATACCGGCCGCCGCGATCGAGGATGGTGAAGTGACTTTGGGAAGGTTCGTGGTAGTAGGTTCCGATGGTGACGGTTTGAGCGGACGGAAGAGAGAAGGCGCGGCCCATGCCGGTCTGGCGGTAGGTGTCCCAAATGGCGCGATGGCAGGCGGCGCAGCTATTCGCGGGTGCGTACCCGGAATCCGAGGCGTGGTCCTGGGCAAGGAGCGCCAAGACGGCGATGGCGGAGAATACGAGACTTACACTGATGAGCCGGGATTGCGGCATGCGGACGTACTGCTGAAAAGTGTCTCACCGATGGGGAGGGCCCTGCACGGGAGGTGATCCACCCACGCGCGGCAGCGCGCAGATGGCCGGCCACCGCAACCACGATCAGGGGTGCATCCATGCAGGGCGGCGGTGGGGCGCTCTTCGAACCTCTGGTGTGGGATCGCCAGACACTCACCACAGCCAGGCTCTTGCGGCACCGCCTGCCGCCGCTTTCCGCCACGCCGGTGATCGATGTACTGCCGATTGACGGCGTGAGGACGCTTCGCCGGCGAAGGTCAGCTGCGACTGGCACGCCGGCTTCCTCGAGCGTGCCCACCGTTCCGCGAGCGCGGGCCGAAGTAAGGGTAGCCCGCTTATCTCACAAGAACTGAGCGAAGCAGGTTCGAGGGGCCTGTAAGGCATTACCGGCGGCGGAGTTTCGACTTTGGGTGGCCGTTAGGGCGGGTGACGATCCCTGGCGAGCCCTTCGGGTTGAGGTTTGTGGGCTCAACTGGCGATTTCAATGGCCTCCCAGGCGCGGTTCGACCGTTTGTGAAACAACCGGCTCCCTCGATTCGTTTGTTTGTAACGCCTGGCGCGGTCGCTCAGCGCCGCAGGGCCGCAAAGGCCGCTTCAAACTGGTTGCGCCAGGCATAGGCGCTGCTGTAGCTGACCCAGATGCGCCGCGCTGTCACCTTCACGCGGGCGGCGATTTTCAGCAAGCGCAGCCGGATCGTCGCCACCTGCGCTTCGGCCCACGGGGAGCCCTGCAACGCCAGCCGCCGCAGTGCACACACCAGTACATAGGCCAGCGAAGAGAAGTACAGCCGCAGTTGATTGGCCCGCATCGTCTCGGTGCTCAACCGGTCTGCGAACAAGCTCAGTTGCTCCTTGATGCGGTTCTCCATCTCACCTCGTTGGCAGTAGAGCTTCTCGTAGAGCGCCTGCGCCGGGAAGTCCTGAGCGCCCAGCGAGGTCACCACGAATCGTGGATTCTCCTTGCCCTCGATCCGTTCGGCCTTGGCCACCACGCGCCGCGCCCGGCTCCAGGTGTCGCGCGTTTCATAGTCGAACTCGGCAAACACCCGCGCCGGCTGTCCGGTGCGTTCGTGTTCGGCCCGCGCCTGCTCCATCTGTGGCTCGATCAGCTTCCGCAAACGCTCATTGCGCGCGAAGCCGAACACGTAGTCCACCCGGTTGTCCTCACACCAACTCATCAACTCGTCCCGGCAGAAGCCCGAGTCGGCCCGGAGAATGATCCGTGTCTTCGGCCAGCGTGCGCGGATCTGCGCCACCAGCGTCTGGACCTCCTCCAGGCTGCCCGCGCTGGCGTCGATGTTGGCTGGCCGCAGGCGCGCCCGCAGCAGATGATCGCCGCAGAAGATGTACAGCGGCAGGTAGCAGTAGTGGTTGTAGTAGCCATGGAAGAACCGGCTCTCCTGATGGCCGTGCAACGGCGTGTCGGTGGCGTCCAGGTCGAGCACGATGCGCCGCGGCGGGCGCACGTGAGCTTCCTGAAACAGGCTCACCAACAACTCGTCGATGGCCCGCGGCGAGTAGGGGATCTTGTGGTAGCGCTGCTGCCGCGCATCGCCTTCCGGGGTCAGTTCCAGGCGGTTCAGCGTGCTCTTGCCCGCCAGAGGCGCCTGCAGGTTCTTCTTGCCAGACAGGACTCCCAGCAACGGATCGTGGCGCAACTGCTCGTGATCGTTGAGGTCCTCGTAGCCCAGCGCCAATCCATAGATGCGCTGCGCCAGGATTTCTTCCAGCCAGTGCTCGACGCGGCGTGCCTGGCGACCGTCCAGGAAGCAATCCGGCAACCGTTTCATGAGCCCGATGCGCCGCTCGGTCTTCCGCAGCAGCAGTCCGCCGCCGTCGGTGGTCAATGTGCCGCCGTCGAAGTTCGCCGTCACCTGGCGCGAAAAATGGGGTTCAAAATCGAAGCTGTCTTGGCTACACTCTGTCATAGCGGAAGCCGTCTCCTGTTGGCCGTAACTTTGCGTGGAAACTTAGTTATGCCCCAGGTGACGGCTTTTTGCTAGTGGTGGTTGGTGAGAAATGCGGGCTAGTAGAGCCCAGATCCTCATACGATCCTCCCTGAGCCACACTACGCGTTGTTCGTTTCTGACTGTTGTTGGGGGGTGTTACGGTTTGGCGAGATCGCGCGCCACCCGCAAATTCCGTTCGGCTTCCTGGTTGCCCGGCTGGAGCCGGAGCACTCGCTCAAATGCGCGCGCCGCATCGGCGAACCGCTCCAACTCTCCGTAGGCGACGCCCAGAGCCATGTGCGCCTCGGCAAGACGTGGCCGTAGTGCCGCCGCACGCTCGAGGTGCGGCAGAGCTTGCTGATGCTCGTTTGCCTGCTGCAGAAGGCGTCCCAGATTGTATTGCGCCTCGGCGTACTCATCGTCGAGCGCCACGGCTTTCTGGAAATGAGGGATGGCCCGATCCAACCGGCCCTCCTGCGCCTCCAGCCGCCCGAGGCTGTTGTAGGCGGGAGCGAAGCCGGGATTGGCGGCTAGTGCCCGCTCAAACCATCCCCGCGCGCCGGAAAGGTTGCCAGCGGCCTGATCGAGCAGTCCGAGATTGTGTAACGGCTCGGGCATGGCCGGCCGCGCCTCATGCGCGCGCAGGAAATACTGCCGTGCCGCGGGGGCCGGCTGGAGCATCGTGCCGTAGCTGTTCAATGCCTCGGCGAAGGCGGGCTCGGCCGCCACCACCTGCTTCATCAGGGCGGCGCTGTTCATCGCCAGGGCGTAGTTGTAGCGCACGCGCGGCATAGCCGGATTGATCGCCAGCGCCCGTTGAAACCAGGGGATAGCGAGCTTCGGTTGCCCGCTGGAGACATAGGCCGAGGCCAACTCCACCATTGCCTCCAGCGCCGGTTTCGCGGGAAGCGCCTTGGCCAGCAGTTCGATGCCGCGGCGGCGGTCAGAACCGGACGAGATCAGGGCCTGCCCCAGATAGAGGTTTTTCTCCAACGCCGTCAGACCCGGCGTGCGGTAGAACTCCAGCGGGCCGCGGTAGGCCTCGTGGTGTTCCTGGCGCGGGGCGAGCAAACGGGCGAGGTTGGCGGGCGGCTTCTGGATCTTGTGGTCGGTCATCACCACATGCACGGCATCTTCGGCGCGGCGCTTGGGCATGTGGCAACTTACACAGTCACCGGAGTCGTGCGGCTGCTGATGGCAGGTGAGGCAGGCCTTGCGATAATCGACGCCCGCCGCGGGAAGGTGGGGATCGTGGCAACTGGTGCAAGTGAGCTTTCCGCTCTTCAGAAAACAGGCCGACTGCAGCATTCTGTAGCCGGCGCTGTTGATCTCAAACTTGTCTTCGTGTCCGCTGCCCGCCGCGTGATCGAACTGCACGAGATAGCCGGAGAGCCGCTCGCCGGGCTGAAACGAGTGCACCTCCCGGCCGGCGCGCCGGAGGGCATGGGGCAGCTTCGCGCTGGTGGTTTCCAGATGGCACTGCATGCAGACATCGAGCGCGCGGTCGGCGGGCAGCTTGGCCGGATTCACGATGTTGCCGGCAGCCGGAGCGGCCGCATGACGGTCTCCCTCGCCGTGGCAGCGCTCGCAACCGATGCCTTGCGCGAGATCCGGTTCGTACCGTGTGACGGCGCCGAACTTCAGGGCCTTCTTCGGATAGGAGTTGTGACAGAAGAGGCAGCCGGGCTCGATTTGCCGGGAGAAGCCGGCGTGATTCGCGCGGTCATAGCCGGGGCTCATCGCCCAATACTTTTCCTGCGTATACCAGCTCAGCGGCAACTGCGTGAGTGTGCCATCGGGCTCGGCGAACAGGTAGCTTCTGGCGTGATTGCCTGAGCCGATCGTATAGCTTGCCGAGCGCTCCAGCGTCCGCGAGGGAGCGTCCTCCGGCCAGCGCTTCTGGGTGACCTGCCCGTCTTTGACGAACGCCTGAAACACCTGCCCCGAGACGGCATGGCGCACGCTCGCCTCGGCCTCGCCTGCTGGAACGGCCCGCGCAAACGTGCGGGCCATTCCATTGGCGCGGTACTGCCGTGCGATTGCGGCGTGACAGAAGGCGCAGTCCGGCGCCGCGGCCGCGGGAACGGCCGTGGCAAGCCAGAGCGCGCCTTAGGAAGCGGTTGCTCACCTCAGAATTTGAACCTGAGTTCCATTTGCACCTGACGCGCGGGAATCGCCGTGGCCGTCACGCGCCCGAAATCGGGCGAGGTGAAGGTGCGTTCGGGGTGAGCGAAGTCGGGCGTGTTGAGGAAATTCCGGAAGAAGGCCCGGTACTCCACGCGGAACCGTTCTCGAATCGGGAACACTTTCGCCGCCGAGAAGTCCCACTGATTCAGTCCATCGGTGCGAACGTTCGGAAGAGTGCGCCCGAGGTTGCCCAGCGTGAACGGTTCCGGATTGGTGAACTGGGCCTTGTCAAACCACGCCAACAAGCGGTCCTGCGCCCTGCCTGTTTTGCCCGGGCTCACACCCGTGCTGTTGGGACGCTGCACGCCGGCGCCGAAGCTGTGGTAGGCCGTGCCTCCGATCACCTGAATGGGAATGCCCGTGGACATGGTGTGAATCCCGCTGATCTGCCAGCCGCCCAACACCGCATCGGCGGCGCCGGAGGTGTTCCAGAGGGACTTGCCCTTTCCGATCGGCAGTTCGTAGGAGTAGGACACCACCATGCGGCGCGACACATCTTCCTCGTTTACGGCCCATTCGCGCGAGGCATCATAGCGCGTGCGGTCGCGCGCCGGCGCGGCGCCCTGCCAGTTGGGAATGCCGGAGAAATCGTCCATCAGCTTGGACGCGGTGAACGATCCCAACAGTGTCAGCCCGTGAGTGAATCGCTTCTCCACGCGCGCTGTCATGCCGTGGTACTTCGAACTGGCGCCGTTGCGGTCCCAGGCCTGCATGGCGAGAAAGTGCGGATGCGGACGCAGCAACTGCCCCAGTTGCACCGTTGGCCTGGCCAGCAGGGAGGTGGACGGGATGCCGGCAACGCCGAAAAAGGGATTGGTGACGAGTTGGTTGAGTTGGTTGCCGCGTGCAACGAAGCTGGGGTCGAGTTCGTTGAAGTCGATCGGCGGGCGGTTCAACTGCTTGCCCTGTGTGCCGGTATAGCCGATTTCGGCCAAAATCTGCCCCGGCAACTGGTGCTGGATGTTGAGGTTCCACTGCACGATGTAGGGAACCTTCTCCGCATTGCTGCCCAGGATACCCGGCGCATTCAACCCCACGTTGGTGAGCAGACCCAGAGCGCCGCGGGTAGGCTCCAGCAGATCGCCGCCAGGGAAGGGGTCGCTCAACGTGTTCAGCGGCCGCGCGCCATCGGCTGAAGCCAGCATGGCGTTGGTTACCGAGAAGCTCTCGCGCGGGGGCGGTACGGCCTCGCCCAGTTGGGTCTTGAACAGAATGCCGAAGCCGGCGCGCACCACTGTGTTTGCGCCCACGCGGTACGCCAGCCCGAGGCGCGGGGCGATGTTGTTCCAGTCCACGCTCATCGTGTTGTTGATTCCGGCGAGCCGCCCTTGGTTGGGGAACTCCAGCCCGCCGAAGAGCGTCGATTGCATTCCCGCCGGAATGGCTGCGGCGTTGAGGCGGCCATTCAAGGGATTGGTCGCGTTCAGATCCAAGAATGAGATCTGCCCCAGACGGTCCCACATGGGCCGCGAGACGTCCCAGCGCAGGCCGAGGTTGAGGGTCAGTTTCGAGGAGACTTTGAAGTCGTCCTGGAAGAAACCGGCGAAGTAGTCGCTCTTTACGTCGGAGAACGAGACTCGCGAGATGCTGCCTGAGTCGGCGTAGCCCAGCAGGAATGAGGCGATCGGATTGCCCTCGAGGTTCGTATTGGCCCGGTTATTGACGCGGCGGGTCATGGCGTCGGAGAAACGGAAGATGCCGGCGCGGTCGGAGCCGCCTCCGCGGATGTAGTGCTGCCGTCGCCACTCGAAGCCCGCCTTCCACACGTGGCGTCCCGAAATGCGGGTGAGGGTGCTCTGTCCGGCAATGCTGTCGGGCGTGTACCACTGCTGGTTCGGCACGCCGAGGCTCTGGTAGCCCGCCGAGAACGTAATGCCCGGGAATCCCTTCGCGTCGGAGTAGTTGTCCAGGTAGGACGGGAACCCCGCTTGTGTCGAATTGAATGGCTGCTGGCAGGAGTTGAACAGAGGCTGGCACCCAAACAGGTGCGTCGCGGCCACTTCATAGCGCGTGTAGCCGGCGCGGATGTCGAAGATGGTGTGCGGATTGATGGTCCAGGTGTAGCCGAGCGCGGGTTGATAGCTGCGCCTCGGCACGGTGAAGACGCCCGTGTCCGCCGGGTTCGGGTTGTCGTAATCCACGCCGGGAAGAGTGGGCGTGTTCCGGTTGTTGACATCCCACCACGAGATGCGGCCTGTCAAATGATGGGTCTGCGAGAAGCTGTGGTCAATCTTCAGATCCCACTGGCCCTCGCTCGACTTCACCGGGTTGGAGTAGGTGTTGTTGCCCAGGGCGGTGAAGGGATCGCCGGCCGAGCGCCGCTCGCGCGGAACGAAGCTCAGCACCTTCAACGCCACCGGATCCATGCGGTTTCTGGGTATCACGTTGCCGGCGAAGGCGGCGCGGGCCGCGCCGGGCCCCGCGGTCAACGGATCGTGAATCGTGATCAGTTGGCCGGCGCTGTTGCGGAGCTGGGAGAAGTCGCCGTCGAGCATGGGAAGCGTGGGCAGGCTGCTACGCACGGGCGCGCCCTGCGACACCTGGCGGTAGGCCTGATAGTCGAAGAAGAAGAAGGTGCGGTTCTTCCACACCGGCCCGCCGATGGCGCCGCCAAACATGTTTTGCCGCAGCTTCGCTCTTCCCGCGCCCACGGCGTTGCTGAACCAGGGATTGGCGTCGAGTTTGTCGTTGCGGAAGTATTCAAACAGAGAGCCGTGAAACTCATTGGTGCCGGATTTCAGAGTCATTGTCACCACGCCGCCGCCGGACTTGCCATACTCCGCCGAGAAGGTGTTGCTGAGCACCTTCACCTCTTCGGTGGCATCGGCATTCGGCGAAAGCGCCGGTCCCGCCGTGCCTGCGCCGCCATTGCCGCCTTCGGGCACGTTGATGGAAAGCCCGTCCACGATGATCTCGTTGGTCACACCGCGAGAGCCATTCACGGAGAAGTTGGAGATGGTGTAGACCAGCGGGCGGGGGTTGTTCTCCGCGCCGTTGAGAATCGGGCCGAACGTGCCCTGTGGCGTGACGCCAGGGGCGATCAGGACGAGCGACAGCGGTTGGCGGTTGAACAACGGCAGTGTGTCGATCAGACGCTTGGGGACATAGGCGCCGGGTGTCGAATTCGACGTTTCGAGCAAAGGCGCATCGCCTGAGACCTCAATCGTCTGCGACACCTCGCCGACGCGCAGTTCCAGGTCGACGCGCGCGCGCTGGTCAATGACCACCACGATGCCCTCGCGGATCAGCTTCTGAAACCCCTTTGCCTCGGCCTCCAGCCGGTATTCGCCAAACTTCACCAGGCGCGGAAAATCGTAGTTGCCGCGCTCATCGGTGACATAGGAGACCTCCGTGCTGGTGGCCACGTGCACCGCGCGAATGGTGGCGCCCGGCACGGCGCTGCCCGTGGAGTCGCTGACTTCCCCGTAGATAGAAGCGCGAATCGTCTGCGCCGAAGCGCCTGCCGCGCTGAGCAGGGCCAAAAGACAGATGTAGAGACAGCGATAGTTCATCGTTTTTCCTCCGGAGTTGTTTCGTCTGCGTAACGGCCCAGCGCGTGGTAGCTTCTAGGCGGGACGGTGCGGAATTCGGATCCTGCGATCCTCGATCGAAGCCGTGGCGAAAGGCCCGGCCGGATGGCCGAGTTGCTTGGGCGACGGCGGAATGAACTCACCCCTACGGCCTTCCATTGTCAGCCAGCCATCGGCCGAGAGGGTGACGAATGCATAAAGAGGTTGTGTGTATTTGGCAAAGCGCCCATACTCTTCGCCGACCCAGTGGTAGGAGGCGCTATTGACGAGCAGGTAGTGGACGCCAGCGGCGACGCTGTGGTGATCCACATGCTCGTGACCGCTGAAGCAGGCGAACACCTTGTTCCATCCTGAGGCGCGGTTGGCTTCGGTGAGCAGCGCTTTGACCTCGGCTCTGGGCTCCGGCGCGGGCCGGTTCCAGTAGCCGTCGATGCACTGGTGGGTGAAGACCAGCGAGGGCAGAGGTGTGGCCGCAAGGTCAGCGCGCAGCCACTCCAATTGCTCCGTGTTCACGCGGTCGCGGCGGTCTCCGGTTCCGAAGTAGTTGCCGTTGGCAAAGTCCACGTGCCGCGAACCATCGAGGATGTAATTACAGTCCAGGATGGCGAAGTGAAAGCCGCCACGGTCGAACGAGTAGTAGTTCCGCGGCATCTCGAGTTCGTCCATGATCTGCCGCTTGGTGCCGAAATCCATGTCGTGGTTACCGAGCACGTTGTACCGGGATGAGTGAATGCCATGCCACTTCTTGAGGAAGGAACGGGCATCCGGTTTGGGGTGGCAGAAGTCGCCCATCTGCATCACGAAGTCGAGTGAGCGCGAGGCGCAGGCTTCGGCGAATGCATCCAGCCGCCGCTCGGCGTCCGGCATGAGGCCGTAATGAACGTCGGCGATGAGGCCGAAGCGCACGGCTTGCGGCGCGGCGGATGCGGTCATCGCCGAAACGCTCCCGCACAGTAACTGACGCCTGTTGAGCATGGGTCTCTCCTTCATCTCGAACATGGTGCGGCCGAAAGCCGGTTCAACTCCGCGCGCGCGGAACGCGCCTGGTCCAGGAGGGTCCACGGATCGGCCGCGGTGGGCTTGCCGAACCGCGGGATGTACAGCCGGTGGATGGCTGTCTCGATTGCGCGCAGCGACTCCACGGCGTTCTCCGAGGATTCCAGTGGGAACGGGCACTCGCTCGCGGCGGCTCGCGCATCGGTGCGCTGCAAGAGCGGATCGAGCAGGCCGTCGGCCTCATTCCACTCGGTTTGCAAAGCCCCGCTATGAGAGTTCGCCATTCGTTCGACGGCTGCCGCCGCCTCCCTCGGCAGCAGAGAGAACCTCGCCGGCGGATACCGCTCAGCCAGTTGGCGCAAGGCAAGCCCCGAGGCAAGCGACCGGCGTAAGGATCGTTGCACCCGGGTGAGGTATTGATTCGATTCCTCCGCCGAACCGAAGCGCTCTTTCCATGCGCCCGCCAGCGGCGGTTCCACGCGTTCCAGGCGCTCCGCCTTACCTTCTTCGGCCAAAGGCGCACCGGAATACGGAATCTCATCCGGCAGCCAGACTTGAGAGTTGAGATACGGGATGCCGCGCGTCACGGCCTCCACCAGGCGCTTTTGCTGCTCATCCTCGACGATCACTTGCAGCATCACGGCGCCATGATCGATCTTGATCCGCGGAGCCAGCTGCGCCTGCAACCCGGAGTTGTGCAGGGCTTCGCGCAAGAGTGCCTCGGATTCCTCCAATTGGTCCTGCCCGGGAATATCGGCCATCGGAGGAGCCGTCGCCACTGCCTCCCTGGCGCCGCGCGACGCCGGAAGCGCCTCCAAGCGCTCCGCCGGCGCAGGAAGCTCTTCAAAGAGCCCCGCCGGCGCCTGTTCCAACGGGCGCAGATCGAAGCCGACCTCGCGCAGTTCATACCGCTGCCTGGTGTAGCCGTCGGCCTCGACAACATCCAGCGTCTGCGCCAGGGGATGCAGATCCGCGGCACGCAGCGTCAACGTGCTCCCGGCGACCCGCTGCCTGCCCGGCGATGGAGCCGCCTGAACCTGAATCGAGATCGTGCCCTCCGTGGCTTGCGTGGTCACGCTCTCCCGCCGCCCCGCCAGGCGCAACCGGAGGACGTCGAAATTGCTTGCTGAAAGGGGGCTTCTCGGGCTCGTGCCGTGCTCGGAATAAACCGCCTTGAGTCCCGCGATCACCGTGTAGTCGCCACGCCAGCTCTCCCGGAAGCGATCCCGGTCCGGCGCATGCCAGAGTTCCCACTTAGCCCATGCCGCGCCACGGTGGACTTCCAGGGTCTGATGCAGCAGCGGCGCAGGCGTGGCCGAGAACAGCCGCCTCGCCTCCGCGCCGGCGGCGCGCCGCAAGATCTCGGAAGCCTCGGCGCGAGGAGTTGCGCCTCCGAAAAACGTCCAGTAGGCAACCAGCAGAAGCGCGATCATCGAGGTGGCCGCCTGCGGCCGCGAGATCCACGCCAGCGCGTTCCGCATCCAATCGGCGTAACGGATCGTGGCCGGCCGGTTTGCCGGCTCGCCAGCCTGCCCGCGCAATTCCCGGTACAACCTCTGCCGGGCGTGCCTGCGTTCGTCGTGATCGTCCAACCCGTTCCAGATCGAATCGCAGGCGCTTACGAAACCGTGGACGGTTGCCGCAATGCTCTCCGCGCGGTGTTTGCAGTGCCAGCAGTGTTGCATGTGCTCGCGCGCCGACGCCGCCTCGCCTGCCGGAAGTTCGGCATCCATCAGCCGGATGAGATCCAGATCGCTCAGATGCGCCGCGCGTTCAGAACCCTGGTGCATCATGCAACTCCTCATTCAGCCGTTCGATGGCGCGCTGAACATGTTCGGCAACGGTCGTCTCGCCGATTTTCAGGATCGCCGCGATCTCCCGGTAACGGAAGCCTTCGCGCCGGAGAAAAAGCGCATGCCGCTGCAGCGATGGCAACTCTTCAATCGCCTTTTCCAGCCGCAGCATCCGTTCGCGCTTCAGCAGGAGCGACTCCGGGTCCGGATGAACCCGCCGGAACTCATGCTCCACGCGCCGCGACACGCCGGCATCGGAAAGCGAGTGTTCCGGCTTGGGAAGCCGAACGCCGTCGACGGCCAGATTGTGCGCCACGCGGAACAGCCACGCCTTCGCGTTCTCGATCCGCTTGCCCAGAAGCAACTCGCGATGGAGGCGGAGAAATGCCTCCTGCGCCAACTCCTGGCCCTGCGAAATGTCGCGTGAAAGCAGGCTCAGGTAACGCACCAGCGGATCATAGTGCTGCTCAATGATCGAGTCCATCCGTTCACACAGCGGGCTTGCCGGCTCTTGTGCCGCTCCGGATCGGCACGTGAAGAGTCCAGTCAGACTGGAGCAGGATTTAACGTTTCCATTCATTTCCGTGGAAGCCGGCGTGCGAGCCCTCTCTGTACCGGTACAAGAGAGAAGACGGTGATCGCCAGCGAATCCTCGGAGATTCGCTGAATATTCATGGGAGAGTAAGGCAATCGACTGATAGTGCGGGTTCTTGCGCCAATTGGAAGCGCTGGGCCAGGTGTAGGCGGAGACACGTCACTCGCCTGGAGGCACTGAACGAAGAAGGCCGGCCCGGCTCCTGGCGGAGACGAAACGGCCGACTGCGGGCCCGCTCAACCGGGTTTGGCTTGACGCGACGCCTGCGATTAGAACCCGAGCCGCAGTTCGAATCGAAGTTGGCGCTCGGCGGCCTTGGCCGATGTGATCATGCCGAAGTTGGCGCCGGTGACGTTCGCCGCCGGGTTGTTGCGCTGCGGATGATTCGGCACGTTGAAGGCCTCGGCGCCAAACTGCGAGTCGAAGCGTCCGCTGAGCGTGAACCGACAGAACACGCCGGCATCGGCGCGGATCGCGCCCGGGGCCCGCGGCGCCACGGGGGCGTCGCCGGCGGGCGCATCCATTTCCTTGGCCACGACGCCGAACCGCGCACACTGATGCGCATAGGCGTCGAACGGTCCCGGCTGGAGCGGATCCTCGTCCTGCACGGCGATCTGATCGCCGGCATCAATAGCCTCACGGGTTCCCCAGACGAGCAGTGGGCCACAGTGGCCCGGCCGGACATCCGCAAGAGCGACCTGGCGGCGGCCGTGCTGCGCTATCTAGCGCGTGAGATGACGCAGCATCATCTCGCGATAGTCTTCCAGCCGGGGACCATTCCAGTTGGGGTCCTTGGCCAGTTCATCCCAGGCGCGCAAGCGCAGCATGTCCCTCACCTCCGGTGTGGCGGCGAAGCGGGCAGCTTCGTCCGGTGACATCGGCCCGCCCTGCAAGCGCAGAGTTTCGACGCTGGCCGGAGAGAGTTGGTTCAGGTAGGCGGGATTCGTCGCGGTCAGGTAGCGCTTGGCGCCGACGTGTCCGCCGACGAGCGAGGCGAGCCGTTGCGAGAAGCCGCGTTCGAGAAGCCACTGCGCGCCCATTTCGTCGTGGTTGACCACGCCCACGCGCTCGTCGCGAACGGTCTGTTCGGCGTCAAACAGATGGCCGATGTCGTGAAGCAGGGATGCGAGGGTGAGTTCCTCATCCGCACCTGCCTGCCGCGCCTGCCACGCGCATTGCTCGGCGTGTTCGAGCTTGGAGACGGCTTCGCCGAAATATTGCTCGCCCCCGGTTCGCCGCAGCAACTCCATCACTTCGGTGGCGACAGCGGCCGCCTGGTCGTTGGTCATCTTCGACATCCTCGCATATGCAGATTGTCCTCCTCACGCGATTCACTGTTCAGAAAGCGCCGGCCTGTTATTTCCTGATCGGGAGGATGACAACGGCCCCAAGCAGGCAGGCGGCGGCGATCAGCACGAAGACGGGAAAGGTTGAACCCGTGGCATCGATCGTGTAGCCGATGGCCATTTGGCCGAGCGCGGCAAAGCCGTACGCCGTGGCATCCATCAAGCCGGTGGCCGTGCCTGACCGTTCACGGCCCACGAGCACTGGGCCGAGTGACCAGTAGCAGGCCTGCGGCGCATACACCAGGAATCCGGCGAGCAGCAGGATGAGGAAGGCGAGTGGCGAATCCTTGGGAAGAACCGACAACAGGAACACCACCAAGGCCGCACCCGCCATGAGACCGCTGGCCACGTGGCCACGCCGGGTGGGGAACCAGTGATCGGAGACAAGGCCGGCGCTCAGCGCTCCCATCGCCATGCCGATCGGCAGCCCGAGGGTCACCCACAGATCAGCCGCCGACCCCTTTGCCGATGCCCCTAGAAAGTGCAGCGGAACCCAGCTGAGCAGCCCGTACCGAGCCATGCTTTCGAATCCGATCGAGAGGCAGGCCATGCGGAAGTGGCTGTTGCCGGCCACGGCGCGGTACCGCTGCCAGGAGGATTCCTCGGCGCCGGATGCCGGAGGCGGGGCCTCGGATTCCTCGGGCGGCAATTCGGCAAAGCCCAGGTCGCGCGGCTTGTTGCGGGCGAGCATGAGGAAGAGCCCCGTGCCGAGCAGAATGGTGGACACGGGCAAACGGAAGATCCAGCGCCAATCCAGAAACGTGAGCACCCAAATGCACAGGGCATAGGTCAGGGCGCTGGAGAAGCCGGCCGCGAGAAGGTGGAAGCCGTTGGCCTTCCCACGCTCCCGCTGGGGGAACCAGTCGACGATCATACGCCGCAGCGCGGGCGAGGCAGCTGACTGGGCGACGCCGTTGGCAAACCACAAGGCCACCATTGCCCAGGCCGAAACCGACACGCTGACCAGCCAGTTGAAGGCGAACGACAGCAGCGCGGCGGCCGACACCATGCGCCTGGCGCCGACGATGTCGGCAAGATTGCCGTTGAACGCCTGCCCCACTCCGTAGCCAATGAGCATCGCGGAGTTGAGAGCCGCGATGGTCGACGCCGAGTGGCCCAATTCGTTCTTTAGGCCGGGGACGGCGAAACCAAGGTTCTGCCGTCCGGTGTAGAAGAACAGGTAGCACAGCATGATGCCGGCCAGCACGCGCCACTGTGCACTGGCGAAGGCGGAGCGCGGCGGCGCCTGCAGCGCCGTTGGGGAAGTCGCGCTCATTGGTTGATCCACTCCTCGGAAACCGGATTCGTCAAACCCGTGCGGACCGATTGCGGCGTTTGCCCAAACTCGCGCCGGAAGGCGGCCACGAAGTGGCTCGGGGTGCGGAAGCCCAACTCGTAGCTGACCTCTTTGACCGCCATGGGGCTGGCTGACAGCAACTCGCGCCCGCGCGCTAGCAGCAGGCGATTGTAGAAGTGGGCCGGAGTTGCCCCCGTCGCTGAACGGAACAGCCGCGTGAAGCGCTCCTCGCTGGTCGCCAGGTAGCGGCACAAGTGCTGCACGCGAAACTCGTCCTTGCGGCACCAGCGCATGAACTCCACGGCGCGGATGTGGTCGCGCCGCGACAACACGGGCGAACGGTGGATCTCCAGCAGCTCCACGCGCTTCCAGGGCCAGGCGCGGAGGGCCTCAATGAGGACTCGCGTGGCCAGGCCTTCCACCACTGTTTCGAAACCGGGGGCGCGATGATTGAGTTCCGCCACGATGTCGCGGGCAGCCGCCACCAGCGTTGGAGACTGCACCTTGCCGAGGAAGACCGGCTCGAGAGCGCCACTGATTGCGCCGGCGGCGGGAGGCGCAAGTGCAATCAGGCCTCGCCGCATGTTGTGCACGAGATCGCGGAGCAACTCCGGGGCGAAGGTGAGATTTACCGCCTCGCAGCCGTGGCTGCCGGTCCGGTAGACGCTGGCGTGCTCGATGCCAGGATTGCTGCCCATCATCGCCTCGCCGGGCTCGATCGTCTCGGCCACCCCAAGCTGCGCCGTCTCTACCGCTCCGGCGAGGCTGATGGCGATGTTGAACTCGGCGTGAATGTGCGGATCGAAACGCACCGGGCCGGAGGCGCGGTACCACTGCACATGCAGTTTGCCATCGGCCCGCGACCAGAACGAGTTCGATGATGGGGTGGACAGCTTTTCGAGCAATCTCATCAGTGCCTCACTCTGCCCAACCGAAGGGCTGCGACCAGGCCCGTTTGTTGGGATGCTCGGCGCTGGGCACCGCAGGCTTCCCCGTCGAGGTCACTACCGCCCGCACATACAACAGGCCGTCCCCCGATGCGGTCCCACGCGGTGCGGACATCGTGTACGACGGCGTGGTCCCCTTCACTTCGGCCAGCACCTCGCCCTCCTTCGAGTTTCCTCGCGCCCCAATGAACCGCGTGACGAACTGCTCATCGCCTGAAGGCTGAATGCGCAGCGAGAGCGTGCGCCGGGCGCGGTCAAACTGAATGTCGTCCATCACCACGCCCGTCGAGGCATAGAACTCCCCGGCGCGGATGGCCCTCACCAGGCTTTCCGGTGTGAGATAGCGGGCGCGCACCATGATCCAGGCCCGGCCGGGCAGCGCGCGCGACTTGTTGCCATGGTGGTCGTGGGAATCATCGGTGGCCAGCCCGAACAACGGTTGGCCGTGGTATCGCGTCATGCGCGTAATGTTGGCGATGTCCCACATGCGGTCCGTGTCTGGATGCTCGCTGTCGCCGGGGTCGTTGTCGTTATCCACGCCGTTCCACACCTCAAAGAAACGCTCCGGAAGGACCGCTGCCAGATCGAGCGCCGTGACGCCCCATTTGTAGTTGGGGTGATTGACGTGCAGCAACGTGTCGCGCCCGGTGCGGCGTGATTGCTCCTCAACGGCGACCAGGTTGCGGACCATCGTGTCGCGGACCGTGGCCCCCGGAACGAACGGAATCAGTTCTCCAATATTGGTGGCGTTCATGTGCAACGCGCGGCCATCGGCGGCGTTGCCCGTGATCTCTTCCGACTCGATCATCAGAAACCGTCCGCGCTCTTCCACCAGCGTTCTCACCTCGTCGAGCGGCTTCAGCCGCACTTCCAACGTCCCCTCTTGCTCATGGCCGCGTAGCTCCACCCATGTGTCGCCGAACCGCTTGCGGTACTTGGCCACGGCGTCGACGCCCGCTCTGCGGTTCAGTGCACGGGCCTGTGCCCAGCGCTCGCCGCGGCTCAATACGTTGTGATCCGATAGGGCCAGGAAGTGGTAGCCGTGAGTGCGGTACCAGTCCGCCACCATGTCGGGGAAATCGTCGCCGTCGGACCAGAAGGTGTGCGTGTGCAGGTTGCCCTTCCACCAGCGCAGGGAGCCGGCGGCAGGGTCCGCGCCCGCCTGGGGAGGTTGCGCGGAGCGGCCCGCCGCCAGTAGCAGCAGCACGGCGAATCCGGAGGCGAATAGGACGCGGGAATTCACGATCTCTCACGCTACCAACCGGTCGATGTCGATTTTATGAATGGTCAGCCGGATTGATGTTGGATTTGCGTCGGAAGCCCTTGCCCGCGCCATGCTTTTTGAAACCCTGCGTGCCGCGCCCCGCCGCCAGTGCGCCTACGGCCGTTCGCCGCGCGCGATGCGGGCGGAGATCTCCTCTACCACGGGAATGAGATCGGCGGTCGCATCCAGGATGTAGTGCGGACGGCGGGAGGCCAGCCGTGTGCGAGCCGTCTCCAGCCGCGCAGCCAGTTGATCCGGCGGCAACTGCTCCACCGCTTCCCGTGAGAGGCCCACTTCGTTGCCGTGCCGGAGGACGGAGACGGCCCACATCCCCGCCGCGTGCGCTTCCTCAATGTCGGCCAGCGTGTCCCCTACCTTGACGAAGGTGGCCATCGGATAGAGGTTCAACGCCTTGGCCGCGTGGAAGGCCATCCACGGCGCGGGCCGCCCTTTGCCCACCAGATCAGGGCACACCCACAGATCCGGCGTGTAGCCGCCTTCTCCAGCCAGACGGATGAGGTCGCTCATCATTCCGGTGTCGAACCCGGTGGTGTTGGCGAACTTGATGCCGCGCTCGCGCAACTGCGCGGTCACTTCGGGCACGCCAGGAATGACGTCGCAATGCCTGGGCAGGATCTCCATTTGAAGCGGCGTGAACTCCTCGTAGAGCCGGTCCAGGTCCTCATCGGATGGCTCGGCGCCGTTCAGCTCCTTCCAATGTTGGCGGACGGCGGGCTCCTCGAGCAGGCTCCGGATGTGATCCTTCTTATGCGTGCCCATGGGGCGGCGGGCGTCCTACTCACTGATGGCAATGCCGTGCCGGGCAAATAGCTCGACAAAGGCCACCACGGGGCCGCGGCTTCCGTAATCGAGCACGGTGCCCGAAATGTCGAAGATCACGGCGCGCACGCCGCTGCTGAGGTTGGAATTCGTCATCATAGCTCCTCTTGCTTCTCGCTCCTCACTCACCGCTACGGCAGCAGGGCCACACGCGGTGGTTTCGCGGTGTCGGCATACTGAATCGCCGCATTCACCTCGCTGAGCGGATAACTTCGTTCCACGAGTTCACCGAAGGGGAACCGCTTCACGGCCTGGGACAGAAAGGCCAGGGCGGCTTCCAGATCTTCCGGCGAGTAGTTGTACACGCCGCTGATCGTGATCAGGCGGCGCACCACCTGCTCGGCGTTCAGTTGCACCGGCCGGCTGGGGAAGGTGGATCCGGCCATCACGAAACGCCCGCCAGGCCGCAGCAGGGTGACCCCGAGTTCGATCGATTCCGGATAGCCGGCCAGTTCCAGCCCCAGGTCGGCTCCACGTCCGGCACTCACCTCCCGAACGCGCGCCAGGAGATCAGCGGCCGGCAGCGCGCTATCGAGCACGGCTGTGGCCCCGAAGCGGCGGGCTTGCTCCCGGCGTCCGGCGTCGGGCTCAATGGCGATCACTTCCGCCGCGCCCTCGATGGAGGCCATCGCGCATGCGGTCTGCCCCAGCATGCCGGCCCCGTGGATGACCACTACCCGGCCTTGCACGCATCCGGCGTTGCGGAACACGGCGGCCACCGTCGAGGTGGCGCAGTTGGCCGGGCAGGCCACCACATCGGAAACATTCTCCGGTACGCGGACAATGGCCGTCTTCTCCGGCAGCCAGCAGTGCTCGGCCATGCCGCCAATCAGCGCCCGCCCCGCGGCAATCTCCTCGTGGCCGAACTTCATCAAACGCTCGCATTTCGGACGCAAACCATGCGTGCAGTAGTAGCACTCGCCGCAACTCCACACCATCGACCACGTGACGCGGTCGCCCAGCGCGAGTGAATTGCCGCGCACGTCTTTCGCGCCCGCCGGTCCCATCGCCACGATCTCGCCGACCATCTCATGACCCAGGATGCAGGGCATCGGCGAATGCCGCCGGCCGAAGTAACTGTGCAGATCGCTGCCGCAAATCGTCGCGCACCGGATGCGCACCAGCGCCTCTTCGCCCTGCAGTTGCGGCGCCGCGAACCGCTCCAACGACAACGGCTGCCCAACACCGCGAAAGACCGCCGCGACGGACTCCTCAACCTTCGTTCGCATCATCGCATCCTAACCTGTTCTGCCGGTCCTGCTGTCAGGATCGCCTCTAGATCACGCACGGTCAGCTCTGCGCCGGGCGTCGCCGCCGAACGGTTCGCCAGCACGCGGCACGGCGCTGAACCAGCATCGCCCAAACAGGTGACGACGAGGCTGGCGCGGGAAAAATTCTCGGCCGCCGTAAACGCGCTCACCGTCACCACGCATCGCATACCTGCCTCCACCGCTGCTTGCAAGCCGTTCGCGGAGTCCTCGATCGCCACGCAGTCACTCGGCGGAATTCCGAGGCGCTCGGAGGCCAGCAGATAGATGTCCGGCGCCGGCTTCTTGGCCTTCACCACATCTCCCGCCAGCACCAACGCGAACCGCTCCGCCAGCGCCTCGCCCATCGTGTGACGCAACACCGCCGCCACGGATTCCGGCGCCGACGTGGAAGCCACGGCCAGCGTCCAACCGGCAGCCAGCGCCTCAGCCGCTAGCCGCCGCACACCGGGGCGGGGAGCCAGCGCTCCGGATTCCACAATCCGGCCGTAAATCGACGTCTTGCGCCGGTGCCAGGCGGCGATGAGTTCCCTCCGCTCCTGTTCCCCTTCCGGAGGCGAGTAAGCGGCAAGAAAATCCGCATCGCCAAACAGGCTCGCCATGCGCTCCTTGCCGCCGCCAAAACGCAGCTTGCGCGCGTACTCATCGCGGCTCCACTGCCAGGGCACACCCAACTCGCGCCACATCTGGTTGAAGGCCACCAGGTGGCCATCGGCTTCCGTGTCGGCCAGCACGCCGTCGCAATCGAAGATCAGAGCGCGCTTCAATTGGCCCTGCCCGCGCTGCCCAACCGGTGCATGTAGGCCGCCGTCATCGCGCGCACTTCGCCCTTCACCGCCGCGAAGAGCTTCATCGGATCGTATTCAGAGGGCCGCTCGTTCAAATAGGTCCGGTAGGCATCGGCCATGGTGATTTTCAACTGCGTCGAGATGTTCACCTTCACCGCTCCGCGGGCGATGAGTTCGCGCAGCGCCTCGTCCCGCAACCCCGTGCCGCCATGCACCACCAGCGGGACAGGTTCGGCCGCCACAATCTCAGACACGCGTTCGAAATTGATGCGCGGCTCTCCTTGATAGAGCCCGTGCGCGGTGCCGATGGCTGGGGCAAAACTATCGATGCCGGTTTCGCGGAGAAAACGCAACGCGCTGTCCAGCGGCACCACCGGGCTCTCCGCTTCGCTGCCCATGCCGTCTTCCACGCCGCGAATCGACTCCAACTCCCCTTCCACGGCCACGCCGTGCGCATGCGCCAGCGCCACCACCTCGCGCGTCTGCGCGAGATTGTCCTCATACGATAGGGCGGAGGCATCGAACAGGACCGAGTCCCAACCGGCCTCGACGCATGCGGCGATGAGGGAGCGGTCCGGGCAATGGTCGAGGTGCAAAGCAGCCGGCGCCGCTACCCGCGAGGCCAGTTCCTCAAACATCAGGCGCAGCAGGCGCGCGCCCATCTGTTTCACCGTCTTGACCGACACCTGCACGATGACGGGTGAGCGAGTTTCGCCGGCAGCTGAGAGGACCGCCTCCATCGTCAGCCCGTCCACGACATTGAACGCGCCGACACCGTAGCGATGCGCGAAGGCGTCGCTCAGAATCGATTGCATGCTGGCCGCGGGCATTGTCCGTTTGTCTCGCAGTGCTCAGGATAAAGCCGCCGCCGCCCTCCGGCAATGAAATTGAGTGTTCGTTTTCAGTTCCATCACCGGGGGGAATCCGGGAAGTGGATGCACCGGCGGCCTTCGCTCCGGCTCGTTGCTCACAAAGCTGTAACCCGATCAGCCACGAGATCCGATGGTTTCAGAACATCGGCCCTGGTTGTGGCTCCCTGCCCTCCGTCCCTATTCTGATGGCACGCCTCCCTCACTCGTTTCCTGGGCACTTCACTGGGTTGTGAAATGACAGTCACGAGATGGAGACGAAAGGAGGTTAGCCTCACCCAAAGGGAAAACTCAAAGGCTCACGTCTGACAGGCCGATGCGGTTCCATCCTCCCGATGACACCATAAGGAGACATATGAATCGACGACACTTCCTTGCCGCAGCCTCTACACTGACCGCAAGGGGCGCCGCCCCGGCCCGCCGCAAGGTGCTGGTCTGCCTCATCGACGGCTTCGGCCCGGACTACATCGCCAAGAGCGAGATGCCGAATCTGCGGCGCGCCATGACGGCTGGCACGTACAAGATCGGACGGGGAGTCATGCCCTCGCTGACCAATGTCAATAGTGCGTCACTGGCGACGGGTTCGTACCCCGAGGCGCACGGCATTACGGCGAACACGTTCTTCGACCCCGGCCTGCGCCAGGTCGTGGAAATGGCCGACGCGGAGTATCTGAAGCGTCCGACGCTGTTTGCCAGCGCGCATCGGAAGGGCTGGAAAACGGCCTTTGTGGGTGCGAAGGAGAAGATCCGCAGTCTCATCGGGGTCAGCGCGCATACGTCGATCTCCGCGGAAAAGCAGGGCATTCCCATGTACGAAGCCGAAACCAGCTATTGGGTGTTCGAGCAAGGGCTTCAGGCGTTGCGGAAACCGGATGTCGATCTGCTCTATCTCACGACGAGCGACTACATGATGCACACCTACGCTCCGGAAACGGCGGAATCGCAGGAGCATTTGAAGAACCTCGATGCGCATCTGGGCCGGATTCTCGACGATCAGCCGAAGCTCGAACTCTATCTCTGCGCGGATCATGGAATGAACGCCAAGACGCGCGCGGTCGATCCGGAACGCCTGCTGGCCAAGCATGGCGTCGCCGCGCGTGCCGTGGCGGCGATTGCCGACAAGCACAAGGTCCACCACAAAGACCTGGGCGGATCGATTTACATCGACCTGGAAAAGTCGGGCGACATCGCCAAGGCAAAAGAAGTTCTTCAGGCAGAGCCCGGTATCGAAGAGGTTCTCCCGCGCGCCGAAGCCTGCAAGCGGTTCCGCCTGATGCCGGAGCGAACCGGTGATCTCTTCCTGCTGGGCGACAAGATCACCGCCCTGGGCGGTTTGGACCAGGAGCGACGGTCTGTCGCGGTGCGCACCCATGGATCATTGCATGAGTCCGAGGTGCCGTTGCTGGTCTACGGCCGCAAATGGAAAGAAAAGCTGGAAACGTCGGTGGATCTCACCGCGGAGCGCGTTTGGGAGGATAGAGCATGAAGACACTGGCATTCGTTCTCAGCGTGGCCGCATTGGCGGGGCAGACCCGGGTGGAACCAGGCCCCGTGGCCGGCGGGGGGAACCGGCTGATCAGCGGCTGGATCGCGAAACCCGCGGGCAAGCAGATCGCACTCAGCAACCTGCCCATGACGTCGCGCCTTTCGGCCGACGGCAACTGGCTGTTTATCCTGCAGGCGGGACATGCCAAGCCGAGTGTGAGCGCGCATCGCGTGTCCAACGGAGAGATGGTTTCAACGGTTACGCTGCAGGATGCCTGGCTGGGGCTTGCCGTGGCCGGAGATCGCATCCTGGTGGGCGGCGGCGCTTCCCATGCCGTACACGAGTTGCACTGGGCGGCGGAAAAACTGCAACTGGTGCGGAGTTGGAAGGCGGACGATCCCGAGGCCTTCATCGGCGATGTCCAGGTGAACAGCGAGGGACGCGTGTTCGGGGCCAGTCTGCTGGGCAATGCCGTTCTTGAGTTCGACGCCGTCGCGGGCAAACAGATCAACAGCCTGCCCACGGGCGTGATGCCCTACCGGATTCTGTGCGAGAAGGACCAACTCATGGTGACGAGCTGGACCGGCGCCTCGGTGGTGCGCCACCGGCTCGACACGGGCGTGACGCAGTCCTATCCGGCGGCGGATCATTCCTCCGACATCCTGCGCGCCGGCAAGCACTACTTCGTCGCGGCGGCCAATACCAACCAGGTGCTCAAACTCAACGAGGACGGCTCTGTCCAGGAGCGGATCAACGTTTCCCTCACGCCGCGCCAGCCGGTGGGCATGACTCCATCCGCACTGGCGGTGAGCGCCGACGGCAAGGCACTCTATGTGGTTTGCTCGGATGCGAATGCGGTTGCGGTCGTGGATATCGGCGGCGAACGCAGCCGCGTTGTGGCCTTCATTCCCACCGGGTGGTATCCGACCAGTGTCCAGGCAATGGGCGATGGCAGGCTGTTTGTACTTAACGGCAAGGGCCTCCGCTCGTTTCCCAACAACATGCCGGAAGAGAAGAAGAGCTTCACGTATGTCTCCGGCCTCCACAAGGGAACGATGTCGATCATCCCGGCGGCCAGCCCCGCGCAGCTGGCCGAGTATTCGAAGACGGTGATCGAGAATACTCCTTATAAAGATGAGTTACTGGACCGCGTGTCGATTCCCAGGGGCAATCCTGTTCCGTCGAAACCCGGACAGGCATCGCCAATCAAGCATGTCATCTATGTGGTCAAGGAGAATCGTACCTACGATCAGGTGTTCGGCGGCTTCGGAAAGGGCAACGGGGATCCTTCGTTGGTACTGTTCGGGGAAAAGGAGGGGCCGAACCACTTCAAGCTGGCGCGCGAGTTTGTGCTCTTCGATAACTTCTACGTCAATGGCGATGTGAGCGCCGACGGGCACATCTGGTCGTCCGGCGCCATCGCGCCTGACTATACGCAGAAGCTCTACCCCAATATGTATGCCGGGCGCGGCGGCAGGTTCAGCCTCTACTATGGCCGACCGCCGGTGAATCACTCCGAGAAGGCGGCTCATCCGGCTGGCGGCTACATCTGGGACGCGGCGTTTGAGAAAGGGCTCTCGGTCCGCAACTACGGCTGGTTGGTGAAACTGATTCCCACAGCCAAGGACGGCGAGAAGCAGTGGACCGAAGCGGCGAGCGAAAAGCTGGCCGCGGTGACGAACCCCTATTTTCGAGGCTTCGATACGAACTTTCCCGACATCGAACGCATGAAGTACTTTCTCCGCGATCTGGCCGAGGCCGAAAAGACGGGCATCTTCCCGGCGCTCACCGTGATGCGCCTGGGCAATGACCATACCTCTGGATTCCGTGCCGGCGCCTACACTCCCTCGGCCAACTTCGCCGACAACGACCTCGCCTTGGGCCAGCTTGTGGAAGCCATGTCCAAGTCGCGGTTCTGGAAGGAGACGGCGATCTTCGTGCTCGAAGACGACGCGCAATCGGGACCCGACCACGTGGACTCTCATCGCAGTCTGGCCTTCGTAATCTCGCCTTATACGCGCCGTGGGGGCATCGTCGATTCGACGATGTACAACACCACCTCGATGCTGCGCACGATGGGGTTGATTCTCGGCACCAGACCGCTCACGCACTATGACGCGGCGGCCACGCCGATGTGGAAGGCGTTCCAGTCGAAACCCGATCCGCGGCCATATGTGCTCGCACCGGCGCAAGTGTCGTTAACCGAACGGAATC
This sequence comes from Bryobacterales bacterium, assembly GCA_016713735.1. Taxonomy (GTDB): domain Bacteria; phylum Acidobacteriota; class Terriglobia; order Bryobacterales; family Bryobacteraceae; genus JAFLBB01. The sequence continues at coordinate 272,609 of JADJOP010000043.1, forward strand.
CGGAGCAGCACAAACTCGCGGCCCGGTCAGCGAAGCTGGACTTCTCCGAGGCGGACCGGATCGACGACGAGGAGATGAATGACATCCTCTATCTCGGCATCCAAGGCCGCAGGGCGCCCGCAGCTCTTCGCAGCTGGTTCATCGAATAGCCCAAGTGCGGCCGCAGGCGCGGGATCCATCGCTGGTCGCAACCCGCTTGCTGCCTTCATTGCGCCGGAAGCTGCGTTGTCGGCATTCGCCCGCCTCGCACTCGGACGCCGCCTCAGCCAAGCGTAAATGTGCACTTACTACCAATCTTGTCAATCACGCTTACCCGGAATGCCGCTCGACCTGGCCTCGCACCCGCATCGACTCGTGAAGATTTCATTTCGTCCCCCCACAACCGAAGTCGCGTGTATCATCCGGGAGATGACTGAGCGCTACGCGAAGCTGGCGAAGCAACACATTGCCAGAACGGGAAGCACGGCACGAGAGATGTGGAAGATGCTCAGGGGAAGGGAAGGGGAACAACAGGTGGCATCTCGCTGAGATGTTCCCGTATTGTTCCCAAGCTTGCTAACGTTACTTCTTGACCACCGCTAAGTTATTGAAAACGTGGTGGCCAGGGACGGACTTGAACCGCCGACGCCGGCCTTTTCAGGGCCGCGTGATGCCGAGGCTAACTTGTTGACCAGTAACCATTTAGCCCGGCCAGAAGGCTGAAAAACAGGGCCGGAAGTGCAACCAATTGCAACCAAAAAGGCTCGTTCGGGAATGCTCAGAACTTTCTCCCACGGCACCCACGGAGCCCAGCGAGGATCGTCCTCGCCGGCACCCAAAGCCGATATCCCTCGAGTCAATCGGTCGTTACTCTTGCAACCGGAAAGAACTCTCTCCACTATCCAACAACGGATGATCTCTTTGAAGATCACGCGAGGTTGTACACAGTCTCAGTCAGCCCTTCGGGTCTTGTATGCAGAGCCGAATCACTCTGCAGCGGCCAGAACCTCACAGCGGTCGTGGTGTGCCCGAATGACCGGGTCACATCGCCCGCCGAAGGGATGAAGCTCCGGTACGATGCGGCTCCGCCGGATGTTCGAAAGGCAGATGCGTGCGGGCTTCGAAACACAAGCTGCCGTCAATCTCTCGCCCTGCTACCCTTTGCTCCGGCCCCGGTCTACGGGTTCGTGAGGACGGACCAGGAGTGACGGATCGTTCGCATGCTGGCAGACCAGTTGCCAGGAACCTGGTCGGGCTCTGGGGACGATAGGGCCGTGCTCAATCCAAGAGTCGACATACGGGCCCCTTCACTTCGCCAGCGCCCCGAGCAAGGCGGTGAAACCCCTTGTGGACGCGCTGATGCCGAAGGCGGCCATCACCAACATGAGGTAGTCACCAAAGGTCCCGAACGAATCCGCATCCGCGTAGAGGGAAACCGATGCGAGCACCGTTAACGTCAGCGCGGCTAACTCGATCAAAACGTCCTTGGTGCGGATGGCGCGCCACGCCTTGCTTGCCAATGGTCGCGCGACGTAGACGCCACCGGCGGCAACCTCTTTGCCCGCCACCACCGCCGACACGCGATAGAGCCCAGGTCGCCTGAAGGTATGCTCAGTCGGCCCGCTCCCCTCGGGTATCTCCTCGTGCAGGCCCTCCCCCGAATCACCCAGCGGACAGCATCCGCGGCACCCCTTGGAGTAAGAGCCTCGCCGGCGCGGCCGGTGAGATCTCTCCCATCGGCCCGCCTACAGTAATTTCCGGATCCAGTGGCTGGGCAAAGGGGGCTCCCTCTTGCATGTTCATGCGGCGCAAGGTTTCCAGGAGCGCCAACGCTTCAGCGAGCGCGGCTTGCGCTGCCGCAAGATCTGGTTCGTCCAAACGCGCCTGCGCCTTTCGGATCGCTGAACGCAACTCACGGGTCTCCTGGCGGTCCGTCAGCTCCGGTTGGACGCTCAACAGTTCGTTAAGCTCACCTTCCACGTGCAGCACCTGCGCCCGCAGCGCTTGTGCCGGCCGTGTCACACGGATGTACCGGTTGATGAGGTAGGCAAGCAGATGGAAGCACACCAGCACGGAGATAGGCGCCAGCGGGCCGTCCCGCACGTATGCCTCCACGGCAATGAACTGATCCGCTTGAGCCGGCGCTGTCACGACCCGCAGTTTGCCCTCGCCTCGCGTGAATCCCGCGGGAATCGCCGCCTCGAGCGTTATTGCCATGTGGTTCCTATTCCCTCCGCCGCCCTCCACCGCACGCACCCAAGCGTCCGGATGCAATACCTTCGACTTGCCTTGGATCACCGTGAGCGTGCCCTCCGAGGGCAACACGAGGCGCACTTCGCGATCGTTGGATTGTAAAAGCGCCCGCGCCGTCCCAGACGCTTGCGTGAAGGGTATCGACCGCCTCAGCAGAAGCCGCAACGGGGGATCCTGGACAGGTGTGACCGTGGCCGGCGGCAGTTGCAGGTCCAGTGTCACGGTGAGCGCTTTCGCGAGGTTCCCGTCGCGATAGTGCAGCAAGAGCATCGCTCTGTACGTTCCCGGCGAGGGCAGCAGCTCCGCGCGGGGTTGGAACGAGTAATAAGCGATTTGCCCAGCGCCGATGCTTGCTAGCGGTCCCTGCAACTCAAGCGCCGAGGGGATATTCTCCTTTCCGTTCAACAGCCGCACAGCCGACACCTGGCCTTGCACATCGGTCAGTCCGCCGCCTTCGGCCCTAAGATGCAGCCGGTAAGGCCCGCCGCGTGCGTGAAACACAAGATCGGCTGGGGCATCGAGCACCTTCAAGTCAGCTCCGCATGTGGCTGGAATGATCCACAGCGCGGCGGAGAAGCGAAGCAGGCGGAACATAGGGAGTGGCTCCTTCTCTCGTTTCAAACGGAAATGCTGCCAGCTTTCCTTCTCTGCTTCTCAGGATAGGTCCACGCCAAAGCTCGACGCGGTCTCGATGATCCACCGCCGCCACGCGTCGATGCGCGTGAAGATCGACGCCGATCCGCACTCCCCCGTCCGTCCGGCATTCCGGCTGGCGATTCCAAGCAACCATAGCTGGCCCTCGGGATCGGTCCAGAAGGCGGGCCCCCCGCTGTCGCCCTCACACACATCGGAAAACCTGTCCTCCGGATGCGCCGGGCCGGCCACGAATTCCGTTCGCGGATCGAACCCCAGCGCAGGCCGCACGGCCACGCTGTCCCCACGCACAGGGCCACCTCGGCCGAAGCGTTTGATTCCATCCCGCTTGGAATTGAGAACAGCCTCATCCACCTGCTGCCGGGTGCCGCCAAAGCCAAAGCCGGCGATCAGTAAGCCTTGCGATGATGAGCGGGCGGCTGCAAACACAGCGCGGGTTGCCAGTGCCGGGATGGCGCCGCGGAAACGCGGCGGCGATTCGAGAAGACCGATAGCCAGGTCATGGCCACCGCAAATGCCGTGGCAAGGAGATGGCATTCGCACTGCTGCAACCTCGTGGCCTCTGACAGAGCCGATCGTAAGCCCACCCAGCCCGACCTCCCATTTCTTCGACACGCCGGCGACGTGGCCCGCGGTCAAGGCGATTCCGGCTCCGAGGTATACACCGGATCCAAACGCCCCGGCCCCGGGGACCTTCCAGTAGCAGCAGCTGGGAACAGGATCGTACTCTACTGCAGCAACCTGACCCTCACTGATTTGCACGCGGGGTCCGCCCTGCCGGCGGCGCTCAGGACTTGGACCCCAATCAGCCGTTTTCATCGAGCATCGCTCCCGAGCAGCCGGTCGGATCGGTGACATTCGGGCAGTCCAGCAGTTCAGGCAGGTTCATGAGGTGGATCTTTGCGATGCCGCTCGTTCCTCCCGGGTTGTAGGCAGGCTCGGCCTTGCCCAACATGGACAGTTGCAGATCGAAGGTCGCCGATCCGCTCTTAACCGTGAGGAGGCGGTTGATCGCCGTCTCGTGCGGGGTCGTGGATTGGTAGTGCCGGTGATACGCTTTCTCTCCCTCGGCATGGTTGGGCTCTTCTACCTTGTCGCAGGCCCGCTGCGCGTACACGCAGAGATTAAAGGGCATGTTGCGCATCAACACAACCTCGGAATCGTCGCCGAACTTCACCAGCGGCGAAATCGATTCGAATTCCTGGTAGACGAAACAATAGGCATCCAACAGTTCGGCAGGCTTTGCGCCACCGCGGATCAGCGCGGGCGGCGTCTGCCCGAGGATGTTCTGGTCGAAGACCTCCAAACAACGAAACCGGCGGATGGCGGTCGGTTTCGGGACCGTGATCACCACGTCCTTCGCATCATCAATGGCGCCGACCTTCACCTTGCTGCCGTCGAGGATCAGGTTCTGGTACGGCGAAAGCAGTTCCAGCAGCTTCCTGCTGCCCGACTTCGGCCCAATGACCTTGTATTCCTGGCCGGGCGTCAGTGGGGACAGGCCCGCGACAGGATTGCCCTGAACGGCGGCTGGATTGCCGTAAAGCATCATGTGCTCGCTGGTGGCGCCGGTGCCGATATGCGGAATGATCACACGGAAGTCGTTGGTCGCCTTCCGTTCCTCGAACAACATCATGCCGTGGAAGATCAGGTTGAAGCGGAACATGGGAATTCAAATCTCCTGTCAATAGCTGCGTTGGTAGAGCGCATACGGCGCCCAGTAATAGGGATGCGTAAAGCGCGGATTGGCGCGAAGTCTCTCCATGGCCTTGCGCAGAGCGGCTTCCGGCGTCTGTGACTGCCGGAGAGCGGCGTAGAAATGCTGAGCAAACTGGCTCGATGCCACGCTGTCCACGTCCCACAACGTAGCGATGACCTTGCGGGCGCCCGCCGCCAGGGCCGACTCGGCCAACCGCGACGGATCGAGCGAATCCTCCTCCCCCAACGCCGCCGTGGAACACGCCGACAGCACGGCCAGACGCGCCCGAAGCCGCAAGGGCGGCTTCAGCGCCAACAATCCAGCCCGGCCCTCCTCGTCCATGGCGCCGGGATCAGGAGTGGCGACCAGGGCCATCGAGCCACGCCACGGAATGGCATGTCCCGCGAAATGGAACACCTCGGCCGACTCGGAAGCGTGCCAGAACTGCGCGGGTATCGCTTCTTCTCCACGCAGCACCCGGACTCTCGCCCATCCTGCGGTCACGAAGCGAAGCTCATCATCGAGACCCGGCAGCGCCGCCAAATCCGACCCATCCGACCGACCCGCCGGACCCGCCACCGCCAGCAGGTTCCATTGAGCCGCACCCTCGGGCGGCCAACTGACGGGCGGAGCCGGAGCGTACGTCGCAGGCGCGCCCGTCCGCACGGATAGGAAGCCGAGCGGGAAACTCGCCAACTCGCCCCGAGCCTGCCACAAGCAGGCCGACCGTGAGAGGTGAGAACGAATGGCCACGGGCAGGAGGGCCCCCAGCAGTGCCTCGGCCTCACGCTCCGCTGTCGCCTGGTGTGATCGCGGGCTGGAGACTAGGTGAAGCAATGCCTGCAGCCTCATCCGGGCTTCCCGCACACTCAAGGGAGCCCACTGAAACTGCACCGCACCGTTCCGCTCTGTCCAGACACCCAACCGATCCTCCAGAGCGACCGGAGTGATCCGGATCACGTCGGAAGGGTGTCACGCCACGGGACGTATGTCACTCGCGCCGTCCGCTAGCCGCCAAGCGGCTTCCAGGTGTTCCTCCCAGACACGCAGGGCCTCCTCCTCACGCCCACTTCGCAACAGCGCACTGGTGAGGGTCTTACTGGCCTGCTCATGCAGAAGCCGGAACATGCGCGCTCCCGCGTTGAGCCGTTCTGCACGCAGCAGGCCCATCGCGCGCCGGGCATGTCCGGCGGCCAAAGCTGTATCCCCCGCTCGCAGTTCGAGGGCGGCTCTGCGAGACCAGTACGGGACCGCGAGCATGATGTTCTTCGAGTCGCCGAGCGAAGTTTCCATCGCTCGAAATGCCACCAGGTCGCCCTGTGCATCCAGCAGGCCCGCGCGCGCATAGTTGAGATAAGCCGAGCCATTGGCGTCCTGCTCAAGTTGCTGTCCATGGGCGAGCGCCATTCGATAGCTCTCGTTGGCGGCGGCGCTATCCCCTGTGCGTTCAGCGTACTGAGCCAGGGAGACGCGGGCCAGCGCCTCCAAGACCGCATAGCCGGATTGGTTCGATGCGTAGGCCGACATCTCCGCCGCCGCCCGCGCTACGTTCCAACGGCGTAGCGCCTCCGCCGAACGCATCAGGTCGTTGTAAAACTGCTGTGCCCGGTACACCGGCAGGCCGCCATCCAGTAGCAGACGAAGTGAGGATGCCGCAAGGCGGAGCGCCTCCCGGTAGCGGCCTTCGTAAACGAAGCGGCTGGTCTGGAAGCCTGCCGCGCGTAGATCCAGCAAGTGAAATCCCGCCTCTCGGGCGCGCGCCGAGGCCTCCGCGGTAAGCGTTGCGCCCGCGCCGAGGCGGCCACTCGAATTGGCGCACGTGGCCAACTCCAGCTGCGACTGAATGGCCAGCCAGCGGAACCCAAGCGCACGCGCGCGATCAGGTAGTTCCTCCGGCGAACAGCCCGTGAGCGTCCTCGAATGCGAGGCGCGGAACAGGAATTCGAAATCCCGCCACGCGGCCAGTGCCGGCGGCAAGCCAGCGGCGCTCAGCGCAGCCACCTCCGCTGGCAGCGCCAGGTACAACTCGGGCCTCATGGACGCCCGCGCCTCAGCCAATGCGGATAAGTGCGTGATTACAGTACCCCAGCGCTCCCCATCCAGCGCCAACAATGCCTCCAACCATCGATCCTGATGCCGCTCCAACAGGAGCCGGGCCGTCCGTTGGAGCTCCTCCATATTCCCTGCCCGTGCTCCTAACCTCGCCAGCCGGCCCGTGCGCATCCAGTGGTCCAGTTGGATCTCGGCCGTGGCTCCCGGGGCCTCGGGCCTCCGCAATAGCCCGCGCCGTTTGCGGGCCAACGCGAGTTGCTCTTCTGCCTCCCGTCTCCATGCAGGATCACTCTCCCTGCGCACACAGGCCTCTAAGTCCCGCATGGCCGCATCGTGCAACTCCAATCGCAGATACAAGACTCCCCGGTTGAACAGAACAGCCGTGTCGTCCGGGTTCAGCCGGATCGCGTCGCTCAACAACTCGATGGCCTTGGTGTAGTCCGCCTCTGAGCGTGTTGACTCGCCCCGCTGGCCGTATGCCAGCCCCAGCGCGCCTACGATCCCAGCGTCGTTGGCCGCGCGCGCCGCCGCCAACTCAAGTGTGGCGATGGCCGCGCTGGTCTGGCCGCGCAACAATTGGGCGAGGCCGCGTGCGTGCAACCACTCGGGGGAGTCCTCGCCGCGCTCGGCGGCCCGCTGGATGAGGATCTCGCTTTCGAGCAGGGAGGCGGGAACCTCAGGGACTGAGTTCGCGCCGCGTTGCGCGCGGACCTCGCCGTGGGGGCGCTGATGGAAGGCGCAGCACGAACGGCCGCTGTTGCCCGTAACTCCGCGCGAGCATGTGCAGTGGAGCCTGCCGCGCCTCGTGCGGCCACCAGAGCGCCGCCGTCGCGGTAACCAGCAGCGACGCCGCGATCGCCATCGCGCCGGCCCATCGTTGCCGCCAACCGCGGAGCGGCGGAGAGGACATGAGGGCTTGTTCGGGTGCTTCCCCCGCCAGTTCGGGATGCAGAATCGCAATCGCCTCGCGCAGCAACTCGGAACATGTGCCGCACCCGGCGGCGTGCTCGAGCAACGGCATGGCGGCATCGTCCGGCATCGCCCGGCCGCCACCTCGGCCCATATCGTCTCCGGCGGACAGTGCTGCTTCTCCCACTCCGGTCCTCTCATTCCCCGCCTCCCATCCGCTTCCGTATGCTCTGGGTGAGCCGGTAAAGCAGACTCTCGATACCCTTGGCCCCTAAACCAAATGCCGGTACCGCGGCGATCTCAGCCGCCGTCCACCCCTGCCGGAAGTATAGCCAGAAGATCGTGCGCTGCCTGGCATCGTCCGGGAGCATCCCGTCAACCTCTGCCAGCAGGACGGCATGATCGGTCTGCCGCCTTCCGCACCAGGACCGCAACTGCTCCATGTGCTCCTCGTAGGGCACGGTGTTCGCAGCTCCCCGCTTACTTGCGTTCCGGCTGCGCGCCCAATCCCGGATGGTATTCACAGCCACAGTCCTAACCCACGCCACTACTTCGGCCTCGGTGGGCGAGCCGAGTGCATCGGCGCCGGATCGAATGTACAGAGTGATTTTAAGGAAAATGTCCTGAATTAGATCTTGCGCATCGGTATAGTTTCCCGCTCCGAAACGGCTCGTCGCGCCCACCGCGATGGGGCGAATGACCGGCTCGCACAATTCCATCAGCGTCCGCCACCCGCGCTGATTCTGTGGCGTGGTCCGGCACAACAACCAGGCCTCGGCGAGTGTGAGAGATGGGGCCGGCAAGATTGAGGAACATTCTACCAGCGCCGCCGGCTGAAGATTCGGGTTCATCATGTTGGTTCATCTCTTGACCGCCCGGCGAGTACCTCTTCCCGCCGGGCGATGGATTGAGTCGTTGCCTGGGGCGCCTTGTATAGCCGGGCGCCCCATCACCGCCGCGCCATTATGGCCGGAAGGCGGAAAGAAAGCTATCAAAGTTGAAAGTTATGCCGACGTTGGCCCCTACCCCCCATTTCTCTTGAATCAGGGATTTCCGGTTGGAAGCCGTGAAGGAAAGGGGGATGGAAAAGCCGGAATTCTTCACCGTAATGGTGAATTTGGCTTGGAAAACCCCCACCTCTCCCTCCGGCACGACTGCCGCTGCCGGCGTAGCCGCCGCCGGCGCCGTCGCTGTATCCGCCGCACTGAGGGGATTCATCAACGAGGCAAGCACTGCGGTGGACACCGGGGTTGCCTTCGGAATGTGCTCCCAGCGCGCCGCGAACGTAACCACATAGGCTCCGAACTCGTTCTTGAACTTGAGCGGGATGTCGTACTGCACTGTTACCTTCGTGTCGCGCCAGCGCGAGTCCTGACTTCCAGGCCTCGATCCGTAGAACGAAGCCGACCCGTTCAGCGTCAGGTCATGCTTGCGCGCCTTATCCGGAGAGAATTCGAGCACGCCCGTCACCGTGTGCAAATCCGGCAAGAGCGGATCCCGCGTCACGGTCCAGTCCGCCGTAAGCAACGCTCCGTTCGCGATGAACGACAGCGTCCGGCCGCGCGCCTCCCAAGAGGACAAATACTCCAACCTCAGGCCATTGAGGCTCCGAATCAGCAATGCGTTGCCAGCCAGCGATGTGTCGAGATCCTGAACCCGTCGGAAAGGCTCATCGAGAATTGCGGTCGCGCGCTCGGTAACCTCCTGCCAGTTTGGCTGGACCTCAGCCGAGAGCGTACGGTCCAGATCGCTGAGCTCGGGCTTGACCGAGTTGAGAATGTTCTGGAGTTCCGCATTGTCCCGCATCGCCTGGCTGAACTCACGTGATCTCAGCAGCAGGTTTGTGGCTACTTCTATGCCCAGGCTCTGCCACCGCTGGCGATAGGCGGCGGCCGAAGGGTCGCGCCGGTTCACGATCTCGCTTCGAACCGACCACGAACCAACCTGCTGCTTGTTGGCCAGGAGCGTACCCGGTTGGGGGCCCCGCGAAGTGTCAAAGGTTACGGCAAACGAGATGCCGTTCCAGAAATTGCGCTGAGGCAGCAGAATGTCGATGGTGCTTTGCTTCGACGCTGCCCGAAGCAGCCCTGATACATTGCCACGAAACGTGACGTTGGTGCCGTCAACCGAGCGGTCCAACGCGCCGCTCTCCACCGCCCATCCGAAAATGGAGGGCGCTAGTCCCTTCGTGGCAAGCGAAGTAGCACCGTTGGCGCCGGATTGCGCGCCACTCTGTGTATCCGTGCGCATCCCCGTTTCCGCGGCCAACAACTGCTTCAGGAAGGCATCATCGCTTCCAGCAGTGGAGGCGAGCAGAAGGTAGGCGATCAACTCGGTTCGGGCCTCGAGCATACTGACGTAGCCGTTGGACCTCAGGGCGGCGGCGCTCTGTCCTTGGCTTCGAAGCTGCCCCTGAGCTGTTGCGACATGCCGGCCCAGTTCTCTGATGGCGAGTTCCCGCACTTGGCGCCGCTGGTCGGTTTCGGCGGGCTGTTGACCCGCGAGCCCCCGGCGAGCAGCGCCGAGGCGGCGATCAGAACGATTCTGTTCATTCGCATGGCGTCCTCCTTCGTTCCTTAGTCGCTGCCGGCGCCGCCCGCGCCTGCGGCCACGGCCGGAGCCGCCAAACTGGTCGAACTCACGGTGATGAACTGGTAGTGGTTGATGGGGAACGGGACGATGGCCGAGATGAGGACAAAATCAACTTCGTCGAAATCCTCAACCGGGCTGATACGAATGGTGGCGTGGCTCCCGTTAGGGCCGGACAACATGATGGAAAGGTCCTGGATACTTCCATCCGGCCTCGCCAACGGCACCTGAAACGGCGAGGTTGTGATTTGTGGCCCATTGTCCACGACTGCGACGAAGGTGCATCCGCTCGTCTCCACCTCCACGCGAGCAAATTCGCTATGCAAGCCGGAAAATCGGCCTGCAAGGCCAAAACTGGAAGAAAGTCGTTTCATCTGGCTGCTGCACTCCTTGATTGACAGAACGGGAAACGAGCCCTTCATCCTTCGAGGAAGTGAGACCTTCTGCTGTGTCAGGTGCCTGTCGACTGACCAGAGATCCGACTCCGCACGGTCGCGCTACGCGCGGCGGGGCAAGCGAAGCGTCGCGGGGGAGCCAGGCAAGCTGTGGAGGGCCGCAATCCGACGGGAGTTTAGCCAAAATGCCGGAGTCGTGGTGCCTCGCCCCCCTGAACAATCTGACCACCCTGCCCGAAAGAAGTAGACTGCTGGCCTTTTGACGTGTCTCAGTCTTTGCATGCATTATTCTCGAGCCATCAGCTATGAACGAAATTCTGCTATCTGTATTTTTCCGAACAGTTATTGCGCCAACATGTTCACAAGCCCAAGGTGAGCCTCGCATCAGCAGTCATGGCGCCGCCCTCGTTGGCAATTGAGCCGTGGCAACCACGAATCCATCGCCGGGTTCCCCGTTGCTTGCCGTTAGTTCAAGTCCGCCCCGTAGTCCGTCACGCCTGGATAGGGAACCAGACGTGCCTCTGGGCGTTTCCGCTCCCGGCGCGACGTCGACTCCCATCGCACTGTGATAAGCACCCCCTCGGCTCGGGAAGCTCTCGAAAACTGCGGCCGTCCATTGCGCGGCAGTCCAGCAAGCAGCGATAGGTTGTACACCAGCAAACACCACGCCACCTGCTGTGTTTTCGCTTCATGCTCCCGGTCAAACAGCGGCGCTCCCACAACGCCATGCCCATGAATCGCAATTCGCGCCTCGGTCTGCGCTCTCCTCTGTACCAGAGCCGCGCATCGCGCATCGTGCGACCGGCTCAGTCGGCGAGACTACTGCAGCAGCGGCGAGTCGGCCAACCTCATGGCGAACTCGCGATAGGAATCCCCGGTCAGCGTGCGCGCAATCGAGGTGCGCAGAGCCGTGGCTGCCATACGTTGCACTAGAAGACGTTTGCCCTCGCACAGCGGCTCGCGACGTGCCCTGCGGCGTTGCACGTGCAGCCTCGCGAAGACCTCCTCGATGCGGGAGCGGCGCAGGATCTCGTCGATCCATTCCAACCTCTGACGCCAAGTGTGGGAGTCGACCGGGCCATCACAGTCGGTAGCGGCGGCTGCAGGGGCTCTTGCTCGCGAAGAGGCGGAGGCCAGGTGCGCAACAACTGCTCCGCAATCATCCGCAACTATGCGAGGCCATTGTGCAGCAATCCAACAAAATCGATGCCGTTTGTTTGAGCCAGGACCCTCCCTGCGAGCCCATGAAATCAGGCATTCTATAGGATCCTGTGGGAAAGAGACTCTTGCGGTATTCAGATAGCTGCCAGCGACTCCAACCTCACATGCACCCTGAGAGTCCGTCCATCTCCCGCTCAGCGCAGGTCCTCGAGTACCCGCCCCGAATACTCGCTGATCAGTCGAGCGGATGTTCTGCTATGTTCATTCAGGTTGTTCCAATTGGCCGAATGGCGAGTCTGGAACAACGGCATTCAATCGCTATCGGACTTCTGTTCGCAGCTTAACAGAAGGGATGCCAGGTTCCATTTCGATCTGGAGGAGCAAAAGTCGATGCGCTTTCACCTTAGAATAGACGCAGTCAACCTAAATTCAAATGCCGTTGGGGATTGCCAGCAGCTTAGCGTTCTTCGCGGCGGTGGACTGCTGCTGCTCAACGCAGTTGCGCAGATTCCGATACAGGCCCGAACCTGGCGTGACTTCCCCGTACTAAACCGCATCAGCGGGGGCTCCTCATCCTTGTTGTGTTGGTTTGAGGCAGACCAAGAGGACTTGCCCTCAATGCGCACCCGGCTGGAAGAATTCCTAAACAGTTCCGGTGGCGAGTTGCCCACGAACATTGCGACTTTCACCATTGGATTCGAACCGGTTCGTGAGAAGAAACCATTCTCTGTAGAACGCACCACTGCCCTGAGTCGGTGGGCTCAGATGAAGTCGCCTAGCGTGGCGTTTCCCGCAAGAGGCCATCGTGGTGTTTGTGAGATTGATTTGGTTCGGCCTGCCATGGTGGATCTCGGCAGCCTCCACGGCATGGCTAGTGAATCCGTCCGGTCTCGTTTTCGCTATGGGCGCGACCAGAAGCATCGATTCTACGAAGAAAACGCGGGCGCAACGGGCATTCGATTCACTGATGACATTGAGAAACTCGCCGGGGATTCGGGCGGGCAATATGGCAACCTCGGCGACAAGATAGCCCTCATCCACATGGATGGTAACGGCTTCGGGTCCATTCAGAGGAAGTGTGACGCAGAAGCGAAACTGCGTGACTGGGATGAGTTCATCCAGGCAAAGCGCAAGGGCGCACTGCTATCGATCCTGAATGCAATCAAACTACGACCAGAATGGTTCAACCAGGACCTGCTGCGGCTGGAAACCCTGCTCTGGGGCGGCGACGAGATGGTGTTCGTTGTGCCGGCTTGGTGCGGCTGGAGCTTCCTCGATGCTTGGTTCAAATGCTCTCGAAACTGGGAGTTCGCCACTCCGGAAGGCGTTTCTGCGACACTCACTCACTCTGCCTCAGTTGTGTTCTGCCATCACAAGGCGCCCATCCATCGAATCAAGCAGCTTGCTATCAGCATGACGGAAATGGCCAAGGATGCGTTTCGCGATCGCAATCATTTCGCCTACATGGTGCTCGAGAGTTTTGATCACGTGGGCAGAGACCTTGAGGAGCACATGAAGTCTCTCACTCATGCCATGGGTGTGCCTCGCGATCTGCTCCTCAGGGCAGACAGCATGGAGATGTTGACAAATTCCGTTGCTCGCCTGAAACGTGGGGGATTTCCCAAAAGCCAACTTGTCGAAATCGTGTCCGAGATTCAAAAGGGATCCGCCTACCAAGATCGGGTAGATCGGCTGGAACTGACCACGGATGCCCAGTCTGCCCTCGGCGAACTGCTGGACGCCTTCGGCAACTCCCCCATTGCTTGGTTTCATCTGGTTGAGCTGTGGGATTATCTTCCGAATCCCTCCGCACTATTGGAGGTGCAGTAATGGGACAGAAGCGATTCCATATCAACCTCACCGTCAGCGGACCGTTTCTCACACACTCCAGTTCGATCGGTGCTCATGGCGTCGACGCTCCGCTCGCGCGAACCCGCCGAGATGGGAAGGAGCACTCCTATATCCCCCATTCTCAAGTGAAGGGCCGGTTATTACAGGCATGGCAGGAACTCGGCGCTCCCCCGCAGTGCTTGACCTTCTTGGGTCCGATGCAGACTCGGGCAGTACTGAGCCAGCGAGCAACCAGGCCGCGAGTCTTCTATTCGAGGATCTTCTCACCACCACTGCCGCGCCATCCCGCCGGACGCACAGAATACAAATCGAACGCGAACTTGGCAGCGTTTCGGAGGGGGCTCTCGCCGTAATAGAGTCTCCATTCCAATCAGGGGCGTCCGTGCAATTTTCCGGCACGGCCCGGCTGACCCGTGACTCAGATGAGGACGTCAGACAGTGGCTCGAATGGGGGCTGAAGTGGGTCGGCAGCCTGGGTGGTCAGCGCACCGTTGGGTTCGGGCGCATTCTCGCCGTTGAGGTTCGAGACGATACGGCGGAAAGGCAGGCCGAGCCGGAACTTTTTCAGGACTCCTTCAGCTTCGCACTGCACCCGCAATCACCTTTCTGCCTATCGATGCAGCGCATTGCGGGGAATCTCTTCGAATCGAGTGAGGTGATCGCGGGTGGCGTGATCAAAGGAATGCTGGCACGAGAATTGTGCGAGCATGCCGGGCTGAAGAGCATCGAAGTGTCAGAGGCACTCGCCGAGCGGTTGCCCGAGCATGCCGCGCTGTGCCGCCACTTTGAGGCCATTCAGATCTCGCATGCGTTCCCTGCGCCGAATGGATGCCGCACGCGTCCCGTCGTTGCCCCCCTATCACTCGTGAGCTGTGCAGGTGCCTTCTACGATGTCGCCCGCTCGCCGAAGCCCGTTCTCATTCAAGGCGAGGCGCCCCGCTTCGACATTGACTGGAAGCGCCAGGAGCGTTCCGAGATCTCGAAGCGGTTCGGCTGGGAGTCCCTCAAACGCGAACTGCGTGTCCGGACAGCGATCGACGGCGAGAAACTCCGCGCTGACGACGAGAAACTCTTTGCCTACGACATGATCCAGCCCGAAGGGTTCCAGTGGCTCGGCCGAGTTGTGTTGTCCGGAATTCAGGATCCATCCGAGCGCGCGGATGTTACCGCCTCACTCGCGAAACTGCTGGGCGGCGGACTTCAATCCTTGGGAAAGACAAAGGTGCTAACCCACTTCGATTGCTGTCCAGATCCCTTCCCGCCCAAATTTGCCTCGCATACCAGCTCGGTCCAGGGCCAATGGGTTGTCAGCTTGAATACCCCGGCTCTCCTGATCGACCCGGATGCGATCACCAAAGCGACAGGTTCCGATGAATTGGAAGCCGCCTATCGCACGTCATTTTCGGATCTGTCTGGTGGGCGGCTCAAACTGGTTTCGTACTTCGCACGCCAGTCACTGGCAGGAGGCGACTACCTGTATCGCAGATTCTGCCGCAAGGACGACTATCAACCTTGGCTGCTGACCAATGCTGGAAGCGTATTCGTCCTCGAAAGGGTGAACGGTACCGAGGAGGAGGTCATGGAGTTGCTCAATCTCTGGCTCGAACGAGGCTTGGACCTGCCCGCGCGTGTAAAGGCGCGTTACGGTGAATCCTGGAAACGCAATCCGTTCATCCGTCAAAACGGGTATGGAGAGGTCACGGTCAACCTGCAAATCCCCGATGTCGAATTGCCGGCCAAAGTGGAGGTGCTCGATGTCCTCTAAGCCGCGATACTACTTTCAGAACCGCTGGGTCGTGGAAGGTGAACTCAGATCTCTGTCACCTTTCCACATCGGCGACGGTTCCCCGCTCGAGCTTCCCGACCTCCATCTCCTGAACGAGGAGGGGAAGCCCGCGAAGATCGCCGCCCTTGCGCGTGACTCAAACCGCCGGCCCTTCATCCCCGGCTCGACATTGAAAGGGTGCATTCGTTCCTGGCTCGAGTCGAACCTGAAGGACTCCGGAATCCTCCGGACCGCCTTTGGTAATCCGTTCCGGGACTCGAAGAAAAATCCCTTGGGCGGTCGCTTCGAATTCCTGGATGCCCTAGTCCCCGATGGTGTTCAAGTTGCCACCAGTGTGGTCGCCCAAGTCGCCATCGATCGCCGGTCCAGGACAGCCGCCCACCGAAAACTCTTCCACGTAGACGCTGTGCAGCCCGGAGCCCGACTCCGCGTGAAGATCACGGCGCAAAATGTTTCCGAGCAGGAAATCGCCCTGCTGCTTGTCGCCCTCGACGCGTTCTCGGATGCCACCAACCCGATCCAGATGGGAGCCTCGACAGCCGATGGCTGGGGGCGATTTTCCTGGCAGCTGACTTCGCTCCAAAGGTTGCTCCCAGAGCAGATCCAAGCTCACATGAAGACCGGCAAGTTGGGGTACGAGGATCTTCCTGCCCTGCCACTCGCCGTTCTTGATCAGCACAAGGCAAACGCCCGAAGTCTCCTTCACCGCCGGGCCCGGCTGGAAATTCCCATCAAGTTGGAGTTCGATGGCGCCTTTCTTGTGAATGATCCGGCCCAGTGCAAGACCCCCGATCATCCCAAGGAGGCCGATCTCCCCAATCATGCGCCACTGCTGGATTCTCGCGGCCAAGCCTACCTGCCGGCCAGCGGATTCCGCGGTGTGCTGCGAAGCCAGGCAGAGCGAATCCTGCGCACGCTCGGACACAACGTCCCCGAACCGCCAAACGTCAGCACAATGCACGAAGTGCGGGCCCTCGACCGCGCCAGCCTACTGTTCGGTGCGCCCGGTTGGAAGTCCCCCGTGTCCATCTCCGACTTCCGAATGCCCAGCACTGAGCAGCGCCGCGTGAAGATCCAGCAGTTCATCGCCATCGACCGCTTCACCGGCGGTGGCGCCGACCACAAGAAGTTCGACGCCAAGTACGTCCTCAACCCTGTGCTCGAAGGAGTGCTCACAATCGATCTGGACCGCCTGGCTTCAGCTCAGCCGGGAGGCTGGGCCTTCGCGCTGCTTGCGCACCTGTTGCGTGACCTGCGGGAAGGTGACCTGACCTTCGGTTTCGGTTCCTCCAAGGGCTACGGCGCTTGCAAGGCTCGCGTCGGGCCCATCCACATCCACAACCTCGACCACTGGCCCGCAGTCTACCGCCCACCCGAATTCCAGGAGAACGTGCTCCGCGATCTGCTGGAACGCGGCACACTCCCAGAAAACTCACCCACCGCCATCCAATGGTTCCGTTCCCTTCAGGAGGCCGCTCATGTCTGATTTCCATAACCCCTATCACTTCATCCCGGTGAAGAAGGGTGATCGGCGCCACGGCCCTGACCTGACGCACGACGAGATGGAGAAGTCGTCGCACGTACGGCATGATGTTTACGCTGCCGGCAAGTTCTCCGGCAAGATCATCTGCCGTCTCACAACCAAGACGCCCATCCTGAACGGCGACTGGCAGAGCGAGGGGACCACGGCGCAACCCCGTGAAGTCCGGAATTTTCGCACGGAAGCCGACGCGCAGTTCCCGCAGGGCTTCTCCACCGATCTTGCCGCTTCCAGCTTGCGTGGCATGGTGGGCTCCCTCATGGAGGCTGCGTCGAACTCCACCCTGCGCGTGCTGGAGGACAAGCCCTTCTACTCTTACCGCCCCCTCGCGTCGAAAAGCCTCTCCGCCGTGGGCATGATCTTCTCAACCAACCACGCCGGAAGGACAACGTACGGACTGCTTCCACTGGCTCCGCCGACATTGACTGGTCCGCTTCAGAACGGTGCGTGGGCCATCCCGAGCAAGTGGCGCGGAGTATTCCCCGAGGCGACGCTGAAAGTCTACATCGGCAATGACAAATCCATTCGGGGATGGGGCGTCCCCGGCGGATTCCGAAGCTGGATGCCGTCGGACCCAAAGTACTCTTGTGTCTACGGAATGAAAGTGACGCGGTTCCGATTTGACGGCGCCGGTAACCTGCCCGATGATCTGGATGCATTCCACGTCTTGGAAGGGAAAACCGATTTTCTGCTGGCTCAGAAGCCTCGTGAAGGGGAACTCCAGCCGCGTCTCTGGCGTGAAATCCCCGACGCCCAGAAGCCCGAATACGTGCCCGGGATTCTGCGTGTCCTCGGCGCGTGGGACCGCCCGGATATGCCAGGCACGAAGGAACACGAACTCTTCCTGCCCCTCCCCTCGGCGTACCCCATTACGCAGGATGGCCGTTTGGAGATGCCGATAATCACGCCGCGGAACATCAGCGACCTCAGGCCTCGGCTGATTCCCGACGAGGTCGTGGAGCGGTTCAATCTGCTCGCCGATGAACGCACAGCTGAAGTTCCGCACCTTCCATATGAGCCGGCCGGGACTCGGCCCGCGCCTGGGCGTCCACTTCGCCTGCAGGCGGGAGACCTCGTCTATTTTGACGTGGAGAAAGCCATGGTCAACGGGAGGGAAGTAGCACAAGTCTCCGAAATCTCCTTCTCCTCCATCTGGCGCAAGCGTTCCGAAACCCTCGCGGACGGCCGCATCGCCGCAATCGGCGGAACCAAAACCTTCTTCGGCGGCATCGACCCCGAACTCCTGCCCATGTCCCCCGACCGCACCAAAGTCACCATCGCCGAACAACTCCTCGGCTTTGTCGAAGAGGTCCCCAAGGGCATGGACATCGGCAAGCGAAGCGCCCGCGCCCTGGCCTCCCGCATCCGCTTCTCCGACGCCCACCTGCAGCCCGGCGCCGCCAATGTCTGGTACGACGGCGGCAACCCCGTGCTGCTCCGCATCCTCGACAGCCCCAAGCCGCCCAGTTCCGCCTTCTACTTCAAGCCGAAGCAAGGACCTCTACACAAGCGTGACCGTGTAGGCAAATTGGCCCCGGCCCGCCAACAGCCCATGGGCCGCAAGGTCTACCTCCATCACCCCGCGCAGCCGCCTGCCAACGCCAGCCCCGCAGTGCAGCAAGCCTGGCGCGCCGACCCCTTCCGCTCCCGCAAAAACAACCACACCATCGGCGACGGCGGCTGGAAGCAGTACACCCGCGCCCGGCTCCTCAACGCCGGCCTCACCTACTACTTCGACGTCCGCTTCGACAACCTCACCCGCGAAGAACTCGCCCTCCTCGTCTATTCCCTCTCGCCCGCCGCCGACGGCGCCTTCTGGCACAAGTTCGGCATGGGCAAGTCCATCGGCCTCGGCAGCGTCCAGCTCGACATAGCCGGCCTCTTCCTCGTCGACCGCGCCCAGCGCTACACGGCCTCGGGCTTCACCCAGCCCCGCTACACCAAGGGATGGGCCGAGCCTGACCGCGCCGGTTGGCCTAAGCGGTATGCCGCGGAAGCCTCCGCCACAGTCGCGCCCGGCAACGACTTCTCCCCACCCACGCTGCGTGCGCTCTGCACCAAACTCATGGATGCCGGCATCAGCAAGTCCATTGAACTGCTGGGCGATCCCCGCAATATCCGATTCCCCGTCCATGTACCCGCGCGGACCCACTATGACGAGGAGCGCACCTTCGCCTGGTTTGCCGCCAACAAGCGCAACCCAGAAGCCGCGCTGGAACCAGTCGGCGCCCAGTCCGCCTCCATTCCGGCGTTGAAATGGGAGTGGAAGTGAGGAGGCGGTTGAGTGGGCGGGTGCGCCCAAAGGGTGTACGATTCGGAGAGACGGCGATCGTGGGTCCGTGCCGCGATCGCCGCATCCGGCCGTCCCAAAGCGGGGTTCACGAGCGTGAAGAAGGAGGATAGATTCGGCGTAAAAAAGGCGATCAGAATATGACTTGCACATTACAATCCGAGTGCCCGTGAAAACGCCCCCGCAAGCCACGCCATTCCAATAGGTTGCAAACGCCTCCCTCGGAATGGAGACCCCGATGAGAAGGGGATTGAGACGGGCACAGTACCGCCTTGAGGGACTTCTTGAACTGCTCGGAATGGAGACCCCGATGAGAAGGGGATTGAGACATACGTGTGTTCCGCGTTCATGTCGTACCCAAGTGGGACTCGGAATGGAGACCCCGATGAGAAGGGGATTGAGACCCGTTGGAATATCCCTGAAGAGCAAGCCCCAGTAGAACTCGGAATGGAGACCCCGATGAGAAGGGGATTGAGACGAAGCTAGTCGACGATGAGGATCCAGGTACCGAAAGCCTCGGAATGGAGACCCCGATGAGAAGGGGATTGAGGCACTTAGGCCTTCTTGCGCCGACGGAGGAACGCGCCGATGGCTCGGAATGGAGACCCCGATGAGAAGGGGATTGAGACCCCCGTAACCGTGGTTGTCCCTGCAACTGTGGTTGCTGCTCGGAATGGAGACCCCGATGAGAAGGGGATTGAGACACCTGCTTGCCCGCCTCTTCCTTGATGCTGACCGGCCTCGGAATGGAGACCCCGATGAGAAGGGGATTGAGACCGATCTCTTTCAGCCGCCATAGCGCGTAGTTGAAGGCTCGGAATGGAGACCCCGATGAGAAGGGGATTGAGACACGCTGGGGTTTGTTTTACCCAAACCTGTCGCGTAGTAGCTCGGAATGGAGACCCCGATGAGAAGGGGATTGAGACTCCTGAATCGTCCTGTAAGCCGCCTCAAGCCGCTGGCTCGGAATGGAGACCCCGATGAGAAGGGGATTGAGACGCCCAATAGTTGTCGTAGTCCGGGGCGAACACTACGGGTACCCGGAGTCGAGCCCCGCCCCGTATGGCGCTCGTTGGTACAGATTCCCGGCCAACCGCCGTAAGGCCCGGTCTCTCACATGGTCTCCGGCCCCGAGCAGGCGCGCGGGCATTGGCCGCGCAGCCATAGGGCCCTGGCCCGCCGAGGTCCGGCGAACGAGGCCTCATTCCGCTCGCCGGCCCGTGCATTCGTCAACAACCACGCCCCACGACGCGCGGGTTTTGGCCGCCCGGCTCTTGCATTTCTCCGCAATCCGGGACAGAATTTGATCTGCCGTCATGCGGGTCACCCCGTTCCACCTCACCCTGTTCTGGCCGCTTCGGGTTCACCTGCCAGAGGCGGAGCGGGCTCGTTCGCCGCAGAAGTATTGGGAAACTGTGAGCGGCAAGATGGCTGCCGCCGCGGATTGGGAGCCCATCCCGGATTCCTTCCTGCGCGACCCGCATAGCCCGCGCCGCGATTTCTATCAGGAAGCGGTCTATTTTCACCCCTTCGTGCAGGAAACGCTCTATGGCAGCGACGCGGACAACGCCGCATTTCGCGCCTATCGACACCGCACCATCCACCACATGCTGGTCGTGTTCCAGAGAGGCAAGGAACGCGAAGAGGTCATCCTCGCCGTCGAGCGGCTCCACTTTTATCTCTTTGACACGCAGCTGGCCATGCTCATCATTGAGGTCTCCGCGCCCGACCTCCCGCTCGCCCTTGCCATGCGCCTGCAAAACCAGTTGCGCCGCGTTTATCCCGCCGGCTGGAGCGATCAGCTGCAGGACGAGGCGAAGCCGCGCGAAGAGGGCGCCGTTCCCCTCTTCTGCCCCAACGAAGTCCACTGGCTGCGCACTGCCGATGCCGGCGACCGCATCGGCTCCCCCTCCAGCTTCCATCAGGAAGAGCACTACTTTGACTGGTTCAAGGCCAATCGAACGATCCCTGCCTCGGCCCACCTGCGTGACCTGCTGCCCGCCATGGAACCGTTCGAAATCAACCCCACGGCCCCGCGCGAGAAGGCCGGACGCGGCTACCGACTCCTCGGCGACAATCGCATGGCGAGCATGGCCTTCTTCCCGGTGGAAGCGCCCCGCTCCCTCTCCGAAGAGGATCTCTACCGCATCGCTTGGGCCGATGGGCCCGGTGACTGGCCGGCGCCGTATTCCCCCGACTTCCTCGCCTCCTTCGCGGAGAAACACTGCTATGACCGCTATTGGACCAGAGAGCGGCCCGACAAGTTCTGGATGTTCGATACGCGTTACCTCTGCAGCGGCTGGTCGTGGGCCGTTGTTGGTTTTGGTGCCTCGGAGGATGCGTACATGCGCACGCAGATCCTCACCCACTTCCGGCATCATTATTTCCAGCTTGGGTTGCTGGCCTACGCCCAGCACGCCTCCCTCCTGATCTTCTCCTCCCGGCTCACCTCCGCCGTGGGCAAGCGAAACGAAAAGGCAAAGTACCGCCAACAGATCGCCGCCATCGCCGAGGACTTCGCGGCATTCACAGACCGCTACTGGGCCACCGAGGTTACTCACCAGGAGCAGGGCCAGGAGCTGTTCACGCTGTGGCAGCGCAACCTCCGCTCCGCCGAGCTCTACGCGCAGGTGAAGGCCGAAATCGAGTTCGTGCTGGAAACGCTGGAAGGCGCGGCGCAAAGCGAACTGAACGAGCGCACCCACTGGCTGAGCCAGATCGGTACGGTTGGGCTGCTGGTCGCGCTCTGGCTCAGTTTTCTCGGCATTAACCCCTTCCTCAGCCGCGATGAATGGTGCCAGAACGTGAACTGGGACATGTATGTGACGTTGATCTCTTTAGGCGCATTTTCCTTGGCGGGGTTTCTGATTTGGCTCGCTTACCGCCTCAAGGACAAAACCAGATAAGCCACCCCTCCCATGGACGACCCCCCGCTCACCCGGCTCGACCTGCTCGATGCCTGGGAGCGTGTGCGCGAAAACGAAGGCTGCGCGGGCGCCGACGGCGTCACCATTGAACGCTTCCTCAAGCGGCGCGAAGAGAACGTTGACCGCCTCCTGCAGCGCGTCCAGGACCGGACCTACCGGCCCATCCCCCTCCTGAAAATCGTCGTCGAAAAGCGGCCCGGCAGTGCCAAAATGCGCCGCCTCCTCGTGCCCGCGGTTGCCGACCGCGTTCTCCAAACCGCCGTCTCCCGCCGCCTCTCGCGTTCGTTCGAGGAGGAGTTTCTCGAATGCTCCTTCGCATACCGTCCCGGCCGCGGCGTTGACCGCGCCATCGCCCGCGTCACCCAATGGCGCGACCGTGGCTTCCTCTATGTCGTCGACGCCGACATCGTGTCCTTCTTCGATCAGGTGGATCACCGCCTCCTCGAGCGGCTCGTCATCGAGCGCCAGCCAACAGAGGAAATCCTCCACCTCCTTCGCCAGTGGATCCACGCCTCCTTCTGGGACGGCTCCAAGGTAGTCCGGCTGCGGCGCGGCATTGCGCAAGGCTCTCCGCTCTCGCCCCTGCTGGCCAACTTCTACCTCGGCGGGCTCGACACGGCACTCGAACAATCCGGCAATCATCTCGTCCGTTATGCCGACGACTTCCTCATCCTCTGCCGCTCTGAGGAGGACGCGCGGAATGCGCTGGCGGCCACCGCCGAGGCGCTCGAGCCGCTCGGCCTGAAGCTCCACCCGGAGAAGACTCGAATCACGGCGTTTCACATCGGCTTTCAGTTTCTCGGCGTCTACTTCGTAGGCGAGGAAACCTGGATCCCGTGGAAAGGGAAAACGCCCCCAAGGCAAGGTGCTGTTCGTGGCGCAGCCCATGCCGGCGCCCATGCTCTGGAAGTACCAGAATCCGCCGCCGCGCTCCGCCATGGAAACGGCATTCATCAAGGCGGGGCGCGTTCGCCCGCCCACATCCACGGCTCACGGCAACGAAGGAGGCCCCGAAGTGGCGCATCTCTACATCACGGAACAAGGCGCGGTCCTCCGCAAGTCCGGCGACCGCTTCCTGGTGGAGCGCGAAGACCAGATCCTCGCCGACCTGCCCTATCACAAGCTGGAGCAGGTGGCTCTCTTTGGCAACATCCAGGTCACCACGCAAGCCATGGCCGAGTTGCTCGAGAAAGGCATCCGCCTCAGCTTCTTTTCCCGCGGCGGCCGCTACCGCGGCGCCCTTTCCCAGGACTCCGGACGCAGCGTCGACGACAGGCTCCGCCAGTTCGAAATCTACAAGGATCCGGCCGTCTCCCTCGCATTCGCCCGCCGCATCCTCTCAGCCAAGATCGCCAACGGGCTCGAGGTGCTGCGCCGCGCCGCCGCCCGCGCCGGAGGCACCGATGCGTTCCACCAGGCCGCCGACGTGCTCAGGCACGGCCTCGAATCGCTGCCGAAGGCTGAGGCCGTGAGCAGCTTCCTGGGAATCGAAGGCACCTGCGCACGCGCCTACTTCCAGGCGCTCATGAGCTACAACCGTTCGGAGTTCACATGGTCCGGCCGCAAACACCATCCGGCGCCCGATCCGCTGAACAGCCTCTTATCGCTCACCTACACCCTGCTCGTTCAGGAACTGCGCGGCCTTCTGGAGGGGCTCGGCCTGGACCCCTACTTCGGCTTTCTTCATGAACTCGAATCCCGCCGGCCCTCGCTGGCGCTCGACCTGATGGAGCCCCTGCGCCACCCCGTGGCCGACCGTTTCGTACTGGCCATCATCAACCGGGGAGAATTCCAGGCCTCGGATTTCCAGACCCGCGAAGGCGGCCAGGGCCTCCTGCTCTCCACCGATGCCCTCAAGCGTTTTCTCGCCGCCTACGAACGCTGGATGCTGGTCGCCCACCTCTCGGCCGGCAAGCACTTGCCGCCCTTCCGCCAGGTGCTCAAAAACGAGGCCGAGGATTTCCTCGGCGGCCTGCGCAAACCGGAAACCTGGAAGCCGTTCCACTATGAGCAATACAACGATGGGGAAGAGGGGAATGCAGCACATCGTCACGTACGATCTAGCCGACGACAAACGCCGCCACCGCGCATCGGAACTCCTGCTCGGCTACGGCCGCAGGCTCGAGGAGAGCGTGTTCTTCATCGACGTCGATGAACCGCTCCTCAGCGAAATGATCGGGCGCCTCGAACGAATCCTCGTGCCGGAGGAGGATTGTGTCCACATCTTTGCCCTCTGCAGCGCCTGCCAGGAAAAGATCCGCGTCCTCGGCCGCGGCCGCATCCCCAAGGATGAGGACTTCTATGTGTTCTAGTGCGCGCAGTCCCACCGGCAACCCCCAAAGATTCCCGCCCGTGCGCCCCTCTCCACTCTTGATCCTCACCGCTTCCGGCTGTAGTGTAGAGGAGTTGACAATGCTCGAAACAGGCAGAAGTGGTTCCGTTTTGGCGAATTTTGAGCGAATGGATTATGAATTGCGCATTACAACCGGAGGGCGCGTGAAAACGGCCAAATAACCCGCCTGCTGGCAATGGTTTGCAAAGGCCTCCCTCCGGATGGTGACCCCGATGAGAAGGGGATTGTGACATCGATATCGGCGGCGAACACAGCGTCGAGAACGACTCCGGATGGTGACCCCGATGAGAAGGGGATTGTGACCGCGCGGCGCTTCCGAAGAAGCCCGAGAGCGAGAAGACTCCGGATGGTGACCCCGATGAGAAGGGGATTGTGACCGCCTCCATCTTTACCTTCTCCAGTTCAGCTTGTGCCTCTCCGGATGGTGACCCCGATGAGAAGGGGATTGTGACATACATGTGTTTCGAACCGGGACGGAGCTGGAAACTAACCCCTCCGGATGGTGACCCCGATGAGAAGGGGATTGTGACCACTTCGCCACCGCCTCGGCCTGCTCGCGGGGGTCATACTCCGGATGGTGACCCCGATGAGAAGGGGATTGTGACGTTTGACGGGTTCATGTAAAGCAGCCCGGCACCAAATGCTCCGGATGGTGACCCCGATGAGAAGGGGATTGTGACTCACAGTTGCCGTCATTGCAGTCGGTGGCTTGGGCGCTCCGGATGGTGACCCCGATGAGAAGGGGATTGAGACGGCGGAATCGACTCCGTCAGGGACTCCTGTCCCGGACTGCTCCGGATGGTGACCCCGATGAGAAGGGGATTGAGACTCGATGCCCTTGCGGATGGCGGCGGCACGGTCGCGGATGCCTCCGGATGGTGACCCCGATGAGAAGGGGATTGAGACTCCCTCTGCGCCTTGGCGTCGAGCGCGGCCATGTCCGGTCCTCCGGATGGTGACCCCGATGAGAAGGGGATTGAGACTGGGCAAACGTGCTGGCGCTGAAAGCGACCAACAAGAACCTCCGGATGATGACCCCGATGAGAAGGGGATTGAGACGAGGAAGGAGGCAATTCGCCAGGTTCTTTTTGAGACCTCCGGATGGTGACCCCGACGAGAAGGGGATTGAGACCGCGTATTCCGCGCGGCGCTGAGGTAGGCCTGCCTGAGCCTCCGGATGGTGACCCCGATGAGAAGGCGACTGACACCCGAACCCCGGTGAGGTGCGCCCGTTGATGTCCGCCTCCGGATGAAAACCTCGGCGCCAAGACGCCCCGGAGAGCGCATGAGCAGAGGAAGCGAGGCCGATCGGCTCCGAAATGCCACACTAAGGGGGGATGACGTCCGCCACTGGTGCTCCGCTCGTGAGGCTCTGGGTGTTAGCGGTGAACGATGGCGAAACGGTTGAGATTGCCCGCTTGCTCCAAAGCCGGGGTGAACACCTGCTGGTTTCCCGCCAGAGCTGGGGCGCCAGTTGGGCGAATCTGGAGCCAGAGCTACAACAGCAGATCCGCCACTTTCAGGCGGCGCATCCTGGCGCGCCCATCTATGGCATTGAACTGGCGGGCCCCAATCCCTTCGGCGCCACCGATATTGACCATCACCGATATGCGGACGCCGATCGCAGCCACACGCTCAGTTCATTGGAGCAGGTGGCGGCGATCCTCAAGGTCAAGTTGGACCGTTGGCGGACGCTGGTCGCCGTCAATGACCGTGGCTACATTCCCGCCCTGGAGGCATTCGGCGCAAGTCCGGAGGAGATAGCCGCCGTCCGCCTGGCCGACCGGCGCGCGCAGGGGCTCACCGAAAGCGACGAACAGCGGGCGCGGGACGACCTGCGGGCGGCGCGCTGGCAGGGCCGGAAGGTCTTCGTCCCCTGCGCGGACCGGATCACCTCCGCGCATTCCGACCTCCTGCACGGCCAGGCCGGCGAGATGCTGTTGGCCTCGCCCGAGGAACTTGTCTACTACGGCGGCCGCCGGCGGGCGTTGGAGCAGATGAGGTTTCCAGGGAACTACTGGTCCGGCGGCGCGCCCGGCGGAGGCTATTTCGGATGGGAGCGCCCTTCCGCCGAACTGCGCAATTGGGTGATCGACTGGTTCTTCGCGACAACCGGCGAATCGCCCCCGCCCCCGCCTGCCTGAGACTGCCGGTGAACCTGCAACCTGCCAGTAGCCATTGGCCGCGGCGTCCTATTGACAAGCCCGTCTTCAAGGTGTTGCAAATGCGCAGATGGTGCACAGGGACGCTCGGCACCGGTGAAAGCCAGTTGCCGTCGCTTCGGATCTTCCGCACAAGCATGCCTTTACCCAGGCTTCCGTCTTCACGCAAAAGACTGTCCGAAACGCAAATTCCGTATCCATCCAAGGCTGCAATCCCAGCCCGCGGCCATGTGAGGTCCGATCTCTGCGAATCGCTCGATACTGCTTCGCTCCCCTCGTCGCGCTCAGTAGCGATAGATTAGGTAGTTCTGACAGGATTGCCCAGAGGGAAAATGAACGTCTTCGAGCTGCGGGACAAACTGATTGCCGATTATTCGTCATATATCCGGAGCTTTATTCGCATCCGAGACAGTCGCGTCGACAATCTCGTGACTTCCTGCCTGGATCAGGGGCTTCTTTGGCCAGATCCGCTGATTCAGCTGAATCCAGCGTTTCAATACGGCGGGACGATTGATGACCTCGTGAAGGCAAACCTGCTGCATCCAGAGTGCGGACAGGTATTCCGTGCTGGAAAGGACAATGGGGAGGGGAAGCCGCTTCATCTCTACCAACATCAGGCTGATGCCATTGGTAGTGCCCGTGCCGGAAGAAACTACGTCCTGACCACGGGGACCGGATCAGGCAAGAGCTTGGCCTACATTATCCCCATCGTTGATCACGTTTTGCGCAACGGCACTGGACGTGGAATCCAGGCCATCGTCGTTTACCCGATGAACGCCCTGGCGAACAGCCAGTATGGGGAACTCTGCAAGTTCCTGCAACTCGGATACCCGGACGGAAGAGGACCCGTCACCTTTGCGAAATATACCGGGCAGGAAGGAAACGAGGAGCGCAACAAGATCGTTGCGAATCCGCCCGACATATTGCTCAAACTACGTGATGCTCGAGTTGATCTTGACCAGGGTATACGAGAAGCAATTGATCAAGGCCGCGCAGGGCTTGCGCTTCCTCGTGCTGGACGAACTGCACCTACCGCGGCCGCCAAGGCGCGGACGTTGCTCTCTTGGTCCGTCGCGCACGTGAGTTCTTCGGTGCAAAACAGCTTCAGGTTATCGGAACATCAGCAACTCTGGCGGGCCCCGGTACATACGAGGAGCAGCAGGCCGAGGTCGCAGCAGTTGCCACCGTTCTGTTCGGCGCAGAAGTGGCTGCAACTGATGTAATCGGCGAAACCCTGAAGCCAGCCGCACCGGAACGGGATCCTCAGGACGTCACCTTCCCTCCGCCTTCATCAATTCATCAGCCGCGGGGATACTATTTACGCGTCCATCGAGGATGAGGCTGTCCGCTATCTCACACTGAACCGGCAGCAATTTGTGCCGGGGGATCGCAGAAAAGTCCTCCTGCCCCTGGTCTTCTGTCGCGAATGTGGCCAAGAATATTACTGCGTCAGGAGAATTGAGGACGCCGACTCCGGCTCCGTAACCTATGTTCCTAGGGAACTCTCCGATCGGAGTGGAAGCGATGATTCAAGAGCCGGATTCCTCTACTTCAGCACAGATGCCCCCTGGCGGTCAGGCACTGAAGAGGAACTGCTGAAACTCCCTGAGGATTGGATTGAAGACACGAACCAAGGCCCTCGCGTCAAGTCGTCGCGAAAGAAGAATCTGCCGCGAGCTGTTACAGCCGGAACTGATGGGAGGGAGACAGTGGAAGGTCTGGTCGGGCACTTCCTGGACAGCCCGTTCCGCTTTTGCCTCCATTGCCGTGTTGCCTACGATTTCCGCACCACCTCGGACTTCGGCAAACTGACATCTCGGCACCGAGGCCGGAGTACTGCTACGACCATCCTCAGCTTGGCGACGATCCGACACCTCAGGAAAGAGCAGTCTCTGGACCCCCGTGCCCGGAAACTGCTGAGCTTCACTGACAACAGACAGGATGCCTCTCTTCAGGCCGGACATTTCAACGACTTCGTCGAAATCGGCTTGCTGCGGTCGGCTCTCCTGAAGGCCTGCGCGACGGCAAATCCGGTAGGTTTGAGCCACGAGGTATTCACCCAGCGTGTGTATGACGCACTCAGTTTGCCCTTCGCTAGCTTTTCGAAGGAGCCGGACCTCAAGTTCCAGGCCAAGACCCAGACTGAGCGCGCATTCCGTGACGTGATCGGATACCGGCTCTATCACGACCTGCGCCGCGGCTGGCGGGTGACGTCACCGAACCTCGAGCAGTGTGGTCTTCTGGAGATCAACTACCTCTCCCTCGATGAGCTTTCCAAAGATACGGACTCCTGGCAAAAGCTGCACCCCGCACTTGCGGATGCTAAGCCTGAGACACGACTTGCCGTCGAAGACCCTTCTTGATTTCATGCGCCGGGAACTGGCTGTTCAGGTGGACTACCTCGACCAGGCGAAGCAAGAGACCATTCAACAACAAAGCAGCCAACGCTTGATCGCACCCTGGGCGCTGGACGAAAACGAGATTCTCGAACACTCCGCCACGCTCTATCCGCGGTCGAGCCGCCAAGGCGACTCTGGCGGCGATGTGTTCATAACTGCCCGGAGCGGCTTTGGTCTCTATCTTCGGCGTACCGGTACGTTCCCGGATTATCACGACAGGATATCGACGAAAGAAGCGAACGAAATCATTCGCCAGTTGCTCGACACCCTGCGAACTGCCGGACTGGTAGAAGTCGTGGACGAAGCAAGAACACCGGAAGAAGTGCCGGGGTACAGGCTCCCCGCGTCGGCGATCCTGTGGATTGAAGGTAGTGGACAGAAACCCTTCCGCGATCCAATCCGGGTGCCTGGAGAATCCGAAGCCGGTGGACGCACGAACCCGTTCTTTGTGAACTTCTACCGATCCATGGCCTCCGAACTCTCGGGATTCGAGGCGCGCGAGCACACAGCCCAAGTCCCATACGAGGACCGGCTTGTTAGCGAGGACCGGTTCCGAAAGGCGGATCTGCCTATCCTCTACTGCTCGCCAACGATGGAGCTGGGAGTCGATATTGCCGAGCTGAATGTGGTCAATATGCGGAATATCCCGCCGACGCCAGCAAACTACGCCCAGCGTAGTGGGCGCGCGGGCAGGAGCGGGCAGCCCGCGTTGGTCTTCTCCTACTGCACCACCGGCAGCCCCCATGATCAGTATTTCTTCAAGCGGCCTGAGCGGATGGTATCAGGTGAAGTAACTCCCCTCGGCTCGACTTGGCGAACGAGGATCTGGTGCGGGCGCACCTCCGGGCAATCTGGTTGGCTGGGGCCAACCTAAGCCTCGGAACCTCGCTGCGCGATTTGTTGGATGTTGCCGGCAACGAGGCCAAGCCTCGCGACGCTGGCCTCGGTCCGCGACACCCTGCATCGCGCTCAACCGCGACTCGCCGCCCAGGTGCGCGCCGACCGCATCATGGCGACGTTCGCCGAAGACCTGAAAGAAGCGGACTGGTACACGCCGCAATGGGCGGAAGAGGTTTTCAAGCAGATCGAATTGAATTTCGAGTCGGCCTGTGAGCGATGGCGGAATCTCTGCAAAGCTGCCCTCGCGCAGCAGAAGACGCAGAACGCCATCATTATGGACATGGCGCGATCTGCGGATGAGCGCCGGCAGGCCGAGCGGTTGCGTCGCGAGGCCGAATCCCAGTACAAACTCCTCACGGAGACCCAGAACGTCCTGCAATCTGATTTCTACAGTTACCGCTATTTCGCCAGCGAAGGCTTCCTGCCGGGCTACAACTTCCCCCGCCTTCCGCTCTCGGCGTACATCCCTGGGCGCCGCGCACAACAACGATGAATTCCTCTCTCGCCCGCGGTTTCTCGCGATCACGGAGTTTGGCCCCCGCGCCGTGATCTATCACGAAGGATCACGATATCTCATCAACAAAGCAATTCTCCCGCTCGGTCAGGATGGCCCGGTCTTCGGGCAGCTCAAACGGTGCACAGCGTGTGGTTACCTCCACCCCATTACGAACCCTCCAGGACCGGACCTCTGCGAGAACTGCCAGACGAGCCTCGATTCCCTGCTGACGCCAATGTTGCGGCTTCAGAACGTATCCACACGGCGAAAAGACAAGATCAATTCGGATGAGGAAGAGCGGCTGCGCCTGGGATATGAAACGCAGAGCGGCTTCCGTTACGCCGTATACCGTGGCGTCAAGTCTCACCAAACCGCGATCGTCCGGAGCTCCGGAACACCGCTGGGCCAACTGAACTATGGCCATGCAGCGACATTGTGGCGGATCAACTTGGGGTGGACCAGGCGAGCCGACAAGAACCAGTGCGGCTTTGTGCTTGATATCGAACGCGGTTACTGGCAACGGAACGACCTGATGCCGGACGACGACGATGTCGATCAGCTCACACGCCGCGTCGAGCGGGTGATTCCTACGTGGAAGACCGCCGCAATAGCACGATCTTCGAGCCCAAAACGGCGCAGACTCCGGAGGTGATCACCTTCTCTCGCTCACGCCTTGAAGAACGCCGTTCAGGTCGTGTATCAGTTGGAGGACGACAATTGGCTTGCGAACTGCTGCCAACTGGCAACGCACCCCGCTACATCCTTCTGTATGAAGCAGCGGAAGGCGGTGCCGGAGTTCTCCGGCGGCTGTTGAAGGATCCGCAGGCATTCCCAGCCGTGGCCCGGGAGGCCCTACGGATCTGCCACTTCAACCCGGATACCGGAGAGGATGAGGGCCACGCGCCCGGTGTGTCTGAGATCTGCGAAGCTGCCTGTTACGACTGCCTCCTCAGCTACTCCAACCAACTCGTTCACCGTTTGCTTGACCGGAAAGCGATCCGCGACATCCTGATGGATTTCCAGAGTGGTATCGTGTCTATCGCACCGGCGGCAACGCCGCGCACCGAGCATCTCGCCCAACTGAATCGGCTCTGCAGTTCCAAGCTGGAAGAATCGTGGCTATCTTTCCTGGAAGACAACGACCTCCACCTCCCCTCAAGTGCACAGGGTTTTATCGAAACCTGCAAGACAAGGCCCGACTTCTTCTACGAGGAGCACAACGCTGCCATCTACATTGACGGCCCTCCTCATCAGTACCCAGAGCGCAAACAGAGAGACCTGACCCAAACCGCCTGCATGGAGGACCGCGGCTACGTGGTCATCCGATTTGGAATGAATGATGATTGGGGATCCATCGTGAAGAAGTACCCAACATTTTCGGGGGTGGCAAGTGAGTTTTGCGGTCGGATCTCTCGTCAGCGCCCGCGGACGCGAGTGGGTTGTCCTGCCAGAGTCCGGTCCTGAACTGCTGATCCTCCGGCCGCTTGGCGGCAGCGAGGAGGAGGTGACAGGGATCTACATGCCTCTGGAACCCGTGCGGCCTGCGCGCTTCGAACTACCGGACCCGCAGCGGTTGGGCGATTTCCGCTCCTCGCGACTTCTTCGCGATGCGCTGCGCCTCGGTTTCCGGTCGAGTGCTGGTCCGTTCCGTTCCTTCGCCCGCCTGGCGATTGAGCCGCGCCCGTACCAACTGGTGCCCCTCCTGATGGCGCTGCGCCTCGACCCGGTCCGCCTCTTGGTCGCCGATGACGTCGGCATCGGGAAAACGGTGGAAGCCGCGCTCGTTGCGCGGGAGTTGCTCGATCGCGGAGAAGTGCATCGGCTGGCAGTACTCTGCCCGCCACAATTGGCCGAGCAATGGCAGCAGGAACTCCGCGACAAGTTCAACATCAACGCGGAGTTGGTGCTGCCGGCCACAGCGACGAAACTCGAGCGGGGTCTGGCTCTTGGGCAATCCCTCTTCGAAGAGTACCCACACGTCATTGTCTCGCTCGACTTCATCAAGTCGGACCGTCGCCGCGAGGAGTTCCTTCGCACCTGTCCGGAAATGGTGATCGTGGATGAGGCCCACACGTGCGCTCAGTCCGGCGGCCCGCAGGCCGGCCGGTCTGTCCGGCATCAGCGACACCAACTGGTTTCCGGCCTCGCCGCCAACCCGGACCGGCACCTGATCCTCGTGACGGCTACCCCCCACAGCGGCAATGAGGAGGCTTTCCATTCGCTTCTCCGGCTGCTGAACCCTGACTTCGGCTCGATGCCCGCCGACCTGACCGGCTCCGCAAACGAGACTCACCGGCGGCGCCTGGCTGCACACTTCGTGCAGCGCAGGCGCGCGGACATTCGGCACTTCCTGAAGTCCGACACGCCATTCCCGGAGAGGGAAGAAAAGGAGCTGACGTACCTGCTGACACCCAAGTACCGGCAACTTCTCGATCGCGTCCTGGAGTACGCGCGCGAAGTTGTTTCCGAGGCCGATGGCTCCCATCATCAGCGCGTGCAGTGGTGGTCTGTGCTGGCGCTGTTGCGGGCCCTCGCCTCGAGTCCCGCCGCGGCTGCGACCACGCTGCGCACACGCGCCGTAACCCTCGATACGGTCACGAATGAAGAAGCGGACGCCATCGGCCGACGCACCGTCTTCGATATGACGGAAGACGAGTCGTCGGAAGCCATCGACGTGCCCGCCGGCACCGACGCCGAGACGGAGGAGGACGACCGGGCACGTCACCGTCGGCGTCTCAGGAGATGGCGCGGCTAGCGGAAGCCTTACAAGGCCCGGAGGACGCCAAACTCGGAGGTGTGACCAAATTGGTGGCCGCGCTCCTCAAGGACGGATACCAGCCGATTGTCTTCTGCCGGTTTGTGCAGACGGCGGAGTATGTCGCCAAGGCTCTGCGCGAAAGCCGATCGATCCCGAAAGGCACCGAGGTCGTCGCCGTCACTGGCCAACTGGCGCCCGCGGAACGGGAAGAACGGGTCGGCAAGATGGCGGAGTTCCCCCGCCGCGTGTTGGTGGCGACCGATTGCCTGAGCGAAGGCATCAACCTGCAACGAGACTTCAATGCGGTCATCCACTACGACCTCCTGGAACCCCACGCGCCACGAGCAGAGGGAAGGGCGCGTCGACCGTTACGGCCAACCGAGTCCCAGCGTTCGCGTGGTGACCTATTACGGTGAAGACAACGGCGTCGACCGCATCATTCTTCGCGTGTTGCTCAAGAAGCACAAAGCGATCCGGGCGGCCACCGGCATCTCGGTTCCTGTACCCGCGCGCGCGGAAGAACTGGTGGAAGCCATCTTTGAGGACATTCTGCTTCGCCGCCGCCCGAAGGACAATCGCCAATTGCTCTTCGATTTCGCGGGCGACGAGGAACCCGCCACCAGCCCCGCCCGCGCCATCCACGACGAATGGGAGCGAGCTGCCGAACGCGAGAAGCGTTCCTATGGCGAACAAAGGATGTTCGCCCAGGAGACCATCAAGTTCGCTGAAGTAGTGCAGGAGGTGGAAGCTGTCCGTTCCGCCATCGGCTCCAGAGTGGATGTTTCGGAGTTCACGCGCGCCGCCTTACGATACTGGAAGGCGGCGCTTACCGATGTCGGCGCTGGCAGCCGGGCGCGTCTGGAGGTGAACCTCCAGGACGTTCCACGGGCAAGGCGCGATGCTCTCCCCGTCGACCAGGCTCGATTCACCGCCCGCTTTGAGCTTCCCGTGCAGTCGGGTGAACTCTATTTGCACCGAACGCACCCGCTGGTGGAAGCGCTCGCCACCGGCATTCTCGACGCCGCGCTGGACTCCAAGGGCGAGAATGGTGCGGCGCGCAGCGGAGTCGCCAGAACCCGGGCAGTAGAAAGACGAACCACGCTCCTGCTGGTGCGTTTCCGCTACCACATCGAAACCCAGGTACGAACCAAGGACGGGATCGAGGCGCACCAACTACTGGCCGAGGATTGCCAGGTCATGGCGTTCGCGGGCGCCTCCCACGAAGCCGAATGGCTGAGCCAGGACCAGGCTGAAGCTCTGCTCGATGCCACCCCCGACGCCAACATCGCTCCCGAATTGCAGCGCGACGCACTCCAGAACATTCTGGAAGGAATCCCAGCAATCACGCCGGCTTTGGAACAGGCGGCGCGCGACCGTGCGCGAGAGCTGCTCGCCGCCCACGCCCGTGTCCGGTCGGCCGTGCGCCAGCGCGGCGTTTCGCAGCGTGTGGAGCCGCAACTCCCGCCGGATCTACTCGGCGTCTATGTTTTCCTGCCGATTCCTGCCGGAGGGCCCACCGCATGAGCGCCCCCCTGCTATCTGCCTACGCCAGTGTCCGGACGGAAGGTGCCCTGCTGCCGGCGGACATCCTGGTCCGGATCGCCGCTGGTGATACGAGTTTCGGCGGGCTCGACCCGGCCTCCTATCACCTCGATCCCTCGGAGAAGATCGGCGAGGCGACCAACCGTGCCTGGAACCGGCTGCAGGCTCGGTGGGCCACTTTCCAAACGGAGCGCGCCAAACTGGCTCCAACGGACACCGGCACCAGCATCACGAGGGACCGTTGGTTGCTGCCGCTCTTTGAAGAGCTAAAGTTCGGCCGCCTCCAACTCGCCACCAAGATTGAGATTGACGGCAAATCGTACGCCGTGAGTCACTCGTGGCAGCATGTGCCCATCCATCTGGTGGGATGTCATGTCGAACTCGACAGGCGCGTGGTGGTGGCGGGTGCACAACGCTCCAGCCCTCATAGTCTTTCGCAGGAATTGCTGAACCGGAGTTCCGGCCATCTGTGGGGCGTCGTCTCGAATGGCCTGCGGTTGCGCCTACTTCGAGACAACATCAGCCTCACCCGCCAGGCATACGTCGAGTTCGATCTCGAAGCGATGATGGTCGGCGAAGCCTACCCCGACTTCGTCCTGCTCTGGCTGATCCTGCATCAGTCCCGGTTCGAAGGCGAACGTCCTGAACTTTGCCAGTTGGAGAAATGGTCGCAGGCAGCGCGGACCGAGGGAGTCCGGGTTCTCGACGGCCTGCGAGACGGGGTCCAAAGGGCGATCGAGCATTTGGGCCAGGGATTTCTGGCGCACCCTTCCAATGCCGCGCTGCGGGAGAGGCTGCGTTCCGGGGCGCTGGACAAGCAGGATTACTACCGGCAGCTTCTTCGCCTGGTCTACCGGCTGCTGTTCCTCTTCGTAGCGGAGGACCGTGATCTGCTCGTTGTGCCTACCGCCAATCCCGCGGCGCAGAAGCGGTATCGCCACCACTACGCCACGACGCGGCTTAGGCGGTTGGCCACCACCCGTGCTGGCTCGCGCCACCACGACCTGTACTGCGCTCTAAAGCTGGTGATGGAAAAGCTGTCGTGCGACGGCTGTCCGGAACTGGCGCTACCGGCACTGGGCAGCTTCCTGTTCTCTGCAGGGGCGCTGCCGGAGTTGAACGGGTGCGAGATCTCGAACCTGCATCTGTTGGAGTCCATCCGCTCGTTGGCCGTGACCCAAACTGGCCAGAGCCGCCGCGTGGTGGACTACAAGAACCTCGGCGCTGGGGAACTTGGCAGCGTCTACGAATCGCTGCTGGAACTACATCCCGACTTGAACGCCGAGGCCGCCGCATTCGAACTGAAGGTGGCCGCCGGCAGTGAACGCAAGAAAACTGGCAGCTACTATACGCCAACCAGCCTGATCTCCTGCCTGCTGGATTCCGCTCTCGATCCAGTCCTCGACGAGGCCACCAAACTGTCGGAGCCGGAAGCCGCAATCCTGAAACTGAAGGTGGTCGACCCGGCTTGCGGCAGTGGGCACTTCCTGATCGCCGCCGCGCACCGCATTGCCAAACGGCTCGCCGCCGTTCGAACGGGTGAAGAAGAACCGCCGCCCGAAGCCCAGCGCAAGGCGCTCCGCGACGTGATCGGGCACTGCATCTACGGCGTCGATGTCAACCCGATGGCCGTCGAGCTGTGCAAGGTGTCCCTCTGGATGGAGGCGCTCGAGCCCGGGAAGCCGCTGTCGTTTCTGGAGCACAGAATCAGTGCGGCAACAGCCTACTCGGGGCGACACCTTCGCTACTGTCACAAGGCGTTCCCGATGCTGCCTTCACGCCGCTGAGGGGAGACACGAACGCCGCCGCAAACAAATGGAAGCGAGTCAACCGAAATGAGCAGCAATCCCGGTCAAAGGCTCAGTTCCGTCTTAAGTACGACGAGCCCTGGATGAAGTTGGGCAACTTCGCTCAGGCGATGGCGGAAATCGACGCTCTACATGACGGCGATATCGGCTCCGTCCACCTTAAGGAGAAACGATGGCAGGAGGCCGTTGCATCGAGTGACTACCTCGACGGGAAGCTCTTGGCGGATACTTGGTGTGCGGTGTTTGCCTGGCGCAAGGACAGTCTGACTGAGTTCCCGCCCACGGACGACATCCTAGTTGAAATCGAGCGGAATCCTAACGCATGCGCGGGACATCGTCCTGAAATGTACAGGGAAATACTCCGCCTCGCCGGAAAGCACAGGTTTCTCCATTGGCACTTAGCCTTCCCGGATGTGTTTCGCGTTCCCGTAGCCCCTGAGCACCCCAGCAACCAGCAGACCGGTTGGAGCGGAGGCTTCGATGCAGTGCTCGGCAATCCCCCTTGGGAGAAGTTCACAGTCGGGGAGGAAGAATGGTTTGCGGCACTGGACACCGAGATTTCCGACACCAAGGGCAAGGCTCGCCGAGGCAAACGAATCTAGGCACTGGAAGAATCGAACCCCATCCTCTATCAGACTTGGCTGGACGCCAAGCGGGATGCGGATCTATTCAGCGCCTTCTGCTCACGTAACGCCGGCCTCTTTCCGCTTACTGGGACTGGCGAACTGAACACCTACCATCTCTTCGCAGAACTCGCTGAGCAGATTCTTGCTCCTAGGGGACGCGTCGGGATCGTTGTCAAAACAGGGATTGGATCTGCGGACAATTGCTTGCCCTTCATTAAGCGGCTGACAGATTCGCGGCGTCTTCTCACCTCGCTAGATTTTGTGAACACGAAAGAGCTGTTCCGGGGCGTCCAAACAGTGGAACGCTTCACTCTGTTCAGTTTCGGCGGTTCGGCGGTGGTCAGCACTCGAGTCCGTCTCGCCACTCTTTGTCAGGACGTAGTGGACTTGACTGCGCCGGGTCGTGTCTACGAGCTCTCTCCTGAGGATATCCGCAAGATGAGCCCGCTCAACGGTGCCTTGCCGCTCCTCAAGGGGGAACGTGACGCCGAGATCCTGCGACGGATCTACAGTGAATATCCGGTGTTGGACAGGCCTGATAGGGTACCGGAAAGCGAGGATCGCTGGCGTGCCGAGTACGCCACCCTCTTCCACCTGGCCAATGACTCGGGCCACTTCAAGCGCCGTGAAGAGCTAGAAGCGATGGGGCTGCGGATGGATTGCTTTCGGCGCTTCGCAGCAGATGATGAAGTTTATCTGCCTTTGTACGAGGGCAAGTTCATCTACCACCTCGACCACCGGTACGGCTCCTTCGAATCGGTGCCCGCCTCCAAACGTTACGGCCGGAAGGCTACAGCCCCAGAACCCGAGTTAAGTCAATTGCAGGACCCCAATTACGAGATCGTCCCCCGCTACTGGTTCCCGCAGTCGGTGTGGGCAGAACGCCGGCGTCAGAAAGGGCTGCACCAGGCGTATCGGTTCCACTTCCGCGATGTTGCTGGCGTATACCCGGATCTAAGGACCGCCATCGGTGCGATAGTGGCTTCAGGACCAGCTGGTCACAGCGCACCGGCGCTGGTCCTAAGGGAGCCGACGGACGCACCGGAAACGAATGCATCCACTACTCTATCGTTCGCCTGCTCATTCTGCTCCCTTGCATTCGATTACATAGTGCGAAACAAGCTTTTCAGCAAGCATCTCTCCATGAACACGCTGTCGCAGATCCCCTTCCCCGCCCCTCCTCAGTTACCAAGTGGCCGATATTGGCTCAACTCGCCTTGGAGCTCAGCAATACTAGTTGGTCGCTGGAACCGCTCGGACGGGCGTTGGGCTGCCGCAACTCCCTTCCGCTACGACCCGGAGCGCAGGTTCCTGCTTCAGCGCGAAATTGATGCTATCGTCGCTCATCTCTACGGCCTGTCGCGCGAGGAGTTCGAACACGTCCTATCTACCTTTGAGACCTTGGCGCGCTACGAAGAGCGCACGTACGGTGAGTACAGGACACAACGAACGTCGCTACAGATTTTCGACGCCATTGTCGAGGCCCAGCGCGGCGGCGTTCCCTACCAGACCCGCCTCCACCCGCCGCCGGCAGACCCGCGCGTGGCGCATCAACGCCAGCCAGGGGATGCCAGGGTCAAGGAACTGCAGTCGTGATCGCGCTCATCGATTGGGACAACCTGGATGATCTAGATAGACGTCAGGGGCCGCGCTATGTTGCGGACAAGCTCTGGACGGCTCTTGGCACTTTGGTCCCTGGGCTCCTCCGAGACGTAAGAGAATTCGACGTACGGCTGTATGGAGGTTGGTATGGATGGAACGGCGCGAAGAATGTCACTCCGATGGCCACTCAACTCATGGCTGAGGTTCAGAACGACTTTCCGTTCTTCATGAGAGATCCATCAAACGGCCAGACGGTGAGAATCTCTGGCGAGCTGGCTCACGCGCTGTTGCGTCTTCCCAAACAGGTGCTACCTCACACGTTCCGTCAGCGCCAAGGGTCGCCTCGGCTCACATGCGGAGATCCATTGAAGTTCGGATGTGCGACGCCGAATTGTCCAATGGCCGTTGTCCACCAATTCTTCACGCTTCGAAAGTGCCCCGAGACGAACTGCACCAGGAGCATCGACCAACTCCTGACCCGTGCCGAGCAGAAACTTGTCGACACCATGCTTGTGGCGGACCTGATTCACCTAACCTCCTCCGGAGAGAAGATCGTAGCCGTCGTTAGTTCAGATGACGATCTGTGGCCGGGAATGCTGACGGCCATGTCACACGGCGCCCACGTTGTCCACGTGTGCACGAAGCATCGGTCAGCTGACCGACTGTATAAGGAACGTTTCGGAGCCAGTACACCCAAGGAAAGCTGTAGGGAGAGAGACTATGGACCTCACGAGGTTGAAAGAGATTCTGACGGCGTTTGCGGATGACCCAGCGAGCCTCATGATGGAGAAGGGGCGCCTGGTGGTGCAGGTTCAGGATGAGCTGATTACCGTGACCACGACAAATCGCGACGGGCTCCTTTATGTAACGGAGGAAGGCCAAACATTCCTGGCCGCTCGTTGGGTTGCGAGCCGAATTGCCCAGTTGGATTTCGTTGCCGACAGAATCGCAGGCCTGTTTCCGGCGAACAAGAAGTTCGTAACCTCGGCCGGAGTCCTGCTGGACCAGATTGAGGAGTCGCCACAAGACGATGACCATTCGGTGGAGAACGCCCTCGCAACCGGAGTTGAGTTTCTCGGCCGGAGACCCGGCGGTGTCTGCTCTGTCCTTTACCTTACGTCTGACGCGGGTGAGGGGAAGACAACGCTTATCCATCAAATGGCTCACAAGCAAGCGGTCGCGTACCGCGAGAAGAAGACCGATTGGCTCCTTCTCCCTTTCAGCCTGGGCGGCAATCCCTTTCTCCGGCTGGACAATGTCATCGCCGCCGGACTGCTGAACCAGTTGCGAATCCGTCGGTTCTACTTGGATGCGTTTCTTCATTTGGTTCGGCTGGGCTACATCGTGCCAGCGCTCGACGGGTTTGAGGAGGTTTTTGTCGAGACATCGGGCGAAGCGGTGTCGAGCCTCGGAAATCTGATCCGTGACATGAGAGGAGAAGGCACGTTGCTGGTCGCCGCGCGGACGGCGTACTTCGAGTTCAAACGAATGGATCGGCAGGCCCGGCTATTTGATGCAATCCCCAACTTCGAGGTGGGCTTTGGGCGGCTTTCCCTGACGCCATGGCGTAAGCGAGAGTTCGTCTCGTACTGTGACTTGAATGGAGTATCCAAGGGGGACCGGCTGTACGATGATTTTGCTTCGAGGTTGGGTCCCGATCATCCGCTCATCACTCGTGCATTTTTCGTCAGCCGAATCGCTGATCTGGCAAGTACCGTGGAAGGCGTCGAATTCCTTGGCCAGATACAGCCGCGCGTACAGGACAGCTTTCGTCCTTTCATCGACCGCATTCTGGAACGTGAGGTCCAGAAATGGGTCGACAAGTCCACCAACCAGCCGAGCCATTGCTCACGGTTAGTGAACATCATGAGCTCTCACGGCTCTTTGCCGAAGAGATGTGGACGAGCAAGCGGGGCTCGCTACCCAAGAGCACTGGCGACGACCTTGCGGATATTTACTGCGAGACCCGGAAGAAGACGCCGATAGTAACCCGTCAAGTCAGAGAGCGCCTACCAAATCATGCTCTCCTCATCGCCGACGCAGCAGCAACGCAGATCGCCTTCGATCACGATCACTTCCGGGAGTTCTTTCTAGGCGAGCAACTTGGTGAGTACATCGGTAGCCGCTCGGCGGCTGAAGTGAAAGCTCCTCCGGATCGATTCAGTAGCTGCCGGCACCCTGGATGCAGCGGTGGCCCTGGCCCTGCGCGCAGGCGAGTCTCCGTTGACTCTCTTGAGAACGGTTCTCGATGTCTCGGCGACGGAGGGGCCAACATCCTTCGTTCGGGAGAACGGTGGCGCCCTCTGTCTGCGCCTCGCCGAGAAGCTCACCTCCGGAAGTCAAGCTGCAAACCTAGAATCAATGACCTTCCCTGAAAACGGGCTTGCCGGGAGGGTCTTGAGGGACCTTCGAATCAAAAAGTGCTACTTCCGGTCAACGTTGGTCAGTGGGGAGATGGACAATATTGAGTTTGAGGATTGCGAGTTCGAGCATCTCGAAGTTGAAGACGAGTTTTCCTTCAAGAAAGTGAAGTTCGTCGACTGCCAGATCCACGGGCTCACAGTCACCCGCGGCGACCAAGTCGTTGACTTTTACGATCCAGACATCATCAGAGACGTATCTGTCGAGAGTTGGCGCGAGCCTGATCAAAGCGAGTCAGACGCTTCTACCCACGGGCCAAGTGCCTGAGGATGAAGAACAAATCAAAATCGTAAAGAAGTTGCTTCACATTTTTAAGCGTGCGACACAGGTGAGTGAGTCGGTCATTACCCTCCGCCTCGGCGTTCACGCGAGTACGTTCTTTGACAGCATGGCTGCGGATCTACTTGATGCCGACATTCTACGTCGCGTGAAGAACCGAGGCGGCGGAACCCAACTCAGGTTCAGGCTGGGGCCGTCTATGGCCGCCATCGCGAATGCACTAGCGGAATCGCGGGGGTCATACTCCGCCTTTCTGCGGTCGATGAAGGACAGCACTACAGGACGCATCGAGGAAGAGGGGGAAGAGGAGTGAGAGGTGATATGGTCCCTGACGGCGCACTGCTTCCTCCGACGATCCACCTCGGTTACCTA
Organism: Bryobacterales bacterium; assembly: GCA_016713735.1. Classification (GTDB taxonomy): domain Bacteria; phylum Acidobacteriota; class Terriglobia; order Bryobacterales; family Bryobacteraceae; genus JAFLBB01. The sequence goes on from JADJOP010000043.1 coordinate 314,412, forward strand.
CCCGACGAACACATCATCGCTTTGCTCATGCGGGCCCAAAAGAGTATCCGATTCGTCGGTCCAGGATTGACGGTAGCGACCGCCAAGGTTCTTGCGGAACGCTGGACCGAACTTGACCCCTCCTCTGTTGAGGTTGTGCTTGATGCTGATGCGGACCTGTGCCGCCTCGGATTCTGTGACGGTGAGTCGCTCAGACTGCTGACGGATGCAGCATCGCGCATGAACGTCCAGATCCACCGTCAAACCGGCGTGCGCCTCTGCGTACTGGAGATCGACGGGGAACGGATCATTTTCGCGCCGACGCCGCGGTTAGTGGAGGAATCGAAGCCGGACGTCGCCGAGATCGTGCTCTCGCCAAGCCAGGGCGCGAGCCTTCACGAACAGATCCTGGCTCCCAGGGAGTTGGCTCCGCGGCCCCTCACAGATAGGGTGGTGCAGAACGTAACGGAGGACTTGAAGAAGAGTCCCGCCCAGCCGTTCGACCTTGCACGGCAGGTCCGGGTCCTCTCAACGAAGTTTCAGTTTGCCGAATTCAGCTTGCAGAAGGCCGCGCTGTCCCGAAAGCGGGTCCCGGTGCCTCCCGACCTACTGGGACTCGCATCGGACGCCGGCGCCGAGGAGCTTCTACGTGCCAGTTTCCAGTTGGTAGCGAAAGGCGACGAGATCTCCGGTGAGGCGCTGCTCGCGCGGCGGGACAGGATAGACAAGGACTTCCTGGTGCCCATCGCCAACTACGGCAAGATCATCCAACAGAGCAATCGTGCGGACTTCGACAAGGCAGTTGACGAATTGCGGGAGGAAGTGAAGAAATTCCAGGAGGCCGCCAAAGAGAAGCTGAATGCGGCGATCAGCAAGAACTGCGCTGAGGTGATCGCAAGACTGCTTCCGGCTGTCAAGCTCAAGCAGCCGCCGCGCTGGAGAGCAACGCTCGGCAACAACCCGTCCGAAGACCTGATCCGGCGCCGACTCGAGCATGAACTGAAGGCGGCGTACCGAAATGCAGACTCCTACCTCGGCAAAATCGAGATCCGCCTGATCTACAAGGACATCACCGTCGAGATGCTGCGCGATCCTGATTTCGCGAAGGCGGCCGAGAAGGCCAACCTCTTTCTTGCCGAGATGTACGAAGAGTATCAGGCAGCCCGAGCGCGGGATTAGCCAAGGACGTTCGGAAGACGCATGGAACCGGCATTTGGATGGACGCTGCTTTCGCCGAGGCGATTCGACGCGCGGAGGCGCGCTTGCGCGAAGACACCAAGGGTGTCCGTGATGAGATTGGCTTCCTGTTCCTCCACCAGGCCTATGCAGATCGCTTCTTCCCGGGCACATCGGTACAGCAAACCCGTTTGCGGTACGCCCTATTCGTGCCATGGATCTACGAGAAAATATCAGCCATTGGAGGCCAGCGGCGAAGGCAGCAACCGATTGAGAAGTTCGTGCTCGATGAAGAGGTGCGCTTGACTGGTCGCCTGCTCGGCTCTGGTGAGCGCGACGGCGTCATCGGCCAGCGGGTTTGGCCCCAACGGCGAGCGAGTTCGCAGCCTGCGACGATGGTCTACTGGTCGGCCTTGGGAGCATGGGGAATTCTGCGCAGGCTGGAAGACAACTCGCTCCCGGCTCGGAGTTCCGTACATCGGATGCTCGCAAGAGACTGGCGCCGCGTTCATGTCCGAGACGAAGAGGGCATTCCGATAGACGAAGCGCACAGCCTGTTTGCGGCCCTTCCGAAGCCCCCGGACGGCTGGAAGAACCAGGCTGCCCCCATAACATTCAAGCTGACCGAAGAGGAGTATCTGTTCCTCAAGCGTCAGATCCTGACGACGCGCCGGCAGGGTACGCCAGAGCCATCCTTGTTCGCTCGACTGGCCGAGGATCCTGGCGTGGCTCAGCCAGCGAAGAACGCCTGGGATAAGGCGGTTGTGTCGGTGGCGGATCAAGAAGACAAGGCCGCATTGGGTCGCGCCCGCCGGGCCGCAGCGATTTCGGCGATTGGGCGCGCCGTCTACTCCTACCTGGCGGAAGAGCTCCGCGATCGCCGTGATAGACTGTCTACTTCCGACCGGCACCGGACGTACTTGCCCACCGTACTCCAGCGGCACCAGCAAGCAGCGCTCGATCTCGACATCCCCGCCATGACGCAAGACGCTTCGGCACTACCGGGCTTTTTTCTAGCGGTCCTCAATGAAACGCAGCGTTGGTTGCGCGACCCGCGGGATCCCATGAAGTTGCTCGATCTGTATGCCGCAACCGAGCGCCGACGAAAAGGTAACCGCGCTCGCCTGGTTTCCACGACACTGGGCCGGCAGCGCCGTGCCGAATGGTACAACAAGCAGCACCCGCTTGCGGAGCAGTTGCACTATCGGTGGGCCCGAGTCCATCGGATGCTGGGCGATCTGGAGGAGCATGACTGACGATCCGCATTGGGGCAGCCTTCCGTTCTTGCGTGTGCTGCGGCCCGAGCCCGATGAGAGTGTTGAGGGGGCGATCGTCGCGACCTACTCGGCCGATCTGGTCGTTGTCGCGGCAGCCCTGCTTGCCCTGGCGGAATTGGACGACGATCGCGGGTCAGGTAGCAAAGTGGATTTCGCCAACGCGTTCGATCGGCTCCACGGCAAGTTCGGTGTCGTGTGCCAACGTGGCAGGACGATCTCTCCCGTGCGAAACGTGCTCGTGCTCAAGCTGATGGACCGGTTCCTCAAAGAGGTGGAGACGGATGAGCGTCAATCTGCCTGGCACCCGAAGATTGCTCTGGTGTGGTTAAGAGATCAGGCTGGAGCACTGCGGTGGCGTCTTTGGCTTGGGAGCCGGAACCTGACGAAGTCAACGGCCTGGGAACTGGGACTGACCCTGACCAGCGTTGAGAAGGGAGGGCAGGCGATTCCTGGAATCGCACGACTCGGAGAGGTGGTTGGCGAACGGGCCGATCTCGCGGAGTGGGACGGCACCAGGCTCCGCCGGGAGCTCGAACGGGTTCGATGGGCCGTCCCGCGCGGTATTGGCGTAAAGGACATTCACCTTTTTGATGTCGGCGAGACGCGCACGCTTCCGGCTGAACCTGTCGGGGTGAAGAGGCTGGTGGTCGTCAGCCCGTATCTTGATGGGGCTGTGATCGGTTCGCTTGGGCGGTGGGGCGACAGTGACTGCGAGAGGGTTCTCGTTTCCACGCTACCCGAGTTGAAAAAGCTCACCTTGCAGAAGTCGGCACCACTCGCTAACTTCTCGTCAGGTCTTCGTTATCTGGATGCCCCAAGCGAAGAGGAAGCAGACCTCGATATTGTCTCTCCAGCCGAGACTTCGGCAGGGACAGACGAAGAGCCTGAATCGCGGGGCCTGCATGCGAAGTTGATCTACGCCGAACACCGCGGAGGACGAACGCTCTGGATGGGAAGTGCAAACGCGACGGGCAGAGCCTGGTCGGGGCCGAACTCGGAGGTGATCGCCTGCTTGTCAGCCGATGCTGACGTGGTGAGGGGACTGAACGCTTTCTTGAACGCTGAGACAAGCATCGTGGACGCGGAGCTACTGGCGGCCGTGGACGCTGAAGATTGCGAGCAAGAGCGGCTGGACAAGATCCGATGCGAGTTGGCGGCGACCTGGAATCTCAAGCAGGAGAGGCGCTCCGGAGAGTTGTGGTTGTGTGGAGACTATGATCCGCACCGGCTGGCTGACGACGTTCAGGTGAGGGTCGCGGCGCTCGGTGGCCCGTGGGTGGACTGGCCAGCGAACTCCGCCGCCGTACATCTCCATTACGCCGGCCTTGCCCACGAGACCGAATTGGTCGTGGTCTTCCTGCGGATCGGCACGAAGGAAACCCAGTGGGTTCAACTTGCGCGGATAGCTGGCTTTCAGCCTGCCGAACGTGATCAGAGGCTTCTCGCGCAGTACCTCGATGCAAGGACCTTTCTTGCTTGGATTCGAAGCCTGCTGGATCAGTCCATCTGTGGCGAAGGAGGCGGTGATTGGGACGGCGCCCCCCGGACGCCACATCCTGTGCGGCGGGACGGCGTTGAGCCTGATGCGGCCGCTTGGGCTCCCAGTCTCGAACAGGCCCTCAAGGCGTGGCTCCGGGATCCAGACCAGCTACGGCAAGTGGACGACCTGATCACCCGCTATCTCGATTCCATTCATCAGGCGCACGGATCGGAGACTCCTGGCCCAGAGTCGCGGGCGCTCGGCGAGCTCCGCGGCGTGTGGCCGGTCGTCCGCCGGGAACTTATTCCAGATCGCACGGAGCGCTCTCGACGATGACCGAAGCGAAGCCTTTCCAAAAAGCGACAACCAAGGCAGTCTTGAAGGCTCTCCGGCGTGCGAATGGCTCGCGCCGCTTCCTCGTTGCCGATGAAGTTGGTCTAGGAAAGACCGTGGTGGCACAGGGGGTTGTCCGGGAGTTGATGACCGAGAAGCTGAATCGCTCCGAAGGTCCCCTGGTGGTCTTCTACGTTTGCAGCAGTCTCGCAATTGCAGCCCAGAATAGACGCAAACTCCTGGAGGTCATACCCGAGGCGGAACGCGATGCGGCCGTTTGCCCGGTGGACCGCCTGACTCTCGTCGGCACAAGAGACCGCCCGCCGCACCCGTCGCTGAACCTGTACACCCTCACGCCGGCTACCTCGATTCCCTTACGCGAAGGGAGGAGCAGGAAGGGACAGCAGTCTGAGCGCGCGCTGATCTTCGCGCTTGTGAAGTATCTCTATCCCAAGCTCATGAAAGTGTTCCGGCAAGACGATTTCCGTCAGAAGAGCAACCCCGCTCGTGAAGACCTCGTCTGGAGGGGGTGGGTCCATTACTACAAGGACGTGGTGCGGAAAAATGCGAGCCTCCGTCGGGAGTTCCATGAGGCGTTGCGCCGGGAGTTCAACGTCGGGGAGGGTCAGTGGCTGATTTCTGCGGTAGAAAAGCTGGACAGGGATCGCCTGGAGTTCATCGGCAGGATGCGCAGTGCGCTGGCCGCCGCCAACTTGAACCGTCTGAAGCCGGATCTCGTCATATTCGATGAATTCCAGCGGTTCCAGGATCTCCTACAGGAACAGGAAGATCCACCACATTCCCGCGTGCTTAGACTGCTTCGGGGTGAGCAGGTCGAAGATCCACCCGGCCTCCTCCTGCTTTCTGCCACACCCTACAAACCGTATGCGCGGAGGTGGGAGGAAGCAGATGGTTCCGAGCACAGGAAGGAACTTCTCGACCTCGTGAAGTTCCTCTACGGAGGGGGTGCCAATGCGGCAGCCAAGCGAAAGTCGAGTGAGCAGTCGTTCCGCGCCATGGAAACGGAGCTTCGCTTGGGGCGACTCAGCTCTCCGGCTTTCTCGAAGCGAAGGCGGTAATCGAGGGTGCTGCGGCCAGTCATGTCACGGACTGAGAGGCTCGCCCATCCAGACGGCTCGCGCTCCGTCGACATCCGGACCGAGACAACGGACTTGCACGTCAAGGACCTACGGGTTTACAAAGAGATGGCCGCGACGTTTCGGGAGACGGATCGCGCATGGATCGTTCCGTATTGGTCATCCATTCCTCTGCCGGCCCAAACGATGGGCCCCAGTTACCTCGCATGGAAGCAGCGGGATTCAGCGAAGAGCATTGGGGCGCCTGCCTTGTCCGAGGGCGACCGGAACAGCTTCTGCCGACCCAGCGAGTGGCCTCACCCGAGGCTTCGTATTCTCGAACGCCTGGCGCCACCGGAGAAACTGGCACTGCCGTGGGTGACACCATCGCTTCCCTGGTGGACGTTGGCGGGCAAATGGAAGACTGATAGCCAGACCGGTGCCGCAGGCAAAGGGCTGGTCTTCAGTCGCTATCGCGCCGTTCCGCAGACCGTTGCTGCCTTCTTGAGCTACTCCCTCGAGTGCAAGTATCTAAGTAATAGCAAGGTTGATTACGAAGCGACCTCCCGACGAAGTGCACTTCAAGCCCGTCCCAAACGCGAAGCCTTGTTGGGGTTCTTCCACCCTTCCCCGTGGGTGGTCAGGACAACGGAACCGTTGACGGCAAAGGCGAGAACGGAGAGCGGGATCAAGCGTGAGTTGGCAAGACAACTCAGAACCTCGCTCGCAGACGCTGGGGTGTCCATCGCCGGCGATACTCGACGACCGCTGTGGCGTCTTCTGGCGAAGATCGAGCGGCAGTTTGGTACTTGGCGATACGCTCACCGCGCCTGGCGGGAATTGGCCGGCAAACTAAGCAAGTCCGAAGACTCCGAGGGCGCACTGGCCGGACTTGTGGCCAGATGGGACGAGGAAGCTCGTCTGAGCGCACTTACGGAGATCAGCCCGATCGAGCTTGACCGGCTTGCCGACTACGCGTTGTCAGCTCCTGGTGTGGTGATGGCGCGAGCGCTGCAGCGCCACTGGCTCCGAAAGCCGTGCCGAGGGCGGATTCAGAAAGACGCTCGATGCGGTATGGCTCGGGCTGAGGTCTCATTTGGACCAGCCTTGGTTCGTGAAGGCGCTGGGCGGTGGTGAACGCCATTTTCCAGAAAGTTTGCAAAGGGCGGTCTTTGAGGGGAATCTGGAATCGGTGCTCGACGAGCACTTGTGGATCACGTCCCGTCTTCACAGTCTGTCTGGGAGCGGCCTTGCCGATGAGCTGAAAGATGTCCTGCGCCTCTCAGAAGCAGCGTCTTCTTCTTGCATCCGGTGAACGGTGAGGGTGAACGATTTACACTCCGATGTCACGCAGCATTGCCTTTCACCGAAGGGAAGATGCAGGTGCAAGGACCAGGCGAAGGTGAGGAAAAGCCGCTGCGCCCAGACGAGTTGCGTAAAGCATTCAACTCGCCCTTCTGGCCGCACGTTTTGGCAACCACCTCGGTTGGGCAAGAGGGCCTCGACTTCCACTGCTGGTGCAAGTCCCTGGTTCATTGGGATCTGGCGACCGACCCAGTTGCTCACGAACAGCGTCAGGGGAGGATTCAGCGTTACGGCGGATTATCCATCCGAACCGCGCTCGCGAAGGTACTCGGCCAGGACGTTCTGGCTGCACCGACGGCCTCTTGCAGCCCGTGGGCGGAGCTTGCGGCTCGCGCTGAAAAGGAACCTTCCCTAGCCGATAGCTCGGGCCTGAAGCCGTGGTGGATTCTCCCTGGTGCCGAAGTGCAAAACGTCATCTTCAGCGTCCCGACAAGTGAGCAGGAAGCACGGTTCAAGCTCCTCCAAGAGCAGGTCCTTTTGTATCGGCTCGCGCTCGGCCACCCGAATCAGGAGGACTTGTTGGAGGTCCTCCGTGGGGTGCCGGGTATCACAGATGAGCAGATCAGAGCGGCATGTCTTGACCTGTCGGCATATTTCGCTGGTGAGCCGACTGCCCCGTGATTGTCCCAGTCGATATCCCGAAGTCTCAGCCGTCTCGGGTGACAGGGACGTTGAAACAGAACTTCATGCGCCGCAATTGTCCGGTCGAATCAGCTAAAGGTGCGCACGCTAACGTGATGTCCCACCCTGAGTCGGCTGCCGAAGCTGATCTGCCGGCCGAGCCGTTCTGGGAAGCTCCGCGCCGCAGCCGCTGAGCCCAGGTCGAAGCGGCTCTCCGAGATCCTCCGGTGCGATGATGCTGAACTGCGCTGCCGAGATCCCGCCTTCACGAACTGGCTACGATTGTCAATACCTCGCACGCTTGCATGATCGACTGGAAACGCCCAATAGTAAAAACAGTCCCGCGGCCGCATCTCGCCCGGAATGACGGCCTCACAGCGTTTTCACTCGCCGCCCAAATCCCCACCGCAGCCCTGCCCCGGTCATATGCCACCAAGATCGAAAACTGAGCGTATCCGATAGGCGGCAAAGGCGATCACCTCATACACCGCCCGCACCTGCGCGCACCGCTGCCCCATTTTCGTCCGACCAGCATGGACGGTATATCTATATCTAGTATTTCTAGATCTACATGCCGTCGTGCCGCCACTACAGGCCCACACCCATGTTCCCCGCGCCGGTCCGGCCGCGAAACAAATAAATCCACTTGTTGGTCACCTGCTTGCCTGCCCTCAGGGCATTCCCCCTGTGCTGCTTCGCCAAAAAAACCTTGAACCCCTTGCACCGCTCACGCACCTCATCGGCCCCCCAAGCGGTCTGCGGACCCCTCCCGCGCTTCCCTGCCGCTTCAGTGGCGTTGAGCGCCCCCGCGACAGCAGTTGACGCGCCGTGAATCCCAGCCACTCTCAGTGCCGTGTACGCGGCAAAGATCCTCTCGCTCAGATCGTCCCCCAGACGCTGCCCACCGGGGCCCACGACAGCCATCCCCTTGCTCAGCAGCCGAGGCAACTGAACCGGCCCCGCAAACTTCGCCGGTCGTGGCGACGAATCTACGTGTCCCAGAATCGCCTCCATGTCGTACGAAGCCAGATGAGTCTCCGCATGACGCCGCAGAAAACCCACGGCCTGGCTCTTCTTGGCAATCTCAAACGGCGCGAAGTCCAGCGCGTCCATCCACACCTGTCGCGCCATTCGTCCCAGCTCCGCGCGTAGTGTTCCCGGGCTTGTCTCCCGCGCCAGCGCACGTAGATATCGGGCCACGGCGGCGCTCTCACGCAAACTGACCCGCTCAGGCCTCCGCGCCAAATCACCGAACAGGAACGCCAGGAAGGCCGGCGCCTCCTCCCGGGTCAACACCTGCACAGGTATCTCAGGCAGGTCACTGCTCTCGATGTAACCCTCTGTTTCCTCTTGATCTGGGGGCATGACGACCTCCGAATACTTCGCTCAACACCCTCGATGGTACCCGAGCTTCCATGCCACAAATGGCTAGCAACCTCAATGTCCACCTCTTTCGACAGGGCAGGGAAGTCAACCGCGCGTGATACGCTGTCGGTCGAGCAATTCCCGAACGGGCCACTGTCGAAAGGAGGTGTTCATGAAAAAGTGGCTCGTCGAAGGTATCAGAAGCCCACGCCCCAGCGGCGTGGCAAGCACTGGACCATTCTTGTTCGCGAGGACGTAATCGTCGATGGGCGGAGTCAGCGCAAACTGAACCGCGTCACATTGGGGCCGGCCAAGCTTTCCAAAACGGAAGCTGAGCGCCTGCGGGATCACCATCTCGCGGCGATCAATCATCATCAGGTCGGTGTCGGTGGGGCGTGCTTGTTCCGGGACTTCGTCGGCATCTACGAACGGGACGTGCTGCCAACACTGGCCAGCACCACGCAGGAGAGAACACGCAGCGTGCTCAAGAACCATCTCGTGCCGGAATTCGGTGACTTCATGCTGAGGGAACTCACGCTCGAAAAGCTGCAAGGATACTACATGCGGCTTCAGGGTTCCAAGCTCTCGGCGGAAAGCATCGACAAGGTGCGCGATGTTCACTCGGCGGTCATGCGTACGGCGGTCGACTACGGCCGTCTCGACGCAAACCCGCTCGAGAAGATCCGTCTCAAGCGGCGCAGGCTCAACCGGGCTAAGCCGTTCCTACGCGTGGATCAGTTCTTCCTGCTCGTCGAAGCTCTGGCTGAGCCCTACGCTTCGATGGTGTACGTGGCTGGCTTCACCGGCCTGCGTTTCAGCGAGTTGGCGGGCCTTCAATGGAGAAACATCGGTGATGGCTCCATCTCCATTGATCAGCGCTATGCTCGCGGCGATTGGGACGAACCCAAGTCCCATGCCAGCCGAGCGACCATCCCGGTTGATCAGCATGTCCTTGACCGCATTCACCGCCTCAAGACCCTTGAGGTAGTGATCAAGGCCGGCTGGGCCGAGCGGCGTTACCCCGCCGTGAAGTCCTCAGGTCCTGACGATCTCGTCTTTCAATCCGTGAAGGACGGCTCGCCCATGCGCGACAACAACGTCTTGTCCAAGCACATCAAGCCTGCGGCAAGCGCGTTGGGGTTTGGCTGGGTGAACTGGCAGGTGCTCAGGCGTTCGTGCGCCACGTGGCTGCAGCAGGCTGGGGTCGATGTAAAAGACGCCCAGGGACTCCTGCGGCACAGCCGCGCCAGCACGACGCAGGACATTTATCAGCAGATCGTGGCGGAGTCGCAGCACCGTGCGGTGCGCAAGCTGACCACCTTTGTCCAGCAGGGAAGGTCAGTGCAATGAAGCAAGGAACACTCGGAAATCATCGGTTGAAGTGCAACCAATTGCAACCACCTGTTTCAACGACGACTTGCAAGTTGTTGAAAATGGTGGCCAGGGACGGACTTGAACCGCCGACGCCGGCCTTTTCAGGGCCGCGCTCTACCAACTGAGCTACCTGGCCAAAACTCTTATTGTACCAAACTCACTTCCGCAACGGGGGCCCACTTCAACTTCCCCCCTCCACTCCGCTCTCCTCCCCCGCCACCCGCTGAAACTCCAAAAACAGCGGCCCCACCCCCAGAAACCCTAGCAGCGACAATGTCCCCTTGCCCGGCAAATTCGCCACCTCAAACCGCGCATGCTCGCCCGGCCGCAGCTCCACCTCCAGGTTCTTCCAAAACAGCGTATTGTGCGCCTTCAAACGATGGCTCCCCGCCGCCACCTCGCGGCTCACCACCCGCCCATACAGCAACGTGCTCATGTGCTCGCCGTCCAAATTCACAATAATCTGCCGGTCCTGCACATCCTCCGGATTCCGCCGCTCAATCGTAATGCGAGCCGTGGCCTCACTCATACTCCTATCTTATCGGCTCGCTCCCGCCATCCCCGCTACCCTCTTGCGCCTCTTTGCTACCATCGACCCGGATGCGCACGCTCATCGGAATCCACGCCGTCGCCGAAGCCCTTAAAGCCGGACGCCCGCTCGACCGCGTCCACGTCGCCAAAGGCGCCGGCGGCCACCGCATCCAGGACATCCTCAACGACTGCCGCGCCAAGCACATCTCCGTCCGCTGGGAAGAACGCGCCGCGCTCGACCGTATGGCCGAAGGCGGCGTTCACCAGGGCGTTGTCGCCATCGGCGCCGAATCCGACACACGCCCGCTCGAAGAGGTCCTCCCCAGCGCCACCATGCTCGTTGTCCTCGATGGCATCGAAGATCCGCACAACCTCGGCGCCGTTGCCCGCTCCGCCCACGCCGCCGGTGTCGACGCCATCGTCATCCCTGAACGCCGCGCCGCCGGACTCACCCCCTCCGCCGTCAAAGCCGCCGCCGGAGCCCTTGAATACCTCCCCGTCGCCCGCGTCGGCAACATTAATCGCGCCCTCGAACAACTCAAGGAAGCCGGCTTCTGGATCTACGGCCTCGACGAACGCGGCGAACAAACCTACGATACCGTCGACTACGCCGCCCCCACCGCCCTCGTCATCGGCGCCGAAGGCAAAGGCCTCCACGAACAAGTCCGCAAACACTGCGATTTTCTCGTCCGCATCCCCCTCGCCGGTCATCTCAGTTCGTTGAATGTCTCTGTCGCCGCCGGCATCGCGCTCTTTGATTGGAAACGCCGGAGCAAGCGTTAGAATCAGATCAATGCGCCTCTTCCTCTCGCTTCTGGTGGCCGGCGGCCTCCTGCTCGCCCGCGAACCCGTTCGCTTCCGCCATGGCATGGTTGTCGCGCAGGAACAAAACGCAGCCGACGTGGGCGCAGCCGTGCTCAAGAACGGTGGCAATGCCGTCGACGCCGCCGTTGCCGTAGCCCTCGCCCTCGCCGTCACTCACCCCACCGCCGGCAACCTCGGCGGCGGCGGCTTCCTCCTGCTCCGCACCGCCCAAGGCGAAACCACCTTTTTCGATTTCAGGGAAAAAGCTCCGCTATCGGCCTCCCGCGATATGTACCTCGGCCCCGACGGCAAGCCCACCCGCGACTCCATCGAAGGCTGGCGCGCCGCCGGTGTCCCCGGCACCGTGCGCGGCCTCGAACTCGCTCACCGCAAACACGGCAAACGCGAATGGGCGTCTCTCGTTGCCCCCGCTATCAAACTCGCCGCCGATGGCTACGAAATCAGCTACGGCCAGTCGCGCAGCATGCGCAACTCCAAGCTGCTCGCCAAATTCCCCGAATCCCGCCGCATCTTCCAGCGCGACGGCGTCTTCATCGAACCCGGCGAACGCCTCTATCAACCCGAACTCGCCTCCACCCTCCGCCGCATCGCCGCCCAAGGCTCAATAGGTTTCTACGAGGGCGAAACCGCCCGCATCCTCGCCGAAGAGATGCGCAAAAACGGCGGCCTCATCACCGAAGACGACCTCAAACTCTACCAGGCCATCGAACGCAAACCCCTCCGCGGCTCCTACAAAGGCTTCGACATCATCACCGCCCCGCCCCCCAGCTCCGGCGGCCTCGGCCTCCTCCAAATGCTCGCCGTCCTCGACGGCACCGGCTACGAAAAGTCCGGCTTTGAATCCGCCGCCACCATCCACTGGCTCGCCGAAGCCATGCGCCGCTACTACGCCGACCGCAGCGAATTCCTCGGCGACCCCGACTTCTTCCAGGTCCCCGCCAAAGGCCTCCTCGACCCCCGCTACATCTCCAAACTCCGCTCCTCCATCGACCCCGCCAAAGCCTCCACCAGCCTCGAAATCAAAGCCGGCACGCCCCGCGATTTCGAAAGCGCCGAAACCACCCACTTCTCCATCATCGACGCCGAAGGCAACGCCGTCGCCCTCACCTACACCATCAACGGCAGCTACGGCTGCGGCGTCACCGTCCCCCGCCTCGGCTTCCTCCTCAATAACGAAATGGACGACTTCGCCGCCAAGCCCGGCGAGCCCAACATGTTCGGCCTCGTCCAAGGCGAATCCAACGCCATCCAGCCGCAAAAGCGCCCGCTGTCGTCCATGACGCCCACCATCATCGTCAAAGACGGTCGCCCTTACCTCATCGTCGGCGCACCCGGCGGCTCCCGCATCATCACCGGCGTCACCCAGGTCATCCTCAACGTCCTCGACTTCGGCATGAACGTGCAAGACGCCATCGACGCCCCCGCCTCCACCACCAGTGGATGCCCGACAAACTCATGCTCGAACGCGGCTTCTCGCCCGACACCATCGAACTCCTCAAGGCTCGCGGCCACACCGTGGAAGAGATCAGCGGCGTCGCCGTCGTCGAAGCCATCCGCGTCAACGGCGAATGGCTCGAAGGCGGCACCGATGGCCGTGGCCGAGGCAAAGTAGCCGGATACTAAATGATGACCCCAGCCCTCTCCACCCACCTCTTCGTCCAACACCGCCTCACCACGGTGACCCTCGACAAAATCCACTCCGCCGGATTCCCCAAGGTCGAAATCTTCTGCGCCCGCCAGCACCTCGACTATCGCAACCCCGCCCAAATCGACGAGCTCCGCCACTGGTTCCGCGACTCCCCGCTCAAGCTCCACTCCCTCCACATGCCCATGTACACCGACGACGTCTGGGGCCGCACCGGACCCAACGCCGTCGTCAACATCGCCGAAACGGAGAAGATCAAGCGCATCGCCTCGGTCGACGAAATCAAACGCGCCCTCGAAGTCGCCGAACAGATCCCCTGCACCTTCGCCATCCAGCACATCGGCGTCGGTGGCGAAGAGTTCGACGACCGCAAATTCGAAGCCGCCTTCAGCTCACTCGAAGAGCTCAACCTCTTCGCCCGCCAGCGCGGCGTCGAAGTCCTCCTCGAAAACATCCCCAACAAACTCTCCAGCGCCGAGCGCCTTAACTACTTCCTCGGCATCACCCACCTCGACAACGGCTACTGCTTCGACACCGGCCACGCTCATATCCACACCGGCGTCGAACACGAATTCAATCTGATGAAGGAGCGCATCCGCTCCACCCACATCCACGACAACGACGGCGAGCACGACGTCCACCTCTTCCCCTTCCTCGCCTCGGGCGGCACCATCGACTGGAAGCGCACCATGACCCTCCTGCGCTCCCGTCGCGGCCAATACCCGATGATGCTCGAACTGCGCGAAGCCGAAGGCATGGACCCTCTGCTCGAAAAAGCCGCCGAAGTCCGCGAAAGGCTGGCCGACCTCGGCCACCCGGAATAAGAGGCTGCATGACACGAGTTCGCATCGAAGACATCGGACGCCACACCGGCGAGTCCATCGAGATCGCCGGCTGGCTCTACAACCTGCGCAAGTCGGGCAAAATCGCCTTCCCGCAGGTCCGCGACGGCAGCGGCCTCATCCAGTGCGTCGCCGTCAAGGCCCAACTCCCCGAAGAGAAGTTCGAGGCCCTCAAACACCTCACCCAGGAGTCCTCCCTCATCGTCCGCGGCAAGGTCCGCGCCGAAGAACGCGCCCCCGGCGGCTATGAGATGGACGTCGAGGACTTCGACATCGTCCAGCGCGTCGCCGAAGACCACCCCTACCCCATCACCCCCAAGGACCACGGCATCGACTTCCTGATGGACCACCGCCATCTCTGGATCCGCAGCCGCCGCCAGCACGCCGTCCTTCGCATCCGCGCCGAAGTCATCAAGGCCGTCCGCGACTTCTTTGACTCCAACGGCTTCCTCCTCGTCGACTGCCCCATCTTCACCCCCGCCGCCTGCGAAGGCACCACCACGCTCTTCGAGGTCGACTACTTCGAGGACGAGAAGGTCTACCTCACCCAGTCCGGCCAGCTCTACAACGAAGCCAACGCCATGGCCTTCGGCAAGGTCTACTGCTTCGGCCCCACCTTCCGCGCCGAAAAATCAAAGACCCGCCGCCACCTCACCGAATTCTGGATGGTCGAGCCCGAAATGGCCTACGCCACGCTCGACGACGTGAAGCGCGTCGGCGAAGAGCTCGTCTGCTTCGTCGTCGATCGCGTCCTCCAAAACAAGCGCCCCGAACTCGCCGTCCTCGAACGCGACCTCGCCAAGCTCGAAGCCATCAAGCCGCCCTTCCCCCGCATCACCTACGACGACGCCGTCGAGCTTCTCAAAAAGAAGGGCAGCGAAATCGAATGGGGCAGCGACTTCGGCGGCACTGACGAAACCCTCATCAGCGAAGAGTTCGACCGCCCCGTCATCGTCGAGAAGTACCCGCAACAGATCAAGGCGTTCTACTTTGAAAGCGATCCCGCCCGCCCCGAACTCGCCCTCGGCGCCGACTTCCTCGCCCCCGAAGGCTACGGCGAAATCATCGGCGGCGGCCAGCGCGTCCACAGCCTCGAGCTTCTCGAAAAACGCCTCGCCGAACACAACCTCCCGCGCGAAGCCTTCGAGTGGTACCTCGACCTCCGCCGCTTCGGCGCCGTCCCCCACGCCGGCTTCGGCATGGGCATCGAACGCGTCGTCACCTGGATCTGCGGCATCGACCACCTGCGCGAAACCATCGCCTTCCCGCGCATGCTCTACCGCACCAAACCCTAGGCGCCGCCGCCATCAGTGGCACGCTCCATCGCGAATCCGCGCGCCTGATCCACACCCGCGCGCCGCCGCAACCCACCCGCCCCCCCTGCATACCCCCAGCGTCCGTAGGCGCTGTCTTCCCGCCTCCCCACAGCAATCCAGCCTCTCCGCCAGCAGGCCAAGCGAACCCACCGCGCCAGGCCAAGGCCACTGGCTCGCGGTAATCGCCAAACCGTAGCGCGCCAGGCATACGTTCCACAGCGCCGCGCTCATGTTGATGCCATAATGTCCGGATGCGCCTTCGCCTCTCCTTGTCCCTCGTCGCGGCCCTGATGCCGCTCGCCTTCGCCGCCGATCTCCCCAAACTCCCCCCGCCCTATCACACCCCCTCGGCCTCCAACGGCCCGCGCGTCGTCCCCCAACCGAGCGGCGTCGCCCTCCGCGTCCCCCAGGGCTTCACCGTCTCCGAATTCGCCTCCGGGTTCGCCAAACCCCGCTACCTCCTCGAAGGCCCCTCCGGCGAAATCCTCCTCTCCGACGCCGTCAAGGAAGGCGCCGTCCTCGTCCTCTCTGATTCCAACAAAGACGGCCGCATCGACGCCTCCGAAACCAAAAAGCTCCTCACCAACCTCGACCGCCCCTACGGCCTCGCCCTCTGGAAAAACTTCCTCTACGTCGCCGAAGCCACCGCCATCAAGCGCTACCCCTACGACTCGAAACTCCTCACCGCCGGCCCGCCCGAAGAGATCATCCCCCTCAAGAACGAAGGCGTCGGCCACTGGACCCGCACCCTTTTGTTCGATGCCAAGGGCGAAAAGCTCTACGTCGGCATCGGCTCCCGCTCCAACGTCGACCCCGGCGACCCCGAATACCGCGCCGCCATCCTCCGCTTCAACCCCGACGGCTCCTCCCGCGAAGTCCTCGCCTCCGGCATCCGCAACCCCGTCGGCATGGCCTGGAATCCCCAATCGAAAGCCCTCTGGGCCACCGTCCAGGAACGCGACGGCCTCGGTGACGACCTCGTCCCCGACTTCTTCACCGAAGTCCAGCCCGGCGCCTTCTACGGCTGGCCCTACGCCTACCTCGGCCCCAATGAAGAACCCCGCAACAAAGGCCAGCGCGCCGACCTCGTCGCCAAAACCGTCGTCCCCGACGTCGTCCTCACCCCCGCCCACGTCGCCGCCATGGCCTCCCGCTTCTACACCGCCAAACAGTTCCCCGCCCGCTACCGCAACGGCGCCTTCATCGCCCTCCGCGGCTCCTCCAACCGCGCCCAGCGCACCGGCTACTCCATCGTCTTCATCCCCTTCAAAAACGGCAAACCCGCCGGCCCCCAGGAGGACTTCCTCACCGGCTTCATGCTCGACCCCAACAACAAAGAGGTCTGGGGCCGCCCCGTCGGCCTCCTCCAACGCAACGACGGTTCGCTCCTCTTCTCCGAAGACGGCGGCAACAAGATCTACACCGTCCGCTACGGCAAGTAGCCGCCCCGCCCAACCCTACCGGAGGCGCTCGCCCGCCGCCTCGCGCATCAGCGGCAGCGCCTCAACTGCAACACCCTCTCCACCCGCTCTCCGTTTCTCCGCACGGTCACCATCAACTCCGTGCCCTCCCGCCTCACCCACTCCGCCACCATCCCCGCCCGCAATCGTGGCGTCTCCACTCCGCCCATCGCCTCAATCACATCGCCCGCCCGCAGCCCGGCTTTCTCCCCCGCCCGCCCCGCAAACACCTCCTCAATGCGCGGCCGATCATAGTTCTCCCCCAGCCAGAAGATCCGCAAACCGGCAAGATCCACCGTCACCGGCCTCCCCCGATCCGCCTCGGGCGCTAGCCACAGACTTTTCCCCCCGTAATCGATCGCCAGCCGCTGCCGCCGCAACTGCTCCCCGCCAATCAACCCATCCGCCCCGCCGCCCCCCTGCTCCCTCACCCGCACCAGCGGCCCACGCCACGCCATCCCGCCCCACTCCAACTCCCGCGCCTCAAACAACAGCGCCCGCGAAACACCCGCCACCCCCAGCGCCGGATCCTCCACCACCGCCGCCCCGCCCGGCGGCATCCCCCATCTCTTCCCCGCGCCCGGTAGCAGCGTCACCGTCGCATTGCTCCCGCTGTCCAACAAAAATTGCCCGCTCACCGTCCTCCCCTCCACCACCGTCAACCGTCCCTCCACCGCCGGACGCCCGCCCTCCATCTCCAACTTCACCCGCCGCCATCCCTCCGGCGCCCGGAACGCCCCCGCCTCATGCAATCGCACCTTCCCCCCCGCATAGTCCATCTCCACCACAAACTGCCGCAGAAAGTGCGATCCCAAAATCCCATCCACCCGCCGCCCCACCTGGCGCGACAACGTCTCCAACGGCAACAGCGCCACCGGCGCCCCCTGGCTCCTCCGCCCCCCCGCCTCAATCACGACTTCCTCCACATACTGCCCCTCCACCGTCCTCCCTGCGCCCGTGATCGAAATCGGCCGCCGCTTCTTCCCACGCAACAAATCACCCCGCGCCGCATCCAGCACCGTCGTACCCGCTCCCGTATCGACAATCACCGTCAACCCCTCGCCCGCGACGCTCACCTCCACCAGCGGCACGTGTACCGCCATCTCCATCCGCAACTCCACCGGACCCGCCGCCCGCGCCCCACTCGCCGCCACCAACAACCAGGCCCCCACCCACAAGCAAGCCGCCACCCACGCCCGCCCACACCTGCCGCTTCGCTGCATCGTCGCCATTTTCATTAGGATGTCCCACCCGTCCGCCTGGTTCCCTCAACAAGCCGCAGCCGCCCCGCACCCGCCCCGCCGCTGCCCCGCACCCGCCCCGCCGCCGCCCCGCCGCCGCCCTCCTCTTTCGCATTCCGCCATGCTACACTCTCGCCCATGAGGTTGCTCCCGTTGCTTCACCGAACCACGCGCCGCCCGTCCCGACGCCTCCTCGCCGCCCTTCTGCTCCCCCTCCTGGCCGCCGCCCCTGCTTGCGCCCAGGACTCCGAAATCGAAAAGGATGTCCCCTACGTCCCCACTCCCCCTGAGGTCGTCGAGTCCATGCTCAAACTCGGCAAAGCCCGCCCCGGCGACGTCCACTACGACCTCGGCTGCGGCGACGGCCGCATCGTCGTCATGGCCATCGAAAAGTTCGGCGCCATCCGCGGCACCGGCTACGACATCGACCCCGAGCGCATCAAGGAAGCCAACGAAAACGCCGCCAAAGCCGGCGTCACCGCCAAGGCCAAGTTCATCCTCGGCAACTTATTCGATGCCGACTTCCGCGACGCCAGCCTCGTCACCCTCTACCTCCTCCCCGAAGTGAACATGCGCCTCCGCCCCAAGCTCCTCAAGGACCTCAAGGTCGGCTCCCGCATCGTCTCCCATCAATTCGACATGGGCGACTGGCCCCCCGACGAGAAGATCTCCATCGACTGGCGCACCGTCTACCTCTGGACCGTCACCGAACAAGCCAAAGCCCAATACGCGGCCAAGTAGCCGCTACCCCGCGCTACCCCGCGCCAGCCCGCGCGCCCCCCGCCACTCCGCGCGCCCCTACACCGCCAGCGTCTCCACCGGGATCACCGCCATCTCCGCGCTGTTGATGTTCATCCCCGTGCGTCCGCCGTTATTCGAATAGCCCACATACAACAGCCCCTCCCGCTCCACCGCATACGGATACGCCAGGTTCGCCCGCGCATGCGAATCCCACGCGCCCCCCGCCATTTCCGCATCCCGGATCCGAAATACCTTCTCCAGCGACCTCCCGCCCCGCCGGCTCACCGCAATCGTCAACGGCGCACGCCGCTTCCCCGTGTCCGCCGCCGTCGTCCCAATCAAATACCGCTGACCCGTGCTCAACACCCCCACATACGGCTTCGACGTCACCATCGGCAGATTCGACGCCCGCATCTCGCTCCACCTCCGCCCCCCGTCCTCGCTCCGCGCCACCAGCGCCCGCGCCTCCGCCCCATACCGCGCCACGTTCACCACGCTCCGCCCTTCCACCCAAACGCCTGACTCCCCCCACATCGTCCCCAACCCCGCCGCCCGCGGAATCACCACCCGCTCCCACTTCGTGAAGTCATCCCCACGGCTCACCGCCACCGCCGCCGGCTCCCCCTCGCCCACCACAAACCCCGCCATCACCCAGTTCCCATCGCTCATCCGCACCGGCTCCGCCATCGGCCAGAACCCGCCCTCCACCACCGTCCCCCTCGACTCCCATCGCCCCGTCTCCTCCCGCAGCACATACGCCCGCGTATGCACCCTCGTCCGCGACCCATAAAACGCCCCCAGAAACGCCCACAACCGCCCCCCATGCGACAAAAACGCCCCATGGCTCACCGCCAGCCCCGCCGCCGCGTCCCCCGTGTCGATGTCGAACACCTCGCCCCACGTCCGCCCGCCATCCGCACTCACCCGCCCCCGCGCCTGCTCGCCCGCCGTATTCTCCCTCCCCTTGTTGTGGCCCCACGAGGCATACAGCTTCCCCTTGTGCCACCCCAGCGCCACCCCATGCAAAAACCCATACCCATCCCGCTCCGGCTCATGCGCCTGGATCACCGAAAACCGCACTCCCCGCAACTCCGCCAGTTCGCTCGCCTTCGGCATCGGCACACGCTCGTCCCACAGCGCCTCCGTCCCCTGCGCCTGAGCCGCCCCGCTCCCCAAAATCAGACTCGATACTCCGAAAAACGTCCGCCTTCGCATCGCTTATCCCAACGCCTCCACCGCCGCCCGGATCTTCACCGCCTGCGCCTCGCTGCTCTTGGGCATCGGCGGCCTCGGCACACCCGCCCGCCGCCCCTTCATCTCCATCGCCACCCGCACATTCGCCGGCAAATTCGCCGCATCGATCGCATTCCACAACCGCAGCAGCTTCTTGTGCAGCTCGAGCGACTCCCCCTCATCCCGGCTCTCCCACAACCGCACACACGCCTCCGGCGCCGCCGTCAAAATCGCCGCCACCGCCCCATCGCATCCCAACCGGAACGACGGATACAACAGCGCATCCACCGCCGACAGAATCCGCACCCGCTCGCGAATCCCCGCCTCCTCGCTCAGCAGCAACAGATCCGCCAGCGCCTTCATGTCGCTCGCGCTCTGCTTCACGCCCACCACCCCCGCCACATCGCGCAAAATCCGCACCAGCAGCGGCGGCAGCAGATACGACCACGGCACGACGTTATAAATAATCACCGGCACCCCCGTCTTCTCCACAATCTCGCCAAAGTGCCGCGCCATCGCGTCATCGTCCGGCCGGAACACATAATGCACCGGCGTCACCTGCAACGCCGCCACACCCAAGTCCGCCACCGCCCGCCCCCGCTCAATCGCCGACGCCGTGCTATCCGTGATGATCCCCGCAATCACCGGCACCCGCCCCCGCACTTCCTCGACGGTCCACTCCACAATCCGCCGCGTCTCCTCCGTCGTCAGCGTGTGCCCCTCGCCTGTACTTCCGCACACCGCCACGCCCTGCACCCGCGCCTGCTCCACCAAATACCGCACCTCGGCCCGCTGCGCCTGCTCATCAATCGACCCGTCCTCGCGAAACGGCGTCACCAGCGGCGGAATGATCCCGCCAATCTCTGAACTCTTCATCCCCGAAAGTATACGCCTCAGCCGCACACCGCCCGTGCGCCAGTGATAGCATTTCTTCAACCCGTCTCACCATGCGTTGCCAGCCAGCACTCGCCGCCCTCCTCCTCTCTACCCTCGCCTCCCTCTCCGCCCAACCCCCACTCGCCCTCCTCAACCAATCCTGCTCCGCCTGCCACAACCCCAAAAATCCCTCCGGCGGCCTCGACCTCTCCACCCTCTCCCCCAACCTCTCCTCCCCCGCCAACCGCGACAAATGGGTCCGCATCCACGACCGCATCGACAAGCGCGAAATGCCCCCCAAAGGCGTCCCCCTCCCCGATGCCCGCCGCGCCGCCCTCCTCAAGCCCCTCGCCCGCGCCCTCCACCAGGCCGACTTCGCCGACGTCCGCACCCACGGCCGCGGACCCCTCCGCCGCCTCAACCGCGACGAGTTCGAACAAAACCTCCGCGACCTCCTCGCCCTCCCCGACCTCGACATCCGCGACATGCTCCCCGAAGACCGCGAAGCCTTCCACTTCAACAAGGTCTCCGAAACCCTCGACATGTCCCGCGTCCAACTCGCCGCCTACCTCGACGCCACCGAAGCCGCCCTCCGCCAGGCCATCGCCACCACCCCCGCGCCCCCGCCCGTCACGAAAACCAGAATCTTTGGTATGAAACTCTTCCCCGGCCTCCGTTCCACCGGCAACCGCGAGGCCATGTTCTACATCAAGGACAACCAGGGCATCAACGTCGAACGCGAACGCCCCGGCCCCATGCGCCCCGAATGGGAAACCGACGACACCATCGAGATGGGCCTCTTCCGCTCCCCCGGCTGGCCCTACGGCGCTTTCCCCCGTGGCTTCGCCGCCCCTCACACCGGGCATTACCGCATCCGCATCCACGCCCGCGCCGTCCTCCAACACCCCGGCTTCCGCGTCACCCCCGCGACCACCTACGTCCCCATGACGCTCCGCTCCCGCCGCCCCACCAACCACGACATCGCCGAAGATGTGAAGTCCGTCGGCGGCATCCTCGAAATCCAACCCGAGCCCCGCGTCTACGAAGTCACCGTCCTCCTCAACGCCGGACAAACCGTCGAATACGGGCTCCTCGGCCTCCCCGTCCCGCAAGTCGACGCCATCCCCACCTCGCCCGGCAGCTATCGCTTCCCGCCCTTCCCCGAAGGCGGCCAGCCCGGCGTCGCCTTCCGCTCCATCGAATTCGAAGGCCCCCTTCCGCCCGCCTCCTGGCCCCCGCCCAGCCACCGCGTGCTCTTCGACGATCTCGGCCCTTCGCCCTCGCCCGCGCAGCCCAAGGAAACCGCCCACCGTCTCATCCGCCGCTTCCTCGCCCTCGCCGCCCGCGCCCCCGTCCCCGAAGCCGCCATCCAGAAATTCGAACGCCTCGCCGACGCGCGCCTCGACCGCAACGAGCCCTTCTCCGAAGCCATGATCGCCGCCTACCAAGCCATCCTCTGCTCCGGCCACTTCCTCTACCTCCACGAACCCCGCGACCCCGCCTCCCTCGCCCAACGCCTCTCCCACTTCCTCACCAACTCCCGCCCAGACCCCCCGCTCGCCGCCGCCACCCCGCGCATCTCACACCAAACGGTCCTAAAATCCGAAACCACCCGCCTCCTCCACGCCCCCACCTTCCAACGCTTCATCCACCACTTCACCGCCTGGTGGCTCAACCTCCGCCACCTCCGCCGCGACGACCCCGACCTCCGCCTCTACCCCGAATACCGCCTCGACGAATACCTCGTCGATTCCATGGAACGCGAAACCACCACTTTCATCACCACCCTCTTCCGCGAAAACCTCCCCATCCGCACCCTCATCCAATCCGATTACGTCTTCGCCAACGACCGCCTCGCCCGCCACTACGGCCTCCCCCCCGTCCCCACCTCCGCCCTCCGCCGCGTCACGCTCCCCCCCGCCAGCCCTCTCGGCGGCCTCCTCACCCAAGCCGCCATCCTCAAACTCACCGCCAACGGCACCGCCACCTCGCCCGTCCTCCGAGGCGCCTGGATCATGGACCGCATCATCGGCGAACCGCCCCCGCCGCCGCCCCCCAACGTCCCCGCCGTCGAGCCCGACATCCGCGGCGCCCGCACCATCCGCGAACAACTCGCCCTGCACACAAAATCCGCCGCCTGCGCCTCCTGCCACGCCAAGTTCGACCCCGTCGGCCTCGCGCTCGAAAACTTCGACGTCCTCGGCCACTACCGCACCCGCTACCGCGGCACCGCCGAAGGCGAACGCATCGCCGGCATCGACCACACCGGCCACGACTTCGCCTACACCCTCGCCGGCCCCGTCGACCCCAGCGGCGCCCTCGCCGACGGCCGCTCCTTCCGCGACGTCCGCGAACTCAAAGCCCTCCTCGCCGCCAACCCCCGCCAGCTCGCCCGCAATCTCCTCCACCAGTTCACCGTCTACTCGACCGGCACCCCCGTGCGTTTCTCTGATCGCGCCGAAATCGAAGCCATCCTCGACGCCTGCGCCCCCACTCACTTCCGCGCCGCCGACCTACTCACCCGCTTCATCCAAAGTAAAATCTTCCGAGGAGCCACCGCGCCATGAAGTCACCCCACATCGCCCGCACCCCGCTCCCCCGCCGCGCCTTCCTCCGCGCCGCCGGCGTCACCCTCGGCCTCCCCCTGCTCGAATGCATGACGCCCACCTTCGCCCGCGCCGCCTCCGCCACGCCCCCGCGCCGGCTCCTCGTCATCGCCAACAACATCGGCGTCCTCCCCAAGCTCTTCTTCCCCACTACCTCCGGCCGCGACTACGAACTCTCCCCCTACCTCACCCACCTCGCCGCCCACCGCAACGAATTCACCGTCTTCACCGGACTCTCCCACCCCGGCGTCTCCGGCGGCCACAGCACCGACAACTGCTTCCTCACCGCCGCCCGAGGCGCCTTCAAAAGCGGCTTCCGCAACTCCATCTCCCTCGATCAGTTCGCCGCCGAAAAACTCGGCCAGGTCACCCGCTACCCCACCCTCAACCTCGGGGTCAACATCGACAAAGGCAACCGCAGCCTCTCCTGGACCCGCGACGGCGTCCTCCTCCCCGCCGAAGACTCCGCCCCCAAGCTCTACGAGCGCATGTTCGTCCAAGGCGACCCCGCCTCCGTCGCCCGCACCCTCCACAAACTCGAAACCCGAGGCAGCATCTTAGATACCCTCCTCGACGAAACCCGACGCTTCAGCGCCAACTCGCCTCCGCCGACAAAGCCCGCCTCGACCAATACCTCACCTCCGTCCGCGAAGTCGAAGACCGCCTCCAAACCGCCCGCTCCTGGGAAACCCGCCCCAAACCCGCCGCCCCCGCCCCTGCCACTCCCCCCGAAGACATCCAGGACAAAAACTCTTCTTCGAAAAACTCGAGCTCATGCTCTCCATGGCCCAACTCGCCATCGAGTCCGACACCTCCCGCATCGTCACCCTCATGGCCGACGCCTTCTACACCCCCGCCTACCGCCTCAACCACGCCCAGAACACCACCGAGAGTTACCACGGCCTCTCCCACCACGGCCAGAACGAAACCAAGGTGAAGCAGTTAGAAGCCACTGACCGCCAGCAGATGGACACCCTCGCCCACTTACTCACCAACTTAGCCGCCCGCCGCGAAAACGGCGCCCGCTTACTCGACTCCACCATGGTCCTCTACGGCAGCAACATGGGCGACGCCAACATCCACGACAACACCAACCTCCCCATCCTCTTAGCCGGCGGCGGCTTCCAACACGGCCAACACCTCGCCTTCCGCCGCGACCACAACACCCCCCTCTCCAACCTCTACCTCACCCTCCTCCAACGCCTGGGCATCGAAACCACCGCCTTCGCCAGCAGCACCTCCACCCTCACCGGCCTCGACGCGGCGTAGTGGCCTACTCACACGTGCGATCTACGCGAGAACAAGAACGCTGGCTCCTGCGGCGCTTCCTGTCTGTCTACGATCACGAAACCTGGAAAGAACCGCACGCTCACTATGATTGGGTCGAAGAAAGGGCCGAAGGAGCTGTCGAAGTAATCGCGACACGTGCCGCCGACGGCATGAAACTCGCCATTGAGCACACGCTCATCCAGCCATATCCGGAGGAAAAGTTGGACTTCGCCCGCTTCCGGCTGTTTTTTCGTGTAGATGATCCTGCCCTCACGCGGGAAGGCGCTTTTCTGTATGTCGATGTGCCCGCGGGGCTACTTCAGCAGGGAGCGAATTGGCAACAAATCGCCAACGCCGTCTTGCAATGTGTTCGCGAAAACAAAGCCACAATCAAAGAAGGACAAGGCTTCCTCGATTGTGTTCTCGGCGACGACCGGACCGTCCGTCTGCAAACCCGGCTCGAGGAAGCCCCTGGCGAATCTGGCGTCACACTGATCCGGCGCTACGGTGAATTTGACGTAGACGCTACCGTGCGCAAAGCGCTTAGGACTAAGTTGCCGAAACTAACCGGGACGGCAGTAGACCGTCGCCTACTCATGCTGGAGCGCGACCAAATGCACCTTCTCCCCGAAGCCATTGGCCGGGCAATCGACGAGTACAGGGCTGAGTTCCCACGACTGCAGCAGGTTGACGAAATCTGGCTCGCCGAAACCCACGACCATCGAAGAGTAGTTCTGTTTGATCGGCTCCGGGCCGATTACTCCTACTCACCACTGTTCATTTTTGTCGGGGACGGCATACGCAGGCGAGCCCACGACTAGCCTGCCTTCCCCGGCCACCCACCCCCTCACCTCGCAAACGCCCTCCCCACGCACTCCCTCACCGCGCTCCAATCGCTCTCGCTCAACTGTCCAATCGCCGTCAACTCTGATCGATGAACCGTCAGCACATACGCGCGAAACCACGACGCTGCCCGCAATCCCGCCACCTGCCAGTCCCGCAACGCGTAATCCGTCGATGCTGCGTGCCTCGGCCTCCGCGTCGTCAGGATGCCCACCAGCACATCCGGCCGCTCCGCCAGGTAAGCCGCGCTCGCGATCACCACCGCCGGTCTGACCTTGGTTTCCGCTGCCCCCTCCAGCACGCCAACAACCACGTCGCCCGGCTTCAATCCCCGTCCTCCGCCTCGCTCGCCTCCAGCCTCCGCAGCGATGCGGCGCGAAACTCCCGCAGATCCTCATCCGACCACGAATCCGCCCAGTCAATCTTGCGTCCGGGCGCCACCGCCGCCAGACGTTCAACCAGCCCCGACAACTCGTCCGCCGTCTCTGGCGGCAATCGCCGGAACGCCTGCAACAGCGCCTCTTCTCGCGGATTCAGCAGTAATTCCATAGCCCAGACCCAGTATGCCACCTTCATCAGCGCTGGAGATCACCCCCCCCTACACCACCGCGCTCCGCCTTCCCACCCACGCCTCCACCTTGTCCCGCAGCCCCACCGCTCCAAATGGCTTCGACAGGTAATCATCCATCCCCGCCGCCAAACACCGCGCATGGTCGGTCACCATCGCCCCCGCCGTCACCGCAATAATCGGCACCCGCCCTCTGGCCCCATCCAACCCCCTGATCCGCCGCGCCGCCTCAAACCCATCCACCAGCGGCATGTGGCAATCCATCAGGATCACGTCAAACTCCCCCCGCCCGCCTTCTCCACTCCCTCTTCCCCATTCCCGCCCACCTCCACCTCGCAACCCAGCCGCGTCAACAGCGTCACCAGCAGCCGCTGGTTGATCTTGTTGTCCTCCACCACCAACACCCGGCACCCGGCCAGCTCACTCCCGTCCACCTCTTCCCCGCGCTTCTCCTCCACCCGCTCCACTTCCGGCCCCCGTCCACCAACCTCGCCAGCGTGTGCCGCAACATCGCCGGCCTCACCGGCTTCAATAACAACGCATCCAGTGCCCGCGCCGGAGCCCCTGGCATCTCCCCCTGCCCGCTCACCACCACCACCCGCGGCTCTCCCTCCATCTCCTCCCACCACGGCTTCCCGTTCGTCCCAGCCCCCGCCGCCACGCCCGGATGCACCATGCACACCCGGTACGGATCTCCGCCCTCGCGCCCCTTCCCGATCAGCCTCCGCGCCTGCTCCTCGGTCGCCGCTTCGTCCACCCTCATCCCCCAGTGCTCGCACCAGTGCACGCACACCAGCCGGCTGATCTCTTCCCGCCCCACAATCAAAATCCGAATCCCCTTCAAATCCGTCGCCGCCCGCTCCCCCTGCGCCCCCTGCAACCGCCGTAACGGCAGCCCCAACACAAACGTCGCCCCCTCCCCCAACTGGCTCACCACCTCGATGTCGCCCCCCATCAGCCCCGCCAGCCGCTTCGAAATCGCCAGCCCTAACCCCGTCCCGCCATACCGCCGCGTCGCCGAACAGTCCAGTTGCGTGAACGCCGAAAACAGACACTTCTTCTGCTCCTGCGAAATGCCCAGCCCCGTGTCCTGCACCGCAATCGTCACCCCCTCTTCCCCATCGCGGCTCCTCCCCCCGCTCACCTCAATCAGCACATACCCCCGCTCGGTGAACTTGATCCCGTTGCACACCAGGTTCATCACAATCTGCCTGATCCGGTCCGCGTCTCCCTCATACGCCCGCGCCAGCTCCGGCGGATACCAGATCGCCAGGTCGATCCCCTTCTCCTGCGCCCGCAACGACAGCAGGTTCACCACCTCCTCCAGCGTCTCCTGCAAATCAAACGGCCCCGCCACTATCTCCAGCTTCCCCGCCTCCACTTTCGAGAAATCCAGAATGTCGTTGATCACCGTCAGCAGCGATTCCGCGCTCACATGCACCGCCTCGGCAAACCCCCGCGCCTCCGCGCTCAACTCGGCCCGCAGCAGCAGATCCGACATCCCCAGAATCCCCGTCATCGGCGTCCGGATCTCGTGGCTCATCATCGACAAAAACTCGCTCTTGGCCCGCGTCGACGCCTCGGCCAGCTCCTTGCCCTGCTGCAGCGCCGCCTCGGCTTCCTTCCGCTCCGTCACCAGCGTGTGCGTCCCCGCCATCCGCACCGGCTTCCCCTCGCCATCCCGCTCCACCACCTTCCCCCGCGAATGCACCCATACCCACTCCCCGTTCTTGTGCCGCACCCGGTACACGCAATCGTGATACTCCCGCAACCCCGCCAGCAACTCCGTCACCTCCTCCTCCACCCACACCAGGTCCTCCGGATGCGCAAACCTCCTCCACGTCTCCGCGTTCAGCGGCCACAGCTCCTCCACCCGGTACCCCAACATCCCTGCCCACAGCTCGTCAAACGAAACCTCCCCCGTCCTCACGTCCATCTCCCACGTGCCCGCCCTCGACGCCTCTAAAATGCCCGCCAGCCGCTCCCGCTCCACGTGCAGCGCCTCCTCGGCCTGCACCAGCTCCGTGATCTCGGTGTCCGATCCCCGGTACCCCACCAACCTCCCCTCGCCATCCCGCACCGGCACCCCCGCCGTCGATACCCACATCACCGTCCCGTCCGCCCGCACAATCGGATTCCGTAACCCGCGCAACGGCCGCCCCTGTTTCAGCACCTCCCGCGTCGCCTTCCGGAACCCCTCCCGCCCCTCCGCCGGGTGCAGGTCATAGTAGTGTCGAATTCCCACTAGCTCCGCAGGCGAATACCCCCACACCAGCGTCGAAACACCACTGACATGCGTGTACCACCCCAGCATGTCCACTTCCCAATACACAGTGCGGCTCTGCTCCGCAACCATGTGATACCGCGCCAGCGCATCCGCTGGCCCCGCATCGCTCCACTCCGCCGGGCCACGCCATCCAGGCTCATCCATGCCAGTGGCTTCCCTTCTTGTGCCGGATATCCCCTGCCCGCGCCAATGCCCGCGGTCACACTCCCTCCTCCCTTATCGGAGAAGTCAGTCCGTTTTTCCTTCGCAATTCCCGCGCCAACCCCGTCCCCGCCCGCTCCCCACTCCTTTTCCTCCCTCAGTAGGCACACTTACGTTCTCTTCACCCCCGCTGCTGTGATACCGTACCAAGTACGTAGGATTCCATCCCACAGGAGCCACCATGCTACGCCGCAACTTCCTTCGCACCGCCGCCACCACCGCCGGCACCGTCAACCTCGCCCAATTCCCCTATCACCTCTACGCCGGCACCACGAAGAAGTCCGCCAACGACCGCGTCAAGCTCGGCCCCGCCAAGGTCGAACTCAGCCGCCTCGCCATGGGCACCGGCACCAACGGCGGCGGCGGCTCCTCCAACCAAACTAAGAAGCTCGGCGTCGAAGGCCTCGCCAATCTCTTCAAATCCGGCTACGACCTCGGCGTCACCTTCTGGGACTGCGCCGACCAGTACGGCACCCACCCCCACGCCAAAGCCGCCCTCAAATACGTCAAGCGCGAAAACGTCACCATCCTCTCCAAGACCCACGCCAACACCGAGGCCGAAATGCGCGCCGACCTCGACCGCTTCCGCCGCGAACTCGGCACCGACTACCTCGACATCGTCCTCCTCCACTGCATGCTCGACGACAACTGGAACCAGCGCAAACGCGGCGCCATGAACGTCCTCGAAGAGGCCAAGGCCAAAGGCATCATCCGCACCAAGGGCGTCTCCTGCCACACCCTCGGCGCGCTCAAAACCGCCGCCGCCGAACCCTGGGTCGAAGTCGACCTCGCCCGCATCAACCCCGCCAAAATCGCCATGGACGCCGACCCCGCCACCGTCCTCGCCATCCTCAAACAAATGAAGGCCGACGGCAAAGGCATCATCGGTATGAAAATCCTCGGCGCCGGCCGCCTCCGCGACAAAGTCGACGAGTCCCTCCAGTTCGCCCTCGCCCAGGACTGCATCGACTGCTTCACCATCGGCAGCGAATCCGTCGCCGAACTCACCGACCTCACCCGCAAAATCCCCGCCGCCAGCACGCGCGGATAGCCATAATAAGAACCACGACCCTGCAGACCACGAAAGGAAAAGCCACCATGAAACGTTTATTCGTTCTCTGCCTCGCCTCGGCGGCTCTCTCCCTCGGCCAGCAATGGCCCGAAGTCCCCAACTACGAGTTGATGAAGATCCCCGCCGACAACCCCATGACCGTCGCCAAGGTCGAACTCGGCAAGCAGCTCTACTACGACAAGCGCCTCTCCGGCGACGGCACCCACGCCTGCTACTCCTGCCACCTCAAGGAAAAGGGACTCACCCTCGGCGTCGCCACCGGCCAGGGACCCTACGGCGCCAAGCTCACCCGCTCCGCCCCCACCATGTGGAACGTCGGCTACCTCCCCGCCATCTATTGGGACGGCCGCGCCCCCTCCCTCGAACGCCAGGTCGTCGGCGCCTGGACCGGAGCCAACATGGGCGTCTCCGGCAAGGACGGCCGCCCGTCAACTGACGACATCGCCAAAAAGCTCAACGCCATCCCCGGCTACCGCCAACCATTCCAATCCGTCTTCGGCGGCCCCGCCACCACCGACAACATCGCCAAAGCCCTCGCCGCCTTCATGCGCACCATCGTCGCCACCAAGGAACGCTCCGCCTGGATGCGCTTCATGACCGGCGACAAGAAGGCTCTCTCCGCCCAAGCCCAGCGCGGCTACAAGGTCTTCCACGAAAAGGCGAAGTGCGACAACTGCCACGACGGCAAGCTCCTCTCCGACATGCAATTCCACAACGTCGGCATCGGCATGGACGCCCCCACCCCCGACCTGGGCCGCTTCGTAGTCTCCAAGGACGAAAAGGACCGCGGCGCCTTCAAAACCCCGACCCTCTTAGACATCTCCAAATCCGCCCCCTACTTCCACAACGGCAGCGCCGCCACCCTGGAAGAGGCCGTAGACTTCATGACCAAAGGCGGCCAGGAAAACCCCCACCTGGATAAGACCAACCTGAAACCCGTCAAACTCTCCGCCAAAGAAAAGGCCGACCTCCTCGCCTTCCTCAAATCCCTAGACGTCACCTACGACATCGCCGACCCCAAGCTGCCGTAAGCAACGCCACAGCCCGAAACCACAAGAGGCGGGACGCCAGTCCCGCCTCTTGTGTAGCGCGCGCTCTTAAGCGAGATCAGAATTCACGCATCCAAGTCCTGTAACTTCCCCGCGAGGAATCGTCCTCAATCAGCGCCCACGCTTCCTGTGAGATCAATTCCAACTGCACTAAATGTAGCGCCACCTGCATCAGGGTATTCGTTTCGTGGCTGAACTCAGACCAAATAGTCGAGTGGGTGGTCGTCGAAGAATGAAAGTAGATTTGGTGCATAAGCGAAGAAGCAAGCTGCCTCAATTCTCGGGCGACCAATACAGCGGCCTCTAGCCGCCAGCCTCGAAGATGCGATTGGGTTGAGACCTCTCCCCATTCGAAGGCAACTATCTTACCTCTAATGCGTGCAAGGGCGGCGATGTCAACTGAGCCCTCAGCCGATTCGGTCGGCGATAAAAAAGCGAGCAAATGCTGAAGCAATTCTAGTCTCGCGATTCCGATTGTTAGTCTATTGCGTAGGACTGCCTCTCGGTCATTAAGACTACTGATTAAGGTGTCAGCGCTAGTTCCATCCGTTCGCCAGGACTCAAGCAATCGGAGGTAACGCGCCTGCATCGACTCTGCGTCCTCCTTCCTCAGGCCACCCTCGGTATGCAATGTGTAAGCTTCTGTCTTCAAAATCATCGACGCAGTTCGGCAAAAGTCCGACTCGCGACTCTGGTTCGATTTCTGCTCCTCGTGACGCTGTTCATCTTTGGCGCGTAGTCGACTAGTTGTGAGTAACTCCCAAAAACATTGCAGTAAAAAGCACAAGAACGGCGAACATCGCGGTGATGATCACTAGTGCCAGATGTAAGTGTTGGTTAAGATTCGAACCCTGCGAAGTCTGAATGGTGATTAAAATGCCGAAGACAAGGCTGAGAACTACCAGTTCGGCCTCGGTTCGCCACTCGTACCGGTGTTTTTTCTTGTAGGGCGGCGGCTCCGACAACAACTTTGACCCAAATCCGAGTGGCGCGAAGAATAAAGTGGTCGCCGATCTCGCACCGTGTAGGGTCATTTGCCAGAGATTCATGTCTTCCTATCCTGTCTGTTATAACTCTGCCAGCTTGCGCATTGCGGTTCTATATAGAAAAACTGAGAATAGCACTAAGTCTGTTAAGAACAGCCCGTACTCGCCGAATTTAATGCCGTAAATGATCACTGGGCTGAGAGTCTTTGGTGCGTGGAGTGCGACGGCCATGTCGATTGCCACAGCGAACATGGCGATTGTCCCGAAGATGAGCGTGCCTACGAGGCTGTGAATTAGAAACTCATATGGCGCATGCCAAAAAGGAACTGGCCTGTGGATTTCGATATCTGGCTCGGGTGCCTGTTCACTTGGTGCCATAGGTGTGAGTCTAATGAGATAGCATACACAATGCGGCTAGGGGTTGGAAGCGGGCTAAGCCAAGTTGTTCAGGCCCGCGAAAGTGCAGGACTCTGAAGCAGTTGGGGTTCGTCTTCACCCGGTCCAGTTTGATCCACTAGGCGAGCGAGCGTCCTCTTGCGTCATCAGTTCATGCTGTTTTCGCCCATGTGATCCTGCCGTGGCCACCGGAAGTCTGGCAATTGGAAGCGCATTGCCCTTCGGTCAGTTGAAAGCGTGAGTCTGGCTCGTCCGTCCTTTTTTGCCCGCAGCTTACCACCTCCCCCACCGCCACCCAAAACACCTCCTCCCCCTCCTCCAAAGCCGCAATCAAATACGCCACCGCCGCCTCGGGGTCCCGCAAATACTCCCGCATAAACTCGCTATGCGGCTTCGTAGCCTTGGTCCTCATCACGCCTCCTCACCGCCCACCGGCCCCCACT
The DNA here is from genome assembly GCA_016713735.1 of Bryobacterales bacterium. Taxonomy (GTDB): domain Bacteria; phylum Acidobacteriota; class Terriglobia; order Bryobacterales; family Bryobacteraceae; genus JAFLBB01. The sequence goes on from JADJOP010000043.1 coordinate 346,888, forward strand.
CCCGGCAAGCCGCCAAATCCTCCCGCACAATCCCCGGATAGCTATACAGCAACTCCTCGTCCGTCTGCCCCGCCTCCATCAACTCCAACATCAGCTCCACCGAAAGCCGCGTCCCCCGGATCACCGGCTTCCCCGCCAAAATCTCAGGATCCATCACAATCCGCTCGCGCAGCCGCATCCCGCCATTTTACCCCCACCCACCCCCGCAAGCCCGCCCCCGCCCCCCTCAGATACAATACCTACACCCCCCATGGGACTCCTCATCAACGGTGAATTCGTCGACGACTCCCTCATCCGCCAGGAAGCCGCCGCCCTCCGCCCCCGCGTCCAGGAGGAACTCGACGCCCTCGACCCCATCGCCGCCCAAATGCAGCTCTGGGAATGGGCCCAGGACGCCGTCGTCGAGCGCATCCTCCTCCGCCAGGCCGCCCTCGCTGACGCCGAACCCCTCGACGAAGACCTCGTCCAGCGCACCATCTCCCAAATGTTCCCCCTCGCCGGCGACCCCGAATCCTGCGAGCCCGGCGCCACCCGCGCCGGCGTCGACCCCGTCGAAGCCCGCAGCGAAGTCGAAGCCCGCCTCCGCATCGACCGCCTCCTCGAACGCCTCTTCGCCTCCGCCCCCCGCCCCAAAACCAAGGAAGTCGAAGCCTTCTACAAAAAACACCGCGACCACTTCCGCCGCCCCCCCCAAGCCCACGCCTCCCACATCGTCAAAAACGTCACCCAGGCCTCTGACGAACCCGCCGCCCTCGAAGCCATCCAAAAGGCCCAGGAAGCCCTCCGCGCCGGCCGCCCCTTCGCCGAAGTCGCCGACGAACTCTCTGATTGCGCCGGCCAGGGCGGCATGCTCGGCTGGTTCCCCCGCGGCCAAATGGTCGACGAGTTTGACGAGGTCGTCTTCAACCTCGCCCCCGGCCAGCTCAGCCCCGTCTTCCGCACCGAGTTCGGCTACCACATCGCCACGCTGCACGACCGCAAACCCGGCGGCCTCGTCCCCCTCGACGACGTCCGCCCCGAAATCGAAGAGGAACTCATGCGCGCCCGCCGCGAAGAGGTCGTCACCGGCTTCCTCGAAAGCCTCCGCGCCAAGGCCGAAGTGAAAAAGGCCAAAGCCCCCGCGACCGCCCCCGCCCAACAAACCGCACCATGAGCAGCGGCAATCCATTCCGTCTCATCCCCGGCGTCAACCCCTGCTGCGTCCCCAGCAAAGCCCGCAGCGAAACCCTCGCCCAATCCCGCGCCATGGCCACCGAACGCCGCCGCGCCCACGCCCGTTCCACTGCTGACATGATCAAACTCGACGGCGGCCCTTTCCTCATGGGCACCGAAGATAAAGACGGCTTCCCCGCCGACGGCGAAGGCCCCATCCGCCGCGTCCACATCGACCCCTTCTTCATCGACCGCGCCCCCGTCACCAACGCCCAATACCGCGAATTCGTCCAAGCCACCGGCTACCGTACCGAATCCGAGCAATACGGCTGGTCCTTCGTCTTCCACTCCCACATCCCGCCCGACCGCTTCGACGCCCTCGTCGCCGAACGCGTCCCCGGAACCCAATGGTGGTGCCGCGTCAACGGCGCCCACTGGGCCCACCCCGAAGGCCCCGACTCCTCCATCGACGCTCGTCTCAACACCCCCGCCGTCCACATCTCCTGGAACGACGCCAACGCCTACGCCCGCTGGGCCGGCAAGCGCCTCCCGACGGAGGCCGAATGGGAATACGCCGCCCGCGGCGGTCACGAACAATGGCGCTTCCCCTGGGGCGACGACCTCACCCCCAACGGCCGCCACCTCTGCAACGTCTGGCAAGGCGAATTCCCCAACAACGACCAGGGCGATGATGGCTTCACCGCCGCCGCCCCCGTCGACGCCTTCCCCCCCAACGACTACGGCCTGCAGGTCATCACCGGTAACGCCTGGGAATGGTGCGCCGACTGGTTCGACCCCGCCTGGCACCTCACCGCCACCCGCGACAACCCCCAAGGCCCCCCCACCGGCCGCGAACGCGCCATGCGCGGCGGCTCCTACCTCTGCCACGTCTCCTACTGCAACCGCTACCGCGTCGCCGCCCGCACCAAAAACACCCCCGACTCCGCCACCACCAACATCTCCTTCCGCTGCGCGAGCGACGTCAGTTAGTCGGAGTATTTCCCCTTCCATACCCACTTACCAACCTTGATCGCCGCCCGCCCCGGCCTCCATCCCGCGCCCGCTGCCCTCCCAGCCCCTCCCCATCTCTGAAAAAATCAGCCCTCCCCCGTAAATTCCCTCTCGATCTACTTGCATCCGCCCACACGATTCCGCAAGCTCGATACATTGTGTCGAGAGGAGCCCCGCCTAACCTGCCCTTGACCGCCTTGCGCTTCTTATGCACCAGGCCGCCCTCGATGTCTCTCTCTGGCCCGCTGTGCTCCAAGGCTGGGCCGAACTGTTCCACGCCGAAGCCCTGGCCTTAGCCGTGGATAAGCCCGGCAGTCTGTACGCCTTGAGCCTCGTCGTTGGTCTCGACGAGTCACACTTGCGCAGCCGAAACGCCTACTACACTCAAATCGATCCTTTCATGAATGAGGTATACCGGCGCAAACTCCACTTGTCCCCCAATTACACAACGAGTCACATGCTGGTCCCCGACGCGGACCTCGAGAAGAGCGAATGTTACAACGACCACATGCGTCCCCTGAACCAGTACTATGGCTTCGGATTCAACATCCTCCAGGCCCCCTTGGCTTCTTACTTTCTGCTCCTCCGCGCCAGGCGATCCGGCCCAGTCGAGGGCGCTGAAGACCAGGCCGTCCAATCCCTCATCCCCCACCTGCGCCAGGCCGCGCACACCACCATCCAGTTCGCCACCCTCACCGCCGAACGCGACTCCTCCTTCTCCGAACCCCTCGACGCCCTCGGCCGCGCCGTCTTCCTGCTCGACGCCAGCGGCAAGGTCCTCCGCCACAACCGCTCCGCCGCCGCCATCGCCGCCGCCCGCGACGGCCTCACCGTCCACGCCGATGGCCTCCGCGCCTCCACGCCCCACCACACCAACGCTCTCCGCCGCCTCGTCGCCCTCGCCGCCCACTCCGCCCAGGGCGGCACTCTCGCCCTCCCACGCCCTTCGCAATCTCGCCCCTACGCCATCACCATTTCGCCGCTCCACCGCGAACCATCCGCCGCCCGCTTCGGCTTCCCCGTCCCCGCCGTCGCCGTCGTCGCCATCGACCCCAACCACGCCCCAGTACCCGATACCGCCGCCCTCAAAAGCCACTTCGCCCTCACCTCCGCCGAAGCCCGCCTCGCCGCCCTCCTCACCCAAGGCCTCAGTCTCGAACAAGCCGCCTCCTCCCTCGCCATCACCCGCAATACCGCCCGCACCCATCTCCAGCATCTCTTTCAAAAAACCTCCACCCGCAAACAAGGCGAACTCGTCGCCTTGCTCAATCGCGTCCTCCTTTCTCGCTGAGTCAATCTGTCTGACGGCTTGCACAGGCAGCCTGTCTCCCCGCCATCGAACGCCCCGCAATCCTGCCGCCTCCTGAGTGTCCCCTTCCCCCGGAAAAACCAACCCCCCGGTAAATTCTTTCAATTCTCACTTGCATCCGCCCTCATAACTCCACCAAGCTCGATACATTGTGTCGAGAGGAACCCCCGCCCAACCTGCCCTGGATCGCCTTGCTCTCCTCATGCACCAGGCCGCCCTCGATGTCTCTCTCTGGCCCGCTGTGCTCCAAGGCTGGGCTGAACTGTTCCACGCCGAAGCGGTGCTCTTTGCCGTGGATGCGCCCGGCCGTTTCTACACCGTCAGCCACGCCGTTGGTCTCGACGAATCACACCTGCGCCGCCAAAACGTCTACTACTCTCAAATCGATCCTTTCATGAAGGCGGTACACGCCCGCAAACTCAACATGGCCCCCAGTTACAGCCCAAGTCACCTTTTGGTCGCCGATGCTGACCTCGAGAAGAGCGAATGTTACAACGACCACATGCGTCCCCTGAATCACTACTACGGTTTCGGCTTCACCATACTCCCGGCCCCTTCGTCCTCCCACCTTGGGCTCATTCGCGCCAAGCGATCCGGCCCAGTCGAGGGCGCTGAGGACCAGGCCGTCCAATCCCTCATTCCTCACCTTCGTCAGGCCGTCCAAACCACCATCCAGTTCGCCACCCTCACCGCCGAACGCGACTCCTCCTTCTCCGAACCCCTCGACGCCCTCGACCGCGCCGTCTTCCTGCTCGACGCTAGCGCCAAGGTCCTCCGCCAGAACCGCTCCGCCGCCGCCATCGCCGCCGCCCTCGATGGTCTCACCGTCCACGCCGATGGCCTCCGCGCCTCCACGCCCCACCACACCACCGCCCTCCGCCGCCAAATCGCCCTCGCCGCCCACTCCGCCCAAGGTGGCACTCTCGCCCTCCCTCGCCCTTCGCAATCTCGCCCCTACGCCATCACCGTTTCACCGCTCCACCGCGAACCATCCGCCGCCCCTTCGGCTTCCCCGTCCCCGCCGTCGCCGTCGTCGCCATCGACCCCAACCACGCCCCAGTACCCGATACCGCCGCCCTCAAAAGCCACTTCGCCCTCACCTCCGCCGAAGCCCGCCTCGCCGCCCTCCTCACCCAAGGACATACCCTCGAACAAGCCGCCTCCACCCTCGCCATCACCCGCAATACCGCCCGCACCCACCTCCAGCGTCTCTTCCAAAAGACAGCCACCCGCAAACAAGGCGAACTCGTCGCCTTGCTCACTCGCGTCCTCCTTTCCCGCTGACAATTTCCGCGATCTCATCCATTTGGATGACGCCTTTTCCTCCACCCCCAATCTAGCCTTATTGGAATGTTGACCCACCGCCATCCATCTCCCATGACCACGCTCGCCCTGCTCCTGTCCCTCGCCTCCGCCGCTTCGGCCGCCACCTACGGCCCCCCCTTGATCCCCCGCCAGACCCCCGACGGCACCATCGGCGCCGCCGTCCTCTCCCAGCAAGTCATCCCCCAAGGCGAAACCGTCGTCAATTTCGCCTTCTTTAACAACAACCCCAACCTGCGCAACTGGATCACCCCCATCATCCTCCAGGGCACCGGCGGCGACTCCTTCAAACTCATCGGCGTAGGCGAAAGCCGCCAGAACAACGGCTCAGGCATTCAGAAGTACCCCTTCAACCTGCTCTACGGCTCCGCTCTGGCCACTGGCCCCAACTTCGTCTTCGGCTGGTGGTCCGGCCGCGTCACCGTCTCCGGCAACCAGATCAACCTCTCTCAGAATCAAAGCGTCGTCGTCCTAGACGCCGCCACCACCACCCCCGGCTACCGCGAAAGCTGCCCCCGCCCCAACGTTGGACCCTGTGCCATCTTCCCCACGCCGCTCTTCCCCACCCTTACCTTTGCCAACGTCTACTCCGGCGCATCCACCGGCAGTCTCGCCTCCCCCTTCGGCCGCCTCTACTCCGTCCAATTCGAAACCGCTGAAATCCCCATCCCCATCGTCACCTCCGTCCTCTCGCTCACCGGCTTCGGCGGCGCCCCTCGCATCGCCCCCGGCGGCTGGATGGAAATCTTCGGCTCCCGCTTCGCCACCACCACCAGGCAATGGGCCGCCACCGACTTCTCCAGCGACTTCGGCCCCACCCTTCTCGACGGTGTCCGCGTCTCCGTCGACGGCCGCCCCGCCTTCATCAGCTACGTCAGCCCCGGCCAGATCAATTGTGTCGTTCCCGACGGCGTTGCCCCGGCCGCAGAAGCGTCATCGTTACGAACTCCATCGGCTCCAGCACGGCCTTTGAAGTCGAGGTCGCCCCTCGCGTCCCTCCCTCCTCGCCCCGCCGCCTTTAAGGTGGATGGCAAGCAGTTCCTCGTCGCCCAACACCCTGACCAGGTCTACGCCGGCCGCGAAAATCTCATCGCCGGCGCCGCCTTCCGCCTGCCCGCCCCCGGTGACCGCCTCACCGTCTACGGCGTCTCCTTCGGCGAAACCATCCCCGCCACCCCCGCCGGCAAAATCGCCGCCTCTGGACCCAGGCTTCCCAACATCCAGGTCTTCATCGCCAACATCCCCGCGCAGGTCGAATACGCCGGCCCCGTCGCCGGCCTCGTCGGTCTCTTCCAGTTCAACCTCGTCATCCCTGCCGGTGTGCCCTCCGGCGACGCCCGCATCACCTTCGGCGTCGATGGCGTTGCCTCCATCCAGGAGCTATGGCTCACCCTGCAATAGCGAGTCGCAGCTCCTGTCACGGCCACCCAACCACCAAATAATCCTGGGCCTCATTCCATGCTCCCGGCGAGTGAGGCCCCCTGCCCACAAATCCAGTCACAACTTTTTCCACCTTTATCCTCAACAGCTTACCGCCAAAAGCTTGCCCCCACCCCCCTACATAATGGGAGTAGAGGTAAGTGATGCCGAACCAACTCGAAACTCCCCACCCCATCGCCGAATACGAAGCCAAGCTCCGCCGTGAGCTTAACCCCGCCAACATCGTCGAAGACCACTTCGTCCACGAAATCGCCGCCAACACCATCCTCGCCGGCTTCCTCATCCGCAACATCGTTGCCGACCCGGAGATGGAACACCCCCAAACCCCCCGCCGCATCCGCCTGCTCCACTCCTACCAGCGCCTCACCCGCCACAACTACGAAGAACTCCGCCGCCACCAGCTCGCCCGCCACCTCCAACAACACGACCCCGCCCTCGCCGCCCAACCCACCCACATCGTAGTCGCCACCCACACCACCCGCGACGGCCTCCGCAACAAACCCCGCCCAGCCCCCGAACCCCGCCCAGCCCCCGCCCCCATCGCGAACACCCCCTACATCAAGCCCCCAACTCCCGGCCGCAACAGCCAATGCCCCTGCGGCTCCGGCCGCAAATACAAACACTGCTGCCAAGGCAAAACCCCGCTCCCCCAAGCCGCCTAACCGCACTGAACCCAGGGGGTCGGTGCCCTCCCCGCTCGCAGCGCCAAATCCCCGCGCGCCAGGGCCGGCGAAGGCCTGGGCGGCTCGCCCCCGCGAAGACCGGCCCAGCTGCCCCCCCAAAGTGATACAGTATCCTTCACCTATGGATCGCAGAAGCTTTCTCTCTTCCACCGCCGCCTCCCTGGGCATCACCGCCAAAATGCTCGCCGACACCCCCATGCCCATGGAAACCCTCGGCAAATCCGGCCTCAAAGTCTCCAAGTTCTGCCTCGGCGGCTACCACATGCGCGTCCAGGGCGAAGCCGAAGGCATCCGCATCATCAAGCGCGCCCTCGACCTCGGCGTCACCTTCTTCGATTCCGCCGCCAAATACCACAAAGGCGAATCCGACGTCACCTACGGCAAGGCCCTCGCCCCCTCCGAGCGCCAAAAGATCATCCTCATGTCCAAGGCCGAACTCCGCACCAAAAAGGAGGCCATGGAACAGCTCGAAACCACCCTCCGCCGCATGAACACCGATTACCTCGACCTCTGGCAATGCCACGAAGTCGCCCGCCACGACGAGGTCGACAAAATCTTCGCCCCCGGCGGCTCCCTCGAAGCCTTCGTCGAAGCCAAAAAGCAGGGCAAGGTCCGCCACATCGGCTTCACCGGCCACCACGACTTCACCGTCCACCAGCGCCTCCTCGACGGCTTCGACGGCTGGGAAACCGTCCAGCACCCGGTCAACCTGATCGATCCCCACTACCTCAGCTTCATCACCAACTTCCTCCCCAACGCCGCCAAAAAAGGCCTCGGCCGCATCGGCATGAAGTCCAACGCCATCGGCGAAATCACCAAGAACAAGGTCGCCGAAATCGACGACTGCCTCCGCTTCTCCTGGTCCCAGGACATCCACACCCTCGTCTCCGGCGTCGAAACCACCGGCCAGCTCGAACACAACGTCAACGTGCTGAAAACCATCAAGCTCATGTCCAAAGACGAGCAGCGCATGACCCTGCATAAAACCAAGCAGGGCCAGTACGGCTCCAAAATCGAGCGCTACAAAAAGCCCGAAGCCGGCGCCACCCACCGCCTCCACGTCGACGGCGAACGCGCCTAGCCGTAACCGCACCGCACCCATAACCGCGCCGCGCGCGTCAGCAAGCGGTGCCGCCCCCCGCCGTGCCCGCCGCACACCCCTGTCCCTACGGAACAGTCCCCTTTCGCTCCGCGTCACAAAGTGCTAGCGTCGTGTTGACCGTCGGATACGGGTTTCCCAACCGTACCAGCCAACCTAGGGCGTCCGCCCGACTGGATTTCATAACAAGGGGTCTATCTATGTCTTATCGATGCACGCTTGCGTGCCTCCTGGTATTGGTGTGCTTGGCCATACCCGCCTTGCCCCAATCCCAGGATTCCCGCGGCAACGTAGTCGGCCGGGTCCTTGATCCTACCGGCGCCGCCGTTCCCGGCGTCACCGTCCGCAGCACCAACGACGCCACCGGCGTCACTGTCTCCTCCCAAACCAACGAGTCCGGCAACTACGCCCTGCCCTTCCTCATCCCCGGCCTCTATACCGTCACTGCCGAATCCCAGGGCTTCCGCAAATTCGAACGCAAGAACATCCAGGTCCGCGTCAACGAAAACGTCGGCCTCGACATCACTCTCACCGTCGGCGACGTCACCGAATCGGTCTCCGTCACCGCCGAAACTCCCCTCCTGCAAACCGCCGAATCCTCCCTCGGCCAGATCGTCGACGAACGCCGCATCCAGGAACTCCCCCTCTTTGCCGGCAACGCCATGGACCTCGTCCACCTTGCCCCCGGCACCGTCAACGGCACCAACATGCGCCTCCGCAAAGCGCCCTTCAATTCCGCCCCCTCGCAGTTCTCCACCGACGGCAGCGGCAACAACGGCAACGCCTTCACCATCGACGGCGTCGCCAACGTCTACTCCGACGGCACCGCCCCCCGCGTCGCCTTCTCCCCGCCTCAAGCCTCTCTTTCCGAATTTAAGGTCCAAACATCATCTTTTGACGCCGCCATCGGCCGCACCGCCGGCGCCCTGGTCAATGTCAGCACCAAGGGCGGCACCAATGAACTCCACGGCCAGGCCTGGTGGTGGCTCCGCCACTCCGCCTTCGATACACCGACCATCTACCAGAACCGCTCCGGCCTCAAGCTCCCCATTTACCGCGACAACCGCTACGGCCTCACCGGCGGCGCCCCCGTCTACATCCCCAAGGTCTATAACGGCAAGAACAGAACATTCTGGTACTTCACCTGGGAAGCCAATAAGTTCGGCGACCCCAACGTCGGCGGCTCCATGACCTCCACCGTCCCCGCCGCCGCCTGGCGCAACGGCGACCTCTCCAGCCTCCTCCCCCTCGGCGCCAACTACCAGCTCTACGATCCTAAAACCATCGCCGCCGCCGCCGGCGGCCGCTTCAGCCGCCAGCCGCTGCCCGGCAACATCTTCCCCGCCAGCCGCATCGATCCCGTCGCCAAAAAGCTCCTCGATCTTTACCCTCTCCCCAATCAAGCCGGCACCGCCGACGGCCGCAATAACTTCTTCTATTCGCTCCCGGCCAAGGAACTGTACTGGACCACCATCGGCCGCTTCGATCATGCCTTCTCCGAACGCAACCGCATGTTCTTCCGCTTCCACCGCGACTTCTGGGAAGAGGATAAAAACCGCCACTTCGGCAACGACGTCAACGGCGTCATCCTCAACCGCATCAACCGCGGCGTCAGCATCGACGACGTCCACATGATCAACACCTCCATGGTCCTCAACCTCCGCTACGGCATCTCCGCCCAGGAGTTCCCCGAACGCCGCGTCAGCAGCGGCTTCGACCTCTCCTCGCTCGGCTTCGCCTCCGGCCTCACCAGCCTCATCGATAAGAGCGTCTCCACCATCCCCCGCACCGCCGTCGGTTCGCTCACCTCACTGGCGCCCTGGGAATCCGGCGACGGCAAAACCGCCTCCATCAGCCACAACGGCGTGGCCAGCCTCACCTGGATGCGCAGCAACCACAACGTCCGCTTCGGCTTCGACTTCATGCTCTTCCGCGAGTTCCGCAACCGCGTCCCGCAGGACATCTCGCCTGACCTCAACTTCTCCAGCGCCTGGGCCCGTGGCCCCCTCGACAACTCCCCCGCGCCCCCCGTCGGCGCCGAGTTCATCGCCCTCCTCTCCGGCATCCCCGGCGGCGTCCTCAACCGCACCGCCTCCTACGCCGAACAGGACGTCTACACCGCCCTCTATGTCCAGGACGATTGGAAGGTCAGCCGCAAGCTCACCCTCACCCTCGGCCTCCGCGCCGAACACGAATCCCCCATCACCGAGCGCTACAACCGCTCCGTGGCAGGATTTGCCGGCGCCACCGACAACCCCATCGAAGCCGCCGCTCTCGCCAACTATGCCAAGGCCCCCATCCCTGAACTGCCGGTCTCGGCCTTTCAGGTCAATGGCGGCGTCACCTTCGCCGGAGCCAACTCCCGCAACTACTGGAACGACCAGGGCATCAAGTGGGCTCCCCGCATCGGCTACGCCTACCAGCTCGATCCCAAAACCGTCCTCCGCGGCGGCTACGGCATCTTCCACATCCCCAGCGGCATCCTCGCCGTCAACTCCATCCAGAACGGCTTCTCCCGCAGCACGCCCATCGTCGCCTCCAGCGACAGCGGCGTCACCTACCTCGCCACCCTCGCCAACCCCCTGCCCAACGGCCTCCTGCCTGTCCTCGGCGCCAGCGAAGGCCTCCAAACCACCCTCGGCCAGGGCACCTCGTTCTTTCCCCTGAACGCAAACGCCCCTACGCCCAGCGCTGGAGCTTCGGCTTCCAACGCGAACTCTCAGGCGGCATCCTCGTCGAGTCCAGCTACGTCGGCAACCGCAGCACCAAGCTCCCCGTCACGCGCAACCTGAGCTACGTGCCCCGCCAATACCTCAGCACGCTGCCCACCCGCGACCTGGCCACCATCAACTTCCTCAGCGCCAACTTCACCAGCCCCTTCTTCGGCCTCAACCCCAATTTCACCTCGCGCAACATCTCCCGGGGCCAGTTGCTGAGCGCCTACCCGCACTTCTCCAACGTCACCTACCAGGATTCGGTCGGCTACTCCTGGTATCACTCCCTGCAGAACCGCCTCGAGAAACGCTTCTCCCGAGGCTACACCCTGCAAATGGCCTGGACCTGGTCCAAAGCCATGACCGCCGACTCCTTCCTCAACGCCTCTGACCCCATGCCTTACGAGACGCTCTCCGACATCGACCGCACCCACCGCGTCACCGGCAGCGGCATCTGGGAACTCCCCTTCGGCAAAGGCCGTAAGTTCGGCGCCCAAATGCCCCGCCCCCTCGAATTCTTCGCCGGCGGCTGGCAGTTGAGCGGCGTCTATCAGTTCCAAAGCGGATCCCCGCTCGGCTTCGGCCAAGCCCTCTTCATCGGCGACTCCTCCCAAATCGTGCTCGCCTCCGACCAGCGCAACACCGACCGCTGGTTCAATACCTCGGTCTTCAACACCGATTCACGCGCCGTGCTCGCCTCCAACATCAACACGTCGCCTCTCCGCTATTCCAACATCCGCGCCGATTCCCAACGCCGCCTCGACCTCTCCTTGAACAAAACGTTCAGCATCACCGAACGCGTCAAGATGAAGTTCCGCGCCGACGCCTTCAATGCTTTCAACGAGGTCGTTCTCCAGGGCCCCAATACCGACCCCGTCAACTCCGCCTTCGGGCGCATCACGGCCCAGGAACCCCCGCGCTCCTGGCAGTTCTCGCTCAACCTCAGCTTCTAAGCTGAGCGCCTGCGGGTGGCGGCGCGCACCTGCCGCCACCCGCTCCCTGTCACTTCCCCGTATATCCCGCATTCGCCACCGGCATCTGCGCCCCCACCTCGCGCCGCCACTCCTCCAACGCCCGCCGCAGCCGCTGCGTAACCGCTCCGTTCTCCGCGCTCACCTCGCGCCTCTCGCCTGGGTCCCGCTCCAGGTTGTAAAGCTCCACGTGGCCGTCTTCGAAATACTCCAGCAGCTTCCACTCCCCCTCCCGCACCGCGCTCACCGGCGATGTCGTCTCGTAATAGTGCGGATAGTGGAAGTAGAGGCGCTCCCGCCCCAGCTTCGCCCCCGCCTCGCGCAACAGCGGCACAAGGCTCACGCCGTCATGCTTGCCATGATCGGCCGCCCCCGTCAGCGCCGCAATCGTCGGGAAGAAGTCCATCGTCGTCACCGGCTCGCCGCACACCGTCCCCGCCTTCGTCACCCCCGGCGCCCGCACGATCAGCGGAATCCGCACCCCGCCCTGATACGCCGACCCCTTCCCTGACCGCAGCGGCGCGTTGTTCGTCACCTGCTCGCCGTTGAACCGCCCGATATAGCCGCCATTGTCCGAAGTGAAGATGACGATCGTGTCCCGCTCCAGCCCGCGCTCCTTCAGCTTGTCCAACACCCGCCCCACGTTCTCATCCAGCGAGTGAATCATCGCCGCATAGGTGGCGTTCTGATGCCGCAACCCCCCCACCTGCGCCCCGGCCTGCCGGCCCTCCATCAACTTCAACTTCGCCCGATACCGCTCCACCAGCTCCTTCTTCCCCTCAATCGGCGTGTGCGGCGTGTGATAGCACAGGTTCAGGAAGAACGGCCGCTCGCCCGCCTCATCGATCACCTTCAGCGCCGCATCGGTCAGCTTGTCCGTCAGGTAATCGCCCTCTTTCCCCACGCCCAACCCCGGCACATAGCGATACTCCCCGCCAAACCGCTGGTTGCCCTTGTACGGATGGAAGAACGTCTGCGGCGCGCCCCAATACGTGCCCCCCACGTTCGTGTCATACCCCTGCGACTCCGGATAATGGCTCGCCATCCCCATATGCCACTTGCCCACATGCGCCGTCAGGTAGCCCCGCTCCTTCAGCATCTCCCCCAACGTCACCTCCCCATGCGGCAGGTGATCTTCCACCACCGGCGGCACCATCTTCCGGTTCTTCGGCGGGTTCTTCGCCGCCTCATGCCAGATCGTCACATGCAGCCGCGCCGGATGCTTCCCCGTCTGAATCGACGCCCGCGTCGGCGAACACACCGGCGACGCCGAATGCGCCTCAGTGAACCGCACCCCTCGCCCGCCAGCCGCTTCAGGTTCGGCGTCTCATGCAGATCGGCCCCATACGGTTCGGTGTCCATCGCCCCCAGGTCCTCGGCCACAATCAACACCACGTTCGGCGCCCGCCGCCCGCTCTGCGCCCAAGCGCCCCCGCCCGCCAGCGCGCCCAACACCCCCCCCGCCGCTCCCCGCAAGAACCCCCGCCTTGTCTCTGCCATCTTCACCCTCCTTCTTGGGAACCCCCATTATTCCCCACCAGCCCATTCCCCACCACCATCCGCCGCCGCGCTGTTGTCTTGCACCACCACGCACGGGGCATTTGCCCCAAGCCGCCCGCCCTCCGCGCCAAATTCGTTGCAGAACTACTCATTCCAGCCCCCTTCCGCGTTGGAATCCCGATTGCACCTCCATCACAGTTCCGAGGAGGCTCGACATGCGTACCACGGCCAGGCCGAAGACTGCCACTTTGAAGACACTGCCCGGCGACGATGTCCGCCAAATCCTGTGGCGCTTCAGTGACCGCTTCGATCTCCAGATGCTGGTCAACTCCGTGCGCTCGGTGGCCCGCGGACCCGTCGCCCGCCTCGTCGCCAGCGGCGCCCGCAACACCCACGAGTGGACGCCTGAGAAGGCCTCGCTGCTCAAGGAGTTCGACGCCGCCGGAGTCACCTCTGCCTCGCTCGACGCCGAGTACGGCGGCTACATCGACGGCCCCAAGAACTTCGCCCTCGCCCTCTCGGCCTTCGAACTGGCCTGGGTCGATGGCGGCGCGGCCACGGCCAGCCTCGCCGGATGCCTCGCCCTGGCCCCCATCCACGAACGCGGCACCGAAGCCCAGCGCGCCCATTACATGAAGCTCTGCTCGCCCACGCTCAACGCCGAGCCCCTGCGCGGAGCCTTCTGTCTCACCGAGCCCCTCCCCTACGTCGGCGTCGAAACCGGACTGCTCTCCGGCAAGGTCCGCATCGCCGAATGGAAGGAGGGCGAGGAGCCGATGCTGGAAGTCGACAAGCGCGGCCGCTTCACCACCAACATGGGCTTCGCTAACTTCGTCACCGCTGCGGTCGACTCCGGCGACGAACGCATCAAGGGCAGTTGCATGGTGATCCTCGAAGAGACCGACCCCGGCACCTTCGACCGCGGCAGCGCCACAAAGAAGATGGTCCACCAGCTCTCCTCCACCACCGACCCCATCTTCCACCTCACCGTCCCGGCCAGCCGCATCATCGGCGGCTATGAGATCAAGGACGGCGTCATCGTCCCCAACTTCAACCACTCCGAAGTGATCGAGGCCGTCTTCCGCCGCACCCGCGTCACCGTCGGCCTCATGACCGCCGCCAAGCTCCTCTCCGCCGTCGAACCCCTGCTGCGCTATCACCGCGACCGCTTCCGCGGCGGCGAAACCACGCATCCCGGCTCCGTGCGCTATGAGCTTGGCCTGCAGCAGAAGGAAGACGTCCTCCACCGCCTGCTCGAAGTGTGGGCCACCGGCGAAGCGGCCGCCTCGTTGGGCTTCGCCGCCGCCCGCCTCTTCGACGAGCTCGACCCGCTCGAGCAGGAGAAGACAGCGCTGCTCGCCGCCCAGGGCGCCGGCAAAGGCATGTCCGCCTTCCGCGCCATGCGCAAGCTCGAACCCGACGCCATCGCCGCCATCCGCGCCAAACGCACGCCCGACAACCCGCTCATCCGCTACCTCATGCTCGACTCCGCGGCCAACGTCTTCTGCCCCGCCGCCAAGCTCTGGAACACCGGCCACGGCGCCAACGAACTGCGCGAGGCCGTCAGCCTCATGGGCGGCTACGGCATCACCGAGGACTGCCCCGGCTTCCTCGTCCAGAAGTGGACCGACGCCCAACTCGAAGCCACCTACGAAGGCCCCGAAGCCGTCCAGCGCCGCCAGCTTTCGGTCACCATGACCAACGAGGTCTTCCTCGCCCAGTTCCAGAACTGGATCGGCGAGCTGCGCGTCATCGCAGGCGAGCATCCCGCCACCAGCGCCTGCGCCCTCGCCACCGCCATGCAGATGTGGCTGTGGACGCTGCGCCACCTGCAAAACGCCAAGGACGCCGACGGCCAGAACCTCTACCAGAGCTCGCGCCAGGGCGTCACCTTCCCCATGGCCGACGCCCTCTGCTGGCTGCTCTCGGCGCGCCAGCTCGTGCTCGACACCATGGAGCTCGCCGCCAAGGGCCGCGACAACGCCTCGGTTGCCGAAGGCTTCGACGGCCTCATGGAGTTCTACACTGACCTCTGCTCCATCCAAAGCGGACGCACCGCCGGCGAGGTGGGCCGCATCTGCGCCGAACTCATCTTCGGCTATAACCGCCAC
The DNA here is from genome assembly GCA_016713735.1 of Bryobacterales bacterium. Classification (GTDB taxonomy): domain Bacteria; phylum Acidobacteriota; class Terriglobia; order Bryobacterales; family Bryobacteraceae; genus JAFLBB01. Next base: position 362,201 of record JADJOP010000043.1, read on the forward strand.
GTCGACTGGAACGAGGATCACTGCTCGTACCGCCGCGAAGAGCTGATCTCGCTCGAAAGCATCATCCCCGGCATCGAGTCCATGGCCCGCGACGTGGTGGAGACCGACGGTTCGCATCCCGCCAAGGCCGGACCCTGCGTGCGCTTCAACGGCTACGAGCAGTTCCAGGCCCTGCGCTCCAAGCTCGACGGCTGCATCACCGGCTCGCAACTGGCCAAGGACCGCGCCGGCGAATCGCTCGTCGCCGTCATGATCCCCGCCGCCCTCGACTACCCGGCATGAGCATGGAACCTTCCGGCAACGAAAGCCCCGCTATCGCCCCCCCAGGCATCGAACGCCCCACGATGGACGTTGACATCGTCTGCGCCGGCTTCGGCCCGGCCACGGGCGGCTTCCTCACCACGCTCACCCGCGGGCTGCCGCTCGAAGACGGCACGCTGCCCCAGGTGATGTGCTACGAGCGCGCCGACGACATCGGCTTCGGCGTCTCGGGCGTGGTCACGCGCGCCCGCGGCATCCGCGCCTCGTTCCCCGAACTCAACCCGGACGAAATCCCCATGGCCGCGCCCGTGCGCGAAGAGAAGGTGCTCTACCTGCTCGATCCCATCGGCGCCAGCCGCCGCTCGTTCACGCTCAAGTCCGCCGACAGCCTGCTGCGCGCCGCCGGCGTCCTCGATCACGAGGCCTTCGAGTTGCCGCTCATCCCGGCGTTCCTCGAGAAGCACGACGGGCTGGTGATGTCGATCGGCCAGTTCAACCAATGGGTGGGCCAGCAGATCATGATGTCCGGCATGGCGCAGATCTGGCCCGGCATGCCCGTGGCCGCGCCGTTGATTGAGGGCCAGCGCGTGGCCGGCGTGCAGTTGCTTGACCACGAACTGCAGCCGGGCATGGAGATCAAGGCCGCGCTCACCGTCGTCGGCGATGGGCCGGTGGGTCCCGTGGGCCGCCAGCTCGACGAGCACTTCGGTATGCCCGAAGGCCACGAGAAGCGCGAATGGGCCGTCGGCATGAAGATGGTGATCGACCTGCCCGAAGGCTGCCGCTTGAGCCGGGCATGGTGCTCCACAGCTTCGGCTACCCCGAACCGGAGATCTTCGGCTTCTTCTACGTCCATCCGGGCAACGTCGCCAGCGCGGGCATCTTCGTGCCGTCGTGGTTCGACAGCCCCGTGCGCACCACCTACCGCTACCTGCAACACTTCCTTCTGCACCCCTATCTCTGGCGCTATCTCGAAGGCGGACGCCTGCGCTCGTGGGGCGCCAAGACGCTGAACGAAGCCGGACGCCGCGGCGAGCCGCACCTCGTTGGCGATGGTTGGGCCCGCATCGGCGAAGGCTCGGGCAGCACCAACGTGCTCACCGGCTCAGGCGTCGATGAGGCCTGGACCACGGGCACGCAACTCGGCGAAGCCGTGCTCGAACTGCTGCGCGAGAAGAAGCCCTTCACCAAAGAGAACCTCGAAGCCACCTACGTCCGCCGCCGCCGCGCGAGCTGGCTCGAACAGGAGTCGCTCATCGCCGAGAAGTCCCGCGACGGCTTCCATCGCGGCATCGTCGCCGGCATGTTGGGCATGGCGCTGGCGGGCTTTTCCCATGGCCGCCTGCACATCCCCGGTGCGCCCATCGAGCACATGCCCAAGCTCGAAGACTTCTTTAGCGAGCGCATCCCCCGTTGCGCGCGTCGACGAGATCCGCCGCGAAGCTGCCGCGAGCGGCAAGCCGCTGCATGATGCCCTGATGGATGCCTGGGGCTGGCCCGCGATTCCCTTTGACGGTCAACTGCTCGTCACGCAGCAGGACGCCCTGCTGATGGGCGGCAAGGTGCAGGCCGCGCCCGGTTACGCCGATCACGTCGCCTTCCGCGATGAGGCGCTCTGCGCCAGTTGCGGCGGCAAGACCTGCGTCTCGGTCTGCTCCGGGCAGGCGCTCACCGATGCGCCCGAGCGGCCCGCCTTTGACCGCGAGAAGTGCATCCACTGCGGCGCCTGCATGTGGAACTGCGAGCGCGAAAACGTCGTCTTCATGGCCGGTGCGGGAGGACTCCACTCGGCCGAGAATTGAGCCCAACACGATGAGCTATCACATTGCCGTATGCGCCGGGATTGTGCCTGATCCGCTTCAGACGCTGGAGCCGGTGAGCGGGCCGCAGGGTCCGGCTTTAAAGAACGAGATGATGCTGCCCGCCGTGCTTGACCCGTGGGCCGCGCACGCGCTCTACGAAGCGAGCCACCTCGCCAAGAGCGTGCCGGGCAGCAAGGTCTACCTGGTGAGCCTCGCGCCCAAGGCCAAGCTGCAGCAGGTGTTGATGACCATGGCCCAGAAGGTGGCCTTCGAACTGGTGGCGCTGGACGGCCCTTCGAGCGGCTTCACCGAAAGCGCCGATGTGGCCTCGGCATTGGCAGCAGCGGTGGAAGCCATCCCTGGCCTCGACCGCTCGCAACTGCTGCTGTTCGGCGGTTGGGAGTCGGCCGCGCGCGCCGCCGGGACGACGCTGGCGATGGTGGGCGAACGGCTCGGCATCACGGAGCAGTTTCAGGGCGTCGATGCGCTCACGGTGGGCGCGGATGGGTCGCTGGAGATCCTCGAACGCGTGGAAGGCGGTAAGCATCAGGTGTCGGCGTGCGCCGGAGCGCCCGCCGTCCTCGGTTGGGCCACGGGCAGTTTGCCTGAGCCGCCCAACAGTCCGCAGACCGGCATGCAGAACATGCGCACGGTGATGCCCGCGCTGCAGAAGGCCAAGCCCGCGCAGGTGGGCGCGCATGCCTTCCTCAGCGTGAGCCTGCCCAAGCAGCAGCGCACGACGCGCATTGTGAAGGATGTGCCGGCGGCTGAGGTCGCGCGCGAGATCGCCGCCTGGATTCGCGGCAGCTAACAGGAGATGACCATGGAGACGATTCTGGTATTGCTGCATCCGGACGCCGACGGCGCGATTGCCAAGGCCGGCCTGGAGGCGATTGAAGCGGCGCGCGGTCTTGGCGGCGAAGTGATGGTCGGCCTGGTGGGCGGCAACGTGGCCGAGGCGGCGAAGGCGGTGGGCGGCGCGGGCCGTGTGCTGGCCGTCGAGGGCGAAGCCTTTTCGCAGTCGCGCTACTCGACCGATGCCGCGGCGGCGCAGGCTCTGGTGGCGGCGTCGAAGGCGGGCATCGTGATTGCCCCGGCGACTTCACGTTGGTCGCGCTGCCTGGCCGGCGTGGCCCAGCGCTGCGGCGGACGCATCGACACGCACATCACGGCCATCGCGCCCGAAGGCGTCACGCGCTGGTATTACCGCCAGCGCATCGAAGCCACCTTCACGCGCGCCGAACTGCCGTGGTTCCTGCTGCTCGAATCGGGCGCGGCGAGCGCGTGGCAGGGCGCGCCGTGCGACGGAGCGTGTGAGTCCGCATCGCCGTGGAGACCGCGCCGCGCACCGAGGTGAAGGGCGTGGTGTCGCCCGGAGCGGGCGAGCAGACGGTGAAGCCCGAGGCCGAGGTGTTGTTTGTCGCCGGGGCTGGTTGGACGAAGAAGCAGAAGGACGGCGCGCCGCATGTGGAGCGCGCGGGCGAGTTGATCCTCGGCTTCGTGCGCGCGGCCGGCGCCTCGCTCGGCAGCAGCAAGTCGCTCGTCGACCTGAGCGGCGAAGGCCAGGCCGTGCTGCCGTTCCTTTCGCACCTGAACCAGGTGGGGCAAACGGGCTCGACGCCGCGCCATCCCAAGGGCCTCGCCACCTGCTGCCACGGCGAGGAGCCGCACGTTGTCGGCTGGCGCTTCATCCAGGACCGCCGTGCCGTGAACCTCGACGCCAACTGCGGCTGGGCGCGCGGCAAAGCCGATGTGCTCTATGTGGCCGATGCGTTTGAGGTGATGGAGGAGTTGAACCGCCTGCTGGCGCCCCCCGGGCTAGGCAGGGCCGCGCGCTCACACCTTTGGCTGGCCCGCCGTGCGCCACACCCAGCGATAGGCCGACACCGAGTTGCGCCAGAAGTACTTCTCGGCCACGGCGCGGGGCTTGGCGGCGAAGTACTCCTGCACGAGCTTCAGCGCGTCGGCGTAGGTGATCCAGTTGCCGCTGCTGTTGGGCCAGTCGCTGCCGTAGACGACGCGGTCGTCGCCGAAGATGCCGCAGAGCAGGTCGAGGCGGTGCTTGTGCGAGACGAGGCGCTTGTTCACGCCTCCGGGTTCGCGGCGGGCGACGACGCTCAGCTTGGCGTAGACGTTGCGCTTCGCGAGTTCGCGCAACGTGGCCTCCAGCGCGGCGCGTTCGGCGGGCTCATCGAAAGCGGTCATGGCGGGCACATGGTCGAGCACGACGCGCAGGCCGGGGACCTTGTCGGTGAGCGTCAGGATCGAACGCAGCAGGTCGCCGCGCGGGTTGGCCGTGTCGAGCGTGAGGTTGGCCGCGGCCAGTTCCTTCATCCCGGCGAGGAACTCGGGCTTCTCCAGCATGGCGGCGAGACTGCGGCCCCAGAGGTTGCCGTAGCGGATGCCGAGGAAGAGCGGGTTGCGGCGGTAGCGGTCGAGGTATTCGCGGAACTCCGGTTTATCGGGCTCCAGATTGCCAATGGTCCCGACCATGATCGGGTCCTTCTCGCATTCGAGCAGCACCCACAGGTTGTCTTCGATCCACGGGCTGGCCTCGACCTCGATCGCGCCCACAACGCCGAGTTGCGCGGCCGTCTTGCGGAAGAGCGCGGCGTCGGCCCTGGTGATGCCGTTCAGTCCGCCCTTGCCGGGATAGGGCACGCCTTGCGGGCGGCCCATGTCGAAGAAGTGGATGTGGGTGTCGATGATGGGGATGGGCGCGGACTGCGCTTGCGCCATGGCGGCGGCCGAGGTGGCGAGCATCGCGCGGCGGCTGTGGTTGCTCATCGCGACTCCTTTGTCAGGGCATCGGGCATGATGTCTTCGAGGCGGTCGGCCATGACGAAGCTGTCGAAGTAGATTGAGTCCACCGAGGGTTTGTGCGGGCTGCGGTGGATGCCGGGCTGGCAGAAGTAGACGCTCTCGGGGCCCTTGGTTTTGAGCTTGCGGTCGAGCGCCGGCGCGCCGTCAAACCATAGCCGCACGTTGCCTTGCGCGGGGTCTTCTGACCAGCGGATGTGCATGGCGAGGTGATGCCACTTGCCTGGTGTGAAGCCGGCCTGCCACTCGGTGCCGTTGCGGCCGAGGTTGCCGGTGCCGTAGCGGATCCACGTGCCGGAGCCGTCTTCCTTCGGTTCGACCCACCAGGTCATGACGTTGTTGTAGCGCGGCGGCGGCGCGCCTTCCCAGTAGAAGAAGTTGTCGCGGTCCTTGGGCGCTTCGGCCATGTAGAGGTAGAAGGAGAGGTAGGTGTCCGAGCCTTCCTGGACGGTGATGCGCGGGCCGCCGACCTGCACGCGGAGCTGGCGGTCGTTGAAGACGTCGTCGGGATGGATGGTGAACCTCGCGGCGTACTTGCCTTCGCGCACGATGTCGGTGACCACTTGCACGTTGCGCGGCGTGGCGTTCTGGCCGCGCGTGCCGGAGGCGGACCATTCGCTGAGATCGCCCGTTTCGAAGCCGGCGCGGAAGAGGACTTCGGCGCGTGTGGAGGAGGCGAGCGCGCAGCCGAGGGTGAAAATAGCGAGGGCGCGGTGCATCCCCATAAGACTACCTCAGGAGATGCCCGCGCCTGGTGTGGATGGCCGGACTGTGCTGGGCTAGAAGCGCAGCGTGAGGCCGATCTGGTATTGGCGCTGGTCCTGCTCGGCGCCGTTGATCTGGCCGAACTGGGGCGACTGGAAGTTGCCGTTGGGGTTGCTGTAGTGAGGCGTGTTGGTGAAGTTGAAGCTCTCCACGCGCAGGGCCAGTTGCATGCCTTCCTTGATGCGGAACTCGCGGTGGAGCGCCGCGTCGAGGTTGACGATGCCGGGGCCTTGTAAGATATTGCGGCCGGCGTTACCGAGGGTGTTCTGAGCGGGGATGGCGAAGGCGTCGCGGCCGATGAACTGCTGTCCGGGGCCCGCTCCGCCGAGGTATTGGACGGGGCCGACCACGTTCGGGCGGTCGGCGTTGCCCGGCGCGTTGACCACGCCGGAGACCGAGGGGGAGAACCAGGATCCGGTCATCATGCTGAGAAGACCCTGGAACTGCCAGCCGCCGGCGATCCACATGGCGGCGCCTGAGTTGGCCCATTTCTTGCCTTTGCCGAAGGGCGGTTCCCACATGTAGCTCTGCGTGAACGTGTGGGTGCGGTTGTCGCTCTGCCGGCCCTTGTTGAGGAAAAGGGCGATATTGGTGGCCAGGCCGCCGTCGTCGTCGGAGAAGTTGAGGCCCTTGCTCCAGGTATAGGCGGTGGTGAGGAACAGGCCATCGCCGACGCGGCGGTCGAGCTTGATCTGGAGGCCGTTATACCAGGTGCTGGTGCCGATGGGCAGGGTAGTGGAGTTGGCTCGCCGGTAGGCCTGGAACAGCGGGCGGCCGTTGTTACCCGAGCCGGGGATGAGGCTGGCATTGATGTCGCGGCCGGTCTGGTTGTTCACACCCTTGTTGCCGACGTAAGCCAGGTCAAGGGAGAACCGGAAGGGCAGGGCTCGCTGGATGGCGAAGTTCCAGCTTTGCACGTAGGGGCTGGCTAGATCGCTCGGCGTAATGCCGTAATTGTTGGTGAGCGGGGCGTTCTGGATGATGCCGTCGTTGGGGACATTAAATGGCACGAACGCGGGGAATCCGGTGGCCATGGTGACCGTGGTGGAGACGAAGGCATTGGACGCCGGGAAGCCGTTGTTCTGCAGAATGGGGAAGTTGGTCTGTCCCATGCGGCGCGGAAAGTAGCTGATGCCGAAGCCGGCGCGAATGACGGTGTCGTCGTTGAAGCGGTAGGCAATGCCGAGGCGTGGGCCCCAGTTGTTGTTGGAGTTGGCGATGTTGATGGGAATGTTGCCGAGGCCGGCCAGTTCCAGGGTGTTGTTCGCCGGGTTGTAGTTGGAGAAGCCGCCGGCAAAGCGCGGCCGGCTGCCGCGTTCGCGCTCCAGGCGCAGGCCTATGTCGATGGTGAGCTTCTGGCTGACCTGCCACTTGTCCTGGAAGTAGAAGTTGTAGGTGAACTCCCGGCGGGCGGGGAAGACAAAAGGCAGGTCTCGGCCGCTGATGTTGGGTGTGTCGAGCAGAAACGCGGCGAAGGCGTTACCAAAGTTGCGGCGCGTGTCGGCGGGGTTGCCGGTTTGGCCGGGTTGGTAGTCGAAACGTCCACGCGGGTTGAAGGTCTGCGTCTGGAGCAAGTCGTTGCGTTCGCGGCGCAGGTCGACGCCGAAACGGATGATGTGTTTGGTGAAGATCTTGGAGAAGTTGTTCACCAGGCCGAAGCTGGTGACGCTGCGCGCCCAGGGAAGGCTGGGAGAGAAGCCGACCAGCGGCGAGGAGTAACCGTTGATGATGATCTGGGAAAGGCCGCTGGTCCAATCGTCCAGATTGGCGCCACGGATGCCGATTTCCTCAGAGGTATTCCTGCCGGTGTCGGAGTTGAGAGCGTCATTGCGGTTGCGAACGACGCCGAGACGCGATTCCCAAACGAAGGTGGGCGAGAGGACCTTGGAGTAGTTGATGCCGGCCGATTGCGTGCGGGCTGGGCCGCTGCCACCGAAGCCGCCATTGCGGAAGCCGCCATAGATGCCGCCGGGGCCGAAGAGACCGGGATCGTCGACGACAGCCTTTTGCAGGCTGTAACGGACAGCGATGCGGTCGTTGGCGCCGGCGACCCAATCGACTTTGGAATCGGTCTGGTCGAGCGTCTTGATGCGCACACTGTTCTGCGAGTAATTCACCTGGCCCTCGACGTCGGCGAGGTTGGGGGTGGGGACGAAGCCAAGGATACGGCGTGAGATAGGGCTGATGCGGCTCTGCGGGATGATGTTGCTGGCAAAGGGAGTGCGGCCGGCGCCGGTGGTGATATTCCCGGTAGTGGGGTCGTAAATTGTTGCGGTGGCGGCGCCGAGGTTGCCGGTGCGGAAGGTGGAGCCGGGCAGTGTGCCGCGGTTGACTTGGCCGAGGTGGTCGCGGCTGCCCTGGTAGTCGGCGAAGAAGAAGAGCTTTTCACGGATGATACGGCCGCCGAGAGTGCCGCCGAATTGGTTATAGACAGTGGGCGCCTTGGTGACGGCGAAGGTGTTGCGGGCCTGGATGTTCTCGTTGCGGTGGAAGTGAAAGAGGCTGCCATGAAAGTCGTTGCTGCCGCTGCGGATGGTGACGTTAGTGACGGCGCCGCCCGCATTACCAAATTCAGGATCGAAGTTGGAGGTGGACATGTCGACGGTCTGGATCGCCTCGGCCGGCGGGACCAGCGCAGTGAGGTTGCCGTTGTCGATTTTGTTCTCGATGCCTTCGATCTGGAAGTTGTTAAACTGCCGCCCCTGGCCGTTTACGCGCACGGAGAGCGAGTCGTGCGAGTTGTAGAACTCGGAGTGAGGCCGGAAGGGCCGCCCGACGCCAGGCACGAGCAGCAGTAGGCCCTGGTAGTTCCGGTTGTAGAGCATGGGCATCTGCTGGAGCTGTTTCTGATCGATCTTGCCGCCGGTGTCGGCACGGTCAGTTTGCAGGAGCGGGGCGGCTTCGGCGCTGACGTCGATGGTCTGCGTGACGGCGCCGGGAGCAAGTTCGAAGTTCACGCGGGCGGTGGTGTTGGGCGGCAGATCGACGCCGGAACGGACGCTCTTGCTGAAGCCCTCCTTCTCGGCCTCGACGCGGTAGTCGCCCGGATCTAGGTTGACGAAGAAGAAGTTGCCGGCGTCGTTGGTGTCGCTGGAACGTTGGAAGTTGGTTCTGGTGTCGGTGATGGTCACCTTGACGCCTGGCACGACAGCGGCCGATTGGTCTGTGATGGTGCCCAGGATCTGCCCTTTCAACACCTGGGCTTGTGCGGTTTCTGGCGCGAAAATGAGCAGACTTAGGGCGCTTAGCGCGCGCACCCCCGCAAATCGATTCCTCATCATGACTGGCTATCCCCTTCTCTCAACGTGGTTCCAGGGATCACCCATCCCTGGTGTGGATGCAGTATATATCACAAAGCGACGATCGTGCATTGCATTGGGTGCGCGGCGATGCTACATCTCCAAGCCCTGGCGAAGCGAGTGGTTCTCAGGGGGCTCCGTGGAGCGCTGATCATCATCCTCTGGGGATTCGTGACGTGGGCGTTGACAGGGGGGCGTGTGTCATCGTTCCAATGCTTCGGCGATGAAGCCACGGTGGCGCAGCCGATCATGAGCGGCGCGAGCGCGGCGGAGGCATATGCTTCCGTGGGTCATTCAGGCGCCGGGCGGGGACGCGGCCAAGTCGCAGGCGGTGGCGATTGCCTGCTCAGCGTCTGGGTCGGGGTGGTGGCATGATCACGATCGGGTTTGCATTGGCGGGTCTGGCTATGGCTAGAATTGCGACATGAACCGGCGAGTGTTCTTGGCAAGCGCGGCGGGCGCCGTAGCCGCGTCCGCACAGCCCTCCTGGACGAACTTCGAGATGGCGTGCATGACGCTGCCCTATACGCCGTTTCCGTTTGCACGGGCGTTGGAGGGCATCCGGCGGGCGGGCTACAGCCGCGTGGCGTGGGGCGTGACGCATCCGGACGGGGCGGGGAAGCGCGTGCCGCTGCTCGACGTGGCGGCTCCGGCGGCGAGGGCGCGGGAGTTGGCGCGGCATTCGAACGACGCCGGGTTGAAGCCTGTGATGATGTTCTCCACGGTGATGCTGGAGGCGCGCGATGCGGCCGAGGGGCACCTGCGGCGGATTGAGCAGGCGGCCGAGGCCGGGATTCCGTTTCTGCTCACGTTCGGCAAGACGGCGCCGGGGGAGTACGAGAACGTCATTTCCTGTTTGAAACAGATTGCCCCGCGCGCGCGGGCGGCGGGCGTTCTGGTGGTGATCAAGCAGCATGGCGGCAACACGGCGACGGGGGCCGATTGCAGCAGGATCATCCGCGAGGTGGGCGATGAGGGCGTGCGCATGTGCTACGACGCGGGCAACGTGCTCGACTATGAGAGCCGCGATCCGATTCCCGACATCCAGGCCTGCTGGCGCGACATTCGCGCCTTTGCGATGAAGGATCACCGCAACTGGCCGAAGGATGAGGATTGCGGGCCGGGCTTCGGCGAGATCGACCACTACCGTTTGCTCGAGCCGGTGATGAAGACGGGCCTGACGATGCCGATGGCGTTTGAGAACATCTTCGAGCCGTTGAAGCCGAGGCCGCAGACGGCGGAGGAGGTGGACGCGCTGGCGCGGCGTTCGCGGGAGTATGTGGAGAGCGTTGTCGCTGGTCTACGGGCGCGGGGCTGAACGGCGGCGCGCGGGCGGGGGTGAGGGCGTGCGCTCATACATCACCTTGCCGCCAACGATGGTGTAGAGGATCTCGGTCGAGGGGATCTCGTTGTCGGGGATGGTGAGGATGTCTTTCGACAGGATGGTGAGGTCGGCGAGCTTGCCCCGGCGAAGCGAGCCTTTGTCCTTCTCTTCGAACGCCGACTGGGCGGCGTTGATGGTGTAGGAGCGCAGGGCTTCGAGGCGCGTCATGCGCTGCGCGGGGTAGAACGTGGAGCCGTCCTTGAGCTTGCGCGTGACGGTGGCGTGGAAGCTGGCGATGGGGTCGATCTCTTCGACAGGCACGTCGGTGCCGTTGGTGACGAGCGCGCCGGAGTCGATGAGCTTGCGCCAGACATAGGCGCCTTCTTCGGCGCGTTGCGGGCCGAGGCGCGCGGTGACGTAGGGCGCGTCGGAGGTGCAGTGGATGCCCTGCATGGAGGCGATGACGCCAAGCTGGCCAAAGCGCGGGATGTCGGCGGCGTTGATGTGCTGGGCGTGTTCGACGCGCCAGCGGAGGTCGCGCGCATCGGGCTTGGATTTGAAGGCGGCTTCGAAGATGTCGAGCGTTTCGCGGTTGGCGCGGTCGCCGATGGCGTGGACGCAGAGTTGGAAGCCGTTGTTGAGGGCGTAGGCGGCGGTGGCGCGGACGTCGGCGATGGGGGCGGTGTTGAGGCCGGAGCGGTCGGGCTGATCGGAGTAAGGCGCGAGCAGCCAGGCGCCGCGCGAGCCGAGAGCGCCGTCGAGGGAACGCTTGATGGCGCGCACGGTGAGGCGGTTCTTCTCGGTGTCGATGGTGCGGTAGAGCGCGCCCCGGGCGTTGAGGGCGTCGTTGGATTCGCTGAGCATCACCCAGAGGCGGACGTCGAGTTTGCCTTCGGCGCGGAGGGCGCGGAAGAGGTCGATGGTCTCGAACGACGAGCCGGCGTCCTGGAAGCTGGTGATGCCGTTGCGGAGGCATTCCTTGAAGGCTGAGGCGGCTTCGGCGCGGGCGTCGACGAGGCGCTGGGCGGGGGTGCGCTGGGCGAGGTAATCGGCGTAGACCTTGCGCGTGAGCATCTGGGCGCGCTCGTTGAGCAGGCCGGTGGGATTGCCTTGCGCGTCGCGGAGGATCTCGCCGCCGTCGGGGTCCTTGGTGTCGCGCGTGATGGCGGCGAGTTCCATCGCCTTGGCGTTGACCATGGAGGCGTGGCCGGAGGCATGGGTGAGCAGGACGGGGTTGTTGGGCGCGGCCTTGCTGAGATCGGTGTGAACGGGGAAGCCTTGCACGGCGGGCGTGGGCGGAGTGTCCCACTTCGACTGATGGAAGCCTCGGCCTACGATCCACTGGCCGGGGCGGGCTTCCTTGGCGGCGGCGGCGACCATGGAGGTGATGTCGCGCCAGGAGCGGGCATCGCGCAGGTTGAGGCTGCGTTGGAACTGGCCGAGACCCATGAAGTGGCCGTGGCCTTCGATGAAGCCGGGGATGACGAGCGCGCCTTTGGCGTCGATGACGCGCGTGTGGGGCCCGGTGAACTCGGCCATGGCGGCGTTGGCGCCGAGGGCGACGATGCGTTCGCCGCGCATGGCGATGGCTTGCGCGGTGGCGGGCGATTCGAGCGTGACCACCTTGGCGTTGCGAACGATGAGGTCAGCCGGTTCGCGGACGAGTTGCGCGGGCAGGCAGGCTGCCGTGAGGAGAAGCGTGAGTAGGGAACGGGTCATGGATCAAAGCGTCTGATTGGTCTTCAGTTCAATGGTCTTGCCTGATTTCCGATCGACGAGGATCAACTTGCCGCCATCGAGGCGGACATCATCCACCTGTTCGAAGCCCTCGGGCGTGGGCGAGTAGAACATGAGGAAGCGGGTGGAGATTTTCGATTTGGCGGGCAGCCAGCGGTAGGTGGCGACGTCGAAGAGCTTGCCCATGTCGACGATGGTGCGGCGCGGCAGGTCGTAGGGCTGCGTGCCGAATTCGATGCCGCGGGCGAGGTTGAGCGGGTTGGTGTAGTTCATCCACTCTTGCAGCCAGGGGTACTCTTCGCGGCGCAGCAGGTAGCCGAAAACGAGGCGCTTGTCCTTGCGGATGGCGGTGACGAAGACATGCTGGCGGGCGGGATCGAAGGCGCAGCCGGTGTGGTCCATTGAGTTGGGCTGGGCGGGGACGGCGCGGAGGTTGGTCATGCCGCCGGCTTTGAGGGGCGCGTTGGGATAGGTGAAGTTGACGGTATCGGCGAGGCGGCGCGGGCTGGGGCGGCCGGAGCCGTGGGGACGCGTCTGGCAGCGGCCGACGGAGGCATCGACGACGGTGACTTCGGGCGAGAGGAAGGGCGAGCCGATGGTGGCGTGTTCGGCCCAATTGACGGGACGGTCGAAGCCGAGCAGGCTTTCCAGTTCGCTGTCGACGGCGATGACGGATTCGCCATCGAGGAGGGAGACCTTGCGCGTGAGCACCTCCTGCACGATGGGGAGCGTGACGCGGAAGGTGACCTGCGAGCCGTTGCCCGAGCGTCCGGCGGAGAGCTGTTCCCAGGGCAGGCGGTGGGCTTCGCCGTGGCCGCCCATGCCAGCGGCGGCTTCTTCTTTGGAGGTGGGGCCGAAGCCATCGACGCAGAGGAAGTGGCCGGTGGAGTCGCCGAAGCGGGCGGGCTGGCCGGCGGCGCGTGCTCCGGCGGCTGGGTTCCACATCGCGTTCAGCTTGTCGGCGTCGCTCTTGAGTGTGAGGCTGGCGAAGGCGCCGCCCTTGGGGAAGATGAGCAGTTCGACCTTGTCGTTCTCGAGGGCGAGGGCGGGGCGGCTTTCAAACTGCGTTGTGCGCTGCGCCGTGAGCGCGGCGGAGAGGGCGGCGATGAGGAAGAGCGAACGGGTGATCATGTGCGGGCCATCTTATCGATAGAACTTCACGTTGTCGAGTTCGAGCCAGGTCTCTTCGGTGGGCTTGCGGCTGATGCCGATGGAGATCTCCTGCAGGTCGCGAGCGGTCCAGGCGGGAGCTTTTTCCGAGCGTGATTTAAGTTGAGAGAAGGGGATGCGGATGGTGGTCCAGGCGGGGCCGGCTTTGAATTCGGCTTCGGGGTGGGCGTAGTCGCGGACGCTGGCGCGCTGGACGGTGAGCTTGTAGGCGCCTTCGCCGCGGGCTTCGAATTCGATGCCGGTGAAGGCGGAGGCGTCGACGGGTTCGAGGCTGCCGGGGCTCAAGGGAAGGTTGATGGAGGCCTCGGGGCGGAGCTTGTCGCCCATATGGGCGATGGCGGCGAGCGAGTGGCCGGAGCCGCCGGCGCGGGCGATGCGGGAGAAGGTGACCTTGCTGTGGTCGTGGCCGCCGTCGGTGGAGTTAACGCGGAGGGTGCCGAGGCTGGTGCGGCCGTTGGTGGATTCGAAGTCGTCGATGAGGGCCGTGGCGGGGCGTGAGGGGAGCACGGTGGCCTCGTCGTTCAGGAAGGCCTTGGCGAATTCGGAGCGGTTGATCTCTTTTCCGCCGAGCCAGACGCGCGAGGTGCGTTCGATGTCGGCGATGTGTTCGTCGGGGCGGCCATCGATCAAGACAAGGTCGGCGAGTTTGCCTGAGGCGATGAAGCCGCGGTCGGCCTCGATGTGGATGGCGCGGGCGGCGTTGCCGGTGGTGGCGGCGAGGGCTTCGATGGGGGTGAGTCCGCCGGCGGAGAGGAGTTCGAGTTCGCGCAAGGTGGACCAGCCGTGCCAGGTGCCGGTGACGCCGGCGTCGGTGCCGGTGCCGATGGTGACGCCGCCGCCTCGGAGGGCGCCGGTGTTGAAGTTGAGGCGCTGCCAGCGGCGGAGGCGCGGGGTGTCCATGTTGGTTTCCGAAGCCGGGGCGTTGCGGGCTTCGAAGCGGCGCTGGAGGCTGGCGCGGGCGGCGGGTTCGAGCACCGAGGCGAGCAGGGCGGGGACGGAGGGGAACTGGCGCGGTTCGTAGACGGCCATGGTGGGGGCGTAGGTGGTGCGGTTCTTCTTCATCAGGTCGATGATTTCGAGGTCGACGTTCTCGTCGCCGATGCCGTGGGCGATGACGTCGACGCCGGCGCGCGAGGCGATCTTCGCCTTGGAGAGGGTGACGGTGTGGGTGAGGACTTCGACGCCGCGGGCGTGGGCCTCATCGACGATGACCTTGAGGGTGGGCTCTTCCATGGAGGTCATGTCGGGGGCGGCGCCATAGCGCCAGCCGTCGGTGAAGACCTTGATGGCGTCGGGCTTGTAGTCGAGCCATTTGCGGACGGCGGTGCGGGCTTCGCGCGGGGTGAGGACTTCGGCGGTGTGGAAGTCGCCGCGTCCGCCTTCGAGGCCGTGGCCGCCGGGGGTGGACATGCGCGCGGCAAGGTGGAGGCGCGGGCCGGGGACGGTGCCGGCTTCCCAGAGGCGGCGCATGGGCTCGAACATTTCCGGGTAGACGCCGAAGTCGACGGTGGTGGTGACGCCGCAGTTGAGGTAGGCCTTGAGGATTTTGGGCCAGTCGCCGCTGATGCCGGATACGGCGGAGTAGGGGAGGTGGGTGTGGAGGTCGATGATGCCGGGCATGAGGGTTTTGCCGGCGGCGTCGATGACGGTGGCGCCGGGGGGCGGGGTGAGGTTGGGGCCGATTTCGGCGATGCGCGAGCCACGGATGATGACGGTGGCGGTGACGGGCGGTTTGGGTGTGCCGTCGAAGACGCGGGCGTTAGTGATGGCGATGACGGGCTCGGTTTGGGCGTGGGCGAGAGAGAGGAAAAAGAGGAGCAGCAAGGCACTGCGGAAGGGCATGAGTTGATGATAGCAGCGGGGTGGTGGGGGGCTGCCGGGGGCGATGGAGTTATGGGAAATGGATGAAGGCTAGCGCCATGAGCATGAGGAAGGCCATGGGAAGGAGGACGAGCCAGGCGACGATCTTCGTGGGGAGCGTGAGATCGGCTTTGCGCGTGGCGCTCACGGCGTGGGCGATCCAGAGGAGCAGGCCGATGACCATGGCCCACAGGGCCGGTGAGGTGAGTTCGAGATCATTGGTCCCGCGACGCACATGGAGGAACTTGGCGCAGAGGACGGTGAGAATGGTCCAAGCAAGGGCGCCGAGCGTTACGAGGGCGGCCTGCGACAACGGGCGGAGGACCGTGCGCATGCTGGGTCAGAACACACGCCCGCTGTAGCGCACGCCGATGCGCCAGAGGCGGGGGGCGGCGATGGCGGGGACGGGGGTGAAGCCGGTGAGGATTTCGCGGTCGAGGAGGTTTTCGACCACGGCTTGCAGGGCGAGGACGGGGGTGATCTGGTGGCGGATGCTCAGATGCGCGGCGGCGTAGCCGGGGAGGCGGAAGGTGTTCAGGTCGTCGTCGAACTGGAAGGCGGAGGAGCGGAGGCCGGCGGAGACGAGCGTGCGGTCGGCGAAGTAAGTGGCCTGGGCGGAGCCGTAGTGTTTGGCGACTTGCGGGGTGCGGAGGCCGGAGGCGACGCGGGAGTCGGCGAAGAGGTAGTTGCCTTCGAGTTCGAAGCGGCGGTGGAGGCGCTGGCGGAGGTCGAGTTCGAAGCCTCGGGCGAGGGCGCTCGCGATGTTTTGCCTCTGGCGGATGATTTGGGTGGGCGAGGTGGAGAGCGTGATGTTGCCGACTAAGTTGTCGAGCGAGTTGCGGAAGAAGGTGAGCGAGTAGCGGCCGTTTTCGCCGGTGTAGTCGCCGCCGAATTCGACGCCGGTGAGGGTCTCCGGTTGGAGTTGGTCGTTGGCGCGGGTGATGGCGTTGCCGGCGCGGAACTCGCGGTAGAGCTCGTTGAGGGTGGGGGCGCGGAAGCTGCGGTAGGCGGAGAAGCGGGCGCGCCAGGGGCCTCGGCCGGTGGTGAGTCCGGCGTTGGGGGAGAAGAAGCTGCGGCCCGAGCCGGCGAAGTGTTCGCGCGCGCCGAGGAAGATTTTCACGGGTCCGGCGCTGCCGTTGAACTGGCCGAAGAAGCCGCGGTGGAAGACATCGCCGCCGGCATCGGAGCGGGTGACGAGGCCGTTGACGGCGTAGAAGGTATCGAGGCTGCGGCCGGAGACGCGGACGAGGTCGAGTCCGGCGAGGGACGACCAGCGGGATTCGGTGTGACGCCAGTAGGCCGCGCCGCCGGAGCCGAGCGAGGGGACGGACTGGTTGGCGGTGATGCGTTCGGTGAGGCGGCCGGCGGGGATAAAGGAGAAGTTGCTCCGGAATTCGCCGCGCGAGTGGTAGCCGGTGAAGGAGAGGCCGTCGCGGGACCAGTCGCGGGTGTAGTGGGCGGAGAGCGTGCCGAGGGAGGTGGAGTTGCGCAGCCGCGAGGTGCCGTTGACGCGCTCTTCGACGAGCATGTCGACCTTGGCAAAGAAGCGCTGGGTGGTGCCGAGGTAATCGAAACGCGCGGTGGGGGCGACGAAGCGGGTGGTGGCTGGGCGGTCAACGGGGCCTCGGAAGGCTTCGCCGACGATGTAGTAGCCGTCGGTGGTGAAGGCGCGGGCGGAGGCGGTGAGGCCGACGCGGCCGAAGAGGTTGGCGTATCCGGCTTCGGCCTGGTGGGTGCCGCGGTTGCCGGCTTCATAGGAGCCGAAGAGGGCGCGGGTGTGGGAGGCGCGTTCGGGTTCGCGCGTGAAGAGGGTGATGGCGCCGGCCATGGCGCGGTCGCCGAAGAGGCTGGTGGAAGCGCCGCGGGAGACTTCGACGCGGCCGGTGAGTTCGGGGGAGACGCGGGTCCAGTAGACCCAGCCGCCGAAGGGATCGTTGAGCGGGACGCCGTCCCAGAGGACGAGGGTGCGCGATGCGCCGGTGGAGCCGAGGCCGCGCAGGGAGATGCCTTGCGTGGTGGGATGGGCGGCGAGCGAGGAGGAGCGGCGGAAGAGGGAGAAGCCGGGGACCATGCGCAGGCGGTCATCGAGGTTGATGCCGGGGACCTGTTGGACGCGGCGGGAGTCGAGGATGGTGAGCGAGGCGGGGGCTTCGGCGGCGACCTTTTCGACGATGGTGATGGAGGTTTGGACGGGCTCGGCGGCGGGCGTGGCGGTAGGCGCGGTGTTGGCGGCGGGAGTGGTGTTGGTGGCGGGCGCGGCGCTAGGGGCGGGTTGCGCGTTCAGCGTCGAGAGCGTGCAGATCGAGCACATGATCGCGATGCCAGCCGGCTTCCAGGGCCAGTTTGGGCGACGCCGTGAGGATGAGGCGGAGGCTGTCGGATTCCAAGGGTGAGCCAGGGGCATAGGATTGCTGGAACGATTTCGCCTGGGCCGGGGTGAGGAAGCGGGGTTCGACCAGGGCGAGAAATCTCAGCATAGTATAGATGTCGCCTTCGGCCGGTAGGGTGCGGTCAAACGAGCCGCAGCGGAGGCGAAGGCGGGCGGGGCGGTTGGCGATCTGCCAGCAGAGGAAGGCGCAGCATTCGACGGCGTATTCGAAGATGGCCGAAGCGCCGGGGGGAACGTGGGGGTCGAAGATGATCTCGACGAGGGGCTCGCGTTCGGCGGCGAATTCGCGCACCTGCAGTTCGCTGGTGTGGGCGGTGGCTTTCCAATCGACGTGGCGGGCGGATTCGCCGACCTGGTAGGGGCGGATGCGATAGAAGTCGGTGCCGCGGGCGCGGACAAAGGCTTCGAGGCCGGCGTCGAAACCGGCGAGGCGGCGTTCGGCCTCGGGGTGGGGTTCGAGCGAAGGGTAGACGACGACGTCGCGGTGGAGGGTGAGGTCGATGCGGCGTTCGGTGAAGCCGAAGGGGAATCGGGAGACGAGGCGGAAGCTGTTTTCCGAGTGGAGGCCACGGTGGGCGAAGGTGACGTCGACGGAGGCCTCGACGGCGGAGGCGGCGGGGAGGTAGGGGATGTAGAGGTCGGAGACCTGGACCGATTGCGGGACGCCTCGGATGGAGAGCGAGAACGAGGGCACCCAGGACTTCTCATTCATCATGCGGAGGCGGGCGGGTGTGGAGCGGCGGGCGGTGACGTGTTCGGGGGGGAGGAAGTCGAGTTCGAGTCCGGCGAGCGAGAGGCGGCTGATGAAGCCGGAGATGAGCATGGCCGAGATGAGGGCCGAGAGGAGGAGGAAGAGGAGGTTGTTTGCGGTCATGAAGGCCGCGGCGCCGACGAAGGCGGTGATGAGGGAGAAGAAGAAGCCGGCGCGGGTGAGGCGCTGGCGCATGCCGCCTTCCAGCGCGTGGCGGAGGCGGGCGTAGAGTTCGCGCCAGAGGGAGGGGCGGGAACCGTGGGCCATCGGGACTATGGTGACACGGCTTGCGCGGAGGGGCGAAAAGAGCCTGGGGGCGCGGACTGGAGCGCGTCCCCAGGCCGCCAGTTATGCGCCGATGCGGAGGCTGCCGCGCTCGAGGGTCTGACGAGCGGGTGCGGCCGCGGACCGGCGGGCGTTGAGAGGGAGGTTCCAACCGGGGTAGTGGAGGGCGGCGGCGTCGGCGGCGATGACGGGGCAGCCACAGGAGTCGAGGGAGCGGTCCAGTTGCGGGCCGAGGAGGGTGGAGCGGAGGGCCTGGTTTTCTCCGCAGAAGAAGAGGTCGGCTTCGCAGCGTTCCAGGAGGCGGCGGAGCTCGCGCGATTCGTTGCCGGCCGAGACGTGGATTTCCGGAGTGCGTTTCATGAAGGCGGTGTGTTCGGCGATGCGGGCGATGGCGGCCGAGGCGCTGAGGGGGCGAGTGGCATAGAGCGGGACGAGCAGCGTGGCTTCGTCGGTATCGGGGACGACGTCGATGAGGTGGAGGCGGGCGTCGAGGCGTTCGGCGAGGTTGGCGGCGAGTTTGAAGTGGAGGATGCTCGAAGCGCCGTAGTTCATGCGGCAGGCGATGTTGCGGATGGGGCGGTCAAAGCCACGCGGGGGGAGGGCGGCGCCGAGGGTCCAGAGGGGGGCGGGGATGGTTTGCAGGAGGCGGGCGCGGAGGGAGCGGTGGGCGATGCGGGGGAGGCCGAAGCGGTCACGCTGGGGCGCGACGAGGAGGTCGAAGCGGTGGGAGGCGGCGTATTTTTGAACGGCGGCGAGGGCGGGACCGGGGACGACGACGCGGCGGCAGTCACTATACTGCGCGGCTTCGGCGGAGAAGGAGTGCAACTGGTCGTCGGCCTGGCGCTGGGTGGACTGGCGGGGGTTGTAGGCGTGGAGGAGGGTGATGCGCAGGTGGAGCGACGCCGCCAGTTGCGCTACGGCGGGGATGGCCTGGTAGCTGGAATCGGAGTAATTGGTGAGAAATAGAAGTTCGAGTTCCGGTCGTGCGGCCATGGTGTGTTCTCTCCTCGCTGGTTTGGATTGCCTCGCACTTTTCACACTACGGGGGCGGGCGGGGGTATACCAGATATCGGGCGGCGATCTTTGGAGGGGGCGAGGCGACGGGCGGCGTGGCCGGGCGGTGGCGGGGAGGCTATCTTTTGGCCATGCCGAAAGAGGGCGGCGGCTTCAGTTGCCGTGGGCCGAGCGGCGGCATCAGGATGAAGATAAGCCGTAATGCCGACACGACTGCGGGTATTGGGGGTCACGATTCCGGAAGACTACTTCCGGCGGCGGCCGATGCTGACGGTGGCCGGCGGTGTGCTGGCGCTGCTGGCGGCGCTGGAGTGGGCCTCGCACCTGGATTACTCGCTGGGGATTCTGTATGTCGTGCCGATCATGATTGCGGGCACGGTGTTCACGCGGGTGCAGGTGGTGCTGGCGGCTGTGTTCTGCGCGTGGCTGCGGGGGCAATTTCATCCGCCGGTGCTGCCGGTTGAGTTTGCGCTGCGGTTCCTGATGGCGACATTGGCCTATAGCGCGGCGGGGTTGCTGGTGGTGGAGATGACGCGCAACCGGCGCACCGTGCTGGCCCACTATGCGCAGTTGAAGTTGGAAAAAGAGCTGCGGATGAAGGCCGAGGCGCAGTTGAAGACGCTGGCCGACAGCAGTCCGGCGGCGATTGTGACGCTCAACCGGGAGGCGCGCGTGCTGGCGGCCAATCGCGCGGCGGCCGACATGTTCGGCTTTGTGGGGCTGGCCGAGATGCAGGAGGCGAGCCTGGAGCAGATGGTGCCGCTGCTGGCGAATGCGCTGGCGTTGAGCCCGAACATGCGGCATCTGCGGACGTCGGCCTCGACGTGGGCCAAGCGCAAGGACGGTTCGCACTTTCCGCTGACGACCTGGTTTTCCACTTATGGCGAGGGGGCGGAGCGTTGTTTGGCGGCGATTCTGGTGGACACCTCGGAAGAGGTTCGCGAGCGGGAGCGGGAGCATTTCCGGCATCTGCTGGATTACAACCGGCTGCTGGCGGGCGCGGTGTCGCACGAGATTCGGAATTTGTGTTCGGCGATCACGGTGGTGAGTTCGAACCTGGCGCGGAATCCGGGCGTGCAGGGCGATGCGGATTTCCAGGCGTTGACGACGCTGGTGGAGGGGCTTTCGCGGCTGGCCTCGTTTGAGCTGGGCAAGCGCGAGGAGAGCGCCATCGGGGCGGTGGATGTGCGCACGGTGCTCGATCAACTGCGCGTGGTGATTGAGCCGGACTGGGCCGATGTGGAGGGCGAGGTTCACATCGAGGAGCCGGCGCGGTTTCCGCTGGTGCACGCCGATGCGCACGGGCTGCTGCAGGTGTTTTTGAACCTGGCTCAGAATTCGCTGCGGGCGGTGGCGGGGGCGGAACAGCGGGCGCTGCACATCCGGTTGGCGGAGCGGGACGGGCAGGCGACGATCAGCTTTGTGGACACGGGGCCGGGGGTGGCGTCGCTGGAAAACCTGTTCCATCCGTTCCGGCCGGGGTCGGACGGGTCGGGGCTGGGGCTGTACATTTCACGGACCCTGGTGAGGAGTTTTCAGGGCGACCTGGTGTATGTGCCGGTGGAGAGCGGATGCCGGTTCGATGTGATCGTTGCGATCACGGGCACGGATTCGACATCCTGGGAGGCAGCCGAGCAGAATGAACCTGAACCCACAACCCATCCGGCTGTTTCTGATTGACGACCACGCGCTGTTCCGCGAAGGGCTGTTGCGGCTGTTGAACAGCGACGCGCGGTTTGCGGTGACGGGGGCGTGCGGCACAGCGGAGGCGGCGCTGCGGGAGTTGCCTGGGGCCGGGGCGGACGTGTTGATTCTGGATTACGACCTGGGGCCGGAGTCGTCACTGGAACTGGTGCGGCGGCTGACGGGCGATGGGTTCGGGGGCAAGATCATGATGGTCACGGCGGGGATTCCTGACCGCATGGCGCTGGAGTTCATTCAACTGGGCGTGGCGGGGATTTTTCACAAGCAGCATTCGCCGGAGGAGTTGACGGCGGCGATCATGGAGGTGGCGCAGGGGCGGGTGTTGATCGAGCAGGGGTATTTGCGGAACCTGGTGTCGACGGCGACGTCGATGGGTGCGGGGAGCACGGCGCGGTTGACCGAGCGCGACCTGGCGATTCTGCGGAGTTTGGTGGAGGGGCTGGCGAACAAGGAGATCGCGGCGCAGTTGCAGATTTCCGAGAGCGCGGTGAAGGCGTCGCTGCAGACGTTGTTTGCGAAGACGGGCGTGCGGACGCGGGCGCAATTGGTGCGGGTGGCGTTGGAGCAGTATAAGGACTCGATCTAGCTGCACCGCTTGCTGACGCGCGCGGTTCTGTTACGGGCGTGGAGTGAGGCGGAGCGTGCGGTGCCGGGGCTGCGGGCGGCTACACTACGAACATGATCCGTTTGCTTGTGCTGGCTGGCGTGTGTGTGCTGATGGCGTGGGGGCAGAAGAAGCCCGTGACGTTGGAGGTGATGCATGCGCAGCCGGCGTTTGCGGAGCTGGCGGGGATGGAGTGGTCGGCGGATGGGGCGCGGTTTGCCTGGATCGCCGGCGGGCAGGTGAAGTTGTATGACGTGGCGGGGCGGTTGGAGCGGTCGCTGGCGGCGCTGGGGCCGATGGAGGGCGCGGTGGCGGCGATGGTGGAGGCGGATGCGTTTCAGTGGCAGAACCGGCGGGTGAAGGAGCGGGCGCTGCAGTGGTCGGGCGATGGGAAGAAGCTGCTGCTAAAGGTGAAGGGCGATTTGTTCCTGGTGGACACGGCGGCGGGGGAGTGGCGGCAGTTGACCAAGACGCGCGAAGAGGAGATGGACCCGAAGCTGTCGCCGGATGGGAACAAGCTCGCCTACCGGTTGGCAAAGAACCTGTTTGTGCAGGATGTGGCTTCGGGCAAGGTGACGCGGGTGACGAGCGATGGGTCGTCGACGCGCATCAATGGCGGGCTGGATTGGGTGTATCCGGAAGAGCTCGATTTGGGGACGGCGTTCTGGTGGTCGCCCGATTCGCGGCGGATTGCGTACCTGCAGTTCGATGTGAGCGGGGTGATGGAGTATCCGCAGGTGGATTTGCTCAAGATGCGGGCGCAGTATGAGCCGGAGCGGTATCCACAGGCGGGGACGCCGAATTCGGTGGTGCGGCTGGGCGTGGTGGCGGCGAACGGCGGGAAGACGCGGTGGTTGCAGACGGGCGCGGGGGCGGAGGATCTGCTGGCGCGCGTGATGTGGATGCCGGATTCGGAGGCGGTGCTGGTGCAGCGGCTGACGCGGACGCAGAAGAAGCTGTGGCTGATGGAGGCACCGGCGAATGGCGCTGCGCCGCGGGTGGTGATCGAAGAGAGCGACGAGGCGTGGATCAACCTGGCCGATGATCTGCATGTGTTGGAGGGCGGGAAGCGGCTGGTGTGGTCGAGCGAGCGGAGCGGGTTCCGGCATGTGTATGTGTATGGGATCGACGGCAAGCAGCAGGCGCAGTTGACGAGCGGCGAGTGGGAAGTGACGGGCGTGGATTGCGTGGATGAGAAGGCGGGGCGGGTGTGGTTCACTTCGTCAGAGGCGAGCCCGACGCAGCGGCATTTGTATTCGGTAGGACTCGATGGGGCGGCGAAGCGGCGGCATACGGAAGGGCGGGGGACGCACCAGAACGTCGTTTGGGCCGGGCTGCGCGAACCGGGTGGATCACTATTCGAGCCTGGTGGATGCGCCTCGGAAGACGTTGTATGCGGGTGAGGCGCAGGCGGCGGTGTTTGGGGCGGGGTTTGCCGATGGGTTGAAGGATGTGGAGATTCTACCGGCGGAGTTGCTGACGTTTCGCGGCGCGGATGGGACGTTGTTTCATGCGCGGCTGCTGAAGCCGGCGGGGTTTGATGCGTCGAAGAAGTATGCGGCGGTGGTGCAGGTGTATGGGGGTCCGGGGGCGCAGGCGGTGCGCGACCAGTGGCGCGGGGCGGACTGGGACCAGGTGTTGGCGCATGAGGGGTTTGTGGTGTGGCAGATGGACAATCGCGGGTCGGCGGGGCGCGGGCATGCGTTTGAGAAGCCGCTGCTGGGGCGGTTTGGGAAGGTAGAGTTGGCCGATCAGATTGAAGGCGTGCGGCAGTTGGTGGGGATGGGGTTTGTGGATGCGGCGCGGGTGGGGATGAACGGGTGGAGCTATGGCGGGTACATGACGCTGCAGGCGATGTTGAATGGCGGGGGTGTGTTCCGGGCGGGGATTTCAGGGGCTCCGGTGACCGATTACCGGCATTACGACACGATCTACACGGAGCGCTATTTGGGGCTGCCGCAGCAGAACGAAGAGGGCTATGCGGCGAGCGCGGTGGTGAAGGACGCCGGGAAGTTGGCGGGCAAGCTCCTGCTCATTCACAACTTCTCAGACGACAACGTGCTGTTCCAGAACATGATGCGGATGACCGATGCGCTGCAGCAGGCGGGCAAGCAGTATGAATTCCTGCTCTACCCGCAGAAGGCGCACGGCGTGACGGGCACGGCGAAGCGGCACATGCAGCAGGCGATGACCGATTTCCTGAAGCGGAGCTTGAAGGGCGAGTAGGTTTACAGAGCGAGTAAGCTACTGGGCGCGTCCGCCGGCCGAAGCCGAACCGCCGCGACCGCCGCCGTCGCCCGCGCCACGAGCTGCACCACCGGAGGCCGCCGCGGCGGGAGCCGAAGCGCCCATGCTGGCGGCGGGAGCGCTCGAGACGCCGCGCACGCCGACGGTGGAGTAGCCGTAGTCAGAGTTATAGCTGGGCATGCGGTTGCCCATGCCGCCCATGGCGGCGGAGTTGCCCATGGAAGGCGGAGGCGTGTAGACGGCGTAGATGGTGCGAGGCGTGTAGTAGCGATAGCCGAAGGGGCTCATGATCATCCCGTTGTAGGGGATGTAGGTGAACATGCCGAAGTAGGGGTTATAGAGCCAGCCGCCGCGGAAGCCGAAACCGAAGAGGTTGTCCTTGGCCATCTGGGCGGCCGAGACGTTGGCGGTGGCGACATAGGAGGAGCGGCGCGAGGCCCAGCGGTAAAAGGTGTCGCCGAGGTCGGCGTCAAACTTCCCGGCGATGAGGCCATTGCTCATGGCAACGACGGAGCCCTTCTTGGCGGTGACCGCTTTGCCGTTGGCGGCGGGCAGTTCGACGCGGCCTTCGTAGACGCGCAGTTCGGCCGGATCGGTGGTGAAGCGGTAGATGCCGGTTTTGGTGATCTCGACCTCGCGGTCAGCCAGTTTCACGACGAGGCGGCCGCCCTCGAAGATTTCGGCGGCTTCGATGAGGACGTCGCCTTCGAGCACTTCCAGGCGGGTGTCGGTGAGCGAGCCGGAGAGGAGGCGGACGGAGGTGTCCTCGGCCAGGCGCATGATGGTGCCGGGGCTGAGCAGGACCTCGGAGCGGCCGCGCGCGGTTTGGACGACGTCGCCATCCTTCATTTCAATGTAGGGCTGCTTGGTGGTGAGGCTGACGGGAGATTCGCGCAGGGTGACCGCGCCTTCGGTGTAGTTCACCAGCCCGGCACGGGCGCTGACCACATTCTGGGCCAGGGCGGGGAAAGCCAGCGCACCCAGGGCCGTTAACGCGAATAGAGTTCTCTTCATTGCCGCCTCCATCCTGATAGTCCTCGATTGGTTCGACGGAAGTCAAGGCGGGCGGGTTTCGCGAAGTTGGCCGGCGGGCGGGGATCGCGGCGGTGGGGTGCGGGTTTCGCGACGGTGGCGGGGTCGGCCTAGGGCGGCGGGGAAGATGGCGCTGGGTGTGGACGGGGCGGCTTGGCGGGCGGTGGAGCGGACGGCGCCGGGCGGCGCTTGGGGGCGACGGCGGGCTGGTACCTTAGCAGGTATGCGGACCAGTTCCTCTTATGGCGGCGCGCGGCTGGTGGCGGGCGCGCTGGCGTTGTTGATGGCGGCGGGCGGGGCGGCGCGAGGGCAGTCGATTGCCGTGAAGTCGCACACGCTGGAGAACGGCATGAAGGTGATCGTGCACGAGGATCACGACCTGCCGAATGTCGCCTTGTACTTCTTCTTTCAGATCGGCTCGCGCAATGAGCGGCCGGGGACGACGGGGCTGAGCCACTTCTTCGAGCACATGATGTTCAACGGAGCGAAGAAGTATGGGCCGAAGCAGTTTGACATCCAGATGGAGAAAGCGGGCGGGGCGAATAACGCCTACACGACGCAGGATGTGACGGTCTACACGGACTGGTTTGCCAAAGGGGCGATCGAACTGATGTTCGATATGGAGGCCGACCGCATCCGCGACCTGGCGATTGAGCAGAAGATTGTCGACAGCGAGCGGGGCGTTGTGTATAGCGAGCGGCGGCTGCGGGTGGACAACTCGAACTTCGGGGCGTTGAACGAGCAGGTGAATGCGGCGGCGTTCACGGCGCATCCCTATGGGTGGCCGGTGATCGGCTGGCCGTCGGACATTGAGGGTTGGACGCTGGAGGATTTGAAGGCGCACTTTCGCATGGGCTATGCGCCGAACAACTGCGTAACGGTGATCACGGGGGCGGTGACGGAGGCCGAGGCGATGGCGCTGGTGAAGAAGTACCTGGCGCCGATTCCGCGGCAGGAGCCGCCGCCGGTGGTGCGGACGGTGGAGCCGGAGCAGAAGGGCGAGCGGCGCGTGACGGTGGAGAAGGCGGCGCAGGCGCCGTTGTGGATGGCGAGCTACCACACGGTGCGGTCGCGCGATGCCGAGTATTGGCCGCTGGAGGCGCTGGGGCGGGTGTTGTCGTCGGGGCGGAGTTCGCGGCTGCACCAGAGGTTGGTGGAGAAGGAGCAACTGGCGCTGAGTGTGCGGGCGGGGACGGGGGAGTCGCTCGATCCGGGGACATTTGATGTGACGATGCAACTGCGGCCGGGGGCGGATGTGGCCAAGGCCGAGGCGGTGTTGGATGAAGAGCTGGCGCGGGTGGCGACAGCGGGCGTGGAGGAGCGGGAGTTGGAGAAGGCGCGCAACCAGATGCGGACGGAGCTGTTCCGCGAGTTGTCGACGATTGCGGGGAAGGCGAATCTGCTGGGGCGGTGGGAGGTGTTCTTTGGCGGGCATGAGAAGCTGGCCGGGGCCGATGGCATTTTGCAGGGCATCACGGCCGGGCAGGTGAAGGCGGTGGCGGCGAAGTATGTGAAGAAGGCGAACCGGACGGTGGGAGTGCTGGTGCCGGTGGCGGCGCAGGCGAAAACAGCGGCTGCGAAGAAGGAAGGTGGGCGATGAAGCTCCGGGCAATGACGCTCTCGATGATTGGGCTGCTGCTTGGCGGCTCCGCCTGGGGGCAGGTGAAGCTGCCGCCGTTCACGACGCAGACGCTGCCGAACGGCGTGACGGTGGTGTTGTGCGAGAAGAAGGATGTGCCGATGCTGGCCGTGCGGGTGATGGCGCGCGGCGGGGAGGAGGCCGATCCGCGGGGGCAGGCCGGGATGGGCGGGTTGATGATGGAGCTGATGCAGCGCGGCACGACGTCGCGCACGGCCGAGCAGTTTGCGGCGGAGTTGGATTTCCTGGGGGCGAGTGTGCGGGCGCAGAGCGGGGCGCAGTCGTTT
The DNA here is from genome assembly GCA_016713735.1 of Bryobacterales bacterium. Lineage (GTDB taxonomy): Bacteria > Acidobacteriota > Terriglobia > Bryobacterales > Bryobacteraceae > JAFLBB01. Next base: position 389,191 of record JADJOP010000043.1, read on the forward strand.
TCGCTCGGCGTGGACACGCTGGCGGCGCATGCGCCGAAGGCGGTGGAACTGCTGGCCGATGCGGCGGTGCGTCCGGCGTTTGCCGAGGCGGAGTTTCAACGGGCGCTGGCGCAGCGGATCGACGGAGCCAAGGCGGCCAAGGACAATCCGCAGGCGGCGATCGGGCGGTATTTCGCTTCGTTCTTCTATGGGGCGTCGCATCCCTATGGGCGCGTGGAGGATGAGCTGACGCTGAAGGGCCTGACGCGCGACGGTGTGGCGGCGCATCACGCGAAGCTGTTTACGGGGAAGAATCTCACCGTGATCGTTGTCGGCGATTTCACAACGGCGGCGATGACGAAGATGTTGACGGAGGCGTTTGGCGGGCTGGCGGCGGGGGCGGAGTATGTGTGGCCCTCAGGGGCGGCGCTGCCGAAGCGCGATTCGGCGCGGCTGCTGCTGGTGGACAAGCCCGATGCGACGCAGACCTACTTTTCGATCGCGCAGCCGGGCATCACGCGCACGCATCCTGACCGGGTGGCGCTGGAGATTGTGAACACGCTGTTTGGCGGGCGGTTCACCTCGATGTTGAACGATGAGCTGCGCGTCAACACGGGGCTGACCTATGGGGCGCGGTCGGGCGTGGACGAGGAGCGGTTGACGGGGGCGATTGAGATTTCGACGTTCACCAAGACGGAGACGACGGTGGAGGCGATGGACCTGGCGCTGACGGTGTTGCGGCGGCTGCGCGACAAGGGCGTGGACGCGGAGATGCTCGCCAGCGCGAAGGCGTATACGAAGGGCATGTATCCGACGCAGGCGCTGGAGACGCACGGGCAGATTGCGGCGGTGCTGGCCGATCTGCGGCTGTTCGGATTGAACAAGGGCGAGATTGACGATTACTTCTCGCGGATCGATGCGCTGACAGTGGAGCGGGTGAACCAAGTGGCGCGGCAGTATTACCGCGAGGAAAACCTGCAATTCTGCCTCGTGGGCGCGGCGGCGAAGATCCGCGAGAAGGTGGCGAAGTATGCGCCGAAGATGAAGGTGATGGCCGTCGCCGAGCCGGGCTTCAACGTGCCGGAGTTTTGAAGGCGGGCTCGTAGACGGAGTCGATCTGGAATTCGGTGACGCCCCAGGTGAGCAGGCGGCGGATGTCGGCTGAGCCTTGTTCGAGAGACACGCGCATGTCGCTGCCGTAGTGGAAGGTGTTGACGCTGGGGACGACGGGGACGTTGTGGCGGCGGGCGAAGTCGACCTGTTCGCGGGTCAGGGTCTTGCCCCATTCAAAGAGGAAGTAGAGCTGGCCGGCAAAACCGCTGAGGGCGACGGCTTCCTTGAGCTGGGCGAAGTTGACGGCGACGCGGGCTTTGGTGTGGAAGTGGCGGCGCGAGGAGTCGAGGCCGATGACGTAGGTGGAGGCGAGGAGGCCGGTGCGGCGCAGTTCGTCTTCGATCTCCTGGTAGAAGGCGGTGGAGTGTTCGGGCTCCTTGATGTCGAGCATGAGGCGGAGGCGGCCTTTGCAGGCGTCGGCGAGTTCGCGGAAGGTAAGCGGGGCGGTGCCGCCGGGGTTGGCGCGGAGGGCCTTCACTTCGGCGAGGGTCATGTCCTGGACGCGGCGGGGGTCGCCGTAGAAGCGCTGAAAGGTGGGGTCGTGCTGGGTGATGATTTTGCCGTCTTTGGTTTCGCGGATGTCGGATTCGATCATCCAGTAGCCGTTGGCGATGGCGGCTTCGAGCGAGGCGGGGCTGTTCTCGGAGTAGCGGGCATCGACGACGCCGCCGCGGTGGGCGATCCATTGGATGCCGGGAGGCGGAGCGGCCGAGAGTGGGGTGGTGAGGGCGACGGTGAGGCAGAGGGCGAACGTGAGGATGCGCATGGTTCCGCAATCGAGGATATGACGATTGCGGGTGGGGAGCTAGGGTTTTGCGGGTGGCTGAGCGGCGGGTGTGGTGGCGGGGGAATCCGTGGTTGCCGCGGCGGCGCGCGCTTCCTGCTGGGCGACGCCTTGTTGCATGAGCGAGGCCAGGCCGAGGCAGCCCTGGCTGGCCATCATGCGGGCCAGCGACTCTTCGGCCATCTCCATCATCGACTCGCTCGATTTGTCTTCGCCGGTGCCCATCCAGCCGCCGTCGCCGGCCTGGCGGGCGTGGCGCAGGAGTTGGGCCACGAGGAGGCCCTCGAAGTCGGTGGCGGCCTGCTTGAGGCGGCGGTGATCGGGCGCGGAGGCAGCGCTGGTGGCGGCGGCGGCTTCGGATGCGGCGGGCGCGGCGGAGACGGCCGAGAGGATGTCCATGAGTGCTCCTTAGATGACTTCCAGTTCGGCGTCGAGCGCGCCGGCGGCTTGCAGGTTTTGCAGGATGGCGATGACGTCGCGCGGCGTGGAGCCGATGGTCATCAGGGCGCGCACGAGGTCTTCGACCGAAGCGCCTTCTTTGAGGTTGATGTTGCGGGCCTTTTCTTCTTTCACGCCGACGCCGATTTTCGGGACGACGGTGGTTTCGCCGGTGGAGAGCGGTGCTGGTTGTGAGACGTCGTAGCTGGTCTCCACTTCCACGGTGAGGTTGCCGTGGAGGATCGAGACGGGCGAGATGCGGACCTCTTTCCCCATGACGATGGTGCCGGTGCGTTCATTGACGACGATCTTGGCGGCGCGGTCGACTTCAAGCGAGAGGTTTTCGATGAGCGAGTAGAACTCCACCTGGCGCTCGCTGAACTCAGGCGGGATGTTCACGGTGACGAGCCCCGAGTTGAGGGGCTTGGCCACCGGGCGGCCCGGCTCGGCGAACGATTTGTTGATGAGCAGGCTGACTCGGGCGGCGTTGGTGAAGTCGCTGTGCTTCAGTTGCAGGCGCAGCTCGGAGGCGCTGAGCACCGAAGGCGGGGCGGCTTCGACGATGGCCCCGCTGGGGACGCGTCCTGTCGTGGGGTGGTTGACGGTCTGAGCGTTGCCGCCGCCGCCGGAGGCGACAAAGCCGCCCGTGACCACGGGGCCTTGGGCGACGGCGAAGACCTGGCCGTTGGCGGCCTTCAGCGGCGTGAGGAGCAGCAGGCCGCCCTGGAGGTTGTTGGAGTCGCCCATGGCGGCGACGGTGGCGTCGAGCCGAACGCCGGGCTGCGCGAAGGGAGGCAGCGTGGCCGTGACCATGACGGCGGCCGTGTTCTTGGCCTGCAGCGCCGTGGGGGCGACGGTGACGCCCATCCGTTCGAGCATGTTGCTGAGCGATTGGGCGCTGAAGACGGTTTGCCGCTTGTCACCGGTGCCGGCCAGACCGACGACGAGGCCGTAGCCGATGAGCTGGTTGTCGCGCACGCCTTCGAGCGAGACGAGTTCCTTGAGGCGCGAGAGTTTGCGCGCGGGCTGGGCTTCGGCGGCGAGGGCGGCCTGCGCGGCGAGCAGGGAGAAGAAGATGAAGCGGCGTGTCACGTTGCGGTGGCTCCTTGAGGATCGTCAGAACGGCAGCAGGCCGAGCAGAAAGCGGTAGAGAAAGTTCGGGCGGCGGATGGCGTCGTTGACGAGGCCCTTGCCCTGGACGTGGACTTCGAGGTTGGCGAGGCGATCCGAGCGGATCTGGTTGGAGGCCGACAGATCCATGACGCGGGCGATGCCGCGCACGGTGACCACCTGGCGCTCGGAATTGATGACGATCTCCTTGGTGCCGGCGAGCACGAGGTAGCCGTTGGGCAGGACGTGCGTGATGCGGGCCGAGAGGGTGGTGTTGAGTTCGGTGGCCCGCGAGGTTTCTCCGGAGCCATCGAGTTTCGATTCGCCGCCGAGGTTGGCGAGGTTGGCCAGCGGGCCGACGCGGGCCGTGCCGAGGGCGGCGGTGATGGAGTTCGAGGCGCTCGATTTGCGGGCCGAGGAGCTGGAGCCGCGGGCCACGGCCGAGGCGCGGTCGCTGACGACGATGGTGACCAGATCGTTGACCTGGGTGGCGCGGGGATCGCGGGCGAGGTCGCCGAGGCGTCCTCCGGCCATGTAGAGCGAGCCGGCGCTCTGGGCGGGCGTGGGGTCGGCGCGCAGGGCTTCGTCGATGTATTGCTCGAGCGGTGAACGCGTCTTGGTTTCGGCCTGGATGGACGCGGGGAAGAGGAGCGCGGCCAGAGCGGCGAGCAGCGCGAGCGCGGGGAAACGGAGAGCCGCGAGAGCAGCGCTAATCCAGTGGTGTTTCATTGGTTCCTTCCTTGGCCAGCACTGGCGCCGCCTCTGGCTGCGGGTGAGAGGCGGCGGCGGGCACGAGCAGTTCGACGGCGCCGGGCGCGGTGACGCGGGCGCGCAGGGCATGGCGCGAGCCCTCGACGCGGATGGTGACGGTTTCGCCCACCGCGCCGCCGCTTTGGCTGGTGGCCTTGAGGCGCAGCGCGGCCTGGCCGCAGCGGACCAGAAGGCTCACCTCCTGGCGCGGCTTCACGTCCTGGCGGGGATGAAAGAGCGGCTCCTGGACGGGCGTGCCGGCGGCGAGCCTGCGCCGCGCCGTGCGGCCGAGAAAGGCAGCCGGGCCAGCCGTGGGGCCGGCGGTGGCGGAAGCGGAGACAAACGGATAGCCGCGCACGGTGGCCGTGCGCAGGCAGGCGGCGGTGAGTTCATCGCCCATTTCGAGGGCGCAGCTGAGCTCCATCTGGGTCAGGTCGGCCTCGATCCGCGCCCGGACCCAAATGGGGAAGCGGAGGGGCCGGGCGGGGTCCGAACCATGCAGGATGTAGCCGTTGAGCTGGACAAGGCCGCTGCGCGGGTTGGGGCGGGCGGCGCGCAGGTTGGCCGGGGGGAAGTGGATGGCGCCGGCGGGCACGGAGCCGCGGGGCAGTTCGTCGATGTCGATGTCGGGCTGCGCGGCGAGGCCGCTGAAGGCCTGCTCGAGAGCGGCGCGCACGGCCCGCGGCGTGAGCGGGCGCGATTCGCCGATGACGCAGAGTTCGAAGGGTTCCCCGGCCAGGCGCGGGCGCGTGCCGGCCCATTCGCGAAACAGAAGCGTGCGGCGCACACCGGGACGCGGCGCAAAGCCGACGCTGCGCGTGGCGTCGTCGAGGGCGGCGGCGGGCAGAGCCGGGGCGAGATCGGTGAGCATGATGCGGTCGCCGGCGACGGGCAGGCAGTCCGCCGCGGCGGGCAGCGTGGGGGCGGTGAGCAGGGCCGCGGCGACGGCGGCCAGCCACGACTTAGCGGGTGAGGTTGTTGACCTGTTGGTACATCTCATCGGCGGCTCGTACGACCTTGCTGTTGGCCTCATAGGCACGCTGGCTCATGATGAGGTTGATGAACTCCTCGACGACGCTGACGTTGGAGGCCTCGACGTAGCCCTGCTGCAGGCTGCCCAGGCCCTCCTGGCCGCCGGGGTTGCCGACGGTCGGCTCGCCGCTGGCGTCGGTGGGCGCGAAGAGATTGCGGCCCAGGCTGTTCAGCCCGGCCGGGTTGGTGAAGTTGGCGAGCTGAATCTGGCCGGCGAGTTGCGCGGCGGCCTGGCCGGGCAGGACGTAGCTCACCGAGCCGTCGGGAGCGATGGAGACCGACTGCGCCTCGGGCGGCAGCGTGATCTGCGGCTCCAGCGGATCGCCGTCGGCGGTGACCATGATGCCGTCGCGGTCGACATGGAAGTTGCCGGCGCGCGAGTAGGCGAGCTCACCGGTGGGCCGCCGGATCTGGAAGAAGCCGCGCCCCTGGATGACGACGTCGAGCGGATTTTCAGTGGCCTGGAAGCTGCCCTGGGTGAAGATGATCTCGTTTGAGGAGGGGCGCGTGCCGAGACCGAGCTGGAGGCCGGTGGGGACGACGGTCTGCGTGCCGGCGGCGGCGCCCGGCTGGACGAGGCTCTGGTAGAGGAGGTCTTGAAACTGGGTCCGCCGCATCTTGAAGCCCACCGTGTTGGCGTTGGCCAGGTTGTGGGCGATGTTGTCGACATTCATTTGCTGCGCGTTCATGCCGCTGCCGGCGCTGAAGAGGGCTCGAATCATGCTGTAGTCCTTGCACGCTTGCGGGCGTCTGCCTCTAGCTGCCGACGCGCGCGATCTCGTCGGCGCGGCGGCCCATTTCGCCGCCGATCTGAATGGCCTTTTGCAGCGACTCAAACTGGCGCAGGACTTCAATTAAACGCACCGAGCTTTCCGGCCCGGCGACGTTGGCCCCTTCGAGGTGGCCCTGCAGGACGCCGGTCTTCGTGGCCGGCTGGGCGGCGTTGGGGTCATTGAGTTGGAAGTAGGTGCCGTGGTGCTTCTTCAGCGCCTGGTTGCCGTTGACCTCCTGGATCTGGAGGGTGGCCACCGTTTCGCCGCGCTGCGTGATCGTGCCGTCACGGCCAATCGTGAAGGGCACGTTGGGCTGGAGCGTGATGGGCTGGCCGTCCGTGCTCAGGACTTCGTAGCCGTCGGCGGTGGTGAGCGTCGCGTTGGCGTTGACGCGGAAGCCTCCGGCGCGCGTGAGCAGATCGCCCGCCGGGCCGCGTACGCGGAAGTAGCCGGGGCCGTCGAGGGCCAGATGCGACGGGTCGCCGGTGGCCTGCAACGTGCCGGGGGAGAAATCGGTCCAGTTGTCCTGAATGAGCGGCGACTGGCGCGGCGTGCCCTCGACGCTGGGATCGATGACGTCGAAGGCGCTGTATAAGGTGTAGGCTTCGCGGTCGGCCTTGTAGCCGGCCGTGGCCTGATTGGCGATGTTGTTGGCCAGCAGGTCGAGCGATTCCATGCGTGCCCGCATGCCGCTGGCGGCTGCCGTGAGAATTCCGTCCATGGCGACTCCTGGAGGGATGGGTGCACGAATAGGGCCAATGGGGGCGGGGAGAAGAGGCGCCCCCATTTCCTTAGGGTTGGCGAGAGGGGCGGGGGCGAGGAGGGGAAGCGGGCGGCGCCAGGAGTATGGCGTTTCGTGGCTCGTGACGAGATTCTGGCCGTGCCGCCCCGCATAACCTCCTCATTTCGTTCAACCGCGCAGTGGGCTATCGATTGCGAATGAGAAACCGTGAACGTGGATTGGACGACGACGCCCGCTACCGCCGCCTCTGAGTTTGGGTTTGCCTCCCCGGTGGGGGCCAATGCGGTGGGGGCCAATGCGGTGGGGGAGAATGCGGCGCGGGGGCGAATGCGGCGGCTACGGCCGGGGTGCAGCCAGCGGCGCCATTTGCTTTCGCACTGCCCGCCGAGTGGACACAGCTGGCGCGGCAGGAGGAGGCGGCGCAGGGATGGGCCGCGGCCGAACGGGGGTTCACCGAGCTGCTCTGGCAGGCGGGCGAAGACGGCGCGCCGGGCGATGCCCTCGAAGCCCTGCAAGCAAGGGAACCAGAAGAGGACGCCGGTGCGGAGCAGCCCGCGGTTGACGCCACGGCAGGGACAAGCGGCGGGCTCACATGGGAGGCGGCCATCCGCATGATCGTGGCCCCTTCGCCGCAGTGGGGTGTGCGCGAGAGCGCTGGCGGCGCAGCCTGCGTTGCCTGCGAAGGTGAGCGTGCGGGCGAGGCCCCTGCAGTGCTGCCCGAGGCGCGCGTGAAGGCCCTGCGGTGGGCCTGCGTGCAGCAGGAGACGCCGGCTGGCGAGTCGGCCCTCGAAGCGGAGTGGGTGGAGGAGGAAGCGGCCGCCGGCAGCGGCACGCCCGGAGTAGGCAGGGAGCGCGCCCCGGCAGAGGCTGCCGCCAGTGGAGGGTCTGAGGTCGGGGCGCCCGACGCGGCGCTGCCACACAAGCAAACGAGCGGACAGGACGGGCCCCGGCAGGGAGCGCCGGCGGCGCTGGACGCAGGGCCGGGCGAGGTGCGAGGCGAGGTGCGGCCGGAGCCGGCGCGGGTAGCAGGCCTGCGTAACCCGGACCGAGAGGAGGGCGGCGCGGTCAAGCCGGGTCTGGCTGAGCGGACCCCGGAGGTGGAGAGCCAACCGGCGGCGGGGAGGACTGAGGTTCGTGCGCAGCCTGCCGTGGTGGCGAACGAGGCCATGGCGGCGGGGAGCTCCGAACCGGTGGCTAGGGGCGCGCGCACGGCTGGGCCGGCGAACCGGGGTGTGGTGCAGATGGTGCAGGGCAAGGGCGTGGAGGCGGCGGAGCGGGGAGGTTCGCCGGAGGCTACAACGGATGACGGAGGGAAGGAAGAACGCCGCGGGCCGGCAGCGCCGGTGGAGCACGAGCGGCGTGAGCGCGGGGCGGCCGGGCATGTGCCCGAGGCGGCTCCGGTGGCGGCCGGACAAACGGCGATGGCGCGCTCCGCGGAACCGGGGCGGGCGGCGGTGACGGCGCAGCCGGAGGGCGCGTATGTGCAGGAGCATCGACGGGCCGAGGCCAACGGCGGCGAAGCGCTGCCGGGGGCGGAACGGCTGCCGATGCGCGAGATCACGCCCGTGTCCACGCCGCTGGCGCCGCGCACGGTGCAGATCCAGGTGCTGGGCGAGCGCGGCGAGGACGTGCAGGCGACGATTTCGGCGACCGCGGGAGGCGGTGTGCAGGTGCGGCTGCGTGCTGCGAGCCCGGAGCTGAGCCAGGCCATCGAACAGGGGGCGCCCTTGCTGCGCGAGAGATTGGAGCAGGTGCACACGCCGCGGGCGGCCGAGGTATGGGACGCGGCGGCGTGGAGCGCCGAGGCTGGGGCCGGGGTGCGTGCGGCATCCGAGGGGGCGGGGCAATCCAGCGCCGGGCAGGAAAATGCCGGGCAGGAAAGCGCCAGCCGCGACAACGATGCGACGGGCGGAGGCGAGCGCGGTGGGCGGCACTCCGGCGGCGAGCGCCGCGAGCGCCATGCGGAAGCGGATGGCGAGGAATTTGAGGTCTATTTCCAGGCAGGAGGAAGACGATGAACATAGCAGCGGCGGGGCAGACCCCCTATGCGCGGACGGCGGAGAACGAGGCCGCCGGGGCGGCCCAGGAGTCCGGCATCGGCAGCGGTACGGGCACCGACACGGTGGAAGAGGCGCAGGACTCCAAGCAGATGTTCCTGAAGCTGCTGGTGGCGCAGATTCAGAACCAGAATCCGCTCTCGCCGGCCGATCCGACGCAGTTTCTCGGCCAGCTCACGCAGTACAGCATGCTCGAACAGTTGATTCTCATCCGGCAGGGCGTGGAGACGGCCCCGGCCGCCGAGGCCGCCGACCCGGCCGGCGGGAACCAGGAGACGAAAGGCAACAGCAAGTCCGAAGCCGCCTAGAGAGCGGCGGCGGGGAGCGCGAACGGCTCCCGCCACAAGGCCGGAAGCCCTCCGGCGGATTACGGGAGAAGGAGATTCGAAGAGGATATGTTTACGTCATTCTCAACGGCGCTTTCGGCGCTCAGCGCGCACTCGACGGCGGTGGATGTGGTGGGCAACAACCTGGCCAACCTGAACACGCCGGGCTTCAAGTCGAGCGTGGTCAGCTTTCATGACCTGGTCACACAGTCGATGGGGGCGGGCCTGGGCGAGACGCAGGTCGGTTTCGGTGTGGGCCGGCCGATTACGCTGCGGCAGTTTTCGCAGGGGGCCATCAAGACGAGCGCGGGTGAGCTGGACGCGGCCATTCAAGGCGACGGGTTCCTGGTGGTGAAAAGCAAGACCACCAATGGAAACGTCTACACGCGCGGCGGCAACCTGCAGGTGGACAAGCTGGGCAACCTGCTGACGGCGACCGGGCAGCGTGTGCAGGGCTGGATGGGGGCCAACGGCTCGTTGTCGACCAACGGGCCGATCGGCGACATCGTGATTCCGGTGGGCACGTTGAAGGAGCCGGTGGCCAGCACGAGCTTCTCCTTCGACCTGAACCTGAACGCCGCCTCGGCGACGGCGGACACGTTTTCGACTTCGATTGAGGTGTTCGATTCGCTTGGCTCTTCGCATGTGTTGTCGGTGGATTTCGCGAAGACCTCGACGGCCAACGTGTGGGACTACTCGATCTCGTTTCCCGACTCCGACGTGGGCACGCCGGTGACGCCGGTGGCCGGGCAGATCACGTTTGACTCGGGCGGCAAGATGATCGATCCGCCGCTGGCCGGGCCGCTGCCGCAGATTGTCATCACCGGGCTGAGCAACGGCGCGGCCGACCTGACAATGGACTGGAACCTGTACGAGGGCACGGCGCCGCGGCTGACGCAGTTTGCGCAGGCCTCGTCGGTGAACGCCAACCAGCAGGACGGCTCGCCGGCGGCGCAACTGGTGCGCGTCGGCATCGCCAGCGGGGGATACGTGCTGGCGCAGTATTCCAACGGCCAGCAGCTGACGGTGGCGCAACTGGCGATGGCCTCGATCCGCAATCCGGAATCGCTGATCGCCTCGGGCGAAAACACCTACAGCCTGAGCGCGCGCTCGGCGCTGCCGGCGATCGGGTTGCCGGGCACGGGCGGACGCGGGTCGATCCTCGGCGGCGCGGTGGAGAACTCGACGGTGGATATCGCGCGGGAGTTCACCAACCTGATCGTGTTGCAGCGCGGCTACCAGGCCAACGCGCGCGTGGTGACGACGGTGGATGAGATGAGCCAGGAGACGATCAGCCTGAAGCGGTAAGGCCGTGAGGCGGAATCGCCGCCGCGGGATGAGGAAGCCATGGAAGAGAATCCGCTGCAAGTGATCGCCCCCGTCGCCGACGTGCACATGCCGGTGGAGGTGGAACTGGACCGCAAGATCATGAACGTGGCCGAGCTGCTGGCCATGGAGAGCGGCACGGTGATCAAGATGACGCGCTCGGCCGGCGAGAACATCGACATTCGTGTCGGCGGGGCGCTGGTGGGCTTTGGCGAGATCGTGATTCTCGAGGAGAACATGGGCGTCCGCATTACGGACTTCCATGAGGAGACCTGAGGCCTGGGGCGGAGCAGAGCCTGGGGCGGAGCAGAGCCGGAAACGGAGATGAGTCCGGACGGAGCACAGCGCGGGTGGAGAAGTGTCCGGGCTGAGCGGAGTCCAGGTTGGGCTCAGTCTGGAGATGCCGGAAGCCCGGCTGAGGAGGAGAGATGGACACACCGCTGATGATTGTCGCGGCGCTGTCGCTGGTGGCCCTGCCGCTGGCGGCGCGGCTGCTGGTGGCCGTGCAGCAGGGCTGGCGGCCGAAGTGGCGGCGGTCCGGAGAAATCGGCGGCGGCGCGGTGACGCTGCGCGTAACGGCGCGCGTGCAGTTGTCGCCGCAACACAGCCTGCACGTGGTGGAGGCCGGCGGGCGGACGATGCTGCTGGCCTGTTCGCCGGGCGGTGTGCGGCTGTTGCAGCGCACGCGGCGGCAGGAGGCCCCGGCGGGGCTGGCCTCGGCGGCGCGGGCGCGGTGAGGCCGGGCGGAAGGACGCAGGACAAGGCATGGACTGGCAAGATTTGAGTGCCCCCTTACGGGTTGTGCTGGTGCTGGCGGCGGCGGCGCTGCTGCCGGCCGTGCTGATGTGCCTGACGCCGTTTCTGCGCATTGTCGTGGTGCTGCATTTCCTGCGCCAGGCGCTGGGCACGCAGACGGCGCCCTCCAATCAGGTGTTGGTGGGGCTGGCGCTGTTTCTCACGATGGGCATCATGCGGCCGGCGGCGACGCGCATCTATGAAGACGCCTGGGCGCCGCATGACAAGGGCGAGATTACGGCGGGGGAGGCGTGGTCGCGGGCGCGGCCGGTGATCCACACACACCTGCTGCGGTTTGCGCGCGAGAAGGACCTGGCGCTGATGCTCGAGATCGGCCAGCGCGCCAAGCCGCGCAACAGCGGCGAGATTGAGCTGGACACGCTGGTTCCGGCGTATGTGCTGAGCGAGCTGCGCACGTCGTTTCAGATTGGCGCGGCGCTGTTTCTGCCGTTTCTGGTGATCGACCTGGTGATCGCCTCGGTGACGCTGGCCCTGGGCATGGTGCAACTGCCGCCGGCGATGATCTCGGCGCCGTTCAAGATTCTGCTGTTCGTGCTGGTGGACGGCTGGAACCTGGTGATCGGCTCGCTGGTGAAGAGCTTCGGCACGTGAGGGGGAAAGGACAACGCATGAACACGCAACAGGCGGTGGAGCTGATTGCCGGGGCCATCACGACGGCGGCCTGGGTGTGCATCCCGCTGCTGCTGGGGGGCTTTGTGATCGGCATCGTCGTGAGCCTCGTGCAGATTCTGACGAGCATTCAGGACCCGGCGGTGAGCACGGTGCCGAGGCTGGCCGCGTTTCTGGTGCTGCTGCTGGTGAGCGCGGGCTGGATGACGACGCGGCTGGTGGAATACACGACGCGGCTGTTCAGCCAGATTCCGCAACTGGCGCGGTGAGGCGTCATGGCTCTGGGGGAGATGTGGCTGCTGGCCTTGACGCTGCTGCAGATGGCGGCGCGGGTGGCGGCGTTTGTGTTTCTGGTGCCGGTTCCCTATCTGCGCGCGGCGCCGCCGCAGGTGAAGGCGGCGCTCAGTGTTCTGCTGGCCTTTCTGCTGCTGCCGGGGCACAAAGGGCCGCCGATGGTGGCCGCCGGGGTAGGGCTGGACCGGTTGGCGATGGCGATGGCGGGCGAAACGCTGCTGGGGATGGCCGTGTCGGTGTCGGCGGCGCTGGTGCTGGGGATTGCGATGGAGGTGTTCGTGCTGGCGGCGCGGCTGGTGGGGCTGAACGCGGGCTTCGGCTATGTGTCGACGATCGACCCGACGACGCAGGCCGATAGCGGTGTGCTGGATGTGGTGGGCGGGTTGCTGGCGGCGCTGGTGATTCTGACGTCGGGCATGGACCGGCCGCTGTTGCTGCTGCTGAGCCGTTCGCTGGCGGCTCCGCACATACCGGACACGGCCGGGGCGGCGCAGGCGATGGGGGCGCTGCTCGGGCAGGCCTGGACGGCCGGGGCGCGGCTGGCGCTGCCGGTGATTGTGCTGCTGCTGGTGATCGATCTGCTGCTGGCGCTGGGCTCGAAGTTCCAGGCCCAGCTGCAGATGATCACGCTGTCGTTTCCGTTGAAGATTCTGGGCGGCCTGTGGATGCTCTCGTTTGGTATGGCGGTGTGGCCGGAGCTGCTGTCGCGGGTGATGAGCGACGCCCTGGCGCTGCTGGCGAGGCTGCTGGGGAGATGGTAGGGCGCGATGGCGGATTCGGGCGAGAGAACAGAACAACCCACTCAAAAACGGAAGGAGAGGGCGCGCAAGGAGGGTCAGTTTCCGGTCAGTCCGGAGTTTCTCTCGAGCGCCTACTTCTGCCTGTGCGTGACGTTCCTGCTGGTGTTCTCCGAGAGCTGGGCCAATGCGCTGCTGGAGACGATGCGGCGCGGCCTCGTGCAGGCCTCCGATTGGGACGGCACGGCGCAGACGATGCTGGCGGCGATGTGGCAGTGGAGCCGGCGGCTGGCCGTGCCGCTGATGCTGGCCGGTCTGGCGGCGGCGGCCACGGCGGTGATGCTGCAGCTGATCCAGATCCGCTTTGGGATTGCGACGGCGAAGCTGGCTCCCGATTGGGGACGGTTGAATCCGGCGCAGAAGGCCAAGAGCGTGTGGCAGCGGGGGGCGGTGCAGTTGTTGTATTCGCTCGTGCTGCTGCCGGTGATGGGGCTGATTCTGTATTCGGCGGTGAGCGGGGAGTGGACGGCGATTCTTCGTCTTCCCCGGCAGGATCTTGGCGGCGGATTGAGTTGGGCCTGGCAGTGGACGCGGTCGCTGCTGATGTCGATGGCGGGGCTGTTTCTGGTGGTGGGGCTGGTGGATCTGTACCGCCAGACGCACAAGTTCAACAAGGGCCTGCGCATGAGCAAGCAGGAGATCCGCGAGGAGATGAAGGAATCCGACGGCAACCCGATGGTGAAGGCCAAGCTTCGCCGGCTGCAGCGGAGCCTGTTGCGGCGCAAGATGGTGCAGGATGTGCCGAAGGCGACGATGGTGGTGGTGAACCCCACGCACTATGCGGTGGCGCTGCGGTATGCGCCCGGTGAGAGCGCGGCGCCGCGGGTTCTGGCCAAGGGGCGCAATCACCTCGCGCTGCGCATCCGCAAGATCGCCAACGATCACCAGATTCCGATTGTGGAGAACCCGCCGCTGGCGCAGGCGCTTTACAAGACGGCCAAGGTGGGGCACGACATTCCGCCGCATCTGTATCGCGCCGTGGCCGAGGTGTTGGCCTACATCTACCGCGTGATGCAGGGGCGCATGCCGCGCTGAGCATGGCCGCGGCTTCGGCAGGCCAATTGCTCAAGCATCGGCAGGCAATTCGAGAATGGCCACTGGTAGCACAGCCGTATCCGCTGTAAACGTCCCCGCGCAGCCGCAGCAGGGCGGGCCCGAGGCGCGTCCTCTGAAGCCGGCCACGGGGGCCGCGGCGGCGGTGAAGGCGCAGCCCTGGGACGACATTCCGTGGTCGGAGCTGATGGTGCCGATCGCCGTGCTGTCGGTGGTGCTGGCGATGATCGTGCCGCTGCCGGCGTGGCTGCTCGACGTGCTGATTGCGATCAACATCACCTTGTCGGTGATCGTGCTGCTGGTGGGCATCTATGTGTCGCGGCCGGTGGATTTCAGCGCCTTTCCCACGACGCTGCTGTTGATGACGCTGTTCCGGCTGGCGCTGAACATCTCCTCCTCGCGCCTGATCCTGATGAACGGCAACGCGGGCACGGCGGCGGCGGGCCACGTGATTGAGGCCTTCGGCAGTTTCGTCGTCGGCGGGAATTATGTGATCGGCACGGTGATCTTCCTGGTGCTGATCGCCATTCAGTATGTCGTCATCAACCACGGCGCGGTGCGCATCTCGGAGGTGACGGCGAGGTTTGCCTTGGACGCCCTGCCGGGCAAACAGATGTCGATCGATTCGGATTTGAACGCCGGGCTGATCGACGAGACCGAGGCCAAGGCGCGGCGCAAGGGGCTCTCGGCCGAGGCGGAGTTCTACGGGGCCATGGACGGGGCGTCGCGGTTCACCCAGCGCGACGCGGTAGCGAGCATCCTGATTACGATCATCAACATCATTGCCGGGTTTTTGATCGGCGTGCTGCAGCATGGCATGGAGCTGCGGCGGGCGCTGGAGACCTACACGGTGCTGACCATCGGCGACGGGCTGGTGACGGTGATTCCGGCGCTCATGATCTCGGTGTCGGGCGGGTTGATTGTGACCCGCGCCAGCAACGAGCAGCGGCTGGGCAAGACCTTCGAACAGCAGGTGTTCAGCAATCCGCAACCGTTGTTTCTCGCTTCGGGCGTGCTGGCGACGATGGCGCTGTTTCCGGGGCTGCCGTCGTTTACCTTTCTCGTGCTGGCGGGCGTGACAGGCGGCTATGCGTGGCGCTTGCGCGGGCGGGCGGTGGTGGCCGAGACGAAGGTGGAGGCGCCGGCGCCGGTGAAGGATAAGGACAACATCGAGTCGCTGCTGCGCGTGGAGCTGCTCAGCGTGGAGGTGGGCCTCGGGCTGGTGCGCCTGGTGGAAGGGGCGCAGAACTCGCCGCTGCTGCGGCGCATCGCCGCCATCCGCAAGCAACTGGCGGGCGACCTGGGCTACCTGCTGCCGCCGGTGCGGGTGACCGACAATCTCGGCCTGCGGGCGGGCGAGTATGTGATTTCGATCAAGGGAAATGAGATTGCGCGGTATGAAATGCCGCAGGGCTGCGAGATGGCCATTGCCGCCGGGGCGCAGGCCGAGCCGCCGGCTGGAGCGCGGCCGACGCGGGAGCCGGCGTTTGGGCTGCAAGCCTGGTGGATTCCGGCGGCGCAGGCCGATGCGGCGCGCGAGGCCGGATTCACGGTGGTGGACGCGGTGAGCGTGTTGGGGACGCATCTGTCCGAGATTGTGCGACGGAACGCGCATGAACTGTTTACGCGCAAGGATGCCAAGAAGGTGCTGGACCGGATTGCCGAGGACAATCCACGGCTGGTGGAGGATTTGGTGCCCAAATTGCTCCCGCTCCCGGTGGTGCAGAAGGTACTCCAGTATTTGTTGCGGGAACGCGTTTCAATCCGGGATGCGGGTTCCATCCTGGAATCGCTGAGCGAGGCCGGGCAGATTACGAAGAACCCGACGCTGCTGTGCGAGTACGTGCGGCAGAGCATGAAGCGCGGGCTGGTGCATCCGTATTTGAACCCTGGCGGAGAGCTGGCGGCGTATTTTCTCGATCCGGCGATTGAGCAGGCGCTGGAGGGTTGTGTCGAGCATGGCGAGCACGCCTCGCATTTGAACCTGCCGCCGCAGAAGGTCCGCGAATTGCTGGATCGAATTCTGCGGGCGGTGGGCGCGCCGGAGTCGGGGGCGGTGGTGCTGACCTCCTCGGCGGTGCGGTTCTTTTTGCGGCAATTGTTGGAAAGCGTATTGCCGAATGTTGCGGTGCTGTCGCATGGCGAGGTGCCTCCGGGATTGAAGGTGACCGGATTGGGAACGATCCGGTAGAAGGGACGCGAGCGGAACAATGCGATTGAAGTCCTATTTCGCGGCCACGGTGGAGGAGGCGATTGCGCTGGCCTCACGTGAGCTGGGCGACGAGGCGATGCTGATCTACTCGCGTGAGACGCTGCCCGAGGCGCGGTATCTGGGCCAGTACGAGGTGGTGTTTGCCCTGGAGGCCGAACCGGCGCCGGGCGGGGCGGCGGGGCGGCCGGGGGCGCGGCTGGGGGCGCGGCTGGGGGCATGGCTGGCGGCATGGCTGGCGGTAGAGACGAGGGCGCGGCGCGAGGCGGGGCGGCGATGGAAGCGGCCCGGACGTCCGGAGCGGGCCAGGCGCGCGGGGGCGAGGAGGCCGGTGTGCGCGCGCTGGAGGCGGAGATGGCGGGGCTGCGGGCGCAGTTTGGCCGCATGGAGCGTCTGCTGCTGCGTTCGGCGGGGGCGGCCGCGGCGGCGCGCTGGAGCGAGCGCGGCGAGGCGCTGCACCAGGAGCTGTTGGAGCAGGAGCTGCCCGAGGATGTGGCCATCGAGGTGGTGAGCGCGGTGGAGGCGGGGGCGGGGCCGGGGCGTCCGTGGCGGCGCGAGGAGGCGGTGGCGCAGCTGGCCGCGGCGCTGGCGCCGGCGGTGCGCGGGCGGGCCGGATGGGAGAGATGCCGGGCGCATGCGCTGGTGGGCCCGGCGGGGTCGGGCAAGACGACGATGCTGGTGAAGCTGGCCGTGCTGTTGGGCCTCGAGCAGCGCCTGCCGGTGATGCTGGTGTCGCTGGATTCGCAGCGCATCGGCGGGGCCGAACAGTTGAAGACCTTTGCCCAGATTCTGGGCGTGCCGTTCGCGGTGGCCGATCACCGCCACGGGCTGGTGCGGCTGCTGGACAACGAGGCCAAGCGCTCGCTGTTGTTGCTCGACACGCCGGGTTTCAGCGAACAGGATCTGGCGGCGTGGTCGTGGCTGCCGGCGGTGCTGGCCGGGCGCGAGGAGGTGGGCGTCCACCTCACGCTGCCGGCCTATGGGCGGACGCGGGAGTGTGCGCGGATGATGCGGCGCTATGCCCCGTTCAGCCCGTCGAGCCTGCTACTGACGCACCTGGACGAAAGCGAAGCCACGGGCGGATTGCTGGGCGAGTTGCTGCGGTGCGGGCTGCCGTTGTCGTATTGCGGCACCGGGGCGGCGATTCCCGAGGACATTCAGGAGGCCGGGGCGGAGTGGCTGGCGCGGCGGCTGCTGTCGCGCGGCGGGGACGCGGCGCGGCCGGCGCCGGCCGAAGGGGCCAGTTGGGCCACGGCGTGAGAACAAGACGGTGGCCGGAGAAGAAGACATGAGCAGGTCGGGAATGAAAACATACGCGGCGAATCGGGAAGCGGCCCACGAGGAGCGCGAGAAGCTCATTCTGGAGCACCTGCCGCAGGTGCGCCTGATCGCGCGCCGGATTCACGAGCGGCTGCCGGAGAGCGTCAGTCTGGAAGACCTGGTTTCGACGGGCGTGGTGGGGCTGATCAGCGCCATCGATCACTTCAAGCCGGAACACAACGTGAAGCTGAAGACGTATGCCGAGTACAAGATCCGCGGGGCGATTCTGGACAGCCTGCGCGGGTTGGACTGGGCGCCGCGGCAGCAGCGGCGCAAGTGCAAACAGATTGAGGCGGCGATTGCCACCGTGGAGCAGCGCGTGCACCGCACGCCGCGCGAGGAGGAGATCGCCGTCGAACTCGGCCTGAGCATGGAGGAGTATCACGGCTGGCTGGTGGATGTGCGCGGGGTGAACCTGGGGAGCCTGGAGGGCAACGCGGGCGAGGAGGAGGGGCGCGACCTGCTCAAGTTCATCTCCGACAACGAAGAGAACTGGCCCTCGCGGCAGGTGGAGCGGGCCGAGTTGGAGCGGCTGATCGCCGAGGCGATTGAGCGCATGCCGGCCATCGAGCGCACGATTCTCGGCCTGTACTACCACGAGGAGTTGACGCTGCGCGAGATCTCCAAGATCGTGCGCCTGCACGAGAGCCGGGTGTCGCAGTTGAAGTCACAGGCCATTCTGCGGCTGCGTTCGTATCTGATCAAGCGCTGGCCGATGGCCAAGGGGGAGATCAGCCGCTAGCCGGGCGAAGACGCCGGCGCGGCTGGAAAGTGAGAACGAGATGCCCTCGGAACTAACCGATCAAGGGGCCCTGTCGTGGCTCTTGCATGCCTGGAGGCCGCGCTTTGCCGACTCGCTTGGGGCGATGGCCGGAGCGGCGGTCTCGACCGCCGATACAAGCGATGAACAGGTGCCGCAGGATTCGCTGTGGTGGGAACAGGGGCTGAGCCTGGGCGGCGGCGCGCGGGTGCGCATCGGGGCCGCCGAGGAGGTGTGGAAGGCCTTTGGACAGGCCGCGCTGGAGGCGGCCGGGTTGCAGGACGCCACCGAGGAGGACGTGCGGGGCACCTATCTGGAGATCCTCGGGCAGTCGCTGTCGGGGCTGGCCACGAGCATCGGCGGGCTGGTGGGCCGCGAGGTGAATTGCGAGTCGGGCCAGGAGGAGACGACGGCCTTTGGCAGCGCGCTGGGGGCGCAGTTCAGCATTGAGGGCGGGGGCTCGGGCACGCTGTGGATTTCGGCCTCGCCGGAGTTGCTGGCGGCCGTGCTGGCGGCCTCGTTGGGCGGGGGGCAGGCATCGGCGGCGGCGGCCGGGGCCGGCGGCAAGGCGGGGGGCGGGGTGAAGGAGGCGTATGATCTGCTGCTCGACGTCGAGATGCCGGTGAGCGTCTCGTTCGGCCGGGCGCATATTCCGCTGAAGGAGGTTCTGAAGCTCACCTCGGGCTCGATTGTGGAGCTGAACCGCACGGTCACCGAACCGGTGGAGATCATTGTGAACAATTGCGTGATCGCCAAAGGCGAAGTGGTGGTGGTGGAGGGCAACTACGGGGTGAGGATTCACCAGGTGATCAGCCGCGGAGAGCGGCTGCGCACGCTGTACTAAGAGCGCCATGAACGACACTCTCGAGTTATTGCTGCATCCACTGGCGCCCTACATCGGGCTCACGCTGGTCCTGGTGTTGAGCCTGTGCCTGTTCCTGCAGGTCAAGTTCGAAATGCGCCGCCAGGCCAAGAAGTGGGCCGAGGAGCGCACGGCGTTGCAGGTGGCTAATCTGGCGCTGCGCGGGGCGCTGGATGATCTGCGGCGCGAGCCGGAACCGGCGGCCGCGCCTGCGGTATCGGCTGCGCCGCGCGTGGCGGCGCTCAACCTGACGCGGCGTTCGCAGGTGCTGCGCCTCTATCACCGAGGTGAGATGCCGGAGCAGATTGCCGCCGCGCTGGGGGTTCCGTTGAATGAAGTGGACCTGCTGTTGAAGGTCAACAAAATGGTGAACGAGGGCTGAGGCCGGGGCGCGGCTTAGCGCTCGTCTTCGCGCTGCGTCAGGCGGCGTTCGCGCTGCCCGCCCTCGGTGTCCTCTTCGAGCGTCACCGAGAGGCTGAGCTCGTGTTTCTCGCGCACGACCAGGACAGGGAAGGTGCGGCGGGGGCGCAGGGCGCGCATCTCGACGGAGATCTCACGCGGGGAGTCCACCGGCTTGCCGTCGATCTTCACGATCACGTCGCCGGCCTTGAGGCCCGCCTTCCCAGCTGCCGAGTCGGCGGCCACCGAGCGCACGAGCACGCCCTCTTCGACGCCGAAGAATTGCGCCAACTGGCCATCGATGCCCTCGGCCTCGACGCCGAGCATCGAGCTGCGCCAAGTGGTGAAGGCGCGCGGGATGTCGGGAATCCACACCTGCGGCATTTGCGGCATCTCGCGGAGGCCGGAGAGGGATTCGAGGATTTCCTTTGAGGATTTGGCCTTGCGCCGGCCAAGGGTGGCCGATACCTGCTGCGCCCCGCCGTTGCGCCAGAGCCCGATCTTCACCTGCCGGCCGGGGGGAGTTTCGCGCACGAGACGGACGAACTGCTCAGTGCCTTCCACGCGCTGGCCGTTGAACTCGAGCACGGCGTCGTTCTTAAGAATGCCGGCCTTCTCCGCCGGTGAGCCGGCTTCGACGCTGGTGATCTCCACGCCGTGCTCCTCTTTGAGCTTCAGTTCGCGGGCGCGGGCGGTGTCGATGTCGGTGGCGTGAACGCCGAGAAAGCTGCCGCCGGCCTGCGTCCACACCATCACTTGAGGCTGCTGTGGTCCCTGGGCTTGCGAGGGGGCCTGTGAGGGAGCCTGAGAAGGAGAATGCGGCGGGGCCGGCGGGGCGGGGGGCTTCTGGGCAAAGACGGGGGTGCAGGCCAGTGCGCCTGCCAGGAGGCCCGGGAGGAGGCCTGTGGGGAGAAATGCCGGGTACTTCATAGTTGCCTTCTACTCTTTTCGACGTAGGAAGATGGTGCCTCGTGAGGCGGCCACGCGCAGGATGGGACCACCGCCGTTGAGGGCGCCCTCAGCCAGGACGGGGCCGCGCACGGGAGCGATGACAGGCAGGACGCGAATTTCAGAGAATTCGCTGACAATGCGGCCATACTTGCCGGGCAGCTCGTTCATGGCCTGGATGGTCACGGCGAGGCGCGCCGGCAGGACGACGGTGATGTCGCCGCTGGCCGAATTCAGAATCGAGTTTTCCATGCGCACGCCGCCGGCCCACTCGGCGAGGATGCTGCCGGCCGCCGTGGAGACGTTGATGGGGCCTGAGACATTGCGCAGCCGCACGCCTCCGGCCACCGAATCGCACTGCACGCCGCGGGCCGAGCCGACCTGGATGCCGCCGCCGCCGGTGTGGGCATTGACGAGGCCGCCGGCTTCGATCACCTTGATCACGCCGCCGAGAGTGCGCGCCGAGACGCTGGCGCGGGCCCGGGCGATTTCCACGTTGCCGGCGCCGGTGGAGGCATGGATGCGGGCCATGGCTTCGTCGACAATGACGTCGCCGCCGCCGGTTTCGAGCCACGATTCGCCATCGACGCGGCGGACGTGAATCGGGCCGCCGGCGGTGAGGCAGCGCATGCTGCCGCGCACCGAGCCGATCTCCACCGGACCGCCGCCGGTGGTGAGGTTCACCGAGCCTTCGACGGAGACCACCTGCAGCGGGCCGCCGCCGGTTTCGCCGGTCACCGCGCCGGTCAACTGATCGAAGGTGAGCGCGCCGGTCTGGGTGAAGACGTGGGTATCCAGGAGGCGCCGGGGAACGCGGAGTTCCAGTTGCGGGGCGCGGTTGCCGCCCGGTTCAGCGTGCAGCGTGATGGTGGGCACGCCGTTGAGGCGCTCGTAGCGCAGATTGAGGAGCGAGGTGAGGCGGCGGGCCTGGCCTTCGTCGTTGGCGCGGGCGCGGCGCAGCAGGCGGTATTCGATGTTGGGGGCGTCGACGCCGGTGACGGTGACCGCTCCGATGCTGTTCACGCGAAGGCGGGTAAGGCCGCGGGCCGGGAGCGTGCCCGATTCGACGGCGGTCCACTCGGCGCCCTCGCGCTGCAAGGGGAGGGTGTGCGCCCGCTGGGAGGGCTGCGCCTGCGGGGAGGGCTGCGCCTGCTGGGAACGCTGCGCCTGCGGCAACTGCTGCACGCTCTGACCTTGCGCCAGAAGCGCGGCGGCGAGCAGGGAGAGCAGCGTGGAACGCATGGCTAGAAGCTGTCCACGCTGGCGTTGAGATCGCGCAGAAGGCGCTGCGTGCGCTGGCGGATGTAGTCGTTCTCCTCGCGTTCCATGAGCTGCTGGAGGGCGCCGACGACGTCACGCTGCTTGTGCTGCACGAGCAGGTCGATGGCCTGGGTGCGGATGCCGGGGTTGTCGTCGTTGAGCAGGACGGTGGTGAGCGCCGAGCGCACCTCGGGGTGAGTGGCGTAGCGCTTGAGGCCTTGCAGGGCCTTCATGCGGACGCCGGAGTTTTCGTCGCCTTGCAGGGCGGCGATGAGGGCCGCGCGGACCTCGGCGGTGGCCGGCTCCTGTTGCAGCAGGTCGATGGTCTCCACGCGCAGGCCGGGGTCGGCCGGGTCCTGGGCGGCGGTGAGCAGCAGCTGGCGGATGCGGTCGTCGTCGAGCTTGCCGGTGACCTGGCGCTCGCGCGTTTCCTCAAGCGTGATCTTCACGAGGCCGTTGGCCGAGTCGGGCTCGACAAAGCGGACGCGCGTGCCGCTGACGGGGATGGTGTCGAACGTGGGTTCGATGCGGGCCGCCTGGGGCAGGGTGAGGCGTGCGCCGAGGAAGCCGACGGCGAGCATGGCAAAGGCCCCGGCGGCGCGGCCCCAGGCCGGGGTGAGCCAGTGCGGGGCGGAGAGGCCGCTCAGGCGCTGCCACCAGCTCCGGCTGCGCTTTTCCACCGCTTCTTCGCGGATGCGCAGGCGCAGTTCGCGGCGGCAGTCCATGAGCAGCGGGGCGGGGACGGGGTCGGGGGCCTGGTCGAGCGCGGTGTGCAGCGAGCGCAGGCTGTCCAACTCCTGGCGGCATTGGGCGCAGCCGGCCAGGTGTTGCTCCATCTGCTCTTCTTCGTCGAAGCTCAACTCGCCGTAGAGCAGGAACGGCAGCTCGGCCTGGACCTTCTCGCAGGTCATACAAACTCTCCCAGCGCGGCGCGCATTTTCTGCGTGGCGCGGAACAAGCAATTCTTTGCCGCTTCTTCGCTCGTGCCCAGAACTTCGCCGATGGCGCGCAAGCGCATCCCCTGATGATGCCTCATTTCGAAGACAGTGCGCTCGCGGGGCGTGAGCTGTTCGAGCACCTGGTTCATGCGGCTGCGCAACTCACGGCTGAGCAGGTAGCGCTCGGGGTCGCCGCTCACGCCGGGTTCGGGGATGGTGGAGACGCGGTCGCGCGTGCCGTCTTCGGTTTCGACGACGGTGGACTCTTCCTTGCGCACCTTGCGCTTGCGCAGGTGGTCGAGGCAGAGGTTGGTGACGATGCGGTAGAGCCAGGTGTGGAAGCTGCAGTCAAAGCGGAAGGTGTGCAGATTGCGGTGGACGCGGAGGAACGCCTCCTGGTAGATGTCACGGGCATCCTCTTGAGAACGCAGGAGGTTGTAAGCGAGCCGGAGAACCGCCTGGTCATAGGAATGGACCAGTTGCTCAAAGGCTTGCTCGTCGCCTGCTTGCGCCGCTCGTATGAGTGCCGCTTCTTCCACCTGGGGGCCTCGCCTGAGAACCCCGGTCACCGTTGCTGCTGCAGATAGTCCGCTCAACAACCGGATAGACGGGGTTTTTCCAAAAAGGTAACGAGTACAGAATACGACGCCGGGGGCGAAAAGGTTGCGGAAATGTGGGCGGGAGGCGAGGCGTGGTGGGAGAGGCGGGGGTAAGAAATCGGGGCCGGTCCCCCTCTTTCCCGAGGAGGACCGGCCCTTCGTTCTTGCGATTCTGGCCTGGGGGCGGCGAGTCGCCCGCACCGCGAAGGCTGGTCAGACGACGCGCGGCCCGACGGGGTCGGCGAGGTTGGAAGTTGAACCGCGCGCCCAACTGGACCAGGCGCGAGAAGTTGGCCTGGGAGTTGATCGCGCCGAATTGCGGGTTGGTGACGGTCTTGAACAGCGAACCGCCGAAGTTGCTCTGGCCGGGGCCGCGAAGTCCGGTGGTGTGGCTGAGGTTGCCGGAGGAACTGGGGCCCTGGGGAAGGCAGCGGGGTTATTCCAACCGTCGATGCGCTGGGCAAAGGGGGCGCCGGCGTTTTGCGGTCCGCCGGGGGCGGTGGGGAAGGGGTTGCCGGGGCGCCGTAGGCCAGGTCCCTCTTCCGCGGCCAGGTGCAGGCGGCGAGCAGGGAGAGTCCGGCGGCGAAGCGCTCACCCTGCAGGCCACGAGCGAAGTTGGGTTGGCCGGTCCAGTGGGCTTCGGTTAGGACCAGACCTGATCGAAGGCGATTTTGAACTTGTCCATCTCTTCCTGCTTGCCGACGCTGATACGGACCTTGGTGGGCCAGATGGGCCAAACGCGGCCGATCATGACGCCGTGTTCGAGCATCGCTTTGGCGATGTCGCCGCCGGGGCGTTTGGCTTCGATCATGAAAAAATTGGTCTCGCTCTTGATGAACTCGACGCCCTTCTTTTCCAGGAACTCGAAGGTGTTCTCGCGGACCCGCTTGTTGATGGCGCGGCGTTCGGCGGCGACATGCCTCGCCTTCACGCTGGCCGTGGCGCAGGCCAAGCCGGTGATGGGCATGAAGCCGGAGGAGGCGAACTGGCCCATCTTGGCGAGCAGGTCGGGGCGGGCCAGAGCGAACCCGGCGCGCAGGCCGGCCATGCCGTAGGCCTTGGAGAAGGTGCGCAGCACGACTACATCCTTGCCCGCGGCGACCAGATCGTTGCAGGGCTGGGCGCTATCGGAAAAGTGGATGTAGGCTTCATCGACCACCACCACGGCGTCAGGCTTTTTGTGGGCGAGGAGGAAGTCGATGTCCTTGCGCGCGGTCACCGTGCCGGTGGGGTTGTTGGGGTTGCAGACGTAGTAGGCGCCGGCGTTGGGGTCGGCTTTCACCATCGCCTCGACGTCGTGCGAATAGTCGGCCCGCAGGGGCACGCGGACCACCTTGCCGCCGATGTAGGAAGGCACGCGGCCGCCGTAGCCGGGGTCGGCCATGGTCCAACTGCGCGTGGGCGAGGTGAAGGCGCAGGTGGTGCGGTGGAGCGGATCGGAGGAGCCGGCGGTGGGCATGACGTGGTCGGCCTTGACGCCTTCGGCTTCGGCCACCGCTTCGGCGAAGGCTGAGGTTTCGCCGAACGGCTGGTATCGGCCGCCGAAAGGAGCGACTTTGTAGAGCGCCTCCAGACCTTCCTTGCAGGGGCCCAACGGGTTCTCATTGGAGCTGATGCGCACGGTGCCTGGCGGCAGGGTTCCGCGCGTGGAGCGGCGGAGGCGCGTTTCGGCCTCCTGGGCCATGGCGTATTCGTTGTAGAACGGCAGGGCGGCGCCTCCGGCGAGCACGGCGGCGATGCGGTGCACCTGGCGGCGCGAGAAGCCTTTTTCGAGCAGGTGTTCCACCTGTTTGGCGGCGATGGGCATGGTGATGACGATCCTTCCCGGCACAGCATGAGCGGCCGGCGTTGCGGAGTGAAAGCCAGATGGGGGACGGTATCCGGCAACACGGATGCCGAGGGAACACCACAAGACGTTTGGGGAGTTGCTCAGTGCGAAGAGCAAATGAAGGTGCACCGGCCACAGGGCAGGTGGAATAGGTTGAGACTAACCGAACTGGGCGCGGGAGGTCAAGGGAAAACTGCGCCCGCCGGTGACTCCATGCAAGGCTGGGGTTCGATATACTACCCGGCACTGGAAATCCAGTCTGCAGCGAGGTGCCTATGTCTTCTTCCTTATCACGCCGCCATCTGCTCGGAATGCTCGGCGCCGGTGCAGCCGCACAGGCCGCGCCCCCGGCAACCCCGGAGCGTCCGAACATTCTTTTCATCTACACCGACGATCATTCCTACCGCACGTTGAGCTGTTACAAAGAGGCCTACCCGTGGGTGAAGACGCCGAACATCGACCGTCTGGCCTCGCAAGGGGTGCGCTTTCTGGCCGCTTACAACGGCGCCTGGTGCATGCCGTCGCGGGCGACGCTGCTCACCGGGCATTTCCAGCATGGCGTGGAGTCGATGTCGATGACGGGCAGCTATCCGGGCAGTTCGTACGATCCGGCGAAGTGCCCCTTCTGGCCCAAGGAGATGCGCAAGCACGGCTACACGACGGCGCAGATCGGCAAGTGGCACACCGGCACCGACACCGGCTTCGGCCGCGATTGGGATTTCCAACTGGTGTGGAACCGGCCCAAGTATCCCGAGACGAGCACGCATTATTACTACGACCAGCCCATCACCTACCAGGGCGGCAAGACGGAGATGCTCAAGCGCTATTCGACGGACCAGTACACCGACTGGGCCACCGATTTCATTCGCGGCGAGGGGCGCGACAAGGATAAGCCGTGGTATCTGTGGCTCTGCTACGGCGCGGTGCACGGCCCCTACACGCCTGCTGAGCGGCATCTGAAAGAGCTGGCCGGGATTGATCTCGACACGCCGAAGGACATCTTCGCGCCGCGTCCGGGTAAGCCCGAGTGGGCGCAGAAGATCAATCAGTGGAACAAGGACTCGAACGGCAAGCCGGTGGCCGGCGGCAAGTCGTTCATCGAGTGGGTGCGCCAGTATCATCAGGGCGTCTATGCGCTCGATGAGGCCGTGGGGCGGCTGATGCAGACGCTTGAGGAGACCGGGCAGCGCCAGAACACCTTCGTCGTGTTCACCTCTGACCAGGGACTGGCATTTGGCCAGCACGGGTTCCGTGGCACGAAGATCGCCGCCTATGACGCCAACACCCGCTCGCCGCTCATCTTCTCGATGCCGGGCAAGATTCCGCAGAACCGGGTGTGCGATGTGCCCGTCACCGGCGCTGACCTGGTGCCGACGATGCTGCGCTTTGCCGGGATGAAGCATCCCTGGGAGATGCATGGGCGCGACCTGACGCCGCTCATTATGGACCAGAAGGCGAAGTGGGATCACCCGGCGCTGATGGTGGCCACCGGGCAGACCTATGGCTCGGACACGAACAAAATTCCCACGGGCGATGCCGTGCTGCATGGCGGTGTGCCGTGGTATGTCATGATCCGCGACAAGCGCTACAAGTATGTGCGCCCGCTCACGACCGATCTGGAAGAGCTCTACGATCTGCAGGCCGATCCGGACGAGTTGGACAACCTCGCCATTAAGCCCGAGCACAAGGCCCGGCTGCGGAAGATGCGCGAGCAGGCCATCGCCGAGCTGCGGCGCACCAAGTGCGGCTTTGTGGACAACATGCCGCCGGTGAAGGAAGTCTGATCCGTATGCGCTTGTGGCTGCTGCTTGCGGTCGCCTCCGCTGTTTTCGGACAAAATAATCTGATTCCGCGCGGCCTGATTCCGCGCGACGCCGCCGCCGTTGAGGCCGGCCGGCGCATCTATATGGGCTCCTGTTCGGGCTGTCATGGCGCGACCGGGGAAGGCAGCCAGGGGCCGAGCCTGCTCTCGGGCCGCGCCGCCAGGCTGGCTGACCGCGCCCTGCTCAACGCCATCGCCAATGGACTGCCCGGCACCAGCATGCCCGACTTCCCCATGGGAGAGGAGAAAGTGGCGCAGGTGGCCGCGTTCGTGCGCTCGTTGACCGCGCCGGCGATCCGGACCCAGACGCCCGGCGACCCGGAACGCGGACGGCAGCTCTTTTTCGGCGCGGCCGGCTGCGCGGGGTGCCACATGATTCTCGGCGCGGGAGGCCATCCGGGGCCCGACCTTTCCAACATCGGCGCCGACCGCACGGTGCCGCAATTGCGCGAAGCGGTGACGCGGCCATCGGCCCGCATCGCCGAGGGTTACCGCGCCGTGAAGGCCGTGCTGCGCGACGGACGCACTGTGGAAGGCGTGGCCCGGAACCACAACAATTACTCGCTCCAGGTGCTCGATCAGGCGGGAAAACTGCACCTGCTGCAAGCCTCGGCGCTCACGGCGATGGAGTGGCGCGACTCCTCCCTCATGCCGCCCGCCGCCGCCGGGGACGCCGTCCACCTGATCGCCTTCCTGGCGCGTCAATCGAGCCGACCTACCGTAGGTGCGCCATGAAACCACTGCTTGCCTGTCTGATCCCTCTGGCCGCATGGTCGCAAGTGACGCCCGAGGCGATTCGCCGCTCGCCCAACCAGGAGTGGCTCACCTATCATGGCGATTACTCGGCCCAGCGCCATTCCTCGCTCAGCCAGATCACGCCCGCCAACGCCAAGTCGCTGGTGGCGCAATGGGTGTTTCATATCGAAGGTGCGAAGAAGCTCGAGGCCACGCCGATTGTGCACGACGGGCTGATGTACATCTCCAACACCAACGAAATGTATGCGCTCGATGCCCGCAGCGGACGCCAGGTGTGGCGCTATCGTGCCTCCGGCGCGAAGGGCACGCGCGTCAATCGCGGCTCGGCCATCCTCGGCAACCGCGTCTATTTCGCCACCGCCGATTGCCACCTCATCGCGCTCGACCGCTCCACGGGCAACCTGATCTTCGATGTCGAGTATGCGTCCTTTGCCGGCGGCTACACGACATCGATTGCGCCGCTGGCCATTCGCAATGGCATCCTGGTGGGCGTCGCCGGGGGCGGCTCGGGTCAGCGCGGCTTTGTCGCCTCGCTTCATCCGGAAACGGGCAAAGAGAACTGGCGCTTCTGGACCGTGCCGGCCAAGGGCGAACCGGGCTCGGATACCTGGGGCGGCTTCCCGGCCGAGATGGGCGGCGCGCCGACCTGGACTACCGGATCCTTTGATCCTGAATTGAATCTCATCTACTGGCCCACCGGCAATCCGTGGCCCGATTTCTATGGCGGTCGCAGGCCGGGCGACAACCTGTACTCGGACTGCGTCGTTGCGCTCGACGCCGATACGGGGAAATTGAAATGGCATTTCCAGTTCACGCCGCACGACGTGTGGGACTGGGACGCCAACGAGAACCCGTGCTGCTGGACGCTGCCTTTTCGCGGCAAGCCGCGCAAGCTGCTGGTGCAGGCCAACCGCAACGGTTTTTATTACATCCTGGATCGCGTTACAGGTGAGTTCCTCCACGCCAAGCCGTTTGTGAAGAAGCTGGACTGGACGAACGGACTCGATGACCGGGGCCGCCCGAAGGTGAATCCGGACAAGATCCCAACGCCGGCGGGGACGAAGGTGTGCCCGTCGGTGCGCGGCGCCTCCAACTGGATGTCGCCCGCCTACAACCCAACCACGGGTCTCTTCTATGTGGTCACGCTGGAGCAGTGCGACATCATCGTCGCCTCGGCCAAGGAACCCGCGCCGTCGACGGGCTTTCGCGGCACGGGCAACGAGGGGATTCCAACCGAACCGGGCAAGTTCTACATGCGGGCGCTCGATGTGCTGACGGGAGACATCCGCTGGGAATACCCGATGCCGGGTCCGGGCGTGATGTGGGCGGGCGCTGTCTCCACCGCGGGCGGAGTGATTTTCTCCGGCGATGACGACGGCAATCTCGTTGCGCTGGATGCGAAGACAGGGCGCGACCTCTGGCATTTTTCCACGGGCCATAGCCTGTTTGCTTCGCCGGCCACGTATATGATCGACGGCAAGCAATACGTGACGATTGCCGCCGAGAGCGACATCTTCACGTTTGCGCTGTTTGATCCGCGTTAGGGCGCCGGGGCGCGCGGCGAAGGGCAGCCGGGCCGGATGAGGACTCTGTTACACTGAGCCGCCATGGATACCGCCATGGATACCGCCCTGGATACCGCCATGGACACGCTCTCGCGCCGGGAACTGCTGCTGAGCGCCGCCGCCGTGGCCACGCCCGTGTTCGCGGCCACGCCGCCGGTGATCGACACGCACATGCATGTGTGGTCGCTGGATTCGGCGCGCTATCCGTTCAGCCCGCCCGAACCCGGCTACCGCAAACCGCGGGAAGACGGCAGCGTCGAACTCTATCTCGACGAGATGAAGCAGCATGGCGTGGACCGCGCCGTGCTCGTGCAGGAACGCTCGAGCGGCTGGAACAACCGCTACATTGCAGACTGCGTGAAGCGGTTTCCGAAGCGGTTCGTGGGGCACGGGTTGATCGATCCGCATGACCCGAACAACGCCGCCGTGCTCGAGCGCGAGGTGCGGCGCAACGGGCTCTCCGGCATGCGGCTGAGTCCGATCTATCATCCGCCGGACCGCTTTCCGAGTGACCAGTGGCTGAACGCGCCAGCCAACTATGCGCTCTGGCAGAAGGCCGAAGAGTTGGGCGCGGTGTTCAACGTGTTGATCGGCAAGATGCTGCAGTTGGAAGATATGGTGCGGCGGTATCCGGGTGAAGGGTGGTGGATCATCTGGGGCGTCCGGATATTCTGCCGCGCGCGCCGTGGGTGGAGAATGACCACCTGCTGAAGCCCTGGCGAAGTATCCGAATGTCTGGGTGAAGTTCACGGAGTTGTACTCGGCTCTCGGAAAACCAGGCAGCACCCTTTACTCGATGTGCATCCCTTTGGGCGGATGGTGCGCCACGAGGCGTTCGGTCCGCTGCGGCTGCTGTTTGGCACGGGTATGGTGGGCAATACGCGGCGCATTCCGCTGGCCGATGAACTGCGGCTGGTTCGTGAGGACATCCCTATTTCACCGATGCCGATAAACCGTGGATTCTGGGCGGCAACGCCGCGCAGGTGTGGCGGTGGAAGGCGTAACGGGGCAGGGAAGCTGCTAACGCTTGACTACGGTCAGTTCGACCGATGACGGATACTCGCGCGAATGGTGCACGCGGTTATGGGCCACTACGCCTTCGGACTCATCGTAGTTATTGCCGCCGGTATTGAGGTTCCGGTCAAAGCGCGGGAAGTTACTGCTTGAGATCTCCACCCTGATGCGGTGTCCGGCCTCGAACAGATTGCTTGTGTTGAGGGGACTTAGGGCCACTTTGTAAATCCGGCCCTTTCCCATAAATACCGTCTTATCGTAGCCCTCGCGATAGCGCACGCGCTGGATGGTCTCGTCCAGGTTGTAGGCGCGGCCGTCGGGATACACATCCACCAGCTTCGCGGTGAAATCGGTGTCCTTCACGTCGGAGGAGACGTAGAGCGTCACCGTCACCGGACCGCTCACCTCCACGGGTTCCCGCAGCGGTTCGGTGGAGTAGACCAGAACGTCCGCCCTGGCTCCATGCGCCTTTGGTCAAACGCTCCGACGGTGACCCGCGTTCCCTAGCAGCAGACATTGCCGCCATGGAAAGGACGGGGTTGTTCGGGTCATAAGTGAAGGCATCGGGAGCGTCGCGCGTGGGTGGCGCAGGGGAGAGCGCTCCATCGCCGAAGAGGCTGTTGGCCTTCCCGCCGCTGGCCAGATACAACTTCATCATGTTTTCGCCCCGCCGACAGAGTGTCCGACGACTGCCATTTATTCATGCCCATCGTGTAGTACTGGACCTTCGGCAATTTCTCCAGGATTTCTGTTTTCTGCCCGCGAAGGTAAAAGTCGAACCAGGCGTAAGTCAGGTCGTTGTAATTGAGCCGCGCATCTCCGACGTTGCGTTCCCCGATGATCGTCTCTTCTTCCGTGCGCGTATAGGCACAGTGAGTGACGGGCGCAATCACCATGTACTGCTGGTCGGCGATTTCGGGCCGCGCGGTTTTTCGCACATGGTTATAGGCCGCCAGGTTCGGACCGATGGAGAGGTCGTACCACGACATGAACTTTAAGCCACGGCTGTTGATGGGCTTGTCGTCGTGCCAGTACGCCGCGGTACCAGGCCGGATCGTTTGGGGTGCGCTGGTTCATTTCGTCCGCCGGTGTCCACATCCATCGCGTCGGCGTAGATGCCGCGCGGTCCGTTCACGGCTTTCAGGATGCCCTGCACAGGCAGGTGGCGCAGCGCCTTCGACCAATCAACCGGCGGCATTTTGGGGCGCCAGGTCGAACAGGCGCGAGGCGTTGAAGCAGGTCATCGTGCTCCGCGTCTGGAAAGAACATCGAGCGCACCTGGTTCTGCTCGCCATAGATCCACGCGGCGAAGGCGCATTTGGAAGAGCGCCGCCGCGATACCAGTTGCCTTGTTCATGGTGGGGCCGGCACGACCCGCCGGCGCCGAATCCCTACCGGGATCATGGTGGTGAACGCCGCATGCCGCGCGCCGCCCCGGCCAGTTGCCACTCGGCTGTGGAGGGAGCATCCGATGGCGCCTACCTTTCCGTTTGACCAGCTCTGTTTGGCGATCCACGAGAACGCGTCCATCGCCATCGGAGTCAACGGCATGCCCAGAATGTCATGGTGCCTTCCGAGAAATAGTGCCCGCGTTCATTCATGACGATGTAAGCGAAGCCCTTCTTCAAAACTTCGATCGGCTTCGACATGTCCGCCGGGAGCACGCGCAGCTTCGCGTCGGTTGAAGTTGTAGGGCGTGCGGACGAAGATCGTGCCGTAGCGCTACTGGTGTCCATGGGGCGGTACATCGGCCATGCGCTTGCCGTCGCGCATGAGGACCATCACCTTGCGCTCGACGATGGCGATGGATTGCAACTCCTTCTCCATCGCATTGCGGCAGCGATGAGGTCGCCATGTTGGATTATGCGGCAAGCGGCGGAAAGCGATGAGGAGGAGGAACGACGCGCATAAGGCTATGCTACAACGCACTCGCCGGGTGCAGGCCTTGTTTGCCGGCGAACCCGGCGTGTTCTCAAACGAGTGGACGGCCTACTCCGAGCAAAGCGCAACCAGATCGCTGAGCCTTGCACTCGCCCACGCACGTCACCGTGTCCGCGCCGCCCCAATAGATCTTCACGCTTCCATCGGGCTCCGCCACGGCACCACAGGTGAAAACGACATTGTGCACATAACCGGTCACCTCCACGGAGCTTCCGGTTGCAGGAGTCCACGAGTCGCCAACGCCGAGGATGCGCGCCGGGTTTCGCAGGTCGTGCAACGCAACGCCGAGGCGATGAACATCATCGTCTCGAACACGCCGTGATAGATGCTCAGCCAGCCCTGTTCGGTCCGGATCGGCGGAGCGCCCGGCCTGATCTTCATCGTCCCAGTGGTACGGCACGGGACGCATCACCAGTTGCGACTCCCCAGAAGCGCAGGTCTGGCGAATACGAGATCCAGATCGACCACGGCGCAATCTCCGAGTGCGGACCGTCGAGCCGCGCATATAGCCCTCAAACTTCCCGGAAAGATCACCACGTTGCGGTAGTCGGCTTGTGATGAGCGACACGCAACTCCACGCTCAGAAAGTCGTGCGTTCGGGCCAGCGCCACACCCGCACGCCATTCCGCGAGTAAGCGCTGTAGGTGATCAGATACTCGTCATCGATCCGCGTCCCGCGCAGGTCTTCCACGCCGAACTCCTCGTACAGGCCGCGAACGATTAAATCGCGAGCCGGAGCGAAAGAACGCCGGATCCACAGTGAACTCAGAAACCGTTTCTGCTTCGCGCCAAACCGATGATCGACCGCCCCGTCCGCAGATGCGAAGGCGGAACAGCACTGATGTACTGCTGGCCGTGCTTCACCACGGTAGCGTTATGAGACCGTTCCACGGGGTAGGGCACCAACGCTTTGGGTCAGGAATCGGATTCGCCCGCAGCACCGCCTCACTACATCGTGATTCATAGTCCCCTTTGCTGCTCGCGCGCAAGATCGTTTCGTACACGGCGCCGCTATCCGCAGCATCGTCTCGATGGAAAGAGCCGCTCCACCCGCTGCCCACAGCATGCCTGCCCCACGCGATCTCCGCACCCTCTCTCCAGCGCCACCACCGCCTCATTCGTATCTCGAACGAGAAAGCCTGTCCGCCATCCGCGATCACCTCCCGGCAGGAGCCGAGATCCATAGCGATCCCTGGCACACCATTGCGTTAATATATTGCTGGACAGACAACCCCTCCCGGGATCGTATTCAGATGCAGCAACGCCCGCGCCATCGCAAACAGACGGTTTCTTGCCCGCCACATCAAAGCGCCGATGTGGCGGATCGTCTCCGAGAGATGCGGCTCCACCTGTTCCCGAAAGTAGTCCCTGTCCTGAACGATTCCGCAATCAGCAGGGGCATGCCGACCGCCGCGCCACTTCGATCGCCAGATGCACGCCCTTGTCCGGGTGAATACGGCCAAGAAACACCAGATGATCGCCCGCGCCCTCCGCAGTGGATACAGGCTCAGGTCGATTCCGTTGTAGACCGTGGCCAGGTAGTTCAGCCCGCTGGCGCGGTCGAAATCGCTGATCGACACAAAGTAGCACGTGGCGGTATTTCTCATATGCAGCAGGATCCGCTGGCGACGAACCGTAGATCGTCGTAAGCACGGGCGTCTTCACCAGCCGCGTGCTAAGGCCATGAAGTCGCCGTGGCTGTGGATCAGGTCAAACTCATCCGCATGCTCAAACGCCTCGGCGCCGTGGCGCAGGCACTCGGCGACCTTCGCATCGGCGCCTGGATCCTCTTCGCCACCCCCGTTCCGACCGTACGGCATGGAGCTTCGCCCGCGTGATCGAGTCCCTGGTGGCCGAACAGCGTCCCGTCCAACCCCACGCCGCCAGGACCTCCGAAGTGATGTTGCCGGCCACCGTCTCCCAGGCGCCATACTGGCGCGGCGGCGTGCGCCAGAGCCACCGGCGAGAGGATTGCCACGCGCTTACCCGGCATGGTCCACCTGCATCGCAATCGACGTCTCCTTGCGCGAGCCGGCGCTCCGCCGGAAAACCATCCGCCACGGGCGAAGCCAGTTCCGCGTCGAAAGCCCGCCGCCACCGCGACGTGGGCGTCGGAAACAGCCAGGCCGCGCGAGGGGGTCGTATCCTCGCCATCCGATGCCCGCAAATGCCCCTCGGCCCAGGCGTGCATCGAAGCTTCCGCAGCCGTCGCCGACGCGCATTCATATCCACTCCACGAAGCGCGCGCGCACGATTCCCATCACCGGCACGCGTCGCAGAACAACACCGCCAGGTCGCGGCACGAACCTTCCCGCCATTACGGGTTTGAAACGACAGCCACGGCGGGCCATAGGGCGAACCACCTGCCGAGGACTGCTCAAAAGATCCGCAGGCTCAGCGTCGTCAGAAACGACAGCGTGTTGAACTGCACCTCGGCG